>JBFXAQ010000018.1:2007-28106 GCA_050184115.1 Gammaproteobacteria bacterium | reverse complement strand
GACGAAAGAGCTTCAGTCCCCTTCGTCTAGAGGCCTAGGACACGACCCTTTCACGGTTGTAACAGGGGTTCGAATCCCCTAGGGGACGCCAAGTTTCGGCAGCGCTTGAGGAGTGATCCTGAAGCTGCCGGCCACGCGGAGTGGTAGTTCAGTTGGTTAGAATACCGGCCTGTCACGCCGGGGGTCGCGGGTTCGAGCCCCGTCCACTCCGCCAAGCATCCTGAAGGGCTGACTTCTTCCCGGAAGTCAGCCCTTCGTCTTTTCGCAAAGGCGTGAAAGCTCCTCGCTACTGGCGGGGTTGCAATGAATTTTCCCCTCGTTTGGAGGGTTTCTCCCCGGTGGGTGGCTCTTGAGAATCTCGTTGCCGTCGCGAATCCGCGAACGTGCTGGACAACTCACCCGACACCCGGGTGGAGAGCCACTCGCCAAAGGCATCGTCAATGCTCAAGGTCTTTCAGCATCACATCCGCTTCTCGGCATTCGCCGAGTGGCTCGCCGACGGGCTCCTGTGCTTCCTGGCCGTGCTTCTGGCGGCCAATGGCCTGGCCGCCACCCAACACGACGCCATCGGCTTCGACGTGACCCTGAAGGGCATGCTGCTGCCCGCGGCCTCGTTCGCGCTCTTCATGTCGATGCTCTATGCACTCGTCGGGCTGTATCGGCAGGGCGCCGAGGTGGTCGGAGTCGGCTCCTCGCTGCTGCGCGCGCTGACGGCCATCGTCGTCGGGTGCGTGATCGCCTACGTGGCGATCAAGGCCGATGGCATGGAGAACCATGCGCTGGACTTCATCTTTCACGCCGGGCTGTACACCGTTCTCGGTGCCGTTTGCGTTCGCCTGCTGTTTCGTGTGATCCACCACGCTGCCGTCGGGGCGCCGCGCGTGCTCATCGTCGGGGCGGGGCGCGATGCGGTGAACGTTGCAGCGGATCTCCGTCAGCCCGGGCGGTCGCGGCGCACGGTGGTCGGTTTCTACGCCGCCGGACCGGCCGAGGAGGGTGTCGAACTCGGTGACGAAAGGGTGTTCGACAGGACTCTGTCGATTCCGCAACTCGTGCAGCGGCTGCGTGTGGACGAGGTGATCGTCGCCGTCAAGGAGCAGCGTGGCGGGGGCGTGCCGATCGATGACCTGCTGGACTGCCGGCTTCACGGCACGCCGGTGCTCGATCTGGCAGGGTTCTACGAACGGACCAAGGGCCAGGTGCCGACCGAGAGCCTGAAGGCCAGCTGGCTCATCTACGGCCACGGCTTCGTTCAAGGGCCGGTGCGCACGGCCGTCAAGCGTGCCTTCGACGTGGTCTGCTCGTCGCTCCTGCTGCTGCTGGCGGCGCCGGTGATGGTCGTGACGGCCATCGCCATCCGCCTGGACAGTCCCGGGCCCGTGATCTACCGCCAGGAGCGCGTCGGGTTGAGGGGCCGGGTGTTCATGTGCCTGAAGTTCCGGAGCATGCGCACCGATGCCGAAAAGGACGGCGTGGCGCGCTGGGCGACGCAAAACGACGCCCGCGTGACCCGGGTCGGTGCCTTCATCCGCAAGTGCCGCATCGACGAACTGCCCCAGCTGATCAGCGTGCTCAAGGGCGAGATGAGCCTGGTCGGACCGCGCCCGGAACGTCCGTCGTTCGTGGCCCAGCTGAAGGAGCAGATCCCGTTCTACGACGTTCGACACAGTGTCAAGCCGGGCGTGACGGGTTGGGCCCAGGTCCGGTGCGCCTACGGCGCGTCGGTGGACGACGCCCGCAAGAAGCACCAGTTCGACCTTTACTACGTCAAGAATCACTCCCTGATGCTCGATCTGATGGTGCTGGTCGAGACCGTCAGCGTCGTCCTGTTCCGAGAAGGCGCCCGGTAGTATTCTGCTGCCGCCTTCCATTCGGCCGCGGCGCGACCGCTTCGGCGGGATCGCACCGACGCACAAGGCATCTTTCGAGGATCAGCATATGAAGAGACTTCGCGGGCAATACGTGGCCGGCATGTTCCGCCGCCTGGGTTTGATCGTCATCGCGGTCGCGCTGTCGGCCTGCGGCAGCATGGGCAGCCACCCGCCAGCCCCGGCGAAGGTCGAAACCACGGCGCCGAAGTACCTGATCGGCCCGCTGGATGCGCTGAACGTGGTCGTCTGGCGCAACCCCGAGCTCTCGACGGTCGTTACCGTGCGCCCGGACGGCATGATCTCGACGCCGCTGGTCGAAGACCTGCGCGCGGCGGGCAAGACCCCTTCCGAACTGGCCCGTGAAATGGAGAAGTCGCTGTCGCGCGTGATCCGTGATCCGGTCGTCAGCGTCGTGGTCACCGGCTTCCAGGGCGTCTACTCGGAGCAGATCCGGATCGTCGGCGAGGCCTCGCGGCCGCAGTCGGTTCCCTATCGCAAGGACATGACGCTGCTCGATGTCATGATCCAGGTAGGGGGCCTGACCGACTTCGCAGACGGGAACGCCGCGGTGCTGATTCGCGGCTCCGAAGGGGGCAAGCAGTATTCCGTCCGTCTGAAGGACCTTCTGCGCCGCGGCGACATCTCGGCCAATGCGCCGGTCCTGCCGGGCGACGTGATCATCGTGCCGCAAGGCTGGTTCTGAGCCGGCACTGGCTGGCGATGGGTGACGAGCTAAGGCACAGGGTGAGCAAGGCATGACGACGCAAGCCGGTCCCGCTTCGGGTTTCCTGGGGTTGAGCCTCTCGGGCATCAAGCGGGCAGCATGGAAGCATCGCTGGCCCGCGGTGACCGCCGGCTGGATCGTCGGTGGCCTCCTGACGCTGGGCGTGACGTTCGCGCCTCAGCGCTACGAGGCCAGCGCACGCATCTATGTCGACACGCAGACGGTGCTGAAACCGCTGATGGCCGGCCTCGCGTACCAGCCCGACATCGAGATGCAGGTCCGCATGCTGGCGCGAACGGTGATCTCGCGGCCCAATGTCGAGAAGCTCATCGACGTGCCGAACCTGGGCCTGGAGCCGAAACAGCTGGCCAACCGCGAACGCTTGGTCAATGCGCTGATGCAGCAGATCAAGTTCACCGCCACGGGTTCGGGCAACCAGTACTCGATCGTCTATCGGGACAAGGATCCGGAGCGGGCCCGCCGCATCGTGGAGGCGACGCTGGCACTGTTCGTGGATGCGACGGAAGGCACCAAGCGCCGCGATTCGCTGGAGGCCACGCGCTTCATCGACGAACAGATCCGCGTCTACGAGCTCAAGCTGATCGAATCCGAGAACCGCCTGAAGGAGTTCAAGCTCCGCAATTTCGGTGTCACGGGCGTGTCGAATCAGGACTATTTCGGGCGCATGTCCGCACTGACCGACGAGGTCAGCAAGCTCAAGACCGAGCTTCTCGCCGCCGAACAGGCGCGTGACACGCTGCGGCGGGAGCTCTCGTCCGAGGCTCCTCTGCTGCCTCCGGAGGCACGGCCGGCGGCGTTGGCCGCGCCGAGCGAACTCGAAACCCGACTGGACGCGCAGAGGCGCCAACTCGACGAGTTGCTGCGCCGCTACACCGAAGCCCACCCCGACGTTGTCAACGCCCGGCGCGTGATCGCGCAGCTCGAGCAGCAGAAGCGGGCCGAAGAGGCCGCGCGAGCGAAGCCCGGCGGCGAGAGGCTGGCGGCCACGAGCCCCGTCTACCAGCAGATCCGGGTGCAACTGGCCGAGACGGAGGCCCGCGTGTCTTCGCTGCGCGCGCAACTGTCGACCCAGCAGGCGCGGCTCGACCAGATCCGCGCCACGGCCGGCAAGGTGCCCCAGGTCGAAGCGGAACTGGCGCAGCTCAATCGCGACTACGACATCATGCGCAAGAACTACGAGGCGCTGGTTTCGCGACGGGAGTCCGCGTCGCTCGGCGTCAAGCTCGACGAGTCGTCGCACCTGGCCGAATTCCGCGTCGTCGATCCGCCGGCCGTCGGGCCTGGGCCGGTTGCACCGAGTCGCCTCCACTTGGCGGCGCTGGCTTTTCTCGTGACGCTCGCGACGCTGGTGGGCACGCCGCTCCTGCTAGAGCGCCTGCGCCCGACCTTCAACGATGTGCAGCAGCTCATGGCGGCCACTTCGCGCCCGGTGCTCGGGCGCGTGCGCGCCGCCAAGAACGTGGCGCAACTGCGACTGGAGCGCGCAGACGCGATGAAGGTCACGGGCATCATCGGGCTCCTGATCGTCCTGCAGGCGGTCTGGGTCGTCTGGATCGGCCTGCCGGCCACTCACTGACGGGCAGCGGACTCATGGGAATCATTGAACAGGCCACCAAGCGACTGGAGCAGTTGCGCCGAGCGGGCGTGGACGTGCCCTGGACGGCGGCCGGCCTCCCGGAGGAACGCTTCAACGCCATGCTGCGTGGCGAGGGCGTGGCGCCGTCGCCGGTGGCGGCGGTGCAAGGCACGCCGGAACTGCCGCCTGCGGCGCCGCCGCGGTTGTCCAGAGAGGTTCACCTCGATCTCGAGCGGCTCGCCGCCATGGGCTACCTCGTGCCTGGGGCAGTGCGCTCCAATCTGGCGCTGGACTTCCGGCACATCAAGCGAGCGCTGCTCAAGACGGCTCAGGAACTGGCGCAGCAGACGTCGCGTCGGGCATCGCTGATCATGGTCACCAGCGCAGTCGCCGGCGAAGGCAAGACCTTCTGCGCCGTCAACCTGGCCATGAGCATCGCGATGGAGGTGGATACCTCGGTGCTGCTGGTCGATGCAGACGTCGTGCGGCCGTCCGTCACCGAACGTCTGGGCATCGACGCCGATCGGGGGCTGCTGGACGTGCTGAACGATCCGCGCATCGATCTGGCCGACGTCATGCTCAGGACCAACGTTCCCAAGCTGTCGCTGCTGCCGGCGGGCACGCCGAATACGCGGTCGACCGAACTGCTGTCGAGTGCTGCGATGGACCGTCTGCTGGCCGACCTGGCCACGCGCTATGCCGACCGGGTCATCGTCTTCGATGCGCCGCCTCTCCTGCTGACCGCCGAGTCCCGAGTGCTGGCCTCCCGTGTCGGTCAGGTGCTGGTGGTGGTCGACTCCACGCGGACCACGACTGCGCAGGTGGAGGAGGCATTCACGGCTGTCGAATCGGTTCCTGCCGTCTCGTCCATCCTCAACCGAACTGCGGCAAGCGACGCCTACAGCGCCTACGATGCCTACGCGACTTGAACGGAACGTCCGGCCGCGGCGTGCCCAGGCCGCCGTGGCGTGGGCGCTCCTGCCGCTGGCTGCCGCGATCGGTCTGATCGTCCCCGACGACGCCTCCGCCCAGGTGTGGCGGCGCGAAGCGCGCGTCGATGCCAGTGTCACGGCGACGACCAACGGTGCAGGCCGGCCCCGGGGCCTGGAGGAATCCGAAGTCCTGCTGGGCGTGACGCCCGGATTGCGCGTTCGCCGCGAGGCCGCCGACTACTCGCTGAACCTTTCGGGCAGCCTCGAACTGCTGGGCTCGCTCAACGGTACGCGGGAGACCGAGGTGCTGCCCCGACTCGAGGCATTGCTGAACTCGACGCTGGTGGATCGCTGGCTGTATCTCGACGCATCGGCCTCGGTCCGCCAGGTCGAGGTCGATCCGTTTCTCGGTCGCTCGTCCCCGGGGGCAGGCAACAACGTGCGCAGGGCAGAGTACCTTCAGGTCCGGCCGTACATCCGCCACGAGTTCTCGCCGCGGGTCGAATTCGAGGCTGCGCTGGAGGAAACCTATACCTCGGTGCAGAACGACGAGGCCGCCAATGCCCGCGTGCATGCAGGGCGAATCGCGCTGCGCGGCAAGCCCCGGCCGCTCGGCTTCGGACTCGAGTACCAGCGCCAGGACACACGCTACGTCGAAATCAAGGAAGGTTCCTGGGAACTCGAGACCGCGCGCGCCTCCGTTCAGGCGCTGCTCTTCGATGAGCTGGTGCTCAGCCTGATTGCCGGCCGTGAGAAGACGAGTTCGGCGCTCGCGGAACGCAACGACGACATCCTCGGCTTGGGCGTGCGCTGGGTGCCCGGTCCGCGCACCGAGTTCGAAGGGCAGGTGGAGCGTCGCTTCTTCGGCAATGGCTTCAAGGCCAGGGCATCGCACCGGACGCCATTCTGGTCGTTCTCGGGCTCCATGCAGCGTGAGCCCGCGAGTTCGACTGCGTCGTTCGGCGGCCTGTCTTCCGGCGAAACGCTCGGCGACTTCCTCGACGCCATCCTCACGACGCGGTTTCCGGATCCGGCGCAGCGTGCCGCGCTGGTGGACAGCCTGCTGGCGTCGCGCGGGCTGCCGACCGAACTGGCTCGCGCGCTGGAACTGCTGGCCGGCTACGCGCAGCTCAACACGGGCGGCAGCGCGACCATCGCCTACCTGTCGCCGCGCACCACGGCGTCGCTGACCGTGTTTGCCCAGAGCCTGCGACTGCTCACCACCGACGACGCGCTGCCGGTCGCCGCCTCCGTGCGCACGGACGATGCGCGGCAGGGCGGAGTCGAACTCAACGCCAGCTATCTGCTCGCGCGCGATTCGCGCATCACGGCGCGGGGGCGCTGGCTGCAGGTCCGCGGGCTCGGCCTTCGCGAGGGCGAGCGCACGACCGACCGCGACCTGCGCGTGTTCTGGACCATCAACCTGTCGCCGCGCACCGAGGCATCGTTCGGTCCCTACTGGAGGTCCGTGACGACCAACAGCACGACCAGTGCGTCTTTCAGGGAGACAGCCGTGCAGGCCTTGCTGTCCCATCGATTCTGAAGGTACGCATGTTCGAGTCTCACCTGGGCTTCAGTGGCCCGCCCTTCCAGCTCAGCCCGGACCCGAGCTTCTATTTCGAGAGCAAGGGGCACGGCAACGCCCTGGCCTACCTGAAATTCGGCGTACACCAGCGCGAGGGCTTCATCGTCGTCACCGGCGAGATCGGTGCGGGCAAGACCACGCTGGTCCGCACGTTGCTGCAGGGCCTGGATACCGACGTGGTGGCGGCGCAGATCGTCAACACTCAGCTGGAGTGCAAGGAACTCCTGCAGTCCATCTGCGCGGCCTTCGGCATCCCGATCGAGGGGAACTCCAAGGCGCAGTGGATCTCCCGCCTGGAGGCGTTCCTGATCGCGCTGGCGGCGACCGGGCGGCGCGCGCTGCTGATCGTCGACGAGGCGCAGAACCTCGGGCCGCGCGAGATCGAGGAACTTCGCATGCTGTCGAATTTCCAGCTCGACAACCAGGCCCTCCTGCAGAGCTTCCTCGTCGGCCAGCCGGAGCTGCGGCAGAAGCTTCGATCGGATTCCCTCGAGCAGCTTCGCCAGCGTGTCATCGCCTCGTGTCATCTTGGCCCGCTCAGCGCGGAGGAGGTGCGCGGCTACGTGGAGCACCGGCTGCACCGGGTCGGCTGGAAGGACGTGAATCCGACCTTCACCGCCGATGCCTTCGAGCGCATCTATGACGCCACCGGCGGGGTGCCGCGTCGCATCAATGTGCTCTGCAACCGGCTCTTGCTGTCCTACTACCTGAGCCCGACGGAAACGATCTCGGCCCGCGAGGTGTCCGCCACCGCCCAGGAGCTGCGGATCGAACTCAACGAGAGCACGGGGCCGACCGGCTCTGTCTCGGCGCTGTAGCGCACCTGGCGCGCCGGGCCGCCCCGGCTGCACCGCATCGAAACCGCCCATGGCGACGACCGGCTTCGCGAAGCACCTGTCCTACTACACGCTGGCCAGCGTCCTGGTGACGCTGGCCAGCGTCATCTCGTTCCCCTTGCTGACGCGCCTGCTCAGCGTCGAGGAGTACGGGGTGATGAACCTGGTGAGTTCGGCGCTCGCCATCCTGGTGGGCGTCGCGAAGCTCGGCCTGGGCAATGCGGCGCTGCGCTTCTACAGCGAGGTCAAGGCCGGCAAGCATGGCGTCGACATGAACGGCTATGCATCCACCGTCGTGGTCGGCATGGGTGCGCTGGGGCTGGCCGTCACGCTGATCTGGCTGGCCGCCACGCTGGTCATCCCCGCGTCGTGGTGGAACGATCCGCGTGTCGCCCCGTTGATGGCGTTCACGTCGGTGCTGGTGCTGGTGCGGGTGCTGGAGAGCGCGCTGCTCAACCAGATCCGGGCGCAGGAAGAGAGCCGCCTGCTGGCGATTTTCGGCGTCGTGCGGCGCTACGTGGGGCTCGCGGCCATCTTCGGCGTGCTCTTCTTCGTCTCGCGTGATCTGTGGGGCTTCTATGCCGCCACCGTGGCGACGGAGATCCTCGGCGTGCTGTGGATCGCGGTCTGGCTGCTGCGGCGCTTCGATGTTTCGCCGCGGCTGTTCGACCGGCGGCTGTTCCGCGCGATGCTGGCCTTCGGCATCCCGATGGCGGGCTACGAACTCGGTGCCCAGGTGCTGGCCATGGGGGATCGCTACGTCATCCAGACGCTGCTCGGCGCCCAGCCACTGGGCGTGTATGTCGCGGCCTACAACATGTGCGACTACGTGCGCATCCTCGCGCTGTCGTCGTTCGCCGCGGCGGCGCTGCCGACCTACTCGCGCATCTGGGAAGAGCAGGGCGCCGAGGCCACCGCCGACTTCCTGCGCCGTTTCCTGCACGTCTACGTCGCGGCGGCGGCGCTGGTCGTGGCGGTGACGGCAGCCACCGGGGGCGAGGTGCTGGCCGTGCTGGCGTCGGCGAAGTACCGCGAAGGCGGGGTCGTGGTGCCTTGGGTGATCGCAGGCATGGCGCTCGAAGGCGCCGTGATGGTCTGCGGCGCCGGACTCTATCTGCGCAAGCGAAGCAAGACGATCATGCTGCTCGTGGCACTGGCGGCTGCGGCGAACATCGGCCTGAACCTGCTGTGGGTGCCGACGTGGGGCATCGTCGGGTCGGCAGCCGCGACCCTCGTGAGCTACGCCGCACTGTTGCTGTCCTCGCTGCTGCTCGGACGCGGCACACTCCCCGTGCCGATGCCCTGGGCGGCGCTCGCCAAGTTCGTGCCCGCTGCGGCGCTGGGCTGGTGGCTGGCCCGGTACGTGACCGTAGGCGGCGATGCCGTCACGGCCGTGCTGCGTGGCCTGGTGGTGGTGGCAGTGTTCGCGCCGGTGGCCCTGGTTGGCGATGCCATGCTGCGTGACCGGGTGCGGTCCGTGGTGGCCAAGCTGGCGAGCCGCCTGGGGTCGCGCTCGCCACGTCAAGGATGAAGCTCATGCCTCAACAGCCTGTCTCGGTGCTCATGTATCACGCCATCGTCGACGATGGCGAGGATGCCGCGGGTGCCGACCTGCACTACGCCGTCAGCCGGCAGACCTTCGGCCATCACCTGGAACTGGCGCGCCGGGCCGGCCTCGCGGTGGCCAGTGTGCGCGCGCTGCTCGACTCCGCAGGCGACAACGCCGTGGCCTTCACCTTCGACGACGGCCACTCGAGCAATGCCTGGGCGGCCGAGGCGCTGCGCGCTGCGGGCGCCAGCGCGGACTTCTTCGTCAACAGCGCCCACGTCGGACAGCGCGGCTTCCTCGACTGGGCCGCGTTGCGCGACATGGCTGCGGCGGGCATGTCGATCCAGTCGCACGGCCACCAGCACCGGTATCTGGACGAACTCGATCCATCCGGGGTGGAGGACGAACTGCGCCGCTCCAAGCAGATCATCGAAGACGGCCTCGGTCGCCCCGTGACCTTGTTTGCCCCGCCGGGAGGCCGGGTCGCGCCAGGGCTGGTGGAGACGGCACGGCGGCTCGGCTACGACGCGGTCTGCTCGTCGCGCGTCGGGGTCTGGCGTGGCCTGTCGCTCGAAGTGCCGCGATTCGCGATCCTGCGCGGAACAACGGCCGAGCGCACCGCGGGATGGATGGCCCGTCGGCCGCGTGAAGTTTTGGCAAGCACCTTGCGCTACGAGCTGCTCCGCGCGGGTAAGGGGTTGCTAGGCAATGGGGCATACGACAAGCTCCGGGCGGCTCTTCTGGCCAGGCGATGACCGAACTCCTCTTCTGGGGCAGCGTGGCGCTGCTCTTCTACGCGTATGCCGGATACCCGTTGCTGGTGCGGGTGCTGGCGTCGGTGCGCCCGCGCGCCGTCGCGCGCGCTACCCATGAGCCGAGCGTGGCGGTGATCGTCGTCGCGTACAACGAGGCCGGGCGGCTGGCCGCCAAGCTCGAGACGCTGCTCTCGCAGGACTACCCTCCGCAGAGGCTGCGCATCGTGATCGCCTCGGACGGATCGACCGACGATACCGTCGCGATCGCGCGCGCGGCTGGCCCGCGGGTGCAGGTCCTGGCCTTTGCCGAACGTCGAGGCAAGGCGGCCTGCCTGAACGACGCGGTGGCCGCCTGCCACGAAGAGATCCTGGTGATGAACGATGCGCGGCAGATGCTGTCGCCCGATGCCGTGCGCAACCTGGTGGAGAACCTCGCGGATCCCGAGGTGGTGGCGGTCAGCGGCGAACTCGTGTTCGGCCAGTCGGGGCAGGCGGATTTCGGCCAGGGCGTGGATGCCTACTGGCGCTACGAGAAGGCCATCCGTCGCGCCGAGGCGCTGGTGCACTCCGTGCCCGGCGTGACCGGTGCGCTGTACGCGCTCCGCCGCCGGGCCTTCCAGCCGATTCCGGCCGACACCATCCTCGACGATGTCGAGATTCCGATGGTCGCCATGGCCCGCGGCGGCCGGGTCGTGTTCGACCAGCGGGCGATCGCCTACGACCTGCCTTCGCGCAGCGCCGCGCAGGAACGCGTGCGCAAGACGCGCACGTTGGCCGGCAACTTCCAGCTGCTCGCCCGTCATCCCTCGTGGGTTCTGCCCTCCGGCCATCCGCTGTGGTGGCAGTTCCTGTCGCACAAGATCCTGCGCCTGCTCGGCCCCTGGGCCCTGCTGGTTGCCTTGCTCTCGAACATGGCGCTCGCGGCTGAGCCCGGGCCATACGCGATACTCCTGGTGCTTCAACTGGTCTTCTACGTGGCGGCGCTGATCGGCCTGGTCGTGCCGGCAGCACTGCATTTGCGCGTGGTGCGCCTGTGCTCGGCCTTCGTGTCGCTGAACTGGTTCGCCGTGCTCGGGCTGATCGAGTTTCTCTCCAACCGGCGGGCTCACCTGTGGCGGACCGCAGGCACTGGAGGCCGCGCGTCGAACCCCTGAGCTGCGCCGGCTTCGCCGGTGCGGCCCTCTCTGAACCTCCTCCATGGCAAGCGGACTCGCAGACTTTCTCCTCTGGACAGGCACCCCGGGCGCCGAGCCCCGGTTCGATCGGCTGGCCGACGAGGGCCTGTGGCCGCCCGTCGCCGGTGCAGGCCAACCGCGGCAGGTGCCGATGCCGCCGGGCGCCACCTTGTGGGTGCGCGGCGACGCCGAGGTGCGCGCAGGCGAGGTCGGCGGTGTGGCCATCGGCCGCGCGCCCTGCCATGGCAAACCGCTGGCCAGCAGCACGACGGCCTGTGCCGAATTGCTCGATGGCTGGCTCGCGAGACCGGACCAGCCCTTCGATGTACAGCTGGGGCGCTACAGCCACGTGCTGTGGAACCTCCGCGAGGGCAAGGTGGTCGCCCGCACGGATCCGTTCCGCACTTCACCGATCTTCCATGCCCGCGTGGACGGAGGCTGGCTGCTGGCGTCGGATCTCCGGCTGATCCTGCGGTCGGGTCTGGTCGAGCGGAAGGTCTCGCGTGCGGCCGTCTACCAGTTCCTCAATTTCTCGTACGTCGCTGCGCCGACCACGGCGATCGAAGGCGTCTTCAAGCTGCCGGCGGCGGCGCAGTGGCTGCTCGAGGGCGGCCGCGAGAGCGTCGGCAGCTACTGGGACGCCAGCTATCCGGCCGACCTGCGCGGCGACGAGGCTGCGCGGGTGGCGGCGCTTCGCGAGCAGATCGAGTCCACGGTGCGCGACTTCCGCTGCGCCGACGCGAGCGGCTGGGGCACCTTCCTCAGCGGCGGGACCGACAGCTCGAGCATCAACGGCATCCTGGCGCGCTCGCACGACCATCCCGTGGACAGCTTCTCGATCGGCTTCGCGGAGCAGGGCTACGACGAGCTGGGTTTCTCCCAGATCGCCAGCCAGGCCTATGGCCTGCGTCCGCACGAGTACCGCGTCAGCGAAGAAGACGCGGTGCAGGCCATCGGCCAGCTGGTGCGCGCCTACGACGAGCCGTTCGGCAACGCATCGGCGATTCCCACCTACTACTGCGCCCGCATCGCGGCCGATGCCGGCGTCTCGGTGATGATTGCCGGCGATGGCGGCGACGAGATCTTCGGCGGGAACGAGCGCTACCTGAAGGACAAGATCTTCGAGGCCTTCCACACGGCGCCGGGATGGGTCAGGGGCCTGGGGCATGCCGCGGCGTCGATGCTCAAGGGCAGCGACAGCCGCTTCGCGAACCGCGTCAAGAACTTCGTGCACCGCGGCAGCCTGCCCAACCCCGACCGCTTCTACAGCGACGACTCGTTCGCCTCCGACCACTTCGAGGAACTGCTGACGCCGGATTTCCGCGCTCACGTCGGCATCGACGATGCACTGGACGTGCAGCGGCGCATCTACGCCCAGGCCAGCGCCGACTGCACGCTCCACCGGCTGATGTACCTCGACCTGAAGATGACCATCGCCGACAACGACGTCGTCAAGGTGGTCCGTGCCTCCCGCAGCGCCGGCGTGGACGTGATGTTCCCCTACCTCGATCCGCGCCTGGTCGAGTTCACCGGGCGGCTGCCAGGCAGCGACAAGGTGCGCGGCGGCAACAAGCGGCATCTCTTCAAGCTTGCGACGCAGCACGTGCTACCGGAGGCCATCCGAAAGAAGAAGAAGCAGGGCTTCGGTCTGCCCATCAGCGTCTGGCTGCGCCGCAACGGTCCCTACGGTGCGCTCGCACACGACGTCGTGCTGTCCGAGCGGGCGCTGCAGCGAGGCTATGCGCGTCCCGACTTCATCCGTCACCTGATCCGCCGCCACGAGTCCGGCGCCTGGGATCACTCGCCGGAGATCCACTCGCTGATGATGCTGGAGCTCTGGCACAGGGAGTTCGTCGATGACCAACCCTGACAAGACGCCGCGCGTGCTCATGGTCCTCGAGAGCGGGCTGCCGACGCCCGGTGGCGGCGGCGCCGAGTCCCAGGTGCAGACCCTGGGGATCGAGTTCCAGCGCCGCGGCGTGCCGGTGTCCGTGGTGACGCCCATGGTGCGCTGGACTGTCCAGAAGCAAGAGGACGTGGTCGCTGGCATCCCGATCACTCGCATCCGCTACCCACGTGTCAAGCTGCTCGGTTCGCTGTGGCTGCTGGTGGCCCTGGCGATGCTGCTGATCCGGCGGCGCGACCGCTACGACGTGATCCACTCCCACATCGCCGGGAACATGTCGGCGGTGTGCTGCCTGGTCGGCCCGCTGCTGGGCAAGCCGGTGTTCGTCAAGCTCACCGGGATGACGGAGATGCGCGGCGGCATCCTCGACGAGCACCCCGGATGGTTCACCCGGTTGCGCAAGTGGGCGATGCGACAAGCCACGGCCTACCAGGCGACGAGTTCGCGCATCGGCCGCATGCTGGTCGACGCGGGATTCGACCCGAACAAGGTGGCGCTGATCGCGAATGCAGTCGACATCGAGCGCTTCCGCGTCAGGCCCGGACGCGACGAGCGACGCCGGGAGCAGTTCGGCGAGCGGCGGCTCATCGGCATCTATGTCGGGCGGCTGGAGTGGGAGAAGGGCGTCGAGCTGATGCTGCGGGGATGGGCGCGCGTGCTGCGCGATCGTGACGACGCCTTGCTGCTGGTGGTGGGGAGCGGCTCGCTTCACGGCAACCTGCAGGCGCTGTGCACGAGCCTCGGCATCGAAGACCAGGTCCGCTTCCTCGGCCCGACCAAGCAGCCCGAGTCGTTCCTCGCGCTGGCCGACTTCGGGATCCTCGCGTCGCTGCACGAGGGGCTGTCCAACACGCTGCTCGAGTACATGTCCTCGGGCCTGCCGGTGCTCGGGTCCCGGGTGAGCGGCAACGAGGACTTCATCGTCGAAGGGCGGACGGGCTGGATGTTCTCGCCCGGAGACGAGGAATCCTACGTCTCGGCCCTGCATCGGGTCTGTGCGGCTTCGGACGATGCCATGGCCACGATGCGTGCCCACGCCCTGGCGATGGTGCAGTCGCGTGCGTCGATCCGCCATGTCGGCGACAGCCTCATCCGGCTCTACGACAACGGGCCGGGCGAGCCCGCTTCCCAGCACTGAGGCCAGCAGCATGTGCGGAATCGCAGGTGTATTCGCAACGGGCGGGACGCTGCCCTTCGGCGGCGCGGTCGTCGAGTCCATGTGCCGGCAGATCGTGCACCGCGGGCCCGATGACCAGGGTGTCTACCGGGACGGTGCGGCCCAGATCGGCATGCGGCGCCTGTCCATCATCGACGTGGGCGGTGGCCACCAGCCGATCCACAACGAAGACCAGTCGATCCAGGTCGTCTTCAACGGGGAGATCTACAACTTTCGTGAACTGAGGCGAGACCTCGAGGGAAAGGGGCACCGCTTCTACACGAACTCCGACACGGAGTGCATCGTCCATGCCTACGAGGAGTACGGCGACGAATGCTTCGCGCATCTGCGCGGCATGTTCGGCATCGCCATCCTCGACCTGCGCCGGCGGCGCCTGGTGCTCGGCCGCGACCGGTTGGGCAAGAAGCCTCTCTACTATGCGCAGCTGCCCGGCGGCGTGCTCGCCTTCGCCTCGGAGCTCAAGTGCCTGTTCGAGGTGCCCGGCTTCTCGCCGCGCATCTCGCAGCGCGCCACGCTCGACTACTTCGTGCTCGGCTATGTGCCGGCCCCGGCCAGCATCTACGAAGGGGTCTTCAAGCTGCCGCCGGCCCACTGCCTGGTGGTCGAAGGCGCCGAGATCCGGACGCAGCGCTACTGGGAACCGCAATTCGGGCCCAAGCTGCAGGGCGATGAAGCGAGCCTGAAGCGCCAGTTGTTCGAGCAGCTCGACGAGGCCGTACGTGTCCGGCTGGTCAGCGACGTGCCCTTCGGCGCGTTCCTCAGCGGCGGGCTCGACTCGAGCGTCGTCGCCGCGCTGATGGCGCGCAATCTGTCGCAGCCGGTGAAGACCTTCTCGATCGGGTTCCGCGAGGCGGAGTTCAACGAGCTTCCAGCCGCCCGCGCAGTCGCCCGCCACATCGGCGCGGATCACCACGAGTTCGTGGTCGATGCCGATGCCGTGGAGGCCATGCGCGACCTGGTCTGGTATTTCGACGAGCCGTTCGGCGACTCCTCCGCGCTGCCCACGCACCTGGTGTCGAAGATGGCCGTGGGCCACGTGAAGATGGTGCTCTCAGGAGATGGCGGCGACGAGCTGTTCGCAGGCTACGAGCGGTACCGCAAGTACCAGACGCTGCTCGAGATCAGGAATCGCTCCCTGGGCCTGGCAGGCGTCGGACTGCGGGCACTGTCGGCCGTGCTGCCCGGTGCGACCGGTGTCCGGCTCGGCCGCATCGGCCAGCGCCTGGAGCAGGAATTCCCCGACGACTACCTCTCAGGCGTCGCCCTCTGCAACCGTGCCGATCTCGCCCTGGTGCTCAAGCCCGAGCTGGCTCGCCTCGATCCCTTCGCGAGCGTGAGGCACCATTTCCTCGACGGCGATGCCGAAGGCCTCGATCGAATCCTGCGCGGCGACATGGCGACGTACCTGAGCGACGACATCATGGTCAAGGTCGATCGCATGACCATGGCCAATTCGCTCGAGGCGCGGGCACCTCTGCTCGACCACAAGCTGCTGGAGTTTGCAGCCCGGTTGCCGGCCGACATGAAGCTGCGCGGCGGCACGGGCAAGTACCTGTTCAAGCAGGTCGCACGCGACCTGCTGCCGGCAGAGGTGCTCGACAAGCCCAAGCAGGGCTTCGCAATCCCGGTGGCACGCTGGCTGCGCGGCGAACTGCGGGAGCGCATGACCGACACGTTGACGTCGGCTTCGTTCAGGCAGCGTGGCCTGTTCGAGCCGGCCGGCGTCGAGCGCTGCATGGCCAGGCACCTGGCTGGAACGCACGACCACAGCGAACTGCTGTGGCTGCTGCTGACCTACGAAACCTGGGCACACAGGTTCGTCGATCAGGCAACGGTGCCGGCGCTGTCGGCGCAGGCTGCATGAGAAGAGTACATCTGCATCGAAGTCGGGGGGCAATCGATGAGGCGGTTGAAGTCACTGGTGAAGAAGCTGGTCTCGCCAGCCATCGATTCGCTCGGCCTGTATGAGCGTCGGCTGCGAGCTGCGGCACGTGTGGCCGATCGCTGGACGATCGTCATGTACCACCGCGTCGTCACCGACGAGACGGCGGACCCGTTCCATCTGGGCATGTGCGTCGAACGCCGCAACTTCGAGTCGCAGTTGCGCTTCATGCGCGACTGCTTCCACATCATTCCCGTGGCCGAAGGCGCGCGCCGCCTTCAGGCGGGTGAGTCGCTGCCCGCGGGCGCGCTGTCGATCACCTTCGATGATGGCTACCTCGACAATCTGACCAACGCGGCACCCATCCTCGAGTCCCTGGGCATCCCCTGGACGCTGTTCATCGTCAATGGCGGACTCGACCACGACGAGATGCTCTGGTGGGATCGCACGATCGCCGCCTTTGCCGGGACGAGTCGCCCCGCGGTGGACAGCGATGCGATCGGCCTGCCGGGGCCGGCGATGCGCCTTCCGCTGGATTCGATTCGCGCCGAGACGAGCGCCGAGATCATGCTGGCGCACTTGTGGACGCTTCCGCATGGGCAGCGAATGGCACTGGTGCAGCGTATCGAGCAGGTACTCGCGCCGCGACTGCGGCCGGAGCTCGTCGCCCGGCGTCTGAGCAGCGCACAGATCGTCGAGCTGCACCGTCGCGGCGTGGAGATCGGCGCGCACTCGATCCATCATCCCAATCTCGGCCTGTGCGACGACGAGACTGCCACGGCCGAGATGCTCACGTCGAAGCAGGGACTCGAGGCGCTGTTGCAGGCGCCGGTCAGGGGCTTCGCGTATCCGGGCGGCCGGCTGAGCCCGGCCACGCCCGGTCTCGCACGGCAATGCGGTTTCGACTACGCGCTGGCCACCGAGGTCGGCGTCAACGATTCGCGCAGCGATCCCTTCCGCCTGATGCGCATCGGCATGCCCGATGCGCCGCTGGCGGACTTCCGTCGAGCGCTCAGCGGAGCCATGCGCCGCGGGATGCCCGAGCCGGGGCTGACGTTCTAGGGCGTGTGCGATGGCCGGCACGCCGTTCCAGAGCGCTTCTTCGCAGGGTCAGGCCGTTTCGAACGGTGCGGCCGCGGTCAGCGTGCCGGCCACGCCGACATGGTTGCTGGTATTGCTTTGCATCTTTCTCTTCTACGTGCCGAACCAGACGCAGTTCCGCCTCGAGACAGGCGTGCCGGCGCTGAACACGGCAAATGTCCTGTTCTTCCTGGTGCTCATCGGCATCTGGCGACTGGGCCCGGCCCAAGGCGGGCCGACACCGCTGAAGGGCGCGTTGATGTTCTTTTTCGGCGTGGTGAGCTGGGCGCTTCTGCTCGGCATCACCACCGACTCGAGCGTGTGGGTGCAGGACATCACGGTGTTCAAGAACTGCCTGTTCTACATCCTCGTGTACTTCCTCGTCTTCCACGCCGTGCGGGACATGAGGGCGATGCGCACGGTCTTTCTGCTGATCCTCTTCATCGCATTCACGTCGGCCGTGCTCGGTTTCCGACAGGCCCTGGACTACGGGATCGGCTCCTACAACGAGACACGCCGCGTGGCCGCGCCGTTCGGCTGGGGATACTTCAACGCCAACCGCTCGGCGATCTTCTTCTGCATCAGCTTCCCGATCCTGCTGGCGACCGGCCTGATGCTGCGCTCCAGGCCGATGCTGCGCCTGGCCTGCCTCGCCACGGCGGCACTCGTCGTGTTCGTCGTGTTTCACACGTACTCGCGGCAGGCCTACTTCATCGTTGCGGTCTGCGCGCTGCTGCTGACGATGCGGCGCAACCTGCTGGTAGCCGCGGTGGTGGTCGTCGCCCTGCTGAGCTACGAGGCATGGGTTCCCGAGACGGTGGTGCAGCGCATCGAGTCGACCAAGGCCGAGCCGGAGGTGCACGCTTCCGCGTCCGGCGAGGAACTGCAGTACGACGTCAGCACCGAAAGTCGCTTCATGCTGTGGGAAGGCGCGGCGCAGTTGATCGTCGAGAACCCCTGGGGCATCGGCTTCAACCAGTTCAAGCGCCGGATCGATCCTTATGTTCCGGCCTTCCTCGCAGGCAAGGATGCGCACAACTTCTTCGTGCTGTTCACCACCGAGGCCGGGCTGATCGCGCCAGTCTCGATGCTGGTGCTGCTGGGCGGATTGGTCTCCCTGGCGCGGCGGGTTCTGCGTGCCGATTCCGGCGAGGAAGCCCAGGTGCTGGGCACGAGCCTGCTGATCGCCACTCCAGCGGTGGTCCTGGGCAATCTGTACGGCAGCCGCTTTCTCGACGGCGAGGTCATGTCCAGCTTCTGGGTGCTCGCTGCACTGGCCGCACGGTTCGCGGTGATGAAGGAAGCCGAACAGCAGGCCGTCCGAGCGCAGAAGCTGGCCGCGGCGCGCGAGCGGGCTGGCCTTCAGTCTTTCCAGCGATAGTAGAGCCAGCCCACGTACTCGTGCACGAGTTCAACGTTGCGCCGGTAGGCGAGCGTGCTCGGCACCCACTGCTGCCATCCCGGCGAGTCGGTGACGGTGTAGTCGCACGGGTAGGCGCGCACGAGCCAGCCGGTCTGCTCTGCGGCGAGCATGGCTCTGGGCATGTGCAAGGCGCTGGTCACCAGCCACGGCAGCGCATCCGGCGACGGCCGCGCTGCAAGTTCGAAGGCGGAGCGCGTCGTGGCTCCGCGATCGTCCGCGCTCACCCGCTCGCGCGGCACACCCATGGCGATCGCCGCTTCCGCCATGGCCCGCGCGGGGGAGACGCCGCCCATCACCGGCCCGCCGAGCACGAGCAGCCGGCCGCCAGTGCGCTGCCACAACGCCGCGGCAGCAGCGGTACGCTCCCAGGCCGGGGTGTCCAGGCGTGGCACGGCACGTCCCTCGTGCCGCTCGACCGATCCGGAGGCCAGCAGCACGATGTCGGCGCCAGGCGCCACCGAAGCGAGCTCCACATGAGCGTGCCGGTACTCGAGGTCGCGCGCCAGGAGCCGGCTGAAGCCCGGCGTGGTGCCCGCGTAAGCCCAGGCGGCGCACAGGGCCAGCGCGATGCGGGTGCGACGCTGCCAGCCGAGCCGCGCACCGGCGATCGCGAGGCCGCACAGCAGCAGCAGCAAATAGACCGGGTTGGGCAGCAGCGACTCGATGCCCGATTCGAAGGGACGAGGCAGCACGGCGGCTTCAGCGCTCTGCCCAGCCCGGAACAGTCACCAGGTAGGAGTTCGGGCCGCCGCCGTCGTCGAAGTTGCTGGCGAACACCACCCGGCTGCCGTCCCGGCTGATCGTCGCCTGCGGTTCTCCCTGGTAGCCGCCGTAGCGTGCTCCCGTGCGGGTGTGGGCGATCCCGAGTTGCCGGCCGCCGCGACGCAGCTCGACCAGCATCACCCGCCGATGCATGGGCTGAAGCACGGGGTCGGGCTGGAGCTTGCCGTGGCCGGCGGAGTCGGCATAGGTGCTGACGACCACCCAGCCCGGCCGGTCGTAGGCCTTTCCGGAGATGTGGGCCGCATAGCTCGAGCCGCGCGCCGGGTACAGCGGCATGAGGTCGAACGACGCGGCAGTCGCCAGCCGCACCGCGCGGATCTGGCCGCTGTCGTAGTCGGCCACGACGTACATGTCATCGCCGTCAGGGCCGATCGCGAGATCGCTGTGCTCGCTCTGGCTGTGCAACTGCACCGATGTGGAGAAGTCGGGTGTGTAGGCGCGCGTGCCGAGCCGCTTGATGAATGCCCAGGACGGCACGACCCATCGCCCGCTCGGCGACATGCTGACGTGGTCGGGCATCGCGTGGTCGAAGCGCGCGGCATCCAGCGTGCCGACGATCCGGTCCTCCTGGCGGTCGTAGCACAGCAGGCCGTGGATCGAGACCTTCTTCGTCGACTCGTCGTACGACGTGGCCATCAGGCCCCAGAAGCGCCCGTTGGCGGAGGGAACCCCCTCGCCCTTGGTCCAGACCGCGGTGGCCTTAGGCCAAGGCAGGCGCCCGCGGAAGTCCACCATCACCGTGTCGTGGTCCGACTCGACGTCCTTCTCGTACCAGACGAGCGACCCGCTGTTGCCGGTGTAGCAGAGCTTGCGCGGGTCGGTGGGGTGCCAGATGGCCTCGGCGTCGCCCGCCATGCCGCGCAGCGAGCCGCCATGTCCGCCGCGACGCAGCACGAGGAACGTGGCGCCGTCGTAGAGCAGCCAGTAGCCATTGCTGCTCTTGGCCACGAAGCGCGAGTTGTCGCCGTTGAAGGCCTGGCGCCGGCTGTAGTCGTGCCGCACGAAGCTGGCGTCGGGCATGTCCTCGGCCGACGTGATGCGGAACACCGGCGTGCGATGGAACGGATCGATGTAGCTGGGTGCCGACAGGCCCGGCGACTTCGATCCCGGGCGGGGTATGGGCGCAATCGGGTCGGAGCCGATCGGCGGCAGCCGGGGTGTCGTGGCGCCCGCGCCCGCTGCTGCGACCAGCCGCGGCAGTGCCAGGCCGCCGACGGCCGCCGCGCCGCGAGCAAGCACTTCCCGCCGGGTTCGAAGACTCATGCGAACACCTTCGTGATTCAGACCGGAGCCGATTGTGGTTGCCCGAGCGCCTGACGGTAAAGCGCGGCGAAACGTCGCGCCATGGCACCGACGCTGTACTCGCGCGCCACCCGCGCTTCGGCCGCCTCGCCGAGCTGCCGCCGCAACGCCGCATCGTCGGCGATGCGCATGATCTGGCCGGCCAGGCCCTCGGCGTCACCGACGTCGAACAGCACGCCCGACTCGTCGTGCTGGATCAGCTCGACGTTGCCTCCGGCCCGGCTCGCGATCACCGGCAGCCCGCGGTACATGCCCTCGAGGATCACGTTGGACAGTCCTTCGCGTACCGAGGTGAGCGCCAGGCCGTCGCAGGCGCTGAGCAGCTCGGGCACGTCGCTGCGTTCGCCGAGGAAGTCGACGTCGGCCGCGATCCCGAGCTCACCCGTGAGTTGCTCGAGTTCGCCGCGCAGCGGCCCGTCGCCGGCGACGACGACCCGCATCGGCAACCCCTGGCGCAGCGCCAGCGCCGCGCCGCGCAGGAGCGTGGGAACGTCCTTGTGGACGACGAGGCGCCCGACGAACAGCAGCACGAACGATCGCCCGTCGCGCGTGAAGCGCTCGCGCAGGGCAGCGCTCGCCCTTGCATCGGGCGGCGGCAGCTCCACACCGTTGGGCACGATGACGCATCGCCGCGCGTCCAGGCCCATGCGCTGCAGCGCATAGTCCGCGCCGGCCTGGGAGTTGGACACCGCCAGGAAGCTGCGCTGCGTCACCCATCGCTTGATGCGCCACTGCAGCGGCGAATACCATTCGTAGCGCCCGCGGATCGACGACAGAAGCTTGGGCCGGTGAGCTGCTCCCAGCAGCATCGCCGCCAGGCAGCCCCAGAGCTCGCCGGAGAACGAGAAGCAGTGGATCACGTCGAAGCGCTCGCGCCGCAGGCAGCCGACCAGCTCGCGCACGAAGCCCGGGTCTATACGGCGGCGCTTCTCGACCTGGATCGTGCGCACGCCCGCCGCGTGCAACTCGTCGAGCATGTGCGAGCTGTTGACGAAGTACACGACCGTGACGTCGAAGCTCTGTCGATCGAGATTGCGCGCGAGATTGACGATCTGGCGCTGCGATCCGCCGGCCTCCATCTCGTCGGTGATCAGCGCGAGGCGGATGCGGGCGGGCTGCGCGCTCATGCTGCGCGGGCCGTCACTGCGCCGAGCAACCGTGCGGCCTCCTTGGAGATGTCGAAACCCTCCTCGACGGTGCGGCGCGCGGCCTCGCACTGGCGCTGCCGCTGCGGCGCGGTCAGCGCCAGCGATCGGCGCATGCAGTCCGCCAGTTCGGTCGCCGATGCCGGCTGGGCCAGGTGGCCGGACACGCCGTCCTGGATCAGCTCTGGGATGCCGGAGACATGCGTGGAAACCACGGGAATGCCCAGCGCCATGGCCTCCATCAGTGCCACCGGAATGCCGTCTCGATCGCCGGTGCGCGTCACGACGGAGGGAAGCACGAACATGGCAGCGGCGCGCAACTCGCTGCGCACCGCCTCCTGCGGCATGGCTCCGGCGAGCACGACATGACCTGCCAGGGATGCGGCGTCGATCTGCTGCTGCAGGCTCGTGCGCAGCGGCCCGTCGCCGATGATGCGGCAGCTGAAGGGCACGCCCTCGTCGCGCAGCAGTGCGCAGGCACGCACGAGGTGCTCGAAGCCCTTGATCTCGTCGAGCCGCCCCACGGCGACGATGCGTCCCGAGGAAGCCTGCGCCACTTCGAACGGGAATGCCTGCGGCGAGATGCCGCAATGGACGATGCGCAGCTTGTCGGCGAACTCGCTGCCGATGCGCTCGGCGATGAAGCGACGGTTGAACTCGGAGATCGTGACGCCGAACTTCGCCTCGGCGAGCTTCAGCGCGAGCAGGTGGTCTTCGAGGAAGATGTCATGGGCATGCGAGGTGAAGCTGAACGGCACGCCCAGCATGCGCGAGGCGAATAGCGCTGCTGTCGAAGGATAGGTAGCCCAGTGCGCATGCAGGTGATCCGGCGCGAAGCGGCGCATCTCCTCGAGCATCGCCAGCGTCCGAAGCACGACCACCAGCGACTTGGCCAGGCTGGTCGGCGTGGTGCGCAGCCCGCGCAGGATGCTGAACACCATGCGCGCTGTCTCGATCGGGTGACGCAGCCCGGCGAACAGCGCCGCCAGCGCACCGCGCGCTCCTGCGGGCGGGTAGATCACGCGGTCGAGCAGTTTCGCCGCATCGGACTGCACCATTCGCTCGGTCGGCGGCTTGAGCGACACGATGCGGATGTCGACGCCCATGGCTTGCAGCGCGAGGATCTCGCGGACGATGAAAGTCTCGGACCAGCAGGGGAAGAGGGAGGTGAGGTAGAGGACGCGCATGAGGACGGCGAGAGGCTGGGGACCCGCACGCGAGGCATGCGATCAACGGGGCCTTCGGCGAGCGATGTGCCCGCGCAGCATAGCCGCTGGGGGCGGCGCTACCGCCCACTGGAACGGGGGGGCGAGATCGTTCTCGCGCCCCTCAGTGCGTCATTGTTGGTAAACCCAGGACGGCAGCGCGATCATGTAGCTGCTCGGGTTGCCCCCGTCGTTGAAGTTGGTGGCGAACATGACGCGGGTGCCATCGCGGCTGATGGTGGCCTGGTGCTCGCCGTAGTAGCCGCCGTAATTGGAGGCCGCGCGGGTGTGCGCCACGCTGTACTGGCGGCCGCCCGGCTTGAGCTCCACCAGCATGATCTTGCGGTTCATCGGCCGCAGCGTCGTGTCGGGGTAGCTCGCGCCGTAGTTGCTCGAGTCGGCGTAGGTGCTGATCAGAGCCCAGCCAGGGCGGCCGAAGGCCTTGCCGGAGATGTGTGCCGCGTAGCTCGAGCCGACCGCCGGATACATCGGCATCAGATTGAACGAGCTGCCGGTGGCCACGTCGATGGCACGGATGTAGCCGCTGTCGTAGTCGGTGACGACGTAGTAGTCCTCTCCGTTCGGGCCCAGCGCCAGGTCGCTGTGCTCGCTCATCGTGTGCAGTTGCTTGTACGACGAGAAGTCCATCGTGTAGGCCCGCGTGCCCAGCGTCTTGTTGTAGGCCCAAGACGGAATGGCGTACTTGCCGCTGGCCGAGATGCTGATGTGGTCGGGGAAGGCGCCGCCGAACTGCGAGGCATCGAGCGTGCCGAGGATCTTGTCCTGCACGCGGTCGTACGTGAAGATGCCGTGGATGATGTTGGTCTGTGAGCCCGAGTTGTAGGACGTGGCCATGAAGGCGAAGTAGCGTCCGTCGGCCGAAGAGGTGCCCTCGGCCTTGGTCCAGACGCTGGTGGCGCCGGGCCAGGGCAGGCGACCGGAGAAGTTGGCCATGACGGTGTCGGTGTCGGTCTCGACGTCCTTCTCGTACCAGACCATGCCGCCGTTCTGGCCGGTGTACCAGAGCTTGCGCGGGTCGGTGGGGTGCCAGATGGCCTCGGTGTCGCCCGCCAGACCCTTGAGGGAGCCGCCGGTGCCCGAGCGCTGCAGCAGCTTGAAGGTATTGGCGTCGTACATCACCCAGAAGCCGTTGCTGGTGTTGGCGATATAGCGGGTGTTGTCGGCGTTGAAGGCCTGGCGGCGGCTGTAGTCGTGGCGCACGAAGCTCGCGCCGGAGAAGTCCGAGGCGTCGGTGGCCTTGTAGACACGGGTGCCGTAGACCGGATCGGTGTAGCTCGGGGTGCTCAGCGAACTGGCCTTGACCGTCGGCTTGCTCACCGTCGGGATCGCGTCCGCAGCCAATGCCTTCAGGGCGAAGCTGCCGGGGTACAGACTGTCGACCGACACCGGGGTCGGCACGCTGGTGATCGGGTCACCACCGGGCGGCGGGGCGGCAGTCCCGCCATCCGATGCCGCACCTCCGGAGCCTCCCCCGCATCCTCCCAGGCTGGCCAGGACGAAAGTCGCCAGTACGCAAGGGCGAATCAGGTGAAGCGGGGCAGGGGTGCGAATCATGTCGGACGACCGATGCAAAACGTGACCCGCCATCATAGGAGGGAAACCCCCTATTCGGGCGGGAACCGGTCGGGCGGTTTGTCGATCCCGGCACTCATTTGTAACGACCTGCGCGATCCGGCATTCGGGATGCCGGATCGCGAAAGGGTGGTTACAGCCAGAAGCGAATCACTTGTAGATCCAGGAAGGCAGGCCGATCACGTAGCTGCTCGGGTTGCCCCCGTCGTTGAAGTTGGTGGCGAACATGACGCGGGTGCCATCGCGGCTGATGGTGGCCTGGTGCTCGCCGTAGTAGCCGCCGTAATTGGAGGCCGCGCGGGTGTGCGCCACGCTGTACTGGCGGCCGCCCGGCTTGAGCTCCACCAGCATGATCTTGCGGTTCATCGGCCGCAGCGTCGTGTCGGGGTAGCTCGCGCCGTAGTTGCTCGAGTCGGCGTAGGTGCTGATCAGAGCCCAGCCAGGGCGGCCGAAGGCCTTGCCGGAGATGTGTGCCGCGTAGCTCGAGCCGACCGCCGGATACATCGGCATCAGATTGAACGAGCTGCCGGTGGCCACGTCGATGGCACGGATGTAGCCGCTGTCGTAGTCGGTGACGACGTAGTAGTCCTCTCCGTTCGGGCCCAGCGCCAGGTCGCTGTGCTCGCTCATCGTGTGCAGTTGCTTGTACGACGAGAAGTCCATCGTGTAGGCCCGCGTGCCCAGCGTCTTGTTGTAGGCCCAAGACGGAATGGCGTACTTGCCGCTGGCCGAGATGCTGATGTGGTCGGGGAAGGCGCCGCCGAACTGCGAGGCATCGAGCGTGCCGAGGATCTTGTCCTGCACGCGGTCGTACGTGAAGATGCCGTGGATGATGTTGGTCTGTGAGCCCGAGTTGTAGGACGTGGCCATGAAGGCGAAGTAGCGTCCGTCGGCCGAAGAGGTGCCCTCGGCCTTGGTCCAGACGCTGGTGGCGCCGGGCCAGGGCAGGCGACCGGAGAAGTTGGCCATGACGGTGTCGGTGTCGGTCTCGACGTCCTTCTCGTACCAGACCATGCCGCCGTTCTGGCCGGTGTACCAGAGCTTGCGCGGGTCGGTGGGGTGCCAGATGGCCTCGGTGTCGCCCGCCAGACCCTTGAGGGAGCCGCCGGTGCCCGAGCGCTGCAGCAGCTTGAAGGTATTGGCGTCGTACATCACCCAGAAGCCGTTGCTGGTGTTGGCGATATAGCGGGTGTTGTCGGCGTTGAAGGCCTGGCGGCGGCTGTAGTCGTGGCGCACGAAGCTCGCGCCGGAGAAGTCCGAGGCGTCGGTGGCCTTGTAGACACGGGTGCCGTAGACCGGATCGGTGTAGCTCGGGGTGCTCAGCGAGCTGGCCTTGGCCGTGGGCTTGCTCACCGCCGGGATGGCATCCGCAGCCAATGCCTTCAGGGCGAAGGTGGAGGAATAGAAGGTGTCGAACGCGGTCGATGCACCAGTTGCAGGTGCCGGAGCGGGTGCAGGTGCCGGAGCGGGTGCAGGTGCCGGAGCGGGTGCAGGTGCCGGAGCGGGTGCAGGTGCCGGAGCGGGTGCAGGTGCCGGAGCGGGTGCAGGTGCCGGAGCGGGTGCAGGTGCCGGAGCGGGT
>JBFXAQ010000018.1:0-1997 GCA_050184115.1 Gammaproteobacteria bacterium | reverse complement strand
TGCAGGTGCCGGAGCGGGTGCAGGTGCCGGAGCGGGTGCAGGTGCCGGAGCGGGTGCAGGTGCCGGAGCGGGTGCAGGTGCCGGAGCGGGTGCAGGTGCCGGAGCGGGTGCAGGTGCCGGAGCGGGTGCAGGTGCCGGAGCGGGCGCAGGTGCCGGAGCGGGCGCAGGTGCCGGAGCGGGCGCAGGTGCCGGAGCGGGCGCAGGTGCCGGAGCGGGCGCAGGTGCCGGAGCGGGCGCAGGTGCCGGAGCGGGTGCAGGTGCCGGAGCGGGTGCAGGTGCCGCAGCTTCACGCGTCAGCACCTGGGTGGTCGTGGTCGTGTTGCCGGCGGCGTCTTCCGCCGTGATGGTCAGCGTGTTGGTGCCCGTGGCGAGCTGAATGGACGGAGCCGACCAGGTGGCTTCGTAGAAGGTTCCGCTGAGCTTCGCCGAACCGGAGCCGCCGCGGTTGTTGAACCAGCGGACCTTGTAGATGCGCCGGTTGTCGGTGACGACGCCGTTCAGGCCCGCCAGCCCGCTGCTCTGCTGGATGCTCTTGTTGCTGACCGAGATCTGCGGTGCCGTCGAGTCCAGCGAGCGCCAGCGAAGCCGCTCGGCCTGTTCGAGTTCGACGCCATCGACCAGCGTGTCGTCGGTCGCCTGGTCCGTCCCGCCGCAGGCGGCAAGCGTCATGGCAGCGAGTGCCTGCGCAACGATCAGCGCGGTACGGGTTCGATTGAAGTTCATTCCCAACATCCTGAATATTTCGAGGGTGACCGAGCGTTGTGCGGTGGGCACGGGAGCCGGTCGGCATGTCCGTGGGAATGAAGGCTACGGGCCCGGGGTGGGACCCTCGTAACGGGGGGGGGCGGATGTAACTGAGGCGTGTTGCCGAGTCACTC
The DNA here is from genome assembly GCA_050184115.1 of Gammaproteobacteria bacterium. GTDB lineage: Bacteria > Pseudomonadota > Gammaproteobacteria > JACKNG01. The sequence continues at coordinate 1,119 of JBFXAQ010000018.1, read as the reverse complement.
GGCGCCTCGCTGCGCTCTCGCAGGAGCGCCGAGGGTTGACGCCGCTGCAATCGGGCGACGCAGAAACGCCTGGAAACAGCGAAAAGACACCAGACGGTTACAGAGCCCAACGCCTTGCATCAAGTGACCGCACCCGGCCTGTGCGCAAGACGACGGGTCAGTCCGGCCCGAAGGCCTCCTGCAGCCTCTGCACCTTGCCCGTCTCCGCCGCGTGATAGCCGGCCAGCGAGGCAATCGCCGCACGTGAGTCGGGCGAGCCGAGCATCTCCAGCACCGCCTTGACGTGGGGCTGCCCCAGGCTCGCGATGCGCAAGGCGAAGAAGTATCGCTCCCGCAGCAGCGGGATGAAGTGCAGTCCGAACCGCTGCGCCGCGGTCTGCACGCCGATGCCGACGTCGGCCATGCCGCTGGCGATGTAGGCCGCCACCGCAGCATGGGTCAGCTCGGTGTCGTCGAAGCCGAGCACCTCGGTCTCGGCGATGCCTTCGCGCTCGAGCAGCAGGTCGGTCAGAACCCGCGTTCCCGAGCCCTCCGGCCGGTTGACGAAGCGCAGGTCGGCGCGCCGCAGGTCGGCCAGGCCGCGCACCTGCTTCGGGTTGTCGCGCGCGACGAACAAGCCCTGCGTGCGCACCGCCACGTGAACGAGGCAGTGCGCATCGGGCCGCAGCCAGCGCAGGTAGCGGCGCAGCGCGTGGCCCTCGAACTCGCCGATGGGTACGTGCAGCCCGGCGAGGTCGCAGTCGCCGCGAGCCAGCGAGGCCACCGATTCCAGGCTGTTGCGGTAGCGCAGCTCGACGGGCAGGTCGGCGGCATGCATGCGCTCCATCAGCCGTGCCACCGCGAACCCATGGCTGGCGTCGATGCGCACGGCGGCGCGGCTGGGCTCCAGGCTGCGTTCCAGGTCGCGCTCCAGCTCCGACGCGAGCGACTCCAGCAAGGGCGACAGCCGCGCCGCGATGCGCCGGTCGGCCCAGATCAGCTTGTGGGCGAGTTCGGTGAGTACCGAGCCGCGGCCGCGCCCCGATTCGATCAGCGGTGCCCCGAACAGCGCCTCGGCGTTCTTGATCAACCCCCAGGCATGGCGGTAGGACTGGCCGACGCCGCGCGCCGCGTCGGCCA
>JBFXAQ010000017.1:0-91079 GCA_050184115.1 Gammaproteobacteria bacterium | reverse complement strand
ATTCGAGCCTTGCGTGGCTATAAAGCACCGCGGCCAGTGAACGGCCGGCCGTCGATCGTCGCCCCCAACCGGCTCAACCGCGCGTTTACCGTGGCTCGTCCGAACGTCGCCTGGGTCACGGACATCAGTGTGCCGCAGCAAGCGGCGTAGGAGATGAGAGAACGACCATCGAAAGAGAAGCGTGACCTCTCGCGATCGGCCTGCAGGGGCGGGTCGCAAACCGCCGCGAGCGGCTGGCGTCAAAAGCGTCGGTCGTGAGCGTCGCGGAAAAGGTGCCGTAAGGCATCAGGTGAGAACCGATGAAGGCGAACACCCGTGAACTGCCGTTCAAGTGTCGAAATAACCAGACGACGTCGAAACCGGGAGTTGATGTTGACCCGGGATGAGCATGGCGGAGACCTGCTTACTGGCCATGCGGCGTCCGGCATAGAGGCAGCGCCAGCGCGGTTCGGGCTCCTATGTTGAACTGCGGGAACCTTCGATCGCGATGTGAAGGGAAAGGCACAAGTGCAACCCACGAGGCTGACAGTACCGACGCGCGATCAAGGGGCGGAGCGGCTCGTAGTAGCGATGAAGTCGCTGTAATGGCGATGGAGCGAAGGGGCCGCGTCAGTACGTCATGGAGGTGGGTCAACTGCGCGAGCAGGAGGAGCCTGCATCCATGACACGGCCGTATGCGATTCCGAAGCGGCTCGTCTGGGAGGCATTCCAGCGAGTCAAAGCCAATGGAGGCGCAAGCGGCGTCGACGACGAGTCGATTGCAGATTTTGAGAGGAAGCTCGGCGACAATCTGTACAAGCTTTGGAGTCGCATGGAATCCGGCAGCTACTTTCCGCCGCCGGTCAAAGCCGTGCCGATCCCTAAGAAGAGCGGAGGCATGCGCGTTCTTGGCGTGCCGACTGTCGCCGACCGAGTTGCACAGACGGTGGTCAAGCAGGTGCTCGAACCGATCTTGGAGCTCGTCTTCGACGCTGACTCTTTTGGCTATCGCCCCGGGCGCTCGGCGCACGATGCGATCGCCCTGGTGAGGCGGCGGAGTTGGGAGTACGACTGGGTCATCGAGTTCGATATCAAGGGCCTGTTCGATAATATCGACCATGATCTGTTGCTGCGAGCGGTGCGCAAGCACTGCAGCACCCCGTGGGTCCTGCTGTACATCGAACGATGGCTGCGGGCGCCCATGGAAACCGGGGACGGGGAACGAGTGGCGCGCGACCGCGGTACGCCGCAGGGCGGCGTGGTCAGCCCGCTGCTCGCCAACCTGTTCTTGCACTACGCGATCGACGCATGGATCCGCCGGGAGATGCGCAGCGTGCGCCTGTGCCGCTACGCGGACGACGGTGTCATCCATTGTCGAAGTGAGGTGCAGGCCCGGCTGGTGCTGGACAAGCTAGCGGCCAGGTTAAGGGACTGTGGGCTCGAGTTGCATCCGGAGAAAACACGGATCGTCTACTGCAAGGACGTGAATCGAACGGCGGGCTATCCGGTGACGCAGTTCACCTTCCTGGGCTATACCTTCCGACCGCGACGCGCGGTCGACAAGTATGGCCGGCTGTATGTGAACTTCTCGCCGGGGGTCAGCCGGGATGCGTTGACGGCCATGCGACAGACGGTCCGGCGCTGGCACCTGCAGCTCATGTCGGACCGGGAGCTTCGTGACCTCTCGAACATGTTTGGCCCGGTCCTGCGGGGCTGGGCGAACTATTACGGACGATTCTATCCGTCGGCGCTGAAACCTTTGTGGCGGCACATGAATGCGTACCTGGTTCGCTGGTTGCGCCGAAAGTACCGGCATCTGGCTCGCGGTGTTCGCCGCGCAGTCAGGGCGCTCGGGCGGCTGGCTGGTGAGTTCCCGCACGCGTTCGTACACTGGAATCTGGGGTATACCCCCATGGCCTGCTGATGGGAGCCGGATGAGCTGCGAGGTTCACGTCCGGTTCTGCGAGGGGCTGGGGCTGAAATGCTCTGGCCTACTCACCCCTACCTCCGCACCTGGCAGGGCTGGCTCTATCTTGCGGTGGTCGTCGATCTCTTCTCACGCAAAGTCATTGGCTGGTCAATGAAGCCAACACTGGCCCGCGAGCTCGTGCTGGACGCCCTCCTGATGGCCCTGCTACGACGGCGACCGAAACAGTCCGTTATCGTTCACTCCGATCAAGGCACGCAGTATGGCAGTGACGATTGGCAGCGCTTCTGTCGGGCCAATGGCCTGCAGCCGAGCATGAGCCGTCGTGGCAACTGTTGGGACAACGCGGTGGCCGAATCCTTCTTCAGTAGTTTGAAGCAGGAGCGTATCAAGAAACGTATCTACAAGACGCGGGACCTGGCGCGGGCCGATGTCTTCGACTACATCGAGTCGTTCTACAATCGAACGCGCCGACACAGCCATCTCGGCGGGACCAGCCCGGAGGCCTTCGAGGCCGCCGCGGCGTGAGGGTCAGGACTGTCTACGGTTCTGGGGGAAGCCCAACATACACGACTGACCATGTCACTACTGGGCCGGCTGACCCACCGCTGCCACATCGTCGAGGCTAGCAACGAGTCGATTGGCTTTAGCCACAGAATCGCCGAGGCAAAAAAAGCAGATCAGGGTCCGTGAGCTGACACGTAAGGGCTTCAAGCCAGCGTTATCCCCGTGGACGCCTGGCTCGAACAGCGGGAGATGAAGCCGGGCGACAATCTGGTCGACAAGATCTTCGGAGAGGGACTAACGGAAGCCAGGGCCGTTATCGTCGTTCTATACAAGACCAGCGTTCAAAAGCCTTGGGTTCGGGAGAAGTTGAATGCATCGGTTGTCAGCAGAATCGCCCGCGATACCAAACTGATTCCTGTCAAATTGGGAATTTACTGAACCCTTCGGGGGCAATGCGTAGGTAGGCTGCAGTGATTAGCGTGGCGACGTCATGCTTTTGGTAATACCGCTCCTCGAATCAAGACCCGCAAGAATTCGTCGACTTCTTGTTGGTCACGTCCGCGAAACTTCATTTGCGCGATCATGTGCCCTGCGCTCATAACGAGATGAGCGCTGAGTGCTGCATTGACGTTATCCGCGATTTCGCCACGTGCCTTGCCGCGCGTGATAATCGCGTCGAACGCGGCGAGGATGCGGTCTTGGAAATCGACATACCGCGCCCAGGTAGCGTCGTCAACATCCGTACTCCAGTTCAGCCAAATTTTGATGTAGTCGGGAGCCTGATCAACCGTCATCGAGAAGGCGTGCAGAATTGCCAGCAGTTTATCTGCGGCAGGCTTGCGCTTTTGCGCCGCGTTCGCGACAAGTTCGACCAGGTAGCGGTCGACTTCCGTAACGACGGCATCCACCAATGCTTCGCGCGTCGGAAAATATACAAAGGCGGTCGACACCGCGACATGCGCTTCCTCCGCCACCTGCGCGTGTACTCCGCTCGCTAGCCCGGTTCGCGCGAACACTTTGATGGCGCAATCCAGCAACTGTGCGAAACGCCGCTCGGGATTGAGTCGACTGCGGCGGCGAACGGTGCTCTTAGTGGCAGACATGTAGAACTCCCGTTCGGGCCATTGACAGATTAGACATTAACGCCTATTTTTATCAGAGTTGTTTATCAATAGTGTTTCGAGAAGCACTGCCGCTGCTCGACTCCCGCAGTCGCCACGGCAATTCGGTTTCTCCAGCCAATGACAGCTCGCCCGAAAGTTAAGAAAGCACTACGGTCAAGTATACGCCAAGCACTCCAACGCTCACGAACTTGAGGAAAGCTTCCGATGAACTCGAGTCTTCCAACACGCAACAAAGTTATCCCGTTTCGATATTTCGAGCCGGCCAAGCGGCGGGCCACGCAGTACGAAGAAGTGACCATGCATGTTCAATGGGACCCCAAGAATTTCGCTTTTCAAGGGTGGTTCAACCGCGACATCAATGGTCGCCCGACCTGGACCGAGCAATCCACATTGCTAAAGGCAAATGATTGGTGGGCGTACCGAGATCCCTCAGAGGAATGGTTTCGTCCATTTGTCACCCGCCAAGCGGCCACTGGGGACGCCATTGTGCAGGCGACCGACGGTGCAAAACGAGCGCGACTCTTCGATGACTTGATGCCGAAGTGGAGAACCTTTCTCGCCACCCATTACGCCGCCTACCGATATCCTGAATATGGACTGTTCATGGCCCTTTGTTATGCGCAGCGGGAAGCGCTTTCCGACGTCGTCGCGAGCCCGTTGGTGTTCCAGGGTCTAGAAAAAGATCGGCACGCCCAGGACATCGCGCTCTATGGGATGGAGTTGGAGAATGCGATTCCGGGATTCAGCGACGCCGGCTGCAAAACATTATGGCTAGAATTCCCGATTTGGCAGCCGGCGCGCGAAACGATCGAAGCTTTGATGGCATCGCGCGACTGGGGTGAGATTAACTTCGTTACCAACCTCGTCTACGAGCCGTTATTTGCCACGCTATTCAATCGAGAATTGGTGCTGCGATTCGCCTCCCGTCATGGCGATTCCGTGACGCCAGTAATTGCCGAAGGGGCGGAGAAAGATCGCGGATACCGGCAACAGGCGGCTGCCGAGCTGGTCCGATTTCTGCTGACGCAAAACTCTGACAATGCCGCGGTACTCAATCGTTGGACCGAGCAGTGGACGCCGCGCGTGATGCGGGCGGTGGAAGCGGTTGCGCCGTTATTCGAGGCGACCGATGTCCAGATCCAGACTTTTGCCGCGGCGCGCCAACGGGTGGTGCAAGATTGGCGACAATTGATGTCCGGCATCGGCTTGTCGACGCGGGAGGCGATGGCATGAGTACGCAATCTTTGCACGTCACGCAGCGCGTGAACGCGAAACTCATGGTCGGCGAAGAAGCCTCAGCGATCGCGGCGGCGGCCTGCCTCGATAACCCAGGCGCGACCGTGGAAGATCACGGTTCCTATCTCACTATCAGCGGCGAGGTACGTTTGGATCTCAACATCCGGACGATTGCCGAAGAGCTTGGACGTCCGTACGACGTTCCCACTTTGCTAGTGGTGCTGACGAGCTACACCGGGCAAGTCGACGTTGGTGACGACCGCGTATCCATCAAAGAGGCGCTCGCGAACTGAACGTTCGCGATACCACAACCCAGAATCGAGGCACATTCCCATGAGCGAATCCTTAACCAAAGCGTACGATCGCGTAAAGTCGATCGATTGGGACCCAACCTATATCCGGCAAGATCAAAAGCTCGTCGAAAAAACACGCTTCCATCTTGAAGGGCTGAAGCCGGTTGACCCTTTCAAGACGTTCGTACGCGAATATTTTCAGATGGAGCAGGAGAAAGACAATCGTCACTACGCGATCTTGGAAGCATCTAGTCGATTGAGCGAAAGTGCCCCCGATCCGCGCTGGATGGAGGGCATGAAATTCGGCCTGTCGAATCTATCCGCGATCGAGTACTCGGCAGGGCGGCAGATGGGGCGGATGGCGCGCAGCGTGGCACCGATGGAATTGCGACAAGGATACATGATGCAGGTGCTGGACGAGATGCGGCACACGCAGCTCGAGATGAACACATTGCGCCACCACATGCGTAGCTGGCGTGATCCGTCAGGGTATGACGTTGCGATGCGCGCGGCGGGCACGAGTGTTGGCGCGGGAATTTTCCGCTCGATGTGCGAAGACTTCATGACGTGCGATCCGGTCGAGACGTCGCTTGGACTGCAAATGTTCGTCGAAACCGCATACTCAAATATTTTTTTCGTTGGTTTGTCGTCTGCCGCGGCGGCGCACGGCGACAAAATGCTGGCCTCCACGATGCTGACGATCCAGTCGGACGAAGCTCGGCATATGGCGAACGGTTGGGCAACGCTCGCTACCCTGCTCCAGGATGATCGCAACATACCGCTAATTCAGGCGACATTGGACAAGTGGTCGTGGCGCGTCCATATGAGCTTCGGCGTCGGCAACAACTTGTTTGCGGATTATTTCGTCACAAAGCGGCAGGAATCGGCGAAAGAAATGAACATGCGCTGGTTGTTCGACGAGTTCTACGGCGGGTTCTACCAGAAACTTGAAAAGTACGGCATCAAGGCACCGAAGCACCTCGATCGAATGATCTCCGATCAAGATTATCTCTCGCACTCGGCGGCGGTTTACCTGTTCGGCGCGTGGCCAGTGTTCTATCACCGTTTCGATCCGATGACTGCTGCTGACATGGATTGGTTCGAGAGGAAGTATCCCGGTTGGCACGCGAGCTATGGCAGCTTCTGGGAGGCGTATAACCGCTGCACCGATCCCACCGAGCATGCCCTGGTGATAAAGGAACTGGGTGGGCTTCCCAACTTCTGCCAGGTCTGTCAGTTACCGACGATTTTCCCGCTGCCGAGCGCGAATACGGGGCGGTCCTGCATGCACGACGGAAAGCGATTCGTTTTTTGTTCGGAGGGTTGCCAGGAGATTTTCTTGAACGATCCTGAGCACTACCAAGGATTCCAAGGATTCCTCGATCGATACGACGGATTTGAACTCTCCGAAGTCACGCGTGACATGGGATTTGTGCGCGAAGACGGGAAGACGCTGATCGCGCAACCGACCTTGGACCCCAAACGAATGTGGACTCTGGAGGACCTTCGTCGCTGTGATTACGTTGTGCAGAAGCCACCGCCGCCGCCACTGGCGGAGGTTGCATGAATTTCTGCGTCACGCTCGCGCCGTTCGGTGTTCAGTTTGAGTGCGGCGCGGATGAAAGCATCCTTTCAGCAGCGCTAAGGCAAGGCGTTGGGCTGCGCTACGGCTGCAAACATGGCGCGTGTGGCAGTTGCAAGGCAAAAATCGTGGAAGGAGAAGTCGACTTAACTCAAGCATCGGGCTTCGCGCTCATGCAATTTGAGCGCGAAGCAGGGATGGCGCTCCTCTGTTCGGCCTATCCACTCGAAGATGTGGTGGTCGAACTGACGGACTACGATGAGGCCGAATTGAGCGCCGCGCGTCCGATCGTCGAATGTGACTGCCGGGTATCAATGCGGACGAGGATAGCCCCGGACATCTGGCAGTTGAGGCTTGCGGTCGATGGAGCAAAGTCATTCGGATTCGATGCGGGGCAGTTCATCGAAGTCAATGTGCCCGGCACGGACGAATGGCGGGCGTATTCGATGGCAAATTCGCCAGCAGACGGTCGCGCGCTTGAATTTCTGATTAAAGAGCTACCGGGGGGACGCTTTTCGACATTTCTGGCGGAAGAGATGTGCGAAGGCGAAGTTGTCCGCATTCGCGGACCTTATGGTCAGTTCAAGGTGAATCAGGGAACAGCGCCGATCGTGATGGTCGCCGGCGGCTCCGGCATGGCGCCCATTCTGTCCATGCTGCGAACGCTGGCCGAGCAACGTTCCGCGCGGAATATCGTGTTTTTCTATGGTGCCCGAACTGCGAAAGAACTTATCTGTGCGGAGGAAATTGCACACATTGCAGCGAGCTTGGATTCTTTCACGTACATCCCTGTTCTCTCTGAACCAGCAGAGGATTCTTCGTGGAGCGGCGAGACCGGATTGGTCACCGCGGCGCTCGAGCGCCGAAGTGCCAGCCTTCGCGCAGCCGAAGCCTACTTGTGCGGGCCGCCCGGAATGATCGATGCGGCAATCGAAGTACTGAAGCAAAAAGGAATGTTCAGTTCCCGAATTCGGTATGACAAGTTTGTGAGCACGGGAGGTCGAGCTTAAACAAGCTCACATCGATAATGGGTCATTGGAAGCGGGCGACGTGAGCGAAAACGAGGCCTGGGCTTCAGCGAAAGCGCGCGAAAGTGTGTCGCAGGGCCGTGTCCCCTCGGTTGTCGTCCGATAGAAGCGATTATGGGTGGGCAGCTTGCGTGTCGTCGTCCATATCGGCTCGACTGGCAGGCGATGATGACTGTGCGAAATAGGTACGGGCATGTCGGTGGCTACGGTGAGATGTTGTGCGCTTCGACTCTCCTCACGGATAGGGCAGCTCATCGGGTTACACGCCACCCGCGTCGAACGCCGACGACTCTGCAAGCAATCGATCGACCGTCGCGGCGTAGCGCTCGCGACGGACTTCGGTCGTCTGATGCAGCGCTTTCAGGCCGAGCCTTGACGAAATGCCGGGATAACCCTACGCACGAGTAGTTCGTAGGAGCGCTCGTTTGCCGTGAAACCGATGTAGTAGCTCAGGCCTGCTCGTCGTTGCCGCCGCTCGATCTCCCGTTTGACCTCGTCTGGCGTGCCCGCGAGCATGACCGGTGCTGCCTGGGCCGCCGCGTAATCGGAAAAGCCCACGTTGGCCGCAATCTGTCTGAGCTCGGGGTCGTCCTTGTCCTCCGACAGGGCGAACATCACCAGGCCGCTGATCTCGATGTCGGCCGGATCGCGGCCGGCCTTCTCCGTGAGTTCCCGTAGTAACGCAATGCGCTGCTCCATGCGTTCCATGGTGAACCGCGTCGCCTGCGAATGGTCGTTGATGAAATCGTGATGGTTTCGCGTCGGCGGAATGATGTTGGCGATGTCGGCGTGACGCGCGGTAATCTCGAGTATCGCGGGTGCCGAACCGCCGATCATGATCGGCGGATGCGGCTTCTGCACTGGCCGCGGGTTGTTGTAGGCGTTCTTGACCGTGAAGTGCTTGCCCGCGAACGCCGGCGACGCCTGCGTCCACATCGCTTTGAGGATCCGGATCGTTTCCTCCAACTCCTCCAGGCGCTGCTCGATTGGGGGGAAGGGATAGCCGTGCGCTTCGTACTCCGGACCCTGCCAGCCGGTGCCGAGACCGCACACGAAGCGACCGTCACTGGCGATGTCGAGCGAGGTCGCCGTCTTCGCCAGCAGCGCCGGTGTGCGAAAGGACGCCGCGACGACCGCCGGTACCAGCCGCACTTTCTCGGTCACGGCCGCGATCGCGGTGAGCGCCGTGAAACATTCGAGCTGAGGGCTCTCCGGGGTGCCCAGCGGCGAATAGAAGTGATCGTTGTGAGAGACCGAGTAGAAGCCGTCCGACTCGGCCTGCCGCGCCAGGCGTTGCGCCGTTGCGATGTCGTCCGGCACCAGGAACAGCCCGAATTTGATTCCGTCCATACCGATAACCCCCCTCGATGTATTGATCTTGGCCAGCCGCCCGGTTTCGTTTCCGGGCGTGATCGGACCACTGCGTCACGGCCCCACCATCAACGGTGAGTGTGCCACGGGTGGTAAACGACAGCGAGTCACTGCACAGCCACACCGCGGCGGCTCCGACTTCATCGGGCATGCCGAATCGGCTGCGGATCACGCGTCTCCAGAGTTTCGCGCGCGCCGGCTGACTCGCGTGCCACGCGCGACGCCATCGGCGTCTCGATGACGCCCGGACATACCGGATTGACAGCGACCGTGTGATCGAAATCGCGCTCGTCGCCCTCGAGCGTGTAGTTAAACTGCCCTTCGACGCCTGCATTGTCGAAGACGCAGTCGAGCCCGCCGAAACGCTCGGTTGCGGTGTTCACCACGCGCTCCACGTCTCCCGCCTCGGAAACGTCCGTGCGTACGAACGCAGCCTGTCCACCATTCGAAACGATCTCCGCCGCCACCGCTTCTCCCGAATCGGACGAGACGTCAGCAACGGTCACGCAGGCACCGCGCTCGGCGAACAGCAACGCGGCGGCGCGGTCAATGCGGCCGCCAGTGACGATGACGGATTTGCCTTCGAGCGATACGGACTTCATATCACAGCCTCGAGGCGGTCCTGGCGAAACCTCGTCGTGCCGGTTCGGGTCACAATCCGGCAGTCATGACACCGTAGCCCGCGACCCATTCGGGAACGGCCCGGTAATAGCGTTCGCGAAACTCGGTCACGCCGGCACTGCGCGCTGCTTCCGCCGCGGCGATCCAGGTGCGCACCTCGTGTCCCCCGCAGCCCGCATCGCGCGTGATCGCAACGTCGTCGGTATTGGTGAAATCGTCCAGCGCATCCGTTTCGACGGCACGCATGAAGGCCCGATCCCAGTCGCTGTTCAACGGGCGCTGCTGGCTGGACCCGATGACCTGCGCCCGCGCGTCATCGAGCACGCGCTGCTGGCGTGCCGCGCGCGCATCCGCGCTGAGGCGACCGCCGTCGATCAGGCGTTCGCGCACGGCGCCTTCGGCCGTTGCCAGCGCCGGTATCGGCGGGTCATGGGAGAGCCCGCCGGATGCCACCAGCAGGACGCGGCGCCCGAGATCCGCGGCGAACAGGCCTAGCGCCTTGCCGAATGCGCGGACGCGGCGCACAGGCGGCAGCGGCGGCGCCGCGCAGTTGACGAATACCGGCAGCACCGCAGGCAGCGTATCCCACCCGATGACCTCGTCGAGCACCTGCGTGATCCCGTGATCGACGTCCATGCGATAGGACAGCGCGACATCCACGTCGTGCAGATGCAGGAATCGCACACAGCGCTCAGCGAGATCGGCGTCGGTCGGGAGGGAGCCGGGTGGCGTGTGCCAGTCGCCGACCGATTCCACCGCGGCACCGACGCAGTACGCGGGCATGAGGCGGTAGAAGAACCCGTTGAAGTGATCGGGCCCGATGGCGACGATGAGATCCGGCGCGAATGCCGCGACGGCCCGACGCAGTTCGGCGGCGGTCCGCTCCACGGCTTCTCGTACGCCGGCTTGCGGCTCGACGAACGCCTTGAGCGGGGTATGCGAGGAGAACAGCGCGGCGACCGGCATGGACGTTTAGCGGCCGAGGAGGAAATCGAGGTGCAGACGGTTGAAGGTCTCGGGGTCCTCCCACTGCGGCCAGTGTCCGCACCCTTCCATGAGCGCGTAACGTGCACGGGGAATGAGATCCGCGATACGCCGACCCACGCTCTCGTCCGCGGTCGGGTCCTTGGACGTCCACAGCACGAGGGTTTCGTGCGAGATCGCCCGCCACTCGTCGTCCGTCAGGTTGTTGCGCCGGCGGATCTCGGGTTCCTGCAGCACGAGAATGTGTTCCAGAGCTTGGAGAAAACCCGGCTGCCGGTAGATCGCCTGGCGGCATGCGATGAGGTCGTCCGTCACCGCCGCGGGGTCGGCCATCAGCCACTCGAGGCGCGCCTTGACGGTTTCCCATACCGGGTCCTCGACGGCTGCGCGGGTCTTTTCTTTGATCGTCTGCATCACCGCCGGGTTCATCGTCGCGCCGCCGGTCGTGTTCAGCACGAGGCGATTCACGCGCTTCGGATGGGCGAGCGCGAACCGCGCCGCGACCCAGCCGCCGAGCGATTCGCCGGAGACATGCGGGCGTTCGAGGCCGACTGCGTTGAGCACGTTCAGCAGGTGTTCGACGTAGACTGCGATCTCGTAGTCGCGATCGGGCTTGTCGGTCCAGCCGTGCCCGATCATGTCGATGGCCCAGACATTGAAATGGCTGGCATGCTGCAGGAGGTTGCGCGTGTAGCACTCTGCGTGCCCGCCGGTGCCATGTAGCAATACGAGCCCCGGTTGCCCACGTACGCCGGCATGGAGGTAGCGCGTGCGCACGCCGGCTGCGTTCAGATAACCCTGCTCGAACGCGCCTGCGCGCAGATCACCCCAGAAGCTCGGGTAAGACGAGCGGTCGGGGGGATTCATAGGGTTGCCATGTAGGAATCGAGGTGATCGAGGCAGGCCTGTCGGCGCGGGTACTCGCGATGAATGCCCGCCACGAGCGGACTGCGCTCGCCGGCATAGTTCATCTCGTAGAGCTCGTGCCGCGCTGCGAACTCGCTGCCGCAAACGTCCCAAGCCAGCTTGAGCAACTGCGCTTTGTCCGTTCCCGGGATCTGCGCGCCGCGCAGGGAACGTTCCAGGTCAACGCCGAGTGGCGAATCGAAATCGCGCATGGAAACCGGCAACTGGACGAGGCCGCCGCCGCCCAGTCGGCGCACCATCGCCACCATCTCGGGGTAGTACACCGGTCCGAGGGCACGCCCCGTCTGCAATGCCGGTAGGTAGGGGTACAGAATGCCGTTGTCCTCGTCGACCCTGGCCTGGAACTCGGCCGAACGAGTCGTCGAGCGAATGACCTCGACGCGTACTGCGGCCTCACCGAGCATTTCCATCACGTCCGGCCGCGTCTCGATACCTTGTGCTTCCGCCATGCGCAAGAGCAGCGCGTAGACGAAGCCCAGCTTGACCTCGAGTCGCGCGTTGGTCTGGTGAGCGGTAAGTTCGCGCATGCGCGTGTCGCGATACATGCAATTGAGGAGTTCGATATTTTCGTGCAGAAAAACGCGATCCCAGGGCACCACCACATTCTCGAACACCAGTGTCGTGTCCATCTCGTCGAATCGCGAGGCGAGCGGATAGTCGCGCCGATCGCCGAGGTGGGCGAACGAGGGTCTGCACAGCGTGCGCAGCCCCGGGGTGTTCATCGGGATCGCGAATACGTTCGCATAGGCTTCCTCGCCGGGGCGGAAGGTCGGCGGGAACGGCCATACGAACAATTCGTCCGCGAACGGCGCCGCCGTCGCGATGCGTTTGATACCGTTGAGGACGAGACCTTCACTGCTGCGGCCGGTAATGCGCAGGCAGATCCCCGGATCCGACTGCTCGTGGCGCGCCCTGCTCTTGTCGAGCTGGGGGTCGAGTAGCGCGTGCGTCAGGAACAGATCGTTCTCGGCGACATGACGATGATAGTCAACAATCGCCTGCGCGCGCTCGTCCGACATTCGGGCGAAGAAGCTGCGCTTCGCTGCCAGGGCGGTGACCATCGCGTTGAGGAAATCCGGGCTGCGGCCCATCATCCCGCAGGTTGCCTCAGCGAAACGCACGTACGTCTCACGCTTGAGTCGGAGATGCTCCGGGGTGCGCGGGAATTCGAACGCGCGCGCGACGGGCTGATCGAAACCTTCCGCCCCGGCGACCATCACGTCGCGGTTCGCGGGCGTCTGCTGGAGGTCGTAGAGACTCGCGATCGAGCCGATGGCGCCGCGGAACGCCGGAAACTCGGTGACATCGTCGACCCGCTCGGTGCCGAAGTATACTTCGCGGCCGTCCTTCAGTCCCCGTACATACTGTGCTCCGGTGCGCACGCTCATCGCGGCGCATCACATTGGGCGCGCCAGTCAGGCCCGGTAAACTCGGCCCGCAACTTCGGTTTGAAGTGCGTCAGCTCCACGCCTACTTTGGGCAGTACCTTTTCGACCAGCAGCTCGTTGCTCCGGAGCAGACCGTCAATCGGCGCCGGGCCTACCGCAATCCACGGCACTATCAGGTCCGTCTTCAGTGTTTCGAGCATGTGTTCGATCTTGCGCGCAACACTATCCACGGTGCCGACCAATCCATATCCGCGTTCGCGCACACACGCGGGCGTGTTCGGGATGGCGCCTGTCTCGCCAGGGTAACGCAGCGCTTCGTTAAATCCGAACCAATCATGCCAGCGAGTCCAGATGAAGCCCATGCCGCGCTCCTGGATGGCGATGGCTTCCGCTTCGGTGTTCGCCACCACGATGTCGCGGAAATGACCGACGTCCTGACCCCATTCCACCGCGCGCCCTGCGTCACGACAAGCGTTGTGAAACAGATCGATGCTGGCTTTCGCATGCTCCTCGATTGGCGTGAAGATGACGGGTTTGACGCCCTGGCGCGCCGACCATGCGATCGTCTCCGCGCTCATCGTAAAGGGGATGAACGTTTCGATGTGGTCGGGATCCTGTAGTGTCGTCGGCGCGATACCGATTTTTTGCAGCGTGCCTTCCGGCGTGAGCATTCCCGGCGCCATCGCGCGCGTGGCGGGGTGATCCCAGCTTACGTTTGCCGGCGGAAGCTGCCAGTGCTCACTGTGATGCTCGAACAGCCGCTGGGTCCACGCCTTGCGCACGATCTCGTAATGATCGTTGAACAGTTCGCGATTAATCCGATCGTGCTTCTCGAATTCCGGGTCCGTCGCGGCCGTCGGGTAGGCGTTCATTTTCTGCCCGATCGTCGCGACATGCCGTGCTTGATAGCCGCGCGCGAAACCTGCCGCCATACGACCGCCGGAGAAGTGATCGAGCATGGCCAGATCTTCGGCCACCAGCAGCGGGTTGCGCGACGGTAGCACGATACCCATCTGAGCCACGCGCAAGCGCGTCGTCAGCATCGCGGCCCACGCACCCAGCATCATCGGATTGTTGGAGACCTCAAGTCCCTCAAGATGGAAATGGTGCTCGGAGAAGGCGACGAAGTCAAAACCGAGGTCTTCCATCTGGCGGATCAGTCGTCCGCAGTCGCTGAGCGCCCGCTGGTAGAACACGGGGTTCTGTCCCGCGTAGCCACGCTCGAACTCAGACCTATCAGCGCTCACGCTGGGGAGCAGCAGCGCACCCATGCGAAAGCCCATCGTCTACACGCGGTCGCCGCAGCGACCGCCCTTCCTAGTTGGCTCTTTCATGATCGAGACGGCGCTCCTCAGATGTATGTTGTCCGGTCGGGGTTTCGGCGTTTCAGATCGCGCTGATTTCTTGTCGGTGTTGCTAAGCGTATCGCTCAAGACAAACCAGCACAACCAACACGCTGATGCAGCGCTTCGATGAAATCGCGAAAAGCGGATCGCCCCGGATTTTCCGTACACCGCCGCTCGCTGCGTCCTGCCGTCGCGTTCGCTCCGATGAGGCCTATCAGTCGATTATGGGCACGCTGCCGAAGGAGGCCTGGAAGCGGGCGCTGACCGGTCCGTCGTCGCGTTCGCGGAACAGCTCGGCTGCTGCGAGGTGCCGGTGACAGAGGCTTAGATGCGGCTCGCGATCGACGGGCTTGTCAGCATCATCCGACAGGCCGGATGCGGCGTCGCGCAGCCTCCGAACCAACGACATCGGGGACTACTTCCAGATGTTCGTCTAGACGATGGCGGGCGTGGAATCACTCCCGTCCGAGCGATTTCTACACTAAGGCGGCTTTCGGCTCGCTCGATTTTCAGAGTGCGTCCGCCGTTCGCACCGCAGAATTTGTCTCGCGATCGAGAATCGGGACGTCGCCAGCGCTCCCAGTATATTATCGGATACTTCGAGATGATCGGCGCGAGCATCGTACGGCGGCTGCAAAGTCGAGACGCGGGCGCGTCCGGCGGAGGAATGGCGGCGCACTTCGCGGGGCCTTGGCAACAGGCAAATTGCTTGAGGAGAATGGCATGGATTTCGGTATCGCACTCATTGCCGACGCTCAGGCATGGCGCCTGGCGCGACGAGCGGAAGATCTCGGTTTCACGCACGTCTGGTTTTACGATTCTCAATTACTTTGACCGATGTTTTTGTTGCGATGACGGCAGCAGCGATGAACACGAAGGCGATCAAGCTCGGGGCAGGCGTGCTCGTGCCGTCCAACCGGCTCGCACCGGTCGCGGCCAACGCGTTCGCCTCGCTGAACGCGATGGCGCCCGGACGGATCATTGCAGGGCTGGGCACCGGGTACACGGCGCGGCGTACGCTGGGTCTGCGCGCGCAGAAACTATCGGAGATCCGCGAGTACGTTCGGGTGATGCGCGGCTTGTGGAACGGCGATGTCGTGTCGGCGATGCTCGAAGGTCGTGAACGGCGCTTCCGCTTCATGCATCCCGGCGATCGCTTCGCCAACGCCGCGGATCCGATTCCCGTGCACATTTCGGCGTTCGGGCCGCGCGCGCGGCAGATGACTGCCGAGATTGCCGATGGCTTCATCAATGCCTGGATGAGCCCGGCGGCGTTGGACGAAATCGGAATCTTGCGGGACGCGGCCCGGCAGGCCGGACGCGATCCGGCGTCGATGTATGCCACCTGTCTCAATTTGGGCTGCGTACTGGCGCCCGGCGAGCCGTACGATTCGCCGCGGGCGAAAGCGCAGGCGGGCCCGATGGTCGCCATCGGCCTGCACTGGCTGGTGGAGGACAACGACCCCTCGCGGGTGCCGCCGGCGCTCGCGGACACGATTCGTGAATACCGCACACTCTACGAGTCCTACCAGCCGGCACAGGAGCGGCACATGCGCTTGCACGAAGGTCACCTGCTCTACCTGCGACCCGACGAAGATCACTTCGTCACCGCCGATATGATCCGCGAGCAGACACTGACCGGTACGCCGGAGGTCATCCGGGACCGCGTTGCGCAGCTGGATGCAGCGGGTTACGACCAGGTTGCGGTGCAAATCGTGCCGGGCCACGAGAACGCGATCGAAGACTGGGCCCGCGTGCTGCTGCGCTGATTGGGAACTCCGAGAAGAGGAACCGCTCAATGGAGCGATCTGAGGAGGCAAGCTAAACGATGAACGGGACGAACGAGCATTTGCTGTCCGGCGTGAGGATCCTTGATATGACGCGCGCGCTCGCGGGCCCTACCTGCACACGCATGTTCGCCGAGCTCGGCGCGGACGTGATCAAGGTGGAACCGGCGCCGGACGGCGACATGGTGCGCAGCATCTCGAAGCTGCGCAACGAACGCAGTTTCTACCTCATTCAGCAAAGCCTGAACAAGCGCAGTGTCTGCGTGAATCTGCGCGACCCGCGCGGACTGTCGCTCCTGCGCGACCTGGTGCCGCACTGCGACGCCGTCGTGGAGAACTTCAAGCCCGGCGTGATGGCGGACATGGGCCTGGATTTCGATGCCTTGCGCACCCTGCGCAAGGACATCATTCTGTGCTCGATTTCGGCACTGGGGCAGAGCGGGCCGCTGGCGACGAAGCCGGGTTACGACTACATAGCCCAGGCCTATTCGGGCATCACGTCGATGATCGGAGACGCCGACGAGGCGCCCTACATCCCGCTCGCGGGTATCGGCGACGTGTCCACCGGCGTGCACGCAGCCTTTGCCATTGCCGCCGCACTCGTGCATCGCGCCCGCACCGGCCGCGGCCAGCACCTGGACGTCGCGCTGCTCGATTGCTACTACCATTGCCACGAGGTCAACGTTCATCAACACACCGGCAGCGGCGGGAAAATCGACCCGATGCGTGCCGGGCGGCACTTGTCATATATCTGTCCAGCCGGCGTATTTCGCGTGCCGGGGGGCAATGTCGTCATCATGGGATTCATGCACCACTGGCCAGACCTGTGCGCGGCTATGGGGCGGCAGGATCTGGTCGGCCACCCCGATTACGCGACCGACGCCGACCGCCTGGCTCGGCGTTCGGAGGTCGTGAGCCTGATCGAAGGCTGGCTGGCCGGCTTCCCCGACCGTGACTCCGCCGTGTCGAAACTCGAAGTCCACGGCGTGCCCTGCGCGCCGGTGCTCAGCGTCGCGGAGACGGTGCAGCATCCGCACCTGCGGGAACGAGGTACAGTGCGCACGGTGAACGACCGCATCGCTGGCTCCTTCGAGATCCCCGGCATGCCCATCAGAACATCCGACTATCCAGCACACCCTGGCTACAGTGCCCCTGCGCTCGGCGAGCACAATACGAGCGTCCTGGGCGAACTGCTCGACTATGACGCCGATACCATCGCCTCGTTGCGCGCCGACGGTGTCCTGGTAGAAGGCGACGTATGAGGCCTGCGCCGCCGGCAAGGTTCCCGGCGCGCTGAGCGGCATCTACGGGGCGGGCCCGTGCGCCGAGACCGTAGCCGGCTTGCCGCAGCGACGGGATGCCGGCTCCCGCGGCACGGTGCACCCTGAGCGGCCGCGCTTGCTGTCCGGGCTCGCAGCTTGCGGGACGGGAGCTCGCGAACAGAATCCTGATGTCAAGCAACGGAGATTTTGAGCACATGGCGACACGGACGAATGACCTGCATATGAAATCCCTGCCGGACGGCAGCCCGCTCGACGAGCGCGCAGTGCGCGAGGACCTTGCCGCCTGCTATCGTCTCGCGCACCACTTCAGGTGGACCGACCTCGTCTACAATCACATCTCCGCACGTATCCCGGGATGCGCGCATCATTTTCTCCTGAACCCGTTCGGATTGGCCTATGAGGAGGTTACGGCGTCGAATCTGGTCAAGGTAGATGCGTCCGGTAATCTAGTGGACGGCGGGAGTCACGTCATCAACAAGGCGGCGTTCGTCATTCATGGCGCGATCCATTCAATTCGGCCGGACGTCGCCTGTGTCATTCACACGCACACTATCCATGGCGCGGCGGTGTCCTGCCTCGATGACGGTTTCCAGCCCCTCACTCAGGGCGGCATGCAGTTCCACGAGCGCATCGCCTACCACGACTACGAGGGTATTGCGGTAGACGAGGCCGAATGCGCGCGCCTGGCGGGCGATCTCGGTTCGCACAACGCCATGATCCTGCGCAACCATGGGCTCATCACTTGCGGTGACAGCATCGGGCGGGCTTTCTCCCGTATGTACTACCTCGAGCAGGCGTGCGAGGTGCAGCTGCTCGCCATGTCATCTGGCGGGCGGGTGCGGCTCGCGCCGGCTGATGTGCGCGAGCGCACGGCGCGGCAATGGGAGCGTATCGATGAGACGACAGGGACGGCCAGCGAGCTGCCCGAGTGGTCCGCGTTGCGGCGCTGGCTCGATCGCAACGATCCCGGGTATCGCGAATGACCCTGGCGACCGGATGCCGGGCGGCAGCGGTACCGCGCTTCGACGGTCTCGGGGCGTCGCCGCCCTGGGGAATGGCGCGATCAGCGACATGCATTCGTCTGCCCGCGCCGGGGCCGCGATGATCGATGCCGACCGCTTGTACCGGCGCGTGTCCCTGCGGATCGTGCCGTTCCTGTTCGTCTGCTATGTGTTCGCGTACCTGGACCGCGTCAACGTCGGGTTCGCCAAGCTCAGGATGCTCGACGACCTCGGGTTCAGCGAGGCGGCTTACGGTCTCGGCGCCGGGGTGTTCTTCATCGGCTATGTGATGTTCGAGGTGCCGAGCAACCTGCTGATGCTGCGGATTGGCGCTCGGCGGACCATTGCCCGGATCATGATTGCGTGGGGCGGCATTTCCGCCTCGATGATGTTCGTCACGTCCGACGCGGTCTTCTATGTCCTGCGGTTTCTGCTCGGCGTCGCGGAGGCCGGGTTCTTTCCCGGCGTCATTTATTACCTGACATGCTGGTTCCCGGCCGCGCGGCGCGGGCGTGTCATCGCGTTGTTTGCCACCGCGGTCGCCGTGTCCATCGTGATCGGCGCACCCGTATCCGGGTTGATCCTGCAACACCTCGATGGCCTTTCGGGCCTCGCGGGTTGGCAATGGCTGTTCCTGATCGAGGGCCTTCCCTCCATCGCGCTCGGAGTCCTGGCGCTGCGCTTGCTGGACGACGTCGTATCGCAGGCGCGCTGGCTGAGCGCGGAGGAACGGAATTTCATCACCGATGAGCTCGACCGGGAACGCAGGGCGATTGAGCACGTGCGGATCGTCGACGGGCTGCGGTTGCCGCGTGTGTGGCTGATCGGCGTGATCTATTTCGCGATCGTGATGGGTCTGTACGGACTGAATTTCTGGCTGCCGACGATCGTGCAGGAACTGGGCTATGTCTCAATGAGCGAAATCGGACTCGTTACTGCTGTTCCCTTTGGCACGGCCGCAGTGGCCATGGTCCTGATTGGCCGCAGTGCGGACCGCCGCGCCGAACGGCGCTGGCATACCGCGGTCCCGGTCATGTGCGGCGCGGCGGGCCTGGTGGCGAGCGTTGCGCTCGCCGCCGATCCAGCGTTCGCGATCGCGGCGCTCGCGATCGGCGCCTCCGGGATCCTCGGTGGCGTGCCACAGGCCTGGGGGCTGGCGACTTCGTTCCTGAGCGGCGGAGCGGCAGCGGTCGGCATCGCCCTGATCAACTCGCTGGGCAACCTCGCGGGATTCGTCGCACCATTGGCGATCGGGTTGATCAAGGACGCGACCGGCAGCACTGCAGCGGGCGTGGTGATGCTCGCGGTATCCATGGTCGCCGGAGGGCTCCTGGTACTCCGGCTGCCGGCCGCAACCACCTCTGAACACGCGGACGCGTTGGTGCCGACCGCGGCGGTCGAGATCGAGCGATCCTGACCGCCGTCGGCGCGTACCGCGGCCGCAACGCTATCGTTACAAACCGAGAGAAACCACGATGAAAAACCGACTGACGCGACCTGTACGAATCCGGCCCGCCAAACTCCGTAAAGTGCTCCTGCATGGCGTCATGAGCGCGTCGATCGCGCTCGCCCAGGTTCCCGCGATGGCGGTCGACCTCGGGCCGCGCAACTGGATCTGGGGCGAGGGTGACGAGCTCGGCGCCGGCAATCGGATGAACCGGGAGACAGTGATGGCGGCGCTGGCCGCCGTCGACAAGGGTGAGATTTTCGAGCTGTCGCACGACGTCAGCGAGGATGCCCCGCAGTTTCCGGGGTTCCAGCCGCCCTACGTTCTCAGCATGTACAAGACGTCCGACCGCTCCGAGCGGTACATTGCCGAGCATATGGGGGCGGTGAACGGGCTCGGATTCAATATTGAGCGCATCGAAATGACCGTGCATGTCAGCACCCACATCGATTCGCTCGGCCATGTGTCGATAGAGGGGCAGCTCTACGGCGGCGTGCCGAACGCCGAGGGCGTGACGGACAAGGGTCTGGTCCACGGCGGAATCGAGAAGGCACCGCCGTTCATCGCCCGCGCCGTGATGCTGGACGTCGCCGCTTACCGGGGCGTCGAGTACATGAAGCCGGGAGAGGTCGTCACGGTCGCCGATCTCGAAGGTGCAACAAAAAAGCAGAATGTTGACGTCGCCGAAGGGGCCATCGTCATGATCCGCACGGGCTGGGGCCGATTCTTCAGCGAGACGCCGCAGGAATACACC
Organism: Gammaproteobacteria bacterium; assembly: GCA_050184115.1. Classification (GTDB taxonomy): domain Bacteria; phylum Pseudomonadota; class Gammaproteobacteria; genus JACKNG01. The sequence goes on along the minus strand of JBFXAQ010000017.1, from coordinate 70,494 downwards.
CGGCACATGCCCGGCATCGGTATGGCGGCATCCAAGTGGCTTGCCGCGCGCAAGGTGGTGGCCGTGGGCGCCGATACCATGGCCGTCGAAGTCGTTCCGTGGGAGCAAAAGGAAGTCGTGCTGCCGGTCCACCAGCATCTCATCACCAACGAAGGAATCTACATGATCGAGAATCTCGCTCTCGAGGACATAGCACGTCGCGAGGTCGACGAGATGACCGTGGTGATCCTGCCGACGAAGTATCGGGGCGCCACGGGTGCGCCCGTTCGTATCATCGGGCTGCGCTGATCGAACACGGCCCACGCGAGGTCCGTTCCGGGGTGACATCGGGTGACCGAGCCCTGACCAAAGCAGTTGTAGGACCTGCGGATGCCGGTGGATCGCCGCAGATGCGAAGCATGTATTGCGGCCACACCATGGCCGGATTCAATCGGTCCGTCGCGCACTGCACCGGCATGCGCCCGATTCCGCCAATGGTGCTTGAACCGCGGACGTCGAGCCGCGAACCATGGGCGGTATGCGGAGGCATCTTGCGGCCATCGCGGGATGCTCCCTGCTGCAGTAGACGCGACTTCATCTGCGGATTGTCCGAATTTGGAGCGCCTCTGTGGCGTGCCGGCCGGTAAGCGGGCACGAACGGGGAATCAAAGTTGCTTTAGGAGTGCGACGATTCGAGTCTTCATGGCCAGGGACCTATCCGCGTGTTGCGTGCCGACCAGCGTTCGCCTCATCGTCGAGACGGGGTATCATCGGATGGGGCCATGGATGCGCAGATGGACAATGCCTGATGAAAACGCCGAATCGTAGCCGCCGACGACACCAACGCTGCTATCGAGGCTAAGGATGATGACAAGTGGCAATTGGCACGTTCCGCACCGGCGGTACGTCCTGAAAACCATCGCGCTAGGCATCACAATGGCGCTCAAACCCGCACTTTCCCGGGCCATTACGAGAGCCAGCGAGACATTCGACGAGAGCGGCGCACGGCTGCTTGCCAGCGTAGCGCACACGTTGTTCCCACACGCGTTCCTCACACAGGCGCAGCTCGCGCGCAGCGTCGACCTGCTGGCCGAAAGCACCGCCCGCGACGCTGGTCTGCGTGAGGCCGTCGACAGCTTGCTCCGCGACCTGCCACACGACTTCCCCACGCTCGATGTCGCTGCGCGTGAATCGGCGTTGCGCACGGTTGCGGGCAGCCAGGCGCTGGCGGCGGCGCGGCGCGCGGCGATGGGCGGAATCTACCGCGACCCCGCCTTCTGGGCACAAATCGGCTATCCCGGCCCCTCGGCGCCGCTCGGCGGCTATGCCGGCCCGGGACTGGTCGACATCGACTGGCTGGACAAGGAGGAACGGTGAACGGGCATTTTGATGCGGACGACGACTCGGTCGTCGTCGTCATCGGTTCGGGCGCGGGCGGCGGCACGCTGGCCGCGGCGCTGACCGAGACCGGGGTCGACGTGGTCTGCCTCGAAGCCGGGCAGCGCGTGCCGATTGAGCAGGATCTGCAGGGTATGTTCCGCCGCGTGCACTGGTCCGACAGGCGCATCGCGGAGGGTGATCTGAATGCGCACCTGCCGACCTATATCTCCAAGACGGTGGGCGGCACGGCACTGCTATGGGGTGGACTGTCGATGCGCCGACAGCCCTGGGAGCTGTCGGCTCGGTCCACTTACGGCGCGATCAACGGTGCCGATCTCGCGGACTGGCCGATCAGCTACGCGGAGCTGGAGCCGTGGTACGAACGCGCGGAGCGGCGTCTTAACGTGACCGGTCGCCACGGCGCGCCGTTCCTGCCGGACCACAATCATTCGCTGGTGTTCAAGGCCGGTGCAAGGCGCATCGGCTACCGGCAGGTCTCGAACGGCTACATGGCCATCAACACGAGCCCGTTCGGGGCGCGGCCGGGATGCCAGCAGATGGGATTCTGCGCCGCGGGCTGCATCATCGGTGCGAAATGGTCGCCCTACCATGCCGAGCTCCCGCGCGCGGCGGCCACCGGACGCTTCGAACTGCGCGAGTCATCCATGGCGATCCGGCTCGAGCACGATGCGCGCGACCGGGTCACTGGCGTGGTTTACCTGGATGCCGAAGGCCGCGAGCAGCGTCAGCGCGCGCGCGCCGTATGTCTCGCGGCGAACGCCATCGAGACGCCACGTTTGCTTCTGCTAAGCGCCTCGGCGCGCTTCCCGGATGGCCTGGCGAATCGCTCGGGGCTCGTGGGCCGCTATTACATGATGGATGTCGTCGCGCGGGCGGCGGCGATTCTCCCCGGACGTGTCGACAACTACAAGGGCACGACCTACTCGGGGCTGGTCGAGGACGAGAACCGGCACGACCCGTCACGCGGGTTCGCCGGTGGATTGCTGTTCGGTCCGCGCGGGATTCACCTGCCGCTGTTTCCCGACGAACTCGACCCGCAGGCCTGGGGCGCCGATTATGCGGCGGTGATGGAGCGCTACCGGAATGCCGCCGCCGCGGTGATGCTGGCCGGAGACATGCCGGTCGCCGATAACCGGATAACGCTAGACGACACGGAAAAGGACGCTCACGGGCTGCCAGTACCGCGCATCCGCAAGGTCTTTCACGACAATGACAAGGCGATACTCGCGTACGGCCTCGGGCGCCTGACGGAGTTGTTCCAGTCCCTTGGCGCCGACAGGGTCTATACGCGGGGCGAGTACACGGCGCTGCACAACCTCGGCACGTGCCGCCAGAGCACGACGCCGGAAGCCGGCGTCTGCAACGGTTTCGGGCAGACGCACGACCTCTACAACCTATTCGTCTCCGACGGCAGCCAGTTTCCCACGACCGGCGCTGCGCCGCCGACGCTGACCATCGTGGCCCTCGCGCTCCGCCAGGCCGATTACATTGCCCGTCAAATGGGTGCTGGCGCGTTCTGAGTACCGTCGGCCGCAACCTTTCACCGAACTCGATCAACAGGAGCTTCGTTCTCACATGTCTCAACCGGATCACATCATGGCGCTGGATATACCTTTTCCTGATGTCGACACCATGCCGGATGATCTGCGCAAGTACTTCGCCGTTTGTGAAGAAAAGCTGGGTTTGTTGCCCAACGTTCTCAAAGCTTACAGCCATGACGCGGATCAATTGCGCACGTTCTCCCGCTTCTACAATGCACTGATGTTCGGCGAATCCGGGCTCAGTGCTTTGGAACGCGAGATGATAGCGGTGGTCGTGTCTTCGGCCAATCGCTGCTTCTATTGCCTGACCGCGCACGGCAACGCCGTGCGCGAGTACTCCGGTGACCCGATTCTGGGTGAACTCATGGTGATGAACTATCGCGCCGCGACGTTAAGCCGGCGGCATCGCGCGATGCTCGATTTCGCCTGGAAACTGACCGCCGAGCCGCACGCGGTCGACGAAGAAGACAGGCAAACTTTGCGCGAGGCGGGATTCGCGGAAAAGGACATCTGGGACATCGCCAACGTTGCCGGCTTCTACAACATGACCAATCGTGTCGCATCGGCGGTCGACATGCAGCCGAACCGGGAATATCACGGACGCAATCGAGACGGCGGTACCGCGGGCGACCATTGAATCGAGAGGGGCGGACAGCACCGCCCGCTCGCCTACAGCTAGTCCAAACCGAATTGCGACGGACAATCTGACAAATCGGAGAGAATCGTTATGAGTAACACGGCACAGCGGCAGGAGGCTTTCCGGGTACCGACGCCCAAAGAACTGGGATTCGACCCCGCCGAGCTGCGGCGCAAGTATGCCGCGGAGCGTGACAAGCGCATGCGCGCTGTCGGCAATGGGCAGTATGTCGAGGTCGCGGGCGACTACGCTCGCTACGAAATTGACCCTTACGTCACGCCGGGTTTCACCCGTGACGCGGTGGAGGAAACGCTGGATGTCGTGATCCTGGGCGGCGGATTTGGCGGACTGCTGGCAGCGGCCCGCTTACGGGAAGCGGGTGTAGGCGATCTCCGGATTATCGAAAAGGGCGGCGACTTCGGCGGCACTTGGTACTGGAATCGTTATCCCGGCGCGCAGTGCGACATCGAATCCTACATCTACTTGCCGCTGCTCGACGAAACTGGGTACGTGCCGACGGAAAAATACGTGTTTCAGCCCGAGATCTACGAACACGCGCAGCGCATCGGTAAGCACTACGAGCTTTACGATCGCGCGCTGTTCCAGACCCAGTGCACGGAACTGCGCTGGCAGGACGACGACGAGCGCTGGCTCGTGAAGACCGATCGCGGCGACGTGCTGCGCGCGCGTTTCGTCGTGATGTCGAGTGGCCCGCTCAACCGGCCGAAGCTGCCGGGGATCCCGGGTCTCGAGAACTTCAAGGGCCACGCGTTTCACACCAGCCGCTGGGACTACGCCTACACTGGGGGTGATACGACCGGCAACCTGACGGGCCTCGCGGACAAGCGCGTCGGCATCATCGGAACTGGCGGCACTGCCCTGCAGGCGATCTCGCATCTGGGGGCGTGCGCGAAGCAGCTATACGTCTTTCAGCGCACGCCATCGTCGGTGGATTACCGCGAGAACGCACCGACGGATCCGGCATGGGCAAAATCGCTGAAGCCGGGCTGGCAGGCGGAGCGGAACGAGAACTTCTGCTCGATCCTCGCGGGACTGCCGGTGGAGGTCGACATGGTCAACGACCGCTGGACATCGTTTTTCAAGCTGACCTACGAGATCCTGGGCACCAACGATCATCCCGGGTTGTCAGACGCGGAAATTGCCGCAGTCGCGGAGATCGCGGATTTCCAGAAGGGCAACGAGATCCGCGCGCGGGTCGACGAAACCGTAAAAGACCCGACGACTGCGGCGGCGCTAAAGCCGTGGTACGGGCAGTGGTGCAAGCGGCCGACGTTCAACGACGATTACCTGCCGACGTTCAATCGCCCGAATGTAGAACTCGTCGACACCGACGGGCAGGGCGTCGAGCGGGTTACGGAAAACGCCGTGGTGGCAGGCGGCGTTGCCTACGAGGTGGACTGCCTGATCTTCGCCACCGGTTTCGAGGTTGGTACGGCGTATACCCGCCGCGCGGAATGCGAGATCTTCGGACGCGGCGGTCAGACTCTGACCGACTACTGGGCCGACGGCATGAAGACCTACCACGGCTTCCTGAGTCGCGGATTTCCGAATTTCTTCCACATGGGGCTGACGCAAACCGGGCTCGCGTTCAACTTCACCTACACCCTCAACGGCCAGTCGATCCACATCGCGCACCTCGTGAGCGAGGTACTCGGCCGCGATGCCAGTACGATCGAGCCGACGGCGCAGGCTCAGCAGGCGTGGGTCGATCTGGTTTCTGCGCCGGGCCCGATGCGCAAGTACCAAGAAACGTGCACGCCCGGTTACTACAACAGCGAGGGCAAGAACACCGGGCAGAGCTTTCTCGACAACCTCTACCCGGAAGGCGCCGTGCCGTTTTTCCGGTTGCTCGCCGGGTGGCGCGCGCAGGGCGATCTGGAAGGGCTGGTGGTCGAATAGATACAGGCGAGTCGGTCGGGTCGAACGCCAGATTCCGAATATCGCCGGCACGCAAGTGCCGGTGCAGCCACGAGGAGCAGTATTCGATGTACACGATCCTCTATACCTGCGACATCGTGCAGGAGACCAAGCCGGCCATGGCCGCGTGGGCCGCGGGCGAGCTGTTCCCGTGGCTGTCCGGTCAGCCGTTCGTGTTCCACCGGAGCCTGCGCAGTGTCGGCATCGACGCGCCGGAGCTGGTGGCGTACTTCGATTTCAACGACGAGACCTCGGCACAGGCGTTCTGGAGCTCGGACGCGTGGAAGGCGGTAATGACAACGTTCAAGTCGTACACCCGCAATCAGCGGGAGTTTCGCTTGACGGAATCGCCATTGAGCGGGGCGGGTATCGCCGGAACGCAAGCGGGCGCCACCAACTATACGATTCTCTATACGTGTGACGTGATCCCGGAGATGAAGCAGGAGATGGGCGACTGGGCCCAGGGATTTTTCCCGTGGCTGCGGCAACAACCGTTCATCTTTCACCGCAGCATGCGCAGCGCGGGGATCGATTCTCCCGAACTCGTCGCCTGGTTCGATTTCGAGGATGCGGCCTCCGCACAGGCGCTGTGGAGTACCGGGGAATGGGCCGAGGTGGTGGCGCGGTTCCGGTGTTATACACGCAATCAGCGAGAGTACCGGCTCGGGCCGTCGCCGCTCAGCGGCAACGGGATTCGCGGCGCGCAGCGAGCGGTCGGCGCGTAAGGGTGCGTCAGACGCCCGTCATCGGGACGGGCGCCTGACGGCAGCGTCAACCGGCGCTCGCGAGACGTTCGGCGGATTCGCCCCAACGGTTCAATCGCAGCAGATGGCCCGGCGTGGCATTGGTGCACTCACCGTCCTTGAACGTGACCACGCCGTTCACCATGATCCAGCGGTAGCCTTCGGCGCGCTGTACCCGCCGCCACTCGTTGGCCGGGAAGTCCCAGGCGACTTCGTAGTCGACCTCGGGCACTCGGCGCAGGTTGTGGTAGTCGTAGACGACGATATCCGCCGGCGCGCCAACCCGCAGAAAACCGCGATCAAGGAAGCCCGCCGCCTGCGCCGGCAGGTAGCTCAGACGGTAGTGCGCCTGCTCGAGCGTCAACTGCCCGGTCTCGCGCACGAGCCAGGCGATCATGTCGGTGGGGAACGAGCCGCCGGTGAAGAACTTGGTGTGGGCGCCGCCATCGGAGATGCCCGGGATCACGTACTGGCAGCGGGCGAGCTCGCCGACCTTGTTGGGGTCGAGACTGGCGAGATCGTTAGTGCGGAAGACGACCTTGAGATCGCCGGCGAGCGCGATGTCGAGCATGGCCTCGATGTGGTGTTTGCCTTCCTCCGCGGCGATGTCGCACAGCTTGCGGCCGACGTAGTGAGACAGCTCGGGGTGGCCGGGCGTCTCCTGCACGATCAACAGGTTGATAGGGCCGCCGACACCGGAGGTGACCAGGATCTCCTCGTCGGCGATCATCCGCTTGCGTACTTCAGGGTCCGACAACTTCGCGATGCGCTCTTCGTGGGTGCCTTGGGTCGCGTCATTCCACGCCGGGCTCGAATCGTAGAGATTCCAGTGCTCGAGGGTGAAGTGGAACGGCGCGCGCACGGTGACCGCCTGGCCATAGACCTGCAGGCCCTTCTCGAAGCAACTGTTCAGCCATGCGATGGCGCGCTGGTGGACGTCGTCGCAACCCGGATCGTCCATCGCCAGCACGGCGTTAAACAATACCGGCCGATTGGAGCGGCGTGCAATTTCCTCAACCACCCTTCGATCTTCCGGTTTGGCGTTGCGCACCGGATCGCCATCGGTGGCGTTGATAATCTCGATGAAGCCTTCGCCACGCTCGCGCAGCACGTCGGCGAACGCGTACAGGGTTTCCGGCGAGAGCATGTCCGTCGGCATCGGCGTGCCGTCGTGGTCAGCCTGGATCGAGCGTGCGCCGAGTCGTTGACAGCTCCATCCCATCATGCCGGCATCCATCGCCTCGTTGATGAGACGCTTGAGCTCGCGCATCTCGTCGGCGGTGGGCTCGCGCCCGGCCTTGGCGTCATCGAGGCCGAGCACGTGCACGAGCAGCGGATTCAGCGGTACGTAGTTGAGCAGGTTGACGCCCTTCGGTAGCCGTTCGAGATGATCCATCCATTCCGGCAGCGTTTCCCAGTCCCAGTCGAGTCCCATGCCTTCGACCATGGACTCGAAGGGGATCTGCTCGGTGCGCGTCATCATCTGCAGCAGGCGCTCGCGCTTGTCCGGCGTGGCCGGAGCGAAGCCGAAGCCGCAGTTGCCGAGCGCGACCGAGGTGACGCCGTGCCAGCCCGAGATCGTGCAGTAGGGATCCCAGTGGACCTGCGCGTCGTAATGCGTGTGCAGGTCGACGAAGCCCGGCGCGACGATGAGCCCGCTCGCGTCGATGACCGCGGCGCCCTGGGTGTCGTCGACCTTGCCGATCTTCGCGATGCGCCCGCCGCGAATGGCGACGTCGCCGCGGAAGCGTGGCAGCCCGGTGCCGTCGATGATGGTGCCGTTCTTGATGACCGTGTCGTATTGAGCCATGTGTTTCTCCTTTTGATGCCGCGGAGGCGGGCGTGCTTTGACCTTACCCATGTCCATTATGGCCGGTTAGAAGATCCTTGAATTTGCTTGACGCGACACGGACTTTGCATTTAGCGTCACACCTATGGGCATCGAAAACGCGGTCCTTATCAGCGGCAGCCTGATCGGCGCGCGCGAGTTGCTCGCCGAGCTCGGCGCGGATGCCGACGCGGTCGCGCGCGAGGCCGGCCTGCCTGGGCGGGTGTTCGAAGATCCGGAACTGTTCGTGCAGGCGCGTCGCATCGTCGATTACCTGGAGTTGGCTGCCGCGGCGTGCCGGCGCGCGGATTTCGGCCTGCTGCACGCGCGCCGGCTGCCGCTCGGCATGCTCGGCGCCGGCTGGATGATCATGCGCGCGGCTAACACCATCGAGGAAGCGCTGACCGATTTCGTCCGGCTCTATGGCCTTTATACCGACGCCGGCTCCCTGCGCGCGGAGCGCGCCGGCGACGGCTTGTGGCTGGAATCGTCCTTTCTGCCAGTCGGCCGCTTCGGCAGTACCCAGGCCGTGAACCTCACGCTCGCCTGCATCTGTCTGTTCGTGCGCGAGAACGGGCGGCCAGCGTGGCAGCCGCGGCGGGTCGAGCTGCGCCACGTCCCTGACGACCCGGCGCCGTTCGTCGAGTTCTTCGGGCAGGGTGTCGGTTTTGGGCGCGAGCGTGACGCAATCTTCATCGATCAGCCGGCCCTTTCCGCGCGCATGGGCCAGGGCGCCGAACGGCGCGCGGTACACGAAGCGATGCTGCGGCAGACGGCCGGGCGCGGCGTCGCCGTCGCGGCACAGGTAAAGGCACTGCTGAGCACCTTGGTACGCCACAACGCATGCACCATCGACAGCATTGGCGAAGCGCTCGCGATCTCGCCGCGCACCCTGCAGCGCCGCCTGACCGCGGCCGGCACCAGCTTTCGCGTGCTGGTTGACGAGGTGCGCGCCGACCTCGCCTGGCGACATGTCAAACGTTCCGAACTCAGCCTGGGACGTATCGCCGAGCTGCTCGGCTATCGCAGTCCCGCTGCGTTCAGCCGGGCGTTCCATCGCTGGCACCGGGTCAGTCCCCGTGCGGCGCGTCGCCGTTGAATCTCAGTGCGGCCAGCCGCGGGGGGCGCTCTGGATAGCGGCGTGACACGTGTCGTCAATGCTCGCCCGGTCACTGTGTCGATACGCGTCGGCACGTCGCGCCTGACGAAACGAACAACGCCCGTCCAATCATCGTGTCGATGAAGTGCTCGATCATGTCGTCGTCGCGAAGACGGAATTTCATCTGCGCGGCTATGTGCGCTCAAACCATGATCAGGTGCGCACCCATGGTGGCGTTGAAGCGTTGATGGAGGTGCGTTGCGGTCGGATCCGGAAAGCACCGACGACAACCACGTGACCAGCACTTCCACGGGCAGTCGTCCAACCAGCGCTGCCACAGTCCCGAGGTGTGTACAAACTCGATGAAGTACGGCCGCTGCCCCCACGGCGTGGCTGCTGCACGCTGGTCTCATATCGCCCGCGCCTTGCCCGCCAGCAGGTCCCGTCCGCACATCTCCGCCACCCCGCAGCGGGCCAATTCCTGCTTGCGTCGCGCTTCAGCCATCGGGTGTTCACCCAAGATGCCAGTATACCTTTGCGCCGTCGGCTGTTGTCAGTGCAGCGCGATCCGCAAGTCCGGTTCTCGGGTTCAAACGAAAAGAGATGTTTACCTCGCAGATCCGCTGCGACAAGTTCGTGTTATGGCCGCCCGTTTCCATGCCGACCGCAACGACGAAATCGAGGCCCCTCCCGATGCTTGAGCGCGTGGCACGGTTCGCCGGCCGGCGCGCCGACGCGGATGCCGCGTTCCCGCGCACGGCCGACGTGCGCCGGCGGCGGCTGACCGAGCGCGTTGACGATGGCGCGGATCGGATGGCGCAGCGCGGCTTCAACGATCGCGAGGCATTCTTCCGGCGTGAAGATGATGCCTTCCAGGATCTCGCGCTGCATTATTTCGTCCTCCGCTGGCAGCGGCAGCACGCCGGCCTCGTCAGCACCTTGCGCACGAATTCGACGTGTTTGGCCGGCGGCAGCGTGGCGACGTCGAACTTCGATCCGCCGCTGTCGTCCTGCCGGCTCATGAGTACGTCGATGCCGTAAGGCGGGCCGTCGACGTGCTCGTCGATCCAGGCGAGTTCGGCTTCGGTTCATCCTCGCCATGCCGAGGATGCCCGTCACGCCGGCCCGCGAGACCTCGGCGACGCCGTCGCGGCAATGCGAGAACGCGAAACGCGGGACGTTCATGCCGAACATCTCGCACATCTTGTCCGGCATTACCTCGTATGACAAAAGGGCTGGTGACGCGAAGTTGGCGCGCGCACGCTGTAACCGGTTGCTGTCAAGGCAAGTCCTCGTCGGCACGCTTGCGTGCGGCGAACATCCCTGCGTCGATCATGTCGCGCGCGTCGTGTGCGAGATGCAGTGTTTCGCCGCCGTCGACGTGGATTTCCTCACCAGTGATGAAACCCGCCAGCGGCCACGCGAGAAACACGATCAGGTCGGCAACGTCCCGCGGCTCGCCTATGCGGCCGAGCAGGTTGCGATTGAACCGGTGCCAGTGTCGGGCGGGATGGGGTATTGCCCCATGGCGTCGGTCTTGATCGTGCCGGGCGCCACGCAGTTGATCAGGATGCCGTGGGCGGCCCGTTCGAACGCGAGCGATTTCGTCAGCGCCACCGCGCCGCCGCGGGCGGCGGCAGTGTGCGAGAACCCGCCCATGCCCGAACGCATTGCCGCGGTCACACACACGATGCGCCCACCGTGCTCGAGCATCGGCGACCAGCCGTATGACGCACAGGTGCCGACGAGGTTGTTGCGCACCACGGCTTCGAAGCCCTTGACGGTGATGTCGCGGGCGGCGGCGTTGTTGACGAGCACGTCGAGGCGGCCCCATGCAGCGCGGATCTGTTCGAGCGCCGCGGTGACGGTGGCGGGCTCGCGGATGTCGACGGGCAGCGCGAACGCGTCGCCGCCCGCGGCTTCGATCACCGCCGCGATCACGCGCAGCGGCGCCTCGCGGCGCCCGAGGACGCCACGCGCGCCCCGGCCCGCGCCACCGCAGTCGCCCGGCCAATCCCGGTGCCGCCGCCGATGACGAGGGCGCAGCGCTCGGCCAGCAGATCGGGTGCGAAGCCGGGCTCCAGGCGTTCGTGGTCATCCGCCATCGGTGGGATTTGACACTATGATGGGCGGCTCGGGACTATACGCCAGCCGACCCGCCGCCGACAGTTTCGCCGCGCGCATCCGCCAATGACCAACCGCGGGACGACGCGGCGCCAGGCGTCCCGCAACAACACGGAAGACACCGATGCACTTCGATTTCGACGACGACGACCACGCCATCCGCGACGTACTCCGGCGCTGGGGTCGCGAGCGCCTGGCACCCCACTACCAGGCGCGCGAGCTGGCGGACCGCCTGGAGCCGGCGCTGCTGCTGGAAATGGGCGAGAACGGCTTCCTCGGCGTCGACCTGCCGCAGGCCTGGGGCGGACTCGGGGCGAGCGCCGTGACCGCGGGCGTGGTTATCGAAGAGACTGCGTACCACGACTTCAACGTCTCCTACGCCCAGCTGCTCGGCTCGCTGATGGGTGGCATCGTCGCCGAGCACGCCAGCGCGGGCGTGGCCGAGCCGACCGTGCGCGCGATCTGCGCGGGGCGTGCGCTGGTCGCGCTCGGTCTGACTGAGCCGGGCGGCGGCTCCGACGCGGCGAACCTGTCGCTGCGCGCCGAGCGCGTCGATGGCGGCTATCGCCTCACCGGCGAGAAGGCGTCGGCCTCGTTCGCCGGCTACGCCGATCAGTGCGTGGTTCTCGCCCGCACGGGGGAGCAGGCGGCGGGTGCGCGGGGCATCACGGCATTGCTGGTCGATCTTGACGCTGTCGGCGTGTCGCGCCGACCCTACACAGACCTGGGCACGCGGCCGGTCGGTCGTGGATCGCTGTTCTTCGACGGCGTCGACGTGCCGGAGGCCCGGCGCCTGGGCCAGGAAGGCGAAGGCTTCAGCCAAGTGATGCGTGGTTTCGACTATTCGCGGGCGTTGATCGCGCTGCAGTGTCTCGGCGCCGCGCGCGCGTCCATGGACGAAACCTGGGCCTTCGTCAGCGAACGCCGCGCGTTCGGCCGGCCGATCGCGAAATTCCAGGGCGTGACCGAGCCGTTGGCGGTGTTCGAGACCCAGATCGAGGCGGCGCGGCTGCTCTGCTACAAGGCACTGTGGCTGAAGGACCGCGGTCTGCCGCATACATCGGAGGCGGCGATGGTGAAATGGTGGGCGCCGAAGCTCGCCTGCGACGCCATCCAGCAGTGCCTCATCACCCAGGGCCACATGGGCTACACGATGGAAATGCCGCACCAGCAGCGGCTGCGCGACGTTCTGGGGTTGCAAATCGGCGACGGCACCGCCCAGATCCAGAAGATGATTGTCGCGCGCGAGCGCATCGGCCGGGTCGCGGTCCCGTATGTTGACTAAAGACCGGGATGCGCGCTGGCGTCGGGATCGATCTGGTGGGCCGCACATGACGACGGTGCTAAGTGGCAGTCTGCCCGCCCCGGACTGTCATTGAGGAGCGCATGCGATGACGGAAACCGAAGCGGTGAGGTCGTGGACGGAAGGCCACGTCGGCGTGATCGAGCTCAATCGTCCGGACAGATTCAATTGCCTCTCGACGCCCGTCTTGGACGGGATCCAGGCGGCGCTCGACCGATTCACGCGCGACGTTACCGTGCGTGCGCTGCTGGTGCGCGGGGCTGGACGGCATTTCTGCACCGGGGCCGATCTGGCCGAGGTGCTCGAGAGGCTCGAGGGCGATACGTTCGACCTCTTCGTCGCGCGCGGCCATGTGGTGCTGCGTAACCTCGAATGCGCGGAGCTGCCGGTGGTCGTTGCGGTGGACGGTCTCGCACTCGCCGGGGGACTCGAGCTGGTCCTGGCCGGCGACGTCGTGTTCGCCGCGGCGTCGGCCAAGTTCGGCGATCAACACGCCCGCTACGGGCTCGTTCCGGGCTGGGGTGGTACGCAGCGCCTGCCTCGTATCGTCGGCGTGCGGCGGGCGCTCGACCTCATGTTCAGTGCCCGATGGATCGACGCCAGCGAGGCCCGGGACTGGGGCTTGGTGAACTACGTCGTCGCTGATGGCGCGCTGCACGCAGAAGCGCTGGCGTATTGCGAGAAGTTGGCTCGACGCAGCCGCCCGGGGCTGGCCTGCATGAAGCGTCTCGCCTATGACGGCCTGGATGCGACGCTCGCCGACGGGCTCGCGCACGAAGCCCGTTCCGTGATTGTGGCAATGCAGTCGGCGGACGTTGCCGAAGGGCTGACCGCATTCCAGGAGCAACGCGAGCCTGCGTTTCGCTGAATCTGTGTCGGCGCCAGCCGGGACGGCGTGCCGAGCACGACAGCGTCCGAGCGGCCGGAAGTGGCGGTTCTGGCGCCGGCTTTGACACAGTGATAGGTTCCGACGGTGATGGAACTCGGACGGCTCGCGACCTTTCGCCGGTCATCCGGATCTGAGATGGAATCCGCAATGAACAACGGCGGCTGGAAGATGTGCGGTGAGTATGTGGAGAATTGCAATTGCGAACGCCGGTGTCCGTGCCGGTACACGAATCCGCAGTCAGAGATTACTTGTGACCACTGTACCGCGTTGCTCGGCTTGCGCATCGACGAAGGCAGTCATGGTGACGTCGATCTGCCCGGGCTCAAGTTCGCGCCCGTCATCCGCGCGGGCAGCATAAGGAGTGACGGCGGCTGGATATCGGACGTCATCGTCAACGAAACCGCCGCCGACGCGCAGCGCGCACCGCTCGCGGCCGGCGAGGCCGAGGGCATGCCGGCGAAGGTCTGCGAGAACCCGGTCAGCGACCGTCGCCTATCTCTACGACGTCTGCAACACCGGCCACCCGGTGTCCATGCGCCTCGCACTCGCGACCTCCGCGCAGATGCAACAGCACTGCTGCGGGCCGGACATGGACATCGAGCACGCCGGCAACGATGGTCACTGCGCTCCGTTCGCTTGGATCGCCTGAGCGCGTGCGCGACGCGGAGGATGACACGATGACGAGCAACTCACAGGTCGTGGTCATCGGCAGCGGCTTCGGCGGCGCCGTTGCCGCCGCGCGTATCGCCGAGGCCGGATTCAGGGTCGTCGTGCTGGAGCGCGGCCCGTGGCGGGACACGGTTCCGGTGCGGTCGATGGGTATCGCGAAGCGCGCGCCGTTGCCGCGCGGACGGCTGTTGTGGACGCACCTGCTGCGTGCGATCGGTGGCAACCGCTTCCCGGGAAACCGGCTACGGCTGAGCCGGCACGGCCTGTTCGAGCTGTTCTTCGCCGACGGTGCGACCATCGCGTGCTCCTCAGGGGTTGGCGGCGGTAGCCATGTCTACTCCGCGACCACCATCCGACCGTTGGTCGAGCACTACTGGGAAGGCCACGCCGACGGCGTTTCCGATGCGGTGATGTCATGGCACTACAATGCCGTGCTCGAACGCATGGGCTCGATCGCGCCGATGGCCGACCACCGGATCCCCAACACCTCGCGCGTGCGCTTCGCCAAGGCCAGCGGCATTGAGCCGGCGGTGCCGCCGCCGGATGCACGCGTCGGCTATCTGCTGCCGGATGATCCCGATGCGCCGCAGAAAATCGTCGACGACAACGGGGTCGAACGGCACGAGGTCGACTACCGTGCGAACGAGGACGGTTTCCTCGGCTCGCCGACCGGCAGCAAGACGACGCTCGACGTCGCCTACCTCGCGGGCGCACTGAAGAACCACGGCCTCGTCGTGTACGATCTGGCCGAAGTCGAGACCATCGCGCGCCAGCAGTCCGGGGCGCGCTACCGCGTGCACTACGTTGATCACCATTCGGGAGCGCGTCGGTCGCTCGAGGCCGATCACGTGATCCTTGCGGCCGGCACGCTGAATACGCTGCGCATCCTGCTGCGCAGCCGTGCCGAAGGCGTACTCGAGGGCATGCCCATGCTCGGCAAACGCTTCGGCACCAATGGCGACTTCTTCGGCTACTGGGACTACAACGACCCGAGCGTGGACCAGTCCACCGGCCTGCCCACGACCGGCGGCGTCAAGCTCGTCGGCGACGATACCTCGCCCATGATCGGCGGTGGAGGCATGCCCGCGGTCGCGAGCTATCCCCTGCCCGGGTTCCTTCGACGCCGCCTCGCCCGCGGCTACATGATCGCGGGTCTCGGCGAAGACGAGCTGTGTGGCGAGGTGACGTTCGAGAAGGGTCGGCTGAAGGTGCGCTACGATCCGTCGCGCAGCCCGATCTTCGCGCGGTTGCGCGGGATCTTCGAGGAGATCGCGCGGCGCACGGGCCACCGCATCTTCATGCCGCGTACCCCGATCACCGTCCACCCGACCGGTGGTGCCTGTCTCGGCCGCTCGATCGAGCACGGCGTGGTCGACGCCAACGGCGAGGTGTTCGACAACCCGGGCCTGTACGTGACCGACGCCGCGGCGTTGCCACGCTCGCCCGGCGGACCGCCTTCGATGACGATTGCGGCGTGGGCGGACCGGGTCGCGACCCGCTTCGCGGCGCGGCACGCCCCCGGGTAAGGGGCGGCGCGCGGCGCCGAGCCGCGCTCAGCGCGCGCCGAGGCCGAGATTACCCGGCGCGAGAATGCCGTGCGGGTCGAGCGCCTGCTTGATGCGGGCGAGCACATCCGTGTATGCGGTGAAACGGCGCACCTGCGGTGCCCACTGCTTGCCGGTCTTGTAAGGCACGCAGCCGGCCGCGATGAGTGCGTCCGCGGCGTCGTCGAGCGTCGGGGCTATCGCGTCCCATTGCGTACGCTCGTCGTAGAACGCGAGCACGCCGCCGTGCAGGCCGCGGCGGCACATGACGGTGGCACCGGCCCAGACGAAGTCGGCGTAGCGTGTGCGAAGGGCGGCGACGGCACCGGTGAAGTTGGCCAGGCGATCGCAGGGGAGCGAACTCATGAGGATGGCGCAGCGCGACGGCACGAAGTAACCGGCGAAGCTGTACCAGAACGTCTCGTCGAAGCGCAGGCGGCGGAAATACGCCCGGTCGAAGGCCGCGAACTCGCCGCCGTCGTGGTGCACGGCAAGCTCGACCAGCCGCGCGCGAGCGGCAGCGACGGCCTCGGCATCGCCGCCGAGCTCCATCGCCATGCAGAAACCCGGGCAGCTCTTGGCGTCGAAGTCGGGATCGGCGGCGAGCACCCGGGCGCGCACAGAGCCGCCTTCGTAACCTGCCGCGTACCACACGTTGTGGGTCAGCTCGCCGGCCTGCACGGCGGCGGCGAAGGCGCCTGCACGCGCGGCGTCGGGAAGCCCGAGGCAGACGGTTTCGCGCACGGCCGGCGCGGGATACAGCCACAGCGCAATCGCCGTGATGACGCCGAAGCTGGCGTCGGCGCCGAGGAACAGGCCGGTCAGATCGGGGCCGATGCAGTAGCGCTGGAAGAATCCCGCGCCCTCGCACGTGGCGCTGCCGGTGCGCAGCCGCGTGCCGTCGGCGAGCACCACCTCGACGCCGGCGACGGTGTCGCCCATGCTCTGGTGGCGCGGCGAGCCGGTGCCGAGCGCGTGCGCCGACACCGCGCCCCCCACCGTCGCCGTGGGTCCGGTCGAGGGTACGATGCCGACGGTCTGACCGTGCGGCGCGAGATACGCGAGGAGGGCGCCGAAGCGTATGCCGGGTTCGACTACCACCACGCCGCGTTCGAGGTTGAGCTCGAGGACGCGGTCCATGCCCGCGGTGTCGACGACCAGGCCGCCGGCATGGGGGTTGACGCCGCCGGCATACATGCTGCCCCCGCCGCGCACGTAGACCGGCGTGCGTTCGTCGTACGCGGCGGCGAGCGCCGTCTGTACTTCTTCGGTCGAACGGGGGCGTATCGCGAGATCGGCATCGCCCGGCCGTACCGCCGAGCAGTCGCGCTGGTAGCCGAGCAGGTCGCAGGCGTCGGTGAAGACCACGCTGCCGGACAGACGTGACACGAGCTCGGCCGGGCCGCCGCCGCTCACGCCGCGTCTCCTGCGCGAAGCTCGAACGTTCGAGCGAGAAACTCCACCAGGCCCGTTACGCGCGTATCCGGCGACGCCGCCTTGACGTGGGTCGCGCAGCGCGGATCGAGCGCGACGACTGGTGCGCCGGCGAGCCCGGCGACGCGGCCACGTGCCATGCTGAGCGCGGCCTCGGGCTGCATCGCGGGCAATGCGGCGCCGGCGCCGCAGCACAACGCATGCGCATTGGGATAGCCGTCGTTCAGCACCCGCATGCCGAGCCGCTCGAGCAGGACACGGACGCTGCGTTCGTCGGGCGGTGCGGGAACGCCGGGACGCGGCTTGAGCCGGCAGCTCTCGAACAGGAACACATCGCGCGCTGCCGAGCCGGCGCGTGCGTGCAGCGTGATCTGGCCTGCATCGATGCGCGCGATCAGCCATGCGGGCAGAGACAGCGCTTCCGCCGCCGCCACACCGAGCGAGGCGAGACATTCGTAGCCGAGCACGACGGTAGGATCGTCCTGGGCGAGGTCGGCGGCCGCGGCCGCCGCCCACGCGCGCCCCCGGCGCGCGTCGCCGAGATCATCCAGCACGGCGCCGCAACAACGCTCCGGGCCGCCGCGCCAGTCAACTTCGATCCCGGCCTCGGCAAGCCAGCCGGCCAGCGCGCGGGCCTCGTCACTTGCGCTACAACCGGCGAACACGGATAGCGTCGTGCCGCCGGCAACCGGTGCCCGTTTGAACGCCGCCTCCCGCCGGCGTTCGCCACGGTCGAGAACGGCGCGGAGCGCGCGGTCGACCGGCCCCGGCAGGCGCTCGGCTACGGCCAGTGCCTCGCGCAGCGATTGCCCGATGGCGGCCGGGTGCAGTCCGATCGGACACAGCGTCTCGCAGTTGCCGCAGCCAGTGCAGGTAAACACGCGCTCTGCCACCGCGTCCGTAGCCAGCGGCCGACCCTCGTACAAAGCGCGTGCGATGTCGATGAAGCCGCGCCCCGAGTAGCCGGGGGCCGGGGAGTGGTGCTCGAGGGTTGCGCACACGTGCTTGATGCCGCGCTCCGCCCACACGGCCTCGACGCAGTAGTTGCACGAGGCGCAACGATAGAGATCCGCGCTGTATTGCTCGACGAACGACGCCGGCAGGGTGAAGGTCGTCGTGCTCACCGCCAGCGCTCCGACCCGGTATTCATTCGCGCCGGCCGCGCCATGCACGCCATCCCGGTCCGGGATTCGGGGGGCAGGGCAGGTGCGATTCGGATCCCCATGACGTCCTCGGCTGGTGGTGGGTAGGTGCTCGCTCGCGTCGCGCTGTTCGGCACCGTCGTGCGGTGCCTGTTATCATCATGATAGCGCCGTTCTCGAGAAAGAACATGAGACTGCGTGACCCGGATTCCGTCGCGGCTAATGCGCGCGGAGCGGCGGTCAGCCCCAGCTGTGCGAATCACCGGCCCGTGCCGACACCTGTCCCGCACGCCCGTGCGAACCCAGGAGGACCCTGAATGAAACCCATCAGATCGTTTCTTTTCGTCCCTGCGCACAAGGAAAAGTGGGTCGCCAGGATCCCTGAATTCGGCGCCGATGCCGTGATCCTCGATCTCGAGGACAGCGTACCGGTCGAGTTCAAGCCGGCCGCGCGGGCGATTGCGCGCGATGCGGTGGGCGGCCTCGCGGCAGCCGGCCAGCGCGTCTACGTGCGGGTCAATCCCACGCCCTACATCTACGATTTAGAAGATCTGCACGCCGTGGTGCAGAACGGCTGCGAGGGGTTGGTGCTATCCAAGACGAGCGGGCCGCAGGGCGTGACAGCGCTCGACGCGCTGGTGTCCGATATCGAGCTTCGTGCCGGTATCAATGTCGGGCATACCCGGTTTCTGCCGGTGCTGGAGTCGGCGCGCGCGATCCAGCTCGCCTTCGAGATCGCCGAACACCCGCGCGTGCTGACGTTGTGCGCGGCCTCAGCTCGCAACGGCGATGTCGCGCGCGCGATG
Source organism: Gammaproteobacteria bacterium (assembly GCA_050184115.1). Lineage (GTDB taxonomy): Bacteria > Pseudomonadota > Gammaproteobacteria > JACKNG01. The sequence continues at coordinate 51,417 of JBFXAQ010000017.1, read as the reverse complement.
GGTTTCGAGTGGACCGAGGCCGGACTCGAGAGCCTCTACCTCAAGTCGCGCGCCGTACTCGCTGTGCGCGCCGCCGGCAAGAGCTGCCCGATTGGCGGCCTGTGGCAGGACGTGCACGACCTCGAAGGCCTGCGCCGTTACTGCCGGTTCCACCGCCAGCTCGGCTTCAAGGGCGAAATGATCCTGCATCCGTCGAACGTCGCCATCGCGAACGAAGTGTTCACGCCCGAGGAAGCCGAACTGGCTTATTACCGCGGCATGATCGAGGCGTTCGAGGCGGCCGAACACGAGGGCCGGGCGGCAATCGTCTACGAAGGCGAGCACATCGACTACGCCCACGTCGCCACCGCGCGCGAAGTGCTGGCGATGGCGCGCGAGCTGGCGAGATGAGGTTGAGCCCGGTGTTGGTTGGCCGTTCTCGCGGATCGCGGCGCGCGCTCACGCCATCGTGCTAATTGCTCTTCGAAACCGCGCGAGGGCCAGACTGAACAGCGCGGTTCCGATCGCCACGATCGCGAGAAGCTGCGGCCAGACGACGGTGAAGCCCGCGCCGCGGTACAGGATCGCCTGGGACAGGCTGACGAAATGTGTGTTGGGCGCGGCGAGCATGATGTACTGGACAGCCTCCGGCATGCTCTCGCGCGGTGTGGTGCCTCCGGAAAGCATCTGCAGCGGCAGCAGCACCAGCATCAGGAGCAACGCGAACTGGGGCATGGAGCGCGCAACAGTGCCGAGGAAGATGCCCATCGAGGTGGTCGCGAACAGATGCAGTGCCGCGCCGGCCAGGAACAGCGTCAGCGAACCCTGGATCGGCACCGACAACGCGCCCTGCACCACGGCAGTGAGCGCGAAGGCGGTGGCGGCAAGGACGACCAGCCCCATCGCCCACACCTTGCTGGTCATGATCTCGAATGGCGTCACCGGCATCACCAACAGGTGCTCGACCGTGCCGTGTTCGCGCTCGCGGATCAGGGCGGCACCCGTCAGGACGATGGCGAGCATGGTCACGTTGTTGATGACCTGCATGATGGCGCCGAACCAGGACTTGTCGAGCTCGGGATTGAAGCGCACCCTGAGCGCCAGATCGACCGGCAGTTCGCGGACCTCGCGATAGCGCTGCGCGAAGACGCGGACTTCATCGCCGACGATCGTCTGGATATAGCCGCTGCCGGTGAAGGCCTGGCTCATGCGCGTGGCATCGACGTTGAGCTGAACCGTCGGCTGGCGCCCGGCCAGCAGGTCACTCTGGAAGTTGGGCGGGATGTCAAGCGCGAAGGTGTCGAGCCCGGCATCCATGCGGGCATCCATGTCGGCCTGGTCGATTACCTCGGGGGGCAGGAAATAGGGTGGGTAAAAGGCGCTGATTATGCGCCACGACAGGGGCGAGCGATCCTCGTTCACCACCGCGATCGGCGCCTTGTTGAGGGTCTCCGGCATGGCCGTGGCTGCCGTGTAGACGGAAACGGTGAAGGCATAGACGATCAGCACCAGCATGATCGGGTCGCGAGTGAGGCTGCGCAGTTCCTTGATGCCGAGATGGAAACTATTGGCGAGGCGCATGAACTACCGCTCCTGTTTTTTCAGCAGCGCCGCGGACAGCCCGATCAGAGCCGGAACAGCGAGCGCCAGCGGCAGGAAGGCGGCGTGCAGATCGGAGAAGTTCAGGGCTTTGGAGAAGGTGCCGCGCGCGATGGTCAGGAAGTGCGTGGTCGGATAGACCTCGCCGATCAGCCGGCCCATCCCTTCGAGGGAGGACACCGGGTCGATCATGCCCGAGAAGTTCGCCGCAGGCAGGATGGTAAGCACCGCCGTGCCGAAGATCGCCGCGACCTGGCTGCGCATGAAGGTGGAGATGAGCAGCCCCACGGCCGTGGCGGCGCCGACATAGAGCAGCGCGCCCACAGCGAGCGTCAGGAAACTGCCCTTCAGCGGTACCCCGAAGACGGTCACCGCAAGCAGCGTGAGCAGCAGGAAGCTCAGGAAGGACAGCACCACATAGGGCAGTTGCTTGCCGAGCAGAAACTCAAGCCGTGTGGTCGGCGTCACATAGAAGTTGGTGATCGAGCCGAGCTCCTTTTCCCGCACTACGCTGAGCGCGGCGAGCATGGCCGGGATCAGCATGAGCAGCAGCGGGATCACTGCCGGCACCATGGCGACCAGGCTCTTGACGTCCGGGTTGTAGCGGAAGCGGGTTTCGACGTTCGCCAGGTTCGCCAAAGCATCTCCATAGCCGGCTTCCCGCGCCTTGGTGGCGAGCCAGTGGGCGTGCATGCCCTGCACGTAGCCGCGGACGGTCTCTGCCCGCGTCGGCATGGCGCCGTCGATCCAGGCGCCGATCTCGACCCGCCGGCCGCGGGCAATGTCGCGCGCGAAACCGGTCGGAATCTCGATCGCCACACTGAGGTCGCCTTCGCGCATCCGCCGGTCGAGATCGGCATAGTTCGCGATGGGTGCACGTTCGATGAAGTATCGTGAGCCGGCGAGGTTGAGCGTGTAGTCGCGGCTGACGGTGGTCTGGTCGCGGTCCAGGACCGCGAAGGTGAGGTCCTCGACGTCGAGGCTGATGCCGTAGCCCATCACGAACATCAGGATCACGCTGCCGAGCAGCGCCAGCGTCAGCCGGATGGGATCGCGGCGCAGCTCCAGTCCTTCGCGCCGCGCATAGCTGAGCATGCGCCGGGAGTCGAAGAACCGCCACCAGCCCTGCGTTTCGACATGGCTGGCCGACGTGTCGACCGAATCGAGCGAAGTCGTCACGCCCGGTTGCCTTGGCTCTGCCACGCCCTCCGCGGCGGCATCCTCCAGATAGGCGACAAAAGCCTCTTCGAGGCTGTCCACCCCGCGTGTGCGTGCCAAGGCGGCGGGCGCGTCGGTCACCAGCACCTTGCCCGCATGCATCAGCGAGATGCGGTCGCAACGCTCCGCCTCGTTCATGAAGTGAGTGGATATGAAGATGGTCACGCCGTCTCGTCGCGACAGCTCGACCAGCATGCGCCAGAAAGCGTCGCGCGCCACGGGGTCGACGCCCGAGGTCGGCTCGTCGAGGATCAGTATCTCGGGCTTGTGGATCATGGCCACCGCCAAGGAAAGGCGCTGCCGGAGCCCGAGGGGCAACCGGCCCGGCAGACTGTCCACTACGGCGGCCAGAGCGAAGCGCTCGACCATTTCGTCCACGCGCCCTGGGATCTCGGCGGCGGGCACATGGAACAGCCGGGCGTGCAGCTCCAAGTTCTGCCGCACCGTAAGCTCGGTATAGAGAGAAAAGAACTGCGACATGTAGCCAACACGGCGGCGGGTGGTGAGGTCGTGCGGGTCTACCTCGCGCCCGAACAGCCAGGCGCGGCCTTCGCTCGGTGCCAGAAGACCGGTCAGCATCTTCATGGTCGTGGTCTTGCCGCAGCCATTGGATCCGAGGAAGCCGAAGATCTCGCCCCGTTGAACGCGCAGGTTCACGCGGTCTACCGCCGTGAAGGCGCCGAAGCGCATGGTCAGGTCCCGCGCCTTGATTGCGGTCGCGCCATCGTCTTGCGACCGCGGCGGGATCTCGACCGCCCGATAATCACGGCGCTCGTGTTCCGGCAACAGCCGGATGAAAGCGGACTCCAGTGAATCGGTTCCGGTGCTCTGCAACAACTGCCGCGGCGTGTCACTTGCGAGTACCCGCCCACCGTCCATCGCCGCCAGCCAGTCGAAGCGTGCTGCCTCGTCCATGTAGGCGGTCGCCACCAGCACGCTCATGTCGGGCCGGGACTGGCGGATGTCGGCGATCAGTTCCCAGAACTGGCGCCGCGAAAGTGGGTCGACGCCGGTCGTGGGCTCGTCGAGAATGAGCAGATCAGGATCGTGGATCAGCGCACAGCACAGGCCGAGCTTCTGTTTCATGCCGCCCGAGAGCTTGCCCGCGGCGCGGTCGACGAACGACTCCAGGCCGGTAGCCCGCGTCAGCGCCGCGATGCGGCGCGCCCGCTCGCCGCCGTCGTGCCCGAACAGGCGCCCGAAGAAATCGACGTTCTCACGCACGGACAGCGTCGGATAAAGGTTGCCTCCCAGACCCTGCGGCATATAAGCGATGCGCGGGCCGACCCTGCGGCGGTGACGCGCATCGGCCAAGTCGCCACCGAGCACCTCGACCTGTCCCCCCTGGACCGCGCGGGCGCCCGCAATCAGCGCCAGCAGGCTTGATTTGCCGACCCCGTCCGGTCCGATCAGCCCGGCTACGCGCCCCGCGGGGATATCGAGCTCGACGCCTTCGAGCGCGTACACGCCGCCGTAGCGCAGGGTTACCTCATGCAGCCTGGCTACCGACACTGCCGCGCGCCCCAGTTTGAACGGAACCTGTCATGTGCGTGCGAGCTCATCGCGCGGCAACCTGATCTGCAATGCCGCGGGCCAATCTGCGTGCGGGTCGAGTCGGACATACGCCATGCCGGGCAAGCCCGTCTTGACCTGCCGGAGGTGTTTCCTGAGCAGATCCGGATCGATGCGCGCCTTGATGCGAAACATCAATTTCTGGCGCTCATCCGCCGTTTCCACCGTCTTGGGCGTGAACTGAGCGACGTCCGCGACGAAGGAGACCTCGGCCGGAACGACATACTGAGGTACCGCGTCGAGCACGAGCCGCGCCTCGGCCCCGGCCGCGACCCGCCCGGCCAGTTCCGTGGCCAGGAAGAATGTCATGTAGACGTCGGTAAGATCGACCATGTTCAGCACCACGCCGCCCGGGGCGAGTACTTCACCGGGTTGGGCGACGCGGTACTGGACGCGACCGTCACGCGGCGCCTTCAGCACGCTGTCGTCGATATCGGCCTGAATGCGCTGGAGCGAGGCCTCGGTAGCCTCAATCGCGGCCTTCGCCGAGATCGTGTTCGATCGCGCCTGGCCGATCGCGGCTCGCGCCGCAGCCGCTTGCGCTTCCGCCGCGCGCACCGCCGCCCGTTTCGCATGGACGTCGGCGCGGTCGTCGTCGAGCTGGGCCAGCGAGGCGGCGCCCTGCGGGGCGAGACTCTCGGACCGGGCCAGCCGCTTTTGCGCCGCATCGAGCTCGGCCTTGCGCTGGCCGATGAGGGCTTCCGCGGCTTGGTGCTCCGCTTCACGCTGGGTCACGAGGCTCAGTGCCGTTTCGACCGCGATACGCGCGCGTTCCAGCGCTGCCTCCGCCTCCTTGCGTTGGGCCTCGAGTATTGCCGTATCCATTTTCGCGACAGTCTGCCCGCGCTGAACGAAAGCGCCTTCGTCGACATAGACGTCCTCTACGCGACCGGGGACCTTGGCGGCAACGTCGATCTCCACGGCCTCGATGCGCCCGTTACTGGCGGCGAATCCCTCCGGCAGGCCCTGCGGCCGATACTCGAGCCAGACGAAGAACGCGGCGGCGCCGATGAGTCCCGCAACCAGTAATCGGCCTGTAGTTCGGAATAATGGGTTGGTCACCGTCTTGCTCCCTTTGTCTCGATAGTCCTGGAAGTGCGCCGCCTCGCGTGCGGCTCGATTTCACCAGACACGAAACCGGGCCGCCGGTTACTGTATACCGCGCGCACGCTGGTGCGCTTGCCGTAGGTCAATCGCAACGCCCGCAGCTCTTTCTAAACGCTAGTATTATTTATTTCTCGGCGCAGTAGCTTGGCAATCGGGGTGTTACTCGGACACGATCCGGATCGAGTTCATGGGGGCACGCGGTCGCGTCGATACTGCGTCCGTGTGCTCCTGTTCGTCGTGGACGAGGTCACGCTGCCGGGGGAGCGCGCACGTGCTGCGCGGGGTGAACGTCCCGATCCCGAATCGTGACCCTGCCGTCCGCGAGCGGAAGCGCATACATCCCAGGGCATCTCGGACTCCAGCATCCCAGGGCATCTCGGATTCCAGGCTGCGTACACAACGGAGCCCGTAAGCCGTCCTCCGAGATGGCGGGTCTGCATTTGTCGCCGGACGCATGTCATGATGTGCAGAGGTCACGGCCAGCGAGAAAGCGGGAATGAGTCAGCCTTTTGATATTGCTGCACAGCCCTGGCAGCGGTTCGTCTTCGAGCGGCGCGAACGCGTGCTGTACGCCATCATCGACTCAGGGCACCGGATGAACGGCGTCGACGAGCCGATGCACGAGGAGTTCGCGCGCCTGTTCACAGCGCTGCAGCGCGATGACGCCAGCGACATCGTCGTGCTCACGGCACGCGGCCGTGCATTCTGCGCCGGCGGCGACTTCGATTGGTTCCAGGCGCAGGTCGACGACCCGGCGCGTTTCCGCGCCATCACCTGGGATGCCAAGCGCATCGTATCGTCGTTACTCGAACTCGAGAAGCCGCTCATCTGCCGCCTGAACGGCGCGGCGGCCGGGCTCGGCGCGAGCATCGCGTTGCTGTGCGACGTCATCATCGCCGACGAGACCGCCCTCATTGGTGATCCACATGTCAAGGTCGGGCTCGTGGCCGGCGATGGCGGTGCGCTGATCTGGCCGCAGCTGATCGGTTATGCGCGTGCGAAGGAGCTGCTCATGACCGGAGAGATGCTGACGGCGGCGCGCGCGGCCGAGCTCGGGCTGATCAACTACGCCGTACCAGCCGGGGAGCTGGATAGCCGCGTCGACGACATGGTTGCACGCATCGCCGCCAATCCGAAGTGGGCAGTGCGCTGGACCAAGACCGTCACCAACATTCCCCTGCGCGCGCTCGCTGCGCAGACCATGGACGCTGCGCTCGGCTGGGAGACGGCGTCGAACTATCTGCACGACCGGCGCGAGGCGGTGGCAGCGGCGCGCGAGAAACGCGCGCCACGACTGTCCGGCGACTGAGAGTAGCAGGGCCATGGGGGAATTCGCCTACGACCCGGAATACGACGACGAGCCCGCGTACATCGTCGAAATCCGCCGCCAGTTGCGGCGGTTCGTCGCCGCGAAGATGCCGCGCGCGCAGCGTATCGCCTGGGACCGCGCCCACACCTGGGACCGCGGGTTGTTTGCCGAGATCGCCAACCTCGGTCTGATCGGTCTGCTGGTGCCGGAGGAATTCGGTGGCAGCGGCATCGATATCAGCGCGGCCACCGCGGTGATCGAGGAGCTCGCCCAGGGCGGGCCATCGCTGGCCGGGCCTTACATCCATGCCGCCTTTTACGGCGGCATGAACCTGACACACAACGGATCGCCGGCTCAGCGGCGCGCGCTGCTGCCGCGTATCGTGCGCGGGGAGCTGTTCCTGAGCTACGGCCTGTCCGAGCCGGATACCGGTGGCGACCTCGCATCGGTGCAGACGGTGGCGGCGCGCGACGGTGACGACATCATCGTCAACGGTGCCAAGCGCTGGTGCACGGGCGCCGACTGGGCGGGCTATATATACTGCCTCGTGCGCTCCGGCGGGCGCGAGGCGCGACACCGCAATCTGAGCTTCCTGCTCGTGCCCACCGACGCAACCGGCGTCAGCATGCAGCCGATCGAGCACGTCAATCTGCGCTACACGGCCAGCATGGACGTCCATTTCGACGACGTGCGCCTGTCTTCGGATAGCATCGTCGGTGGGCCGGACATGTGGAACCGCGGCTGGGAGCAGCTCGCAGGTCTCGCACTGGACGTCGAGAAGATCGAGGTCAGCGCGCTTGCCTATGGCTTCGCCCGGGCGGCGTTGACCGAAGCCTGGGCGTACGCGCGCGAGCGCGCGCAGTTCGGGCGGCCGATCGCCGAACATCAGGCCATCAGGCACAAGCTGGTAGCCGCGCGGACCAAGCTTGCGGCCTGTCGCCACATGCTCTACCACGCCGCGCGCGTCGCCGACGCGGGGGCGCCGTGCGCGGTCGAAACCAGCATGGCCAAGCTGTTCGTCGCCGACACCGGGCTGGAGATCGCGCTCGCCTGCCAACAGGTGATGGGCGCGTACGGATTGTCGGGTGAGTACGACATCGAACGCAACGTGCGCGAGCTGCTCGGCATGCCGATTGTCGGCGGTTCGTCGGACATGCAGAAGAACAACCTTGCGCGGTTGCTGAAGCTGTGACCGACGCGAGCGCGATAACCCTGCGTCGTCGTACCGGCGGCGGGCGGCGGTCCGTTGCCGACCCGCTGCGCCGTTTCCGGCGGGCGCTCGGGTACCCCGAGCCAGAGGGCTTCTCTGAGCTTGTGGCGTTCCATCAGATGGCGGAAACGACAGCTCGTGGTTTCATCCGGCGCCGGGTTCTGCCCCAGGTCGAGGCCGGCAAAGCGGCGCATGGAGACCGAACCGTACAGCGCGTCCTCCACCGCCGGGTCGGACAGATTGAACCATCGCTGGAGGAAGTAGATGCGGAGCATCATCTCCAGCGCGCGCGGCGGGCGGCCGTCGCCAGCCGACCGGAGAGACCGGGGCAATCAGCTCGCAAAGCCCGGCCCATGGGATGATGCGGTCCATCTCGCTCAGAAATTTCGCTCGTCTGGTTGTCTTCGCGTATTTCTCGAAGCCTTCGCCCAGCGTCAACTGCCGGCTCATCGACTACTCCCGTCTTGCTTCATGCGCCCGGTGATCGGATCGATGACTTTTGCAGAAATTCCTCAAGCCGGCGCGCGTCGCCTGGGTGCTGCCGGCGTCGACCCTTCGAAACCAGGAATTCCGGACAGTACGATGCTACCGACTACCGCTTCCGATACCTCCAAGGTACGCGAACGCTCTCCTTGTCTCCCCCGGCGGCGCGCCGCGCCCAGCTGCTGGAAACCGTCGTCCATGTCGTCAGTCTCCGGGGGCCCAGCGCGACGCGGCTGCACCCGGAGATCGCGACCCGTGTGGGTATCACTACCGCGATCGTGTTCTTCTATTTCGAAGCCCGGGAGCGGCTCATCGAGGCGGTCCTGGTCACGCTGTTTGGCGCTGATCGACTGGCACGTCGGGCTGTGGAGCGCCACGATTGCGGAGAACTGGCCGCGCGGCAGCATTCCAGGTCGCTCGGCGCCGCCGACGTCGTGCAGCTCTGCGTTGGCTCCGGGCACATGATCGTGCAGATGATGTCTGCCGGCCGCGCCCGCGAGAAGGTCAACCGTTACATAGGTGCGTTGATGCGCGCGGTGCTGGAATAAACGCCTTGACGACGGTCACGCACGCCGGTGCGCGACCGTCCGTCTCTTTCGCAGGAAATCGAGCTGATGCGGTCGTTGTTCATGCGGCTGCCGACAGTGCCGCGCTATCGAGGCCGTAGAGTCCGGCCACGTTGTCGTGCAGCACACTATTTTTCTCGGCCTCGCTCAGGTGCGCCGTCTGCGCGGCGATCACGTCCTGCGACCAGGGCCAGGTCGAATCCGAATGGGGATAGTCATTCGCCCACAGGATCCGTTCCAGATTGAGGTGGTCCTTGAAGTGGAAGGCGGTGAAATCGTCCTGAAACGTGAAGTACACGTGCTCGCGGAAGTACTCGCTTGGCAGCCGCTCCAGTTCGCGTCCCTTCATCCAGTGGCGGTGGCGCTTGTACGCATGGTCCATTCGATACATGAAATGCGGCACCCATCCGCCGTCGGCTTCGGCGGACACGATCCGGAGCTTCGGATGGCGCATGAAGATGCCGTCGAACACGAACATGCTCATGAGATCCTGGTTGCCGCGCACGATCGACATGAAGGAATTGATCTTCGAGCCCCTGAAGCCCTGACGCAGGCCCTCACCCGAAGTCAGTATATGGAAGCTCGGTACCAGTTCGAGGTCGACGAGGGCGTCGAAGAAATCGGCGAACGAGTCGTGGTTGTAATCTTCCGGCGTCCCCGGCAGTCCTGGCAGCATCACCCCCTTGAAGCCGAGCGCCTTGATCGCTTCCAGCTCGCGGATGCCGCTCTCGACGCTCTTGATCGCGCATTGGCCGAGCCCGATGAGACGGTGCGGGTACGGCGCGCAGAATTCTGCGAGCCAGCGATTGTAGGCCTCCATCGACGCCTGCTTGAGATCCAGATCCGGAATGTTGCACAACTCCATCCCGATCGAGGGATAGATGATCTCGGCGACGATCCCGTCGCGTCGCTGATCCGTGATCCGCGCGTGCGGATCCCAGCTGCCCCGATGCAGCTTCTCGAACACCGCGCCTTTCGGCGACAACTCTTCCGGCGGCTTGCCGGCCGCGGCCACGAGCGCTACAGGAATGGGGGTCTTGCTCCCTTCGATGAGATAGATGTCCCCGCGCCGCGCGTCGTGCACGAGGCGTGGGGCCCGGTCGCGGAACGCGGGATCGATGCGATCCACGTAGCAGTCCGGTGGCTCGCAGACGTGACTGTCGGCAGAGATGATCGGTTTCAGCATGATTTTCCTCCTCGCGGGTGGATCTCAATGAGTCGCACGGCCGTTGCGCAGGACCCTGCCCGGCAGCGGACCTTCGGGATCGACCACGTCGCGGTTGTCACGCCGCAACACCTCGCCATTGACGACGACGGTGTCGATGCCCGTCGCATCCGACACCAGGCGGTCGGCACCGGACGGGAAATCGCGGACCCGGCGCAACGGCTTATCGCCGACGGTCGCAGGATCGAACAACACGATGTCTGCCGCCATGCCCACCGCGAGCCGGCCGCGGTCGGTGATGCCGAACACCTCTGCCGGTCGCGTCGTCAGCATGCGCACCGCCTCTTCCAGGGCGAATACGCGTTTCTCGCGGACCCAACGCCGCAGTAGGTAAGTCGACAGGCACGCGTCGCAGAGCTGGCTCGCGTGCGCGCCAGCATCCGAGAGTCCGAGCACCGTGGCGCGGCTCTTGAGCAGCGGCTCCACCTGGTCCTCCTCGTGGTTCGCGACGGGCATCCGGAAGCGCGCTTCGAGGTCCGTATTGAGGCCGAGATCGAGCAAGGCTGCGACCGGCGTCTTGCCGACCGCTGCCGCGTACTCGAACAGCGCTCGCTCGCCGAGCTCCGGATGCCCCGGTACGTCGGTGATCGTGGTGCCGCGAAAACCGCTCCGAAAGAGTGCTGGTGCCTTGTGTTCCAGCCGCTCCCACAACTGCGCACGAAAAGCGGGATCCCGGTAGATCGCCTTCTTGCCCTCGTGATCGGCCTCCGAGACGGGCCTGAACATGCGCATGGCCTCGAAGATGAACGGTGCCTTCAGCTGGAATTCGAAATTCAGCGGTCGCGGCGTAACCTGCGGAAAGATCGCGAGGCCCTGCTGCTGCAGTGCTTCCGACCGTACGAGCTGTTCATGCGCGTTCTCGCCGGTGAGCGCGGCACCCGCGAGGAGCGCCGTCCAGCTCACCGGACGGCCGGTGGCGCGGTTGATCGCCGCGAACTCGTCGAACGCGAGTTCCGGTCCGATGGTCGCCTGTACGATGCCGCCGCGGTCGGCGTCGACGAGCCCGCCGGCAAGCGCGAGGATCTCGTCGAGCGACGCCCGTCGGCTAGGGACCGGCTTGCCCTGGTAGCCGACGTGGGTGATCGCCTTCGAGGTGGCGAAGCCGAGCGCACCCGCTTCCATCGCTTCGCACACCAGCCGGCGCATCGTTGCGATCTCCAAGGCCGTCGCGTCACGCTCGGTGGCCTCTTCGCCGAGTACGTACGTGCGCAGCGCGGTGTGTCCGATCAGCGCGCCGACATTGATGGCGAGACCGTGCGCCGCCAGCGCCTGCAAGTACTCCGGAAACGTTTCGAACGGCCACTCCTCGCCCAACCCCGCGGTGAGCGCGGCCGCGGTCATGCCTTCGACGTTCTCCAAGGTGCGGATCACGATGTCGCGGTGCGCCGGGCGCGTCGGCGCGAGCGAGAAACCGCAGTTGCCGATGACGACGCTGGTGACCCCGTGCCACGGCGACACCGTCAACATGCGGTCCCAGATCACCTGCGCGTCGTAGTGCGTATGGATGTCGATGAAGCCGGGGCTCACGACCAGGTCGTGGGCGTCGAGGACACGTGCCGCGGGACCGGGCGCAGCGCCGAGCGCAACGATTTTTCCCGCCTTGACGCCAACCTCGCCGTGGTAACCGGGCGCCCCGCTGCCGTCGACGATCAGGCCGCCGACGATCTTAAGGTCGTATTCCATGTGCAGTCCTTTCCGCCCTCGCGCAGCGGGCGACGCCCGGTCCTCGCGCCGGACGCGTCGCTCAGTCGCCGCCGGCCACGATGACAAAAATGTTCAGATATATGAACATTGGCCATATATCAGAACTCAGGCTACGCGTGGCCTCCGCCGCGGTCAAGCCTGAACGGCGCACCCCGACGCAGGAACACCGCTCGTGCCGACAGACCACCATGAAACGCCGCGGGGTGTCCTGCCCCGCGCCCCGCACCGGGTGATGCAGGTGCTGGGAACGCTGGCAATCTCGCCGACGGGCGCGCCCCTGAGCCGGCTCAGTCAGCGGCTGGGCGCGCCCAAGTCGAGTCTGCTGAACCTGTTGCGCGCGCTCGAGCAAGCGGGTTACGTGGAATGCGACGACGGCCTCTACCGGCTCGGCCGCGCCTCCGTTCAGCTCGGCGCGATGATCATCGGCGGTGATCCCATGCTGCGCACCGTTCGCCACCTGTTGCGCCGCCTGGCCCGGGAATGCGGCGAGACGTCGATGATCGGCATCATCGCGCAGGACGACGCGCACGCGCTGTATGTGGAGAGCGTGGAGTCGCGCAACGCACTCAGCTTCGCCGTACCCGTCGGCCGGCCCGTACCGCTCTACTGCACGGCGATCGGCCGGGCGTATCTCGCCTTTCAGGGCGAGCGACGGATCCGCGCGTACCTCGACCGCGCGGCGTTGATCGCCTACACCCCCCACACGACGGTCCGGAAGGCCGAGCTCAGAAGAATCCTGTCCGAGGTTCACGCCGCGGGATTCGCCGAGACCAGCAGCCAGATGCACGAGGGGATCGACGGTTTCGCCGCCCCGGTGTTCGACGCCAGCGGCCGCGTGTGCGCGATGGTTGCGGCGGGAGCGCCCGCCGAACGGGTCGAAGGCCGGCGCGCGGAACTCCGGCAGCGGGTCCGGGAAGCCGGTATCGAAATGTCCGAAGTGCTCGGGTATCGGGGGCCCTATCCGCCCCGCGCGCCGCACGGGCCCGCGCACGGACTCACGGTGTGAGTCGCGCCGCAGCGGAGGCGACAGACGCACGCTCGGGCCGCTGCCGGAGGATTCTTGATCCGCTTCGAAGTGGTTGCCTGGCGCCATCGCCGCCATTAGTGTTCGCGCCGCGCCACCCGCACCGTGGTGGGACCCTGCGAATGGAGTTCCATCTGCAGCGACGGGGGATCCCCTGTCGAGCGCACGGAAGCGAGCATGCGGCTCATCCGCCGGGATATCCCGCCGGAAATCAGGGACTGGCGGGTGGAGTCCGACACACCCCGAACCGCGTCGGCACAGCACGGAGATCGACCATGACTGCGACTGTCCAGGATGCCTTGCCCGATCTCGACATCATGTCGCCGGACGCGATCGCGGATCCGCAGGGCTACTTCGCGAATCTGCGTGCGACCCGACCGGTGCATTGGGATCCGAGGTACCGTTCGTGGCTGATCACGAGCCATCGCCACGTGATCGCGGCGCTGCGGGACGAACGCTTCTCGTCCAACCGCATCGAGCCCTACATCACGAAAAAGCTGTCGGGTCCCGACGCCGATCCGCTGGTCCGCCAGGCATTCGAGGTGCTGAGCGGGTGGATGGTGTTCAAGGAGGAACCGGCGCACCATCGTCTGCGCATGCTGTGCAGCCTCGCGTTCACGCCGGCTTCCATCGCGGCGCTGCGCACGCGCGTGGAGGTGCTGTGCGATTCGCTCATCGATGCCGCGTCCGCGCGACCGGCGTTCGATCTCCTGCGCACGATCGCGAATCCGCTGACGTCCACCGTGATCGCCGAGATGCTGGGGGTGCCGGTGGAGGACCGCCCGCGGTTCGAGCGCTGGACGCTCGACGTGCAGCCGCTCGTGTCCACCGGCCTCGACGATCCCAATCGCTACGAGGGCATCGCGCGAGGCATGGATTCGCTGGTCAGGTATTTCGCCGGCCAGATCGAGCGTTACCGCGCCGAGCCGGCCGACAACCTGATTTCGGCGCTCGTGCGCGCGAATGCCGATCAGGATCGGCTGTCGGACGCGGAACTCATGGCCACCTGCACGCTGCTGCTGTTCGGGGGTCAGGAGACGACCGCCAACCTCATCGCCAACAGCGTGCTGGCGCTGCTGCGACATCCCGAACAGCGGGCGCTGCTCTGCGGCGGGCAGGTCGACATCAAGACCGCGCTCGAAGAATTCATGCGCTACGAGGGACCCGGCAAAACGGTGATCCGGGTCGCGCGGGAAGACTTCGAGTTCGGCGGCCAACGGCTGCGCGCCGGCCAGCGCGTGTTTTTGATGCTCTCCGTCGCCAATCGCGATCCGGAAGCCTTCGAAGAACCCGAGCGTCTGAAATTGGACCGCGGTGCCGTCCGGCATGTCGGCTTTGGACTCGGCAGCCACTTCTGCCTCGGGGCGCCGCTCGCTCGCCTCGAGGCCGGGGCCGCGATCCCGCGCATCGTCGAGCGATTTCCGAATCTGAGGCTCGCGACCGAAGCCCTGCAATGGCTACCGTTCATCAGCACCCGAGGACTGCGCGAAATGAACGTCGTCGCCGGTTGAACGCGCGGCCAGCGGGCGACGGCGGGGCGCATCGGGCGTGACTTCACTCTCCTGCGGCGAGCTCCCGATCGTCGGTCCGGACGGCGTGACGGCGCCGTGGCTGACAGCGGCGCTCGCGCAACGCGGCGTCGATGCGTACGTCGCGCGGCTGCGCATGGAAACGGTCGGCACCGGCCAGGTCGGCGAGACACGGCGCTACTTCATCGAGTATGCCGGCACGCCGGCCCCCGGCGCGCCGGCGTCGGTGGTCGGCAAGTTCAGCTCACTCGACGCGACCGCGCGCGAGACGGGGCGGCAGCTCGGCCTCTACCGCACCGAGGTCATGTTCTACCGGCATCTCGCAGCGCACGCCGGCATCCGCACACCTTTGGTCTACGCCGCCGAGATCGATCCGGCGAGCCACGACTTCGTGCTGCTGTTCGAAGATCTCGCGCCCGCGCGCCAGGGCGATCAGATGCGCGGCTGCACACTCGCGGAGGCCCGCGCGGCACTGTCCGAAGCCGCGCGGCTGCATGCCGCGTTCTGGAACGATCGGCGCCTGCTCGACACGGACTGGTGCACCGTGCCGGACGGTGCGCAGGGGTTCTACACCACGGCGCTGATCGAGCAGAGCTGGGCGCACGTGCGGAAGCATTATGCAGACTGGCTGCCGGCCGACGTGCGCACGGTGTGCGCGAAGTTCGTGCGCAATCACGCGTGGTGGAACCGGCCGCGCGATTTTCCAAAATGTTTCTCGCACAACGATTTCCGGCCGGACAACATGCTCTTCGGTCCCGCGGGCGCGCGGGTCGCGGTGGTCGACTGGCAGACCGCGAGCTTCCTCGGCACGGGGATGGACGTCGCGTACTTCCTGGGCGGCGCGCTGCCGCGCGCGACCCGCCGCCGGCACGAGGCAACCCTGCTGCGCGACTACCACGCGCAGCTGCTCGCGCTGGGCGTGACGGATTACCCCTTCGAACACCTGATGAACGACTATCGGCACTACAGCTTCGCGGCGATCGCGGTCGCGATCGCCGCGACGCTAATCGTCAAGCGCACCGAGCGCGGCGACCGCATGCTGATGCAGATGACGCGCGCGGCCGCCGAGCATGCTGCCGATCTCGACGCGCTCGACCTGCTGCCCGACTGACGACATGTGCAAGAAACGACGCGTCTGCTGCCACTCACCCAGACACCTCGGGCACGCGGGCGTTAGTCGATCAGTCCCAGTTCCCGCGCCCGGCTGATCGCCTGCACGCGCCGCTTCACGGCAAGTTTCTGAAACGACTGACGGAGGTTCCACTTTACCGTATTCTCGGTGAGACCGAGCGTCTCGCCGATTTCGCGATTGGAACAGCCGCGGGCGACCATCTGCAGCACTTCGAGTTCACGGCGGCCGAGCCGTCGCGGGGGCGCCCCCTCGTCGCCGACGACAAGCCGCGCGTGAGCCGGCGCGGCGGCGAGACTCGCCGCAAGTCCGGCGAAGAACGAGCGGTGATCGGGCCCCGTTTCGCCGAGCGCGACGCAGGCGTGTGCGACCCGCGCGATCAGCGGTGGGTCCTCGTCGAGGAAGGGCCGCGTGAGGGCCTGTGGCGCCGCCACGCGCAGTGCCGACCGCAGGTCGCGCAGTGCGGCACTTTCCTGGCCCATCTCGATGGCGGCCCGCGCCGCCAGCAGCCGGAATGCGACTTCGGGCCGCGGCAACCGGCGCACTTGCAAGTACGCGATCCAGCGCCGGGCCAGCGCGAGTCCGATCTCGGGCTCGGCGCGCGCGAGCGACGCGCGGATACGCGCCTGCGCCCGGATCGCGGCGTGCGCACCGCCGACGCGGGTCGGTAGATAATCGGAAATCGGCCGCGTCAGCACCGGATCGCGCAGCAGATCCCTGAGTTCGCTCGCGTGCCGCTCACGGGTGAGCAGCCGCAGTTTCTCGTGCAGGAGGTGCGCATGGATCCGTGCCGGACGCTGTGGATCGGCGCCTAGCGTGCGCTGCGCGGCATCGAGCAGCGCCAACGCCGCCACCGGCTCGCCGCGCGCGGCGAGCAGCCGCGCGGGCACCACGAAGGCGCTGATCTGGAAGTCGGCGAAGTTCACGCGCTCCGCCGCGTGGGCGAAGCGCGCGATGAGTTCGTCGGCCGCGGCGAGTTCGTCCCGCTCATAGCGGGCGAGCGCGAGAATCGTGGCCGGCATCGCCGCGAGCGGGGTGTCGGGACCACCGGTCCGCTCCGCGAACGTCATCGCCCGTTCGAGCGCGGCGATGGCGTCGCTCAGCAGTCCGATCCCGAGACAGACCGCGCCGAGGATCGAATACGACCAGATCGGGCCGTAAGTGGTGCCGCTCTCCTCCAGCAGATCGGCGATCGACGATGCTTCCCTGCGCGCGTAAGCAGGCTCGTACATCAGCCCACGCACGCCCGCCAACACGCTCTTCACCGCGCCGACGAGAAACGGATCGGTCGCAGCAGGATCGAGCAGCCAGCGCTCGCACAGCGACTCGGCGAGTTCGATCTCCTCTCGGTAGAACGCGACCATTACACGCATGAACAGCACCTGCCCGGGCAGCGAGGGATCGCGACACGCCGGCATGGCGGAAACGAGCTCGTCGCTCGCGGCGCGCAGCTGACCAGCCACGTCATCCAGGATCGCGATTGCCGCCGACAGCCTGCCGGCGAGCATCAACGACCACGCCTGCACCAGTCGCAGGCGCGGAAACCGGCGGCGCTGCGCCGCCGGGATCTCGCGCGCCCAGCCGTCGAGCCGCGACTGGTGTCCGCGTCGCCAGAGATCGTAGGCATGGGTGTCGAGGAGCCCGGCGGCGCGCTCGAGATCGCCGGCGAGCAATGCGTGTTCGACGGCCGAGTCGTACCCATGTGCCGCGGCGAACCAGTCGCTCGCGCGCGTATGGACCTCGCGCAGCGCTCCAGGCGACGTCCGCGCGAGGCGCCGGCGCAGGAATTCTGCAAGCAACGGATGAAAGCGGTACCAGCCCGGTGCGCTGTCGCTCGCGAAAAGGAAGATGTTCGCGGACTGGATCCGCGCTAGCAGCGCGGCGGCATCGTCGCGCCCGGTGGCCGCGATGCATAACGGCGTACAGACGCTGCCGAGCGGTCCGATCTGCAGCAGGAAGTCGCGCACGTCGGGGGCCAGGTGACGGAGCACGTCGTCGGCGAGATACGCCGCGATCCCGCGCTCGTCGCCCTCGAAGCGGTCGAGCAGTGCAGCGAGCGAGCGCCGGGGGCCGAGCGCGAGGGAGGCGAGCTGCAACGCTGCCGCCCAGCCTTCAGTCCTGGCCAGGACTTTGGCGACGAGATCGGGAGCGAGCGCGAGCTGGTTGGCGCGTGCGAAGTACTCACGAACTTCGACGGCGGTGAAGCAGAGTTCCTCCCACCCGATCTCCGCCAAGAGGCCGGTCGCCCGCAGGCGGCCGACGCCGAGCGCGATTTCCCGGCGGCTGCTGATCACGAACTGCACATGCGGAGACGTTCCGGTGACGAGCGATCGGATCACCCCGCTCAGGAGCGTGTCGCACAATTCGTGCGCGTCTTCCAGGAAGAACGCCAGCGGATCGGGCAGCGCCGAGAGCTCGTTCGCCAGCAGCCGCACGATGCTCTCATCGCCGATGCCGACGCCGCCCTGCAGCAGCACCGTCACGTTCTCGCCGAAACCCGGATGCCGCGCGCGCACGGCGCCGACGAGACAGCGCACGAGCTGGCCGAAGTCGTCGTCGCTCGCGTCCAGACTGAGCCAGGCCGTCGCGTGCCCGTCCGCCCGCAGCGCGCGCTCCAGATCCGCCATGAGGGATGTCTTGCCGTAGCCGGCCGGCGCCGTGATCAGGGCGAGCTTCGGCCGCGCCGGCCCGCGCAATGCGGTCAGGAGTCGTGCCCGCGGCACGAACGCGGACGGTGCACGCGGCGGATGAAACTTGGCGAGGAGCAGCGGGAGTGGAGGGGTCCTCACGTGAGTGTTCCTCGGGGGTCACACGGGGGAGGCGCCTTGCCGCGGAGCAACAGCGGGGGCGAGCCCGGTCGAAGGGGCCACGCGAGTCGATTTTGCACGCGACACGGCATGAAGCTCCCGTCTTTTTGCCTGTGCAATACCCCTACCAAAGAGGGGTGACCAAAGTCAATCGGGTCGCGGAAGATGATGCTCCGCAATCGGGGAAGGAAGGCAATGACCACCGCAACCGCTTCAACGCTGCCGCCCGCGTTCGCCGATCTCGAACGCTTCGTCCCGGACTGGACCCTCGGATCCGAACGCGAACGCAACCGTTTCCGGGTCCGCCGCTCGCTCGCTGAACTCGATGCCTTTTACCAAACAGTGTTCCCGCGCATGGATGCGCTGTGCGATTACATCGATCGGTATTCGCTCGACGCGCTGCCACCGCCGGCGGCGCGTCTGCTGCAGCTCGGTCTGATGCTGATGGAGGTCGTGCCGGCGGTGGAAGTCTACCGTCAGCCCGACGTGCCGAATGCGTTCGACTTCGATCGCTTCCATATCATCTCGCCCGCCGACGGCTACACGGTGATAGACCACTAACGTGCCACCCATCGTGCCGGTCGCGCGACCGGCCGTACGGAGATCCGCGATGAGCATGAATCCCGCAGAAACCACCGAAGATCTGAAACGCCGCCTTCCGGATTGGCAGCATCGCAAGCCGATCGCCGAGCGCTATCCGGACGTCGGTACCGGCGCGCTGTCGATCGAACCCTACGTGTCCGAGGAGTTTTTCGAAGCCGAGCGCGCGAAGATCTTCAAGAAGATGTGGCTGTATGTCGGGCGCGCCGAGCGGATCCCGAAACCCGGCGACTATTTCGTGCAGGTGATCGAAGCAGTTCGGAGCAAGCGGGACGGCACCTTCCCGTCGTTCATCATCTGCCGCGACCGGCACGGCGAGATCCGCGCATTCCACAACACCTGCCAGCACCGCGGCACCACCGTGTGCTGGAACGCGCACGAAACGTGGGAGACCTCCCATCGCAAGTACTTCACGTGCCGCTTCCATGGCTGGGTCTACGACACCGACGGCACCCTTAAATCGGTGCCGGATGCGCAGCTGTTCTTCGATCTGGACAAGGCCAAACGCGGCCTCAAGCCGGTGCACTGCGCGGTGTGGAAGGATTTCATCTTCATCAACGTCGATCCGGCACCCCGCCAGACACTGCTCGAACAGATCCGGCCCCATGCCGAGCTGCTGCAGGACTTTCCGTTCGAGCGTATCCGCAAGCGCGGCATCTGGACGGCCACCGTCGCCGTCAATTGGAAGGTTGCAATCGACGCGTTCCAGGAGGGTTATCACGTCAGCACCGTGCACGCCGCCACGCTGCCCGAGGCATTCTGCGGGCCGCTCAATCCCTATTGCCGGCCGACCTCGATTCGCGTGTATCCGCAGGGCAACCGCTCGGTCACGTTCATGGTGTCGCCGGACTTCGAGCCGCCGGAAGTGGAGAAGTGGGTCCGCCGTCGCGGCTCGAGCTGGTACGCCGCGGGTGGCGGGGAGACGCACGGCCAGTTCCCCGGCGTCAACCCCGACGGTGATCCGTTCTACGCGTTCGATTGCCACGGCTTTTTCCCGAACATGCTCGTCGATCCGTTCATCGGCGGATTCTACGGACACGAGTTCTGGCCGATCTCGGTGAACAAGACGCGCTGGATCGGCAGCATCAATTTCCTGGAGGCGACCAAACCGAGCGACCTAATCGCGAACGAGCACGGCAAGACCCTGCTGCGCGATGCGTTCCGAGAGGACACTGTCACGCTCGATGCCACCCAGATCGGGCTCGAGTCCGGCGCCATCGAGACGACGATCCTGTCTGACATGGAGATGGCACCGCGCCATCTCTACAACACCGTGGTCGAGATGGTGAACGGGTGAGCGAACCGGCAGTCACCGCGCGGAGGCTGGGCGCCGCGCTGTTGCTCTGTGCCCCGCTGGGCGCGTCCGCCGCAGCGCTCGAAATTCGGGGGCGGGTGGTCGACGAGGCCGGCGCTGCAGTGCCGTACGTGCGCATCAACGTGACGGGACCCGCGTTGGTGCCGACGACGACGAGTGTGTTCTCCGCCGCCGACGGCCGTTTCCGCGCCGCCCTGCGCGACGCCGACCCGGACGTGATTACGGTCACCGCATCCCGCATCGGCTGGGAGGAAGCCGCCCGCGAACGGCATGAATCGCCCGGTGCGCTCGAATTCGACCTCGAGCTCCGGCGACGGGACAACGTCGCCGAGCAGGTACCGGCCTCCGCCTGGATCCCGGGTACGCCCGGCGATCGCAGCTTCCACATTCTCATCAACGAATGCGCCGGCTGCCACCAGCTCGGTGCCGAGCGCGTGAAGCGCTTCGCGCGCAACCTCGACGGGCAGCCGCTCGAAACGCGGCGCGCCGCGTGGGAGGCCATGGTCCAGTACATGCGCGAGCAGGCCGTGCGCATCGGGCCGAGCGGCGAGACCCATCTGCGCTGGGGACTGACGGCCGACAGCCCGGATTACCGCATGGCGACGGCGCCCGCCACGAGCTTCTTCCTGCCGCGCGACATGGAGGTCGTCGTGCCGTATCTCGCCGAGCATTACCCCACGCGCTTCGATAGTTTGACCGGTTACGACGACGTCGCCCGACTCGGTGAATACGGAGTGACGGCAGACACCGTGATTGAGGAGTACCGGCTGCCGACGTTCGGTTGGACGCGCGAGGTGTCGATCGCGCCGGGCTCGCCGTACGTGTGGTTCCTGGAACTGGATGCCGACCGACTGGGTGCGCTCGACACCCGCGATGGCAGCGTCCGCTGGTACGACGTGCCGGGCACAGGCCCGCAGGGCCCGCATACACTGAACGCCGATGCGGACGGCAATCTGTGGGTCGCTCTCGAAGAGAGCTATTCGCTGGCGCGCTTCAGCACCAGGACGTTCGAGTGGCGCGTGTATCCGCCCCCGCCCGGCGTCAAGTTCGCGATCACGCATGACACCGCGGTCAATGCCGCCCGCCATGTCCAGCCGGACGCGCACGGCCGCTTGTGGATGACACTGGTCGGTCTCAACGAGTTGTGGAGCGTGCAGACGGATACCGGCGAGGTGCGGCGCTTCCCGATGCCGCTACCCGCGGGCGAGGAGCAGTTCCACGTGTTCATTTACGGCGCGGCGATGGATCCGTCGCTGAAACGCGTGTGGTGGACGCAGCTGCACGGTCACCTGGGTTCGTTCGACGTGGAAACCGGCAAGGTGGAGAAAGTAGTGCCGTTTCCGCGCGGCGCGGCGCCGCGGCGCATGGCGATCGAGGACGACGGCACCTTGTGGGTGCCGCTCTATGGCGAGGGTCAGCTGGTGAAATTCGACACCGCGCGGGGCGTCGAGATCGCGCGCTATGACATGCCCGATCGCGCGGGAGCGTCGTACTCCGTGACGCTCGATGCGAAGCGGCGCGCGGTGTGGGTCGGCACCACGAACTCCGATCGCATCTACCGCTTCGATATCGATACCGCACGCTGGCGTCACTACCCGCTGCCGCGGCGCGAGGCGTTTCTGCGCATGATCGAAATCGATCATGCAACGGGCGATCTGTGGACGGCGTACGCCAACCTGCCGATTGGTCGCCGCGATCCGGCGATCTACGAAGACGCGAGCGCGAACAACATGATCGTGCGGCTGCATCCGGGCGATTGACCTCATGGCGCTCCGGGCACGCCGGCGTGCATGGACGAGCGGCTTGCTGCTCGGGCTGCTCACCGGCCTCGCCGGCGCGGAAGTGGCGGACGACGTGCCCGTCGAACGCTTTACTCACGGTGCGCTCGAGATCCTCGATCCGTGGGCGAAGGGCACTCTCGGCGACGCGCACGCGGCACGGGTGTTCTTCCAGTTCCGCAATCATGGCGAGCGGGCCGATTTTCTCATCGGTGCGCGCTGTACGATCGCCACCGCCGGGACCCTCCTGCGCGCCGGCGCGCGCACCGTGTCGCGCATCGCGCTGCCGCCGGGCGGTGCGCTGCACGAATTGCACGACGCGGGTTACCACCTCGAGCTGCGGGCGCTCGCGCTGCCGCTCACGCTCGGCAAGACATTTCCGCTGGAATTGACGTTCGAGCGCGCGGGTACGATCGTCATCACTGTCACCAGCCGGTTCCATTCCCCGGGGTTCGGCCGGCGCCTCCGGGAAGCGGCGCGGCGCGGCGACATCGAGACCCTGCGGGCGCTCGACCCCGGCGCGGCGCGGTCGTCCGCCGCATCGGAATGAGCGGACCGCGCTGCCGCGTGCCGGCCGCCATAGCCGCCGCGATGCCGGTGGGCACGGTCCGCCAGCTCGAGGTCCCGGGGTGCGGCGCGCTCGCGCTCTACCGGCTCGCCGATGGCTTCTACGCCACCGACGATCGCTGTACGCACGGGGAGGCCTCGCTCGCGGACGGTGACGTGGACGGCGACGAGATCGTGTGCCCCTTCCATCTCGGCAGGTTCGACATCCGCACCGGGAACGCGACCGCCGCGCCGTGCGTGACGGCGTTGACGTGCCACCGGATCGTCGCAGACGCCGACGGTGCGCTGATCGTCGAGGTTGCGACATCGCGCTGACGCGGCGTATAGGAAGCACAAACCGCCTTGTTTCCGCGCGAGTCCTGGCGGGTACTCCTCGGACTGGCCGTCGGGTCGACAATCTGAAGCGGGTCAGATTCATCCGCGGCTTCGGCACCAGGGCTGCCAGCCGGGCAATGAAGTCCTGCTGCGGCCCGACAGCGATGGGGTAGGTGATCGACTAACCGAGGAGCTGTTCCATCACGCTGGATTTGAGCGCGTCGCCAGCCAGGTCGCTGTTCTCCACATCGCGCTCCAGAAACCCCTGGCGTTCGAGGTGGCGGCCGATGCGCTGCGCCCTGGGACAGTTCCCGCCACGGCAGGTGGCCGACCGTCGCATCCCGGCGCTCGTTCAGGGCGCGGGCGTACGTCCGCAGCAGCATCGCGCGGAACTCGCGCACGAAGCGCGCCTTCTGTTCGTCGGTGAAGGCGCGCCAGTGACGGCCAAGCGCGCGCTGCGAGATCAGCACGAAGTCGAAGTGCGGCAACACCATCTCCTCCGCGGTCTGGAGCAGGTGTGACGGATTGGCATCGTTGACGGCGGCGTCCGCGCCCAGCATCCACGCGATCAGTGCGAGCCGGAGGGTGCTGTGGCGGCGGGCATGCGGCCAGCTTCGGTGGGTGGGGGTGCGGCACGCCCGGCCGGTGTGTGGCACCACTTCGGCCCACTTCGGCAACTGCCGCCCCATCTGTCGAGGCGCGAACGCAGCCTGTGATGACCGGCTTGGAGCGGTCACTTTCGCGGGTGCTATTCATGGAAATCAGCGTTGCTGAATTCAAGGCCGAACGCCTGAAGCTGCTGGTTGAGGCTGCCGCCACGCACGAACCGGTGGTCGTCACCCTTCCGGAATGGCAGACACGTTGTCGCGAGCGTACTTGGCGCGGATAGACCAGGTACACAGGGAACGCCACCATCACGTCAACGTGATCCGCGTCTGGGATGTCGGCCTGCGGTTGGCCAAGGGCCGCATCGTGCTGTCCACACTGCGCGGGACTGGATCGAGCAAGCGGCGAGTTATCCGGGCTGCGTCTGCGCGCGCTGTCCGCCGAAGTCGCGATCGAAAGGACCCTGCGTCCCGGCGATGCGCACACCGACCCGGCTGACCGCTTCCTCATGGCGGAGGCCCGCGTTGCGGGACTCACGGGATTGCCCATGACAGGGCTGCTGCAGAACAACCAAGATCCGGGAATCAAGCAGGCGCGATTCTCTTACGCTCACAGCGTCAACGCGTGCGGGCAATGGCATCGGCTCAGCGATCACTTGCGGGCAGTGGCCACACTGGCCTCACGCTTCGCTGGAAACTCGCCGTGGGCGCAAGAAGCCGCGCTCGCCGGACTATTGCACGACCTAGGCAAGTATGCGGATCGCCTTCAGGCGCGACGGGAAGGAAAGGACGCCGGGCTCGATCACTGGTCTCAAAGCGCCTGGATGGCCCTCTCGCAATGCCGTGTGAGACGCGCAGTCCACGGCGACACATGGATAGCGGCATCGCCCGGTCGAAAGACCGGATGCGGTGTTTGAATTTTTCACGCCGACCGTTGCCGCAGACCGATTCCTACCGGCGCTGGAGTCTGCGCACGCGATACAAGCTTGCCTGCGGGACCGAGAGGGGACAGTTTCTGACCGCTCCCCACCAAAATAGATCTCACCCAAGGCAAGAGCGCATCGATGTCGGCCAGCGTGGTGGCGGCCGGGCGCGTTTGCCTGCGAGCCGGCAATTCGCGTCACCCGGCGCAGCCACAACCGTCATCCCCAGCACACCGATCGACTGGTCGCCGAATGGAGCGCTCGGTGAGAAATCGGGGTTGGAGATGATCTCGTCACGGGAATAGGCGAATATCCGGATCCGATTCACGCCGTGTGCGGCGACTCAGCGGGAGAATTTCGCCATGACCACGATCACGATGCGCAGCCTGCTCGCGGTACCCGCGGTGCGCCCGGAATTCTTCGTCAAGGCCGCTGCCAGCGCGACGGATGCGCTGTTTCTCGATCTCGAAGACAGCGTGCCGCCCCCCCAGAAGCTCGCCGCGCGCGCCAATGCCGCCGCAGCGCTCGACGAGGTCGACTGGGGCGGCAAGCGCGTCCTGGTGCGGACCAACGCGCTCGACAGCGAATGGGCGTTTCGCGATATCGAGCAGCTCGGCGCGCGTTGCCGGCGGCTCGATGGCTTCCTGGTGCCCAAGGTCGGTGCGGTCGACGAGATTCGCCATGTCGAGGCCTTGCTCACGGCGCTCGATCGTGAACGGCCGCCCGAGCGGCCGCTGGAACTGCACATCCTCATTGAAACGGCGCTCGGCATGGCACGGGTCGAAGCCATCCTCGAAGCCTCCACGCGGCTGGTGTCCGTGTCGTTCGGCGTCGGCGACTACTCGCTCAGCATGGGCGGCCAGGATCGCCTGGTCGGCGGCGCCAACCGGCATTACGCGATGCTGACCGATGCCGCGCCGGACGCACCCTCCGAGAGCGCCCGTCAAAGTCACTGGAACGATCAGTGGCATTTCGCGCTCGCCCGCGTCGCCAACGCCTGTCACGCGTTCGACGTGATGCCGATCGATGGCCCTTTCGGCAATTTCTCCGATCCCGAGGGATTCAACGCCGCCGCCACGCGCGGCCGCGTACTGGGTTACGCCGGCAAATGGGCGATTCATCCGAGCCAGGTGGCGCTCGCCAACCAAGCCTACACGCCGGGGGCGGACGAAGTGACCTGGGCACGCGCGGTGCTAAAAGCGCTCGCCGACAGCCAGCGCGAAGGCAAGGGCGCAGTGGCGATGAACGGGCAGCTCCTCGACATCGCACACGAGAAGATCGCGCGGCGCATTCTCGCCCGGGCCGGGATATCGCAGGACGGCGCTGCGCGTGACACCTGATCCGAACAACGATCGGCGCCTGCCGCTGGCGGGCGTGCGCGTGCTCGACGTGGCGACGATGCTCGCGGCGCCGTTCTGCGCCGCCTTGCTCGGCGATTTCGGTGCCGAGGTCATCAAGGTGGAAATGCCGGGCAGCGGCGATCCGTTTCGGCGCTTCGGCACGATGACCGAAGCCGGTGCGAGCCTCAACTGGTTGAACGATGGCCGCAACAAGAAATCCGTCACGCTCGATCTGCGCCAGCCGCGCGGCGCGGCGCTGCTGAAGCGACTGGTCGCGGACTGTGACATCCTGGTCGAGAACTTCCGGCCCGGCACGCTCGAACGCTGGGGTCTCGGCTACGAGACGTTGAAGGCCATCAAGCGCGATCTCATCCTCGTGCGCATCTCGGCGTATGGACAGGATGGTCCCTATCGCGATCGCCCGGGCTTTGCGCGCATCGCGCACGCCTTCTCGGGCCTCGCCTACCTCGCGGGTGAGGCGGACGGACCACCCGTGACCCCGGGCTCCACCTCGCTGGCCGATTACATTTCGGGCCTCTACGCGGCGTTCGGTGCGCTGTTGGCGTACACGTCTCGCGAGCGCTTCGGCGACGGGCAGATGGTGGATGTCGCGCTGTACGAGGGGATATTCCGCATGCTGGACGAACTCGCGCCGGCCTACGCGCGCTCGGGTTTCGTGCGCGAAAGGATGGGTGCCGACACCGTCAATGTGGTGCCGCACAGTCACTACCAGAGTGCGGACGGCAAATGGGTCGCCCTGGCCTGCTCCACCGACAGGATGTTCGAGCGCCTGGCCTCAGTCATGCAGCGGCCCGATCTGCTGGCGCCCGATCGTTTCCCGACGATGGCGCAGCGCGTGGCCGCGCGTGCCGAGGTCAATGACATCGTGGCCGACTGGATCGGCAGCCTCTCGCGCGATGAAGTGATGCGACGCTGTCTCGATGGCGAAGTGCCCATCGGCCCGTTGAACAGCATCGCCGATATTTTCGACGACCCGCAGTTCCATGCGCGCGGTAACCTGCTGCACGTGCAAGACCGGCGCGTGGGCGAAGTGGTGGTGCCCAACGTGGTGCCGCGGCTGTCCGCCACGCCGGGACGTCTCGCATCGCTCGGGCCCGATCTCGGCCAGCACAACGACGAGATCTATCGCGGCTATTTGGGCATCAGCGCCGAGGAATTCGAATCCTTGCGCGCAGACGGCGTAATCTGACCTTAGGATGTTCGGAAACGCAGGGTCTCGCGCCGCGCACCCGTTTCGCAGGCATTCGCAGGAGATTCGCAATGAATACGACGCCGCGCCACATGACCCTGGTCGCCTTCCTGCAGGCGCAGAACTGCTCCAACTACACGGCCTCATGGCGCCATCCCGCCACGGCATCGGATTTCACCACCCCCGAGTACTATCAGCGTATCGCGCGCACGCTGGAAGCGGCGAAGTTCGATCTGGCGTTCTTCGACGACCGGCTCGCGATGCCGGACATCTTCAACGACGACTTTCGGGAAACCGTACGTCACGGCATCCGTGCCGTGAAGATGGACCTGCCGACCATCCTCATGGCGATGGGCCTCGCCACCCGGCACCTGGGCCTGGGCGCGACCTATTCCACGACCTACTATGAGCCGTATCACATCGCCCGTGTGTTCGCCACCTTGGACCTCATGACCGGCGGACGTGCGGCGTGGAATGTCGTGACTTCGTTGAACGATGCCGAGGCTGCCAATTTCGGTCGCGAGCAATTGCCCGATCACGATCTGCGTTATGACCGCGCGGACGAGTTCATGGCAATCGTGCACGGCCACTGGGACAGCTGGGACGACGACGCCATCGTGCAGGACAAGGCCAGCGGTCTGTTCGCCGATCCGGACAAGGTGCGGCGCATCGATTACAAGGGCAGGTGGTTGCGGTCGCGCGGACCCCTGACCGTACCGCGCTCGGCCCAGGGGCATCCGGTCATCATCCAGGCGGGTCAGAGCGGTCGTGGCCGTACTTTCGCTGCGCGCTGGGCGGAGCTGGTATTCTTCATCCACCCCAATCTCGCGCTCGCCCAGCGCCACTACCGGGACTTCAAGCAAGGAGTGCTAGCGCAAGGGCGCGACCCTGACAGGGTACGCATCATGCCGGCTATCTACGCCGTCATCGGCGAAACCGAGGCGATGGCGGAGGACAAGCGTGCCTTGATCGATGATCTGGCCAAACCCATCGATGCGCTGACGTTGCTGTCGGAAGTCTTGAATTTCGATTTCGGGTCCAAAGGCCTGGACGAAGCCTTCACCGCCGAGGAGCTCGCCGCTGCTTCCGGCCTGCAGGGCATCCTCGATCGCGTCATTCAGATGAGCGGACTTGCGCATCCCACTGTGCGCGATTTCCTGCATTTCAGCGGACGCGGCACGCTACGGGAGTTGCCGACGTTCGTCGGCACACCCGCGACCGTCGCCAATCAACTCGAGGAATGGTATACCACCGAAGCCTGCGATGGTTTCGTGCTCGCCGCCACCCACATGCCCGGTGCCTACGAGGACTTCGCGCGGCTGGTGATCCCGGAGTTGCAGCGTCGCGCGCTGTTCCGCCACGAATATCCGGGCACGACCTTGCGCGAGACGCTGGGCTTCGAGCGTCCGGCGCGCGGCGCGTGGCGCGCGCCGGACGGGTGATGGATCAGCGTGGTGCGCTGACCAGTACCTGTGCCCGTTCCAGCGCTGCGATGCGTTCCGGATCATAGCCCAGCACGCGTGACAGCACCGCACCATTATGCTGCCCGAGCAGCGGCGCTTCGATGTCGGGTAACTCGGTCTGGGCCGAGAACTTGAAAGGAAAGCCCGGGATCTGAATCTCCCCGAGGATCGGATCCCGCACGGTGCGCACCATGCCGCGGTCGAGAAAGTATTCGTTTTCCAAGGTCTCGATCGGGGTCAGCACCGGGCCGGACGGAACGCGCACGGCTTCGAGCGCGGCGAGCACCGCCTCGTTGTCCGGAAAGGTCGCGGCCCAGGCTTCGATGATCTCGATCAGCAGATTCTGGTGACGCGCGCGTGACGCGCCGTCGATGAAGCGCGGATCCTTTTCGAGTTCCGCGCGCCCGAGTGCCTGGCACATGCCGGCCCACTGCAGCTGCAGCACCGCGATCACGAAATATCCGCTCGGCCCCTTGAACACCCCGAACGGGGCGATCATCTCGTGATGCGCGCCCATGCGCTTCGGATCGAAGCGCTCGCCCGCCACCGAGCGGCCATGCACGTTGTATTCGTGCATGTGGTACATCGCATCGACCATCGACAGATCCAGGTACTGCCCTTCGCCGGTCTGCGCGCGATGGTAGAGCGCGTAACCGAGCGCGGCGAAGCCATGCACCCCGGCATTGGTGTCGCACACGCCGATGCCGACCGGATGCGGCGGGCCGTCGCGCGGACCGGTCATGTGCATGAGCCCGCTGAACGCCTGGGCTATCCAGTCGTAACCGGTCTTGTGGGCAAGCGTGCTGTGGCGCCCGAAGGCCGACACGGACGCCATGATGAGGCGCGGATTGATGGCTTTGAGACTTTCATAATCAAAACCGCGCTTCTCCATCACGCCGGGCCCGAAATTCTCCATCACGATGTCGACCTTGCTCACCAGCTCGCGAATGATGGCACGCGCGGTTGGACTCTTGAGGTCGAGACAGAGACTCTGTTTGCCGCGATTCTGCTGCACGAAGAAGCCGCTGCGACCGTCGCGGATCAAGGGCAGCAGCCGTCCGGGGTCGCCACCCGGCGCCTGTTCCACCTTGATGATCTCGGCACCCATCTCCGCCATCAGTCGGGTCGCGGAGGGGCCCGCCAGGTACTGGGTGAAATCGAGCACCCGGATGCCTTCAAGTATCATGTCGGCGCGTCCTGTTGCGATGGTTGTGAGCGCGACGGCACCTGCGTGCCGTGGCGCCGCGCGAACACGCTCGCATCAGCGATTGCCGGCGCATTGTCAGCATAACCGATGCTCCTGACGGCAGCCAACGGACATCGATATTTGGATTGCGGGTCGGGATTGGCGATCGTGCACCCGGCGCGCGGCGCAGGGTCCGTCAGCTGCCGAGGTTTGCCGCCAGTGCGAGTATCTCGCGTGCGGTGGTCACGTGCGCGTAGTCGATGTGTTCGCCTTCGTAGAGGATTGCCGCGCGACCTTCACGCTAGGCCGTTTCGAAGGCTTCGACCATCCCGCGGTAATATGCGAGTTCGGCCGCGCTCGGCATGAAGACCTCGTTGACGACGGCGACGTTGGACGGATGCAGGATCATCTCACCCTTGAACCCGAGCTGGCAGTGGAACTGGCAGTAGTGCCGCAGGCCGTCGAGATCGTGCACGTCCTGCCACAGCCCGGCGAGCGGATTACCCTTGCCCGCCGCGCGCACCGCGAGCACGGCCCGCGACTTGAGATAGAGGCTCTCGAGGCCGTCCGCGGTCCATTCGAAACCCAGGGCGCGCGCCACGTCGCCGTTGCGCGCGGAGGCCATGCGCAAGGTCGCGACGCGCGCCTGCTGAGCGATCTCGAAGGCGAGCTGGATCGCGCGCGCGCTCTCGAGCACGGGCAGGAACTGCGTGTGCCCGACGGTCATGCCGGCGCGAAGCTCGATCTCGCTGACGAGCGCGTCCAGGGTGGCGACGCCCTCCGGGCCGGAGGTCTTGGACAGCACCAGACCTTCGCACCCGGACTGCACGACGGCCTGGAGATCGTCGAGGTCGTACAGGTACGGCGTCGGATTGACCCGCACGTAGAGACGCTGACCGGCGGCGGCCAGTCCCGGGATCGCGTCGGCGGCGATGCGCCGGGCGGCGGGTTTCAGGTTGCGCGGCACGCTGTCCTCGAAATCGAGGATCACGGCATCGGCTCCGAACTCCGGGATCTTCGCGACCCATTTCTCGCGGTGCGCGGGTACGAACAGCAACGATCGGAGCGGTTTCATCGGAGTCCCTCCCCGGCGGCCGCGCGCGCCATGGCGCCGGCCGGGGCACCACCAGGACGTCGATGTCATGCGCGACTGCCCGGCATGTCCTGCCACGTCGGCCCGTGGAATTCGGCGCGCAGCCGTGGCGTGGCCTGGCTGAGCGTCAATCCGATCTTCGGCAGCACTTTCTCCACCAGCAGTTCGTTGCTCCTCAGCAGCTTGTCGATCGGCGCCGGACCCACCGCGATCCACGGCACGACGAGATCCGTGTTGAGGGTGTTCACCATTTTTTCGAGCTGGCGCGCGACGGAATCGACGGTGCCGACGAGTCCGTAGCCCCCGCTCGCGCACGCTGCGCGGCGTGTTCGGGATCGCGCCCTGTTCGCCCGGACAGCGCAGCGCTTCGTTGAAGCCGAACCAGTCGTGCCAACGGGTCCAGATGTAGCCCATGCCGCTTTCCTGGATCGCGATCGCCTCCGCCTCGGTGTCCTCGATCACGCTGTCGCGGAAATGGCCGAGCTCGCGCCCCCACTCGACGTTGCGGCCGGCCGCCTGACAGGCGCGGTGGAAGAGGTCGATACTGGCCTTCGCGTGTTCCTCGATGGGCGTGAAGATTACCGGCTTCACGCCCTGGTGAGCCGACCACTCGATGGTCTCGGCGCTGATCGTGAACGGAATGAAGGTCTCGATGTGCGCGGGATCCTGCAACGTCAGCGGCGCGATCCCCACGCGTTGCAGCATGCCGTCGTCGTCGATCATGCCGCCGGCCAGCGCGCGCGTCGCCGGATGGTTCCACGCGACGTTCGGGGGCGGGATCTGCCAGTGCCGGCCCTGATGACTGAACAGCGGCTCGGTCCAGGCCTTGCGGATGATCGCATAATGCGCGTTGAACAGTTCGCGGTTGATGCGATCGTGGGCTTCGAACTCCGGATCGGTGGCGGCCGTCGGATAGGCGTTCAGTTTCTGGCCGATCGTCGCGACGTGTCGCACCTGATAGCCGCGCGCGAAGCCCGCAATCATGCGGCCGCCGGAGAAGGGGTCGAGCATCGCGAGATCCTCGGCGAGCAGCACCGGGTTGCGCGACGGCAGGACGATGCCCATCTGCGCGATGCGCAGCCGCGTCGTCAGCATCGCGGCCCACGCCCCGAGCATGACCGGGTTGTTCGAGACCTCGAGGCCTTCGACGTGGAAGTGATGTTCGGAGAACGCGACGAAGTCGAAGCCGAGTTCCTCGATCTGCCGGACCATGCGCGCGCAATCGGCGAGTGCGCGCTGAGAGAACACCGGATTCTGGCCGGCATACCCGCATTCGAATTCGGCGATCGACGCGCTGACGCTCGGCAGCAGCATCGCGCCCAGCCGGAAGCCCATGACTCAACGACGACCGCGCGCGCGGTCGCTCCGGTGCTACGTGATGAAGAGGATGCCCACCTGTCGTTTTCCTGAAGCGCGATGGATAATCGGGAAGCGGCCGCAGGGAGTGCGGCATCCCGCGGATGCCAAGCGCCGGAGCGATACTACGCAACCCGCGTCGCGGACGCGCCGCTCCGGCGGAGTTCGCACGCCCGCTGCGGCCGCTCGGATTGCGACCCGACGACCCGGAATATTCCTATGGCGTTGCCAACAGGAATGAAACTACGATCACCCTTCGCGGAAACGGTCGTGGTCGTGGCTCTGCGCAGCGCCCCCTGGACGGATCCGACACCCGAACGAGAGGAGAGCAAGATGAAGGCCAACGAGACGACGACCACGGCTTCGGCGGTTCCGTCCGCACGCACGCAGGATCGCTTCGACGCAATCATCATCGGCGCCGGCATCGCCGGGATGTATCAGCTCTACCGGCTGCGCGAGATCGGGCTTTCGGTGCGGGTACTGGAGGCCGGCAGCGGCGTCGGCGGGACCTGGTACTGGAACCGCTACCCGGGCTGCCGGTTCGATTCCGAGAGCTACTCCTACGGCTATTCGTTCTCGGAGGAAGTGCTCCGGGAATGGGAATGGAGTGAGCACTTCGCGCCGCAGCCGGAAACGCTGCGTTACCTGAATTTCGTCGCGGACAAGTTCGACTTCCGGCGCGACATCGATTTCAACACACGGGTCGTGCGCGCCCGCTTCGACGAGGCGACGAACGAGTGGGAAGTCGGCACCGAGGCGGGGCTCACGTTGCGCTGCCGGTTCCTGATCTCGGCGACCGGCCCGCTGTCGGCGCCGCAGATGCCGGCCATCGAGGGGGTTGCCGACTTCAAGGGCGAGGCATATCACACGGCGATGTGGCCACGCGATCCGGCTGGCTTCGGCGGTCGCCGGGACATCACGTTCGCGGGCAAGCGGGTCGGCGTGATCGGGACCGGGGCGACCGCCGTCCAGCTGATCCAGGAAATCGCCAAGGACGTCGGCGAGCTCTATGTGTTCCAGCGCACGCCGAACTGGTGCGCGCCGCTGTTGAACGGCCCGATCACTGCCCAGCAGCAGCGTGAAATCAAGGCGAACTATCCCGCGATCTTCCGCCGCTGCCGGGAGACGTTCGGCGCGTTCCTGCACGGCATGGACGAACGCTCGGCGCTCTCGGTGACGGCCGCGGAACGCGAAGCGTTTTTCGAGAAGCTCTACGCCGAACCGGGATTCGGTATCTGGCTCGGCAATTTCGGCGACATCATGTCGGACCAGCGCGCGAACGACCTCATCAGCGATTTCATCGCGAGTAAGATCCGTCAGCGCGTCAAGGATCCGAAGGTCGCGGAAAAGCTCATCCCCCGGAACCACGGCTTCGGTATCCGCCGGGTACCGATGGAGACGAACTATTACGAGGTGTACAACCAGCCCAATGTCACGCTGGTCGATCTGCGCGAGGAGCCGATCGAACGGATCACCGCCGGCGGGATCGAAACGTCGGCCCGGCGCTACGATCTCGACATGATCGTCTACGCCACAGGCTTCGACGCCGTGATGGGAGCGCTCAATCGCATCGACATCACCGGCGTCGGCGGCCAGAAACTCAAGGACAAGTGGGCCCATGGGCCGCGCACCTACCTCGGCATGCAGACGGCGGGGTTCCCGAACTTCTTCACGCTGGTCGGTCCCCACAACGGGGCCACGTTCTGCAACATTCCCCGCTGCATCGAGCAGAATGTGGAGTGGGTGGCGGAGTTCCTGCGCCACCTCCACGCGCGTGGCATCGCACGGGTCGAAGCCACCCCGGAAGCGGAGGCGGAATGGACGCAGCACGTCGACGATACGGCAGCGCGCACGCTGTTCCCGACGGCCGACTCCTGGTTCATGGGCATCAACGAAAACATCCCCGGACGCCAGACGCGGACGTTCATGCTCTACGCGGGCGGCATGCCGCGTTATCGCGCCAGATGCGACGAAGTTGCAGCGCAGGACTATGCAGGATTCCGTCTGGGATGACCCGGCCTGCTAAAGACGGCAGACCGGTGTGACCGCAGAGGAATTGAGCGATTTCCTGAACCGGCCGGAGAATCGCTCGCCGCATGGCTCGCTCCTCGGTCTGGAAATCGTGCACGCCGGCGACGCCCGCGCGACCGTCCGCATGAATTACGCGCCCGCTCTAGCAGGCGATCCGGCGAGCGGCGTGCTGCACGGTGGGGTGGTGACGACGCTGCTCGACTCCGCGAGCGGACTCGCGGTATTCGCTGCGCTGCCGCGGCCGATGCCGATCGCGACCCTCGATCTGCGGATCGATTACCTCCGCCCCGCGACGCGCGGATTGGCGCTCACCGCCGCCTGCCACTGCTACAAGGTCACACGCCACATCTGTTTCGTGCGGGGGCTCGCCTATCATGCCGAGGCGGACGATCCTGTGGCGCAGAGTGCGGCGAGTTTCATGCTCACCCGCGCGGAACCGGCAGCGACGTCCCGATGAACACCGGCGAACTGATCGGATGTGCGCTCGCGAACGGCGATTTCGGCGCACTCGCCACCGGCGTTCCGTACATGCAGACGCTCGGCCTGCGGGTGCAGCGCGTCGGCGCGCGGCTCGTGGTGCAGCTCGCCGCGGATTCGCGGCACGTCGGCAATCCATGGATCCCGGCGCTCCATGGCGGTGTCGTGGGCGGTCTGCTCGAGACAGCCGCGATCATCCAGCTCGCGAGTGAACACCGCGGTGAAGCGCTGCCGAAACCCGTCAACGTGACGATCGATTACTTGCGCTCCGGGCGCGTGGCCGAAACCTCCGCCTGCGCAATCGTGACCCGCCTCGGCAAGCGCATCGCCAACGTGCGCGCGACCTGCTGGCAGGACGACGAAGCGCGCCCGATCGCGACGCTGTCGGGTCACTTTCTGATCGGGCGAGCCCGCGCGCGTGCCGCCGGCACGGGCGCCGCACCCTGACAATGACAGAGACTTCCGACATGAACGCGAGACAACGGATTCCAACCCCCGCGGAGCTCGGCTGCGGTCCCGCAGAAGTCCGGCGCAAGTACGCCGCGGAGCGCGACAAGCGCCTGCGGACGCGCGGCAACGATCAGTACGTGGAAGTGGCGGGCGATTTCGCATGCTATGAAGCGGATCCGCACGTCGCACCGGGCTTCACGCGCGCGCCGCTCACCGAAACGCTCGACGTGCTGATCCTCGGTGGCGGTTTCGGCGGGATGCTCGCCGCCGCGCGTCTGGCCGAGGCCGGGGTGCACGACGTGCGCATCATCGAGAAGGCCGGGGATTTCGGCGGCACCTGGTACTGGAACCGCTATCCCGGCGCGCAATGCGACATCGAGTCGTACGTCTATCTGCCGCTGCTCGATGAAACCGGTTACGTCCCCCGGGAAAAGTACGCCTTCCAGCCCTAGATCTTCGCGCACGCCCAGCGGATCGGCCGCCATTTCAACCTCTACGCGCGCGCCTGTTTCCAGACCCAGGTCGAGGCGGCCCACTGGAGCGAGGAAGCGCAGCGCTGGATCGTATCGACCGCTCGCGGAGATGTGTTCCGTGCACGCTTCCTCGTCGCGTCGAGTGGGCCGCTACACCGCCCCAAGCTGCCCGCCATTCCGGGCCTCGGGGATTTTGCCGGACATGCGTTCCACACCAGCCGCTGGGACTATGCGTACACCGGCGGAGATTCCACTGGCGGGCTTACGCGGCTCGCGGACAAGCGGGTCGGTGTCATCGTCACCGGCGCCACGGCGATCCAGGCCGTGCCGCACCTCGGTGCACACGCACAGCGACTGTACGTGTTCCAGCGCACGCCCTCGTCGGTAGATGTGCGCGGCAATCGGCCCACCGATCCGGCCTGGGCCCAATCACTGAAACCGGGCTGGCAGGCGGCACGCAACGAGAACTTCTGTTCGATTCTGGCGGGCCTGCCGGTGGCGGAGGATCTGGTCCACGATGGCTGGACGAGCTTCTTCCGTCTCACCACCGAAATCCTGGGACCTGCCGCACCCGGACCTGAGCGATGCCGAGATCGCACTGGTCGCCGAAATCGCAGACTACCGGAAAGGCAACGAGATCCGCGCGCGCGTTGCCGCGACGGTGCAGGATGAGGCTACCGCCGAGGCGTTGAAGCCCTGGTACGGGCAGTGGTGCAAGCGCCCGTTGTTCATCAACGACGACTACCTGCCGACCTTCAACCGGCCGAACGTTACGCTCGTCGATACGGAGGGCCGGGGAGTGGATCGGATCACGCGCGACGCGGTCGTCGTCGCCGGCGTGGAATACGCAGTCGACTGCCTGATCTTCGCGACGGGCTTCGAGGTTGGAACCGCCTATACACGCCGTACCGAGTGCAAGTCCATCGGGCGCGGCGGGCAGACGTTGACCACGGCCTGGGCGGATGGCATGAAGACTTTCCACGGTTTCCTGAGCCAGGGTTTCCCGAACTTGTTCCACATGGGGCTCACGCAGACCGGGCTCGCGTTCAATTTCACGTACACGCTGAACGGACAGGCAACCCATATCGCATACCTCATCGCGGAAGCGGGCAAACGCGGCGCCCGCACGCTGGAACCGACTCGGGAGGCCGAGGCCGCATGGGTCGAACTGGTCGCGGCGCCGGGCCCGATGCGCAAATACCAGGAGACCTGCACGCCAGGCTACTACAACAACGAAGGCCATCACGGCGGCCAGAGCTTTCTCGACAACCTCTATCCCACCGGCGCGGTACCGTTCTTCCGCCTGCTCGCGGACTGGCGGGCGCGCGGCGATCTGGAGGGACTGCTCGTTCGCTGATCCGCGCGGCCGCCGGGCGCTGCATCCGGCGGCCTTCAGACCACACCGTCGGCGCGCAGCGCCGCGATGTCGGCGTCGCCATACCCGAGATCCCGTAGCACGGCATGGGTGTCCGCACCCGTCCGCGGCGGCGCGCTGCGGATCCGTCCCGGCGTTTCGGACAGCTTGATCGCGATCCCGGGTTGCATGGCGCCGGGGACGCGATCGTCATCGCGCGGCACGAGCATGCCGCGATGACGCAGCTGCGGATCGGCGAATGCACCCGCGAGATCGTTGACTTCGCCGATACAGACATCGGCCGCGGCGAGCCGCGCAAGCCAGTCCTCGAGCGTGCGGGTCCGCATCAGCGCTTCGAGTTCACGTTTGGCCGCGCACTGCTGCGCGCTCGGCGGGCTGGAGAAATCTTCGCGCCGCATACGCGCGGGTTTCAGGTCCGGGCGGCCGACGGCGTCGCAGAAGTTGTCCCACAGCCAGGGTTCCATGCAGCCGACCGACAGCCAGCGGCCGTCGAGCGTGGGGTACACCGCGTAATAGGGATGCTGCCCGGCGAACACATTCTCGCCACGGCGCACCGGCGCACCGCCGATCAGGGCCTCGCGCACGCCGGGGACCGCCATCAGTAGCGCGAATGCCGTATCGAGATAGGACACGTCGACGTGTTGGCCGCGCCCGGTTTGTGCCCGCGCAAGCAGTGCGAGCAGGATGCCGATGACCCCGTGCAGCGATGCACCGGCGTAATCCGCGATGAGGTTCAGCGGAATGGGCGGCGCGACACCCGCCGCGCCGAGCTGTCCGAGCACGCCCGCGAGTGCGAGGTAGTTCAGATCGTGCCCGGCGCGATCCCGGTACGGCCCGTCCGGCCCGAAGCCGCTCAGCGAACAGTACACGAGACGCGGATTGATGCCGCTGAGCGTCGCGTAATCGGCGCCGAGGCGCACCGTGACGTTGGGTCGGAAACCTTCGACAACGACGTCGGCACGCGCGGCGAGCGCGTGCAGCACCTGGCGGCCGCGGGGATCCTTCAGGTTCAGCGCGAGGCTGCGCTTGTTGCGGTTCGCGAATTCCGACAACGTCCAGGGCTCGTCGTCGCGCGCGGTGAACGACTTGGCGGCGCCCGCAGCGGCCGGGGTCTCGAGCCGGATCACGTCCGCCCCCATATCGCCCAGCATCATCGTGCACAGCGATCCGGGCGCGACCCGGTTGAGTTCCAGTACCAGGATTCCATCCAGCGGCATGGGCATGCGCGTGTCCTCAGCGCCGTTGATCGAAGCTGCGTCCGAATTCCATCGCGGCGATGGTATTGCGCAGGATCTCCGTGGTGCCGCCACCGACGGCGTAGCCGCGCCCGTCGCGGTACATGCGCTCGAGCGGCAGGGTGCGCGTGTACCCATAGTGACCGTGGATCTGGAGCGCCTCGCTCGTCACCCGCTGCACCATTTCATTCGCGTAGAGCTTCGCCATCGCGACCTCACGGGCATCTGGAAAGCCGTTCTTTTCGTTCGAGGCAGCCCGGTACACCAGCATGCGCGCAGCGTGGATCTGCGTCGCCATGTCGGCGATTTTCCACTGGATGCCCTGGAATTCCATCAGCGGACGGCCGAACTGTACCCGCTCGGCCGCGTAGGTCCTGGCCGCATCGTACGCGCCCTGCGCGATGCCGACGCAGATCGCGGCGTTGCCGCAGCGCTCCGGACCGAAAGCTTCCATCAGCACCCGGAAGCTTTCGCTCGAGTTCTCGCTGCCCCGGATGAGCACGTCGTCCGCGGGCACGAAGCAGCGATCCAGGAACACCGGCGATTCCGGTGCGCCGCGCCCGCCCATCTTCGGATCCGGTTTGCCGATGGCGAGGCCGGGATTCTCGCGCGCGATGACGACGGCGCCGATGCCGCGCGCACCCTGGGTGTCACCGAAGCGCACGAACACGAGAAAATGCGTAGCGACCGCGGCGAGCGTCGTGAAGCATTTGGCGCCCTCGATGACATAGCCACCGGCCACGGGCGTCGCGCGCGTGCGCAGTTCCGTGATCGCCGAGCCCGCGTGTGACTCGCTGATGCTGATCGCGAACAACGCTTCTCCCGCGGCGGCGGCGGGCAGCCAACGTTGCTTCTGTGCGTCCGTGCCCATGATCGCGATCGCGCGTGCCGGGCCGTGCAGCGCGATCTGGCACACCGTGGCCGTATTGAAACAGCAGCGCGCGATCTCTTCGACGAAGATCGAACTCTGGATGATCGGTGCGCCGGCGCCTCCGTAGGCCGCGGGGATCAGGAGACCGAAATAGCCGAGTTCGGCGAGCAGACGGCGATTGTCCTCCGGAAAGCGTTCCTGCTCGTCCCATGCGGCGGCGCGCGGCGCGAATTCACGCTCGGCCAGCTTGCGCACTTCGTGGCGGAAAGATTCGAGATCAGGGTCGAGTCGAAAGGCAGCCATGAATCCTCCTTCGGTGGGCGTAAGGATAATCGTCTGCAGCGGCGGCCGGCAGTCCCGGTCCCCGTGCGCGTCCCCATGGTGCCGACCGCTGTTCTCTTTTTATTTGCAATGCTTATAATCTGCATTACTTATTATTAATCGGGGATCCTCCCGTGGATCGATTAAAGGATGGCCTCGGTTTCCTGCTGGCCGACGTATCCCGCCTCGCCCGGCGCGCCTTCGAGCAGCGGATCGAAGGCAGCTCGCTCACGCACGCCCAGGCGCGGGCGCTCGTCTATCTCTCGCGTAGCGAAGGCCTGCGGCAGGTGGAGCTCGCCGAGCTGCTGGACGTTCAACCAATCACGCTCACCCGTCTGGTCGACCAGCTGGCCGATACCGGCCTCGTCGAGCGCCGGCCCGACCCGGCTGACCGGCGGGCCCACCAGTTGTTCCTCACCGCAGCCGCCCGCGCCCATCTGATGGCGATCGAAGAGGTTGCCTTGTCGATCCGTACCGACGCCCTGCGCGGGATCGATGCGCACCAGGCGGCCATTCTGCTCGCCGTGCTGCGCAAGATGCGCGACAACCTCGCGCGCCGTTGACGACGACTGCAAACAATAGCCAGCGGTCCGCGTTCCCATGAGTCATACCAGCGAGCTACCGGTCGCCGACGCAACTACGGCCGCCACGATGGAGCCCCCACCGCGCCGGAAACTGAAGCGGACAGTCCTTCTGCTCGTCGTCCCTTCGCTCGCGACCCTCGTCGCCCTGGTCACCTATCTCGCCGGCGGACGCTACGTCGAGACCGACAACGCCTACATCAAGGCGGACAAGGTGCTGCTCAGTGCAGAGGTCTCGGGGACCGTCGCCGAAGTGCTGGTGCCCGAATTCGCGACGGTCGCGGCGGGCCAGCCGCTGTTCCGGCTGGACCGCGCTCCGTTCGAGGTGGCGGTGGCGAAAGCCGCGGCGAAACTGGCCCAGACGCGTACCGATCTGGTGGCGCTCAAGGCCAGCTATCGCGAGAAACAGACCGAAGTCGCCATCGCGCGGACCCGGCGCGCGTTCGCCGTTCGGGAACAACGGCGCCACGCCGATCTGGCGGCAAAGAACTTCATTTCCGCTGCGAGCCTCGACGAGGCGACGCAGGGCGCAGTCCTCGCCGCGCAGCAGATCACGGCCACCAAGCAGGATCTCAAACGTATCGCCGCGACTCTCGGCGGTAGCGTCGACATTCCGATCGAACGCCATCCCGCCTACGTTGCGGCCCAGGCCGAACTCGAACAGGCCCGGCTCGATCTGGCGCGTGCGGAGGTGCGTGCGTCCCTTCCGGGAACGGTGAGCAACCCACCCAAGCCGGGCAAATACGTGGCAGCCGGCAGCGTCGCCATGGCCTTGGTGGTGAGCGGCGCACCGTGGATTGAAGCGAACTTTCCGGAGACCGACCTGACTCATGTGCATCCCGGCCAGCCGGTCGTGATCCACGTCGATACCTACCCGGACGTCACGTGGCGGGGCATAGTGGAAAGTCTCAGTCCGGCCACCGGCGCCGAGTTTGCGATACTCCCCGCGCAGAACGCGACCGGCAACTGGGTCAAGATCACGCAGCGCCTGCCGGTGCGGATCAAGCTGGACCCAACGGCCCACGTCGAACGACTGCGCGCGGGGCTGAGCGCCACCGTCGAAATCGATACCGGTCATCGTCGCCGTCTGTTCGGTCGCCCGCTTCCGAGATGACGACGGCACCGGCGCACGCGGCCCATCGTGCCTTCGTGACGGTGTCGGTGATGTTGGCGACCATCATCCAGGCCCTCGACACCACGATCGCGAACGTCGCGCTGCCGCATATGCAGGGCACGATGGGCGCCACTCAGGATCAGATTTCCTGGGTCCTCACGTCCTATATCGTGGCGGCCGCCATCTGCATGCCGCTGACGGGCTTCCTCGCCGCCCGTTTCGGGCGCAAGCGTCTGTTCATCTGGTCGGTGGTCGGGTTCACGGTGACTTCCATGCTCTGTGGCGCCGCGCAGAGCCTGGTCCAGATCGTGATATTCCGCCTGCTCCAGGGTGTGTTCGGCGCGAGCCTCGTCCCCTTGTCACAAGCGGTACTCCTCGACACCTACCCGCGGGAGCGCCACGGCGCGGCCATGGCCCTGTGGGGCGTGGGAGTCATGGTGGGACCCATCCTCGGCCCGATGCTGGGTGGCTGGCTGACTGAATACTACGACTGGCGTTGGGTGTTCTACATCAACTTGCCCTTCGGACTGCTGGCCTGGTTCGGCCTCGCGGCCTACGTCCACGAGACCCCCGTCGATCCCGCGCGTCGCTTCGACCTGCTGGGCTTCGCATTCCTCAGCCTCGCGATCGGAGCCCTGCAGATGATGCTGGACCGCGGCGAATCCCTGAACTGGTTCGCGCATCGGGAGATCGTGATCGAGGCGATGCTCGCGGGGCTGGCCTTCTATCTTTTCATCGCTCACATGTTTACCTATCAGCACCCGTTCATCGAGCCGGGGCTGTTCCGGGACCGCAATTTCAGCGTCGGCCTGCTTTTCATCTTCATCGTCGGCATCATTCTGCTCGCGACCCTGGCCTTGCTCCCGCCGTTCATGCAGCATCTGATGGGCTATCCGGTGATCGACGTCGGCCTCCTGCTGGCGCCGCGTGGCGTGGGCACCATGCTCGCCATGATGACGGTGGGCAGGCTGTCCGGCCGGGTCGATCCGCGCCACGAGATACTGCTCGGCCTCGTGCTGACCGGGGTCGCCCTGTGGGAGATGACCCGTTTCACCCTCGACGTCACGGGCTGGGACATCGTGCGCACCGGCATCACGCAGGGAATCGGCCTCGGCTTCATCTTCGTGCCGCTCTCAGCCATCACGTTCGCGACGCTGGCCCCGCGTTATCGTAACGAGGGCACGGCGCTGTTCAGCCTGATGCGAAACATCGGCAGCAGCATCGGCATCTCGCTCGTCATCACGTATCTCGCGCAACGAACGCAGATCAACCATGCCGCCTTCGCCCATTACATCGGCCCGTTCAATCCGGGGCTCAGCCATGCGCTCGACGCCGGTGCCTTCGACACGGGCACGACGCAAGGCCTGCTTGCGCTCGATGGCGAGGTGACGCGTCAGGCCGCCACCCTCGCGTACCTGCAGGACTTCCGGCTGATGATGTGGATCTCCCTCTCAGCCATTCCCCTGATCCTGCTGCTGCGCTCACCACGGGACCTCCAATCGCGACCGGCAGAGGCACCGTCGGAGTGATCTGCCGGCACGCCGGATGACGCCAGGGGACACCCGTACCACCGCGTCCGGCGCGGTTGCGACGATCCCGCGCGCGCACCGTCGCAGCGCTGTCGCTCGCGGCGTCCGGCACGCTGCAGTACTCACGGCACAGGCTGCGGTGGAAGCGGTGAGAATCGGTGAATGTGCGCACCGTTCCCGCCCAGAAACGGCGCGCGGGTCCTGCCGCCGGATCCGGATGGACTTTGCAGCGAACGGATACGCGGCGACATCGGGACGAAGCCGGCGAGCCCCTTCACGAATTCCGATAGCACGCTCGAACGCGCTGCGTGATACTTCGAACTAATTGATCGTCGAGAACCTCATGAGCATTTTCAAGTGTCGAGCAGTGAGCGTGGCGATACTCGCGCTCGTGACATTCGTGCAGAGCGGTCGCGCGGTCGCGGTGGAATCGATCCCGCAATCCGACCTGATGGACTGGATCGCCGCACCCGCGCCCGCGGTGCTCCCGGATGCGGGGACGATCCTGACAAACGAAGACCACGCGACGATCGCAGCCCTGATGCCCCCGGGCTACAGCCAGGAATTCGATTTCGCGGGCGCCCAAATCGAGATCCAGGCGCCGCTGCAATACACCCCGCCCGCGGTCTATCAGGAAGCCACCGCTCGATTCGCGGGCCAGGCGCGGATTGCCGCCGACGGCGCGATCGAGAACCACACCGCCGGGCTGCCGTTCAGCGACGCACAGATCCTGTCGGCGCCTCCCGAGCAGGCGGGTTACATGGTGGGGTGGAACCGGGTTTA
This sequence comes from Gammaproteobacteria bacterium, assembly GCA_050184115.1. Classification (GTDB taxonomy): domain Bacteria; phylum Pseudomonadota; class Gammaproteobacteria; genus JACKNG01. The sequence goes on along the minus strand of JBFXAQ010000017.1, from coordinate 7,965 downwards.
CCGTTGGCAGCACTTCGGCTGGCATTCGAAGATGCTGATGATGTCCTATATTCATGCAACGCCCGATGGACGGCCGGGCCGGCTCGTCGACGGACTCGAAGGCGGCGGCGATGTCGATCGCTATGTCACCCAGAACTATCACCGCGTGTACCTGAGTCACCTCGCGATATTTCCCGACAACGGCTATCGCGTCGACGCCAGCGACAGCGGCGAGCGGCTCTACAAGGACTACGTTGAATTCTTCGAACCCTTCGACGTCCAAGGCACCAAGTTCGTAATCGAACGTTCGCTCGATCCCCACGAGGAGGACCAGGTCAACTCATACCTGCCGACGCAGCGCCGTGTGCGGCGCCTGTCAGCCGAAGAGCGTGCGGACAGTTTCATGGGCTCCGACATGACCTTCGACGATTTCGAGGGCTTCTCGGGACGGGTGCTGGACTACGAATGGCGCTATCTCGGGCGCAAGGATGTGCTCGGCGTGGCCGCGGCACGGACGCCGCTCGCCCGCTTCTTCGGTCCCTCGAGCCGGGTGCCGCGCGATCGCTGGCAAGTCCGCTCATGTCACGTCATCGAATTGCGGCCGAAGTGGCGCGACCATCCCTACGCGAGCAAATACCTGTTCGTCGATCGCGAGACGTTCAACATCGTGGCGGCCGCTGCGGTCAACCACGCCGGCGAAGTGTGGAAACTCTTCACCGTCGTCTACTACATGGCGGAGCCCTCGGCTGCGGCACCGCTCGAGACCTCTGCGCCAATCTGGGCCGCGACCATCGCGATCGATCGCATTCGTGGGACCGCGACCGTCGCCCGGGCGATGGAACCGACGCTGCTGCCGACGATGACGAAGCGGGAAATCGAGCGCCGCTTCAGCGTGTCGTCGCTGACGGAAGGGCGCTGAACGGTCTTCGTCTTCTCAGGGGTGCGAGCGCGTCTGCGGCGTGATCTTCCGCGCCGTGTCCGGGTGTTTTCAAGACAAATGCCTCGAGCGGGGTGAGCTAGGAGAACAGCGCGGCGACCGGCATGGAGGTTCAGCGACCGAGGAGGAAATCGAGGTGCAGACGGTTGAAGGTCTCGGGGTCTTCCCACTGCGGCCAGTGTCCGCAACCTTCCATGAGCGCGTAGCGTGCACCGGGAATGAGATCGGCGAAGTGAGCGGCGGGCCGAAGCGGGGACGTCAATGTTCAGATCCTTCGCCCCAGCGCCGCCGCAACAGCAATTGGCGAGCCTGAACGATCAGTCGGGGGGGGCAGCTTCCCGCTCCGACGCATGGACGCGAGGTGGGCCTGACACCCGGCTCGGTGTCGCTCACGCCCGCGCGCCCGAAAAGCCGCGACGTCCCGCGGGACGACCCGCTCGATCCACGCCCCTGACTCCATGGGCTCCCGAAATTCCGTCACGACCGCGGCGCGGCCGCGTGCATCTTGCAGCGAATGGCGACGGCCGGGTATAAACGAACGTCACCTGAAGATCGCCTCGACGCCCAGCATGCAGCAGTCAGTTCAGATCGAACTCGCCCGACGCGCCTTCGCGCACCTCGATGCCGGGACCACCGACCTCGCAGCCGACGTGTATCGGCATCCGGTCGACACATACGTGGATCGTGGCTGGCTGGCGCGGGAGAAAGCCACATTGTTCAGGCGCTACCCGCTGTTCGTGGGTCTGTCCGGACGCATCGCGCAGCCGGGCGACTATTTCGCCGAGGAGCACGCCGGAATGCCGGTGCTGGTGGTGCGCGGCGACGATGGCGCGGCCCGTGCCTTCGTCAATCTGTGCCGGCACCGGGGTGCCCCGGTCGGGAAGGGGTGCGGGCGCGTCGACGGGTTCAGCTGCCCCTACCATGCATGGCGCTACGATCGACAGGGGCACCTCGTCGCCATCCCTGATCAGCGCTCCTTCCCGGGCGTCGATCGCAGCGCGCATGGCCTCGTGCCGCTGCCGCTCGTCGAGCGCGACGGGATACTGTGGGTGCAGCCCGCGCCAGACGTCCGACTCGACGACGCCGCGCTCACGGCCCACCTCTGCGGAATGGAGCAGGATCTCGCGTCCTATCGCCTCGTGGACTACCGCCTGTTCGAGAGCCGCGTGCTGAAACGTGAGACCAACTGGAAGATGCCGATCGAAACCTTTCTCGAACCCTATCATTTCATGCCATTGCACCGGGACACGGTGGCCCCCATCTTCCACGCCAATCTCTGCCTGTTCGATGCTTTCGGCCTCAATCAGCGTGAAGCGGTGCTTCGCAGGACTTTTCACACCCTGCGAGACCAACCCGAATCGACCTGGGATTTCGTCAGGCATTCGGCGATCTCCTACCAGATCTTTCCGAACACGGTTTTCGTCATGCAGGCCGATCACGTCGAGACCTGGCGCGTGTTTCCCGACGAAGACGGTCCGGATCGTTGCGTGGTCCATTTCGATTGCTACGTGCCGGAACTGCCTGCCACCGACAAGGCGCGCCGGTACTGGGAAGCGAACGTGGATCTGGCAATCCGGACCGTCGACCTGGAAGACATCGCGATGCAGGTCGAGTTGGCCCGTGGCTTCCGGTCGGGGGTCGCCGAGAATGTGCTGGTCGGTCGCAACGAACCCTCGCTCGCGCACTATCAGCGCGCGATTCGCCGCGCGGTCACCGGCGTGGCTGCCTGAACGGCGCCGGCCGGGGTGAGAGGGCCGAATCATCGGGACCGTAGAGGCACGCGAAACCAGAGGAAGTGACATGCAAGGCATCGTCGAAGGCAAGGTGGCGATCGTCACCGGTGGAGGCAGCGGGATCGGCCGCGCGGCCTGCGCGGCATTCGCCCGCGGCGGCGCCAGCGTGGTGGTCGCGGACATCGACGCGGTCGGTGGCGAAGAGACCGCCCGGCTCGTCCGCGAGGCCGGCGGCAGCGCGCTGTTCGTGAAGTGCGACGTCTCGCAGGCGGCCGACGCGGAAGCGATCGTCGGGGCCGCGGTACGCCATTTCGGCGGCCTGCATTGCGCGTTCAACAACGCCGGCGTGGAAGGGCAGTATGCCAAGCTGATCGACGCCACCGAAGAGAACTTCATGCTCAATTACCGGGTCAACATGCTCGGTGTCTGGCTGTGCATGAAATTCCAGATCCGCCAGCTGCTGGCACAGGGTGGCGGTGGCGCCATCGTCAATACGGCTTCCGATGCCGGGTTGATCGGCGTGAAGTATCTGGGACAGTACGCGGCGGCGAAGCACGCCGTGATCGGGCTCACCAAGTCCGCAGCACTGGAATATGCGAGCCACCGGATCCGCGTGAACGCGGTGTGTCCCGGCCCGATCCGTACGCCGATGCTGATGCGGGTCTTCGAGGAAAACCCCAAAATCGGCGCCGCGATGGTGGCCGCACAACCGGTCAAGCGCCTGGGTGAACCGCACGAGATCGCCGACGCCGCCGTGTACCTGTGCTCTGATCATGCGTCGTACATCACCGGACATGCGTTGCCGGTCGATGGCGGGTACGTGGCGACCTGAGATCACGTCGACACGAATGGGCCCCTCCGACGTCCACGACGCCCTCGTGTCGCGAACGATTCACCTGCCCGCAAAGGGCGTCGTGCCGCACCGGTACGTTTAACGTAACTCCATACCATTCGTCGGGATTCAGGTCCGGGTATCGCTGGGCAGAAAGTGCAGCGTCAGAAGACCGTCGGTCGACTCGACGTGCTCACGCACACAAGCCTTTCGGTGTGCCGGCAGTCCATCGACGATCAGTTTGATCGATTTTCGCCGACCACGCATGAAGCGCTTCAGCAGTATCACGAACAAAGAGCTTGTAGAAAAAGCATCCGAGCGGTCGCGATTCGCTTGAGCTTTCGCGGTTGACGTCGATCTGATCGAGAACATTCAGAATCCGACGCCATTTCACCATGGCGCGATACAAACATATCGATACCTCACCTGGTGTGCTGTCCCGCCAAGAACTTTCGAAAGTCTGGCGAGCTTTTGCAAGATCGAATCTGCGGTAGCGGTCCATGAGAACGGAGTGCCGTGCAGATTGTGTTGCTCGACGTAGCGCTGAATGCGTTCGATCAACTGTTTGACGTTCCGGAACGAGCCGCGCTTGAGGGCGTGTTGACTGATGAGACCGAACCAACGCTCAACCTGATTCAGCCAGGAAGCGTAGGTTGGTGTGAAGTGCGCATGGAATCGCGGCCGTTGCGCGAACCAGGCTCGCACTTTGGGGTGCTTGTGAGTTCCGTAGTTGTCCATCACCACGTGGATGTCCAGGGTCGACGGCACGTTGGCTTCGACATGCCGAGGGAATGGCAGGAACTCTTGATGGCGATGACGAGGCTTGCACTGCGCGATGACCGTCCCGGTCGCCGCATTGAGGGCTGCAAACAGCGTGGTGGTCCCGTGCCGGAAGTAATCATGGGTGACCCCTTCGGCGTAGCCAAGGCCCATGGGGAGGACCGGCTGGCTGCGCTCCAGGGCTTGGATTTGGTCTTTTCGTCAACACAGAGCACGAGCGCGTTATCGGGTGGATTGAGATACAAGCCGACGATATCGCGAACCTTTTCGACGAAGAACGGGTCTGTCGAAAGCTTGAACGACCGCGTGCGATGTGGCTGGATGCCGAAGAGTGAGAAATAGCGGTGAACCGTGCTCTTGGACAACGGGGTGTCACGCGCGAAGCTGCGGACGCTCCAATGAGTGGCCTCCGCGGGCCGCTGGTCGAGAGCGCGCTGCATCAGCTGAGCGACTTCTTCGTCCTGATACGAAGGGCGCAACCCCCGGCGGTTCCGGGCTTTCAAGGATGCGGCGATTCGAAAGCTGACTTATCTCGACGCCGCAAACGAGCTGCGCGATTCGAAGGCGCCCCCGGGAAACCGGCTGGAAAAACTCAAGGGAGAACGGGCCGGCCAGTACAGCATCCGTGTCAACGATCAGCGGCGCGTGTGCTTCGAATGGACGAACAGGGGCTCGGGCGAAGTGGAAATTGTCGACTATCACTAGAACGTTACGCGATGACCAAACCCGTTAACCGTATGCGCCCCGTGCACCCGGGAGAGGTCCTGAGGGAGGAATTTCTGCGCCCGCTCGGCCTCAGTGTTAATCCGCTGGCCGGGGAGCTGCGGGTGCCGGCCACCCGTATCCATGAAATCGTGAATGAACGGCGAGGTATCACGGCGGATACGGCGGTGCGACTGGCACGGTACTTTGATACTTCAGCCGAGGTCTGGTTGAACCTGCAGACTGCATACGATCCGAAAACCCTGCCGACGTTGGCGGATATTGAACGTCGGGTAACGCCGAGGGCTGTCTAGTGACGGATTCTCAAGGGCCGGTTTCTTCCGCAATAATCTATTCGTCCTGCGTGGCATCGTAGAGAACATTGCAGCAGGTAAGAAGCCCGGAATGTCGTCACAAATTTGTCACACTGAGAACGCAATTCAGCAAGATTGAGCGTGACCGAATGTGATGCTATGTGACCGTTTTAAATTATATTTGCAGATAACTACCTGAATCCAAAAGAGTGCGAAAACGCGTTCACACGGCAGAGGTCGTAGGTTCGATCCCTACATCGCCTATCATAAATTCAACGAGTTGCGATTTTCCATGAAGCTCTATTGAGGATCGGGTAAGCGGTGGGTTAGCAACGGATAGAGCCTCGCAGTCTCTCTTTATTTTCGGACAGATGACTGCGAATCTTGGGGGGAGACATGGTGTTGGGCTTGATCGTCTTGTACCTACTTCTCGTTGTGGCAATGTCCGTCGTGGGGCTTGGAATACTATTCGGCTCTCCTGACCCACCATTCACCCAATCTTTTCAAACCGGCTTAGCCTGCGCCGCGCTCGGCGCCATCGGCGGGTGTGTTTATTGCCTGCGCGCCGTCTACCTCAATGCGTGCGTCTACAAACGATGGGACTCCAGCTGGTGGCCGTGGTACGTAGTTAGGCCCCTTGTCAGCACTCTCTGCGGGGGAATCAGTTTCATCTTCATAAGCGCTGGTTTGCTCGTTCTTGAGGCGAGTACATCCACCGAATCGACCGACCTCGGTTTCTACGCGCTTGCGTTCATCGCCGGCTTGAACGTAGACAAGTTCGTGACGAAGTTGGAAGACATTGCCCAAGCAGTTTGGGGTATTGAAAAGTCGCGTGCTGGGCAAGGGCCCATTCCGAGAGAGAGCAATTCCCAGTCGAGTTAACCAAACAGATCTCTATACCGACCGCAATTACTTAGCGGAGGACGCGAATGGCGGATTACTTCGAGATCGATTTCTTGGGGGTCGAGACTAACAAGAGTGGGGACGCCATTCCGCTCCGATATGAACTAATGGGACAGCAATACATACATGTCGTTGATGGCGGATTCCAAGATACTGGGAGAAAAGTAGTCGATCACATCCGCGAGTTTTACGGCAACCCATCATATATCGATCATGTTGTTGTAACGCATCCGGATGGGGACCATGCGGGAGGTGTGCGCACAGTATTAGAGGAGTTCAATGTCGGCACTCTTTGGATGCTGAGGCCGTGGCTTTATTCCGCAGCGTTACTACCCAGATTCGCAAGATTTTCAACCATTGAAGGATTGTCGAAGCGACTACGAGAAATCTACTCTAGCATCGACGCAGTCGAGAAGATCGCAAATGCTCGTGGGATAAACATCGCGGAACCATTTCAAGGTAAAGTGATAGGAGCATTCAGCGTTCTAGCCCCGACACCCGCTCGATACCTAGATCTCATCGTCGAGTCCGATCGCACCCCAGAATCGGTCGAGAACGCAAATAAGGGTTTACTAGGAGCGCTGGCGCAAGGTGCGGGTCAAGTCGCTTCAACGATCCGCAAATTGATCCAAGGCGCCTGGGGGCACGAAATTTTCTCGCCGAACGAGACAAGTGCCGAAAACGAGATGAGCGTCATTCAGTATGCAAACCTCTGCAATAAGAGAATCTTGCTTACCGCCGATGCCGGCAGAGAAGCACTTACAGAGGCTGCAGCTTTCGCTGAGGCGTGCGGTCTCGTGCTTCCCGGAATTGATCGCTTTCAGGTACCTCATCATGGCTCACGCCGGAACGTTTCCACGGAAGTACTTGACCGCTGGCTAGGCCCAAGGCTGGCGGCTAAGCCGGCTCCCGGTGACGGGCATTTTCAAGCAATCGTTAGCTCAGCAAAATTGGACGAGGCTCATCCGCGAAAATCGGTAGTGCGAGCTATGATTCATCGCGGAGCAAACGTCTATTGCACCGAGAGCGTCAATATTTGGATCTATCAAAACGCACCAGCGAGAGGATGGGGAAACGCAACGCCTGCATCGTATCCGGAAGATCAAGAAGCCTGAGAACGGTTTATTTGCTGACATCAATCCAGATGATAGATCGAACTCGCAAAACGTACCCCCACCAAGCACCGCGACCTTGAGCACGCCCTGTGGACGATGACCCCGTTCGGCTCGATTGTCGGTTCCGATGAAATAACGCGCTTCGAAATAGTGATTTATCGAGGAGGGTGAAGGCTCAATTCAATAACATCTAACTGCGTGTACGGACCATCGCGGAGATATTTTGATGAGTACGAGCATTCTTAGATTACCCGCAGTAATAGCTCGAACTGGCTTACGGCGTAGTTCGATATATCTTCGAATCAAGCAAGGGGATTTTCGGCCTGTGAAGCTGGGTCCACGTGCGATCGGGTTCTTGGAAACCGAAATCGACGCGTGGATAGAAGAACGCGGACGAGCGAGAACGAAAAATAGCGTTTCCGGATGCTGAAATCAGGTCAGAAGTGTGCAGCGAGGCGCTGTGACGGTAGATTTGGCGGTAACTCTCGGTGCCGAAATTGGTCAGTTATGCGGTCGAACAAGAGCTTAGGTCCCCGATGGGTTGCCCTCATCCGGCACCAGTTCGCTTCTCCAATGAAGCGATAAAGGTCCGCATCTCGTTGAGTATCGCACAATTGTGCAGGCGCAGATTATCTCGACCAGGTTTGAGAGGTCCCGAGGGGCGTGCTGC
>JBFXAQ010000016.1:0-93110 GCA_050184115.1 Gammaproteobacteria bacterium | reverse complement strand
CGTTACGCTTCTTCTCGGTGGTCATGGCGCTCTCCTCTGAGAGTAGGTCGACTTGCACAATCAACCTCTTGCCATGACCACCCCTCCGCTCTCAAGCGGTTGTGCACATAAATCCGGACACTACCGCATCACGTCGGCAGTGCCACCACCGCCTTTGGTGGCGTCGGACGAAAAGACATTCCATTCTCTCGCCCGTCGTCGCGGCTTACGGCATTGCCCCCTGTCACTCCTGCCCCTTGGGCTGTCATGCTCCCAACAGCCAACGCAGGGCGTCATCGGCGGCGCGGAAGACCAGCGTCTCGACGTCCTCGAATGCCACGTGCCCGGCATAGACCCGCATCATGCCGAAATCGACATCGGTCACGGCGACCAGGGCCACGCGGGGAGGCAGACGCGGTGGCCGCTCACGGCGCGTGAAATCGGCGAGGCTCTGCGCGGCGAGTGCCGCGGCGCGCGCGGGTGTCGGCACGCTGCCGTCCCTGACCAGACGCTGCAGCGCCTTGATGTCGTCCTTGCCGAGGCGGGTGGTGGCGGCGCTGAAGTCCCACAGCGCACACGCCGCGCCGGTATATTCGGGGCGGCGCCAGGCATCGCGGAAGGCCTGCTGGTAATCGGCGAGCCGCAGCGTCCCGGCGATGCGTAGATGGCAGCAGTCGGATCCGGGATCGTGCCGCAAATCGAAGTCCATCGCCCACCTCCAGACGCATGGGAAGCGCGGGCGCGACTATATAGCGACCCTGCCGGCGGCGACAAACGGGGTGCGGCCCATCCGGCAGTCCCTCGCACAGTCCGCCCTTACACCCCCCAGTTGTCGAGGAAGCGCCACGACGGGTTCTCCATCATCGTCGCCAGTTCATCCATCACCCCGGTTTCTGTCCGCCACGCGAGGTACTTCTCGTAGTGCGCGCGACTCTCCCACAACTCGATGATGAGAATCCGGTCTGGCTGGTCCTGGTCCTTGACGATGTAGAGGTAGATGCAGCCTTCGAAATTACGCGTCGCCGGTAACAGTTCGACGAACCGCGCACGCAGCTTGTCATGACAACCGGCCTTGATCGTGGCCCCGAGTAGAACCTGGCACGCCATGGAAACCTCCGCTGGTCTGTTCACGGCCGCGCGACATGCGCGCCCGTGAACATTATCGCGAGACGAGGGGCCGACGTCGCGGGTTCAGGCTACGTATTCCTGCAGTGGCGGTTGGCCGAGCACCGCGCGGTAGTTGTTGTGGAAGTGATGCAGCGCGGGCTCGTTGCGGCCAAACAGGAAGTAGTCGAGCTTCCCACCATTGGCGGCGACCTGCGCCTTCTCGGACATCAGGTAATCCTCGTGCTCGACGGTGCTGAGCAGGAGTTCGATGGTTGCCGAGACGTCGAATTCGGGGCGCTCGGACATGTCGGCGGAATAGACGTTGTCCCCCTTGACCGCGGTCGCACGCTCGCGCGCCGGCAATTCGGCCTTGATGTGCGGCATGGCGAAGTGGGTGATGCGGCTGATCGAGCGGGCGACGTCATTGCGATCGGGGTAGATCCGCACCAGCACCACCATGCCGCCGACGAAGACGATCTGCACGTTGGGGAACAGGTAGTAGGCCGCGATCGAAGCGAAAGCAAAGTTCCACTCGCTCTCCGGCTGGGTGCGCATGACATCGAGGTAGCGGCTCGCTGTGCAGATGCGGTGATGCCGTCCGTACTCGCGGTAGGCCGCGTAGTCCGGGTGGGCGAGATTCAACAGCGTCTTGCTGTGCAGCACGCTGAAGTGATAATTCTCGCCGAAGGTGTCGTTGGCGAGCTTCCAGTTGAGCGCCTTGTCGATCACCGATTCGCCGACCAGCTCGGCCTTGGCGAACTCCCAGTTGGCGAGTTCGGCGGCGAGTTCGGCCCCGAGCAGTTCATCGATGTCGACCTTGCCATCGACCTGCGGATGGATGACCAACAGCCCGTATTTCTCCTGCGACGGCAATTCCACCAAGCCGTGGCAGGCTTTGTCGACATTGCCGAACATCTCGCCCTGGCGGATGCCCATGAGGCGGCCGTCGGGCGCGTAGGTCCAGGCGTGGAACGGACAGGTGAAGCGGTGCGCCGTACCGCGCGTCTCTTCGGTGAGCTGGGCGCCGCGGTGGCGGCAGGCGTTGACGAAGGCGTGGAAGCGCCCGTCCTTGTCGCGCGTGGCGAGGATGGGGGCACCGAGGTCGTTGTTGGTGAGGTAGCTGCCCGGTTCCGGCAGCTCGCTCGACAGGCCGATCACTTGCGGCTGTGCCTGGAAGATGACCTGCCATTCGCGCTCGGCGAGCGCTTTGTCGGTGTAAGACGAGGTCGGATTGACCACCACCTTGCCGGCATCGCAGGTGGTCTTGGTGTCGATTTGTCGGATCAGTTCCTTGAGGACGTTCAGTTGTTCGTCGTGTTTCATGTCTCGGCTCCCCCGCTCGTCTTCGAGCGCTTGCTCATGGTCTTCGGTCTCACGGTCCGGGCACGCGTCGCCGTAGCGGCAGGCGCGGCGATGCGATCGATCAGGGTGGCGCGGAAGGCCGCGCTCGCGTCCGCGCACAGGGCGACGTGGAGGTCGGCCAGTGCGTCACGGCGGAAGGCCGCGATATCGCGGTGACCGAGCGCCCAGGCGCGGCAGTTCATGCGGAAGCTGCGCGTGATGAGCTCGGTCAGCTGTGCGGGCGGTATCGCGCCGACGACGAGACCGGCGCGGCGGCAGGCCGCCAGGCCGGCGTCGATCATCTGCCCGATCCAGGCATAGAGACGTACGACCTCGGCATGATGCTGACCGCCTTGGTCGAGCCATTCGACGGCGAGAAAGGCCGCGCGGTAGAAGTCCGCGTTCTCCTCGAACAACCGTGCGGACTCCTCGACCACGGCGGATGCGAGTTCCAGCACGTCGGCATCGGGCAGTGTCGCGGTACGCGCCTCGAGCTCGCTCAGCACGCCGGCGGCGACGGCGAGCAGGACGTCCTCCTTGCGCCCGATGAGGTTGTAGATCGTCGGCACGGTGACCCCGGCCTGACGCGCCAGTTCGCGCAGGTTGAGCGCTTCGTAGCCGCCGTGCGCGAGCAGCAGGCGGGCCTCGGCGAGCAGGCGTTCGCGGCGCTTCTCCATGTTGCGTGCCCTGAGCGGGCTGACGACGGCATTCATGCGGCAAATATTTTCACGTAGTTAAATTTTTATCAACGATCAAATTTAGACGGCGACCGCGTTGCGACATAGGTGGCACACTGCCGCGTTCGTGGCCCGGCGCTTCCTCCCGCCATCGCATTCCGGAGCTTCCTCGATGACCATCCTCCACTACGAACGCTGGGACGTCTTCACCGGGCAGCGCTTCGCCGGTAACCCGCTGGCGGTGGTGCACGACGCCGACGGCCTCGACGGCGGCTTGATGCAGGCCATCGCCAACGAGTTCGCCCTCCCCGAGACGACCTTCCTGCTGACGGCGGCAGCGCCTGGCTGCGATACGCGCTTGCGCATCTTCACGCCACGCCGTGAACTGCCGATGGCCGGTCATCCCACCATCGGCGCGACGTTCGCCCTGGCCCGCGCCCGGTTCATCGTCCCCGGCACCGCGCGCATCGTGGTCGACCTCGGCATCGGCCCCACCTTGGTCGGGCTCGACTGGGGACCGGGTGGTCTCACCGCGGCCTGGATGCGTCAGCGCGCACCGACTTTCGGTCCGGCATGCACGGATGTCACCGCGGTGGCTGGCGTGCTCGGCATCGCGCCGGGCGCCATACTCGACGCCCCGGCGCAGGTGGTCTCCTCCGGTGTCGCGCTGATGTTCGTCCCGTTGCGCAGCCGTGCAGACGTCGACGCGGTCTCGCTCGATGCGCGTGGGCTGACGCGCCTGTGCGCCGCGCTGGATGTCGCGGAATGCCCTATCTACGTCTTCAGCCTCGAACGGGGCGCGGACGATGCGACGACCTACAGCCGCATGTTCGCCCCCGGCCTCGGTGTCCCCGAGGATCCCGCCACCGGTGGTGCCGGTGGTCCACTTGGGGCCTACCTCGCACGCCATTTCCCGTCTGCCATCGAACGTGGCAAGGCCTTCGTCAACCTGCAGGGTGTACGGCTCGGGCGCCCGAGCCGCATCCACGTCCGCGTCGGTGATGCGGGCGACGCCGGTGAGGTCGAAGTGGGCGGCCAGGCGGTACGGCTCGGCGAGGGCCGGCTGCAACTCTGAGCCGGAGCGATCGCCGCCGGCGCTGCTCACGTTATGCTGTGCCACCCGTCTCACTCGCTCGCGATGCCGATGCCCTTCAGACCAGCCGAACGCGACGCCCTCCTCGCCCTCAAGGGTGTCGGCCCCACGGTGCTCCGTCGCCTGGAGGAAATCGGCATCGAATCACTCGCGCAACTCGCCGACTACGAGGCCGGCGACATCACGGCACTGGTGGCGCAACGCCTGCGCACGACCTGCTGGAACAACAGCCCGCAGGCGCGTACCGCGATCGCGGCGGCCATCGCGCTCGCCCGGCGGGTTCGGAGCACGGCCTCGTGAAGCGACGGCTTGCGCGGCGTGCGCCGGCCCGTCAATGGCGTGCGCCGGGCCCACCGTGGCCCCTCCAGCAACCCGGCCGGACCGCGCCGCGCGCGTGACCCTGGCCACCAGGCCACGATCGGGAGACGACCATGCTCGACCGCTTGCGCGACACCATGACCCGCTATGCGACCCCGCCCCACCTCCTCACCACGGGCGCCGACGGCCGCCCCCACGCCACCGCCGTCTCGGTCGCTTGGAACGGCGAACGGCTGGTGCTCAGCGCCGGGCGGGGCAGCCTCGCCAACCTTGCCGCCAACCCGCGCGCGGCGCTGTTGTGGTCGCCCGCACTGCCCGGCGAATACAGCCTGGTCGTCGATGCCGAACCCGCCGCACCGCCGTCTGCCGACGACGCGAGGGTGACGTTACGGGTGACCCGCGCCGTGCTGCACCGACCGGCGTCCGCGGCCGGACCGCGCAACCCGGCCTGCGGCAGCGACTGCGTGCCGATCTACGGCTGAACGCCGCCGACGCCGCACCGGGTACGCCGGACCGCGTGCGGCAGCTTTCGTCCCACTCGGATCTTGATCGGCGTCACCGCGCGCCAACGGACGCATTTCCATACTTCGCTGCGCATCCACGCGTTCAACGTCTTCAATCCACGAGGAGACCGCCATGAGCCTGGTACCGCGCAGAAGCTTCTTCGATTTCGACGACCTGTTCGATCTGTGGACGCCGCGGCGCGGCGTCGAATCCGCCGGCGGCGCGCTGGCGCCACGGGTCGACGTCAAGGACATGAAGGATCATTACGAGATCACGGCGGAAATGCCCGGCGTGAAGAAGGAAGATCTCGACGTCAGCCTGCACAACGGCGTGCTCTCGATCAGCGCGGAGACCAAACAGGAAAAGGTCGAGGAGAAGGACGGCAAGGTGATTCGCCAGGAACGCCGTTATGGACGCTACATGCGCAGCTTCGACCTCGGCCCCGACGTCAGCGAAGGCGACATCGAGGCCTCTTTCGCGGATGGCATCCTCAAGGTCAAGGCGCCGAAGAGTGCCCCGAAGCCGCCCACCGCCACGCGCATCAAGGTCGAATGACACGAGCGGGCATGGCGCGGCCGCCCTGGCCCGCGTCACGCCGTAATCGGTCAATCACGCCGAGCGAGCCGTGCCTCGAGTTCGTGGCGCTGGATCTTGCCGGTGGTCGAACGTGGTAGTTCGTGCGGCTCGATGAAAAAGATGTCCTTGGGTCGCTTGTAGCTCGACAACTCGGCTTGGCAGCGCGCCGCGAGGTCCGCCGCGCTGAGGTCGTCGGACAGGCGGGTGACGTACGCCACCGGCACCTCGCCCCACTTGGCGTCGGCGCGGCGCACCACCACCGCTTCGCCGACACGCGTGTCGCCCGCCAGCACCAACTCGATCTCGGCCGGGTAGATGTTCTCGCCGCCCGACTTGATCATGTACTTGACGCGGTCGACGTAATCGAGCGTGCCGTCGGCGTTGCGACGTAGAACGTCGCCCATGTGGAACCAGCCGTTGCGGAAGTCCTTCGCGTTGGTCTCGTCGGCCTGCCAGTAACCGCTGAACACCGTCGGCCCGCGCACCGCCGCCTCGCCCGGCGTGCCGGCCGGCACGTCGCGATCGTCGGGATCGACCAGGCGCAGGTCGCAGAAGGCGCTCTGGCGCTTCGACAGCGTCGTCGGCACGACGCCGACGGGAATGGCGGCACCAGTCGCAGGCGGCAGGCCGGTCTCGGTGGCGCCGAAGGTATTGGCGTAGGGCGCATCGAGTACGCGGGTGACGGCGGCGATGTCCTCGCGCGGCACGAGGTCGGCCATCGCGCCGCAGATGCCGATGCCCTTCGGCCTGACCCCGCTCGCGGCCACGGCGCGCGCGAAATCGCCGACCATCCCGGGCATGAGGATCAGGAACTGCATGGTCTCACGTTCGACGAGTTCGATGAGACGGTCGGGCAGGTAACCGTCGACGACGTGCACCGTCCCCCCCCGTAACAAGGTGGCGAGTCCCTGGTCGGTCGAGGCCATGTGGTAGAGCGGCGCCCAGGCGACGAAGTTGTCGCCGACCGGCACACCAAACTCGGAAGTGAAACAGCCGGCGCGGGCATACATGGCACGGTGGCTGATCACCGCACCCTTCGGCAGGCCGGTCGTGCCGCTGGTGTAGAGAATGACGAGGCCATCTTCCGGATCGATCTCGACTTCTGGATAGCGCTCCGGTGCCGCCGCCAGTACCGCTTCGTAATCTTCACCGATGACGATGCGCGGGACCGCTTCGAGGTCGAGCCGCTCGTAGCCCGCGAGCAGTTCCGCCTGCACGATGGCCAGGCGCGGTTCGACCAGGCGCACGCAATGGGTCAACTCGCGGTCACCCAGGCGCCAGTTGAGCGCGGCGACGATGACGCCGAGCTTGGCCGCCGCGAGCTCGACTTCGAAGTACTCGGCACAGTTGCGCGCCAGGATGGCGACCCGGTCGCCGCGCTCGAGGCCACGCGCGGCCAATGCGTTGGCGAGGCGATTGCTCCGTTCCTCGAGCTCGGCATAAGTCAGCACCCGGCCGCCGTCGACGATCGCGCGCGCCTGCGGGTGGGCCGGCACACGACGATGGAACAGCGAGCCGATGGTGGTCTTGCCTGCGGCGAAAACGACGCCGGGCGGTACGTAGATGGACACGGGCAGCGGGACTCCTGCGCGGGGTTCACGGGCGATGCGTGGACGCACCGCGGGCACATGATACGGGCTCGGGCGATGCATCGCGCGGCGCGGCGGCGTGGTAGTTTGCCGCCATGCCGACACCTCCGCACCTGCCCGGCGAAAGCGACCATGCTGCCTACGCCGCCGATCCCGAACACCTGCAGCGCCTGCTCGATGCGTGTGGCATCGTGCCGTGGCACGTCGACCACCGGCACGGCAACGCCGCGCGCTTCGGCGCCGCGGTGGAACAGCTCACCGGCTTTCCCAGCGCCGAGTTCGAACGCAACCCCTGGCTGTGGGGCTCGCTCATCCATCCCGATGATCTGCCGGACGTCGAAGCGGCGCTGGCCGCGCTGGACCGCCTGGGCCGTTATCGTGCCGAGTTCCGCTGCCGCACGGCCACCGGCGCATGGCGCTGGCTGGAAACCGAGGCCGTGATGATCGCGGTCGGCACCGACGGTGCACGCGAGATGCGCGGCTTCGTGCGCGACATCACCCCGCGCAAGACGCTGGAAGCGGCGTTGCAGGACGCCAACGTGGTGCTCGAACGCCGCGTGCACGAGCGCACCGCCGAACTCGAACAGGCGCGCTTCGACGCCGAGGCGGCCAACCGCTCCAAGGATCGCTTTCTCTCGCACATGAGCCACGAGTTGCGCACGCCGATGAACGCCGTGCTCGGCTTCGCCCGCCTGCTCCTGCTCGATGGTGACAACCCACTGAACGCCGACCAGCGCGAATCGGTGCAGGAAATCGTCACCGCCGGCGAGCACTTGCTCGGACTGCTGAACGAGGTGCTCGACCTCGCCCGCATCGAGGCCGGCAAGCTCGAACTCACGCTCGGTACCGTGCTCGTCACCCCACTGGTCGACGATTGTCTCGCGCTGCTCCAGGTCGAACTGGCGGCGCACGGGATCACGGTGCGGCACCAACCGGTGCCGGGTGAACCGGTCAAGGTCGAGGCGGATCCGCGGCGCCTGCGGCAGGTCCTGCTGAACCTGCTCTCGAATGCCGTCAAGTACGGCCACGACGGCGGCACCATCACCGTACGCAGCCGCGCGGACACCGATGCCCGCGTGCGTATCGAAATCATCGACGAGGGCGCCGGCATCGCGCCCGAGCAGTGCGCCCGCCTGTTCGAGCCCTTCGCGCGGCTGGCAAGCCACGACGGCATCCCCGGCACCGGCCTCGGACTGGTCCTGGCGCGCCAGCTCGTCGAGGCGATGCACGGCAGCCTGGGCGTCGACAGCGTGCCGGGGCGCGGAAGCACCTTCTACGTCTGCCTGCCGGCCGCGGCAGCGGTGCCACGCATGCCGCGACCGGCAGGCGACTGAACGCGGCGACGCCCGTTGGCGACCAGGTTCAGACCAGGGTCGGCAGCGCGAGCGCGCTCGCCAGCAGGATGACGCGATGACTCAAGGCGATCAGTACGGCCAGCAGCAGGGCGAGCGCGGCCGGCTGCCGGGGCCGGACTCGAAGAATCAACTTGGTGTCGATCGCGGGTCGCCCACAGCCCCGCGGGGACGATGCGGGTTGCAGTCGGTTGCGTCTGACGTTCTTTACACGGTCATGCGGCGCTCATCCGCGCGCTGCGCTCGAGGCGGGCAACGGAATAGACCGCCGCGTCAGAGCGGCGGCCTCCGGGGCGTGGCAAAAAATAATTCATATAAATAACAAAACGTTAGCTAAACCAGGGGTGAAGTACCCGAGGTACGGCCCGACAGCATGAGCGTGCGGTGGAAGGTGTGGATCGGCGGTGACAGTGAGGAATTTCTGTTCGGGTTGCGTCCGTACGGCCCGCGAAATTGTCAGAAGATTTTACAACCGCGTCGCAACCGCATGTCGATTCTTTATATAACTCAATGGGTTATTAAATCGGCGCGATTATTGCGGCGAAATTCCCTGTCGTCCGTTTTGACGACGCAGGAGGACCTCATCGTCATGAATATGCACCCGAAAACCTGGCTCTTCGTCGCGTTGCTCTCGCTTTCCAGTTCCGCGTTCGCAGTGCCCCTGACCCTCGAGGGCATGGGCCTGGTGAGCACGTGGCGAGACGTCGAGAACGTCATCAACGACATCCTCAGTGACCCCTGGGGCAACAGCGATGACCTCTTCGCCGACCGCGTCGGCATCTATGTCGAGTTCGCTGACGGCACCAAGGGTTCGGCGACCTACAGCGGTATCGTTGCCGCCGACTGGAACCAGTGCTGCGCCGATATCACCCGTCCGGACACGATCACCGGCGCCTTCACCAACGCCATGCTGCACGGTCTGAATCACACGCTGCTGCCGATGGCTTGGCACGAACTGGCGTTCAATTCGCCCTATAGCAACAACTTCGATCTGGATTACACCAACGACCAGTTCGGCTCGAACTTCCGCGCCAACACGGGTGGCTGGCGTTATGTCGACATCGCGCTGTACAGCTCGGTGGCCCCGGTCCAGAACGTACCGGAGCCGGTCTCGCTCGGCCTCGTCGCCCTCGGCCTTGTCGGCGCGTGGCGTCAGCGGCGCACGTCGAAGAGCTGACACCGCCTACGTATATCCCGTTATCGGGCGGGGCCATTGGCCCCGCTTTTTTTTTGGTTCATCGCGCAATACCGGGGAAGGCAGCGCGGACACTACCGGACCGGTGCCCGGCGGAGGCGCGGGGCTCAGCCCATCAACGCAGCGAAATCCGCCAGGCTGTAGCGCGCCACGACCTCGCCCTCGGCGTCGAAGAACTCCGCCATGAGATCGCCCGCGCCGCGCTGCGAGACGTAGGCCATGGCGCCGTCGGGGCCGGTGACCTCTTCGTGTTCGTCGTCGACCGGCTGGTGGCAGAAATCGCCGGGCCGGAACTCGACCCCGGTGGTCACGTTGGTGACGCTGCCTGCGAGGATGAAGATGTAGGCCTCGGCGTGGTGGCGGTGCAGGCCGGTGGCATGACCAGGGCCGGTGCGCGCGAGGTACTCGACACTGTGGTTGAGCGGGTCGACGGCCAGTACCTTGACCTCGATGCCTGGACCACAATCACGCCAACCGGCCTGCGAAGCCGCGCCGGCGATCACTTTGACCGGGTTCTGTTGCGCGTGCATCACTGCTGTCATGGGATTCTCTCCGTTGCGGGATGAGGCGCCGCGCGGCTACGCGGCGCCGTATGTGAAACGACTCCGTCGCCGTTCCTGCCCTCGGGATTGGACTTCGACACCCGCCTGGCGACGGTGTGACCGACGGCGCACCCCGCGCACGCCCGTTGTCCTGAGACCGCCCCGGCAGGCCCTCAGGATTTCTTCATGACCAGTTCGCCCTCGGGGCGCCGCACGTGCACCTGCCGTGCACGCTTCAAGGTCATCAGGTGATCGAGCAGGTCCTTGAGTGTCATGTCGTCGTGGTACTCATAGGTGCGCTTGACCGGCCCCGCGGCGCGCGCCGCGGCGAGATCCTCGGGCGGCACCAGGTAGCGCAGTATGAGTTCCTCGTCGGAGATCCGGCTGCCGCCGTACTGCTGGCGAACCTCGACGAGCGTCGGCTGCGGACGCGTCCAGTCGGCCAGGCGCCGACCTTGCTCGGAGGCGAATACGCGGTCCTTCACGGCTTCACAGAGCGGCGCCGGCGGCGTGCCGTAGTGCTCGTAGAGATACAGTACGACTTCGTCGGGCACGGTCGACCAGCGCTCGCCGGTGACCACGTTCAGCACCGACTGAATTCCGATCAGCTGCGAGAAGGGTGTCGCCGAGATCGGATGGCCCATCTCCTCGCGTACGCGCACCGTCTCCTCCAGCACTTCTTCGAGGCGGTCTTCCATGCCGTACTGCGCGAGCTGCTTCTTGAGCGTCCCCGTCATGCCGCCGGGCAAGTGGTGGCGGTAGGCAAAGGCCGAGTACTCGTTGGGCACGCCGACCTCCCAGCCCTCCTGCTTGGCGATACGCGCGCAGTGATCGGAAATCAGCGGCAGCACGGCCTCGTCGACGGCATGCGTGTGACCGAGCCAGCGGAGGTTCTCCAGCGTCTGCTCGGTCGAGGGCAGCGATGGGCCGTTGGCCATCGATCGCGCGCAGGTATGCAGGCAGCGCGCGCCGGCCTCGATGGCGATGACGTAGTTGTAGGCGCCCATGCCGGTGTTGTTGTGAAACTGGAACTCGATGGGCTTGTCGCCGGCCGCCGCGATCAGCGCCGGTACCAGCGTGCGCGCGCGCTCGGGGCTGAGAATGCCCGGCGCATCCTCGACGTAGATGCCGCTGATGCCCGGCCAGCTCACCATCTCGCGCACGCGCGCAGCGAACCAGTCGTCGGTGTGCACGGGCGAGATGCCGTACATGATGGCGCCCATGGCCCTGGCGCCGGCGGCGTGGATGGTCTCGGACAGCCGCTTCATGCCGTCCATGTTGTAGAGGCAGTCGTAGATCCAGAAGGCGTCGATGCCGTGCTTCACCAACGTCTGGCAGTACAGGTCCATCAGCACGTCGGGAGTCATGCCGAAGGTGCCGATGCGGTTCTGGCACACCGGCGCGCGCAGTTCCGCGGTTGGCATCCACTGCCGCCACAGGTCCAGGCTCTCCCAGGGATCTTCCTTCGAATAGCGCACGCTGCATTCCATCAGCGAGCTGCCGGTGACTTCGATGGCGCGGAACCCCGCGTCGTCCATCTGCCGCGCGACACGCTCCAGCATGCCGCCACGCAGGCGCATGCCCCACAGGCTCTGCTGGCCGTCGCGGAAGGTTTGCTCGACGATGTCGATATGGGCCACTACCGCACCTCCGCATCACCTGCCGCGCGGAATGCCCGCGCTGGCAGTGAGTTCTTCATGACTTCGGCGCCGGGTAGCTGTTCCGCGGATCCGGTTTGCCCTCCGCCGGCGCCTGGGAATAGTCGCCGAACAGGGCGTCGCGCTGGGCGACCGCCGCGGGCACGCCGGCGTTCTGCGCAAGGTCGATGAAGGCGTCGGCTTCCGGGGTGTTGCGCATCAGGCCGTCGAGCACCGAGCCGAGCAACTGGGTCGATTTCAAGCCCATGTTCTCGTAGGCCTGGTTGACGACGAGCTTCATGCAGGCGAGCTGCGAGAGCGGGATCGAGCACAGTTCCGCGGCCAGCTTGTAGGCCTCGCCCTCGAGTTCCGCGAACGGCACGGCCTTGTTGACGAGGCCACACTCGACGGCCTCGATGCCCGACAACGGGCGCCCGGTGAGCGCCAGTTCCTTGGCCTTGGCCAGCCCCAGGCGATGCACCCACATGCCGGCGTGGTGACAGCCCCACATGCGCGAGTACGGCGTGCCGATGCGAGCGTCCTCGCTCATCAGCACGATGTCGGCGCAGAGCGCCATCTCGCTGCCGCCGCCCAGCGCCCAGCCATGGACCATGGCGATGACGGGCTTGGGGCTGTGCCACAGGCTCATGAACTTGGGTACCCAGCCGGTCACCGGCGAGCAGGTCATGACGAAATCCTTGCCGGCATCCCACTTGCCGGCGGTGGTGAGGCCGTCGTCCCACTGGTGGAAGCCGCCGCTGAAATTGAACCCCGCGCAGAAGGCGCGCCCGGCGCCGCGCAGCACGATGACCTTGATGGCCTGGTCGCGCACGGCTTGCGCCACCGCCGCCTCGAGTTCGTCGGTCATCGGGGGCACGATGGTATTGAGGTCTTCGGGACGGTTCAGGGTGATGGTCGCGATGGCGCCATCGGTGCTGTAGACCAGGGTTTCGTAGCTCATGTTCGGACTCCTCGTGGATTCTCGTACGCTGCCGTCGAGTGGCGGCGTCAGGGCTCGCGGGTGCGGCCGAGCAGCCGCAGCAGGTCTTCGTGCATCTCGAACCAGACCGAGTGGTAGCTCGGTACGCGCACCCCGCTCATGTAGTCGATCTCACCGTCGAGCACGCGATCGTAGGCGGCTTCCAGCAGTTCGAAGTAGCGGCCCAGCCTGGCTTCGAAATCGCCGAAGCACTTCAGGGCAGGCGCGGCGCGCTCGTGCAGCGCGCCGAGTTCGTCGATCACGCGAACGTCATGGGCCGGATCCGAGTGATCGTTGGCCACGGCCTCGCCGCCGACGTCGCGCGTCTGCCAGCGGGTCATCAGCGCGAGCAACTGGCGGTTGATGACTTCGAATCGCGCGTAGGCCGCCGCGAACGCAGGCTCGGCGCGGTGCCCGGCACATACCACCGGGTAGGCTGCCTCGAGCCAGGCGCGCCCGGCCGGGCTGACGACGTGTTTGCCCGACCCGGCCACGGCCTGGCCAGCTTCGACCGCTGCGGCCAGTGCCGCTTCGATCGCCGTGACATCGGCGCCCATCAACGCTGCCACCTCGGCCGCGCTGGCCGATTTCTTCACCGCCAGGCCATGTACGGCGAGAAAGGCAATGTCCGTGCTCGAAGCGGGCGGCGGCGTCGCGGCAACGTCGTTCCTTGCGCGTATCGCATCCAGTTCTTCGCGCGTGACACCGGCGCCACGCCCGGCGAGGTTCCTCGAGCCGCGCTGGTCGAGGCGGTAGAGCTCGTCGGCCAGCGGGCTGTCGGCGTGCTCGCGCAGCCAGGCGTCGTCGAGGTAGCGGAAACGCGGCGTGCAGGTCGCGGGCGTGAACGTCGCGGCGAGCGCGTTGTACTCGTCGAGCGAGAGCTTGCCGCGGCTGGTGAGATACGGCCCGCACTTGGGTTCGAGCGTGGTCCAGCCCGCGTGCAGCGGCCCGCTGGTGAGGGTGTGCGCAGCGCCGTCGAGCACCGCGTAAGGCACCGGCGTCCACATGTCGCCCTGGCCGTCGAACCACTTGTTCATAGCGTAGGGCGAACCCTGCTGCGCCGGCAGGCTGATGTGGCCGAGCAGTTCGGCGAGGAAGTCACGCGCGTACTCGTCGTTCAGGAGCGGCTTCACCGCCTGGGCGCGTGCATCGATGGTGAACCATTCGTCCGGCCGGTAGTCGCCGGCAACGTGGAAGAGATCCTTGGCGACGGCGGCGTAGACCATCGCGCCGGCGTCGATCATCTGGTCGCGCGACCAGCCGGCCATGCGCTTCCACAATGCGCGGGTGGCGCGGCCGAGCACGTCGTTCTCGTGATCGAGGAACTCGGCCAGGGTGGCGGCGTTGTCCATCGCCACCGGGATCTCGCCATCGGAGAGGAAATCCGAGGTGTAGAGGCCGACGGCAACGACGTTGTCGTGTTCGAAGGCCGGCGTCGCCTCGAAGCTCGCCCAGTCGTCGACGATGTGGAAGTGGGTGTCCTTGACGATGGTCGGGAGGGTCAGGTTGTTGTGGCTGACCTCGTGCGCGATGCCATCGAGCCAGGGCAGGTCGCATTCGCCGAGGTCGACGAACCCGCGCACCAGCATCTCCTCGTTGGGCCGGCACCGGTAGGGCCCGTGGTTCCAGATACCGAGGCGCGATTCGCAGTGCGACAAGAGCGCGTACTGGTTGGCCGTAGCCATGAAACGCTTGAGCGCCGTGTGCAGGCGGTCGCCCGCGCGCATGCCGATGGCATCGGCCTCGAACACCTGCAGGCGGCGCTCGGGCAGCAGCTGCGCGCGCAGGTTGCAGTCGGACGGCAGCACGTGGGCGTGGTTGCGGTGGTAGGCGAGGTTCAGGCGTTCGGCGAAATCCTCGACGAAGACGAGGTCGTCCAGGGCATCGGTCGAACGCATGAGACCGAGCTCGATCAGGGTCTGGCGGCCGGCAAGGTAGAACTCGGGCACGCAGGACAGGCTGATGATGCTGCCCTTGGTCGAGGTCTCGCGCAGGCGGTCGCCGATCGCCTCGGGGCTCGTCCGCGCGGCCAGGCGGCGCAGCAGCGACGGGTAACGGTAGAAGGCCTGCAGGTAGGACACCACCATGTAGGCCGGCACCGGGAACAGCTTCGATTCCTGCACCGTGCGCGTGGCGCAGTGGAAATGCCAGGTGTCGGCGTTCTTGCGGATCCAGGCGTTGAGCCGCAGGAGTTCCGTGTACGTGTGGGTATGACTCACCGTCCCGCCTCCGCCGGCAGCTTCCACACCCGTGCACGGCCCGTGCCGTCGGCGTCCTCGTAGGGTGGTTTCGCCGCCACGCTGTATTCCACCTGCACGCGGTCGCCTTCGGCGAGCCCGCGTACCTCGGCATTCATCAGGCACGGGATGCGGTATTCGCGGGTGAGGATGCCGAGGTGCGAGCGCACCGAGCCGCCCTTGCACACCACGGCCTTGAAGCCCTCGAGGATGGGCGCGGTGAGGGTGCCGCCGGAGTCGTCGATGACGGCGATGGTGTCGGGCGGTACGCCGTGGTCGAGCATGTCCATGACGATGTCGACGCTTCTGATGAAGCGCGCCGTGCCGATGATGTCGGTGGCAACGTGGAAGACGTTGTCGCCGTGCCCGGCGAGGCGGCGGCCTTGCGCATCGGGTTGGACATCGTCGAGACCACCGGCGGCGACCGCCTGTTCGTACTTCTCCGGTGCCTCGGCGATCGAGATGCCGGCCGACATCTGGAAGCGCAGCCCGCTGGCGAGGAGTTCGTCCTCCAGTGCCTGGTAATCGGCGGCCGTCAGGGCGAGGCTGTCGTCCCACACCGCGTCCTCCCAGCGCCTGCCGCTGGCCGCGATGCGCGCAGCGAACAGTTCCGCCACGCGCCGATGGTAGAAGGACACGGTGCGCGACTGCGGCGGGCGTGCCCACTTGTGTGCTGCTGGTTTCGTACTCATGCTCCTCCGCTCCCCGAGGTCACGCGCTCGCTTCAGATCTCACCGCGGGTGATCGCCAGTGCGCGCTCGGCCAGTTCCACCGCGCCGTCGCCGAATTCGCTGAGGTAGGGATTGATCACCTCGCCGGCCACGGCGCGGCGGTAGTTGCCTTCCATCATCGGCGCAAGGCGCCACAACGCGAGCACTTCGTACCAGCGCCAATCGGCGACATCGACGCGCGCGCCGACGGCATAACGTTCCACCAGCTCTTCGCGGGTATGGAAGCCGCCCGCGCGCACCGCGTCGGACAGCTCGAAGAACTTGAGCGGCGGGTCGTCCGGCTGCACCCACAGCGCAGTGAGGTAACCGAGGTCGACCAAGGGATCGCCAAGTGCCGCCATCTCCCAGTCGAGTACCGCGGCGAGACGGACGGGCAGGGTCGGCGCGAACATGAGGTTGCCGATGCGGTAATCACCGTGCACCACCGTTGCCGCGCTGGCCGCCGGCAGGTTCGCCGTGAGCCACTGGCTGACGGCATCGAAGGCCGGGATCTCGCGTGTCTTGCTCGCCGCCCAGTAACGGACGTAGCGCGCGACGTAGCGTTCGAGGAAGCCCGCGGGACGGCCGAAATCGGCCAGGCCGACTTCGTGCGGATCGAGCGAGTGCAGCGCGAGCAGGGTGTCGATGACGCATTCGCCGATACGTCGACGGGCGCCGGTGTCGGCGAACAGCGCCGGCACGCTGTCAGCGAGCACGTGACCGTCGACGAACGCGCTGACGTAGAACGGCGCGCCGATGACCGTGTCGTCGTCGCACACGGCCAGTACCGGCGCAACGGGCAGCCGACCGTCCAGGGCCCGGATGATGCGCGCTTCGCGCAACACGTCGTGGAAGCCGCGCGGCAAGGGCGGCGGTGGCGGTCGGCGCAGCACCAGGTGAGCACCGTCGCGGCGGATGGCAAAGGTCAGCATCGAATGGCCGTCACCGATGCGCGTGACTTCCAGCGGGCCGCTGCCGAGCCCGCGGTCGTCGAGGTAACGGATGACGGCAGCGGTCGGCAGGTCGGTCACCGGGGTCACCGCCGGCCGTGCACCGAGCGCGTTCATGCCGCTGCGTCCACGCCGCCATGGCGGGCGGTCCACCCGGGCAGGAAGTGATCCTCCAGCCAGCACGTGTTGATGCGATCGGCGCGGAAGTCACCGTGCCCGACGAGATCGCGCAGCAGCGGCACGGTGGTCGCTATGCCCTCGATGCGCACGCGGCCGAGTGCGCGATGAAGGCGATCGGCTGCGGCGGCGCGGCTCTCGCCCCAGCAGATGAGCTTGGCCACCATCGAGTCGTAGTGCGCGCCGACCACGTAGCCGTCGTGGCAATGGGTGTCGACACGGATGCCCTCGCCCTGCGGCAGGACCCAGCGTTCGATCCGCCCCGGCGAGGGCAGGAAACCCTGCGCCGGCTGCTCGGCGTTGATGCGCACCTCGATGGCATGTCCGCGCAGGACGACGTCGTCCTGAGTGAGCCCGAGCGGCGCGCCGCCGGCAATGCGCAGTTGCGCGCGCACGATGTCGACGCCGGTGATCATCTCGCTCACGGGGTGCTCGACCTGCACCCGCGTGTTCACCTCGAGAAAGGAGAAGGCCTCGCGATCGAGGTCGACGAGGAATTCCATGGTGCCGGCACCGACGTAGTCGAGCGCGCGGGCGAGGCGCACGGCCGCTTCTCCGATCGTCGCGCGCAGATGGGCAGGTACGGCCGCGGCCGGTGCCTCCTCGACCAGCTTCTGGTAGCGACGCTGGCAGGAGCAGTCGCGTTCGCCGAGATGGATGACGTGGCCCTGGCCGTCCGCGAGCACCTGCACCTCGACGTGGCGGGCGTTGGTGACGTAACGCTCGAGGAACAGGGTGCCGTCGCCGAAGGCCTGTTTCGCCTCGGTCGAGGCGCGCAGGAAGGCTTCCTCCAGTTCAGCCTCGCCGTGGACCTGGACCATGCCACGCCCGCCGCCGCCGGCCGCCGCCTTGAGCAGCACGGGGTAGCCGATGCCGGCGACGATGCGCCGCGCCTCGGCGGCGCTCGCGATGGCATCCGAGCCCTCGCCCACGGGGATGCCGAGGGCCCGCGCCGCGCGGCGCGCTTCGACCTTGTCGCCGCCGCGGCGGATGACGTCCGCCGGTGGGCCGACGAAGGTAAGGCCGTGGTCGGCGCAGGCCTGCGCCAGTTCGGCGCGCTCGGAGAGGAAACCATAGCCGGGATGGATGGCATCGCAGCGCGCGGCGATGGCGGCGCCGACCACCGCACCGACGTTGAGATAGCTCGCCGTCGCCGCCGCCGGCCCGATGCAGATGGCGCCGTCGGCAAGGCGCGCGGCGAGGCTGTCGCGGTCGGCCTCGGACACCGCGGCGACGCACTCGATGCCCTCGTCGAAACAGGCCCGCGCGATGCGCACGGCGATCTCGCCGCGGTTGGCGATGAGCACGCGCCGCAGCGGGCGGTACCGCATCAGGCGGCGTCCGGGCGGACGATCACCAGCGCCTGGTCGCGCGCGACCTGCTGGCTGTTGTCGACGACGATGGCGACGACGGTGCCGGCGACGCCGGCGACGACCCGGTTCATGAGTTTCATGACCTCGACGATGCACACCACCGTGCCCGCCTCGACGTGCTGGCCGACCTCGACGAAGGGCGGCGCGCCGGGCGCTGGCGAACGCCAGAAGATGCCGGGCGATGGCGAGCGCACCGCTTCACCGTCCGGGATATCCGCCACGGGCCTCGCAACCGGGGGCGCCGCGGGCGCAGGCGCCGCCGGCCTCGCAGCCGGAGTCGCTTTCATGGTGGACTCGCGCGGGGTGGCGGCCGGCGCCTCGACCTCGTCGCTGGCGCTGATGAAGACCTCGACGCCGTCGACGGACAGGCGGATCTCGGTCCAGTCGGACCGCTCGAAGGCATCGAGCAGGCGGCGGATGTCGGACGGTTCCAGGCTCATTCGAATCCGTACCTCGGGTAGGGGCCGTTCATGGTGTGCTCGAAGTGCGCCATGCCGCGCGCACCGTTCGCCTCCACCATCACCATCGGGAACTCGGTCGGGCCGAGGCGGTGTTTCGGCGGCACATGCGGCGGCCCGCCGGCCTCGGCCGCGGGGCTCGCGTCGTAGGTGTCGTGCTCGAGCACCTCGGCGCCACGGTAGACGCCGGCCGAAAGCCCGTCGCGCCAGCCGCGGTAATAGCCGCCGCCCTGCACGTCGGCCGGGGTACCGCGCAGTTCCAGGGTGTAGCGGCGCGTCGCGCCGTCGTCGCCGTCGAGTTCGATCGTGCCGCCGCGCGGCCAGCGCGTGCCGGGAATGTAGTCGAGCTGGTGGCGCACCGCCGTCAGGTGCACGGAACGCCCGTCGGCATAATCGAGCCGCCCTTCGAAATCGATCGGCGTGCCATCCGGCGCCTCGTGGGTGTTGTAGAAGCCGCAGTGATCGGCAACCTGGAACGGCACCCACATGCGCAGCGCGCGGCGCACCGCCTCGGCGTCGAGTCGATCGACGCCCTTGATGCCCGTCGGCACCGCCATCGACGAGCGCACGCCCCAGGAGTGGTCGCGCATGGCGTGCCAGCCGTCGATGTCGAGGTTCTGGCCGGCGACACGGGCACGCCCGGTGGCGCGGCAGATCTGGGTGTAGCGGATGAGGTCGTTGACCACCGCGCCGTACTTGAAGTGCTGGTAGCGGTCCTCGACGACGGGCGGCGCCTGCGCTTCGAGCACGACGTCGAACTCGACCCCGCCCGGGTTGTCGCCGGCGACGAGACGCAGCTTGCGCATGGGTTCGACGATCTCGTAGCGAATGGGCCCGACGGCGAGTTCGCCGTAGCGCGGATGCAGCGCGCGCGAGGCGCGCACCGAGGTCTGGCGCCGGGCGTGGGCGACGGTCGCCCAGCCGTCGATGACGTTGACGTTGGGATGCAGGCGCAGGCCCGTGCAGAAATACCACTCGGCGGCATAGAAGGCGCAGAAATAACCGTCGTTGTAATGAGCGTCCGAGGTGTAGACGGTGGCGAACGGGGTCGGCGCCTGGTGGAAGGGGTAATCGTCGAACGGACTCAGTCTCATGTTCATGCGGGTTCTCCCGTGGTGCCGGCGCCGACGGCGGTGAAGCCGGCCTCGGAGCGTTTCAGGACGAGTTCGCCGGTGCACCCGGACACCACCACCTGGCGCGGGCGTTTCAGGGTCACCAGGTGATTGAGCAGATCGTTCATGCTCATGCGGTCGTGGAAATCGTAACCGCGCTTCGCCGGGCCGGCGGCACGGGTGGCGGCGAGATCCTCGGCTGGTGCCAGGTAGCGCAGCAGCAGTTCCTCGTCGCTGAGGTGTTTTCCGCCGTATTGCTGGCGTACTTCCTTCAGGCCCGGCTGCGGGCGCTGCCAGCCGGCGAAGCGCTTGCCGTGCTCGGAGTTCAGCACCTTGTCTTTGACGTTCTCGTCGACCGGCGCTGGCGGCGTGCCGTAGTGCCCGCCGAGGTAGAGCACGGACTCGTCCGGCACCGTGCCCCAGCGCTCGCCGGTGACGACGTTCAGCACCGACTGGATGCCGATGATCTGCGAGAACGGCGTGGCCGAGATCGGATGCCCCATCTCCGCGCGCACGCGCACCGTCTCCTCCAGCACTTCGCCGAGCCGGTCCGCCATGCCGTACTGGGCGAGCTGCTTCTTGAGCGTACCCGTCATGCCGCCCGGCAGGTGATGACGGTAAGCAAAGGCCGAGTACTCGTTCGGCACGCCCACCTCCCAGCCTTCCTGCTTCGCGATGCGCGCGCAGTGATGGGAGATCAGCGGCAGCACGGATTCGTCGACCCCGTGGCTGTGACCGAGCCAGCGCACGTTCTCCAGGGTCTGTTCGGTCGACGGCAGGGACGGGCCGTTGGCCATCGAGCGCACGCAGGTGTGGAGGATGCGCGCGCCGGCCTCGATGGCGACGACGTAGTTGTACGCACCCATGCCGGTGGTGTTGTGGAAGTGAAACTCGACCGGCAGCTCGCCGGCTGCCTGCAACAGTGCCGGCACCAGGGTGTGCGCGCGTTCGGGGGTGAGAATGCCAGGCGCGTCCTCGACGTAGATACCCGACACGCAACCCCAGCTCGCCATCTCGCGTACCCGTGCGGCGAACCATGCGTCGGTGTGCACGGGCGAGATGCCGTACATGATGGCGCCGAGCGCCTGGCCGCCGGCCTCGGCGATGACCCGGCACAGGCGCTGCATCTGGTCGAGGTTGTAGAGACAGTCGTAGACCCAGAAGCTGTCCAGCCCGTGACGGATGAGCGTGCGCACCCACAGATCGAGCAGGCATTCCGGCGTCATGCCGAACGTGCCGATGCGGTTCGAACCGACACCACACCGGAACGGTACGTCCGGCATCCACTGGCGCCAGAGATCGAGGCCCTCCCAGGGATCCTCCTTCGAATAGCGCACCGTGCACTCGAACATCGAGCTGCCGGTGATGTCGAGCGCGCGGTAGCCGGCGCGGTTCACCAGCGGTGCAACCTCCGCGAGCATGCCGGTGCGGATGCGCATGCCCCACAGGCTCTGCTGACCGTCGCGGAAGGTCTGGTCGACGATCTCGATGTTCGCCATGGCGCTTGTCCCCGGTTCCGGCGCGGGTTCCGGACCTTGCACGCGACGCGGACCTCAGCCGCGTCCGCTGTTGCGGGTACGGGCCGGCTGGCGCGGCGGCTCGGGCCGCGAGCCCTTGGCAAAGCTGTCCATGCCGGCCATCGCCTCGGGCGCCACCGAGGGCTTGTGACAGAGTTCGACCTCGAGCGCGAGGCCATCCTCGAGCGACATGCCGATGGTGGCGAGCGCCGCCTTGCGGTCAGCGCGGATGCCGCCCTGCGGATAGCCGGCGATGTGCGCGGCAAGCGCCATGGCACGGTCCAGCGCGGTACCGGCGTCGACCACTTCCTGCACCAGGCCCATGGCGAGCGCGCGATCGGCCTCGATCTCCATGCCGGTTTCGATCAGGTACAGCGCGTTGCCGTAGCCGAGCAGGCGCGGCAGGCGCTGCGTACCGCCGTCGGCGAGGGGCAGGCCCCAGCGCTTGTTGAGCAGGCCCATCCTGGCGTTCTCGTCGAGGATGCGGATATCGCACCACACCGCGAGCTCGACCCCGCCCGCCCAGCAGTTGCCGTTCAGCGCGGCGATGGTCGGCTTGCCCGGATCGAGCTTGCAGAAGCCCATGGGACCGGCGTCCGCGGTATGGCGGTGTTCGAAGAGTTCGCGCATGCCCTTCAGGTTGGCGCCGGCGCAGAAAGTCACGCCGCCGGCGCCGGCGATGACCAGGACCTTCTGCGTGTCGTCGTTGCCGAAATCGATGATGGCGTCGGCGAGCAGGCAGGCCAGTTCGTCGTCGACGTTGTTGTGTACCTCGGGACGGTTCAGGGTCAGCAGCGTGACGGCGCCACGCTTCTCGATCAGCAGCTTCGACATGGTGTGGTCTCCCCAGGGTGGCCGCTTGCTCTAGCGCCGCCGTGCCGTGTCTCGGGCGCGACCGCGGCCGTGGCCCGGGACCGGCGGGCTGCACGACGGGCGAGGATGCTAGCCAGCGCCGCACTGCACCAGCAATGCACTCTCCTGCCAATATCTGTTCTTTTGATGACAGTCGCTTCCACGACGTCGCCTGACGCGGCGGCCGCCGCCGGCGCGCCGCAGTGCAGCCCCCGTACGCGGCGGCGGCTGTCCCCGGCCCCGGCAGGCAGTTAGCATGGCGCCCCCCATCCGCGGACCCGGCCCATGCCAGACCACGTCGACGCCCATTTCCACGACCGCGTGGATGCCCACATCGAGCTCGCCAACGAACAACTCGACGACAGCACCCGTACCCGGGTCAGCACCTCGATGCTCTACGCCACGGCGCGCTTCCACGCCTGGCTCGGCGCCTGCAGTTTCGACGACGCCGCGGCCTTGGCCGAAGCGCGCGACCGCCTGCTGGCGCAGTTCGCCGCCCAGTTCCGCGACAGCCTGGCCGAAAATCTCGATGACTACATCGCCCACTTCGACGAGTACATGACGGACAACTGACCGGCGCGCCGCGGCGCCTGCAAGCATGCCCATCACCCCGCTGCACCTCGGCCCGGGTCTCGTCCTGAAAGGGCTGGTCGACGCGCGCCTGAGCCTGGTGGTGTTCGCGTTTGCGCAGCTCGTGCTGGACGTCGAGGTGATCCTGCGCCTCCTGCTCGGCGCCGAACCGCTGCACGGCTGGACCAATACCCTGGCCGGCGCGAGCCTCGCCCTCGTGCCGACCGTTCTGCTCGGCAAACCGCTCGGCGAACTCGTCCTGCGGCGCTGGAACGCAGGACTGCCGCCGACCCTGCGCTGCCGCCTCGGCACGCCCACCACCATCGGTTGGCGCGCCGCGGCCTGGGGCGGCGCGCTCGGCGTCTACTCCCACTGGCTGCTCGATGCCTTCATGCACGTGGATGCGCTCGCGCTGTGGCCACTCCTGCCCGGCAACCCGCTGGCGGCCTGGTTCTCGATCGATGCCGTGAACGGTGCCTGTGCGCTTACCTTCGTCGTCGGCGCCGCACTGTTCGCCGGGCGCCGCCGGCGTCGCGCGTCCCGCGCGCTTTGAGGCGTCCCGCGCACCGCGTAGGATTGGGCCCCCGACCCTGGAGGCCCGGCCATGCTCGAACTGCGCCCGACCTGCGAACACTGCAACAAGGCCCTGCCACCGGCGGCCACCGATGCCCGCATCTGCTCCTTCGAGTGCACGTTCTGCGCCGCCTGCGTCGACGACGTTCTGGCCGGTGTCTGCCCCAACTGCGGAGGCGGCTTCGCGCCGCGCCCAGTGCGCCCGGCGCACGACTGGCGCGGCGGCAACACCCTCGCCAACTACCCGGCCTCCACCACCGTCAAGCATCGTCCGGTCGATCCCGCGGCACACGCCGCGTTGGTCGAGCGCCTTGCCGGGCGAGCGCCCGAGGCGCGCTGACGCGCGCCGGGCGCCGACCCTTTCGTCAATGGATCTGAGCTACCGCGCGCCGGCCACGGCCGTGCGCGAGAGTCCCATCCACGGCCGCGGCCTGTTTGCGACCGCGCCCATCGCGGCCGGTGACATCGTCGCGGTCAAGGGCGGCCACGTGCTCAGCGCGGCGCAATGGCGCGCGCTCGAACCGACCCTCGGTGCGGCCGAGATCCAGTTGAGCGAGGACCTCTTCATCGCGCCGGTCGACGCCGATGCGCGCGAGGGCTCAATGGTCTACCTCAACCATTCCTGCGCGCCGAACTGCGCCATCCAGGGCCAGATCGTCTTCGTCGCCATGCGCGACATCGTGGCCGGCGAGGAACTCACCCACGACTGGGCGACGACCGACGACCTCGATTACGACCTCGCTTGTCGCTGTGGCAGCGCCGAGTGTCGCGGCCGCGTCACCGGCAAGGACTGGATGAGGCCGGAACTGCAGGTGAAGTACCGCGGCTGGTTCTGCTGGTTCCTGCAACGCAAGATCGACGCCCTGCGGCGCACCGACCGCAGCCGCGGAGCGCCGCGATGAAGGCATTGCCGTTCGCCGATCGCCTCGCCCTGCCGCTGATCGCCGCGCCCATGCTGCGCGTCTCCGGGCTGGAACTCGTCGCGGCAGCCTGCGCCGCCGGCGTGGTCGGCGCCTTCCCCACCGCCAACTGCCGCGACCACGCCGAGTTCGCCACCTGGCTGGACCGGCTCGACGAGGCCGCCGCCGCGGCCCGCGCGGCGGGGCGGCCGCACGCGCCCTACTGCCCGAATCTCATCATGCGTCGCGACCCCGCCACCCTCGCGGCGGACATCGACGTGATCACCGCCCATGCCTGCGAGCTGGTCATCACCAGCGTCGGCTCGCCGCGTGCCGTGGTGCCCACGCTGCATGCCGCCGGCTGCCAGGTCTACGCCGATGTCGCGACGCTCCGCCACGTCGACAAGGCCATTGCCGACGGCGTCGATGGCCTGGTCCTGCTGGCCGCCGGCGCCGGCGGCCAGACCGGCTGGCTGAACCCCTTCGCCTTCGTGCGGGCGGTGCGCGCGCGCTGGGACGGCCCCGTCGTGCTCGCCGGCGGCATCGGCGACGCCGTCGCGCTGCGCGCGGCCGTCGCGCTCGGCTGCGACCTCGGCTACATGGGTACGCGCTTCATCGCCACGCAGGAGAGCCTGGCGAGCGCGGCCTACAAGCGCATGCTGGTCGACAGCTCGATGGACGACGTGGTGCTGAGCAGCGCCTTCACCGGTCTGCCGACGAGCTTCCTCGCGCCCTCGATCGCGGCGGCCGGTCTCGATCTCGCGAGCTTGCCGGAGAAGCCCGACGCGGCCGAGGCGCGCGCCCGCTTCGGCCCCGCCGGCAGCAGCGGCGCCCGGCGCTGGGCCGACGTGTGGAGCGCCGGCCACTCGGTGTCGGCGGTGACCGACGTACCGCCGGTGGCGGCGCTCGTCGCCCGCCTGCGCACGGAATACGCCCGGGCGTCGGCCTGAGCGCGCTCAGGCGAGCGGCAGCAGGGTCAACGCGGTTCGGCCTTCGAGACGGACGTCGAGCCGCGCGCGGCCCTGGTCGTCGGCCTCGACCACCGCCCCCTCGCCGCCCTCGACGCGGTAACGCCGGCCTGGCCGCAGCCGCTCGAAGCCGAGCGTCTGCACGCCGGCCGCACGCCCCGGGTAGAGCACGAGTTCGAGATCCTCGCCATGGCTGTAGGCCTTGGCCACCAGCACGTCCGGGTAGCTGGCCGCGGCCAGCAGCGGGCCGGTACGGGTTTCCGCCGGCGGCCCCTTGACGAAGGTGTTGCGGAACCCGCCGGTGCCGAGCAGCTTGGCCTCGATGGCCCAGGCATTGGCCAGGCCCGAGGCGGTCTTGTAGTAGATCGCGCCGTCCTCCTCGACCCGTCCGCAATCCTGGTCCATTGAACGGATGGCGGCCTCAGCCAGTTCGTGATCGCCGAACTCGCGCCCGCAGATGGCGACCGCGGCATAGGCGAACAGCATCCCCGGCCGGTAGTGACCGACGTCGATGGTGTCGAGGAAGCTCAGCGCCTCGCGCGGGATGCTCAGGCGCGGACGGCCCTCGCCGTCGGGCGCGACGCAGAAACCGAGTTCGCGGCGACCCACCGCCCACAAGCGGCGCGCCAGCGCCGGCGAGAAGACGTTGGCGAAGAAGGCGAAGCCGGCCTCGCCGTTGAAGATGCCGAGCGCGTGCCCGGTCAGGTAGGAACGCAGGCCGACGATGGAACCCTTGTCGTCGACGAACTCGCGCTCGAGCTGGTCCAGCCAGCGCGGCAGCATGCGCGGCGCGTCGCGCGTGCCGAAGACGGCGTCGTGCGCGGCGATCGAACCGAGGCCGTACATGTTGCACACCGGGTAGATCCAGTTCGGTTCGCACGGGAAGAGGCAGAAATCCGAACGCTCGAGGTTGGCCAGCACCGAGCCGGCGATGGTATGGGCGTCGTGTGGGTAGGCGGTGCGTTCGTTCAGGCGGAAGGTCAGGCTGCCGGGCTCACCGTAACGGCGATCGCCGCTCGCCAGCATGTAACCGTTGACCTGCAGGCCGAGGTAGCCGGTCAGCATGACGTTGTCCTTGCGCGCCGGGTCGAAGTTGCTGAAGTTGAAATGCCCCCACATCGACTCGAGCACCCAGTAGCTCCAGACCCTGGGATCGAGGTAGGTCTCGATGAGGTTGCGCTGGGCCTGGTCGAGATAACCGGAGAAATTCGGCGTGTAGTGCGTCTGGCAGATGGCGAGCGCGTAGCCGAGGTGGTTGATCTGGTAGCGCAGGGCCGCCGGCTGGAACTGGTCGATGATGGTGTAGCCCGCGTATTCGCCGATCGGTTGCAGGGCGCGCTGGAACACGTAACGCAGCGCGCCGAGCTGTTCGGGATCGAGTTCCTGCGCGCCGGCGCGCAGTTCGGGTGCCGCCCGCTCCTCGACCTCGGCGCGCGACTCGGCATAGAAACCCTGGCGCGCGGCGTAGTGTGCGCGGTCCGCGACGCGCTGGCGCGCGCTGCGCCAGTGAAGGCCGGCGAAGACCGCGGCCGTGGCGAGCGGCGCAAGCCACGCCGCCGGCGCCCAGGTCACCGGCCCGGCCCAGACGCCGGCCACGAACGCCGCGCCCAGCCACACCGCCAGCGGCGCGACCAGGTTGCCGGCCCAGAACCAGGCCACGCAGGCCAGCCAGAAGAGGCCCAGGGTCATGGGCAGCAACACGACCCAGGCGCCACCCCAGGCGAGGAAGCCGGCGCCCGGCAGCAACAGGCCGAGGCCGGCAGCCTGCCAGCCCGGGGCGAGGCCGAGCATTGTCGGCAGCAGGGCGAGTGCGGCAACGACGCCATAGACGACGACGTTGCGGCGCCGGCGCGCGGCCGTGACCGGCCCCATGCTCGGCGCGGGCGAGCGGGCGAACCGCCCGAGGACGTCGTGTTCGACTGCAGACATGGCTTCTCCTCCCCCGGCGCGGTTCGTCGCCGCGCCTCATCTTCGTGACCCACACGGCGCACCACGCCGCGTCCCTCGACGGGCGAGCGTAATCGCCGTCGACGCGCCGGGCAACGCCCGCCGCGCTGCCGGCCGCGGCGACGTTCCCTATACTGCGCGGAACCCGAGGAGCCACGCCTTGCCCAGGAAACCGACCAAGCCCGGCCGTCCACGCGCCGCCCAGGTCATCCGCCTCGACGCCGCGCCGAGCAGCGGTACGCCGTCGACGGCAGTCGATCACTGTTCGTTCTGCGGGCGCGGGCCGGATGAGTACCGCGCGGCCGTGCGCGGCCCCGCGGGCACCATCTGCGACGACTGCCTCGCTCGTGCCGAGGCCCTCACCGGGCACGGTCCGGGCACACCCAACCCTTCGAGCTGAGCCGCCGCTCCGCTCGTCGCGTTCGCTCATTGCCTTCCCGGCAGACACGAACGCTCCACGACCGGGCGTGCTCGGCGGTGACGACGTCGTGACGACTTCGGCACGATCCCTCGCACGGGCAGGCCTCGCCCAGCCCGGCTCGCACGCGAACCCGGCAGCCCGGCCCGCGCGCTGTCGCGCCGTGGCCATTGCGCCTGCCGCCGCGCCCTCCCGACACCCCCTGCCCGGCTGCGGATCGCCTGGCCCGCGACACATCTCCACGCCGCGGTCGACCAAGCATTCAATTGTCGGCGACGGGCGCCGCTAACCGTTGCAAGCATCGCGGCACCGGGCCTCCCGGGACGGGCACGCCGCGGGCCCACACCGGGAGGACAGGCTGGCCGTGCCAGCAACGGGCATGAAGACGGCGTGAGCGACACTACTTCCATCGTGGACCACGGACACGGCCGGCCGGCGCTCGCCGCGCGGCGCAGCGAAGGCGACATCGACGCCAGCATGCGTGCGTCGCTGGTACGTCTGTGCTACGTCTCGGTGCCACAGGCCCAGCTCGTCACGGTCATCAACGGCGCCGTACTCTTCTACTTTCTCCACGACGCCGTGGCGCCGGCCTCGATGACCGCCTGGTTGGTCGCGCTCGGCGTCATTGCCGGCCTGCGCCTGGCGAGCTACGGCGCGTTCGCGCGCAGCCCCGACCTGTTCCGCGCCGTCGACCGTTTCGAGCGCCTCGGCATCGCGGGCGCCGCGCTCGGCGGCGGCTTGTGGGGCCTGGCTGCCGTCCTTCTCTTCGTCGATGGCAGCGTCGCCCACCAGGCCATCCTGTCGTTCGTCGTCGCCGGGATGGTTGCCGGTGGCGTCACCACGCTGTCCTCGCAGCGCTCGGCCGCAACCATCTTCATCCTTCTCGCCACGTTGCCACTGGCGTGGCGCTTTGCCGTAGCCGACCACGTCTTCGCGCGCGGCATGACCCTGCTGGTCGTGCTGTTCGCGGCGATGATGATCGTCGCCAGCCGGCGCTTCGCCGCCAACTACCGCGACAGCCTCGCCGCCGGCCTGCGTCGAGAAGCAGCCGAACGCGAGCTGGCCCAGATCGCCTACTTCGATCCGCTGACCGACCTGCCTAATCGGCGCCTGTTCAGCGAATACCTCGACCGCGCCGTGAACGCGGCACGACGCCACAACGGCCATATCGCCGTCTGCCATGTCGACCTGGACAATTTCAAGGAACTCAACGAACGCCACGGCCACGACATCGGCGATCGCCTGCTGGTACTGGCCGCGAGCAGGTTGAAGCAGTCGATCCGCGCCGGCGACGTCGTCGCCCGCTGGGGCGGTGACGAGTTTGCTTTGCTGCTCACCGGCTTCAGCGCGCCCAACGCCTGCACCGTCGCCCTGCGTCGGCTGGCCGAGGCCCTATCGGCACCGATCGAGTTCGATGGCGAGACCTATACCCTGAGCGCCAGCATCGGCGTCAGCATCGCGCCAAGCGAGCGCGACGACCCGGAGACGCTGCTGCGCCAGGCGGGCCAGGCCATGTACCTGGCCAAGCAGGCCGGGCGCAATCGCTTTCACGTCTTCGAGTCGGGTCAGAACGACGAAGACCAGCGTCGGCGCGAGGCTCGCGATTCGCTCGAACGTGCACTCGCGAACGACGAACTCGTGCTGTTCGTCCAGCCCAAGGTCGAGATGGATTGTGGCCGTGTCTACGGTGCCGAGGCGCTACTACGCTGGCAGCACCCCGAACGCGGCCTGCTCGCGCCGGGGGCCTTTCTCGAAGCCTGGGAAGCCGACCCCGCCATGGCCCGTCTCGACCGCTGGGTGGTCGAGGCCGCCGTTGCCCGCATCGAGGCCTGGCGCGCCGCCGGTCATGACTTCGTGCTGAGCGTCAACGTCTCGGCCTGGTTGCTGCACGAAGACGGCTTCGTCGACTACGTCGACCGCCTGCTCGACGCTCACCCCAGCGTACGCGGCTTCCTCGAACTCGAGGTCACCGAGACCCGCGCGCTGGACGACGTCGGTCGCGTCTCGGATGTCATGCAGTCCTGCCTGGCGCGCCAGGTCGAGTTCGCGCTCGACGATTTCGGCACCGGTTTCTCGTCGCTCGTCCACCTTCAGCGCCTGCCGGCGCACGCGCTGAAAATCGACACCAGCTTCGTGCGCGGCATGCTCGACAACGAGCACGATCGCAACCTGGTCCGTGGCATCGTCGGACTCGGCGAGGCGCTCGGCAAGCAGGTCGTGGCCGAAGGCGTCGAGACCGAGGCCCACGGGCTCGCCCTGCTGCGCATGGGTTGCCGTCATGCCCAGGGTTATGGCGTCGCGCGGCCGATGCCGGCCGGCGATCTCGCCGAATGGGCCAGGGGTTACCGCGCACCACCGGCGTGGTGCCAGGCCGTCACTTTCCCCGCCATGCAACTCGCCCACGCCTGAACCGGGCGTCCGCCGCGCGCCGGTAACGGGTCGGGCTGTGTCAGCCGTCGCCGCGCAGGAACCAGGCCGTCGCCAACACGAGCACCAGGCACCACAACACGACGATGGCGAAAGCGGCGCCACGGCTCGCAGGCGGCCGCGCCGCGGCGGTCGCTCGCGCCGTGCACTCCGCCCACACCGCGGCAGGAACCAGGCGCATCGCCAGCCACAGGCCGAGCGGGACCAGCACGAGATCGTCGAGCAAGCCGATGACGGGAATGAAATCGGGGATCAAGTCGATGGGCGACAGGGCGTAGGCCACGACCACGACGATCAGCAGGCGTGCCGGCCAGGGTGTGGCCGGATGCCTGGCAGCGAGCGCGAGGATGGTGAGCTGCGTCTTCAGTCGGCGCGCAGCCGCGCGCCAGCGTGTGAGCAGGCCGGGCCGCGAACCGTGCGCGGCGCCGCCCACCGTCGCCTCAGCCGTTCAACGCGGCGAGGACGGCGTCGAGGCTCTGCTTGGCGTCACCGAACAGCATGCGGGTGTTGTCGCGGAAAAACAGCGGATTGTCGACGCCGGCGTAGCCGCTCGCCATCGAGCGCTTGAGCACGACCGCGGTGCCGGCCTTCCACACCTCGAGCACCG
Source organism: Gammaproteobacteria bacterium (assembly GCA_050184115.1). Classification (GTDB taxonomy): domain Bacteria; phylum Pseudomonadota; class Gammaproteobacteria; genus JACKNG01. Next base: position 62,426 of record JBFXAQ010000016.1, on the reverse strand, counting down.
GCATGCCGGCGATCGGACTGCCCGGCTCGTCCTGCGCGGCCGGGTTGACGATGTCGTTGGCGCCGATCACCAGCACGACGTCGGTCTCGGGGAAGTCCTCGTTGATCTCGTCCATCTCGAGCACGATGTCGTAGGGCACGCGGGCTTCGGCCAGCAGTACGTTCATGTGCCCCGGCATGCGACCGGCGACCGGGTGGATGGCGAAGCGCACCTCCTTGCCCTTGTCGCGCAGGTTCCTGGTGATCTCGTAGACGGTGTTCTGCGCCTGGGCGACGGCCATGCCGTAACCCGGCACGATGACGACGTGCTTGGACTCGCGCAGCAGTTCCGCCGTCTCCTCGGCGCTGACCGCGGTGACCTCGCCCTCGTAGCTGGTCGCCGTGCCGCCGCCCGAGGTGCCGAAACCGCCGGCGATGACGGCGAGGAAGTGGCGGTTCATGGCGCGGCACATGATGTAGGACAGGATCGCACCCGACGAGCCGACCAGGGCGCCGGTGACGATGAGCAGGTCGTTCGACAGCATGAAGCCGGTCGCCGCCGCCGCCCAGCCGGAATAACTGTTCAGCATCGACACCACCACCGGCATGTCGGCGCCGCCGATCGCCATCACCATGTGCACGCCGAAGGCGAAGGCGAGCAGGGTCATCAGCACCAGCAGGAACACCGCCGTGCCGGTCGACTGCGCGCCGACGAAGCCGGTCGCGATCCAGATGCAGGCGATGCCGATGCCGAGGTTCAACCAGTGCCGTGCCGGCAGCAATACCGGCTTGCCGTCGATCTTGCCGCGCAGCTTGCCGAAGGCGATGACCGAGCCGGTGAACGTGACCGCGCCGATGAGGATGCCGAGGTAGATCTCGACCTCGTGGATGGTGCGCTCGGCGCCGTGGAAGCCGTCGAGGCCGACCAGGTAGGTGGCGAAGCCGATCAGCACCGCGGCCAGGCCGACGAAACTGTGCAGGATGGCGACGAGTTCCGGCATCTCGGTCATCTGCACGCGGCGCGCGGCCTGCACGCCGATGGTGCCGCCGACAGCCATGACGACGATCAGCACCACGTAGTCGGTGACCTGGCTGCTGAACACCGTGGCGAGAATGGCGATGACCATGCCGGCGATGCCGTAGGCATTGCCGCGCCTGGCGGTTTCGGGGTTGCTGAGGCCGCCGAGGCTGAGGATGAACAGAACTGCGGCGATGATGTAGCTGGCAGTGACGATACCGGATGCCATGGCGGGCCCCTACTTGCGGAACATGCGCAGCATGCGCTGGGTGACGAGGAAGCCGCCGGCGATGTTGATCGTGGCGATGAGGATGGCGAGCCCCGCCAGCAGCGTGACCAGGAACGAGGACGTCGAGATTTGCAGCAGCGCGCCGATGACGATGATGCCGCTGATGGCGTTGGTCACGCTCATGAGCGGCGTGTGCAGCGCCGGGGTCACGTTCCAGATCACCTGGTAGCCGACGAAGCAGGCCAGCACGAACACCGTGAAGTGGGACATGAACTCGGGCGGCGCGACCCGCCCCAGCGACCACAGCGCCAGCGCGCCGATGGCGAGCAGGGCGACGCTCGTCAACGGGTTCTTCTTTTTCTCCACCGGCGCCGGCGGCGGTGCGGCGGCGGCCCTGGCCTGCGGCGGCGCCGCGGACAGCTTGGGCGGCGGCGGCGGCCAGGTGATCTCGCCAGCCTTGATCACGGTGGCGCCGCGGATGACCTCGTCGTCCATGTCGATGACGGCGTTGCCGTCCTTCGCCGGCGTCATGTCGGTCAGCAGGTGGCGCAGGTTGGTGCCGTAGAGCTGGCTGGCCTGCGTCGCGAGGCGGCTCGGCAGGTCGGTGTAGCCGATGATGGTGACGCCATGCGCGCGGGCGATTTCGCCCGGCACGGTGAGTTCGCAGTTGCCGCCCTGCTCGGCGGCGAGGTCGACGACGACCGAACCGTCGGCCATCGACTCGACCATCTCCTTCGTGATCAGCTTGGGCGCCGGCTTGCCCGGGATCAGTGCGGTGGTGACGATGATGTCGACCTCGCGCGCCTGTGCGGCGAACAGCGCCATCTCGGCCTCGATGAACTCCTTGCTCATGACCTTGGCGTAACCGCCCTGGCCCGAGCCCTCCTCCTTGAAGTCGAGTTCGAGGAACTCGGCGTCCATCGACTCGACCTGCTCCTTGACCTCGGGGCGGGTGTCGAAGGCGCGCACGATGGCGCCCATGCTCTTGGCCGCACCGATGGCGGCAAGCCCGGCGACGCCGGCACCGATGATCATCACCTTGGCCGGCGGCACCTTGCCGGCGGCGGTGATCTGGCCGGTGAAGAAGCGCCCGAACTGGCCGGCGGCCTCGACGATCGCACGGTAGCCCGCGATGTTGGCCATCGAGGACAGCGCGTCCATCTTCTGCGCGCGCGAGATGCGCGGCACCATGTCCATGGCGATGACGTTGGCGCCGGTGGCGGCGAGGCGATCGAGGAGTTCCGCGTTCTGGCCGGGCCAGATGAAGGAGACCAAGGTCTGGCCGGCCCGCAGCAGTTCGACCTCGTCGACGCCGAGTCCCGGGTGGCGTTCGGGTGCGCGCACCTTGAGCACGATGTCGGCGTCAGCCCACAGCGCGCGGGTGTCGCTGAGCACGGTGGCTCCGGCCGCGCTGAAGGCGGCATCGGAGAAGTTTGCCGCCAGGCCGGCCTCGCTCTCGACGCTGACCTCGAAGCCGAGCTTCAGCAGTTGCTGGACGACTTCCGGAGTGGTCGCAACGCGGCGCTCACCGGGATGGACCTCGCGCGGAACGGCGATCTTCATGCACTTTCTCCTCGTCCGCTGCGGGCGGCGCCAGGGACGTAACAGGGGGGCCGTAACGATGGGGCCGTGAGAGTGAGCGCGCGATTATATATTGCGCTGCACACAGGACAATCCCGCCGCCGGGTCTGCGCCCGCTCCAGCAACCCGTTCTGCCTCCCCTCCCCCCGGCGCAGCGCCTGCGCCTGCGCCGGCGACAACGCCTCGCGGTGGCGGGCGAAGCTCCCGTCGTCCCCCGCGCGGGCCTGCTACAGTGAGCGCCCCGCAACCCCCGAGGCAGCCCGCGTGAGCACCAACCCGACCCAGGTCTTCGAGTCAGAGAACGCCCTGCGCGACTACATCGGCCGGCCGATGGACCTCGCCGTGGCCAAGGCCATCGACCACCTCGACAAGTACTGCCGCGCCTTCATCGCACGCTCACCGTTCCTGTGCATCAGCACGGCCAGCGCCGATGGCCGCGGTGACGTCTCGCCCCGCGGCGACGGGCCGGGCTTCGTGCAGGTGCTCGACGACCACACCCTGTTCATCCCCGACCGCCCCGGCAACAACCGCCTCGACACCATGACCAACATCATCGCCAACCCCAACGTCGGCCTGTTGTTCCTGGTCCCGGGCTTCGAGGATTGCCTGCGCGTCAACGGCCGCGCCCAGGTGGTGCGCGACGACGGCCTGCTGGCAGCGGCCGCGGTCAGGGGCCGCACACCGCTGATCGGGATCCGGGTAGCGGTGGACGAGGCATACCTGCACTGTGCCAAGGCGATCAAGCGTTCGAAACTGTGGGACGAGGCCTCGCGCCAGGACCGCGGTACGTTGCCATCGATCGGCAAGATGATCCTCGAACAGACCGCTGCGCCGGGCGCCGCGCCCGACGCCGCGGTGGTCGCCGAAGTCGACGAACTCATCGAGGACAACTACCGCAACGCCCTGTACTGAGGTCGCGGCCGTCCGGTGCCGCGCTCCGCCGGGGGGAGCCGCCCAGGCGCGCCGCCGGCGGCTTCAGGAACCGGCAGCGGCCTCGGCACCCTCGACATCGAAGCTGCGCGTGACGTTGCGGCCCTTGGAGTCGGTCATTTCGGCGGTCAGGGTGCCGCCCTGCAGTGGACGGAAGAAGAAGCGGAAACTGGGGTCTTCGCTGATCGAGATGTCCGTCTCGGCGGTCATGATGTGCTCGCCGTTGAAACGCACCACCACCTGGGTGACGTACTCGGCCGGGATGAAGGCGCGGGTACGCTGGTCGAGTTGCAGGCCGGTGACGTTGGGATGGCTGATCAGCAGATGGGCGAGACTGACCTCGCTGCCCTCGGCCTCGGGCCGGGTCTTGAAGCGCATCTCGCCGATGCGCGCCCGCGCCTCCTTGAGCTTGAGAAAGGGCGGCGGTTCCGAGCAGCCGCCGCTGGCGCGGGTATAACCCGTGTCCATGTGCAGGGCGCCATCGTTGGTTTCGGCGACTACGCGCACGTGGGTGAATTCGTTGATGCGCAGGCGCATGGCGAGATCGGCCTTGCCCATTGCGGGGGTCAGAACGAACTTACCGGCCAGCGGGCGCGGGTTCTTGTCGACGAAGACGTAGAGTTCCTTGATGTAGCGCTCGGCAGTCTGCGGGATGCCGGCATGGATGCTGACCGGCACCACACCGGAATCCTCGGCGCGCAACGGGATGCGCAGCTCCACCACCGACTTGCCTTCGCTGATCTCCCGGTCACCGAAATATTCCGGCCGCAGCAGCGTCTCCCAGACGTCCACCTCCGATTGCTCCTCGGCCTGTCCCGCGCTCGCCAGCACGCTGCACAGCAGGAGGCAGATCAAGCGTAGCGTCGTCATCGGCTGTTCCCCGTTCCTCTCCTTGAGGCGCGCAGTGTAACGGCAATCGGGCGTCGCTTCAGGGCAGCGCCCCGTGACGGGCTCCGCCGCGGCCGGCCCGGCGCCGTGGTCAGCACGGCGCGGCGCAATCAACCGGCCGCCCGCCCGAGGTTGCAGCGCATGCGCACGGCGGCTTCGATCCCGCGGTAATAGCCGGCCACGGTCTCCTCGGCAACGAAGCCGAGTCCGGCGTAGAAGCGCTGCGCCGCGCGGTTGGACGCCCGCACCTCGAGGTGCACGGTACCGATGCCGGCAACCAGCGCGGTGGTCTCCAGCCATTGCCACAGCGACGACGCGATGCCGCGTCGCCGGCAATCGGCAGCCACGGCCAGCAGCAACAGGTGGGCGCGCTCCTCGCGGTAGTGCATGACAGCGAAGCCCAGCACGCGTTGGTCAGCGACCGCGACGACGACGTTGGTCGTGCGATCGGCGATGCAGCGGCCGACCCGCGTCGGTGTCCAGCTCCAGCCGAGGCCACTTTCGATCAGTTCGCGACTCATGCTCGCGATCGTGCGCGCCTCGGCGCGACGCGCGAGACGAATGGCGTGGCGCTGATCGGTTCTGCCCATACAGGCCACCTCGCGGTCGGTCGGAAAGGCCAGGGTCATTCTTGCGTCGCCCTCGCGCAAGTCAAGACCGTCGGCCGGCGTTGCCACCGCGCGACTCGATCGCGTACCGTTAGCCGCCGTCCAGCGGGCACCGGACCGAACTTGAAACAGCGACAACAGGCCCTGCGGCTCGGGCTGGGCGACACCCTCGCCATCCTCTGGCCCTACGCCCGCGACAACTTCCTCGACCAGGTCCGCGCCATCTGGTTCATCGTTGCCTACCTGGTGCTGTTCCAGGTACTGGTGCTGGGCCTGCCCATCGTCTTCGCGGCCATGATCGGCGCCGGCATCGTCGTCGTCGCCTGTGGCCTGATGTTCTTCATGGAAGGCCTGCGTCTCGGCCTGATGCCGCTCGGCGAGACCATCGGCGCGGTGCTGCCACGCAACTCACCGCTGCCGCTGATCCTCGTCTTCGCCTTCCTGCTCGGGCTCGGCGCGACCTTCGCCGAACCGGCCATCGCGGTACTGCGCACGGCCGGCGGCGACGTCGAACCCCGCGCGGCGCCGCTGCTCTACAGCCTGCTCAACGACTTTGCCGGCGAACTCGTGTTCGCCGTCGGCGTCGGCGTCGGCCTCGCGGTGCTGGTCGGCATCCTGCGTTTCTTCTATGGCTGGTCGCTGAAGCGCCTCATCGTGCCGCTGGTGCTGATCCTGTGCGGCCTGACTCTGTACGCCCACCACGACCCGGTGCTGGCACCGATCCTCGGGCTGGCCTGGGATTGCGGCGCGGTGACGACGGGCCCCGTGACCGTGCCGCTGGTCCTGGCACTCGGCATCGGCGTGTGCCGCATCGTCGGCGACGGCGAGACCGCCCACGCCGGATTCGGCATTGTCACCCTGGCCTCGCTGGCCCCGATCATCGCCGTGCTCCTGCTCGGCCTGTGGCATTTCGTCCACGCGGACTACTACGGGCAGATCAACTACAAGGGCGCGCGGGTGGCCACACCGGTGCTGGACGCCGGCAGTCAGCCGATGGCGCCGTCGGCTGGCGCCTACGAGCCGTTCACGCCGGAGGAATTCAACCGCTTCCTTGCCACCGGCCACGTCGAGGCCGACTTCCGCCTGCGTTTCGAGGGCGGCAACCGCGCGCTCGAGGATGGCCGCATCGTGCTCGAGAACAGCGCCATCCTCATCGAGAAGCTGCCCGAGGAACGCCCCAACCTGGTCAGCCCGGTGACCTGGGACCCGGCGCAGTCGCTCGCCGCCGAGCTGCACGCCGCCCTGCTCACCGCGCTGCGCGCGATCGTGCCGCTGTGCCTGTTCCTCTATCTCAGCCTGAAGCTGGTCGTTCGCGAACGCCTGCGCCAACGTGACGAACTCGCCATCGGCGTGGTCTTCGCCATCGCCGGTATGACCCTGTTCGTGCTCGGCATCACGCTCGGCCTGAGCCCGCTCGGGCTGCAGCTCGGCAGCAACGTGCCGGCGACCTTCGCCGCGCTGACGCCCTGGGGCATGGAGGGACGCGAGGGACCGCTGTTCGCGACGCCGTTCTACGGCAAGCTGGTCGCCGTCACCTTCGGCTTCTTCCTCGGTTACGGCGCGACCCTGGCGGAACCTGCCCTGAACGCGCTCGGCAACACCGTCGAGACGATCACCGTCGGCGCCTTCCGCAAGCGCCTGCTGATGCAGTCGGTGGCGATCGGCGTCGGCCTCGGCATTGCTGCCGGCGTGTTGAAGATTGCCTATGCCCTGCCGCTCGCATGGCTCCTGGTCCCGCCCTACTTGCTGCTGCTGGTGTTGACCCTGGTGTCGTCGGAGGAGTTCGTCAATTTCGGCTGGGACAGCGCCGGCGTCACCACCGGCCCCATCACCGTGCCGCTGGTGCTGGCCATGGGACTCGGCATCGGCGCCAACGTACCAGGCGTCGAGGATGGCTTCGGCGTCCTCGCCCTGGCCTCCGTCGGCCCCATCCTCACCGTGCTGGTGGTCGGCTTCATCGTCACGCGCACCAGCAGCGGCGGTCGGCGGGTCGGCACGTGAGCGCGTTCGTCGACCATCACAACGTGTCCGTGGTGACGGCGATCCTGCCGCAGCACGGTACGAATCGCGTTATCGAGCGCGTCTTCGCCGCCGGCGATCGCAACACGCTGCTGATCAACGCCCGCGGCACCCTGGTGCGCGACCGCTGGTACCAGGCCCTGCTGCCGGTAATGAGCCCCGAGAACGAGTACCTGCAGTTCCTCGTCCCCGACGTCAAGGTCGCACCGGTCATCGAGACCGTGATCGAAGCCGGCGAGCTCCACCTGCCGGGCTCGGGCGCGGTGTTCGCCGTGCCCTGTGACCACCTGAGCTGCACCCCGGATTTCGAGCTGTGGTCGGACGATGCCTGGGAGGCCAGCCGCTACGACGCCTCGCGCAACCTGCGCGAGAACCTCACCGCCATCTTCTGCATCGTCGCGCCGGACCAGACCGAAGCCATCGCCCGCGCCGCCATGGCCAACGGCGCGCACGGCCCGATCGTCTTCTACGGCGAGGGCCGTGGCCTGCGCGATCGTCTCGGCTGGCTGCGCATCACCAAGACGCGTAACAAGGAAGTCCTGCTGGTCGTCGTCGACAATGCCGACGCCGTGGCCGTGACCGAGGCGATGATCGACGCCGGCGATCTCGACCTGCCCGGGCGCGGCTTTCTCTTCCGTGTCCCGGTGCAGACCGGCCTGGTCAACATCAGCTCGACCTTCGGCACCCAGCGCTACGCCGCCAACATGCAGCAGGTCATCGCCGCCATCGATGAAATCAAAGGCTCGAGCCAGTGGCGCAGCCAGCGCGTCAACCACCTCGTCGGCACCGGCAAGAGCGCTGGCCTCAACCTGTTCGGCAAGGTGCGCGAGCGCAGTTACCTGAGCGGACAGTGCCTGCTCAACTGCATCGCCGGGCGCAAGCACGCCGAAACCATCGTCGATGCCGCACTGGCCGGCGGCGCGCCTGGCGCGAATTTCAGTTTCGCCAAGCTGATCGAGGCCGACAGCCGTGCGACCAGCCGCGGCGTGCGCTTCAACCGCGAACGTGCGGTGGTCCGTGCCGTGCTGCCGGAAGAACGCCTGACCAGCGTCGTCATCGCCATCCAGGCCGCCTGTGGCGACCTTGGCATCGGCGACGTCTGTCTCTACAGCCAACCGGTGACCCGCGCAGTGACCTACGTACCCGAAGCGACGCAGGGTGCGGCCCGCGAGCGCAGCTATCTCAAGTCGCCGCGCGCGCCGCGCTGAACGTTACCGTCGACTCAGTCCCGCGGCGTCGATGCCAGGCCGACGAAGCGCTCGGCGCATTTCTCCACCAGGAATTCGATGAATACACGCGCTTTGCGCGGCAGATAGGTGCGACTCGGGTAGAGGGCGGTGATCGGCGTGCCGCGCGGTTCGACCTGGTAGCCCGGCAGCACGCGGACCAATGAACCACGCATGAAATCGTCACCCACCAGCCAGTCGGCGACCATCACGATGCCGAGTCCGGCGCGCGCGCAGCCGACCAGGGCGTCGGCGTCGCTGATCGCGACGGGGGCGTCGAAGCGCGCGCTGAAGCGCTCGCCGTCGCGCGAGAAGTCCCAGGTCGCGTGGCCCCGCGCGGCGTGGATGGTGAGGCAGTCGTGCTGGGCGAGATCGTCGGGACTGCGCGGCATGCCGCGTCGCGCGAGATAGTCGGGACTCGCGCAGAGCAACGAATCGGTCTCGACGAGGCGTCGCGCGACCAGCGCGGAATCGTCGAGCCGACCGATCGTCACACCGACGTCGCAACCGCGTCCGTGCAGATCGAGCACCCGCGCCTCGGTCAGTTCGAGACTGATGCTCACTGCCGGGTAGCGCGTGCGGAACTCGCCTAGGTAGGGCACCACGATGTGCCGTCCGAGGCCGGCGCGGGCGAGCACGCGCAGACGTCCGCTTGGTTCGGCACCGACCGCTTGCAGGGCTTCGGTGGCAGCGTCCGTGGCCTCGACGATGCCGCGCGCGTGCTCGAGCAGGAGCAGACCTTCCTGGGTCGTGCCGACGTGACGCGTCGAGCGCGAGAACAGGCGCACGCCGAGTTCGCCCTCCAAGGCAGCGATGCGCCGCGTCGCGACCGCAGCCGAGATGGACAGCCGCCGCGCGGCACGGGCGAAGCTGCCTTCCTCGGCCACGGCGAGGAAGAGGCGGAGGGCATCGACGTCTTTCATAATTGCCGTATTCGCAATAATTGCTTGTCAAAAGCGATTACTAACAAATATTCATGCAAGAACTAGGCTTCCCTCCAACGTCGACGAGGTCCCCGACCGGATCCTCGAAGCACTATCAAGTTCGGTAATATTCTGGAGAAAAAACATGGAAATCGCGCAAACTTCTCGAATCAATCTGCGGACTGTCGCGGTGCTGCTGGCCCTGGCGGTGGCCTTCCAGGTGGTGATAGCCACATCGCCCTCGATTCCCGCGACCGGCGTGGTCGTGACGGGCGACGCGGACGCCGGGCTTATGGTCTAATACCCCCTCACCACGACACAGCAAGGCTGGGTCAACCAACCGGGCGGAACATAACACCACGATGCCCCCTTCACCCGGTCGACCCACCTAGTTGGACGAGCCCGGTCACTTCGACCGGGCTTTTTTATGCGCGGCCGCCGCCTGTCACCCCAGTCCATCGGATCCGCGCCAGCGCCGTCCACCCACCACCGCGATCTCGCCGTGCGCATCGCACTGACGGCCATCTTCACTCTGGTCGGATTGTTGGGATTGGGTGCAACCCTGCTCCACCGCGGCGAGTACCCGGGGCGCGGTCCGTTGCTCTTCGACACCGTGATGTTTACCACCATCGCGCTCGGCGGCCTCGGCCTGCTGCGCCGTCGACGCTGGGCCGCGCACCTCGCCACGGCGCTCGTCTATCTCGTCTTCTTCGCCGTGCTCGCCATGCTCTCGTTGATGTACGACACCGCCGGGCGCACATGGTGGTACTGGCTGCTGCCCCTCGCCCTCCCCATGCTCGGTTACGCCGTGCATTCATTGCGCCGCCAGCGTGCCGAGTGGTTGCGCGGCTGGTGATGCGGCGCTCGGCTATACTGCCGCACCTGTCGTCCCCGGGGATCGCGCATGCTGCACAGTGAACAAGTCGCCCTCGCCGAGCGCCTGTTCGAGTACATCGCCGAACAGCGCACGGCCACCTGCGACGACATCTACCTGCAGGCCATCGACGAATACGTCAGTACCGAGACCGCCGCGCGGGAGCGACAGCGCCTGTTTCGCGATCGCCCGCTATGCGTCGGCCTGAGCGGCCTGCTGCCGGCGCCGGGCACGTACGCGGTGCACGATCTGAGCGGTCTGCCACTGCTGCTCACCCGTAGCGACGACGGCGCGTTCCACGCCTTTCTCAACGTCTGCCGACACCGTGGTGCGCGGGTTGCCGAGGGCTGTGGTCGTGGCCGACAGTTCGTCTGTCCCTACCATGCCTGGACCTTCGGGCTCGACGGTCGCCTCGTCGCGCGCCCACAGGATCAGGCTTTCACCCAGGCGCCGCGCTCGACGCACGGACTTACCGCCCTGCCGACGGTCGAACGCGACGGTCTGCTCTGGGTCGCGCCGCGTGTCGACGGCGATTGCGACATCGAACACCATCTCGCCGGGTTGTCAGGCGAACTCGCCGGTTACGGCCTGGCAGGTTTCCACCACTACCGTACCTGCGTCCTGCGTCGGCGCATGAACTGGAAGCTGCTGGTCGACACCTTCCTCGAGTCCTACCACTTCTGCGTGCTGCACAAGAACTCGATCTGCAGCATCTTCTACGACAACCTGACGACCTTCGACCACTGGGGCCCGCATTTCCGCCTGGTGTCGGCGCGACGGACCATCGAGGCGCTGCGCAGTGCGCCGGCAAGCGACTGGAACCTGCTGCCGCACATGGTCGCCATCTACGTGCTGTTCCCCAACACCGTGCTGGTGTGGCAGCTCGATCACATCGAGCTGTGGCAGGTATTCCAGGGCCCGACGCCTGACGAATCGGTCGTGCAACTGTCGCTCTACACCCCGGAACCCGCGACCAGTGAGAGCGCGCAGCGTCACTGGGACAAGAATCTCGATCTGGTCGTGCACGTGGTCGAGGACGAGGACTTCCCGGTCGGCGAGGGCATCCAGAACGGCTTCCATGCCGGCGCCCAGTCGTACATCACTTTCGGCACCAACGAGCCGGCACTGAGCTTCTACCATCACGCCATCACGACGGCGCTCGCCTGACCGCGCCGACGCGCGCGCTCAGAAGCAGAACGACACGCCGCCGACGATCTGCAGGTCGCCGGCACCCGCACCGGCGGCGCGCGCGCTGTCGGCGGTGTTGCCGAGACGCCGTTCGAAGTGCACGCCGAGATAGGGCGCGAACTCGCGTTCGACGTAGTAGCGCAAGCGCAGTCCGAGTTCGAACCGGTTGAGCCCGGACGGCGTGTCCAGTGCTTCGAGTCGGCTCGCCGCGGCCTCGACCTCGAACCGCGCTTCGAGGGCGAGACGCTGCGTCACCAGCCATTCGCGCTCGCTCGCCAGGCGCAGACTGAGATCGCCTTCGGTACTCAGGAACAGCGCCGCCGTTGTCTCGAAGCGGTAAGGTGCGAGGCCCTGGAGCGCGAGTACGCCATGGACGAGACCGTGGTCGGCACCGTCGCCGGTCTCGCCCTGCAGGCGCACGCCGGCCTGGGCCTCCCAGAACGGCGCGACCAGGCGGCTGCCGAGAATATGCAATTCGGCGTCCGTCGCCCCCTGCCCCACCGCGTGTTCGCCCTCGCTGCGTATCCACAGCCGGTTCCAGTCGCCGCCGATCCAGCCGAAGCCGTCCCAGCGCAGCGCCTCCGTGCCGTCCCCGGCGCGGTACTCGAGCTGATCCATCTGGGCCAGGTGCCACAGGCCGTGACCGTGTTGATGCATGGGGTACGGGGTTTCCATCGCGGCTGCGCCCAGTGCGACGGCGAACAGGCCCGGCACGAGTGCGCACGCCACTCGGTGCATTGTGGTGAGCGCGCTCATGCTACGCGCACCGCGCGAAACATGCCCATCTCCATGTGGTAGAGCAGATGACAATGGAAGGCCCACAGGCCGGGCTCGGTCGCGCTCACGAGTACGCCGAGGCGCTCGTTCGGCTTGACCAGGATGGTGTGCTTGCGCGGGTTCAGCGCGCCGTGACCGTTCTCGAGCTCCATCCACAGGCCGTGCAGGTGGATGGGGTGTTCCATCATCGTGTCGTTGACCAGCACGAGCCGCACCCGCTCACCGTGGGCGAGTTCGATCGGTCCATCGACCTCGCTGAACGCAACACCGTCGAAGGACCACATGTAGCGTTCCATGTTGCCGGTCAGGTGCAGTTCGATTGTCCGCCCCGGCGGACGCTGGTCGGGCCAGGTTGCGGGCGCCTGCAACTCGCTGTAGCGCAGTACGCGGTGCGGCGCATCGTCGAGCCCGATACCGGGTTCGGCGAGGCGGTTGGTCGCGGCGTAGGCAATCATCGAATTGCCGGCGCCATGGTGATCCGGCCCATGGGTCCAGGCTGGTGACGCGGCGTGGTGCTGGTGGTGACCGGCGTGCTCGCCCGCCGTGCCTGCCGACTGCGTCGGATGTGCGTCGTGGTCATGGCCCGGCATGCTCATGTCACGCATGTCACGCCGTACGCGCGGGCGGCGCGCCGGTGGCGCAGCGAGTTCGGCGGGACCTGTCGCCAGCGTGCCGAGGGCGAAGCCGCTGCGATCGAGACTCTCGGCGAACAGGGCGTAGGCTCCGGCCTCGCGCGGTTCGACGATGACGTCGTAGGTCTCGGCGACACCGATGCGAATCTCGTCCGTCGCCACCGGCACGACGGGCTGTCCGTCGGCCGCGACGACGGTCAGGACGAGGCCCGGTATGCGGAAGTCGAGGATGGACATGGCCGAGCCGTTGATCAGCCTGAGCAGCACGCGCTCTCCGGGCGTGAAGGCTCCGCGCCAGCCCATCGCCGGCGTGTGCCCGTTCAGCAGGTAGCGATAGGTGGCGGCGGAGACATCCGCGAGATCCGAGGCATCCATGCGCATCCCCGCCCACATCGTGCGCTGTTGGAGCTCCGCCCCGGGTTCCTCGGCGGCGAACAAGCCCGCCAAGGTCGGCCGGCCCCAGTTGTAGTAGTGCGCCTGTTGCTTGAGCCGCAGAAGAACGTCGGCCGGGTCGTCGAAGGTCCAGTCCGACAGCAGCAGGACGTGCTCGCGATCCCACGCCACGGGCGCCTGCCCGGCGGCGTCGATCACCAGCGGGCCGTAGACGCCGGTCTGTTCCTGGAACCCGGAATGGCTGTGGTACCAGTAGGTGCCGTACTGGCGCAGGCGATAGCGGTAGACGAAGGTTTCACCAGGCGCGATGCCGGGAAAGCTGAATCCGGGCACACCGTCCATACCGGTCGGCAGCAGGATGCCGTGCCAGTGCAGCGAGGTGTCCTCGTCGAGGTGATTGGTCACCGCGATCTCGACCTCGTCGCCCTCGCGGAACCGCAGCAGAGGACCGGGCAGGCTGCCATCGATGAGGGTGGTTTCGACGGTGCGCCCGTCAATGGTGAGCGGCGCCCGCGCGATGTTCAGCGCAACACGCCGGCGCGCGTCCGGCGTGCCGGCAGTCGGCCGGTAGCCGGGCGCGGCAAGAACCTCGCCAGCGCCGAGTTGCAGGCCGCCGACGGCGGCGCCGGCGAGACAGCGGCGCAGGAAGGCCCGGCGCGACGGGCTGTGGGGATGAAACATGGGAAAGCTCCTGTTCGAACATCGGGACACCATGCCGCCGGGGCGGCAGGCCGGCAGCGCACTGCCCGATGCTCAAACTAGGAGTCGTTCCGCCCGTGCCAGTGGGGTCGTGAGGGCGGCAGGAGGTAGCGGAGGTGCGCGTCCGCAGGGCGCGGGCCGGTCCACTGCAAGCCAGCTCGGAGCGGGTTCGACCGGCAGCGCGGTCGCCGCCATGGCGGCCGCGACGGCCGCCGGCGAAGCGCCCGGCGGCAACACGATGTCACCGCCGTCACAGTGTTCACAGGGCACCGTGTTGGCGATCGGTGCACCGGCCTCGTCGCCGCAGTGCGTGACATGGCCGATCGCACCCGCCGCGGGAGTAGCGGCGACCAGCGGGCAATGCCAGCACAGGGTGCTCAGCAGCAGGGCCACGGTCAGCCACGCGGCGCCGCGACGCCGCCGGCGCCGGGAGACGCGTAATCCGCCGCGACTGTTCATGCTGTCGATGATACCTGTCACCTCACTGCGCACCGTGCACCCGAGTACCGTTCGCGCTGTCTGCCGCGGCCTTGCGTACCGCTCACCGTCGCAGCCCGGCGAAGAACGCGCGGATGTCCTCGACCAGTCGCACCGGCTCCTCCAGCGCGGCGAAATGACCGCCGCTCGGCATCTCCGTCCAACGGCGGACGTCGTAGACCTGCTCGGCCCAGGCCCGCTTCGGCCGCGGGATGTCCTTGAACAGGGCGACCGCGGTCGGCGTCGCCACGTAGCCCTGCGGCGGACCGAATGTGCCGGCACGCAGGGATTCGCGATAGAGCCGGATGGCCGCCGGCATCGATTCGGTGACCCAGTAGACCATGATGTTGGTGAGCAGTTCGTCACGACTGAAGCGCGAACCGAGGTCACCGTCGGCGAGATCGCCCCACAGGTAGAAGCACTGCACCACCCAGGCCGCGAGACCGAGCGGTGAATCGTTCAGCGCGTAGGCCAGTTGGTCCGGCATGAGGCTCTGGATCACCGCGTAGCCCTTCTGCTCGCGATAGTACTCGCGGCTGATGCAGGTCCGTCCTGGCATGACACCTTGCACGCGTGCCTCCTCCGGGTCGTCGGTGGAAGGCGTCGAGCACATGTTGAGATGCAATCCGATCACCTTGTCCGGTGCCAGCATGGCCATGTAAGGACTGACGATGCCGCCCCAGTCGCCGCCCTGCACGCCGTAACGTTCGATGCCGAGCCCGTCGAGTAGCTTGACCTGGCGTTCGGCCACCAGGCGCACGTCGCAACCCGGTTCCAGCCAGGGGTCGGACCAGCCGTAACCCGTCATCGAGGGACACAGCACGTGGAAGGCATCGACGGCATTGCCACCGTGCCGCTCGGGATGGGTCAGCGGCTCGATGACCTTGTAGAACTCGACGAACGACCCGGGCCAGCCGTGGGTCATGACGAGCGTCAGCGCGGCAGGGTCCTCCGCGCGCGCGTGGACGAAATGGATCAGGCGGCCATCGACGTCGCCGAGGAACTGCGGCATCCGCTCGTTGAGCATGGCTTCCTGGGCGCGCCAGTCGTAACCGTCGAGCCAGTAGTCGACGAGATCGCGCATCGTCGCGAGGTCGCTGCCATAGGCCCAGCCGGCGCCGCGCACCACGCTCGGGAAACGCGCCCGCGCGAGGCGCTCGCGCAGGTCGTCGAGGGTACGTTGGGCGACGTTGATGCGGAATGGCTCGACGTGCATGGTACGGCTCCGGGCTGACCTGCGACGCGCGCCGTGGGGATCACCACCCGCGCAGGCGATGGCGCGCCAGTATACTCGGGCGCCCCGACCATCCCAGCGCGAGGTGCAGCATGCACGATGAACCCGGCCTGTTCGAAACGATGTACAGCCTGCGCGCGATGCGGCGCCTGAAACCGGACCCGGTCCCGCTCGACCTCGTCGAGCGCGTGCTCGATGCCGGCATCCGCGCACCCAGTGGGCAGAACAGCCAGCCGTGGGCTTTCCTCGTCCTCAGCGCCGCCGACGACAAGGCCTACTTCGGGGAGCGCTACGACTACTGGATCAAGGAACGTTTCGGTGCCGCGCTGCTGGCCGACGACAGCAGCACCGTGCAGGGCCGCACCGTCAACGCCGCCCGTCACCTCGCCGAACACATGCACGAGGCACCGGTCATCCTGCTCGTGCTCGGCCGGCGTGACTGGCCGTTCGCGGTGCCGCCCGAGGCTCGCGTCGGTCGCGCGCCGCCGTCCTACGGCTCGGTCTACCCCTGCGTGCAGAACATCCTGCTGGCGGCGCGCGGGCTCGGCCTCGGCGCCAGCCTCACCACCATGCACCAGATGTTCGAGGACGACCTCCACGACCACTTCGGCATCCCGCTGGACTACGGCGTGGTCGCAGTCATCCCGATCGGGTGGCCGCAAGGGCGGTTCGGACCGGTGCAGCGCGAACCGATCGAGCACAAGACACACTATGGGCGCTGGGGCGGCACGCGCCCCCGCACCTGAATCGGTGGCCTCAGCGCTTGGCGAGGAGGTCGCGGATCTCGGTGAGCAGCTTCTCCTCGGCGCTCGGTTCGGGCGGTGCCGGCGGCGGCGCCTCGACCTCTTCCTCGCGCGCCCGCTTGACCGCGTTCATGGCTTTGATCGCCATGAAGATGGCGAAGGCGACGATGACGAAATCGAGCACGGTCTGGATGAACACGCCGTAGTTGATGGTGACCGCCGCCACCTCGCCCTGTGCCTCCTTCAACACGACCGCGAGGTCGGAGAAATTGACCCCGCCCAGCAGCAGGCCGACGGGCGGCATGATCACGTCGTTGACCAGCGACGAGACGATCTTGCCGAACGCAGCGCCGACGATGATGCCGACCGCCATGTCGACGACGTTGCCCTTGACCGCGAATTCCTTGAACTCCGACAGCAGGCTCATGTTTACAGCTCCCTTCCCTTGACGTTCGTTGTATTTGTCAGTCGCCGCGCGCGGCGGCAGGCGTGTTTATTCCACCAATGCCGGAAGGTGTCAACGCGACATTGCCGCCGGCGCGACGAGTGTGCTTTGATGCCCGCTCGCATCGTCCAGGGGAGGTCGGCGCCATGGTCACCACCGTCCGCACCAATTGCCCGCGCGACTGCTACGATGCCTGCGGCATCGTGGTCGAGGTCCGCGAGGGCGGGCGTCACCGCGTACTCGGTGACCCCGACCACCCGATCGCCCGCGGCAAGCTGTGCAGCAAGTGCGCGCTGGCCTACAACGGCGTCTGGCAGGACCGCGACGCCCGCCTGCTGACCCCACTCAAGCGCAGCGGCGCGCGCGGCAGTGACGCCTTCACGCCAATCGGCTGGGACGAGGCACTGGCAACCGTCGCCGGGCGCATGCAGCAGGCGATCGCGCAGCACGGCGCGGCGTCGATCCTGCACACCCACTACTCCGGCACGCTCGGGCTGATCGGCTTCCTGTTCCCCAATCGGCTGTTCAATTACCTCGGCGCCTCCGAAGTCGATCCGGACACCATCTGCAATGCCGCCGGGCACGTCGCCTGGACGCTCCTGTTCGGCAACTCGGTGGTCGGCTTCGATCCGCGTACCGCGCGCGACGCCGCCTGCATCCTGGTGTGGGGCGCCAATCCCTCGCACTCGGCGCCGCATGCCCACGAGCACTGGCTGCGCGAGGCGCCGGGCAAGATCGTAGTCGTCGACCCGGTGCGGACCGAGAGCGCGGCCGCGGCCGATCTCCACCTGCAGCCGCGTCCGGGCACCGACGCCGCGCTGGCCTTCGCCCTGTTGCACTGCCTGGCCCGCGACGGCCGCTTCGACCACACCTATATCGACGCCCACACGCTCGGCTACGCGGAACTGCAAGCCGACATCGCCCGCGCCACGCCGGCCTGGGGCGAAGCGATGACCGGCGTGCCGGCGATCGATATCGAGCAGGCCGCGGCCTGGTACGGCGCCGGCCCCGCCCTGCTGTGGGCCGGCCAGGGCCTGCAACGACAGCGCACTGGCGGCAACGTCATGCGCGCGATCGGCCTGCTGCCGGCGCTGACCGGCAACGTCGGCAAGCCCGGCGCCGGGTTCAGCTATCTCAACCTCGCACCGGTCATCGCCGGGCTCGACCTCGACTGGCTGGGCGGCGCGCCGATTGCCCGCGCGGGTGGCAGCAAGGTCAGCCACATGGAACTCGCCGAACGCCTGGCCGGCGACGAGTTCAAGGTCTTCTTCAGCTGGAACACCAACCCGCTGGCCTCGGCGCCGGAGCAGACCCGCCTGCGCGCCGCCCTCGATCGCGACGACCTCTTCACCGTCTGTTGCGACGTCTTCATGACCGACACCGCACGCCACGCCGACATCGTCCTGCCGGCGGCGAGCTTTCTCGAACACGACGACCTCACCTTCGGCTATTTCCACGTGCTCATGGGTGCCCAGGCCAAGGTCTGCGAGCCGCCCGGCGAGGCCCTGCCCAACGCCGAGATCTTCCGCCGCCTGGCGCGCGCAATGGATCTGTCCGAGCCGGCGCTGTTCGAAGACGACGTGACCCTGCTGGACACGATGATGCAGCAGATGGATCTCGGCTTCGATTTCGCCGAGCTCAAACGTCGCGGCCACCACACTTTCGGTGACGAGCCGTTGCAGACATGGGCTGACCAGCAATTCGCCACGCTCAGCGGGCGTATCGAGCTCGCGTCCGCCCAGGCCGAGGCCATGGGCCTGCCGCGCACCCCGCAACCGTGGGCCGACGACGAGCCACCGCCGGGGCAGTTCCGCTTGCTGACCCCGGCGTCGAAGTGGCGCATGAACGATTCCTACGCCAACGACGCGCACGCCGCGGATCGCAGCGGACCGCCGGCGGTCCATCTCAACCCGAGCGATGCCGCGGCGCTCGGTCTGCACGACGGCAGCGCCGTCACGCTCACCAACGCCGTCGGCCGCGTACCGCTGGTGGCGCGGCTCGACGACGGCGTACTGCCTGGCACCGCGGTGGCCTACAAGGGACGCTGGCCGAGCCTGGAACCGAGCGGTGTGAACGTCAACTTCGTGCACGCGGCGATTGCCGCCGACATGGGCGGGAGCACCTCGGTGCATTCGACCCTGGTCAGCATCGAGAAGACCTGAGCCGGTCGCCGTGGTCGATTTCGTCCATGCCGAGGCGACGTTCGCCGAGGTCCGCCTGCACTACGTGACCTGCGGCGCCGGCCAACCGGTGGTACTCCTGCATGGCTGGCCGCAGACCTGGTACGAGTGGCGCGAGGTGATGGCTGAACTCGCCGGCGATTACCGGTTGATCGCACCCGATCTCCGTGGGTTGGGCGATTCGTCGCGCCCCGCCGACGGCTACGACACCGACACCGTGGCGTCCGACATCTACGCCCTGCTCACCGGGCATCTCGACATCACCCGCTGCCACGTCGTCGGTCACGACTGGGGTGGCCCGGTCGCCTTCGCCCTCGCAGCGCAATACCCGGAACTCGTGGCGAGTCTGGCCATCGTCGATGTCGCGATCCCCGGCGACGGCCAACCGAGCCTGAGCCAGGGCGGGCGGCGCTGGCACCATGCCTTTCACCAGACGCCGGAGCTGCCCG
This sequence comes from Gammaproteobacteria bacterium, assembly GCA_050184115.1. Lineage (GTDB taxonomy): Bacteria > Pseudomonadota > Gammaproteobacteria > JACKNG01. Next base: position 42,935 of record JBFXAQ010000016.1, on the reverse strand, counting down.
AGGCGCTGATCGCCGGCCGCGAGGCCGTCTACCTCGGCTGGTTCTACGATCACTACGGCGCACGCCCCGATGCCATCAAGTCGGCGGCGCGCGCCGAGTACCTGCGCTGCTACAGCCAACCCGGCGCATTCGCCGCCGGCCTCGCCTATTACCGCAACATCCCGCGTGACATCGCCCTGAACGAAGCGCACCTCGCCCGCGGCAAGCTCGCCATGCCGGTGCTGGCGCTCGGCGGCGCGGGCGGCTGGGGCCGCGGCGAGGAAGTGCTGGCGAGCTGCCGGCGGGTCGCCGCGGACGTTCGCGGCGGCGTCATCGAGCACTGCGGGCACTGGATCCCGGAAGAACAACCGATGGAACTGGTGCGCCGGCTGCGCCCCTTCTTCCAGGCTTGTGCCATCGCCGACGCGGAGAACGCCACGCCATGACCCAGCACACTGCAGAACGTTGGCGCGCCACGCTCGAACGCAACGCGCATGGTTTCGGCAACCTCTGCGTGGACGTCTTCCACTACGTCGCGCTCTTCGCCATCGGCGCGGCGACAGTATGGTCGGCGGTCGTCGCCTTCCTCGGCATGGTGCGCCACGGTTACGCCTCGATCGACGACATCCTGCTGTTGTTCATCTACCTCGAACTCGGCGCCATGGTCGGTATCTACTTCAAGACCCTGCACATGCCGGTGCGCTTCCTGATCTACGTCGCCATCACCGCGCTGACCCGCCTGCTCATCGCCGACGTGCAGCACCACGACCAGCCAGGCATGCACCTGCTGTTGATCGCCGGCGCCATCCTGCTGCTGGCGCTCGCCACGCTCGTCATCCGCTTCGGTTCGGCGCGCTTCCCGTCGGTATACGGCGAATCGCGGCAGGCCGGCGCCCACGAACCCCAACCGACCGAGGAGCACAAACCGTCATGAACGACGATCGACGCGACAAGGGCCGCGCCCTGCTCGAACAGCTGTGCGGCGATGCCGACGCCGTCAACCGCATGCCCGCGCGTTTCCGCGACTACACCCTGGAGCACTTGTTCGGCGACGTCTGGCAGGGCGAAGCCCTGGCCCTGCAGGAGCGTTCGCTGGTCACCTGCACGATCCTCACCGCGCTTGCCCGCGAGCCCGAACAGCGCTTCCATTTCGCTGCCGCGCGCCGCCTCGGCGTGCCACGCGAGAAGGTCCTGGAGATGTTCGTCCACACCGCGCACTACGCCGGCTGGCCCAATGCCGTCGGCGCCCTGCGCAGCCTGAACGAGGTGTGGCCGGAGGAATGATCCGGTCGTCACGGCGCACGCCGCCTTGCCTGCGTGGGTCGTCGCGGCGACCCGCGCGACGCGCACACCGATGATCGATCTCTACTGCGAGCGCACCACCGCCGGCCTCCTGGCCGAGCCGTGGAATGCCGCGAGCAACCTCGCCTTCCTCGTCGCCGCGCTCGCCGCCGCGCGCGCGGGCCGCCATGCGGGGCGCCTCGACGTCCTGGCGCTGGCCGGTCTGCTCGCCCTCATCGCCCTCGGCAGCGCGGCCTTTCATATCTTCGCCACCGCCTGGGCGCAGTGGCTGGACGTACTGCCGATCGTCGCCTTCCAGCTCGCCTTCCTCGCCGCCTACCTGCAGCGCGTACACGGTCTCGGCAAGAGCATGACCGCCGGCGTGAGCAGCGCTTTCTTCCTCACCCTGCTGGTCGCCGCGCAGGCGCCGCCGATCCTGAACGGTTCACTTGCCTACGTGCCGGCGGCGGTCGTGCTGGGCTGGGTCGCCTGGGACGGCTGGCGCCGCACCCGCAACAGTGCGCTGGCCGTCGCGGCCGTGCTGTTTCCAATCTCGCTCGCCGCCCGCACCGTCGACCTCGCGCTGTGTCCGCTCTGGCCCCGTGGTACGCACTGGGCCTGGCACTTGTTGAACGCGCTGGTCCTGTGGCTGGTCGTCACGGGCCACCTGCGCAGCCCGCGCCATGAATCGCGACAATCAATGACTTGACCCGCGGTGCCTGACACCGCAGGTCAAACAATCAAGGGCTTGTTCGTCGGTGTCAGACACCCGCAGCGCGTGCCGCGACCGCCATCCGCCCGCCTCCGGCCACAGCCGACTCAGGGCTCGCGACCGAGCTTGAGCGGCAGCGATTCGTCCTTGACCCACTCCGACATCGAACCGTCGTAGACCGCCACGTTGCGCTGTCCGCAGAGTTCGAGTGCGAGGCAGTCCATGGTCGCCGAGATGCCGCCGCCACAGTAGGTGATGACTTCGGGCGCTTGCAGGGCGCCGCTTGCCGCGAACAGGGCGGCGAGCTTTTCCGGCGGTAGGAACTCGCCACTGTCGGGGTCGATGAGACTACCGTAGAACACGTTGTGGGTACCCGGCAGGTGACCGGGGCGGCCGTACTGATTCTTTTCGCCGCTGTAGACCTCGGGTGACAGCGCGTTGAGCGTCACTGGCGATCCGCTGGTGATGACGTCGAGCATGCGCGCCTTGTCGACCCAGCGCTGCGGGCGCGCGTTCACGCTGAGCGTACCCAGCGCGTGCGTCTTGACCTCGGCCGTGACCGGCCGCCCTTCGCGCGTCCACTTCTCCCAGCCACCGTTCAGCACGGCCACGTTGTCGAAGCCGATCGAGCGCAGCATCCACCACACGCGCGTCGACCACATCGGCATCCCCTTGTTGTAGAGCACGACCGTGGTGCCGTCGGCAACGCCATGCGCAGCCATGGTGGCGGCGAAGGCGGCCGGGTCGGGCATCATGAAAGGGATGCCGGCGCCGGCGTCGGAGAGTTCACCGAGCACGTCGAGAAAGCCGGCGCCCGGGATGTGTGACTCGGCCCATTCGCCGCGACCGGATTCCGGCAGGTAGCCGAAACCCTCCGGCTTCATGCGCAGGTATATGGTGGTGTCGTAGAGACGCAGACTGGCGTCGTCGAGGTTGGCCGCCAGCCATTCGGTCGAGACCAGAGGTCCGTCGAGCTGCATGCTGAATCTCCCCAGTGGAACTTGAGGGGCGATTCTAGCCCGAATTGCCGACGTGACCGTCGGCGCGACGGCCGGACGGGCGCGCCGGCATCGATACCACGCGACACGGTTGACAAGTGCGATGCACCGACCCTGCGGCCGGTGCACCGCGTCCCGTTGCCGGGAAGGGGGCCGCGGGTGTGGACGCGGACGCCCTGCTCGCTGTTACGCCGCGCCGCGCGCTGCGGATCAGGCCTGCGCCGCGCGCGCGAAGCGGGCGAGTTCGTCGTCGAAGCGTGCCGGGTCCTCCATGAAAGGGCCGTGCGCGGCCTCCTCGTACCACGAGGGCGTTGCCGTCGGGCAGTGGGCGAGGATGAGCTCGGCCATGGCGGGCAGGACCGTGACGTCGCGCCGGCCATGGCTGACGAGCACCGGCCGCGTGAGCGCGCCGAGCGCATCGCAGCCGTCGACCTCACGCGCACCGAGCGCAGCACGCACGTCGGGGCGCGCCGTCATGTTCCAGCACAACACCCGTTCGTAGTCACGCCGCGACAGCTTGACGGCGAAGCAGCGTTCGATGAATTCACGCATGGCGTCGATGGCGGCTTCGAGATCGCTGCCGGCAGCGCGGGCGAAGATGTCGGTGAAACCCGGACCGATCAACGACCCCATGGCCTGTTCGCCGATGCGCGCCGCGGCGCCGACGAAGTTGATCCCGGCTATCGCGTCGTCGCCGTGAGCGCGCACGTAGTCGGTGATGACGAGCCCGGCATACGACCAGCCGACCAGCACCGCGCCCCGCAGGCCGAGGGTATCAACGACGGCCTTGACGTCGTCGGCCCACAAGTCGTTGCGGGTGTAGTGTTCGAAGCCGGCCGGCGCCGCCGATAAGCCGTGGCCCCGCAGGTCGAAAGCGACCAGGCGGAATTCGTCGGCAAGCGCACCCTCGACCTGTTTCAACCAGCACAGGTGGGCCTGCGACCAGCCGTGGATGAAGAGGATGGGCGGACCCTCCGCGCGCCCCCATTCCATCACGTTCAGGCGAAGGCCACCGCCGCCGGCCACCGTGTGCTGTCTGCGCATCGCACCTCTCCCTCGTTCCGCTCGAAGCGGCCCAGTGTACCCGCGGCCTGGCCATGCTGACGCATAATGAACGCCCCGCCCTCGCTCCGGAGCCGTCCCGATGCCCTCCCCGTGCTGGCGCCCCGCCCGCTTCCTCGCCGTCATGTCGACGCTACTGCTCGCGGCGCTGCCGGCAATCGCCAGCGCGCTCGAGGTCGGACACATCGAACCTCTGCTGGCACGCCTGGGCATCGAGGCCGTCGGCGCGGGCGGCCAGTGGCGCGCGGTCGTCGCCGAGCGTGCCGTCATGGTGATTGCCGACGAGGCCAGCGGACGACTACGCATCCAGGCCCATGTCACCGCCGCCGACGCCCTCGACGAGGCCCTGCTGCGACGCGTTCTCGAGGCCGATTTCGGCAGCGCCGTCGACGCCCGCTACGCCATCGGCGGCACCACGCTGTGGAGTCTCTACGTCGACGACCTCGCGGACGTCGACGCCGCCCGATTCGCCGCGGCGCTCGCCCAGATCGCCAACCTCGCCGCAAGTTTCGGCCACGAATATGCCAGCGGCATCGCGCCCGATGGCCGCCCGGACACGACTCCGCGCGGCGCGCTGATCGCCGAACTCGTCCAGCGCGCGAGCGCCGCCAACCCGGAGTAATCAGCCATGTCCTGGCACCACAGCGCCTGCCCGCACGACTGCCCCTCGACCTGTGCACTTGAGATCGAACGCCTCGCCCCCGACCGCGTCGGCCGCGTGCGCGGCGCGGCCGACAACAGCTACACGCGAGGCGTCATCTGCTCCAAGGTCGCGCGCTACGCCGAGCGCATTCACCACCCCGCTCGCCTGCTCCATCCGCTGCGTCGCACGGGGCCCAAGGGCAGCGGGCAGTTCACACGCATCGGTTGGAACGAAGCCCTCGACCTCGTCGCCGAGCGCTTCCTCGCCGCCGAGACCGCGCACGGCGCCGAAACCGTGTGGCCCTATTTCTATGCCGGCACGATGGGGCTGGTGATGCGTGACGGCATCAACCGCCTGCGTCACGCCAAGCGTTATTCCGGCCAGTACTCGACCATCTGCACCATGCTCGCCTGGCAGGGCTGGTTGGCGGGCGCCGGCCGCCTCGCCGGCGTCGATCCGCGCGAGATGGCCGAATCCGACCTGATCGTACTGTGGGGCACCAACGCGGCCTCGACCCAGGTCAATGTCATGACCCACGCGCTGACCGCGCGCCGCGCGCGCGGTACGCGGATCGCCGTGGTCGACGTCTACGAGAACGCAACGGCGAAGCAGGCCGATCATTTCGTGTGCGTAAAGCCAGGCACCGATGGCGCGCTGGCCTGCGCGGTGATGCACGTGCTGTTCCGCGACGGCCATGCCGACCGCGACTACCTCGCCCGTTACGCCGACTGCCCCGCGGCCCTCGAAGCCCACCTTGCCGAACGTACCCCGGCGTGGGCCAGTGCCATCTGCGGCGTACCGGTTGCGGCCATCGAGGACTTCGCCGTGCTGATCGGACAGCACCGCCGCGCCTACTTCAGGCTCGGTTACGGCTTTTCACGCCAGCGCAACGGTGCCGTCAACATGCACGCGGCGGCCTCGATCCCGGTCGTCACCGGCGCCTGGCAACACCGCGGCGGCGGCGCGCTGTTCAACAACGGCGCCGTCTACCACTGGGATCGCACCCTCATCGACGGCCTCGACGTGCGCGACCCCGCGGTGCGTCAGCTCGACCAGTCGCGCATCGGCGCCGTGCTCACCGGCGAACCCTTCGCCCTGCAGGGCGGTCCGCCGATCACGGCGCTGTTGATCCAGAACACCAACCCGGTATCGGTGGCACCGGACCAGAACGTAGTCAAGCGCGGCTTCGCACGCGAGGACCTCTTCACGGTCGTGCACGAACAGTTCATGACCGAAACGGCCCTGATGGCCGATGTCGTGCTGCCGGCGACGATGTTCATGGAGCACGACGACCTCTACCAGGCCGGCGGCCAGCAGCACATCCAGTTCGGCCCGAAGATCGTCGAACCGCCCGGCGAATGCCGTTCCAACCACGAACTGATCTGCGCGCTGGCGCAGCGTCTCGGCGCCGCGCACCGCGGCTTCGCCATGAGCCCGCGCGAGATCATCGACTGGACCCTGACCGCCTCGGGCTGGCCCGGCCTCGAGACACTCGAACGCGAACGCTGGATCGACGCGCAACCCGACTTCGCCACCGCCCACTACACCGAGGGTTTCGGCCATGCCGACGGTCGCTGGCACTTCGCCGTCGACTGGACGACGCTCGCCCCGCCCGCCCTGGTCGATAACGAACTCGTCGCCGGCATGCCGCGCCTGCCCGATCACTGGAATGCGATCGAAAACGCCAGCGCTGAACAAGGCTTCCGTCTCGTCACCGCGCCGGCGCGGCATTTCCTCAACTCGAGCTTCACGGAAACGCCGACCTCGCAGCGGCGCGAGTCACGCCCGACCGTGATGCTCCATCCGGACGACGCGGCCGCGCTCGGCATCGTGGCGGGCGACCTCGTCGAACTCGCCAACCAGCGTGGCCGCGTGCGCTTGCACGCCAGCCATTTCGCCGGCGTGCAGCGCGGCGTCGTCATCGCCGAGAGCATCTGGCCCAACGCGGCCTATGCCGATGGCTGCGGCATCAACTCGCTGACGGGCGCCGATACACCGGGCCCGGCCGGCGGCGCCGCCTTTCACGACAGCCGCGTGGCGCTGCGACGACTCGCCTGAGCGCCCCGCCGCCTGCCTCAATCGGGCAGCGCGGCGACGTGGTCGAAGTCCTCGCGCATGCTGCGGCTGGACATCCAGTAGAAGAACGATGCCGCCGCGTAGAACACCATGTTCACGCCCAACAGCGCGTAGCGCATGGATTCCTGGCCGTAGGCGGGGTGAAGTTCGTCGCTCAACCAGCCGGTCGCCGCCGGGCCGCACATCAACCCGATGATGTTGATGACGAAGAACAGCACCGCGGCAGCCGTCACCCGCATCGAGCGCGGCGCGAGGAACTGCGAAGCGGCGAAGGCCGGCGCCTGGTAGATCTGCCCGCACAGGCCCGGGATCATCAACAGGCCGATGGCGACCGCGGTGTTCTCGCACAGGAAGGCCGCTGCAGAACCCGGCACCGCGATGGCCATGCTGACCATCGGCAGCAGTGCGTAGGCGCGGCGGTCGTGCTTCGCCCAGGCGTCGGCGATGAAACCGCCGGCGAAGGTGCCGATGCCGACGCCACCGGCCATGATGAAGGCCGCCGCCTGGCCCTGCTCGATGGGTGAGAGTCCATGCGAACGCTCGAGAAAGATGGCGAGCATGAACGAAGTCGAATAGGTCGCGAAGGCATAGAGGCCCGAGGCCAGCGACAGGTAGCGGAAGGAGCGCCGCCGCCACAGGAACGCAAAGACCTCGCCCACCGGCGGCAACGCCGCCTGATGCTGCCGCGGCGGCTCGCGTACCGTCAGGAACAGGAGCGCCGCGACCACCAGGCCCGGCGCGCCGACCAGGACGAAAGCCATGCGCCAGCCGACCACTTCGCGCAGGTAGCCGCCGGCGAGGAAGCCGATGACGATGCCGACCGGCACGCCCATCGAGTAGAGCGACATCGCCCCGCCCCGCTTGTGCTCGGGCACGTAGTCACTGATGAGTGAAATGGCCGGGGGACTGCAGCCGGCCTCGCCGACACCGACGCCGACACGGCACGCGAGCAGGGTGGCGAAGCTGCGCGCCGCGCCCGAAAGAGCGGTCATGGCGCTCCACAGGGCGACACAGACCGCCATCACCGAACGCCGTGGCATCCGGTCGGCGAGACGGCCGATGGGGATGCCCATGGTGGCGTAGAAGATGCCGAAGGCCGTGCCCGAAAGCAGCCCCAGGTGGACATCCTTCAGATCGAGCTCCTGCTTGATGGGGGAAAGCAGGATGGCCAGGATCTGGCGGTCGACGAAATTGACCGTGTAGGCCAGGAAACAAACGCCCACGACGTACCAGACGTACGCGGGCGAGGCGTGCGGCATGGCCGCTCCCCGCTGCGTGTTCACTCGAAGCTCCCCCTGCGCTGCCGTTGACCGCGGCGAGTACCGGCTGGTCCACCCGCGACGGCGCTAGTCTAGCCTGCTTTTCCCGCTGCTCCGCCGTCAGGTCGGACGAACCGTGTCGGCTGCGTTTGCACCTGCGTTGCCAGCAAGCCACGCAGCCGCGGCGCCGTGCCGCGTATGATGGCCGGACGCACCGTCCGGGGCGACTTGACAGGGGTCAATGCGCACGCGGTGGCGAAGCGCTAGAAAGCGACTAATCAATCTTGCCGGAGTCAGCCCCATGTTCGAAGCCGCGGAACTCGGTCGCAAGATCGCGAAAGACGAATTCAACGCTCGCGAACCCGCCCTGCATTCCGGCCTGCTGGCCGTGCAGCGGCGCCTGCGCGAGGCCGATTTCCCGGTCATCGTCATCGTCTCCGGGGTCGAGGGCGCGGGCAAGGGCGAGGTCGTCAGCCTCATCCACAAGTGGATGGACGCGCGCGGGCTGGAAACCAACGCCTTCTGGGACGCCACCGACGAAGAATTGATGCGGCCGCGTTTCTGGAAATTCTGGCGCGCCCTGCCGCCGAAGGGCCGCATCGGCGTCATGTTCGGTTCCTGGTACACCCAGCCGATCATCGACCGCGCGCTGAAGAACATCAAAATGGACAAGTTCGACCGCGAGCTCGAGCGCATCCGGCACTTCGAGGACATGCTGGTCGACGACGGCGCGCTGATCGTCAAGCTGTGGTTCCACCTCTCGAAGAAGGAGCAGCTCAAGCGCCTGAAGGACGAGGCCAAGGGCAAAGGCGGCAAGATCTCGCCGCTGACCAAATCCTTCTCGCGCCGCTACGACGAGTTCGCGCTCATCTCCGAGCGCGCCATCCGCAAGACCGACGTCGCCCATTCGCCCTGGCACATCATCGAGTCGGGCGACGACCGTTACCGCAACCTCAAGGTCGGCGAGATCCTGCTCGAGCGGATCACCGCGCGCCTCGACCAGCCGCCACCGAGCAGCGGCCGCGTGACCATGAGTTCCCCCGCGCTGCAGAAAATCGGCGAGCCCGGCGTGCTGAGTGCGGTGCCGCTCGACCGCACCATCGAGGACAAGCAGTATCGCAAGCAGCTCAAGGCCTACCAGGACGAGCTCTACCAGCTGGCCTGGAAGGCGCGCCAGCAGCGTGTCAACGCGGTCGCCGTGTTCGAGGGCTGGGATGCGGCCGGCAAGGGCGGCGCCATCCGCCGCGTGACCCAGGCCATGGACGCGCGCCTCTACCGCGTCATCTCGGTCGCCGCTCCGACCGACGAGGAGAAATCCCATCACTACCTGTGGCGCTTCTGGCGCCACCTGCCACGCGCCGGCTACCAGACCATCTACGACCGCTCGTGGTATGGCCGCGTACTGGTCGAGCGGGTCGAGGGCTTCGCCCGCGACATCGAATGGCAGCGGGCCTACAACGAGATCAATTCCTTCGAGGAGCAGTTGGTCGAGCACGGCATGGTGCTGATGAAATTCTGGGTGCACATCTCGCCCGAGGAACAGCTGCGCCGCTTCCGTGAGCGCGAACAGATCGAATGGAAGCAGCACAAGATCACCGAGGAAGACTGGCGCAACCGCGAACGCTGGGACGACTACGAGCGCGCCATCAGCGACATGGTCATCCGCACCTCCACCGAGATAGCGCCGTGGACCCTGGTACCCGGCAACGACAAGCGCATCGCGCGGCTCGAGATCCTGCGCACCTTCTGCGAGCGCATGGCGGCGGCGGTGAGCTGAACCGCCACCAATGCCTCACTCGCAACGATAGATCACCGTTGCCGCGGGGTCGCCTGCGGCGGCATTGCCGAACACCAGCGTACCCTCGCCGGACAGCACGCCTTCCTCGTTGTGCAGGTGCACGCCGGGACCGTCGCGGGGCGCCACCAGGGTGCCATTGATGCTCTTGTCAGCAACGTAGAAGCGCCCCTGGCGCAAGCTGATTTCAGCATGGTGGCGCGAGGTGAAACGGCTCGCCGTGACGATGTCGTTGCCGGCGATGCGGCCGATGCGGCAATGGCGATTGGCTTCGTCCAGGCACAGCTCGTGATCGCCGTGACGCAGCCACAGGCGCTGGCTCACGCTGGGCGCGGCGGCCGGCGTCGCGCGGAACTGGGTCGCCTCGTCGTCGTCCTCCCAGGGCAGTTTGCAGATGCCGAGCGGCGCGCCGTCGGCCCGGCTCTCGACGGTATCCATGAGCTGGGCGTCGTCACGCCAGGTCGAGGGCAAGGCTGCCACGGCTTCGGCCGAAGCCAGGATCTCCTCCGGCTTGGCGCGCCCGATGACCTGCTGAGCGATCACCGGCAGGGCGCCGACCAGCTCGTGCCCGCGCCACTCAGCGCTGCCGTAGTGCCAGCCGATCTTGACCCGCAGCGTACCGGTGCGGAAGCGACCGGCGGCGCTCGCCTCGCGCAACGTCTCGTGCATTTCGCGCGCGGCGAGAGCAGCGTGCTGCGGCACGCTGAAGGTGCACATCACCTCGTCGCCGATGGTCTTGATCACCTGGCCGTGATGGCGCGCGGCGACTTCACCGAGCAGCCGCAATACCAGGCCGACGTCGTGGCGCGCGACGGCATCGCCGTACTGCTCGTAGAGACGCGTGCTGCCACTGACGTCGGCGAACAGCACGGCCAGGCGCGCTGCCGTGCGGTCGTCGTCCATGTGATTCCTCCCCTCGACACCAGGTTCGATATTCGAGCGCGACGCCGACAGGCACCCTGACCGGGATCAAGCCGACCCGGCCGGTTTTACCACGCGCGGCGATTCGCCTATGCTCCGGCCCATCCCCGCATACCCGGAATCACCATGGACGAAGAACTCGCCACCCTGCAGAAGGTCTACGACATCTGCGTCGATTTCTTCGTCAACTACTCCTTCCAGCTCGCCGGCGCGGTGATCATCCTCGTCGCCGGCTTCATCGTCGGTAGCTGGGTACGCCGCGTGCTGCTCCGGCTGCAGGAGCGGCGCGACGTCGACGTCACTTTGCGCCAGTTCATCGCCAGTGCCGCGCGGCTGATGGTCATCGCGCTGTTCGTCATCATTGCCCTGTCCAAGCTCGGTATCAGCATCACGCCGCTGATCGCGGCGGTCGGCGGCCTCGCCGTCGGCGCGAGCTTCGCCATCCAGGGGCCCGTCTCGAACTACGGCGCCGGACTGGTCATCATCCTGACACGCATGTTCAAGGTCGGCGACGCCATCACGGTGCAGGGCTGCGCGGGCGTGGTCACCGAAATCGACCTGGCCGCCACCCGCCTGGTGGCCGAGGATGGCGAAGACATCGTCATTCCGAACAAGCACATCGTCGGCGAGATCCACCGCAACTCCTACGCCAGGCGCATCGTCGAGGGCAGCGTGACCATCGACATCGGCGCCGATGCCCAGGCCGCGACGCAGCTCGTACGCTCGGTCCTGACGACGACGGACGGCGTCGCTGCGCAACCGGCGCCGGTGGTCGGCATCGAGGGCTTTCCGGCCGGTGGCATCGTTGTCGGCTACCGTTACTGGGTGCCGGCGATGCGCTATTTCGATCTCAGCTTCGCCGTCAACGACGCCGTCTACGCCGCGCTTCGCGCACGTGGCATCGCGCTGGCCCCCGCCTACGCCGTGACGCCGCGTCCGGGTCACGCCTGACGGCGCGCTCCGTACGACACCGCACGGTCAATCCCCCCTGCCCACCCGCGGTGCCGGCAGCCCTTGCTGCCGGACGAGCTGCGCGCCATCGTGGACCGCGTCCGCCTGGCTGGCATAGCCCGTGATGCTCACGCGGTGGAGCCCCTCCCCCTTGGGTACGACAGTCGCGGCATAACCGACCGCGTCGAGACTGGTGACCAGTCGCTGTGCATCGGTGAGGTGGGCGAACTCGGCGAGGTGGAGCACGAAGCCGCCGTCGCCGCCGACGATTCCCTGCCCGGCCTGGGGTTCGGTCTCCTGTGCCCAGCGCGCGAGATCGGCTGTTGCCACGGTGGTGATGGGCAGGACCGGACGGTCGCGCGGTGCCATGAACAGGCTGAGGGGCTGGTCGAGCGTCTGCTCCTGGCCGTCCCGGGTGACGGTGATGGCGCCCTCGAGCAGCACGACGAAATCGCGCGTCGTCTCGCTCTTGCCCCAGACGTCGGTGCCGCGGATCCCGATGGTGGCGGTACGCACGCGCGCGCGGACGTCGCGCTGGCGTCCGGCCAGGGTGGTGGTGAAGCGGAAGGCGCCGCGCACGACGTCGAGAAACCCTCTGAACAGTCCCGCCTCGTCCGGCGGCACGACGAGGTCGTCGAGGGCCAGGGTGGCAGTAGCACCGAGCTTGACCAGGCTGCCCTCGGCAAGCGCGAGGACGACCCGGGCGCCGGCCCCGGTGACGATACGATCGCCGTTCTGCAACACGCTGCCTGGCCGCAAGGCCTGGCGTCCGCCGGCCCGCTCCAGCCAGGCGGGCGCTTGCAACAGGTGGACCGTGGCCGGCGGCGGCGCCGCATCGGCCATCCGCACCGCGCTCATAGACACGACGACCGCGATGGCCGCCAGCAGACTCTTCCCCATGATTTTTTCCTCGCCGCGGTGAACGCTCATCACCGGGGTGGGTCACCGTAGGGCTCGATCGCGTTCAACGAAAAACGGGGCCGAAGCCCCGTTTTCGATCGCCTGCTCGAATGTCGCCTCAGTTGCCGACCTTGATCCGCTTCGGCTGCAGCTGCGCCTTCTTCGGGATGCTGATCTCGAGCACACCGTGGGCGCTGCGCGCCTCCACGCGCTCGGCGTCGGCGGTGTCGGGCAGCGAGAAGCGGCGATAGAACGAGCCGTAGACGCGTTCGATGCGCCTTGCACTGCCAGTCTCGGTCGCACGCTTTTCGGCCTTGCGTTCGCCGGCGATGGTCAGCACGCCGTTCTCCATGGTGACGTCGATGGCGTCCGGCTCGACGCCGGGGATGTCGGCCACGATCACGTAGCGGTCGGCCTCCTCGTGGACGTCAACGGCCGGTGCCCAGTGGCTCACGGCCGAATCCGAGCTGTCGTCGCCGGCGGTCAGCGCACTGCCGAAGGCGCGGTTCATCTCGTCCTGCAGGCGGCGGATGGTCGTCAGGGGTTCGTAGATGCTGGTACGCATGTCTGCTCCTCCTCGTCGGGGCAACGTCGAATGCGGCAGAAGATGGTGCGACGCGCGTGGATTTCAAGCGCCGGTGGTGCTGACTTGAAAGCGCGCACATCGTCGCTACCTTGGACGCTGGCGGCGCTCCGCCGTCCGCGTCACAGGAGGGCTGGCTCGATGAGTACACTCGACGATTGCAAGCAGGGCCTGAGCCGCGCCTGGCACGGCCTCGCCGATGGCTGGCGCGAGTTCACCACGCGCGCTGGTGACGCACTGACGCGCTTCAATCCCGTGCACCGCGCCGATGCCGACCGCGTCGAGCAGGACATCGTCCATGCCGGCAGCCGCTGGGGCGTGCTCGCCGCCGAGCTGCGCGTGGGCGAGGAAACGGTCGAAGTCGATCTCGAATGCCCCGGCATGAACGAGGATGATTTCTCAATCGACGTCGTCGACGACGTGCTCGTCGTGCGCGGCGAAAAGCGCTTCGAACGCAAACGCGAGAGCGGACGCTACCACGTCATGGAACGTGCCTATGGGGCCTTCGAGCGCGCACTCAGACTGCCCGTCGCCGTCGACGGGCAAGCCGGCAGCGCGAGCTACCGGCGCGGCATCCTGCACGTCCGCCTGCCGCGCGCAGCCCACGGCCGCCTGCGCCGCATCGCGGTGCGCGCGGTCTGACCAGGTCCTCCCCTCCCCCGGTGCCGCATCCCTCCCCCCTCCCCCTGCCGCGGCACTGGGGTTCTTTTTTCCGCGTCGCGGGCAGGCCTGCGCCGCGCGCACGGAGAACCCCGCATGACCCCGATGATGAGCTCACGACCAGCGCTGTTCGCCCTCGCTCTCTCGCTGGTGACCGGCGTGGCTGACGCGGAGCACGCCGCCGGCCCCGCGCAGGAACGCCTGCTGGAGGTGATTGCCGGCGACTTCCGCGCCACCGCCTACCTGACCGGTCTGCGCAGCATGAGTCCGGCAGTGGCCGCGGCCATGCGCGCGGTGCCGCGCGAACGCTTCGTGCGGCCCGGCGATGCCGACGCCGCCTATGACAACCGCCCGCTGTCGATCGGCCACGGCCAGACCATTTCCCAGCCGTTCATCGTCGCCCTCATGAGCGAACTCGCCCAGGCCCGCCCTGGTCAGCGCGTGCTGGAGATCGGCACGGGCTCCGGCTACCAGGCTGCGATCCTGGCCGAACTCGGTGCCGAGGTGTGGACGGTCGAGATCATTCCCGAGCTGAGTATCGGCGCGGGGCGCGTGCTCGCCGAACTCGGTTACGGCGACGTGCACCTGCGCGTCGGCAACGGTCGCGAGGGTTGGTCCGAGGCAGCACCCTTCGACGCCATCCTCGTCACTGCCGGGGGTGACCTGCCACGTGCACTGGTCGACCAGCTCGCGCCCGCTGGCCGTTTGATCATCCCGCTGGACCGTGGCGGTGGCGAACAGGTGTTGATGCTCTACCGTCGCGGCGTCGACGAAACGCTCGAAGCACGCGAGGTGTTGCCGGTGCGGTTCGTACCGCTGGTGGGCGACGAGTCGCCGCGCTGACCACCGTCGACCCGCCGCCGCGGCGCGGCGACGCTCAAGCACGCGCCGTCGAGCCACCGCCGAGGGCTTCGAACCCGGCGACGAGGTCGAACAGCTCGGCGTCGACGGTGTCCTGGCGCAGGCGGTTGTAGAGGCCCTCGAGCGTCTGCCGACGTTCGTCGATGTTCTTCTCCGCACGCTGCATCGCTGCCAGTCGGGCGCTGTGTTCGGCCAGGCAGGAATCCATGCAGGTCGCGTACAGGGTCACGAAGCGATACTCCTCGAACAGGGCCCTTACCGTGCCGGCGCCGTGCTTGACGAGTTGCGGGCAGGCCCCGCGGCGCGGCCAGGCCCGGCTGACGCGTGCGCGCACGGCGGCCGCGGCGGCCGGCAGCAACGACAACCGACGGGTCTCGTAGTGCGGACGCGCGGCCGGCTGGTTGGCGACTAGCTCGACCTGGCTTACGCCCGCGTTGCCAAACGCGCTCAACAAGGCGCTGACGAGCTGGGTGGCGGCGGCCGGCGACTGCGGCGCCGCAAAGACGCCCGCCGGCACGCGTCCTGCCGGCAGCAGGTCCGCGAGGCGGCGACCGACCACCCAGACCGGGGCTCCACCAGTATCGCAAGCGGCATCGTCGAACAGGGCGTCGCGCAGGTGTTCATTGAACTGCCCGACCAGACCCTGATCGGTGCCGAAGACGAGGAGCCCGTGCGCGCCGGGCGCACTCGGTTCGAGCGGTGGCGCTGCGCGCAGGGCCAGGTCCAGGGCCTGCTCGGTGGCCATGCGGTAGTCCCGCGCGGCCTGCGCCGCTTGCTCGAACTGCACCACCGCGGCCGCGGACAAGGCCTTCATCATGCGCACGACCGTACCGAGATCGTCGATGTTGCGCAGGCGCCCGCGCACCGCCACGGTGCTCGTCGCCGTCATGAGCCGCGGTCTGCCGTAGCGGTCTCGGCGGGCCACTCGGCGAGCGCCGCGCGGGTCAGGGCGGTGAGCGCCTGCGCCATCGGCGGCGCAGGCGCCGTGCCGCCAAGCAACGCCTCGCGCAGGTCCACCGAGAGGCCGGCCACGGCGGCACGCACCCGGCCTTCGGCCACGTTCATCTCGGCCAGGGGCACGGCGTCGAACAGGCCGGCGGTCAATGCCGACAACACCAGGATCTGCTCGAGCACCGGCACCGGCGCGAACTCCGGTTGCTGCAGCAATGCCCGCGTACGCCGCCCACGTTCGAGGATCGCCCGCGTGCGGTCGTCGAGGCGTGTGCCGAAGCGGGCGAAAGTTTCCATCTCCTCGAACTGCGAGTAGGCCAGCTTGAGCGGCCCGGCTACGCGGGCAAGTGCGCCGAGCTGGGCCTTGCCGCCGACGCGCGAGACCGAGCGGCCGACGTCGACGGCCGGCAGCTGGCCGAGTTCGAACAAGCGCGGCGAGAGGTAGATCTGACCGTCGGTGATCGAAATGAGGTTGGTCGGAATGTAGTCGGCCAGGCTCTCGGCCTCGGTCTGCAACACCGGTAGTGCGGTGAGCGAACCACCGCCGAGGGCGGTGTCGAGGCGGGTTGCACGTTCGAGCAGACGGGCATGGACGTAGAAGATGTCGCCGGGGTAGGCCTCGCGCCCGGGCGGGCGACGCAACAGCAGCGAGAGCTCACGGTAAGCGCGCGCATGGTGGGTGAGGTCGTCGTAGGCGATGAGCACGTCGTGGCCCTGCGCCATGAACCATTCCGCGATGGTGGTCGCAGCATACGGCGCGACGTAGCGCAGCCCCGGTGCGTCGCTGCCCTCGCTCACCACGACCACGCTGTATTCGAGCGCGCCGCGTTCGCGCAGTGCGGCGACCAGCCGGGCGACCGCAGCCGCGCGCTGGCCGATCGCGCAATAGACGCAGAGCACGCCGCTGTCGCGCTGGTTGAGGATGGTGTCGAGCACCACGGTGGTCTTGCCGGTGCCGCGATCGCCGAGCACCAGCTCGCGCTGCCCCCGGCCGATCGGGATGGCCGCGTCGATGACCTTGATGCCGGTTTGCAGTGGCACGGTGACCGGTGCCCGGTCGAGGATGTGCGGTGCTGGTCGCTCGATCGGCAGGCGCTGGCTGGTCGACGGTGGCGCGCCACCGTCGAGCGGCTCGCCCAGCGGGTCGATCACCCGGCCCAGCAGTTCGCGACCGACCGGAACGTTCATCACGCAACCAGCCCGTTCGACTTCCGATCCCGTGCGTACCCGCGCGGGATCGGACAACAGCACGATGCCGTTGTCGTGTTCGTCGATGTTGAAGGCGATGCCGGTCGCGCCACCCTCGAAACGCACGAGTTCCTCGTAACCGAGCCCGGGCAGGCCCGAGACCTGGGCGACACCCGCGGCGACGGTGTGGACGACCCCGATCTCGCGCACGGTCGGTGGCGTAAAACCGCCTTCTCGAGCCGCCGCCAGCCGTGCCAGCAGCTCACCCGCGGCGGGCCGCTCAGCCACCGTCCGTCCGCCGCTCGGCTGGCGCGGCGAGACGCGCACCCAGATCGTGCAGGTATTCGTCGACCGACCACGACAACTTGTGGCCGTCGACCGCGAGCTCGATGCCGCAGACCAGCCCGGGCCGTTGTTCGAAACGAGGGCAGACCGTGGCGCCAAGGACTTCGTGGACCGCGGCTTCGAGCTCGCGGCGTGTCTCCTCGTCCAACACCAGTGCGCTACGCAGGCACACGCCGTGTCCCGTGCCGTCGCTCATGGCTTGCCGTAACGCACCGCGTTCGGCCTCGGCCAAGGTGCGCAGGCGCCGGGCGAAGGCTGCCCCGACACGTGCTTCGAACGGGCTGTCAGCGAGGTCGGCGAGCACCGCCCGCGCGACCGCCACCACCTCGTTCTCGACCGCCTGGCGCAGGCTGCTCTCGAAGGACTTCCGCTCCTCGGCCAACGCGGCCTGCCAGCGGCTGCGCGCCGCCGCCACTTCGGCGCGCGCGGTCGCCAGCGCCTCGTCACGCACCTGTGCCGCCTCACGCTCGGCGGCGGCCAGCAGGGCCGCATTGCGTGCCGCCAGCTCAGCGCGCTCGCGGGCGAGCGCCGCGCGTTCGTCCCGCGCCGCCGCCAGCGCCGCGGCGGCATCGCGCTCGGCCTGCTCGATGCGCGCGCGGCGCTCGCCCATGACGCGCAGCACCGGCCGGTAGAGCAGACGCTCCAGCAACCACACCAACAACAGGAAGTTGACGACCTGGGCGACGAGGGTGAACCAGTCGATGGTCATGCGGCGATCCCGACGCGCCCGGCTACGGCGCCGCCACCAGGTGATTCCAGAAGGGATTGGCGAACAACAGGATCATCGAGACCACGAACGCGTAGATGGCCAGTGATTCGATCATGGCCAGCCCCACGAACAGGGTGCGCGTGATGGTGCCGGCGGCGTCGGGTTGCTGCGCCAACGCCTGCAGGGCCGCGGCCACCGCGCGGCCCTGGGCCAGCGCCGGGCCGATACAACCCACCGCGGTGGACAACATGGCGCCGATGATCGAAACCAGGATGGTGAGCGACAAGGTATCCATGTGTCTGCCTCAGTCGTTGTCGGGAAGGAAGGTCTCGCCCGCCTGTGTCGCCGCGGCGATGTAGACGCAGGCCAGCACGCTGAAGATGTAGGCCTGGACGAGACCGGTGAGGAGTTCGAGCGCCTTGAACACCACCGGGAAGAACAGCGGCGCCAGTGCCAGCACGATGGCGGCCACCAGGCCACCGCTCATGGCGTTGCCGAACAGGCGCACGGCGAGTGCGAGCGTGCGCGACAACTCGCCGACGAGGTTGAACGGCAGCATGAACGGGGTCGGTTCCAGGTAGGTGGCGAGGTAAGCACGCAGGCCACGCGTGAGGATGCCGTAGAAAGGCACTGCCACGAACACGCAGGCCGCCAGTGCCGCGGTCGTCGACAACGACGCGGTGGGGGCCTCGTAGCCCGGCAGGATGGTCAGCACGTTGGATGCCGCGATGTAGACGAACAGCGTGCCGACGAAGGGCAGAAAGGTTTCCGCGTCGCGCAGGCCGACCGCCGCGATCTGGTCACGCAGTCCTCCGACCAGGATCTCGAGCGCGTTCTGGCCCGCCCCCAGGTCCTGCCCGGAGCCGAGTCGGTGTCCGAGCGCCCAGGCCGCGACAGCGAGCAACCCCATCACGCCCCAGGTCGTGACCACCGTGAGGGTGAGGTGCAATCCGCCGACCGACCACACCACCACCGCGTCCGGGCTCAGGTGCACTGTCGACCCTCCGCCCCCTCGGGCCGAGTCATGCAGAGCGTCACCAGGCGGCTGACGAGCAATCCTGCGCAGCCGGCGGCAAGGGCGACTGCCGACACGCTAGCCAGCCACCACAGCACGCCGAGGACCAGCAGAGCGCGCACGACGAAGCTGCCGAGCACCAGCACCGCCGGGTGTCGCGCGCGCGGCAAGGCAGCAACTGCCAGCCACAGCCCGCCGTAGAAAGCGCCACCGACGGCCAGCCCCGCCAGCGCGCCCGTCGTCGCCATCCACTCAGGTGCCATCGTGTTCCTCCTCGTCATGACGGCTGATCGCGCGCTGTTCGCGCGCCAGCCACTGCCAGGCCAGTGCACAGCCCAGCACCAGGCCGGCGAGCAGCAGGGTCAGGGTCCAACTCCGTCCGCCGGGATGGGCTGCGTCCAGCCAGCGACCGAGTGCGGCGCCGGCCAGGGTTGGCGCGACCACCGACCAGCCGACCATGCCGAAGACACCGAAACCTGTCCATTCGTGCCCACGCCGACGGTGCGCACGGCGCCGCGCGGTCGCCGCGCGGCCGACCTCGCAGGCGAACGCCGCATCGCGCGTATCCTCACCGTCGGCGTGCTCAGGCGTCGTCACGACGTCCGCTCTCGCGCACGATTTCGCCTTCGAGGCGAGCCAATGCCTGCCGCGTGGCCTGTTCGTCGGCGCCGAGCCGGGCGAAACGACCTTCGACCAATCCTCGCAACGCTTCGAGATCGTCGCCAGCAACGGCATTTCGGCACGCCACCACCACCTCGCGCCCGGTCTTGGTCAACACGCCGCGGTCGACGGCCACGTAACTGCGCGTGCCGTCGGCGCGGCCGAACTCCAGCACGCCCGGCACCAGCACGGCCGCGCAATCCCGCCGCCGCGGCAGCAGGCCGTGGCTTCCCGCGTCCGTCGTCACCACGAGGCGGCTGACGTCGTCGCGTTCCAGCAGCACGCGATCCGGCAGCAGCACGCGCAGCCTCATGCCCGTCAGCGGGCCCGGCGGCGGTCCGTTCACCGCGCCTCCAACGGCCCGTCGGGCAACGCGCCAAGCAGGTAGAACGCGCTCTCCGGGACATCCTCGAAGGCATCACCCAGGATGCGCTCGCAGTCGGCCACGGTGCGTGCCAGGGGCACGTACACACCTTCGCGGCCGGTGAAGGCAGCGGTGGTGAAGAACGGCTGCGTCAGGTAGCGCTCCAGCCGGCGCGCGCGGAACACCGTGCGGCGATCGGCGACGGACAACTGCTCGACGCCGAGCATGGCGATGATGTCCTTCAGTTCCTCGTGCTCGGCGAGCGTGCGGCGGACCTCGCGCGCGACGCCGTAATGACGCGCGCCCACCGTACCCGGCGTGAGCAGGCGGGAGTTCGAATTGAGCGGGTCGACGGCCGGGAACAGGCCCTCCGCGGCACGCTTGCGCGACAGTGCGATCGACGCCGACAGGTGGGCGAAGGTGTGCACCGCGGCCGGGTCGGTGAAATCGTCGGCGGGCACGTAGACGGCCTGGATGGCGGTGATGGCACCACTGTTGGTGCTCGCGATGCGTTCCTCGATCTCCGCGAGCTCGGTCTCCATGGTCGGCTGGTAACCGAGCCGCGAGGGCATCTGGCCCATCAGGCCGGACACCTCCGAACCGGCCTGGATGAAGCGAAAGATGTTGTCCATGAGCAGCAACACGTCCTTGTGCTCGTCGTCACGGAAATATTCGGCCATGGTCAGGGCGGCGTGGCCGACGCGGAAACGGCAACCGGGCGGCTCGTTCATCTGGCCGAACACCATCACCATGTCGTCGAGCACGCCGCTCGCCTTCATCTCGCGGTAGAGTTCCTCCCCTTCGCGGCTGCGCTCGCCGATGCCGCAGAAGATGCTCGCGCCATGGTGGCGCCTGGCGATGTTGTGGATCATCTCGGTCAGCAGCACCGTCTTGCCGACCCCTGCGCCACCGAACAGGCCGGCCTTGCCGCCGCGCTCGAGCGGTGCGAGCAGGTCGATGACCTTGATGCCGGTCTCGAACACCATGGTCGCGGTGGAGCGCCGCACCAGTGGCGGCGGCGCGGCGTGGACGCTGCGCCAGCTCACCTCGCCGAGGGGGCCGGCGCGGTCGATGGGCTGGCCGAAGACGTCGAACATGCGTGCACGAATGCCGGGGCCGACCGGCGCCTGCAGCGGCCGGCCGGTATCGTGCAGCTCGTCGCCGCGCGCGAGACCCTCGGTCGCGTTGAGCGCCACGCCGCGCACGTGGTGGCGGTCGAGCTGGCTCAGGACCTCGATGGCGATATCGCCCGCGGCGCGGGCACGCAGGATGGCCCGCACCGGGGGCAGGCCGACCTCGAAGCGCCCGTCGACGACGCTGCCGCGCACGGAGACCACCCGCCCCTGGCCCGGCAGGACGGCCGGCGACGCCTCGACTGCCACGTGATCGTTGCTCATGACAGCGCGCAGCATGCCGCATCCCACTGCCGCGCGTCTTGATCTGCGGCACCAGCCAGCCCCTGCCACGAGGCGGACCTTCCCGCTACCATGAGCGCCCTGCTGGCAACCCGAGGCCGTCGACATGATCGATCTCTACACCGACGCCACGCCGAACGGCTGGAAGGTCTCCGTCATGCTCGAAGAGATCGGCATGCCTTACAAGGTGCACCACGTCGACCTCATGAAGGGCCAGCAGAAGGAACCGTGGTTCGTCGAAATCTGTCCGAACGGACGTATCCCCGCGATCGTCGATCGCGCCAATGGCGATTTTCCCGTGTTCGAATCCGGCGCCATCATGCTCTACCTCGCGAAGCAGAGCGGCCAGCTCATGCCGCGTGACACCAAGGGCGAGTCGCGCGTCACCCAGTGGCTCATGTTCCAGATGGCGGGGATCGGCCCGATGATGGGCCAGTCGAACGTCTTCTACCGCTACTTTCCCGAAAAGCTGCCAGCGGCCATCAAGCGCTATCACAACGAGTGCCGGCGACTCTACGAAGTACTCGACCGTCAGCTCGCCGGGCGCGACTTCCTGTGTGATGAGTACTCCATCGCCGACATCGCCAACTGGTGCTGGGTACGCATCCACTTCTGGGGTGGCAGCAGTATCGCGGGCCTGGCCAACCTGCAGGCCTGGATCGAACGCATGGAGGCGCGACCGGCCTGCCAGCGCGGCATCGCCGTGCCCCACCCCGCCGACTGGGCGAAGTACGAACGCGACCTCGCCAGCGACGCCAGCGTCGTGCGCGGCCTGGTGACGCAGTGATGGCCGTGATGCAGCTCGCCCGCAGCGATGGCGGCGACGTCGTCGCCGAACCCGAACTCTACGCCGCCCTGCTCGCCCTCGACGACGCCGATATCGTCGAGCTCGGCTGCGGCACCGGCGTGCATACCCGTGCCATCGCCAGCGGTGGTCGCAATCGCCGTGTAACCGCCTTCGAAGTCGACCGCGTCCAGCTCGAGCGCAACCAGGCCGACGCGCCCGCCAACGTCGAGTTCCGCTACGGCGGCGCCGAGGCCATCGACCGCCCGGCCGCGTGCGCCGACGTCGTGTTCATGTTCAAGTCCCTGCACCACGTGCCGCTGGCAGCGATGGACACGGCGCTGGACGAGGTCGCGCGAATCCTGCGCCCCGGCGGGCGCGCGTGGATCTCCGAACCGGTGTTCGCCGGTGCCTTCAACGACATCATCCGCCGCTTCCACGACGAGCAGGCGGTACGGCAGGCGGCCTTCGATGCCGTCGCGCGCGCGGTGACACGTGGGGTGCTCGAACTCGAACGCGAGATCTTCTTCCGCAACCCGGTGCATTTCACGAGCTTCGCCGACTTCGAATCGCGCATCATCAACGCGACTCACAGCGAGCATCGCCTCGACGAACTCACCCTGGCGCGCGTGAAGGCCGATTTCGAAGCCCACCTGGGTGCCGACGGCGCCCATTTCCAGGCGCCGATGCGGGTCGACCTGCTGCGCCGACCAGCCGCCGGCTGAAACGCCGCCGCTCAGGCCGCCGCGCGCAGGCGCGCGATGCGTTCCTCGAGCGGCGGGTGAGTCGACAGCAGGCTGCGCAGGCCGCCGTTGATACCGAACGCCGCCATGCTGTCCGGTAGTCCTTCGGGGTCGGATTGCGCCTGCAGCCGTTCGAGCGCCGCGATCATCTTCTGGCGCCCGGCCAGGCCGGCACCGCCGGCATCGGCGCGGTACTCGCGAAAGCGACTGAACCACATCACGACCAGAGAGGCGAGAAAGCCGAGCACCGCCTGGGCAGCGAAATAGCCGAGGTAGTAGCCGGCGCCGTGACGGCCGCGGCCGTCACGATCGATGGCGGCGGCGAGAACATGGGCAAAGACCATCACGAAGGTGTTGAGCACGCCCTGTACCAGCGCGAGCGTGACCATATCGCCATTGGCGACGTGGCTGATCTCGTGCGCGAGCACGGCTTCCACCTCGTCCTCGTTCATGTGCCGTAGCAGGCCGGTGCTGACCGCGACCAGGGCGGCATCGCGGTTGGCGCCGGTGGCGAAGGCATTGGGGCTGGGCGAATCGAACACCGCGACCTCGGGCATGCCGATGCCGGCTGCCGCCGCCTGGCGTTCGACGGTGGCGAGCAACCAGCGCTCCGCGGCGTTGGTCGGGTTCTCGATGACCTGGGCGCCGACCGCGCGCGCCGCCATCGATTTCGACATCAGGAGCGAGATGAACGCGCCGCCCATGCCGAACAAGGCAGCGAAAACCAGCATGCCGCCGCTGCCGGAACCCGGCTGGTCGAGCCCGAGCAGCTTCATGACGATGGACAGCACGAACAGGACGGCGAAATTGGTGGCGACGAACAGGCCGATTCTCAACATGCAACAAGACTCCTGGGTGGCCGCGGACAGCCGCGGTGGACGGCGCTGGACATGCGGGCCGTGCCGCCGAATTCAAGGTGTTCGCTGCCCCGGCGAGACCAGCCGTGCGCGGCCGTGGCAGGTCTGCCACGAGTCCAGCTCAGGCCGCGCTGGAATCAGGCTGCTGCCGACACGGCGGCGCGCCGACTTCGGCCCGGGGCAGGCCGATGGTCACGGTCGTACCCTCGCCGGGAACGCTGCGGATGTCCACCAGCCAGTCGAAGCGGTCCGCGATGCGCTTGACCAGGCCCAGCCCGATACCATTGCCCTGCGCCTGCAGGCGGTTGGCGGCCGGTGTGAAGACCCGCCCGAGGTGCTCCTCGCTCATGCCGCGACCACTGTCCGCGATGCAGATACCGTCGCCATCGACCCGCACGATGATGGTGCCCGTCTCGGTGTAGGCGCCGGCGTTGCGCAGCACGTTGCCGAAGACGATGGCAAGGATGCGCGGCGTACTCGCCACGGCGAGTTCGGCCTCCTCCAGCAGGCGCCACTCGATGGGCTTGGCGTCGTAGATCATGCGGCAGGCAGCGAGTTCGCCAGCCAGCACTTCGTTGACCACGACGCGCTCCTTGACGAGGGTGCCCTCGTTCTCACGCGCCAGCAGCAGCAGGATCTCGGTCAACTCCTCCATGTCGAGCGCGGCGCGCCGGATCCTGCCCGCCGTGTCACGTGCGGAATCGTCCAGCGTGCTGCGCTTGAGCAGGTTGTCACAGGCCATGCGGATGACCGTGAGCGGGCTGCGCAATTCGTGGCTGGCCTCACGGGTGAACATGCGTTCGCGGTCGATGAAACGGTCGACCCGCCCGAGCAAATGGCGCAGCGCATGGGCGAGGACGTCGATTTCCGCGCCACCGCGCCCTCCGCCCTCGCTTTCGAACGGTGACAGGTCGGGTGTCTCCAGATCGATGTCGCGCACGCTGCGGGCAAGCTGTATCACCGGGGACACCGCGCGCCGAGTGATGCGGTAGGCCACCCAGGCGGAGGAGTAGAGCACGATCAGCATCAGGCCCAATGGCGCGATACCGAAATAGGTGGCGAGTTCCATCACGTTCTTGGCGTCGAACACCAGGTAGAGCCTGGTGCCGTGGTCCTCGCTGACGTGCACCACGGATTCGCCAATCGGAGTGACGACGTCGTGGATGCCGAGCGCGAGGTCGGCGAACTCCTCCGGCAGTTCTTCGACGCCGTGCTCGAAGACATAGCCAATCAATGTGTTGGTATTGGGTGCCGGGGTATCGGCGCTGATTTTCCGCCGCGCCCAGAAGTAGTCGGCTTCGCGCTCGAGCGCGGACACGATGAGCAGCTCGCGAATGGCAAACTCGGCGAGGAAAACGCCGGCGAAGGCCGTCGCGCTGATCAACACGATCTGCAATACGAAGGCGCGCCACAGGCTGGTATTGAGCCGACGGCGGGACTCAGTCGTCATCGGCGACACGGAAACCGGCACTGTGCACGGTATGGATGAGGGCACGCCTGAAAGGCCGGTCGACCGCCTTGCGCAGGGTATAGAGATGACTGCGCAAGGCGTCGCTGTCGGGCGGCACGTCACCCCACACGGCGCGCTCGATGGTGCGGCGATCGACCACGCGCGGTGACTCCTGCATGAGCAGGGTCAGGATCTTGAAGCCGATCGGGGTCAGGGTGAGTTCGCGACCGGCACGCGCGACGCTGTGTCGGCGCAGATCGAGACGCAGGTCGCCCACTTCGAGCACGTCACCCTGCGCTGTGCCCGCGCGGCGCCGGATCAGCGCGCGCAGCCGCGCTTCGAGCTCCTCGAGATCGAACGGTTTGACCAGGTAATCATCGGCGCCGCATTCGAACCCACTGAGCTTGTCGGCGAGGGTGTCGCGCGCGGTCAGCATCAGCAGTGGCACATCGACACGCGCTTCGCGCAGGCCGCGGCAGACGTCCAGGCCGTCGAGGCCGGGCAGCATGAGGTCGAGCACCACGGCGTCGTAGCTGTTGTCCGCGCCGAGCCGCAGGCCGGTATGGCCGTCGGCCGCGTAGTCGACGCTGAAACCGCGCTCCTCGAGGTAGGCGCAGACCATCTCGGCGATGTCGCGGTGATCCTCGACGATGAGGATGTCGCCGGCATGCTGCATGCTCGTTCCACCCGGCGCCGCGCCGCGACGCCATCCCGTTGTTGCGCGCCACTTATACACCGTGGCACGAGGCGCGGCCAATCGTCGCGCCCCGCACCGCGCGCCCCGTCGTCGGCATCGGCACGTGCCCGATGCCGGCGGCGACTAGGGTGCGACGGGCATGTAATGCGTGAGGAGCAGGCTCACCACCACGGCGCTGACCAATGTCGAGACGACGATAGTCTGCGACACCGTGGTCTCGCGCACGCCGTAATGGCTGGCGAAGACATACGCGTTGACCCCGCTCGGCATGGCCGCCAGCAGCACCGCCACGGCCAGCCAGTCCGCACGCACGCCGAGTGCATGGCCGAGACCCCACACCGCCAACGGGTGCAGCAGGTTCTTCATCGCCACCAGGAGACCCACGGCAACGTAGTCGCCGCCCACCCGGCACTGCGCCAGGCCGATTCCGAGCGCGACCAGCGCGCAGCCGGGCCCGGCACTACCGATCAGGCGCAGGAGATCGTCGAGCAGCGACGGCAGGCGCAGGCCGATGAGGTTGACGGTCACACCGAGCACGAGGCTCGCCACGACCGGGTTCGCCACCAGTACGCGCAGCGCCGCCCCGGGACGGGGCCGCTCGAGCGATCCCGCACGACTCCGCTCGCTCAACCAGGTGGTAAGGGGAAAGAACAACGGGCTTTGGGCGGCCAGCAGGATGAACAACGGCACCGCACCGGCATCACCGAAAGCGCCGATGACGAGCGGGTAGCCGAGCAGGACGATGTTGGCGTATGCCGCGGCCATACCGGCGATGGCGAGTTCGCCCGTCTGCCAGCCGAGCCGCCGGCTGGCCAGGCGCATCCCCAGGCCATAGAGCAGCAGCGACGGCAGGTAGAAAGCCAGGACGAACCGCCAGGGCAGGACGGCGGGCAGCGTCGCGGTGGCAAGGCTGCGCAACAGCATGGCCGGGATGGCGAGGTGGAACATGAACCGCACCAGCGCGCGACCGGTGGCGGCGTCGAACACGCCGAGGCGGGTCAGTGCAACGCCGAGCCCGACCGCGCCGAACACCGGCGCGACGACGGCGGCGACTGCGCTCACGTGGGCATCACCCGCGCCCCCGTCCAGACACGAAAAACCCGGCGACGGCTGGGCCGGCGCCGGGTCGCACGGGGCGGACCGGGTGGTATCAGCCGGCCGATTTCTTGGCCGTCGCGCCGCCGCCGATGGCGTCGGTGAAGTTCGGCCACACCTTCTCGGTCATCAGCTCCAGGCTCTTCATGCACTTGTCGTGCGGCATGTGGTTGTAGATGAACATCCAGAAGTAATCGACCGGGAGCTTCTTCAGCAGGTCTTCGAGCTTGCGGTTGACGGTATCCGGCGAGCCGTGGATGACCAGGCCGCGCTCGGACAGGGTGTCGAAAGTCGCCGGCAGGTCGAACGGGCCCTCGCCCGGACCGGCAATGGCGGCATTGAAACCGAAGGGCACGAAAAAGTTGTTCCAGATGAACGAACCCGCCTCGCGCGCGATGGCCTCGGCCTCCGCATCGGTGTCGGCGACGATGATCTCACGGCTCATTGCCATGCCCTGGCCGAACTTGTAGTTCATGCCGGCCTCGTTGGCCGCTTCCATGCCGGCACGGAAATGCTCCTTGACCACGTCGTAGTGGGTCATGATGGTCACCGGCACGATGCCACGCGACATGCCCCACTTGATCGACCGCTCGGAGGTCGCGAAGGGCATGAACATGTCCGGGATCTGCTTGTTGTAGGTCGGCGGCGCGATGCCGATCTCCTCGATGATGCCGTCCTTGTTGCAGCCCTGGCCATAGTTCCAGGCGACCTCGGCCGCCGCCCACTTGATGTCCTTGGTCGGCACCTGCCAGTGCTGGCCCTTGAAGCTGAACGTGTCGTTCTTCCACGCTTCCATGATGATGTCGAAGTGCTCTTCGAACAGCGAGCGCTTGAGATCCTCGTATTGCTCACCACCGGCCGGGTCGGACAGGCCGACCTGCTGGCCGAGAACGTTGACCCAGCGCGGCTGGTAGCCGCGGGCGAAGCCGGCAAACACGCGACCCTGCAGCATCTGCGAGACCATCGCGATGTTCTCGGCCAGGTTGATCGGGTTCTGCGACGGCAGCACGTTGCCGAGCTGACCGAACTTCATGCGCTTGGTCTGCAGCCCGAAGTAGAGGTCGAGGATGACCGGATTGGTCGACACCTCCTCGCCCTCGACATGGAAATGATGCTCGGTGAAACCGCAACCGTAGTAACCGTTCGCGTCCATGTACTGGAGCTGCTCGGTTATCTCGCGCAACATCATCTGGTAGAGGTCGGTCCGCTTGCCGGCCATGCCCTGCTTGATGTCGTCCATGTGGCCGACGGACGGCAGATAAAAGGCACCTACTTGCATCGTGAATTCTCCCCGCCGCCAATGCGGCCGCTCTCATGACTCTCACGGGCGACGGGACTCACAAATTCCGCCACCATGGATGGCGGCGAGGTTACTATGCGCCCGCGCACGGCGTCCACAGCGCGGGCCGCCCGCGGCCTCAGCCGGGCGCCGCTGCAACCGCCTCGATTTCGAAACGCCACTCGGGCTTGAGGAGCTGCTTGACCAACAGCGCCGTCGACGCCGGTCGTGCATCGCCGAGATGCCGCGCGCGGGCCGCGGCGAACGCCGCATAGTCCGCCGCATCGATGAGATAAGCGGTTATTTTGACGACATTTTCAGCACCCATGCCGGCGACCCTCAAGGCCGCCATCACGTTCACCCAGGCTTGCTCGGCCTGTTGCTCCAGGGTCGCGGGCAGTTGCCCGTGGGGGTCGAGGCCGACCTGGCCGGCGATGTGCACGATGCGCGACCCCGGCGGGATCACGACCGTGTGATGGTAGGCATCGTTGAACGGCGCGACGATGTCCGGCGGATTGAGCTTTTCCAGCATGGTGGTTTCCTCTGCAACTGACGGTGGGCGCGCCGCGGCAATCGCGACATCGCCCCGGGACGGGACCAGGACACGCCGACGAGCATGCCCGCGGGCGCAGTGCGCGTCGAGCGTCGTGCGCAACGGGTTGCGGGGCTTACGGTCGGTGTGTCGTGTCCTGCAACACGACCGGTGCAAGGCACGGCAGGTTCCCCCAGGCCTTCCCTAGTTCATCGAGTACCAGTTGCGTATAGTGTCGGCCTCGCGCGCCCTGCGGCGCTTTCTGTTCATCACGCAGCAGCTCGTCCGATCATGTCAACCACGGCCATCCGCACCGAACAGAGCTACGTCCTCGACGAGCCCTACTACGAACCCGTCGCCAACGAAGTCGAAGTCTTCGCTGCCGCGTACGCCAACCAGTTGCCCGTTCTGCTCAAGGGGCCGACAGGCTGTGGCAAGACGCGCTTCATCGAATACATGGCGTGGTACCTCAAGCGCCCGATGGTGACCGTGGCCTGCCACGACGACCTCACCGCGTCCGACCTCATCGGCCGCTACCTCGTGCGTGGCGGCGAGACCGTGTGGGTCGACGGCCCGCTGACCAGCGCCGTGCGCCAGGGCAGCATCTGCTACCTCGACGAAGTGGTCGAGGCGCGCAAGGACACCTCGGTGGTGATCCACCCGCTGTGCGACGACCGTCGTCTGCTGCCGATCGAGAAGCTCGGCGAACTGCTCGCCGCCCCCCCCGAGTTCTGCCTCGCCATCTCCTACAACCCGGGTTACCAGAGCGTGCTCAAGGACCTCAAGCAGAGCACCCGCCAGCGCTTCGTCGCGCTCGAGTTCAATTATCCCAGGGCTGAGACCGAACAACTCATCATCGAGAAGGAGAGCGGCGTCGATGCCGGCACCGCGCGCCAGCTGATCAAGTTCGGCGTCATGACCCGCAACCTCAAGGGCAGCGGCCTCGACGAGGGGGCAAGCACGCGCCTGCTCGTCAACGCCGGCAAGCTGATCGCCTCGGGAATCGCGCCGGTGGTGGCGACCGACACCGCCGTCGCCCAGGCCCTCACCGACGACGAGGACATGCTGCAGGCCGTGCACGAGCTGAGCCGCTCGATCTTCTGACCCGTCGCGCGGGCGTACCCGCCGCCCCAGAGCACCGCACATGAGCGAAGAGCCGCGGCAAAACCTGCTGAACACCCTGCGTATCCGCAAGGATCTCGAGAAGTTCACCGCCGGCGCGCTGCTGCGCCATCCGCAGGTCGACGCCGTCATCGAGCGCATCGCCGGGCTCGAGCATCGCGACCTCCACGTCGTCTACACCTGGGCCGAGCTGGTCGGGCGCGCCAACCCGGAACTCGCCGCGCACTTCGTCGTGCGTGCACCGTCGGCCTTCGCGCAGATGGACCGCGGCGGCGTCGAAGACTGGATCGATCGCGTGATGCACATCTTCGACAACCGCGGCCTCGGCTTCGCCGTCGACGCCGTCGAAGCCGTCGACGACTTCGCCCGCGACTACGCCAGCCGCCACGTGCGCTGCGGTTTCGACGACGCCAGTGGCTTCCTGCGGCACTTCGTCCGTGGCCTGGGCGGGCGCGAACTGCGCGTGGTCACCGACCAGTCGACCTTCACCGATACCGAATCGCTGTACCTGCCGGACGCGGTCAACCTGTTCCCCGAGCCGGAGCAGAACTTCACCCTCTACAAGCTGACCGCCGTGCACTTATGGGCACAGACCTGGTACGGCACCTGGCGCTACCAGGTGGTCGAGCGCCTGCTCCGCCAGTTCGACGACGACGCCATGATGGCGGTGTTCAACCGCCTCGAATGCCTGCGCCTGGAAGCGTGCATCGCGCGCGAACTGCCGGGACTCGCACGCGAGTTCGCGGTGTTCGGCCACATCGATGCCGCTGCCGACGCCTTGTGGGAAGACTGGCGCCAGGATGCCACGCCACTGCTCGAAGCCGGCGCCACCGCCGAGGACACGCTGGCCCTGATCGAGGCCTTCCTCGACCGCCCGCTGCCGCCGCTCAAGCCCTACCAGGGCGACATGTTCGCCGGCCGCGTGCGCCAGGCGCTGTTCGCGCGCATCGAGCGCGAGAAGGCGGCTTTCCAGCGCGCCATGCAGGATCTCCGCGAGAACCAGAACGGCCCCGAGCAGGATGGCGAAGGCGACGCCTCCGAGAAGCAGATGGTCGAGATCCAGATGGGCGACGAAGACGCCGGCGAGGGCGGCGAGGTGAAGTTCCAGGTCACCGTCGACGGCGAGACGGTCGCCGTACCCGAGCACCTGCGCGACCTGATGGGCTCGATCATGCAGGACTTCGGCGAGATTCCCGACGAGCACATGGAGCCGAGCGAACGCGGCGAATACAGCGACGATCTGCTGCCACAGTCCGGCGAGGGCACTGCCGACGACGACCTCGACCCGGATGCCGCGGGCACCTTCACCTATCGCGAGTGGGACTGCGTGCGCCAGCGCTTTCGCGAGGACTTCTGCACCCTGCGCGAACTCGGCGTGCCGCCCGGAGATCCCGGTTTCGTCGAGGCAACCCTGGAGAAGCACCGGGGTCTGCTGAAATCGATCAAGCGCTCGTTCGAAGCCGTGCTCGGCGAATCGCGCCTGCAGCGCCGCCAGTCGGACGGCGACGACATCGACCTCGACGCCGTCATCGAGGCCTACACCGACATGGCCAACGGTCGCGAAATGAGCGAGTACCTCTACACGCGTTACCGCAACCAGGAACGCTCGATCGCGGTGATGTTCATGGTCGACATGAGCGGCTCGACCTTGGGCTGGGTCAACGACGCCGAGCGCGAATCACTGGTGCTGCTGTGCGAAGCGCTCGAAATGCTCGGCGATCGCTATGCCATCTTCGGTTTCTCGGGGCGCACCAACAAACGTTGCGAGGTCTATCGCGTCAAGGACTTCGAAGAGGGCTACAGCAAGGACGTGCGCGAACGCATCAGCGGCATCCGCCCCAAGGCCTATACCCGCATGGGTGTCGCCATCCGTCACCTCGGCCAGCTCCTGCAGGACACCCGTGCGCGCACCAAGCTGCTGATCACGTTGTCCGATGGCCGCCCCGAGGACTACGGTGGCTACAAGGGCAAGTACGGCATCGAGGACACCCGCCACGCCCTGCTCGAACTCAAGCAGGGCGGCATCCACGCCTTCTGCGTGACCATCGACAACGAAGCCCAGGAATACCTGCCGCACATGTACGGACCGGCCAACTTCGCCGTCATCGACGAAGTCGAGAAGCTGCCGTACAAGGTGGCGGATATCTATCGCCGCCTCACCACCTGACAGGCTGGCGCAGAACTACTGCGGCGGCCCTCTGCGGCGTTGCGCGGGCGACTGCCGCCACCGCCGCATCGCGGCACTCATTCGCGCCATGCTTCGACCGGGTTCTCGAGCACGCCGATTGGGGGAATCTCGATGCGTACCACGTCGCCCGCGGAGAGGAAGCGCGGCGGGTCGAAGCCCGCGCCGACACCGGATGGCGTACCGGTGGCGATGACATCGCCCGGGACGAGCGTGATGCCCGCCGAGATCGTCGCGATCAGACTGGCGACGTCGTGGATCATGGCGCCGGTGTCGCCGTCCTGGCGCAGTTCACCGTTGACCCAGGTGCGCAACGGCGTCGCCGCGAGGTCGAGTTCGTCGGCGGTAACGGCGAACGGCCCCATCGGGCAGAAGCCGTCCTGCGACTTGCCGAGCAGCCATTGAACGTGACGCTTCTGCACGTCGCGCGCGGTAACGTCGTTGACGATGGTGTAGCCCCACACGTGGTCGAGCGCGCGCCCACGCTGGATGCCACGCCCCCCGCGCCCGATGATGACCGCGAGTTCGCCTTCGTAGTCGAGCTGGCTGGTCACGGTCGGGTCATGGCGGATGGCCTGGCCGTGGGCGATGACGCACTCCGGCAGCTTGGAGAACACCACCGGCGCCGCCGGCGGCGTCGCGCCCGCGCCTGTCGTATCGAATCCCGCACGTGCGATCTCGGCGACATGCTCGCGGTAGTTCTTGCCGACGCAGAAAAGATTCCTGCGCGGCCGCGGCAAGGGCGCCAGCAGGACCACGTCGGGGTCATCGAGTCGGCGGACGCGGCTGCCCAGCGGCGGCGTGCCGTTCATTTCACACAAGGCCGCCACGCCGCGCGCGGCCAGTGCCGGCGGCAGGTCGAACGGCGTCACGCCGATGCCGTCGGCCTCCACTCGACCGACCTCGGCGCGATCACCGACACGGTAGCTAGCAATACGCATGAAATGGCTCCGGCGCGAAACAGCTGAGGCCCTCGTGTATCGTTCACCGGGCCCGACACTGTCAAGCGCACACCTCTAAAGTCGCCTCGGCCCGGAGCCGCTAACCGGGGCCATGGCTTCGACCGCGCACAACCTGCAGGACGACTGGAAGGACAAGTACGTCAAGGCCCTCAACGCCTTCGACGAACAGGAGCGGCAATGGCAAGGCCAGCTCGCGCGCCTCGGCCGCGACCTCGTCGCCGTGTTGGAACGTTTCCGCGGGCGCCACGAACAATTCGATCGCGCCCTCGATACCGCTGCCCGCGCCGCACGCGACGGCGGCACCGAACTCGTCGACCCCCTGCGCGGGGCGCTGAGCGCCTATGAGCGCTTCCTCGCCGAGGGCGAGGCCGACGCGACAGCCACACCGGCCGCGGTCGACGCGACGGTCGACGACGACCATAAGAGCCTGCTGCGGCTGGTCGAGATCCTCCAGGCAGAGATCGGGCCGCGCCCCGAATTCGACGACATTCGCGCCGGCCTCGAGCGCCACGCCGGGGACATCGATACGGCGATTGGCGGCTGTGCGCGGCAACTCGGCATCATTCTCACCGGCGACGGCGACGTGGCGCCAAAGCACGCGCGCGACACCCTGCAGGCGTTGCTCGACCACCTCTCGCTGCCCGAGGCGGTGCAGGCGCGGCTCAGCGCCATCACGCCACGGTTGCAGCAAGCCACAGACGAGGCCGCCCTGCGCGAGGTGGCCAAGGAACTCGCCAATGTCGTCATCGACTACGTCGGCAGCCTGCAAAGCGAGATCGCGGGACTCAACGGCTTCCTGCGCGCGGTCAAGGGCCGCCTCGACGACGTCTCGCAGCACATCGGCCTCGAGCGCGCCGACCGCAGACGCGCCGCCGCCGCCCGCGAAACACTCGACACCACCGTGCGCCGCAGTCTGAACGACATCCAGGGCCAGGTCGACGCCGCCGCCGACATCGACACGCTCAAGCAGGAGATCCAACGGCAGATCGCCATCATCGACGACAGTGTCGACCGCTACCTCGGCGATGAGTCCGCGCACGCCAGCGGCGCCGAAACAGCCCTGGCGGCGCTGGAAGCGAAGGTCGCCGATCTCACCCGCGAATCGGACAATCTGCGCGGCAAGCTCGCCGAGGCGCGCGCCAGTGCGACCCGCGACACCCTGACCGGACTGCCCAATCGCCTCGCCTACAACGACCGGCTGGTGCTCGAACTCGCGCGCATGCGGCGTGCCGGCACGCCCCTGGCGCTGGCGGTGCTCGATCTCGATCGGTTCAAGTCGATCAACGACACCTGGGGGCACCAGGCGGGCGATCGCGTGCTCAAGCATCTCGCGCGCGAGATCGGCGGCCAGGTCCGCGCGCAGGACCTCTTCGCCCGCTTCGGCGGCGAGGAGTTCGTGCTGCTGTTGCCGGAGACCAGTGTCGACGGCGCGGCCGGCGTGTGCGAGGCCCTGCGCCGGCATATCGCCGGTTGCCGTTTCAAGTACAAGGACGCGCCGGTCGCGGTGACCATTTCCTGCGGCGTCACCGAGTTCCTTGCCGGCGAAGACGCCGGCAACGCCTTCGAACGTGCCGATCGCGGGCTCTACGCGGCCAAGCGCAACGGGCGCAACCGCTGCGAGGTCGTGCGCGTCTGAAGCCGGCGCGGCGCGTTCAGGGCGCGAGGACCTCGGCGAGAAAAGCCCGCATCGCCTCCCACGAACGCCGGTCGGCGCGCGCGTCGTAGGCCAGGCCCTCGAGGCCGTATTCACCGGCGTGTGGATTGGTGAAACCGTGCCGGGCGCCGCCGTGGACGGTCAGCCGCCAGTCGACCGGCGAATCCGCCAGCGCGGTTTCGAAGGCTGCCACCCGTTCTGCGCTGACGAAACTGTCGCCGCCACCGTGCTCGACGAGGATGCTGGCACGAATGCCGCCCACCTCCGCCGCGTCCACCGGCGGCAGTGAGCCGTGGAAGCTCACGACACCGCGCAGGTCAGCACCGCTGTAGGCGAGCTGCAGCACCGAGGCGCCGCCGAAGCAATAGCCGATGGCCCCCAGTCGGGTCGGGTCGACGACCGACTGCCCACGCAGCACGGCGAGAGCGGCCAGCGCACGCTGGCGCCAGGCGGCGACGTTCGCCGTGACCACGCCGGCCCATTCACCAGCCTGCTTCGGATGCTCGGTGACCTTGCCGGCACCGTACATGTCGACGGCGAAGGCGACGTAGCCGAGTTCGGCGAGCTGGCGGGCGCGCTCGCGCGCATAGTCGTTCAGGCCCCACCACTCGTGGATCACGAGCACCCCCGGCCGTGGCCCGGAACGTGCATCGTCGTAGTACAGCGCACCCTGCAAGGCGAGATCGCCGTCGCGGTAATCGACGGTCTGCTCGCGTACTGCTGCCTGCGTGCACACGGCGAACGCGCACGCCGCCACCATGACGGCCTGCCGCCATCCGTTCCAAGCCATGCGATGTCCTCCCGCGCGACGCTCAGGCGATGGCGCCGGCGATGTAGTTCTCCAACTGGCCGATGACGAATTCCTGCTGGGCGATGATGGCCTTCACGAGGTCGCCGATGGAGATGATCCCGAGCAGGCGCCCCTGCTCGATCACGGGGAGGTGACGG
Source organism: Gammaproteobacteria bacterium (assembly GCA_050184115.1). Classification (GTDB taxonomy): domain Bacteria; phylum Pseudomonadota; class Gammaproteobacteria; genus JACKNG01. Next base: position 7,299 of record JBFXAQ010000016.1, on the reverse strand, counting down.
ATGCGATGCTCGGTCATCAAGGCCATCGCCTCAGCCACGCTCTGTCCCGGCAGGGCGTGCAGCACCGCGGTCGACATGATGTCCGCGACCAGGGTCTCGCGCGAACTGCGTCCTTCGAGGATGACCTTGCGCGCGTAATCGCGCTCGCTGACGATGCCACCCACCTGCCCGCCCCGCATCACGAGCAGGGCGCCGATGCCTTTCTCGGCCATCAGGCGCAAGGCTTCGTAGACGGTGGTATCGGCGTTGACCGACCACACCTGGTGGCCCTTGTCGTCGAGTAATTGCCGGATCGTCGTTTGCATCGCTCCCCTCCTCGTGGTGAGACCGGTTCCCGTTTCAACTCTAGTACACTGCCTCCGAATCACCAGCTGGGCGCACCATGCCCGCTTACCCGAGGGGATCGGAATCGCCCATGTCAGAGCTCGTCCTGCACGAAGCCGCCGGCGCCGTCATGCGCCTGACCATCAACCGCCCGGAACGCCGTAACGCCCTGAACGAAGACGTCTGCGCCGGTATCGAAGCCGGGCTCGAAGCGGCCGAGGCCGACCCTGCGATCCGCGTCGTCGTGCTGACCGGCGCGGGCGACAAGGCCTTCTGCGCCGGCGGCGATCTGAAGCCCGGCGCGGACGGCGCGCCGTTCGAGATGAACCCGGCCGACCCGCGCCACTATGTCATTCGCCTGTTCCGCCGCATGGAGCGCTGTCGCCTGCCCACGATCGCGCGGGTCAACGGCCACGCGCTCGCCGGCGGCCTCGGCCTGGTCTGCGCCTGCGACATGGCGATCGGTGTCGACAACGCCACGCTCGGCGTGCCGGAGTCGCGAATCGGTCTGTTCCCGATGATGATCCTGGCTTACATGATGCGCATCGTGCCGCGCCGCAAATTGTTCGAGATGACCATCACCGGCGAAGCCTTCAGCGCCGCCGAGGCGCTCGAACTCGGCATCCTCAACTACGTCGTCCCCGGCGCCGATCTCGACGCGAAGCTGGATTGGCTGATCGCGCGCATTGCCGACAAGTCGCCGACCGCGATCAAGCTCGGCAAGCAGGCCTTCCGCGCCATCGAGGACATGCCGCTCGACAAGGCTTTCGAGTACACCCAGCTCATGCTGCCCATGATGGCGCTCACCGAGGACGCCCGCGAAGGCTTCGCCGCTTTCAATGCCAAGCGTGCGCCGGCCTGGCCGGGGCGCTGAGCGCGATGGCGCGCGAGAGCATCCGCATCGGCTGCGGGGGCGCCTTCTGGGGTGATTCCGCCGAGGGCCCGCGCCAGCTCGTCCTGCGCGGTACCATCGACTACCTCGTGCTCGACTACCTGGCCGAGATCACGATGTCGATCCTGGCCCGCATGAAAGCGCGCGATCCCCAGGCTGGCTACGCCAGCGATTTCCTCGCCCAGGTCATTCAGCCACTGGCCGGCGAGATCAAGGCGCGCGGCATCAAGGTCGTGACCAATGCCGGCGGCATCAACCCACGCGCACTCAAGGCCGCGCTGGAAGCAACGCTCGGCGACGATTTCCGCATCGCCGCGGTGTGCGGTGACGATCTCGAAGCCGCGGTGCCGGCGCTGCGTGAGCGTGACGTGCGCGAGATGAGCAGCGGCGCAACCCTGCCCGCCCGCCTCACCAGCATCAACGCCTACCTCGGCGCGCCCCCGATCGCCGCCGCGTTGGCCGCCGGCGCGGACATCGTGATCACCGGTCGCGGCGTCGACAGCGCGCTGGTGCTGGGGCCCTTGATGCACGAGTTCGGCTGGGCCGCCGACGATTACGACCGTCTGGCCGCCGGTTCGCTGGCCGGTCATATCATCGAGTGCGGGACGCAATGCACGGGCGGTTTGTTCACCGACTGGCAGGCTGTGCCGGGCTGGGACGACATGGGCTATCCCATCGCCGAGTGCCGCGCGGACGGCAGCTTCGACATCACCAAGCCACCCGCCACCGGCGGCCTGGTCAACGCCGCGACGGTAGGTGAACAGGTGGTCTACGAGATTGGCGACCCGGCGCGCTACCTCCTGCCCGACGTCACGTGCGACTTCTCTCACGTGCGGCTGCGCGACGCCGGCCCCGACCGCGTACGCGTGAGCGGCGCGAAGGGCCTGCCACCCGGCGATCACTACAAGGCCTGCGCAACCTGGGCCGACGGTTACCGTGCCGCGACCACCCTCATGGTCGGCGGCATCGACGCCGCGGCCAAGGCCGCACGCAGCGCCGAGGCCCTGCTGGCCCGTGCGCGGCGCCTGTTCGTCGAGCAGGGTTACGGCGATTTCACGGAAACCTCGGTCGAGATCCTCGGCAACGAATCGACCTACGGCCCGCATGCACGCATCGCCGGCGCCCGCGAAGTGGTGCTGAAGCTCGGCGTGCGCCACCCGAGCCGCGACGCGCTCGAGTTGTTCGCGCGCGAGATCCTGTTCTGCGCCACCGCGCACGCGCCCGGCACTACCGGCTTTGCCGGCGGCCGTCCGGCCGTGCAGCCGGTGGTGCGGCTGTTTTCCTGCCTCGTGCCGAAGTCACTGGTCACGGTGAGTCTCGAAATCGGCGACGCAACGCAGCCCGTTGCCGTGGCGCCCGGCGCGCCGCTGCCGCCGTCATCGCCGCCACGCGAAACGCGGCCTGGCACGGTGCTCGGTAGCGACGACCCGATCGAGATCCCGCTGGTCCGCCTCGCTCACGGTCGTTCCGGCGACAAGGGCGACAGCGCCAACATCGGCATCCTCGCCCGCCGCCCCGAATACCTCGACGTGCTGCGCATCGAGCTCACGGCCGACGCGGTACGGGACTGGTTCGCCCATGTCCTGACCGGCCCGGTGACACGCTATGAATGGCCGGGGCTCGACGGCTTCAACTTCGTCCTCGAAGGCGCGCTCGGCGGCGGCGGCGTGGCGTCGCTGCGCCACGATCCGCAGGGCAAGGCCTTTGCCCAGATGCTGCTCGACATGCCCGTCCGGGTACCGTCATCGTGGGATCAGCCGGGCGGTATACTGCGGCGCTTCTGAAATTCCGTAGTGGAGCCGCGTCGCCCCATGCTCGACAGCATCCTGGTTGCCAACCGCGGTGAGATCGCCTGCCGCGTGATGCGTACCGCGCAGCGCCTCGGCCTGCGCACCATCGCCGTCTACCAGCACGCCGACCGCCACGCACCGCACGTCGCGCTGGCCGACGAGGCGATCGAACTCGAAGCCGATGCGCCCACTGCCGCCTACCTCGACATCGGCCAACTGGTCGCCGTTGCCCGCGAACGCGGTGCCGCCTGCGTGCACCCGGGCTACGGCTTCCTGGCCGAGAACGCTGGCTTCGCCGCGGCCGTCGAAGACGCCGGTATCACCTTCGTCGGGCCGCAGCCCGAAGTCATCCGGCTCATGGGCGACAAGGTTCACGCGCGCGGGTTCGCCGTTGCCGCCGGGGTGCCGGTGGCACCGAGCGTCCTGCAGGACGGCGACCTGGCGGCTTTCGTGGCCGCCGCCGGCACCGTCGGCTTCCCGCTGCTGATCAAGGCCGCCGCGGGTGGCGGCGGCAAGGGCATGAGCATCGTGCGCGAGGCCGGCGAACTCGCCGCGCGCGCGGCCACCGCCACCGCCGAGGCCGAGCGCTATTTCGCCGACGGCCGCATCTATGCCGAGCGCTACGTCGAGCGTCCGCGCCACATCGAGGTGCAGGTGCTGGGCGACGGCCGCGGCAACGTCGTGCATCTCTTCGAGCGCGAATGCTCGGTGCAACGGCGCTTTCAGAAGATCGTGGAGGAAGCACCGGCGGCGCGCCTCGCTCCCGCCCTGCGCGAACGGATCTGCGCCGCCGCCGTCGATCTCGCCGCACGCGCCAACTATCGCAACGCCGGCACGGTCGAATTCATCCTCGCCCCGGACGACGCCTTCTATTTCCTGGAGATGAACACCCGCCTGCAGGTCGAGCACCCGGTCACCGAACTGGTCCTCGGCATCGACCTGGTGGAGGCACAGTTGCGCATCGCCGCGGGCGAAGCCCTGCCGTGGACGCAGGCCGAACTCCGCCCGCGCGGACACGCCATCGAATGCCGGGTATGTTGCGAAGACCCGGCGGCGGATTTCCGCCCCGCCACCGGCAGCGCACGCATCCTGCGCGTACCGGACCTGCCCGGGGTGCGCTTCGACGGCGGCCTCACCGAGGGCCAGGCCATCACGGCCGCCTTCGATTCGATGATCGGCAAGCTGTGTGGCTACGGGGCTGACCGTGATGCCGCCATCGAGCGCTGTCTCGCTGCGCTCGGTGAGTTCGTCCTGCTCGGCGTCGACAGCAACCTCGACTACCTCGCGCGCGTGCTCGACCACCCGGCCTTCCGCGCCGCCGAACTGCACACAGGCTTCGTCGTCGAGCACGCCGCCGACCTCGTCGCGCCGCTGCTCGATGACATCGACCGTGCCGCCGTGCTCGCGGTCGCCGCCCTCGCGGTCGACGACTTCCGCGACCTCGCCTATGCGACGCCCGAACCGCATGCCGCGATCGGCGGCTGGAGAAACTGAGTCATGCCGTCTGGTTTCCGCTTCATGCTCGACGAGGCAGCTCACGCCGTCGGCATCCGCTCGCGCCGCCCCGACCTCGCACTCGACGTCGATGGCGTCACCCACGTCGTGCGCGAGACGCCCGAGCGCGACAGTGACGCCGTACTGATCGAACTCGGCGGGCGCAGTTACCGCGTCTGGCGGGTGCGCGAAGGCAACCGCGTGCACATCCATCTTGGCGGGCGCAGTTTCTCGGTCGGCTACGAAGACGCGATCACCCAGGCCCGCCTCGAGGCCGGTGGCGATGCCGAGGTACGCGCCGACATGCCGGGGGTGGTCGTCGCGGTCCATCGCGCGGCCGGAGAGCCGGTCAGCGCGGGTGACACCCTGCTCGTCATCGAATCGATGAAGATGCAGATCAACATCGTCGCGCCGCGCGACGGCGTAGTCGAGGTGGTCCACGTCGAGGTCTCCCAGACCTTCGACAAGGGCAGCGTCCTGGTCGCCCTGGCGGAGGACGCCTGATGGCCCGCCTGCAATCGAACATCCAGACCGGCTCGGCGGATTTCCGTCGTCACTACGCCCACAACCGCAAGCTCGCCGCCGAACTGCGCGAACGGCAGCGTGCGGCGCGTCACGACCGCCCGCCCAAGGACGTCGAGCGCCTCGCCCGGCAGGGCAAGATGATGCCGCGCGAGCGGGTCGAGAAGCTGCTCGACCCGGCCACCCCCTTCCTCGAGTTCTCAACCCTCGCGGCCAACATGGCCTACGGCGGCGAGGCACCAGGGGCGAGCTGCATCACGGGGATCGGCATGGTGCAGGGGCGCGAAGTCATCATCTGTGCCCACGACTCCTCCATCAAGGGCGGCGCCTGGTACCCGTTGTCGGTCAAGAAGATCGTGCGCTGCCTCGAGATCGCGATCGAGAATCGCCTGCCCGTGATCCACCTCTGCGACAGCGCGGGGGGCTTCCTGCCGCTGCAGTCGGAACTCTTCCCCGACAAACACATGGCCGGGCGCATGTTCCGCCACCAATGCGTGCTGTCCGAACTCGGCGTGAAGCAACTGGCCCTGGTCTTCGGCCATTGCACCGCCGGCGGCGCCTACATCCCGGCCTTGTCCGACTATTCCGTCATCGTGCGCGGCACCGGCGCGGTGTTCCTCGGCGGGCCGCCGCTGGTCAAGGCGGCGACCGGCGAGATCGTCAGCGCCGACGACCTCGGCGGCTGCGACCTGCACACCCAGGTCAGCGGTACCTGCGACTACCCGGCCGGCTCCGAGGACGAGGCCATCGCCATCGGCCGCGAGATCGTCGCGCAGTGGCAACGCCCGCAGAAGTGGGCCGCGCAGCAGGATGCGGCCGAGCCGCCCTACTACGACCCGGACGAGCTCTACGGCATCATCCCCGACGATATCAAGCGTGCCTTCGAGATGCGCGAGGTCATCGCCCGGCTGGTCGACGGCAGCCGCTTCCACGAGTACCAGCCGGCCTACGGCACGACGCTGGTGTGCGGCTACGCCAACCTCTGGGGTTACAAGGTCGGCATCCTCGCCAACAACGGCGTGCTGTTCAACGACAGCGCGCTGAAAGGCGCCCACTTCATCGAACTGTGCAACCAGAACGACACGCCGCTGGTGTTCCTGCAGAACATCACCGGCTACATGGTCGGGCGCGAGTACGAGGCGCGCGGCATCTCCAAGGACGGCGCCAAGATGATCATGGCGCAGGTCGGTTCCCACGTCCCCAAGTTCACCGTCATGTGCCACGGTTCGTTCGGCGCCGGCAATTACGGCATGTGCGGGCGCGCCTACGACGGCCGCCTGCTGTTCTCCTGGCCCAATCACCAGATCGGCGTGATGGGCGGCGAGCAAGCCGCCAAGACGCTCGCCGAGGTCAAGCTGAAGCAGCTCGAACGCCAGGGCCGCGAGGTCGACCAGGCGACCTTGGACGCCGTCTACCACGAGACCCTCGACGCCTACCAGCACCAGCTCTCGGCCTACTACTCCACGTCGGAATTGTGGGACGACGGCATCCTCGACCCGGTCGATACCCGCAACGCGCTCGGCGTCGGCATCAGCGCGGCGCTGAATGCACCGCTCGGCGACAAGGGTTACGGCGTGTTCCGCTTCTGAGAGCGCCCATCGAGCGTTCGTTACTGTGCGCCAAAGGAGAGTCCACGGCATGAGCAGCAACAGCAAGGACATCGTCATGACCGCCATCGCGGCCCTCAATGCTGGCGACGGCGAAGCCTTCATGGCCACCCTCGCCGACGACATCGAGTGGCAGTTTTTCGGCACTCACCGCTTTGCCGGGACCTTCGCCGGCAAGCAGGCGCTGGCCGCAGGGCTCTTCGCCGTCGTCGACGCGACCATGGTCGACGGTCTCAAGGTGCACGTCAGAAAAGTCATCGCCGACGGCGACTGCGTCGTCGTCGAGGCGAAGGGGCAGGCGCGCTCCAGAGCCGGGCTCGATTACAACAACGATTACTGTCTCGTCTTCGAGGTCAGCAACGGCAAGATCACGCACGCGCGCGAGTACCTCGACAGCGAACTCGTGACGCGGGTGTTCGGCCCCGCCTGAGCGCGGCCCGCGCCGGGCCGCGCGGCACCTGGCCCGCGATCGACGGCTTCTGGCCCGGTCGCCGCTTTCCGCGCCCACCGCCCCTCCCTACGCTCTCCCCCGGCAGGCGCGCCGGGTAGTGTCCGGATTTATGTGCACAACCGCTTGAGAGCGGAGGGGTGGTCATGGCAAGAGGTTGATTGTGCAAGTCGACCTACTCTCAGAGGAGAGCGCCATGACCACCGAGAAGAAGCGTAACGC
>JBFXAQ010000015.1:0-117002 GCA_050184115.1 Gammaproteobacteria bacterium | reverse complement strand
GCGTCCCACCCGTCGGATCTTCGCTCGTGTTGCGGTAGCTCAACCCGTTGACCAGGGTCTGCAGTTGTCCGGCGCTCAGCGTCCCGCCGCTCAGCGTCACCGTCGCCGTACCGCCGCCCACCCCCACGTTCGCCACCAGGCCGCCCGGCCCGACCGCTACCGGACCGCCTGCCACCAGGTCTACGTCCACACCGTTGACCGTCAGCTTCTCAGACGTCCCGTTCGCCACGTTCGACACCGTCAGCGTCAAGCCCGTGAACGTCTGCGTCGCCTCCACCGTCGACGCCGCCGCACCCGTGTACAGCAACTGCGACGAACCGTTCTCCGTAAACGTCGGATCACTCCCCGTCGCACTCAACGTCGGCTCGTCATTGACCGGAACCACTGTCACCGTCGACACCACGTTCAACGTCGCCACCGCGTCGTTCGGCGCCACGTTCGAACCGCTGTCCGTCACGCTCGTCAACGTCACCACGCGCGACCCACCCGTCGGATCCTGCGACACGTTCTGGTAGCCCAACCCGTCCACCAGCGTCTGCAGCGCCGCCGCGCTCAGCGTCCCGCCCGTCAACGTCACCGTCGCCAAACCGCCCGAGACCGTCACCGCGAACCCCAGCCCGTTCGTCGCCGTCGTCCCGCTGTTGCCGTTCGTCAGCTGCACCGTCGAACCGTCGACCGACAGACGCTCCGATGCGCCGTTCACCACGTTCGTCACCGTCAAGGTCAAACCCGTGAACGTCTGGGCCGATTCCACCGTCGACGCCGCGCTGCCCGCATACAGCAACTGCGACGGGCCATCTTCGGTAAACGTCGGATCGGTCCCCGTCGCCGTCAACGTCGGCTCGTCATTGACCGGAACCACCGTCACCGTCGACACCACGTTCAACGTCGCCACCGCGTCGTTCGGCGCCACGTTCGAACCGCTGTCCGTCACGCTCGTCAACGTCACGGTCCGATTGCCCGCCGTCGGGTCTTCGCTCGTGTTCTGATAACCCAACCCGTTGACCAGCGTCTGCAGCGCACCTGCGCTCAGGCCACCGCCCGACAACGTCACCGTCGCCGTGCCGCCACCGACCGTCACCGCGAACGTCAGCCCGTTCGTCGCCGTCGTCCCGCCATTGCCGTCTGTCAACGACACCGTCGAACCGTCCAGCGACAGCACTTCCGCCACGCCATCGACCACACTCGCCACCGTCAACGTCAGACCCGTGAACGTCTGGCCCACCTCCACCGTCGACGCCGCTGCGCCCGTGTACAGCAACTGCGACGCACCGTTCTCCGCAAATATCGGGTTCACACCCGTCGCGCTCAGCGTTGGCTCGTCGTTCGTCGCCGTCACCGTCACCGTCGTCGTCGCCACCGCGCTGTTGACTGCGTTGACGTCACGCACCACCACGTCTACCAGGCGCACACCAGCGGTCGGGTCGTTCGAGGTGTGTTCGTAGGTCAGCGTCTTCAGCACCTGCTGGTAGTCCGCCGCCGTCGCGTTGCCCGTCAGCGTCAACACCCCGGTACCCGGGTTGTAGTTCTTCACGATCCCCGTCGCGCCGACGTTGACGTCCAGTAACTCCACCCCGCCACCGTCCGTCGGCCCACCGCGCAGCGTCACCGTCGCCTGGGAGAGGTTGTCGCCGTCCTGGTCGACGACTGTGAGACCGTTCGGATCGACCGCCGTGTCGACGATCGACACCGGCGTCGAGCCTGGCAGGGCCGACTCGACGAATGCCGCGGCGTGGTCTACGCCGACGTCGTCCGCGCCGTTCAGATCCACCACCGGCGCCGTCGACAGCCCCACGGTGATGGTCGTGACGGCACTGAGGTTGTTGGCCCCGGCGCCGTCGTCCGCCTGGATGGTCACCACGCGTGGCGTCGTATCCACCGTCGCCGCCGTCGAGGTGTTGGTGTACTGCAGCGTGCGCAGCACTGTCTCGAACGCCGCCGCACCTGCCGGCCCGGTCAGCAACAGCACGCCCGTGCCGGGCGTATACGTCGACGTCACCCCGCCACCGTCCGTCACCGACAGCGCCTCGTTGCCGTCACCGTCCAGCCGGTTCGTCAGCGTCACCGTCACCGTCGCCAGCGTCGCACTGTCGGCGTCGAACACCGTCGCCGCCGCGTCGATGATCGACTGCGGCCCGGCCTCGACCTCGTAACCGGCGACGTGATCGGCACCCACGCCGGCACCGTTGGCGTCGACCACCGGCGCGTCGTTCTCGCCCGTCACCGTGACAGTCCCCGTCAACGCCACGCTCGCCGCGTTCGGCCCGGGGTTGTTGCCGCCGTCGTTCAACACGATGCTGTACTGGCGATCGCCGTCGGTACCCTGCGCCGTCGGGTCGTCACCCGTGTTGCGGTAGCGCAGATCGTTCAGCAGGGTCGCTACCTGCGCCGCCGTCGCACCGGCATTCAAATCGATGGTCAGCGCCGTGGCGCCGCCACCCGAGACGTTGGCGATCCCAGCCTGCCCGTTGCCCCCCGCCAGCGACAGCACGTCACCCGCCTGGAAGCCGTCGGTGAACGTCACCACGATCGAACCGCCAGCGAAGTTCGCCGCATCCGCGTCCACCACCGTCGCACCCGTCATCAGCGCTACCGTGTTGGTGCCCGTTCCAACCTCCGTCGCCGTCGGGTTCGTCACCGTGCCGCCCACCACCGGCGCGTCGTTCTCACCCGTTACCGTGATGGTCCCGGCCAACGTGTTGCTCGCCGCGTTCGGACCCGGGCTGTTGCCACCGTCGTTCAACACGATGCTGTACTGCCGATCGCCGTCCGCGCCCTGCGCCGTCGGGTCGTCACCCGTGTTCTGGTAGCGCAGGTCGTTCAACAACGTCGCCACCTGGCCCGCCGTCGCACCCGCGTTCAAGTTGATGGTCAACGTCGATGCGTTGCCGCCCGTCACCGACGCAATCCCCGTCTGCGCGTTACCCCCCGCCAGCGACAGCACGTCGCCCGCCTGGAAGCCGTCCGTGAACGTCACCACGATCGAGCCACCGGCGAAGTTCGCCGCGTCCGCGTCCGCCACCGTCGCGCCCGTCACCAGCGCCACCGTGTTCGTCCCCGTTCCCGCCTCCGTCACCGTCGCACCGGTGGTGCCACCGATCACGGGATTGTCGTTGGTGACCGTAACGGTGACCGTGCTGGTCGCGGTCAGGCTGTCGGCACCGGTCTGGTCCTGCACAACAACGTCGACCAGCCGTGCGCCGGCCGTCGGCGTGTCGGAGGTGTGGTTGTACGTGAGTGTTCTCAGCACCTGCTGGTAGACGGCAGGTGAAGCGACGCCGGTCAGGGTCAACACGCCGGTGACGGTGTCGTAGTTCTTGACCAGGCCCGTCGCGCCGACATTCACGTCGAGAAGTTCGACAGCGCCGGCATCGATCGGCCCGCCCCGCAGGGTCGCGGTGGCCTGCTGGATGTTGTCACCGTCGACCTCCGTGACGGTCAAGCCATTCACGCCGGCCGTGGTATCGACGATCGCAAGAGGGATCGGCGACCCGGCGGTCGCCGGCTCGACGAAGCTCGCGGCGAAATCGATGCCGGCGCCATCAGCGCCGTTCAGATCGATGACCGGAATGTCGTTGGCCGGGGTGACATCGAAGGTCAGCGTATTGGGTGTCGGATCGAGATTGCTTCCGCCCGGTCCGGTACCACCATCGTCTCGTACCTGGAAGGTCATCGTGGTCAGGGCGTTGCCGGCGGCGTCCGCTGGGGGCGTCCAGCGCAGGTCCCCCGCCGTGATCGATGCGATGCTCACGAACGTGCCGGCGGCAACCGGTCCGACGCCCTGGACGAACAGGTTGCCGACACCGGGCAGGGTCGTGACGACGATGCCAGCGAGAGCGTCGGGACTGGCGTCGGCGGCGTCGGAGAACCCGGCGAAGTCGGCCGGGGTGAACACGTAGGTCGTATCCTCCGCGGCGTTGACGGTAACGTCGGCGCCAGCGGGGGGGTCGTTGGCATCGTTGACGGTGACGCTAAGCGCCCGATCGGTGAACAGCCCACCCTCGTCGGTGACACGCACGACGACGTCGTAGACATTGTCCGCACCGCCGTCGATGGGGTTTTCGAAATCGGGCGCGACGGAAAAGGCCAGGGCGCCGCTGCTCGGATCGATGGTGAAGCGCGCCGCATCGGCGCCGCCCGCAATCGTGAACGTCAGCGTTCCCGCGGGCTGGACGACATCGGCATCCGTCGCGACCACCGTGCCCACGGCCGTGGTGTTCTCGAAGGTGGCGAGGACGTTGGACGAGACGATCTGCGGGGCGAACTCGTTGACACCGTCAAGACGGATGTCGATCTCGGTTTCGCTCACCCGGGTCGGATCGGCGGTCTCGACGGCGCGGATGCGCAGGGTGAATCCCGCGGTCGCTTCCCGATCGAGTCCGGCCGGGTTCACGACGCTCAACACGCCGCTGTTGGGATCGATGGCGAAAAAGCCCGCCCCGGTTCCGCCGACGATGCTGAAGGTGAACGGATCCTGCTCGTCGTCGATGGCCAGCACCGTGCCGAGCACGCTGCCCGCCGCGGCATTCTCGGCGATGGAGAACGCCTGGCCGGGCGCAAAACTCGGCGGATCGTTGGTGCCGCTCAGGCCGGCGAAGATCTCGTCGCCGTCGGACTCCGCCGACGAGCCCGTGCCGCCACCACTGCCACCGCCCGCGCCGCCCGTTGCTGCGAACACGCCGGGCAGAACGAGCTGCAGGGCTGCCGCGCGCGCAGCCTGCCCCGCGCCATCGAAGCCTTCGGGCAAGGGCAGGGACTCAGGCGGCTCGTAGCCTTCGATGGCAACCGCGACGAAAGACGAACTGACGGCGCTGCTGCTCGCGGTCAGCAACTGGAAACCACCCTCGTCGACGAAGGCCAGCGCGGTCTCCGGTGTTCCCTCGGGGGACGCGTTGTAGAAACCGGCGAGACGGAACTCGCCCTCGGGTGTCCGCAGCACGAGGTCGTCGCCGACCTGCTCGGTGGTCACCGCGATGGCGCTCTCCGGCGCGATCACCACGGTTTCCCCGGGTGCCAGCACGAGCGGTTCACCGGCCTCGAGGGTGACGTCGCGGACCGTCCCGTCGGGAGCAATGATCTTGAGTTGCAGCGCCATGTTCTCTCTCCAGGCCGCCATCGGCGGCGGCATGCGGACGGGTTCAGCGTCCCATTAAAGCGGCTCGCGGCCCGCCTTTGCAGTAATTACTTCACGGTTCGTCACCATTCGGCTCGCGCCGGTGCGTCGCCGTTCACCGTTCCCTGAGCGCGTTGTCGCGTACCTTCAAAACCGGTTTCATGAGGTACTCGAGCACCGATTTCCGCCCGGTCAGCACCTCGACCGTGGCCACCATCCCGGGCAGCACCGGCAACGGTCCGTCCTTGCCCGGCAGTTCGGCGCTGTCCGTCCTGACCAACACCCGGTAGTAGGTCTCCTGCGGATTCAGCTCGTCGCGGATGGTGTCCGCGCTGATGTGCTCCAGGGAACCCTGGAGCGCACCGTAGATGGAGTAATCGTAGGCCGACAGCTTGACCGTCGCCGCCTGTCCCGGACGCAGGAAGGCGACGTCGGCCGGGCGGATGCGCGCCTCCACCAGCAGACGTTCCTCGACCGGGACGATTTCCATGATGTCCTCGCCAGGCCCGATGACCCCGCCCAGGGTCGTCACCTTGATGTTTTTCACGGCGCCACGCATCGGCGCGCGGATGACCGTGCGTTCGACCTGGTCCTCACGCGCGGTCAAGACCTCGGCGACGCCCGCCAGTTCGGCCTCCTTCTCGGCGAGCGTGGCCCGCGCCTCGGCGCGGAAGGTGTTGCGCCGTTCCTGGATGCGGCCGCGCAACTCGATGATCTCGCGCCGCAGGCGCAGCACGTCGACCTCGGAAACGGCCCCGCGCGCCACCATGGGCTCGGTCATACCGAGTTCCTCTTCAGCGAGGGCCAGGTTGCGCGCCATGGCCGCGATCGATTCGTTGAGGGCCGCCATGCGGGCGACGTGCAGCTTGCGCTCCCGTTCGCGCAGCGCGGCTGGCAGTTCCGGCGGGAATTCGAGCGCCGCGCCGGCCGATTCGGCGCGCAGGCGCGCGATCTCGGCGGTGAGCGCGTTCGACTTGGCCTGGCCTTCACGCAGCGAGGCGCCCGAGCGCGTGTCATCGATGCGCAGCACGACCTGGCCACGCTCGACGATGTCGCCTTCGCGCACCGGCAGGTCGACGAGGATGCCGCCTTCGAGGCTCTGGATGACCTGCTCACGGCTGGACGGTACGACGCGGCCCTCGCCGCGGGTGACTTCGTCGACGATGGCGGTATCCGCCCAGCGATAGCCGAAGATCACGACGAACAACAGCAACAGCAGGCTGGAACCGGCCAGCGGGTGGGATTCGACGACCTCCGCCGCCCTCGCCTCGTGCAGGAGCCGCGCATCGTCGGCGCGCAGCTTCCACCGTTTCGCCGGGCTTGCCATCAGAGCGCGGCCTGCACGCCCGCCGGGCGGCTGAGCGCTCGCAGCACCTCTTCGCGCGGCCCGTCCATCACGATCTTTCCGCCATCGACGACGACGAGGCGGCTGACCAGCGCAAGCATGGTCGGCTTGTGTGTCACGAGCACGAGCGTGCGCCCGCGCACGAAATCCTGCAGGGCCTCGATGTAGCGCTGTTCCGTCGCGTGGTCCATGGCACTGGTCGGCTCGTCGAGCAGCAGCACGCGTGGACGTAGCAGGAATGCGCGCGCGTTCACCACCGCCTGGCGCTGGCCTCCCGACAGGGCCTGGCCGCGTTCGCCCACCGGCAGTTGCAGACCAGCCGGGTGCGCGGCAATCAGTGCGTCGAGTCCGGCGAGGCGTGCGGCTTCCAGGACATCGTCGTCCTCGGCGTGGGGACTGCCGAGCGCGATGTTGTCGCGCAGCGTGCCATTGACCAGCATCGGGTCCTGGGCGACATAACCGACGTGGCGCCGATGATCGGCCGGGTCCCATTGGGTGATATCGATACCGTCGACGAGGACGACGCCGCTGCTGGCCGGGTACAGGCCTTCGAGCAGGCGCAGCAAGGTGCTCTTGCCGGACCCGACGCGCCCGAGGATGGCGACATGCTCGCCGGCGCCGATTTCGAACGTAACGCCACGCAGGGTCTCGACCCGGCTGCCGGGGTAGGTGAAGCCGACTTCTCGCATGCCCAGCCGCCCGGCCACTTCCGCACGGTGGGTGAACTGCCGCCCCGCGCCGCGCTCGGTGGGCTGACGCATCAACGTGCGCAGGGTGAGATAGGCGGCGCGGGCCTGCTGGTAGCGCATCATCAATCCGGCAAACTGCTGCAGGGGCGCGAGCCCTCGCCCGGTCAGGATGACGCAGGCGACGAGTGCACCGACCGTCAACTCTCCGGCCGCAATCAGGTGGACTCCCCAGAACACCATGACGACCGTGGTGAGCTGGATCACCGTCGACGAAAAGTGCACCACGGCGGATGACAGCGTGCGCGCGCGGTTGGCGGCGCGTCCGGCCGCGGCGCACGATTCCTCGTAGCGTCCGCGCACGAATCCCTCCGCACGCAGCGTCTTGATGGTCTCCATGCCCTCGATGGCTTCGATCAGCAGGCCGTGACGCTGGGCTGCCTCGCGCATGTTCTGCTGCATGGCACGCGCCAGCGGCCACTGCGCGAGCAGGCCGACCAGCACGACCAGCGGTACGGCAGCCAGCGGCACGAGGTAGAGCGGACCGCCGAGCAACCCCACGATGAAGATGAAGAAGGCCACGAAGGGCATGTCCATGAACGCCGTCAGGGTCGCCGACGTGATGAATTCCCGCACGGAGTCGAATTCGCGCAGTTGCGAGGCGAACACTCCCGACGAGCCCGGCCGAATGGCCATGGGAATACCAAGCGCCTGCGCGAAGATCTGCGACGCGAGGGTCAGATCGGCCTTACGCCCGGCGGCATCGAGGAAATAGGCGCGCAGCGTTCGCGCACAAAACTCGAAGCCGATCGCGAGCGCCGTGCCGAAGGCGAGCACGGTGAGGGTTTCGAAGGCGCTGTTCGGCACGACACGGTCGTAGACGTTCATGACGTAGAGCGCGCCGGCCACGGTCAGCACGTTGACCAGCAGGCCGGCCAGGGCCGCCTCGAGGTAATAGGGGGAATAAGCCGCGAGCGTGCCCCAGAACCAGGATCGCCGCAGTCGCACCACGGGTTCGGCGCCGAGCGCAGACGTCGCCAGCTGGGGTTGGGTGAACAGCACGTAGCCGGCATAGAGCGCTTCGAGCTCGCGGAGCGCCATCTCGCGGCCACCGAACCCGCTGTCCGGCAGGATCACCTCGACCTCGCCGTCGCCGCGGCGGCGCGCGAGTACACAGGCCGAACCGTCGCGCAGCAGGAGTGTCGCCGGCAGCAGGAGATCGGGAATGCGCTTCAGCGTGCGGCGTGCGAGACGCGCCGAGTAGCCGTGCTCCTGCGCCGCCCGCACGTAATCGGCCGGGCCGAATGCGGCCCCTGCGCGCGGAATACCCGCGGCCAGGGCAGCCGCCGAGACCGGTCGTCCGTGCAGGCGGGTGACGGCGTGCAGACAGGCCAGCAGCGGATCATCGCCATCGCCGGCCGCGTCTGCATTTGCCTCGATGTCGGGTTGCACCGCAGCCATGACTCGATATCCGGGCGCTCCTCCGCTGGGCCGTGCCGTGCGGCCCTGCCCGGCCGGCTAGGCGGGCCGCGACCGGGCGCGCCGGCACCTCACGGCGTGCCGGCCCCGCCGAAGCGGCTCGCCAGGCTGCCGACGCTGGCGTCGACGAAGTAGGAATTGACGATGTCGTCGTAAGTGCCGATGACGAGGTTCGAGCGCGCGTTGAACAGCTCGTTCTCGGCATTGAGTACATCGAGCAAGGTGCGCCGGTTCAATTCGAACTGCGCCCGGTAAGCCTGCAACGTGCCCTCACTGGAAGCGACGTGTTGACCGAGGTAGGTGATGCGGCTCTCGCTCGTGGCACGCGCCTGGTATGCAATGGCGACGTTCTCGGCGATGCGCCGCATGGCGTCCTCGAGCTGGTCCTGGGCAGACACCTTGCGTTCGGCGGCGGCGAGTTCGCGCGCCCGATCGGCGCCGCCGCGGAACAGGTTCCAACGCGCGACGACCATGAGGGCGTCGGCGTTGCGGTTCCCCGCCACACCAGCCAGGTTGTTGTCGCGTCGCAGCGATCCCTCGAGGTTGATCTGCGGGTGATAACCGGCCCGGGCCGCCTTGATCGCCGCCTGCGCGGCTTCGACGTCCGCCGTCGACTGCAGGACCAGCGGATGATCGCTCAGCGCACGTTGCTGCGCGGAATCGGTAGCCGTACTCAGTTCGGCCGGGTCGACCGCCCCGGCCTTGACCAGGCCCGAGGGCCCGACCTGCGGGCGGGCGAGATCAGCCGACGGCGCATCGCCGACCACCCGCTCGTAGCGCGCCTGGGCCTCGAGCAGCGCGCCTTCGCGCGCTGCCACCGTGCTGTGGGCCAGGGCGAGGCGCGCGGTGGCCTGCTCGACATCGGCCTTGTTACCGACACCGCTCTTGAACTTGGCGCGGACGTTCTCGAGGGTGCGCGCGTGCGACTCGGCATTGCCCCGCGCCAGTTCCACCAGTTCGCGGTTGCGCAGCACGTCGAGGTAGGCCTCGGCCGCCCGGAATGCCAGGGCGTTGCGCGTGTCCGCGAGACTGTGCTCGGCGCTGTTCAACAGGGAAACTCGGCGGTGGACTTCGCTGCGGGTGGCGTTGCCGTCCCACAGCAACTGGGTCACGGTCAGCCCAGACTCGCGGCGCCAGAGATCGTCGACGTCGTTGCCGGCGACACTGAGCTGCTTGATGTTGGTGTGCTCGCGGCCGTACCGCGTATCGAGATCGAGACTGGGAAAGTAGCCGGCACGGGCCTGGCGGACGTCGTGCCCGGCCGCGCGCATCTCCGCTTCTGCCTGCAGTACGGTCGGGTTGCTGGCGAGCGCCTGCTCGACGGCATCTTCGAGGGTGATCGCCAATGTGCTCCCCGGCGCACCGCACACCAGCGCCACGAGCATGGCGGCGCCGATGAACGATCGTGGGAATCTACCCGCGTGACGCGGGCGCGAGCGGTAGTCAGTCATATGGTTCCGCGTCCTGTGGCCCCTGGCTCAAGGCGTGTCGGCAACGCCGCAGAACGGGACCGTGGCACGCGGGCTGGGCCGCCGACCGTGTTCGCCATCGATCCCTGCATACACCGGGGTGGAAGCTTAAAGGATTGCCCGGCAACAATAAAGTTGTTTGAGAGTAATTTTTCTCAATTGTTTGTTTTTTTTATTTTTTTCTTCTTAAAAGCCATCCGAACCGGCAGGGCGTCAGACCTGGATGTCGTACTTTCGCAGCAGGTGATAGACCGTCGGCCTGCTCACCGCGAGTAATTCCGCGGCCTTGCCGACCTGGCCGTCACTGACCGCCAGGGCCAGCTTGATCGCCGTGGCCTCGGCCTGTTCGCGGTATTCCTTCAGGGTCATCAATTCGTTCGAGGCGCTCGCTTCCAGTTCGAGGTCGGCCGGCTCGATGTAACGCCCGTCGGCCATGATCGCCGCCCGCTTGACCCGGTTTTCGAGTTCGCGCACGTTGCCCGGCCACTCGTAGGTTTCAATGGCCCGGATGGCTGACGCGCTGAAATCCTTGATGCGCCCGTGGTGCAACTCGTTGTACCCGCCCAACAGCGCGCGTGCGATCAGGATCGTGTCCCCGGTCCGCTCCCGCAACGGCGGGATGGTCAGGGCGACCTCGCTGACGCGGTAATAGAGATCCTCGCGAAATTCGTTCTGCTTGATCAGGGCACGCAGGTCCTTGTGCGTGGCGCAGATCACCCGCGTATCGACGGCGATTTCCTCACGCCCCCCGACGCGCTCGATGACTCGTTCCTGCAGGAACCGCAACAACTTCGCTTGCAGCGAGGCCGGCAAGTCGCCGATTTCATCGAGGAACAAGGTCCCGCCGTCGGCGAACTCGAGCTTGCCGCGGGTCTGCTTGGCGGCGCCGGTGAAGGCCCCCTTCTCGTAGCCGAACAACTCGCTCTCGAGGAGATTCTCCGGTATCGCGGCGCAGTTGATGGCGATGAAATCGCGGTCACGCCGATCGCTCAGCCCGTGCAACGCGCGCGCCAGCACCTCCTTGCCCGTACCGCTCTCGCCGAGTAGCAGCACCGTGGCGTTGGTCGGACCTATCTTCTCGATCCGGCGACACACGTCGTGCATCTCCGAGCTGCCCGCGATGACACCTTGCAGTGGCGTCGCCGCCTGGCGCGACAGGCGCTCGTTCTCCGCCTCCAGCTCGCTCAGACTGTGGGCACGCTCGACGATGAGACGCAGAACGTCCGGGTCGATCGGCTTCTCGTAGAAGTCATAGGCGCCCTGGCCGACCGCCCGTACGGCGACCTCGCGATCGTCGTTGCCCGTGACCACCACGACCTTGGTGCGAGGCGCGAACTCGAGGATCTCGCGCAGCGCCTGCAGGCCTTCCGACGCGTTGGCCGCATCCGGCGGCAAGCCGAGGTCGAGGGTGACGACCGGCGCCGCCGACTTGCGCATGGCGGCCAGTGCCGCCGCGCGATCGCCCGCGACGGTCACGTCGTAGTCCTCGAAACACCACTTGAGTTGTTTCTGCAAGCCGGGATCGTCGTCGACGACCAACAATTTTCGCTTAGCCATCAAGCCCTCTTGGCGCCGGTTTCGACGGTTCCGGCTGTTTCCTCGGGTGCATTCGCCAACGGCAGCACGACCGTGAAACAGGTCCCACTGCCCGGCGCGCTCTCGACGAGCAACTCGCCCTTCATCGACGAGACGACGTGCCGACTCTCGTACGCGCCTATGCCCATGCCGGCCTTGCCCTTGGTCGTATCGAAGGGTTTGAACAGCCGTGTGTTGATGAACTCGCGATCCATGCCACAACCGGTATCGGTCAGGGTCAGGTAGGCGCGGTCCCCCCTTCGGGCCAGGCCCACCGTGATCTCGCCGGTTTCGGGCGTCGCTTCGGCGGCATTTTGCAGCAGATGCTCGAGCACCGAAAGGAGGCGATCGCGCGAACCGCGGATCGGGACGGGCACACCGTCCGTCACCTGCAGGCGAGGTTGCGGCCGCACGTCGGCCTTGGCGGCCACCGCCGCGCGCGCCACCTCGCCCAGATCGAACGTCTCGTCGACGGCGACATCGGTGTGCATCTGGCGCAGGCTCGACAACATGCGATTCATCTTGCCGACGGCGTCGCCCACGGTCTGGAAGGCATCGGCTACGAACTCGGGATTCTGGCCGTGTCGCTCGGCGTTGCGCGTGATCAGGCTCAACTGGGCCACGACGTTCTTCAGATCGTGGACGAGAAAGGCGGAAAGGCGATTGAACGTCTCGAACTGGCGCGCTTCCGACAGCGCATCGGTGGCACGCAGCAGCGCGAGGTAGCTGCCCGCCTGGCGCGCCACGGTCGTGAGCAGATCGTAGTCCTCGACATCGAGCTGCTGGTTGCTGCGTGTCTGGGCCAGCACCAGGATGGCGAGCAACTCGCTGCGGAACAGGATGGGCACGATGTAAGCGGCGCGGGGCAATACACGCAACTCGTCCGGGAGTTGTTCACGCCGTTCGGCATCGACCTCGTCGCCGCCGTCGACCCGCCAGACCTCCCCGGACGCTTCCAAGGCGGCCAGAAAGGGGGAACTCGCGGGAATCTCCATTGCCACGGTCTCGTAGAGATTGAGCGTGGCGGCCACGGCGAATTCGCCCGAGGGCAGCTTCTGCAGGATCAGCCCGCCGGGACTGTCGACGATGTCCGCGATGGCGTTCAGCACGGTGTTGTTGAGTGATGACGGCGCCAGCGTGGCGCCCGACAGCGCCTGGGTGAATTTCAGCCATTCCTCGCCGTACTCGTACTTGTTGCGGTAGAAGTGTCGGGCCAGGAACATGCGCAGGCGAGACCGCAGCTGGACCGAAAAGAAAAGGCTCAGCAGGACGAGCAGGCTGGCGCCGATGAAGGCGATGCGCAGCGCGCGCCCCCACTCGCCCCCGAACAACTGGATGTAGTAACCCGCCGCCGCCATCAGAACGAGATAGAGACCTGCCGCGGTAAGTGTCACGCCGTGGAATACCACGTGACGCGAAACGAAGATGCCGAGGTCCCAATCGCGATTGCGGGATACGGACAGGGCGATCATCGGTACCGCCAGGGCATTGACGACGCCGCGCGCGGCCCACACCGGCGCATCGAGCCGGTTGAACAGCACGGCATCGGCATAGAGGTAGAAATCGAGTGCGAAAATCAGCCCGATGCCGAAGCAGAGATGCTTGATGGCCCAGCGCGCCCCACGCGCCGAGTTGCGGAAGACCTGCTCGACCAGCACCAACCCGACGAGCGACACGCCAAGCGCGAACACGAAGTAGAGCTTGCGCACCTGCCAAGGGTCGAGCGCCAGCAGCATGCCCAGCGGCCGTGGCGCGAGCAGGAGCGTACCGAGCGCGAGGGTGAGCAAGCCGACGCCAGCGACGGTGGCGCGCAACTGTCGACGATAGCGGACCTCGCCGATACCGCTGAGCAGGCGCGTGACGAAGGCGAGCCACAAGACATCGCGGCACAGTTCGGCGAGCTGGACCATGCTCAGCAGTTCGACCCGGTTCGGGCCACTGGCCAGGTAGCCGGCGATCAAGGCGAACCACAGCGCGGTGCCGGTGCTTGCGGCGATCAGGTAACGCCTGACGTCCGTGCGCTTCGGGGCGACAGCGACGATGGCGGCCAGCAACGCGAACGCCAACGCACCGAGACCGGCGGAAGCTAACGCGAAGCTCGACATCCCCTCCATCCCCCACGCCCCGGCCCAGTGGCCCCCACTGCGGAAATCCAACCCATCATAAACGGCGCGGGGTGCCCATCAGCACCCCGCTTTCACCGATGACGGATGGTGACGGCCGCTCAGCGCGAGCCTTTACGCCACAGGATGACCTGCACGGTCTGCAGCAGGATGTTGATATCGAGAAAGATGCTGTAGTTCTTGAGGTAGTAGAGGTCGTACTGCAGCTTTTCGCGCGAGTCGTTGATGGAGGCGCCGTAGGGATACAGGATCTGCGCCCAGCCGGTGATACCCGGCTTCACGTAATGGCGCAGCTCGTAGTACGGGATGGCCTTGGCCAGCTCGGCGACGAACTCCGGCCGTTCCGGACGGGGCCCGACAAAGCTCATATCGCCGCGCAGGACGTTGACCAGCTGCGGCAGCTCGTCGATTCGGGTGCGGCGGAGAAAGTTGCCCACCCGGGTCACGCGGTTGTCGTTCTGGCGTGCCCACACCGCGCCGTTGGCCTCCGCATCCTGGCGCATGCTGCGGAACTTCAACAGGGTGAAGGTCTTGCCGCGGTGACCCACGCGTTCCTGCCGGTACAGCACGGGACCGCCGCTCTCGAGGTAGATGACGAGCGCGGTGACCAGCATGACGGGCAGGGCGAGCACGATCATCAGGGCGCTGGCGACGATATCGAGGATGCGCTTCTCGGTCAGCTTGATGACCGCCTGGGTGAAACCATCGGCGAAGATCACGTTGCTCGGATGCAACGTGTCGAGGCGGATCTTGCCGAGCTGCCGTTCGAAGAAGTCGGCCGCCTCGATGATACGCAGGCCGTGCATCTTGCATTCGAGGACCTGATCGACGGGCAGACTGTTGCGGCGATCGTCGGAGGCGACCACGATTTCGTCGACGTCGAGTTCCTCCGCCAGGGCGCGCAGGCTCGCACCGTCGGTGATCTCGAAGCGACGGCCCTGCTCGATGGCAAGCTGGTCACGGCCGAGATCGACATAACCGGCGACGCGCAGGCCGCGGCGATCGGTTGCAGCGTGCTTCTCGATCTGGCGGGCACGCTCGCCCACGCCGAGAACGAGGATGCGCACACCCCGCTCGACCTCGTCGTTGGCCGCGCACACCAGCCGGCAGGTCGCAATACCGATGAACGAACAGACCAGCGCGGTAGCGAACACCGAGCCACCGACGATGAGCCCGGGCAGGACGAGGTACACCGTACCCATCATCACGAAGCCACAGACGAAACTGAGGATGAGACGCAACATGACGTCGGCCGGTTGCATGCCGAGGTCACGGTGATAGAGGCCCATCGCGGTCATGCCGAGGACGATGGCGGCGGCGAACACCAGCGCCTGAGACCACAGCGGCAGAGGTGTCGCGGCGCCATAGTCGAGAACGCCGCGGCTGCTGGCCGAGAAGCTCGCGCCGAGGTAGATGGATGTGAAGAGAATCAGCAGCTCGGCGAGGCCGAGCAGAACCAGCGTCTTGGGAATGTAGTGGCGGAAGATTCTGAACATGGTCGTGCCCGTTTGGTTGTCCTGAGGACTTCGTTGTCGTTGGCTGCCGTGGCGTCCGTTGTCGCGCCGTGTGACGCGCGCCCGGCCTGGTTTTGCCTTGGTTCAGCAAACCGCATGCCAATAGCGGCCACGATCCTCCCGGGCGTAGCGACAGCCTGGGCGATTCGTCCATTACTCATTGTTTTAGAATACTTTTTACTGATTTCAAGGAGATGGGCGACAGCGCCCGCAGGATGTCGAAGCCGTCCGGTTCGGCTTGCGTCGCGCCGGCGAGTGTCGCCGTCAGGCAACACTCGTTGAGCGCGCGGCCGCTCATCGCGCTTGATTCGGATTGCCAAGGTAGGTTTCGAGCGCCTCGAGCAGCACCTTCTTCTTGATTGGCTTGGTCAGGTGGGCGTCACAGCCGGCGGCGAGGCTGAGCTCGATGTCCTCCTTCACGGCGCTCGCGGTGAGAGCGACGATGCGGGTCGGCGCGCGGCCGTGCTCGGTTTCCCACGCCCGGATTGCCCGGGTCGCCGTGTAGCCGTCCATGACCGGCATCTGGACATCCATGAGAACGAGATCGAAACGACCGCTGGCGAACTTGTCCAGGCCTTCCTGGCCGTTCTCGGCCTCGGTCAGGTCGACCCCGACGCCCTTCAGGTAGGCCTGCACGAGCAGGCGATTGTCGGGGTTGTCCTCGACCAGTAACAGGCGCGCGCCCTCGAGGCACGGCGCTACGCTGCGCGGGGGCTCACGGCTGCCGGCGGTCTCCACACCGGTCACGGCTCCGATAGCGTCGCGCACGTGTTCCCGCCTGATCGGTTTGATCAAGTAGCTGGTCTTTCCCAGGGCGCGCAGCCCTTCCACTCCGCGCGTCATGCTGGAGGGGCGGAAGGCGCACACGACCGCGAGTTCCTCACCCACGGCTCGTAGGGATTTCACTGCCGCGATGATCTCGTCCACGCCCTGGTGGCCCTCGCTGATGAGCACCAAATCGGGCGCGCGACCGCCCTCACGAGCATTGGCCACCACGCCCGGCAGGGCTTCGAGATCGCGTTCCACGATGCCGCTGATGCCGTCCCCGTCGAGCATCCTCACGATGACGTCCGCCGAGCGCGAATTGCCATCGAGGATCACGGCGACGCGCTCGTCCGGGTGCTCGCTCGCCGAGGCGACGACAGCCGCCGGCAGACGAATCTCGAACTTGAAGCGGCTGCCCTGGCCTGCCAGGCTCTCAGCCCAGATACGCCCGCCCATCATCTCGACCAGACGTCGGCAGATCGCGAGGCCGAGGCCAGTCCCACCGTAGCGGCGCGTCGTTGAAGCGTCGACCTGGGTGAAATTGGCGAATATGGTCTCGAGCTTGTCTTCCGGAATGCCGATCCCGGAATCGCTGACCTCGAAATGAATGACGTCGTCTTTGGCGGGTTTTCTCGACACCGCCACCACGACCTGGCCTTCGTCGGTGAACTTGATGGCGTTGCCGACCAGGTTGAGGATGACCTGGCGCACGCGGTTCGGATCGCCTACGACGCGTTGCGGAATGTCCGGGGCAAGGTCGGCGATCAGTTCGATGTGCTTGGCGTCGGCCTTCAACGCGTTGATCTCGACGGCCTGCTCGACGATCTCGCGCAACTCGAATTCGATGGATTCGAGCTCGAGTTGCTCTGCTTCGATCTTCGAGAGGTCGAGGATGTCGTTGACCAACGCCAGCAGGGCTTCACCGGCCTTGCGGAATACCCCGACGTACTTGGCTTGCTCGTCGTCCAGGCGGGTGTCGGCCAGCAGGTCCGCCATGCCGATGATGGCGTTCAGCGGCGTCCTGATCTCATGGCTCATGCTGGCCAGGAAATCCGACTTGACGCGCGAGGCGTCTAGCGCCTGGTCGCGGGCCTCCGCCAATTCGCGCGTCTGCTGACGCACCTGTTCCTCGATGACGCGGTTGCGCGCCTGCAGTTCCCGCGCCTGCAGATCCTTGGCGCGCGCGAGCGCCACCATCAGCAGGGTGACGCCGAGGCCGAGCACGAGGGCGACGAAGACCAGGCTCTTGTCGAGTTCGCGCCAGAAAACATCCTTGGTGGCGACGGTGCGGACCGAGAAGCGCGGCAAACGGATCAAGCTGTCCTGGTCGAGCCGCTCCACCACTGCACCTGACGCCACGGCACGCGGCGCGCGCAGGAACGCGAGGTTGCGTCCCGCGAACCCTTCGGATTCGGTATAGAGGGCGACGTTGAGGAACGGGTCGACGGTCATCTCGCTGACGCTGCCACCGAGGTCGAGATGGACGAGGACGAAGTCGATCGCGGCGGGGCTGGCCGCCGCGCCGGTGACGCCGCGCACGAAATACATCTCGCGGGCACCGTCCGCGCTGCCTTCCAGCACCAGCGGGATCGCCGAATCGCCACCCTCCAGTGCCTGGCGCAGCAAGCGTTCGCCGCGCTCGTCGTGACTGAACGCGACGAGCGCGTCCTGCGCGACGTCGCCGGCGACATGGACCAGCGCGAGATTGCCGCCACTGCGTTCGAGCCGACCCTGTGCGAGGCCGCGTACGAAGGGATAGCGTTCGAGCGTACCGAGCGTGAACTCGCTGAATCCGTCGCCGTCCGTGCGCCCCTTGGTAGCGACGAAACTGGCGAGGTTCTCGATCACCGCATCAGCCGTGCGCACGTTGGCTTCGACAGTGTTCTGCACGGCGATCGCATCGAAGGCGAAATCCCGCGCCTCGTTCTGGATGACGTTGTTCCAAGCCAGCACGAGGAGTGCGATCGAGAAGGACACACCGAGCGCGGCAGCGACGAAATAGAAGAACGCCGACGACGGCTGCGCGGTGGTTTTCATGCTCGTGCCATCTCGAACCGTCGTGCCATGCGCATTTCGAACCTGCGTCGACCGCGCGCATCGCGTCGCAAGCAAGGTCGGCAGTCCGTCACCGGTGGCTTCATGTGGCGCGGATCCACTGCATCTCGATGACCTCGCGACGCACCCGGGCGCGTGCTCCGCGCTAGCTTTCCTCGAACACGACTTCGATACGGGCGAGGTAATCGCTCAAACGGGCGCAGGCGCCTTCGATGACCGCGCGATCCTCGCGAACCGCGGCCTTCTCGACTTCCGCGCCGATGACTGAAATTTCGTCGAATCCATAGCCGCCGCCGACCCCCTTCATCGAATGGCCGATGCGTTGGATCTCGGCGTAATCGGACTGTCCCAGCAGGCTCACGAGGCGCGTGGCATCACGGTGCCGATTTTCCAGGAAGCCTGGTATGAGGTCGGCAAGGTCGGCATCGACCTTGATCACAATGGTTTCGCTCATCGACTTGCCCTCGGACTGCCCGGACGCCAGCGTCATGCGTCGTCGGCAACGGCCCGGAATTCCGCCGGGTCGAGTTCGTACTGGTTGAGCAACTTGTAGAATTCGGTGCGGTTACGCCCGGCGATCTTCGCGGCATTGGCCACGTTTCCGCCCGAGATGCGCAATACGCTGACGAGGTAATTGCGCTCGAACTCGGCCTTGGCGTCTTTCAACGTCTTGATCCGAACGGGTTCGTCACGCAGCGCGCGCTGGGCCATGGAGACCGGGATGATGTCGCCCTTGGTCAGGGTCGCGCACAATTCGACCGCGTTGACGAGCTGGCGGATGTTGCCCGGCCACGACGCCGCGGCCAGGTAGGCGACGGCCTCGGGCGCGAAGCGTTTCTTCTTACTACCGGACCGCCGTGCGTGCTGGAGGAGGAAATGGTCGAGCAGCAACGGCACGTCCTCGGGCCGTTCGGCCAACCGCGGCATGTGCAATGGAACGACGTTCAGGCGGTAGTAGAGATCCTCGCGGAACTCACCTCGACGCACCAAGTCCTCGAGGTTGTTGTGGGTGGCGGAAATGATGCGGACGTTGATCGGGAAGGTCTTCACCGAACCGACCGGCCGCACCTCGAAATCCTGCAGCACACGCAGCAGCTTGACCTGCAGGTCCAGCGGCATGTCGCCGATCTCGTCGAGGAACAACGTCCCACCGTCGGCAGCGAGGAACAGGCCTTCGTGGCGATTGTTGGCACCAGTGAAGGCACCCTTCTCGTGCCCGAACAGTTCCGATTCGAGCAGCTGATCGGGGATGGCACCGCAGTTGACACCGATGAACGGGTGCTCGCGTCGCGGGCTGGCGGCGTGGATGGCGCGTGCGAGCACTTCCTTGCCCGTTCCGGTCTCGCCGCTGATGAATACCGTGACGTCGCCCTGGGCGACCAGTTCGGCCTGGTCGAGGAGTTCGGCCATGACCGCGCTGCTGTGGATGATGGCGCTGCCGAAACGCTGCTCACCGGTCGCTCGTTGCGGCCGGATGTGGCGTTCGATCTCGCGCAGCAGGTCGTCCTTGGCAACGGGCTTGGTCAGAAAAGCCGCGGTGCCGAGATGGGTCGCCTTGACGGCATCGGGGATCTGCGCCTGGCCGCTCAGCATGATCACCGGCATCAGCGCGTTGCCCGCGTGAATGTGCGTGACCAGCGTCATGCCGTCCATGTCCTCCATGTACAGATCGGTGACGACCAGGTCCGGCCGCGCCGCCGCGAGGTGACCCAGCGCTTCGCTGCCGGACGCCGCCGTCGTGACCTTGAAACCGGCCCCTTCGACCCAGCGACGCAACAGGTTGAGCATGTCGCTGTCGTCATCGACGACCAGCACCGTCCCGCGCGCTTGTTCCTGCCCGGCGGATTCCGTCATGGCGCCCTCTTTCCTGCGACCCGTCCGCGTCCTACTCGACGGTGACCGATTTGGCGAGGTTGCGCGGCTGGTCGACGTCGGCCCCCTTGAGTACGGCGACATGGTAGGCGAACAGCTGCAAAGGGATCGTGTAGACGATGGGCGCGATCTCGTCCTCGACCTCGATGACGTTGAGAACCTTGATGCCCGGCTGACGGCTCACCTCCACCTTACCGTCAGCGAAGAGATAGAGCGCGCCACCACGTGCCCGCACCTCCTCGAGGTTGGATTTGAGTTTCTCCACCAGATCGTTGTTGGGCGCGACCGCGATGACCGGCATGTCCTCGTCGACCAGCGCGAGCGGCCCGTGCTTGAGTTCGCCCGCCGGGTAGGCCTCGGCGTGGATGTAGGAAATCTCCTTAAGCTTCAAGGCGCCTTCCATGCCGATTGGGTACATTGACCCGCGGCCGAGATACAGCGCGTGGTGCTTGTGGACGAACTCCTCGGCCAGCGCGGCGATCTGGTCGTTGAGTTCGAGTACACCGTTGATCTTGCCAGGCAGCGATTCGAGCTGACGCGCCAACGCCCGCGCCCGGTCCTCGCCGAGGGCCCGGCGCCGGCCGAGCGCGACCACCAGCAGCATCAGGGCGGCGAGCTGGGTCGTGAAGGCCTTGGTCGACGCCACCCCGATCTCCGGGCCGGCGCGGGTCATCAACACGAGTTCGGATTCGCGCGTGAGTGAGCTCTCCGGTACGTTGCAGATGGCAAGCGTGTGGGCATAGCCGAGCGCTCGTGCCTGACGCAGCGCCGCCAGCGTATCGGCCGTTTCGCCGGACTGCGAAATCGTCACGAACAGAGCGCCCTCGGTAACGACCGGCTGGCGATAGCGGAACTCGCTGGCGACCTCAACCGTGCACGGGACGCCGGCCAGCCCTTCCAACCAGTAGCGGGCAACGAGCCCGGCGTGGTAGCTGGTGCCACAGGCAACAATGGTCACCGAACGGGTCTGGTCGAACACTTCCGCCGCGGCCATGCCGAACGCCTCGTCGAGGACCAGGCCATCATCGATGCGTCCGCCCAGGGTCTCCGCCACGGCGCGCGCCTGGGTGAAGATCTCCTTGAGCATGAAGTGCCGGTAGCCGGACTTCTCGGCTGCATCGGCCGACAATTCCGAAATCGATTCCCGCCGCGTCACAGCCGCGCCGTGTTCGTCGAAGATGCGTACGGCCTCGCGGGTGACCTCGGCGACATCGCCCTCATCGAGGAAGATGAAGCGCTGGGTCACGGGCAGCAACGCGAAGACGTCGGAAGCGACGAAGTTCTCGCCGATCCCCAGACCGATGACCAACGGGCTGCCACGGCGGGCGACCACCAGGCGATCCGGACGATCACGCGCGACGACGGCAAGCGCGTAGGCGCCCTCGAGGTCCTTGGTCGTGCGCTGCACCGCAGCGAGCAGATCGCACCCATCGTCGAGGTAGTCATGGACGCGGTTGACCACGACCTCGGTATCGGTCTGCGACGTGAACTCGTGCCCAGCGGCGGTCTGCTCGTCACGCAGCTTCTGATGGTTCTCGATGATGCCGTTGTGCACGAGCGCTACGGCGTCGCGACAGACGTGCGGGTGAGCGTTGGCGACGCTGGGTTCACCATGGGTCGCCCACCGCGTGTGGGCGATGCCGAGACCACCGGCGTGTGGTTCTCGTTCGAGGGCCTCCTCGAGTGCCTTGACCTTGCCGGCGACGCGGACGCGCCGGATGCCCTCCTGCGGTGTCACCACGGCGACGCCCGCCGAGTCGTATCCGCGGTACTCGAGGCGCTTCAGGCCCTCCAGCAGGATCGGCGCGACGTCGCGCTGAGCGATGGCTCCAACAATTCCACACATAGTCTGTTTTCAGCTCGCAGGTCGGGTTCGGAATCGGAACGCCGTCTCCAGGCGCCTCCGCGATGTATCGGCGATTGCAGTCCGGTGGTGAAGTGCGGACCCTTCGGTCCGGCCACGCAACAATCGACAATCTACTATGGCGACATGACCGTCGCGAGCGCGAGGACCTGGAAACCCGTCACAGGCCTCCGCCCCCAGCTGTGCATCGGGCGACCCCGAGGCGCTCTCTGGCATCATCGCTGGGCGAACTGGTGCGCGAGACATCGTCGCGGGAGGAGACGGCATCATGCGAATGGTCGGGGCGAGAGGATTCGAACCTCCGACCCCCTCAACCCCATTGAGGTGCGCTACCAGGCTGCGCTACGCCCCGACATGTCGATTCGCGATGATGAATGCAGCCGCGTGGCGAGACGGCAACGCGGCGGGGGCGGCAATAGTGCCAGTGAAGCGACCGGAACGGAAGCGTCGCGCGCACCCAACTGCCGCCGGCCGACCCTGTCGCGCCGGTCAGCGCCGCAGGATGTCCAGTACTTCCTCCAGTTCCATCCGCAGCTGTCGCACGATCTGCTGACTCATGCTCGAGTCGGCCTTGACCTCGTCTCCCGAGAGCTTCTGGCGCGCGCCGCCGATGGTGAAGCCATGCTCATAGAGCAGGCTGCGGATCTGGCGGATCAGGATGACGTCCTGGCGCTGGTAGTAGCGGCGGTTGCCGCGGCGTTTGATCGGTTTGAGTTGCGGAAATTCCTGTTCCCAGTAGCGCAGCACGTGCGGTTTGACCGCACACAGTTCACTGACCTCGCCGATCGTGAAGTAGCGCTTACCGGGTATGACGGGCAGTTCGTTATTGTTCGATGCTTCCAGCATCAGCTTCTACTCGGGCTTTCAATTTTTGACCTGGCCGGAAAGTCACGACGCGACGCGCGGTTATGGGAATTTCTTCCCCCGTTTTCGGATTTCGTCCGGGTCGCTGGTTCTTGTCACGAAGGTCAAAGTTTCCAAAGCCCGAGAGCTTGACCTGCTGGCCTGCCTCGAGAGATGCGCGCACTTCTTCGAAAAAGGCTTCCACGAGTTCCTTGGCCTCGCGCTTGTTGAGTCCCAAATCCTCGAACAAACGTTCCGCCATTTCGGCCTTCGTCAATGCCATCGCACTATTTCCTAAGGATCCCCCCGACGCGTTCCTGCACTTTGGTCAGGATTCGCGCCACAGACGCTTCAACCTCGTCGTCGGTAAGAGTGCTAGAAGCGACCTGAAAAATCAAGCCTAACGTGAGACTTTTTTTGCCGGAATCAATACCTTGCCCCCGATATACGTCAAATAACTGCAGGTCTCGCAGTATGGGGCCGGCGCCCTCCCGGGCCGCGGCCAGGCAGTCCGCGGCGAGGATGTGCTCGTCGACGACCAGGCTCAGATCGCGGCGCACGGCCGGAAAACGCGAGAACGGCGCGAATTGCGGTGTGCCGACGTCGCCCGGGGAGGGTAGTGCCAGATCGAACAGGAACAGCGGCCGATCGACGTCCATCTCCCGTGCCACCCGTGGATGCAGGGCACCAAGAAACCCGATGCGCCGTCCGTCCATGACGATGGCGGCGGTCTGCCCCGGGTGCAGTGCCGGGTGCTCTGCAGGCAGGAAGCCCGCCCGTCCGCTGTGGCACCTCGCGAGCACCGCTTCGACATCACGCTTGGCATCGAAGAAATCGGCATCCCGTGCGCGGCCGTCCCAGTGTTGTGTTTGCGCCACACCGCAGCGCAGCCCGGCCACGCGATGACCGCCGGCAACGGCCGCCGCGCTGGCGCCGGCGAATACCGCGCCAATCTCGAACAACCGGACATCGTCGTGGCGACGATTCAGGTTGTGCATCGCAGCATCGACCAAGGCTGGCCACATCGACGGCCGCATGACGGCCATGTCGCGCGAGATCGGATTGGCCAGCGGCGCCGACGTCGCCTCCACAGCGAACAGCCTCGCCTTGTCGGCGGCGATGAAGCTGTAGGTGATTGCTTCGAAGTAGCCCCGGCCGATCAAGGCCTCGCGGGCAGCATCCTCGAACATTCCAGCCGGCGGCGGAAGGTCCGGGCGCCCGGCCCCGCCGGGCAGACGGACCGGGATCTGGTCGTAGCCGTTGATGCGGGCGACTTCTTCGACGAGATCGGCCTCGATGGCGATGTCGAAGCGGAACGCCGGCGGTGCCACCTGCCAGCATCCCTCGCCTTCGCGCGTCACGGTCATCTGCAGGTTGACGAGGATGTCGGCAATGCGCGCGGAGGGGATGGTCGTGCCGAGCAGGCGATCGACGGCCTGCGGACGGAAAGCGATCGGTGCACGTTGCGGCACGTGGTCGCGCATTTCGATTACCGTGACCGGGCCCGGCCGCCCACCGCAGATGGCGAGCACGAGTGCCGTGGCACGTTCGAGCGCCCGTTCCTGGCCGCTCGGGTCGACGCCGCGTTCGAACCGGGTCGAGGCATCCGTCTGCAGGCGGTAGCGGCGCGCGACACCGGCGAGGCGGACCGGTTCGAAAAAGGCGCTTTCGAGGAACACGTCGACGGTGTCGTCACCGACGCCACTCGCCTCGCCGCCCATGACGCCGGCCAGGGCCACGGGTCCATTGCCATCGGCGATGACCAAGGTTCCAGCCTCGAGATCGATGACCTGCCCGTCGAGCAGCAGCAGGGATTCGCCCGCCACCGCCTCGCGCACCCCGATGTGGTCGTGCAGTCGCTGGAGGTCGAAGCCGTGCATCGGCTGGCCGAGTTCCAGCATGACGTAATTGGTGATGTCGACGACCGGGTGGATCGACCGCACGCCACAACGACGCAGGCGCTCCCTCATCCACAATGGCGTACGCGCCGCCGGGTCGAGGCCCTTGACTACGCGACCGGCGTAGCGCGGGCAGGCCGTCGGTGCCGACAGATCGACGGCGAATATGGCGTCGTCCACGGGAGGTACTTGCGCGACGTCGGGTGCGCGCAGCTCGGCGCCGGAGATCACGGCGAGATCGCGCGCGATACCGAGCACGCAGAAGCAATCGCCGCGGTTGGGTGTCAAGCCGATGTCGAATACGGCATCGTCGAGCCGCAGGACGTCGTCGATGGCAAGACCGGGTTCGGCATCGCCGTCGAGTTCGAGCAGGCCCGCGGCATCGTCGCCGAGGCCGAGTTCGGCCGCGGAACACAACATCCCGGCCGAGGTCACACCGCGGATGTCGCTGGCGGTGATCGCCCGCGCGCCCGGCAATTCCGCACCAGGGCGCGCGTAGGGCACCCGCAGGCCGGCCCGGACATTGGGTGCACCGCAGACCACGGTCCGTTCGTCGAGGCCGTCGCGGATGCGACAGACCACGAGCCGCTCCGCGTCGGGATGCGCCTCGACCGCCAAGACCTCGGCAACGACGACGCCCGGCAAAGGTCGCGCAACCGACTCGACGGAGTCGACCTCGAGCCCGGCCAGGGTCAGACGCTCGGCGATTTCGGCGCGGTCGAGCATGGGATCGACCCATTCGCGCAGCCAGTGTTCGTTGATCTTCATGATGCCGCGCCGTCAGCGCCTGAATTGGGCCAGAAACTGGATGTCGTTGTCGAAGAACAGGCGCAGGTCGGAGATGCCGTAGCGCAGCATCGCGAGTCGCTCGACGCCGAGCCCGAACGCGAAGCCGCTGTAAGTTCCGGCATCGATGCCGACATTGGCCAGTACGTTGGGATGGACCATGCCGCAGCCCATGACCTCAAGCCAGTCGCTCACGCCATGTGCGGATGGCAGCTTGATATCGACCTCCATCGACGGCTCGGTGAAGGGGAAATAAGACGGGCGATACCGGATCGCGAGATCATCGCGGTCAAAGAAACTGCGCAGGAATGCGTCGAGCGTACCCTTGAGCTGGGCCATGGTGACGTCGACGTCGACCAACAGCCCCTCGACCTGGTGAAACATTGGCGAGTGGGTCTGATCGTAATCGCAGCGATAGACCCGGCCCGGCGCGATGATGCGCAGCGGCGGCGGCTGTTCGCGCATCACGCGAATCTGCACGGGCGAGGTGTGCGTGCGCAGAAGATGGCCGTCCTCGAGGTAGAACGTGTCGTGCATGGCCCTCGCGGGATGATGCGCCGGGATGTTAAGGGCTTCGAAGTTGTGATGGTCGTCTTCGATCTCCGGACCGCGGGCGACGCTGAAGCCGGCCCGCGCGAAGATCGCCTCGATGCGCGCCATGGTCAGCGAAATCGGATGTGCGCCACCGGGAAGGTCGCCACGTGCGGGCAGGGTGACATCGATGCGATCGGCAAGCAGACGCTGCTGGAGGTCGGCTTCTTCGAGCACCGCGCGACGGGCCTCGAGGTGCTCCTGCACCGCTTCCTTGGCGCTGTTGATGGCGGCGCCGGCCTGCGGCCGCTCCGCCGGGGGCAACGCGCCCAGGCCCTTGAGCAGTTCGGTCAGGCGCCCCTTCTTTCCCAGGTAGCGCACACGCAGCTCGTCCAGCGCCGCGAGGTCGGTCACCGTCGCGATCGCGGCCTCCGCTTCGCGCACGAGGTCATCCGGATTGCCCATCTCGGCAGCTCAGTCAACGATGCGAAAAAAAGAAGGGGAAAGGTTCACCCTTTCCCCTTCCGGCACGTGGGATGTCGCCGCCTCAGGCGGCCAGTGCGGCCTTGGCGCGCTCAGCGATGCTGCCGAATGCCGCAGCGTCGTGCACCGCGAGATCGGCCAGGACCTTGCGATCGATTTCGATCCCGGCCTTGAGCAGGCCGTTGATGAAACGCGAGTAGCTCATGCCACACTCGCGCGCGGCCGCGTTGATGCGCGCGATCCACAGCGCGCGGAACTGGCGCTTGCGCTGACGGCGATCGCGGTAGGCGTACTGGCCGGCCTTGATGACGGCCTGCTTGGCGACGCGGTAGACGTTCTTGCGCCGCCCGCTGTAGCCCTTGGCCTGGCGGAGGACCTTCTTGTGGCGGGCATGTGCCTGCACACCGCGCTTGACTCGTGCCATGGTCGTTCGTTCCTAGGTAAGCAAATCGTTGGGTCTAGTCACCAGCCCGTTCAAAGGCCCGGCAGCATCTGGCGCACGGCAGCCTCGTCGGCGGGCGCGATGAGCGTACCGTGGCGCAGCTGGCGCTTACGCTTCGGGCTCTTCTTGGTCAGGATGTGCCGCTTGAACGACTGACGTCGCTTGAAGCGCCCCGAGCCGGTTTTCGCGAAGCGCTTGGCGGCGCCGCGGTTGGTCTTCACCTTGGGCATGTCGGTTCTCCAAAAAAGCTCATGTCCGCTTGGGGGCGATCACCATGACCATCTGACGCCCTTCCAGCTTCGGGTACTGTTCGACCGCGCCGAGTTCGTCGAGGTCTCCTTCCACGCGTTGCAGCATCTGCGCCCCGAGTTCCTGGTGGGCCATCTCACGTCCGCGAAACCGCAGCGTGACCTTGACCTTGTCCCCATGTTCGAGGAACCGCTTCAGATTACGCAGCTTGATCTGGTAATCGCCTTCATCGGTGCCAGGCCGGAACTTGATCTCCTTGACCTGGATCTGTTTCTGCTTGCGCTTCGCCGCGTGCCGCTTCTTGTTCTGATCGAACAGAAACTTGCCGAAATCCATGACCCGGCAGACCGGTGGGTCCGCATTGGGCACGATTTCCACCAGATCGAGGGTCGCCCCCTCGGCCTCGCGTCGCGCATCTTCGATGGAAACAATACCGAGATTCTCGCCTTCCGCGCCGATGAGTCGGACACGGGCGCAGTTGATCTCGCCGTTCACGCGGTTCTTCTTGTCGGCGGCTATGCCTCAACCCTCCAAAACAGTGAGGCCGCGCTGCGCTACGTCGTCACCAAGCCTCGCCGCGACGTCGATTATCGACATCGCCCCGAGGTCTTGACCACTCAGCGCACGCACGGCCACGGATTGGTTCTCCATCTCGCGCTCGCCTACGACGAGGAGATAGGGAACCCTCTGAATAGTGTGCTCGCGGATCTTAAGCCCGATTTTCTCGTTTCTCAAGTCCGAATCGACCCGGAATCCTTGATTTTTCAGGGTTTCCGCGACCCCAGCGGCGTAGTCGGCGAACTTTTCCGTAATACTGAGGACAACCGCCTGGACGGGCGCCAGCCAGGCCGGGAACCGGCCGGCATGCTGCTCGATGAGAATGCCGATGAATCGCTCCAGCGAGCCCAGGATGGCGCGGTGGATCATGACCGGGACCCGGCGCTCGCCACTATCTGCAACGAAGCGCGCACCGAGACGATCGGGCATCGAGAAATCCACCTGAACCGTGCCACATTGCCAGGCGCGGTTCAGGCAATCGCGCAGGGTGAACTCGATCTTGGGGCCATAGAAGGCCCCCTCGCCCGGCTGCAACCTGTATTCCAGGCCCTTGTTCCTGAGCGCCAGCTCCAGAGCAGATTCGGCCTTGTCCCACAATTCGTCGGCGCCCACGCGCTGCTCCGGCCGCAGCGACAAGGCGACCTCGATCTGGTCGAAACCGAAATCGCGGTAGACCTGGAAAGTCATGTCGATGAGGCGGCTGACCTCGTCCTGCAGGCCTTCCTCGTCACAGAAGATGTGGGCGTCGTCCTGGGTGAAGCGTCGCGCCCGCAGCAACCCGTGCAGGGTGCCGGACGGCTCGTTGCGATGAACGATGCCGAATTCCCCAATGCGGAACGGCAGTTCGCGGTAGCTGCGCAGGGCGTTGTTGAAGATCTGCACGTGGCCCGGGCAGTTCATCGGCTTGATGGCGTACTCGCGATGCTCCGAGTGGGTCGCGAAGATCATGTCGTGGAACTTGTCCCAGTGCCCCGAGCGCTCCCACAGACTGCGATCGAGTACCTGCGGCGTGTGCACCTCGCGGTAACCCGCATAGCACACGGTGCGGATGTAGTCCTCGACGAGGCGGTAGAGGGTCCAGCCCTTCTCGTGCCAGAACACCATGCCGGGTGCCTCTTCCTGGAAGTGGAAGAGATCGAGCTGGCGGCCGAGCTTGCGGTGATCCCGCTTCTCGGCTTCCTCGAGTCGGTGCAGGTAGTCCTCGAGGTCCTTCTTGTCCGCCCAGGCGGTGCCGTAGATGCGTTGGAGCATCTCGTTGTCGGAATCACCGCGCCAGTAGGCGCCGGCAATTTTGGTCAGCTTGAATGCCTTGAGGCGGCCCGTATCCGGCACGTGCGGGCCGCGGCAGAGGTCGATGAACGAACCCTGGCGATAGAGGGAGATGGCCTCGTTGCTCGGGATCGAGGCGATGATCTCGGCCTTGTAGGCCTCGCCCATGTCGCGGAAGAAGGTGACTGCCTCGTCGCGCGGCATCACCGAGCGTTCGACACCGATGCGCGCCGCGGCGAGCTCGCCCATCTTCTTCTCGATCGCGACGAGATCGTCCGGGGTGAAGGAACGCTCGTAGGCAAAGTCGTAGTAGAAGCCATCCTCGATGACCGGCCCGATGGTGACCTGGGCCGATGGGAACAGCTCCTTGACCGCGTGCGCGAGCAAGTGGGCGGTGCTGTGACGAATGATGTCGAGGCCGGTGGCATCGCGCGCGGTGACGATCTCGAGCGCGCAATCGTCGGTAATGGAATGACTGGTATCGACCGCGCGGCCGTCGACCCGACCAGCCAGTGCAGCTTTGGCCAGGCCGGAGCCGATGGACGCGGCAACCTCCGCCACCGTCACCGGGGCGTCAAAATCCTTGTGGCTGCCGTCCGGCAGTGTGATTCGAGGCATGGGACGAACCGCGGCGGTGGGCCAGGTCGCATCGGCGACCGCTGGGCCACCCCTTCAGGGTATTGCCAGTGATGCGAAGCTGAAGTCTGGTAGGCGCGATTGGACTCGAACCAACGACCCCCACCATGTCAAGGTGGTGCTCTAACCAACTGAGCTACGCGCCTGTCGAAACGTCAGAACCCCCGCGCGCGGAGCCGCGGCGCGAGGGGCGCAAAGAATACACAATTCGAACCCGGCCGGCTACACCTCCGCGGATCGCGTGGAGCGCGCCGATTCCAGCGTCGCACCGGCGCGCTCGACGGCACCGCCCGTGCTCGGTACACCCGCACGCACTGACCCGCTGCCAGCCCCGCGCCCGCCGCCCATGACCTGCAGATCCGCGCGTCGGCCACGCACAGACCTCAGCCGTCCACGCCGATCGGCATCTCCAGCGCACCGGCCTTCAGCGCATTGATCTCGTCGCGCAGGCGGGCGGCCTCCTCGAACTCGAGGTCGCGGGCATGCTTGTACATGCGTTCTTCGAGCTGTCGGATCTTCTTCGCCACGGCCTCGCCCGACAGGCCACGGTACTCGGCGCGCCGTTCAGCCGCGCGCGCTTCGCGCCGCTGGCCGCCACCGGCGCCCGGCGCGTAGGCGCCCTCCATGATGTCAGCGACCTGCTTGACGATGCCCTGCGGGGTGATCCCGTGTTCGCTGTTGAACGCGAGTTGCACCTCGCGTCGTCGCGCCATCTCGTCCATCGCGCGCTGCATGGACCCAGTCACCTGGTCCGCATACATGATGGCGCGCCCGTGCAGGTTGCGCGCGGCACGGCCGACGGTCTGGATAAGCGATCGATCGGAGCGCAGGAAGCCTTCCTTGTCGGCATCGAGTATCGCGACCAGCGAAACCTCCGGGATGTCGAGCCCCTCCCGCAGCAGGTTGATGCCGACCAGGACGTCGAACTCGCCGAGGCGCAGGTCACGGATGATTTCGACACGTTCGACGGTATCGATGTCGGAGTGCAAGTAGCGCACGCGCACGCCGTGTTCGGAAAGATAATCGGTGAGATCCTCGGCCATGCGCTTGGTCAGGGTCGTCACGAGCACCCGGCCGCCGGCGCCGGCGATGGCGTGTATCTCGGAGAGCAGGTCATCGACCTGGGTGCCGGCCGGGCGCACCTCCACCTCGGGATCGATGAGGCCGGTCGGCCGAACCACCAGTTCGACGACCTGGCCGGCATGCTTCTCCTCGTAGGGCCCGGGCGTGGCCGAGACGAAAATCATCTGCGGCGCCATCGCTTCCCACTCCTCGAATTTGAGCGGGCGGTTGTCCAGCGCCGAGGGCAACCGGAATCCGTACTCGACCAGGTTCTCCTTGCGTGAACGGTCACCGCGGTACATGCCACCGAGCTGGGGCACGGTGACGTGGCTCTCGTCGACCACCAGCAGGGCGCCCTTCGGCAGGTACTCGAACAGCGTCGCCGGCGGTTCTCCCGCCGCGCGGCCGGAGAGGTGGCGGCTGTAGTTCTCGATACCGTTGCAGTAGCCGATCTCCTGCATCATCTCGAGGTCGAAGCGGGTGCGCTGCTCGAGACGCTGCGCCTCGACGAGTTTGTTGGCGCCACGCAATTCCTCCAGTCGCTCCTTGAGTTCGTCCTTGATGGTTTCGATGGCGCGCAGGATGGTGTCGCGCGTGGTCACGTAATGAGACTTGGGATAGATGGTGAAGCGCGGCAGCTTGCGCACCACTTCGCCGGTCAGCGGATCGAACGCGCTGAGCGATTCGATCTCGTCGTCGAACAGTTCCACGCGCAGGGCATCGCGCTCGGATTCGGCTGGGAAGATGTCGATGATCTCGCCGCGCACGCGATAGGTACCGCGCTCCAGCGCGTAGTCGTTGCGCTTGTATTGCAGGTCGGCGAGACGGCGCAGGATGGCGCGCTGGTCGATGATGTCGCCACGACTGAGGTGCAGCACCATGGCGTGGTACTCGTCGGGCTCACCGAGGCCGTAGATGCACGACACCGTGGCAACGATGATGGTGTCGCGACGCTCGAGCAGCGCCTTGGTCGCCGACAAGCGCATCTGCTCGATGTGATCGTTGATCGAGGCATCCTTCTCGATGTAGGTGTCGGAGGCCGGCACGTAGGCTTCCGGCTGGTAGTAGTCGTAGTACGAGACGAAGTACTCGACAGCATTGTGCGGGAAGAACTCGCGCATCTCGCCGTAGAGCTGCGCCGCCAGCGTCTTGTTCGGCGCGAGCACCAGTGCCGGGCGCTGGCAATGCTGAATGAGGTTGGCAATGGTGTAGGTCTTGCCCGAGCCGGTGACGCCGAGCAGGGTCTGGTGATACAGCCCTGCCGCGACACCCTCGATGAGCTGCGCGATGGCCTGCGGCTGGCCGCCCGCCGGCTCGAACGGCGCCTCGAGACGGAACGCGCGCTCGTGCGCTGACGCGTCGCGAAGTTCGCGATGGGCAGTTTTCCGAATCAAGACGGGATCCGCTTGCGGGCCATGGGCGGATGCGTATAGTACACGACCCGCCGGCTGCCCGTTCGTGGCACCGCAGGAGCCATAGCCGCTTGGAAATCAAACCCGCGCACCGCGTGCAGAACGCGAGGTCGCCCGTGATCCCCGACCTTACGGAGCGCGCGGCGGACCTCGTCCGAACTGGGCGGGACGTTGTCGATCTCAGTGGCGCCGCCGTTGCCCTGCCGCCTCCGCCAGGGGTGGCTGACGCGGCCCGTGCCGCGCTCGACAACGACGAAGCCAGCACCGACGAAACGCGTGCGACAGACCTGGCCACGGCCATCGTCACCAAGTTCGAACGCGACAACGACCTGCGCTTCGGCACCGACCAGATCGTCGTCACGCACGGCGCGCGGCATGCGCTCCACCTCCTGATGCAGGCCCTGCTCAACGATGACGACGAAGTCATCGTGCCCGCTCCCTACTGGCCGGGCTATCCCGACCTGGTGCGCCTGGCCGGCGCGGACCCGGTGATCGTCCGTACTCGCGCGCGCAATCGCTTCCGCATGACGCCCGAGGAGTTGCGCGGCGCGCTCGGCCCGCGCACACGATTGGTCATTCTCAACAGCCCGTGCAACCCAAGTGGCGTCGTCTACGGCCGCGGCGAACTCGAATCTCTGGCGCGCGTGCTGGCCGAGTTTCCCGAGGTCGTCGTCGTTTGCGACGACGTCTACGAATACCTGTGCCGCACGCGCGAGCCCTTTGCCACGCTACTCAAGGTCGCGCCGCGTCTCCACGATCGCACGGTCATCGTCAACGCCGTATCCGAGGCCTGGGGCATGGGTCGCTGGCGCATCGGCTTCGCCGCCGGCCCAGCCCGCCTACTCGCCGCCATGCGACGCATCCAATCCCGCAGTAGCGCCCCGCCCGGCCCGGTCGCGCAGGCCGCGGCCGCGGCCGCGCTTGCCGCGCCACGGGAGCACCACGAAACGCGGAACACGGCACTCGGTCGGTCTCACGAGCGGCTGTACCGCGCGCTGTCCGACTTGCCGGGCATCGACGTGCAGCCCGCGGAAGGCGGCTACCACCTGCTGGTCTTCGTCGGTCGCGTGCTCGGAACGCGCCCAGACATCGACGACGACGTCGCTCTCGCCACCTGGCTGCTCGAGGAACACGGTGTCGTAACCTCACCCGGCACCGCCTGTGGCATGCCGGGTTACCTGCGCCTGAGCTATGCCGCTGACGATGCCGTAGTCGCCGAGGCGACGCGGCGACTGTGCGCCGCCCTCTCACCACCGCAACCGTAATTGACCACCCCCACCCGCGTCAGTACCATACGCGCCTTCCAGCGACTCCCCGGTAGCTCAGTCGGTAGAGCGGGTGACTGTTAATCACTAGGTCGGCGGTTCGAGCCCGTCCCGGGGAGCCACTTCGGCAAACCATCCCCACTTTCAGAGTCTTGGAACAGAGCATCCGGCAGGCGATGCGCGCTTGCTGCGAACCGCTCGTGGGGAGCAACCGTCCCTTCTGCGAATCCGCTGGCAGCCGAGAGGATGACGCTCGGGTGGTAGTAGATGCGTGCCGTGCGGTCGGCGATGACGATGCGATCGATGACCTGGCGGAAGAAGCTGCGGATCTTCTTCGGGTTGCTCGGGTTCGAGACCAGGTCGACCAGCAGCGAGCGGAAGTCGTCGACGTCCGCCTCGCTGAAGTCGAGGTGAGGGTCGGGCTCGCCCTCCACGCGCTCGCGTTCCTGCCGCAGGTGAATGAGCCTCGCTTCCTGCTCTGAGCCGGTCGTCACCAGCCAGCGCTTGTCGACGCCGACCAGGTCGTCGTCCTCGATCATCTTCAGCAGCTTGCGCTGCTTGCGCTGGAGCTCGGCGACCTGGGCGTCGATGTCGTCGAGGCGCTGCTGTTTCGCCGATGAATGCTTGCCGACCAGCTCCCGCATGTCGCGGATGAGCTGCACGATGTTGCGCCGGCTGAACACGCGTTCGGTGATGTGGCCGAGGAGGAACTCGTCGACCTCGTCGGTCCGCATCCGCCGGTGCTGGCATGCG
The DNA here is from genome assembly GCA_050184115.1 of Gammaproteobacteria bacterium. GTDB lineage: Bacteria > Pseudomonadota > Gammaproteobacteria > JACKNG01. The sequence continues at coordinate 82,955 of JBFXAQ010000015.1, read as the reverse complement.
CCCTTCTTCTGCGCGTTGCGGCAGTTGTAGTAGCTGTACAGCTTCCCGCCGCGGCCGGTGGCCGTCTCGACCTGCAGGCTGGCGCCGCACAGGCCGCAACGGAGCACGCCCGAGAACAGGTGCAGGCTGGTCGCCGAGGTCCCGCTCTTGGAAGTGTCAGCGTCGTCCATCATCGCCTGCACGCGGTTCCACGTATCGAGGTCGACGATCGGATCGTGGCTCGGCACCACCACCCACTGGTCGCGTGGCACCACCGTCCGATACGGCCGCGGCCGCTTACCGAACACCTGCACGCCGGCGGCGGCGCCGCCGCGCAGCACGTTCGTCACGCTGCCCTTCGTCCAGGGTTGGCCCCGGTTCGTGGCGTGCGCCGAGTTGAGCTGCTTCGCGATGGAAAGTGCCCCCTCGCCGTCGAGGCGTAGGCGGTAGATGTCCCGGACGATGGCCGCCTCGGGATCGACCACGAACAGGCGGCGGCGCTTCGGGTTATCCGCCGCCGGCAGCGGCTCGAAGCCGAACGGTACGCGACCGCCGTTGAAGTAGCCGTTCTCCGCGTTGTGGACCATCGAACGCCGGGTGCTGCTCGAGGTCTCGCGGCTGAAGAACTCGTCCATCACTTCGCGGATGGCGATGTTCAGGAAGCGCGTGTTTGCATCCTCGCCGGGGTCGAACGAGACATACACGAGCTTCGTGCCGGCGCGCTCCAGGCGCTCGCGCGCGGCGATGGCCACGGACTGGTTGCGCGAGAACCGGGACGTCGACCAGGTGATGAAGTACTCCGGCCGGCGCTGCTCGCAGAACTCGAGCGCGGCCTCGAGCTGGTGCCGCGGCCCGTGCCAGCCGGAGACACCCTCCTCCTGGAAGATCGCCACCACGGTCGCGCCGAGCCGCTCGGCCATGTCCTGGCAGCGCGCGAGCTGCGACTCGACCGGCAGCTCCTTCTCGGCCTGGCGGTGTGAACTGACGCGGACGTGGATGATGGCAGTACGGCTCATGCGTCCTCCTATCCCTGGGCTCCGGGAACCGCCGCGGGGCTCTCCTCTGGCTCAGGGTACTGCGCTTGCTTGAGGGCGTGCTCGCGGAAATCGCAGAAGTGTGCCAGCCGGCGCTGTACCGGCCCGACCGGGATCGCGTAGCTCGGGTCGAAGCCCATCGCTCGCAGCACGTCGTTGTGGCAGATGGTGTCGAGCACGCGCAGCACCGGCGGTTCCTCGGCTTCGATGGCGAGCCGCGCCGCCACCCAGCGCCGGTAGTTCGCCTCGTCCGGCTCGACCACCACTGCGATCTCGGCCTCCAGCGCGATGAACCGCCGCGCCAGGTCGTGATGCGTGCGCGCCATGCGCGCCGAGCCGACCACCAGGTTGAGCGCCGCCACCACCGTCACCACCGCCGCGAACCAGGGCGCGAGGTCCGTGGCCGTCTGGTTCAGCAGCGAGGCGACCGTTGCCGAGCTGAACACCACCGCGAGCGCGTCGCCGAGCGACGAACAGCGGTCGAAGAACGCCCGCCGGCGAGAGTGATACCGGATCGAGCGCTGAATGGCGAAATCGAGTTCGTACAGGCGGTCGTCCAGCGACGGCATATCAGCCTCCCTTAGGCCTCGGACGCGGTGGCGGCTTGTTCGTCTGTAGGACGGGGGACTGCTTCTTCCGTGTACCGCTCTCCTCGCTGAGCGGGATGGGGCCTCGGTCGCCTTGCCTCGGCTTGGGCGGTTCCCCGCGCCGGCCGTCGTCGCGTCTTCCAGTCATCGGCTTGGTCACCTTCTGAGCGAAAACGCCGTTACTTTACGCCGCGAGGGCGGCGAGCGCACCCATCGACGCCGTGGGCTCAGTGGTAGCCGGGAACGTCGAAGTAGAAGTCCGTCAGCGGGATCTCGAAGGTTCGCGCCAGTTGGCGAACGAGGAGCCCGCCCACGGCTTCCGGCAGCAGCTGCACTTCGATACGGCTTCCCCGTCGCAACAGAACGTCGCCATCGGCATCATGCTCGACCGAGACGCCGTTTCGGTAGAGAACTTCCAGAACCCGGGCTCGCGGCAGCGCACCTTCGCGATCCCCGTGAGGATCGTCCCGGTCAGGGCGCCTCACGCGGCCTGGGGCTCGACGAAGGCAATCCGGTCGTACGGGATGGGTAGGTCGCGAGGGAACCGCTCCGTCGAGAACGAGAGCTTGGCCTCGCGGGAGTCCGGGCCATTCTGCAGCTGCTCGATCTGCTCCCTCGGCGGGTGCTTCAGAAACGCATCGATCGAGCCGCCCAGGTCGACGTTGGCGATGAGCGACTTGAACAGCCCCATGGCGAACCGGTGCTTGACGTCCTCGACCGAGGTCCCCGACGCTGCGTAGTCGATATCAATGCCTTGGGCGAACCACAGGTCGCCGTCGCGCACGATGACCACGCGCAGGTCGCGTACCTTCAGACTGACTGCATGTTCCATGGGTGTCCGCCTCCGCCGTAAGGCTGAACGATGAATGCCGTGGGGGTCAGGAGCGCGCGGGGAGGACCACCTCGGCCGGCTTTCATCCTCTCGATATGCAAATAAGCATACTTAAATTTAGCGGCGAAGGTGTAAATTCCTTCACACCTCACGACCCGCGGGCGCCCGGCCCACGTCAAGCCCGCTCCCCTGGGAACAGCACTTCGTAGTAGCACCGGCACCAACCCACGCCCGACGCGTCGGGAGTGCCCGAACAGTCAGCGCAAGGCAGCAAGGGGCGCTTCAGCAGCGCACGGATCTGGAACACCTTGCCGTCCAGCTCGGCGCAGCGCGGGCATGCGTCCGGACGGGAGATAACTCGAACCCGGCGAAGGCCCTGCGACCAGTAATCACGCAATTCGCACTCTGCGGCACGTTGCTTGTACTCGAAGAACGGCCGCCCGCGCACCGACGCAAGCCGGGCGAGTTCAAGCCATGCGATTGTCCGTTTGTGCCAGGGCGTGCCTTCGGACTCGCCAATCGCTCGAAGCGCCGCCATGTCCGGCGGCTCGGGCGGCGTCACGGCGCGCGGCGCGAGCAATCGCCTCAGCCACCCCCACATCGCGCGCCCCTCGGTTTCTTGACAACCATACCAACCCCACTATGCTGGCTCCAGGTGCTAAACACACCTTCACAAGCGGACACCGCACCCGACAGTCACGCGGTTTTTTTGTGCCCGAACACCTACCTCCTACGGCTTCGCGGTACACGATTCCTCGGTCGACGCCGGGTGTGGGTGGATACAAGACCCTTCGGGGGAAGAAGCCCGCGGTCCCTTGTGAGCCGTGTTTAGCACCCGGCACCCTTTCGAGGGTGCCCCTAAACGCAATTCACAGGAGAGCCATCATGGCAGAACTCACCCAGGTGACCAGTGTTATCCCGTTCCACGGGCTCACGCTGCCAGTCGTCACGTACTTCGACCGCCAATACGTCTACGCCAAACCGCTCTGCGACCTCGCGGGGATTGACTGGAGGACGACAAAACGAGCGCTTCAGAGCCCTGATAATGCGCGGCTGTTCGGCACCAAGGTGCTGAACCACCCCGTTTTTGTAGCCGAAGGTGGGGATATCCCCACCCGAGAAGGCCTCTATATCCGCCTCGACCGGGCCGTGATGTTCCTCGCTCGCATCGACACCAAGCGCATGCGCACCCACGGCAACGCCGCCGCGGCCGACATCCTGCTCGACCTGCAGGAGGAGTGGGCCGAGGCGCTCCACGCCTACGAAACCCAGGGCTACGCCATCAACCGCCGCAAGCGCGAGGAAACCCGCGAGGACAACCGGGCACTGAATGACCTGTTCAGCGCCCGCGCCAAGGCGCGCACGGTCGCCCACGTGGAAGTACTCGACCGGATGATCAACGACAGCATCCGGCGCATGGGCTACGGCGACACCCTCGACGAGGCCCTGGAGAAGGCGAGCCCCGAGGAGGAGGAGTGAGCGCCGCCGCCGCGTCGCGAGACGCCCAGGAACTCGCCGTGCGCCGCCAGCAGGTGTCCGACGCGCGCGAGCGCGCCGCCCTGCTCCGCGACGGGCTGGATGCCCTGGCCTGGCTGGTCGGCGACCTCGACCAGGACAGCATGGTCCAGCTCCGCAACGCCAACCTCCGCGCCCTGTTCGAGTGCCTGCGCTGCCAGGCCGTTGACGTCACCAGCGCGCTCGAATGAGCGCCCGGCGCCGGTTCCCCGCCGGCGCCGATTTTTTTCGCAAGGGGTCTCAGGATTCGGTGCAGATATCCTGGTACCCACCCCCTCGGATTGCGGCACCGCACCACCCCTGCCGAGCCCCCACCCCCTGAGCCAGGCCTGCCCCTGCCACGACTTTCGAGTCTGAGCTGCGCTATCGAGGTTTCGAGCCCCGCTGCAGCCCTTGTGGTTGCTGGAGTGGGGTGCCCGTGAGCTGCGGGTTATGCAATACCGCGCAGCTCGGAGATCTTCGGCGGCAGATGAGTTAGCCCGTTCGGAAGCCGAGTTCTGGCGCGGGGCGCAGGGGTGCGTGAATGTCCGCCCTGCCGTGGTTGGGCTTGGGAGGGTGGCACGGCCTATGTCGGTTATAGGCACCAGTTGGGGCACGGGAACACGCATGGCGGGCACGGTGAGGGTCAGGGCGAGCGCTGAAGCTCGCGGACCAGGTCGGTCACTGGGGTGCGGATGCGGCGGAAGGGGTTGCCCTTGTCGGCCGCCTCTCGCAGCTTGCGCTGGGCGAGGCGGGTATAGACCTCGGTCGTGGACGGCGAGCGGTGGCCCATCAAGGCCTGGCGCACCAAGAGGTCGACGTCGGCCTCGGCCATCTGCGTGCCGTAGAGGTGGCGCATGGCGTGGGCGTGGCGCTGGGCCTGGGGAATGCCGGCGGCCTGGCCGTAGCGCTTGACCAGGTCGTCGACCGAGCGGGCCGAGAGCCTGCGGTTCTCGCCGCGGTACTCGTCCTCGCGGTGCTGGCGATTGTTGACGGAGACGAACAGCACGCGGTCGCCGTTGGGGAGATCTCGATCGATGTCGTCCAGCTCGGGGGCGCCGAGGTAGGCCCGCAGCAGCGCCCAGCACTCGTCCGGGGCCGGCACGATGCGCTCCCGGTTGCCCTTCTCCACCACGCGAACGGCCAGGCGCTCGCGCTTCGGGTTCTTGTCGTCGGCGTAGAACAGCAGGCTCGATTCGTTCAGAGCGATGAGGCCGCTTACACGCAGGCCGCAGCCGATGAGCAGGCTCAGCATGGCGGTGTCACGGCGGCCGAGGAAGGTGTCGAGGCCTGGCGCCATCAGAAGCTTCTCGGCGTGCTTCTCCTCGATAAACACGGGTAGCGGGTAGCCGGCCTTCGGGTAGGGCACATCGGCCGCCGGGTTCCGCGCGAGGTGGCCGGTGCGAACCAACCAGGCGAAGAACTTCCGCACCGCGGCGACCACCGGGCGGCGGCTTCGTGGCCGCAGGCCTTGCTGGTGCATGTAGAGCCCGGTGAAGGCCTCGAGCTCGGCACCGGGCGCGGTCTCGAAGGCCAGATCCCGCTCGGCCAGGTAGGCGGCCAGGGCCTCGAGGTGGCGGCGGTACTTCAGCACCGTGCGCGGCGAGCGGCCGGCGTTCAGCTCGAGCCACACGCAGAACTGGTCGAGGAGCTGGGTCGAATCGGGCATCTAGGCCCCCTTGCAGGGAAGGCGGGGATATTTCCTGTGGGACCGCATTTTTCCGTGGGACTCGGGCACATGCAATTGATTTATAGACCATTTCCGCAAAAACACGTCCCCCACTTTTTGCGATTTCCTCGAAAAAATCCGTGGGTCAAAGATTGACCACCTCCGAAAAAGTGGGGGACTGCCTGCTTGCTCCTCCTCCCTGTTATCTCTCTCTTTTTTCCTTTCAAAAGAGAGAGATAGATAGAAACGGCGCGGCGAGACGGCAAAACGGCGGAGGGGGACGAAACAAGAAAACCGGGGGACTTTCGCAGGAATTGGTGGGGCTCTGGCAACTTTCCGACAAGACAATCGCGAGCGTTATCAACGGCTTGAGCGTCAAAAAGCCGTCAGTCCCACGGATTCCCCGGCGCATGCCCGCAAACCCGTTGAGGGTTGCGCGGGCGCAACGGTTTCCCGCCTTGGCGTACACCGGCCGCCGGAGGTCACTTCTCAGGGGGTGCGGGGGATGGCGAGAGCGATGCAGGTGCGGGCTCAGTCGCCCAGGAAGCCGCAGCGGCGGTACCAGCGCAGGAAGCGAGCCACGCCGTTGCGCGTGGTCGGCTGCAGCACCACGCACGTCCGTGGCTCGCCAGCGTCATCGAAGTGAAGGCCCTGGCACTCGACCACGCCCAGCTCGGCGTGCCAGCGAATCCAGGGGGCGCAGGCAAGCGTCCTCGCGCGGCAGGCCGTCAGGGCGCGCAGCGCGCCGCACGAACGGCCGCTGGCGTACCTTCAGGCCCACGGTGCGGCGCTAGATCAGCTCGGGGCGGAACGGGTCGTGGTTGGGGTCGGTCGGGGCGCAGTTGAGCCCGTAGCTCTCCAGGGCGTCGACCGAGAGCACCAGCATGTGGTTCACGCGGCGCGGGCCGATGCGCTTGTCGCCGTCGTCGCTCAGGATGGCGCCGGCGCGGTGCAACGCCTGGCGCAGCACCTTGGGACTCTTGATGGGGATGCTGTTCCAGATGTCGCGCAGGTGGCTGTTGGTGCGCAGGTGATTGATCATGTCCGTGTGACGGATGAACAGGGCCTTCTGGCCCAGCCAATCGTCCCACGCCGCCGGCAGGCGGTAGCGGCCGGAGTCGATCTCCGCCAGGATCACCTCGACGATCCACACCCATGGCTCACGGTCCGCATCGGTGTCCGCGATGTGGCGGTTCATCTCCTCGACCAGGTCGTGCTCGAAGGTGAAGCCGTCGGGCGCGAGTTCAGCGAACTCCAGCACCAGCTCCCAGGCCGCGAGCACGGCCCCGTAGTTCTCGATCATGCGCTGGGCGCCGCTGTCCTCGGCCCGCGCCCGGCTACGGGCGCGCAGGCGCGCCGTGGTGCCCTCCACGCGCTCCTGCAGGGCGTCCTTCCGCACCCGGGCGAGGAACTCGAGCCAGGCGCGCACCGGGAACGCCGGCAGCGCCTTCGGCAGCTTCGGCCCCTGGCGGTCGGTGAGGTCGGTCCGAACCACCTTGCCCTGCAGGGACTTCACCGGCACGTCCTCGCCGGCGAGCAGCACCGGTGCGGAGAGCACGAACTCGGTCATCGCCGAGCCGCGCCGTGTCACCGCGTGCTGGTAGCTCTGTTGCAGCGTGCGCACGGCCTGGTCGATGAGGTCCTGTTTGCCGGCCGAGATCTCCTCCCAGCCCACCGCGTGCGAGGTGTGGCTCACTGTGGTGAGGATGCGGAACTGCGTGCCCATCGACTCGTGGGCGAACACCGTCATCCCGAGCGTGCCCTCGAGGCGCTTGCACAGGGTCGACTTGCCCATGCCCTTCGCCGCCTGCATCACCAGGTGCGGCCAGTAGCCCAGGAAGCACTTCATGTGGCCGCCCAGCGCCCAGATGAGCGGCAGCAGCGCCGCGCTCGAGCGGAAGGTCTGCGCGTAGGCGCGCAGCACCGGCGCCGCGTCCGTCGCCGGCCCGGCCGGGAAGCGGAGCGATGAGTAGGGGCATTGCTGGTCAGGGTCGACGAAGTAACAGTCGCCGCCCTCGTTCACCACCGGCCGGCCGTTCAGCCAGCCGAGCCCGACGAAGTTGATGGCATCGCGCGCGCCGAGGTCGGCGCCGCGCTCGAGCACGTTCACCAGGCGCTTGAAGTTCGCCGGCGAGTAGACCGGGCCGAACTTCCCCCACACGTCCACGTTGTGGAGCTGCTCGTCGGCGAACACGCGGCGCTGCAGGTTGGCACCGTGACGCGGCACCTGCACCGTCACCGCGAACATGTCCCGCGGGGCATGGTCCTCCTCGCCGCTCAGCACGCTCGCCGCCGAGGCCAGGCGCACGCGCGAGATCGCCGCCACGCGGAAGCCGCAGAGGTCGTCGTGTTTCAGCTTCTCCTCGCCGGCGTCGTCCTGCTCGACCTTGCTCACGTAGCTGGTGAAGTCCGGCTTCACCCGGTAGCGCCAGTACTGCGCGTAATCGTGCGATGGCAGGTAGAGTCGAGAACGGCCGCGCATGTGGTCCGTCTTGCCCGGCAGGCCCTGCAACGCCCACGGTTGCAACCGGTTCAAGCGCATGCGCAGCTCGTCGACACCGCCGGCCTTCAGCACGTCGTTGACGTCGTTCTCCTCCCACTCCGACTGGTCGACCAGCATCGCGCCGATGTTCTCGGCAGTCACCTGGTCGTAGAGCCGCCAGCTCGCCTCCTGGCCCGCGCAGCGGCCGTTGCGGTCGGGCTGGTCGTAGTCGAAGCAGAACACGAGCTGCTTGCCCGCGAACCACTTCCAGGCGATGTCCTCGAAGGCGTAGAGCGCGCGCGTGGCGATCGCCGCCGTGTAGGGCATGCCGCAGGCCTCGACCGAGAGCGCGTTGATGGCCGACTCCACCACGTACACCGTGCGCGCCGCCTTCAGGCGTTGCAGATCGGCGAACCACGGATGCCCGCGCTTCTCGCCCTGGCTCTGCGTCTTCACCCCGCCGTTCAGCGTCGGGTCCACGTAGCGCATGTCCACCGCCACCACCCGCCCCGGATTCAGCGTCTTCACGATGAACGCCACCGCGTCGCCACCGTAGCCCTGCTCGCCGGGCGCGGCCTTCGGGTTCGTCCAGGTGTTGAAGCCAACCGCGCCGCGCTCCACGGCCGCGCGCGCCACCTCGGCCGGGATCTTGCGCTCGTCCACCAGGTAGTCGACGGCGCGCACCGCCTCCGGCTTGCACTTGTCCGCGATGTGCTCCACCAGCGAACGCTCGCGGCGCTCGGCCGGCTCGCCCGGGCGCTCCATCGGGTAGCCGTAGAGTTCGTGCAGGCGGCGCACGGCCGTCGGCAGATCGCAGCCCTCGACGTACATCACGAGATCGACGCACGAACCGTGCGCATCCTCCGGCCCCGAGTAGTCGCGCCAGTAGCGCCCGCCGCCCTTCTTCACCACCGCCAGCGAGGGTGACTTGTCGGCGTGGTGCGGGCTCTTGTAGTTGCCGCGGCCCTGGGGGCGCTCCAGTCCCAGCTTGTCCGCCAGGTCGTGGAGGTCGATGCGGTCCTTCAGTTCTTCAATCGATGCCATCGGGTTCGGGTCCTGGGCTGGCGCGGGCACCTGTTGTCGTTATCGTCGCCAGCCGGGTCGGCGTTGTTCGGCGCGCGGGTCGGCCCGCGCGGTATCAATTCGTTGGCCTGGTGGTGGCGCCACCTTGGCCTGCGGGCTTTCGTTCGATGAAGAAGGGAGACCGAGGGGAGGTGTAGTCTCTCGCCGTCATCGAAACGCAGACGCGCGGCTCACGCGCCTGATCACTGCCGCAGCAGGGCGGGGCTCCCCGGAGATCATTGCTGTGTCGCTCCCGCCATCACGTCGTTGCTGGCACTCCGGGCCGTGAAGATTCAGTGCTCGATACCGACCTCCCAGCCGGCATGCCCGGGGTGAAGCTGCGCTCTCCCATTCTTCAGTCCTGCCCTGTCCGTCGGGAGCGACGGGATACCGAAGCTGTCGGCGTCGCAGAGGTGCGGCCTTGACCGGGTGGGCGGGCTCTCAGCCTCCGGGCTGGTTGGCGCCTCGCCGCCCCGTGCGCCGCCCTTCGGTTTCCAATTCGAGTCGAGTACCCCGGCCGGCCCCATTGCCGGCCGGGTAGACATGAGCGCGCAGGGAGCGGCATAGCTTCGCGATGGATGGCAACGCCGCCCCACACCATCCGCTAATCCACCTGCCCGTACTTGGTCGGCCTCCAGCAGTGCACCGCCCTCAAGCGGCAGCGCAGGGCCTGGAATACGGTTAGCGCCTTTCGCTGTGTATCCAGCGCGAGGGGTCACGGTGTCGTCACCCACTCGACGATGCGAACGACGACGCAAGCCAGCGCCAGCGCCGCCACGGTGAACGCGACCCAGGCGGCGAACACCCCGCCCTGTTCGCGGTAGATCATCAGGCCGACCTTCAGCAGGGCCCGCCCGAACATGAACCCGAGCACCACCAGCATGCTGTCGGCGAAGTCGAATAGCTTCTCCATCACGGCCGCCCCACGACTTGGCGAATGGCGTGCACGGGAACCTTGCGGACCTTGCCAGTCTTCTGGTTGATGAGGAACACCACGGCGCGAGTGCCATGCACCATCGTTGCGGAGACGATCCCGCGGGTCGGCGCCATCTGTCCAAAAGCGAAGACAACCTCCGTCCCTCGCGGCAACGCGTTGCTCACCGCTGATTCCAGCTCGTCTGTCGCACTGAGCACCGCGAGGGCCGCATGGTCGACGTCCTCGAAGATGGTCGGTTCCAGGAAGTTCGCCCGAACGCTACCCATCGAACCCCAACTCCTCGCACGCGAGCGCCCACGCTCGATTCACCCGATGAAACTCGTCATCACTGCCACCCCGGTCGGGGTGGCGTTCCGCCCGCAGCCGCTTCCAGCGCGCGCGCAGCTCGGTTTCGCTCACCACCTCGCCGGCGGCGAAGCCGAACACGTCGCGCCACACCACGCGGTTCGGATCGGGCAGCGACTGGAAGCCACGGAACGCCGCGCGGAGATCGCCCACGCCCCAGCGTTCGATGCCACGAATGGCGGCGAGGTGCGCGGCCACGGCCGCGATGTTGCCGGCCACCGTGTTCCACTTGTCGCACGGCAGGCAGTAGTCCTCGCCGTCCAGCGTGAAGTAGACGGCCACGCCCACGTCGCCCGGCTCGCGCTGGTCCTGGCGCGGGCGATCGTCGTGGCGGCGCACCTGCAGGTTGGTCGAGACCACCAGGTCCTCGGGGTCGATGCGCCACGAATGCCCGCTGCGCGTGAACGCCTTCACCTCGGCCAGGAGGCGATCGAAGGCGCGCAGCGTCGTGAGCGGCTTCAGCCAGCCGCGGTCGCCGCGCGAGCCGAAGCGGTCGGCCTGGCGCTCGGCGGCCGGCGTGCGGGGAAACTCAGGCGGCCAGGAGAGCGGGTACTCGAAGAACGCCATCACACCGCCCTCGCGTCGACCGGGAAGGCATCCCCCTGCCCCGCCATCTGCGCCGCGGCCGTGCGCTCGGCGCGCAGCCGGGCCTCCAGCGCTTCGCGCAACGCCTCGCGGCGGCTGCGGGGGAGCGCGGCCAGACGCTCGCGCCAGCCTGAATCGAGATCGTGCGTGGTGTTCATGCTGACCGCCTCCGGTTCATCTCCCGCAGGAACTTCCGCGCGATGTGCTGCGAGCAGCGCACGCATTCGCGCGGGTGCTTCACCGGTGGCTCTCCGCCCACGATGAAGCGCTTGATGTCGTAGCGCTCGCAGAGTTCGAGCGTCACCGGGCCAAAGCAGTCGAGCGCGATGCATTTGCCGCTGTCGGCGCGCTCGTCCGGGTCGATGTACTGCACGGCGTGCAGCTCCCAGCGGCCGGGGCGGTAGAGATAGACGGGGTCACCCGCGCGCGCCTCGGCCACGCCTTCGAGCGTCACAGGCATGCCAGCACCCCCACCGTCAGCGCGCCGATCACCGGCAGCTCGAGCAGCTCGGACCATGGCCACGCGTGGCGCAGATCCAGGGCCTTCATCGCCGGCAGCACGCAGGAGAGCATCACGGCCAGGAGCGCGCCCAGCGGCGCCGTCACGGCGTACCAGCCGAGAGGCTTGCACCACATCGAAAGCATCACCAGCGGTGCCGCCCAGATGAACCCCCAGCGCAGCGCGCGCCAGGTACGCCACGCCAGCGGGCGGTCACCCCGTACCCAGTTGCCGCGCCAGCCGTTGTCCTGCCGCCAGCTCAACTCGCCCACCAGCACACCGCCGGCAGCGAGGAGGAGCGGGTCGCGCGTCACCAGCGCGGTCATCAACGCGCCGGCCGCGATGGTGGCCACGTGCGCCAGCCAGGTCGGCCGGCCAGTCGGCCAGCCGCCGCGCACGCGGTCGAGCAGGCCAGCGGAGGTCAGCGCGAGAACGGTGAGCGCAGCCATCACGAGCGCACCAGCCGCGGCGGCCGTGGCTGGCCCGGTTGCTTGGGCTGCTCGAGCAGGAACCCCGAGCCCTTGCCGCCGCACTCCTTCAGGAAGGCCACCTCGACCTTGGCCGAGTCAATGACCTGGGTCGCCACCGCGCACACCGCGTGCGCGCGTTCGATGTCCATCGGGTTCTCCTTGTCGCGCAGTGCCGCGAGGGTTTCGAACAGGTGTTCGCGCAGATCGTCGATGTCATGCGCCATGACGGGTTCTCCGGTTGATCTGCCGCCTGATCGCCCCGCGGAGCTGGATGGCTTCCGCGAGCGGCTTGGGCAGGTTGTGAACGGTGTTGCGTCGCATGTTCTCGACGCGGGTGATGAGTTCGAGGTTCTCGATTCGGATGTCGCTGCGGTTGCCGTTGCGGAACACCACGATGTGCCCCTTCGGGATCGGCCCGTGGTGTTCCACCCAGAGCAGCGCGTGCACGGAGGTCCAATCGCGCGGCGGGTAGCCCGTGTCGCTCACCTTGCGCTGCAGGATGCCGTCTTTGCTCACGCGCTCGGCCCCGATGGGCGCGGCATTGTGGGGGGCGGCCCCCGGCTTGAAGCGGGTCTCGGCCGAGCGCCCCCCGGCACGGTAGATGGCGCCCTTGTTCCAGGGTGTGCAGCCCGCCTCGAAGCGCCCGGTGGCAGTGCTGCGGCCCTGCGTGCGCGCGGCGGCCGGGGCCGCGGCGTAGTCCCGCTCGAGGCCGAGGCGGCGCGCACGCTCGCGGACGGCGTTCTGGGTACGGTTCAGCAGCGCGGCCAGCTCGGGGGTCGGCGTGGTGGCAAAGCGCTCACGGAGCAGGGCCTCCTCCGCCGGGGTCCAGTGGCGCCAGCGGGTCACGGGGCCACCCTCACGCCATCAACGATCCGGTACCACCCTTCCTCGACATGCACCCGCGCCCAGCGGTAGTTCGAATCGGCGCCGAGCTGCCACGCCTGCGCTTCGGGCGTGCCGGCCGGGAATGGATTCGAAACGACCTCGGGGAACGCACGCCACGCCGCGTCGCCGGCCTGGTCCTGTATGGCGTCGAGGCGCCGGGCTTCGGCCGCCGAGAGCGGGCAGCGATAAGCCGCCAGGCGCGCCCCGCGGGCCTGAGCGTAGCGTTCGCCGTCTTCGGAGAACTCGGGGGATCTGGCCCTGTCGCTGTCTCCCCTCACCCGGCGTACCTCGCCCCATCGAACGGTACCGGCACCAGCTCGCGCTTGAGGTACAGCGGATGCGACGGATGCCCGTCAACGGTGGTCGCGAGGCAAGTCGGCATCGCGCCCGCACGGCGCAGCAGATCGAGCACCTCGCGTGCACGCCGGTCGACCATGTGATGCGCGCCCCACGCGCACACCACCTCGCGACAGCGCCGCGCAGCGCCCCAGATGTAGCAGTCGTTGTCCGGGCCAACCGCCTCGGCGCGAGTCACGCGCTGCAGTCGCGCCGGCTTCGTCGCCCGGTAGGCGTAGAGGTTCACCACCTCGAGGCCGCCGAGGTCCCAGGCGCGTGCGTAGCCCAGGCATCGGCGGATGGTCGGGTCGTCGAGGTCGGCGTCGGCGGTTGAGGGATTCAGCATCACGAACAGATGCCTTCGGCCGCTCGCAGTCCCATGCTCGCCACAGGCGATAGCGATACCGGCCGCAGGCCGAGATATCGGCACCGCGAGACGCCGAGGCCTCGCCCAGCTCGGAGGCGAGCACGGCGCTCACGTCCGCACCTCCGTCGGCGTCTCCATCCACAGCTTCGCCGCGCGCGCCTGCTCGGAGCGCAGGAACGCCATCACCCGGTTGAACTCGAGATCGCGCCGATCCGCGCCGATCCCCTGCGCCGCGCAGTAGGCCTCGAAGGCCTCGCGCAGCTTGTGTTCCTCGAAGACGAAAATCATCACGGCTCCCTCAGCGCACGAGGTCCAGGCTCTCGACCAGGACCTCCGCGTCGCAGTGTTCGATCAGGGCTTGCGCCAGCGGGTCGCGGCCGATGTCCTGCAGCAGCGCGGCGAGCGCCGGCCGCTCGGCCTGGATGCGTGCCCACATCGCGCGCTTCTGCTCGGCCGGCAACGTCGTGAGGTTCACCCACCGCTCGGTCGCCCGCCGCGCCGGGTTGACTACCAGCCGGCAGCACGGCGCCGGCGACGGAGCGACAAGCCCAGCCATGCGCACCCCCAGCCCGCCGCGGCCAGCGGCCACAGCGCCCACATCAACACGAACAGCACCAGGCTCGAGGTCATGAGCTTGGGGAAGCCCATGCGGTCGTCGAGCAGTGCGAGGACGATGAGGCCGAGCAGCAGGTAGACCATGCAGAGCCCGGCCAGGGCGGCATCGTTGATCATCAGTACTTCCCCTTCCCCGCGTAGCGAGGTTTCGTGGCGAGCAGGCGGTAGCCGTTGGCTTCGAGCTTGTCCGGCGACATCAGGTGCGTAGCGCCGTACTGGTCGCTCAGGACCAGGTTCTTACCGTGCCGGCGCTTCACCTTGAACGCGCGTTGCCTGGCCGCGCAGCCGTACCAGGCGGCCATCAGATGACCTCCCCGAGCGCAAAGCGCTCGATCGCCAATGTGTCGAGCCCGTCGACATCCGCTTGGCAGAGATCGGCAAGGGCCTCGGCATCGGCACACGCCGAGCAGAGATCGGGCTCGACCCACCAGCACGGCGTGCCGTCGCCCATGTCGCAGGCGTGGAGCTCGTCGCAGTGACACACGCGGCAGGTGTCGAACATCACCGCACCCCTCTCTCATGCCGCCGGCGACGCACGCAGGCCAGCGCCCGCTGCTCGCGGCGGATGATGTCGCGCGTCTCCGCGCCGAAGAAAATGCGGAAGCGGTGACCACGAAGCGCGCGGCGCAGCAGCCGCAGGTGTTCGAGCGTGAGCTGCACGAAGGCCCGCTCGTCGACCGGGGCCTCGGTCAGCGCATAGCGCGCCACCATCAGCTCGCCAGATCGACAGCCGCGTCGATCTCCTCCCGGTCCGGCCAGGTGTAGACGGCCGTCGAAGTCACGCAAGCGTGGCCGAGTGCGCCCTGCACCAGCCGCTCGGGGTTGGGCGAGGTCGAGCGCGCCATGATTCGCTTGGCCAGCGTGTGCCGGAACCAGTGTGGCGATGCGTTCACCTGCAGGCCGGCCTCCCGGCACCAGTGCTGCATGCGTGCCTGGTACGAACGCACGGACAAGGCCTGGTGATGCCGGCTCAGCACCAGCGGCGCGTCTGGGTCCATCGGGTAGCCCAGCTCGCGCCGGATGGCGAGCAGCGTGCGGAACGCGCGCTGGCCGCGCTTCGGCACCCGCACCGTGTGCGCCTGGCCGCGCTTCTGGATGGCACTGCCGAGCGTGAGGTAGCCCGTGCGCAACGCCTCCTGCGCATGGAACACCGTCAGCCGGCTGAAGGCCTGGATGCGCACCCCGGTCACCCGCAGGGCCTCCATCCAGGCCCGGTCCCGCCGCGCATGCACGTCGGCGAACCGGGCCACCGTCGAGAGGAGCTGGCGCTCCTCCACTTCCGTCAGGTAACGCTTGAACACCCGCATCACACTTACCTCCTACGGCTTCGCGATGAATGAGGCTGACCATCACGCCGGCGTCACCCACGCCAGGTCGTCGTCGACGGTCACGAATTCGATGAGCAGCCGCACCGGCCGCTCAAGCAGATCGGTATCGAAGGCGCGCGGGATGGCCATCACCCCGCAGTGCGCGGAGAGATCCACCCAGGTCCAGGCGTCGAGGCGCAGCACGTCCCGCACGCTCGGCGCGCCTTCGCGCGGGCTCACGAAGTGCAGCCGTGTCACGTACTCGCCGTCCTCGCGGTCCACGTACAGGCGCAGGCAGCAGCCCTGCCCCACGTGGATGAGCCGGCCCGCCTCGATCCAGAACCGGCGGCGGCGCTCCGGCGGGTGCTGCATGCCGGTGTTGAGGAGATGAACCACGCTCATCGGCGGCCTCCCGTGGGCAGCGCGCGGTGGCGCGCGTCGAGGTCGAGTGCCCGGCGCACGGCCGGGTCGGAGAGCGCCTGCTCGAAGCTCATGCGGCGCTTCAGGCGTGGCGCGGCGGCATAGGCGGCATACAACCGCCCGCGGTCGGGGCAGGCAGCGAACAGGGTCATTTGCTGGTCGCCGGGTCGCATGCTTGCCGGCGCGCCTTGCGCTCGGCCCAGGCACGGGCGAGGTCGTCACCGAACACCTGCGCGAGCAGCCCGCCCGGCAGCACCACGTCGCCCTGGCGCGGCACGTTGTCCTCGGCGGCCGTCACGGTGTGGCGCTTGCGCTCAGTCACGGGCCACCACCAGGGCGCGCAGGCGCGCCAGCAGCTCGAACATCGCGTGCGCGTCCTCGAAGGCCTCGCGCTCGATGCGCCGGTACTCGGCTTCGGTGATGACCTTGTCTTCGAGCGCGTCGGCGATGGCCTGCGCCGTCTCGCCCACCTCGGCGTGGTAGCGCGTGTAGAGGTTGAGGAGTTCGGTGTCCGAGGTCGTCTCGAAGCGGCCGAGGCGGATGAACACCCCGCCCAGCACCTGCGCCTCGGCGTCGATCATGGTGGTCACGCCGCGCGCCGCCTGCAGGGCAAGCGCCTCGCGCACCGTGAACTGGTGGCCCTCCTGCGAAGGATTGGCCTTGTTCAGCAGCGTGCCGACATTCATGCCCACCTTGGGCGCCAGCTTCGGCGCGCCGCCGGGGTGGTCATGCACCAAGTCATACGCCGCCTGGTCGATACAGTCCATGTGAATGGAGCCCCCTCGTTCACAGTCCCGACGAGAGGTTCCCGGCTATCCTGCGAGGAGCGCTGTGCTACGCTTCCCCGCGAGGCGAAATGGTGACCAAGCCAGTAACCTCAAACCGCATCCGGCGGCGTTGCCGCCCCGCCGGATGCACCTCAACTCGCGCGAGCGAGACCTTCCTCGATGAATATCAGTGCCTGGGCGGCCAGGCTGCGTCGTTCCGCTTTCGCATGGCGCTCCAGAGCTGCCCGCATGCGCGCGTCCGGACGCACCTGGATCGGCTTGAGATTCATACCCCCGGCCTTGGGGCCGGGCTTCGTCGATCGGCTCATCGCAATACCCTGAGCGTCTTATACGGTCTAACAGAATCTAAGATAGTGTCACATTGACAATACTGTCAAGTAGTCATGATGAAATACTGCCAAAGTGACAATACGATCGCGCCATGAGTAAACGAGACTATCCGAGCCACAGCGCGCAGCGGTTCGTGGTCAGGTTCCCTCCAGGCATGAAGGAATCGCTGACCGCCTTCGCGACCAAGAATCACCGGACCCTGACCGCAGAGGTCGTTGCGCGCCTCGAATGGAGCATGCGATCGGCTGTCCAAATCAGCGCTCACGGCGTGCCGGCTACCGCGCCATCCTTCACGGTCCGGCTGCCGAACGGGATGAGAGGAGAGCTCCACGCCCTCGCAGAACAGCACGGCCTTTCAGTGAACGATGAGATCGTGTCGCGACTGCAGGCGAGCCTCGGGCGGGACGCCTATGCCGCGGGGTCACCGCCGCCACTCACGGTGGGCGATGAGGGACGGCGCTACCCGCCAGGGCGCGTGTTCGACCTGGTGGCGCGGCTGAGCCCCCGCAAGCGGCGTGCACTCGAGGTGCTGCTGGACGACGTCGGCTGAAGCGTTGCTCCGAGCCGGTCAATCCCAGCTCACCATCGCCACAGCCTCCGCCGTCCCCGCCGCCTCGACCATCGAGCGCTTGTCGCGCAACTTGGCGATGAGCGCCTGTTTCACGGCCTTGCCGTCGCGGAGAACGATCAGCAGCTGTGCCGGCGTGTGCACCCGCGGCACCTTGCTGTCCGGCTGGCCCTGCAGATCGTCGCAGGTATAGGGCGTGTCTTCGCCGGCGGCGACCGCCCCGATCAGGTTCTCGCGGTTGTGCACCTCGCTGTCATAGCGGTACGGGGTGCCGAGCGCGCTGGATTCGAAGCCCGCGTTCAGATCGCGGTCGAACTCGCGTTCAAGGTCGCGCACACGGGAAACTTTGACCTTGGCGAGTTCTCGCGCAATCCACTCCGAGGAGTCCTCCGCCACGAATTCGTGTGCGTCGCGTTGGGGATTGGCATAGCTGGCGACGATGACGCCGCCGTCACGGTCTACGTAGGGCATCAGGAATTCCTCCGGTCTTCAATCCAACCCACGACCGAAAGGCTCTGGTCACTCAGCGTTCCGGTCTGATTCCATCGGTACTTGATTTGCGACACGAGATTCGAGGGGGCCAGAAACTGCGTCCCGGCCGTAATCTTTCCGGCACCTGATGACATGGCCGCGCGCAAGACGATGTGCTCGCCGGTCAGGTCCGGGTGAGCAATGACGAGATCAGCGCCTTCCGCGTTGTCCACGCCGATCAAACCGCTGCAAATCGCAAGAGAACGCACCGCCGGCGGGATGGTGACCGTCAGGAGCGTGAGCACCGAAGGCAGGGCGGTCGATTCAACGATCTCCGCGGTCCACCACACACGGTCACCGGCCTGCTTGAAGCGCCGGATGTTGCCGCTGCCATCCGTCCGGATAGACATGATGCGCCGGTAGTCGCTGTAGCCGACCGGACGATTGGTCGCGTCGATGGCCGTGTCGAAGCCGGCATCGATGGTGCCATCCGCATCCTTGCGGATGAGGAACACGTGGTACCAGGTGTTGATCGCTTTGCTGCCGCTGAAAAGCCCCCCGGCGTCATCGCCGGCCGCCCACGCGGCGTCGAGCTGCTTGGTCAGTGTCGCGCCGAGCGTCAGGGCCACGCGCGAGGTCGCCGCCCGGCACACACCGGCCGCGATGTCGATGTCGTTATTGGCGTCCGTACCGTTCGCGATTTCGAGGCCGTTGATGTACCGCGTCGGCCCGGCGTCGAGCAGCGCGTAGAGCGCGTCGCGCACCTGCGTCAGCGTGGTGTGGTCCGGCGTCAGGCCGCCGGCGATGACAACGGCACGCAGCTCCTCGGCGATCTGGTGGAACCAGTACGCCCCTGGCTGCCCCGGGGGCGTGCCGGTGCCGGGGTTGCCGTTGGTCGGGTAGCCGACCGAGGGCGTGGCGGGTGCGCTCGGCGGCGAGGCCGCCGCGTTCGCGAGCATCTGGCGAAGGTCCATGGTGTCAGCCTCCGTAGGCGAAGATGATGGTGGTGTGCGCGGGCTTGAGGCGGGTCAACACGCACTCGAGCTGCTCGTTGCCCCAGTCGGCGAGCGGCTCGTCGAAGCCCGAGGTGTACTCGAACCAGCGCACCGTTTCCTCCGGCGCGTTGACCTGCCAGGCGAACTGCCAGTCCTGGCCGTAGAGCAGCTCGTCGAAGGTCGAGGCGAAGGTGAACGGATCGAACTCGGTGATCGTGATCGTGTACCCGAGCCGCGCCGCCACCGCGATGAAGTAGCCCGGGCTCTGCCCGCCGATGCGGGTCACCTTCTCGACCAGCGCGTCGATGCGCTCGCCGTAGGTGTCCGGCTGGTCGACGCACGGGTCGGGCAGGCCGAAAGCCCGCTCCCACTCCGGCAACAGCTCCACCGTGGTCCGCGGGTCGGCCTCGTCGACCAGGTCCCAGGCGCGCGCGTCGAGCCGCGCCAGCTCGTCCGCTACCGCGAGCAGCACCCGCCCCAGCACGCTGTCGCCTTCACGCGGCCAGGCCGCGCCGAGCGGCAGCAGGGCGGCCAACTGTTCGCGGTACTGGGCGGCGGTCTTGCGCATTGTCAGGCCCAGGTGATGGTGCCGAGCGTGGCGAGCTGGCCGGTGGTGTGCGTCACGTCAGCCGAGGGCGTGGTCAGGGCGTGGTCATACTCGCCAGCGGCGAGCGAGATGGCCTCGCGCAGGTGCGAGAGCAGTATGGTGCCGCCGGGCTCGGCCTCGCGCAGCAGCAGGTCCTCGAGCTCCGCGGTGATGGCGGCCTTCACCGTGGCGAGGTCGGCGCCGGTCGAGGCGACGAGCCCGGCGATGGTGAGGTCGAGCGGCACCGCCGCCGGGGCCACCACGGTCACGTCCGCCGTCACCGGCCGGCGCAGCGGGTCGTCGATGTAGGCCTGCACGGCCGCCACCTGGCCGGCGTCGGGGATCGGGCCACCCGGGTCGTCGTCCACCACGAAACGCACCGTCACCGTGCCGAGGCCGAGCTCGAGCGGCGCCACCCACACCCGCGTCACCCCGGGGACTTCCAGCGCCCACTTCGAGTAATCGAACTTCGCGCCGCCGTGCGGTGGCTGGCGAATGCGATCGAGCAGGCGCGCGCGCAGCGCGTCGTCGCTCTCAGTGTCCGTGCCGCCGTCGAGACCGCCGGCGGCGACCGCCGCCGTGCTGTTCACCCCCCCGATGGCGGAGACCAGCGTCAGCGCCGAGGCCGCCGCCGTGTTGCCGTCGAGTCCACCGGCCTCCGCCGTCACCGCGGCCGTGGCCGTGCCGCTCGCCAGCGTCACCTCGGCATCGGTCGTGAAGCGCGCACCGTCCGAGCGCTGCAGCACCGTGCCGGCTGGCACCACCGCGCCGGTGGTGCCGGTCAGGGTCACGTTGCCGCTCGCCGCCACGGCCGCCTTGCGCGCGATGCCGTACACATCCGCCTGGCGCTCGAGGAACTCCACTTCGCTGGTGTCGGCGAACAGTTGCCGCGCGAGCCAGGCGAGGAAGCCGTAGAGCCCGTGCGCCGCGCCCGCCACCACCCGCGACAGCACGCCCAGGTTCGAACGGCGCAGGCGCGCGTCCGTGCCCGGCAGGCGGGTTTCGAAGTCGGCCGCGTCGCGGTCGATGAGCTGCTCCAGCGTCGGGCGGGTGAAGGGCATGTCAGCGGCTCCAGAACGTCTCGAACTTGAAGCGGTCGGGCGGTGTGTCCGGCCGGTAAATCGTGATGCCGATCCCGAGCACGCCCGGCCGGCTGTTGATGGTGCGGATGTCGCTCAGCGCGCCGGAGGTACGGTCCACCCAGCCGGTCTGCACCACCACCCGCCGCGCGATGCCGTCCTCCACCAGCCAGGCCAGCGCCTCCTCCACGTACTCGCGTGCTCGGTTCACCACCGCCTGCATGTCCTTCTCGCGGAACAGCAGCCACAGCCGCGAGCCCACGCGGTCGCCGGGCAGGTCGGGGTAGGCATCGCCCCACCAGCCGCGGCGATCGTCCGTGCCGTCCGGCAGGGCGTCGTCGTCGGCCGCGCGGCGATCGGTGAACAGCGAAAGGATCACCGCGGTCTCCAGGCCGTCGTCGTCGGCCAGCGAGGGTAAGGCCTCCGACCAGTCGAAGAACGGCGCCTCGCCGGCATCGAAGGGGCGGAACATCACGGTGCGGATATCGCTCATGCCGGCCCCCTCAGTGCGTGTGGTGATTGGTATTGCCGGCGTCGTCGACGATCGTGCCGGTGGCGTGCACGTTGCCGTCGACTTCCACGTCGCCGTTGATCACCACGTCAGCGTCGATCACCACCCGCCCGGCCGAGACGTGCACGTCGCCGTTCGCCCTCAGGTGCACGAACTTGCCGAGGTGGTCGTAGATCATCACCTCGCCCGGTTCGAGCGCGGTGGGGCGGTAGCGGCGATCGTCGGTCGCCACCAGCAGGCCGTGCCCGCGCGAACCACCCACGAACACCAGCACGCCCTCGCAGCCCGGCAGCGGCACGGAGGTGAGGCCATATTCCTGGAAGCGCTCCACGCCGCTCACCACCTCGTCCCGCAGCAGGCCCACCTGGGCCTCCTGTACCTTGCGGGCGTCGTCCACCAGGCGCAGCACGCCGCGCGACACCATCAGGCGCACGCGGCGCTTGAGAGGCTCGACCAGGCGCGCCACCGGGTTCATCAGAACACGCCCTCGTCGCTGTCGCCGGCGTCCTCGGCCAGCGGCTCCACGTCGAAGGCCTCCGGCCGGGCGAGCGTGAGAACGGCCGTCGTGCCGTCCTGGTTACTCTGGCGCAGGCGCACCTCCGTGATCAGGAACTCGCCCTCGGCCTTCAGGGTCGGCGAGCGCACCTCCACCAGCCGGTTCGGCCGCCACACGCCGTCGGCGTGCGACCAGCCGTGCACGGTCAGGCGCGGCCGCGTGGCGCGACCGATGCGCACGTTCTTCTCCCAGCGCGCGCGGCGCTCGAGCGCGGCCTGGTCGGCGTTGTCCTCGGCGTGGATGATGAGCGGGCGGTAGCGGCCAACGCCGGCATCCTTCTCCACCGCTGAGAGCGCGGCCACGGTTTCACCGAAGCCGCCATCGTCCCCCGGCGACTGCGCCAGCACCCGGTACTCGCTGAAGCGCTCGCGCACGCTCTTGTAGCCCTGGCCGCCGAGGATGTTCTCGCCCTCCACCAGCGCCGTGCCGATGCGCTCGCGTCCGGCGCGGGTGAGCACCAGTCCGCCGCGGCCGTCGGAGGTGAGCAGCACCCCGCGCATGCGCGCCGCCCGCTCGAGCGCCTCGAACACCGTCTCGCCGGTCTGCAGCTTGAACACGTGTGTCCACGGCCCGCCGACGTCGGTCTCCACAGTGAGCGGGATGGAGAACGGCGCCAGCAGGTCACGTGCAATCGTGGCCAGGGTCGCTCCCGTCCACTCGCCGCCCTGGTGGATGGCCGCGCAGTCGACGAGATCGCCGGTCGCGTCGCGCCCCCGGACCTGGATGCGATCGTGCTCGGCATCGAAGGAGGGCACCACGTCGTCGACGTTGCCGGTGATCACCACCTCGCCGTCGATGGAGATCGCGCAGCGCTCGCCCTCCACGATCGGGCGCGCCACTGCCTGCCCCGGCCAGCGCTCGGAGAGCGCGATGTCGAAGGCGCCAGCGACCTGCTCAATCCCGAGCGCGATCTCCACCTCAGTCCAGCCGGCGAACTCGCCGCCGCTGACCGCGAGCGTCACCACGTCACGCATATGTCAGCACCTCCAGCGCCTGGCCGCCGGGCACGAACCCCGGGTGCCGCACGGTACGGCTGTTGCGCGCGAGCACGGCCGCCTCCTCGCGCGCATCGCCGTAGAGCCGGTGAGCCACCACCAGGGCCGGCAGGGTGGCCGGCGGGCGCCAGGTCGTCACCCGGGCGAGGTCCGCACCGCGCGCGGTGATGTCGCGGATCATGGCCACGCGCAGATCGGCCAGCGCCGGGTAGACCTGGTCGTCGGCAATGAGCATCTCGGTATCGAGCCGCTCCGCCAGTTCCTCGCGCAGCGCCGCCGCCTCCTGGTAGCTCTCGAAGGGCACCTCGCGCGAAGCGCGCGTCGCCTCGATCACCGCGGACTGGCGCACCAGGTGCGTGAGCGCCACCTGGTTCGCGCCCTCGCGTACCCGGCTCGGCGTGGTCGCCGGTGGGGGCGCGAGGGTCGAACCGAAGGTGTAGAGCGGCCGATAGCGATCGACGCGCGTGCCCGCGCTCGGCCACAGCGCGGCGAGGCCCGCCACCTGCGTCTGCAGATCGGCCGCGAGCGAAGCCGGCGTGCGCACTGTCGAGGCCAGCGTCGCGAGGCTGCCGGCGAGCCCGCGGAGATATGCCGTCTTCTGCGTCGCCAACGCCGGCCCCGCGCCGGCCAGCGCCTGCAGTTGAGCGATCGCCGCCTGGCTGGTCGCCAGCGCCGAGTCCGCTACGAACTCCGGGTGGTTGTCCACCGTGTAGGCACTGGGGAAGCTCGCCGCCACGGCCGCTTGCGCCGCATCGGCCCGGCTCGCCACGATGGCGCCGGTGTTCTTCGTCTGCGTCGGGTAGGTGAGCTCGCCGGCCTCGACGAAGTCCACCATGAACCGCGCGATGCCGCCTTCGCGGGTGCCCTCACGCATCCTGAAGCGCGCCACCGCCACGCGCATGGTGCCGAGGTAGGGATGCACCAGCGTACCCGGCCCCTCGGCGCGCAGCGCCTCCAGCAGCGCATCGCGCGCGGCCATGTAGTCCGGCCCACGCACGAACAGCTCGAGCTGGAAGGATTCCGCCGCGCGCCCCAGGTCCTCGGCCAGCGGCGTGTCGCGCTTGGGGTACTCGTGGACGTGCAGACGCCGGCCGCCGGCGAGGTCGTGGCCTTCGGTGACGAAGGGGGCGCCGCGGAACTTGCCCGACTGGTAGCGCTGCAGCCAGGCCATCAGGGCAACCCCGCCGGGTAGAGGGCCGAGATGAGCCGGGCCAGACTCCAGCCTAATGCCACGATCAGCGTGGCGGCGCCGATGAGGAGCCCGAGTCGATCTGCACCCTTTTCTGACATGTTCTCTACCAACACCGAAAACAACTTGCTAAGCTTCATCCTGCAACCTCATTCCAAGTTGCTGTTGCTCTAAAAACCCCGCGCGGCCTGCCAAGACTCGCGGGGTTTTTTTATGCCTGCGCGCGTCCGCGCTCTATCAAAATCGCTTCAATATTCACCCTGCCGGCGACATGACCATGCCGACGTCGGCTTCCAGGTCCACGCCTGGATTCTCCGAACGCACGCTGGTCACCCGCGGGCGGCCCTCGCTGTCGATCTTCACGGAAATGGTGCCGGAGACGTTCCCGGCCCGGGCATTGAGGTCGCGGTCCATCGCCTCGCGCGCGTTCGAATTACCGAGTGCGGCCAGGGTGGCCGCCACGACTTCGCCCACCCGATCGCGAAAGGAGAGCCCCTCGTTCGATTGCTTCAACTGGTGATCGACCAGCGTGCCGGCCGCATAGCCGAGCGAGCCGGCAACCGCCACGGCACCACCCGCGCGAAGCGCGGTACCCGCGGCCCGCGCAAGCGTGCCACCCGTCGCCGCGGCGCCCGCCGCACCGGCGCCGGCCATGCCGGGAACGCCCGGCCAGTTGGTGACGAACACGGGTTGCACGGCGCCGGCCGCTGCCCCCAGCGCGGCACCCGCAGCCCCGGCCCCTGCACCGCGTCTCGCCAACGCGGAACCGGCCCGCAGCAGCTTCGAACCGATCACCGCCCCGCCCAGTGCCAGCGCGATGTTGCGCGCCGTACGCAGGCCCTCCCGCAGGTTGTCCGCGTCGATGCTGTTGATGGCGTCGGCCACGCGTTCGAGCGGCGCGGCCAGAGAGTCGTCAGCCAGCCCCTTCAGCGCGGCCTTCACGCGGTCATAGGCCGCCGCCGCATCACGCGCGGCTCGGCCGGCGTCTTCGAGCAACACCGTCCCATCGCCTTGCACGGCGAGGAAGCTGTCGAGGCTGTCGAAGCGGCCTGTGGCATTGAACTCGTTCACGAAGCCGAGCAAAGCCGTTTGAGCCCGCGTCTCGTTGAAAATCTTCCCGAGCCTTTCCATGTCGCCGTTGGCCTTGGTCACCACCTCCTTGATGATTTCGGGAATCGCGCGCGCAATCTTCCGCCCGTTCTTCAGTTCGTCGGGGTCCCATATCTGGATGCCTGCACGCGCCAGTTCTGAGGCTTTCTCGCGTGTGATTGTCGTAATCAGGCGTTCGAAGGCGGTGGTGGCTTCTGCCGCGGTCCCGACGCTCTGTCGAATCACCTGCAGGATGGCCCCCATCTCGCGAGCGGCACCACGGCCCGACCGGCCAGTCGACGCATATATCGCCGAGAGCTGCGCCCCTTCGCTCACCATATCTCGCAGCTCGAAGCTCCCGGCCTTGCCCTGCCGCGCCATCTCGTCCAGCACGGCCAGGAACTCGTCCTTCCCGTTCAGGCGGAACTTCTGGTCGAGGTCGGCCACCATCACGCCCACCGCGTCGCCGGCGGCGCCGGTGGCCTGCATGGTGGTGGCAATGTTGGCCAGGTTCTCGCGGAACAGGTCGAGGTCGCCCGTCTTGGCCACGATCTCCTCGGCCGCCGCGAGCAGATCGTCCGGGTCCACGTTCAGCTCGAGCGCCTGGCCGACGATCTCCTGGCGCAGCTTCGCCATCTCGCCCTGGGTCTTGCCGGCGTTGATGCCGAGGCGCGTCAGGCGGCGCTCGAGCGACAGCACGTAGCGCGTAGAGCCGGCGCCCGCCGCACCGGTGAGGAGGGCCGTGTAACGGTTGCCGAGTCGTTCGAGGCCGTTGCCGATCGCAACGCCGGCCGAGTTCAGCGCACCGATGGCGCGTTGCCCACGCGTCGAGAATCGCTGCAGGTCCTGCCCCCATTGCTGGAAGCGTGCGGCGATGTTGCCGTAGGCGTCGACGCGAATGGGTAGGCGGCGTTCAGCCATGGGCGTCCTGGCTCACTTCGTAGAGGTCGCGCAGCGTGAGGGCGAGAACCTCGCTACGCGTCCACCCGGGCGCTGCTCGGCTCACCGCGAGCACGGCGCGTCTCGCCGCCGGCATCAGCCTCGCCATCTCGCCCCCGCGCCGCCACCTCCAGGGACGCGGCGCGGAGCTGCTCCGTCGCGAGTTGCAGGCGGTCGTAGTCGTCAGCGGAAAGCCGCCGCAGCTCGGTCAGCGTGAGCGGCCCCTCGATCTCGCCGATGCGCACGATCTGCTTCGCCAGCACCGCCACGCCGAGGAGCGCGGGGCTCGCCACCAGGCAGGGGCCGTCCGGCCCCTGCACCAGCACCTCGGCCTCGCGCGACGCGTCGAGGATGTCGCCGAGCGTCGCCTCGCGGATCTCGGCCTCGGTCTGCGGCCGGCCGTCGAGCAGCAGGCCGCGGGCGAGCGTCACCGGGTGGGTGGCTGTGCTCAAGTGGTCTCCTCGCAGGTCACGCCCTCGAAGCGGAACGTCACCTCACCCTCGCCGGAAGTCAGCTCCGGCGGGTTGGCGCTCCAGGCGTTGCGCAGGATGTAACCCTTGCCGGTGTCAGTCTCGAAGGAGACCGAGCCGTCCTCGAGGTCGTGGAGCGCCTGCAGGTCGGTATCGCGGCCGTGGGTGAACGTCCCTTCGATGTAGGGCGCGGCGGTCTTCTGCACGAAGCCGTCGACCCCGTTGTCTCCGAGCACCGCTTCGCGCGTCACGCCGCCCAGGTTGAGCTTCGCACCCGGCTTGCTGCGGATGAGCTGCCCGTTGATCTTGACCGAGCACCGGCCGGTGAGTTGAGCCATGGTCGCCTCCTACGGTTGCAGGCTTACAGCCGGTACTGCACGGCCGCCGCGAACACGCGGAACTGGTTGATGACATCGGGCGGAATGACCGCATTCACCCGGTTCGGGTCCTGGTCGCTCCGCACCACCAGCAGGTCCGCCTTGAACTGGTCGAAGTTCTCGACCAGGCCGGCGAACTCGAGCTCGCGGAACAGCGCCAGGAGCTCGAGCTTGATCACCCGTGGGGTCACGATCGCCTGGCCGGGCGCGAAGTTCGTGCCGTCGTTGGCCAGCTTGTAGCGCGGGAAGCGCAGCGCAATCCGCGCCCGCACCGCGTAGCGGATGTAGTCCACCGTCCACTTGGTGTTCAGGTCGAGCAGGCTGATATCCGCCACGCCGAACGGGTTGGTCTGGTAGGTGGTGATGACGCGCTCCACGCGCACCACGCCTCCGGCGTCGATGGTGAAGGTGCTGATCCCGTCGCGGAGCTGCAGGTCGCGCTCCGGGCGCGTGAAGCGGCTCTCCTCCGGCGGCGGCATGAGGCCGGGCACGGCCAGCGTCTGGAACGGCCGCGCCGGGTCGATGGCGCCGTAGTACTCCACCACGGCGCCCGCGCGCGCCGCCCAGATCCACGGTGGCTGGGGCACGTCGGCAATGCCGAACAGCGTGGTGTGCACGGAGTTGCGCGCCGCGCCCGCGGTGGCGAGGTTGCTGTGCGTGTCGACCAGCGCCGCGAACGCGTGCCCGGTGCGCTGCTCCATCGGCCCCCAGCGGGCCTCGAGCTCGGTCTCGAGCGCGCCGAGGTTCGAGGTGTCCGTCCACGGCATGATGATGGTGTAGTACTGGTCGTCACCGATGGCGGCGAGCGCATCGGCCACGTCCGGGTTGGCCGTGCCGCTCGACATCGCGGTGATCGTCACCGTGAGGCCTTTCGGCAGCACCTCGCCCATGTAGTAGTTGGTGCGGATGTCGATGGCATTGCCGCCGAGGCCCTTGTGGCGCGCGGTGATGTCCACCTGCGTGTTGTCGCCGCCGTTCACGGCCGCCGTCACGGGCAGATCGGTCCGCGCGGTGATGGCCGCGGCCACCGCGGTCGCCGTCGCGCTCGCGGCCTGCGACGCCGCCACCGCCACCTGGATGAGCGTGCCGGCGATGTAGAGGTTCAGCGTGCCAGCGCCCGTCACCGTGCCGCCGAAGGCGACCGAGCCGGCCGCGGCCTGGCCGGCGCCGTTGTCGTCGAGCGCCACTGCCCACACGTCGCTGGTGTCGTTGACGGCCTTCACCGCCTTCACCATCTCGGCCAGCATCGAACCGCGGCCGAAGTACAGCTCCGCCTGGTCGCCGTTCACCACCCGCTTCGGGATGGCCTCGGCCACGGTGCCCGTGCTCAGGCGCTGGCCCAGCACCAGGATCTTGCGATCGATGGTCGGCAGGCCGCGCACGGCCTTCGAGTTGTCGATCTCGATGTACTGACCGGGCGTGCGGATGTCGACCGGGATCTGGTTGAAAGAGACGTTCTCCATGGGGTCCTCCTATGGGTCCCGGTGGTCAGGCGGCGGCAGGGGCCTTGGGGTCGGGCTTCGGCTTCTGCGCCTTCATCTCGATCACGTCCCCGTCCTTCAGGCGCCGGCGCCAGAAGGTGTTCATCACCACCTCCTCGCCGTTCACGTCGAGCGGCAGGCCGGTTTCCGGCTTGCGCACGATGAGGTCGGGGGTACGGGGGCGCAGGGTGCGTTTCTCGTCCATCGGGGTCACTCCGAGGTCATTGCGGGAGATCCACGTCGTCGGAGGCCTCCGGCGCCGTGGTGTCGTGATCGGGTGGCTCGTCGAGCCACTTGCCGTGCTCGGCCGCCGACACGTGCGGTGGGATGTCCCAGTCCGCGTGGAAGGTGAGGAAGTCGTCCAGCTCGGCATCGGGCGCGGGCGGCGTGAGATCGAGCGGGCCGACGCGCAGCGACGTGCGCACCCAGCCATAGGGCAGCTCGATCTGGCGCGATTGCTGGACGCCGCGGATCTGGATGTTCACGGAGGCCGCGCGCTTCAACGCCCGGATCTCGTCGACCATCGTCAGCTCCACCTCCTCCAGGGCCGACGGAGCGGCGTCCTCCGGCACGATGAACTGCCCGATGAGCAGCACGCTGATGAAGGTCGCGTAGTCGTCATCATCCGGCGGCTGGCCGTCGGCCATGAAGGTGTAGATGCCGTCGACGAGCTGCGCCTCGTCGCGGTCGCCGAAGTCGTACATATCGCGAGTGCAATGGCGCGCCGGGAAGCCGGCGGCCATCGCCGCCGCCATCTGGTCGATGAAGGTACCGATGGTGCTCACTGCAGGCGCGCCTCGGTCAGCGCATCGACCAGGGCCTGGTCCATGAGCTCCATCAGGCGCGAGGGCAACTTCTCGGCCACCGGCGCCACGAACGGCTGCGCCGGCGTGCCACGGCGCACGATCGAACGCGCCATGGCGTAGGCCAGGTCCTCCGCGGTCATCGTGTCGTCGCGCGGCTGGATGCGTTTCACGCGGATCCAGGCCATCAGGCCCGGGATGGGCGGGAAGCCGCCGCGGCCGGTGCCCTGCTCCACCATCTCCGCGTAGTCGACCGACGGCCCGAAGCGGTACACGCCGGCGCCGAGCCGGTCGACCCCGATCGACTGCGTGAGTGTGCTGAAGCCCTTCGGCGCGAGGCGACGCTCCTGGCGCGCGCCTTCCTGCGCACCGCGCCGCGCGGCGCGGTCGAGGTGGCGCATGAACACCCGCGGCGAGCGCTCGAAGGATTCGAGCAGGCCGGAGGGTATCCTGTGCTGGAAGTTGAGTGCCGCCATCAGCCGCCCACAAAAAAAGCCGGAGCCCTTTCGGGTCCGGCTTTTCGTTGACACGTTCTGCCTTGGTTGCGCCGAGTATAGCCCCTACCACCGGGCCTGCCTATTGAATTGCTCCATGATGCGCTCGTAAAGGAACGATGGCGTGCCGTTCTTCGGCCCCGGCGATTCGCCGCTGCGCAGTGCCACCGGCTTCTTCGAACCGCGCATGGCGAGTTCGAGGCAGGCCTCGGCCACCGCGCGCAGCAGCAGCAGGTGGCGATCTTCGGCCCGCACGCTGGTCGCCGCCGCCGTCTCGCCGATCACGTGCGCCGCGTAGTACTCGAACGGGTAGGTCGCGCCGAGCAGCTCCACCTGGCGCGCCGTCGGCGGCGGGTCGAGCCACAGCTCGAGGTCGTCCGGGAGGCCCGTGAGCGATGGCCCCAGCTCCGGGCGCGGCAGGCGCCCCACGTAGGTGTCGTCCCAGGGCTTGCCCTGGCGCAGCTCTGCCAGGCCCCAGGGGCTGCGCACGATGCGCAGCACGTCGGCCGCGACGGCGTAGTTCGGCGTACCGGCGACCAGGGTCACCGAAGCGCGCATCAGGCGCGGCCGCACCCGGCCGAAGTCGAGCGCGGCGGCATCCAACTGGCGCTTGAAGTCCTCGTCGTCGTTGTTGATGAACGCCGTGGCCGCATCGTTCAGCATGTACTTCAGCGACTGCACCAGGTCGTTCCGCCCCATGCCGAGCAGCGAGCGCGCCCCGAAGCGCAGGTGCAGCTCCTCGTCCCACACCACCCCGGCCGGGTTGTCGGCGTCGAACGTGATGAGTTGCACGGCCGTGTAGTCGCCATCCGGGGGCGGCGAGGCGAGCCCGCCCAGCGCGACCAGCAGCACCCCGCCGCCGGTGGTCGCATCGAACACGTCGGTCTCGACCTGGCTGTCGATGAGGACCGACGCGGTGAGCCGCAGCACGTAGCGTGTGACCCCGGCGAGATCGAACGGCGTGCCGCCGTCCGAGAGCTCGAGCCGGTGCACGTTGTCGCGCCCGGCCGGAACGTGGATGAGCTTGCGCATCAGGCCGGCGCGGTCGGCGCCTCGAATTCGATGTCATAGGCCGCGGTGTTGACCGGGTTACCCGCCGTCAGCGTCTGCAGCGTGCACACCGTCACGTTGAGCAGCTTGCTGTTGGCGACGTCGAGCAGCGCGATGTGGTCACCGTCACCGGAGACCGACACGTTGTTGCCGGTCTGCGCCGCTACCGTCACCTTGCGCCCGCTCACGTCGCCGTTCGCCAGGGTGAAATCCGCGCTGTCGACGGTGTACTCGGCGAGCTTCTTGCCGCCGCCACCCTTGGCCGTATTCGCCTCGGCGAAGCTCGCCGGCTGCGTCTCGCAGATGGTGAGCTTGGTCGCGTTGTTCTTGATGACGTTCGACGCACCGTCGTAGACGTCCGGGTGCATGTATCTAGCCATGGATCACTCTCCTGTTCTCGACGAGTTCGACGCGGCGGCCATCGGGGCCGACGCGAACCTGCGGGCGCGCCACCCGCGCGCGGACATCCGCGAGGAACACCACCTGCGCCGAACGCACCGCCACGCGCGTATCCGCCGGCGCGATCCCGTGGGTCTGCGTGAGCGCGCCGGCGTCGCTGCGCACCGCCACCCGGCTCGCCGCCGGCGTCACCACGTGGGTCTGCGCCAGCGCCGAGGCCTCCGAACGCACCCGCACGGCGGTGTCGACCACCGTGAGCGTCAGCTCGGCCGAGAGGTCCGCGGCCTCGGCCGCCACCTTCACCGTGCTGTCGGCCGGCACGAACTGGTGCACCTGGCCGAGCGCCCCCGCCTCCACGGACACGGTCACCGCCGAGTCGGCCGGGGCCGTGAGGTGCGTCTGCGTGAGCGCGCTCGCGTCGAGCGCGGCCACTACGCGCGTATCGGCGCCAAGCACGGTCACCGCCGATGACAGCGTCGCCTCGTCCGAGACCACGGCGACCGCCGAGTCGGCTGGGGCCAGGGGGTGCGTCTGCGTGACGGCGACCGGGTCCGCCACCACCGCCACCGCCGAGCCCTGCACCGCCGCCACATGCGTCTGGGCGAGTGTCACCAGGTCGCTGCGGACGGCGATGGCAGAGTCGTCGACGGCGAGGTTCTCGACCTCGGTCAGCAGGACGGCATCGGCGCGAACCGTGACCGCCGAGTCGGCGATGGTGACCAGGTGCGTCTGCGTGAGGGCTGCCGCATCGGCGCGGACGGCAACCAGCGAATCGGCGACGATGACGTCCCCGCCACCGCCGGCGGCGACCACCACACGGCGGCCAGCGCCGAGGGCGCCGTCGCCGAGCGCGCGGCCGAGCAGATTCACGGCCACGTCGCGGTCACCGCGTCGATCTCGGCGATGCGCTCGGCCAGCGCCATCTGCGTGTCTGAGCCGGCAGCGTCGAGCGCCGCGCTGACCGCATTCTCGGCGCTGCGAATGGCCTGGATATCGCCCTCGAACAACGCCAGGGCCGCGTCGAGGGCAGGCGTGATCTGTTCCAGCGTCATCGCACCCTTCGTATGCAGCCAGAGCAGCGCCACGAACTGCGACAGGTTGTTGAGCTGGGCATAGACGAGATCGAGCGTGGCCGGAGGTTTGCTGAACACCGCGGCGATGCGGGCGTTGGCTTCCGCGCGGAAGCGCTCCTTCAGCCCCTCCCGCCGGCGGGCGAGGACTACATCATCGGTCGGCTGCGCCGCGGCCCAGGCCGCTTCCTCCTCCGGCGACATCTCAACGCGTTGGCCAGCGGCATTGATACGCGTGCTCATAGGGGGAACTCCCACACAGCCAGGCGCCCGGTGGCGAAGTTACCCGTCAACGGGAACAGTCGCACCGCCACGTCGGCCTGGGCGGCGAGGCGCGTGGCGTACACCGCTTTCAGCGCCACCGTCCCGGTGTAGGAGGTGAGCGCCAACTGCCCATACGCCCGGGTGTAGCCCGCGGCGTCGGCGGGGTCGTCGAACCACAGGAAGCCGTTGGTGTGCTCCCCCACGTCATTCCCGGCCCAGGCGTTCTGCCCGAATTCCATCTCGCTGTCGAGACTGTCGCCGGCGCCGGAGCCAGAAGCCCCACCCGAGATGATGTACGTGCCCCAGGTATAGTCGTTCGCACCGGCATCGAAGGTGCTGCCGTCGGTCGAGACGCGTGCACACAGCGTGTTCTGGTCGGCCGAGTAGTCGATGTTCGCGAACTTGACCAGGTAGGCGCACCCCGCTCGGCACGCGAAGTCGACAGAGGCATCGTTGGCGAAGTTGATCGAGAGGATGCGGCGCGGGCCATGCTGGGCACCGGCCTCGCCGAGCACCGTCAGGCGCGGCACAACATTGACCCCCGCCGCCGACCAATCGATCAGGCTGCCCGAGCTGGAGTCTTCGAGTACACGCCCGCTGAAGTTGTCCGGCGCCGCATCGTTCCAGGTGGTGGTGCTGACCTCCCACGCCCCGGAAGGATTGCCGTCGCCATCGACCTGCTCGGCCAGCAGCAGGTACTTCCTGCCATTGGTGAGCTGAGCAGCCGGGCCGAGAAAGCCGCCAACAGGCGTCGCCCCATGCTCATAGTTCTGCGCCGCCGTCGGCTGGTTGCTCGCATCGATGACGACGCGCCAGGGCAGGGCCATGCGCTACTCCTCGGGAGCGGCGTCGGCCGCGTCGCCCGCCGCGAACCCACGGCAGAGATCGTAGTAATGCCCCATCCCCGAGAGCATCCGCAGGTACACCTGGTAGCTGGACCAGCTCAGGCAATAGGGGCCGGTGGCCTCGAACTGCGGCTGGTCGAGGCGCAGCGGTGCGCGCAGTTCGGGCGGCGTCTCGCGCGGCGCGGCCACCGGCACGTCCACCGTCTCCGCCCGCGTGACCGTGGTCGGGCCGACCGGGTCCGGGCAGGACGGCGCGTGGCCTGCACAGCCGGCGAGCGCGAGCAACAGAGCCAGGGCGAGCCGCGCGCTCATCGCCACAGCCACCCGGCCCCACGCGCCCGCGCGATGGCGTTGGCTTCTTCCACCGGCACCGGTGCCCGCTCGGCCAGCGCGGCATCCTCCGCATCGCGCGTGGCCAGGCGTTCAGCTGCCGAGTGCCTCGCGGCGGCCAGGGCCTCGTCGAGCCGGCGCGTCTCGCGGGCGAGGTCGCCGGTGCGCGCGTGGCAGAGCCGGAGCGCGCCCATGTTGTGCTCGTTCGCCCGCCCGCACTCGGCCACCTCGACCTCGCCGCGGTGAACCGTGGCGGCGAGCGTGCCGGCACGCTGCAAGAGGCCCGCGTTCTCGGCCCGCAGGGTGCCGACCTCGCCGCGCAGGGCGAGGATCTCCATCTGCTGCGCGCCCCACACGAGCAACACCGCCAGGGCAGCGGCGGCGAGGAGCTTGAGGGTCGCGACGGAGGGCATGGTCACTGCCCACCCCGCGGCACGAACAGGGCCGAGCGCATGCGCTCGATCGATTCCTGGTTGGCGTGCACGCCCTTGGCATTGTTCTCCGCGATGGTCGTCAGCTCGCGGATGTCCGCGTGCAGGGGGCGCAGCGCGGCCACTTCGGTCCGCAGGTCGGTCAGCGCGGTGTGGATCGTGCCCATGTCGTGCTTGTAGGCGGCGTACATCATGCCGCCCACGAAGGCCAGCTCCACGATCCGGGCGATCAGCGCTGGCGGCAGCTTCGCCTTGCGCGAGGACGGGCCGACCATCGCCGAGACGAACGGCAGGTAATGCGCCAGCTCCTTCACGAACCCGCCCGCGCTGAGATCAGTCATCACACCCCACCGGTGGCCCCCAGGCCGCGTAGAGCCGCTGGTGTCGCAGCAGGATGCGCAAGGGATAGCCGAGGTTCTCCCGGCAATGCAGCGCCGCGCGCTTCGCGAGTCCGCACTGGGCATCCACGCTCATGCGGTCGAACGGGTCGGCCGCCAGGCGCTTCTCGGCCAGCACGTGGCCGAGCCCGCCGTTGTAGGCGCGCAGCACGAACCACCAGCGGTCGCAGGCCGTGCGGCCCTCCACCCGCCGGTGCAGCCAGCCGTCGTAGCGCACCATCGCGCGCAGGGCCCAGCGCGGGTTCCAGGGCTGCACGCCCTCGAGGTCGTTGGGGTACAGCTCGGCCATCCAGCGCGCCGTGGCGGGCATGAACTGGGCGAGCCCCTGCGCACCCACCGGGGAGCGCGCATCGGCACGCCAGGCGCTCTCCTGGTGAACCTGGGCAGCGAACACCGGCACCGGGGCCGAGAGCCCCCAGGCGGCATGGGCTTCGCGGGTGAGGTCGCGCTGGTAGGCGAGCGCGGCGCGGGGCGGGGCGAAGGTATCGGCCGGCGCCGGCGAACAGGCGACGGCCAGGAGCGCGAGCAGCGTCAGGCCCGTGAGCGCCCTCCACGGCCGCGCGCCATGCGACCGGCGCACGTCACACCGCCAGCGCCGCGGCGAGCACCACGGCGGCGATGATGATGGCGCGGCAGTACATCGCCGCCTGCGCGAGCTGGGCGTAGATGTCGGAGATCCGCGGGTCGCGGGCCTCCAGTGCGTGGTTGATCAGCTCATGCGGTCGCGCGTAGGGGTAGAGGTGCCGGTACATCCAGTAGCCGAGGTAGGCCGCGCCCGAGAGCAGCAGCAGCTTCCACCCCGCCACCTCGAGCTGCGCCGGCGCGATGACGTACACCATCGCGACGAGCGCCGCCGTGATGACGAGCCAGGGCGACATGCGCATGAGGCCGGGCACGCTGGCTCAGGCTCCGAGGGCCGCAGCGCGCGCCGCCAGCATCTCGTCGATGAACTGCACCTCGGCCAGCTCATCGTCGCTGTCCGGACCGTCGTGCTCCGTCAGCTCGGCACGGCGCGCATACAGCGCCGCGTCGTCGAGCGGCAATAGCCGCGCCCGCATCGCCGGCACCCCGATGCCCCGCTCGACCATCAGCGCCTCGGCGATCGGCCCTTCCACGGCGCCGTCTGGCAGGTCGTTGTAGAGCTTCTCCAGCGCCGCGTCGTCCATCTGGGCGAGCTGTTCGCGGATCTGCGCGGCGTTGGCCCGGCGCAGGCGCTCCTCCGCGATGGCCGACATCACGCCCTTGCGGGCCTTGCCGGCCTTCTCGGCGGATTCCAGGCGGTCGAGGGATTCGTCGAGGAGATCCCCCAGGCCCTCGGCGACGTCCGCCACGGAGCCGTCGAGCAGCGCGAGCACCAGGTCGACAACCGCCTCCGGCTCGGCCGCCACCGGCGCCGGGCGCAGGTGTTCGGGAACCTGGTGCATCGGGAAGATGCGGGTCTCGCCCGGGGGGACCATCGTGCCCCCCACCCAGAGGGGCATGGGCGAGTGGTTGTGGATGGGGATGTCGTCCATAGGGCCTCCGGGTGCTCAGGTGGGCGCGGCACCGGCGCCGTGGTCGGCGCCGGCAACGCTGACGGGTTACGCCGCGCGGGCGACGCGAGCCGTGGTGCTGAACAGCACGATCGAGGTCGCGGCGCGCTTAAGTGGGTTCGGCGTGTGCATCACCAGGAACTGGTCGCCGTAGGCTTCCTTCTTGCCGGTGAAGCGGCCGTTGCCGTCCTTCTGGTTCTCGAGCTCGCCCAAGGTCCACGGCTTGGTGATGCGCATGCGGGTCACGCCGCGCTCGGCCACGATGATGCGCTGGTCGCCCATCCACAGGCCCGGGGCCGAGGTCTTGTAGTTCGGCACGTCCTTGATGCGGCCGAGGTTGCCGTCGGCGGCGAGGTCCGTGCCGGCGCGCCGCGCGTTGGCGCCGAACTGCTTGGCCTGCTCGATCATGGTCATCACGGTGCCGGACATCAGCCCGTAGTTGGCCATGTGGAAGCGCTGGTCCTCGATCACGGCCTTGCGGAGCCCATAGCGGTACAGGAACGTGTCCCAGTGCGCATCGATGGCGGCCGAGCCGAGATCGGTGTCGAACTTGTAGACGTTCGTCGCGTAGCTGTAGCTGATCGTGTACGCGGTGGCGTCCGCCGGCACCTGGATGGCGCCGGCCTGGTTGACCAGCCGGATCTCGCCCAGGTTGTAGTCGAGCACGTAGTAGGTGCCGTTCGCCTGCGTGCCCGTGCCGTCGTACTCGAGCACCGGGTTCGAGTTGTACGTCACGGTGACGGGGTTCACCGTGCTGCCCACCTGGTTGCCCTGCAGGTCGTAGACCTTGCGCGGGCGCACCACCGGGAACTGCGCCAGGATGAAGATGTTCTTCGTGCCGTCGGCCTGCAGCTCGAGATTCTCGTTCGAGACGGCCGTGGCGCCGTACTCGTCCGCCGCGTGCAGGATCTCGTTGAACGCCAGGCGGTCGAGGTCCTCGCCGATGATGCGGGTGGCATTGCGCTGGTTCTCGCCCACGGCCTCCCAGTTCAGGTGGCGCGCGGCGGTGAGGTAGCGCAGTTCGTCCGAGACCTCGAAGGCGAGCTTCTGCGGGATGTTGTAGGCCGTGTCCGCCGTCTGGATGACGCCGGCACGAGCGACCGCCTGGCCTTCGTAGCGGCGGGTGTTGTCGCGCCCGGCGGCCGTGGTGTCGCGGTAGCTGTAGGGGATCATGTAGCTGGTGGCGAACTGATCGGTGCCTGCGTCCAGGAACTGCAGCGCGACCAGGTTGTAAAGCGCCTCGCGGATGACGGTGCGCTCCCACACCACCGGCACGGCGACGTCGGAGACGATGCCGTCACCCCCGGCCAGCATGCGGTGCTCGGCCTGGAGCTGGGCGCCGCGGTCGCGGTCGAAGGTGGCCAGCACGGCCTCGGCCAGCTTGCGGTTCTCGTCGCGCAGCGCGCCGCCCACGTTCGCGAAGCGGCGGGCGGCCGACAGGTCGACCAGCCCCAGGCGGCGGTCCACCGCTTCCTGCAGGGCCTTGATGTTGTTGGTCTCGTCGACCGTGATGTGCGGTGCGCCCGCCGGCCCCGGCCAGCCGCGGGCCGAGAGTTCGTAGGCGACGGAGAGATCGTTCGCGAGCTGGATCTGGTGCTCGGCCAGGCGCTTCACCTGGTCCTCGGTCATGTCCGCGGTCACCAGGTCCTTCGCCGCGAGGAGCTTGGCGCGCGAGCCCTCGGAGAGCTTCTTCACCGTTTCCGAGGCTTCGAGCAGTTCGGTGAACCGGGTGACGTTGGCGCCGAGCCGTTCGGCCAGCTTGCGCTGCCCCTCGGCCTGTTCGGTCTGCCACTCGGCCATCAGGCGCTTGACCTCGTCCGCGCCGAGCCCAGGCGAGAACTGCGGCATGCCGCTGAAATCGAGGCGGAGCACGGCACCGCCAGCGCCCCCGAGGTCGGCGAGCTGCCGCGCAACCGCCTCGCCTGCGTCTTCGAATACGGAGATCAACGCCGTGGCCTGGGCTTCTTCGGTGACAGCCGCCAGCGCAATGCGCGCCTTGGCGATGATCTGCGTGACCAGGTCCTCAGCCAGCTTCAGCGACTTGAGCTTCTCGGTCAGCGCGATAATGAGCTTGTCCCACATGGTGGTGATCTCCTCAGTGAGCAGGGTTCGGAAGTACGGGCTTGCGACGTACCCGCGATCGTCGTTGTCGAATGAGAGCTGCAGGGCTTCGGGCTTGATGGGGTCGAGCTTCTTCACCCGGGGGCGCACGGTGATGGCCGCACCGAACAGCACCGGGCCGTGGCGCTGGCCGGTCTCGGGGTTCTTCCAGTTTTCCTCGAACTCGGCCGAGAAATACCGGAAGCCCTTGCGCACCACCTGCTCGACACCCCACGGCGTCCACTCGATCTCGCCGAGCAGCCGGCGACCGTCGAAGCTCAGCCGGCGGATGAAGCCGGCCGCGCCTTCGGCGGTCTGGTGGGAGACGTCGATCGCGAGGTCCTGGCCGTAGACGTTCGCCTCGAAGTTGCGGACCATCGCGCGGAGCTTGTCCGCGGTGATGTCGACCAACCCGTAGAACGGGTCGTCGAAGCGCACCACGCGCAGGATCGTCTCCGTCGAGCGTTGCTGCCCCTCGGCCAGCGCAACGCGCCCCGAGAGCAGGTGCAACCCCCGCTCGTCGTCCTCGAACCTGAAGTGCCTAC
Source organism: Gammaproteobacteria bacterium (assembly GCA_050184115.1). Lineage (GTDB taxonomy): Bacteria > Pseudomonadota > Gammaproteobacteria > JACKNG01. The sequence continues at coordinate 44,365 of JBFXAQ010000015.1, read as the reverse complement.
TTGCGCGCATCCATTTCAGCCAGGCGAAAAAAAAGCCGGAGCCCTTTCGGGTCCGGCTTTCGCTATGACGTTATGCCTCGTTCGGGGGTAATGATTGACGCCGCGCGCCGTGCTGTCAACCGGGACGCGCGACGAGCGGCAGCGCCACCCACCGCTTGCAGCGGCACTTGCCCTCCAGGCGGGCATCGGTGCGCACGCGCACCACGCGCGAGCGGATCACCTCGCCGTCGTACATGGTGAAGCCGCACAGGCAATCCTTGCGCGTGGCGATGGGGGCGGTAGCCAGGGCGGTGGCTGTCATCGGGTGTCCTCCCTCGGGAACTCGTCCTCGTCGTCGAAATCGGCAGCGGGGTCGACCGGCTCGAAGCGGAAGCCGTCGTCGCCTTCGTAGGGTTGGCGATGGTCGAACTCGCCCGTGAGGATCGGCCCGGGGATGCCGGCCGGGAAGGCCAGGCACGCGATCGGGTCCGAGCCTTCGAGCAGGTTCACGCAGTTGAAACACTGGCGGGTTTTCACGGTTGGTACCTTCCCCCTTCGATGTCCTTGATGAGTTGCAGCAGCTTCGAGTCGAGCAGGTCGGGGCGCCCCAGGCGGTAGAGCGCGTAGCTCTCGGCAAACCATTCCTTGTGGTTGGTGCGGGAGTAGGTCGTCGGAAACACCTGGTCGTCACGGCGCTCGCGGTAGAGTGCCGAGAGGGTACGCTCGAGCGGCGGGTCGTAGTAGCTGGCCTTGTCCGTCACGCCGAGCTGCTGGTGGATGTGGTGGGCGAATTCGTGCCACACCGTCGAGCGGAACTTGTCCTCGGGGTCCGGGAAGAACGCATCGGAGAGCTGCGGCGGCGTGGTGCCGGCCGCCGGCGTCCACGCGGATGGCGGGTTCAGGGTCGAATGGAGATCCGCGCCCTCCCGCAACGCCGTCACCTTGCCCCGCAGCGCGCCGATCTGCTCCTGCATGGAGCCGATCACCGCGCGGTTGTCCGCGTGCAGTTCCTGGAAGCGGGCCAGTGCCTTCTCCTTCGCCGTGATCGTGGCCTCGAGGTTGCTGATCGCCTCCTCGCGTGACATGCGCGGCCCGAAGTAGCGGTTGTTGTACTTCGAGACGGCGAGCACGCCATCGCCCATGCTCGCGGCGGCATTCCCAGCCGCGGTGGTCACCCCGCGCAACGCGGGGATACCCAGGGCCTTGGCGACCTGCTGCGTCTCCAGCAGGGAAGCATTCAGCGCGTTGGCCGTGTCGACCTCGAGCTTCGCCAGCGAGGCGTTGTTGTACTTCTCCCGCCGAACCTTCGCCGCATCCTGCCGGCGGCTGCGCCCATGCCGGAAGCGCACCAGGTACTCACCATCGGCACCGCGCACGTACTCGCGCGCCTCGGCCCCGCTGACCAGGCTGCGCGTGACCTTGCCGGCGGCCACCAGTGTCGCCGCCGGCTTGAAGTCAGCCGGCACGGCACTCGGGATCACCGGCCCCACGCCGCGCGAGGTCGAGCCCACGGGGCGCGGCCGGTCGCGACCCGCCGCACGCACCCCGCCGGAGATCTCCACCCCGCGGCGGGTGTACTTCTCGCGCAGCACCCGCCACGGCGTGGCGATCTCCGATTCGACCAGCACGCCCTGTGTCAGCGCGGCCTGCTTGGCGCGGCTGCCGAGGACCGAGGCCTGCGCCTCCGACGGCTGACGCTTCAACCACTCGATCCGGTCCTCGCGCCCGGCCTTGTCGTCCTCGCTCACCTCGTCGGCGAACACCACCTCCTCGAAGCTCAGCGTGTTCGGGTGCGCGGGCCAGGGGCTTTTGCCGAAGGGGTACACCCCCGGCCCCAGCCCGTAGCGGTTGACGCTCGCGTGCATGTCGCAGACGTCGACCGCCGGGTGGTTCGGCGAAAGCAGGAAGCGGGTGCCGATGGCGTCCGGGTGTTCCTGCGCCGCCGCGCGGTAGGCCTCGCCGTGGGCGCGGTTGATCTCGGTTCGGAACACGCGCAGGGCGTGTTCGTAGGCGTTGCCCTCGTCGGCCATCAACGCGCGGCCGGCAGCCACCGCCACCCGAGGCCCTTGGGCTGCGGCCATCTTGTCGCGGATGTCGCCCGGCACGGCTTCGCCGCGGGAGAGGAAGTCCTGCGCCGCACGCGTCGCAGAGTGCCCCTGGATGACGGCCGACTCGATCGCCCGCGTCACTGCCTGGCGCGCGCCAGCGTCGAGCCGCCACAGGCGATCGGAGAGCTGCAGGCCGTCCTCCGCCACGAAGGTCCGCACGAAGCGCAGCGCGTTGTCCGCCACCTGCGTCAGCGAGCGGCCGAGGATCGCGGCCTCGCCCTCGAACGGCCGCACGCCGATATCGGCCGCCTCGCCCAGGTGCTCGTCGAGCGCCTGGTCGCGGGCCTTGCCCAGGGCGTCCAATCGCGCACGCACCTGGCCGAGCAGGTCCTGCATCACCTCGAGGCGGAGCGTGGCGTCACGCCCCGCGTACTCGGCGATCGCCGCCTCGAGGTCGTCGCGTGCGCCCTGGTACAGCTCGGCCAGCTCGCCCAGGGCCTGGCGGTCGAGTGTGCGCATAGCGCCACGCCCGGCCTTCGAGGCGCGCTTGATGGCCGCGCGGCGCTGCGTGCGTGGGTTCTCAGCGAGCAGGTACACGGCCGAGCCTCAGCGCCAGCATCACCCACGCGCCGTTCGCGCCCGCCACCAGCAGCGCCGCCGCCGCGGAGGCCACCTGCCCCAGGTGCGCGTAGTAGTACACGTTCCACACGCCCCACAGCGCGAAGAACGCCGTCACCCGCCAGTCGACGCCGGCGACGTGCCCGTCGGCCAGCAACCGGCGCACGTTCAACCACAGCAGCACCGCCGAGCCGCCCTCGAATAGCAGGCCGTTGATGGCGTCTTGCCAGGGCACTCGGAGTCAGAATGTGGTCGGTTGAGCGACTGACCGCACCAGGGCCATGAAACCCTGCTGCAGGTGGGTACGGCCGATGCTGACCCAACGGCCATCTACCTTGCGGCCCTGGCCTTCGTGCGGTGCCTGCAGAGCGGTGAGCTTGTCGCACAGTTCACGCACCCGCTCGCCCTCGGCCTTGATCTCGTTCATGAGGTCGATCTCGGCCTGGCTCAGGTCGCGGTAGCCGGTGATCTTCTCGTGCTGGTTGTCCATGTAGTACTCCGGTGGTTACTGGTTCGAAATCGTCGTCTGGCTCTGCCCCTTGCCCGCGTTGCCCGGCGTGATGGCCACCCGCGGGCGGCCGCCACCGGCGCCGGCGCCGCGCGGGGATTCGGGGTAGGGGTCGTTCTCGTCGAGTTCGTCTTCGAGCCGCTCGCGCTCCGTGTCGGCGTTGAGGCCGGCGGTCTCGAACACGGTGTGCTTGCTCGCGCCCATGGCCTGGTACTTGAGCGCGCGGTCGGCGGCCTGGTTGGCCGTCTCCGTGCGGCGCTCGGCGAACAGCACCTGCAGGTCGTGTTCGAACGGGTTGATGCCGCGCAGCAGCAGGTCGAGCTCGAACCCGAGCTGGTACACGTAGCTCAGCGCGTCCTGGATGGAGTCGATCTCCTCGTAGAAGTCCTGCTTGAGGTCTTCGAGGATGTCGCGGTTCAGATCACCCGAGTACCCGAACAGGCCCTTCGGCGCCGGTGCGCCGGCGAAGAACGTGTTCAGCAGGTAGTCGACGTCGGCGATCTCATTCAGCTTGGCGTCGCCCTGCACCGGGGTGACGCTGCCCTTCTTGTTCAGGTAGTAGTCGTTCGTCGAGCCCTCGGCCTGGTTGCGCTCCACTTCCTCGCGGTAGGCCCGCAGCTCATCCTCCGTCGCCCCTTCGAGCACGTGCGCCATGCGCAGCGGCGCGCGCATGCGCCGGCGGATGACCAGGTCCTCCTCGGTCATCGTCAGCTTTTTCCAGATCGTGCGGTTGGCGTCGAGGTACGGCCGCCCCATCGCGCCGACGTCGTCGAAGTTGTCCGGCGTGAGGCGTACCAGCGAGAGCTGCCACAGCGCGAACTCGGCCAGGCGCGCACCGGTGGAGAGGTCGTACTGCTCATAGGCGCGCTTGACGTCGAGCCAGGTGCCGTTCGGGCTCACGTTCGGGCGGATGGTCTCGCTCGGCATGCGGATGCCGGCCACCACCCGCGGCGCGCTGTCGAGCACCCACTGCATGGGCAGGTTGCCCTCCATCATGAAGCCCCGCGCATCGCTTTCGAGCTTCTCGCGGCGATCGAGCTTGAGCCGGCGTGAGAACTCCAGCCACTGCCGCTCGATCCGCCGGTTGCTGGTGGTCATGCGGAGCTTCAGCCCGCCCTTCACCGTCGCCCGAGCGGTGCGGCCGTGGATGCGCTTCACGCGCGGGTCGAGCCGGTCCATTCGGCGGATGTCGATGATCGACGCGCGCACCGCCGGGTCCACCCACATGGTGCGGTAGAGGTAATCGGTTCGGTTCTCCGGCGTCGGCCGGTAGCCGCGTTCGCTCGAACCGGCCACCACCTCACCCGGCAGGAGGATGGTGCTGTCGCCGTTCCAGGCCCGGCCGATGCGGGCCAGCAGGTTGCCGATTGAACTCATGAGAATGCCCTCTCAGCAGCGGGCGCGCCGAGGAGCTGCTCGCGCGTCCGGGGTGAACCGATCAGAACCGCGCTGTCCGAGGGCGCCGCGCCCCGCGTCACCAGCGCCCACACCGCGGCCATCGCGGCATCGAACAAGTCGTCGCCGAGCTTGGCGTTGACCATCTTGTAGGTGGCGTAGCTCGCCTTCGTCGCCTCCGGGCGGATGTTCACGAGCTGGCGCACCAGCAGACGCAGATCCGCCGTTTCCGGCGCCTGCAGGTCGGCGTCGTCGAAGTACGGCACGGCGGCCTGCAGGTTGTGGAACACGCCACGCAGCGCCGAGGCCATGGAGTGCTTCACCATGCCCTCGAAGCGGATCGGGGCGAAGAACCAGTCCACCCACGTGCTGGCCGTGCTCTCGCCCTCGCCGATGGTGCGGCGGTCGACGTGCGTCACCCCGGCCGCGTAGAGATCATCGTTGAGCTGGGTCATCAGGCCGATGCCGTAGGCGTCGCCCATGGCGTAGTCCGGCCGGAAGTAGAGGAAGATCCCGAGCAGATCCCGGCGCACCACCTGCTCATCCGTGCCGGGCGGCCAGGTGCGGGCGAACACGAAGCAGGTGAAATTCCCGATCTGCTCGGTCACCACGCAGGCGTAGCGCGAGGCCTGCGGGCTCTCGCCGTGACCACTGTGGTCATACCCGAGCCCGATGAGGCCGCGTTTCTTGTACTGCTCGCCGGGCAGCGGCTCAGCCAGGCCGAGCGAGGCCTGCAGCCCGATGTGCATCGCCCGGCGCACATACTTCTCCCAGATCAGGTTCCGCGCGGCGACGTTGATGCAGAGGAGCTGGCGGATGTACTCGTCCGGCGAGAGCTGAGTGCGCATCAGCGTCATGAAGTCCTCGTTCAAGATCCCCATCTCGATCCCGAGGTGCACGTTGACGGTCGGCAGCACGTGGTAGTGACCATCGTTGACCATGTCGCTCAGGGTGTCCGCGCCCTTGAACACGCCGGTGATGCGGATCTGCGGATCGTTGGCCGAGTCCTTCGAGGCGCCCAGGCGGCGCTTCGAGCCCATCATCAGCAGGAAGCGCGAGAACAGCCGCTCGCGCGGCATGTCGTCCACCTCCTCCAGGCTCGCCATGGTGAGGTCGCCACCGTCGACCTGGGCCATGATGCCGTAGGCCCGCGCCAGCGAGCGGTTGGCGAACTGGTAGTAGGTGTCCGCAATCTGCCGCCGGCCGGACTTGAACGCGATGTAGGCCGAGAGGATCGGCGATCGCCGGATGGCCTCCAGGTGGTAGTTCAGGTTCACGATGGCCTGCGCCTCGCGCGGCGCCACGATGCCGAGTTCCTGGTCCGATTCGAGCGCGTTCTGCTCGATTAGGTAGAGCTCCTTCACCGCCGTCTTGCCCGTGCGCCGGCAGGAATAGTCGAGCGTCATCCGGTGCTGGTCCATCTCCACCATCTTGAGGACCTGGGCCGGGTCGAGCTCGACGTCGTGAACATGCTTGTGCCACAGCGCATGGTTGCCGGCATACCGGTGCAGCTCGCGCTCGGCGACGTTCTCCATCTGGATGCGCTGGGCTGGCGAGGTGCGGGCCGCCATCAGCGCACCTCGATCTCACCGTGTTCGATCAACACCGGGTCGCGCTTCGTCTTCTCCTGCGACCGCGTGATGGCCTCGCGGAGGTCCTCGAGCGCGGTCACCTGGCGCTGCTGGTAGTCGAGCGCGCGCTCGTCCTCGCCGCGCTTCTCCTCGAGGAAGCCTCGCATCAGCTCCTGCTCGTCCTGGGCCTTCGGCGTCATCTCCATGTCCGCCAGGGTCATCGCGTTCTTCGAGATGAAGTCCATCAGGAGCTTCATCAGCGGGTGCGCTTCGAGCTTGTAGAGCTGAATCGTCTCGCCCGTCTTGTCGTCCACCCACTGCGCCAGGTGGAAGCCGCCATCCTTGTCGTAGTACCACTCAGGCGTGCGCAGGCGCGGCCCGCCGTCGGCCGCGATGGCGACGATCATGTCGTTGATCAGGGCCTGCACCGCAGCCTGCGTGTCGGCGCGGATGTCGGTCAGCAGCACCGGGTCCCGCGTTTCGAACGCCACCTGGTGCTTCAGGAACAGCTCGGTCCGCTTGAGGCAGGCCACCTGGCTGTGGCACTCGACGAGCAGCTCGCAGCCGTCGCACTGCGGGTACTTGCCCGGCTTGGCAGGAAAGTAGGTAGCCGTGCGGGCGAACAGCCCGTGCTTCATCGCGTTGAAGCGCGTGCGGAAGGCCTCCTCCGCCGTCGGGTGGCCGTCCAGGTTACGCGCCGAGGCCGCCTTCCCCTCCGCCGTGCGCGGCCCCGTGGCCCGCGTCCAGGCCTTCGCCAGCGCGCGCTCCCATGCCGCCTGGGCGGCTTCCTGCCCGCAGTCCGGGCACTCGGCGAAGTACTCGAACGGGTGGTGGTCCAGCTCCTCGCGCGCTTCTACCCGCCCCGGTTCACCCTGCCAGCGATGCCCACAGCCACCGCCGAGGCGGGCACAGTGAAAGCTGACCAGGCCGCGAGGTTCCATGGAGGCGAGCACCGCGGCCAATCAAGCCGCCCTCGCGAACCACCGCTCCGGCAGCGGTACTACCACCTGGCGGGTTCGTAGTGTGGTCGGACCGGGGAGCCACACCAACTTATTGTTTTTACGACGTCGGTCTCCCACACCCCGACGTGGATTCGAACAATACACCCGCTTCGCTTGGTAGCGCCTGTCGCCTAGGCGCGAACCCTCATCCCGCAATTTGACGGCGCTCCGTGCGCGATGTCTTGAATCCGACATCTGCGAGTCGCGTAAACATCGTCGAAGGGTCAATCACGCGTTCGGGACCATGCGCGCCCGGGCATCCGGCCTCGCCTTTCGCGAGCATGAGTGCCGCTACGGCGGCCGGCGTGCCGGTCATTACGCCAGCAACGTCGGGCGCTACGCCATTCGTCGCGAGAACGCATTCGACTACGACGCGGACCATGCCTTCGCTTGTCCATCCTCGCGCCTCGGCACGCAGGCAGCCGAATTCGGAATACGGCTCCTCAGAGCGCGGTGCGCTCGCGATCCGATTGTCGATGCAGGCCGCAAGGAATTCGACCGGTGCGATCGCCGCGCCACCAACATTCAGTGGCTTTGCCGAACCGAGGCCGGCCGCGGCGAAGGCCTGCACGGCGTCTTCCAGCCGTGCGGGCAGACCTAGACGCCAGGTCACCTCGCGTGCGCCCCGCTCGGCTAATAGGCTCGGCAGCGTTGCCGGCTCCGAATGTAACGTGTGAACGCAGTCGACCTCGCCGATCGGTTCCGGGAATCGAATGCAGCGTCGTCCCGCCAGTGCCGGCAATTCGCGCAGTTCGCCATCGACGTACTGAAAAGACGGATCACAAAATTCCTGCATGATGGTGCGGATCGAGTAAGGAGGGACGAACACGTCGCTCTCGGGCATATCAGGCGCTACCGCGGCGAAAGCCATGTCGACGCTCTCGATGCGTTCCATACCCTCACAAGCCGCGACAGCCAGAAGGTTGCTCAGCCCCGGAGCCGCGCCCATGCCCAGCACGGCGGTCAGCCCCGTTCCCTCGAACTCCGCACCGAGCGCCATTTGGCGACGCGTGATGTGAAACATGCCGCCGAGGTCGAGGTAGTGGCTGCCGGCCGCCAGGCAGGCGCGCATCACGTCGAGGTTGACGCCGTACTGGGCAGCGTTCACGGTTACGGTTGCATTGGAAAGCAACCGGGTCAGCGCCTCCAGGTCGCCTGCGTCGCAAGTGCTGGCCGCAGCTGTCTTGAGGCCTGACCGCTCGACGACTGAGCGAGCCCGTGCACCATCGGCGTCAACCACGGTCAGCGCCAGCTCGGGTTCGCGGCGCACAAGCTCACTGACAATGTCTGCTCCCATGGCGCCGGCACCGACGACTGCGATGCGCATCAATATCTCCCGGTTAAGTCGATCTCGATCAACAGGTGGCCGCCACTCCGTGCGCTGACGCGCGTCCCCGCCGGCGCGACGACCGTGGTATCCGCCGCCACCATCAACGCGGGACCAGTGACTACGTCGCCGACACCCATCCGCTCGATGTCGATGAGCGGCACGACGCGGCGAGTTCGACTCTCCGCATCGAAAAGCTCGGTATCCCCTATCACAAACGGCTCGGCGGAGGTGCCGTCGCCCCCCCCGGCAATGCCGGCGTTGGCCCCGCGCGCGACCACGCGCCACATGACGAACTCGACATCCGATCCCGGCTCGGACACGGCGTAGCGTTCCTGGTGGGCCGCGTGAAAACGATCTGCGACCTGCGCAACGCTGCGAGCGTCGAGGACGCTCGACGGACAGGGCACCTCGATCTCGGTTACCTGCATCGGATAGCGTGCCGCCGCAAAGATCTCGATGTGGCGTGCCGCTGCGGGCACGCGCAGACGTTCTAGAAAAGCCTCGCCGGCAGCAAAGAGTCGCGCCACCGTCGCATTGACCGCATCGTAGTCGAAGGCCCGCAAGCTGGTTGGATGGCTTGCCACACTGGACCATTGCCGGTCGGCGTTCAGCGCGCCGAAAGCACACAGCACTGAAGTTTCGCGCGGCACGACTACGCGGCTGATGCCAAGTTCGCGCGCGAGCTCGACCGCGGCAACCCCGGTTGCACCCCCGCCCGTTACCAGCAGCAGCCGCCGCGGATCGATGCCGCGGCGGACGGTCATCTCGAGGATGCCGTTAATCATCGACTCGTTGGCAACGCGGCAAATGCCGAGAGCGGCGTCCTCGATGGAAATGTCGAGCGGTCGAGCAACGTGTTGCTCTATAGCCGCAGTCGCCGCCGCTCGGTCGAGCATCATGCGCCCGCCAAGAAAGCGTTCAGCGGCGAGATAGCCCAGCACCAGGTAAGCATCCGTCACGGTCGCTTCGGTTCCGCCCCGACCATAGCAGGCGGGTCCGGGTTGCGCCCCCGCACTACGCGGGCCGACGCGCAGCAACCCGCCCTCATCGACGCAGGCGACGCTGCCGCCGCCCGCGCCCAAGGTCAGGATTTGCACGGCCGAGACTCCGGTCGGGTAGTCGTTGATGCGTCCGTCGCGGGTCACCGCAATACGACCGCCGATTACCGTGCTTACGTCGAAGCTGGTACCGCCCATGTCGATGAGCAGGCAATCCTGCCCAGCTTCGCTGGCCGCGAAGTGAGCCGCAGCGCCGGGTCCGGTAGCCGGCCCGGAAAAGAGCATGTACACCGGACGTTCCGACACTTCGCTCACGGGCTGAAGACCACCGTCGGACGTCACGATCAAGAGTTCGCCCGCAAAGTCGTGTGTACGCAGATCAGCGTCGAGCCCGGTGAGGTAGTCGGCGACCACCGGCTTCAGCATCGCATTGAGCACGGTGCAGGACATGCGCGTGTACTCGCGCAAAATCGGTTGCACCTCGCTCGACAAACTGAGGGCGGCCTCAGGCCAGTGCTGGCGCACGAGTGCAGCAACACGTTGCTCGTGGTCTGGGTTGCGCACCGACCACAGGAGAGAGATTGCGGCCGCAGTGCACCCGAGTTCACGCAGGCGCTCAATCGCTGCGATGACATCGTCCTCGGCCAGCGGACGCAGCACCTGGCCATCACGGTCGACACGTTCATCCACTTCCTGGCAAAGGTACGGGCGGACCAGCGGCGCGCGCGGCGGCGCCGTGAAATTGAAAATGTCCCGGCGCCGGCCTTCACCTCGCCACAGGGTGTATCGCGTGCCGCGGGTGCAGATCACGCCGCATCGCGCACCGCGTTGCTCCAGCACGGCGTTCGTGGCGACTGTCGACCCGTGAACGAAAACGTCCGTACCCCGCAGCAGGCCGGGCGTATTCAGACCTGCGCCCTGCGCGGCCAGTGCGAGACAATCCAGCACCCCGCGAGACAGCTCGCCTGGCGTCGTCGGGGATTTGTAGCGACCGAGCAGACGGCCGTCGCGCGCGAGGACGAGATCGGTGAACGTACCGCCGATGTCTGTGCCGATCTGGTAGCCCACCACTCAGTCTCCAGCTCTCAGCGCGCGAGTCGCGGCCTCGTCGAGATGCCATTGGCCGTTCTGCCAGGCCAGGCAAACGCGGTAGTTCTCGCGCGCCGCCTCCGGCGACACGAATCCATCCACGACGTCGTTGACGACAGCGGTCGCGGCGCGCTCACGCGGGTCACCGTAGCCACCGCCGCCACCCGTGCTGGCGACCCACGCCTGGTCCGGTGCGACATCGGCACTGCCGGCATTGTCGAGTGCAACGACCGTCTCCCCCGATGCGAGCCCGATGATGCGATGCGCGGCTCCGCGTCCGGGGGCGCCACCGTCGAGGCCGAACGCCGGACAGGTATGCCCCGACCCGCAATAGTTGAGATGCATCGTGTGTCCCCGTGGCTGAATCGTCTGGCTGACTCCGGGCGCGCCACGAAACATACCGGCACCGCCGGAATCCGGCACCGCAGAAACATCCCAGACGATGAGCGGCCGCGCGAGCTCGACCAGCTCGATCGACTCGTAGCCCATGTTGCCCATGATGCAGGCACCAAACATGTGCGGAATGCCATCGTGATCCTGCACGGCGCCGCCACCACTCGCTGCGAGGTAGAAGGCATGGACGTAGGACTCACTGGTCGCTTCCGCGTGGCCGGAACCGAAGAAATTTGCTGCGCAGTACTCCCCCATGCCGGCCATCCCGCGGCCCGGCAGGACCTCGGCCCAGGCTTTGAACACGAGGTTGGTAACCTCGTCGCACAGCGCGATGGTCGCGGCCGAGGTGCCCACTGGCCAACGCGGGATACCGGCAATCGCCCCTTCGCGCAGTTTTACTTCGATGCGGTTCAAGGCGCCGTCGTTGGTAGGAATGGTCGGATCGAGATTAGGCAGCGTGCCCTGCAGCGCAGAGCAGCGCGCCGTCGCGTAGGTCAGGTTGTAGCCAAATGCCTGTTGATCCGGCATGTCGGTGTAGTCAAAGACGATGCGACCGGCATCCGGGTCTATCGAAAGCCGCAACTTGAGCGGCACGCCATCCGGGAAGAATCCTTCGATGCGTTCACCGATCATCGAAACCTCGACCTCGGTGCGCGGGAGGCGCGCGATCTCCTCCACCATGCGTCTTTCGCCGTAGCGAAGTGCCTCGGCCAGGCATCCCTGAACGGTGGCAAGCGAAAAGCGCTCGCACAACTCATGCAAACGCTTCTCTGCGGTCCACAGCGAGCCCAACTGCGCGAGGAAGTCCCCGTACCAGGTTTCCGGGAATCTAAAGTTGTAGGCAATGAACCGAACGAGGTCCTCAATGGGTTCGTGCACCCGACACACCCGCACGGCGGGAAAATGAATTGCTTCCTCGTAGACATCGCCCGCATAGAAATCGACATTCCCCGGTACATGGGCGCCGGTGTCGATGATGTGGCATTTGTTTGCGGCCCACGCGACGAGGCAGCCATCGTGGAAGACCGGCGCGAACATCGTCCAGTCACCGACGTGCGCGTTGCCGGCGAAGGATGCGTTGTTCACGAATACGTCGCCTTCGCGAATGTCGTCTCCGAACGCACGAACAACGAAGCGCAGCGCCGGGCTCATCGTCCCGACGTGCACCGGCAGGCAATCGTGCATCGACAGGACTTCGGCCCGGGTGCTCATGAGCGTGCAGGTGAAGTCCTTGGCCCCGTACAGGATGGGATTGCGGGCGGTGGTGAGAATAGTCTCGGTCATCTCGCTCAGAATGCCCTCGAGGCGAGCGTAGACAATCGAAAACACGACTGGGTCGACGCTCTCCTCACCGCGGTCCAGCGCCCCACGAACACCGGCGATCTCCTCGTCGTGCAACGGGTCGACGATGAGCGCCGAATCATAGGGCGGGAGCAGTGGTGGTTTCAGGCGCATGGTCGGGACCCTGTTGTCTGCAGCCGACTCAACGATAAGCGGCGCGCATACCGGAAGGGTAGGTCAATTATTGCGCGGACTGGGGCATCATTTGCACCACCACCCAGTCGCGAAAACGGGCGACGACCGGATCGTCCCAGCGTTCCCGGAGCGCCAAGAAAACGTAGGGGTAGACCATCACCGAAGTCCTCAGAACCTCAACCAGCCGGCCGCTCGCCACCTCGTCTGCTGCAATGTAGTCGTTCGCGATGGCAACACCGTGGCCGTGCCGCGCGGCTTCCACCGCCAGCGCCGCGGACCAGTAGCGAGGTCCGGCCGGCGCCTGCTCGAGCCTAAGCCCGGCGGCGAGGAGCCACAGACGCCAATACTCGTGGGTTTCTTCATGGCAAAGCGGTAGCGACAGCAGGTCTTCGAGTCGAGCGATAGGGGCATGACGGGCCAGAAAATCAGGGCTGGCGACCGGATACATCCGTGGGCAGCAGAGCTCCAATACCTTCGTCGTGGATGATTCGCCGGCATCCCTATAGCGAATGTCGACGTCCGCTTCGCCGCCGAGCAGGTCCGGCTCACGATCAGTGGGGCGCAGAGTGATTTCGAGGCCCGGATTGGCTTCAAGGAACGTCGCGATGCGCGGCGCCAGCCAGCGCATGCCTATGCCGGGCGAGCACGCGACGTGCAGCGTGGGATGTGCAGCCGGCGCGCGCAGCTTTTCGGTCGCCGCACTGATGAGCTGCAACGCCCGAGCAATGTCGCGGAGATAAATCTCACCCTCGGCCGTCGGACATGTGCCGGAGGGTGTCGTTTCCAACAACTGCACGCCAAGCTCGCTTTCAAGCTTCCGGACATGCTTGCTGACCACGGTGTGGTCGAGATGGAGTTCCGCGGCGGCTTTGCGGTGGCTGCCAAGGCGGGCGGACGCTTCGAATGCACGTAATGCGGTCAGCGCGGGAAGCCGATTGCTCATCGAACCAGAGACGGCAACGGCTTGGCGGTGCCGTCGGGAGTACGTGGACGCAGCCGCGGGAGGCGACTGAGCGCCAGTGGAGCAATATTCTTCAGGACCTGAAACACACGCTGACGCAATTCGGTTGCCGCGGTATTAATGGCAACCCGAGAAGCGCAGGTCAACTTGCCTATCATTTTGCGGTGGCCGTCAAACCGTTACGCTTGGAGACCCGAAACTGCTCCAGTGATTGCCTTTCCCTCAAAGGACGTGAAAATCTGGCGAAGCTGAGCAGATGGTGCGATGCACAAGGTTCGATATGCGTCCACGAAGGGGAGCCAAAAGCTCCACCCTCTTGTCGGAACGATGCGCGGCGCCCACCGGCGGCGAACCGCCGGTCGTGTCTGTTGGTCGACGGCAGATTCGCGCCGCTCGACATCGACGCTCACCCTGCGGGCGCGCCGTGCACGTCCCCGCACGAAGGCTGATGCGCTCGCACATGCTCCTCGGCGCGTACTAGCGGCGAGCAGTCATCTCGTCGGCCGCGGCTTCGACCATCGGCCACCCGAAACCGCTATCCTGAACATGTCCGTATGATGGACAGCCACGTCATCGCCGTATGCCGGCAAGCTGCCCAGGGGACGCACCATCAGAGCCGACCACGACCGCCGGTTCCTTCTATGGAGACGCGCCCTCGAGTCGGATGTGCGAGCGAAGCCCTGGGCGGTCATCGAAAAACTGGCGACCGTGTCATGCGGCCCTTGGATTGATTCGCTGGAGTGTCCAATGTCACGGCCTGGAACACGGATTGCGTCGTCCTTCATGGACAACCCCGCCCGACCTCGGGCGATGCCATTCCGCATGCATTGAACGCCCCGCGCTCGCCGACGATGCCCGCTCACCCCGCCCCGCAACGTCGCGCGCCGTCGCCGTGGCGCAAATGGCTCGTTGTCGCCGCGGTCGCGCTGGTGGCCCTCGCCACCGTACGCGCGTGGCAGCGCGCCTGGCTCGCCGACGATGCGTTCATCTCGCTCCGCTACGCACGCAACCTCGTCGACGGGCACGGCCTGGTCTACAACGCAGGAGAATATGTAGAGGGCTATACGAACCTGCTCTGGACCTTGATTCTGGCCGCGGGGATGGCGAGCGGTCTGTCGGGCGAACTCGTAGCGAAAGTCATGGGAATCGTGGCGTGGCTGGCTTTGATAGCCGTACTCGCATGGCGCGCGGGTATGCACGCGCGCCGCACGGATACGACCGTGCTGCCGCTCGCGGCGGGCATCATCACGGTCATGCCCGCATCGCAACTGTGGGCGAGCGGAGGCCTCGAGACGAGCCTTTTTGCGTTCCTGGTAACCGCGGGCCTCATCCACCTCGCCACCGACGAACCCTCGCAACGGCGCCTGATGCTGGCCGGAGTATTGCTCGCGCTCGCCACGCTGACGCGGCCGGACGGCGCGCTGTTCGCCGCGGTTGGAGTCGGTGCCACCGCGTATGGTGATGCCGATAGCTGGCGAGAGCGAGGCCGACGCGTCGCGGCGCTCGTCACCCCTCTGGTCCTGGTCGGTGGAGTACTGCTCGCGTTCAAGTTGACGTATTACGGCGCCTGGTTACCGACGGCGTTCTACGCCAAGTCCGCGGCCGATCCGTATTATTCCCAGGGGCTGTACTACATAGGCTTGTTCCTCGCAGACAACTGGATCCTGCCTGCGGCGACCTTGCTCCTGCTCCTCGGTCTGCGCGGCCGCTTCGTGCACACGCTGGGTGTCGATTGCCGGGTGTTTGGTGCGGCGTTCGCCCTCTACCTCGTCTACGTTGCTCACAGTGGCGGCGATTTCATGCACGGCCGACGCATCATGATGACGTTACCGCTGTTTGCCCTGGTGTTGGAGCGGCTCGTCAATGCATTGGACCGTCGCGCCGCGTACGCGGTGTCCCTGTTCATCCTCACCGGCGCCGCGCTCCCGCTCGATCCCTTCGACGGGCAGGCGCTGCGGTTGCATGGCGTCGCCGAGGAATATGCCTTCTACCCGCCGACGACCCTGGCGCGGCGGGCGGCCGAGGGCAACCTCGCTCATGACGTGTTCGGCGCAACACCGCTACGCGCGATGTACTCCGGCGGCATGTGCATGTTCGGTTACTACTCTCGCCTGCCCTACCTCGCCGAGATGACCGGTCTTACACAGTATTCGCTCGCGCAGACCCCGCTCGTCCGACGCGGCATGGTGGGTCACGAGAAAGCGGCCAGCGAGGATTGGCTTCACGACAACGGTATCGACCTCGTCTTCCTCCGCGATACCGTTCCGCTCGAATCGGATGGGCGCCGCGACCCCCGCATACTGCGGATCGGGCCGACCCTGAGCGCGCGTGTCGTGCGCTATCGCGATGAGGTCATGAATGCACTCGAAGGGCACAACGAGGTCGATTACGTCCCAATTGCTGACGTCATCGAAGCTGCCGAGCGCGCTCTGCCGGCGCTCGGTCGCGACGACGCACGTGCGCTGCTCGAGTGGCTGGATGCCTGGTATTTTGATCATGCGAGGGACGCCACTGTCGTCCGCACGCGGCTGCATGACCTGGCTGCCCGCGCACCAAATGGAAACGACGCCCCCATGCGATGCGCTGCGGATGGCCACGATGCGGGGTGCACATGAGACGTCGACCTCTTTGCCCGAAATCGCGCGGCACGCGTATCGCAAGGCGCCGCGCTCGACCGATACCGGCTCCGAACTCATCACGGAACCGGCGACATGCACCTGCCCTTGGCTGTCGAAATCGCGGCAGGTGAGGCTTGCCCTCAGCACACAGGACGCCGATGCATCGCGGCTGAGACGTCGCGCGGGATGGGGCACCGATCGCGCGGACTAGAACGACATGCGCTTGAACAGCGCGGTCGGGAGAGCGCGAACGACGCTCATGATCGGCCGCCAGAACCAGGGTGAATACAGCACGCGTCGGCGCGCATCGATCGCATGCGTGATATCCCGGGCGATCGTGTCGGGCTGTGCCCAAAGGAGTCCCTTCGCCATGTCAGCGGTCATGGGAGTATCGACGAATCCCGGCTTGACCGTGAGCACGTTGACGCCGTCACGCCAGTAGCGGTGGAACAAGCCTTCCGCGAAACAGTCGAGCGCGGCTTTCGAGGCGCCGTAGGCATAGTTGCCACGCCGGCCGCGGTCGCCCGCAACCGATGACAGGATTACCAGCGTTCCCCCGCCCCGCGCCGCGAGTTCCCGTGCGCCAGCGGCGGCAAGAATCCAGGTCGAAAGCGTGTTGGTCTCGACGAGCGCCGCGAGTACTTCCGGATCGCTCTCGCAGCGCTCCTGTGCGGGCAGAACGCCGTGCGCGAGGAAGATGATATCCAGTCCACCGAGGTGCGCCGCAGCCCGTGCGGGCAGCTGGGCGAGCGCGTGGCGGTCCGACACATCGAGCACGGCGGTCAAGACGGCCGCCGCACCGTGGAATCCCAGGTCCTTCTCCAGCGCGACCAGGCGCTCGACGTTTCGCGCGGCGAGATAGAGCGCACCGCCCGCGGCGGCGGCGCGCGCGGCGAACGCTTCGGCGATGGCCGAGGTTGCGCCGACAATGAGGTATCTAGCGGTTGTCACAAGCCGAGGCGTGCAGCCTGCAGCGACGTAAAACGCCCCGTGGCGTCGACGCGCTCGCGCGTGGTCTGAAACGCGTCCAGGCCGGGGTAGCCGGCACGCAGCATACGCGCGGACATGCACGCATCCTTGGCCAGGTAGATCCGTCCGCCCACGGCGGCGACTATTTCGTCAAGTCGGCTCATCATCTCGAGCGTCCGGGCGCTCCGCGGAAAGTCCAACGCCATCGTGTAGCCGGCCATGGGAAAGGACAACGGGCGTCCACTCTCCGTTCCCAGCCTCTTCAGCACCGCGAGCGGGCATGCGACACCTGCCGCCTCGATCACATCCAGCATCGCCGACAGCACGCCTCGCGCCTGCAGCGGAACCACGCTCTGATGCTGAACGAACCCGCTCTTGCCGTAAAGACGATGCCAAGAACCGAGTCCGTCGAGCGGAAAAAAGAAGGCGTGCAGTGGCACGCGTCCGCTCGCTCCGCGGCGTCGCCCGCGCATGTAGTAGCCCGCATTGAACATGCGGGTCAACGGGCGATTGATGAGCCCCGATGGCAACTCGAACGGGATTTCGAGCGCAGCACGCGTCGTCGCAAGGGGGGCGTCATCGACCGCATGCTCGCCGCTCATGACCAGCCCGCGCCCGCGACGTGACGCAGATCCGTGTACGTCAATCCAGGCAACGACATATGCAGCGGCGGCGGCGACATCGAGGGCGTCGAGCGTCTCGTCGAGCGAATGGGTCGCCCGCAGGTCCTGGTCAATCATGCCGGAAGCGATGCGACGCAGGCGCAAGCCGACACGAACGATGAGCCCGGTCAACCCCATGCCGCCTATGGTGGCGTCGAACAGAGCACGATCCGCCACGGGGCTGCAGCTGACGAGTTCACCGGACGCGGTGACGACGTCCAGTCGCGTGACGAAATCGCCGAACGAGCCGTCACGATGATGATTCTTGCCATGAACATCGCTGGCTACCGCGCCGCCGACGCTGACGTCCGCCGTGCCCGGCACGACGGCGGGCATGAATCCGCGTGGCCCGAGCAGGCTGATGATCTTGGCAACTGTCGTGCCCGCTGCGCAAAGAAGCTCGCCGCTCGATTCGTCGAACTCGAACAAGTGATGCAAGCTGCGAGTGTCGATCACGTTGTCACCGAGCGCAGCGTCGCCGTAACTGCGGCCCATGCCGCGGACCGTCAGGGGCACCTTTGAAAGCTGTATCGCCTGCATCGCCGCCGAAACGGTGACGGGCCGTGCGACGCTGCACTCCGCAACCGGAAAGCGTCCCCAACCGGTCAGGCGCATCGTTGCCCCGAAATCAGGGCGCGGCGCCGCGGCCGTACCCTATAATCCTTGGCGGTTTGCCGCTTCCAGCAGATGACTTGCGCCATGCGTGACATCGCCGAATCCCGCCGCGGCCGGCGCTTCGCCGCTCGAATGGCATTGCTGCGTCCGCGAGATTGGCTCAAGAACGGTTTCGTGTTCGCGCCACTCCTTTTCGCGGGCGCGTTCCGCGATCCCCGCGCCGTACTCGAAGTCGCCTTCGCAGCCGCGTTGTTCTGCATCGCCTCGTCCGCAGTTTACGTCTTCAATGATCTTCATGATATCGAGGAAGACCGCGCCCATCCGCGCAAACGGCACAGCCGGCCGCTGGCCAGCGGCGTGCTCGCCGCGACCGACGCCAGATGGTTGTTGCTCGTGCTGTATACCATACTCGCGCTCTGTGCCCTGCGCTTCGCACACCTCGCAGCGGTGCTCGCGTTCTACATCGCGCTGAATGTCGTCCACACGCGCGTCCTGAAACGCTTACCCGTCATCGACGTGTTCGTCGTCGCCAGCGGTTTCGTCCTGCGTGTCTATGCCGGCGCGGTCGCGATCGACGTACCGGTCTCATCGTGGATGTTCGTCACCACGCTCAGCCTTGCGCTGTACCTGGCGGTGGTGAAACGGCGCCAGGAACTGGTCGGCGCAACCCCGGAATCGCGCCACGTCCTGCGTTATTACTCGGTTGCCCTGCTCGACCGCTACGCCCTGATGGCCGGCACCAGCGCGCTCGTGTTCTACGCCCTGTTCGTGATGTCCGTGCGGCCTGCGCTGGTGCCGACGGTACCGCTGGTGATGTTCGGGCTGTTTCGCTACGGCTGGCTCGTCGATTACCACTCTGCCGGCGAATCGCCAGCCGAAACGGTCCTCAGGGACCCGCCGCTGCTTGCCACAATCGTTATCTGGGCCGGAATGTCGAGTGCGATCCTGGCCGGCGCGGGTTGACCCGCGCTACCCCGCCTTCGCGCGGCGCGAGATGATACCGGATGGATGCGCTCGATTTGCTGAGTTGGCTGTCTCTGGTCTGTGGCGGCGCCGGGCTCATCCTGCTCGCGCGCGGCAATGTCGCGCAGCAGGCGTGGTTGAGACCACTGGTATCGGCCGCAGTCGTCGCTGCCGGCGTCAGCTATACCTCGGTCTGGTGGCAATCACCGCAGTGGATGCGCGTGCACTTGCACGATTACTTCCACTACTT
The DNA here is from genome assembly GCA_050184115.1 of Gammaproteobacteria bacterium. Classification (GTDB taxonomy): domain Bacteria; phylum Pseudomonadota; class Gammaproteobacteria; genus JACKNG01. Next base: position 24,921 of record JBFXAQ010000015.1, on the reverse strand, counting down.
TCTCGGCGCCAAGTACTACCCGGAGCTCGGTCATACTCGCATCTACCGCTGCGCGGTCGACGGCTTCGCATCGCTCGCGCAAGCGGGCGTCGCGGTGCCAGCCATCGGACAGGTGCGCGATCTCGAACACGCCTGGCGGGCGCCCCGCCCCGTGGCTGCCGGGGAGACCGGTTCCGGTTGTCGAAACCGCTTCACGGCGGCGCGTTGGGACACGTGGCTGGCCGACCTCCGAGTGCTGCTCGACTACGACGCGGAGACCGACCTGTGGCGCGGAATACTCACCGATCTGGGTAACAACTCGCCACCTACATGGAACCTTCTCGCTCACCCGGCCGCCAACCTGGTCCCCCTGTCGCGGGCCACGCTCATCGCTTTTCCGTTGTTCGACCAGGTGCTGCTGCTGATGCTTGTGCCATTCCTCGTATGGCGGACCTTTGGTCGCGACGTGGTGCTTGGCTACCTGCTGGTCTACTTCACGAACCCGCTGGCTGGTTTCGGCTGGAACGCGGGCAGTTTCCTACGCTCACTGTGGCTGAGTGCGCTGGTCGGCGGTATCTGCACGCTCGGCCAACGGCAACAGCGCGCTGCCGGCATTCTGCTCGCGGGTGCCGCGCTCATGCGCGTGTTTCCGGTGATGTTCGCGGCTGCGGCCCTGTGGGGGCAGTTCAATCAACGCTCGGCAGGTGTGATAAGGAGCTACGTGACCGCGGGCGTCGTCACGACCGCGTGCCTGCTGGGCGGAACGCTGCTCGTTTTCGGCAGCCCGGCGTGGACCGAGTTCCTGCACATCCTGGGCGATCGCGTCGTGCACTTCGGCAACAATTCCATCGGCCTCGCAACGGTCGGGCGAACCTGGGCTGTGGGCTCGTGGCCGGAGTTCAGCGGCGGCGCTGATTCGCTCGCCGCGCTCGAGCGTTGGGTGACGCTGACCTCCTACGACCTGAATACCGTGCAGCCGATTATCGTCGCGATCGCCGGCGCGATGGTCGTCGGCAGCCTAGTCGCCACCTTACGCGCCGATCCCGTACTCGGCACCGTCGTCTGTGGGACGGTGTCGATCTACTGTCTGGCGACGCCGTTTACCTACTACTACAGCTTCCTCGCGTTGCTGCCCGTCGCACTGAGCCGCTCCGTGGAAGCGGCACGAGCACCGGCTCTCGGCGCCGTGTTCGCGGGCATCGCTGCGCTGCGCATTTGTTCACCGCGCTTCCAACAGGCCCTCGGCTTCGATCCCGGGTATTTCGAGGTCAGTTCCACATCGAGTATCGTCCTCGGCCTCACGCTGTTGGCGCTACTGGCAATCCTGTTGTGGTCACGTCGCTCCACTGACGATGTGGGCCGCCCCGCCGTACTTGCCTTGCTCGCGGTGTTCACGGCCGCGACACTGCTGATCGCAGTAGCCACCCGCTCGACGCGCGTCGATCCGCAATGGCAGCCGCTCACCGGGCGGGTCGATATCCGTGCCGCTGCAGGTGTCAAGTTCGCATGGCAACCGGCGACCACCAGTTGGCCTGGTGAGGGTTACCTCGACATCCGCTTTGATGCGGTCGACCAGTGGGTGGAACTCGTGCCACGGCGCGATGCCGACGCGACGCCGCTACGCCGCCTCCTGCTCGTCGCGGCGCCTGATCACGGCACCCTCAGTGTCGCGCGGGGCGGTGCTGTCGCACACGTCGCGCTCGCGCAAGACACCGTTGCACCGGTAGCACTCGTGCTGCCAGGTAGCGCCGGTGTCGTGCGGATCACGCCGGCACCCGACGACCACGGCACCCGCTTCGGCATCTCCGGCATTGGCTCGTCGCGCTGAAACGGAGCCACCGTCGAGTACCGTGCGCCGAACGGGCAGAGCGAGGTGTCGACGCAGACACACGGCGACCGGCTTGCGACACCCGTGCGATGCCGCAGCGCAGGTGCATGCATTCTCGAACTGGTCCTCGCCTGGATGCGGTCGCTACCGATGCCGCCCCGTTTGGCGACTGCCCCTGCCGGGCGCCAACGCACGCTGGCACGGTGCAGGCGGGCGCCAACCGGTGAGCACTGTGCCCACAATTCGCCGGGTGCATCGGCGGCCCGGACGAGCTCTGCGGCAACGTGCATCGGGCAGGTGCTCACCGACTGGTCCGCTGCAACCGCTGTGCGCGGTCAGCACCCGCACGCCGAACTCGGGCGACACGCTTGGCTCCGACCTGACCGTCGCTCGCGTGGAACCAGTTCGACGACTTGTGGGGGTGGCGCGCGGGCTGATCCGCCAGGCCCGCGGTGACCGCTTCAATCCAGCAATGCCACTACGTCACCGACCGCTACCCGCCCAGGCTTCAGCACTTCGGCGTAGCTCGCGAAACCCGGGGTCGCGTAGCCCGGCAACAGGCCGTCGGGGAGGCCGACCTTGTCACGGTAACGCATCAGGCTCTTCATGACGTCCTGGTCGCGTTCGCCCGTGCGCGGATTGAAACCCGGGATCGCGCAGCGCGGCACGCTCGTACGCACGCGCAGCACGGCTTCCCCGACCTGTAGACGGCGCCCGTCCCAGCCGTCCTCGGCGTGTTCCTGCTGCTCGTCGATGACCAGGCCGGCGCGAAAGCGCACGGGATCGACGACCGCGTCGAGCTGGCGCGCGAGGCAGGCGAGCGCACCGGTGGTGACGAGCGTCACGGGGAACACGTCAATGGCTCGCTGGGCGGTGAGGCAACGCGCAAGACCGATCGGTCGACCGGCAAACGTACTCAGCGCTTCGCGCCAGGGACCCTCCACTTCGGCGACTTCTATCGTGCGGAGCCCGAAGTGGTCGATGCCGAAACGGCGCGCGCCCGCTGTTGCCGGACCTTCGACTCGCCGGCCGTCGGGCAGTTCGAGCAACAGGCTTTCCGCCACCGGGTCGTAATCGAAACGCAGCGGCAGGAAGGTCCGATGTTCATCGGACCCGACGAACTTGTCGTCGCCTTCGATCAGGGCGAAGGCGCGATCATGGCGAATACCGTCTTCGTCGACGTCGACCGCCGAGGGGGTGAGAAACTGCGTGGCCTTGACGTAGACCCGCCCGATACTCGCGACCTGCATGGCTTTTCGTCCCGGGATGATGCGGCCAACTGCACGCCCGCGCATTGTAGGCGAACCGCCGCGATCTCGGGTGCGCTCCGCGGCGCTGTCGGCAATTGTCCGCCCCGGCGGGCCGGCGACCCTCAGCGCGCACGGCGTGAAGGTCGCACCGCGGCCCGAACCTCGCAGGCGGATTGCCCAGCGCCAGCTACACCGGGGCGGTGCCAGCGACGTCGCCCGCCACACGAGTCGCCACTGGGCGACAGGCGCGTCCCGACAGCCGGTTGGTAACGTCGCGCGACTTCCTGCGGAGTGCAGCGAATCCCCCTAGAATCCGCGCTTCGCGGGTCGCGCACCGAGCCTCGAGACCTGCCGGGGCACCGGCGGCCGTCGGGATGGGAACGACGCGCGTTGCATGCAAAGCGGGAATACACATGAAATCGAGCATCACTCGCCTCGAGTACGGTCTGCGCGGCCACCTCAATCGTTTCGCACATACCGTCATCAACGTCTCCGATCTCGATCGTGCCCTCGCTTTCTACGAGGCCACCTTCCCGGTGTGCAGGGTGTGCCGCATCGACGGCCCGCCGCAGGCCTATCCGGGCCTCGGTATCGCGCGTGGCCGTTGTCGTGGCTGGGTGCTCGAAAGCCGCGCGCACCCGCGCCCGCCCGGCGCCCTCGTCGCCGAATTCCCGGCTCGCCATCTGCATCTCGTCGAATGGTTGGAACCGCGGCCGGTCGGTCGCCCGTACGTCGAGGCCAACCACGTCGGCATCTACCGGCAGAACTCGCTGGTGCCGGATCTCGACGCGGCCTACGGCCGCGTTCTCGACCATGGGGGGCGTCCCTACGGCGAACCGAGCTGGATCACACTGAGCCCGGACGGATTCGGCGTGCGCGTGTTCGCCTTCCGCGATCCCGACGGCAGCACGCTGGAGATGATCGAGGCCGGCGACGCCGCCAGTAGCTACGCCGGCATGATGCATCACTGCAACCTGAACGTACGTGATCTCGCGCGCAGCTACCGCTTCTACCGCGAGACCATCGGCCTCGATCTCGCCTACTACCTGGCCCCGGCGACACCGCAGCCGCCCGGCAGCGGCGCGCTCGGCGACCTGCTGCGCGCGCCGCACGGCAGCGTCCACGGCGGCGACATGAACTTCGCCGCGGCATTGTTGAGCGTACGCAGCGACACGCGCAGCCCCATCGACGTGCTCGAGTGGACGCTACCGGGCCCGTATGGCGAACCCTATGCCGAGGCCAACCATCTCGGTATCAGTCGCGTCGCTTTCGAAGTCGACGACATCGCGGCCGCCCGCACGCGCCTGCTCGCCACCGGTCACGCCGCGGTCGGCGACATCGAGACCTGGGACATGGGCGAAGCCGGCGAGCGTCGCGTGGTCGTCTTCAAGGATCCCGACGGCATCTGGCTCGAACTCGTCGAGCAACCGGCTTACCGCGGCGAGCGTCCACCGTTCGATGCCTGACGTCGACGCACGCACTCGGCACCATCGCAAGCCCGCGTTCGCTTCCGCATGATCGCCCGCTGCCGGACAGCCACGCCGCCGGCCGACGAACCCTGCCGGAATCCGGATCACCCGTGACGCCGACGTCCGACATCCCCGCGACCCGCGCCGGTCAGACCGCGGCGGCACACATGGTCGACGGCATTCCGCGCGCGACCGCTGTCACGCCCGTGCGCGAAGTGCTGCGCATCCTGCGCGGCCAGCGGTTCGCCTGCGCCGACACGATCTTTGTCGTCGACGCCGATGGACACCTCGAAGGCATCGTGCGCATCAACGATCTCCTCGCCGACGGCGATCACTGCCTCGGCGACATCATGGAGGAAGAACACGAGGCGGTCCGGGCCGATGCCGACCAGGAACAGATCGCGATGCTCGCCATTGCGCTGAACATGATTGCCGTGCCGGTGGTCGACGAGTCCAACCGCCTCATCGGTGCCGTGCCGCCCGAAGCGTTGTTCCGCATCCTGCGTGACGAGCACATGGAAGACCTGCAACGCCTGGCCGGCATCGCGCCGCACGCAGAAGGCCCGGAAGTGGCCTTCAATGCCCCACTCCGCGATCGCTACCGCCGGCGCCTGCCGTGGCTCATCTTCGGCCTCGCTGCCTCCGCAGCCGTCACCAGCGTCATGGCCGCCTACGAAGAGGCCTTCGCGGCCGATGCCATGGTCGCCTTCTTCGTCCCCGCGCTGGTCTACATCGCCGGTGCCATCGGCACCCAGGCCGTATCCGTCGCGGTACGCGGGCTCGCCGACGAGGATGTGCAGATCGGGAGCCTCCTACGCGACGAACTCCTGATCGGTCTCGCCGTCGGCGCAACCCTGGGCACGCTCTCGGGTGTCGCCGTGCATCTCGCGTTCGACCACCCGGCCCTGGCGTTGGCCGTCGGCCTTGCCGTGCTCGGCGGCGGCGCGGTCTCGGCCGTGGTCGGCTTTGGCCTGCCATGGCTGTTCAGGCGCTTCGGCGCCGACCCGGCACTCGGCAGCGGCCCCATCTGCACCATCGTGCAGGACGTCGCCAGCCTGTTCATCTACTTCGTGCTGGTCACCCTGCTGGTCTTGTAACGGTGAACGTCCCCGGAAGGGGCGCGGGGTGCAACTCGGCACGGCTACCTCAAGCGCCGCCGCAGGCCCTCGCCAGCGCCGCGACCACGCGGTCCTGGTCCTGCGCGGACAGGAACGGATGCATCGGCAGGCTGAGCACGCGCGCGGCCGCCGCCTCGGCCACGGCGAAGCTCCCTGGCCCATGGCCGAGAGCGGCAAACGCTGGTTGCAGGTGTAACGGGACCGGGTAATGCACGGCGGTGGGGATGTCACCCGCGGCCAGCGCCGCGACGACCGCGTCTCGGTCGTCGACCTGGATCGTGTACTGCGCGTACACCGAGGTGTTCCAGTCCTCCACGTGCGGCGTGCGCACGCCCGGGCAGTGTGTCGCGAGCAGGGCGGTATAACGGGCGCCGAGCCGCCCGCGCGCGGCCACCTCCTCGGCGAAGGTGTCGAACTTGGCCAGCAGTACTGCGGCCTGCAGGGTGTCGAGGCGACCGTTGATGCCGATGATCGGATGGTGGTACCGGCGGTCCTGCCCGTGCACGCGGATTTCGCGCATGCGCAGGGCCAGCGCATCGTCGTCGGTAAAGCAGGCGCCGCCGTCGCCGTAGCAGCCGAGGGGCTTGGACGGAAAGAAGCTGGTGCAGCCGATGTTCGCCAGCGCACACGACATCCGGCCCTTGTAGCTCGCGCCGAAACTCTGCGCCGCGTCCTCGACGACCGGAATGCCATGCCGCTCGGCGATGGTGCCGATCGCGTCGAAATCCGCGCATTGTCCGTACAGGCTCACCGGCATGATGGCGCGCGTGCGCGGCGTGATCGCGGCTTGCAACTGCTCCGGATCGAGGTTGTAGGTGCGCGGTTCGATGTCGACGAAGCGAGGTCTCGCGCCCAGCAGCGCGATCATCTCGCCCGTGGCGATGAACGTGAACGGCGTGGTGATGACCTCGTCGCCGGGCTCGATGCCGAGTGCCATCAAGGCGATCAACAGGGCGTCGGTGCCACTGGCAACGCCGATGCAATGCCGCCGGCCGACGTAAGCGGCCAGGCGTTCCTCGAGTTCCGCCACCTCCGGCCCCATGACGTACTGGCCATGGTCGAGAACGCGCTGTATGCGTGCATCGATGACCGGCTTCAGGGCCTGGTACTGTTGTTTCAGGTCGATGAACTGCACATCGCTTTCCTCGCTTTGCCTCCGCCGTAATCTCACCGCTTCTGGCGCGGTGATCCTCATCGCGCTGTTCACCGTCGCTGGTGCCGTCGCCGTCCGGTGGTCGCCCGATAATCCGCCGATGACGCGTGTGTCGCCGGCGCACGCGATGGGCCCATGCAGTCGCCCTACGCCATCGCGGCGCGTCGCGCCCGGTCATCGCGCGGGGCCTCGCCGCCGGCGCATGCGGCCGGCGAATTCTAGCCCGGAATCTCCACTTCGCTGCCGCCACCATCGACGCGCCGACCGTTGCCGCGGACGCGCGCGATATCCAGGCTAGAATTCGCCCTCGCCCACGTCGCCGTCGTACTTGCGCCCATGTCCAACGAACCCTTAGCCCGCGCCATCCTCTTCGACGGTGCCCGTAACGTCCGCGATCTCGGCGGCCTGCCCGCGCACTCCGGCCGCACCACCCGCCGCGGCGTGATCATTCGCGCCGACGGCTTGTCACGCCTGAGCCGCGCAGACCTCGAGCGTCTCGAAACGCTCGCCGTGCGCACCGTCATCGACCTGCGCTACGACGAGGAACGCGCCCGTGCGCCCGATCGACTGCCGCCCGGCCGCCCGCCGCGGTTTCTGCATCGCGGGCTGCACCCGCGCGGCTCGGTCGAATTGTTTACCCAGGTGAATCGCGGTCTGGCGGATGGCGCGCGCGCCCACGCCCTGATGTGCGACAACTACGCACGCATCCCCTTCGAGCATGCCGACGCCTTCGGCGACATCCTCGCCGAGCTGTTGCGCGACGACGGCGCCGCCTTCCTCATCCACTGCACCAGCGGCAAGGACCGCACCGGCATCGCCGTCGCGCTCATTCTGGGTGCGCTGGGCGTGCCCCGCGAAGTCATCGTCGAGGACTTCGAACTCAGCAACTGCGAACACCAACCGGTCGACGTGTTCACCGAACGGGCGCGTCCGGACGCCATCGAGGTGGTGATGTCGGCACACGGCGATTTCGTGCGCGCCTCGCTGGACGCGATCGACCGGCGTTGCGGCGACCTGGAAACCTACCTCGACGAATGGCTCGGCTTCGGCCCGGCCGAGCGCACCGCGCTGGCCCTCTACATGCTCGATTGACGTATCGCGCGCGCCGCGGCTCAGGAAGCGACGACGATCCCCGCCTGTTCGCAGGTATTGGCGCGGTCCGCGATCGTCGCCCGCAGCATGTCGCGCACGTGACGACGATCGTCGAACGGCGTGCCGCGGTGCAGCGTGCAGCGGTTGTCCCACAGCACCAGGTCACCGACCCGCCAGCGGTGGGTGTAGACGAACTCCCGGCGGGTCGCGTGTGCCATCAACTCGTCGATGAGGGCGCGCCCGGCTTCCTCCGGCATCCCGCGCACGCGTCCAGCATGCGAAGCGAGATAGAGCGTGCGCCGGCCCGACTCCGGCACCGTTCGCACCATCACCTGCGGCACGGGCGGCAACGCGGTCCGTTCGGCCGGCGTGAAGTCACTGAAGCCCGTCTTGGCCCGCGACACCGCAATGTCGTGCTCGGCGATGAGGCCCGCGATGCGCGCGCGGGTCGCGGCCGGCAGCGCGTCGTAGGCCGCGCGCAGGTCGGCGAACTCGGTATGGCCGCCGTATGGCGCGACCGCACGCGCGTAGAGCATCGAGGCCTTGGCCGGTACGTACTTGAACGAGCTGTCGGTATGCCAGAGCTGGTTGCCGACATAGAACTCGCGCATGCGGCTGTCGGCATCCCAGATGGCGCCCTCCGGGGTCAGGTTGGAGATGTCGATGAGTTCCGGCGTGACGCGAAACTTCTGTTCGGCGTTGACGGCGAGGAAGTTCGGCTCGATGGGGCCGAAGCGCCGGGCGAAGGCGAGCTGCCCTGTTTCGTCGAGTTGCTGCGCGGGGAACACCAGGACCGCGTAGTCGGCGAAAGCCGCCGCGATGGTGGAGAAATCGGCGTCGGTGAGCGGTGTACCGAGATCGACGTCGCCGATCTCGGCAACGAAGGATTCGGTGATCGGCATCACGGTCAGGCTCATCGGCATCTCCCCGGCGCACGGCTGCCCGGCGCCGATTAGAGCAACCGCGGCGTCACCGCGCCAGCCCCGCCCCACGCGGCATGCCTGCCGTCGCGCGCGACCTGAAGGGCTCCCGCCATGGCCGGCGCCGTGCTCCGTCGTCAGCCTGCCGGCAATGCCGTGTTCCGTGCCGCGCCGCGCGGCGCCACGCCCCCGCGTTGCCCGCGCTGCCGGCTGGGGCGCAGCAAACCCTCGCGCACGAGCCAACCGCGGGCATCGGCCGCATCGTGCTCGAACCATGCGCGCGCGCTGCCGAGACGAAAGGAGTAACCCCAGGCGTCCATGTCGGCGAGCAGGCGCGCCTGGCCACAACCGGGGATGGCGTCGGCAAGCAGGATCGAGAGATAGCACACGGCGCATTCCTCGAGGTCGGTGCCGCCGGCATCGGTGTGCATGCCCGCGCGACGCGCCTCGTCAGCGCACACCCAGTGGCAGCCCTCGTGCAGGGCCGAGTGCACCGGCGTGTCAGCGCGCACCCAGAGCGTTGCGCCGACCAGCCCGGCCTCGCATTCACCCCAGTAGCTGCCGGGAATGGCCGCCCCGCCGGCGAGCCAGCTCACGCCCAGACCCCAGCGGGCGAAGAGCACGCGCACGGCGCGACCGCCGGGAGCGGCAGGGGTGCCCAGCCGCAAGACGGAGCCGGGCTGGAGCGCATCGGCGGTCACGGTCGCCGCGGTCGCGTGGCCGACGACAAACGAACGTCCCTCAGTTGAGACTGCGCGCCATGCGCGTACGCCAGGCCTTCAGGCGCTGGTCACCCTCCAGCACCTTGAAGATGTCCAAGAGCGCTCGCCGCACCGCGCCGTCGTGCCAGTCGCGCTGTGCCGGCAGCAATCCGAGCAGGTCCTCGACCGCGGCGTCGTGATCGCCGGCGCCGGCCTGGGCGAGCGCGCGGGCGTAGGTGCCGGCGATCGGATCGTCCGGTGCACCGGCCGCGGTGGCGCTGGCCTGCGCGAGTTCGAGCCGCGCCTTGACCCGCGTGACGGTGTCGTCGACGGCGACGTTGGCGGGCAGCCCGTGCAACAGGGCCGCCGCCTCGTCGAGCGATCCGAGTTCGACCAGGGCTTCTGCCAACAGAGGATGGACGCGGTAATCGGCAGCGTCGACCGTCAGCGCGTTCTCGAGCAGGGTACGGGCCGCTTCCGCCTCGCCGGCGGCGAGGCGCGCGGCCGCGGCTTCCACGGCACCGTCGGTCGGCCGTGGCAGGTGTGGTGCGACGAGGGCTTCGAGCGCGGCCGGCGCTTGCACACCCACCATGCGGCTGACCACGGCGCCGGCGCGGAACAGCAGCAGGGTCGGCAGGCTGCGCACGCCGTACTCGGCGGCGAGCCCCGGCTCGGCATCGCTATCGACCTTGACCACATCGAGCCCGTCGACGTGGCGCACGGCGAGATCCTCGAGCAGCGGCGCCAACTGCCGGCAGGGCGCACACCAGGCTGCCCAGAAATCGACGAGTACCGCACGCTCGTGTGAGCGCGCCAGGACGCGATCGGGGAAATCGACCGCGTTGGCTTCGATGACGTTAGCGGTCATGCATCCTCCTCACGCAATCCGCGTCAGCCCTGCTCGGCGATCAGCCGGTCGCGCACCTCGCGGCGCAGGATCTTGTTCGCCGCGCTCTTCGGCAGTTCCGGCCACACCACGATGTCCTTGGGCCGCTTGTAATTGGCGAGCTTGTCGCGCGCCCACGCCTTGAGACCTTCGACATCGAGGTCGGGGCGACCGGCGACGACGGCGTGCACGCGGTCGCCCCACTTCTCGTCGGGCAGGCCGACGACGGCCGCCTCGACCACGCCCTCGAAGGCCATGAGGACATCCTCGACCTCGCGGGGGTAGACGTTGTAGCCGCCGGAGATCAGCATGTCGTTCTTGCGATCGACGAGGTAGTAGAAGCCGTCCTCGTCGACATAGCCGATGTCACCGGTGTGCAGCCAGCCATTGCGGAACGCCTGCTCGGTAGCCTCCGGCCGGTTCCAGTAATAGGCCATGGTCTGCGGCCCGCGGCAGACGATCTCGCCCACCTCGCGCGGCGGCAACGGCCGGTCGTCGTCATCGAACACCGCGCACTCGACGATGGTGAACGGCCGCCCACAGGAGCCGACGCGGTCGTGGTCCTGCGGCGCCAGGCAGGTGATAACCATGGGACTCTCGGCCTGGCCGTAGACCTGGGCGAAGATGCGCCCGAAGCGTGCTTCGCCGCGCGCCAGCAGGCTCGGGGCGATGGGCGAGGCGCCGTAGCTGATCTTGCGCAAGGCGAACTCTGCGCCTTCGATACCGGGCTGTTCCAGGATCATGGCCAGCATGGTCGGCACGAGGAAGGTGTGACTGGCCTGCTCGCGCGAGGCGAGTTCGATGAACTCCGCGGGGTCGAATTTCTTCATCACCAGCGAGCGCACACCGCGTGCGATGGCGGGCAGGAAGAAGGCGCCCGAGGCGTGCGCGATGGGCGCGGCATGCAGGAAGGTATTGCCGGTTTCGAGGTCGGGCACGAGGTCGGTGAGAAAAGCCGACAACTCCGACAGTTCGCCGCGGGTGGTCAAGGTCACGGCCTTGGCCTTGCCGGTGGTGCCGCCGGTGTATCCGAGGCGCAGCGGTGCGTCGAGCGCGCGGTCGCGGATGCAAGGGCTGTCGTCCGCGTGGTCGAACATGGCGGCGAACTCGTCGCCGCCGATCTGGACCGGCACTTCGAGGCCTTCGATGTCGTCGTGAATGGCCGCGCGGCTGCCGCTGTCAGCGAGCTTGTAGTTGTGGTTCGCCAGCGTCTCGCGGGTGTTGAGCCCGACCCGCACCAGCCCGGCCTTGGCCAGGGCGTAGTAGGCAACCAGGCACTCGATGCTGTTCGGCAGCAGCACGCCGACCCGATCGCCGGGCTCGAGGCCGCGCGCGAGGAGCGCGTTGCCGATGATGTCGGTGAGGCGATCGAACTCGCGGAAGCTGACGTTGCGGGCGCCTTCGGTCAGGCAGGGCGCATCGCCGTAGTAGAGCGCGGCGCGGCGGATGAGGGAGCCGATTTGCATGAATTTCTCGCGGTTTCTGGCATGACGGAGGCGCGGATTCTAGCCCGGATTGCTCACACGTGTTCGTCGCGAGGGCGTCGAGATGCCGCACAAGCGGGCCGCGCGGAGCGACTGGCGACGAAGGCAGACTCGACAGTCTGCCGAGGAGACAGACGCGAGCACGGCTCGGTTGTGTGCGCAGATCGGCGGCCGCAGTAGAAGACGTGTGAGAAATCCAGGCGGGCAGCCGCCGGCACCCGATGAAGAGACCGGGACGCCGCCGGGGCCGGTTGCCGGACGGCACGGCGGCGCGCGGCGGCGCTCAGGAGATCCAGCGCGGACGGGGGTCGAAATCCGGCGAGAGGTCGCGCGGGCGGATGTGCGCCGAAGCGCCGTTCTCGCTCACCGGCCCGTCGTATTTCTTGAATTCGAGTCGCGCGATCTGGTTGCGGTGCACCTCGTCCGGACCGTCGGCGATGCGTAGCAGACGTGCCCAGGTATAAGCGAGCGGCAGGCCGTAGTCGTCAGTCATGCCGGCGCCGCCGAATGCCTGCATGGCCCAGTCGATGACCTTGCAGGCCATGTTCGGTGCCATGACCTTGATCATGGCGATCTCCTGCTTGGCGCCCTTGTTGCCGACGGTGTCCATCATCCATGCCGCCTTCAGCGTGAGCAGCCGGGCCTGCTCGATGAGGATGCGCGACTCCGCAATGCGCTCCTTCCACACGCTCTGCGTGCTGATGGCGGCGCCGAAGGCCTCGCGCGTGGCAAGCCGCCGGCACATGCGTTCGAGGGCGCGCTCGGCCAGCCCGATGAGACGCATGCAGTGGTGGATACGGCCGGGCCCGAGCCGGCCCTGGGCGATTTCGAAACCACGGCCCTCGCCGAGCAGGATGTTCTCCACCGGCACGCGCACGTCGTTGAACACCACCTCCGGGTAGCCATGCGGGGCGTCGTCGAAACCCATGATCGGCAGCAGGCGCTTGAAGGTCACGCCGGGATGCGGGAAGGGCACGATGATCATCGACTGCTGCTTGTGGCGATCGGGGTTGTCCGGATCGGTCTTGCCCATCAGGATGATGACGTTGCAGCGCGGATCGGGCACGTTGTGGGTGTACCACTTGCGCCCGTTGATGACGTACTCGTCGCCATCGCGCTCGATGCGGGTCTCGATGTTGGTGGCATCGGACGACGCCACCTCGATCTCGGTCATGCCGAAGGCCGAGCGCGCCTCGCCGGCGAGCAGCGGTTCGAGCCAGCGCGCCTTCTGTGCCTCGGTCCCGTAGCGCACCAGCACTTCCATGTTGCCGGTATCGGGCGCGGAGCAGTTGAAGATCTCCGGAGCGATCGGCGAGCGCCCCATCACCTCGCACAACGGCGCATATTCCAGGTTGGTCAGGCCCTGGCCGTGCTCGCTGTCGGGCAGCCAGATGTTCCAGAACTCGGTCTGGCGGGCGATGGCCTTGAGCTCCTCCATGATCGGCACCGGGGCGAAGCGTTCACCGCTGGCGACCTGGGCGAAATACGTCTCCTCGTTCGGATAGACGTGCTCGCGCATGAAAGCCTCGAGGCGGGCGACGAGGCCCGTGACTTTGTCGGACTGTGCGAAATCCATCGGACTCTCCGGGGTGTTCTGAAATGACGGCCCGTGCGGGCAGGGCCCGGATTGTAGGCCAAATCGCCGCGCCGACAGGGCTGGCCGCCGCCGTGGCGTGCCCGGTGCTATGCTGCGCGCACCCGAGACAGCCCGGACCCGTTCGCACCCGCCCGCACCATGGACGCCGCCCTCGTCGACATCCTGGCCACGAGCCTCGCCGACCCGGCCTGCGCGGTCAGCGTCGGCGGCTTCGGCGCGCTGGCAGAGTTCCAGGACGACGACGTCGCGGTGACGCGCACGAACACCATGCTGACCGCGACGAGCCCCCGCGGCGCCTGCCGCATCGCGACCGTGGCCGAGGTCGACGCACTGGCTTTCGAGACCCTCGCCGCGCGGGCCGATGCGTGGCAGTGCGGTCTGTGCCTGGTCGGCGAACGCAGCCGCTTTGGCACGGCCGGTCGCGGGGTGCTGCACGAGTTGGGCCCGGACCGCGCTGCCATTGATGTGTCCGCCCGCGACACCGTGCTGTTCGACCTCGGCGTCAACCTCCCCCACGTGGAGTTCGGCGTACGGACGCGCGACCCTGCCCTGCTCCGGATCCTGCGCGCGCACCTCGGCGAGCCGGTCACGGCGGCGTCGCACCCGGTCTTCGAAGCCATCGTCGCCGCGGGACCGGTGCGCGTGATGCAGAGCGCCGTTGCCCGCATCGAGATCTACCAGCCGATCGATCGCCACCGCACGCCGGCAGGTCCCCATACCCACCTGTTGCCGGACCTGCTCGCGGCGAGGCGCACGCACTCGGCCAACGTGCCGCTGCCGCGCGACTGCGTGCCCCTGCTTACGCTGCACCCGGAGAACCCACTGCGTCACGACGACGGCGGGGTGCGGTTCGAGCACATGGCCTGGGCGCGGTTCGAGGACATGCTCGCGCGCTGGGGCGATGCCCGCTACGTGCACGCCAAGCGCGAGGCGCTCGCGCGCGCCGTCGCGCACTCGCCGGATGCACCGCTGCCACGGGCCACCACGCGGATCGGCCGGCTTGCGCAGCGCGTAGCGCGGCGCCAGGTTGCACACCTCGTGCCGCTGGCGGCGCCGGCTTGAAAGCCGTGCACCGAGGTCTGCTCGCCGTCGTCCTGAGCTGCGGCGTCGCGCAGGCCGGGGCGCGCGACGATGCCCTGCCTTTCGCCTTCGCTCCACCGGACACGCTGGCCACGCCGGTGGTCTCGCACGCCGCGATCGGCACCACCTATGCCTACCTCGCGGAGGATGGCGCGCGACCGCTGCGCCTCACCATCACGTTGATGCCGGCCGGCGAGGTCGAGGCCCGCTTCGGCGCGCTCGACGCCGCGGCCTGCGTCAACCCGTTCCTCGACGAACTCGCACATACGCACGAGCACTTCTTCGCCGCCGCACAGGCACGCCCGCTGGTGGTCGCCGGACACGAACTGCCGCAGTTCCGCTGGACCGGCGAGAAGCGCGGCCGGACCCTGACTGGCATCGTCAGCTGCGGTCGCCTCGGCCGCACCTACTACGTCGTCGACTTCGTCGACGCGCTGGCGCCCTCGACCCGCAGCTTTCCCGATCTGCGCGAACGCCTGCGCCGGCTCCAGGCCACCAACCGGTCACCACGATGAGCGGCAACCCGCGTCATTACCGCTACTACGATCTGCTGATGGCGGCCTTCGTCACGGTGCTGCTGTGCTCTAACCTGATCGGGCCCGGCAAGGTGTGCGAACTGAACCTGCCGCTCGCCCTGCCCGGCCTCGGCGCCGTGCTGGTGTTCGGCGCCGGCAACATCTTCTTCCCGCTCAGCTACATCTTCGGCGACGTGCTGACCGAGGTGTACGGCTACGCCCGCGCACGCAAGGTCATCTGGGCCGGCTTCGGCGCAATCATCTTCGCCACGTTCATGTCGCAGGCGATCATCCGCCTGCCGCCGAGTGCGAGCGAACCCTTCAACGCGGTGCTGCAACCGGCCATCGAGGTTGCCTTCGGCGGTACCTGGCGCATCGTGCTGGCCTCGATCGTGGCCTTCTGGATCGGTGATTTCGTCAACGCCTACGTCATGGCGCGGATGAAGCTGTGGACCGCGGGGCGCTACCTGTGGACGCGCACGATCGGTTCGACCGTGCTCGGCCAGGGCGTCGACAGCCTGGTCTTCTATCCCATCGCCTTCTACGGCATCTGGAACAGAGACACCCTGTTCTCGGTGCTGCTGTTCAACTTCGCCTTCAAGGTCGGTGTCGAAGTCGTCATGACGCCGCTGACCTACCTCGTCGTCGGCTGGCTCAAGCGCGCCGAGAACGAGGACTATTACGACCGCGAGACCGATTTCACGCCATTCTCACTGGAAGACTGAGCCTCACCGGCAGCCGTCAGCCACGCCCGCCGCGTGCCGCGAACGAGCAGGATGGCGAGGCCGGCGACGGTGACCGAGCCGAACAGGGCGATCTGGATGGCAGTCGAGGCGACGATGCCCGCCGCGGCTTCGCGGCCGAAGGCCTCCATGGCCAGCACCGCGACCAGCTGGTAGGTGCCGAGGTAGCCCGGCGCGGTCGGCACCAGGGTGCTGAGCGATGCCGCGCCCATCACGATCAAAGCCTCGTCCACGGCCAGCGCGGCGCCGCAGGCGGCGAACACCTGCGCCAGCGCGCACACCTCGCACCCCCATACTGCCGCCGTCAGCACCACCACCAGGATCGCGGTACGGCGGTTGAGGCTGCGCGTGCCCTGGCGAAAATCGTCGACCACACCCTGCACCGCGGCCGGCAGGGCCAGGCGACCGAGCCGCGCGCTGCGCAGCAGGGCTAGTGTCAGCACGGCTAGCCCGACCAGCACGCCGGCATTCAAGGCGACCAGCTCGAAGGTCGGCAACCGGGTGTGCCCGAGCACCAGGCCGGCGCCGGCAAGGCCCGCGACGAGGCAGGTGAGGATGGCCGCGAGATCGAGCAGGCGCTCGATGACGATGGTACCGAACACCCGCGCGCGACCGATGGCGAGACGGCGCTTGGCATACGCCGCGCGCGCGACCTCGCCGAGGCGCGCCGGCAGCAGGTTGTTTACGGCGTAGCCGACCACCAGCGTCTCGCCCACGGCGCCGAGTGGCGCGCTACCGAGTTGAGTGAGCAGGCTGCGCCAGCGTGCCACGCGCAAGGCCAGCGCGACCCAGTACAAGGCCACCGCGCCGGCGAGGCGCGCGCGATCGACCGCGGCGACGAGTCGGCCCAGCTCGGCGACATCGACACCGCGCACGGCCAGTGTCATGAACAAGGCGCCGACGGCGAGCCCGAGCGCGCCGATCAGGACATTGCGGGCAGCCGTGGACGGCAGGCGCGGCACGGCGTCACGGCGCCACACGGAAGCGGAACAGGTACCACAGCGCCTTGACGCCGTCCTTCCAGTTGATCTTCTTGCCCTCGTCGTAGGTACGACCGTAGTAGGAGATGCCCACCTCGTAGATGCGCCAGCGCCGCGCCAACGCGACCTGGGCGCTGAACTGCACTTCGAAGCCGAAGTCGTCGGCCGTGATCGCCAGGCTGTCGCGCACCGCGCGGGTGAACATCTTGTAGCAGACCTCGATGTCGGTCAGGGTCTGGTTGTAGAGCGCGTTGAAGAGAAAGGAGATGAGCCGGTTGGCCATGAAGTGATGGAAGTACAGCGCACGGTGCGGGCGGCCGTAGAAGCGCGACCCGTAGACGACATCGGCAACGCCGCGCCCGGCGACGAGGTCGTACATCTCGCGCCAGTCGGCGGGGTCATACTCGAGATCGGCATCCTGGATGACGATGACCTCGCCGGCGGCCGCGGCCAGCCCGGTCTGCAGCGCGCCGCCCTTGCCACGATTCGCGGCGTGGCACAGTACGCGGATGGTAAAGGTGGACTCGCCGGCGGTCACGACCACGTTGCCATCGGCATCGAGTTCGAGCGCGGCCTGTTCGCCACTGCGGCCATCGACTTGGGCGAGCAACCATTCGCGGGTGCCATCGCGCGAGCAATCATCGACGATGATGATCTCCTTCGCCACCGCGGGGAGCGCGGCCACCACCTTGACCAGGCAGGGGCCGATGGTGTGGCGTTCGTTATAGGCGGGAATGATGACCGAGAGCTGCATGAACGACCTGCCCTGGCGCGGCGAATGCCACGCTACTGCGCGTCATGCTGGAGGATGACCCGGATCGCGTCAAATCGTCGCGCGGAAATGGCGGCGACAATTGCGCGCACCCGAAGAAGAAGCCCCGCCGCAGCGGGGCCGAAGAGGAGGAATGATGGCGGGACGAACTGTAGCCGGCGCCGGGGCATCAAAACCTGAACCAGGTCACCTTCGATGTTGCACTTTGTGAACGATGCGAGCCGCGTGAGCGGCGGTGTCACGGACGCGGCAAGACTGGTGGAAACGACCGCGAGATCTGCGCGCCCGTCGTCGCGGGCCATCACCCGCCCGCGGGTCTTGCCGGCGCGATACCGACACCGTCCGTCCGGTGCGTGCGCGCGCGCCGCCGGTCGCGCGCACCATGCCTGAGAACGTCGTGCTGAGTGCGCGCGGCCTGGTCAAGCGCTACACCGACGATGGTGCTGCGCCGGCGGTGCTCGATGGTCTCGATCTCGATATCGGGCGTGGCGAGATCGTCGCCGTGATCGGCCGCTCCGGGTCGGGCAAGAGCACGCTGCTCAATGTCATCGGCCAGATGGACAAGCCCGATCGCGGTCGCATCGAGGTGCTCGGCGCGGACACCGCGCGCTGGCGGGATGCCGAGCAGACCGCGTTCCGACGCCGGCACCTCGGCTTCGTCTTCCAGGCTTACAACCTGCTGCCGACCCTGACCGTGGGCGAGAACATCGCACTGCCGCTGGAACTGAACGGCCTCAGGCCCGAACCACGCGTGGGCGAACTGCTCGATGCCCTCGGCCTCACCCGCGTCGCGGCACGCTACCCGGACCAGGTCTCGGGCGGCGAACAGCAACGCACGGCCATCGCCCGCGCGCTGGCCCATCGACCGGCCCTGGTCATCGCCGACGAACCGACCGGTAACCTCGACGCCGATACCGGCGCCGAGGTGGTGGCCTTGTTCGAACGGGCTGTGCGCGAGAGCGGTACCGCTCTGCTCATGGCGACGCACAGCCGCGAGATGGTCGGCCACGCCGATCGGGTACTGGCGCTGGCGCACGGCCGCCTCGAAACCGTCGACGCATGACCCTGCAGCAACTCGCCAGCCTGCGATACCTGCGGCACCACCGCGCGCAATGTGTCCTGGCGGTGTCCGGTGTGGCACTCGGCGTCGCCATCGTCGTTGCCATCCAACTCGTGCAGGCAGCGGCGCGGCAAGCCTTCGACGACGCACTACGGGGCGTGTTCGGCAGCGCCACGCACGTCGTGCGCGGCGCACGACCGACCTTCGACGAACGCCTGTTGGCGACGGTGCGGCGGACGGCTGCGACCTGGCACCCGCTGGCCGTCCTGGAGGCGCCGCTGACGGTCGTGGTGGATGGACGGCCGACGACGCTGCGCCTGCTCGGCGTCGATACCCTGGCCATGCCGCTCGATACGGCGGGGCCGCCTTTTCCGCTGGGCCCATTCCTGCTCGAACCGGGCACCGTTGTCATCGGCGACGCTACTGCCACGCGCCTCGGCATCGCGGCCGGCGCGACCCTGCGAACGGTCGCCGGAACGACGCTCCACGTGCTAACGGTGGCCTCGGCGACGCCGCGACTGGGACTGGTCGACGGTGTCGTGCTGGCCGATCTCGCCACCGCCCAGGAAGTACTCGGAGCCGCCGGCCGGCTCTCGCGCATCGAGTTGACGGCACCGGCCGAAGGCGCGTCGACCGGCGTCACGTCCGCCCTGGCCGCGGCCCTGCCGGGGGGCGTCGCGGTGGAAGCGAGCGGTGCGGCCGCCGCCGGCGGCGGCCAGGTCACGCGGGCCTTCTACACCAACCTCGACGCCCTGAGCCTGCTCGCCGTGATGGTCGGCGGATTCATGATCTACAACACGATGGCGTTCTTCGTCGTCCAGCGTGCAGCCCTGTTCGCGCGCCTGCGCGCGCTCGGCGTGACGCGCCGGGCGCTCGCCGGGCAGGTTGCCTTCGAGGCTGCCGTACTCGGTACCCTGGGCGGTGTCGTCGGCGACGCGCTCGGCGTGTTACTGGCCCGTCGTCTGGCCGGCCCGATGGCGCAGACCCTGGCTGATCACTACCAGTCGACCGGGATTGGTCACCTCGCGTTGTCACCGCCCCTGGCCGTGGCCGGCGTGCTGCTGGCACTGGTGACGACCTTGGCGGCGGCGCTGGTGCCGGCGTGGCAGGCGGCCAGCCTGCCGCCGGGCCAGGCGCTGGCGCCGAGCGCGCGGCGCGCGCGGGAAATCGCGGCGCTGCGCTGGACCCGTTGGGCGAGCGCATTGTGCTTGTTCGCCGGTGTGGCCCTGCTGGGAGGGTCGACGCGCTCGCTCCATGCCGGCTTCGCCGCGCTCGCGGCGCTGTTGCTGGCCGCCATGCTCGCCGTGCCGGGGACCATCGGTATGACGCTCGGCCTGCTCGCGCGCCACGCCGGTACCTGCCTGCCGTTGCCGGAAAGACTCGCGTTGAGCTCGGCCACCCACGCGCTCGCCCGCATCGGCCTCGCCGTTGCCGCGCTGATGGCGGCCACCGCCACCAGCATCGGCGTCGGCCTGATGGTCGTGAGCTTCCGCGTCGCGGTCGGCGACTGGCTCGAACAGCTCCTGCGCGCCGATTTCTACCTCGCCCAGGAAGACGCCGAACGCGCCGCGCCGGCCGTGACGCCGAGCCTCGTGGCTGACATCGCGACACTGCCAGGCGTGGCGGCCGTCAGCCGCGTGCGTCGCCTCGAAACCGCCTTGGCGAGCGGTGCCCGCGTGCGGGTCACTGCCTACGATCTGCCACCGGCTGCGCGCGCGGGATTTCGCTTCGTCGGCGCGACGAGCGCGGAGGCCTGGTCGACCTGGTCGCGCGGCGACGCCGTCTTCGTCACCGAGCCCTACGCCTGGCATCATCGTCTGCAGGTCGGCGATCGCGTCGTCTTCGCGACGCCGTGCGGCAGGCTCGAACGGCCGGTCGCCGGCGTCTATCGCGATTACGGCAGCGAGCAGGGTGCGATCGCCCTCACCTGGTCGCTGTACCGCCGATGCTGGCGCGACGAACGCGCACACGGGCTCGGTGTCTACCCTGCGCCGGGCCATGACGCCGCGGCGCTACGCGACCGACTCGAGCAGCTGGCAGCCGCGAGTGCGGTGCCACCCGTGCAGGAGGCACCGGGAACATCGCAAGCGGCCCTACGCATGCACGGTGCCCTGGTCGTGTGGTCGAATGCCGAAGTGCGCGTGCGTTCGCTCGAGATCTTCGACCGCACCTTCGCCGTCACCGATGTCCTCACCCTGGTCGCCGCCATCGTCGCCGCACTCGGCGTGTTCAACGCGCTGCTGGCACTGCATATTGAACACGCGCGCGAGTACGCGGTCCTGCGTGCGACCGGCATCTCGCGCGGCGGCCTGCGGCGCACCCTCCTTGCCCAGACGGCCTTCGTGGCGGTAGCCGCGGTGGCCTGCGCGGTGCCGGTCGGCGTCGCCATCGCACTACTCCTGATCGAGGTCATCAACCGCCGATCGTTCGGCTGGAGCATGGAGTTCACCTGGCAGGCCGGCGCGCTGATCCTGCCGGCGCTGCTCGCCTTGCTCGCCGCGCTCGCTGCCACCGTTTACCCGGCCACACGCGCCGTCGCGGTGCCGCCTGCAGCGGCCCTGCGTCATGACTGAACGACGCGACAGGCCGAAGTGGTGGTTCCTCGTCGCCGTGGCGCTGACGACGACCTGGCTGTTGGGTGGCGACCAGCCCACGGATCGTGCTCGACCGCGTGATGACGACCCGACCCGCTACCTGCGCGGGCCTGATGCCGGTTTCGCCCGCGCGCTGGCCCCGCGGACTTTCGATTTCCCGTCCGACCACGGCGCGCACGACGCCTTCCGCTCGGAATGGTGGTACTTCACCGGCCACCTAGGCACCGCGAACGGTCGCCGCTTCGGCTTCCAGCTCACCCTCTTCCGCTTCGAACTGGCACCGACAACGATAACGACGACGTCGGCCTGGCGCACGCCGCGCGTCATGCTCGGGCACTTCGCGCTGAGCGACATCGCGGCGGCGCGCTTCCACCAGGCGGAACGATTGCAGCGCGCCCATCCCGCGTTCGCCGGCGTCCGTGCGGAGCCGCTCGAGATCCACCTCGACGACTGGTCGATCCATCGCCTCCCCGGCACGGCCGAGCGCTGGACCCTGGCTGCGCGTGGCGACGGCGCCGCCATCGCGCTCGAGCTCGAGGCCCGCAGCGCCATCGTGCTGCAGGGTGAGGCGGGCCTGTCGACCAAGAGCGCCACGCCCGGCAACGCGTCCTACTACTATTCGATTCCGCGTCTCGCCGCCCACGGCGAGGTGAGCGTCGATGGCACGACACTCGCGGTCGAGGGTGATACCTGGCTCGATCGTGAATGGAGCACGAGCGCGCTCGATCGCGCGCAACGCGGCTGGGACTGGTTCGCCCTGCAGCTCGACGATGGCGCCAACCTCATGTTCTATCGCCTGCGCGATGCGGCGGGCGGCGTCGACCCGCATTCGGCGGGCAGTCTGCAAAGCGCCGACGGCGGCGTCGAGCGCCTCGCCGCCGGCGACGTCAGCATCGTCGAAACCGCGTGGTGGCGCAGCCCGGCGACCGGCACCCGTTACCCGGCGCGCTGGCGCCTCGCGGTGCCGCGCGCCGGGCTCGTGCTCGAACTCGTACCGGAACTGGCAGACCAGGAATGGCGTGGCCGCTTTCGCTACTGGGAGGGGGCGGTGACGGTGGCCGGCACGCGCACCGGACGCGGCTACGTCGAGCTGACCGGCTACGAGGCGGGCCCCTGAGCATCGGAAGCACGGCGAAGGGCGTGGTCAACACCCGTCGCGGGTGGTCGCGCGCGGACCGGTGTCGCCAGCGCCACGGCCGTGGCGGACGGTGCAGGCGTGATTCCCCGGGCGTCGCGGCGGCGGTACCGCGGCGCCCGCCGAGCACGGGTTCGGCGAATCTTCACACCACGATTTCGTAGCAGGGTTCGTAGCCCCGCCCGGGCAGGCGCATGCGGCCCTGGTCGACGAAACGGCGCAGCAGCGCATCGAGCGCGTTCATGATGGCGATGTCGCCGTGGACCCGGAACGGGCCTTCGCGTTCGACCGCCGCGATGCCGGTTTCCTTGACGTTGCCGGCGACGATGCCCGAGAACAGGCGACGCAGGTTGGCGGCGAGTTCGTGTACGGGTTGCCCGCGACGGATGGTGAGACTGGCCATGCTCGCATGGGTGGCTTCGAACGGCACCTGGTAGACCCAGTCGACCGCCAGGCGCCAGTTGAAGTAGCAGGCATCGTCAGTCTGGTCGCGATGGCGCATCACGCGGCCGGCGGCGTGCGCGAGGCGCTGCGCGACGGTATCCGGCTCGCCGATGATGATCTCGTAGCGCCCCGCGCAGGTCGGCCCGAGCACTTCACGTACGAAGGTGTCGAGTGCGCTGAAGTAGCCGGCGCTGCTCGGTGGTCCGGTGAGAACGATCGGCAACGGGTCCTCCGCATTGCTGGGGTTGGCCAGCACGCCGAGCAGGTAGAGAAGCTCTTCGGCCGTCCCGACACCGCCCGGGAAGATCACGATCCCGTGGGCGATGCGCACAAAGGCTTCGAGACGCTTCTCCATGTCGGGCATGATGACCAGCTGGTTGACGATGGGATTGGGCGCCTCGGCGGCGATGATGCCGGGCTCGGTGATGCCGATGTAGCGGCCGTCTGTGACGCGCTGCTTGGCGTGCGCGATGGCCGCCCCCTTCATCGGCCCCTTCATCGCGCCGGGCCCACAGCCCGTGCATACATCGACCTGGCGCAGGCCCAGCGCGTAGCCGACCTCCTTGGTGTAGTCGTATTCCTCGCGGCCGATGGCATGACCGCCCCAACACACCACAAGGCCGCGCCGCCGCCGTGGTTCGAGCACGCTGGCATGGCGCAGGATGCGGAACACCGCGTCGGTGATACCGGTCGAGCTGTCGAGTTCGAAATGCCCGCTGAGCGCCAGTTCGCGGTTGATGTAGATGATGTCGCGCAGCACCGCGAACAGGTGCTCGCGCACCCCCCGGATCATGTGGCCGTCGACGAAGGCCGTGCCCGGGGCGTTGCGCAGGTCGAGCCGGAGGCCCCGGTCTTCCTGCACCAGCGCCACCTCGAAATCGGCGTAGCGTTCGAGCAATCCGCGCGGATCGTCCATCTCCAGGCCACTGCTCAGCACCGCCAGCGCGCAGCGGCGGAACAATTCGTCGACCACCGGGCTGCGACGCTGACAGAGCGCATTCACTTCGCGCTGGGAGAGCAACGCGAGCGTATCGAGGGGGGCGACACGGGCATGGGGAACGACGGTATGCGGCCCGCCGTTGAGATCCGGACGAGGCAATTTAGAAGGCATAGGGAGCTTAGGGAGAAGTCTTGATGTTGTTTATGATGATCCTATACTATCCGCCGAAAGATCAGATAATTAAGTGATCAAAATAAGATCACGGCTCAGATACAGCGCGTAATCCGCTTATTTGACGAACGGACGGAGGTGAGCGGCATGGCCATGGGACCCATGTCCGAGGGTTGGAACGACCTGGTCGAGGAGCTCAAGCAGCTCGAGGCCTATTTCCCACTCCTCGGCGGCGACAACGAACGTGACGAACTCGACGAGGAGATCGAGGAGCTAGAACAGCTCATTGCCAGCGCTGGCGAGCCGGAGGACGAGCATTCCATGCGCGCCCTGACCTTCCTGCAGACCGAGCTGGCGCGCAAGCGCGCCCTGCGCGACGATTTCTTTTGACCGCTTGGCCGGTGCAGGCGGAGCGCCACCCCGGGGTCACCTCCGCAGAGCAGTGACCCGTCTGTTTCACGACGGGCGAAGACGCTTTTGTGCTGCGCGGCCGAACCAACCTGCGCCGCGTCGGCATGCTTTGTGGCGCGCATGTACCGCCATGGATCTTCGAGCCCGTCCGCACGCAGCGATATCGCCGCGCCGCCGCGCCGCCGCACCGTCTGCCCCGGCCGCAAACCGGGTCTTGAGATGGCACGCCAAATGGCGGCTCTCGTTGCGATCTGCTCTCAGGTTGCTTCACTTCATTCCCGTTCAGGGTTGAAATCGAAAAACAAAACGAGTTGACCCGTTGTCTCCGGGCAGGCCCATTTACGCGTGCTAGAGGGCCTTCTGATTTGATTGATTACCGAACCGGATGATTCTGAATAATCTGGTCCGCTTTTTGTCCCGCAACCTCCTCGCGCAGCATCGCATTGCGGTTGTGTCCGTCAAGTTGTGCAAAAGGGTGTTCATGGCCGAGGTCAGGGTGATGGGACTCAAGCGGCCTGCCGCAAGAGCTCCTTTTTCTGCTCTTTGAGCAAATCCATGTTCAGGTAGCGGTGGTCTTCCAACCAGGTCTCGTGGACCTC
>JBFXAQ010000014.1:0-172003 GCA_050184115.1 Gammaproteobacteria bacterium | reverse complement strand
ACCACCGCTACCTGAACATGGATTTGCTCAAAGAGCAGAAAAAGGAGCTCTTGCGGCAGGCCGCTTGAGTCCCATCACCCTGACCTCGGCCATGACCACACTTTTGCACAACTTGACGGACACAACCTTCAGCTAACCAACCCTGCGTGATTTTTGCGGGTTACTGTCGTGCACTGTTGTGCATAGTCGGGCAAATTGTTGCAACGGGCGCCCGGTAACTTGCTGTTAAATAAACCTTTAGCTATTTGACCGCAGAATTGAAAATCCGCGTGTCGATGGTTCGATTCCGTCCCTGGCCACCATTTCTCGAGAACTCGAGCTTCGACCTGACGCTGCGGCGTTCAATAGGCCGTTGATTGTCTTGTCTGCGAATTTCGGCCTCCCCGTGCGGGGCTCCAAATCCTCGCTTTCAAACGTCACCCTTCCAATTACTGCCGCTCCCACAATTCCATTCGCTCTTGGGGCGTCGCTACAAGCTTCCGACAAGCGCAATGCATGAGCTTGGGAGCCTCCAGGTGTTGATTTCCACCCTGCCGACGAGCGGCGGATCAATCGAGTCTGATCGAGGTGATCGGGGCGCTGCAGCCGCTACCGGCCTGACTGGTCACCAGGGATGCAGATCGCCGGGGATGATGTCGAAAAAGGCCAACCGCGCCGGTATCGCTTGTTCGATCTGCTCGGCCATCTTCTTCGGGATACGGTCCCGACGGTACCTGACGGCGAGCCAGGGCACGTAACTCTCGGCAATGTCCTCGCGCGCCAGGTTGTCCCGCGCGTAGACCGAGATGAAATCAGGGTCGGACTTCTGCGCCCGCAGCCAGTCCGGGTCGTTGACGTATTTCCGATCCAGCGAGGTGTGCGCGGCCTCGTGCGCCAGCGCCTCTTCGAGGATGCCGTCGCGCATGTACTCCTGCGCCAGTCGTCCGGTATGGATCAGCAGGTTGTTGTTGCCGCCGCCAAACGGAAAGTCGCCCTTGTGTATCCACGACGTCTTCACGTCCTCGCGCAGCAAGGCGGGGAGACGTCCGAACACTGGCGCATAAAACGCCGCCTGCTCTTCAGCCGCCTCGACGCTGCCGAACTCCGGGTTGACCTGGATCTCTATCTTCTTGCCGTCGTCGTAACGGGCCACGAACAGATAGGGTTCCAGAGCGACGAACCTATCGCCGCGCCGGTCGAACATGCTGCGCTCGCCGCGGCCGGTATATTTCAGGCCGACGAACGCGGTCGGGTCGTCGGCGGTGATGATGTCGGGGTCGATGAAGATGGTGCCGTGGAAGGGGGGGTGGGGGTCGGAGGTTGTCATGTCGCAGGCGGCGGTCGTGGTAACCATCAGAAGCAACAGGGCTAGGCGCAGGGACTCAAATTCGGGCACAGGAACTTTTCGAAACACCACTAACTCCTTTATCCCTCTATATCGGCGGTAACACAGCACCCTGCTGCGGCGCTTTCCAAACTGATCACTCGAGCTCATTCAAACGTGGCCAAGTGGTAGAAGCCCGCTCGGGTTGGAGCGGACGTGGATGAGTGTAGTGTTCGAAGACCTGTTGCGGGACCCGATTCGCCGCTCCAAGCGGCTCCATCCCGCCACGGCACGAGGGCTATACCCTGATTTCACGGACACATCGAATGATGGTCTGCCGCCCCAGGCCGCTTTGCCGTCTGGGGTAGTGGCTTTCGTGGTTCGCGCGTTTCAATGGGGCCTTGCTGCAACAGCGCGGGGTCGAATCGAGCGGGCGCGACATCCTTGCAATCCCGGAGCGGCGGTGCGGGATTGCGAGGATGACTGGCCGACGGTTCGTCTTTCCGCCCGCCACGGTCCTCCGCGCATGGCAGGCTGGCGCCCTGGTGGCGCCACGCCGAGTTCGCAAGCACGCTCGCCGTCGCCTTGCCCCGGATGCCGCTCCAGCCGGCGCACCCGAATCTGCCCATGGGCGTCGCGATTCGCTTGTCCAAAGAGCTCCGCAACCCTGGCCGCAGGCAAAACGAGCTTGGCCCCGTACGCAGCAGGGTTCGAGCTTGGCGGGACGTTGCGTCGAGCCGTCATGTCGACCTTCTAGACGCCGCCGGGCCGAATTTCCGGGACAGACCCGAGGTCAGCCTTCGAGTCGTAGCCTGGCCCCGTTCACGTCGTCACGACTGCGCGTGCTCTGCGACTGGCGTTTCGGGTTATCGTTCGCAGCCGGATTGCATTCAAGGAACGCACCATGAATTTCGGAGCCTTTTTCGTCAACGTGGGGCCGTTTTCCGATCCCAGGCTATTCGCGCATCTCGCGACCTCGGCCGAGCGGCATGGCGTCGAATCGCTGTGGACGGTCGAACACGTGGTCATCCCGGTCGGTTACGAGGCGACCTACCCCTATGACGAGAGCGGCAAGATCCCGATGCCGAACAACACACCGCTACCGGATCCTCTGTTACCACTCGCATACGCAGCCGCGATCACCACGAAGATCAAGCTCGCGACCGGCATCCTGATCCTGCCGCAACGGCACCCGTTCTACGTCGCCAAGGAGGCCGCGACCCTGGACCAGTTGTCCGGCGGCCGCTTCATCCTCGGCATCGGTGTCGGTTGGATGCACGACGAATTCGAAGCGCTCGGCATTCCCTTCGACGAGCGCGGGCCGCGCACGGACGAATCGATCCGGGCCCTGCGCTCGCTGTGGAAAGGCGAACCGGAAGCGTTTGAGTGCGAGTACTTCCGCTGGAACGCGGTGGAGATGAACCCGAAGCCAGTGCAACCGAAGGGCGTGCCGATCGTCATCGGCGGCCACAGCAAGGCCTCGGCGCGCCGTGCAGCCCGCCTCGGCGATGGGTTCTTTCCCGGCGTAGGAACGCCGCAGGAAGTCGCCACACTGAAACAGGTCATGGACGAGGAATGCGCAAAGATCGGCCGCAACCCGCAAGAGATCGAAATCACCGCGGTGATGGGCGCCGACGATCCCGCGCTGGTCGAGGGCATGGCGGCGGCCGGCGTGTCGCGCCTCCTCGCAACCTACAACATGGGCAGCGGCAAGTTTGCGCCCGGCGACATCGATGCGTGGCTGGATGGCCTCGCCAGCCGCCATATCCGTGCATGAGCCGCGGCGTGGACGCGGCACCGTTCGTCGGCCTGGCAGCGATCCTCGCCTGTTGATCTGCTCCCGGGCTGGCGGCCAGCCCCATGCCCCAACACCTGCTGACAAGCCCGCCTGGCCACCGGGATGTGCCAGGCAACAACAGCTTCCGCGAGACGAGAAATGAGCCCTACGCATCCTTCGACAACTCAACCCGATTGCGACGTCGTCGTCGTCGGCGCCGGCTTCGCCGGCATCTACGCCCTGTGGCAGGCGCGGCAACGCGGCTTGAGCGTGCGCGGCTTCGAGCGCGCGTCCGACGTCGGCGGCACCTGGTACTGGAACGCCTACCCGGGCGCGCGTTGCGACGTCGAGAGCTACAACTACGCCTACTTCTTCGACAACGACATCGTGCGCGACTGGAGCTGGTCCGACGCCTGCGCCGAACAACCCGAAATCCAACGCTACCTGCGCTTCGTCGCCGAGCGCTGCGACGTGCTGAAGGACATCAGCTTCGACACCGAGATCCGATCGGCCCGCTTCGACGAAGCCAGCGGCCTGTGGATGATCGAAACCTCCGTCGGCGAGACCGTGGTCTGCCGTTACGCCATCCTCGCCATCGGCGCGCTCTCGGATCCCAAAGCGCCGGACATCGAAGGCGTCGACGATTTCGCCGGCCCGGCGTACTTCACCTCGAGCTGGCCGCGCGATGGCGCGGTCGACCTCACCGGCAAGCGGGTCGGCGTCATCGGCACTGGCTCGTCGGGCGTGCAGGTGATCCCGGAGGTGGCCAAGGTCGCGGCCGAGGTGCACGTCTTCCAGCGCACGGCCAACTATGTCACGCCGGTGCGTTCCGGGCCCATGGATCCGAGCGTCGTCGCGCGTCTGCGCGCCGACCCGCAGGCCGTTCGCGCGGCCTTCCGACAGAGCTACGGCGGGCACATCCCGCTCGACATGGGCGACGAGCGCTTCGTCGACCTCGATGAAGCCGGGCGTGAGCGCGCGCTCGACCGCGCGTGGGCCGGCAAGTACGTCGAGCTCGCGTTCCGCGACGCCCACCTGCCCGAGGCGAATGCCGCGATCTCGGACTACATCCGCCGCAAGATGCAGGAAGCCGTCGATGATCCGTGGACCGCCGAGCACCTCGTGCCCTGGGATCATCCCTACGGCGGCAAGCGCCCCTGCATGAGCAACGTCTACCTGCAAACCTACAACCTGCCGCACGTGCATCTGCTCGACCTGCGTGAGACGCCGATCGAGCGCATCCTGCCGGACGGCATCCAGACGACCGCCAAGACCATCCCGCTCGACGTCATCGTCTACGCGACGGGCTTCGACGCCATCTCCGGCCCGGTCTTCGCCATCGACATCAGGGGCCTCGGCGGGCGCGCTATGAAGGACGCCTGGATCGATGGCCCGAAGAACTACCTCGGCACCATGGTGCACGGCTTCCCCAACCTCTTCCTGCCGTCGAGCGCGCTGTCGCCCTCGGTGCTCGCCAACATGGCCACACTCGCCGAGCAGCAGGTCGACTTCATCTTCGACACCATCGCGTGGCTCGACGGTGCGGGCCGACCACGCCTCCATCCGCTGCCCGCATCCGAGGAGCACTGGCGCGCGCAAACCCTGCGCTACGCCGAGCGCCGCCCCGGCGCGCTGACGACGAAGAGCTGGTACTCGGGCGCGAACATCCCCGGTAAGCCGCGGGTGTTCATGGTCTATTGCGGCGGCTTCAAGCGTTACAACGACATCTGCTACCGCGAGCTCGAAGAGGGATTCCCGGGCTACGAGCTGATGGCGGCGCCGCGGCCGGGGTGAGCCGACGAAGGAACCCGGTACGCTCGGCGCGGGCGACACCGCGCGCGGCCATGCCCGCGCGCTTCGCGTGACCGGGCGGCGCCTGCGCCTGCCCGCTCATTGCGAACCTGCCGGAGAGCGCCAGGCCGGAGATCTCGCCGTCCACGTCGACACCTTCCGTATTCAACCCACGACCGGGTAACACGGCTCGCCCCACGCCACGCCCGGCATCTCCATCATGAGATGAATGATGACCGGCACCAGCAGGCCCAGGATCGCCGCGCCGTCCCGCACCTGGTTGCGGTTGACGGTGCTGTTCCAGGTCGCGCCGCCATGGACGAGTTGGTTGCGCAGCACATACAGGCGATCGAGCAGCACGGCGAGAACGCGCAGGGTATCCATGCGGCCGAGCGCGCGATGGGCGGAAGCCTTGCTGCGCTCGAACTCGGCCTTCCATTCCACCTCGCGGATGTCGCCGACCTGGAATTCCCAGAACGGGCCGAACACGTAGGGGTTGTCGAGCAGCACGCGAATGGAGCGCGGGAACTCGGTCCAGACGAGGCCGTAGATCAGCCGCTCCCGGTCGCCATCGACCAGGTGCTTGAGGAAGCGCATCAACTGGCGGCGCTCACTGAACGAGCGGCGGTCCACGACCTCGCTTGCATAGGCGGCGTTGAACGCGATCCAGAGAAAGATGAACCGTGCGTCGTCGTCGCCGGCCTCCTGTTCGGCACGCTGCAACCAGCTCAGTGCCCGGTGGGTGCGTAGTGCCAGGGCCTGCGGGAAACCGTCACGGACGGCGCGGTGACGCGCCTTGAGGGTCGCAAAATCGGCTTGCATGGTCGGGCCTCCCCTCCCTGCCATGGCCCCGCATCTTCGCCACTCCGCAACGATGCTACAAGCACGCGCGGCCGCTACGTCCTGCGGCGCGACCGCGGGCTCGCGGCGCAGAACACTCGACAGGCACCGCACGGCGCGCGCGGGCGCCGCTCATTCAGCCACCTCACCCGGCCCCAGGTCGACGCGCAGGCGCGCCACCAGCGCCGGTAACGCCTCGGGCGACACGCGCCCGGCCAGGTAACGCAGCAATTCTTCCTGCCGCGGCTGGCCGAAGGACAGACGATAGGTTGCGACGGCCTTCAGCAGGGATTCGAGGCGGGCGGCATCACGACTGAGGGGCAGCACCGGCACGTAACGCTCGATGCGGGCAGGGCTGCCGGGCGGCGCGAAGACCCAGAAGGGTTGCAGTTCGCCCGATTCCGGACCGCAGGTCGCGGCGGCTGTCTCGAACATCGCGCGCCAGGGATCGGCAGCGGGACCGACGTTCACGACCGCGCCGTAGGCCGCGGCCAGGTTGCGCCGCACAGCGTGCCCCTTGAAACGATGCACCCGGCCTTCACGCTGCTCGAAGTCGACCGGATTGGTCGGCAGGTTCCAATGCACCACCGCGTGTGAATAGAGATGGAAGTCGAGACCTTCCTGGCCGATCGACGTAGTGCTCAACACGAATGGCCAGAACGGCGAGTTGAAAGCCTCGCTCGTCTGCCTGGCGCGCTGTTGCTGGGAATCGCTCTCCAGGGTCTGGTCGCCAAAGCGAATGGCGAAGCGGCCACGCATACGATGCTCTTGAATCTCGACCTGCCCGGCGCGCACTCGCGGCACGTCGGTACGATACGCCACCGTGCGCAGGGTCATGGCGCTCGCCGCCACCGTGGCAAGGTCGAACACGACGTCCTTGCCGCCGCCGGCAAAGCCCCGCCATTCCTTCAGGGTATGCAGGTACTCGTCGAGCACCGCCTGCAGGTGGCCGTCCAGGCCGTACTGCAGTACCGAACGCCAGTAGGCTTCGGTCGGCGCTGCCTGGCGCACGATGGCGGTCGATTCCGGTCCGTTGAAGAGCGCACGAAAGCCCCAGGCGATGGTAGCGGCGCCTTCGACCAACACCCCGCCGTGTTCGATGGCGACGCCGGTCACGCGCGCGAACGCACGCAGGGCGCAGACGGCGGGGCTGGCCAGTGCAACCAGGGCGATCACGTCCGCGAGGTCTTCGGGGGGGCGGCCGAGCGGGTCGGCGGCGACGACTTCGAGGACATCGCGCGCCATGGCGAGGTGGAGCGCGAAGTTGCTGTCATCAGGCGCGGTTTCATCCTCTCCGGTCCATGCGCGTGAGCGCCCGGGGCTCTGCCACCAATCACGCGCGGCATCGCCGCCGGCGCCGAGTTCGAGCAGCAGGGGCGCCACCCAGTACCAGCGCTGGTCGACCACGCCCGCTGTCGACGCTCCACGCAGCAGCGGGGTGAGCGCGCGTTTCACGTTCGCCCGCGCGCGCTCGAGGACCGCATCGCGGTGCGGCGGGCGACCCTCGACGCGCAGCGACTGGAAGAGTTCGAGGGGGTCGACCAGCCGCGCCAACTCCACCCATGGCACGACGACGTTGAGGTTCGCCATGGTCGCCGGGCTGCGGCCGTCCATGCGGAAATCGAGCAGCCGTCCGGGACGCTGACTGTATTCGCCGTAGGCGCGCGCCTCGTCGGGCAGACCCGCGAAGACGCGGCGCTCGACTTCATGGGACAGCAAGGCCGAAATCACCTTGGGCACGAGGTTCCACGCCGAGAACACCAGGCGCTTGGTGAAAGCCCGCGCCACCGGCTGATCGAAGATGCTGTCGCCCGCGTGGTACGGCAGGCTCGGCGGCAACCACAGCAACTGCCACAGGTTCCGCTCGACGGTGTCGGCCATCAGGGCACGCAGCCGGGCATTGGCCGGATCGAGCCGTGCGTAGCGGTTGACGTCCGCCCAGTTCAACAGCCCACGCCCGCTCGCCACCAGTTGCTTCAGTTCCGGCACCATCGCCTCGCCCGCCAGCGCGCTGGCAAACGCTTCCTTGAACTTGTAACCCTCCATGAAATTCAGCAGGTAGGGGCCGGACTTCCAGAACTCGACGACATCGCGTTGGCCGACCAAGTCGGCGGCGGCTGCCGTGGCCAGGTAGCCGTCGACATCGGCCCGCTCGAGGGTCACCGGCCAGTGCCCGGCCTGGAGCATGCCGTTGCGGTCCGGGGTCGAGGCGAGCCGCTCGGTGCGCGCCATCACCGGCCGCAGGCGTTCGCTGACGCGCTGGCAGATGTGCGCCGCGGCGGCGCCGAGGTCGCGGTCGACGGCGAGCAGCGCGCGACGAAGGTCGCGGAGATCGGCGCTGAGCGCCTGCGCGGCATAATCGTCGCCGAGCAGGAAACGGGCGGTCTGCACGAAATCCTCGAAGTGCGAATCACCCTCGGCGTCATCAGCCGTGCTGTACGGGCGGTAGGGCGTGGCGGACAGCAGCAGGGTGCGCGTCGGTCGCCCGGTGTCGCTGGCGCGGAACTCGAACAGCTTGCGCGCGAGCTGCGTCGCCCAGGAATCGTCATCGGGGTCGAGAAGATCGCGGAAGCGCTGGAACTCGTCGAGTATGACGAGGTCCGGCTGCAGCGCGTCGATGCCTACCGTGGCCAACGCCTGGCGCAATTCGACCAGGAAGCGATTGCGCTGCTGGCGGTCCTCCTCCGTGTAGCCGTGCTTGTAGTGGAATGCGCGCGCGAGCCGGTTGAACTCGACCTTCAGCGACGGCCGGCCAAGGGTGCGGCGGTGTTCGTTGAGGTTGCGCATCGCCGCACGAAATGCCCGGATCACGCTCGCCGCGAGTTCGTGACGCTGCGCGCGCTCGCGCAATCGGCGGCGTGCTTCGCCGTCATCGGCGATACCCAGGTAGAACACGCGCTCGGCGCCGCTGCCGCGCAAGGCCTCCTCGCCCCAGATGTGGCAGAGGAGCGCGTACAGCAATGCGCGCTCGGAAAACGTTCCCGCACTGTGGCCGAACTGCATGCTCGTACCCGGCGTCACGGCGACGAGGTTGATCGCGCGTTGCTCCAGGCGTGGAATGCTGCGCACCAGCAGGGTGAAGCGGTCCGCCTCGGTCACCACCGCGTCGCCGGCCACGTTCAGCTTGCGCAGGTTCTGTTGCGCAATCGCCCCGTTCGAGCAGATGTAGACGATGTCGATGCGCTTGTCGCCAATGCTGCGCAGGTGCTCGATGACCTGCGCGATGACACCGCGTGCGACATACGTCTTGCCGAGACCGACCTCGTCGGCGACGAGGAAGCGCAGGCTCGGTGACTTCGGGTCGTAGAGCCGCGAGAAGGCGTAGCGGGCGGTGCGGCGCTGGAATTCGCGCAGGGAGGCGAGCACCTCGGCGGCGGATTTCACCGGTGTGTTCATCGCGGCAGTCCTCGCGCGGCATCACGGATGGGTGCCCACATTTCGAGCAGCCCGGGTGGCAGCAGGTCGCGACATGCGGGCTCGGCCTGGAGGTCTTCGATCAATCGCTCGACGTGGGCGAGCCGCGCGGGTTCCGTCGCCAGGGTGCGCAGCAGCACTTCGAGCAGCGGCAACTCGTCGGGGCGGTTGCGCCAGCTACCCGTGATGCCGTCGGTGGCATCGACGAGGTTGGCGAGGTCGTAGCCCGAGAAGGCGTCGTCGCTCAGCAGCATCAGGAGATAGCGCAAGAGGCGTGAGGCATCACCGAGCATGAGCCCGAGCAGACGGGTGGCGCGGTTTGACGGCGCTTCGACGAGGCGCGTCGTCAGCACGAACGTGGTACTGCAGTCACCGAGCACGAGTTCGTTGGCGAGGAATGCCGAGATGCCCTCCAGCGAGACGACGAAATCGGCCACGGGCATCGCGCCGGCATCGACGGCCTTGCCGAGCTCCCGTGGCAAGGTCACCGGCCAGGCGTGCCATGCGAGCCCCGGCGGCAGCTGCGGCAAGGACCGCTGCGGGGCGAACTCGAGGGTGTAGCGTTCACCGTCGTCGGTCATACGTGCACGCGCCTCCCAGCCGGTGCCGGCGATGTCACGACGCAGGGCGTCGAGGACGGCCTGCTCGGGCGGCGGCGCCTCGGCGAGGTCCTCGGGTTCGACGGCGAACGGCATGAGAAAGCTGCGCAGTGTCTGGCGCTCCTGACCAGGTTCGGCGAGCAGGGCTTCGACACCGAACAGCCGGGTGCTGCCCTGGAGTTCCGCCAGCACCTCGACGTTGTCGGCAAAGGCCGCCCGGGTGGCGTTGGCGGAACCCGCGAGAATGGTGCTCTGGTCACCGCGATCGAAGACATAGACCTTCGCGTGCAGTCCTTCCAGCGCGACCGCCGGATCGCCCGGTGTTCCACCGCGCACCGCTTCTGGGACTTCCAGCACGGCCGGCATGGCATCGGGATCGAGCACCCAGGCCTCGCGGAAGACCCGGCTCACGACCGTGCCGTTGGCGCGCAGCTCGTCCGGGCGCGAGACGATGACGCTGCGACCCGCGACACGCGGGAGGCGATGCAGGAGCCCGCCGGAGAGAAAGGGCGAGATGATCGCCATGTGCTCAGCCGTCTCCGGGAACGGCAGGGCCGCGACCTCCTCACCCAGACCGAAGACGTGAAAGCGCCCGCCGGTCATGCCGGGCGGCGCGGCCCAGCGCACTTCGCGTAATGCGCTGGCCAGGCGGGCGATGTCCGCCTGGCGTTCCTCGGCCAGCGGCGGCTCGGCGAGCCCCGGCAGTGCAGCGACGAATTGCGCCAGCGCCGCGCCGTCGACGAGCGGGACGTCGACCGCGGATTCACTTGTCGAGTCGAGACGCAGAATGGCGTCCCAGGAACGGTCGTAGGTCAGATTGCGCGACGCGACCAGCGCGCGGAACACGCTTGGTGCATGCGGTGCATCGAAACGCAACACCCACACCTTCGGATGGAATACGCCTCGGCCCGGCGCCCGCACCGGCACGACGGACTCTTCGAGGAAGGCGAACAAGCGACGCTGCGGTGGCACCACCACCTGGCCGGCCTGGAAGAAAATGGTGAAGCGCCCGGCATGTCGGCGTATCGCTTCCAGGAGTTCCAGCGCTTCTAGCGCCGCGCTCCGCTCCTGGTCGGCAACGGCGTAGAGCGCGAACGCCGCCGGCGGCGTCAACGCACAATCGAGGTGCAACGAGAACGTCGTGCCGACGGCACAGCCGAGGCCATAGCCCGGCGGTGGCCTCAGCGCATCGAGCAGGGTCTGGCGATCGTCGGGGTTGAGCATGGTTCAGGCCCCGTGATGCTGGAGGTCGTGCAGGATGCGTTGGGCGTTGCCCCAACGAAACGCCATCTGGCCACGCCCGAAGGGCTGACCGTTCCAGCCCTCGAGCGCGCGTGGCTCGACCAGCCTGGCGAGCTTGCCCTTGAGGGTGAGTTCGCGCTGCGTCACCAAGGTCGCGGCTGCCTTGCCCTTCCAGCCGGCGACCGGATCGCCCAGGACGATCTCGCCCCACGCCTTGACGAAACGCTGCGTGCGACCGGCGATCGGGGCGACGCGCGCCACGACGTGCCAGAAGCGGTCGTCCGCCAACCAGGCCGTGAGCACATCCGCACGTTGCGCCAGGAGTTCACTCCACTCCTCGATTTCGTCTTCCAGGTCCGTGCCGAGGTCTGCTCCCTCGAAGTCCATTTCGCGCTCCGCCCGGCGCACCAGCAGCAGGTTGTAAAGGGCCTGCGCGCCGTGCATGAGATCGGAGAAGTTCTGGGCGTGAACGAGCACTTCGCGCAGCCGGGGCGAGGCGTGCGGCAGGTGCAACTGCCAGGGCAGTTCGACGGTGCGATCGAGCGCCAGGTCGCGCGCGAGTTCGGCGACGAGGGTATCGGGACAATGCGTCACGATGTGTTCGACGAGATAGTCGCTCTCGACCGCGGACAGCGTGAAATCGACGGCACTGTGCGGGAACTCCCGCGGGGACCTCGGCAACCCCGCGTCCCATACCCGGCGCGGCCGGTTCAGCGGTTCCCCGTCGTCATCGGTATCGAACGTCTGGCCGACGAGCCGCGGGAGGAGATTGCGGTAGTCGCCGAGAGAGAGCGGCAGGGTACGTACGCCGTAAACGCCGAGGCCATTCCAGTAGATGCTGGACGGCAGGCGCGTCAGGCGTGCCCGGGCGCGGTAGCCGATGACGCCTTCGGCGGGACCGTGGCTCTGCCGCAAGGCTTCGATCAGATCGGCTTCGAGTTCCCGCAGGCGTACCGGGAAGCGCGCCGGCGCGACCTGTTCCCGTTCGAGGCGCTGGAAGATCCACGGCAGGAACAAGAAGTACCGCGCGCGCGTCTGCACCGTGCTGACGCCCGGGAAGAGTTGATCGGCAATGGCGTCACGAATGATGCCGAGACCGAGCGAGTCGATGGTGCCCTTGTCGTCGAAGGCGGCGAACACCTCGCGCATGCGCTTGGCGTCGGCTTCGTTGTAGTCGAGCCAACCGAAGAACGATTGCGGCTGGTTCATCCTCGCGCCCCCGCGCTCGGCAACACGGCTTCGGGTAAGCGCCGCGCGTGGTCGTTCGTAACGTCCTCGTAGACATTGACGAAAACGTCGAGCGAGGACGCTGCGTAGCGCCCGGCCTCGCTGCTCGCCCAGTGGATGGCATCCCAGATGTCTGCCGCCGGGTTGTCGAAAGCGCCACCGCCGATGAGCGTCAGCACCACGCGCTCCATGCCGAGATGCAGCGCACCCAGCAGGGTGCCCAGGTAGGCCGCGCGCAACAGGTGCCGCCGGATGCCGGCGAATTCGCGGTCGTCGTGGGCAAACGAATAGCCGCCCAGGGCGATCGTCGAGGTGAACGCCTGCGCGATCGTCGTACCCGGCTGCACGGCGCCGTACCAGTTGCGTCCCAGTACCACCTCGATACCGTCGTGCAGTCCGACGCGCAACTGGTCGAAACGGACTTCCAGTGCCGCTTCGAGCGCGGCCGGGCGCGGAATGTCCTGTGTACACAGGTAACCGCTGCATACGCGTGCGCCCGCATCACCGATCGCATCGTGCAACAGGTTCAGGCAGTCGTCGTTGGCCTGGACGAAGCGCGAGCCATCTGGGCGCGGCGCGCGGTAGTGCCGCAGCAGCGTGCCGGGGAAGGCCGAAATCGAGGCACGCGGGCCCTGGGTTGGATCGCTGAAATAGCGGGCTATCGGGACGATGCAGGGTTTCGTGGATTCCAGGCAATTGAACTGCGACGCGACCTGGAACAGCGTTCCAGGCGGTGCGTTCGCCTGCAGGTGGCCGATATCGCGATCCGCTCGCCTGCCACCCAGGCGCATGAGGTTCACGACGCCCGTAGCGCAAGCCCGCGACGCTGCCAGCGCCTGCTTCAACGTGCCGATCCGGGGCAGTTCGAAGCGGCCCGCGGCGTAGCGACGATCGTCGAACGTGAGCGAGGCGTAGCCGTCGTCCGCGAAGACGACGTGTTCGTCTGGCGCTGTCTTCACCGCCTGCTCGATGGCATCGATGTGCGCCCGGATGCCCGCCTCGGCCCTGTCCATGCGAAGTTCCTCGTTGTCGTTCCGCGCCCGCCCCAGACGCGGCTCGCAGGTCCTGGTTCACAGCCCGATCGGGGTCGCGATGCGCCGCTCAGACCGGGTCGCCCGGTTTCCTCGGCGCGACACCGCTCCGTTCACCCGTCGCATCCGCATCGGCGCCCGCCGGGCGCGCTCGATGCCCGTCGGTGGCCCGTGCTTCGGCCGTGCGAGGCTTACGCGGCCGTGGTCGCACGTGGATACCGAGTTCGATCGGTTCGTAGTCGTCGCTCATCGCCCACCCCCCGGGACCATCGCATGTGCCTGCGCATCGGTGGTTCGGACCGCGATCACACGATGAACTCCACGAGCCCGAGCCGAATCCAGTGCAGTCCCAGGCCCGCCACCGTGATGCCCTGTGCCCGCAGCGCCTGCGCGTACGCCTCGAGTTGCGGGAGGTACTGCGCGGCGGCGCTGGCGGTGTCTGTCACCCGGTCCGACTTGTGGTCGATGACCCACGCCGCGTCGCCCTGCCGCACCAGCACGTCGATGGTGCCGGACAGCACCGTGCCGTCCGCACGCGCCGCGAGAACCGGCCATTCGCGCAACACCTCGGCGCCGGGCCAGGTGGCGGCGAGCCAGGCTTCGAAGGCGGCGACGTGGTCGGCGACGACCGCGCAGGGCGGATCGTCGAGCGCCGCGCCGAGGATGGCCGGCAACCAGTCGTCACGGCCAGGCGCCGCACCGAGCACTTCGTAGCAGCGATGCAGGGCCGTGCCGAGGGCGGTGCCACCGGATGCATGAGCGAGTTCCAGCGGCGCCGCGTAGCGGTGAGGGGTGACGCTGCGGACCGGCACCGGCTCGGCCGCGGCGGCCATGCCACTGGCCGTCACGCTATCGGGTGTGCCCGGGCTCGCGACCTTGCCACCCGGCAGGGCTCGGCGGCCGAAGGTGACCAATGCTTCGCTCGGCGTGGCGGCATCGCCGTCCACGTCGTCATCCTCCAAGCGGGCGTCGTGGACCACGCACGGGAAGCGCTGGTCGCCGACCCGGATGACGTCATCTTCCACCGCGACGCCGCACTCACCGGACAGCAGGCCGCGGTAGGTGATCGACTCGCCGCCAACGGCGTGGCTGGACCATTCGAGGACGAGCTTCTCGCGGGCACGGGTCAGGGCGACATACAGCAGTCGCTTCGCCTCGACCTCGGCCGCCGCCCGGATCCGTTCGAGGAAGCGTTCGTTGGTGGTCTTGGCGGCGAACTTCGGCGCGTACTCGATGGTGGCCTGGCCGAGCAGGTTGCTGAAATCGTCGAAGCCGTCATAGGCGAGGCCGATACGCGGCAGATCGATGCGCAACGCACGCTCCATGCCGGCGACCACCACCACCGGCCACTCGCGGCCCTTGGCGCTGTGCCAGGTGACGAGTTCGACGGCCTCGGCATCGACCACCGCCGGCACCGGCCGGGTGTCGTCGTTGTCGGCGCGTTCGTGCACCCAGGCCAGGAACGTCGGCAGGCCGGAACCATGGAAGCCGCCGTAGGCGAGCGCCTCGCGCTGCGCGTCCATGAAGGCGCCGGCCTCGGCCTGCAGGCGCAACAGGTTGGCGCGCGCCTGGCGCGCACCGGGCCAGGTCATCACGACGTCGAAGAGATCGAGCGCGGCGAGGGTGTCGGCGACCACGGTGTAGACGGTCGCCTCGACACTGGCCGCCGCGACGGCACGCAGGCGCTCGAGCAGGGGCGAATCGAGCTGGCCGTGCTCAATCATGTCGCGAATGCCGTCCTCCAGCGTGCGGCTGCCGAGTTCGGTGGTGTCGAGGTAGAGCGCGGCATGCCGATCGCTCGGATTGGCGACACAGGCCAGCGCCGCCAACGCGATCTGCACCGCGCGCGAAGCGAGCCAGCCCGGTTCCTGCAACCGCGCCTGCAGGCCGGTATCGCGCAGCGCCCGCGCGTAGTGGGCGAGCAGGCCATGGGTCGGGCACAGCACGGCAATGTCGCTGCCACGCAGGCGGCGCGTGCGGTTGAGATGCCGGTCATGGATCTCGACGGTGGGATCGTCGAGCAAGGCCGCAACGCGTTCGGCCAGTGCGCGCCCGCGCAGGTAATGCGCGTTGCGCTTGGGCTTGTCCGTGAAGTGGACGACTTCGAGCGCCCCGAGCGTACTTTCGCGCGCCCTCGGCTCGAGATGCACGTAGGCACCGGGGAACAAGCTGTCGCCGAGTGCGTTGACGAACGCCATCACCGCCGGTTGCGAGCGCCAGTTGGCGCGCAGCGGCGCGCAGGCCGCGGCATGGCCGTCTAGCAACGCTTCGAACAGGCGCGGATCGGCGCCCTGGAAGCCCATGATGGCCTGCTTCATGTCCCCCACGACGAGGGTCGGCACACCGGCCGCGCGCAGATGCCAGACCAGGGCGAACTGCAGCGGGTTGGTGTCCTGGAACTCGTCGACGACCAGGCAGTCGACACGGCCGAGCAGGGTCTGCAGCACTGCCGGTTGTGCACCGAGCAGGGCATTGGCGAGCGCGACCATGTCCTCGTAGTCGACCAGGCCGGCGTCGCGCTTGGCCGCGGCGTAATGCAAGAGCACGTCCTGCGCCGCGGCGATCATGGTGCGTGCCTGGTCCTGCGCGCTGGCCAGAGGCCCTGGATGGAGGGGCAGTTCGGCCGCGAGTTCGCTGACCGCTCGGGCCAGTTCGTCGTAGCGTTCGGGTAACGCCGCGCCCTGCTTCGACAGGCGCAGTTCCGCGAGCTGCGCCCAGACCTTCCAGTCGTAGTCGAGGCGCCGCGGCTCCAGTGCGGCGTGCAGGTTGCGGAAGTCCCGCTGGAACGCCTCGGCGACTGTCCTCTTCGCGGCGAAGCGTTCGGCAAAGGACTCGGGAAAGGCTTCGAGCAAGGCGCGCACGGCGCGGGCCAGGGCACGAGTGAGGCGCTTGCCATCGGTCACCGCACCGTAGTGTGCGGCGATGAAGGCCGCGGCCTGTTCGCCATAGGCGGGGTTCGCGGCGGTCCAACCCAACGCCCGCAGCAGGCCGAGCAAGCGCAGCATGTCGTCACGGAAGACGTCCTCGGCGCTGCGTTCGCCGACGGGGTCATGGGTATAGCCGAAGCGCGCGAGATCGGCCGTGATGGCGACGACCTTGTCGGTCTGCGCGATGGCCTGGCGCACCAGCACTTTCTTCTCGTCGTCGTCGAGCAGCCGCGGGCGCGGTGAGGAACCGTGCTCGAAGGCGAACTCGGCGAGCAGGCGCTGGCCGAAGGCGTGGATGGTACTGATGTAGGCCTGGTCGAGCCGCAGGGCGTCGTCGAGGCGACCGTCGCCAATCAAGCGCGCCCGGATGCGCTCGCGCAACTCGCCGGCAGCAGCCTCGGTGAAGGTCACGGCGACGATGCGTTCGGGCTTCACCAGGCCTTGCGCGACCCATTCACCGAGCCGCTGCTGGATGGTGTAGGTCTTACCCGAGCCGGCGCCGGCCGGGATCAGGGTCAGCGGTGGCAGGCTCATGCGAGGTCTCCCGCGAGGCCTGCACGCAGGTGCAGGCGTACCAACGGGCTGATGTCGAGCGCATACCCGGCGTTCACCGCCGCGCTCTTGTCGAACCAGGCTTCGTCCTCGGCGCCGTTCAGCGTGATGCGCCCGGCGCGAACGTCGTCGAGGCGCCGGCCGATGAGGTCCACGGCGCCGGCGGCGACCTCGGCGTCGACGAACTGCCAGCCTGGGATCGCGGCGGCGCCATCCAGCCGCGTGTCGGTCAGCGCGACCTGGTCGAGGAGCAGGTAGTAGACCACGCCGATGCCGTTCGCGGTCCCGAGCCGCGCGGCGAGCGCGTCGTCCCCGGCCTTCGCGCCACCGGTTTCGATCATCGTCCGGTACAGGCTCGCCTGGCTGTCGAAACCGCTCGCCATGCGCGCGCGGCGCTTGCCGGAACTCGAGCGCTTGTAGTCGACCACCAGCACGCGACCATCGGGCAGCCCGAGCAGCAGGTCGGCCTGGCCGTGCACGTCGATGTCGTGGAATCGCCCGGCCAGCCACAGCTCGCCACCGAGGATCTCGGCGTCGAGCGCCGCCAGCTTGTCGCGCCACGCGCTCGCCGCGCGCGC
The DNA here is from genome assembly GCA_050184115.1 of Gammaproteobacteria bacterium. Lineage (GTDB taxonomy): Bacteria > Pseudomonadota > Gammaproteobacteria > JACKNG01. Next base: position 154,722 of record JBFXAQ010000014.1, on the reverse strand, counting down.
CAGCGAGCCGACCAGGTTGTGACGCTCGACCTGCCATTGCGCCGCACGCAGGAAGGGCGCCAATTCGGCGATGCGGGTATCGAGCGATCGCGCGATGCGTCGTTCGAGCCCGGTACGCGGCGGCAATGGCTCACCGGGCCGGAATAGATCCTCGAACACGGCATGGGCGAGCTGGCCGAGCAGCTGCACGCCGGGTCGTTCGGGCTGCCACCGTACCGGCTCCGCACCGAGACGACGCAGCAGCCAGGCGAGCGGCGAGACCATCAGGGTCTCGAGCCCGCTCGGCGACTCGGGTCGCGGCGAGCCGTCGGCGGTCACACGCAGTGCGATGAGGTCGCGCCCGAGGTCGAGATCCCGCAACACGGGCAGCCGCGGCGCCGCGGCAACCGCGGGCGCCGCCGTCGCCAGGTTGTGCAGGCGCGCGCGCTGGTCGGGATCGTCGACGTCCATCACCAAGGCCTCGGCGTCGTCCTGGTAACCGAGCAGGTCGGCGATGAAGACATGGCAATCCGGCAGGCGCACGGCCTGGCCGTCGTGGCCGCGACGCGGCACGAAGAAGCTGGCGCTGTCGCTCACGGTGCCGAGCTGACGCCGCAGGCGTGCGCGACGTCGGGCGAGAAGCGCCTCGCTGGTGGGCAGCGTGACGCCGAGCGCTGCGGCGAGCGTGGCCTTCTCGTCGTCGGTGAACACCGGTGAATTGCTGGCCGGCTCCGGGTAGTGCCCGGCGGTGTAACCGAGCACGAGCAGGTGACGCACCGCGCGCCACGGTTCCTGGCTCTCACGCCATACGGCGATGCCTTCGCGGGTGAAGGTCACGCCATCCGTTGCGGCGAGATGGCGTGGTGCCACCAGGCGACGCAATTCACGCCAGTCGATGGCGTTGGCGCCATCGAGCGTCTCGATCAGCAGGGCGATGGCGGCCTGCGCCTGCTCGAGGTGGATGTCGAGCCCGCCGGCCGGGCCCAGTGAGGTGGCGAAAGCGCGCAGGGCGTGCAGCAGTGTTGCCGGCCGCTCGTCACCCTCGCGCAACAGCGCCAGCATGGCGCGCGATTTCGCGTCACTGCCATGCGCTGCTTCCAGGCGGTAGTCGCCGTCCATCACCCGTTGCGCGAGCTGCGCCCCTGCGGCGGTCGACCACGGCATCAGGGGTGACGTCAGGCAGGCCGCGATGGCCATGGCGGGCGCGGGCTTCTGGCGGCAGTGCAGGAACTGCAGCACGACGTCGCGGCCGAGGTCGCGCCGCCAGCGCTCGATCGGCAGCCCGGCGAGCGGCAGGCCGGCGCGCGCAAAGGTATCGGCGACGGCCAGGCTGTAGACGTAGTCGTCCGGCAGCAGCAGCGCGATCTCCGCCGGTTGCGACGCCAAGCCGGACGAGAGCAGTTCCTGCACCATGCCGGCCGCCATCTCGGCCTCCTCCAGCGCGTCGCGGCAACCCACCCATTGCAGCGTGTCGTCCGCTGCGCCGCGTTCGCCCCGCGCTTCGAACAAGTGGTGCTGGAGGCGGGCGAGCGCCGTGCCGTGTGCCGCGCGCCCTGCTTCCGCGGCCAGGGCGGCAAGCTGGTCGTCCAGGTCGGTGCTGGCGCCGGCCTCGCCCGGGACGGCGAGGTGTTCGACCAGCAGCCGTTCCGTCGCGCCGAGTTCGGGATAACCGTCGACCCACCGCACGCGGATGGGTCGCAGACGCTGCGCAGCAGGCGTGGCGAGCACGTGACGTACTCTCGCCAGGTGCTCCGGGAGCGCACCGTCGAGAAGGGCTTCGAGACGTCGCAGGTCGGCGTAGCGCGGCGCCACGCGGCCGGGCAGTGCCGTCAACGCCGGCAGGTTCGCGAGCCGCAGCGCCGCGCGGAGCTCGACGTAGACGAGTTCCACCGCCGTGGCGGTCTCGCGCGGCGCGACGGCGAGACTCTGCGACCAGAACGCGTCACCACGAGCCGCGAGCGCGCGTTCGAAGCGGCCGCTCCAGTCAGTTGCCGCGCGGTATGGAGGACAGCTCTGCACCGCGAACTCGAGCAACTCGCCCCACGTGCCGACGATCACGCCACCACGCGCGCCGGTCTCGGCCAGCGTGCGCCGTAACCGGCGCGCCGCCCCGGCGTCGGGCACCAGCAGGAAGTCGATGGTCGCGGTCGTCATGCTCATTCACCTCCTCGGGTCAGCGGCCCAGGTAGGTCGCGTCGCCGGTGACCCAGCCGAGCGCGACGGGCAGGCCGCCGACGGTGGTCACGGTCTGCAACGCGCCGAGTTTCGCTGCGCTGCCGAAACAAGCCGCGAACGTCGAGAAATCGTCGGACCAGGCATGCTCCTGGCTGAACGAGTGCACCAGCATCACCGCGCGGGTACAGGTGAATCGGCGCGCCTCGAGAATCGCCGACGCGGTGCGGTGCAGCAGCTGGTAACGGACAGCGGCCACGCGGTCGACCTCGAGCCCCAGGGTGGCGCACAGGAACGCAAGCCGTTCCTGCTTGCCCGCCGACGCTTCTGCCAGCCACTCCACCACCGGCTTGTCGAACGGTTCGGCAACCTTCCCTTCGACGGCGATGCTGACGAGCCCCGCGGCACCGCGCGCGAGCAACCAGATGTCGCTCTGCGACGGTCGACGACCTCCCGGCAGGGCGACCTCGTGTTCGGGAAAGCCGGCAAGCAGTTCCAGCCCGTGAAGTGCGGGATCGGCCGCGCCGTCCAACGCGGCGCGGATCTCGGGTGGAAAGCCGCCGGCGTCCTCCCAGGCGGTTGCGAGTGCCCGTGCCGAGTAGCCGAGCCGCCAGTGCTTGTCAGGGTCGGCGAGGCGGGCACGCCAGCCGTCGAGACCCGGAGCGGGGATGTAGAACGGTCCAGCCATCAGGACCCACCTTCACCGTGTTGCGTGGGGTATGCGGTTTTCATGCGGAACATCTTGCCGTCGAGGTGCGACAAAAGCTGTCGCAGCAATTCAGTGGCCGGGCTGCTGCGGATCTGCGTTCCGCGACACGGTGGCCGTCCTGCATATGTACCACCGGAGCGTGGCGCGATGTTCTCTGTCGACATACTTGTTGACGCTTTCCGGCGCGCGAGAAGAGCGCGCGACGACATTCGCGAGCACGTGGGCGAGCGCATGGCGCAACCGCACCGCCGGATCACGCTCAGAACTCCCACCGATCGAGCACCGTGCTGTCGACGTGAACGTTGACCATGCCCGACCCACCGAGCTCCTGCTTGATCGCGTTCGTTCGCGGCGACGCAACCGGTCGATTGCGCGGCCCCTTGATGTCGTGGATCACCCAACCGAAGTAGGTGTCACGGCGGATGGCGACGAGCACCGGGTGGCGCGGGTCGGACCACCGGTAGAAGTACATCTGTCCGGCGTACACCTCGTCGACGAACGCGCCGGCGCAGTTCGCGAATTCGAGCGCAAGCGCGGCGAGTGCCGCGCCCGTCGTCACCGGCTGCAAACGGGTCGAGCCCGGCCACGGCGGTGGTGGGAAGGCCTCCATGGTGTGGATACCCCGTACCCAGGCATGCAGCGCCTTGAAGTCGGGCACCCTGGCGAGGGACGCCGCGAGACGCGGCCGCGCCGCGGTACCGCGCAGCGCTTCCGCGATGTGGATCGCGGACAGCACGAAGCGGCGCTCGCGCTCGTGCCGGACACGACGGACGATGGCCGCGCCCGCGTAGGCGGGCGGCAGTTCCGCGAGCAGTCGGATCTGCTCCGGCTCGATGCGACGGAAATGGCGCAGTCGGCGCCAGATCTCGTCACGCGCGACGAGGCCGACCAGCAGTTCGTAGCAATCGCGCCGGAGCGGACGCTGCCCGAGCTTGCCGAGCACCGGCACCAGCGCCACCGGCAGACCCGCGATGCGCCCGACGATGTGCCGGTATCCCGTCGTGACGAACAGCTGCGCGCGGTCGTGCGCGCTTCGTGGCAGGCGCTCCGGCGCCAGGTGCGCGAGCGCCAGGACGTGAACGGCAGCCTCACCGCGGCGCAGGAGTTCGAGCGCGAAGGCGGGTTCCGCTTCGAGCAATTCGCGTATCGCGGGTGTGCACCAATTGCAGGCGGGGAAGACCCGCGACAGCATGCGGGCGCCCAGGCTCGCCTGCGGCAGCAGCATGCCCGCCGTGTGGACGGTCGCCGCCACGCCTGCGCCGGAAAGCACCGGAAGAGCGATCGATATGGCGCTGCCCATGACTGTCTCCATGCACGTTGAACGCTGGCAATTGTCTCCCGGCGATGCGACAGTTTCTGTCGCATAAAAAAAGAGTCAGCGCCCATGAGTTCGCCGATCGAAATGCAGTGGGAATTGCTGCAGGCCATCCCGCACTACCCGCGCAAGGCAACCAGCCGCAGCCTGACCGAGAAGTTGCGCATCGCTGGCCACGACATCGACAAGCGTTCGGTCGAGCGCCACCTGCGGAACCTGCTCAACGTGTTCCCGCTCGTCGTCGACGACAGCGAGCGTCCCTATGGCTGGTCGTGGGCCAGGGACGCCGCCACGATGTCGATCCCTGGAATGGCGCTGCAGACCGCGCTGGCCTTCGTCGCCGCCGAATCCTTCCTGCGCCCCCTGCTGCCGCAATCGACCTTTGCGCACCTCGCCGCCCACTTCGACGAAGCGCGCAAACGCCTGGCGCGCGAACCCACCACCTTCGGCAGCTGGAAGAACAAGGTGCGCTCACTGCCCCGGGGATTCCGCCTCCAGGCTCCGCACGTCGATGCGGACATCGAGTCGACCGTGTACGAAGCCCTGCTGACCAACAGTGTCCTCGACATCACCTACCAGTCGCGTAACGACGAGATGACCCGGCAATTCGACGAGGTGCATCCACTGGCCCTGGTCTTCCGCGATCCGGTGATCTACCTCGTCTGCACGATGTGGGGCTACGATGAGCCGCGCCAGCTCCTGCTCCATCGCATGAAGTCCGCGGCTCCCACCGGCGCGCGGTCACGCCGCCTCGCAGGCTTTACCATCGACGACTACATCGCGTCCGGCGAATTCGGATTCCGCGTCGGCCCCGAGATCCGCCTCGATGCCGTGTTCGACGCGGCCGCCGCCGCCCATCTCTACGAGACCCCGGTCTCTTCCGACCAGGTCCTGACGGTGCAACGTGACGGCCGCGTGCGCGTGCGGGCGACGGTGCAGCACACGGAGGAGCTGGTGTGGTGGCTACGGGGTTTCGGCGACCTGGTGGAGGTCAGGACGCCGCAGATGGCGTGAGCGCGGCGGCACCTGCACCGGCCCGGCGCACACGCGAGGGCGGGTGCCCCCGGTCGTGGCCGGCCACAGCACCAGCAGGTACGCACGCCGGGCGCGATGAGCCCGGGCTCGTCGGCTCGAGATGTTCGGGCGAGCCGGTCAGGCGCAGACGTCGTCAGCCGCGTCGCTCCCGTCCCAGCCGCAGACGCTTTTGCAGTAACCTGCGATCAACCGCGCGCGATCGCACCGTGCACGGCTTCCAGGCCGGCCCGTGCGGCTGCACCCGTCAACGAAACCGATCGTCCGTGCCACCCCATGCCCATCAGCACCCACAACACGCCCGGTCGCTGGTACATCGTCGGCGTGCTCACGCTGGTCTACGTGTTCAACTTCATCGACCGGCAGATCATCTCGGTACTGCAGGAACCGATGCGTGCCGAACTCGATCTCTCCGACACCCAGCTCGGACTGCTGCAGGGACTGACCTTCGCCCTGTTCTACGTGACGATGGGCATTCCGCTCGCGCGTTGGGCGGACGTCGGCATCCGGCGCAATGTCGTGGCGCTCGCGGTCGGCACCTGGAGCGCGATGACGGCGCTGTGCGGCGTGTCGCAGAACTTCGTGCACCTGCTGCTGGCCCGCATCGGCGTCGGCGTCGGCGAGGCCGGCGGCAGTCCGCCGTCGCATTCGATCATCTCCGACCTCTTTCCGCCGCACCGGCGCGCGCTGCCGCTCGCGATCTACTCCTCCGGCATCACCTTCGGCGTCTTCGCGGCCTACGTGTTCGGTGCCTGGGTCAGCGATCACTTCGGCTGGCGCGCCGTGTTCATCGCGCTCGGCGTGCCCGGCATCCTGCTCGCGCTGCTGGTGCGCTTCACGGTCGCGGAGCCGCCGCGCGGGCAGTTCGACGGTGACCAGGGCAAGCTGCCGGCGCCACCAGTCACCGTGGTTTTCAAACGCCTGTTCGGCAGCCGCAGCTTCGTGCACCTGTCCTTCGCCGCGGCCCTGCACGCCTTCGTCGGCTACGGCGTCTCGGCCTTCCTCGTCTCGCACTACGTGCGCAGCTTCGCCATCCCGGTCGACGACATCAGCAGGGTCGCGCTGCCGCTCGGCTTCATCATCGGCATCGGCGGCCTCGTCGGCAATTTCATCGGCGGCAGCCTGAGCGACCGCCTGGCGCCGCGCGACCCACGCTGGGCGATGTGGACGCCGGCCATTGCCAACGTGCTGACCGTACCGTTCGCCGCCGTCGCCATCCTGAGCCGCGACTTCCACTTCTCGCTCGCGATGTACGTGATCCCGCTGACCTTCGCCTACATCTACCTCGGGCCGACGCTCGCCACCACCCACGCGCTGGTGCAGCCACGCATGCGCGCGATGGCCTCGGCGGTGCTGTTCTTCATCGTCAACCTCATCGGGCTCGGCCTCGGGCCGACCCTGGTCGGCGCCATCAGCGATGCCCTGCAACCGCGCTTCGGCGCCGATTCGCTGCGCTACGCGATCGTGTTCACCTTCCTGTTCAACCTGTGGAGCGCGCTGCATTACTGGCTCGCCTCGCGTCACCTGCGCGCCGAACTCGCGCAGGCCTGAAGCGCGGCGGGGGCTGGCGGCCTGGCGACGACGGCCAGCGTCGCTATACTGCCGGGCGGTACCGATACTGCATGGAGCGAGACCGATGTCGAAATCTCTTGTCGCCGCGCTGCTGCTGACCCTCGCGCTGCCGCTCGCCGCCGAAGAAACCACGCCGTCGACGCGGCCGAGCGCCGAGGCCATGGTCTACGACGCATTCTTCATGCGTCCCCTGACCCTGGTCGGCACCGCGCTTGGCGCGGGCCTGTTCATCGCCACGCTGCCAGTCAGCGTCATCAGCGGCAACGTCAACGACGCGGCGGAATCGTTCGTCGCCGAACCGGCGCGCAATGCCTTCCAACGCTGCCTGGGCTGCACTTCGCTGGAGAGCGCCGCACCGGGGATGTAAGCGCGCGACCACGATTACTGTCGCTGGCCGGCTTGCCACGAACCAGGCTGCCACGCGCTACCAGGAGCGGGGCGCTGGGCCGGCACGCTGCGCTCGGGCGCGGTTCGCCGTCACGACACGGTGCGTGCGGGGTCCGCCGCGATGCACGGCCAACAGGCGAGGCTGTCCAGGGGAGGCTCCATCGCATGCGCGCACCACGCAGGCTTCGAAGCATCGGCCACCGCATCGCCGCGGCGCGGTTCGCGCTCGCGGGTCACCTCGCGCTCGCCACGCTGCTTACCTTCGCACTCGCCGCCAGCCACGCCGCCGACCCGACCAGCGCGGCAATGGTCGATCACCCGCGCGACGGCTGGTTGACCAACGGCGGCAACCTGGCCAACCAGCGCTATTCGCCGCTGGACCAGATCGACACGGCGAATGTCGGCCAACTCAAGGGCGTATGGCTGACCCACCTCAACGGTTCCGGGGTCGGCCCGCCGTTCTCGGGCGAGGCGCAACCGATCGTCCACGACGGCGTCATCTACGTCGTCACCGGTGCCAACGACGTCTTCGCCGTCGACGCCGACGACGGTGCCATCCGCTGGGTCTACGAAGCAGGCCTCGACCCCGCCATCTCCACCATCTGCTGCGGCTGGACTAGTCGCGGGGTCGCCATCGGCGAGGGCCGGCTCTACCTCGGCCGGCTCGACGGCCGCGTAGTCGCGCTCGATCTCACCAGCGGCACGCCGCTGTGGTCGATCGAGACCGAGCGCTGGCAGGACGGCTACACCATCACCAGTGCGCCGCTCTACTACGACGGCCTCGTCATCGTCGGTTATGCCGGCGCCGAGTACGGCGTGCGTGGGCTCATCCGTGCCTTCGATGCAGCGAGCGGCGAGGCGCGCTGGGCGTTCCACACCGTGCCGGGCCCGGGCGAGTTCGGCCACGATACCTGGCCCGCCGGTTCGGATGCCTGGCGCCACGGCGGCGGCACGGTGTGGCATACGCCGGCGGTCGACCCGGAACGCGGCCTTCTCTATTTCTCGACCGGCAACGCGGGCCCCGACTTCAACGGCGCGGTGCGCGCCGGCGACAACCTCTTCACCGCCTCCATCGTCGCCCTCGATGCGCGCAGCGGCGCGTACCGCTGGCATTTCCAGGAAGTGCACCACGACATCTGGGATTACGACGCAGCCAACCCGGTCGTGCTGTTCGACGTGGAGCTCGACGGCCGCACGCGCCACGCCATCGCGCAGGCCGGCAAGACCGGCTGGGTCTACATCCTCGATCGCACCGACGGCACGCCGCTGCTCGGCATCGAGGAACGCGCGGTACCGCAGGAACCGCGCCAGCGCACGTCGCCGACCCAGCCCTACCCCGTGGGTGATGCCTTCGCGCCGCAGGCGATGGAGATGCCGCTCTACGGTTACGACTTCGTCAACGAGGGGCGCATCTTCACGCCGTTCTGGGACGTGCCCGTGCCGGCGCGGCCGAGCGCCTTCGGCGCGGCGGTGTGGGCACCCTCATCCTACGACCCGCGCAGCCACACGCTCTATATCTGCGCGATGGACCTGGTCGGCCTCTTCGCCGGCGGCGAGGACGCGCCGCCGCAACCTGGTCAGCAGTACCTCAACGGCCGATTCGTCTTCGACACGCAGCGCACCGGCATCTTCGCCGCGATGGATCTCTCGACCAACCGCCTGCGCTGGCGGCAACGCTGGCAGGACAGCTGCTACAGCGGTTCGACGGCGACGGCCGGCAATGTCGTCTTCACGGGCCACAACGACGGCCGCTTCGCCGCGCTCGACGCGCGCGACGGCCGCGTGCTGTGGGAGTTCCAGACCGGTGCCGGGGTGAACGCGCCGCCGGCGGTGTTCGAACACCGCGGCCGCCAGGTCGTCGCGGTCTACGCCGCCGGCGCGCTGTTCGCGCAGTCACCGCCGGGTGACAACCTGTGGCTGTTCGCGCTCGACGGCACGCTCGACGAGCTGCCGCCGCCGACCGGCCCGAGCGCCGCCGAGGCGCTGTTCGCGGCCGACGACGACGCACCGGCAGGCGGGGAATTGTTCGCGCGCTACTGCGGCCAGTGCCACGGTCGCGACGGCACGGGTGGCCATGGCGGCGGGCCGAGCCTGCGACGCGCGCTCGACCCGGCCCACGTGCTGGCGACCATCCGCGCCGGGCGCGGCAGCATGCCGGCCTTTGCCGGCACCCTGGACGAAGCCGCGATCAAGGCCATCGCCGCGCACGTCGCGGCGTTCGGTGCCGAACACTGAACCCGCGGACGGTCCCGGCGCCGTCGCCGCGACACTCGCCGAGGCCCCGCTCAGGCCTCTTCCGCGCTCGCCAGTTCGGCCTCGACCTCGGCCATGCGTCGTCGCTTGCCCTCGATCTCCGCGACGAATCGTGCGCGTTCGGCCTCCTCCGCCTCGGCGGCGGACTTCTCGAGTGCAGCGATGGCCTCGGTGATCTCGCCGAGTTCGTGACGCAAGGCGCCGAGACGGCCCGCTTCCTCGGCCTTGTCGAAGACGATGTCCTCCGCCTGCGCTTCCTGCCGGCGCTCCCGGGTCTTGCCGCGTTCACGCGGGACGAGGCGGCTATCCGGCGCCAGCGGTCGCTGCGCCATGAGGTTGGGCGAGGCGATCTCGATGCCTGCACCGTGCAGGGTATCGAGCACGGCCCGGCGCAGCTGCGAACCCGCGCTGACGAGGTGCCTGGTCTCACCGAGAAAGCCCGCCACCCGGTAGGTCACCGCGAAATTGCCGAGATCCAGCAGGTGGACGAAAGCCTCCTCGAGGCCCGCACGGTGGGCGGCTTTGATCAGGAGTTCCTCGGCGCGCTCGTGGCCGACGTCGTAGCCGAGCGACAACGTGGTTTCGACGATCGTGCCCGAATGCCGCACGACGGTGACCGGGTTCGTCACCAGGAAGACGTTGGGGATCGCGGTGAGGTCGCGATTGCCGGTCTGGATCTCGGTGTGGAACAGGCCCTGCTCGGTGACCCGGCCGAAGTGGTCGCCGGCGCGGATGAAATCGCCGGCATGGAAGCCGCCGATGGCGCGCAACATCAGCCCGGCCATGGCGTTGGTGACCAACGTGGTCGAGGAGAAGGCAATGATGGCGGTCAGCAGCAGGCCGAACAGGCTCAGCAGCTGCGTCTTGGTTTCGGGCGAGATGGGCAAGGTGAGTATCGCCACGACCACGCCGATCGCGAGCAGAATGACGATGATCAGTTGTTGCGGCAGCAGGTTGTCCTGCAGGCCGAGGAAGCGCAGCACGACGCCGCGCTGCACCGCCCAGAGCGATACGGCCGTGACGGCACACACCGAGAGCAGCGGGAGCAGGGCGGGGAAAGCGTCGAGGATGGCAGTCAGGTCTTCCACCAGGGACAGGTCTCCGCGATATCGTCCCGGCATGCGCAACGGGGGATGGCCGGACCCTGCGCGCGACCGCGCGCCCCGTTTCGCGCTCGACTATGCCGCGTGCCCGCGGCCGGAGCCCTGACCGCAATCAAGATGCTCGACGGGGCCCTTCCGCCTACCGACGCGTCGGACGAACGGGGTCATGCCCGCGCTCGCCCGCACCTGCCGACGCACGCGTTTGCGCCGTGGTGCAGGCACGCCGGCGGTCCGTTCCGGTGTTCGCTGTGCGCACGCAATCAGGCACGGCCGGGTTGGCGACCCGGCGGTGCCTCGCGCGGCGTGGCGCAGGTTCAGCCGTCGCCCTTGGCGACGTTTTCCGCCCACTCCTCCAGCGTGAACGTACCGCCGACGGACTCGGCGCGGCCCTGGTCCTTGGCCGGCAGCGCTTCCTGCACGACGTCGATGCGCTTCCACTGCGCGAACGGCGTGTCCTTGTCGGCCGCCGGCACGGCCTTCGACTGCTCGACGCGCTTCATCTTGTGGATATAGCGCGGGCAATTGATGATGACGTGGGTGACGTTGACGCGCACGATGAGTTCGGCGTCCTTGTACTCGGCGAGCAGCGGGTCGTCGGCGCTGACCGTCGCCTCACCCTGCAGGCGCAGGCGGTTCGGCACCTCGAAGTCGAGGAACAGCATGCCGATCTGCGCCGTCGCGCTGATGTTGCCCATCGAGTGGTAGCGGCCGTTGCCGTCGTAGCTCGGGAACACCAGCGTCTTCGGATCGATCACGCGCACGAAGCCCGGCGCACCGCCCTTGTACTGGCATTGCGGGCGGCCGTGCTCGTCGACGGTGGCGAGCCAGAACATGTCGCGCGACTCGATGAAGGCCTTGTGCTGATCCGGGATCTCCTCGGCATCCATCGTCTCCAGCAGGGTCGCGATGCGTTCGCTGTCGAATTGCTTGTGCAGGGCGCGGTGGGCGTCGCCGTAGAGGCTCATGGCAGGTTCTCCCCGTTCGTTGGCTCAGGGGCGCCAATCTGCCCGATCGAGGGCCGAAAGGCCACAGTCCGTGGCGCCCGCCTGTGGCGACGGCTCGGTCGTTCGGTACCTGTCCGCAGCGCGCACATGTGGGCTTCGCGCGGGCAACGGTTTGCCCCGGGACCGCGACGCGCGGTACGACCAGCGACGGCGGCAACTGCGTCCGCCTGGCGCTGAGAGGGGCACACACACGGCCGGGACCGGCACGCCGGTCGGTGGCCGCGGTGGGAGTGGCGAGAGCAAAGCGGGCTAGAATCCCGCGCGGGCGCCACCGGCCGTCGAGCCCGCGGCCGCGCGGCCCGCGCCATGCCTATCCCGGGGGGAGAACCGAGTCCATGACCATCGACGTCGAGAATTTCCGCTACCGCCGCAATGACGACCGCTGGAACCGCGTGTCGGTGGCCGACATCATCGAGCGCGTGACCTGGAGCACGCCGGACAAGCTGGCGCTGATCTGCACGCCGGACGCGACCATCGATCCCGCCCTCGCCCGCCTGACCTACGCCGAGGCCAACGCGCTCATCAACCGCATCGCCAACGCCCTGCTCGCGCTCGGCCTCGCGCCGGCGACGCGCATCGCCATGTTCTGCGACAACTCGAACGAGGCCTGGCTGAGCAAGATTGCCATCGCCAAGGCCGGCATGGTCGCGGCGCCCGTCAACGTCATGATGGCGCCGGACGTCATCCTCGAGACCCTCGCCCACGTCGATGCCAGTGTCGCCATCGTCGACCAGGCGCAGTGGGACAAGCTCGGCGATCGCCTCGGCCCGGCCGGCATCAAACCCATCATGGCCATCGGCACGGGCGAATCCGACGTCGCGCCGACCTTCGGCGAGTTCATCGCCGGCCACGGCGACACCGAACCCGACGTCACCATCCACGGCGACGACATCTGGCAGGTGCTCTTCACCTCCGGCACCACCGCGCGGCCGAAGGCGGTGATGATCTCCCACACCTATACCTACATGACGGCCTACAGCCACGTGCTGACGCTCTCGCGCGGCCTCGAGCACGAATCGGACATCCGTCATGCCGCGTTCACGCCGATGGTCTTCCACATCGGTGACCACGCCTGCATCTTCGCGCCGCTCATCGCCGGCGGTTCGGCGGTGATGGGGCGGCGGCCCGAAGGCCACATCATGGCCGAGGCCTGCACGCGCGAGCGCGTCACGGCGCTCTTCGGCGGCTCGCCGCAGTTCGTCGAGAGCCTCATCCGCGCGGTCGAGGAACGCCCCTTCGCCTATGACCTCACCGCCATGACGGCCATGCACTTCGGCTGGGCGCCGCTCTCGCCCGGCGCGCTCGCCGCCTTCCGCCGCATCTGCGGCGGGCGGGTCAAGGTCTACGAGATCTGCGGACAGACCGAGGCCGTCGCCTGCCATCGCTTCCACATCGACCAGCACCTCGACATGTACCTGCGCGAGGCGCCGGCCTCCAACCACGTCGGCCTGCCGAGCCCGATCATGGCGGCGACGGTGTGGGGCGAGAACGGCGAGGACCTGCGCGGCCGCCCGGGCGTCGCGGGCGAAGCGGTCTACCGTACGCCGGCGATGTTCTCCGGCTACTACCGCGATCAAAAGGCGACGGAGGAAGCGCTGGCCGGCGGCTGGTTCCACTCCGGCGACAGCTTCGTCTACCACGACGACAACGTGCGCCTGATGGTCGACCGCTACAAGGACATCGTGAAGTCGGGCGGCGAGAACGTCTCCACCATCCGCGTCGAGGCGGTGCTGCAGCAGCATCCCGACGTCGAACGCGCGGCCGTCGTCGGCATGCCGGACGAACGTTGGGGCGAGGCGGTGACCGCATGCATCATCCCGCGCAACGGCGCCGCCATCGACGACGCCGCGCTCATCGCCTTCGCGCGCGAGCGCCTCGCCGGCTTCGAGACGCCGAAGCGCATCGTCGTCATGGACGAGTTCCCGACCACCGTCGGCGGCAAGATCCTCAAGTACAAGATTCGCCAGGCGCTGGCGGCAGGCGCCTGACGGCGCCTGCACGCCGCTGCGGAAATCGGCGGGAAATCGGGGACAGACCACGGTTTCCTGACGCGCGGCGGCGCCGGTTCAGTTAACGGAAACCGCGGAAACCGTGGTCTGTCCCCGATTTCCCTCCCCTCCGCGATTGCCGGTCTTCGGATACCCGCCCGCCCTCGCGAGCCACGACGGGGACAGTTTACTTTTCGCCGGTCTCGAGCCGCGGCCGCGCGTTGGCGAAAAGTAAACTGTCCCCGGGATGGTGCCGGCCCTGCAGCGGAGAAAGGCAGACCGTCTCCGGGAACGCGCTCGATTCACGCCATTTGCTTGAGCCGCGGCATCACCTCGCGCGCGAACAGTTCGACACTGCGCCGCGTGCCCGCCGCCGGCGCACCGGGCAGCACGCCCATCAACACGAGGTGCGTGCACGGCGAGCGTTCGAGCAGGGCGGCCAAGCCCTCGTAGACGAAGTCCGGCGTGCCGATGAAGGCCGGCTCACCGAAGAAGTCGCCGGCCTGATCGCGGATCATCTGCTCCGGCGTCGGAATGCCGCGCGTGGCCTGGTCGTCGTTGTTGTCATCACCAGCCTCGGCCGCCCAGTCGCGATAAAGGCTCAGCAGGTGATGGACGGGCCGTGCTGCGTCCGCCCAGGCCTCGGCGCGGGTCTCGGCGCAGTAGACCAGCACCATCTGGCTGACGTGATAGTCGTCCGGCGCGCGGCCGTGGCGTGCCAGCGCCTCGCGGTAGCGCAGGCGGTGCTCGGACGACACACCGGCGAGGTGACAGCCGAGGCGCGCCGCGCGGTCGAGCGCCTTGTCGCCGCGTGCGCCGACCCATAGTGGTAAGGGCTGCTGCACCGGCGGCGGCATGATGCGGGTGCCCTGCAACTGGTGGAAGCGGCCGTCGAGATCGACCGTCTCGCCGTCGAGCAAGCGGCGTAGGAGCGGCAACTGCTCGGCGAAGCGTGCGCCGCGCTCGCGCAGGTTGCGGCCGAAGCCGGCGAACTCGCCCACGCGGTAACCGAGGCCCAGGCCGAGATCGAACCGACCGTCGGCGATGACGTCGACGGTCGCGGCATCCTCGGCCACGCGCACGGTGTCGTGCAACGGCAGCAGGAGGACGAAGGTGCCGATGCGGATTCGCGTCGTCGCGCGTGCGATGGCGCCCGCGATCGGCAGCAGCGACGGCGAGTAACCGTCGTCGACGAAATGGTGCTCGGTCAGCCACACGTGATCGAAGCCGAGCGCCTCGGACTCGACCGCGAGATCGAGATCGCGACGGTAGACCTCGGTCCACGGCCGACGCTCGAACGACGGGTTGCGAAACGGAAACAGAAAGCCGCAGTCGACGCTCATGGTGCCTCCCCGCGCATGACGGACCGGGCAGTCATGGTAGCGCGCATTGGGTGCGCGGTATCGGCACCGGAGAATGGCGTGAGCACGAAACTTGCGGCGCCGCCGGTCGGCGGGGATACGACCATGGTGTCCCTCGATTCGCGTGGTTTCGCCCCCTACGGCGCGCCCGTTCCCCACTCAACCGCCTTGCTGGCGTGGCGCACTCATGCGCCCGCGGAAGTCCCAGCTGGTGATGCGGCGCGGCGTCAACGCGACGACCACCTCCGTCGCCACGCGCGACAGCAACCAATCGCGCAGCGGCGCGTCGCGCTCCCCGAGATAGTGATCGGCCAGCGCGGTCAGCAGCGGCGCCGGATCGTCGTCGAGCAGGCAGGCGTCAGCGCTGCCGCTGATGCCGAGGTAAGGCGGCTCGTTGACGGCGAGCTCGAAACCGACCCGACCGTCACGGACGACGTTGCGCGCGAGCAGCGAGCCGCGCTGGGTGCAGCACAGGAAACGTCCCGCTTCGAGCCGGAACCACAGCGAAGTGACCTGTGGAAAGCCGTCGGCGCCGAGGCTCGACACCCGCAGCGGCAGCAGGCTGTCGCGAGCGAAGGCATGAACGATGCCGGCGTTCCAGCGGCTTTTCCGGCTGAGTGCCTCGGCGATGACGGCGATGGACGTGGGACCGGTTGCGGACATGCGTGTGAAACCTGCGTGGTTGGCGTGACTGGACACCAGCTTATACGCCGCGACGCACCACGTGGTGTGGCGCCGACCGGCGGGCTGCTACGATGCCGCCCCCCGGCCGGCGCGGCCGCACGAGGCCAAGCCCCACCGTGGAATTCATCTGGATCCCCATCACGGTCTTCGCCGCGCTGATGCAGGCACTGCGGACGGCCGGGCAGAAGACGCTCAACCAGCGAATGTCGACCCTCGGCACGACCTACGTGCGATCGCTCGCCGGGCTGCCCATCCTGGTGCTGTTCCTGCTCACCGTGCTGCACCTCGAAGGCGGCGGCGTGCCGGCGTGGCGGCCGGCCTATTTCGCGTACACCTTCGGCGGCGCGCTGGCACAGGTCGTCGCCACGGCGCTGCTCATACGCCTCTTCACGCTGAAGACCTTCGCCGTCAGCAGCATGTTGATCAAGAGCGACGTTCTCATGACCGCGGTCATCGGGTCGATGTGGTTCTCGGAGACTCTCTCGCCGCTCGGTTGGGGCGCGCTCGTCGCCGTGCTGGCCGGGGTCATCGTGATGTCCGTCGGCCGCGTCGGTACCGAGCGCGTCCTGGCCGAGGGCGAGGTGTTCGCCGGCGCCGACGGCGGTCGCGCGCTGCGCATCGGACTGACCTGCGCGCTGATCTTCACCTTCTCCTACCTCTTCATCCGCGAGGCGGCGTTGATGCTCGAACCGCGCGGCGCATTCTGGCGCGCCGGCTGGACGGTCGTCACCGTGACATCGATGCAGGTGGTCGGCCTCGGCGCCTGGCTCGCGCTCCGCGAACCCGGTGTGTTCGGCCAGTTGTGGCCGAACCGGCGGCTCGTCGGCTTTGTCGGTCTGACCAGCGCGCTCGGCTCGGTCGGCTGGTTCAGCGCGTTCGCCCTCGAAAACGCCTCCTACGTCCGCGCGGTGGCCCAGATCGAGGCGGTCTTCACCCTCGTCATCTCGTGGTTCTATTTCAAGGAACGCATCAACGGCATGGAGTTCGCCGGCATCGTCATCGTGATCGGTGGGGTACTGATGTTCCGGCTCATCGGCTGACGCCGGAAACGGCCGAAGAATTCCCGCCGGGGCCCATCGACACCGTGGCGCTGGCAGACAACCTACGCGATGCCAGTTCGATGACAGTTACTGTCACCGATTTCGTGCCCGCGTCTTCTGTCGGTCGTGGCCGCGCCGGCGCGGGGTCGGCGTTGTCCATTGACCAGCTCGCCCGACCTCGACCTGCGCACGGTGACATTGGGAAGGTCCGCGACCGTGGTGCCGTGCAGCTCACGTCGAACGATCTCTTCGACCTGGACGCCGCCGTACTTGCCTCACCTAGAGGTGCGGCATGACCTCCGCGGCGACCTGTTCGATGACCTCGTAGCGCGGCTCGTAGGGCGGCAGGATGGTGATCTCGTCGAGGCCGCCCTCTGCCAGCGCGCCAAGACGATCGACGAGTTCGGATGCGCTGCCGATGAGGCAGGTCGAGTCCATCAGCTCGCGGGTCAGAAAGCGCTCCTCGTCCGCCTCGACCCAGCAGTTATGGCCGCGGTGGACGAATTGGTGACGCCGCGCGGCCGGGAAGTCCGCCATGTGCGCGCAGAATGCCTCCCAGATCCCCGCAACCGCACGGCCGGGCGGCTGACCGGTCTGCCGCCAGCGATCGTAGGTGTAATGCAGCGACGCCATCGCGAACGCACCGCACAGGCGGCGTACGCGCGCCGAGTCCCGCGCTTCGCCCGGCTCCAGCACCACCATGGTGGTCAGGCTCGCCGCGCGGAAGCGCGTGCGATCGAATTCACGCCCGGCCGCCGCGGCGCCACGCTCGATGCTCGCCCACACGCCGGGCATGTAGCGCGCGTCGGGAGGGATGGACAACACCACCCCGTCACCATGCTTGCCCGCGAGTCCGAGCGCACGCGGGCCGAAACCCGAGACGTAGAGCGGGATCGGATCGGCGAAATTGACGAAACCCGAGTCCGGCATGATGTGGCGGATTGGCGCATCGCGCCCACGCCAGTGAAACTCGACCTCTGCGCCGCGCATGAGCGGCTTGAGCGTCGCGAGGTAGGTATCGAACTCGGCGATTGGCATCGGCTTGTGGCCCATCACGCGCATGGCCGTGTTGCCGGTCCCGATCCCGAGGAAGGTCCGCCCGGGCGCGAGGACGTTGACGGTGGCGATGCTCGCGGCGGTGACCGGCGCCGGGCGGATCGGTGCGACCGCAACACCGGTACCCAGGCGTATCGACGAAGTGCGCGCCGCGGCGAGCGCGAGCACGGCATAGGGATCGCTCCAGATCATCTGGCTGTCGGCAATCCACGCGTGGGTGTAGCCCAATGTCTCGGCACGGGCGATGTAGTCGATGTCGTCGATCTTCGACGCCATGCAGATACCGAGTTCCATCGTCGTCTCCCGAACGCTGTGCGGGTGATCGGTCCATGCACCCCCGCTTGGAGTGGGCGCCCTCGTCACGCCTGCAATCACACCGGCGGGCGCTGCCCCCACTGGTTCCAATGCACGAGTTCGCGGGCCGGCAGGCGCTGCGCCGGCTTGAAATCGTCACCGGTGAAATGGGCGACGGGGAAGAGCACGGTCTGGGTGACGGTATCCGGAATGCACAGCAGCGAGGCCACCTCGCGTTCGAACTGCAGATGGAGCGTGGTCCACGCGGTACCGAGGCCACGCGCGCGCAGCGCCAGCATGAACGACCACGCCGCCGGCAGGATCGAGCCGTACAGCCCGGCCTGGGCCAGCACGCCCTCGTGCTCCACGCGCCCCTCGATACAAGCCAGTACCAGCACCGGCGCCTCGTGCATGTGCTCGGCGAGGTAGACGGCCGAATCGACCACGCGCGGCATCTGCGCGGCGCGTGGATCGCCCGCCGCGTATTCGCGCCGACGACCCGGGTCGGTGGCGTAAGCCTGGAACGCCGTGCGGTAGTGCGCGGCGATCGCGCGCCGCTTGTCAGCCTCGGTGACGACGAAGAAGGACCAGCCCTGGGCATTCGACCCGGTCGGCGCCTGCAGGGCCAGCTCGATGCAGTGCATGACGACCTCCGCGGCCACCGGGCGCGAGAAATCGAGACGCTTACGCACCGAGCGCGTGGTCGTGAGCAGGTGGTCGACGCTGGCGAGATCCATGGCGGGCTCCTCTTCGGGTAGACATGACGGCCCGGCGCGCGGCCGGGCCGTCATGGTAGTGCCCCACCGCGGGCGCCGTCACGATTGCGCGACCGACGAACCGCGCCACGCCCTCAATGACCGACCGCGGCAGCGAACCATCCGTCGAGCACGGCGCCGTCGTCGTGGGACAGGCGCGGCGCGACCGGTGGGCGGCCGTGCTGCCACTCACCGCTCACGACCTGGCCGTCAGCCAGCACGCGCCGGCCGGCACCATGCGGCTCGTCGTCCACCCACCGCCCCGAGTAGGTGTCGCCGCCGGCGAAGGACAGGGTGCCCTCACCCTCGCGACGCCCGTCGACCCACTCGCCGAAGTAGATGTCGCCGTTGACGTAGTGGCAGGTGCCGAAACCGGTCCGCCGGCCGTCGACGAACTGGCCGGCATAGATCTCGCCGTCGCGCGTGACCAGCGTGCCCTCGCCGTGCGGCAGCCCGCGGTCGACGAAACCGATGTACTCGGCGCCGTCGGCGAAGTCGATGCGCGCGATGGGCGCGCCCTCCGGGCCGGACAGGTAGGCGAGGACGACCACGACCATCAGGATGGCCACGGCGGGGATCCAGCAGCGCGCAATGAACTGCCACTCGGCCAGGTAGGGATCGGCTTGCGCCGGGATGCGTACGTTCATCTTGCCGTTCCTCCGTCGTCGTGCCGTCACTTGCGGGGCAGCGCGGGGACAGGCGCCGCACCGCCTATCGGGGTACGCGGCGCAGTCACGGGCACGACCCGCCGCTGGCGCGGCTCACGCAGGAAGCCGAGCGTCAGCACGCGGTCCCCCTCGGCGGCCTCGACCAGGTAACAGTCGAACAGGCCCTCGCGGTGGGCCGCCCCGAAGAACGCGCCGAAGTAGTCCTCCATGCGGCGGAACGCGCCGCGCCCGAAGTAGCGGATACGACGACCATCGGCCGCACGCCGTGCGTTACCGAAGCGCAGCAGCAGGTCGAGGAAGAAGTCACTGATGCCGAGGCGGCGCATGCGGGCGCGGGCATGGCGGGTGAGTTCGGCGATGGCGTCGCCGGCAGGGCCGATGGCGGTGCCGGCGCGGTGCGGTAAGCAGGGCGTGAGGTCGTCCAGGCAAAGCGTGGTCATGAGCGGATTCTCCGGACAGGTGTGCCAGTGGCGGTCCGTCGTCATGACGACGAACCGTGGTGACACAGGCTAGGCGGCCAGAGTGGGCAATGCGGGCAGTCGGCGGGCAGGCGCGCGAAACGCCTGCCCAACTCGGGACAGTGCGGTCGGCGCAAGGGACAATCGGGGCGCCGCGCCGGGCCAGCCCGGGGGTGGGACGATCAGGTCGCGGCGAGAAAGGCGCCGAGCTCGGCGTTGAAGCGGTCGGGGTTCTCCCAGAACATGAAGTGACTGCCGCCCTCGTCGGCGCCGAACACGCTCAGGCGCGCGCCGGGGATGCGGCCCGCGATCCAGGCCTGCGATGCGGGCGGGAAGATGGTGCCGAGCGCGCCGCCGAAGACCATTACCGGCAGGCCGAGCGTGGGGACGAGGTGGGTGATGACGTCGCGCCAGTCCTGGCTGGCGTGATCGACGAGCAGCCGTGCCGCGCAATCCGCCGGGATCTTCGCGCTCTCGGCGGCGACGAGCGCGAAATCGGCGTCGCTCACCGTGGCGCTGAAGAAGGCGCCGCGCAGCCCGGCCAGGGCCGCCGGGCGCTCGGTCGCGATGGCATTGGCCGTGGCGTAGAGGGTTTCCGGCGTGAACGCGCACCCCGCCTCGAGCAGTGCCTGTCCCTCGAGCCCGCAGCCGTTGGTCACCAGCGGCGCCTGGTCGATGAACACGAGACGCGACAGGCGCCCGGGTCCGAACTGTTCGAGGTAGCTCCAGATCACCGAGGCGCCCATCGAATGCCCGGCCAGGGCGACGTCGTCGAGATCGTGGCGCACGAGGAATTCGTTGAGATCGGCGGCGAGCCGCGCCACGCGGTAACCGTGGGGCGGCTTCGGCGATTCGCCGTGCCCGCGGAGATCGACGGCGATGACCCGGTGGCCGTCCGCGAGCGCATCCACCTGCTTTGCGAAACAGCGCGTCGTCTGCGACCAGCCGGGGACCAGCACGAGCGGGCGGCCGCGGCCGCGTTCGACGTAATGCAGATCGATCATCGCCTTGTCCCCTCGGTCGCCGCGTACGCGGGCGCGACATCATACCCATCCCGCTGGCGATGGCCGCTGGCGATGGCCGCGCGCACCACGTGCCTCCGTATAATCGTGCGCCCGGCCAACTCACGGCCCTACCCGGAGAACCCTGCGTGAACGCCAGACTCGACCAGCACCTGTCCGCGGCCGTGACCAGCGGTGCCGCGCCCGGCATCGTCGCCCTTGCCGCCGACAGGAACGGCGCCTTCTACAGCCACGCCTGCGGCCAGCGCGGCCCGACCGACACCACGCCGATGAGCATGGACACCGTCTTCCGCATCGCCTCGATGACCAAGGCCATCACCTCGGCGGCGGCGATGCAACTGGTCGAACAGGGCCGCCTCGGGCTCGACCAGGCGATGAAGGAGATCGCGCCGCAGCTCGGCGAGGTCGAGGTGCTCGAAGGTTTCGCCGCCGACGGCACGCCGCGCACGCGGGCGCCCAAACGCGACATCACGCTGCGCCACCTGCTCACCCACACCTCCGGCTACTCCTACGACCTGTTCAACAAGCACGTGAACAGCTACATGGAGTATCACCAGCTGCCCTCGATCGCGACCTGCAAGTTCGATTCGCTGAAAGCGCCCCTGGTCTTCGATCCGGGCGAGCGCTGGGAATACGGCATCGGCATCGACTGGGCCGGCCGCATCGTCGAGATGGTCAGCGGCATGTCACTCGCCGATTACCTCGATCGCCACTTCTTCCAACCGCTAGGCATGGGCGACACCGCCTTCGTGCTGCGCGAGGACATGGCATCGCGGCTGGTGCAGGCCGCCGCACGTTCGCCGACTGGTGAACTCGGCGTTCTCGACTTCGAATTCCCTAGCGACGCCGATTTCCACATGGGCGGCGGCGGCCTCTACTCGACCGGCCCCGACTACCTCCGCTTCACCCGCATGATCCTGAACGGCGGCGCGCTCGACGGCGCACGCATCCTGAAGGAGGAAACGGTGAAGCTGATGGGCCAGAACGCCATCGGCGACATCGTCGTGCCGCCCTTCGAGAGCGACAACCCGGCGATGGCGCTTTCCGCCGACCTGTTCCCCGGCCAGATCGCGCGCTGGGGCCTGTCCTTCGTACTCAACACCGAGGCCATTCCCGGCTGCCGCGCGGCCTGGAGCCTGGCCTGGGCCGGGGTGCACAACACCTTTTTCTGGATCGATCCGACCAGCCAGGTGACGGCAGTGCTGATGATGCAGCTGCTGCCGGCCAACGATCCGCAGGTGCTGAAGACCCTGGTCGGTTACGAGCAGGGCGTGTACGCGGCGCGCGGCTGACGCGCGCCGGCCGCTGTCGAGGTTTCAACGGGGAGAGCGAAGCATGAGTAACGAACTGTCACCAATCGCCACCAAGGTGATCTTCGAAGACGACGACGTGCGGGTGTGGAACCAGGTCGTGCCGGCCGGCGCGACCATCCCGAAACACCGCCACGACCACGACTACTTCCTGGTCAACATCGCGGGCGAAGGGCCGATCGAGGTCGAGTTCCACGACGGCTCGGGCGGCGAACTCGGAACGCATTTCACCTACAGCCCGACCCCGGGTACCGCCGACCTCGTGCCCAAGGGTCACGTCGAGACGGCGCGCAATGACGGCGCCGATTACCACGCCATCCTGGTCGAGCTGAAGAAGCGCTGAACGGGTGTTGCGCGCACCGTTCAAGCGCGCACGCGGAGGTAATCGGAGGGGATGGTGACGGCCGACTCGTACCAGGCCTCCATCGCCGCGGCATCCATCTCCGCCCAATCGGGGATTTCGTCGACAAAGGCGCGCCCGAGCTGCTGGCCGAAGGCGACGAGACGGTTGTTCTCGGCGGTACGCGCGGTATCCCAGGCCGTCAGCACGAGCTCCAGGGTGTCGACGTCCCCGCCCGCCCCGGCCACGGCCTCGCCCAGCGTAATGGCATCCTGCATGCCCTTCAGCGCACCCGCGCCGCTGTGCGGACGCGCGAAGGCGCCGGCATCGCCGGCCAGGCAGATACGCCCCTGACGATAGGCCGGTACCGAGCAGTCGTAGATTGCGTAGGCGAACGTGCCCTCGCTGCGCTGGACGATGGCGTCGTAGTAGTCCGGCAGGCGGGTGGTCGCCAGCGCCTTGAGTACACGCTCGGTCGCCATCGGCATCGCGCCCGGTGGCAGGGAACCGTGGTGCACGGTGCCGTCGCTGGCGGTCATGAAGGTCGTCAGTTCGGCCGCGGGAACGGGGTGGTACATGCCCCAGTTGACCAGTCGCTGGCCACGTTCGACGACGTCGCCCGGGCCCGGCACGAAGTAGAAGATACCGTGCCCACCGGGGTAGCCGACGGCGTGGACGCCGCGCTCGAGCGGCGCTGATTCGTGCAACGCCGATTCGGCCAGCGCGCCGCGCCACAGCACGTAGCCGGCGTAGGCCATGGCGGTCTGCGGGAACAGCAGGCGCCGGCCGAGCGAGGCGTAACCGTCAGCACAGACGACGAGATCGAAATCGCGCTCCTGGCCATCGGCAAGCACGACCCGCGCGCGCCCGTCGTCGCGGTTGCCGACGGCGGTGACCCGGCTGCGCGTGCGATAGACCGCATCGGGCACGCGTCGGCGCAGGTTGCGGTAGAGACTGCCCCAGTTGAGCGCGAACAGCGCCGCCGGCTGGGCCCAGGCCAGGCGACCGTAGACCGGGTTCTCCGGCGTGCGTGAAACCCGCAGGAAGGCCGGCACCGGGAAGCGCGCGATGTCGGCATCGATGAGATCACGTGCGATCAAGGTCTCGATCACCGCCGTCGGTACGGCGATGCCCGCGCCGCGATCCTTGAGTTCCTCGCCCGAACGCTCGAACAGGGTCACCGCGCATCCGGCGCGCGCCAGTTCGATGGCCGTCGCGCAGCCGGCGATCGAGCCGCCGACGACGGCAACCTCGCGCACGACGCAGCGATCACGCTTGTCAGACATGAGCGTCCCTCCCCCGGCGCATGATGCCGCGGGCAGGTCAGCCCGGCCACCCTGCTACCCGCGTCGCAGGTAATCGAGGAGCAGCTCGCGCGCCCGCCCGTACATCGCCGGCACGCCGCGCGCCATGCGCTCCCAGGCCGGGTCAGGGCGACGGCCCTCGCGGTGCAGGCGGATGAACAGGCCCGACACCACCGCCATGCGGTAACCGGCCAGGGCGCGGTACCAGGCGATGCCGGGCACGGCACGCCCGGTCAGGCGCACGTACTCGGCGATGAGGGCTTCGGGGCTCATGGGATTGACCGGGCAGTAGTCCGGGTCCCACGAAGCGCGGTCGCCGATCATGACCAGCCAGCCGAGGTCGTAGAGCTGCGCACCGATGGCCGAGAGTTCCCAGTCGAGCATGGCGACGAGCCGGCCGTCGTCGTCGAAGAGCAGATTGCCGGGCTGGCAGTCGCCGTGCATGAGGCCGACGGGCGACGGCGGCGGTCCGCACTCGTTCAGGAGCGCGCGCACTTCCTCGCCGGCCGCGAGCCACTCCGGATCGACGGTCTTCGCCAGGATCGGATCCCAGCGCGCGACTTCTTCGGCGATGGGGCTCTCGTCCTGCCAGTTGGCGAGATGGGTCCGCCAGTCGAAGGCGTGCACACGGGCCATCGCCGCAACGGCCTGGCGCCACAAGGGCGCGACATGCTCGTTGTCGCGCGCAAACGCCGGGTCTGGCTCCCACACGATGAAGGCACGCCCGGGGACACGCTCGAACATCACGTAGGCGGTGGGAAAGCAGTCGTCGTCGGCGCCGTGGTAGCGAATTGGCGCGACCGGGAAACCGTGCGCCGCGAGCGTGGTCAGCAGTGGCACCTGGCGTAGCACGTCGGTGTTGCCGCTGCGCTTCACGCCGACCGGGGCAAGGCGGATGACCAGGCGTTCGAGTCGGGTCTCGTGCGCTGCGTCCCAGATCTCGAAGCCGTAGGTCAGGCCGCCGTGGCTGCCGGAGAAGCCGCCGAGCCCGCGCACCTCGGCGCGCTCGCCGTGGTGCAGGCGAACGAAACGGTCGAGGCAGGGACGCAGTTCTTCGAGTTGCATCGGGTGTAAACGGGGTGCTGAGCGAGGCGCGATTCTAGCAGCCTGGGTTCCGAGCACGGCGACGGGCGGGCAAGGCCGTGCGGTTGGCAGCCGCCGTTGTGCTCATCGACAATGCGCCGGTCGGCGACCACCAGCAACGATCCAGCGCCATGCACGAAACACCACGAACCGGGACCGCATCGACCGCCACGGATGCGCCACTATGAAGATCGCCATCCTCGGCATCGGCGCCATGGGCTCGGTCTACGCCGGGCTACTCGCGCGCGGCGGCCACGAGGTGTGGGGCATCGACACCTGGGCCGAACACGTCACCGCGATCGCACGCGACGGCCTGCGCGTGGAAGGCGCGAGCGGCGATGCCCGTTACGCCGTCCATGCGACCACCGATGCCGCCAGCGTCGGTCCCTGCGATCTCGTCGTCATCGCCACCAAGGCCGCCGACGTCGCCGCCGCCGGGCGTGCAGCGCTTCCCCTGCTCGGTCCCGCGACGCCGGTGCTGACCATCCAGAACGGCCTCGGTGCGGTCGAACGCCTGGCCGCCGTGCTGCCGCGCGCACGCATCCTGGTCGGCGTCGCCGGCGGCTTCGGTGCGGCCATGCGCGGGCCCGGACACGCCTTCCACAACGGCATGGAACTGGTCCGCCTGGGCGAGGCCGACGGCGGCAGCTCGGCGCGGCTCGAGGCGGTCGCGGCCGCCTGGCGCGCGGGCGGCTTCAACGTGCGCTGCTACGACGACATCCACCAGCTGGTGTGGGAGAAGTTCATCTGCAACGTCACCTTCAGCGGCCCCTGCACCGTGCTCGGGATGACGGTCGGCGAAGTGATGGCGAACCCCCATGCCTGGCAGGTTGCGCTCGGTTGCGGACTCGAGGCCCACGCGGCCGGCGTCGCCAAGGGCATCGCTTTCTCGTTCAACGACGCGGCCGCCTACATCGCCGATTTCGGCTCGCGCATTCCAGGCGCGCGGCCCTCCATGCTGCTCGACCACCTCGCCGGGCGCCGTTCGGAGATCGACGCCATCAACGGCATGGTGCCGGTGGTCGCGGCCGAGGCCGGCACGGCTGCGCCCTTCAACACCACCATTAGCGCCCTGGTGCGGGCCCGCGAGGTCACTTTCGACTGATCCAGCGCAACTGCGCGATCCCGCCTGATTGCATAGAATCTCCCGGTTGCGCCAAACCGGCCGCCCTGCGGCCGATTCGACGGGCCCGAGCGCGGGCCCCTGCGCGACCATCTCACGACCACCAGATCGAGTGCCGCCGTAACAGCGAGGGCGGCCGAGGGGAGAAACGCATGTCCGACAATTCCACGCCCAATGCCAACCCGCGCATCGTCATCATCGGCGCCGGCATGGCCGGCATCCTCACCGTGATCAAGCTGCGCGAAGCCGGTTACGACAACTTCGTCGTCTACGAGAAGGCCGACCGCCTCGGCGGCACCTGGCGCGAGAACACCTACCCCGGCATCGCCTGCGACGTGCCGGCGCACCTGTACACGTACTCCTTCGAACCGAACCCGGAGTGGAGTTCGACCTTCGCCTCCGGCCCCGAGATCCAGGCCTACTTCGAGCGCGTGGCGGAGAAGTACGACGTGTTGCGCCACATCCGCTTCAACGAGGCCGTGCCGCATGTCGAGTTCAAGGACGGCCGCTGGCACATCCGCACGTCGACCGGCCGCGAAGACGTCGCCGATTTCCTCGTCGCCGCCACTGGCGTGCTGCACCACCCGCACGTTGCCGATATCCCCGGCCTCGACAGCTTCGCAGGCGCCTGCTTCCACAGCGCACAATGGGATCACTCGGTACCGCTGGAAGGTAAACGCGTCGGCGTCATCGGCACCGGCTCGACCGCCATCCAGATCACCTCGGCGCTGGTCGACACCGTCGGCCGCTTCGACCTCTTCCAGCGCACGGCGCAGTGGATCTCGCCAATCGAGAACCATGTCTACACCGAGGAAGAGAAGGAACGCTTCCGCACCGACCCGGCCTTCCTGCAGTCCGTGCGCGACCAGATCAACACCGATTTCGGCTACTTCTCCAACGCCGTCATCGATGCCGATTCGCAGGAGATGAAGGACATCGAGGCCGCCTGCCTCGCCAACCTCGAGGACAACGTCAAGGACCCCGAGCTGCGCGAGAAGCTGCGCCCCAACTACCGCGCAGGCTGCAAGCGACTGATCTTCTCGACCGATTTCTACCAGGCCATCCAGCACCCCAGCGCGCACGTGGTGACGACGCCGATCGAGCGGGTCGAACCCACGGGAATCCGGCTCGTCGACGGCGAGCTGCGCGATC
Organism: Gammaproteobacteria bacterium; assembly: GCA_050184115.1. GTDB lineage: Bacteria > Pseudomonadota > Gammaproteobacteria > JACKNG01. Next base: position 127,558 of record JBFXAQ010000014.1, on the reverse strand, counting down.
TCGACGTGCTGGTGGTGGCGACCGGCTTCCGCGTCGACAGCTTCATCCGCCCGACCACGGTGCTCGGGCGCAACGGCGTGAACCTCGACGACGCATGGGCGGAAGGGCCGCTGGCGTACATGTCGATCTCGGTGCCGGACTTCCCCAACTTCTTCATGTTGAACGGCCCCAACGGCCCGGTCGGCAACTTCTCCCTGATCCAGATCGCCGAACACCAGGTCGCCTATATCCTGCAGCTGATGGACAAGGTCCGTCGCGGCGAGTGCCGCGAGGTTTCGGCCACGCCCAATGCCACGGCCGATTTCGAGCAGCGCCGCATGGCGGCGGCGAAGAAATCGATCTGGTCGACAGGCTGCAAGAGCTGGTACCTCGACAAGAACGGCGTGCCGGCGAGCTGGCCATGGTCGCGCGCGCGCTTCTTCGAGGAGATGGCGCAGCCGGTGCTCGACGACTACGACCTCGCGAGCTGAGGTCGCCCCACCGCCACCGTCGCTGCCCGTGCACGGCAGCGATGGCGCACGTATGCTGGGGCAACCCTATGCGGAGGCCCCGGCATGCCCGCGAGCAGCCCGGCCGGCGTCATGCCGGCCCCTTTCGGTGACGGCCACGGCCCGTTCCTGTGCGGCCCCTATGCACCGGTCGACGGCGAAATCGAGGCCGCGCCGCGAATACGCACCGGTGCACTGCCAACCGACCTGAACGGGGTCTACCTGCGCGTCGGCCCCAATCCACGTTTCGCGCCGCTCGGCCGCTACCATCCCTTCGACGGTGACGGCCTGATCCATGCCGCCCATTTCGAGCGCGGCGCGGTCGTCTATCGCCGGCGCTGGGTTCGAACCACGGACTTCGCGACCGAGGATGGCGCCGGTCAGGCGGTCTTCCACGGCATCCGCGAAACCCTCGCCGGCAGCCGCGCCCGTCCGCTCAAAGACAGCGCCAACACCGACGTGCTCGGTTTCGCCGGCCAGGCCCTCGCCCTGTGGTACATGGCCGGTGCCGCCCACGTCGTCGATCCGATCACGCTCGAGACGCGCGGTACGCTGACAGCCATCACCGCGGCGCGCGGCGGGCGCGGGCGCATCTCGGCCCATGCCAAGGTCGACCCGGTGAGCGGCGAGCTCCTCTATTTCGACTACGGCACCGAGGCGCCGTGGATGCACTACGGCGTGGTCGCGCCCGACGGCCGCCTCGTCCATCACACGCCCATCACCCTGCCCGGCCCGCGCCTGCCACACGACATGGCCTTCACCGAGCACTACAGCCTCCTGCACGACCTGCCGTTGTTCCACGACGCCGATGCCCTCGCCCTCGGGCGCCACAAGATCGCCTTCCACGCGGACGTACCGACACGCTTCGGCGTGCTGCCACGTTATGGCCGCGATGCGGACTTGCGCTGGTTCGAGTTCACGCCCTGTTTCGTCTACCACGTGGTCAACGCCTGGGAAGACGGCGCGGAGATCGTGATGGTCGGGTGCCGTTACCAGCCGGTCATCGACGTCGACGGCCGCATCGATGCCGCGGCGACGGCGCAGCAAGTGGCGGCGCTCGCGATGAACGCGCGGCTGTGGTGCTGGCGCATGGACCTGGGCACCGGCGCCTCGCGCGAATACCCGCTCGATGCCGAGCGCAACGTCGAGTTCCCGTCCTGCAACGCGCAACTGGCCGGGCGGCCGACACGCTACGGCTACCTCGCCGACCAGCACGACACCGCGATCCTGCGATGGCCGGGGCTGGCCAAGTACGACCTCGTCAGCGGCACGCGCCTCTCCTCATGGAGCAGCGATGCCGAGCACAGCTGGTACTCCGAACCCTGGTTCGCGCCGGCCGACGACGCCCGCGCCGAGGACGACGGTTACCTGGTCGCCTTCCGCCTCGACGATCGCGACCTGTCGAGCACGCTCGAAGTCTTTGACGCACGCGATCTCGCGCGCGGTCCGCTCGCCGTGCTCGACCTGCCCGAGCGCGTACCGGTGGGCTTCCATGCCTGTTGGATTCGCACGGCCGATATCGCGCCGCCTTCATGAAGATACGTGGCTGGACCGGTGGCGGCGCGCTGCTTGCCGCCGCCTTGCTGTTCGCCAGTCTCGTGGCCGGCGGCACGGAGCTGCGCGGTCGTGCGCGCGCCATCGACGGCGACAGCCTGCGCCTGGGCGACGAGGAAATCCGCCTGCAGGGCATCGACGCACCCGAAGGGCGCCAGGTCTGCACCCGTGATGGTCGCGAATGGGCCTGCGGCCGTGCGGCCGCCCAGGCCCTCGCCGAGCTGATCGACGGCGGCGACCTGCGCTGCAGTTTCGACGACCGCGATGCGTACGGCCGCGCGCTCGCAATCTGCACCCGTGACGGCACCGACCTCAACGCCGCGATGGTCGAACGCGGCCTGGCGCTGGCCTATCGCCACTACAGCGAACGCTACGCGACCGAGGAAGACGCCGCGCGCCGGGCCCGACGCGGCCTGTGGGCAGGCGAGTTCGAGCCGCCGTGGCGCTGGCGCCACGCGCAGCGCGGCGAGACGCCGCCAACCGCGGCGCCGGCGTCGTGCCGCATCAAGGGCAATATCAGCCGGAACGGTGCGCGCATCTACCACGTGCCGGGCTCACGTGATTACGACGCTGTGCGCATCGATCCGGCTGAGGGTGAGCGCTGCTTCGATTCGGTCGAGGCGGCGCGGGCAGCGGGGTTCCGGCCGCCACGGCGCTGAGGGTGCGGCTCTGGATTCGACCGGGCCTGACCCCGGCTGGGATCAGACCCGTTGCGAGGGTCTGGGGTGTGCGGGTGGCTCAGGGGTCGACCGGGTCTGACCCCGACTGGGGTCAGACCCGTTGCCGAGGGTCGGGGCGCGCGGGCACGCTTGCGCTCGGCAGGCTCGAAATGCCCGCACATCAGGCCACGGCCGCCACGCTGTCGGCGGCGAGGAAGTCGCGCACGAGGCGGGCGAACTCGTCCGGCCGCTCGAGCTCGGCGAGATGGCCGGCACCTTTCAGCACGGCTTGCCGCGCGCCGGCGATGTGGCGCGTCCACTCCAGCCCGTGCGCGGCCGGCACGATCGCATCGCGCTCGGAGGTCGCGACCAGGGTCGGCGCCTTGATGCGCGGCAGGCGCGTGCGCACCTGGGTCTCCATGATCGGCCAGAGGAACTTGGCCGCGGCGCGCAGATCGAGCAACTCCTCGACCAGGGCATCGACCAGCTCACGGCCTTCGAGGAGGTACTTCTGGCGCATGGCCGGATCGGAGAACAGCACCTCGGTCGGCGCCGCCGGGCTCTGCGCGAAGGGATCGGCGCCCATGGCATCTTCCAGGTAGATACCGACCGGGTTGACCAGCACCAGGCGCCGCACACAGCCTGGCGCGATGGCGGCGAGCTCGGCCGCCATCCAGGCGCCGATACCGACGCCGACGACGTGCGCGTTGTCGACGCCGAGCGCGGCCAGGACGTCCTGGTTGTGCAGGGTGAGGTCGAGCGGACCGAGGTTCATCTTGGTCAGCTCGTCCTTGGCCGCACCCCAACCGGGCGCGAAGGGCGCGATGACGTCGAAGTGCTCAGCGAGTTTCGCCAGCGCCGGCTCCCAGCCCACCACGCCCATGAAGTGATGCAGGTAGAGCAGCGGCTCGCCCTGGCCGGCGCGGTAGTAGGGCACGCTGATCTGCTTGGTGCCGACGGTGATCGTGTTCGGTTCCATCACGCCACCTCCTTGCGCGGTGCGGCCGCGGCATCTCCGGCCGAGAAGCTGACGTCGCGCGGGATGGCGCGGTCCTCGCGCGGCATGGGTTTCGGCGACCAGCGATCCTCGTACTCGCCCCAGATCGAGCGCAGCTGCGGGATGACTTTCGAGGCGAAGAGATCGGTCGAAGCCTTGCACAGCTCGTTCGGCATGTCGCCGATGTGCAGCAGGCAGACGATGTGACCGAGACGCAGGGTCTTGGCCACCTTTTCCATCTGCTCCGCGACCGAGTCGGGGCTGCCGGCGACGATGAAGCCCTGGTCGATCATCTCCTGCCAGCTCAGTTGCGCGGCGGCATTGAGCGCCGAACCCTGCCCCGCGACCTGGGTGCCGAGGCCGGCGCGCAACGTCGCTTCGGTGCGGTAGCCGGGGGCATCGGCGTAACCCGGGTAGACGTGCAGGCAGCGCGAGAAGAAATAGCGCACGTGCTTCTCGTAGAGGCGCTGGGCCTCGGCATCGGTCTCGGCGACGACGATCTGCTGGGCGAAGGCAGCCTGGTAGGGATTGAACTCGCGGCCGAGGCTCTCCATGCGCTTCCAGAAACCTTCCATCAACTGCGCACCGCGAATGTATCCGGTGAAGGAGAGGTAGCTGTAGTTGTAGTCGTGCTTAGCGCAGAAGTCCCAGGTCTCCAGCGAACCGCCGCCCGGGATCCAGATCGGCGGCGGGTTCTGAATCGGCCGCGGCCACAGGTTCACGTAGCGCAGCTGGTAGTGCTGGCCGCTCCAGGTGAAGACGTCCGGGTCCGACCAGGCGCGGCGGATGAGATCGTGGGCCTCGTAGTACTTCTCGCGCAGCAGTGCCGGGTTGGCACCGCAGGCGTAGTTGTCGTCCATCGAGGTGCCGACCGGGAAGCCGGCGATGAGCCGCCCGCCCGAGATGCAGTCGATCATGGCCATCTCCTCGGCCACCCGGGTCGGTGGATCGTAGAGCGCGATCGACTGGCCGAGCAGCATGATCGAGGCGTCGCGGGTACGCCGCGCCAGCGTCGAGGCCATCAGCTGCGGCGACGGCATGAGACCGTAGGCGTTCTGGTGATGTTCGTTGATACCGAGCCCGTCGAAGCCGAGATCGCCCGCGTACTCGAGCAGATCGAGATAATCGTTGTAGACGCGGTTGGCCTTGACCGGGTCGAACAGGCGCGAATCGACGTCGACCCACACGCTGCGGTGCTTCTCGGCGAAGTCGTCCGGCAGGTAGGGCCACGGCATCAGGTTGAACCAGTGGAATTTCATGAAACCTCCTCCTCGATGGCTGGCGCCGCGCGTCGGCGTACCCCCCGGTCCGTTTGCGTGGACTCCTGACGGCGGCGTGATCGGTTTCGATGCTCGGCGACTGCCCGCTCGCCAGCGTTGATCCAGGTCAAGCGGGCCGGTCCGCGACCAGGACCGCTATCATGCAGCCGCTGGCCCCGCCCGGGCGAGTACTGCCTTGCGGTCCATTCAAAACAAGAGGAGTTCGGCCATGAGCGGTCGTATCGCGGGGCGCACGGCCCTGATCACGGGAGGTGCCTCGGGCCTGGGTCTCGCCACGGCGCGGCTGTTCCTTGCGGAGGGGGCCGAGGTCGTCATCACCGACATCAACGGCGACGCCGGCGAACGCGTAGCGGCGGAACTCGGTGCGGGCTGCCGCTTCATGCCCCACGACGTCACCGACGAAACCGCCTGGCGGCGCGTCGTCGCAGACACCGTCGCCGCCAGCGGCGCCTTGCACCTGCTGGTGCAATCGGCCGGCATCGGGCTCAGCAAGAACGTCACCGAGATCACGCTCGAGGAGTGGCGGCGCGTGCATGCCATCGACCTCGACGGCGTCTTCCTCGGCTGCAAGCATGCCATCCCGGCCATGGCGGCCGCGGGCGGCGGCGCCATCGTCAACATCTCGTCCATCGCCGGCATCATCGCCGGCCACAACATGGCGGCCTACAACTCGGCCAAGGCCGGCGTGCGGCACCTGAGCAAATCGGTGGCGCTCCATTGCGCCAGGGAACGCAACGGCATCCGCTGCAACTCGGTGCACCCGACCTTCATCGACACCCCTATCCTCGACAAGTACAAGCAACGCTTCGGCGCCGACGAAGCACTGGCCAAGCTCGCCCGGCAGGTACCGCTGGGGCGGGTCGGTCGGCCCGAGGAGGTCGCCGCGCCGATCCTGTTCCTCTGTTCGGACGAGGCGAGTTTCATCACCGGCACCGAACTCGTCATCGACGGCGGCATCAGTGCGATGTAGGCCAGCCTCACCTTGCGCGGGCGGTACCAACGTACTACGTCGTGTCGACGCGCAGCGGTTATCCTCGACCTCGAGCGGAACCGCGGAGCTGGCGTGAAGATTCTGATTGTCGACGACCATCCCCTGTTCGTCGGCGGCCTCAAGCAGGTTCTCGAACAGGGGCTTTCCAGCGCGCCGACCTTCCTCGAGGCGACGAGCCTGCACGGCGCACGCCAGTACGTGGCGGCGCACGGAGACATCGACCTGGTGTTTCTGGACCTCGTGCTACCCGACGGCGGCGGGCTCGAACTGCTACCGGAACTCGGCGCGTGCCCGGCGGCGCCCGCCGTGGCAGTCCTGACCGCCGTTGACGACGCGTCGACCATCGCCGCCGCCCTCGCCGCTGGCGCCATCGGCTACGTTTCGAAGGCATCCCCGCGCGACGAGTTGCTGACCGCCTTCGGCGCCATCCGCGCGCGCCGCCGCTACGTTTCACCGGATCTGAAACAGCGCTTGGCGGCCTATACCGCGCGCGGCCAGGATTCGGCCGGCGCCCAACTGCGCCTTACCCGGCGGCAACGCGAGGTACTCGACCTCCTGGTCGCCGGGCACAGCAATGCCGCGATCGCCGCGCGACTGGCGCTGTCCGAGAGTACGGTCAAGAGCCACGTCTCCACCCTCTTCGACGTGCTCGAGGTCGACAACCGCGCGGGCTGCACGCGCGAAGCGCTGCGCCGCGGACTGGTCGGATGACGGGATATCGTGTCACACGGCCGCGGCGATGGCGGCCGCCAGGAGCGCGGGTCTGACCGGTTTGCGCAACAGCGGAATGCCGGCCTGCTCGGCTGCCCGGCGCGTCTGCGGATCGGTATCGCCAGTGACCAGGATCGCCGGCAACGAGGCGTCGAGTGCCGCCCGCGCCGCGGTGACGGCCGCGACGCCGTCCCGATCGTCGCCCAGCCGGTAATCGCACAGCAGCATGTCGACTGGACGTTCGACAGCCCCCGCCGCGGCCAGCGCCTCGGCCAGGTCGGCGCCGCTGCTGACCACGCAGCCCTGTTCGGCGAGGACGATATCGAGGCCGTCGCGAATGGCCGGGTCGTCGTCGATGACCAACACATGCAGCCCGCGAATGTCGGCCGCCATCGGCTCGCTCGTGGCGAGGTCGACCGCGCGTGCCGGATCGCCACGCGGAACCACCAGGCGGAAGCGCGTGCCCTCGTCCACTCGCGATTCGAAACTGACCGCGATCCCGGTCAGCTTGGCGAGACGCGTGACCACGGCGAGGCCCAGGCCCAGGCCGTGCTGTCGGCTACGTGCAGGATTCGCCACCTGGTAGTACTCGGCGAAAATGGCCTCGTGGTGTTCGGGCGCGATGCCGCAACCACTGTCACTGACGACGATGACGATACCCTGGGACGTCTCCTCGACGTCGAGGCTCACGCCGCCATGCGTGGTGAACTTGAACGCATTGCTGAGCAAATTCCGCACGATGCGCGAGAGCAGCACCGGATCCGTGTACACCACCGCCGGTGACACCGCGTAACTCAACTCGAGGCCACGCTCGTCGGCCTGGGCCTGGAACTCACTGACCAGGCCGTCGAGGACGCCGGCCACCGCGACGTGCGCGGGGTGGGCCTCGACCTCGGCCGCATCGAGACGCGAAATCTCCAGCAACTCCGTGAACAGTTCGTCGAGCACCCTGTGCGCCGCGCCGACCTGGCGGTGCAGGGATTCCGCTTCCGCTCCGGACAAGCGATCGCCCAGCGCCTCGAGGTAGAGCCCCATCGCGTAAAGGGGTTGGCGCAGGTCGTGACTGACCGCGGCCAGGAAGCGTGACTTGTCACGGTTGGTCTTCTCCGCGCGCTCCTTCTCGAGCGTCACCTGCCGTAACAGGCGCAGGTTCTCGAGGTCACGCGTGACGATGGCGTTGACGACCCGGGCGTAGTTGCGGCCCACGGCGAGGATGAAGGCCAGCAGCGCGAGGGTGAGCACGGCGAACAGCCCGGCATGTGGGATGTCCAGGCAATAGAGCCCGAGCGCGGTGAGGATGGTCATGGGTGCCGCGAAGGCGACGATGGCGGGATAGCAGGAAGCCAGCGTGCCGACGCTGCCATTGGCGACACCGGACAATGTCAGCAGGAAAACCACCAGGACGGCGTAGTTCTCGGTGGTGAGGAAGCACAGTCCACCGATGCCCCACAGCACGCCGTCGGCACCGGCGGAGAAGGTGAAGCGGCGCAACCATGCACGCGCCGCGGCCGGTGACAGCCGGCGCGCCGCCGCAAGCGGCAGCTGGTCGCGCATGCGCCATGCGCCGAACAGGAGATTGGCAGCCCACCACGCCGCGAGCGCCGCATGCGGCTGGTGATCCCGTACGACGAACGCCGCAAAGCCCATCATCACCAGGTTCGCGAGCCACATCACGACACGGTGGCGGAGCAGGTTCTCGATGCGTGCGCGGTCGATTTCGAGGCGCAGGTCGGCAGGGAGCGGTTCGGCCATCGTCGCATTGTGGCCCAGAGCGAGACGCGATCAACCGGGTCAGGCGGTCCACCACCACGGCGATGTAGCCAATTGTCAAAACGGCATCCGGCCCTCCGGAAATTGGCACTTTCGTACTAACCGCGGCGCGCCGCACTGCGTAGTTTCCAAGGTCACCCGGACTGCGCGGCAGCGCCGCGCGTTCATCGCCGCCGCGATGCCAGCACGGTACGGGTCCAGAACACCGAGGGAGAGCACCCATGCGACGCTATCGCCACCTTCAACTTCTCGGCGCCTTGCTGCTCGGTACCTGCGCGCTCGGCGCGCACGCCGTCCCGCTCTACCAGGCCAGCGGCGGCCAGGTCGGACTGCATTGCCCGGATCCCGCGCAGCCAGGCACGGTCACCAGCGCTACCCCAGGTGCCGTGGTCGACGCTTCGGCACCCGGTGCCCACCTCGCCCCCTTTCGCGCGTGGTACGCGCGCGCCGAGCAGCACTCGCTGCATGCACGGTCAAGGGTTTCGGGCTCGTGGGGCGCCTGCCCCAAGTCGACCGCGCTGTTCGAAGTGGACGATCTCGTATTCGCACACGACACCGCCGACTTCATCGCCGTCGCGCTCGACGTCCGTTACGAAGGCGCTCTCAGTGCCGCCATCCCCAATGACGACGGGTTCGCGCGGGCCTCGGTCGGCAACGAGTTGGTGCTGAACGGAATCCGCGGCACCAACGTCAGCGAGAAGCTATGGGAGATCGCGTGCGGCGACCTCGCAACCTGCCAGGGCGGCCTGGTCATCGACGAAGTCCTCACCCACGGTTGGGCCATGATTCCCACCAATACCGCGATCAGGTTCCGCTTCGGCCTGAACACCCAGGCCGAAACCCGGCGCAATTTCGGCGTGGCCGGCTCGGCAGAGGCGAACTTTCAGAACTCGGCGCTGTTCGCCAATCCATTGGCCTTGTTCGACGTTCCGGACGGCACGACGGTCAGTTCCGTGCAACTCGGGCTCGTCAACAACAGTATCAACGGGCCGCCGACCCCAGTGCCGACTCCAACCACCGCCGCGTTGCTCGGCCTCGCCCTCGTCTGCCGCTGGCATGGCGGACGCAGGCGGCGCTGAAGATGACCAGCGGCGCCAGTCAACCGCCGGCTCGCGCCGCGCCCTTGTGTCGGTCCGTGCCCGTCCTGAGATCGCAAACCGGCGCATCGATCCCGATTCGGTGACTGGGCGCCCGCGCAGCGCTCTGGCCGAAATCGATCGCCGGGTCCGTCAGGACGCCTCGTCGAAGGCGGCAAGATGACGCCAGCATCAACGACTGGTGTCAGACCCCGTTCGTCGAAAATATCTGCGCTCAATCAAACACTTGGTCGTCGGGGTCTGACCCCGCACTTGGTCGTCGGGGTCTGACCCCGGACGCACGGGGGTCTGACCCCGGACGCACCCAGCGCTCTCGCCAAAATCTACCGCGGGGTCCCGCAGGACGCCTCATCGAAGGCGGCAAGATGACGCCTGCACCGCCGACTTCAACGCCCGGTGTCAGCCGTCGTTCGCCGCAAATATCAGGTCTCGATCAAAGACTTGACCGCCGGTGTCAGACACCGCGAATCATCGTCGCCAACAACTCGAACGTTGCCGGTGGTGCCGCGAAGACGTGACCGCAGCGGGGAGCGTCGCTGAACTGATACAACGCAGCGTACTTCGCCATTCAATGACATACCGCGCGGTGTCTGACACCGCCGGTCGCCGTCGGTCGCGTCAGTCCTTGGCCGACTTCACCATCAGCAGGTAAACGATGTAGCCGATGACCACGATTGATACACCGACGACCGCGAGGCTGGCGAGGCCGATGTCGGTGGTCAGGAATTCCTTCAGGATCGGGCTCATGGCGTCCTCCTCGTGCCACGGATCGATGCGCAAGGGATCCTGGGGCGTGCCTGGGCGACGCCACTGATCTGGATCAAGCCTGCTCGGCGTACGACCCGAGCGTGCGCCGGAAAACCTGTCCCGCGACCGGCGACCATGCGCGGCCACCGCGCTGCCGTTGAAGCGGCCTCTTGTAATCGACCAACGGTCAGTTATTATCCGACCTCAGGTCGATTAAAGAGTCCGCCGTGCCACCGTCGAAAGCCAAGCGAGGCGAGCAGCGCCTGACCAAGCAACGCGCGCGCAGCTCACAGGACAAGGCCACCCGCCGCGCGCAGCTGCTGGCGGCGGCTGCCGCGCTGCTCGCCGAAACCCCCTACGAACAGCTCACGCTGGCCGCGGTGGCGCAGGCTGCCGGGTTGTCCAAGGCCTCGGCCTACACCTACTTCTCGACCAAGGAGAGCCTGTTCCTCGCGCTGCTCACCGAGCGCATGGAAGATTGGCGCGACCGTTTCACCGAACGCCTGTCCCCGCGCAGCCGCTCGCCGCGCGCCGTGGCCGCTGCCATTGCGCGGACCTTCGCCGAGGACGCTGGCCTGCGCGACTTGCTGGCACGCCTGCACAGCACGCTTGAAGCGAACGTGCCCGACGACGAGATCCGCGCCTTCAAGTGGTTTACGGCCGGTCTCATGTCGGGCCTCGCGGTCACCGTCGATCGCGCCTGCCCGGGGCTCGGCGCGAAGCGCGCCCAGCACCTCTTCCTGCTCGTGCACAGCCTCGTGATCGGGCTCGGCATGGCCTGCACGCAGACTCCGAACGTGGTCCGCGCCATGACGGCGGAACCGGCGCTGGTACAGGCCTTCGCGATCGATTTCGAAACCGAACTCGCGCGCGTGATCGAACTGGTCCTGCGCGGCTGGCTGGCGGAAAGCACCAAAGCCTGAACTCGAACACTGCCCCGGGGAATACCCCAAGGAGTCATCCCATGACCACCCTCACCATCAACGGCGCGAGCCAGGACGTCGACGCCGATCCGGATACGCCACTGCTGTGGGTGCTGCGCGATCACCTCGGTCTGACCGGCACCAAGTTCGGCTGCGGCATCGCCGCCTGCGGTGCCTGCACGGTGCTGGTCGACGGCGCCGCCACGCGCTCCTGCGTACTGCCGCTCGCCGCCTGCGCCGGCAAGTCCGTGACGACCATCGAAGGCCTCGCCGACGGTGGCGAGCTTCATCCCGTGCAGCAGGCGTGGATCGAGCACCAGGTGCCGCAGTGCGGCTATTGCCAGTCCGGCATGATCCTGGCGACCGTCGCCCTGCTCGCCGACAACCCGCACCCGAGCGAGACCGACATCGCCGCGCGCATCACCAACATCTGCCGTTGTGGCACTTACCCGCGCATCCGGCGCGCCATCCACGCCGTCAGCGGCGACGACATGGCCACGGCCTGAGGATCACGGCATGAACTCGAGTTCCTCTCAGCAGGTAAACCGCGGCCGTCGCCGCTTCCTCGTCGCCACCGCCGCCGTCGGCGGCGGTCTCGCCATCGGCATCGGCTGGTTCTACCGCGAACGCGACGTGCTCGAAGCGCCGCCCGCCCTGTCGACCGTGGATGGCGAGCACATCTTCAACGCCTGGCTCAAGATCGGGACCGATGGACGCATCGTCGTCCAGGTGCCGCGCCAGGAGATGGGCCAGGGCGTCAGCACCGCGCTGCCGATGCTCGTCGCCGAGGAGCTCGATGCCGACTTCGCCGACGTCCACTTCGAACAGGCGCCGATTGCGCCGGTGTACGGCAACGCCACCATGCTCGGCGACGGCGTGCCCTTCCGTCCCGACGATCACGGCTGGGTCGCCGCGTTCGTGCGCCACAGCCAGTTCAAGGCCGGCCAGGCGCTCGGACTGCAGGCAACCGGCGGTTCGACCAGCGTGCGCGACGCGTTCGAACCCATGCGTCGCGCGGGCGCGACCGCACGCGCCATGCTGGTGACGGCGGCGGCGCGCCGGCTCGGTGTCGACGAGGCGGAACTCGAGGTCGCGGCGAGCCGCGTCAACCATGTCGCGTCGGCGCGCAGCCTCGCCTTCGCCGAACTCGCGAGCGAGGCCGCCGCGCTGCCGATGCCACGCGACGTGCCCCTCAAGCCGCGCGAGCGTTTCACCCTGCTCGGCACGCCGCGCCCGCGCCTCGACGTGCCGGCCAAGGTCGACGGCAGCGCGCTGTACGGCATCGACGCGCGGCCGCCAGGCATGGCCTACGCAGCCATCACCCAATGCCCGGTGTTCGGCGGCACGGTCAAACACTACGACGGCGGTGACGTCGCCGAGTGGCCCGGGGTGCGCGCGGTCGTGGAGTTGCCGGCCACGCGGACCTCGGCCGCGGCGATCGCGGTGGTCGCCGATCATTACTGGCAGGCGAAGAAGGCGCTCGAGGCCATCCCGATCGAATGGGAGGGTGGCGCCCACGCCGCACACGACACCCGCGCACAGCGCGAACGCTACCGCGCCCTGCTCGACGACGAGGCGGGCCGTGTCTACGACGCCGCGGGCGACAGCGCCACGGCCTTCGCCAACGCCGCGCAGACGATCGAGGCCGACTACCACGCGCCCTACCTCGCCCACGCGACGATGGAACCGATGAACTGCACGACCCTGATCCGCGCCGATGGCAGCGGCGAGGTGTGGGTCGGCAACCAGGCGCCGACCCTGGTGCGCTCGACCACCGCCGAAGTCGCCGGCGTCGACAGCGAACGGATCACGGTGCACACGCCCTACCTCGGCGGCGGCTTCGGCCGCCGCGGCGAGATGGACGTCGTCATGCAGGCGGCGCTCATTGCCGAGCAGATGCGCGACACGCCGGTGCAATTGGTGTGGTCGCGCGAGGAGGACATGCGCCACGATCTCTACCGGCCGATGGCGAGCGCGCGGCTGCGCGCCGCGCTCGGCGCCGACGGCACGCTGGCCGGTTTCGAAGTCAAGTCGGTCGGCCAATCGGCGGTGACCGAGCTGACCCGTCGCCTGCTCCCTGCCATGGCCTCGGATCTCATGAAGGACAAGACCATGAGCGAAGGCCTGTTCGACCTGCCCTATGCCTTCGCCAACCGCACGGTGCGCCACGTGCGCACCCACGAACCCGTCCCGGTCGGCTTCTGGCGCAGCGTCGGCCACAGCATGAATGCCTTCTTCGCCGAGGGCTTCGTCGACGAGATTGCCGATGCCCTCGGCCAGGATCCGTTCGAGTTCCGCCGCACCGCGCTCGGTCACGCGCCACGCCATCGCCACGTGCTCGAAGTGGCCGCCGAGCGCGCTGGCTGGGGCGCGCCGATGGACAGCGGACGCGGCCGCGGCATCGCGCTCGCCGAGAGTTTCCACGCCATCGCCGCGCAGGTCGCCGAAGTGACCGTCGCGGACGGCGCGATCACCGTCGAGCGCGTGGTCTGTGCCATCGATTGCGGCTTCGCCATCAACCCTGACATCGTGCGCGCCCAGGTCGAGAGCGCGATCATCTTCGGCCTGAGCGCGGCCCTGCATGGCGAGATCACGGTGCGCGACGGACGGGTCGAGCAGGGCAACTTCCCGGACTACCGCATGGTGGGTCTCAGCCAGACGCCGCGTATCGAGGTGCACATCGTCGAATCGGGACTGGAGCATCTCGGCGGTGTAGGCGAACCCGGCACACCACCGCTGGCGCCGGCCATCGCCAACGCGGTCTTCGCCGCCAGCGGCAAACGCCTGCGCGAACTGCCGCTGCGCGTGTGAGGACGGCGTCGCTTCGTCAGTTGCCGATCGGTACGCTGCGCGCGTCCGCGGTCAATTCGTCGACATTGTCGCCGCTGAGGCTTTCGAGGAAGGTGACCAACGCGGCGACCTCGTCGTCGTCGAGGGCCAGTGGTCGCAGCAGGGGATCGAGCCCGGGATTGGGCGTGCCGCCATCGCGGTAGAAGCGCACGACTTCGGCGAGCGTGCGCAACGAACCGTCGTGCATGTAGGGCGCAGTCAGGGCGACGTTGCGCAGGGAGGGCGTCTTGAAAGCCTGCAGATCGCGCGGATCGTCGGTGATACCCATACGCCCGAGATCCTTCTCACGCGGTGCTCCGCCAGCGGGCCCGCGCTTGAGCTTCAGCGGCACGACCACGCCCGGCATCAGTTCGACATCCACGGCTGCCCTGCGCTCGACCGGCCGGCTGACCAGCACGTATCCGACACCGGTGTTGTGAAGCCCGTGATCGGTGAAGAGTGCGTCGCGCTCGCCGATCGCGTGACAGGCGACACAGCCGGCCTTGCCCGTGAACAGCCCGTAGCCACGCTTCGCCGCAGCCGACACGGCATCGCGCTCACCGCCGAAATGCCAGCGATCGAACGGCGAGTTGCCCGACAACACCGTGCGCTGGTAGCTCGCGAGCGCCTCGCCGATGTTGAGGACGTTGGCGGACGCACCGAAGGCGGCTTCGAACAGGCCGGAATAGTCCGACGCGCCGGTGATGGTCTCGAGCAGGAATCCAACCGAGGGGTTGGCCATCTCGTCCGGTGACAGCAACGGCCCGAAGACCTGGTTCTCCAGGCTCGCTTCGCGCGCATCGTGGAACAAGGTGCGCTGGTAGGCGACGTTGTACGTGGTCGGCGCATTGCGCGGCAGGCTGCGACCGCGCACGCCAACCGGCGTCGTCACCTCGTTGTTGGTGAATCCCTGCTCAGGGATGTGGCACATGGCACACGACATCGTGCGGTTGTGCGACAGGCGACGGTCGAAGAAGAGCTTGCGGCCTAGCGCGACCTTGGCCGCGGTGAGCGGGTTGTCGACCGGCACGGGTACCTCGGGCAAACCAAGCGGCGGCTCGGCGACCCGCGCCAGGGCGCGGGCATCGCGCTCGTCGACCGCGTCCGCGGCCAGGGTCGCCAGCGCGACCACGCCGAGCGCGGCCAGCGTCAACGCGCGCGCGCGCGTCCTGCCCCGTCGCGCGGCGCTCAACGGCCCGCCGCCTGCTCCTCGGCCAGCAGGGTGCGCACGTCGGCGACCAGCAGGCGCGGATCGAGAAAGCCCAGACCGTAGATGTTGCGGATGCGCTTGTCGCGATCGATGAGGTAGGCGCGCAACTGGTGACCGAAGGCATCGGTGGGCTTGCCCGCGTCGTCGACGCGCCGCCGCACGACCTGGTCGTAGGCGGTGAGGATGGGTTTCAGGTCGGCGTCGGAAGCGGTGGTGAGATCCAGCCACTCGGCGCCGCCGGCCCAGTCGGGTGAATCACCGTTGCGGTAACCGGCCATGATCTCAGGTGTGTCATGCGCGGGATCGAAACTCAGGCTGATCATGCGCAGGTTGTCGGCGAGCGCGCGGTCGGCCTTGCTGGCGCCGAAGATCTTGTACAGCACGGCGGTGGCGAGCGGGCAACCCTGGGCGTCGGTGCAACGCGTGTAGATAAAACTGAGCAAGACGATCCTGCCGTCGAAGACGTCGTGCAACGAGCGCGCCGCGCCCCGCGTGTCGAGCACCGCGCCGTCCGCGGCCGGGCGTACCACTGGCAGGGTATAGCTACCCGGTGCCGGTGGATCGAAATCGAATTCCGAGGTGCGCGCGGTCGGCAGGCCCGCGGGCAGCTTGGCATGCCGGTGATGACCGGCATGTGCATCGGCCGCCGCGGCTGCCGCGGCGCCGCCGGCCGCGACCCGCGGCGCTGACGCCTCGTCGACGCCGTGGCGCGACAGCACCGCCGTCATCCCGAGCGCGATCAGCGCAGCCAGCAGCGGCGCGGCGCCGGGCCGTGCGCCGCCTTGTCGCACGTTCATCGACGGCTATACCCGCTCAGCGCTGCGCGGTCGTGACGTCCGAGTACAGGCTGTGGGCGCCGAACAGCATCATGTGCGCGCGCCCGAGCCCCTCGGCGACGAAGTCGACGGTGAACGTCTGGGTGAGTTCCTTGCCATCCCAGGCGTAGCCGCGCAGGAACTGCTCGGCCTGCTCGTCGTTGCGATCCCATTTCGACAGCGCCGAGGAGGTGAAATACACCCGTGAGCCGTCCCAGCTCGCGCCGCCCATGTTGATCTGCGATCCGATTTTCTTCTGGTAGACCTCCTTCGGGTGGAAGGGGTCGCTGACATCGATGAGCCGCGTGGTGCCATCGGCGATGCCCTGCCACCAGATGTACCGATCGTCCTCGCTGATGACGATGGAACCCGGGAAGGTCGGGTTGGCGGGATCGCCGACCTGGAGCACGTCCTTGGCCTGCCACTCGCCCTGCTCGTCCTCGTAGATCAGCCACAGCTTCGAAGTCAGGCTGGCGTGGGTGAAGGCGTAGTTGTGATCCTTGCCCAGCGCCCAACGGACTTCGAGCGGCGCGCCGGGCACCTGCAGGACCTTGAGCGGCTGGCGCGTGTGCAGGTTCCACACCGTCATCGAGTTGCCCCAGCGCTTCATCGCTTCGGGGTCCTGGGTGACCTCGCTGCCATCGCGCATGTAGTTCGACCAGCCGGTCCAGCTCGAGGTCAGCATGACGTTCTTGCGCGGCAGTACGCGCACGTCGTAGTTGTAGCCGTCGGCGAATTCCTTGCCGCTGGCACCCTGCATGTTGTCGGGGGTCGGGATCCAGTAGGTCGCGATGTACTCACCTTCGTTGGTGTACTCGACCAGCGCGCTGCGCCCGCCGTGATCACGGTTGTTCGAGGTCGCCGTGATCAGCACGCGTCCGGGCAGGGCGAACACGGTGTGCGGACCGGTGGCGCCGCCGCTGGCCTCGACGAAATCAGTGATGTGCTTCTTGAGGCGGGGCTTCGCTGGATCGGTGGCGATGTCGAAGAGGTAGAGCTGGCTGTCGTCCAGCGTGCCGGCCCACAGCGTGCGGCGATCGTCGCTGAGCCCCGAGTGATGGGCCTCGTGCTGGCCGCCGACGGAATGGCTGCTGATGACCTTGCCGTAGGTTTCGCTGCCGGGGCGCACGTCGACGGTGACGAGCTTGTCCGATTCATCGCCGACGCCGTCCATACCGAGCGTCCACACGTAGACGAACTCTTCCTGGCCCTTGATCGGGGTCATGTAGGGCGACTGGCAGGTCTCGTCGGCGACGGCCGGTGCGCCGTGACCGGCAAGGCACAGGATCATCGCGCCGACGGTCGTGCGTGCTTTCGTCAGGATGTCGTTCATGGCTGCATCTCCCCTCTCGAACGTCGAGCCCCCGGGGCCCGCGGACGGGCAGTGTGGCACCGTCGGCGCAGGCGGTCCACGGCCGGCCCGACGCCGCGGCCGCGTTCGTGGCCGGGACCGGAAGCGCCGCCACGCGCCTGCGCCGGCGCGGACTCGCGCGGGTCGAAGACGACAACGGGGCTTCGCGCGAACCGCGTTTGACCCCGCGCCGGCAGGAACGCCTGCGCGGCGCTGACGCCACAATGCCGGACAGGCTCCTTACAATCGCCCACGCACGGCGCGGTCCCGGACGGGCAGCCCCTGCCCGAACCGCCACCCGGAGTCCTCGCGATGCCGCCTCCATCCGTCTCGCCGACCGCCGCGCTCGCCGTCATCTCGCTGGCCGTGCTGCTCGCCACCGCGACCTGGTTCTCCGGCACGGCGGTGACCCCGGCACTGGTCGCGGCGTGGTCGCTGGACGTCTCCGCCGCCGCCACCCTGACCACCGCCGTGCAGCTCGGCTTCGTCCTCGGCACGCTGCTCTTCGCCGCCTTCAACCTCGCCGACGTATTCAACCCGCGGCGGGTGTTCTGCGCCTCGGCGCTGGCCGGCGCCGCCTGCAACGCGGCCTTCGGCTTCCTCGCCGACGATCTCGCCGTCGCCGTGGCGTGTCGCTTTGCCACCGGCGTGAGCCTGGCCGGGGTCTACCCGGTCGGCATGAAACTGGTCGCCGGCTGGTTCGATCGCGGCCTCGGCTGGCAGCTCGGCGTGATGGTCGGGGCACTCGCCCTCGGCACCGCGTCGCCCTACGGCCTGGCGAGCTTCGCCGACGGCGCCTGGGACTGGCGCACCCTGGTCGCCGCCGCCTCGCTCGCCGCGGCCCTCGGCGGCGGACTGGTCCTGCTGTTGCCGGACGGGCCGCACGCGCGGCGCCCGGCGCCGTTCCGCCTGCGCATGATGGTCGAGGTCTTTGCCCATCGCCCGTTCCGCTACCAGGCCATCGGTTACTTCGGCCACATGTGGGAGCTCTATGCGATGTGGTCGCTGGTCGCCTTCTTCCTCGCCGACCGTGCGCCGGAGTCTGCCGCCAAGCCGGTGCTGCCGTTCACGGTGATCGCCCTTGGCGCGCTCGGCTGCGTGGTTGCCGGCTGGCTGTCGCGGCGCCATGGCGAGCGCCGCGTGGCGCTGACCGCGCTGGTGACCAGCGGCCTGCTGAGTCTCACGTCCGGCCTGTGGGTGACCCTGCCGCTGACCGCGGTCATCGCGCTCACGCTCGCCTGGGGTGTCGCCGTCGTCGCCGACTCGCCGCAGCTCTCGGCGCTCGCCGCGCGCACCTGTCCGCCCGAGTACATCGGCACCGCGCTGACGGTGCAGAACGGCATCGGCTTCGCCATCACGGTGGTGTCGATCCAGCTGCTGCCGCTCGCCGCCGAGACCTTCGGCTGGCGCTGGGTGTTCACCCTGCTCGCGCCGGGACCCGCCATCGGCGCGTACTTCCTGTGGCGCCTGGGGCGCCTGCAGCAGGGCGCGGTGCCCTGAGCGCCGCGCCGTCGATTCCGCTACAGTTGCCCGCACCTGCGCAGACGATGACGATCGAAGGGGAGACGGCATGACGAAGCAGATCCTGCTCAACGCGTTCGACATGAACACGCCCAGCCACCAGTCCAACGGACTGTGGCGTCACCCGCGCGACCAGCGTCACCGCTACACCTCGATGGCCTACTGGCAGGAGCTCGCCCGCACCCTCGAGCGCGGCCTGTTCGACGGCATTTTCCTCGCCGACGTCACCGGCATCTACGACGTCTACGGCAATTCGCCCGACACCGCGCTCAGGAACGCGACCCAGGTCCCGACCAACGATCCCTTCACCATCGTGCCGGTGATGGCGGCGGTGACCGAACACCTCGGCTTCGGCGTCACCGGTTCCATCCCCTACCTGCATCCCTACTCGTTCGCGCGTCTCGTCACCTCGCTCGACCACCTGACCAACGGGCGCATCGGCTGGAACGTCGTCACCGGTTACCTCAACAGCGCCGCCAAGGGCGTCGGCCAGGTCCAGCAGACCGCGCACGACGCACGCTACGACATTGCCGACGAATTCATGGACGTGGTCTACAAGCTGTGGGAAGGCAGCTGGGAGGACGGCGCGGTGGTGCTGGACAAGGCCGCCGGCGTCTACACCGACCCGGCGCGCGTGCACCGCGTCAGCCACGACGGCACCTATTACGCGCTCGACGCCATCCACCTCTGCGAACCCTCGCCGCAGCGCAGCCCGGTCATCTACCAGGCCGGCACCTCGCCCAAGGGCCAGGCCTTCGCCGCGGCCCACGCCGAGTGCGTGTTCGTCGCCAACCACAACCGCGGGGTGGTCGCCGAGTACGTCAAGAGCCTGCGCCGCCAGGCGGTCGAGTTCGGCCGCGCCGCGGACGACGTCAAGGTCCTCGCCCTGCTGAGCGTCGTCACCGGCGAGAGCGACGCCGCCGCGCGCGCCAGGTTCGACGACTACCAGGGCTACGGCCTGCGCCAGGGCGCGCTGGCGCTGATCTCGGGCTGGACCGGGGTCGACATGGCCAAGCTCGATCCGGACGCGACCATCGAGGAGATGGATTCCGACGGCATCCGCTCGATCGCGAGTTCGCTCTGCGCGCGCACGGTCGGCGAGTGGGCCGACTACCTCGTCGTCGGTGGCGCCGCGCCGGTGCTGGTCGGCTCGCCGAAGACCGTCGTCGACCAGATCGAGCAATGGGTCGACGACACTGGCGTCGACGGCTTCAACCTGGCCTATACCGTGATGCCCGAGTGCATGGAGGAGTTCGTCGACCTCGTCGTGCCCGAGATGCAGCGCCGCGGCATCTACAAGACGCGTTACACGCCCGGCACCATGCGCGAGAAGATCTTCGGCCAGGGCCCGCGCCTGCGCGCGCCGCACCCGGCGGCGCGCTGGCGCATGCCGGCGGCCGGCGCGCGCGACGCCAGCGCCGGCTGAGGAGTCGGCGCGGCGTAGGGCAGTGACCCGTGCGCATGCGCGACGAGGGTCTGACCCCTTGTGCAACGCACCAAGATTGCCCAATCAACCGCTTACGCCCCGGGGTCTGACCCCGCGAGCCTACAATCAACCGCTTACGCCCCGGGGTCTGACCCCGCGAGCCTAAACGGCCGCCCTGACGGTCACGGTCTGTAGCGAATCGCCCGTGGCGCCAGCCGCGCCGGCGCGGTGGCCACGCGCCATGCCTGCTCGATCCATTCGCACACATGGTGACGGGTGTCGCGCGGGTCGATCATCTCCTCGAGCTCGAAACGGTTGAGCGGCCCCACCGGTCCACGCGCACTCTCGATGCGCGCTTCGAGTTCGGCGCGCAGCGCCGCCGGATCGTCGGCCTCGGCGAGCTGGCGCTTGTAGGCGGCCTCGATACCACCCTCGGGCGGAATACCACCGACGTCGGCCGCCGGCCAGGCAACGCGCATCGCCGCCGCCGCGCGCGGCGTGGCGTAGTTGTTGCCGGCGACGCCGAAGCTGCGCCGCATGATGACGGTGAAGATCGGCACCTCGGCCTGGGCGAACGCGATCATCCAGTGGCCGCCGCGGCGGATGGTGGCAGCGATCTCGTGTTCGAGGCCGACGGCGAAACCCGGATTGTCGACCAGGCTCACGATCGGCAGGTGGAAGAGATCGCACAGATCGATGTGGCGGGTGAGCTTCTCGCAACCCGCGGCCGTCAGCGCGCCACCGTTGGCGTGCTGGCTGTCGGAGGCGATGACCCCCACCGGGTAACCGCCGAAGCGGGCGAAGCCCGTCACTTGGTCGGTACCCCAGAGGGGGCCGATCTCGAAGAACGATCCGCGATCGGTCATCAGCTCGATGGCGCGGCGCACGTCGAAGGTCGAGGCGCGCTTGCGCGGCACCAGGGTGAACAGTTCCTCCTCGCGGCGATCGCGCGGATCGTCGCTCAGGACGACTGGCGGCGCCTCGTGCACGCTCGACGGCAGGTAGGACAGGAAACGCCGCGCGAGCGCGATGGCTTCCTCTTCGCTCGCGGCGAGGTTGTCGACCGCGCCATTGCGGCAGTGGATGTGCCAGCCGCCGAGATCCTCCTTGCTGATGTCGTAGCCCATGGCGTGGGCGACGACCGGTGGACCGGCGACGAACAACTGGGCGGTGTCGGCGACCATCACCGAGAAATGTCCGAGCACGGCCTTGGCCGCACCGATGCCGACCACGCTGCCGAGCAGCAGGTTGACCACGGGCACGCGGCCGAGCTGCTCGGCGTACATCGTGCTGTGCAGGTGGGCGGGCAGGAAGGAGCCGCCACCGCCCGATACACGCGGCCGGCCGGCGCTGATGGCGCCGGCGCTCTCCTCGGCCGCGCTCTCGCCGGCGCGCTTCTGCTCCGGCACCATCTTGGCCACGCTGCCGCCGCCGGAGGAACCGTCGAGCAGACGCAATGACGGCACGCCGAGTTCGATCGACAGCCGATCGAGGTAGGTGCTCTTGGCGGCGATGGCGCCGTCGGCGTGACCGCCGCGCGAGGTGAAATCGTCGGCGCAGACGATCACGCCTCGCGAATCGATGGTGCCGCGCCCGCCGACCATGTTGGCAGGGGTGAAGGCAGCGATGCCGCCCGCCTCGTCGTAGGAGGCGAAGCCCGCGATCGAGCCGATCTCGCGGAACGATCCCGGGTCGAGCAGGAGCTCGATGCGCTCGCGGCAGGTCAGCTTGCCGCGCGCACGCTGGCGCACCACGCCGGGATCGTCCGAGCCCGGCGCAAGTCGTGCCTGGCCGAGCGCGCGCAGGGTCTCGACCTCGGCCAGCTGTGGCGCCCACGAGTTCTCACCGTAGGCGGTCTCCGCGTTGCGCTCGGTCAGCGCGGCCGGCGCGAGCGTGACCATGACCTGGCCGGCCGCGACGCTGTCACCGACGGCGACCTCGGCGACACCGACGACCGTGCTGGTGGCAGGCGCGACGACCTGTGATTCCATCTTCATCGCGCTGACGACGACGAGCGTATCCCCGCCGCGCACGGTGTCGCCGGGCTGCACCGCAACCGTGACGAGCGTGCCGGCCATCGGCGCCGCCACGCCGACCTCGCCCTCGCCGACCGTGAGCCCGGCCGAGCCACTGGCCAGCGGTGACGCGGCCAGCGCGAGCCCGGCGCCGGCACCCGCCAGGGTGGCCTGGCGTGACAACAGCGCCAGCGCGCCGTCGCGCGCAACCGGCTGCTCGCCGGCGTAGTCGACTTGCATGAAACTCGTGCGCGCATCGCCTTCGCGCACCCGTTCGTGGGCGAGGATGGCCCGCAGCTGGGCGAGGTTGGTCGCCACCCCACCGACGTGGAACTCGTCCAGCGCGCGGCGCGTGCGATCGACCGCGGCAGCGAGCGTCGAGCCCACGCCGCAGGAACCGATGACCTTGGCCAGCAGCGGATCGAACTGCGGCGGCGGCGCCCAGCCGAGGTAGGCCGCGGCATCGACGCGCACGCCGGGGCCGGTCGGTTCCTTGTAGGCGGTGAGCCGTCCTGGTCCCTGGGTCACCACGCGCGCCTGCACGGCGAAACCGCGCGGGCTGCCGAGCGCGGCCTGGTCAGCGAGGCCGAGCTCGGCGAGGCTGGTGCCCGCGGCGAGGCGGAGCTGGGTGCAGACGAGATCGATCCCCATGACCTGCTCGGTCACGGTGTGCTCGACCTGGATACGCGGGTTGCACTCGATGAACCAGTACTCGCCGGTCTCGGGCACGAGGAGGAACTCGACCGTACCAGCGCCGTAGAACTCGCTCGCCGAGACGAGACGCACGGCATCGTCGAGCAGGCGGCCGCGCACTTCGGGCGCGAGGCCGACGGCGGGCGCGATCTCGACCAGCTTCTGGTTGCGTACCTGCACCGAGCAGTCACGATCGAACAGGTGCACGACCCGGCCGTGGGCATCGCCCAGCACCTGCACCTCGACGTGACGCGGATGGCCGACGAGCTTCTCCAGGAACAGCGTGCCGTCGCCGAAGGCCGCGCGCGCCTCGCCCGCACAGCGGGCGAACGCGTCCGCCATCTCGTCGGATTCGTGCACCGTGCGCATGCCCCGCCCGCCGCCACCGGCGGCGGCCTTGAGCATCACCGGGTAGCCGATCGATGCGGCGACTTCGGCGGCCGCCGCGGCCGAGTCCAGCGCGGCCGCGCTTCCCGGCACCACCGGGATGGCGAGCGATTGCGCCAGCGCCCGCGCGCGCACCTTGTCGCCGAACAAGGCCAGCGCCGAGGCCGGCGGGCCGACGAAGGTGATACCGGCAGCGGTCACGGCCTCGGCGAACGCGGCGTTCTCGGCCAGGAAGCCGTAGCCCGGGTGCACGCAGTCGCAGCCCTCGGCGCGCGCCGCGGCAACGAGACCTTCGATGTCGAGATAGGCCGCGACGGGATCACCGCCGCCACCGGTCAACGCGCGGCTGCGCGTCGTCGTCCGCGTGTGCAACGACAAGGCGTCGACCGGCGCGTACACGCTCACCGATTCCATGCCCAGCGCCGCGGCCGCACGCGCGATGCGCACGGCGATCTCACCACGGTTGGCGATGAGCACGCGCTCGAGTTGTGCCATCACGAATCCTCCCTTCGACGGTCCGGCACTTTGGCCGCCGGGTGGGGGCGATGTCCAGTGCGCGGCGGGCGCAGGGCGAGGCGCGCGATGTGGATTGACGTCGACCGTGTCTGACCCCGGACGGGGTCAGACACGGCGCCGTGATGCGGCCACCGATGATGCTCCGGGGCGTCGATCAGGCGCGGGACGTTACGTGCGGGAAGCTCGTGCGGGTGGCGATAAATTGCCGGCGGCGGCCCAGGTGGGGGATGTGAGTCAATGCCATGAGAGCAGTACCCGGCGCCGCCGCCAGCAAACCGGAACAATCAACAGGGATGGTCAATGTCGCGCTGATGCGCGGGCGTCACTTGATGCAGATCAACGGAATGGATGCGAGGGGTCGCGGCATGCGGGCCGCGGGCCGCGTCGGGCCCGTCGCGACGACGGGCCCGTGGACCATGGGGTCGAGGAACGTTCGCTGCGCGGCCGCAGCGGGCGCGACCGGCGTGGGCCGGGATCAGGCGCGCGAACGCGCGCCGCGACGACGGCGCGCCAGCGCGCCGGTCAGGCCGAGCCCCGCCAGCGCGAGCACGCCCGGTTCGGGCGTCGGTACCGCATCGAGTCGAATGTTGTCGAGCACCGCACCTTCGGCGTTGTGTCCACCGAAGTCGCCGGCGTCGCTCAGGCTCGTGAACGACACCGTCGTCGTCGTCGCGGTGGCGACGAACTGGTGTTCGATGACCGTCCACAGCATGTTCGCCGTCGACCAGCCGAGCGGACGCGCGAAGAAGTACGACGTCGCGCCGCCGCCGACGTCGACGGCGACTTCCTTGGTGTCGGTCGAATTGGAGAAGTTGCCCGACAACGCGAAGCTGAGCGTGTAGGCCTGGCCGACGACCGTGGCGACGTTCTGCAGGATCGATCCCGGCATGAAACCGTTGAGGTCGATCAGCCTGCTGCCATCGTGGGCCTGCCAGGTGCCGACGACGTCGGGTTGGGCGAGGCCGCCACTGGTCGTCCAACCCGTCAAACCGGACTCGAAGCTGCCGTTGGTCAGCAGGGTCGCCGAAGCAGGCGCCGACAAGGCGATGGTTGCGACAAGCGTCGCGGCGGCCGCGATGGCGCGTGGGAACGTGCGGGCGTGCGGGGCGGCGGTCTGGGTGTTTTCGTGCTGGCTCATGATTGTCTCGAATCCTTTGGCGATATGAAGTTGCGATGGAACGGCACTGCCGCTCGTGCTGCAGGAGGGAGAGCAATCGGGATGCCAATTTTGTTCGCGCGCTTGGCGCCGGCGCGGTGCGTAACAGGAATTGACAGCCGCGGACATGGTGACGCGCGTGTGACGAAGGCATACGCGTGCACGAATACCCGGCCGCGACACGTCGCCGCGCACTGGCGGTCGATGGACCATCATCGCCTTGTGCAACAAGGGCTTGGCCTCGAGTTGGCGTGGCGACAGTGAATCGCGCACTCGCCATGCGTGCGACCTCCGCAATCGACGAACGCGCGTCGCGACGTGAGCCGGCAACGCGCGTCAGCGCATCGTCGAAAACGTGCACCGCGTCACCATCGGCCGGCAGCCGCCCGCGATGCGCCGGGAATCAGTCCGTGACGGCCGTCACACGGGTTCGTCAATGCCTGTCGGCGCCAGGCGACAGGGATGTCGCCCGGCACCGGGCGGGTCGTCGCTCGCCGCTTTGCCGGCGGCGGTCGGTACGCATGTCACCGGCGATCAGCGCTCGGCGGCCGCGGCCGATGCGATGCCGGTCTCGGCCAGCACCTTCTCCAGCGCCGCCAGCCAGTGCTCGTAGTAACCCGGCGCGGAGGGGTCGGGATGATGCGGATCCTCGTGGGCGGCATCGATTTCGGCGATGAGGCGATCGCGGAAAGCGTCCCACGGGTAGTGCCCCTGCTCGCACAGGCTGACGGCGATGGCGAAGGCGCGCTGTTCCCAGGTGTCGTGGAAGACGAGTTCGCCGCTCGAACGCGGCAGGGCCGCGGTGCCGTCCATGTTGGCGATGTCTGCGCGGGCCTTGTCTTCCATGGTCTTCAGGCCACCGCCGGCAGGCGGGTGACACCGATCATCGCGTCGCGCGTGACGAGTTCGGCCAGCGCCGCCTCGTCGAGGCCCGCGCTGCCGGCCGGTCGCTCGGGCAGTACGAGGTAGCGCATCTCCGCGCTCGAATCCCACACCCGTACCTCGACGTCGTCGCCCAACGTGGTGCCGAACTCGGTCAGCACGCCACGCGGGTCGATGACCACCCGCGAGCGGTAGGGCGCTTCCTTGTACCAGGACGGCGGCAGGCCGAGCACCGGCCAGGGGTAGCAGGAGCACAGCGTACAGACGACGACGTTGTGCACCGTCGGCGTGTTCTCCACCACCACGAGGTGCTCGCCCTGCAGGCCGCCGTAACCGAGTTCGCGGATGGCCGCACTGCCGTCGGCGAGCAGCCGCGCCTTGTAGGCGGGGTCGGTCCAGGCCTTGGCCACCACGCGCGCACCGTTCATCGGCCCGAGATCGTGCTCGTAGATATCGACCATGCGATCGAGTGCGTCGCGCGTCACCAGGCCCTTGTCGACCAGCATGTCCTCGATGGCCTTCACGCGTGCTTCGAGCACAGCGGTCTCCTCGCCGTTGCGGCGCTTGTCGAGATAGGGATTGCGTGGCGCGCCGTGGCCGTGCGCGTGTTCACCCTGTGCATGATCGTGATGGTCGCTCATCGCGGTGCGGCCTCCAGGTAGCTGTCCCACAGGTCGATGTACAGGCAATCGCCGGCGTGCGCGTCCGGGCCCCACAGCTCACGGGCGTCGAAGCGCACCGAGTAGAGCGGCTGCGGATGCTCACCGGCGCGCTGCGCGGCGGTATCGGGGAAGACGTGCGTGCCCTGCAGCGCGGCGACGGTGCCGCGCCGCCCGCGCACGTAGCGCGGCAAGCGGGTGTGTCCGTGCGGATTGAGATTCTTCGCGACCACGGCGTCACCGACGGCGAAGCGTGGCGACGGCCCTTCACCCTCACGCGTCGCCGGCACGCCGCCGGCGACGACGGCTGCGACGACGTCGGCGGCGAGCGGGTTGTCCTGCACGGGCATCCCGGCCACCCCGCGCTCGGCGATCAGGGTCTGCAACGCGGCCAGCCAGTGTTCGTAATAGGTCGTTTCGAGGTAACGCACCGGGTCCATGCGCTCGATCGCATAGCGATAGCTGTCGACCGGACCGAGCACGCCGCCGGTCAGCATCATCAGCGCGAACACGCGCCGCTCCCAGTCGGCGTGGAAGACCGGTTCGTCCTGCTCGCGCAGCACCGGGCCGAAACAAGTCAGCCCGCCCATGTCGTGGATGCCGTTCATCGCGCCCCCCGCTTCGATTCGTCCTCACCGCGCACTTGCGGAAAACCCCGCGCGGCCCGCCAACGTTACTGGCCGGCGCGCCGCAACTCAATCGCTGACCGCGGCGAGCGGTAGCAGCAGGCTGAACTCGGCCCCCGGCTCGCGGTTGGCGACGTCGACCGACCCGCCCTGACCTTGCATCAACTCGCGCACCAGGGCGAGCCCGATGCCGGTGCCGACGGTCTCGCGGGTCAGCTCGTTCTCGCCGCGGTAGAAGAGGTCGAAGATGCGCCGCATCTGCGCGGGCGGTACGCCGGCGCCGAAATCACGCACGCTGAGGCGGAGCCGACCGGCGACATCCAGCGCACAGCCGAACTCGAGGCGCCGCGGCGCCACCGCCGGGGTGAACTTGATGGCGTTGTCGACGAGGTTGATCAGGCATTGCAGCAGGGCGTCCTCGTCGATTTCGACGGTGGCCGCGCGCGCTGCCGGTTCGACGGCGAGCACGAGTTCGAAACCGGCGGTTTCGAGCTGGCTGGCCAGCCGTGGGCCGATGCGATCGAGCAAGGCGCCGACCGCGACCGCGCGCCGCTCCAGGCGCAGTTGCCCGCGCGTGATGCGGGCGAGTTGCAGCACGTTGCCGATGAGACGCGAGAGGCGTTCGCTCTCGTCGTGGATGTAGCCGTAATAGGTCTCGCGCTTCGCCGCGTCGCCCCAGCCGTTCCTGAGCATCTCGCTGTACATGCGGATCGAGGTCAGCGGCGTCTTGAGTTCATGACTGACCGCCGAGACGAAATCCTGCTGTTGGCGCACCAGGCGGAGATGCCCACGCCCGAAGCGGTCGACCGCGACGAGACCCGCCACGACCACCACCAGCATCGCCAGTCCGACCCACGCCAGGTAGCGTGCACCGGCGCCGAGCGGCAGGCGTTCGACGCCATAGATCAGTTCGAACGCGGCAAAGGGCGCCGACAGGCGGGTACGGTAGAGCAGTTCGCCGGACAAGGCACTGGCCCTGGCGTAGCCTGGCCCGCCCGCGGCGCTCGACACGCTGAGGACGTCGCCGTGCCAGGCGACGACGAACTCCGACATCGTCGCCAGTGCCGAACCGTGCCACGCACGGGCGGCCAACGCGGCGAGGAAGGCGGCGCGATCGAGCACGGCGCCCTGGATATAGCGCGCGCCATCGCGCCAGGCGTTGCGGTAGAGCACGAAATGCTCGTCGTCGAGCGCGATCAGGTTCATCGGATCGAGCTCGGATTCGAACAGGCGCACACGCGCCGTCGCCATGGGCGGCGGCGCGGCGTCGTCGTCCGTCGGCGCGGTGGGCAGCGCGAGCGGCGCACGTGCGGTCTCGGCCTCGGCCATGGTCGCTTCGTCGGCGAGCGGCACCGCAGCGGCAAAGGCCGGTGCGGGCGCGAGCGCTGCCGTGCTGTCTTCGCCGGTCGACGCGTTGCCAGCCCCGGGTGCGAACCGGGCAGCCGCGGGCGGTGCTGCTTCGAGCAGGGCGACCTGTTCCTTGCGCCGCGCGCGCGGCGCCGCGGCAGACGCCATCACGTCTGCGGCTTCGGCGGCGCGGCTCTTCGCCTCGCGCCGCTCGTCGAGGGCGAGATCGGCGACGTTACCGAGCGATTTCGACAACGCCTGTCGCGCACCGTCGGCCTGGCTCAGGCGCTCGAAGAGGTTCTCGGCGGGCGGGGCGTCGAGTGTCTCGGACGTGGCCGGGGCTGCCGCATCGGCCACACCCGGATGAGCGGCATCGCGCCGCGCCGGCGCGGTGTGCGTGACGGGTCGCTCGAGGATGACGCGCAGGCGTGCATCGAGTTCGCGACGCGGCGCGAGGTCGGCGAGGTCGTGCGGGCTGCTGCCCGCCGGCGGCAGCAGCGGCGAGCTGAAGCGTCCGTCGCTGTCGACCTGGAAGTAGCCGACCAGGCCAGGCAGGCCGGGCGGCGGTGGGTAGACGGTCAGTGGTGAGCGCCCGCTTCCGCTGGCCGGCGCGAACACGTAATCGTCGAAGCGACGCGCCTCCTCGCGGCGCACGGCCTCGTCGAGCTCGCGTTCGACGCCGCGGGCGAGCTGTTCGGCGAGCGTGCGGTAGTGATGGAACTGCTGCCACTGCACCTGGCCGAAGGCGCGCGCGATGAGCAGCGCACCCGGCACCACCAGGGCGACGAAGAACACCGCCAGCGCCAGGCGCAGGCGACGCTCGGCACTGCCGTCGAATCTCAATCGCATGCCGTGACCAGGTGATAGCCGGCGCCACGCACGGTGACGAGGCGCGCCGGCTCGCGCGCCTCGCGTTCGAGCTTGCGCCGGAGCTTGGCAACGTGGATGTCGACGGTGCGCGTCTCGATCTCGAGATGCCGCGCGTAACCCCACACCTCGCGCAGCAGTTCCTCGCGCGGTACCGGGCGATCGCGATGCGCGTGGAGGTAGCGCAGGATGTCCATCTCGCGCCGCGTGAAGCGCTGCAGGACACCGTCGACGGTGCCGCTGAGCGCGGCGACGTCGAGGCGCGCGCCGGCGTCGATGTCGAGATGCCGGGCCGTGTCGTCGGCGCTGCGCGTGCGCCGCAGTACCGCCTCCACGCGCAGTACCAGTTCCTGCACGCCGAAGGGCTTGCCGACGTAGTCGTCGGCACCGAGACGCAGGCCGTTGACGATGTCCTCGTCGGCGACCTTGGCGGTGAGCATGATGATGGGCAGTTCGCGATCGTGTTCGCGAATGGCCTCGCACACGGCGAAACCGTCCAGACCCGGCAGCATGACGTCCAGCAGCACGAGGTCGAAACGCTCGGCCTGCGCGCGCGCGAGCCCCTGGCGGCCGTCGCCGACCGCGGCGACGTCGTAGCCGTGGAAGACGAAGACGTCGACGAGCCCGGCACGGATCGCTTCCTCGTCCTCGACGATGAGCAGGCGCGGCTTGCGCGTCATGCGGTTTCCTCCTCGTGGCAGCGGCGCCCCACGCTACCAGCGCCCCCCGCGTCGTGCATGTAAAAGTTTTGTAAAGCGCCACTCGCAATCTTTACCTCGGCATGTCTTATCCCGCGCCGGCGTCGGCGCCAACCTGTCCCCCGTCCAGGCAATCGCTGAACCAGGAGGACGACATGCCACTCATCAACCGCTTCGCACGACTCGTCAGCGCCGACTTGAACGCGTTGCTCGATCGTATCGAGGAACCCGAGGTGTTGCTGCGCCAGGCCGTGCGCGAGATGGCCGAGGAACTCGACGCCATGCGCCGGCGGGCACAGGTCTTGGGCGCCGAGCGCGAACGCGTCCAGCGCGAGCGCAGCGACATCGCCGCGCTCCTGCCGCGGCTCGGCACCGAACTCGAACTCTGTCTCGACGCCGACGAACAGGCGCTGGCACGCGACCTCGTACGCCGCCGTCTCGCCAGCGAACGACGTCAGGCGGATCTCGCGCACCAGGATGAACAACTCGATGCCACCGTGGCCCTGCTCGACGCCGCCATTCGCGGTGCGGAAGGCGAACTCGGCGCCATGCAGGAGAAGCTCGATCTCGCCGGCGCCACCGCCACCTACGCGGCGGTGCCCACGCCAACGACGTCGACCCCGACCATCAGCGAGGCGGAGATCGACATCGCGCTGCTCGCCGCGCGGCGGCAGAGGGCACCGCGATGAACCGCGCCGGCTTCACTCCCAACCTGGTCGTCGGTGCCGCCCTCGCGCTGGTCACCGGCATCGTCTTCAACGCGCTCCTGCCCGGTGTCTCCGCGACCGCCGCGCTGCGCATCGCGCTCGGTCTCGCCGCCACCGGCTACGCATTGTGGCTGGTGGCGAGCGCGCGCACCCGCACCGGGCGCGTAGTGCTGGCCCTGGCGTGGCTCGCCGGGGCCCTGCTGGCGTGGCTGCTGGAGCCACCCCTGACCCTCTACCTCGCCGGTCACGTCGGCGCCGCGTGGCTGCTGCGCGCGCTGTTCCATCACGTGCGACCCGGCGCGGCGGTGGCCGACCTCGCCCTGGCGACGCTCGCGCTCGGCGCCGGCCTCGTCGCCGCGCGCCACACCGCCAGCGTCACGCTCGGCGCGTGGTCGTTCTTCCTCGTGCAGGCACTGTGGGTGTTCATCCCTGGCGGGCGCGAAGAGGACGCCCCGCCCACCGACGAGTCGAGCCGCTTCGCGCAGGCCGCCGCGCGCGCCCGCGCCGCCTGGATTCGCCTGCAGGCTCACCACTGATTTCCCCGACCACTCGATTCCCAGGAGTACGCACCATGTACAAGCCCATACTCGCCCTCTCGCTGTTCGCTGCCACGGCTGCCGCCGTCGCCCTGCACCCTGCCGCTGACCACAACGCGCCGCCGCGGCCCGCGGCGCCGACCGTGCCGGTGAAGCCCCTCAGCCAGACGGGGACAGCACGCATCGAAGTGGTGTTCGCGCTCGACACCACCGGTTCGATGGGCGGCCTCATCGCCGCCGCCAAGGAGAAGATCTGGTCGATCGCGGCCAGCATGGCGCAGGCCGAACCGGCGCCGGAGATCCGCATCGGGCTGGTCGCCTACCGCGACCGCGGCGACAGCTACGTGACCCGCACGGTCGATCTCTCGAGCGACCTCGATTCGGTCTACGCCAGCCTCATGGAATTCCAGGCGGGCGGCGGCGGCGACCATGCCGAGGCCGTCAATGAAGCCTTGCACGAGGCCGTCGAGGGCCTGTCGTGGAGCGCGGACGACGACGTCTACCGCGTCGTTTTCCTGGTCGGTGACGCGCCGCCGCACATGGACTACGACAACGCCCCGCGCTATCCCGAGATCATCGAGCGCGCACGCGCGCGCGGCATCGTCGTCAACGCCATCCAGTGCGGCAACGACGGCGCCGCGCACGCGGCCTGGACGCGCATCGCCGCGCTCGCCCGGGGCGATTTCTTCAACGTCGCGCAGAACGGCGATGCCGTCGCCGTCGTGACGCCCTACGATGCACGCCTGGCCGAACTGGCCGAGACCCTGGACGACACGCGACTCTTCTACGGCGACGCGGCGACACGCGCCCGTCTCGCCGACAAGGAAGCCGCGACGAGCAAGCTCAAGGCCGCCGCCTCGCCGGCCGCGCTCGCCCGGCGCGCGACGTTCAACGCCAGCGCCAGCGGCGCGGCCAACCTGGGCGGCGAAGCGGATCTCGTCGAAGCGGTGAGTTCGGGGCGTGTCGATCTCGACGCGGTCGAGGCTGCCGCCCTGCCCGAACCGTTGCAGGCACTCGACGCCGAGGCGCGTGCCGCCGTCGTCGCGACCGCGGCGGAGCAGCGGGTCGAAGCGAAGCGCGAGATCGAAAAGCTCGCGGCAGAGCGCGATCGCTACATCGCCGACGAGCTGGCCGCGCGTGGCGGCGCGGCGGATTCGCTGGACAGCCGTCTGTTCGACACCGTGCGCCGCCAGGCCGCCGAGGTCGGCCTCGAATACCGCGACGGCGCGCGCTTCTGAACGGCAAGCGGCCGCGCACCCTCGGCGACGACGCCGGCGGTGCGCGGCCCAGGCGTGCACAGTATGCTTGCGCGGTGAGACGGCACCACTCGAGGCAGCGGCAAGAAGCCACCCACGCGCGAGCGCAGGCGTTCACCGCCCGCACCGCCGCCTGCCGCAAAACCACCGCCGCGAACACGCCCGCTCCCCGCCTCGACGCCTGCTGCCCCTCGCGGCGACCGACTCCGCGGTCATGACGCCCGCGCGCGAACGCTCCTGGCCGACCGTCTTCGCGCTGGTCTCGGCGACGCTCATGATCGCCCACCAGGTCGGCGGCAAGGCGACGCGCGACGCCATCTTCCTCTCCGTCTACGACATCACCCAACTGCCCAAGATGGTCATCGTGGCGGCACTGCTGTCGATGCTCGCCGTGATCGTGATGTCACGGCTGCTGACCCGCTTCGGACCGTGGCGTATCGTGCCGGCCGCCTTCCTCGTCAGCGGCGTACTGTTCTGGGGCAGCTGGTCGATCTACGCCACCCTGCCCGAGCTCGCCGCGCTCACCCTCTACCTGCAGATGGCGGTGTTCGGCGCGGTGCTGATCTCGGGCTTCTGGTCGGTGGTGAACGAACGCTTCGATCCACACACCGCCAAGCGCACCATCGCCGAGGTCGCCGCGGCAGCCACCTTGGGCGGCGTCATCGGCGGCCTGATGGCCGACCGCGTCGCGGCGCTGATCGACGCCCGCGCCATGATGCTGGTGCTCGGTGGCCTGCACCTCGCCTGCGCGGCGACGGTGCGCGGCATCGGCCGCCCGCAGCGGCCCATTCCGGCGCACGAGCTCGAGGTCGAGTCCGGCATCCAACTGCTCTTCCGCCATCGCTACCTCGTCCTGATGGGCACGCTGATGGTGCTGGTCGCCGCGCTCGCGGCGTTGGTCGACTACGCCTTCAAGGCCGAAGCGTCGCGGCAATTGACCGACCAGGCCGCGCTCGTCGGCCTGTTCGGGCGCTTCTACGCCATCGCCGGCCTGGTCACCTTCGTCGTGCAGTCGGTGCTCGGCCCGCGCCTGCTCAACCGCTTCGGCATCGGCGTCGCGCTCGCCGCCATGCCGGTGGTGGTGCTGGCCTGCGGCCTCCTCAACAGCGTGGCACTGCGCCTGTGGACGGTGGTTCTGCTGCGCGGTGGGCAGATGGTGGTGCAGAACTCGTTCTTCCGTTCGGCCTTCGAACTGCTCTACACACCGCTGCCGCCGGCGCGCAAGCGGCCGACGAAGTCGATCATCGACGTCGCCTCCGACCGCCTCGGCGACGTCGTCGGCGGCGGTATCGTGCTCGGCCTGCTGGCGCTGCTGCCGCAGCTGTCCGCCGGCGTCGTCATCGGCGTTGCCATGCTCGTGGCCCTGTTCACCCTGGTCGTGGTTGCGCGCCTCTACCGCGGCTACGTGGCGCAACTCGCCGACAACCTGCGTGACGGCCTCATCTCGCTCGCCGACGACGAGATCGTCGACGCCACCACGCGCCAGACCCTGGCCGAGAGTTCGAGCGCCTCCGAGCGCGCGCTGCTGCTCGCCCGCATCCAGGAGCTGCGCGCCGACCACGCCCGTGGCGGCCGCTGGGCGGAACATCCCGACGGCGTCGCGCCGCCGAGCGGGCCCGGCGAGCGTCTCGGCCAACTCGTCGGTGCCCTGTGTTCGGGCGAACGTGAGCGCGTCCGCCGTGCGCTCGAAGGCGAGTTCATGGACGCCCGCCTGGCGCCGTTCGTGGTGCCGATGCTCGCGGTGGACGAACTTGCCGAACTCGCGCGTACGGAACTGCGTTTCATCGTGCCGCGCTGCGCCGGTGCGCTCGGCGACGCCCTGTTCGACCCCGACGTACCGCTCCTCGCCCGCCAGCGCCTGCCGAGCGTGCTCGAGGTATCGCCGCAACCGCGCGTGATCGCGATCCTGCAGGACGGTCTCGACGACAGCGAGTTCAACGTGCGCTTCGCCTGTGCCCGCGCGCTGTCGCGCATGCGCGGCCGCGACCCGCGCCTCGCCCTCGACGGCGAACGCGTCTACGCCGCCTGCGCGCGCGAGGTCGCGGTGTCCGATGCCGAGTGGCAGCGCCACGACATCCGCGTCGAGGACGTCATCCAGGGCGAGGACCCGGTGGCGACCGACAGCGGCATCGAGGTCGACTACGGGCTCGAACACGTCTTCACCCTGCTCAGCCTCGTGCTCGACCGCGATGCCCTGCGCCTGTCCTTCCGTGCCGTCTTCAGCCGGGATCGAGAAATGCGCGGTACCGCGCTGGAATACCTCGAGAACGTCCTGCCCGAATCCATCCGACAGGGGCTCTGGCCGCGGCTCGGCGAGTCCCACGCGCCAGCGCCACGCCAGCGACCGGGTGACAAGCTGCTGGCGGAACTCGAGCGCGGGCTCGCGCGGCGCGCACCGCGTTGAACCCCGGCCCCGTCAAGCCCGGGCGGTACGCGCCGCTATCCTCCGGCGGAGGATCGCTACCGTGACGATTGTTGACGACATGACCCGGCCATCGCCGGCGCCGGCGCGAAACGCTTCACAGTCGGAGGCCGGGACACTGGATAACATGCGCTCGCCGTCTAGGCTGGTAGAACGACGAGGGGTAGCAGGGGCGCGACGCTGGGCGTCCCGGGGCAGGCAGGACGAGATGCGGCGCTGGCAGGTTCACAACAGATTCCCGTTCGATGCCGCAAGCCGGGCGCTCGTCACCCTCGCCTTGAGCGCGTCCCTCGGCGGCTGCGCCAGCCTCGCTGGCACGCACCGCGAAGCCACCGCAGCGGCCACCCACGAGCCGTCGCGCGCTGAACGCGTGTTCCTCTACCAGAGCCGCGTCGCCGACGCCCTGCTCGACCGCTATCCCCTGCTCGAGATCTTCGAAGAGGCCGACCCTGCCCTGGTCGCCGCCGAAGCGCGCATGACCGAGAACTGCAGCCCGCTCACGCGCGCCGTGCTGGCACGCCTGGAAGGCAGCCGGCCGTCACTGGGCCTGCGCTTCAAGGTCTTCACCACCCTCGACGACTGCGAGCGCGCGGCGCAGCGCATCGACAAGCTCCTCCACGGCGACAGCCTGCTCAGCGACGCCATCTGAAGCGGCGCCGGCGGCGCACCTTCCCCTTTCGGCAACGACGATGGGCGCGGTTATGCTGCGGCCGTCGCCACCACCAACCGAGGGGAAACCACCGATGGATGACGCCGACCGCCTGCAATGGCTCTACGACATCGAATGCATCAAGCAGTTGAAGGCGCGCTACTGTGCCTTCGCCGACCAGGACTATGACCCCGACGGCATCGCGGGCCTGTTCGTCGAGGACGGCTTCTGGGACGGTGGCCCGTTCGGCCGCCACGAAGGGCGCGCTGCCATCCATGCCTTTTTCAGCGGTGTCAGCAAGGTCATCTCCTTCGTCGACCACTACGCGACCAATCCCCTGATCGACGTCGCTGGCGACCGCGCGACCGGACGCTGGGACTTGTGGGCCCCGATCGTCAAGGAACCCGAGCCGG
Organism: Gammaproteobacteria bacterium; assembly: GCA_050184115.1. Classification (GTDB taxonomy): domain Bacteria; phylum Pseudomonadota; class Gammaproteobacteria; genus JACKNG01. The sequence goes on along the minus strand of JBFXAQ010000014.1, from coordinate 91,360 downwards.
TCGCAGCCTGGATCATGGGCAAGTACGTCGACGAGTACGTACGCGTGGGGGAGCGCTGGATGTTCCGCTCGCTGACCCTCGACGTGCGCGCGCTGTCGCCTTACGACGAGGGCTTCGCACGCCAGCGCATCGCCGCGCTCTGATCGTCACGCCGAGGCGTCGTATCCGAAGCGCATATTGCGGCCAAGAGAAAGCGATCTCGGGCGTGCCACCAGGGTTGCGGCATGCGTTGTTGTCACGGACCCAGCGGTTGGGCTCCGCACGACGACTGGGCGCTGCGCTCGGTCGTCGTGATACGCATGTATCCGCAGCGTGACAACCACCCGTACTCGACGAAGTTCATCTACGCCGACCGTCAGTGGGGCGAGGCCTGCTACGCCAACGCCTTCGACACGGCCGGTGAGCGGTGGAAGATCTGGCAGATCCAGAAGAGCTGGACCGAGGATCCGCAATACGCCGCACAGCAGCTGGAATTCAAGGGCGATCCGACCCGGGTCGGCACCCGCGTGGAGCGCTTCCAGAGCATCGACGTGGTCAACCTGCAGAACAACCGTGGGACGCTCGTGCCCTGCCACGACGCCAGCTACCCCGACACGGAGTTGAGCAAGGTCGAGCGTACCCCCGACGTCACGTACCTGACAGAGGGCCGCTGATCCGGCATCCATGCTGCCCGAAGTGGTTCGCCACGCGGGGCGGTCCCGGCCTGCGTCGACGCCGCGCTCGCGGCGCCGACTTCTTCCTCTTCCCGTGCTACTCCGTGGTCAGACGCGGATCGGCGACCAGTTTCGACAACGCGCCGTCGAGATGCTTGTTGAGGATGGCGGCGTTCTCGTGCAGGGACGGCGCGATCACCGTGTCCTTGCCCTGGCCGTCGCGGTAGATGGCGTTGACGGTCTTGCCCGCCAGCACGCTGGTCGCCTCGACCGTGGCCACCGTGCGCAGATCGCGCACCAGGCCGGCGGCGTCGCGCTTGTAGCCGAGTTCGCTCAGACGTACTTCGAGCGCGACATCGGCGGTCGCGCCGACCGGCACCACTTCGAAACCCAAGCGGCGGAAGCCGTCCTCCAGCGCGCGCTGGATGTTGCCGAGTGTCTCCGGCGGCGTGGTGATGGCGGAGCCCGGATCAGCCGGGTCGCGGTAGCCGACGACATCGGTGCCGCGCACGTCGACGACCTCGATGGCGATGCTGCGCCCGGCGCCGCGCGCCGCGTCGGTGGTGACGGCGACGCTCGGCGTCACCGGCAGGATCTGCGGGGTCTTGGCGCACGCGCCGGCGAGCGTCGCGGCCAACACGAAAACCACGAGCAAGGGCCCGCGCGCAGTTGCGAAGCAGAACGGGGCCGATTGGCGCATGGGATCGGTCCTGGGTGGAAACGCAGCCAATCTTGGCCAAATCGGCGGGCCGGGTAAAGAAACCCCGGCGCGAGGCTGCAAGAACGCTAGTCGATGCCGTGCCGGCACATCGGAATTCGCCGGCCATGCGCGCTGGTCCGAACGCAATAGCGAATTGATATCGATAATGGCGACGCGGTGCCGGCTCGAGGGCTGCGCGGCCGCGTTCAGGACTCGTCGCGCGCCTTGCGCAGGCGTTCGCGCAGACGTTCGCGCGCCGCTGGACCGAGGGGCGGCTGTGCCGGCGCCTCGTCGGCCGCGAGGCCACGCGCCGCTGTGCGCAGGGCGGCCATCTGGCGCCGGAAATACCGACACGGCGGACAGAGCGCGAGATGCAGGGCGAGCGAGAAGCGCTCGCCGAGGGTGAGGGGTCGTTCCGGCGCTGTCGAGTTCAGGCGCGTCGCCTCGCGGCAGTCGATCATGGTCGCGTCCCCCCGAGCCAGGTGCGCTCCACGCAGTCACGCAACGCCGTGCGCGCCCGCGACAACATCACCCACAGGTTGTTGGCGCTGGAAATGCCGAGCAGGGTCAGCAACTCGTCGGTATCGAGTCCGTCGACCTCGCGCAGTACGAAGAGCACACGCTGGCGCTCCGGCAGATGCTCGATGCAGGCGGCCAGCGCCCGTCCGAGACCATCGTTCTCGGCGATGCGCGCGGGATCGCCCCAGTCGCGCGGCGGCTCGACCCAGTGACCGGTGTGATCGAAGCGGGCCGCCCACACCGCACCGTCCTCGTCACTCGTGTCCACGGTCTGCTCGCGGCCGGCGCGGCGCAGGTGGTCGATGAGCTTGTGCTTGAGGATGCCAATGAGCCAGGTGCGCTCACTGCTGCGGCCGTCGAACCCGGCCACCGCACCGAGCGCGGCGAGCAGGGTGTCCTGCACGAGGTCCTCGGCGACGGCGGAATTGCGTACACGCGTCATGGCAAAAGCGTAGAGCGCATCACCATGCGCATCGAGCCAGGCTTCCGGATCGGCACTGACGGGCATCGCGGCACCGCGCGAACGTGGGGGGCCAGAACATAGCACGCTCGGCGGTGGCGATGGACCCGGCGCGGGCTGGCGCCCGCGCCATGGCCGGCCTCAGCTCCAGGGGCGGAACACGCTCGGCATGTCACCGAAGCGGGTGTTGGGATCGGCCATGTCCGGCACGAAGGCGCGATCGCGCCACGGCGCGAAGCCGGCGGCGGCGGTCAGGGCGGGGGCCGCGGCGGTGTCGACCGCGGCCATGCGCGCATCCCACGGCGCGAAGCCGTCGGCGAGCGCAACGTTGGCGGCCAGGAGCAGGCTCAGAGTGGCAAGCAGGTTCTTCATGTCGAATTCCTCGTTGGCTGGATGAGCGGCGGCACGAGCCACCGGTTTCGCGGCTTGGTCGGCCACGGCGCGGGATCCTTACAGTGGATGTCACCGCCCGCGCCCGCGCGACGATCGCGGTCCGATTTGCTATAAGCCGGGCGCATCCCGCGCCGCGAGTACACGCATGACCACGCCCCAGTTCCTGCCCCCGGCCGTCCACATCAATCTCAACGTGCGCGGCCTCGAACCGTCGCCGACGGTCAGCATCAACGAGCGCAGCAAGGCGCTCAGCGCCGCCGGCCGACAGGTCTACGCGCTCGGCCTCGGCCAGTCGCCATTCCCGGTGCCGGATCTCGTGCAGCAGACCCTGCGCGATCGTGCCGGCGAGAAGGACTACCTGCCGGTTCGTGGCCTGCCCGCGCTGCGCCAGGCTATCGTCGACTACTGCCGCCGCACCCAGGGTATCGACTACTCGCCAGAGCACGTGCTGGTCGGGCCGGGTACCAAGGAGCTGATGTTCCTCACCCAACTCACCTACTACGGCGACCTGCTGATCCCGAGTCCGAGCTGGGTCTCCTACGCGCCGCAGGCACGCATCATCGGCCGCAACCTCGTGTGGTTGCCGACGGCCATCGAGAGCGGGCTCGGGGTCACCCCCGAAGCGCTCGACCGCGTGTGCAGCGCCGACCCCGAGCGCCCGCGCCTGCTCATCATCAACTACCCCGGCAACCCCACCGGCATGGTCTACAGCTCCGAGCAACTCGCCGCCATCGCGGCGGTGGCACGGCGCTACCGCGTGCTGGTGCTGTCGGACGAGATCTACGGCGGCCTCAATTTCGCCGGCGAGCACGTCTCCATCGCGCGCTACTACCCCGAGGGCACGATCGTCAGCAACGGGCTCTCGAAGTGGTGCGGCGCCGGCGGCTGGCGCCTCGGCGCCTTCGTCTTCCCCGCCACCCTGGCGTGGCTGCATTCAGCACTGGTCGCCGTCGCGAGCGAGACCTACACCTCCACCAGCGCGCCCATCCAGTACGCCGCCGTGACCGGCTTCGGCGATCACGCCGAGATCGAGGACTACCTGGTCCGTTCACGCGCCATCCTCGCCGCGCTGTGCGGCGACGCCTTTGAACGCCTAGCCGCGGCGGGGGCGGAACTGACCCAGCCCAGGGGCGGCTTCTACCTCTTCCCCAACTTCGAGCCGCTGCGCGAACGCCTCGCCGCGCGCGGCCTCACCGACAGCGTCACGCTGTGCGAACGCCTGCTGGAAGAAACCGGGGTGGCGGTGCTGCCGGGCACTTGCTTCGGCCGGCCGGCAGACGAATTGTCACTACGCCTCGCCTGCGTCGACTTCGACGGCGCCGCGGCACTGGCAGCCGCGGGCACGACGGAAACCATCGACGAAGCCTTCCTGCGCCGCTGGTGCGCGCCGGTGATGACGGCCGTCGAGCGGCTGTGCGAATGGGTGGCGCGGTAAACGACGAGGCGACGCTGAAGGGGACAGTTTACTTTTCACCGACGCCCGGCCCGCGGCGACGCGCCGTGCAAAAGTAAACTGTCCCCAGTGCGCCGCGTCGAGCGGCCCGCGAAATGGGGACGCACTTGCTTTTAGTGCCCCTCCCGGTCGACCGATCAGGTTTAGCGGGCCGCGGTAAAGCCGGGGAAGGTAAATTGTGGTCTGTCCCCGGTTTAGATCCCGCCGTGAGGTGCGACCAGGAATCCCGGAGGCGAGTCGCACGCGGCGAGCACCGGGGTGAACCAATGGGAATGGGGAACGGAGCGGCGCGCGCAACGCTGCACATGGGCTCCGCTGTCGCCTCGCAGTTGCCTTTGTCAGGGCGACCCCGCCGCCGGATGCTCCACCCGCGCGATCTCGATCGACGCCCCCGGCTGGCCGCGCGACAACTCTTCGATGCCGCCGTCGTAGACGAGGCAGTAGAGGTTGCGGCCGTCGGCGCCGCCGAGCTGGCAGGCGATTGCCGCGCGCGGACGTACGTCGACCTGGCCGATGACCTTGCCGCCCGGGTCGAGCTGGACGAAGAGCCCGCCCATGGCACCGGCCACCCACACGTTGCCGGCGACGTCGAGGCAGATGCCGTCGGGGATGAGGTCCGGCAATTCGGCCAGCACACGGCGGTTGGACAGGCCACCGTCGGCGGCAATATCGAAGGCCGATACGCGGTGACCGAAGGATTCCGCCACCACCAGGGTCCGGCCGGCGTCCGTGATCACCATGCCGTTGGGGAAATCGAGGCCGCTCGCGACGTGACGGAAGCTGCCGTCCGGCTCGACCAGGGTGATCTCGGCCGTCTTCGGCTCAGCGCCGCTGAAGAGGTCGTACCCCATGTTACCGACGTAGGCGCGGCCGCGGGCGTCGACCACCATGTCGTTGATCTCAGCCGGAATGCTGCCCGCGAGATCCGCATGCAGCACCAGCTGCCCGCCTTCGAGGCGGTACAGGCGGCGGTCGACCATCGAGACGATGAGCGGCGTGCCGTCGGGCAGGAAGCCTAGGCCCGACGGGCGTTCCGGCACCTCGACGACGGCCTCGCGCGTGCCGTCGGGACCGATGGCGTAGACGGTGTGCCCCCAGATGTCGGACACCCACAGGCGGCCGTCGTGCCAGCGCGGCCCCTCGAGAAAGACGAAATCGCCGACGAACGGCGTGGTCTGGTAGTGCTGCATGGAACCTCCCCGGAGTAACCCGGGCGACCTTAGATGAAGGGAGGAGAGCGCCGCAAGCGCAGGCGGGCGGGAGACTATCGGATTCGTCCTACGGCGATCGCGCCGCGCTGGCGTCGATCGCCGCGCGGCCCGTGTGCAGAATCCGGGGACACGCCGGGTAGACCGCGCAATTCACCCTGGGGAGGGCGAAGCGGCAACCACCCGGCACGGTCGCACACCGTCACGGCGGCGACCTGGAAGCGGTACCTGCATGCGGCTCCCGGCCGCTGCCGCGAGGGGAGACACGGGACGGCCGTACGGCGCGTCCCGACCCGCGTCGGTGGTCGTGGTCCCATGTCGACACCGCACGGTGCGGCCACGGCCGCTTCCTTCTCGCACGGGGCACTCATCACATGGGCATCCGACATCGCATAGCCGCGCTGATCATCGGTTACCGGCACATTTCGCTCGCCATTCTGATGGCGATCACCGCGTTCTTCCTCTACGGACTGAAGGACGTCGACATCCGCACCATCTTCTCGGACCTGTTCCCGAAGAACCACCCGTACGTGCAGACCTTCCAGGATCACCGCAACTTCGGTAATCCGCTCACCATCACCATCATGATCAAGAACAAGCGTGGTGACATCTACAACCACGAGACGCTGAACAAGGTCTGGCGCATGACGCGCGACATCGACCTCGCCCCGTCCGTCGACCACGACCAGATTCTCTCGCTGGCCTCGGAGAAGGCGCGCTACGCCGAGGCCACACCCTACGGTGTCGATATCAAGCCGATGATGGAAGACAGCGTGCCGGATTCACCCGAGGCGATGGCGGAGTTCAAGCACCGCGTCGACCGCTCGAACAACGTGCGCAAATTCCTCATCTCTGAGGACGAGACGGCAACGCTCGTCACCGCGACCTTCATCGAGTTCAGCCTCGACTATGGCAAGACCTTCGACTACGTGCAGAAGCTGGTCGAGCGCGAGCGCGACGAACATCACGAGATCTACGCCGCCGGCCAGCCCATGCTGACCGGCTGGGTCTATACCTACCAGGTGCAGATGCTGACCATCTTCGCCATCACGGCGACCCTGTTGATCGTCTCGCTCGTCCTCTACATGCGCAACCTGCCGGGCGTGGTCGCGCCCATCGCGGTGTCCATCGTCGGTGGCATCTGGGGCTTCGGTCTGACCGGCTGGATCCATCAGCCCATCGAACCGCTGATCATGGTCGTGCCGATGCTGCTCATCGCGCGCGCCTTCAGCCACTGCGTACAGTATCTCGAGCGCTATTACGAGGTGCTCTACGAGGTCAAGGACAAGCGCAAGGCGGCGCAGATCTCGCTCGGCGTGATGATGGCACCGGGCATTCTCGGCATCGTTACCGACATGATGTGCCTGTTCCTGATCGCCGTCGCGCCGATCCCGGTGATGGAGCGCTTCGCCATCTTCTGCGGCTTCTGGGCGCTGTGCCTGATTCCGACCGACGTATTCCTGGCCTCGATCCTCGCTTCCTACCTGCCGACGCCGAAGAACGTCGATGTCCTCACCGGGCACACCGACAAGGTCACCTGGCACACGCGTCTCATCGGCATTCTGAGACGCGTCGCGAGTCTGAGTCACGGCAGCCGCGCGCCGCTCACGACCGGCATATTCGTCGTCATCTTCGCCTGTGGCTTCTACATCCAGTCACTGATGCAGGTCGGCAACCCGGTCGAGGGCAGCAACCTGCTGTTCGACGACTCGGAGTTCAACACCGCGGTGCGCGCCATCAACTCGCACTTCCCGGGGCTCATGACGCTCGAGATCGTGTTCGAGGGCAAAGGCGGCAAGAAGGCCAACCGCATCCTGCAGGAATCGGAAACGATGACGACGATGCACCAGATGCAGCGCCTGCTCGAATCCTACCCGCAACCGCCGGAAGCGACCTTGTCGTTCGCCGACTACCTGCCGGAGGCCAACCGCATCTTCGCCGGCGGCAACCCCAAGTGGGCGCCGATCGATCCCACCGACGAGGCGTCCAACGCTTCGGTCAACGCGTTGATGCTGGGCTCGAGTCCCAAGGCCTACAGCCACGTCATGGACTTCGGCCTGCAGAACGGCACCTTGTCACTGTGGTACAAGAACAATAAGCAGGAGACCGTCGACCTCGCGCTCAGGCAGGCGCGCGAGGTGCTGGACAAGGTCGGCCTCGAGCACACCAATTTCACCATCCGCATGGGCACCGGGGCGATCGCGCTGCAGCAGTCGGTCAACGACGTCGTCGCGCAGAACCGCCTGACCATCCTCGCCCTGCTCAACGGACTGATGTTCCTGGTCTGCAGCTTCGCCTACCGCTCGCCGATGGCGGGCATCATCCTGCTGGTGCCGGTGAACCTGTCGAACGTGCTGCTCGATGCCACGATGGTGACGCTCGGCATCGGTCTCGACGTCAACAGCCTGCCGATCGCCTCGATCGGCATCGGCGTCGGCATCGACTACGGCATCTACCTGCTAAGCCGCATGTGCGAGGAGTTCCAGGACTCGCAGCACTACGGTGAGGCCATCGACCGCGCCATCACCACCTCGGGCAAGGCCATCACCTTCACCGCGACGATCGTGCTGATCTCGATCCTGCCGTGGTACTTCCTGTCGGATCTCAAGTTCCTCTCCGACATGGGCCTGCTGCTGGTCATGGTCATGACCATCAACATGGTGATCTCGCTCTTGGTGTTGCCACTGATGGTGTGGTGGATCAAGCCGAAATTCATCGCGTCCGAACATCAACTCATCTCCGAGAAGATCGATTACGCCGAGCACGCCGCCACGGTGTGACGGTCGCGGGCGTGGCGGTTCGCCGCCGCGCCCGCCTGCCGTTCAAACCTTGCCCGCCGCCGGCGCGCCGCGCGCCGGCGCCTGCAGGGCCAGGGCCCGGATAAGCTCACCGAGTTGTTCGCGCAGCGCCGCATCGGCATGCTCGAAGGCGAGACCTACGCGGTACAACGCCACGCCATCCTCGTCCGCACAGGCCTGGTGCACCACCCGCGCGCGCAGCTCCAGCGTGCGCGCCGTATCGGCACTGGACAGCACGATGAGGATGGTCTGCTGCAGCTCCAGCGGGTCGGGTACGACGAGTTGCAGACCGCCGGCGGAAATGTCCTCCAAGGTCGCACGCAGTTCGCCGGCGTCGCCGTACTCGATTTCGAGGCGCTGCACGAGTCGTGGCTCGGCGCGGCGCCCGTCGGCGTCGGGCTGGTCGAGGAGGATCTCCAGCACGCGGCGAAAGCGCGGTTCGTCAGCCGGGTCGAGGGCGACGAAGCGCAGACCGTATTCCTCGACCTCGCCGATCCGGGTGCGTCGCACGACCTCGGCACGCACGGGGATCTCGCGCTCGAATCCGGCCGGCAACTCCAACCACACGTGTTCGCCGGGGTTTGCCGGCATCGACGGGCAGCGCAGGGCGGCACCGCCCCAGGAAATGTTGCGCAGCTCTGCCGGGACGCGCCGCGTGCGGGCGTCGTCCAGCACCGCCACCGCGGCATGGAGGTTGATGCGATGCTGGCGACGCAGGTCGCCGAGCGGTTCTACCGCCGGCAACTGCCCGGCTTCGGGCAAAGCGATGCGGACCAAGGCAAGCGCCTCGGCCAACGGGCCCTGGGCGGCCGGAGCGCGCGAGTCGACGTGGCGAGCGGACAGGTCCATGGCCACCGCGCCGAAGCGTTCGCGGTGGTCGGCGACGCTGGTGGCGAGCAGGCGCACGCAAGCGAGCAGCTCGTCGCGGCCGACGTCCTCGAGGGGCGGCGCGGCGGGTTGGGCGGATTCGGGAGCTTGCGACATCACCGGGAATGGTCGTGTGAACGATCAGGCTCTTGGGGATACACCGCCGGTTAGCGGCCGCGCACGCGGGCCGCTTGACCCCGATCAACGGATTGCCGCTCGCCGGCGGGGCGCCCATGCACTACACTCGCGCCGCCGCGCGTCCCTGGACGGAGCCGCCGCGGCCGGCTCCCATCCCGCCCCGTCCATTCCGCGTTCCCACACGATTCCCGCGAGGTAGCTTTCATGCGGCGTCGCAGCCAACTGGCCACCCGTCTCGGCCTGATCTTCGGCATTGCGTTCCTGACCTGTCTCAGCGCCTACGCCTTCCTCCAGCGCGAGATCAGTCACATTCAGGACACCCTCGAGCATGCCGTGACCGGCGGCTACGACATGCTCGGTTCGGCGCAGGAACTGGAAAACCTCATCACCGAGAGCGCGGCCAGCCTGCGTCGCCTGCGCAACGCCCCAGAACGCCACGCGCAGTACGCGCGCGACCACGACGCCCGCACGTTCGCCCGCGAACTCGAGGCCTATGGTCGCAATGCCGCCAGCAGCGAGGCGCAGGGCCTGGCCGCGCAGGCCGCCACGCTGCACGGCGATTACCTGCTCGCGGTGGATGCCCTGCTCGCCGCGTTGGCCGCCGACGCCATCCCGCTGGCCGGGCTCGAGGAACAGGTCGGTGAATTCGCGCTGCGCGCCGACGAGCTGATCCGCGATGCGGGCGCGGACATCGCCACCGAACACGAGCTGCGCACTGCCGCGCTCGACATCGAACGGCGCCTGCACGATTACGTCGGTGCACCCGACGCGGTGCACGCGGCCAGCCTCGAGATTGCGCTGCGTACGCTGGAACACCGCCTGGTGCTGGCCGCCACGCAGAGCGGCCTGCACCCGCAGGCACCCTTCATCACCACCTTGCGCGAGCAGTTGCGCGCCCTGCGCCACACCGCGCGCGAGGCGCTCGAACGGCAACGCGATGTCGACGCCGCGCTCGGCGTGGTCTATGCCCGCCGCGACCAGCTGCGCGCCCTGATCCACGATCGTCTCGCCAGCGCCGCGCGCGGCCAGGTCGAACGCGCCGAGCAGGCGGTCGGTCAACGCATCGCCGAGGCCCGCACCCGCGTCACGCTGCTGCTCTCGGCCATGATCCTGCTGTGTGCCGGCGCCGCCTGGGCGGTGGTGCGCAATTTCCTGCGCCCGGTCAGCCAGCTCGTCGTGGCACTGCGCAGCGCCGGTCGCGGCGACCTCGCCCAGCGCGTCAACCTGCGCGCCAAGAACGAACTCGGTGAGATCGGCGCCGCCTTCAACGACATGGCCGCGCGCCTCGAACGCGCCACCGTTTCGCGCGCCTACCTCGACCAGATCCTGACCGCGCTGCCGGGTGGCGTCATCGTGCTCGACGGCAGCCTCGCCATCCTCAAGGTCAATCCCGGCGGCTGCGCCCTGTTCGGTGGATGCGCGGCCGAGCTGGTGGGCGAGAACTTCGCTCGCCTGCTGGCGGATGGCGACGGCCGCGTGTGGACGCCGGTACCGGGCGAGACCGAGGAACGACGCATCGTCTGCGGCCGCCCGCGCGCCCTGCAGGTGCTGGTTTCGACCACCGCGCTCGGCGGCGGCGCGCCCGACGGCGCGGCCTACGTCTGCCACGTCACCGACATCACCCGGCGCAAGGAGGCCGAGGAGGCACTGGCCCGCTCGCGCGACGAATTGCGCGCGGCCTACGTCGCCCTGCAGCGCGTGCAGGAGGACGAACGCAGCCGCCTCGCCCGCGAGGTCCACGACGAATTCGGCGCCATCCTGACGGTCATGGGCAACACGGTGTTCGCGCTCGATGACCTCACCGCCGACGAGGCGGAGAAGACCCGCGTGCTGCTCGACCGCCTGCACGAGCTGGTCGAACGGGCCTCGGCCGCCACCGATCGCATCGTCGATGGCCTGCATCCGCCCATCCTCGATCACTTCGGCCTGTCGGCAGCTCTCGAGTGGTACGTCGACGACTTCAAGGCGCGCTCGGGGCTGGCCTGCTCGCTCAAGCTCGGCGCAGTGCCCGAACTCTCCCCCGAGCAGTCGCTGGCCCTGTTCCGCGTGCTGCAGGAAGGCCTGACCAACGTCACGCGGCACGCCGCAGCGCGCCACGTGCAAGTCGCGCTCGAAGCCGATGACGACGCCGTGACACTCAGTGTCGCGGACGACGGCCGTGGTTTCGCCGAAGGCACGGTTGGCGGCGAACCCCGTCACGGCCTGCGCGGACTGGCCGAGCGCATGGCCAACCTCGGTGGCGACTTCACCGCCGAGGGTCGACGCGAACAGGGTGGCGCGCGGCTCGTCGCCCGCCTGCCACTGACTTCACGAGCAGCCGGCGAACGCACCGCGCTCTACGCCATCGAGGGCGGGCGCGCGGGCCTCGGCGCATGAACGCGCCAACGCCGCTGCGCCTGCTGGTGGTCGACGACCACCCGCTCATCCGCCTCGGTCTGCGCCAGATCCTGGCCGACATCGACGACATCACCATCGCCGCCGAGGCTACCTCGGGCATCGAAGGTGTGCGTTGCCTGGAATCGATGCTACTCGACCTCGTCACCCTCGACATGGCCATGCCCGGGCGCAGCGGCGTCGAGATCCTGCGCCGCATGCGCGCGGTGGCCGCGCGCGTGCCGGTGCTCATCTATTCGCGCTTTCCGGAGGAGCAGTACGCGCTGCGCGCGCTGCGCGCCGGTGCCGCCGGCTATCTGATGAAGAGCGCGCCGCCGAGCGAGGTGGTCTCCGCGCTGCGCCGGGTGGGTCGCGGTGAACGCTACCTGTCGCCACGCATGAGCCGCCAGGTTGCCGACGATCCGCAGCACGCCAGCGATCACGACCGCTTGTCCAACCGCGAATTCGAGATCCTGCGCCTGCTCGCCAGCGGCCACACCGTCTCGCGCATCGCCGCCGACCTCTCGCTCAGCATCAAGACCGTCAGCACCCACCGTACCCGCCTGCTCAAGAAGCTCGGCCTGACCAGCACGGCCGACCTCGTCCACTACGCCATCGAGCAGGGTCTCGACGACACCCAGACCTGAGCGCCTGTAAGGAACTCGCCTCGCCGGCGACGGCGACGAAATCGCGACCTCTTCACGTTTCGCCCGGGAACCCGCCCGCGCGACAGCCGCGGCGTGCGCGCCGTCACGCGCTGGTGGCGGCTGATTGGCCATGGTTGCGGGCACGACGCACACCTCGCGTCGCCAGAAGAAAACCGCTACGCAGGAGGGAATCATGATCACGATGACGAAGACCGCCGCGCTGGCCCTGGCGCTCGCCACGACCGCCGGCTGCGGTACCACCGCCCAGGATCGCGGCCTCAGCGGCGCCGGCATCGGCGCCGGCGCCGGCGCCATCATCGGCGCGGTGACCGGGCTCTCGGTGCTGGAAGCCGCTGCGCTCGGCGCGGCTGGTGGTGCCCTGACCGGCATCTTCACCGACAAGTCGCAGGTCGACATGGGCGACCCGGCGTGGAAGCAGAGCAGCCAGGCACGCGAACTCAACCACCTCGTTGCCGACGTCCAGGGCCGGCTCGCCGCGCGCGGCTACGACCCGGGCCCGGTCGACGGCGTGGTCGGGCCGAAGACGCGCCAGGCCATTCGCGCCTACCAGGCGGACCGAGGACTGCCCGTCGACGGCCAGCTCTCGCCGACGCTCGTGTCCAGCCTGAACGGCTGAACCCGGCCCGGCGCCGAAGGCGCACGCAGCTTCGCTATAATCGCGGCCGCCGCGGCCCGTCCGCCGCGCGGCCCGCGCTTCCACCCGTCCGCGAGAGCGACCCGTTCGGTGGCGCAGGCCCTTCGCCATCGTTCGACACGCCGCGCCGTGGGCGCGCCAGGTTCCAAGGGGCCCAGCAGATGAACAAGGTCTTCCCGGACGCCACGTCGGCGCTCCAAGACGTCCTCCGGGACGACATCACCATCGCCGCCGGCGGCTTCGGCCTGTGCGGCATCCCCGAGAACCTCATCGCCGCGCTCGCCGCGTCCGGCATCAAGGGCCTGACCATCGTCGGCAACAACGCGGGCGTCGACGGCTTCGGCATGGGCCTCCTGCTCAACAATCGCCAGGTGAAGGAAGTCATCGCCTCCTACGTCGGCGAGAACAAGGAGTTCGAGCGCCAGGTGCTGGCCGGCGAACTCAAGCTGCACCTCACCCCGCAGGGCACGCTGGCCGAGCGCCTGCGCGCCGGTGGCGCCGGCATCCCGGGCTTCTACACCCGCACGGCCTTCGGCACGCCGCTCGGCGAGGGCAAGGAGGTCAAGGTGTTCGACGGCGTCGAGTACGTGCTCGAGCAAGGCATCCGCGCCGACGTCGCGATCGTCAAGGCGTGGAAGGGCGACAAGGCCGGTAACCTGGTGTACCGCAAGGCCGCGCGCAACTTCAATCCGACGATCGCGACCTGCGGCAAGGTCTGTATCGCCGAGGTCGAGGAACTGGTCGAGGTGGGCGAACTCGACCCCGACCAGGTCCACACCCCGGGCATCTACGTCGACCGCATCATCCAGGGGCGCGATTACGAGAAGCGCATCGAGTTCCGCACCGTCGCCGGCACGCCGGCGAAGGGCGGTTCTCCGACCCGCGACATGATGGCGAAACGCGCCGCGCAGGAATTGAAGGACGGTTTCTACGTCAACCTCGGCATCGGCATCCCGACGCTGGTTGCCAACTTCATTCCCGCGGGCGTCAACGTCACCCTGCAGTCGGAGAACGGCCTGCTCGGCATCGGCCCCTTCCCCGAGGAAGCGGATGTCGACGCCGATCTCATCAACGCCGGCAAGCAGACCATCACCGCCATTGCCGGTTCGAGCTTCTTCTCCAGTGCCGACTCCTTCGCCATGATCCGCGGCGGTCACGTCGACCTTTCGATCCTCGGCGGCCTCGAGGTGGCCGAGAACGGCGACCTCGCCAACTTCATGGTGCCGGGCAAGATGGTCAAGGGCCCGGGCGGCGCGATGGATCTCGTCTCCGGCGTCAAGCGCGTGATCGTGCTGATGGACCACTGCGCGAAGGACGGCACGCCGAAGATCCTCAAGCACTGCTCGCTGCCGATCACGGGCAAGAACGTGGTCGACATGATCATCACTGATCTGTGCGTGTTCGAAGTGCTGCCGGACGGCGAGGGCCTGGTGCTGAAGGAACTGCACGACGGCGTGACGCTGGACGAAGTGAAGGCCAAGACCGGCTGCGAGTTCTTCACACCCTGAGCGGGCAGCACACGCACCGCCTGCTTCGGGTGTCTGACGCCTTCCGTGGCAGGTGTCAGACACCGTCGGCGCCAATACCGTCGACAGCCGCGTGACCGAGCCCCGCCCACCATGCGCCCCGCTCGACTGCGACGTCGCCGTCATCGGCGGTGGCCCGGCCGGGCTGATGGCGGCAGAGGCCGCCGCCGCCGGCGGCGCCACGGTCGCCGTCTACGACGCCATGGCCTCCTGCGGGCGCAAGTTCCTGCTCGCCGGCAAGGGCGGGCTCAACCTCACCCACGAAGAAGCCGGCGACAGGCTGCTCGCACGCTACGGCGACGACCTGCCGGCAGCGCTCTGCGCGGCGCTCGAAGCCGTCGACACCCGCGCCGTGCGCGCCTGGGCGGCCGGGCTCGGCATCGACACCTTCGTCGGCTCTTCGGGCCGCGTGTTCCCCGCGGACATGAGGGCCGCACCGCTGCTGCGGCGCTGGCTCGAACGGCTGCGCCGTACAGGCGTCAGCTTCCATGCCCGCCATCGTTGGGCCGGCTGGGACGGCGACGACCTGCTGTTCGATGCCCCGGTTGGTGAAGTGCGCGTCACACCGCGCGCGACCGTGTTGGCACTGGGCGGCGCGAGCTGGCCGAGGCTGGGTTCCGACGGTGGCTGGGTCGCCCTGCTGGAAGCACAGGGCGTGGACATCGCGCCTCTGGCGTCGGCCAATTGCGGCTTCGAATGCAGGTTCAGCGTGCATTTGCGCGAGCGACATGCCGGGCAGGTCGCCAAGAACGTCGTGCTCGAATGCACCGATGCCGCGGGCCGCGTCCGCCGCGCGCCAGGCGATCTCGTGATCAGCGAATACGGCTTCGAAGGTGTCTGCGTCTATGCCCTCTCGCGCTGGCTGCGCGAGGCCATCGCCGCCAACGGGACGACCACCCTGCGCATCGACCTCGCGCCCGGGCACTCGCCCGACGCGCTGGAAGCCGCCCTCGCCCGCCCGCGCGGCAAGCGCAGCGTCGGTGAGCACCTGCGCCGCAGCGTATACCTCGACGGCATCCGCGCGGCGCTGCTGTTCGAAGTCCTGCCGGAGCAATGGCGCAGCAATCCCGCTGCCCTCGCCGCGCACATCAAGGCGGCCCCCTTTGTCCTCACCGCGCCACGCCCGGTCGAAGAGGCCATCAGCACCGCCGGCGGCGTGCGTTTCGCCGGGTGCGACGAGTGGCTGATGCTGCACGCGAAACCCGGTGTCTTCGTCGCCGGCGAGATGCTGGACTGGGAAGCGCCGACGGGGGGTTACCTGCTGACGGGGTGCCTGGCGACGGGCATGGTCGCGGGGAAGGCTGCCGCGCGACGTTGCGGTTGCTGAGCGGAGACACGGCGGCGGTCGAATTTCTTGATATTGAGAATCATTCTCATTAAAGTGCAACCTCGATTCACGAGGAGCACCTGCCGATGCCTTCCGAAGATGCCGATACCCCCGTCCCCGTCACGGCCCTGCACGCGAGTTCCATCCGCGCCATGAGCGAGTTCGTGCTGAACCCCACGCCACAGCTCGCCGGGGTGGTGGTGCGCCTGCTCGGCCTGCTCGCCGAGCATCCTGATCGCTTCCGTGCGCCCTGCGGTCACAACGTCTATCACCGCGCGCTGATGACCTGGCAGCACGTGCTTGCCCACCTGCCGGCCGGCGGCCACGAACGCTCGGCGGCCGAAGGAGGTATGCGCATGCACTGACGCCATCGGTGGCGCGGCGCCACCGCGCTGAACGTCACCCGCGCGGCCCGGCACGCTCGACGCCCCGCGGCCGGCCACGACCTCGTTCCACGGCAGCCCCGGCTTATACTCCCCCCCGACGCGCCGCGCGAGGTGGCGCCGCCAACGAGGGGAGAGTCTGGCGATGGCGACCGATCCGATCCTGCCGGCCGCACGTGCGGCGCGCATGCGCGCCGCCGGGCTGTGGCCGGACCGCCTGCTGATCGACGATCTCGACGAGGTTGCGGTGGCCGACCCGACGCGTATCGCCATCGTCGACCACAACTCGATGAGCGGGCGGCGCAACGAGCTCACCTACAGCCAGCTACGCGATCATTCGCTGCGTCTCGCCGCCGGTCTCGCCGCGCTCGGTGTCGCCAAGGGCGACGTCGTCGCCGTGCAGCTGCCGAGTTGGTGGCAATACGCCGCCATCCACGCCGCCTGCGTGCGCATCGGCGCGGTGATCAACCCGCTGATGCCGATCTTCCGTGAACGCGAACTCGAATTCATGCTCGGCCACGCCGAGTCGAAGGTGATGATCGTGCCGCGCGAGTTCCGCGGCTTCGACTACCCAAGGATGATGGCAGGCCTGCGGTCGAAGCTGCCGCTACTCCGCCATGTGCTCGTGATCGGCGGTAATGATCCGGCGACCTCCTTCGAACGCGTCCTACTCGACATTCCGCACGAACAAGCGCCCGATGTGGAGGTACTGCTCGCCGAACGCCGACCGGCACCGGACGACGTCACCGAGATCATGTACACCTCGGGCACCACCGGCCAACCCAAGGGCGTGATGCATACGGCCAACACGCTCTACTGCAAGGCGCTCCTCGCCACCGAGCTGTTCTCGTTCACCGAGCGCGATGCCGTTTTCATGGGCTCGCCGGTCGCGCACCAGACCGGCTTCATGTACGGCGTGGTGTTCTCCATCCGCAACCACACCAAGCTCGTACTGCTCGACCAGTGGGACGCGCTCGCCGCGGCACGCATCATCGGTGAGGAGGGCTGCACGCTGACCCTGGGTGCAACGCCGTTCGTCAGCGACCTGGTGCAGGCCGCGGCCAGCCACGGCGAGGCATTGGCGAGCCTGCGCCTGTTCCTCTGCGCCGGCGCGCCGATCCCGCGCGTGCTGGTGCACGATGCCGCACGCGCGCTGCCCAACATGTACATGATGAGCGCCTGGGGCATGACCGAGATGGGCATCTCGACCGCGACCTATCCCGGCGACCCGGCGGAGAAGGTCTTCGAGACCGACGGCCGCGCCCTGCCCGGTCATGCCGTGCGCATCGTCGACGAGCACGGCGCGGTGGTGCCGAACGGGACCGAGGGCCGCTTGCAGGCGCAGTCCGCGACCCTCTTCGTCGGCTACCTCAAGCGTCCCGAGGCCTACGAGGTCGACGGGGACGGCTGGTTCGAGACCGGCGACAACGCGCGCATGGACGACGACGGCTACATCCGCATCACGGGCCGCTCCAAGGACATCATCATCCGGGGCGGCGAGAACATCCCGGTGGTCGAAGTGGAGGAATTGCTCTATCGCCACCCGGCCGTGCAGGACGCCGCGGTGGTGGCGATGCCGGATGCGCGCCTGGGCGAGCGCGCCTGCGCTTTCGTCAGCCTCAAGGCCGGTGGCCAGCTCGACTTCGACGGTCTCGTCGACTACCTGCTGCAGGCGAAGCTGACGCGACAATACCTGCCGGAGCGGCTCGAACTGGTCGACGACTTCCCGCGCACGCCGAGCGGCAAGATCCAGAAGTTCGTGCTGCGCGAACGGGCGCGGGGCTTCAGCGCCGCGCGCTGAGCCGGCGCTTCACGCCGCCCGCCGGCGCCGCCGTGCGAGGCCGGCCAGTACCGGGAACAGCAGCCAGGCCGCTGCCGGTAGCGGCACCGCGGCCGGTGTCCCGGCAAGGACTTCCACCGGGCCGAAGGTCACGCCGAAGCTGCCCGCTTGCAGCGGGCCGAAGAAGGGCGGCAGCGCGTCGCTGCGCAGGAAGAGCGAGACCAGGAGGTCGCTGTCCGTCCAGCCGTTCTGCAGGCCGCTGAACGTTCCGCTGACGTCCGGCGCGAAACTGCCCGGGGTCGCGCTGTAACCGTAGGAAACGTTGCCGCTGGCCGCTTCGTAGCCGACGAACAGCCGGCCGCTGCTGGCGAGTGCCGCGCCGAGGATCGGCGCGAGCGTGGAGACGTCGTTGGTACGCGCGGCACCGCCGAATCCCAGCGCGGAACCATTGTTGAAGGTCAGCACCGCGCCGCCGGAATTGGCGCCGTCGCCGTCCTCACCGAAGCCGAAACCGATGGCGGTGATGCCGAGCGGGTTGCTGCCCGACACCGCATAGTCGACAGCCAGACTGAAATCACTCGACGGCGAGAAATACCACCCCCCGGTGGACGCTCCGACCGTCGCCCCGTCGACGCTCTGGTAGCCGATGTCGACCCCGGCCGGGACCGCACCGTTCGCGCCCAGGCTGACCTGGAGCGCACTGTCGACGTTCGCCGACATGCCCGGGTGCGGCGGATCCTCGACCAGCGTCCAGTCGTGGTAGCCACCGACGGTGACGACCATGGCCGGGCTGGCGTCGACCACGCCGAGAACGAGCGCGAGGGCGGCGAGCGCGGAATGCAGGACGGGGCGTGACATCTCGGACTCCAGGGACCTTGAGGGGCGCTGCACACCGCCCGCAGCGGCCGACAGCCCGGCGACCCTAAGCCTTTTGCGTACCACCCGGAAGTAAAATATCGTCACTTCGCCGGCGCTGCGCTCACTTTGTGATGGGCCGCCGCTTTCGCCGTTGCGCGCTTCGGTTCCGGGGAGCTCCGAAGTGGGAAAGCCGTGACCCGGCGTAAACGCGACCCTGGTTGGCGCACGTGCTGGCGTACCACCGGCGACTGCGTTGCTTCGCGCCACCGACCGCGCTCCCCGCCGACAACCAGGAGAACTTGCCCATGGGTCTCAAGACCGCTGCCGAATACCGTGCCTCGCTCAATGACGGACGCGTCATCTACTGGGGCGGCGAGAAGATCACGGACGTCACCTCGCACCCACGCTTCCAGGTGCCGCTCGAAGTCGCCAGTAGCGACTACGCCTACGACGACCCCGAGATCCGCGACCTCATCACCTACGAGACCGAGGACGGCACGCTCGCCCACCGCGTCTACCAGGTGCCGCGCACCATCGAGGAGTTGCACAAGCGCCTCGCGCTCGGGCGGCAGATGTCGATCGTCGGCGGCGTGACCGGGGTCTACATGGCGCTGCTGCAGATCAAGGACCGCCTCGCCGCCATCAACCCGCAGTTCGCGCAGAACATCGAGAACATGTACCGCTACGCGCGCGACAACGACCTGCGCGCCGCCGAGGTCATCACCGACGCCAAGGGCGACCGCTCGAAGAAGGCCCACGAGCAGCTCGATCCCGACCTCTACGTGCGCATCGTCGAGCGCCGTGCCGACGGCATCGTGGTACGCGGCGCCAAGCTGCACATCACCGGCGCACCGCTGGTGCACGAACTCGTCGTCATGCCGACCAAGTCGATGCGCGAGGACGAGGCCGACTACGCCGTCGCCTTCTCCATCCCGGTCAACACGCCGGGGGTCAAGATCATCGCGCGCAGTTTCGCCCCGGCCGAACTCAACGCCTTCGACTACCCGGCCAGCGCGCATCACTCCATGCCCGAGGGCTTCGTCGTCTTCGACGACGTCTTCGTGCCCTGGGACCGCGTCTTCCTCGCCGGCGAGTGGCAGATGGCCGGCGCCTTCGCCGCCTCGCTCGGCCTGTGGGAACGCACGCTCGGGCTGGTGATGGCGGCGTACGAAGCGGAACTGATGGTGGGCCTGGCCGACCTCGTCACCGAGGCCCAGGGCAAGGAGCGCGACCCGCACGTG
The DNA here is from genome assembly GCA_050184115.1 of Gammaproteobacteria bacterium. GTDB lineage: Bacteria > Pseudomonadota > Gammaproteobacteria > JACKNG01. The sequence continues at coordinate 71,381 of JBFXAQ010000014.1, read as the reverse complement.
CAGGACGCCATCTCGGAACTCATCTGCTACGCCGAGATGATCCGCATGGGCATCGACCATGCCTGCGCCAACTACGAGACGACCGCCGACGGCATGCTGCATCCCAACATCCTCGGCATCAACGTGACGAAGTACTACTACGCCTCGAACTTCCACAGCATGGTGAAACACCTGCACGACGTCGCCGGCGGGCTCGTGATCACGCTGCCGGAGGAGGCGGACCTCCGTCACCCGGAAGCGGGCGCCTACCTGCGCAAGTACATGGCGGCCAAGCCCGGCACCGACGTCGAGCAGCGCATGCGGGTGTTCAACCTCATCCGCGACATGACCGCCGACGCGCTCGGCGGCTGGTACCTGGTGACCGCGCTGCAGGCCGGCGGCGGGCTCAAGGCCCAGCGCATCATGATGGCGCGTACCTACAACATGGCGAAGGCGCGCCAGGAAGCGCTGCGCGCGGCGGGGGCCCTATAACGGGGACAGTATACTTTTCAGCCCGGGCGACGCCGGCACGGACGCAGGCGCCGCCCGCTCAGTTGTTCCAGCCGCACAACGAAGGCCGCATCGCCTAGCGGACGGCCGGTGCGCGTACAGCGCGCGATGCGCGTGTCGACAGCAGCGTCGGTAGGCGCTGCACGCAGCTCGCGCCAGGACTGTGCAACGTGTCCGGGCAGCAGATCCAGCAGGACATCCTGGCTACCATCGGCACGTGCCCGCGCGCTCGACCACGGCCACGCGCAGGCATCACTGCACAAGCCGCCGCGCATCGGGTTGCTCTCGACGTAACCCACCGCATGGGCGAGGTGCCACTCGTCCATGGGTGTGGAATAGAAGCGTTCCTGCCACAGGTGGCCCCGCCAACCCTCACGCTGGTTGATGTCGCGTGCGTAGCGCCGATGCGCCTCGCCCAACGCCGCACGCAGGCCTTCCTCGTCGCCGGGGACCATGATCAGGTGAACGTGGTTAGGCATCAGGCAATACGCCACGACGGCGGTGCCGGCCTTGACCGAGAAGCGCGCCATGAGGCGCAAGTAATGTGCGTAGTCCTCGTCGCCGAAGAAGACCTGCTGGCGGCGACCGCCGCGCTGCGTGACGTGATGCGGAACGCCGGGAACGACGAGTCGGGCCATCCTGGCCATGGCAGCACCTCCTGTGCTTCATCGACGCTACGAACGCGTAGCAATGGGGACAGTATACTTTTCGCACACGCGCGGCCGCGGCGAAGCCATGGGCAAAAGTATACTGTCCCCATTGCGGGCCGCTGGTAAGGGGCGGCGGATCAGCCGCCGTCCTCGCCGAAGCGATAGCCGACGCCCTGCTCGGTGACGACGTAGCGAGGATGCGCCGGGTCGTCGTCGAGCTTCTGGCGCAGGTGGCCGACGAGCACGCGCAGGTAGTGGGTGTCGTCGACGTGGCGCTCGCCCCAGATAGCGCGCAGCAGCTGCTGGTGGGTGACGATGCGGCCGCGGTGTTCGGCGAGCAGGTTGAGCAAGGCGTATTCCTTCGGCGACAGGTGCACGACCTCGTTGCCGAGACTCACGCGGCGGCTGCGCCGGTCGATGGTCAGGGCGCCACTACGGATGACCGGCTCGTCCTCGCCGGCGGGTTGGTCGCGTAGCAGCACGCGGCAGCGCGCCATCAGTTCCGAGATGCCGAACGGCTTGGTCAGGTAGTCGTTGGCGCCAACGTCGAGCGCGGTGACCTTCTGTGCCTCCAGCGAGCGCACCGAGAGCACCAGGATCGGTACCCGCGACCACTCGCGCAGCCGTGCGATGACCTCGACGCCGTCGAGGTCCGGCAGACCGAGATCGAGTACCACGAGATCGGGCGGCGCGGCATTGCACGATTCCAGGGCCTCGGTCCCGGTACGCGCCTCGTCGATGGCATAGCCGGCGGCCTCGAGACTGATGCGCAGGAACTTGCGGATCTGCGCCTCGTCGTCCACGACCAGGATGCGCGCGCTCATCTCACTCGGCACCGTCACGGAGATCCGGCGCGGCTTCGGGCAGCGGCAGGCTGATACGGAAAGTGCTGCCGACCCCGCCCGGACCATCGAGCGCCACGATGCTGCCGCCATGGGCGCCGATGAAACCGCGCGCGATGGCGAGCCCGAGGCCGGTACCCTCGGCACCGCCGTCGCCACGCTGGGCCGTGTAGAACGACTCGAACACGCGTTCCCGTTCGGCCGGCGGTATGCCCGGACCGCCGTCGCTGACCTCGATGCGCAGCTCATCGTCGACCACGTGCGCGGCCAGCGTCACCGTGCCGCGCGGCGGCGAATGCCTGGCGGCGTTCTCCAGCACGTTGACCAGGGCCTGCTCGACCAGCGCGCCGTGGATCCTGAGCAGCGGCAGACCGGGCGCGAGGTCGAGCGCGACATCGACGCCGCGCAGCAGGCCGCCCAGGCGGGCAAGCGCACTGGCGACGATGTCGTCGACGTCGGTCCAATCGCGCTTGAGACTCAACGCACCCTGGCCGAGACGGGTCATGTCGAGCAGGTTCTGGATGTAGCGGTTGAGACGTTCGGCCTCGCTCACCACCATGTCGAGGAGGTCCGCGCGCGCGGTTGCGCTGAGCGCGGGGCCGAGTTCGCGCAAGCTCGTGGTGGCGCCGATGATCGAGGCCAGCGGCGTGCGCAGATCGTGCGACACCGAGGACAACAGCGCGCCGCGCAGACGTTCGGTCTCGGTCTCGATGCGCGCTTCGTCGAGCGCCGCGACGAGGTGGATGCGCTCGAGCACCACCGCCGCCTGCGCGCACAGGCCGCGTACGGTGTCGACGACGGCCGCGTCGCTCGAATCAACGCGCACGTGACCGAAGCGCTCGGCCTCCGTCGCCAGCTCGAGCTCGCTCCAGCCCGCCGCCACGGCAGCCGGCGAACGCTCGCCGTACAGCACCTGCGCGGTGTGCCCGGTGACCATGGCAATACCCTCGACCAGGGCCGTCGCGACCGCATCGGCATCGGCCACCGCGCCGAGACGGCGACTCAGCGCGCCGAGATCCTCGGCCCGCGCGGCGTGTTCAGCCGCCACCGTGACGTAGCGGCGCATGCGCGCGCCGAGCGCAGCGACGAGCAGGCCGGCGATGAGGAAGAAGCCGAGCGTGGCCAGCTCGTCGGTGCTGTGGACCCGCAGGGTGTGGGCCGGAGCGGTGAAGAGGAAGTTGTAGGCGACGAAGGCCAGCACCGCGGTGCCGACGGCAGGCGCGAAGCCGGTGTTGCCCGCCACCGCCAGAACGGCGACGAGGAAGATCAACGACAGATTGGCGTGCGGCAGCCAGCCTTCGATGAGGTAGGCGAGTGCGATGGCGACGACGAGACAGAGGGCGACCAGCCGCCACGGCCGGCGCGCGCGCTCGATGCCCCACGGGAAACGTTCGCTCAGCATGCGGCGGCAATCGGGCGCAGCCGGCGGTGAGGCGGACTGCGCCGTCGCGCCCGCCCACACGCGTATCCGCGGGCACGCCGTTGGCGCAGGACACCGACAGGTGGCCCATACCGACGCTGCGGGGCGCGCGGATGAGGCTGTCGGCGAGCATCCGTATGAGGTTCATGGCTAGGCATTGCAGCGCAAGCCTAGCCCCGGCGCACATAAAAATTCCATAAAAGCCTTACGCGATCTTTACGTGTGAACGCCGCGGCGCGCACCGATACTGCGTCCCGGTCAAACTGGAGGAACGCCATGGGACGTCCTCAACTGCAACAACTGGCCGGGCTGCTGCTGCTGATGTTCGCCGCCTCGCTGCTGCCGGTGTTGCTGATCTCCTTCAGCGACCAAGAGACGCGCAGCGCCACCTGGGCCGGCTTCGCCGCCACCGCGGCAGCGGCGGGCTATGCCCTGTGGTGGCCCGAGCGCCGTGCCATCCAACGTCTGCGCGCGCGCGACGGCTTCGTCGTCGTCGCCCTGTTCTGGGTGCTGCTGTCGCTGTTGAGCGCGCTGCCGTTCTACGCCCTCCTCGACGTCGCCCTCGAGGACGCGTTGTTCGAGGCGGTCTCCGGCTTCACCACCACTGGCGCGACCGTGCTGGCGGAACTCGATCGCATGCCGATCTCCATACTCTATTACCGCAGCCAGCTGCAGTGGCTCGGTGGCATCGGCATGATCGTCTCGGCCGTCGCCATCCTGCCCATGATCGGCGTCGGCGGCATGCAGCTCCTGCGCGCCGAGGCCAGCGGCCCGATGAAGGACGACAAGCTGACGCCGCGCATCGGCAAGACCGCGCAGCACCTGTGGGGCATCTATGCCGGCCTCACCCTGGTCTGCGCGCTGGCCTACCTGGCCGCGGGCATGTCGCCCTTCGATGCCGTCTGCCACGCGATGTCGACGCTCTCCACCGGCGGCTTCTCGACCCACGACGCCAGCTTCGCCTACTTCCACAGCGATGCCATCGAGAGCATCGCCATCATCTTCATGCTGCTCGGCTCGATTCCGTTCACGTTGCACTACATGGCGCTACACCAACGCTCCATTGCGCCCTACCGCCGCCACGGCGAGACCCTCGCCTTTCTCGTCGTCGTCATCCTCACCGTCGCCCTGACCGCCGCCCTGGTCCGCGGTTACGACCATCTCGCCGGCTTCGAAGCCTGGCGCGCGGCGGCCTTTGCCGTCGTCACGGTGATCACCAGCACCGGCTTCATGGACGAGGATTTCACCCAGTGGCCGAACGTGCTGCCGACACTCCTCATCTACGTCAGCTGCATCGGCGGTTGCGCGGGATCGACCGCCGGCGGCATCAAGGTCATTCGCTTCGTCGTCCTCGCGCGTAACTGTGCGCTGCAGATCGAACGGCTCGTCCATCCCAACCTGGTGCGCCCGCTCAAGCACGACGAGCGCACCGTTCCCGACAAGGTCACCGATGCGGTGTGGGGCTTCTTCGCCCTCTACGTGCTCGTCTTCGTGCTCCTGATGACTTTCGGCATGATCGGCGGCCTGGACCAGGTGTCCGCCTTCGGCGCCACCGCCACGACGCTGAACAACCTCGGTCCCGGGCTCGGTACCACGAGCCTGAGCTTCGCCACCGTCGCACCGTGGCTGAAGGTGCTCTACAGCTTCGCCATGCTGCTCGGGCGACTCGAGTTCTTCACCCTGCTGGTGCTGTTGCATCCGGCTTTCTGGCGCAGTTGAGCGGGCGTCGCGTAGGACGGTTCCGAAGCGCTTCATCCGGCGTCGCAGGTGTCGAACTTATTCCGTGCCACCGGTCTCACGTCCACCGATCACCACGGTGCGCACTGTTCCTGACTCGGTCCATTGATCCAACACACTGCTCTCCACGAGGAGTACGACGATGAAGACCAAGACACTCTCGACCCTGCTCGCTTCCGCGCTCTTGCTGGCCAGTTTCGCGTCCATGGCCGCCGACACGCACCACTGCAAGTCCGATCAGAAGTGGGACACCACCAAGGCGCAATGCGTCAAGAAGTGACGTGAGCCATCGTCGAGGGCGCTGCGGCGCCCTCGACGCACGGTCCGCGCCGCTGGTCCGCTATCCCGGAGCGCCATTCGCGCTCACCCACGCGATCCGCCGCACCATGACAGGTCCACGGTGAATTGATTAACCTGCGCAGGCCGCACGTGCGTCCGCGCGTGGTCGTTCACGGGAAGATCGTCATGCAACCACTCGCCTACGTCGACGAGCTCAATGCACGCTACCAGTCACTCGGCTTTCCGCCCTATGACTGGACCGTCAACGACAGCGCCCCGCTTGCGCGCCTGGCGAAGCCCCTGGCGGAATGCCGCGTGTCGCTGCTCACCACCGGCGGCATCTCGCTCGCCACTGCGGCGCCCTTCGACGCCAATGCGCGCAACGACCTGCGCCTCGATGCCATCCCGGCCGACACTCCCGCCGACGGTTTCCAGATCCACGACAACTACTACGATCACCGCGACGCCAGCCGCGACATCAACTGCCAGTTCCCGCTCACGCGCCTGCACGAGCTGGCCGCGAGCGGGTTCATCGGCAGTGTCGCATCACGGCTGTGGAGTGGCTTCATGGGCCGCATCTACATCCGCAACGAGGTGTGCGAGATCGCCGCGCCGGCCTTCGCGCGCGAGCTCGCCGCCGACGGTGTCGACGTGCTGGTGCTGATCCCGGCCTGCCCGCTCGATCACCAGACCGCCGGCCTCGTCGCGCGCGTGGTCGAGGAGCACGGCATCGTCACCACCCTGCTCTCGACCGGTCGCGACCTGTCGTGGAACGTGCGCGCGCCGCGCACGGCTTTCGTCAACCACCCCATGGGCAACGCGCTCGGCGCACCCAACGACGCCGACGGTCAGCGCGCCGTGCTCGCTGCCGCCCTCGAACTCGCCGAGACGGTGTCGACGGGCGGCACGCTGGTCGACCTGCCCTCCGCCTGGCCGCGCCCCTTCGCCATGCACTTCCCGATGAAGAGCCGCGAAGACCAGCTGAAGAAATGATCCGTTCGCGACCCCGTGCGTGTTTCAGGCGTAGACCGCGTAGAAGAGATTCACCGGGCTCCTGACGTCAACCTCCTCGACACGCGAGAAGCCGGCTTCGCGGAACAACGCCCGGGTGCGCGTGGGCCCCATGCAGGCACCGAGCGCTGCACCGTCGTGCGCCATCGACTGGGTCGTGCAGTGAAAGACGCTGAAGCCGTAGAACATCGCGGCCAGCGGATTGACGTTGTCCTCCAAGCGGTCCGCCACGCGTGGCTCGATGGCGAGCAGCACACCATGCGGGGCAAGGTGGGCGCGCACGTCGCGCAGCACACCGACCGGGTCGGGCAGGTCGTGCAGGCAATCGCAGGCGGTGACGAGATCGAAGGCGGGTTCTAGCGGCACGGCGTCGAGCGTCGCCTGCACGAGTTCGCTATTGGCGGCGACGCCGGCCGCGGCGACAGCCGCGCGTGCCGCGGCGATGGAGGCCGCGTCCGGATCGACGCCGACGATGGTGCTGTTCGGGAACGCCCGCGCCAGCGCCACCACCACCTGGCCGTTGCCGCACCCGAGATCGAGCACGCGACCGCCCGCTTCGAGCCGTGCCACCGTGTCCGGCAGCTGCTGCAGCCAATAACTCGCCAGGCGGTGTTCGTAGTTGCCGCGGTTCATGAGATCGATGGCGTGACGGCACTCCGGCGGGAAATCGGCGAAGGGCACGCCGCCACCTTCGCGGAACGCCGCGCGGATACGCGGCGCCACGGCCATCAAGGGCGGCACCATGCCGAACAGGCCGCCCATGTAGTGATCGGTGCCGTCGGAAGCCAGCAACCAGGCGTGCTCCGCCGGCAGGCTGACGGTCTGTGCGGCCGGGTCGTAGTCGAGGTAACCGGCGGCGACCATGCCGCGCGCCCACTCCTCGACGTAACGCGGCACCAGTCCGCTGGCCTCCGCCAGCGCCGCAAAGCCGAGCGGCCCACGCTCGTCCAGCACGCGGAACAGCCCGGTCTCGCAGCCGAGCCAGGCCAGTCCCGCCGCCATGCCCCCGGCGACATCGCGGAACACGCGGTCGGCCATCGCCTTCATGCGCGCCTTGTCCATGCTTCGATCCCCTCCTCGACTGTCGACGTGTAACGGATGCCGCCTTGTACCACATGGCGGAACGGCCGGTGCAGGCCGTGGACGACAGGGGCGGCGGCGGGGACGGCTCCGCGCTCGCCTCGTCCCCGGATTTCTTGGAGGAATCGCGGCAGGCTTGACGACGGCAAGCGAAGATGCGAATCCTTGTTCTGAATTCAAGAACACTGTTCTGAAATACGGAACATCATGACAACCATCGACAAGGCCCTCGACGCCCTCTTCCTGCTCGGTCAGGCCGGGCAGGCGCTGCGCCTGGCCGACATCGCGCGCAGCCTCGACATGCCGCGTTCGAGCGCCCATCGCATCCTCGCGCCGTTGGTTGCGCGCGGCCTGGTCGAGCGCGACGCCGAGGGGCGCTACCAGGCCGGCCTCGGGCTGATGACCCTGGGGCTGGCCTGCGCGCGACGTGAACCCGTCGCCCATGCCGCGCAGCCGGTGCTCGAAGCCGCCGCCCACGAACTCGGCGAGACCTTCTTCCTCGTCGTCGCCCGTGGCGCACGCCTGGTGGTGCTGGCCAAGGCCGAGGGCGACGGCTTCCTGCGGGCCGCGCCGCGGCTCGGTTCGCACGTGCCGGTGCATGCGACGGCGGTCGGCAAGCTCTACCTCGCTCTTGCGCCAGCCACTGTCGAACTCGACACCTTGCCGCGTTACACCCCGGCGACACTGCGCAGCCGGGCCGCGCTCAACGCGGCCGTCGACGAGGCGCGCAACCGCGGCTGGGCCGTCAACGACGAGGAATGGCAGGCCGGCCTGTGCGTCGCGGCGGCGCCGGTGCAGGTCGCGGGCCGGCTCGAAGGCTGCGTCGCGCTGGCCATGGTCGCCGCCCGTTTTCACGCCCTCGGCACAGCAGCCGCGGTGCGCCGCGTGCGCCACGCCGCCGAAGGCATCGCTCTACGACTGGAAGGAGAGACGACATGAAGGTCTGGCATCGTGGACACATCGGCGATGCGCGCGACTGCCGCGTGCCCCTGCTCGATCACGGCCTGCTCTACGGCGACGGCGTGTTCGAGGGCATCCGCATCACCGGCGGACGGGTGTTCCGCCTCGACGCCCACCTCGCGCGCCTCGCGCGCTCCGCACGCGCCATCGGCCTCGACCTGCCGCTCGCCGGGTCCGCGTTGGCCGCGGTGGTGTGCGCAACGGCGCGCGCCCACGGCGCGGCCGAAGCCTACGTCCGCCTGCTCGTCACCCGCGGCGTCGGCGCGCTCACGCTCGACCCGACCGATTGCCACGAGCCCGAGCTCTACTGCATCGTCGCCGATATCCGCATGTTTCCCGACGAGGTGAGGGCGCGTGGCCTGCGTCTCGCCACCGCCAGCCAGCGCCGGCCACGGGCGGACATGCTCGATCCCCAGGTCAAGAGTCTCAACTACCTCAACAACGTGCTGGCCAAGCGCGAAGCGCGACTGCGCGGCTACGACGAAGCCCTGCTGCTGAACGCCGAGGCGCGCATCGCCGAGGCCAGCGGCGCGAACGTCTTCGCCGTCATCGACGACACCCTGGTCACGCCGCCGACCAGCGAAGGTGCGTTGCCCGGTATCACGCGGGCCACCGTGCTCGAATGCTGGCAGGCCGGCGGCGGCCGCGCCTGCGAACGCCCGCTCACCGCCTATGATCTCGTCGGCGCGGACGAAGCCTTCCTGTGCGGCAGCGGCGCCGGGCTGATCGGTATCGCCAGCCTCGACGACCGTGCCATCGGCGGCGCCGACCGCCCGGCCCTGGCGCGGCTCACGCCGGCCTACGGCGACTACGCGGCCCGTCACGGCACCCCGTTCTGACGCGCCGGGGCGGGACATCGCCGTCACGGGGCACGCCGGGTTCGGCGCTATACTCCCCGCTCGCGTTCAATCCACTGGCACGCGGGGAGGACAAGCCATGGCAGAACTCAAAGAAGCGCACGAGAACTACCGGCCGCAGGCGGACGACCGCCGCCTCATCGAGGAATTCAAGCACAACCCGATCGGACACCACAGTCCGGACCTGCAGCGCCTGCTCACGCGCATGCGCGGTGCGCCCATGGCAGACAAGTACTGCCTGGTGGTGATCAAGCCCAACCGTGAATGGCAGCTCGCCCGGACCACCGGCAAACCCGGCGAACCGGTCAAGCTGCTCAACCGGCGTTTCACCAGCCAGACCGAGGCCGAGTGGTACGTCTTCCGCCAGCGCTGGAAGGCGCTGACGGGTGAAACCTTGCGCGCCTGAGCCGACGTACGATCTGGGGGGAGGAAACAGAACAATGATGAAGATCACTGCCTATGCCGACCGCGTCAGCGTGGCGCCCGGTGAAACCATCAACTTCATGGTCAACTGCGATGCGAGGGAATTTCGCGCCGACTTCGTGCGCCTGATCTGCGGCGACATGAATCCGGACGGCCCGGGGTACCAGGAACGCGTCGTGCGCACGCCGGCCAACGGCACCTACAAGGGCCGCAAGCAGGTGATTCACGCCGGCTCGTTCGTCGAGATCCCGCGCGCCGACAACATGCCGGCACTCGACAGCTTCACGCTGCAAGCCTTCATCTGGCCAACTACTCCAGAACGCGGCGCGCAGGCGCTGATCAGCCATTGGGCAGGTCGCCAGGGCGGTGGCGCAGTGCTCGGCATCGCCGCCGACAACGGCGGCATCTCGCTCACCCTCGGTGGCGCCCGCGGCCGCAGCGAAACCTTCACCACCGGGCGTGCCCTGCTCGCCCACGAGTGGTATTTCATCGCCGCGAGCTTCGATGCCCGGACAAAGAAAGTGGTGCTGATCCAGGAACCCCTGCACACCCATGTCGGCACGCGCGACGCGGCGCTCGTCCGCGCCACGGCGAAGACAGCCCGCCTCGGCGGCCACGATGGCCCCGTCACCCTCGCCGCCCGCTTCCAGCGCTTCGACGCCGGCCGCACGGTGTGCGACCAGCACTACAACGGCAAGATCGACAGCCCGCGCATCGCGACCCGCGCCCTCGACCGCGCCGAGATGGAAACCCTGCGTGCACCGAACCTCGATCGCACGCTGGCCAACGACGTCTTCGGCGCCTGGGACTTCAGTACCGACATCACCGGCTTGCGCGTCTCCGATCTTTCACCCAACCGGCTGCACGGGCACGTCGTACACATGCCGGCGCGCGGCATGACCGGCTGGAACTGGAGCGGCGAGGAGATGAACTGGCGCCACGCGCCACGCGAGTACGGCGCCATCCACTTCCACGACGACGACGTCTACGACGCGGCCTGGCAGGTCGATGTCTCGCTGACCGTGCCGAAGAATCTCAAGAGTGGTCTCTACTGCGCGCGCCTGCGTTGCGGCGCGGCTCTCGAAGACGAGGACTACGTGCCGTTCGCGGTGCTGCCGCCGCGCGGCCAGGCGACGGCGAAGATCTGTTTCGTGCTGCCGACGGCCAGCTACATGGCCTACGCCAACGAGCACATGGGCACGGACGCGCCGATTGCCCAGCTGCTCGGCGGTCGCCTGGTCGAGCACGAGCGGCAGGATCTCTACCGCAACGTGCACCGCGAGTATGGTTCGAGCTGCTACGACGTGCATTCGGACGGCTCGGGCGTGTGCCATTCCTCGCGCCTGCGCCCCATCCTCAACATGCGGCCGAAGTACAAGTCGTGGCTGGGTGGCGAGGGCTCGACCCTGTGGCAGTTCAACGCCGACACCCACATCATCAACTGGCTCGAGAACATGGGCTACGAGTACGACGTCATCACCGACGAAGAGCTGCACTACGAAGGCCTCAAGTCCATCGAGCCCTACCGCGTGGTGTTGTCGTCTTCGCATCCCGAATACCACTCGAAGCAGATGTGGGATGCGCTGCATGCCTGGCAGCAGCGCGGCGGCCGCTTCATGTACCTGGGCGCCAACGGCTGGTACTGGCGCATCGCTTACCACGGCGAGGTGCCCGGCATCATCGAGGTGCGGCGCAACGAAGACGGCATCCGCGCCTGGGAGGCGCGCACGGGCGAGTACTACCACGGTTTCACCGGCGAGTACGGCGGACTGTGGCGACGTAACGGCCGCCCGCCGCAGCAGATTGTCGGCACCGGCTTCACCGCCCAGGGTTTCGACATCTCGTCGTACTACGTGCGCAAGCCGGACAGCTTCAGGAAGGAGGTGCGCTGGATCATGAACGGCGTCGGCGCCGACGAGCGCATCGGCGACTTCGGCCTCATCGGCGGCGGCGCCGCCGGGCTCGAGCTCGACCGCGCCGACCGTGCGCTGGGCACACCGCCCAATGCCTACCTGCTGGCATCCTCGGAGGATCACACCGACATCTACCTCGTGGTGTGCGAGGAGATGCTGATCAACTACCCCGGCACCGGCGGCCAGGAGAACGACCTCGTACGCGCGGATCTCGTCTTCTACGAGACCGCCAACGGCGGCGGCGTGTTCGCGACCAGTTCGATCGCCTGGCCGGGCTCGCTCGCCCACGACAACTACAGGAACAACGTCTCGCGCATCACCAAGAACGTGCTCGATCGATTCGTCAGCGGCAAGCCGTTGCTCGATTGAGAGATCACCGCGCGGTTCCGCCATGTTCACCGAGCCTCGACGCCGCCTCGCCGCCATCGTCAGCGCCGACGTTGCCGGCTATTCGCGGCTGATGGGCGAGGACGAAGCGGACACGGTGACGATGCTTGAAGCCTCGCGCGACGTGTTCCGCGAGTTCACCGCCGAACATGGCGGGCGGGTGGTCGACACGGCCGGCGACAGCGTCCTGGCGGTGTTCGACAGCGTGCTGGAAGCGCTCGATGCCAGCCTCGCCATCCAGGCCGAACTCGCCCGGCGCAACGCCGAACGACCGGAGCCGCGTCGCATGCGTTTCCGCATCGGCATCAACCTGGGCGACATCCTGCAGCAGAGCGACGGCAGCATCTACGGCGAGGGGGTCAACATTGCCGCGCGCCTGGAAGCGCTCGCCGAGCCGGGCTCGATCACCCTGTCGGGGCCGGCCCACGACTTCGTCGTCGGTCGCGGCGACACGCGCTGGCGCTTCCTCGGCGAGCAGGAGGTCAAGAACATCGCGCGTCCGGTGCGCGTCTACGCGCTCGACGAAGGAGAAGACGTCGACGGTGCCGCGACGGAGCTCTCGCCAGTGGCGCCGGCCGCGGCACCACCGGCACGACCGTCGATCGTCGTGCTGCCCTTCACCAACATGACCGGCCAGTCGGAAGACGAATACTTCGCCGACGGCATCACCGAGGATGTCATCACCGAGCTGTCACGCTTCAAGGATCTCGTCGTCACCTCGCGCAACACGAGTTTCAGCTACAAGGGACGCGCGCCCCGCGCCCAGGACATCGGGCGCGACCTCAACGTGCGCTACATCCTCGAGGGCAGCGTGCGCAAGGCCGGTGACCGGGTGCGGGTCAATGCGCAGCTCATCGAGGCGGCCAGCGGCCATCACCTGTGGGCGGAGCGCTTCGACCGTCGCCTCGAGGACGTCTTCGCCGTCCAGGACGAATTGACCCGCCGCATCGTCTCGACCCTGGTCGGGCGCCTCGAAGTCAGCGAGCGTAAACGTGCGCGCAGCGAGCAGGCCGCGCACAGCGTCGCCGCCTACGACCTCGTCCTGCGCGGGCGCGAGCTGTGGTTGAAGTTCAATCGCGAGGACAACCTCGCCGCCCGCGGGCTCTACCTGCAGGCGATCCAGGTCGACCCGGAGTATCCGCGTGCCTACGCTGGCATCGCCTGGACCTACGCAGTCGCCTACAACGAATACTGGACCTGCGACCCGCAGGGTTCGCTCGACAAGGCGCTCGACTACGCCCAGCGCGCCGCGCACCTGGATCCTTCGGCCCACACCTATCGCCTGTGTCTCGGCATGGTGCATTTCTTCCGCAAGGATCTCGACAAGGCCATCGAATGTTTCGAGACCGCGCTCGAGCTCAACATGAATGACGCCGACTGCTACGCCTTCCTGGCCCAGGCGCTGACCCTGGCAGGAGAACCGGAACGTGCCATGGAATTGCTCGAGCGGGCTTTCGACATCAACCCCTTCCTCGGCGACTGGCCGCGCAGTCTCTACGCCGCGGCCAACTTCGTCGCCCGGCGCTATGTCGCTGCCGCGGCGGTGATCAAGGAACTGCACACGCCGCAGGTGTCGGCCTGCCGCTGGTTTGCGGCCATCCATGCCGCGCTCGGAGAGACCGCTGAGGCATCACGCTACGTCGATCGCTATCTGGAGCATTACCCCGAGTTCGATCTCGACGACCACCTCGCGCGCATGCCGTTTCGCCACGAGGAGGATCGCGAGCACTACGCCCTGTGGCTGCGACGGGCCGGTTTCGCGCGCACCGAACGTCCTTGCGAACCGGCCTGAGCGGATGCCACGCCGCGGTTTGCCCGCCGGGAAACAAAGTTGTTCGGATTGCATGTTGCGTCGCGGCAATCGAGCGCTATACTGCGTCGCACCATAACAGTCCTTCGACCTCCCCTCGATTCTGTTACTGGGACCTCCCCTCGCCGGGCCGCAAAGGCCCGGCACTTAATTTTCCCGCTCGCCTCGTCCGAACGGCCTTGCACCGATCCGCTGTGGTGTCGTTGCCGCGGCTCGGGACCCTATCTGAGTCATAGCTTGAGGTCCTTGGCAGAACCCCTTGCTGACGAAAGGGAATAGACTTATTCCAAATTGGTTGTTGCGGCGCGGTACAGGGCGCCTATACTCGCTTACACCAAGACGGACGCTCGACCTCCCCTCGACAACCGTCTTTGGCACCTCCCCTCGCCGGGCCGCAAGGCCCGGCTCTTATTTTCCGACCTTGGCATCTGAACGGGCCTGCTTTGCAGACACATCAGCCTGCGCGCCACGAGCACCCAGGGAAATGTTGCACTGCGACATAAACCGTGTATCATGGCATCCTCCGATACAGGTCGACCTCCCCTCGAAACCTGTACTCGGGACCTCCCCTCGCCGGGCCGCAAGGCCCGGCTCTTAAATCGCCCACCGATTCTCGACCTTCACCGCACCGTGCGCGGTACCTCGCGGCAATCCTGTTCGGCCGAGATTGCCTCGTAAACAGCACGGGTTGCCGTGACGGGCCAGGCGAGATTGGAAATGCTGTTATGCAATATAAATGTTGCACTGCCGCATTTTTAGTGTAGACTTGTATTCACCAATGCAGATCGACCTCCCCTCGAAACCTGTACTTGGGACCTCCCCTCGCCGGGCCGCAAGGCCCGGCACTTAATTTCCCCTGCCGATTGTCTTCCGTTAGCGCGCCACATGCCGTGCTCCGCGGCTATTTGGCTCGACCGCGACTGGAAGGCTCACTACGCGGGCGCGGATTCCCGTGACGGGCCAAGCGAGATTGGAAATGCTGTTGTGCAATAAAATTGTTGCGATGCCGCATTTTTAGTGTAGACTTGTATTCACCAATGCAGATCGACCTCCCCTCGAAACCTGTACTTGGGACCTCCCCTCGCCGGGCCGCAAGGCCCGGCACTTAATTCCGCTCCGCCCTATAACGCAGCGCCTTCATGCCGTCGCGAAACGCGTGGCCATGTCGACGTAGCCGGGTATCACCGCAGCCCAGGCCTCGAAGCGCGGATCGCGGGTCCGTCCACTGGCGAACAGGTGGTAGCCGAGCGCAATGATGGCGGCGATCTTGGCCACGGCGAGCGCCTCGTAGCGCATCAAGTCGACGGCCGTGCGGCCGGTCGCCGCTTCCCAGGCCGCGACCACCTGCGCCTTCGACCACCAACCCGGTAGCTCGTAGCCCGCCGTGGCGAGCTTGGCCTCGCCCTGGTCATAGAAATGAGCGATGTAGCCGAGATCCGTCATCGGTTCGCCGACCCCGGCCATCTCCCAGTCGAGCAGGGCCAGCAGTTGCCCGTCCTGCCGCCACAGGCAATTGCCGTGCTTGGGGTCGCCATGCACCGGGGTGACCGGACCGGACGACCGCGGCGGGCTGGCGACCAGTTCGCGTAGCACTGCCAGCAGCGCGGCCGGCGCCTCGGCTTGCTCGGCGACCGCCAGCCAATGACGCGCTTCGTCGACGGGGCTGCGCGCGGCCGCTGGCATGCACGCAACCGGCAGTCGATGAACGGCCGTGACGGCGCCGATCCACTGCCGACACATGGCGTCCGGCAACGCGGCCGGTGCCGCGCTCAACCAATCGGGCGTGACGTACTCGAAGGCCTCGCCCTGCAGGCATTCCATGACGAAAAAGGCGTCCCCGATGACACTGTCATCGGTGCACAGTTCGTAGACCGCCGGCACCGGCGGCCCGTCTGCCGTGCCGCCCATGGCGGCCAGCACCGCGTGCTGCAGGGCCATGTCGTATGGCGGCAAGAGGCCTTCTTCCGAGGGCGGCATGCGCAGGATGCGATCGATGCCCTCGAGCAGGTAGGTCTCGTTGGAATGGCCGGTCGACAGCGGCACGATGCCGGTCAATCCGGCGCCGTCGGCAAGATGGTCGCGCAGGCCTGCCAGCATCTGCTCCAGATCGCGTGCCATGGCGCGGCCTCAGGGCTGGGTGCCGTAGAGTTCGAGGTCCGGCCACTCGCCCAGCACGATGGGCTCGAACAGGCCATGGCCGGTGGCCTCGCCCTCGCGCACGGCGACGATGGTGTCGCGCACGGCCGAGCCCATGCGCTTGCGCACCTCGGGATTCGTCATGTCCGGGATCTGCTCGCCGTCGAGCGCGAGTTCGCCGCGCCAGTTGCCGTGCTTCTTGCCGTCGAAACCGAGATAGAGGGCGGGCCCCAGGTAGAAGCCGGACTCGCCACGTACCTCGAGTTCGACCGTCGCCGTCTCGCCCGAGAGCATGTCGAAATGAATGCGACCGCCGATCAGGCGGCGAGTCTCGTCGACGTAACGCAGTTCCGGGCGCGCGCGTGCGATGCGCTCCTGGCGGCCGTCGGCGTGGTTGCGATAGCCGGAAAAGTAGAACACCTCGTCACCACGGATCTGCAGGTAGAAGTGATACTCGTAGCGACTGCCGTCGGGTCGCTGCAACAGCAGCGGTGACCAATTGAGCAGGAACTTGGAATCCTCGAACTTGCGCTCGCCGAAGTCGCGTGCCGGGCGCAGGTCCGACGGCGGCGCACCGACGTCGAGACGCACGCCCCAGGAATGGTCGCGGTAGCAGAACCAGTCCTCGGTGTTGATGGTCTCGCGCTTGCCGTCGATGGCGTACCAGCCGCTGGGTTCGCCCGCCTGGTGGTAGCGCACCACGTTGGAGACGACGCGAAAGCTGTGCTCGTCGCGCTGGATGTGGCGATCCTCGAAGAAGGCCGGGAAGGTTGCATGGAAGGTGATGTCGAACTCGAGCGGGACGATGTCGTTCTTCTCGAGCTTCCAGCGCACCTGCTTCAAGGGTTCGAGGACTTCGTAACTGAGCGGGCCGACCGCGGTCGCCAAGGGGTCGAGCGAGAGTTCGCGGCTGGCCCGTACCGTCCACTGCTCGAGCCCGCGCGAGAGGCCGGCGAAGCCATCGAGAACGCCGCGGTTGGGATAGCGCCCCATCCCCATGTCGAGCTGCAGGCTGCCGTCCTTGCGCGAAACCGGCGTCCACAACTTCTCCGTCCACGACAGGTCCGACTGCGCGACAGTGGCAAAGGTATCGATGATCTGGTGGTTGACCTGCTCGTCGAGCGGCAGCAGCTTGCCGATGTCCTGCATGGTGTGTTCTCCCCTCGTTTGACGGTGTCGATTGATATGGATGTGCCCTGACCGCTTCAGGACGCCGCACCGGGCGGCGCGGCAAAGACGGCGCTCCACACGAGATACGTCATGGCATCGAGCAGGGCGTCGAGCTGGTCCTCGGGCAAGGTTGCCGCGTGGTGGACGTAGAGATGATCGGCGGCCCAGGCGAGCACGTCGCCGAGCAGCGGCGGCAGCGCGGCGTGGGCGCGTCCGGCGGCGGCGATGCGTTGCACGGCGCCGCGCGTCTCGGCACGGAAGCGGTCGAGCGTGCGGGCGTAGAGCGCGGCGATGTCGGCATCGTAGGCCGCGGTCTCGGCGGCGACACGCAGGACGGCATGGTGTGCGCGGTAGACGCCGGCGAAGCGCTGCATGGCGGCGCGCAGGTCGGCGTAGTCGAAGTCCTCGGCGTGACGGAACCACTCGCCGCCGGCCGCGATCATCTCGTCCTCGACCCGCGCCAGCAGGCGCTGCACGAGGTCGCTCTTGTCGCGGAAGTGGAGATAGAAGGTCGCCCGTGCGATGCCGGCTTCCTCGGCCAGGCGGGCGACCGCCAGGGTCGTATAGCTCGGTTCGTGCTCGAGCAGGCGTTCGAGGGCCGCGAGCAGGCGATCGGTCATCGCCGCATCGTCGCGCGGCGCCGCGCGCGCGCGGCGGGTCACGCTGACCACGGGCGCCCCTTGGTAGCGGACGAAGAACGACGCTGCGGCGATGCGGACATCGCCGCAAACTAGACTAGACAGCGTGTCTAGTCAACGCGTCATAAACGTTCAACCGCCCGACGCCGCGCGCGGCATGCCGGGCGGTGCGATGACCGGACGGGTCTCGCTGTCGAGTGCGCTCCAGTCGTCGGTGCGGCCCAGCGCATAGGGCAGGAAGGCGTCGCCGTCGATGTAGGCCAGGGTCTCGGCGCGGGCGATGAGGTCGCCTTCGACGTAAGCACCGCGCAGCACCTCGACCACGACGAGTTCGTCGAGCGGGTCGTGCACGGTGGCGCCCAGCGCGACGCGTCCGCGGCCCTCGCGGTTGATCTTGAGCTCGTTGTGAAAGCGCGCGCAGGTCAGTGCGGCGTCCCATTCGAGGCCCACGCCGTGGGTGGCGGGAATGGCCTTGTAGTTGAAGTTGACGCCCTCGACCTCGCCCGGCCCGAGGTCACGCTCGAGTTCGACGTCGAGCTCGATGAGCGTGGCGCCGTGGCGGGTGACACGACCGTTGTAGCGCGCACCGTTGTGGAACAGCCGGCTCTCCGCCTGGCGCTTGGGCTCACCGAACAGTTCGCGGCCGTAGATGATGGGCTGGTCACGGTCCATGTACATGGCCAGTACGTAGTCGCCGACGATGTCGCCGTGACGCGCTTCGAGGTAGACCGCGCCGCCATCGAAATCGCCCACGCAGTTGCTCTGCCAGCGGCCGACCATGGCGGTGACGCGCGGATTGGCGGTGGGCTCGAGGCCAGGTGGCAACAAGTGTCGGACGATGGCGGGCTCGGTGAGGAAATCGACCATCAGCATTTCGGCATTGACGAACCGCGGCTTGGCCAGTGCTTCCTGGATACGGGCGATCTCCTGCGGGCTGCGAACGAATCCCATGCGTGCTTCTCCCCTGGTGGTGGATGACGCCGCGCCGGTGCTGACCCGGCCCGGCGTCACCGTGACAAGCGGCAATTCCGGTCGACGATAGAAGAGCGGGGACGCGCCGGCAAGCCGCGCGGCAAGGGTAGACCTCAGGCGCCGCGACGGGCGGCGAGCAGGCGGGCCACTTCGGCGAGGTCAGCCGGTTCGTCGATCTCGACGAGGGTGTCGGCGCCCATCTCGTGGATACCGATGCGGCCTCCCAGGCGGCTGCCACCGCACTCGAGGAGGGTGCTGCGGGTCAGATAGAACGCGCCGTTCTCGACCAGGGCGCCGGCGAAATCCTGGCGCCGCGGGCGCGCGGCGGGGTCGTAGTTGAGCGGCCGGGCGTCGTCGCTCCAGACGAAGCGCTTCCAACGCACGGCTGTCAGCAGCGAATCGAGCTCATCGCGCTCGAAACGCGCGCGAGCGGCGACGAAATCTGCCGCCGTGGTCAGGGGTGAGGTCGCCTGTACCAGGGCCAGCACGTCACAGGGCCGTTGTGCCAGAACTTCGCACATCACCGCCTCGCTGCTGGCCGTGTCGCTGGCGTTCTCCGCACGGCGGTCGAGGACCGTGACCGCGGCACCGAAGGCCGCGGTCACGGCCGCGCGGATCTCGGCGTCGTCGCTCGCCACGACCACCTCGTCGAACACCTGCGCCGTGACGGCCGCCTCCAGGCTCCAGGCAAACAACGGCCGGCCGCCGACCTCGAGCAAGTTCTTGCGCGGGATCGATTTCGAGCCGCCACGCAGCGGCATCAGCGCCACCCAACGCATGCGGTCAGGTCACGTGCACGCCGGGCAGGCGTTTCAACTTGGCCCGTTGTGGTTCCTCGATGGGGAGGATGTCGGTCGGTTTGGCGTGCAGCGCTGCGGCGACGGCGACAGTGTCGCGCACCAGCCGGCGCAGGCCGTCGGGTTCGAGCGACGCCGCGTGATCGGTACCCTTCCAGGTGCGGTCGAGGGTGAAATGACGCTCGATCCAGCGCGCACCCAGGGTCTGCGCCGCGACGTCGAGCGCGATGCCGAGGTGATGGCCGGAAAAACCAATGGCCTCGACCCGCCCACCGTACTCGGCCTCGAGCCGGGTGATCTCGCGCAGACAGACATCCGCGTGGGGCACCGGGTAACCGGAGGTGCAGGCGTAGAGCACGGTGCGCACGGCCGCGCCGCGCCGTTCGAGGAAATCGACCAGTTCGGCCTCCTCGCGCGCGCTGGTCATGCCGAGCGAAACATGCAAACCACCGCCGTACTCGTCGGCAAGGTAACCGAGCAAGCGCCGGTCGAGGTTGCAGGCCGAGGGCACCTTGATGTAATCGGGCTCGAGCGCAACGATGTCGCCTGCAGCGGTGAGATCCCACACCGAGCAGGCATAGCCGACGCCGAGCTCCGCGCACCAGGCCATCAAATCGCGGTGCTGTTCCCGATCGAACTCGAGGAATTCGCGGTGTTCGCCGTAGGTCGCGCCGTAGCTGTTGGCCGGGTTGGGGTGAGGCGCGGCATATTCCGCGGCGCTCAACAGCTCGCGATTGGTGCGCTTCTGGAACTTGGCGTAGGTGGCGCCGGCGAACGCGGCCGCGCTGCGCACGAGCTCACGGGCGATGGCCATGTCGCCTTTGTGATTACAGCCGATCTCCGCCACCACGGCGGGTGGCGCTACGGCCCTGGAACGGTCTTCTTGCATGGCGGGGCTGCCTGGTGCCTGCGCTGACGCACGACACGCGCGCGGAGACCGGGCAAGTTAACCGCGGCGGCGTTAAGAACGCGTTAACGCTGCGTCGGCGCGCGCACGAGCGGCGACGCACCGTTCAGCCAGCCGGGTCGAGCCGATAGAGATCCTGACCGCAGGGCGTTGCGCGCACGCTCACCGGCACCCCCGCCGCCTGCAACAGGCTGGCGAGGCGCACGTTCAGGGCCTCCGGGGTGATACCCGGGTAACGATGGGCGTTGTAACGTCCGCTCGCCCAGTGATGACGGCGGCGCATGTTGAAGCGCTTGATGGCCGTGCGCACAGCACTCGTGGTGCGCGCGAACGCCCTTGCGCCGGCGCCGACAGGGGCGTGCCAGCCGCCGCGATAACCGAGCCCGTCGAGGACATCGAGAATGCGCTCGCAGGCCAGCGGCCCCTCGGCCGCCGCGAGATGTCGACGGTAGTACCGCGCGCGGGTCGCATCGTCGACCAGGCCCAGGCGGCCGTCGAGGATGGCGCCGACCGTATCGATGACCTCGTCGATGGTGTCGGCCTGATGGGAGAGACCATTGGGCAAGGCGTAATCAAAGGTTTCCGAACGCACCGGTCGATAGGCGACGACCGGGCGCTCCGCCAGCGAGGCCTCGACCGCCGTCGTGCAGCCGTTGTGCAGCAGCAGTGCCGCGCTCATCAGCCAGGGAATGACGTTGCCCTCGTGGCAAACCTCGATGTTGGCATGGGGCGCGAGCAGCTCGCGCCAGACCTCGTGGTTCTCCGACGGATGCGGCCGCAGCACGATACGGGTGTCCGGCAGCGCCGCGGCAAGGCGCGGCAGCAAGGCACGGAAGTGCTCGAAGATGCGTTCCTGGTGGGCATACATGCCGCGCGCGAACTCCGCGCTCATGCCGTGCGCGACGCGGCTCTCGCGCTCGCCACTGGCGCCTGGTTCGAGCACCAGCGCGTGCGCGGCGAGAAACGGGTTGACGAAGGAGAAGTTGGTGTTGACCAGCACGTAGCGGCCGTAGCGCCGCGCGAGTGCCGCGCATTCGTCGGCGAAGAAGCCGGCCAGGCGCGGGCGCAGCAGATCCATGCGCGGGTTGCCGGTGGCGTGGATGGCGACGCTGCCGTCACTACCCGGGTAGGCGGCGAACATTGCGGCGTCGTCCTCGCCCCAGGCGAACAGGTGGCGGATGGCGTTGAAAGTCGGCGGCGAAAAACGCCAGGCGTAGTACTCGGGCGAGTCGAAGCGCACCAGGCTCTCTTCGTCCCAGGCCACCAACTCGTGGCCGAGCCCGCGGATGATGTCGAACATCAGCTTGCCGCGCGCGCGCATGCTCTTGGCGATGAACACCCCGGGCTCGAAGCGCGGCAGGGCGAAATGCAGCAGTTGCTTGTTGCCCAGGACCACGCGGTAGCCGCGTGTGGCGGCAAGGCCGGCGAAAAGCAGCTTGGCGTCGAGTTCGCGGACCTGGTTCTCGACCGGCAGGTAGAGCGTGGTCGTCATCGACCGCGCCGGCACGGGTTCGCCGCTCGCCGCGGCATCAGCGGGTCCGCGCGAGGTAGGCGCGCACGCCCGGCACGCCGTCGGCCGTGATCACCGGGCCGAGCTCGGCCTGCATGGTGCGGGCGAAGCTGACGCCATCGGCGACGAGATCGTAGAGCATCCAGCCTTGCGGGCTCTCGAGCAGGCGGAACTCGACGTCGAAGCTGCGCTTGTCCGGCGTGGTCAGCACGGCCGCGACCTTGGCCGCGCTCTTGTGGCGGGTGGAATGCGGCTCGACCTCGATGGTGACGTCACGACCATAGGCGAGCAGCGACGAATAGACCTGCACGATGTGATCGTGGATGACCGCGGTCAATTCTTCGCGATCCGCGTCGCTGAACGTCGCCCAGCGCGGCCCCGACAGCCAACGCGCGATGGTGCCGAAGGCGAGATGGGGGCTGAGTTCCTCCTCGAAGACCCGGTTCACCGCGCCGTTCTGCGCTTGCTCGTCGGTGAACTCGCCGAGACGCGACATGACGCGTGCGATGACCGCGCTGACCAGTTCGTGCGGCTCGCCGGCGACGGCGTCGGCGACCGGTACGAAGCCGCACAGCACCAGCGCCAGGGCGGCGAGAAAACGGGACGGGGCACGGGAACCGGAGACGATCATGGTGGACGACCTGTACGAATGAAGCGGCGTTTTGGCGGCATCGCGCAGCGGTACCCGGCGCGATGTGCGGCGCATTCTAGCCTGGAATTCGCGCCCGCCTCGCGGCCAGCCGCGCGGACCGGGCTTCGCGGGCGGGCGCCGGCGCGCGTTCACGGCGCCCCGTGTCCGAGGAGCTCGATGTCGCCGTAACGTGCCGCCGCGACCGATCCGGTGTCGTCGGCATCGGTCATGATGGCGATGCCGCTGATGCGCGGCGGCGGGTAGCCGAAGGCGTGGCGGAAATCGGCGAGGAGGTCGCGCTCCTCGATGACCCACTCGCCCGCTCGGGCCGGCCCGGATTCGAGCACCACCATGCGCACCCGGCCGGTGTAGGCATTGGGCCTGACGGTGCCGACCGCGGCGCCGGCGTCCCAGACGTAGTTCAGCGCGGCGCGCGGCGGGTAGTGTCCGTAACGCAGCCGCAGCAGTTCGAACCGCGCGCGTTCGAACAGGCCGACGTCCTCGGCGTCGTAGGCGAAGGTGACGTAAATCCGTGCGGCGTAGTCGTCGCCCTCGCGACGGCCGATGTCGGCGCCGCGCGGCAGGGTTTCGAGCTTCCAGCGCCAGCGCAGCCGCGGCCACTGCGTCGGCGCCAGGTCGAGTTCGCGCAGAAGCCCGGACGCGGTCCCCGCAGCGCGTGCCGCCACCACCGTTGCGCCGCCGTCCGCGACCAGCGTATAGACGGTCGGCCCGGGCCGGCCGTCGAACGCGAGCGGCCGCCAGGCCGGGTCCGTCGCCTCGCCCGGGTGCGCCGTCGAGAACGCGCCGACGACGAACTGCCTTGCGCCGGGCTCGGGTGCCGCCGTCACGGTCGCGGTGACGACGACGGCCACCATCGCGGCCACGGCAAGCCAGCGGCTTTGCGCGACAATACGGCGCGCCGTCATCACAAATCCCGGGGAGGACTCAGGCATGCCGACCGGCTTCGTATTTCATGAACTCTACCTCTGGCACAACACCGGCAACCTCGCCGGCGTCATGCCCTACGGTAATCCCGTCGAACCCTACGAGCACGCCGAGAACCCCGACACCAAGCGCCGCATCAGGAACCTCATGGCGGTGTCCGGCCTGCTCGACCAGGTCACCGAGATCGCCCCCCGTCCGGCGACCGAAGCCGAGGTCCTGCGCGTGCACACCCGCACCCATCTCGAGCACATCCGCGGACTCAACGACAGCCTCGGCGTCGACGCCGGCGTGTTCACGCCGATGGGTCGCGGCAGCTTCGACATCGCGCTGCTCGCCGCCGGCGGCGTCGTCGCGGCGGTCGACGCGGTGCTCGACGGTCGCCTCGCCAACGCCTACGCCCTGGTGCGTCCGCCCGGCCACCACGCCATGCCCGAACTCGCCATGGGCTTCTGCATCTTCTGCAACGGCGCCATCGCCGGGCGCCACGCGCTCGACGTGCGCGGGCTTGCGCGCATCGCCTACGTCGACTGGGACGTGCACCACGGCAATGGCACCCAGGCGGCGTTCTACGACGATCCACGCGCGCTGACCATCTCGGTACACCAGGATCGCTGCTTCCCGCACAACTCGGGCTTCCTGCACGAGAACGGCGAGGGCCGTGGTGCCGGCTGCAACATCAACGTGCCGCTGCCGCCGGGCTCGGGCGTGGGTGCCTACGAGGCGGTGTTCGACCGCGTCGTGCTGCCGGCGCTGGAGAAGTACCGCCCGGAGCTGATCTTCGTGCCGTCGGGCTTCGATGCCGGCGCCTACGACCCGCTGGGTCGCCAGATGATGACCAGCGAGGGCTATCGCGCCTTGACGCGTAAGCTCATGCGCTTCGCCGACGAGTGCTGCGACGGGCGCCTGGTGATGTGCCACGAGGGCGGCTACAGCGCGCCGACCGTGCCGTTCTTCGCCCACGCCGTCATCGAGACCCTGGCCGGCGTCGACACCGGTCTCGTCGATCCCTTCCAGGCCATCCTCGGCAACATGGGGCAGCAGGAATTGCAGCCCCACCAGGACGCCCTCGTCCGCGCCGCCGAGCAACTGCTCGCGCGGCTGCCAGCGAACGCCTGAAATGCCACCTCGACGACGCCGGCCGCGGGCGCACCGCGGGTACCTCGGTGCCCGCGTCGCGCCCGTCCCGCGCGTCGCTCAGCCCGGGTGCGGCAGCGGACAGGTACCGCCGATCTCGAGCCCGAGCACGCGCACCAGCCGACCGTAGCCAACGAAGGTCATGATGCGAATACCGAGGTCGATGATCTCCGCTTCGCTGAACTGGGTGCGCAACTCGTCGAACAACGCCTGGTCAGCCGACTGGTGATCGCCGGCCAGCACCTCGGCGTAATGGATGGCCGCCTTCTCGCGCGCGTTCAACAGCGCGCTCTCGCGGTAACGCGGAACCTCCGCGATCTTCGCTTCGTCCAGACCTGCCTGCCTTGCGACCGCAAGGCGGGCGCCCATTCAGAGATGACAATTGTTCTTCTGCGCCACCATCAGGCGGGCCAGTTCGGTGATGACGCCGTCGACCACGCCACGGGTCTCGAGCTCGAGCTTGAAATAGAAATCGATGAAGTGCTTGAACACCTCGGGTGCATGCGCGAACACCTGGACGAAACCCGAACCGCCGAGTTCGTCGTCGTAGGCATGCATGACGTTCTGCAGGTAGTCCGGGATGTCCGCGAACGGCACCGGGCTCAGGTTGGCCATGATTCAGCTCCCCTCAGGGCACCGCGGGCGGGTGCGTCGCAGGCGAACCTAGCACCGGTTCGCGCGCGCGACAATCAACCGCTGGAGGGTTGCAGCACGGCCAGCGTCGCCCGCGACAGGCAGCACAGCTCACCGGCTTCGTTGACGATCTCGACCTGCCAGACCTGCGTGCTGCGGCCGACGTGTACCGGCCGCACCGTGCCGGTGACGTGGCCGGTGCGCGCCGACTTGAGGTGATTGCCATTGACCTCGAGCCCGACCACGCGCTGGTCGGGCGGCGCGGCAAAGGCAGCCGCGCACGAGGCCAGGGTCTCGGCCAGCAGCAACGAGGCGCCGCCGTGCAGGATGCGATAGGGCTGTACCGTGCGCGCGTCGACCGGCATGGTCGCGCGCATGTAGTCGGGCCCGATCTCGACGAACTCGATGCCGAGGCTCTCACAGGCGGTTGCGCGGTGCAGTTCGTTGATGTCGGCCGGGGTCACCGGGCGCGTCCACAGGGTCTTGCTCATTGGGGCGATGGTGGCGTCGCGAAGTGGAACTTCAGATTTTCTCGAGATCGGCCGCACCCTGGCCCCAGGCGCTGCGGTTCTCGGCGAGGTAGGCGGTCTCCTCGGCCGTACATTCGCGGCCGAGCAGGACGTTGCGATGCGGGAAGCGGCCAAAGCGCCTGATCACCGCACGGTGGTCGTGGCCGGCCTTGAGCGCCGCGCTCGTGATCGGGTGCCAGGCCGGGTCGGCCGCCGCGTGCAGGGCCTCGTAGCCGGCCACGCAGCGTTCCTGCAGGGCGAGGTCCTCGGCGTGTTCGAGCGGCATGTGCAGGATGATGCGCTCGGTCAGCGAGAGCGCGTGGTCGTGGCCGTCTTCGAATGCCTGCAAAGCGACCGCGCGCGCCCGCGCATCACCGGCGAAGGCACGCGCGGTACCGCGGAAGATGTTGCGCGGCAGTTGGTCGAGCAGGACGACCAGTGCCAGCGCCGAGCGCGCCTCGCCTCTCCACTCGCCGAAGCCACCGTCGAGGGCGTGCCGCACGGCAGCGCCGAGGCGTGCATCGACCTCGGCGTCGAAGGCGCGGTCGAACGTGAACCAGCGGTCGAGGCAGGCGCGCGCGGCGGCGACGTCGTCGAGGCGCGTGCCGAAATAGAAATCGAGAACCTGGACGGGGGTAACCTGCACCGTCATCACCTGTGGACACGTTGGGTGGTGACCGGGTGTGGACGGCCACCGCCCGGCCCGTGGCGAAGCCGGCGACAGGATACCCCCGATCGTGGCGCGCGGGGACGCTCGCGGTTCAGGCGCCGGGACGTCGCCCCTGCAGTTCGAACAACTGGGTGAGGTCGTTCACGCCGAGCGTGCCGACCACGTTGTGGGCCTCGTCGAGGACGTCGAAAACCACGCCGTCGGCGCTGCCGCGGGTCTGGTAGACGACGACAGCGCCGTCCGGCCCGCCGCCCTCGGCATGCGGCTCGGGCGCGGCTGGCGACGAAGTGTAGCTGCCCTGTGGGCGCACCTCGCGCAGGTCCCCGGCCGGTTCGTAGATGCGGTGCTCGCCCTGCACCACGGTGGTGTTGGTGTGGGCGCGGTGGCGGTGCAGAAAGATGCGTTCACCGGGCACGAAGCGCAGCGCGAAATCGGCGACCTCGTTGTCCGGGTCGACGTCGATGATGGTGTAGTGGAAATGCTCGAACTCGCCGAGCCGGCGCCAGTTGATGCTGGCGTCGTCGAAGCGCACGAGCGCGGCTGGTCGCTGGGTCATGGGTTGGGTCCTCCTCCGACCGGGTCGCAGTCCCGGCTCGTCGACCACGCTACGCGCCGGTCATACGAGCAGACAGGGCAATTTGCCCGCGTCGCGGGCTTAGAATGCCCGCTCGGTGACATCCATCCGGGGAGGGAAAACGATGCGCACGATCAAGCGCCGCAAGGTCCAGAAATACGCCTTCGACAACCGTGACAAGCCATGCCTCAAGGTCAAGCCGGGTGAGACCTTCCGGGTCGAAACGGATGACGCCCTGTCCGGCATGATCGCCGATGACAGCGACCACCCCAAGGTGATGGGCTTCGAGGGCAAGCATTTCGCGAGCCTCGCCAAGGCCACGCCGGGGCTGTTCAACCCGGTGGTCGGCCCGATCTTCGTCGAGGGCTGCAAGGCCGGCGACGTGCTCGCCGTGCACATCGACTGGATCGATCCCTGGCGCTACGGCTTCTCGGGCATCATCCCCGGCATGGGCCCGCTCGGCGACTCGCTGCGCTACAAGGACTGCGCGCAGGGCTACGTCCACGTCATCGAACACCTGCCGGGGCCGAGCGGGCATACCCGCGACGGCTGGGGCAAGTACTCCGACTCGCTGACCTGGAAGCTCGAACCGTTCATCGGCACCTTGGCCACCGCGCCCGAGCGTGAAGTCTTCACCTCGGTGCTCGGCCAGGGCCCGTTCGGCGGCAACATCGACTGTCGCGACATCCGCGCCGGCCACACCGTCTACCTCAACAGCTACAACGACGGCGGCCTGCTCTACATCGGCGATTGCCACGGCGGCCAGGGCGACACCGAGTTCACCGGCATCGCCGACGAAACGCGAGCCACGGTGCAACTTTCCTGCACGGTGGTGAAGAACAAGCGCCTGCCTTGCGTGCGCATTGAGAAGCCCGACTCCATCGTCGCCGTCGGCATCAATCGCCCGCTCGAGCACGCGGTCTACGATGCCACCGCCAACCTCATGCAATGGCTGGCGGAGGATTACGGCGTGCCCCCGCGCGATCTCTACGTGCGCATGTCCTGCGACCCCGAGTTCCGCATCCGCATCTACCAGATGGTGCGCATCTCGACCATCGAGCACGTCGCCGGGGCGGAGTATCCCAAGGAGCGCCTGTTCAATGCCTACAAGGCGTCCGGCGCGCGGTCCGCGAAGAAGACGCCCACGAAGAAAAAGGCGCCGAAGAAGGCCGCGCCGCGCAAGGCCTGAGCCGGCGCCGCGCCGCAACCGGGCAGCGCTGATGACGCCGACCCTCGCCGAGCTGTTCGACAGCCTGCCGCGCAGTGGACGGGTGACGTGGCTCGGCGCCCGCTCCGCGCGGCGCGCGCCGCTCACGGCCTGCGACAGGCTGATCCTCGACGCCGCCAGCGGCATCGCGGGCGATCACTACGCTGGCCGTTCCGGGCGCCGGCAGGTGACCCTGGTCCAGCACGAGCACCTCGCCGTGCTCGCCGCCCTCCTCGCCCGCGACGACATCGACCCGGCGCTGCTTCGTCGCAACGTCGTCGTCGCGGGGATCAATCTCCTCGCGCTCGCGAAACGTCGTTTCCGCATGGGTGCGACGCTGCTCGAGGGCACCGGCGCCTGCCATCCCTGCTCGCGCATGGAGGAGACCTTCGGCGCCGGTGGCTACAACGCCGTGCGCGGCCACGGCGGCATCACGGCGCGGGTGATCAGCGGTGGAATCGTGCACCTGGGCGATACCGTGACGCTGCTGCCCGCGCGACCGGACACGGCCGTCAGTTGCGCTGTCGCTTCGTAGTACCCGACGTCGCGCGGCGCGCTCGACCTGTCTCAGCGTGCTTCGACCGGTAGCGCGTCGCTACGGTGGCAACCACTTCGTCGACCGCAATCTCGACTCACCCGTGATGGGCCGTCGGGTCGCGGAAATCGACTGGCCGGCGATCGAGTACTACTCCGGCGACGACGGCCACCATCACGGTGGTGGCCACGGGCGCGGACACGGCCGAAGGCAACAACGGGCCGGCGGTGAAGGCCGCCGACCCGCGTGCCGACCTTACCAATCCTTAATCAGGCGGCCAGGAGACGGTAACCGACATTCGCCCACGTCGCGGTCCAAGCATCCAGCGGACATCACCGCGACAACGCGCAGGAGAAGCCGTCATGAAGAGAACCCACGTAATGGCCGTCCTGGTCCTCGGTGCCCTGGTGACCGGCGGTGGCGTCACCGCTGCCGAACATCACGCAGCGTCCACCGGGCATCCGAGAGACCTGACCTGCAAGGACCTCCTCGTCACCGACATGGAGTACGTGCCCGAGGTGGTCTATTGGCACGATGGCTGGAACGCCCGCGACGGCGTCATGACCGAGGTCATCGACGAGGACTGGTTACCGGTCGAGGTCGACCAGGTGTGGTCGGAATGCCAGAAGGATCCGACGCGCAAGGTCGGCGACGTCGTCGCCGCCCAGCGCGCCACGCAGCACGCCGCCGGCCATCACGCCCGGAAGTAGGTGCGGGCGCGGCCTGCCTCAGCGTCCGTCGCGTACGCGGCAGCTGAACGAGAGCACATGCAGCAGGCGCACGGCGACGATCTCGTCGTCGTGCGTCGCCTCGACCGCGTCACGCGCGGCGGCGGCCGTCTCCGCCTCGACAGTGATGCTGCGTTCGCCGCCGGCGGTGCGCAGGCGCACCTCGTAAGCGTTCATCGCGAGCGGCTCAGAAACCCGCCAGGCGCGCGTAGCGATCGCGATGGCAGGCCGCGTCACCGAAAGTCTGCTGGGCGACCCGCGCGCGCTTGAGGAAGAAACCGATCTCTTCGGCGTCGGTCATGCCGATGCCGCCGTGCATCTGCACCGCCTCGTTCGTGACCAGTTCGAGCATCTCGCAGGCCTGGGCCTTGGCCAGGCTGGCCAGGGCCGGGGCTTCGGCGCTACCGGCATCGAGAGCATCGAGCGCGGCCAGTACCGCCGAACGGGTCAATTCGATCTCGCAGTACATCAGCGCGGTGCGGTGCTTGAGGGCCTGGAAGGCGCCAATCTTCTGCCCGAACTGCTCGCGCAACTTGAGATAGGCGATGGTGCGCTCGAAGGCTTCGAGTCCGCTGCCGAGCATCTCCGCGGCGAGGCCCGCGCGCGCGCCATCGAGCGCACGTTCGAGGGCGGCGTAGCCGTCGCCGAGCGTACCGAGCACGGCGCCGGTGTCGACCGTCACGCCATCGAACACGACCTGCGCGGCATTGCGCGCATCGACCATGGCGGTGCGGGTGACCCGGATGCCGGCGGTGTCGGCCGGCACCAGCAGCAGGCTGATGCCGTCCTCGGCATCGACCGCGCCATGGCTGCGTGCGACGACGACGAAGTGATCGGCGACGTGGCCATCGAGCACGAACACCTTGGTGCCGTCGAGACGCAGGCCGCCCTCGACCGCCGTACAGGTGGTCGCGATCCGGTTCGGCGCATGGCGCGCGCCCTCGTCGACAGCGAGCGCGAGCAGGCACTCGCCGGCCGCGACCGCGGGCAAGATGGCCTCGCGCTGGGCCTCGCTGCCGGCGCTGAGCACCAGCGGCGCGGCGCTCAGGGCGGTGGCGACCAGCGGCGAGGCGGCCAGCGTGCGCCCGGCCTCTTCCAGGATCTGGCCCATGCCGCGGTAACCGAAACCGGCGCCACCGTAGGCCTCCGGCAGCAGCACGCCGGCCCAGCCCATGTCGGCCATCTCGGCCCAGGCCGCACGGTCGAAGCCGTCGACAACGCGCTCGTCGCGCAGGCGGCGCAGGGCGGCCACCGGTAGACGCTCGCCGAAATACTCGTGCGCCCCGCGCTTGAGGATGGCCTCTTCGTCGTTCAATACCAGGTTCATCGCTTCTCCCTCAATCCGGCAGGCCGAGCACGCGCTTGGCAATGACGTTCAACTGCACCTCCGAGGTCCCGCCCTCGATCGAGTTGCCTTTCGAGCGCAGCCAGGTGCGGCAGATCTCCAGTTCCTGCGCACTGAAGCCTCCGCCCTCCCAGCCGAGTGCGTTGTGGCCGGCGCATTTCATGATGAGTTCGAACTTGGCCTTGTTCTGCTCGGTACCGTAGTACTTGAACATCGACGACAGGCCACCCGAGGCCGTGCCGGCTTCGCTCTCCTGCGCGGCGCGGCGAATGGTGAGGCCGAAGGCGCGGTCCTTCATGACGTGGCGGGCGACGGCATCGCGCAGCGCAGGCTCGCCGATGTGGCCGTCGGCGTCGGCCAGGTAGTGCTGCGCGACGACGTCGACCGGCGGCACCGTGCCGCCGATGGTGCGACCGATCTCGGCGATCATGCCGCGCTCGTGCTGGAGCAGTTCCTTGGCGATGGTCCAGCCCTGGTTGAGGCCGCCGACGAGGTTGTCCTTGGGCACGCGGACGTCGGTGAAAAAGGTCTCGCAGAACACCGAGGCACCGCTGATGAGGGTGATCGGGCGCGTCTCCACGCCCTCGCTCGCCATGTCGAAGAGGATGAAGGAGATGCCGTTGTGCTTGGTGCTGGTATCGGTGCGCACGAGGCAGAAGATCCAGTCGGCGTAGTTGGCGTAGGAGGTCCAGATCTTCTGACCGTTGACCAGGTAGTGGTTGCCCTGGTCCTCGCAGCGCGTCTTGAGTGACGCGAGGTCGGAGCCGGCGCCGGGTTCGGAGTAACCCTGGCACCAGCGGATCTCGCCGCGGGCGATCTTGGGCAGGTGCTCGCGCTTCTGCGCCTCGGTGCCGTACTTGAGCAGCACCGGGCCGAGCATCCAGATACCGAAGGACGCGAGCGGCTGGCGGCACTTGAGCCGGGCCATCTCCTCGCGCAGTACCTGGGCTTGCTCGGCGTCGAGACCCGCGCCGCCGTACTCGACCGGCCAGGTCGGCACGGTCCAGCCACGCGCGGCGACGCGCTCCAGCCACAGCTTGCTGTCGGGGTGCCTGAACGTCGCGTTGCGCCCGCCCCACACGCGCTCCTCGTCAGGCAGCGGCGTGCGCATCGACGGCGGGCAGTTCTCTTCCAGCCAGGCGCGCGTCTGCGCGCGGAATTCCTCGAGTGCTCGCACCTTCGTCCTCCGTCCGTCCGGCTGCCCGGGCGCTCCCGCCCCGACAAACCTCAATCAACCACTTACCTGTCGGGGTCAGACCCCGTCGTCAACAGATAGTCTCGCTGAAACAAACCCTTGAGCTTCGGGGTCTGACCCCACTCGCCCACCCCACTCGCCCGCGCCGCAGTCGTTCAGCGCGCGTCACCGGCGGCGATGAAGTCCTGCACCAGTTCCATGAAGCGCTCGAACTGGTCGTGGTGCAGCCAGTGCCCGGCGTTTTCGATGGTCTCGATGCGCGCGTTCGTGAAATGCCGCGCGCGGCCGTCCTCCGCCGGATTGGACGCGAAGCTCTCGTTGCCGTAGAGCAGCAGGGTCGGGCAGGTGATGTTGCGCCACAGGCGCTCGACGTCCGCCTGCGGCATGTCATAGGCCGGCCACGAGCGCACGTAGTTGTCGAACTTCCACGAATACGTGCCGTCCTCGTTCTGGTTGACGCCGTGGATGGTGAGGTGCCGCGCGCGGGCTGGCGAGAGATGCTTGTTCTCTTCCTGCATGCGCTGGTAGGCCTCCTCGATCGAGGCGTAACGCCGCGGCAGGCGGCCGGCGAGCTGGCGCTTGTCGTCGATCCAGTCGCGCAGGCGCTCGTCGAGTCCGATCGCGTCGCGCTCGGCGAGCTTGGCCGGCGAGAAGCCGAGACCCTCGATGGCGACGAGGCGGCGTACGGTGTCGGGATAGCAGCCGGTGTAGCGCAGCGCGATGTTGCCGCCGAGCGAATGGGCGACGATCGTCACAGGCGCAAGCTGTTGCTGGTGGATGAGCTGGGCGAGATCGTAGATGTAGCACTCCATCGGGTAGTGGCCGTCGGCCGACCACTCGCTGTCGCCATGCCCGCGCAGGTCCGGCGCGATGATGTGCCAGTCGTCGCGCAATGCCTCGGCCACCCAGTCCCAGTTACGGCAGTGATCGCGCCCGCCGTGGAGCAGAAGCAGTGGTGGTGCGTCGGGATTGCCCCAGTCCACGTAGTGCAGGCGCAGGCGCTGCGAAAAATAGCTGTGCGAGGTCGGTCCGGGCGTGGCTGCGCTCATGGTCTCGTTCGATATGTCGTGGTGCCGCGCAACGGCAGCGCGGCGCAGGGCGACAGTGTACTTGCCGCCGTGCCCTGGCGCACGGCGCCGGTCGCTCAGTTCGCCGGTTGCGCCAGCCGCCGCGCGAGCAGCGCCGCACGCACTTCGGCGTGCCGTGCACGCGTCAGCGGGTAGTTCCAGATGAAGGCCACCGAGGCGACGAAGAAGAGTTCCGGCACGAGGCAGAACGACAGGTGCAGCGCGCGCAGCCCCGCCGGGTCGTTCGTGCCGGCGGGGTCGAAACCGAGCGCCGCCACCAGCGGCAGCGCGATACCCGCGGCGATGCCGACGGCGAGCTTGTCGGCCATGCCCCACAGCGCCATGAACAAGGCGCCGCGTTGCTGGCCCGAGACCAGCATGTCCTCGTCGATGACGTCGGCTGCCATCGACGGGGCCAGGATTGGCACCACCGGCGCGAGCAGGCCGGTAAAGACGTTGAGCAGGGTGTAGAGCTGCCAGTGCCCAGGTGGCATCACCAGCACGAGCGAAAAGATCGCGATCTGTGTCAGCGACAGCACCGCCAGCATGCGGTGCTTCTCGAAGCGCGGCGCGAGCCGCACGATGACCGGCGTACCGATGAGCTGCGCAACGAGGTAGACCAGTACGATGATCGGCCACTCGTTCTGCGCCGCGCCGAGGTATTGCGTGGCGAAGAACACGAACAGGGTGTTGATGGAGTTCCAACCGATCGCGGCACACATGCCGGAGGCGAGCAGTCGCATGAAGGCGCGGTTGCCGAGCACGAGCCTGAAACCGCCGCGCAGGTCAGCCTGGCCGGGTCGTGCGAAATCCGGCTGGCGCACCGTGACGAGCAACCACGGCACCGCGATCACCAGCAGGGCGATGGTCACGCAGGCCAGCAGGCGCAGGGTTGGTGCGAGACTGTCCGGACCGTCGGCGGCGAACCTCTCCAGTCCGGCCGCGGCGAGGCTAACGACGACCAGCGGCGCGACGATGGCGAGGACCGAGCCGAGCAGTCCGCCCCAGATGCGCGCGCCGCTGATGCGCGAACGCTCGTGATAGTCCTCCGAGATTTCGGCTACCCAGGCCGACAGCGGGATGCCGATCAGGGTCCAGCCGAAGTAGAGCAGGGCGACCGCGACGAACAGGTAGAGTGGCCCCGGTGACGCCGGAGGCACGAACACCGCCCAGGTCGCCGCCGCCATCACCGGCAGGCCGAGCGCGATCCACAGGCTGCGGCGACCGAAGCGCGCCGGCGTGCGGTCGGACAAGGCGCCGATGAGGGGATCGGTGACGACGTCGGTGATCCGCACCAGGGTCAGCACCAGGCCGATCGAGGCGAGACCGACACCGAGTTCGCGGGCATAGAAGGGCGTGAGATAGAGCACCAGCGGCAGGCCGCCAGTCGACAGGGGCACGCTGAGCAGGCCGAACGCGGTCAGTTCGCGCAGCGACAGCTTCATACGCGCGCGACGGTCACGGCGCGAGGCCGACGGTGGTCAGTTCGAGGACCGTCACATCGTGGGTGTAGCGCGCATGCGCCGGCACCCGCGCGCCGGGTTCGTGGATGGAGGCAAAGCCGGCGAAATCGCCCGGCAGCACCAGCTCGCCGAGCGTCACCCGGCGGGTCTCGACCAGGCTGCCGCCCTTGGCGCCGTCGAGCCCCGACCAGCGCCATTCGTGGCGCACCCGCAGCACGACGCCGCGCAGCGGCCCGCCGCTGATGTTGCGCACCGTGCCGGCGACCTTGCCCGGCGCCAGCGCTTCGCTGGCGACCGTGACGTAAGCGGAAAAATCGGGAGTGATGGCGGCGCCGGCGGGTACGGCCAGCAGGACGGCGGCGAATGCGAGCAGGAGGCCGCGCCCGGCCCGCCACGCCACGCGCGCGGCGGCCAGCGCGAGGAAGATCGTCGTCATGGTCTATTGCATCGTATCGGTGGAACCCGGCTGATCGCGCGCGGGCGTGAACAGTCCGCCGACATCGACGGCATCGAAACGGTAATGCTCGCCGCAGAAGTCGCAACCGACCTCGACCTCGCCGCGTTCGGCGATGATGTCCTCGACCTCCGCCCGCCCGAGCCCGACCAGCATGCCCTGGACGCGCGCGCGGCTGCACGAGCAGGCGAAGGCGACGTCGCGCGGTTCGTACTGGCGCAGCTGTTCGGCCCAGAACAGCCGGCGCAGGATGTCGGCCGGCGGCAGTCCGAGCAGCTCCTCGGCGGTGAGACTCGCGCCGAGCGTGGCAAGGCGCTCGAACTCGGCGTGCGGTCGGTGCGGATCGGGTCGCTCGTGGCGCTCGGCGTCGGCGCCCGGCGGCATGTGTTGCAGCATGAGCCCGGCGGCAATCTCGTCGTTGGCGGCAAGCACGAAACGGGTGGCGAGCTGTTCGGACTGCAGCATGTAGAACTCGAGCGCATCGGACAATCGGCGCAGCGACGCGCCGCTGGCGTCCTCCAGCGGCACGATACCCTGGTAGGGCAGCTTGCCGGCCGGCCGGTCGCGCGGATCGAGGGTGATGGCGCAGCGACCGCCGCCGTCGACGTTGACCATGGCGCCGAGTTCGGGCGCGCCCTCGATGGTGGCGACGACCTGCGCGGTGGCGCGGAAGCTGAGCGCCGAGCTCACTTCCGCCACCGCCATGCGCAACGGGCCGTCGCCCTTGAGTTGCAGCACCAGGGCGCCGTCGAACTTGATCGCCGATTGCATCAGCGCACCGGCAGCCGACATCTCGCCGAGCAGGTGGCGCACGGCGGGTGGAAACGCGCCCACCGTGGCGCGGCGACGCAAGGCCTCCTGCCAGCTCGACGTCAGGCGCACCAGCGCGCCGCGAACCGGCAGGCCGTCGAAGGAAAAGCGGTGGAGGTCTCCGGTGGTCACGTCGGCACGGGCTCGGTATCGGGGCGGAGCGATTATCGCCGCCGCGTGGAGCAGGCGGCAAACGCATGTATGTCGATACGTCGGCGGGGTCGACGGCGATCACCACGCTCATTGCGCACGGCCACATCCAGGGCGACGGCCACGACATCGCACTGCCCCGCGCACACCGTGCGCGGGGCGAAGAAAAGTTCGAGAATATGCCACCTGCAGAACACTGGTGGCCGCATGCCCTCCACGCCCAACATCGTCGTGCGCGACGAACGCGCAGTAGCGCGCGCCGCGCGCAAGCTGGAGCAGGACGCCGAGGTTCTGCCGCGCATGGCGGAGCTCTACAAGCTCATCGCCAATCCGGTGCGCATCAAGATCCTGCTCGCGCTCGGCCGCGTCGGCCCCCTGTGCGTCGGCGACATCGCCAGCCTCCTCGGGCTCAGCTTCGCCGCCACCTCACAGCAGCTCAAGCAACTCAAGGACCGTGGCTGGTTGAGCACCACCAACGACGGCAAGCAGGTCTACTACGAGCTCGACAACCACGACCTGCACGAGGCGTTGGAAGGCGATCTACGGATGCTGCGCAAGGGCAAGCGCTGACCCACGAGTCCCGCGCGCCGGTCCCGGCGATTGCCATTCCGCGCGGCGCCCCCTCGACCGGCCGCCCGGCCGGCCCGCCCGGCGTCCGGTGACCGCTGCGCGGGCGAAATACGTACCAGCCTGGATTTCCCCGTTTCGTCTGTTAATATTTTCGAATTATCGAAAATGTAAGCGCGGCTCCATGGAATCGATCACACTGGACCGGCGGCCCGCCCAGGGCCCCGCTTGGGCTTGGGCCCTGCTCGGTCTCGCCGTCGCCGGCGAGACCGCCGGCGCGCTGGGACTGCGCTTCAGCGCCGGCTTCACGCGCACGCTGCCGACACTCTTCGCGCTGGCCGCCTTCGGCGCCGCGCTGGTGATCGTGGCCCGCGTCATGCGTGCGCTGCCGGTGAGCATCGCCTACCCGGTGTGGGCGGGTGGCGGCACGGTCGGCGTGGCCGTGCTCGGCGTCGCCTGGCTCGGCGAACCGCTGACGCTGGTCAAAGGCGCGGGCGTCGCCCTCGTACTCGCCGGCGTGGTGCTCATCAATCGCGTCGCCGAGAAAGCCTGTGGTTGCTGAAACACGCGGAACCCGTTCGCCATGACCGGCGCCTGGCTGCTCGTCGGCGGCGCCATTGCGGCCGAGGTCACGGCGGCGTTGCTGCTGCGCCGGAGCGACGGTTTCACCCGCCCGCTGCCGGCCATCGGTGCGCTCGTGACCTTTGCGCTCGCCTTCTGGCTGATCAGTCGCGCGCTGCTCGTGCTGCCGGTCAGCAGCGTCTACCCGGTCTGGGCCGGCGGCGGCACGGCGGGAGCCGCCCTGCTCGGCATCGCCCTGCTCGGCGAACGCGTCCACCGCTACAAGATCGCCGGTATCGCCTGCGTCGTCGCCGGCGTGGTCCTGCTCAACCTGCCCGCCGCCGGCGGGACCGCGTCCTGAACGGCGCGACGATGCGCGCCTACCTGCGCTACTTCGGCACCCATCTGCTGGTCGCGGCGACCATGCTCGGCCTGCTCATGGGCGGTTCCTGGGCATGGAGCGGGCTGGTTGCAGGCGTCGTGGTCTGGATCGGCGGCGACGTCCTCAGTAGCGCGGTTGCGCCGCGGCCGCCGCGTTACGCCCATCGTGCGTTGCTCGACCTCGCGCTCTACAGCCTCCTGCCGACGGTCACCCTGCTGACCCTGGTCTACGCCTGGTCGCTGGCCGATGCCGACCTGCTCGGCTTCGGCGCCACCTGCCAAGTTGCGAGCGGCTACGATTGCCTGGGGGCGCGCGATGCCAGCAATGCCCTCGATCGGCTCGGCGGCACCTGGTCGTTCGCGCTCGCCATCGCCATGGCCGGCATCCTGACGGCCCACGAACTGGTCCACCGCACGCGTGATCCGCTGGCCCTCGCGGTCGGCCGCTGGCTGCTGGCGCTGGCCTTCAACAGCAGTCTGGAGGTGGCGCACGTGCAGGGCCATCACCGCGAGGTCGGCACGCCGGCCGACCCGGCCACCGCGCGGCGTGGTGAGAACGTCTACCGCTTCTACCTGCGTTCGAGCCTCGGCCAGGTTGCCCAGGCCTGGCGCATCGAGCGTGCCCGCCTCGCCAGCCGCAAACCCGTCGCGCGCGTCGTCGACAACCGCGTGCTGCGCGGCTTCCTGCGCGCCCTGGCGGTGGCCGGCGGCTTCCTGTGGGCTGGCGGCATCGGTGCGCTCGGCTGGTTCCTGCTCGCCTCGGCCTGGAACAAGCTGCTGCTCGAAGCACTCAATTACATGGAGCACTACGGCCTGGTCCGCGTAGCGGGTACCCCGATCGAACCCCGCCACGCCTGGGACTCGATCAGCGCCTTCAGCCATGCCGCGCTGTTCAACCTGCCCTGGCACGCGGACCATCACAGCCGGGCTGGTGTGCACTACCCCGAACTCCACGCCAGCGACAGTGCGCCGAGGTTGCCACTCGGTTATCTCGCCACCTTGCCGCTGGTGCTCGTGCCGCCACTGTGGTTCCGTCACATCGCGCCCCGGCTCACGGCCTGGGATCGCGATCTCGCCACCCCGGCCGAACGGTCTCTGGGCGCGACGCGTCCCTAGTCGCGCCGCAGCGGCACGGCCGTCAGTCCGCGACCTCCTTGGGATTCGGCCCATACTCGTTGCTGCCGGGCTGGCTGTCCTGCACGGCGAAGAAGAGCAGGACCAGGGCGCCAATCAAGGGCACCAGGACGATCAACAACCACCAGCCGGAGCGGCCGATGTCATGCAGGCGACGGATGCCGACAGCGATGCTGGGCACGATGACCGCGAGCGTGTAGAGGCCGCTGAGGAGACCGACGCCACCTTCGGTATCGAGCGTTCCCGTCACGCCGTCGATGACCGACAGCACCACGCTCACGATGATGTTGAACAGGACGAAGAACCAGTATTCCTTGCGCCTGGCCCGACCACTGAACACCGCGTACTTCTTCAGGACTTCGATATACCAGTTCACGTCTGTCTCCCCTCGCACGTTGACCATTGACTGGAGTGCGCGCGATCCGGCGCGCTCGCCGCAGACCCGCGCCGCGCAGTCACGCAGGCGCACCCCGCTCGTGACCTTAGCCCGTTGGCGGACCCGCGGCCAGCGCGCCCGGGCGTCGTCATCAGCCTTCTTCCGTGAACGGCAGCCAGCCGCGGCGTCCGAGCCAGCCGAGGGTCGCGCCCCAGGCCACGCAACTGCCAGCGACGAGCAGGAACATGCCCCCCGCGCTCACCCGCGTTTCGATGACGAGCGCTGCGAAACCGGCCAGGACCGCGAGGGGATAACTCGCCGGGCGGAACGCGACACCGGCGCGCTGGGCCCGCACAGCCAGTTCGAGCAGCTTGCCCTCGCTCGGCAAGACCTCTTCGACGCGTGTCGGCCCGAAGGCGCCGCACGATGAGCAGGAACAGCGTCTTCAGCCCGGCACGGCCGAGGCCGTCGAAGGCAATGGCATTGAGGCGCGCGACCCACAGCGTGTAGCCGGCGAAGAACACCAGCACGAGCGGTACGTAGAGGAAGGTGCGCGCGCTCGCTGAGGTCACCGGGAATGCGCCCGACGAGGTTGCCGCACAGCGGCCCGCCAGCGAATTCCAGCAGCAGCACCCCGCTCTGCCAGCCGTCGCCGAGGGGCTTGCAGAGACGGCCGTGCGGCGTGTCGATGCCCTCGGCCGGGAGGTCTTCGATCGGCCCCACCGTGATGGATTCAGAGCTGCGCCGCGGCGAAGGTGTCGCAACGTTCGAGCGAGCCGTGTTCGAGCCCCGTACGGAACCAGCGCACGCGCTGCTCGGACGTACCGTGGGTGAAGGAATCCGGCGTCACACGCCCCTGCGCCTGACGCTGCAGGCGATCGTCGCCGATGGCCGTGGCGGCGCCGAGCGCTTCCTCGACATCGCCGCGTTCGAGGATGTCACGCGCGCGCTGGGCATGATGAGCCCATACCCCGGCGTAGCAGTCGGCCTGCAGTTCCTGGCGCACGCTGAGACGGTTGGCCTCGGCCGCGCTCGCGCGTTCGCGGGCGGCGTGATTGCGCGCGCTGATGCCGAGCAGGGTCTGCACGTGATGTCCGACCTCGTGGGCGAGCACGTAGGCCTGCGCGAAATCGCCGGGGGCACCGAAACGGCGCGCGAGTTCGTCGAAGAACGCGAGGTCGAGATAGACCTTGCGATCGGCCGGGCAGTAGAACGGTCCCATCGCGCTCTGGCCGAGCCCGCAGGCGGAGGGCGTGGCATCGCGGAACAGCACCAGCTGCGGCTCGGCGTAACGCTGGCCGGTGGCCTGGAACAGCGCCGCCCAGGTGTCCTCGGTGTCGGCCAGTACGACCGACATGAATGCCACGCGTTCGCGCTCCGCGGCCGACTCTTGCACCCTACCCTGCTGCACCGCCGGCGGTGCGGTGCCGGTGGCAAGGCGGAGGACCGTGCCGAGATCGGCGCCGGAGAGCCACAGCAACGCAGCGCCGGCAATGAGGACGACCCAGCCGCCGCGGCTGCGGGTGAGCCGCATCACCAGGGGCAGCAATGATGGTCCGCGACCGCCCAGCCCGGACATGGCAGTGCGCTGCCCGCGCCTGTCCTCGACGTTGTCGCTCTGTCGATTGCCGCGCCAGCGCATCGCTTCGTCCCCCTTGCTCACCGGCCCGGTCGACTATGCCCTGAGCGTGGTCGCGCTGTACAGTCGCCACGCGCTTCACGCCGTGGCGACGACGGCGATCAACGAGGTCCGATGCGTCGGGCCGCCGCGCACACCCCCATGTCGCGGCTTCTGCCGGTACTATTACGCCCTTTGCCGCGGTGCCCGAGCCGCGGCGCATGACACAAGGGGAGACCATCGATGATTCGCCAACTCGCGCTCGCCTGCGCCGTCAGCACCGCGTGCCTGGTCAACGCCGCGGCCGACACCGTCGTCGACGACGCCGCGCTCGCCAACGAGGCCGACCGCGCCAACTGGCTGTCCTACGGCCGCACCTACTCGCAGCAACGCTTCAGCCCGCTCGACCAGGTCAACGCCGATACGGTCAAGAATCTCAAGCTCGCCTGGTACAAGGACCTGCCCAACGACCGCTCGCTGAACGGCACGCCATTGGTGGTCGATGGCGTGATGTACTTCGAGGGCAGCTACAACCTCGTCTACGCCGTCGATGCGCAGAGCGGCAAGACGCTGTGGACCTATGACCCGAAGGACATCGAGGCCTCGGGCGAGCGCATGCGCGTGATGTGGGACGTCAGCCGCGGGCTCGGGTTCTGGAAAGGCAAGGTCTATGTCTCGACCATCGACGGCCGTCTGATCGCGCTCGACGCGAAGAGCGGCGAGCGCATCTGGGAGACCATGACGGTGGACCCGCGCAAGGCCCTGTTCATCACCGGTGCGCCGACGGTGTTCCGCGGCAAGGTGCTGGTCGGCAACGGCGGCACCGAGTGGGGCGCGGCGCGCGGCTACGTCACCGCCTACGACGCCGAGACCGGCGAGCAGGCCTGGCGTTTCTGGATCGTGCCCGGCAACCCGGCCGACGGCTTCGAGAACAAGGCCATGGAAATGGCGGCCAAGACCTGGAACGGCGAGTGGTGGAAACACGGCGGCGGCGGCAACGCCTGGAACGGCGTGACCTACGACCCCGAGTTCAACACCGTCTACATCGGCACCGGCAACGGCTCGCCATGGAACCAGAAGATCCGCTCACCAGGTGGCGGCGACAACCTCTTCCTGTGTTCGATCGTGGCGCTCGACGCCGACACCGGCGAATACAAGTGGCACTACCAGACCGTGCCGGGCGAAACCTGGGACTACAACTCGAACATGGACATCGTGCTGGCCGACCTCAAGTACGGCGACCAGACCATCAAAGCCCTGCTGCACGCGCCCAAGAACGGCTTCTTCTACGTCATCAACCGCGAGACGGGCGAACTGCTGTCGGCGGAGAAGTTCGGCAAGGTCGACTGGGCGACCCACGTCGATCTCAAGAGCGGCCGCCCGATCGAGCGCGCCGGCGCGCGTTACGAGGACGGCGAGGAGATCGTCTGGCCGAGCCCGGTCGGTACCCACTCCTGGCATGCCATGAGCTACAACCCCGACACCGGACTCGCCTACATCCCGGTGGTCGAGATGCCGGGCTACTTCCTCGACCGCGACCTGAACCTCGGCCAGTGGAAGTCGCCGGTATTCGGTTTCGACCCCGGCATCGACACCCTGCGCGACGACGCCCCGGCCAATGCCGGCAAGGGCGCCATCCGCGCCTGGAACCCGCTCACCCAATCCCTGGTGTGGGAGCACAAGCTGCCCGGTATCTGGAATCCCGGCACCCTGACCACCCACGGCAACCTGGTCTTCCAGGGCCGGACTGACGGCCGTTTCGTCGCCTACCGCGCCACCGATGGCGAAATCCTGTGGTCGGCCGAGCTCAACCACGGCATCTCGGCGCCGCCCATCACCTACGAGCTCGACGGCCGGCAGTACATCTCGCTGCTGGTCGGCTGGGGCGGCACCGGCGCCTCCATGGTCGGTTCGATCGCCGCGCAGCACGGTTGGGCCTACAAGGCGCAGGTTCGCCGCCTCTACACCTTCGCCCTCGACGGCACGCTCGACATCCCACCGCAGACCAACCCACCGACCTTCCCCAAGCCGATCGCGGCGCCGAACTTCGTCGTCGACGACGCCCTGGTCGAGGAAGGCAGCTGGCTGTTCAAGAAATCCTGTGCGATGTGTCACGGTGGCGGCGCGGTCTCGGGTGGCTACGCGCCCGATCTGCGCGCCTCGCCGATCGTGCTCGCGGAGGGCGCGTTCAAGGATGTCGTCGTCAATGGTGCCAAGCGCCCCAACGGCATGCCGAACTTCGGCGACCTCGACGACCACCAGCTCGCCACCCTGCGCCACTTCATCCGCCACCAGGCGGGAGTGCCACAGGTGCTCGATCCCGACGCGCCGCAGTAGACGGATGTCTGCTTGGCGCCGCCGCCCGCTCGACGCCGTCGGGCTGGCTCGACCGGAGGCTCAGTTCGCCGCGCCGCGCCAGTCGCGCAGCCAGGTCTCGACTTCTTCGGCCGGTTTCGGCGGGCTGAACAGGTAACCCTGCAACTCGTCGCAACCCTGCTCGCGGAGGAAGTCGCGCTGGGCGGCGGTTTCGACGCCCTCGGCCACGGTCTTCAAGCCGAGCCCGCGTGCCATCGACACGATGGTGTTGACGATCGCGATGTCGTCGGCGTCACCGGGCAGGTCGCGGACGAAGGACTGGTCGATCTTGAGCACGTCGATGGGCAGGCGCTTGAGGTAGCTGAGCGAGGAATAGCCGGTGCCGAAATCGTCGACGGCAAGACCGAAACCGGCGGCCTTGAGATCGTTCAGGGTCCGCACGGCGAGCTGGGCGTCCTCCATCAGTATGCTCTCGGTCAGTTCGAGCTCGATGCGTGAGGCGCTGAGACCGGCGCGTTCGACGATGCGCGTAACGCGCTCAGCCAGGTTGCGGATGCGGAACTGGCCGCCGGAAAGGTTGACCGCGCAGCGCAAACCGCCGAGGCCGGCGGCGTCCCAGGCCGCGAGCTGACGCGCGGCCTCGTCCAGCACCCACTCGCCGATCGGCACGATCAGCCCGGTCTCCTCGGCGATGGGAATGAACTCGGCCGGCGAGACGCGACCGAGTTCCGGGTGCTGCCAGCGGATGAGGGCCTCGAATCCTGCCACCGCGAGCGTCCGCGCGTCGAGCTTGGGCTGGAAGTAGACCGAGAACTCGTCGCGCTTGAGCGCGCCGCGCAGCTGCATCTCCATGGTCAGCCGCTTGAATGCGCGCGCGTTCAGTTCACCGGTGAAAAACTGGTAGCAATCGCGTCCTTCGTGCTTGGCCTGGGCCAGCGCGGCATCGGCATGGCCGAGCAGGTCGTCAGCGGTGTTGCCGTCGTCGGGATAGACGGCGATGCCGATCGAGGCCCGCACGTGGATTTCCTTGCCACCGATGTCGAACGGTCGTGCCAGCGCGTTGCGCAGTCGCTGCGCCACCACCGCGGCGTCCTCGGCGGTACCGATCTCGGGCAACAGCACGATGAACTCGTCGCCGGCCGCCCGCCCCAGCGCGTCGCCGGGTGCTTGCTCCGGCAGTCGCGCCATGGCGTCGCTGATGCGCAGGGCGTGGCGGAAGCGACCGCCGACGGCGCGCAGCAACTCGTCGCCGGTGGCAAAGCCGAGCGAGTCGTTGATGCGCTGGAAGTTGTCGAGGTCGATCGACATCACCGCCAGCACGCGGTTGTGCCGCGCGGCCGGACCGAGCGCCTGGGCGAGCTGACCGCGCATGGCGACGCGGTTGGGCAGACCGGTGACGTTGTCGAAGAAGGACAGGCGATGGATCTGCTGCTCGGCTCGACGCCGCTCGCTGATGTCCTGCAGCGTGCCGAGGTAACGGCGCGTGCCATCGGGCTGACGGTCGGCGATGGCGACGAGGTGGATGGCACGCGCGTCATCGGCGTCGCCGCCGACGCGGAAATCAGCGACGAAGGACTCGTCACGGCGCACCGCTTCGAGCAGCGCCTGGTCGAGCTGCGCGCGATCCTCGGCATGGACGTGGCGAGACAGCGCCGCGAAGCTGCCGAGTTCGACCGTCTCCGGAACGCCGAGCACGCCGTGGATCTCGGCACTCAGGCTGGTGAAACGACCCTGGCCGTCGGATTCCCAGTAGCCGAGCCGGGCGATGCGCTGGGCCAGCGACAGTCGTGCCTCGCTCTCGCGCAAGGCGTCGGCGGTATGCTTGGCGCGCAGCATGTAACGCAGGCGATGGCTGAGCAGGTCGAAGTTGATCGGCTTGGTGACGAAATCGGTGGCGCCGGCCTCGTAAGCGCGGTTGATCGACTCGACATCGTCGAGTCCGGTCATCATC
Organism: Gammaproteobacteria bacterium; assembly: GCA_050184115.1. Classification (GTDB taxonomy): domain Bacteria; phylum Pseudomonadota; class Gammaproteobacteria; genus JACKNG01. The sequence goes on along the minus strand of JBFXAQ010000014.1, from coordinate 26,439 downwards.
AGCACCGGCACGTGCTCGGCGGCCGCTTCCCGACGCAGCAGGGCACAGGCGTCGAAGCCGTCCAGGCGCGGCATCATGACGTCGAGCAGCACGATGTCCGGTTGCGTGGCGTGAAAAGCCTCGACCAGCTCGGCACCGTCGGCAGCGTCACTGACCCGGAAGCCGGCGCTCTCCAGCGCGGCGCGGGTCAGCACCCGCAGCATCTCGTCATCGTCGACCACCAGCACCATCGCGGCGGACCGTGTCGTCATGTCGGATTCCTTGTCCATGTGCGCGCGATTCAGGCCGCCACGTTGGGGCGCAGCGCACGCAAAGCGGCGATGACCCCATCGAGTTCGAAATGCAGCACGTCGAGACGCTTGGCGACTTCCGCGGCCCGTCCATCGCGGGCATGGCTCTCGAGTTCGGCGCAGAGCTTCGACAAGCCGTTGGCGCCGAGATTGGCGCTGCTCGATTTCAGGGTGTGCACGGCACGACGTACGCGATCGTTGTCACCGGCCGCCATGCCTTCCTCGACGTCGGCCATCAGCCGCGCGGTGTTGCCGAGGAACAGGCCGATGAGATGCCCGAGCAGATCCGGGCTGCCCTCGCGCTGCAGCGCCGTGATGCGTGCCAGCGCCGCGCTGTCGAGCGGGCTGGCACCGGAGGGCTGTACCGCGACCGCCGGCTTGGACGCCGGTCGCGACGCGGCCGGGGCGGCCACCGTCGGCGTCTCCGGCAGCCAGTTGGCGAGCAACTGGTTGATCTCCTCGCGGGTGAAGGGCTTGGCCAGGTAATCGTCCATGCCGGCTTCCAGGCAACGTTGGCGATCACCCTCCATGGCGTTGGCGGTGAGGGCGACGATGGGCAGGGGTGTATCGCCCTGCTCACGCTCCCAGGCACGAATGGCACGCGTCGCGGCGTATCCGTCCAATACCGGCATCTGGCAGTCCATCAACACGATGTCGTAAGGCTCGCGCAGGGCATCGAGCGGACTCGCGGTCACCGCTTCGACGGCTTCCTGGCCGTTCTCGACCACGCGCACCTCGCAACCGAGCGATTCCAGCATGCTCTTGGCGAGCTGCTGGTTGACGTTGTTGTCCTCGACCACCAGTACCCGCGCCTGGTAGTTGCCGGAGGGGCGCACCGGGCCACCTTCGGCAGCCGCCAGCGCCGCGGCGCCGCCGGTGATCGCGGCGAACAGTTCGCGCTGGCGCACCGGCCGCGTGAGGTAGGCGCTGACGCCGCCGGCCAGCAGTTCACCGGTCGATTCGAGATTGGCCACCGTGGTCAGCATGATCATGCGCGTGCCGGCGGTGGCGGGGTCACCGCGCACGGCACGGGCAAGGTCTGGCGCGGTCATGTCGTCGAGTTCGCGTGCAAACAGCATCGCCGTGTAGGGCTCGGCGCCTCGCGCCGCGCCGCGCAACGCTTCGATCGCGCGCTGGCCGCCGTCGACGACAGCGACCTCGGCACCCCAGGCGGCGATCTGATCGACCAGCAATTCGCGGCTGGTATCGTTGCGCCCCACCACCAGCACGCTCATGCCGCCGATCGCGGCGCGCCGCGTCGCCGGTCGTGCGCGCGCGCCGAGTTCACAGGCGTCGGCGCGTGTCACCGGGCAGGTGAACCAGAAGGTCGAACCGCGTCCGGGCTTGCTGTCCACGCCGATCGCGCCGCCCATCAACTCGACCAGGCGCCGCGAGATGGCGAGGCCGAGGCCGGTGCCGCCGAATTTGCGCGTGGTCGAGCCATCGGCCTGGGCGAACGAGTCGAAGATGCGTGCCTGGTGCTCGGGCTCGATGCCGATACCGGAATCCTGCACCTCGAAGCGCAGCGCCTGCTGCTCCCCGACCAGCGGCTCGGCGCTGACCCGGATGACGACCTCGCCATCCTCCCCGGTGAACTTGACCGCGTTGCTGACCAGGTTGGTCAGCACCTGGCGCAGGCGATCGGGGTCGCCGCGCACCACGGTATGCAGATCGTTCGGTACACCACAGGCGAGCTCGATCCCGCCTCGGTGGGCCGGTTCGGCGAACATCTCGCCGAGATCCTCGATCAACTCGCGGAGATCGAAGGCGACAGCGGCGATGTCGAGCTTGCCGGCCTCGATCTTGGAGAAGTCGAGCACGTCGTTGATGACGCCGAGCAGCTGGCGCCCGGAGCGGTGGATGGTATCGGCGAGCTGGGTCTGGCGTTTGCTGAGCGGCGTGCCGAGCAGGAGTTCGGACATGCCGAGTACGCCGTTCATGGGCGTGCGGATCTCGTGGCTCATGGTGGCGAGGAAGGTGGCCTTGGCGGTCGCCGCCTCCTCGGCGGCGTCACGCGCCGCAACCAGTTCCTGCTGCGTGGCCTCGAGTTGCGCGACTTTCTCGCGCAACGCGCGATTGAGACCCTCGGTCTTCTGCCGCGAGGCGAGCAGCTCGTCCGCCAGGTCGGCCATGCTGAAACGCGTGAGCAGCCCCTGGGTGATGTCCTTGTCGAGATTGCTTGCATTGCGCAGCATGACCAGCAGGTAGCAGCTCACCATCAGGCCGATGACGAAATCGACGTGGCGCGTCGCCGTGAGGAAGGCGATGGCGACCGGCAGCAGGGTGAGCAGCAGGAACATGCGCGCGGCGCGCGGCACCAGGGCGTAGACCGTTGCGCTGCCGGCGGTGACGCCGGCGACGATGATCGGGATCAGCGCACGCAGTTCCGGCGCTTGCAGCAATGGTACGAAAGCCGCTGTCATGCCCCAGCCGACGCCGGCGGCACCAATGCCGACATACAGCCCCCGGACGCCGAAATCAGCACCCGCAGTGGCGGCCCTGGCGCGGCTCGCCCGGGTGTGCCAGGCCCGCGCCACCGTACCAAGGATCTGCCAGGCCACCCAGCCGCCCAGCAGCGGCGCGGTGAGTTCGCCCCACAACATGCCTGCCAGGAGCAGGGTCACGGCGACACTGCCGACGTAGGCCGGGCCAATCGAGCGCTGCAGCTGGCGCAGGCGTTCCTGGGCGACACGCGGGTCGTCGCGCGCGCAGGCCGGCGCGGCCTGCGGAATGTCGCGGGTGGCGGTCATCAACAAGTCCATCTGTCCTCACATGGCGGGCGTGGCGGGCTGGTGCGGAATCTCGCGGCTGTTAGCGGCCGCTGATGCTCAAAGCTGAGCTCGTACGCCGTCCGAACCGGGCCGCCCGCGGCCACGGGGTGTCCATTGTTCACGTTTGCCTACGCGCCGCAATTGCTCCTGCCCCCGCTGCGGCCACCGAAGAAGCGGTTGGGCGGTCGCGGCAAACCGAGGTGCTCGCGCAGCGTGCGACCCGCATAGGCCCGCCGGAACAGGCCGCGGCGCTGGAGTTCAGGCACGACACGGTCGACGAAATCGTCGAGCCCCGCGGGCAGGAACGGAAACATGATGTTGAAACCGTCGCAGGCGTGCGCCTCGAACCAGGTCTGCATCTCGTCGACGATGGTCTCGGGTGTGCCGACGATCTCGAGCGTCGAGAAGCTGCCGCCGACGTAGCTCGCGAGCTGGCCAACGGTCAGCCCGTCGCGCTCGGCCATCGCCACCAGCTTGTCGCGCGAGGACTGGCTGGCGTTGGTCGGCGGCAGTTCGGGCAGGGGGCCGTCGAGGTCGAGCCCCGCGACGTCGTAGCCGAGCAACACCGACAAGGTCGCCAACCCCGATTCGGGATGCACCAGGGCATCGAGCCGGGCCTTCTTCTCCCGCGCCTCGCCGACGCTGTCGCCGATGACGACGAACGCACCGGGCAACACTTTGCAATGCGCGGGGTCGCGCCCGCAGGCGGCCACGCGCGACTTGAGATCGGCGTAGTAGCGGCGACCGTCGTCGAGGTTGTTGACCCCGGCGAAGACCATCTCGGCGGTCTCGGCGGCGAGCTGGCGCCCGGCGTCCGAGGCGCCGGCCTGCACGATCACCGGCCAGCCCTGCACCGGCCGGGCGACGTTCAGCGGCCCACGCACGTCGAGGTACTCGCCGTGGTGATCGAGCACGTGCAGCTTGTCCGGATCGAAGAACACGCCGCTCGCCTGGTCGCGCAGGAAAGCGTCGTCCGCCCACGAATCCCACAAGCCGGTGACGACGTCGTGGAACTCGCGCGCGCGGCGGTAGCGCTCGTCGTGCGCCATGTGCTCGGCGCGGCCGAAGTTGGGCGCCTCGTGCGGGTTGGCCGAGGTCACCACGTTCCAGCCGGCGCGACCACCGCTGATGTGGTCGAGCGAAGCGAACTTGCGCGCCACGTGGTAGGGCTCGTTGTAGGTGGTCGAGGCAGTGGCGACGAGGCCGATGCGCTCGGTCACCACGGCGAGCGCCGGCAGCAGGGTCAGCGGATCGAACGAGGTGACGGTGGCGCTGCGCTTGAGCGCTGCCATCGGCATGTTCATCACCGCCAGGTGATCGGCCATGAAATAGGCGTCGAACAAGCCGCGCTCGAGCGTCTGCACGAAGCGCACGGCATGGGCGAAGTTGAAGTTGGCGTCGCTGAAGCCCCCGGGATAGCGCCAGGCAGCGGTGTGGATGCTGGCCGGACGCATGAAGGCGCCCAGGTGCATGCAATCGGCACGGCTCATGGCAAGGGGGAGGTCCCTTCGACCACCGGTCGGGCGGGGTTCAGTCGTGGTCGAGTGGCTTCGTCGTGAACAGGTAGTCGCGCAGTTCCTTGTCGAAACTCGGATCGCGGCGGCGAATCCATTCCAGCACCATCGCCGCGTGTTCCTTCTCCTCGTCGCGGTTGTGGGCGAGGATGGCCTTGAGTTCCGCGTCCCGGCAGGCGTCGACGCGCTGGTTGTACCAGTCGACCGCCTCGAGTTCCTCCATCAGCGAGGTGATGGCGCGGTGCATGTCGCGCGTCTCGGCACTGAGTTCTTCGACGGGTTCGTGATAACCCTCGTTCGCCATGGTCGTTCTCCTGTTCGTGACCCGCGCGCGGGCGCGGAATGCCGGGCGATTATCACACAGGGTGTGCGATTGCCGGCATCGTTCAATCGCGCAGGCGCCACGCGCCGGTGGTCGAGTCGTAGATGTAGGGCGTCACGGCGACCGGGTTGTAGATGAGATAGAAGGCATCGCGACCGTGGCGGTAGATGAATTCCTCGCGCGTGAGCGGCGTCGTGTAGGCCGGCGGGATCTCCGCGAGCAGGTCTGGCGTCAGCATGTCGATGACCTTGGGATAGTCACCGTGCAGTTCGCGATAGCGTTCGATGGCCGCGATCAGGGTCTGGCCGGCGGCCTCGGCCGCCTCGCGACGCATCTCCAGCAACGGCAGGCAGGCCATGGCGAGCACGAAGTAGATGATCGTGCGCGCGCCGTGCAGGCGCACGGCGGCGCCGTTCAGGGTGAGGACGGCGAGCAGCATGCCGACACCGTTGAGCATGCAGCCAGCGCCGCCGACGAACAGGGCGAGCCCAAGCCCGCCGAGCAGCGCGACGACCGCGCACACGCCCGCGATGACCAGCGAGGTGACGATGCCGCGACGGACGTCCAGGCGCCGCCGCGCGGGTGGCGCCGGGCGGGCGTCCTGCGGCGCGCTCACCGGCCCACCATCAGCATGAAGAGGACGCCGGCAAAGAAGCCGAACAGCAGCGCCCAGGCAATCAGCCAGCGATATTGCGCTGCGAGCGGCGGCGACAGGCCGACACGGGTCGGATGCTCCGGCGCGGGCGTCGCCGGCGCTGCGGCCGTCGTCGCCGTGGCGGCGCGGACGGGCCTCGGTTCGGCATCCGCCTGTGCCTCCACATCGGCCGCCAGACCGTGCGCACGGGCGAGTTCGCGCAGCGTCGCCAGGCGCCCGCGCACGGCGTTCAAGGCGGCGCTGGCGTCGAGGTAGCTGTCGTGCGGACCGCCGAAGCTCTGGTGCTGGCCGCGGAAATCCGGGATCGCCCAGGCGCCCGGGTCGATGCCGCGTGCGCGCAGGCGCGCCTCGAGCGCGGCGATGCGCTCGGTGAGTTCGTCCTGCTCGTCGTCGATGTCGTCCATGGCATCGTCGTAGCGGTCCCAGATCATGGTGTCGAGGCGCCGTTCCCGCGCGGGCTCAGAGGGTGAAGACCTGGAACGGCGCGGCCGCATCCGGGCCGCGGCGCACGTGCAGGCGACGGTGTTCGAGTTCCATCAGGACCGTCGCGCAACTCCCGACCCGCTGCCCCGGGAACACCTCCGAGGGACGGTAGGCGCGCAACAGGGCATCGGCACCGCCGGCGGTGGAGGAGAGAATGGTGCGTGCCCGCGCGAGGTCACGCGCCGGGTTCGCCGTGACCTGTTCCACCAGGTCGTCGTAACGCGCACAGGAATTGGTCAGCGCCGGCGTGCGCCCGGCGGCGCCGCGCCCCAGGCAGTGGTTGGTGTGCAGCAGCACCCCATCGACCGCTTCGAGCAGGTGACGCTCGTCGCCGAAAAACTCAACGGAGAGCGCGCGGCCATCGGCACTGCCGACCAACAGGTGGCTGGCCTTGCCACGGCCTGCGGCGTCGATCGTCGCGCGCGCCTCGTCGTGGCTGGCGGCATTGAGGATGGCACCGATCAGCACATGTACCGGCAGGCCGGAGAGGTCGTGGGGCGCAAAGAGGATGTTGAGGCAGACACCGACGCCGGCCGCCGACAACCCGATCTTGCCGACCATGCCGGGCTCACCGAAGGCGACGTAACGATGGCCATCGGGGCGCGTGTGGGTGATGACCACGCACAGGTCCTCCAGCGGCTCGACCCAGTCCCAGGTCTGGCCCTGCACGCGGCTGGCGGCGAAGTAGAGCGCGCTGCACTCGTCGACGCGGGCATTGAGGATCTCGGTGCGGGCGTTGAGCAGGTGCACCTGCCACGCCGGCAGAGCGGCGCCGGCGGCGATGCCGTCGATCTCGTCGGCCTGCCGCGGTGCGAGCCTGGCAACGATGGCTCCAATGGTCTCGGCCCGCGCGCGCAGCGCGGCACGATCGAGCGGCACGCCGGCGAAGAGTTCGTCGAGGTAGAAGGCGCAGGTGCGCTGGATGCGCGGGCGGAAGGCCTCGCCGTGGGCCTGCCCGCGCGCAGCGGCGTCACCATCCACTTCGAGCGTGGCGAAAGCGCTCACGGTGATGCTCAGGCGGTGGGGCCGAGATGCTCGAGGAAGAAGTCCCGGGCCAGCGCGTTCGATTCCGACAACCCGGGCTCGATGTAGAGATCGGTCTGGTCGTAGGGCAGGAACTCGAGGCGCTTGGGTTCGCGCGCACGCTCGTAGAGTTCGGCCACGGTCCACGCCGGGTGGACGACGTCGCGCCCGGCGGTGGAGAGGATCAGGTAGGGTCGCGGCGAGATGCGGTGAACGAAGGACAGCGGACTGAATTCCAGGATCTTCTCCACCGATTCGAGCGTGATGGTGTCGCGCCAGGTCGGGTGATCGTCGCGCAGGGCGTCGAAGAAGCCCGCCACCTGCGGGTCGTAGGGCAGCCCGCACAGCGTGCCGGCCGGCCCCGCGACCGGGATGCGTTCGCCGCGCTCGCCGGCGAAACGGCGTGCACGGTCGGCCTCGAGCGCACGCTGCAGGGCCTCGAAATCGCTCTCGGTGCGCAAGAGGCGCATCCACGTCCAGCCGTCGGTCACCGGCACCACGGCGCAGGCCGCGCGCACGCGTTCGTCGACGGCGGCGACGTAGCTGACCAGGGCCCCGGCGAAGCTCGCGCCCCAGATGCCGATACGTTCGGGGTCGACGTCACGGCGGGTCTGCAGGTAGCTGATGGCGCTGCGGAAATCCTCCGCTTCCTCGAGCGGGAAGAGCTGTCCGCGCGGGCGGCCGCCGGAATCGCCGAACGTGCGGTAGTCGATGGCGAGCACGACGAAGCCGGCCTCGACGAAAGCCTGGGCCTGTTCGACCAGCGTCGACTTGACCAGCGAGAAACCGTGCCCGAGCACCAGCGCCGGACGTCGCTCGTTGGGCCGCTGGCCCTTGGGCCGGTACAGATCGCCCGCGCACTCGATGCCGCGGCTGCGGAACTTGATCTCCTTGCTCATCTGCCTGTCCTCCCCGAACGTGATTGCCTGCGAGCCAATCCTAGCCCGGATTTCCCGCACGTGGGGCCCGCGAAACAGCCGCCGCGCCGCGCCGCGGCGGTAAAGACCACGGTCCCGAGGCCGCTACTTGGAAGGTGTAAAGAGAGGCGGACGTGGCCGTCGCGCCGCGCCATGAACCGGGTGACCCCTCAGCTATGGGCCTGATCCACTGCATCTACTGCAGCGCCGCCAACGACGAACTCGACGAGACCACGCGCCGTGAACTGCTCCAGCGCTCACGCGCGAGGAACGCGCGGCTCGGCGTCACCGGCATGCTGCTCTACGTCGATGGCGCCTTCTTCCAGGTGCTCGAGGGCGAGACCGAGGCGGTCGACGACCTCTTCCTGCACATCGCCGGTGACCCACGGCACAGCAACGTGACCGAGATCATCCGCGAGCCCATCATCGCGCGCCAGTTCCCCGACTGGAGCATGGGCTACGCCGAGCCGAGCCGCGCCGAGATCATCGCCACCCCCGGCCTCAACGATTTCTTCCAGGACGGGCGCTGCCTGCGCGATCTCGACGACGGTCGCGCCAAGAAGCTGCTGCGCGCCTTCGCCAGCGGCCGCTGGCGCCAGCGGCCGTCCGCCCGTGACGCGGTCGCGCGATGATCGGCCGTCCGCTCATCGAGCGCCTGCGGCGACGCCGGGCCGGCTTCGAGGAGTTCCCGCACAGCTACGCCTTCCAGCCCATCGTCGACATCGACGCCTGCACGGTGTTCTCCTACGAGGCCCTGCTGCGCGGTATCCACGGTGAGTCCGCCGGCGCCATCCTCGGCCGGCTCGACGAGGCACAGATCCACGCGCTCGACGAGCATGGCCGGCAACGCGCGGTGGAGTTGTCGGTCGCCCTCGGCAACCCGGCGCGGCTCAACCTCAACTTCATGCCGAGCGCGATCACCGATTCGCACGCGGCCATCGACCAGACCTTCGATGCCGCCGCACGCGCGGGTCTGCCCAGCGCGCGCATCGTGCTCGAGATCACCGAGACCCAGGCCATCCGCGACCATCGGCGCTTCACCGCGATGGTCAACGACATCCGTGCCCGCGGGGTGTTGGTCGCGATCGACGATTTCGGCGCCGGCCACTCCGGGCTCAACCTGCTGGCCAATTTCCAGCCCGACATGGTGAAACTGGACATGGAGCTGGTGCGCGACATCTCGCGCAGCGGGCCGCGCCAGGCCATCGTCCGCGCCATCATCCAGGTGTGCTTCGACCTCGGCATCGATTTCATCGCCGAAGGCGTCGAGAGCAGCGACGAGCTGCACTGGTTCCAGGACCAGGGCGTGAACCTGTTCCAGGGCTACCTGATCGCGCGGCCGGCCTTCGAGGCCTTGCCGGCGGTGCACTTCCCGAATTGCCACGGCGTCGCCGCCGGCTATTGATCGCGGCGCGCCAGGGCCGGCGTTCGTTCGCCGAGCTCGCACATATAATGAGTATTTAATTATAATATCACGCACATAAAACACCGGGGCCAGTTCATGGCCGCGATCCTCGAAGCGCACCGTGCCGGCCTGCTGGCCGCCCGTCACTGGCCGTCGAACCTCGTCGCCGGCGCCATCGTCGGCGTGGTCGCGCTGCCGCTCGCCATGGCTTTCGCCATCGCCTCCGGCGCCAAGCCCGAGCAGGGCCTCTACACCGCCATCGTGGCCGGCTTCGTGGTCGCCGTCGCCGGCGGCAGCCGGGTACAGATCGCCGGCCCCACCGGCGCCTTCGTCGTCATCCTGTCCGGCGTCACTGCCGACCATGGCATCGCCGGCCTGCAGGTCGCGACCCTCATGGCCGGACTGATCCTGGTGCTGTTCGGTCTCGCTCGCCTCGGCACCATCATCAAGTACATCCCCGACCCCGTCATCGCCGGCTTCACCGCCGGCATCGGCGTCATCATCTGGGTCGGGCAATGGCCGGAGTTCTTCGGTCTCGAGGCCGCCGGCGGCGAACACTTCCACGACAAGCTCATCGACCTCCTCGCGGCCTTGCCACACCTCGACGGTACGACCACCGCGCTCGGCCTGGTCTCGCTCGCCGCCGCGCTGTTCGGCCCGCGCCTGCCGGGCCTGCGTCGCGTACCCGGACCGCTCATCGCGCTCCTCGTCGGCACGGGGTTGGCCGCCGCACTCGGCGCCGCGGACGTGCGCACCATCGGCAGCGCCTTCGGCGGCGTGCCGCGCGGCCTGCCCGAGTTCGCGCTGCCGCGAACCTCGCTCGGCGAGGTGCTCAAGCTCATCGGGCCGGCCTTCACCATCGCCATGCTCGGCGCCATCGAGTCGCTGCTGTCGGCGACCGTGGCCGACGGCATGGCCGGCACGCGCCACGATTCCAACCAGGAACTGGTCGGCCAGGGACTGGCCAACCTAGTCGCGCCGCTGTTCGGCGGCTTCGCCGCCACCGGTGCGATCGCCCGCACCGCGACCAATATCCGCAACGGCGGGAGCAGCCCACTGGCCGGCATCATGCACTCGGTGACGCTGCTCGTCGTGGTACTGCTCGCCGCCCCGCTCGCCGCGCGCATCCCGCTCGCCACGCTCGCCGCGATCCTGTTCGTGGTGGCCTGGAACATGAGCGACCTGCGCCACTGCGTGCGCATGGTGCGCCGCGCGCCGCGCGCCGACGTCGTCATCCTCCTCGTCACCTTCCTCCTGACGGTCTTCGCCGACCTCGTCATCGCGGTCAACATCGGTGTCATCCTGGCCACGCTGCAGTTCCTTCGCCGCATGGCCGAGAGCGTCGAGGTACGCGCACCAGACGCCGACGAACTGGCCCGCGAGTGCGCGGCCCTCGGTTTCGACGGCGTGCCGCCCGGGGTGCTGGTCTATGCCATCGAGGGGCCGTTCTTCTTCGGCGCGGTGGAGACCTTCGAGCGCGCGCTGGCCGGCACGGGCACCGATCCACGGGTGCTGATCATCCGCCTGCGCTGGGTGCCGTTCGTCGACATCACCGCGTTGCAGACCCTCGAAGAAGTGATCACGGGCCTGCAGCGACGCGATGTCGCGGTGTTGCTGTCGGGGCCCAACCCGCGCGTGAAGGCCAAGTTGAAGCGCGCCGGCATCACCGGCCTGGTCGGGCAGGAGCGCCAGTTCGATGCCTTCGGCGACGCACTCGCCTGTGCCCGGCGCCTTGTTTCGACGGCCTGAGGGTCGCCTTCAATCGACCTGCGGGTTGGCCGGCGCGGGCGTCTCGCCGTAGCTCACACCGTGGCGGGCGAGGTAGTCACGGATGAGCTGGCGCACGACCTGCGAGGGGGTGAGATCCTGCGCCGCGCAGAGTTGCTCGAAAGCCTTCTTCTTGGCCGGGTCGACGAGGACGGTCAGGCGCGCGGTCTTGGATTCCATGCGGTGTCGGCAGGTGATTGACGCACATCGGATTCTAATTCGATGTGCATGCCGAGGCCACCTGCCGCCGCCCGCGGCAAGGTGACGACTACTGCCGCGCCACCGTGCCGCCGTCGATCGGCATGATGATGCCGTTGCAGTAGCTCGCCTCGTCGGAGGCAAGGAAGAGACACCCATAGGCCATCTCCATCGGTGTGCCGGCGCGCGCCATCGGCGTCAGGTAGTTAGCCGTCGGCTCGTCGTCGAAGAGGTACATCACGTCGGAAATCATCGGCGTGTCGGTGTAGCCCGGACAGACGCAGTTGGCGCGCACGCCCTGCTTGGCGTAGGTCGTCGCCATCGCACGGGTCATGTTGATGACGCCGCCCTTGGCCGAGCAGTAGGTATGCGCGGTCGGCATGCCGACCATGCCGGAGATGCTGGCGACGTTGACGATCGAACCCTTACCGGCCGGCAGCATGTGCTGCAGGCAGGCGTGGCTCATGTAGTAGGCAGCGTTGAGGTTGATGCCGATGACCTCGTTCCACTTGTCGGGCGGCGTGGTGGCGAGGTCGTTCATCGAGTTGGCGCTGACGTGGCTCCACGACCAGCCGACGCTGGCGACATGGACGAGGATGTCGACCCGGCCGTAAGCCTTGACCGTCTCCGCCACCACGCGGTCGGCATCCTCGACCTTGGACAGATCCGCCGACACCACCATGCCGCGACCACCGGCGGCCTCGACCTGCTTCAGGCTCTCCTGCAACGGCTCCAACCGCCGGCCGCAGCCGATGACCGTCGCCCCCTCGCGCGCGAACAGTTCGAAACATGCCGCGCCGATGCCACTGCCGGCGCCAGTGATGATGGTGACCTTGTCCTGAACCCTGCCTGTCATGCTGCTGTCCTCTCGGGGTCTGACCCCGTTACGGGCGCGGATGCGCCGGAAATCAATGCGTTGGCCCGCGGGGTCTGACCCCGTCCTAAAGGCGTTCGAGCAACGTAGCGTTGGCCATGCCGCCCGACTCGCACATGGTGACCAGCCCGTAGCGCCCTTTGCGCGCCTCGAGCGCGCGGAGCAGGTTGGCGACCAGGCGCCCGCCCGAGGCGCCGACCGGGTGGCCGAGCGCGATGGCGCCGCCGAACACGTTGAGACGGTCGGGATCGGTACCGAACTCGGTCTGCCACGCCAGCGGCACGGAGGCGAAGGCCTCGTTGACCTCGTAGGCGTCGATGGCGTCGAGCGCGATCCCGGCGCGTTCGACGAGCTTGCGCGTGGCCGGGATGATCGCCGTCAGCATCATGATCGGGTCGTCGCCGGCGACGGCGAAGTGGGTGATGGCGGCGCGCGGGGTGAGGCCAAGCCGCGCAGCCACGCCCTCCTCCACGATCAGCATGGCCGAGGCGCCGTCGGTGACCTGGCTCGCGTTGCCGGCGGTCACGCTCCAGCGGATCTCGGGGTAGCGCGCGGCCATCTCCGCGTTCTCGAACGCGGGCTTGAGACTCATCAGCTTCTCGAGCGTGGAGTCGGCGCGCACGCCTTCGTCCTGGCTCACGATGCGCGTATTGCCGTCGGCATCCGTGACCTCGATTGGCGCGATGTCCTGCGCGGCACCGGCGCGGTCGGCCGCGGCGAGTTGATGCGAACGCAACGAGAAACGATCGAGCGCTTCGCGATCGAGCCCCCAGCGCGCGGCGATGCGCTCGGCCGAGATGCCCTGGCGGATCATGCCGTCCGGGTAGCGCGCGTGGAAACGGCTGCCCTCGTTGTCCTTGCCCATGCGGTTGATGCGCATCGGCACCACGCTCATCATCTCGACCCCGCCGGCGATGACGACGTCGTAGGCGCCGGCGATGACGCCCTGGGCGGCGAAGTCCAGCGCCTGCTGCGCCGAGCCGCATTTGCGATCGAGCGTGACCGCCGGCACCGATTCCGGCAGGCCGGCGGCGAGCACCGCCTGGCGGCCGATGTTGCCGGACTGCTCGGCGACCTGGATCACGCAACCGGTGATGACGTCCTCGACGAGGCGCGGATCGATGCCGGTGCGCCGGACGAGTTGTTCGATGACGTGGGCGTAGAGATTGACCGGGTGCAGCGAGGCCAGTGCGCCGGTCTCGCGCGCGCGCCCGAAGGGCGAGCGCACGATGTCGACGATGACCGCGCGGCGTGCCGTCACGAAGACTTCCTCAAGGACAGCTCGAACTCGGCCGACTTCACCTGCACCACCGGCGCGGTCGCGATCTTCATCAGCCGCGCGACCTGGTCGAGCTCGCCCGACGACAGGTAGGGATAGGTGGTCTTGACCGGGCCCGAGGTGCGCATCTTCTCCAGGCCCTCGCCGGCGACGAGCGCGCGGAGGATGAGCTCGTCGTCGTCGTCCGTGCCGTATTCACGGCGCAGCTCCTCGATGCTCGGCTGCGGCGGCGGCTCGGCGACGACCTGCTTCGCGCGCGGCGAGGACATGATCTTGTCCATGATGTCGGGGTCGACCGGGCCGGCCGGCTGGCCGTAGAAGCCGGCGCAGTACTGGATGACCTGGTCGGGAATCGAGGAATAGCGCTTGCCGGTGACGATGTTCAGCACCGCCTGGGTGCCGACCAGCTGGCTGAACGGCGTCGCCATGCCGGGGTAGCCGAGCTCGCGGCGCACCACGGCGGTCTCGGCCAGCACCTCGTCGAGGCGCTCGCTCATGCCGTGCTGTACGAGCTGGGCCTTCAAGGTGCCGACCATGCCGCCCGGCACCTGGTGCTGGATCGACATCACGTCGTACTCGGCGTACTGGTTGACGAGGAAGCCGGCGGCCTTGCCGACCTTCTCGAAGTGATCGGCGACCGGCTTGAAGAGGCTGGTGTCGAGATCGTGCGTGTGACCGAGCAGTTCGCAGTTGCGCGTCATGATCTCGACCGAGGGTACCGAGGGGCCGTTCGCCATCGGCCTGACGGCGGTGTGCAGGATGGTCACGCCGAGCTCGACGGCATCGAGATAGGCCTTGGCCGACTGGCCGAGCAGGTTGTTGGAATGGAACTCGATGGGCTTGCCGCGCGCCTTGGCCTTGATCGCCGGCACCAGGGTCGACAGGCGTTCCTTCTCGAGCACCCCGGCAGTGTCGTAGAGGAGGATGGTGTCGATGTCGTCGCAGGCGGCGAGTTCGTCGACCTGTTTCGCGTAGTACTCGTCGGTGTGCACCGGGCTCAGGGTGAACATGACGGCGCCGGCGATTTCCGAGCCGAACTCCTTGGCGAGTTTGGCCAGGCGCTTGGTCTTGTCGTTGTTGAACAGCACGTCGTAGATCCAGAAGCTGCGCACGCCGTGCACGTTCAACTGCCGCATCCAGGCATCCATCAACGAGTCCGGGGTGACGCCGAAGGTGACCGAGGCGTTCGAACGCATGCCGCCGCGGATGCGCGTACGCGGCATCGAGTTGACCAGCAGGTCGAGGCCTTCCCAGGGGTTCTCGTAGCAGTACTTGATCAGGCACTCGAACATCGAGGAGCCGGTGAGATCGATGACGCGGTAGCCGGTGCGATCGACGATGGGCGAGACCGGCAGGGCCATGCCGGCCTGCATCCGCATGCCCCACAGGCTCTGCTGGCCGTCGCGCATGGTCTCGTCGAGGAATTCGATGTGCGCCATGGTGGCTACTCCTTGGATAGCTGTTCGAAGGCCGGCAGCAGCGACTGCTCCAGCCAGCGGGTATGAAAGCGGTTGTCGATGAAATCTTCGTGCCGCGCGATGTAGCGCAAGAGCGGCAGGTTGGTGGTCAGCCCTTCGATCTCGAAGGCGTCGAGCGCATCGGCGAGCCGCGCCACGCAAGCAGGGCGGTCGTGCGCGGTGACGATGAGCTTGCCGATCATCGAATCGTAGTAGGGCGGTACCAGGTAGCCATCGGTGCAATGGCTGTCGACGCGGATGCCGGCGCCGCTCGGCGGCGCCCAGCGCGTGATGCGGCCGGGGCTGGGCTGGAAGTTGTTGCGGGCATCCTCGGCGTTGAGGCGGCACTCGATGGCGTGGCGCGCGAGATGCACCTGGTCCTGGCGCGGCAGTGCGCCCTTCTCGCCGCCGGCGATGCGGAACTGGGTCTGCACGAGATCCTGCCCGGTGACCTGTTCGCTGACCGGGTGCTCGACCTGGATGCGCGTGTTGACCTCGATGAAGTAGATGGCCTGGCGGTCGACGTCGTAGAGGAACTCGACCGTGCCGGCGTTCCGGTACTTGAGATCGGACAACAGCTTGACCGCGGCGCCGTGGAGTTCCGTGCGCAGGGCGTCGGGCATCAACGCGCAGGGCGCTTCCTCGACCACCTTCTGGTAGCGCCGCTGCACCGAGCAGTCGCGCTCGCCGTAGTGCACCACGCGACCGTGGCCGTCGCCCACCGCCTGCACCTCGACGTGGCGCGCGTTCTCGACGTAGCGCTCCATGTAGAGCGTGCCGTCACCGAAGGCTTCCTGCGCCTCGGAACTCGCACGATCGAAGCCAGCCGCGATCGCCGCCTCGTCGCGGGCGACGAACATGCCGCGCCCGCCGCCGCCGGCCGAGGCCTTCATCACCACGGGGTAGCCGAGCGCGGCGGCGGCCTTGCGGGCATCGGCCACCGAGGCAATCTGGTCGGTGCCCGGCACCAGCGGCACACCGGCGGATTCGGCGATGGCGCGCGCGCGCAGCTTGTCGCCCAGCGCGTCGATGACGTCCGCATCCGGGCCGACGAAAACGATGCCCTCGTCGTTGCACAGGCGCGCGAGCTGGGCGCGCTCGGAGAGGAACCCGTAGCCGGGGTGGAGGGCGTCACAGCCGGTGGCCAGCGCGGCGTGCACGATCAGGCGCGCATCGAGATAGCTCGCTTTCGACTGCGCCGGCCCCAGCACCACCACGCGATCGGCGAGACGCGCGGCGAGGCTGTCGCGATCGGCCATCGACACCGCCTGCACCGCCTCGATGCCGAGCGCGTGGGCGGCGCGGATGATGCGCACGGCGATCTCGCCGCGGTTGGCGACGAAGACGCGTCTGATACTCATGCCTGCTCCAGCACCGGCTGCATCGGGGTCAGACCCCGCAAGCCAACTCGTTGATTAGCCATGTGTCTGCCTCGTCGATGGGGTCTGACCCCGGCGCATCTCAGGCGTCCGGTTCGACGATCACGAGCACCTGCTCGTACTCGACCATCTGCGCGTCGGAGGCGCAGATCTCGCGCACCGTGCCGGCGACGCCGGCCTTGACCGGCGTGAACAGCTTCATCACCTCGATCAGGCACACCTCGGTATCGGCCGTGACCTTCTGCCCGATCTCGACGTAGGCCGGCGCGCCGGGCTTGGGCGAGCGGTAGAAGGTGCCGAGGTTGGGCGCGCGCACGGCGACCATGCCGGCCGGGATGACGACGTCGTGGGCGGTCACCGCCGTGCCCATGCGCGGGGCGGCAAGGGCGGTGGCCGCAGCGGGCGCTGCTGCTTCGGCCGGTGCCGCCGCGGCAACGGGGGCAGTGGCAGCAGCCTGCGACGGCGCGCGCGCCTTGGGATCGTTGGAGAGGAAGATCTCCAGGGCGTCGGTCTTGAGATGCATCTCCTCCCAATCCGAGCGGTTGAACAGCTCGATCAGGTTCTCGATGTCTTCGCGGGACGGCTGGCTCATGGCACAGGTTCCTCGATGGTCAAAGCGGTCTTTGGGGTTCGGTTCAGGTCGCCGCGCGCGCGGCGGCCATCGCGGCCAGCATCACCGGCAGCGGGTGGCGCGCAGCGACGGTGGTGACGCCGGCGGCGAGCGCGGCGGCGACACCGGCATCGGATTCGATGGCGCCGCCACGGACCACGCGGTGGCCGTCGATGAGCGCCGGCAGACGCTCGGGGTCCTCGCCGCCCTCGACGTGATCGAGGTCGAAGGCGTCGGCGGGCGCGACATCCAGCGCCACCACGTGCAGCGGACTGCGTTCGGCGGCCCATTCGGTGAGCCTGGCCAGCCGCGGGTCGTCGGCCTCGGACGGCGTCTCGACCGCGAGCCTGCCGGCATAGATGACCCCGGCGTTGGCGTCGACGGTGACTTCGCGCCCGTCCAGCGCGGTGACGCTGCCGACCCCGCAGCCGACCAGGCAGGGCACGCCGAGCGCGCGCCCGACCACCGCCGCGTGCGAGGTCGAACCGCCCTGTTCGGTGACCACCGCAACCGCCGCGATCATGCCGTGGACGTCCTCGGGACTGGTCGTCGCGCGCGCCAGCACCACCGCTTCGCCGGCGGCATGGCGACGCTCGGCCTCGTCGGAATCGGTGACGACGAGCCCGACGCCGACGCCCTGGCAGGCGACTTCGCCCTTCGCCATGGTCGCGGCACCATCCGCGGCACCTGCCGCGAGGCGTGGCTTGAGCAGGGTGCGCACCTGCTCGGCGCTGACGCGGCCGAGGGCAGTGTCGATGTCGACGCGGCCCTCGTCGACCATGTCGACGGCGAAGCGCACGGCCGCCGCCGGCGCACGCTTGGCCGAGCGCGATTGCAGGAGATACAGCGTGCCCTGCTGCACGGTGAACTCGATGTCCTGGACGTCGCCGTTCTCGGCTTCGAGCCGCGCCGCGGCGTCCATCAACTGGGCATGCAGGGCGGGGTGCGCGGCTTCCAGCGCGGATAAAGGCTCGGGCGTGAACTTGCCGGAGACGACGTCCTCGCCCTGCGCGCGGTGCAGGTATTCACCATAGGGCGCAGGATCACCCGTGAGCGGGTTGCGGCTGAACAGCACGCCGGTGCCCGAGGCGTCGTCGAGGTTGCCGAAGACCATGGCCTGGATGGTGACGGCCGTACCGAGACTGTCGGGGATGTCGTGGTGCTTGCGGTACTTCTTCGCCCGGCGCGAGTTCCACGAGGCGAACACCGCCTCGACCGCGGCGTGCAACTGGGCGCGCGCGGTATCCGGCACCTGTCCGCCCTGGGCCGCGATGGCGGCGGTCAGCGCCGCCGCATCGTGCGCGGCCTCAGTGTCGAGGGTGAGCTTGAGCACGATGCCGGCATAGAGTTCGAGGAAGCGGCGGTGGGTGTCGGCGGCAAAACGCGCATCGCCAGCCTCGGCGGCGAGCGCGGCCTCGGTGACTCCGTTGATCCCCAAGTTCAGCACGGTGTCCATCATGCCCGGCATGGAAATCGCGGCGCCCGAGCGCACCGAGACCAGCAAGGGTTTGTCACCCCCACCGAGCGTGCGCCCGGTCTGCGCTTCCAGCCACGCCACGGCGGCGTCGAGATCGGCTTCGAGGCCGTCGGGGAAATGGCCCTGTTCGAGGTAGGCGCGGCAGGCGTCGGTGGTGACCACGACCGCCGGCGGCACCGGCAGGCCCAGCGCCTGCATGCGGGCGACGGACCAGGCCTTGCCGCCGATCTGCTCGCGCGGGGGCAGGCTGCTGCCGTCGAGCGCAAGCACGTATTGTCCGAGTGGTTTAGCCATGCGGGGTGGAGTCTCGAGCGTGTCTATTCTTCGCGCGTGCGGCCGAGCACGCGCAGGATGTCTTCGTGGAGTTCGAACCACACCGTGTGGTAGCTGTCGAGCGTGGCATCGGAGACCCAGGCGTGCTCGCCGTCCTCGGCGCGTTCGAGGGCTTTTTCCAGCGCCCCCTTGTAGCGCGCGAAACGCGGCACCACGGTGGCGAAGGCATCGAGGATCGGCTCGACCTTCTCGTGCACCTGGCCGAGACGATCGATGACACGCTCGTCGTAGGCCGCGTCGGCGTGGTCGTTGGCGACCTGCTGGCCACCCACCGCCATCGTCTGCCAGTCGGTGATGACCTGCTTGAGTTCGTTGTTGACCACTTCGAAGCGCGCGTGCGCGGCCTGCATGCCAGCATCGGCGCGCGCGGCGGCGTAGTAACGCGAGTACTGGCCCTCGACGATCATGCGCCCGCAGGGGGTGAGCAGGTACTTGCCGCCGGCGAGTGCGGCGCGACCGCCGGCCACGGCGGTTTCGAGCAAGGCAGCAACGCGCTCGACCGGCAGGCCGACGAGCGCGGCGACGGCGTCGGCCGTGCCGTGCTTCTTGACCGCGACGCCGTGCATCACGAGATGGGATTCGACCACGGCCTCAGCCCTCCCCGCCCCGCGCGGCCTCGATGTCCTCGCGGGTCAGCGCGGCACCGCGATCACGGATCGTGCGAGAGCTGCGCTGCTCGTGGCGGTAGAGCGTGTCGGCGCGCGAATCGTGTGCGTGATACTTCATCCAGGTTTCGCACAGATGACGGTAGGCGTCGGTCGCGGCGAGCGGGCGATGCTCGCGCGCGCGGCGGTTGTACTCGGCCAGGCTCAGCACACCCGCGCTGGTGGTGTAGCGATCCTGCTTCGGCGCGAGGCAGCTCGAACCGGGCCGCAGCGGACCGACGCTGCGGGTGAAATCGCCGCCTTCGAGCACCGCGTACGGCACGTGCGAGTACATGCGGGTCGGCTGATCGTTGTGCATCATCATGCTGTAGCCGGCGAGGCGCTGGCTGGGATTGGTGAGGCTGCCGACCAGCTCGCCCAGGAAGGCGTTCGAGTACTCGTCGTTCAACAGCGGCCGGAAGCGCTGCGCGCGCTCGTCGACCATCATCCAGTCCTCGACGGCGTAGCAGCCGGCGACATGGGCGATGTCCTTGGCGATGGCGAAATAGGTGATGGCGCCGGCGTCCATCATCTGGTCGCGCGACCACGACGCGATGCGTTTCCACAGCTTGGCCGTGGCGTCCTTGACCTTGTTCGTCAGCTCGGTGAAAGCGTTCGTCAGGGACTCGCGCGATTCCATGCCGACGGGAATGTACCCATCGGTGAGGCTGTCTGAGGTGTAGAGCCCCACGCCGACCACGTGGTGCGACTTGAACTCGGGCTCGGATTCGAACGAACCCCAGTCGTCCATGAGATAGATATGGCAGCCCTCGACCGCCATCGGCACGGTGAGGTTGTTGTAGGGCACGTCACGGGCGACGTCATCGAGCCAGGGGAAGTCGGACTCCGAGAGATCCATGTAGTCGCGCACGATCATCTCGCGCGTGTCGGAGAGCTTGTAGGGCCCCGAGTTGTGCAGGCTGATGCGCGATTCGCAGGAGATCAGGAACCCGTATTGCGAGGCCGCCGCCATGAAGGCCTGCGCGGCGTTGTGCAGGGCATCGCCCTGGCGGCACTCGTAGAGATCGGCGTGGAAAACCTGCAGGCGACGCTCGGGCAGGAACTGCGCGCGGTGGCCGTAGGTGCTGTTGGTGAGATGGCCGTCATTGCGGTGCCAGGCGAGCTGGAAGCGCTTCCAGAAGTCCATCACGTCGATGACGTCTTCGACCGCGTCCTCGGGCCGCAGCAGGCCGAGGTTGATGAGGTACTCGCGCCCCAGCAGGTAGAACGACGGCAGACCCCAACCCATCGCAGGGTTGGCGCACTTGATGCCCATGTTGCGCATGCGGTCGCCGATCTCCTCGGCCGGCAGGTGGGCATCGACCTTCCTGACCAGCTCCGGGTAGCGGTAGAAGGCCATGAAGTAGGACAGCAGCATGTAGGGTGAGACCGGGAACAGCTTCGACTCCTGCACCGTGCGGGTCACGCAGAGCCAGTAGGACTCGTCCGTCAACTGCTGGATGAGCGCGTTGGTCTCGAGCAGCTGGGCGTAGGTGATTTTGCGTTCGCTCATGCGCTCACACCTCGACCTTGCGCCACACGCGCGCCGTCATCTCGATGCCGAGCTGGTAGGCCTCAGCGGTCCTGGCTTTCGCCGTCGTCTCCATCATCACCGTGTCGCCTTCGCGAATGCCGGAGAGCTTCGCGTTCATGAAACAGGGGATGTTGTACTCGCGGGTCAGGATCCCCAGGTGCGAGCGGGTCGTGCCGCCGGCGCAGAGCACGCCCTTGAACTGTTCGAGGATGGGTGCCGTCAGGGTGCCGCCGGAGTCGTCGATGATGGCGATGGTGCCGGGCGGCACGCCCTCGGTGAGATATTTCAGCACCTGGTCGGAGGAACGCACGTAGCGCGCGGTGCCGACGAGGTCGGTCTCGTAGGGCACGACGTTGTCGCCCACCCCGCGCTGCTCCCAGCCTTCGGCGTCGACCGGCGCGGTGATCGCACCGGGGTGCTCGAAGCTGAAGGTGGCGAGATCCTCGGCCAGCCCCGCGGCCGGCTGGTAGGCCTCGGGCCGCTCGCGCACCGAGACCAGAGCCGACCACGCGTAGCGGTGGCCGAGTTCGAGGATGCGGGCGTCGATGGCGGCGAAGTCGGCGGCGGTGAGGCCGTCGATGGCGTCGCCGAAGACGAAGTCGGACCACGCGGCGCCCGACTCGGCGAGGCGCCGGCGCACGAGGTCCTTGACCGCGCCATGGAAAGCCTCGACCAACGGCGAGGCGGCTTCGTCGCCGAACTTGTCCGAATCCGCGTAATAGTCCGTCATCGTTGCAGGTCTGCCCTGGTTTCCTACGCCGTCCGTCAGCACACGTCGTGTCGTCCCGGCTATGCCCCCGGGGTCAGACCCCGAAACTCAAGCCGTTGTTAATCAAGCGTTCCGTCGCTGTTAGGGGGTCTGACCCCAGAGGCGCAGGAGCCCTGCGTCGAATGGGTGCCGTTCAGCACCTCGCCCGCGCCGGGGTCAGACCCCGTGGCACAAGCGGTTGTTTTTCAGCCATTCTCGCCCCGCGACGGGGTCAGACCCCATCACTTACGCGAGGGACGTTTCAGCGCCCGACGATGTTGACCGCCGTCACCGCCTCCTCGATGCCGACGATGCCGCCGCCGTTCTGGGCCAGGCCCACGCGCGCGCCTTCGACCTGGCGCCCCTCGGCTTCGCCGCGCAGCTGCATCACCAACTCGTAGATCTGGCCGAGCCCGGTGGCGCCGATCGGGTGGCCCTTGGATTCGAGGCCGCCCGAGGGATTGACCGGCAGGCGGCCGCCGAGCCGCGTCTCGCCGCGCGCGGCGGCCGGGCCGCCGTCGCCGAGCGCGCAGAGGCCAAGCGCCTCGAGTTCGATGATCTCGCCCATCGCGGTGGCGTCGTGGACTTCGGCGAGATCGACGTCTTCGGGCCCGAGCCCGGCCTGGGCGTAGGCCTTCTGGCTGGCGAGGCGGCTGGCGTGCTTGTCGAACTCGGTGATGGCGCGGTTCGAACCCGACTGGATGACGCTCGCCAGCACACGCATGCTGCGGTCGGCCCTGGCTCCGAGGCGTTTCAACCCCGTCGCGCTGCACACGATGGCGGCGGCGGCACCGTCCGAGATCGGCGAGCACATCGGCAGGGTCAGCGGGTAGGTGATCGGCGCGGCGGCCAGGATCTCCTCGACCGAGAAGGCCTTCTGGTACTGCGACAGCGGGTTCTTCGTCGAATGCCCGTGGTTCTTCGAGGCGACGATGGCGAGCTGTTCCTGGGTGGTGCCGAACTCGCGCATGTGCATGCGACAGAAGCCGGCGTAAATGTCCATGAACACGCTGTAGGGCCGCGGCGAGGTGCTGCCGGGCGGCACTTCGACCCCTTCGGCCATGTCGGCGAAGCGCGCCATCGACTGCTGGACCTCGTGCACGTCCCAGGCGCCGTCGAAGGCCGAGAACATGCGGTCCTTGTCGGGCGAGAACATCTTCTCGACGCCGATCGCGAGGGCGATGTCGGCGGCCCCGGCCTTGACGTAGTTCACCGCCATGTGGAACGCGGTCGAGGCCGTCGCGCAGGCGTTTTCCACGTTCACCACCGGCACGCCATGGATGCCGTGCTCGCGCAGCGCGATCTCGCCGCGCACCATGTCCTGGCCTTCCATGTGACCCTGCACGCAGTTGCCGAAGAACACCGCCTCGAGGTCGCCGACGGCGGCGCCGGCATCGCGCAGCGCGTCGCGCAGGGCTTCGCCCGCGAGATCCTTCAGACTGCGCTCCAGGTGCTTGCCGAAAGGCGTCATGCTGACGCCGGCGATGTACACGTCGCTCATCTGCGTATCCTCGTGAGGCGGACGGCTCGAGCCGTCCGCGTGCGTCGTCGTGCCGCGCCGAATGCTGGCGCCGGGCGCGTTGTCCGGCCAGCCAGTATCGGCCCCGTAGATGTCATCGAGCTGTCATCGTCCGCCCACACCCGGGCGTACGGGGCCGCACATGATAGCGCCAGCGCGCGCGGCGGGCAGCCCGTGGCGGGGGGCGCGTCAGCTCGCCGTCCGTGCCACGCCGTGCTCGGCGACCACACCGCGGATTTCCTCGACCAGCGCTTCGGCCGCCGGCGGCAGGCTGCGCTCGGCGAGACGTCCGATGACCAGCGGGAAGCGCAGCAACGCCTGCTGGTCCGGCGGTACCACCAGCGGGACGAAGGCGTCGCGCTCGAACTCGCCGCCGAGCATGGCATCGACGGCGAAGCCGACGGCGTCGGTCTGGCGCACCAGCGCCCGCACCACGCCGAAATCGTTGACCACCACGGTCGCCTGCGGCGGCGCCTCGGCCCCGCTGTCGGCACGGATGGCGTCGGCGATGCGGCGCACGAACCAGCGCGCCCCCGGCCCCTGCACGACCGGGAAGCGCAGGATGGCGCCGAGCCCGGACGCGCCGGCCGCGACCAGCGGATGACCGCGGCGCACGAAGGGCACGGCGGCGACCGCGCCGAGTTCGGTCAGGTCGATGCCGCCGACCGGCGCGTCGGGGCGCACGCCGAGGAAGAACTCGATGCGGCGCTCGACGAGTTCGCGCGCGAGCGTACCCGAGTCCAGCGATCGCAGCCGGTAGCGCAGCTGGGGATAGCGCGCCATGCCGCGCACGATGGCGGTGGTGAGAAACGGCTCGATGACACCGGGTTCGGCGCCGATCGCGAGCCGGCCGCTGGCCGAGCCCTTGATCAGCCCGACCTCGCGCTCCGCCTCGACAAGTACGCGCAGCGCCTGGGCGGCGGCGGCCACCACGACCTCGCCGTAGACCGTCGGCCGCGAACCGCGCCGGTCGCGCACGAACAGCGGTGCGCCGTAGCGCTCCTCGAGCCGCGCCACGCATTCCGACAAGGTCGACTGGGAAAGGCCGAGCACGTCCGCCGCGCGGCGCATGTTGCCGGCGCGGGTGAGTTCGACCAGGGTCTCGAGCTCCTGGCGGTGATCCATCGCGAGTCTCCGGGCCGGCGAGGGAGAGCGGGTTTATTGTTCGACATTCCGAACGCTTTGATTCTATTGTTCGGATTTACCTCCTTCAAACCCTGGGTTAGTGTGCCTTCCCCCGGCAGCGCGTCCCGCTGCGCAGTCGACGGAGGACTCCACCATGACCCGCTTCGACACCCTGATCAGGAACGGCACCGTCGTCGACGGCACCCGCGCCCCGCGCTTCCGTGGCGACCTCGGCATCAAGGACGGCGTGGTGACGGCGATCGCCCGTGACGGCGGCCTCGACCCGCGCGAGGCGGAGCACGTCATCGACGCCGACGGCCTCGTCGTCGCACCGGGTTTCGTCGACCTGCACACCCACTACGACGCCCAGATCCAGTGGGACCCGTACTGCACCCTGTCCGGCTGGCACGGCGTGACCTCGCTCGTGCTCGGCAACTGCGGCTTCGGCTTCGCGCCGGTCAAGCCCGAGCACCGCGACCGCGTGATGCTGTCGATGTCGCGCGTCGAGGCCATCCCCTTCGACTCGATGAAGGCCGGCATGCTGTGGGACTGGGTGACCTTCCCCGAGTGGCTCGATTCCCTGCAGCGCATGCCGAAGGGCGTCAACGTCATCTCCTACGTGCCGATCGGCCCGGTCATGATCTGGGTGATGGGGCTGGAAGAGGCCAAGCGCCGCGATCCGACGCCGGAGGAACTCGCCGAGATGTGCCGGCTCATCGAGCTCGGCATGGACGCCGGCGCCTGCGGCTGGTCGGTGCAGAAGCTCGGCGACGGCTTCACCTCGGTGCAGCGCGACTACGACGGCACGCCGATGGTCACCGACATGATGTCGAACGAGACCTGCCTCGCCTTCGCCGAAGTGCTGAAGAAGCGCGGCGAGGGTCACATCCAGATCACCCAGGCGCGCGAGGACATCTACGAGGATCTCGTCTTCGTCGAGAAACTCGCCGAGGTCTCCGGCGCGCCGGTGCTGTTCAACGTGGTGCAGGCCAACAACTACCACCCGAGCCAGAGCCGCCGCCTGGTCGACTGGGCGGAGAAGGCGCAGGCACGTGGCAACAAGGTCTACCTGCAGGCGGTCAGCGTCGGCAACGACAACACCATGACCTTCGCCGACTTCAACCTCCTCGACGGCCAGGACGACTGGCGCGAGGTGACGCTCGGCACCATCGAGGAACGCAAGGCCAAGATGCAGGACCCGGCGCGCCGTCAGCGCCTGCGCGACGACTACGACTTCGGCCGCATGCCGATCGTCACCGGGCCCATCAAGCACTTCATCGTCAAGGAAGTGATGAAGCCCGAGAACAAGCGCTGGGAAGGCATGACCCTGGCCCAGCTCGGCGAAGCCCAGGGCCGTCATCCCATCGACGCCCTGCTCGACCTCATCATCGACGAAGACCTGCAGACGGTCATCTTCACGCCGCCGTTCAACAACGACCCGGATCTCAATCGCGAGATCTTCGAATCGGAATACACGGTACCCGGCGTCTCCGACGGTGGCGCGCACACCAAGTTCGTCACCATCGGGCGCTACACCACCGAGTTCCTCGCCGACTTCGTGCGCGACAAGCAGGTGCTGTCGCTGGAGGAGGCGCACTACCGACTGTCCTGCCTGCCGGCCAAGATGTCCGGTTTCGTCGACCGCGGTGTCATCGCGGAGGGCCGGCCGGCGGATCTCGTCGTCTACGATCTTGACCACCTGCGTTCGACCCCGCAGGAAATCGCCCACGATTTCCCCGGCGGCGAGTGGCGGCGAGTGCAGAAAGCGGAAGGCTATCGCTACATCCTGGTCAACGGCGAAGTGACCTTCACGGACGGCGCCTGCACCGGCGCCACGCCGGGCAAGCTGCTGCGCCACGGCCACGCCTGAGCTCAGGACGAGGACACTTATTCAGGGGAGAAGGAGCCGACCCATTCCCAGGGACGGTTCTCATAAGAAGAGGGGAAAGGGGAGAACAGGGGCCGCCCCGCGAGGGGCAGGCCCCTTATTTTTGGTTCATCGCGGAATTCCGAGGAGGATTTTCGTGCAGGGTGAACTCGCCGTAGCCTTGTTTCACCGACTGGTGAAGGAGGTGGGGCAGAGATGTTGGGCAAGAAGACGCTGGAGAAGCTGGG
>JBFXAQ010000013.1:0-181002 GCA_050184115.1 Gammaproteobacteria bacterium | reverse complement strand
CGCGTTACGCTTCTTCTCGGTGGTCATGGCGCTCTCCTCTGAGAGTAGGTCGACTTGCACAATCAACCTCTTGCCATGACCACCCCTCCGCTCTCAAGCGGTTGTGCACATAAATCCGGACACTACCAACGAGGGCCCCGCATGGAGCGGCGCCTCGTCAGGCCCGCAGAAATCTGAAGCGCGGCTCGGGTCCATGCGACCATCTGATGTTCCGCGAGCCGCGGGCGTAAACGCCAGCGAGACGTGCCACGCCGGTTTGGCGGGAGCGCCTTTGGCGCGGCGTTGTTGCCCGCAGTTTGAACGGCGACCGCCGGCAATGCTGCTCCGATTGTCGCTTTTCAGAGCGTGTCGCGTGCAGAAGCCCGTCACGGCAGTCGCGCAGCGAAGCGGTCCGCGCACTGCTCGGAGCATGTCTTCGAGTTGTAATTGATATACATACCAAATAATCTGTATCATTCCCTTTCATGCCACGCCCTACGAAACACGACCCCGAACGCGGCGACGCACGCACCCGCCTGCTAGAGGCGGCGCTCGACCTCATCCGGGCGAAGGGCTACACCGCCACCACGGTCAGTGACTTGTGCAAGGCCGCGGGGGTGACCTCGGGCGCCTTCTTCCACAACTTCGCGAGCAAGGAAGCACTCGGCGAGGCCGCCGCTGTCCACTGGACGCAGATCACCGCCGCGCTCTTCCGCGATGCGCCCTACCATGCCCACGCGGATCCGCTGGAGCGTATCCGCGGCTACATCGCCTTTCGGCGCTCGCTGATCGCCGGTGACCCGGCCGCGTTCACCTGCCTGGCAGGCACCATGACGCAGGAGGTGTACGCCACGCACCCCGCCATTCGCGACGCCTGTGCCGCCAGCATGTTCGCCCATGCCGCGACCCTCGAAGGCGACATCGCCGCGGCCATGGCTGCCTGCGGCATCGACGCCGACTGGACCGCCGCGAGCCTCGCGCGGTATACCCAGGCCGTGCTGCAGGGTGCGTTCGTGCTCGCCAAGGCGAGCGGTGACGGCGCGCTCGCCCAGGAGAGCATCGACCACCTCGAGCGCTATATCGACTTGCTGTTCCAACCGCGGGGCGGGCGTGGCGCCCCCCCGTGAGTCGGCGCGCCACCGTGCCCTCGCTCCCTGGGTATCGACCACCGTGGGCGCGGCATGACCGCGACAAGCACAGCCGCTCTTCGCCCGTCCGGCAGCGCGCGCACGCGCCGCAGTGGGTAGTACCACCGGTCCATGCACACCGACCACGCTTTGCAGCCGCGATACGCGCGTCGCGAAACGTGACATCCGCGGCGCGCCGATCGACGGCGTCGTCGAATATCCCTAGTAGGAGATGCCCATGACCCGACTCGTGACCTGCCTCTGGTTCGACCATGGCGAAGCCGGCAAGGCAGCCGCGTTCTACGCCGACACCTTCCCCGACAGTCGCGTCGAGCGCGTCAACACCGCGCCCTGTGACTATCCGTCGGGCCGCGCGGGCGACGAACTCACCGTCGAGTTCACTGTCCTCGACCGTCCGTTCATCGGCCTCAATGGCGGTTCGGCCTTCACGCCGAACGAGGGCGTGAGCTTCATGGTGCTGACCGCCGACCAGGCCGAGACGGATCGCTACTGGAACGCCATCGTCGGCAACGGCGGCCGGGAAAGCGCCTGTGGTTGGTGCAAGGACCGCTGGGGCCACTCGTGGCAGATCACGCCGAAGCGCCTGGTGGAACTGACCACCAGTCCCGATCGCGACGACGCGCGGCGCGCCATGGAAGCCATGATGACCATGACGAAGATCGACATCGCCGCGCTCGAAGCGGCCATCCGTGCCAGTTGAAGGAGGCCCTCCATGTCTTACGTCGACGGTTTCGTGATCGCGGTACCGACCGCCAACAAGCAGCGCTTCATCGACCACGCCGAACTCGGTGACAGCGTCTTCCTCGACCTCGGTGCGACCCGCATCCTCGAATGCTGGGGCGACGACGTGCCGGACGGCAAGCTGACCGATTTCCGCCGCGCCGTGCAGGCCACCGACGACGAAACGGTGGTCTTCTCTTGGATCGAATGGCCGGACAAGGCGACACGCGATGCGGCCATGGCAAAACTGATGTCGGGGGATTTCGACGACGAACGCATGGACCCGTCGAAGAACCCGATGCCGTTCGACGGCAAGCGGCTCATCTTCGGCGGCTTCGCCCCGATCGTCACGCTGGCGAAATAGGGAGACGACGCCATGCCAAACCGACACGGCGATTACATCTGGTACGAACTCCTGACCACCGACGCCAACGCCGCCGAGACGTTCTACGGCAACGTGATCGGCTGGACGGCCAGCGACTCGGGGCAGGTCGGCGTCGACTACCGCCTGCTCGCCACGGCCGACGGCCATGCCGGCGGGATGATGCAACTCACGCCGGACATGACCGCCGGCGGCGCCCGCCCGGCGTGGTTCGGCTACATCGCGGTGAACGACGTCGACGACAGCGTCGCATCGATCACCGCCGCCGGTGGCAGTGTGTACATGCCGGCGATGGACATCCCGGGCGTCGGCCGCATTGCGCTGCTGGCCGACCCGCAGGGTGCGCCGTTCTACGTCATGCGAGGCGCAAGCGAAGCGGAGAGCCGGGCCTTTGCCTACGATGGTCCGCGCACCGGTCATTGCGCCTGGAACGAACTGGCCACGGCCGACCGCCCTGCCGCCATGGCGTTCTACGCCGAGCAATTCGGCTGGCAGCAGGACGGCGCGCTCGACATGGGCTCGATGGGTGAGTACGAGTTCCTGCGCCGCGCCGACGTCGCCGGTCCGTTCGGCGCCGTGCTGACCAAACCCGCAGCGATGCCGGCTTCGCTGTGGGTCTATTACTTCCGGGTTGCCGACGTCGACGAAGCCGTGCGGCGCACGTGCGCCGACGGCGGCAGCATCGTCGCGGGTCCGCACGAAATACCGGGCGGCGAGTACGCGGTGAATGCGCTCGACCCGCAGGGTGCGCTGTTCGCGTTCATCGGGCCGCGACGGCAGCCCGGATAACGGCCGGACCTGGCCGGGGACGGCCGGGTACGCGGGCGCTGCCGAGCGCGCCGGTGCCCGGCTAGGCCGGCACGTCGAGGCTGTCGAGATCGGCCATGGCCGTGCAGATGCGCGTGATGAGTTCGCGCGAGGTGTCCTCGGGTTGCATGGCCGGCAGCAGCGGCGAGTGGCACAGGGTGATGGTCCACATCCACAAGGCGTGCAGCATCTGCTCGCGGTAGCGCAACCAGGCATCGTCGAAGGCGATGTCCTGCCCGGCCCGGGCCGACAGGCGCTCCACGTAACGCTCGATCAGCGCGCGCTCCCAGGCACGCCGGTCATCCACGGCGAGGGCGGTGGCGAGCATGTAGGCGAGGTCGCGCGCGTAATGGCCATGGGCCACGCACTGCCAGTCGGTCAGGCCCATGCGGCCGTCACCGTGCTGGTACCAGTTACCAATGTGGACGTCGGAGTGCAGCACGCTGGTCGGCTGCGCGCGGTGCACGGCCGCGGCGGCAACGGTGCGCGGCCATATCTCGCCGGCACGGTCGACGATCGCGCGGGGAATGCGTTCAGCCATCACCCGCATCGCGCGCGCCGTGTAGCGCTCGGTACCCATCTTGCGCGCGCCGATCGCGAACCAGTCGGCGAAGTTGGCGAGCCAGCGGTAATCGCGCGTCAACGTGGTATCGCCGAAGCGGTGTCCGTGTAGATCGGCGAGCAGGTCGACCATGCTCTCCGCCATCGGTCGGGTCACCAGCGTGCGGAAGTCGCAGAAGTGCGCATCGCGCGTGGCGACGATGTCCTCGAGCACGTTGATGCCGGCCAGCGAACGGCGGTCGAACGCCGCGTGGTAACCGTGCGGCGATTCGATGTCGAGCCGTGGACGAAGCTCGGTGTAGAAGCGGCCCTCGGCACGCGCGGTGCCGTTGTAGCCGCCGATCATGCGCGTGACCACGGTCGGCAGGCTCTTGGTGAAGACCGCGCGCGGCAGGCCGGCGGCCGCGCCGGCCGCGTTGTAGGTGAGGGCGAAGCGGTGCCGCTGGTGCGTGCCGGACGAGGCGCCGACGGTGGCCACGGACACCACCTCGGCGCCGGGCACGTCCCGGCACAGCACGGCAGTCCACCATGACGGCGTGATGCGCGCGACGCTCGTCGGCACGTCGTCCAGGCCGACGGCGTCGCGCGGTGACAACCGCTCGGCGGCGACCCTGAGCGCGATGCGCGCCGCCCACACCGCGCTCGAATCCATCCATCCCATCGCTCGCTGCGCTCCTCTGCCGTGCCGTCCCCGGGGCCTGCTGTGATTGTGCACGAGTTGACAGTAAACTTGCGTATCAATTTTCCGCAGGGCACGGGGAGGTGCGGGCGATGGGACTTTCCTTCGAGCAGATCAAGGCCGCCTACGAACGCGAAGCCGCTGCCGCCGGCCCCGTCACGCGTGCCGACCAGATCCCGCTCGGCTACGAATACATCACGCCCGAATGGCTGACCGCAGTGCTCACCGCGCGCCACGGCAGCGACGTCAAGGTCACCGCCTGCCGCCTGAGCGAGGCCGACGAGGGCACCTCCAGCCGGCGCCGCATCTACCTCGAGTACAACGAGGCCGGCGTCGCCGACGGCCTGCCGCGCTCGGTCTTCTGCAAGTCGACCCACCACCTCGAGAACCGCTTCATCATCGGCATGAACGGCGGCATCGAAGCCGAGGTGACCTTCTTCGACAAGGTCCGCGACCGCCTCGACATCATCGCCCCCGATTGCCTGCACGCGGCCTTCGACCCGGCATCGCTGAACTCGATCGTCGTCCTGCGCGACATGGCCGGCGAGGTCGAATTCTGCAACTACGACACGCCACTGACCGAGGAACTCGCGCAGAGCCAGATGCGCGGCCTCGCGACCCTGCACGCCGCATTCTACGAGAGCCCCGAGCTCGATACCACGCTCAGTGCCTGGAACACCTGGGAAGACTATTTCCGCATCACGGCCCAGGAAGCCGGCTTCGAGCAGGCCTGCCAGCGCGGCTTCAGCGAGGCCCGCGCGGTCATCCCGCCGCGCCTGTTCGCGCGCGAGGCCGAGATCTGGCCGGCGACACTGGCTGCCATCGCGCTCCACGCGCGCCTGCCGCGCACGCTCGTCCACGGCGATCCGCATCTCAAGAACTGGTACATCGCGGGTCCCGACGCGATGGGCATGAACGACTGGCAGTGCTCGTGCAAGGGCCACCTCAGCCGCGACCTGTCCTACTGCATCTCGGCCGCTCTGACGGTCGAGCAGCGCCGCGCGTGGGAACGCGACCTCGTGACCTACTACGTCGAGTTGATGCGCGAGAAGGGCGTCGCGAACATCGATTTCGACAGCGTCTGGCTGGCCTACCGGGCGCAGATGTTCGGCGCGCTGGCCTGGTGGACGGGTACCCTCGGCCAGCCGCCCGAGGCGCCGGCCATGCAGCCGCGCGATGCTTCGCTCGCCTTCATCGAACGCATGGCCCACGCCATCGACGACCTCGACTCGCTGGGCGCGGTTGCCGAGTACGGCTGACGATGATCGACAAGGAGCGGCCGAGCGCGGCGTGGATCGCCGACCTGCGCCGCCGCTTCCCGTGCGAGGCGGAGATCGACCGCGTCCTCACCCGCAAGCTCGAACGCCGCACCGGTCCCGGTTACCGGCCGCAACGCCTAGAAGACCTCGTCGCCGGACTCGAAACCCTGCTGCGCGCCAACGACGTCGAGCGCTTTCGCGTCGCGCGGCCGCGCTGGCTCGCCGGCGGCGCCTCCAAGCTGCAGCTCGCCTTCGAACTCGACTGGCAGCACCCGCGGCGTGGGCGCGAGGTGACACGGCTGGTCCTGCGCATGGAACCGGCGGCCTCTCTCGTCGAATCGAGCCGCCGGCGCGAGTTCGAAATCATCCGCGCCGTGGAAGGCACGGTTCCCGTACCCGAAGCGCTGTGGGTCGATGCCGAGGGCGAACACCTGCCCTACCCCGCCATCGTCTACGGCTACGTCGACGGCGTGACCAAGCCGGCCGACGCCACCAGCCACGCCACCGGCATGGGCACGGTGATGGCCCGGCACTGGCGCGACGCGCTGGGTCCGCAGTTCGTGACGACGCTGGCGGCCATCCATGCGCTGCCGCCCGATCGCGCCGCCCTCACCGCGTTCGAGATACCGCCGCCTGGCACGCGATCGATCGAGCGCGCGCTCAACCACTGGGAGCGGCTATGGGAAGAAGACGCCGACGAGGACGTGCCGCTGATGCGCCTGGCCTGCGCCTGGCTGCGCGCCAACATGCCGCCCTGCGCGCAGCCGGCGATCGTCCACGGCGACTACCGCGTCGGCAACTTTCTCTTCACCGAGCACGACGCGCGCATCACCGCGATTCTCGACTGGGAGATGGCGCGCATCGGCGACCCGCATTTCGACCTCGCCTGGGCCGCGCACCCGGCCTACGGCGGTGTTGCCGAGGACGGCCGCACGCCGCTGGTCGGCGGCTTCATGACCGAGGCCGCCTTCCATGCTGAGTGGGAACGCGCGAGCGGGCGCCGCGTCGACGCGCGGACCCTGCATTACTACAAGGTGTTCCGTGGCTGGGTGCAGGGCGTGATCGCGCTCGGCACCGGCTGGCGCGTGGCGCGCTACGGGCGCACCCACCAGGATGCGCTGGTGGCCTGGATCGTCGGCATCGGGCCGAAACTGCTCGCCGAACTGGCGGCACTGCTGGAAGAGGGTGGCTGAGATGCAACTGCGTACCGACCTCGCGCTGCATGCCGCGATCAATTCACTGACGAAGGTGGTCCTGCCGGCCGTGGATGCCGCGAACGGTCCCGCGCAGGAACAGCTGCAGATCGTGATCGGCCTGCTTTCCCTGCTCACCGAACGGCTGCCGCTCGAGTACGCCTTCGACCGCGACGAGCTCGAACGCGCGCTCGTGTTCGCCGAGGGCCTGCTCGCGATGGCGCCCGAAGATCTCGCATCCGAACACCTCGCGGCGGCGGCCGTGGATGCGCGCGGCGTGCTCGATGGTGCGCGCTCCGCGCCGCACGACCTGCAGCGCGCCGTCCGCGCATTGCGCGAGTGCAGCGGTGCGATGATCACGGCCCTCCATGGCCTGGCGGACGCCACGCAGCGCGAAGCCCTGGGCGCGTTGGTGCTCGCGCACCAGCGCGAACAACTCACCCGCGAACGGGCCTGGTTGTTGCCGCAGGGTTGGGAAGCGGAGCCCAACGCCTTGCCGGCGATTGCGACGCTACTCGGGCCGGACGCCAGACCGTCCTAGCGTCCGAACCGCGCGCGAAACCACGCAGAAGGCCTTGCGCAATGCGCCCAGCGGGTGGTGAAGAGAAGCATCCCGAATTCAGAACGGCAGCGCGCACTCCAGCCAGAACAGGTCGCCACGCGTACCGTTCTCGCCGAGGAGTTCGTGGTGCCATTGCGCGACGATGGCGGCGGCCGGGCTGAGCCAGTACACCAGCTTGGGCCCGATGGCGAACTTGCGCGTGCGGCCACCGCCCGCCACGCCGCGGCCGTTCTGCTCGTCGTCGGTCAGGCCGTCGGTGTAGTAGCCGCTGACGCCGACGTCCCAGCGCGAGTCGGCAAAGGGTTTGTAACCGGTCCCGAAGGTGATGCTGGCCTGGGTACCGGAGTGATAGTCGGTCTTCTTGTTCTCGTCCTTGAACTCGACCGCGCCGTTCAGCGACGCCTCGAAGCGCGGACTGGGCAGCCAGGTGACCGACGCCTGGTAGGTATACGACCGGTAATTGACGTTGCTGTTGGCGAGCTTGTCGGGTCGATAGTTGCCGAGCGGGATGTAGACCAGGGCACCCTGGAAGACGGTCCAGTCGCCGAACGTCCGGCTGAGGTTGAGCGGTTCGAGGCCGATGAGCGTCGGCCCGAGGTCCTGGTCTTCCGCGCCGGGCACTTTCACACTCGCATGGAGAATCTCGGCCAGGCCGCCGCTGGTGATCTTCCAGCCGAACAGCGTCGACTCCCAGGTGTGCAGGAAGCGTGGGGCGAAGGCCAGCACCTCGACGTGCACACCGTCGACCTTGTCGCCGTCCCCATCGCGCACGCCGGCATCGACGAAGAGCGAATAGCCGTAGAAGGCATTGGTGCCGGGTGCCGGCACGAAGGCGGCGTAGGTGGTCTGTGCGCCGTACGGAAAGTTCGACAGGCCGCCTTCCGCGGCGTCGGCGGATATGCCGGCTACCAGCGCGACGACGCCCGCCACCAGGGCGCTGACCACCGGGCGCGCCTGTGAGCATGCGTGCATTGGAAGTTCTCCCTGAGACGACTTGTGCGGTGGCGCAGGCCTGCACCGCACCCCGGCGTCGATGTCCTCCCGGCCATCGCGCCGTGAACCAGGATCGTTGCTGCCGGTCGCGCCCTCTCCGCGCCTGCGCCGCGGTATCCGTGGACCCCGTTCAGGTTCCAGGTGCCAGCAGCACACCGCCGGCGATTATCAGTGTCACGACGCCGATCCAGCAATCGGCGACCAGGCGCCACGGCATCGCGCCCGAGCGCAACTCCATGAACCACTGGAACACCAGGCGAATCTTGAACGCCGCGATGAGCACGATCGCGACCGTCGCAAAACGCCCGCCGGCGGCCGACTCCGCCAGGGTATAGACGGTAAGCGTCGCCGCGACGAGCAGCGCCCACACGACGGTCACGGGCTGGCGCAGCAATCCGCTCATGCCGCGCGCAGCAGGTAGATCATGGGGAAGATCATGATCCAGAGCAGGTCCACCATGTGCCAGTAACAGCCGCTCGATTCGATCCACACCACGTAGCGTGCATCGAGCGCGTCGCGTCGCGCCTTGTGGAGGCAGACGCCGAGAACGACCATGCCGAGCAGGAAATGCACGAAGTGCAGGCCGGTCAGGGTCCAGTAGAACATGAAGAAATCATCGTGGACCATGGTCAGCCCGGCTTCGATCTTGGCCGCGTATTCCACCGCCTTGGTGACGGCGAAACCGCTGCCGACCAGCATGCCGGCGCCGAGCAGGCGTACCACGCGGGCGCGATCGGCCGAGCGCGCCGCCTCGACGGCCAGCGCCACCAGCCAGGAACTCGTCAGCAGGATCAGGGTATTCAGCGTGCCGAGCGTCGGGTTGAGCGCCTGTCGCGACTGCTCGAACAGTTCCGGCGCGCCGGTGCGGTAGGTCATGAAGGCGGCGAACAGCACCGCGAACAGGGAGATGTCCGCGGTGATGAAGAACCACACGCCTTCGTCGCCGGCGGCCCTGGGCCGCGCGGCGACGGATGCCGGAGTCGACGTGGCCAGGGCGTCAGGCCGAAGCGCCGGCCACCGCACCGACCGCGTCGCGACGCCTGGCCGGCACGGTTTCACCACGCGCCTCGGCTTCGAGGCGGCTGATCGCACCGAGCGTGTAGTAGGTCATGCCGACGATCCAGAAGAACCACAGGAAGAATTCGATCCAGAAGTTCAGCACGCCGTGGCGGGCGAAGATGCCGCTGGTGAAGAACGGCATGAAGACTTCGGCGATGAAGCTGAAGCCGACCCAGATGCCGTACCAGGCGAACCATTTCGGCACCAGGGGCGTCTCGCGCTTGTCGCTGAGGAAGCCGACGCCGATGGCGCACATCTGCACCGTCGTCACCATGTAACCGAGGTCGATCAGGAGCCACGCCATGTCGTAGAGCATCTGCAGCACCGAGTCGTCGAGCGCCTCGGGGCGATAGGATCCGGTCAGCCAGAACGAGCAGGAGACCAGGATCGGCACCACCGTCAGGCCCGCGCCCCACAACGCGAGCGTCGACATGACGTTGTTCTCGCCCTCGACGCCGTACTCGATGACCTTGGCGATGGCGAGGCCCCAGATGAAATAGAAGACCACGAAGCTCATCGCCATGGTCATGCCGAGGCGGACCATGTTGGCGCTGTCGCGGAAGAAATCCGCCACGAGTGCCGCCGACGTATCGGCCGCGATCGGCGGAATGTTGTTGCAGAACAGGCCCCAGAAGACGATGAACACGAACAGGAAAACCGGGCCGGTTGCAGCACAGGCCCGCAGGTACTTGAGTCTTTCCATGGTGATGCTCCCCTGATGGATGATCCGGCGGCGGCGTCCGCCGCAGCGCCGGCAATGGTTAGCCGGCGTACGATAAGGACACGCACGGCCAATCTAGCGGCAATTGAAAAAACAGTCAATAAAATGTCAATCTCATGATATATAGAGATTTTTCTAT
The DNA here is from genome assembly GCA_050184115.1 of Gammaproteobacteria bacterium. Lineage (GTDB taxonomy): Bacteria > Pseudomonadota > Gammaproteobacteria > JACKNG01. The sequence goes on along the minus strand of JBFXAQ010000013.1, from coordinate 170,800 downwards.
CGAAACGATGCGATGTCCGTGCACCGGGGCGAGCCGTGAGCGGTACTGCTGACCCCACCGCGCCGCGGCCTGCCGAGGCCCGCCAGCCGCGGCGGGCGGCGCGCATGACGCCGGACGACCGGCGCCGCCAGATCCTCGCCCACGCCCTCACCGCAAGTGCCGCGCTCGGCATAGAACGCGCGCGCCACAGCGACGTCGCCCGTGCCGCCGGGGTCGCGGTGTCGACCGTCTTCCATTACTTCCCCACCCGCGAAGCGCTCGCGCTCGCGATCGTCGAGGAAGTCGCACGCTTCCTGCTCGACGATCTCCTCGCCGCCAGCGAGGACGTGACGCGCCCCGCGCCGCAGGTCATCGAAACCGTGCTGATGGTGTTCTGCGATGCCATCGAGACCCATCCCGACCACGTCCGCGTCTGGCTCGAATGGAGCGTCGCGGTGCGCGGCGCACTGTGGGATGGCTACCTGCGCTTCCACCGCGCAGCGCTCGCGGGCATCCGTTCGATCGCCGAACGCGGCGTCGCGGCAGGCCAGGTACGCCCCGACATCGACCTCGACGACGCCGCGCGCGTGGTCGTCAGCCTCGCCCACATGGTCGCGCAGATGAGTTTCTCGGGCGCTTCGCGCGCCCAGATCGCGCACACGGTCCATTCGCTCGTGCACGGCTACCTCGAACGCGGCGGCCAGCCGCCAGCGTCCGTCGGCTGACTCGCCGGCCCGCCTACCCCCGCCGTGCGAGCGCGCGTTCGCGGCTGAACAGGAACAAGGGAAAGGCGAAGCAGTTGCCGAGCGTGCAGGCGGCGACGAAGTAACCCCAACCGAAGCGCATGCCGAGCCGTTTCGCCTCCGGCAGCACGAACACGAGGAAGGCGAACCAGGAACCGACCAGGTCGACGGTGATGAACGACGCGGCGTGGTTCGCGTTGTAGGCATCACCGAAGAAGTCGCGGAAGAAGGCCACCTGGTTCAGCAGGTTGCCGCCGCCATCCAGCCACGCCACGGTCCATTGCACGCCGTGGTACCAGGCGAGCAACAGACCCGCGATTGCCAGGGCCAGGTAGGTGTTCTGACGCATGCTTTCCATCGTGACTCTCCCCGCTTCAGTGTTCGACAGGATTGAACGCAACGCGCTCAGAAGCCGATGTGCGATCCGCCATCGACCGTGAGGTGCTGCCCGGTGATGTAGCTGGCCGCGTCGGAGAGCAGGAAGCAGCACGGCGTCGCCACCTCCTCGGGCCGCGCGATCCGCCCCATCGGGATCTGGGCCAGCGTGCGATCGATGAACTTCGGGCTGCGGATGACCTCGGTCATCGGCGTCTCGACCGCGCCGAAGCACACGCTGTTGACGCAGATGCCGTAGCGCGCCCACTCGCGGGCCGCGCTCATGGTGATGCCGAGCACGCCGGATTTCGCCGCGCCGTAGTTGATCTGGCCGATGGTGCCGCGCCGCCCGGCGATGGACGAGACGTTGACGATGCGCCGCGGTACCTCGCTGCCACCTTCGGCGCGTTCGATCATGTGGCGCCCGACCGCCTGCAGGCAGTTGAAGACCCCTGTCAGGTTGACGTCGATGACGGCCTGCCAGTCGGCCAGCGACATCTTGTGGATCATGGCGGTGCGGATGATGCCGGCGTTGTTGAACAGGCCGTTGATGTCGCCGTGTTTCTCGACGGTGCGCTCGACCACCTGCTGCACGAAACCGGGGTCGGCGACCGAACCGACGTGGATGTCGACCTCGCCGCCGAGCGCGGCGGCGGTGTCCTGCAGGCCGTCGCCGTTGAGATCCAGCAGGACCAGGCGCGCGCCGAGTGCCGCGGCCTGTTCGGCGACGCCGCGGCCGATGCCCTGGGCGGCGCCGGTGACGAGGATGACGCGGCCGTCCAGCCGCATCGGTTCGGTATAGGACATGACGATGACCTCGGGATTGCGAAACAGGAATTCGTGGGAACGTCGACAGCGCCGGCTCAGACGTGGCGCAAGGCGTCGCGGTGCCGCGTGATGTAGGCGCGGCTCATGACATCCTGCTGCACGCCGTAGCCGATTTCGCCGTCGAGGTTCCAGCGCATCAGGTTCTGCACGTAGACCAGCGACGGGTACGGCGCCCACGGCGAGCCGTTGACGGCGGCCGCCGTCATGGCGAAGGTCCGGCCGCGCACGTCGGTCGCCTTGAGCCAGGTGCTCATCGGCAGCAGGCCGGCGCGTTCGCTGCGGCCCTCGATGGCGGTGAGGCCGTACACGGCACCGTCCTCGAGCACGTAACCCGAGATCAGCGGGCCGAAGGCGGCCGTGCGCGCCGGGTCGAAGGCGAACAGCGCGTGGACGGTCAGGCGTTCGCCGAAGCTCGCGTGCAGCCACACCACCGCGGCGTTGTCGCGTTCGGCGCGCGGCCCCCAGCTGCGATCGAGGGTGTCGATGCAGTCGATGGCGTAGCGCTTGCCGCGCACGACCATCTCCCCGGTGACCCGCCCGGTCTGTTCGAAGTGCCCGCCGAAAGCCTCGTTCCAGCCGGCGTCGTGGCGGGCGGCGGCGAGCGGGTCCATGTTCGGGTCGTTCATGTCGTAGGGCGGCATGAGCGCGCGGAACTCGAGATCGATGCGTGTGTCGTCGATGCCGACGTAGTGCGCCTCGTAGTGCTCGAGCGGCTTGATCGCGCGCACCGACAGCCCGTTCGGCAGCTCGTACTCGAGCAGCGACCGCGGGCACGGCAGGTGCTGCTGGTTGTCGATGTAGAGCTGCGCGTCCCAGTGGTGGCTGATGCGGTCGTAGAGGGTGACATCGCTCATGCACACTCCGAGCCGCGGGCGCGTGACGGTATAGATGACCCCGGCGATGCCGTGTTCCGGCAGGTTGAACAGGAAGGGGTTGGTCTCGCACCAGCGGAAATCGTCCGTCGGCGGCACGTGGAAATCGGCGTCTTCGACCTTGATCACGGTACGTCGTCCTCGAGCAGGGTGGCGGGATCGGGCAGTTCGTCCGGCCGGGCATCGAAACCCATGGGCTTGAACCAGGCGCGTCCGAGGCGGTTCTGTCTGCGCGCGTGGTCGAGCACCAGGCGCGCGGATGCGGCATGCAGCGCCGGCTCGCCGTCGGCGCCGGCGGCGATGACCAGGCGTTCGAGCGCGTGGGCGAGCGCGTCCGCGTCGGCGCCGGCGAGCGCGGCAGTGAGTGCGTCGCGGGCAGCCATGGTCCGCGCACCGCCGCCACCGGCGTCGAGCAGCGCGCGGGCGAGTTCGCGCGCGGCAGCATCCTCGTGCGCATCGACGCGTAGTTCGAGCGTGTGGTGCCGGAGCAGCGCGTTGAGGTGCCCGAACATCAGCTGCGCCTGTTCGCGGGCGAGCGAGTTGTCCGCATCGATGGCCGGCACGATGACCTCGCTCATGGCGCGCATCATGGTACGCAGGCGCAGTTCGATGGAAGGTTTCATGCGGCCTCCCCTTCCTCGAGCAGCGCGCGCAGGTCATCGAGGAAGACGTACCCTGCCGCGGCGAGCCAGCTCAACAGGGCGTCCTGGTGGTTGTGCGCTTCGTGTGCGGCGCGCAGCGAGGTGCCGAGGCAGATCACGGCGCACTGATAGAGGCCGAGCACCTGGTAGAAGAACAGCGTCGCGCGGTCGACCGTGCGGCCGGTGGCGGCGGCGTAGCGCTCGCAGAGCTCGGTGGTCGTCATCAGGCCGGAGGCGAGACGCACACCGTCGACGAGCGGACTCCAGCTGGTGATGCCGATCCAGGCGAGGTCCTGGTGGTAGTCGCCGACGTGCACGAGCTCCCAGTCGAGCACGGCGGTGATCTCGGCGCGGGCCTCGTCGAAGAGGTAGTTGCCGGTGCGGTAATCGGAATGCACCAGCACGAGTTCGCCGCTCGCCGGCAGGTTCTCGCGCATCCAGCGCTCGGCGAGCCCGAGCAGCGCGATGCCGGCCAGCGCGTCGTTCCGCCACACGGTCGTCCACCAGTTCACCTGCCACAGCGCGGCCTGCTCCGGAAAGGCATCCGGGACGGCGAACGAAGCGAGCTCCGGGGCGCGGATATCGAGGCCGTGCAAGGTGACGAGGTGCCGCATGAAAGGTTCCGACAAGCGGCGGCGCAGGTTGTCGCCGAGCACCGTGCCGAAGCCGGAAACGTTGGAGACGATCGCCTGCGGCTTGGTCACCCCGTCGACGAACGACGTCACCAGCGCGGGACGGCCGAGCGCGCTGCCGTCCTCGTCCACCCACAGCGCTTGCGGTACCGGCAGGTGGCCTTGCACGTAACGCAGCGCCTCGAACTCACGGCGCCGGCTGGTGATGACCGCGGCCTCCAGCGGATCCATGCGCAGCACGCACCGCCGCGACGGCTCGCCCTGGGCGCGAAGCTCGAACACGAACTGCTCCTTGGACGCGCCGCCGCCCATGCGCCGCAGGCCGTTGACTTCGGGTGCCTGGACCCCCTGCGCGGCGAGAAACGGCACGAGGCGCGCGGCGACCTCGTCGACGCCCGCGAGGTGGTAGGGCCCGCTCGCGCGCGCGGCGTGGATGCCCGCGATGGTCTCGGCGATGGCGGGCTCGAGTTCGTGCGTTCGCGCGAACGCGTCGATGGCGTGGCTGGTCACGGGCGCTCCCGTTCGAACAGGGTGTCGATGGCGGGCAGCGTCGCGGCATCCGGATCGAGCCCGCTGCCCTGGTGCCAGGTGCGTTCGCGCGGCGCCTGCACGGCGAAATGATCGAGCACGATGTCGCGCAGCGCCGCCGGCATCGGTGCGGTGGTGTAGCCAGCCGCGATGACCCGGTCGACGGCCGCACCGAGCGCGCGCTGCGCCGTGCTGACCGCGTCATAGTCGTGGCGATCGACCGCGTCGGCGGCGTCACGCGCGGCGTCGAGCGCCTGCGCCAGCGCCGCATCGGCGGCGAACGGCCGCAGCCGGCCGGCGAGCACGTTCATCGCCCCCAGCGAGTCGAGTTCGTAACGCAAGGCGTACTTCCAGTGCCTGCCGATGATGCCGAGATGGCCGAGCACGAGCTTGAGCTGGTCGTGCGCCATCCGCTCGTGCGCGGGCAAAGCGCGCGCGATGACGTCGCCGAGCGCCTTTTCCAGCGACTTCAGGCGCAGGTCGATGTCGGGGTTCATGCCTCGGCCTCCCGGATGAGCCGCACGATCTCGTCGCGGAAGACGGCCGTGCCGAACGCGAGCCAGGTGAGCATCAGGTCCTGGTGGCTCTGGCCCTCGCGCGCCGCGCAGCAGGCGGTGGCGTTGTTGATGATGACGCACTTCCAGGCGCCGAGAATCTCGTAGTAGCGCACCGTCGCCGGGTCGACCTTGCGCCCGGACGCCGCGGCGTACCGGGCGATGAACTCGTCGCGCGGCAGCAAGCCGCAGACCAGCGGTTCGCCGTCCGGCCCGGGCGTGGAAAACAGCCGTTGCACGCACCAGCCGAGATCCTCGTGGCAATCGCCGAGGTGCGCCAGTTCCCAGTCGAGCACGGCGGAGAACTCACCCGAAGGCTCGACGAACATGAAGTTGCCGATGCGGTAATCGCCGTGCACGAGCACCGGTTCGTCGCACACCGGGGCGTTCTCGCGCAGCCAGCGCTCGGTGAAGGTGACGAGCGGGTCCGGCTCGACGAGGTCGTCCGCCCACACCCGCATCCACCAGTTGACCTGGCGCGTGGCGGCCTGGGTGGTGCCGGGCGCCGGCGGGTCGAAATACGAAAGGTCTGCCGCCCGCCAGTCGCGGCCGTGGATGCGCGCGAGGTTGGCGACGAACTGCGGCGCGAGCTTCTCGATCCAATGCGCGAAACGGATGCCGATGCCGCTCACCGCGGCGAGTGGCACGTCGCTCGGCGCCGTCGCGCCATCGACCATGGCCGTGATGAGGCCGGGCGCGCCGAGATGCTCGCCGTCGGCATCGACGTAGCGCAGCGGCGGCACCGGTACGGTGTCGGCGAAGGCGCGCAGCAACTGCGCCTCGCGCCCGCGGCAGGTCTCGACGATGCCCATCCAGGGATCCATGCGCAGCACCAGCCGTTCGGGCGCGGCCGCATCGGCGTGTTCGAGGGTGAAGGCGAACTGCTCCTTGGACGCGCCGCCGGTCATGCGCGCGAGATCGGTGATGCCGACCTGCGTGAGCCCGGCGGCGCGGAACAGGTTCTGGAGTTGCGCGGTGACTTCGGCGTCGGTGCGTGCGGCATAGGGACCCAAGCCGCGCCGGCCCATCTTGCGCGCGAGCACGTGCGCGATGCGCGGCTCGAGGTCGTCGCGATCCCAACGCGCCGGGCTCGTCATGGCGACCGACTCAGAGCTTTCCGGCCGCACGCAGCTTCTGGTAGGCGTCGTAGAACCAGCCCTCCTGGTTCTCGCCGTAACCGACACGGCCGTCGGCGGCGACGAAGCGGCACAGCAGGTTGGGCACACCGACGCAGCCGTAGGGTTCCCACAGGCCGGACGCGATCGGGGCGCCGAGGAAGCGGTGCGTGGTGCCGCGCTCGTCGATTGCGGTGATGTCGTAATGCGCGCCCCACACGCCGTCGCGCTCGACCTTGATGGCGGCAGCCGTGCAGCCGTGGACCCGGCCGTTCTCGAGCACGAAGCCATGGGCGAAGGTGTGCTGGGCGTCGCGCCCGCCGGCGTAGTTCATCGACCAGATGCCGTGGAAGGCGTAGTCCGCGCCGAAGATCGCGTGCAGCCACGCCATCGGCTGCAGGCCGATCTCGGGGCGCACGCCCCAGCTGCGATCCATGCAGTCGACGTAGTCGATGTCGAACGCGCGCCCGCGCACGGTCAACGAACCGCGGATGCGGCAGAGCTGGTCGTAGTGCCCGCCGTAGGCCGCGCCGTATCCGGAATTCCCGGCCTGGTCCTCGTAGGACTTGCGCGCCATCGGGTCCATGGCGGGATCGTGGATGTCGTAGGCTGGCATGATGGCCGTCGCCTCGATCTCGAAACGCGTGTCGTCGACGCCTTCGTAGCTGACGTGGTAACGCTCGGGTCCCGCGCTCAGATCGACCTCCATGCCGCTCGGCAGCTCGAAGGCACGGAAATCGGCCGGTGCGGGCAGCTGGGTCTGGTTGTCGGTGTAGAGCGCATCGAAGCGCGAGCGGCCGAGGCCCTCGAACACCTTGACGTCGCTGGTGATGACGCCGACCCCGGGCCGCGCCATGAGGTAGGCGTTGCCGAACAGGGCGCGTTCGGGCACGGCGAAGGGGATGTAGAGCGTCTCGGCCCAGTGGTGCCGGGTGCGCTCGTCGGTCAGCTTGGCCATCCCCTCGAGGTGGTAACGCATGTCGTCGTTGGTGATCATCGAACGCGTCTCCGGTTGCGGTTCAGGGCAGGAGGACCGGCTTGATGCAGCGGCCGGCGTGCTGGTCGTCGACGGCACGGTTGATGTCGGCGAGCGGGTAGGTCGTGACCAGGCGGTCGAACGGGAAGCGGCCGGCGAGATGGAGATCGACCATGCGCGGAATGAATGCCTGCGGATCGACGTCGCCCTCGGTGATGCCCTTGATGCGGTAACCGAGCCCGAGGAGGCTGATGACATCGACGCCGAGCACGGCGTCGTCCGCGCTGGCCGGCACGGCCAGGATACCCATGGTGGCGCGGTGCGCGAGCGTACCGACCGCGGCCGCGATGACGGCGTTGCGGCCACTGGTATCGAGGACGTAGTCGACACCGCCCGGCGCGACGGCGCGCACGGCAGCGGCGAAGCCCCCGCCCGCGGCGGGGTCGAAGGCATGCGTGGCGCCGAGTTCGAGGGCGAGCGCGCGCCGCGCCGCCTGTGGTTCGACGACGACTATCGTGCTGCAACCCTGCACCACCGCCCCCAGCACCGCCGAGAGCCCGACCGAGCCTCCGCCGAGCACCAGCAACGACGAGCCCGCTTCGCAGCCGAGCGCGCACATGATGCTGCCGGCGCCGGTCTGCACGCCGCAGCCGAGCGGCCCGAGCAGTTCGAGCGGTGCGTCGCTGCGCACCTTGACGGCGTTGCGGCGATTCACCACCGCGCGCGTCGCGAACGAGGACTGGCCGAAGAAGTGGCTGGCCACCGCTTCGTCGCCGTTCGTCAAGGCATGGCTGCCGTCGGCGCGTGCACCGCCGAAATTGAGCGGCATGAAACTGTGGCAGTAGCCTGGCACGCCGCCCGTGCAGTTGCCGCAGGACCCGCAGGCAGCGAACGACAGGGCGACGTGATCACCGACGGCGAGATCGGTGACGCCGGCGCCGACGGCTTCGACGACACCGGCGCCCTCGTGGCCGAGCACGATCGGCAGCGGCACCGGGATCATCTGGTCGCGCGCGGCGAGGTCGGTGTGGCACAGGCCCGCGCTGACGATGCGCACCAGCACCTCGTCGGCGCGCGGCGCCTCGAGTTCGAGCGTCTCGATCGTGAACGGCGCGCCGGCGGCACGCGCCACCGCTGCGATTGTCTGCATGTCCGCTTCTCCCCTTCCCATCTCCCCCGGGACTGCCGCACCCGGGGCGGTCGTTTACGCGAGTTCCTGCCGGGCGAGCCCGTGGCTGCCATCGAGGAACTTGTCGAAATGCATGTTCGCCGGCTGCAGGCCGAGTGCCGCGAGCGCCGGCAGCGCAGCATCGATCATCGGCGGCGGCCCGCACAGGTAGGCCTCCGCCTCGTCGGAGGCGAGGCCGGCGGCGGCGCTCGCGAGCAGGTCCGTGACCAGGCCGCGCGCACCGTCCCAGGCACTGTCGGCGGGTTCCGCCGACAGCACGGGCGTGAAAGTGAACGACCCGTTCCAGTCGGCGCCGACCGCGGCGAGGCGGTCGAGGGCGTAGAGATCGGCCGCGGTGCGGGCGCCGAACAGGACGATGCAGGGGCGCCCGACGTGCCGCGCCACCGCGTCCTCGAGCAGCGACAGCAACGGTGCGAGGCCGCTGCCACCGGCCAGGCAGATCATCGGCGCGCGGCTGTCGCGCAGCCAGAAGTTGCCGGCCGGGCCGTGCACCTTGAGGGTCTTGCCGTCCAGCCCGCCGCTGAAGAGCAGGTCGGTGAACATGCCGCCCGGCACGTGGCGGACGAAGAACGACACCTCGCTCGTTCCGCCCGCCCGCGGCGGCATGGCGAACGAATAGGCGCGGGCACCGAAAATCTCGTCGACGGCGAGGTGCGCGTACTGCCCGCCGTCGAATTGCATGGGCCGATCGAGCGCGAGGGTGACCTGCTTGATGTCGTGGGTGAGGTCGAACGTGGCGCTGATCGTCGCGGTGAAATCCTGCGCCGGATGCAGGCGATGTGCCGAAAGTCCGGGCACCTCGATCACCACGTCGCCGCGGGCCGCGGCCTGGCAGGCCAGGATGACGTCGCCCTGCAGTTCCTCGGCCGACAACACGTAACCGAAATTCGTGATCTCGCGAATCTTCCCCGACTTGAGCCGGCACTTGCACGAGCCGCAGGTACCGACCGTACAGCTGTGCGGAAAGGCGATGCCCTGGGCGAGCGCGGCCTCGAGGATCGACTGGTTGCTGCGCACTTCGAAACGCAGCCCGGAAGGCTCGGCCGTGACCGTGCTGACCGATTGACCGAACAACTTGCTGAGCAGGCCCATGGCTCCTCCCCGTGCGGCAGCGGGGTTGGCGGGATATGATAACGCAGCATATAGTACGCATGTTTACTATAAGCGATCCAGTGCGGGAGCGGCCGGGAAAACGCGCCAGCCGCCGCGACGATGCCTGGGCCGCTCCGAACGACGCGCGCAGGCAGTGCAGGCCCGCAATGCCCGGGCACTGCGACCATCGACCGAGGACTCGAGACCATGTGGGTGTACAAGGAAATCCGAACCGTCGGCGACTACCCGCGCTACCACGCGGCTCACACGCCCGGGCGCCTCGCGCTGAGTTACGACGGCCACGAAACGACCTACGGTGCGCTCGACGAGGAGACCACCCGCGTCGCCAGCGCCCTGCGCGCCGCCGGCGTCGAGGCCGGGCAGCGCGTGGTGTTTCTGGGCAAGAATTCCGACGACTTCTTCGTCGCCCTGTTCGGCACGGCCCGCGCCGGCGCCTGCTTCTGCCCGCTCAACTGGCGCCTGTCGAAGCCCGAGCTGGTGAACGTGCTGCGCGATACCGCTGCCGCGTTCGCGTTCGTCGAACCCGAGTTCGCGGAACTGTGGGCCGCCATCGTTGCGGACTGCGGACTTGCGCTGCCGGTGCAGGTCGTCGATCGCGACCAGGGCGATGCCGACCCCTTCCGCGCGTGGCTGCGTGCCGCCGAACCCGCCCCGCTGCCGGAAGTCGCCCTCGAGGCGGGGGCGATCCAGCTCTACACCTCGGGCACGACCGGCGAACCGAAGGGCGTGGTGATCACCCACGACAACCTGAACCACATGCGCCTGTGCGAGCATTTCGAGGAAGCGCTCGAATGGCACCCGGAGGATCGCTTCCTGGTCGCGCTGCCGAACTTCCACCTGCTCGCCATCGGGCTCTCGCTGCAGTCGCTGTACAACGGCATGGCGGTGCTGGTCGATCGCCAGTTCGAACCCGGCGCGGCGCTGCAGTCGATCAGCCGTCTCAAGCCGACCATCAGCGCCTTTGCGCCGGCCATGATCCAGATGCTGCTCGACCATCCCGGCGCGGACGAGGCCGATTTCTCCTCGCTGCGCATGGTCATGTACGCCGGCTCGCCGATCTCCCTCGGCCTCATCAAGCGCGCGATTGCCGCCATGCCCTGCGAGTTCATGCAGTTCTACGGCGCGACGGAAACCTCGGGCGCGGTGACCCTGCTCAGGCCCAACGAACACGATCTCGGCAACGAGCAGAAGTTGCGCGCCTGCGGCCGGCCGCTGCCCCTGATAGACCTGCGCATCGTCGACGAGAACGGTGAGGACGTCGCCGATGGCGAACCGGGCGAGCTGTGGATCCGCTCGCCCTCGCTCGCCAGCGGCTACTGGCAGAAACCGGCGCAGACCGCGGCGGTGTTCGAGCAAGGCTGGTACCACAGCGGCGACATCGCGATCCGCGACGCCGACGGCCTCTACTACATCCACGACCGCCTGAAGGACATGATCGTCTCCGGCGGCGAGAACATCTACTCGACCGAGATCGAGTCGGTGCTGTCGACCCACCCCGAAGTCGCCGCGGTCGCCGTCATCGGCGTCCCCGACGAGCGCTGGGGCGAGGCGGTCAAGGCCTGCGTGGTGCGCAAGGCCGGCAGCGCGGTCGGCGAGGAAGACCTCCTCGCCTACTGCCGCGACAAGCTCGCCGGCTACAAGCTGCCGAAGTCGATCGACTTCCACACCGCCTTCCCCATGACCGGCAGCGGCAAGATCGCGAAGAAGGACCTGCGCGCGCCGTTCTGGGACGGGCAGGGCCGCTCGGTGGCGTGAGCGGCGCGGGCTGACCGCTGACGGCCAGGCCGCGCGTCGACGGCAGCCGGTGCCGCCGACGCAGCACGCCGCTACTTGTAGAACTTCATGAAGTCCGGATCGCGCTTCTCGTTCAGCGCCTTGACCCCTTCCTGCGATTCCTCGGTCCAGTAGTAGAGCTTGACCGCCTGCAGGGCGAACTGGCTCAAACCGCGGATGGACTCGGTGTCGGCGTTGAAGCTCTTCTTGGCGAGCGCGATGGCGGTCGGCGAGCGCTTGTTCAACTCGTCGCACCACTTCTGCACCTCGGCGTCGAGCTGGTCGTCGGGGTAGACGGCGTTGGCCAGGCCCATCTCGACGGCTTCCTGCGCGCTGTAGCGCTTGCACATGTACCAGATCTCGCGGGCCTTCTTCTCGCCGACCACGCGGGCCAGGTAGGCCGTGCCGAAACCCGGGTCGACCGAGCCCATCTTGGGGCCGACCTGGCCGAACACGGCGTTGTCCGAGGCGATGGTCAGGTCGCAGATCGTAGCGAAGACGTTGCCGCCGCCGATGGCGTAGCCGCGCACCTTGGCGATGACGGGCTTGGGCACGTCGCGGATGACCGAATGCAGTTCCTCGACCGGCATGCCGACCGCGCCGCGCGCGTCGTTGTTGCCGTACTGCCCGCCCTCGTGGTCGGACTGGTCGCCACCGGTGCAGAAGGCCTTGCCGCCAGCGCCGGTGAAGACGATCGAGCCGATGTCCTTGTCCCAGCCGGCGAGCTGAAAGGCGTCGATCAGCTCGACCACCGTGCGCGGGCGGAAGGCGTTGTACTTCTTCGGGCGGTTGATGGTGATGGTCGCGGTGCGGCCGTTCACTTCGTAGAGGATGTCTTCGAAATTACTCATGGGTCCGATTCCTTAGATTCTCGGAGAGTGATGAAAGCGCGGTAGGAATGATTGCCTGGGCGGGTGGGTGCGAAGCGTAGCGAGCGAAGGCATGTCGCGTTTCGCCGGCGCGCAGCAACCGCAGCGTACAAGCGAGTACGTGAGGATTGCGAGCACCGCCGGAACGCGAGATGCCGAGCGCAGTAGCTTCGCGCCCATCCGCCTCGCGATGGTCGCGTTCAGCGCGTCGCGAGCGAAGGCAGGTCGCGTTCCGCCGGCGCGCAGCAACCGCAGCGTACATGCGAGTACGTGAGGATTGCGAGCACCGCCGGAACGCGAGATGTCGAGCGCAGTAGCGCTGAACGTGACCCAAAATTTCCCGATGGTCGCGTTCAGCGCGTCGCGAGCGAAGGCAGGTCGCGTTCCGCCGGCGCGCAGCAACCGCAGCGTACAAGCGAGTACGTGAGGATTGCGAGCACCGCCGGAACGCGGGATGCCGAGCGCAGTAGCGCTGAACGTGACCATCAGCCGATCATCGAGTAACCGCCGGATACACTCAGCACCTGCCCCGTGACATGGCCGGCGGCCTCGGAGGCCAGGAACACCACCGCGTTGGCGACGTCGTTCGGGCGCCCGACCTTCTTCAACGGCAGGGTCTTGGCGATCTTCTCGATCTGGTCGGGGGTGAACATGGTGTCCTTGTTGACCCACATGCTGTTCGCGCCGACCTCGCCATCCTCCTCGGGGATGGTCACGCCGGGGCAGACCACGTTGCAGCGGATGCCGTTGCGCCCGTTCTCCTTGGCGATGGTCTTCATGAAACTGTTCACGCCCGCCTTCATGCCGCCGTAGACCGCTTCGCGCGGCTCGCCCTGGCGGCTGGCGTCGGAGCTGATGGAGACGATCGCACCCTTGTTCTGCGGCGCCATGATGGCGAGCGCGGTGTAGGTGCAGTTCAGCATGCCGACAAAGTTGACGCGGATGATCTTCTCCCACAGGTCCGGCGTGGTCTGGGTGAAGAACATCAGGCTGTCCCAGCCGACGTTGTTGACCAGCACGTCGAGGCCGCCGAAAGCGTCCTGGGCCTGCTTGAACATCGCCTGGACCTGGGTGAGATCGGTGACGTCGCAAGCCGCGACCTCGACCGCTGCCGCGCCGGCGGCGCGTGCCTCGTCGGCAACGACGGCGGCCTGGGCGGCGTCGATGTCGCCGATCATGATCTTGGCGCCTTCGCGCGCGAAGCCGAGCACGATGGCGCGGCCGATGTTCGAACCGCCACCGGTGACGATGACGGCCTTGTTGCTGAGTCCGAGGTCCATGGGTGGGTCTCCTCCCCGTTCTGTGTGCAGTGAATTCAGTGCGCGGCGGCCGCCGGCGGCTCGCGGCGGACGAAGGCCGCGCGGGCGGCATGATATTCGTCTATCAACCGGCGCGCCCGCTCCACGGCCGGCACGATGTCGGTGATGCAGCCGACGCCGTGGCCGCAGCCCCAGATGTCGCGCCAGGTCCTGTGCGAATCGCCGGACGGGCTGACATTGGTCGCCTTGTCCGGAGCGCGGATCAGCTTCGCCGGGTCGAGGCCGGCGCGGGTGATCGAGCCGGCGAGGAAGTTGGCCGGGACGCCGCTGAAGTAATCGGTGGTGACGATGTCGGCGCTGGTCGCCTGCGTGACCAGGGCCTTGTACTCGTCCAGTGCATTGGCTTCCTCGGTCGCGATGAAGGGCGAACCGATGTAGGCGAGATCCGCCCCCGCGGCGAGCGCCGCGAGCACGGCGCGGCCGCTCGCGATCGCCCCCGACAGGGCCAGCGGCCCGTCCCACCAGGCACGGATCTCGTCGACGAGCGCGAACGGCGAGACCCGGCCGGTGTGGCCGCCGGCGCCGGCGGCGACCGCGATGAGGCCGTCGCAGCCGTTTGCTATGGCCTTGCGCGCCTGGCGATCGGAAATGACGTCGTTGAACACCAGGCCGCCGTAACCGTGCACGGCATCGACGATGGCGCGATCGGCATAGAGGCTGATGATGACGATCGGCACGCGGTGCTCGACGATCGTCGCGGTGTCCTCGGCCAGGCGGTCGTTGCTGGGATGGGCGATCTGGTTGATGGCGAACGGCGCGGCCGGGGCATCCGGGCAAGCGGCATCGTGCGCGGCCAGCGCAGCGCGGATCTCGCCGAGCCATGCTCCGAGTTGCGCCTGCGGGCGCGCGTTCAGCGCCGGCATCGAGCCGACGATGCCGGCGCGGCACTGCGCGATGACCAGGGCCGGGCTCGAGACGATGAACATCGGCGCGGCCATGACCGGCGCACGCAGACGCTCGAACAGCGGTGGCAGCGCCATGCTCAGATCGCCCGCGAGATCAGCTCTTTCATGATCTCCGACGAACCGCCGTAGATGCGCTGGATGCGCGTGTCCTTCCACAGCCGGGCGATCTCGTACTCGTTCATGTAGCCGTAACCGCCGAAGAGCTGCACGCAAGCGTCGGTCACCTCCGAGCGCAGCTCGGTGTGCCAGAGCTTGGCCGCGGCGGCCTGGTCGGTGGTCAGCTTCTTCGCCACCAACGCCATGATGCAGGCATCGAGGTGCGCCCAGCCGACCTGCAGCTTGGCGCGCAGGTCGGCGAGCACGAAACGCGTGTTCTGGAATTCCATCAGGGTGTGACCGAAAGCTTCGCGCTGCTTCACGTAATCGACGGTGATGTCGTAGGCGCGCTGCGCGGCCGAATGCGCGGTGACGGCGATCGAGAGCCGCTCCTGCGGCAGCTCCTGCATCATGTAGGCGAAGCCGCGGTTCTCCTCGCCGAGCAGGTAGGACGTCGGCACTTCGAGGTCGTCGAAGAAGATCTCGCAGACGTCCGAGGAGTGCTGGCCGACCTTGTCGAGCTTGCGCCCGACGGTGTAGCCGGGCCGGTCGGTCTCACAGAAGAACAGCGAAATCCCCTTCGCGCCGGCCTCCTCGCCGGTACGCGCGGCGATCAGCGCGAGGTCGGCGCTGGCGCCGTTGGTGATGAAGGTCTTGGCCCCGTTGATACGCCAGACGTCGCCGTCGCGCACGGCGGTGGTGCGCACGGCCTTGAGATCGCTGCCGCCGCCCGGCTCGGTCATGCAGATCGAGCCGACCGCGGAGCCGTCGATCATGCGCGGGATCCACTGCCGGCGGATGTCCTCGTTGGCGTACTTGAGGAGATAGTGCGGCACGATGTCGGAGTGCACGCCGAAGGTCGGCGTCGCCGAGCCGGTGTAGGAGGTCTCCTCGAGCACGATGGCGTTGGCGCGAAAGTCGAGGCCGGCGCCGCCGTACGCCTCCGGCATGTCGGGGCACAGCAGACCCTGTTCTCCGCAGGCGTTCCAGAAGCCGCGGTCGATCTCGCCGGCCGCTTCCCAACGCGCGATGTTGGGCGTGAGTTCGGCGGCGAAGAAGCGCCGCACGGCGGCGCGGAACTGGTCGTGCTCGGGTTCGAAGATGGTGCGTTCGAGCATGGCGGTTCTCAGTAGCTTTTCGGCAGGTCGAGCACCTTCTCGGCGATGAACGACTTGATCAGCTGTTCGGTCACCGGGGCGATGCGGGTTACGGTCACTTCGCGCAGGAGGCGCTCGACGTGGTACTCCTTGGCATAGCCGAAGCCGCCGTGGGTCAGCACGGCCTGCAGGCAGGCGTCATGGCCGGCCTTGGCGCCGAGGAACTTGGCGGCATTCGCTTCCGCCCCGCAGGACCGGCCGTTGTCGTAGAGCCAGGCCGCCTTCATGGCGATGGTGTAGGCCGCCTCGAGGTTCATCCAGTTCTCGGCCAGCGGATGCTGGATGCCCTGGTTCATGCCGATCGGGCGGTCGAAAACCACCCGCTCGTTGGCGTAGCGCGCGGCGCGGCGCAGGGCGTCCTGGCCGATGCCGATGGCCTCGATGCCGACCAGCACGCGCTCGGGGTTGAGACTGTGCAGGATGTAGCCGAAGCCCTTGCCTTCCTCGCCGATGAGGTCCTCGTCGGGGATGAAGAGGTTGTCGATGAACACGGCGTTCGAGTCGACCGCCTTGCGTCCCATCTTGGGGATGCGCTTGATCTCGATGCGCGAGCGGTCGACGTCGGTGTAGAAGATGCTGATGCCGTCGGTCGGACGCTTGCAGTCCTCGAAGCGCGTGGTGCGGGCGAGCAGCATGATCTTGCTCGCCACCTGGCCGGTCGAGGTCCACACCTTCTGACCGTTGACGAGGTAGCCGCCGTCGACCTTCTCGGCGAAGGTCTTGATGCGGGTGGTGTTGAGGCCGGCGTCGGGTTCGGTCACGCCGAAACAGCACTTGTCCTCGCCGGCGACGAGGCGCGGCACCCAGCGCGCTTTCTGCTCGTCGGTGCCGAAGACGACGATCGGATGCGGGCCGAAGAGGTTGATGTGCACGGTGGAGGCCGCGGCCATGCCGCCACCGTGGCTGACCACCTCGTGCATCATGAGCGCGGCCTCGGTCACGCCGAGACCGGCGCCGCCGTAGGCTTCGGGCATGGTGATGCCGAGCCAGCCGGCCTCGGCCATGGCGGCATGAAAGGCATGCGGGAATTCGCCGTCGTCGTCGCGCTCGAGCCAGTAGTCGGCGTCGAAGCGGCTGGCGACGCTGGCGACGGCGTCACGGATCGCGCGTTGATCCTCGGTCAGGTCGAAGTCCAAGTGGGTCTCTCCACGGCGCCGGGCGGCGCCCGACAATCAAGATAGCAGGCTGATAGTACGCATGCGTATTATCTTGATCAAGAACAAGTGAGCAAGCGTACGGTCAATGTCGATACAATACTGCCGAGCGCCGGAAACGGGCCGGTAAGGAGCAGGGACATGGCGGCAAATGACGACGAGTTGATCCGCGCCGAACCCGGCGACGAGGCCAGCGACGAGGACTGGGCGATCCGTCTCGGCTTCTACGTGCACGACGCCTCGCGCCTGCGCCGCATCATCTTCGACGCCGCGCTCAAGCCGGCCGGCGTGACTCGCTCGCAGGCCTGGGTGCTGGCCTACCTCTCGCGCGCCGACGGCATGGCGCAATCCGATCTCGCCGGCCAGCTCGACCTCGGCAAGGTCGCGCTGGGCGGGCTCATCGACCGCCTCGAGAACGCGGGGCTGGTCGAGCGCCGCCTCGACCGCGAGGATCGCCGGGTCAAGCGCATCTTCCTCACCGCCGCCGGCCGCCGGGTGGTGAACAAGATGCGCAATATCTCGGGGCCGACCAACGCCCAGATCCTCGCCGGCATCGACCCTGCCGGCGTGCGCACCACCGCGCGCACGTTGCGCGCGTTGAAGGACAACATGCTGCGCATGGTCAACGGGGTGGCCGAGGACGACTGAACCCGGCTTGGCGTCCTCCCACCCGCGGGCGACGACCGCCACAGCGGCACGCCACCCGCCACTCCCGGCCGGACCGGAGCCCCTTCCCCGCTCCCAGCCGCAGCGAAGCCGACCCGCTCCGAGCACTCGCACTGCGACGAACGACGGCCGCTCCGGCCTGGCTTGATCCTAATAGTTCGCATGTGTACGATTAGCTACAGTATCGTTCCCTGCCGGGGCCCGCCCGCATGATCCCACGCACGCTCTTCACGCCCGAACACGACATCTTCCGCGAGGCGGTGCGCCGCTTCATCGAACGCGAGATCGCGCCCTACCACGCGCAGTGGGAGAAGGACGGCGCGGTGCCGCGCGAGCTGTGGCTGAAGGCGGGCGAAGCGGGCCTGCTGTGCTGCTCGGTGCCCGAGGAGTACGGCGGCGCCGGTGCCGACTACCTCTACGACGTCGTCGTGTTCGAGGAAATGGCCCGCGCCGGCCTGACCGGGCCGGGCTTCATGATCCACACCGACCTCGTCTCGACGTATATCCGTTCCTTCGGTACCGAGGAACAGAAGCAGACCTGGCTGCCGAAGATGGTGCGCGGCGAGGCCATCGGCTCGCTCGGCATGACCGAGCCCCACGCCGGCTCGGATCTCAAGAACATCCGCACCCGCGCCGTACGCGACGGCGACGAGTTCGTCATCAACGGCCAGAAGGTCTTCATCTCCAACGGCCAGTTGTGCGACATCCTGGTGCTCGCCACCAAGACCGACTCGGAGGCCGGCGCCAGGGGCATCACGCTGTTCCTCGTCGAAGGGGACCGCGCCGGCTTCGCCCGCGGGCGCAACCTCGACAAGCTCGGCATGAAGGCCCAGGACACCTCGGAACTCTTCTTCGAGGACGTCCGCGTACCGGCATCCAACATGCTCGGCGGCGAGGGCGAGGGCTTCGGCCTGATGATGACCAAGCTCGCCCAGGAACGCCTCGCCCAGGCCATCCGCAGTGCCGCCGTGACCGAGGCGGTGATCGACTGGACGGTCGCCTACACCGCCGAGCGCAAGGCCTTCGGCCACACCATCGCCGACTTCCAGAACACCCAGTTCAAGCTCGCCGAACTCAAGACCGAGGCCACCGCCGGGCGTATCATGACCGACCGCTGCATCGAGGCCTTCATGGCCGGCGAACTCGACGCCATCGATGCGGCGATGGCCAAGATGTTCCTGTCCAACCTGCACTGCAAGGCGGTGGACGAATGCCTGCAGCTCTTCGGCGGCTGGGGTTACATGTGGGAATATCCGATCGCGCGGGCCTACGCGGACGCCCGCGTGGTCAAGATTGCCGGCGGCTCGATCGAGATCATGAAGTACCTCATCGGCCGCGATATGTTCAAGAAGTACCGCGAGAGCCACGGCCCGTCGCTGGCCGCCTCCGCCGGCTGAACCGGCCATCCAGGCGACTGACATCGGCAAGGGGAGAAAGACGATGTTCTTCGAATACGCCCGTTACTACCTGACCTTCGGACTGCAGCTGCTCACCGCCTTCGGCCTCGTCATGGGCGGGCCATGGGCCTGGCTCGGCCTCGGCACGCTGTTCTTCTTCGCCGTGGCCGACGAGCTCGTACCCATCGACCTCGCGCCGCGGCACATGAACAACCGCGCGCTGGCCAGCGTGCCGCTGTGGTTGTGCACCCTGAGCGGCCCGCTGCTCGCACTGCTGCTGGCCTGGACGGCCGGCCAGGGCCACTTCGAGGGCATCCACTGGGCCGGCGCCATCATCAGCACCGCCTGGATGTCGGTCATCGGTTACGTGCCGCCCAGCCACGAGCTCTACCACCAGCGCGGCTGGCTGCCGCAGTTCGTCGGCACCTACGGCCAGGTCGTCTACCTCGATTGCACGCGCAGCGTCGGCCACACCGTCGGGCATCACCTCGACGTCGGCACGCCGGAAGATTCGGACACGGCGCGGCGCGGGCGCGATCTCTACTCGTTCACCATCCAGGCCGTGCTCGACAGCACGCGGCTGTCCTCGCGCATCGAGAGCGACGCGCTGGAGAAGCGCGGCTACAGCCGCTGGTCGTGGCGTCATCGCGCCTGGAAGGCCATCCTCGCCCAGCTCGTCTTCCACACCATCGCCTTCGCGCTCGCCGGCTGGGTCGGCGTCGCCGCCGCGCTGGCCTCGATGGTCGTCGCGCGTTTCTGGGTCGAATCATTCAACTACTTCCAGCATTACGGCATCGTGCGCGTGCCGGGCAAGCCGATCGCCCGCCGCCACCTGTGGAACCACCTCGGCTTCTTCACCCGGCCGATCGCGATGGAGATCACCAACCACGCCGATCACCACCTCGATTCCTACATCCCCTACTACAAGCTGAAGCCGGACACGACGGCGATCCGCATGCCGAACGTGTTCCTGTGCTTCCTCACCGCGCTGATTCCCCCGGTGTGGCACCGCTTCATCATCATGCCGGCACTCAAGGAATGGGATCTGAAGTTCGCCAGCGCCGAGGAGCGTGCGATCGCGCGCGAGCACAACCGCGCCGCGGGCTGGCCGGACTGGTTCGAGAACGAACCGCCGCAGGCCGCGGTCGCCGCCTGAACGAATTCCGCGCCACGAACGAAGAAGCCGGCCTCGGGGCCGGCTTTTTTTTGTTTCAGCCGAGCCCGAGGAAGCGCCGCGCCGCCACCGTGGTCAGCTCGCCGCCGCAGGTGGTCGTGCCGTCGAGGAACGCCTGCAGGCCTTCCTGCTGGATGACGTAGGGGTAGTCGGTGCCGGCGAACACCTGGCCAGGCGCGAAGCTGCCGGCCAGGTAATCGAGGTAGCCGGCGTCGTAGACCAGCGAGTCGTAGTAGAAGCCGGCCGCGATCGTCGTCGGCGATGCCGCGAGCGTGCCACCGAAACGTTGGCTCAGCCGCCAGCCTTGTGCCAGGCGGGCCGCCAGCGATGCGATGGCGCCGCCGCCATGGCTGAAACCGAGGCGCAGGCGCGGGTAACGCTCGGGCACGCCGGCGCGAATCAGGGTCGCCGCGGCAAGCCCGGTGTCGAGCGGGAAGTTGGCGAACGGCACGAGGTCCGGCCACGCCGCCACGCGGTCGACTCCGACCGGGTGCAGCGCGTGGACGAAGATGGCGAGGTCGAGACGCTCGGCCTCGGCGTAGAAGGGGTCGAAGCGCGCCTCGCCCGGCATCGCGCCGTTGATGTTAGAACCGATCTCGACCCCGGCGAAGCCGTCTGCTTTCAAACGCGCGAGTTCGCGCGTGGCGAGTTCGATATCCTGCAGCGGCACGCAGCCCAGTGCGTGGAAGCGTCCGGGCGCGCGCGCCACCATCTCCGCCAAGGCGTGGTTGATCCAGCGATTCAGCTCGAGCGCGGGCGCCGCGTCGAGCCAGTAGGAAAGGAGTTCCGGCATCGGCGAGAGTGCCTGCGCGGCAATGCCCTCGCGTTCCATGTCCTCGAGCCGTCGGGCAACCTCCCAGGAGCGCTGGTCGAGTTCGCGGTAGGGCTTGCCTGCGAACTCGATCACGGCGCGGCCATCGCCGTGATGGCACAGGCAGGGCCAGCGCGTCGCCGTGCCGGACGCCGGCCCGGGCGGAAAGGAGGCCGGCACGATATGGGTGTGGACGTCGATCAGCATGGCGACGATCGCTGCCCGCGCCGTCGCGCGAGCACCGCGTTCACAGCATGGTGCTGCCGCCGTTGACGCTGATGACCTGGCCGGTGACGAAGCTGGCTTCGTCGCTGGCGAGGTAGGCGACCATCGACGCGACCTCTTCCATCGTGCCCGGGCGCCCCATCGGGATGACGTCGTTGAACTGCATCACCCAGGGGTCGCGCTTCGCCATCAACTCCGCGACCATCGGCGTCGACACCATGCAGGGCGCAACGGTGTTGACGGTGATGTTGCGTTGCGCGAACTCGCGCGCGAGACCGGTGGTGAGGCCATGCATGCCGCCCTTGGCGGCGTTGTAGGCGGCATGCTCGGGCAGGCCGTTGCGCACCGAGTCGGCGCCGATGTTGACGATGCGCCCGCCGCCCTGTTCGAGCATCAGTGGCAGGATCGCGTGGCAGCACCACAGCACCGTCCACAGGTTGCGATCGACGGTCTGCTTCAAGGTCTCGGCGGTGTGTTCGAGGAACGGCCGGATGACCCCGCCGCCGGCATTGTTGACGAGGATGTCGATCCGCCCGAAGGCCGCGCGGGTGGTTTCGACCAGCCTGCCGACGATCTGCTGATCGCTCAGATCGCCGGTGAAGGCCAGCGCCTCGCCGGGCAGTGCCGCGGCAGCCGTAGCGGTGCCATCGGCGAGGTCGGCGACACAGACCCGTACGCCCTCGGCGGCCAGCCGCTCGGCGATGGCGTAGCCGATGCCGGCCGCACCGCCGGTGACGATGGCCGTCTTGCCTGCCAGGCCCTGCATCAGACGTTCTCCGCCAGGGCTTCGAGCGGACCACTGTTGCCGAACCGTGCTTCCGGGATCGCGCCCCAGTAGTCGATCGATTCGAGCGCGCGCGGCAGCCGGCGCGGCTCACGCGGATCGACTTCGGGGAACTGTTCCATGCCGAAACTGTACTCGACGGTGATGCCGTCCGGATCGAGAAAATAGAAGAACACCGATTCGGACGGCGGATGGCGCCCGGGGCCGAACACGACCGGCACGTCGAGGCGCTTGGCGCGGTACATGGCGCGGCCGATGTCGTCGATGTCGGTCACCATGAAGTTCACGTGGTGCAGCTGGTTGACCTCGGCGTTGCTGAGACCGAACGAATGGTGCAACGGGTTGGGGAAGCAGCGCAGGAAGGTCACCGCACCATCGATGCGATCCGAGACCCGGTAGTTCAACTGCTCGATGAAGAAGCGTTCCGTCGCGGCATGGGTCGCCGTGCCGAGCACGACATGGCCGAGACGGGCGATCTTCGTCACCGAAGGTTCGAAGGGCGTGTCGGCCCGTGCAAGTGCCGGGAAGTACTCGAAGGTCGCGCCGGTGTTGGGCTCGGTGATGCGAAAGGCGCGCGCGATGCCGAGCGCCGCGCACGCGTCACCGTCGACGTCATGACAGGCGATGCCGAGGCCCTCCAGGTGATGACGCAGGCGCTCCCAGTCCTCGTCCGATTCCATCTCCCAGCCGACCCGGCGCAGGCCAGGGTGCGCGCCCTGGTGCAGGACGACGTCGTGATGCCGTTTGCTGCAGCGGTAGAGATGCTCGCCACCGTCGCCGCGACCGGCCGCCTGCAGGCCGACCATCTCGCGGTAGAAGACGTCCGAGCGCGCGTGATCGCTGACGTTGAGGGCGACGTAGCCCAGGCGGCGATAGCGGAAATCGAGTGTCATGGAGATTCCTCAGAGCTCGTGAAAGTATCGCCCGCCGTCGCGAGACGTCGCCTGAACGTCTCGGGCAAGGCGCGGGGGTGCACACGCGAGTGCGCGTAGCCGCGCTACGTTATCGAGCGTGGGGGTCCCCGTAACGCCGCCAGGGGCATTCAGGCGGGGTCGCAGCAGGCGTGGTGGTTCTTTCACGAGCTCTTTACACGATGATGCTGACCTTGCCCTGCTCGCGGATGTCGTCCTGGTCGAGGAAGGTGGTCTTGGCGAGGATACGCAGGGCGCCGTCGCGGCGCGTGAGTTCGTAGCGATGGTGGCCGAAGAAGGTGTCGGTGCGGCCCATCTTGCTGCGCCAGGTCACGTAGTTCGAGGTCGCCGTGAAACAGGCGTCGTCGCCGCCGAGGATGCGCACGTTGCTGACCATGCGCCGGCAGCGCGAGCGCGGGAACTCGGCATGCGCGGTGCGCTTCTTCAGGCGCTTCACGCGCTCGGTCAGGCGATGGTAGTCGTCGGCGATGTAGAACAGGGTCGTCGCGGGATCGGCGTCATCGTTCGCGCCCGCCGGCGGCACGCGGTAGCGCGCGCCGTCGACGAACAGGGCGAGCCAGCCGTCGAGATCCCAGTCGTCGAGCAATGCCGCCTCGAGATAGAGGAAATCCTCGAGCTCGGCGCGCGTCACCGTGGGCATGGTCCGGACCTCGGCGTTCATGCCGGCTCTCCGCTCAGGCGGCGGTTCCACTCGCGCCAGAACGCACGCATCTGCGCTTCGTCGTCGACCTGCGGCGTGTCACTCAGGTAGCCCTTGGAGATGTCGTTCCAGCCGGCGCCGTCGACGTTGTCATAACCGCGCTGACACAGCGCCAGGGCCTCGCAGTCGTCCGGCGTGGCGAAGCCGCCCGGGCCGAGGAACTCGAGGAAGTTGTACAGGCGCAGTTCGCGCATGCGCGCCGACTCGTCGCGCGGCGCCAGCGCCCAGGCATGGACCATCTGGCGATCAGGAGCCTCCGGGTAGAAGGTGCGGATGGTGATGGCCATGATGTCGTTGATGACGAGGTTGGGAAAGATGAGCAGGTTGCGGTTGGTCGTCGCCATGCGCTCGGCGCGTGCGGCGCCGAAGCGCGCGACCAGCCGTGCGCGCGCCGCGGCGACTTCGGCCGCCGCCTCCTCACCCCAGGCCGGCACGGCCTGCGCGACCGGCCGCCCCCACGGCGCGGTGTACTGCACCACCGCGTGGCCGTGCCCGAGATCGAAGGCTTCGCCCTTGATCGCTACTTCCACCAGCGAGCCCGGCTTGGCCTTCACGTAGTCGAAATAGCTGACGTGGGTCGGCAGGCCGTGGTAGCCGTCGAAGCTGTTCTCGCACAGCAGCTTCCAGTTGGCGGCGAAGCCGTAGGACTGGGTACCGCCGACCACCTCCATGCCGGCCTCGCCCTGGTCGAGCACGAGATCGAGGTATTCGATGGCGCCACCGAGGTAGTCCTGCAGGCTCTCGCCGCCGGCCTCGAAACGCACGAAGTAGAGCCCGCGATAGTGGTCGAGTTGCGGCACCGGCACGAGGTCGTGCAGGCCCGCCTCGCGGGTGTCGGGGGCGTAGGCCTCGTCGCCGGGCCGGTTGACCAGGTGCCCCTCGAGATCGAAGGCCCACGAATGGTAGAAGCAGCGGAACATCGCGCCGTTGCCCTGGCGTTCACGGCAGACCATGGCGCCGCGATGCGGGCAACTGTTGTAGAAGCAGCGCACGCCGCCATCCTTGCCGCGCGCGAGCAGGAGTTCGCGACCGCCCACCTTGCGTGCGAGAAAGTCGCCGGGCGCGGCGAGTTCCGATTCGTGGCCGACGTAGAGCCAGCACGCGGCGAAGATGCGCGCGCGTTCGGCGGCCAGCACATCGGGTTCGGTGAAGGCGCGCCGCGCGACGCGGAACAGGCCGCGTGCGCGATCGTCCTCGATGTAGCCCTTGGCAGGTAACGGAGAAGTCGCAGCCATTTATAAAAACCGTGTAGATGGTTTGTAAATTGAATTTATACGCTCGTCCTCATGCTGTAAAGTGGCTGGGAATCCATCTTGAGACAACTGCTTTCCCGCTTACAAACCGCCTGCACGGTATTATGAGCGACAACAGAGGACGGCGGCATGGCCCAGACCACGAGCACCGGGAACAACCCGGGACGGATTCCCCAGGCCGAACGCAGCGCGCGCATGCGTGAGCGTCTCGCGCGGGCCGCTTTCGAGGTGATCCGCGACCACGGCTACGTCAACTTCCGCACCGCCGCCGTGGCACGTGCCGCCGGCGTATCGCAGGGTGCCCAACTGCACCATTTTCCGACCAAGAACAGCCTCGCCGAGGCTGCCATCGAACACGCCTGGGGCCAGGCCGACATCGAGTCAGCAGCGCGTCTCGAGACGCACCGCGCCGACGACGACGTCATCGACGCCCTGCTCGCCGACAGTCGCGCCTTCTTCTTTTCCGATTACTTCCGCGTCGCACTCGACATCCTCATGGCCGGCGGCAACGACCCGGAACTGCGCGCCGCCCTGGTCGCCAGCACCCTCGCCCACCGCGGCCGCATCGAACGCCTGTGGCTGGCGAAACTGGTGGATGGGGGCTGCTCACTGGACGAGGCCGAGGACATCCTCGCACTGACGTTCAGCCTGGTGCGCGGCTTCGCCGTCCGCGCCCTGGTCGAGCCCGGTCCGGAACGCTACGAGCGGCTGTGCGAGCGCTGGGCGACGATGTTGCGCACCGCGCGGGCGATCCCGGGAGCGCGCCCGGCCTGATGCACCGCGGTGAGGTTGCCGCTCGTCACCAACGGGAACAGGCGCGGGTGGCGGTTTGCCACCCGCAACTGCTGCCCGCTTGTTCAGTGAAGATGCAGGTGAACCGCGCTGCCGGGCAGGGTCAGTCCCGGCACGCTGGACGGCTCGAACGCGAGCCAGGCGCCGAGGACGATCAGCGCCATGCCGAGCACCGGTGCGACGCGCCAGCCGACCGGCGCCAGCTTCTCGAACAGCATCGCCAACGCCAGCACGGTCATCCACAACAGGCTCATCACGCCGACCGCGAACATCACCGCCATCAGCGCCCAGCAGCAACCGACGCAGTAGATCCCGTGCGTGGCACCGAGGCGCAGCGCACCGCCGAGGTCGTCGTGCCAGTGCTGCATGAAGAAGCCGAACGGTGACACGCAGTGCGTGAGGCAGGCCTGTTTCCACGGCGTGAACTGGAACAGGCCGGCGGCGACGACAACAGCGCCGGCGAGCAGCGGACCCTGCGCGTCCCAGGCCAGGGCGGCCGGCGCCAGGCTGCGCAAGGCACGGTCGAGCAGCCACGCGATGACGCCGTAGGCGACCCACGTGGCGAGATAACCGGCCAGGAAGGCGCCGACGCGCGGTCCGAGCGGGCCGGGTTGCGCCGCGCGCGCGGCGCGGACATAGGCCAGGGTGAAGCGCAGCTCGGCCGGCAGCATCATCGCGATCATCATCAGCACCCAGCTGACGAGGAACACCGCGAGCGGGCCGAGCGCCGTGCCCGGGCCGTCGTCCATGCCGCCCATGTTGACGATGGTCGCCCCCCACGCGAACAGCACGACGAGCACGAGGATGGCGATCAGCCGATCCGGGCGCGGCAAGCGGCGCCGCGGTGCGGTGGGGGTGATTGCGACAGGATCAGTCAGGGCCATTCCACTCGAACGGCAGGTGCTTGCTGGAGCGGCCGGCAACGTAGTCCTGCGCGAAGCCGAAGGCGTTCCAGAAGGCATCGGTGCTCGAGCCCCAGGTCGCCACCGTGCCGGACGGCCCGACTTCGCTGCCGGGCGGGTTGATGGTCTGCACACGGTGCGCGGGGTCGGCGGTCGGCCCGGTCAGGGCGGCGGCGCCGGCGCGCACCTGGTCGGCCACGGTCACGCGCCAGTGGGCGAGTTCGTCGGCGAGCTCGAACTCGATGGCGGCAACGGTCTTGCCGCGCACCCGGCGGATCATGCGCGCCATGTTGCTCATCCAGCCGCCGGCCTGGCCGCTCCAGATCGATTCGAGCGCGGCCAGCTGCGCGGCGTCGGCGCGGTCGTCGAGGAACATGCCGACTTCCCAATCCGAGCTGGTTCCGGCCCACAGGTCGCCGGTGAAGAGGCTGACCATGACGACGTTGAGACCGTCGAGGCTGACATCGCCATAACGCCCTTCGTTGACATGGTAGGCGAGTACGCCTTCGCAGTAATTGTCGGTGGGCGCCTGAGCGAACTCGCACGGACAGGGGATATTGCAGCTGCAGACGTCGAACCAGTCACCTCGAACGTGCCATTGCGGGATGCTCATCGCCATGCTCCGGATTGGGTGTTGTCGTGTTGTGCCCGCGGGCGACGGGACTGTCAACGCGCAGCCGTCGACGCGCGGGCTCGAAAGCGGGCTCGTGGCACCGGGCCCGGCGCGCCGCCGGCAGGTCGTGCGCCTAGACCGTGCCCTCGGCCTGGTACAGCCGCCGCTCGAACAGGGCGCTCGCCGGCGCGCGTGCCAGTGCCTTGGCCACCGCCAGCACGCCGAGATCGACCAGTGGTTCGATCAGCACGACACCGAGATAGGCAACGCCAAAGGTCACGATCGATTGCACGTTGGCCATGCCGAAGCCCTGGCCGTAGAACGCCCAGAACCCGACCCAGGCGACGACGCCGCCCTGGTAGGTGGTCGACAGAACCAGCGCCTGGCGGTAGCCGACCGCGACGTAAGGCGTGTCGGGACGGATGACGCGGCGTGACAGCGCCGCGATGGCGAACAGCGGCACCAGGAGCGTGGTGACGTTCATGCCGTACTGGGGCAGGTCGAAGGGCGCGAAGACGAGACCTTGGACGAGCAGGCCGAGGGCGAGCCCGACGGCCGCCGGCGCCGCGCCGAACAGCAGGAACAGGGTCGAACCGAGGATGAAGTGGACTTCGGACACCCCCACCGGCCGATGCGGCAGGATCTCGAAGAAGCACAGCACGAGGGCCGTGGTGAGGAGGCTGCGGGCGACGAGGGAGAACACGCCCCGCGTGCGCGCTGCCGCCAGCGCGGTCGCCAGCACGCCCGTCACAGCGCCCGCGGCCGTCGCGTAGCCCAGCGCCAGTTTCCCTGCCTCGACCAATCCGGGTTCGATGTGCATGTCCGTCTCCTGCGATGAATCGTCGGTGTCGTTCCTTGTGCCGCCGGCGCGCTGATCGCAACCGTGCGGCCGCTGCTCAGTCGCCGCCCGCCGGCACGACCTTCACCGGCTCGCGTCGCGGCTCGTGGCTGTGATCGTGTGGCGGCGGGCAATCCGCATTGACCAGCGTCACCGGCTGCCCGTGCGGGGTGTTGAGATAGGCCTGGTTCCAGGCCGCCGCGCGCTCGGCCACGCTGTCGTCGCCGACCACGCCGAGCGTCGCCAGCAGTTTCTCCAACGCCGCGACCCATTGCCGGTAGTAGGCGTCGTTCACGCTCTCGTCGGCGCGCGCCGGTGCGGCCGCGATCTCGGCGCTGAAGCGCTCGGCCCAGTCGCGCCACTCGAACAACCCGGCGCGGTGCAGGTTGACCACGAGCGAGAAGGCCTGCGCCTGCCACGGCTTGTCGAAAACCGGACCCTCGCCGCTCTCGCACGGAATGCCCGGTGGCGCGAGTGTGTCGAGGGCCACGTTCAGAGCGCCTCCAGGTAGTCGTCCCAGAGATCGATGCGGACGGTGTCAGCCGGTGCGGCTTGGTCGCCCCACAGCTCGCTGGCGGCAAAACTCACGCTGTAGACGTGCTGCGGATGCGGGCCCCGGCCGTGGGCAACGGTGTCGGGATAGACGAACGCGCCGTGGTCGAGCGCGATGGTGCCGACACGGCCGCGCGCGTAACGCGGAATGCGGGTGTGACCGACGGGATGCCGGTTGACCACGCGGACGCGGTCGCCGACCGCGAACTTCGCCGCGCCCTCGGCCGCCATGCGCGCCGAGGCGCCGGTGGCGAGCAGCGGGCCGACGTTGTCCGGCGCGAGGGCGGGTGACGCCTTGGCGCCGTCAGCGGGCCGGCCGCTGGCGAGTTCCGTGGCGCTGACGAAACCCTTCTCGACCAGCAGCGTCTCGAAGGCATGCAGCCAGTGCTCGTAGTAGGTGCCACGCAGATATTCGATTGGCCCCATGCGCTCGATGGCATGACGGAACTCGTCGACGTGGAAGGCGCCGCTCGCGAACAGCGCCGGGAACATCCCCAGCACGCGCCGCTCCCAGTCGTAGTGAAAAGCAGGTTCGTTCGGCTCACGGTAGACCGGGCCGTAATCCTGCGCGCCGCCGAGATCGTGGATACCGTTCATGTCGTGAACCTCGTCAGGCCTTGGGCGCCAGGGGCAGGCCAGTGCCGATCATCGAGTCGCGCGTGACCAGCTCGGCGAGCGCGTCCTCGCTCATGCCCTCGGTGCCGGCCGGGCGCTCGGGCAGCACCATGTAGCGCAGCTCGGCGGTGCTGTCCCACACCCGGATCTCCTTGTCGCGCGGGATGTCCAGGCCGAACTCGGCGAGCACCCCGCGCGGATCGATGACCACGCGAGAGCGGTACGGCGCGGCCTTGTACCAGGCAGGCGGCAGGCCCAAGGTCGGCCACGGGTAGCACGAGCACAGCGTGCACACGGTGACGTTGTGCACCTCCGGCGTGTTCTCGAGCACCACCATGTCCTCGCCCTGCACGCCGGAGAAACCGAGCTCCGCGATGGCTGCGGTGGCGTCGCTCAGCAGGCGCGCCTTGTAGGCACGGTCGACCCAGGCTTTCGCCACGACCCTGGCGCCGTTGCGCGGCCCGACCTTGTGCTCGTAGGTCTCGACCACGGCGTCGATGGCGGCCGGGTCGACCAGGCCCTTCTCGACCAGCAGCGACTCCAGCGCCTTCACCCGCAGCGCGATCGACTCCGGCGGTTCCTGGTAACCGTCGTGCTCGTGGTCGTGATCGTGCGAGTGCGCCATGGTGCAGGTTCTCCTTGCGTGGACGGGTCGGGCCGGCTGCTGCCGCACGGGCCGCAGCCCGTCGCGCGGGCCGTCGCGATCGCTGCTTCGCCACGGCGCGGCCGGACCAGCATAAGGTGCGCGGCCGGCGCGTCAAGCCGCGCGACCCCGTCTCGCGCTGCGGCTGGCCGCACGGGCCGGCCGGCACGGCCCCGTCGGCCCTGTCGCCGTCGACCATGCGCTATAGTCGCCGCCTTCCGGCGCGGACGCACCGCGCCGCGCGCTCGACCCATCACCCGGATTCCGACCGGGAAGGAAACCTCGCCCATGCACGACAAGCCCGCGTCCACGAACAACGTCCGAGTGATCGTCATCGGCGCCGGCATGGCCGGCATCCTCACCGGCATCCGCCTGCAGCAATACGGCTACCACGACTACGTCATCTACGAGAAATCCGACCGCCTCGGCGGCACCTGGCGCGAGAACACCTACCCCGGCATCGCCTGCGACGTGCCCGCGCACCTCTACACCTACTCCTTCGAACCGAACCCCGACTGGAGCCGCACCTTCGCGCCGGGCGCGGAGATCCAGGCCTACTTCGAACGCATCGCCGCCAAGTACCACATCGTCGAGCGTGTGCGTTTCAACGAGGAGATCACCCACTGCGAATTCGTCGACGGGCGCTGGAAAGTGCGCACGTCGAGCGGCCGCGCGGACGAGGCCCAGGTGATCATCGCCGCCACCGGCGTGCTGCATCACCCCAACGTCGCCCAGCTGCCGGGCCTCGACAGCTTTGCCGGCGCGAGCTTCCACAGCGCGCGCTGGGATCATTCGATCGACCTCGCCGGCAAACGCGTCGGCGTCGTCGGCACCGGCTCGACCGCCATCCAGATCACCACCGCGCTGGTCGACAAGGTCGCCCACTACGCACTCTTCCAGCGCACCGCGCAGTGGGTGATGCCGATGGACGATCGCCCCTACAGCGACGCCGAGCGCGCCGAGTTCCGCGCCGATGCGCGCAAGCTGTACGACCTGCGCGCCCAGCTCGACACCGATTTCCAGCTCGGCGCCCAGGCCGTGATCGACGCCGAGTCGGAAAAGATGAAGCGGGTCGAGGCCTACTGCCTCGCCAACCTCGAGAACAACGTACGCGACCCCGAGCTGCGCGAGCGCCTGCGCCCTAACTACCGCGCCGGCTGCAAGCGGTTGATCTTCTCGCCGAACTTCTACGAGGCCATCCAGCATCCCAACGCCGAGCTGGTGACGTCCGGCATCGAGCAGGTCGAGCCGCGCGGCATCCGCACCGCCGACGGCATCCTGCACGAACTCGACGTGCTGGTCCTCGCCACCGGCTTCCGCGCCGATCGCTTCGTCCGCCCGACCACCGTGCTCGGTCGCGACGGCCTGGATCTCGACGACGTGTGGGCCGACCACCCGGTCGCCTACCTCTCGATCGCCGTGCCGGGCTTTCCCAACTTCTTCATGCTGAACGGCCCGAATGGCCCGGTCGGCAATTTCTCCCTGATCCAGATCGCCGAGTCGCAGGTGTCCTACGTGCTGCAGCTCATCGGCCAGATCCGCGCCGGCGCCTGTCGCGAGATCGCCGTCAGTCCAGCCGCCACCGCCGATTTCGAAGCCGCACGCGCCGCGGCGGCGAAGAAATCGATCTGGGCCACGGGCTGCAAGAGCTGGTACCTCGACAAGCACGGCGTGCCCGCCAGCTGGCCATGGACACCGTCGCGCTTCTTCGAGGAGATGGCCTCGCCGCACCTGGAGGCCTACGAACAGGTCGGCTGACGCCACGCGTCGACTTCGACGGCCGCGCCGGGTCCTGCCTATAATCGGGCCACGCTTTGTGATCTGCCGGGGGGACGCGCATGACCGAAGCCACCACGCCGAACCCGCGTTACCGCTACGAACCCAAGCACGTCGACGCCATCGTCATCCGCGCGTTCGATTTCGATTTTCCCGACGATCTGGACCCCGTGTGGGCGCCGGGCGCGCGGGTGCGCTCGCACATGTTCAACGGCTTCTCGCTGACCATGCCCTACCTCGAGCCCTACCTCATCAAGTCGATGCAGGCCGCCGCCCGGCACATCCGCGAACCGCGACTGCTCGAGGACATCCGCGGCTTCAACGGCCAGGAGGCGCGGCATTACCAGTGCCACCGCCGTCTGAACGAATTGATCAAGAAGAACGGCTACCCGGAACTGGCGGCCGTCGAAGCACGACTGGAACGTTCCTACCAGCGCCTGTTGCAGAAGTCGCTGGAAACCCAGCTCGCCTACAACGCGGGTTTCGAAACGATGACCAACGGCTTCACCCGCTGGTTCATCACCCGGCGGCGCGAACTCTGGTACGGCAACTGCCCCTGGGTGGCCTCGTTCTGGGTCATGCACATGGTCGAGGAGACCGAGCACAAGACCGTCGCCTTCGACACCTACATGGCCTACTCGGGGCGCTACCTGCCGCGCGCCCTGGGCGTGTTTCACGGCTCTTTCCACGTGCTCGGCTACGGTCTCGTCGCGATGGTGACGGCGCTCCGCAAGGATGGCCTGTGGCCGCGGCCGCGCACGTTGTGGGAAGTGGCACGCGAGGTGGGCTCGATGGTGCGCCACGTCGGGCCGTTCCTGTTGCGCGCATTGTTGCCGGGCTACAACCCGCGTTGCGACGAAGATCCCGCCTGGCAGAAGGCCTGGGTCGCGGGCCACGCGAAGCTGCCGCCGGAGTCACGCCTGCCCCTGCTCGATACCGACGACCCGGACATCCCGGTACCTTTCGAACAACCCGCCTGAAGGAGGCGTCAATGGAACATTATCAACGCCTCATGATCGCCAACGGTCTGCTCGTGATCCTCGTCGCGATGCTGGCCGGCTTCATGCTGATGTTCAACCTGCTCGGCGGCCTCGAAGTATGGCCGGGCACGATCGTGCACATTCCCACCTACGGCAACGAAGCAGGCTGGGTGCGCGCGCACTCGGGCGGCGCGATGAACGGCCTGCTGGTCGTGGTCATGGCGCTCGCGCTGCCCAAGCTCAACCTCGGCCCCAAGCTGCAGGCCTGGACGGCCTGGGGCTTCATCTACATCGCCTGGTCGTTCACCGTTTTCTACTGGGTCGGCAACGCGTCGAGCAACCGCGCACTGAGCATCGGCGACTCGCCACTCGGGGCGAGCGATTCGCTCAGCATCATCGGCTTCCTGCCGGGCTTGCCGAGCGTGTTCCTGGTGGTGTTCCTGCTGTGGGTCGCCGCACGTGGGGTCCTCGGCGGTAACGATCGGCAGTGACCCGCGTAGCTCCGCGGGCGGCCCGATGACGCAAGGCCGTGGGCGGCGCATGTGCCGAGCAGCGGAGCTTGCCCGTGTAAACGAGGCGCGCAGTCGCAGATTTCGCCGGGCGCGAAATCGAACGGCCGTCAGGCCTGCCCGCAGGGCGCTACGTCAGGGAGCGCTGCGTAACGCGTAGCGCCGCAGATGGCCTCGGTGGTCGCCTTGCTCCAGCCTGTCAGCCGACCTCCATCGGCAGCGCGGCATCCTTGGCCCACTGGCCCATCGAACCGTCGTAGACGGTGACGTCGTCGTAGCCGAGCTGATACATCAGGAAGGCGTCGAGCGTGGCGGCGATACCGCCGCCGCAGTAGATGATCACACGGTCCTGCCTGGTAGTCGCGCCGGCGGACTCGAACAGCGCAGCGGCGGCATCCGGGGCGAGGAAGGTATTGTCACCGGGATCGACCAGACCGAGCGCCGGCACGTTGGTGCTGCCCGGGATGCGCCCTGGGCGGCCGTAACGGGCGTTCTCGCCGCGGTGGAGTTCGGGTGACAGGGCGTTGATGGTGCACACCGCGGCAGCGCCGATCGAATCCCTCACTTCGTCCTTGCCGGTGAAGAGTCGCGGGCGCGGCGCAAGCGTGAACGTCGCCGGCGGCACAGGCCTGGCGTCCGCGGTCGACAGCGCACGCCCTTCCGCCCGCCATTTCTGCAAGCCGCCGTTCAACAGCGCCGCAGCGTCGAAACCGAAAGCGCGCAGCATCCACCACACGCGTGTCGCCCACTGCGGACTGGTGCTGGAATAGAGCACTACGCGGGTACCGTCGCCAACCCCATGGCACCCCATCGCCGCCGCGAAGTGTTCCGCGCTCGGCAGGGTGAAACTGTACGGCGAGTCGTTGTCCGACAGCTCCCCCTGCAGGTCGAGAAAGTCGGCGCCCGGGATGTGGCCGCAGTCATAGTCCTCGCGCCCGCTCTTGATCCTGTACGGCTTGCCCGGCGGCGCTTCGTCGTAGAGCAGGTGCACGGTGCAATCGAACAGGCGCAGCGCCGGGTCGTCGAGATGGGCTTCGAGCCAGTCGGTTTCGACGATGGCCTCGGGGTGCAGGTAAGTCGTCACGGGATCCTCCTCGTTACAGGGCGGTCGCCAGGGCGCGATCCCGGCACCACCGGATCTCAGCCGAGTTCCGGCGCCACGGCTGGCGGGCGACGGTGCCCGGTCGCCTGTTCGAAGGCGAAGGCCAGGGCGAGCAGGGCCGCCTCGCCGTAGGGCAGGCCGACCATCTCCATGCCGACCGGCAGTCCGTCAGCGGTGAAGCCTGCCGGCACGCTGATCGCCGGCAACCAGCTCTGCGCCGCGATCAGGGTGTTGGTCGGGAAGCTCAGGGTCGTCCAGCGGCCAGCATCGAGTTCGGCGCGGGTCGGCGCCGGGATGCGCGTGGTCGGGAAGACCAGCGCGACGGCACCGGCGCGCGCCATGGCATTGAGGATGACGCGCTGGAAGGTCTCGCGCGCGACGTAGCGCGGGTAGTACTCCGGATCGTCCAGGGGGTTCGCCGGACCGTCGACGATGGCTTCGAACAATTCGAGTGCCGGGTGATAGCGGCCCGCGGCATGGATCTCCGCGACCGTCCTGAACGGCACCGGGCGCGCGGCCAGGAAGCGGTCGATGTCGTGCCGCGAATGGGTCACGTAGAGCGAGGTGAACTCGACGTAGTGGTCGAGATCCGGGATCTCGACCTCGACCACCCGCGCACCGGCGGCGGCGAGCGCATCGAGTGCCGCCGCCATGACGCGGTTGACCGCGGCTGCCTCGGCGTCGTCGTCGCTGCCGAACGCCTGGCGCACGACGCCGATGGTGCGGCCCTCGAGCGCGCGGGCATCGAGTGCGGCGAGGTAATCCTGCGCTCCGGCGATGACGGCCGTGGCGGTCTGGGGATCGGCCGGGTCGAAGCCGGCAAGCACCTGCAGCAGGCGCGCGGCATCCGCCACCGTGCGGCACATCGGGCCGGCCGAATCCTGGAAGCTCACCAGCGGTGACAGGCCGTCGCGCGAGATCAGTCCCGGCGTGACCTTGAGCCCGACCAGGTTGTCGAACGCCGCCGGCAGGCGGATCGAGCCGCCGGTGTCCTCGCCGATGCCGGCGGCGGCGAGGTTGGCCGCGATCGCCGCGCCCGTGCCGCTGCTCGAACCACCGGGATCGCGGGCGAGGTCGTAGGGATTGCGCGTGGTGCCGGACTTCGACGAATAAGCAAACCAGGACGTGGCGAAATCCGGCATGGTGGTCTTGCCGAGGACGATGGCGCCGGCGGCGCGCAAGCGGCGGATGATGGTCGCGTCCGTCGCCGGCACGTAACCATCCATCGCGATCGAGCCGAAGCTGGTCGGGATGCCGGCGGTCTCGACCTGGTCCTTCACCAGCAGGGGGATGCCGTGCAGAAAGCCGCGCAGCCGGCCTTGCGCGCGCTCGGCGTCGCAAAGCGCCGCCTCGGCCAGGGCGTGTTCGTTGACGGTCACCACGCTGTTCAGGCAGGGGCCGTTGCGATCGTAGGCTTCGATGCGATCGAGGTAAGCCGCGGTCAGCCGCGCGGCGGTGAGCTCGCCGCGGGCGCAGGCGGCGAGCGCGCCTTCGATGGTGATCTCTTCGATGGGCAGGTTCATTGCCGGCGACGGCTACGCGTTGAGTCAGCGGCAGAGCATAGCGCGCGGAGACGCCGCGTCCAGGCCGGCCGCCTCAGCGCGTCCGTCGCCGTGCGCCGAGCGCGATCGCGAGCGGCGCGCCGAGCAGCCAGACAGCCGGCGGCAGCGGCACGGGGGCGGCGGTGACGTCGAGGAAATAGCCGGCTTTCTCACGCCGCAGCGAGAAGTCACGGCCGGGCAGACCCGCGCTCAGCAACACCGTGGGATCGAAGGCGCCGACGATACTCGCGGCGTGCAGGAACTCGACCGAGGTGCCGACGTCGGGCACGAAGCCGCCGACCAGGTTCAGCTGCACCCGGCCGGCCACGGTCGCGCCACCGGAGACGGCGAGGCGTTCGATGCCATCGCTGCCCCAGTCGACGGCCAGGATCCCCGGCGCTTGCTGGGCGTAGTTGCCGGTCACCTGCAGCACGCCGCCGGCGGACTCGAAGTCGAAGGCGCCACTCAGGACCGCGAAGCCCTGCACGACCTTCAAGGCATCGGCGTCGAGCGTGCCGTCACCGTCGACGAGCAGCTGCCGGACGTCCACGCTATCGGCGATCAGCGTGCCGCCGGCGAGCGTGACGACGTTGCGACCGGCGGCGATACCGTCGGCCTGCAGGGTGCCCGCGACGGTGATCGCACGGCTGCCAGCGACCAGGTCGACGTCATTGACGAGGCCGGCGGCGAGATGCCCGGCGGCGCCGATCACGATCGCGCCATCGTTCGCCAGGCTCGGCCCGACGTCGACGGCGCCGTCGAGCACCTCCAGGCGGCCACGGTTGTGCAGGCCGTCGCCCACGTAGTTGCCGCCATCGACCCGCAGCGTGGCGCCACTGGCGATGTTGGCGACGCCGGACAGCGCCGAGGTGGTGCCGCCGTCCACGGCCAGGGTGCCGCCATCGACGTCGATGCCCCCGACGACGACGTTACCCGCGAGGGTGAACGTGCCGGCGCCCGCCTTGGTGAGCTGGCCGGGCCCGAACATGAAGCCGGAGAAGGCAGTGTTCGCGCCGTTCAGGCCCAGCGTCGCGTGGGCGTTGAGCGCGACACTCCCCGCCCCGGCCAGCGAGCCGAAGTCCTCGTCCGCCACGATCTGCAGGGTCGCTCCGGCGTCGACGGTGACGGCGTGCTGGTCACTGAGCGTGTCGTCGACGCCGATCTGCAGCGTGCCCGCCGCCACGGTCAGGGTGCCGTCGAAAGTGTTGTGGCCGTTCAGGACCAAGATGCCAGCCCCGTGCTTGGTGACGTTGCCTTGGCCGGAGATGGAACCGGAGAAGACCGTGGTGGCGCCGTTCCAGCCGGTGCCGATATCACCGCCGAGCACGACGCTGCCGGCGCCGGCCAGGCTGCCGAAGTTCTCACCGTCGTCGGCGACGCGCAGCGTCGCGCCGCCCAGCACCGTGAGCGCGTTCTGCACCGTCAACGTCGCGCCGAGGCCGAGCCTGAGTTCGCCCGCGGCGACACTCACCGCGCCCGTGAAGGTGTTGTCCCCGCTCAGGCTCAGCGTGCCGCCGCCGTGCTTGGTGAGGTTGCCGCCGCCGGAGATCACGCCCGCGTAGGTGGTGTCGCCCCCGTTCTGTCCCAGCCCGAGGTTGTCGTCCAGCACGAGACTGCCGGCGCCGGCCAGGCTACCGATGTCCTCGCCCCCGCCGGCCACCCGCAGGGTCGCGCCGGGCGCAACGCTGACCGGGCTGACCTCGCCGAGCGAGTTGCCCTCACCGATGAGCAAGGTGCCGCCGTTCACCTGTACAGCGCCGTTGAATCCCGCGTTGTTACCGGTGAGTGCCAGGGTGCCGCTGCCGGACTTGGTGAAGGCGCCCACACCGAGCAGGGCACCCGAGAAGAACTGCAAGCCGCCGCTGTGTGCCACTTCGAGACTGCCGAGACCGATGAGGACGTTGCCCGCGCCTGCGAGGCCGCCGATGGTCTCGCCGGTGTGGTTGAGGTTGAAGGTCGCCCCGGCGTCGACGCTGACCGTACTCGCCGCGCTGATGGCATCGACGTCGCCGAGCATGAGCGTGCCCGACTCGACCCATATATCGCCGGTATGCCCCGCCCCGTTGCCACCGAGGTAGACGGTGCGGCCCGGCGTCGAACCCCGGATGGCGAGCACGAAGTTGCCCGAGCGGGCGCCGTTGACGATCAGGTCGCCGTCACGCGCCTCCCACGCCTGGGGGGCGCCGAGCACGATCGCATGGTTGATGACCTGGTTGACGTGCGAGGCGTTGTAGATGCCGCCCTCGCCGATCGTCAGCCGGCTGCCGTTGTTGCTGGAGAGGACGAAAGCCTGGTCGAACGTCCCATCGTCGTCGAATATCAACGAGCGGACCTGGCGATCGGTGTCGAGGTTGGCGTCGCTGCGAAAGGCAATCGATGTGAACACCACGCGCGTCGCCGCCAGGTCGTCGTCAGGGGAATCGAACACGAACGCGTCGCCCGCTTCGTTCAGCAGCGGCCCCCAGTTGAACGCGCTCGACCAGTCCGCGTCGTTGGTTTCGGCCCCGGTCCAGGTGTAATCCTTGGCGTGTACCGGCGCGATGACGGGCAGGAGCGCAAGCGTCGCCGCGAGCAGGCTGCCGCGTGGCCGCGCGCGTCGCGAGGTCGGCATGCAGGTGTGATCCATATTGAAGTCCTTCTGCGAGCCTCGCGGGGGCGCGGCTGTCCTGGCCCCGGATGATACCCGTTTGCACGGCCGGGTCGGGCGCGCGGGTGGTCACGCGCGGCGAGGCACGCGCGCCAGACCGGCGGGCATGCCCGCTCACCGGATTCAGCGATGGCTTTGCAGGTTGGCGGGAAGCGTCGCGAGGACAAGGACAGCGGGAGGCGCGGGCAGGCTCATGCCGGGCAGCGGAATCTACTGGTGTCGATGCGGCGTTCGGGCGAAACGGCTGACGGTGAGCGCTGCAGCCGTCGGGGTGTGCTCGACGCCTTCAGTGCGGACTTATTCGATGGCCGGGACAGCGACGGCAGCGCTCGCGGAGTGGTTCAGCGCGGGAGCATGCCGCGCCCGGGAGCCGCGCAGGCGGTACCCGGGCGTGGAGCACCGGGCGGACTGGCCGCCCGGTCATCGCGCCGGGCATGGACACGCCCGGCGCGCAGTCGGTCGTCGACTACCAGCGCGAACCGCCGCCAGACGAGCGGTTCTCGCGCGGCTTGGCCTGGTTCACCTTGATGTTGCGGCCGCCCATCGAGGTCTCGTTGAGGCCCTTGATGGCCGCGTCGGCCTCGCTGTTGTTCGACATCTCGACGAAGGCGAAACCCTTCGACTGGCCCGAGAACTTGTCGGTGATCAGGCTGACGCGATCGACGTTGCCGTAGGCACCGAAGGCCGACGACAGATCGGCTTCGGTCACGCTGTAAGGCAGGTTGCCAACATACAGATTCATGCGGATAGATTCCTTGTCGTGTGTAGAGCTGAAATGGTTCGAACGCACCAACACACGAAGCACGGAACCAGGCTCACCACCCACGTGGTGATTGCCTCACGACTCGCCCGGCGCGCGGATCGCACCGCTACCGGCGTCACCGAGCCACTGTACGTACAGCAGCGACGATGCCGGTAGTGACCTGACTGAGGGATATCGAAGACGTCCAGCAGGAGGGGGGCAACCGCGCGAAGCGGGTCGCGAAGCGCGCAGAGCTTAACCGTGTCGACGAGAAAAGGACAGCGATTTCATCGATTCGATGGCGCGGCGGGCGGCGAACAGCCGGCACCTGCCGGGGTCGGCGGGCGCGCGGCCACGCCGGCCGCACGTCACGGTGCGGTGGCGGTGGCGGTGGCGGTGGCGAAGGTGTGCACGATCTCCGTCATCATCGTCACCCCGCGCTCGAAGGTCTCGATGCCGATGCGTTCGTCGT
This sequence comes from Gammaproteobacteria bacterium, assembly GCA_050184115.1. GTDB lineage: Bacteria > Pseudomonadota > Gammaproteobacteria > JACKNG01. The sequence continues at coordinate 131,316 of JBFXAQ010000013.1, read as the reverse complement.
TGCCGTGCACGCCGGCGATGTCGGCCTCGGGGATGACGAAGGGCGCGTAGCCGTAGCTCGCGATGCCGAGTTCGCGGAAGTAGTGGCTGTCGGTGAAGCCCGCGGCGACCGTCGGCACCACCGCCGCGGACGGGTAGTGCGCCGTGCTCACCCGCGCGAGCAGCGCGTAGAGCGGCGTATCCGCGGATGACGACGCCGCGGCGAAACCGAGTGTCGGCTCGATGCGGATGGCGTCGTCGGCGACCCGCGCGGCGACCGCAGCCTGGAAGGCCTCGGCGTCCTCGTCGGGCAGGATGCGACAGTCGAGTTCGGCGCTGGCCGTCGGCGGCACCACGTTGACCTTGCTGCTGCCCGCGAGCACGGTGATCGAACAGGTGTTGCGCAACAACGCATGGAGGTGCGGCTTGGCGTCCTGCAGGCGGGCGAGAAAGGCCGCGTCAGTGCTGGCCGTGCGGATGTCGGCGAACGGCGCGGACCATTCGCCGCCAACCTGCGCGGCGATACCGGCGAACATGCGTTCGACCGGTGCGATGACGCGCGGCGCGAAGGGCTGCGTGCGGATGCGCTCGAGCGCGGCAATGAGCCGGCCCGGCGCGGACTGCGGACGCGGGCTCGAGCCGTGGCCGGGCCGGTCGCTGGCGACGAGTCGCAGCCACAGCGGGCGCTTCTGCGCGAGTTCGATCTGGAAGCGGAGCCCGCCTTCCGTGGCGATACCGGCACCGCCTTCGTTCAACAGGAAACCGGCGCCGGCGAAGCTTTCCGGGTGATGCTCGACCAGCCAGCCGGCGCCGAGCGCGCCGCCGGCTTCCTCGTCCGCCGTGGCCATGAAGACGACGTCGCGGGTGAGCGCGGCGCCAGCGCGATGCAACGCGAGAAAGGCTTCGAGGTGGGCGATGCCGAGCCCCTTGGTGTCGAGCACGCCGCGACCGGCCAGGTTGCCATCGGCGCGGACCGCGGTGAATGGCGGTGTCTGCCAGGCATCGGCATCGGCCGGTACGACGTCGACGTGGTGGAGCAGCACGAGCGCGGGCTCGTCCCCGCCTTCAAGGCGTGCCCACAGGTTGCCGCGCCCGGGCGCCGATTCCGTCGTGTGGTAAGGGATCCCGGCGGCCTCGAGGACGCTCGCGAGATAGGCGATGCCGCGCGATTCGTTGCCCGGCGGGTTGGTGGTGTCGATCTCGACGTAGCGTGCGAGGTGTTCGAGTGCGGTGCTCGCAGCGGTCGCATCGGTGAGGACGAGGCCCAGGGCGAGCGCCATCAGGGCGCGGCAGAAATCTGGCATGGTCAGGACTTGCAGGTGATCACGGATCGGCGCGACCGGCGCGCCACGGCCCCCACCAGGCAGTACCGGCGGGCCGGGCAACGCGGGACGTCGGCATCACCATACAGGAGCGGGACACCCGGCCGCGAATGCCGCGGCGCCGGGTTCAGCCGAGGCCGGCCTCTCGCCGCGCCCGACGGCCGAGCAGGCCGAGGTCGCTCAGCAGAAACCACGCCACACCCGGCAGGAAATCGCCGATCAGGCTCACTTCGAGCAGGCCGAGCAGGGTGGCCGTTCCGGTGGCGCAGCAGGTCGGTGGCAGGTCCTGCCATCGCCGAGGGTCTACCGTTTCATCGCGCGCTCGCGCGCATCTGCAAATCCCTGCTCCGCACCGCGCAGGTCCGCCGCTCGGTCCGTCCGGCGCGCGGACGAGGTCACCAACCCTGGCCGGGTGGCGCGAAGGCGGGAGTATAGGCAACCCGAACAACCCGTTCGACCGCGACGGGCTCGTTGCCGCGCCGGCCAGCGAAGACACCCCTCCGGCCGTACTGGCCGCGTCCGCGATTCAGTCCTGACGACCCCAGGTTGTGGTTCGCGCCGCGGACCTCGACACGACGCCGACCGGCGCCAGCCGGTGCGCGATCGCCGCGTACCCGGCCCGGTGCCGAAGTCGCGGTGAAGCGCTTTCCGGATTTTAATTGCATCTACAATATTTGTAATTACAATCGAACAATGAGCGAACCACGGCCCGCCAGCCCGCCCCCGACCACACCCCGCGGCTGCACCAACTTCAAGCTGCGCAAGCTCCTGCGCCGCGTGTCGCGCCTGTACGACGCCGAACTCGCGCAGGCCGGGTTGAAGACGACACAGTTCTCGCTGCTGTCGCACCTGCTCCAACCCGGCCCGATGACCCCCGGGCTGCTCGCGCGCCAGCTCGACATGGATCCGTCGACCCTGACGCGCAACGTGCAGCTGCTGGTCGAACGGGGTTGGGTCGAGTACGGCCCGGGACGCGATACGCGCAGCCGCAGCCTGTCGCTCACCGCGGCCGGACGCGCCAAGTTCGACGCAGCGAAGACCCATTGGAAGCGCGCCCAGCGCGCGCTCAACGCCCAGCTCGGCGTGGCCCAGGTCGCGGCGCTGCACGCGCTGCTCGACGTCGCCACGGCAACCCTGGAAACACCCGAGCCGCCACCGCCCGAGGACCACGCATGACGACGTCAACCTGGCACAAGAGCGCCTGCAACCTCTGCTACGTCAATTGCGGCGTCGAGATCGAAATCACGGGCAGCGGCGAAGCCGCCCGCATCGGCCGCGTGCGCGGTGACGCCGAGCATCCCCGTACGCGGGGCTACCTGTGCAACAAGGCCCAGGCCCTCCCGAGCTACGTCCACCACCGCGACCGCCTGACCACGCCGCTGCGCCGCCGCGCCGACGGCAGCCACGAGGCGATCGACTGGGATACGGCAATTGCCGACATCGCCGCGCGGCTGCGCGAGGTCGTCAGCCGTCACGGCCCCCACGCGCTCGCGCTCTACGGCGGCGGCGGCCAGGGCAACCACGCCGGCGGCGCTTTCGCCAACGGCTTCCTGCGCGCGCTCGGTTCGCGTCACGTCTTCAATTCGCTGGCGCAGGAGAAGACCGGCGACTTCTGGGTCAATGGCCACTTGTTCGGCGCCCAGACCTGCCACACGGCCGAGGACGTCGAGCACTGCGACCTCCTCGTCGTGCTCGGCGCCAACCCCTGGCTCGCGCATGGTTTCAGCAACGCGCGCCAGCAACTCAAGGCCATCGCCAAGGATCCGGCGCGGCGCCTGGTCGTCATCGATCCCCGGCGCACGGAAACGGCCGAGCAGGCCGACCTGCACGTCGCCATCCGTCCCGGTACCGACGCCTTCCTGCTCGCCGCGCTGCTCGCGCTGCTGGTCGAACGCGGCGCCGTCGCGGACGACTTCATCGCCGCGCACACGAGCGGCTTCGAGGCGGTGCGAACGACGCTCGCCGGTGTCGACATCGAGCGTTTCCTGCGCGCGGCCGACGTCCCGCGTGCGGTGCTCGACGAGCTCGCCGACTTCGTCTGCGCGGCCCGAGCGATGGTCGTGCGCGCCGAACTCGGCATCCAGCAGAGCCACCATTCGACGCTGAATTCCTACCTCGAGAAGCTCCTCTTCCTGCTCACCGGCCATTTCGGCCGGCCGGGCACCAATGCGCTGCACGGCTGGCTGCAGCCGTTGTGGGCCAATGGACGCGGCCAGCGCTACGCACCGCTGGACATCGAAGTCATCGCCGGCCTGCTGCCGCCCAACCTGCTCGCCGAGGCCATCGAGAGCGATCACCCTGAACGCCTCCGCGCACTGTGGGTCGACAGCAGCAACCCGTTCAACACCACCGCCGACACGCAACGCCTCGAAGCCGCCCGCGAACGCCTCGACCTGCTCGTGGCCGTCGACGTCGCCTACACCGAGACCGCCGCCCAGGCCGACTACGTGCTACCGGCCAGCTCGCAGTTCGAGAAGTGCGAGTACACCCTGTTCACCTTCGAATACCCGGCCAACTACATCCACGTACGGCGCCCGCTGCTCGCGCCGCTGCCCGGCACCCTGCCGGAACCCGAGATCTACCTGCGCCTTGCGCGGGCGCTCGATCTCCTGCCGCCGCGGGCCGCGCTGGATACCGCGACGCAGGCCGCGCGCAGCGGTGCCGAGGCGTTCGCCGATGCCTTCGCGAAACTGCTGCGCGCTCATCCGGCCAGCGCGCCGGCCGCGACGCTGATCCTCTATGCCACGCTCGGCCGCACCCTGCCCCATGGCACGGGCGCGGCGGCCCCCTTGTGGGCGGCGGCGCAGCGCCTCGCACGCACGCGTCCGACCGCGGTGGCGCGCGCCCTGGCCCTGCCCACCGACGGCGACTTCAGCACGCTCGGGCAGCAGCTGTTCGAAGCGATCATCGCCGCGCCGTCCGGCATCGCTTTCAGCATCGACGACTCGGTTTGGGATCTGGTCGAGACGCCCGATCGGCGCGTGCACCTCGACATCCCCGTGCTGCGCGCCGCGCTGGCCGCGCTCGACGCCGACGACACCCTGCCGCCCCCCGACTACCCCTACGTGCTCGCGGCTGGCCAGCGCCGCCTGCAGAACGTCAACCAGATCCTGCGCGCGCCCTTCTTCCGCCAGCGCGACCGCGACGGCGCCCTGCTCGTCCACCCCGACGATCTGGCCGCGCTCGGCGCGGCCGAAGACGACTGGCTGGTCGTCGAATCGCGCCGCGGCGAACTGGTCGCGCGCGCCCGCGCTGACGACGGCCTGCGGCCCGGGCACGTCGTGCTGCCACACGGCTACGGCCAGGCCTATCCGGCGGATGACGGTACCCGGCGCGTGTGCGGCCCGCGCATCAACCGGCTCACCGACGTCGCCGCGCGCGACACCATCGCCGGCACCCCGTTCCACAAGTTCGTGCCGGTGCGCCTGCGTTGCGCCGACGAGGCCGAAGCGGCGGCGGCGGAATTGAACTCGCAGGCCATCTTCGCCGCAGCGGCGGGCTGAGGCGGCGCCCGTGGCGGTCCTGCGCATCTTTTCCTACCAGCCCAACCCGCGCGTGTGGAAAGCGACCATCGCCGCGCGCATCGTCGGTATCGAAGTCGAGTTGCGCGGCGCGAAGCCGGCGGAACTCGCCGACTGGCTGTGGGATTTCGATGCCCGCCCGCTCACCGCCGCGGACCGCGCCGACGACTCGACCCGCCAGGTCGGCCGCACCGGTTTCGGCGGCACGCCGTTGCACAAGACGCCCGCCTTCCTCGACGCGCATCCCTTCGGCACCGTGCCGGCGGCCTTCAGCCCCGACGGTGCCATGGGCATCTTCGAATCCAACAGCATCGCGCGCGCCGTCGCCCGGCTGGCGCCGGACCCTGGGCAGCTCTACGGCGCGGATGCCTACGAGGCCTCGCGCATCGACAGCTTCCTCGACGCCGGCCTCGTGTTCGGCCGCGACACCCAGCCCTACCTGCTCGCCCTGCGCGGCGACACCCTCGACGCGGCGAGCCATGCCGCGGCCGCGGCGGCGGTGGCAACCTGGCTCGGCGGCATCGAGCGCGCGCTCAGTCCCGCCCGCACGCACCTCGTCGGCGACCGCACGAGCCTGGCCGACATCGCTTTCGCCTGCGAGCTGACGATGCTCTGGTACGAGCGTCCGCACCACCACCGCCTTGCCGCGCAAGGCCTCCAACCGGTGCTGCCGGACGGGTTCGACAAGACCTATCCGCGCGCCGCCGCCCACTTCGCCCGGCTGCGCGCCGACCCGGCCTTCGCGCCGGATCTCGCCGCGCACCTCGCGCATCTCGAACGTCCGGCGCTCCTGGCCGACTGAGGAGGCGACGATGACCACGCAACCCGTCGCACTCGTGACCGGGGTCGGCCCCGGCACCGGCGCCGCCATCGCGCGGCGCTTCGCCGCCGGCGGCTATGCCGTCGCCATGCTGGCCCGGAATGCCGAGCGCCTGGCCGCCCTGGCGAGCGAGATCCCGCACGCGCTGGCCTGCCCCTGCGACGTCACCGATACCGATGCCCTCGACGCGGCGCTGGCCACCGTGCGCGCCGAACTCGGCCAACCGTCCGTCCTCGTGCACAACGCGGTCGGCGGCGCGTTCGGCAATTTCCTCGACATCGAGGCCGCGGTGCTGGAACGGAATTTCCACGTCAACACGCTCGCCCTGCTCCACCTCGGCCAGCGCCTCGCGCCGGACATGATCGCCGCCGGCCGCGGCGCCATCGTCGTCACCGGCAACACCGCCGCCCTGCGCGGCAAATCCGCATTCGCCGGTTTCGCGCCGACCAAGGCAGCGCAGCGCATCCTCGCCGAAGCCATGGCGCGCGAACTCGGACCGCGCGGAGTGCACGTCGCCTACGTGGTCATCGACGCGGTGATCGACCTGGCGTGGACACGCCGGCGCTTCGCCGACCGGCCCGACGAGTTCTTCATCAAGCCGGCGGCGATCGCCGAGGAAATCTGGCACCTGGCGCACCAGGACCGCTCGGCCTGGTCGTTCCTCCACGAGTTACGGCCGTTCGGCGAGAACTGGTAGGCGACAGTCGACCGCGCAACACGAACCACTCGGCAGACCCCGGGGAGAATTCCGACATGACGCAGGATTCATCGACCGACGGCCAGGCCGTCGCACTCATCGTCGGTGGCGGCCCCGGTATCAGCGCGAGCTGCGCCCGCCTGTTCGCCGCCAGGGGACTGCCGGTCGCGGTGGCCGCGCGCAATCCAGACAAGCCCGCCCTGCAGGCACTGAGCGCCACGGCGGGGGTGCGCCGCTTCGCCTGCGACGCCACCGACCCGGCCGCGGTCACCGCGCTGTTCGAGACGGTCCGCGGCGAACTCGGCGTGCCGCGCCTGGTGGTGCACAACATCGACGGCCGCGTGCAGGAGATCCTGCGACAGCCGGTCACGGCGGCCGATCCGGCGCTGGTGCAGGACGTGCTCACGCAGTCGGCATTCAGCGCTTTCCTGGTCGCTCAGCAGGCGGCGCGCCACCTGCTCGACGCGCCACCCGCAGCGGACGGCCGCCGCGGCACGATCCTGTTCACCAACGCGAGCGCCGCGCTCAAGGGCTATCCGCGCAGCGCCGCGTTCGCGATGGCCTGCCACGCCAAGGCGGGACTCACGCAGAGCATGGCGCGGGAGCTCATGCCGCAGGGCATCCACGTCGCGCACGTCCCCATCGACGGCGCGGTCGGCTGGGTCCACGAGGACGGCACGCGCCGCCACCGCCTGGCCGGCACGGACGACGGTGACAACCTGCTGCACCCCGATCACATCGCCGAGATGTACTGGGTGCTGCACCAACAGCACCGCTCTGCCTGGACCACCGAGCTGGTGCTGCGGCCCTGGGTCGAGACCTGGTGAACGCCGCCAGGCGTGCCGGCGCCGGCGGGCCGGATTGCAGCAGCGCGGGGGGGTGGGCGTCGGCTCGCCGCACAGACGACGCCAGCGCCCGCGCCACGTGTCGTCAGCGCCGTCGCACGACCACCAGGCCGAACACGGCCGAGCCGAACAGCCACGCCGCCGCCGGCAGCGGCACGGCGACACCGGCGGCCAGCAACGCGGGACTGTCGAAGCTCATGGTCAGCGTGCTGAAGGAATCGGCCAGCGCGCCGGCGCCGGTCGCCGAGGCCGACAGCGCGGCCAGCAGGTAGAACTGGTCACCCGGATCGAGCGCGATGCTCAGCGGGTCGCCGTCGGCCGCGGTCGAGCGCGAGACCGCGCCCGTCGCGGTGGCGTCCACCACCCAGGAATCGACCACCGGCAGCAGGCCGGCAACTTCGAGCAGGAACTCGCCCATCGAGGTCGGCGCGTCGAGCGGGAAGGCGATGGCCGGGTCGTCACGAATCAACCAGAGTCCGGCGCCGAGGCCAGTCACGTCCGAGGCCAGGGGGTTGTTCACGTTGCCGCTCAAGGCGGCATCGAGATTGATCACCGTGGGTGTGAGCCCGGTGTAACGGTAGCCCTGCACGCCGACCGCCAGCGCGCCGACCCAGCCGTCGCTGCCGTTCGCACTGGCCCGCGCACGCAGCAGGGGCACGTTGACCGAGCTGTTGTCGAGTTCGACCTCGGCGCTGGTCTCGCCCATGTCGACGGGCCCGACGTCGAACACCTCGTGCACCTGCTGACGATCGATGACCGCGGCATGCGTCTCGTGGAGGTTTCCGTCGGCCAGGTCCGCAACGACCGGGTTGCCGAAGAACAGGAAGCCAGCCTGGTCGCAATTGACGAGGGTGCATTCCGCGTAGAAGGTCGATGCCATCACACCCCACTGCGTCGGCAGCGTGGCGGCCATCGCCGGCGTGGTCGCGGCCAGCAGCAGGCCAGCGAGGATTGCAGGGGATTTGCGCATGTCCCGTCTCCCTGGTGAACAGAGCCCGGCACCATCTCATCCGCGGCAGCGGCGCCGGGTCGGCAGCATCGCGTGGCAGACATGCGGTGACGCCCGACTGCTTCACATTTCGCCGTATCCGTCGGCCTGACGCCGCCGCTCCTGGCGCTCACCTCCGCGCCGCCGCCGGCCCGCAACGTACGACCAATCGCCCCGGGGCGCGTATGCTGGCCGGCCGGACCACGGCCGGGACGGCGGGTCGCGCACGCATTCCGGCCGTGACATCAACTTCCAGACAGGAACGCTTCGATGAGTTACACCACCCTGCAGATCGAGAAGGACGGCGCGGTCGATTGGCTCACCCTGAACCGCCCCGACGCCCTGAATGCCCTCAGCCGCCGCATGGTCAGCGAGCTGCACGACTACTTCGACCGCCTGCAGGACGACCACGCCGTTCGCGTGGTGGTGATGCGCGGCGCCGGGCGCATGTTCTGCGCCGGCCTCGACATGAAGGACCCCGAACGCGAGCCGTTGCGCGACAGCGACAGCGGCATGATCAGCCAGCGCCGCTTCTCCGGGCTGGTGCTGAAGATGCGCCGCGCGCCACAACCCGTGATCGGTCTCCTGCACGGCTACGCTGCCGGCGGCGGCTTCTCCATTGCCCTCGGCTGCGATGTCCGCATCGCCGCCGCGGGTACGAAGATGAACTGCGCTTTCATCAAGATCGGCCTGTCGGGCTGCGAAATGGGCTCGAGCTACCACCTCGCCCGACTGGTCGGCACCTCGAACGCGGCGGAACTGCTCTACACCGGGCGTTTCATCGACGCCGAGCGCGCCCTCGCCATCGGCCTCGTCAGCCACGTCGTGCCGGCCGACGAGTTGCAGGCGACCGGCAAGGCGCTCGCCGACGACATGGTGGCGACCGCCCCGCTCGGCCTGCGCCTGACCAAGGAGGCGTTCTGGGCCAACGTCGATGCCCAGGGCCTCGACGCCGCGATCGCGTTGGAAGACCGCAACCAGATCCTGACCGTCGCCAACGGCGACCTCGCCGAGGGCATCGACGCCTTCCTCGCCAAGCGCAAGCCGGATTGGACCAAGCGCGCGGCCGGCCAGTGAGACGGCGTGACGGGGGCGCTTTGGCGGCGGCGGAAACCGCGGCTAACATGCGGCCGATGGTGACGACACGCGGCTGACGACGCCGGACCCGCGGCCCCGCGACGATGCCCGAGCACGCCGCGGCGCCACGCAACGCACAACGAGGGGAAAGACCATGGCCAGTACTGCGACCCGGACCACGCCACTCGCGCCGGCGACGGCGCCTTACGACTACGAAGTGATCGTCATCGGCGCCGGCGTCTCCGGCATCTACCAGATCAAGCGGCTGCTCGATCTCGGCATCAAGGCCACCGTCCTCGATGCCAACGACGGCCCCGGCGGCACCTGGTGGAGCAACCGCTACCCGGGCGCACGCTTCGATTCCGAGAGCTACACCTACGGCTATTCCTTCTCGAAGGAACTGCTCGAGGAATGGCACTGGAAGGAACGCTTCTCACCGCAACCGGAAACCCTGCGCTACCTCGAGTACGTCGTCGACAAGCTCGACCTGCGTGACCACATGCAGTTCGGCTGCAAGGTCACTGCCATGCGGTTCGACGAGGACAGCGACACCTGGCACCTCACGCTCGGCGATGGCCGCCATCTGTCATCGCGCATCGTCGTCACCGCGCTCGGGCCGCTGTCGACGCCGACCCTGCCGTGCATCGAGGGCATCGACGATTTCCAGGGCATCGCCTTCCATCCCAACGACTGGCCGCACGAACCGCTCGATCTCGCCGGCAAGCGCGTCGGTATCATCGGCACGGGCGCGACGGCGATCCAGATCATCCCGGTGATCGCCGAGCAGGCCGGCCACCTGACGGTGTTCCAGCGCCGCGCCAACTGGGCCGCGCCGCTCAACAACGGACCGATCAGCGACGAGGAAATGGCCTCGATCCGCGCGCGCTACGACGAGATCTTCGCGGCCTGCGCAAAGTCGCCGGCCGCCTTCGAGCACGTGCCGGATCCGCGCAGCTTCTACGACCTCACCGCCGAAGAGCGCCGCGCGTTCTGGGACGAGCTCTACGAACAGCCAGGTTTCAGCATCTGGCTGGCCAACTTTCCCGAGATCTTCATCGACGAGAAAGCGAACGCCGAGCTGTCGGACTACATCGCCGACCGCATCCGCCAACGGGTCAGGGACCCGGCCGTGGCCGAACTCCTGATCCCGAAGGATCACGGCTTCGGCGTGCAGCGCCTGCCGCTCGAAACACGCTACTTCGAGGCCTACAACCGCGACAACGTCGAACTGGTCAATGCCAAGGCGACCCCCATCGAGCGCATCACGCCGACCGGCCTCTGCACCACCGACCGCGAGTTCGAGTTCGACGTACTGATCTACGCCACCGGCTTCGACGCCTTCACCGGCGCCTACGATCGCATCGACATCCGCGGCCTCGGCGGCGCGAAGCTCCGTGACAAGTGGGCACGCGGCCCGGTCACCTACCTCGGCATGCTGGTCCACGGCTTCCCCAACCTGGCGATGCTGGGCGGCCCGCAGATCGCCGCGGCCAACTTCCCGCGCGGTTCGGAAGTCGCCGTCGACTGGCTGATGCCGCTGTTCGAGCACCTGTGGGCGCACGGCCTCACCCGCTTCGATGTCGGCGCCACGGCCGAGCAGCGCTGGTTCGAGGCCGTGAAGCAGAGCTACCAGGGCCTGCTCATCAACAAGGCGCAGAGCTGGATCACGGGCTACAACTCCAACCTCCAGGGCCACGAGTACGGCCACACGCGCTACAACATCTTCGCCACCGGCGGGGTGGAGTACGCCAAGCACCTCAAGGCAGCGGCGGACGGTTATCGCGACATCGAGTTCTCCGGGACCGCGGCGGCCGACAGCGGCCCGCTGCGCTAGTCGGCGCGCGCCGTGCTGCGCGCGCTGACCCTGTTGCTGCTGTTCCAGCTCGCCGGGGAGGTCCTCGCCCGCTGGCTGCAGCTCGCCGTGCCGGGGCCGGTCGTCGGCATGGCCCTGCTGCTGGGGATGCTGGCGCTGCGGCGCGGCCCCGATGCCGAGTTGCGCGGCACGGCGCAAGGGCTGCTGCAGCATCTCTCGCTGTTGTTCGTGCCGGCCGGCACCGGTGTACTGGTCCACGCCCACCGCGTGGCGCAGGACTGGCTGCCGCTGGTGGTCGCGCTGGTGCTCAGCACCCTCATCGGGCTCGCCGTCACCGCGCTGGTGCTGAAGATACTGGTCGCGCCCGCGACCGCGCGCGGCGACGCCGAATGAACGACTCGGTCGCCGCCATCTGGGTCTACCTCGCCGAATCGCCGCTGCTCGGCCTCACCCTGACCCTGGTCTGCTACCAGGGCGCCTGCGTGGTCCACACCCGGCTGGGCGGTCATCCGGCGGCCAACCCCGTGCTGCTGTCGGTGGCGATGCTGGCCGCCATCCTGCTCGCCACCGACACGCCCTACGCGGTCTATTTCGAGGGCGCGCAATTCGTGCACTTCCTGCTCGGCCCGGCCACTGTCGCGCTGGCCATCCCGCTCTACGCCCAGTTCGGCCGCCTGCGCGCGATGGCCGCGCCGCTGGCGCTGGCGCTCGTCTGCGGCTCGCTCGCCGCGGCCCTCTCGGCGGTCGTCCTCGGCGGCCTGCTCGGCGGCGACCACGAACTGCTGATGTCGCTGGCGCCGAAGAGCGTGACCACGCCGATCGCCATGGGCGTGGCCGAGAAGCTCGGCGGCCTGCCGTCCCTGACCGCCGTGCTGGTCATCGCCACCGGCATTCTCGGCGCGGTCGGCGGGCGTTACGTGTTCCGGCTGTTGCGCGTCGAGGACGATGCCATCCGCGGTTTTGCCATCGGTCTCGCCGCCCACGGCATCGGCACCGCGCGGGCCTTCCAGGTCAGCGAACAGGCCGGCGCCTTCGCGGCGCTGGCGATGGGCCTGAACGGACTCTTCACCGCCGTCTCGCTGCCCTTGCTGTTGCCCTGGCTGTTGCCCTGGCTGCTGCCGTGGCTGTTGCCCTGGCTACCGCCGTGACTGGTGGGCTCGTTGCCACCCTGAACTGGCGCGCGCTGCTCAGTCCGCGCGCACCGCCTCGTGGATGGCCTGACCATCGCGTCGCACCACGCGGAGCTGCAACGGCATGCCGATGCGCAACGCGCCGGCGGCGAGTTCGGCGGCCGCGACTTCCACCACGTTGGTGACGAGTTCAGGTCCCTCGACCAGCGCGACGACCGCGACCACGTACGGCAGGCGCGCGGCGAAGTACGCATGGTAGGCCTTGTCGAAGACGACGTAGCTGACCAGGGTCGCGCGGCCCGCAGCCGGCGCCCAGTGCAACGCTTCCGCCGCCGCGCCGCAGGCCAGGCAGGCCTGAGACTGCGCGTAGCACGCACCGCAGGCGCAATGCGCCAGGGCCAGCGTACCAGCATCGATGGCCGCCCAGAACGGCGCCTCGCCCGGGCCGACCACGCGTTGAGGCGGCATGGCCGTGCCGTGATCCACGTCTTCACTCATGCCGGCTCACCGCGCATCACGAACGTCCCAGGATCAACGCCGCGTGCGCCTGGCCTGCCCCGGTCAGCCCGATGTTGGTGACCAGCGCGGTCTCGGCGCCGGCGACCTGGGTCGCGCCGCCCTCGCCGCGCAGCTGGCGCACGGCCTCGGCGATGTGGGTGAAGCCCTGCACGTAGCCCCACGAATGCAGCGTGCCCGAGGTGTTGCAGGGCCGCGCGGAATCGAAACGGAAATTGCCCGCGCGCACCCAGTCGGCCGCCTCGCCCGGGCCGCACAAGCCATAGGCTTCGATCTGCTGCGCGACGAGGATGGTGAAGGCGTCGTAGAACTGGCACACGTCGATGTCGGCGATGCCGAGGCCGGCGGCGGCAAAGGCGCGCGTGCGCGCCGCGCCCGCATCGAAATCCGCACTCGCGATGCCGGGCGCCCGCCCGTGGACCTGCGCAAGACCGACCTCGTGACTGGCGCCGAGGCCGAGCACGGCGACCGGCGGGCGGGCGAGATCGCGTGCGCGGTCCAGCGTGGTGACGACGAAGGCGACGGCGCCGTCGGTGACCAGGCAATAGTCGTACAGCCGCAGCGGGCGCACGATGAAGCGCGAGGCCTGGTGCTCGTCGACGGTGATCGGCTGGCCGTGGCGGTAGGCGTCCGCGCGCGGCACCGCGTTGGCGCGCAGGGCGACGGCGATTTCGGCGAGGTCAGCCGAATCACGGCCGTACTTGTCGAACCAGCTCTGTGCACCGAGCGCCATGCGCGCGCCGGGCGAGAAGAGGCCGAAGGTGGCGTAGGCATTCGCCTCGCCCTCGCCCACCGTCACCGCCTGCGAGCGCGCGTTGGTGGCATGCACGCACATCACGTGATCGGCCGCGCCTGATTCGATCAGGCCGATGGCGGTGGCGACGGCAAGGATGGCCGTGGCGCCGCTCGAGTTGACCTGCAAGGTGACGTTGGCGCCGAGCGCGGCGCGCGCCGCGGCGAGCCCGGTCGTGTTCTCGCCGAAACCGGGTTGGAACACGTAGCCGTCGACGGCGCCACGGGCGAGCCCGCTGTCGGCCAGCGCGAGTTCCACCGCATCCCAGGCGAGCTGTTCGGCCGAGGTGTCGGGGATCACGCCCTGGCGGGTGACCCCGAGACCGGCGATGGCGTAGCGGCGCATGCGGACTGCCGTCGGCCGCGCGTCAGGGCGTAGCTTCGAAGCCCGTGAAGCCGTCCTCGAGTTGCACGCCGAAACTCTTGAGCGCCATCGACACCAGGGTGTACTGGCCGACGGTCATGACGATGTCCATCATCTGCCGCGTGTCGTAGTGCTGGCCGAGCGCGTTCCAGGTCGCCTGGCTCACCCGCTGGTCGCGATGCAGCTCGTCGGCGGCGCGCAGGAGCAGGCGATCGCGCGGCTCCAGGTCCGGCGCGTTGGGCCCCTGCATGATGCGTTCGACGTCGCCGTCGACGAGCCCCGATTCCTTGCCGATGACGACGTGGTGGGCCCACTCGTACTCGGCCTCGCACAACCAGCCGGTGCGCAGGATCAGCAGCTCACGTTCGCGCGCCGGCAGGCTGTTGCGCTTGAGAATGTGCAGCGCGAAGCCGAGCCAGTCGCGCGCGAGCTCGGGATGGTTGGCGAGTGTCGCGAAGACGTTGTAGACCTTGCCGTCGCTGAGGTACGGCGCGAGCAGTTCGCGCTGCTCGGCGCTCCACTCGGCCGGCGGTAAGGGCGCGATGCGCGGTGGCTCGGCCCAGGCCGCACTGGTGGTGGCCAGCGCCAGCACCACCCCGGCCTGCATGCTGCGGCGCGCGCGGCTCGTCGCTGTATCGTCCTCGCTCATGTTCCCCTCCCCGGGGTATGCGCGGCGCGCGGTTCAGTCGTCGATGGCCTGGTAGACCAGGGCGCGGAAGTCGTACTCCGGCAGGTCGAAGCCAATCATGAACTGGGTCATGAGCACCGCGGCCAGTTCCTCGGCCGGGTCGACCCAGTAATAGGTCTTGGCCGCGCCGGCCCAACCGAACTCGCCGACCGAGCCCGACACACCGAGCTGGCCGACGTCCAGCGCCACCCGCGAACCCAGCCCGAAACCCCAGCCCGGCATCGGCGCGCCGCCGAGCATGATCGGCAGCTGGGCCGCGGTGAGGTGGTTGGCGTGCATGAGTTCCAGCGTCTTGCGCCCGATGATGCGCCGCCCGTCCTGCGCGCGGCCGTCGAGCAGCATACGCGCGAAGGCGAGGTAGTCCGCGGCACTCGAGAAGAGGCCGAGCCCGCCACGCTGGAAGACCTCCGGCGCGTCGCAGGGGTAGGTTGCGGCGACTTCGTCGCGACGACCGACGTCGCCGGCGAGGAAGGACTGGAAGATCTGCGGGAAGGTCGCATCCGGCCCGATGAGGTCGGGATGACCGTACATGGCGGCGAGGCGGTCGCGCTTGTCCGCCGGCACGCCGAAGGCGGTGTCATCCATGCCGAGCGGGGCGAACAGGCGCTCGCGCAGGAAGTCACCGAGCGGCTGGTCGGCGATGACCTCGATGAGATGGGCGGCGACGTCGATGCCGAGGCTGTAGTGCCAGGTCGTGCCGGGGTGGAAGGCGAGCGGGATCCGCGCCAGCTCCGCGACCAGGGCCTCGAGGCTGCGGCCGGCGTCGTTCATCAGGCGCGCCTCGCGGTACTGCGCGCCGATGGGATAGTCCTCGAAGAAGTCGTAGCTCAAGCCGCAGGTGTGCGCCATGAGGTCGCGCACCTGCATGGGCCGCAGCATGTGCTGGTCCTCGAGCTTGCCGTCGGCGCCCATGACCTTGGTCGCACCGAACGCCGGGATGAACTTGGCCACCGGGTCGACGAGCTGGCAGCGGCCTTCCTCGTACAGCGTCATCAGCGCGGTGCACACGATGGGCTTGGTCATCGAGTAGATGCGAAAGAGACTGTCGGCAGCCATCGGCGCACCGGCCTCGCGATCCTGCCAGCCGACCTGGGCGGCGTGGACGACGCGATCGCGGCGCATGACCAGCGTGCTGAAACCGCCGTAACGACCACTGTCGACGTAACGTTGCAGGGCAGGCGCGATGTGCTCGAGGCGCGCGGCATCCATGCCGACGTCCTCGGGGGCGGTGGTCATCTCGGTCACGGCGGGGCTCCCTCGACAATGGACGAAGCCGGCATCTTAGCCGACCGGCGCCACCGCGAGTCAGGACGCGCGTACGGCGAGATCGAGCAGCGCCGGCTGCCCGGCCCGCATCGCCGCGCGGGCGCGGGCGAGTGCTGCCGGCAGCTCGCGGGCCGCGGTCACGCGCTCGGCATGGACGCGGCTGGCGCGCGCGATGGCGGCATAATCGGGCGAGGGTTCGAGCGTCGTCAGCGGCATCGCCGCACTGCCCGCCGCGGCGCCCTCGGGGTACATGGCGCGGGTGGCGCCCCGCACGGTGTTCCAGGCGCCGTTGTTGAACACGCAGGTGAGCAGTGGCAGGCCGAGCGACTCGGCAACCTGATGGGCGGCAACCGGGTTGGCGAAGAGATGGCTGCCGTCACCGACGCAGGCCACCACCGCCTCGCCGGGCTTCGCGAGCTGTACGCCGAGCGCGGCCGGCATGCCCCAGCCGAGGCCGCCCGAGAGCGCGTGGCTGAAGAACTGGCCCGGGCGTTGGAGATCCATCAAGGCGGGGTTCAAGGCAATTTCGCTGATGTAGGTCGCGGCGACCCCGAAGGCATCGTTGATGCAGCGCGTGGCATGGCCGGGATGGATACCCGGTCCGCCGTCATCGCGGGCGCCGGCGAGCAGTGCTTCGCGCGCGCGGCGATGCGCGGCGGTGAGCCGCTCGCGGCGCGCAGCGATCGCGGCGTCCGCCGGAGCGAGGCGTTCGCCGAGTGCCACGGCGAGGTCTTCGAGGATCAGGCCGATATCGCCGGCAAGGGTCAGGTCACTGGGGTAGCCACGGACTGGCACGCGAGCCTTCAACGGATCCTCGCCGGCCTGGATGACCTGGCAGCCCTCGGCGAGCGCGGTGTGCGCGGGGATCCACGGCACCATGGCGTCGAGCACCAGCACGGCATCGGCGCTCGCCAGCGCCGCGGCCGGCGCGAAGCCGGCATGCATGGGGTGGGTGGTGGGGAAACCCGGCCGCACGCTCCAGTGCTCGGCGACCGGCAGGGCGAAACGCTCGGCGAGCGCGACCAGTGCGTGCCAGGCGCGCTGATCGCTGCCGCTGCGCTGGGCGATGACCAGCGGCCGTTCGGCGGCGGCGAGGATGGCGGCGGCGCGTTCGATGGCGTCCGCGGCCGGGCGCACCGGCGCCGCGGGCGTCATGCGCGTGGCGCCCCAAGATCGCCCCTGTGGCCAGCGCTCCGCCAGCACCTCGCGCGCCAGCGCGAGGTAGACCGGCCCGCGCGGCGCGCTGCGCGCGATGGCGAGCGCGCGCTCGACCAGTGCCGGCAACTGCTCGCCGTAGCGGGCGTCGTAGTCCCACTTGCAGGACTCTCGCACCAGCGCGGCCTGGTCGCGCATCTCCTGGCCCCAGTGGATGCCGAGATCGCGGCAGCCGTCGCGCCCGCTCTCGACGATCGGCGTGCGCCCCGACAGCAGCAGCATCGGCACCTGGTCGCTGGCGGCGTTGAGCAGGCCCATGACGCCGTTGGCGAGGCCGACGTTGGTGTGCAGCATCACCGCCTGCGGCTCGCCGGTGACCAGGGTCACGCCATGGGCCATGCCGACGGCCAGTGTTTCGTGCACGCAGGCGATCGGCCGTGGCAGCGTCCAGCCCTGCACGGCGCCATGCGCGTAGCCCTCGATGAGGGGCGCGAAATCGGTGCCGGGATTGGCGAACAAGTGCTCGATGCCAGCGGCGGACAGGGCGAGCAGGAAGGCCTCGGCGGCGGTGCGGGGTGCAGGTGCGTTCATCGATCGGACCGGGAGTCGCGTGGGCGGCAGTATAGGGCGGGCGTCCATACGCCGGCCGCGGACGGTTCAGCGGTGCGAGGCGCGGCGCAGGCGATCGTTGATGGCCCGGCCCAGGCCCTCGTCGGGCACGCGCTCGGCGACGATGCGCGTGACCGGTGCAGCGTCGAGCCGGCGCAGCGCAGCGAAGAGGTTCGTCGCCGCTTCTTCCAATGAACCCCGAGGCGACAGCGTCTCGCTGACCGCGGCCGCGAGTCCCGCCGGCAGACCACGAAAGGCCAGCACCCCGAGCGCGCCGGTTTCGGTACCGCTCAGCACGTCCACACCGGCCCGTGCCAACGTCTCGACCACCGTCAGCGGTTTGCGCGGCGCGTAGTGCTGCTCGAGCATGCCGGGCGCCGGTTGCGCGCGCATCTCGTCCGTACCGCTGCCGCCGCGCGCCGGCGGCAGGCGCACCTCGCCGCACATCGCACGCAAGGCCTCGATCGCGAGCCCGCCATAGCGCAGTACGCGCGGGCAGCCATCATCGTCGAAAGCGACGATGGTCGATTCCACGCCGACCCGGCACGGCCCGCCGTCGAGTACGACGTCGATGCGGCCGTCGAGCTGTTCCATGACGTGCGCCGCGGTGGTCGGGCTGACGCGGCCGAAGAGATTTGCGCTCGGTGCCGCGATCGGCACGCCGGCCAGGCGGATCAGTTCGCGCGCGAGCGTGTGATCCGGCACGCGCACGGCGACGTCCGGCAGGCCCGAGGTGACGAGGTCCGGCACGCCATCGCGGCGTGGCAGTACCAAGGTCAGCGGGCCCGGCCAGAACGCTTCGACGAGACGCGCGGCCAACGGCGGCACTTCGTTGCAGACCTCGCCAATCGATTCGGGCGCGGCAAGGTGGACGATCAACGGATCGAACAGCGGCCGGTCCTTGGCGGCGAAGATGCGCGCCACGGCGCCCGCATCCAACGCGTTGGCGCCGAGGCCGTAAACGGTCTCGGTGGCGAAGGCGACCAGCTTGCCCGCACGCAGGGCGTCGGCCGCGGCGGCGACGTCGGTGGTCAGCAGGGTGGTGGTCGTTGTCGGCTCGCTCGAAGTCATGGCATGGGATCAGGCGGCGGCAGCGCGGAGCTCCTCGGCATCACAGGACCCCTTATTGGTCCGCTTTTTGGTCGTCCCCTTTTCCACCCTTTCCCAGTCCTGCCCTCTGTCCTACTCCATTTTCCATGCCAAGATGGCCGCGTTCCATCCCCGGTGCTCGATGCCATGTCATTGCGACCCTACCGCGGCAGCTGGCCGCAACTCGGCGAGCGCGTGTATGTCGACGAGGCCGCCGTCGTCATCGGCGACGTCGTGCTCGGCGACGACAGCTCGGTGTGGCCATGCGCGGTCATCCGCGGCGACGTCCAGGCTGTCCGCATCGGCGCCCGCACCAGCGTGCAGGACGGCGCGGTGCTGCACGTCACCCACGACGGCCCCTTCGTGCCCGGCGGGCGGGCGCTCGACATCGGCGACGACGTCACCATCGGCCACGGCGTGGTGCTGCACGCGTGCACTATCGGCAAGGCCTGCCTCGTCGGCATGAACGCGACCGTACTCGACGGCGCGGTGCTCGAGGACGAGGTGATGGTCGCCGCCGGCGCCCTGGTACCGCCGGGCAAGCACCTGCCACGCGGTACCCTGTGGGCGGGCAACCCGGCGCGGGAGGTCCGTGCACTCACCGAGCGCCAGATCGAACAACTGCACTACAGCGCGCGGCACTACGTGACCGTC
This sequence comes from Gammaproteobacteria bacterium, assembly GCA_050184115.1. Taxonomy (GTDB): domain Bacteria; phylum Pseudomonadota; class Gammaproteobacteria; genus JACKNG01. Next base: position 111,992 of record JBFXAQ010000013.1, on the reverse strand, counting down.
AAGGACGACTACCTCCATGCAAACGCACGGTACACGGAGGACGCGTCGTGACCATCGCCGACATCCGCACCCACCGCCTGCGCGTGCCCTTCGTCGACCCGCCCAAGGTCGGCTTCCTCGCCCTCGAACACATCGATCTCCTGGTCGTCGAAGTCGAGACCACGGACGGCGTCGTAGGCACCGGTCACCTGCAGCCGCTGGCCGGCGGCCTGCGCACGCTCGAGACCTGCGTACACGAAATGCTCGCACCGCTGTTGCTCGGCGAGTCCATCGAAGACGTCCCCGCCCTGTGGCAGAAGCTCTGGCGCGCGACCTTCATCCAGGGCCGCATGGGCATCACCGTGATGGCCCAGTCGGCGCTCGACATCGCGCTGTGGGACGCGCTCGGCCGTACCCGCGGCGAACCGCTGTGGCGGCTGTGGGGCGGACGCCCCGACCCCCTGCCCGTCTACGGCTCGGGCTGCTTCCGCGGCCTCGGCCACGACGGCATGATCGAGAAAGCGGAGGCCTTCGTCGCCCAGGGCTTCGACGCGGTCAAGATGCAGGTTGCGCACTGCTTCACCCATGAAGAAGACGTCGCCAACGTGCGCGACATGCGCGCGACGCTTGGTGACGCCATCGCCATCATGGTCGACGTCAACCAGGGCTGGACGGCGGACGAGGCGATCGCGGTCGGCCGCAGGCTCGACGAGTACGGCATCGCCTGGCTGGAAGAGCCGGTCGTCGCGGATGACTTCGCCGGCTACCACCGCGTCGCCGCCGCCATCGACACGCCGGTGGTAGGTGGCGAGAACCACTTCACCCACCACGATCTCGAACCCTTCCTCACCAGCGGCGCCCTGCCCATCCTGCAGCCCGATCTCATGCGCGGCGGCTACACCGAACTGCGCGTCATCGCCGAACGCGCCCACCCAGCCGGCATCGCCATCGCGCCGCATCTATTCCCCGAGCTCTCCACTCACCTCCTCGCCAGCATCCCCAATCCCTCGTGGCTGGAATACATGGGCTGGTTCGATCACCTGTGGGTGGAACCGCTGCTGGCAGAGCATGGGCGGATGGCGCCGCCACATCGACCCGGCCACGGCATGGACTTCCACCCGGAGCTGTTCCGGGACTGCCGCGTGCGCGACTGAGCCCCCGAATTCGGTGACAGTCACCGAATTTCGCACCGAATTTCGACATCGGTTCACGCGTTCAGCGATACACTCTCACACGAACTGTCATCACAAGGAGGTGATGAATGAGCAGAATGGCCCGAGTCGTCGTGCCGGGGTTGCCCCACCACGTCACTCAACGCGGTGCCCGGCGCAAGGAGACCTTCTTCGGCCCGGCTGACTACGCCGAATACCTGTCGCTGATCGCACGCGCCTGCAAGCGATGCGGAACGCGCGTGTGGGCATACTGCCTCATGCCCAACCATGTGCACTTCGTCATGGTGCCGTCGACGGAGGAAGGGCTGCGGGCGGCGCTGGGCGATCCCCATCGCCGTTACGCCGCGTCCGTCAATGAGCGTTTCGGCTGGCAGGGGCATCTTTGGCAGGACCGCTTCCATTCGTTCCCGATGGATGAGGCACACTTGCTGGCCGCCGTGCGCTACATCGAACGAAATCCAGTCGCTGCCGGATTGACACGAACGGCAGACGAATGGCCGTGGTCTAGCGCGCACGCGCATCTCGCCGCACGTGACGACGACCTCGTGGAAGTCGCCCCGATGCTAGAACGCATCGCGGATTGGTCCGGTTACCTGGAGACTCCCACTGCAGATGCCGAACGCGACGCGATCTCGCGTCACTCCCGCAGCGGACGCCCGCTAGGCGGGAAAATGTTCGTGGCAGAACTCGAGCGCCATCTCTTGCGTCGTTTGACACCGCTCCCAAGCGGCCGCAAACCTCGCGATAGAAATCGGTGACATAGAAATCGGTGACAGTAACCAAATGGCGCGCCGCACCTGGCGACGAACTCGTCGCAGAAATTGCAGTAATTGGTGACAGTCACGAAATGGGCCTGACGGTGTGGCACCGTGAGCGCACGCCAAGACGAGAAATACAGTTACTGTCACTCAATTGCGCGGGTGAGAATCCCGCGCCGGACCGGCCGTTCAGCAGGGCAGGTTGAACAGTTCCTTGACGTTATCGCGCAGTATCCAACGCCGCTGTTCTTCGCTCACGCAGGCAGTGTGCTCGGCGAGCAGGCCCTGGGAGTGCGGCCAGGTGGCGTCGGAATGCGGGAAGTCGTTGGCCCAGATCAGGCGGCGTGGATTGAGCTGGTCGACGCACTTGAACGCCACCCAGTCGTCCTGGAACGTGAAGTAGATGTTCTCGCGGATGTACTCGCTGGGATAGCGCGGCAGGCCGCGGGCGTCCATGTGGTAGCCGTGGCGGTCGTAGGCGTGGTCCATGCGATACATGTAATGCGGCAGCCAGCCCGCGTCGCCTTCCGCGCAGACCATCCTGAGCGCAGGATGGCGTTCGAACACGCCGCCGAGCACGAACAGGCCGACGATGTCCTGGATGCCGCGGATGATGTTCATGAACCCGTTCATCTTGTTGCCGCGCGCACCCTGCAAGACGCTGTTCACATCCGAGCCCTTCGACGTCAGGATGTGGAAACACACCGGCATCTCGAGGGCCGTGCACGCTTCCCACAGCGGGTCGTAGAGCGGTTGGTCGTAATCCTCGTGCTGTGGATTGCCGGGCATCATCATGCCGACGAAGCCCATTTCCTTGGCGCGACGCACATCCTCGACCGCGGAGTCGACGGATTTCACCGCCGTCTGCGCCAGGCCGAAGAGCCGCTCCGGCACCACTGCGCAGTATTCCTGAAGCCAGCGGTTGTAGGCCTTGAAGCAGGCGTCCTTGTAGTCGAAGTCGGGGTGGTTGCACAGCACCATGCCGACCGAAGCGAAGAGGATTTCTCCGGCGACACCGTCGCGCTGCTGGTCGGCCACGCGCAAGGTCGAGTCGTAACCGCTGCGATGGAGGTCGCCGAACTTGCAGCCCTGGCGTCGCGACTTGAGCTCGCGGGCCGGTACACCGGCGGCGGCCACCAGGCCGAGCGGCACCTGATCGGACATGCCGGGGATGACGTAGATATCGTTACCCGCGGCGTCGCTTTCGATGTGCGGTGCGCGGTCGCGGTACTTGGCGTCGATGTAGCGGGTATAGGTATCCGGCCCTTCGACGACATGCGAATCGGCCGAGATGCAGCCTTCGGCTAGCACTGCGCTCATGTTCTCTGCTCCCCTGTGAGACCACGGGGCGGCTCGCCGCGCGGCCGGTGATCGAATCGGACCGCGGCCTCGCCTCCCGCTGTCCATGCGTTCAAGATAGCCATCGCGCCACGCCAGCGCCAGCCGATGCCGGGGGCGTCTGGCGCGATACGGCAAGCGTCACCCGCTTCTGGCGCGCAACATCGAATCTAGCGTCGCGGCGGGTCCGCGGTGCACCGTTGCCATGACCCGCGCTGTCCCTCACCCCCTTATCATGGGTGCGGCCGCCATAGCACTCTCGGAGAGCACCGTCATGCCCCGCCTTCAACGACGAACCCTGCTCCTGTTCGCCCTCGCCCTGAGCGTTGGCCTGTGTGTACCGCTCGGCGCGCGCGCCGAAACCCCGTCGCACATCGCCACGGCTGTGGACGACGACGCCCGCTGGCAGCGCGACCGCCAGCGCGATGCATACGACGAGCCCGCCGCGATTCTCGCCTTCGCCGGCGTCCAGCCGGGTATGAGGGTGCTCGATCTGTTCACCGGCGGCGGCTACTGGGCGGAACTCTTCGCCCGCGCCGTCGGCTCCGCCGGCAGCGTCGTCGCCCATACCAATACCGCCTACCGCAACTTCGCGGGCAGGTTGCTCGACGCCCGCTTCGACGGCGGGCGCGTGCCCGGCGTGACGGTGCACGATGCCGAGATCAACGACCTCGGCCTCGGCGAAGCACGCTTCGACCTGATCTTCATCGGCCTCGGCTACCACGACCTCTATTTCTTCGCCGACTTCTCGCCGCTGCCGGGGCGGGAGTGGTTCTTCGGCCAGGTCATGCGCGCGCTCAAGCCGGGTGGCAGCGTGGTCATCGTCGATCATGCCGCGATGGCCCGCAGCGGCGCGATCGCCGCACAGCAACTTCACCGTATCGACGAGGACTACGCCATCGCCGACTGGCAGCGCGCCGGCTTCGAGCTCGCCGCGCGAAGCGACGTCCTGCGCAATCCGGATGACGACCGCAGCCTCAACGTATTCGAAGACGCCATCAGGCATCGCACCGATCGCTTCGTGCTGCGCTTCGTCCGCCCCGCGAGCGTCCTGCCTCACGAGCAAGATCGATGAGCCGCGCATCCTACTTGGCGCGAGACAAAGCACGAGGAGCACTGTTCAGGCGCGCCGTACCAGCAACGAACGACGACATATCGCAACCAGCGTACCGGCGAGAATTGCGGGCTGCCCACCGACCTGAACGCCAGTCATGGTCGATCTATCTCAATCGCGTGCACCACCCCGCCAGGGGCAGCGGTCGACCTGCCCCTTGCAACTCAGCGTAGTGACATCCAGGACCATGTACCGGTAGACATCGCCGTCGGGGAGCGGCACCCCGGCCTCGATGATGAACACCGGCTCGGAGAGCGGGACGAAGGACTTGCCGAGGTCGGGCAACGCCAGCGGCGCCTTGACCAGGCGCATCTGGTCCACCCGGAAGTGTGCCCGCAAGTCGAGGCCCGGGCGCGCGCTGAACCACGACCACAGCTTTTCACGCGTGGGCAGACCCTCATAATACAGCTGCCGCAGTCTGACAAAATCCTTGCCGCTCGGCTCGACCAGAAGCCCACTGCGCGCCAACGTCGAAAAATAGTCAGCGCTGTCCCGAAAGCGGGTGTAGCCGAGCTTTTGCAGGGCCGAATCGACTGCCTGCCAGTCCGCAGCGGGGTCACTACGCGTTGCACCCACCACGCGCATCACCTTGCGTGGACTGCGCTGCGCGGCGGCACTCACGCGCTCGACACGAGAATCCCGCGCGCGGCCCTCGGCGTCGATGTAGCTCGGGCAGTCTGGCGCCGTTGCCACGTTCACGATCGTCTCTGCATCGTCGACCACCACGATCTGCTCACCACGACCAACGACTTCGATATAGCGCAGCCTGGTACCCGGCACGACGGTGACGTAGAACACGCTGGGCGATTCCAGGCCGCGGATCGACAACGCCAGGTCCTCGTAGAGCGCGTCGACCACCAGGTACCGCAGCGATATCGGACGGTGGTCGGCGGGTCGGACCAAGCCGCTGCCGCCCAGCGCGTTCAGCTGGAACTCGTGGAGGGGAATTCGAGCGAGTTCGGGCAACGGCGCTGCCAGGCAGGCGCGCTGGGCCTTGGGCACTTCGCCCGGGTCCGCCGCGACTGGCGGCGGGAGGTAGACATTCAAGCCGTGCGTGCTCGTGGCGACGAGACGACCGTCGTCGTTGACGGCATAGGCTACCAGCGCCACCGAGACCCGGTCGCCATCGACCTGCGCGTCCCTGAATGCCTCGCGCAGACCGACGTTCGCCACTTTCAACTCGGTCGCACCCAGCAAGCTGCCATCGCGGTCCACAGCGACGACAGCGATCCGGTCGAGGTTCCGCACGACGAGCACCGTACGCCCCGCACTGCACACCACCGCGGGCGGTACTGGCTCGGTCGCGACAGGTTCGAGCGTGACGGTCCCGCCCGTCGTCGGCACCGTCAGCCGTTTCGCGCGACGCTTCTCGCTGTCACTGATGTAGGCGAGGCAGTCATCGGCGACCAGAGGCGCGGAGAATTCATCGCGGCGCGCCACGTAGTCGGCATCGATGGTGACCAGTTCCGCTTCCAGTGAGGCGCCGTAAAGCTCAGCAAAATTCGGTGGACTGGTGTCACCTGCTGCCGCTGCGGCAGCTTCGATGAACTTTGCGAACGGGGTGACCTCGTGCAGTTCGCCACATGTGTTGCCGAGGACGCCTTGCCAACGCGCCGTCACTGCACTGCCGGCAGCCCGGATAGTCACCTGATGGTAGGTGCTGAGCGTACGCTGGCGCGCGAGTTTGCGCGGCGGATTGAGCCCACGCTCCTCGACTTCCACGGTGACGGCTTCCACCGGGACGCCACCTCGCATGTAATGCGACACGATGCCCCGGATAGCACGCTGTTGAACGTCATCGACGTAGACCTCGCTGTCGCGAAAGCGCTGTTCGATGATTCGCTTGATCTCGGCCTTGTGGACCTCTTGCGCACGGCCACTGACGTGTACGACGCGGCCTCTCAATGGCAGCGCGGCTATCTCGAACTCGTTGACCGCCTGGCAGGTCGCCCTTGTTTCGCCCTCGTCGCGGACATAATCCTGCAGCGCTACGCCGTTGGGAAAACTCCGCGTCAACGCAGCGCGCCCGGTGGTGGCCTCGATGGCGGCCACGAACACCAACGCACAGATCGCAATGAGCAATACACGTCCGCTCATGACCGAACCTCGCGCCGCTGCGCCAGATGAACAAGCAAGGCAGCAAACGTCACGACGCCCCAGGCAATGAGAACGGGCGTCGGCACGTGTGTACCGCCACCAAGCGCCTCGTACAACCCACGCCACAGCCTATCGGAACCGAAGCTCGAATCGAGCTGCCGGTGGTGAGCGCCGACGCCCAGGACCGCGAACGCGTAAATCGCAGGAACCCAGCATCCGCAGACGATCGCGCGCCATAACGCGTACCGTCGCAGCACGCGTCGCGGTCGCTCGAGCAAGGTCCATAGGAATCCGAATGCCATGCCGGTACCGATGATCACGAGGATCGCGTCAGTCGGATTGCTCAAGGTCCTCAACACCAGCAAAGCCACGCCGGAGCGTGGAGCCAGATGCAGCACGAACCAGACACTGAGCGCGGTCGTCATGAACAGCGCCGCCACGAGTCCGCCGTCGAGGTAGCGCGCGTTCCGACGCTGCGCCGCGGGTGCCCGCCGCACTGCCGCTTCGACGCACAGAAAACCGCCTAACACGAGAATCGGCAGAGCGATCTGCATCATGGCCAATCCCGCGACAAGGTAAGGCAGGGCGACGATCCAGGTAGCGCAGGCCAACGCGGAGAGCGCGGCTGCCCTCGTCAGGGCCACACCGAGAACGTAGAGGCCGCCCGATGGCTCAGCGGCGCGCGGCGCCAGGAAGGGAAAGGGTCGCACGAGCCGGAAGCAGACATACGCAACGCACAGCAGTGGCAGTAGCCGGCTCGGACTCGACAGCGGATGTGCAGCGCCACGGCCGGCCACTGTGGTGAGCACCGTCTGCAGGCGCTGGTCGACGATGAGCAGCCACACGCCGGCGAACAGCGAGAGCCACGACGCATAGGAAAAGTGCGCGATGCGCGCGTCGCCGGTCGTCGTCGTTGCGTCCTGAACGAACATGGCCATCGCCACTCCCCCCGCGTGTGCGTGGTACAGAATGCGACCACGGCCGTCACGTGCTGGCGGTATTCTGTGCAGGCGATTTACACGCCGCAAGTGTCGGCCTTACGGCCTGAGACAGAACCGCTTGCGCTATAGTCGCGGCTTGCCGTGGTGAGGAGAAAGTCATGCCAGAACACGTCGTCATCGTCGGCTGGGGCCAGGTCACGCAGCCGAAGTCCGCCACGCCACCTTACCTCGATCCGATCGACATGATGGAACGCGCCGCGCGCGATGCCGGTGCCGTCGCCGGGGCCGGCATCTGGCCGCTGGTCGACGCCCTGCTGGTGGTCCGCACACAGAGCCGCATGCTCGTCGAGCCGGGCACGGAGATCGCGCGCCGCCTCGGCATCGACCCGGCCCACGTGAGGATCTCCGGGATCGGCGGCGAGGTGCCGCAGAACTTCGTCAACCAGGCCGCCGGCATGCTCGCCCGCGGCGAGGCCCGCGCGGTGCTCATCTGCGGCGCGGAGACCTTCTACCCGCGCGCCGACACCGACGTGCGTGGCGAGGCCGCCCTCATCCAGGGCATCCCCGCGGACTACGACGCCGAGGACGCGGTCGGCAGCGACGACTACGAACAGCGCCATGGCGTGACCCTGCCCATCCATGGTTTCCCACTGTTCGAGAACGCGCTGTGGGCGCGCTCCGGCCTGCCGCTCGACGCCTGGCTGGCCAAGGTCGGAGGCCAACTCGCGCGCTTCAGCGAGGTCGCCGCCGGTCATCCCAACGCCTGGACTCGTGCGCCGCTGGGCGCCGCGGCGATCACCACGCCCGCACCCGACAACCGCCCCATCTGCTTCCCCTACACCAAGCGCATGGTCTCGCTGGTGATGGCCGATCTCGGCGCGGCGGTACTGATGACGACCGACGAGATCGCACGCTCCCTGCGCGACGGTGCCGGCCGCGCGGTGTATTTCCGCGGCGGCGGCTTCGCCAAGGATCGCCAGCGCTTCCTCGTCGACAAGGCCGACTACACGCGCAGCCCACCGCTGGCGCAGGCGGCTGCCAAGGCCCAGGCCCGCGCCGGCCTGCGCGTATCCGAGCTCGAGGGTTTCGATCTCTACAGTTGCTTCCCCTGCGCGGTCAACGTCGCCCGCGGCGAGCTCGGCATTGGCGACGACGACCCGCGCCCGCTGACCCAGACCGGCGGTCTCGGCTACTTCGGCGGACCGGGCAGCAACTACGCCCTGCACGGCATCGCCAGCCTGGCGGAGAACATCGCCGCCGGTCGTCTGCACAGCGCCATGGCGACGGCCTTGGGTTGGTTCATGCACAAGCACGCCGTCGGCATCTACGCCGACACCCCCGGCGACACCGATCTCGGCCGGCACGATCTCGACGATGCCGCCGCGCCGCTCGCCGGCGACGGCCCGGTCGCGCGTACCGAGCAGGCCAGCGGCGGCGGCGTCATCGAAACCTGGACAGTGGTCTACGCGCGCGACCAATCACCGTCGCGCGGCATCGTCTACGGCCGCACCGACGAAGGCCTGCGCTTCGTCGCCAACAGCGACGAGAACGACGCCACCTTCGCCGCGCTGACTGGCGACAACGTCATCGGTCGTCGCGTGCGCCTCGATTACGATCCGGCCAGCGGCTTGAACCGCGCCAGCCTCGACGCCGGCTGAAGACTCAGCCGCGGCGGGCGGCACGCAGTTCCGCGGTTGCTGGCGCGTCGATACGCAGGCCTTCCGGGTCGTTGGCCGGATCGCCGATCACCACCACACCGTAGTCCCGCGCCGCGCCGGCGATGCTGACGTACTCGTTGCGCACATCGGCCAGCACGCGCTCGGGCTCGCGTGTGAACGGATCGCCCCAGCCGCCGCCACCGTTGGTGATATAGCGCGAATAGGCGCCCGGGCGCGTGTGCCAGGTCGGCTGGCGGCCGTAGTAGGCGTACTCACCCGCGGGGTCGAGTGCCCGCGTCTGCGGGTCGACGACCCCCGCGATGGGGGTCGAGTGCGCGTAGGCGCCGGCATCCAGGCCAATGATGCTGCCGGCGTTGGCGCGGCCCGGGTCGTCCGGCTCGAACAACCAGCAACCGCCGGTGGCACCTGCCCCACCACCGGCCGCGCCGAATCCGGCCGGCTGCTTGAAACGCAGTGGCACCGAGTAATGCGTGCCCGCGGTCTCCCAGTGGGCGTCCTTGATCACCGCGGCACCGCCGCGGTTGTAGCCCGGGCCGGCGCTGTCGGTGACGAACTCCTTGCGCAGCAGGAGCACGGGAGAATCCTGCTCCATGCCCTCGGCCGCCGGGTCGAGGCCGTCGATCATGTAGGTGACGACGTAGCTGTCAGCATCGTGATGACGGTCGGCACCCCACGGGCCGTGTTCGCCGCCGACCAGACCGATGTTGGCCCACGGCGTGCCGTCGTCGTTCATGCCGTGCGCGTTGTGCACCGAGATGCCGCCCATGTCGCCGCCGAAGGCCTCGTCGCCGATGGCGCGGCCGACCTCGCGCAGGATGCCGGACAGGAGCGCCTGGGTGACCTCCCAGTAGATCATGATGGCGCCGTCAGGCGGCATGGCGGAGACCAGCGTGCCCGGCGGCACGACGACGTCGATGGGCCGGTAGGAACCGGAGGTGAACGGCGTTTCGCGGTCGACGAGGAACTTGAGCGCGACGCCGACGGCGGTCTTGGCGTCGAGCGCGCCGGCATTGATGCAGGTGCGCGCCTGGCGCGAGGAGCCGCTGCAGTCGAGTTCGACGCGCCGCCCACGCTTGTAGAGGGTGCCGCGCACGACCAGCGGTTCGTCGTCGCCGGCGCCGTCGGCATCGAGCGGTTCTTCGAAGGCGTAGTCGCCGTCCGGAATGCGCTCGATGGCGTCGCCCATGGCCTCGGCCGAGGCGTCGCAGACGTAGCGCACGGCGCCACGGTAGGCCGCCTCGCCGTAGCGCGCGATGCTCTCGGCGACCAGGCGCTCGCCGAGCTTGAGCTGCTCGGCCATGGTCATGAAGTCGGGTGCGAGGAGCCCCGGGAAACGGGTGTTGTCGAACACCAGGCTGAAGGTGGAACGCACCGGGCGGTCGTGCTCGAAGAGCAGCGTCGGGCCGATGACCAGGCCGTTCTCGTAGATGTTCGCCTTCGACCCGCTGAAGCCGCCAGCGGCGATGCCGCCCATGTCGAGCTGGTGGGCGCGAGCGTTGACGAAGGCGATGACGCGGCCGTCGTGGAACACCGGGCGGATGAACAGGGCGTCGTTGACGTGGTTGCCGCTGCGGTAGGGGTCGTTGCACAGCAGCACGTCGCCGGGCTTCAGGCGTTCGAGACCGTATTCCTCGACGACGTTGCGCACGCCGTCCTCCATCGTGCCGAGGAACACCACCAGCGAGTTCGACACCGCCGTCATCGGGTAGTCCATGTCGGGCGGGCCGGAGATGGTGATGGCGAAGTCGTACCAATCGCGGATGATCGGCGAGAAGGCGCTGAACATGAGCCCCGTGCTCATGTGATCGACGGTGTAGCGGAAGCGGTTGGTCAGCACCATCGCGGTGAAGCGATCGCAGTGGTAGAAGCGCTCGAACTGCGCTTCGCTCCAGTCGCGCAGGCGCGCCGGACGCCGCTCGTCGAACTCGGCCTGGAAGTCGGGACGTGTGCTCATGGCTGCTCTCCCGCGCTCGCGCGGCGGATGACCATCTCGCCGTAGCGCCCGATCCACGCGACCTGGTTCTGGGTGATGTAGGTGGTCGACAATGCTTCGCGCACGATCGCCGGCCCGCGGATCTCGTCGCCCGCGCACAGCGCCTCGCGGGCATAGACCTGGGCCAGCTGCTCGGCGTCGGCGAGGTAGCGCAGGCGGCTGGTGCCGACCGGGCGCAGCGGCTCCGCACCGCGCGCCGGCAGCTCGCCGTAGCTGACCTTGTCGGTGCGCACCATGGCGCTCAGGCGGTAGGTCACGCCCTGCACCGGGATGGCCTCGAAACGGTTGCCGTTGCGCGCGGCGTAGGCGTCGTGGAAGTTCGCGATCATGGCCTCGATGGCCGCCGCCGTGATCGGTCCCGACGGCACCGGCACGAACGGCGTCTCCCAGGTCTGACCGACCAGCTGACCATCGAAGGAGCGCACCAGTTCGACGTGCGAATGCCGGCCGAGACGCTTGCGCAGGCGCCGTTCCATGTCGTCGAAGATGCGCGCGATGCCGCCGGCGGCATCCGGCGTGAGCACGGTGTAGGCGCTCTGGCTGATCGAATAGGCCTGGTCGGCCGAGAGCAGGCCGAGCGCCGAGAAGAGGCCCGGGTGCGGCGGCACGATCACGCTGCGCACGTTGATGAGATCGGCCAGTGCCGGCAACAGCAGCGGCCCCGCGGCGCCGAAGGCCATCAGTGCGTAGTCGCGCGGATCGATGCCGTGCTTGATGGCGATGTTGAAGATGCCCTCGGCGATGTTGTTCAACCCGATGTCCCAGGCGTAGCGCACGCGGTGCTCGAACGACAGCGGTGTGGCCAGGCCCTCGAAGGCCTGGCGCGAGAGATTGACGTCGAGCTTCATCTTGCCGCCGGCGAAGCCGTCCGGGTCGAGCAGGCCGGCCAGCAGGCAGATGTCGGTCATGGTCGGGCGCGTGCCGCCGCGACCGTAGCAGGCCGGGCCGGGCGCGGCACCGGCCGAGTCGGGGCCCACCGTGATGTCGCCCGAGGGCGAGATGGCGACGATGCTGCCGCCGCCGGCGCCGATGCTCGAGATGTCGTTCGACAGGGCGTTGACGATGAGGTCGTGCTCGAGCTCGAAGGTGGTGTTGACGAAGGGCTGCCCGGCGGTGACCACGCTGATGTCGCAGGAGGTGCCGCCGACGTCGGCGCAGAGCAGGTTGGGCAGGTCGATCATGGCGCCGAAGTGGGCGCTGCCCATGGTGCCCGCGGCCGGTCCGGCGAAGACCACGCGGAACGGCGCCTCCATCGCGTCCTCGGCCGGGATCAGGTTGGCCGTGCAGTCGGCGAAGTTGAGCTGACCCTGGAAGCCGTTGGCGCGTAAGCCGGCGTCGAGGCGCCGGGTGTAATCGTCGTAGATGATCTTCATGAACACGTCGACCACGGTGGTCGAGGCGCGCGCGTACTCCTTGGCCAGCGGCGAGATGTCGCTCGACACCGAGCACGGAACGTCACCGAGTTCCTCGCGTACGAGTTCGCGCAGGCGCTGTTCATGGCTGCCATTGGTGTAGGCGTTGAGCAGGCAGATGGCGACGCCCTGCACGTTGCAGCGTTTCAGCACCTGCAGCTGAGCGCGCGCCTGGGCTTCGTCGAGCGGCGTGAACACGCTGCCATCGGCCTTGATGCGTTCGAGCACGCCGCGGCGCAGGTAACGCTGCACCAGCGGCCGCGCGGCATCGCCGAAGCCGCGCCGCCAGCTCGGGTCGGTGAGCGCCTCGGCCGGGCGCCAGCAGCGCCCGATGTCGAGCATGTCGCGGTGCCCGGCGGTGGTGAGGAAACCGATCTTGGGCAGGGCGCGGGTGATGATCGCGTTCAGGCCGTGGGTGCTGGCGTGGTTGAAGACCGGCACCTCGGCGACGCCGAGTTCGGCCGCGCCCTCGACCACGCCGGCGTCGACCTCGCCGACCCGGGTGGAGACCTTGGCGGTGCGGATGTTGCCATCGACGACCGCGACGACATCGGTGAACGTGCCGCCTACATCGACTGCCATCATGTGTTGTTCCCCTCGTGGTGCGGTCCCGTATCGGACCGGATGGTGTGTGCGTTCAGCGCGGCAGTGAATCGGTGGCGAGCACGACGTGGCCGAGCCGGTGCCACTTCTCGCGGCTCTGCGAGGCGAGGCAGTCCTGGCATTTCACGGCCATGAACCAGCCGCCTTCCGACAGCACCGGGTAACGGGCGAGGTGCTCGGCGCCGCATTCGGCACAGCGGCCCGCGACCGGCTCGCGCGCCTGGACCGGGCGTTCCTCGACCGGCCGTGGAAACTGGAAATTGCTCATCGTGTTCTCCCCTGGTGGCGCGGCGGGCCCGCCGTGGCGCCGATGCTAACGGAAATGGCGTGGCATGGATGGTGGGGCGGCTCCTCGGCCCGATCAAGCGGACATGGGTGAATCCGGACTTCTCCTCGTGCGAACTGGCGCCGCGACCAGCGGATGCGCGCTGGCTCAGTCCAGGCGCGCGAGGAACTCCCCCATCGCCTGGCCGAAGCGCTCGTTGCTGTCCCCGGTGATCATGTGCCCGGCGTCGAGGATGTCGACGTACTCGGCGTGCGGACAGAGTTCGAGGAACTCGTCGACCGCCTCGCGGCTGACGACATCCGAACTTCCACCGCGCACCAGCAGGGTCGGGATGGTCAGGCCGCGTGCCGCCGGCACCAGGCGTTCGTAGCGCGTCGCGAGATCGTGCTCGCGGCCGTCGAGGAAACGCGGATCCCAGTGCCAGTAGTAGCGCCCGTCGGCGCCTTCGCGCACGTTGCGGGCGAGGCTCTGCGGGTTGGCCTTGCGCGGGCTGCCGGGACGGAAGGCCGCGATCGCCTCGGCCACCGCGTCCAGCGATTCGAAGCCCGCTGCATGGGCGGCGAGGAAATCGCGCACTCGCTCGGAACCGGCGCGTTCGGTGCGCGGTGCGATGTCGACCAGGACCAGGGCGCGCGCGTGGACGCGACCCTCGCCGACCGCGAGCAGGGCGTTCAAGCCACCGAGCGAGGCGCCGACCAACACCGGGCTGCGATCGCCGAGTGCGGCAACGACGGCAGCGAGGTCGGCGATGAAGGCATCCTGACCGTAGTCGCCATCCGGCGCCCAGTCCGAATCGCCGTGCCCGCGCGAATCGAGCGCGATGGCGCGCCAGCCGGCGGCGCCCAGGGCTTTCCCCGAACGCGCCCAGGCATGCCGGTTCTGGCCGCCGCCGTGGATCATCAGGACCTGGGGGCCTTGTTCCGGTCCCCAGGCATCGCCACACAGACGCAGGCCGGCGGGTGTGACCCAGCATTGCGTCGGTTCCGGCGTGCCGGGCAGGCGGCGACGGTCGCCCGCCGCCCCGCCGGCGCCCGTGGCGCCTGGCGCGACCGTCCCGCTCATGCCGCCTGGTGCGGGCGGCGTGTCGCGCCGGCCGTGTCACCGCCGGCAACGAGTTGCATGACCTCGCCGATGTCACCGATCGACTCGAGCGCGAACACCGCCTCGACCACGCGCTCGGCGTCGGCCGCGGCGATCGCGCCCTCGGCGTTGTGGCGGAACTTGGCGACGAGTTCCTCGTCGCTCATGGCCGAGCCCGGCTCGGGCGACGGGCTGCCCTTGGGGTAGCGCCGCTCGCCGACGAAGGTCTCGCCGCGGGCCTGGATCTCGATCCGCGCCGGGCGGCTCGCGCCCTGGCTCAGCAGCAGCTCGACGTAGTCCGGATGGACCTCGTAGCTGGTCTTGTCCATCAGCGCCAGCACGGCCGGATCGAACACCCGCTCCGGTTCCTGCCAGGCACGGCCGGGCGGCACGCCCATGGCGCCGAAGGCGAGGCCGTGGGCAATGCTGAACTGCGCGTCGTGGACGTGCTCGATGCTGCGGTTCTCCCACACCGGCTGCTCGACGAAGCCCTCGACCCAGGCCTTCATGCCGTCGATCTCGTCCGGCGCGATGTCGTTCGTCTCCATGATCTCGCGCTGGGCGTCGAGCAGCGCGTGCAGGATGCGGCAGTGCGGGTAGGGCTTGTAGGCCTGTTCGCGCGTGAACAGCCACTCGCTGCCGAGTCCCGGCGTGATGCGCTCGGCTTCCCAGCGCCGCGTACCGATGAAGCGCGCCCAGCCGTACTCGCGATCGTCGAGCACCTGGACGTCGCCGCGATGCCCGAACTCGGCCATGTGCGCCGCGGTCAGCGCTTCCTGGACCAGGGTGCCGGCGAGCAGGTACTTGATGGTCGAACTCGGCGCGTGCTGGAACCAGGCCACCTGCGACTGCACCGGCGAGATGCAGCCGGCGATGCCGAGCGCGTGGGCGGTGACGGCGCTGTCGTAGCCCTTGAGCTTCGCGATGGCCGCGGTGGCGCCGAAGATGGTGCTGCTGTACCCGTACACCGGCGGCGGGTTGACCTTGCCGTCCTTGGTATCGCGCAGGTAGTCCATGGCCTTGCCGAGGCGGTAGGACATCTCGTGCGACAGCGCCATGGCGGTGATGAGCTCGCGCCCCGATTGCCCGGCGCTCTCGGCTGAAGCCAGCGCACCCGGCAGCACGTAGGGCGTGACATGGCCCGGCGGCAGCACGCAATCGTAGTCGAGGGTATTGATGAGTTCGCCGTTGGCGAAGGCGGCGCCGAAGAGCGAGGTGCGCCCGGGCGAGCCGATGATGGTCGCATCGCCCGCTGCGCCGCCGAGCAGGCGCCCGTACTGGATGCCGATGCGGCCCTTGGGTTCCTCGACGGCGGCGAGCGCGCAACCGAGCGAATCGAGCACGATGCGCTTGCACTCGTGGACGACCGCGTCCGGCAGGGCGTCGAAGGTGCACGCGGTGGTGAAATCGGCCAGTTGTTCGACGATCGTTCTGCTCATGGCTTGCTCCCCTGGGACTGGGCAGGAATCTGAGTGACGTGCGCGGCGGCGCGGCGCACTTCGTCGAGCGCGGCCGGGTCGTCGAGCGAGGACAGGTCGCCGGGCGGCAGGCCGGCGTAGAGATTGCGCACCACGCGGCGCAGGATCTTGCCGCTACGGGTCTTGGGCAATTGCGTGACGACATGCACGGCGGCCGGGCGGAAGGCGCGGCCGAGGGCCGCCGCGACGGCATCGGTCACCCGCGCCGCGAGCGCATCGCCGGCAGCGGCGATGCCGGCGCTGGCGGTGACGAACACCACCAGGCGTTCGCCCTTGGCTGGGTCGGCCACGCCGATGGCGGCGGCCTCGACCACGCCCTCGACCCGGAGCACGGCTTCCTCGACCTCGGCCGGGCCGAGGCGCTTGCCGGCGACCTTGAGGGTGTCGTCGGAGCGCCCGCGCAGGAAGAGCTGGCCGTCGCCGCGGCGCAGCGCGAGGTCGCCGTGGATCCAGAGGCCCGGAACGGTCTGCCAGTAGGTCTCGAGATAGCGCTCGTCGTCGCGCCAGAACGACCGTGTCATGCCGACGAAGGGCGCGCGCACGGCGAGTTCACCGACGGCATCGGTGAGCGGCGCGCCGTCCGGCCCGACGACGTCGACCGCGACCCCGGGCGAGGTACTGTTGAAGGCGCTCGCCACGATCGGCCGCACCACCACCGAGGCGAGCAGCGCGCCGGACACCTCGGTGCCGCCGGTGTAGTTGACGAGCGGCGCGGTACCGGCGCCGAAGTGGCGCTGGAACCAGCCGAAGTGCTCGGGATCGATGCCCTCGCCCGCCGTCATCAACAGGCGGATGCTCGACCGGTCGCCGGCGAGTGCTTCGGCCTCGTGGCTGGCGAGGCTGCGAATGAGGGTCGGCGCGGCGCCGTAGTGGGTGACGCGGTGGCGCTCGATGAGGCGCGCCATGCGCGAGAAGTCGGGCACGTCGGGCGCGCCGGTGTAGCACACCAGTTTCGCCCCGCGCAGCAGGGCGCAGCTCGCCACCAGGGTGCCGGCGATCCAGCCGATGTCGGCCGGCCAGGAGAAGGCATCACCCGGGCCGATGTCGAGATGGACGACGGCGTCGTGGGCGATCTTGAGCGGGAAGCCGCCGTGCACGTGCACGATGCCCTTGGGCTTGCCGGTCGTGCCCGAGGTGTAGATGAGCAGGAACGGATGGTCGGGGTCGACGCTGGCCGGCGCGGCCGCGGCGCCCGCGCCGGCGGCGAGGAACGCGTCCCAGGCCAGCTCGCGCGCGCCGCGCACCGCGGCCGGCCCGCCTTTCCACACCACGCGCTCGAGCGCCGGCAATTGCGTCCAGGCTTCGCGCACGATGCCTTCGAGTTCGACCGCGCGGCCGCGACGCTCGAACGACGGCGCGGCGAGCAGCACCCGCGCTTCCGCCGCGCCGAGGCGCGCGACCACGGCCTCGGCGCCGAAGCCGCTGAACAGCGGCACGGCGACGGCACCGCGGTAGGCGATGGCGAGCAGCGCGACGGTGGCGTCGAGACCGTTCTCCATGAACAGGCCGACGCGATCGCCGGCCTCGACACCGAGCGCACCGAGCGCCGCGGCGAAGCGCCGCACGCGCGGACCGAGTTCTGAGTAGGTGACCGATTCAACCGCGCCGCGCTCGTCTTCGGACGCGATGGCGATACCGTCCGCGGTGGCCGCGCGCTCACCCCAGGCGAGCACGGTGTTGACCCAGTTCAGGCGCCCGCCCGGGAACCAGCGCGGGAATTCGCGCCCGCCTGCGAGATCGACGTAACCGCTCGGCGCGACGTCCCAGGCGATGTCGCAGAACGCGCAGACCGTCTGCCAGTAGCGCGCCGGATCGGTGGTGGCCATGTCGAGCAGGGCATCGTAGTCGTCCACGCCCAGGGCGCGAACCAGCCGCGCCACCCCGGACTCGGCAAGGTGCCGCGCCGAGGGCTGCCAGGCGACGCCGGCGGGCGTATCGACGGCGGCCGCTGGCGTCACGCCAGTGCCTCCGCCACCGTCGCCGCCTCGCACCACTTGACCACCTGTGCGAGCTGGTGGCGGATGGCAATCTCGCCATCCTGCAGGTGCAGATGCGACTTCGCGCCCGAGGCCATGCCGCGCTGGGTGCTCTCGATGTTGGAGAGATCTTCGAGCATGCCGTCGGCCATCTGCGCGGTGAAGTGTTCGAGCTGGATGCGTTCGCGCGCGCTCTGCGGCCGCGGCTGGTAGAAGCGTCCTTCCCACAGGGTGGTATCCGCGCTCAGCGGCCAGAACTCGTGCGACCAGAAACGGTTGGCCGAGATCTGGATGTGCCAGTTGGGGAAGATCCAGTTGACGTCGCTGGCCCAGGTCGTGCTCTTGCTCGGGTTGATCGCGGGGTGCTCGGTGAGCGGGTTGACCTGGCCTTCCTGGCGCGTGCCGGTCAAGGTCGCGACGGCCGGGTAGACCCAGCGCTCGAAGCGTGCGTTGGGCCCGGGTTGGTAGTCGACGTTGAGCCAGGTGGAGAACGCGCGGTGCGCGCCGTAGACGTTGGCGCTGACCGGGCGGCTGCCCGGATTGTCGCGCCCGGCGTAGATCGGCGCGAAGGTACGCGGGTGGATCGAGGCGATGTGGTAGGCCTCGCTGAAGGCGTCGGCGACGGCCTTCCAGTTGGCCTTGAACTCGCCCCGCATGACCAGCGCATGGTCGGCGTAGGGGTAATCGACACCGCTGAAGGCCGTGCCGAAGGGGCCGAGGAACTCGGCCAGCGAAACTTCGGGCACCGGTTGCAGGTTGACGAAGATCCAGCCTTCCCAGGTGTCGAGCGCGACCGGCGTCAGGCCGCATCTCTTCTTGTCGAGACCGAAGAAGCCGGCCTCGTCCGGCACGCCGACCAGCTTGCCGGCGTTGTCGTAGGTCCAGCTGTGGTAACGGCAGGTGAAGCGGCTGGCGTTGCCGCAGGGCGACAGCGCGACGAGGTTGCCGCGATGCGAGCAGACGTTGTGGAAGGCCTTGAGCGCCCCGCCCTTCGTCCGCGTGACCAGGATCGAGGCGGCGCACACGGCGATGTCCTTGACGAAGTAGTCGCCGGCGTCAGGGATCTGCTCGACCCGTCCGACCTTGAGCCAGGCGCGGCGGAAAATGCGCTCGCGCTCGAGTTCGTACTGCGCCGGGTCGGTGTAGAGACGGCTCGGCACCGGGCCGGTGTCGAGGCCGCAGGCCTCGGTGAGGCTGGGCCGGGTGCTGGTCGGTCGGTTCACGGTGATCCTCCGGATGCTGTCGCCAACGTCAGCCGCAGGGCTGGATGCCGGCCTCGAGGCGCAGGCCGTGCTCGGTCGGCGACCACGGCGAATGCGAGGCCTGGTGCAGTTCGACGGCGATGGCGGCATGGGCCAGCGCCAGCACGAGGCGGAACAGCCGCGCGACATCGTCCGGCAGCGCGTCGAGCGGGTGGCGTTCGACCAGTGCGGTCGCTTCCTCGACGCGCGCCAGCATGGCCTCGTAGAAGCGCAGGACCTCGGCGTAAGGCGCCTGGTTGCGGTGGATCCAGCGTGCGTGGGACGTCGGTCGATCCCAGGCGTCGAGAAAGGGCTCGAGGTCCTCGAAGCCCGCTGGCAGGCGCTTGGTCGTCATGTTGCTCCCCGTTCGGTTCCCGCGGCGCGGCGTCGCCGTCAGGCGGTGTCGCCGATGGCGGCGTAGGCCGCGCGCAATTCGAATTTCTTGACCTTGCCCGAAGCGGTACGCGGCAGGGTGTCGCCGACGACGAAGTACTTCGGGATCTTGAAACGCGCGAGGCGCTCGCCGCAGTAGGCGCGCACCGCGTCGAGATCGAGGGTCGCGCCTTCGATGGCGATGAGCACCGCGCAACCGACCTCGTTGTACTTCGCGTCGGGCACCGCGAACACCGCGGCATCGGCGACCCCGGGGGCCTTGGTCAGTACCGCTTCGATCTCGGCCGGGTAGACGTTCTCGCCGCCGCTGCGAATCATGTCCTTGGCGCGCCCGCCGAGGGTGAGGAAGCCGTCGGCGTCGACGCTGCCGAGGTCGCCGGTCCGGCACCAGCCGTCGACGAAGGTCTCCGCGTTCGCCTCCGGCCGCTGCCAGTAGCCCGGACTCACGCTCGGGCTGCGTACGTGGATCTCGCCGACCGCGCCCGTCGCCACCGGCCGGCCCTGCTCGTCGAGGATCTTCACCTCGGACAGCGGCAGTGGCCGGCCGACGCTGCCGGCGCGCGCCTGGGCGAAGCCGTGGTCGAGACAGGTGCTGATGGCGCCGCCCTCGGTCAGGCCGTAGACCTGCACCAGTTCGATCTGCGGCAGGCGTTCGGCGAGCACGTCGTAGACCCAGGGCATGAGGGTGTCGCCGCCGCAGATGATGCGCCGGAGCGTCGCCGGCACCCGGGTTTCGAGGTCGGGCAGGCGCAGGAAGTCGTAGACCATGAAGGAGTAGAGCAGCAGCACGGTGGCCGACTGCGCGCGCGCCACGTCGAGCAGGCGTTCGAGGGTCACGCCGCCGGACGAGAAGGTGACGCCGACGCCGTGGTTGACCAGCGCCGGCAGGATCAGGACCTCCAGGCTGCCGGCGTGGAACAGCGGCCCCGGGGTGAAGGCGACCGCACCGCCGTCGATGCCCCATTTCATGCTCTGCATGGCCGCGAACCACAGCGTGTTGCCATGGGTCCAGATCGCGCCCTTGGGGCTTCCGGTCGTGCCCGAGGTGTAGAGCAGGGTCACCGCGTCGTCCGCGCCGAGCACCGGGAACGTGACCTCGTGGCCGGCGCCGGCAGCCAGGAACTCGTCGAGCGGTACCGCCCAGTCCGGCCCCGGCCCACTCTCCTCGCGCGCGACGTAGGTGACGACGGCGAGTTCGTCCAGCACCGGCGCCACGCTGCCGACGAAGTCGGTGTCGAAGATCAGCACCTTCGCCCCCGAGTCGCCGAGGATGAAGGCTACCTCGGGTGCGGTGAGGCGGAAATTGAGTCGTACCGAGATCGCCCCGAGGCGCGCCAGCGCGAGGTACAACACCACGTAGTCGATGGAATTGCGCAGCAGCAGGCCGACGCGGTCGCCGCGCGTGACGCCGGCCCGGGCCAGGGCGCGCGCCGCGGCCAGTTCGGCTTCGCGCAGTGCGGCATAACTCAGTGGCGGCTGGTCGTCGAAGGCCAGGGCCGGGCAACCGGCCGCCACGACCGGCGCCTGGCCGGTGACGGCATCGGTGATCCAGGCGAGGCTCGTGCCCATGGCTTACCGTCAACTCCTGCGTGGCCAAGGTCGGGATGACGGGTGGTGCGGCCGGGCCGCGGCGTCATCGCGCGTGCAGCGCCCGGCGCCGCCGGACGCGCGCCATCGCGTCCTGCTGACCGATGGCGCTACTATCGCACTCCGACCGCATTCTGCTGAGCGCGGCGAAGCCGGGCAACCGCCCACCCGCGAAGCGCTGCTTCGCCGACGACGAATCCGTGCGATGCGTGCAGCGCAGCAAGCCGCTCGCTATCCGAGGACGCCCGCCTCACGGCAACCACTGTCATGTCCAACCTGTCCGTGCAGTCCCTCATCCGCCGCGTCGACCTGTTCACGCTGAAACTGTTCCTCGCCGCCGTCGAGGAAGGCCAGATCGGGCGCGCGGCCTTCCGCGAGCACCTCGCCGCCTCGGCGGCGACCAAGCGCATCCAGGATCTCGAGGACCTGCTCGGCTTGAAGCTCTTCGATCGCTCCGCGCGCGGCGTGGTGCCGAGCCCGGCCGGGCGGGTGGTGGAGCGCCACGTGCGCAACATGCTGGCGACCCTGGAGGACCTGCGGCGCGACCTCGCCGAATTGTCCGAAGGCGTGCGCGGCCATGTCGGCGTGGCCGCGCCGGGCATCATGATCGTGCAGTTCCTGGCCCGCGAACTCGGCGAGTTCGCCCAGCGCTTTCCGCAGGTCGAAGTCACCCTGCTCAACGCGACCAATGCCGAGGTGCTGCGCGCGCTGCGCGACGGCGAGGTCGATTTCGCCCTCTTCTCCCACGTCGAGGGCGCGGCCTACGAGGGCATCGAGAGCTTCGAGTGCCGCAGCGACCGCCTTGCCGCGGTGGTGCCGCTCGGCCACCCGCTCGCACAGGCGGCCGGCGTGACCCTGGCCGACCTGCTCGACCAGGATCTCGTCAGCCTCGGCGAGAGCACGACCATCATGAGTCAGCTGCGCCACGCCGCGCTCACCGTCGGCCGCGAACCGCGCGTGCGCTTCACCGTGAGCACGGTCGATGCCGCGCGCAGCCTCGTACGCGCCGGCCTCGGCGTCGCCCTGCAACCGGCCAGCATGGCCACGGCCGACGATCGCGACCAGGTCGTGACCCTGCCGGTCGAGGGCGAGTGGGCCGAACGCAGCTACCGCATCGGTTACCTCGCCGGGCAGGCCCTGTCACCGGCCGCGGAGGCCTTCGTCGCCCAGATCACGGCCTCCGCGCGCACGCCCGACACGCCGTCGTGATGCGGTAAAAAGGGGTCGAAAGCGGGGGCAGGTCTATTTCTCTCACAAAAGCAAACCTGACCCCGTTTTACTTTTCGACGCCATCGGGGCGCTCAGTCGTAGTAGGCGTCGTGCTTGTGCTGGTCGTACTGCTCGGCGCCGTGTGAGAACCACAGCTCGCCCTGGTGAGCATCGCGCAGCATCTTCAGGCGGTTGATCGATTCCATCGACATGTAGGTGTTCCAGGTGATGCCCGGAATCACCCCGGCCTCGTTCTCCGGCGTGTAGACCGCGTCACCCGCGAGCAGCAGCGTGCCGGTGTTCTTCAACTTCACCATCAGCGACTGGTGGCCCTGGGTATGGCCCTTGGTGTCGAGCACCACCAGCGATCCGTCGCCGAAGAGGTCGAAGTCGCCGGTCAGCTCCAGGTAGTTGAAGTTACGCGCGTCGTCGTAATCGGCCAGCACGAACACCCCGCGCTGGTATTTCTCCGGCCACCACGCGGTCTTCATCTCGTCCTTCTGCACGACGATGGTCGCGTTGGGGAACATCTCGATGTTGCCGCCGTGGTCGAGATGCATGTGCGAGACGATGACGTACTTGACGTCGCTGGTCTTGTAGCCAAAGCGCTCCAACTGCTTGTCGATGACGTCGGCGCGCTTCTGGGTCGGGTAGGACGAGCTGCACATCTTGCCCCAGTGCTGCTCGCACTGGCCGTCGGAGACGGCGACGTTGTTGCCGGTGTCGTAGACCACCAGCCCGCGCGGGTGATCGATGATGTACATGGCGACCGGTACTTCGACGATCTTGCCGACGTCGCGCATGGCGGTGAGATAGCCCTTGTCGAGCTTGAGCGTACCGCTCGAGACCTGGTAGAGCTTGATGGTGCCGTCGGCCAGCGCCGGGACGGCGGCGAGGCTCAGTAACAGCAGGGCCAGGGTGGCGAACAGGGCTGGGCTCAGACGGTTCACGGACGCTCCTCCTCGTGTGGTGAACAGCGACAACCGGCGCCGGCGGGGGCCGCCACGCGGTGGTCGGAGTGTGCGGCGTCACGCCGCCCGCCGCAACGGCGGCGAGCAATCCTCAGGGCAGCGGGCCGCGCCTGCCGTGCTGACTGGCCGCGCCGCCCTTCAACGCAGTTTGCGCGCCCACGCCCGCACGTCGTCGACGTACAGCGCCGGCTGCTCGAAGGCCGCGAAATGCCCGCCGCGCGGCATCTCCGCCCAGTGCACGATGTTGCGGTAGTCACCGGCCTCCATCCAGGCGCGCACCGGCGGCACGATCTCCTTCGGATAGACCGCGACCCCGGTCGGCACTTCGATGGGTTTGCGCTCGACGCGGCCGAAGCTCTGCCAGTAGAGCCGCGCCGAGGAGGCCGCCGAGGCGGTCAACCAGTACAGCATGAGGTTGTCGAGGAGTTCGTCCAGCGACAGGACGTTCAAGGGGTCGCCGTCGCAATCGGTCCAGGCCCAGAACTTCTCCAGGATCCAGGCCGCCTGGCCGAGCGGCGAATCGGTCAGGGCATAGCCAATCGTCTGCGGCCGCGTCGCCTGTTCCTTCGAATAACCGGCATCCCACTGGCGGTAGTAGGCGAGGCCGTCGAGCGCGCGCTGTTCCGCGGGCGTTGGTTCGCCCTCGATGGCGGGGCGCGTGCTCATGGCGAGGGTGACGTGGATGCCGGCGCAGTGCGCGGCGTCCTGCCAGCCGAGCACCTGGGTCACCGCCGAGCCCCAGTCGCCGCCCTGGGCGAGGTAGCTCGAGTAGCCGAGGCGGGCCATCAGCGCCGCCCAGGCCCCGGCGATGCGCTCCACGCCCCAGCCCGGCACCGCCGGTTTACCCGAGAAGCCGTAGCCCGGCAGGCTCGGACAGATGACATGGAAGGCGTCGGCGGCGTCACCGCCGTGCGCGACCGGGTCGACCAGCGGCTCGATGACCTTGTGGAACTCGACGATCGAACCCGGCCAGCCGTGCGTGATCAGCAGCGGTCGGGCGCCCGGGTGCGGCGAGCGCTGGTGGATGAAATGGATGTCGAGACCGTCAACAGGCGTGGTGTAGTGATCGAAACGGTTGAGCGCCGCCTCGCGCGCGCGCCAGTCGTAATCGTCCCGCCAGTAGTCGAATACCCGCCGCAGCCACGCCGCTGGCACGCCCTGGCTCCAGTCCGCGACCAACTCCGGTTCCGGCCAGCGCGTCAACGCCAGGCGCTGCGCAAGGTCGTCGAGGGCGCGCTGGGGTATGGCGATACGGAACGGGGTGATGTCGGTGGTCATGGTCGCGTACTCCCGGACGTGGTCGGCAGGCAGGGTAGCAGGCTATCCACTGCGCAGCGCCGGGTGCCGAGGGGCTCGTGGGCGAAGCGGAAAATGGGGACGCACTCATTTTTCTGCCATTTCCGCGCCCCTCCCCGTTCCGGCCGTTTTCCGAACGCCCCATTTCCGCCAGCTTGCCGGCTCCGTCGTCGACGAACCGAGCCTTCGCGTTCGGAGAATCCGTGCTTCTTCGATCGACGCTTGGCAGCCCGGGCGGTGAAAACTAGATTGCCCTGCGCACGATCCGCCCGCACGCCCCGCGGCCGGCCCTACCCGCACAAGGAGCCCCACCATGGCAGGAGCACACCTCGACACCCAGGCGCGACTGGTCGTCTCGGGACTCGACGAGGATGGCCGATCGACCATCGTCAGCGACGCCGATTCGGCGGTGCGCGTGGCCACGCCCGGTTTCACCGTCTGCGAGTTGTGGCAGGTCGACCGCCTGCCGACGCCGCTCATGGGCACATCGACGCTGGGCACGGAGCCCGTGATCGACCCGCCGCCGCAGGGCCTGGTCGTGCGTGTGGCCGCTTTCCCGCCGGACTCGGAGTTCGACCCGGCGGCCTACGCAGCCTCCCTCGACGCCTTCCACGGCGAGGATGCGCACGGCGAGTCCGCGGCAGCCGACGGCGGCGGCCTGTGGCACCAGACCGACACCGTCGACGTCGTCACCGTGATCTCGGGCGAGGTCTACGCAGTGCTCGAGGGCGCCGAAACCCTGCTCAAGGCCGGTGACACCATCGTCAACCGCGGTGTGCGGCACATCTGGAGCAACCGCACCAACGAGCCCTGCGTGGTCGTCGCCACGATGATGAAGGGGGTGCGCTGATGCGCGGGGTGGTGTTCAAGGGCAACCGCGTGCTGGAGGTGCGAGATTTTCCCGACCCCACGCCGGGCCCGAACGAGGTCGTGATCGAGATCAAGGCCTCGGGCCTCTGCGGCAGCGATCTCAAATTCTACCGCGAACCGCCCGAGGTCGTGCTGGCCGCACTCGGCTTCAAGGACTTCGCTGCGCGCGGGCTGGCCGAGGTGCCGCCGATCATCGCCGGTCACGAGCCCTGCGGCATCGTCGCCGCGGTCGGCACCGGAGTCGACCCGCGCACGTTCAAGGTCGGCGACCGCGTCGTGCAGTTCCACTACAGCGGTTGCGGCGTGTGCGATTCCTGCCGCGGCGGCTGGACACAGATGTGCGCGACCGGCGCCACCATCTACGGCGCCACCGCGCACGGCGGACACGCCCACTACATGCTCGCCCCCGCCAACACCCTGGTCCACCTGCCGGACGAAATCAGCTTTGCGGCCGGCGCCGCGATCGGCTGCGGCACGGGCACGGCCTTCGCCGCGCTGCGCCGCGCCGACGTCAACGGCCTCGACACGCTGGCGGTGTTCGGCCTCGGCCCCATCGGGCAGTCGGCGATCCAGTTCGCACGCGTGATGGGCGCGCGGGTCATCGCCGTCGACGTCGCCGCCGAACGCCTCGCCACCGCGCAGGCGCTCGGGGCGCATCACGTCGTCGATGCCAGCCACGACGACCCGGTGGCGGCGATCCGCGAACTGACCGGCGGCCAGGGCGCCAGCGTCGCGCTCGAGTGCGCCGGGGTGCCGGCGGCGCGCGCCGCGGCGACCAAGGCGCTCGGGCGCTGGGGCCGGGTGGTGCTGGTCGGGCTCGGCGGCAACCTCGAACTCGATGCCTCGCCGGACATCGTCATCAAGCAGGTCACCATCTTCGGCTCCTACACGTTCTCCAACGTCGGTCTCGGCGAATGCGTGCGCTTCGTCGCCGACCACGGCATCGACGTCGACCGCCTGTTCAGCGATCGCTGGCAGCTGGAGGACGCCGCGCAGGCCTATGCCGAGTTCGACAAACAGACCCGCGGCAAGGCGGTGTTCGAGTTCTGAGGCGGGCGCATGATCGGGCCGTGACGACCCGGCGCGACGTTCAGGGCATGCACATGGCCATGAGATCGCTCACGCGCATCGTTGGGTCGAGATCGTGGAGCACGCCCAGCAGGGCCTCGGCGCGCCCGGCGCCGAGCACGTCGGTGGTCAGTTCGAGGAACTTGGCATCCTGCTCGGCCGCCGGCATCGGGTTGAGGTCGGTGCCGATGGGGTCCTCGACGAAAACCTGCTCCGCACCGCCGTCGCGGAAGCGCACGGTGACGTCGGCGACGAACTTGCCCGGGTAGCGCGCCTCGAGATCCGGCGCGGCCGTGATGGCAACGCGCTCGGCCAGCTCGAGCACCGGGCCCATGTCCAGCTTGCCGTCGAGGTAGTCGCGATGGACACGGTAACCATTGCCGTATCCGAGCAGGGTGAAGGCGGCTTGCGCCGGCAGGCTGAACTGGACCTGCTCGATGTTGCGGGGTCGGTAGGCGTTGGCATTGCCGGAACCGACGACGACGTCGAACGCCGGGTGGATGCGCGCTTCGATCGCGCTCACTGCGTCGACCCGCGCGGCGAACGGGCGCAGGGCGTCGATGTAGGCATGCGTGCAATAGCAGGCGCAATAGGCCTTGAGCCACGCCGTGCCGACTTCGAACGGCCGCTCGAGGGCGAAGGCGGCCGGTGCGTCGTCGCCCGCACCGCGCTGCAGGAAGGTGCGGAAGAAGCCCTTGTTACCACCGAGGAAAGCGCGCGGACCGGTGATGCCGGCGGCGGCCATGTCGGCGGCGAGCATGCCGTTGCGGGTGCCGATGCCGGCATGCAGACGCTTGATCGAACCGCCGGTCGAAGAGTACTCGGTCGTACCCGAGGCGTGGCTGAGCGCGATGGCGAGCGCATGCAGGGTGGCCTCGGCGTCGAGCCCGCGCAGCCGTGCGGCGACGGCCGCGGCGCCGAAGTTCGACAAGACGGCGTGCGGGTGGAAACCGCGCTTGAGGAGATCCGGCGCGGCCAGCACGCCGATACGCGCGTAGACCTCGTAACCGGCGACCATCGCCGTGATGACCTCGGCGAGGGTGGCGTCGAGTGCTTCCCCGATGGCGAGCGCGGCTGGGATCACGCAGCTGCCAGGGTGACTGGCACTGGGCCCGTGGGCATCGTCGTACTCGAACCCGTGGCCGTAGCTCGCGTTGACGAAGGCGGCATCGGCGGGCGCCAGGGTAAGGTCGCTCGCGACCACCCGGCTCGTCCCGGGGCGGAGCTGGGCGCGGGCGTAGGCGAGGAGCTGCTGCGACCACGGCATCTGCGCGATGCCGACCTGCAGCGCGAGCTGGTCGCGCATGAGGCGGTTGACCCCGGCGTGGGCCGCCGCGTCGAGATGCTCGAAGGCCAGGTTCTGGACGAGGCCGACCACCGCCGCTTCGAGCGGCGGGCAATCTGGCGTGGGGCTCGAAACGGCTTGCATGGCGCTCAAGAGTGCGGCTCCCGGGATTGTTCGTTGGCCGGTCGGGCTTGGCGTCGGCACAACCACCTGGCGCAGCTTAGGAAGCGACCGCACGGCTGGCAATTGCCGATTCGAAACCGCCTGCTTCGCCGAACGCGAATCGTGCCGCGCACCGGCGCGGCCACGACTTCGCCATCGAAGAATCCCCGTTTCTCCACTTTGCGCTTGGCGCACGCGGTAGGGCTCGCTAGCTTTGACGACGTGCATTGCGCCACCCGGGTGCTGCGCACCACGCCCGCAGAGGAGTACCGCAACCGATGAGCACCGCAACGACGAAACGTGTCCGATCCTTCCTGTTCGTGCCCGGCAACAAGGCCTCGATGATCGAGAAGGCGGTCGGAGCCGGCGCCGATGCCCTCATCCTCGACCTCGAGGACAGCGTGCCGCTGGACCAGAAGCTCGAAGCGCGCGCCATCGTCACCGACAAGCTGCCGTGGCTGGCCGCGCAGGGTCAGCGCACCTGGGTGCGCGTCAACCGCAGCCCGCACATGTACGACTTCGACGACGTCCTCGCCGTCGTCGGCCCGCATCTCGAAGGTGTGTTCATCTCCAAGACCAACGGCCCCGAGGACGTCCATTGCATCTCGATGATGCTGGCCGAGGCCGAGTTCCGCCAGGGCATGGCGATAGGTACCACGCGGGTCGCGCCGCTGCTCGAGACGGCGCGCTCGATGGAACTCTGCTACGAGATCGCGCAGATCGACCGCGTCGCCTTCCTGGTCGGCGCGACGGCGAAGAACGCCGACACCGAACGCGCCCTCGGCTACGTGTGGACGGCCGGCGGGCGCGAATCGCTGTACTTCAAGTCGCGCGTGGTGATGGCCGCGCGTGCCGCCGGCAAGCTGCCCATCGGCGGCATCTGGCAGCAGGTCAAGAACCTCGACGGCCTGCGCGACTTTCTCCTTGCCAGCCGCGAACTCGGCATGACCGGCGAACTGTTGCTGCATCCCTCCAACGTCGCCATCGCCAACCAGGCCTTCAGCCCCTCGGCCGACGAGGTCGCCTACTACCGGGGCATGATCGAAGCGCACGAGAAAGCGGTCGCCGAAGGCCGGGCTTCGTGCATGTACGACGGCGAGCACATCGACATCGCCCACGTCGCCACCGCGCGCGAAGTCATCGAACTCGCCGCCTCGATGAGCGCGTGAGTCATGCGCACCCAGACAGCAATCGAACCCGGAGCCACACCATGACGACCGCCACCGACTACGCCCGCGCCGCCGAGGCGCGCGCCGCCGAGTTGAACGAAATCCGCGAAGCCGCGGCCAAGCTCGCGCGCAGCTTTCCCTTGAGCTACTGGCGCGAGTGCGACAAGGCCGAGAAATACCCCTGGGACTTCGTCAACGCCTTCGCCGACGGCGGCTGGCTCGGCATCCTGCTGCCGGAGGAATACGGCGGCATGGATCTCGGCGTGACCGAAGCGGCCATCATGCTGCACGAGATCGCGCGTTCCGGCGCCGGCATGAGCGGCGCCTCGGCGGTGCATTTCTACGTCTTTCCGCCGCAGCCCATCCTGCGCCACGGCTCGGCCGACCTCAAAGCGCGCATCCTGCCGCGCATGGCGCAGGGCAAGCTGCTGCTGGCTTTCGGCGTCACCGAGCCGACCGCCGGGGTCGACACCTCGCGCATCACCACCCGCGCCGAACGCAAGGGTGATCGCTGGATCATCAACGGCCAGAAGGTGTGGACCACCAACGCGCAGAACGCCAACAAGATCCTGCTCCTCGCCCGCACCTCGCCGCGCGACGAGAAGCGCCCGTTCGACGGCATGACGCTGTTCGTCGCCGACCTCGACCGCAAGGCCTGCGACGTGCGCGTGATCGACAAGCTCGGCCGCGCGCCGGTCGATTCCAACGAGGTCTTCATCGACGGCCTCGAAGTCGCCCACGAGGACGTCGTCGGCGAGGTCGGCAAGGGTTTCGAGTACCTCATCGACGGCTTGAATCCCGAGCGCATCGTGGTCGGCGTGGAAGGCACCGGTATCGGCCGCGCGGCGCTCGATCTCGCCTGCGAGTACGCCAACTCGCGCATCGTCTTCGATCGCCCCATCGGCAAGAACCAGGCCGTCGCCCACCCGCTCGCCGAGCGCTGGATCCGGCTCGAGGCGGCCGAGGCCATCGCCATGCGCGCGGCGGAACTCTACGATGCGCGCAAGCCGTGCGGACCCGAATCGAACGCTGCCAAGTTCCTCGGCGCCGATGCCGGCTTCCAGGCCTGCGACCAGGCCATGCAGACGCATGGCGGTTACGCTTACGCCAAGGAGTACCACATCGAGCGCCTGTGGCGCGAAGTGCGCCTGCTCCGCTTGGCGCCGGTGTCGCAGGAGATGGTGCTGAACTTCATTTCGAACAAGGTGCTGGGCCTGCCGAAGTCCTACTGACGCCAGGCCAGTGCCAGCACGGGAGCAATCCGCATGATCCCCGCCCTCGCCCGCCCCCTTGCCGGCATCCGCGTCCTCGATCTCACCGTGGCGCTGGCCGGTCCCTACGGCACCATGCTGCTCGGCGGCCTGGGTGCCGAGGTCATCCGCGTCGAGGCGCCGGGTGGCAGCGACATCGCGCGCACCAACCCGCCCTTCGTCGGCGCCGACGGCATCCACTTCGGCGTGGCGGAAGCCGACGACGTCTCCATCTCCTACCTCAACCGCTCGCGCAACAAGCAGAGCATCACGCTCGATCTCAAGAGCGAGCGCGGCCGCGAACTGCTCTACCGGCTGGCGCAGGAAGTCGACGTCGTGGTCGAGAACATGAGCGAGGGCACGGCGAAGCGCCTCGGCGTCGGTTACGAAGCGCTCAAGGCACACAACCCGCGCATCGTCTATGCCTCGATCAGCGCTTTCGGCGATCCCAGCGTGGTACCGGGCCTGAAGGGCATGGACATCATCGTGCAGGCCTTGAGCGGCCTGATGGAGGTGACCGGTTTCGCCGACGGCCCGCCGACCCGCTGCGGTGTACCATTCGCCGATCTCATCGCGCCGCTGTTCGCCGTCAACGGCATCCTCGCCGCGCTGATCCACCGTGGCCGCACCGGCGAAGGCCAGTATGTCGAGGTTTCGATGCTCGACTGTCTCGCCTCGCTGCTCGCCGAGGAGCACTTCGACGTCTTCGAGCAAGCGGGCTACGCGCGGCGCTCGGGCAACTACCACGACCGCCTGGTGCCGTTCGGGGTCTATCCGAGCAAGGACGGCTACGTCGCCATCGCGGCCATGACCGCCGAGTGGTTCGCCGGCCTGCTCGACGTGCTCGGTCGCAGCGAACTGGCCGCGGACCCGCGCTTCGCCACCCGCGGGCCGCGCATGAAACATGCCGCCGAATTGAATGCCATCGTCGAGGCCTGGACGCGCACGCACACCAATGCCGAGATCCTGGCCGAGCTCCAGGACAAGCGTCGCATCCCCTGTGCCCCGGTGCGCACCCCCGACGAGGTGCTGCACGACCCGCAGCTGCGCGCACGCGGCGCGGTGGTCGATCTCGAACACCCGACGCACGGCGCGATGGGCGCTGCCGGCATGGGCCTGCCGATCCACTTCTCCGCCTGCCATGCCCAGTTCGACGAACCTGCGCCCGTGCTCGGCTCGGCCAATGGCGCCGTCTACGGCGGCCTGCTCGGCCTCGACGTCGACGAGCTCGCCGAGTTACGCGCAGCCAAGGTCATCTAGCGTCGTCGAACACGCAACCGAACACCCTGACCGCCTGCAGGAGACATCCATGAGCAAGAGTGTATTGATGGTGCTGACGAACCCGGTCCCCGGCCAGGAAGAGGCCTTCAACGATTGGTACTCGAACGTGCACATCCAGGAAGTCGTCGCGGTGCCGGGCTTCGTCGCCGCGCAACGCTTCGCGCTCGCGCCGGCGCAGATGGGCGGCGCGGGTGCGCACGGCTACCTCGCCCTGTACGAGGTGGAAGGCGATCCGGCCGCGGCACTCGACGCCCTCAAGGCCGCCCTGCCGCATCTGCACATGAGCGACACCCTCGATCGCGCCAGCATCTCGATGCAGATGTTCACCGCCATCACCGAACGCGTGAGCTGATGCCCGACGGTACGCCGCCCCACCTGGAGCAGAACCCATGAACGACCCCTATCGCCGCACCATGCCCGCGGTCGCCCTGGTCAGCGGCGCCGCTGGCGGCATCGGCTCGGCCACCGCGCGCCGCTTCGCCGCCGAAGGCGTCAAGCTCGCCGTGACCGACATCAACGCCGAGGCACTCACGGCGCTCGCTGACGACATCGGCGCCCTCGCGCTGCCCGCCGACGGCACTTCGCGCGAAGCGCTCAACGAAGTGGTGACCAAGACCGTCGCGACCTACGGCGGCCTCGACGCCGTCATCGCCACCCAGGGCGCGGTGACCGGCGACGTACCCACCGCGCGCGGCGACAAGAAGTGGCTGCGCGGGCTGGACGTGAACCTGAGTGGCCCCTACTACCTGGTCAGCGAGGCCATGCCGCACCTGGTCGAGCGCAAGGGCTCGGCGGTGCTGATCGCCTCCACCGCCGGGCTCTTCGCCGGCCCGGTCGGCGGCCTCGGCTATACCGCGGCCAAGCACGGCATCGTCGGGCTCGCGCGCTGGCTGGCGCGCGAGTTCGGCCCACAAGGTGTGCGCGTGAATGCGCTGTGCCCGGGTTGGACCAAGACCGCGCTCGCCGACGGCACCATCGCCTACCTCGCCCAGCGCGACGGCATCACCGTCGAGGAAGCCCTGGCCCGCTCGACCCGCCACATCCCGCTGCGACGCATCTCGCAGCCCGAAGAGATCGCCGCCGTGTGCGCCTTCCTGGCGTCCAGCGATGCCGCCATGGTGACCGGCCACACGATGGTCGTCGACGGCGGCGGCAGCGCGGTCGATCTGGCGACGATCGAGTTGGATACCTGAGCAGTTCGCAGTCGCGTCCGACGTCCGCCCGTCTTTTAATCGGGGACAGACCACGATATTCGTCCCCGGATTCCACCGGCCCCGGCCGGGTCAATCCTGGGCCGGATAAATCGTGGTCTGTCCCCGGATTCCCGCGGATTCCCCGTCGGTATCGCCGACTCGATTGGCAAGTGGAGATGAGCCCATGACCTTCAAGAATCGCCGGGTAGTCACCGGCCTCGACGACAACGGGAAATCGTGCGTGATTTCCGATGCCGCGCTCGAGCAGATCGCAGCCTGTGGCGGCGATCCCGCGATCGTCTGGCAGAGCGACGACTATCCGCCCAGCAACGCCGGCAATGCCGAAGCCGCCACGCCCCTCACCCTCGACACCTTCAAGAAGTCGAGTTTCTGCGTGCTGTTCACGCAGCAACCCGGTACGCCGCCGGCCTGGCACCAGACCGATACGCTCGACTACGTGGTCGTGCTGACCGGTCGGGTGCGGCTCGCGCTCGAAGCAGGCGAGGTCGAGCTCGCTGCCGGCGACGTCGTTGTCGATCGCGGCGTCATGCACAGCTGGTCGGCCATCGGCGACGAACCGGCCGTCATGCTGGGAGTGGTCATACGCGCGCAGCCGCTCGGTGACGGCAGTCATTTCGACGCGGCGTTCGATCAGTACCTCGAGAAATAGCGCCTGCGGAATTTATTCGGGGACAGACCACGATTTAGCGACACGCCGGCTCATCCGTTTGCCAGCCGACGGTTCAGTAAAGCGGCCTCCCCCCCTCGTTCGCCGGCTATGCCGCTGCTACGCAAACCGTGGTCTGTCCTCAAATTGCGCAAACGGACCCGGCCGCCTGGCAGCCCCTCCCGCTCGAATAGCGGCTGTTAGTCTGCGGTCATACGCTGTTTCGACGGCGCACACGGATTCCCACTGGCGCGATCGCCGGTATACGATTGGTGCCCCGCCTCACATTCGTGGAATGACCGATGCGCCAGCGGACCGGCATTACGTCGTCCAAAGCTCTTCGCGATACTGCTAGGCCGCGCCGACACGAGCGCCCGGCGTGGTGGCCATCCGCCGTCACGAGCGTTGCGCTGCTTGTAACGCATACCGCCATCGCGACGGACTTCGTCATCGATCAACCGACTTTCATCGACACCAACTGGACGATTTCGGCCGCCGACACCGTCACCATCCTCAATGACGGAATCAATACTCACGGCGAGCTCACGATACGGAACGGGCGCGTCATCAACCAAGGTACGTTGACCAATCACGGTGCCATCAAGATCCGGTCTGGGCAAACCCTGGTAAATCATGGTTTGGTCGACAACTACGGAAACGTCGTGATCGACTCCGGCCACCTGGAGAACGCCGGCGAGTTGATCTTTCACCCACCGGGATACGTCCTAATTTCCGGCGACCGCGCACTCACCAACAGCGGAACGATCGACAACGACTCGGCTATCCGTCTGACCTACGGCACGATCGTCAACGACGGCTCGATGGATAGCAGCCTTTTCCTGAACATCGACTATGACGGTCAGTTCAGTGGCTCCGGGCAATTCAACCTGAGCAACGATTCGCTTTCGATCAGCTACGGTGGACAGATGAGCGTCCCGGCCTTGGTCGTCAACGCGGACGCGGATCGCTTCGTCGAAATCCGTGTCACCGAGCCCGCCTCATTACTCGACGCGGGAACGCTGTTTCGATTCGAGTCCAACCAACCCCTGGACGACTTCGCGTTTCACAATATCTACCTTGGCCCCGGCGCCCAATTGCTTGCGGACGAGATCTTCGTCGACCGGTTCGCACGCCTGCACGGAGACTCGGCAACGGCGGTCGGTCACGTGACCGTGGCAGGAGAGTTCCAGGTTGGCGACTCGACCTATTACACCGGCGGGTTCGATGTCGCCGGAGATCTCGACATTCTGGAGACCGCCACCGTGCGCATCGGGTTGAGCGGCGCAGACGACGGGGAGTTCACGGTGCTCGACGTCGAGAATGTCCTGAATCTCGATGGCACTCTCGATGTTTCTCTTCTCCACGGCTACACGCCCGCTCCCGGCGACGTCTTCACGATACTGTTGGCCCAAGCCATCACGGGCGCTTTCGACACCATCCAGTTTCCTGATATTGCGGGCCTGCATTTCGATTTCACGACAACTGCAACCAGTGGCATCCTGGCCGTCACGGCAGAACCCGTTCCCATACCACCTTCGCTGGCACTGCTCGGGTCGGCGATGTGGCCGGTGAGCAGGCTGGCTCGAGGCCGGCATCGTGGTTCGAGGTGCCAGGTTCACATGGCATGAGTTGAACGGGGCTACGGTGAACGTGGTACCGCGAAGTCCTTGCGCTCGAACACCCAGGCCGTGGCAAACCCGAACACCAGGCCCCAGAAAGCGGCGCCGACGTTGAAGAGGGTGATATCGGCCACGGTCACCAGGAAGGCCACCAGCGCGCCAAAGCTGAAGCCGCCGCCGAAGGCTGCGAGGAAGGCGGATTCGAGTACGCGGAGCATGGCGAGCCCACCGAGCAGCGCGACGAAGGCCTTGGGCAGGGCAAGGGCGAAGCTGATCGCGAGCGGCGAGAACAGCCCCAGCATCAGCATGAGCGCACCGAAGGCCATGCCGCCCACGTAGCGATCGTCGCGCGCTCCGGAGGCGTTGATCATCGCGTTGGAGGGGCCGGTGACACAGGCCGGTACCGAGCCGACGACACCCACGGCCAACGTACCGAGGCCACACGCGACGGTTAGTAGGTTGGTGGGCGGCGGAAAGCCCGCCATGCGCAGGATCGAAATGCCCTGCGCGTTCTGGATGGTGATCACGGTGAGCGCGAGCGGCACAACCAGCTCGATCAGCGCTTCCAGTGTGAATTGGGGAGTGTAGAAGTGCGGCCTCACCAACACCTCCCCGGCCAGCGCGCCGACCTCGAAGCGACCGGTCGCCCAGATCAGCACGAACCCTGCCGCCAGCGCGCCGAGCACGGGCGGGACGATGCGTCCGAGGCGCGCGACCCGTGCCAGTGCGACGAATACCACCGTGGTAACCGTGGCGACCACGGGTTCGGCCTCGAATGCCTTGATGATGCCGAGGCCGAACGGCAGGAACACCCCGGCCACCATGCCCATGACGACGGGCATCGGGATACGCGCCATGAGCCAACCGACCCAGCCGGTGATCCCCAGCACCGTCATCAACACGCCGGAGACCAGGGTGGCGCCAACGATCTCGGCGAAGCCCAGGTGACCGAAGGCGGGGATCAGCAGGACGGCACCGGGAATGGTCCAGGCGATGGGCAGCGGCATGCGCCACAACCAGCTCAGCGCGATGGTGATGACCCCGGTGAGGCCATAGGAGCCGAACACCCAGCTCGCGATGTCGTCGCTGGTGAGTCCCCCGCCGGTACCGATGGCGATGAGGATGGCCAGTGGCCCCGTCGCCGCGAACAGGAAACCGACCAGGGCATTGGCGAGGATGTGCCGATCGGCAGCGGCGACGATGTCATGGAGACCCGGCGGCGGCGCCGAGGGACGTTCGAGGCTCATGCGGGAAGCTTATCGGAGAATCGGTGACGGACAGCTTCTCATTCGGGGACGGACCACGGTTTGCGTTGCCTCGCCGTGGTCCGCAAACCGTGGTCTGTCCCGGAAAGGCAGGAACATCAGGGCCGCAAAAAGGAAACTGTCACCGAACGCGATCGGGAACGGCGGTGCCGGACGCCAGGCCCGGCACCACGCGCGGTCTCAGCGCAGGTCGATGCCGTCGAGGGTCCCCTGCTCGCGCCACGCCTTCAACAACCTGAAGAACGGCACCGCGCCTTCCGGGTAGAGGTTGTCGAGGAAGCCCTGGCCCTCGTTCTTACCCTCCTGGTTGTAGTAACCGGGCGTGCAGGTCGCCTGGTAGTCGCGCATCGGGCTCGGCCCGGTGACGAGCTTCACCCAGTCGGCCTCGGCCTTCGCGGTCGGTTCGATCGACTTGGCATCGCGGTCGAAGACCTGCTTGACGAGGTAGGCGATGTGGCGCGCCTGGCCGCCCAACGAGTAAGTGAAGTTGAAGGCGAGCCCGGTCTGGGTGAGGCCCATGTGGAAGCAGTTCGGAAAGCCCTGGCTCAGGAAACCATGGAAGGTCTTCATGCCGTCGGCCCAGTAGTCGGTCAGGGTCACGCCGTCGCGGCCGTAGACCTCACACTCTGAACGGCGCGTGTAGGCCGTGCTGACCTCGAAGCCGGTGGCGAAAACGATGCAGTCGACTTCGTACTCGACGCCGTCGACCACCACGCCGTTCTCGGTGATGCGCTCGACACCCTGGCCATGGGTGTCGACCAGTTCGACGTTTGGCTGGTTGAAGCACGGCAGGTACTCGTCGTTGAACAGCGGCCGCTTGCACCACTGGCCGAACCAGGGTTTGAGCGCTTCGGCCGTTTGCGGATCGCTGACCGTGCGCGCAACGCGATCGCGCACGTCGTTGCCCTTCTTGTAATCGGCCACTTCGGAGATCAGCTTCATGCGCTCGTCGGACACCTCGCCCATATGCGAGGCGAGAATCTCGTAGGTGAGGCGGAAGAAGTCGGTCCACTTGTCGGCGACCATGTCTTCGTCGACCGGCAGACCGGCCAGGATCGTGCAGAAATTCTCGTTGCGTTCGGCCTGCCAGCCGGGTTTCAGTGATTTCGCCCACGCTGGGTCGGTCGGCCGGTTCCAGCGCTCGTCGACAAAGGATGGCGTGCGTTGGAACACGTAGAGCTTCTGCGCCGACCTGGCCACGCGCGGCACCGCCTGTACCGCGGTCGCGCCGGTGCCGATGATGGCGACGCGCTTGTCGCCGAGCTTGTCGAGGACGCCGTCCGAACTGCCGCCTGTGTAGTCGTAGTCCCAGCGGCTGGTATGGAATGCATGGCCCTTGAACGTGTTCAGCCCGGGAATGCCGGGCAGCCGCGGCCGGTTGAGCGGCCCGCTCGACATGACGAGAAAGCGGGCGCGGAAGACGTCATCGCGATCCGTCGTCACCGTCCAGCGGCCGTCCTCGTCCGACCAGCGGGCGTCTTTCACCTGGGTCTGGAAGCAGGCGCGCGGGTAGAGATCGTAGAACCGGCCGACGCGCTGGGCATGTTCGAAGATCTCCGGCTGGAAGGAATACTTCTCCTTCGGCACGTAGCCGGTCTCGTCGAGCAGCGGCAGGTAGATGTAGGACTCGATGTCGCATTGCGCGCCGGGGTAGCGGTTCCAGTACCAGGTGCCGCCGAAGTCGCCGGCCTTCTCGATGATGCGGACGTTCGTCACGCCGGCTTCCTTCAGCCGTGCCGCGGCGAGCAGCCCGCCGAAACCGCCGCCGAGGATGGCGACGTCGATGTCCTCGTGGATGGCTGCGCGGGTGAAACCCGGTTCGACGTAGGGATCGTCCTCGTAATGGGCGTTCTCACCGACGACCTCGACGAACTGGTCGCCGGCGTCCGGCCGCAGGCGCTTCTCGCGCTCCTCGGCGTACTTGCGGCGAACCTCCGCCGGATCGAATCCCAGCACCGACGGATCGAGGGCGTCGACCGCCCCGGCTTCGCTTCTGACCTGACTCATTGCACTGTTCTCCCCTTGAGCAGCCGGCCATCGATGGGTGTGGCCGGCAAGAATTCCGACGCGGCCGCGCCCGTTGGCACGACCCCGTCGCCGTAGAAATCGTTCCGCGCGCTTGTGTGCTGTCCCGCAATCAAGTTCGATAAATCGCGCAGGACCTTTGTCGCGAAACAAGGCGCGAGGAGCGGATGACATGCTCGGCGTGTGAGCGACGAGCAACGACGTATCGCGGCAAAAGGACCAGCGAGAATTGCAAGTTGATTGCGGGACAGCCCACTAGTGCCGGGCCTCCTCGGACACCGGCAGACCATGCGCACGCCAATCGAGTACGCCGTCCCTGAGATGCCTGGCACGGAAGCCCTGTTCGAGCAGGTACGCCACCGCCTGGCCGGACCACACGCAGTAAGGGCCCCGGCAGTAGGCGACGATCTCCTGGTCCCGCGGCAGTTCCGCCAGGCGCGCTTCGAGATCGTCGAGCGGCATCGATACCGCGCCCTCGATGTGACCGTTCTGGTACTCGACGTGCGGCCGCACGTCGATGATGGTGGCCTCGTCGTTGCGCACACGCTCGAGCAGCTGTTCGCGATCGACCGGCTCGACGGCTTCCTGGCCGGTGAAATAGGCGCCCGTGATGCGATCGAGATCGGCGAGGTGGGTCACGGCCAGCAGACCCAGGGTGCGGTAGAACTCCGCCACGCGCTCGTCGGCGATGCGGTAACGCATGAAGTTGCCGTCGCGCTCGCCGACGATCAGGTTGGCCTCGCGCAACGCGCGCAGGTGCTGCGACATGCCGGCCTGGCTGGTGTGGGTGGCCTCGGCCAGGACATCGACCGTGCGCGGCGCCTGGCTCAACAGGTACAGCACCTCCAGGCGCTTGGGACTCGCCACGGCCTTACCGATCCGCGCCAGTTGCTCGAAGATGGATTCGGTCAGGCTGCGGTCGAGTTTCTTCATGCCGATCCTCCGTCTTGCGACAGGAATGCCCTGCCAGGCTTCTGCTCAGAGCCACTTGCACAGCAGCGATCAGCTGACGGATGCAATTGACTCTGCCTTAAGAACTTAAGAATATCCTTATATTCTTATTACGCAACGTCAAGCGCGAAGCACTGCGCAGGTAGCGACTCAACCGGAGGAGGTTCATTCGATGGGCGACGTACAAGGGACGGATCGCGAATTCGACGCGATCGTGATCGGGGCGGGATTCAGCGGGCTGTACGCGCT
Source organism: Gammaproteobacteria bacterium (assembly GCA_050184115.1). Taxonomy (GTDB): domain Bacteria; phylum Pseudomonadota; class Gammaproteobacteria; genus JACKNG01. The sequence continues at coordinate 72,335 of JBFXAQ010000013.1, read as the reverse complement.
CTACCAACTGCGCGAACGCGGCCTGCGCGTCCGCGTACTGGACCGGGCGGAGAACGTCGGCGGCACCTGGTACTGGAACCGCTACCCCGGTGCCCGCACCGACTCGACCACCGACGTCTACCAGTACTGGTTCTCCGACGAACTGCTCGACGAATGGAACTGGAGCGAGCGCTTCGCCGCACAGGAGGAAACCGAACGCTACCTGAATTTCGTCGCCGACAAGTTCGCTCTGCGCCGCGACATCCAGTTCAAGACCCGCGTGGTGGCGGCAGACCTCGATGCCTCGGGCGACCACTGGACCGTGACCACCGAGGCCGGCGAACAGTTGGGCGCACGCTTCCTCGTCATGTGTTCGGGGCCCCTGACCGAACCGGTCCTGCCCGACTATCCCGGCATCGACAGCTTCGCCGGCGAGTGGCACCACACCGCGCGCTGGCCGAAGGAACCGGTCACGTTCGCCAACAAGCGGGTCGGGCTCTTCGGCACCGGCGCGACCGGCATCCAGGTCGTCCAGACCATCGCCGCCGAAGTCGGTCACCTGACGGTGTTCCAGCGCACGCCGACCTACACCATCCCGATGAAGAACCCGAAGTACGACGATGCCGGGCGTGCCGCGCAGCGCGCGCGTTACCGCGATCTCAAGGCGCGCGTACACCAGACCTTCTCCGGCGCCGAGTTCGATTTCGACGCGCGCAGCTTCTTCGAACTGGACGCAGCCGCACGGCGCCAGCGCATGGAGGAACTGTGGGAGGACGGCTCGCTGGCCTACTGGGTGGGCTCGTTCCGTGACGTCTTCACCGACGAACGCGCCAGCGCGGAGTTCTCCGAGTTCGCGCGCGAGAAAATCCGCGCGCGGATCAAGGATCCGAAGCTGGCCGAGAAGCTCGTACCGACCAGCTATGGCTTCGGCACGCGCCGGGTACCGCTCGAAATGGGCTACTACGAAGCCTACAACCGTGACAATGTCGACCTGGTCGACCTACGCGAAACCCCTGTCGAGTGCATCACACCGCGCGGGGTCAGGACCACCGCCGGCGAGCACGATCTGGACATGCTGATTTATGCCACCGGCTTCGACGCCGGTACCGGTGCACTGACCCACATCGACATCCGCGGGCGTGACGGCGTCCTCCTGCGCGATGCCTGGGCCGACGGCGTACGCGCGCTGCTCGGCCTGCAGGTGCACGGCTTCCCGAACATGTTCCTGTGCGGCGCACCGCTGTCGCCGGCCGCGGCCTTCTGCAACGTGCCGACCTGCATCCAGCAGCAGCTCGACTGGATCACCGACTGCATCGAGTTCGTACGTGACCGCCAGGGTCACTCGATCGAACCGACGGCCAAGGCCGAAGCCGAATGGGTCGCCCACCACGAAGAAGTGGCCAACGCCATCCTCGTCTCCAAGGCCAACTCCTGGTACATGGGCTCGAACATCGCTGGCAAGCGCCGCAGCCTGCTGGCCTATGCCGGCGGCGTCGACGTCTACCGGCAGCGTTGTGACGACATCAAGGCCGGCGGGTACCGGGAGTTCGAGGTGGCCTGAGGGGCTGGACGAGGGACGGCCTGATGCCCGCTCATCGGACGCTGGAACTCGTCCCGGCCCGGTCTTTCCCGGCATCCAACCAATACCTGATCGTCGCGTACAGCGCCGCGACATCGACCGGCTTTTCCAGCACGTCGTTCACGCCTTCGGCGAGATAGCGGGAACGCTGTTCGGGCAGTACGTTCGCGGTGAAGGCGATGATCGGCAGGCTGTCCATGTCGGGCAGCGCGCGGATTCGTCGCGCCGCCTCGAGGCCGCCCATCCCGGGCATCAACATGTCCATCAGGACCAGGTCGTAGGAATCCTTGGCCACCCTGTCGAGGGCTGCCTGCCCGTTCTCGACGATGTCGACCTCGAGGTTCGCCACCGCGAGCAGCTCCTCAATGAGCTTCTGGTTGATGGGATCGTCCTCGGCGACGAGGATGCGCCGCCCCGCATGAAGGGCACGCAAGCGTTCTTCCGCATCGCTGATCGACTGCTCCGCAGGCAACGACGACTGCGCAGCTGGCTGCGCAACCACGGTGAACCAGAACATCGAGCCGACACCCGGCGTGCTCTCCACCCCGACGTCGCCGCCCATCAGTCTCGCGAGCTCGCGGGTGATGGCGAGGCCGAGGCCGCTACCCCCGAACATCCGCGTCGCGGAATCGTCGATTTGCTGAAAGCGTTGAAACAGCCGGCCTTGATCGTCCAGGCTGATACCGCAACCGGTATCTTCCACCTCGAAGCGCAGCCTGCGGTCACCGTTGGCGAGAATCTCGCACGTCACCCTCGCGACGATGCTCCCGCTCTCGGTGAACTTGACCGCGTTGGACAGGTAGTTGAACAGCCCCTGGCGAAGTCGCGTCGCGTCGACCCGGACTGGTGGCAGCTGCTCCGGCAGCTCGACGCGCAAGGCCAGGCCTTTCGCCCTCGCCTCTTCGCTTACCCCCTGGATGGCCTCCTGCACCACTTCACGGACGTCGACCGCGGTCTCGTGTAGCTGCAACCGATCTTCATCGATCTTCGCGAGGTCGAGGATGTCATTGATCAGGGCGACCATGTGCCGACCCGACGCTTCCAGCGTATCGAGCCGCCGCAGTTGCTGCTCGGTCGCACCGCGCCGCAACAGGTGCGCCATGCCGAGCACACCGTTCATCGGCGTGCGCAGCTCGTGACTCATGGTCGCCAGGAAGCGGCTCTTGGCCCGGCTGGCAGCCTCGGCCGCTGCGCTCGCCGTCTTCTGCTCAGTGATGTCGTAGTTCACCCCGATCATGCGCACCGGACGTCCGTCGTCGTCACATTCGACCCGGGCTTTCGCCTGGATGTAGCGCATCGCTCCGGACGGCAACACGATGCGGAACTCGGACGCGTACTGCGTTCCTTTGCGCAGTGCGGCATCGACCGCGGCAGCCACGACGGGTTGGTCGTCCGGGTGCAGCGTCGCGAACCAGGCGTCATAGGCGCAGTGGTAATCGTCCGCGGACCCGCCGTAGAGCCGGTACATGACGTCGTCCCAATAGAGATCGTTGGCGAGGATGTCCCAGTCCCACACGCCGATGACGCCTGCCGACGCCGCGGCTTTCAGGCGATCGCGGCTCTTCGCGAGCTCGGCTTCGGCGGCGACGAGTTCGGTGATGTCTTGCGAGAAACCGTGGTAGATGCGGCTTCCATCCGGTCGGTCCAGGACGGACACCCGCATGTGGCACTTGAACGTCGAACCGTCCTTGCGCAGGGCGTCGAAATAGAAGTCTCCGGAACCCTTTTCGCTGACTTCGGCGATGATGCGGCCGGGCATTGTCGCGTCGGCGCAGTGACTCGCCGGTGAGGTGCCGATGATCTCGTCGGCACTGTCGTAGCCCCAAAGGTTCACGTAGGCTTCGTTGACGTAGACGAACAGGCCGTTCTCGTCGACGGCGTCGAAGGCGTTCAACGACTTGGCAATGGCACGGGACAAGTCCTCGTAGCTCATTGCCGGCGGCACGCGGCGCGCGCGGGCTTCGAGAGCTTCACGGTCGCCACGCGACTCGCGCCTCGCCCCAGCCGCGCTCGAACCCGGCGACGAGGCCTTACCGGAAACGACCTTCGTGCCAGGATTTCGGGATTCCTCGACCATCGGATCGTTCCTGGTTGAATCAGCGCCCTGTTCGACGTCGCGTCAGCTCGTGAAGTGCGGCAGCACCTCTTTCGCGAACAGCGACCACGACTGGTCGTTGGCGGCGAACATCATGTAGTAGGTGACACCGGTATCGGCAATGCGCTCCTCGAGGGTGTCGCGCACCTGCGACGGCGTGCCGAGCAGGGCCACCGGCGCGCGCCTTGCGGCTTCGTAGTCGTCGAAGCCGAGCTGGCGCGCCATCTCGCGCAGACCGCTGTCGTGTTCGTCACGCGACATGCCGAGCAGCAAGAGGCCGCCGAGTTCGATATCGCCGGCCTTGCGGCCGTGTTCGCGCTCGAGCTCGTGCAGACGCGCGATCTTCTTCTTCATCACGGCCATGTCGAAACGCCGCGTGGCGACCGGGTCGTTGGGGAAATCCTTGCCGTTCGAGGTCGGTGGGATGATGTTGAGCACGCTGGCCTCGGCCGCGGCCAGCGCCAGGATCGAGGGCGCCGAGCCGCCCAGCATGATCGGCGGCCCCGGTCGCTGCACCGGCAGGGGCAGGTTGCCGCCGTTCTTCATCTGGAAATACTTGCCGGCGAAGGCCGGTTCATCCTGGGTCCACAGGGCCTTCAGGACCTGGATCTGCTCGGCCAGTTCCTCGACGCGCTGCGCAACGGGTGGGAACGGGTAGCCGTGCGCCTCGTACTCGCTGACCTGCCAGCCGGCGCCAACACCGAGAATGAGCCGCCCTTCACTGGCGTGGTCCAGCGTGGTCGCGCACTTCGCAAGGAGCGCCGGGGTACGGAAGGATGCCGCTACCACGGCCGGCGCGAGCTTGACCCGCTCGGTGACCATCGCCATCGCGGTCAGCACGGTGAAGCATTCGAGCTGCGGTGTGCGCGGACCGCCGAACGGCGAATAGAAGTGGTCGTTGACCGAGACCGAGTAGAAGCCGTCACCCTCGGCGCGGCGCGCGGCTTCGATGGCGATCTTGACGTCGTCGGGCAGCAGGAACAGGCCGAAACGTGGCGGATGCATGGTGTTCTCCCCTGGTACGAGGCGGACACGATACCCACTCGTCGCACGAATGGGTACGGCGTGGCCACAACGCGTTCGTCGTTGTCGCCGGTGACTCGACCGGGCGCTGCTGACGAGCGGCGCGGGGTGATGGGCCGAGCCGCACGATCGACCGCACCGCGGTCACCACGAAGCGACGTCCGGTGCGGCGCGAGCGAGCTTGCCGCGCCGCCGTCGCCGGCTCAACAGGCGACGCGTACCACGCTGCCGCTGACGTGCGTGCTGGCCGCCGAGCACAGGAACATCACCACCTCGGCGACCTCGTCGGGCGTGCCGGCGCGCCCCAGCGGGGAACGCGAACGGTAGGCCTCGATGTAATCCTCGGCCACGCCGCGCGACAGGTTCTTGTTCCAGATCAGACCCGGCATCACTGCGTTCACCCGGATACGCGGTGCGCCCTCGGCGGCAGCGGCCCGGGTGAGGCCGAGTACCCCGGCCTTGGCCGCGGCATAGGCCGCCTCGCCCATGGCGGTCGGCGCCTCGCCCGCGAGCGAAGCGATGTTGACCACGCTGGCCGCGTCAGACACGAGCAGGTGCGGCCAGGCATGCTTGATGTGGAGAAAATGGGCGGTCAGTGAGGTGTCGAGCACCGCGCGCCAGTCCGCGAGGCCGGTCTCGGCCAGGCTGGTGAGACGATTGAAACCGACGTTGTTGACCAAGAGGTCGAGACAGCCGAAGGTCGCGACGGTCGCCGCGATCGCGTCCGCCACGCTCGCCTCGTCGCCGGCATCGGCCACCCGCGTCGCGAAGCGCGACGTGTCGTACTGTACAGACAACGCTTCGTGCAGGCGCGCGATGCGCGAGGCGCTGAGATCCGTCGCCATCACCCGCGCGCCGCGTGCGAGGAAGGCGCGCACGATGGCCGCGCCGATCCCCGAGCCCGCCGCCGCGTTGACCAGCGCGACCTGCCCGGCGAAATCGTGCGTCACGGGCAGAACAGCTGCTACAACCCGACGATGTCGAAGAAGCGGAAACTCGCCTCGCCGTCGACCAGCTTGGCGAGCTCCGCCAGCACACCGGTCTCCTCGCGCCAGGCGAAGTAGCGCTCGTAGTGCGCGCGGCTCTCCCACAGCTCGACGAAGGCGAAGTTGGTCGGGTCGTCCTGGTTGCGCGTCACCGCGACCGAGACGCAGCCTTCACGTGCGCGGGTGTCCGGCAGGATCTCGCGCAGCCAGGCGAGCATCTGGTCGATGGTTTCGGCGCTGGCGCGAAACTCGATGTGAACCATGCAGGTCATCAAGGCCTCCTCGGGCAATTCACCGGCGGCACGGCCGGACGGCGTTCGCCGCGATCTTCCACTGGCCGCGCCGGACGGTGCGACCATCCTTCGATGGGCGCACAGTGTGCCGGCGCCGCGGCGTCGGGTCGATTCGCGGTTGGCGAAGCGCGTCCTCGCGAGAACTCGCGTGATCGGGGCATCGCGATCTCGTAACGTCGGTTCCCATCACGCGAGCAAGGACACGACGATGACGACCTTGAGAACGCCCCTCTGTGATCTGCTCGGCATCGACTACCCCATCCTGCAGGCCGGTATGGGCGGCGTCGCCTTCGGGCCGCTGGCCGCGGCGGTGTCCGCGGCCGGCGGGCTCGGCACCATCGCCGCCATCTCGCCGACCCCGCAGCGGGTCGAGCAGGAGATCCTGCTCGTACGCAGCCACACCGACAAACCGCTCTGCGTCGACATCGGCTTCCCGGCGCGCGCGCCGAAGGATCTCGCCGAACTGAAACTCGACGCGGTACCGGGACCGATCCGGCAGTTGCAGTTCGAGATCGAGGCTCTGGGCGTAGCGGTCAAACCGGTCGACGACCAGGCCATGGCCGTCGAGGATGCCAAGGAGAAGCTCGACATCTGCTTCCGCCACCGGGTCGAAGTCGTGGCCTGCGCGCTGGGCACGCCGAAGTGGGCGGTCGATGCCTGCCACGAACATGGCGTCAAGGTCATCGGCGTGGTCGGCAGCGCCCGCCATGCGCGCTCGGCCATCCGCAACGGCGCCGACATCGTCGTCGTGCAGGGCACCGAGGGTGGCGGTCATACCGGCGACGTCGGCCTCGTCACCCTGCTCGCCGAAGTACTGGAATTCGCCACCGTCCCGGTGATCGCCGCCGGCGGCATCGTCAACGGCGCGCAGATCGCTGGGCTCCTCACCCAGGGCGCGCAAGGCGTGTGGCTCGGCACGCGTTTCATCGGGACCAACGAATCGACGGTGGGCCCCAACTACAAGCAGTCCATTGTCGACGCCGGCTACGACCAGACCATCCGCTCACTGCTCTTCGATGGCCTCTACGTGCGCCAGATCCGTAACCGCTTCACCGAGGTGTGGGAGGGTCACGAGGACGAGATGCTGCCCTACCCGCTGCAGCGCATGGCGCAGAGCCCGACCCGCTTCGCCGCCGCCGAAGCCGATCTCAAGGAGCACCAGGCGCTGCCGGCCGGCCAGGGTTCGAGCCTGATCCGCGACGTGCTGCCGGCTGGCGAGGTGCTGCGTCGCCTGGTCGAGGAGACGGTCACCGCCTTGCGCCAGGCGCGCGAACGTCTCGTCATCGCCGCTTGATCCCGTTTCGCGCGCTGCATTCCCGACATCCAGTACGGAGACCGACATGGGCCCATTGGCAGGCATCCGCATCATCGAACTCGGCGGCATTGGTCCGGGGCCGTTCGCCGCCGCGCTGCTCGCCGATCTCGGCGCAGACGTCATCCGCATCGACCGCATCGTCGCCAACGAGGGCGTGCTGGCGATGGATCCGAAGTACATGCTGCTCCATCGCGGCATGCGCTCGGTGGCGATGGACTTGAAGAAACCGGAAGCGATTGCCGCCCTGCACGAGCTGCTCTGCAAGGCCGATGCCGTCATCGAGGGCTTCCGCCCTGGGGTCGCCGAGCGCCTCGGTATCGGCCCGGACGACTGCCTCGCGACCAACCCGCGCCTGGTCTACGGCCGCATGACCGGCTGGGGCCAGGGCGGGCCGCTGGCCGAGACGCCGGGCCACGACATCAACTACATCGCGCTGACCGGCGTGCTCCACGCCATCGGCTCGCCCGGCGGGCCGCCGGTACCACCCCTCAATCTCACCGGCGATTTCGGCGGCGGTGCGCTCTACCTCGCGCTCGGCATGGTCAGCGCGTTGCTGGAATGCCAGCGCAGCGGCCAGGGCCAGGTCATCGATGCGGCGATGGTCGACGGCGCCGCCTCCCTGATGTCCCTCATGTACGGCATGCTCGCCGGCGGGCTGTGGGTCGACCAGCGCGGTTCGAACCGGCTCGACTCCGGCGCACCCTACTACAACGTCTACGAGACCAGCGACGGCAGGCACGTCGCGCTCGGCTCCAACGAACCCAAGTTCTACCGCCGCACGCTCGAATTGCTCGGCCTCGCCGATACAGACCTGCCCGGCCAGGAAGACCGCGCACACTGGCCAGCCATGCGCGAGAAGTTTGCCGCCGTGTTCAAGACTCGCACACGTGACGAATGGTGTGCGCTGATGGACGGCGAGGAGGTGTGTTTCGCACCCGTGCTGTCGATGCGCGAAGCACCCGAACATCCGCACCTCGCGGCACGCAATACCTTCGTCGAGTTCGACGGCATCGTGCAGCCGGCGCCGGCGCCGCGCTTCAGCCGCACCGCGCCGGCCATCCAACGCGGTGCGCCCAGGCCCGGGCAGCACACCGACGAGTCGCTCGCCGACTGGGGCTTCGCGCCCGATGCAATCGCGGCGCTGCGCACGGCGGGCGCAATCGGTTGACGCAACAGCACTGTAATCGGTGACAGTCACCTATTTATGCACCCGTTTATGGGTTCTGCTCGGCCGCAAGTGTGTGACGTGCAGCTGGTCGCGAATAGGTAAATGTCATCCATTTCCGCGTCACGGATTTCTATCTGAATCGGTAACTGTCACCAATTTCCACCCAACCTGAGAGGAGATTCCCATGGCCGGCAAATACTTCGAAGAGCTCACCCCGGGGCTCGTCGTCGAGCACTCGATCCGCCGCACCGTCAGCGAGTACGACAACACCCTGTTCTCTGCCATCACCCACAACCTGGCGCCGCTGCACCTCGACGAGGAATACTCGAAGACCACCATGTACGGCGGGCGCATCATCAACAGCATGTTCACGCTCGCGCTGATCTGCGGCGTGACCGTCGGCGAACTGACCCAGGGTACGACCATGGGCAACCTCGGCTTCGAGGGCATCAAGTTCCCCAACCCGCTGTTCCCCGGCGACACCGTCACGACGAAGACGGAGATCGTCGATCGCCGCGAGTCGAAGAAGTACCCACAGGCCGGCATCGTCACCTTCAAGCACGTGGGCTACAACCAGAAGGGCGAAGTGGTGTGCGAAGCGACGCGCCTGGGCATGATGATGAAGCGGCCGACCGACGACAGCGCGCCGGCCTGAGACCGTATCAGCGACCGCGCCAGCCGCGTTTCGCGGCGACGCGGTCACCGCGGACCACCGTTCTCTAATGCGCGTGGCTTGCGCGCGGCGCGGTCACGAGCAGGACGAACGCGACCACGCAACCCACGCCGGCGACGGCGAAGATGGTCGGGTAACCCTGCGCGGCAGCGGCGAAGCCGAGCAGGTAGCTGCCGCCGGCGAAGCCGATGTTGAAGCCACCGTGGTAGGCCGCCATCGCCTTGCCGCGCTCGCGCAGGCTCGCGTGGTCGAGCGCAACGGCATTGAGCGCCGGAAAGAACAGCCCATGCGAGAGTCCGAGCAGGCAGCCGGCGAAGAGCAAGCCGACCGTGTCGACCCAGATCAAGGCGAGCGGCGCGGCGACGTAGAAGAACAACGACACCGTCGCCACGCGCTGCCGGCCGAGGCGGTCGGCCAGGCCACCGAGACCGAAGCGCACGAACATCGCGCAGCCGGCAAAGCCGAGCAGATAGGTGGAAACGTGGGTGATGCCCAGTTCCAGCGCCCACGGCTGGTAGAAGGTGAACACCGTGCCCATGGCGCCGCCGGCGAGGCTGGCGACGACCAGCACCCGTCGCAGCCCGCTGCGCGTGACCATCGCCCACATGGTGGTCGGCGCCTCCTCGGCATGCGCGTGCGGCCGTTCGGCGATGCGCGTGGTCAGCAGCGCGGCGAGCACGGACGACACCGCGGTGGTGGCGAACACCGCGTGCCAGCCGTACTGCAGGGCCGTCCATTCGGCCAGCGCCGGCCCCAGCGCATTGGTCGATATCATGACGCCGCCGAACAGGCCGATGGCCTGGCCCATGCGCTGCGGCGGCGCGAGGTCGGTGGCCAAGGTCGACAGCGAGATGAAGAACAGCGAGAAGGCCAGGCCCTGCAACGAGCGCAGCAGCCACAGCAGGGGCCCGACATCGTCGACGGCCAGGAAACCAAGACAGGAGATGCAGAACACCACCGCGCCCAGGGTCGCGAACGGCCGGCGACGGCGGCGGTCGACGGCGCCGCCGACGATGGGCATGAACACCACCGACATGAACATCGACACCGCGTTCAACCCGCCGATGGTCGCCGGGTCGGCCGCGAACACGGTGGTCATGTACTTCGGGAAGAGGAAATAGGCCGAGAAGGCCATGCCGTAGAGCGCCGTCGAGAGCAGGATGAGAACGAAGGGCGTGCTCAGCAGGGGCTGGGGTGCGATCGGAGCAGCGGCGGTGCCGGGCGCCGGGGTGTTGGTCTCGGGTTCGCTCATGTCACTCGTCGATCGTTGATCCGGGAAAGGGGGCACGAAAAAGGTGTCAGGTCCATTTCTCGAGAAAAATTCAAAAGAAAAATGAACCTGACGCCTTGCTTTACGGTGGCTGGTCGCAACAGGGGTCTGAAGCCCCTGTCCCTCCACCCTTCGCCGTGCCCGCCTGTTCTCGTGATCGGCATCAAGCACACACCGTGATGCCAGCGTCGGGTGGGCGGTGTACCGGCTACAATCCCCGCCGCACCGGGCACCGGCGGCAGACGCCCACGCGTCGCCGTGCAGTCCGACATGTTACGTGGTATCGAAGAAGGGAGGAGACCATGAACCACCAGCCCCTGCTATCAGCTGTTACGGTGACGGCGGCAGTCCTGCTGCCTGCGTTGTTCAGCGGCGCCGTGGCCGCCGCTACCGTCAGCGGCACCGTCACCACCGGTGATGCCGTACCCCTTGCAAGCGTCATGGTCACCCTGCGCGACGAGCGCGGGCTCGCCGAATCGGTCTTCACCGACGCCGCCGGTCACTTCCGACTCGATACCGCGCTCGCCGGCAAGCTCGCGCTCCGCGTGCGCAAGCGCTACTACGACGATGTCCTGCAGGACCTCACGCTCGCGGCCGACGACGTCCGCGACCTCGCACTGGAACTCGCGCCGCTGACCGATCCGAAGGCGCTGTCCGATGCCGCGCCCTCGCTCAGCCACTTCTCGCGCATTGCCTTCGATGCCGACGAGACCGCGCCCTTCTCACGCGGTAACTTCGCGCGTGACTGCCTGAGCTGTCATTCGCTCGGCAACAGCTTCACGCGCTGGCCGCGGCCGGCGGCGAGCTGGGTACCGACCGTGCAGCGCATGCACGGGTACTTCGGCAACGCCGACATGGCCTTCGTCGAGCGCCGCGCGGAACTGCTGGCGGCGGCCTTCGACGGCACGCCGCTCGACCATTACCCGGCCCAGCCCGACGAACCGGCGCTCGCCGGCACGCGCATCTACCAGTTCCCACTGCCCGGCACCGTGGTCCCGCACGATGCCGAGTTCGATCACGTCAACGGCCACATCTACTCCTCGGAGATGTTCGCCGGCGAGATCCTCGAAACCAACCTCGAAACCGGTACGACGCGCCACTTCAAACTGCCCGCCGACGGCCTGCCGCCGGGCGGCGCCTTCACCCAGAACGGCCTGCCGGTGCCCTACGGCCTGACCACGCCGCGCGCGCCGCACAGCCTCGCCCAGGGGCCCGACGGCCGCTGGTACCTCACTGATTCGATCGGTGCGGCGCTGACCGTGTTCGATCCGAAGACCGAAGCCTTCGAGAGTCATCCGCTCGGCGCCGGCGCGCTCTACCCGCATACCGTGCGCGTGGCACCCGGCGGCGTGGTCTGGTTCACCATCGCCTTCACCGACCAGGTCGGACGCTTCGACCCGCAGACCAAGGACATGAAGGTCATCACCCTGCCGAAGACGGCGTCGCTCAGTGCACCGGCCGGCGCCGTGCCCTACGGCATCGACGTCAATCCGAAGGACGGCAGCGTGTGGTATGCCAAGCTCGCCTCGGACAAGATCGGGCGCATCGACCCCGAGACCCTCGCGGTCACCGAGATCGATTCACCGGTGCGCGCGCCGCGCCGCCAGCGCTTCGATCGCGCGGGTTACCTGTGGATCGCAGGTTTCTCCGACGGCAGCATCGCGCGCTTCGACCCGGCCAGTGGTGACGCCACCATCTACAAGCTGCCGGTGATCGCACCCGGCGAGATCCCGGCGCCCTACGCGCTCGCCATCGACCCGGTCAACCAGGACGTCTGGGTCAACGACACCATGCTCGACGTCGCCTGGCGCTTCATCCCCGCCGAGGAGCGCTTCATCACCTACCCGATGCCGCTGCGCGGCACCTACACCCGCGATTTCACCTTCACCGACAAGGGCTGGGTGTGCACGTCGAACAACCCGATCCCGGCGGCGGCGCTGGAAGGCGGCATGCCCGAGAGCATCTGCATCGACACCGGCGATCGCGCCAGCACCGCCCTGGCCGGCAAGTGATGCCGGGCAGGCAACGGCGGCTGGCACGGCCGGCCGCCGGCCTCGTGCTGGTGCTGGGGCTGGGATTCGCCGGCAGCAACACCCGCGCCGAGGCGGGCTTCGTGCCACTCGATGCCGCCGGCCAGGCGGTCGCGCCAGGCAGTGAAGACTGGTCGTGTTCGCTCGACCGCTCCACCGGGCTGGTGTGGGAAGTGAAGACCCTCGACGGCAGCGTGCGCGACCGCCGCTGGACCTACACGCCCTACGACAGCAACCCGGCGACCAACGGTGGCTACGTCGGTTTCCGGGATACCGCCAGCGGCAAGTGCGTGCGCGGAGAGATGCCGGGCGGCTCGTGCAACACCGAGGCTTACGTCGAGCACATCAACGGGCTCGACCTGTGCGGCTACGACGACTGGCGCCTGCCGACCGCCGCCGAGCTCACGCATGCCGCGCCGCAGACCACCATCGAGCCGCCGCGGACGGGTTCGCCCATGCTGCCCAACATCGCCGAGGGCTGGTATTGGACCGGCGTGACACGGGTCGGGGTGACGGCCTTCTCGCGCGTCGTGCTGTTGCCGCCGGCGGCGCGGCCGGCCTTCTACGACGGCAGCTACATGGTGGTACTGGTGCGCGGCCAGGAAGCAGCCGGCCCGCGCTGACCGCGCACCGCACCCGACACCGGTGTGGAGCCGGCGGCGCTCAGGCGCGCACCAGGGCCGGGCTGAACGTTCGCGCGCGGGCGCGTGCACGGCGCGCAGGCTGCACGTCCTCGCGCAGGACCAGGACCGCGCAACGCGCCGCGGTCGCGAGGCGCAGCGCCGGGTCGCGCGACGAGGCCACGGCGTCGAGTGCCGGCGACACCGCCGCGGTGCAGGTCACGATGAGCGAGGCGCGGTAACGTTCCGCCTCGCCGAGCACGGCATGGTTGCCGCCCGTGTCGAGTATGGCGTGATCGACTTCGACGGCGCCGTCGAACACGAGTGCAAGTTCGTCCGCCATCTCGCCCAGCACGGCGCCGGTCCGGCTCGCCGCCGCGTGGCTGCGCGCCACGCTGTCGAAGACACGCAGGACGTTGGTCTCCGACGGCAACTCGAGCCCGGCAGCCGGCAGGGTCGCGAGCAGGCGCAGGCGGGTCGCCACCGGCCACGGCAGGGCCGCAAGACGGTGGAGTGGAAAATCGGCCAGGCGATCCCCCGCGATCGGCACCAGCACGTTGAACAGCGAGCGCGGCGCGGCCGCAAACGGCTTGATCAACTCGACCGCGCAGGGCGCCGCGCGCAGCAAGCCGCGGGTCAGCCCCGCCGAGCGCAGGCGCGCGACGAGCCCGTGCGGGGCCGTCTCCAGCAGCACGACATCGCTGTGCAGGTGCGTCGCTGCCGCCGCGATCGCGGTGACGGCGTCGTCCGCCTGCTCGACGTGGGTGTCGATGCGGGTGATGGCCACCAGTTCGCGCAAGCGCTCGGCGACCTCGTTGGCCGCGGTGGCGGTTTCGCGCGCGGCACCCACGTCGACGTCGTGACGACGACGGTCGGCGCCGCGTCCGACGACCGTGAGGACATCGACCTCGATGGCAGTGTCGACAGCGGCGCTGGCGAAGCGCTCGGCGACGTAGGCCGCGACCAGCCGCGCCTCGGTGCGGGCATCGGCGACTAGCAGGATACGCATGGTGTTGTCTCCCCTCGGGTGTACGTGGACGGCGTGATGTGCCGCGGGTTTCACGCCGCGACTCGCAGATCGCGCACGCCCAGGCCCCGCATCGACGGCGCCTGCTCGACGATGCTGACCGTGATATTGCGCGTCGGCGCGACCTTGACGAAGTCGTCGATGATCTCGCGCACGTCGTGGTTGATGTAGACGCAGTTGCTCTGGTCGATGACCAGCCGCGTACCGGCCGGCAGGTTGGCGAGCTCCTGTTTGATCGCGCCCTTGTTGAGGAAGGTCACTTCCTCGGCCAGGCGCATGGTGACGAGGTGACGGTTGACGTCGGGGTCGCGCGTCTCGATGTGCAGGAAGTGCGAGTTACGGTAGCTGCGCTGCAAGGTCATGGTAACGGCGACGGCGATGCCGAGCGCGACGCCGGTCAGGAGATCGGTCAGCACGACCCCGGCGACGGTGACGACGAACGGCAGGAACTGCTCGAAGCCGTGCTGCCACATGGCGCGGAACAAGGCCGGCCGGGCCAGCTTGTAGCCGGTGAGGATGAGCACCGCGGCGAGCACGCCGAGCGGGATCAGGTTGAGCACGTGGGGCAGGGTCGCCACGCACACCAGGAGGAGCACGCCGTGAACAATGGCCGAGGCCCGCGTGCGTGCGCCCGCATGGATGTTGGCCGAGCTGCGCACGATGACCTGGGTGATGGGCAGTCCGCCGATGAGCCCGGACAGGGTGTTGCCGACACCCTGCGCGACCAGCTCGCGGTTGGTCGGCGTGGTGCGCTTGCGCGGGTCCATCTTGTCCGTGGCTTCCACGCAGAGCAGGGTCTCCAGGCTCGCCACCACGGCGATGGTCACTGCGACGGTCCAGATCGCGGGGTTGGTCAACTGGCTGAAATCCGGCAGCACGAACAACGAGGCGAACTCGTCGAGACTGCCCGCGAGCGGCACGAACACCAGGTGTTCGGGCGACAGGGCGAGGTTGCCCGACCAGCGGCTGGTGACGAACTGCCAAGTGATGCCGAACGCCACCGCCACCAAGGGTCCCGGCAGGAGCTGGAAGATGCGATGGCGCTTGACCAGCACGCGCTCCCACAGCAGCAGGATGGCGAAGGACACCGCCGCCACCATCACCACCGACAGGTCGACGTAACCGAGCATGTCCGACAGGGCCGAGAACGTGGTGCCGCCGTCCGGCTGCTGGTAGGCCATGTCGCCGGTGGGGTCGGCGTCGTAGCCGAGCGCGTGCGGGATCTGCTTGAGGACGATGATGAGGCCGATGCCGCACAACATGCCCTGGATGACCGCGGCCGGGAAGAAGTAGCCGAGGACGCCGGCGCGCAGCGCGCCGAGCGCGATTTGCAGCAGGCCGCCGAGGACGACCGCGAGCAGGAAGGCTTCGAAAGTGCCGAGGGATTCGATCGCCGTCAGCACGATCACGGCGAGCCCGGCCGCCGGTCCCGACACACCGAGCGGCGAACGGCTCAGGGCGCCGACCACGATGCCGCCGATGACGCCGGCGATGAGCCCCGAGAACAGGGGCGCGCCCGAGGCGAGCGCGATGCCGAGACACAACGGCAGGGCGACGAAGAACACCACGAGGCTCGCGGGCAGGTCGTGCTTGAGATGGCGCAGGCTGGACATGTCGGTCTCGCTCCCGTTCGGCTTGGAACGTGTGGCGCCACTGGCGCGGGAGGGCAGAGTAGACCGGCCGCGCTTACGACTGCCTTTCGCCTGGCTTACGCGCACCTTACAAGGAACGATGCGCTAAGCTGGCGCGCCGCAGGCAACGGAGCAGGAAGAACGGCGAGGCGGAAAGGGACGGGAACAGCAAAGGGGACAGATTTATTTTTTTTTAATAAAGAAAAATAGATCTGTCCCC
The DNA here is from genome assembly GCA_050184115.1 of Gammaproteobacteria bacterium. GTDB lineage: Bacteria > Pseudomonadota > Gammaproteobacteria > JACKNG01. The sequence continues at coordinate 56,426 of JBFXAQ010000013.1, read as the reverse complement.
TTGTCTGCTGTCCCTTTTCCGTCCCCTTTCCGCCTGCTTTTCTGCCTCACCTATTTCAGGACGACACGACCATGAACATCCTCGTCGTCGAAGACGACAAGCTGCTCGGTACCGGCCTCGTGCGCGCGCTCGAGCAAGCGGGTTACGCCGTCGAACACGCACCCGATGGTGCCTGGGCACGCGCCGCACTCGACGGTGGCGACTACGACCTCGTCATCCTCGATCTCGGCCTCCCGGACGAGGACGGTCTCGACATCCTGCGCTACCTGCGGCGCCGGCGCCTTGCCCTGCCGGTGCTGATCCTCACCGCGCGCGACGGCGTCGAGCACCGCGTCGCGGCACTGGACGCGGGTGCCGACGACTACCTCGAGAAGCCCTTCGACCTGCGCGAACTCGAAGCGCGCGTGCGCGCCCTGCTCCGCCGCAGCCAGATGGACTTCGATGACGAACTTCGCCTCGGCGTGGTGAGCATCAACCCGTTCTCGCGCGAGGTCCGCGTCGACGGCGTGCTGCTCGACCTGCCGGTGCGCGAATTCGAGGTGCTGGAAGTCCTCGCCGTGAACGCCAACAAGGTCGTCACCAAGGCGCGCATCGCGCAGCGCCTGACGGCGAGCAACGACGATATCGGCGACAACGCCGTCGAGGTCTACATCCACCGCCTGCGCCGGCGGCTCGGCGCGCACGGCCTCAACATCCGCACCCTGCGCGGCGTCGGCTACCTCATCGAGACGGGTTGACGCGCCGTGCCCATCGCCATGCACAACTTCTCCCTGCGCACCCACGTGCTGCTGCTGGTCGGCATTCCGCTGCTGGTGCTGCTCCTGATCGAGACGGTGGTGTCCTACCTGGTCGGCCTGCACACCGCCAACCAGGTCTTCGATCGCTGGCTGGTCGACTCGGCGCATTCGATCGGCCAGGAGGTACGCTTCGAGGACGACGCGCTGCATTTCATCGCCGCCGCCGATGCGGTCGACATGTTCGAGTGGGACGAGCTGGACGACACCTATTTCCGCATCATCGACCCGGCCGGTACGGTGATCGCCGGCGACCTGCCGCTGACCCTGCCGTTCGAACTCGATCGCCTGCGCGAAGGCCCCGTCTTCGCCGACGTGCGCCTCGCCGGCCAGGCCGGGCGTGCAGTTTCGATCCTGAGCAACCCCGGCGCGCCGGACGAGATCGTCGTGCAGGTCGCAGAGACGTTGCGCAAGCGCCGCGGCATGACCAACGAAGTGCTGACACTGGTCACCGTCAAGAAAGGCCTGCTGTTGCTGGCGGCGATGGTCGCCATCACCGTTGCGGTCAACCGCGGCTTTGCGCCGCTGCGCCGCCTGTCGCGCGAGCTGGCGCGCCGCTCGCCGCGGGAACTCACGCCCTTCCCGGCCGACGACGCCCCGCTCGAAGTCCGCGGGCTGATCGAGAACACCAATGGCCTGCTTGGCCGCATCGACCACATGCTCACCGCGCACGAGGCCTTCATCGGCAACATCGCCCACCAGGTGCGCACGCCCCTGGCCGGCATCAAGCTGCAATGCCAGATCGCGCTACGTGAGACCGACCCCGACGCGGTGCGCCGCTCGCTGCAGCAGATTGCCAACGCGGCCGATCACATGACGCACGTGAACTCGCAGCTCCTCAAGCTGGCGCGCGCCGAGATCGCCTTCGACCGCGGACCGCTCGCGCTGCCGACCGACCTGGTCGCCCTGGTCCACGCCTGCTGCGAGGAACTCGAACCGAGCGCGCAGGAGCAAGGCATCACGCTGGCGGCGATTGCGCCCGAGACGCGCCTCGACGTCCAGGGCGACCCTGCCCTGCTCTACGAGATGCTGCGTAACCTGGTCGAGAACGCGATCGTCTACGGGCGCCCGCGCGGGCACGTCTGGGTCAGCGTCGCGCGCGGGCCGCGCGGCGTGCAGGTCGCGGTCGAGGACGACGGCCCCGGCATCCCGCCCGAGCATCGACCGCAGATCTTCGATCACTTCTACCGCCCACCGAACAGTCCGGGTGAAGGCTGTGGCCTCGGCCTGCCGATCGTGCGCGAGATTGCGCGCGCCCACGGTGGTGATGTACGGCTCGAGGACCGTGGCGCGGAACCCGGCACGCGCTTCGTCGTCGAGTTCCCGTCGTCGACCCGCGAACGCGGCGCGGCCTGAGCGCGCCGACGCAAAGAAAAGGCCACCGCGAGGGTGGCCTTTCGCTGCCCCGGTCGCCGTGCTTCCCGGGGCGTTTTGCCCACCGCCGCCGCGCGGGGCGTCGGCGACAGGCGTGGGACTCAGCCCACCCGGTGCAGCGCGCAGAGCTTGTTGCCGTCCGGGTCACGCACGTAGGCGAGGTAAAGCTTGCCGAAGCCGCCTTCGCGCACGCCCGGCGGATCCTCGATGCTGGTGCCGCCGTTGGCGACGCCGGCCGCATGCCAGGCCTTGACCTGGTCTTCGGAGGTGCAGGCGAAACCAATGGTGCCGCCGTTGGCGCCGCTCGCCGGCTTGCCGTCGATGGGGGTGGTGACCAGGAACAGGCCATCGTTGTGCATGTAGATCAGGCGGCCCTTGTCGTCGGTGATGGCGGGCTTCGCGCCAATCGCGCCGAGCAGGGCGTCATAGAACTTCTTCGAACGCGCGATATCGTTGCTGCCGACCATGATGTGCGAAAACATCGTTGGGTTCCTCTCCTCGTGGGTTGATCAAGGGCCGCTATCCTGACGCAGGCGCAGCGGGAAGGCCAGCGGGACGCCGCGGTCACCGTCATGGTTGGTCGGCCGTCTCACCGCGTGACCAGGTCAGCACCCACCACAGTTCGAACAGCACTTCGAGGTCGTCGAGCGCAGCGCCGGTGAGATCGGTGAAACGGTTGAGGCGATGGCGCACCGTGTTGGGGTGCAGGCCGAGTGCGGTTGCGGCCTCACCGATGCGGGCGCCGGCGGCGAGGTAGGCGTCGAGGGTCTCGACGACCTGGACGCCGAATTCGCCCACGCCGCGCAGTGGCTCGAGGTAGCGCTCGTCGAGCAGCCGCGCGAGATCGGCGTCAGCGGCGACCGCGACGCGCAGGGAAAGGTCGCCGAGTTCGTGCGGCCCCGGGCCGGCGAAGCGCAGCGCGACCCCGAGCAGGCGGGTCGCGGTGGCGAAGGCCTGCGGCAGGGTCTCGACGGCGCCGGGGCCGGCGATGCCGGCGGTGTAGCCGCGGTCGTCGCGTGGCGGGCGCAGCGGCGCGATACCGGCGACGTCGCCGTCGACGATGCCGAGCAACGGGCGACAACCGTAGGTCCTGAGCGACGCTTCGAGCCGTGCGCGCAGGGCTTCGCGCGCCGCCGCGGTGGCGGCGCGGGCGCGCAGCACGTAGTAGCTGCGATCGGGCGGCAGGCCCAGCGCGGCGAGCCGCTGGCGGCGCTCGACCGTCGTGCCGCCGCCGAACAGGAGGGCGCGGAGCACGTCGAGGCGGCGCCCTTCGTCGTGGCGGGCGAGGTCGAGTTCGGCGGCGAGCCGCGCCACCACCACCGCCGAGGTCAGCAGGTCGGCGCTCTCCCATAACAGGCGCATGGTGTCGAGCAGGCGCTCGCGCGGCACGCGCAGGCGCTCACCGTGTGCGACGAAGGCCTCGGTGAGCAGGCGCAGGCACATGCGGTAGGCGGCATAGAGATCGTCCGCCGGCACGCCCTGGGCGGTGCGCTCGCGCGCGCGGCGGGCCTCGTCGAGTTCATCCGCGCCGGGCAGCGCGCCGGAGCGCAGGATGGCGACGAGCTGCGTGACGTTGCGCAGTCCCGAAGCGACCAGCGAGGCCCGCGGCACCGCCGCGTCGGTGTAGGACGCGAAGCGTTCGAGCACCGCCGCGGCCTGGCGTTCGGCGAGCGCGGCCGCATCGGCCTCGAAGGCCTGGACGGCGCGCGTGAAGCGGGCATCGGCGTCGGGCATGGGCTCCCCGTGGTGGATTGGACCGGGCGGTGGCCGGGCCGATTCTAGCCCGCCGCGCGCGCACCGCTCCCACGCGCGCTCAGCCCACCTGGCGCGACTGTCCCTCCCAGTAGGGCGCGCGCACCGCCTTCTTGTCGACCTTGCCGTAGGTCGTCTTCGGCAGGGCATCGACGAAGGTGATGTGCTTGGGCTTCTTGTAGCCGGCCGCACGCTCGGCGAGGTGTGCGAGGAGCTGCGCGGCGTCGAGCGTGGCGCCGGCACGGACGACGACGTGGGCGGCGAGCGCCTCGCCCCACTTGCTGTCGGGGATGCCGAAGACGCAGGCCTCGGCGACGTCGGGGTGGTCGGTGAGCAGCTCCTCGATCTCGCGCGGGTAGATGTTGAGCCCGCCCGAGATCACCATGTCCTTGCTGCGGTCGAGGATGTAGACGTAGCCATCGACATCCATGCGCCCGAGGTCGCCGGTGTGCAGCCAGCCATTGCGCAGGGTCTCGGCGGTCTCGTCCGGGCGCTGCCAGTAACCCTTCATGACCGAACCGCCGCGGATGCAGATCTCGCCGATCTCGCCGGCCGACAGCTCGTTGTCCCGGGCGTCGAGGATGCGCAGGTCGATGCCGGTGCGGACCCGCCCGCAGGACAGCAGGCGGTGCGCGTGCAGGCCGTCGAGGTCGTGCTCGGCGGCGGGCAGGTAGGTGCCGGTCATGGGCGATTCGGTCTGGCCGAAACCCTGGATGAAGATCGGCCCGAGGCGCTCGATGGCGCGGCGCAGGTCGTCGACGTACATCGGCGATCCGCCGTAGAAGACCCAGCGCAGCGAGGACAGGTCGCGCCGCGCGACGTCGGGGTGCTCGACCACCATCTTGATGATGGTCGGTACCAGGAAGAGCGCATTGACGCGGTGCCGCTCGACCAGTTCGAGGAAGCGTGCCGGGTCGAAGCCGGACGGCGCGAGGATGACCTGGGTACAGCCCTTGGCGGTGAAGACGAGGCCGACGTGCCCGGAGCCGTGGGTCAGCGGCGCGGCGTGGATGCCGACGTGCTCGGCCTCCAGCGGGAAGAAGTCGGCGAGCATGCCGAGCACTTCGAAGACGAGCACGCCGTGGGTCAGCATGGCGCCCTTGGGGCGGCCGGTGGTGCCCGAGGTGTAGGCCAGCCAGGCCAGCTCGTCGGGCTCGACCGCGATGCTGGCAAACGGCGCGGCGGGCGCCGCGACGATGCGTTCCCAGGCGTCCGCGTGGGCCGCCTCGCCGTCGCACACGATGACGTGCTCGAGCGCCGGCAGGCGCGGGCGCAAAGCCGCCAGGGCCGCGAGGTGCCGGGGCGAGGTCACCACCAGCCGCGCGCCGCAATCGGCGAGGTGGTACTCGATCTCGCCCGGCGTGAAGCGCGCGTTGAGCGGCGCCACCGCGAGCCCGGCCTTCCAGCAGCCGAACATCGCCTCCATCACCTCGGGGCAGTTGTCGAGCAGCAGGGCGACGCGGTCGCCGCGCGCCAGCCCGCGCCGGCCGAGTTCGTGGGCGAAGGCGTCCGCACGCGCGTTGCACTCGGCGTAGCTGCGCGTGCGTTCGCCCCAGATGAAGGCGGTACGCCCGGGCAGGCTGCGCGCGGTGTGGGTGAGGAAGTCGCCGGCGTTCATCGCCGCGCACACTCCATGCGGTGCACACGCGCCACCCGCTCAGCTCCCGCGGCGTTGGTAGACATCGCGGTAGGGCCGCGCGACGACGCGGAAACCGTTGCGCATGAAGAAGCCGCGGATGGCGTTCTCGGCGTCGTGGCGGGCACGTTCGCTGCCGGGCAGGCCATCGGCCCAGGCCTTGAGGCGCTTGAGGTAGTCGTTCTTGGTCGCCGCGTCGCCACGCGCGGCGGCGATGATGCGGTCCGGATCGGCCTCGACGTAGGCGCAGTACTGCGCCAGCCACTCGAGCTTGCGCGCGCGGTCGGCGCCGGGGCGCAGGCCCGGCGCGCCGCCCGCCTCGATCCAGGTGCGCGCGCTGGCGTGGGCCAGCAGGGGATGTTCGCTGTCGCTCATGGGTGTTGTCCGCGCGCTGAGCGCGCTCATTCCTCCGGGTAGCCGTACATGCGCGCGAGGTAGCGCAGTTCGTCCTCGCGCCCGGGCAGGGGCGCCGGCGCCTGCAGCAGGCCTTCCGCTTCGAGCTCGGCGACGACTTTCGGGTCGCGTTGCATGGGCTCGCCGTACTTCATGCGGAAGTAGAGCTCCTCGTAGGGCTTGCGCGGCCGTTGCCCGCCCGCCTCGGCACTCTCCGCCGGGTAGCCGAGGAGTTGCACCCACACCGGGATCCAGCTGTCCGGGGCGCCGAGTGCCTGCTTGACCTTCGCCACCATGGTCGGGCGGCCGATCGTGTGCAGGCAGGTGCCGAGCCCCGCGTCGACGGCGGCGAGCGTGGCGACGGCGCAGGCGCCGACGGTCTCGCCGTGGGCCATCGCGCGCGACACCTCTTCCGGCATGTCGTGCAGGATCTCCTGGATCGAGGCCATGCCTTCGGGCGTCTCCTCGCCACCCTCGATGGCGGCCAGGATGGTGTCCTTGGCCCAGCCATAGGCGGCGGGGATCGCGCCCGCGCCGAGCAGTTCGATGGTGTTGCGCACGAAGTTCTCGGGCCGCGCCACGGCCATGTCGCCGAACCAGTAGATCCACACCGGCGCCTGGACGTGGGCGCCCTGCCAGTTGTCGGCGCGCAGCAGGAGCTCGCGGGTGTCGTCGTCGAGTTCGTCGCGGTAGACGACGATGGCCCGCCAGGGCTGCAGGTTGCCCGGACAGGTGGTCCAGCGCACCGCCTCGAGGATGCGCTGGATCTTGGCCTCCTCGACCGGTTGCCAGGTCTTGTAGTAGCGGATGCTGCGGCGCGAGCCGACGACGCGATTGAACTCCATGGTGCTCTCCCCCGGTGCTGGGCGCCGGCATGCGCCGGCTCGGGATGCAGTCTCGACAGGCCGGTCGGCAGGGTCAACGGCGAACGCCACAAGCGCGCGGCGCCCGCGTTGTACCCGCCCACAACGGCGCGCGCACTGCGGTCGGCCGCGCCGCAAGCCCGCGGCCGCGGGGGTCGCCTATAATTGCCCCCCGCGCGCCGGCTCTGCCCGCCGCGTTCCGCTTTCACGACAGGACGAGACCCCATGCGAGCCTTCACCGAGGAACAGAACATCTTCCGCGACAGCTATCGGCGCTTCCTCGCCAACGAGGTCGCCCCGCACATGGAGCGCTGGCGCGCCGAAGGCATCGTCGACCGCAACATCTTCCGCCGCGCCGGCGAACTCGGCTTCCTCATGGTCTGGCCGGACGAACAGTACGGCGGCATGGGCGACGACGACTTCCGCTACGAGCAGATCATCATCGAGGAGACCGTCCGCGCTGGCTGCGGCGAGTGGTACAACACCCTGCACAGCCGCCTGGTCGGCCCCTACTTCCAGCGCTTCGGCAACGCGGAGCAACGCGAGCGCTTCCTGCCCAAATGCGTCTCGGGCGAGACCATTCTCGCCGTCGGCATGACCGAGCCCAACGCCGGTTCCGACCTCGCCGGCATGCGCACCACGGCGAAGGACATGGGCGACCATTTCCTCCTCAACGGTTCGAAGACCTACATTTCGAACGGCATCAATGCCGACGTCGTCATCACCGCCGCCAAGCTGCACCGCGCCGAGAGCCGCCACGCCATGGTGCTGCTCGTCGTCGAGCGCGGCATGGCGGGCTTCGAGCGCGGCCGGAACCTGGAGAAGATCGGTCTCCACGCCCAGGACACCGCCGAGCTCTTCTTCCAGGACGTCAAGGTGCCGAAGGCCAACGTGCTCGGCGAACCCGGCAAGGGCTTCTACTACCTGATGGAGGGGCTGGCCGAAGAACGCCTCATCGCCGCCTGCGGTTACCTCGCCACGGCGCGGCGCGCCTTCGACGTCACGCGCGAATTCGTCATGCAGCGCCAGCTCTTCGGCAAGGCATTGTCCGAACAGCAGAACACCCAGTTCCGCATGGCCGAGATGGACGCCGAGATCGACATGCTGCAGGTCTTCGTCGATCACTGCGTGGCCGAGCACAACGCCGGGCGCCTGAACGCCAACCTCGCCGCCAAGGCCAAGATGCTCGGCAGCGAGATCGAATGGCGCATGGTCGACCTCGGCCTGCAGTTGCACGGCGGCGCCGGCTACATGAAGGAATACGAGATCTCGCGCCTGTTCACCGACGCGCGCATGAGCCGCATCTACGCCGGGAGTTCGGAGGTGATGCGCCTCATCATCGGCCGCGACATCTTCTCGGAGAAGTACCAGAGCTTCCTCGACTGAAGCCGCGCCCGGCACAGCCGGCGCCCGGCCCGGTGCGCCGGCCTGGCCACCGCCCGGCTGCGCTCAGATGTGCACCGGCTCGACCCGCCAGATATCTTCGCAGTACTCACGGATGGCGCGGTCGGACGAGAAGTAGCCCATGCGGGCGACGTTCAGGATTGACTTGCGTGTCCAGCCGGCGAGGTCGGCGCGCGCCACGTCGACCTCGCGCTGGCAGTCGACGTAGGCACGGTAATCGGCCAGCACGAGGAACTCGTCGCGCTCGAGCAGGGTGTCGACCAGCGGCCGGAACAGCGCGCGGTCACCGCCGGCGAAGTAGCCGCTGGCGACGAGGTCGATGGCCTGCTTCAGTTCAGCATCCGCCTCGTAGACCGCGCGCGGGTGATAGCCGTCGGCGCGCCGCGCCGCCACCTCGTCGACGTTCATGCCGAAGAGGAAGAAGTTCTCCGCTCCGACCCGTTCGCGGATCTCGACATTGGCGCCGTCGAGGGTGCCGATGGTCAGCGCGCCGTTCAGCGCGAACTTCATGTTGCCGGTGCCCGAGGCCTCCTTGCCGGCGAGCGAGATCTGTTCGGAGAGATCCGCGGCCGGATAGATGTAGCGCGCTTCCTTGACGCAGAAATTGGGGATGAAGGCGACCCGCATATAGCGGTTGACGTCGGCGTCACGGTTGACGACCTCGGCCACCGCGTTGATCAGCCGGATGATGAGCTTGGCCATGGCGTAGCTGGGCGCCGCCTTGCCGCCGAACAGGAACACCCGCGGTGACAACACCGCCGCCGGGTCCTGCTTGAGGCGCCAGTAGTGGGTGATGACATGCAGGATGTTGAGGTGCTGGCGCTTGTACTCGTGGATGCGCTTGACCTGGACGTCGAACAGCCAGTCGGGCTCGAGCGCGAAACCGGTGGCGATCTGGACCCGTGCGGCGAGCCGCTCCTTGTTGCGCCGTTTGACCGCGAGCCAGGCTTCGCCGAAAGCGGCATCCTCGGCATGCGGTTCGAGCGCGGCGAGGCGGTCGAGGTCGGTCACCCAGTCCGTGCCAATGCGACTCGAGATCAAGGCCGCGAGATCGGCGTTGTCGTGCAGCAGGAAGCGGCGCGGCGACACACCGTTGGTCTTGTTGCTGAACTTTTCCGGCCACAGGGCGTGGAAATCGGCGAGCACGCTGCTCTTCAGTAATGCGGTGTGCAGGGCGGCGACGCCGTTCACCGCATACGCTCCGACGCAGGCGAGGTTGGCCATGCGCACGCGCTTGGCCCCATGCTCGTCGATGAGCGACAGCCGCGCCAGCCGCGCATCGTCACCGGGAAAGCGCAGGCGCACGGCGTCGAGGAAGCGGCGGTTGATCTCGTACACCAGTTCGAGGTGGCGTGGCAGCAGGCGCGCGAACAGCGGCAGCGGCCAGGTCTCCAGCGCTTCGGGCAGCAGGGTGTGGTTGGTGTAGGCGAACAGCCGCGTGGTGATGGACCACGCCGCGTCCCACTCCAGCAGGTGTTCGTCGACCAGCAGGCGCATCAGCTCGGCGATGGCGAGCGCGGGGTGGGTGTCATTGAGCTGTACGGTGTACTTGGCCGTGAGCCCCTCCAGCGTCCGGCCCGGCACCTGCAGATGGATTCGGATCATGTCGCGCAGCGAACAGGTGACGAAGAAGTACTGCTGGGCGAGGCGCAGTTCCTTGCCAGCTTCGGGTTCGTCGTTGGGATAGAGCACCTTGGAGATCATCTCCGATCTCAGCTTGTCCTCGACCGCGCCGTAATAGTCGCCGACGTTGAAGGCTTCGAGGTCGAACGACTCCACTGCCTCGGCCGACCACAGCCGGAGCATGTTGGCGCTCTTCACGCCGAAACCGATGAAGGGCGTGTCGTAGGCGACGCCGCGGACCTCGCGCTCGGGCGTCCAGCGGACGCGATGGCGCCCGCGATCGTCGGTCCAGCTCTCGGTATGGCCACCGAAGCCGACATCGAAGGTGATGGTCGGACGCCGGATCTCCCACGGGTAGCCGTGCGAGAGCCAGCGATCGGACTGTTCGACCTGCCAGCCGTCGCGGATCTCCTGGGTGAAGATGCCGAACTCGTAGCGGATGCCGTAGCCGATGGTCGGGATCTGCAGCGTTGCCAGCGACTCCATGTAGCAGGCAGCGAGCCGGCCGAGGCCACCGTTGCCGAGGCCGGGCTCGACCTCGTGGTCGACCAGCACCTCGAGTTCGATGCCGAGTTCCTGCATGGCCTGGCGCACTTCGCGCTCGATGCCCAGGTGCAGGATGTTGGCGCGCAGTTGCGGGCCGATGAGAAACTCGGCGGAGAAGTAGCACACCGTGCGCGCGCCAGTGTCGCGGAACTTCTGCGCGCTGCGCACCCAGCGCTCAAGCAGGCGGTCGCGCACGGTGTAGGCGAGTGCCTGGTAGAAGTCGTTGACCCCGGCGACATCGGGGAAGCGCGCCATGATGTAGAACAGGTTGTCGCGGAAATCGTGCTTGATGTCCTCGACGCCGAGGCCGGTGCGCACGCCGCCGTCGCCGTCGCCCGGCGCGCCGCCGCCGGGGGTGCCGTTCAATCCGCTCATGTCCGCCTCGTGCGCGCGATGCGCCTGGTCAGGCAGGGGAAAGCGTACCGTAGCCGTGCGCGCCTGGCGCTCATCGCGGAGTCCCTGGCCCGGGTGGCTCCGGGTCCGATGGAAGAAGGTGCATCTTGACCCGGCCGGGGCGTCTCCGCCCCTGACTCGGGTCAGTCATCGCGCGCGGGCTTACCGCCCCGGTGCGCTGGCTCAGGTCGGGGCCTGCGCCTGCTCCGCGAACGGCTCGTCGACCGTGACCGAACGCACCAGCACGAACACCCGGGCCCCCACGGCGAGGCCGAGTTCGGCCACCGCGGCACGCGTGAGGCGCGAGCGTACGTGCCCCGCCCCGATATCGACGAGGGCTTCGGCGTAAGCGCTGGCCGCATCCTCGACAAGGTCGATGAGGCGGCCTTCGAGCACGTTGCGGATGGAGATGCCGACGGGCACCTGCACCGCCAGGGCGACATCGCGCGCGCGCACCCGCAAGCGCAGCGTGGTGCCCGTCGCTGCCGCGACCCGTGGCACGGCGATGCGGTGCGCACCAACCGCCACGCGGGTCAACTGGAAACGCTCGTCCTGCTCGACGACCTGCCCGCTCAGCACCGTGCCGGCTTCGTACCAGCCGGCACCGCGGCCGAGGTCGAGGCGTTCGAGCACGGCCGCGGCCGGCCCCGCCGCGGTCATCCGGCCGACTTCCATCACCAGCACGTGATCGGCGAGGTAGGCGACCTCGTCGAGGGCATGGGAGACATAGACGACCGGCACGCCGAAGCGCGCCGGCAGACCGCGTACGTAGGGCAGGAGATCGGCCTTGCGGCGGATGTCGATGGCGGACAAGGGTTCGTCCATCAGCAGCAGGCGCGGGCGCGTGAGGAGCGCGCGGGCGATGGCGACGCGCTGGCGCTCGCCGCCGGACAGTCCGCCGACGCCGCGACCGAGCAGCGGCGCGAGGTCGAAGGCGTCGACGACCTGTTCGAACGTCGGACCGGGCCGGTCCGTCGGCGCGCGCCGCGCGGCGTAACGCAGGTTGCCAGCGACGTCGAGGAAAGGCAGCAGCGCGGCATCCTGGAAGACGTAGCCGATGCCGCGGCGATGCGCTGCCACGCGGATACCTTGCGCACTGTCGAGCCAGGCCTCGCCGGCGAAGGTGATGCGGCCGTGTACCGCGGCTTCGAGCCCGGCCAGGGCCCTGAGCAGCGTGCTCTTGCCGGCGCCGCTGGTGCCGAACACCGCGCTGATGCCATCGAGCACGAAACCGTGCGCAAGCTCGAGGTCGAAGTCGCCGCGGTGGCAGCGCAGTTCGATGGCGAGCAGGGTCATGGTGCGCTGGACACGGTCGTCAAGCCCGCTCAGCCGAGCCGCAGGGCCTGGCGCCGGTTGACCGAGTACACCAGTACCAGCACCGCGAAGGAGAAGGCGAGCAGGATGGCGGACAACAGGTGAGCCGCGGCGTAGTCGATGGTCTCGACGTGTTCGTAGATGGCGATCGACATCACCCGCGTACGGCCCGGGATGTTGCCGCCGATCATGAGCACCACCCCGAACTCGCCGACGGTGTGGGCGAAGGTGAGGACGGCGGCGGTGAGGTAGCCGCGTGCCGCCATCGGCACGGCGATGGTCAGAAAGGTATCGAGCGGGCCGGCGCGCAACGTCGCGCCGACTTCGAGCGGCGCACGTCCCATGGTGGCGAACGCGGCTTGCAACGGCTGCACCATGAAGGGCAGCGAATAGAGCATCGACGCCACGACCAGCCCGGCGAAGGAGAAGGTCAGGGTGTCGCCGGTCACGCGCAGCCACAGGTGGCCGAGCGGTGCGCCGGGATTGAACAGCAACAGCAGGTAGAAGCCGAGCACGGTCGGCGGCAGTACCAGAGGCAGCGCCACCACGGCCTCGGCCAGTGGCCGCCAGCGCGCACGCGAGAAGGCCAGCCACCACGCGATCGGCGTGCCGACGACGAGCAGCAGCACGGTCGTCACCGCGGCCAGGCGCAGGGTGATCCACAGCGGCACGATGTCGGGCCAGGCGGGCATCGATCAGTCGTCGCGGTAGCCGTGCGCGCGGATCAGCGCGCGTGCCGACGCCGAACGCAGGAAGTCGAGGAATGCGCGGGCGGCGCGATTGTCGGCGCCGTGGCGCAGCAGCACGGCGTCCTGGCGGATCGGATCGTGCAGCGTCGCCGGCACCGCCCAGCGACTGCCAGCCACCGGCGTACCCGGTTTCGCGACGGCCGAGAGGGCGACGAAGCCGGCCTCGGCCGCACCGCTCGCGACCAGCGCATAGGCCTCGCCGACGTTCTGCCCCATGACCAGCTTGTCGGCGACCGCCGCGGCCAGGCCGAGCGCCGCGAGGACCTGCCGCGCGGCCACGCCGTAGGGTGCGAGGTCGGGATTGGCGATGGCCAGGTGACGCACCGGTGACGCTGCGATGACTGCCGGGTCGTCGGCGGCGAGCAGCGCCGCGTCGCGGCTCCACAAGACCAACGCGCCCGTGGCATAGGTGAAGCGCGTGCCGGCGACCGCCACCCCCTCCGCCTCCAGACGCGCCGGGCGCTCCGGGTCGGCGGCGAGGAGGACATCGAACGGCGCGCCGCTCATGACCTGGGCGTAGAGCTTGCCGGTCGAACCGGCGCTGGCGACGAGCGTGTGACCGGTCGTCGCCGTGAAGGCCGGTGCCAGCGCCGCCAGGACCTCGGCGAAGTTGGCGGCCACGGCGACCGTGGCCTCGTCGGCGCGGGCGGGCGGCAGGCCGGCACCGACCAACAGTGCCAGCCAGGTCAGGATCACCCGACCGGCAGCGCGATGTCGCGGGCGAAGCGAGCGACTCAAGTGACACTCCCAGGTCGACGGATGGGCGAAGGCCGCGGGCTGCCGCACGACCGGCGAGCCACTCGGAACGCGGGGCGATCCGGGCGCGCTATATCCTAGCAGATATAACGAATGGAGCGACGCCCGCGTCGTTCAGGTCACCGCGGGCAGGGCCAGGCGATAGACCCGCGCCGCGGTGCCGTGGAACAGCGCCGCCTTCTCGTCCGCGCTGGCGTCCGCGGCAAGGCGCTTGAAGGCGTTCCACAGCACGCGGTAGGAGCAGGCGTGCTTGTCGACCGGGAAGTTGCTCTCGAACAGGCAGCGCGCGGCGCCGAAAGCCTCGATGCAGGTCTCGACGTAGGGGCGCCAGCGCGCGGCGAGCGTGGCCGAGTCGGGCGCGCGCTCACCGGCCTCGAAACCGAAGCCGCACAGCTTCATGCCGAGCCCACCGAGCTTGACGTGGACGTTGTCGCAGGCCGCGAGGTCGTGCATGGCCGCACGCCAGGCCGGGAAGAACTCGTCGTGGCGGCCGGCATAGGGCCCGATGCCGACGATGCCGCCGACGTGGTCGACGACGATGGTGGCAGCGGGAAAGGCGCGGGCGAGATCGACCAGGTCGTCGAGCTGGAACTGGTAGAGCCAGGCATCGAAGCTCAAGCCCATGGCGGCGAGCCGCGCGAAGCCGCGGCGAAAGACCGCATCGCGGTAGAGGCCGGGCGGCGGGTTGCTGCTCGAGTTGTGCACGGCGTCGGAGTCGTCACGCGCGCCGGCATGGCGGATACCGCGGAAGCGCCCGCCACCGGCGGCGAGGTGGGCGGCGAGGACTTCCTCGACGGCCTCGCCCAGCGTGAGGTCGGCGAAACCGACGATACCGGCGCCGGCGCGGTGGTCGCCGTAGGCGCCGCTCGCCGTCATCGCTGCCACGCCGTTGACGAACTCGGTCTCGCCGACCGGGCGCAGCGCCGCGGGGCCGTCGGCGCGGTAGAAGGCGCCACATTGCACGAACACGCTCGCACGCACGGCGTGCCCGCTGGCGACGTCGCCGAGCCACTCGTCGAGCAGGTAGCGGTTGGCCTTGAGATGCCACAGGTGGTGATGGGCGTCGACGATCGGCAGTTCGGGTTCGAGCACCGGCTCGTCGCTTGCCGCGAGCCAGTCCTCGCGCCAGCCGCCGTAACGGTTCGTGGCGGTCGGTTCGGTCAGGATCACGCGCTGCTCCCGCTGGAAAAACCGGGAGAGAGTTTACCCGCCGCGCGCTGGCCTGCACGCGGCGGCGGCCAGCGGCCGTGCGCGCGCGATCAGCAGGTGGATGCCGCGGGTCGGCCTCGGTCACGCCGCGCGAGAGCGAGCAGCGGCGCAGCGAGCAGCCAGAGCGCCGCCGGCACGGGCACCGGCGTGGTGTTCTGGTAGAGCCAGAAGCCGACGATGGCCGGGTTCTCCTGGTCGATGTCGGAACGATCGTCGGTCTGCAGTTTGTCGAAGGTCGGCGTGTCGTCGATGCGGCCGAGGTAGGCACCCGTCGCCGGGTCCGGATCCTTGTCGCGGGTCCAGCCCAGCACGCGCTGGTCGCTGCCGGCGAATTCGACCGTCATGTCGAAGATGCCGACGTCCGGGCCGGCACCGTCGGTGTCGATCAGGCCGGGCGCCCAGGTGCTCTCGAAGACTTCGTATTCCTGCGGCTCCGGCGTCGGGAAACCGGCCCCGCCCGACAATTCGCGGAACAGTTCGTTGACCGTCGCGACATCGGCCCACATCCAGCCGTCGACATCGATACCGCCGGCCGAGCCAGTGCACACGCCGGTGTCGACACTGCACACCGGCGCGACGTCGAACCAGGTCAGCCCCAGCGTATCCGCCGGCTGGCGCCACTGGCGGCCGGCCGCGTCGGTATAGGCGACCGCGCCGAACGTGGCCGCGGGCAGGCCGCAGACGAGGGTGAGCAGGATGGCGGACAGTCGTTTCATGTTCGTATTCCTCGATCTGGCTTCCTTGCGCGCGACCTCGGCGCGCGGTCCCCTGTCATTGAGCCGCCCCATTCCGCGAAGTGCATTGAGCGTGATCAATTCAGCGGCCCCCCCCACCGCCGCCGCGTTCGCGCGTGCCTGCGCAGCGCGTGGCGGTGACGACCGCGCAGCGGACGCGCGTCCAGCGCCCTGCTTGCACCGCGCAGGGGGGCTGGCTAGCATCCGGGCTCCCACCCAACGGACCGCCCTGCCATGTCCAGTCCAGCCCCGAATACGCCCGTGTCCTCGATCGCGCCACTGTCCGCCTACGACGCCAGTCAACCGATGGCCTGGCAGCACTTCACCGGCTCGGCGCGCTTCGATTACCCCATCGACTACTGGTTCGCCGTGCTCGGCTACGACCGCGCCAGCGGCCGCATGGACTTCCTGAGCAAGTGGGCGCCGAACAGCTACTGCCACTACCATCGCCACCTCGGCCCGATGTCAGTTCTGGTGCTGGAAGGCGAGCAGCACATCGTCGAAACGTCCGCCCACGAGACCGTGCACAAGGTTCGCCGCGCCGGCTTCTTCACCCGCAGTCCGGGCGGCGACGTACACATGGAACGCGGCGGCCCCGCGGGCGCGGTGGTGCTGTTCATGTGCCAGGCGGTCGACGGCAAGTTGTTCGAAGTACTCGACCGCGACGACAACGTCATCGCAACGGCCACCATCGACAGCATGCTCGGCGAGAGTCGCTGAGTCCCAACCCCGATCGCGGGCCGGACGGCCCGTTGCCGACCTCCGTCCCGCGGCCACCGCCGCGACGCTTACCAAGGAGCGACCCTCTCATGGCGACAGTCACGCGACCCGACGGCGCGAAGATCTTCTACAAGCTCACCGGCAAGGACGACGGACGGCCACCGCTTGTGCTGATCCACGGCTGGTGCTCGAAGCACGAGCTGTGGGCGGAACAGGTGCGCTATTTCGGCAGGCGTCACCGCATCCTGCTGCTCGATCGCCGGGGTCACGGCCGCTCGACTACCAGCGGCAGCGGTCACGACCCGGCCGGTCACGCCGGCGACATCGCCGCGGTCGTCAAGGCCGCCGGGTTGAAGGGCGTGGTGGCCGTCGGCCATGCCGGCGGTGCCGCCGGTACGCTCGAGTTCATCCGCGCCAACCCGCGCCTCGTCCGCGGCGGCGTCATCGTCGATTCCTTTCTCTACCCGCGCGCACGGGCGAACGATCCGAAGAGCGTGTTCGGCACCCTGGTCGGGCAGATGATCGACGCCCTGCGGGGGCCCGGCGCGAAGAAGGCCTTCCGCGGCTGGTACACCGGTTACTTCGATCCGAAGGGCGATCGCGCCGCCATCCGGCGCATCGTCGCCGAAGCGGCCGAGATCCCGGAAGCGATCAAGATTGCCGAACTCGAAGGCCTGCTGTGCGATACGGCGGCGATGGCCGCGGCCATCCACCAACCGATGCTGTGGCTGATGGCCGGGGCCCAGGACCAAGGCTTCATCGCCAGGCACTTCAAGAACGTCGGTTTCGCGCAGGTCTACGGTGCCGCGCACTTCCCACAGTTCGAACAGCCGGCTCAGACCAACGCCATCATCGAGAGCTTTCTCGCCCGCCTGTGAGCCCACCGGCCGTGGTCGCGGTGCGCGCGACCACGATGCAGGGCGCGCCGGCAGGGGCACGGGGCCCGCACCGGCGATACCCCGGTGACGCCATTCAGCGCATCTCGAAACCCCGGTAACCAGCCTGCGCGACTTCGTCGCACTTCTGCCGGTATTGGCCCACGCCACCGATGTAGGACAGCAGTCGCCGCGGCTTGCCGTCGACGTTCGAGCCCATGTACCAGGAGTGGGTCTTGGTGACGAGGGTGGCGTTGGCGATCTCGTCGTGGTGCTCGACCCAGGCATCCTGCAGTGCGCGGCTGGCATCGATGACGTCGACGTCGCGTTCGCGCAGGTGCGCGATGCAGGCACTGATCCATTCCGTCTGCTGCTGCAGGCAGGTGGTCATGTTGCACAAGGCCGCGGACGGCGCCAGCGGCGCACCGGTGGTGAACAGGTTGGGATAGCCGTGCACCATGAGGCCGTAGGCGGTGCGGATCTCCTCGCCCCACTCGGATTTGAGCGAACGGCCGCCGCGGCCGCGGATGTCGATACGGGTCAGCGCGCCAGAACCGGCGTCGAAACCCGTGGCGAGAATGAGGATGTCGAGTTCGTGGTGGCTGCCGTCGGCGAGTTCGATACCGGTCGGCGTGACGCGCTCGATGGGGTTGTCCTTGACGCTGACCGCCTCGACGTTGGGCCGGTGGTAGACCTCGAGGTAGTTGCTCTCGAGCGGCACGCGGTGCGTGCCGAAACCGTAGTCGGTCGGGATCAGCAACTCGCACAGCGCGGGATCCTTGATTCGTTCGCGCATCTTCTCGCGCACGAACTCCGAGACTTCCTCGCTGATGTCGGGATCCGAGAACATTTCGGGGCAGGTTGCGAGCCACAGCTTGAGCGAACCGTAGTTCCAGTTGTCCTCGAGCACCTGGCGCCGCTCGGCGGGCGTGCGCGACAGCCACGGCACGCCGTCGAAGTCGAACTCGAAACCACTGAAGGTATACGGCAGGGTGTCGCGCAGTTCCTCGAAGCGCGCCTTGTAGGCCGCGATCTCGTCGGGCCCGTAGCTCGGATTGGCCATGGGGTTGACGTACTGTGGGGTGCGAATGAACACCTTGAGATGGCCGACCTCGGGGGCAATGGTCTGGATGACCTGGATGCCGGTCGCGCCGATACCGACGATACCGACCCGCTTGCCTGCGAAATCGATCGGCTCCTTGGGCCAGCGCGCGGTGTGGAAGAGCCGCCCCTGGAAGCTGTCCTGGCCGGGAAACACTTCGCTCAGGGGTGCGGACAACATGCCGCAGCAGCAGACCAGGAACTGCGCGTCGATGCGCTGGCCGGTGGTGGTCGTGAGCAGCCAGCGGTTGCGCGCCTCGTCGAAGTGAGCCGAGGCGATGGTCGTCTCGAACTGGATGTCGGGGCGAAGTTCCAGGCGTTCCGCGATGTAGTTCATCCAACGCTCGATCTCGGGTTGGCCCGGGAAACGCTCGCTCCAACTCCAGTCCTTGTAGAGGTCCTCGTCGAACAAGTACTGGTAGATGTAGGACTCGGAATCGAACTTGGCGCCGGGGTAGCGGTTCCAGTACCAGGTACCGCCGACATTGGACGCCGTGTCGAACGCACGGACCTTCAAGCCCTGCTCGCGCAACTGGTGGAGCTGGTAGAGTCCGGCGACGCCGGCGCCGATGACGGCGGCGTCGAGTACCAGGGGTTCATGTGTTTCGTTGGGGGCGCTGCCCGGTGCGGCCATGGGTCCTCTCCTGTGCAGGTCGTGGTTACCGGCGCGCCACGGCGCGCGGTCGCCAGAACGCCGAAAACCTTTTCAAATACAAGGTATTGACGCTCGAGCTCGGCACCCAATCCTAGCAGGGTGAAGCGCCGCGGGCGCACCGCCCCCACGACGCAGCGCGACGATGCCCGGGTGGGGGAGTCGCCGCGCCGCACGCGCCCCCTCAGCCCTGCGCCAGCGCGGCGAACGCCTCGAGTTCGCGCGGGATGTCCGAACCCGCCGGCTGGTAGGCGATCTCGGTCGTGCCGCCGGCCTCCAGCTGCGCGATGCGTTCGCGCCAGGCACCGCGATCCATCGCCAGGCCGTTCTGTGCCAGCAGGTCACCGGTGACGTAGGGCCGATCGCGCTCGTTGACGCCCACCAGGTGGCCGTCGTGCATGGCGAGATGCCGCACGCGTTCGGGCACGTTCTCATAGGCACGCTGCCACTCGGCGCCGCCCTCGAGCTGGTCGAGCATGCGGTGCTCGAGCATGTAGTGGTAGAGCACCGCGCCACCGTGACCGGCGGCATCGAGTGCGCGTGCCGAACCGGCCGCCTCACCGTCTTCCAGCACCGTGCCCATGATGAGCGTGACGCTCCAGTCGAAGTCGGCAATGGGCTGGAAGGCGCCGAACACGCCCTGCCCGAGTTCCCGGGCCACGGCGATGCCCTTGG
Organism: Gammaproteobacteria bacterium; assembly: GCA_050184115.1. Lineage (GTDB taxonomy): Bacteria > Pseudomonadota > Gammaproteobacteria > JACKNG01. The sequence goes on along the minus strand of JBFXAQ010000013.1, from coordinate 36,863 downwards.
GTCCGGCGGCAGCGATGACGAAAGGCACCTCGACGGGGCGCGCCGGTGCGTAGCCCGGCCAGTGCAGCATGCGCGCGACGCCGCCGTCCCATTCGATCTCCTCGCCGCGCAGCAGTGCCCTGACGGCGCGGATGTAATCCGCCACGTACGACCATTTCAATGGCCGCCGCCCCATGCTCACGCAACCTGTGAAACCCGAGCCGATACCGACCGTGACGCGCTCGGCGCCGGCGGCGTCGACCAGCGTGGCGATGGCCGCGGCATTGACCATGGGATGGCGCAGGTGCGGCACGATGACGCCGGTTCCGAGGCCGATGCGCTCGGTGCGATCGGCGGCGCGGCAGAGCTGCACCCAGACGTCCGGGTAGAGCGCGGGCGAATCGTAGAACCACGCCCGGGCATAGCCGAGCGACTCGGCGATGCGGGCATGCTCGTGGGACTGGAGCGACGTGGCGAACGCGCACGACAGGCTTAGGGACATGAAAACCTCCTCCTCGTGGAACCGCCGGCGTGACGCCTGCGGGCTGGCTGGAGGGCGCGATTATGCCCGCAACGCCGCGTCGTCGGCAGCCGGTCCGGTCACCCGCAAGGAAGTCGCCGGGCATCGCGGCGCGTTCGCGGCATGACGCCGGCCCGGCGTGGCGGAGCCGCCGGGAATGACCGTCCAGTCCCGAGTGACGAATCTCCCCCGGGATTCCGCGAGGCTACGCGCTGGGTGCCGCGGGCTGGACGATGCCTGGGCCACCCCTCAACGCAGCCAGCCGATCTCGCGCGCCGTGGCCGGCCCCAGCACGACGGCCGCCAGGTTGCGCGGAGGAACCGCCGCTTGCGCGCTCTGCGGGATGCGGCCCGCCATAATTTCGGCCGCCACTTGCGGATAGAGCGGCTCACGTTGCGGTTCGGCGTAGCCGACGGGGAAGAGCGGCAAATTGTCGCCAGCGTCGTACTTGTCACTTGCCCCGACCATGTGCAGCAGTTCGTGGGCGATGACGACGTGGTTCTCGGCTGTCATGCGGGACGTGGCGAAGGCGTTGACGACCCCGATCAGTCCTTTCTGCAGGCCGAGCGAATGGGCCAGACGCGGGCTCTGCTCCGGGTCGTGGAACAGCACGTAGACGTCGGCATCCTTGAGGCCGTCGTAGTCGTCGTGACGCCAGGCCCACCAGCGCAAGCGGAGACTCCAGGCCATCACCGCGGGAATCCCGCCGCCGGCGGGTGGCAGTGGTGGACGGTCGTCGATCACGCCGGCGAAGACGATCTCGACGGGGCGCTCCAGTGCAAGACCGTGGCGTGCGGCCTCGTGTTCGAAGAAGGTTTCGATATCGGCGAAGTGCTCGTCGAGCGCCGCGCGATCGAGCGCCGCGATCGCGGCGATATGGTCCGCGCTGGCGACGCTGCCGTCACCATCGACGAGGTGGACGGCAACGTACAGGGCGCGATCCCAGTCGGTCGAACGCGCGCGCGCCAGCCAGCTGCCGAGCGCCACGTTGAGCAGGATGAACAGCAGGACGAGGATGCGCAGGTTTCGCCACACGGGAGCCGGGAACCGCGCGGAACGGCCGCGCCGGTGACCATGCTAGCCCGGGTGGCCGCACCGTGCGAATGTCGTGGGGGCAAAGCAGCACCGTGCCGTGGAAGTACGCCGCGACGGCGCCAACCGCCCGCCGCGCCATCGCCGATGCCCCCGGCAAGGTGCGAAACTGCCACTCGCACCACTGCCACTGACGAAGTCGTACACTAGGTTCCACCGGGCGCCGTGGCCGGCCCGGCATCGCCAGTCAGGATCAGCCTTTTCGCCCAAAATCAAGACCCGCGGGCGCGCTTTATGCACATTGTTTCGAGATTGTTAACTCTGCCGCGGTGCACTCGCCGGAGGTTGCCGCAGAGCCGGCAGGCAACCCTTAACTCATTGATTTCGATATTCTTACGGTTGCTGGTCAAATCTTGTCCAATCTAAGGAATCCAGCTGCGCGAAGGCCCGTTGGAGGCGCTTTCCGCAATTCCTCAACAAAGTTATCCACAATTTTTGTGGGTAACCCGAATTGCGTCCGAAATCAACGGGAAAGCGCGATGACATGCAGCCGTTTTCAAAGTTCCCCTCGCACCTTGCGGTATTGCCGTGACGGTGGTCGGCGACCGCGCACGCCCCGCCTGCTGGCCGTGCTCGGACTGTGTTGGGCGGTCGGCTGCGGCGCCGATGGTGACGACGCCCGGCAGGCGGGCGACTACCTCGCCATGGAATCGGTGGCCGATGGTCGTTGCCAGATCCTGAGCGAGGGCGGCAAGCTGCGCATCCTGCGCAACAGCCATCCCAAACGGGCGGTCGCCTACCGCCTGTTGCGGGTGTTCGCCGGCGACCATCCACAAGGACTGGTGACCGGCGTGGCACCGGCGGGCGGTGACGCGGTCAAACTCGGCTGCACCCGCGTCGATGGCCGCGAGCAGGACTGGCTGCTCCAGCGCGCCCGATTCGAATGACAGGAGAATTCCCCATGCATCGCAGCTTCCCGCTCGTCCTCGCCTGCCTGTTCGCCGGCGCCGTTCACGCCCAGCCCGCCGCCGAACGTTCACCGGGCGATCTGACCAACGAAGAACGGCTCGAGATGATGAGCCAGGCCAACGGCTACAACACCTGCGTCTACGAACGGGCGGTAGCGAGCATCGATTCCGATCCGGACGTACGCCGCATCGCCGACATCGCGATGGGCGAATGCGACGACCGCTTGCAGACGCTCGGCGCGACCATCACCGGCTGGGGCATGCCGGAATACTTTGCCGATGGTTTCACTGCCACCGTGCGCAACCGCGCCGCGCGCAAGCTGCTGCCGGAACTGGCCATTCGCAAGCGGCAGTGACAGTGCGCCCCCGAGGCGCCGCCGGCGCCCCGTCAGCGCATTATCACGAGGTATGACCGCCCTTGTGGGCGGGCGCAATTCCCCACATGCCGCCGACGAAATCGGCGAATTCGTGCAGGGCACGTTCATAGACGTTGCGCTTGAAGGGTACGACGAAGCCGAGCGGCGCCCAGTAATCGACCCAGCGCCAATCGTCGAACTCCTGCTCGTCGGCCAGGTCCAGGCGCACGCTGCTGTCGGCCGCGAGCAGCTTGAGCAGGAACCAGATCTGCTTCTGGCCGATGCACAACGGCTGCTGGTGGTAGCGGATGTAGCGCTTCGGCAGGCGGTAGCGCAACCATCCCTTGGTCGCGCCGAGCACTTCGACGTCCTCGGGTGCGAGCCCGATCTCCTCGCGCAGTTCGCGGAACATCGCGTTCTCGGGTGTTTCGTGGCGCTTGATGCCGCCCTGTGGGAACTGCCAGGCACTCATGCCGCAGCGGCGGGCACAGAACACCTGCCCGCCTTCATTGAGCAGGATGATGCCGACGTTGGCGCGAAAGCCGTGTCTGTCGATCATTACCGGTCGATCCTGGCCAAGCTGAGCGCGCACGCACCATGACAGTGCCTGGATTCTGCCAAGCGGTGCCTGCCCGTTCAACACCCCGCAAACGAACGGGGCGCCCGCAGGCGCCCCGTAGCCGACGGTACGCCGCGGTCCACTCAGCGTAGCAGCTTGGCGACCGCCGCCTGTTCCTCCTTCAGTTCCGCCGCCGTGGCGTCCATGCGGGCGCGGCTGAACTCGCTCACCGCCAGGCCCTGCACGATGCTGTAGGCGCCGTTCTTGCAGGTCACCGGGAAGGAATACATCAAGCCTTCCTCGATGCCGTAGCTGCCGTCGCTCGGGATACCCATGCTGACCCAGTCGCCGTCGGCCGTGCCGAGCGCCCAGTCGCGCATGTGGTCGATGGCGGCGTTGGCTGCCGAGGCCGCGGAGGAGGCGCCGCGCGCCTCGATGATGGCCGCACCACGCTTCGCGACACTCGGGATGTAGTCGTTCTCGTACCAGGCGCGGTCGACGAGATCGAGCGCGGCCTTGCCCTTGACCGTGGTCTGCGAGAGATCCGGGTACTGGGTCGTCGAATGATTGCCCCAGATGGTCATGCGCTTGACGTCGGTGACGGTGGCGCTGGTGCGCTGGGCGAGCTGCGCCACGGCGCGGTTGTGATCGAGGCGCGTCATCGCGGTGAACTGGCGCGGATCGATGTCGGGCGCGCTCTTCATGCAGGTCCAGGCGTTGGTGTTGGCCGGATTGCCGACCACGATGACCCGGATGTCGCGCGCCGCGTTGTCGTTGATGGCCTTGCCCTGCACGGTGAAGATGCCACCGTTGGCTTCGAGCAGGTCGCTGCGCTCCATGCCCGGTCCGCGCGGCCGTGCGCCGACCAGCAGCGCGTAGTTGGTGTCCTTGAAGGCGACGTTGGCGTCGTCGGAGGTCTCGATACCGGCGACCAGCGGGAAGGCGCAGTCGTCGATCTCCATCACCACGCCTTCCAGTGCCTTCATCGCCGGCGTGATTTCGAGCAGCTGCAGGATCACGGGCTGATCGGGGCCGAGCATGCCGCCGGCGGCGATGCGGAACAGCAGGGAGTAGGAAATCTGGCCGGCGGCGCCGGTCACGGTGACTCTTACGGGGGCTTTCATGGCTGTCAGGGTCCTTGGGTCATGTAGAACAGGATGAGGGGGCGAATACGACGCCGTCAGCGTTCGGCGACGGGCACGTAGTCACGCTGCGCGGCGCCAATGTAGAGCTGACGCGGGCGCCCGATGCGGAACTCGGGGTCACGCATGAGCTCGATCCATTGCGCGATCCAGCCCGCCGAGCGCGCCAGCGCGAACATGCAGGTGAACATCGCGGTCGGGATGTTGAGCGCCTGGTAGATCAGGCCGGAATAGAAATCGACGTTGGGGTAGAGCTTGCGCTCGATGAAGTAATCGTCCTCCAGCGCGATGCGTTCGAGTTCCATCGCGATCTCGAACAGGGGCTGATTCAGGTTCATGTCCTCGAGCAGGTCGTGGCAGGCCTTGCGGATGATCTTCGCGCGCGGGTCGTAGTTCTTGTAGACGCGGTGGCCGAAACCCATGAGGCGGAAGTTGTCGTTCTTGTCCTTGGCGCGGTCGACGAATTTACGGATGTTCTTCGGATCGCCGATCTCCTCCAGCATCGTGACCACCGCCTCGTTCGCGCCGCCGTGGGACTTGCCCCACAGGGTGGCGATGCCGGCGGCGATGCAGGCGAAGGGGTTGGTCTCGGCGCTGCCGGCCAGGCGCACGGTGGAGGTGCTCGCGTTCTGTTCGTGGTCGGCGTGGAGAATCATGAGCAGTTCGAGCGCGCGCACGGCGACCGGGTTGGCAACGTAGGGCTCGGTCGGCCACGAGTACATCATGTACATGAAGTTCTCGACGTAGCCGCGCGCGTTGTCGGGATAGACGAAGGGCAGACCGGACTGGTAACGGTAGATCTTCGACACCAGCCCCGGCATCTTGCCGATGACCCGGCGCGCCGTGGCGACGCGGGCCTCGTCGTCGTAGATGTCGGTGTTGGCGTGATAGAACGAGGCCACCGCACCGACCACCCCGGTCAGCACCGACATCGGGTGGGCGTCGTAGCGGTAGCCCGAATAGAAGCGCGACAGGTGCTCGTGGGTCATGCCGTGCATCTTGAGCGCGCGGTCCCATTCGGCGAGTTCGTCCGCGTTCGGCAGCTCGCCATTGACCAGCAGGTAGGCGACCTCGACGAAGGACGAATGCTCGGCCAGCTGCTCGATGGGGTAGCCACGATGCAGCAGCACGCCCTCCTCGCCGTCGAGGTGGGTGATGGCGCTGCGACAGCTCGCCGTCGAGCCGTAACCGATGTCGAAGGTGAACATGCCGAGCTCGCCGTAGAGCTTGCGCACGTCGATGACGGGGGCGCCGTACTGCCCCTCGAGGACCGCGCACTCGACGCTCCTGCCGGTGGCGTTGTCGGTGATCGTCACGCTGCGTTGCTTGGCCACGCATTACTCCCGGGATGGATGGATGACGCGCCCGGCAGACCCCCACCGGCCCGACGCGAACGCGGAAGAATACCGTTGCGCCCAATTTCCCGGCAAGGCGTGGGGCGATCGCACCAAGGCGACGCAGGGCCGTGGCGAGCGCGGCCCGCGGCCGACCGAAAGGCGGCAAAACCCGGGACAATTGCAGGCAAATTAATGACTTTGGTCGGTGATTGATCAAAGATCCCGCCCCATCCTGCCGATATGTCCGTGGATGAGCCGCCGGCCGTCGCCGCGCGTAGACAACCGAAGAAGCGCCACAGGTGAGTGACGATGCAGCGTCCGTCTTGTTTGTTCAGTGCCAACGCCCCCTTCCTGGAAGATCTCTACGAGCGCTACCTCGTCGATCCCAACGCGGTCGACGAGGAATGGCGACGTTACTTCGACGGCCTGCAGGACGGGGCCAACGAGGACCATCGCGACGTCGCCCATTCCGAGGTCCGCGCGCGCATGCTCGAAGTCGCCGCGGCGCCGGCCGGAACCGCGGTGCGCATGGTTCGCGAGGGCGACCCCGACGCGCAGAAGCAGGTCGCCGTCCTGCAGCTCATCAATGCCTACCGCTTCCGCGGCCATCGCCAGGCCAACCTCGACCCGCTGAACCAGTACGAGCGCCCCGAGGTGGCCGAGCTCGATCCTGAATTCCACGGTCTGACCGCGGCGGATCTCGACCACGTCTTCAATACCGGCTCACTGCAGGGGCCCAACCAGGCGACCCTGCGCGAGATCCTGGACATCGTGCGCACGACCTACTGCGGCACCATCGGCGCCGAGTACATGCACATCGTCGAGACCAGCCAGAAGCGCTGGATCCAGCAGCGCCTGGAGCTGCCGCGCGCCAAGCCGGAATTCACCGTCGAGAAGCGCCGCCGGCTGCTCGAATGCGTCATCGCCGCCGGCTCGCTGGAGGAATACCTGCACACCAAGTACGTCGGCCAGAAGCGTTTCTCGCTCGAAGGCGGCGAGAGCGTCATCGCCCTTCTCGACCAGCTGGTCGAAGACGCCGGCCGTCACGGCATCAAGGAATGCGTGGCCGGCATGGCCCACCGCGGTCGCCTCAACGTGCTCGTCAACATCGTCGGCAAGCACCCCTCGAAGCTGTTCGAGGAGTTCGAGGGCAAGGGCCCGACCGACGTCCGCTCGGGCGACGTCAAGTACCACCTGGGCTTCTCCTCGGACATCGAGACTCCCGGCGGCCCCGTCCACCTGACCTTGGGCTTCAACCCCTCGCACCTGGAGATCATCGACCCGGTGATCGAGGGTTCGGTACGCGCACGCCAGGACCGCCGCCAGGATTTCGAGCGCAACGAGGTCCTGCCCCTGCTGATCCACGGCGACGCCGCCTTCGCCGGCCAGGGCGTCGTGATGGAGACGCTGAACCTGTCGCAGACGCGTGGTTATTCCACCGGCGGCACGGTGCACGTCATCATCAACAACCAGATCGGCTTCACCACCAGCGACCCGCTCGATTCGCGCTCGACGCTCTACTGCACCGACGTCGCGAAGATGGTCCAGGCGCCGATCTTCCACGTCAACGGCGACGACCCGGAAGCCGTCGCGCTGGCCGGCCAGCTCGCGCTCGACTTCCGCATGGAATTCAACAAGGACGTCGTCATCGACGTCATCTGTTACCGCAAGCACGGCCACAGCGAAGCCGACGAGCCGGCGGCGACTCAGCCCATCATGTACCAGCACATCCGCAACCACGCGGGCGTGCGGCGTATCTACACCGAGAAGCTGGTCGCCGAGGGCGTCATCACCCAGGGCGACGCCGAGGCCATGGCCGCCAACTACGTCGACGCGCTGGAGCGCAACACCGTGGTCTCGCGGCCCTACGCCAACGTCATCGACAACCGTTACCTGATCAATTTCGAACCGTTCCGCGGTACCGGCTGGCGCGAACCGGCCGAGACCGCGCTGGATGCAAAGCGCGTCGCCGCGCTGAGCGAGTCCTTCACCACGGTTCCCGAGGGCTTCAACCTGCACCGCGCGGTGACCCGTGTGCTGGCCGACCGCAAGGCCATGGGCGCGGGCGAGAAGCCAGCTGACTGGGGCTTCGCCGAGACGCTTGCGTACGCTTCGCTGGTGACGACGGCCACGCCGGTGCGCATCTCCGGCCAGGACAGCGGGCGTGGCACCTTCTTCCACCGTCACGCCGTCATCCACGACCAGAAGACCGGCGAGACCTACCTGCCGTTGCAGAACATGGCCTCCGACCAGGCCCCGTTCCTGGTCATCAACTCGACCCTGTCCGAGGAAGCCGTCCTCGGCTACGAGTTCGGCTATGCCAGTGCCGAACCCAACGCCCTGGTCATCTGGGAAGCCCAGTTCGGTGACTTCGCCAACGGCGCGCAGGTCGTCATCGACCAGTTCATCGCGTCGTGCGAGGAGAAGTGGGGCCGCTACTGCGGCCTGGTCATGCTGCTGCCGCACGGCTTCGACGGCCAGGGTCCGGAGCATTCCTCCGCGCGCCTGGAGCGTTACCTGCAGCTGTGCGCCGAGGAGAACATGCAAGTCTGCTACCCGACGACACCGGCGCAGATGTTCCACATGCTGCGTCGCCAGGTGCTGCGTCCCTACCGCAAACCGTTGGTGGTGATGAGCCCGAAGAGCCTCTTGCGCCACAAGCTGTCGGTGTCGGAACTGGCGGAGTTCACCGACGGCGCCTTCCGTGCCGTCATCGACGAGATCGATCCGCTGGAAGCGAGCCGCGTGCGCCGCATCCTGGTGTGCAGCGGCAAGGTCTATTTCGACCTCCTCGAAGCGCGTCGCGACCACGACGTCGACGACTGCGCCATCATCCGTCTCGAGCAGCTCTATCCCTTCCCCAAGGACGAGATGCAGGCCGCACTCGCCCGCTACCCCAACGCCGAGGAGCTGGTCTGGGTACAGGAGGAGCCGCGCAACCAGGGTGCCTGGTCGATGCTGTTGTCGACGCGCTACCTCGGCGGCTGCTTCGACGAACGCAAGCCGCTGACCTGCATCGCGCGCCCCTACTCGGCCTCGCCCGCGGTCGGCTACGTCTCGCTGCACCTCGAGCAGCAGGCGCGCATCATCGACGAGGCGCTCGAGCTGACGTCGCGCAAGGCCAAGCAGAAGAAGTCGGCCTGAGAGCCGACCCACGCAATCGTAAGGAGATCCCTCGCGTGCTAATCGAAGTGAAAGTCCCGATCCTGGCTGAGTCGGTCCCAGACGCCACCTTGCTCGACTGGTACAAGCAGGTCGGCGAAGCCGTCACGCGTGGCGAGAACCTCATCGATCTGGAGACCGACAAGGTCACGCTCGAGGTCGCCGCGCCGGAAACCGGGGTGCTGAAGGAGATCCGCAAGCAGACCGGCGATGTCGTCGTCACCGACGACATCCTCGCGGTCATCGATACCGAGGCCACCGCCAGCGCGGAAGCCCCGGCGGCAAGCGCGTCGGTCGCGCCGGCCGCCACCGAGAGTTCCTCGGGCGGCGCGCGCTCCGGCCCGGCCGCGCGCAAGCTGGCCGAGGAGCACGGCGTCGATCTCACCGCGGTGTCCGGCACCGGCACGGGCGGGCGCGTGACCAAGGCCGACGTCGTCGCCCATGTCGAGCGCGGCGCAGCCGCGCCAGCCGCACCGGCAACGGCGGAAGCGGTGCCGACGATCGAAGCCAACGTGCAGGAACGCCAGGCAGCAAGCGACACCGTCCGCATCGAGGAGCGCGTGCCGATGACACGCCTGCGCAAGCGCGCTGCCGAACGCCTGCTCGCCGCGCAGCGCGACAACGCCCTGCTGACGACCTTCAACGAAGTCAACATGCAACCGGTGATGGATCTGCGCAACCGTTACAAGGACGACTTCGAACAACGCTACGGCGTGCGCCTCGGCTTCATGTCGCTCTTCGTCAAGGCAGCGGTCGAGGCGCTGAAGAAGTTCCCGGTCGTCAACGCCTCGGTCGACGGCGACGACATCATCTACCACGGCTATTTCGATGTCGGCGTCGCCGTCGGCTCGGAGCGCGGGCTGGTGGTGCCGATCCTGCGCGACGTCGAGCGCATGGCCTTTGCCGAGGTCGAACGCCGTATCCGCGATTTCGGCGAGCGCGCGCGCGACGGCAAGCTGACCATCGACGAGCTGACCGGCGGCACCTTCACCATCTCCAACGGCGGCGTCTACGGCTCGCTGGTCTCGACCCCGATCATCAACCCGCCGCAGAGCGCCATCCTCGGCATGCACAAGATCCAGGAGCGCCCGGTGGCCGAAAACGGCCAGGTGGTGATCCGGCCGATGATGTACCTCGCGCTGTCCTACGACCATCGCATCATCGATGGCCGCGAGGCGGTGCAGTTTCTCGACACCATCCGGCGCACGCTGGAAGAACCGACGCGCATGTTGCTCGCGATCTGAGGAGCCCGATGGACGCCTACGACCTCATCGTCATCGGCGGTGGCCCCGGCGGCTACGTCGCCGCCATCCGCGCCGCCCAACTCGGCCTGAAGACCGCCTGCGTGGAACGCTGGCGGGACGACAAGGACAAGCCCGTTCTCGGCGGCACCTGTCTCAACGTCGGCTGCATCCCGTCCAAGGCGCTGCTCGACTCCTCGCACCACTTCGAGTTCATGCAGCGCCATGCCGCGGAGCACGGCATCAGCGTCGAACCGTCGATCGACATCGCGAAGATGCAGGTACGCAAGCAGAAGATCGTCTCCCAGCTGACCCAGGGCATCGCCGGCCTGTTCAAGAAGAACAAGGTGACCTGGATCCAGGGCCACGGCAGCCTCGCCAGCGTCGACAGCGTGCGCGTGGTGGCCACCGATGGCAGCGAGCAGACGCTCAAGGCGACGCACGTCATCATCGCCAGCGGCTCGGTGCCGATGGCCATTCCGCCGGCGCCGGTCGACCAGGAGCGCATCGTCGATTCGACCGGCGCACTGGCCTTCGACGCCGTACCGCAGCGCCTCGGCGTCATCGGCGCCGGGGTCATCGGCCTCGAACTCGGCAGCGTCTGGCGCCGTCTCGGCGCCGAGGTCACCATCCTCGAGGCCCTGCCGCAGTTCCTCGCCGCCGCCGACGAGGCGGTCTCCAAGGAAGCGCTCAAGATCCTCGGCCGCCAGGGCCTGGACATCCGCCTCGGCGCCAAGGTCGTTGCGGCCACCGCCGGCAAGAAGGCGGTCACGGTCGAGGTCGAACTCGACGGCGCAAAGGAAACCCTCGAGTTCGACAAGCTCATCGTCGCCGTCGGCCGCCGCCCGAACACCGCCGAACTCGGTCTCGAGGCGACCGGCATCGCCGTCGACGAGCGCGGCTTCGTCAAGGTGGACGAGCACTGCCATACCGGCGTCGGCAACGTGTGGGCGATCGGCGACTGCGTGCGCGGCCCGATGCTCGCGCACAAGGCGAGCGAGGAAGGCATCGCGGTCGCGGAGCGCATCGCCGGGCAGAAACCGCACGTCGATTTCGAGGTCATCCCCTGGGTCATCTACACCTGGCCCGAGATCGCCTGGGCCGGGCAGACCGAGCAGGCACTCGTCGCCGCCGGACGCAAGGTACGTTCCGGCAGCTTCCCGTTCATGGCCAGCGGCCGGGCGCGCGCGATGGGCGACACCGACGGCTTCGTCAAGATCGTCGCCGACGCCGACACCGACCGCGTACTCGGCGTGCACATCGTCGGCCCCAATGCCTCGGAACTCATCGCCGAGGCCGTCATCGCGATGGAGTTCGGCGCCAGCGCCGAGGACATTGCGCGCACCGTTCACGGTCATCCGACCCTGGCCGAGTCCATGCACGAGGCGGCCCTGGCCACCGACCGGCGCGCCATCCACTTCTGAGCCTGCCCCGCCGTGGTGCCTGCTGCACCGCGGCGTCTTGCATCATGGTGCACTGCAACGTACGCTAGCGGGCCTATTCCAGCGGTTATCAAGGAGAGCGAACCATGACCGAGGCGGTCATCGTCGCTGCCCTGCGTACGGCCATCGGCAACTTCGGCGGCGCCCTCGCCGAGGTCCCCGCGCACGAACTCGGCGCCACCGTCATCCGCGGCCTGCTCGATGCGACCGGCATCGCGGTGGATGCGGTCGACGAAGTCATCATGGGCCAGGTGCTGAGCGCCGGCTGCGGCCAGAACCCGGCCCGCCAGGCCGCCATTGCCGCTGGCCTGCCGCATTCGACCCCGGCGCTCACCATCAACAAGGTCTGCGGCAGCGGTCTCAAGGCCGTTCATCTCGCCGCCCAGGCCGTGCGCTGCGGCGATGCCGACATCGTCATCGCCGGTGGTCAGGAGAACATGAGCCTTGCTCCGCACGTGCTGCCACGCTCACGCAACGGGCAGAAGATGGGTGACTGGTCGCTGCAGGATTCGATGATCGTCGATGGCCTGTGGGACGCTTTCAACGACTACCACATGGGCATGACGGCGGAGAACATCGCCGAGCGCTTCGGCATCGACCGCGCCGAGCAGGACGCCTTTGCCGCCGCCACCCAGGCCAAGACCGGAGCGGCGCTCGACGCTGCGCGCTTCGCCGCCGAGATCGTTGCGGTGAGCGTCCCCCAGCGCAAGGGCGAACCGGTGGTGTTCGAACGCGACGAGTTCCCCCGCCCGACCACCACCGGTGACAGCCTCGGCAAGCTGCGCGCGGCGTTCAAGAAGGACGGCAGCGTCACGGCCGGCAACGCCTCGGGCATCAACGACGGCGCGGCGGCCGTCATCGTCATGTCAGCAGCCAAGGCCGCCGAGCTCGGTCTCAACCCACTCGCGACCATCCGCGCCGGCGCCAGCGCCGGGGTCGACCCGGCCATCATGGGCACCGGGCCCATCCCGGCCGCGCGCAAGTGCCTGGCGAAGGCGGGCTGGCAGGTCGGCGACCTCGACCTCGTCGAGGCGAACGAGGCGTTTGCTGCCCAGGCCATCTCGGTCAACCGCGAACTCGGCTGGGACCCGGCCAAGGTCAACGTCAACGGCGGCGCCATCGCCCTCGGCCATCCGATCGGCGCTTCGGGCGCGCGCATCCTCGTCACCCTGCTCCACGAGATGGCGCGGCGTGACGTCCACAAGGGCCTGGCCACGCTGTGCATCGGCGGCGGCCAGGGAGTCGCGCTCGCCGTCGAGCGCTGAGCGACGAACGCGCCCGCGGAGGCATCACACCATGAGCGAAGACAACAAGCGCATCATCAAGAAGTACCCGAACCGGCGCCTCTACGACACCGCGGAGAGCAAGTACGTCACCCTGAACGACGTGCGCAAGCTGGTGCTCGATGGCGTTTCGTTCTGCGTCATCGACAAGAAGACCGGTGACGACATCACGCGCAACATCCTGCTGCAGATCATCATCGAGCAGGAGGAAGTCGGCGAACCCTTGTTCTCGACCGACGTCCTCGAGCAGATCATCGGTTTCTACGGCAACTCGGTGCAGGGCGTGGCGGGGGATTTCCTCGGCCAGAGCCTCAAGCTGTTCCGCGAACAGCAACAGCGGTTCCAGGCCCAGATGCGCGAGGCCATGCAGGCCAACCCGGTGTCCTCCGCGCTGAGCGAGATGACCCGGCAGAACCTGGAGATGTGGCGGCAGATGCAGTCGAGCTTCTTCAAGAGCGCGACCGGCCAGGCGCGACGCGACGCCGAGGACGACGACGAAGAAGGCCGCGGCTGAATCCACGGCGGGTAACTGCTCAGCTGAACAGGGCACGCCACCGGACGGTGGCCTGCCTCACCAATCGCCACGTCTAGCGCGCGGCAGTCTCCCTTCCCTCTGACCACGTCCGTGGCGCGCGGCCAGCCCGTGCGATGACGGGGCGGCGGCGGACGCGGCCCCGGCGCACGATCATCGACGCCGGTGCCGCGGGTCGCGGGCGGACGGCTTCCGCTAGGCCGCGAGCTGCGCCTCCAGGGCGGCCTTGATGCGCGCGACCTGGTCGCGCAGGGCCTGCGGCAGGCGGCCGCCGAAGCTCGCGAAGTATTCCTCGATCTCGTCGACTTCGTGTTGCCATACCTGCGGGTCGATGGAGAGCAGGTCCTGGATGGCCTTGCGGTCGAGCGCGAGGCCGTCGAGCTTGAGGTCGTCGGCTTCGGGCAGGAGCCCGATGGGCGTCTTGACGGCCTCGGCCTTGCCATCGCAGCGGGACAGGATCCATTCCATGACGCGCATGTTGTCGCCGAAACCCGGCCAGATGAACTTGCCGTCGCCGTCCTTGCGGAACCAGTTGACGTGAAAGATGCGCGGCAGCTTGTCCGAGCGCGGGCCAAAGCTCAGCCAGTGCGCCCAGTAGTCGCCGAAGTTGTAGCCGCAGAAGGGCTTCATTGCCATCGGGTCGCGCCGCACCTGGCCGACCTTGCCGGTCGCCGCCGCGGTCGTCTCCGAGGCCATCGCGGCACCGGCGAACACGCCGTGGTTCCAGTCCAGCGCCTCGAATACCAGCGGTGCCACCGTCGAGCGGCGTCCGCCGAAGACGATGGCCGAGATCGGCACGCCTTCGGGCGCTTCCCCCTTCGGCGAGAAACTCGGGCACTGGCTGGCGGCGACCGTGAAGCGCGCGTTCGGGTGCGCGGCCGGGCCATTGGCCGGGTCGTGCGGGCGCCCCTGCCAGTCGGTGAGCGACGACGGCTTGTCGCCGTCGATGCCTTCCCACCACGGCTCGAGGTCGTCGGTGACCGCCACGTTGGTATAGATGGCATTGCGGCCGAGGGTGTTCATGCAATTGGGATTGGTCTTGAGGCTGGTCCCCGGTGCGACGCCAAAGAAGCCCGCCTCCGGGTTGATCGCCCACAGCTGGCCGTCCTCGGCCAGGTGCATCCAGGCGATGTCGTCGCCGACCGTCCATACCTTCCAGCCTTCGAAACCAGCCGGCGGGACCAGCATGGCGAGGTTGGTCTTGCCACAAGCCGAGGGGAAGGCGGCGGCGACATAGCGCGTCTCACCGGCCGGTGACTCGATGCCGAGGATCAACATGTGCTCGGCGAGCCAGCCCTCACGACGCGCCTGCGCGCTGGCGATGCGCAACGCGTGGCACTTCTTGCCCAGCAGGGCGTTGCCGCCGTAGCCCGAACCGATGCTCATGATCAGCAGCTCGTCGGGGAAGTGCATGATGTAGCGGCGCTCGGGATCGAGGTCGCCGATGGAATGCAGGCCGCGCACGAAGCTGTTGCCGGCATCGATGTGCGCCAGCGCGCGGCTGCCGATGCGCGCCATGATGCGCATGTTGACGACGACGTAGGGACTGTCGGTGATCTCGACGCCGGCACGGGCGTAGGGCGAACCATAGGGGCCCATCAGGTAAGGCACGACGTACATCGTGCGGCCGCGCATGCAACCCTCGAACAGCGGGTCGACCTTGGCATGGGCCTCGCCGGGCGCCATCCAGTTGTTGTTCGGGCCGGCGTCCTCGGCATCCTCGGTGCAGACGAAGGTGAGGTGCTCGACGCGCGCGACGTCCTTCGGATCCGAGCGATGCAGGAAGCAGTTGGGGTGGGTCTCGGGATTGAGTCGCAGCAGGTCACCCTGCTCGAGCATCAGGTCAGTGAGGCTGGCGTTCTCCGCGTCGGAACCGTCGCACCAGTGGATGCGTTCGGGTCGGGTCAACGCGGCAACCTCGTCGACCCACGCGGCCAGTTCGGCGTTCTTGGTCATTGGTTGCAATGCTCCAAAGAGCCCCACCCGGGCAGACGGACGGCCCGGGCTCGGGACTGGTTCTGGGGATGAGGCCGCGGCGGGGCACGGCGCCCGGTTCAAAGCGGCGACAAGGTTACCAAACTGGGCGGGCGATGTTGACGGAAATGTGCCGCCAGTTCCCACTTTTTTGCACTTGGCGGGTGCTTGCCCACCGGCCCCGTACGCCAGCCGCGAGGTCCCCTGGCGGGAGGGAATTTTCCTTTCCCGTCGTCCTTGACTTCACGCCCACCCTTGCTTATGCTGCATCGCAATAATTGCTGCGATGCAATAAATCCGACCCCCAAGCCGAATGCACGGCCGGTCGAACCGGCCCAGGAGACCCGACATGGACACCAAGCTGATCGAAAACTGGCAGGACTACAGCAAGAACGCCGTCGCTGCCGCCAAGGAACTCGAAGCCATCAACACCCGCATCGTCGAGCAGGTCACGGCCAAGCAGATGGAGCTGGCCAACGCCGCCTTCGAGACCGGCACCCGCTACATGAACTCCCTGTCCGAGGTGAAGGGCGTGCAGGACCTGCTCGCCGAGCAGACCAAGCTGGCCACCGAGTTCAACGAGAAGCTGATCGAGACCGCGCGCGGCACTGCCGACATCCTCACCGAGAGCCGCGAGGCCTACCAGGCCTGGTTCGAGAAGAGCTTCAAGTCGGTCGCCGACGGCGTCGACTTCACCATCCCGGGGCTGACCCCGGCGAAGAAGCCGGCGGCGAAGAAGGCTGCCGCCTGAGTACTGTGTTCGGCCGGGGCGCCCCGCCCCGGCACCCTCTGCATGACCTCCCCTCGTACCTCCCGCGACCGGCTCACCGGCCGGTCCCGGGAGGCCTTTTTCCGGCGCGCCACCGTCACGCCGACCTGAGCGGCCCGACCCTGCAACGCTGATTGGTGCGCCGGCGACCGGTGCGCTCAGCGGCCCGCCTCGGCCAGCCACTCCGCCACCACCGCAGCCACCGGACGCTCGGCGCGGCTGCCGACATAGATGCCGATGTGGCCACCGGCCAGTTCGTGCTCGCGGTAGTCGCTCGAACCGACGAGGCCGGCCAGCGCGCGCGACGCCGCCGGCGGCACGAGATGATCGTGGCGGGCATAGATGTTCAGGATCGGCTGCGTGAGCGCATCGAGCCGCACCGACCGCCCCGCGATGCTGAGCGTGCCCGCGACCAATGCGTTGCGCTGGTAGAACTCGCGCGCGAATTCGCGCGCCACGCGCGCGGCGAGCGCCGGGCTGTCGAAGATCCACCGTTCCATGCGCAGGAAGGTCGCACTGGCTGCCGCATCGTCGACATGGTCGAGGAAGCGCAGGTATTTCTGCTGCAGCAGCTGGTGGGGCTTGAGCGCCAGGAACAGGGCGTTCAACCAGTCACCGGCGAGGTTGCCCTGTGCCGCAACCAGGGCCTCGATGTCGATGTGCCGTGCGAGATGCGACAGCGCGTCATCGTCGGTATGGAAATCGACCGGCGTTACGCTCAACACCAGGCGGTCGACCTTGTCGGGGTGCAGCGCCGCATAACACAGCGAAAAGGTACCGCCCTGACAGATGCCGAGCAGCGGCAGCCGCGAACGGACGAGCTGGTCGCGGAGGTGATCGACCGCGCCATCGAGGTAGCGCTCGAGGTAGTCGGCGAGGCCGAGACCGCCATCGGCAGCCCCCGGGTAACCCCAGTCGAGCAGGTAGACGTCGACCCCGCGCTCGAGCAGGCCGGCGACCAGCGAACGACCGGCTTCCAGATCCGCCATTTCGGGGCGATTGACCAGGGCATAGACGATCAGCAGCGGCGGGCCACCGGCCGCTTCGGTGCCGTAGCGGTAGAGTCGCACCGCGTCACGCTGCCACACGCAGGTCCGTGCGGTCGCGCCCGGACGCACGTCGCCGAGACCACGCAACGCTGCGGGTGCGGCCGCGAGCCGCTCGGCCAAGACCATGGCTTCGCGCGTGACTGCCGCCGCATCGAGTTCGAGACGCGGCATGCGGGTTCAGTCGCCGTCGTCGAAAATGTTGGCGATGTCGAACTCGGCCACCGGCGTGCGGGTGCCCTTGCGCACCGGCCTGCCCGCTTCGCGCGCCGCTGCCCGCACCTTGGTGGAATTGGAACGGGCGCGCCGGGACGTTCGCGGTGCCGGCGCTTCGCGGCGCGCGGATTGCGTGCCACGTGGTGACGCGGGCTTCCGCGGCGTGTTTCCGACCGCATCGGGTGACGGTACTGGCGTGGTGACAACGCCGGCATCCTGGGGCGATCCGGCGGCGGCCGTGGATGCCCGCTCTGTCACGGTCCGCGCCGCGCGCAACGCCTCGATCTCCGCCTCCAACGCCTGCTGGCGCGCCAGCAGGGCGTCGAACGCGGCACGCGTGGGGCGCCCCGACAGGCCGGCGAAGCGTTCGTCGAGCGCGGCCCAGGCCGCGCGCAGTTCGCTCGCCCGGTTAACCCAGCCGCCGAAATCGCGCCCATAGGCCGCGCTCATCATCGTCTCGCGCCACGTCTCGTCGGCGATGCCGATCCAGGCGTCGTAGAGCGCGCGCAGGGTGTTCAGCGGTGGACCGTCTTCGTCGCGCAGGAAGCCGGCGAACGCGCGCAGCGCAGCGCGCACGGCGGTGACGTGGTGGCCCAGCAGGTGACGCACGGCGGCGCGCTCGGCGAGTTGCGCCTCGACCAGTCGACGCCCCGCGGCCTGCCATTCGCGCTGCGGCCCCAGCGCCGGCAACGCGAGCAACTCCCGACTCCAGGCGTCGACGGTGTCGCATGCAGCGAGCACGCCGCGCAGCGTGCCGTCGTCGCCGCCCGCGGCGGCGAAGGCGAACGGCGCGGCGAACCACCGCGATCGATCCTGGCCGTCCCAGGTCGCAGCGAGTGCTTCGCAGGCCGCGGCCAGCCGCGCCGCCTGTTCGGCCGGCGCGACACCGTCGAGACTCGTCGCGACGGTATCGGCGAATCGCTGGTAGGCCGCCACCGCCGCCTCGACAGGGCTGGTACCGGTGTTGCGCAGGGTCTCGGCCCAGGCGCCGCTGCCGAGGCGGGCCCAGGCCTGCCACAGGCCGCTCCAGTCGTAGCCGGCCTGCTCCGTCACGATCGTGGCGCCGCTGCCACGCTACTGGTTGGCGCGGTTGGCGATGAGATCGTCGACCACGGCCGGGTCGGCGAGCGTGGTGGTGTCGCCGAGGTTGTCGAGTTCGTTGGCGGCGACCTTGCGCAGGATGCGGCGCATGATCTTGCCGGAGCGCGTCTTCGGCAGGCCGGGCGCCCACTGGATGACGTCCGGCGAAGCGATCGGCCCGATCTCCTCGCGCACGTGCTGGACGAGTTCCTTGCGCAGGGCCTCGTTGGGCTCGATCCCCGTCATCAGGGTGACGTAGGCGTAGATGCCCTGGCCCTTGATGTCGTGCGGGTAACCGACCACGGCGGCCTCGGACACCGCGGCATGCGAGACCAGCGCGCTCTCGACCTCGGCCGTGCCCATGCGGTGGCCCGAGACGTTGATGACGTCGTCGACGCGGCCGGTGATCCAGTAGTAGCCATCCTCGTCGCGGCGCGCGCCGTCACCGGTGAAGTAGTTGCCCGGGAACATGCTGAAGTAGGTTTCGCGGAAGCGCGCATGGTCGCCGTAGACGGTGCGCATCTGGCCCGGCCACGAGCGCTTGATGACCAGCGCTCCCGAGCCCGCGCCCTCGATCTCCTGGCCCTGGTCGTCGAGCAATGCGGGCTCGACGCCGAAGAACGGCAGGGTCGCCGAGCCCGGCTTGAGCGCCCGCGCGCCCGGCAGCGGGGTGATGAGGATGCCGCCCGTCTCGGTCTGCCACCAGGTATCGACGATGGGACAGCGCCCGTCGCCGACCACGCGGTAGTACCACTCCCAGGCTTCCGGGTTGATCGGCTCGCCGACGCTGCCGAGGATGCGCAGGCTTTTGCGGCTGGCGCGCGTGACGAAGTCGTCACCCTGGCCCATCAAGGCGCGGATCGCGGTCGGCGCGGTATAGAAGATGTTGACCCGGTGCTTGTCGATCACTTCCCACATGCGCCCGGCGTCAGGGTACGTCGGCACGCCCTCGAACATCAGCGTGACCGCGCCGTTGGCGAGCGGGCCGTAGACGATGTAGCTGTGCCCGGTGACCCAGCCGATGTCGGCGGTGCACCAGTAGACCTCGCCCTCCTGGTAGTCGAAGACGTACTTGTGCGTCATCGCGGTGTGCAGCAGGTAGCCGCCGGTGGTGTGCAGCACGCCCTTCGGCTTGCCGGTCGAACCCGAGGTGTAGAGGATGAACAGTGGGTCCTCGGCGTCCATCGATTCCGGCGCGCAGTCCGGCGCGGCAGCCGCCATGCACTCGTGGTACCAGTAGTCGCGGCCCTCGCTCCAGGCGACGTCACGGCCGGTGTGCTTGACGACGATGACGGTATCGACCGCCGGGCAGTGCGTGAGCGCCTTGTCGGCATTGGCCTTGAGCGGCACGTTGCGCCCGCCGCGCAGCCCTTCGTCGGCGGTGATCAGCGCGCTGCACTCGGAGTCGAGGATGCGATCCTTCAGCGCGTCGGGCGAGAAGCCGCCGAAGACCACCGAGTGGACCGCGCCGATGCGGGTACAGGCGAGCATCGCGACTGCCGCTTCCGGGATCATCGGCATGTAGATCGAGACGCGGTCGCCCTTCTTCACGCCGCGGGACTTGAGCACGTTGGCGAACTTGCACACCTCGGCGTGCAGCTCGCGGTAGGTGATGTGCTTGTGGAACTTGGGATCGTCCGCTTCCCAGATGATCGCCGTCTGGTCCCCGCGCGTGGCGAGGTGACGGTCGAGGCAATTGGCGCTCACATTCAGCCGTGCGCCCTCGAACCAACGGATCTCCGCGCTGTGGAAGTCGAACGACGAGACTTTGTCCCAACGCTTGTCCCAACTCACGAAGGCCGTGGCCTGCTCGCCCCAGAAGGCGTCCGGCTCGGCCAGGGAACGGGCATACATTTCTTTATACTGCTGCTCGTTGACGTGCGCCGCGGCAGCGATCGCCGCGGGCACGGGACGGGTCGTGTTGTCGGTCATGTAGCGGGTCTCCTCGACGCTGGCGCAGACGCATGGACGGCCGGAACGAATGCTTGCGCGGACCACGCCGGGCCCGCGGAACGCGGCCGAGTTTAGCATATGCCCGCACCCCCTCCGGGGCCCCGCGGTGCCTCTCGAATCGGACAGAAAAGGAATACGGATGAAGGACATAGACGAAGTCGCGCGACACTTGCCGGCGATCCTCGACGCCGTCGCCCAGGCCTCTCGGGTGACCCGCCACGTACAGGGCGAACCAGGCCGCATCGACCAGCACAGCAAGGACGATCACTCGCCGGTGACGATCGCCGACTATGCCGCCCAGGCCGTCGTCGCCCATCGCCTGGCGGCGCTGACCGAACCGCTGCTGCTGGTCGGCGAGGAGGATGCCGCGACCCTGCGTGAACCGGCCAACGCAGCGCTGCGTGAAGCGGTGACGGCGGCCGCCCGCGTGGCCTGGCCGGATGCCGGCACGGACGCGGTGCTCGACGCCATCGACCGCGGCAATCACGACGCCGGCGCGGCGGCCTACTGGACGCTCGATCCGATCGACGGCACCAAGGGCTTCCTGCGCGGTGGCCAGTACGCCGTCTCGCTCGCGCTCATCGTCGACGGCGAGGTGGTCTTCGGCGTCCTCGGCTGCCCCAACCTGTCGGCCGATTTCGGCCGCTCGTTCGATACCCGCGATGACCACGGCAGCCTGCTCTACGCCATTCGCGGCCAGGGTGCGTTCAGCGTCCCGGCCGATGCTCCGAGCGCCGCGCCGGTCGCCGTACACGCCAGCGTAGAGGCCGACATCACCCGCATGCGCGTGTGCGAATCGGTCGAAGCCGCGCACTCGCGCCTCGACGACACCGCGCGCATCGTTGCCCATCTCGGCGCCGCCGGCGCCCCGGCCCGACTCGACAGCCAGTGCAAGTACGCCGTCGTCGCACGCGGCCAGGCCGATGCCTACCTGCGCCTGCCGACCCGGCGCGACTACGTCGAGAAGATCTGGGACCACGCCGCCGGCAAGCTGGTCGCCGAGGAAGCCGGCGCAATCGTCAGCGACATCCACGGCCGCCCGCTCGATTTCGGCCACGGCGCCGGGCTCAGCGCCAACCGCGGCGTGGTGTGCGCGGCGCCGGCCTTCCACGGCGCCATCCTGCGCGCGATCGACGACTTGCGCCTCTTCACCGACTGACATCGCCGTCACGACAGGAGACCCTGCATGGAATTCGGCCTCTTCGCCATGCCCGAGCATTACCCGTGGGAGAACTGGACGCTCGCCTACGACCGAGATCTCGCCACCATCGTGCGCGCCGAGCAGCTCGGCTTCGAGGAATTCTGGATCGGCGAGCACCACAGCGGCGGCTACGAGCCGATCCCGGCGCCGGATCTGTTCATCGCCAAGGCCGCCGGCCTGACCCATCGCATCCGTCTCGGCACCGGCACCGTCAACCTGCCCTACCACGATCCCTTCGTCGTCGCCGAGCGCCTGGCCTTTCTCGATCACCTGCTGCACGGACGCCTGCTCTACGGCCTCGGCGGCGGTGGCCTGCCGTCGGACCGCGAGCTGCTCGGCATGCCGGCCGAGGAATCGCGCCCGCGCACCCAGGAAGCGATCGACATCATCGAGCGCCTGCTCACCACGCGCGAACCGTTCAGCGTCGACGGCCGCTTCTGGCAGTTCCGCGACCGCCGCCTGCAGGTCACGCCCTACCAGGCCGAACCACCCATCGCGGTGGCCGGCCTGACCGGCACGCACAACTTCACCCTGTGTGGCGAGCGCGGCTTCATTCCCTTGAGTGTCTACTTCACGCCGGCGCGCATCGAGGCCAACCCGGGCGTACCCGACCTCGCCGCCCACGGCGCCGCGCTCGAGGCCGGCGCGCGCGCCGCCGGGCGCGACCCGCTCGCGGCGCGGGCCCGTTGGCGCATCACCCGCGAGTGCTACGTCGCCGACAGTCGCGGCCAGGCACTGGACGACATCCGCGCCGGTGTGCGCGCTTCCTACGAATACCTGTTGGCGCTCGGACTGGGCGCGCTGATGAAGCGCGACCAGGCCATGCGTGACGCCGATCTCACGTTCGACTGGATGGTCGAGAACGTGCCCTGGATCGTCGGCACGCCGGACCAGTGCATCGATCAGATCGGTAGCCTCGACGAGGCCGTTGGCGGCTTCGGCATGCTGCTCATCAACAACCGTGATTGGACCACCAGCGACCTCTGGCACCGTTCACTGGAACGCTTCGCGCGCCAGGTGATGCCCGCATTCCGCGCGCGCGATCAGCAGGAACTGCGGCGCGAGCTGGCGGCGCAGGCTCTGGCGCGCGCACGCGGCTAGAACCGCGGCGCGCGGCGCGCCGTTCAGGCGATCAGCTCGTATTCGTTGAAATCGACCGCGCCCATGTCGGCGTCGAAACGCTCGAAGGTCCACGGCCAGGTCACCGGCGTGCCGTGGCGATCGAGGTACCAGCTACGACAGCCGCTCACCCACACCGTACCGTGCATCGCCGCGCGCAGCTCGTCGTTGAACGCCCGCGTGGCGTCGGCGCGCGGTACCACCGCGCGGCACTCGCCGCGGCGCAGCGGCTCGATGAGGCGCAGCAGGTAGTCGACCTGCTTCTCGGCAATCAGGATGAGCGAGAAGTTGCCGATCGGCGAGTTCGGCCCGATCAGGGTGAAGAAGTTGGGGAAGCCAGGCAGCGCGACGCAGCGGAAGGCCTCGGTGCGCTCCGCCCAGGCCTCTTCCAGGGTCACGCCGTCGCGCCCGGTGACCGCGATATCGCGCATGAAACGATGGCCATCGAAGCCGGTCGCGAGCACCAGTACGTCGAGTTCGTGCAGTTCGCCATCGACGGTACGCACGCCGCCTGCCTCGATGCGCTCGATGCCGGCCGTCACCAGTTCGGCATTGGGGCGCTGGATGGCGGGGTAGAAGGTGTCGGACATCACCAGTCGCTTGCAGGCGACCTGGTAATCAGGCGTCAGGCGCCGGCGCAGCTCGGGATCCTGCACGTTGTGTTCGAGATTCATGCGGCAACGCTCGGCAATGCGCCGCATCTGGCGCTCGTCGCCGATCACGGCGCGCGCGAAGGTGTGATTGAACTGACCTTCCCACTGCGCGTAGACCTCTGCCATGCGCTGCGGCTCGGCGTGGAAGGCGGCGCGCTCGGCATCGGTGTAGGCCGGGTTCGGCAGGGGCAGGATCCACTGCGCGGTGCGCTGGAAGAGCGCGAGGTGGGCGACCTCCTCGACGATCGCCGGCACGATCTGGATGGCCGTCGAGCCGGTGCCGACGATGCCGACACGCTTGCCCGCGAGGGAGACCGCATGATCCCAACGCGCGCTGTGGAAGCAGGCGCCGGCGAAAACGTCGAGGCCCGCGATGTCGGGGTAGTGCGGGTGATGCAGCACGCCGGTCGCGGCGATGACGACATCGCCCCTGTCGGTACGACCGTCGGCCATGATCACCGTCCAGCGGCCGTCGGCGTAGTCGGCCTGCACCACCTCGGCGTCGTAGCGGATATGCGGCGCAATGCCGTAGCGAACGGCGACGTCGGCGAAGTAGGCGCAGATCTCCGGCCCCGGCGAGAACAGGTGGCTCCAGTCGGGATTGGGCGCGAAGGAATAGACGTAGTGGTGCGAGGGCACGTCACAGGACAACCCCGGATAGGTGTTCTCGCGCCAGGTTCCGCCGAGCGACGCGGCTTTCTCGTAGATGACGAAATCCTCGATGCCGGCCGCGCGCAGGCGGATGCCGGTGAGGATGCCGGACATGCCGGCACCGATGACGATCACGCGCGGGTCGCGCGGCAATGCTGCGGACATGCTGCTTCCTGACAATGAGCTCTCGATTGGTGCGCGATGCGCCGCCGCGCACCGCGGATGGGCGTCCCGCCGCGGCGCGACACGTTAACACGCGCCCGTTCAGGGCACTTACGCGCCATGCTGGATCGGGCACGATCGATGCATTACCGTGCCCATTCGATTCCTCCTGCAAGCTTACGGGTACCCGCCATGGCCTTCACCGCCGATTTCGACCAATTCAAGTTCCCCGTCGACGCCTTCAAGGGCAAACGTGTCCTGATCACCGGTTCCGGCAAGGACGGCGGCATCGGCCAGGGTCTCGCGCTGGCGGCCGCCGCCAACGGCGCCGAGGTGGTCGGCGTGCACTTCCATTCGAGTTACCGCGACGGTTTCGACATGGTCGATGCCATGCGCGCGCGGGGTGTGAAGGCCTTCGCCATGCAGGCCGACGTCACCAACACCCGCGACCTGTGGGCGTCCCGCAGCTACGTCATCGAGCAGATGGAAGGCAAGGGTCCGGACATCGTCATCTGCAACTCGGGCCTGACCGAGAAAGGCTACCGTTTCGGCCGTGCCTTGCCCGAGATCGAGGGCGAAAGCCGCGCCGAGCGCCGCGCCCGGGTGCGCCGCGACTTCATCGAGAACCTGGCCGAGTCCAAGCTCGTCATGGACACCAAGATCGACGGCTTCGTCTACATGACCCACCTGTGGGCGGGCGAGGCGGTCTATCACAACCAGCCCATCCAGTTCGTCTACATCTCGTCCATGCAGTCCATCGAACCCGGCGTCGCCGTGCCCGGTTACGTCGTCGCCAACTGGGCGGTGCTGCGCTTGCCGCAGGTGCTGCGCGTCAACCTCGGCAAATCGGCCGACATGGCCTCGGCGTGCTGCCTGATGCTGCCCTTCATCCGCACCGGCATGACCGAGGAGTATGCCGACAACCCCAAGGTGTTCGGCCGCTGGCAGCCGCGCATGCTGGAGACCTTCGAAGCGGCACAGGCTGTCGGTGGCCTGCTGTCACGGCCGCGCGAGGAACTCGACCTCGGCAACTTCAAGCTCGGCGTCGAGGGTACGGCCGAGGCCATCGCGCTGAAATGGTCGCGGGTCGACCTGGAAGTGCGGGAAACCGCCCTCGACTGAAAGCGGCACTGCCCCGCGCGATGGCGGCCCGGACACGCTACGGGCTCGTCGTTTGACGGCAGGTGAAATGCGTCAGGCCGAAACTCGCTTGGCCCGTCGCGCGTGCCGGGCCACGGCGTCTGCGGGTACCGGCGAGGCGTCCACGCGTGCAGTTCACGCGGCGGCGTTGCGCCGCGGCCGCGATTCACCGGGCGGCTAATCGTCCCGCGTGAATTCGCGAGTGAATTCCAGCCACGGGCCGCTCGAACGTTCGCGCTGACGCGCGGTCATGCGCAGGCGGTCGCCGCCGTCGACCACCTCGAAGCGCTCGACCAGGGTGCCGCCGTCGTAGACCTGCGTTTCCACCACCAGGGCGGCGTCGTCGAGATAGGTCAGCGAACGACCGAGTTCGTCGTCCGTCGTCTCCGTACCGGAGTAGCTGAACGCGCGCCCGGCCGGGTTGATGCGCAGCAGCCGCTTGCGCTTGCCGTCGTAGAGGATCACGACCTTCTTCTGTTGATAGATCTTCAGCGTCTGCGCGTTCAACATCTCGCGCACTTCGGGCGGCCCGCCCCATTCGCGTGAGCGGTTGTCTTCCTTGATCATGCGCTCCACCGCGTCCACCTGGGCCTGGTAGCGATTGCCGCCGCTGGACGAGCGACGGTCGAACTCCTGTGGCTTGTCGCGTTCCTTTTCATTGAGCCGATCGTTCAGCGCCTCGGCCGCTTCCTCGAGTTCCTCCGAGGCTGCCGCGTCGAGCCGCCAGGTACCATCGACCGCCCCGGCGTGGGCCAGCGTGGCCGCACCGAGGGCAACGCACAGGACGAGCAGACGCAGGCCGTCGCGCGAGGCCATGGCGCACGTCCGCCGTTTCGCGATAACCGCGTGTGCCGCGGGACGCCACCCCGCGCCCCGCTTCGTGCCGGCTCGCGCACTCACGCCCTCGCCTCTCCTGTCTTCGTTCGCAAACTCGTGCATGGCCCTCCCCTGGACTTCGTGAAACGGTCGCTCGGACATCCGCCGCACCGACCCTTCGGTGGTGGGTGCGGCGGAATTATAGGAGACGGCCGGGGCGTGCCGACATGCCGTTCGCGCGGAATCCGCACGGCCCACGCGGGGCAGTGCGGCGTTGCGCGCATTGACCGCTCCTTCCCGGCCCCAGCAAACTGCCACGACACATCATAAGAATACCGGGCTTCCACCCGGATCCCGCTTCGCTGCAGCGGCCCGGCGCACATCGTCGGCCGTCTTCAACCACGATCCAGTTGGCGGCCTCACGGCCGCCCCGAGGAGGGTAGACATGTTGATCAAGATCGAGAATCCCGCACGCCTGCTGCGCCAGGAAGAATTGCTCGGCGACACCGCCGAGCTGACCAACCTGGACCTGCGCTTCGACGAACGGCAGGGCATCCTGTGGAAATACATCAGCGCCCGCGCGACGCCGTATTTCTCGCACGAACTGCTCGACGACATCCGCACCGTGCAGAACCGGGTGCGCAATCGCGAGAATGGCCAGGGCCGTTTCCGTGGCCACACCCCCGTGCGCTACGTGGTGTTCGCCTCGCACCGGCCCGGGGTGTTCAGCCTCGGCGGCGACCTGCGCCTGTTCCGCCAGCTCATCGCCCGGCGCGACCGCAACGCCCTGTTCCGCTACGCGCGCAAGGCCACCGACGCGGTCTACTACCATGCGGCGAACTTCGGCCAGTCGATGTCGTTCTCACTCGTCCAGGGCATTGCCATGGGTGGCGGCTTCGAGGCGGCGCTCGCCGGCAACGTCCTGGTCGCCGAGAAGGGTTCTCGGCTGGGCTTTCCGGAGGTGCTGTTCGGCCTCTTTCCCGGCATGGGTGCCTACACCCTGCTGCGCCGGCGGGTCGACGCGGCCACCGCCGAGCGCCTGATCCTGTCGGCACGCAACTACGAGGCCGAGGAGTTGCACGCGATGGGCGTGGTCGACGTGCTGTGCGAGCCGGGCGAGGGTGAGGACTACATCTGTTCCTACGTCTCACGGCAATCCTCGCGACCGGGGGCCGTCGCCTTCCGCCAGGCCATCAATCGCACCAATGCGATCGACCGCGAGGAACTCTACGGCATCGCCGACGCCTGGGTGGAGACGGCCATGACCCTGCCGGACGACTGCCTGCGACGCATCGATCGCCTGGTCGCCAACCAGGGCCGCAACTTCGGCGAGGCACCGGTACCGGCCTTCGCGCCCATCGCGCACGCCGGCTGAGCGGCCCGCCACGCGCGCGGCCCGGTGGCGGGAAGCCACCGTGGACGCGTCGGCCGGGGCAGGCTGCCCCGGGGCCGGCGCGTCGCGCGTTCAGCGGCGATCGATGAAGCTGCGCTCCTTGCCGATCCACATCGCGGAGCGCTTGAAATCGATGAACTTGGCTTCGTCCGCGATGGCCAGTTCCATGGCGCGCATCGCCTCGGGGACATTGGCGAGCGTCATGAGATCGGCGCGGCTGAACCAGGCTTCCGCGTGGCCGTAGTAGGGTTCGGCGGTGGTACCGCGCGGGCCGGTCAGGGCGGACGCGTCGAAATCCTCGGTCATGTGCACCTGCAGGTAGCGCTGCATGCGCATGCCCGTCGACACGCCGCGGATCAGCGGGCCGTGGTTGGTGCGCCAGTAATGTTGCGTCTCGGCCAGGGACAGCGACGACAGCTTGCGCAGGCAGAAGAACAGCTTGACCAGCGGCCCGTGTTCGCGCGCGATGATGTCCTCGCTGGGATTGACCTGCGGGTACTCGTAGGCCCACCACAAGGGCGAGTTCGGCAGGTCGATGAAGTTCTTCTCGTCCTCGAGCAGTTCGGTCGCCGCCGCGCGCCCGGCTTCGGTGCCGAACGCAGCCATCGTCGCGGGGTTCTCCCACCACAACTCGGCAACGCCGTCGTAGGGTGCCTCCATGCCGCCGCGAGCCTCGGCCAGGGCCTCGTTGATCGGGTCGTCCAGGGTATGCAGTTGGACGTAGCGATGGATGTTCAGCGTGGTGGCATGACGCGCCACCAGCGGGCCGTGGACTTCGCGCCAGTACTGTTGAAACTCGGCGCGCGAAAGGCTGGGCTTGCGGCGCAAGGCGAACTCGAGACGTATCATGGGACCCTCCTGATGTAACCACTTGCTGCGGGCGCCGACGCGACCCGCGCGCGGCACACCGGGACGAGACTATAGCCGACCGCCGAGCCCGCACCGCGATCGAACCGCGAGGAACCGACCATGCCCCTGCCGCTCGAAGGCGTGCGTGTACTCGACCTGACCAACGTCCTCGCCGGGCCCTACTGCACCATGGTGCTGGCCGACCTCGGCGCCGAGGTGACCAAGGTCGAAGCGATCCCGCATGGCGACGGCTCGCGCCGCTTCGCCCCGCTCGTCAACGGCGAGAGCTACTGCTTCGCCGTACTCAACCGCAACAAGCGGAGCCTCGCGCTGGACCTCAAGCACGCGGATGGCCGCGCCGTCGCCGCTCGCCTCGCCGCCAGCGCCGACATCGTGGTCGAGAACTTCCGCCCCGGCGTCGCCGCGCGTCTCGGCCTTGACCACGCCGCGGTCAGCGCGCTCAACCCGACGGTCATCCACGCCTCGATCTCGGGCTACGGTCACACCGGCCCGGATGCCCACAAGGGAGGCTTCGACATCGTCGCCCAGGGGCGCTCGGGGATCATGCTGATGACCGGCCATCCCGGCGGGCGTCCGGCCAAGGTCGGCATCGCCATGAACGACGTCGCCGCCGGCGCCACGGCGCTGTGGGGAATTCTCGGCGCGTATATCGGGCGCTTGCGCCACGGCGAAGGACGTCGCCTGGAGACTTCCCTGCTCGAAGCGGGCCTCGCCTGGACCTTCTGGGAGGCCGGTGCCTGGTTCGGCGCCGGCGAGGAACCGGGCCCGACCGGCACCCGCCACCGCCGCTCGGCGCCCTACCAGGCTTTCCGCACCGCCGACGGTCACGTCACCGTCGGCGCCAACGGCGACAAGCTGTGGCGGGCGTTCTGCGTGGAGGTGTGCGAGCGTGCGGACTGGTTGAGCGACGTGCGCTTCCACGACGCCGAGAGTCGGCTGGTCCACGTCGACGAACTGGAAGCCGCCATCGAAACGGTGCTGACGACGGCGCCGACGGCGCACTGGGTCGAACGTCTCGACCGCGCCGGCGTGCCCGGCGGCCCGGTCTATTCCTACGTGCAGGCGCTGGCCGATCCGCAGGTGCGTGCGCGCGACATGGTGGTCGAGGTCGAACATCCCTGCATCGGGCCGATGAAGATGCTCGGGATCCCGGTCAAGACGAACGATGGGCTGGCGACCATCCGCGGCCCGGCACCGTGGCTCGGCCAGCATTCCGCCGCCACGCTGGCGGCGCTCGGTTACGACGACGACGCGGTCGCGCGGCTGTTCGCCACCGGCGTCGTCCACGATGCACGACGGCCGACCTGAGGCCGCGCCGTCGCGACGACGTTCAGACGGAGCCGCGGGATTTCAGTGCGGTGAGCAGAGTTTCCAGTTCGTCGACGCTGGTGATGCGCAGGCCCAGACCCTCGCCGTCGTGCTTGTCACTGCGTCCGACCCAGCACACCTCGCCTTTCAGCTCGATCTCGCGCCCGTGGACGCGGCAGCACAACTCGATGACGTCGCCACCGGCGATCGCGTCCGACGGCGTCCACGCCGGGTGCAGGAACATGCCATGCGCGCTGGCGTCGAGGATCTCGCCCTTGCGGGCACGGTGGCCGTCGGTCCAGGCAACGGTGACGTTGACCGGGTGGCGTTCTTCGGTGCGACGCTCGGCGCCGCTGGGCTGGGCTTGGGACATGGTCTTCTCCACGGGATACCGGTGATCGAAGCCGGTAGCGGCCGCGGCCGCGCCGTTCTTGAGCGCGGCATGGCGAGCGGACGGCCGGTCCGGCGATCGCACGGTCGCCCCGCCATAGACGCGGCCTATGCCGATCGACAAGAAAAACGATTGGAGCGATGACGAGGAACGGCCCTAGGCTGACTACCTCACAGCCGAGTTGCGGGGAAACCGCGTGATGTCCAGCCCCGAGTTCCTTTGCCGCCACCCGCGGCACGAGGCGTGTACTGGCGACGACCACTTCCCCGCACGGCGCCCACTCGCAGGAGAAGCCCGATGAGCGACACGATGAAATGCCCGGTCATGCACGGCGGCAACACGAGCCACGACAAGTCGATGGCGTGGTGGCCCGAATCCCTGAGCCTCGAGATCCTCGCCCAGCACGACACCAGGACCGACCCGCTGGGGCCGGACTTCGACTACCGCGAGGCGGTCAAGACACTCGATTTCGCGGCCCTCAAGCAGGACATGGCGGCCCTGATGACCGACAGCCAGGTATGGTGGCCAGCGGACTGGGGACACTACGGCGGTCTCATGATCCGCATGTCCTGGCATGCCGCGGGCTCCTACCGCGTCGCCGACGGCCGCGGCGGCGGCGGCACCGGCAACCAGCGCTTCGCGCCGCTCAATTCCTGGCCGGACAACGTCAGCCTGGACAAGGCGCGGCGCCTGTTGTGGCCGATCAAGAAGAAGTATGGCAACAAGGTCAGCTGGGCCGATCTCATCGTCCTCGCCGGCACCGTCGCCTATGAAACGATGGGACTGAAGACCTTCGGCTTCGGCTTCGGGCGTGAAGACATCTGGCACCCGGAACTCGACACCTACTGGGGTTCCGAGAAGGAGTGGCTGGGCAAGGATCGCTATGCCGACAAGGGCGACGAGGGTTCGCTCGAGAACCCGCTGGCCGCGGTGCAGATGGGTCTGATCTATGTGAACCCGGAAGGCGTGGACGGCAAACCCGATCCGCAGAAGACCGCCGAAGCGGTGCGCGTTACCTTCGCCCGCATGGCGATGAACGACGAGGAGACCGCCGCACTCACCGCTGGCGGCCACACCGTCGGCAAGACCCACGGCAACGGCGACGCCTCGAAGCTCGGCCCCGACCCGGAAGCGGCCGACGTCGACCAGCAGGGTTTCGGCTGGAAGAACCCGCACGGCAAGGGCATGGGCCGCGACACCATCACGAGTGGCATCGAGGGCGCGTGGACGACCCACCCGACGAAGTTCGACACCGGCTACTTCGACATGCTCCTCGACCACGAGTGGGAGATCCGCTCCAGCCCGGCTGGCGCGCGCCAGTGGATGCCGGTAGACATCGCCGAGGCGGACATGCCGGTCGACGTCGAGGACCCGTCGATCCGCTGCATGCCGATCATGACCGACGCCGACATGGCGATGAAGGTCGATCCGATCTACCGCGGCTACATGGAGAAATTCCGCGCCGACCCGGCGTACTTCAACGACACCTTCGCGCGCGCCTGGTTCAAGCTGACCCACCGCGACATGGGGCCCAAGGTCCGCTACATCGGCCCCGACGTACCGGCCGAAGACCTCCTCTGGCAGGACCCGGTGCCGGCCGGCCCGACCGGCTACGACGTCGCCGCTGCCCGGGACAAGATCGCCGCCAGCGGCCTCTCCATCGCCGACAGGGTCGCCACCGCCTGGGACAGTGCCCGCACCTTCCGCAGCTCCGACATGCGCGGCGGCGCCAACGGCGCGCGCATCCGCCTGGCGCCGCAGAAGGACTGGGCAGGCAACGAACCCGCCCGCCTCGCCCGCGTGCTGGGGGTGCTCGAGCCGATCGCCGCCGCAGTCGGGGCCAGCGTCGCGGACATCATCGTGCTGGCCGGCAACGTCGGCGTCGAACAGGCGGCCCGGGCTGCCGGTTTCGCTGTGACGGTGCCCTTCGCGCCCGGCCGCGGTGACGCCAGCGCGGCGATGACCGACGCCGACTCGTTCGCGCCGCTCGAGCCGATCCACGACGGTTACCGCAACTACCTGCAGCAGGACTACGCGGTGAAGGCGGAAGAGTTGATGCTCGACCGCACCCAGCTGATGGGACTGACCGCGCCGGAAATGACCGTCCTGGTGGGCGGCATGCGCGTGCTCGGCACCAACCACGGTGGCACCCGTCACGGCGTGTTGACCGATCGTGAGGGCGCGCTGACGAACGACTTCTTCGTCAACCTGCTCGACATGGACAACAGCTGGCACGCGGCGGGAGCCGGCATCTACGAGATCCGCGACCGGGCGAGCGGCAAGGTCAAATGGACGGCAACGCGTCTCGACCTGGTGTTTGGCTCCAACTCGATCCTGCGCGCCTATGCCGAGGTCTACGGTCAGGACGACAACCGGGAGAAATTCGTCCGCGACTTCGTCACCGCCTGGACCAAGGTAATGAACGCGGATCGCTTCGACCTCGCCCGCTGAGTGCACGATTGCGCCAACCGCGACCACGGGGCGAGGCCCTCGGGCCCGCCCCACGCGCGGCAGCGGACGCCGATCACGGAGCGACCGGCGCCTGTCCGCGTCACCTGGCGGCCGGACGCACGGCGCGTCGTCTTGAACGACGCGGCAGCAGCGCGACGGGTGGCGGTGAGGGCACTACCGCGCTGCCCTGCAAGTAGGCCTGTTCCCCGTTGGCCAGGGCCGTGCGCAGGCTCCACACCTCGTCCGCGCCAAAGTCGAAGAGGTAGTCCGGCGCCGCCGGAATCTGCATGGCGTAGACGGCGTCGCGATCGAGCACCGCGAGTTCGACCGGCATCTCGTTGAGGAAGCCGCGCGTCTTGCGCGGAGTCAGAAGGATGCTGTCGGGTCGCTCACGCCCCCCAGCCACGGCGACGTCAGCGGCATGTCGCGCAAGCCCACCATCAAGACGAGGGCGAAGCCGGGGGGCGGAACCACGGCGTGCCGTGGTCATGCCCTGATTTCAAGCCGAGTCGCCGCGCGGGCGGACGTGCTGACCCGGATCACTGCCGTGAGACGGCGAGGCGGCGGACTGGGAATGCCGACACCGCACGGGCGCGTCGTCGTCGCGAAAGAGGGCGCTGGCGGAGACGGGTCACGACGGGCCGTGACGGTGGCGTCGAAGTCCGGGCAAGGCTGTTGCGACGACTGTCGGCGCGAGGGCCGGGATCGGCCACCGCCACCTGCTCGCCGCGCGGCGAAAAGAGTAGTATCGAACCCGTTCGCACGACGCCCCGGGCGAAACAAACACCCGATGACTCCGCCACTCCCTACCCCCGGAACGGCTGCACGACGTCGTCACCAGGCTGCTGGTTCAGTGCAGGATGGCGCATGCGAGGACACATGCTCGAGCTACGTAACGCCCCCATCGTCGCCACCATTCTTGCGCTCTGGTTGGGCGTCGCCTGCGTCGCCCCCGCCGCGGCCGCGGAAACCTTCACCGTCGCGTTCAGGGTGACGCTCGAGCCTGCGCGGCACGGTGCCTCGGTCACCCTGGCCGTCGATCATGGCGAGTTGTTGAAGCGTCTCGATTTCGCCAACGCGGACGGCCTCATCTCCGCGATAGAAGGCAACGGCAGCGTGACGGAACACGACGGCCGCGTGTACTGGGTACCACCCAAAGGGCCCGCCACGTTGTCGTGGTTCGTGCCGATCACGCACGAGCGCAGTCCGGGCCGGTTCGACGCCATCATCAACGAGGAGTGGGCGCTCTTCCGTGGCGACGACGTCGTCCCGGCGATGAATACGGGCGAAGCGGAGGGCACCTATTCCGTCACCACGCTGGAACTGGTGCTGCCGGAAGGCTGGAAGACGGCCAGGACCGGCTGGCCCAGGCAGGCGGGCACGACCTTCCGCATCGACAACCCGGAGCGCCGCTTCGACCGGCCGACCGGTTGGATGATCGCCGGCAGGGTCGGCACACGCTCGACGGTGCGCGCTGGCACCTCGATCACGGTCGCCGCACCGATGGGCCAGCATTTCCGGCGGATGGAGGTCCTGACGTTCCTGCGCTTCGTCTGGCGCGAAGTCCGCGAAGCGTTCGAACGAACCCCGCCGCGCCTGCTCGTCGTCGGCGCCGCCGACCCGCTGTGGCGCGGCGGCCTGTCCGCGTCCAACTCCGTGTTCCTGCATGCCGAGCGGCCGCTGGTCAGCGAGAACGGTACGAGCCCGCTGTTGCACGAGCTTATCCACCTGGTGACGCGCTTGTCGGGCGTCGTCACCGCCACCACCAACGACGACTGGATTGCCGAAGGACTGGCCGAGTACTACTCGTTCGAACTGCTGTACCGCGCGCACGGTATCTCGAAGTCGCGCCGCGACAAGATCCTGCAGTGGTTGTCCGACTGGAGCACCGACGTCGGGCACCTGCGCCAGGGGCGCTCGAGCGGCCCGATCACCGCGCGCGCGGTCGTGCTGCTGGAGCAGTTGGACCAGGAGATTCGTCGGCGCAGCGGCGACAAGCATTCTCTTGACGACGTGACGCGGCGGTTGATGGCGATCCGTACGGTGTCCCTCGCCGATCTGCGGCGGGTGACGGCTGATTTGATCGGCAACGACATCACGACACTGGATTCGGCGGTGCTACGCTAGCCGTGGCGCTGGCGCGATTCCGCGAGTCCCGCGGCTTCTTCCTGGCATGTCGCCATCGTGAACGAGGGGCGTGTTGCCGCCGGTTTGCTCACGGGGCGGAGTGGTGCAATTCGAATCGGCCCGCGAAGCGTCACGTTGCCCACCCCTGCTGAACCCTGGGCGCCTGCCACCGGCAGGTGCGCGATGCGCAGACTCGGCGGCGTTCGCGTCGCCTCGACCTCTGGGTCGACGCGAACGGCCTTGGGCTGGGACTCCCGCCTGCTGGCGACGAATCTTCGCCATGCGCTCGTCCGTCGACGGTCCTGCATCCTTTCGCGGCGATCACCGTCTTCATGGACGGGACCACGAGCATGAGGCATGACACATGACCACACAGAATCACGAAGCCATCCGCGCCGCCGTTCGCACCCAGTACGGCGCCGTGGCCAAGGGTGAAGCCGGCGGATGCTGCGCACCGGGCGCGTGCGGGGCGGGCGCCGCAGCGAGCCTGGCCCTCGGCTACAGCGCGGCGGACCTGGCCGCCGTACCGACCGGTGCGAACATGGGGCTGGGCTGCGGCAATCCGCAGGCCATCGCGGCACTGAAACCCGGCGAGGCCGTGTTGGACCTGGGAGCCGGTGGCGGATTCGACTGCTTCCTCGCGGCGAAGCAGGTCGGGCCACGGGGCCGGGTGGTCGGCGTAGACATGACCGCGGAGATGGTCGCAAAGGCACGTCGCAACGCGGCCACGCTCGCCGCCGCCAACGTCGAATTTCGTCTCGGCGAGATCGAACATCTCCCCGTCGCCGACGACAGCTTCGATGTCGTGATGTCGAATTGCGTAGTGAACCTCAGCCCCGACAAGAACGCCGTCTACCGCGAAGCGTTTCGCGTGCTCAAGGCGGGCGGACGCCTCGCGATCACCGACGTGGTCGCGCTGAAAGCACTGCCCGAAGCCATTCGGAACGATGTCGACGCACTGACCGGATGCGTGGCGGGCGCCAGCGAAGTCGCCGCCATCGAGCGGTACCTCGGCGATGCTGGCTTCGAAGACATCCGGGTCACCGTCCAGTCGGAGAGTGCGGCATTCATCGCGGACTGGTTGCCTGGCTCGGGTATCGAGGAATACCTCGCCTCGGCAACCATCGAGGCGATCAAACCGGGTGCTCGGCCGTGCTGTGGCCCCGCCTGTTGCGAATGAGCGTGAGATGATCGACGAGAACATCACACCGGCGGACTTGAGCCGTGCCGGCACATGGAGAGTGCTCGAGGCCGAGCTTCGCCGCTTCGTGGGCAGACGCGTCGCCGACGGGGATGTCGATGATGTCGTGCAGGAGGTGTTCCTTCGCATCCAGCGCTCGCTCGGTCAGCTCCGCGACGACCAACGGTTCGGGCCGTGGGTCTACCGGGTGGCGCGCAACACCATCATCGACCACGCGAGAAGCGCTGCCCGACATCCTCGGGTCGCCGACGTGCCGCCCGAGGCGGCCGATGAACCACCGGACGAAGCGGAAGACGTGCAACGCGAGGTCGCGATGTACGCGGCCCTCTTCGTGTCCATGCTGCAGTCACCCTATCGCGAAGCGTTGACGCTCACCGAGTTGGAAGGCCTGACGCACAAGGAGGCAGCCCGCATGCTCGGCATCTCGCTCCCGGCGCTGAAATCACGCGTCTTTCGCGGGCGGCAGAAGCTCCGAGCCGCCCTCGAAGACTGCTGCCACATCACCCTCGACGTACGGCGGCGGGTCATCGCGTGCGAACCCCGGCCCGAGGGTACGCCCCCCGACGGTTGCGGGTGCCGGGGAGCAGACCTGGCTGTCGAGAGTTGAGCGGGGCCCGGTACAGGGCCATGTCGACTCGGCGGAGAGGGAAGGATTGATCGAGACGCGCCTGCTGCGCGTTTCGACCCCTGCGGGGCGCCTACTCTGCGCTCCGGCGTCCAAATCGCTCGCGCGATTTGTCGAACCTTGGAGTTCTCATCGACGCTCCCTCTCCGCCATATACGAAAAAG
>JBFXAQ010000012.1:37407-196109 GCA_050184115.1 Gammaproteobacteria bacterium | reverse complement strand
GCTTCTCCAGCGTCTTCTTGCCCAACATCTCTGCCCCACCTCCTTCACCAGTCGGTGAAACAAGGCTACGGCGAGTTCACCCTGCACGAAAATCCTCCTCGGAATTCCGCGATGAACCAAAAAAAAAGGCCCCGGGGGAAGGGGCCTCGACAAAGGCCGGCTGAAGCATGCCGGCAGCGAAAAGCGTGAAGGCTTGTCGAAATCGTCGTCCGTCGGGGTTCAGGCGGCCTCGGTGCGGGCGGCGCCCCAGCTGCGCAGCTCCGGCATGACCTCCTTGGCAAAGGTCTCGACGGTGCGCTGGGCAATCTCGAACGGCATGCCGGCGAAGCGCGGGATGATCAGCACGTCGTAGTTACCGATGACCTGGCGGCGCTGCTCGAAGCGCTCCAGCATCTGCTGCGGCGTGCCCCACACCTGGCCCTCGACGTAGGCCTTGGCAACGGCGTCCAGCCCCATCTCGCGCATGGCCACGGCCGTATCGCCGTAGGCCTCGTAGCCCTTGGCGTTCTTGAAGTGCTCACCCATCATCTCGTAGTGGTGCATGACCGAGAGCAGGTAGTCGCGCACGTACTTCTCGGCATGTTCGGCCGCTCGGTCGGCGTTGGTATCGCACACCGTGATGTCGGTCATGATCGGCACCGGCGCCGGGCGCTTGTGGTGCTTCTCGAAGGCCGCCTTGTACTGGTTGATCTCCTGCTTGTGCACCTCGATCGGCTTGTAGGTGAACTGCATCATCTGCGCGCCGAGCAGCGCCGCCTCCTCGACCGAGTCGGGCGACATCGCCACCTGCTTGAGCCGATCGCGGAACGAGGCTTTGGGTTTCGGCCGGATGACCGCCCGCGGCTGGTCGAAGTATTGGCCGTGATGCTCTTCCATCACGCCCGTCTCGAGGGCGTTGATGATCATCTCGGCGGCCTCGTCGAAACGCCCGCGGGCCTCCTCCATCGGGATGCCGAACTGGTCGTACTCGCGCCGCGAGAGGCCGCGGCCGAGACCGAGGATGGCGCGCCCGCCCGACAGGTGGTCGAGCAGCGCGGCCTTCTCGGCCACGCGCAGCGGCTGGATATTCCACGGCAGGATGACCGCGCCGGTGGCGAGCTTGATGCGCTTGGTCCGCCCCGCGAGGTGCGCGAGATAGACGAAGTTGTCGGGGCAGAAGGAGTAATCCTCGAAGTGGTGTTCGACCACCCAGACGTCGTCGTAGCCGAGTTCATCGGCCATCAGCGCGATCTGGATTTCCTCGTCGTAGACCTGCTCGTCGCTGATGCCGGTCCAGCCCCAGCTCTGCATGACCTGTTCGATTCCGATGTTCATGACTCGTCTCCCCTCTTGAATGAAAACCGGCGGCGCGCGCTCAGCACGCCGCCGTCGTGACTCAACCGACCGCGCGCAGGAACGCCGGCGCCTGTTCTTCGGCGGTGTCGAAGGCCGGGCGGTCGCCGAGCTTCTTCAGCTGCGGGGCCACTTCCTTCGCGAACAGCTCCATATTCCTCATGGCCACGTTGTGCGGCATGCCGGCATACGAGAACACGCCGGTGAAGCCACAGGCATTGGTGCGACGATGGACTTCGGCGATCTTCTCGTAGCACTGCTCGGGCGTGCCCCAAATCTGCAGATCCATGAAGAACTGCGCCATGCCGTCGATCCCGTGCTCCTCGATGGTCTCGTTGAGTGCCTTGTAGTACTCGTAGCCCTTGGTGGTCGAGAAGTGTGAGCTCTGCATCTCGTAGTGTTTCACCACCGAGCGCCAGTAGCCGACGATGTACTCGCGCGCCATCTCCTCGGCACGGCCGGCATCCTTGTCGCAAGCGACCCAGCCGGCGACGTAGGGCGGCGGCGCCTCGACGCCGTGGACCTGGCGGAACACGGTGCTGTAGTCGTCGAGATCCTTAGCGTGTTCTTCCCAGGTCTTCTGCGGAATGATCAGGATGCCGACACCGAGCTTGGCCATCAGCGCACACGACTCCGGCGACACCGAGGCCGCGTAGGTACGGTTCCTGAAGCTGCGGAAAGGCTCGGGGCGGATGCGTGCCTTGGGCTGCTTGATGTGCTTGCCGTCGTACTCGCAGTAGCCCTGCTCGAGGCCGGTGAGGATCATCTCGGCGGACTCGACGAAGCGCTCGCGTGATTCGTTCATGTCGACGCGGAAACCCTCGAACTCGACGCGGCCGAGGCCACGGCCGATGCCGAACAGCACGCGGCCGTCGCTCATGCAGTCGAGCATGGCGATCTTCTCGGCGACGCGCATCGGGTCGTTCCACGGCAGCACCACGACCATGGTGCCGAGCTTGACCTTCTGGCAGCGCCCGCCGACGGCGGCGAGGAACTGCACCGGGTCCGGCGTCATGGTGTAGTCGGTGAAGTGGTGCTCGACCGCCCACACCGACTCGAAGCCGAGGCCTTCGGCGGCGTAGGCCAGCGCCATGTCCTGCTGGTAGATGGCGTAGTCGCTCACGCCCTGGTCGTTGTTCGGGTTCTGGAAAATGGATGCCATTCCGACGTGCATGGGTCAGGTTCTCCCCGTTCTGGTACCGCTCTCGGCCGCGCACAAAACGCCGGCCTGCATTTGACTCGCATCAACTATAGGCAGGGTGGGATTGACAGGTGAGCGGCTGAGCTGTCATTTTTTGGCCATTTCATGTCACAAACGGCTTGTCATGTCAGCCATTGCCCAGCTTCCGATGCCCAACACCTACGTCAAGCTGATGACGCAGGCGACCGACGATCCCGAACGCCTGCTCGCCGGTACCGGCTTGACCGCCGCCGAGGTGCTCGATGGCGACGGCCCCATCACCGTGCAGCAGCAGCTCACCTGCTCACGCAACTCGGCGGCCATGCAGGGCCGCCCCGACTGGCACTTGGCCTGGGTCCACCGGGTCGCCGAACGTTTCCACGGTCCGATCTCGGCGGCCTGGACCTCGGCGCCAACGCTCGGCGACGGGCTCGACGTCTTCATCCGCTACATGCCTACGCGCATTCCCTACCTGCGTTCGAGCACCCATCGCGATCGGGAGCAGTGGCACGTGGAACTGCGCCCGTTGATGGATCTCGGCGACATCGGTCCGTTGCTGATCGAGTTCGCGCTACTCACGCTCGGTATCTACATGCGCACCCTGCAGGGCGGCCGGCTCGATGGCGTGCACTTCGAGTTTCCCCACGCCGCGCTCGCCAGCCTCACCGACTACCGCCGCATCATCCCCGCCGATTTCACCTTCGAAGGCCGTCGCTCCGCGATGGTCATGCCGGCCGCGGTGCGCGCGCTGCCCAACCCGGGCTACGACGAAGTCCTGTGGACCACGGCGCTGCGGCGCTGCGAAGCGGCGGCGCAGGAGCACGCCGGCACGGCCATCATCAACCAGGTGGTCGAAGCGCTGCACGACAGCCTCGCGCGTCCATGGTCAACGCGTACGCCGCCGACCCTGGCCGACATGGCAACCCACCTCCACGTCTCGGTGAGCACACTGAACCGCCGCCTGCGCGAAGCCTCGACCTCCTACCAGGCGTTGGTCGACGACGTCCGCCGCCAGCGTGCGCGCGAACTGCTCGCCAATCCGCGCCAGCGCGTCACCGATGTCGCGGTCGAGCTCGGCTTCCAGGATCCGAGCAGTTTCGTGCGCTCCTTCCGGCGCTGGTACGGCGCCACGCCCGGGCGTTACCGCCGTGAGCTGGCGGCCGGTCGACGCTGAACGCGCAGCTTCATTCGCCGGCTTCCAGCCACTCGTGCTCGAGCAGCTTGAGGCGTGTCGTCACCGTCAGCATGAAGGCCGTCGACCAGCCGAACAGGATCCAGCCGTTGGCCGATTCGATGGCGCTCAGCACCCGCCAGCGTGGGCTCATCACGAGGTCACCGAAACCCACGGTGGTGAAGGCCGAGGTCGAGAAGTAGAGCGCCGCTTCGAACGTCGCGAATTCGTCCAAGGCGAAATAGGCCAGCGCGTAGGACCAGATTTCGACCGTGTGCAGGCCGAAGATGCCGAGCATCACCAGCAGCAGCACGAGCGCCTGGCGCACGCGGCCTTCGTGCGGGCGCAGGTGATGGCGGCCGAGCCGCATCAAGTGGGTCAGCATCAACAGGCCCCAGAAATGGGTCAACACGGTCACCACGCACATCAACGTGCCGACGCCGAGATTGCTGAGCAGGGACGGGGTTTCGGCTGACATGCAGTTGACGCGGAACGGCTGGCGACTGGATCGGGCGCTACTATGGCCCGCCCGGGGTGCCGATGAGAAGATGCCGTTCATGACGACGCCCACCCACAGGCCCGGCCGGAGCCACGCCGGCAGGGATGTCGCGGTGGCCGCGCGCCGCGACGCAGCGGCACGAGCACATGGCTGAGCCGGCGCCGGACCGCGCCGTGCGCCTGGAGCCACCGCTGTTCCGCTTCTGCCCGCGCTGCGGTGCCCACGCCAGCGCCGGCGACCGTGGCCGGTGCTTCGACTGCGTGACCTGCGGCTTCCTCTATTTCCACAACACCGCCAGCGCCACCGCCGCGCTCGTCGTCTGGCAGGGCCGGTTGCTGGCCACGCGGCGCGCCCACGCCCCCGGTGCCGGCTTGCTCGATCTACCCGGCGGCTTCGTCGATCCCGGCGAACGCGCGGAAACCGCGCTTGCGCGCGAACTCGCCGAGGAACTCGGCTGGGCGACCCTGCCGGCGGTACCCTGCTACCTGTGCAGTGCACCCAACCGCTACCCCTACGCCGGCGTCGAATATGCCACCTGCGACGCCTTCTTCGTGCTCGATGTCGTGGGCGAGCGGCCCGCCATCGCAGCGAACACGGAGATCGCGGGTCACGAATGGCTGGTGCTCACCACGGTCGACCCGGCCGACTTCGCCTTCGCATCCGTACGCGCGGCGCTCGATTGCCTGCAACGGTTGCGTGCAGGCTGAACGCCGCACGCACGACCGCGGGGAGGCGGCCACGCACATTCGGACACCGGCGGGTTGTCGGCGGCGCCCCGAACCGTGAAACTTGCGCGCTCGACAGCGGTCGACGACACCAGGATACCGGGTCGCCCGCCTACTCACTTCTCGCGGAGAACAGCCATGTCCACACCCCCCGTCCGCCTCCTGCTCGCCGCCCTCGCGCTCGCCGGCGCAGGCCTCGCGCAGGCCGCCAGCCCGGCACCGGAAGGCGCCGAACTCTATTTCATCAGCCCCGCCAACGGTACCCACGTGAACGGCAAGTTCACGGTGCGCTTCGGTCTGCGCGGCATGGGGGTGGCGCCGGCCGGCGTCGAGATGCCGGGTACCGGTCATCACCACCTGCTGATCAATGCCGACCCGATGCCCGACCTCAGCCAACCGTTGCCGAGCACGGACCAGGTGCGCCACTTCGGCAAGGGTCAGACCGAAACCGATCTCGAACTGCCACCCGGCAAGTACACCCTGCAACTGGTCCTCGGTGACGCCAAGCATGTCCCGTTCGATCCGCCGCTGACCTCCGGCACCA
This sequence comes from Gammaproteobacteria bacterium, assembly GCA_050184115.1. Classification (GTDB taxonomy): domain Bacteria; phylum Pseudomonadota; class Gammaproteobacteria; genus JACKNG01. The sequence continues at coordinate 190,658 of JBFXAQ010000012.1, read as the reverse complement.
TCACCGTCACCGTCGACGGCCCCTGAGCGCGAACGAGGACTGTTTACCTTGCGTCCGCGCCGGACCGTGGCTCGGACGCCCGAGCCGCTAAACCGTCCCCACTCGCGTCGACCTCACGGACGAATGCGCTCAGCTTCTCCAGCACGACGTCCGGCTGCTCGGCGTGCGGCGCATGACCGCAGTCGGCCAGCATCTCCACCGTGACCGGCCCACGCACCAGCGCCGCGATGCGCTCGACGTGCACGGCGGTGTTGTAGGGATCATCGATACCGCGGATCGCGAGCACGGGCACCGTGATGGCCGCTACCGCGGCTTCGATGGACCACGCGCGGAAGCCCGGAGCGAGCCAGGCATCGCACCAACCGCGGAAGGCGCAATCGACGTTATCGCCGTGGTAGCGGCGCAAGCGCTCGCGCAGCGGCCCGGCCGCGTAGGCGTCGCGCGCCTGCGCGATGGTGTCGAGCGTCTTGTCCTCGGTCAGCACGTGCGGCGCCATCACGGCGACGCCGCGCACGCGCGGGTCGTGCACGAGCCCCGCATGCACGAGTGCGATCGAGGCGCCGTCGCTGTGTCCGACCAGGATGCAGTCGCCGATGCCGGCGGCGTCCAGTACCGCGGGCAGGCTGTCGAGTGCTTCGCGGGTGTGAAAGTCGAGCGGGCGTGGCAGCTCGATGGGTGACGAATCGCCATAACCCGCGCGCGACCACGCCAGCACCGGGCGGCCAGTGACGGCCGCCAGGCGGGCGGGGAAATCCTTCCACAGGGCGACGCAGCCGAGGCCTTCGTGCAGCAGGACGAGGGCCGGCCCACGCTCACGCGCGCCATGCCAGGCGTACTCCAGCTCGGCCCCGGCCGCGGCCAGTCGGGCCCGGCGGCTATCGCTCACGATGGGCGCTGCGCTCAAGCGGCGAGGAGGCCCTCGCCGTTGGCCCAGTCGAGGGTCGCCGCCATGGCGCGCTCGAACTTGTCGAACAGCTCGTCGACCTGCGTCGAGGTGATGATGAGCGGCGGGCAGAACGCCATCACGTCACCGATGGCGCGACAGATGAGACCGTTGGCATGACAGTGCCGCAGGCATTCCGCGCCGACCCTTCCAGCCGGATCGAACGGCGCCTTCGTCTTCCTGTCAGCAACCAGCTCGACGGCGCCGATCAAGCCCACGCCGCGCACCTCGCCGACCAGCGGGTGGTCGCGGAAGCGCGCGAGACGTTCCTGGAACTGCGGCGCCAGTCCCGCAGCGTGGTCGAACAAGCCATCGCGCTCGTAGATCTCGAGCGTCTTCAGGCCCACCGCGCAGGCCACCGGGTGGCCGCTGTAGGTGAAGCCGTGCCCGAACATGCCCATCTCGTCCGAGGCCTGGACGAAGGCCTGGTAAATCTCGTCCTTGACGACCACCGCCGACAACGGCTGGTAGGCCGAGGTCAGCGCCTTGGCCAACGAAATCGAGTCGGGACGGATGCCGTAGGTGTCGGCGCCGAATGCCTGCCCGGTGCGCCCGAAGCCACAGATCACTTCGTCGTCGATGAACAGGATGTCGTGACGGGCAAGCACGGCCTGGATCTTCTCGAAGTAGGTGGCCGGCGGCGTGACGACCCCGCCCGCCCCCATCACCGGCTCGGCGATGAACGCGGCGATGGTCTCGGGGCCCTCGCGCTGGATGAGCTGCTCGAGGTTGTCGGCGAGGCGCGTGGCGAAATCGGCTTCCGACTCACCCGGTTGGGCACAGCGCCAGTAGTGAGGCAGGTCGGTGTGCAGGAAGCGCCCGCCGGCCAGCGGCAGATCGAAGCCCTTGTGCGAGGGTGGCAGGCCGGTGAGGCTGCCGGATGCCAGGGTGATGCCGTGATAGCCCTTGATGCGCCCGATGATCTTCTTCTTCTCCGGGCGGCCGCGCACGTTGTTGTAGTACCAGACCAGCTTGACCTGGGTGTCGTTGGCGTCGGAGCCGGAGTTGCCGAAGAACACCTTCGACTTGTGCAGCGGCACCATCTCCTTGATTTTTTCCGCCAGGCGGATGCCGACCTCGTGGCTCTTGCTGGCGAAGAGCTGCGCATAGGAGAGCTCCTTGATCTGGTCGTAGGCGGCGCGTGCCAGTTCCTCGTTGCCGTAACCCAGCGCCGTGCACCACAGGCCAGCCAGCCCTTCGAGGTACTGGTTGCCCTGGTCGTCGTACATGTACACGCCCTCGGCGTGCTTGAGCATCATCGGCCCCGACTTGTGATGCTGCGCGAGGTGGGTCTGCGGGTGCAGCATGCTGTCGAGATCGCGGGCGGCGAGGGATCCGGGCTGTATGGTCACGGCGGCCTCCAGGAAGCACGGGGAAGGAGGCCGGCATTCTAGCCCGGATACCGTCGGTGTCTCCCGCCGCGGCGGCGCCCGCGATGCACGCCACGACCGGGTGGAGTCCGCGACACCGCGAGGCGGCGTCGACGCGATGCCGGCGCGGCGCGCGGTTGTGGCGGACCCGGCCTAATCGCCGCCGTCCACGCTCCGCGCCGCTTCGGCGGTGACGAAAATCGCGCGCGGCGTCGGGTCGAGCAGGACCACGCGCGGCGCGGCATCGAGCTGTTCCGGGTCGCCACCGAGCGTGCGCAGCCAGAGCCCGGTCTGCAACTGCTCGACCTCGACCGCGGCGCCCGGCGCAGCCACGGCGCGCACCAGAAACGGACGCATCGCAGCCGGGATGCGCACATCCTGACCGGCGTAGTGCGAAGCCATGCCCGGGCTGATCTGGATGTAGGGTTCGGCGGCGAGTTCGGTCAGCGCCTCGGCACGGGCATCATCCGCGACCGGGTAGACCACCCAGGCCGGTAGCACCTCGGCCTTGGGATCCGGCGCCGGTGCCGCCGTCAGCCAGGGATGGTCGGGCGGTATGGGCGGTGCCTCGCCACCGCAGCCCGTCACCAACACGTACATCAGCACGGCGCCCACGCGCGCCTTCGACTTCGCCGTCATCGCCCCCTCCTCCGCCGACCCCGTGCCGGCACGGTGCAGTCTACGTCCCCTGCGGTGCTCGTGCCGGTTCAGTTGGCGCGCACCCGGGTTACACTCGCCGCTCGCGCCGTCCGCCGCAATCCTGAGGGGAGTCCCGTGTTCGACCTCGAGCAGATCCGTACCGTCGCCGACATTCCACGCCTGCATGCCCGCGAACGCCCGCGGGCGCTGGCCCAGATTTTCGACGGCCGCGAAACCACCTATGCCGATTTCGATCGCCATACCAGCCGCGTCGCCAATGCGCTCCGTGGCGCCGACGTCGGCAACCAGGCGCGGGTCGGCTTCCTCGGCAAGAATTCCGACTACTACTTCGAGCTCCTCTTCGGCGCCTGCAAGGCCAACGCCGTCGTGGTCGGGGTCAACTGGCGCCTGGCACCGCCCGAGATCGAGTACATCCTGAACGACGCGCGCTGCGAGATGCTGTTCGTCGGCGCCGAGTACTACGACATCGCCGCGGCCCTGCGCGAGGGCTGCCCGACCCTGAAGGCCATCGTCGCGATGGATGCGCCCTATCTCGACTGGCCCGTGTTCCCGGCCTGGCGCGACGCCGCGTCGGACATCGATCCGCTGGTCGCCATCGCGCCCGACGACGACGTCATCCAGCTCTACACCAGCGGCACCACCGGGCACCCCAAGGGCGTGCAGCTCAGCAACGCCAATTTCCACGCCCTCTTCGGCGTCGCCGAGAAAGCGCAGTGGGGCTTGTTCGAGGCCGGCGGCATGACCCTTACCTGCATGCCGGTGTTCCACATCGCTGGCGCCAACATGGGGGTGTTCTCGCTCGGCCAGGGCGCGACCAACCTCGTCATGAAGGAGGTCAACCCCGAACTCGTGCTCGATTTCATCCCGCGCTACGGCGTCAACTACGCACTCTTCGTCCCCGCCGTGATCCTGTTCCTCACCCAGCACCCACGCGTCGGTGAATGCGACTTCTCGTCACTGCAGAAACTCTTCTATGGCGCCTCGCCAATCGCCGAGGACCTCCTCGCCACCGCCCAGCGCATCTTCGGCTGCGAGTTCTACGGCCTCTACGGCCTGACCGAGACGTCGGGTGCCGGCACCTGCCTCAACCCCGCGGGCCACGCGGCGGGCAAGCTGCGCTCCTGTGGCAAGCCCTACCCGGGCATCGACATCGAGGTGCGCGACGGTCATGGCCGGACCGTGCCGCCAGGTACGGTGGGCGAGATCGTCATCCGCCACGACATCGTCATGAAGGGCTATTGGAACCGCCCCGAGGCCACCGCCGAGGCCATCCGCGACAACTGGTTCCATACCGGCGATGCCGGCTACTTCGACGACGAGGGCTATCTCTACATCCACGACCGCGTGAAGGACATGATCGTCAGCGGTGGTGAGAACGTGTACCCGGCGGAGGTCGAAAACGCCTTGTTCGGGCACAGCGACGTCGCCGACGTCGCGGTCATCGGCGTGCCCGACGAACGCTGGGGCGAAGCGGTCAAGGCGGTCGTCGTGCGGGCGCCGGGCAGCACGCTCGATGCCGCTGCCCTCATTGCCTTCGCGCGCACGCGCATCGCCGGTTTCAAGGTGCCGAAGTCGGTCGACTTCGTCGACGCCCTGCCGCGCAATCCGTCCGGCAAGATCCTGCGCCGCGAGCTGCGCGACCCGTACTGGGCCGGCCGCTCGCGCAACGTGAACTGACGTCGTCGTCAGTCGGCGAACGCCAGCGTCATGGCGCCCGCCGCCTCGACCGCGGCGAACACCCGCGGCCAGGGGCCAGCGCTCTCCACACACCAGGCCGCGACGCGTCCCGCACACATGCCGCCCAGCGCGGCGGCGACGGCGTAGCGCACCCCCCGCCCGAGGTCGCCGGCTTCGCAGCTCCAGAGCAGGACGGCCGCCATCGCCACGCCGAATCCGCCGTACACCGCGCGAACCTCGTTGCGCAGCAGCGCGGCTGGCGCGGCCACACCGAGCAACGTGGTGACCCGGACCGGCTGCGCGAGGGCGACCACGCCCATGGCGCCGAACGCGAGCGCGACCAGGCCGGTGACGATCATGCGCCGTGCGCCTGGCTTGCCACTGAGGGCGCCGTGCCGCCACGCCATGCGCGACGCAACAGGTAGCACAAGGGCCCGAAGGAACCCGCCACCGCGGTGACGGCGATGAACGGCCACGGGTTGAGGCCGCGGGCACGGGCGTCGGCACGTATCCACAGCATGGCGAGCACGCAGAGGATGACGAGGTCGGCGAGGATCTGCGCCGCGCCCCAGTTGGCCAGCCCGGCGCGGAAGATGCCGAGGTAGCCGACCTCGGCGATCGCCAGGGCGCTCAGCACGCTGAAATCGACCAGCACCAGTGCGAGCAACACGGTTCTCCAGTTCATGACAGAACTCCTGCTTGACGTTGACCGTGCCGACTCTCCGCGCCACGCTGCAGCGCTGCAATTACCCACGAGGTAATTGGCGGACCGATGGCTGCCGCTAGAGTGGCAAACGTCGAGCAAGCATCATTCGTTCCGGGGTCACCGCCATGGTCCAAGCCGCCCTCAACGCGTCACCGCCCTTCGGTCACCTGCTGCGTGCATGGCGCAGCGCACGCCGCCTGAGCCAACTCGAACTCGCCCTCGATGCCGCGGTCTCGCAACGACACCTGAGCTTTCTCGAATCGGGACGGGCACGGCCGAGCCGCGACATGGTGCTGGCGCTGTCGGATGCCCTCGATGTGCCACTGCGCGAGCGCAACACGCTGCTCGCGGCGGCCGGCTTCGCACCCTGCTTTCCCCAACGCGCGCTGGCGGACGACGGCATGGTAGCGGTCCGCGGCGCATTGACGCGCATGCTCGAACACCACGAGCCCTACCCCGCGGTGGTGATCGATCGCGCTTACGATCTGCTCATGGCCAACCGCGCGTTCGACGCGCTGGTCGGCCTGTTCGGCGAAACCGACGCGGTGTGGCAGGCGTGTTGTCCCGACGGCCCGCGCAACCTGCTGCGGCTGACCTTCGCCGAATCCGGCGCGCGGCCGTTCATCCGAAATTTCGAGGTCATCGCGCCGGTCATGATCGCGCGCAGCCTGCGCGAGGCGGCGATCCGCGGTGGCCCGCTTCCCGCGGTGCTCCAAATGCTGCGTGACGATCCGGCCATCCCCGCACACTGGCACACGCCGCCGCCCGACTTCGAGCCGCCCCCGGTCCTGCCCCTGGTGCTCGGTCAGGGCGAGATGGAGGTGCGCCTGTTCACGCTGATCGCAACCTTCGGCACGCCGGCCGACATCACCACTGACGAGATCCGCGTGGAGTCGTTCTTCCCCGCCGATCCGGCGACCGAGGAGTTCCTGCGCGGCCTCGCCCGCCCACCGGGTTCGGGGTCAGACCCCGACGCCTAAGCTATTGACGTTGCGACACGCAGCGATAACGTTGGGGTCTGACCCCGAGGGGTAAGCGATTGATCGGGCGCGCATCGACGATGCCCCCGCCAGGCCGGGTGCTGCCTCGTCCCGATCGGATCAGTCGCGCTCCCGGCGCAGCCGCTCGAGCAGGCTGGAGGTGTCCCAGCGCCCGCCGCCGAGCGCCTGGACCTCGGCGTAGAAGCCGTCGATGAGTCGCGTGACCTCGAGCGCGGCGCCGTTGCGCGCGCCTTCTTCGAGCACGATGCCAAGGTCCTTGCGCATCCAGTCGACGGCGAAACCGAAATCGTAGCGCCCCTCGCACATGGTGTTGCCGCGGTTCTCCATCTGCCAGGACTGCGCGGCGCCCTTGGCGATGACCTCGAGCACGCGCGGCATGTCGAGCCCGGCACGCAGACCGAAGTCGAGCCCCTCGGCCAGTCCCTGGACGACACCGGCAACGCAGACCTGGTTGACCATCTTGGCCAGCTGGCCGCTGCCCGACGGGCCGAGCAGCGTGCAGGCTCGCGCGTAGGCCTCGATCACGGGCCGGGCGCGTTCGAACGCGCCTGCTTCGCCGCCGCACATGACGGTGAGGATGCCCCGTTCGGCGCCGGCCTGGCCGCCCGAGACCGGCGCATCGACGAAGTGCAGACCGCGTTCGGCGAGGATGCTCGCGACCTCGCGCGCGACCGTGGCCGAGGTCGTCGAGTGATCGACGAAGACGGCGCCGGTCTTGGCCGCGTGGGCCGCGCCCGCCTGACCGAGCAACACCTCGCGCAGATCGTCGTCGTTGCCGACGCAGGTGAACACGAATTCGGCCTCAGCTGCCGCTGCACGCGGCGATGCGGCACGCCGCCCTGTGTTCGCCTCGAGCCAGGCCGTCGCCCTGGTCGTCGTCCGGTTGTAGACCACGACGGCGTGACCAGCGCGGGCGAGATGCCCGGCCATGGGGAATCCCATCACGCCGAGACCGATGAAGGCGACCTTGCTCACGCGACGTATCCCCTGGCGGCGTGATTGCTCATGACGTCGGCGCCGTCGTCGCTACCGGCACGGCGACGAGATCGTAGTCATCCGCGTCCGTCACCCGCACCCGCAGGCGATCACCGGCAACGAGTCCGGCCGCGTCCTCGACATGCACGAGACCGTCGATCTCGGGTGCATCGAAGGTGCCCCGTGCGACGGCCGCGGCGCCGTCGACGGTATCCACCAACACGGTGATCTCGCGACCGACACGGGCGGCGAGGCGCGCGCGACTGATCTCGGCCTGCACGGCCATGAAGCGTTCCCAGCGCTCGGCCTTGACCGTCTCCGGCACCGCGCCCGGCAAGGCGTTGGCGGCCGCGCCGTCCACCGCAGAGTACTGGAAGCAGCCGACGCGGTCCAAGCGCGCCGCGCGCAGGAAGTCGAGCAGCTCCTCGAACTCGGCGTCGGTCTCGCCCGGAAAGCCGACGATGAAGGTGCTGCGGATGGCGATGTCCGGCTGCAACTCGCGCCAGCGTCGGATGCGTTCCAAGGTACGTTCACTCGCGGCCGGCCGGCGCATGGCCCTGAGCACGCGTGGGCTGGCGTGCTGGAAAGGGATGTCGAGGTAGGGCAACAGGCCCGCGTCGGACATCAGCGGGATCACGCGGTCGACGTGCGGGTAGGGATAGACGTAGTGCAGGCGCACCCACACGCCGAGTTCGGCGAGCGCGCGGCACAGCGTCTCGAAATCGGTCTTGAGCGGCCGCCCGCCGTGGAAGCCGGTACGGTACTTGAGGTCCGAGCCGTAGGCGCTGGTGTCCTGCGAGATCACCAGCAGTTCCTGCACGCCGGCCGCGACCAGGCGCTCGGCTTCGGCCACGACGTCGCCGATCGGGCGGCTCGCCAGGCGACCGCGCAGCGCGGGAATGATGCAGAAGCTGCAGCTGTGATTGCAGCCCTCGGAAATCTTGAGATAGGCATAGTGCCGTGGCGTGAGCTTGATGCCCTGCGCGGGCACGAGGTCGAGCCGGGGATCGTGCGCACGCTCGATCGGCGCATGGCGGTGGACTTCGCCCAACACCGCCTCGTACTGGTGTGGCCCCGTCACGGCCAGCACCGCGGGATGGATGGCGCGGATGTCGTCGGCCTGCGCGCCCATGCAGCCGGTGACGATGACCCGCCCGTTCTCCTCCAGCGCCTCGCCGATGGCCTCCAGCGACTCGGCCTTGGCGCTGTCGATGAAGCCGCAGGTGTTGACGACGACGAGGTCGGCGCCGTCGTAGCTCGGCGCGATGTCGTAGCCGTCCAGTCGGAGCTGGGTGAGGATGCGCTCGGAGTCGACCAGGGCCTTGGGGCAACCCAGGCTGACGAAGCCGATGCGCGGCGTGGCGGGTGCGGTCATGGCAGGAACGTGCGCGGCGTCGTGGCTCGGTTCAGGGGGCGCCAGTGTACGCCAAGGCGGGCGGCGGCCGCCTGAGCGTCAGCGCAGGTATTCGGCGAACGCGCCGAATACCCAGGGCCGCATCGCGAGTACCACGGTCTGGCCGCTGCGCGATGCCACCGGCTGCGTCGCATCGTCCTCGTTCAGGCTCTCGAACTCGGCGACCAGGCGTTCGAGGCGGCGCTTGAACTGCTGGACGGTGGCCGGGGTGAGCAACCCGTTCAGCACGAACAGGCATTCACTCTCGGCGTCGAAGCGCGACTCGAAGTATTCCCGGCCCAGGCGTTGACGGAAGAACCGCTGGATCGGTCCACCCGCGCGCCAGGCGAAGTTGGAGGCGACACGCAGGCGCACCCGGTTGCCCGGCAGCAGTTCGATCAACCCCTGACGGTCCAGCCACGCGAGGTGGCGGACGCATTCGAGTTCGTCGATGCGGAAGCGCGCGAGGATGTCCGGAACGCCGAGGCGGTTGAGTACCGCGACGGTGACCAGCAGCAGCTTGACGTCGCCGGCGATGGCGGCTTCCTGTGCTTCGCCGAGCTGGCGCAAGCGGCGCTCCTGCGCATTCATCGTCTGCAGCAGATCGGTCATCTCCATGTCGAGCAGGGCACAGATGGCGTCGACCCGTCTCAGCGACAGGCTCTCCTCGGCGAACAGGCGCTTGACGCTCGCCAGCGACAGGCCGAGTTCGCTGGCGACGTCGTTGTAGGTCAGTCCTCGCGCACGCAGTGCGCGCTTCAGGGCGTCGATCAGGAGGGAGGTTTGTGCCACGCCCCGAAAGTATCATTTTTCGATACCAAAAGGTCTGAATATGGCGACATTCGGATTTTTGGTTGCATGATTCGATGCCGTCTATCAGTCTCGGCCGCGTTCTGTTCAACTTCAGGCCACGCCGAAGGAGAGGCTCATGTTGCGCTTGTTCCGCTTGCGGGGGTTCCTGCCCCTGGTGTCCATCGCGTTTCTCAACGCCTTCGTCGATCTCGGCCACAAGGTCATCGTCCAGAACACCGTGTTCAAGGTGTTCGATGGCGGCGTGCAGATCGCGCTGACGGGCCTCGTCAATGCGCTGATCCTGCTGCCGTTCGTCCTGTTGATGACGCCAGCGGGTTTCCTCTCCGACCGCTATGCCAAGCCGCGCGTGATGCGCCGCGCCGCCCTGGTCGCCGTCGCCATCACGCTCGCCATCACGGTGTGCTACTACCGGGGCTGGTTCGTTGCCGCTTTCGCCTGCACCCTGCTCCTCGCCGTGCAGAGCGCCCTCTACGGACCGGCCAAGCTCGGTTACATCAAGGAACTGGCCGGGATCGAGGATCTCGCCGCCGCCAACGGCCTGATCCAGGCCGCGAGCACCGGCGCCATCCTCATCGCCATGCTCGCCTTCTCATTCGGCTTCGAGCACTTGCTGGAGTCGACGCCCGGCCCGGATCCGGCCAGCATCCTCGATACCATCGCGCCGCTCGGCTGGTACCTCGTCGCCGCCGCGAGCGCCGAGTACTTCCTGACGTTGCGCCTGCCGCAGACGCGGCCGGACGACCCCGCGATCGCCTTCGACGTCGCCGCCTACCGTCGCGGCGATTACCTGCGCGAAACGCTGGGCGCCTTGTGGCGGCGCCCGGTCCTGCGCCTGTCGGTCATCGGCCTGTCCATCATCTGGTCGATCGCCCAGGTCCTGATCGCGGTTTATCCGACGTTCGCCGAGAACTTCCTTGCCCTCGACAACGTCGCCACCATCCAGCTCATCATGGCCGCCGCAAGTGTCGGCATGGTGGCAGGTTCGGTACTCGCCGCGACCCTGTCGCGCGCGCATATCGAAACCGGGTTCATCCCTGTCGGCGCTATCGGCGTCGCCGCCGCACTGGCCTTGATGTCGGTGTTCGACAACGCGACGACACAGGCGCTGCTGTTCTTCGCGCTCGGCCTCTTCGGCGCCTTGTTCATCGTGCCGCTCAATGCGCTCATTCAGTTCAATTCAGAGGCCGACGAACTCGGCCGTATGCTGGCCGCCAGCAGCCTGGTCAACAACCTGGTCATGATCGCCTTCCTCGGCCTGACCGTGCTGTTCGCCTGGCGCGGCTACAGCGGCATCGGGCTGATGGCCATGCTGACCGTGATCGCCATCGGTGGCGCCGCCTACACCGTCTACAAGCTGCCGCAGTCGCTGGTGCGCCTGCTCATCGCCCGCGTCTTCGCCCTCCATTACCGCCTGCAGGTCAGCGGCATGGAGTCGATTCCGCGCAGCGGCAGTGTGCTGCTGCTTGGCAACCACGTGTCGTGGATCGACTGGGCCGTCGTCGCCATGGCGAGCCCGCGCCCGATCCGTTTCGTCATGGCGCGCGACATCTACGAACGCTGGTACCTGCGCTGGTTCCTCGACTTCGTCGGCGTCGTACCGATCGCGCCGGGCGCGGCGGAACAATCGCTGGAGACGATTGCCGAGTTGCTCCGTGCCGGCGAGGTGGTGTGCCTGTTCCCCGAAGGAACCATCAGCCGCCACGGCCAGTTGAACGAGTTCAAACGCGGCTTCGAACGCGCCGCAGCCAAGGCCGCCGACAGCGGCGCCATCATCGTGCCTTTCTACCTGCGCGGCCTGTGGGGCAGCCAATTCTCCCACTCGTCTCCCGGCTTGCGCGCACGCAACCTGCGCGGCCCGCGCCGCGCGATCGTGGTGGCCTTCGGCGCCCCGATGCCGCTCACGGCCAGCGCCGGCGAGGTCAAGCAGGCGGTGTCGGAACTCTCGATCGCGGCCTGGGAGGACTATGTCGCCACCCTCGGCACCCTGCCACAAGCCTGGCTCGCGACCATGCGGCGCGCGGGCGGCGAGGTCGCGATCGTCGAATCGACCGGCCGCAAGTTGTCGCGCACCGCGTTCGCCTGCGCGACGCTTGCCTTCGCCCGCCGCCTGCGTCATCGCGGTCGCGGCGCCGTCGGCATCATGTTGCCGCCGAGCACCGCCGGCGCACTGGTCAACCTGGCCGCCCTGACCGCGGGGCGGACCGTGGTCAATCTCAACTTCACCGCCAGCGCCGATGCCATCCGCGCCGCGATTACCCGCGCCGGCATCGAGGAGGTGTATACCTCGGCGCAGTTCCTGCGCAAGTTGGAACAGCGTGGCAGCGGTGCAGGCGAAGCGCTGAGCGGCTGCCGCGTGTACGAAATGGAAAGCGAACGCGCCGCGCTGGGCCGGGCGCAGCTGCTGGCGAGCTGGTTGATGCTCAAGCTGCTGCCGGCGGCAGTGCTGGCCCGCGTGCATGGCGCCGGCGGCGACGCGCGGGCACCTGCGGTCATCCTCTTCTCCAGTGGCAGCGAAGGCCAGCCCAAGGGCGTGGTCCTCGATCATCGCAACGTGCTCGCCAACATCAAGCAGACGACCGACATGCTGAACCCCGTGGCGGGCGACATGATCGTCGGCAGCCTGCCCCTGTTCCACGCCTTCGGCCTGACCGTGACCACCCTGCTGCCGCTGCTCGAAGGCATCCCGGTGCTGGTCCATCCCGATCCGGCTGACGTCGTCAACATCGCCAAGGCCGTCTACCGTCACCGTGCGACCATGCTCTGTGGCACCTCGACCTTCCTGCGCTTCTACCTGCGCAACCAGCGCGTGCTGCCGCCGATGCTCGAGCCCCTGCGGCTGATTGTCGCCGGGGCGGAACGTCTCGACCCGGCCGTGCGCGAAGGCTTCGCGCAGAAATTCGGCAAGCCGATCTACGAAGGCTACGGCGCCACCGAGACGACGCCGGTGGCGAGCGTCAACATCCCCGACTACCTCGACCCGAGCAACTGGCGGCTGCAGGCCGGCAGTCGCGCGGGCACGGTCGGCCTGCCGCTGCCAGGTTCGAGCTTTCGCGTCGTCGATCCAGAGACGCTGGCAGCGTTACCCGTCGGCGAGGACGGCCTGATCCTGATCGGTGGCGTGCAGGTCATGGTCGGCTATCTGGACGATCCCGCACGCACGGCGCAGGCCATCGTCGAACTCGACGGGCGGCGCTGGTACAAGACCGGCGACAAGGGCCATCTCGACGAGGACGGCTTCCTGACCATCGTCGATCGCTACTCGCGCTTCGCCAAGATCGGCGGCGAGATGGTCAGCCTGGGCGCCGTCGAACGGGCCCTGGCCGAGGCGCTCGGCGCCGACATCGAAGCGGTCGTGGTCAGCCTCCCGGATGCACGCAAGGGCGAACGCCTGGTCGCGCTGGTACCGGCGGATGCCCCTGCCTTCGACGAGGCGGACGTGCGCGCCCGCTGTCTCGCGAGCGGCTTGAGCGCGTTGATGGTTCCCGAGCAATGGGTGCGGGTCGAGACGATGCCGAAACTCGGCAGCGGCAAGACCGACTACGCCGGCGCGCGGGCACTCGCCATGGCCACCGCGTGACCTCGACCCATGCCGTGGTTCAAGGCACGTAAGGCGCGAATTCCGGTGGTGATGTCGCTTCCCAGCCGCCGCCCAGCGCGCGGTAGATCGCGACCAGGCTCTGCGCCAGCGCGATTTCCGACAAGGCGAGCTGATCCTCGATTTCCAGCAGGCGGCGTTCGGCGTCGAGTACCGTGAGGAAATCCTCGACGCCCTCGCGATAGCGCAGTTGCGCGAGGCGGCGGGCGTCGCGACTGGCGCTGCGCGCCTGTTCGAGGCGGGCGCGCCGCTCGCGTTCGTCGAGCCAGCTCCGGAGCGCGGTGTCGACCTCCTCCAGCGCCCCCGTCACCGTCGCTTCGAAACGCGCCACGCTGGCGGCGGCGGCTGCGTCCTGCTGGCCGATGCGCGCATAGATCGCCGCGCGATCGAACACGTTCCAGGTCAGCGTCGGGCCGAGCGCGAAGAACGGGCCACCGGCCGCGGTCAGTGACGACAGCGGCGTGCCACCGACGCCCACGCGCCCGCCCAGGGACACCGTCGGGTAGAGATCGGCCGTGGCGATACCGATGCGCGCGGCCGCGGCGGCAATGGCGCGTTCGGCGGCGAGGATGTCAGCGCGACGACGCAGCAGGTCGAGCGGCGCGCCGACGGCGACCACTTCCGGCAGTGACGGCAGGGGTGCCGGGGTCGCGAGTTCGGCATCCAGCGCGCCCGGGGGCTGGGCGGTCAAGGTCGTCAGTCGATTCGCCGCGGCCCGTGCCGCGGCCCGCAGACGCGGGATCGTCGCCTCGCTGCTGAGCAGTTGGGTGCGCGCGCGGGCGACGTCGAGATCGGTCGCCGCGCCTTCCTGCAGCAACAGGTCGACGAGTTCGAGGGTCTGTCGTTGCACGTCGACGTTGTGCTCCGCGACCGACAGACGCGCCTGGGCACCACGCAGGTCGACGTAATTGCGCGCGACCTCGGCCAGCACGGCCGTGGTGACGGCGTCGCGCACGGCCTGCACCGAACCGAGATCGGCCACCGCCGCCTCGATCGAGCGGCGCACGCGGCCGAAGAGATCGATCTCCCAGCCGAGGTCCGCGCTGAATGTCCCGCTGGTGGTGGTCGGAAAGCGCTGGTCGGGATCGGCGAGCACGATGAGGCCCGCGGCATCGCGCCGTTCCTGTACGGTGCCGTTGACGTCGACCCGCGGCCGGCGACGGGTGTCGACGCCGGCCAGCGCCGCCCGCGCCGCCTCGACGTTGGCGACGGCAACGCGCAGGTCGTAGTTGGCCGCCACGGCACGCTCCACCAGGCGTTCGAGCGTGGTATCGCCGAACTCGCGCCACCACGCTTCCGGCGGCGCGGCGCTGCTGACCGCGCCCGCGGCGGCGGCCCCGCTCGGCCAGGTATCGACGGCATTCGCGGTGGTCTGCTCCGGCGCGTGGTAATCCGGTCCTACCGCGCTGCACGCCGCGAGGGCGAGGGTCAACGAGGCCAGTACGATGGCCCGAACCTTCATGACGCGATCCCTCCTGCCTGCGGACTGCCGGCACGCCGCCGTGCGAAGAACTGCGCCAGCGCCCGACATACGATATAGAACACCGGCGTGAACAGCAGGCCGAACAGAGTCACGCCAACCATGCCGGAGAATACCGCCGTGCCGAGCGACTGGCGCATCTCGGCGCCGGCGCCGGTCGCGATCGCCAGCGGCACGACGCCCATGATGAACGCGAACGAAGTCATCAGGATCGGGCGCAGGCGCGTGGCCGCGGCACGCTCCGCCGCGGCCACGCGATCGAGGCCTTCGCGCTCGGCCTGGCGCGCGAACTCGACGATCAGGATGGCGTTCTTGGCGGCGAGGCCAATAAGCACGATGAAACCGACCTGGACGAGGATGTTGTTGTCCATGCCGCGCCAACCGATCCCGGTGATCGAGGCCAGCAAGCACATCGGCACGATCAGGATCACCGCGAGCGGCAGGGTCCAGCTCTCGTAGAGGGCGGCGAGCACGAGGAAGACGAAAGCGACGGCGAGCGAGAAGGCGACCGGCGCCGTGTTGCCGGCGAGCTTCTCCTGCAGGGCCATGTCGGTCCACTCGAAACCGAAGCCGTCCGGCAGCACCTCGGCCGCGATGCGCTCGACCGCCGCGATGGCCTCGCCGGTAGATGCGCCGGGCGCCGCCACACCCTGCACCTCGGCGGCGGGATAGAGGTTGTAGCGCGATACCCGGTAGGGCCCGGTCAGGTCGCGGAAGGTGGTCAGCGAACCCAGCGGTACCATTGCGCCCGAATCCGAACGTGTCCGCAGCTTGAGCAGATCCTCGCGTTCGTCGCGGTAACTGCCCTCGGCCTGCGCCGTCACCCGGTAGGTGCGGCCGAGGAAATTGAAATCGTTGACGTAGGCCGAACCGAGGTAGATCTCGAGCGCGTCGAGCACGCGCTCAGCCGGGACCTGCAGCTTTTCGGCGCGCACGCGGTCGATGTCCGCGTAGACCTTCGGCGTCGCCGTATTGAAGGTAGTGAACACCCGGGCGAGCTTGGGGTCGGCATTGCAGGCCGCGATGAGCTGCTGGGTCACGCGTTCGAGTTCGGCCACACCACGGCCGGCACGGTCCTGCACGTAGAGCTTCCAGCCGCCGCCGGTACCGATGCCGCGCACCGGCGGCGGCGGCACGACGAAAGCCATCGCCTCGCGGATGGACCCGAGACGCTGCTGCGCCTCCGCCACCGTCTGCTCGATGGCGATGCCCATGTCGGCCCGCTCCTCGTAGGGTTTCAGCGGCGCGAAGATGGCGCCCGCGTTGCTGGCATTGGTGCGGGTCGCGCCGTCGAAGCCGGCGAAACCCGCGTTGTGGGCCATCTCGGGCATCGCCATGAGGAGTTCCGTCGCGCGCCGGATGACGGCGTCGGTACGTGTCAGCGAAGCGCCAGGCGGCAACTGGTAGACGGTGATGAGATAGCCCTGGTCCTGTTGCGGAATGAATCCCGTCGGCACGCCGCGAAACTGGAACCCGGTGAGCGCGATGAGCCCGGCATAGATCAGCAGCATCACCAGCGCGATGCGCAGCAGGCGGTGGGTCAGCCAGGCATAGCCACCAGCGAAGCGCTCGAAACCGAAGTTGAATGCCGCGGCGAAGCCACGGAAGGGGGCACTGAGGGTGCGCGCGAGCAGACCGGGGGCGTGGTCCTCGCCGTGGGTCTTCAGCAGCAAGGCACCCAGTGCCGGTGACAGGGTCAGCGAAACCACGGCCGAGATGACGGTCGCGCTGGCGACGGTGAGCGCGAACTGGCGATAGAACTGCCCGGCAATGCCGCTGATGAAGGCCGTCGGCACGAAGACCGCGGACAGCACCAGCGCGATGGCGACCAGCGCGCCGCCGACTTCGTCCATCGTCTTGTGCGCGGCGTCGCGCGGTGACAGGCCCTGGCGCAGGTAGCGCTCGATGTTCTCGACGACGACGATGGCGTCGTCGACCGCGATGCCGACCGCCAGCACCAGGCCGAACAGGGTGAGGTTGTTGATCGAGAAACCGAACGCCGCCATCACCGCGAAGGTGCCGATCAGCGCAATCGGAATGGCGACGATCGGGATGATCGCGGCACGCCAGGATTGCAGGAAGACCAGGATGACCAGCACGACCAGGAGCATCGCCTCGAAGATGGTGATGTAGACCTCGTGCACCGATTGCTCGATGAACCTGGTCGGATTGAAGGCGATGGTGGCGTCGACGCCTGACGGCATGTCCGCCTTGAGCTCGGCCAGGAGATTCTCGATCGAACGCGCCGTTTCGAGTGCGTTCGATCCCGGTCGCTGGAAGACCGGGATGGGCAACGCGGTCTTGCCGTCCAAGTAGCCGATGGTCGAGTAGTCCTGCACACCGAGTTCGACCCGCGCGACGTCACGCAGGTGCGTGATGCGCCCGCCCGGCGCGCGCTTGACCACGATGTCGCCGAACTGCTCGGGATCGATGAAACGGCCCTGGCTCTCGATCGGGATCTCGAAGGCCGAGGGCTCGGGGATAGGCAGCTGGTTCAAGCGTCCCGAGGCCACCTGCACGTTGTTCTTGCGCACCGCGTCGACGATTTCGTTGGCGGTGAGATCGCGTGCCGCCGCCCGCTCGGGGTCGATCCAGATGCGCATCGAGTAGGCGCGCTCGGAAAAGATGCTGTACTGCCCCACGCCCTTGAGCCGCGCCAGGCGGTCGACGATCTGGGTGCGGGCGTAGTTCGACAGGTAGGTTGCGTCGCGCGAGCCGTCCGGCGAGTAGATGTGCAACACCATCAACATGTCGGGCGAGTTCTTCGCCACGTTGACGCCGAGTCGGCGCACGTCTTCCGGCAGGCGCGGCTCGGCGATGGCGACGCGGTTCTGCACCAGGACCTGGGCAAGATCGAGGTTAGTACCCAGCTCGAAGGTGACACTGATGGTCAGGCGACCGTCACCGGTGGCCGACGACTGCATGAACAGCATGTCGTCGACGCCGTTGATCTCCTGTTCGAGCGGCGTCGCCACGGTCTTGGCCAGCGTCTCGGCGCTGGCGCCCGGGTAGGTCGCCGTGACCTGGATGGTCGGCGGTACGATCTCGGGGTACTGCGCAATGGGCAGCGTGAAATAGGCAATCGCGCCGGTCAGGGTGATGACGATCGAGATGACCGAGGCGAAGATCGGCCGGTCGACGAAGAAATGTGACAGGCGCATCCGGGGTCAGCGCGCCTCGCCGGTCTCTAGCGCGACTTCTTCGGGCGTCACCGGCTGCCCCGGGCGCGCGCGCAGCAGGCCGACCGTGACGATGCGTTCGTCTGCGGTGAGCCCCTCGCGCACCACGCGCAGGCCATCGATCAGCGGGCCCAGTTTGACCGGGCGCGCCTCGACGACGTTGCCCTCGCCCACCACGAGCACGAGCTTGAGCGCCTGGTCGGCGGTGATGGCTTCGTCGGGCACCAGCACGGCCTCGTGCTGGCCGGCGCCGAACAGGCGCACACGTGCGAACATGCCCGGCAAGAGCACGTGGTCGGGATTGTCGAAGGTCGCCCGTCCACGCATGGTGCCGGTCGCCGGGTCGAGTTCGTTGTCGACGAAGGTCATGTGGCCCTTGTGCACCCAGTCGGCTTCGTCGATGAGCCGTGCCTCGACCGGGTTCGGCGCATCGCGCGACGACGGCCGCGTGCCGGCGGTGTCGAGGCGGGTGTAGCGCAGGAACTCGGCCTCCGACCCCTCGAACTCGAGTTCGATGGGATCGAGGCTGACGATCGTCGTCAGCACGGTGGAATCGGCCGAGCCGCCGGAAATGAGATTGCCGACATCGACGCGGATGTCGGAAAGGCGCCCGGCCATGGGGGCGCGGATCTCGGTGAAACCGAGATTGAGCTCGGCGGTACGCAGCGCTGCGCGGGCCGCGTCGACTTCGGCCTGGGCGGCATCGCGCCGCGCGCGGCGCTCTTCCATCGTCTCGCGGCTCATGGCGCGCGAGGATTCGAGGCGCTGGCCGCGCTCGTACTCGAGCTGCGCGACCTTGAGCTGGGTCGAGACGCGGTCCACCTCGGCACGGGCGCGGGTCACTTCAGCCTGGAACGGCCGCTGGTCGATCACGAACAGCAACTGGCCGGGCTCGACCATCTGGCCCTCGGCGAAGTGCACCGACTCCAGGTAACCCGATACCCGCGCGCGCACGTCGACGCGCTCGGCGGCGACGAAACGGCCGGTGTACTCGTCCCACTCGGTGATCTTGCGGAACACGGGTTTGGCCACCGTGACCGTGGGGGGCGGTGGTGCCGACGACTCGGCCAGTGCGGTGGCCGCCAGGAAGACGCCGCACAGGCACAACAAGCCGCGCGACAGGCGATCGTAGAGAAATTCCAACGCGGCGTTCTCGGGAGTTGAGCTGGAGGCGGCGGATTATCGCAGATCGGACACGGCCGCCCCAAACGCGGCCCTGCGCGTCGGGCGCTTGACGAGGGGCAAGCCGTGGCGCTCGCCGACCGCGATACTACCCCTCCATTTCACGAACCGAACCCTCCGCGGCGAGAGGCCCATGGCGATACAGGTCACCCATTTCTCCGACGTGCTGTGCATCTGGGCGTACGTCGCCCAGATCCGGGTCAGCGAACTCGAACGCAACTTTGCGGAGGACGTCGCCTTCGACTTCCGCTACTTCAGCGTCTTCGGCGACGTCCCGGGCAAGCTCGAACGCCAGTGGGCGAATCGCGGTGGACACACTGCCTATGCCGTCCATGTCGCCGAGGTCGCCGAGCGCTTTCCACACGTCAACCTGCACCCCGCGGCTTGGCGCGATTGCGTGCCGGCCTCGTCCATGCCGGCACACTTGCTGCTGAGTGCGGCGCGCAGCCTCGAAACGGACGATGCCGCGACCCGAGGCCAGCTCCGCCGACTCGACCATGCCATCCGTGCCGCGTTCTTCGACGGGGGGCGTGATATCGGCTGCCGCGACGTACTGCTCGACGTCGCGGCCGACGCCGGTTGCGATGTCGACGCGCTGGGCGCCCGTCTCGACGACGGCAGGGCACACGCGCTGCTCGCCGACGACGCCATGGCCGCCGCCGACCTGCACGTGCGCGCGAGCCCCACCCTGGTCTTCAACGAGGGCCGCCAGATGCTGACCGGAAACGTCGGCTACCGCGTGCTCGAAGCGAATGTCCGCGAGCTGCTGCATCACCCGAGCGGCCAGCAATCCTGGTGCTGACCGCCGGGGTTCCAAGCTTGTTTCAATAGCCGGGCGGGGGTGGCGTATTGGGCGGTGGGTAGGCGGCGACCCCGGGCGGCACGGCCGCAGCCGGTGCAGGCGCCACGACCTGTGGTGCCGGCTGCGCCTGCTGCAGGGCGGCGACGCTCGCCGGTACCGGAACCTGGTGGCCGCGCGCGTACATGCACTGGATATAGGCGTTGTCGTAGCGGTCCTGCACGCGGTAACCGGACGTCGCGTAGGCATCACTGCCGGCCGCGCCACCGAGCAGCAGGCCACTGCCGGCGCCAATGCCGGCGCCGGTCGCGGCGTCGCCGGTGGCGCCGCCGATCAGGGCACCGGCCGCTGCGCCGAGCAGGGTGCCGGCGACCGCGCTGTCGACGGCGCCTTTCTGCGCACCTTCCTGCGTCGACAGGCCACCCGACGCCTGCTGAGCGTAGGCCTGGCAGGTCATGTCATCCGCCTGGAAGCGCTCGAAGCTGGAACCCGTGCCGGGCAAGGCCATCTGGCTCGGACCGGTTGGCTGGTAGGCGCAACCGCCCGCCGCGATCGCGGTGGCGACAACGATTATCTTCGGGATCACGTTCACGCTCGTTCTCCTGGATCTGGTATGAACCGTCCGCTCACTGCCCAGGCGGGGGCGCCACCGTGCTGGGGTCGACGCTCACCCAGGGCTGCGGGCAGTTCTGCACGTAGGGGTAATAGCCGGCCGGATTCGGGCAGTAGTACCAGACGCGCGGCGCAGCCTGCGGCGCCGGGGCCGGTGCCGGCGCCACCTGCGGCATCGGCCGTTGGATATAGACCGGCGGTTCACGCTCGATGATCACGGTGCGCGGTTCGTAGTAGTAATAGGGCGGCCAGGGGCGGTAGTAGCTCGGCCCCCACCATCCCGGTGAGCCGAAGTAGAAATCGAAGTGACTGCGGGACCGACCGTGCGCGGACGCCTCAGCCGCGACACCGAGGACGAGTACTGCAACCATCGCGATCGCGAGACCTTGCTTCATATCCATCACTCCATCCGTAACACTCGCCGCCACCGGGGACGGCGCCAGGGTGGCCATTCTGGCGCCACGATGTTGAACCGAGTATGAACTCTTCGTGCACGCAACATGCTCGGCGGGTTCGACTGCGCGACGCCGCGAGGGTTGCATCGAACAGCCGTTCGACGGCGTCGATCGTGACACGGGTCAAGCCCGCGGCACGGCCGTGCTCAGGAGCGCGGCTTCCACTCCAGGCCGATCGAACGGCCGACGAAGGCAGGCCGCGCGAAGTCGGCATGCGCCATCCTGATCTCGTCCAGCCGATTCAGCGCGGCATCAGGAATGTTGACCACGCCGCGCGTGGCCAGCGAAACGTGGACAAAGACGAACTCCGCCTGTGCCGCGAGGTAGCGCTGCTCGCGGTGGAACAGCTCCTGGTAGAGATGGATGCGGCGCCGGTCGTAGCCGAGCAGACGGGTCGTCATCTCGAGCGGCGCGCCGGCGACTAGTTCGCGGCGGAAGTCGATGCTCGAACTGACCATGAAGATCGAGAACTCGCCGCCCGCGGTGTAGTGCCAGCCGAGCCCGATGTCGTCGAACAAGGGGCAGCTGCCGTCGTCGAACGCCGACACGTAATGGCCGACGTTCATGTGCCCATTGGCATCGAGCCAACCCGGTTTGACTTCGGAGTAGCCGATGTAGGGATCGGGTACCGCGGTACCGAGGGTGGAAACGCTCATGCCCCGATTCTGGCGTCGGCAGTGCGCCTGCTCAAGCGCGTCGCTGACGGGCGAGATGAAAAGCGAAGCCGAGCACGACCCAGGTCAGGCACACCAGCCACTCCTCGGGCCAGCGCAATGCGCTCGGGCTCCACGGCAGGTAGAGCAGGCCGATGGCGACCGCCAGCACGAAGGCAGCGCGTCCGACCCACTGCCCGTACGGGACCCGGTAGGGCCGCGGCATGTCCGGTTCGCGCGCCCGCAGTCGCAGGAAAGCCAGCGCGACGATCGCGTAGGCGACGATGACACCGACGCTGCCGGCGTCGACCAGCCACACCAGCGCCGGACGCCCGAACCAGGGCGCGAGACAGGACAGGCCGCAAATCACCCATAGCGCGCGCCGCGGCGCCCCCGCCTCGGCCGCGCCGCCGCCGGCGAGCCAGCGCGGCAACTGGCCGTCTTCGGCCATGACGTGGACCAGGCGGCTGGCACCGACCAGGAAAGCGTTCCAGGTGGTGACGATGCCGGCGATGCCGCCGCAGATCAGCAACACGCCGGCACGCGAATCGCCCCAGGCGCGGCTCGCGGCAGCGGCGGTCGGCAGCGCCTCGGCGGCGCGCGCCGGTGCATCCAGCACCCAGCCGACGGCAAGCACGACAGCGCCATACCAGGCCACTGCGCACAGTACCGAAACGACTACCAGCGCACCGATCCGCGCCGGCGGCAGGTCGATCTCCTCGGCAGCCTGCGGGATGACGTCGAAACCGACGAACATCAACGGCACCATCACCACGACGCCGAGGATGCCGGCGACGCCGTCGGCGAACAACGGTTCGAGATTGGGCGCCCCGCCCTGCCCCACCGCACCGGTGCACAGCATGATGCCGGCACCGACGATGAGCAGCGTGACCACGCCCTGCAGGCGCGCCGCGCTTTCGATCCCGCGTACGTTCACCGCCGTCAGCGCAAGTGCGGCGCCGATGCCGATGGCGATGTGACTGGCATAGACCGGCCACTCGCCAACCTGCCACAGGCGTCCGACATCGATCGCCGGCAGCAGGGCCGACAAGGCATAAGGCAAGGCGACGACCTCGAAGGCTACCACCGAGACGTAGCCGAACAGGAGTGCCCAGGTGCAGAGAAACGACAGGCCGGGGCCGAAGGCGCGCGCCGTGTAGACGTGCTCGCCGCCGGTCTGCGGCATGGCCGCCGCGAGTTCGGCATAGGTCAGCGCGATGAGCACCATCGCGACGCCGGCGATGACAAAGGCCAGCACCGCGCCGAGGCTGCCGGCGCGACCGATCCACAAACCCGTCAACAGCACCCAGCTCCACCCGACCATCGCACCGAAGGCCAGCGCGACGACGTGACGGCGGGCGAGGATGCGTTGCACGCGCACGACAGGCTCTCAGGGCGGGCGCGCCGACGCGGGGTTCAGCGCTGCGACTTGTGCAGCGCCTGGTCGAGGTCCCACAGGATGTCGTCGATCGTCTCGAGGCCGACCGACAAGCGCACCATGTCGGGGGCGACACCGGCGGCCAGTTGTTGTTCCTCGCTCATCTGGCGATGGGTGGTCGAGGCGGGATGGATGACCAGCGTCTTGGCGTCACCGACGTTGGCGAGGTGGCTGAGGAACTGCACGCTCTCGATGAAGCGCGCGCCGGCCGCCTGGCCGCCGCGGATACCGAAGCTGAGGATGCCGCCGGCACCCTTGGGGACGTACTTCTGCGCCAGCGCGTAATAGGGGTCGCCTTCCAGTCCGGGGTAACGCACCCACTCCACCAGTGGATGCTCGGCGAGATACTTCGCCACCGCCAGTGCGTTGGCGCAATGGCGTTCCATGCGCACCGGCAGGGTCTCGATGCCCTGCAGCAGCAGGAAGCTGTTGAACGGGCTCAGCGCCGAGCCCAGCACGCGCAGCTGTTCGAGGCGCGCGCGCATGCTGTAGCCGAAGTCGCCGAAGGTCTCGAAGAAGCGCACGCCGTGGTAACCGGCGGAAGGCTCGGTCATGCCGGGAAACTTGCCGTTGTCCCACGGGAACTTGCCGGACTCGACGATGACCCCGCCGATGGTCGTACCGTGCCCGCCGAGGAACTTCGTCGCCGAGTGGATGACGATATCGGCGCCCCAGTCGAACGGCCGGCAGAGGTAGGGCGTGGGGAAGGTGTTGTCGACCATCAGTGGGATGCCGGCGTCGTGGGCGACATCGGCAACGGCGGCGATGTCGAGCACGTTGATCACCGGGTTGCCGATGGTCTCGGCGTAGACCACCTTGGTGTTCGGCCGGATGGCGGCGGCATAGGCGGCGGGGTCGTCCGCATCGACCAGGGTCGCCTCGATGCCGAAGCGCTTGAAGTTGAAATCGAGCAGCGAGTGGGTGCCGCCGTAGAGCGTGCGCGCGGCGACGATGTGATCGCCCTGCTCCAGCAGCGTCAGCAGGGCGATGGTCGACGCCGCCATGCCGGAACTGACCGCCAGGCCCGCGCGGCCGTTCTCCAGTGCGGCCATGCGCTCCTCGAACACCGCCGTGGTCGGGTTGCTGATACGGGTGTAGATGTTGCCGAAGGTCTGCAGGTTGAACAGGCTGGCGGCGTGGTCGGCACTGTCGAAGACGTAGGACGACGTCTGGTAGATCGGCGTCACCCGGGAAGCAGTCGCGGGGTCCGGCAGGCCGCCCGCATGCAGGCACAGGGTTTCGAATCCGAACTCGTGATCTTTGGCCATGGTGGTGAGCTACGTACTGGAGGTGTTCGGCGAAGGCCAGCGGCGCCGCGACCCGCCGGCTGCGCTCACGAGGAATCGCCCGCGGGCGGCTGCAACGTCGACGCCGCGCCTCAGTTGTGGATGGTCTTCATGCGATGCGACGAAATCACGCGTGTATTGACGCCGACGAAGTTGAGCCCGCCGAACAGACGCGCGTGCTCGATCTTCACGCAGCGATCCATCACCACCTCGAGGCCGGCCGCGCGCGCGCTAGCAGCGACGTCGAGGTTGATGACGCCGATCTGCAGCCACAGGGTCTTCGCGCCGATGGCGAGCGTCTGCTCGAGGATCGGCGGCAGGTCGTCGGGCTTGCGGAAGACGTCGACCATGTCGACCGGCTCGGGGATCTCGGTCAGGTCCTTGTAGCAGCGCTCGCCCAGCACCTCGTCGTAGACCGGGTTGACCGGAATGACGCGGTAGCCGTGTTCCTGCATGTACTTGGCGGCGAAGTTGCTCGGCCGCTCCCAGTTGCGCGACAGGCCGACCACGGCGATGGTGCGGGTGCTGCCGAGCACGCGCTGCAGGGTGGGGATGTCGCCCCGGAAATCATCGACGTTCACGTACGTACTCCGCGTTGAGCTGATCGACCCGGGTCACGCCGAGCAGCGCCATATCGCGCTCGATCTCCCGCTTGAGCAGGTCCAGCGCACGCGCGACGCCGGCGCGACCGCCCGCGCCGAGACCGAACAGGTACGGCCGCCCCACCATGCAGGCGCGCGCGCCGAGCGCGAGCGCCTTGATGACGTCGGTACCGCGGCGGATGCCACCGTCGACGATGACCTCGACACGGTCGCCGACCGCCGCCTTGACCTCGGCGACGAGGCTGATCGGCGAGGCGGCATAGTCGAGCTGGCGGCCGCCGTGGTTGGAGAGAATGACCGCGGTGGCGCCGATGTCGGCCGCGCGCACGGCATCCTCCACGCAGCAGATGCCCTTGATCGCGAAGGGCCCCTGCCACTGCTCGATCATCCAGGCCGCGGCGTCCCAGTCGACGCTGGGATCGAACTGCTGGGCCAGGTAGCCGACCATCGAGGTCATCGGGTCGGTGCCGGAAGCGACCTTGTGCGCGACGTTGGCGAACTGGAACGGCTCCGAGCCCAGGTACTTCAACGACCACAGCGGGTGCAGGGCGAAGTCGAGCCAGGTCGCGAGCGAGAACTTCGGCGGGAACACCATGCCGGTGCGCAGATCGCGCTCGCGGTTGCCGGCCACGGCGAGATCGACCGTGAGACACAGCGCCTGGTACTGCGCCGCGCGACAGCGCTCGATGAACTCGCTGACCAACCCGCGATCGCGGAACACGTAGATCTGGAACCACTTGGTGCCGGGGCAGACCTCGGCCACCTGTTCGATCGAATGCGTGCCGACGGTCGACAGCGAGTAGACAGTGCCCGCCTCCGCCGCGGCGGTGGCGACGGCGAGTTCACCGGCGTTGTTGAACAGGCGCGACATGCCGGTTGGCGCCAGGATGACGGGCATGGACACCGGCGCGCCCATCACGGTGGTCGACGGGTCGACGTTGCTGACGTCGACCAGGCAACGCGGCAACAGGTCGTAGCGCGCGAAATCCTGGTTGTTGCGCGCCAGGGTGACCTCGTCGTCGGCGCCGCCGTCGAGGTAGCCCCACATCGGTCGTGGGATGCGCAGGCGCGCATAGCGGCGCAGGTCGTCGATGTTGTGGCTGCGGGACAGGCACCAGCCGGTGACTGCCTCGTCGCAGCGCTCGATCAGGGAAGAGAGCATGGCACCCCGTCCACGGCCGGACACGCGGCGCACGATAGCAGAGTTGACGACGCCGGGCATGCGCCCGGCGGGCTGCTCACAACACGGCGCTGTCGAGGCCGGCGACGACCGCCGCGCCGTCGACGATCATCCGTTTCAGCCCACTGGCGCGCGGCATGACCTGCGCGGCATAGATGGCGGCCGCGGCCAGCTTGGCCCGGTAGTGCGGTTCGTCCCGACCGGCCGCGATCGCGGCGGCGGCACGGCCGGCGGCGTCGGCCATCATCCAGCCGCCGCAGACGATGCCGGCCAGCATCAGGTAGTGGTTGGCGGCGGCGGCGCCGAGGCGCGGATCGTCTGCGCCGGCGAGCAGCCACTCGACCGCTTCGCGCAGTTCGACGATGCCCGTCGCCAGCGCGTCGCGCGCCAGCGCGGCCTCGCCGTCGGCGGCGGCGAGGTTGGCCAGGGTCAGTTCCATGTCGGCGATGAGTTCGCGCGCCGCGGCGCCGCCGTCACGAAGCGTCTTGCGGCCGACCAGGTCGCCGGCCTGGATGCCGGTGGTGCCCTCGTAGATGGGCAGGATGCGGGCATCGCGGAAATACTGCGCGGCGCCGGTCTCCTCGACGAAGCCCATGCCGCCGTGCACCTGCACACCGAGCGAAACCACTTCCTGCGCGGTTTCGGTGCTCCAGCCCTTGACGATCGGAGTGAGCAGGTCGCCACGCCGCGCGGCCCGCGCGCGGACCTCGTCATCCGGGTGCAGTTCGGCCGTGTCGTAGGCCAGCGCGCAGACGTAGGACAGCGCCCGCATCGCCTCGACCTGGCACTTCATCGTCATCAGCATGCGCTTGACGTCTGCATGCTCGATGATCGGCGCACGCGCCGGCGCGCCGGGCGGCTGCCCCTGCACGCGGTCGCGGGCGTACTTGAGCGCGTGCTGGAACGCCGCTTCGCCAATCGCCACGCCTTCGCGGCCGACGGCGTGACGCGCCGCGTTCATCATCGTGAACATGTACATGAGACCACGGTTGACCTCGCCGACGAGGTAGCCCACGGCGCCGCCGTTGTCGCCGTAGGACATCACCGCGGTCGGGCTGCCGTGGATGCCGATCTTGTGTTCGATGGACACGCAGCGCAGATCGTTGCGCGCACCGAGCGAGCCGTCCTCGTTGACGAGGAACTTCGGCACCACGAACAGCGAGATGCCGCGCGTCCCTTCCGGCGCGTCGGGCAGGCGCGCGAGCACCAGGTGCACGATGTTCTCGGTCAGGTCGTGTTCGCCGTAGGTGATGAAAATTTTCTGACCGCTGATCAGGTAGTGATCGCCGTTCGGCTCGGCGCGCGTGCGCACGGCGCTGAGATCCGAACCGGCCTGCGGCTCGGTCAGGTTCATCGTGCCGGTCCACTCGCCGGCGACGAGCCGGGCGAGGTAGCGCTCGCGCAAGGTGTCATCGCCGTGCTGCTCGATGGCCTCGATGGCGCCGTTGGTCAGCAACGGGCACAGGCCGAAGGCCATGTTGGCCGAGTCCCACATCTCGGCAACCGCGGTGGCGACGAGCTTGGGCAGGCCCTGGCCGCCGAACTCGGGATTCATCGCCAGCGATGACCAGCCGGCTTCGATGAAGGCGCTGTAGGCTTCGCGCCAGCCGCTCGGCGTGTGCACGACGTCGCCCTCGAGGCGGCAACCCTCGGTGTCACCGACGCGATTGATCGGCGCGAGCACACCGGCAGCGAACTTGGCGGCCTCTTCCAGCACGGCGTCGACCAATTCCGCGTTGACTTCCTCGCAACCGGCGAGCGGCGCGAGGCGCTCGTAGCCGATCATCTCGCCGATGACGAACTGCATGTCGCGCACGGGCGCGGCGTACTCCAGCATCTTCAGTCTCCGCTCGGATGGGGCCAGCAGGCCCCATTGTGTCAATTCGGCGCGGTGTGGCCAACGCGCGCCAGTTGGCGCACGGGACGCGTCGCGGCGACGACGATACGCGCCGCCGCCGGGACGGGATCAGCTGGCCAGGGCGAGGTTCGGGATCGGGCCGAGATCGATCGGCCCCGCGTTGATGACCTCGGCCTGGCGCGTCGGCAGGCCGCGGCGGGCCCGCGCGTAGGTCGCCAGTGCCCATACCGGGAAGTAGCGGCTGTAGCCGTGGTAGCGCAGGTAGAACACGCGCGGGAAGCCCGTGCCGGTGTACTCCTCGTCGTCCCACTCGCCGTCGGCCCGCTGGGTGCGCAGCAGGTACTCGACACCGCGCTCGACGTGCGGCGAAACGGTCTCCCCGACGGACATCAGGGCGAGCAGCGCCCACGCCGTCTGCGAAGCCGTGCTGACACCGTGGCCGGTGAGCTTGGCATCGTCGTAGGTGTTGCACGATTCGCCCCAGCCGCCGTCCTCGTTCTGGGTGTCCTGCAGCCATTGCACCGCCTTGCGCACGTACGGCTTGGCCATGTCCTCGCCAATCACGCCGAGTGCGCCGAGCACGCTCCAGGTGCCATAGAGGTAGTTCACCCCCCAACGGCCGTACCAGGAGCCGTCCTCCTCCTGATCGCTCTGCAGGAACTCGATGGCGCGCTTGATCGGCGGGAACGAGGCGTCGTAGCCGAGCATCGCGAACAGTTCGATGCAGCGCGCCGTCAGATCGGCGGTGCCCGGATCGATCAGCGCGCCGTGGTCGGCGAACGGGATCTTGTTCAGGTACTCGTGGTTGTTGCCGATGTCGAAGGCGCCCCAACTGCCGTCCGGGTTCTGCATGCCGAGCACCCAGTTCACGGCCTGGTTGATGCGTTTGAGCTTGTGCGCCTTGTCGTGCGCGCCGGCACGCAGCAGCGACATCAGCACCATGCCGGTGTCATCGACATCGGGGTACTTGTCGTTCTCGTACTGGAAGGCCCAGCCGCCCGGCTCGAGCCCCGGCGCCTTCTCGCTCCAGTCACCCTTGACGAAGATCTGGTGGTCGAAGAGCCATTCGACGGCCTGCTTGACCGCCGGATGATCGACCGGTGCACCGGCCTCGGTCAGCGCGGTCAGCGACAGGCAGGTGTCCCAGATCGGCGACACACAGGGCTGGCAGTAGCTTTCGGACTCGCCGTCCAGCACGAGGTCCTCGATGGCCTGGATGGTCCGTACGAGGTCGGGATCGTCTTCCTTGGCGCCGAGCAGGGTCAGCGCCATCGCCGCGTTCGCCATGGCGGGATAGATGGCGCCGATGCCACCCTTGCCCTTGGTGTGATCGCGCATCCAGTTCTCGGCGCGCTTCAGCGCGCGGTCACGGATGAAACGCGGGATCATCGGTTCGGTGAACTTGAGCATGCGGTCGAGCAGCACGAAGCAGTTCTTGAGCGGCTGGCCCGAACGGAAGTGATCGAGGTTGCGCAGCTTGAGCGGCGGCGAGAGGAACAGTTCGCTCACGCCGAGATGCTCGTCGACGTGCACCACCGGCCGCTTGGCGAACAGGATCAGCAGCGGCACGATGACGCAGCGCGACCAGTAGGAGACCTTGCTCAGGTTGAAGAACCACCACTTGGGCAGCAGCATGATCTCGACCGGCATTGCCGGCACGGTGCGCCACGGCAG
This sequence comes from Gammaproteobacteria bacterium, assembly GCA_050184115.1. Taxonomy (GTDB): domain Bacteria; phylum Pseudomonadota; class Gammaproteobacteria; genus JACKNG01. The sequence goes on along the minus strand of JBFXAQ010000012.1, from coordinate 161,127 downwards.
CTGGCCGAACAGCGCCAGGGTGATGCGGGTGAACACGTTGACCGACTCGGCGCCGCCGTTACTGTGCACCCAGTGGCGCGCTCGCACCATGTACGGCGCGTCGACCGAGTGCCCCATCAGCTTCAACGCGAAGTAGGCCTTGACGGTCGCGCTCATCTCGCCCGGGCCGCCGTGGTACAACGACCATGATCCGTTGCGGTTCTGGCGCCGACGCAGGTAACGCGAGATCTTCTCTTCACGCTCCTTGTTGCGACGCTTGAGAAAGTGCTGCAGCAGGATGTACTCGGACGGGATGGTCGCATCGGCCTCGAGGTCGAAGCGCCAATGGCCGTCGTCGGCCTGACGGCCGAGCAGCGCCTGCGCGGCGCGGCTGAGTCCGGCCTGCAAGGGGTCACTCGGACGTTCGAGCGCGTGCATCGCCTGCTCGCGCAGGATCTCGGCGCCCAGCGCCTCGGCCTGCGCGGAGAGGATGCGTGAGCTTGCTTGGTATTGTTCTTCGATCATGTCCGCTTGGAGGCCTGGCGGCCTGTTGTGGGTACGTTGCGGCGCAGCGTCAGCGGCCCGGCAGCGGCCATGGGCGCTGCCGCGGCCGGCGCGTCCTCAACCCTCCGGGGTTCGTGCGAAAGAACCAGGTGAACGTCCGTCATCTCGCTGTCGCCGATAAGCAGGTAGCCCGGGCACGTTTACCTGGTGATTCGGAGCGCATGCCGCCGGCGGTGAACCGGGCGCACTCTCGTTCTTGTTGTACAAAGTGCGCGCTATTCTAGGCATGGCGGCCTTGAATGCAAGGATTTTTGAAGAAAATCATACAGATTGCGCCCCTTTTGAGGCGTGAATGCAACACGGATCAGGTTTTGACAACCTGGCGCTTGATGCATTGCAGCGAAAGGCTCGAGAGGACAGCGGCACGGTACCCTCCGGCCGCCCGTCGAGCATGGTGCCCGGAGCCGGAATCGAACCGGCACGGCCTTCGCAGGCCGGCGGATTTTAAGTCCGCTGCGTCTACCAGTTCCGCCACCCGGGCGCGGGTCGCAGGGCTTCCGGATTGTTTGGAGGCTGGGACCGGAATCGAACCGACGTACACGGCTTTGCAGGCCGCTGCATAACCACTCTGCCACCCAGCCGGGCAACCGGCCGACGTCGCGCGCGGGACGGCGCACGCGCCTGGCTCTGAAAGCAGAAACCCCGCCGCGGCGGGGTTTCGCCAAGAAAGCTTTTGGAGCGGGAAACGAGACTCGAACTCGCGACCCCAACCTTGGCAAGGTTGTGCTCTACCAACTGAGCTATTCCCGCGTCGCTGCCCGGCGTGGTCGGTCGTCGCGTAACGGTCACCGGCACCACCCGAAGCGGACCGCAATTGTAGCGGCGACTCTGCCGCTGTCAAGGAATCGCGCGGGCCTCAGCGTGGCGGCGTTCCGGCGAGTTCGGGCCACGCCAGGCGCAGGTAATCGCACATCGACCACAACGTCATCACGGTGCCCGCGTAGAGCAACGCGGCACCGGTCCACAGCACCCACTCGGGCGCGCCCGGCGCGTGGCTCAGCACCAGCAGCACCAGCGCCACCATCTGCAACGCGGTCTTCCACTTGCCGAGCCACGACACCGCGACCTTGCGCCGCGCACCGACCTCGGCCATCCATTCGCGCAAAGCCGAGACGGTGATCTCGCGACCGATGATGATGGCGACGGGCAGTGCCAGCCACAGTGCGGGGCGGACCTGCAGCAACACCACCAGCACCACGGCGACCATGAGCTTGTCGGCGACCGGATCCAGGAAAGCCCCGAACGGCGACGTCTGGCCGAGGCGCCGCGCGAGGTAGCCGTCCAGCCAATCGGTGATGGCGGCGAGACCGAACACGGCGGCGGCGGTGACGGCGGCACCCTCGAACGGCAGGTAGAAACACACCACGAAACACGGGATGAGGACGATGCGCAGCAGGGTGAGGATGTTGGGCAGGTTGAGCATGTCGGGCCTTTCCGTCGCGGCCGCGATCGCCGGGCGGCGGCATCGCGCCGCCGCAGTGTACACGCCCGCGCCTCCCGCGCGATGCCGCACACGGGACAGCCGTGCTCAATCGTGCAGCACGTCGTAAATTCGTTGGGCCAGTTCGCGGCTGATACCGGGCACGCGCTGGAGATCGTCGACGCCGGCGCGGGCAATGCCCTGCAGGCCGCCGAACTGCTGGATCAGGCGCTGGCGGCGCTTGGCGCCGATGCCTGCGATCTGCTCCAGCGGTGAGCGGCTGCGGCTGCGCGTACGTGAGCGCCGGTGGGCTTCGATGGCAAAACGGTGGGCCTCGTCACGCACGTGCTGCAGGAGATGCAAGGCCGGGGAGTCCGGTGCCAGGCGGTGCTCGACGGCACCGTCGTGCAGCAGCAGGGTCTCGAGGCCCGGCTTGCGCGTGGTGCCCTTGGCGATGCCGATGACGGTGATGTCGTCGACCTGGAGTTCGGCCAGTACGTCCACCGCCTGCGCAACCTGGCCCTTGCCGCCATCGATGAGCAGGATGTCGGGCATGCCGGCCTCCTCGCGCTTGAGACGGCTGTAGCGGCGCATCAGCGCTTCGTGCATGGCGGCATAGTCGTCGCCGGCGACCGCCTCGCGGATGTTGAACTTGCGGTAATCGGCCTTGCGCGGCCCGTTGGCGTCGAACACCACGCACGACGCCACGGTCGACTCGCCGCGCAGGTGGCTGATGTCGAAGCACTCGATGCGCTCGATGGCCTGCTCGCGACCGAGCGCGGTCGCCAGAGCCTGCACGCGTTCGAGCTGGCCGGCGTCGCTGGACAGGCGCTGGTCAACGGCGAGGACGGCGTTGTCGCCGGCCATGCGCACCCACTTGGCGCGTTCACCGCGCACCGCGTCGCGGATGCCGACGCGGCGGCCGACGCGCTGGGCCAGGGCCTCGGCCAGCCAGTCCGCCTCGCCGATGCGCTCGGCGACGATGATGTCGCGCGGGATCTCGCGGTCGCGATGCTCGGCGAGGTAGAACTGCGGCAGGAAGGCTTCGAGCACTTCGGCCGATGTGCTGTCGCCGGCATGCGCCGGGTAGAAGGCCTTGTTGCCGAGCATGCGGCCGTGGCGGACGAAGAACACCTGCACGCAGGCCACCCCGCTCCTGACGGCCGCGGCGACGACGTCGAAATCGCCCTCGCTGGCGGCGACATTCTGCTCCGACTGCACGCGCTTGATGGCCGCGATCTGGTCCCGGATGCGCGCCGCGCGCTCGAACTCGAGCGCGGCCGAGGCCGCTTCCATCTGCGTGACGAGGTGATTGACCACTTCCTCGTCGCGGCCGTCGAGGAACATCACGGCATGCTGCACGTCATCGCGGTAGGCAGCAGCGTCGATGAGGCCGACGCAGGGCGCGGTACAGCGCTCGATCTGGTACTGCAGACACGGCCGGCTGCGGTTGTTGAAGAAGCTGTCCTCGCACTGGCGGATGAGGAAGAGCTTCTGCAGCAGGTTGAGCGTGGAGCGTACCGCCCCCGCGTTGGGGAACGGGCCGAAGTAGCGACCGCGGCCGCTGCGCGCACCGCGATGGAAACGCAGGCGCGGGAATTCCTGGTCGAGTTCGGCGTAGATGTAGGGATAACTCTTGTCGTCGCGCAGGACCACGTTGTAGCGCGGCCGGATGTCCTTGATGAGATTGCTCTCGAGGATCAAGGCCTCGTTCTCGTTGGCGGTGACCGTGACCTCGAAGCGCTCGACCTGCGCGACCATGGCCGCGACCTTGGGCGTGTGGCCCGCCTGGCGCAGAAAATAGCTGCCGACACGTTTCTTGAGGTTGCGCGCCTTACCGACGTAGATGACCTGCTCGCGCGCATCGACCATGCGGTAGACGCCGGGCAGGCCGGGCAGCTCGCGGCAGGCCGCGCGCAGGCGTTCGAGCCGCTCGTCCGCGTTCATGCCCGCGCCGCCGGCCCGAGCAGGTCCCGCGCGCGCGCGAAGACCGCCTCGAACATCGCCGCCGTCAGGCGCCCGGTCTGGGTGTTGTAGCGGCTGCAGTGGTAGGAATCGATCAACACCGGCCCGTCGGCCAGCGCGTGCTCGGCGGCGTGCGCGAAGGGATGGGTCTTCAAGGCCACGCCGCGGGCGCGCAGTACGCTCTCGTGGGCGACGCGCCCGAGCGCGACGATCACCGCGTCCGCCGGCAGGCGCGCGAGGTCGGCGGCGAGGTAGTCGCGGCAGGTCGCAACCTCGGCCGGGGTCGGCTTGTTCTGCGGCGGCAGGCACTTGACCGCGTTGTTGATACGGCAGTCGACGAGTTCGAGGCCGTCGTCCGCCGTCCTAGCCTCGGCCTGGCTGGCGAAGCCGAAGCGGTGCAAGGTGGCGTAGAGCAGGATGCCGGCATGGTCACCGGTGAAGGGCCGCCCGGTGGCATTGGCGCCGTGCATGCCGGGCGCGAGCCCGACCACCAGCAGGCGTGCCCGCGGATCGCCGAACGGCGGTACCGGGGCGGCATGGTAGTCGGGGTGGCGCACGCGCACCTCGGCGAGGAAATCGGCCAGGCGCGGACAGCGCCGGCAGGCGGGATCGAACAGGCGGCGATCGGTGGCGGACTTCATCGCGCGGCATGATACCGCGCGCCCGCGGCGGCTAACCCCCGAGGGTGTCGCTGTCGGCCAGGCCCTGGTCGCGGGCGATGGCGGCGAGCTGGACGTCGTTGTCCACTTCCAGCTTGCGCAGCAGCAGGCGGCGATGGTGGGCAACGGTCTTGGCGCTGAGCGACAGGCGCGCGGCGATGGCGTCGTGGGTGAGGCCGCAGGCGATCTGTTGCAGGACCTGGACCTCGCGACGCGATAGCGCGTCGATGCCGTTGCGGCGCACCCGCAGCGAACCGCTGACGGCGATGTTCTGCGCGACGTCGGCGCTGATGTAGCACTCGCCGTCGGCGACGCGGCGGATGGCGTCGACGAGTTCCTCGGTGTCGGCGTTCTTGCTCACGTAGCCGGCGCCGCCGAGGCGCAGGAACTGCTTGGGGAACGGACCGCTGACGTACATCGACAGGCCGATGACACGCAGTTCGGGCGCGAGGGCGAGCAGCCGTCGCGTCGCTTCGAGTCCGCCGATGCCGGGCATGTTGAGATCCATCAACACGATGTCGACGGTGTGCTGGCGCGCGAGTTCGCGCGCCTCCTCGCCGCTGCATGCCTCGGCGACGACCTCGAAATCCGCCACCGCGTTCAGGCGCATGGCGACGCAGCGCCGCACCAGGCGCTGGTCGTCGACCAGCAGCAGCCGGATCACGCTGCCGCCTCAGGTGCCCGGTAACGCGCGAAGATGGCGCGGAAGGCAGCAGTGAAATCCTGCGGCCGCGCGGTCATCCAGGCAGACAGTGCGGCCGGTGTCCACCACCCGCTGGCGGCGATCTCCAGGGGGTCGGGGCGTGGTTCGCCCATCGTGCAGCAACGGTAGACGCGCACGAACTCGTGGCCGGTCAGCGGGCCGGCGACGAGCGACCACCACGGCTCCAGCGCCTCGCCGACGAGTCCCAGTTCCTCGGCGAGTTCGCGCTCCGCAGCCGCGTCGTAGCTCTCGCCGTGGTCGACGTGCCCGGCAGCAGAGGTATCCCACAAGCCGGGCTGGCAGTCCTTGCTGAGCGCGCGCTGTTGCACGAAGACCTCGCCGCGCGGATTGCTGACCACGATATGGACGGCGCGGTGGCGCAGGCCGCGACGGTGGATCTCGGCGCGCGTGGCCTGGCCGACGACGACGTCGGCGGCGTCGACCACGTCGAGAATTTCCTCGGCCGGACTAAGCGGCATCCTGCTCGCGCACGCCGCCGGTGGCGCGCGCCCACAGTTCGTCGGGGGCGAAATCGTCGACATCGATCGCCGCACGCAGCGCGCGCTCCCAGGCGCGCAATTGCTCGGCCTCGGTCTCGCTCAACACGCCGGCCGCGCGCGCCGCCGCCGGCAGGTCGTCGGCATACGGTGGTAGGCGCCCGCCGGCGCGCGCGTCGCGCACCTTGCGCAACACGCCTTCGCAACGACCAGCGAGACGCACGGCGTGCTCGAGCCGGCCGAGCACGTCGTCCTCCGCGGGGTCGAGGTACATGCCGGCGGTCAGGCGCGCGCGCAGCGCGCTCGATTCCGCCAACGCCGTGGCGACCTCGCGGGTGAGTTCGTCCGACGGCCGCCGCGCGCGCCGGCCCCACGGGAACAGAACGCGCCGCAGCACCCAGGCCGCGCCGCGCTCGGGCAGGTTGGCGAGGACCTCGTCCATGGCCCCCTGGATGCGATACAGACCGTCGCGCATGACGTACTCGAGCAGGGCGAGCTCGGCCGGCTGGCGACCGCCGTCCTCGAAGTGCTTGAGCGCGGCGGACAGCAGGTAGAGGTCGGCAAGGATGTCGGCGAAACGCCCCGAGATCATCTCGCGTCGCTTGAACGCGCCGCCGAGCTGCGCCAGCGCGGCGTCGGCGAGCAGGGCGAACGAGGCGCTGACACGCTCGAGTTGCGCGTACCAGTAGTTGGCTTCGCCGACCGAGGGGTCGCTGCCGAGCATGCCGCCGGTGAGGTTGCTGAAGGCGGCGCGAGCGGTATTGGCCAGCACGTGGCCGATATGCCCCCGGAAGGCGCGGTCGAACTCGCGCAACGCGACGTCGGGATTGACCTCCTGGGCGGCCTGTACCTCCTTCAGCAGCCAGGGATGGCAGCGCATCGCGCCCTGGCCGAACACGATCAGCGAACGCGTGAGGATGTTGGCGCCTTCGACCGTGATGGCGACCGGGGCGGCCATGTAGGGATGGAACAGGTAGTTCGACGGACCGTCGCACACCGCCCGTCCACCGTGCACGTCCATGGCGTCGTTGATGCTCGCGCGCATGCGCTCCGTGGCCTGGTACTTGAGGATGGCGGAGAGCACCGCCGGCTCCTCGCCGGCATCGAGCGCCGACGCCGTCAGCGCACGCGCGGCGTCGACCAGGTAGGTGTTGGCAGCGATGCGCGCCAGCGCCTCCTGCACGCCCTCGAACCGTGCCAGCGGCAGGTTGAACTGCTGGCGCAGGCGCGCGTAGGCGCCGGTCGCGTAGGCGCAGACCTTGAGCGCGGCGGTGCTCGACGCCGGCAGCGAGATCGAGCGCCCGGCGGCGAGGCAGTTCATCAGCATGCGCCAGCCGTCGCCGCAGCGGGCCTGACCGCCGATCACCCAGTCCATGGGAATGAAGACGTCGCGCCCGCTGTTGGGCCCGTTCTGGAACGGCTGGCGCGCCGGGTAGTGGCGCCGACCGATCTCGACCCCGGGATGATCGGTCGGGATCAGGGCGAGGGTGATGCCGACGTCCTGCCGGTCACCGAGCAGACCGTCCGGGTCGTAGAGATGGAACGCGAGGCCGAGCAGGGTCGCGACCGGGCCGAGCGTGATGTAGCGCTTCTCCCAGGTCACGCGCATGCCGAGCACGCGGCGGCCCTCGAACTCGCCCTCGCAGACGACGCCGAAGTCGGGGATGTTCGCCGCGTCCGAACCGGCGTGCGGATTGGTCAGGGCGAAACAGGGGATCTCGTCGCCGCGGGCAAGGCGCGGCAGGTAGTGGTCCTTCTGCGCCTCGGTGCCGTAGCGCAGCAGGAGCTCGGCCGGGCCGAGCGAGTTCGGCACCATGCAAGACACCGCCGTGGTGCCGGAGCGCGAGGCGAGCTTCATCATTACCGCGGAATGGGCCTGGGCCGAGAACTCGAGGCCGCCGTAGCGCTTCGGGATGATGATGCCGAGGAAGCCCTGGCGCTTGATGAAATCCCACAGCGCCGGCGGCAGGTCGCCGTGTTCGCGGGCGATGGTCCACTCGTCGGCCATCGCGCAGAGCTGCGCCACCGGGCCGTCGAGGAAGGCCTGTTCGTTGTCGGCGAGCGCAGGCGCCGGCAGGTCGAGCAGGCGGCGCCAGTCCGGGGCGCCGGAAAACAGTTCCGCGTCCCACCACACCGTGCCGGCGTCGATCGCATCGCGTTCGGTCTGCGACATCGGCGGCATGGCCTTGCGCATGAAATTGAGCACGGGGCGGCTGAGGAAACGGCGGCGGACGAGGCCGCTGTTCAGCGCCAGCATGGCGGCCCAGCCCAGCCAGGCAACCACGATGATGAGGCCGGACAGTACGCCCTGCGCGAGGTGCGTCAGGACCACGAGACCGACACCCGCCGCCGCGGTCGCGACCGACAGCGGCGCGCGCAGGTAGGCGAGCACGCCCGCCCCGACGGCGAGCGCGAAGAGTATGAGTAGGACGTTCATCGAGCTGACTCCTCTTGGCTGGTACGGCGCGACGCGCGCGCCGGCGGCGTCAGGGCGTGCCGGACGCGACAGCGGACGCGTGCGCCGTATCCTCGGCGCCAACCACGCGATTGCGACCGCGTTCCTTGGCCTGGTACAGCGCCTTGTCGGCCGCGCCGTACAACGCGGCACCCGCTTCGAGCGTATCGGGGGTCACGGAGGCCACGCCGAAGCTCGCCGTGGCATTGTCATTCACCTTCGAGCCCGCGTGCAAAATCTCCAACGCCTCGAAGGCGGCACGGGCCTGCTCGGCGAGTTTGAGGGCGGCGGCGTGCTCGGTGGTTGGCAGCAGCAGGGCGAATTCCTCGCCGCCAAGGCGGGCAGCGAGGTCGCCGCCGCGTCGGCAGTAACTCTCGAGCGTGCGGGCGAACGCCTGGAGACATTCGTCGCCCTTCTGGTGACCGTACAAATCGTTGTACTGCTTGAAAAAATCGATATCGGCAATGACCAGTGACAGGGTCGAACGATCGCGGAAGGCGCGCGATACCTCGGCGCGCAGGCGTTTGTCGAAGTAACGCCGGTTGGCGATCTCGGTCAGGCCGTCGGTCGACGACAGGCGTTCGGCGCGGTCACGCGAGGCACGCAGCACGCGCTCGGTCTCCAGGCGCCGATCGAGTTCGGCGGCGGTCTTCTCCGCGCGTTCGCCGAGTTCGGCGGCGAGGGTTTCGTTCTCCACGCGGAGCCGGATCTGGTTGTCGAGAACCGCGCGCAGTTGCGCCGCGACGACGTACTGGTGCACATAGAGCAGCGGCAGGGCGACGGTGAACGTGTAATAAGCCGGTACGTTGCTGAACGCCGACAGGCCGACCACGGCGACCCCGATCGGCAGTGCCACCGCGCTCGCCGCGCGCGGCTCGTGGCCGTAGGAGCCGAAGGCGGCAATGGCGATACCGGCGGCGAGCACGATGGCGGTGAAGGCGGCGATCGGCCCCAGCCACCAGCTCACCAGCAGGGGCACCAGCCCCCACAACAACCCGGTCGCGCCGAGCACGGCGTACAGGGTGGCGCCGGGGCCGCCGCTCGCAGCGACCTGGGCCGGGCGCACCAGCGCCGCGCGCAGGACCACGCAGCCGGCCAGCAGCACCCACCAGGCCCACAACGCGTAGAGGCCGGCGACGACCGAATAGAACGCCGCCAGCATGGCGCCGACCAGCGCCGTCGGCAGACCCGAACTGCGCACGTTGTCGGCGAGCAGCGTCCAGCGCTCGCGCGCGAGTTCGAACTGGAGGCCCGGGCCGGGCGCGCCGTTGTTCATGCGCGGCCGCGCCGCGTAGCCGCGGCGTGGTTCAGTGGCAACGGGTGCGGAGGGCCGCCACGCTCAGGCATGGCCGAGCCTGGCCATGCACTTGATCTCCACCACCAGCCCGGGCATCGCGAGCGCGGTCACGCCGATGCCGGTCCAGGCCGGCACGCGGCCCGTGAAATAGCGATCCTTGACCTGCATGAAGAGCGCGAGATCGCGCATGTCGACGTGGTAGGTGACCATCTCGACGACGTCGTCGAAACCGGCGCCTGCCGCGGTGAGCACCTTGTTCACGTTCTCGAAGGCTTGCACGAACTGCGCCTCGGTGCCCTGCACCACTTCGAGCCGTTCGTTGCGGCCGACCTGGCCGGCGATGTAGAGGGTGTCGTCGACGAGCACGCCCGGCGCGTAGTGGAAGCGCTCGAAGATGTTCTCCATGCCCGGTGGGATGATGTCGCGTCGCATGGCCGTAGCTCCGTGTCAGTTCTTGCCGTAGCTGGTCTCGATGCTGTCGAGCGGCGATTTCTGGATGCCGTGATTGGGGATCGGATAGCGCAGACCGTTCTTGCTCAGCTGCGCCAGCCCCTCGACCGTCTGTGGCAGGAAGCTCGGCGGCAAGGCGATGAGCAGTTCGTCGTCCTGCACGCCGCCGAACTTGCGCTCGGCATAGCACGGCAGGGACAGCGAGGGTTCGCCGGTGGCCAGCGCGCGGCCCCAGGAATCAGCGCAGGCACTCTCCCCCACCACGGTGAAGGTGTACTTCTTGTAACCGGTGTACTGCAGGCCGTTGACGAAGGTGATCATCTGACCCGGCGTGGCGTAGACGAGGCAGATATCGGGATTGTCGATGCGCCCCGAGGTCAGCGGCGAGGTCACCAGGGCCGCGTAGTCACCGTGGCTGGCGCAGGTCATCGCGGCCTGGTGCGCGGCGGAATCCTCCAGCGTGCCGTACCACACGCCATGCATGCGATCGCCCGAGAGCCATTCCCTGTCGCGCGGTGCGAGGCCGACCACGGCGCCGCACTGCTGGCCCATGAGGTTGTCCATGGTGATGCCCAAGGTCCAGCCGATCCAACGCGTCTGGCCCACGATCTGGTCCATGGCGAACTTCTCGTTCGGATCGGGGCGGCGCACGCGCGGCACGGCTTCCATCTCGGCTACCGTGCGGAAGCGTTTCAGGCCGATCGGCGTCGCCTTGAGGCGCAGGTAACGGTTGAGCCCGTCGACCAGTGCGTTGAAATCGTAATCGTTCTCGTCACCCCAACAGTTGGCGGCGGCCATCGGCGTCCTCCCCGGTCGTCAATCGGCTTGCTATCTTGTGCGGCCAGTTTAGCCGGTCTACCCATGTCGTGGGTCGGCCTCCACGCCTACCCCCAGGGAGAAGTACATGGGCTCAGTCGATTGCAGCATCGACGGCGGCATCGCCACCGTCACGTTCACCAACCCGCCGAAGGGCTTCCTCACCTCCGACATGGTGGCGCAGACCAGCGCCATCATGGCGCGGCTGGAGGACGACGAACAGGTTCGCGTGATCGTCTTCACCGGCGGCCTGCCCGACGTCTTCATCCGCCATTTCTCGGTCGAGGAGATCATCGAGATGACCACGGCGCTGAAGGCGCGCCGCGCGCGCGGCCAGGCCGACCCGCGCTTCGCGCGCACGCCACTGCGCATGCTGTGGGAGAACATCGACAACTCGCGCAAGCCGACCATCGCCGCCATCAACGGCTGGTGCGGTGGCGGCGGTTGCGAGCTGGCGCTGGCCTGCGACATCCGCCTCGCCGGTCCCGGCGACTACACCATCGGCCAGATGGAGATCCTGGTCGGCATCCTGCCCGGCGCCGGCGGCACCACCCGCCTGGCACGCCTGGTCGGCACCGGCAAGGCGCTGGAATGGGTCTTGCGCGGACGCACCTTCCATCCGCAGGAAGCCGCGGCCGAGGGCCTCGTGCACCACTACGTCGAGGGTGACGTGCTGGCCGCCGCGCACGACATGGCACGCGAGTTCCTCGACAAGCCGGCCGCCGCGCTGGCCGCCATCAAGCAGGTCCTGCGCTCGAGCTGGGGCAAGACCACCGCCGAGGGCGTCGACGAGGAAGGCGACCTCTTCGCCAATCTCATCGCGAGCGACGCCCGCGCGCTCGAGATGATGGAGGACTACGTCGCCGGCGGTCACCAGTTGAGGAAGTTCTGACACCCGGGCCGGTTGCCGCGCACCCCGCTAGGTCGGTGCCGGGTCGCAGCGTTCCTGCTCGATCGCGCGTGCCGCGGCACAGGCGGCGACGAAGTCGTAGGGCACTTCGTCGCGGCAGTCCGGCCACTGCCCGCTGCCGAGCCAGAATTCGACCAGCCCGAGACGCGCGCACAGGTCGGCGAAACGCGGGTCGTTGCGCAACTCTGGCATGTCGACCTGGAAGAGCAGTGACGTGCGATAGCCGTCCGGCCCCATGACGTCGTCGGCGCCGCCGGCCGGGCCGAGCCGTGCCTGCGCAGCGGCGTCGTAGGCCTCGTCCACCAGGCCGAGGTGGGCGGCGTAGACCAACCGGGAGAGGTCGATCCCGCCGCTGCGTGCGACCTGCGCGACGAGTCCGTCGCGCCATTCGGCGATGCGTGCCGGGGTGGGGTCGCGCTTGGCGCGGATGAAGGGCAGACCCTCGCGGAACTCGCGTAACTCGCGCTTCTCCGCCAACGCCAGCAGCCGGTCCACGGCCGGCCAGTCGCCGAGGAAGGCATGAGCCCGCAGCAGGCTCGATACCGGAAAGCTCATGCCGGGCATGCGTTCGACCAGGTCCTCGAACAACGGGACTGCGTCACGCGTGCGACCCGCGGCCATGTAGGCCAGGGCGAGCAGGTTGGTAGCCATCGGGTTGAGGGTGTCGAGACGCCAGGCGAGTTCGGTCGGCGCGACACTCTCGTGTACACGGCCCGTGGTGCGCATGTACCAGCCCACGTAGATGGCCTCGGCGCAGGTCGGGTGGGCCCGCAGACGTTCGAGCACGGCCTCGCCGGCATCGAAGCGTCCGAACGGCGGATTGACGAACAGCAGCCCGGCGAGCGCGTCGCTGCGCTGCGGTTCGAGTTCGAGCGCGCGCCCGGCCTCCATGTGCACGCGCGCCGCACTGGCGGGGCGATCGGCGAAAGGCAGGTAGAAATGCAGCCACCCGCGCAGGAAGGCCAGCCGCCCCCAGGCCGGCGCGAAACCCGGCGCGCGGGCCACGACCGCCTCGAGCGTGGCGACGTGCACACGCAGTTCGTCGGGCGCGAACGATTGCGGTTGCGCGCGGAGGTAGAGGTCGTAGACCGCCGGATCGACGGCCGGTCGCGCGGCGCGGGTGAAGGTCTCGTCGAGCGCCGCGGCGATGCACTCGGCGATTTCGTCCTGTACTGCGAAGATGTCTTCGAGGCCTTGGTCGAAGCGCTGTGACCACAGCGTGGTATTGGCACGCGTCTCGATCAGTTGCGCGGACACGCGCACGCGCTGCGCGGCCCGTCGCACCGAACCATCGAGCACGTGCGTGCAACGCAACAGCGCGGCGGCGCGCGCCTTCTGTTCGCCGCGCAACTGGAAACTCGAGGTGCGGCCGATCACCCTGAGCGGTGGGAGCGAAGTCAGCCGCTCGATGATCTCGTCACTGACACCGTCCGAGAAGAACTGCATCTCGGGGTCATTCGAGAGGTTGTCGAAGGCGAGCACAGCCAGCACCGGCGCCCCGCTGCCGGCGCCGGGCGCGGAGTCGCCGGGCGCGGAGTCGGTGACCGGCCACGCTTTGCTCACGGCACGCGGCGGGTCGGGGACGATGTCGGCGTGCGCGGTGAGCTCGTGAATGGCGACGGCGTCCGTGACCCCGGCGAGGCGGTAGGGTCCATGCGCGAACCAACCCAAGGCAGCCGGCGCTTCGGCGCCGACCATGCCCCGCCGGGCGAGTTCGCAGGCCACGCCGCTCAGCAGGATGCGGCCGTCTTCGGCCAGCGCCATGATGCGCGCCGCGATGACCTTGGCCAGGCCCTCGACTTCGAGCGGCTTGGCGCCGCGGGCGACATCGGCCGGCGCGTTCTCACGCAGCACGACCTCGCCGAGGTGGATGCCAACGCGGGCGCGCCACGGCAGGCCGGTCGCCGTGGCGAGGCGTGCGAGACCGTCCTGGTAGGCCAGGGCGAAACGCACCGCGGCGGTCGGTCTCTCGAACAGGAGCATGAAGCCGTCGCTCTTGTCGATCTCGAGCCCGTCACAGGCTGTCAACAGGTCGCGCGCCATGCGGTCGTGACGCTCGAGGAAATCGGCGGCAACGCTGTCGCCCGCGCGTTCGACCAAGGCGGTGCTGTCGATGAGGTCGCAGAGCAGCAGGGTGCGGATGACGGGCGAAGACGTCACGGGCGCCCAGCGCGGTTGCGCGCGGTCACGGCCCGTGTCGCGCCAGCACCAGAGCGGTGACGTCGTCGTGCGCGCCGTTGCCGCCGGTGAAATAACCGACCCCGCGCTCGATACGCTCGACCAGGGCGGCGGCGCCGTTGTCCACCCCACCGAGCAGTTCGAGCAGGCCATCGAGGCCGAGTTGCCGGCGCGTCGGATCGCTGGCCTCGGTGACACCGTCGGTGTAGAGCAGCAGGGCTTCGCCCGGCGCCAGCACGCGCCGACTCTCGCCGAAGCTCTGGCCGGCGAGGATGCCGAGCACCGGGCCGCCGTCACAGTCGAGCGCCGCGGCCGTGCCGCCGTCATGCAGCAGGGGCGGCGGATGGCCGGCATTGGCCATGCGCAGGGTGTAATCGTCGCTGTCCAGCACGGCGTAGAACACCGAGACGAACATGCCGGGGATGTCGCGGCCGACGAGGAAGTCGTTGACCTCGGCCAGGCAAGCCGCCGGCGCCGCTCCGGTCATGCCGACCGAGCGCAGCGCGGTGCTGGCGATGGCCATGTAGAAGGCGGCCGGGATGCCCTTGCCGGAGACGTCTGCGATGAGCACGCCGAGCTGCCGGCGATCGATGGCGAAGACGTCGTAGAAGTCGCCGCCGATACCCCGCGCCGGACGCATCTTCGCCGCGACGTCGAGCCCGTCGCGGGCGGGAAACTGGTGCGGCAGGATGCGCTGCTGCATGTCGGCGGCGATGTCGAGCTCGCGACGCAGCGCCGAGTAGGCGGCGCGCTCGCGCCAGTCGCGGCGACGGCGTTCGACGCGATCCATGACCCGCGCCAGCGTGGCGATGAAATCGTCCGTACGCAGTGGTTTGACCAGGAAGTCGGCGGCACCCTCGGTGAAAGCGCGACGCACGCGCTCGATGTTGCTGCCATCGGTGAGCGCGATCCGCGGTACGCGGAGCGAACGCTCGAGCAGGCGCCGGAACAGGCCGAGCCCAGACACCGCACCGCCGTCGATGCTGACCATGGCGAGGTCGAAACGCGCCTCGCCGTGGAGCAGGCCGAGCGCGGCGGTGTCGTCGGCGGCGAAACTTAGGCTGACCGCGCGGCCGGCGGCGCCGGCCAGGCAGCGCGCGAGTTCGTCGCCGATGGCCGGATCGTCGTCGATGACCAGGATGTGCACGGTCGAGTCTGCCCTCGCGCTAGGCGTCGCCGGCCACGGTCACGCAGCACGGCCCGCACGCGCGGGCACGCAGCGCCACGACCGTCCTCACGAGGCCGGCCGTCGGTAGTGCGGATCGTCGAGCCCGGCGATGGCGACGAAACGAGGCAGGGCGCGGAAGCGCGCGATCCAGGCCTCGACGTGCGGATAGGGCGTGAGCGCGATGTCACCCATCGGCGCCAGCGCAACGTAGGGAAAGACCGCGATGTCGGCGATGGTCGGTCCGCCCAGCGCCAGCCAGTCGTTGACGGCGAGGTGGCGGTCGAGGATGGCGAGCGACTTCTCGCCGCGGATGCGCGCCTCGGCCAGGACGTCGTGCGGGAAGTCCGCGGGCAGGCCGTTGGCCGGGATGCCGAAGGACACCACCGCACGCGCGGTAAACACGCCGTACTGCACCCAGCTCGCGGCGAAGGCCAGCCATTGGACGATCTCGGCCTGCTCGTCGGGCTCCTCCGACCACCAGCCGCCACCGGGATGCTTGCCGGCGAGGTAGACCAGGATGGCGGCCGAGTCGGCCAGCACGAGGTCGCCGTCGACCAGCACCGGCACCTCGCCACGTGGGTTGAGCGCCAGGAACTCCGCGCCGTGCTGCTCGTCGGTCATGAGGTCGACGCGGCGTTCCTCGACCGCGATGCCGAGGAAGCTGACCAGCAGGCGTACCTTGTAGCTGTTGCCGGATTCTTCGTGCGTATAGAGCTGCATCCTCCCCTCCTCCGCCACGACCGCGCGCGGCCCGTTCAGTAACTGCCGTCGCTCGCGAAGCCGTTCCCGCCGGTACCGAAAGCCGCCGCCAGGGTGCTCGAACCGCGTACGAGCAGGCCGACGTCGGTGCCGACGGCGACGAAACGGCAGCCGAGTTCGAGGTAGCGCCGCGCCTGGACCTCGTCGGCCGACAGGATGCCGGCCGGCTTGCCGGCGGCACGGATGCGGGCGATGGCATCGGTGATGGCCGCCTGCACCGGCGCGGCGCCGGGCTGGCCGCGATGGCCGAGCGCGGCGGCGAGGTCGGCCGGGCCGATGAAGACACCGTCGACGCCGTCAGTGGCGGCGATGGCATCGAGCGAGTCGAGGCCGGCACGGGTCTCGATCTGCACCAGCAGGCAGATCTCGTCGTCGGCGCGCGCCAGGTAATCGCCGATGCGGTTGTAGGCCGAGGCCCGCACCACGCCGCTGCCGACGCCACGAATACCGTGCGGTGGGTAGCGACAGGCGCGCACCAGTTGCGCGGCCTGCGCGGGCGATTCGACCAGGGGAATGAGCAGGCTCTGGAAGCCGATGTCGAGGTACTGCTTGATCAACCGCACCTCGCCGAGCGGCGGGCGGCCGACGGCGTGCGTGGCGAACGGCGCCACCGCCTGCAGTTGCGCGAGCAGGCCGGGCACGTCGTTGGGGCCGTGCTCGCCATCGAACAGCAGCCAGTCGAAACCGGCGCCGGCGCAGATCTCGGCCGTCAGTGGGTTGGCGAGTGCCTGCCACAGGCCGATTTGCGGCCGTCCGGCGGCCAGTGCCGCCTTGAAACGGTTGGGCGCCAGCGTCGCCACGTTCAGGCGAAGCGCATGGTCACGGCGCCGAGCGGGCCGTAGTCGACGTGCACGGTGTCGCCGGCGGCGGCGAAGATCGGCGCGGTGAACGATCCCGCCAGGATGACCTGCCCGGCTTCGAGCGCGACACCGCGCGGCGCGAGCTTGTTGGCCAGCCAGGCGACGCCGTTGGCGGGATGATTGAGCACCGCCGCGGCCACCCCCGATTCCTCGATCACACCGTTCTTGTACAGCAGTGCCGAGACCCAGCGCAGATCGAGGTCGTGCGGCCGCACCGGGCGCCCGCCCAGCACCACGCCGGCGTCGGCGGCATTGTCGGCGATGGTGTCGAAGACCTTGCGCGTGGCACCGCTCGCCGGATCGATGCGGGCGATGCGGGCGTCGATGATCTCGACCGCCGGCACCACGTGGTCGGTGGCGTTGAGGACGTCGAAGACCGTGCATCCCGGGCCTTCCAGGCGCCGCGCGAGGATGAACGCGAGCTCGACCTCGACGCGCGGCTCGATGTAGCGCGACGGGATCTCGGCGCCGGAGTCGTAGAACATATCATCCAGCAAGGCGCCGTAGTCGGGCTCGGTGATATTGACCGCGCGCTGCATGGCGCGCGAGGTCAGTCCGATCTTGTGGCCACGCAGGCGTGCGCCGCGCGCGATCTTCATGTCGACCCAGGCGCGCTGCACGGCATAGCCGTCGTCGATGGTCATGGCCGGGAACTCGAGCGAGAACTGGCCGACCTGGCGGCGCTCGCGCTCGGCCGCGTCGAGGCGCGCGGCGAGTTCTTCGATGGTGTGGCGGTCCAGCATGGCCGCGCTAGCCTAGCGTCGCCGCGCCCGACAGGAAAGGCCTGCTGATTGCGCAGGCGCCGGGTCGCCCGGCGCGCGTGGCGCTTGTCGACGCGTCTACTGCATGTGCCAGCCGTGGCTGACCACCAGCGACTGCCCGGTCAGTGCGTTGCTCGGGAAGGCCGCGAACAGCAGCGCGACCTCGGCGACGTCCGCGACCGTGGTGAATTCCTTGTCCACCGTCTGCCCCAACATCACCCGTTCGACCACTTCCTGCTCAGAGATGCCGAGCGACGCGGCCTGCTCCGGGATCTGCTTGTCGACCAGCGGCGTGCGCACGAAGCCAGGGCAGATGACATTGGCGCGGATACCGTGGGCGCCGCCTTCCTTCGCAATCACCCGCGCGAGTCCGAGCAGGCCGTGCTTGGCGGTGACGTAGGCCGATTTCAGGGGCGAGGCTTCCTTGGAATGCACCGAGCCCATGAAGATGACCGCGCCGGCGCCCTGCCGGCGCATGTGTGGCAGGCAGGCGCGCGAGGTGAGGAAGGCGCCGTCGAGGTGGATGGCGATCAGCTTCTTCCACTCGGCGAAGGGAAACTCCTCGAGCGGATGCACGATCTGGATGCCAGCGTTGGAGACGAGCACGTCGATACCGCCCCACTGCTCGACCACGGCGGCGACGCCGGCGGTGACGGCCGCTTCGTCGGTGACGTCCATGGCGATGCCCATGGCGCTGCCCGGACCGTCGGCGGCGAGTTCGGCCGCGGTCGCCGCCGCCTGCCCGCCGTCGAGATCGGCGATGGCGACGCGTGCACCTTCGGCGATGTAGCGGGCGGCAATCGCCGCGCCGATGCCGCGCGCCGCACCGGTGACCAGACAGACCTTGTTGGCGAGTTTCATGGCGATGGGCTCCGTGACGGGAGAACGAAGGGTGGTCGAGCGTCGGCGCCGTCATGGGCGCCGCCGACGCCCAGGATTCCGCACTGCAGCAAAATTGTCCAGGGCCGCCGGGTGGGGTCCCGCCGCAATGGCGGCCGGCCGGCGCGGGCCCTCAGCGTGGCGGCGCGAATGGCATCGCCAGCATGCCCCACAGCCGCGCCACCTGGCGCGGCTCGCGGTAGTCGGGATTGCCGATGGTCATGCCGGCGTGCCCCTGCGCCGGTTGGGCGCGGTAGGTGCGGAACAGGCGGTCCCACCAGGCGAGGTTGAAGCCGAAGTTGCTGTGCGTCTCCAGCGGCACGATCGAGTGGTGCACGCGGTGCATGTCGGGTGTCACCAGCACGCGCCGCAGAACGACGTCGAACGCCGCCGGCAGCCGCAGGTTGGCGTGGTTGAAGAGCGCACAGGCGTTCAACACGATTTCGAACGCGAGCACCGCCGCGGGTGGCGCACCGAGCGCGACGACGACCGCCATCTTGATCAGCATGGACAGCGCGATCTCGACGGGATGGAAGCGCAGCGCCGTGCTGACGTCGAAAGCCGGGTCGGCATGGTGCACGCGGTGCAGCCGCCACAGCCACGGCACGGCGTGGAACAGGCGATGCTGCAGGTAGATGGCGAGGTCGAGCAGCAAGACGCTCGCGACGATGGCAACTGAAGGTGCGGTGACGACCACATTGAACAGGCCGAGGCCGCGCGCCTGTGCGGCGAGTGCCACCCCCACTGCACCGATCGGCAGAACCACGCGCACCAGCAGGGTGCCGAGCACGGCCAGGCCCAGGTTGTGCGCCCAACGCGGTAGTCGTGTCCCTGCCGCTGGCCGGCGCGGCCGCCAGGCCTCGAGCAGCGCCATCGCGGCGAAGACCGCGACGAACACGCCACCGCGCAGCATGGGTTCGAGCTCACGCCAGGCGTCGGCGCCGTCCATGCTTCAGCCGCGCGGTGCGCCGACAGCGCGCGGCGCCATCACACCGCCACCCGGCGCAACCGGAGTGCATTGCCGATCACCGACACCGAGCTCAGGCTCATCGCCGCGGCGGCGAACATCGGGCTCAGCAACATGCCGAAGAACGGGTACAGCACGCCGGCCGCGATCGGCACGCCGAGGCTGTTGTAGGCGAAGGCGAAGAAGAGGTTCTGGCGGATGTTGGCCATGGTTGCCTGCGACAAGCGCCGCGCGCGCACGATGCCGCGCAGGTCGCCCTTGACCAGGGTCACGCCGGCGCTCTCCATGGCGACGTCGGTACCGGTGCCCATGGCGATGCCGACATCGGCCTCGGCCAGCGCGGGGGCGTCGTTGATGCCGTCGCCGGCCATGACGACGATGTGCCCGGCGGCCTTCAGCGCGCACACGGTAGCGAGCTTCTGCTCTGGCATGAGTTCGGCGTGCACGCGCGCGATGCCGAGTTCACGCGCCACCGCCTGCGCGGTGACTGCATTGTCGCCGGTCAGCATGACGACCTCGACGCCGGCCGCGGCCAGCGCGGCGAGCGCTTCCGGGGTGCTCGCCTTGAGCGGGTCGGCGACGCCGATGACGCCGGTGGCGACGCCGTCGACGGCGACCAGCAGGGCGGTCTGGCCACGCTCGCGCAGGTCCGCTGCAACGGCCTCCAGCGCGGTGGCATCGATGCCGGCTTCGTCCAACATCGCGCGGTTGCCGGCAACCACGGCGCGGCCATCGACCACCGCGGCGACGCCACGCCCGGTCACCGAGCGGAACTCACCGACGGCGGCCAGGGTGAGTCCGCGCGCCTCGGCACCCGCGACCACGGCCGCGGCGAGAGGATGTTCGCTGGCGCGTTCGACGCTCGCGGCGAGCGCGAGTACACGATCCGCGTCGTGGCCGGCGAGCACTTCGACGGCGGCGAGACGCGGGCGTCCTTCGGTCAGCGTGCCGGTCTTGTCGACCACCAGGGTATCGGCCCGGCCGAGCACCTCGATGGCTTCGGCATCGCGGAACAGCACGCCCAGGTGCGCGGCCTTGGCCGTGGCGACGACGATGGAAATCGGCGTGGCGAGGCCGAGCGCGCAGGGGCAGGCGATGATCAGCACGGCGACGGCGTTGACCAGCGCGTAGGCATAGCGTGGTTCGGGGCCGAGCGCGGCCCAGGCGACGAAAGCGGCGATGGCGACCGCCACCACCGTCGGCACGAACCAGCCGGCAACGCGATCGGCGAGCTTCTGGATCGGCGCGCGCGAGCGCTGCGCCTCGGCGACCAGGGCGACGATGCGCGCGAGCAGGGTCTCGCTGCCGACGTGGCGCGCTTCCATCACCAGGCTGCCGCTACCGTTGACCGTACCACCGACCAGGTTGTCGCCGACGCCCTTCTCCACCGGCAGCGGCTCGCCCGTGATCATCGATTCGTCGACCGCGCTCGCACCTTCGAGAACGACGCCGTCGACCGGGACCTTCTCACCGGGGCGCACACGCAGGCGGTCGCCGGGTACGACCGCGGCGAGGGCGACGTCGCGCTCGCTGCCGTCGGCCGCGATGCGCCGTGCGCTGGCCGGGGCGAGATCGATCAGCGCTTCGAGCGCCGCGCTGGTACGGCCACGTGCACGCAGTTCCAGCACCTGGCCGAACAGCACCAGCGTGACGATGACCGCGGCGGCCTCGAAGTAGAGGCCGACCGCACCGTGGGCGTCGCGGAACGAGGCCGGAAAGAGTCCCGGCGCGAGCAGCGCGATCACGCTGTAGCCAAAGGCCACGCTGACGCCAAGGCCGATGAGCGTGAACATGTTGAGGTTGCCGCTCGCCACCGAGCGTACCGCGCGGAGCAGGAACGGCCAGCCCCCCCACAGCACCACCGGCGTCGCCAGCACGGCTTCCAGCCAGGGCGCCCAGCCATGCGGGACGAACGCCGCGAGCGGCTGCCCGGGCAGATGCCCGCCCATGGCGATGATGACCACCGGCAACGCCAGCGCCAGGCACCAGCGGAACCGCCGCGTCATGTCCTCGAGTTCCGGGTTCGGCGCAGCGCTGCTGCCGGTGCGTGGCTCGAGCGCCATGCCGCACTTGGGGCAGTCGCCCGGCGTGTCCTGCTCGACCTCGGGGTGCATCGGGCAGGTCCACACCGTCACCGTGCCGAGCCTGAGCGGCGGTTCGAGCGCCATGCCGCACTTCGGGCACGCGTCCGGCCCGTCGCTCTCCACGCCCGGGCACATCGGGCAGGTCCATTTCGTCGCCGACGGCGGCACGCGCGGGCCGTCGTGGCCGCAGCAGTGCGCGGCCGGCGCGGCAGCGGCGTGGCAGGCCGATGCCGCCGCGGGTTGCTCACCATGGCAGGACCGCGCTGACGCGTGACAGCTCGGGACCGCCGCAGGCGTGCCGTGACAGGACTCCGCCGCCGGTGCCGCCGCATGACAGGACGTCGCCGCGGGCGCGGCGTGACAGCTGGCCGTGGCGTTCGCTGCCGCGTCGTCGCGCGTCGTGTCAGCCTCCGCTTCGCCGCCGGCCACGCCGCTTGCGTGTCCGCATTTCGTATCCGCCATGTTCTCGCTTCCTCGCCGCGGCGCGCGCGACCATCATCATCGCCCCAAGCGTACATCATGCATCGGCGGCGCCTGCCGGGTGGCGACGAATTCGGTTATCGTCGCGGCCATCTCAATCCCGTGGCGACCAGCGCTTGGACATCCAGTTCCTCGGCGCGACCGGCGAAGTGACCGGCTCGTGCCATCTCCTCACCGTGCGTGGCCAGCGCATCCTGCTCGACTGCGGCCTCATGCAGGGTTCGCGCAAGGACGAGGCGCGCAACCGCGAGCCCTTCCCCTTCGATCCGCGCGCCATCGACGCCGTGGTGTTGAGCCATTCCCACATCGATCACTCCGGGCGCCTGCCGCTGCTGGTCAAGCGTGGTTACCGCGGACCGGTCTACACCCAGCATGCCGCCCGTGACCTGTGCCAGATCATGCTGCGCGACGCCGCCTTCATCGCCGAGAAGGACGCCGAGTGGGAAAACCGCAAGCGCGAGCGCAAGGGCCTCGAGCCGGTCGCCGCGCTCTACGACCGCCGCGACGCCGAACGTGCGATGGCGCGTTTCGAAGGCCTCGCTTACGGCGCGCCGCGCGAGATCCTGCCGGGCGTCACCGTGACCCTGCACGACGCCGGGCACATTCTCGGCTCGGCCATCGTCGAACTCGTGCTGCGCGAGAATGGCGACGAGCGCCGCCTGGTGTTCTCCGGCGACCTCGGCCACCGCGGCGCCGAGATCCTGCGCGACCCCGCGCACCTCACGCAGGCCGACCTCGTGGTGCTGGAGAGCACCTATGGCGACCGCCTGCACCGCTCCCACGAGGAGACCCTCCACGAGATGCACGACGTGCTGGCAGCGGCGCGGCACGGTCATGGCCATGTGCTCATCCCGGCGTTCGCCGTCGGCCGTACCCAGGACCTGCTCTACCTCTTCGGCAAGTACCGCGAGGCCTGGGGCATCGACCATTGGCCGATCCACCTCGACAGCCCGCTCGCGATCGAGGCGACCGAGATCTACCTGCGCCACAGCGAGCTCTACGACGACGAGGCGCGTGCGCGATTTGCCGGCGAGCGCCACCTCGCCGACCTGCCCAACCTGCATTTCTCGCGCACCGCGCAACAGTCGATGGCGCTGAACCGCCTCACGCGGGCGGCGATCATCATCGCCGGCAGCGGCATGTGCAACGGCGGGCGCATCCGCCATCACCTCAAGCACAACGCCTGGCGCAAGGATTGCCATATCGTGATCGTCGGTTTCCAGGCGCGCGGCACGCTCGGCCGCCAGCTGGTCGACGGTGCCCGCCACATCCGTCTGTGGGGTGAGACCATCCGCGTCGCCGCGCACGTGCATACCCTGGGCGGGTTCTCGGCCCACGCCGATCAGCACGGCCTGGTCGAGTGGTACCGGCATTTCCGCGGCCGGCCGCCAGCGGTGCTCGTCCACGGCGAACCCGATGCCCAGGCGACGCTGGCGGAGCGGCTGGCCGACGCCGCCGGCGCCCGCGACGTGCGCATCGCCGCGCACGGCGATCGCGTCGACCTCGCACGGTTGTGAGGGAGCGCCGCGCCCGGCGGCGCGGACATCGCCCTACTTGCGGAACGCGGCGAGGCGCTGGTCGGTCTCGGTGAAGGGGTAGTCGGTCGCCGCCTCGTAGCGCAGCCCTTCGGCGAGACCGTGATTGTCGGCGACGCGGTAGAGATCCTTGTAGGCGGCGAAGGCCTCGGCGCTGTTCGGCCGCATCTCGTCGAGGAGCGCGGCGACCGCCCCGTCGAGTTCGGCCAGCGGCACGCAGGCGTTGGCGATGCCGAGCGCGAGCGCGTCCGCCCCGCCCAGCGTCCGCGCCGTGTAGGACAGCTCGCGGGCGCGCGCGATGCCGACCCGCCGCGGCAGGCGCTGGCTCATGCCCCAGGTCGGACGGATGGCCCACTTGGCATGGGTGTCGCCGAGTTTCGCCTCGGCAGCAACCACGACGAGGTCGCAGCCGAGCACGATCTCGAGCGCACCGGTGAAGCAGAAGCCGTTGACCCGTGCGACGACGGGCAGCGGCAGGGTCTCGACCTTCTCGATCAGGGCGCGCGCCGGCAGGTCGAGCAGGTCGCCGACCTTGCCGTCGACCAGCTTGCGCTCGCCCAGCGCCTTCAGATCGACGCCGGACGAGAAGGCGCGCCCGGCGCCGGTCAGCACGACGAAGCGCAGGTCGTCGCGCGTGGCCAGTGTGCTGAAGGCGGCGTTGAGCTCACCGAGCATGGTCGGCGTGATGGCATTGAGAGCTTCCGGCCGGTTGAGGGTGACGGTGGCGGTGTCGCCGTCGACGGCGCACAGGATTTCGCTGAACTCGGGCATCACGGTGCTGGTTTCCTCGATCGACCTGGAGGCTGTGGCGGGCGCGGCACGCGTGCGGTCGTGGCCCCCGACGCCGGCCGGCATCGTAGCCGGCAGGTGCGCTGCCGGCCACCCCGGCGCTGGCGCCGGCCCGGTCCGCCGTTTCCCGCCGCCAGCCTTTCCGCTACCTTGTGCAGCCTTTGCCAAGCCCACGCAGGACCAGGGGAGATTGCATGGCCACACTGCCCGCCGGTTACCCGGAAGATGCTTTCGAGGCGTTCGCTGTACTCAAGACCCGCGCCGAACTCTCGCTCGACGACCTCAAGGTGCTCGCCATGATCGAGCTCTACGGCGAGTGCTTCTACCAGCGCCTCGCCGCCGGCGTCGAGCATGCCGAGGCGCGTGCGCTGCTCGAGCGCAACGGCGCCGAGGAACGCGGCCACGCCCACCGCATGGTCAAGGCCATTCGCCTGAAGAGCGGCGAGGCCTACGACTTGCCCGAGGGCGCCGACAACCCTTTCATGAAGCTCGCGCCGAGCGCGGTGCCGGCCAGCGCCGAGCTGTTCGGCCTGCTCGAACAGGGCGAAGTCGACGGCGATCTCGCCTACCAGGCCTGGGCCGATGCCGAGCACAACGCCGAGGTGGCGGATCTCTACCGCCTCAACGGTCGCGAGGAAACGCGCCACAGCGAACGCGTCACCGAGGTGCGAAGGCTGCTCGGAGCGCTTTGAAACGGGGGTCGACGCCGCCCATCCGCGAGGGGGACAGTATACTTTTCGCCCACGCCGACCTGCGGCCGCCCGGGGCGCGAAAAGTATACTGTCCCCCGTTTTGCGCCACTGGCGCCGCCGTTCACTGACCGCGACCACGCCTTCACCGGGGAGTTTTCACGCATGATCCGATTCCGTTCGCTGGCCGTCGCCGGCGCCGCCGTACTCAGCTGCGCCGTGCACGCGCAGGACGCCGCCACCGTACCCGACGACACCAACTGGCCGAGCTACAACTACAACGTCAACGGCCAGCGCTGGACCGGGCTGGTCCAGATCGACTCCGACAATGCCGCGCAGCTCGGCGAGGTCTGCCGCCTGCAGGTCGAGCAGGCCGGCGCCTTCCACACCTCGCTCATCGAGATCGACGGCACGCTGTACTTCACCACGCCGACGGACACGCTGGCCGTCGACGCCACCAACTGCAAGCAGCGCTGGCGGCATCACTACGAGGCCGAGGACCCGGGCGGCAAGCCCCTGCACGTCAACCGCGGCGTCGCCTACGCCAACGGCCTGCTCTACCGCGGCACCGTCGACAGCCGCTTCCTCGCCATCGACGCCGCGACCGGCAAGACGGTGTGGCAGTACCAGGTCGGCGATCCGCACGGCGGCGAGTTCTTCAGCGCCGCCCCGCAGGTCTACCAGGGCATCGTCTACACCAGCGCCGCCGGCGGCGACTGGGGTATCCGCGGGCGCATCCTCGCGCTGGATGCGGCCACCGGCCGCCTGCTGTGGAAGTTCCACACCATTCCGCGCGGTGACGAAGCCGGGGCGGACTCGTGGAAGGAGGCCGACAGCTCGCGCTACGGCGGCGGCGGCTCGTGGAGCACCTACACGCTCGACGTCGCCGAGGGCGAACTGTTCGTGCCCGTCGGCAACCCGGCGCCCGACCTGCTGCCGGATCTCCGCCCGGGCGAGAACCTCTACACCAACTCGCTGGTCGTGCTCGATGCGCTGACCGGCAAGGTCAAGTGGTATCACCAGCTGCTCTCGAATGACGGCCAGGACCTCGACCTCGGCGCGGCGCCGATGCTCTACCACGACTCCAAGGGCAACTCGATGGTCGCGGTGGGCTCGAAGGACGGCTACGTCTACGGCATCAACCGCGAGACCCGTGAACGCGCGTTCAAGACCGCGGTCACCACGATCAAGAACGCCGGCGTCAAACCGACCCGCGAAGGCATCGAGATCTGCCCCGGGCCGCTCGGCGGCGTCGAGTGGAACGGCCCGGCCATGGATCACAACAACAAGGCCATCGTGGTCGGCGCGGTCGACTGGTGTTCGACGCTCGCCGCCGACGAGGGCTACACCTACAAGCCGGGTGAGTTCGCCTTCGGCGGCACCTTCAAGATGGCCGACCAGAGCCGCGGCTGGGTCGTCTCGCTCGATGCCGACCTCGGCGCCGTGCGCTGGAAGCACGAGACCGTCGGGCCGATGGTCTCGGGCATCACCCCGACCGCCGGCAACGTCATCTTCGCCGGCGACATGAAGGGCAATTTCTTCGTCCTCGACAGCCGCGACGGTCGGCGCCTGTACGAAACGCAGACCGCCGGCGCCATGGCCGGCGGGGTCATCACCTACATGCGCGGCGGCAAGCAATACGTCGCCGCCGTCGCCGGCAACGTTTCGCGCCTGACTTTCGGCGTCACCGGTAGCCCGACGCTGCACATCTTCGCCCTCGGCGCCGACAACGCGCCCAAGGCGGCGGCCGCGCCGGTGGCGAGCGCGGCGGCAGGCCCGGCCGATGCGGCCGCCGGTGCGCGCACCTACGCCACCATCTGCGCCGCCTGCCACGGCGGCAAGGGCGAGGGCGGCGTCGGTCCGGCGCTGGTCGGCTTGAAGGAGCGCATGGACATCGCGCGCACCGTCGAGTGGATCAAGAACCCCTCGGCCAAGATGCCCAAGCTCTACCCCGCCCCGCTCGACGAGCAGGCGGTGCAGAACGTCGCCGCCTACGTGCAGGGTCTCTGAGGCCCTTCTGCTCCGCGCACCCGGCGCCGTCGGGTGCGCCTCTTCGTCCCTGCCGCGTCGACGCCGGGCACCCAGCCCGCATCCAGTGCCGCCAGCGCGATGCGCGCGCACGCGGTGGCGTCCGATCCTGCGTCATGATGACGCAGCGCGATGCCCAGACGTGTGCATACCGCCGGCAGGTTGGCCGGCTGGCAACCGAGCACCCGGCGCGCCAGGCGCACCGTGCACTCGAAACGGGGCACGGTCGCGGTGATCGCGTAACGCGACTGGCAGGCGGCGAGCACGCTGCGATCGAACGGCGCATTGTGCGCGACGAGGAAATCGGCGCCCTCGAAGCAGGCCGCCAAGGTCGGCCACAGGGCGGCGAAATCGGGCGCCGCGGCGACGTCGCGCCAGGTCAGGCCGTGGATGGCGGTGAAGGAGAATTCGCGGGTGGGCGGGCGGATGAGGTGGTGCGCGTGATCGACGATGCGACCGTCCACGCAGGTTGCGAGGCCTATCGCGCAGGCGCTGTCACGCGCATGGCAGGCGGTCTCGAAATCGATGGCGACGAAGCGCGTGGCGGCCGGGGCCCCGTCCCTCAGGCGGCCGCGTTCAGCGCCGACTCGCTCGCCGGGTCGCCCTGGATGCGGGTGTGCAGCATGGTGCGCGGCTCGCGATGATCGTACGGCCGCGCGCGGTGCAGCAGGCAGCGGTTGTCCCACACCACGACATCGCCCGGCTGCCAGCGATGGGTCCAGGTACGCGGTGGCTGGCAGGCGAAGGCGGTCAACGCGTCGAGGAAGCGCTCGGACTCGGCACGCTCGAGCCCGACGATGTCGCAGGCGTGGCGGCCGATGAACAAGGCGCGGCGGCCCGTCACCGGGTGGATCTTGACCAGCTCACGCAGCGGCGGCTCGCCTTCGTGGAAGCCATAGGCCTGGCCCGCCTGCACGGTGTGGCCGATGCGCGCCTGCGAATAGAAGTAGTTGTGGTAGGCGCGGTGAGCGTCGACGAATTCGCGGCGCTGGTCGTCGAGTGCATCGTAGGCCGCACGCATGTCCGCCCACTCCGTCTCACCGCCCGCCGACGGCACGACCTGCGCGGACAGCACCGAGGCCTTGGCCGCGAGCGGCATGTAGGAGCTGTCGGTGTGCCAGCCCTCGTTGCCGCGCAGGAGCTGCATGTGGAAGCTGTCGTCGGCGAGCGGTGCGCCGTCGAGCCCACCGCGGTTCGAGATCGGGATGGTGTCGAGGTTCTGGACCAACACCTCGATGGCGCCGAAACGCCGGCCGAAATCCGCCTGGGCAGTCGCCGAGAGATGCTGGGCCGGGAAGATAAGCAGGGCGTGGTCGTGAAAGGCCTGCAGGATCGCGGCCCAGCTCGCCTCGTTCAGCGCCGTCAGGTCGACCCCTCGTACGGTCGCCCCCAACGTGGCCGAGGTCGGCTCGATGGTCATGCTCATGCGGGCACCTCCCCTGCCGCCTTCTCAGCTCGGCAGTATTCCACCGCCGTGGTGGGGAAAGCCACCACCGCGCGACGCCGGGCCGTGCTCTGCTGTGCGCCCCGGGCACTGGCGTACCATGCCCGGCACATCCTCCACGGCCGGGTCGGCGCGACCGCCCCGGCGCGGCCGACCACCTACCCGGGAGATCCCCCCATGACTGCCACGCTCTTCGGTGCCAACGTCTCGCCCTTCGTGCGCAAGGTCCGCGCCTACCTGTCCGAGAAGGACATCGCTTACGACCTCGATCCCGTCAATCCCTTCGCCGCGCCACCGGATTACCGCAGCATCAGCCCGCTCGGCAAGATCCCGGCCTGGCGCGACGACGACGTCACGCTCGCCGATTCGTCCGTCATCTGCCTCTACCTCGAACGCCTGCATCCGCAACCCGCGCTCTACCCGGCAGATCCGGCGAACTGGGCGCGCGCACTGTGGATCGAGGAATACATCGACAGCGGCTTCGTGCCCAAGGCCGGCCCCGGCGTGTTCTTTCCGCTGGTGCTCGCACCGATGATGCAGAACCAGCCGGTGACCGACGAGGTGCGTGCACGGGTCGATGCCTGCGTCGCCGACGAACTGACCCCGATGTGGCAATACCTCGAAGGAGAGCTCGGCGACGCGCAGTACTTCGTCGGCGGTGCGCTCAGCATCGCCGACCTCGCCGTGGCAAGCATCCACGTCAACCTCTGGCATGCCGGGGTCGACGTCGATGCGACGCGCTTCCCGCACCTTGCCGGCTTCCTCGGGCGGCTGTTCGCGCGGCCCGCCTTTGCCGCCCTGATTGCCGAGGAAACGCCGACCTGGGGCCGCCGCGCAGCCGCCTGAGTCGCTGCATGCGGGCCGCCGCCGCTGGCGCACCGGCGGCGGCTTGCGTACCTTGACCGCGGCGTACCGGCGCCACGCTGCCGGCACGTCCCTCGCCGCACCGGTTCACCCCATCCAACTCGCTCACAGGGGAGTCTCACGACCATGCGATATGGCCTCATGCTCGGCGCCGACCGCCTCGCCGCCACCGTCAACGACATCGCTGCCCTGGCCGTACGTGCCGAGGACGCCGGCTTCGACAGTCTGTGGATGGCACACATCCGCTCACTCGATGCCATCTCCGCGCTGACCGTCGCCGCCACCCGCACCCGGCGTATCGAGCTCGGCCCGGCGGTGACACCCGTCCACCCGCGCCACCCGATGGCCCTGGCGCAACAGGCGCTGACCGCCAACCAGGCGGCCGCCGGGCGCTTCACCCTCGGCATCGGGGTTTCGCACAAGATCGTCGTCGAAGGCATGCTCGGCCTGTCCTACGCGCGACCGGCGGCCTACCTGCGCGATTACCTCGGCGCCCTGCTGCCCTTGCTGCGCGGCGAGATCGCCGACTACGAGGGCGAGCGTTTCACACTGCATGGCCTGCAACTCGATGTCGTCGACGCGCCGCCGGTACGCCTGCTCGTCGCCGCGCTCGGCCCCGTCATGTTGAAACTCGCCGGCACGCTCAGCGACGGTACGCACACCTGGATGGTGGGTCCGCGCACGGTGGCCACGCACATCGCGCCCGCGCTCGACGCGGCCGCCCGCGCAGCCGGGCGCGCGAGCCTGCGCATCATCGCCGGGTTGCCCATCGTGCTCACCGCCGATGCCGCGGCGGCGCGAGCGGCGATTGCCCGCGATCTCGCCATCTACGGCCAGTTGCCGAGCTACCGCGCCATGCTCGACCGCGAAGGCGCTGGCGGGCCCGGCGATATCGCCCTGGTCGGCGACGAGACGGCGCTGGACGCGGCGCTGACGCGGCTCGCCGAGGCCGGCGTGACGGATTTCAACGCCGCCATCATGAACGTCGAGGACGGTGCCTTCGAACGTACCTTCGAGTTCCTCGCCGCACGCCGGGGATGAACGACAGCCTGGCCAGCCTGCTAGCTGCGCTGCAGGCCGACCTGCTCGCCTTCCTGCGCGCACTCGACGGTGTGCAGCAGGACATCCGTTTCGACGACGTCGGCGCCGCTCAGCGTGCGCTTGCCGCCAGCGGCACGCCGGCCCTCGCGCGCGCGGCCGCGCGGGTCGCCGACATCACCGCCAGCGAGGACGCGGACGGGAATGCCTTGGGCGACACCCTGCGCGCGGCGCTCGACCATCTCCTCACCGCCGACGCGGCATTCCGCCGGGCGCGCGATCCGGCTGCGTTCGGCGCCGCCTTCATCGGCTCGCGCCGCCACCACTGCCGCGCGCTCGAACTGCTCTACCGTCAGCGCGCCGCGCTGCCACTGCTCGAGAGCTGCTTCCGCCTCGACGATCCGCTACCAGGTCCGGATACGGGCGGCGGAATTCGCCACGTCGAGGCTGCGCCCGGTCGTGCCGCCTACAGCCTGTACGTGCCCGAGTATTACGAGCCGACGCGGCGCTGGCCGCTGATCGTGTGCCTGCATGGTGCGTTCGGCCATGGCGAGGAGTACCTGTGGACGTGGCTGCGGGTCGCGCGCAGCCGCGGCTACCTGCTGCTGGCGCCGAAATCGGCCGGACCGACGTGGTCGATCCTGCGTCCCGAACTCGATGGCGCCGCGATCCTCGGCGCGCTCGACGAGGTGCTCGCGACCTGCGCCGTCGATCCCGCCCGCGTCCACCTCAGCGGTCTCTCCGACGGCGGCACCTTCGCCTGGTTGCTGGGTCTCGCACACGCCGAGCGCTTCGCGGCGCTGGCGCCGATCGCCGGCGTGCTGCCACCCGGCGCCGACGGCCTGCTGCGCGAAGGTCGCGGCCGCGAATTACCGCTACACGTCGTCCACGGCGTCCACGACACCATCTTCCCGGTGGCGACGATCCGCTCGACCTGCGCGCTGCTCGAACGACTGGGCTACGCGTTGACCTATACGGAGCTACCGGATTGGGGCCACGCCTTGACCGAGCGCATCAACGAGAACGTGCTGCTGCCCTGGTTCGAGTCCCTACCGGCACCGGCCTGAACTGCCGGCGAGCCCGGCCCTGTCGCGGCGCACGAGAACGCGCCACGGCAGCCCGCTGGTCGGCGTCGGTTCAGAACTGGAAGATGACGCTGAAGACGGTCTCGTGCCGGCTCTGCTCGGAGTCGTGACCCCAGATATCGCCCAAGCCCCACGGTCCCACGTTGTTGTCGTGGATCTGCCAGTAGATGTCCTGCTGCAGGCGGAACATGATGTTGTTGGTATAGAGATACTCGACCTGGAAGCGGTTGTAGGCGCCGGTCGAGCGTGGATCGATGGCGAACACGAACAGCGGCTTGATCAGGCCGGCCGGTCCGTAGCTGCTCGAGGCCGAGAAGGTGATGACGAACTCGTTCTGGTCGATCGTATCGTCCTGCACGCTGACGAAACGGCCGGGCAGCACCTGGCCGCCGAGCATCGCGCGCTGGGTCGAGCCCGGACCGCGGAAAGTTTCGTCGTAGTCGATCCAGCGGCGCCAGAACACCTGCGTCGAGAGGAAGAAGGTCCGGTCCTTGTTCAGCCAGGGGATCCAGGTCGGACGATCCGCGGCCAGCATCACGGTGGTGCGATCAGCAGTCTCGTATTGATCGCCCTCGGGGTCCACCGACGGCGGCGCGCCGGGCGCAACCGCCACCGGCACATCCGTCGTGAACGCCGTCTCGAGACGAAACACGGCCTGCGTGAACCGCTCCTCCGAGTAGTTGGCCGTCAGACCCAGGGTGTGCTGACGCGGATTGACGAGGTCGCCGAACACGTGCGCCGTGTTGCCATCGATGCGGAACAGGTTGTTGCGCATCCTGACGCCGGGATCGGCGGAGAAGCCGTAGAAATAATTCAGGCTGAAGTCGATCTCGCCCCAGATGGCCTTGAAGCGGAAACCGCCCTGGCCGTTGGCCAGCTTGCGGTCCGGCGTGCGATCACGCAGGTGGAAGGCGAAGTCGAAAGCCTGGTTGCCGATCACGACCGAATTGGGGGCCTCGTGGAGGCCGTCACCGAGAAAGGCCCACGGGCGGCGCGGATCGGTCGAGACCTTGTTCGGCTTGAAGTCGGCCGGGATGTAAATCATCTCGAGGAAGGATTCCTCGAGGAAGGCGAGCTTGCCGATGTCGTAGATACCACGCGCCATCCACAGCGGGATGCGAATGTCCTCCCACGATTCACGGCTCCAGTGCCAGGTCAGGTCGAGCGGGTTGATGATGTCGAGGGCGCGGAAATTGTCGGTTTCGCCCCATACCACCTGCTGCTTGCCGAGACGCAGCGAGAACGGCGGCAGGACCAAATCGACGAAGGCCTCGCGGAACTTGTACTCGTACCAGCGATTCTTACCGCTCTCGGGGAAGTCGTCGTCGTAGCTGTCGCGAATGTCGTAGATGGAATCGTAGACAGCGCGGCCGATGACGTTGAACGTCGCTTCTTCCAGCGGACCGGTATCGAAGCGGTTGAAGGCGACACCGTCGCGCAGGAAGTAGTACTTGCCTTCGACCTGCGCGGTATTGCGCTGCATGATGGCCTCGGCATCCTCGAACTTCGGCGTGCGCAGGATGTTCTGCGCCTGCACGAAGCCTTCGAGTTCGATGTCCTTGCCGATGGTGAGAATGGCCTGCGCCGATAGCGGGCACAGCAAGGCAGCCGACACGAGCGCGGCCAGCGCCAGCGATTCGATGCGATCGTTCATGGTCTCGTCCTTCCCCAAAGCTGGTGCCACCCGCCCGTTACGCGGGCTCGCCGGTATGGCCGCTGCACTTCGCCGCGACCGGCACCTGGTCGTTGTTGTCATTCGCGTCGACGCAACCGGCGGGTGTGGCCCCGCTCACGCCGCGCCGCCGGGCGACCGTTCCCCCGAACGGTAGCCCGCGACCGGCGTTGCTCTCAGCGACGCCCGCTGATCATGTTGCGCAGTGAGTAGAACTGCTGCGCGCGCGCCGGTGAGAACTCCCGCTTGTTGGTGTAGCAATGCGTGATCGTGGCGTGCGGCTTCTTGGCATTGATGTCGGTCTCGCCGACGTGCACCAGCACGTGGTTGCCGACGGTGCGCTCGAAATCCTGCTCGACGTAGGGCGCCTGTTGCGGTGGTTCCTGGCCGTAGGACTCCGAGTACTTGAGAAAATGCTGGTTCATGCGCAGGAGCTGGTCGTCGTTGCGGTCGAAGGCGAACATCCAGTGCGTCCAGAAGGTCTCGGCGTCGATGAAGACGACGCGCGCGCTGTAGGGATGACCGCTGGCCTTGGGCTTGATCAGGACAACGTGGGTGTCTCGGATCTCCCAGCGCGTCTTGTGCGGCACCCACAGATGCGGGCCGCCGATCTCCGGGTTGTCCGGCACGTTGGTGGTGGCCAGCACCTTGCGCATGCCGAGATATTCCCAGTCGTTCTCGTAGACCTTGCCGCCGAAGCCGTTGATGTCCTCGCGGATCATGTCCATGCCCATCAGCTCGCTGGTGCGCTCGGAGGCCAGCGTGCGGCGCGGCTTGCGCTGCGCCGGCAGGTACATCCAGCCGGAGTTCTCCTTGTCGTGGTCGACGTAGGTGATCGACATGTCCTTGGCGCCGGCCATGTCGCGCGGGGAGCGGAACTCCATGATGCGCTTGCTCTTGACCTCCTCGTAGCCCGGCACCAGGCACTGGTCGCCGCGCGCGTAGGTCGACGAGGTCGAGGTGTACTCGAGCTTGCGGTCGAGCACGCCGTTCTCGCTGCGCATCCAGGTCACCATGGGCATGTCGTAGTCGTCCTCGCCGGGACGCCACAGCATGTTCCAGATCACTTTCTGACCAGCCATCGGATCGTTGCCGTCGATGTCCGGGAACGGGAAGCCACCGCCGGTGAAATCCTCGAGCACGCCGCGCTCGTCGAGGCGGTAATCCGTGTCCATCGCTCGGCCCCATTCGGGCGGAGGTGGATAGTGACCGGTCGCGGCCACTTCCATGTCCATGCCGTCGAAGATGTAGTACTTCCACGCAGCGCGCGGTACGAGGTGCTCGACGTAGCGGGCTCGATCGGCTTCGGTCAGGTGCGTACCCGGCGCCGGCAGCGCATCGTCGGTCGGGCGCTGTTCGATCCAGTCGCGCAACGCGCTGTAGCTCTGGTCGTCACCCGCGCCGTGGGCGGTGGCGGCCATCAGGCCCAACAGGCCGGCGACGACGCTGCGCGCGGCGCGCGCCCGGTCCGGGTTGTGCCGCGGCGGCACTTGGTGCGAGTCGGTCATGTCTGGTCTCCCCGGTATTTCGCCGGACACGCGGGCGGCCGCAGTCGACGTCGGGCTGTGCGCGATGAATCGGTCGTGCTCCCCATTGGGAATAACATTATTCCATCTGGGAATAACTAAAATATCATTAAGCGGCTTTTGCTGTCGACCGCCGGCAATGTCGCGGACGGTCGGGGCCGCCCCGTCGCGGTGCCGACCGCGCTGCCGCGCCGGGACGCGCCCGTTTTCAGCGCCAGGATTCGAGCATCGCCATGCCGGCCTGCAGCAGCGCATTCGCGCGCGCCTCGCTCGCCGCTTCCGTGTAGCAGCGCAATTCGGGGGCATTGCCGGACGGCCGCAAATGAACGATCTCGTCGTTGTTGAAGGTGATGCGCAGACCATCGGTGGCGTCGACCGCGACCGCCGCTGCTCCGACCCAGGGCATCGCGGTGGCGATGGGTTCGAGAGCGGGCATCGCACCCGACCGCGTGCCGGCGAGCGCCGCGATGCGCGCCTGCGCGAGTTCGGTCGGGAACTCGACGACCCGGTCGCTGGCCGTGAAGCGCCGCGGCAAGCCGTCGACAAGAGCCGACAATGGGCCACCGTGGGCGCGGGCGGCGAGCAGCGCGGACAGCACCGGCAGCATGGCGTCGCGGGTCGGCAATGCCGTCAGGATGCCATTGCCGAATGTCAGCGGTGTCTGTTGCAGGAAGCCGCCGTTGGCCTCGAAGCCGACGATGCCGCTGGCGCCGGCCGCGGCCAGTTCGTGCATGGCCTCGATGACGTAGGGCGATCCGATCCGCGTGCGCAGGACGCGGTCGAAGAACCCGCAACGCTCGGCGACGCTGTTGCAGCTGACCGGCAACGCGATGGCCGCGGCGCCAAGAAAGCGTGCCGTGATCACGCCGAGCACGTCGCCACGCAACCACCTGCCCTGCTCGTCGGCGACGAGCGGCCGGTCACAGTCACCGTCGGCGCTGACGATGGCGTCGAATCCCTGTTCGCCCGCCCAGTTGCGGGCGAGTTGGACGTCCTCGGCGCGCAGAGCCTCGGTGTCGACCGGGATGAAGTGGTCGGCACGGCCGAGCGCGACGGCCTCCGCGCCGAGTGCGGCAATGACATCGAGCAGCACGTCGCGCCCGACCGTCGAGTGCTGGTAGATCCCGATCTTGAGCCCGGCGAGGGCGTCGGCAGGCAGGCGTTCGAGGAACCGGCGCCGATATTCGTGCGTCGCTTCGCCGGATGCCGCGGGCAGCACCGCCGGTTGGACGAAGTTGCCACGCGTGTCGAAAGCCGTCTGGTCGATGTCGATCGCCAGTGCCTTGATCTGTGCTTCGTCGGTCTTGTCGATCTCGCCGTCGAAGCGATGGAACTTGATGCCGTTGCGATCATCCGGGATGTGGCTCCCGGTGACCATGATGGCCGGAATGCCGTGTGAGATACCGGCCAGCGCCACGGCGGGCGTCGGCAGAAAACCCCCGTTGATGACCTCGAGACCAGCGTCCGCACACGCCGCCCCTACCGCGGCCATGATGCGCGGTGTGCTCGGGCGCAGATCGCCGCCGACGATGGCCGCCGCGATCGGCGTGTCATGGCGCATCTTCTGCTGCTGCAGGAACGCCCGCGTGTAGGCGTAGGCGACGAAATCGGTGATCGCATCGGCCAATCCCCGCGCGCCGCTGGTGCCGAACTTGACGCCACTCGTCTCCATCAATTCCGCAATCTGGATCGTCACGGTCCGTGCGCACCTCGCTGGCTGTCGAATTCATCGCGTTCCGCGTACCGGCGACGCGGCTCGCCGCTGCCTACTGCATATCGGTTATGCAGCCGCGTTCCTGATCCGGACCGCAATCGAGCCACGCTACATTGGCCATCGCGGGAATCAAGCAGATTGTTCATGCGCAGGGCCGCGCCGGCAATGTCAGTTCGAAGGGGAGCGCGGTATGTACGTCATCGATCTCACCGGGAAGTACCCGGCCGAAGCCAATTCAATCGAGCTACTCGTCACCACTGCCCCTCCCAACCAGGCTCTCGATATCTACCGCGCACCGGATGACGCCAACCCGCTGCGCATGACCGATTGTGCGAGCACCATTATCGGCACGCCCGAACAGCACACGCTCTACGTCCAGCCGCTCGTCGCCGGCACGGAGTTCAATATCGCCGTTACGGCGTGGTTCCCTTGAAATGACTCGGGGCCACAGGGGCCCCGAATCATTTGGCGGAGAAGGTGGGATTCGAACCCACGAAGGGCGT
This sequence comes from Gammaproteobacteria bacterium, assembly GCA_050184115.1. Taxonomy (GTDB): domain Bacteria; phylum Pseudomonadota; class Gammaproteobacteria; genus JACKNG01. Next base: position 124,389 of record JBFXAQ010000012.1, on the reverse strand, counting down.
TAACCCTTGCCGGTTTTCAAGACCGGTGCATTCAACCACTCTGCCACTTCTCCAGAACTCGTTACACGCCCCGCACCACTCACAACGGTGGGAGTGCTTCGATCGCGGCGGCTGATTGTAACCGAGGCCCCCGCTCCGCGGTCGCTCATGTCGAGCCCAGCAGCAGGGTCGCAATGCCGAGAAAAGACATGAAGCCCGTGACGTCGGTGACTGTCGTCAGCACGATGGACGACGATTGCGCCGGGTCCTGCCGCAGTCGCGTGAGCAGGATGGGGATGATTGCGCCGGACAGGCCGGCGATGACCATCGACAGCACCATGGACAGCCCGATGATGAACGCCAACACCATCGATCTGCTCCATAGCCAGACGCCGACGGCGGTGGTCGCAGCGACCGCCAGGCCGTTGGTGAGCCCGGTGAACAGCTCCTTCGCCACGACCTGGCGCCAGTGCGCGGCCGTGATCTCGTGCAGGGCGAGCGCGCGGATGACCACTGCCAGTGCCTGCGCGCCGGTGTTGCCGGATTGGCCGGCGACCACCGGCAGCAGCACGGCGAGGGCCGTGTTGCGCGCGATGGTGTCCTCGAAGGCACCGACCACACTGGCGGCGACGAATGCCGTGACGAGGTTGATCTGCAGCCATGGCAGCCGTTTGCGCACGGCAAACCCGGCGCTGGACAAGGCTCCCTCCTCCTTGCTCGCGCCGAAGATCGTCTGCAGATCGGCCGACGCCTCAGCGCGCGTCGCCGCGACCAGCGTATCGTGCTTGACCACCCCGACCAGGTGATGGTCGGTATCGAGCACCGGCAGGCTCGACAAGCCGTATTGCTCGATCATTTCGACGATCTGTTCCTTGCTCGTGGTCACCTCGGCCCACACCTCGACCGGTCGCGCGTAGCGTTCGAGGTGATCCTGTGGTCGGGCGAGTACGAGATCCTGCAGTTCGACCACGCCCTCGAGACGTTCCTCGCCGTCGACGAGGTAGAACATGCGTCGGGCACCACCGCGACCCGGCTCGACGGCGAGCTGGCGCACCCGCTCAATGGCCGCGCCGACGCTGGTGGTGCGACGCAGGAAGATCACCCGCGGGTCCATCAGGGCGCCGGCTGAATCCGGCGGGTAGCTCATCAACTGTTCGACGTGCGCGCGCGCCTCGGCCGGCAAGGCCGCGAGCAGATCGTCACGGACATCCTCGTCCAGCATCGCGAGCAGGCTGGCGCTGCGGTTCGGTTCGAGCGCGGCCAGCACCTCGGCCTGGGAGGTGAGCGGCAGTTCACGCAGGCACTGCTGCACGGTCGCCGGCGACAAACGCTGCCAGACGTGTCGCGTCGTCGCCACGGGCTCGGCGCCAAGCACGGCGGCGGCCTCCTCTGCGGGCAGCAATTCGAGTGCCAGGGCGGCCGCCGCGGGGTCGGCGAGCATCGCTGTCGCGTCGGGGGGCGGCGGGTCGTTGCGAACGTCGTCTTCGCTCATGGGCGCAGCCTGGCCGACTGGCACGCCGTGCGCCGGGGAGGGAGGAAGGCCTGACGGATCATCTGGGTTCGGGTCCGGAGTGGGAAGCCGGCGCCTATATACGGCCGCCGTCTGCCTCTTGTCCATGATCATGACGGCTTGGTAACACTTCCCGACTAGCCACGGCGTAAATCCGTGGATTTGCTGTGTGTTCTGTTGAAATACGTCGCAGTCCCCCTATCATGAGGCGAGGAACCCCTGGGCCGTACGCGGTCCAAGGCAGGGGTCAGGCGTCGGCCAGCCGCGTGACCCGTTATCGAATCCGAACCGGAGGTAGAACAACCATGGCAAGTACCCTCAGCCACGCGCGCGCCGCAACCGGCGCCCTGGCGACCAACAAGCTGCTGCGCAACACCTACATGCTGCTGTCGATGACACTGCTGTTCAGCGCATTCACGGCGGCCGTTTCCATCTACCTGCGCCTGCCACCGATGACCTATCTGCTGTCGTTGGGCGGGGCCATGCTGCTGATGTGGTTGGTCCTGCCGCGCACCGCCAACTCGGCCAGCGGCATCGGCGTGGTCTTCGCAATCACCGGGCTCATGGGCCTGGGCTTAGGGCCCGTGCTGAGCATGTATCTGTCGCTCCCCAACGGTCCGCAGATCGTCGCCACCGCGCTCGGCGGCACCGGTGTCATCTTCCTCGGCCTGTCGGGCTACGCGCTCACCACGCGCCGCGACTTCAGCTTCCTCGGTGGGTTTCTCTTCGTCGGCCTGCTGGTGGTGTTTGGCGCTGCCCTGCTGAACATCTTCCTCGCCGTCCCGGCGATGAGCCTGGCGCTGTCGGCCGTGATGGTGCTCCTGATGAGCGGCTTCATCCTGTTCGACACCAGCCGCATGGTGAATGGCGGCGTCGACAACTACATCATCGCCACGGTGCAGCTCTACGTGAACATCTTCAACCTGTTCATAAGCCTGCTGCAGTTGCTCGGCTTCGCCAGCGACGACTGACGCGATAGTTCGGGCATGCCCGTCGAACGGCCCCGCAACGCGGGGCCGTTTCGTTTCCGCATCCGATACTGAGGAGTCTTGTCGATGGAAACCTGGCTGAAAATCGGTAGCGCCATCCTGCTGGGCATCATGATCATCCTCCTGCTGCCTCAGGCGCGACGGATGCTCCAGCACAGCCCCGACGCCCAACCCGGTGACTGGCAGGCCTTCATCCTGCCGCTGCTCGCCGTGGCCGGCTTCGTCGCCCTGCTGATGTGGCTGGTGTGAGCGACGACTTCAGCCGGCCGGCGTGATGCGCTCCAAGCCGCCCATGTAGGGTCGCAGGACGTCCGGGACGACCACGCTGCCGTCAGCTTCCTGATAGTTCTCCAACACCGCCACCAGCGCCCGGCCGACCGCAACGCCGGAGCCGTTCAACGTGTGCAGCAGTTCCGGCTTGCCGGTCTCCGGGTTGCGCCAGCGGGCCTTCATGCGCCGCGCCTGGAAGTCCTCGAAGTTGCTGCACGAGCTGATTTCCCGATATCGGTTCTGGCCTGGCAACCACACTTCGAGGTCATAGGTCTTGGCCGCCGAGAAGCCGAGATCGGCACTACACAGCGCAACCACCCGGTAGGGCAGACCGAGCTTGCGCAGGATGGTCTCGGCGTGACCCGTGAGTTCCTCCAGCGCAGCATGGGATTCGGCCGGACGCACCAGCTGAACCAGTTCGACCTTCTCGAACTGGTGCTGGCGGATCATGCCGCGGGTGTCCTTGCCGTAGGAGCCCGCCTCGCTGCGGAAGCACGGCGTGTGGCAGACGAAACGCGCCGGCATCGCCTCGTCCTCGCGGATGCTGTCCTGGGCGAGGTTGGTCACCGGCACCTCGGCGGTGGGGATGAGGTAGAAGCCCTGCTGCGGGATCTCGAACAGGTCCTCCTTGAATTTCGGCAACTGCCCGGTGCCGCGCATGGCGCGCTCGTTGACCATGAAGGGCACATAGACCTCGCGGTAGCCGTGCTCGACGGTATGGGTATCGAGCATGAACTGCGTCAGTGCGCGCTGCATGCGCGCGACCGCGCCACCGAGCACCGCGAAACGCGCCGCGGCGAGACGCGCACCGGCATCGAAGTCGATGCCGTCGAGCATGGCGCCGATATCGACGTGATCGCGCGCGTCGAAATCGAAACTGCGCGGCGTGCCCCAGCGACGCAGCTCGACGTTGTCGTCCTCGCCCGTGCCATCCGGCACGCTGTCGTCGGGCCGGTTGGGCAGCATCAAGGCAAACGCTTCGAGCTCACCCTGGATACGTTCGAGCTCGTCCTGGTTGGCCTTGAGCCGGTCGCCGAGTTCGGCGACGGCGCGACGTTCCGGCTCGATGTCCTCGCCGCGCGCCTTGGCCTGGCCGATGGCCTTGCTGCGGCGATTGCGCTCGGCCTGCAGGGATTCGGTTTCCGTCTGCAGCGCCTTGCGCGCGGCTTCCAGCCGCGCGAGCGTGTCGGTATCGAGTTCGAAGCCGCGGCGCCCCAGGGCGCGCGCGACCCCGGCAGCGTCGTTACGCAGCAGTTGCGGGTCGAGCATGGTGGTTATCCGGTGGTCTGCGCTGGCCACCACACGACGTGGCCAGCACCGGCGACCCGCGTGAGTTCGCCGAGGAGACCGTCGAGCGTGGCCGCGGTGTCAAAGAATTCGACCGTCACCGGCAGATCGAGCGAGAGATCGACCAGCGACGCGGCGCGTACTTTACCAGACTGGCCATAGCCGGCGACCCCGCGGTAGACGGTCCAGCCGTGTACGCCGGCGCCGCGTAGGCAATCGAGCACTTCGTCGAGGTGACCTGCGCCCTCGGCGAGATAGACGCGCACCACGAGGACATCGATGACGTTCATAGTTGCCTCATCAGGACCAGGCCGAGCCAGCAGGCAGCCAGGCACAGCGCGACGTTGAGCAGCACATTGGCCGCCGCCCGCCCCAGCTGGCCAGCCTCGAGCAGGAGCAGCGTCTCCATCGAGAAGGTCGAGAAAGTCGTCAGCGCGCCAAGCATGCCGACCACGGCGAAGGCGCGCCAGCCGGCACCGGCGACGACGCGTTCGGTGAGCAGCACGTAGAGCGCCCCGATGACGCAGGAGCCGAGCACGTTGACCAGCAGGGTGCCGTAGGGAAAGCCGCGCCCGAGCAGGGCCGCCGCGCCATTCGACAACGCGAAGCGCATCACCGCGCCAAGCGCCCCGCCGAGGGCGATGAGGCCCAGCACTGCGGCGTGGCCGTTCACCCGTCGCCCTCCCCGCCACCACGCAGACGTTTCAGCTTCTCGCCGATCTGGATTTCCATGCCGCGGTTGACCGGCGCGTAATAGATGCGCTCACCCATGGCGTCGGGAAAGTAGGTCTGTCCGGCGGCATGACCATTGGCTTCGTCGTGGTCGTAGCGGTAGGCACGGCCGTGACCCTGCGCACGCGCCAGCGCCGTCGGTGCATTGCGAATGTGTGCCGGAACCGGGTCGGAACCGCGTGCGCGGACTTCCGCCATGGCCTGGTTGAAAGCCGCGTAGACGGCGTTGCTCTTCGGCGCGCAGGCCAGGTAGACCAGGGCCTGGGCAATGGCGAGTTCTCCCTCGGGCGGTCCCAGCCGCCGCCACGCCTCCCAGGCGTCGATGGCGATGCCGAGCGCACGCGGGTCGGCATTGCCGACGTCCTCGCTGGCGATGCGCACCACGCGGCGCGCGATGTAGGTCGGATCGCAACCGCCGTCGAGCATGCGCGCGAACCAGTACAGCGTTGCATCCGGATTCGAGCCACGTACCGACTTGTGCAGCGCCGAGATCTGGTCGTAGAAGTCGTCCTGTCCCTTGTCGAAGCGGCGCACTTCAGCACCCTCGACGGCCAGTTTCATGGTGGCCTCGTCGATCACGCCGTCCTCGGCCAGGGTCAGCGCGAGTTCGAGCAGGTTGAGCGCACGGCGGGCATCACCGTCGGCGACCTCGGCCAGGCGCTGGCGCAACGCTGGCGCCATGCCGACCTCGCGTTCGCGCGCGACCGCTGCCAACGCGCGGTCGATCACAGCGGTCAGTGCGTCGGCATCGAGCGCGCGCAGGGCATAGACGCGCACCCGCGACAACAAGGCGTTGTTGAGTTCGAAAGCCGGATTCTCGGTGGTGGCACCGATGAACGTGATGGTGCCGTTCTCGATGTGCGGCAGGAAGGCATCCTGCTGGGCCTTGTTGAAGCGGTGCACCTCGTCGACGAAGACCGCCGTGGCACGCCCGGCGGCCTTGTGCCGTTCGGCCTCGTCGACGGCGGCACGGATGTCCTTCACCCCGCCGAGTACGGCCGAGAGCGTGATGAACTCGGCGCCGGCGTTGACCGAGAGCATGCGTGCCAGCGTGGTCTTGCCCGTGCCGGGCGGGCCCCACAGCACCATCGAGTGCAGCTTGCCCTCCTCCAACGCGCGCCGCAGCGGCTGTCCCGTGCCCAGCAGGTGGGCCTGTCCACAGAACTCGGTCAGGCGCGCGGGACGCAGGGTATCGGCGAGCGGTGGCATGGGCGCAAGCTACCCGAGCGCCCGGGCGATGGCCAGCGCCGGCCGGCGGCGTGCCAAGCGCCCCCGAGCAATCGAATCCGCGTCAGTCACCGTGCGTTCCACGAGCACGATCCCCCGCATGAAGCCACGCGGCTAGGGCATGCCGCCACGCACGACGTCGACGCCGGGCGGCGGCGCAAACTCGAAACGCTCGGGGTCGATATCACCGCCGCGTACGATGCCTTCGAACGCGAGCGTGGTGAGCTGGCCGAGGTTGTCGGTCAGGCGCATGGCGCGGACGTCCCCGTCGCGCCAGCCGAGTTCGATGGCGGTGAAGTCGGAGACGATGTCGCGCGGCTCGAGGCGGAACCAGGCCAGCCCGTCGCGCGGCTCGAGCGCGGTGATGGCGTAATGCGCGGCGACGTCGGTCTCGCGCCCCAGCAGTGCCGCTGGCGAGCCGGCGCCGGCTTCACCGACGACGCTCTCGGTGACCTGTTCGAGGTCGGTGTCGTAGATCCACAGCATCGCGCCATCGCTGACGATGAGTTGCGCGTAGGGGTCGGTGTAGTTCCAACGGAAGCGCCCGGGCCGGGCAATGGCGCAATCACCGTGCGCCGTCTCGAGCAGCGCGCCGTCCTCGTCAAAGCGCTGCTGGGTGAAGCTGGCGACAAAGCTGACGAGACCGTTGAGGTAGGCGACCAGATCATCCGCCGGCGCGGCGAACGTGGCCGGGGCGGCCAGGATTGCAACGAACGCGAACAGCGCGGAACGGCGGCAGGCGGACATGGCGTGACGGGGCGGACGGGCGATGGTGGAGCGGCGAGTGTACACCGCCGCCCGCGGTCTCAATCCTTCGGTGGCGGTGGTGCCAGTACCTCGCGCGAGCCGTTCGATTGCAGCTCGCCGACGACGCCGGCACGCTCCATCTCCTCGACCATGCGCGCGGCGCGGTTGTAGCCGATCTTGAGCCGGCGCTGGATGCCGGACACCGAGGCGCGGCGCGACTCGGTGACAATCCGCACGGCCTGGTCGTAGAGCTCGTCCTGCTCGCCATCGTCGCCGAACTCGCCACCGCCGCCACCGGGCATCGGGTCATCGTCCGACGGCCCGTTGAGAATGGCATCGACGTACTCCGGTTCACCTGCCTCCTTGAGGCGCTCGACGACCTTGTGCACCTCGTCGTCGGAGACGAAGGCACCGTGGACCCGGTTCGGGATGCCGGTCCCCGGCGGCAGGTAGAGCATGTCGCCGTGGCCGAGCAGGTTTTCCGCCCCCATCTGGTCAAGGATGGTGCGTGAATCGATGCGCGATGAGACCTGGAAGGCGATGCGACTGGGGATGTTGGCCTTGATGAGACCGGTGATGACGTCGACTGACGGCCGCTGCGTGGCCAGGATCAGGTGCACCCCCGCGGCCCGCGCCTTCTGCGCCAGGCGCGCGATGAGTTCTTCGACCTTCTTGCCGACCACCATCATCATGTCGGCCAGCTCGTCGATGATGACGACGATGTAGGGCAGGCTGGTCAGCGCGGGCGCGACGTCCTCCGCATCCACCGGGCGGTAGAGCGGATCGAGGATCGGCTGCCCCCTGGCCTCGGCCTCCTCGACCTTGCGGTTGTAGCCGCCGATGTTGCGCACGCCGAGCGCTGCCATCAAACGGTAGCGACGCTCCATCTCGGCCACGCACCAGCGCAGTGCGTTGGCGGCTTCCTTCATGTCGGTGACGACCGGCGCGAGCAACGCCGGGATGCCCTCGTAGACCGACAGTTCGAGCATCTTGGGGTCGATCATGATGAGCCTGACGTCGTCCGGCGTGGACTTGTAGAGCAGGCTCAGGATCATGGCGTTGAGCGCCACCGACTTGCCGGCGCCGGTGGTGCCGGCGACCAGCAGGTGCGGCATCTTGGCGAGATCGACCACCGTCGGCTGGCCGGCGATGTCCTTGCCTAGCGCCATGGTCAGCTTCGACGCGCTGCGTTCGTAGACCTCCGACTTGAGGATGTCCGACAACGAGACGACCTCGCGCTGCTCGTTCGGGATTTCGAGACCGATGCAGGTCTTGCCCGGGATGACCTCGACCACGCGCACGCTGATGGTCGACAGCGAGCGCGCGAGATCCTTGGCGAGGTTGGTGATGCGGCTGGCTTTGATGCCGGGCGCGGGCTCGAGTTCGAAACGCGTGATGACGGGCCCCGGATGCACCGCCATCACCTCGACGTCGATGTTGAAGTCCTTGAGCTTGAGTTCGACCTGGCGCGACATCGCCTCCAGGGCCTCGGCAGAGTAGCCACCACCCTGCGCGCGCGGCGTGTCGAGCAGGGCGAGTTCCGGCAGGCCCTGCTGCAACGAGCGCTCGAACAGCGGCTCCTGGCGCTCGCGTTCGACGCGCTGACTCGGCGGCGCTTCGACGATGCGCGGTTCGATGCGCGGTGGCGGGCGGCTCTCCTTGCGCTCGACCTCCTCCTTCACCACCGCCTCGCGCGCACGCCGTGCGCGCTGGCCGCGGTACCAGTCGACGGCCTCGTCCCAACGCACGCGCGCCCATTCCCAGCCCTTGAGCGCGTACTCGCCGGTGCGGTCCATGAGCCACGTCCACGACAGGCCGGTGAAGAGGGTCACGCCGGTGAGGAACAGCGCGACCAGCAGCAGCACGCCGCCGGCCGTGCCGCAGGCCGTGAAGGCCAGGCGCCCGATGACGTCGCCGAGGATACCACCGGCCTGGTGAGGCGCATCGGCGGTATAGGCGCCGCCGCGGATCCAGGCCAGTGCGCAGCCCGTCACCAGGGTGAAAACGGTGCCGACGAACCGCACCGCGAGGAAGAAATAATCGGCGAAGAACTTCTCCGGTCCCTCGCGAAACACCAGCCAGCCGAGGAACAGCGCCATCGGCGGCATGAGGTACGCGAACTGGCCGAAGACGTAGAGTGCGATGTCGGCGATCCAGGCGCCGATCAGCCCACCCTGGTTGTGGATGACCGCCGGGCTGCCGGCATGTGACCAACCCGGATCGGCGGGGTGGTAGGTGAGCAGGGCGATGAGCAGGAACAACGCGATGCCGCCAGCAGCGATGAGGACGCCTTCCTTGAGGCGCTGGGCAAGATGCTCGGAGAGCGGAAAAGCGGCACCGGACGATTTGCGGACAGCGTGGGACATCGGTTAAATCGGTTTCTACGATTGATCGATTAAATTCATGTTATATAAACGAAAAACAATGATAGTCCGGATTGGGCATGAAGACCAGTGGGTAAATCCCTGAAAACACTGCGGCACGCGATACAGGCCTGCGCCCGGCCAGCGCTGCTGGCGGTGGTCGCCGCCTACGTGGTGAGTTGTGGCGTACTGGCCGCGATGCAGGAGTCGCTGGTGTTCCGCCCGACCTCGGGCGCGGGCCCGACGCCGGCCGCGCGCGGCCTCGCCTTCGAGGATCTCACCCTCACCACGAGTGACGGCGTGCACCTCCACGCCTGGTACCTGCCGGCCACGGGGCACGGTCGCACCGTGCTGTTCCTGCACGGCAATGCCGGGCATCTCTCGCATCGCCTGACCACGCTCGCCACCTTCCATGCCCTCGGCCATTCCGTGCTGGCACTCGACTACCGTGGCTATGGCACCAGTGGCGGCGCGCCCAGCGAGGAAGGCCTCGCCCGCGACGCCCTGGCGGCCTGGCTCTGGTTGACCGGTCCACGCGGCCTCGCCGCGGACGACATCGTGATCTACGGGCGCTCCCTCGGCGGCGCCGTCGCCGCGCGGCTCGCCGTGGCAGTCGGGCCACACGCACTCGTCCTCGAATCGACCTTCACGCGGCTCGCCGATCTCGCCGGTGAACGCTACCCCTGGGTGCCGGTATCGTGGCTGCTGCGCATGCGTTTCGACACGCTTGCCGCGGTCGCCCGCATCGATCGTCCGGTGCTGGTCGCGCACAGCCCCGCCGACGAGGTCATCCCCCAGACCCACGGCCGTTCCCTCGCGGCCGCCACCAGGCACGCCGAATTCGTCGCGCTGCGCGGTTCCCACGATCGGGCCTTCCAGCGCGCTGGCGCACCCTGGCACGATCGTCTGCACCGTTTCGTCGGCACGCTCGATTGACCGCCCCCGGACCATCTGCGAGAGTTGCGCCGCCGCGACCGGCGGCGACCGCAAGCCCGCGGCGGTGCGGCCGCTACCACGCAGCGAGGGACGGTGCACCAACCCACCGATCCCAGCCGCGCCAGCCCTGGAAATGCCGCCTGTCCCGATGAAGATCCAGTACTTCTCCGATGTGCACCTCGAGTTCGGCGCGACGACGCTGGACGTGACCGACGCCGACGTCATCGTCGCCGCCGGCGATGTCGGCGTCGGCGCGAATGGCGTGCCATGGCTGGCCGCGAGCGGCGTGCCGACCGTCTACATCGCCGGCAACCACGAGTACTACGGCGGCGAGATGGGTGCCGTGCAGGCCGCCATCCGCGCAGCCTGCGCTGGCACGGCGGTGCGCTTTCTCGAATGCGAGAGCTGCGTGATCGAGAGCGTCCGCTTCATCGGTGCCACGCTGTGGACCGACTTCATGGGCGAGAACACCCAGCTCATGCTGGCGCTGAAGCCGCAGATGAACGACTACGTCCAGATCCGGCTTGGCGAACGCGGCCTGGAGCCCGAGGATCTCCTCGACATCAATCGCCAGACGCGCATCTGGCTCGAGCGCGAACTGGCCCGCCCCCACCCCGGACCGACCGTGGTAGTGACCCACCACGCGCCGCTGTACGCGAGCTGGCACCAGGCCGCCGAGTCGCCCTTCAAGGCCGCCTACTGCAACAATCTGAGCCGTCTCATCCTCAAGTACCCGCACATCGACCTGTGGGTGCACGGCCACGTTCATGCACGCACCGATTACCGCGCCAACCAGGTGCGCGTGGTGTGCAACCCGCGCGGCTACGACGGCTACCAGCTCGTCGACGGTTTCCACCCCGGACGTACCGTCACCCTCGGCTGAGTGACCGGCTGCGTCGGCGTGGGCGGGCGCGAGGTCAGCACGACGGCCGTGTGCTAGGATTCCGGCCCCGGCCCCGCAGCACTCCAACCGCCATGGCTTCGAAGAAGACTACCTACCGCGTCACCTTCCACAATCAGGGCAAGATCTACGAGATCTACGCGCGCAGTGTCTCGAGCAGCGGCCTGTTCGGTTTCGTCGAGGTCGAGAAGATCCTGTTTGGCGAGCGTTCGGCCCTGCTCGTCGACCCGTCGGAAGAGCATCTGAAATCGGAGTTCGCCGGCGTCAGCCGCACCTATATCCCGATGCACGCGGTGATCCGCATCGACGAGGTCGAGAAGACCGGGCACGGCAAGATCACCCAGGGTGACGGCAAGGGCGACAAGGTCACGCCCTTCCCGGTCTACACGCCGGGACACGAAACGACCAAGTCCTGATCGCGAGCGGTGCTGCGCGCCACGCCTCTCACCCGTCCGTCGATGCCCGGCATGCGCGGCAGCCGGGCCGCGGCCTTGCTCGCCGCCCTTTTCCTGTGCCCGGCGGCGACAGCGGCGGCACCGTGGCAATACCGGGCTGCCGGCGACGGTCGGGCTGCGCGCGCCGAGGTCGCCAATCCCGACGGCGATCGCCTGAGCATCTGGCGCGAGGGCGCCCACGTCCGCGCCGAGTTCGTGCCCGCCACCTTGGCCGCACTCGGCCCCACCGCCTGCCCGACCTTCCAGGTCGACACGCGCCAGCCCCTCTACTATTTCCCATTGGGCGCCGGTTGCAGTCTCGACGGTCATGGCGCCCGCTTCGAGTTGCTCGACATCCCGGGACAACGCTTCCCTTCCGCCGTGCTCTACGGCCTCATGAACGGCGACCGCGTCGCGTTCCGCTTCGTCACCCGTGACGGCGCTTACCACGAGAGCGTGTTCGCCCTGACGCAGTCCAAGCGCGCGCTGTTGCGGGCGCTCGGTCGCGACCTCGATGTCCAACCGCCCACTGAGTGACCCATTGCCGGCATGCGCCTGAGCGTCGTCGACTCGCTCGCCGACATCGACGCGGCGACGTGGGACGCGCTGGCCGGCGACGATCCCTTCCTGCGCCACGGCTTCCTCCACGGCCTCGAGGACACCGATTGTCTCGCCCCGCAGGGCTGGTACCCGCAACACCTGCTCGTGCACGACGACGATGCACGACTGGTCGGCGCCGTGCCGCTCTATATCCGCGACAATTCTTACGGCGAGTTCGTCTTCGACTGGAGCTGGGCCGACGCCTACGAACGCGCGGGCGGCCGCTACTACCCCAAGCTGGTCACTGCGGTGCCATTCTCGCCGGTCAGCGGTCGCCGCCTGCTGCTCGCGCCCGGTTGTGGTGACGACGTCGCGGCCGTGCTCGTCGACGCCGGCGTGCGCGCCTGCACGGACAACGAGTTGTCGTCATGGCATTGCCTGTTCCTGCGCGAAGAAGAGAAGCCGGTGTTCGAGCAGGCCGGGCTGCTCGCCCGGCTCGGCTGCCAGTACCACTGGTTCAACGACGGCTACGCCGATTTCGACGCCTTCCTGGCCGCGCTGTCGTCGAAGAAGCGCAAGCAGATCCGGCGCGAGCGTCGCCTGGTGGCGGAACAGGAGCTCGTCATCGAGACCCTCGTCGGACCCGACATCCGTGCCGAACACTGGTCGGTGTTCCATGGCTTCTACTGCTCGACCTTCCATCGCAAGTGGGGCGAGCCGCGGCTTACCGAAGCCTTCTTCCAGGGTCTTGAAGCACGTCTGCCGGGCGCGTCGGTCCTGATCCTCGCGCGCACCGGCGAGCGCTACGTGGCCGGCGCCTTCGCCCTGCGGGGCGGCGATACCCTGTACGGTCGCCATTGGGGGTGCGCGGCTCACCACGACAACCTGCATTTTGAGCTGTGCTACTATCAAACCATTGATTTTTGTATACGAAACGGCCTCACCCGGCTCGACGCCGGGGCCCAGGGCGAACACAAGCTGGCACGTGGTTTCGTCCCCGTGAAGACCTGGTCGATGCACTGGATCGGCGAGCGCGGCTTCCGTCGCGCGGTGGCCGATTTCCTCGCCCGGGAACAGGCGGCACTGGAAGCCTACATCGCGGGCCTCGACGACCACCTGGCGTTCCGGCAACCATCGCCCGAGGGTCTGCGATGAATCACCGCGCATGGATTCCCCGGAACTGAACCGCGCGCTGTACTGGGTCGGCGCGCGCTGCCTAGCCGCCGATTTCCCTCCGACCAGCCACGCCCTCGCCGATCCGGACGGCCTGCTCGCGATCGGCGGCGACCTCGGTCCGAGCCGCCTGCTCGACGCCTACGCGCATGGCATCTTCCCGTGGTATTCGGATGGCCAGCCGGTGCTGTGGTGGGCGCCGGCGATCCGCGCGGTACTCGAACCGGCCGATGTCGAGATCTCGCGCAGCCTCGCCAAACGCCTGCGCAACGGTGGCTTCGAGGTCAGCTTCGATACCGACTTCGCGGCGGTCATCACCGCCTGCGCGGCACCGCGCGCGGACGCCACCGGCACCTGGATCACCGCGGCGATGCAGGCCGCCTATACCACCCTGCATCACGGCGGCTATGCCCACTCGGTCGAGTGTCGCCGCGACGGCGAACTGGTCGGCGGCCTCTACGGCGTCGCCCTGGGCCGAGTGTTCTGCGGCGAGTCCATGTTCTCGTGTGTCCGTGACGCGTCCAAGGTCGCCTTCGTACAGCTCTGTCGCTGGCTCGCCGGGTGGGGCTACGGCCTGGTCGATTGCCAGTTGCCGACCGCCCATCTCGCCAGCCTCGGCGCCATCGAGATGCCGCGCGCGGCGTTCGAGGCGCGCCTGCACGAACTCGCCGTGGCGGAACCCGCCGTGACGGCCTGGCGACAGTAGACGTGACAGGCTCCCGGCCGCGCATCGGCTTCTTCACCTCGCCGCCCCACGAGTGCGGCTACCTGCCCGATCGCGCGGCGGTGACGATGTTTGCCGACCCGCGCATCCGGCTCAGCGCCGAAACCTACAGCTGGTTGTCGGCGCACGGCTTCCGCCGCAGCGGCACCCACGTCTATCGGCCGCATTGCAACGGCTGCGATGCCTGCGTGGCGGTACGGGTCGCGGTCGACGATTTCACTCCGAGGCGCCGTCATCGGCGTACCCTCGCCGTTAACGCGGACATCGACGTGCGGCGCCGGCGCGCACGCTTCGAGCCCGAGCATTTCGAACTCTACGTCGAGTATCTCGCAGCCCGTCATCCCGATTCGCAGATGGACGGCACCAACCCGGCCGCGTACATGAGTTTCCTCACCGCGGTGTGGTGTGAGACGTCGTTCTTCGAATTCCGCCGCGGTGACACCCTGCTGGCGGTGGCGGTGGTCGATCACCTGCAGGACGGCCTGTCGGCGGTGTACACCTTCTTCTCGCCCCACCACCCCGAGCGCAGCCTTGGTCGCTACGCCGTCCTCAAGCAAATCGAATGGGCCCGCGCGGCCGGCCTGCCCTGGGTCTACCTCGGCTACTGGATCGAGGATTGCCGCAAGATGAGCTACAAGCGTGAGTTCGAGCCGCTGGAGTATTTCCGCGACGGTTCCTGGCAGCGCGACGAGCGCCGCGCCGCGCCCTGAGCGAGCGCGCGGCCCGCGGACTTTGCCGCTGCCGGGGGATTGAGGCAGAATTGCGCGTCCGCTCGCGCCGGCAGGCGCTCAATCCGGGAGACCGACGACTTATCCATGGCTAAAGAAGACCATATCGAAATGCAGGGCAAGGTGATCGAAACCCTGCCGAACACCATGTTCCGTGTCGAACTCGAGAACGGGCACATGGTCACCGCCCACATCTCGGGCAAGATGCGCAAGAACTACATCCGCATCCTCACCGGCGACACGGTCACCGTCGAACTCACCCCCTACGATCTCAGCAAGGGCCGCATCACCTACCGTGCCCGCTGAACGGCGATCGCGACCGGCCCGTCGCGGGCCATCCTGCCTCTCCCGCATTCTCCAGTTCGTCCAGTAACACGTCGACGCCCTCGGCGATGAGGTGACCGGCGCGCCGGTAGGCCCAGCTCGTGCGGCCATAAGGGTCGGGCACCTCGTACGGCCGCCCGCGCCGGTCGACGAACAGGCCCAGGCGGCCACCCCACGCCGCCGGCGCCAGCGCGGCGAGGTGATCGAGATGGCCGCGATCGAGGGCCACGATGCAGTCGAAGTGCGCGAAGTCGGCGACGGCAAAGCGCCGCGCGCGCAATCCCGCGATGTCGACACCGTGGCGCGCCGCGACCGCGATCGCCGGCGCGGTCGGCGCTTCGCCGTCGCGCGCGTGGAGGCCGGCGGAGTCGACCCGCCACGGCTCGGCGAGGCGCGCGCTGGCAGCACGGAACAATCCCTCGGCGATGGGCGAGCGACAGATGTTGCCGGTGCAGACGAACAGGATCGCGGACACGGGACGTTCGCTCAGTCGGTGATGCCCCCGCGCAGCCGGGCGAGGTCGGCGGGCGTGTCGACGCCGCGCCCGCAGGGGGCCAGCGCGTCGGGCGCCCGGATGACCGCACCGTTGACCAGCGCGCGCAACTGCTCGAGCGCCTCGACGCCTTCCAGCGCCACGGCCGGCCAGGCCACGAAGCGGGCGAGAAAGGCGGTGTGGTAGCCGTAGATGCCGACATGACGGCGGTAGAGATCGGGGAGCCGCGGCGCCGCGCCGGCGGCGAAGGCGTCGCGGTCCCAGGGGATCGTCGCGCGGCTGA
Source organism: Gammaproteobacteria bacterium (assembly GCA_050184115.1). Lineage (GTDB taxonomy): Bacteria > Pseudomonadota > Gammaproteobacteria > JACKNG01. The sequence continues at coordinate 108,749 of JBFXAQ010000012.1, read as the reverse complement.
AATACAGGGCGCGATCGGCGGCGTCGCGCACCACCTTGACCACGTTGGGGTCGTGCAACTGGTCCTCGCCGAGCGGCTCGCACACCGTCGCCATGTCGCAGCCGCCGGCAACCACGGCGTCGGCGACCTGGCGGATGACCGCGGCCGGCATGTGCGGCTCGTCGCCCTGCACGTTGACGATGACGCAATCGTCGGCCTCGCCGCGTGCCGCCGCCGCCGCCGCGATGCGATCGGTGCCCGACGGCAGCGACGGCGCGGTCAGGCACACCGCCGCGCCGAAACCGCGAGCAACCGCGGCGATACGCTCATCGTCAGTCGCAATGACGACTTCGACAGCGCCACTCGCCACGGCACGTTCCCAGACATGCCGCACCAGCGGCTTACCGGCGAACTCGAGCAACGGCTTGCCGGGCAACCGGCTCGCGCCGTAGCGCGCCGGGATGTAGACCTTGAAGCTCAATTGGCGAGCTTCTCGACCTCGTCCTCGGACAGCTCGCGCGCCTCCTCCTCCAGCATCACCGGGATGCCGTCACGGATCGGGTAAGCGAGCCGTGCCGCTTTCGAGAGCAGCTCCTGGCGCGCCTTGTCGTAGACCAGCGGGCCCTTCGTCACCGGGCACACCAGGAGGTCAAGCAGCTTCTTGTCCATCCAACACCTTCTTCAACAGCGTCTTGAGGCGACGTTCGAATACCTCCGGCAGTTCGACGTCGATCGGCACGTACCACATGCGTTCGTCGGCGAAATGCTCGCACTTGACGGCATCCTTCTCCGTCATCAAGACGGGCCAGTCGTCACCGAAATCGAGGTCCGTCGCGCTGAACGCGTGGTGATCGGGGAAGGCATGCGGAGTGACCCGCAGCCCCTTGCGCTTGAGCATGGCGAAGAACGGCTCGGGATTCCCGACCCCGGCAATCGCGTGCACGTTGCGCGGCGCGAAACCGTCCAGCGCGCGTCGCTCGCGTGGATTGCCGAGGCGCACGGCGTCGTCGGCGAGGTAACGCATGGCGAACTCACCGCGCCCGGCCAGCCCGTTGGTGACGACCAGGTCGACCTCGGCCAGGCGCCGCGGCGGCTCGCGCAGCGGACCGGCCGGCAGGCAGGCGCCGTTGCCGATGCGCCGCACGCCGTCGAGGACGACGATCTCGATGTCGCGCTTGAGCGCGTAGTGTTGCAGGCCGTCGTCGCAGACGATGATGTCGGCGTCACTGTGACGGAGCAGCTGTTCGATGTCCTCGCCGCGGCGTGGCCCCACTGCCAGCGGCATGCGCGTGCGCCGCGCGATGACGACCGCCTCGTCACCGACCGTGACCGGGTCGCTGTCGCCTCGCACCTGCTGCGGCCAGCTGTGCGCGCTGCCACGATAACCACGCGCGATGATGCCGGGCTTGAAACCGTATTGGCGCAACCGGTGGGCGAGCCAGATCACGAGTGGCGTCTTGCCGGTGCCGCCGACAGTGATGTTGCCGACCACGATCACCGGCACCGGTGCCTGGTAGGCGGCGAGCAGGCCCGAGGCATAGATCGCACGACGCAGCCAGGCCAGCGCCCGGAACAGCCAGCTGCCCGGCGCGAGCACGATGCGCGCCGGGTGCTTGCCATACCAGATGTCCTCGACCAGATGGTGCCAGCGGGCGGCGATCGACATGGCGCGGCGCGCCGCCCTCAGCGCTCGGCGGCGCGGGTGCGCGTGGGGAAGGTGACGCGGTTGAGGCCGGCCTGCCGCGCGGCGTCCATGACGTCGACCACGCGCTGGTAGGCGGCGGCGGCATCGGCGCTGATGATCACCACCGGCGACTCTTCGCCCGGAGGGCGGGCGCCGGCGAGGGCCTGGCGGATGGTCTCGACCTGGGTATTGACCAGCGCCTGCTCGTCGACGAAGACGTTGCCGTCGCGGTCGACCGCGACATCGATGCGTGCGAAGTCGTCCTCGCGAACGTCCTCGCTCGCCTGCGGCAGGGTGAGGTCGATCTTCGACTCCTTGACGAAAGTCGTCGACACCATGAAGAAAATCAGGAGCAGGAACACGACGTCGATCAACGGCGTCAGGTTGACGTCGACGTCACGCTCGCGCGGCGGGCGGAAATTCAAGCCGTGGCCTCCACCGCCTCGCCGGCTTCGCGGTCGCCGTGCATGACTTCGACGAGCTTGAGCGCCTCCTGTTCCATCGCCACCACGTAGCCTTCCACGCGACCGGAGAAATAGCGATAGAACATCAGCGTGGGGATGGCGACGGAGAGCCCGGCGGCGGTCGTGATGAGCGCTTCGGAGATGCCACCGGCGAGCACCGAGGCGTCACCGCCGATGCCCTGCACGGTGATCACGGTGAAGACCTTGATCATGCCGAACACCGTGCCGAGCAGCCCCAGCAGGGGCGCGATCGAGGCGACCGTGCCGAGAGTATTGAGGTACCGACCGAGTTCGTGGGCGACGTGCCGCCCGACCTCCTCGATGGCTTCCTTCATGACCACGCGGTCGTGGTGACGATTGACGAGGCCGGCGGCCAGCACCCGCCCCAGCGGCGACCCGCTGCGCAAGGATTGCACACGCTTGTCGTCGAGGACGCCGGCATGGGCCCACTGCCAGACCTGGGCGACCAGGTTGTCCGGCGTGATGCGGCGTTTCTGCAGTGACCAGAAGCGTTCGACCACGATGGCGGTCGCGACCACCGAGCACAGCAGGATGGGGAGCATCATCCAGCCGCCGGCTTTGACGAATTCCAACACGTGTGTTCCTGACCTCCGACCGCTGGCCCGCCGCGGGTGGCGCAGACATTACCAAACCGCGTCGGCACTCGAAAGTGGCGCACCGTCCGATTCAGCCGTCGTCGATACGCGACCAGAAGCCGAACGCGCGCGGACGTCGATGGCGCACCACGATGCCGTCGCGTGCGCCGTCGAGGGTGATCGCGCCATGCCGTGCGGTGTCATGCACCGCGACGCCCGCGTTGCGGTAGCGCGCCAGCACCGGCGCGTGCGGCATGCCGTAGCGGTTGTCGGCGCCGACCGCCATCACGACGTGGCGCGGGCGCACCGCGGCGACGAAGGCGACGCTGGACGAGGTGCGGCTGCCGTGATGGGGCGCAACCATGACGGCGGCTCGCAGCGCCGTACCGTAGTGGCGGACGAAGGCCTGCTCGGTCGCCGCGTCGATGTCGCCCGGCAGCAGCAGACGCGCCGCGCCGGCGCCGACCGCCAGCACGCACGAACGCGCATTGCGTGAGTTGGTGAGCGGGCCGGACACGCTGAGCAGCTCGAACACGACACCGTCCCAGGTCCAGCGGCGCGGCATATCGCAGGGCACCAGGCGCGGGTCGGCGACGGCGCCTGACGGTGCGTACAGCGCGGCCTGCGGGTGGGCCGCGCGCACGGCGGCGAAGCCGCCGGCGTGATCGCTGTCGGCATGGCTGATCACGATGGTGTCGAGAGCGGCGACACCGCGCGCGGCCAGCGCGGGCAGCACCACCGTACGGCCGGCGTCGCCCCCACCCCACCAGCGCGGGCCGGCGTCGTAGAGCAGGGCATGGTGCGCGGTGCGCACGATGACGGCGAGGCCCTGGCCGACGTCGAGCACGTCGGCGGAATAGCTGCCCGGCGCGGGCCGTGGCACCGGTACCAGCGCTGCCAGCGCGAGCCCGAGCAGGCCGAGACGACGCAGGCCGAGCCCACGCGGACTGGCCAGTGCAACGAGAGCGACGGCAAACAGCCAGGCACGGCCGGAACCGCCCAGTACGCCCGGCGCGAGTTGCAGGGCCGGGTCGGCGAAGAGCGCCAGCACCCCGTCGAGCCAGCTCCAGCAGCGCGCGGCGAGTCGCCAGGCCAGTGTCGCCACGGACGCGAGGCCGAGTGCGTGGGCGACCACCCCGGCCAGGGTCAGCGGCACCACGCTCAGACTGCACCAGGGTACGGCGAGCAGGTTCGCCAGCGGACCGCCGAGGGCGACGACACCGAACAACGCCGCCGATAGCGGCGCCAGGCCGAGGGCCAGCATCACGTGCAGGCCGAGTGCCCGGCGCAGGGGCGAGTGTCGCGACGGGCTGCGGGTGGCACCGTAGAGCAGCACGGCGACCGCGCTGAACGACAGCCACAGGCTCTCGCTCAGCAGGCACAGTGGATCGAGGGTGACGAGCAGGCCGAGCGCAACGAGCAGGGTTGCGGGTGCGAAGGCGCGGCGGCCGGCCAGCGCCGCCGCGGCCGCCGCTACGACCATGCAGGCGGCACGGCTGGCAGGAACGGCGAAACCCGCCAGGGCCGCGTAGCCGAGTGCCGCCAGGGCCGCCGCGATCCAGGCCACGGGCAGGGTCGAACGCGCCTGCCACGCGGCGCCGATCGCGCCCCCGAGCACGCGCGCCAGGGTGAAGGCCAGCGCGGCGGCGAGCGAGACGTGCAATCCCGAGATGGCCAGCAGGTGGGCGGTGCCGCTCGCGCGCAGACGCGACCACTGCGCCTCGTCGAGGCCGCCGCGGTCGGCCACGGCGAGGGCACGTACCACGGCAGCCGACCGTGGCGCGGGAATCGCCGCCGCGATTGCCGCGGACACGGACGCGCGCAAGCGGCCGGGCGCGAACCGCGACGCCGGCGCCAGACACAGGTTGGCGGGATGGGCGACTACGCGCGCGCGCTGGCGCACGTGGCGGGCGGCATGGTGGCGCTCGCGATCGGTCGCGCCGGGATTGGCGAAGCCACGCGCAGGGCCGCGGCGCAGGTAGAGCCGGCACCATGCCCCGGGCAACGGCCGCGTCCCGGCGTAGCCACGTACGGCGAGGCGCGCGCCCATCCAGACCGCGGCATCTCGGGCGGCCTGCGGCGCCAGGTCGAACGACCAACCGTCGGCTGCGTGTTGTGGAAAATCGACCACCCGCCCGAGCACGGCACGGGCATCGCCGTCACCGTCGGCGAACGGCGCGCCGACATGGGCGGCGACGTGCAGCCCGCCCCATGCGCAGCCGAGCAGCAGGAAGCCCAACGTGCGCGTACACGCGCACGCCAGCAGCGCGCCGGCGCCGGCAAGCAGGCCGATGGCGAGCGGCAGGGTGCACGGCCACGGCACGCACAGCACCGTCGTCACACCGAGCAGGTAGAGTAGAATCCGCAACCACATGATCGTCTTCCATGACCCAGGTTCCGCGGCCCGCCACCCTGCGAGCCACCGGTCCACGCGCGCGCGACCGGTTGGGCGAGTCTAGCCGCCCGCCATCGCCTGCGCGACCGACGCACGCCAATCCGCCCATGACGCCTCCCCGTGAACTCGCCGCCCCCCCGCGCAGCCCGCGCCGATGAGCCCGCGACACCTGCTCAAGCGCTACATCGGCGGGCGCGAACGTCTTGCTCACTCGCGTGCGGTGGGTTGGTTGGGCGCGCGCCTGCACGATCCCGAGCTGTGGCATCTCGGCAGGCGCTCGGTGGCCGGTGGCGTCGGCCTCGGTTGCTTTCTCGCCTTCATCCCGCTGCCGGTGCAGATGTTGATCGGCACCCTGCTCGCCTTCCTGCTGCGCGTGAACCTGCCGATGACCATGGCGGCCATCTGGATCACCAACCCGCTGACCATGGCGCCGATGTTCCTGTTCGCCTTCAAGGTCGGCGCCTGGATCACCGGGCGCGAAAGCCATCTCACGGCGATCAGTTTCGAGCCGTCCTTCAGCGGCGTGCTGGCGACGTTCGAGGAAGTGTGGTTGCAGCTCGCGGTGGGCTGTTTCGTGTGTGGCTTGTCCGCCGCCGCCATCGGTAACCTCGCGGTGCGCTGGCTGTGGCGCGCCCACCTCATCTACAAGCGGCGCCAGCGTCGCCTGAGCGGCGAATTCAGGCGCGCGCGACGACCCGGCCCGCGGTGAGTTCGTAGCGGCGCTGCATGCGCCCGGCGATGGCCCCGTCGTGGGTCACGACGACGAGCGCGGCGCCGTGCGCGGCGCACAATTCGAGCAACAGATCGCAGACGCGCCCGGCGTTGCCCTGGTCGAGGTTGCCGGTCGGTTCGTCGGCCAGCAGACAGCGCGGACCGGCGACCAGCGCGCGAGCGATGGCGACGCGCTGGCGCTCGCCGCCCGACAACTCACCCGGGCGGTGCGTGGCGCGCGCGGCGAGGCCGATGCGTTCGAGCATCGCGCCGGCACGTGCCGTCGCGGACGCCGCGCTGTCGCCACCGATGAGCAGCGGCATGGCGACGTTCTCCAGCGCGCTGAACTCCGGCAGCAGGTGATGGAACTGGTAGACGAAGCCGAGCATGCGGTTGCGCAGGCGCGCCCGGGCGCGCTCGCCGAGGCGGTTGACGTCCTCGCCACACAACATGACCTCGCCACCATCCGGGCGATCGAGGCCGCCGAGAAGATGGAGCAAGGTGCTCTTGCCCGAACCCGACGCGCCGGTGATGGCCACCGTCTCGCCCGCGGCGACCTCGAGATCGACGCCGCTGAGCACTTCGATGACGGCGGCGCCGTCGTCGAAACGGCGCACCAGTTGTCGACACGCGACGACGGCTTCACTCATGGTGCAGGCCTTCGACCGTCGGCAGGTGGGCAGCGAGCCAGGCCGGATAGAGCGGTGCGCCGAGCGCCAGCAGCGCGGCGAAAGCGGCGGTGACGACGAAGTCGGGCAGACGCGGATCGGACGGAATGCTGCTGATGTAGTACACCTCGGGCGAGAAAATCTTGAAGCCGAAGGCGTTCTCGAGCGCAGCGACAACGGCGTCGATGTTGGCCGCCAGCAGGTAGCCGAGGCCGAGCCCCGCGCCGACGCCGACGATACCGGTGATGCCGCCCTGGAAGAGAAACACGCGCATGAGCGCCGGTGGCGTCATGCCGAGCGCGCCGAGCATGGCGAGATCGCCGCGCTTCTCGGTCACCGCGACCACCAGGATCGAGACCAGGTTGAAGGCGGCGATGGCAATGGCCAGCGCGAGGATGACGAACATCGCGATCTTCTCCGTCTTGAGGGCGCGAAACAGGTTGCGGTGGGTATCCGTCCAGTCCCGCACCGGGACGCCGGTGGCCGCCGCGAGCGCGGGTTTCAGGACCGGCGCGAACGCAGCATCGTCGAGACGCACGCGCAGGCCGTCGATTGCGGTTCCGAGGCGGAACAGGCGCGCGGCGTCGTCGATGTGCACCAGCACCAGGCCGCCGTCGTGCTCCTGCAGGCCAAACTCGAAGACGCCGGTGACGGTGAAGCGCTTGAGTCGCGGCAGCAGGCCGGCCGGGGTCGAGATCGGCTGTGGCGAGAGCAGCATCAGCTCGTCGCCGACGGCGACGCCCAGCGCCTCGGCGAGTTCGCGGCCGACGACGACGCCGAAGCGACCGCCGACCAGCGTGTCGAGCCGCCCCGCGACCATGTGCTCACCGATGGTGGTGACCGCGACCTCGCCGTCCGGCGCCACGCCACGGACCTCGACCGCGCGCACCACGCCGCGGCTGGCGACGAGCACGTCGCGCGCCACGTAGGGCGTCAGTGCCGCCACGGACGGCTCCCGCGCAACCCGCGCCGCCACCGTCTGCCAGTCGGCCGTGCGCGTGTCGAGTTCGAGGTGGGCGGCCATGCCGAGGATGCGTCCGCGCAATTCGCCCTCGAAACCGTTCATGATGGAGAGGATGGTCAGCAGCACGGCGACACCGAGCGCCGTGGCGACGATCGCCGTCAACGAGATGAAGCCGATGAAATGGTTGCCGCGCCGCGCATGGATGTAGCGCAGGCCGACGCAGAGTTCGACGGGACGGAACATGACGCGCGATTATAGGGCCTCGCCGCGACCGCCCGCGCGGAGGTCCGCGTGCGCGATAATGCGCCCCCCTGTTCGATGACCGTGGCCGTGAACCTGCTCGCGATCGAAACCGCCACCGCCGCCTGCTCTGTCGCCCTGCTCACGGCAGACGGCGAGTTCTCGCGCCACGCGGTCGCGCCACGCGAACACACCGCGCTGGTCTTCGCCCAACTCGATGACTGCCTCACCGAGGCCGGCATCGCCGTCGACAAACTCGACGCGGTGGCCTTCGGTCACGGCCCGGGCGCCTTCACCGGCGTGCGCATCGCCGCCACCCTCGCCCAGGGCATCGCGTTGCCGCGCGACCTGCCGGTAATCGCCATCTCGACCCTCGCCGCGCTGGCCGAAGGCGCGCGCCGGCGCGGGCACCGCGGACGCGTGGTCGCCGCCCTCGACGCTCGTCGCGAGGAGATCTATGCCGCCACCTTCGAGGCCCGCGACGAGGTCCTCATCCGCCTGAGCGACGACGACGTGCTGCCACCGGCCGACCTGTTGCTGCCGGCCGGGAGCGACTGGCTGGCAGCCGGCAATGCCTGGGCCGTCTATACCGCGCGCTTCGCCGCCGCCCTGACCGCGCTGCCACGCGCCGCCGACGAGTTGCCTGCAGCGCTCGACGTCGCCACGCTGGCGCGGCACGAACTCGCCGCCGGCCGCAGCGGTCGTGCCACCAACGCGCGGCCGCTCTACCTGCGCGGCGCGGTCGACTGAATACCGGCTGCGGGGCCGACAAGCCGCGCTCAAGCCGACAGGAATTCCGCGCGCGGCAGACGCTCCACGCGCGTCGCGATGGCGCCGTCGTCGGCGAGGTCGAGCACGCGGTAGGCCGGCCCGCGGACGTCGGTCGCATAGCGACGTGCGCGTGGCAGGAACTGCGCGCAGGTCGACGGCGTGGTCAGCACCCGCAGCGGCCCGCGGCGGCGATCGAAAACCTGGTGGACATGGCCGCAGAGCACGGCGCGAACGCGGTGCGGTGGCTCCAGGCACCGCCAGAACGCGTCCGCGTCAGCCAGGCCCATGGCATCAATCCAGGCACTGTCGACGGCCAGCGGCGGATGGTGCATGACGATGAGGTCGTGGCCAGCACGCGCCGCCGCCAGGGTCGTCTCGAGCCATGCCAGCTGTGCCGTGCCGAGCGCGCCACCGGCTTCGCCGTCGACCCGCGTCGAGAGCAGGATCAGCCGCCACGGCGGCAACGGCACCACGCGTGGCAGCACGCCGAAACCACCGCCGTGCGGGCCCGGCCACGCCAGCGGCTCGTCGTGGTTGCCCGGCACCGCCCACCAGGGCACATCGAGCGCCGCCAGCCGGTGCGCGAGCCAGCGATAGGACGCCGCGCTGCCGTCCATGCTCAGGTCACCGCCGAGCAGCAGCCCGTGAGCGTCCTCGGCGCGGGCCGCCGCGAGGCTGGCCACGAAGCTCGCACGGGTATCGATGCCGTCGAAGCGTGCAGCGGTATCGGCGTCGATATGGGTATCGGTCAGGTGCAGCAGGCGGCGCATGACGGCGGGGCGTGGCCGGTGATCGGGGGCGCGGACTGTAGCACGATGCTAAGCCGCTGATTCGAACGCGGAAAGCGGAAGTTATCCCCAGCTTGCGCGCGATCTGCTCGACCTCTGGACCCGACTTCCGCACAATCTTTACACATCATCTAGTGGTACGGCATACCTTGACCCACATCCTGTTGTGGAGCTATAAAAGCCGTTCACGACAGTTCGAATAAGAACGTCCCGCCGCCGCATCCGGGGCCGGGACCCGCGCAATCCGAGGAGGGGCTATGGAATTCGACCACGCCGTCGCGCGCACCGATTACTCGCCGGCCGCCACCACGCCAGCGGCGGACGCGCCGCGCAGCGCCGCCGAGAACAACGCGGACATCGCCGCGACCGCGCCCGACGCGGTGCGCGTGATTCGTCGCAACGGCAAGCTCACCGCGTTCGACGGCAACAAGATCAAAGTCGCGGTGACCAAGGCCTTTCTGGCCGTCGAGGGTGGCAACGCCGCCGCGTCGACGCGCATCCATCGCCTGGTCGAGGAATTGGCCGAGCAGGTCGTCAGCGCGGTCACGCGGCGCGTGCCGACCGGCGGCGCCGTCCACATCGAGGACATCCAGGACCACGTCGAACTGGCGCTGATGCGCGCCGGTGAGCACAAGGTCGCCCGCTCCTACGTGCTCTACCGTGAAGAGCGCGCGCGCGAGCGCAAGGCGGCCGAGGCTGCCCGCGCGCCGCAGGCCCGCGCCGTGTCGGCGCTCAACGTGACCCGCGGCGACGGCAGCACCGCCGCCCTCGACGAGGCCCGCCTCCACAAGATCATCGAAGAGGCCTGCACCGGCATCGACGGCACCAACCCGGTCGCCGTGTTCGACGAGACGGTGCGTTCGCTGTTCGACGGTGTCGCCGAGGCCGACGTCGCCAAGGCCGCGACCATGGGTGCGCGTACCTTTATCGAGCGCGAACCCAACTACACCTACGTCGCCGCCCGCCTGCTGCTCGACACCCTGCGCCACGAGGCGCTCAGCTTCGTCACCCACCGCAAGGACGAGGCCACGCAGGAGGAGATGAGCGAGCGTTACCCGCTCTACTTCGAGGCCTACGTCAAGCGCGCCATCGACCTCGAGCTGATGGACCCACGTCTCGGCAACTACGATCTCAAGCGCCTCGGCGCCGCGATCAAGCCGGAGCGCGATTTCAACTTCAACTACCTCGGCCTGCAGACGCTCTACGACCGCTACTTCCTGCAGAGCGGCGGCACGCGCTTCGAACTGCCGCAGGCGTTCTTCATGCGCGTGGCGATGGGGCTCGCGATCAACGAGATCGAGCCCGAGACGTGGACCATCAAGTTCTACGACCTGCTTTCGACCTTCGACTTCATGAGCTCGACGCCGACCCTGTTCAACTCGGGCACCCTGCGCCCGCAGCTGTCGTCGTGCTACCTGACCTCGGTGCCGGACGATCTCGACGGTATCTTCAGCGCCATCCGCGACGACGCCCTGCTGTCGAAGTTCGCCGGCGGTCTCGGTAACGACTGGACGCCGGTGCGCGGCATGGGTGCCCACATCAAGGGCACCAATGGCAAGTCGCAGGGCGTGGTGCCCTTCCTCAAGGTCGCCAACGACACTGCCGTCGCGGTCAACCAGGGCGGCAAGCGCAAGGGCGCGATGTGCGCCTACCTCGAGACCTGGCACCGCGACATCGAGGAATTCCTCGACCTGCGCAAGAACACCGGCGACGATCGCCGCCGTACCCACGACATGAACACCGCCAACTGGGTGCCAGACCTGTTCATGAAGCGGGTGGTCGAGGACGGTCAGTGGCTGTTGTTCTCGCCCGACGAGGTGCCCGACCTGCACGATGCCATCGGCGCGGACTTCGAGAGCCTCTACACCGGCTACGAAGCGCGCGCCGAGCGCGGCGAGATCCGCAACTTCAAGCGCATGCGCGCGGTCGACCTGTGGCGCAAGATGCTCGCCATGCTCTACGAGACGGGGCATCCCTGGATCACCTTCAAGGATGCCGCCAACCTGCGCTCGCCGCAGCAGCACGCCGGCGTCGTGCACAGCTCGAACCTGTGTACCGAGATCACGCTGAACACCTCGCCCGGACAGGAAATCGCAGTGTGCAACCTGGGCTCGGTGAACCTCGCCCAGCACGTCGGTCCGGATGGTCTCGACCTGGCCAAGCTCGAGCACACCGTCAGCACCGCCATGCGCATGCTCGACAATGTCATCGACTACAACTACTACAGCGTGCCGACGGCGCGCGCCGCCAACCTGCGCCACCGTCCGGTCGGCCTCGGCATCATGGGCTTCCAGGACGCGCTCTACCGCCTGCGCCTGCCCTATGCCTCGCAGGATGCCGTCACGTTTGCCGACACCTCGATGGAGGCGGTCAGCTACTACGCCATCAAGGCCTCGACCGATCTGGCCGCCGAGCGCGGCACCTACCAGAGCTTCGAGGGCTCGTTGTGGAGCAAGGGCATCCTGCCGCTCGACTCGGTCGAACTGCTGGCCGAGGGCCGCGGCGGCTACCTCGAGATGGATCGCAGCGAGACCCTCGACTGGGCGTCGCTGCGCGAACGCGTCACCACGGTCGGCATGCGCAACTCGAACTGCATGGCGATCGCGCCGACGGCGACGATCTCGAACATCTGCGGCGTCAGTCAGTCGATCGAACCGACCTACCAGAACCTCTACGTGAAAGCCAACCTGTCGGGCGACTTCACCGTGGTCAACATGTACCTGGTCGAGGATCTCAAGACGCGTCGCCTGTGGGACGAGGTCATGGTCAACGACCTCAAGTACTACGACGGCAGCGTGGCCCAGATCGACCGCATCCCGGCCGACCTCAAGCAGCTCTACGCGACTGCCTTCGAGACCGACCCGCGCTGGCTGGTCGAGGCCGGTTCGCGGCGCCAGAAGTGGATCGACCAGGCGCAGTCGCTGAACCTCTACATGGCCGAACCGTCGGGCAGCAAGCTCGACAATCTCTACAAGCTGGCGTGGGTGCGCGGCCTCAAGACCACCTACTACCTGCGCACCATGGGCGCCACGCACGTCGAGAAAAGCACGCTGGCGGACGGCAAGCTGAACGCCGTCCAGAAGACCACCACGGAGGAAGCGGACGCACCCAAGGTGTGCTCCATCCTCGATCCCGACTGCGAAGCCTGCCAGTAGAGCGGGCGCCGGTCGCGGATGATCCATCGCTTATGACCAGGGGGACGACAATGCTCGACTGGGACGATCCCATCGCTCCGTTCAAATCCGGAGAATCCAAGGCACGCAGCGTGAGCACGCGTGCGCTGCTCGCGACCGAGGCCCTGGCCGCCGTTGAACGCGCCGAACAGGCCAGCGACGACGAGCTGCCGGCGGCGGTCGCCGCCGCGCCGGCATCCGCGACGATCCGCACATCGGAGCCGGACGACGAGCTCGACGGCGAACACGGCGTCACCGGCCTCGAAGAAGTCGAGTTCGGTGCGCGACGCATCGCCGTCGACGACAAGAAGATGATCAACTGCCAGGCGGATCTCAACCAGCTCGTACCGTTCAAGTACAAGTGGGCCTGGCAGAAGTACCTGGACGCCTGCGCCAACCACTGGATGCCGCAGGAAATCAACATGAACGCCGACATCAGCCTGTGGAAGGATCCCACCGGGCTGACCGACGACGAACGCACCATCATCAAGCGCAACCTCGGGTTCTTCTCCACCGCAGATTCGCTGGTGGCGAACAACCTCGTGCTCGCGGTGTATCGCCTGATCACCAACCCCGAATGCCGCCAGTACCTGCTGCGCCAGGCTTTCGAGGAAGCCCTGCATACCCACGCCTACCAGTACTGCATCGAGAGCCTGGGCCTGGACGAGGCCGAGATTTTCAACATGTACCGCGAGGTGCCGGCGGTGCACAACAAGGCGGCGTGGGCACTGCAATTCACGCAGAGCCTCGGTGATCCGACCTTCAACACCGGCACGCTCGAAACCGACCAACGCCTGCTGCGCGACCTCATCGCCTTCTACGTCGTGTTCGAAGGCATCTTCTTCTACGTCGGCTTCGTGCAGATCCTGTCGATGGGGCGGCGCAACAAGATGACCGGGGTGGCCGAGCAGTTCCAGTACATCCTGCGCGACGAGTCGATGCACATGAACTTCGGCATCGACGTCATCAACCAGATCAAGGTCGAGAACCCGCAGCTATGGACCGACGCCTTCCAGAAGGAAGTCATCGGCATCATCCGCGAAGCGGTCGAGCTCGAGGTGGCCTACGCTCACGACACCATGCCGCGCGGCGTACTCGGCCTCAATGCCAAGATGTTCGAGGATTACCTCGGCTTCATCGCCAACCGGCGCTGCGCGCAGATCGGCCTGCCGGAGCAGTACCCGGGCGCCAGCAACCCGTTCCCGTGGATGAGCGAGGTCATCGACCTCAAGAAGGAAAAGAATTTCTTCGAGACTCGCGTGACCGAGTACCAGACAGGCGGCGCACTCAGCTGGGACTAATTGGGCATTAGACCAGACCTCCTCGCATGGGAGCTGAGTTGCGTTGCATTGGCCGGTGGGGCCCCAAACTCCACCGGCTTTTTTTATTCCCTGTTCACCGACCGCCGGGCATGACGACAACGTTGATGCCGACCCATCGGCGACGGCTGCTCTCGCGCCAGGCGCGCTTCACGCCCCGCCGACCTGGAAACGACCCACACTGCCTTCGAGACGGTTGACGAGCTGCTTGACCTCGTCACTGGAGGACGACAACTGACTCGCGCTGCGCGATGTCTCGGCCGCGATGGTGCTGATGTTCTCGATGCTCATGTTGATGCTGTTCGCCGTCGAGCGCTGCTCCTCGGCGACGTCGGCGATCTGCACGTTCATGCGGCGGATGTTGTTGACCATGTCGACGATGGCGGTGAGCGAATCGGCGGCGACGCCCGCCTGCTGCACGGTGGCTTCCGCGCGCTGACGGCCATGTTCCATCGCCTCGGCGGCCTGGTTGGCGCCGGACTGCAGGCGTTCGATCATGTCGTGGATTTCCTGCGTCGACTGCTGAGTACGGCTGGCCAGCGAGCGTACCTCGTCGGCCACGACCGCGAATCCCCGCCCCTGCTCACCGGCCCGTGCCGCCTCGATAGCCGCGTTCAGAGCCAGCAGATTGGTCTGCTCCGCGATACCGCGAATGACGTCGAGCACGGTACCGATGTTCATGCTGTTGGCCTTGACCGAACCGATCAACTCGGCCGTCATGGTGACCTCGGCGGCGAGCTCACCGATGGTCGATTGCGAGGCCATCACGACATCTAGGCCCTTGCGCGATTCGCCGTCGGCTTCGACCGCCGCCTCGGCGGCGCGGTGGGCGTGGCCGGCGACGTCCTCGACGGTCGAGGACATCTGTTGCATCGCCGCCGCGATCTGCTCGAGCTCGTCACTCTGCCGGCGAGCGTTGAGGCGTGTCTGTTCGGTCACGGAGACCATCTGGCCGGCGGCACCGGTAAGACTGGTGGCGTTGTTGACGGCGGCGCCCAGCAGGTCGGCGATCTTGCGCCGCGCGGTGTTGTACTCCGCGCCCATCCAGGCGAACTCGTCGCGCCCGTTCAGCGACACCTTGTGCGCAAGATGCCCCGCCGCCATGGCCTGCAGTGCAGCGACCACCGCTTCGGCGCGCTGCCCGCTGAGGCGTCCGAGCAGGTGCGCGGTGACGCCGACGAGGCCGGCACCGACCCCGCATACACCCCACATGACCGCGGCCGGCGCCGCGGCGGCGGAGGCAGCGGCGACGCCGGCGCTGGCGAGCGCACCAGCGACGGCAACGATGTACATCTGCTGACGGATGGAGAGTTGTTCAAAGAGGCGACGCATCGGGGCGCTCCAGGCAAACCACGGAATACGTCGGTTAGCGGCCGCCCCGGGCCCCGACTTTACCCCGCGCTCAGGCGCTCCCCGGGAGCCGTGCCCGCCGCGCGTGCCTGGGCGAAGGACTCGTGCTCGTCGCGCGCGAGCAGGCGCAGCTCGCCGCCGGCCGCGAGCTGTCGCGGCAGGTGGTCGTCGACCAGGCCGGCAGCCGCGGCAGCCGTCGCCGACGCCTCGGCCAGGGCCGCGGACGGTGCCGACTTGACGAGGAAGGTGCAGTCCGCACCCAAGCGCTGAGCGATGTAGAGAGCGATGCTGTCGGCGCTCACCGCCCAGGATTCCGGCAGGGTGAGCCAGTTGCACGGCGGTTGCGGTATCCACAGGGCCGGACCGGCCATGCCGGGTGTCGGGCGCTCGATGCGCGGCAGGCGCGGTTCGAGGGCAGCCGCGACACGCGCATTGATGGCCATCGCGTCCAGGGCCAGGCGATGGGCGAGCGACTCGTCGAAGGCCCACGTCGCCTGCAGCGCGCGCACCTCGTCGACCGCCGGGCCGCCGCCGACAACGACGATGCAGGCCGGGTTGCCCGGCGTCGCGCAGGCCGCCAGCCACGCCCGCAGTTCGGGCGCGTGCATCAGCGAGCCACCGAGCTTAACGACCCAGAGCCTGGATTTCGGCATCGGCGAACACGTTCAGCATGGCGGCGGCCTTGTCGAGCGATTCCTGGTACTCGTCGGCGAGGACTGAATCGGTGACGATGCCGCCACCGGCCCAGCAGTAGAGACGCTTGCCAGCCTGGAGCAACGTGCGAATGGCGATGTTGGTGTCCATCTGGCCGTCGTGAGAGACGTACCCGAGCGCGCCGCAATACATGCTGCGCCGGGTCGGCTCCAATTCCTCGATGATCTCCATGGCTCGTATCTTGGGCGCCCCGGTGATCGAACCACCGGGAAAGCACGCGCGCAACAGGTCGAGCGGGCCCCGCCCCGCACGCAGCTGTCCGCGCACCGTCGATACCAGGTGGTGCACACGCGCGAAGGACTCGATCTCGAACAGGCGCGGCGCCGCGACCGTGCCGACCGCGCAGCACTTACCGAGATCGTTGCGCAAGAGATCGACGATCATGACGTTCTCCGCGCGGTCCTTCGCACTGGCCGCGAGTTCGGCGGCCAGCAAGGCATCGCGGGCGCGGTCGGGCGCGCGCGCCCGCGTACCCTTGATCGGCCGTGTCTCGACGACGCCATCGCGTACTTCGATGAAACGTTCGGGCGATGAACTCAGCACCGCGCCGAACGGGGTACGCAGGAAAGCGGCGAAGGGCGCGCTGTTGAGCAGGCGCAGCCGCTGGTAGGCGTCCCAGCCATCGCCGGCGCAATCCGCGCTGAAACGCTGCGCGAAGTTCACCTGGTAGCAATCGCCGGCCGCGATGTAGTGCTGGATGCGGGCGAAGGCCGCACTGTACTCGGCAAAGGTGATCTCGGGGCGGACGCTGGACGTGACCACGAAGTCCGTGCTGATGGCTGCCGGCGTCAGCGTGCGCGGCACCTGCAACCGCGCGAGATCCTCGGCGACCGTGGCGGCATCGAGTCCGCGATGCACGTACCAGGCGGCATGCAACTCGTGGTCGACGACCAGGCAGCGATCGTAGATCCCGATGACCATGTCCGGGAAATCGATGTCACGCCGTGCGCGTTGCGGCAGGTGTTCGACGCGGCGGGCCAGGTCGTAGCTCCACGCGCCGATGGCACCACCGCAGAATGGCAGCACCGGGTGGCGCGCCTCGTCACCGAGGCAGCCGGCGAGCAGCGCGAACGGATCGTCGCCGGACTCCCGACGCACCGTGCCGTCGTCGATGCTGGTGGACCCGTCACGTGTCGTCAGCGTCAGGCGCGGCGCCCAGGCCGCGATGTCGTAGCGTCCGCGGGCGCCACTGGCGCGGCAGCTGTCGAGGAAGACGAACCAGGGCAACGACGACAACCGGTGCAGGCGCTGGGCCGTATCGACCCAGTACTCAACGTCGACGAGGACCGCCGACGGCAGGCTCATGCAGTCATCCAGGCCAGGCGGGCCGCTGCCACCGCCGGTGCCGCGATGGCGGCATCCTCGACGAGATCGGCGTCGGCGCCGACCAGACGACCGAAGTCGTGGTAGTCCAACCCCGCCTCGCGAGCGATCGCGGCAGCGATGAAGCGCCCCGTTCCCGCACCGATGATGGCGCCGACGTCGCGCCCGGCGAATGCACGGCTGGCGACCAGCGCCGCGGCGTCCTCGATGCGGCGGCGTTGCGCACGGGCGATGCAGGCCGCGAGTTCGCCCATCTCGGCGAGATCGTCCGCGTGGTAGTCACAACCGACCATGCGCGCCAGGCGTCGTGCGCTGCCGTCGAGGTCCTTGGCCTGGCCGTCGGCGCTCGGCATGAGATCGTGTCGTTCGGCGATCGCGCCGCGCATGCGATAGACGTCGGCCATCGTCGCGAAGACCTCGCCGGCCAGCGGCACCCAGGCGCCGCGGAATGGCACCGTAATGCACGTCGCCGCGACCGGGGTGCGCACGACGCCGCTGTAGAGGAGTTCGCCCGCCGCCATGCGGCTGGCGTCGTCGCGCCCCTGTGCACGAACTTCGCCGGCAACGATGGGGACGATGTCGGTGGTCGTGCTGCCGATGTCGATGAGCAAGCCATCGGCCACCAGTTCACCGCTGTAGGCGGCCAGCGCCAGCCAGTTGGCCGAGGCCACCGATCCCAGGGCCGCGCCCACGACGGCCGCCGGAGCCAACCAACCGTCGTAACCGGCGAAGACGCGAACGGCCGCGTCGGTGCCGACGAGCGCGAGGAACTCGCCCAGGATGCGCCGCACGCCGTCAGCGCGATCGGCAAAGACGTCGCACAACTCGCCCGTCATCGTCACGGCATGCGTCCGTGCCGGTCCGGCGACCGGAAAATCGATCAGCTGGCAGGCACGCCCGAGTTCGTTGACACCGCGCCACAGGGGGCAGGCAATCTGGCGCACGGCCGTGATACGACCGTCTGCCGCGAGACGGGCGACCTTGAGGTGGGCGCCACCGATGTCCCAGCCGAAGAATTCGCCACCACCGCCGTTCATGTCGTCATCGTCGCTTCGTCGAATGTGACGGCGAGAGCATAGCGACTCGGCTTCGCCTTGTGCCATCCCGCGGGCCGGCTCGCGACAGCCCGCGCAAGTCGGCTAGGATCGCCCCCGTTCCTCGTCGCTGGTTGCCGCATGCGCATCATTCCGGTCATCGATCTCAAGAACGGCCTCGCCGTGCATGCGCGCCAGGGGCGCCGCGACCATTACCAACCGTTGGCGACCCGCTTCGCTGCCAGCGCGGATCCGATGGCGATCGCGCGCGGCATGGCCGACGCCCTGGCCATCAGCGAGATTTACATAGCCGATCTCGACGCCATCATGTTCGACCGCCCGAACCTCGACACCGTCGCCGCGCTCGCGAGGTCACTGCCGCGGGTACGCCTGCTGGTCGATGCCGGCTTCGGTCCGCGGCGCGCCTGCACGGACTGGCTGGCGGCAGGCAATGTCGACATCGTGGTGGCCAGCGAAGCCCTGGCCTCGCTCGCCGAGTACGACGCCACCGTTGACGGCGTGCCGCGCGAGCGCCTGGTCCTCTCCCTCGACCGCAATACCGACGGCCTGCTCGGCTGCACCGAGCTGTTCGACGCCGTTGAACGCTGGCCGGCACGGATCATCCACATGAACCTGGCCCGCGTCGGTGCCGACGCCGGACCCGATTTCGACGGCCTGGCAGCCCTCCGTGCGCGCGCCGGTGCGCGCGAAGTTCTGGCCGCCGGCGGCGTACGCGGTATCGACGACCTGCGCGCCCTCAGTGCGCAAGGCATCGGTGCAGTGCTGGTCGGCACCGCGCTGCACGACGGTCGCCTCGACGCCACCGCGCTCGGCACGCTCGCCGTCGACTGAGGCCTTCGACCGGCGCAAAAGAAAACGCCCCGCTGGGCGGGGCGTTTGTCGTGACGCACGCCGGGTCGTCCCGGCGTGGCGCGCGATCAGCTGTGGGCTTGGAACGGGTGGTCCGCCGAACCCTTCTGCGCGACGACGTCGGCTGCCTTCGGCTCGCGCGCGACGGCGCGCTTGATGGCTTCCTTGGTCGCCTGGTAGTTGTAATCCTGGATCTTGTTGTTGTCCTCGGCCAGCCAGTGGATGAAGACGCCGACGCAGATGAAGATGTCGTCGGCCTCGGCGGCCGGAATGGTGCCATCCTCGACACTGTCGGCGACCGCCATGGCAACGCCGCGCTGCGCCGGGCCGAACATCTGCACGGCCTGCTTCGAACCCTTGATGGTGACCTTGTTGAACATCACGGTCGCCGGCTTCACCGCCAGGTTGGGCGCAACCACCGCGAGGAGGCTGGAGAAGCCGTCCTTGTTGTTGGTGACGCAATTGCAGAACGCCGCCTCGGCCGCGCTGCCACGGGGACCCATGATGAGATCGATGTGGGCGACCTCGTTGCCGTCGCCGACCAGCGATTCACCCACCAGTACTCGGTCTACTACTGCCATGCCTCGTTCTCCTTCTGATGCTTGGGATTCTATGGTTTGTGTTGCAAAGAGTGCTTTGAAGATGGACATTGCGCCAACTCCTCGTCAGCGTTTCATTGCACGCATCCCTCTCGACCCAAATGCGTGAGTGAATTTTTGATGCTTACTCGGAAAAGCGTTCCAACAGGAGCAGCCCCGCCACGCTCGCGACGGTGAGATCGGCACTGGTCCCCGGATTGACGCCCCTCGTCTTCAGCTCGCTGTCGAACGCCTGCAAGGTGCCGGCGAGCGAGCGGGGATTCTCGCACGCTTTCAGGGCGGTTGCCACCTCAACCGCACGTTGCTGCACGCCTTGCGCGGTGCGTTCACCGTGCTTGCGCGCGATATGCGTATCCGGCCAGCGTGCCATGAATTCGAGGTGGCAGGCGGTCGTCGCCCAAGCCAGCGAACGCCAGCGCGCACGGTGTCTGCGCAGGGTCTCGACACCGACCTCGAAGACGTCCGCGTAATCGGTGACGTACTGGCGCGCGATGCTATCGCGCGCCGCAGCCAAACCCATTGCAGTGCGCAGGTCGATGCTCGGCGTTTCCTCGACATCGGCCTCGGGGGCACGGCCGAGCCCGCCAGGATTGGCCTGCCTGATCGCGGCGTAGGCCTGCGCCGCATCGTCACGATCAAGTCCCTGGAGCACCGCGTGCAACGCCGCACGCAGCGACCCGCCGCGCTGTGCCGCCGCCGCCAGCGGTGCCAGCAGGAGCACGATCCCGAGGTTGGTGTTGCAACCGACCGTCGCCCAGGTCGCGGCGATCGCCCGCGCGATGCGCGCGCCCACCGCGCTGCCGGGTTCGCACAGGGCCGGCACGGCGACCCGTGCGCTGGTGAGAAAATCCTGCGCATCCATGCCGTGCGCGGGGGCGCCCAGGCTGACGTTGCCGGGCTTGCAGGCAATGACATCGAGGCGACAGGCCTTGAGTAGGACGGCGCCGAGCGCACCGGCAGCGACCGCCGGCATCAGGCCAGCGCGGCCAGGCCGCGCTCGAAGCGTGACGCGCAGGCGGCGCCCAACAGCCCCGTGACATCGACACCGGTGGCGCGCTGCAAGCCCTGCCAGGCGGGGATGCCGTTGACCTCGGTGACCAGCCACTGGCCGTCCGTATCACGCAGCAGGTCGACCCCGGCATAGCTGGCACCGACCGCGCTCGCGGCGGCCTCGGCCAGTTGCGCCAGGCGGTCCTGCAACGGGATCGAGCGGCACGCCGCGCCCTGCGCCCGGTTCGTAATCCAGTGGTGGCTGTAGCGCTCCATGGCGGCGATGGCGTGACCGTCGATGACCATCACGCGGCAATCGCGGAATGGGCCGTCGCCGGTATGGATGAACTGCTGCAGGTAGACCACTTCGCCCGGCAACAGGTAGTCGAGCTCGTCCAGTTGCCGAATGCGTCGCAGTCCCTTGCCCTGCGAGCCGAACAGCGGTTTCTTCACCAACGTGTCGCCACGCGCCAGTGCGCGCGCGACGTAAGCGCGTGCCGCCTCGAGAGACTCGCTGACGAAGGTCTCCGGCGTCGGGATCCCGTGATGCCGCAGCAGCAGCGTCGTCATGGCCTTGTCGACGGTGCGTTCGATGACACGCGCGCTGTTGAAGACCGGGCAACCCAACGCTTCGAGCAGGTGGAGATAGTCGAGGCGCAGCGTGATCGCTTCGAGCGAACCGCCCGGTACGCCGCGCACGAAGGCGCCGACGGGCAGTTCGCCATCGAAACCGGGGATGACGAGCCCGGGGCCGGCGCCTTCGAGATCGACGTGACAGGCCGTCAACGAGACGAACTCGGCGACGAATCCACGCTGGCCGAACCAGCGCTCGAGTTCGCGTCCGTGCCAGCCTGGCTCGTCGGTGAAGATGACCAGCCGCGGCGCCATCGCGTGAGTCAGGCCCCGAACGATTGATCGAGCAGCGCCGGGTGCAGCTCACCACCGACGAATGAGTGCCCGCTGGTGACGTTGGTGACCACCGCCCGCGCCGGCGAGAACAGCATCGGGTCGACCTTGTAAAAGTCGTAGCCGTAATCCTTGAACACCTTGGCGAAGGGCTTGCCGAAATCGCGCGAGGCGGAACTTGGCAGCTGCTCGGCGAGGGTCCGGGCGGCATCGTCCGAGCCGCGGACGTAGAGTTGGACCTGGCCACCGAACAGGATGGCGTCGTTGGTGCGGCCCATCGCCGTCATGAAATCGGGCGCCGGCGGCGGCAGGGGTGCGCTGGCCGCGCCATCGACGATGTCGCCGAGCGGGAACTTGAGTTCGTGGACCTTGTGCAGGGCCACTTCGAGCACGCGCGCGACGATCTGCACGCCACCGGCCAGGCTCGAGGTCGGGGTCAGGACGATGGTGAGCTGTTCGGGCGCGATGCCGCAGCGTTCGACGACCTTCTCGGCGATCTCGGGCGGCGGCTCGCGGTCGACCTCGAGCACGATCACGGTATTGCCCGGCGGGTTGCGGTAACCGAGTTCCTCGAACAGCGGTTCCTTGCTGCCCATGGCCCGCGCCGGGCCCGAGCCGAGGGCGAAGAAGGCGTTCTTGCCCTCGCCGTGATTGAGACTCCAACCGGCATACTGCGAACCGAGGCAGGCGATCACCGGGTGGCTCGCCGTGACGTCGACCTGCCAGCGCCAGCGCTCGAACGGCGACGCGCCCGACAGCGTGACCTGGCCCAGCCCGCCCATGCAGATCTCGCTGACGAGGCGGCCGGCTTCGAGACCGCCCGGCACGGCAATACCGGCGTCGATCAATTCGACGCCTGAGTCGAGGCGACGCACTGCGACGCGCAGGTCCGCTGCATGGTCACGCAGGCGCGCGACGAGTGGTTGCACCGCATGGTTGACGTTGCAGGCGTTATCGAGTGCGAGTTCGGACATCGTGAAACCCTCCCACGGTTTCGAGCATCAGCGACGGCGCCAGCACGGCACTTCCATGCGCGGCCGTATGGCGGTGAAGATCATCGTGGCAGGCGAGCAGTTCCGCTTCGACGGCGGCTTCGTCTTCGCCCTCGACGACCAGGGTCACGAGCGGGTCGCCAGATCCCACTCGTTGTCCCGCGGCTGGCCGGTCGGCCGTGTAGTCGGGCCAGGTGAAGCCGCGCGGGACCTGCCATGCCCGCGCGGCGTAGACGACGAGGTGTCCGCGCGGCCGGCATGACGGCGGCCTACTATACGCGAGCGGTCGATCTGAACAAGCCGCGACGTGAGCAGCAAAGATCGCCGCGCGGTCCGCGTATACGTCGAGCGACGCCGTCAGTCGCGGGTTGATGTCGACGACCACTGGCGTCGCACCGTCGCGCAGGACGAAATCGAGGCCGAAGGCACCAACGAGTTCGAGTTCGCTCGCGATCGCGGTGGCGCTCCTCGCCAGCGCGTCGAGCCACGGCGGTGCCGCGGTGACACTCACCGCACCGTGGTAGCGATAATCGTCGCGAGCGCGGGGTGCAACGTGCCGGGCGAGCCCGCAGATCGCGATGCGCCCGCGCGTCGCCAGGCACAGGGTCGAATAGACCGTGCCTGGGATGCGTTCCTGGAAGTAGTCGTCAAGCGCGGCAATCCGCCCGACCGCGTCGCGCACGTGGCCTCCACCGCTAGCCGCCGCGCTCTTCAGCAACCAGCCGTGGGGCGACGCCGGCGGGGCGCTCGACGTGAGTGGCAATACCGCGCCACGCGCGCTGAGGGCGGTGAACAATGCCTGCGGGCGCGCGAGGCGTCGGTAGACGCGCGCTGGACTGGCGAGCAGCGGACCGCACCGCGCCAGTCGCTCGATGAGTGCGGGTGCACGCTCGAAGCCGCTGCCGATGACCACCGGCAACGACGGCGCGAGCGCAGTGACTTCGCCGAGCAGCGCGTGCAGGTGCGCCGGCTCGAAGTTCCAGCCAGACGCGGAGCGCGCGCGCCAGCAACGACCAGCCAGTCCGCACGTATCGACATCGCCGAACAGGTCGATCACCCAGGGCTCGAAGTCGACCGCGGCGGCCGCGGCCAGCACGCGCGCGGAGCGCGCCACGATGAGGAGCGGCGGACGGCTCAACCTGCCCGACCCGCATCGACCGCTCAGCCGCGCTCGCGGACGATCGCGCGGGCGGTCTCGTAGGCGGCCTCGTAGCCGAGGTACACGGGCTCCTGGGCGGTATGCATCTGCTTCAGCAGCGCGGTGTGCACGCGGTACTTGATGTCACCGATGGCGAGCGCGCCGAGGCCACGTGCGCGACCGCCCGGACTCGCCTCTATGACGCTGCCCCGGTCGTTGGCGGCAACGCCCTCGATACCACTCGGCGGCACGGCGTTGGCATCGGCCGCAATCTTGAGTGAGCCCGCGCCAACGAGGAGTTCGGCATCCAGGATGCGTACGCCGGCCTTGGCCGTGCTGAACACCACTTCGATATCGGTCAGCCAGCCGGCCACCGCCGCCGGCGAACTGCCGTCGAGGCCGGACAGTGCATGTCCGAAGCGGTGCGCGAGGCGGTCGGCGACCAGCTGTGCGGCGCCAAGCCCCTGGTGCGACACCACGGCGCATTCAGCACCTGCACGCGCAGCCAGCAGGGCCACGCACATGCCGACCGGCCCGGTACCACCGAACACGCACACCCGCCGCCCGGCGAGGTCTGCACCGAATTCACGACTGAGCCAGTGCTCGGCCAGCGCGACCATGGCGGCCGCCGTGGTGATGGCGCCACTCGGATCGGCCATCACCGATACCGCGAAGGGCGGCACCATGGCGGCCCGCGCCGCCTCCAGCATGTCGAGCGCCAGCGCGAACTCGCGTCCGCCGATGAAGATGCCGGTGCGGCGCACGCCCTCCGGACTGCGCGAGAAGATGGTGTCCTGGGTCAGCGCATGGACTTCATCGAGTTCGACGTTGCAATAGGGGATGACGCCGTCGAAGCGCGCCTCGTAGGCCATGTTGATGTCGAAGGGACTGACGTACTTGGTCGGGCTGAAGATGTGGAGCAGGTGTGGATGATCCATGGCGTCCTCGGCTGGCGTTGTTCGTTTCCGGGAGCGCAACGCACGCGTGCGCTGCCCACTGACGACGCCACGCGCGCCAGCGCTTCGAGCATTCATCCCACCACGGCCGGGTTGCCGGCGCCAGGCTCGTGGTTAGGCGAACGCGTTCCGGCTGCCGCGGCGCGCCGTTCCTCAGCCGCCCGCCCGGCGGCGCGCCGGCACCGCGGTCGTGGTTTCGACACACGCGCCCCGGTTACGCGCACTGACGATGCGGAACTCGATGGCGGTATCGGCGGGGAACGCTTCGTGCAGGCTGTCGAGCACCTGTCGCGCGGTATCCGCATCCGGCAGGACGGCAAACGCGGTCGGCCCCCAACTGCTCTGGCCACAGCCCTCGAGACCATGGCGCCTTGTGAGCAGGTCGATCACCGCCGCCACCCTCGGGCTGGTGAAGCGGCCGTCCTGGACGCCGGCGAAGTGATCGCCGACGACCGCCTGGATCTCGCCGAGGCTGGCGGCAAACGGCGCGAAGTCACCCTCGGCCAGCGCGGGAAGCAGGCGCATCAAGGTCAGGTGGCAGAGATGGGCGGCAGCGGTCTGCGGTAGCGGTTCGAGGGCGGCGAAGGCAGCGCTTTCGGCCCCGCCGCTGAGCCCCTCGGCGGCACGATCGAAGATCAGGAGGAGCGGCCAGTCGGGGAAGTCCATGCGGCTGACGAGCGGTGGCGTACGCGTCGCCGCACCATGCCCGGCATCGACGATGAGGCCACCGCGATCGAACAGGCTGAGGCCGATGCCGGAACGACGGCCGCGCCCCAGCACGGCACCGATCTCGGCCGTGTCGGCAGCGACACCGTGGAGACGGGTCAGGGCGTGACCGACGGCGAGCGCGAGCTGGGTGCCGCTGCCGAGGCCGGCATGCCCGGGGATCGCGCTCTCGACGCGAAGGCGCGCCGCCGCCGGCAGGCCGTAGTGGCGCACGACACGTTGCGCCAGCGCGTGCGCGCGTTCGCATTCGAGCCCCGCGCACTCGAGCGTGTCATGACGTTCCGCCTCGAGCACCGTCGACAAGCCCTCCACGGCAAGCCCGATACTGCCGAAACGCCGGCCGAGCGTGGCGCTCGGGTCGAGGAAGCCGAGGTGCAGACGCGCCGGAGCGACGACGCGGACGGATAACGTGTTCGAGTTGACCATCGCCGGTCGCCGGAGAACGCAGGTTGGAAGTGCGGCGATTATAGAGAGCATGGTCCACCGTTCGCATGCGTACGTATGTGCAGCAGGCCAAATACCTGTGCTAACTTTGCCGCCCGGGGGGGAGACCATGGCGGCCGCGAGCATGGCTTTCGCTCACAACCTTGTCGCAATGAACGACGCCGACCGCAACCTGCGGCGGCCTCAGCGTGCCGCCGACGACCGTGACCAGCCGCTCCTCTGACAAGTCCACACCCGCCAGCACGCGACGCGGCGTGTGCCCGCACTGCGCCCTGCTATGCGACGACATCGAACTGCGTCCCGGCGTCGACGGCAGCCACGCCGTCACCGCCAACGGTTGCACGCGCGCCGGCCAGCGCTACGCCGCGCCGGCCCCCGCAGCCGAAGTCCACGTCGCCGGCCGCCGCGCCACGCTCGAGGAAGGCATCACCGCCGCCGCCCGCTTGCTCAAACGCGCTCGTCACCCTCTCATCGGCGGGCTCGCAACCGACATCGACGGCACGCGCGCGGCGGTCAATCTCGCCGAACGCTGCCGCGCCATCCTCGATCACGCGCACGGCGACACGCTCGCCCGGGTCAGCCGCCTGATGCAGACGCGCGGCTGGTATGCGACCACGCTCTCCGAGGTGCGCAGCCGCGCCGACCTCGTCCTTCTGGTCGATACCGAGCTCGGCGATCGCTACGAGAGCTTCGCGCGGCGTTGCCTCGGACCCCGCGCGGAACTCAATGGCAACGCCCCACGCACGGTCGGCTTCATCGGGCCGGCCAGCCGCCTGCCGCGGGCCGCCGGGCCGGATCTCCGCCTCGCCTGCCGCAGCGAACGGGTCGCCGAAGCACTGCTGGCGCTACTCGCCGAACTGCGCGGCAATCCGCTGCGGGCCGCGCGCCCGGCGGGTCTCGCGCGCCGTAGCCTGGCCGACCTGGCGTCGCGCCTGCGCGCAGCGCGCTACGCCACCCTCGTCGTCACGCCGGGCGCGCTCGGCGCCGCCTGTGAGCCCGTACTCGGTGCCGTCTGTGACATCGTCGACGAGTTGAATCGGACGGGCCGGGCCGCGCTGCTGCCCCTTGGCGGTGACGACGGCGCGCAGTCGGCCGTCAGCGCCTGCACCTGGCTGACCGGCTTCCCGTTGCGCATCGGCTTCGGCGACGTCATCCGTTACGAACCACAGGCCTTCGCCACCGCCACGCTGCTGGCCGGGGGCGGCGCCGACGCCCTGGTCTGGATCGACGCCTTCGGCAATTGCCCCGAACCGCCGCCCGGCCATCCAGCCGAGCGCACGATCGTGCTCGCCGCCGCACCGTCGCGGCAGGCCACGCCTAGCGCCGTGCACATCACGGTCGGCACCCCCGGGATCGATCACTTCGCCCGCCTCGTACGCACCGACTCGGTCGTCACCCTGGCCCTGCCACAACAGCGCGACAGCGGGCTGCCCAGCGTGGCCGGCGTGCTGACCCGCATCGCAGAGAAGCTCTGAGAACGCCATGCTCACGCGATTGAAAGGCGGCCGCATCTACGATCCCGAGAACGGCACCGACGGCGAAGTGCGCGACCTCTACATCCGCAACGGACGCATCGTGGCCGCGCCGGCCCACGCGGCGGAAGCCAGCGAGGTCATCGACATCAGTGGGCGCGTCGTCATGGCCGGCGCCATCGATCTGCACACCCACATCGGCGGCGGCAAGGTCAACATCGCCCGCGCCATGCTGCCCGAGGATCATCTCGGCGACCGTGTCAGCGGCCAGCGTCACCCGCACGCCGGCTGCGGGCATGCCGCACCGTCGACGCGCACGGCCGGCTACCGGTATGCCGAGATGGGCTACGTGGCCTGCTTCGAACCGGCCATGCTGGCGGCCAACGCACGCCAGGCCCATCTCGAAATGGCCGATACGCCGATGGTCGACAAGGGCGCCTACGTGCTGTTGGGCAACGACGATTTCATTCTGCGTGCACTGGCCGACAAGCGCGCCCCCGACTACTTGCGCGACTACGTCGCCTGGACCCTGAATGCCGCCCAGGCCATGGCGGTCAAGGTTGTCAATCCAGGCGGCATCAATGCCTTCAAGTTCAACCAGCGCAAGCTCGACCTCGACGAAGCGAATGCCGGCTACGGCGTGACGCCACGCGAGGTGCTGCTGGCGCTGGCCGATGCGGTGCGCGCGCTCGGCCTCGCCCATCCGCTGCACATCCACGGTTGCAACCTCGGCGTGCCCGGCAACCTCGCCACGACGCTGGATACCATCAAGGCACTTGACGGCCTGCGTGCCCACCTCACCCACGTGCAGTTCCACAGTTACGGCACCGAAGGCGACCGCAAGTTCTCCTCGGGTGCGGCGCCGATCGCCGAGATGGTCAACGCACACGACAACATCTCGCTCGACGTCGGCCAGATCATGTTCGGCCGTACGGTCACCGAGAGCGGCGACAGCATGCGCCAGTTCGCCGGCAGCGCCTTTGCCTCGCCCAGGAAGTGGGTCGGCATGGACATCGAATGCGACGCAGGTTGCGGGGTGGTCCCCTTCAATTACCGCGACCGCAATTTCGTCAATGCCCTGCAATGGGCGATCGGATTGGAACTGTTCCTGCTGGTCGACGATCCCTGGCGCATCTTTCTCACCACCGATCACCCGAACGGCGCGCCCTTCACCAGCTATCCGCATCTGATCCGACTGCTGATGGACCGGAGCTTCCGTCGCGACATGCTTGCCACCATCAACCCCGATGCCGCCGCCGCGAGCACGCTGGGCGTACTCGACCGCGAGTACTCGCTCTATGAAATCGCCGTCATGACGCGCGCCGCGCCGGCCCGCTCGCTCGGCCTCAAGGGCTTCGGGTCGCTCGGCGTCGGCGCGCGCGCGCACATCACGGTCTACAAGGACGATGCAGACCGCGAGAAGATGTTTGCCAACCCGGAGTACGTCTTCAAGGATGGCCAGCTCATCGTGCGCGACGGCTGCGTCGTGAAGGAGGTCCATGGCGCAACCCACGCCGTGCATCCCGAGTTCGACGCCGCCATCGAACGCGATATCGACCGTCACTTCGCGCGCTACTTGACCGTGACCAAGGACAACGTGCGTATCGCTGACGACGAGATCCGCGACGACGGCCGCGGCGAGCTGATCGTGCATCCAACGGCACCTCGCCCATGAAGATCAACGGCGTCACCATCGACGACACCTTCGCCGAGGCCTTCCCGATGAAGGCCACGCGCATTCTCATCACCGCCCGCAATGACACATGGGCGGAACACGCCGCGCGCGCGATGACCGGCTTCGCCACCTCGGTCATCGCCTGCGGATGCGAGGCCGGCATCGAACGTCGCCTCAAACCGAGCGAGACGCCAGACGGTCGACCCGGCATTGCCGTGCTGTTGTTCACCATGAGCAACAAGGAGCTCATCAAGCAGGTGCAGAACCGCGTCGGCCAGTGCGTGTTGACCTCGCCGACCAGCGCCTGCTTCGCCGGCCTCGATGCCGACGCCGGCACACCCATCGCGCTCGGCAAGAACCTGCGCTTCTTCGGTGACGGCCATCAGATCGCGAAAAAGCTCGGCCGCCGGCGCTTCTGGCGCGTACCGGTGATGGACGGCGAATTCCTGTGCGAGGAAACGACCTACGTCACCAAGGCCATCGGTGGCGGCAACTTCCTCATCCTGGCGCGCGACCAGGACGCCGCACTCGCCGCGTCCGAGCGCGCCGTCGCCGCGATGCGCAAGGTACCGGGCGTCATCATGCCGTTCCCGGGTGGCGTGGTGCGCTCGGGCTCCAAGGTCGGCTCGAAGTACAAGGCCCTGCCTGCATCCACCAATCACCTGTTCTGCCCGACGCTCAAGGGCGCCGTCGACAGCGAACTGTCGGCCGACGTCGGCGCCGTGCTCGAGATCGTCATCGACGGCCTGGACGAGGGGAGCATCGACGAGGCGACCCGCGTCGGCATCCGGGCGGCGTGCCGCGGGCGCAACCACGGCGTGCTGCGCATCAGCGCCGGCAACTACGGCGGCAGTCTCGGGCCCTATCACTTCAAGTTGCGGGAAATCCTGCGATGAAGCGTCTCGAGCTGACCCTGGGCGCGGCGCCGGTCGGCGCGCTCGACCTCTCACCCCTGCTGCCAGCAGCGCTGGCGGAACTGTCGTTGGATCGCATTCGTCGCTTCAAGTTGCGCCACGGCACGCGTTCCTCGGCACTCGGCGATCTCTTCGCGGTCAACGGCGAACCCGGCGGCGCGTTGGCCTTGCGTGGTATCACCCCTGGCTGCTTCGGCGTCGGCCATGGCATGAACGGCGGCATCATCGAAATCAGCGGCCACGGCGGCCAGGAACTCGGACGCGAGATGCGGGCCGGCGAGATCCGCGTACGCGGTCATGCCGGCGACGGCCTTGCGCTCGGCCTGCGCGGCGGTCTCGTTCGCGTCAAGGGCAATGCCGGTGCGCGTCTCGGCGGCGCGGTGCCGGGATCGGTACACGGCATGAACGGCGGGGTCGTGATCGTAGACGGCTCGATCGGCGAGCGCGGCGCTGAACGCATGCGCCGCGGACTGGTCATCGTCGGCGACGCGACCGGTCCCTACCTCGCCGACCGCATGGTCGCCGGTACCGTCATCGTCTTCGGCGAAGCCGGCGACCACGCCGGGCTCGGTATGCGTCGCGGCACACTGCTGCTGGCGCAGGCGCCACGCGAGCTGCCGGCGACGTTCAATCCCTGTGGCCGCTTCGAGCTGACGTTCGTCAGCGTTCTTTCGCGCCACGTCGCCGAGTTCGACCGTCCCTATGCCCGCGCCCTGCGCTCGTTCGACTGGGTTGAGCGCTGGTGCGGCGACATGGCGCACGGTGGCAAGGGAGAAATCCTGCTGGCGCAGGGTTGAGGCGCCCCCGCGGCGCCCATTGCAAACACGCTTCGCGCTGCAATCCCGGCTCGCACAGCGGCGCCCGCAACAGCAAGCGCACCCGGCCGGGCCGCGCTGGTCCTAGGACGACGGTGCGGCCGGCAGCGGCTCGATCGACTTCAATTCGAGGACTTCGCGAATCAGGGGCTCGGCGCCGTCGCCTGCGCCCGGGACGAGGGTCTCGATGCGGTAGACATATCCCGGCAGTTCGTCCGCCACGATGACGCTGTAGACCTTGTCCGCGAACTGCTCGAACTCGTTGCGGTGGGGATCGTCGCTGTAGGGCTCGAAGCGGATTTCGTGAGCCTGGTAGTCATGTCCCTCGAACGTGACCGTACGGGGTTCGACCGCAGCGGATTCGGCGAGCGCCAACTTAATGCGACGCATGAAGTAACGCCAGCGCTCCTGCGCGCTGTTCTGCGGATCGGTCAGGCGGCGCATCTCGTAGACGTCGCCCTCGAGATACTTGCTCAGCACGAGATTGACATGGGTGCTGGGAACCGGTGGTGTCGGCCAGTGACGTTCGCCGGTGAAGAACTCGATACTCACCGATTTACTGCCGTCATCGTTGACTTTGTCGATGACGAGGCGCACATGGTCATTGAAACCCGCTTCGAACGAGCCGCTCTTCTCGAAGCTGTAAGTCAGTGCGATCGGACCCGGCACAGACGACAGCTGGTCGGTCATCCACATGCGGGTCTCGGCTTCGGAGAACACATCGTCGCCGCTGGCTTGTTCGTCCGCCGCGCTCGCCATACCGCAAACTGCGAGGAACAGCAGCAACGCGACGCACAACCGTTCAATCGTCGTCATCGTCGTCACTCCCCGTGCCCCGATTCACGACAGGCAGCGTCGGTACGCCGAACTCGCTGAGAATGCCATCGATGTCGGCCTGGTTGTCGGCGATGAGCCGATCGATCTCGGCCTTCCAGGCTTTCTCGCCGAAACGCACGGCCATCGAGATCTGGAAGTCGAACTTGAGCCCGGGCTCGTTGCGCATCGGGATGACGACGACCTCGTGGTCCTTGATCTGCTTCGCGTAATAGCCGGCAATCGGCCCCCAGACGAAGGTCAGGTTGATGCGGTCCTGCACGAGATCGCGCTCGATGATCTTGCCAGGATTCTCACGCGCATCGCCGCTCATGCTCTGAAACGGGATCGCCTGTTCCATGAGGCCGTTCTGGAACACGAAATCGGTTCCCGGCCCACGATCCCACACGCCGATGCGCATCAGGGCCTTCTGTTCATCCGTCAGGTTCTTGAGATCGTCCTGGCTGCGGATGAAATCGAGACCGCGGCCCTTCACGTAGACCAATGCCCAGCTCGAACGCAGGTAGGGCCGCGTCGTCGCCGCGAGTTCGAAGTTCTCCACCACCCCCATCACGAGGTCGCACTTGTAGGAACCGTCCTCGGTCTCGTTGTTGCGCAAGGTATTGCGGATGAAACCGATTCGCTGCGGAAACCATTCGTAGACGACCGGTAACGACAAGCGCTGGCCGAACAGCTCGGCGAGCTTGTTCTCATAGCCTTCGCCCTCGCGGTTCGACATCGGCAGGTTGAACGGGTCGGCGCAGACGCGCAGCGCCGTGCGGGGCGAAGCCTCTTCCGCCATCGCACCCCAAGCGGCCGCCGCAAGAAGCAGGGCCGCCAGGGTGCGGCCCGCGGCCCGCCCGCGACGCCAGCCCCTGCCCCATTCGCGCTGCGCAAGGACCATCGTTACTTGGCCTCGGCGTCAAGCGCCTGCTGGAGCTTCTTGAGCGCGCGGTTGACCATGTTCTTGCCGATCTTGACGTTGTCGAGGTTGGCTTGCAGCTGCTCGAGGTTCTGCGGCGGGCGTGCATCGCCGACAACCACCACGCCTACCATGCCGGTGGTGATGTGCGGGTTGCACTTGAAGATATAGACACCTTCCTTGTCGAGCGTGACATGGAACGCTTCCTCGCCGAGCTTGGCCTTCCAGCCTGCGGCGCCTTCCGGAATCATGCCTTCGATGGTTTCGGTGTCGTGCCCGGTCATGTTCTTGAAGGTCAAGCCGTCGCCCGGCTGGGCGAAGGTGATCATCGGCCGCCACTGCGTCACGACGCCCTCGATGACGTGATCCTCCGCCGCGACGCCGCCGCTCAGCGCGAGCAAGAGGGCCGCGACACAGGTGCTGCTTGCCTTGAACATTTGAAATCTCCCACATGGATTGACAAGTTGCCGCAGCCACTCGACCGCGACGTCAGAATTCTAGGTTTCGCGCATGAACTCGTCCTGAATCAGGGTCATGCACGTCGAGCGGCGGGAATTCTACCGTAAGTGACCGCTGCCACTGGTCCGAATCGGAACCCTCTTCGCCGCCCGGATTCAGTGCTCGTTCAACGCTTCCTTCAGCTTGCGGATGGCGCGTCCAATCATGCCCTTGTTCTGCGGGCTGGACTCGATTGCCGCCAGGTTTGGCGGCGGCGTGTCGCCGACGATGACCGCGCCGACCATCCCCATGCTGACGTGCGGGTTGCACTTGAATACATAAGCCCCCGGCACGCTCAGGGTCACGCTGAAGCCCTCCTCGCCGAGCGCGGATTTCCACCCCTGTGCGCCCTCGGGAATCATGCCCGCGAGCGTTTCGGTGTCGTGCCCTGTCATCTGGCGGAACACGATGGTGTCGCCGGGCGCCGCGAACGTCACCAGCGGCCCCCACTGGGTCACGACACCCCTGATTTCGTGTTGGCGCGGCTCAGCGCCCGCGCCGCCGTCGTTCGTGTCGGTCTGACGTTCGGCATCGACCGGACTGGTCGCGGCCGGCGATGCCGGCTGTTCGACCGTCGCAGGTGCGAGCGGTTCCGCCCCGGGTTCGGTCACCGCGGAGCCCGTGTCAGCCGGCACCGTGCCGGATGTCTCTGACGCGGACGGCGGCTCCGGCGGCTCCGGCGGCGTCGCGGTTGGCGTGGCCGATTCGTCCGAACAAGCACCGATCAGCAAGACGAGCCACGCAGTGACCAGCACGCGCGCGGGGCCAATGCGCGCCCCGCAGGCTGTTGCTCTCGTCGCAGTACCGCGCATGGTTCGTGCTCTGCTCCGCTGACGCCTGCTACTCATACGTCTCAAAAAAAAACCCGGCTCTCCACAGAGGAGAGCCGGGTCCGGTTTCATCCGTTCAGATCAAACCGTCTCGTCGTGGGTACGACTTGGCCAGCCTCAGGGCAGGCTGAACACGCTCAGCACACCGCCGAGGCGGGTGAAGCTGCCCAGACCCTTGTAGGCGCCCACGGCACCGAGACCATCGGTGTCGTTGATGAGGCCCGCCGCCATGCCGATACCGGCCCAGCCGCCGACGCCCGACAGGATGCCGACGTACTGCTTGCCGCCGTGACCCCAGGTGTTGACGTTGCCGATGATGCCGGAAGGCGTCTTGAACTTCCAAAGCAGCTTGCCGCTCTTGGCGTCAATGGCCTTCAGGTAACCGTCGAGGGTGCCGTAGAACACGACATCACCAGCGGTCGCCAACGCACCACTCCAGACCGAGAAACGCTCCGGGATCGACCACACGATCTTGCCCTTGTCCGCATCCCAGGCGATGAAGTTGCCCAGGTTGTTGTTGTCGGCGTTGTTGCCGAACTCCGGACCGGGAGACACGCGGCCAGCCGGGAACATGCTCAGCACGGCGTTGACGTACGGCTGACCCGCAACGTACTCACCACCCGAGACCGGCTCGTAGTTCATGCAGACGTGGTTCGTCGGCACGTAGAACAGGCCGGTGCGCGGGCTGTAAGCCGCCGGCTGCTGGTCCTTGGAACCGAGCGCTGCCGGGCAGATGTTGGTGGTGTTGACGTCTTCACCGCCGTGGTGGGTCGAGTACTTGGCCACGACCTGCGGACGGCCGGTCTTCATGTCGACGTGCGTCGCCCAGTTGACCGCCGGGTCGAACTTCTCGGCAACCAGGAGGGAGCCGTTGGTGCGATCCAGGGTGTAGCCGAAGCCGTTGCGGTCGAAGTGGACCAGGGCCTTCACGTCCTGACCCTTGACCTTCATGTCGGCCAGGATCATTTCATTGATGCCGTCGTAGTCCCACTCGTCGTGCGGCGTCATCTGGTAGACCCAGTGGGCCATACCGGTGTCGACGTCGCGCGAGAAGATGGACATGGACCACTTGTTGTCACCCGGGCGAACGACCGGGTTCCAGGTCGACGGGTTGCCCGTGCCGTAGTAGAGCGCGTTGCGCTCCTTGTCGTACGGCCACCAGCCCCAGGTCGAACCACCGCCGATCTTCCACTGGTCACCCTTCCAGGTCTTCAGGGACGAATCAGCACCGACCGGCTGGCCGAGCGAAGTCGTCTTGGCCGGGTCGAACAGCATGTCCGCGTCCGGACCCATGCTGTACGCGCGCCACACGCGCTTGCCATCCTTCAGGCTGTAGGCGTTGATCCAGCAGCGCACGCCGAACTCAGCACCGGAGATGCCCGTGATGACCTTGTCCTTCATCACATGCGGGGCATTGGTGTTGGTCTGACCCAGCTTCGGATCGCCGTTTTTCACCGACCAGACTTTCTCACCGGTCTTGGCGTTCAGAGCAACGAGGACGGTGTCGGCCTGCTGCAGCAGGATCTTGCCATCGCCGAAGCCGAGACCACGATTGACCGTGTCGCAGCACATGACCGGAACGGTTTCGTCGTAGTCCTGAACGGGCACGTATTCCCACACGATCTCGAGGTTGTCGAGATTGATGGCGAAGACGTTGTTGGGGAACGCCGCGTGGATGTAGAGCGTGTCGTGCGACAGGCCCGTAGCCGAGCCCGGCAGCACCAGCGGACCACCTTCATGACCGCGCAGAACGCCGGTCGAGAAAGTCCACGCCGCTTGGAGCTTGTGCGCGTTCTCGGCGTTGACCTGATTCAACTCCGAATAGCGCCAGTTCCAGTAGTTACCACCGGGGTAAACCCAGTAGTTGGGGTCTTGCATCAGCTTCTCGAGTCCTGCATTCGCCGAAACCTGCGCAGTGCCGGTGAACGCTACCAGAGAGGCTGCCGCAATGAGCCATCGCTTGAACGATGTTTTCCTCATGACCTCCTCCTTCACACTTATTTTTCAACAATCACGTGATTGATCTCTTTTATTGTTTTAACTCCTGACCGACCCGAGATCGGGAAGTCGGCCAAGAGCATTCGGGAAACCTGGATCGATGGATGTGCGGCGAGTGCCGCAGGATTCGGGCAGTGCGACGAGCGCGTGCGGCGGCAAGACCGTCTGCGGGACCACGCGCATGAACCGAATCAACAATGGTGCTCCACCCCTCTCGCCGCCACGATGACGCTGCGTTTGTTCAGCGTACCCGCGCACCATACGCGGGCTCTCGGCGACTTGTCGACGTCTGCGCAGTCATGACTGCGCCCTCGAACTCGTGTCCACACCATCTCACGAGGCGACGTTCCTGTCCGTCCGCATCCGCGGCTGCCAGTTCCCCTGGGACCGGCACGGATGCGCGCTCAATTATAGGGATATTTTCCATGCCAGCAACCGCTCGAACCGCATGCACAGAAGGGTTTTCTGCATTGCACAATCAGTTCGAATCCGGCGTCGCGGCCCCCGCTTCTCCATCCTTCTTCATGCCGATGAAGCAGCGCTTTCTGGCATCTTCACGAGCGGCCTCGAGCTTCGCGCGGATCTCCTCGCCACGGTCGCTGTCACGAAACAAACCGCCCTTCTCACCCGGCATCTTCTCGTAGATTTCGTACGTCCGCGCCTCGGTGAAATCGTCGAATTCGACTTGTTGCGCGATGACGTCGATTTCGCACGAGCAGGCGTAAAGGTTATCGACGTTCTGGCCGCCATGAAGGCGCATGCAGGTCAGGACGTGGTCTACGCGCTCGAGCGTCGGGTACTCGTTGGCACTGAGCGCCTGGCTGACAAGAAGCGCGGCCGTCGCTACGAAAATCGCCTTCATGCGCTGCTCTCCGTGGGTTCGTGCGGAGGCGCATCGTAGCAGGTCCGTTCCCGGCCTGCGATTGGCGGACCGGACCGCCGAGCGCGCCGACGACGCCGGAGCGTGAGCGACGATCTGCTAAATTCGCCCATCAACCAGCATTGGAAGGATGCGTATGGCAAACGTTCTCGTCACCGGCGGAGCCGGTTATATCGGCTCACACGTGGTGAAGCTCCTCGGGCGCGCGGGCCATGCCGTGACCACCCTGGACAACCTCAGCAAGGGCTTTCGCGAGGCCGTTACGTACGGCGAGCTGGTCGTCGGTGACACCGGTGACCAGGCGCTGGTTGCGCGGGTGCTGCGCGAGCGCCGCATCGACACCGTCATGCACTTCGCCGCGCTGACCATCGTGCCGGAATCGGTCGCCGAACCCCTGCGCTACTACGCCAACAATACCTGTAACACGCGCAATCTGATCGAGTGCTGCGTGGACAACGACGTCCGCCACTTCGTGTTCTCTTCGACCGCGGCCGTGTACGGCATGCCGGCCAGCGGCGTGTGCAGCGAAGACACGCCGACCGCCCCGATCAATCCCTACGGGCAGTCGAAGCTGATGAGCGAACACATGCTGCGCGATACCTGCAGTGCGAGCGAGCTGCGTGCGGTGATCCTGCGTTACTTCAACGTCGCCGGCAGCGATCCGGACGGCGAGATCGGTCAGCGCACGCCGCAGGCCACGTTGCTGGTGAAGGTGGCGGTCGAAGCGGCGGTCGGCCGGCGCCCCGGCGTCTCGATTTTCGGCACCGACTATCCCACGCCCGATGGCACCGGCGTGCGCGACTACATCCACGTCAGCGACCTCGCGGCCGCGCACGTCGCCGCGCTCGACTATCTCGTCGACGGCGGTGAATCGATCACACTCAATTGCGGATACGGTCACGGCTACAGCGTGCGCGAGGTACTCGACACCGTCGGGCGCGTCGACGGCAAGCCCTTAAAGGTCACCGAGCAACCGCGGCGCGCGGGTGACCCCGGTTCGCTCATCGCCGACGCCCGTCGCATCCGCGAGGTCCTCGACTGGCAACCAAGCCTCGACGATCTCGAGCGCATCGTCGAGACGTCGCTGGCGTGGGAACGCCACATGCTGGCGGAGCAAGAGGGATCGTGAGACGAAGCGGTCGCGCCGCACCGCGCTTGCTGGCGGCGCTCATCGCGGCGGCCATCGCGCTTCCGGCGGCGCGGGCGGAGAACGGCTTCCCCGATGTCGTCGACCGCATCCGCCCGGCGATCGTGGGTATCGGCACCTGGCAGGCGACGCGCCGTCCACCCGCCTCGCTGGAAGGCACGGGCTTCGTTGTCGGCGATGGCACCATCGTCGCGACCAATGCGCACGTCGTCGCCCGCGACCTCGATGGCGCGCAGCGCGAACGGCGCGTGATCTTCGTCGGTCGCGGTCGCCAACCCGAGATGCGCGGCGTCACGCTCCGAGCGCGCGACGATGAACACGATCTCGCCATCCTCGCGATCGAGGGCGCGCCGTTGCCGGCGCTGCGGCTCGCCGGCGACGACGCCCCACGCGAAGGCGAAGACGTCGCCTTCACCGGGTTTCCCATCGGCGCCGTGCTCGGCTTGTACCCGGTGACGCATCAGGGCAGCGTGTCGGCCATCACGCCGATCGTGATCCCGGCGCGCGCGTCGCGCGAATTGTCAGCCGCGCAGGTCGTCGCGCTGCGTGACCCCTACGACGTGCTGCAACTCGATGCCACCGCCTACCCAGGTAACAGCGGCAGCCCGGTCTATCGACGCGACACCGGCGCGGTCATCGGTGTGATCAACCAGGTCATGGTGAAGGGCAAGAAGGAGAGCGCGCTGAGCGACCCCAGCGGGATCACCTACGCCATCCCGGTCCGCTACCTGCGCGAACTGCTGGAACGCTCGCCGTGACCCGCGGCGCGCTTGCGCGCGGTGCCGCTAATCCCAGGGTTCGCGTTGATAGATGAGTTCTTCGCGGCCGGGGAACAGGCCGAAACTCGCGCGCGCATCCGGCTCGTCGTCGTAGTCGCCGTCGCCGTCCCAATCGAACAGCAGCCACGAGAAATTCGCTAGCAGTGCCGTCGTCACATCGATGAAACCGGTATTGCCGGCGCCGGGCGCCGAGAACACCAGTTGCCCGAGCCCCGCGATGACATTCACGTCACCGCTGCCGATGCTGCTGGTGCCGCCGCCGACCTGCATCGCGACGGTGCCGTCCTGGGCCGCGCCGCCGGCCGTCCCCGGGTTGCTCAAGCGCACCTCGCCGGCCAGGGTCAGCGTAGTACAGGTATCCGCCGCGTTGGTGACGAAACTCGTACCATCGTGGTACTCGGCCACTACCGGCAGCGTGAGTGGCAGCAGGTCGGAACCGAACGCGCTGGCGAGTCGCAGGCGGCCGAAGCGCAGCTCCGTTCCCGCGAGGTCCGGCAACTCGAGTGCATCGCAGACGTCATCCTGGTCCGGGTCGTAGCAGGCGCCGTCGAGGTCGGTCAGGCCCGACGCCTCGAAACTCAGGTCGACCGCGGCGTCGAACGGCCCCTCCGCGAGCTGGCGCTGGTAGACGAACGCGTCGCCACCTGGCCCGGCATCCAGGGTGAGCGTGGCGGTGCCGTCGAAGTCCTCATCGCCGGCAACGGTGAGCCCGGCGTCAATCGTCGCGGCGAGCGTCGCGGCGATGCCGCCGCGGTCGTCGGCCGACGCACGCGGCAGCGTGGTGTCGAGGCGGTAGAAGTCATCACCGTAGTTCGCCGTCACTTGTCCCGCCAGGTTGAGGCCCTGCACCGTGAGCACGGGAGCGAGCGCGTAACCGAACGGCTGGTCCTGGTAGGTGAAGCCGCCGCAGGCCGCGGCGAGGGTGGGCAGGTTGGCAACGACGGCGAGGCGCGCGGGATAGAAGCGTCCGATGTTGGCGCTGCGCGACGGCGCGATCACCTCGCCGAGATAGGACGGCGGCGTTGCCGACACGGTGAAGACGCCGACCTCCGACTGCGCCTGGTCGACCACGCTCACCGTCCCGCCGATGGTGACATCGACCAACCCGCGGGCGAGAACCCCGTCGCTGCCACCGGCCGCAGGGGCGACCCGAGCCGGTGTCAGTGCAATGTCGTCGAGGCGAAAGTTGGGCGTGGTCGCATTACCGCTGCAGAACGCGGCATCGGTTTCGCCAGCCGCTTCCCAGGCCACGCCGCGGACGTCCATGGAGAACGTCTCGCCGGCGTGTCGGAACGGCGTGCACGTCACGTCGCCGCTGACACAGTCGGCGCCCGGGGTCGTTGCCTCGACGCACAAGCCGGCCGGCCGCACGACGAACGGGTTGCTCGCACCGGCCAGGGTTACGGCCGGCTCCGGCGCCGCTGCCGGCAGATCGAGCCGCGCATGCAGCGCGATGCGCCCCGCGTCGGCATAGTTGAGCGTCAGCGGGGCCGTACCATCGGCCCCGAAATCGAGCGGTACCGCGAGCCAGTTGGTGAGTGCGCCTTGCGGATTACCGCTGACCGCGCTGCCGTTGACCGTGACACCGAGCGGTAGGGCGCAGCTGCCTGGATCGAGGCATTCGAAGGCGAGATCGACGTCGACCGGCGCCGGCAGCAGCCGCGCTTCGCAGGCGCCGGTATCGGTGTTCGTGCGTACGGCGCGCAAGGTCACGGCCTGGGCGCCGGGCGCCAGGTTCGAGTCCTTGCCCGCGACCTGGCTGCCGATCGCGTCGGCAACACCGTCGGCGTAGAAACGGAAGGCCGTGTCGCGGAAATCGAGTAGCGCGTCCTCGCCCGCCGCCTCCGTGCGCGCGCCGCCGCCGACGACGTCGATGTCGACCAATGCCGGCGTGGTCTGTGCCAGCCACAGGCCGACCGCCGTCTCGCCCGGCGCGAAGGTGTACTGCGCACTGCCCGTACCGCCGACGAAGTTGCCGGGCGTACCGCTGGCGAGCGCAATGGCGACCGTTGCCGGCGTGGTGGTGATGGCGATGGTCTCGTTGGGTTCGCCGGCGCCGTGGGGCGGTGGCGCGGGTGCGTGCCCCGTAATGGTCACCGCGGCGGCCTCGCAGGTCACGCCGATACCGGCGTGACTGATGGCGTAGTGGTCGATGCTGGCGCGGCAGGGTCGCGCGGTGTTCATGACATTGACGATCTCGTTCGCGGCGAGCGCACGGCTATAGACGCGAACCTCGTCGATGTCACCATTGAAGAAGAAATCCGGCGCATTGTTGCCGTCGCCGCCGGCACCGACCTGGAAATCGGACAGGTGGTTGGGACGGTAGTTACGGTCGCTCGCGCTGGCCGACTGCACGCCGTCGATGTAGACCCGCTTGGTGCCGCGCCAGGCCAGGCCGACGCGCTGCGCGGCCTCGAAGACGACCGCGACGTGGACCCACCTGTCGCCTTGCACGGGCCCACCGTTGACGATGTCCCAGGACGACCCGGTGCCGGTCCAGAACTGCCACGTGTTGTTGCTTGCGGCGTAGATGTTGAAGCCGCGGCGGGTGGCGCCGGGCGCGATTCGAACACGCGAGTTGACCAGGGCGCGGAAGCCGGTGACGCCCGGGCGTACGCGCGCCCAGGCGGCCACCGTGAAGCTGCCATCGGGATTGAGACCGCTGTCGTAGGGGACACGGACCTCCTGGTGCGCGGTGCCGTCGAACTCACCATAGCGACAGGTGCCGGGGCTGCCCGGCAGGGCGGGGTCGTCGATGGTGGTGTCGGCGCCGTTGACGGCGCGTCCGTCGTAGCCGCTGCCGCCGGCATCGACGACCTCGTCGGCGAGCCCCTGCCAGGTCGCTTCCTCGAACGGCCAGAAGGCCGACGACGGCGGTGCGGCAGGCGCCGCACAGGCCGGCGTGAGGACCGCGCTGGGAATCGTGTCACGTGCGATGCCCGGCCCTTCCCAGTCGAGTTCGGCGACGGCGCCACCGCCGCGTTCGTAGTACTCCATCTCGAGTTCGTAGTTCTGACCCGCGGTCAGGGGCAGCAGCGCGCTCTGGTTCACCGTCGGTGCGTGGTCGGTGAAGTTGTCGATGACGAGGGCGCCGTCGAGATAGAGCCGCACGCCGTCGTCGCTGCGCGTGTAGAAGCGATAGTTTCCGCTGGTCGGCGGCGTGATCCTGCCGGTCCA
Organism: Gammaproteobacteria bacterium; assembly: GCA_050184115.1. Classification (GTDB taxonomy): domain Bacteria; phylum Pseudomonadota; class Gammaproteobacteria; genus JACKNG01. Next base: position 67,035 of record JBFXAQ010000012.1, on the reverse strand, counting down.
GCGCACCGAGAAATCGTCGTTGCCGATCCCCGCGGCCGGGATGCCCGTGCCCCAGTCGAAGGCGATGGTCGGGTCGACACGCTTGACCTCGTTGCCGGTGAAATAGGCGCGCTGAACGCCGTTCTGGTCGTAGTAGGTGGCGCTGAGGCCGTTACCCGGGGCCACGCTCTGCACCGTGGTATTGGCTGGCAGATTGTTGCCGTCGACGTCCTTGAGGTTGTTGAGGGTGATCGTGTGACCCGCGTCCGACAGCGCGCTGACCGTCAGGATCACGTCCGTGCCGGACGGCAGCAGGGTTGCGCTGCGGACGACGACGCCACCGGAGAACACGTAATTGCCCGGATTCGCGGCGGTGACCGGGTCGAGCCGGCGCGTGAAGCCGACGGTGACCGTATTGTCGCCGCAGCCGTGGGCCGCGCTGAGCACGCGGAACGAACTCCGTTCGAGGAAGCCCGCCGGCACGATTTCATTGGCAATGCCCGGCCCTTCCCAGCGCAGCCGCGCGACCGCGCCGCCGCCACGCTCGTAGAACTCGACGCGGAGGAAATAACGTTGCCCGGCGACGAACGTCAGCAGCGGACTCTGGTCGGTGGTGGGTGAATGATCGGTGAAATTGTCGATGACCAGCGCGTTGTCGACGTAGACGCGGATGCCGTCGTCGGATTGCGTCTCCAGGCGATAGTCGCCCGAGTTGGGTGGAATCAGGTCACCCTGCCAGACGATCGAGAAGTCGTCGCTGCCGATGCCGGGTGCCGGACTACCGGTGCCGAAGTTGAAATCGATGTTCGCATCGATGCGCTTGACGACGTTACCGGTGAAGTAGGCGCGCTGAACGCCGTTCTGGTCGAAGTAGCTGCCGTCGATAGCGGCTTCGGCCGGCGCCGCGGCGAATCCGACCACGACCACGACCACGGCCGCGACCAGCAGCGCCGGCAAGCGTCGGTTCGACCACGCGGCGCGCCGGCCCGTGGCGCCGCCCCCATCGATTCGTCTGCTCATACCGCGGGTCATCACGTCCCCTCCCCGGACTCCGCCGAGGCATCGATGCATGTCGCCGGCGCCATGCTGCGCCGCGGATGGCGTTGCGACAAGGCGCGGCGTCACGCAATGCGAACGCTGCCACTCAGCGTCCGCGTGCGCGCAGGGTCGCGCGTACCTTGCGCGCCAACTCCTCCCCCTCGAACCACGCCGCCTCGACCAGGCCCACGCGCGGCGCGGGGCAGGTGCGCTCGTAACCCCAGGCGTCGAGCGCGACGCCGGCAACGGCCTCGAATCGCTCGATATCGCGCGCCGACATGGCGCTCTTCCACTTGCCGAAATTGGCCGCGAGGTCGCTGCCGCGCGCCTGCGCGATGAAAGCATCGCGCGTTGCCGCCGCGAGCGGCATGCCAAGAAAGGCCTCGAGCCGCGCGAGCGTGGCCTCGGGGTCCTGCACGAGGTCCTCGTAGCGGACGTTGAGGAAGCGATCACCGCCGATCGCGCGCTCGAAAGTCCGTGCGCTTTCGATGCACCGCGCCCAGCTGCGCGCGCAGGCATAGACGGTGTTCTGGCCCCACGGCAAGCGCAGGCTCGACAAGGCGACGTCGCGTCCATCACGGACCAGGTTGACGTAACGGGCGCGGCCGGGGAACAGGCTTTCCAGCAGCGGCAGGTGCAGGGTGTAGGCGGGGTTCTTGCTGGCGACGTTGGCCTTGCCGAGGTGATCGGCGATACAGCGGTAGGTCGCGTAGACGACGGCCGCGAAACTCGGTTCGTAGACCCGCGCGCGCAATTCGTCGAGCGTGACGTCGAAGCGCTCGTGCGCCGGCCACTCGTTGCGGATGATCGATAACGTACTCGCTGCGCGCACATCTTCGAGCAGGCGGGTCATGTTGCGTACTTCGGCGAGGTCGCCGTAGCGGCCGAGTCGGCGCGCTAGCTGCAGCACGAAGTGGCCTTCGGGTCCCATGCCGAAATCGAACAGGTCACCGAGGACGTCGACGAGGTAGGTCGTGCCGCTGCGCGCCGCGCCGACGACGAACAGCATGCCGGGCCGGGCCGCCTCAGGACTCGTCATCGTCCTTGCCCTGGGGCCTGTCGATGTCGGAGTCCGAGCCCGTCAGCAGCCAGTTGTCGATCGCCGCAGCCAGCTGCCGCTGGGCCGGCGCGAGCGTCTTCATCGCCAGCAGCAGCCAGCGGGTCGAGGTGCGCTGGACGAAGCCGAAATGTCGTAGCAGGCGCTCGAGACGCGCCTCGCGGATGTGCAGGTAGATGGCCGCGATGCCGCGCTGGCGGGCGAGCTCGACGGCCGCGGTGAGCAACGCGAACAGCGCCTGGCGGTCGTCCGGCGCCACCACGATCTCGCAGATCTCGAGGCGTGCGTAGCGATACGGCCCGCGCGGCGCGCGCTCGGCCAGCACCACCACGCCGCGCGCCTCGTCACCTTCGCGGACTTCGAGGGCGGTGAACGACTGCCCCGGTTGATCGACGAATTTCCAGTTCAGGAAGACGTCGTCGCGCCGCACCGCGCAGGCGTAATGCACCGCGACGCGTTCCCACAGGCGCCGGTGGCGCTGGTCAAAACGAGCGATCACGGCGGTCGTGAGACCCCGCCCGGCGCGGCCGCGACGCCAGCGCGCCAACGTCATCCACGCCGCGAGCGGCGCGCTCAGCAGCAGGCGTGCGGCCAGCGGACGTTCGCCGAGCAGCGGTCCGACCGCCAGCGGCAATACCCAGGTGTCGAGCGCGCCGACCTTCTCCCAGCCCAACCGGTACTGCAATTCACGCATCACCGGCGACTGGCCGAGCGAGAGATTGAAAGGCATGTCTTCGAGCGCCTGGGCCACGAGGGCGGCGCCGACCGGCCCGCCGCGGACCTTCTCCAGCACCATGGTCTCGACGAACCAGCCGGTAGGCAGCTCGTCCTGGCCGATCTTGCAGCTCACCGTGATGGCGCCCTGGTGGGCGACCAGCTCACCCTTGCGGTAGTAGAGCCAGATGCGCGGCTCGCTGCCGTGACGGGCCGCCGAGTCGACGAACATCCAGCGCCAGCGCGCCGGGATCAGCGCCGGATCGCGCTCCGGGTAGGCGACTGCCTGGAAGGCGAATGCATCGGCCTCGAGTTCGGGCGCGTAGCGCTTGAGCCCCTTGCGTGGGGCGGCATCCGTCGCCGCGGCAGGCGGCGAATCAGAATCGGATGCCACCGTCGAGCTCCAGCGTCTTGCCGACGAAGTAGTCGTTCTCGATGACGAAACGGATGGCATGGGCGAACTCGTCCAGCGTGCCGAACCGCCGGATCGGCGACTGTTCGCGGAGTTGCGACAGGAACAGGGGTGGAATGTTCTGCGTCATGCCGGTGGGAATGAATCCTGGCGCGATCGCCGCGACGCGGATGCGATAGGGCGCGAGCTCCTTCGACCAGGTAACCGTGAGGGCCTCGACCGCCGCCTTGCTCGCGGCATAGGCGCTCTGGCCGGCATTGCCCTTGCGCGAGATCGAACTGATGTTGACGATGACACCGCCCTGGCGCCGCGCGATCATGGCGGCGGCGACCTCGCGCGCCATCAGGAAGGTGCCGGTCAGGTTGGTGTTGAGCGTCTCGTGCCAGGCCGCCGTGTCGTGCTTCTTGATGCGCTTGCCGAGCTTGCCCACCAGGACCTGGTCGCGCAGCACGGCGGCGTTGTTGACCAGCACGTCGATGCCCCCGGCCGCCGCATCGATGGCGGCGACGGCAGCCTCCACCGCGGTCTCGTCGCCGACGTCGCAGTGCACGCGCTCGACCGCGTCCGGCAGCGCGACGGCGATGTCGGACTGGACGGGTTGCGCGATGGCGTTGTCGAGCACCCAGACCCGCGCGCCGGCCGCGGCGAGCGTGGCGGCGAAGGCGCTGCCGAGGCCGGACAGGCCGCCGGTGACGATGATGCGGCTGTCCGCTATTTGCATGTCGACGGGATCCGTGGTGGCGCGGCAGGCCGACGCGGCGCGCTCACAGGCGCGCGAGGATGGCCTCGATGTCGGCGATGGACTCGACTTCGATGGCATCCTCCATCGGCACGTGCTTGCCGAAATGCTCGTGGATGCGGGTCATCAGCGTGACGTGTCCGAGCGAGTCCCAGCCCGGGACCTCGCCCGGCCCGAGCTCGTCGGTCAGCGTCGTGACGTCACACTCGAAGGTTTCCGCGATGAGCTTCTTGAGCTCGGCATTCAGATCACTCATTGGCAGCAATTTCCATGATTGGCCCGTCACCACGACGGGTTTGCGTTGTCCCTGCGCGGTGCCGGGGGCGCGCGCAGTTTACACGAGCGCAGGCGGCAAGACGCCGGCGTCGCGTCCGACCGGGGCCGCTCAGTCGTCCGCGCGCTCGCCAGGCTGGATCGCGCGCGTGACGAAATGACCGAAACGCGGTGTGACCGCGACGCCGTCCCAGGGAATCTCGAAGCCATTGCCCATACCGGGCCGCGGGAAACGGCACACGCCGCGCGCGCCGAGGCTTTCCGCCGCCTCGCGCGCGGCGCTCTCGGGCAGCGCCATCACCACGGTCTGCACGTTCGCCGGCAATGCCGCGGCGACGGTTGCGAGATCGTCGAACGGCACGACCTGGACGAAGCGGTTGGCGCAACTGAGCTGCGCGACGGGGCGTTCGAGCACGGCCAGCGTCCACTGCGTGGCGGCATCCCGCATCACCGCGCCGCCTTCGAGCACGGCACGCTGGCGATCGAGTTCGATGAGATAGGTCTCGCTCCAATCGAGCGCATGGCGACGGAACTGGCGCACCCCGGCCGCCAGCGCCTCGCCGAGCTGTTCGACGAACCGCGCCACCGCGGCGTCGTCACGCCCGCCCCGCACGAACACCACCTGGGGTGAGCTGCAGGCGAGCTGGTCGAAGTAGACGATGTCGTTGGCCAGCCGTGCGACGGTGCGCTGGTCGGCGACCGCGGGATCGATCACGGCGAAGCTGCGACGCGGCCCGAATACGAGGTCGTCGCATTCCCAGCGCGCCGGCAGGGCGCGCACCGCGGACACCGCCTCCTCACCGCCCCAGGCGACGCGCAGATCGGCGAAGCGACTCATGGCGGCATGCGCGGGCGCGTTGTCGCGCTCGAAGGCGACCACGCGGGTGCGTTCGGCCATCTCGCGGCCGGCCTCGGAGAGTTCCGCCACGCGCACCACCACCGGCGACAGCACGTCCTCGTTGCGCGAGGACACGCGCAGCAGGTTGACGTTGCCGAAGATGGCGCTGAGTGCCCACGAGAACACGCCGAGCAGCGGCACGTTGCCGGCAATCCACTGGCAGACCGCGCCGCGCGGCAGGATGCGCAACTCGCTGCGCGGACCGGCGGCGACGAAGCGATCGAGCGCGCCGAGGTCGGTGATTTCGCGCCCCAGCAACTCCTCGATGTGGGTGCGGCGCAGGAAGGCGGCCAGGAAGGCCGAACCGGCGATGGATTGGTCGCGCTGCCCGAGCAGGCTGCCGGAGAGGGCCTCGAAGGCGTCGATACGCGCGGCCAGCGGCGCCCGCGGCGGCGTCCGCCGCAGGGGTTCCAGCGCCGCGACCGCGGCGTCCAGCGCCGGCGGCACGCCGTTCGTCACGTCACGCAACGGCGCCGACATCGCTGCAGCCCCGGACTTCGGCGCGCGGTGCGCGGCCGTGGAAGAGGAAGGCCTTGTCGCGGCGGCCGCAACTGCAGCCGTCGAGCAGGACCAGTTCACCGAGATCCTCGGTCAGCACGTTGTGGTTCGGCGCCGACAACGGCAGCGCGTTGCACAACTGGACGAGACCACGCTCGCCGGGCGCGCACGGACTGAGATCGTCGGCGCGGCGGATGATGACGTCCGCCCAGTAAGGCACGTGCTTGTAGCCTTCAGCGCAATCCGGGTACGGCACGCCGACTTGCTCGACCGAACCGTAGAAATCGATGACGGCGGTCGGCGGCAAACCCCACACGCCGGCGACGCAGGCGTTCATGGCGGCCTTGTCGACGGCCAGCGCCGTCATCTTCTTCCAGCCACCGCTGTGCAGCAGCACCGAGCCGGGCCGGGCCGGCGGCACGGCGCGCCCGGACGCGGCGATGGCCGTGTGCGCCTGGTACAGGATCCAGGTGAATCCGTAGGCGATGAACGGCCGCTCACCCACCTTGTCGAGCGCGGCTTCGAGGGCGTCGAAATCGACCACCAGCTGGCCGGCGGCGTCCTCGCGCAGGACGAAATGCACCTCGCTCGCGAAGTGACTGAGGCTCAGGATGGCCGCCGCGCGCGCGCTCATGCCACCGGCGCCGCGCACGGTCTGCTCGGTGTCGAAGACCAGGTAGGGCCGCTTCTGATCACCGATGAAATCGGCCAGGATGCGGCTCGCCGAGCGTGCCTGGCGCTTCTTGGTCTGCTTGTCGACGTAGACCTTCGAATGCTGCGTGCCAGTGGTCGCCGAGGAATTCACCGAGGTCACCGGGCTGTCGACCGAGATCAGGTCGTACTCCTTGAACAGGGTCACCGGCAGGTACAGGCGCGACTCGATGTCGTCGCCGCCGTGCGGCCAGTACCCGGCCAGTCGGGCGTACGGCGCGCAACCGGCGCGGTGATGCGCCTCGAGCGCGGCGAGTCGGGTGGCGAGGAAGCCGCGCTTCTCGGCCGGGTCGAGGGCGAACGGCGCGACGCCGTCGATGAACGGGTCGAGGGGATCGTCAGGCAATTTCATCACGCATGAATTCCGTGTCGTCGCTCAAGAGGTCACGGCGCCGCAACTTGCCGTTGGCCGTGTGCGGGAAGGATTCGACCCGGTAGTAACGCACCGGGATCTTGCTCGGCGCCAGCGACAGGCCGAGCTGGCGGTTCAACTCGGCCTTGGTCGTGGCCTCGCGCAGCTTGAGGAAAGCCACCGGCACGTGACCGCGGGCGGGGTCGGCTCGGCCGACCACGGCGCAACCCTCGACTTCGGGCAGGCGCATCAGGACCTGCTCGATCTCGCCCGGCGCGACTTTCTCGCCACCGACATCGAAGATATCGTCAGCGCGGCCCTGAACATGAATGGCGCCGTCGGCGACCCAGCCGAGGTCGTTGGTCACGAACCAACCGCCGGGCAGGAAGGCCGCCGCGGTACGTTCCGCGTCGTCGAGGTAACCCGCGGTGACGTTGGCGCCGCGCACGGCGATGATGCCGTGCTCGCCGTCAGCGAGCGGTACGCGGCTCGCGGCATCGACGGCGACCACTTCCAGGCCCTCGATCGGGCGCCCGCACGAACCGGTGAAGAACAACGGATCGTCGTCGGCGACGAAGGAGATGCGCGGTGTCGCCTCGGTCGCGCCGTAATTGTTGAAGATCCTCGCGTTGGGGAAGATCGCCTTGAGGTCGTCGTACTGCGCGAGGTCGAACGGCGCGCCGGCCGAGCACACCACGCGTATGCCGGGCATCTCCAGCGCCTGCAGCCGGTGCATCATGATCAGCGCGGTGAAGGTCGAGGGTACGCCGGAAAAGACCCGGATACCCCGCTCGTTGATGGCCTTCTGCACCTTGATCGGGTTGCGCAGCGTGCCGAACAGGTGCGCGCTGCCGCCCACGGCCAGTTCGGCGAAGACCTGCGAGATCAACGAGTAGCTGTAGTAGAGCGGGAGCACGACCGCGGCCGAATCGTGCGCGCGGTAATCGAGGTAGGCGGCCACCGCGGCGCAGGAGTGGGCGAGGTTGGCGGCGCTCACGACCACGCCCTTGGGCTGCCCGGTGGTGCCCGAGGTGAAGAGCACCATGGCGCGTTCGGGCTCGACGAGGGCCAACCCGTCACTCGCCGGCGCCGCATCCGCCCCCGGCGGCGGTTCGTCGACGATCGGCGCGTCGCCGCACTTGGCCAGGATGTAGTCGAGCTGTTCGCCACGTACGCTGTCGGCGACGGGGACCGCGGTGTTGCCGCTGGCCATGATGGCGAGCACCGTGACGAGCGCGTCGAGGGTGGCCGCCGGACGGGTGACGATGCAACGCCCGCGGCCGTGCACGGCGGCGATCGCCGCCGCCGCGGCGCTGACGCGGGTGGCGAGTTCGCCGTGACTGAGCGCGTCCCCGGCGGCGTCGACCAGCGCGATCCGCTCAGGGTCCGCGGCCGCCGTCGCGGCGATGCCGGTAAGAGGCCCCTGCGCGATCACGCCGCGTCCACCACCTCGGCGACGAAGGCCTCGACCTCCGCCTCCGCCAGGCGCAGTGGCGTGGTGCGCATGCAGACGTCACCGCGCATCGCGCCGACGAAGTCGGCGCGCGCTGCGGCGTCGCCGAGACCGGCGTCGAGCGCGCCGCGCGCACCCTCAGCGCTACCCGCCGCGGCGAGCGCCTCGACCCAGGCCACGAGTTCGGCGGCGGGTCCGAAGCCGGCCTGCGCGGCCAGTTCGTCCAGCTTGCCCGCGGCGGCCAGCCGGCGCGCGGTGGCCGGCAGCGCGAGCGCGTTGCCGAGTGCATGCGAGACGCCGTAGCGGGCCGCGGTGTGGGCGAACGCATGCGCCAGCCCGACCGACAGGTGCGACGCAGCAGCACCGGCGAAGTAGCTGCCGAGCATGAGTTGTTCGCGCGTGGCCGAGTCCGGCGTGTCGCTGAAGCCCCGCCGCAGCAGGCCGAGCGCGCTGGCGGCGGTTTCGCGCGCGATGCGGTTGGGCACGATGGAGACGAAGGCCTCGATGGCGTGGCTGGCGGCGTCGCACAGGAACAACGCCGTGCGTGCCTGCGACAGGGCTTCGATGAACTGCGGATCGAGAAAGACGCGGTGCGCCATGAAGGCGTCGGCCACCACCGGGCACTTGCGGCCGGCGCTCATCATCACCGCCACCGTGGCGCTCTCCGCGCCGGTGGCGCAGGTGGTCGGCACGAGCACGAAGGACGGTGCCGCCGCCGGCGCCACCGACAGGCTCGCCACCGGCGCCTGCGGGTCGAGCAGCCCCGCCCCGGCCGCCCACGACAAGCGCGCCCAGTCGAGCACCGAGCCGCCGCCGACGGCAAGGACGACGGACGGCGCGAAGTCCGCCAGCGCGCGACCGGCCGCGGCCACCGCCTCGGCATCGGGTTCGCCGGCCGGCTTGGTCAGCCAGGTGACGTCCGCGCCGGCCGCCGGCAGGGCGGCGGTCGCCGCCTCGTGCACGGCTGCCGCGCCGCTCACCATCACGGCCACGCGCGCCTGCGCTTCGTCATCGAGCGCGGTCTTGAGGCAACCGCGGCCGAGCGTGACGCTTGCCGGGTTCAGCACACGGGGGTAGGAAAATCTGCGTTTTGCCATGGGAATCAGGGTAATACGGCGTCTTTGGCGAAGGAAAGTAACAAATCTATACAGCGTTCGGGTTTGCGACGGCGTAGGCGTCCGCGAAGCCCGACAGGGTCATCGGCCGCATGCCGAGCTCGCCCAGGCAGTAGTCGAACACGCCGCGCAGCGTGCGCAGGAAGGCCTCGAGCTGACGCCCATCGCGCACGTAGGGTGTCTGGCCCGGCAGCAGCGACGAGCTGTGGAACATCATCACCATGCAGGGCGCGCCGTTCAGCGCGTAGGCCCGCGCCAGTGCGTTCAGGCGTGGCGCGTCACCCTTCTCGGGCGAGAACTTGATCTTGCGCAGCACGCGCAGGCGGTCCAGCACGCCGACCGCGCGCAGGCGGCTCAGCGGCCCCCGCGCCAGGCGCCCATGGATGGCCTCGGCGAGCGCGAAATGGCGGCGGTCGAAGCCGAACGACACCGGCACTTCGAGCAGCGATCCGCGCCCCGCGGCAGGCGCGCGGATATCGCCGCCGTCGAGCCAATAGGGCGTCCACGGCGCGCCGCGGAAATCCGGACCGCCGTCGCCCGAGTAGTCGGTGAAGGGGCAGACACTGGAATCGACCGTGTAGCCGAGCGCCGGCAGCAGGGCCGCGCCGGCGCCGTCGAGGCCGTAGCGGCCGGCGCGGAACGAACGGGGCGCGCGGTCGAAGGCCTGCGCGATCTGATCGGTGACGACGGCGAGCTTGTCGCGCTGCAACGCAAGCGGCAGGTTGTTCAGGTAGGAGGCCTGGGCATCGTAAGTGCCGCTGGCCGGCGGCGTGTTCCATGGATGGATATGGGCGCCGATCTCGCCGCGTCCGCTGTCCTGGATCTCGCGCAACACGGCGACCGCTTCCGGCGCGGTCGCCACCGGGCTGTTGACGAGATAGGTCGGCGCGACCTGGAACTCGTCACACAACTGCTGGAAGCGCGGCACACCGGCGATGTTCCGCACCGTCGCCGTGGCGGGGTCGAACTGTCCCGACCACAGGCCCTCCTCCTCGGTGTCGATGGTGACGATCAACGCGGCGGCCATGTCCGTCTACCTACCTGCCGGCGCCATCGCCAGCCATTCGATCACGAGCCGTTCGAAGGCTTCGCGGTGTTCGCGGCTCGAGAAGGTGTGGTCGGCCGCGGCGAGGCTCGCGATCTCGATCGGTGCGCGTTCCAGCGCCTCCTTCCAGGCGCGGTCCTGGCCGGCGAGCTGGCGGAACTGCTGGGCGACGAGATCCTGCCCCGACAGCACCACCAGGACCCGCCCGCGGAAGCGCAGCAGCCCGGCGAGCATGCGCGTGACGAAATCGCCGCCCTCGTCCTCGCCGGCGCCGTCGCGCCACCACGCGCGCAGGTAACCACCCAGCGCGCGACCGCTGGCGGCGACGTCGAGCCGGCCGCGCAGCAGGCGCGCCCAGAAATCGCGGTTGCCGAGTCGGGCCAGGTAATAGCTCGACAGCCGCGCACGGGCCTCCAGCACCGGTCGGTACACCCACGGGTTGACCAGCACCAGGCCGTCGACGTCGGTCAGGCGGAGAACCGCCAGCAGCGCCGCGGAGGCGCCGTCGCAGACCCCGAACACCGTCACCCGGCGCAGGCCGGGACAGGCGCGGCGGAAGGCGACAAGCGCCGCGGCGATATCCGCCTCGAGGTGCTCGAAACCGGCGAATTCGCCGTCGCTGTCGCCGACTCCGCGGTGATCGAAACGCAGCGCCGCATGACCGGCGGCGGCCAGGCTGCGCGCCAATTGCACGTAGAGCCGATGGCTGCCGACGCGGTACTGGCCGCCGCCGGCGACCATGAGCAGACCGCTGGCGGCAGCGGCGTCGCCGTGCACGATCGCGGCCAGTTCGCTGTCCTCACACGGGAAGCAGAGCGCCCGCTCGTCGGCGAGTGCGGTGTCGTCGGCGATTGCTGCGGTCATGCGGCCCATCCGTCCATCACTGCATCGAGCACCCCCGGCGCGGGCTCCGGCCGCTCCACCGACCAGGCCAGTTCGACGTCCAGGCTGGTGCGCCGCGCGCCAGGGCGCACCGCCTCGACCGCGAGCCACCACGCGTCGAGCTGGGCTGCCGTGCCGGCGGCATCGACCAGGCGCACATCGTCCAGGTTCTCGAGCATAGCGGCATCGAGCGACAGCGCCTGCAGGTCGCCCGCCAGCGCGCCGGCCAATTCGTAGCCGCCGATCTCCACCGTCTCGCCCGCGGCGAGACGCTCGCGCAGCGAGGCAACGCTCTCGCGACGCCCCTCGAACAGCGAGCGCGCGACGCGGATGCGCAGGAACTCGTTCACTGCCGCCTCCCCCGTCACCGTCGGCGCCACCAGGCGCAGGCCTCGCACGCGGCTTCCGGCCACGGCGAGCAGCGCGGCGACATGCAGGGCCGCGCCGCGCACCGCCACCAGGTGCAGGACGTCGCAGCGTTCGCCCAGCCAGGCCGCGGCGGCGGCGAGATCTTCGCACCACGCGGTCCAGCGCGCGGCGACGAACTCGCCGCTGCTGTCGCCCGTCCCCGAGACGTCGCATTGCAGGACCTCACCACCGCTGGCGGCGAACCGACGCGCCAGCCGGCCGTGAAAGCTGCGCACCTGGTTGACGTCCTCGAACAGGGGCGGCAGCAGCAGGATGCCCGGCCGGGACGGCGCCGGCGCGGTCGCCGGCCAGTGGGCGCAGAAGAGGCGGCGGCCGGCGTGGTTCAGGAAGAACGGTCGCAAGCCGGGTCCCCGCCTGGCGCGGTCTTCGTGGCGACGAACTCGGCGAGGGTGGCGACGCTGTGGAACAGCTCGGCGCTGACCTCGTCGTCCTCGATACGCAGGCCGAATTCGCTTTCGAGCGCAGTCAGCAGGCCGACGAGGCTCAACGAATCGAGTTCCGGCAGGGCACCGAGCAGCGCCGTGTCGCGCCCGAGACGCAGCGCGGGGTCGAGTGCCAGCACCTGGCGCAGGAGGTTCACGACCCTCTCTTCGATGGCCTTGCTCGCGGTCTGCATGTCGCTCGTCGTCTCCACTCCGACCCGGTTCGTGCCCGGCGTCGGTTCGTCCAGGGAAGGGCCGCCGGCGTGCCGCGGCCCACGTCCGGGCGCACTCCGTCAGGCGTCGTCGCCCGTCCCGCCGAGGCGACGCTTGAGGCGCAGGGCCTGGCCGATCAGCGAGCGCGGCGAGATGGCCTCGCTGCCCCAGTGCTGGCGGCGCTCCGCCATCCAGTCACGCTTGTAGGCGTCGTCACCGCTGAGGAAATCCAGCGCGTCGAACGCACCGGCGGCGAAGAAGCCCTCGATCACGTGGGCCGTCAGGATCGTGCCGACCGAGTAATCCGCGAAGCGCGGATCGTAGGCGAGCTTGAACACGGCCCAGGTGCGTCCGATTCTAACCCAGAGCTGCGCCGCGGCCGGCATGCCGTCGACCGTGAGGACACCGAGATTCACGATCCCGTGCGCGGCCAGCGCGCTCATCACCCGGCGGATGAAGGCCGGCGAGCGCTCGGCGCTCTTCCAGCTCGCGACGTAGACGGTCTCGTAGGCGGAAAAGGCCGCCGCCACCGTGTCCGCGCGGTCGTGGACCTCGAGACGAACGTCGTGCTCGCGCAGCAGGCGGCGACGCTTGCGTTCGAGCGTGCTGCGCAGCTGGCCCGGGCGGCGCTGCATGTAGGTCGCGAAATCGATGCCGGCGACGTCCTCGTACCAGTTGCCGTGGGCCGGGTAACGGCGCGTGGCGTAGCCGCGTGCGGCCAGCGCCGCGGCGACCCACGCCGGCAGGGCGTCGTCGTCCCGCAACGGCTGCATCTCGAGCAGCGGTACGCGCCCGTGGCGGGTGGCGAGATGCGCGGCCAGCGCGGCCGCCACGGCAGCGCGCCGCGCTGGCGATGCGCCCAGGCCGGGCTGCTCGGCGGCGTCGAACAGCCCCGTGTAGAAATTGCCCATCGCGCGCAGCCGCAACACCCCGCAAGGCCGTCGCCGTGAGGCCAGCAGCGGCAGCACCGCCAGGACCTCACCGCCCGCCTCCGCCCACAGGTAGAGCGGCGTCTCGCCGGGCCCCAGCAGTTCGGCCTCGAAGGCCTGCAGCCACGTCGCGCAAACGAACGGATTACGGGTGACGTTGGCCTCGAGCAGGGCACGCGCCGCAACGGGCAACGCGGAGAACGCGGTTGCCTCGCCGACCGCGATCGGGGCCACTGGCGCCGCCGCGGGTAGCTGGGCGCCGGTGCTCAAACGAGGATTTCGCGCGGCGGTGGCCGACTGAGGAAGCCGTGCGGGCTGGCCGAGTTGCCGTAGGCGCCGGATTGCAGCACCACGACCAGGTCGCCGATCTCGAGCGGCGGCAGGGCGACGTCGTCGGCAACCATGTCCAGCGGCGTGCACAGCGGCCCGGTGACGGTCACGCGCGAACCGGCCGCGGCGCCGACCTTGTTGCCGACCAGCACCGGGTAGTTGCGCCGCAGCACCTGGCCGAGGTTGCCAGAATTGGCGAGATGGTGATGCATGCCGCCGTCGACGACCGCGTACTGACGCTCGCGCGACGTCTTCAGATCGACCACCCGGGTCACGTAGTAGCCGGCCTCGCCGACGAGGTAGCGGCCGAGCTCGAGCACGAGTTCCGTCCCTTCGAGCGCCGCGGTATGGCGCGCGAGCAGCGCGTCCAGCGCACCGGCGACGCGGGCGAGATCGAGCGGCCCCTCGCCCTCGAAATAGGGAATGCCGAAGCCGCCGCCGAGATTCAGGTAGCGCAGGCCGCCCGGCAGCAGCGGCGCCAGCTCTAGGGCCAGTTCGAGCGTCGCCTGCTGGCACTCGATCAGGGTCTCGGCGACCAGGTTCTGCGAGCCAGAGAAGACCTGCAAGCCGCAGAGATCGACCTGTGCCGGCACGCCGGCGCGCAACAGGGCGACGGCCTGCGCGGTGTCGATACCGAACTGGCTCGCCACGCCGGTCATCGCGAGCCCTGCACGCTTCAACTGGAAATCCGGGTTCAGGCGCAGGACCGCGCGCGCACTGCAGCCCAGGGCGGCGGCGGCAGCGGCGAGCCGTTGCAGTTCACGCGGCGACTCGACCGCGACGACGACCCCGGCGGCGACGGCCGCGGTGAGTTCCTCGTCGCTCTTGCCGGGCCCGGCGAAACTGATGCAGGCAGGTTCCACGCCGCTGTCGAGGGCGATGACGAGTTCGCGCTGCGAGGCGACGTCGAAACCGTCGACGAGGCCGGCCAGGGCACAGACCAGGGCCGGCATGGGGTTGGCCTTGATGGCATAGTGCAGGGCCACGCGCGCCGGCAGCGCGGCGCGCAGCTCGGCGACGCGGGCGGCGACGCGGGCGCGGTCGTAGACGTAGACCGGCGTGCCGCCAGCCGCCGCGACGACGTCGGCCAGCCGGCGCCCGTTGACGAGCAGGTGGCCGTCACGCGCGGCGACGGCGGCCAGGGAATGGTGCGTCTTGCTCACTCGGAATCGCTTCCCGCCAGGTCCGGTCACAGGGTACCCGCGGCATGGGCATGGGCCAACGCGCCGCGATCGGGTTTGCCGTTGGCATTCTTCGGCAGTTCGTCCACGCACTTGACCAGCGCCGGCACCATCCACGCCGGCAGGCGCTGGCGGCAGGCCGCCACCAGCGCCTCCACGGTCGCGGGCGCGGTCGCGCTCGCGGTGTAGACCAGCACGATGCGCTGGCCGAGGGTCTCGTCGGGGACGCCGAACGCGCAGGCCTCGCGCACGCCGGGCTCCGCGTAGACGACCTCCTCGATCTCGTCCGGACTGACGCGGTAGCCCGAGGTCTTGATGAGGCCGTCGCGGCGGCCGACGAAATAGAGGAAGCCGTCGGCGTCGAGACGCACGATGTCGCCGGACCAGACGGCCAGCTCGGGCGTGCCGTCGGCGGGCAGCGGCCCCGGTCGCGGGCGGAAGCGTCGCGCGGTGACCTCGGGCGCCTGCCAGTAGCCGCGCGACACCAGCGGACCGCAGTGGACGAGTTCGCCCTCCTCCCCTGCCGCGGCCGGCGAACCGTCGTCCTTCACGACCAGGATCTCGGCACCGGGGATGGCCCGCCCGATCGAACCCGGCCGCTCGTCGACCAGCGCCGGCGGCAGGTAGGTGGAGCGGAAGGCCTCGGTCAGGCCGTACATGAGATAGGGTGCGGCCGCGGGAAAGAGGCGCCGCAGGTCGGCGAGCACGCGCGACGGCAAGGCGCCACCGGAATTGGTGAAGTAGCGCAGGCCGTGCCAGCTCGCGCCGGGCGCTGCGGCCGCGGCGACCTGCGCCCACAGGGTGGGCACGCCGGCCAGGCCGGTGACCCCGTACCGTTCGATCGCGGTGAGCAGGTCGCGCGGCAGGAAGTAGTCGTGCAGCACGCAGGTCGCGCCGACCTCGACACTCGTGATCAACTGGTTGAGGCCGTAGTCGAAGCTGAA
Source organism: Gammaproteobacteria bacterium (assembly GCA_050184115.1). Classification (GTDB taxonomy): domain Bacteria; phylum Pseudomonadota; class Gammaproteobacteria; genus JACKNG01. The sequence goes on along the minus strand of JBFXAQ010000012.1, from coordinate 51,421 downwards.
CGGCAAGGCCGCGAGCAGCACGTCACGGGGATCGATTTCGAGATACTCGACGACGCTGCGGCTGCCTGCCAGCAGGTTGGCGTGAGTGATCATCACGCCCTTCGACAGGCCGGTCGATCCGGAGGTGTAGAGCAAGGCGGCGAGTTCGTCGGGGTCGCCCGCGGCTGCCCCGGACAGGGTCGCAACGTCAGCCCGGGCGGCGCCGGCATTCCACGCGACGAGCTCGAGGCGCGACAGCGCCGCGGCCGCCCCGGCGCCCTCCTCCTCGCTCAACAGCACCGCCCGCAGCTCCGGCAGCGTGGCCAGTTCCGCGGTGAGGCCGGCCAGGCGCGCCGGTGCGCTCAGCAGCGCCACCGCGCCGGCGTCGCGCAGCACGTGCCCCGCCTGCAGGGCCTTCAAGGTCGGGTTGACGGGCACGAACACCGCGCCGAGCAGGCTGGCGGCGAACGGCAGGGCCGCGGCCAGCGGATGCTTGGGCAGGTAGACCGCCACGCGATCGCCCGGCTCGACGCCGCTCTGCGCCAGCGTGGCAGCGAGTTCGCATACCGTGCGCGCAAAGCCCTCGTAGTCGATCGACCGCCCGGCGGTGTCGACGAGCGCCACGTGCGTCGCCCGCGCGGCCAGCGTCCTGCCCAGCAACTGGTGCAGACGGTGCATCAGGCAGCCCGCGCGGATGCCGGGCGGATGGCACCGCGCGATCGCCAGCGCCGCGACACGCGACGGGACAAGCGCTGGTGATTCATACGCGGTGAGGGGCAAAGATGGGACCGCGTCATTATAATTCCGCGCGAACCAGAGCGGGAACGACGGCCGCTGCCGTCCACGGAACATGAAACAGGCCGCGCCCCTGCGCATCACGCACGTCGTGTTCTCCTTCGACTACGGTGGCCTGGAACGCCGCATCCTGCGCTTGGTCGACGGCCTCGGCCCGCTCGGCGCCGAGTTCCGCATCGTCTCGCTGCGCCACTCCGACGGGCGCTTTCTCGAACGGCACCCACAGGTCGATCACGTCGTGCTGAACGCGACGCCGGGTATCGACTGGGCCGCCATCCGCCGTCTCGCCGCCCTGCTGCGCGAGAACGGCACCCACATCGTGCATTCGCACAACTGGGTATCGATGCTCGAAGGCATCGTCGCCGGGCGCCTCGCCCGGGTGCCGGTGGTGGTCCACGGCGAACACGGTGCGAGCCGTTTCGAACCTGCCCAGCTGCAGTGGAAGCGCACCCTCGTGCAGGCCGCGCTGGCGCGCGCCGCCGATTCCATCATCCCGGTGAACGAATCCATCCGCGATCGCATCGCCGACGTCTGGAAGCTGCCGCCCGCGCGCTGCACGGTGATCCGCAACGGCGTGGATACGGCGCGCTTCCTGCCCGGCCCGGAAGCGCTGCGGGAGCCCATCGTGATCGGTTCGATCAGCCGCCTCGAGCGCATCAAGAACTTCCCCTGCCTGGTGCGCGCGGTGCACCGCCTCAACCGCGACGCCGGCCGCGTGCGCTACCGCCTCGTGATCGTCGGTGAGGGCCAGGAGCGCGCCGGTCTCGAGCAGCTCGTGGCGGAGCTCGGTGCCGGCGCCTACATCGAGATGCCGGGGGCCACGGACGAGCCGGAACAGTGGTACCCGCGGTTCGATCTCTACGTGAACTGCTCCTTCTCCGAGGGCATGAGCAACACCGTGCTCGAAGCCATGGCCTGCGGCCTGCCAGTGGTCGCGACCGCCGTCGCCGGCCACCAGGACTGGCTGGCCGCCGACGGTAATGCCCTCTTCTTCGCCTCCGACGACGACGCCGATCTCGCGCGCTGTCTCGCCACGTTGGCGGACGACGACACCGCGCGCAACGCGATGCGTTCACGCAACCGCCGGCGCGTGGAGGCCGAGTTCAGCCAGAACCGCTTCATCGAGCGCTATGTCGAACACTACCGCGCGCTTCTGCAGCGGCGAGGCTTGCGCTGGAACTGAGTGCGCCGGTCAGCGCGGGTGTGCCGTTGGCCCGGCTTCGATCATCCCGTGGTGCCCGACTTCGCCCGCCATTGCGTCCGGCACGGCGGCCGCTTCCGTGGCGGCCTGACGGCGGGTCAGCGCGACCAACGCCGAACAGATGGCGAACAGCCAGAACTGGTTTTCGGCGTAGACATAGCTCGAGAACTGCCCCGCCACGAACACCACGGTGAGTCCGGCCGCCGTGGCGGCCACGACAATGCCGAGTTCGACGTCCTCCCGTTGTGCCGCGAATCGTCGCAGCCGTAACAACGCGAAACCGGCGAGTATGTACATCAGGCCGTACATGAATACGCCCGGGAAGCCGTATTCGACAATGGCCGACATGAACGAGTTGTGCGCCGAGCGCCCCTTCTCTTCGCCGACGCGTCCGCCGCCGGTCAGGTAGCTCTCGTCGAGGTAGTAGGGACTGAGAATGGCATGCCCCTTGTGACCGGCACCCAGTGGTCGATCGAGCGCCATGCGCCAGCCCGCGGCGGCAATCACCAGGCGGCTCGACGCACTGCCGTCCAGTTCTTCCTCCCCTTCCGCCGCATCGAACAAGCCGGTGAGACGGTCGATGAACTGGTCGTGCGCGAGCATCAGGAACAGCACGACACCCAGCGCGCCGAGGAGCTTGAAGCGTCTCTTGAGCGAGCGTGGACAGAAGAACATGGCGACCAGACCGCCCGAGACGAGCCCGAGGAAGCCGCCGCGACTCCCGGCCAGGACGACCAGGTTCAGCACCAGGGGCATGCAGGCGAACGGCACCCAGCGATAGTAGTTGCGGAATCCCAGGATCATCATCGAGCCGATGATGACGCCGGTCGCCGAATGCATGCCGAGCGTGTTGGCATCCGCGATGGCACCCGCCACGCCCTCCACGCGGCCACTCTTGCCCATCGCCTGCCAGCCGAACCAGCCACAGCCGACGACGATGACCAGCAGCGCGCGCTTGATGACTTCGAGGTTGTCCTTGCACAGCGAATAGGTGATGTAGACGATGATGAGGTGCTTGAAATAGAGGATGCAGCCGGTCCGATGCAGCAGCGGTGACAACGCCCACAGGTTTATCAACCACAACCACACGTTGAAGATGATGAAGGTGCGGATGATCGGCATCCGGTGCCATGGTTCACCGGGATGGGGGTCCTTGCGCGTGGCCGTCCTCGCGAGCGCCAACAGGCCGACGATCATCAGGTAACGCAGGTCCGGCACCGAGCGCCCCCACCAGGTGTGCTCGGGCGACATGTGGAACATGATCAGATAGCTGTACAGCCCGTACTCGGCGCTGACGAACAGGGTCGCGCCGATCCCGGCGACCCAGGTCAACAGGAAAAGAATGGGGCTCAGGCCCATGCTGCTGCTCCGGCGATACGGCGGCGCCGCGATGAATCGGGCTTGTCCATTTACCGGGCCACCGTTTCGAACGTCTGCATCAGCGCCGCGCAGGCGGCGTCCCAGCCGGATGTCGCGGCTCGCGACAGATAGTGCTCGCGGCGCGGCGGATCATCCAGCGCCGTGACCAGCGCCGTGCGCAGCGCTGCCGCCGTACGCTCGGTGACGAGCAGTCGCAGCCCCTCTGGCGGCAGCATGTCGGGGATCGCGCCCACCGCCGTCGCTACGATAGGAACGCCGCAGGCCATCGCTTCGAGGATGACGTTCGGACAGCCCTCGCTGCTCGACGCCAGCGCAAAGACATCGGCGGCCGAGTAGAGTTCCGGCAGATCCGCGGCGGCGACGACGCCGAGAAAGCGCACCCGCGCGCTGACCCCGAGTCGCGTCGCCAACGCTTCGAGCGCGGCGCGCTCCTCGCCGCCGCCGGCGAGCACGAGGGTGACCCCCGGCATGTCGGCGAGCGCTTCGATCAGCAGGTGCTGCCCCTTCAGGCGACGCAGGTTGCCGACCGCGAGGACGACCTGCCCCGACAGGCCGAAACGCGCCCGCGCCGCCTCGCGGTCGCACGGTCGGAACGCGTCCAGATCAACGCCGTTGGCGACGACCGGCACCGAGTCCGCGCTCGTGCCCAGCAGTTCGGCCATGGCCCGGGCCAGCGGTTGCGCGACCGCGACTCGCGCCGCGGCCCGCCCCAGCGCTGCGCGTAACTGCAGTCGCGGCAACAGGTAGCGCGGCGAATCGTTGATATCCGAACCGCGCGCCGTCACCACCACCGGCAGGCCGAGCAGGCGGCCGGCGGCGACCGCGGCGACGCCGTCGGGGAAGGCGAAGTGCGCGTCGACGAGGTCGAAGCGGCGTGCACGGACCAGGCGCCGCATGACGCCCCACGCGCCGAGGAGCAGGAAGAGCGGCGCGATCCGCCAACCGAACCGCGGGATGACGAGGTAGCGCGGATGGTGGACGGTGATGCCGTGACGCTCGTCGACGGCCGGGACGCGCGCGTAGCGGCCGTAGAGTCCGAAGCGTTCGCCGCGCAGCGGAAACCACGGCACCGGTGCGACGACCTCGAAGGTCCAGCCGCTGCGACGGCGCAATTCCAGCACCCGGCGTTCGATGAAGATGCCGTGGTGCGGCTGCTCGTCGTTGGGATAGAGCGTCGAGAAGACCAGGACGTGCATCGCGCCGGGACGTCCCTACGCCGAGGGCCGGATGTACTCGTCGTGCCAGATCTGGAATGACAGGTTGGCGAGCAGGAAGTCGCTGTAGTCCTCGCGCCGCGCGAGATGATCGTCGAGCGCCGATTGGGCGATGTCGACGTCGAACAGGCCCTGCCGGCGCAGCCGCTCCGGCGCCAGGTAGTCGCGCATGAGCGGTTCGAGGTCGCCACGGACCCAGCCGCCGAAGGGCGCGCCGAAACCGCGCTTGCGGCGCTCCAGCACGTAGGCCGGAATGCGCTCGCGCAGGTACTCGCGCTGCAGGTGGCGCAGTTCGAACCCCTTCAGGCGCATCGTCGCCGGCGTGCGCGCCATGAGTTCGACCAGGCGATGATCGAGATACGGCACCCGTGCCTCGATGGACTGCGCCATGGTCATCTTGTCGGTCAGCATGAGCAGCTGCTCGGGCAGCGAGCCGCGCAGGTCGAAGTGCATCACGCGGTCGAGCACGTCACTGGCGTCGCAGCGCGCCATGACCGCGGCCAGCGGGTCCTCGACCTCGCCACCATGGCCCAGGTAGCGCGCGGCGAGGTCGTCGTTCAGCACCGACACGTAGTGCGCATAGCGCGCCAGCGGATCGTCGCCGACCTGTTCGAGGTAGCGCTTGGCCAGGCGCAGCATGTTCAGCACGCGGGAACCGCGATCGGCAGGCAGCAGGCTTGCCAGCCGCGGCAGCAGCGAGGTCCGCACGACGGCCGGCAGCTTCATCGTGTAACGGTCGAGGCTGGCAAAGAGGTAGCGCCGGTAGCCGCTGAAGATCTCGTCGCCGCCGACCCCGGACAGGATCACCTTGACCGTCTGCGCGGCGAGTTCCGATACGAGGTAGGTGACGACGAAGGACGAGTCGGCGAGCGGTTCGTCGAGCGCGCGGACGAGGCGCGGGATGAGCCCGGCGACATCGGGGGTGGCCAGGATGGCGTGGTGCTCGGTGTGGTAGTCGGCGGCGAAACGCGCGGCGTCGGCGCTCTCGTCGTGCATGCTGAAATCGGCGCCGAAACCGATCGAATAGGTCTTGATGCGCTCGACGCCCTGCTGGCCCATCAGGTGCACGATGCCGCTGGAATCGAGCCCGCCGCTCAGGAAGGCGCCGAGCGGCACGTCGGCGATCATCTGCAGGCGCACCGCGTCGCCGAGCAGGGCGTCGAGTTCGTCGAGCGTCTCCCGTTCGCTGCGCACGTCCTTGTGGGCGTAGGACAGGGTCCACCATTCGTCGATCGACACCCGTCCCGCGGTCACTTCGAGGCGGTGCCCCGGCGGCAGCTTGTAGATGCGTCGGAACAGGGTGCGCGGCGCCGGTACGAAGCCGTAGCGGAAGAACACCGGCAGCATGTCGTGGTCGAGTTCCGGTGTCACCCCGGGATAGGCCAGCAGGGCCTTGATCTCGGAGGCGAAGACGAGCTTGTCGTCGTCCCGGTAGTAATACAGCGGCTTGATGCCCAGGCGGTCGCGCACGATCGTCAGCCGGTCTTCGCGGGCATCGACGATGGCGAAGCCGAACATGCCGTTCAGGCGCTCGACGAAATCGCGGCCCTGCGTGGCGTACAGCCCCAGGACGACCTCGGTATCGGACGAGGTTCTGAGCGGGTAGTCGCGCGCGGTGAGTTGACCGGCCTGCTCGCGGTAGTTGTAGAGCTCGCCGTTGAAGACGATGGCGCACTGGCCGTCCGGGGTGAAGATCGGCTGGTGGCCGCCGGCCAGGTCGATGATGCTGAGGCGGCGCATGCCGATACCGGCATTGGCGTGCACGTGGTAGCCGTGATCGTCGGGGCCGCGGTGAACGATGCGGTCGGCCATGGCGCGCAGATCGCGTTCGGCGACCGCGTACTGGCGATCGAAGTGGTAGGCGCCGACGATGCCACACATGCCGCCGTGCTCCCCGCCTCAGGCGCCCGCGCCAGTGCGTCGCCCGCGGTGCGGGCCGGCTGCCAATGCGCGAGGTCCGTTCATGCGATGTCAGCTCGAACGCACGTGTTGCCAGGTCACGTAGCGATTGCCGCGCAGGTAATCGACGACCCCGAGCAACGCCGCGTAATTCGACAACAGGAAGTAGTACGGCACCGACTGCCAGGCCGGTAGGCTCTCGCCAGCATGGACGGCTTTGCGGCCGAGGGCGCCGAGCGCAAACAAGCCGACAAGGGCGAACAATGCGAGCACGTAGATGCCGCCGGCCCCGCGTGCGGTCAACACCAGTGCCGCCGCGCCGGCCAGCACCAGCCACAGCATGGTGAACCAGCGGATGACCTTGTGCGAGAACAGCATGAAGGTGAAACGCGGGTAGCGCGGCAGGTCGAGCGAGGGCCAGTAGCGCGTGAGGGCGCCCCACGAACGGCAGACGATGCGGCGCTTGCGGCGGAACTCCTTGAGGAAATCGTCGGCCGGTTCCTCGAAAGCGCGCGCCTCTGGCTGGAACAGGCCGCGATAGCCCTGTGCGATGACCTGCAGGGGATTGACGAAGTCGTTGATGTCCTCGGCGGCCAGTTCACGGTAGAGCTCGCGGCGCACGGCGTAGATCGCGCCATCGCCGCCGACGACGGAGTCGAAGCGCGATTCGAGCGTCTTCAACGCCAGTTCGTAGCGCCAGTACAGGCCCTCGTTCTCGCCCGCCGCGCCGGCCTCGTCGCGCGCGTAGTGCTGGGCGCCGACGACGTAGCCGACGGCCGGATCGGCCAGCGGCTCGACCAGCCGGCGCAGGGCAACCGGTTCGAAGATCGCATTGGCGTCGGTGAACACCACCACCGGAGTCTCGATCTCGGCCATCGCGAGGTTCAAGCCGGCGGTCTTGCCGCGATGCTCCTCGAACGCGAGCAGGCGCACGTTGGGCGTCTCCGCCGCGAGCCGCGTGACGATGGCATTGGTGTCGTCGGTGCTGGCGTCGGATACCACCAGGGCGGTGAGGCGATCGGCCGGGTAGTCGGTGGCGAGTGTCGTGCGGATCTTCTCCTCGATGACGGCGGCTTCGTTGTGGGCGGACACCACCACGGTCAGCGCAGGCAACTCGAAATCGGCATCGGGCCGCCCTTGGCGCGGGCGCAGGCGCGCCAGCAGCCACAGCAGCGGCGGATAGACGAGCCACGGATAGAGCGCCAGCCAGGCACTGAGCCAGAAGAGCGATTTCATCCTGGCCTGCCGTCGATGCTGCGCCGCCCGGCCCGCCGGTTGTCGCGCCGGTGTGTCAACCCGCGACCCCGATGGCCGCGCCGGTGCCTTCGAGGCGGCTGCGACCGCGCGCGACCGCCGTCGCGCAGATGTCGCTGAAGACCTCGGCAACCCGACTCCAACCGAAATGCTCCTCGACCAGTCGCCGCGCGGCGTCACCCATGGCGTCACGCGCCGCGGCGTCGCGCAGCAGTTCGGCTGTGGCCTCGGCGAAGGCCCGTGGTTCGTCGACCAGGCGGATATCGGCACCGTCCGTGACGTCGAGTCCCTCCGCGCCGACGCGCGTCGAGACGACGGCCTTGGACATGGCCATGGCCTCGTAGATCTTCATGCGCGTGCCGCCGCCGATGCGCAAGGGGACGATGCAGGCCGCGGCACGTTCGAGATACGGGCGGACGTCGTCGACCCAGCCGGTGAGCGTGACGCGCCCGCTGTCGGCGGCGGCGTTGCGCAGCCACTCGGATGGGTTGCGCCCGACCACGGTCAGATGCCAGTCGGGGCACAGGCCGTCGAGTTGCGGCGCAATCGATTCGAGGAAGAAGCGGATGCCGTCCTCGTTCGGCAACCAGTCCATCGAACCGCAGAACACGATCTCCGTGCTGGTCGGAGCGGCGCGGCCGGCGGCGGCATAGAAATCGAGATCGACGCCGGTCGGGATGGCATGGACGCCCTCGGCGCCGAACTCCTGGCGGAAGACCTCTGCGTCCGGCTCGGAAACGGCAACCACGGCATCGAAGTCACGGACCTGGGCAGATTCGAAGGCCAGCATGCGCCGGTACTGGATGTCCCAGAACTTGCGCGAAACGGGGTTGCGCGCGTTCTTCACGTGGCGCTCGAAGATGCGTGCCTCGACGTTGTGCTGGAACAGCAGGCGCGGAATGTCGCGCACCTGGCGGAACAACAGCGCGGACTGCACGAAATCGCAGATGGCGAGGTCGAAACTGTCCGCGGCCAGGGTGTCGAGGACGGCCGTCTCGAGCGCGGGCGAGTAATCATTCAGGGCGGTGACCGGGTAACGCGAGAAGCAGTTGCGTGCGAGGCGCAGGAAGAACGCCGGCGAGCCGCGGCGGGGCTCGACCCAGGGCACCGGCACGTAACGGGCGCAGGCGGCGCGCATGCGCGCCTCGTGCGGCGCGTCCTTGGCGGCCTCGAAGTTGCCGACCACGGTGATGTCGTGCTTGCGCGCGAGTTGTTCGAGGGTCTTGCCGGTGCGGATCTTGCCACCGGTATCCATCGGATACAGGAAGCGCTGGGACAGGAACAGGATCTTCACCGCGGCGCCTCGCCCGCCCGCTTACCAAGCCAGGCCGTGGTAACCCTCGCGGCTCGCGAATTCCTCCGGTATGCGCGCCAAGTCGAACACGGGGACGCCGGCCGGCAGGGCGCCGAGATGCGCGGCGTAGATGTCCTCGTAGTTGCACACCACCAGCACCTCGGCGTGCGCGACGACATCCTCCAGCCGGTCGGCGAAGACGGCGTCGATGTGCGGCATATGCTCGCGGATGTAGGCCGCGTTGCTGCCGATCAGGCGCGCGAGCGAGACGTTCTTGTCGAACACCTTGAGATCGTAGCCGGTGCCGATGAGCGCCTCGGCAAGGGTGACGAAGGGCGATTCGCGCAGGTCGTCCGTGTCCTTCTTGAACGACAGGCCCAGCATGCCGATGCGCCGCTGGCCGAGCGCGCGGATGCGCTGCACGGTGCGCTCGATCAGCTTGCGGTTGCTCGGCAGCATGCTGTCCAGCAGTGGGAGATCGATATCGCCGTGGCGCGAAATGTAGTTCAGCGCGCGCAGGTCCTTGGGCAGACAGGAGCCGCCGAAGGCGAAGCCCGGGGTGAGATACTTCTTCGAGATGTTGAGCTTGTCGTCCATGCATACGACGCGCATGACGTCGTGGCTGTCGATGCCGAGCGCCTTGCTGATCGAACCGATCTCGTTGGCGAAGGTCACCTTGAGCGCATGGAACGCGTTGTTGGCATACTTGATCATCTCGGCCGAGCGCAGGCTCATGCGCACCACCGGCGCATCGACGAAGGCGTAGACGGCAGCCACGGTATCGCCCGAACGCTCGTCGTACTGGCCGAGTACGGTCACGGTGGGGTTGACGAAATCGTCGATGGAACAACCTTCGCGCAGGAACTCGGGGTTCATGACCAGGCCGAGACGCCCGCCGCGCACGGCCGCGGCGATCTCCGGGTGGCGTTCGATCAGGCCATCGGTGGTGCCGGGCGGCACCGTGCTGCGCATGACGACGACATGGTAGTCGCTGCCCTCGGCCAGCATGGCGGCAATGGCCTTGACGGTCTCGCCGACCGCATCGAGATTGACCGCTCCCGATTCGCCGCTCGGCGTGCCCACGCACACCATCGAGACTTCACTGGCCGCGAGTGCTGCCGCGGCATCGGTGGTCGCGCGGAACAGGCCGCCGGTGGCATTGCCCGCGCGCGTGACCTCGGCCACCAGCTCGGGCAGGCCGGGTTCCACGATCGGGCACTCGCCGCGGTTGATGAGGTCGACCTTGACCGGGTTGACGTCGACTCCGATGACCTCGTGGCCGGCGCGCGCGAAGCACGCACCGGTGACACAGCCGACGTAGCCGAGCCCGAATACAGCGATTCTCATGTTGAATGAATCCTAAGTTGGGGCAGGTAGCCCCCGTTTGTCAGGCCGGCCATTGCGCTGTACCGTTTGACCAGTACTCACATGCTCTTCGAACAAGTTAATGCGGTGTATCGGCCGTTGGCTCCGAATCTCCAATATGCACGTCGTCGAGCAAGAAATTACGGCGGAAGCCGGGGTGGTAGGGGCCTAGTTTAAGGTAAACTCCACGTAAGTCGTTGTACGAATTCGGCCCACGATGTTCGACTATAAGCTTGCCGTTTAACCAGATTCTAAGATATCCGTCTTCCTTCCACGACCAGCGGGCTTGCACTAGCCAATCAAGCCATCTATCGGTCTCGATTGGTGCCGTCCATAGTCGCTGATTCGCGATCCATTGTCTTTCACTAACAAAGTTTGCATCGTGGCCATGTGTAATGTGGAAGCTATTTCCGTAGATCCGAATTGCAAGTGCCGGGCCCCGTAGTCCGCGGTCTCCCAAAAATTCGTCGTCTGTACCGTGCCACTGCGCGATGATCTCGTTCTTTTCGTTCGGGGGCCAAGGCGATGAAAGCCACGTACTGAACCTGTACCAGCGCTCCGTCTGGAACGGCTCGCGACGGTATCTACCGATTGGGTCTCGGAATATCTTTGGCACAACTTCACACCGCGCCCCCGGCCCAGCGTTAAACTGCAGAGCATGGTCGCCTGTTCGTGCAATACCCTCCGTGACCCTGATTGAGCACTCATGCTTCTTATCAACCTGCCATAACGGATCGTCCAATGCTCCGCTCTCGAAGTTGTCGGCAAATGGTGGTGGCGCTTTCGTAAGCGCATAAGCAACAGAAATAATCGCCACGAAGCCAACGGTGGCTATTGCCGATATAGCTATTCGCATATTTCGAGATCGTTTCACTGACGCATGCCTGCCATGGCGTCGTCAAAGACTGCGGCTAATTTTCGCGTGAGGTTTTCGTAATGGAATTCCGCGACTGCAAGCGGGCTCGCGGATGGGACGAGCAATTCACCACTCGTAAGCCGTCGAATTAACTCCTTAATCTGAGGCAAGGAATCTTCACAGATCACACCAATTCTCCGGCTCTCGACCAGGTTCGCTGTCGCGCCTTCACCTCCAAGCACCACGATCGGACGTCCCATTGCCAAGTACTCGTATGTCTTCGCCGGAATTTGCAGCGGATAGCCTTGCTGCAGTATCAGAAGATGGTCTGCGACCCGCATACGCTGAATACATTCGTCGTAGCTGACCGCGGGAAGCTTCTCAAGCACTCCCGCCGACTGGAGCCGTTCGATTTGAGACTTCAATTCGGGCTCAAGCGCAGCCCAGCTTCCCGTGAATACGACCCGAAAGCGCTCGCGATCGATTTCCAAGGAGGAAAGTAATTCGTCTAAGGCCTTAAGGAGCGCCCTGGGCATTCGCCACCGAGAGATCGTTCCAAAATAATGCAACTCCACCGCCGCCTGCTTTTTCACAGCAGGCCTTTCTTCTGCCGCAACGGCAAGCAGTTCCTTGTTAATGCCGTTATTAATTGTCACTACCTTCTCTCGAAGCGATTCATCAACGTCGCAAAAATAGTCTCTTAACGCATCGGTATTGGCGACTATTCTGGTTGCGGATGCAAGAATCTGACGTTCGAGACGTGCAGCGTCGGCATCAAATCTGGATCGTAACGATTCTCTTAGGTTTCGCGCCCAAGGATCCCTGAAATCGGCCACGTACGGGACGCCCATTTCCTCTGCGATCAGCTGGCCGGCCAGAAGAGAAGACCATGGGCTACCTGTTGCGAAAACGACGTCTGGGCGCTTAGATGGAGGGATTCTCCGCGCCAGGCGTACAACTTTCCTTGCCCAGTCTTTCTGCTGATCTGGGAACATGAAAAGACGCCCAACCCAATAATCGCGAATAGCCGCCAACCGATTTGAAGCACGCTCATGCGAAGCCGATTCATCTCGCGGCGTCGCGTCCGAATGTGAAGTCGGTTGAGACCGAAGCCTAAATAGGTGATTGCGCCATGACAGAAGCACCCTTCGTCTATCGAGGTAGTCGATTTTCTCGATAGAAAGATCCGGCGGCAGAAGGTTTAACAGCGACAGATCTTCCGAAATTGGAGGATGAATTGCGTGGACCGGAGCCGTCCAAACTTGCGGGCGATACCCAAATTGATGCAGGTATGAGCAGAAAGACGCAGGACGAACTGACCCGCTGGCTGCCGCTGGCGGGAAATAGTAACAGAGCATCAATACCTTCCGTGGAGACACGGTAGATCGCCTCTACAAAGGTCGTTTCAGACGAAACCGAAATACTAATCGGCGCAGGTGGAAGGTATCGGCCGCGGACCCTGCGGAATTGCCGCATCCACAGCCACAAGAAAATTCCGAATCCAGATGTACTTGGGTTGATCGAACACAACGAAGCCGCGGCTCGAATTGAATTCAATTCGCACCGTGTCTATTTGACTCGGGTTTCGATCTAGCAAGAACCCTTTACCCTTCTGCTCGGGATCGTCAATCACGACTGTCGGATCTGTAAATTCGTCCGACATGATCACCTTCAAGCGTCCCTCGCCCTCACGAAAATCCAATATTTCTGTAACTCGTATCCAACGATCGGGGAGGATCACAAATGTTCGCCAAGGCGGTGCTCTATGATCTGCTGCGCCGTACGGTATTGAAAACGGCGCTTTCGTGTCTCCGCCAGGCTGCCAATCAAAAATTCCGGCGACCGGGTCCGGCGGGTCCGTGAATATTCGCAACGGGTCCTGATTCCCGTCTCCACCCGTTGCCGCACCATAAGTCCGAATCGTTGGTAAGGCAACGGCCGTTGATGAGGTCCGACTGTAACGGAGCTGCAATTCAATAAATCGCAAATCTGTCTTGGCAATCTTTCTCCTATCGTCGAGCCGAATCGCCTTGTGAGCATCTGAAAACTCGCGCGGTACCTCCTTCCAGGTACTATCAAACCGCATCTCCCACTGGACCGAGAAAAGCGCGTCTATGCCCTCTCCGATAGATCTTTCAAGCCTAAGTTCGAGTTGATCTTGAGTCTCAAGGCTCGCGTCAGTAAAGGTAAGCTTGTCGCCGTCGATTACGGGATCATATCGATGCGCTTGGAGCAGTGCCGGGGCGATCGCGTTTTCTATAATCTCCGCGTCGCTGCGCAGCGCCCATGCGCCCAGCATATACGGTTGCTCCAGTTGCTGCTCAAAATGGGAGTGCGCGTTGGGAGGGACTACTTTGTTGCAAAATCGGAAGTCATTTGGATCGAGTGGCTTTGGCGGCGGCGGCTTAGGTGCTGGCGGGGGTGGCGGTGCCAACCCTCCACCATCGGCCACATCTCCACCGTCAACGCCCACATCAGATACACCACCAGCGCCGCTACCCCCCCCCCCCGCACCAGACTCGGTTCCAGGATTTAATCCACTGCTGTCGGCCCGCGCGCGATCCGCTCCGCTGCGGCGGCGACTGCCGGAGCCAGAGCCCTGAGCACCATCGTTAGGACCCGGGGCGCTTTGTGCGGCTGGAGTTCCACCGCCACCCGAGCCACCCGAGCCACCCGAGCCACCCGAGCCACCCGAGCCACCCGAGCCACCCGAGCCACCCGAGCCACCCGAGCCACCCGAGCCACCCGAGCCACCCGAGCCACCCGAGCCACCCGAG
>JBFXAQ010000012.1:0-37397 GCA_050184115.1 Gammaproteobacteria bacterium | reverse complement strand
GCCACCCGAGCCACCCGAGCCACCCGAGCCACCCGAGCCACCCGAGCCACCCGAGCCACCCGAGCCACCCGAGCCACCCGAGCCACCCGAGCCACCCGAGCCACCCGAGCCACCCGAGCCACCCGAGCCACCCGAGCCACCGCCTGCCCCAGCGGCACTTCCCTCGGCACTGGGGCCACCAGCGCCGCCGCCACTAGAGCTGCCGTCGCTGATAGCTCCCGAATCACTTCGTGCGGAGCCGCCGTTAGGAGCCGCACCATTTCCGCCACCTGAGCCCCCAGAGCTATCGAAACCAGGGACTTCGGAGGACATTGTGTTGCCCTGCCCACTGTAGACCTTCTCTTCGACACCGTTGGGCGCTTCGGACGAGACGGGCATGGTGTCACTAAATCGCACATTTCCGTCACTGTCTGTCCACGTATACACGCGCAGACCAAACGAGCCATGCGAGACAGCTATTCCTATGAAAAACGATAGAAGGAAAACGAGACGGCGAGGTCGTTCAGCCATACAACTACCTACCTCAGGTTTGCTTCACGACATTTTCGCCGTGCCAATTCTCAATGCGGTCATCGATACTGACGATTCGAAGTTAGTGGTTCGTACTAGAAACATGCTAAATTTTAGCACTTTGCGCGAATCGTTCTGTTAATTCCTTCCCATATCTCCATGCTCCCCGGAAGTCGCTATAAATCCCACCAGTACATGAGATCAGAGAAAATAGCGCTAACCCACACTTTCACCGGACGGCCTCATTTTTACATTAGCTCCGAATCCCCTATTGTCGTCGAGTCCTTGGAGTATCGGTCGAGCTTCGCTGGAACAAGCTGTCTCTCGACCAACCGCGATTGACGGCCTGATAGGCGGAGCGGGTCAAATTGTCATAGAGCTTCAAGTAACCATCGATTTTTACGTCAAGAGCATAATCTTTGGCAGTCGCCAAGCAATTTGGTGATAGGCGGCTCAACCGGCTTGGTTGCTGAATGAACGACCTAACGAGAGCGCGCAGCGAGCTCGGAGAATTTAAGTCAAAGAAATAGCCATTGTACCCATCAGTTACGATGTCTCGGTGCGCATCGATGTTCGACACGACAACCGGTGTTCCCATCGCCATGCTTTCAAGAACCACGTTTGGCATTCCTTCCATCGTGCTGGGATGTACAAGCACATCAGCATCTCGAATTATTTCCATTAGCCGGAGCTTTGGCTGTACTCCGCAGATCCGAACGTTCCATAAATTGTTCTTCAAGACGATAGCTTCTAGAGCAAACTGTTCTGGACCGTTTCCGTAAATATCCAATTCCCATCCTGAAGCACTGAGAGCAGATAGCGTCTCTAACAACCATCCGTGATTCTTAACTTTGACAAAATTGCCGACCACAACCATTTTCAGATGAGTGCTTACCGTGCGAAGCGGCAAAGGCAAATCGATGCGTTCAACTCCATTCGGTAGCAAACACACACGGTCGGGCTCAACGCCGTGTTCTCTGATCAATGCTCGACGCAATCCTGAATTTGGTGCGGTGAAGTACGCGATCGTCTTCTTTGAGGACTCGAAATTCTTTCGAAACCACGGGTCGCGCATTGACCCGTATCCCAAGTCGGGTTCGTCTCGCAGTTCCGCTCCTCGCAAAGTCGCTACCAGAGGAACTTTGTTGGAGCGCGAGGCCAGTTCACAGCATTCGCCTTGAGGCCAGAGAAAGTGCGTATGGATGATGTCAATCTGATATTTCTGCACCCGAGCCATCACAGCCGATTCGATGATCGCAATTCGAACGGCCTCACGCCAATTTCTTAGCAACCGCGGGATGAAGAAACATGGATATTTGATAAGTGTAACTGCGGCTATCAGCTTCCCTCGAATTCCTGGAATTCGTCCAAAGCACTTTATTCCGTCGAATTCCGAGTCATCTTTAAACACGTTGGAGAAGAAATGAACCTCTACGCCTCGACGAATTAGGGCATCCATTTCTTTCATTATAAATATGTAGGCAATGCTGTCTCTGGCGGAGCCGGCAGACCCTCGAATTGAAAGAAAAAGCACTCGCATTTTTTAAAATGCCAAAGGCGTGAGAATATACTTTGAAAAGGCGCTCATTGAGATATTCAGAAAGCCGCCGCATGACGCCGCCTGTGCAAGCGCAGTGCTCTTTCAACAGTGCATTTAATCCTGCTTTTTAGGTTATGACAAACGAAACCATCTCAGCGCAGCGCTCCACTGTGTCCCAGTTTCAGACCTCGCTCGATGCGTGTCCTATATGTCGCAGTAGGGCCATCCGATTCTTTATGACCGCCCCCGACAACACATTATTGCGTTGGAGCCCCCATTCAGAGTTCCAACATGTTGTCTCGTGGATATGCGAATCGTGCGACCTCGTATTTCTCAACCCGCAACCGGACACGAACGTGGGCGAAGAGTATTACCGGGACGTTTATGGCGGCAGTTCGTCGAGCGATAGACTCTACTACAGTGACGATTACAAACACGAGATCTCCCGTTCGCGAGTCGCGACTCTCAAGGAATATCTTGCCGAGGGCGCGCGAATACTCGACGTGGGGTCGGGCCGCGGGCACTTCGTAGCCGCATGTCGGGCAGGAGGATACGATGCCTGGGGCATTGAAGCGAGCGAAGCCGGGTGTGCTTACGCGCGCTCGGTCCTCGGTCTCGACACCATCCTCGCAGGCTACCTTCCTGACGAGCGCCTCCACGGGGAATTCGACGTGGCGACGATGTGGGATGTAGTCGAACATCTGCCCGATCCCGCGGCCACCCTGCGGGCGTTTGCTAGCCAAATTCGGCCCGGAGGACGTGCATTCATTCGAACCGGAAACCTACGTAGCTGGGCTTTCGACAAGAACCGTTCCGGGTGGTGGGCTTGGTTCTGCGATCACCGGTTTTACTTTTCCCCGGAATCACTCGGGCACATCTTGAACGAGGTCGGTTTCGATGTCGAAGCTGTACTCAACCTCGAGAAGCGTGAGCGTCCGGATCGAACGGGCAAACAAGGGCTCAGCGATACGAAAATCGGCAACGGCGTCGTTGCCGTAATGAAGTCTCCAAGCAAGCTTGCACTCGTTCCTCGCTACCTTCACGAAAAGTGGATGCGCAGGCGCGGTCTCGCGCGCTACGGAGAGACCTACTTCACGCCGATAATGACAATCGTCGCTCGTCGACGCTAGCGACCGCGATATTAGAGCGCGCCGATTTAGCCACAAAGAGGGCAAAGCAGCATAATTCCCTGCTGTACCCGGCCGCGGCTATCGTCCACATTACTTGTTACCGACGCGGCCGCACGCACTCTGGCCCGCCCCCTTCGGAGCACTGCCACACGTTATGCCAACGAGTGGAAAGAATCTCGGCGATACCGTCGCCCGCGGGGCGGTGTGGATGATGCTGATGCGCTTCGCCGCGCGCGGGCTGGGCATCGTCAGCACCGCCATCCTCGCGCGCCTGCTGACGCCGGCCGATTTCGGCATCATGGCCATCGCGATGTCGTTCATTGCGCTGATGGGGCTGTTCTCCCAGTTCGGTTTCGACGCGGTCCTGATCCAGAAACAGAACGCCAGCGACGCCGATTACAACACCGCGTGGACGCTCAACCTCGGCTTCGCCGTGTTCGCCGGTGCCGGGCTCGCCGTGTGCGCATCCTTCATCGCGGGGCTCTACGAGGATCCGCGGCTGGAACCGGTGCTGTACTGGATGAGCCTGCTGTTCGTCCTGACCGGCGGCCAGAACATCGGCGTGGTGAATTTCCGCAAGAACCTCGAGTGGCGGCGCGAGTTCATCTTCGCGACCGTGCCGCGCTTCATCGGTTTCGCCGTCACCGTGCCGCTCGCGCTCGTCCTCGGCAACTACTGGGCACTGGTCTTCGGCACGCTCGGCTTGCGCCTCGCCACCAACGTCATGAGCTACACCATGCAGCCGTTCCGGCCGCGGCCCTCGCTGGCATCCTTCTCCGAGCTGTTCCACTTCTCCAAGTGGCTGGTCATCCGGAATTCCCTCATATTCGTCAACCTGCGGGCGCCGGAGCTCATCGTCGGCAAGCTGATCTCGGCGCCCGCGGCCGGTTTCATCTCGCTCGCCAAGGAATTGCCGAACACCGGCGTGGTCGAGACGGTGGGCACCATCAACCGCGCGACCTACCCCGGCTACGCCAAGATCTCGCA
Source organism: Gammaproteobacteria bacterium (assembly GCA_050184115.1). Lineage (GTDB taxonomy): Bacteria > Pseudomonadota > Gammaproteobacteria > JACKNG01. The sequence goes on along the minus strand of JBFXAQ010000012.1, from coordinate 33,230 downwards.
CGACCTGCCGCGCCTGCGTGCCCTCTATGCCAAGGTGCTGGCCTCGGTCTCGCTCTACGTGCTGCCCGCCTCGATCGGACTCGCCTGGCTGGCCGACCCGGTCGTGCCGCTGTTTCTCGGCGACCAGTGGCTGCCGTGCATTCCGCTCGTCCAGATCATGTCGCTGGCGGGCGCGCTCATGGCGATGAATTCAAATACGACCTACGTGTTCCTCGCCGTCGGCGATGCCCGCATGCCGACCCTGGTCTCGCTGGTGCGCGTGCTGGTGCTCGTGCCGGGGCTGCTGCTGGGCACCCACTGGGCCGGACTGCTCGGCGCCTCCTACGGTGTGCTCCTGGCCGGCATCGCCACCAACGTGACGACCACCGCCATCATGCGCCGGCGTATCGGCATCGGCACGGCGGAACTGTTCAACATCCACAAACGGCCCGCGCTCGGCTGTGGATGCATGGTCATCGCGCTCGGCGCGTTCGACGCCTGGCTGCCCGGTCTCGTCGCGACTCACCCGGTGCTGTACCTGGGCGCGGCCATGGGCCTCGGCGGCGCTGTCTTCGCCGCGGTCGTCGCCCTCCTGTGGTGGGCGGACGGCATGCAGGACGGTGCCGAAGCCAAGATTCTCGAACAGGGCCGTGCCCTGCTGGCGAAGTTGCGATGACCCGCACGTCAGACCTGCGCACCTATCGCCGTGTACGGGCAGCAGGGATCGCGCTGCCCCTCCTGCTCGCTGCCTGCGGCGACGACATGGCACCGGACGAATTCGCGCAGCTGGCGCCGCCCGACGCGGTCACCGTGAGCGCTGGGGCCGGCGAACCGCCGGCCGCACCGCATGACGCAGCCGCCTTGCGCGCCTGGCAGGTGGAACTCCGCGCTCATCTCGGCCGGCTGTTCGCCGCTCCAGCGGCTGCACAGGCGCCACCCGCAGTCATCTCGCGTGAGCCGCTCGACGCGCCGCGCGACCTGCTCCGCGAACTCGTGGTGATGCGCAGTGCGGACGGCACGAAGGTGCCGGCCATCCTGCAGCGCCCGCGCCAGGCCCGCGCCTGCGCCGCCATCGTCGTCATCCCCGGTCACGTGCCGGAGAGCGATTCCGGCCTGCGCCAGGTCGTCTACGACGACGACAGCTACCAGGCCGCGGCGGCGACGCGGCTGGCGCACGCCGGGTTCGTCACGCTCAGCTTCGAATTGCGCGGCTTCGGCCTGCTCGGTCGGCCGCTCGGCACCGAACATCGGCACGTCGCCTACAACGCCCTGCTCGACGGGCGTTTCTACAAGGCGCTGGTCATCGACGATGCGCGCGCCGCGATCGACGTGCTGCTGCGCGAGCCCGGCGTCGACGGCACGCGCCTCGGTGTCACCGGCGCGTCGCTCGGCGGCGAGCTGGCCGTCACCCTGGCCGCGCTCGACGAGCGCGTCGCCGCCGTCGCCTGGTCGGCCTACGGTGGCCGCGCCGGGCCCTTCCGCCCGGCGGCGGGCACGGCTGGCAAGCAGCGGCACTACTGTCACATCATCCCGGGCTCGGGCGAGTTCATGCGTGACGAGGACGTCACCCTGCTCATCGCGCCGCGTCCGGCGCTCGGCCTGCGTGGTTCACGCGATTACAAGCCCGACGAGGCCTACGCGCGCCTCACCGCCGCGACCTGGGCAACCCTCGGCGCGCCCGAACGCTTCGAGTTCGAGACGATTCCCGAGCGCGGTCACGAGTTCTTCGTCGAGCAGACCATCGACTTCTTCGTGCGTACCCTGGGCCCGGCCTGCGAGTGAGGCCCCGGGGCCGTCCCGCCCATGCGCAAGGCCGTCGCGACACTCCTGTTCCTGCTCGTCGTACTCGCCGTCGCCGGCGGCCTGCTGTTGGTGGAGCGCGATGCGCCGGTAGCGGCCAACATCCTCGACCTGGCCGCGACACCGCAGCCCCCGCTCGGCCCGACGAACTACTGGGGCCGGCCGGCGCCGCAGCCGGACTGGCGGCACGGGGACACCGTCGATCGTGCCGCGAGCGCAAGTTTCCGCCGGCAATGGCTGCCGGGGCTGCAGACCTGCGCAGGCGAGCCGCCGGGTAACGCCCGGCGCGCGCCGCGCGGCGCCCTCTACGGGGTCGACTACTGGGACGTGCCCGATCCCGCCGCCGTCCCCGGCGCGGCGCCGCTGCGCGGCGCGAGCCACCTGGCGGCGCCGCATCTCGCCGCTGCCCGTGGCGAGAGCGAGCCCTATGCGTTCGCCGTGCGCCTCGCCGAACGCGGTGGCACGGTCACGGTCACCATCGACGATTTCGCCGGCCCGCCCGGGCTCATCGCGCGCGAACAAGTCAGTCTGCGCGTGATGCAGGCCTGGCGGGCCCGCGTGCATCCGCGCGGCCGTGACGACACCACCAGCCTGCGGCCGATGGCCCTGCTGGCGCCTGCCCGCGACAGCTGGCCGGTGGCGGCAGGCTGCACCACGGTCTTCGTGCTCGACATCCATGTCCCCGCCACCGCCGCACCTGGCACCTACCGTGCGTACGCGCACGTCCGCATCGACGGGGCACCGATCGCCGACATCCCCTTGACGCTCGACGTGGCGCCCTTCGAACTGCTCGCCAACAACTTCCACGTCGGCGCCTTCGGCACCACCTACGACCAGTGGGCAGGCGGCTTCACGGGCTACTACCCGGAGATGATCGAGATGGACGCCCGCTACGGCTTCGACCTCGCCGGCGCCTTCTTCAACAAGGGCAACGAGCTGCCGTTCCGGCGCACGACCGACGGCCGCCTCGAGGTCGACGAGAGCGATGCGCGCTTCGCGCGCTTCGATGCCACCCTGCAGCGCCTGCGCGAACACGGCATGGGCGACGTCGTGTTCTGGAACTGGGGCGCGACCGGCAACGTGCGCCAGTTCGACGACGTCCTGCGCGGCGCCGGCATCGGCGGCGGCATCGCGAGCGCGGCGGGCAAGCAGGGCTTCGCCGACATGCTGCGCGCGATCAAGCTGGCCGAGGGCGCGCACGGCTGGCCCGAGATCGTCGTCAATCCCTTCGACGAGGCGCTCAAGGACCAGGCCGCGGTGCGCGAGCTCATCGCGGCCGTGCCGCTGGTGCAGGCGGCCAGCCCCGCGACCCGCCTCTACATGACCGAATGGCGCCCGGGTTACACCCGCCACTACCAGAGTTCCGGTCAGCAGCTCGTGGGCCGCGGCCGTCCGCGCGCAGCCGCGCGCGCGGCGCTCGTCGCCAGCGGCGAGCGGCCACGCCTCAACTTCCAGGTCATCGGTTCCAACACCCTCGACGCCGAGGGCCGCGCCATCCAGGATCTGCTCGGTGGCGAGTACTGGCATTACACCGGTGCCACCACGCTGTCGGCGGCATCGCGCTTCGCCTTCGGCTTCCGGCCGTGGATTCGGCGCTCGGAAGCCGTATTGCTGTGGGCCAACTACAAGGGCGAACTCGACGGTTCGGGTTGGACATTGCACTACGTGCTGCCGAAGGATCCGCAGGGACGCCAGCACCGCGACACGCGCGGGCCGGTCGTGCCCAGCGTGCGCGCGCTGGCGGTGCGCGAAGGGATCGATGATCGCCGCTACATCGAGACCCTGCGCTACCACGCCGTGCGGCTCGGCGCGCGGGACGACTTGGCGTTCCTCGCCCGTCTCCAGCACCGCGCCGCCGCGCTGCTGCAGAACGCGGGCGAGATCGGCGGCCTGGACAACGTCGAGGGGCGCCTCGCCGACGGCCGCATGCTCGAACGCCTGCGCGACGATCTGCGCGAACGCATCAGCGCCCTGCTCGCCGCGGAGCGCGCTGCCGGGGTCAGCGGCCGGCCTGGCGCGCCCTGAGGAAGGATTCGAACATCATCAGTGACCACAACTGCGGACTGCACGGAAACCAGCCGCGCTCGAGCCGCCGCGCCAGCTGGCGCAGCCAGTCCGGCGACAGGTAGCCGCAGTCGTTCAACACCTCCGAGCGCAGCATGTCCTGCACGCGCCCGGCCAGCGGCCCCTGGAACCAGCGCGGCAGCGGCACCGCGAAGCCGCGCTTGCGGCGGTAGAGGATGTCGTGCGGCAGGCGGCTCTCGAGTGCGCGCTTGAGGATGTACTTGCCTTCGCCCTCGCCCTGCATCTTGAGCCGGTCCGGCACCGCACTCGCCCATTCGACGAAGCGGTGATCGAGCACCGGCACGCGCACTTCCAGCGAATTGGCCATGCTCGCGCGGTCGACCTTGGTCAGGATGTCGTCGACGAGATAGGTCTTGAAATCGACGTAGAGGATGCGCGCAAGCCCGTCCTGCACCGGCGCACGCTCGGCGTGCCCGCGCAGCACCTCGAAGGCGTCGTAACCGTCCAACGAGGCGCGGAAGCCCTCGCTGTACATGGCGCGCCGTTCGGCCTGCTTCACGATGCTGACCGAGTGCATGTAGTTCTCGAGCAGGTCGCGGCCCCAGAAGTGCAGCTTGTCCTGCACGCGCCGCGCGAGATCGAAACGCTCGGCGCCGGGCACGAGGCTCGCCAGCGGACCGTGCATGAGCGCGCGCAGCGGTGCCGGAAAGCGCGCTTGCGCGCGCGCCGCGCGCAGGAACTCGCGGTAGCGCCAGTAGCCGCCGAAGTTCTCGTCGCCACCGTCGCCCGACAACGCCACGGTGACGTGCTCGCGCGCGAGCTGGCAGACGCGGAAAGTCGGCAGCGCCGAGCTGTCGGCGAAGGGCTCGTCGTAGATGCCGGCCAGGGCGTCGATGAGTTCGAAGTCGTCGACCGCCACCGCACGCGTGGTATGGCGGGTGTGGAAGCGTTCGGCGATCGCGGCCGAATAGGCCGATTCGTCGAAGGCCGGTTCGTCGAAGCTGATCGAGAACGTCCGTACCGGGTCGGGGCTGGTCTCGGTCATCAATGCAACGACGGCTGAGGAATCGACGCCCCCGGAGAGGAAGGCGCCGAGCGGCACGTCGGCGACGAGCCGGATCGAGACCGCTTCGCGCAGACGTTCGACGAGTTCCGCGCCGAGCGCGTCCTCGTTCTGTGGGACATTGCCGTGGAACGGAATGTCCCAGTAGCGCGTGACGACCGGTTCCTTCTGCCCGCGTGTCCAGCTCAGGGTATGACCGGCCGGCAGCTTGGCCGTGCCGGCGTAGATGCTGCGCGGTTCCGGCACGTAGCCGAAGGCGAAGTAGTCCTCCAGCGCGCGCGGATCGATCTCGTCGCGATGCGCGGGGTAGGCGCGCAAGGCCTTGAGCTCGGAGGCGAAGAGGAAACTACCGTCACCCGCCTGGGCATAGTAGATCGGCTTGATACCGAGGCGATCGCGCGCCAGGAAGAGCAACTCGCGGCGCGCGTCCCACACGCCGAAGGCGAACATGCCGCGCAGGTGATCGACGCAGCACTCGCCCCACTCGAGCCAGGCGTGCAACAACACCTCGGTATCGGAATCCGATTCGAAGGCATGACCGGCAGCGGCGAGTTCCGCGCGGATCTCGCGGTAGTTGTAGATCTCGCCGTTGAAGGTGAGCGTCACCTGGCCGTCGGCGGAACGCATGGGCTGGCGCCCGGCGCTGAGATCGATGATCGACAGGCGCCGGTGGCCGAGACCGACGCCAGCGGCATGGAAGTAGCCGTGCTGGTCGGGCCCGCGGTGTTCGAGCCGCGTGGTCATGGCGGCCAGTACCGCCGGGTCGACCGCCTTCGTATCGTGTCGCACGACGCCAACTATGCCGCACACATCAATGCACTCCACCCGGGGCGCCGAACGGCGCCGTACCTGAACTGCCGCCGCGCCCTCACGGCGCGCCGCTCGTGGCCGTCCCCAGACCGGCGCTTTCCAGCGCGGCGACGAACGCCGCCAGCCGGCGTGCGCCAACCTCCGGCGACTCCTCGGTCAAGGCGGTCGACACCGCGACGATCGCGGCGCCGCCGTAGCCCCCGGAGAACCGCTGTGTCCCCTCGATGAACTTGGCGACGAGCGCACGCGGCGTGGCGCGCGCGCCGACCTGGTACCACCACCACAGCAACCGCTGTCGTTGTCCGTCGCCGCGCAGGAGCGCGGTATGGACCTCGGCGGGGCTCGTCGCGCCGGTCGCGACAATTGCCTCGGCACTGAGGAGCCGCCAGTCATCCTCGTCGTACACCGTGTTCTCGTAGTGCACGAACTCCTCGCCCTGGCGCTGGGCCAGCCATACCGCCACCTCGACGTCGACCGCGGTGCCGTCAGTGGCGGTATACGCGCCATCGAGCACGCGGTGCGCGCCGCGGTAGTGGCTGCCGAGATCAGCCGCGTCCGCCGCCGGCCCGGTCCACCCGGCGAGTTCGGGCAAGGCGAAGGCGTCGTGCGCCGGCACCGCGCGTTCGCCCAGCGTGATCGCCCACTGCGGAGCGGCGAGCACGATCATGGCCGCCGCCAGCCACGGCCAGGGCGCACCCGGGCCGGCTGCCGGCTGCCCGCCCGCATCGAGGTCGGCGCCGGACGGCATCGCTGCCGGTTCCTCCGTCTCGTCGTCGATGTCGGAGAACGTACGACCGATCGCGAACAGGATGAAGATCACGATACCGAAGAACACCCAGCCGTAGATGTAGTGATCCACGCCCATCGCGTAACGGTAGTCGGACAGGTGCGCGATCATGACGATGCCGTAGGCGCGCATGCCGTTCGCGACCAGCGGCACCGCGACCGCCAGGCCCATGAAAGCCAGCCGCCGCCAGTTGCTGCGGTAAGTGAGGTAGGCAAACATGCTGCCGACGGCGAGCGTGGCGAGCAGGTAATTGATGCCGCTGCAGGCCTTGGCGACGTGGAAGCTGCCGCTCGGAATCTGCAGGTAGCGGCCCTCGATGTAGACCGGGATCTCGGTCATGCGCAGCAGGGTCACCAGCACCGTCGCCGTCCAGTCCTGCAGGTAGGGCACGAGGCCGATCCCTTCCGGCACCATGAAATAGAGGTAGGCCAGCGGGAACAGCAGGAGGCGCGCGGCGCGGTTGCCAATCAGCATCCAGGTCATGCCGATGAGGAAGCCGACCGCGGCGACGTGTTGCAGGACGTTGATGAGCAACAAGCGCCCGGCCAGCCAGACCAGCGCGTTGACGGCGACGAACGCGAGACCGAGCAGCGAGATCGACGTCGGCAGCGCCTGCAGACGTGCGCGTGACTGCCAGGCGAGCCACAGCGCGATGAACGGGATCAGGGCGCCATGGTTGTACGCCGTGGTGCCCCACCAGGTGGTGTACAGGTTGGCGTAGGTCTCGGCGCGGACCAGGACGGTCGCGAGCAGCGCCACGCCCAGCCAGGCCAGGCGGCGCACCCAGGCATCCCGGCCGCCGTCCGACACGGCGCTCGCCGCTGCGCCCGGCATCAACCCAGGCTCCGGCTGATCCACGGTCCGAGCAGCATCGCCAGCGGCAATGGCAACTTCTTCCAGCCTTCGATGAACAGGCGGTACTTGGGGTTGTTGGGGTTGACGTCAGGCATGGCCTGGTCGCGGATCAACTCGTACTCGTAGTAGAGCTGGCGCGATTCGAAGCCGAGGTTCACCTTCCACTGGTAGGCGCCGGTGTCCTTCTTGCTGCGGCCGAAATCGAACAGGCGGCAGCCCCGTGCGCCGGCGCGGTTGATCAGCTCCCACGCCAGGAAATCGTTGGCGGCGATGCGCCGCGCCGAGTACAGGCCGCCCCAGTAGTACGGGCAGACCTGGTCACGGAAGTAGAAATTCATCGCGGCACTGACCACCTGGCCTTCGTGGCGAACGGCGAAGAACTCGGTGTCGGCGGGGAAGGCCGCGTGGATGGCGGCGAACAGGCCGCGCGGGAACACCGGCGTGCCGAGGTTGCGTACGCTTTCGGCATAGACCGGGTAGAAGGCGGCGAGATCGGCCTCGGCGCCACTCAAGCCCGCCTTCATGCCCTTGCGGATGATGTTGCGCTGCTTGCTGCGGATGGCCTGCATGTTGGCATCCGGGTCCGCTTCGATGGGCTTGCTGAAGGTCTCGTAGAGCGTCTTCACCGGGCGTCCGCCATCACCGGCTTGGCGCAGGCGCAGTTCGAGCGCGCCGACGCCGAGTTGGCGTGCGATCTCGACGGCGCGCGCTTCGAGCGCAACCCGCGTGGCGGCGGACGCCGCCAGGGCGCCACCCCAGGTCGCGAACGGCATTGAACTCAGCGAATGCCCGAACAACAGCGACTTCATCTCCACCAGCGGCATCACGCCGTCGATGGCGCCGTCGCGCAGCGCGAGCAGGAAATGGGTGCGATGGCCGAGCCCCTCGCGCATGGCGTCCTGCCAGGCGAACCGGTGGAAGAAGCTGCCATCGGGATGCGCCTCGACGAAGGCGTCCCACGCCGACGCATCGCCCGCCTCGGCCGCCCGGACGACGACGGCGGCCGGCGCCGCGGCGCGCTCGCTGGTCTCGCTCATGGGATGCAATCGGCGTAGACGTCGGCGAACGGCGCCCAGCGGAAATCGCCGAGCAGTCGCTCCAGCCGGCTCAGCGCGCGGTTCTGGTTGAGGTAATGCCGGAAACGCGTGCGCGGCGAGATACCCGCCGGTCGTGGTTGCTCCGGGTCGAACTCCCACGGGTGGAAATACATGTTTGCGCGCGCCACTTCCTGGCGATGCACGGTGCGCAGGAGATGCGCGCTCAGCCAATAGGGGAACAGGCGGAAGTAGCCGCCACCGCCGGCCGGCAGGTTGCGACCGCAGTAGCGCGCCGTGGCGACCGGGATCTCGACCAGGCGCCCGGCACCGGGCGCGCGGAACGGTACGCGTTCGGCGTCGGGTATGCCATAGAGATCGTGGTGCACCGGGTAGACGCTGGAGCTGTAGTCGAAACCGGCGGCCTCGATCACGCCGAATGCCCACAGGTTGGACGTGTCGATGGAAAAGCTGGCGGCGCGAAATCCGCGCATCGCGACCCCGGAAGCGTCCTCCAGCAAGGCCTTGCTGCGACGCAGCTCCTCACCCAGGGACTCCGGGGTGTGATTGGTCAGGCGCACGTGATCGTAACCGTGGCAGGCGAGTTCGTGGCCCTCGTCGACGATGCGTCGCACCAGTGCCGGGAAACGCTCGGCGACCCACCCGAGCGTGAAGAACGTCGCGTGCACGCCCTGCGCGGCGAAGAGGTCGAGCAGGCGTTGCGTCGACACCTCGACCCGCGACGGCCACCGCGACCAGTCGCCCTTGTCGATCACGGACTCGAACGCCGAAACCTGGAAATATTCCTCGACGTCGATGGACAGGGCGTTGAGCGGTGCCCGATCCGCACGTGCGCCGCCACTCGCGCTGTTGGATACCGCCATCGCCGCCGGCCTCAACGCAGTACCAGGTAGCCGGCGATGCCGAGGCCGACCGCCACGCACACCGACAAGGCCACGAACGCCAGCGTCCAGCGCGAGTTGTCGCGCTCCCGGTCCGGTTCGACCGGTGCCTGCTGCGCCACGGGCAGCGGGCGGTTGAATTGGGCGAGCTGCGTCGTCAGCGCAGTCAGCTGGCGCTCCACGCGTTCCAGGCGCTGCGCCATCGCCAGCGTCGCCTCGCTCTCCGCGGGTGCCGGGGCCGGCGCGGCCTGCACGCGGACGGCCTCCGGTCCACCTTCCTCGAGACTTCCTTCGGGCCCGCGGATTTCCTGCTCGACCTCGGCCGCCACGGCTTCCACCGATTTCACCGAGATGGCGTGGGACTCATCGAGGTAGGCGTTGAGCAGCAAGCGATCGAAGAAGGTGTTGATGCGTCGCGGCACGCCGCCGGTGGCATGGTAGATCCGCTCGAAGATGCCCTCCTCCAGCGCGGGGTCGTCCTGCCAGCCGACCACCTTCAGGCGGTGCCGCACATAGGCCGCGATTTCGCGCTCGGTGAGCGGGCCGAGGTGGTAGGCCGCGATCACGCGCTGGCGCAGTTGCTCGAGACCGGGCGCGCGCATCATGCGGCGGAACTCGCGCTGACCGAGCAGGAAGCTCTGCACCAGCGGCTTCGAATCGTGCTCGAAGTTCGACAGCATGCGCAGCTCCTCGAGCGACTCGCGCGGCAGGTTCTGGGCCTCGTCGATGACGAGCAGGACGTGCTTGCCGGCGGCCACTTCCTCGCGGAAACGCGCTTCGAGACTGCTCAGCAGGGCCGCCTTGGTCTTGCGATCGTGAGCGATGCCCAGTTCACCGCAGATGAGGCGGATCAGGTCGGAGCTCTGGACGTTGGTCGAGACGATCTTGGCCGCGACGAGACGTTCCTTGTCGAGGGTGTTGAACAGGTTGCTCACCAGCATCGACTTGCCCGTGCCGACGTCGCCGGTGACGACGATGAAGCCCTGCTCCTGCTGCAGGCCATACTGCATGTAGGCCATCGCCCGCTTGTGTCCCGCGCTGCTGAAGAAGAAGCGTGGGTCGGGATTGAGCTGGAACGGCTTGCCCGTGAATCCGTAGAAAGTTTCGTACATCGGGTTGCTCAGAAGACGTAGGAGACGTCCGCCGTCACGGCATTCTCCGTGAAATTGTCCAACGCCGTCGCGCCGCTGCCGTTGACGAACTCGTAGTTCAGGTTCAGCGTCATGTTCGGGCCGAGGATGTAGTGCATGGCCGGCGAGATCCGCCAGGTCTCCTGGCTGCGGTTCAGCGAATCCGCCTTGCGCCACAGGCCGCCGACGCTGGCGCTGACCAGGCGCGTGAGGCTGTGAGTGAAATTGACCGACACGCCGCGGTAGCTCTCGAGAACCCCGGTGCCCTGGAATTCGTTGCGGTTGTCGAACACGCGCAGGTCGACGGTGTCGCGTCGACCGGCGTAGCTCAGCGATGCGCTGATGTCGCGGCTCAGGATGACGTCGTCGGCGAGTGACGGCAGCCCCGGCGGGGTAAGGATGTCCGGTGTCGTATTGGGATCGAGGATCGGGTTGCCGAAGGGGTCGGTCAGGGGCACCAGCTCGAGCTCCGACTGCACCTGGTTGGTCGTGCGCAACTCCTCGCCGTAATTGAACCCCATCACCACGCGTCGCATGCGGTGCGAGGCATTGACGGTGAAGGTCTTGCCGAAGAAACGCGAGCCGTAGCGCCCCGCGATCTCGGTACGCGGCGTCGGCGTCCACACGCCACCGAAGAACCAGCTCGGACCGTCGCGGTTGTTGCGCGCTGTCTGCACCTGGTTGAACTCCGCGCCACCCTCGGCAGTGAGGCGCAGCTGGCGGTTGAGCTGGTACCCGACCTCGGCTAACACGCGCTGGAGCTTGCTGCGCTGCCCCTGCCCGACGCCCTGCGCCCGGGTCTGCTCGCGCGAGGTATAGGAAAGTGAAATCGGGGTGCGCGGCAGCCGTGGACCCGAATCGACGTTCACCCGGATGACGTCCTCCTTGGACCCACCGGGCGCGGTCACGACCTGCCCCGTCAGCGCATCCGGCGCCGCGATCACGGTGCGATCGGATCGGTTCATGAGGTAGCTGGCGTCGAGCGAGGCCCAGCGACCGAGGGCGTGGCGCACGACCGGCCCGTATTCGTAGTACAGGACGTTGGTCCGGTTGCCCGTCTGCGACCGGTTGGACTGCGCGAACTGGCGATTGCTGCTGGTGTTCTGCTGCGACAGGCTGCTGCGGGTCGAGAAATAGACGAGATCCTCGAACACCATGAGCTCGGCGGCTGCCTGCATCTGGTGGTTCAAATCGTCGAACTGCGTGTTGTCCGCGTACTTGAGGTACTGCAGGTTGTAGTCGAGGTTGAGGTCCAGCCGCGCCGAGGTGCCACGCACGGTGATGCCGGGCAGCACGGTCGTCACCAGGTCGGCGAGCTCGTCGGTCGGTGCCAGCGTGACGTTGTCGGTGAAGGACTCGTTGATGTTGACGCGGGGGTCGATCAGCCAGTCGCCCGCCCGCACCGATACCACCGTCAGCATCAGACCCAGTACGCAGGCGATGCGGATCACGGTCGTTGACGCCACCGCTTGCATGGTCACGACGGGACGCCGGCCTCAGCTCGCGGGCGTGGGCTTGATGTAGTAATTGCCGTAATAATCGTACGGCTTCATCGCGGTGCCCTTGGACTTGTTGAAGATCACCCCGGTGACCGGAACACGGTCGAGGATGCGGATGGCGTCGAGCACCGTCGTCGTGCGCGTTTCTCCGGCTTCCACCACCAGCACGAGCTGGCCGACCAGCGGCGCCAGGGCGACCGCGGTGGAGGTCGCCAGCAGGGGCGGCGTATCGAACAGCACGACGCGATCGCGGTAACGGGACGCAATCTCGTCGACCAGTTGCTGCATGCGTGCGCTGGCCAGCAACTCCGTGCTCGCGGCCTTGAACCGGCCCGAGGGGATCACCGCCATGTTCGGCACGTTGGTGCGGTAGATCACGTTCGCGATGTCGTCGACGTCGCCGTCCAGGTAGTCGAACAGGCCGGGCAGACCCTCGAGCCCCAGCTGGCGGCTCAGGTCTCGCTTCATGATGTCGGTGTCGATCACGAGCAAGGTGTGATCGCGTTCCACCGTGATGCTCATCGAGAGGTTGATCGACGTGAAAGTCTTGCCTTCGCCGGGGACCGAACTCGTCAGCATGATCAGGTTTGCCGGACGTCCACCGTGGCCGGCGCCGAGCGCGATGTTGCCGAGCAGGCGGCGCTTGATGTACTGGTACTCCTCGGCCTCGCGGACGAGATCGGTGCCCGGCGTGAGATTGCCGTTGGCATGCAGGCGCTCGAAATCGATATGGGTGTAGCGCCCGTCGGGTATCTCCTCCGGTGCCGCGGTCGGCGCGGTCGGTGCCGCCGGCGCGGCCTCGAGCGGCGGCGGGGCGGTGGCGGGCGTTGCAGCTGCCGGTGCGTCCGCGGGAGGCGCCGCGGCCGCGGTCGCCGGCGCGGTCGCGGTTTCGCCCGGGGCGGTCCGCGCGCCCGCGTCGGCCTGCGTCACGTCCTCGGCCGCGTCGGGTTCACGCCCGGCGAGCTTGTCCATCGCCTTCTCGATCAGGCTCATGCCTCACGCCCCGCGATCGCGGCGAACTTGCCGTGCAGATCCATGTGCAATGTCTCGGATACCACGAGCCCGCCGTAGACGCTCGCCAGCATGAGGAAGATCATCAGGAACACCGCCAGTTCCATGCGCCGCTCCGTGCGGTAGCGACGCGACGACTGGTAGGACACCGAGCCCAGCACCGGCAGGCGCGTCAACTCCTTCAGTTCCTCGATGGTGTAGAAACGCGGCTGGATCTGCGAGAGCAGGAAGGCGAACGCCCCGCCCAGGCCGAGTGCCGCGCCGAACACCCCCGAGAACAGGATGACCCGGTTCGGACCGGACGGCACGATCGGCACCTTGGGCGGGTCGATGACCTTGAGCTTGACGTCCTCGGATTGCTCGTCGACCTGCTCCGACAGCCGTGCCGCCTCGCGCCGCTGCAACAACTGCTCGTACTGCTCCTTGTTCAGGCCGTAGTCGCGATCGAGCCGGGTCAGTTCGGCCTCGATCTCGGGCACGGTGTCGACCAGCTTCTCGAGTTCCTCGACCTGCCTGCGATACTCGGTGACGCGGGCCTCCATCGCGGCCGCCTGTGCCTCGGATTCGGCGACGGCCAGGGCCGGCATCATCGCGGCCTCGCTGGTGACCTTGCCCGCCACCGCCTTCTGTTCGGTCATCTGCGCCGCGAGTTCGTCGAGCTCGGCCTCGCGCTTGGTCTCGAGGTCGGCGATGCGCTCGCGCAGGGTGATGATGTCGGGATGCTTCTCGGTGTACTGCAGCAGGAGCTGATCGAGTTGTGACTGCATGGCGTCGATACGTTCGGTATACGACGACATCGCGAGCAGCGAGGGATCCTTGGCGCTGACGGTATCCGAGCCCTCGCCACCACCGGCCGCGCTGTTGAGGCGCTTGCGCAGTTCGTCACGGCGCCGCTGCGCCTCGTTGAACTCCAGTTCGGCGGTACGCAGCTGGTCGCGAGCCGCCTGCAGGCGCTGGAAGTAATTGGCTTCGGCCCCGGGGACCATGCCGACATTCTTCTGCTTGAAGAGCTTGAGACGTTCTTCCGCCTCGACGAGCCGTTTCTCGTATTCCGCGATCTGTGCGTCCAGGAACTGCTGGGTGACCTCGGTATCGCTGCGACTGTCACCCAGCGCTTCCTCGAGGAAGGTGTTCAGCAGTTCGTCGACGACGCGCTTGGCGCGCTGCGCATCGGTGTCTTCGAACTTGATCGTGTAGACGTTGTCACGCTCGGTGCCCGACAGCTTGATGCGGTTCGCCAGCGAGGCGATCAGCGACTCGAACTCGCGCGGCGTGGTCGTCGAGAGGTCGAGGTCGGTGCGTCGCGCGACCTCCTCGAGGTTCGGACGCGTGAGCAGGGTGCGCTTCATCAGCTGGGCCGAGTCCCTGAGCATGCTGTTGTCCACCGCCAGGCCTTTCAGCAACGGACGCAGCATGGAACTGGTGTCGACGAACACCTTCGCCTCGACCTCGAAGCTGTTGGGCAGCGAGATGACATAGGTCCAGCCGCCGACACAGGCCAATGCGCTGAGCAGGAGCGCATGCCAGCGGTAGCGCCACAGCTTGCGCGCATGCCGCCGGGCGAGTTCGATCTGCTCGTTCATGGACGATCCCCGCCTCGTGACGGCAACTTCAGAACCACGCCTCGGGAATGATCAGGATGTCGCCGGGTTCGATGACGACGTTGGCCGAAATGTCGCCGTCGCGCACGAGGTCGTCGAGGCGCACGTTGTACTGCGTCTGGGAGCCATCGGCCACGCGTACCAGCGTGGCCTTGTTGCCGGCCGCGAACTCGGTCAGCCCGCCGGCCTGGATGACGACATCGAGCACCGTCATGTTCTTGCTGTAGGGCAGCGCGCGCGGCTGGGCGGCTTCACCGACCACGCGCACCTGCTCGTAGTATTCGCCGGAAAAGCCTTGCACGGTGATCGTGACGATCGGATCCCGCACGTAGTCGGCCAGCGCCTGCTCGATCTCGCGCGCGAGTTCGGTCGGCGTACGACCACTGGCTTCGATGTCCTCGATGAGCGGTGCCGAGATGCGACCGTCAGGACGAACAGGCACCATCTTCGACAACTCGGGATTACGCCAGACGAAAATCTCCAGCGAGTCGCCCGGACCGATGATGTAGGTGTAATCGTTGCCCGAACGGGTGCCTCCCGGCGCTTCCGGGAACGGGCTGGTGAACGGGTTCAGATGCATGTCGCTGCAACCGGCGAGGAGCACGGCGAGGACGCCGGCCTGGCACGATGAAACGACGATACGGCGAAGTTTCCGACGACACTTGCTTGGCATACCGACTAGCCCCCGGTCCTGGAAATCCAACAGCCACCGATTTCGGATGGCGAAACACCACGCCAAATTTCGAAATCAATATGCTGCTTCATATACTTAACGTAGAATTTTAACTCAACATTCCGGCAAAGGATACGCGCCCGGCGCCCTCCGCCGCGGGTGGAATCGAATCGATGACCGCAAAATCCATACTTCCGGCCTGCTCGACCAAGGACGTCACTCGCGACGACCGTCACCGCGCCGGGTTCCCGCCCGTCCCGGGCCACGCGTTGCCGCGCACCTGAACGAACGTGATAGCGGCGGCACGGCACCTTCCTGCAGGGAACGCGACACCCGCTCGGGTGCACCCCGCCCGGCCCCTCCAACGCGGGCCTCTCGCACCGATCTGGCGCAGCCGTCTGTCGCGGGCCACGCGATGCTGAAGGACGTCACCCGGCTGCTGGCCGCGCTGCGTGGTACGCCGCGCGCACGCGCGACCCACGCCACACTGCGGCGGCGTCCGCCAGGGCCTGGTGCGGGGCTCGAAATACTCCGTGGCGCCCTGCCGCCAACGGTCGACGACGATGTCGAAGAACCGATCTTCGTCTTCGCCGCGGGCTGGCGGTCCGGATCGACGCTCCTGCAACGCCTGGCCCTCTCCGATCCCTCGCTATTGTTATGGGGCGAGCCGTATGACCGCTGCGGTCTCGTTCCGGTTCTGGCAAACATGCTCAGGGCTTTCGATCGCGAATGGCCACCGGCTGCCTACTTCGGGCCGGTTGACGACGGCGACCGGCTCGCCGACCGCTGGGTGGCCAATCTCTACCCACCGCTGACTGCACTCAGGGCGGCTCACCGCGCGTTCTTCCTCGAGCTGCTGGGGCAGCCGGCTCGTGCCCGCGGCGCCGAGCGGTGGGGTTTCAAGGAAGTCCGGCTCGGCGCGGATGCCGCGCGCTACCTGAACTGGCTGTTTCCACGGGCCCGTTTCTGCTTTCTCTACCGCAATCCCTACGATGCCTGGCGCTCCTATCGCCAGCGCGGCGCCGGCTGGTACCGCGAGTGGCCGGCCCGGCCGGTCCTGACGCCGCGGGCATTCGGCGCGATGTGGCGCGAGCTGACCAGGGAATTCATCGACGTCGCCCCCGCGGTGGGCGGGCTCGCGGTCGCCTACGAGGCCCTCGTGTCCGATCCCGCAACCGTCGACCGCGTCGAACAGTACTTCGGCCTGCAGGTCGACCGGACCGTACTCGGCAAGCGGGTAGCCGGGTCCGGCGAGGCTCGCGCGCGCCCCACCTGGCTGCCGCGCGCCGAACGCTGGTTACTGCGCTCCACCGTCGAACCGCTGGCCACAGAACTCGGCTATCACGGCTGAACGCAGGGTCAGCGGCGCACCACCGCGCGCCGCAGTCGCGCGAGTTCCGCGCGCATCGGCGGGTGGACGACGATCACGGCAACGAGCCAGGCCGCCCCGCACGACACCGCCAGCACGGCGACGCCGACGAGCTCGATCCGATCCGGCGACAGGCGCGCCTGGATCGCCGCCGGCGCGGCCGCGATCGTCGCCACCACGGCCGAGCGCAGGTAGACACCCGCGTAACGGCGCCAGGCAAAGCCGAGGGGTGCACGCACCGAAAAATAGACGAGACACGTGAGGAACAGCGCTGCACCAAGGCGCGCGACGACGAAACCTTCGAGACCGTGCCAGGCGCCGTACACCGCGGTCGCGAGCGAGAACGCGGCGGCGGCGGTACGCACCCCGAGCAGGGTCCGCACCCGGCCGTGCGGGATCAGCACCTGCTCGGGTTGCGGCAGGGCGACGAACAGCGACTGCGCCAGGAGGAGTACCGGCATGACCTGGCCTGCCACGCGCCAGTTAGCGCCGAACACCAGCACGATGAACGGTTCGGCGATGAGCCCGAGTGCGAGAAACACCGGCCACACCACCGCCGTACTGACGGCCACCAGGGTCAGTGCCGACTGGTCGATCGAGCGTTTCTCCCGCAGGTCGGACGACCACGCCGGCACGATGACCCGGCCGAGCGGCGCGAACACGCTGCGCCGGAACAGGTCGGGCAACTGCACGGCACGTTCGTAGAGGCCGACCTGGGCCGGCGACAGGACGCCGCCGAGGATCAGCTTGGTGCCTTCCGAATTGACCGTCGAGACGATCGAGGTCAACGACAACAGGCCACCGAAGTGCCCGACCTCGCGCCAATGACGCGATGACGGCAACAGGTAGATACCCCGCGGATTGAACAGGGCGGCGAACAGCACGCCGCCCGCGGTCAGCGCCAGGTTGCCCCAGGCGAGCGCGAGGTAGCTCATGCCCAGCCACGCCAGGCCGACACTGACCGCGGCACTGGTCGTCGCCGAGGCGAGCCCGATGTGATGGAGCGTGCGAAAGCGCATGTCGCGGCTGAGCAGCGCGGTCGGCACGATCGCGAACGGGGCGACGAAATATTCGACCGCGAGTATGGCCAGGACATCGCCGATCCCCGGCTCGGCGTAGACCGCGGCGACGGCATCGCGACCGAGCCACAACAGCGCGCCAAGTGGCCAGGACAGCGCCATCATCAGGCCCAGGGCGGAACGGATACGGCCGTCGTCGAGATCGGGTTCCCGGATCAGGTAGCTGCCGACGCCGAACAGGCGCAGCGACTCGAGCAGGACCGATGCCGATACCGCGAGCGCGAACACGCCCATCTCGCCCGGCGTCAGGAGCCGGGCGATCACGACCGATGCGCCGAGTCGGACCACGTAGCGGAGCATCTGCTCGCTGAAGGTCCAGGCCACGGCGGAACGGATCGACATCGTTAGCTTGGGCGACTCACGCGTCGGCGGTCGCGGCCGCCGACCGACACCCGTAACCAGCACGTGCTCGGCAGGGGCAGTACGACCGGCTGTCGTTGACGCCTGCGCCGGCAGTAGTGCCGCGCGGCCCCGTTTTGCGACATCTCGACGCCCTCGCTACGAACATGGATGGGAAATCCGGGCCAGCTCCCCACCGCTGCACCGGCGCGGCCAGCTGCTGGGCGCATGGGGTCATGGTCGAAGGGGTTTTCGGTGACAATGCACAGGCAACGCCGCCATCGTCGGACCGCAGAAGGAAGCCCGTTGAGTCGCACACGCAGGCCCGTCATTTTCATGCCTGATTGGCGCGAGGGCAATCCTTACGAGGGCGCCCTCGGAGCTGCCGTCGAGGCGCGCGGTCACCCCGTGCGCTACGCGCATTTCCCGCGCGGCTGGCTGCCGTTGCTGCAAACGGTGCTGCGGCACTCGCCGGCGGCGCTCCACCTGCACTGGGTGGCCCCCCTGCTCGCGCCACATCTGGCCGCGCGGCCCGGCTTCCGACGGTTCGTGCGCCGGGCCCTCGCGGTCCTCGACCTGCGCCTGTGCCGGCTGCTGGGTATCCCGGTGTACTGGACGATACACAACCTCGTCTCCCATGAAAGTGCCGACCCGGCCTGGGAACGCGTCCTGCGCAGGCAGTTGCTGCGTCACGTCACCGCCTGCTTCGTGCACAGCGCCAGTGCACGAAGCCTCATCGAACAGGAGTTCGACATCGGGCTCGATGGCCGTTGCGCGGTGGTTCCGCATGCGGCCTACACCGACGAGTATCCGGCTCCGGACACGGCCCGGGTCGCGGCGCTGCGCGCGGAACTCGGACTGGACGGTGGCGAGTTCGTCTACCTGTTCTTCGGCGCCATTCGCCCCTACAAGGGCGTGGAGAACCTGGTCGACGCGTTCACGACGCTCGCCGACACGGATGCGCGGCTGGTCGTGGCCGGGCGCGTGCGCGATGCCGAGCTCGGCGCGGCGCTCGCAGCCCGCTGCGCCGGCGACGCACGCATCCGCTGGCGTGAAGGTTTTCTCGTCGATGACGACCTGGCCGCCCTGCTGGCGCTGGCCGACGTCGTGGTCCTGCCGTACGTGCAGACCCTGACCTCGGGTTCCGTGCTGCTGGCCATGACCCGTGGCAAGCCGCTGATCCTGCCTGAACGCGGTCGCGTCTTCGACGTTCCCGGTGAATGCGGGGCGTTGTACTTCGAGAGCGGGCACCTCGGCGACGCACTGGCGGCGATCCGCGAGCGCGATGTCATCGCCATGGGGCGGTTCAACCAGGCATCGACCGCCACGCTGACCTGGGCGCACATGGCGGCACTGATCACGGCGCGTTACGAGCGCGACGCCACGGCGCGCTGAGCCTGCCGCTTCCGATCCCGCGCGGGCGCCGCCGGACCGCGCCGACGCGAGCCGCTCGTCAGCCCGGTGGCGGGCGGGAGTATTGCGCGAGGTCGGCGGCGTCGAAGGGTCGCCGGGCAACCTCGTCCAGGCGCACGCCGTCGCGCTCGACATCACCACCGAGCAGCTTGCCGATCTCGACCGCGATGCGGGCCACGATGTGGCTCCAATCGTGTTGCCGGGCAAGCTGCTGGCGCATCTCGCGCCCGCCCGTGTCGTGGGCCGAGCCGGCAAGGGCGGCTTCGACCGCCTGGCACCAACCGTCGACGTCGGCCGCGATGCCGAGAATGCCGGAGAAATCGAGCGCGCTGCGAATCGGCGTGCTGACGACCGGGATGCCGGCGGCCAGGTACTCGTGCAGCTTGAGGGGGTAGATGCAACTGGTATAGGCGTTGATCGCATACGGCATGATGCCGACGTCGAAATGCTGCACGTACGCCGGCAGGTCGGCCAGCGGCTTGCGTCCGAGCAGGTACACGTTGGGCAGCGCTTGCAGCGCGGCGAGGGTCGCGGCCTTGTCGTTCGTGTTCCCGAGCGGTCCGACGAGTACGAGACTCCAGTCAGGGCGCACGCGGGCGAGCGCCAGCAGCAGGTCGAGATCGAGCTGGGACTTGACCACGCCCGCGTAACCGAGCCGGGGCCGCGGGATGGCGGCCAGTTCCGGATGCTCCGGGACGGGGCTGGAAAAGGGCAGGTAATCGACGCCGTTGGGCAGGAACACGGTGTTCGGATTGCACGCGCCCTTGAGTTCGAGCAGGCGCGGCGAATGCACGAAGACGCAGTCCGCCGCCGCCAGCAGCTTGCGCTCTCCCGCGCTCATCGGCCGTTCGCTCTCGGAGAAGCTGTATTCGTCGTCGACGTGGTAGAGCAGGAAATCGTGCTCGACCTCGTCGACGAAATCCGCGAACCCGGGCCGCCACACGTACAGGACGACGCGGCTGACGCCGGCAAGTCGCAGCGTGCGCACGGCGTCGCGAACGCGCGAGCGCAGGGCCATCGGCCGCAGCGGCTTGACCCGGTGGAGCAGCTTGTGACCGAGTCGCGGTGAGCGCACGATGAGTCCGTCGGCGCTGAAGTCCGGTCGCTCGGCAGCCGGCTGCTGGTCGTCGATGAACCGTCCGGTCCCGGTCGGGATGGCATCGACCCACAGAACGCGGAAATAGCGGGCCAGGCGGATGGCGACCTGGTGGCGTAGCTGCGGCAGGGAACGCCAGTGGTCGGGAACGAGAAACACCACGCCGACATCCGGGCAGAACGGCGTGTCATCGCCGTTGGCGCCTGGCAAGCGCCCGTTCACCCGCGGCGGCCTGCCATGCCGGTGCCGCACCGCCGCGCGCGCGATGCAGCGGCCACGCGACGCTCAGCGTTCGAGCAGGCGCCGCGCAACGTCTCGTTCCGGGAAATCGACCCCGCTCTCGATCAGTGCGGTCAGCTCACGGCGCTCGGCCGCCTTCTTGCCGCTCTGGCGGTAGGCCGTGGCGAGATGGAAACGCGTGGTCGCGAGCTCGACCGGCGCAAAAGCGTTCTCGCCCTTCGCCAGCGCGCGTTCGATCAGGCCCTGGCCGCGCTCCACCTGGCCACTCTTGACCAGGAGCCAGCCATAGGTGGCGAGGATCTGCGGGTCGTCCGGGGCAAGCTCCTGCGCGCGCTGCGCAGTCGCGAAGGCACGCTCGTCGCCGAGGATCTCGTACAACTCTGCCAGCTTGTCCAGCACCACGGCGTTGTCCGGCGTCGCGTCGAGCAGTGCCCGGTATTGCTCCGCAGCCGCGGCGTGCTGGCCCTCGGCGTAATACATGTCACCCAGCACTTCGTGCAACGCGGGCGCCGCATCCGGCGCCGCGAGGGCTTTCAGCAGCAATTCGTGCGCGGCATCACGCTCCCCGGTCGACCAGCGCCCGCGCGCATACGCCGCGGTTTCCTCGGCCCCTGGGCTGGCTTCCCAGGCCTGCCGGTACAGTGCAACGGCCGCCTGCTTGTCGCCCCCACGCCAAGCGATGTCGGCTTTCAGCTTGCTCGTCTCGGGCGAGCGGTAGCCGAGCTTGTCGAGCGCCGCGAGCTGTTCGCGGGCCGCGTCCAGCTGACCGGTATCGAACTCGAGTTGAGCCAGCATTGCCCGCGGCACGGTGTTCGCCGGTTCGAGTTCGGTAGCCTGCGTGAGGGCGCGGCGCGCCAGGTTGCGATCGCCCTTCACCAGGTAGACGACACCGTGCAGGATGTTCGCGTCGACCCGCGCCGGGAACCGCTCGGCGAACGTGGTGGCCGCAGCGCTCGCCTCGGTCAGCTTGCCCAGGCCGAGATAGGTTCGGACGGCGAGGTTGAGGACGTCGCCGTCGAACGGCGCACGCCGGTAGAGCTGGTCGAGGATGGGCGCGGCTGCCGCCGGGTCCTCGCGACTCAGGGCATTGTCCACCATCGCCATCATGACGGCGTCGGACTGCGGATCGGCGGCATAGGCCTTGCGGATCAGCGCGTCGGCCTCCGTCGGCGGTGACAAGCGCGCCAGATCGAGCAGCGCGGCGAGGTGATCCGGTTCGTGTTCCAGGATCTTGCGGTACCAACCCCGCGCGGCCTCGATCTCGCCCGCGATCGTCTCGATCCGCGCGAGGTTGATCATGGCGGCGAGGTTGTCGGGGGTGGCCGCCAACACTTCCTCGACGCTCTTGCGCGCGGCCGCGACATCGCCCGCCGCCATGTGCGCGGCGGCGACCAGGAACTGCGCGTTCGAGTCGTCCGGGTGGGCCGCCGCCTGCGCCCGCGCCACCGCCAGCGCTTCCTTGATCTGCTTGCTGGAGGCCAGTTCACGCAGCCGGACGGCGCCGTCGACGGCGGTTGGCCCCGCTTTGCCGCCACTTTTCGGATCGAGCCGCGACAGGACGTCGCGGGCGACCACGACATCGGGGGAAATCGCTGTGGCCTTGCGCAGCAGCTCGCGCGCGCGCTCCTCGTTGCCCGAACGCAGTTCTACGATGGCCGCGAGGTAGTTGGACTCGAACATCTCCGGGGCCTGCTCCAGGGCCGCGCGGGCATGTGCCCGCGCGGTCTCGAGGTTGCCCTCGTACAACTCGCCGCGGGCGGCGAAGAGACGTGCCGTGAGGTTCTCCGGCGCCAGGCTCAGCACCTCGCGGGTGACGTCGAGGGATTCTTCGATGCGGCCCTGTTGGAACCTGGCCTGTGCCAGGAGCAGACGACTGGAGACGTCGGCGGGCGCCGCCGCGCGCAGGCGTTCGAGAAAGCCGATGGCGTCATCCATCCGCCCCTCGGCCACGCGGCGCACCGCCAGCGCATTGAGGGCGCCGATGTGGGCGGGATCGACTTCCAGCATGTGCTGGAACTGTTTCTCGGCGGCATCCCAATCGTTGGCGGCGACATCGAGCCGCGCCACGTTCATCGCTGCCGGCAGAAAGCTTGGATCGATGCCCAGCGCGCGTTCGAAACTCGCCCTGGCCTTGTCCATGTCACCGCTTACCTGCTCGATCACGCCCAGCAGGTTGGCGTAGAGGGCGTCCTGCGGCCGTTCCTCGACCAGTTGCTCGGCCGCGGCGCGTGCCGCCTCGACATTGCCCTGCTTGAGTTGCGTCGCCGCGAGCAGGTATTTGCCCATGGCGTAGTCGCTGTTCTGCTCGACGGCGGTCGACAGCTCGCTCACCGCCTTGTCGACATCGTTCTGTGCGAGGTAGCCCACGGCGAGACTGGTGACACCGTTCAGGTCTGCCGGGTTCAAGCGCATCGCGCGTTCGAGCGCCGCGGTGGCGTCGGCGGAGCGGCCGGCGGCGAGGTAGGCGCCACCGAGCATGCGTTGCAGTTCGGCATCGTCCGGGTTTTCCTTCGCCAGCGGTTCCAGCTTGTCGATGGCATCCTTGGCCAGGCCCAGCCGGGCGTAGATCGCGCCGAGCGATTTGCGCAGGTAGGTCGAATCCGGCCGCGACACCAGCGCGCGTTCGAGGTATTCGCGGGCCTGGTTGAGGTCGCCACGACGGTAGGACACGATGCCCGACATGGTGAGGGCGCCGGCGTGGGCCGGAACCTGCTTGAGCACCTCGAGCAACTCGGTCTGGGCTTCTTCGAAGCGCTCTTTTTCGAACAGCAGCAGGCCGTTCAGGTAGTAATAGCGCGGGTGCTTGGGATTGGCCTTGCGCACAGCGGCGATGTGCGGGGCGGCGCCGTCCGGGTCGTTCTGGAACAGCGCCAGCATGGCGAGCGCGACGTGGGCCAGGTTCTGGAAGCGCGACTGATCGTAGGGATCGACTTCGAGCGCCTTGTCGTAGGCGGCCTGGGCGCGCGTGAAATCATTCTGCGCCGTCGCGATATCGCCCGCCAGCAACCACGCCTCGATACTGGTGGGAGTCGCCTGCAGGGCGGCATCGACCTCGCTCCGCGCTTGTTCCATGGCGCCCTGGACGTAGGCCAGGCGGCCGAGTCCGAGGTGGGCCGTCGTCGGTTCCTGGCCGGTTTCCAGGGCGGATTCGAACGCGGCCTTGGCGGCGGCGGCCTGTCCGAGGCCGAGGTTGGCTTCGCCATAGATGATCATGGACGGGATCGTCTTGGCGTTCTCCTTGGCGAAGCGCAAGGCCTCGTCGTACTCGCCGTTGAAGACCAGGGCGTTCGCATAGGTGAACAGTACATGCGGATCGGCCGCGCCCGCCTCGACCACGACCCCGAGTTCCTTCAGGGCGGAACTGCCTTCGCCGAACAGCAGGGCTGCCTCGCCGAGCAGGGCGCGCGCCGGGGCATAGTCGGGGTTGGCCTGCAGGATGGTCTTGAGTTCGACCATCGCGCTGCCGAGCTGGCCGGCTTCGAAACTGGCGCGGGCGCTCGCGAACGCCTCCTCCTCGTCGACCCCGGAGCCGCAGGCCGCCAGCAAAAGAATCAGTGAACCCGTGGAAAGCGCGCGCAGCAGGCCGGACTTGGTTGGCATGAACGGGGGGACCTCAGGAACGGTGTCGGATACGAGGTTGACGAGGTTACAGGATAGCGCCGCCCGGCACTGCGTCCGGTGCACGAAATCCGCGGCGCGCAAGGTTTAACGGCAGCAGCGATTATGGCCTTAAAATGCGTGCCCGGCCGAGCCGGGTCGTGCCAGTTTCTGACCACGGCCGGTGACCGGTCCGAAGCTCGGAATGGCTGCCATGGCGGCGCGCCTGCCGGGCCACCGGGAATCCGCGCCGGGTATACGGGCCGCAGGCCGCGGGCGGCTGATTTTTCAGTGACTTGGGATTGATCGAAAGGCCGCGTCAATAAACTTTACAGCCCTAGGAAATCAATTAACCCTTTGTTTTTATTTGGATTCGATGCAAATCCAAGGGAAGGAGCGCGACGGGGGCCACAAAATGCACCGTCGTCGCTGTCAATGAACTTTACACTCGGCCCCAGGCAGCCTGCCCCTGAAATTTCATCTTGTTGTTTTAAAAAGAAATTAATTTGTGGCACGCGGCATGCATAGACACCGAGCAAAGCCACACCGGTCGACCCCGTCGGACGCCAGGCTCGAATTTCAACCGCATCGTCAAAGTTTCAGGAGACGATAAATGACCAAGAAAGCACTCGCGGCCGCCCTGCTCCTCGCCTTCGGCGGCACGGCCCAGGCCGGTTACCTCACCCTCGACCCCGATGGCCTCGGCGCCGGTGGTGCGACCAACATCGATCTCAGCGCGATCGGCTCGTCCGCTGGTAACGCCATCGTCAAGGACGTGCTCGGCAACGGCATTGCGACCGACGGCAATGGCCGCATCACCACCGGGTCGCGCCTGGTTGGCCACAATGCCATCAACCTGGCGATTGCCGGGATCCCGGGCCAGCTGACCCTGCAGTTCGACATCCCGATCATCACCACCATCACCGGCAGCGCCAACACCGTTGGCGAGTCGTTGAACTGGGTGATCGACATGACCGACGGCGACGGTGACGGTTTCCTCGACCGCACGCCGATCTTCCGCCTGTTCTACGACGCGGTGTCCAACGCCAACCAGGCGACCGGCGCGGGCTACGGTGATGGCGTGCTCATCGCCAGCACCAGCAAGATGGTCTTCTCCGACCCGCTCGGCCCGGGCATGCTGAATACCTCGGGCGTGAAGCTGCCGGGTGTGGCGCCGAACGACGACAACGGCGACGGCGACTGGGATCTTGCCGACAACAACACGACCGATACCATCAGCTCGACCGGTTCGGCTCGTCTGGCGCTGGACTTCCTCATCACTGACCTGAACACCGACTACATCGTCAACGACCTGTTCTCGCTGGTCGTCGACCTGACCACGGTCAACGCGTTGAGCACCCCGTTCAACGAAACGCCCGGCGGTACGGTCCTCGCCTCGACCTCCGTGGTCGGCCAGACGGCCAGCTTCGGTGGCGATGCAATCAACAACTTCCGCTGCTCCGGCAACACCAACCTGGGTGTCTGCGACTTCCAGGCGCAGATGAACACCACCTTCCTCGGTGGTGGCACCTTCGTCCCGGAACCGGCCTCGCTGGCGCTGATCGGCACGGGTCTCTTCGTGGCCGGCGCCGCCCGCCGCCGCCGCAACGCGAAGAAGGCTGCCTGACCCCGGGTCAGAGCCTGGCCTGCCATGGCCCGCCCAGCGGGCCTTGGCTAGAAAAGACCTCCCCACCCCGGGGAGGTTTTTTTTTGCATGCTCGCTACCGCCAACCTGGCAGCGCCAGCAGAAGTTCATCGCGAGCGGGATGGCCGTCTGAAGATGGCGAGCGAACGTGGGCTTTGACTACCTCTTCTTTTGCGGTCCAGACCAGGGACAAGCGCGGCGCGGGGCCCGATCAGGGGTCGCTCGGCGATGACTACCAGGGCGACACCCTCGACGCGACGCCCACGTGGCGGCCGCCGAGGGGCACAGTCCCGCACCGGACATCGCCCGGTGCTCCGACCGGGTTCACGGCGCGGTCACCCCCGTAAGCGGACGGTCGGTCAACCCCCTTGCCGACTCTCTATTACACGGAGCCGGAACCGATTTCGCTAACTCGTGCGTGGCATGCGCCCGGCTCCCACCGGACAGCCCGCGGGATGCCCGTCCGGCAGGACCAATTGCACATCCTGCAAGGCCATCGTTCACTGACCGGGCATCACGACAAGTGGCATCGCGTCCCGAAGGCCGGGATGCACCCGTCCCGTACGCGGCTGAGGACTATCCACGGCGCGCCGGTGCGAACGACGACGGTAGCGTGGGGCGTGGAGAGGCTCGCGACGGGCTGACCGACCGCGCCGCGCAGCAGCCGCGGCCAGCGCCAGGGGGCCCGTTGCACGGCTGGCCGCACGCGGCGCGGAGATGTCGCGCTCTTTTTTCGATACCTTGGACGGATCCCACCGATCGTGCCGACGGTCATCAGCGGACGACTAGCTGCCGTCTGCGACGGAAAGGCAGCGGTTCACGGCAACGACATCCAATTGCGCTGCGGACCAGGCGGCGGACGCTCGGGCCTGTGTGCCGACCGGGGTAAGGGACACGCGCGCTGCACAGCGCGTTAGGGGCTGAAATGGGCGCCAGCCGATCTGCGGCGTCGTCCGCCCTGCTCGCAATCGCGACGGTCACGCGCACCAGCGCCTTGCTATCCGGCACCGGCCATATCAGCACCGGGACGTCCCACCGCCGTACCGCATCAGGTCGTCGTAATCATCTCCGCTCATGTTCGGTGCGACGGAGTCCGGGCGCGACGAAAGCATTCGATGACGCAGAACCCGCTCGAGGCTCGCACATGGCAGTACGCACGTCAGCACTGCAGGCGGTCAGGGCGCAAGCCCCGACCGATGGTGATTTCCTACCTGGAACCTCAGCTCACGGTGACGTTGGTCAGGTCGCCCTGGATGAGCACCGTGAGATCGTTGTGGACGAAGACGTCGAAGGCTAGGTTCTGCGTGCTGGCGTCAGCGGCCACGAAGACGTCACGATTGACCGCCCCATCGGCGGACCAGCCACCAGTCAGGCTGATGGCATCGTTCTCGGCATTCACGCCGGTAAGGATGAGCTCGCGCCCGGCGCCCGACATCTCCAGGACGTCGCGCACGTCGAGCGCAAGCGCGTTGGTGCCAAAGCCGTTCAACTGGATGCTCTCCACGTTGCGGTAGCCGAGCTTGTCGGTCAGTGCATCGAAATTGAGGCCGATGCCATTGGCGTCCGGAGTGAGGATGTCGAAACCACCACCGCCGTCTACGCTGGCTTCGCCGGCGTTGACGCGCAGCACGTCGTCGCCGGCCCCACCGCGCATCACGACGCCAGCGTTGCCGCCGCTGCTGAGCACGTCGTCGTGTGCGCTGCCGATGAGCTTGTCGGCCCCGGTCGCCGTCACATTCTGGGCGGGATCTCCGACGAAACCGAAGTCCTGGCCATAGACCACGTAAGCCTGGCCGGACGGACCGTTGGTCTGGGTGGCGTTGTTGGCATCCGGTGCGCCGACCATGATGTCGTCGAAACCGTCGCCGTCGATGTCGCCGTCGATGTCGCCGCCGCCGCCGACGCTGAAGCCGGTGCTTGAGCCGTTCACCCCGACCAGGCGAATCCCGGCACCGAACATCGGGTCACCCGGGTTGAGCAGGAGGTAACCCGGACCATCCGGGTCGGCGGCGACGACACCGTGGAAATCCCGGCCGTCCGAGAAATCGATGACGGCGTTGCCAACCTTGCCGAGATCCTCGAGGTACTGGTTGTTGACGAGGAAACCAGACGTGGCGATGTCGCGGTGTCCGAACAAAACGAACGCGTTGTTTCCGACGAGTAATTCGCCGCCGAGGACGATATCCGCCAAGCCGTCGCCGTTGATATCGCCTGCCGCGGCAACGGCTGAACCAATTCCACGCAAGTGGAAACCCGTGCTCTGATTAGTGAACAGCGAGTTCAGACTGAGCGTATCAGGGAATGCAGTGCCGCGGCCGTACACCACCGTACCACCACCGCCAGTCGTATCTCCAAGGAAGAAATCGTCGAAACCGTCGCCGTTGAAATCCCCGATGCCGGTGATACCTGCGGCGCCGATCTTGGCGCCGACGCTGCTTGGCCCCGTGATGGTGAAGCCGTTGGTACCGGTCAGCTGAACGGCGAGGCTGCTTCCCACCAAGTTGGACGCGAGCGTGGCAAGCGCGGTGCGGCTGTTGCCGAACACCACGTGGACGACGCCGGCGGTGGTGTCGTTCGACGGCTGGCCGATGGCGAAATCGGCGAAGCCATCGCCGTTGATGTCACCGATGCCGTTGACCGCGAGGCCTACCTGCCGGTTCGCCGCGTCGCCCGCAAAGCTGAGCACGTTGGTGCCGTTGCTCTGACCGAGATCGGCGAGGGCGTCGAGGCTGCCGCTGCCAAACACGAGGAAAGCCGAGCCGGCATCCGTACGGCCGACGAAATCAATACCGCCGTTACCGACCAGGATGTCGTCGATACCGTCGTTGTCGATATCGCCACCGCTACCGACCGCGGCCGACTGCGCCGTACCAGCGGAAGAACTCAAGCCATCGAACCTGGCACCGTCATCGACGCCGTCGGCGTTGAAATCGCTCGCACCATCGAGCGTCGTGGCGTCGAGACCGTTGAGCCCGCCGAGATCGCCGGGATCCGAGTCGCCGTAGACGACCACCGCGCCGTTTGGGTTCTTCTCGAAGCCCTCACCGAGCAGGATGTCCGGGATGGCATCGCCATTGTAGTCTCCGCCCGCGGCCAGGCTCGTACCGAGCGTGGTCTTGGTTTGCGCGCCGGTCACATCTCCACGCACGACGAAGCCGTTGGTCCCGTCGAGAGTACCCAGATTGAACCCGGTGGTGCCGCCCACGCGACTGGTCCAGGTTGCTCTTGATGCACCGAACACGACATACGCCTCGCCGGCATCCGGCGGTAGAAAATTGCCCAGCTCCGCGCGCCGCGCGGTCACCACCATGTCGGCGAAACCGTCGCCGTTCAGGTCGCCAGCGACAGTGACCGCGGTGCCGGTGAAATCGCGTAATGCTGGTGTTGCGTTGCCGTTGATGCCGTTCAGCTTGAAACCCGTCGCTCCATCGAGGTTGGCCAGCGTGATCGAGGTCGTCGCCGGCACCGGGTTGGTGACATCGAAGTTGATGCTGCCGAGGGCGACTGCGCCACTGCCGTCGTTGTCGTTGATCGTCACGGCCAGGGTGTCGATGTTCTCGCCGACGGTCGGGCCGGTGTAGGTGATGGCGCTGGCGTTGTTGATGTAGGTGTTGAGATTCGCCAGGGTGCCGGTCAGGGTCATCAGGGTGGCCGTGCCGCCGACCGTCACCCCGCCGCCATTGGACGCCGCGAGGGTTCCGTTGGCGCCCGCGGTCTGCAGGTCCAGGGTGAGAACCTGCAGACTGTTCTCGTCGACATCCTGCAGGTTCAAGGTCGACAGGTTGACGTTCGTCGCCGCGTTCTGGATGGCCGCGATGTCGCTCGGCAGGGCGCCGCCAGCGTTGAACGGGGCGTCGTTGGTGGGCACGACGGTGATCGTGCTGGTGGCGACAGTGCTGACCACGCCGTGCTGGTCGGTTGCCGTGACCGAAATGGTGCGCGCACCGGCTGTCGGATCGTCGCCGGTGTGATCGTAGGTCAAGGTCCGCAGCACGGTTTCGTAGGCCGCCGGCAGCGCCGCACCAGTCAGGGTGATCGAACCCGTGCCGTTGCCGCTGGCGGAGACGCCGCCGCCGGCGGTGACGTTCAGCACTTCGAGAACGCCGTCGACGTTCCCGGCGAGGGTGATCGTGATCGAGGCCAGGTTGTCGCCGCCGTCAGGGTCGGTCACCGTCGTCGTGGCATCGACGGCTGCGATCGGCGTGTGGACGCCGACGGAACCGCTTTCGGTGAAGGTGCTGCTGAAGTTGATACCGTTCCCGGTTCCACCACCGTTCAGGTCCACCACCGGGCGCTCGCTGATACCGACCGTGATGGCGGTCGTGCCATCGAGCGCGCCCCCAGTACCCTGGGCGTTGGCCGCATTACCGTCGTTCATCACGTACTCGAGACGGACGGCGCCGGTATCGGTGTCGTTGCGGTAGGTGACCCGCTGCAGTACGTCGTTGACCAGTGCCTGCGTCGCCGTCGTCGCTGCGCTGTCGAACGTCACCACCAGCGCGCCCGGCGTCGTCGTCACGTCGAAGGTCGCGAACGCCTGACCGCCCGCTTCGAGCGCCGTGCCGTTCACCGTGAACAATGCGCCCGCCGTGTCGAAGCCGAACTCGTCGTCGCCGTCCGCCACGCCATCCACCGTCACCGCCGATGCGCCGTCGCGGCGGATGGTCAGGGTCGCCCCGGTGTAGTCGTTGCGGTTGCCGAGCTCGGCATCGAGCACCGTGCCGTTCGCATCCAGTGTGACTGGCGTCCCGCCGCTCGGGATGTAGTTCGGCGTGGCGTCGATGCCACTGAAAGCCGGCGCGTCGTTCACGGCATCCACCGTCACCGTCGACACCAGGTTCAACGTCGCCACCGCGTCGTTCGGCGCCACGTTCGAGCCGCTGTCCGTCACGCTCGTCAACGTCACCGTGCGCGTCCCAGCCGTCGGATCTTCGCTCGTGTTGTGGTAGCTCAGCCCGTCCACCAGCGTCTGCAGCGCCGCTGCGCTCAGCGTCCCGCCGCTCAGCGTCACCGTCGCCGTACCGCCGCCCACCCCCACGTTCGCCACCAGGCCGCCCGGCCCGACCGCTACCGGACCGCCTGCCACCAGGTCTACGTCCACACCGTTGACCGTCAGCTTCTCAGACGTCCCGTTCGCCACGTTCGACACCGTCAGCGTCAAGCCCGTGAACGTCTGCGTCGCCTCCACCGTCGACGCCGCCGCACCCGTGTACAGCAACTGCGACGAACCGTTCTCCGTAAACGTCGGATCACTCCCCGTCGCACTCAACGTCGGCTCGTCATTGACCGGAACCACTGTCACCGTCGACACCACGTTCAACGTCGCCACCGCGTCGTTCGGCGCCACGTTCGAACCGCTGTCCGTCACGCTCGTCAACGTCACCACGCGCGACCCACCCGTCGGATCCTGCGACACGTTCTGGTAGCCCAACCCGTCCACCAGCGTCTGCAGCGCCGCCGCGCTCAGCGTCCCGCCCGTCAACGTCACCGTCGCCAAACCGCCCGAGACCGTCACCGCGAACCCCAGCCCGTTCGTCGCCGTCGTCCCGCTGTTGCCGTTCGTCAGCTGCACCGTCGAACCGTCGACCGACAGACGCTCCGATGCGCCGTTCACCACGTTCGTCACCGTCAAGGTCAAGCCCGTGAACGTCTGGGCCGCCTCCACCGTCGAGGCCGTCACGCCCGAGTACAGGTCCGCCACCGCACCGTCTTCCGTGTACGTCGGATTCACACCCGTCGCACTCAACGTCGGCTCGTCATTGACCGGTGTCACCGTCACCGTCGACACCAGGTTCAACGTCGCCACCGCGTCGTCCGGCGCCACGTTCGAGCCGCTGTCCGTCACGCTCGTCAGCGTCACCGTACGCGTCCCACCCGTCGGATCTTCGCTCGTGTTGCGGTAGCTCAACCCGTTGACCAGGGTCTGCAGTTGTCCGGCGCTCAGCGTCCCGCCGCTCAGCGTCACCGTCGCCGTACCGCCGCCCACCCCCACATTCGCCACCAGGCCGCCCGGCCCGACCGCTACCGGACCGCCTGCCACCAGGTCTACGTCCACACCGTTGACCGTCAGCTTCTCAGACGTCCCGTTCGCCACGTTCGACACCGTCAGCGTCAAGCCCGTGAACGTCTGCGTCGCCTCCACCGTCGACGCCGCCGCGCCCGTGTACAGCAACTGCGACGAACCGTTCTCCGTAAACGTCGGGTTCGAACCCGTCGCGCTCAGCGTCGGCTCGTCATTGACCGGAACCACCGTCACCGTCGACACCACGTTCAACGTCGCCACCGCGTCGTTCGGCGCGAT
The DNA here is from genome assembly GCA_050184115.1 of Gammaproteobacteria bacterium. Lineage (GTDB taxonomy): Bacteria > Pseudomonadota > Gammaproteobacteria > JACKNG01. Next base: position 982 of record JBFXAQ010000012.1, on the reverse strand, counting down.
GTTCAGACCCGAATCCGTCACGCTCGTCAACGTCACAACCCGCGAACCGCCCGTCGGATCCTGCGATGTATTCTGGTAACTGAGTCCATTGACCAGTGTCTGCAGTGCGGCCGCGCTCAAGTTGCCGCCGCTCAAGGTCAACGTCGCCGTCGAACCGCTCAACGTCACCGCGATGGTCAATCCGTTGCCCGCCGTCGTCCCGCCGTTGCCGTTGGTCAGCGCGATCCCCGTGCCGTCGGCGTTCAATACCTCCGACGCACCGTTCACCACGTTCGTCACCGTCAGCGTCAGGCCCGTGAACGTCTGCGTCGCTTCAATCGTGTTCGCCGACGCACCCGTGTACAGCACCGCGACCCCACCGTCTTCCGTGAAGGTCGGGTTGCTCCCCGTCGCGCTGAACGTCGGCTCGTCGTTCACGGCTATCACGTTCACCGTCGACGTGAGCGCAAGACTCGCCACGTTGTCGTCGTTGCCACCGTTCGCACCCGAGTCCGTCACGCTCGTCAACGTCACGGTGCGGCCACCCGCCGTCGGGTCATCACTCGTGTGCTGGTAGCTCAACGTATTCACGACCGTCTGCAACGCTGCGACGCTCACCCCGGCGCCTTTCGTCAACGTCACCGTCGCCGTGCCGCCACCGACCGTCACTGCGAACGTCAGTCCGTTCGTCGCCGTCGTCCCGCCATTGCCATCGGTCAACGTCACCGCGGACCCGTCGATGTTCAATCGCTCGGCCGGCCCGTCCACCACGTTAGTGACGGTCAGCGTCAGACCCGTGAAGGTCTGTGCGGCCTCGACCGTGTTCGCTACCGCACCCGCGTACAGGACCTGCGCAACACCGTTCTCCACGAATCCCGGGTTCACCCCCGTCGCGGTCAGCGTCGGCTCGTCGTTCCCAGGCACCACCGTGATGGTCGCCACCGGCAACGGCAGGTTGTCCACCCCGTTCGCGTCCGTCACCGTCACCGACAACGTCCGCGCA
>JBFXAQ010000011.1:0-214383 GCA_050184115.1 Gammaproteobacteria bacterium | reverse complement strand
TGTTCGAGTACATCGAAATCTTCTACAACCGTCAACGCCGCCATTCGGCGCTCGGCTATCTCAGTCCCGACCAGTTCGAGTCACAACCTAACTACGTAACCGTGTCTACGGTTCGTGGGTAACTCCACGTGCAGGAGGCGTTATGCCGAAAGTTGGCGAAATCATTACCGCTTCTAATGCCCGAAACTCCTTGTTGGATACAGTGATGGAGGGCGGAGATCAGTGGCACTCATTCCTAAAGACCGGCACGTGCAAAAGACACTGCCCAGGTTACAACTACTGTAACGGGAGTGGCCCCGGAGGAAGGATTTGCTCTGATGCGTGGTACGCGGCCGAAGCAAATCCTTTAGTCATCTCCGTCCTGCGGCACGTCCTTGAAAACTACGATTACTACGATCGCGGAGATTTCGAGCATCCCGAAAAGGAAAAGATCGCGAGTGAACTCCTTGTTGAACTTGGCGAGTACGTGGCTAAGGAAGCAGACACGATTTACACCGAGGGCGGGGAGCTTCTACGAACGCACCGTTATCGGGAGCGGGATTCGAACGCGGCACGGGAAAAGAAGGAAGACGCTCTTTCGGAAGGGCATCTCAAGTGCAGGGGTTGTGGCACCGATTACTTATCAAAGTATGGTGCTACTCTCGGGTTGAGAATTATCGAATGCCATCACACGGTCCCTTTAAGCAGCGAAAAATTCGACGGCGAAACTAAGAAATCTACTCTGGAACTATTGTGCGCGAACTGTCACAAGCTAGCGCATTCTAGAAAAGATCCGCTCACTATAAGGGAGCTTAAAATGTTGAATCTGCACGCTAACAAAATGTTGGAGCCCGACGCTTGACCGCTCCTCCCTTCGCTGCCGCTCCGGTCGTCGCCGTCAAGCGCGGCTCAACATTGCGTTGGGTGGCGCGGCGCCTCCGGTCGAGCATCAGGTCCACCGAGGTATCCCGCTCAGCTAGTTAAGATGTCATGGCCGGATACGTTTACTGCATGAAGAACAGCCATCCGTTTTATGGTCGCTTCGTTAAGATTGGCCATACAGAGCGCAGTAGTCATGTTAGAGCCAACGAACTGAGTAAAAAGTGGGGCTGCAAATTCGAGGTCGTTTGGGACACGGACGTCTACGATGCAGCACTCGTAGAAAATTTTCTCCACGCCTATCTGGAAAATATGCGATCGGATTACGAATTCTTTGCTGTTAAACCCGAGGTTGTAAAAGAATGGGCCGAAGCCTTTTTTGACGTCAACTGGCGGGAGATTGAGGGCGACGAAATCCTTCCTACTGACATATCCGAATTGGCTAGCCTTGATGCCTCCGGGTATTTGGTCGAACCGGACGATACGCCACGAAAGCCCGCCCAAGATGAAACGTAAGAAATTTCTGCGCGTCATGAGCCATGACCTTGAGCTCGGAAGCGCCACCCAACAAAGCAATGAACCTGACGCTTGACCGCTTCCTTCCTTCGCTGTCGCTTCGGTCGGTCGCCGTCAAGCGCAGGTTATTGCGACGTTGTATTGCGGGTTCAAGATTTTCTGTGCGAGGCAATCGAACCGACTGAGTAGGCCGAAACCGCGTATGGCCGCTGCGCGGAATCGGCTCATGGGCGCCCCGCTTCGATTGTCTGGTAGGTGGCTTCGGTAAGCATGTAATCGAGCGCCGTGCAGAACGGGGCAAAGGGCGAGGCATCTCCCAAACCGAGGTCCAAGGTGCCATCCCTACCGCAAGGAACCGTGCCATCCTCGAGCTGTTTGTCACCTCTGCCGGAGCTTGGCCTGCCTGTCGGTCTGCCGAAGGGCAAATCAGTGAAGGTGTTGCACTCACGGGCGAAGCTGGCGCAGAGTTGCCGGGGCCGGGCCACTTCGTAGGTTCTGGCTTGCTGGGGGGAGTCCATGGAAGGTCGAGTCATCGTTAAAGCAGCAACGCCTTCGTCGGCTCGGCCCCGCCTGGCGCCTGCTGTCTCCGGTGGCTTCTGGTTCTGTTCGAGCCGCAATCCAACAAGGCGCTGGAGTCCGACGCTTGACCGCTCCCTCCCTACGCTCCCGCTCCGGTCAGTCGCCGTCAAGCGCGGCTCAGCGCAACGTTAGGCAGCTGAACCAAATCGAGCACCACAGATGAATTCGAGCCTCGTGGCAATACATATCGCGTTCGTTGGGATATGGCTCGGATGCATCCTTACAGAAGCCATATTCGAAAGAGCGCTTCTCGGTAAAGGCCGAGACAAAGAAAAGATCCTAGCCGCCCTACATAAGAAAGTAGATGTAATAGTCGAAATCCCTGCCTTTGTTGTCGTCCTAGTAACGGGCGCGCTTCTCCTGAAAGATCTGCCCGGTAGCACGGCGCTATATATCAAGATCGGTTTCGGGCTCATTGCCATCGTGGCCAACGCGTACTGTGTCCATATTGTGTTCCGTCGTGCTGAGTACGCCGAGAATGAAGGCTGGGAGGGCTTCGAACGCCTCGACCATTTGCAACATAAGGTTGGTGGAGTCGTGCTTTTAGGTGTTTTGGTGGCTCTTGGAATGGGCATATCCATGGCTTGAGGGCAGGCTAGTTCAAATTAGAGCGCGCTCCGAAACCCAGCATGAAGAATCAGCTGCCTAACATCACAATGAACCTGACATGATAGTTCCTACGGTTTAGTGGACACCCTGATCTAACGAAGTCAGGAGTGTTCAAGATGCCGAAACCGGGACCGCGTACAACGCCAAAGTACAGTCAGCATTTCAAGGCGACGGCTGTTCGCCTGAGTCAGTTGTCAGGCGTCTCCGTTCAGGAGGTCGCCGAGTCGCTTTACATCCACCCGTTCATGTTGTCTCGTTGGCGCAAGGAGATGCGCGAGGGTTTGATTGTGGCAAAGGGTGTGGAGTTGGACAAAGAAGTAGCGGCTGAGCTGAAGGAGCTGCGCCGCGTGAAGCAGGCGTACGAGCGCCTGAAAGTGGAGCATGACATTTTAAAAAAAAAGCCATCGCGTTCACTTCCGAACGAAAAGCGACATCTTCGCCTTCATCGAAGCGCACCAGGCCGAGCTCCCGGTGAAGACGATGTGCCGGATGTACGAGGTCAGCCGCAGCGGCTTCTATGCCTGGCGGGACCGGCCACCGAGCCCGCGGTCGGTCGAGGACGCGGCATGGCTGGAGAAGATTGACGAAGTGCACCGTGAGAGCCGGGAGACGTATGGGAGCCCGCGGGTGCATGCGGCGCTCGAGCAGGGCGGGGAGTCCATTGGTCGTCGGAGAATTGAGCGCCTGATGCGGGAAAACGGCATTCAGGCGTGCTCGGTGAAGCAGTTCCGACGGCTGCCCGGGCTGCACAAATTCTTTGTCAGCGTTTCGAACCAGGTGCACGCGCTGGAAGTGACGGGTCCTGACCAGGTCTGGGTCGGAGACATCACATATCTCAAGGTCGACGGTGAGTGGCGTTACCTGGCGGTGGTGATGGACTTGTACAGTCGTCTCATCCTGGGCTGGGCGTTGGGTAAGGAGAAGACGACGCGATTGACGCGCACGGCATTGCGTCGGGCGTTGAAACAGCGCCAGCCGGAGACCTTGCCCATCTTCCACAGTGACCGAGGGACGGAGTACCTGGCGGGCGACTTCAAACGGGAGCTGGACCGACTTGGCATGACGCAGAGCGTGAATCGTCCGAAGCGGATGACAGACAACGCGCACATGGAATCGTGGTTCAAGACGATGAAGTCTGACTTCTACCGACGTCAGGCTTTCACCGAAGACCGCGTACTCCGCACGACGTTGCGTGACTACGTGGAGTTTTACAACGGAGACCGTCTACACTCGGCGCTAGGTTATCGATCGCCGAGGCAGTTCGAGGCGGAGTGTACCTAACCGACGGGTGTCCACTTTTGCGTAGGAACTCTCCGCTTGACCGCTCCTCCTTTCGCTGCCGCTCCAGTCGTCGCCGTCAAGCGCGGCTCATTGTGGCGTTAGATGCCACGTCAGTGGTGGTATCGGAGTTGTGCGACAAAGATCGAGTTCTTGTCGGCCTTATAGACGATGCGGTGCTCGTCGTTGATGCGCCGCGACCAGTAACCCGACAACCCATGTTTTAGCGGTTCGGGCTTACCAATTCCTTCATATGGCGAGCGCTTGATGTCCTTGATTAGCTCGTTGATCCGCTTCAACAGTTTCTTATCGGTGCGCTGCCAGTAAAGGTAGTCTTCCCAAGCGTGCTCGGAAAAGATCAGCTTCACTCGGTGAGTTCTCGCTTAGTCCCGCCGCCTCCTTCGATTTCGGCAACCGACTCGAGTAATCGCCGCGCGTTCCTGGGGCTCCGAAGAAGGTACGCGGTTTCTTCCATGGCCTCGTAATCGTCGAGCGAGAGCATGACCACAGAGCGGGAGTTCTTACGGGTAATAATGACGGGCGCGTGGTCGTCGCAGACCTTTTCCATGGTTTTGGCGAGTTTGCTTCGCACTTCGGAATAGGTAATTGTGTCCATTGGCGGCGCACCTTGGGCTTGGGCGTAATTGTACAATTAATGGTACAAATAAATGTGGCATCTAACAAGCTGTTGCAGTCCGACGCTTGACCGCTTCCTCCCTGCGCTGTCGCTGCGGTCGGTCGCCGTCAAGCGCGGCTGAACAGCGCGTTAGGCAGTTGAAGCAAATCGAGCATCGAAGATGAGTTCTGGCCTCGTAGCAACACATGTCGCGTTCGTTGGGATATGGCTCGGATGCATTCTTACTGAAGCCATCTTCGAAAGAGCGCTCCTCGGCAAAGGCCGAGATAAAGAAACGATCCTGGCCGCCCTACATAAGAAAGTAGATGTAGTTGTCGAAATCCCGGCCTTTGTTGTCGTCCTGGTTACGGGTGCGCTTCTGCTGAAAGACCTTCCGGATAGTACTACGCTAAATATCAAGATCGGCTTCGGACTTATCGCCATCCTGGCTAACGCCTACTGTGTCTATATTGTGTTCCGTCGTGCAAAGTGCGCCGAGAAAGAAGATTGGGAAGGTTTTGGGCGTCTCGACCATATGCAGCACAAGGTTGGTGGCGTCGTACTATTAGGGGTATTGGTAGCCTTGGGAATGGGCATATTCACGGCTTGAGGGTAGCCGGTGCCAAATCAAAGCACAGCCGTGTAACCCAGCAGGAAGAATCAGCTGCCTGAATTAACAAGCGAAGTGCAACACAACTGATTAGAGGGTTGCATAGACTTCCTCCGGAGTTTTGAAGCCGATTTTCTTTCGTGGTCTCGAGTTGAGCTTTCGGGCAATCCGATTGCAATCCTTCTGGGTGAGTTCAGCCATGCTTTTGCCCTTGGCCAGGTACTGCCGGATGAGGCCGTTGGTGTTCTCGTTCAACCCGCGTTCCCAGGAGTGGTGCGGGGTACAGAAGTAGAACTTGGCAACGGTCTTCTGCTCGACCTCACGGAACTGATGGAACTCGGTGCCGTTGTCGACGGTGATGGTCTTGACCCGTCGCTTCTGTCGATTGATGAGCTGGATGATGCGTCGGTTGAGCTCTTCGGTGGTGCGAGCGCGGAGCTTTCCGATGACGGTGTAGAGCGATTTGCGCTCGACGAGGGTGACGATGCAGTGGGAGTCGCGTCCGCCCATCACGGTGTCACCCTCCCAATGGCCGAAGCGTGAGCGCTCGTCGGCGGCAGCCGGCCGTTGGGAGATGTGCCGTTTCCCTCGCATCACGCCGCGGGAATCGGCCGAGCCGTAGCGCTTTCGTCGGCGGTTGCCGGCCTGCCGAAGGTGCTGGTGGAGGTCGCCGCCGCAGGCGCCGTCATACCAGACATATCGATAGATGGTCTGGTGGCTGATGGAGAGGACACGGTGTCGCTTGAGCCAGGCCGAAGCCTGCTCGGGGCTCCAGTCCTGGCGCAGGAGTGTGATGACCAGGCTGAGTTGCCAATCATGGAAATACCATCGCCGTCGGGACTTAGAGCGCCGAGCACTCGCTGCCTGGTCGGCTTCCTTAGGCTCGTAGCTACGCCAATAGATATTGCGATTGAGTTTGCGGCCGATGGTTGAACGGTGTCGCCCGAGCTCCCGGGAAATCTCGGCGTTGCAGCGGCCTTGTAAACGGAGGGTATGGAGCATATACCTCTCGTCCATGGTGAGCTGGCGGTACGTCATCACTGGCATCCTCTTCCGGCTAGAAAAGAACGCTAGCGAGTACCCCAGCTCACCGCCTCATCGCGTAGGGTGATCGAACGTGTTGCACTTACATTCTGAGTCCACGATTCCAAAAGCCCATAAGCGTATTATCATTCCCAGAAAGTAGTGACATTCGGGGCAAGCACGGATGCGTGCCAGTCTATTACCCAAACCCCATCGGCGTTTCTTTCGCTTCCACGAAGGACTTCAGCAAGCGAAATTCCGCGTTGGCGTCGTAATCGCTGTCTACGCTGTCGCTGTCTGGGCAAATAGGTCTGCAAGCGATAATCTGCATCTTGTTGAATCCCCTCATCTAATAGCCTGTATTGGATATCTCGGAGTTTCGATTGCCGTGCTTTGGGCGTTCGAGCTACTCGCCCGGTTCCGACCAACCGATAACGAGCACGTGGGCGTCGTCCTATGTAAAGGAATGCTCCTCGGAGATGGGTTTGCGCTTACATATTTCGGCATGGAGTCGGGAGAAGCAGCCCTCGCCATCGCACCGGTTGCTATCACATACGTAATTGGCAATGGATTTCGATTTGGAAAGCAATATTTCATTGCCGCGCAGGCTCTAATAACTATTGGGACCTTATTGGTCTTTTATAGAAACGCAGCAGTATCCAGTCATCCTATTGCCGTTACCGCGTACTTAATTGCGCTTGGATTAATTCCTGGATACGCAATTGTATTGCTTAATCGACACACCTCTTTAATCAAAGAATTATCGAAAGTGAGTTCCGAGCGGGAAGCGCTCCTAAAGCTACTAAGTCACGAAATCCGGTCGCCGCTTTTCAATATAGGGGCGTTAGCAAAATCCATAACTACGAGTGCCGATACCGTGGAGTTACGAGATCAGGCTGCGACGGATATCCGTGCACGAGCGGAAACAATTTCAGAGATTTGTTTTGCGATCAACGAGCTCTGCGAAAATACGCTTGACTGCCTTAATAGGTACGACGGAGGCGTCTCGCCCGCATTCAAGCAGACCGAGAATGTATTTGAACTGCTGCGCCAGGTAGCGGAGGAGTACTACTGGATCGCAGAATCCAAGCAAATAGAACTAACGTGGTCTATTCATTCCGAGGTCGACCCGTACATTAGAACTCAATCAGGGTTCCTCCGTACGGCACTCGAAAATCTTGTCGAGAATGCGATAAAACATAATCGAGCGGTTGTAGTTCATATCTCGGCTCTCCCAGGCTCGAAATCCGCGAATGAACGTATGCTACTTATACGCGTCAGCGCGGCTCCATATCCCGATGACTTCTTCCAAAGGAGGACGCCACGAGAAGTAGCGGATGTTAGTCCGCAAAAGCGCGCCTTCGGTTTCGGAGTTGAAGCCCTGAAATACGAGATCAATATGCTTGGTGGGGCCATCGTGGAGACCTGCGTGTCTCGAACGAACTCCCGTTTCTCCTTCGAAATTCCGTATATCATGCCTCTACCCACGCAATACCGGAAATTCGGTTGGGGCTATTGCTTGTATTGCGGCCCCGATCTAACCGCGGACGACCTCAGCTTCTGGTCGGACGCTGGGTACGTGCTTCGGAGCCTGCATGGAGAATCTCGATTAGCCTTGCGAGATATCGACCAGCAGGTGGATGTAATTGCGTGCGGAAGTGCTGACATCGCAAAAATAATTAGGCAACAAGCAAGAGCCACTCATGGCCCCAAGAGCCTGCCACCGATCATTCTCATTGCGAATGAGCCAATCAACGGCATCATAGATACGTGCACAGACTCGGCAAATTACGTAGTCGCGAGAAGCGTAACAAAGCCCTCGACAGTCGCCGCTTTCAGGAAGCAAGTTGTCTCCTTCTCGGGACCAAACCCTCTGCAAGGTCTAAGAATTCTAATTGTTGACGATGTACCCCTAATCACCAGTCAACTAGCAGAGATCCTATCAATTGCTGGTGCTGATACGACGCAAGCTCATAATGAGTCAGACGCACTCCGAGAAATTCAGCGCGCGCGATTTGATTGCCTCGTGGTTGACGCAGAAATTGGTACGACACAGGGTCGCGTAATTGCAGAGAAATACCGATCAATCATACGGGGACCTTGTATCGTTGTCCTTCTTTCTGGAGCTATCAAAGATGCTTCAGCTGAAAGCCTTTACGATGTCGTTTTAAGCAAAGGCTCCGCAGTAAAGTCCATAGTCTCCAAGATGTCGAACGCGTACGCGAAAGCTAATAGAGCTCAATACCAACCGTCCTTGGCACCTAGTGCTTCTGAAGCTCATACTTTTGTCAGAAGCGATTTAACATTGCCCGACGTCGAGCGTTCATATCAACAAATTCTTATTGAGCTAAATCAGATGTTGTTCTACCTAGATCGGCAACACGATAGCGCTCAAGCAGAACGACAACGGCACCTTCTGCGGGGACTTGTCGACGTTGTTTTAGGGCAGAACGCCTACTATTGTCGTCAGGACTTAGAGGGCATTATTACCCCTTCCGCGCGACCCGACTTTTTTCTCCTAAAGCGGTTCGAAGTACGATTGAGAGAAGTGCTGGGTACCTAAGTAGGCGAACATTCTTGCACATTGAAGCGCGAGTTAGCTCGCGCGCTCGCTCATATTCCGCTCGCTAAACTTAGAGCCAAGCTGTTGGAACGCCATATGGCTATCGTAACTATTCTGACGTTTGGCCATAGATAGCTTGCCGAAAAAGCAGGGAAAACCGCAGTCGTGCTCAGCACAATTAGAATGGTCTCTGCTGGGCTGCGTGGAAAGTCCTGAGCAACTGCGTTGAACAGATGCCAGCGGTGATACTAATTATCTCGCCGCAAGGATTACGAATCCGACCGTACCGAAATCTGGCGTTACAGAAGATTCTTGGATAACCGGCCCTTTGCAGTGAATTAGAATTTTGAATATGCGGAATTAATAGCAAACGTTTCGGGCACCAAATAGGCATGGCACATGGTATATCCAGTCGTCCCCATCTCAGCGACCTCAATGAGCTGGGTCAAGCACGGATTCGCGCAGTTCTTCACGTCATACTTGTAGCGCTAACTTATGGAGCCTACTGCGCTGATCCGGATATTGCGCTTTCCGCCGTAGTTAAAGTATCTGCCGCGTCACTAATCGCAGCCGCTTCGCTACTAGTCTGGGCGAGATGGCTCAGTGCGAAGCCCAGAAGTGCACTAGCGCACAGGTTCGCGCGTTCGGCCGGCTTATTTAGTGACAACACATTTATTTCCTTGGTGCTTTTCATTGGAGGCGAGTCAACTGCTGGGATATGGGCTCTGTACATCTGGATATCGATCGGTTATGGCGTCCGATACGGCGTCCAGTATTTAGCGTTGAATGTATTTGTATCACTTTTAATGTTCGGAAGTGTTTCGCAGACCGTTCCATTTTGGGAAGCGCGCCCTTCATTTTCATTGGGGTTGGCTCTCGCAATGCTGGTTGTGCCGCTTTATGCCGGATGGCTTATCCGGCAGCTTAGGGAGGCCATAATAGAGCGCGAACGTGCATACGCGGCCAAAGCAGAGTTTACGGCACGCATGAGTCACGAACTCCGGACTCCTTTACACGCGATAATTTCGACTGCGGAGATCTTAAAGTACCGTTCAACTGACGCATATATCGCGGACCTAGTGAACCTGATCTCTGTATCGTCATCAACACTACTCGAACTTGTAAATAAGGTCTTAGACCTATCAAAATTCGAATCAGGCTCATACGAATTGGCGAGTGAGGAATTTGATCTTAATCAGCTCCTCGCCGAATGCGTGTTAGTGATACTGCCTCAAGCCGAAGCTAAAGGCCTAGTTGTCTACCTCGAAATCGACTCAAAGATTCCTAAGCGTCTTCGTGGCGCGTCCGCAGAACTGAAGGAAATTTTTATCAATCTCTTAGGGAACGCCGTCAAGTTTACCGAAGAAGGCGAAGTGTCGTTTTCAGTAATGGAGCGCAATCGTACGGACGATTACGTTGAGCTTTGTTTCGAGATACGCGACACCGGGATAGGAATACCTGAGGACTCGAAGCGTCGGATCCTTGATCCTTATTATCAAGCCGACACTTCGATTACGCGAAAGCATGGCGGAACAGGACTGGGAACGGCATTTGCCCGCGAACTCGTTAGGCTTATGAACGGCTCAATCGCGTTCGAATCACAGGAGAATTGCGGAACCAAGTTCGTTGTTGGGCTCGGCTTCGAAATTGCACAACCGTGCGCGCGGGCGACATCCGGAGTTGCCGGCGGACTAACCGCCATCATTATCGGGAGTGGCCTGAATCAAACGTCGATAGCAGCGTTCCTGCAGTCCATCATTGCGGCGATTCACGTATTTGAGAATGTGACTGATGCTGTCTATTTCCTATGCAATCTGGACCGCGAACAACCAGTCGCCTGCGTATTCTTAGACGTGTCAGAATGCATAGTAAACGTTCCCGGTGCGCTGCAGGCAATTCGTCAAGCTTCGCTCAGGATTTTCCCTGTAGTGTTGTATGGCGACGCAGCCTTTCACGGTACGGCGATGGCAAACGGGGCTATGACCTATCTCCCAACGCCGATCTCAGCCAACGCTCTAAGTCGCACCTTGCGACAATTCAAATTCGACGCTTCGCATCCACTTAATGGACGGAACGAGGCCGACCTAACTGTCAAACCATCGGGGCTAAAAATCTTAATTGCGGACGACGACGCCACGAACCGCATGCTCCTCCGCACCGTCCTCGAAGGCGTAGGCCATGAAGTATTTGTGGCTAAAGATGGAGATGAGGCGATATTTGAGCTTGTGGCCAATCGATACGATTGTGCAATTCTGGATATGCACATGCCTGGCCGAGACGGGATAGAGGTGTGCCGACTCTATAAGTTTGTCGAGACGCGCGTACACGCGCCGGCTAAGATTATTTTGCTCACGGCCGATACGACTAACGAAGCAAAGCGATCTGCAGCGATTGCCGGCGTGGACTCGTACATAACCAAGCCAGCGCGCCCTTCCACTATACTTTCGGCACTGACCGCGGTAGTAGCCAGCACACCTTCAGCCCAAGCTGAACCGATTTATTCGCGACCGGGAAATCAATGTAGAAACGCGATTTCCATCGACATTACGTTGGACCCCACCCTTAGCACAAACATGCCGGGAAGTTCCTCATCTAATGTACCTGCGCCAAATGCTCATCTGATCTGTGAAAACGACATAGCCGATATCCTCGCGTTCATGACAAAAGCCGAGCAAACGGAATTCTTCCAGGAATTCTGCGACGACGCTGTCGCATACATGGCCGCATTTGAGGATGCCCTGAATACGGGAGATGTCAAAAAGGCTCTTGACGAACTTCACACGTTAGCAGGAGCTGCATACACGATAGGCGCACACAAACTAGCGGACTATGCGCGTAGTATCGAGCGGCTGCCCGTTGACGCAGTTGTCAGCGGCCGATTGCGACACATAACACATCTTGTATCGCTAGGAAGGTCGACGCTTGACGAAATCGCGCTGCGGTACTTGGCTGATTAATCGAACGCTAATCACTCGGCTGCCTTAATACCAGCACAACATTATGACCACCAAAACCAAAATTCTGAGTTATCGCCACTTTAAGAACGGCGCGCTCGGCGCCACTGGGAATTCGGATAGCGGCTACCGGGGTTTCCACATTTAGCGATGGGTGGACAATCTGATCTCTCAGGCTGAGTGCCGTGACAGCAACCCCGAAAGCACCGCTGGCACCGATCGTATGGCCAAGGAGGCTCTTAGTGCTGTTAACAAGTGGCTTATAACCGAATAGCCGCCTAATAGTGGCCGCTTCGACTGCATCATTTGTCTCCGTGCCGGTACCGTGGGCGTTCACATAATCTACGGATCCCAAAGATTCCCTAGCATCCGCAAGTGCTCCATTTATTGCGAGATGTATGGTTGTGTCTTCGGGATCAATGCTAACGAGTGACGCTGCATCCGAGGTCGAAAATCCTCCCGCCAGTTCAGCTAGCGCGGTCCCTCTTCTAGATTTCAGGAATTCCTCACTTTCAAGAACGAGCATACAGGCGCCGCCCTGGCTAAAAAGGAAACCGCTGCGTTCGGTATCAAAAGGGCGATTAATTCTGTTGCGACCATGAGCCCCCCGAGCTAGGGCCCCAAGCCGATCGAACGCCATGAAAACGCTACCCGCTCGATCCCCGAAATATTCGCTACCCCCACAAAGCGCTAAATCTAGACGACCGGTGCGTATTTCATTTAGACCGCGAAGGACCGCCGAAGCGCCCGATGCGCACGCAGCAAAAATGGTTTCTGACGGACCCTTAAATCCGTAGCGAATAGAAACACTCGAACTCAGCGAGCTCGACATAGAACGAAGGCTGGCCAGCGGGGACACTCTCGGGTTCGCAGACAAATTATTCTTCAATTCCTGCCAGGGATCTCCAGGCTTCCGTGCACCGATATCGCACAATGCGGGACCGAATGCCCTTGCGAGCAAGTGCGGAACATAGCTATCCAGAATAGATGTGATACACCCCAGTCCAGTACCGCAAAAAACCCCTGCATACAATTCCCGAACGCCGCGCAACATATACCGTCGCGACTTGATGTCTTTAACATCTGCTTGAAGACCCGAATGGCGAATAGCGCTTTCTGAAGCGACCACCGCATTAAGAACCGCCGTGTCTCGCGGGGCGGCGTACGCGGAGTTAATCTCGAACGAGTCATAATCAGGCAGTTCCAGGGGGGACCAAAACCGACTTTTCGCGTCGTAGTAGGCTCCCCACTCGCGCGGGACCTCTTCGATTTGCGATTGCCCGGCGAGACAACCCCGCCAAAATTGATCGAGATTATGGCTTAGAGACGACACAACACCGATCCCTGTTACGTAGACTTTGCGCACGTGCGTTATGTCCGTGTCGTCAGGTACAAAACCAACCGATTGCACACTTCGGACACGGTTGCATCCCCAATCTGCAGTGTCTCAGGTTCTATAGCTACATTTAGCTCCTCTTCAATGAGAATTAAGATTGTTAGTGTCGCCATCGAATCCGCTCCCAGATCGGCAACTATTCTGTCACTAATTTGTATTGCCTCAGGCTGTATATCCAGCGTGTTACTAAGCGCATGCATGACGGCGCTTAGCGCACGTCTTTCAAATACGTCATTGCTCATAGTCGCTCTCTCCAGATCCAGAGCGTAATCGTCCAACATTCCAATTCATTGACGGCCAACCCGGACTAGAAATTTCGGAGTTATTCGTGTCTTAACATCGTCTCATCTGATTGAAACAGGACCCTATTTCCGGTGTCGTGTAGCGTTTAAGCTAAGCTGTCGTGCCGACTCGGCTAAGCCACATAATTTCAATGCAGGGACGGCGTAACCTCCAGAAAAGCGAACACCCCGGCGCGACCTATCTGCTACACCCACTGGCGACACTCTGCATTCGGAGGGTGATTCGCCAAGATGTGCATCGAAATAAGTTTTATGTCGGAGGGTAACCATGTCTAGCGCCACAGCGATGAATGAATTCCAAGTACCTTACTCGCACGCATCTGCGAGTGTCTCATGCGCTCAGCCTTCATCCACCAGGAATTTCAGATTGATTCTTGAAATCAAGCGTCGTACCGCATCTTGGGTATTGCGGAACAGCGCACCTTCATTTGTGAATCAAAATCTAATTGGCGAAATGCTAGATCTTCAGAGGATTTTTTCTTCGCCAAGGTATTCAATATTCAGGCAGCGAGTAATTCGATCTAACGTCCCGGGCGTGTTTTCACTAGGGGGAGACCTAGCGTTCTTTAAATCGTGCGTTCAATGCGAGAATTATGAAGGGTTGCTGGACTACGCGATGAAATCAGCAGCCGTTATACGAAATAACGTCGCGTCGTACCGCCGTCACGGGCAGTTAACCATCTGCGTTGTTCAAGGAGAGGCGCAAGGGGGGGGGTTTGAGCTCGCCCTTTCGTCGCATGTCGTGATTGCCGAGCGGGGAACGCGTTTTGGATTTCCGGAGCCCTTATTTGGCTTGTTTCCTGGAATGGGTGCCAGGCAACTACTTGAATCTCGTATAGGCGCAGAAAAGGCCAAAGCTATTCTAGGTGGCGGCCGCCAATGGACCGCGGAAGAGTTGTTCTACATGGGGATCATTGACTTTCTTGCGGATCCCGGCAAAGGCACAGCAGTTTCGCGTGCGCTAACCACAAGAATCGGAAAGAAGGAACGCGATTTCTACGGGCATAGGTTCAGCCTCTCCGTGATCGAGAACATAACATGTGACATTCCCACATGGACAAATCAAGCGCTGAACCTTTCACCGAAGAACCTGCGAACGATCGACCTGATTCTGCACGCGCAGGCTGCGGCGTCGAATCGTGGCCACGCGAGTGTTCGCGGCTGAGTTTCGGCTGTAGGAGTTAGGACTTATGAAATCATCCGATATCAATTTCACTATTCTCTCGACATTCATCGCTGTCCATGGAGTAACAATATGGGCTCTTTGGGAAGCGGGTTTTGAATATTCCTATTTGGGATGGGCCCTCGGTATCTATACGGTTAGATGGTTAGGGTTTACCTGTGCTGCACATCGGTTTTTTGCTCATAGGGTGTGCCGCACCAGTAGAACCGTCCAGTTCTTGATGGGGGTTTGGGCAACGCTGACAATGGCGCGCTGCCCCATTAAGTTCGCATCGGGCCACCGCCATCACCATCTTTACAGTGATACCAACCGCGATCTTCATAGCCCGTCGAGGAATGGACTGCTTTCTGCGTATATCGGATGGGTAATTTCTAACGATTATGACGAAGAACGTCTTGGGAGGGTCGGTGACCTAAAACGATACCCGGAGCTCGTAATTCTGAATCGCTTTTACTATGTGCCAAACGCACTTCTCTTGGCGGTCCTTTATTCAGCAGGAGGAATGCCAGCATTAGCGTACGGAGGGCTTCTATCAACGATTATTGTATGGCACGTGGCCTTTTCCGTGACCGTCGCGTTTCACCGCATCGGGACCCCTCGCTATGAGACGTACGACGAAAGTAGAAACTCTCTGATTCTCGGACTCTTATTGTTCGGTGAAGGCTGGCACAACAATCACCATGCGAACATGTCAAGTTGCCGAATGGGCGAGCGTTCGTATGAGATTGACGTCGGCTATTTAGTGTTTCTGGTGTTGGAAAAGTTGGGCATCGTATGGGACGTTAATAAAACCATCGGCTCCCGTATATATCGCCGGCTGGAGGGCAACCCAACGCAGATCTCGCCGCAGGGACCAGTGTTTGATGCTACAAAAGCCGCGGACCGATACGCCGCTTGACATAGGCTTTCTCTCTGGCGAAGGAGGAACTCAAATATCTCGATCGCGGCATCATGAGCACCATTGTCGAGCGAAAGCTCTGACCACTAGCGAGCGTGGGATGATGTTCGGTTTTGCACATATCGGATGAGCTACTAATTAAGAATAGGCAAATGGCCAAGAAGACGTTCCTAACTAGGCGTAGTTATGTGCCGATCTCTACCTATGCCTTGTGCTAAACGACTACCGTGGACAAGTCAACTTGGCCGAGCATTTGATAATCACACCCCCCACCCCAAAAAATTCCGCAATAACTGCAGCCCCGCTGCAGCGCTCTTCTCGGGGTGAAATTGAGTTGCGAAGACGTAGTCCTGCGCGACAGCGGAGGTGAAAGTTTCAATGTAGGTCGTCTGGCCGATTGTAAGGGAAGCCTGTGCTGGCACCACGTAGTAGCTGTGCACGAAGTAAAAGCGCGTGCCGCTGGGTATGCCGTCGGTCACCGGGTGTGAGTGCGTCCAGTGCACCTCACTCCAGCCCATGTGAGGCACTTTCTGTGGGTTGCCGTCGGCGGCTGGGGGCGGATTGCCGGGGAAGCGTGCGACGCCGCCGGGGAAGAGGTCGAGGCAGGCGGTGCCACCGTCTTCGTCACTCGTGCTCATGAGTGATTGCAGGCCGAGGCAGATTCCGAGGAAGGGGCGGGTGCGCGCAGTCTCACGGATGACGTCGACGAGTTCGTGCTCATGCAGGCGCGCCATGCAGTTACCGATTGCGCCCTGCCCGGGGAACACGACGCGGTCGGCAGCGCGGATCTGGTTGGCGTTGTCGGCGACCACGACACGGTCGCCGGAGGCGGCGACGGTTTCGATGGCTTTGGCCACGGAGCGCAGGTTGCTACCTCCGTAGTCGATGACGGCGATGGTGGCCACGGGGACGGTTCCGCTCGCTGTGTCTACAGTGCGCCCTTGGTCGAGGGCAGTTCGTCGCCCATGCGCGGGTCGCGTTCGACGGCCATTCGCAGGGCGCGGCCAAATGCTTTGAACACCGTCTCGATGATGTGATGGGCGTTGCGCCCGCGCAGGTTGTCGACGTGCAGGGTGCACTTGGCGTGGTTGACGAAGCCCTGGAAGAATTCGCTGAACAGATCGACGTCGAAATCACCGATGCGAGCGCGCGGGAATTCGACCTCCCAGATGAGCCCGGGTCGACCCGACAGGTCTACGACGACACGCGACAGCGCTTCGTCGAGCGGCACGTAGGCATGCCCGTAACGGCGGATGGCGCGCTTGTCGCCGACCGCCTCGTCGAAGGCCTGGCCGAGCGTGATGCCGAGGTCCTCTACCGTGTGGTGGGCATCGATTTCGAGATCGCCCTCGGCCTTTACGTCGAGGTCGACGAGGCCGTGACGGGCCACCTGGTCGAGCATGTGGTCGAGGAACGGCAGGCCTGTGGCGAAGCTCGCGCGTCCGCTGCCGTCGAGATCGAGCGCAACCGCGATGCGGGTCTCCTTGGTGTCGCGCTCGACGCGCGCGCTGCGTGTGCTCATGGGGCTCGGCGTGTGGTGGCTGGCGGGGCGTGCGTACATTAACAGGTCGTCTGCCTTTTGATAAGTTGAACCGCCCTGTCCCGACGAGTCCTTGCGTGATGACCGACCCCGTGAGCGAAGACGATATCAATGGCGTCGAGGCCTGGCTGCGCCAGCTGCAGGACGCCATATGCACGGCGCTGGAAGCGTGCGAAAGCGGGGCACGTTTCCGCGAAGATGCTTGGCAGCGCGCTGAGGGTGGCGGTGGCCGCACCCGCGTGCTCGCCGGCGGCGCGACCTATGAACAGGCCGGCGTCAATTTCTCCCACGTGACCGGCGCCAACCTGCCACCGGCGGCGAGTGCGCGCCGGCCCGAGCTGGCCGGGCGGCGCTTTCGCGCCATGGGCGTGTCGCTGGTGGTCCATCCGCAGAATCCCTACGTGCCGACCTCGCACGCCAACGTGCGCCTGTTCGTGGCCGAGAAGGACGGCGCGGCGCCGGTGTGGTGGTTCGGCGGCGGCTTCGACCTCACGCCCTACTACGGCTTCGAGGAGGATGCCGTGGCCTGGCACCGCGTCGCGCGCGGCGCCTGCCTGCCTTTCGGTGACGACGTATACCCGCGCTACAAGCAATGGTGTGACGAGTACTTCCACCTCAAGCACCGCGACGAGCAGCGCGGGGTCGGCGGCCTGTTCTTCGACGACTTGAACGAGTGGCCGTTCGCGCGATGTTTCGCGTTCATCCAGGCGGTGGGCTCGAAATACATCGAGGCCTATGTGCCCATCGTCGAGCGCCGCAAGGCAATACCCTTCGGTGAGCGCGAACGCGATTTCCAGCTCTACCGCCGCGGCCGTTACGTCGAGTTCAACCTGGTCTACGACCGCGGCACGATCTTTGGCCTGCAAACCGGTGGTCGCACCGAGTCGATTCTGATGTCGCTGCCGCCCAACGTGCGCTGGCGTTACGCCTGGACGCCCGAACCGGGCACACCGGAGGCGCGGTTGTATACGGACTTCATCCGCCCACGCGACTGGCTGGGGGAATTCGGCGCTTGATCAGTAGCCGGCGTGGTCGATTCCGCGATCTGGCGCGCACCGCACGCGAGTCGCGTGATCGGGACGGACCGGCAGGTCGTGCCTCAGCCCTTCTCTGGCGTCGCGATGCCGTTGTCGGTCAGCACGCGGCGCAGGCCGCGGATGGCGGGAAAGATCTCCTGGTTGCGATCAGCACCGTGTTCGTCGAACGCGGCCTGCTCTAGCTCGCAAATCCAACGATCCTCGGCGAAGATGCCGTTGGTGAACCAGACGATGACCGGCCAGAAGGCATCGAGCAGGAAGCGCATCGAAGGCCGCCGGATCATCATCAGGCCAAAGGTGTGGTTGACGCGCTGCTCGGCGTCGACGGGAATGTAGACGTTCCACAGATCGAGCGCCGGATGTTCACTGCCGGCCGTCCAGAACTTGAGTGTCTGGTACGGGTACTCGGTGCGGATGGTCATGAGATCGCGTTCGCCGGGCTGGGATTCCGGGCGCTTGCCGAGCATGAACTTCTCGCCCAGCGGCTGCTTGCCGGCAGCGCGCTTGAAGGTGTAGTCCGCCTCGATCCAGTTGTCGCCCTGGCGTACGCCCAGGAACATCGTCTTGATGCCGCCCATCAGCCGCCGATGCAGGAACTGGTGGTTCATGTCCATCAGGTTCTCGTGCATGAAGGTGTAGTGACACCCCACGCGGCGGTCGAGATACCGCGTCTTGTATTTCGGATCACTGGCCGACGGGACATCGGGGAACGGCACTCCACCGGCCCGCTCGCGGACGCCGGGAAAGATGAACACCAGCCCATAGGCCTCGCGCGAGGGATAGGCGCGGACGTTGTTCGGTTTCATGGAACAGGCGTCGAGGTAGGGCACGCTCACGCACTTGCCCTCGGCGTCGTACTCCCAGCCGTGGTAGCCACAGCGAATCGAGCATTTGTCGACCACGCCCACGTGCAGCGGCACCTGGCGGTGGGCGCAGCGGTTCTCCAGTGCGAACAGTTCGCCGTCGCGCGTGCGCACGAGCACGATCGGAGCGCCGGCGAAGGTGACGGCGATGGCCTTGCCGGGCTTGAGATCCCGCGAACGCGCGACCGGGTACCAGAAATCCGGATCGATGGCGGTCTTGCGGATGTCGCGGGTGGTCCCGCGCTCGTCGGCACCCGGCAGGCGGGCCGTGTTGTCGAGCGACATGTCGCTGGTCCTGGCTTGGCTGGAACTGCGGCATTGTAATGGAACGGGCGTGGAAAGCCCGTGCGGCGGCGCTCAGAACAGTCCGGCGTCGAGCCCGGCGGCTAGCGTCAGGCCGAGTTCCCGGCACTGTTCGAGATGCGCCGACTCGACCTCGCCGACGACGACAACCGGCTCGGCGACGAGTCGCCAGCGCAGCCCGGTGACGATGCGCGTGATGGCGCCGAGTGCGCCCTGACCGTCATTGCCGGCCTTGACGATCAAGGCCCACGGCTTGCCCTGGGTGTGGTCCAGGCAGGGATAGTAGATGGTGTCGAAGAAGTGTTTCATTGCCCCCGACATGTAGCCGAAGTTCTCAGGCGTGGCGAGCAGCAGGGCATCGGCGGTGCGGACATCGTCAGGCCCGGCGTCCAGCGGCGACAGGGACCGGACCTGCACGTCGCCTGCTTCCGGATCGTTGGCTCCCTCGATGGCGGCGCCGGCGAGGTGGGCCGTTGATCCCGTGTGGGAATGGTGCACGACAAGTAGCTGGCGCGGCATGGTGCACGCAGCCTAGCAGCCGGGACCGCGTGGCCCAAGGTCGGTGCAGGGGAGCTCGCTCCGGCGTGCCCGCATCGAGGCCGGTATGGTTGGCAGGCTGTCGAAGAACGCCAGCCCGACCCTGCCCGGTGTTCTTGCCTGCCTGATAGGATGCCGCCCTGCGCAACCGGAGACCCCGCACGTGAGCCAGAAGGAACTCCTCGAAATCGACGTCGATGGCGGCAGGCTCGGCGTCGCTCACTGGCCAGGCCGCGGCCCCAAGTTGTTGCTCGTGCACGGCATCTCGGCCTCGCACATGGCCTGGTCGCAGGTCGTCGCAGCGCTGCCCGGCGACGTCTTCGACATCTACGCGCCGGATCTGCGCGGGCGCGGGACGAGCAACGGTCTGTCTGGTCCCTACGGCATGGCGCGCCACGTCGCCGACCTGTGCGCGCTGATCGAGGGCCTCGGCGGCGGGCCCGTGATCCTGGCCGGGCATTCGATGGGCGCCTATATCGGCGTCGAGTTCGGCGCCACCCGGCCCGCCTACCTCGACCGGCTGGTCCTCGTCGACGGTGGCATCGCGTTGCCGCTGCCGGACGGAGTGACCCCGGAGGTTTCGCTGGAACGCACGCTGGGACCGGCCCTGGCGCGCCTGCGCCGGGAGTTCGCATCGCGCGAGGCGTACCTCGCGTTCTGGCACGAGCATCCGGCCTGTGCCGACGCGGCTGCCTGGAACGAACACGTCGAGGCCTATTTCACTTACGACCTCGAAGGCGAGCCGCCGCACCTGAAGAGCCGTGCGCGCGAGGCTGCCGTGCGTGCCGACGGGCTCGATCTCATGCGCGACGAAATGGTGACGATGATCGACCGGGTCGCACTGCCGATGCTGCTGCTAACCGCGGTGCGAGGCCTGCTCAATCAGCCGCAACCGCTGATGCCGGTAGCCGCGGTGAAGACCAAGGTAGAGACCATTGCCCAGCTCGCCTGGCAGGAGATCCCCGATACCAACCACTACTCGATCACACTCGGTAATGGCGCCACGGCCACGGCAAGAGCGATCGCCATGTTTGCCGGCGGCGCTTGAGCAGCGCCACCGCGGGGCGTTGCTTGGCTCAGTCCGCGGGCGGTGGGCTGGCGGTCGGCGTGACCTCGAGCCAGAAAGTCACCGGCCCGTCGTTGACCAAGGTGACTTTCATGTGGGCGCCGAAGCGCCCGCTGCCGACCCGCGGATAGGCCTTGCGCGCTTCGGCGACGAGGTAGCTGAACAGACGCTTGCCGTCCTCCGGTGCCGCCGCCGGGGTAAAGCTCGGGCGCATGCCCTTGCGCGTATCGGCGGCAAGGGTGAACTGAGGTACCAGCAGCAGGCCACCGTCGATGTCGGCCAGGGACAGGTTCATGCGGCCCTCGGCGTCGGGAAACACACGGTAGCCCAGCATGCGTTCGAGCAGCCGCCGGGCCTCCGTCTCGGTATCACCGCGCTCGACACCGACGAGCGCCATCAGCCCACGCTGGATGCTACCAATGACCTCGCCGGAGACCTCGACCTGGGCTTTGTCGACCCGCTGGATAAGGCCGATCAAGTGACGCCCTCAGCGGCTCGTTCGGCGGCACGCTGGGTGCGTTTGCGATCGACCTCCTTCAGCTCGCGCTTGCGCAGGCGGATGGCCAGTGGCGTGACCTCGACCAGTTCGTCGTCGTCGATGAACTCCAGTGCCTGCTCGAGATCGAAGCGCCACGGTGGGGTCAGCAGGATGTTTTCGTCGTTGCCTGCAGCGCGGATGTTGGTCAGCTGCTTGGCCTTCATCGCGTTGACCACGAGATCGTTGTCGCGCGAGTGGATGCCGACGATCATGCCTTCGAAGATCTCGTCGCCTGGCTTGACCAGCAGACGGCCGCGTTCCTGCAGGTTGAACAGGGCGAATCCGAGCGCCTTGCCCGGTGCGTTGGCGATCAACACGCCGTTCTTGCGCGGCGCGATGGCGCCGGGCTCGAGCGGACGGAAGCTGTCGAAACTGTGGAACAATAGCCCTGTGCCCGAGGTTGCGGTGAGGAACTCGGTGCGGAAGCCGATCAGGCCGCGCGCCGGGATTTCGTAGTCGAGACGCACGCGACCTTGGCCGTCGCTCTGCATGTTCTTGAGCTGGCCGCGGCGCTGGCCCAGTTTCTCCATCACCGCGCCCTGAAAGTCCTCGGGCACGTCGACGACCAGCTGCTCGAAGGGTTCGCACTTGACGCCGTCGATGGTCTTGACGATGACCTGCGGTCGCCCGACACAGAACGCGTAGCCTTCGCGGCGCATGTTTTCGATGAGGATCGACAAATGCAGTTCGCCGCGCCCGGAGACCAACATGATCTTGGGGTCGGCAGTCGGTTCGACCCGCAAGGCGACGTTGTGGACCAGCTCGCGCTCGAGACGCTCGATGATCTGGCGACTGGTGACGAAGCGGCCCTCACGCCCGGCGAAGGGCGAATCGGAGACCTCGAAGGTCATGCTGACGGTGGGTTCGTCGACCGACAGCGCGGGGAGCGCCTCGACCGCGGCCGGGTCGCACAGGGTGTCGGAGATGCGCAATTCGTCGATGCCGGTGACGGCGACGATGTCGCCGGCCTCGGCCTCCTCGCGGGCCTCGCGGTTGAGGCCTTGGAAACCGAGCACCTCGAGCACGCGGCCGCGACGCTCGTGGCCGTCGCGATCGACGATCACGACGCCCTGGCTGGGACGCAATCGCCCGCGGTTGATGCGGCCGATGCCGATGGCGCCGACGTAGCTCGAGTAATCCAGCGCGCTCACCTGCATCTGCAGCGCCTCACCGGGGACGACGCTGGGAGGCGCGACGCGCTCGACGATGGTCTCGAAGAGGATGCGCATGTCTGTCTCGGGACCGCCCGGTTCATGCCGCGCGTAGCCCTTGATGGCTGAGGTGTAGACGACAGGGAAGTCGAGCTGGGCGTCGGTAGCGCCGAGGCGGTCGAACAGCTCGAAGGTCTGGTCGAGTACCCAGTGTGGCCGCGCGCCCTCGCGGTCGCACTTGTTGATCACGACCAACGGGGCCAGCCCGCGGGCAAAGGCCTTCTGGGTCACGAAGCGGGTCTGGGGCATGGGTCCGTCGACGGCGTCGACCAGCAGAAGCACCGAGTCGACCATCGACAGGATGCGCTCGACCTCGCCTCCGAAGTCGGCGTGGCCGGGGGTGTCGACGACGTTGATGCGGTAGCCGTTCCACGTCAATGCGGTGTTCTTGGCCAGGATGGTGATGCCACGCTCACGTTCGAGAGCGTTCGAATCCATCACGCGCTCGGAGCCCTGGCTTTTGCGCTGGTCGAGCGTGCCCGACTGCTTGAGCAGTTCGTCGACGAGGGTGGTTTTGCCATGATCGACGTGCGCGACTATGGCGATGTTGCGGAGATGCGTGGTAGACATACGAACCGATGAATATGTTGCGCGGGATGGCGAGCCGGGCCCCGGAGACGAGACCGGCGCGGGTGGTTTTGGCCGCGTCGGTGCGGCGGCGCAGCATTATACGCCCGGCTGATACCCGAACAGGAAGTGCCGCGCGATGAAACGGGTGCACGTCTCGCCCGATCCCGTCCACGCCGGCTGGCTGCTGTCCGTACTGGAGAGCGCTGGGATAACCTGCCTGTTGCGCAACGGCTACCTGGGCGGGGGAATCGGCGAACTGCCGTTGAACGAGTGCTGGCCTGAAATCTGGGTGGTCGACGAGATTGACGAGGCGCTTGCCCGTCGTCTCATCGCCGCAGCCGAAGCACCACGCGAACCCGGCGATGACTGGCGTTGCGCGGGCTGCGGTGAACTCGTCGAGGGTGAGTTCGAATGCTGCTGGCAGTGCGGTCGCGACCGGGACGAAGCGCCGGTCGCCGGCTGACGCGCCCCGTCTTCAGGTCTGCTCCCAGGGTAGGCCGTGGGCGAGCCAGCCGCTGACGGTGCGGCGGTGGCCGGCGCCGTCCTTGTCGCCCTCGAAGCCTTCCTCGACGTTGTAGAGATTGGTGTAGCCCGCCGCTACCAAGGCCTTGGCCGCGGCCAGCGAGCGGGCGCCCGAGCGGCAGATGGCCAGGACTGGGCGGCTCACCTGGTCACCGCCACTGGCCGCGAGTACGGCGCGGACCTCGTCGACGAAGGCGGGATTCTCCTGCCAGCCGGGGTAGTCCTTCCACATCACGTTGGTCGCTCCGGCCGGGTGTCCGACGTAGTCGAACTCCACCTTCGAGCGGACGTCGATCAGGATCGCCGTCGGGTCGTCGGCCAGGACGCGCGCAGCCTCGGGTGGCGTGACGCGCTTGATGTTGTCGTCGCTCATCGCGGGATGCTCCGGCATGGATTGGGTGCGGTGCAGTATAATCGCCCCCGCGGCGTCATTCCTGTTCGGCGTCAGCGTATGGCGGGGCTCGGCGTCCCCCCCGTTACCCGGGATCGCAGGCATGAGTACTCCGTACACCGACGGCAACCCCACCCTGGCGGCGGTCGACCTCGGCTCGAACAGTTTCCACATGATTGTTGCCCGTGCGCAGGAGCACGGCTTCCGCGTCGTCGATCGTATGCGCCAGACGGTGCGCCTCGCCGCCGGCCTCGACGAGGACAACAACATCAGCGACAAGGCCATGGCCCGTGCGCTGGCCTGCCTGGAGCAGTTCGGGGAACGGGTCCGCGACCTTCCCCGTGGGGCCGTGCGCGTGGTCGGCACCAACACGCTGCGCAAGGCGCGCAACGCCTGGGACTTCATCACCCGCGCCGAGAGCGCCCTCGGTCACCCCATCGACGTCATATCCGGCCACGAAGAGGCGCGCCTGATCTACCTCGGTGTCTCGCATGGCCTGGAAGACGACGCCGAACAGCGACTGGTCATGGACATCGGTGGCGGTAGCACCGAGTTCATTCTTGGTCGCCACTTCGACCCGCTCTACATGGAAAGCCTGCACATGGGCTGCGTCAGCCACTCGGCGGCGTTCTTCTCCGATGGACGCATCGAAGCCAAGGCGCTGCGTGCGGCCGAGATCGCCGCGCGTCAGGAATTGGAGGCCATCGAGATCACATACAGGCGTCTTGGCTGGCAATCGGCGATCGGAGCTTCTGGCACGATCCTGGCGGTGCGCGAAATCGTCATGCGCCAGGGTTGGAGCGAGGAAGGTATCACGCCGCAGAGCCTCGAACGTCTCAAGCAGGTGCTGGTCGGCGCCGGGCACGTCGACGCCCTCGTCCTCGACGGGCTTTCCGAGGACCGCCGCCCGGTGTTGCCGGGTGGCGTCGCCATCCTCGCCGCCACCTTCGAGGCGCTCGGTATCGAACGCATGCGGGTGTCGCAGAGCGCGCTGCGCGAGGGTCTGCTCTACGACCTGCTCGGGCGCCTGCACCAGGAGGACGTCCGCGAACAGACCGTGGCGGAGCTGGTGCGGCGTTATCAAATCGACAGCGTCCACAGCGAACGGGTCGCGGCCACCGCGTCAGCGCTCTATGAACAGGCGGCGCCGGCCTGGGGCATCAACGGAGAGGATCCACGACGGATCCTGCGCTGGGCTGCGGTGCTGCACGAGATCGGTCTCAGTGTTTCGCACAGCCAATACCAGAAGCACAGCGAGTACCTGCTCTCGAACCTCGAGATGCCCGGATTCGCGCGCGGCGACCAACGCCGCCTCGCGGCCCTGGTGCGCGGCCACCGTCGCAAGTTCCCCCTGGCCGAACTCGGACGTTTCCCACCCGAGCAGGTCACCCTCGTGCGACGTCTATGCGTGCTGCTGCGCATCGCCTGCGTGCTGCATCGCCGGCGCAGCGAGGAGCCTGTGCCGCCGTTCACGCTCAAGGTCGACGGAGACGCTCTCAAGCTCGGTTTCCCGCCCGGCTGGCTCGGTGGCCACCCGTTGACACGCGCCGACCTCGATTCAGAAGCAGGTTATCTCAAGCCAGCCGGCATCAAGTTCAAGATCAAGTAACCTCAGCCGGACAGGCTGTCGAGCAGGATCTGCTGGGCATCGCGCGCCCGCGACGAGCCCGGCTTGGCGCGCGCGTAAGTACCATCGCTGCGCAGCAGCCAGGCACGGGTGTTGTCAGCGAGATAGTTGGTCAGGCATTCCTTCATGATGCGCTGGTGCAGGCGCTTGTCTTCGACGAGGAAGGCCGTCTCGACGCGGTTGAAGAAGTTGCGCCCCATCCAGTCCGCACTGGATAGATAGATTTCCGGCGC
Source organism: Gammaproteobacteria bacterium (assembly GCA_050184115.1). GTDB lineage: Bacteria > Pseudomonadota > Gammaproteobacteria > JACKNG01. Next base: position 188,560 of record JBFXAQ010000011.1, on the reverse strand, counting down.
GCCGTCGTTGTGGAAGCAGAACACCCGTGAGTGTTCGAGGAAGCGGCCGACGATGGATCGGACGCGAATGTTGTCGGACACACCTTCGAAGCCGGGCCTGAGCGCACATACCCCGCGCACGATGAGATCGATCTTGACCCCTGCCATCGAGGCTTCGTAGAGCGCGTTGATGGTCTGTACTTCGGACAGTGCATTCATCTTGGCGATGATGCGAGCCGGCTTGCCGGTCCGCGCCAGCGCAGCTTCGCGGTTGATGAGGTCGATGACCGTCCGGTGCATGGTGAACGGCGATTGCAGCAGTTTCTTCAGCTTGCCGGCGCGGCCTGGCGCGGTGAGCTGGTGGAAGATCTTCTGCACGTCGACGCCGATGGTGTTGTCGCAGGTGAACAGGCCGTAGTCGGTGTACACCCGTGCGGTACGAGCGTGGTAGTTGCCGGTGCCGAGGTGCACGTAGCGACGCAACTGCTTACCCTCGCGGCGCACCACCAGGATCATCTTAGCGTGTGTCTTGTGCCCGACGATGCCGTAGACGACGTGCGCGCCAGCTTCCTGGAGGCGCGTGGCGAGCTCGATGTTGGCCTCTTCGTCGAACCGCGCCTTGAGTTCGATGACGACGGTGACTTCCTTGCCCTCTCGCGCCGCTTCGACCAGGGCCTGCACGATGGCCGAATCCGGGCCAGTGCGGTAGAGAGTCTGCTTGATGACCAGTACCTCCGGGTCGCGCGCGGCCTGGAACAGGAAATCGGTGATCGGTGTGAACGATTGGAACGGATGATGCAGCAGCACATCGCCGCGACGGATGACGTCGAACATGTCGGCATTACGCTTGAGCCTCAGTGGGCGGCTCGGCGTGAAGGGCGGGAACTTGAGATCAGGGCGCTCGATCATGTCTGGCACGGCCATGAGGCGGGTCAGGTTGACCGGGCCATTGCAGGAGTAGATGTCCGGTTCGAGCAGGTTGAACTCGTGCTTGAGCAGGCTGGTCATCTCTTCCGGGCATTCGCTGGCGACCTCGAGGCGTACGGCATCGCCGAAGCGACGCTGCTGCAGTTCGCCTTCGAGCGCCTGCAAGAGATCCTCCACTTCTTCGTCGTCGACGAAGAGATCGCTGTTGCGCGTCACGCGGAACTGGTAACAGCCGGTGACTTTCATGCCAGGGAAGATGTCGTCCACGTGTGCATGGATGATCGACGACAGGAAGACGAACTCGTGTGGGCCGTTGGCGTAGGTCTCAGGGATGTTGATGATGCGCGGCAACGAGCGCGGCGCCTGCACGATGGCGATGACCGAATTGCGCCCGAAGGCGTCGGTACCTTCGAGTGAGACCAGGAAATTCAGGCTCTTGTTCAGGATGCGCGGGAAGGGATGAGAGGGATCGAGGCCGATGGGGCTCAGCACCGGAAGCAACTCGCGGTTGAAGAAGCGCCGCACCCATACCGCCTGGCGTGCGTTCCATTCGCTGCGCTTCAGGAAGTGGATGCCGGCGTCAGCGAGCTGTGGCAACAGTTCCTCGTTCAGGACGCGGTATTGCTCGGCGACCAGTGCGTGCGCCGTCTCACTGATTGCGCGCAGCTGCTCCGCTGGGGCCATCTGATCTGGGCCGGTCTGGGCCGCATTGAAGACGACCTGCTGTTTGAGCCCGGCGACGCGGATCTCGAAGAACTCGTCGAGGTTGCTGCTCGAGATGCACAGGAAGCGCAGGCGCTCGAGCAGCGGGTTGGAGTCGTCTTTGGCCTGCTCCAGCACGCGCCGGTTGAACTCGAGCAGGCTCAGTTCGCGATTGAAGTACAGTTCCGGATCGCCGATCCGGATGGCTTTCGCATCCATAGAACACCGTGTGCGTGAGCGCGGGCCGCGATACCGGACGCGAGCCGGATGCAATATGCGACCATTGCCCTTAACATTGCGCGCTTTTGGCAACCGTCGCAAGCCGGCGAGGTGGCAGTTTGACCATGGTCAAAGGAGACCCCGACAAGGCGCAGCCCAAGGCGCGGCGCAAACAACGTTCGACCAAGGCGGACCGTTCCGACCGGCACGTTCTGTACGAGTCTGCGGTGCAGAACGTCGAAGCCGAGATCGATTTCGTCGACGACGAATTCGCGCGGCGGCGCGGCCGTCGCGCGCGCTACCTACGCGAGGATTTCTGCGGCACCGCCAACACTGCCTGCGAGTGGGTACGGCGGCGGCACGACAATTACGCGACCGGGATCGATCTGGACCCGGACGTGTTGGCGTGGGGCGAGGGTCACCATGTTGCCGCGCTGGCGCCGGCCCAGCGCAAGCGCATCGCGTTGCTGAACGACGACGTGATGCGTGCCAGTACGCCGCTGCAGGATATCGTGTTGGCGATGAATTTCAGCTACTGGCTGTTCAAGGAGCGCCGCTTGATGCGCCGCTACTTCCGCCGCGTGCTCGAAACCCTCAACGAGGACGGCATCTTCTTCCTCGATTGCTACGGCGGCCATGACGCCTTCCGCGTGCTCAAGGAACGCACCCGGCACAAGGGCTTCACCTACGTCTGGGACCAGGCATCGTACAACCCGGTCAACGGCGATCTCACCTGCCACATCCATTTCCATTTCCCCGATGGCTCGAAGCTCAAGCGCGCCTTCAGCTATGACTGGCGGTTGTGGACGCTGCCGGAGATCCGGGAAATCCTCGCCGAGGCCGGCTTCGGCCGGACGACCGTCTACTGGCAAGGCTGGGACGAGGACGAGGAGACCGGCAGTGGCGAGTTCTACCCGGTGGAATGCGCCGACGCCGATGCCGGCTGGATCTGCTACATCGCGGCGGAACGGTGACTGCGCCGCTTGCGGTGGCGCTGTAATATTTCTGTAATATTTGCGCACGAGAATCGATGGCCGCGCGAGACGCTCACGCCCGCGAGGCCGCGGCACTCGCCCCCACGCCCCCGGGGCCCGGCAATGGTCGGTACGGCACAGCCGGCGCCGACCGAGTGATCCGATACGAACATGCCCCCCGACAGCCCCGCCGTTCCTGCCAGCGCGACCGCCCAAGACGTGCGCACGACTTCGCCACGGGAGCGCATGCGCCTGCTCAAGGACCGCGCCTTCGGCCTCGTGATGGGCGTGGGTGGGGTATCGGTGATAATCGCCATCTTATTGATTTTTTTCTATCTTTTGTACACCGTCCTGCCCTTGTTCGCGGGCGCGACGATTCGTCCGAGCGCCGCCGTCAGCGTCGCCGACGAATCCCCGACCACGCTGGTTGCGCTCGACGAGTATGCCGGACTCGGCTTCGCCGTCGACACCCGCGGCAGCTGGCGCTTCGTCGACCTCGAGAGCGGCCAGGAGCGGCTCGCCGGTAACCTCCTCGACGAGACCGGTGGCGCCAGCCGGGTCTCAGCGGTCGCCGCCGGCGCACCGTCTGCCGGGACCGTGTTCGCTTCCACCGACGATGGCCGGGTGGTCATCGCCCGGACCCGCTACCAGGTGTCCTACCCCGACGACCGCCGCGTCGTGACCCCGTCGTTGGGCTTTCCCTATGGCACCACCCCTCACGACCTCGCCGGCGACGGCGCGGCCGTGCGCCTTCTCGCCGGCCAGGCAGATGACGACGAGGCGACACTCGCCGGTGTCACGGCCGACGGACGGCTGCGTTTGCTGAACATCACGCGCCAGACTTCGCTGCTCGATGACGAGGTCAGCTTCGAACGTACTCGCACCGAACTCGACCTCGACGGCGAGGACGTGATTCACGTCGTCATGAATCCAGGGCAGCGGCGCCTGTTCACGGTTTCGACCAACGGCGTGCTGAGTTTCTACGATATCGCGAACAAGGCGCGCCCCGTTCTGGTCGATCGGGCGAGCCTGTTCGACGGGGACAGCCAGGTCACTGCTGCCACCATGCTCAGCGGCGGCGTCTCGCTCGTGTTCGGCGATTCCAAGGGGCGACTCGCGCAATGGTTTCCTGTGCGCGATGCCCACAACAACTACACGCTGGCACGCGTCCGCGAATTCGAACCCTTACCGGCCGGCATCGCCCACATCGCGCCCGAACATTTCCGCAAGGGCTACGCCGCCATCGATACCGCCGGCAATCTCGGGCTCTACCATGCCACCGCCGGGCGGCAGTTGACGGCGCTGCCGACGACGGCACGCACGGTCACGGCGCTGGCCTTCGCGCCGCGTGCGGATGGCATCATCTATTCGGATGCGGGCGGCGAGTACCGTGTGCTCGAGGTGCACAACCCGCATCCGGAAGTGTCCTGGCGGGCGCTGTGGGGGCGTGTCTGGTACGAGAACCGCGAAGGGCCCGAGTTCATCTGGCAGTCATCGGCGGCCAGCGCTGACTTCGAGCCCAAGTTCAGTCTGACGCCGTTGGCGTTCGGTACCTTCAAGGCGGCGTTCTACTCCATGCTCTTCGCCATGCCGCTGGCGGTGCTGGGCGCCATCTACACCGCCTATTTCATGTCGCCGCCCGTGCGTAACATCGTCAAACCCACCATCGAGGTGATGGCGGCACTGCCGACCGTCATTCTGGGCTTTCTCGCCGGACTGTGGCTGGCGCCCTTGATCGAACGCGACCTGGTCGGGTTCTTCCTCTGTCTTCCCGTCCTACCATTGACCATGTTCCTGGCGGCGTTTGCATGGACACGCCTGCCTGCCGGCTTGCGTCATCGCGTGCCGGACGGCTGGGAAGCCTTGCTCCTGGTTCCCGTAACCTGCCTCGCGGCATGGTTGTGCATCGAACTCGGCCAGTGGCTCGAAGTGTTGTTTTTCAATGGCAGTGCGCCGCACTGGCTGCACGAGACCTGGGGCATCTCCTACGACCAGCGCAATTCGCTGGTCGTAGGCATCGCCATCGGATTTGCGGTCATCCCGACGATTTTCACCATCAGCGAGGACGCCGTGTTCAGCGTGCCGCGTTCGCTGACCATGGGCTCGCTGGCGCTCGGCGCGACGCCGTGGCAAACCGCGATCAAGGTCGTGTTGCTGACGGCCAGCCCGGGCATCTTCTCGGCGCTGATGATCGGGATGGGCCGTGCGGTCGGCGAAACCATGATCGTCCTGATGGCAACCGGTAACACGCCGATCATGGACCTCAACATCTTCCAGGGCTTTCGCGCCTTGTCAGCCAACATCGCGGTCGAGATGCCGGAGTCCGAGGTCCATTCGACGCATTACCGCGTGTTGTTCCTTGCCGCGCTGGTGTTGTTCCTGGTGACGTTCGCCGTCAATACGCTGGCTGAGATCGTGCGCCAGCGGTTGCGGCGCAAGTACGCGAGCCTGTAGGCGGAATGGCACGACCCGCGCACGTGGTGGACACCGCCGATCGGCGCCCGAGCCTGCGCGAGTGGATGGCGTCGGGCCAGCCCTGGATCTGGCTCACCGCCGGCACCGTGAGCGTGAGTCTCATCATGGTCGTCGGTCTGCTTGCGCTCATCACACTGCGCGGCATGGGCCATTTCTGGCCTGCCCCGGTCGCCGAACTCACGCTGAGAGACGGTAGCAGGATGCTCGGCGAGTATGCCGATCACGAAACCGTCACGGCCGCACGTGTGCGCGACCTGGGCACGGAGGTGCCGGTCGAACGCGAATTCGTCGAGCGTTTCCTGCTCAAGGTCGGCAATCGCGACGTCTCTGGCGCCGATTTCCGCTGGGTCAATGACATCGACGTCGCCGCTGCGCGCTATCCCACCGATGTCTTCGTTGCCGAACGCGAGGAATGGGGCAACTTCTACGGTTTCGTCGATGGTATCCGCGAGGGCGATACCGCGATTTCGATAAGCGGCGAACCGTGGCCGGAAATCGAAGCCCGCTTGGCGCGCAAGCGCGAGCTCGCCCGGCGCATCGCGACTATCGAGAACGAGGGCATGGATGCGGTCAATTACGCCCTCGAACGCGTGCGCCTGCGCGAACGACGGTTGCAACTCGACGGCGTTTCCGCGGCAGACGAAGCCTATGTCGCGATCACCGCCGAACGCGCGGAACTCGACCAGCGCTACCAGGCACTGGCGGCAGAGTTGGATACGTTGCACCACGATATCGAGCGCGACGTCCTCCTCGTGCATACCGTGTCGGGTGAGTCGCGTGAACTGTCGTTTGCCAAGCTGGTACGGGTATTTCGTCCAAATGCGATGGGCTGGTTCGCGAAGCTCGGTCACTACCTCGACAAGGCCGGCGAGTTCGTCGCCGACGAACCGCGCGAAGCCAACACCGAGGGCGGCGTCTTCCCTGCCATCTTCGGCACCGTCCTGATGGTGTTGCTGATGTCGGTTTTCGTGACACCCTTCGGCGTCATTGCCGCGATTTACCTGCGTGAATACGCCCAGCAGGGTACGCTGACGCGCATCATCCGCATCGCCGTCAACAACCTTGCCGGCGTGCCTTCAGTGGTCTACGGCGTGTTTGGCCTCGGTTTCTTCGTCTATTTCCTCGGCGGTTCGATCGACCGGCTATTCTTTCCCGAAGCCCTGCCGGCACCGACCTTCGGCACCCCCGGGCTGCTATGGTCTTCCGTCACGCTCGCCCTGTTGACCGTGCCCGTGGTGATCGTGGCAACCGAGGAAGGGTTGGCGCGTATCCCGCGTAGCATTCGTGAAGGCAGTCTCGCCCTCGGCGCAACCAAGGCCGAGACGCTGTGGCGCACGGTGTTGCCGATGGCGACGCCGGCGATGATGACCGGCCTGATCCTGGCTGTCGCACGTGCGGCGGGCGAGGTTGCGCCGCTCATGATGGTCGGTGTGGTCAAGCTGGCACCGAGCCTGCCGCTTGATGGCAATTTCCCGTTCCTGCATCTCGACCGGAAGTTCATGCATCTCGGCTTCCATATCTACGACGTCGGCTTCCAGAGCCCCAACGTGGAGGCCGCACGCCCGTTGGTCTATGCGACCGCCTTGCTGCTCGTCGTCATCATCGTGGCCCTGAACCTGGCGGCGATCACGATTCGCAACCGTTTGCGGGAAAAGTACAATGCAGCCGAAACCTGATTCTGGAACGCCTTCCATGAGCAGAAGCGCGACGGATCCCGGCGCCGAGGGCATGGTTTCGGGCAGGACATTGCACACCCTGCGTGACGGCGATGCCGTGACGCAGGCGAATCCGATCTGCCTCGAAGTCGTGAATCTCAACTTGTACTACGGTGACAAGCGCGCTCTGAACGACATCAACATGGCCATCCCATCGAAGATGGTCACGGCCTTCATCGGGCCCAGCGGCTGTGGCAAGTCGACCCTGCTGCGCTGCTTCAATCGCATGAACGACCTCATCGATGACGTCCACATCGACGGTGAGATCCGGCTCGATCGCCAGAACATCTACGATCGCGAGGTCAACGTCGCACAGCTGCGTCGCCGCGTCGGTATGGTTTTCCAGAAGCCTAATCCGTTCCCAAAGTCGATCTACGAGAATGTCGCCTACGGCCTGCGCATCCAGGGCGTGAAGAGTCGCCGCACGCTCGACAAGGCGGTGGAGCGCGCCCTGCGTGGAGCGGCGCTGTGGGATGAAGTCAAGGATCGCGTGCACGACAACGCCCTTGGATTGTCGGGTGGTCAGCAACAGCGCCTGGTCATTGCGCGCGCCATCGCCATAGAGCCCGAGGTCCTGCTCCTCGACGAGCCGGCTTCAGCGCTCGATCCGATCTCGACGCTCAAGATCGAGGAGCTCATTTACGAACTCAAGCGCGACTACACCATCGTCATCGTCACGCACAACATGCAGCAGGCGGCGCGCGTATCCGATTACACGGCGTTCATGTACATGGGTGACCTGATCGAATTCGGTGAAACACGCACGCTGTTCACCACACCTCGCCGCAAGCAGACCGAGGACTACATCACGGGTCGTTACGGCTGAAACGATAGGACGACGACCCCACGGCGACGACCGGTACGGGGTGGGCAAGGTCACCGAGGGAGAGCAAACAGATGGCAGCCTCCAATCTTCCGCATCACATCTCGCAACAGTTCGACAAGGAGCTCGAAGACATCCGCTCCAAGGTCCTGGCCATGGGGGGGCTCGTCGAAGACCATCTGCACCGGGTGCTCGACTGTTTTGCCAAGGGCAATTTCGAAGCGGCCGAATACGTCGCCGTCAACGACTACAAGGTCAACGCACTGGAGGTCGAGATCGACTCCGACTGCACCGAGATCCTGCTGCGACGCCAGCCCGCAGCGGGCGACCTGCGTCTCGTGCTGGCCGTGAGCAAGACCATCACCGATCTCGAACGCATCGGCGACGAAGCGGAGAAGATTGCGCGGCTCGTGCTCAACCTGCGCAATACCACCGCGCTCACAACCTATTACGTCGGCATGCTGGCGATGGGGCATCACGTGCGGCGCATGCTGCGCGCGTCACTCGATGCATTCGCCCGCATGGATTCCGAGGCCGCGTTCCGCGTCGCCCACGAAGACCGCGAGATCGATGCGGAAACCGACGTCATCATGCGTCATCTCATCACCTACATGATGGAAGATCCGCGCTCGATCACACCGGTCCTCGATGCCGTGTTGTCGCTGCGTGCGCTCGAGCGCATCGGCGATCACTCGCGCAACATCTGCGAGAACGTCATCTACCTCGTCGAGGGCAAGGACGTTCGCCACGTCGCGTTGGAACAGGTCGAGCAGGAACTCGAGTTACGTCGCCGCGGAGAAGACTGACGGGCGTTTTCAGCCCGTTTCGCGCGCAGCGGGGTTGGTGATGGCTTCGCGCAGGCGGATTTCGCCGGGCGGGAAGTCGGCACGGAAGCAACTACCCTTGCCGGGTGTGCTGGTGATGGCGAGGGTGGCGCCATGGCGCGACAATACGTGCTTGACGATGGCGAGGCCGAGACCCGTGCCGCCGTTGCGTTGCTCGCGGGCGCGTGAAGGATCGACGCGGTAGAAGCGTTCAGTAAGTCGCGGCAGGTATTCCGGAGCGATGCCGATGCCGTTGTCCTCGACCGAGAAATGCGCGCCGGAATCGTCCTGGTACCAGCGTACCCGGATGATCCCGCGCGGTCCCGTGTATTGCACCGCGTTGAATACGAGGTTGGCGAAAGCGCTGTCGATCTCGGTGCGAGCGCCGTTGAGACACAGCGAGCCGTCGATCTCCAGCGTGAAGAGATGCTCGTCAGGGCCGCTCAGTTCACGGGCACGCCCGTGGATGTCGCTGATCAGCGCCGGTACATCGACGATTTCCGGGCGCGGCACGCGCAGTTCGCTCTCCAGGCTGGACAGCAGAAGCAGTTCCTCGACAAGGTTCTGCATGCGTCGAGCGTGGGCCGACATCTGTTCCAGCGCCGGCCGCCAAGCTGGCGGTGCCTGTTCATGCTGGTCGCGCAACATCTCCAGGTAACCTTGGAAAACGGTGATCGGAGTACGTAGCTCGTGCGAGACGTTGGCGACGAAATCGGTATGGATCTGGTTGGCCAGGTGGAGCTGGGTGACGTCGCGCGCGACCAGGATGCGCTGGTCGACCCCGTAAGGCGCGGTGAGGACGCTGAGATAGCGCTCGGAGTCCAGCGGCCCCTCGATCTCGATACTGGTGCCCTCTTCGCCGCGGGTCGCTTCGATGTAGCTACGCAAGGCCGGCGTGCGGACGAGGTTGGTGATCCGTTGACCGACGTCCTCCGGCCAGCAGATCCCCAGGTCGCGCCGCGCCGCGCTGTTTGCCCAACGCACTTCATCGTCGATATCGAGCACGACCGTCGCATCGGGCAGGGCCCGGGTCGCGTTCTGGAATTGCTTGAGGTAGCTGGCGAGCTTCTTCTTGCGCTTCTTGTGCCGCTCACGCAGGTAATCGACTTCCAGCGTGACTTCCTCGAACACCCCCGGGTGTTCGGGTGGTTCGTGTTCCTTGCGGTGGCGTAACCACACCAGGAGCTCGGCCAGGCCGTGGTGGAGCCAGGCGATGTAGGCGACGGCGGTGGCGAGGAGGGACCACGCCATGGCGCCGGTGAGGAGGCCGAGCACGAGGCCCGCGAGAACGAAGGCCAACGCTCGCCAGAGGTCCTGATGCTGCATGGCAGTGCTTCGGGAGGCGCAGGGCTGGGCGCGATTATGCGCCGATTCCCCTTGCGATTGCAGGCGTCAACGCGTCGACGGCACTGATCCCGGTCAATCGAGACGTGTCGAGAACCGGTAACCGACGCCGCGCACGGTCTGGATGTAGGCGTCGCAATGGAAGGGCTCGAACAGCTTGCGCAGGCGCCGGATGTGGACGTCGACCGTGCGCTCCTCGATGTAGGTGTCTGCGCCCCACACGCTGTCCAGCAGCTGGCTGCGAGTGTAGACGCGTTCGGGATTGCTGACGAAGAACTTGAGCAGGCGGAACTCCGTCGGGCTCAGCTCGACGCCATGGCCCTGGCAGGTCACGCGGTTACTGCGCAAATCGACACTGAGCGGGCCAGTCTCGAACAGTTCGTTGTTCTCCGGCTGCTGGACCCGTCGCATGACCGCGCGCACCCGTGCCAGCAGCTCTCGAGTCGAGAACGGCTTGGTGACGAAATCGTCGGCGCCGCTGTCGAGCCCACGAACCTTGTCGGCCTCGGCGCCCTTGGCGGTGAGCATGATGATGGGTATCGACGCCGTTTCCTGGTCTCGCTTGAGACGGCGCGCCAGATCGAGGCCGCTCAATCCGGGCAGCATCCAGTCGAGCAGGATGAGGTCGGGCGTGCAGGACTTGAGTACCTGGTAGGCAGCCTCGACGTCCCCGGCTTCGAGAAAGCTGTATCCCTCGGCAACGAGGGCAAATCCCAGCATCTGGCGTATGGCGGGCTCGTCCTCGACGATCAGTACGGTCGCGGTCATGGGCTGGGGCTGAACGGAAAGCGGCAGCATGGCGAGACGTATTACAAGGTGGCATTGTTACAGCCAAATGACGCGGGCGTCACATCCAGGACCCACACGGCATCGGTGTCGCATGGGCCAGATCGGGAAGATTTCCCGCTTTGTCACCGGGCTACGCCGCGTTTGACGTTGGCGCTGACAGGCTGCCAGGGCGTAACCTGCTTGTCACGGCTGCGCACCCAGTGGCAGCCGGCGACGGGATGTCGCATCCCGTGCCAAGGACAGACGATATAAGGAGACAAGGACATGTCCAGAATGAGATATCTCATGGCCCTCGCCCTCGTGCTACTCAGCTTGACGGGCAGCGCGGCGGAACCCCTCAACCTCAACACGGCCGATGCGGCCGCACTGGCCGCCGGTCTCGACGGCGTCGGGCCGGCCAAAGCCCAGGCGATCGTCGAGTACCGCGACAAGCACGGGCCTTTCAAGACCGTCGACGACTTGCTCCTGGTGCGCGGTATCGGCGAATCGACCCTGCAGAAGAACCGCGATCGCGTCACCGCCGCCTCGCCCTGAGGCCCCTACCCTCCTGCGGCCGACAGGCCACGAGCCGGCTGCCCGGTCGGCTCCCTCTTTTTGCGCCTGCGCCGGGCGCTACGGTATGCTTCGCGGCGCAGCAATCTCCCCCGTCCCGGCCCGGTAACCCCGTTCGGGCCCCGGCCTCTTGCTGTTGTCTTCCCCGTCCAGAGTTTAAGGGCGCCCACGGGCGCGATGATCGATGCAGGATCGCCTGACAGAACGCTATGACCCGGCCGTGCTCGAGCCGGCGGTACAGGAACACTGGGAACGCGCTGGCGTGTTCCGGGTCACCGAGGATCCCGCGCGGGAGAAGTTCTACTGCCTGTGCATGTTCCCCTACCCCAGTGGGCGCCTGCACATGGGACACGTGCGCAATTACACCATCGGTGACGTCATCGCGCGCTACCAGCGCATGCAGGGCAAGAATGTCATGCAACCGATGGGCTGGGACGCCTTTGGCCTGCCAGCGGAGAATGCCGCGATCGAGAACAACGTGCCGCCGGCCGAGTGGACGCGCTCGAACATCGCCTACATGCGCGGCCAGCTCAAGCGGCTGGGTTTTGCCTACGACTGGGATCGCGAACTCGCCACCTGTGACCCCGACTACTACCGCTGGGAGCAGTGGTTCTTCCGGCGCCTGTACGACAAGGGCCTGGTCTACCGCGCCACGGCGGTGGTCAACTGGGATCCGGTCGACCAGACCGTGCTCGCCAACGAACAGGTCATTGACGGCTGCGGCTGGCGCTCGGGCGCACCGGTCGAAAGACGGGAAATCCCGCAGTGGTTCCTGCGCATCACCGCTTATGCCGACGAGTTGCTCGACGAGCTCGATCGCATGGACGAGTGGCCGGACGCGGTCAAGACCATGCAGCGCAACTGGATCGGTCGTTCAGAGGGCCTTTCGATCCGCTTCGACCTGAGCGACGGCTCGGGACAGCTCGAGGTCTTCACAACGCGTCCGGACACCTTGCTCGGCGCGACCTACATGGCGGTCGCTCCGGAACATCCGTTGGCCATCGCGGCGGCAGCCGACGATCCGGCGCTCGCTGGATTTCTCGAAGCCTGCCGGCATCAATCGACGTCCGAGGCGGTGCTCGAGAAGATGGACAAGCTCGGCATGGCGCTGCCGGTCACGGTGCGCCACCCGCTCACGGGCGACGCGCTGCCGGTGTGGGTGGCGAACTTCGTGCTCATGAGCTATGGCACTGGCGCGGTCATGTCGGTGCCCGGCCACGACCAGCGAGACTGGGAATTCGCGCGCAAGTACGGGCTGCCCATTCGCCAGGTCGTGGCGCCCGCCGACGGTGCCGCCATCGACCTCGCCGCCGGGGCCTGGGCGGACTACGGCGTGACCGTCAACAGCGGGCGTTTCGATGGCCTCGAATTCCAGGCTGCTTTCGACGCCATCGCTGCCGAACTCGAGAGGGACGGCCGCGCCGAACGGCGCGTGCAGTACCGCCTGCGCGACTGGCTGGTCTCACGCCAGCGTTACTGGGGCTGCCCCATCCCCGTGCTCTACGACGAGGCGGGCAATGTCGTCCCGGAGGACGATGCACGGCTGCCGGTGCGCCTGCCCGAAGAGATCGCCTGGGAAGGCGTGGCCTCGCCGTTGCGCAACATGCCGGAATTCACGCAGGCGACTCTGCCGGACGGCCGTCCCGGTCGCCGAGAAACGGATACTTTCGACACGTTTTTCGAGTCCTCCTGGTACTTCTCGCGCTTTTGCTCGGCCAATGCCGCGACCGGCATGGTCGACGAGCGCGCCGATTACTGGATGCCGGTCGACATCTACATCGGCGGCATCGAGCACGCCGTGCTACACCTGCTCTACGCGCGCTTCTTCCACAAGGCGATGCGTGACGCTGGCCTGGTCAGGTCCGACGAGCCCTTCACACGCCTGCTTACCCAGGGCATGGTGTGCAAGGAAACCTATTACCGCGATGTCAGCGGCGGTCGGCGGCAGTATTTCAACCCGGCCGACGTCGAGGTCGAGACTGACACCAAGGGCCGGGTGACGGCGGCTCGCCTCAAGCGTGATGGCCAGCCGGTGACCATCGGTGCGGTCGAGAAGATGTCCAAGTCGAAGAACAACGGCATCGACCCGCAGGCCCTTATCGATCGCTACGGTGCCGATACGGTGCGCCTCTACACGATGTTCGCGGCGCCGCCCGACCAGAGCCTCGAATGGTCGGACAGCGCGGTCGAGGGCGCATTCCGCTTTATCAAAGCCTTGTGGCGCCTGACCACGGAACACGTTGCGGGCGGCCTGGCCGGAAGTGTTGACCACGCGGTGCTGAGCGAAGAACTCCGGGTGTTGCGCCGGCACATTCACGAAACCATCGGCAAGGTCTCCGACGACATCAGCCGGCGTTACAAGTTCAACACCGCCATTGCTGCGGTGATGGAACTCGTCAATCATCTCGCGCGCACACGGTCGGACGACGCGCCGGCACGCACCGTGCGCCAGGAAGGCCTGGAGACGGTGGTTCTGCTGCTGAGTCCGATCGTGCCGCATGTCGCCCAGGTTCTTTGGCGTGCGCTCGGTCACGGTGGCGAACTGATGGACGCGACATGGCCTGCGGTGGATCCGACCGCGCTCGAGCGCGATGCCATCGAGCTGGTCGTCCAGGTCAACGGTCGCAAGCGCGCGGTGGTCGCGGTCCCCGCCGATGCCGACAAGGCAGCCTGTGAGGCGGCGGCGCTGGCGGATACCAACGTCAGGCGTTTCACCGAGGGCGCGACGCTGCGCAAGATCATCGTCGTGCCGGGCAAGCTCGTAAACGTGGTGGTGGCGGAGTAGCGGCATGCGCGGCGTACGAGTCATCGTCTTCGCCGTCGTGCTGAGCATTCTCGGCGGTTGTGGCGGCTGGCATTTGCGGGGCGTGCAGAACTACGGCTCGGCCACGCGCCACGAGTTCTTCGTCCGCTCTGCCGGCGCCTACAATGTGTTCGTCGCCCTGCAGCAGGAGATCACCAATCGAGGCGGGGCCCTGGTCTCGAGCCCGGGCACGGCACAGATCATCGTGGATGTCGAACGGGAACGATTCGATCGGCGAATCCTGTCGGTCGATCCCGACACTGGCAAAGTGCGTGAGATCGAACTCGGCCTCGCAGTCACCTTCACGGCGCGCACCAGCGACGGCAGGTTGCTCATCCCGCGCGAAGAAGCGACCTTCGAACAGGATTACGTGTTCGACGAAGGCTCCGTGCTGGGAACCGTGGCAGTCGACGAGATCGTTCAGCGCGAACTCGCCCAGCTCGCGGCCACCTCGATCGCGTTGCGCTTGCAGGCTCTTCGACTACCCGAGAACTCGGCCGGGAGTTGAGCCTCGCGGGCGGCACCATCATGCAATTGAATGCTGAGCGCCTCCTTGAGCGGCTCCAATCCGGCACGCTCGATCCGGCCTACTTCCTTTACGGCGACGAGCCGTTGCAACTGACCGAACTCGGCGACGCCCTGCGCGCCGCCGCACAGCGGGCGGGTGTCGTCGAGCGCCAGGTTTTCGACGCCGACAGCGGTGGCGACTGGGAAGCCATCCTGGGCGAGAGCCAGGCGCTGTCCTTATTTGCCTCGCGGCGCCTGATCGAGATCCGCCTCGGCACGCGCAACCCCGACAAGCGCGGCACCGAGATACTGGAACACGTCGCCGCCCTGCCGGCGGGGGATGATGTCTACCTCGTCCTTGCGGGCGCGATCGACAGCCGCGGGCGCAAGCAACGTTGGTTCAAGGCGCTCGAGCAGGACATGGTTTGCGTCGGTACGCGCAATCCCCGTCCTGAGCAGCTGCCCGGTTGGCTTGATCGACGTGCTGCGCGCTTCGGCAAACGCCTCACGCGCGACGCCGCGACTCTCATCGCCGACCGCGTCGAGGGCAACCTGCTGGCCGCGGCACAGGAGGTCGAGAAGCTGTGCCTGCTGGTCGACACAGAGCGTATCGACGATGACACCGTCGTCCAGGCCGTCACCGACAGCGCGCGTTTCGACATCTTCCAGTTCAGCGACGCGCTGGAACGTGGCGATGCGACGCGCGCCCTGCGGGTGCTCCGCGGATTGCGCGAAGAGGGTACCGAGCTGCCCATCGTGACCTGGGCACTGGGGCGTGCATTGCGACCCTGGGCGGCGATGGCGGCGGCAGTCGAACAGGGCTCAGGCATCGACAAGGTGATGACCGAGTACCGCGTGTGGGACAATCGTAAGCCCGCCGTGCGTCGCCTGCTGGAGCGCCACGATGCTGTCGCCATGGCGGAACTCGTGGCCTACGCGAATTTCATCGACGCGTGTGCCAAGGGGGGGCGCGATGGTGCGCCATGGGACGACCTCGAGATCCTCACCCTGCGCCTGTGTGGCGTCCGTGGTGCGAAAGCGATGATGGCAGCGGTCTGAGGCCGCGGCCGAACGGGACGAGCCAATGAACCACGCCATGCAAGAAGACAGTGTGCACGCGATCGGCGATGTCGCGGCCTACATGCAGGACATCGGGTGCGCGGCACGTGCCGCCAGTGCGGCGATGGCGCGCGCCACCACCGCGGAGAAGAATCGCGCGTTGCAAGCCATTGCCGCGGCCATCGAAGCGGCGACTGAGACCATCCTTGCCGCCAATCGCGCCGACCTCGAGCGCGCCCGCGCTCAGGGTCTGGACGCGGCCCTCCTCGATCGTCTCGAACTCACCCCGACACGCCACCGAGCGATGGCCGCCGGCGTGCGCGAAGTTGCCGACCTGCCCGATCCGATCGGCGGTATCAGCAACCTCGACTATCGGCCGAGCGGTATCCAGGTCGGGCGTATGCGCGTCCCCCTCGGGGTCGTCGGCATCATCTACGAGTCGCGTCCCAACGTGACGGCCGACGCTGCCGCCTTGTGTCTGAAATCCGGCAATGCCGCCATCCTGCGCGGTGGATCGGAAGCGCGCGACTCGAACCAGGCCATCGCCGCATGTGTCCGCGCCGGCCTGCAGTCGGCCGGCCTGCCGGGCGATGCCGTACAGGTATTGGAGACGACCGACCGCGCTGCCGTCGGCATCCTCCTCGCGCAGGAAGAGTTCGTCGACGTCATCGTACCGCGCGGCGGCAAGGGGCTCATCGAGCGCGTCAGCCGCGAGGCGCGCATGCCGGTCATCAAGCATCTGGACGGCGTCTGCCATGTCTTCCTCGATGACGATGCGGACGACGACAAGGCTTATCGCATCGCACTCAACGCCAAGACCCAGCGCTACGGTACCTGCAACACGATGGAAACCTTGCTCGCGACGCCGGCAACCGCGGCGCGGATCTTTCCGCGGCTGTTCGCCGCGTACCGCGCCGCCGGCGTCGAGTTGCGCGGCTGCGAACGCACGCGCGCAATTGACGACGGCGTCGCCGTGGCGAGCGAGGACGATTGGTACGCCGAGTACCTCGCGCCAATCCTGGCCGTGCGCGTGGTCGACGATCTCGACCATGCCTTGGAGCATATCCGACGCTATGGGTCGCAACACACGGATGCCATCGTCACCGAGAACTACGCGCGTGCGCGCCGCTTTCTCGCCGAGTGCGATTCGAGCTCAGTGATGGTGAACGCATCAACCCGTTTCGCCGATGGCTTCGAGTACGGTCTCGGTGCTGAGATCGGTATCAGCACGGACAAGTTCCACGCCCGCGGCCCGGTCGGCCTGGAAGGGCTGACCTCTCAGAAATGGGTAGTTCTGGGCGACGGCCACGTGCGCGAATGAGCCGCGCGTGCACGGCGCGATGAGCGGGTGGTGCAACGGCGACGCCGAACCGGGCGGCCCCATCGGTTTGCTCGGCGGTACGTTCGATCCCGTCCACAACGGCCACCTGCGTGTCGCACTCGAGGCACTCGAAGCACTCGCGCTGGCAGAGATGCGTCTGGTCCCGCTCAACACGCCGGGCCACCGTCCACCGCCATTGGCTTCCGCGACGCACCGCTGCGCCATGCTGGCCGGCGCCGTGCGTCCACCGCTCGTCGTCGATCGACTCGAAATCGAACGTGGTGGTACCACCTACACCGTCGACACCCTGGAACACCTGCGCGCGCGTTTCCCACAGCGTTCGTTGTGCCTGATCGTCGGGCGCGACGCCTTCTACGGCCTGCCGTCGTGGCATCGCCCGGAAGCGGTGTTGGGACTCGCCCACATCGTCGTCGCCGCACGGCCGGAGGTCGTGGCTACGGCGCTGCCCGGGCTTGACGAACTGGTCGGGAATGCGCAGTCTGCCCGGGTGGCGGATCTTCACCACAACATGGCCGGCAAGGTGTACTTCCTGGACATCCCACGTCTGCCGATTGCGTCGAGCGATCTGCGCCAGCGCCTGCAGGCAGGACGCAGCGTCAGGCACCTGGTGCCCGACAGCGTCGACGACTACATCCGCGAACACCGGCTCTATCAGGCATGACCTCGACTCCAGCTCTTGCCGCCGATGCACTGGTCCGGTGCGTCGAGACTGCGCTCGACGACGGCAAGGCCGTCGACATCCGCGTGATCGACGTGCGCGGACTTACGGTCATCACGGACTTCATGGTCATCGCCAGCGGTCGCTCGGCGCGTCAGGTCAAGGCGCTCACCGACCGGGTGCAGGAAGCGGCCGCCAAGGTCGGTGTCAAGGCGGTGGGCACCGAGGGCGAGGGCGCGGCGGAATGGGTGCTGGTCGATCTCGGCGACGTCATCGTCCATGTCATGCAGCCGACGATTCGCGATTTCTACCAGCTAGAGAAGCTGTGGGAGGCCGGTGCGCAGAGCGTCGCGGAACCGCGCCAGGCCGACGCCCGTTGAGGCGATGACGTGCGGCTGGACGTGCTGTGCGTGTGCCGGCGCCCGCCGCGCTGGGTCGTCGAGGTGACCGCCGATTACGCACGCCGTCTGCCGCGTGGTATAGAGCTTTCGTTCCATTATGTGGCCCCTGGTGGGGATGCCCTGGCGAGTGTCGAGCGGCGCCGCGACGAGGCCGCGCGCGTACTCAAACGCCTGCGTGCCGGAACCCCTGTGGTCGCTCTCGATGTAGGCGGTGACGAAGTCGACAGCCCGGGGGTAGCGCGCTGGCTGTCCGATTGGCGGGCGCGTGATGCGGAGCTGGCGTTCGTCGTCGGCGGCGCCGACGGTCACGGCGACGCCGTACTGGAACGATCGCGGCAGCGTTGGTCGCTGTCGCGCCTGACCCTGCCCCACTTGCTGGTACAGGTCGTGCTCGCCGAACAGATCTACCGCGCCTGGACCATCCTGGATGGACATCCCTACCATCGGGCGTGAGCGAGGCCCGCGAGTGTCCGTGCCTCTGGTCCTGGCATCGCGCTCCCCGCGACGCGCCGAGCTCCTCCGACAGCTCGATGTCAGCTTCGTTGTCGTCGCGGCCGACATCGACGAGTCGCCACTGGGCGGTGAACGATCAGCGGACTACGTCGCGCGCGTTGCGCAGGCCAAGGCTACGGCCGTGCACGATGATGGTGTTGCGATACTAGCCGCCGATACTTGCGTATGCGTGGACGGTGAGATTTTCGGCAAGCCGCGTGACCGCGAGGACGCGTTTCGCATGCTGCGCACGCTGTCCGGACGCTGGCACGAGGTCCACACGGCGGTTGCGCTACGCGCGCCAAACCACGGAATCACTGCCACGGTGGTGACGACACGGGTCGAGTTCGCAGCGCTCGATGACGCCCTGCTCGAGGCCTACTGGGCCACTGGTGAACCGGCCGACAAGGCCGGCGCCTATGGTATCCAGGGGGTGGGTGGCGCCCTGGTCAGGCGAATCGAGGGCAGCTACTCGGCCGTGGTCGGACTGCCGCTGGTCGAAACGAGGATCCTGCTCGACGGCGCGGCCGTCACCCACGGCCTCAGGCGAGCTTGAATTCCGTGTTCAGGATTTTCGGCACGGCCACATTCCGCAGGCGCACATAAACCGGCAGCCCATCACGGTACGGCGGGTAATCCTCGCCGGCGATCAGCGGGGCGAGATAGCGTCGGCAAGCCGGCGTGATACCAAAGCCGTTGGCGGAGATGAACTCCCGCGGCATCTTCTTCTCGACGTTGGCGACTTCGCTGAGCGAGGCCTTACCGATCTCCCAGGCGTAGGGTTCGTCGCTCGTGCGCACGATGGTGGGCATGACGGCATTGTCGCCCGCCAGGGCCATCTCGACCGCGGCCCGGCCGAGGGCGTAAGCCTGCTCGACATCGGTTTGGGACGCGATATGCCGTGCGGCACGTTGCAGGTAGTCGGCGACCGCCCAGTGATACTTGTAGCCAAGCTGCTGCTTGATGAGTTCGGCGATGACCGGTGCCACCCCGCCGAGCTGGGCGTGCCCGAAGGCGTCGCGGGTGCCGGCTTCGGCGACGAAGCGGCCCTCTGCGTTGCGCAAACCCTCCGAGACGACGATGGCGCAGTAGCCGTACTCATCGACGCACCGCTTCACCGCGACGAGGAAAGCGTTCTCGTCGAAGGTGACCTCGGGAAAGAGGATCAGGTGGGGTGGGTCGCCCTCGGTTGCCGCCGCCAGCCCGCCGGCCGCAGCGATCCAGCCTGCGTGTCGGCCCATAACCTCCATCACGAAGACCTTGGTCGACGTCTTGGCCATGGACGCCACGTCGAAACCGGCCTCACGGATGGAGACCGCAACGTACTTCGCGACCGAGCCGAATCCCGGGCAGTTGTCGGTGATTGGGAGGTCGTTGTCGACTGTCTTGGGGATGCCGATACAGGTCAGGGGATATCCGGCGGCGGCGCTGAACTCGGCGACCTTGTTGGAGGTGTCCTGCGAGTCGCCGCCACCGTTGTAGAAGAAGTAACCGATATCGTGCGCCCGGAACACCGCCAGCAGGCGCTCATACTCGGCACGGTTCTTGTCCACGCCCTTGAGCTTGTAGCGACATGAACCGAAGGCCCCGGACGGCGTATGCCGCAGGGCGGCGATGTCGGCATCCGATTCCTGCGAGGTATCTATGAGGTCTTCGGTCAGCGCACCGATGATGCCGTTGCGGCCGGCGTACACCCTCCCGATTCGTTGGGGGTGACGCCGCGCCGTTTCAATGACGCCGCAGGCCGAGGCATTGATGACCGCCGTGACGCCGCCCGACTGGGCATAGAAGGCGTTGCGCTTTTCCACAGTCATTGCATGTTTCCGTTTGATTATGGCGGGATACCCACGAGCCCTGGTGGCAGGGCACGGCCTGCCGCGCGGCGGCCGCTCATCGTTCGACGTATCGGTTTCGAAAGCCGAACTCGACGCGAGGGAACCGGTCTTACTCTACAATACCCATCCCGCGACTGCACCGCGCCACCCTGCCCCATGCACGTCATCCGACAGCCCATCTCATGCCCATGAAATCCAAGCATCTCGGTTCCGGATTGATTGCTTTGATCTTGCTGTACTCCGGCCAGGGCAATTCCCAGGAAGGCATCGATCTGCCCGACTTCGCCGATTCCGCGGGAGCCGTGATTTCACAGGAGCAGGAACGCAAGCTGGGTGAGAACTTCATGCGCGAGATGCGCCGGCAGGCTCCCATCGTCTACGACGAAGAAGTCGAGGACTACATCCAGAAACTCGGTCACAGCCTCAGCGATCACACGGATTACTATGGCGAGTTCGAGTTCTACGTCATCGACAGTCCGGTCATCAATGCTTTCGCCGTGCCGGGCGGATTCATCTTCTTCCACACCGGTTTGATCCTCGAATCGCAGAACGAGGCCGAGCTGGCTTCGGTCGTCGGTCATGAGATCTCGCACGTCACGCAACGCCACGGCGCGCGCATGATCGAGGAAGCCTCGCGCATGAACCTGCCGATGATCGCAGCGACCATCGGCGCGATCCTGGTCGCAGTCGCCGACCCGCAGGCCGGTGCTGGCGCCCTGATGGCGACCCAGGCCGCGGCGACCCAGTACCAGATCAATTTCACCCGCTCGAACGAGAAGGAAGCTGATGCCATCGGCATCCGCCTGATGGCGGACGCTGGTTATGACACTTCCAGCATGGCGGTATTCTTCGAGCGCATGCAGCGGGCCAATCGCTACAGCGACCCCGCTTTCATTCCGGAATACCTGCGCACACACCCGGTGACCGTGAACCGTATCGCCGAAGCGCGGTCCCGCGCCGAGTCCATCCGCCCCGCTCTGGTGCGCGAAGACAGCTACATGTATCACTTGATCAAGACCAAGCTGCGCGTCCGCTCGGCGGCCAATCCGATGGAAGCGCGGCACCTGTTCAAGACCATGCTCGACCAGGGCAACTACGTGCACGAGGAAGTCGCGCGTTACGGCTACGCCCTCGCCCTGACGGAGACGGGTGATTTCGACCAGGCGCGCATCGAATTCCGGGAGTTGCTGCGGGAGTATCCGACCATGCAACCCTTCCTCATCGCGGCCGGCGCGCTAGAGCAACGTGCGCGCGACTACGAAGCCTCGCTCGCCTACTACAAGCGCGCATTCGAACTTGATCCCGAAAGCCGCGCGGCCGTGTATGGCTATACCAATGCCCTGCTGATTGTCGACCGGGGCGAGGAAGCCAAGCAGCTTCTGCGCGACTACGGTTTGTCAGACCGTCGCGATCCGAAGTTCTACAAACTGCTGGCGGAGTCCGAAACCCTGCTCGGCGATAGTGCCAACGCACATCACTCCCTTGCCGAGTATTACCTGAGCGTCGGGGAATACCCGCACGCTGCTGAGCAGCTTCGAATCGCCCGCGCCACGCCCGGGTTGTCGAACTACCAGCGCCAGAAAATCGTTGCCCGCCTCGAAGAGGTCGAGAGCACCATCATCGAGCTCGAGCGGGAAGGCCGTCGGCGCTGAGCCCCGTATCGGCTGTGATGCGCTTCGCAGCCAGAAAATGAACAACTGTTAAATCCCCCCCGATCGGCGACCGAGTGTCGACTGGTTAACAGCTTCTTCAACTACGCTGCCTATCATGCATCCCCAGCGGGACATCACAGACCGGATCCAACCGGCACGAAAAAGAAGCACGGATCAAAGACCCATGAAAAATCGCAACTGGATTTGTTACACCCTGGACTATGCCGGCATCGTCGCGTTGGTCGCGGCGGGAATTGCCCTGGTCGGCGCCTATCGGTTCAGCGGTTCGGTTCTCGAAGGCACGATTCTGACGGCGTTCACTTGGTGCCTCGCCGGCGGAGTCGGTTCGTTCCTGGTCGCCCGCATCTGCGAAATTACGTGGATCATGAACGGCCATGTCGACATCGTCACCGAAGAGGCCATCGAACTACCCTCCAATGTCGAGCACTTGCCGGAACGCCGTCGTCTGCCGCGCGCGGCTTGATCTGCCACGATTCCGGCGCGGGGGCCGGCCCTAGTTACCCGCGCCGTCCGCCTGACACTCCCTCTGCTATTTCAACGACTTGCAAGCATCTGACGGGCAGCCTGCGGAACGGGCTGCCAAGGCTTCCGCATCGCGTCGGTCAATGTATGGGTCGCCCTGGAACGCGGCGCGAGGCTGCCCGGGCCAGAAAGCCTTCCATGAGGTGAATCGCACGCCGACAGGCGTGCCGTCGCCCGGGCATTGCGCCACTTTCGTCGCCGCGAGGAGGTTCCTCTTTCGCGCGGACTACACATCACGAACTGGTAGATGGTGCCGTCACCCGGGATAGGGCCCTGGCCCGGTGCGCCCCGACCGGTCCGTCCTTACCTGACGTGCCCGATTCCGCTCGGTGAAAATGAAAAGGCCGGCGCAGAGGCCGGCCTTAGGTGCAGCGCAATATGCGACTCAGCCGATCAGCACGCCACCGTATTGCACGAAGAATGGCACGAAGACCAGGGACAGGATGGCGGAGAGCTTGATGAGGATGTTGAGTGACGGGCCGGAGGTGTCCTTCAGCGGGTCGCCGACGGTGTCGCCCACAACGGCGGCCTTGTGGGCCTCGGTGCCCTTGCCGCCATGGTTGCCCTTCTCGATGTACTTCTTGGCGTTGTCCCAGGCGCCGCCGCTGTTCGAGCTGGAAATCGCCAGGACGCCGCCGGAAATGAGCGAACCGGCGAGCAGACCGGCCGTAGCCTGGATGCCGAACAGGAAACCCGCGACCAGCGGCGCGCCCATGATGAGAATGCCGGGAGCGATCATTTCCTTGAGGGCCGCCTGGGTCGAGATGGCGACGCATTGTTCGTAATCGGGGTCGCCCTTGCCTTCCATGATCCCTGCGATTTCGCGGAACTGGCGCCTGACCTCCTCGATCATCTTATAGGCCGCGGCGCCGACGGATTTCATCGTCATGGCTGTGAACGCAGCTGGAAGTACGGCTCCGATGAAGAGCCCCGTGTAGACCATGGGATCGAGCAGACTGATGCTGCCGAGACCCTCGCCGCGTTGCTCCATCAGCAGCACGTCGGCGCGCGTGAGGAAGGCCGCGAACAGTGCGAGCGAGGTCAGGATGGCGGCGCCGATGGCGAAGCCCTTGCCCATCGCGGCGGTCGTGTTGCCGGCCGCGTCAAGAATATCGGTGCGTTCCCGAACGTGCTCCTGCATGCCAGACATCTCGGCGATGCCGCCGGCGTTGTCGGCGACCGGGCCATAGGCGTCGATGGTCAGTGCGATGACCAGGGTGCCGAGCATGCCGAGCGAGGCGATGGCTACGCCATACATGCCGGCGAGCATCCACGGGATGTAGATGGACAGACCGATGGCGATATACGGGCCGACCGAGCTCTTGTAGCCCAGGGCAAGGCCGAAAATGATGTTGGTGGCCGAACCCGTTTCGCAGGACTGCGCCACTTCGCGTACCGGGGTGTATTCATGGGCGGTGTAGTACTCGGTCAGCAAGCCGACCACGAGGCCCGCAACGAGACCTGCCAGGAAGCAGTAATAGACGTCGGTCGCCGTGCAGTCGATGCCGGTCATGTCGAACGACGCCGGCAGGAACTTCATCGTCACGAAATACATGGCGATCGCCATCAGGACGCTCGAGATGATCAGCATCTTCTTCAGCGCCGGACCGACCTGGTCTTCCGAGTTCACGCGGACGAGAAGGATGGTGACCAGGCTGATCGGAATACCGATGGCCGAGATCAGGATTGGATAAAGCAGCGCGTCGACATTGCCCGCGAAGGCGATGGCGCTGATGACCATGGCAGCGCAGGTGCTTTCCGCACAGGAACCGAAGAGATCGGCGCCCATGCCGGCGACGTCGCCGACGTTGTCACCGACATTGTCGGCGATGACCGCGGGATTGCGCGGATCGTCCTCGGGAATCCCAGCTTCGACCTTGCCGACGAGGTCGGCACCGACGTCGGCTGCTTTGGTGAAGATTCCGCCGCCGACACGGGCGAACAGCGCAATGGATGAGCCGCCGAGGCCAAAGCCCGCGATGACTTCCATCAATACGTGAGGCGGGATCTCCGCCGGCATCATCGCCTTCAGCAACAGGTAGATGACCAGCAGACCGAGCGTCGCGAGACTCACAAGGCCGAAACCCATCACCGAGCCGGAGTGCAAAGCGACGTTGAACGCGTCGGACAGCGATTTGTTGGCCGACACGGTTGTGCGCACGTTGCCGACGGTGGCGATGCGCATGCCGATGAAGCCGGAAACGATGGAGATGACCGCGCCGAAGATGAAGGCAATGGCGGTGTAGACGCCTTCGTTGACGTAATCAGTATGCTTGTCGTCGATCAGGGCCGCGATGATGGCGGCGAAGACCACCATGAAGATGGCCATGAACTTGTATTCCTGCTTGAGGAATGCCATGGCGCCACTGGCGATGGCCGAGGAGATCTTGGCCAGGCGTTGCTTGGTCTCGGCGTCCTCGACACCCATGTCGATGGGAATCTTCTTGATCGACGAGGAGTAGTAGAAGGCCGTGGCCAGGCCAAACAGGGACAAGGCCAGAATGATGGTAACCGCCATGTTAGGTCTCTCTCCGACTGGTTTGCGAGGAATCTCGTTGGGACGCGTCGCCCGTCGCGGGCGGCCCCGGACCCCGTCTCTTTATTGATGTTCGCGGGATCCGCCCAATATAACTGGCTTTTGGCCGGTAATCGACACTTAATCGCGAATATACGGTCATGCGCGTGATTCGCGCGGCGATAGCGGGCGAGTGAAGAAGTGGTGGGCCGTGTAGGGATCGAACCTACGACCCTCGGATTAAAAGTCCGGTGCTCTACCATCTGAGCTAACGGCCCGGTGCCGCGAAGGTTTCGTCCGTCTGGACCCGGTTGGGGC
Organism: Gammaproteobacteria bacterium; assembly: GCA_050184115.1. Classification (GTDB taxonomy): domain Bacteria; phylum Pseudomonadota; class Gammaproteobacteria; genus JACKNG01. The sequence goes on along the minus strand of JBFXAQ010000011.1, from coordinate 163,112 downwards.
CGGAGCATGAGGACCTGCCGTCGCGGCGGGGTCGCAATGCTAGCGAATCACCCACCCCGGTACAACGCGCCGGGACGGCTAGCGCCAGTGCGAGGCGCCCCAGCGGGCGCGCACGGCGCTTGAAATTTTTCCCCCGGTCTCCATGATCGCGCCTCTCTTTTATGTCCGGGAACGAACCATGCCCATCTATGAGTACGAATGCGGCGAATGCGGGCACAAGCTCGAGGTTCTGCAGCGCATCAGCGATCCCCTTCTCACGACCTGCCCGTCGTGCAGCAAGGAGGGCTTGAAAAAGCTCGTTTCCGCGGCAGGTTTTCAACTCAAGGGAACGGGCTGGTACGAGACCGATTTCAAGAACAAGGGCAAGCCGCAAAAGAAGGCCGAAGGCGAGGGCGCCAGGAGCGAATCGAACGATAAGTCCTCGTCCAGTGACGAAAAAGCCACCCCCAAGACGGGCTCGGACACGGCGCCGGCGAAGAGCGCCAGCGGCGCCGACTGAACTGCCGAAGTAGCCCCGCGGGCACCGCCGGGTCGACATTGCGGGTACCGGCATCTGACCGTATGATGCGCCGCTCCCGCGCCCGCGCAGAGTAGCTCCGGCACCCATGAGAACCCATTACTGCGGTGATTTGACCGAGTCCCACGTCGACCAGGAGGTCGCACTGTGTGGCTGGGTTCATCATCGGCGCGACCACGGTGGCGTCATCTTCATTGACCTCCGCGACCGGGAGGGCCTGGCCCAGGTCGTCATCGACCCGGATACCCCGGCGGCCTTCGCACTCGCCGAGCGGGTGCGCAGCGAATACGTGTTGCGCATCCAGGGCCGGGTGCGCCGGCGCCCGGAAGGCACCGTCAATCCCGACCGCCCGACCGGCGCCATCGAGGTGCTGGTCAAGGAACTAGAAATCCTGAACGACGCCCGCACGCCGCCGTTCCAGCTCGACGAACGCCACGTCCACGAGGACACCCGGCTGCGCTACCGCTACATCGACCTGCGCACCGACCGCATGCGCGAGAACATCCGCCTGCGCGCCCGCATCGCCAGCGCCCTGCGCGCCTTCCTGGACGACCACGGATTTCTCGAGATCGAGACGCCGATGCTGACCAAGGCGACGCCGGAGGGCGCGCGCGATTACCTCGTCCCGAGCCGCACCCACCCGGGACGCTTCTTCGCCCTGCCTCAGTCGCCGCAGCTGTTCAAGCAAATTCTCATGATGTCAGGGCTTGATCGCTACTACCAGATCGTGCGCTGTTTCCGCGACGAGGATCTGCGTGCCGACCGCCAGCCCGAGTTCACCCAGCTCGACATCGAGATGTCCTTCATCGACGAGGCCGCCATCACGGGTCTGATGGAGTCGATGATCCGTCAGCTTTTCCGGGGCGTGCTCGGTGTCGACCTGCCGGAACCTTTCCCGCGTCTGACGTACGCCGAGGCCATGTACCGCTATGGCTCCGATCGGCCTGATCTGCGTAATCCCCTGGAGCTGGTCGAAGTCGGGGATCTCATGCGCGAGGTCGAGTTCAAGGTCTTCGCCGAACCCGCGGCGAGCGAGAGCGGACGCGTCGCTGCCCTGCGCGCACCGGGTGGTGGTGCGCTGACGCGCAAGCAGATCGACGATTACACCGATTTCGTTCGCATCTACGGCGCCAAAGGTCTGGCGTACATCAAGATCAACGACCGTCGCGCCGGGATCAATGGGCTGCAGTCGCCAATCCTGAAGTTCCTGCCCCCGGCGGTCGTCGAGGAAGTACTCGCCCGCTGTGGCGCGTTGGACGGTGACCTGGTGTTCTTCGGTGCTGACCAGTCCACCGTGGTCAACGCCGCCCTGGGCGCGCTTCGCGACAAGGTGGCCCAGGACCTCGACCTCGTCGAGGATGCGTGGCGGCCCCTGTGGGTGATCGATTTCCCGATGTTCGAATGGGATGCCGACGGCAAGCGCTGGGCTGCCCTGCACCACCCGTTCACGGCAGCGAACACCGACATCGACACCGTGCGGGCGGCGCCGGGCACGGCTATCTCCCGCGCCTACGATATGGTCCTGAACGGCTCGGAGATCGGTGGCGGTTCCATTCGTATCCATCGCCCCGAGATGCAGCGCGCGGTGTTCGAGCTGCTCGGTATCGGCGCGGAGGAGGCCGAGGAGAAATTCGGCTTCCTGATCGAAGCGTTGCAATATGGCTGCCCGCCACACGGTGGCATCGCCTTCGGGCTCGACCGCCTGACCATGCTGATGGCCGGCGAGCAATCCATCCGCGACGTCATAGCCTTCCCCAAGACACAGACCGCGAGCTGCCTGTTGACCTCGGCACCGAGCCCGGTCGACGAACGCCAGCTCCGCGAGCTGTCGATTCGCCTGCGCAAGGCCGTCGGCAGCGAATAGCCCCGGGAGTGGCGGGGTTGCATTCCTGCCCTGCCGACGTCATATCTGGTCTCCAACTCCGAGTTGCCGGGGCGCTCCGGCCCCGCAGTGAGCATGCCCGTGAACGCAGTGCCGAGCCCCCGTCCGCCGATCGCCGTTCCACGCAGCGCGCAGGAAGTGTTGAATGCGGCCGAGCGCGAAACCCTGTGTGCCGAAATCGCAACGCTGCTGCGCGCTGAAGACGCCGTTCTCGTCGCGCATTACTACACTTCGCCCGACATTCAGGCGCTCGCCGACGCGACCGGCGGACACGTCTCCGATTCGCTCGACATGGCGCGTTTCGGGCATGACCACCCGGCGTCGACGCTGGTCGTCGCCGGTGTGCGCTTCATGGGCGAGACGGCCAAGATCCTGAACCCTGAAAAGCGTGTGCTGATGCCCGATCTCGCCGCCGAGTGCTCGCTCGACCTGGGCTGCCCGGCGGACGAATTCAGTGCCTTCTGCGATGCCCATCCCGACCGCACGGTGGTGGTCTACGCCAATACGAGCGCAGCAGTGAAGGCGCGCGCCGACTGGATGGTGACTTCCGGCAGTGCGCTCGATGTGGTCAATCACCTCAAGGAGCGCGGCGAGAAGATCCTGTGGGCGCCGGACCGCTACCTCGGCGATTACGTGCTGAACGAGACCGGCGCCGACATGCTGCTGTGGAACGGTGCCTGCGTCGTCCACGAGGAATTCAAGGGCGAGGAACTGCGCGCCTTGCGGCGTGTCCATGCCGAAGCCCGTGTGCTGGTCCACCCGGAATCGCCCCGCGCGGTCATTGAGCAGGCCGACTACGTCGGTTCGACCTCCGGGCTGATCAACGAGGTCCGCACGTCGCACGCAACCGAGTTCATCGTCGCTACCGACCGCGGCATTTTCCACAAGATGCGTGAGGCGGCGCCCGGCAAGGTTCTGATCGAAGCGCCGACGGCTGGCCGCAGTGCCACCTGCCAGAGCTGCGCTGCCTGCCCCTGGATGGCCATGAACGGATTGCGCAAGCTGCGCGACGCCCTACGCAGCGGTAGCAATACGATCGAGGTACCGGCGGAGATCGCGATGCGGGCGCGCCGGCCGATCGCCCGCTTGCTCGATTTCGCCGCTGCCAGGCACCAGCAACTGGCCGGCAACAACGACGCCTGAACGCTCTGACCGCGCGTCGCGCCCGCTGCATCTGGGCGCGCGATTTGCGACAATTGCGCCCCGGTAATCTCAGCCGGAGGCAAGCCGTACCCCGCCATGGCCGGACACAGTAAATGGGCCAATATCCGACACCGCAAGGGCCGCCAGGACGCCAAGCGCGGGCGCCTGTTCACGCGGCTCATCCGCGAGACCACCGTCGCCGCGCGCATGGGCGGCGGTGACGCCTCGTCCAACCCGCGCCTGCGTGCCGCTGTCGACGCCGCGCTGGCGGCGAACATGCCCAAGGACACCATTGAGCGCGCCATCGCGCGCGGTGCCGGGGCGATGGACGGTGAGAACTACGACGAGATCCGCTACGAGGGTTATGGCCCGGGCGGTGCCGCGGTGATGGTCGACTGCATGACCGACAATCGCAACCGCACTGTGGCGGAGGTGCGCCACGCCTTCAGCAAATGCGGTGGCAACCTCGGCACCGACGGTTCGGTAGCTTACTTGTTCACCAAGGTCGGCCTCTTGTCCTTCGAGGCCGGTGTCGGCGAGGACGCCCTGATGGAAGCCGCGCTGGAAGCCGGCGCCGATGACGTCGTGGTTGCCGAGGATGGTTCGGCCGAGGTGCTCACCGACCCCGATGAATTCTCCGACGTGCGCGAGCGCATGATTGCGGCCGGCTTCGAACCCGAATCCGCGGAGATCACCATGCGCGCAGCGATCAACAACGAGATCGAGCAGGACGACGCACAGAAGATGTTGCGCCTGCTCGACATGCTGGAGGATCTCGACGACGTGCAGAAGGTCTACTCCAACGCCAGCATCTCCGACGAGATCCTGGCCGCGCTCGGCAATTGAGCGGCGCTACAGGATCTTGGCGATCGTCCTCGGCATTGACCCCGGTTCGCGCGTCACCGGTTACGGCGTCGTGCGGGTCGAGCGTCATCGCGTCAGCCACCTCGAGGATGGCTGCATTCGTCTCGGCGATGGGCCGTTCGACGAACGCCTGGTCATGCTCTACGACGAACTCAGCGCGGTCATTGCGCGCCATGCGCCGAGCGAGGCCGCGGTGGAGAAGGTCTTCATGAACCGTAATGCCGATTCCGCTCTCAAGCTCGGTCATGCCCGCGGCGTGGCGATGCTCGCGGCCGGGCGCCATGGCCTGAGTGTCAATGAGTACAGTGCGACCCAGATCAAGCAGACCGTGGTCGGCCGTGGTCACGCCGATAAGGCCCAGGTCCAGCACATGGTGCGCGCCCTGCTCGAACTCGACCGCCTGCCGGCTGCGGACGCCGCCGATGCGCTGGCCGCTGCCATCTGCCACGCGCACATGCGCGAGGGCCTGGCGCGCATCGCGCTGGCCGGGGGGCGCACATGATCGGCCGCATTTCCGGTGTCCTGATCGAGAAGAAGCCGCCGCAGATTGTCGTCGACTGCCACGGCGTCGGTTACGAGATCGAAGCCCCCATGACCACCATCTGGGCGTTACCCGAGCTGCATGAACGGGTCTCGCTCTATACACACCTTGCCGTCCGTGACGACGCCCATCTGCTCTATGGCTTCAGCAGCGAGGGCGAGCGCGCGCTGTTCCGCAGCCTGCTCAAGGTCAACGGTGTGGGCACCAAGATGGCGCTGGTGATCCTGTCGGGCATGACGGCCGACGAGTTCGCCGCGTGCGTGCATGCCAACGATACTGCCCGCCTCACCGCCCTGCCCGGGGTCGGCAAGAAGACCGCCGAGCGCCTCATCGTCGAGATGCGCGACCGCGTCGGCCAGTTCGGCGACGGTGTCGCCGCGACCGCGGCCCCGGCGGTCGGCGCCGCCGCCGATGCCACCGGCGACGCCGTGGCCGGCCTCATCGCGCTCGGCTACAAACCGCAGGAGGCGAGCCGCTACGTCCACGCGCTGGAGACCGATGGCCTGTCGAGCGAAGCCATCATCCGCGAAGTGCTGAAGAGCCTACTGCCGCGATGAGCGTCGTACGCCACGGGAGTTCATCGTGAGCGAAGCCGAGCGGTTGATGTCGGGTGCACTGCGCGACGATGATCTCGCCGACAACAGCATCCGCCCGCGGCTGCTCGGCGATTACATTGGCCAGCCGGTCGTGCGTGAGCAGATGGAGATTTTCATCGAGGCGGCGCGCAAGCGTGCCGACGCCCTTGACCATGTCCTGATATTCGGTCCGCCCGGGCTCGGCAAGACCACCCTCGCGCACATCGTCGCCAACGAGATGGGCGTCAACCTGCGCCAGACCTCCGGTCCGGTGCTCGAACGCCCCGGCGATCTGGCTGCGCTGCTTACCAATCTCGAACCGCGCGACGTGCTGTTCATCGACGAGATCCATCGCCTGAGCCCGGTGGTGGAGGAGATCCTCTATCCGGCAATGGAGGACTATCAGCTCGATATCATGATTGGCGAGGGCCCGGCGGCCCGCGCCATCAAGCTCGACCTGCCGCGCTTCACCTTGGTCGGCGCCACCACCCGTGCCGGGCTTCTGACCTCGCCGCTGCGCGACCGCTTCGGCATCGTGCAACGCCTGGAGTTCTACTCCGTCGAGGATCTCGCCCACATCGTACGTCGGGCCGCCGGCATTCTCGGCGTGCACATCGACGATGGCGGCGCGCGCGAGCTGGCGCGGCGCTCGCGCGGCACGCCGCGCATCGCCAACCGCCTGCTACGCCGCGCGCGCGACTACGCAGAGATCAAGGCCCAGGGCCTGCTCGACGCCGAGGTCACCTCGCGTGCACTGGATCTGCTCAACGTCGACCTGCAGGGCTTCGACGTCATGGACCGTAAACTGCTGCTGGCGGTGATGCAGAAATTCGACGGCGGCCCCGTCGGCATCGACAGCCTGGCGGCCGCCATCGGCGAGGAACGTGGCACCATCGAGGACGTCATCGAGCCTTTCCTCATCCAGCAGGGCTTTCTCATGCGCACCCCGCGCGGCCGCGTCGCCACGCGCACGGCCTGGCAGCACTTCGGTCTTGGCGCGCCAGCCAGCGCGCGCGCCGCCCCGGATCTATTCGACGAGGGCGACGGCTAGACGTCCATGGGCGACAAGCACTTCGTCTGGCCCATACGTGTGTACTACGAGGACACCGACGCTGCCGGCATCGTCTACCACGCCAATTACCTGCGCTTCATGGAACGTGCGCGCACCGAGTGGCTGCGCGCGCTCGGCTACGAGCAGGACCGCGTGCGCGCCGAGTTCGGCGCGGTGTTCGTCATCACCGAGTCCGACGTGCGCTATCTCGCTACGGCGCGCTTCAATGACGAACTCGTGGTGACGACGCGACTCGAACGCCTGCGGCGCGCGAGCATGACCTTCCTCCAGGTCATCGATGCCGCTGACGGGCGCGCGGTGTGCAGTGCTCGCAACAGCGTGGCCTGTGTCGATGCCGAACGATTTTCGCCGCGCCGTATTCCCGCCGACATGCTGAAGGATTTCGAACGTGCACAATGACCTGTCGATTGCGAGCCTGGTGCTCGGGGCCAGCCTGCTGGTCAAGATCATCATGCTGCTGCTGTTGTTGGCCTCGATTGCGTCCTGGGCGCTGATCTTCACGAAACGCCGACAGGTCCGCCAGGCGCGGCAGGAAATGGAGGCGTTCGAGGACGAGTTCTGGTCGACCGAGGACCTGACCCGGCTCTACAACCGTATCTCGGCCAACACCGAGGACGCGACCGCCATGGAGCGCATCTTCGAGGCGGGCTTCCGCGAGTTCGCGCGTCTGCGCAAACGCGGCGGACTGGAGGCGATGGACATTCTCGACGGCGCCCAGCGCGCGATGAAGGTCAGCGTCAGCCGCGAACTGGAAGTTCTGGAAGCGGGCCTGCCCAACCTCGCCACGGTCGGTTCGGTCAGCCCCTATGTCGGCCTGTTCGGCACGGTGTGGGGCATCATGAATTCCTTCCAGGCGCTCGGCAACGTGCACCAGGCGACGCTGGCCATGGTCGCCCCGGGCATCTCCGAGGCGCTGGTCGCGACAGCGATGGGCCTGTTCGCGGCGATCCCGGCCGTCATCGGCTACAACCGCAACGCCAGCGCCATCGACCGCATCCTCGGCCGCTACGACATCTTCGTCGAGGAGTTCATCTCCATCCTGCGCCGCCAGGTGCACGACTGACCGCCATGGGCGCACCTGTCACACGCGGCGGCCGTCGCCGGGTCATGTCCGAGATCAACGTCGTGCCCTACATCGACGTCATGCTCGTGCTGCTGATCATCTTCATGGTCACCGCGCCGCTCATCACCCAGGGCGTCAAGATCGACTTGCCACAGGCGCCCTCCGAGGTCATGCCGCCGAGCGACGACGAGCCGGTGGTGGTGTCGGTCGACGCCCAGGGTCTGGTCTACGTCGATATCGGCGAGGCACCCGACCAGGCCATCGACGATGACGCCCTGATGACACGCATTGCAGCCGTGCTCAAGTACAAGCCGAAGACCGATGTGCTGGTGGAGGGCGACCGCGGTGTCGACTATGGCCGCGTCGTCGAGGTCATGACCTTGCTCAAGAATGCCGGAGTGGCCAGCGTCGGCCTCATCACCGAGCCACCCGCGGAGTAGACGGCACACGATGTATTCCAAGCGCGCCGTCGTACTGTCGGTCGCCCTCCACGGGTTGCTCGTCGTGCTGCTCACGGCGAGTGTCGACTTTCTGCCCGACAAGCTGGTCAAACCGGCCGAGACCCGGCCCATCGTCCAGGCTCGGGTCATCGACCAGGGGGCGGTGGCCAAGGAGGTCGAACGACTCAAGGCAGCCGACGACGCCAAACGTCGCGAACAGGAGAAATCCGCCAAGGCGTTGGAGCAGAAGCGCCGCGCCGAAGAACAGCAGGTCAAGGAACTCGAAGCGAAGAAGGAGCGTCTCAAGCGCGAGCAGGAAGCCGCGACGAAGGCCAAGGCCGAGGCGGAGCAGAAGGCGGAAACGGCTCGCAAGCAGGCGGCCGAAGCGGAGCGCAAGGTCGTCGAGGCGAAGAAGAAGGCCGAGGCCGAAGCGAAGGCCAAAGCCGAGGCCGAAACCAAGGCCCGTGCCGAAGCCGAGGCGAAGAAGAAGGCGCAAGCCGAGGCCCAGAAGAAGGCCGCGGCGGAGGCCAAGAAGAAAGCGGAGGACGAAGCCAGGGCCAAGGCGGAGGCCGAACGCAAGCGCATCGAGCAGGCCTTGCAGGACGAACTTGCGGCGGAGGAGGCGGCGGCGCAGGCTGCCGCAGACACCAGCGAGATCAGTCGCTATCTAGGCGCCATCAAGAATCGTGTGATGCAGTCTTATACGATATTGCCCGGATTCGATGGTCTGAGTTGCACGCTGCGCATCACGATCGTGCCGGGCGGCGAGGTGGCCGGTGTCCAGATCCTGAAATCGAGTGGCAACCCGACCTTCGATCGTCAGGCCGAGAACGCCGTGCGCAAGGCGGCGCCGTTACCAGTACCTTCGGAGCAGCGGCTGTTTCAACAGATGAGGAGCATTACCTTTGACTTTGCCCCGCAATCCTGAGCGCCGTCGTACCGGGTTCGCCTCGATCGCCTTGTGCGCGCTGCTGGCGGCGCCCGCGCCCCGCGCGGCGGATGGCGAGTTGACCATCCGTATCGAGCAAGGCATCGCCTCGGCGCTGCCGATCGCCATCGTGCCATTCGCGACCGTCGGCGAAACCGCCGGGATAATGGACATCGCTGGCGTGGTTCGTGCCGACCTCGCCCGTTCCGGCCAGTTCGCCACCATGCCGCCCGAGGACATGCCCTCGCAGCCGGCCAGTTTCAGCGCCATCAACTTCAAGGACTGGCGCGTGCTCGGCATGGAGAACCTCGTCATCGGCAAGGTCCTGAGCGCGCCGGACGGCGGCTACGTCGTCGAGTTCCGCGTCGTCGACGTCTACCGCGGCAAGCAGTTGATGGGCTATCGCATCCCGACTTCGGCCGCCAACCTGCGCCTGACCGCTCACCACGTCGCCGACATGGTTTACGAGCGATTGCTCAACCAGAAAGGTGCGTTCGCGACCCGCATCGCCTATGTCACGGTCGAACGCCAGTCGAAGGACAAATCCCTGTACCGCCTGCAGGTGGCCGATGCCGATGGTTTCGATCCGCACACCATCCTCGAATCGACCCAGCCGCTGCTGTCGCCGGCCTGGTCGCCGGACGGCAACCGCATCGCCTACGTCTCGTTCGAGGAGCGCAACTCATCGATCTACCTGCAGGACATCCGCACCGGCAAACGCGAGAAGATTGTCTCCGGTCCGGGCATCAACAGCGCGCCGGCTTTCGCGCCGGATGGCGAGCGCCTGGCCGTGACCCTGTCGCGCGACGGCAATCCCGAGATCTACCTGTTTAGCCTGGCCTCGAAATCGCTGACCCGCCTGACCAACCACCCGGCCATCGACACCGAGGCGAGCTGGTCGCCGGACGGCCGTGCGCTCGTGTTCACCTCGGACCGCGGCGGCGGCCCGCAGATCTACCGCCTCGCCCTAGACGGCAGCGCGCCGCAGCGGGTCACGTTCGACATGGGCAATTACAACGCGCGCGGTCGCTATTCGCCGGACGGTCGCAAGCTGGCCATGGTCCACGGCGGCGACGGCGGCTACCGCATTGGTGTGCTCGATCTCGCCACCAACAGTTTCGAACTCGTCACCGGCGCGCGCCTTGACGAGTCGCCGAGCTTCGCGCCGAACGGCAGTATGATAATTTATGCCACGATGGGTGCTGCCGGGACGGAGCTCGCCGCGGTGTCCACCGACGGCCGGCTCAAGCAACGTCTTGCGCTCCAGCGCGGCGAGGTCCGCGAACCCGCCTGGGGGCCGTTCCGTGATTGAAGCCGTCGCCCCCGTCAGCACGCGTCCTGAGCGGCGCCGGAAACCTCGACTCGAATCCTTCGTCAACGCCTTCTCAAGGAGAAACACATGAAAGGGGCTGGCCTGAAACTGTTGGTTGTCGTGTTGGCCGCGTTCCTGGTGACCGGCTGCAGTTCGCGCGCGACCAAGACCGACGACGCGCAGAGTCGCGCCGCGGTCGAAGATCGGACGATGTCACAGGGTGGCGATGGCAGCGACGGTGCCCAGACCAGCGGGCTCGACGGGCGCCCTGACCTGACGCCCGCGGCGTTGAACGATCCCGATAGCCCGCTCGCGGTGCGCATCATCTATTTCGACTACGACAGCGCCAACATCCGCGGCGACTTCGCCGACACGGTTGCCGCGCATGCCGCCTTCCTCGCCGCCAACCCGACCATCAGCGTGACCCTCGAGGGCCATGCCGACGAGCGCGGCTCGCGCGAGTACAACCTCGCGCTCGGCGAACGTCGCGCGTTGGCGGTGCGTCGCCAGTTGGTCCTGCTCGGCGCTTCGGCCGGCCAGGTTCGTTCGGTCAGCTACGGTGAGGAGCGCCCGGCGACCGACGGCCACGACGAGTCGGCCTACGCGTTGAATCGCCGCGTCGAGATGGTCTATTGATGGCGGCCCGGTCCGTAAGGCGCGGCGTGCGCCAGTGCGCGCGGCTCGCCCTCGGCGTCTGCATCCTCGGCGCGTTCGCGTCACTCCCGCCGATGGTCTATGCCGCCGACGGCGAGGCCGTCGACGCCCGTCTGCAACGCCTCGAGCGCAAGCTCGACAATGCCGGGTTGCTCGATCTCGTGCGCCAACTCGACCAGCTGCAGCAGGAAGTGCGGCGTCTGCGCGGCGAGATCGAGAATCAAGCCTACACGATCGAACAGTTGCGCAACGGGCAGCGCGACGTCTACGCCAACCTCGACAGTCGCCTGGGCGTGCTGGAGCAGGGCGGGACGATCAGCGTGCCGGGCGCCACGGCGGCGGCCGGTGCCTACGGCGCGAACCCCACCGCGCCGGCCCAGGTCGACCCTCCGCTGCCGACCCTGCCCGCCACCGGCGGTAGCAGCGTCGCCGGTCAGCCGGCCGAGCAGACCATGGCGCTCGCGGTCGAGGGCAGCCCGGTCTACCAAGCACCGCCTGTCGCACCCGTGCCGACGGTCTCGCCGGGCGGCACCCTGCCACCGGGAGCGATCGTGGCCAATGCCGTCCCGCAGCCACCCGCTCCGAGTTCCGTGCTGCCGTCCGCACCACCCGGTAGCACGGGCGCCACCTTGGGCGAAGTTCCCGTGAGCGCCCCTCAACAGGTCGTCGCGCCCGCAGCGCTCGCACCGGCGATGGTCGTCAATGCCGCACCACCGGCACCAGCCGGGGCGGCGGCGGTGGGCACCGACAGTCCCGAATCGGAAGCGGCCTACCGCGATGCCTTCACCATGCTCAAGGCCGGTCAGTACGAGGATTCGATCGCGGCGTTCAATACCTATCTGCAGCAATACCCGGGCAGCCAGTTCGCCGACAACGCGCAGTACTGGCTGGGTGAGGCCTACTACGTTCTGCGCCAGTTCGAACCCGCCATCGAGCAGTACCAGAAGCTGGTACAGAACTACCCGGCGAGCCAGAAGCAGTCCCATGCGCTGCTCAAGATCGCCTACAGCTACTCCGAACTCGGCCTCAACGACCAGGCGCTGGCGGTACTGAACGATCTGAAGGCCCGCTTCCCCGGCTCCGCCGCGGCACGCCTTGCAGACGAGCGCATCCAGCGCATCCGCGCGCAGGCCCCGTGAGCCCGTCGTCGCGCCGCGGGCGCGCGTGAGATGTCGCGCGAAGCGGCAACCGTGGCGTCGTCGCTGACGCTGCGCGTCACCGAGATCTTTCTCTCCCTGCAAGGGGAATCGAACACGGTCGGCTACCCCACCGTGTTCGTGCGTACGACCGGTTGTCCCTTGCGCTGCAGCTACTGCGATACCGCCTACGCGTTCTCCGGTGGCAAGGTGATGGACCATGACGACATCCTCGCCCGCGTTGCCGAGCATGGCGTTCGGCACGTCACCGTGACCGGTGGCGAACCGCTCGCCCAACCATCGACGCCGGCGCTGCTGAGCCGCCTCTGCGATACCGGGTACGTCGTCTCGATCGAAACCAGCGGCGCGCTCGATGTCAGCGTGCTCGACCGGCGCGTGGTCCGGGTGGTGGACGTCAAGACGCCGGCCTCGGGGGAGGTCGAGCGCAACCTGTGGTCGAACTTCACCGACCTGACTGCGCGTGACCAGGTCAAGTTCGTCATCTGCGATCGCGCCGACTACGACTGGAGCCGCGCACGGATGGCTGAGCTCGGCACCGCGGCGGAGATTCTCTTCTCCCCTGGTCATGGCAGCCTGGCCGCCCGTGACCTCGCTGACTGGATTGTCGCCGACCGTCTGCCGGTGCGTTTCCAGATCCAGCTGCACAAGTACCTGTGGGGCGATGAGCCGGGACGCTGAGCGGCGGGCGGTGGTGCTGCTCTCGGGCGGCCTCGATTCCGCTACGGTGCTTGCACGGGCGCGGGCCGCGGGCTTGTGCTGCCACGCGCTGAGCGTCGACTACGGCCAGCGCCATAACGCGGAACTCGCTGCCGCGGCCCGCCTTGCAGGCGCGCTGGGCGCCGTCGAGCATCGCGTGGTCAGCGTGGATTTCGGCCAGTTCGGCGGGTCTGCTCTGACCGATGCTTCCATCGCCGTACCGCAGCAGCCGACCAGCGGCATCCCTGTCACCTACGTCCCGGCGCGCAACACCATCATGCTGGCGCTGGCGCTCGGTTGGGCCGAGATCGTCGCGGCGAGCGAGATCCACATCGGCGTCAATGCCGTCGATTACTCGGGTTATCCCGACTGCCGGCCGGAATTCATCGCGGCTTTCGAGCGCCTTGCGGCGCTTGCGACTCGTGTCGGCGTCGAGGGAACCGGCATCCGCGTGCACGCACCGCTGGTCGACATGAGCAAGGCGGAGATCATCCGCGCCGGCGTGGCGCTCGGCGTCGACTATGGCATGACGGTGAGTTGCTACAGCGCCGACGGCGCTGGCCGTGCCTGCGGTCGCTGTGATGCCTGCCGGCTGCGACGAGAGGGTTTCCTTGCGGCTGGCATCGCCGACCCCACGGCCTACCAGGAAGAGGCACGCTGAGCGGCGCTCAGCCCGCCGGTGTCGGGCGCGCGAGATCGATGCCAGCCGTGAGCGTCTCGTGCAGGCGGTTGTAGGTGTTGTAGAGCGAACGGATGGCACGCACGTAGATCACCGGCTGGCCCCAGCGGCGCGTCTGTGCATTGCGCGCCAGGCGTTTCATGACCACTTCGACATTGCCGAACCAGCGATTCGGATCGAGGCCTTCGGCGGCAGTGCGCCGTCGCGCGCGCTCGACCGGACCGAACCCGACGTTGTAGGCGGCGAGCGCGAACCAGGTGCGTTCGCGCGGCGCGATGGCGGGGTCGAAGCGCTGGCGCAGGCGTTTGAGGTAGGTGATCCCACCGCGGATCGCAGATTCCGGGTCGAAGGCATCGCGCACGCCGAGCGCCCGCGCGGTGTTCGGCTGCAGCTGCATCAAACCACGCGCGCCCGTGCGCGACTCGGCACGCGGGTTGAAGCGACTCTCCTGGTACATCTGGGCGACGATCAAGCGCCAGTCGAAGTCATTGGCCTCGGCGTGCCGACGGACCAGGGCGTCGTAGGGTGAGATGTCGCCGGCGCCGGCCAGGCGCGGCTCGGCCGGCGTCTCGAAGTAGCGCCTGGCGAGGAGGTTGTAGGTCGACTCGCGGAACTGCGCGCGCAGGAAGCCGTTCACGCTCGATTTCAGGGCCTTGTCCCCCGCGCGCAGCGTCCAGGCGTAGCGGAACGGTGTGGCCAGCGAGGTGCCGGCAAGCAGGCGTGGATACTGCCCTCGCACGGCTTCGAGGGTATAGGCATCGAGGATGGCGGCGGCAATCTCGCCACGCTGGACACGCCCGGCAAGCGCGACCGGGGACATGTCGGCGGGATAGACCCGTGTCTCACACTCGAGCCCGGCGGCCATCAGTTCACCCAGCGCACGGTGCTGCACGCTGTTGGCGAGGACCCCCACGCGGAGCCCCGTCAGGGTGTCGCCGGTCAGGCGCGGGCGGTCGCTGCGCTGGACGATGACCGAAGCCGAGTGGAAGTAGGGTCGCGATTGTTCGAGTCCGGGATCGGCGCGGACCTGCGCACCGTTGATTCGGGTCGTCACCAGGTCGCCGACGCCGCGACGCAGCCAGTCGGTCACCTCCTGGTCACTGTCGGCGACCAGGAATTCCAGGCCGAGACCACGGCTGCGGGCAAACTGGCGCACGAGTTCGTACTCGAAACCGGCCGGCCGACCGTTGCGTACGAAATAGTTGTGCGCATCGATGCGGGTGATGACGCGCAGCACGTGGCGCTGGCGGATGACGTCGAGGTCGCCGAACGCCGGCGCGAGCGCCGGTACCGCGGCCTGGAAGCGCGTCAGGTAGCCGTCCAGGCGCTGGCGCAGGGCATCGGCCCCGGGCGCGAAGTGCCAGCGCGAGACACTGGTCGGGCTGAGCTCGAACAAGGCCTTGAGCCGGGGCAGGGACTCGATCGGGTTCTCGTTCGGACGCAGGCTGATGACGACGGCGTCGTAACGCTGGTCGGCGACTCCCGCAAGCAGCTCGTCGCGGCTGGCGGTATCGGGTTGGGCCGCCACCACAAGCCCGGGGATCTGCTCGGATAGAGCGTTGAGATAGGGCCATAACGGCGAAGCGATGCTGACCGCGACGCGCAGCCCAGCCAGCCCGCGTGGGTCACGGACATCGAGGTCTTGCATGCCATAGACCACTTCGCGGTAGGTACCCATGCCGATCCCTGGCAGCAGGCCGCGGGTATGTTCGGGGCCGGGTGGCAGGTCGGCCAGGACGACGTCACCCTCGCCCGCGCGCAGGCGGTTTTCGAGTTCGCCTGGCTGCACGGCGTCGAGCCATTCGAGCACGAGACCCTCCTGACG
This sequence comes from Gammaproteobacteria bacterium, assembly GCA_050184115.1. Taxonomy (GTDB): domain Bacteria; phylum Pseudomonadota; class Gammaproteobacteria; genus JACKNG01. The sequence goes on along the minus strand of JBFXAQ010000011.1, from coordinate 147,764 downwards.
CGCGAAATCGCTGAGCAGCCGGAACTCTCCGGCGATGTCCCGGTAGGGGTGGTTGGCTTCCTGGTGACGCAGTTTGAGCACCCGCAGTACGCCTTCGCCGGCCGTTACGCGCGGCGCGAAGACCGCCGTGCAAGCCATCAGCACCACGCACAGCAGCCCGGCGCCGTAGCGGCGGACACGAGGGGGCCGGCGACACTGGGCCTGCCGGCAATGCGCGCGCGAGGGCGTCATGGCATTGCGGCCATCCAGGTGGGAAAGCAAGCAGATCGTCGGGTACCGGGCTGGGATGGGGACCGGTCCCTGGAGGGGCTGTTGTTCTGCGGTGGCGGATGATGGCCCAGGTCTAGCGCCAGGGTCAAGCAGGAGCCGCGACGGCGTGGCGCGCGGTGGCGAGGCGTTCGGCCGTGCCGATGTCGAACCAACGGCCATCGTAGCGGGTGCCGCTCAGCGTGCCGCGGGCGACGGCGGCGAACAGGAGCGGGGCGAGCGGGCGCCGTCCGGGGGGGAGAGCGGCGAACATTGCCGGGTGGTAGACCCCGATGCCGGCGTAGGTGCAGGGGTTGTCGGCGCCGCGGGTCACGATCGCGTCGGCGAGGCCGAAATCGCCGCGCGGGTGGTGCGCTGGATTGGGGACCAGGACGAGGTGCGCGAGCGCCGGCGTCGGCGGCAGGGTGGCGAAGTCGAAATCCGTCCAGACGTCGGCATTGACCACGACGAAGGGGGCGGTGCCGAGCAACGGCAGCGCGGCGATGATGCCGCCCGCCGTTTCCAGCGGCACGCCCGGTTCGAACGAGTAGACGATCCGTGCGCCGTAGCGCGAGCCGTCGCCCAAGCGCGCTTCGATCTGCTCACCGAGATGGCTCAGGTTGATGACCACGTCGCTGCATCCGCTCGCCACCAGGCGTCGAAGGTGGCGCTCGATCAAGGTTTCGCCGCCGACCTCGAGCAGGGGTTTCGGTCGGGTGGCGGTGAGCGGCAGGAGGCGTTCGCCGCGGCCGGCGGCGAGGATCATGGCTTTCACGGCGGCGACGGGCGGACGTTGCGAGCGCTCATTATAAGAGGACACCGCCGCTGCCGTGTCGGCGGCGGCGGCGATCTGGCATCATGCCGCTGCGCCGCGCGCGCCGGAGAGACGCCTCCCGATGCGGGAACCTCCGCACCCGAGCTGATGCGCGCGGTGTCCTGAGCCGAATCCATTCACGTCCATGGCCCTCGAATTCCTCGTACTCTGCGGCGGGCTCGCCCTGCTCACCTACGGCGCCGATCGTTTCGTCGAAGGCGCGGCGGCCGCGGCAGGCAATCTCGGCGTGCCGTCGCTGCTCGTCGGTCTGGTCATCGTCGGTTTCGCGACCAGCGCGCCCGAGATGCTGGTCTCCGCGGTCGCCGCCTTGGATGGCGCCCCGAGCCTCGGCATCGGCAACGCCATCGGGTCCAACATCACCAATGTCGGCCTCGTCATCGGCGCCAGCGCGCTCGCCGCGCCGATGGCGGTCGGATCGAGCTTACTGCGCCGCGAGTTCCCGCTGCTGTTCACCGTCCTCGCCATCGCCGCGGCCCTGCTTGCCGACGGCTACCTGAGCCGCGCCGACGGCATCCTGCTGGTCGGCGGGCTGTTCGTCGTCGTCGGTGCGCTCGTGTGGTTGGGCCGCAACACCTCGCCGCGCGACCCGATCGTCGCCGAAGTCGACCATGAGCTCGCCGCCCTCGCGCCACCGATGTCGATGCCGCGTGCGCTGGCCTGGCTGGTCCTCGGCCTCGTGCTCCTGCTCGGTGGTTCGCGCCTCGTCGTCAGCGGCGCCGTCGCCATCGCGCAGGGTTTCGGCCTCAGCGACGTCGTCATCGGGCTGACCGTCGTCGCCATCGGCACCAGCCTGCCGGAACTCGCAGCATCGGTCGCCAGTGCGCTCAAGAACGAACCCGACATCGCGCTTGGCAACGTCCTCGGTTCGAACATGTTCAATGCGCTCGGGGTGCTGGGCCTGCCGGGCCTGCTCGCGCCAACCGCTTTCGACGCCGAGGTGATCAGCCGTGACCTGCCGTGCATGTTCCTCTTGAGCCTCGCGCTTCTTATGATGTGCCGCGCGCGCGCTGGGCAGCGGCGGATCGGGCGGTTCGACGGTGGTGTGCTGCTGGCGGGGTTCTGCGCCTACCAGCTGCTGCTGTTCGGCGCCCGTTGAGCGGGGCTGGAGCGGCGCGCACACCACGGAGCTAGGACATGACGACCGCAACCGACTATCCCGAGCTGAGCAGCGACCCGGAAGCCAAGGCCTTGGCCGACATGGGCCGCGCCGTGCTCGAAATCGAGGCCCGCACCCTGGCCGCGCTGGCTCACCGGATCGACAGCGCGTTCGTCGACGCGGCGCGCATCATGCTCGCCTGCCGCGGCCGCGTGGTGGTGCTCGGCATGGGCAAGTCGGGGCATATCGGGGGCAAGATCGCCGCCACCCTCGCGAGCACTGGCACGCCGGCCTTCTTCGTCCACGCAGGCGAGGCCAGCCACGGCGACATGGGCATGCTGACCAGCCAGGACGTCGCCCTGGCGCTGTCGAACTCCGGCGAAACCGAGGAGCTGACCGTCCTGTTGCCCTTGATCAAGCGACTCGGCGTCCCCCTCATCGCGATCACCGGCAACCCCGATTCCACACTCGCCCGCGGCGCGACGGTGTTCGTCCACGTCGAGGTGCGCGAGGAGGCCTGTCCGCTTGGCCTGGCGCCGACTTCGAGCACGACGGCGGCACTGGCCATGGGCGACGCGCTGGCCATCGCCTTGCTGCAGGCCCGCGGTTTCACCGAACGCGATTTCGCCCGTGCCCACCCCGGCGGTTCGCTCGGCCGCCGCCTGCTGCTCAAGATCGACGACCTCATGCATTCCGGCACCGACATGCCCACCGTGCGGCCGCAGGCGACGGTCGCTGCAGCCCTGGTCGAGATGACACGCTCAGGGCTCGGCATGACGGCCGTCACCACCGCTGATGACCGTGTTGTCGGCATCTTCACCGACGGCGACCTGCGCCGCGTCCTCGAACGCGGTCATGACCTGCGCGCGACGCCCATCGAGGAAGTCATGACGCGCCGCTGCAAGACCGCCGATCCGGACATGCTCGCCGCCGAGGCGCTGCGGATGATGCAGGAGCACAAGATCAACGCCCTGCTCGTGGTCGACGCCGACGCGCGCCTGGCAGGGGTGCTCAACATGCACGACCTCCTGCGCGCGCGGGTGATCTGAGCGTGCTCGACCGCGAGGCCCTGATGAGCCGGGCTGCACGCACGCGCCTCGCCGTTTTCGACGTCGACGGCGTACTCACCGACGGACGCATCATCCTTGGCCCCGCGGGTGACGAGTACAAGGCCTTCGACGTGCGTGACGGCGCCGGCCTCGTCGCGCTGCGCGAGACCGGCGTCATTCTGGCCATCATCACCGGGCGGCGTTCGGCGGTGGTCGAGCGGCGCATGCGCGAACTTGGCATCGAACGCGTCTTCCAGGGTGTCAGGGACAAACGCGCCTGCCTCGGCGCGCTGCTCGACACGCTCGGATTCGAGCCCGGCGTCGCCTGCTATGTCGGTGACGATCTGCCCGATATTGGTGCGCTGGAGCTGGCCGGCCTGGGGATCGCGGTAGCCGATGCCTGCGCCGAGGCGCGCGCCGCCGCCGACTGGGTCACCGGGGCTCGTGGCGGCCGCGGCGCCGTACGCGAAATCTGCGACGTCATCCGGGCCGCGCTGAATGCGGGCCTGCCCGATGACGGGGCCGCCTGAGCGCCGCGCCGGGCGCAGGCGGCGGGGTTTCGACCGACCATGAATGCCTGGGCTACCGCGCTCGCCGTCCTCCTCTGTGGGGTGCTGTCCTTCTGGCTGCTCCGCAACCTGGAGGAGGCCGATGTCGTCGCCGAACGCCGCGTGCGCCACGAGCCGGACTACTACGTCGATCAAATGGTCCGTCGCACCACCGGGGTGAACGGGGAGTTGCGCAACGTCTTGCGGGCCAGCCACGTCGAGCACTTCCCCGACGACGACACGACGGAATTGGCCAGTCCTCATCTCGAGATTTACAATGGCGCGGCCGAACCCTGGCATGTCATCGCCGAACGCGGCTGGATCAGCGCCGGTAACGATGTCGTGCTGCTCCACGGCGAGGTCGAGATCTGGCGCTACGGCGCGGACGGTGAGCGTGCCTACCAGGTCCTGACCACCGAGTTGCGCGTCCTGCCCAAGGAACAATACGCAGAGACCGACAATCCAACCATCATCGTGAGCCCCGCGGCAGTCGCTCATGCGATTGGCATGCGGGCCAATTTCGCGCACGACCGCGTCGAACTGATCAATCGCGTAAGAAGCAGGTATGAAGGCAAGCCTCCCGGCTAAGCAAGCTCTGAACACGTGGCCGCGTCACCCGCGGGCGGCGGCGCGTAATACCTCGCAGCGTTTGCGCGTCCTCATACGGGGCTTGCTGCTGCTCCTGCTGCCGTGGCTGTCCGGCCCGTGCCTGGCGTTGTCGACAGATTTCGAACAACCGATCGAAATAGAGGCCGACTTCGCCGAACTCGACGACGAGGAAGGCACCACGATCTACATCGGCAACGTGGTCGTGGTACAGGGTTCGATCCGGATGACCGGCGATCGCCTGCGCGTCAATTTCACCCCGGAGCGGGAGTTGAAGGACGCCTACTTGGAGGGCCGCCTGGCGACGTTCAAGCAGACCCCGGATGACGGCCAGGAAGACGTCGAGGGTGAGGCTTTGCTCATCGAGTACCACGCGCTGGAGAACATGATCTACCTGATTGACAAGGCCAAGGTCACTCAGGGCCAGCGCCTTACCCAGGGGCATCGCATCAATTACGACACCGCGCGCAGCATCGTCACGGTGCGCTCGGCGCGTGCGGGCAAGGTCGACAAGGGCGACGTCCCGGCGGCCGAATCCGGCCGCGTGCGCATCATCATCCCGCCGAAGAAGAAGGCCGCGGATGCCCCCACTGCCGACGCCCCGACCTTCGTTCCGCGCTAGCCCGGAGCGCGGCGATGAGTAAGCTCGCGGTCCGCCACCTGGCCAAGACCTATCGTTCGCGCCGTGTCGTCAAGGATGTCAGCCTCGACGTCGCGAGCGGCGAGGTCATCGGCCTGCTCGGACCCAACGGCGCCGGCAAGACCACCAGTTTTTACATGATCGTCGGCCTGGTCGCGAGTGAGGGCGGCTCGATCATGCTCGACGACGACGATCTCACCCGCCAGCCGATGGACATGCGTGCGCGCAAGGGGCTCGGTTACCTGCCGCAGGAAGCCTCGGTGTTCCGCAAGCTGACCGTCGAACAGAACATCATGGCGGTGCTGGAGATCCTGCCCGACCTCAACCTGCACCAAAGGCAGCGCAAGCTCGATGCCCTGCTGCGCGAGTTCCACGTCGAACACATCCGCCAGAATCTCGGCATGTCACTTTCGGGGGGCGAACGGCGTCGGGTCGAAATTGCGCGGGCGCTCGCAACCGAGCCGCGCTTCATCCTGCTCGACGAGCCGTTCGCCGGCGTAGATCCGATCTCGGTGGGCGACATCCAACGCATCATCAATCATCTCAAGCAGATCGGTATCGGGGTCCTGATCACCGATCACAACGTGCAGGAGACCCTGCGCATCTGCGACCGCGCCTACATCGTGAACGAAGGCACGATCATCGCCGAGGGCAATGCCGAGAGCATCCTGCGCGACGAGAACGTGCGTCGTGTCTATCTCGGCGAATCGTTCAAACTGTGACCCTCTGGCGGCCACCCGCCGGCCTGCTCGTGGTCAAGTACGTGACCGCGTCAGCCGCTACCCGCTGCGGGTCCATGCCGCTCGTGACTCGGGAGTCGCGTCGATCCGGACGGGTTGGCCTTGCGCTAAACTAGATCCTCCCGGCTCCGCCGGCCATCACGCCGAACCTGGACATGAAGCAGTCGTTACAACTCAAGCTGGGGCAGCATCTGACGATGACCTCGCAGCTGCAGCAGGCCATCCGCCTGCTCCAGCTGTCCGCGATGGAGTTGTCGACCGAAATCCAGGAGGCGCTCGACTCCAACATCATGCTGGAAGTCGCCGATGGCGACGGTGATGACGCGGCCTGGGACGAGCGTGGCACCTCCGAGCGCGACAGCGCGACCGCCGGCGAGGATTCCGAATATGAAACGCCATACGAAGTGGGCGGCGGCGATCCCGGCGACGACGAAGCGCCGCCCGCGGCGGCCGATATCCCGGACGAACTGCCGGTCGATACCGAGTGGGACGAGATTTACGACACGCTGCTCACTTCGGGTTCGACCGCGCCGACGCGTGACGACGATGGTTCAGAGTACGAGCGCGGCAGCCCGGTGGGCGAAACGCTGATCGAACACCTCGCTTGGCAGCTCAATCTCCTGCCGATGAGTGACACCGACCGTGCCATTGCGCTTGCCATCGTCGACGCCATCGACAATGACGGCTACCTGTCGATGGACCTCGGAGAAATCTGCGCCGCGCTCGCTGGCGACGACGGCAGCCCCGAGGAAGACGAGGTGCGCGCGGTGCTGCGCCAGGTCCAGAGCCTCGACCCGGTCGGTGTCGCCGCCCGTGACCTGCGCGAGTGCCTGGTCCTGCAGCTCGCCCAGCTCGATCCGGCGACGCCATGGCTGGCCGAGGCGCAGCGCTGCTGCGGCGATTTCATGGAGCTGCTGGGCGCACGCGACTACAACCAGCTGATGCGCAGGCTCAAGCTGTCGAAGGACGAACTCGCCCAGGTGCTGGCCCTCGTCCAGACCCTCAATCCGCGGCCCGGCAGCCAGTTCAGCAGCGAACAGCCCGAGTACATCGTGCCCGACGTGTTCGTGTTCAAGCACAAAGACCGCTGGCGTGTCGAACTCAACCCGGACGTGATGCCGGCGCTGCGCATCAACCCCTACTACGCGAGCCTCATCAAGCGCGCCGACGCCAGCGATGACAACGCCACGATGCGTGCGCACATGCAGGAGGCACGCTGGTTCATCAAGAGCCTACAGAGCCGAAGCGAAACCCTGCTGCGCGTTGCCACCGCGATCGTCGAGCGCCAGCGCGCTTTCCTCGAGCACGGCGAAGAGGCGATGCGACCCCTGGTCCTGCACGACATCGCCGAAGTCCTCGAACTGCACGAATCGACCATCTCGCGCGTGACCACGCGCAAGTACATGCACACCCCTCGCGGCATCTTCGAACTCAAGTATTTCTTCTCGAGCCACGTCAGCACCACGCTCGGCGGCGAAGCGTCGTCGACGGCCATCCGCGCCGTGATCAAGAAGCTCATCGCCGCCGAGAACAATGCCAAACCGCTCAGTGACAACAAGATTGCCGCGATCCTCTCCGAGCAGGGGGTGCAGGTCGCGCGACGTACCGTGGCGAAGTATCGCGAGGCGATGTCGATCCCACCTTCGAACGAGAGAAAGCGACTGGCATGAACGCGCCCGGCATGGCGCCCGCCAGTTTAATGCCGCGCCTCACGACGCGGCATCCTGAATGCTACCCAGGAGGAACCCATGCAGCTCAGTATTGATGGCCATCACGTCGACGTCACCGACTCGATGCAGGACTACATTCGCAGCAAGATCACGCGCATCGAACGCCATTTCGACCAGGTCGTGGACATCCACGTCGTCTTGAGCGTCGAGAAACAACGACACAAGGCCGAAGCCACCGTGCACGTCGCCGGCAACAACATCCATGCCCACAGCGAGAACGACGACATGTATGCCGCCATCGACCTGCTGCTCGACAAACTCGACCGCCAGGTCAAGAAGCACAAGGAAAAGATCACCAACCACCGCGGTTGAAGTGGGACGCAGCGCCCGATGATGGCCACGAAACCATGAAAATCGTGCAAATCCTCGCCCCGGATCGCGTCGCTATCGGCGTCGACCTGGCCAGCAAGAAGGCGGTGCTCGAGCGCCTGGCCGGGATGCTGGCCTCGGCAGCGCCGACGCTGAAGAGCAAGGACGTGTTCGACAGCCTGATCGCCCGTGAACGTCTCGGCACCACCGGGCTCGGCGCCGGCATCGCCATCCCGCACGGCCGCGCCAGCGGCGCTGCCAGTCCGGTTGGCGCGTTCCTTCGCACCGCCGCGCCGATCGGATTCGACGCCGTGGACAACGCGCCGGTGGATCTCTTCTTCGCGCTTTGCGTTCCGACGGAGGCGCGGCAGGAGCACCTCGACCTCTTGGCGGCGCTGGCCGGCAAGCTGTCCGACGGCGGGTTCGTCGCTCGGCTCCGTGCCGCGGAGGAGCCGGCCACGGTGTTCGCCGAGCTGACCGCCGACGGCACGGGCGGTGATTGACCGGCCGCGCGCCATGGACGATGGGCATCGTTTCCTGATCATTTCGGGCCTGTCGGGCGCGGGCAAGACCGTCGCTCTGCACGCGCTCGAGGACGCCGGCTTCTACTGCGTCGACAACCTGCCGGTCGGCATTCTGGAGACTTTCGCCACCCATCTCGAGGGCCACGACCTGCCGCATTTCGATCGCGTCGCGGTCGGTGTTGACGCCCGCAACCTGCCGTCCGCCATCGCGCAGCTGCCGGCCACGTTGGATAACCTCGCGCGCGCGGGTGTTGCCGCCGAACTCCTCTTCATCGATGCCAGCGACGAAACCCTGCTCAAGCGCTTCAGCGAGACGCGCCGCAAGCATCCCTTGTCGACCGAGGAATTCGCGCTTGCCGATGCCATCGAGCGCGAACGCATCCTGCTCGATCCGCTGACACGGCGCGCCGATCTGCGGCTCGACACAACGCACATGAACGTTCACCAGTTGCGCAACACGATCCGCGAACTGGTGACCGGACGCACCGTCGGTACGATGGCGTTGCAGCTTCAATCGTTCGGCTTCAAGAACGGTGTGCCGGCCGATGCCGATTTCGTTTTCGACATGCGTGCGCTACCAAATCCCTACTGGGAGATGGATCTGCGTGACCTGAGCGGACGGGACGGCCCGGTTCGCGCCTTCCTCGAGGCGTCGCCGCTGGTACGGGAGATGGTCACCGATGTCACCGTCTACCTCGATGCCTGGGTACCGCGGTTCGAGGCCGTCAATCGCAGTTATCTCACGGTCGCCTTCGGTTGCACGGGCGGGCGGCACCGCTCGGTCTACATGGTCGAAACCGTCGCGCGGCACTTCGCGGCGCGTGGGCGCAAGGCGGTGATCAGTCACCGCGACACGTAGCGAGGACGTTATGGTCGCAGGAGGAGACGCGGCCGCGCCGGTCGCTGGCAGGACGAAACGCCCTCGTATCGGCGAACGGGCGAACGCAATGAGTCTTGGGTCGTGCAGACGACACGGGGGGCGCACCGCGCGGGTGGTCGACATGTGCGCTGTTCGCGCCGATTGAGGGCACTTCGCATGCCAACCAGCAAAGTCACCATCATCAATCGTCTGGGGTTGCATGCACGGGCGGCCGCGAAGTTCGTGCAGACGGCAGGGCACTACGGTTGCTCGGTGCTGGTGCGACGTAACGACAAGGAAATCAACGGCAAGAGCATCATGGGCGTGATGATGCTCGCGGCAGGTCAGGGCGCGGAACTCGAGATCCACACCGAGGGCGACGACGCCGAGGAAGCGCTGACCGCCCTGGAGGCGCTGATTGCCGACCGCTTCGGGGAGTCGTCGTGACCTTCGCTCTGCACGGTGTCGCGGTTTCGCGCGGCATCGCCATCGGCCGCGTCCACGTCGTCGAACGCAGGCACCTGGAGATCGCAGAGATCCGACTCGAAGAGCACGAGGTCGTGGCGGAGGTCGAACGGCTGGAGGCGGCGCTGGCGCTGGCGCGACATCACCTGCGCGAGATCCGTGACGACATTCCGAGTACGACGCCCGCCGAGATCGCCTCGTTCATCGACACCCATCTCCTGATGCTCGAAGATGCGGCGTTCAGCGAGGAACCGGTGCGCCTCGTACGGGAGCTGCGCTGCAACGCGGAGTGGGCGGTCAAACTGCAGCGCGACAAGCTCGTCGCGGCGTTCGAGGAGATGGACGACGCCTACCTGCGCACGCGGCGCGACGACGTCGAGAACGTGGTCGAGCGCCTGTTTCGCAACCTGTTGCGCCACAAACCGTTGCGCCACGAGGTGCCGGACCAGAAGCTCAAGGACATGATCGTGCTGGCGCGCGATCTGGCGCCGCCTGACCTGGTCCTGCTTCAGCATCACGGCGTGGCCGGCTTCATCACCGAGCACGGCGGCCCAACCTCGCACATGTCGATCCTGGCGCGCAGCATGGGCATCCCCGGCGTGGTCGGTCTGCATCACGCGCGCCGCTACATCCGAGAGGACGAGACGGTCATCCTCGACGGCGAGGACGGCGTCGTCATCGGCGACGCCGAGGATACCGTCCTGGCCGAGTATCGCGCGCGCCAGGCAGCACGCAATCGCTTCGTTGCCGGCCTGCAGGTGCTGCGCGAGGCCCCCGCGCGGACGCTCGATGGCGTCACGATCAGCCTGCAGGCCAACGTCGAGCTGGCGAGCGATTTCCGCAGCGTGAGCGATTGCGGGGCAACCGGGGTCGGCCTCTATCGCACCGAGTTCCTGTTCCTCGACCACGCCGAGTATCCGGACGAGGACGAACACTTCACCACCTATCGTCAGATGATCGCCGCGCTCGACGGTGCGCCACTGACCATACGGACCGCCGACCTCGGCAGCGACAAGCCGCTCGCCCAGGGCGACGGTCCGCTGGCGGCAAACCCTGCGCTGGGGCTGCGCGGCATACGCCTGTGCCTGCGCGAACCGTCGCTGTTCTGGCCGCAGCTGCGCGCAATCATTCGCGCATCCGCCTGCGGCCCTGTGCGCATGATGATCCCGATGCTGTCGACCATCGAGGAAGTGCGCCAGGTGCGCGATATCGTCGCCACGATCCGCAACGAGTTCGCTCGTCGCGGCATCGCCTTCGACCCTACGATGCCCATCGGCGGCATGATCGAAGTCCCGGCGGCCGCCGTATGCGCCGACATCTTCGCCACCGAACTCGATTTCCTCTCCATCGGCACCAACGACCTCATCCAGTACTCGGTCGCCATCGATCGCGTCAACGATGAAGTCAGCTATCTCTACGACCCGCTCAACCCGGGCGTGCTACGGCTTATCGCGACCACGCTCGACGCCGGGCGCAAGGCGGGCATCCCGGTCGCGATGTGCGGGGAGATGGCGGGCGACCCACGCTACACCCGCCTGCTGATCGGCCTGGGCCTGGGCGAATTCAGCGTGCATCCGTCCGCGCTGCTCGAGATCAAGCATGTCATCAACGGCACGTCGGCGGCCGCCGCGCGCGTGACCGCGTCGCAATTACTCGGCGTGAACGACGGCGCTCGCCGGCGCGAATTGCTGGACGCGCTCAACGCCTGACGGAGGGTTGCCGGTGAGCGGCCGCGATGGCTGAACGGTTCACTCGGCGCAAGGCTTAGTTGCTACACTGCCTGGCCCACCCGCGCGGTGCGGCGCGGAGCCGGAAAACACGCCATGGCAGAGCAGTTCAGCCGTACCCAGGAGTTCGTACAGGCCGTCCAGGATGCCCTGGAGGCGAACGAGATCCGGCGCGTGCGCGAGTTCCTCGCCGAACTGCACCCGTCCGAAGTCGCCGACCTCCTCGAGTCTCTGCCAGGGCCGATCCGCGCCGAACTCTGGGTGCATCTCGACTCGGCCATCGAGGGCGACGTGCTCTCGCATGCCAGCACGGCGGTACGCAACAGCCTGCTCGAAGACATGGCACCCGAGCAGGTGGCGCAGGCGACCAGCCAGCTCGACTCGGACGACGTCGCCGATATCCTGCAGGACCTGCCCGAGGATCTCGCCGACGAGGTCCTGCTGTCCATGGACGAACAGAACCGGCAGCGTATCGCGGCGGTCCTGACCTTCCCCTACGACAGCGCCGGCGGCTTGATGAATCCGGATGCGGTCACCGTGCGCAGCGATATCTCGGTCGAGGTGGTGCTGCGCTACCTGCGGCGCATGGCGCGTATGCCAGACAACACCGACCAGTTGTTCGTCGTCGACCGCGGCAATGTCTACCTCGGTGTCCTGCGCCTGACCAGCCTGGTGCTGGCCAGTCCTGAAAGCCGGGTCGAGGCAGTCATGTCTGTCGACGAACGCCCGATTCCGGCGGATAGCCCGGTTTCCGAAGTCGTGCTGCTGTTCGAGCAACGCGACCTGATCTCAGCACCGGTAGTGGACGAGGGTGGACATCTGCTCGGGCGAATCACCATCGACGACGTCGTCGACGTCATCCGCGAGGAGAGCGACCGCTCGCTGATGTCCGCCGCCGGTCTCGACGAGGAGCACGATCTTTTCGCGCCGTTGCTGGTCACCGCCCGACAGCGCGCGCTGTGGTTGGCGATCAACCTCGGCACGGCGTTTCTCGCCGCGTGGGTCATCGGCCTGTTCGAGGCCACCATCGACCGATTGGTCGCGTTGGCGGTGCTGATGCCGGTGGTCGCGAGCATGGGCGGTATCGCGGGCAGTCAGACCCTCACCATCGTCGTTCGGGGGCTCGCCCTCGGCCAGGTCGGGCCGGCCAACGCGCGTTCGGTGTTACGGCGGGAAGTGGCGGTCGGTGTCATCAACGGGGCGATCTGGGCGGTCGTCGTCGCCCTGATTGCCGCGGCTTGGTTCAACGACGCCCGCCTCGGGGCCGTCATCGGCTGCGCGATGGTGCTCAACCTGTTCACCGCCGGTCTGGCCGGGGCAGCCATACCGATCGCCCTGCGTTGGATGAAGATCGACCCGGCACTTGCGGGGGGTGTCGTCCTGACGACGGTCACCGACGTCGTAGGCTTCTTCGCGTTTCTCGGCCTGGCGTCACAGTTCCTGGTTTGAAAGTAGCGGGAACGCTTCCCAGCGCGTAACCGCAGGAAACGCTGGGAATCGGCGAGCGATGTGGTAACATTGTTGTTGCGGTTTAGTTGTAGCGTAAAAGCAACACGTCAACTTTTCCGCGATCGCCCGCGGCGCGGGCGCCGCCCGAGTGGGCATGGAATGTAAAGAGCCACAAGAATCTTTGGGGACATCGGCTATGAGCAAACTTTCGAGACTCGTGACGCTTCTCGTCCTCGGCGCGCTCGCCACGGGCTGCGCCGAGCAGAACGTCAAACCAACAACCGTGCTGTGCCCGTTGCTCGGGTCGGTGCTCGGTGCCGGCGTCGTTGCCGGTGGCCTGGGTGGCGACGACGCGGGCCCGATGGCGGCCGGTGCCGTAATCGGCGCGGGCCTCGGCTACTTCCTGTGCCAAGACCGCACCGAGCCGCCGGCACCCCAGCCGGCGCCCAAGCCTGTCGCCAAGCCGGCCCCGCCGCCGCCCCCGCCGCCGCCGAAAGACACCGACGGTGATGGCGTCATCGACCCGAACGACGAATGCCCGGGAACCCCCGCGGGCGTCAAGGTCAACGCCAAAGGCTGCCCCGAGGTCGGCGAGACCCTGATGCGTCTCGAAGGTGTCAACTTCGACACCAATAAGGCGACGATCAAGCCGGAATCGGCCACGATCCTCGACGGCGCCGTCAAGGCACTGAACGAGAATCCGTCAGTCCACGTGCGCGTGGAAGGTCACACCGACAGCCGTGGTTCGGATGCCTACAATCAGAAGCTGTCGCAGCGACGCGCCGAAGCGGTTGTCGCCTATCTGGTCGGCAAGGGCATCGCCGCAGGTCGCTTGGCAGCCATCGGTTACGGCGAGTCGGCTCCGGTTGCACCGAACGACACCGCGGAGAACATGTATAAGAATCGTCGCGTCGATCTGGTCGTGACGAAAAACTGAGCCGGGCATCCCGCCCAGCACTGACAAGCCCCGCTTCGGCGGGGCTTGTTTTTTGGGAGACCGAGCAACGCGCGCCGGACGACGAAAGCTTTCCGCGTCGCTCAGCTTGCTTCCCAGACGCGATCCAGCGCCGCCCGGTCTTCGAATCCCGCCACCAGTACGGCCCGGAACGGGGCTGGATCCTTGATGAAGGTGAGCGCGGCATCACGCGGGAAGAGTTGATCCTGCAGGCGCGAGATCCAGAATCGCGCGCCAGCCGCCCGTACCGCCGCAGCCCAGCAGGCGCGTTCCTCCGCGTCCACGGTTCGTCCGCCAGCGTATGCCGTTACCAATGCATGCGCCCGCGTCGGATCGAGGCCGCCATCGACGAAACACCAATCGGCGACGGTGACAGCTAGATCGTAGATGAACGGCCCATTGTGGGCGTAGTAGAAATCGATGATGCCGGTCAGTCGAGCGCCCTCGAACAAGGCATTGTCATGGAACAGGTCCGCGTGGATGACCCCGCCGGGGAGGTCGTACGCGCGCTCGAGTTCGTCGTCGGCGAGCGCGGCTCCGAGCAGTGTACGGTCGGCCTCGTCCAGATGCGGCGAGATGCGAAGTGCGACCGCGTGCCGCCAGGCGGCACCCCGGTCGTTGGCGCGGAAACCGCCGAATTCACCCACCGCCCGGTGCATGGTGGCGAGTGCGGCACCGATTGCACCGCATTGCACAGCGCTGGGAGAGGGCACGCTGCGCCCCGGAAGGCGCACGACCAGCGCCGCCGGGCGACCGTTGAGTGCGCCGAGGAAGTCTCCGCTGCGAGTCGCGATGGGGTGTGCGCTCGGTAGTCCATGCTCGGCGAGGAACGCCATGAGGTCGAGGAAATAGCCCAGTTCAGCTCGTGGCGTGGCCTCGAACAAGGTGAGCACGAAACGTCCCGCGGAGGTGGTGACGAAGTAGTTGGTGTTCTCGATTCCTGCCTCGATACCTTCGAAGTCGAGCAGCTCGCCGACGTCGTAGCCGCGCAGGAACTCCTCGAGTTCAGGACGCCTGACGATGGTGAATACGGACATGATCGTGCGGCAGGTCTCGGCTGCGACGCGCCATCAGGCGGCGAAAGCGATGGGCTGCCCGCCGCGCACGCTCTGCGCGTGATGCCCAATCGTCGATATCAAGCTTGTCCCGCCGAGCGCATCGCACGGGGTGAGGTGTGCAGGGTACAGCGCTAGGGCTCCCGAAGGCCGCTTTGCCACGGCGCATGCCGGACGGCGGATACCCACGGTTCGCAACTGGTTTCGCGTCTGGCGATGCCATCGCCGACTCATGCAGCCGCGTCGCACGGTTCTTGCTCCGCGTCGCCGAGCCACCGCGTCAATCGTGGCAGGGGGCAGACGATCGGGTTTCGGACCCAGCCCCTACCAGCTGAAAATCACCCATTGTGGCACCGTCGGCTTCGACGTGCGCTCGTTCATGCGGGTTTCCATGAGGCCATCACCATCGCGGTCGACGTAGTAATAGGGCGGTCCGACCACTGGCTTGACCTTCACCATGTAGAGACGTCCGTTGAGCCGGTATTCCTCGTAGGTGGCGTCCTTGCGATTGATGATGGTCACTTCGGGTTCGAGTTCCTCGTCGCCCTCCACTCCAGCTTGCGGGTCGATGTTGACCGGCGGCGGCGGCGGAACCTCGACGAACTCGGGTGCCGTCGCTTCCTCGTCGGCCTGCGCGAAGCTCGCGAGAAGGATGGCGGGCAGCAAGACGGTGGCGCGGAATTTCATGGGGCTGACGTTCTCGGCGACATGATCTTTGGGCGTCGGTGGGGCGATAGAATAGCATCGAACCCCCGGCAAATCAGCGCCGCCACGCGCTCGCGCAGGCAATTTCGGCATGGCTCGCAAAACCCTCGTTCTGGTCGACGGCTCGTCCTACTTGTACCGGGCTTTTCATGCCTTGCCGATGCTGACGAACTCGAAGCATCACCCCACGGGCGCGATGCACGGCGTCATCGCCATGTTGCGGCGCTTGGTCCAGACCTATCAGCCGGACTATTTCGCGGTGGTGTTCGATCCGCGTGGGCCGACGTTGCGTGACGCGTGGTACGCCGAATACAAGGCCAATCGGCCGCCCATGCCGGACGAACTCGCCGTCCAGATCGAGCCGCTGCACGACATCATCCGTGCGCTCGGCTATCCATTGCTGCAGGTTGCCGGTGTCGAAGCCGACGACGTCATCGGTACGCTGGCGACCCGTGCCGAGGCCGCCGACATGGAGGTCGTCATATCGACTGGTGACAAAGACCTCGCCCAGCTGGTCAATGACCACGTTTCGCTGGTCAATACCATGGATGACTCGGTGCTCGACCGCGCGGGTGTCGAGGCCAAGTTCGGCGTCCCGCCGGATCGCATCATCGACTACCTGACCCTGGTCGGCGACACCGTCGACAACATTCCCGGTGTACCCAAGGTCGGGCCTAAGACGGCGGTGAAATGGCTCGCGGAGTACGGCAGTCTCGATGCCATCGTCGCCCATGCCGAGGACATCAAGGGCAAGATCGGAGACAACCTGCGTGACGCCCTCGAGCAACTGCCGCTGTCGCGCAAACTGGTCACGATTCTGCGCGATGTCGAGGTCGACGCCGATGTTCGTCAGTTGGTCCGCGCACCACTCGATGCCACGCGACTGGTCGAGCTTTACCGCACCTTCGAGTTCAATAGCTGGCTCAAGGAACTGGAAGACAGTGGTGTCGCCGAGTCTCGCCTGGCACCGCCCGACGCGCCCACAGCGGAGTACGAGTCGGTCCTCGACGAGGCGGGCCTCGATCGCTGGCTGGCGATGCTGGAGGCGGCCTCGTACTTCGCTTTCGATACCGAGACCACCTCGCTCGATTACATGCAGGCCGAGATTGTCGGGGTCTCTTTCGCCACCGTGACCGGCCGCGCGGCCTACGTGCCGCTGGCCCATGACTATCCCGGATGCCCGGAGCAACTGCCGCGCACCGAGGTACTGGAGCGTCTGCGGCCACTCCTCGAGGATCCGGCGCGGGCCAAGGTCGGCCACAATCTCAAGTACGATCGCAACGTGCTCGCCAATCATGGCATCGTGCTGCGCGGTATCGCGCACGACACCATGCTCGAGTCCTACGTGCTGAATTCGACGGCGTCACGTCACGATTTCGATTCGGTCGCGCAGAAATACCTCAATCACCGCACCATCCACTACGAGGACGTAACCGGCAGGGGTGCCAAGCAGATCGGTTTCGCCGAGGTGGCCATCGCCGACGCCACGCCCTATGCCGCCGAGGACGCCGAGGTCTGCCTGCGCCTGCATCAGGCATTGCACCCACAGATTGCCGACACGCCGGGCCTGGCGGCGGTCTACGGCGCCATCGAGATCCCGCTGGTGCCGGTGCTCTCCGATATGGAGCGACGGGGTGTCTATGTCGACACCCGCATGCTGCTCGAGCAGAGCGCCGAGCTAGAGCAGCGCATGGCAGAGATCGAGGTACGCGCCCACGACGCGGCGGGCGAGGTATTCAATATCGGTTCGCCCAAGCAGATCCAGGCGATCTTGTTCGACAAGCTCGGGCTGCCGGTGCTGCAGAAGACGCCCAAGGGCCAGCCCTCGACCGCCGAAGCGGTGCTCGCCGAGCTGGCCCACGATTACGACCTGCCGCGCCTCATCCTCGACCACCGTGGCCTGGCGAAACTCAAGTCGACCTATACCGACAAGCTGCCGGGCCAGGTCGACCCCGACACCGGACGGGTACACACCAGCTACCACCAGGCCGTCGCTGCCACCGGGCGCCTGTCGTCGTCCGATCCGAACCTGCAGAACATCCCGGTGCGCACCACCGAGGGCAGACGCATACGCCAGGCCTTCGTGGCGCCGCCGGGCAAGCTGCTGCTGGCCGCCGACTACTCGCAGATCGAGCTGCGCATCATGGCCCACCTGTCGGGAGATGCCGGGCTGCTGGGAGCCTTCGAACAAGGACTGGACGTCCACCGGGCGACCGCGGCCGAGGTCTTTGGCGCTAGCCTGGACGAGGTCGGCGACGACCAGCGCCGCGCTGCGAAGGCAATCAATTTCGGCCTAATCTACGGCATGTCGGCTTTCGGCCTGGCGCGCCAGCTCGGCATCGAGCGTGGTGCTGCACAGGATTACATCGATCGCTACTTCGCCCGCTATCCCGGCGTTCGCGCCTACATGGACGGCACCCGGGAACGTGCCCGCGAGCAGGGCTACGTCGAAACCGTGTTCGGACGGCGCCTCTACCTGCCAGACATCAACGCCCGGAACCCGCAGATGCGCCAGTACGCCGAGCGCACCGCCATCAACGCTCCCATGCAGGGCACAGCCGCCGATATCATCAAGCGTGCCATGATCGCCGTCGATGCGTGGCTGGCCGGGTGCGGGCACGACGCCGCGCTGATCATGCAGGTCCACGACGAACTGGTGCTCGAGGTCGAGCGCGACGCCGTCGATGGCGTGGCCGAGGCCGTGCGCGGCATCATGGAAGGGGCGGCGGACCTCGCCGTACCGCTCATCGTCGAGGTCGGGCGCGGCGCGAACTGGGATGAAGCCCATTGATCCCGCGGTGACGAACGCCGCGGATGCATAACGCCCGGTCGCTTGTGCTAACATTTTGAGCATAGAGCTATAACAAGCCCAACGCCGACGCCCACTCCAGCCATCGTCCGCGCTCACAGTCCCATGCTGTTGATACCCGCCATTGATATCAAGGACGGTAAATGCGTCCGCCTGCGCCAGGGAGACATGTCGCAGGGTACCGTCTACTCCGACGATCCCGTCGCCGTCGCCCGGCGGTGGGCCGAGGCCGGCGCACGGCGCCTGCACATCGTCGATCTCAATGGAGCCACCGACGGGCGACCGATCAACTCCGAGATCATCCACGCCATCTGCGAGGCCTGTCCGCAGGTGCCGATCCAGGTCGGTGGCGGCATTCGTGACGAGGACACCATCCAGCGCTACCTCGATGCGGGGGTGCGGTTCGTCATTCTCGGTACCAAGGCGGTGACCGCGCCGCACTTCGTGTCCGACGTCTGCCTCGAATTTCCCGGCCACATCATCGTCGGGCTCGATGTGCGCGATGGCAAGGTCGCCATCGACGGCTGGTCGAAGCTGTCGCGCCACGATGCGATCGACCTCGCGCAGCATTTCGAAACTGACGGCGTCGCCGCCATCGTTTTCACTGACATCGGCCGCGACGGCATGATGACCGGCCTCAACATCGAGGCCACCGTCGAGTTCGCGCGGCAGCTCACCATCCCGGTCATCGCCTCCGGCGGTGTGACCAATCTCGACGACATCCGGGCGCTGTGCAACGTGTTCCCGGAAGGCATCACGGGCGCGATTACCGGGCGCGCGATCTACGAGGGGACGCTCGATTTCGGTGAGGCTCAGCGCCTCGCCGACGAACTGTGCGGCGATGCGGCACCCTGAATGGGGCTCGCCAAGCGCGTCATCCCCTGTCTCGACGTAGACGCCGGCCGGGTCGTCAAGGGCGTTCGTTTCGTCGACATCCGCGATGCCGGTGACCCGGTCGAAGTCGCGCGTCGTTACGACGAACAGGGCGCCGACGAGATCACCTTCCTCGACATCACGGCGAGCAGCGACGAGCGCGACACCATCGTGCACGTGGTCGAGGAGGTCGCTGCGCAGGTGTTCATCCCGCTGACGGTCGGTGGCGGCATCCGCAGCGTCGACGACATCCGCCGCATGCTCCAGGCCGGGGCCGACAAGGTCGGCATCAATACCGCCGCGGTGACCAATCCCGAGTTCGTGCGCGAGGCCAGCACCCGCTTCGGGTCGCAGTGCATCGTGGTCGCGATCGACGCGCGTGCGGTCGCGGGGGAGCCCGGACGCTGGGAGGTCTATACCCATGGCGGACGCAAGCCGACCGGGCTCGACGCCGTGACCTGGGCGCGCCGCATGGCCGAGTACGGCGCCGGCGAGATCCTGCTCACCAGCATGGATCGCGATGGCACGCGCGACGGCTACGACCTCGCCCTGACCCGCGCCGTTGTTGACGCCGTGCCGATCCCAGTCATCGCCTCCGGTGGGGTTGGTACCCTCGCGCATCTCGTCGAAGGCGTGGCCGAGGGGCATGCCGATGCCGTGCTGGCGGCCAGCATCTTCCACTTCGGCGAACACAGCGTGGCCGAAGCCAAGCAGGCCATGGCCGACGCCGGCATCGAGGTGCGCTGGTGAGCTGGCTGGACGAAGTGGCCTGGGACGACCGTGGCCTTGCCCCCGTGATCACGCAGGATGCCGTCTCGGGCCAGGTGCTGACACTGGCCTGGATGAACCGTTTGGCGCTGGAAGCGAGCTTAGCGGAAGGGCGCGCGGTTTACTGGTCGCGCTCGCGCAACAAGCTGTGGCGCAAGGGCGAGGAATCCGGGCACGTGCAACACCTGCGCGAGGTGCGACTCGACTGCGATGCCGATGCGATCCTCCTGCTGGTCGAGCAGGCCGGCGGCATCGCTTGCCACACCGGGCGGGCCCGCTGCTTCTACCGTCGTCTCGAGGACGGGGCATGGCGCGAGACCGACCCGGTGCTGCGCGATCCGGCAGACATATACGGCAACCAATGACCGCGCCGACGGTCCATGGGGTGATGACATGAGCGAAGTACTCGAGCGTCTCGCCGCGGTCGTCGACGAGCGTCGCGACAGCGATCCGGACTCGTCCTACGTCGCCTCGTTGCTTCATGCGGGCATCGACAAGATCCTGAAAAAGCTGGGCGAAGAGGCCACGGAAACGATCATCGCGGGCAAGAACGGCGAGCGTGGTGCGGTGATATACGAGACTGCGGATTTATGGTTTCATTCCGTGGTGATGCTCAAGTATCTCGATATCGAGCCCGGCGAAGTTTTGGCGGAACTCGAGCGGCGCTTCGGTCGTTCAGGTCTGGAAGAAAAAGCGGCACGGCAGGCGAAAGGCTGACCGACGGTCAGATTAGCGCCACGTGCAACGGAGGCAAGCATGGGATTCGGTATCAAAGAGCTGGTCGTCATCCTGATCATCGTGGTGCTGGTGTTCGGCACTAAGAAGATCAAGAACATCGGCGGTGACGTCGGGGGCTGGATCCGCGACTTCCGCAAGGCGATGAAGGACGACACGTCGGCGGACGACGACACGCCGACGGCGGACAATCGCCGTGTCATCGAAGGTGAAGCGCGGACTGAGAAGGAACGCGTCTGATCGCGCCCCGATGTTCGATATCGGTTTCTGGGAACTCGCCCTGATCGGCGTGATCGCGCTCCTGGTCGTCGGTCCGGAACGCATGCCGAGCCTGATCCGCACGACCGGGAAATGGGTCGGTCACATCCAGCGCCTGGCCCGCGACCTGCGCCGGGAAATCGAGCGCGAGGCACAGACCGAAGAGTTCCGCAAACTCAACCAGGATTTCCTCGAGGAGGACCGCCGCCTCAAGGCGAGCGTGCGTGAGGCCAGTGCGACCACGGCGCGCGTCCAGCAACCGTCGCTGGCCGCCGAGGATGCCGCGGACACCGGCGAAGACGGGCATGACGATAACCACGGCGACACGGCGGCGGCGACGCGGCCCGAACCGGTGGCGTCCGCGGCCGAGCAGGAACGCGCCCCCAGTCAGCAGAACGCCTGAGCCCCGCGGCCCGCGGCCGAGGTTCCCCGTCCCATGTCGAGCAACGATCTGATACCTTCATCTTCCGCTGCTGCGCCCGGTGGTTCGGACCCGGCCGATGGCCCGGATCCGACCGAGAAGCCGTTCGTCGCGCACCTGGTCGAACTGCGCAACCGCCTGTTGCGCACGCTGGTGTGCGTGTTCGCGGTGCTGCTCTGCCTGATGCCGGTCTCGAACGAACTCTATGTATGGCTGGCCGACCCGCTGCTGTCCAAGCTGCCGGGCTCGGGCACGATGATCGCGACTCAGGTCGCCTCGCCCTTTCTCGCACCGTTCAAACTCACGGTGTTCGTCTCTGTACTGATCTCCGTGCCTTACATCTTCTACCAGGCCTGGGCCTTCGTCGCGCCAGGCCTTTACCTGCACGAGCGGCGCCTGGCCATGCCCCTGCTGGTTTCCAGCACCCTGCTCTTCTATCTCGGCTGCGCGTTCGCCTACTTCGTGGTGTTCCCGCTGGTGTTCGGCTTCTTCACGGCCATCGCCCCCGAGGGCGTGACCATCATGACCGACATCACTCACTACCTCGACTTCGTGCTGATGCTGTTCCTCGCCTTCGGCGCGGCCTTCGAGGTTCCGGTCGCGACCTACCTGTTGGTGCGCACGGGGATCACCTCGGTCGAGTCGCTCGGCACCAAGCGGCCTTACATCATCGTTGGGGCCTTTGTGGTCGGCATGCTGCTGACGCCGCCCGACGTCATCTCCCAGACCCTGTTGGCGGTGCCGATGTGGCTGCTCTATGAACTCGGCCTGCTGCTGTGCAAGCTGACCATCAAGCCCGAGGATCTCGACGACTGACCCTCGCGCCGGTGGTCAATCGATGCGGTCGACGCCGGTGTTCGTGGCGACCAGCAGGACATCGGCCGGCCGGCGCGCGAAGAGGCCGTTGGTGACCACCCCCGGGATGTCGTTGATGGCGCGTTCGACGGCGACCGGATCGTCGATGACCAGATCGTGGACGTCGAGGATGACGTTACCGTTGTCGGTGACAAATCCGGCCCGCCATTCTGGACTGCCGCCCAGCTTGACCATTTCGCGTGCGACCATGCTGCGCGCCATGGGGATGACCTCGACCGGCAGCGGGAAGGTTCCGAGACGCTCGACCAGCTTGCTGTCGTCGACGATGCAGACAAAGGTGCGAGCCGCCTCGGCCACGATCTTCTCGCGGGTGAGTGCGCCGCCACCACCCTTGACAAGGTGTCGGTGACGGGTGGCTTCGTCGGCGCCGTCGACGTAGACAATCAGTTCGCTGACGCCGTTCAACTCGACCAGTGGTATGCCGTGGCCACGCAGGCGCTCGGCGCTGGCTTCCGAGCTTGCCACGGCGCCCTCGATGCGCCCCTTGAAGGCGGCCAGCTCGTCGATGAAACAGTTCGCGGTACTGCCCGTGCCGACGCCGACGAAGGTCTTGTCCTCGACGAACTCCAGCGCCGCGCGCGCCACCGCGCGCTTCTTCTCGTCCTGCGTCGTCATGTCAGCCTGCTGCCCGTGGTGAGGGTGGAAAGCCGCCGGGGCGGCGGGTGCAGATGGTATCTTATCGGCATGCTCGACAACTACGTGAAGATGATCCTGCGCGCGCCGGTCTACGACGTCGCACGCGAAACCCCGCTCGACGAAGCGCCGGCGATCTCGCGCCGCCTCGGGCATCGCGTGTGGCTCAAACGCGAGGACATGCAGCCGGTGTTCTCCTACAAGATTCGTGGTGCCTACACCATGATGGCGGCGCTGTCGGCGGATGAGCGCGGGCGCGGAGTCATCACGGCGTCGGCCGGCAACCACGCGCAGGGCGTCGCGCTGGCCGCGCGCGTGCTCGATTGCACCGCGACCATCGTCATGCCCAAGACCACGCCCGAGATCAAGGTCGAGTCGGTGCGCCGGCTCGGTGCCGAGATCGTGCTCCACGGCAACACCTACGACGAGGCCAGCACTTATGCCCACAAGCTCGAGGAGAAGCACGGCCTGACCTACGTGCCACCGTTCGACCATCCCTTGGTCATCGCCGGGCAGGGTACGGTGGCGATGGAGATCCTGCGCCAGCACTCACGGCCGCTCGCGGCGATTTTCGTGCCGGTCGGCGGCGGGGGGCTCATCGCCGGCGTCGCGGCCTACGTCAAGGCCCTGGCGCCGGAGATCAAGATCATCGGCGTCGAGGCGGACGAGGCCGCCAGCATGACCCGGGCGCTCGAGGTCGGCGAACGCATCACCCTCGATCGCATCGGGATCTTCGCCGACGGTGCCGCCGTGCGGCAGGTCGGCGCCGAACCGTTCGCCATCGCCCGACGTTACGTCGACGAGATGGTGACGGTGTCCATCGACGAGATCTGCGCTGCGGTCAAGGACATCTTCGAGGACACCCGCTCCATCGCCGAGCCGGCCGGCGCGCTGGCCCTCGCCGGGCTCAAGCAGTACGTCGCACGGGACGGTGGCAGCGGACGCGAGTACGTCGCCATCCTGAGCGGCGCCAATGTCAACTTCGACCGCCTGCGCCACATCGCCGAACTGGCCGAGCTCGGCGAGCAGCGCGAAGTGCTGATCGGGGCGACTATTCCCGAACGCCCTGGCAGTTTTCGCGAGTTCTGCCATGCACTGGGGCCGCGCCTCATCACCGAGTTCAACTATCGCTATTCCGACAGCCATTCGGCGACGGTCTTCGCCGGTGTGCAGGTACGCGATCGCGAGCAGGAAAGGCGGCTGCTGATCGAGAACCTGCGCGAAAAGGGCTACCAGCCCATCGACATGACCGATGACGATGTCGCCAAGATGCACGTGCGGTTCATGGTCGGTGGGCACGCCGGCGGGGTCAGCGACGAACGCCTGTTACGCTGCGAGTTTCCCGAACGCCCCGGCGCCCTACTGTTGTTCCTGAGTCACTTGGGTGAACGGTGGAACATCAGCCTGTTCCACTACCGCAACCACGGTGCGGCCTACGGGAGGGTCTTGATGGGGATCCAGGTGCCGCCCGGCGAGATGGTGGCGTTCGAGGCCTTGTTGCAGGAACTCGACATGCGCTTCGAGGACGAAACCAACAACCCGGCCTACCGGTTGTTCCTCAACTGACATGGCGGCGGTCTCGCCCCCTCCCGATCCGCGCGACGCGCTGGCCGGCACCATGCGCCGGTTGGTGGCGCTCGGCCTCAATCGCGGGACCGCGGGCAACGCCAGCGTGCGTACGGCCGATGGCTTGTTGATCACGCCGAGCGGGCTCAAGCCGGAAGCGCTGGCGGCGGCCGCCATGGTCGCCCTCGACACTGACGGTGCGCCGCGTGAGACCGCTGCGCGGCCGTCCAGCGAATGGCGCTTCCACCGCGATATCTACGTGGCACGGCCCGAGGTCGCCGCCATCGTCCACGTGCATTCCTCGCACGCCGCAGCGCTGTCCTGCCTGCGCCAGGACATCCCGTCGTTTCATTACATGGTGGCGCGGGCCGGCGGCGCCGACATCCGCTGTGGAGCCTACGCAGCCTTCGGCACGCAGGCCCTGTCCGATGCCGCCGTCGCCGCCCTCGCCGGCCGGCGTGCCTGCCTGCTGGCCAACCACGGCCAGATCGCCCTCGGCCGCAGCCTCGAAGAGGCGGTGGATCTAGCCGTCGAGGTCGAGGAACTGGCCCACCAGTACCTGCTCGCGCGCCAGCTCGGTGAACCCGTGCTGCTGTCGGCGGTCGAGATGGACGTCGTCATTGAAAAGTTCAAGCACTACGGAGCGCGTTATGGCGAAGAGTAAAGCGCAGTCGGCGGCGGTCGAGGAATTCCGCCAGCGCCCCCTGTTTCATCTCGCCTTCCCGGTCGTCGACCTCGAACGGACGCGCACGTTCTATGTCGACGTGCTCGGCTGCCGCGTCGGGCGCGAGAGCGCGACCTGGATCGATTTCGATTTCTTCGGCTACCAGATCACGGCGCACAAGGTCGCAGCCGCGCACACGGGTGCCCACAACCCGGTCGACGGACACGACATCCCGGTGCCGCATTTCGGTCTCATCATGGGCTGGGAGGACTGGCACCGCGCAGTCGATCACATGAACTATATCGGTGTCAGTTTCCGCGTCGCGCCGCACATCCGCTTCCAGGGCCTGCCCGGCGAGCAGGCCACGTTCTTCCTCGAGGACCCTTCCGGCAACTGTCTCGAGTTCAAGGCCTTCCGCGATCCGGCGGATATCTTCCGCCCGCAGTAGCGGGCCCTGCCTCAAGCGGCGAAGAACAGTTCGCGCAGCCGGGCGCCGGGGTCCTCGGCACGCATGAAGGCCTCGCCGACCAGGAAGGCGTGCACGCCGTGATCGCGCAGGTGGGCGACGTCGGCCGGGGTGTGGATGCCCGATTCGCTGACCACGAAGCGATCGGAGGGGATGTCGTCGAGCAGGCCGACGGTGGTGTCGAGATCGGTGACGAAGCGCTTGAGATCGCGGTTGTTGACGCCGATCAGCGGTGTACGCAGGCGCAGCGCGCGCTCGAGCTCGGTCCGATCGTGGACTTCGACCAGCACGTCGAGATCGAAATCCCGCGCCGCGCTCGCCAGCTCGTCGAGTTGAGTATCGGACAAGCAGGCGACGATGAGCAGGATGCAATCGGCGCCGAGCGCGCGTGCCTCGGCCACCTGGTAGGAGTCGATCATGAAATCCTTGCGGATCACCGGCAACGTGCAGGCCGCGCGTGCGACGATGAGATCGGCGTCGCATCCCTGGAAGAAGCGCTCGTCGGTCAACACCGAAAGGCAGGCCGCGCCGCCGCGCTGGTAGCTCGGCGCGATCGCGGCCGGATCGTAGTCAGCGCGGATCACGCCTTTGCTCGGCGACGCCTTCTTGCACTCGGCGATGACCCCGGCCTCGCCCGCGGCGACGCGGGCCCTGAGCGCGGCGAGGAAGCCGCGCGGGGCGTCGGCAGCGCGTGCTGCCGCTTCGACCTCCGCGTACGGACGGGCGGCACGACGCGCGGCGACCTCGGTGGCCTTGTGCGCGGTGATCTCGGCGAGGATGTCGGCCATGAGAAAGCCCTGTCAGTCGAATTCGTGGGTGCAGGCGACGAAGCGCGCGAAGCTCGCCCGCGCGCTGCCGTCGTCGATGACCTCGCGCGCACGTTCGACGCCCGCGGCCAGCGTCGGCGCCAGGCCGCCGACGTAGATGGCGGCACCGGCATTGAGACAGACGATGTCGCGCGCCGGGCCCGGTGCGCCATCGAACACGCGGCGGATGATGGCGAGGCTGGCGGCGGCGTCGGCGGCGGCGAGCGGCGCCAGTGACTGGCGGGCGACGCCGAACGCCTCCGGTTCGATGTCGTAGGTGTCGATCGCGCCGTCGCGGAGCTCCGCGACGTGGGTCGCGCTGCCGATGCTGATCTCGTCCATGCCGTCGGCGGCGCAGACGACCATCGCACGCGACACGCCGAGCCGTTTGAGGACCTCCGCCGCGCGCGGCACCCAGGCAGGATCGAACACGCCCATCAACTGGGCGTCCGCATTGGCCGGATTGGTCAGCGGGCCAAGCACGTTGAACAGGGTGCGCGTGCCGAGTTCACGGCGCGGGCCGGCGGCGTGCCGCGTAGCGCCATGATGGGCCGGTGCGAACATGAAGCCGACGCCGCAACGCCGTACGCACGTGGCCACCTGGGCCGGGTTCAGGTCGATGCGCGCGCCGGCTGCTTCGAGCACGTCGGCACTGCCACTCTTGCCGCTCGCCGCGCGGTTGCCGTGCTTGGCGATGTGACCGCCGGCGGCGGCGGTGACGAAAGCCGCGGCGGTCGAGATGTTGAAGGTGCCGATGCCGTCGCCACCGGTGCCGCAGGTGTCGATGAGCGGGTGCATGTCGACTTCGACGTGGGCGGCGAATTCACGCATGACGGTGGCGGCGGCGGCGATCTCGTCGATGGTTTCGCCCTTCATGCGCAGCGCGACGAGCAGCCCCGCGATCTGGGCGTCGGTGGCGTCGCCCGACATGATGCTCGCCATCACGTCGTGCATCTCGGCGAAGCTGAGGTCGCGGCGTTCGACGGCGGCGCGGATCGCGCTCTGGACGTCCATGGCGGTGTTCAGGCGGCGGCCGCGCTGCGGCCGAGGAAGTTCGCCAGCAGGTCGTGACCGCTCGCGGTCAGGATCGACTCGGGATGGAACTGCACCCCTTCGAGCGCGAAGCGCTTGTGTGCGATACCCATGATCTCGTCCATCTCGCCGTCCTCGGTCGCCGTCCAGGCGGTGATGTCGAAGCAGTCGGGCAGGGTCGCGCGCTCGGCCACCAGGGAGTGATAGCGCGTGGCCGTGAAGGGATTCGGCAGGCCGCGGAACACGCCGTGGCCGGCGTGATGAATGGGCGAGGTCTTGCCGTGCATGACCTGGCGCGCGTGGACGATGCGCCCGCCAAAGGCCTGCGCCATGCTCTGGTGGCCGAGGCAGACGCCGAGGATGGGTAT
The DNA here is from genome assembly GCA_050184115.1 of Gammaproteobacteria bacterium. Classification (GTDB taxonomy): domain Bacteria; phylum Pseudomonadota; class Gammaproteobacteria; genus JACKNG01. Next base: position 119,951 of record JBFXAQ010000011.1, on the reverse strand, counting down.
GCGGCCGGCGAAGTGGCGCACCACGTCCATCGAGATGCCGGCCTCGTCCGGCGTGCATGGGCCCGGCGAGATGATGATGTGCGCGGGCGCGAGGCGTTCGATCTCGTCCAGGCCGACGGCATCGTTGCGCCGCACATCGACGTCGTGGCCGAGTTCGCCGCAATACTGCACGAGGTTGTAGGTGAACGAATCGTAGTTGTCGATCATCAGGATCATGACGAGCACTTCTTCATAGTTGGGGCCATGGACTGGCATCCGGATACTGCCTGCGACAGTACTCCGGCCAAGCGCCAACGCCTGATGTCCCGACACGGAGGCGGGCCGGCGGGATATCGGTCCCGGCCGGCACAACGGGCGCTATTCTCGCTCAGATGAGCGCTTCCATGAACCCATCGGCGCTTGAGCGTGGGCACCCGGGCTTGGCGGGTGGGGCCGCCGGGGCCCCTCCCAGGCGGTGCTTGCGCGTGCCCGTCTTCACGGGCACATTCCTCCCGGGCGCGACGGAAATTCGGTGACAGTAACTGTATTTCCGCCATGCGTTCGAAGCGGACGGAATTTCGCAAGAAATACAGTTACTGTCACCGAATTTGAGCGTGATGCCCGACGACCCCGCCAGAACGCGCATTCTAACGCTGGTCTTTACCGACCTCGTCGATTCGACCGCGCTCAAGACCCGCCACGGTGACGAGTTCGCCGGCACCTTGATTGCGCGGCACCGCGCGCTCGTGCGCCAGCTCGCCGCGGACGGCGGCGGCCGCATCGTCGACTGGGCCGGTGACGGCTGCTTCCTCACGTTCGAAACCGCCAGTGCCGCCGTGTATTTCGCCCTGCGCCTGCAGCAGGCCCATGGTGACGATGCCGAGCTGCCGGCGGTGCGGGTGGGCCTTCACCTGGGTGAGGTCGGCGAGATACCCGGCGGCGAGGGCGAAGCGCGCGTGCAGGTCGCCGGGCTCGCGGTCGACGTTGCCGCCCGCATTGCGGCGCTGGCCGGGCCGTCACAAGTGTTGCTGTCGGCAGCCGCCGCCGACAGCGCGCGGCCGCGTATCGACCACAGCGGCCTGCGCCGGCCGATCGTGTGGCAGGCCTGCGGCAGCTACGTGCTCAAAGGCGTCGCCGAACCGGTCGAGATCCGTGCTGTGGGGCTCGATGGGCTGTCCTCCATGAAGCCGCCGGCAGGCAGCGGGAAGGGGCGGTCCGCGCAGGCGCGTGGCCTGGCATCCACCACCTTGCGCACCACGGTGACGGCCGTTCTGGTGGCCGCTCTCCTGGCCGGACTCGGGCTTGCCTTCCATATGGCGAAGCCGCCCTCGATCACCGAGGCGCCGCCCGCAGCCGCGTCACTCGTCGCTGCACGAGATGCCACCCCGCTCGTGCCGATGAACGACATCGAGTCCCGCCCGGCCATCGCCGTGCTGCCATTCGACAATCTCTCGCCCGATCCCGAGCAGGCCTTCTTCGCCGACGGCCTCGCCGAAGACCTCATCACTCGTCTCTCTGCCTGGCGGGCCTTCCCTGTCATCGCGCGCAACTCGAGCTTCCAGTACCGGGGAGGCAACCGGGATCTGAAGGCGGTCGGGCGTGAACTTGGCGCGCGCTACCTGGTGGAGGGCAGCGTGCGGCGAGGCGGCGAGCGCATCCGCGTCACCGCCCAGCTCATCGATACCCGCTCCGGCGAACACCTGTGGGCGAAGAGCTACGACCGCGCGCTTAGCGACATGTTTACGGTGCAGGACGAGATCAGTTCGACCATCGCCGCCTCGATCGCCGGTGACGTCACGCGCGCCGAGGCCGAGCGCGCGCGTCAGCGCGGCACGGCCGACCTCGACGCCTGGGGCGCCTACCAACTCGGCTTGCAGAGCCATGACCGCTACACCCGCGAAGCCTTTGCCGAGGCGCGCGCCCACTTCGCCCGTGCGCTGGAGCTCGATCCGGACTTCGCTGCGGCCTTGGCCCACCAGGCAAACACCGAAACGTTCGCCGTCTATTTCGGCTGGCAAGAGCTCACGGCGAAGTGGCTTGCGGCCGCGATCGAGGTCGCGCGCCAGGCCATCGCCGTCGACCCGCGCGAGCCGATGGCGCATGCTGCGCTGGCCTCGCTCCTGGCGCTGGGTGGCGACGTACCGTCGGGCCTCGCCGCTGGCCGCCGCGCCATCGAACTGAACCCCAGCTCACCAGAGGCGTGGCTCGCGTTCAGCTGGTTGAACATCCTCAACGGTGACTCGACTGCCGCGCTCGCAGCGAGCGAACGTGCCCGCGCACTCGATCCTCACGGCGCCCATGCCTGGTTCGCCGACGACAACATCGCCGGCGGCCAGTGGGAGCTCGGCAATTACGCCGAGTCCATGGTCGCGGCCCGCCGCATCGTCGCCGCGCGACCGAACTACTACTGGGGCCATCTCTATGTCGCCCTGAACGAAGTGGCGCTCGGCCGGCTCGACGCCGCGCGCGCCGCGGTGGCCGAGGCCAGGCGGGTATACCCGTCGCTGACGCTCGCGGTGGTGCAGCGCCTGTACAGCGTCGCGCGCCCTGAGGTCGATGCACGCCGCGACGCCGCGCTGCGCCAGGCCGGGTTGGAATGATGACGGGATGAACTGCGCCGCCTGTAAGCATTCGTTGCCGGACGGAGCCCGCTTCTGCCCGAACTGCGGAACCGCGTGCGCCGCCCAGTGCACCCACTGCAATACCGAGCTGCCACCCGCCGCGCGCTTCTGCGCGAGCTGCGGCACCCCGGTGACGGCAGCGCCACCGCAAGCGCCTGCCGCCCCCGCCCGCGTCCCGCGCGACTACACCCCGAAGCATCTCGCCGAGAAGATCCTGCAGTCGAAGACGGCGCTGGAAGGCGAGCGCAAGCAGGTCACGGTGCTGTTCTGCGACATCCAGGGCTCGATGCAACTCGCCCAGCAGTTGGATCCCGAGCACTGGCACCGGCTGTTGGAACGCTACTTCGCCATCCTGACCGAAGCCGTGCACCGCTACGAAGGCACCGTCAACCAGTACACCGGCGACGGCATCATGGCCCTGTTCGGTGCGCCGCTGGCCCACGAAGACCACGCCCAGCGGGCGTGTTACGCCGCGCTCGCCGCGCGTGACGCCTTGCGTACCTATGCCGACGAATTGCGCCTGACCGACGGGCTCAACTTCAGCTTCCGCCTGGGCCTGAACTCGGGCGAGGTGGTAGTCGGCAAAATCGGCGACGACCTGCGCATGGACTACACCGCGCAGGGCGCGACGGTGGGTATCGCGCAGCGCATCGAGCAACTGGCGGCGCCGGGCTGCGTGTACCTGGGCGGTGCGACCGAGCGCCTGGTGCACGGTTATTTCCGCCTGCGCGCGATGGGCGAGACGAACCTGAAGGGCCTGGCCGAGGCCGTGGCGCTGTTCGAGCTGGAGGCGCCGGGCACGGTGCGCAGCCGCCTGGATGTGTCAGTGGCGCGCGGCCTGTCGCGCTTCGTCGGGCGTGCGGCCGAGATGCAGGTGCTCGAGACCGCGCTCGCCAACGCCGGGCGCGGGCACGGCCAGGTGGTCGGTATCGTCGGCGAGGCGGGCCTCGGCAAGAGCCGGCTCTGCTACGAGTTCGTCGAGGACTGCCGGCGGCGCGGCCTGCCGGTCTACGAGGCGCACTGCCCGGCGCACGGCAGGAACATCCCCTACCTGCCGGTGCTCGAGTTGTTCCGGAACTACTTCGACGTCCGCGCCGACGACGATGCCGTGCAGGCGCGCCGGAAGATCGCCGGCACCCTGGCGCTGCTCGACGCCAGGCTGCACGACGCGCTGCCGGTGTTGCTCGATTTCATGGGCGTGGCCGACCCACAGCAGCCGGCGCCGCGCATGGATGCCGAGGCTCGCCAGCGCCAGCTCTACGAGCTGGTGCATCGCCTGGTCGAAGCCCAGGATGCCGGTGGTCAGCTCGCCGTGACCCTCATCGACGACCTGCACTGGATCGACCCCGGCAGCGACGCCTTCGTCAACCAGCTGGTGGCGGCGGCGGCGGGGCGGCGGAGCCTGGTGGTGCTGAACTTCCGGCCGGAGTACCAGGCGGCCTTCGCCGGCAAGGCGCATTACCAGCAACTGCCGCTGGTGCCGCTCGGCGCGGACGCCCTCGGTGAGCTGCTCGGTGACCTGCTCGGGACCGATGCCTCGCTCGGGGAACTCGTGCCACGCATCGTGAAATGGACGGCGGGCAACCCGTTCTACACCGAGGAAGTGGTCAACGCGCTGGTCGAGTCAGGCGACCTCGTCGGCCAACCGGGGCACTACCGCCTGGTCAGCGCGATCGACGCCATCGTGGTGCCGACCAGCGTACGCGCCGTGCTCGCCGCGCGTATCGACCGTCTGCCGGAGATGGCCAAGCGCCTGCTGCAGACGGCGGCGGTGATTGGCCGCGAGTTCGCGGGGCCGCTGCTCGAAGCCGTCAGCGACCTCGACACCGGCACGCACGCCACCGCGCTCGAACGGCTCAAGGCCGGTGACTTCGTCTACGAGCGTGCGCTCTACCCGGTGTTCGAGTACGCCTTCAAGCACCCGCTGACCCACGAGGTGGCCTACCAGTCGCTGCTTCAATCGCGCCGTACACAGTTGCATGGCGCGGTCGCCCGTGCAGTCGAGGTCCTGGCCGGTGACAAGCTCGACGAGCAGGCCGCGCTCATCGCCCATCACTGCGAAGCGGCCGGCGACACCCGCGCAGCCGCGCACTGGCATCAGCGTGCCGCCGAATGGAGCGAGCGCAGCGATCGCGAAGCTGCGCTCGGCCACTGGTTACGCGTGCGTGATCTGGCGCGTCTCGAGGATGGCGTCGAGACGGTCGCGCAGCTCGCGCTGGCCTGTGCGCGGGCCCTCAACCTGGCCTCGCGAACCGGTACCGGGCAAGAGGAATTCCACGCTTTGTTCGAAGAAGGCAACCGGGCTGCGGCGCGCGCCGAGGTGCCAGACGTCGCCGTCATCCTGCATACCAATTACGGCACCGCACGGGGTTGGGTGGACGACGCCTGGGGCGACTATTTCGAATACTGCGGCAGGGCGGTGCGCATTGCCGATGACAGCGGCGATGTCGGGCTGCGCGCCGGGGCGCGTGCGCCGCTCGCCTGGGGCTACCTCTACTGTGGTGTGCTGGCGGAAGCCATGCGGCTCGCCGACGAGGTCATCGCCCTGGTGCCGAACGATCCGCACAGTGGCGCGGAGGTGTGGGGCAACAGCCCGTTGTTCGCCGCACGCAACGCACGCCTGCACGTCCTGGGTCACCAACGCGACCCGGACGCGGCGCTGCGCGAGTTGCCGCAGGTGCGCGCAGCCGCGTTCGAGGCCGGTTACCTCGAGAACGCCTTCTTTTCACTCGCGCTCGAAATCGATCTCCGCTACGGACTCGGCCGGGGTGAAGATGCCGCCATGCGGGTCGAAGTGACCTCGCGCTGGTCGCGCAACATGGGTGTGATGTGGGAACTCGTTGCCACGATCGCCCAGTGCGACGCCCTTCTCTACGGCGAAGACTGGACGGCGCTTATCGCCACGGCTTCTGCGGCGCTCGAACGCATCGGCGAACTCGGCGCTGGCGAGATCTACGCGCCGCGCTTCCACGCCTTGCTGGCGAGCGCGCAGCTCGGCCTGGGTAACGCCATCGCTGCGCGCGAGAGTGCAGGGGCCGGCGTCCAGCTCATGCGCGATTCGGGCGGGGTGTGGAATCCACATGCCTACGCTTTGTTGGCCCGTGCCCAGCTCGCGCTGGGCGAACCGCGCGCCGCGATCGACGACACCCTGGACGAATACGAGGCGCTGCTCGAGCGCACTGGCTTTGGCCTCTACGCCGGCGAATTGCACGAGTTGCGTGCCGAGCTGGCGGGCCGGGAAGGCGATCGTCAAGCGCGACTCGCGGCGTTACAGACCGCGCATGACGAATACGCACGCTTCGGTATGAGCACCCGGACCGCACGCGTGGCCGCGCTAATTCGGTGACAGTTACTGTATTTCCCGATGAAATCCGCCACCTTTCGCGCTGACTCCGAAATACAGTAACTGTCACCGAATTAGCCCGTGGCGTGCACCGGGAAATACAGTAACTGTCACCGAATCAGAAGAACCCGTTCATCGGCAGCTCGGTGCCGTTGATCAGCCAGTCGCCGACGGCGCGGGCCTTGAACGCAGTCGGGTTGTGGGCGGCGATGGTGACCATGTTCCGCCAGTAACGGTCGAGTTCGAGCGTGCGCAGGGTGGTCGAGGCGCCGCCGAGCTCGAACATCTGGCTCGCCGCGCGCGGCGCCACCTCGTCGACGAAGACCTTGGCCTGGGCGGCGCGCAGCGAGGCCTCGTGGGCGAGGGCGAACTCGGCGCGGCCGTCGACGATGCTGTCGAGCGCGGCCTGGTGGGCGTCGGCTGCGGCCAGCACCAGGGCCTCGGCGGCCTGGCTGTGCGCCGAGATGCGCCCGACCAGTTCCTGCAATTGCGGATCGTCGGCGGCGGTCTCGGCGCTGGCGTGGGTGAAGGTGCGCTTGCGGTTGCGCACCAGGCGGATGGCCTCGGCCGCCGCCGCGCGCAGGTTGCCGGCGATGACCGTGGTCAGGATGAGCTGGACGAACTGGCCCACGAGATAGGGCTCGCTCAGCCGGCGCTCGGGCTCGACTGCACCCTCGACCTCGGCATCGAGCGGCGAGCGTAGGATCTCCTCCTCGTACACGACGACGTGCTCGAAACGTCCCGTGCCGCTGCCGGTGTGGCGCTGGCCGACGCCATCCCAGTCGTCCTCCAGAGTCACGCCCGCGCGATCGATCGGCACCACCACCGAGAGCAGTTCGCCGTCCGCGGTCGAGGCCAGCACCCACACCCAGTCGGAGAACAGGCTGCCGGTGCAGTAGTACTTGGTGCCGTTCAATCGGTAGTGGTCGCCGTCGCGCTCGAGGCGCGTGCGGGTGACGAACTTGCCAACCGCGTCCGCGGTACCGATCTCGACCATGGCGTTGCCGAAGATCTCGCCGGCCAGCACGCGGTCGATCCAGCGTTTGCGCACTGCCGGGTCGTGCGAGCGCATGCGTTCCTCGGTGAACCAGAAGTGCGCGCGCAGGATCTGGGCGACGTCGGAGTCTGCCGCGGCCAGCGCGAGCAGCATCTGGAAGAATTCGCGCACGCTGCAGCCGCCACCGCCTTCGGCCGCGGGCACGCGCAGCGCGCCGAGCCGCGAGGCGCGCACGAGGTCGATGGCCGCGAAGGGGTTTTCGCCACGGGCCTTGCTGGCCGCGGCGCTCTCGGCGATGGCGGCCAGCAGCGTTGCGAGTTCCGGCGTGCCGTAGCGCACGGGGGCGATGCGGGCAGCGTCGAAGCTGCTGGTACTCGAGGCGGCGTTCATGGTCCAGGTTCCCTCTCCGTGTGGGCGGCGCAACCCGCGCCCGGGACAAGCACCAAATCTGGTGACGGTAACTGTATTTCTCTAAGCGCAGCGGTCGTCATCGGCTGCCCGGGGCTCCCGCGGCGGTACCTCGCAAAATTCAGTGACTGTCACCGATTTATGTCACCGATTTATCCTGCCACCGACGGGGCGGCGGGGGACGGCTACACGTAGGTGCTGCCCTTCATCCCCGTGATGACGTCCTGGCGCATGTTGACGTTGACCAGCGCCGGCTTGCCGCTGGCGAAGGCGCGTTCCAGTGCCGGGCGGATCTCCTCGGGCCGTTCGCAGTGCTCGCCGTGTCCGCCCATGGCGGCGACGATCTGGTCATAGCGGGTGTAGTTGAGCTTGGTCGCGATGACCCGCTCGGCGCCGTAGGTGGCGGCCTGCGGGCGCACCATCTGGCCCCAGGCGCCGTCGTTGCCGACGATGCCGACGATGGGCAGGTTGAATCGCACGGCCGTGTCGTACTCGAAACCGTTCAAGCCGAAGGCGCCGTCGCCGTAGATGATCAGCACGCGCTTGTCGGGGCAGGCGAGCTGGGCGGCGAGGGCGAACGGCATGCCGACGCCGAGCGTGCCGAGCGGGCCCGGGTCCATCCAACCGTTCTCCGCCGGCACCGGCAGCACCTTGGAGGCCTGGGCGACGATGTCGCCGCCGTCGCCGATGATGATGAGGTCCTGGCCGGCGACGAAGTCGCGGATCTCGCGGCACAGGCGCAAGGGATCGATCGGTACCTCGTCGGAATTCAGTTCGTTGGCGAAGGCCGCTTCGAGTTCCGCTTCGCGCGTGGCGAGCTGGTCGCGCCAGGCGCTGAAGTCGGGCGCGCCGCCCTTGGCCAGGGACGTTCGCATGGCATCGAAGGTCGCGCCGAGATTGCCGACCACCGCCGCCGCGGGCGAGCGGTTGGTGCCGATCAGGGTGTCCTCGATGTCGAGCTGGATGATCTTGGCGTTGGCCGGAATGGTCTTGCCGTAGCCGAGGCGGAAATCGAGCAGCACACCGGCGCAGACGAAGACGTCGCATTGCGACATCGCCTCCTTGCGCACGCGGTTGAGCAACTCAGGTGTGCCCGGTTTCACCATGCCGCGGCCCATGCCGTTGACGAAAGTCGGGATGTGGGTCTGCTCGATGAAACCCTGCACGGCGGCGGCCGCGTTCGACCACTTGGCGCTGGTGCCGACCATCATCACCGGCCGCTCGGCCTTGGCGAGAATGGCGAGAGCCTCGTCGACGTCGCTCGGCGCCGGCACGCGCATGGGCGGGGTGGTGCGGATGTCGGGCATGCGCACGTCTGCCCACTCGGCCTCGCCCATCATCACGTCCATCGGGATCTCGAGGAAGGCCGGTCCGGGGTTGCCGGATACCGCGTGGCGGATGCCCATCTCGATGTAGTCGGGGATGCGCTTGGTGTCGTAGCAGGCGTCGGCCCACTTGGTGATGGGTTTCATCACGGCGACGTGATCCATCTCCTGCAACGATCCGCGGCGCAAGTTGCTGAACGGGCCCTGGCCGCCGATGACGAGGATCGGGCTGTTGGCGCGCCAGGCGTTGGCGACACCGGTAACGCCGTCGGTCACGCCGGGCCCGGCAGTGAGCACCGCGCAGCCGATGCGGCCGGGCTTCAGGCGGCTCCAGGCGTCGGCGGCATGCACCGCGGCCTGTTCGTGACGCACGTCGACGACCTCGATGCCCTCGTCGATGCAGCCGTCGTAGATGGCCATCACGTGGCCGCCACTCAGGGTAAAGATGCACTCGACGCCTGCGTTCTTCAGCGCGCGCGCCGCCAGCCTGCCACCATGTACGCCCACGGACTGCCTCCCCTCGATGTCGAACGATGGCGCGATGCTAGCACGCGTCTCGCGAGGCCGGCTGCCGGTTGGTGGCGGCTCTGTTAGGCTAGCGCGCTGACGCCAGGCTGGCGGGGAGGCCGCCTGTCACGCGAGACGCCGGTTTACGCCGCGCTCGGATCGGTCGGCTTCCTTGCGCGGCCGGCTCCGTGTCACCCGCCATGCACGACTCACGACGCCCTTCAACGATCGGCCGGCACAGTGCCTGGCATGGCAGCCGCCCCCAGGCACCTGCACGAGGAAGCATTCGACATGGCAGCGCTCTCCGGATTACGCGTACTCGACCTCACCCAGTGGGAGTCCGGCACCTCCTGCACCCAGGCGCTGGCCTGGCTCGGCGCCGAGGTCGTCAAGGTCGAACCGCCCAATGGTGGTGACCCCGGCCGCGCCATGGCACGGGATCTGTGGGAGGACTCCGAGTATTTCCTCAACTGGAACTCGAACAAGCGCAGCGTGGTACTGAACCTGCGCGAGGCGCGCGGGCGCGAGCTGCTGCTCGAGATGGTGCCGCGCTTCGACGTGCTGGTGGAGAACTTCGGCCCCGGCGTGGTCGAGAAGCTGAACCTCGGTTACGACGTCATCAAGGCCGCCCATCCCGGCATCATCTACGCCCAGATCAAGGGTTTCGGCCTGAGCGGTCCCTACGCCGGCTACAAGTGTTTCGACATGGTTGCCCAGGCTGCCGCCGGCGCGCTGTCGATCACCGGTGAGCCCGATGGCCCGCCGATGCGGCCCGGCCCGACCGTCGGCGATTCCGGCACCGGGGTGCAGATGGCGCTTGCCATCACCGCCGCCTACGCGCAGAAGCTGCGCGAGGGCATCGGCCAGCACATCGAACTCTCGATGCAGGAAGCAGTGACCTACTACATGCGCACCATGATCGCGCTCGGCGCCAAGGGTGGGCAGGCGGTCGCGCCGCGGCTCGGCAACGACTTCGAACCCACCGTCAACCTGTTCGCCTGCAAGCCTTTCGGCGCCAACGATTACGTCTACCTCATGAGCCTGATGGAGAATCACTGGGTGGCGTTGTGCAAGGCCATCGGCCGGCCGGAGCTGGCTGCCGACCCGCGTTTCGCCGAGGTCGCCGCGCGCAAGCAGAACGGCGCGGAGCTGAAACCGATCATCGCCGCCTGGATGGCCGCGCGTACCAAGCACGAGGCGATGCACGAGCTGTGCGCGGCCGGCATCCCGGCCAGTGCCGTGTTCGATACCCGCGATCTCTTCTCCGACCCGCACCTGAACGAGCGCAACTTCATCCGCCGCGTGAGCGATGCCAACGGCGAGCACCAGGCCACGCTGCTCGGCTGGCCGGCGCGGATGTCGGAAAGCTCGGTGGACATCGAACTCGCGCCGGCGCTCGGCGCCCACACCCGTGAAGTGCTCGCCGCCGAGCTCGGGCTGGACGAGACGGCGCTGGACGCGCTGACGGCGGCCAAGGTGATCGGCTGACGGCGCCGGCGACGTTTCGCCAGCGCTTCGAAGAGGGGAAGGTTCAGGCATGCAGACCGTCATCATCCTGTGGGAACCGAACGAGAAATGGCATGCGCTGTCGGCGGACGAACAGCGCCGCTACGTGCTGGGACTCGACCAGGCCGTGAACGCCGCGCGCGCCCAGGGCGTGATGACCTTGGGCTGGAGCGAGGTCGATCGCAGCCTGGCCAAGGCGCCGCCGCAGGGCTACGTCGGCGTGTTCGCGCTGAGCAGCGCCGCCGACATCCACGCCTTCCACGAGCTCGTGCAGCAGGCCGGTTGGTACGAGTATTTCGACTCGGTCAATCTCAGCATCGCCCCGGCCGGCGGCACCAACCCGCGGCCGAGCGAGGAGTACGCACGGCTGCTGGGCATGACGCTCTAGATACCTGTTGTGGGCCGGGTTATGGGGACAGTATATGTATGCCCGGAAGTGCTTCGTCTCCGGTGATGCCGGTAAGGGACATACATAGACTGTCCCCATAACCACCCATAGCCCTGCCCCCACACCCGTGCCGCACAAGGAAACGCCATGAAGAAAGTCCTGTTCGAGAAGCGCGGCCAGGTGGCCTACGTCACCATCAACCGCCCCGAGCGTTTGAACGCCTGTGACGAGGAGACCTACAACACCCTGGCCGCGACCTGGCGGCAGGTATGCGAAGACGCCGAACTGCGCGTCGGCATCCTCACCGGCGCCGGTGAGCGCGCCTTCTGCGCCGGCAGCGATATCCGCTCGGAGTCCTTCGGCAAGCCGGGGCGTATCCCGGGCGGGGAGTTGTTCCCGGCCATGAACGCCATGACCAAGCCCATCATCGCCGCCATCCACGGCCACTGTAACGGCGGCGGCCTCGAACAGGCCCTGGCCTGCGACATCCGCGTCGCGGCGGACGATTCCAAGTTCGGCCTGGGCGAGGTGCTGCTCGGCGTGCTGCCGGGCGGCGGTGGTACCCAGCGCCTGCCACGCCTGATCCCGCTCGGTCGCGCACTGGAGATGCTCTACACCGGCGCGCGCATCGATGCGGCGGAAGCCCTGCGTCTCGGCCTGGTGGACCACGTCGTGCCACGCGCCGAGCTGATGGCGAAATGCGAAGCCATCGCCGAGGCCATCTGCCGCGGCGCGCCGCTGGCGGTGCAGAAGATCCGCGAAGCGGCGCTGCGTGGGCTCGACCTGCCGCTTGCCGACGGCCTCGAACTCGAGCGCGCCAACATGGCCTTCCTGCGCACCACCGAGGATTCGAAGGAGGGCGCGGCGGCCTTCGCCGAGAAACGCGCGCCGAACTGGCGCGGGCGCTGACGTGCTTGCGAACCTGCCGCCTCCCCTGGCGCGAACGACGCTTTGAACGCGGATACCTGTCAACGCGGTGCCGCCGGCCCCGCTCGCTTGGAGTATCGCCTTGAGTAACCCTGCTCAGCCCGGCGGCCCGCCGCCGTGGATCAACCACGACATGCAGCGCCGTATCCCGTGGCGCGACCAGGACATCGTGATCTCGGTACCGGTCAAGAGCGGTACGACCTGGACGATGAACATCGTCCACCAGCTGCTGAGCGGCGGGGATGCGGACTTCCTCGATATCTATGCCGAGGTGTTGTGGCTGGAGTTCGTGAACCGCCCCGGCATGCCGGTGGAGGAATTGATCGAGCGCGTGGCACGGATGCCGGCGGATCGTCCGCGCGCGTTCAAGATGCACTCCGCGCCCCCGGAACTCGACTACGTCGCGCCGGGCGCTGACCGCGACGTGCGCTACGTCGTGGTGATGCGCAACCCGGAAGAAGCGCTGGTGTCGATGAAGCACTTCCTCGACCAGCACAGCGACGCCTGGTTCGAACTGTGGCAGATACCGCGGGCGGCGATCGTCCGCCCGGACTTCGAGAGCTTCTACCGCGACGTCGCCGAGGCGAGCGGGATGAATCGCGGCCTGTTCGAGTTTCTCAATGGCTGGTGGCCACTGCGCCATCAACCCAACGTCTTGTGCATGCATTACGCCGACATGACCCGCGATCACGAGGGCACCCTGCGCCGCGTGGCGGATTTCATCGGTGTGACGCCGGATGCGGCATCCTGGGCCGCGATCCGTGAGTACACGTCGTTCGCGTGGATGAAGCGGCACAACGTCAAGTTCGACGGCGTGACACTCGGCGAGACACCCATCCTGAATCCCGGGGCGATGGTGCGCAAAGGCCAGGCCGGCGGTGCACACGCCGACGGCATGACGGCTACCATCGCCGCCGACCTCCGTGCCCTCGGGGCATCGATGTGCCCGGACGAACGGGCCTTGCGCTGGTTCTACACGGGGGGCACGCTGCCGCCGTGAACGTGTTATGTGCGACCGTCGCCGCCCCGCAAAGCGCCGCGAACCGGTACGGGATCACGGCAGGACCCGCTGCGCGCGACACCCAGGCCACGGGCGCTTTCCGTCCCCAGGCCGCAGCGGCCGTAGCCGGGTAACCCCGGTGCCCGGCTTGCGCGTCACACCGGGATGAGCCAGGCCGCCACCCTGTCGCGGATCCTGACGCTGGTCTTCACCGATCTCGTCGCCTCGACGGCCTTGAAGGCCCGCCACGGCGACCACCCTGCCGCCGAGCTGCTCAGCCGGCATCGCGCGCTAGTGCAAGGACTCGCCGCCGCACACGACGGGCAGATCGTCGACTGGGCCGGCGACGGATGCTTTCTCACCTTCGAGTCGGCGAGTGCGGCCATGCACTTCGCGTTGCAGCTCCAGGCCGCGCACGCCGAGGCCAGCGAGCTGCCGGGTGTGCGGGTGGGCATGCACATCGGCGAGGTCAGTGAGCACGCCGCGGATGGTGGCACGCCTCAGCGGCGCGTGGAGGGCCTGGCCGTCGACCTCGCGGCGCGTATCGCCGCGCTCGCACGGCCGGCACAAGTGCTCGTCTCGGCCGCCGTCGCCGAGAGCGCGCGGCAGCGCGTGGACAATCGCTTGTTCCGCCGCGCGATCACCTGGCGCAACTGTGGCGGCTACCGGCTGAAAGGGATTTCCGGCGAGGTCGAACTGCACACGGTGGGTCTCGAAGGTCTCGGCAACCTCGAACCGCCGGCGCGGCCCGACGCCATGGCGCAGTCGCCCGTGCGGCGATGGCAGGCATCGAACGCGCGCCTGGTGGCAGCCGCGATGCTGGTCGCGGCACTGCTACTGACGGTCGGCGCCGTGCTGCATCGCCAGCGCGACGCGGCTTCGCCAGGCCCGGCACCCGCGCTCGCCAACCCCACCGCGCCGACCGCCGACATGACGGACACCGCGGGTGCGTTCAGCGAGCGCCCGGCCATCGCCGTGCTGCCATTCGACAATCTTTCGCCCGATCCCGAGCAGGCCTTCTTCGCCGACGGCCTCGCCGAGGACCTCATCACCCGGCTTGCCGCGTGGCGCGCGTTCCCGGTCATCGCGCGTAACTCCAGCTTCCAGTATCGGGGTGGCAATCAGGACTTGAAGGAGGTCGGGCGTGCGCTCGGCGCCCGTTATCTGGTGGAGGGCAGCGTGCGCCGCGGCGGCGATCGCATCCGGGTCACGGCGCAGCTCATCGATGCGCAGCGTGCCGAACACGTGTGGGCCGAGACCTACGATCGCGATGTCGAGGACGTCTTCGCGCTGCAGGACGAGATCAGCGAGGTCGTGGCGGCATCGCTGGTCGACGATCTAACCCGCGCCGAGGGCGAACGAGCTCGTCAACGGGGCACCCACGATCTCCAGGCCTGGGGCCTGTACCAGCTCGGTTTGCAGCATTTCGATCGTTACACCGGAGAGGATTTTCGTGCGGCACGTGAACTGTTCACCCGCGCGACCGAACGGGATCCCCGCTTTGCCACGGCGTTTGCGTATGCCGCCTTTGCCGGTTGCATCGAACCCTTTCTGATGGCCCCGGGGGCGCGAGAAGCGTTCGTTCAGCCACTGGTGCGCGATGCGCGCATGGCCGTGGAGCTCGACCCGCGTGATCCGGTGGCGCACCTGGCCGTGGGCTGTCTTCATCTTGCCCTCGGCGATATCGCGCCCAGCCTCGAGGCGATGAATCGCGCGATCGAACTCAACCCGAGTATGCCGATGGCCTGGATCATGCTCGGTTTCGTTTTCGCCGTGTCCGGCGATGCCGAGGGCGCGCTGATGGCTACTGAACGGGCCCAGCGGCTGAATCCTCGCGCGGACACGGTGTGGATCCACGACAACTTCGCGCTCGCCTATTGGGAACTCGGTCGCCACGAGGACGCACTCGAAGAAGCGAGGCGCTTGCTTGCGGTACAGCCAGGTTATTTCACGGGTTACATCTACCTGGCCATGAACCATGTTGCGCTCGGCCGTGTGGACGAGGCGCGCGAAGCGATTGTCGAAGGCCGACGCATACGGCCCGATCTCTCACTGGCCCTGATGCAGGGGTACCTCTGCATTTCTCGCCCGGCCGTCGACGCGCGCCGCAACGCCGCATTACGCCAGGCCGGGCTGGACTGAGGCCGCGATGAATTGCGCGGCCTGCCATCATCCACTGCCGGGCGGCGCCCGCTTCTGCCCGAACTGCGGCACCGCCTGCGCCGCGCACTGCACGAACTGCAATACCGAGCTGCCACCCGCCGCGCGCTTCTGCGCGAGCTGCGGCACCCCGGTGACGGCAGCGCCACCGCAAGCGCCTGCCGTCCCCGCCCGCGTCCCGCGCGACTACACCCCGCCGCATCTCGCCGAGAAGATCCTGCAGACCAGGTCCGCGCTCGAAGGCGAGCGCAAGCAGGTCACGGTGCTGTTCGCCGACGTCAAGGGTTCGATGGAACTCGCCGGCCAGCTCGATCCCGAGACCTGGCACGGGATCCTCGACCGCTTCTTCGCCATCCTCGCCGAGGGTGTGCACCGCTTCGAGGGCACGGTCAACCAGTACACCGGCGACGGCATCATGGCCTTGTTCGGCGCGCCCATCGCGCACGAGGACCACGCCCAGCGTGCCTGCTACGCGGCGCTCCACCTGCGCGAACGGCTTGGTGAATACGCGGACGAGCTGCGCATATCGCCGGGCGTCAACTTCTCCTTCCGCCTCGGCATGAACTCGGGTGAAGTGGTGGTCGGGCGCATCGGCGACAACCTGCGCATGGACTACACCGCGCAGGGCCAGACCGTCGGGCTGGCCCAACGCATGGAGCAGCTCGCGCCCGCCGATGGCATCGCCCTGTCCGAGCACACACGCCGTGCGGTGGACGGCTACTTCGCGCTGCGCGCGCTCGGCGCGGTGCCGATCAAGGGCCTCGATGCGCCCGTCGGCGTGCACGTGCTGGAAGCGCCCGGTCGCTACCGCTCGCGCCTGGACACCTCGCGCGCACGCGGCCTGTCGCGCTTCGTCGGACGCGACGAGGAGATGGAAGCGTTGGACGTCGCACTGCAACGCGCCCTCGACGGTACCGGTCGGGTGGCCGCGGTGGTCGGCGAGGCCGGCGTCGGCAAGAGCCGCCTGTGCGCCGAGTTCGTCGAGCGCTGCCGCGGTCAGGGGCTCACGGTCTACGAGGCGCATTGCCCGGCGCACGGCAAGACCATCCCCTACCTGCCGCTGCTCGAGCTCCTGCGCAACCTGTTCGGCATCACCGAGCAGGACGGCCTGCGCGAGGCGCGGCAGAAGATCGCCGGCGAGCTCGCCCTGCTCGACGACGACTTCGCCGACGATCGCGCGCTCGTGCTCGATTTCCTCGGCGTCGCCGATCCGAACACACCTTCGTTGCAGCTCGAACCCGCGGTGCGTCAGCAGCGTTTGTTCACCTTCCTGCGCCGCCTGGTCCACCTGCGCTCGCAGTCGACACCGTTGGTACTCCTGATCGACGACCTGCACTGGATCGATCCGGGCAGCGATCAATTCGTTACCCAAATCGTTGAGGCGGTCAGCACCACGCGCACCCTGCTGCTGGTCAATTTCCGCCCGGAGTACACGGCCGATTGGCTGCGCAAGTCGTGGGTGCTGCAATTACCGATGGCGCCGCTCGGGCCGGACGAACTCACGGCCCTAGTGCAGGACTGGGTCGGTTCGCACGCCTCCGTCGCCGATCTGCCGGTGCTCATCGGCACACGATCCGGCGGCAATCCCTTCTTCGCCGAGGAGATCGTGTTGTCCCTGCTCGAGACCGGCGCGCTGGCGGGCACGCGCGGCGCCTACCAGCTGGTCACGGCGCTGGAATCGTTGCAGGTCCCGCCCACCGTGCAGGCCCTGCTCGCGGCGCGCATCGACCGCCTCGGCGAGCGCGAGAAGCAGGTTCTCTATACCGCCGCGGTCATCGGGCGGGAGTTCCCGCGGCCGCTGCTCGAGACGGTGCTGCCTGATCTCGGCGACGCGTTCGATGGCGCGCTCGCGAACCTGCTCGCCGCGGAACTCGTGCACGAACGGGCCCTCTACCCGGTCGCCGAATATGCCTTCAAGCACCCCCTGACCCACGAAGTGGCACTACATGCGCAACTCGGAGCCGCCCGCCGCGCGCGCCATGCGGCGATCGCCCAGGCCATCGCGGCTGCGGTCGCGGCGCGGCCGGATGAACAGGCTGGCCTCCTCGCGCACCACTACGAACAGGCCGGCGAGTCCCTGGTCGCCGCGACCTGGCACGTGCGTGCCGCGCGCTGGGTCCAGCGCACCGACCTCGCCGCCTCCTATCGGCATTGGAACCAGGCGCGCGCGCTCGTGGAGCCGCTCACCGGCAACGCGGACGCCACGCGCCTTTTGCTCGAGGTCTACCCCGAGTTGCTGTCGACGCTCGATCGCCTCGGCACCGAGGCGCCCCGGTCCGAAGCGCTCTACCACACCGCCATCGCGCTGGCGCAGTCGGCCGAAGATCGGTCAGCCGAATCCTTGATCGAAGCCGCCTACGCCTGGCTCATGACCGGGCAGGCCGACTGGCGAGCGGTGGAATCCCACGCGAAGCGCGCAATCACCCTGGCCGACGCCGAAGCCGTCCAAGCGATCCAACTCCATGCGCGCTATACCCTTGCGCGCGGACTGCTCTGGCAAGTCCGCCTGCACGACTGTGCCGCGGTGCTGGACGAGGTTCTCGCGATCGGCGGGAGTGACGACGCCATCCACGTCGAGATCCTCGGCCACCGGCCCTACCTGGAATCCCTCACGCTGCGTGGCAACGTTGCCTTTCAGCTCGGATCGCCCGCGCACTTCGATGCGTTCTTCAAGCGACTTTCGGAGCTGCTACGCCGCATCGGTTCACACTGGGATGCTTCCTATGTCCTCAGCGATCGCGCCTGGTTGTATTGGGGCCTGGGAGATGCGCAGCAAGCCGAAACCACGTCGCTCGAGTCGTTGCGCATCGCCGAGCGCTTCGGCGCCAACAACAACGTGGTGTTCGCGTTGCTCGGGCGCGGGCTGGCGAACTACCTCGCGGAACGATGGATCGAGGCCGACGAGTTCTTCGCGCGTGCACGCCAGCTCATCGCCGATAGCGGCACCGGCCGCGAGTGGGACATCCTCATGGACGGCTACCAGGCCGTGTGCAAAGCCGGCCTGGGCCAGCCTGCGGAAGCATTGCGACTGGCCGAGCGCGGCACCGAGCGGGCGCGTGCCAACGGCCTGGACATCGCGTTGATGACGAACGGTCGCGAGCGCGCGCGCGTGCTGCGCATGCTGGGTGAAGCAGATCTCGCCGCCGAGCTCGAAGCGCAGATCGAGGAGGCGCTCGAAATCATTCGACGCACGGATGCCCAGCTGTGGCTGCCGTTCATCCTGCTGGAACGTGCCGGGCTCGCCCGGCTGCGCGGTGACCCGCAGGCCATGGCGCAGGATCTCGCCGAAGCACGGCGACTGCTGGCCGCGATGGGCGTGACCGGCTGGGAAGCCTACGCGCGGTCGATCGAAGCATGAACTGCACACGCTGCGGCCACTGCCGCCAATTCGGTGACAGTTACTGTATTTCCGTCCGCGAAAATACAGTAACTGTCACCGAATTGGCCGAATTGCCCCAACTGCTGGCCGCGATGGGCGTGGCCGGCTGGGAAGCCTATGCACGGTCGATCGAAGCATGAACTGCGCACGTTGCGGCCGCGATAACCCGCCGGAGAACGCCTTCTGCGGCGGCTGCGGCACGGCCCTCGAACGCACCTGCCCGTCCTGCGCTCGCTCGAATCCGCCCGATCACCACTTCTGCGGCGCTTGCGGCACGCCGTTGCAAGCCGCCGAAGCAGCGCAGCCGGCCGGTTCAGCCGCGCCACGCCTGCCGCGCGACTACACGCCGAAGCACCTGGCCGAGAAGATCCTGCAGTCGAAGACGGCGCTGGAAGGCGAGCGCAAGCAGGTGACGGTGCTGTTCTGCGACATCCAGGGCTCGATGCAGCTCGCCCAGCAGTTGGATCCCGAGCACTGGCACCGGCTGTTGGAACGCTACTTCGCCATCCTGACCGAGGCCGTGCACCGCTACGAAGGCACCGTGAACCAGTACACCGGCGACGGCATCATGGCCCTGTTCGGTGCGCCGCTGGCCCACGAAGACCACGCCCAGCGGGCGTGTTACGCCGCGCTCGCCGCGCGTGACGCCTTGCGGACCTATGCCGACGAGCTGCGCCTGACCGACGGGCTCAACTTCAGCTTCCGCCTGGGCCTGAACTCGGGCGAGGTGGTAGTCGGCAAAATCGGCGACGACCTGCGCATGGACTACACCGCGCAGGGCGCGACGGTGGGTATCGCGCAGCGCATCGAGCAACTGGCGGCGCCGGGCTGCGTGTACCTGGGCGGTGCGACCGAGCGCCTGGTGCACGGTTATTTCCGCCTGCGCGCGATGGGCGAGACGAACCTGAAGGGCCTGGCCGAGGCCGTGGCGCTGTTCGAGCTGGAGGCGCCGGGCACGGTGCGCAGCCGCCTGGATGTGTCAGTGGCGCGCGGCCTGTCGCGCTTCGTCGGGCGTGCGGCCGAGATGCAGGTGCTCGAGACCGCGCTCGCCAACGCCGGGCGCGGGCACGGCCAGGTGGTCGGTATCGTCGGCGAGGCGGGCCTCGGCAAGAGCCGGCTCTGCTACGAGTTCGTCGAGGACTGCCGGCGGCGCGGCCTGCCGGTCTACGAGGCGCACTGCCCGGCGCACGGCAGGAACATCCCCTACCTGCCGGTGCTCGAGTTGTTCCGGAACTACTTCGACGTCCGCGCCGACGACGATGCCGTGCAGGCGCGCCGGAAGATCGCCGGCACCCTGGCGCTGCTCGACGCCAGGCTGCACGACGCGCTGCCGGTGTTGCTCGATTTCATGGGCGTGGCCGACCCACAGCAGCCGGCGCCGCGCATGGATGCCGAGGCTCGCCAGCGCCAGCTCTACGAGCTGGTGCATCGCCTGGTCGAAGCCCAGGATGCCGGTGGTCAGCTCGCCGTGACCCTCATCGACGACCTGCACTGGATCGACCCCGGCAGCGACGCCTTCGTCAACCAGCTGGTGGCGGCGGCGGCGGGGCGGCGGAGCCTGGTGGTGCTGAACTTCCGGCCGGAGTACCAGGCGGCCTTCGCCGGCAAGGCGCATTACCAGCAACTGCCGCTGGTGCCGCTCGGCGCGGACGCCCTCGGTGAGCTGCTCGGTGACCTGCTCGGGACCGATGCCTCGCTCGGGGAACTCGTGCCACGCATCGTGAAATGGACGGCGGGCAACCCGTTCTACACCGAGGAAGTGGTCAACGCGCTGGTCGAGTCAGGCGACCTCGTCGGCCAACCGGGGCACTACCGCCTGGTCAGCGCGATCGACGCCATCGTGGTGCCGACCAGCGTACGCGCCGTGCTCGCCGCGCGTATCGACCGTCTGCCGGAGATGGCCAAGCGCCTGCTGCAGACGGCGGCGGTGATTGGCCGCGAGTTCGCGGGGCCGCTGCTCGAAGCCGTCAGCGACCTCGACACCGGCACGCACGCCACCGCGCTCGAACGGCTCAAGGCCGGTGACTTCGTCTACGAGCGTGCGCTCTACCCGGTGTTCGAGTACGCCTTCAAGCACCCGCTGACCCACGAGGTGGCTTACCAGTCGCTGCTGCAGAGCCGGCGCGCCGCGCTGCATGCTGCGGTCGCCCGAGCCATCGAGGCCCGGGCCGGCGACAAGCTCGACGAACGGGCCGCACAGCTCGCCCATCACTGGCAGGCAGCCGGCGAGCGGCCGCTCGCGGCGCGGTGGCACTGGCGGGCTGCCGATTGGGTCGGGCGTACGGACCTGCCGGCGGCGCACATGCACTGGGAGCATGTCCGCGAGTTGCTGCGCGAGGGCCCGATCGACGAGGAGGCCGCAACGCTCGGAGTCGCTGCCTGCAGGAACCTGCTCCAATTCTCGTACCGCCTGCGTATCGACACCGAGCGCACTGCAGGCCTTCTATGCGACGGCCAGCGTTTTGCCACGGTCGTTGGCGACGTGCGCAACCGCCATGTGCTGTCGATGGCTTATGCACATGCGTTGTCCGCGATCGGCGACGTCCGCGCGGCGAGTACGGCGCTCGAGCCGGCCGAACATTACGCCCGCGAACAAGACGATCGCGAACTCGTCATCGAGGCCTACGTCGCTCGCGGCTTTATCGATTCGTTTGGGACGCAGGCGGTGGACGCGGCACTCGATGCCTGCGATGCGGCACTTGCGGTGGCGCCATCGACCGCACTTGCCACGGGCCTTCTGCACGTATTCCACTCGCGTCTCTTCGCGTTGTTGTGGCGCGCCGGTTTCCTCGTCATGGGCGGCCGCCTGGCGGCCGCCAGGGCCGCGCTCGAGGAGTTGCGTCGGCAGGCGCAGCGCGAACAGGTGCCGGAGCTCGATGCTTATTCACTTTTGACGGACTCGTTGCGTGCACACATTGCGCACGATGCCGAAACCCTGCGTGCCAACGCCCAGGCATTCGAAGCGTGGTCACGCAACCTAGGTGAGCCGGCCAACACGGTCGCCCTGGTCGCCTTGATGCGTGGTTATGCCGCTCTCGTCAGCGGCGACTTCGCCGGCGCGGTAGCAGCCGCGGCCGATGCCTTCGAGCGCCACCTTCATCACGTCGAACACGTTCACGCGGCATGGTCCGGCAGCATCCTCGCCGAGGCTCTGATGGAATCCGGCGACCACACCGCTGCCATCGACACCGCCCGCCAGGTCATCGCCCACTGCGAGCGCTCCTGCCGGCACTACTTCGAAGCGATCGCCCATAGCGTCGTCGCGCGCGCGATGCTCCGGCGCGACGGCGCGAGCGCGGCCGACGCAGCGGCACGCGAACTGCACGCGGCCGGGCAATGGATTGCCAGCATGAAACTCCGTGTCCTGGAACCCGCCCTGGCCGAATGGCAGGCGGAACTCGCCGCCGCCCAGGGCGACGACACTGCCCGCCGGGCGCTCATCGACGCCGCCATAGACGGCTACGCCGCGATGGAGGCGCCGTACCAGGTGGCGCGGTTGCAACGAATTCAAGAATGCTGACCGTGAGCGTATGAACGTCATCGGCGTTCAAGAAACGGGGGTGTTTGCGGCCTCGGCGCCAGGCCAGGCCCGTCCGCATGGCGAGCCTGCGACGCCGATTTTCGGCGGATAGTCGCGTACGGTTACTGTCGCCGGACTCCTCAGGCCGGCGACGATTTCGCCAAGCACCGCCGGCACCCCGTCGACCGCGTAATATCCGCAGCGTCGAACCCTTTCCGCCAAACCCCAGGGGGAACCCACGATGGAACTCGGTCTACGCGACAAGTGCGCACTCATCACCGGTGGTAGCCAGGGCCTCGGCCGCGCCATTGCCGACGAACTCGCCCGCGAGGGTGTCCATGTCGCCATCTGTGCCCGTGGCAAGGCCGGGCTCGACGCGGCGGCGGCGGATTTGCGGCGCCATGGCGTGCGCGTCGAGGCCATCGAGGCGGATGCGGCGACGCGCGAGGCCGCACCGATGGTCATCGAGCGCGCCCGCGCCGCGCTCGGCCGCATCGACATCCTGGTCAACAACGTCGGCACGGCGTGGCTCGATCACGGCCTCGACAGCGACGACGAGGTCTGGCTGCAGAGCATGGAGGTGAATTTCTTCAGTACCGTGCGTTTCACCCGCGGCGTGGTGCCGCTGATGCGTGAGCAGGGCGGCGGCCGCATCATCAACATCTCGACCGTGGGTGCGCACACGCCACCACCCATGCTGATCGACTACGACAGCGCCAAGGCCGCCATGCTGACCTTCTCCAAGACCCTCTCGGTCGAGCTCGCCGCACACAACATCCTCATCAACTGCGTGTGCCCCGCCTTCATCCACACCCCCTTGTGGGATTCCATCGCCGACCAGATGGTGCCGATGCTGGGCAAGGACCGCGCCGAGGTCTTCGCCAACCTCACCAACCAGTACATCGCGGTGAAGCGCTTCGGCCGCCCCGACGAAGTCGCCGGCCTGGTCGCCTTCCTCGTCTCCGCGCGCGGGTCGTTCATCACGGGCAGCAGTTTCGACGTCGACGGCGGGTTCCCGAAGTCGATTTGACGGTGATGTATGCCGACGCTGCGGGCCTCTCGGGGGCTTTGCGGGGATTTGGGGACAGGGCGAAAAAGGTGACAGTTACTGTATAAGCGCCACGGCCGCTTCAGCGCCGGCGGAGAGACAAAACCACGGTGTCAGCGCGAAAAAAATCGGTGACCATAAATCGGTGACAGTCACTGTATAAACGCATACATATACTGTCCCCAAATGCCGGATAGAGGGGCGGCGGCAGGAACCGCATAAATGACGGCACCGTCGCATCGTGGGCGTGAGGGCAAGGGTGCGGTGTCGGCCTACCGCGCAGCACCCGCAGTGGGGTCGGTCGATGCTGGCCGAAATACAGTAACTGTCACCGAATTCCCCACCGAATTCCTCGTGTGGTTTTAGCCATAACCTGAACCGGTCCCAGGTCGATTAGACTGGCGGCACTCGCAAATCCCGCGCGCCTTTGGGGAGGGGCAGCAAAGGATGAAAGCATCGGCCGAAGCGCTCCGGGCGCTGCAACGGGAGCTTGCGGCCAGGACGGCCGAACTCGAGAAGCGAGACGCGGAGCTGGCGGCGGCACGCATCGCCGGCGAGCACCACGCGGCGACGGCCGAGGTGCTGCGCATCATCGGCGACTCACCGGGTGACAGCCAGCGCGTGCTCGAGGCCATCCTCGAACGCGCGGTGACGCTCGCGGACGGCAACAGTGGGGTCATCGTGCATTTCGATGGCCAGCTGCTGCACCAGGCTGCGCTGTATGGCCGCGCCGCCGAAAACGCGTACGCGGTGTTCCCGCACGCTCCGGACCACGGCAGCATGGTCGGCCGCGCGGTGCTGCAGTGCGCCCCGGTGCAGAGCACCGACCTCTGGAACGACCCCGGCTACCCGCCCGAGGTCCGCGAGCTGGCACGCAGCCAGGACGCGCGTAGTGCATTGGGTGTGCCGCTCCGGCACGCCGGGCGCGTGGTCGGCGCGATCAGCGTCGGCCGGGCCTCGGCCGGAGACTTCGCCGACGAATTCGTCGCCGCCCTGCTGATCTTCGCCGACCAGGCCGTCATCGCCATCGAGAACGCGCGCCTGTTCAACCAGGCACGCCAGGCACTGGAGCGGCAGACGGCGACCGCCGAAGTGCTGGAAGTCATCAGTCGCTCGCCCGCTGACCTGCAGCCGGTGTTCGACGCCATCGCCGAGCGTGCGCGCGTCTTGTGCGGCGGGGCGTTCGGTGTCGTGACCCACTTCGACGGCACGCTGGTACACATGAGGGCCATGCAGGGACCTTCGGCGGAGATGGGGGCCGACCTGTGGGCGCAGTACCCGCGCCCGGTCGATCGCAGCAGCGTCACGGGGCGCGCCATTCTCACGTGCGCGCCGGTCCGCGTGGACGATTATTTCGGCGATCCCGAACTCGATCCGGCCATGAAGGCCGCTGGGATTGCGCGCGGATTCTCCGCCGCTAGCGGTATTGCCGTCCCCATGCTGCGCGCTGGCCAAGCGTTGGGCAGTATCTATGTCGGACGCGAGACCAGTGGCCGGTGGCCCGACGAAGCGATCGAACTGCTCGAGACCTTCGCCGCGCAGGCCGTGATCGCCATCGAGAACACGCGCCTGTTCAACGAGACGCAGGAGGCGCTCGAGCAGCAGACGGCGAGCGCCGAGGTGCTCGCCGTCATCAGTCAATCGGTGACGGACGCGCAACCGGTCATGGACACGATCGTCGAGCGTTGCCTGCAGCTCTTCGGCGCCGACGCTGCGCAAATCTGGATGCTGGAGGGCAACGACCAGTTGACCCTGGTTGCGCTGGGTGGCGCGCCCTACTCCAAGCTCGATCTGCATGACTTGCCGACCCGCGTGAGCATGGACTCCGATCCCGCGCTGGCGCTGATTGCGCAGGGCCAGACGGTCCACGACCTGGAAGTCACCGCCGAAATCGGCAGCGAGGCCATGCGCGAATGGGCGCGGAAGGCCGGCTCCGCTTCAGGCCTCCGTACGCCACTGATGGTCAATGGCCAGTTCAGCGGTGTGTTGTTGGTAGGGCGCTACCCGCCGAAGCCTTTCACGGACAAGGAAATCGCGTTGCTGAAGAGCTTCGCCGACCAGGCCGTGATCGCCATCCAGAACGCGCGCCTGTTCCGCGAGACGCAGGAAGCGCTTGCGCAGCAGACGGCTTCGGCCGAGGTCCTGCGGGTGATCAGCGGTTCGGTCGAAGACGCGCAGCCGGTGTTCGAGGCCATCGTCGAGAGCTGTGCACGGTTGTTCCATACCGATCAGGTTGGCATCAGCGTCACCGACGACCAGCACCTCACGGCACGGCTGGTCGCGGTGCGCGGGCCGTCTTCCGACGACATTCAGCAACTGTTCTCCGCGCCCATTCCCATCGACGAGAGCAACCTGCCGGCGGCTTTCCACGCGGGACACACGGTGATCTATCCGCACGTCAGTGCCCGCAGCGACGTACCTGTGTCGCTCAAGCAGGCCCAGCGGCTGGTGGGCGATTACTCGATGATGGTCGCGCCGATGCTGCGCGAGGGCCGTGGGCTCGGCGTGCTCTGGCTCTATGCGACGCCGCCGCGGCCGTTTTCAGCCAAGGAGCAGGCGCTCTTCGCCACGTTCGCTGACCAGGCCGTCATCGCCATCGAGAACACGCGCCTGTTCAACGAGACGCAGGAGGCGTTGGAACAGCAGACCGCGAGCGCCGAGGTTCTGCAGGTCATCAGCCGCTCGGTGACGGATGCACAACCGGTGATGGACACCATCGTCGCGCGCTGCCTGCAGCTTTTCGGCGCCGACGGTGCGCAAATCTGGATGGTGAAAGACGGCGACCAGGTGGCACTCGCAGCAATCGTTGGGCAACCCTATACCACCCTGAATCTGGACGACGTACCCACGAGCGTGCGCGTGGATTCCGCACCCTATCTTGCGACCATCGCGAAAGGTGAGACCGTCCAGCACCCGGAAGTCACCAGCGAATCCGCCGACCCCGATTTGCGCGAATGGGCGCGGGCGATCGGCCCCTACTCAATCGTCCGCGCGCCGTTGATGGTCAATGGCCAGTTCAGCGGTGTGTTGCTGGTGGTGCGTTGCCCGTCGAAAGCCTTCAGCGAGCAGGAGATCGCGCTACTCAAGTCCTTCGCCGACCAGGCCGTGATCGCCATTCAGAACGCGCGCCAGTTCCGCGAGACCCAGGAAGCACTCGAACGCCAGACCGCGACCGCTGGCGTGCTACAGGTCATCAGCAGCTCGGTCGAGGACGCGGCACCCGTGTTCGAGAAGATCCTCGACAGCTGCGAGGCCCTGTTCGGCGCCGACGTCGTCGGCATCGCGCAATTGCGCGACGACGGCACGCTCGATCTCAGCGCGCGGCGCGGCGTCGATGTCAGCGTGAGTGACGAGCACGCGCTGGACGACACCGTGACCGGCTTGAGCATCCGGGAGCGCCGGGTTGTGCACATTCCGGACACGGCCCGCGAGCCCCAGCTGGATGGCATCCAGCGCCAGAGCGTCGAGCGCTACGGGCATTTCTCGCTGCTGGTCGCGCCCTTGCTGTGGAAGGGTGCAGGCATTGGTTCGATCTTCCTCGGGCGTTTCCCCGCCCGGCCGTTCTCGGACCAGGAAATCGACTTGCTGCGGACCTTCACCGACCAGGCCGTGATTGCCATCCAGAACGCGAAATTGTTCCGCGACACCACCGAGGCCCTCGAACGCCAGACCGCGACCGCCGACGTCCTGCGCGTAATCAGCCAGTCGCCAACCGACGTGCAGCCGGTGTTCGACGCCATCGCCGAGCGCGCGCGGGTGCTTTGCGGGGGTGACGGGGCCGGCGTCGAGGTCGCGCGCGACGGCCTCGCCCACCTCGTGGCCTTCGTCATGCCGGTGCCGGAGGCCGAGGATGCGTACCGGGCGATGTTCCCGCGCCCGATCGACCGCAGCGTGGCGGGTACGCGCGCGATGGTGGATGGCACGACCATCCATATCACGGACTACCAGAACGACCCGGACTTCGATCCGCAGGCCAAGGCCACCGCACGCCGCGCAGGTTTGTCGCCGACGGCCATCGCGACCCCGATGCGGCGCGGCACCGAGATTGTCGGCGCCATCTTCGTCGGCCGCAACGACGGCACGCCGTTCACCGACAAGGACGCGCAGCTGCTCGAAACCTTCGCCGACCAGGCGGTGATCGCGATTGAGAACACGCGGTTGTTCAACGAGACCCAGGCCGCGCTCGAACGCCAGACGGCGACCTCCGAGGTGCTCGCGGTCATCGGCAGCTCGCCGACCGATGTGCAGCCGGTGTTCGACGCCATCGTCGAGCGCGCCATGAACCTCTGCGGCGCGAACTTCGGCATGGCCGTGCGCTACGACGGCCGGCTCATGCACCTCGCGGCGGCACGCGGATTCCGCGACAGCAACCCGCTCGACCAGTGGCAGGGCGTGGCGCCGGAGCGCGGCATCGGCCAGGGCCGCGCGATCCTCGAAGGCCGCACGATCGAAATCCCCGATGTCGATACCGATCCGGAATATGGGCTGAGCGCCCGCGCGACTCTTGACGGTTACCGCAGCCTGGTCGCCGTGCCCATGCTGCGCCAGGGACGCTGCATCGGCACGATCGCGGTCGGCCGCGCCGAAGCCGGCGCGTTCCCGCCCAACCTGGTGCGCCTGCTCGAAACCTTTGCCGACCAGGCAGTCATCGCGCTCGAGAACACGCGCTTGTTCAATGAGACCCAGGAGGCGCTGGAACGCCAGACCGCGACGGCCGAGGTCCTGCGCACCATCAGCAGCTCGGTGAAGGAAACCGAGCCCGTGTTCGAGGCCATCCTCGACAGCTGCCAGCGCCTGTTCAAGGTGGCCAACTACGGCATCCTGCTCGCCGAAGGCGATGGCCTCGGCCGCTTCGTCGCGCGGCTCGACACCGACGCCGACCCGGCACTGAAAACCCTGCCGTTCGAGGCCGAGGCCGTCCCCCTCGATTCACTGGTCTCCGGCCAGGCGGTACTCGAGCGCCGCGTGGTGTACGTGCCGGATGCTGAGGCCGAAACCGATGCGCCGGAGAACACCCGGCGGCTGCTCGAGCAGTTCGGCAATTACTCCCTGCTGTGCGCACCCCTGCTGCACGAGGGCCGCGCGCTCGGCGCGCTGTGCCTGTGGCACCGCCCGCCACGGCCCTTCGACGACAAAGAAATCGCGCTGCTCGAAACCTTCGCCGACCAGGCCGTGATCGCCATCGAGAACACACGGTTGTTCAACGAGACGCAGGAAGCCCTCGAACGGCAGATGGCCACCGCCGATGTGCTGCGCGTGATCAGCAGCTCGGTCAAGGAAACCGGGCCCGTGTTCGAGGTCATCCTGGAGAGCTGCCAGCGGCTGTTCAAGGTGCCGAACTACGGCATCCTGCTCGCCGAAGGCAACGGCCTGGGGCGTTTCGTCGCGCGGCGCATACAGGCGGATACCCCGGCAGAGGGCTTGCCGGACGAAGCCGTTCCGCTCGATTCGTTCATTTCCGGGCGGGCGGTGATCGAGAAGCGGGTGATTTACGTCCCTGACGCTCAGGCTGAATCCGGGCTGCCAGAAAACAGCCGTCGGCTCGTGGAACGCATCGGCAACTATTCCATGCTGTGCGCGCCATTGCTGCACGAGGGCCACGCGCTTGGCGCATTGTGGCTCTCGCACCGTCCGCCGCGACCCTTCGATGCCAAGGAAGTTGCGCTGCTGCAGACTTTTGCCGACCAGGCCGTGATCGCGCTCGAGAACACCCGCCTGTTCACGGAAACGCAGGAGGCGCTGGAGCGGCAGACGGCCACGGCCGAGGTGCTCGAAGTCATCAGCAGTTCACCGACCAACGTGCAGCCGGTGTTCGAGGCCATCCTCGCGCGCGCGATGGCGCTGTGCGATGCGGAGTACGGCGCGGCCACGCGCTTCGACGGCGAGATGCTCCACATCACCTGTACCCGCGGCATGAACGAAGTCGACGTGGCCGCCGGGGCCGCGGCCTATCCGCGTGCGCCGACCAACGCGACCGTGCAGGGGCGCGCGGTACTCGCACGCGCGCCCGTCCAGATCCCCGATCTCAAGGCGGACCCGGACTACGCCATCGGATTCTCCTCGGACATGAACAGCGCCCTGTCCGTGCCGCTCCTGCGAGGCGGCGAGGCCGTCGGCACCATCGCGCTGATGCGCCGCGAAACCGGGCCATTCCCGGATGCCCAGGTACGCCTGCTGCAGACTTTCGCCGACCAGGCGGTGATCGCGCTCGAGAACACCCGCCTGTTCACGGAAACGCAGGAAGCGCTCGAACGTCAGACCGCCACCGCCGAGGTGCTCGGCGTCATCAGCAACTCGCCGACTGACGTCGCCCCGGTGTTCCAGGCCATCGCCGAGCGCGGCCGCGCGTTGGCCCGGGCCAGCCTGTGCATGGTGACGCGGCTGGACGGCGACCAGGTGCGCCTGGTGGGGGTCGACGGCGCGAGCCAGGACACCGTGGCCCAGATCGAGGCGCTGTTCCCGATGGCCATGGACCGCCGCACCTCCTTGAGCACGCGCGCCATGCTCGCGCAGAAGCCCGTGCAGATCCGCGACGTCCTCGACGATGCCGAGTTCACCGCGGCGTTGAAGGATTCCTACCTCGCCACCGGCCTGCGCAGCGGCCTCGCCGCGCCGATGATCTCGGGCAAAGAGGTCATCGGCGCCATCTTCGTCTCGCGCAGCGAAGCCAGCGAGTACCCCGACAACCTCGTCCAGCTGCTCGAAACCTTCGCCGCCCAGGCCGTCATCGCCATCGACAACGTGCGCCTGTTCAACGAAACCCGCGACGCGCTCGACCGCCAGACCGCCATCAGCGACATCCTGCGCGTGACCACCGAGTCGCCGAGTGACGTCGAACCTATCCTCGGCGCCATCGCCGAACACGCCGCACGCCTGTGCGACGCGTCCTCGGCCTCGATCTTCCTCGCCGAGGACGACTTGCTGCAGCACGTTGCCTCGCGTGGCCCGCGCGCCGACCAGGCCGGCTCCGTCTCGCCCTTCCCCATCGACCGCGGCTCCATGACTGGCCGCGCGATCCTCGACCGGCGCACCATCGCGGTCGACGACATGCAGGCCGAGACCGCCGAGTACGCGCGCAGCAGCGAGATCGCCCGCCAGCTCGGCCACCGCAGCACCGTGGCCGCGCCCTTGATGCGCGAAGGGCGTGCGTTCGGTGCGCTGCTGCTGCGCCGCCAGGAGCTGCGGCCATTCGGCGAACGCGAGCTGGCCCTGCTGCGCACCTTCGGCGACCAGGCGGCGATCGCGATCGCCAGCGTGCGGCTGTTCAAACAGACCGAGGAGGCGCTCGAACAGCAGACCGCCACGGCCGACATCCTGCGCGTGATCGGCAACTCGGTCGAAGACACCGCGCCGGTGTTCGAGACCATCATCGAGCGCTGCCAGAAGCTCATCGAAGCCGAAACCCAGATGATCAGCCTCGTTGACGAGCGCGGCCTGGTGCAACTGGCCGCGATTCGCGCGCCGGCCGCCATGGTCGCGGCCGCCGAGCAGACCTACCCGGTGCGTTTCGAGGACTCGGTGACGGCACTCGTTGCCAAGGACGGCGAGACGCTCTGCGTGCCGAGCGTGATGAACGCCGAGGGGGTGCCGACGATGAAACGGATCGCCGAGCAGTTCGGCGATTACGCCGCGGTCATCGCGCCGCTCGTCCTGCGCGGCCGGGTGGTGGGTTCGATCGGCGCCGCTCGCGGCACCTCGCGGCCGTTCTCGAAGCGCGAGATCGACCTGATGTCGACTTTCGCCGACCAGGCCGTGATCGCCATCCAGAACGCGCAGCTGTTCCGCGAGACCCACGAAGCGCTGGAGCAACAGACGGCGATGGCCGACATCCTGCGCGTCATCGGCGGCTCGGTCGAAGACACCGCGCCGGTGTTCGAGACCATCCTCGACCGCAGTGAGCAGTTGGTCGAGGCCGAATCTCAAATCATCTTCCTGGTCGACGAGCGCGAACAAGTCAGCGTGGGCGCAATCCGAGGCCCGACCGAGGTGATAGCGGCGGCGGAGGCCGTTTATCCCATCCCGCTCGTCGATACCGCGACCTCGCTTGTGCTGCAGACGCGTAAAGCCCTGCACGTGCCGAGCGTGGCGGCGCAGGCCGAGCGGCCGCGCTCGATGCAGACCATCTATGAATTGATCGGTGACTGGTCCATGGTCATCGCACCGCTGGTGCTGCGCGACCGCGTGGTGGGCTCGCTGACCACCACGCGCATGCCGCCACGCCCCTTCAACCAGCGCGAGATCGATCTGCTTTCCACCTTCGCCGACCAGGCCGTCATCGCCATCCAGAACGCGCAGCTGTTCCGCGAGACACACGAGGCGCTCGAGCGCCAGACGGCGACGGCCGAAGTATTGAGCGTGATCAGCCGTTCGGTCGAGGACACGGCCCCGGTGTTCGACGCCATCCTCCACGCCTGCACGGAACTCTTCGGTAGCGAGCAGATAGCGCTCTACCGGGTCAACGAAGACGACGTGGTCGAACTGCAAGGCTACCTCGGACCAGACGCGGATGCGGTCAGGGCGCTCTACCCGCGACCGCTGGCGGATTCGGGCCTGCGGGTGGTGGCCGAGAGCGCGACGGCGACGCACTGGCCCTCGATCTCGGCGATCGCGGCTGACGCCTCGGACGCGGCCGCGGCGATCGAGGCAATGGGCGACTTTTCGCTGATCGCGGCGCCGCTGTTCTGGGAACGGCGCTGTATCGGCTTCCTCACCGTCGCCCGCGTGCCGCCACAACCGTTCGACGACAAGGAAATACGCCTGCTGCAGACGTTCGCCGACCAGGCCGTCATCGCCATCCAGAATGCGCGGATGTTCCGTGAAACCCACGAGGCGCTCGAACAGCAGACCGCCTCGGCCGAGGTGCTGCGCACGATCAGCCAGTCGGTGGCCGATACCCGGCCGGTCTACGAGCGCATCATGGACAACTGCCAGGCGCTGCTCGGCGTCGATGAAATCATCATCTCGCGGGTGCGCGATGGCGAGTTGCATGTCGAGGCCCATCGCGGGCAATGGGTTGCCCAAGGCGTTGCCGCCTACCAACCCATGCCGGTTGGCGAGACGGGCGCGGGGCGCCCCATTGCCGAGGGCCGCGTGGTTCACATACCCGATGCCGCCGAAGCGCTCGGCGAGCTGCCGCCGGGCTGGCGCCCCCTGTGGGACAACGTCGGCAACTTCTCGTGCCTCGATGCGCCCTTGCTGCGCGAGGGGCGCGGCATCGGCCTGATCTCGGTCGTGCGCGTGCCGCCCAAACCGTTTACGCCACGGGAAATCGCGCTCCTCTCGACCTTCGCCGACCAGGCCGTGATCGCGATCGAGAACGCACGCCTGTTTCGAGAGACCGAGGAAGCGCTGGAACAGCAGACCGCCTCGGCCGAGGTGCTGCGCACCATCAGCCAGTCGGTGGCCGATACCGAGCCGGTGTTCGCCCGCATCCTCGAAAGCTGCGAACGCCTGTTCGGCACCGAGCAGGTCGGCATTGGTCTGGTGGAGGCCGATGGCATGGCACGCGGCGTGTTCGGCCGCGGTGACTACGGCGACAAGCTTCGCGCGGTGTACCCGGTGGACGATCAACGCGTTCCGATCCAGGACACCGTGATGCCATGGGCCTTCGAGGCCGGCCACACCATCTATGTGCCCGATACCGCCGATCTCGACGACCCGCCACCCGGGGTGCGCTGGGTCATGGACGCGTTTGGTGACTTTTCGATGATGGTGGCGCCGATGAACCGTGACGGCCGCAACCTGGGCGTCATCTGGGTTTTCAGCACACCACCACGGCCGTTCAGCGCCAAGGAAATCCAGCTCTGCACCAGCTTCGCCGACCAGGCCGTGATCGCCATCGAGAACGCGCGCCTGTTCAACGAAACGCACGAGGCGCTCGAACGCCAGACCGCCACGGCCGAGGTGCTGAAAGTCATCAGCACCTCGGTGGAAGACACCACGCCGGTGTTCGCCAAGATCCTGGAGAGCTGTCGGCGGCTCTTCGGCACCGAGCAGATTGGCCTGTTCATGTTGAACGAACAGAACGAGGTCTACCTGCCGGCTATCCATGGCGAGGCGGGCGTCGGCATCGCCTCGGCTTACCCGCTGCCGCTCGCCGATTCGTTGTTCCGCGTACCGGCGGCATCCGGCACCGTCGAGTACTTCCCGTCGGTCGCCGCGATCGAGGACAAGGCCCGCGACTCCATGCTCATCCTTGAGGCCGTCGGCGATCACTCGCTGCTCGCCGCCCCCATGACCTGGGAAGGCCGCAGCCTCGGCTTCATCGGCGTGGGGCGTTTTCCACCACGGCCGTTCTCGGACAAGGAAGCCTCGCTGCTGCAGACCTTCGCCGACCAGGCAGCGATCGCGTTGCAGAACGCCCGCATGTTCCGAGAAACCAACGAAGCGCTGGAGCAACAGACCGCGACGGCCGGGGTGCTGAGCGTGATCAGCGGATCGGTCGACGACGCGCAGCCGGTCTTCGACGCCATTGTCGACAGTTGTGCCCGCCTGTTCGGTACCGAACTGGTCGGGATCAATCTCGTTACCGGCGACAGCGTGAACCGGGCGACCCAGATTCGCGGCCCGGCTGACGTATTGCTGAACTTGTTCCCCGGCGATGTCGCGCTCGAAGACACCGTCCTGCCACGCGCATTCGCGGCGCGGCGGACCATTCATTTCCCGCTCGTCGACGATGCGAGCGACCTGCCCATGGCCATGACGGCGATGTGGGAGCACGTGGGCGACTACTCCATGATGGTGGCGCCGATGATGCGCGAGGGCCGAGGGCTTGGCGTCGTGTGGGTCTACGCAGTACCGCCGCGCTCGTTCACGGAGAAAGAACAGGGACTCTTGTCGACCTTCGCCAACCAGGCGGTCATTGCCATCGAGAACGCCCGGCTGTTCCGTGAAACCCACGAAGCGCTGGAACGCCAGACCGCCACCGCCGAAGTGCTCAAGGTCATCAGCAGCTCGGTGGAAGACGTGCAACCGGTGTTCGAGGCCATCGTCGACAGTTGCGCGCGGGTATTCGACACCGAACAACTCGGCATCACCATGGTTGACGAGCAGAGCGAGATGACCCGGCTCGTGGCCATTCGCGGGCCGTCGACGGAGACTTTCAAGGACCTGTTCATGCGCCCCCGACCGATGGCCGACAGTGCCCTGCCGGAGGCATTCCGTGCCGGTCGCACGATAATCTACGGCCACGTGGACGCGCACAGCGACGCGCCGGCCATGCTCAAGCAGGGGCAACAGGTGATCGGCGACTACGCCATGATGGTCGCACCGATGATGCGCGAAGGACGCGGACTCGGCGTGCTCTGGATCTACGCCACTCCGCCGCGGCCGTTCTCGGCCGAGGAACAGGAACTCTTCACGACTTTCGCCGACCAGGCCGTGATCGCCATCGAGAACGCCCGGTTGTTCCACGAGACGCAGGAGGCGCTCGAGCAGCAGACGGCTTCGGCCGACGTGCTGCGGGTGATCAGCAGTTCGGTGGAAGACACGCGCCCGGTGTTCGAAAAGATCATCAAGAGCTGTGAGCATTTGTTCGGTGCTGACCAGATCGGGATCTATGTTGTCGGCGATGATGGCCTCGTCCACATTGGCGCGCATCGCGGTCATCAGCTCGAGATGACGACCGATCTCTTTCCTGGTCAATTTGCAGGTTCTGCCACGGAACTCGTTCTGAAGCGGCGAGCCCCGTACCACGTCCACGACGTCAGCGTTGAAAAGGACCTGCCGGCTACCATCAGGAAACTCGCCGAGCGCATTGGGACCCCCTACTCATTGCTCATGGTGCCGCTCCGAAAGGATCGCCGGGATATCGGCTCGCTGGTGGTGACCCGGGATCCACCAAGGCCGTTTCACGACAAGGAGATCGCGCTGTTAGCGACGTTCGCCGACCAGGCCGTGATCGCCATCGAGAACGCGCGCCTGTTCCACGAGATCGAGGCCAAGAGCCGCGAGCTCGCCGCGGCCAACCAGCACAAGAGCGAGTTCCTGGCCAACATGTCGCACGAGCTGCGCACGCCGCTGAACGCCATCATCGGTTTCTCCGAGGTGATGATCGAAGGGCTGTTCGGGGAGTTGAACGAGAAGCAGGACGACTATCTCAAGGACATCCACTCCTCCGGCGAGCACCTGCTCTCGCTCATCAACGACATCCTCGATCTGTCCAAGATCGAGGCCGGGCGCATGGAGCTGGACGTGGAATCCTTCGACATCGGCGCTGCGCTCGGCAATACGCTGACCCTGATCCGCGAGCGCGCCCAGCAACACGGCATCCACCTCGCGTTCGAGGCTGCGGGCGAGCTCGGCGAGATGCGCGCCGACCAGCGCAAGTTGAAGCAGGTGATGCTGAACCTGCTCTCCAACGCGGTGAAGTTCACCCCGGACGGCGGCAGCATCACGGTGCGGGCAGCTTATGAAGGCGAGGTGCTGGCGGTCTCCGTCACCGATACCGGCATCGGCATCGCGCCCGAGGACCAGGAAGCGGTGTTCCAGGAATTCCGCCAGGCCGGCGGCCAGCACCTCAACAAGTCCGAGGGTACCGGGCTCGGTCTCTCGCTCACGCGCCGCTTCGTGGAGATGCACGGCGGTACCATCAGCCTCGACAGCACCGTGGGCGAAGGCTCGACCTTCGCCTTTACCCTGCCGAGCCAAACCGGAGCCAGAGCCGCATGAAGACCGTGCTCATCATCGAAGACAACGTGAAGAACATGAAGCTCACCAGCGACCTGCTCGCGGTGAAGGGCTACACGGTGCTCACGGCCGACAACGCCGAGGCTGGTCTAGCACTCGCCGCCGAGCACCAACCCGATCTCGTGCTGATGGACATCCAGATGCCGGGCATGGACGGTTTCACCGCGCTCGGGCACCTGCGTGCGGACCCGGCCACGGCCTCGATCCCGGTGGCGGCGTTCACGGCGTCGGTCATGACGACCGACCGCGCGCGCATCTCCGAGGCCGGTTTCGATGCCTTCATCGGCAAGCCGATACGGATGAAGGAGTTTCTCGCCACCGTTGCCGAGCTGTGCCAGGAATAGGCGCCCGGTTGCGCTCGTGGGAATTCGGTGACAGTTACTGTATTTCTTGTTCGCCACACCGGTATACGGGAAGCGACGAGTTGCAGGAAATACAGTAACTGTCACCGAATTGCTCCCTGCGCACTGCGCCTTGTGGCCGAGCTTTTTGGCCACCAACGCAGATAAAAATGATTTTGAGACCAGTTCTAGTGTCCCTGCATGAGCGCACCGGCTGTGCCCCGCACGCCGACCAGGTTAATTGCCGACCATGAATCGCGGCGTTGCCGCGATGGCGGCCTTCTGGTTCCTCTACATGGCCGGGCTGGGGGTCGTCTTTCCCTACCTGAGTCTCTACTTTCGCGACGACGTCGGCTTGTCCGGCTCGCAGCTCGGCCTCGCGATGGCCATGAATCCCCTGATGGGAATACTCGTCTCGCCGCTGTGGGGCCAGTGGGCCGATCGAACGGGCCGTCGCCGGGGCGCGCTGTTCGTGCTCGCTGCCGGTGCCGCGGTCGGTTATCTGCTCGTTCCGCGCGCCACGGGATTCCCGGCATTGTTGCTCTGCCTGGCGTTCCTGTCGGCTTTCGCGGCGCCGGCGATGGCTGTCGCCTCGTCGCTGTCCTTCGCGGTGCTCGGCCGCGGCGGCGCGGCGCGTTTCGGTCGGGTCAGGGTCTGGGGCACGGTCGGGTATCTGGCGATGATCCTCGCCTTCCCAGCTCTGCTCGCGTGGACGGAGGACGATGCCGCAGGCGCCGCCCGCCCGCTCGCGCTGATCTTCCCGATCGCGGCGATGCTTTGCCTGGGCTCGGCCCTGGTGCTGGTACGCGTACCGGCCACCGCGGCGATCGCCGTGCGTGCGCGGCGCGAAGACGTCGGCACCTTGCTGCGTCGGCCGTCTTACCGGCGGCTGCTCGTCCTCGCCTTGCTCGCTTTCGGACTGCTCGCCGGCCCGATCATGCTCTTCCCCGTCTTCGTCACCGCGCGCGGTGGCGAGGTCGAAACCGTGAGCCACCTCTGGATCCCGATGCTGCTGCTCGAAATTCCCCTGATCTGGTTTGCCGGTGCCGGCTTGCGCCGCCTGGGCGCACGGGGACTCATCGCTGCCGGCATCGCGCTCGACGGCGCACGCTGGCTGGCCACGGCCCTGGCGCCCGCGATGTCGTGGATATTCGGCATCCAGCTTTTGCACGGCGCCGTCGTGGTCGGACTCATCATCGGCATGCAGCTCTACGTGGAAGGAGAGGTACCGGAGCACCTGCGCGTGACCGGCCAGACACTGCTCGGCACGATGATGAGCACCGGCGCCGTGCTGTCGCACCTGTGGGCCGGTGCTGCCCTCGAGCGGTTCGGCGCCGCTGCGCCCTACCTGATCGCGGGGCCCGCCGCACTCGGCCTCGGCGCCTCCGCCTGGTTCCTTCTGCGTCCCGGGCCGGTTACCGATGGGCGCGTCGCACCAATTCGGTGACAGTCACCGAATTTCCCCCAGGTCACCGTAGACCGGTATAACGGAATGCCGCTCAGGAAATTCAGTAACTGTCACCGAATTTGAGCCAATGCGATGAAATG
This sequence comes from Gammaproteobacteria bacterium, assembly GCA_050184115.1. Lineage (GTDB taxonomy): Bacteria > Pseudomonadota > Gammaproteobacteria > JACKNG01. The sequence goes on along the minus strand of JBFXAQ010000011.1, from coordinate 82,267 downwards.
CCCCGCTTGTCAGATTGAACCGCCTCCGGGCTCGACGTTCTGCAACCACTGCGGTGCCCGGCTCGAACTGGTGTGTCCTGGCTGCGGCGCGAGGCCACCCGCGGGCTCGCGCTTCTGCAACGAATGCGGTGCCAGTCTGAACGTCGAACCCGCCGCGCTGGGCGGTGCCGCGGTTCCACCCAAGGCCGTACCGCAACAGCGCTCACCGCGCGACTACACGCCGAAACACCTCGCCGACCAGATCCTGCGCTCGCGCGCGGCGCTGGCCGGGGAACGCAAGCTGGTCACGGTGCTGTTTGCCGACGTCAAAGGCTCGATGGCACTCGCCGAGCAACTCGATGCCGAGACCTGGCACGAGGTGCTCGACCACTTTTTCGAGATCCTGGCCGAGGGCGTGCATCGCTTCGAAGGCACCATCAACCAGTTCACCGGCGACGGCATCATGGCGTTGTTCGGCGCGCCCATCGCGCACGAGGACCATGCGCAGCGTGCCTGCTACGCCGCCCTGCACCTGCGCGATGCGCTGCGCGCCTATGCCGACGAGCTGCGCCGCACACGGGGGCTGAACCTCGCCGTGCGCATGGGGCTGAATTCCGGCGTGGTCGTGGTCGGCGCGATCGGCGACGACCTGCGCATGGATTACACCGCCCAGGGTCAGACCGTCGGCCTGGCCCAGCGCATGGAACAACTAGCCGCCGCCGACAGCGCTTACCTCACGGCTGCAACGGCGAAGCTGGTCGAAGGCTACGTCGACCTGCGCGCGCTCGGCGATTTCACGCTCAAGGGTGTGAGTGAACCGCTGGCCGTGTTCGAACTGGCCGGTACGGGCGCTTTGCGCAGCCGCCTCGACGCCTCGCGCGCACGCGGCTTCTCGCGCTTCGTCGGTCGCGGCCACGAGATGGCGACGCTTGAGGCGGCGCTCGAACGCAGCCTCGCCACGCAGGGGCTCACGGTGGGCGTGGTCGCCGAGGCGGGCACCGGCAAGAGCCGCCTGTGCCACGAGTTCCTCGAGCGCTGCCGCGCGCGTGGCTTTCCCGTGATCGAGGTCAGCGCCGTCTCGCACGGCCGCAACGTACCGCTGCTGCCGATGCTGGCGCTGTTCCGCGCCTATTTCGGTGTCCGCACCGACGACGATGCGCTCACCGCGCGCGAGAAGATCGCCGGGCGGCTGATGCTGCTCGACGACAGCCTGCGTGACGACCTGCCGATCTTCTTCAACCTGCTCGGCGTGCCCGACCCCGCGCGTCCGCTGCCTGCGGTCGGCGCCGACGAACTGCAGCGCCGCGCCTTCGCCGCCATTCGCGCGCTCACCCGCGCCGACGGCCAGCGCGACAAGCCGGCCGTCGTCTGTATCGAAGACCTGCACTGGCTGGACGCGGCGAGCGATACCTACCTCGCCCAGATCGTCGAAGCCACGTCCGCCTCGCGCGGCCTGATGCTGGTGAACTTCCGCCCCGAGTACCGCGCGGACTGGATGCAGACAGCCACCTACCAGCAGATCCCGCTCGCCCAGCTCGATGCCGCGGCGATCCGCGAATTGCTCGGCGACCTGCTCGGGCACGACGCAAGCGTCGACGGCATGGCCGAATTCGTCTACCAGCGTGCTGGCGGCAACCCCTTCTTCGTCGAGGAGATCGTGCAGACACTGGTCGAGACCGGTGCCCTGCTCGGCACGCGTGGCGCGTACCGCCTCGTGCGTGCGGTCGACGCGCTGGTGATGCCGACGACGGTGCAGGCCCTGCTCGCCGCGCGTATCGATCGCCTCTCTGAACGCGACAAGCAACTGCTGCAGCAGGCTGCCGTGATCGGCCGCACCTTCGAGGCGCGCATACTGGTCGAGGTCAGTGGCTTGCCGGCGGCCGCGTTCGAAGCCGCCATGCGCACGTTGCGGGACACCGAGTTCCTGCACGAGGTCGCGCTGTACCCCAGGCTCGAGTACGGCTTCAAGCACCCATTGACCCAGGAAGTGGCCAATAACTCACAGCTCAAGGCCCGCCGCGCCGAAACCCACGCGAAGGTGGCGCAGACCATCGAGGCCCTCTCACCCGACCGCCTCGACGAAGAAGCCGCCATGCTCGCCCATCACTGGGCGGCGGCCGGGGATGCCATCACCGCGGCGCGCTGGCATGCGCGCGCGGCGCGCTGGATCGGTATCAGCGATTACCACGAGGCGGCGTCGCACTGGCAGCGCGCCTGCGAGTTGCTCGCTGGTGAGCAGGACGATGCTCATGTCCTGCGCGAGCGCGCGGATACCGTCACCAATCTTCTGCTGGTTGCTTACCGCGTTGGTTTGTCGGCGGACGATGCGGAAACCTGGTTCAACGTCGCACGGGCCGATCTCGAGCGCCTGGGCGATCTCGAGTCATTGACGATGCTGCATCTCGGCTACACCGGGATCCTGCAGAACGCCGGCCGCGTCCCTGACGAACTCGCCATCGTGGCCGAAGGAGAGGCGATTGCCCGGCGAGCCGGAAGCGTCGTACTGCGTGCCACCGCGGGCGTGGACCTCTCCTACAGCCTGATGATGGTGGGACGGTTGGCCGATTCCTACGTAGCGACGAAGACGGCGCGCGAGCTTTGCGGCGACGACATCACCCTGGGCATGGACTCCATCTACGTGCCGGTCCCGATCTTCGGCTACACGGTTGGTGCGATCGCGCTGGTCGAAGCGGGACGTCTGGCGGATGCAGCGCGGGATATCGATCGCGGCTTCGCGTTGGCCATGACACATGGGCCCGACGAAATGCGCTGCTGGGCGTACTGGAGCCGCATGATTCTGACCGACGCGCGCGGTGAGCGCGGCCCCGAAGTACTGGATTGGGCGCGCCTGGCGATGGAAGCGGCCGAGCGCAGTGGCAGTCGGCAGGCGCGCATGGTCGCGCATTGCCTGGTGGGGTTGGCGCACGTGCTCGAGCGCCAATGGGGCTCGTCTACCGACCACATCGAGCACGCGCGGGAACTGTGGCAACAGGGCATTGCGGGCGACTTCGCACCGTTGATGTTGACTATCCAGGCCCGCGACCTGCACGGCATGGGTGAGAGCGAGAGCGCCTGCGAAACAGCCAGCGAAGCCATCGAACTTGCGCGCAAGCAAGGGCAGCCGGTGACGTTGTGCGATGCGATCATCGCTTACGTCCCGGCGCTGCGCCGCCGCGACGGCCCTGCCACGGCCACGGTGGTCACGGCACTGCTGGACGAGATGGAACGAATCATCGAAGAGACCGGCGCCGAACGCTGGCGTCCCCACGTGCATCTGGAACGCGGCGAGCTGGCCCTGCTGCGCGGTGACGACGCGGCTGCACAACGTGAATTCGACACCGCCCTGGCGCTGTTCACCGCCATGGGAGCGGACGGACATGCAGAACGGCTTCGCACGCGCTTATCAAATCGGTGACAGTTACTGTATTTCCTCGATGCCGCGGATTTCTTGTGTAACCGAGTGAGGCATAGGAAATACAGTAACTGTCACCGAATTATGCGCACGCGGCCTCGGTGCCTCGGGCTGGTTCTTTCTGCGTCCCGGGCCGGTTACCGATGGGCGCGTCGCACTCACTCGGCGGGTCACGGGGCAAGCCGGTAGCGGTGATGAGAACCAGCGGCGGTCGCCTTCGTCCCGGTTGGCCGGGTGCCTGGAGGAAGTCGGAAACAACCGCTGCTTCGAACGAGGCGGTGGACCAACCGAAAAGGAAGCAAGTATGTCCAAGTTCAAATCCCTCGGCCTGCTGACCGAACAGTTCAATGCCGCCGACTACGTCACCCAGGCGAAGCTGGCCGAGGCCATGGGCTTCGACAGCTACTGGGTGCCGGAGGATTACGTGATGCCGGCTGCCTTCAGCGCGCTCGGCGCCTGCGCGGCGGTGACTTCGCGCATCAAGCTCGGCACCGGCGTGGTCAATCCCTACACCCGCCACCCGGTGCTGCTCGGCATGGAACTGGCGGCACTCGATCAGATCTCGGGCGGGCGCACCGTCCTCGGTCTCGGCGCCAGCATCAAGCTTTGGATCGAGGCGCAGATGGGCATGCCCTTCGACCGGCCCCTGTCGGCCGTGCGCGAGACGGTCGCCATCCTGCGCCGCCTGTTCGCCGGCGAGGCGGTCGAACACCAGGGCAAGGTCTTCCAGGTCGGCGCCGGTCTGCGCCTGGCCTTCGAACCGCAACGAAAACAGTTACCGATCTACATCGGCGCCACCGGCCCGAAGGCGCAGGAACTCGCCGGCGAGATCGGCGACGGCGTGTTTCCGTTCTTCTGCGAGCCGGCCAAGATGGCCTCGGTGGTCGAACGGGTGCAAGCCGGTGCGGCGCGTGTGGGGCGCGATGCGTCGGGGTGCGACATCAGCGCGCTGGTGTTCCTCGCCGCAGACGACGACGATCGCCTCGCCCGCGATACCGTCCGGCCGCTGATCGCAACCTTCTTCGCCTGGTTCGCGAACCAGCCCGAGTTGCCCTTGTTCGCCGAATGCGGCCTGTCGACCGACGACGTCGAAGCGATGCGCGTGGCCTGGACCCGCGGCGAGGTCCGCCCCGATCTCATCAACGACACCGCGGTCGACCTCATGACCATCGCCGGCGACCCTGAGCGCTGCCGCGAGAAGCTCGCCGCCTTGCGCGACGCTGGACTGACGGCGCCGGTCGTCTGCCCGGCGATGGTGATGGGCGGCGCGGACATCAGTGCCCATCTCGAATGGCTGCAGCAGCGGGTGCTGCGGGATTTCTATTGAAAGGCAGCTTTGCTCGAATCCGCTGACGGCAACTCAAATTCATGGCTTCAGGCGCCCGGCGAACGCCACCGCAATTCGGTGACAGTCACTGAATTTCCTGGCGCGGACCTCGTGGCGTGGGACGGCGGGAACACCCGCAAATACAGTGACTGTCACCAAATTGCGTGACGGCAACGGCAATTCATCGCGGCAGGCACCGGGCACCTGCCGGACGCCGTCACCGGTCAGCCATCGAGTTCCGGCGTCGAGGTCTCACGCCGCATCGAGCGCCGCGTAGGTTGCACGCAGCAGCCGGTGGGCGCGGTCATCGCCGACCGTCCCTTCGCCCATGCGGTTCATGACGTAGGCCAGCGTGAACCCGGCATCGACGTCGTTGACGACGAGCGAGCCGCCCCAGCCGCCCCAGTAGCAGACCCGGGCATTCGGGCTGAGTGGATTGCGCGGCGAATTGAGGCCGTAACCGACGCCGAAGGTGACACCGATGCCGAGCACGAGGTCGCGCCCGGCGGCCTGCACGTCGAAGATCCGCTCGACCGTCGCCGGCGATAGAAGCTCGACCCCGCGGAACGTGCCACCGTGTGACACCGCGGCCTGGGCGAGCGCCACGCCGCGGGCATTACCGTGGCCGCCGCCGGCGGGGATCTCGGCCCGCCGCCACGCGATCTCCCAGGATTGCTCGGCCTGCAGGCGCGGATTGGCGGCGCGGTAGGGGATGGAATCGCGCTCGGGTGCGAGTGAGCCGTCGGCGCTACCGAACTGCAGCGGCGGCGCGGGAATGACCAGCGCGACGCGGGCATCGTGCTCCGGCCCGAGCCCGATGTGGAAGTCCGCCCCCATGGGGTACGCGATCTCCTCGGCGAAGAAGCGGCCGACACTGCGGCCATCGACCCGTTGCACGATCTCGCCGACGAGGTTGCCCTGGGTGAGGCCGTGGTAGCCCGACTTCCAGCCCGGCTCCCACCAGGTGGCCTGGCCGGCGAGCAGGTCCGTGACCTTGCGCCAGTCGTAGAGGTCGGTGCCCTCGATGCGCTGGTCCCAGGCCGGCAGGCCCGCGGTATGCGACAGGACGTGACGCACGAGCACGGTGCCCTTGCCGTTCTGCGCGAATTCGGGCCAGTAGGTCGCGACCGGCGCGTCGACATCGACCAGTCCGCGGCTCGCCAGCACGAGCAGCGACAGGCAGCTCATCGTCTTGGTGGTCGAGAACACGTTGATGAGGGTGTCGCGCTGCCAGGGCCGGGTGCGAGCCGGGTCCTGGAAACCGCCCCAGAGGTCGACCACCAGTTCGCCGTCGTGGACGACCGCCACGCACGCGCCGACGTCGCCGTGCTCGGCGAAATTGGCGGCGAAGGCATCCTTGATCCGTGCGAACCTGGCGGCGCAGGTGCCGCTCACATCGACGTCCATCGTGATTCCCTGGTGTTTGGTGGTGGCGGCGGCGAAGCTTGCCACGGGCGCGGCGGTGCCGCCAGGCGTTTCCAGGACTCAATTCGGTGACAGTTACTGTATTTTTCAGGGCTCGCCGTCGGCGCGGAGGGCAGCATCGCTCTTGTCGTCGCGGGGAAATACAGTAACTGTCACCGAATTGAGCCACCGAATTGAGCAGGGAGAATCGACCCATGTCACGCGAATGCGGTGAGTGCACGCTCTGCTGCAAGGTGCTCGGCATCGAGGCCGAGGGCTTCACGTCCGCGCAGGGCGAATGGTGCGTGCATTGCGACAAGACCGGCGGCGGTTGCCGCATTTACGACTCGCGCCCCGAGGAATGCGACCTGTTCTCCTGCCTGTGGTTGCAGCAACCGGAACTGCCGGACGAGTTCAAGCCTTCGCGCTGCCGGGTCGTCATCGGCTGGTACGACGACATGTTCTACCTCTACGTCGATCCCGGCCGTCGCGATGCCTGGCAGCGTCCGCCCGTGGCGGTCTGGATCCGTCACATGACCGGGCAGGGCGCGCCCGTCGCGGTGACTATCAACGGCAAGGTCGTGTGGGCCAACGACACCGCCCGGCGCATCGTGGCGGCACGTGGCGCGGGCTAGGGATGCGCGGGCCCCGCATGGCGTGTCTACCGCCAATTCGGTGACAGTCACCGAATTTCCCGGCGCGCTCCGCTTTCATGCGGTTGAGGGGTAGAAATGCAGTGACTGTCACCGAATCAGCCGAGCGCCAAGCCCGCGCTCGATGTCGAGATCCGCTGGAGCACGACCGCCCCCCAGTAGATGGCCGCCCGTCCCCACTCACGCTGAGAAGGAGATACCGATGACCGAACCTGTCGCTGCGCCCGCCCGCCGGGCGTTTCTCGGCTATTGCGGCGCGACTACGCTGCTGATGAGTCGCTTCGCCGCCGTGTGGGCAGAGGAGCCCGGCAGTGTGGGTGCGGTGACGACAGAACGCGCGTTGCGTTCACTGCAGGAAGACCTGGAGGGCGAACTCCTGCTGCCCGCCGACGCCTTGTTCGAGCCGGTGCGTCGAATCGGCTGGAACGTCATGCTGCCCGAACGGCGACCCGATCTCATCGTGCGTGCCGCGAACCAGGCCGATGTCGTGCGTACGCTTGCCTTCGCACGCGAACAGCAGCGTCGGGTCGCGGTGCGCGGCGGCGGACACAGCTGGTGCGCGTCGGCGCTGCGCGAAGGCGGCGTGATGCTCGACCTCGGGCGGTTCAACAGCCTGAGCATCGACCCGGCCGCAGGTACGGCCAGCGTCGGCCCGACCGTGCGCGGCACCGAGCTCCTCGCCGCGCTCGCACCGCACGGGCTGATGTTCCCGGTCGCGTATTGCCCCACCGTCCCGCTCGGCGGCTTCCTGCTCAATGGCGGGAACGGTCTCAATTACAACCGCTGGGGCAGTGGCTGCAGCCATGTGCGGGCAATCGACCTGGTGCTTGCCGACGGCCGCGAGCTGACCGTGAGCGACGAGGTGGAACCCGACTTGTTCTGGGCCGCGCGCGGTGCCGGCCCGGGGTTCTTCGCCGTCGCAACCCGCTTTCACCTCGGTTTGCGACCCTTGCCGCGCGCGGTGACCTTGAGCAGCTTCGTCTTTTCGCTCGAGCAGGCCTCGACCGCGTACCAGTTGATCGACGATCTTTCGGCCGACATGGCGCGCGACGCCATGCTGGCCCTGGGGCTCACCACCGCGGGCCCGGCTGCGGCGGGGGCCGGCGGGGTGATTGCCTCCGTGCTGGGCATTGCATTTGCGGATACCAGCAAGCAGGCGGCAGCCCTGCTCGCACCGCTCAATTCCGATCCCCGGGTCAACAAGGCACGGTCCTCGACGGTGAACCTGGCGAGCGACTTGAACGGCGTACACGGCGCGGTCGGCGCAGCACTGCCGGGCGGGCATCGTTACGCAGTCGACAACATCTGGTCCAACCGGCCGCTGGCGACCCTGATGCAAGGAATGGCCGAGCACTACACGAAGGCGCCCTCGGCAGTATCGAACATCATGGCGCCGTGCTTTCACCCGGAATTCACGCTCGAAGGTACGGCGCATTCCATGTGGGGACGGCAGCTCGTCTACCAATACGCGCTGTGGCCCGATGTTGAGACGGACGAACAGAACCGGGCCTGGCAGAGCGAGGCAATGTCCCTGCTCGACCCGCACCGGGTCGGGCGCTACGTCGGCGAAGCCGACCTGGCGCGCGGTCCGGACGCGGCGCGGGAATGCTACCAGCCGGAAGCCTGGGCGCGCCTGCGCGCGGTGCGTGCGGCCTATGATGCCGATGGCTTGTTCTTCGACTACCTCGGCATGGCGTGACGGGTGCGTTTCTTGGCCGCAGTGCGGTGGCCCGTGGCGGTCACTATCAACGGCAAGGTCGTCTGGGCCAACGACACTGCCCGGCGCATCGTGGCGGCGCGTGGCGCGGGCCCGGCCTGAGCGCCTGGCCGGGCGTCGAACGCGGCGAGCGGTTGCCGCGGCGCGTCCCGCGCGATCGGTACCGGAGCCGTGGCTGCGTGCGCGAGCCGGCACCGGCGCAGACACCAAGCCAGCGTGCCGAGGGCGCGCAAGCGTTGCGCGCCCTCGCATTGCACTGCACAAAGCGGATCGAAGCCCTGCGTCCCGTGCCGAAGCCTGTGCAGCCTGTTACCCTGTCGGCCCCGCGGCAATTCAACACATATATAAATGTCGCGGGTGTGCGATGCGAGGAGGTCCGCCATGGCACACCGTGAAACGCCCAACCCAGCCCGGCTCGACGTCTACGACGAGCGTGGCGTCACCTCGGCCTGGGAGCATTTCCTCTCCGGTGACCAGCCGGCCGGCAATGCCGTCCGCCACCTGATCCGCGATTCATGGTCGCGTTGCCAGCACGCGGGTGTCGACCCAGGCATCGCGAGCGGGCGCAAGCTGCTCAATCTCGACTTCCTCGCTTCGCACAAGCTGCGCCACGAGGATCTCCTGCATGCCTGCAAACCGGTGATGGTGGAGGCGCGCGATTTCCTCGCCGAATCGGGCACGGTGATGCTGCTCACCGATCCCAGCGGCCTCATTCTCGAACTCGAAGGCGATCGCGCCGCGCTCGACGATGCCCATGCCATCGACCTGCAACCGGGCGCGCGCTGGCGCGAAGAGGATTGCGGTACGAACGCGATCGGCACGGCCTTGTCGACCGGCGCGGCGGTGCAGGTGCACGCCGCCGAACATTTCTGCGAAGGCATCAAGCGCTGGACCTGCTCGGCGACCGTGATCCGCGACCCGTACGACGGCGACCTGCTCGGTGCGTTGGACGTGTCGGGGTTGTCGAGCACCTTCAACCGTCATTCGCTGGCGCTGGTGGTGGCGGCGGCAACGCGCATCGAGCAGCGTCTCGGTCAGCTCAACCTCGAGAGCCGCCAGGAGCTGCTCGAACATTGCCTCTCGCTGCTGCCGCGCTTCGGCGCCCGCGAGTTCCTCGTCTTCGACCGCGCCGGGCGCCTGGTCAAGGCCAGTGACTACGCCGTGCGCACGCTCAAGGACCACGGCATCCGTGCCGCGGCCGACGGTCTGCCACGGCTGGCCGAACTGGGCTTCGAGCGCCCGACCGAGGCCGGCGATTGTGCGCTACCGTCCGGCGCCCGCGCCGAATGGCTGCAACCGTTCGAACAGAGTGGTCGCCAACTCGGCAACGTACTGTTGTTGCCTGCGCGCACGAGTGTCGTCAGCGTCCCGCGCCGGGCAACGCCTGTCCGTCCGCGCGACGCGGCCGCGTTCACACGGCTGATCGGTGAATCGTCGGCGCTGCGCAGCGCCGTCGAACGCGCAAACCGCCTAGCCCGCGCCCGCGTGCCGATGCTCCTGCTCGGCGAGACCGGCGTCGGCAAGGAACTGTTCGCGCGCGCCATCCATGCCGCGAGCCCCTGCGCCGAAGGCCCGATGGTGTCGATCAACTGCGGCGGGTTGTCGCGCGATCTCCTCGCCAGCGAACTGTTCGGCTACGTCGACGGCGCCTTCACCGGCGCGCGCCGCGGTGGCATGAAAGGCAAGATCGAGGCGGCCGACGGCGGCACGCTGTTCCTCGACGAGATCGGCGACATGCCGCTCGACCTGCAACCACACCTCCTGCGCGTGCTGGAGGACGGCGAGGTCTATCGCCTCGGCGACACCCAGCCGCGCCGCGTGCGTTTCCGCCTGCTCGCCGCGACCAACCGTGACCTGCACGGCGCCGTCGAAGCCGGCCAGTTCCGCATGGACCTCTTCTACCGGGTGTCGGTCACCAGCCTCGACCTGCCGAGCCTGCGCGAACGCCGTAGCGACATCCTCGCCCTGGCAGGGCATTTCGCCCGCGAGATCGCCGCCGAGCACGGTCTCGAACAGCGTGGGCTGGCCGATGACGCGCTCGAAGCGCTGCTGCGCTACGACTGGCCGGGCAACGTGCGCGAGCTGCGCAATGTCATCGAGAGCCTCGTCCTGACGGCCGGCGGCGAGTCCCTGGTGGCGGCCGACCTGCCCGCCCACCTGCGCCGTCGCGCGCCGGCGGCCAGCGCCGTCAAGGCCGCCATCGACACGGACGTGCCGGCACAGAGCCTCGCTGCGAGCGAGAGCGAAGCCATTCGTGCGGCAGTTGTCGCGGCACGCGGCAACCTCGCCGGCGCGGCGCGGGCGCTGGGGATCTCCAAGTCGACGCTCTACGCCAAGCTGCGCCGCTACGGCCACGACGAACTGGTCGTCAGCGTACGGAATTCGAACGCCTGATCCCGGCGAAGCGTACGGATTTCGTACGCTCGCCCGCGGTGCCCGACATCGATGTTTGGGCGCCTTTTCAATAGGAATGATGGGGTTGTGCGGGAGATGTAGCTGACAAGCGCCCTGGCATGGCCCTTGCAAATTGGACAGCACGTGCGGCGCCGCCGCACACGCAACGTGTTCTGAACCAAATTCCAGGGGGAGACCATCGCATGAGCGCAAACGCCGTGGAGGTATTGGGCATCGACGCCGGCGGCACGATGACCGATACATTTTTCGTGCGCCAGGACGGCGAGTTCGTCGTCGGCAAGGCACAGAGCAATCCGGACAACGAGGCCCTGGCCGTGGTCGAGTCCTCCAAGGACGCGCTCGCGCTGTGGGGACGCAGCATCGACGACGTCTACCCCGAGATGATCACCTCGGTCTATTCCGGCACCGCCATGCTGAACCGCGTGGTGCAGCGCAAGGGCATGAAGGTCGGGCTCATCGTCAACCGCGGCATGGAAGACTTCCACCGCATGGGCCGCGCCATTCAGTGCTATCTCGGCTACTCGCTCGAAGATCGGCTGCACCTCAACACGCACCGCTTCGACGAGCCGTTGGTGCCGGCCGACCGCACCGTCGGCGTGACCGAGCGCGTCGACAGCCAGGGTGACGTCGTCATCCCGCTGCGCGAGCACGAAGCCTACGATGCCGCCGAGAAGCTCGTCGCCAAGGACGTCGAGGCCATCGTCATCTGCCTGCTGCACGCACACAAGAACGCCACGCACGAAGCGCGCGTGGAAGCGATCGTGCGCGAAGTGCTCGGCAAGCACGGCCGTGACATCCCGGTGTTCGCCTCGACCCAGTACTACCCCACGCGCAAGGAATCGCACCGCTCCAACACCGTCATCCTCGAAGCCTACGCGGCCGAGCCGTCGCGCCAGACCTTGTCGAAGATCAGCAACCAGATGAAGGACCTCGGCGGCAAGTTCGACCTGCGCGTGATGGCCAGCCACGGTGGCACCATCGGCTGGAAGGCGAAGGAACTCGCGCGCACGCTGGTGTCCGGCCCGATCGGCGGCGTCATCGGCTCGCGCTACCTGGGCGAGCAGCTCGGCTACGACAACATCGCCTGCTCCGACATCGGCGGCACCAGTTTCGACATGGCGCTGATCACCAAGGGCGAGTTCGCCATCCGCAAGGACCCGGACATGGCCCGCCTGCTGGTCTCGCTGCCACTGGTGGCGATGGACTCGGTCGGCGCCGGTGCCGGCAGCTTCGTGCGCATCGACCCCTACTCCAAGGCGATCCGTCTCGGCCCCGACAGCGCCGGTTACCGCGTCGGCGTGTGCTGGGCGGATTCCGGCATCGATACCGTCACCGTGACCGATTGCCACGTCATCCTCGGCTACCTCAACCCGGACAATTTCCTCGGCGGCGCCATCAAGCTCGATGTCGAGCGCGCCAAGAAGGCGGTCAAGGAGCAGGTCGCCGATCCGCTCGGCCTGTCGGTCGAGGACGCCGCGGCCGGCGTCATCGAGCTGCTCGACCAGTCGCTGCGCGGCCACCTGCGCTCGATGATCAACGCCAAGGGTTACAACCCGGTCGATTTCGTGTGCTTCTCCTATGGTGGCGCCGGCCCGGTGCACACCTACGGTTACACCCAGGGGCTCGGCTTCAAGGACGTCATCATCCCGGCCTGGGCCGCCGGCTTCTCGGCCTTCGGCTGCGCGTCGGCCGAGTTCGAATACCGCTACGACAAGAGCGTCGACGTCGCGGCATCACCCAGTGCCAGCGACGACGTCAAGCTTGCCGGCTGCGCGACCATCGAGCAGGCCTGGGAAGAACTGCGCGAGAAGGTCATCGAGGAGTTCCGCATCAACGGCTTCTCGCCTGAACAGGTCACGCTGAAACCGGGCTTCTCGATGCAGTACATGGGCCAGCTCAACGACCTCGAGATCGACTCGCCCTTGAACGCGGTGTCCACCGTCGAGGACTGGGACACCCTGGTCAAGACTTTCGAAGAGACCTACGCCCGCGTCTACGCCAGCGCCGCGCGTTCGCCGGAGCTTGGTTTTGGCGTCACCGGCGCGATCATGCGTGGCGTGGTCGGGGTGAAGAAGCCGCGCGTGCCCGAAGAGGCCAGCGGTGGCCAGATCCCGCCGGCCGCGGCGTCGACCGGTTCGCGGCCGTTCTACCGCGGCGGTAAATGGATGGAAGCCAAGCTCTACGAGATGGAGAAACTCGTCGCCGGCAACCGCATCCCCGGGCCTGCCGTGATCGAGTCGCCCGCGACCACCCTGGTCGTGCCGGACGGCTGGGTCACCGAGCTCGACAACCATCGCCTGTTCCACCTGCGCGAAGTCTGAATCTCGCGATACCTGAGGGGAAATCACCATGAGTACAGTAATGAAGGAAACGCCCGGCAACGGCCTGTGCCGTAACGGCCTGACGTTGCGCGAGAATCGGAATGCGGTCCTGGAGCGGACGAAGAAGTCCGGCCACTACAACGGGCTCAACAAGCTCGACCTCAAGGACAACGATCCGATCTTCTTCGAGAAGTTGTCCTCGCGCGTGCGCGCGGTGCTGGTCGACGCGCGCGAGACGGCGAAGAAAATCGCCGCCTCGCCCATCGTCGAGCAGGAAGGCGAACTCTGCTTCACGCTCTACAACGCAGCCGGTGACTCGCTGCTCACCTCGACCGGCATCATGATCCATGTCGGCACCATGGGTGCGGCGATCAAGTACATGATCGAGAACGAGTGGGAGCGTAACCCGACCATCCGGCCGGGTGACATGTTCACCAACAACGACTGCTCGATCGGCAACGTTCATCCCTGCGACGTCGCAACCATCGTGCCGATCTTCCACGGCGACAGCCTGGTCGGCTGGGTCGGCGGCGTGACCCACGTCATCGACCTCGGCGCGGTGTCGCCGGGCTCGATGTCCAACGGCCAGTTCTCGCGCTTCGGCGACGGCCTGCAGATCACCTGCCGCAAGACCGGCGTCAACGATGAGCCGCTGCGCGACTGGCTGCACGAATCGCAGCGCAACGTGCGCGCGACCAACTACTGGATCCTCGACGAGCGTACCCGCATCGCCGGCTGCCACATGATTCGTGACGCGGTCGAAGAGGTCATCGAGGAAGTCGGCATCGAGATCTTCGAGAAGTTCGGTTACGAGATCATCGAGGACGGCCGCCGCGCGCTGCAGAACCGCATCAAGAGCATGCTCATCCAGGGCAAGTACCGCCAGGTCTCGTTCATCGACGTGCCCTACAAGCACGAAGCGATGGCGACCCCGGCCGAGTACGCCAAGATCGATTCCATCATGCACTCGCCCTCGACCATCGAGATCCGCGGCGATGGCACCTGGAAGCTCGATTTCGAAGGCGCCAGTCGCTGGGGCTGGCACACCTATAACTCGAGCCAGGTGGCGTTCACCAGCGGCATCTGGGTATTCATGACCCAGCACCTGGTGCCGAACGAGCGCGTCAACGACGGTCCCTATTACGGCACCGAGTTCCACCTGCCCTACGGCACCTGGATGAACGCCGACGATCGCCGTACCGGCCACGCCTATGCCTGGCACTTCCTGGTCGGCTCGTGGAGTTCCTTGTGGCGCGGCCTCGGCCGTTGCTACTTCGGCCGCGGCTACATCGAGGAGGTCAATGCCGGCAACTCGTCGACGGCCAACTGGCTGCAGGGTGGCGGCATCAACCAGGACGGTGACTTCCACGCCGTCAACAGCTTCGAGCCGGCCGCTTCCGGCGCCGGCGCGCGCGCCTTCGCCGACGGTCTCGACCATGCCGCCGCCATCTGGAACCCGGAAGGCGACATGGGCGACATGGAGATCTGGGAACTGGCCGAGCCGATGGTCTACCTCGGCCGCGCCATCAAGACCAACTCCGGGGGCTACGGCAAGTACCGCGGCGGTTGCGGCTTCGAGACTCTGCGCATGATCTGGAAGGCCAAGGATTGGGCCATGACCTTCATGGGCGACGGTTACGTGGTGTGCAACTGGGGCCTGATGGGTGGTTACCCGTCGTCGGCCGGCTACCGTTTCGCCGCGCACAACACCGGCCTGAAGGAGCGCATCGCCAACGGCGATCCGATCCCGGGCGGCCACGACTGGGATCCGGACAGCCCGCAGTGGGAGTCGCTGCTCGGCACCAACGCGGAGGTCATCCGTGACCACCAGACCATGGCGACCGAGACCGCGTTCCAGGACTACGATCTCTACCTCAACCTGATCCGTGGCGGTCCCGGCTTCGGCGATCCGATCGAACGCAGCTGCCGCGACATCGAGAAGGATCTGAACGGCAACTACGTGCTGTCACGCTATGCCAAGACCATGTACGGCGCGGTGTGCGACCAGGATGCCGACGGCATCTGGCGGGTCGACGACGCCGCCACCGCCAAGCGCCGCGAGGAGATCAAGCGCGAGCGCATGGCCAAGGGCATGCCGGTCAAGGACTGGATCAAGCAGGAGGCGAAACGCGTCAAGGCCAAGGACGGTTCGGCCCAGGTCAAGCACATGTATGCCAACAGCTTCCTGCTGTCGCAGAAATTCCTCGACGAGTTCCGTGAATTCTGGGGCCTCGGCGACGACTGGTTCATCCGTCTCGGCGAGGACGGCACCGAGGGTTTCGGCCAGCACAGCATCCCGCTGGACTCGTTGCCCGACGTGCGTCGCGTGAACCTCGTCGACGAATCCGTCGTGCGGCCCAAGGAATACGCCGACTGGGACAAGAAATAAGCCGTCGCAGCGAGGAGACATTCAACATGACGACCTATACCAAGCAAGAAGTCGCCGACCTCGTCGACGGCAAACTCCCTTTTGAGACCGTGCACCGCATGCTGTCGATGCCGAAGGACACCGACCGCTTCGAGAAGTACATCGAGGTGCTGCAGGCGCGTGTGAGCTGGCCGGACCGGATCATCCTGCCGCGCGGTCCGCATCTCTACATCGTGCAGGACGCCGAAACCAAGCGCTGGGTCAACAAGTGTGCCTGCGGGCACGTGATGGGTGGCTACAAGGAGAATTGGAAGCTCCATGCCTCGATCTTCGTGCGTAACAGCGAGGAGCTGCTCAACGAGCTGCAACCGAAGCTGATGGCGCCGCACCACGACTGGCAGGAGATCCGCGAGTTCTTCTGCCCCGAGTGCGGCATCCTGCACGACGTCGAGGCACCGGTGCCGTGGTACCCGATCCTCAACGAGTTCGAGCCGGACATCGACACCTTCTACAAAGACTGGGTCAAGCTGCCGCTGCCGGAACGCAGCAACTGACAATCGTTTGTCAGGACCACGAAGAAGCCGGCCGCGTGCCGGCTTCTTTGTTTTCCACCGCCGTGCGAGGGTTTGTGCGCGTGCCCGAACCGGCGGCCGGGTGGTGATCACGACGCGACGTGTCGGCCGTCAGCCTGATTTGCGCACGGCCGCATCGGCCCGTAGAGGTCGATGGAACGATGGGAGGCAAACACGATGGCCCGGCCACTGCTGTTCTCGGCGATCTGCATGAACACCGCTTCGCACATCCTGTACAGCCTGCGGCGGCGACCGGACGGCGGGCCGATCGACTTCAACTCGCTCGATAAGCCTGTCACCGACTTGCGCACCGAGGGCTCACAGAGCTTGCTCCGGCGCGAGCCCGTGGTGCGGGACATTGGCATGTTGATGGCGCGCGAGGCGTACGAGCCCCGCACCCTACGGCGAAAAATCTGCGGGCACGACCGGCTGTCGGGAACACTCCCGGGTGCGGCTTAGCGCTGGGCGCTTAGCTGAGGCGCGTGAGAGCGCCGTCAACGCGAGGGACGCATCCCGTTACCTGCCCCGTACGTGGTCGCCGGATCGCTGCAGGCGGCGCCTCAGGGCCGGCGCGAACCCCGGCGTTTCCGTACAGGCGCCAGCATGGCCAGCGCCGCGAGCGCCGGCAGCAGGGTCGCCGGCAGCGGCACGGGTGCGGCGATCACCGTGGCACCACGTACGATCGTGGCGCCCAGCCGGTTGCTGGCATCGAGGAACCAGAAATTGCCACCTTCGGCCGCCGCCACCGTCGGCAGGCTGAAACTGCCGTCCGCGGCCACCGTGACGGTGCCGGATACATTGCCCGTGTTGGAACTCAAGGTGTAGTTCACGGTGGGGAAACCGATCAGGGCGAGGATCGACTGGTACAGCGCGTTCGGCCCGTCGGCCAGGTCGTAGACGTCGGCGAAACCGCTGCCGGCCAACACGTTGGTCGCGTTCGCCAGCGCGCTCCGATCGGACGGACTGATGTTGGGCAGGGCGATGCCGAGCACGGTCGCGCCGGCTTGGTGGAGCGCCGTGTACGCCGGCACGAAATCCGCTGCCGACTGGGTCCCCGGCGCGTTGTCGGTGAACAGGAGCACGAGCTGACCGAGCGATGGCTGACCGGCGCGCGTCGAGTCGGCGAGCACGTCGGCGGCGGTGCGTAGGCCGCAACTCACGCAGCTGCTGCCACCGAGCTGCGCCGTGTTCAGCATGGTGTTGTGTACGAGGGTGTTCGAGCCCGACAGGGGCAGGATCAGGCTGGCGTTCGACCAGTGGGCGACGATCGCGCTCATGACCGAGCCGGTATCGTGGGCGAGGCCGTCCGCGAGGGTCAGCGCGTAGTCGCGTTGCTGCTGGAACGACTGCGAACTGACGCTGCCCGAGTGGTCGAGCAGGAAGACGAGGTCCAGCGGCCCCAGGCCGACGACGCGGCCGGTGACGGTGACCGGGTCGCCGGTACGCACGTCGGCGGGCAGCGGGTCGACGACCAGACCTGCCGCGTGGGCGCCCATCGCGGCCAGCATCAGGCACACCATTGTCAGTCGTTTCATGTCCTGTCCTCGTGGTCGATTCCCGCCATCCGACCCGGCGTTGCGACCTGGTCGTGTTCGAACGCCGAATTATCCGCCGAAGGACGGCGCGGCGAGGTGGCGGGAATGTCAATTTCTGTTGCGCCCGCCCGCGGCATCGCCGGCCCAGGCCAGCGCGTGTTCGCGGCGTCCTCGTGCCCGTGTCGACGCACGGGCGTCATGGGTCATAGCCGCGGCCGGTCCGTAATTGGGCGTGCGACGCGCCAGCACGCGCACGACGCGGCAACTACGCTTGAAGCAGGCGCGCCGCGGGGAGGGCGCTGCGGGAATCCCGAGGTTACAACCACGAGGAGAGGTGAACAGCCATGCCTGTTGGTAAACAGATCGGAACGTATTCGGGTACGTTCAGCTACGTCAGGTATCCCGCCGAGGGCGTCGTCGAGGGCTCCTATACCGGCACCGTCAAGGGCGACCTGGCGGGGACGGCGACCGGAACGATGACCTTTTGCGGTGACACCGACCGCGGCACCGTGAGCGACCTGGGCGCCGGTTACCTGAAATCGAGCGGGGTCGCGCCGTACAAGGGACAGGGCGTGTACTGGAGTACGAGCCAGGGGAACTGGGAGACCCGCGCGGCGGTGATGGTCGACGGCAATCCCTGCGTCGCCGAAGGCCAGATCAAGATGAAGGATGGAAATTTCACGATGAGCGGGAAGCTCTTCGAACTGACCTGATCCCGGGTCCGGGCGCAGGCGGCCCGCGGCGTACGGGCCTCCTAGCAGCGCATCGTTCGATGTCACCCGCCTCGGCGGGTTTCTTTTGTGCAGCTACTGCGCGCTGATCTTGTACAGCGCGGTGGTGCGATCCGACGAGACGTAGATGTCCCCTCCGGCGCCGACCGCGACCCCGGTCTGGATGTAGGCCGGCGGCGTGCCTTTCGCAGCCGGGTAGCCGAGCGCGAGGTTGCGCGCGATCTCCTCGACCCGGCCACTCGTCGGGTCGATGCGTACCACACGTTGCCGGCCGACCTCGGCCAGCACCACGCTGCCGTTCGGGGCGACATCGAAACCTTCCGGATGATCGAGCCCACTCGCGACCACCTGCCGCGCGCCGTTCGCGAGGTCGATGCGCAGCAGTTCTCCGGCCAGCACGTCGGTGACGTAGACCGCACCATCGTTCGCCGGACGCATCGCGGCGAGACCGCCCAGGTCTTCGGCAACCACGCTGCGCACATCGGGCTCGGCGTGGCTGATCCGGAGCAGGCGGCCCTTGCCCTGCTCGGCCACCAGCACGTCGCCATCGGCCAGCAGCACGGCGTCGACCGGGTCGGCGAGGCCGTGGTAGACGGCGCGCGATTCGTTCCGCGCACGGTCGTAGACCTCGACGGCGTCGGTGAACCAGCTCGCGGTGACGATGAGATCACCCCGCGCGTTGACCGCCATCGGCCAGGCCATGGGATCACGGATGCCGCGACGGACGGTGTGTACTTCGCCGCTGTTGCCGTCGATGCGGCGGAAGGCGAAGAGATCGCCCAGGTAGACCTGGTCGACGCCGTCGATCGTGACGACGTCCAACCCGCCCGGCACCGACAGGCGGCTCTGCGTGACGGTCCGCGTGGCGCCGGTACGGGTGTTCACTTCGTGCACGGCGTTGTCGACCATGTTGGTGATGTAGAGCCGGTCGTGTGAATCGAAAGCGAGGTTGTCGATGGCGCTGTCGACGGTGGCGACGAGGGTCTGCTCGCCGCTCGCGACGTCCATCCTCACGATACGGCCGAGCTTGCTGTCGGCGACGTAGAGCCGGCCCTGGCTGTCGAAGTTGACCGCCACCGGCAGGCCGAAGCCGGACGCGACGGTGGACACCGCGCCGGTCTCGACGTCGACCCGCACCACCACGCCCTGGTAGATGAGCGGGCCGTAGAGATGGCCCGCGGCATCGAAATCGAAACCGTTCAGGCCGCCGAGATCGCTCGCGACCCGGCGCGGCGGCTTGCGGCCGGACGGATCGAGTTCCCACAGCGCGTCGCCCCACAGCACCTGGGTGACGAACAGGCGGCCGTCATCGCGGAAAGCCACCGAGTTGGCGCCGGGCAGGTTGTCGGCGAGTACGTCGATGCTGCCGTCCGGGCGGCGCACGAAGACTTCGCCGGTCAGGATCGATGTCCACACCAGCGAGCCGTCGGGGCCGAACTCGAGATCGTCGGCGCAACCCTGCGGCGGGCCGACCTCCTCGCTCGCTTCACCGCTGCGCGTATCCACGGCATAGATGGCCTGGCCCATCACGCTGCCGACCAGCAGGCGATCGTCGCGATCGAAGGTCAGCCCGTGGATGCTCAGGAAATCCGAACCCGGCACCAGGAACTGGACGAGGTAGTCGCTGCCGGTGGCGGTGAAATCGACCAGCGGTGGCGCTTCTCCGGCTTCCCCTGCCGTGACCGTCACCAGGGACAACCACAGCAGCACCGGCGCCGGCCAGCGGCAGGCGCCGGGCCGCTCCGTCATTGCAACGGCCCGTCGGCGGCGAAGCGCCGGAGCACGTTGGCCGTGATCACGGCGACGTCGTTATCGCAGCCGTTCCAGGGCAGCGCCTGGCCCCAGGCGATCGACCCCGTCGAGAACACCGCGCCGCCGTTGCACGTCGCGGCGTAGGTCATGTCGGCGCGGACCTGGAAGTCCTGGGTGCCGCCGGTGCCCGGCAGGTTGAACATGATCTCCTCGGCGACGTGCGGGTAGTTGTCGGAGAAGGGTTCCGAGGTCGCGAGCAGGTAGGTGCCGGGCGGCGTGCCGAGGGCGAGGTCGTAGCGATCCACCTCGAGACCGGCGGCGCCGCCCAGCGCGAGGCCCTGGGCGCCGAAGCGTTCACCGGGCACGCCCTCGAAGATCCAGGCACAGGCCGGGTCGTAGGAATCCGGCAGACGCTCGTAGGGCTTGCACTCGTCCATGCCTTCGCTGGCGAAGCCGACGCCGGTGAGCTTCTGTGGCGGCCGGCCGCGGTTGCGCCACAGGCCGCTGCGCTCGCCGTTGGTCGCCATGTAGTGCTCGCCCGGCGCCGCCTGCCAGGCGCGCGAGCCGGAATCGAGCTTGCGCACTTCCATGCACCACGGCTCGCCGTCGCGGAAGGACACCACCCAGTAGTAACCGTTGGCGCCGAGGTACATGACGCGCCCGCCCTGGGCGAGGTAGTCCTCGGTGGCGTCCATCATGGCCTCGGAGTAGTACTCCGAGTGGGTGCCGTTCAGCACCACGTTGTAGGGCGCGAGACAGGCCACGCCTTCGCGGTGCAGGTCCTCGTCGGTGATGACGTCGTATTCGAAACCACCGAGTTCGAGGAAGGCGACGATCGACATGTCGGCCGGGAACTGCCAGGGCAGGCTGTGGCCGGCCATGCGGTGGCGCGGGCGCAGGTTCATGACCGGGCGGCGGTAGGACGAGTAGCACACGCCGGCACCGTCGTCGTGGTGGTCGTAGGTCGACTTGCCCCACTCGGGATGGTTGGCGAGCAGGAAGTCCCATGCGTAGAGGTTGAGGGTGTGGCCGGTGACGGCCTCGACCCCCGGCGTCTCGACCAGCACGAAGTGCTCGTTGGCGTAGGCGAGGTAGCTCGCCGTCGGCATGAGCATGGCGATCTTGGCGGTCGGCCGCGCCGGGCGTACGAACACGGTGACGTGGTCCTCGATGCCGTCGGCGCGCACGCGCAGGGCGTAGACGCCGCTCTTGAAGTCGGCCGGGATGGTCCAGGTCACCGATGGCACCCAGTGGCAGTCGATGATGGCGTCGTCGTTGTACTGCACGCCGCCGTATTCCTGTGGGGCAAGGCGGTAGCAATCGTTGCGGCCGTTCCAGTTGTAGCCGGTCATGCCGCGCACTGGACGGTTGTAGCCGCGGCCGGGCAACTGGTGCGGGCCGAGGTCGACGACGGTGTCGCCGATGCCCTGGTCGGTGTAGCCGATGGTCGGATCCCAGTAGGCGGCAAGCCCGGCGGCCGGCGGCGGTGCGCCGTTGCGCAGGGCGTCGAGTTCGTCGCGACCGAGCACGCGGGCGTGGATGCCGGCACGGTCGATCTTGCCGTTGTAGAGGCCACCGACCATGCGCCGTTCGTGCTGCCAGACATGGAAGCCGGCGACGAGGAACGGCCCCTCGGCCGGTGCTGGGCGCAGGCGCGTGGTGTGGCTGACGTGGCTGGCATCGTCGCGCGGGAAGGCGCGGCTCTGCTGGCCGTTGTAGGCGTTGACCACGGCTTCCTGGTAGAGCGTAACGGCGCCGCTGGAGGCGTCGTAGGTGGCGGCGACGAAGTACCACACGCGTGGCACCAGCGCGCGATCGGCGCTGAGTTCGCTGACCTCCTGGCCGTCACCCAGGCGCAGGCACAGGCGGCCGTCGCCATCGATGCCGAGACCGTAGCCTTGGCGGGCATGGTCGTCGAAGCGGCCGAGGATGGCCTGGCGGCCGCGGCCCGGGGTGGTCGCGCAGACGAAGGCGTGCAGGGTGAAGCTGTCGCCGCCCGGCAGGCGGTTCGCGGTGTCATCGACGACCAGGAAACTGCCGACCTGCGTCGGCTGGTAGCCGACGGCGACGCGGCCGTTGCAGGTGGCTTGGACTTCGCGTTCGACGAAGCCCGGGCCGCCCGGGTGCTCGTCGCCGTGGACGAGGCGGACGAGATGCACCTCGGCTTCGCGCGCGCGGTTGGAACTCAGCATGAAGTGGACGGTGTCGCCGGCGCGGGCGCACAAGCGGTCGCAGTATCCCGTGACGTATTCCATGGCGCTCAACCCCCGCTCGCCTTGAGGCGCTCGACGTGCCGCAGGAAGACCGCGTGCAGGGCTTCGTTCTCGTCGGTGTAGACGGTGTCGTCGACGGCTTCCGGACCGTGCTCCGGGCGCACCGGCAGGCGGATCACCTGCCACTCGCGGCAGGGCACGCGCGAGTAGAGCGCGAAGGCGGGGGCCTTGCGGATCCAGTTCAGCACGCGCTCCAGCGCATCGCTGTGTCGACCGAGCGGTTTGCGCCGGTATTCGTCGATCAGATCCTCGGTGATGAGCGCGCGCAGTTCGCTTTCGAGCCGCGCATTGAAACGTTGCAGACAGATCAGTTGGCGATCCGCCGGCTGGGCGGTGGCGGTGGACATGGTGGCTCCCCTGGGATGACGCCGCGATCGGTTGCGCGGCTTGTTCACGCCGCCGAGTCTAGCGTGGATGTCTCGCGCCTGTCCTGCCGCGGCAGGACGCGGTTCGCGGGGCGAACGGGAGTGAATGTTCCGCGCCGGCCGCCGTCAGGACGGCGCGGCGGCGCGTGGGCCGTTTTCAGGCCAGGCCGAGGTCGGCCAGCGCCGGCAGCAGGGCATCCATCGAATCGATCACGGCGTCGGCGCCGAGTGCGCGCGGGTCGATACCGCCGGCGTAACCGTAGCTGACGCAGATCACCGGCACGGCGGCGGCGCGCGCGGCGCCGACGTCGGCGGCCGAATCACCCACCATCACCACCGCCGTCGCGGCGACATCGAGCAGGCGCGCAGCCTCGACCAGCGGCGCGGGGTGAGGCTTCTTCTCGGCCAGGCTGTCGCCCGATAGCACGCAGCCGAAATGCTCGGTGAGTTCGAGGGCGTCGAGCAGCGGCGCGGTGAAGCGCGCCGGCTTGTTGGTGACGACGCCGAGCGCCCAGCCGCGCTCGGCCAGGCCGGCGAGGGCCGCCTCCACGCCGGGGTAGACGCGTGTCTGTTGGCACAGGCGCGCGGCATAGGCTTGGAGGAAGCTGCCGAAGACCGGTTCGAACACGGCGGGTTCGGCATCGCGGTCGGCAGCGCCGGTCAACGCACGGTGGATCAAGCGGGCCGCGCCGTGACCGATGTAATCGCGCACCCGCGCCTCGCCGATGGCGGCATGACCGTGGGCGGTGAGCACCTCGTCGACGGCGGCAGCGATGTCGGGTGCGCTGTCGACCAGGGTGCCGTCGAGATCGAACAGGACCGCGCGGCGCGCTGTCCTCACGCCGTGGCGGCCGCGATGGCCTCGCGCATGGCGGCAATGGTGGTGGCGTAGTCGCCGGGGCCGAAGATGGCCGAACCGGCGACGAAGGTATCGGCGCCGGCCGCGGCGATGGCGCCGATGTTGTCGACCTTCACGCCGCCGTCGATTTCGAGCCGGATGGGCAGGCCGGAGGCATCGATGAGCTGGCGAGCGCGGGCGAGCTTGTCCAGCGCAGCGGGAATGAAGGACTGCCCACCGAAGCCCGGGTTGACCGACATCAGCAGGACGAGGTCGAGCTTGTCCATGACGTATTCGAGGTGCGTGAGCGGCGTCGCCGGGTTCAGCACCAGCCCGGCCTGGAGGCCGGCCTCGCGGATACGCGAGAGGCTGCGGTCGACGTGGCGGCTGGCCTCGGGATGGAAGGTGATGACACTCGCCCCGGCCTCGATGAAGTTCTCGATCAGGGCGTCGACCGGCTCGACCATGAGGTGCACGTCGATCGGCGCGGTGACGCCGTACTTGCGCAGCGCCTGGCACACCATCGGGCCGATGGTGAGATTCGGCACGTAGTGGTTGTCCATGACGTCGAAGTGGATCCAGTCAGCGCCGGCGGCAACGACGGTGGTCACCTCCTCGCCGAGGCGGGCGAAATCGGCCGAGAGGATCGAGGGCGCGATGAACGGAGGCTGCTTCATGCCGGGGTCCCGAGGATGATTCTGGTGGCGGCGCCGGCGGCCGCGCGCGCACTCTACCGCATCGGTTCAGCGTCTGCATGGCGGACGGCCGGGCGCAGGTTGCAGTCCGCGGCGTCGCGGCCGCTAACGTGGCCATGCACGGTTACCGGTATCTGCGCCCCTGGCTCGTTGTCGCCTTGCTGGCCGGTGTCCTCGGCCCGGTGGCGGCCCAGGATGCCGCCGACGCGACGACCCCTGCCGCGCCATCGACCAGCGTCGCGGACGCGGCCGCCGGCCTGCCCACGGACCCCGCGGCGGCAGGAGATGCCACCGACGCGGCGCCATCGGTCGCGGCAGCCGCGCCACCAGCCAGTCCGCTCGAGACGGCATTGCTCGAACGCTGCGCGGCGGGCCATCTCGGTGGCGGCTGCGAGGCGCTGGAGGCGGCCGCTGCACCGTTCCTGGTGCGTTTCGTCGATGCCCGCGAACCGCCCGCAAGCGGCGCCCTGCTGGTGATCCCGGGCCCGGCCCAGGTGATCACCGCACAACCCCTGCTCGAGGCACTGGTCGACGAGTTCACGCCGAACGGCTGGGCCGTGCTGGCCGTGCAACTGCCGCTGCTGGCGCGCGAAGCCACGCTCGAGGATTACGCCACCACTGATGCCGCCGGACGCGAACGCCTCGATGCCGCGCTGGCGCGGCTCGAGGCCGCCGGCATCACCGACGTCGTCGTGCTCGGCCTCGAGGGCGGTGCCGCCCTCGTCGCGCGCGCGCTGGCGGACGGTTTCGGCGCCGGGCGCGTGCGCGCCTTCGCGAGTCGTGGCCGCTGGCAGGCCGAGTTCGACCCGCTGCCCCTGCCGCGCCTGGAAATGCTGGCCGAACCGGATCCAGAGTCGCTGTCGCTGGCCGATGCGCGACGTCGCGCCGTCGCCGCGAGCGGGGTCGAGGCTGCGGCGCTGAGCCTGCGCTACCCGGGCGCCGGACCACGCTTCGTCGGCTTCGATGCCGCTCTGGCGCGCGATCTACGCGGCTGGATCAAGGTCAGCGCGGGGAGTTGACGCCGCTCACCCGGCCACCTCGGCGCCGGCGTCGAGGCGCTCGAGGAAATGCAACACCCGCTCGTGGGTCGGCCCCACATCCTCGTTGAGGATGCCGTGACGTTCCGATTCCACCCAGTGCAATTCCTTCCAGTGGGCCGCGACGCGGTCGTAGATCAGGGTCGCGCTCTGCGGGTCGACGACATGGTCGCGGTCGCCCTGCACCACGCAGGTCGGTCGCTCGAGTTGCGGCAGCAGGCGCGTGGCGTGCGCGGCCAGCCGGGTCAGCTCGTAGAGCCCGCGCAGCGGCATGTGGCGGTAGTTGATATGCGGATGTTCGGACTCGTTGGGCCGGAACGGCATCACGCCCTCGTAGGACGACAGCCAGCGCACGACGCGGTTGGCGCCGTGCATCAGCGGCACGAAGCGCATGTTGCGGTTGCGGAACTTGAGTGGTGCGCAGATCGCGCTGACCCCGACGACACGGCCGGGCCGCTCGCAGGCCGACACCAGCGAGAGGTTGCCACCGGTCGAGAAGCCGACCAGGGCATACTCGTCGACGAAGCCCTCGACGATGCGTCGGCCGCGTTCGACCGCGTGCAGCCAGTCCTTCCACGAGCGCTCGCGCAGGTCCCAGGGCGAGGTGCCGTGGCCCTTCAGACGCACGCCCACCGTGACGTAGCCGGCGGCGGCGAGCTTGTCGCCGAAGGCGCGTACCTCGGCCGGCGAGGCGAGGAAGCCGTGGGTCAGCACCACGCCGATGCGCCGGCGCTCGGCGGGTAGCAGCAGGAAAGGGCTGGGATCGGCGGTGGCGGTCTCGCGCTGGTTGATCTCGTAGTGCTTGCGCTTGGTGTACAGCGCGCGGTCCCAGGCCAGGGCCTTGAGTTCGTCGTCGAACAACTGGTGTGCGAGCACGCCGCGGTCGAGGCCATCGGCTTCAGCGACGGCGCGGGCGACGGCGGTCGCCACCGGCGCCAGCGGTTCGACCTCGTTGGCGTAGACCTCGATCGGGTTCTCCAGGCGGATGGCGTCGAACTCGTGCTCGGCGGCGAGCTTGTCGTGAAAGACGATCTGGTCGTCGTCGTGGGTGATCAGATCGACGCTCGCCGCCGAATCGAGGAACTCGCTCAGCGCCGACGGTTCGCTCTCCAGCACTGCCTGGTAGCGGTCCGGGTCGCACAGTCCGCGATGCAGTCGGATCTCGGCGTGGCCTTGCAGGTGCTTGACGGCGAGATAGAGCGCCTGGCGGAACTTCGCCGCGACGATCGTGCGGTGACCCTGCTCGATCTCGCGCAGGATGATCGAGGATGCGATGTGGGACAGGTTGACCGTCGCCGCCTGGTAGATCTCCTGCATGTAGTGGTCGCGCACGCGCCCGATGACCCGGTTGGCGCCGTGGGTGGCGAGGCGACGCAGCCAGCGGTCCTCCAGGTAGCCGATGTCGAAAATCGCGCCCAGGTTCGGCAGTTCACGCGCGAGGTGGTTGACGATGGGCCATTCGAACCAGGTGAAGATGTCGTCGACCCGCTGACTGTGACCGAGGTTGATGTCCATGTCGGTGGCCTTGAGCAGGATGTTGCCCTCGACCACCAGTTCGTCGACCGCGCGCATGCTCAGGCCCCCGGTCAGCATCTCCGCGCCACGCCTGAGGATGTTGTCGGACACCCGCAGGGGATAGAAGGTGATGTTGGCCGGCACCAGGTTGATCGGCCGGCGTGCCGCTTCGAGCAGGGCATCGACCGAACCGAGCTGACAGGCGTGGGCCCACTCGCGCAGGGTGTCGAGGTCGCCCGCCGCTTCGCGGTAGCGCACCGCGCGCTGGAAGATGCGCAGACCGATCGCGAGGCGCGCGGCGCCGGAGTGGTGCTTGCGGCGCTCCAACGCATGGCGCGAGTAGATGCTGTAGCGGCCCTGTTCGTCGACCACCTGGCGGTCCTTGACCATGCCGCCCTCGGGGAAGACCACGATCTTGCGCCCGCGCAGGATGTCGATGGCGAGCAGTTCCATCAGGTGCGGATGCTTGTTCGGCACCACGCCGAGGTCGCGCAGCACGGCGGCGAAGCGATCGTTGCCGGCGAAGAACTGGGCGGCCGCGATCGAGCGGCAGAAGGCGCCGGTCTCCTGGTAGATCAGGTACTGCGGGATGAAGGTCTCGACGCGCGCGAAGTGGTTGAACAGGAAAATGCTGGCGTCATCGATCTGGCGCGCCGCGTGGTGCATCTTGATGCGCACGCCGAGCACCTTGCGCACCTGGTCGAAAGCCCGTGCGCACCAGTCGTAGGTCTGCTGGTTGAGGTCGAAGTAACCGTCCACGCCGGGCCTTTTACTGCGCCAGGGAGGCGCCAAGCATAGCAGGTCGGACATCCGCCACGGCGACCGTCACGGCCGCGCCGTCGCGGTTGCCGGTGGCGGCGTCGATGGCCGCCGCCGTCAGTGCTGCCCGATTTGTCGTGCCAGCGCCCAGGCAACGTGTTCGCGCACCAGGGCCGAGGGGTGATCGGTACGCGCCCGCAGCGCGGCAATCACGGCGTCGTCACGCGGCGCGTTGCCGAGCGCGACGGCGAGGTTGCGCAGCCATTGCTCGTGGGAGATGCGGCGCAATGCCGAGCCCTGGGTGAGCTGGTCGAAGGCCGCGGCGTCGAGCGCGAACAGTTCGACCAGGCGGCGTCCGTCGAGGCCATGGCGTGGCGCGAAATCGGCCTCGGCGCTCACCGCCGCGTAGCGGTTCCACGGGCACACCAGCTGGCAGTCGTCGCAGCCGAACACGCGGTTGCCGAGCAGCGGTCGCAGCTCGGGTGGGATCGGATCGCGCGATTCGATCGTGAGGTAGCTGATGCAACGGCGCGCGTCGAGTCGGTAGGGCGCGACGATGGCCGCCGTCGGGCAGACGTCGAGACAGCGGGTGCAACTGCCGCAATGATCCTCGGCCCGCGCCGTACTCGGCGGCAAGGCGAGGTCGGTATAGATCTCACCGAGAAAGAACAACGAGCCGGCGCGGCGGTCGATGAGACAGGTGTGTTTGCCGATCCAGCCGAGCCCGGCATTGCGCGCGAGCGCGCGTTCGAGCACCGGCGCGCTGTCGCAGAACGCGCGAAAACCGTAGGGGCCGATGCGTTCGGCGAGGCGCTCGGCGAGACGGCGCAGGCGTGCGCGCAGGGTCTTGTGGTAGTCGCGCCCGAGCGCGTAGCGCGCGACGTAGGCCGTGGCGGGTTCCTGCAGACGGCGTGCCGCGGCGGCGACCGGTTCGGGCAGGTAGTCCATGCGTGCGCTGATCACGCTCACCGTGCCCGGGACGAGCGCGGCCGGATCGTGGCGCTTGTCGCCATTGCGGGCCAGGTAGCCCATGGTGCCGTGGAAGCCCTGCGCGAGCCAGGCGCGCAGGCGGGCATCGTCGTCGTCCAGTTCGAGGCGGGCGACGGCGAGTGCGCCGAAGCCGAGCTCGCGCGCCCACGTCGCCAACGCGTCGACCAGCGCCGGCCCGTCCAGCGTGGCCGGCCGCGGCGCCTCGTTCATGGCGCCGGCGCGATCGTGATGTCGAGGCGCTCGGCGAGTGCCTGCCACAGCGCGCGAAAGGCGCGTCCGCCGCTGCTGGAATCGGCGTACACGTTGACCGGTGCGCGGTGTTCGCCCATGTGTTCGACGGCGCTGGCGTACGGCACGAAACTGCGCAGCACTTCCGGGTGCTCACGGGCGAAGGCGACGATCAGCTCGCGATGCAGCCGCTTGCGACGATCGACCATGGAAAAGAACGGCAGCAACTGCGCGCCGCCGTGCGTCTCACGGAAACGTGTCAGCTGGTCGAAAGCGCGTAGCGAGAGGTGGGTCGGAATCAACGGCACGAGCAGCACGTCGGCCATGTTGAACACGTTCTCGGAGACGATCGACATGCTCGGTGCGCAATCGAGGAACACCAGGTCGTAGTCATCGGCGACCTCGGCGACGAGCTTGCCGAGGCGCAGGGTCGATTTCTTGAAATCGCTGAGTTCGAGGTCGAGGTTGCGGTACGAGAAATCGGCCGGCACCAGGTCGAGTCGATCGAAATCGGTCGCGCGGATGGCGCGGGCGAGGTTACGCCGCTTGGCCAGGAGTTCGGCCGCACCGCCGGTGAGCCTCGGCTTGACGCGCAGGTAGAAGCTCGCCGCGCCCTGGGCATCGAGGTCCCATAACAGGGTGCGCTGCCCGCTGGCGGCGGCCAGCCAGGCGAGATTGACCGCGGCGGCGGTCTTGCCGACGCCGCCCTTGAGATTGTAGGTCGCGATGATCTTCATCCACGGTGGGTCCGGCTCAGGCGCTTGACCACGCGTGCGGCGGCACCGATCTCGACCAGCGCCGCGGCGAGCCCCGCCTGCCCGCGGGCGGCGAGCTCGATGCGCGGCGCCGGGCGCAGCGCGACCAGCGTGCCTTCGAGCATGGCGCGCAGTCGCGCGCTGCGCGTGTCGCGCAACCAGGATTCCAGCAACAGCGCGTGGGCGTGGCGGTCGCACACGGCGCCGGCGCGCGACTGCAACCGCTTGAGCGCCTTGAGCAGGGTTTCGACATGCCGGCCAGGATACAGCGGGGCATAGGCATCGAGGAGATAGCGCAGCTTCTTGGCGTCCTTGCGGATGGCATGCAGGGTGGGGTAGTCGAGTGCGGCGTCGGCGGTCGCCGGCAGCCGGCGCAACAGGCGCGCATAGCGCCGCGCCAGGGCCTGGTCGACGCATTCACCGAGATGTCGGCGGTCAGTGGACGTGGCGGCATGGTCCAGCCAGTCGTCCCAGCCTTGCTGGAAGGCCGCGTAGCGGGAACCGTCGAGCACCCGCAGGAGCGCCGCGTGTTCGCGCATCCGCTCGCGCGCCAGCGCGACGGCCAGTTCGTCGCTGCCATCGCCGGCGCCGTCGAGCTGCAGGCACCACACGTCGAGATCGCGCAGGCGACTGGTGACGCTGCTCAGCCAGCCGAACTCGCGTCCGGGGCCGCCGGGCAGGGCCTTGCCGGCGAGTGCACCGTGCAGGGTGCGCGCGCGTCGCAGCGCGACGCGGAAGTCGTGCAGATGCTCGGTGTCGACGCCGCTCCTGATGCCGGCTTCGTTGTCGCGCATCAGCGTGCGGTAGTGCTCGAGCTGCATGGCGAGGGCGGCGGCGGTCGGCGTATTCGCCGTCGCTGATGGCGGTACCCGTCGCGGCAGTTCGGCGGCGGTCGGCGCGAGGACTTCGTCGAGCAGGCTGCTGGCCGTACCGACGAACGGATTCAGTGGCGCCGCTGCGAGTGCGGCGGTGAGTGCCGCGGCGAGTTCGGCACGGTAGCCGCGACGCGGCCAGGCACTGACGGTGATCGTGGCGGGTGTCGAGGGCGTCGTCGGGTCGTCGTGGCAGGCGATGGCGAGGTCGCCGAGCAGCTTGTCGTCGTCGTCGCGGCAGGCGACGGTACGAAGTTCGAGCGCGCAGGTCCGCACGATCACCAGTGTGCGCGGGGCGAGGAGCGCCGCGATGCGTTTGCGCGCGGTGCGGTCCGGCAGGTCGCGTGCCGTCAGCGGCGGTCGTGCGAGCTTGAACGGCGGCGCGCAGGGGCGGCCGTCGCGGTCGTGCAGCAGCAGGTTGCAGCCATCCGTGGTGATGTCGCAGACGAGGTAGAGGCCGGCATCGCGCAGGCGCCGGTCGGCGCTGTCGAGGAGTGTGCGCTGGCCATTTCCGGCCGGCACGGCGAGGTCTTCGCGCCCCGTCGCCGCGAAACACGCCGCGAGCTCTGCGCAGGTGGCTCCGGCTGTGGCCACGAAGTGTTGGGATCTGGGCATGCGGGTCCTGGCTCTGGCGTTGGGCGGGCGCCGGCAGGCGGGCCAAGCATAGCAAGAACGGGATCGCGGTGTGTTAACGTGACGACCGATTCCTGATCGGTGACGGATCGCCGCCACCAACGCAACCCGCTAGCGACGACCACGCATGTTCGAGTACGTCCGGGACTGGTACGAACGCCACTTTTCGCATCCGCAGGCGGTGCTGCTCGTGGTCTTGCTGCTCGGCGCGTTCGTCGTGCTGTACGTCTTCGGCAAGATGCTCGCGCCGCTGCTCGCCTCGGTGGTCATCGCCTACCTGCTCGAGGCCTCGGTGCAGATGCTCGAGCGCCGTGGCGTCGGGCGCATCCTCGCCGTGACTTTCGTCTTCACCCTGTTCCTCGCCGTGCTCGCCTTCCTGGTCATCGGCCTGGCGCCGATCGTGTCGCGCCAGCTGGCGAACTTCGTGCAGGACCTGCCACGCATGGTGTCGAACGGGCGCCAGGTGTTGCTGCGTCTGCCCGAAACCTATCCGAACTTCGTCAGCGCGAGCCAGATCGATGCGCTCATCAACAGCGTGCGCGGCGAGATCAGCGCCTTCGGGCAGAACATGCTGAGCCTGTCGCTGGCCTCGATCCCGGTTCTCGTCACCCTGCTCGTCTACCTCATCCTGGGCCCGGTGCTGGTGTTCTTCTTCCTCAAGGACAAGAGCGCCATCATCGAATGGTTGACCGCCTTCCTGCCGCGCGAACGCGGCGTCCTCACCGCGGTGTGGCGCGACGTCGACAACCAGATCGGCAACTATGTACGCGGCAAGTTCTACGAGATCTTCATCGTCGGCGCGGTCACCTACACGACCTTGGCGCTGTTCGGCATGGCCTACGCACCGCTGCTGGCGGTGCTGGTCGGACTGTCGGTGATCGTGCCCTACATCGGTGCCGCTGTGGTCACCGTGCCGGTCGCGGTAGCGGCCTACATCCAGTTCGGCTGGGGCGACACCTTCATCTGGATCCTCGTTGCCTACGGCATCATCCAGGCACTCGACGGGAACCTGCTGGTGCCGCTGCTCTTCTCCGACGTCGTCAACCTGCACCCGGTGGCGATCATCGCCGCGGTGCTGGTGTTCGGCGGGCTGTGGGGCTTCTGGGGCGTATTTTTCGCCATTCCGCTGGCGACCTTGGTCAAGTCGCTGCTCAAGGCCTGGCCATCGCGCATGGCGCCGCAGAGTGCATAGCGAGGAAGGCCGGTCAGCCCGGCACGCGCGAGCCGAGCACCGGAGTTTACTGATGTAAATGAGGCGCGCAGGCGAGCTCGCAACGCGGCAGCTGGCCTCCGCAGTAGCTTTTCACCAGCCTGCTAGCCTGGACTTCTCTCACGTGTTCGTGGCGAGGCCGTCGAGATGCCGCTGGAGCGGGCCGCGCGGAGGCACTGGCGACGACGGCATACTCGACAGTCTGTCGAGGAGGCAGGGACGAGCACGGTCCGCTCCAGCGAGCAGATTCGGCGGCCGCAGTAGGAGACGTGAGAGAAGTCCAGGCTAAAGGTTCTGGGTGGCATAGTCCGCCAGCCGCGAGCGCTCGCCGCGAGCAAGCAGCACATGACCGCCATGTGGCCAGCCGCGGAAGCGCTCGACGACGTAGGTCAGGCCCGAGGTCGTCTCGCTCAGGTAGGGTGTGTCGATCTGCGACACGTTGCCGAGGCAGATGAACTTGGAACCCGGCCCGGCGCGGGTGATGAGCGTCTTCATCTGCTTGGCAGTGAGGTTCTGCGCTTCGTCGATGATGACGAAGCGGTTGAGGAAGGTGCGCCCGCGCATGAAGTTGAGCGAGCGAATCTTGACCCGGTGCTGCAGCAGGTCGGCGCTCGCCGCGCGGCCCCACTCGCCACCCTCGCCCGGTTCGGCCAGGACCTCGAGGTTGTCCATCAGTGCGCCCATCCACGGCGTCATCTTCTCTTCCTCGGTGCCCGGCAGGAAGCCGATGTCCTCGCCCACCGGGATGGTCACGCGGGTGACGATGATCTCGCGGTAGCGACGCGTGTCCATGCACTGTGCGAGGCCGGCGGCCAGGGCCAGGAGGGTCTTGCCGGTGCCGGCGACGCCGACCAGGGAGACGAACTCGATGTCCGGGTCCATCAGCAGGTTGAGGGCGAAACTCTGCTCGCGGTTGCGCGCGGTCACGCCCCACACCGCGTTGTGCGCCAGGCGGTAGTCGCGTGCCTGACGCAATACGAGGCGCCCTTCGCGCTCGCCGACCACCATCAGTTCGAGCGGATCGCCCTGGCCGACCGGTACGAATTCGTTGGGGATGACCGGCGTCAGGACCCCGGTCGGTATGCCGTAGAAAGTGGCGCCAGCGTCCTTCCAGCACTCGACCTGGTCGGCGCAACGCGTCCAGAAGTCGTCTGGCAGCTCGGCCACGCCGGCATACATGAGGTCGATGTCGTCGAGGACCTTGTCGTTGTAGTAGTCCTCGGCGCTGATACCGAGCAGGCGCGCCTTGATGCGCAGGTTGATGTCCTTGGAAACAAGGATGACCTCGCGTCCGCCGAGCTCGGCGCTGAGCGCGAGCACCGTTTCGAGGATGCTGTTGTCGGCCGTACGCCCGGCGATGAGGGGGGTGTCGGGCAGGCGCAGCGGCCGGCTTTGCAGAAACAATCGCCCGCTCGGTGCGGTCTGCGCAGTGCCGTTGACGGGGTTCGTGACGGCGAGCCCCGCGGCGATGCCGGCGGCGTCGGCGCCGCCGATGGCGGCGTCGAGGAAGCGGCTGACCAGGCGCGCGTTGCGCGCCACTTCCGACAATACCTTCTTGATGGCATCGAGCACTTCGAGCACCGTCATCGGCACGAACAGGTCGGGTTCGGCGAAGCGGTAGAGGGCGGTCGGGTCGTGGATGAGGACGTTGGTATCGAGAACGTAGGTGCGGGGTGCGTCCACCGGCGACTCCTGGCAGGGCTGGGCAGCTGCGGACCGGCTTCGGCCACGCTCGCAGAAACTACCACGCCGGCGCGCGCGCGACCCGTCCCGGGATCGACGCCGCGATTCGGACGCGCCCTACTTGACCGGCTCCATGATGGCGTCGAGATTGAGCTGGTCGCAGAAGTCCATGAATTCGCTGCGCATGGCCGCGATGGAGATGTCGGTCGGGATGCTGATGGTCATGTGCAGCGAGAACATCGGCGTGCCGGTGTGCGCGGCGGCGTAGTTGCCGGTGTACATGTCCTCGATGTTGATGTCGTGATGGGAGAAGAACTGCGCGATCTGGTGCACGATACCGACCTGGTCGACCGCGATCACTTCGATCGCATAGGGCATCAGGTTGTGTGCCGGGGTGCGCGCCGCGGCGCGCTGGGCGACGATGCTGATATCGAGTTCCTGCTGCAGGCGTGCCAGCATCGATTCGATCTTGGCCACCGCGTCCCAGGTGCCGGACAACAGCGCCATCATCATGAAACGGTCACCGAGCACGGACATGCGACTCTCGGCGATGGAGCAGCCGCATTCGCGGAAGGCCTTGACCAGGGGTTCGACGAGGCCCGGGCGGTTCTCGCCCATGGCCGAGATGGCGAGGAGGTTCTGCATGCCGGAGGGCCTGGCTCGGGTAACGGGGGTGCGGGACATGGTAGGGGGGCGAGTATACCGCGTGTGACCGGCGCTTGTGGCAGCGTGGGCGCCGTCGAAGGCAGGTCCGACTCCTTGTTAAGGCCTCGGTCAGCGACTACCATGGCCGGTTGTTCCAAAGGGTATTCAACATGGTCTCGCTTCGAGGCAGCATTGTCGCCATCGTCACGCCGATGGCCGCGGGTGTAGCGGCGGAAACGCCGCTCGACGAGGCCGCGTTGACCCGCCTCGTGGAATTCCACGTCGCTGCCGGCACGGATGGCATCGTCGCCGTCGGGACGACCGGAGAATCGGCGACGCTGACGGAACAAGAACACGTTCGCACCATCCAATGCATCGTCCGGGCCGCGGCCGGCCGTGTTCCGGTGATTGCCGGCACCGGCGCCAACTCGACCCACGAGGCGATCCGCCTGACCCGCGAAGCACAGGAACTCGGAGCCGATGCCTGCCTGCTGGTGACCCCGTACTACAACAAACCGACCCAGGAAGGGCTCTACCTGCATCACAAGGCCGTCGCGGAGGCCGTGGACATCCCCCAGATCCTGTACAACGTGCCGGGGCGGACGGCCTGCGACATGCTACCGGAGACGGTCGTGCGCCTCGCCGCCGTACCCAACATCGTGGGGATCAAAGAAGCCACCGGTGACGTCGCGCGCGTCGCTACCATCCGTGCCGGCGCCGGGCCGGATTTCGTGTTGCTGAGCGGCGATGACGAGTCGGCTTGCGATTTCATGCTTGCCGGCGGGCAGGGCGTGATCTCGGTGACGGCCAACGTCGCGCCGCGCAAGATGCACGACATGTGCGCCGCGGCACTGGCCGGCGACGAACCGGGCGCCCGCGCGCTCGATGCTGAATTGCAACCCCTGCACCGTGACCTGTTCGCCGAGGCGAACCCGATCCCGGTGAAATGGGCGGTGGCGCAGATGGGACTCATCGACGCCGGCATCCGCCTTCCATTGACCTGGCTCGCGACGCAACACGAGCCGAAAGTGCGCGCCGCCATGCGCCACGCCGGCATCGGATGACCGGCGTTGACGCTTGCTGACGGCAGCGCGCCGCCAGGAGGATACAACTTGAATTCCAGAGCCACGCTTGCCACTGCGCTGTTTTGCGCGCTCGCGCTGAACGGCTGCAGCAAGATCGTGCCGAAGCTCGACGAAGTCGTTCCCGACAATCGCAAGGAGTACCAGAAAGCGCGTTCCCTGCCCGATCTGGAGGTGCCCCCGGACCTCAGCACCGAGGCCATCCAGGACCGCATGGCGATTCCCGACGGCGGCGACACCGCGCGCTACTCGACGTTCCAGGAACGCCGCGCCGATCGGCAGCGCGCCGCCGACCTGGAGAAGGCCCAGACCTCCGCCATCCGCGTGCTGGAGAACGAACACGTGCTGGCGGTCGAAGGCGCCGCCGTGCAGGTGTGGCCGCGGCTCGAGTCGTTCTGGGCCGAGCAGGGCTACGACCTCGAACTCGATGACGTCGAACTCGGCATCATCGAGACCGGCTGGAACGAGGACAAGGCTGCCCTTACCCGCGACAAGTTCAAGGTCTTCGCCGAGGCCGGCGAGCAACCGGGCACGACCGTGCTCTACGTCTCCCACGAGGGCCAGGAACTCTCGCCGCAAGGCGAGGACCTGGTGTGGTCGCGCCGCCCGCGCAACGTCGAGCTCGAACGCGCCATGGTCGAACGGCTCGAGGCGAGCCTCGGTGGCGGGGCGGTGGCGAGCGCGCCGGCGGCCGCGGCCGTGGCCGACGACGATGTCGCCGCAGCGACAGCCGAAGAGCGGGCCGAGCCAGCCCCGACGGTGGCGGAGGCCGCCATCGGGGCGCCGGCGCCGTCCACGGGCGAGCCGCGTCACGCCGAGATCGTCAGCGTCGGCGACGGCAAGTTCTACCTGTCGCTGGCCGATGGCTTTTCCGGTTCCTGGAAAGCCACCGGTCGCGCCCTGGAAGAGGTCGGCGTAGCGGTCAAGGACTCCGACAAGGGACGCGGCATCTACTTCGTGGAGGTCGCCGCGACCGGCGGCCAGGCCGGCGAAAGCGGCGTGTGGAGCAAGCTCAAGTTCTGGGACAAGGGTGATACCGCGGAATATCAGGTCAGCCTCACCGGCGTCGGCGAGAAGACCGAGGTGGTGGTGCTGGATCGTGACGGGCGCTGGGAGACCAGCGATGCGGCCGGCGCCCTGCTGAACAAGCTGCAGGACGCGTTGAACAGCGGGCGTATCTGAGCCGGATACCGGCAAGGGCCGCGCCCGGTGCGTTTCGCCACGCTCGCCAGCGGCAGCAACGGTAATGCCACGCTGATCGTCCACGGCGGCCACGCCGTGTTGATCGATTGCGGCCTGTCGCTGCGCCAGGTCGAGGCGCGCGCCGGCGCGCTCGGCTTCGCGCTCGGCCAGCTCGACGCCGTGCTCGTGACCCATGAACACGATGATCACCTCGCTGGCGCGGGTGCGCTGTCGCGCAAGTACGGCATACCCTTGTGGTTGTCGGCCGGCACCCGTCTGGCCGGCGCCGTGCGCCTCGGCGCGGCAGACGACTGCCGCGACATCCTGCCTGGCGTGAGGTTTGAAATCGGACCCTTCGAGTGCTTGCCGGTCATCGTGCCGCACGATGCCCGTGAGCCCTGCCAGTTCGTTGTCGCCGCGGGCGGTACGCGGCTCGGCATCCTGACCGATGTCGGCCAGTCCACTCCCCACCTGCTCGCCAGTTATGCGGATCTCGACGCCCTCGTACTCGAGTTCAACCACGATACCGACTTGCTGCGGCGTGGACCCTATCCACCGGCGCTGCAAGCGCGCGTGGGCGGTGACTATGGCCATCTCAGCAACGCCCAGGCCGAGACCATACTCGGCAGCCTCGACCAGGGCAGCCTGCGCTACTTCACCGCTGCCCACCTGAGTGAGAAGAACAACACGCCGCACCATGTCGAGGCCTGCATCGAACGCGCCTTGGCCCCGGGGGTGCGCCGCCACGTCGCGAGCCAGGGCGAGCCGTCGCCGTGGTTCGACCTGGACGACTGAGCGGGGCAAGCGCGGATTTCTCGCCGGTGCTCGCGGCGAGTGCGCACCTCGTGCGCTGCGGCGACGGCTGTCACAGCCGGTAGTAGACGGATTAGCCCGGCTATTTTTTGCGCTTGACGTGCTGCATCAGGCGACGGCGCTTGGCCTGCTGCCGCGGCGTGAGGGTGTTGCGTCGACCGGCGTAGGGGTTGTCCGACTGGCGCAGTTCGAGGCGGATCGGCGTGCCGACGAGGCCGAGCGCCTCGCGGAAATAGTTCTCCAGGTAGCGCTTGTAACTGCCTGGCAACGCGTCGACCTGGTTGCCGTGGATGACGATGGTAGGCGGGTTGAGCCCGCCCATGTGGGCGTAGCGCAGCTTGATGCGCCGGCCGCGCACGAGCGGCGGTTGATGCGCGGCCAGTGCCGCCTCGAGCAGGCGGGTCAGGTCGCCGGTCTTGTGCGGCCGCCGCGCGGCGGCCGCGGCGGCGTCGATGGCGCCGAACAGATCGCCCACACCGCTGCCGTGCAGGGCGGAGATGAAGCGGGTCTCGGCGAAGGTGGCGAAACGCAGGCGGCGGTCGAGCTCGGTCTTGACCCGCTGGCGCTGGTCAGTGTCGAGACCGTCCCACTTGTTGACCACCACCACCAGCGCGCGGCCGCTGTCGATGACCATGCCGAGCAGGGTCAGGTCCTGCTCGGTGACGCCGTCACGGGCGTCGAGCACCAGCAGGACCACCTGGGCGCGGTCGAGCGCTTGCAGGGTC
Organism: Gammaproteobacteria bacterium; assembly: GCA_050184115.1. GTDB lineage: Bacteria > Pseudomonadota > Gammaproteobacteria > JACKNG01. The sequence continues at coordinate 43,781 of JBFXAQ010000011.1, read as the reverse complement.
TGCACGGCGCTGAACTTCTCGGCGACACCCTCAGTGCGGCTCTTACGTCGCAAGCCCGCGGTGTCGATGATGGTATAGGCGCAGCCGTGGCGCTCGAAGTCGGCGTCGACGCTGTCGCGGGTCGTGCCGGGCAGGTCGTAGGTGATCATGCGCTCCTCGCCGAGGATGCGGTTGACCAGGGTCGACTTGCCGACGTTGGGACGACCGACCACGGCGATGCGGGTGCGACCGTCCGCGGCTGGCGCGTAATCGCAGGCCGGCGGCCAGGCGCCGGTGAGATGCTCGATGAGCGCGGCGACGCCATCGCCATGGGCGGCGGATATCGCGAACACGGCTTCGATGCCGAGGCTGCGAAACTCGGCGGTGACAATCGCGCCGTCCTGGCCTTCGACCTTGTTGACGGCCAGCGCGAGCACCACCCCGGCACGGCGCAGCTCGGCGGCGAGCAGTTCGTCGGCGGCGTTCAATCCGGCGCGGCCATCGACGACGAAGATGGCGGCATCGCAGTCGCGTGCGACGGCCAGCGCCTGGGCGGCGACGCGGCCGGCGAGGACGTCGTCGCTGGTCTCGTCGATGCCGCCGGTGTCGACGACGATGTAACCGGCGTCACCCATGCGACCGATGCCGACCTTGGGGTCGCGGGTCAGTCCCGGCACGTCGGCGACCAGGGCGTCGCGCGAGCGCGTGACGCGGTTGAACAGGGTCGATTTGCCGACGTTGGGCCGGCCGATGATGGCGAGGGTCGGGCGCCGTGCCGGTGGGGTGGAAGACACGCGAGCAGGCGGCCGCGCTGGCCGGGGCCCTAGTGCGGCTGCATCGCGACCAGGCGACCGCTCGAGCTGTAGCCGAGCAGCACCTGGCCGGCGTCGATGGGCGGCGCGATGATGCGGGTGTCGTCGATCTGTTCGCGGTAGACGATTTCACCGCTGGCGGCATCGAGCCAGTGGATGTAACCCTCGAAGTCGCCGACGACGACGTAGTTGTTGAAGTACACCGGCGCGGTGACGTAGCGGTGTTGCAGATCGTCCTGCTTCCACAGCGAGTTGCCGTCGTTGCGGTCGAGCGCCCAGATGGCGCCCTCTTCGTCGGTGATGTAGACCCGCCCGCCGCCGACAGCGAGCTCGTTGTAGGAGGAGATCTCGCGGGTCCATTGGATTTGGCCGTCGACGATCGAAAGCGCCGCGACCTGACCGTGGAAGCTCGCCACGTAGACCGTGGCACCGAGGACTACCGGGTCGGCGTCGACGTCGACCATGCGTTCGAGGTCGGAACGGCCACTGGGCAGGGCGAGCGGGCTGTCCCACACCGCCTTGCCGCTGCGCAGGTCGAGCGCGGCGAGGCGGCCGTTGTCGAAACCGACCAGCGCGAGGTCTTCGTCGATCACCGGCGCGGAGGTGCCGCGCAGGGTGAGCGAGGGCACCGAGAGGTCGTAGAGCCAGCGCGTCGCGCCGGTGCCCGAGTCGAGTCCGTAGACCTTGCCGTCGCCGGTACGCACGACCGTCGTACCGCTGCCTGCGCGCGGTGCGGCGAGCACCTCCGAAGAGACCTTGGCGACCCACAGCAGTTTGCCGGTGGCGCTCTCCCGCGCGATGACGCGGCCGTCGCCGGTGCCGATGAGGACGAGGTTGTCACCGCCGCCCGGCCCGCCCGTGTACTGGACGTTCTTGTCGTGGATGTCCCATGCGACCTTGCCCGTCTCGAGATCGGTGGCGGCGAGGTTGCCCTCGAAATCCGCCACGAACAGCTTGCCGTCGACGATGGTCGGGGTGAGCTTGAGGTAATACTGGTCAGAGCCCTTGCCGATGCGCTTGGACCATACTTCCTCGACCTTGATCGAAGGCTGGAAGTCCTCGGCCAGTACGCTCGGCGCGTCGACCGCGGAGACATCGGACTCGAACAGGCCCGTCACCGAATCGCCCATCGACGACATGGTCTCGCAGCCGGTCAGGGTCAGCAGGGCGCACAACGCCGCGCCTGTCGCGCAGAGACGCTTGACGATCATCACGAGTCGCCAGCGCCGAGGTTGTCGAGCTTGAGCTGGATGACGCCGCGTTCGAGGCCGAGCTTCTCGGCCAGCGCCAGGGCTTCGAGGTAGAGCGGGCGGGCGGCGGCGGGCTTCCCCTGGGCAACGAGAATGTCGGCCCGCAGCTCGGCGAAGCGATCCTCGTCACCGAGCGTCGGCACGGCGGCCATGTGGGCAGCAGCGGTATCGGCATTGCCTTCGGCGAGCGCCAGGCGGGCGAGGCGAGCCCGCGCCAGGGGAGCGATCTCGGAATCGCCACTCGTCTCGACCAGCGGCGTCAGCAGCTCACGGGCGCGTGCGTAATCGTTGCCATCTGCCGCGATCTTGGCCAGCAGCAGGGCGCTCAGGCGGGCATAGGTCGAGTCGGGATAGGCGTCGATGATGGCCTGGCCGGTCGTCCGGGCATCGTCGACCCGCTGGTCGTTCATCATCTGCAGCATGGCGCTGTAGTTCTGCGAGGCATCCTCGGCGCGCGCCGTTTGCACCGCCTCCCAGTAGCGGTATCCGGCCAGGGCGGCGATGCCGATGACGAGCCCGAAAAGCAGCGGTTTGCCGTTGTTCTTCCACCAGCGCTTGATGGCTTCGACTTGTTCCTGTTCGGACGCGTAGTGTTCCACGATGCCTAGCTCCGCCGGTCGTTGGCCGGCCTGGATTGCGAAAAGCGCGCGATTATACCGGCAAATCGCCGCCGCCAGCCGCGCGGGTCTGGCTCAAGCGAGGCCCAGTGTGCCCAGGACCTCGGCGACACCCGCTTCCGTGCAGTTCCGTTGCGGTACCTCGGCGCGCAAAGCCTTGACCGTGACCGTGCCGCTGCCGTGTTCCTCCTCGCCGAGGATGACGGCCGCGATGGCACCGCTGCGATCGGCCTTCTTCATGCGCGACTTCATGCTGCCACCGCCCACGTGTGCCAGCACCGCGTGACCGGGCAAGGCGTTGCGCAGGCGCTCGGCCAGGGCCATGGCCGCCCGGTCGAGGTCGGGACCGGTGGCGACGACGTAGAGGGTCGGCGTTGGGGAGACGTCGCCCGCCTGCTGCAGGCGTAGCTCGAGCAGGCGTTCGAGGCCCATCGCGAAGCCGACGGCGGGTACCGCGTGGCGCCCGCCCATCAATTCGACCAGGCCATCGTAGCGCCCACCGGCGCAGACCGTGCCCTGGGCGCCGAGTTCCGTCGTGATCCATTCGAACACGGTGCGCGAGTAGTAATCGAGGCCACGCACCAGGCGCGGGTTGACGACGAATTCGAGTCCGCCGTCGCCGAGCATGTCGCACAGCGCGGCGAAGTGCGCGCGCGATTCGTCGTCGAGATGCTCGCTCAGCACCGGCGCCTCGGCGATGATCGCGGCCATGGCCGGGTTCTTGCTGTCGAGGATGCGCAGCGGGTTGCGCTCCAGGCGCAGACGACTGTCTTCGTCCAGCTCGTCGTGGCGTTCGCGCAGGTAGGCGGTGAGGACTTCGCGGTAGCCCGCGCGAGCGGCCGGCGTGCCGAGCGAGTTGATCTCCAGGCGCAGCGCGCCGAGTCCGAGTGTGCGCCACATACGCGCGGTCATCAGGATCAACTCGGCGTCGATGTCCGGACCGGCCATGCCGAAGACCTCGGCCCCGACCTGGTGGAACTGGCGCTGGCGTCCGCGTTGCGGACGCTCGTGGCGGAACATCGGACCGGCATACCACAACCTGAGCGGCACCTGTTGCAGCAGACCGTTCTGCAGCACGGCGCGCACGCAACCGGCGGTGCCTTCTGGCCGCAGGGTGAGATTGTCGCCGTTGCGGTCGTCGAAGGAGTACATCTCCTTCTGCACGATGTCGGTGGTGTCGCCGATCGAGCGCTTGAACACCGCCGTCTGCTCGACGATGGGCAGGCGGATCTCCTGGTAGCCGTAGGCATCGAGCACGGCCACGAGGTCGTGCTCGAGGCGGCGCCAATGATGGCTGTCGCCCGGCAGGATGTCGTTCATGCCGCGCACGGCCTTCAGATCCTGGCTCATGGATGCCTCTGCTTCAGCGCCCGAGTTCGAGGCGCGCCACGCCCTCGTGCGCGTGGGGATCGAGATCGATGGCGGTGCCACGAAATTCGAGCCGCACCGCGTCCGCGTTACCGACGACCAGCGCGTAGGGCGCCTCGCCGCGCAGACGGATGGTGCGGCCGGGGCGCGCGAAATCGAAGTACAGGCGTCGCCCGCTGGCGTCCTTGACGTCGATCCAGGCGTCGGCTCTCGCGGTGATGACGATGTCGGCCGCGGTGTCCGCGGCGGGTGCGGTGGCTTCGTCAGCCGCGGCTGCCGGGTCGGCGGCACTCGCGGTTGCGTCGGCTGCAACGTCCGCGGTGGTCTCACCGGCTGTGCCAGTCGGTGCCTCATCGTCAGCCGCCGCGGCCGCGGTGTCGACGTCCGGCGTCTGCGCCTCGGGCGCTTGGCTGTAGCGGGTGACGTCGGGATGCGTGATCAGCTCGAACTCGTAGGGCAGCGGGTCGGTCGCCGGTTCGACCGCCGCTGGCGGCACGTCTTCGACCAGTTCCTCGAGCGCCAGTCCAGCGTCGCGATGGGAGCGCCACCACAGCGCGACCAGCACGATCATCAACATGACCAGGCCGAGCGTGGTGTACCGCACCAGGTGGCTCTCGCTCGTGATCTGCAGCGGCGCGCGGGACTTGAAGTCGGACAGCTCCGGCGCTTCGCCGGGACCGGCGGCATCGAAGATCGCTAGCAGCGCACCGGCATCGAGGCCGAGTTCCTTGGCAATGGCCCGCAGGTAGCCGCGCACGAAAGCGGGTGGCGGTAACCTGTCCCACGCCTCCTGTTCGAGCGCGTCCAGCGTACGTGGTTCGAGCTTGATGACGCCCGACAGGTCATTGATGCTCAGCCCGCGCCGCTCCCGCGCACGGCGCAACATCGTGCCGATGGCGTCGCCATCCGGTCGCGGATCGTCGTTGGAGGTGAGATCGACCACGGGCTATTTCGAATCGAGGTATAGCCTGGTTTCGGCCGCGTCCGGGAAATTCCTTTCGAGCTGCAGACCATAGCTGGCCAACGCGTCCTTGTCGCCGAGCTCGCGCTCGATGCGGATGCCGAGCCACAGCGAGGCGGCGGTGTGGCGCGCGACCTCGAGGTAGCGTTGCAGGTAGCCGCGCGCCGGCAGGTGGCGGCCGAGGCGGTAGCTCAGGTCGGCCATCTGGATCAGGGCGGGCGCCAACCGCGGGTCGACTTCGAGCGCTTTGCGAAAATGTGACTCCGCGGTATCGAGATCACCCGCATCCAGCGCACAGGTGCCGGCGTTGCTGTAGGCGGCGCCGGGCAGCTTGTAGAGCGGATTCTCGACCGCCTTGAGAAACTGGCGCTGACCCTCCTCGTAGCGTTTGCGCTGGCAGAGGAACTGGCCGTAGTTGTTGAGCGCCGCGGAGTTGGCCGGATCGAGGCGCAACGCGCGCTGGAAGTTGCGTTCGGCGTCGTCGTTCTGTCCCAGCGTGGCGTGGAGCACGCCCATCGCGTTGTGGGCGTCGACATGGTCAGGGTCGGCTTCGAGGGCTTTCTTGAGCTTGTTCATCGCGATCTCGTACTCGCCCTTCTGCATGTACTGGAAGCCGAGCTCGGTGTTGACTTCGGCGATCTTGCCGCGGTCGGCCTCCCGTTTCTCGGCGACACCGGCCGACTGGCACGCTGTGAGCAGGGCGACCAGGAACACGGACAGGATGCGAATCGACATGCGGATTCTCCGGGGCCGGCGGTCGGCGTCCCTCAGTGTACGTCGCGCCGGTGGCGGCGCGCCCGCGCCTTGACCTCGCCGACGAGTTGGCCGCAGGCGGCGGCGATGTCGTCGCCGCGTGTCTTGCGCGTGATGGTGACGAGCCCCGAGCGCTGCAGGCGCTCCCGGAAGGCATCGATGGTGCTGTCCTCGGAACGCTGGTAGCCAGCGCCGGCGAAGGGATTGAAGGGAATCAGATTGATCTTGGCCGGCAGGCCCTGCAACAGCCGCACCATGGCCTTGGCTTCGGCCACGGAGTCGTTGACGCCGCGCAGCATGACGTACTCGAAGGTGATTTCGCCGTGGGGATTGGCGGCGATGTAGCGACGGCAGGCATCGAGCAGGACCGCGATGGGGTACTTGCGGTTGATCGGCACCAGTTCGTTCCTCAGCTCGTCGTTGGTCGCGTGCAGGGAGATGGCCAGGCTCACCGGGCATTCCCGTGCCAGGCGGTCGATGCCCGGAACCATCCCGGCGGTCGACAGCGTGACGCGCTTGCGGCCGAGATTGTAGGCGTTGTCGTCGAGCATGAGCTGCATCGCCGGGACGACGTTGTCCATATTGAGCAGCGGTTCACCCATGCCCATCATGACCACGTTGGTGATGTGGCGTCCGGTCTTGGGATGTTGGCCGAGCAGCCGCGCGGCCTGCCACACCTGGCCGATGATCTCGCCGACCGCGAGGTTGCGGCTGAAACCCTGCTTGGCGGTGGCACAGAAGGCGCAATCGAGCGGGCAGCCGACCTGTGACGACACGCACAGGGTGCCGCGTTCACCCTCGGGGATGAACACGGTCTCGACGCAGTTGCCGCTGTCCACGCGCATCAACCACTTGCGGGTACCGTCGCGCGACACGTGTTCGGCCTCGACCTGCGGGGTGCGGATCAACGTCTCGCTCTCCAGCCGCTCACGCAGCGCACGGCTGAGATTGGTCATTGCGGCGAAATCCGTCACGCCCTGCTGGTGCACCCACTTGATGATCTGGCGCGCGCGGAAGCCGCGCTCGCCGACGCCCTCGAAGTAGCGGCGCAGGGCCGACTCGTCGAGATCGAGCAGATTGACCGGGGCGGCTTCGTTCATGGGGTCACGGACGCGACAGGATCTCGGTGTCGCTGAAGAAGAAACGTATCTCGTTGGCGGCGGTTTCCGGGGCATCCGAGCCATGGACCGCGTTCTCGGTGATGCTGGTGGCGAACTCGGCACGGATGGTGCCGGGCGCGGCCTGCGCGGGATTCGTCGCGCCCATCACGTCACGGTTGACCTGGATGGCATTTTCGCCTTCGAGGACCTGCACCACCACCGGCCCCGACGACATGAATTCGACCAGCTCATCGAAGAAGGGCTTGTCGCGGTGGATGCCATAGAACGCCCCGGCCTGCTGCGGCGACAGGTGCATCATCTTCGCCGCCACGATGCGCAGGCCCGCGGCCTCGAACTTGGCCAGGATCGCGCCGATGTGGTTGTCGCGGACGGCGCTGGGTTTGACGATGGACAGCGTGCGCTCGATGGCCATGGCTGCGGGGTCTCCTAACTGGTTGAAATAAAAATTAAAATTCAGCCGGCCATTATACCCTGACGGGGCTGCATTTCCAGTATCCGGAGAGGTGGAAGGACCCGGCCCGGGCACCCGTCGCGGGTCAGTAGAGGCCAGTCTGGAGGCGCGCGGCCTCCGACATCATGTCCTGGTTCCAGGGCGGGTCGAACACGAGGTCCACGTCGACCTCGTGGACATTGGGCACGCAGGCGACCTTGGCCCGCACGTCCTCGACCAGGAACGGGCCCATGCCGCAGCCCGGCGCCGTCAAGGTCATGTCGATCTCGACCCGGTTGCCGCGGTCGCAGGGCATGACCTCGCAACGATAGATCAAGCCCAGTTCGACGATGTTGATCGGTATTTCAGGGTCGTAGCAGGTGCTCAACTGCTCCCAGATGAGGTCGACGTCGACGCTGCCGTCACCGCGGATCGCGGCCTGCTCAGCCGGCATCGCCTGGGCGCTCATGCCGAGGGCGTCGACGTTTTCCGCGCTGATCCGCGCGAGGTTGCCGCCGACGTTGACCGTGACCGAACCGCCGAGGGCCTGGGTGACGTAGACCGGGTCACCCTCGCGCAGGGTGACCGGCGTGCCCTGCGGGATGAGGATGGCCTCGCAGTCGCGGGCCAGCGCGATCGGGTGGGTGAAGTCCTGAGCCTGGTTCATGGTGGGGCGATCCTAACAGGCTGGCGCGGCGTCGTGGCCGCGGACGTCCGCGCCATGCCGCCAGTCACGCCGGTGTGTGCGAAGCTCGAACATGCGGGGCGACGAGCGCGCCCTTCAATCGACCAGCATCGCGCGCACGCGTTCGAGCGCGTCGAAAATCCGCCCGACCTCGTCTAGCGTGTTGTAGAGCGCGAACGAGACGCGGGCGGTGCCGGCGATGCCGAAACGCTGCATGACCGGCATCGCGCAATGGTGGCCGGTGCGGATGGCGATGCCGTGGTGGTCGAGTAGCGTGCCGAGGTCCTGCGGATGGGCGCCGGCGATGTCGAACGACAGCACCGCCGCCTTGTGCGCGGCTTCGCCATAGATACGCAGGCCCGGAACCGCAAGGGCGCGCGCGGTAGCGGCCTGCAGCAGGGCGTCCTCGTGCGCCATCACGGCGTCGAGATCGAGCGCTGTGAAGTAGTCGAGTGCGGCGGCAAGGCCGAGGCCGCCGGCGATGTTCGGGGTTCCGGCCTCGAACTTGTAGGGGATGTCGTTGTACTCGCTGCCTTCGAAACTGACGACCTTGATCATGTCGCCGCCGCCCTGCCAGGGCGGCATCGTCTCGAGCAGTTCGGCGCGCCCGTAGAGCACGCCGACGCCGGTCGGGCCGAACGCCTTGTGGCCGGAGAAGGCGTAGAAGTCGCAGCCGAGCGTCTGCACGTCGAGCGGAGCATGGACTGCCGCCTGGGCGCCGTCGACGAGGACCACCGCGCCGGCTGCGTGGGCTGGCCCGATGAGCGTATCGAGTGGCATGACGGTGCCGAGCGCGTTCGAGACGTGGGCGATGGCGACGAGGCGCGTGCGCGCGGATAGGCGGGCCAGGAATTCCTCGACGATGACTTCACCGCGGTCATCGATCGGCGCCACCACCAGGCGTGCGCCGGTCTGCTCACACACCATCTGCCACGGCACGATGTTGGAATGGTGCTCGAGCGCGGTGATGAGGATTTCGTCGCCGGCGACCAGGCGTGGCCGTGCATAGCTCTGTGCGACCAGGTTGATGGCTTCGGTCGTGCCACGGGTGAAGACCACCTCGCGCGCATCACCGGCGTTGAGGAAGCGCGCCACCGTCTCCCGCGCGGCCTCGTAGGCGGCCGTGGCCTCGGCGCTGAGGGTGTGCACGCCGCGGTGGATGTTGGCGTTCTCGTGAGCGTAATAGGCCTCGATGCGCTCGATCACCGCGCGCGGTTTCTGCGTCGTGGCGGCGTTGTCGACATAGACCAGCGGCTTGCCGTGGACCTCGCGGGCGAGAATCGGGAAATCGGCGCGGATGCGTGCGACGTCGAAACCCGCGCTGGCGACCGTTGCGATGCTGGCGTTCATGACGATGGCTCCGCGCTCAGCGCCGCGGCCAGTGCGGTGGCCCGGCGGTGGCCGAGGAAGCGTTGCTCGATGCGTTGGCGCAGGCTGTCGAGCGGAATGGCGGCGATGGCCTTGTCGGCGAAGGCGTAGGTCAGCAGCGCGCGCGCCTCCGCGGCCGGAACGCCGCGCGAACGCAGGTAGAACAACGCCGCGGGGTCGAGTTCGCCGACCGTGGCGCCATGCGAGCAGCTGACGTCGTCGGCATAGATTTCGAGTTCCGGCTTGGTATCGATCTCCGCGCCCCGCGACAGCAGCAGGTTGTGACTGGCCTGGCGCGCGGTGATGCCTTGGGCGTTCGGCCGCACGATGACCTTGCCGTTGAACACACCGCGGCTGCGGCCGTCGAGGATGCCGTGGTAACGCTCCTGGCTGTGGGTATCGCCGACGCAGTGGTCGACCACGGTGTGGTGGTCGACGTGCTGCTCACCGCCGACCGCGAACAGGCCGTTGAGGTTGCAGCGCGCGCCGCGCGCGGTGAGCTCGATCTCGATGTCGACGCGGGTCAACGCGCCGCCGAAGGCGACGGCGTCCGAATGCAGGGTCGCGTTGCCCTCCAACCGTGCAAGGACGCGGCCAACGTGGGCAGTGGTGTCCGGCTCGCCCTGCAGGCGGTGGTGGTGCAGGGTGGCGCCGGCGCCGAGTGCGAGGGTGGTCACGACGCTGGTGAGGTTGCGATTGTCTTCCGTGCCGAGGTACTCCTCGACCACACGGGCGCGCGCATCACGACCGAGGCGGACGACCACGCGCGGCACGCAGAGCAGGGCATCGTCGCCGGTGACGACGTGCACCAGGTGCAGTGGTTCTTCGATCACGCAGCCGGGCGCGAGCTCGATGACCGCGCCGTCGGCGGCCAGCGCTGAGTTGAGCGTGGCGAAGGCGCTTGCCGGGGTCGGCGCCGGCGCGAACACTTCCGGTACGGCGCCCGCGTCGTGGGCCAGGTCGGTGGCGAGACTTTGCACCCGCACCCCGGCTGGCAGGCCGTCGAGCACGGACAGGTCGGCGCGGAATTGGCCGTTGACCAGGACGAAGCGGTGCGGACTGGCACAAGCGCTGGGCAGGGCCGCCAGTGCCGCGGCGTCGAACGCGGCGGCGTCGTCGCTGGTGGCGGCGCGGTAGGCGACGGACTTCAGCGGCGCCAGACTGGTGTATTTCCACGCCTCCTGGCGCACGTCGGGCAGTCCGTGGCGGCGCACGAAGTCGGCGGCGGCGCGGCGTTGCTCGCCGAGCCAGCCATCGACGGCGGGGACGGCGGCGAGGAGACTGTCGAGAGCGTCCATCAGGCCGCCTCGCCGGTTAGCCAGTCGTAGCCACGGGCTTCGAGTTCGAGGGCGAGTTCCTTGCCGCCGGTCTTGATGATGCGTCCCTTCGACAACACGTGCACGTAATCCGGCACGATGTAGTCCAGCAGGCGTTGGTAGTGAGTGACGACGATGAACGAACGCGTGTCGTCGCGCAGCGCGTTTACCCCCTCCGCGACGGCCTTCAGGGCGTCGATGTCGAGACCGGAATCGGTCTCGTCGAGGACGGCGAGACGCGGCTCGAGCACGCTCATCTGGAAGACTTCGTTGCGCTTCTTCTCACCGCCCGAGAAACCCTCGTTGACCGGGCGGTTGAGCAGGCCCTCGTCGAGGCCGACGGCCTTGACCCGCGCCTTGACCAGCTTGAGGAAGTCGACGGCGGAGAGTTCCGGCTCGCCGCGGTAGGCGCGAATGCCGTTCAGCGCCGCTTTCAACATGTAGGTGTTGTTCACGCCGGGGATCTCGACCGGGTACTGGAAGGCGAGGAAGACGCCTTCGCCGGCGCGTTCTTCCGGTTCCAGCTCGAGCAGCGACTTGCCGTTGAAGATGACGCTGCCGTCGGTGACCGTGTAACCGTCGCGACCGGCCAGAACGTGCGAGAGAGTGCTCTTGCCAGAGCCGTTCGGTCCCATGATGGCGTGGGTCTCGCCGGGGCGGACGGTGAGATCGATGCCGCGCAGGATGGGCTTGCCGGCGACTTCGGCGTGCAGGTTCTTGATTTCGAGCATGACGTGATTCCCTGGGCCTGGGCTGTGACGAATGGCGATGGCTTCAGCCGACGGCGCCTTCGAGGCTGATGCCGAGCAGCTTCTGCGCCTCCACGGCGAACTCCATCGGCAGTTCCTTGAACACTTCCTTGCAAAAGCCGTTGACGATCATGTTGACCGCGTCCTCGGTCTTGATGCCGCGGCTGCGCAGGTAGAACAACTGGTCGTCGCTGATGCGCGAGGTCGAGGCCTCGTGCTCGACCTGCGCGCCCGGGTTGCGGCACTCGATATAGGGGAAGGTATGGGCACCGCACTGGTCGCCGAGCAGCAGTGAGTCGCACTGGGTATAGTTGCGCGCGCCTTCGGCGCCGGGCGCGATGCGCACCAACCCGCGGTAGGCATTCTGGCTGCGGCCGGCCGAGATACCCTTCGAGACGATGGTCGAACGCGTGCCGCGGCCGAGGTGGACCATCTTGGTGCCGGTGTCGGCCTGCTGGCGGTTGTTGGTCAGGGCGACGGAGTAGAACTCGCCCACCGAGTTCTCACCCTTGAGGACGCAGCTAGGGTACTTCCAGGTGATCGCCGAACCCGTCTCGACCTGGGTCCAGGAGATCTTCGAGCGCGCGCCGCGGCAGTCGCCGCGCTTGGTGACGAAGTTGTAGATGCCGCCGCGGCCCTCTTCGTCGCCGGGGTACCAGTTCTGTACCGTCGAGTACTTGATCTCGGCGTCGTCGAGCGCGACCAGCTCGACCACCGCGGCATGCAGCTGGTTCTCGTCGCGCATCGGCGCCGTGCAGCCCTCCAGGTAGGACACGTAGCTGCCTTCATCGGCGATGACCAGGGTGCGCTCGAACTGGCCGGTGTTCATGGCGTTGATGCGGAAGTAGGTCGACAGCTCCATCGGGCAGCGCGTGTGCTTGGGGATGTAGACGAAGGAGCCGTCAGAGAACACGGCCGAGTTCAGCGCGGCGTAGAAGTTGTCGGTCTGCGGGACCACGCTGCCGAGGTATTTCCGTACCAGCTCGGGGTGTTCTCGCACCGCTTCGGCGAACGAGCAGAAAATGACCCCGGCCTCGGCCAGCTTGTCGCGGAAGGTGGTGTGGACCGAGACACTGTCGAACACCACGTCGACCGCGATCCCGGCAAGCATCTTCTGCTCCTCGAGCGGGATGCCGAGCTTCTCGTAGGTCTCGAGCAGCTTGGGATCGACCTCGTCCAGGCTCTTGGGACGATCCTTGTCGCTCTTCGGCGCCGCGTAATAGGAAATCGCCTGGAAATCGATCGGGGGGTAGTGGACGTGCGCCCAGCCCGGTTCACGCATGGCGCGGAAGCGTTCGAAGGCCTTCAAGCGCCATTCCAGCATCCATTCGGGCTCGTCCTTCTTGGCCGAGATGAGGCGGATGGTGTCTTCGTTCAGGCCGGGCGGGACCGTGTCCTGTTCGATCTCGGTATAGAAACCGGCGCTGTACTGACGACCGACGAGGGTGTCGAGGTCCTGGGCGTTGCTCGCCATGGGTCTACCTGCCTGCGCTTGCGCGCCGAATCAGAGGCTGAAGCTCTCGCCGCAACCGCAGGTCGCGGCCACGTTGGGGTTGTCGAAACGGAAGCCCTCGTTGAGGCCTTCACGGGCGTAATCGACCTCGGTGCCATCGAGGTAGCCGAGGCTTTGGGCATCGACCACGATGGGCACGCCGTGCGACTCGAATACCTGGTCGTGTTCCTGCACCTGCGCGGCGAGTTCGACGACGTACATGTAGCCCGAGCAGCCGGTCGGCTTGACCGCCAGGCGCAAGCCATGGGCATTGTGTTCGCGGGTCATGAAGTCGCGGACGTGGCGCGCCGCGCGCTCGGTCAGCGTGATGGACATGTTCGACTCTCCAGGATCTCGGGGCTCAGGCGGTCGCTTCCGGGCGCACTTCCTTGCCGGCATTGTCCTGCAGGCGGTGCAGGGTCTGCACGGTCCTGCGCTCGACGAGCTGGTTCAGGCTGACGTTGCTCAGGAAATCGCGGATCTGGCACGACAGCTCCTCCCACAGGTCATGGGTGAGGCAGCGTTGCTCGCCGTGACAGTTTCGCTGGCCGCCGCAGCGCGTGGCGTCGACCGTCTCGTTGACCGCGTCGATGACGTCGGCGACCGAGATGGCGTCACCCGGGCGGCCGAGTTTGTAACCGCCGCCGGGGCCGCGCAGGCCGTCGACGAGACCGTTGCGTCGCAGCCGCGCGAACAATTGTTCGAGGTAGGACTGGGAAATTCCCTGCCGCTCGGCGATCGCCGCCAGCGACACCGGGCCGCGATCATAATGCAAAGCCAGGTCGAGCATGGCGGTGACGGCATAGCGGCCACGCGTGGTCAGTCTCATCGGTCAGCCTCCTGCTCCGCGGGAGCTTAATCTGAGCAAATTGCTGGGTAATAATGCCTCAACCGAGTAAAACGGTCAAGTATTACGGCGCAATCATGCGACCCCTTGAGATGGGGGGCTCAGTCCTGGTCTGCGGCGGAGGTGGTTGGCTGGGGGATGCCGATCTGCTGCTTGAGTTCGGCAATCTCGCGCTCGACCTCACGGGCGTGGTCGAGCAGGGAGTCGAGGGCCTGGGACACCGGATCCGGCATGTCGCGGACCTGGCCATAGGCGTCGAAGCCAATCTTGCGCGCGGTCTCCTCGCGCTGACGGAACTTGTCCGTCACCGGCGCCTGCACGACCTTTCCGGGGACGCCGACCACGGTGGTCTGCGGCGCGACATCGCGCACCACCACGGCATTCGAACCGATGCGGGCGTTGTCCCCGACTACGATCGGCCCGAGCACCTTGGCGCCGGCGCCAATGACGACGCCGCGTCCGAGGGTCGGGTGGCGTTTGCCCTTCTGCCACGAGGTGCCACCGAGGGTGACGCCGTGATAGAGCGTGCAGTCGTCGCCGACCTCCGCCGTCTCGCCGATCACCACGCCCATGCCATGGTCGATGAAGAAGCGGCGGCCGATGGTTGCTCCCGGGTGGATCTCAATGCCGGTGAGGAAGCGGCCGATGTGCGACACGAAGCGGGCCGCCCACTTGAGGTCCATGTGCCACAGGTGGTTGCCGAGGCGGTAGAACAGCACCGCGTGGACGCCCGGGTAGCAGGTCAGGATCTCGAGCGCATGGCGTGCAGCCGGATCGCGATCGAATACGCAGCGGATGTCTTCTCTGATACGCTCGAACATCGTCGACGTCGCCCCCCGGCCGATGGCCCAGAGGCGGCATCCTAACCGATAATCAGGCGCGACCGGACCGCAACGCGAGCGGATCCGGGTGCGAATTCCCACGCGAGCACGATGACCGACCAGCCCGACCCGCACGACGACGACCGTCCACTCACCCTGCGCGAAACCCTCGGCAGCATCCTCGCCGCCGCCATCGGCGTGCAGAGCAACAAGAATCGCGAGCGCGATTTCCGCCGCGGCTCGGCGCGCAATTACATCGTGCTCGGGCTCCTCGCCACCCTGCTCTTCATCCTCGCCGTCTACGGCGCGGTGCGTCTGGTCCTCGGTCTCGCCGGCGCCTGACGCGCCGCGACGACATCGCGCCCGGGCTCAGCCGAGGCGCGCGAGCTCGGCTTCGACCTTGGTGCGCGCGGCGCCGGCCTCGGCCAGCCTGGCGCGTTCCTTGTCGACCACCGCGGCCGGTGCACGCTCGACGAACGAGGCGTTGGCCAGCTTGGCTGTGGCGCGCTCGATCTCACCGGCCAGGCGTTCGAGTTCGCGGGCGAGGCGCGCGCGCTCGGCATCGCGGTCGATGAGATCGGCAAGCGGCACCAGCACCGTCATTTCACCGGCCAGCGCGCTGGCGGCGTCGTCATCGGTCGCTGCCGTGGCGACCGGTGCGGTGCGCGCGAGTTGCTCGATGAGACGTCCGTGGGCGACGAGCCAGCCGCGTTCGACGGCACTACCGCCGCGCACCGCGACCGGCAGGCGCTTGCCCGGTTCGATGTCGTACTCGGCGCGAATGCGGCGCACACCGAGGATGAATTCGCGCAGCCAGGCGAAGGCCGCCGCATCCTCGGCGTCGACGTCGTCGCCACCGCTCGGGAACGAGCGGTGCAGCAGGGAGTCGGTCTCGATGCCGATGAGTGGCGCCAGCTTGAGCCCGATCTCCTCGGTCACGAAGGGCATCAGCGGGTGCAGCGCGCGCAGAGCGGAATCGAGCACCTCGAGGAGGGTCTGGCACACGCCATCCTTGGCCGCCTGCGCGGCGGTATCGTCGTAGAGGGTGACCTTGGCCATTTCGATGTACCAGTCGCAGTACTCGTCCCAGACGAACTCGTAGAGCGCCTGGGCGGCAAGGTCGAAGCGGTAGCCGTCGAAGCCTTCGCGCACGCGTTCGACGGTGGCGGCGAGGCGGCCGCGGATCCAGCGCTCGGGCAGGCCGTGGACGAGTTCTTCCGCCGGCGTCGCGCCGCGCTGCTGTTCGCAGGCCATCATGACGAAGCGTGCGGCGTTCCAGATCTTGTTGCAGAAATTGCGGTAGCCGCCGATGCGGCCGAGGTCGAAGCGGATGTCGCGGCCCTGCGTCGCCATGACCGCGAAGGTGAAGCGCAGCGCGTCGGTACCGAAGGCCGGGATGCCGTCGGGGAACTGGCGGCGCGTGGCGGCTTCGATCTTCGGCGCGTCCTCCGGGCGCATCAGGCCGGTGGTGCGCTTGGCGACCAGGGTTTCGAGATCGACGCCGTCGATGAGGTCGAGCGGATCGAGGATGTTGCCCTTCGATTTGGACATCTTGTTGCCGTCGGCGTCGCGCACGAGGCCGTGGATGTAGACCTCGCGGAACGGCACGTCGCCCATGAATTTCATGCCCATCATGATCATGCGCGCGACCCAGAAGAAGATGATGTCGAAGCCGGTGACGAGCACGCTGGTCGGGTAGAAGGTCTCGAGTTCCCGGGTCCGGTCTGGCCATCCCAGGGTCGAGAATGGCCACAACGCGGAGGAGAACCAGGTGTCGAGCACGTCCGGATCCTGGCTCAGCGGCACGTCGTCGGCGAGGTCGGCGCGCGCCCGCGCGTCGGCCTCGTCGTGGCCCACGAAGATGTTGCCGGCCGCGTCGTACCAGGCCGGGATACGGTGGCCCCACCACAGCTGGCGCGAGATGCACCAGTCCTCGATATTGCGCATCCAGTCGAAGTAGGTCTTGGACCAGTTCTCCGGTACGAAGCGGATGCGACCGTCCTCGACCGCGGCGATGGCGGGATCGGCCAGCGGCTGGATCTTCACGTACCACTGGTCGGTCAGGTAGGGCTCGATGACGGTCTGCGTGCGATCGCCGCGCGGCACCATCAGCTTGTGCTCGTCGACGCGCGCGAGCAGCCCTGCCGCCGTCAGTTCGTCGACGACTTTCTGCCGGGCGACGAAGCGATCGAGTCCGCGGAAACGCTCCGGCGCGTTGTCGTTGATGGCTGCGTCGTGGGTGAAGATGTTGATGACGGGCAGGCCGTGACGTTGCCCCATGGCATAGTCGTTGAAGTCGTGCGCCGGAGTGATCTTGACGCAGCCCGAGCCGAACTCCGGATCGACGTAGTCGTCGGCGATGATCGGGATCTCGCGCTCGGCCAGCGGCAGCAGCACGCTGCGGCCGATGAGACGCTGGTAACGCGGATCATTCGGGCTAACCGCCACCGCGGTATCACCCAGCATGGTTTCGGGGCGGGTGGTGGCGACGACGACGTGGCCGCTGCCGTCGCTCAACGGGTAGCGCAGGTGCCAAAGCTTGCCCTGCTCCTCCTCGGCCACTACCTCGAGGTCGGAGATGGCCGTGTGCAGTACCGGGTCCCAGTTGACCAGGCGCTTGCCGCGGTAGATGAGCCCCTCTTCGTAGAGACTGACGAAGACCTCGCGCACCGCGCGGGAGAGGTCCTCGTGGAGAGTGAAGCGCTCGCGCGTCCAATCGATGGCCGCACCCATGCGGCGCAGCTGGCGGGTGATGGTGCCGCCAGATTCTCCCTTCCATTGCCAGACGGCGTCGATGAATGCCTCGCGGCCGAGATCGTGGCGCGACTTGCCGGCCAGCGCGAGCTGTCGCTCGACTACGATCTGGGTCGCGATACCGGCGTGATCGGTGCCGCCCTGCCACAGGGTGTCGTGGCCGTTCATGCGCTGGTAACGGATGAGGGCGTCCATCAGCGTGTCCTGGAAGGCATGCCCCATGTGCAGGCTGCCGGTGACGTTCGGCGGCGGCAGCGCGATGCAGTAGGGTTCGCCATCGCCCCGCGGGCGGAAATCGCCGGCGGCCTCCCAGCGTTCGTAGATCGGCTTCTCGATCGCTTGCGGATCGTAGGTCTTGTCCATGGCGGGCGGCATCAGTCGGGCTTCCTCGGCTGGGGGCGGTGGCGTGTACGGTTCCGCCGGCGGCGCAGCGCTGCCCAGCGATGCGGTCAGTTCGCGCCGGATCTCGTCTTTAAGTTCGGCAATGGCGCTGGCCACGCTGGTGGCCAGCAATTCTTTCAAACCAGAGCCGAGTTCCGCCAGCAGGCGCACAGCATCCGGTGACTCGTCGGTGGCACCCGGCGCGGGCGGCGGCTCCGCGCGTTCGGTCAGCCGGGGCGGTGTTGTCGAGCCGACCTGTTCGGTCAGGCGCGGCGGCACAGCTTTGCCCGGCGCGCCCGGGTCCCCTGCATGCCCGGCCATCGTCAGCGCCCGAGCTTGTGGGTATGCAGCGGGTAGCCGCGGTCCTGGTAGAAACGGTAGCGCAGGCGCGCGGCCTGGCGCGTAGCATCGTCATGGCCAGCCGATTCGATCACGCGCGCGAAGCGGCTGACGCTGGCAGGGACGTCGGGGGCGAGGTTGAGCAGTACGTCCGGCGTGGTCGCGTCCTCGGCCGCCGTGCCGATGACGATGGGGACGGTCGTCGAGTTCTCGCCGGCCAGCGCATGTGGAACGAAGCTGATGTCCTCGAACGTCCACAGGAGGTCGTCGAAGGCGCGCGCGCCATCACGGTCGGCACAATGCACGTAGATCTCGTGGCCGTGCTGCCAGGCCTTGGTCACGACCCGGCACAGGGTATGGTCGTGGCGTTCGGCGCCGCCGTCGATGACGTAGAAGTCGACGCGCGTCATCCGGCGCGGTTCGCCAGGTACTCGAACAACAACGCTACCGGCCGCCCGCTGGCACCCTTGCTCTTGCCCGACAACCAGGCGGTACCGGCGATGTCGAGGTGGGCCCAGTGGTAGTTGCGCGTGAAGCGGGCGAGGAAACAGGCTGCCGTGATCGAACCCGCGGCGCGGCCGCCGACATTTGCCATGTCGGCGAACGGGCTGTCGAGCTGCTTCTGGTAGTCCTCCCACACCGGCAGGCGCCAGGCGCGGTCACCGCTGCGCTCCCCGGCCGCGAGGAGGTCGGCAGCAAGCTGATCGTCGTTGCTCATCAGGCCCGAAGCATGCTCGCCGAGCGCGATGACGCAGGCACCGGTGAGGGTGGCGATGTCGATGACCACGGCCGGCTCGAAGCGGGCGCTGTAGGTCAGGGCATCGCAGAGGATGAGACGGCCCTCGGCATCGGTATTGAGGATTTCAATGGTCTGACCTGACATGCTGGTGACGATGTCGCCGGGCTTGCTGGCGTTACCGTCGGGCAGGTTCTCGGTTGCCGGCACGACGCCGACGACGTTGAGCGGCAGGCCGAGATCGGCCACCGCGCTCAGGGTGCCGAGCACGCTGGCCGCACCGCACATGTCGAACTTCATCTCGTCCATGCCGGCACCCGGCTTGATCGAGATGCCGCCGGAGTCGAAGGTCACGCCCTTGCCGACCAGCACCACCGGCTTGTCGCCCTCGGCGCCACCGCGGTAGTCGAGCGTGATGAGCTTGGCTGGCTGGCGCGAGCCGCGCGTGACCGACAGCAGCGCGCCCATGCCGAGCTGCTCCATCTCGGCTTCGTCGAGCACGTTGCAAGTGAGCTTGTCGTGGCGCGCGGCGAGGTCGACCGCGGTCTCGGCGAGATGCGTCGGCGTGCAGACGTTGCCCGGGCGGTTGCCGAGGTCTCGCGCGAGCTTCAGCCCTTCGGCCAGCGCACGTGCACGGCGCAGCGCCTCGCGCACCGCCGGTGCGTCCTCGTCGCCGACCAGAAAGCCGAGCCGGGACGGTGCCGTGCTGCCCGGTTTGGATTTGTATTCGTCGAAGCGATAGGCCGCCGCCGCTGCCGCGCGCGCGTGCTGTTCCACCTTCCAGGCCAGATCGTGTCCCTTGACCTCGACTTCGAGCAGGGTCGACACGGCACTGCGCAATTTGTGCGTCCGCAGCGCCGTCGCCGCGGCACGTGCCGCCTTGACGTAGTCGGCGGCCGTGATGCCGTCGCGTCGCCCACAGGCAACCAGCAGCACGCGCTCGGCGTCGATGCCATGGACATCGGGCAGCAGGAGGGTGTCGCCGGGCTTGGCGCCGACATCGCCGCGTTGGACGAGGCGGGAGAGGGCGCCGCGCAGCGGCTTGTCCAGCGCCGACGCGGTCGCGGACAAGTGCTTGCCGCCATGCACGGCGACGATCAGACAGGCGCTCTTCTGCTTCTGGGGCAGGCCACGCTTGACGGAGAATTCCATGACAGACCTCGGCGGCTCGGGTGCTTGGGCTGAAGGGTCCGCGCGCATGCGCGGACGCCGCGGACGCGGCTGCGAGCGGCAGCGCCGCAGTGTATGCTTTCGCGCCTGACGGCGCAAAACGCCCACGCTGCCGAAACCGGCACGCGCATGATCCCGACGGCCCGAGCATGGCGAGGATGAAAATCGTTGACCGCTACATCGGGCGCAACGTCGTCGGCGCAACGCTGACCGTGCTCGTCGTGCTGTTGTCGATCTTCACCTTTTTCGCCTTCATCGAGGAGCTCGAGGATATCGGCCGCGGTGGCTACACACTCACGCTCGCCGCGCTGGTGGTTGCACTCGGCCTGCCCGGCCTGGTCTACCAGCTGTTTCCCATCGCCGCCCTCATCGGCGCCCTCATCGGTCTTGGCTCGCTGGTCGAGCGCAACGAGATTGCCGTCGTACGCTGCGCCGGTGTGTCGAAGCTGCGCGTGATGGTGGCGGTCATGAAGGCCGGCGCCGTGTTCGTCGTCGCGGCCGTGCTCATCGGCGAGCTGGTCTTCCCGCCGGCCGAGCAGCACGCCCGCGCCCTGCGCGGCGATGCGCTGGAGGCGAGTACGGCGCGCTTGAGCGGTGAGGGCTTCTGGGCGCGCGACGGCAACAGCTACATCAATATCCGTGAGGTTCTGCCTGAGCACCGTTTCCGGGACGTACAGATCTTCGAGTTCGATGCCGAGCAGAACCTGCTCGCGGCGACCGCCGCTGCATCGGCCGAGTACGTCGACGGCCAGTGGGTCCTGCACGACATCGGCCAGACGCGTTTCGACGCCGGTGGTCCGCACGCACTCGAGATTGAGCGCGCGCACTGGGATTCGACGCTGGACCCCGCGCTCATCGGCATGACCGCGCTCAAGCCCGATACCCTGGCCGCCACCGATCTCCTGCGCTACCTCGAGTTCGCCCATCGCAACGGCCAGAACGCGCAGACCTGGGAGTACGCGTTGTGGACGAAGCTCGCCTACCCGCTCGCCACCGCGGTGATGGTCTACCTCGCCATCCCGTTGGTGCTGCGCGCGTCGCGCGCGGTGACCATGGGCCGTCGCATCTTGATTGGTGCCGTGATCGGGCTGGGCTTCCACGTCGTCAACCAGGCCGCCGCGCATCTCGGCGTCGTGTTCGGTATCCCGGCCGCGTGGAGCGCGCTGCTGCCGACGGCGGTGCTGTTCGCAGTCGGCACGGTGTTGAACTACCGTACGCCCTGAAGCGCGCCGGTAGGCTCACGCTCCGGGGCTGGCACGACGGACCAGGTGCGTGCCCGACCAGCGGTCCGGCCAGGTCCGACGCTCGCGATCGGCCAGTGCGACGAAGTAGCCGAGCCCGCCGGCGCCGAGCGAGACCGCCGCGGCGAGGAACCGCAACACCACCGCACGCCAGCCCGGACGCCGCCCCGCCCCATCCACGATCTCGATCTTCCAGGCTTGCATGCCGAGCGTGCGTCCACGCGTCCAGGACAGGCCGAAATAGAGGAAGATCACGGCTAACAAGTAAAGCCGGAACAGCGGGTTATGCCCGCCGTGCACGGATTCGCCCAGGGCGAACACAGGCACGAAGGCGGCAAAATACACCACCGTAGTGACCGCAATGGCGTCGTAGAGCAGGGCGGCCAGGCGACGCCTGAACGACACCGGGGCAGGCTGATCGTCGTTCATGCAGGTCTCCGGAATGCTATGGTTCGCCGTCTGGCAAGCGACGAGGGCGCGGGCACGTGTGCAGGACGGCGTCGGTTGGCACGAACAGGCTGCTCCCGGAGTGGCGCGTTCGCGCGTGGCTGGGTGCCGTGTTCGCCACCATCCTGGTCTGCCCGCTGCTGGCGGCCGGGGATGATATCCCGGTGCGCGGACGCAGTCTGCACATCGACTGTCAGGGTCGCGGTGCCCCGGCCGTGATCCTCGACGCCGGGCTCGGCGGTTCCTCGCTCGAATGGCTGTTCGTGGTCGAGCGTCTGCGTGGCCTGACCACCGTCTGCACCTTCGATCGAGCCGGTTATGGCGCGAGCGCCATGGGACCGCTGCCGCGCACCAGTTCGCGCATCGCCAACGAACTCTACCTGCTGCTCGATGCCGCCGAGGTGCCGGCGCCCTATATCCTGGTCGGGCATTCGTTCGGCGGCTACAACATGCAGATCTTCGCCCGCCGCTATGCCTACATGGCCGCCGGGCTGGTCCTCATCGACGCCTCGCATCCCCAGCAGGTCGAGCGCTTCCTCGCCCCGCCCCTCAAGTTGCTCACCGCGCCCAGCAGCCGCTACGGCATCGTGCAATTCCGCGATCCGCCGCCGCCCAATGCCCTGTTGCCGGAACCGGTGCGGCGGCTCATCGCCGAACGCGCGCGGCGCTGGAAGACGCGCCGCACGCTCGGTAGCGAGCTGTTGAGCTTTCGCGACAGCGCGCTCGAACTCAGCATGGCGCAGCCGCTCGGCGACCTGCCGCTGCTGGTCATCACGCGCGGACGCATCGATGGCGAGGTCGACGACAAGCGCCTGCTGATGGAACGCCTGTGGCTGGAACTGCAGACCGAGCTCGCTGCCGAAAGCACGGCCTCGGCGCACCTCATCGCGCGCCAGGCCGGGCACAACGTCCACATCGAGCAGCCCGGGCTGGTCGCTTACGGCATCGCGCTGCTGGTCGAGCGACAGCGTTTCGCGGCCCGGCCCGAGCAGCCGTTCGTGGCACCGGCGGCGACGCGCGAAGTGTTGGAGGACGCGACCTGGCTGCGCGACGACCTGGCCATGCATCCTCACGCGCACGAACCGCCACTGGTCGCGCGCTACCACGGTGCGAACGGCGAGAAGATGCCCTGAGACTGGCGCTCCCTAGGGGACTCGAACCCCTGTTTTCGCCGTGAGAGGGCGACGTCCTAGACCGCTAGACGAAGGGAGCCTTGCGAAGGGCGCGGATGATACCATAACGACCTCCGAAAACAGCGAGACCCGACACACCGCGGGGAGACCGGCATCGCCGCCGGCAGCCAGCCACCCGATCCCGGGCCGCCGCCTGGAACCCGCCAGCACCGCATGAACATCGAAGCCAAGGTCACGCCGTTGCGCCATGCGCCCCGCGTCTACACGCGCGACGAGCACAACATCTCCCGTCGCAACATCTCGCCCAATGCGTTGAAGGTGCTCTATCGCCTGAACGGCGCGGGCTTCCGCGCCTGCCTGGTCGGCGGCGGCGTGCGCGACCTGCTGCTCGGTCGCGAGCCGAAGGATTTCGACATCGCCACCGACGCCCGGCCCGAGCAGGTCCGCGAGCTGTTCCGTAACTGCCGCCTGATCGGACGCCGCTTCCGACTCGCGCACGTCCGTTTCGGCCCTGAGATCATCGAGGTCGCGACATTCCGTGCGCCGCATGCTGATGACGAGGACGCGGCGCACGTCAACGACGAGGGCCGCATCCTGCGCGACAACGTCTACGGTGGCATCGAGGACGACGCGTGGCGACGCGATTTCACTGTCAATGCCCTGTTCTACGACATCGCCGATTTCAGCGTCATCGATTACGTCGGTGGTGTCGAGGATTTGAAACAAGGCCTGCTGCGCCTGATCGGTGACGCCGAGACCCGCTACCGCGAAGACCCGGTACGCATGCTGCGCGCGGTGCGCTTCGCGGTGAAGCTCGGATTCCGCATCGACGCGGTCAGCGAACGTGCGCTGTTCGAGCACGGCGGCCTGCTCGATCAGATCTCTCCGGCGCGTCTGTTCGACGAAACGCTCAAGCTCTTCCACGGCGGGTGCGCACTACAGACCTTCGAAGCACTGCGTCACTACGATCTGTTCGCGCGCCTTTTTCCTGCCGCCGACGCCACGTTGGCGCACCTGCACGGCGGCTTCCCCGCCACCCTCATCGGACACGCCCTGGAGAACACCGACCAGCGCATCGCCGAGGGCAAGCCGGTAACGCCGGCCTTCCTGCTCGCTGCCTTGCTGTGGGATCCGCTCGAAGACCAACGCCAACACCTGCTGGCCAGCGGCGTGGCCGAGCACGACGCGCTCGAGGCGGCGGCCGACACGGTGATTGCGCAGCAGGTCGCGCGGCTCGCCGTACCGCGCCGATTCACCCAGATGACGCGTGAGATCTGGTCCTTGCAGGAGCGCTTGCTCAAGCGCACGCCAAAGCGCGTACAGCGGGTGTTCGAGCATCCGCGCTTCCGCGCTGCCTACGATTTCCTCGCCCTGCGCGCCGCCGCCGGCGAACCGCTGGACGATGACGTCGCCTGGTGGACCGATTTCCAGGATGCCGACGACGGCGGGCGCGAAGTCCTAGTCGGCGACAGCAAGGGGGCTGGCAGCAGCAACCGCCCGCGGCGCCGGCGTCGGCGGCGCAAACCGGCTTGAGCGCTCCCGTTTGCCGAACCTATATCGGGCTCGGCAGTAATCTCGACGATCCCGCCGGGCACGTACGCCAGGCGTTCGTCGCGCTCGACGAGTTGCCGGACACGCGGCTGGTCGGGCGCTCGCGGCTGTACCGCAATCCGCCGATGGGGCCGCAAGACCAGCCGGACTACGTCAACGCCGTGTGCGCGCTCGATACCACGCTGGCTGCCGCGGTCCTGCTCGAGGCGCTGCACAGCGTCGAACGCGCCCAGGGCCGGGTCCGCGACGGCCGTCGCTGGGGGCCGCGCACGCTCGACCTCGACCTGCTGGTCTACGGCAAGCTCGAGATCGCCCGGCCCGGCCTGCACGTACCGCACCCGGGCATCGCCGAGCGCGCTTTCGTGCTCGTGCCGCTGGCCGAGATCGCGCCCGCGCTCGATATCCCCGGACTCGGACCGGTCACGGCCCTGCTCGACGCCATCGACCGCACCAGCGTGGTGCCACTCGATGAACCGGAGGCCGAGCCCTGACGCCCTGTCTGGCCTGCCCGTGGCGTGGCATGATCGCGCCCCACTCCCCCGCACCGCCCGACCATGAACCATACTTGCGCCTGACCCATGGATACCGCCTTCGACCTCAAGACCCTGCGCGCCACGGTGCGTGAATGGAAGACCGCCGGGCTCACCGTCGCCCTGGTGCCGACCATGGGCAACCTGCATGCCGGACACATCTCGCTGCTCCAGCGCGCCCGCCAGCTTGCCGATCGCACCGTGGTCAGCATTTTCGTCAACCCTATCCAGTTCGGTAAGGGTGAGGATTACGACAGCTACCCGAGTACGCTCGAAGCGGACAAGGCCAAGCTCTCGGCGGCGGGTCTCGACCTCCTGTTCGCGCCCAACCTCGACGAGCTCTATCCGGGCGGCACGGCCGAGGATACCCGCATCACGGTGCCGCAGCTGTCGGACATCCTGTGCGGTGAGTTCCGCCCCGGCCATTTCTCCGGCGTCGCTACCGTGGTCGCGAAGCTGCTCATCAACGTGCAGCCCGACACGGCACTGTTCGGCGAGAAGGACTACCAGCAGCTGCTGGTCATCAAGCGCATGGTTCACGATCTCCTCATCCCGGTCGACATCATCGGCATGCCCATCGTGCGCGAGGCGGACGGGTTGGCGATGAGTTCGCGCAACAGCTACCTCGACGAGGCCCAGCGCGCAACCGCGGCGGTGATCAACCGCACGCTGGGTGCAGCGGCGGCGCGCCTGCGCGAGCCTGGTGCCACGCTTGCCGAGGTCGAGCGCGACGGCACCGACGCCCTCGCCGCGGCCGGCATGCGCCCGGAATATTTCTCGGTCCGTCGCCGCGGCGACCTCGCCCCACCCCGCCGGGACGACACCGAACTCGTCGTGCTCACCGCGGCCTGGCTCGGTCCGGCGCGCTTGATCGACAACGTTCAGGTCGAACTCGACACGCCGCTGTCGGCGTGAGTGCGGCGCAAGAACACGTGGATGCGAACATGGATGGTGGCGCGGGCAAGGGCCTCTACATCCGCACCTTCGGCTGCCAGATGAACGAGTACGACTCGGGCAAGATGCTGGCGTTGCTGAAGAAGACCCACGATCTCGAACCGGTCGACGCGCCCGAAGCGGCGCAGGTGCTGCTGATGAACACCTGCTCGGTGCGCGAAAAGGCGCAGGAGAAGCTGTTCTCCGAACTCGGCCGGTGGCGACCGCTGAAAGAGGCGAATCCGAGCCTCGTCATCGGCGTCGGCGGTTGCGTGGCGAGCCAGGAAGGCGCCTTGATTCGCGAGCGCGCGCCGTTCGTCGACATCGTGTTCGGACCGCAGACCCTGCACCGCCTGCCCGCGATGCTGAGCGAGGTCAGGCGCGGTGTCGGCCCGGTGGTCGACGTCAGCTTCCCCGAGATCGAGAAGTTCGATGCCCTGCCCCCGGCCGAGACCCGCGGCCCGAGCGCCTTCGTCTCGATCATGGAAGGCTGCAGCAAGTACTGCAGTTTCTGTGTCGTGCCCTACACGCGCGGCGAGGAGTTCTCGCGGCCTTTCGACGACGTCATCACCGAGATCCACGACCTCGCCGAACGCGGCGCGAAGGAAATCGTGCTCCTTGGCCAGAACGTCAATGCCTATCGCGGCCCCACGCACGACGGCCGGCTGGTCGACCTCGCCGCCCTGATCCGCTTCGTCGCCGCGGTCGACGGCGTCGAGCGCATCCGCTTCACCACCTCGCACCCACTCGAGTTCTCCGATCGCCTGGTCGAGACCTATGCCGAGGTGCCGGAACTGGTCAGTCACCTGCATCTGCCGGTGCAGAGCGGCTCGGACCGCATCCTCGCCTTGATGAAACGCGGCTACATGGCGGCCGAATACAAGTCGATTGTGCGCAAGCTGCGGCGGGCACGTCCGGACATCGACCTGTCGTCGGATTTCATCGTCGGTTTCCCCGGTGAGACCCAGGCCGATTTCGAGCAGACGATGGCGCTGATCGAGGACGTCGGCTTCGACCACTCCTTCAGTTTCATCTACAGCGCGCGCCCCGGCACACCGGCTGCCGGACTGCCGGACGACGTCACGCTGCAGGAGAAGAAGCACCGCCTGGCGATCCTGCAACGACGCATCATCGAACTCGGCGAAGCGCGCAGCGTGGCCATGGTCGGTGGCGTCGAACGGGTGCTGGTGACGGAGCGCTCGAAGAAGAGCATGGCCGAACTGGCCGGGCGCACGGCCAACAACCGCGTGGTCAATTTCACCGCCCCGGCCGCCCTCATCGGGCAGTTCGCCGATGTGCGCATCACCGCGGCGCTGCCCAATTCCCTGCGCGGCGAGCTGGTGACGGCCGCGGCCACGCCATGAGCGCCATCGACGTCTTCCTCGAGCCGGCCGACAACGAGCGCCTGGCCAACCTGTGCGGCCAGTTCGACGAGCACCTGCGTCTGCTCGAACGCCGTACCGGGGTGGCCATCGGCAACCGCGGCAATGCCTTCAAGTTGTCCGGCGCGGACGACGCCGTGGTCGTCACCGAGCAGGTCCTGCGCCGGCTCTACGAACTCACCGCGAGCCGTGCCATCGCTGCCAACGATGTTCACCTCGAACTCGCCAACAGCGGCGAGACGGACGAGTTGGGCACCGGCGACGACGATGGCATCCGCACGCGGCGCACCCTGATCCGCGCGCGCGGTACCAACCAGAAGCGCTATCTGCAGGCCATCCGGGACCATGACATCAGTTTCGGCATTGGGCCCGCCGGCACCGGCAAGACCTACCTCGCGGTGGCCAGTGCGGTGGCCGCGCTGGAATCGGACAGCGTGCGTCGGGTGTGCCTGGTACGCCCCGCGGTCGAGGCTGGCGAGCGTCTCGGTTTCCTGCCCGGCGACATGGCGCAGAAGATCGATCCCTACCTGCGACCGCTCTACGACGCCCTCTACGAGATGCTCGGCTTCGAGCGCGTGGCCAAGCTCATCGAGCGCAACGTCATCGAGGTCGCGCCACTCGCCTTCATGCGCGGCCGCACGCTGAACGAATCGTTCGTGATCCTCGACGAGGCGCAGAACACCACCATCGAACAGATGAAGATGTTCCTCACCCGCATCGGCTTCGGCTCGCGCGCGGTGATCACGGGCGACGTGACGCAGATCGACCTGCCACGTGGCCGGACCTCGGGACTCAAGCACGTCATGCAGATCCTGCAGCACGTCGACGGCATCAGCTTCACCCAGTTCCAGTCACGTGACGTCGTGCGGCACACCCTGGTGGCGCGTATTCTCGATGCCTATGCCGAGTTCGAGGCGGCCGCTGAGCGCGACGACGCCGACAATGGGCGCGGTGGCTGAAGTCGCGAACGACGGCCTCGTGCTCGACCTGCAGGTGGCGGTGAAACGGCCGCCGGTGCCGGGGCGCGAGTTGTTCGAGCGCGCGGTGCGTGCGGCCCTGGGTGGTCGCCGGGAGCGCGCCGAGCTGGCCCTGCGCGTGGTCGGGCGGGCCGAAGCGCGAAGCCTAAACCAGCGTTTTCGCGGCAAGGGCGCGCCGACCAATGTGCTATCGTTCCCGGCCGAAGGGCTCGGCGCGATCGCGCCCGACCTGCTCGGCGACATCGCCATCTGCGCCCCGCTCGTGGTCGCCGAGGCGCGGGCCGCCGGCAAGAGCGTCGAGGCGCACTGGACCCACCTGGTCGTACACGGGGTATTGCACCTGCTCGGTCACGACCACGTCGAAGCGGCGGCGGCGACCGCCATGGAGGATCTCGAACGCACCATCCTGGCGGAACTCGGTTACCCCGATCCCTATGGCGCGTAACACCGGCATGAGCGAAGAACCCCCCTCTAGGCGCCCACCCGGGCAAGGCCTGCTGGCGCGCCTGCTGGCCAGCTTTCGTCACGAGAAGCCCGGTCGTGATCAGCTCGTCGAGCACATCCACGATGCCGAGGCGGCGCATGTCATCGACACCGACACCGCGGCCATGATGGAAGGCGCGCTGTTGGTGTCCGAGATGAAGGTGCGCGACATCATGGTGCCGCGCTCCGAGATCGTGTTCATCGACGAGGAGATGAGCGCGGCGGACTTCCTGCCCGAAGTCATCGAGTCCGGTCACTCGCGCTTCCCGGTCTTCGACCACGAGCGCGAGCACGTGCTCGGCGTGCTGTTGGCCAAGGATCTCCTGATGCTCGCCAGTGACCCGGAACAGAACTTCGACATCCGCGACATCCTGCGCCCGGTGTCCTTCGTGCCGGAGAGCAAGCGCCTCAACATCCTGCTGCGCGAGTTCCGCGCGCGGCGCAATCACCTCGCAGTGGTGGTCGACGAGTACGGTGATATCTCCGGGCTGGTCACCATCGAGGACGTCATCGAACAGATCGTCGGCGAAATCGACGACGAGCACGACCTCGCCGAGGAAGACAACATCCGCCGCCACCGCGACGAGCGCTACACCGTCAAGGCGCGCACCACGCTGGAGGAGTTCAACGAGTTCTTCGAAGTCGACTGGTCGTCGACCGATTACGACACCATCGGCGGGCTGGTCATCCACGAACTCGGTCACCTGCCGCGTCGTGGCGAGGAATTCGAACACCGCGGCTTCAGCTTCAAGGTGCTGCGCGCCGATCGCCGCCGCGTGCGCCTGTTGCGCGTGATCCGGAGCGCCGAGGCGCCGGCGGTCGAGGAGGACTGAGCGCCGGTGGCCGCCCTGCTACGCCCGCGCGCGGCCGGCGGCCATCGTCGTGGCGAGCTCAGCGCCCGCAACCGCCGCTGAACCGGGTCGTCCGCGTCATGAATCGCGCTGACGGCATGCCCGTCCCCGCTTCGCCGCGCCTGCGGGCCGCCATGGCGATCGCAGCGGGGCTGATGACCCCCTGTGCCTTCGCACCGTACGGCTTGTGGCCGTTGGCGCTCGTCACGCCGGCGGTGTTGCTGTGGCTGCTCGACGGGCTGACAGCACGTCGCGCCGCGCTCGTCGGCTTTGCCTTCGGCCTCGGCCTGTTCGGCCACGGTGTTTGGTGGATCCAGGTCAGCGTGCACCAGTTTGGCGTGCCCTACTACGCCTTCTCGGTGTCGATGACGGCGCTGTTCGTCGCCGGCATGGCGCTCTACCCGATGCTTTTCGCGCTGCTCTTCGCCCGCCTCGACGGGCCGGCCGGCAGGCTATGGCTGGCGGCGCCGCTGTGGGTGCTGGTGGAAGCCCTGCGCGGCTGGTTCCTCAGCGGTTTTCCCTGGCTCTCGCTCGGTTACAGCCAGCTCGACTCGCCGCTCGCCGGTTACGCGCCGCTGCTCGGTGAGCCCGGCGTATCGCTGGCGGTGATGCTTGGCGCCTGCGCCTTGGCTGCGCTGGCGATGAAACGCCGGTGGGTTGTCGCGTTGGTGGTGTTGCCGGCACTGTTCGGGCTTGGCCAGGCGCTGCGCGGCGTGGAGTACACCAAGGTCGTCGAGGACGGTCTGCGGGCTGCCCTGGTCCAGGGCGCGGTGGCGCAATCGATCAAGTGGGACCCGGACCAGCGTGCGCGCAGTATCGAGCGTTACGTCGCGCTGAGCGAGCCGCACTGGGGCGTCGACGTCATGGTCTGGCCGGAGACCGCCATTGCGGCGTTCCCCTACGAGGTCGACGAGTTGCTCGCGGCGCTCGCCGGGCGGGCGCGCGCGAGCGGTACCACGCTGCTCGTCGGCATGCCGACCGGCGAGCCCTGGAACGGCGAGTACTACAACAGCCTGGTCGCGCTCGGTGAGCGCGAGGATCGCTACGACAAGCGGCACCTGGTCCCGTTCGGCGAGTTCTTTCCGTTGCAGAGCGTGGTCGGCGGGCTCGCTCGGTTGCTGCACATCCCGATGTCGGACTTCAGCGCGGGCGCCGCTTCGCGCGCGACCATCCGCGTCGGCGAACGCCTCGCCGGCGCCTCGATCTGCTACGAGGATGCCTTCGGGCGCGAGGTCATCTCGGCCCTGCCGGAGGCGGCTTTCCTCGTCAACGTCAGCAACGACGCCTGGTTCGGTGACACCATCGCGCCACACCAGCATCTCGAGATCGCGCGGATGCGCGCCCTGGAAAGCGGGCGCTACCTGCTGCGCGGGACCAATACCGGCATCAGCGCCGTCATCGACCACCACGGTGTGGTCACCGCGCGCGCACCGCAGTTCGAACCGGCGGCGCTGACTGCCGAATTCGACGGCCGGGCGGGCGCCACGCCCTACGCGCGCCTGGGCGATCTGCCGTTGCTCCTGCTCGCGCTCGTCGCCTTGCTCAGTGCGTGGACGCGCCGGCACGCCGTGCCAGCCGATGCACGCTGATCACCAGGACCACGCCGAGCACTGCCAGCGCCAGCGCCGTCCAGGTCGTCGTCGTGGCCTCGGGCCATTGCGGCAGCGATTCGATCAGGCGTTGCTTGCCGCGCACTTCGACGTAGCGGCGCGCCTGGAAGGGCCAGATCACCCAGAGCGAGGCCACCAATACGCCGGTGATGGCGACCAGCGATGCGCGCTCGTAACGGTGCAGGAACCACGAGAGCAGGCGGGTGAAGCTGGCCAGGCCGACGACGATGCCGGCGACGAAGGGCAGGATGACGGCGAAGCGCAGGTGGCCGACCGCATCGAGCACGTAGGCGTACTTGCCCAGCAAGAGCAGTACGAACGAGCCCGAGATACCGGGCACGACCATGGCACAGATGGCGAGCGCGCCGGACAGCATCACGAACCACCAGGTCTCTGGCGTCGTCGTCGGCACCGCCGTGACGACGATCGCACCGAGCGCGAGGCCGGCGATCAGGGCCGGCAGGTCGCGCGCGCGCAGGCCGCCGATGTCGCTCAGCAGGGCGGCGACCGAGCCGCCGACGAGGCCGAAGAAGAGTCCGTAGACCTGCTCCGGGTGGGTCTGCAGCAGGCGCGGCAGCGGCACGACGTGGGTGAAGAACAGCACTGCGGAGACGATGCCGGCCAGCAGCGGGACGATGAACTCGAGGTGTGGGCGCGTCAGGCCGGTGCGCCAGTCGAGGCGTGAGAGCGCCCGCAACCAGGCGAGGTCGAAGGACTTGATGGCGTCGATGAAGCGGGTATAGATGCCGAGAATGAAGGCCATCGTGCCGCCGGAGACGCCAGGCACGACATCCGCCGCGCCCATGCAGAAGCCGCGCAGGGCAATGCCCAGCGCCGCTTCAAGTCGCGTCTTGATGGAAGCGCCGGCTGTACTCATGCACGGTGTCGACGAGCACCCCGACGTGTTCTGGCGGCACCTGTGGAGTGACGCCATGGCCGAGGTTGAAGACATGACCCGGGCCGTGGCCGTAGGCATCCAGCGCACGGCGCGTCTCGGCGGCGACCACGTCGGGATTGGTCAACATGATGGCCGGGTCGAGGTTGCCCTGCAGGGCGACGCGATCGCCGACGCGCCGGCGCGCCTCGCCGAGGTCGACCGTCCAGTCGACTCCCAGCGCACTCGCCCCGCTCTCGGCGATGCGTTCCAGCCACACGCCACCGCCTTTGGTGAAGAGGATGGTCGGAATACCGTCAGGCAGCCGCGCGAGAATGCGTTCCATGTAGGCGAGCGAGAACTCGACGTAGGCCGGCGCTGCCAGTGCGCCGCCCCAGGTATCGAACAGCATGACGGCGTCGACGCCCGCGGCAATCTGCGCCTGCAGGTAGAGCGCGGTGGCGTCGGCGACGCGGGCGAGCAACGCGTGCGCGGCGGGTGCGTCGCCGTAGGCGAGCGCCTTGACCCGCGCGAAGTCACGGCTGCCGCCGCCCTCGACCATGTAAGTCGCGAGCGTCCATGGACTGCCGGCGAAACCGATCAGGGGTACGCGCCCGCCCAGTTCGTGCTTGATCAGGCGCACGGCGTCCGTCACGTAGCGGAGCTCGTGCTCGGGATCGGGCAGCGGCAGGGCGTCGATCGCGGCGCGGTCGCGCACGGGATGCGCGAAGCGCGGGCCGACGCCCTCGTCGAGGCTGAGTCCCAATCCCATCGCGTCGGGGATGGTGAGGATGTCGGAGAACAGGATGGCGGCGTCGAGGGCGAAGCGCGCCAGCGGCTGCAAGGTCACCTCGCAGGCCAGTTCGGGTGTCTTGCACAGGGTGAGGAAATCGCCGGCGCGGGCGCGCGTTGCGCGGTACTCGGGCAGGTAACGCCCGGCCTGGCGCATGATCCATACCGGCGTGCAGTCGACCGGCTCGCGCCGGAGCGCGCGCAGGAAGCGATCGTTCATCGCGCCAATCCCGCGAGCGATGCCGGCGCGCTCAGAGCGGTGCCGGCAAGTCGGATGCGCCCATCAGGGCGAGGTCGATGGCGCGCGCCGCCGAGCGGCCCTCGGCGATCGCCCACACGATCAGCGACTGGCCGTGTTGCATGTCACCGGCCGTCCACACGCGCTCGACCGAGGTCCGCCACTGGCCGTCGCGCTTGACGTTGCCACGTCCATCGAGCTCGACGCCGAGTTCGCCGACGACGCCGTCGCGTTCGGGGCCCGTGAAGCCCATCGCGAGCAGCACGAGATCACTGGGGATCTCGTGCGCTGTCTCCGGTTTCTCGACGAAGCTCGGGCGGCCGTCCTTCGTCTGCAGTTCGACCTCCACCAGCTCGAGGGCGCGGACGTGGCCGCTGTCGTCGCCAACGAAACGCCTCGTCGAGACCGCGTAGACCCGTTCTCCGCCTTCCTCATGCGCCGAGGCCGTGCGGAAGATGCGCGGCCATTCCGGCCACGGGTTGTCCTCGCCGCGGGCAGCCGGTGGCTTGGGCATGATCTCGAGGCTGGTCACCGACTTCGCGCCATGACGGTGCGAGGTGCCGATGCAGTCGGCGCCGGTATCGCCGCCGCCGATGATGACGACGTGTTTGTCGCGGGCCGAGATGAACTCCGCTTCGGGGATGTCGTCACCCTCGCAGCGGCGGTTCTGCAGTGGCAGGAACTCCATCGCGAGGTGAATACCGGCCAGCTCGCGGCCGGGCACCGGCAGGTCGCGCGACACCGTCGAACCGCCGGCCAGCAGTACGGCGTCGTACTCCTTGAGGAGTTCCTTCGCCGAGACATCGACTCCGACATTGGCGTTGACGCGGAACACCACGCCCTCGGCCTGCATCTGTTCGAGGCGACGGTCGAGCATGCGCTTTTCCATCTTGAACTCCGGGATGCCGTAACGCAGCAGCCCACCGACGCGATCGGCGCGTTCGAACACCGTGACCTGGTGGCCGGCGCGGCGCAGCTGCTGGGCGGCGGCGAGCCCGGCCGGACCGGAGCCGACCACGGCTACGCGCTTGCCGGTTTCGACCTGCGGCGGCTGCGGCTGCACCCAGCCCTCGGCGAAGGCGCGGTCGATGATGGCGAGTTCAACAGCCTTGATGGTGACCGGGTCGTCGTTGATGCCGAGCACGCAGGAGCCTTCGCAGGGCGCCGGGCACAAGGTGCCGGTGAACTCGGGGAAGTTGTTCGTCGCGTGCAGGCGATCGATGGCGTCCTGCCAGCGCTCACGCCAGACGAGGTCGTTCCAGTCCGGGATCAGGTTGCCGAGCGGACAGCCCTGGTGACAGAACGGAATGCCGCAGTCCATGCAGCGCGCGGCCTGGGTGTTGAGGTGATCCGGCGCATAGGGCGCCATTACCTGGCGCCAGTCGGCGAGACGTTCGGCGACCGGGCGGTAAGGCTGCTTCTCGCGCTTCGCTTCGAGAAATCCGGTGACCTTAGCCATGGGCGGCCTCCATCACGGCCTCGTCCTCGGGGATGCCGGTGCGACGGGCCTTCTCCATCGCTTCCAGAATGCGCTTGTAGTCCTTGGGCATGACTTTCACGAATTTAGTCCTGGCCTGGTTCCAGTGGTCGAGGATGCGCTGCGCCACGCTGCTC
Source organism: Gammaproteobacteria bacterium (assembly GCA_050184115.1). Classification (GTDB taxonomy): domain Bacteria; phylum Pseudomonadota; class Gammaproteobacteria; genus JACKNG01. Next base: position 9,176 of record JBFXAQ010000011.1, on the reverse strand, counting down.
TGGGTGTAGCGCACGTGGTTCTTGAGCAAGCGACGGACGTCGTCCTCCTCGCGCTCGGTGGCAATGCCTTCGAGGTCGACCATCTCGTGATTGCAGCGGGCGGGAAACACACCGTCCGGGTCGTAGACGAAGGCCTCGCCGCCCGACATGCCGGCGGCGAAATTGCGCCCGGTCGGTCCGATGATGACGACGGTGCCACCGGTCATGTACTCGCAGCCGTGATCACCGACGCCCTCGACGACCGCCTGCGCACCCGAGTTACGGACGGCGAAGCGTTCGCCCGCGATGCCGCGGAAGTAGGCTTCACCCAGCGTCGCGCCATAGAGCGTGACGTTGCCGACGAGGATGTTCTCCTCCGGCACGAAGGTCGCGTGGCGTGGTGGGTAGACCACGATACGGCCGCCCGACAGGCCCTTGCCGACGTAGTCGTTGGCGTCGCCTTCGAGCGTCATCGATACACCCTTCGGCACGAAGGCGCCGAAGCTCTGTCCGGCGGAGCCGTTGAAGTGCAGCTTGATGGTGTCCTCGGGCAGTCCCGCGGCGCCATGACGGCGTGTGATCTCGTAGCCGAGGATGGTGCCCACGGTCCGGTTGATGTTGCGGATCGGCAGGATCGCGTCGACCGGCTTGCCTTCCTCGATGGCGTCCTTGCACAGCGGCACGATGGTGGTGACATCGAGCGACTGCTCGAGGCCGTGGTCCTGCTCGCGCACGCAGCGGATGGCGACGTCCGGCCCCATGTCGGGCACGTAGAGGATCTGCGAGAGGTCGAGACCACGCGCCTTCCAGTGCTCGACCGCCGGCTCGATGTCGAGCAGGTCGGCACGGCCGACCAGCTCGTCGATCGTGCGTACGCCGAGCTCGGCCATGTACTCGCGCATCTCCGCGGCGATGAAGCGGAAGAAGTTCTCGACGAACTCGGGCTTGCCGCCGAACTTGGCGCGCAGCACCGGGTTCTGCGTGGCGACGCCGACCGGGCAGGTGTTGAGATGGCAGACGCGCATCATGATGCAACCCATCACCACCAGCGGCGCGGTCGAGAAGCCGTACTCCTCGGCGCCCAGCATGGCGGCGATGACGCAGTCACGGCCGGTCTTCATCTGGCCGTCGACCTGGACCACGATGCGGTCGCGCAGCTTGTTCTCGACCAGTACCTGCTGGGTTTCGGCGAGCCCGAGCTCCCACGGCACGCCGGCATGCTTGAGCGAGGTCACCGGCGAGGCGCCGGTGCCACCGTCGTAGCCGGAGATCAGCACGACATCCGAGTGCGCCTTGGCGACGCCGGCCGCGACGGTGCCAACGCCGACCTCGGCGACCAGCTTGACGTGCACGCGCGCCCGCGGGTTCGAGTTCTTCAGATCGTGGATGAGCTGGGCGAGATCCTCGATCGAGTAGATGTCGTGGTGCGGCGGCGGCGAGATCAGGCCGACCCCCGGAGTGGAGTGGCGCACCTTGGCGATCCACGGGTAGACCTTGTGGCCGGGCAGCTGGCCGCCCTCGCCGGGCTTGGCGCCCTGCGCCATCTTGATCTGGAGATCGTCGGCGTTGACCAGGTACTCGCTGGTCACACCGAAGCGGCCCGAGGCGACCTGCTTGATCGCGCTGCGACGCAGGTCGCCATTGGCATCGGGCTTGAAGCGCGCGGGATCCTCACCACCCTCGCCGGTATTGGAGCGGCCACCGATGCGGTTCATGGCGATGGCCAGCGTCTCGTGGGCCTCGCCCGAGATCGAGCCGTAGGACATGGCGCCGGTGTGGAAGCGCTTCATGATCGACTCGACCGATTCGACCTCGTCGAGCGCGAGCGGCGCGGCCGCCTTGCGGAAGCGGAACAGGCCGCGCAGGGTCGCGCGATGCTCGCTCTGGTCGTCGATGAGCCGGGTGTACTCGCGGAAGATGTCGTACTGGCCGGAGCGCGTGGCGTGCTGCAGCTTGTAGACCGTCTCCGGGTTGAACAGGTGGTACTCGCCGTCGCGGCGCCACTGGTATTCCCCGCCCCAGGACAGCTCGGGCGCCTTGACCTGGCGTTCGGGGTAGGCGTCGTGGTGGCGCAGGCTGACTTCCTTCTCGACCACGTCGATGCCGATGCCGCCGATGCGCGACGCGGTCCAGGTGAAGTACTTGTCGACGAAGGGTTTGTCGAGGCCGACGGCCTCGAAGATCTGAGCGCCGCGGTAGGACTGCACGCTCGAGATGCCCATCTTGGACATGACCTTGATGAGGCCCTTGTTGACCGCCTTGATGTAATTGCGCACGGCGGCGTCGTGCGCCGATTCGTCGTCGCGCTTGCCCTTGACCTCGCGCAGGATGCCCTGGCGCAGCATGTCGTCGAGGGTCTCGAAGGCGAGGTAGGGGTTGATGGCGCCAGCGCCGTAGCCGAGCAGTACGGCGAAGTGATGCACTTCGCGCGGCTCGCCCGATTCGACGATGAGGCCTACGCGCACGCGCCGGCCGTTGCGCACCAGGTGATGATGGACGCCGGCGGTGACCAGCGCCGCCGGGATCGGCGCACGCTCGGGGCTGACCGCGCGATCGGAGAGGATGATGAACGAGGCGCCGCCGTCGATGGCGCCGTCGGCCTCGTCGCAGATCGCCTCCAACGCCTGTTCCAACCCGGCCGCGCCGCTGCCCACCGCGTAGGTGGTGTCGATGGTGTGGGCGCGGAAGCCTTGGGTGTCGACGTTGCGGATCTTCTCGAGATCGCGGTTGTCGAGGATGGCCGACTTCAACGCGATCTGGCGGCAGCTCGCCGGGCTCGGCTCGAGCAGGTTCTGCTCGGGACCGATGGTCGTGGTGACCTGGGTGACGAGCTCCTCGCGGATGCCGTCAAGCGGTGGGTTGGTGACCTGGGCGAAGAGTTGCTTGAAGTAGTCGTAGAGCAGGCGCGGGCGATCGGAGAGGACCGCCAGTGCGGCGTCGGTACCCATCGAGCCGATGGCCTCGGCCCCGCTCTGCGCCATCGGTTGCATCAGCAGGCGCAGGTCTTCGTGGGTGTAACCGAACGCCAGCTGGCGGTGCAGCACGGTGTCGTGGTCCGGCTCGTGCACGTACGGCGGTTCGGGCAGCGTCTCGACCGCGACCTGGTTCTCGGCGAGCCACGCCGCGTAGGGATGCTCGTCGATGTATTGCTGCTTGAGTTCGGCGTCGTCGATGATGCGGCCCTGCTCGGTATCGACGAGGAAGATGCGGCCCGGATGCAGGCGCTCCTTGATGACGACGTTCTCCGGCGGGATGTCGAGTACGCCGACTTCGGACGCCATCACGACGAGGTCGTCCTTGGTCACGTAGTAGCGCGACGGGCGCAGGCCGTTGCGGTCGAGCACCGCGCCGATGACCTTGCCATCGGTGAAGGCAATCGAGGCCGGCCCGTCCCAGGGCTCCATCAGGCAGGCGTGGTACTCGTAGAAGGCCTTGCGCGCCGGGTCCATCGAATCGTGGCCGCTCCACGCCTCGGGGATCATCATCAGCACGGCGAGCGGCAGCGGACGACCGGCCATGTGCAGGAATTCGAGCACCTGGTCGAAACCGGCCGAGTCGGAATTGCCCTCCAGCACGATGGGGTAGAGCTTCTGCAGGTCGTCGCCGAACAGGTGCGAATGACACAGGGCCTCGCGCGCGCGCATCCAGTTGATGTTCCCGCGCAAGGTGTTGATCTCGCCGTTGTGGGCGATGAAGCGAAACGGCTGCGCCAGCGGCCACGACGGGAAGGTGTTGGTCGAGAAGCGCTGGTGGACCAGCGCCAGCGCCGACTCCACGCGCTCGTCGTAGAGATCGGGAAACAGCGGCTCGACCTGCGAGCCGATCAGCATGCCCTTGTAGATGAGGGTGCGGTGCGACAGGCTCGGGATGTAGAACAACGACTTCTCTTCGATGTCGCTGTTCCAGATCTCGTGCTCGATGCGCTTGCGGATGACATAGAGCTTGCGCTCGAAAGCGTCCGCATCGGCCAAGGCCGCGCCACGTCCGATGAAGACCTGCTCGAAGGCGGGCTCGGCCGACTGCGCGGTCGGACCGATCATGGAGTCGTCGGTCGGCACCGGGCGCCAGCCGAGTACGCGCTGGCCTTCCTCGGCAATGATGTGCTCGAAGGCTTCCTTGCAGTAACGGGCCTGGGTGTGGTCGCGCGGCAGGAAGACCAGGCCGGCACCGAATTCGCCGGGCGCGGGCAGCTCGAAGCCGGCCTCGGCGCACACCGCGCGCAGAAAGCGATCGGGCATCTGTATGAGGATCCCGGCGCCGTCGCCGGTATTCTCCTCGCAGCCGCAGGCACCGCGGTGCAACAGGTTCTTCAGCACCGTCATCGCCTGGGTGATGATGGTGTGCGATTTCCGCCCTTTCATGTCGACGACAAAGCCGACGCCACAGGAGTCGTGCTCGTAATCAGCGGGATAGAGGCCGGCGTCGGTGCCGCCGGCCTGCGGAAATCTCGGGCGAGCCTGGTCCATCGCGGGGAGTGCCTCCAAGGTCCAGTAACAGTGTTCTGGGCACGCAGAATCGCGCGCAAAAGGACGCGGATTATACGCTCGGCGTCGCCGGGGTGTCATCTCCGGGAGCCTCGCGATGCTGCGATACCCCCGTGGTCAAGCGCTTGATAATGCCCGCTATTCGGTGAGGGAGCCCACGCTACGTGGCCACGGGCCGGCAGCACGGACAGCCGCGGGCAGGGTGGCGATGGCCGCAGCCGCGGCGTTGCGATCGGGGAACAACCCCCACACGACGACATGCCAGGGTGCGCCGTTGCGCCGCAGGTCGAGCACCGCGGCACGCCCGCGCAGGGCGCCCTGGCCGCGCAGGTACTTCTCCGCCGCCGCCCGGGTGCTGCCACCGAACACCTGCACGACGTACGCGCCCGGCTTTTGTGTAAGCACCCACTTCGCGTTGTAGGCCTGTGATTCGTGCGGCTTGTTCTCCGATGGGGCCGAGGCTGTGGGTTCTGGTGGGGCAGGTTCGACGACCGTCCGAGGCGGTGTATCGAGCGGCGGGAGTGGCGGGCGCGGGACGATGGCGTCGCGAGGCGCCGGAGGCGTTGGCACAGCAAGGGCGCTCGCGGAGGCGGGGGCAGGTGTGGTTGGTGGCGCGGTCGCCGGCTCGGGTGTCGCCGCCGCGGCAGACGCCGTTGGCGGCGACCCGATGGGCGGGGACGCGGTATCCGTGTCGATGCGCGGCTCGGCCGCGGTGCCGAGTGCCGTCGGGTTGCCACTGGCGGCACCATCGGCGGGGAGCGTGAGCGGGATCTCGCGCACTGCCGGCGTCGGTGTGACCTCTCCGACCGTCGCCGCCGGCACCTGCTCCGTCGCGGGCGCGTCGGGTAGTTCGAGCTCAATCAGGGTCGGACCCTGTTCGGCGACCGCTGCTGGCGCGCGTTCGCGCTGCGTCACGGCCAGGGCGACCAACCCGAGAGCGGCCGCTCCCACCAGGGCGATGCCGCCGACGCGTTTCAGACGGGCCGGAAGTTCGAACCCACCGAAGATCTCCTGTTCCGTCGGCTGACCCTGCTCGAGTCGCTGGGCGAGATATTCGAGCACGCGGGCGGGGCGACCTTCGGCTGCTTGCGCCACCCCATCCACCGCATCTTCCGGCAGCACGACCGAGGGGGGCAGGCCGATGAGCGCGCTCCAGGCAGCGGCCAGACCGCGCACGCCCGCTGTGTCGAGTGGCGGCACTTCGACTACGTGGACCATGCCGATACCGCTCACGCCAGCTTCGAAAAAGGCTGCGAAATCCTCCTCGCCGTCGTCGGCGGTGCTCAGCACCACGCGCGTATCCTCGAAGTCGTGCGGATGATTGGCGATGGCCTGGAGCAGGGCGACCGCGTCGTCGTCCAGCGCATCCGCATCGTCGACCAGCAGCACGCAGCGCCGGCGCTGGCGGGTCAGACGGTGCAGGGCTTCGCGTAGGATGTCGATGTCGCCATCGTCCGCGCCCGGCGGTGCACCCAAGGCTTCGGTCCACGCTCCGATCAGCGCAGCCGCGCCATTGTGCTGGCGCCCCTCGAGCAACACCGTCTCCCAGTCGCCTGCAGCCTCGTCCGCGACGGTACCGAGCAGGCGCGAGCGGCCGCTGCCGCGCGGCCCCTGGACGACGATGACCTGGCGGCCGAATTCGACCAGGTGGTGAACGAGATCGAGGCGCTGGCGCAGGCTCTCGGTGAGCTGATAGGGGTATTCCGCCGACGGTGGGGTGAGTTGCACGGCCAAGCCGGGACGCCTCAGCGCGCGCCGCGCCGTTCGGGCCAGTAGTCGTGCCCGACCAGTCGGCGGTGCTCGGCAATGGCGAAGCGATCAGTCATGCCGGCAATGTAATCGGCAACCGCGCGAGCGCGCGAGGCTTCGTCGGCGCCCGGCGACGGGCGCCGTTCGCCGGGGAGCAAGGCCGGCGTATCCATGAAACGGGCAAAAAGATCGGCGATGGTCCGCGCGCCGGCCTGGGTGAACTCGCGCACGCGCGGGTCGCTGTAGAGCTCGCGATGGAGCAGCCGCTTGAGGCTCAGATGGTGCTCGAGGACGTCGGGCGACAGGGCCACGACCGGCTGCGCCAATGCGCGGACGTCCTCCACCGTGGCGCAGCCAGCGGCCTCGAGCCGGCGCCGGCTCCCATCGATGAGGTCGTTGGCGAACAGGCCGAGCATGCTGCGGATGGCAGTGTAGACGAGACGTTTGCCGCCGAGATCGGCGGCGCGGGCACGGCTTTCCGCCAACGCCCGCCCGAACACCGGGTGCGCGGCGATGGCGTCGAACGCCAGGATGCCGGAGCGCAGCCCATCGTCGATGTCGTGGTGGTTATAGGCGATTTCGTCGGCGACGTTGGCGATCTGCGCCTCGACCGTCGCCTGTTGACCGTCGAGGAAGCGCTGCGCCACCGCGCCGAGTTCTCGCGCCCGTTCGGGACGGCAGTGCTTGAGGATGCCCTCCCGCGTTTCGAACAACAGGTTGAGGCCGTCGAATTCGGCATAGCGCGTTTCGAGCCGATCGACGACGCGCAGCGAGTGCAAGTTGTGCTCGAAACCGCCGAACGGGCGCATGGCCTCGTCAAGGGCGGTCTGTCCGGCATGACCGAAGGGCGTATGGCCGAGGTCATGGGCGAGCGTGATGGCTTCGGTGAGGTCCTCGTTCACGCTCAGGGCGCGTGCCACCGTGCGGGCGATCTGCGTAACCTCGAGCGAGTGCGTGAGGCGGGTGCGGAACATGTCGCCCTCGTGGTTGACGAACACCTGCGTCTTGTACTCGAGGCGCCGGAAGGCCGAACTGTGGACGACCCGGTCGCGGTCGCGCTGGAACTCGTCGCGCCAGGTCGGCGGCGGCTCGGGAATACATCGTCCGCGGCTCGACGCGGCGGTCACGGCGTAGGCGGCGAGCGTCATGCCGGCGGTCCTCGCGCGGATCCTCAGGCCGGGCTGGTCGCCGCCGCGAGCGTCGCCGCGAGCGCCTCCGGCGGGTAGTCGCGGGTCACCACGGCCTCACCGAGCGCCTGCAACAGCACCAGCCGGATGTGACCGCCGACGTTCTTCTTGTCACGCGCCATGACGTCCATGAACTGCGCCGGCTCCATGCCTGGCGGTGGTCGCAGCGGCAGCCCGGCACGCTGCAGGAGGGTCTCGATGCGCGCCACGTCGCCCGCGGCGAGCCAGCCCAGGCGGGCGGACAGCGCTGCCGCCATGCAGGTGCCCGCGGCGACCGCCTCGCCGTGCAGCCAGGCGCCGTAGCCGAGAGCGGTTTCGATGGCGTGGCCGAAGGTATGCCCGAGATTGAGGGTCGCACGCATACCGGTCTCGAACTCGTCGCCAGCGACGACCTCGGCCTTGTTCTCGCAGGAACGCAGGATGGCCTCACTCAGCACGCCGGGTTCGCGGGCGACGAGGGCGTCGAGGTTCGTTTCCAACCACTCGAGGAACGCACGGTCGCGGATGAGTCCGTACTTGATGACCTCGGCCAGTCCGGCGCTGAACTCGCGCGGCGGCAGGGTCTCGAGGGTGTCGATGTCGGCCACCACTGCCGTCGGCTGGTGAAACGCGCCGACCATGTTCTTGCCGAGTGCGTGGTTGATGGCGGTCTTGCCGCCGACCGACGAATCGACCTGGGCGAGGAGTGTCGTCGGCACCTGGACGAAGGCGATGCCGCGCTGGTAGCAGGCCGCGACGAAACCGGCGAGATCCCCGACCACGCCGCCGCCGAGCGCGACAATGGTCGCGCCGCGCTCGATCCGTCGTTCGATCATGAAGCCCATCACGCGCTCGAAATTGGCGAAGCTCTTGGCACCTTCGCCGTCCGGCAGTTCGTGGACGTGGCATTGGCGGTCCGCGAAATGCCGTGTCACGCGCCGCAGGTAGAGCGGCGCGACGACCTCGTTGGTGATCACCACGACCTGGGCCGAGCCCACCAGTCCGGGCAGCAGCGCGGCGTCGTCGAGCAGGCCGGCACCGATATGGATCGGGTAGGCGCGTGTGCCGAGCTCGACCTTGAGGGTGACGCTCATGGCAACTCCGCGGCGATACGCCTGACCACCTGACGGACGGACAGCCGGCCGGTGTCGACAATCAGGTCGGCGATGCTCGTGTACAAGGGCTCACGCTCCTCGATGATGCGTTTCAGGGTCGCCTCCGGGTTCTCGGTCCGTAACAACGGTCGGGTGGTGTCGAAGCGCATGCGCTTGAGCAAGGCTTCGAGCCCCGTGCGCAAGTAGACGACAAAGCCCCGGGCAGCGAGGTGTTCGCGGTTGTCGGCGGCGAGAACCGCGCCACCGCCGGTGGCGAGCACGATGCCGTCGCGCTGACTCAGTTCGTCAATGATACGCCGCTCGCGGTCGCGGAAACCCGCCTCGCCTTCGACATCGAAAATGAGCGAGATGCTCGCCCCGGTCCGTGCCTCGATCTCGTGGTCGGCGTCAACGAAATCGAAATGCAGGCCGCGCGCGAGCTGGCTGCCGATAGTGGTCTTGCCGGTTCCCATCGGACCGATCAGGAACACGCGCGTCGTCTCGGTCATGCGGTCGACTCTCGTGCGGCCAGCGGCCGCGGCTGCCTACGATACCGCGCCCCGGCACCGTTCACCGCAAAAAAAAGGTTCATCGCGCAATACCGGGGAAGGCGGCGCGTATTTTCAGGAAGAAGTAATCCTGGTCTCTGTACCCATAAGCGCGCCGCTTGATGACCTTGATGGTGTTGTTGATACCCTCAAGGA
>JBFXAQ010000010.1:0-224115 GCA_050184115.1 Gammaproteobacteria bacterium | reverse complement strand
GCGTTACGCTTCTTCTCGGTGGTCATGGCGCTCTCCTCTGAGAGTAGGTCGACTTGCACAATCAACCTCTTGCCATGACCACCCCTCCGCTCTCAAGCGGTTGTGCACATAAATCCGGACACTACCCACTACGGCGCCAACCTGCCGTGTGACGAGCGGGCGCGGGTCACCCGCCGCGCGACCGCCGCCATGCGCGCCTACTGCCGCGATCCGGGTAACGACGGCGACATGCCAGCCTACGCAACAGGCCGCGCGACGCTCTACGCGTGGCGTTGCGAGGCGGGTGAAGCGGTCGCCGGAAGGCAGTTGTTCCACGCCGATCGACGCGGCTTCCTGCGCGAATTCTGGTTCGAGCTCGCGCCACCCTGATCCCGCCGCCGCTCACCGCGCCAGCGGTGGGTACTCTCCCGTGCCGCCCGCCCGCACCGTCCCACTGCCTGGGCAGCGAGCAGCGCTGCCGTCGCGTCGCGGCGACCGCGTTGCATTGATCCATACGCATCGGTATAGTGCCGGGCCAGTACCATACGGAAGCGTACGGTACGGCCCGGTACGGCGCCTGCAGGGGGCTGCCGGGCTGATTCGCCTCAGGCGTTCGGCGCGTTGCCGATCAGCAGGCGGAAGCGGCGCTCGGCGAGTTCGTCACGCAGGGCGTCGTTCGGGGTGAGCGACGTCGTGTATTCGCCCACCTGGTAGAAGTACAGCGCCTGCGCGCGCAACAGGGCCTCGGCATCGTCGAAGCCGGCGGCCTGGAACACCGCGCGCAGGTAGTCGATGCGGCGGCGGTCGATGTCGGCCACCGCGGCGGCGGCATAGTCGTCGAAGCGCGCGAATTCGCGCATCGCGACGTCGTGACGGGAGTCCTCGGTGTGATCGGTGAACTCGATGACGGACTTGATCAGGTTGGGCGCATCGCTGATGTGGTTGACGTCGAGCCCGTCGATGAAAGCGCGCTGTTTGTCACGCCACCAGTCGACCATCTGGTGCAGCAGCTCGTCGCGGTTCTTGAAATGCCAGTAGAAGCTGCCCTTGGTCACCTCGAGTTCGCGCGCGAGCGTCTCGACCTTGACGTTGCCGATGCCTTGCGAGAACAGCACGTCGAGTGCCTTGGCGAGCCAGGCGTCGCGATGCAGGCTGGGTTTGGCGGACTTGGGCATGACCTCGATTCGCTCGCGCGGGCCGACAGGGCCTCAATTCTAACCAAGTGGCGCCATCATCGCGCTACGTTCTCAGCCGCTTGATCAAGCACCCAAGGAGTCTTCGTCAGTGGATCTCGATCACCTCACCCGCGAAGTACAGGGGCGCTACCGCACCCTGCTCGAGGAAGGCGCCGACCCCAACGAGTGGGCCTACGCCTGGCGTTCCGAATACAACCGCGGCGGTTTCAAGGCCGTCGACATGCTGATGGAAGACGTCGTCGATCCCGGCAAGTGCATCGGCTGCGCGGCCTGCGTCACGATCTGCCCGGTCGACGTCTTCGACTATGCCAACGAGAAACCGGTCGCCGCGCGTGACAACGCCTGCGTGTTCTGCGAACTGTGTGTCGACGCCTGCCCGGTGCTGCGCCCGACCGACCAGGACCTGAAATCGCAGATCGGCCTCATCGAGCCGCACGTCGACGAGGGTTTCGGGCCCTATGCCTATGCCGTCTACGCCCGCGCCACCGACAAGGCCTGGGCCGAGAACGGCCAGGACGGCGGGGTGTGTTCGGCGTTGCTCGTGCACGGCCTGAAGAAAGGCACGCTGAAGGGCGTGGTGTCCGGGCGCGAGGTCGGTGACAACCCGCAGATGGGCGTCTCGCAACTGCAGACCACGCCGGAAGAGGTGCTGGCCGGCGCACGCTCGCGCTATACCTACCAGCCCAACACGCTGGGCCTGGTCGAGGCGATGAAGCAGAACATCGCGCCGCTCGCGGTGGTCGGCGTGCCGTGCCAGGTCGACGGCGTGCGCCAGCAGCAGCATTCGAGCATCCGCCTCGACGTCGCCGAGTGGTACCGCAAGAACATCGGCCTCGTGATCGGCCTGTTCTGCTCGGAATCCTTTACCGAGAAGGGCATCGACTGGCTGGCCGAAGACCTGCAGGTGCCGAAGAAGGACATCAAGAACATCAACATCAAGGGCCGCGTCGAGATCAAGCTCGCCGACGGCCGCGACGAGGTCAAGTCGCTCAAGGCCTTCGGCAAGTACGCCCGGCCGGCCTGCCTCTACTGCATGGACTACTCGGCGGACAACGCCGATATCGGGCTCGGCGGCATCGGGCTCGACGGCTGGACCTTCACCGTCATCCGCACCGAGGCCGGTCACCGCGCATGGCAGGCACTGGTCGAGGACGGCTGGGTCGAGACGCGGCCGCTGGAGGACGAGCCCAAGGGCAAGGAGCTGGTCGCACGCCTCTCGATCTACAAGCGCAACCGGCCGCTGCCGGCGCTGATGCCGACGCTGCCCGAGCGCGAGGCGATCGGCAACCTCGATCCCAAGAACTACTACCGTGGCTGGGAGCCCGGCAATTCGCCGCGCGAATGGCGGCCGTTGCCGCCCCCACCGCCGAAGAAGAAAGCGGTACCGCAGGAGGGCGCGGCATGAGCAAGCGCAAGCTGACCGACCTCAATGTCATCGTCTCCGGCCAGGGCGGCGACGGTTCCCTGACCGTCATCAACATCCTCGCCGACGTGCTGCGCGGATACGGCCTGCGCGTATACACCGAGCGCGACGTGCTCTCGCGCATCAAGGGCGGCATCACTGCCGCGACCCTGCGCGCCTACGACGGCGAGCGCCTGTGCATCGGCAGCCACATCGATCTCCTGGTCGCGTTCGATCCGCTGGCGGTGAAGAAGCACGCCTATCGCCTGAACGAGCGCAGCGTGGTCATCTACGACAACTCGGGCGGCGCGTTACCGGCCGACACCGGCGTCCCCGCCGGCACCCGCCTCATCGGCGTGCCGCTCAGCCGCCACGCCGTGCGTACCTTCCGCCGCGACATCTACAAGAACAGCATCTCGTTCGCCGTCATCGGCCGCCTCATCGGGCTCGCCGACGAGGACATGCGCACGTCCTTCGAGAAGCGCTTCGGGCGACGCGGCGCACAGGCGCTGAAGTACAACCTCGACGCACTCGCCATCGGCTGCCAGCTCGCCGACGAAGCCGATCTCACGGCCGGCAGCGGCTTGTACGACGTCGAGCAGTCGGGCGAGAACCGCCAGCACATGCTGATCACGGGTAACGAGGCGGTCGCCTTCGGCTTCCTCGTCGGCGGCGGGCGCTTCTTCGCCGGCTACCCGATCACGCCCTCGACCGACATCATGGAATGGCTGGTCAAGTGGCTGCCGAAACACGGCGGCGTGGTGCGCCAGGCCGAGGACGAGTTGTCAGCGATCAACATGGCGATCGGCGCGGCGCTGACCGGCACCCGCACCATGATCGCGACCTGCGGCCCGGGACTGTCGCTGATGCAGGAAGGCATCGGCCAGCTCGGCATGGCCGAGATCCCGCTGGTCATCGTCGACGCCCAGCGCGGCGGCCCCAGTACGGGTCTGCCGACCAAGCCCGAGCAGAGCGACGTCAACCTGATGGTCTACGGCGGCCACGGCGATTTCCCGCGCGTGGTACTCGCACCCGGCACCCCGGAAGAGTGTTTCTACCTCACCATCGACGCCTGCAACCTGGCCGAGAAGTACCAGCTGCCGGTGTTCATGGCGCTCGACCAGGGCCTGGCGCAGAACCTCGCCACGGTCGACCCGTTCGACCTCGACGCCGTGGTGGTCGACCGTGGCAAGCGCGTCGACGCCCAAGCCCTGGCCGGCATGGAGGTCTACAAGCGCTATGCGTTCAGCGAGGACGGCGTGTCGCCCTTTGCAGCGCCCGGTACACCGAACGGCATGACGCTCGTCACCGGCAACGAACACGACGAGTGGGGCCTGGTCTCCACCGATCCGGTCAACCGCGTGAAGATGGTCGACAAGCGGCAGAAGAAGCTCGAGACCATCAAGGCCGAGCTGCCGCGTGCCGTGCACCACGGCGTCGACACCGCCGACATCGCCTTCATCGGCGTCGGCATGACCTACGGCGTCATCCTCGAGGCCATCGACATCCTGGCCGGGCAGGGCATCCACGCCCAGTACCACCAGCCGCGCACGCTCTTCCCGCTGCTGGAGGAGACCGCGGCCTTCACGCGGCGCTGCAAGCGCGTCTACGTGGTCGAGTACAGCGCCACCGCGCAGCTCGCCAAGCTGCTGGTCGCGCAGGGCGCGGAGGAAGCCCACCTGCACAGCTTCCTCAAGTACGACGGCACCCCGATGCGCGCCGACGAGCTGGTGCAGCGGGTGATGTCCGATCTCGGTATCTCGCAGAAGGAGGTCGAAGTCGCATGACCAAGACGTTTACCCCCGCCCGCCCGATCTGGTGCGCCGGTTGCGGCGATTTCGGTGTCCTGCAGGCGCTGACCAATGCGCTGGACGAACTCGGCGTCGAGGCGCACCAGCGCCTGGTCGTCGCCGGCATCGGCTGCTCGGGCTCGCTGCAGAACAACCTGCCGTGCTACGGCTATCACACCCTGCACGGCCGCGTGCTGCCGACCGCCACCGGCGCCAAGCTCGCCAATCCCGAGCTGACCGTGATCGGCGTCGGCGGTGACGGCGACGGCTATGCCATCGGCGGCGGCCACCTCGTGCACGCGCTCAAGCGCAACCCGGGCGTCACCTACATCGTGATGAACAACGGCACCTACGGCCTGACCAAAGGCCAGCCCTCGCCGACCAGCCCGAGCGGTTACGGCGACAACATCGAGGAGGATCTCGACCCCATCATGATGGGGCTCGCCATCCCGGGCTCGACCTTCCTCGCCCGCGGCTACTCGGGCCAGCCGGCGCAGCTGCTGCGCCTGACCCGCGCCGCGCTCGAACACACGGCGGCCGGCCACGGCATGTCCTTCCTCGAGGTGTTGTCGCCCTGCGTGACCTACAACGACACCTACCGCGACTGGCGCACCCAGGTCTACGACCTCGACGCCGAGGACGGTTACGACCCGGGCGATCGCGCCCAGGCCTTCGTGCGCATGAGCGCGTTGCGGGCCGAGGGGCGCCTGCCGATCGGCATGGTGTTCCGCGGCCAGCGCGCGGCGCTCGAGCAGGACGCGCTCAACCACGAGTTCGCGCCGCCCGCGCTGCAGGATGTCTGCGCGGCATCGGTGCGCGCCGGCTACGGCGCCGCGCTGCAGTCGTTCATGCGCTGAGGCGTCACCAGACAGTCTTCCTCCCACACTGCCATCCCGCGCTCGCCAGGCGCGGATCACACGGTGGCATAGGAACCTTGAGGGGCCGGAGTGCCCCTTTTTCTTTGCCTGCCGTCGGGTTTCAGCGTTCGACCAGGGCCCCCTGGACGAGGGCGTCGATGAAGGCATCGACCTGGGCGGGGGAGCGACGGCGGCGTTTCATCTGCGCGATCATGGTGGCCGCGCCGGCCACGAGGTGGGCACCGAGGACGGGATCGGTGCCGGCCGACACCTCGCCTTCGGTGATGCCGTCACGGATGACGTTTTCGAAGACCGCCAGCACGCGGTCCTGGAAAGCGACGTAGCGCGGCCACGACTCGGTGTGGGTGACCGCACCCCAGCACAGGAACACCTGTACGTAGTCGGGATCGCGATCGATGCCCTCGGCATAGGCGTGCACGATGCCGCGCAGCCGCGCCGCGGCGCCGCGCTCGGTCGCGATGACGTGCGCGATCATGCGCAGGAAGTACTCTTCGACGACGTCGAGCACGGCATCGACCAGCGCCTGGCGGTTGGGCAGATAGAGGAACACCGTCGGCGTCGAGACGCCGGCCGCTTCGGCGACCTGGGCGTGGCCGGCGTTGCCGAAGCCGTTGGCCGCGAACACGCCGACGGCGCAGCGCACGAGTTGCGCGCGGCGTTCCGCGGGGGCCATGCGGCTGGCGCGACCGCGTCGCGCCGGGGCCGGCGAATGCCGCGCCGGGGCGGCGGGCTTGCTGTTTCGTCCTGACATCGTCTCGCTCGCGCTCGGATGCGCAGCTTACTGGATGCCGCCGCGGGATGCGCCCCGCCGCCGGGCCGGCAGGCGGCGGCGCCGGCGACCTGCTCGCGTTGCCCGCCGCGGTACGCGCGCGCGGGGCGCTGGCCTGGCGGCGCCTGGCAGGGACGGCTTCGGTTAGGATGCGCTGCGGTGGGTGGCGGGCCGCGGCAGGGGCCGCCCACGCGATGACCACGAACGACGCTGAATAGGGGGAAGTATGAGCAAGGACCTGTTTGACCTGACGGGCAAGGTGGCGCTGGTGACCGGCGGCAGCCGCGGACTGGGCCGGCAGATGGCGCTGGCCTTCGCCGAGCGTGGCGCCGACGTCGCCATCGTCAGCCGCAAGCTGGACAAGTGCGAGGCGGTCGCGCGCGAAGTCGAGGCGCTCGGCCGCCGCGCCCTGCCGTATGCCTGCCATCTCGGACGCTGGGACGACCTCGAACCGATGGTGGACGCCGTCCATGCCCACTTCGGCCACGTCGATATCCTGGTCAACAATGCCGGCATGTCGCCACTCTATCCCGCGCTGGACGAGGTCACGGAGGAACTCTTCGACAAGGTCGTCGGCCTGAATCTCAAGGCACCGTTCCGCCTGATGGCGCTGGTCGGCAAGCGCATGGCGGCGGGCGAGGGCGGCGCCATCATCAACATCTCGAGCACCGCGTCGATGACGCCGAGCCCGGGTTCGCAGCCCTACGGCGCGGCCAAGGCCGGCCTGAACATGATCACCCGTGCCTTCGCCCACGCCTATGGGCCCAAGGTGCGCGTCAACTGCATCATGGCCGGACCCTTCCTCACCGACATCTCCAAGGCCTGGGACATGGACGCCTTCGCCGAGCGCGCCGAGCGCATGGCGCTCAAGCGCGGCGGCGAACCGGAGGAGATCGTCGGCGCCGCGCTCTACTTCGCGAGCGCCGCCTCGAGTTTCGCCACGGGCGCCATCCTGGCCGTCGACGGCGGTTGGCTGGGCAGCGAGGAATGATTTCAAGGCACTGATAAATCAACGATATTCACCCGTCGTGCCGATTCGCGCGGCGGGACGGCCGGCTAAAGATCCGGCCGTTGCGGCCGCTGCTCCCGGTGATCGAACCGAACAGCCGCGGCATGCACATCACACCTGGCCAATTTCGTACGCCCGCCTTCTTCGCCCTTTGTGTCGTTGCCGGCGCGTCGCCGTTCGTGCTGCCGGGAGCCTTCGTCGACGGCCCAGCTGTCGCCGCGGCCTGGCCGGCGCTGCTGCCGCTCGCGCTCGTCGCCCTCGGCGGCGGCGCGCTGCTCGTCTCGCAGCAGCGTGCGCTCGATGCTACGCGACGCCTCGTCGACCAGGCCTGGGCAAAGGCCGACCTCGTCCCGGGCGTCCCGCCGGTGTCACCGGACACCCTCACCGCCAGCCTCGCGACCCTGCTCGCCACTGTCGAGCGCCGGGTCGGTGACCTCGCCGATGCGCAACTCGACGGTTTTGCGCACAACCGCCTCGTCGCCTACCAGAAACGTTGTGCCGAGGCGGCCCTGGAGACCCTGCCCGACGGTCTGCTGATCATGGACGAGAGCGGGGTGGCGACCTATGCCAATGCCCGCATCGAGACCCTGACCGGGGTGGCGCCCGCGGCGATCGTCGGACACAAGCCCCACGAGTGGTGCGAGCGCACCGAGATCGTGACCCTGCTCAGCCGCTACTACGCCAATGTCACCCGGCTGCGGCGGACCGACCGCCTCGAGTACACCTTCGAAGGGGACAACACGCGCCGCATCGCGGTGTGGGCACGGCCGCTCGAGGGAGCGCGGGCCTCGGGTTCGACCATGGTTGTCTTCCGCGACGTCAGCAGCGAGGCGCTGGCTCGCAAGTCACGCGACGACTTCGTCGGCCACGTCGCGCACGAGTTGAAATCACCGCTCAACGTCATCCGCATGCACACCGAGCTGATTGCCGACATCGAGGCGAATCTCGGCGCCGAGGCGGTCAATTCGCTGAACGTGATCGAGGACGAGGTCGATCGCCTGGCCAACCTCGTCAACGACCTGCTCAACCTGACCCGGCTCGAATCCGGCGCGCTCGAACTCGACCGGCAACGGGTCAAGCTGGCCGCGATGCTGGAGGACGCTTTCGAGACCGTGCGCCGCGCGGCCGCGGCGCAGGGGCTGACGACGACGCTCGACGTCAGTCCGCGCCTTGGCGTGGTCGCGCTGGACAAGGACCTGTTCCGCGTCGCCCTGAACAACCTGCTGGCCAATGCCGTCAAGTACAACAAGCCGGGCGGCAACGTCACCCTGCGCGCCGAAGAGAGCGACGACGCGCTGCTGATCCAGGTCATCGATACGGGTCTCGGCATCGCCGCCGCCGAGCGCGGCCGCATCTTCGAGAAGTTCTACCGCGCCGAGGACGAGGCCGCCGTCGCGCGCGGCGGTCACGGCCTCGGCCTCGCGCTCGCGCGCGAGATCGTCGCCCTGCACAACGGCCGCCTGCACGTCGCGTCAGAGCCCGGCGAGGGCAGCACGTTCACCATCGAACTGCGCAAGTCCGCGCATCTGCTGCAGGAGGCCGTATGAGCGGAGCCCGGGTGCTCGTCGTCGACGACGAGGCCTACGTCACCCATGTCCTGAGCCAGTTCCTGGTGCGTGCCGGCTACGCCGTGCGCACGGCGAGCAATGGCGAACAGGCGCTGGCGCTGCTCGAGACCTGCGATGCCGACGTGCTCATCACCGACGTGCAGATGCCGCGGCTCGGCGGGCGTGAGCTGGTCGCCGCGGTCGCGAGCCGCTTCCCGCGCCCGGATCGCCTGGTACTGGTCATGACCTCGCGTACCGATCGTGACCTGCGGGCCTGGGCGTGCAGCGTCGAGAACGCGGATTTCCTCGAGAAGCCGGTGAGCCCGCGGCGCGTCGTCGCGCGCCTGGCCGAACACTTCGCCGTGGCGGAGGTTTGCAGCGATGAACCGTGACAGCCTCACCGGTTTCGACCTCGCGCCCTATGCCGAGGTCATCGCCGCCGTCTGCGGCGCGGGTGCGGCGCTGAGCCTGGCGACCCCTGCTGGCGAGGTGCTGACGACGTCCGGCGACGCGAGCGAACTCGCCGCGGTGACCTGGCGCGATGGCGCCGCAACGGCGGCGGGCAGCATCGCGCACGGCTCGTTCGACGACGGTCGCGATGCCCTGCGACTGCCCCTCAGTCATGGCGCCGCGGCCGAGCCGCTGTGGCTGAACCTGCTCCTGCCGGCCGGGACGGTGACCGACGAGCGCCTGGTGGCGACGTTCGAGCGTGTGACGCGGCTGATCGCGAGCGACCTCGCCCGCAGCGAGGTGCTGGAAGGCATGTCGCAGGAGCTCGCCACCCGTTACGAGGAGCTCAATTTCGTCTACGAACTCGATCACCGCCAGGTCAGCAACCCGGCGCGGGTGCAGGATGCCTTGCGCGAACTCGCCGAGACCACCCGCGCCCACCTCGATCTCGACCTCGTGCTCTTCTACGTCCCCGACCAGGACACCTGCCTCGATGCGCGTACCGCGCGCATCGAACTCGACGACGACGAGTGCCGGCTGGTGGCGCGCGCCATGCTCGACTATCTCGTCGGCGACCCCACCACGCTGGTGCTCAACCGCGACGACGTCGTCGACTGGCTGCACACCGACGTTGCGATCGACTACAAGCTGTGCGCCACGCCGATCCGCATCGAGGGGCAGCGCATCGTCGGCCTGCTGTTGTTCGCGCGCCCGCTGGCGCGGGCGCATTTCACCAACAGCGATCGGCGCATGTGCGAAGTGGTCGCGACCGAGGTGGCCAAGCTCCTGCAGCACAGCCGCGACCACCTGACCGGCGCGCTCAACCGGCGCGGCATCGAGGCGGTCATCGACGACTGTATCGACGCGCCGCCGGGCGACGGCGGCAGTCGCGCGCTGCTGGTGCTGGACATCGACAACTTCCAGATCCTCAACAACCAGGTCGGCATGAGCACCGCCGACGACCTGTTGCGGCACGTCGCCCAGATCCTGCCCCGCCTCGATGCCGGGATCGTGCCGCGGGTCGGTCGCCTCGGCGCCGACGAATTCGCGCTGGTCGTCGAACTGCCGTCGCGCGCGGCCATCGACGCCTACGCGAAGCGTCTGTGCCAGACCATGCGCCAGCTCGGCTTCTTCCACCAGGGCCAGGCGCTGGAGATCGCGGTCAGCATCGGCGGTTGCCTGATCGACGGTGGCACGGACGACTCCGCGGCGGTGTTCACCATCGCCGACATCGCGCTGCGCGAGGCCAAGGCCGCCGGCGGCGGCCAGGCCGTGCTGCACGCAGCCGGCGACGCGGCCATCAACCAGCAACGCGAGCAGCTCGACGTCGTCGGCCTGTTGCGACGCGCACTCAAGGGCGAGGGGCTGGAGCTGTTCGCCCAGGCCATCGTGCCGCTCGCCGCCGACGACGTGCCGTACATGGAGGTCCTGGTGCGGTTGCGCACCGATGACGGTGCCCTGGTCTCGCCGGGCGTGTTCATCCCGGTGGCGGAATCCTTCCGCCTGATGCCCGATCTCGATCGCTGGGTGATTGAAAACACCATCGCCACGCTGGGCGCATACTTCGGTCGTGGCGGCCGTCCGCTGCGCGCGGCGGTCAACGTCTCCGGCCAGTCGATGGGCGCGGCCGGGCTGGCCGACAACATCCTGGGCTGGCTGGCGCACTACGGCGTGCCGGCGGAGGCCTTGTGCGTGGAGGTCACGGAGACGGCGGCCATCGCCAACCTCGCCCACGGCCTGGACATGCTGTCCCGGTTGCGGGCGGCGGGCTGCCACATCGCGCTCGACGACTTCGGCAGCGGCATGAGTTCCTTCGGCTACTTGCGCAGTCTGCCGGTCGACGTGGTCAAGATCGACGGCAGCTTCGTCAAGCGCATGACGTCCAACGCCTTCGACCGCACCTTCGTCGACGTCATCAACCGCCTCGCCCACGCGCTCGATCTCAAGACCGTGGCCGAGTTCGTCGAGGACCAGGCGACCTGTGCGATGCTGCGCGACCTGCGCATCGATTACCTGCAAGGCTACCTGTTCGACAAGCCCGGCCCGTTGGTGGCCAAGATGCGGGCGCTGCAGGACGGCCCGGCGGAACTCGCCCGTGCCGGCTGAACTGCTGCGTGACCGCATCGGCACGACGATGCGGCTGGCCCCGGGGCCGGACTTCAACGAACCCGCCGCCCTCGACACCTTCCTGCACGGCATCGACCAGTGCGTGGCGGCCAAGGACCTGTGGGTTGCGGTCGACCTCGAACTGGTCAGTCACCTCGGCAGCGCGGCGCTCGAAGCACTGGT
Source organism: Gammaproteobacteria bacterium (assembly GCA_050184115.1). Taxonomy (GTDB): domain Bacteria; phylum Pseudomonadota; class Gammaproteobacteria; genus JACKNG01. The sequence goes on along the minus strand of JBFXAQ010000010.1, from coordinate 212,806 downwards.
CGATGCCCACCACCTGCTGGCCTCGCGCGGCGGTTCGCTGAGCCTGCTCAACGTCAACGCGCTGAATTCGGACATCCTGCGCCTGACCGGCATCGACGAGTACGTCGAGTTCATCAGCGCGGCGTTCGAGGACGCGCCACGGCGGCCCTCGCGCGCTGGCGCGCGGCTCGGTGACCTCCTCGTCGAACAGGACTTGCTCGACGAGGCCCGGGTGGCCGAGGCCGTGCGCCTGCAGGGCGAGACCGGCAAGAAGATGGGACGCATCCTGGTCGACAAGGGCTGGGTCAGCGAGCCCGACCTGCTGCGCGTGCTGGCCCTGCAGCTCGGGGTGCCCTATGCACGCCTGCGTCCGGGCCTCTACGACCCTGACGTGGTCGGCACGCTCGACCGTGCCACCTGCCTGCGCCTCACGGTGCTGCCGCTGTTCAAGGTCCACGACACGCTGACCCTGGCGACGATGGACCCGCAGGCGGTACCGGTCATCGACGAGGTCGAGGAGCGCAGCGGTTGCTACGTGCGGCCGGTGCTGGTGGCCTCGGGCGAGATCCGCGAGGTCATCGACCACGCCCTGCAGGGCGGGGTGGCGGTCAACGACCTGCTCGGCAACTTCGAGGAGGACTTCGAACTCGTCGACAACGCGCTGCCGGACAACCTCGCCGTGATCGACGAGATGGCGGCGGGCAGCCCGGTCATCAACCTGGTCAACGCCATCATCCAGCGCGCCATCCGCGACGGTGCCAGCGACATCCACATCGAACCCTCGCGGACCCGCTCGCGGGTGCGCTTCCGCATCGACGGCATGCTCTACGAAGGCATGGCCTCGCCCATCGACGTGCACGCCGCGGCGGTTTCGCGGCTCAAGGTCATGGCCAATCTCGACATCACCGAGCGCCGCCTGCCGCAGGACGGCCGCATCCAGGTCTCCACCGGCGGGCGGGTGGTCGACCTGCGCTTCAGCTCGCTGCCGGGGATCTTCGGCGAGAAGGTCGTCCTGCGCGTGCTCGATCGTCAGAGCGGCATCGTCCAGCTCGACCGGCTCGGCATGGCGGCGGCCAACCTCGAACTCTTCCGCGGCCTGCTCGCGCGCAGTCACGGCCTGCTGCCGGTCACCGGGCCGACCGGTAGCGGCAAGACGACCACCCTGTACGCCGCCGTCGAGTATCTCAACTCGAGTGAGAAGAGCCTGGTGACGATCGAGGACCCGGTCGAGTACCAGATGGACACGGTCAATCAGAACCAGGTCAACGAGGCCACCGGGCTCAGCTTCGCACGCCTGTTGCGCCACGTACTGCGTCAGGACCCGGACGTCGTCATGGTCGGTGAGATCCGCGATCGCGAGACGGCCCAGATTGCCGTGCAGGCTGCACTGACCGGTCACCTGGTGCTGTCGACCCTGCACACCAACGATGCCATCAGTGCGGTCACCCGCCTGGTCGACATGGGCGTCGAGCCCTACCTGTTGTCCTCGGCCCTGGTCGGCGTGGTCGGCCAGCGCCTGGTGCGCACCGTGTGCGAGCATTGCCGGACGAGCTACGTCGCCCCGCCGGAGCTGGTCGAGCGTTGCCGCGCGGAACCCGGCGCCCGCCTGCGCCTGGCCCGCGGGCGCGGTTGCGGACAGTGCTACGACTCGGGCTACAAGGGGCGGCTCGGCATCCACGAGATCGTCGAGGCCAGCGGCGAACTGCAGTCCCTGATGGTCACGGCGCCGAGCCGTGATGACCTGAGCGACTACGTCGCGCGCCACCGCGTGCCGACCCTCCTGGACGATGGCTTGCTGCGCGTGCGCGAGGGACAGACGACGCTGGAGGAGGTTGGCCGCGTGCTCGGGCACGTTGGCTGAACGCCATGGCCATCGAACTCGGTGCAACGGTCGCCGTCCGGCGGACCAAGCCCGCCGCCGCGACGAAACCACTTGCACCGATGGCCCGCCTGCCGCGGCGACGCGGCGCCGGCAGCGGTGATCGCCGCGGACGACGGCGCTTCTTCACCGAGCAGCTCGCCCTGCTGCTGGACACCGGCATGGCGCTGGTACCGGCGCTGGAGAGCCTGCGCGCGCAGACTCGCGATGGCGCCCTCGGCGACGTGCTCGACGGCCTGGCCACCGCGATCAACGAGGGCGCGAGTTTCGCCGCCGCGCTCGAACACTATCCCGAGTTGTTCGACGGCGCCTACGTCGCGCTCGTCGCGGCGGCCGAGCAGGGCGGCTACCTGCAGCGCGCGCTGGGCCACCTGCTCGCGGTCGACGAGCAGAACGACGAACTCGTCGGCCAGCTCAAGTCGGCCTTCTCCTACCCGCTCTTCCTGGTCGTGTTCTCGGTCGCGGTGGTGATCTTCGTGCTGACCGTGGTGTTCCCGCGTTTCGGGGACCTGTTCTCCAGCATCGCCGACCAGTTGCCGCTGACCACGCGGGTACTGATGTGGGCCAGCGACGTGCTGCTCGCGCAATCCTGGTGGCTCGGCCCATTGGCCGTGCTCGGGCTGGTGAGCGCGGTCCGTTGGGCCGCCAGCCCCGCCGGCACCGCGCGCCTGCACGACTGGGCGGGTGAAGTGGTCGGTCTGCGCGCGCTCATGGTGCGCTTCTATCTCGTCCAGACCCTGCGCACCCTGTCGCTGTCGCTCGGCAACGGCGTGACCTTGCTCGATGCGCTCGGCGCCTGTCGCGGGGTGACGCCGAACCGCCGCTTCCGCGCCTTCATCGACGATCTCCGCGGCAGCGTGCAGGCCGGACAGGGCGTCGCGTCGGTCTGCCAGCGCACTGACTTCCTGCCCGAGCTGACGCGCCAGATGATCAGTACGGGCGAAGAGTCCGGCGACCTGCCGCTGGTCACCGCGCGCCTCGCCGACCACTACCAGCGCGAGCTCAAGCGCATCCTGATCTCGTTGAGCAAGGTGGTCGAACCGGCCATGTTGCTCGTCATGGGCGCCGTGGTGGGGCTCATCGTCAGCTCGCTCATCCTGCCCATCTTCAAGCTCGCCCACGCCGTGCACTGAGCGCGATGCCGACGGTCCTCCCGCAGAGGGGCCGTTGGTCGACGTCGCGCGGAGCCCCGTTCCACGCGGTGCGCGAGGGACGTGTGCACGACCGGGCGGACGAGGTCCGCCGACATTCTTCGCCTGCCGTCTAAAGGATCGCCGGGTCGATCCGCTAACGCCTGAGCACTCTCACCGCAACGCATCACGGGTACCGGAGCCATGGAACAATCACGCACAACGGCTAAGGAAAAGGGTTTCACCCTCGTCGAGCTGCTGATCGTCGTCATCATCCTCGCCATCCTCGCTGCCATCGTCGTGCCGCAGTTCTCCGCCACGACCGACGACGCCAAGCTGTCGTCGCTCGACGCCAACCTCGCCAACATGCGCGCCGCCGTCGATCTCTACTACCAGCAGCACGGCGCCTACCCCGGCGCGGCGACGTCCATCGGCACGGCCTGCGCGTCGGGCCCGGGCGGCGCCACCGGCACGGGCGCGGCCGCTTCCGCCCAGGCCCTGCTCGACCACCTGTCGAAGTACACCAACGCGGCCGGCGAGTCGTGCACCAAGGCGGATGTGAACTTCAAGTACGGCCCCTACCTCAAGAAGGCGGCCATGCCGAACAACCCCATGACCACGGTGGCGACGGTGTCGATGTCGACCGCGGGCGCGCTCGGCATGACCTCGTCATCGACCACCGGCGGCTGGAAGTACGACACCAAGACCGGTCAGTTCATCGCCGACCACACGGACTACGACGACCGCTGACGGACGTCGTCCCGGCGGGTCGTCCGCGCGGTCACGGTCGACCGCCGCGACGACCCGGCGCAGGGGAGGGCCGCGGCCATGGTGCAGCATCGGCTTCGCGGATACCTGCTCATCGAGATGGCGACCGCCGTCGCGGTGCTCGCCATCCTCGCCGCCGTCGCGCGGCCCGACATCCGGCCACTCGACGACCTCCAGGCCGCGGCCAGTGCCGCGCGGATCGCCACGGTGTTGCGCGACGCGCGGGCGGCGGCCCAGGCCAGCGGGATCGTGCACGGCGTCGACATCGATCTCGTGGCCAACAGCGCCCGCGTCTTCAGCACCGACATCACCGTCAGCCCGCTCGACCTCTCGGCCACCGCCACCGATCCCGTCAGCAAGCTCACCTACCGGCTCCTCCCGGGACAGGCCGGGTTGGCGGCGCGGGCCGATCTCATCGCCACCGGCAAGCCGTTCAACTATGTCGGTGCCGGTGGCCAGGATGCCGTACTGTTCGACGGCCAGGGCCTGCCGTTCTGGTACAAGCCGCAGACCGCGACCCGCTATTTCCTCGCCGGCAGCGATATCAACGTCGTCGTCGGCCGCAGTCGCTACACCGTCGCGCTCGATGCCCTCACCGGGCGGGTCCGCGTGCCATGACCCGACGCCTGGGCATGACCGGCTTCGGCTACGTCGAGCTGCTGACCGCCATCGTCGTGCTCGCCGTGTGCCTCGCGCCGGCGTTGGAGAGCCTGGGGCAGGGTGCGGGTCTCGCCGCGCGGTCCCGTGGCGAGCTGCGCGAGCGTCTGCGCCTGCTGTCCTGTCTGGAGGAAGTGCTCGCCTTGCCCTACAGCACGCTCGCCGCGAGCGTCACCGCGCCGGGCGTGGTCAGCACGCTCTCCGACGACGTCGCGGCTGCGCCGCGCTGCCTGGTCTATGTCCAGCCCTGGGACGGTGACGACGCCGACGGCGATGGCGACGGCAGCACCGGCACTGATGCGGACCTGCTGGCGGTGACCGCAGCGATTGCCGCGAGCCCACTCGCGGTTTCCACACTGGTCACACCCTGAGGGCGGTGCCGTGCGCAGGCTCGCCGGGTACAGCTTCGTCGAACTGCTGGTCGTAGTTGCGCTGGCCGGTATCGTACTGGCCGGCCTCGGCGAGGTGAGCACGACACTCGTGCGCAGCCGCGCGCTGCACCAGGCTGCCGGCGTGCGGCTCGAGGAAGCGCGTTTCGCGCTCGCCGACATGACCCGCGCAGTGGGCACCGCGCCGCGCCTGGTGTTGCCGCTGGTCGACGACCCGGCCACGGCCTGGGTCGAAAACCCGCGCGCGCAGACCGTTGGCGCCAGCTCGGCGGGCGCCGTACTCGCCGTTGCCCTCGACGGCACGGTCGATCGCAATGGCGACGGCTACGCCGATGCCGACAACGATCACGACGGCCGCATCGACGAGGACTGGCCGGCGGACATGAACGGCGATGGGCGCAATGGCATCCGCGGTATCGACGACAACGGCAACGGCAGCGCCGATGTGCCGAGCCCAGCGGTACCCGACGACGACGAGAGCGGCGGCAGCAGCGCGCCGCACCAGGACGAGGATCCGCTCGACGGCCTCGACAACGACGGCGACGGCAGCATCGACGAGGATCCGGGCGCCGACATGAACGGCGACGGCGCGCCGGGCCTCGCCGGCGTCGACGACGACGGCGACGGCGCCGTCGACGAGGGCAACGTCGCCGACGACGACGAGGACGGCCTGGTCGACGAGGATTGGCTCGACACGGTCGTCTATTACCTCGCCGGCAGCACGCTCATGAAGCGCGTGCCGGTGCCATGGGACACCAACGGTGACGCCCTGTTGACCGGCGCCGATTACATCGAAACGGCGCTCATCGAGGGTGTCGAGTTCTTCGCCGTCGCGCGCCGCGTGCTGCCAGCCGCGCGTTACGACAGCGTGGAACTGACGCTCCGTCTTGCCGCCACCGCCACGACCGAGGCCCTCGAGGTGTCGGCGACGGTGCGGGTGGGGGCGCAGCCATGATGGCGAACCGCCGCGCGCGGGCCCACGGCATCGTGCTCGTGCCGGTGGTGGTGACGTTGCTGCTGGTTGCGGTGGTGACGATGCTGCTCAACCTCGAACAGGCCGCCGACGTCCGTCGTCTCGACACCGAGGTCGGCGCGCGCGCAGCGGACTATGCCCTCGAAGCCGCGCTCGCCGCCGGTCGCTGGCATGTCACCGCGCAGGGCGACAGCTGCAGCAACTACGGCATCCCCGAGACGACGTTTGGCGAGCACGCCTACACGGTCGCGTTCAGCCCCGATCACGGTTCGCCGGTGACGATGACGGCGACGGTGAGTGGCGCGGACGGCAGCCGGCGCGAGCGCGTGGTCGCCGACCTCCCGACCTATGGTGGCGATCTTCACGAACTCGTCCTGCAGGGCGGGGCGGCGCTGCGCGACACCATGCTCGAAGCGGGCAACCCGGGCGCGAACCATGGTGCGGCGACGCGTCTGCGGGCGGGTTACGCGCATCACCTGCTCGTGGCGCCCGCGCTCGACGGCCTGCCCGACGACGCGTTCATCGTCAGTGCCCGCCTCGAGATCTTCGCCGTCGATGGCAGCGGCGCGCTCACGGCGCGTGCGCTGGTCGAACCCTGGGTCGAAGGCAGCTGCGCCGACGGCAGCTGTACGCCGGCGGACGGTGCGACCTGGTCCACGCGCGATGGCGCCGACGCCTGGAGCGTGGCCGGGGGGGCGACGGACACCGCCAGTGTCGCCACGGCGACGGCGACCGCGGCGAGCTGGGTCGCATTCGACGTCACCGCGTGGTTGCGCGAATGGCGCGCGGGCGCGCGTGCGAACCACGGCGTCCTCGTCGCCGGGACCGCATCCGGTACCCCGGCCGAGTTCATCAGCACCGAAGACGCCGACAGCGCACAGCGCCCGCGCCTGGTCGTCGAATACCGCTGCGCCTGCGGGGTGGACTGCGTACCAGCGGCGGAGGCCGCGCAGTGCAGCGCCGATTTCGTGCCCGATCTCGAGATCGGGCGGGTTAGCGCGGCGAGCCTCGGGGTGAGCGGCCTGATGGCGGTTGAATCGGTACCGGAAGGCGCTGTCGTGCTGGGCACCACGGTGCCGGCGGGCGGCGGTGTCGTCGCGCTGGACTGGACGGCTGGGGCGCTGGTGTTGGCCGACCTCGCCGGTCACGTCCTTGCCCACCATGCTGCGGCGACGAGCCAGCCGCGCGGGGTGGCCTACCTCACCAGCGGCGCTCAGGCCGGTAAGCTCGCGGTGTCCTATTACGGCGCCAGGATCGTGCATCTGCACGGCGCGGATGGTGCATCGACCGGCTCGTTCAGCACCACCGCCTACACCAGCGCACCCGAGGGCTTGGCCTATATCGACGGCACGGCGTCGGGTACCTGGGATGGCACCCTGGCCATCGCCACGCGGGTCAACAAGAACGGCCAGCCCGCACCCGCCGTGCGCCTGGTCGGCCTCGACGGCAGTCTGCGGCACAGCATCGACCTCTCGGCCTTCACCACCTGGCCCAACGGCGTTGCCCACCTGCCGGGCAGCGATCGCCTGCTCGTCACCGATCGCTACGCCGGGAACTTCATCGTCGATTTCGACGGCAACGTGGAGGCGAGTTATGCCACTGCCACGTTCGGCCTGAGCGACAACGCGGAGAGCGCCATCGACGGCGCACGTTGCCATCATCTCGTCACCGCCTGGACCACCCAGGTCTACGCGGTGTTGAGTGCCAGCGCGGCCGAACTCGTCGCCCACTGGCGTCTCGACGAGGACGCCGGCAGTACCGCCGCCGACAGTGTCGGTGGTCACGACGGCAAGGTCGCCGTGCCCGATTGGATTCCCGGCCAGGACGGCAATGCGCTCGCGTTCGCGGGGGACGACGTGCGGGTCGAGGATGCGGCCGGTCTCGATCGCGCAGGCGACTTCACGCTCGCCTCGTGGTTCCGCTACGACGGCGTCAATGGGGCCCTGTTGTCCAAGGGCAAGGATGTCGACGATCTCAACTATCACTTGGAGCTGCGCAACGGTGCGTTGATGTTTGCCGTCGCCGCCGGCGGCCTGGTGCAGGTCAAGCTCGGTGAGGGCTTCGCGGCAGGCCACTGGCACCACGTCGTCGTCGTCGTCGACGCCACCGGCGGTCGCCTGAGGGGCTACCTCGATGGCGCGCAGGTCGCCGACGTCGCGCTCGCGGGTATGCCGGCGACCAATACGCGCGACCTCTATTTCGGTTCCAGCGAATACGAAGGCGATGACTGGACCGGCGCGCTCGACGACATCCGGCTGTACGGCCGCGCCCTGCCCGCGGCGACCGTGTCGACGCTGCAGGCGAACGCCCTGGCGGCGGCGCCGGTGGCGGCCAGCACCTGCAGCGGCCGCTTTGCCGACGACTTCGCCAGCGGCGGCTATGGCGGCTCGCGTGGCGACCTCACCTGGGACGGCAACTGGGTCGAATGGAACGAGAACGACGGTCCGACCAGCGGCGACGAGCAGGTCATCGCCCAGGATGGTTCGAACTGGTTGCGCGTGCGCGACAACGACGGTGGCGGGGAGGGGGCCGCGCGCATCTTCGATGCCACCGGCTATACCAGCGCCCGACTGACCGTGCGCTACCGGCGTGTGGGCCTGGACGACGCCGGGGACTACGTGGCGGTCTACGTCGGTGACCCGGCGACCATGACCGGCAGCGAAGTGGCGCGCATCGCGGGACCGGGCACCGACTCGACGACCCAGACGCTGACGCTCGACATCCCGGCCGTCGCCAATCGCCGCTCCGGCGTCCTGTTCCTCGGGTCGTCGGCATTGGGCGGCAGCGACGAGGTCCGCTTCGACAGCGTCGTGCTCGACGTCGCGGGTTGTCCGTGACGGTGCGCGGCTGGGCACCGGCGCCGGGCCCGCCAGCGCTCGTGCACCCGCCCGACGTTCGGCGCCGCGAGATTCGCGTGACGTTCGCGGCGCACGGTACCGCGCGCGGTGCGTGGCGGTGCATCGTTCCTGCCGCGTCCGCGCCAGGTGCCGCTTAAGAACCGGGTCCGCCGGGCCGCTAGTTAGCCCCAAGGAGGGCCGCCCATTGCTTCTCGCCCGTTTGAAGACCTTCATGGCCGATGCCTGGTCGGCCACCGAGTTCGACGATCCGCAGGTCGCGGCGTACGCCCGCGAGCGCCTGCTGGGGGAGACGCGCACCGGGCTCGCGGCGATGAGCCTGGTGATGCTGTCGCTGGTCATGGCCGGCATCCCGCTGTGTCTCGAGTTCGGCTTCCGCAACGAGTATCTCTACGGTTACCTCGCCGTGGCGGCGCTGGCGTTGCACGTGCACCTGTCGGTACGCCAGGTCGACGACCTGCGCGCCCTGCACATGCTCGGCATCACGCTGCTGGTGGTGAGCGCCACCGCGTTCGTCTTCATCGCCCACGAGACGCGCATGTTCAGCACGCTGCTGCTGTCGAACGTGGTGCTGTTGTTCATGGCGGTGCCGATGGTGCCCTGGGGCGTGCGCGAGGCCCTCGCCGTGACCCTGCTCGTCTACCTGATGATGTCGCTCTCGGTCGGTGGTGTGCACCAGCGCTTCGCGCCGGAAACGCTCTATACCCTGCAGTTCCTCATGCTCGGCGCGGCCTCGATCAGCCTGCTGCTGGTCATGCGCAGCGTGCACGTGCGGCGCAACGATCTGCGTGCCCACCATGCGCTGGAGGTCGCCCGCGAGAACCTCTTCGAATTGTCCAACCGCGACGCGCTGACCGGCGCCTGGAACCGCCGCTACATGCGCGACGCCGCGGCGCAGCTGCATGCCGGATATGCCGACACGCCGGCGGCCCGCTTCAACGTCGCCGTCATCGATCTCGACGATTTCAAACAGCTGAACGACGGCTGGGGGCACGATTTCGGCGACCTCGTGCTCAAGGTCGTCACGGTCAGTCTCGACGGCGCCATCGGCGAGAGCGGCTACGTGTTCCGCTCGGGCGGCGACGAGTTCGTCGTCTTCCAGGTCGGTGACGATTGCGCGGAACGCATCGCGCGCGCCGTTGACGCGGTACGGGAGCACCCGGCACTGCTCAAGGTGACCGGCGGCCAGCCGGTTGGCATGAGTTTCGGCGTGGCCGGCATCGCGTTGGGGGAGGGGTACGATCTCGATCGGCTCTACCGCCAGGCCGATGGTCGCCTCTACGAGGTCAAGCACGCGCGCGAGCCGCGCCCGGTGCGACAGGCCGCGGCGGCGAGCTGACCATGGACGCCCACCTGCAACGGAACCCGGCTGCCACTGTCGGCCTGTCGCGCCGTCTGCGGGCGGGCCCGATAGGCCTCGATTTCGGCACCGAACGGGTCAACCTGGTGCAGTTCACCGGCGGCACGCAACCCTGTGTCCAGGCTGCCGCCTCGGTCGCCTACCCGGCAGCGCGCGAGGCGGTCCTGGCCGACGGCGCGGCCCTGGCCCGAACCATCGATCCCGTGTTGCGTCGCGGCGGATTCCGCGGGCGGCGTGTCATCGCGGCGCTGCCGCCCGGCCGCGTGACCCTGCGTTTCGTGCCCTACCGCCGCACCGTGGGGCAGGACGACGGCACCGCCATCGTCGCGGCGCTGCGCGAACAGCAGGCCGACATCGCCAATGCCGTGCTCGACTACCTGCCGATCCGGCCGAAGAGCGAAGAGATGACGGATCGTGCCGCGCTCGTTGCCTACGCCCCGCGCGACGAAGTCGTCGCCCTGCTCGACGTCCTGCGCGCGGCGCGGCTCGACGTGCGCGCGCTGGAGGTCGGCCCGGTCGCCATCAAGCGCCTGCTCGCGGCGGTTCACGATCAGCGCGACGGCAACAAGATCATGAGCATCAATTTCGGCGGCCCGGCATCCTTCGTCACGGTGTTGTGGGATCGCGATCTGCTGCTCGATCGCAGTATCGAGTTCGGCATGGACGCCGTGCTTGGCACCATCGAGGACGCCCTGGAGGTGAGCACCGAGGAGGCCGGCCGCTTGCTGCGGCGCTACGGCATCGGGCTCGATCCCGATCTGCCGCAAGCCGGTCGCGAGTTCGCGCAGGCGCTGCTCGACATCCTCAAGCCGGCCTTCCTGCGTCTCGCCGAACAGGTCAAGAAGGTGCTCGTCTACACCGCCGCCGAGACCCGTGGCGGCGCCATCGACCGCATCTACCTGCTCGGCAGCGTCGCCCGGTGTGCTGGTGTCGATCGCCTGCTGCAGGCCATGGTCGAGGTGCCGGTGGAGACCATCAATCCCTTCTACGGCTTCGATGTCGCCAGCGACGACTGGCAGCGCCTGGCACGCGAACCCCTGCCCGGCATCGCCGTCAGCGCCGGCCTCGCGCTGCGCGGACTGCTCGCTCATGGCTGATTTCGATCTCATCCCGGCGTCGTACCGGCAGCGCCAGCGGCTGCGGTTGGCGACCCTGGCCGTGGCGGTGGTGTACGCCGCCACCCTGGCCCTGGGTGGGGCGGGGTTGGGTCGTGTGCGCGGCGAGCTCGGTCAATTGCAGAGCGAGACCAGCCGGGCGCGGGCCGGTCGCATGCTGACCGACAATCTGCTCGGTGAGATCGAGGCCGCCCGGGCTGCGCGCGATCACGATGGCGGCCTGCTGTCCACGCTCGCACAACTGCGCACAGGGCTCGCCGCCCACGCCCTGTTCGTGGTCATCGACGGCGCGCTCAACGACGGCATCTGGTTGCGCCGCTGGGCGTATGGCCGCAGCGCCCACGAGGGCCCCGAAGCGACCGCGTCCGCGACCGTGGCGGGTACCATCGGGGTGGCGGTGCAGGCACACCTGGAAATCACCGGTGCGGCCCGCAGCCATGCCGACCTCGGCCGTTTCGTCGACGGCCTCCTCGACGCGGCGCCGGTGACCGACGTGCGCGTCGTGCATTCCGCGCTGCGTCCCGCCGAGGGAGTGGTCGAGTTCGCCCTGGAGGTGGCCCTGGACACCGACGGAGCGGGGGGCGCGCGGTGATCGACCTGCTCGTACAGGTGCGACCGGCCATGCTCGGTGTGCTCGTCACGGCCTTGTTCGGCCTGACCGGCGTGGCCGGCCATCTCTACGCGTTCAAACGACCGCTGGCCGAGCGCCAGCAGCTGCGCGCCGAACTCGCCGATCTCGGCGCGGACGAGGACGCCGCCAGCCTGCAGCAGCGCCTCGACGCGTTGCGCGCAGAGCGTGCTGCGTACGCCGCCAGTCTGCGCGACGCCGCGCCGGCAGTGCCGGCGGGGAACATGGTGGCCTACCTGATCGGCGAGCTCGACCGCCGCGCGCGGCCACGCGAATTGCGCCTGCTGCAGGTGTCACCGGCCGTGCCGGCGATCATCGGCGGGTTCGAGGAGATGTCCTACGTCGTCGAGGTGGAGGGTCGCTACGGTGCGCTCCACGATTGGTTGAGCGCGGTAGAGAGCGAACTCCGCCGCGTTGCCGTCAAGGCGGTGGTGATCGAGCCGCTGCCGGCGACGGACGGTGAGCGGCGGCTGACCCTGACCCTGGCCGCCTACCGCGCCGAGGAGACCTGATGAACGATGCCCTGGTCAACGCTCGGCTCGGCCGCGCGGCACTGCTCGCGGTGCTGTCCTGCCTGCCGTGGTGGCCGGCGTCACTGGTCGCCGCCACGCTCAGCCGCGATCCCTTCGAGCAGCCGCACGCGACCGCGGCGCCGACCGCCAGCGCGCCGTCCGCGCCGCTCGTTCCGGCCTTGCCGCCCTGGCAGGGGCGCCTGCTGATGACATTGCGCGCCGGGCCACGTTCGATGGTCAACATCGACGGCGTCAGCGTCGCCCTCGGCGAGCGCTACCGCGGCTTCGAGTTGATAGCGGTCGACGAACGCGCGGCGATCTTTCGGCGCGGCGCCGAACGCATCGACCTGAGCCTGGACGAACCGCCGCCGCTGGTCGGAGGAGGGGATTATGTCGCCGTGCCCTGATACCCGGCCCGGCCGCAAACGCGTCCGCGCCATGGCGCACGGGATGCTGGTCGCGTTTTTCGCCCTGGCCGCGACCGCTGCCGCGGCGGCCGACGCCGGGCGGTTGTCGCTGTCGGTTCAACACGGTGATGTCGCCGAACTGTTCGAGACCCTCTCGCGCCAGGGCCAGGTGAACGTGCTGGTCGGGGCGGGGGTGAGCGGCGAGGTGTCGGTCAGTCTCTACGATGTCACCGTCGACGAAGCCGTGCGCGCGGTCGCGGCGGCGGCCGGTTTCGCCGTCGAACACAAGGACGGCAACTATTACGTCGTCAACCGTGAGGACGCCGGCCGCGAACGCGCCGACAGTCTCACCGAGGTGCGCGCGTTCAAGGTCCAGTACACCGATCCGACCGGCATGCAGGAGATCCTCGTCAATCACCTGTCGCGCTACGGCAAGGTCACGGCGGTGCCGGAGCGACGGCTGCTGGTGGTCGAGGACAAGCCGGACTTCCTTGCCCGCGTCGAACGCATCCTGGCCGAGGTCGATCGCCAGCCGGTGCAGATCCTGATCGAGGCGCAGATCCTCGAGGTCACGCTGGACCGCACCCAGACCTACGGTCTCGACTGGACGCGGCTGTTCTCGCACGACAAGGGCGGCGGCGCTTTCGGCGTCCAGGGCCTGGCGACGCCGGGTACGCCGGGCCTGTTCATGACCCTGGTCAGTGCCAACGTCGAGGCCGCCCTGAACGCGCTCGACGAGGATGGCCGCGTGCGCACCTTGTCGACACCCAAGCTGCTCGCCCTGGAGCACCAGGAGGCCGAGGTCGTGATCGGCGATCGTATCGGTTACCGGGTCACCACCACCATCAACCAGGTCACCACCGAGAGCGTCGATTTCATCGAGTCCGGGGTCATCCTCAAGGTCACGCCCTTCGTCGACCGCAGCGGCCGCATCATGATGGAAATCCACCCGGAGGTGAGCACGGGGTCGGTATCGGACGGCATCCCGTCGGTGAGCACGACCGAGGTGACGACCCAGTTGCTGGCCGCCGATGGCCAGCCGATCTTCATCGGCGGCCTGATGCGCACGACCAAGTCGGACCGCCGCCAGGGCGTGCCGGTCCTGCGCGAAGTGCCGCTGGTGGGTAAGCTGTTCAGCAATGACGAGGCGCTCAGCCTGAACACCGAGACGGTGGTGCTGATCACGCCACGCATCGTCGAGCCTGGCAGTGCGCCACCGGAGAGCCATCGCATCGAGGCCTACCCGGAACTCGCGCCGGCGCCCTTGACGCGGCGCATGCCGTCTGGACCGTGCGCGGAGGGGGCCTGCGAAGCCGGCCTTGCGGCAACGCCCATGGCCGCCACTGAGAGCAACCTCAACCTGGTGGACTGAACGACCGCCGACCGCGCGGGCTCGGGCAGCGGATACCCGCGCATCGATTATTTAACATAATATACATTATGCGAAATTATATCGGCGACCCGCACTGCGTCCGCGAATGTTTGCTACCACCGTTCAAGTTCCGCCATCATGCAGGAAGTGCTCAGGATGAGCCGTGGCGACCTGTTCCATCACCGCCTCCGGTTCGGCGTAATACGCGGCCAGGGCTCGCGCATCGGGGGTGTCGGCGATCGCGCCGATGTAACTGCCCAGGCGCCGTCCCCAGGCCACGGCCGCCGTGCCGAAGCGAACCCGGGCGTCTTCCCAGCGCCGCAGCGCGACGTCGGCGTCCGGCTCGGTCAGCGCCTGCATCAGCGTATAGGCGTCGCCTGCTGCCTTCGAGACACCCAGCCCGACGTGCGGACGCGCCGTGAATGCCGCGTCGCCGATCAGAATCACCCGGCCATGGACCATGCGGGCGGTCATGGCGTCGTTGACGACCTGCAGGAACGGTTGCGGTGTTGCGGCGATGACCGCCCGAAACACGGGTGGCAGTCGTGTCAGGGCCGCGTCCCGCATGGCCGCGACCGCGGCCGGCGCAATTGCGTGTGGCGGGATGCCGTCGTCGTAACGGGTGCCGTCCACGCCGGTCGTCAGACGTGGCAATTCAAGGTCGGCATCGGCACCGCGGTACCACACCCAGTTGTACCAGCGATGACCCGGTCGGAGGTCGTCCTCGGGTCCCGCCACGAGGTAGCACAGCATGTGCTCGCCCGGCGGCAAGGCGAAACTCATGCGGCTGCCCAGCAGCTCGCGATCGGCGGTATCGAGGGCCGACTCGAGCACCAGTCCGCGCCAGGCCACGTAACCCGCGTAATGCGGCGCCGCCGTACCGGGGATGTCACGACGCAGGCTCGAGCGCGAACCGTCTGCCGCGATCAGCCAATCAGCCGTGAAGTTGTCCCCGTCAGCCGTTTCGACGACGACCTGCTTCCCGTCCCCATACGTTGCAGTTACCGTGCGGCCCAGGTGGTAGTCACTACTCGGGAAGATCCGGCGCAGCAGTCGGTAGACCGTGCCCCAGGCCGTGAATTGCTGTTCCATTGTCCGCCGCGCGACGATGGCACCCTGGTTGTTGAACACCTGTCGGCCGCCCGAGTGGATGTTCGCCGTGTGGCCACGGTCCACGCCGGCCCCGTCCAGGGCTTCGAACAAGGCGTCGTGGACGACGATACCGGCACCACGCGCAGCGAGATCGGTGCGCGAGCGCTCCAGGATGGTGACCGCCATGCCGGCACGGCGCAGCAATGCCGCGACGATCAACCCGGCGAGCGAGCCGCCGGCGACAATGACACGCGCTCGAGGATGGGACGGCATCGCGTATTATAGAAAAAACTTTAAATTAAGATTTTATTCTATTGTTTTTAATCAATAAAATCATAAAATTTTTATCGAAACAAGCACTGACGGGCTGGATCTATTGCACTGGGAGAACTACCTGGCGGCGTTCGAGTGGCCGCCAAATCTAGTTTCGATGGTAAAACCTCGAATTAACTTAAGAATTTTGGTCTATTTTTATATATTTCAATAATATGAAAGATAAATTTAAAGATAAATCTAAAATTCTGCGGGCGGCGGGCAATGGTCTCCTCGATCGCCGCATGTTCCTCCGCGCGGGCTTCGCCACGGGGATACTGGGGGCGGTCGATGGGCACGCCGAGGGCAATGGATCCGGCCTCGCACCGCTCCCTTCGCAGCGGTCACCCGGCCAACCCTTCACGACCTACGGGCAACCGTCTCTCTACGAGCGGTCGATCGTACGCCAGGTCGCCGCCAACCCCGCTGCGCCCGGCAACGGTATCTCGTGGACTCCGCTCGAGCAACTCGAAGGCATGGTCACGCCGAACGGGCTCCATTTCGAACGCCATCACAACGGCGTACCCGACATCGACCCCGCGAGACACCGCCTGCAGGTCGTCGGCCGGGTACGGCAGCCGCTCGAGTTCAGCATCGACACCCTGCTCCGTTACCCGCGCGTGTCCCGCCTGTGCTTTGTCGAGTGCGGCGGCAACAGCAACGCCGGTTGGCGACGCCGGCCGGTGCAGACCGCCGCCGGGAATTTCCACGGACTGGTGTCGTGCAGCGAATGGACCGGAGTGCCCCTGCGCCTGATCCTGGAAGAAGCCGGCCTCGAGCCGTCGGCCGCCTGGGTCGTCGCAGAAGGGGCCGACGCGTTTTCCCTGACGATGAGCGTGCCGCTCGCGAAGGCGCTCGACGACTGTCTGCTGGCGTTGTTCCAGAATGGCGAGCGACTGCGACCGTCCCAGGGGTACCCGTTGCGCCTGCTCGTGCCCGGCTGGGAAGGTGTCTTGAACGTGAAGTGGTTGAAGACCCTCGTCGTCGCCGACATCCCGGCCATGGCACGCAACGAGACCGCCCGCTACACCGAACTGCAGCCCGACGGCTCGGCACGCCAATTCACCTTCATCATGGAGCCGAAGTCCCTGATAACGCGACCTTCAGCGACGATGCACCTGCCCGCCCACGGGATCTACGAGATCTCCGGCCTGGCATGGTCGGGGCGTGGTCGTGTGGCCCGCGTCGAAGTTTCGGCGGACGGCGGGGCGAGCTGGGCGGACGCCGAACTCGCCACGCCCGTGCTGCCGGCCTGTCTGACCCGGTTCAGGTTGCCCTGGGCGTGGTCGGGCCAGCCCGCCATCCTGCAGAGCCGGGTGACGGACGATGGTGGACGCAGGCAACCCGCCCGCGCCGAACTGCTGGTACAGCGCGGACGGCACGGCTATTACCATTACAACGCCGTCGTCAGTTGGGCCGTCGACAGCGATGGTCGCGTGAGCCATGTCTACGCCGACGGCGAGGTGGACAAGAGCGAACTCGAGGGCCTGTTCATGGACGACGCCTGGGATTGAGACATGCCGTACATCCTATTGATCTTCATGCTCATTCCCGGATTTTGTGCAGCACAGACGGGCGCCGGGCCCGGGCTCGGTATGCCGCTTGCGACGGCCACCGCCGCGCGCGCGGACGACATCGTCTGGCCGGATGGCCGCGGATTGCCGCGCGGTCACGGTGACGTGGCCAGCGGGCGCGCCGTCTACGAAAGTCGTTGTCTCGGCTGTCACGGACGGGATGGGCGTGGCGGCCCTGGCGGCGAACTCGCCGGCGGCAATCCCGATCTCACCGCCGCTCAACCGGACCAGACGATCGGGACGTACTGGCCCTACGCGACCACCTTGTTCGACTTCGTCCGTCGCGCCATGCCGCTCGATGCGCCGTGGTCTTTGAGCGATGACGAGGTCTATGCCGTGGTCGCCTACCTCCTCCACCTCAATGACCTGCTGGCGGCCGACGCCCGGCTCGATGCCCGCGCGCTGGCCGCTTTGCGGATGCCGAACCGCGCGGGTTTCGTTGGCATCGATGCCGTTGTGCCGGAACTGGAGGCGCGTTGAATTCCATAACTAATTCCAAATTAATATATAGTTATATCATTTGGTAATATATAATCTTTGCCGTGTCGTCGCGGAGTCCGTGCTCACCATGATGTCTCTTGCCACCCTGACCATCCTCGTCGCCGGCATGGTGATCGGTTTGCTGCTCGGACTGACCGGGGGCGGCGGTTCGATTCTCACGGTTCCACTCCTCGTCTATGTCGTCGGTCTCGATCCGAAGATCGCGATTGCAACCTCGCTTCTGGTGGTTGGCTTGGCGAGCCTCGCCGCCCTGCTCCCGCACTCCCGCGCAGGCAACGTCTACTGGCGAACTGGCCTGATCTTCGGTGTCGCTGGCATGGTCGGCGCCTACAGCGGTGGCTGGATCGCCCGTTACGTCGCCGACGTCCTGCTGCTGCTGTTGTTCGCCGGGGTGATGATTGGCAGCGGCTTCGCGATGCTGCGCAGCCGGGGCGGCGTGGGCAGCGCAGAGGCCTCCGCGGCACCGGCGCGCAACTGGCTGCGTATCGTTGGCGACGGTTTCGTGGTTGGCATCGTCACCGGCCTGGTCGGTGCCGGCGGCGGGTTCCTGGTCGTTCCCGCGTTGGCCCTGCTCGGTGGCCTGCCCATGCATGCGGCGGTTGGCACTTCGCTGCTGGTTATCGCCATGAAGTGCTTCGCGGGCCTGGCCGGTTACATCACCCACGTGCCGGTCGACGGCCAGTCGGCAGCGATCGTCGGCCTGCTCGCGATCTTGGGTACTTTCCTCGGCAGCCGTTTGTCGAAGCTCGCGTCTCCGGCACAGTTGCGCAGTGGCTTCGGCGTCTTCGTCCTGGTCATCGCGGCTATACTCATCGTCATCGAGGGCAGTCGCCTGCTGGCCCAGAGTTACGGATTCGATCGACACCTCGCCGGCGCCATCCTGGCCGGGATCGAGACGGTCGTGGGGGCCATACTCGTCGTTCGTCGCTTTGCCGGCGCCTCGCAGGCACACCCTCAGACTTGACGGCTCGCTGGTCGATGCATTCGGGGAGGACGACATGACAGGTGCGAACAAGGTACGCGTGGTGGTGGTCGGTGGCGGCACCGGCGGCATGGCCGTGATCTCGGCGCTGAACCAGTGGCCCGGGCGCGATAAGCTCGACGTGACATTGGTCGAACCGGCCGAGTTCCACTACTACCAGCCACAGTGGACCCTCGTCGGCGGCGGTCTGTTTCCGCGCGAGGTTTCGCGCCGCCGAATGGCCGACCTGGTGCCGGACAACGTCAATTGGATCAACAAGGCTGCCGCGGAGTTCGCGCCGGAAGAAAATTGTCTGAGCACCATCGATGGGGACCGTATCGATTACGACTACCTCATCGTGGCCGCGGGCCTCAAGCTGGATTGGGACAAGATCGACGGCTTGCCGGGCAATCTTGGCAAGCACGGCATCTGCAGTAATTACAGCTACGACTCGGTTGAGTCGACTTGGCGTTACATCCGAGAGCTGAATACCGGTACGGCCCTTTTCACCTTTCCCCCACCGCCGATCAAGTGTGCCGGCGCGCCGCAGAAAATCATGTACCTGGCGGAAGATCATTTTCGCCGCACCGGCGTGCGCAGTGCGATCAAGGTCGGTTATCGATGCGCTGGCGATGCCATATTCGCGGTCAAGAAATACGCCGACGTGCTCAACCGGATTTGTGCCGAACGCGATATCGACACGCAATTCGCGACCAAGCTCGTCGCGGTGGATGCCGCGGCCCACGAGGCGACCTTCGAAAACACCAAGAACGGCGAGCGGCACACCGAGAAGTACACCTTGCTGCACGTCACGCCACCGATGAGTGCGCCGACCTTCATCGCCCAAAGCCCGCTCGCCAACGCGGCCGGTTTCGTTGACGTCGACAAGGGCACGACCCAGCACGTCAAATACCCCAACGTATTCAGCCTCGGCGATGCCAGCAGCCTGCCAACCTCGAAGACGGCGGCGGCGATCCGCGCCCAGTTGCCGGTCTTGATCATGAACCTGGCCTCGGCAATGGACGGACGGCGCCTCACCGAAACCTATGATGGCTACAGTTCCTGTCCGCTCGTCACTGGCTATGGGCGTCTGGTCCTGGCCGAGTTCGATTACGACCTCAATCCGAAAGAGACCTTCCCTTTCGATCAGGGCAAGGAACGGTTGAGCATGTACCTGCTGAAGAAGCACGTGCTGCCGTATATCTACTGGAACGGTCTCGTCGCCGGCAAGCAATGGCCGTGGCTTATGCCGGAATCTCATCTGAAGGCTTTCTGAAACACTCGCTCATCACGGGAGTCGTCATGCTCGAACCTGGAACCATCCCCGCGGCCCTGCTCGGCGGCGCCATCATTGGCGTCGCCGCGGTCCTCATGCTGGCCGTCAATGGCCGTGTCCTCGGTGTCAGCGGTATCGCGGCCGGCTTGCTGTCGCCACACGGCAGTGAGCGCGGTCTGCGCGCGATGTTCCTCGTCGGCGTGGTCTGCGGTGGCCTGCTGGTCGGCGCCGTGTTTCCGGCCGCGCTGCCGGGCGCGCTCACCTCGAACACGGCCTGGTTGATTGCTGCCGGATTGCTGGTCGGATTCGGCACGCGGCTCGGTGGCGGTTGCACGAGCGGACACGGCGTCTGCGGCATGTCGCGACTGTCGGCACGCTCGATCACGGCGACCTTGATCTTCATGGCAGCCGGGTTCATCACGGTCTACCTCGTCCGCCACGTATTTGGAGGCATCGCATGAGGGCGCTCAGTTTTTTCGCCATTGGCTTGCTGTTCGCCCTCGGTCTGGGCGTGTCGGGCATGAGTCAGCCGCTGAAGGTGATCGGTTTCCTCGACCTGTTCGGTCGCTGGGATCCGGCGCTTGCCTTCGTCATGGGGGGGGCGGTCACGGTGACGTTCGTCGGTTACCGTTGGGTGCTGAAGCGGCCCGCGCCGCTGCTCTTTGCGCGCTTCGATTTGCCTACGCGACGGGATATCGATTGGCAGCTCGTGGTCGGTGCCGTAATGTTCGGTGCAGGCTGGGGCATGGCCGGCTTCTGCCCTGGCCCGGCGCTGGTGGCACTGGCCAGCGGCTCGGTCGATGTCATGATCTTCGTGGGAGCGATGTTCGTCGGCTTCCTGGCCAAGGATTTCGTGGTCCGTCCCACCGCGCCGCCGGCAGCGGCGCCCGCCTGAGTCGCCGGGCAGCCGCCCTCCCCCGACGCCCGAAGATCGCCGTCACCAGGCTTGTAACGGACCCCGCGGCACGATACCCGTGGGGTTGATGGTCTTGTGTGACCCGAAGTAGTGCGCCTTGATGTGATCGAACGCAACGGTGTCTGAGATCCCGGGCAGCCGGTAGAGCCGCTCGACGAGGGCCCGTAGTTGTGGGTAATCGCGCAGCTGCCGCAGGTTGCACTTGAAATGACCGTGGTACACGGCATCGAAGCGTACGAGTGTCGTGAACAGTCGCCAATCAGCTTCCGTGAGGCGATTGCCGCACAGGAAATCCTGCCCTTTCAGTCGCTGTTCGAGCCAGTCCAGGGTGTCGAACAACGCCACGACCGCCTCGTCGTAGGCAGCCTGCGTCGTCGCGAAGCCGGCCCGATAGACGCCGTTGTTGACCGTTTCGTACACGCGCGCGTTGACGACGTCGATCTCGGCACGAAGTTCGTGTGGGTAATAGTCGCCAGGTGTCGCTCCGACACTGTCGAAGGCGCTGTTGAACATGCGGATGATTTCCGACGACTCGTTGCTGACGATGGTCGCCCGCTCGCGGTCCCACAGCACCGGAACGGTGACGCGTCCACTGTAGGTCGGATCCGCTGCCGTGTAGACCTGGTGCAGGTATTGCGCGTCGAGGACGGCATCGGCGATGACGCCGTCGCCGGCCTCAAACGTCCAGCCGTGCTCCGCCATGTGCCAGTGCACCACGGACACAGCGATCATCGCTTCGAGCCCCTTCAGACGGCGGAATATCAGTGCCCGGTGCGCCCACGGGCAGGCCAGGCTGACATACAGGTGGTAGCGACCGCCACGCGCGGCGAAGCCGCCGATGCCCGATGGGCCGGGGGCGCCGTCAGGAGTGACCCAGTTACGGAATCGTGATGCCGCGCGCTCGAAGCGCCCCGCATTCGATGCGGTGTCGTACCACTCGTCGTGCCATCGTCCGTCGACCAAGAGGCCCATGTGCATCCTCCTCGCTGATGCGCTGCCACGGCGGCCGGGCCGCCTCGACCGTTCGGGTATTGCCGTCAGGCTGTGTCGAACAGGCGCCGGTAGTTGTTCGTCGTCGCGCGCGCCAGGTCTTCCAGCCGCTCGCCGCGTAGATCGGCAAGAAATGCCGCGGTGTGACTGACGAATGCCGGTTCGTTCTGCTTGCCGCGGTGAGGTACCGGTGCCAGCCAGGGCGAATCGGTCTCGATCAGCAGGCGCTCGAGCGGGACGCGGGTGGCGACCTCACGCAAGGCATCGGCATTGCGGAAGGTCACGATGCCTGAGATCGAAATGTGGAAGCCGAGATCCATGGCGGCCTGTGCGGTGTCCCAGTCCTCGACGAAGCAGTGCATGACACCGCCGGCATCTCCGCCACGTTCCTCACGGAGGATGGTAATCAGGTCGCTAGCCGCATCGCGGCAATGGATGACGAGCGGTTTACCCGCTTCGCGTGCGGCACGGATATGGGTGCGAAAACGCCGGCGCTGCCACTCGAGATCGCCGTCGCTGCGAAAGTAGTCGAGACCCGTCTCGCCGACGGCGACGATATCCGGTGCAGCGGCGAGTTCGACCAATTCCGCCACCGACGGTTCGCGGTTCGAATCGTCGGTATTCGGGTGCACGCCGACAGTTGCTGAAACCGTATCGTGCTGCCGTGCCACCGCCACGACGTCCGCGAACGACTCGAGATCGACGCACACGCACAGCATGTGGGCTACACCCGCGGCATGCGCGCGCGCGATGACCGCGTCGCCATCACCTTGGATCAACGGCAGGTGGCAATGTGAGTCGATCAGCCGTGGCAGCTCGTCGTGCATGGCCGGGTCCGGGGGAAGGGGATGTCGTCCGCGTGGATGCGGCGCTAGCTCGGCGAGGGCCCGCCGGCGGTTACATCGTGTGAGTCTGACGGTCGGATTTCAACGCACCGGCGAGCTGGTTTTCGATCTTGTTGCGGGTAGCGCCGTTGTCCAGTTCGCTGAACTGCACGCCGATGCCCGCGGTACGGTTGCCCTGTGCGCCCTTCGGCGTAATCCACACCACGCGACCCGCCACCGGCAACTTCTCCTTGCTGTCGGTGAGCGTCAGCAGCATGAAGACTTCGTCCCCGATCTTGTAGGACTTGTTCGTCGGGATGAACAGGCCACCGTTCTTGATGAACGGCATGTAGGCGGCGTAGAGCGAACTCTTGTCGCGGATGGTCAGCGATAGGATGCCCTGGCGGGGATTCTTGCCGGCAGCGCTCATGCCGTCGCCTCCGTGTGTGTGATGCGGGCCCAAGCCATCAAGAGGTTCTCGATTACCTCGCTGCTTCTCACCCCTGCCGAGCGTTGCACGGTAGCCCGCGCTTCGGCAATTTTGTCGTGAAAAGCAAAAAGTTGCCGCGAGTGTAGATGATTTGCGATGCGCTGCAAATGCTCCCCGGCGCGGCGCCCGGGGCGCAGGTGTCGTGGTGCCACGCCGACCTGAGTCTGACCTGCTGCGCGTACGAGGAGTTCGCAGGCATCGAGCAATGCGCGCGCGTCCTCGCTGCCGAGCCGGCCCGCCGCCTGCAGGCCCGAGGCGTCACCGCGCGCGATGTCGGCCAATGCCTCGAGCAGTCGGTCGTAGAGCGTTCCCTGCTTGTCGGCAATCTGTTCGAGCAGTTCGAGGGGCGCGCCGGCCAGCGTCAGATCGCTGGTGTCGCTTGCATCCTTCGCGGCCAGCCATTCGAGGCGTTCGTTCCAGGTCGGCGTTTCGATGCGCAATTGCTGGCAGCGGCTGCGGATGGTCGCCGGCAACTGGCTGGCGCGATGGGAGACCAGCAGCAACAGTGCGCCCGGTGGCGGTTCCTCCAGCAGCTTCAGCAGCGCGTTGGCGGCCGCGGTGCCCATGACTTCGGCGGGATAGATGATGGCGAGCTTGCGCTGGCCGTAGTGCGGCTTGAGCGCATAGAACTCGATGAGATCGCGCACCTGGTCGATGACGATGGACTTGCGGTCTTCCTCCGTGACCAGGATTCGGCGGTCGGGGTGCAATCCGCTCGCGATGAGGCGGCAGCTGCGGCAGTTCTCGCAGGCCGAGTCGCCGATGGGTTGCTCACACAGTACACGCGTCGCGAAGGCTTCCGCCAGCGCGTACTTGCCGAGACCGGGACGGCCCGAGAGCAGGTAGGCGTGGCCCAGGCGGTCCGTGGCGACGGCGCTGGCGAGGCGCGTCCAGGTGACACTGAGCCAGGGATATGGCGCGCTCATCCGAAGCGCTCGCGGAGCGTGACTTCGAGTGCTGCCCGGACTTCGTCCAAGGCTCGGCTGGCGTCGATGACGGCAAAGCGCTGCGGGTAGCGCTGTGCGCGCTCGAGGTAGCTGTCACGTACCCGCTCGAAGAAATCGACGCGTTCACGCTCGAATCGGTCGGCGGCACCACGCGCCTGCGCCCGGCCCAGGGCGATCGTGGTCGGCGCATCCAGCAGCAAGGTGAGGTCTGGTTGGCGCGACGGATGAACCATGGCTTCGGCCTGCCGGATGAGCGTTGCATCGAGGCCGCGTCCGCCGCCCTGGTACGCGTAGGTGGCATCGGTGAAACGGTCGCAAACGACCCATTGTCCTCGCGCCAGCGCCGGTTCGATCACCTCGCCGAGGTGCTGGGCACGGGCGGCGAACATCAGCAGCAACTCGGTCACCGGCTGCATGTCGGTGACAGCGGGATCGAGGAGCAGGCTGCGGATGCGTTCGCCGAGCCCTGTGCCACCGGGCTCACGGGTGGCGACCACCTCCCGGCCACACCCACGCAGCTGAGAGACGACATGGCTCACGGCGGTCGTCTTGCCGACTCCTTCGATACCTTCGAGGGTGATGAAGCGTGCGGGGGTGTCGATGACCGGAGTTCCTTCAACGGCGTAGTTGGTAACGACGGACCGCGGCATTGTGCTCGCCCAGCGAATCCGAAAAATGATGGCCGCCCTCGCCGTTGGCGACGAAATACAGTGCGGTCCCCGAGGTCGGGTTCACGGCGGCGAGGAGCGCCGCGCGACCGGGCAGTGCAATCGGCGTGGGCGGCAGACCGTGACGCGTATAGGTATTGTAGGGCGTGTCGCGTTCGAGGTCCGCGCGCCGCAAGTTGCCATCAAAATCCTTGCCCAATCCGTAGATCACGGTGGGGTCGGTCTGCAGCTTCATGCCCAGCGTAAGACGTCGCACGAAAACACCGGCGATCTCCTCGCGCTCGCTCGCCACGCCGGTTTCCTTCTCGATGATCGACGCCATGATGAGTACTTCGTAGGGGATTCGGTAAGGCAGATCGCCGGCGCGGCGGGCCCACGCCCGCTCGAGTTCCCCACGCATGCGGCGCGCGGCACGGGTGAGGATTTCGAGGTCGCGCGTGCCGTAGTCGAAGTGGTAGGTGGCCGGAAAGAAGATGCCTTCGGGAGAAGCTTCGTCGACGTCGAGTGCCGCGAGGATCTCGGCGTCGTTCATCGTACGGATTTCATGAACGACACCGACGGCATGGTCAAGCGCCTCGCGGACATCGCCGAAGCGCGTGCCTTCGATGAAGCGCACGGTAAAGACCTTTGTTTCGCCGACGCGCAGTTTGCGTAGCAGCTCGGCCAGGGTGTCCCCCGGGAGAATCTCGTACGTGCCCGCCTGCAACCGGCCGGCCAGCCCGGCCAGGCGGGTGTGCCACGCGAACAGGCGATGATCGGTAACCCAGCCGTCCATCTCCAGGGCACGTGCGACCTGTCCGACACCCTGGCCACGGGCGACCTGGAACAACGCCGGCGCCGTGACCGTGAACGGCGTGATCAGTACACGCTCGATCTCGCGCGTGACGAACCCGACGGCGACGCCGGCCGCCGCCAGCATCACCACCAGGCCGGGTAACAAGGCGCGCAGGACGGCTTTCACGGCGTTACGCCCGCCTCGCGTAATCGGTCGGCCAGTGCGCGTGCGCGCGCAACCGTGGCATAGCACCAGCGCTCGTCCCCGCGCACGTCGGTAATGCTGCGCAGGCCGATGATCGAATTGGTCACGAAGAGTTCGTCGGCTTGCGCCAGTTCGTCGACGGCGATGTTGCGGACCTCGCAGCGCAACCCTAGCTCGGGCGCAATCTCCAGCACGGCCGCACGCACCACCCCTGCGACACCGCCCATCTCGAGTGACGGTGTCACCAGGATGTCACCGCGACACAGAAAGATGTTGCTCCGCGTACCCTCGACGAGGTGACCCGCGCCATCACGCATGAGGCCCTCGAAACAGTCGTCACCCGGCCACTCCCGGCTGGCCATGACCTGGTCGAGACGGTTGAGGTGCTTGATCCCGGCCGTGACCGGATTGCTGCTGATGGGATGCCGGCACAGGAAGGCACTCAGCGTGGCGTCCAGGGCAGGCAGCTCGGGCCACGCATGGATGCTGACGATCCGGCGGGCCGCGCCAGTTCGAGTGTCGCGGTAGCCGCGCCCGCCACTGCCGCGGGTGACGATGATCTTGATGACGCCCCGGTCGCGATGACGGCCGAGACGCCGGAGCTCGTTGGCCAGCACCTGTCCATTCGGAGCCTCGATCCCGAGGCGTCGGGCATCCCGGCTCAGGCGCGCAAGGTGCGCGTCGAGTGCCAGCGCCCTGCCATCCAACCAGGCGATGGTTTCGAACAGGCCATCGCCGTATGCCAGGCCACGGTCAGTGGCCTCGATGGCAGTTGTGGCGATACCGTCGACGAGGATCATGCCGGTGCGCCGCCGGGACGTACGACGCCGGGGTGTCGCGCGCGCTCAGAAGCGGGTGAACACCAGCGTGCCGTTGGTGCCACCGAAACCGAACGAATTCGACAGTGCGACCCTGATTTCCATCTCGCGCGCGACATTGGGCACGTAGTCGAGATCGCATTCCGGATCGGGGGTGGTCAGGTTGATGGTCGGTGGCGCCACCTGGTCGCGGATGGCGAGAATCGAGTAGACCGCTTCCGCGCCGCCGGCCGCGCCCAGCATATGACCGACCATCGACTTGGTCGAACTCATCGCAAGCTTGTAGGCGTGGTCACCGAACAGCGCCTTCACCGCGTCGGTTTCGGCCTTGTCACCCGCCGGCGTCGAAGTGCCGTGCGCGTTGATGTAGTGCACGTCCTTGATGTCTAGTTTCGCGTCGGCGAGTGCCATGCGCATGCAGTCAGCCGCGCCCTCGCCGTTCGGCGACGGCGCCGTCATGTGGTAGGCATCGCTGTTCATGGCGAAGCCGGCGAGTTCGGCGTAGATGTTCGCGCCGCGCGCCTGCGCGTGTTCCAACGATTCGAGCACGACCACACCGGCGCCGTCGCTGAGCACGAAACCATCGCGTTCCGCGTCCCACGGCCGGCTGGCCGCCGTGGGATCGTCGTTGCGCGTAGACAGGGCCTTGGCCGACGCGAAGCCGCCGATGCCGGTCGGACAGGTGGCGAACTCGGCGCCGCCTGCGATGATGACGTCCTGCTCGCCGCGTTCGATCGTGCGTGCGGCCAGCCCGATGCAATGGGCCCCCGTCGAACACGCCGAGACGACCGCGTAATTGGGACCCTTGATGCCATACTTGATCGACAGGTTGCCCGCGATCATGTTGATGATGTTGCTCGGGACGAAGAACGGCGAAATGCGACGCGGACCGCCGTCGAGGAAGGACTGGTAACCCTTCTCGATGCCCGGCAGGCCGCCGATGCCGGAACCGATGATCGTGCCGATGCGCCTGGCGTTGGCCTCGGTGATCTCGAGGCCGGCATCCTCGATAGCCTGGATCGAAGCAGCCAGACCATAGTGGATGAACGGGTCCATCTTGCGTGCGTCCTTGGCCGAAACGTACCGGGTGACGTCGAAATCCTTGATTTCGCCGGCGATACGAGTGGAGAAGCCCGAAGCGTCGAACACCGTGATTGGTCCGATGCCACTCACGCCGTTCAGCGTGTTCTGCCAGGAGGCGCTGGCACTGTTACCGTTCGGCGCGACGAGGCCGAGGCCCGTGACTACAACGCGGTGCGTCAACTTGAAAGTTCCTTAGATATTGAGCGCCCAGAAAAGGAAAAGGCCGCGCTTCATTGACGAATCGCGGCCTTGTCTAGTTCCGGTTAGTGTGTTCAGGATTCCAGGTGTTCGTTGATGTAATCGATGGCCTGCTGGACGGTCGTGATCTTCTCGGCTTCCTCGTCCGGAATTTCAGTCTTGAATTCTTCTTCCAGTGCCATGACGAGTTCGACAGTGTCCAGGGAATCGGCGCCCAGGTCGTCGACGAAGGATGCTTCGTTGGTGACTTCTTCTTCTTTTACGCCCAACTGTTCGACGACGATCTTCTTGACACGTTCTTCAACGCTGCTCATCGGCTGAAATTCCTCCCAGATTGGTGCCGCCAGTTCGGCGGCGGGTGTTAGTTTAGTGTAAACGGTTCAAATCGCAAGCAAACACGCGTTTTGCGCGTGAATTCGACTTTAAAAACATCGAATTACTGGCTCGATGGCGGCGCAATATTACGCCGATCGAGCAGGCATTCATGCCATGTACATGCCGCCATTGACGTGGATGGTTTCGCCGGTGATGTAGGCCGCGCCGTCGCTGGCAAGAAAGACGATCGTGGCAGCGATTTCATCTGCCGTGCCCATGCGTCCCATGGGGATGCGAGCGAGAGTCGCGTCTTGCTGATCGTCGGTGAGCTTGCGCGTCATGTCGGTGTCGATGAAACCGGGCGCCACGGCGTTGACGGTAATACCCCGATTGGCGATCTCCTGTGCCAACGACTTGCTGAAACCGATCACACCGGCTTTCGCCGCGGCGTAATTCGCCTGGCCCGCGTTGCCCGAAATGCCGACGACCGAAGTGACATTGATGATACGGCCGAAACGGGCCTTGAGCATGCCGCGCAGGACGCGACGCGTGAGCGCAAACACGGCATCGAGGTTCGCCCGCATCACGGTTGACCATTCCTCGTCCTTCATGCGCAGGAGGAGGTTGTCGCGCGTGACGCCCGCGTTGTTGACGAGTACGAGCGGGACGAGACCCGCTTCGTCGAGCCTGGCAAAAAAAGCCTCGATGGATGCGGCATCCGTGACGTCGAGCTGGATGGCGGCTCGCAGCCGCCCGCTGTCGTCGAGTGCGGAGGTGATGGCGTCGAGGCCGGCCTGGCCGGTCGCGGTGCCGACGATGTCGAAGCCTGCTGCGGCGAGGGCGCGGGCCGTGGCCAGTCCGATACCGCGGCTCGCGCCGGTGACGATGGCGATGTGTGGTGTACTCACGTTCCTATCCTCCTGTCGCGAGTTCACTGACCGTTGCGCGGAGAGTATCGGGGTCGGCCAGCGAGCTGCAGGCGATGTTGCGGTCGATGCGTTTGATCAGCGCACCCAGCACCTTGCCAGGGCCGCATTCGCAAATACGCGTTATGCCTTCGGCGCCGAAGCGCTCGATGGTTTCGATCCAACGTACCGGCGAATGAAGCTGGCCGACCAACGCGTTACGGATCGCATTCGCGTCGCGATAGGTGCCGAGATCGACGTTGTGCACGATGGTGGTGTCCGGTGCGGCAAACGCGACTCCGGCCAGGCGCTCGGCCAGTCGAGTGGCGGCTGGTCGCATGAGTGCGCAATGCGCCGGTACGCTGACCGGCAATGTCATGGCGCGCTTGGCACCTTGGGCAGTGGCCAGGTCGCAGGCGCGCGCGACGGCGTCGCGGCTACCAGCAATCACGATCTGTCCCGGAGCGTTGAGGTTGGCGGCGCTACATGTACCGCCAGCGTCGGCAGCCTCGGCGCACACGGAGTCGATGGTTGTCCCATCCAGGCCGAGGATCGCGGCCATGGCGCCCTCGCCCTGCGGTACCGCGTCCTGCATGTAGCGACCGCGGTCGGCGACGAGCGCGACCGCGGTGGCGTAGTCCAGCGCACCGGCGCACACAAGGGCCGTGTATTCACCGAAGCTGTGCCCGGCCATCATGGCTGGGCGTGGTCCACCGCAATCGAGCCACGCATCCCATGTCGCGACACTGGCCGCGAGCAGCGCCGGTTGCGTGTTCTGTGTGCTGTTGAGGCGCTCCTCGGGGCCGTTCGCGACGAGGTCCCACAGATCGAAGCCGAGAACTTCGGATGCGACCGCGAAGCGCTGTCGCACCAGTGCGAAACCGTCGGCCATGGCATTCATCATGCCGACGGTCTGCGACCCCTGGCCTGGGAAGACGAAGGCTAATTGGGAAAGCTGTTGGTCCGTGGGCATCAGGTTTCTTCGCCGATTTCGAGCATGTTCTCGAGCAGATGGCTGATGCGCTCCGGCACCGCCTTCTCAGCCTCCACGATGGCGACGTCGATGGCATGGGTGAATGACAATACGTCCGCGCTGCCGTGACTCTTGATCACCGTACCCCGCAGACCGACCAGGCTGGCACCGTTGTAGCGGCGCGGATCAGCGCGATTACGCAGGCCCTTGAGTGCAGGCAGCGCGCACAAGGCGCCAAGTTTCGTCAGCAGGTTGCGCTTGAATTCCTGGCGGGCAATCTCGGTCAACATGCGGGCGACGCCTTCGCTGGCCTTGAGCGCGACGTTGCCAACGAAGCCATCGCACACGATGACGTCGAACTTGCCTGAGAAGATGTCGTTGCCCTCGGCGAATCCGACGTAGTTCAGGGGGCTTTGTTCCAGCAACAGTGCTGTCTGCTTTACGCGATCGTTGCCTTTGATCTCTTCCTCGCCGACGTTGAGCAGTGCGACGCGCGGACGTGAGCGATTGTCGACGGCTTCGGCGAGCACGGCGCCCATGGCAGCGAAGCGGAACAACTCCGCCGAGCTCGAATCGACGTTGGCGCCGAGATCGAGCATGTGGGTGGGTTGCCCGAGACCCGGCAGGCTCGAGCAGATTGCGGGCCGGTCGATGCCAGGCAGCGTCTTCAAGACGAATCGTGCGATCGCCATCAATGCGCCGGTATTGCCGGCGCTGACGCTGGCGGCCGCCTCCCCTGCCCGTACCTTGTCGATGGCATGGCGCATCGACGATTCGCGCTTGCCGCGCAGGGCTGCCGAGGGACGTTCGTGCATTTCCACTACCTGCGGCGCATGCTCGAAGCTCGCTCGGGCATGGTGTACGAGCCCGTGTCGCGACAGTTCGGGTAGCACGCGGGTCTCGTCGCCGATGAGGACGAGTTCCAGTCTGTCGTGCCGGGCCAACGCACGTGCGGCCGCCGCAACGGTGACTTCTGGGCCGAAGTCACCGCCCATGGCGTCGATACTGATGCGAATGGTCACTGTGAGAGCGGCCGAATCCCCGTGGACGCGCGGGCGCCACGCGATCGTGGATGGCGGGTGCGGCGGGCCATGGCCTGCCGCGGCACCTGGCGTTTACTCGGCGTCGGGCAGGACCTTCTTGCCACGGTAGTAGCCATCGGCACTGATGTGGTGGCGGCGATGGGTTTCTCCGGTGGTCGAGTCCTCCGACAGGGTCGGCTTTTTCAGGCCGTCGTGCGAGCGGCGCATGCCGCGGCGCGACGGGGTTGACTTGTTCTGTTGTACGGCCATGTCAATCTCGACTCCAAGCGTCGTTCAAAAGTCTTCGTCTCGTCGCGCGTCGAGCATGGCGCCCAAGGCGGCGAAAGGTTTGTGGCGCGCGTCTCCATCCGCAAGCGCCTTTCCCGCTTCGCGTCCGGCACAGTCGCGCTCGGGATGCAGCGGGATCATCGGGCTGCCCAACAGCAGCTCGTCTTCAATCAGGTCCCACACGGCCAGCTTGCCGTCGCTGACCAGGACGAGGTCTTCGTCGTCGAGGGTCGGCGGGCCGATGTCAGGGTCTCCTAGGACCAGATCGAGCTGACCGCGCAGTTCCAGCCGCATCCATTCCAGGCAGCGCTGGCAGCGCGCTTCCAACCCGGCGGTATACGTTCCTTCGACGACCACGCGCCCGCGGTCGTCGCGGCGCAGGCGCAGTTCGGCGCTGACCGGGGCGGTGAGGCGAAAATTGCCACCGACGCGTGCCAGGTCGCTTGCCGCGATTTCGCCCGACAGCCACCCGCCGTCTGCGAGCAGCCGACGATAATCCACTGCGGAGGGGAGTCTGGGGGCCATCGGGGCGGCGTATTATAGGGCAAGATTTCACTTAGAGCATCAATCATTTGAACCCGATTTTGCCGGCGACCAGCGGTACTCGCCCGCCGCCCCGGCACGGCGCGTGACCCCTCTCATCCTCGCCTCCTCCTCGAGGTATCGCAGGGACCTGCTCGCGCGCCTGCGCCTGCCCTTCGAATGCCGGGCGCCGGAGATCGACGAGCGCCCCCAGGCGGGCGAATCGCCCGTGGCGCTGGCGCGCCGGCTGGCCGAGACCAAGGCGGGCGTCATTGCCGCAGATCTCGATCATGGCCTGGTCATCGGCAGCGACCAGGTCGCCGTCAACGATGGACGCTTGCTCGGCAAGCCGGGTCATCGCGCGGCGGCCATCCAGCAACTCGTGGCGGCATCGGGCCGGGCCGTGGTGTTCCAGACCGCGGTGTGCATTTGCGATGCCGAGAGCGGCGCGCGGTGTTCGGCTGTCGTTCCATGCACGGTGCACTTTCGCACCCTCGGGATCGCCGAAATCACCACGTATCTCGATACCGAGGAACCCTACGATTGTGCCGGGAGCTTCAAGGCTGAGGGGCTGGGCATCGTGCTGTTCGAGCGCATCGAGGGTGACGACCCGACTGCCCTCACCGGGCTGCCATTGATTGCGCTCACTCGATTGCTTCGCGAGGCCGGTCGCGATGTTCTCGCTGAACTACAAGCCGATTCGTGAGCGGGCGAGGAATTCCCCGAGTAAGGATGCGCCGCTGCGTTTGAGCAGCCCTTCGATCGAGTAGTCGCGGGGCGTGAAGTCGACGATCTTGTCGGCCTTGATGACCTCGCGCGCGACGTACCCGGCCGAGCCCAGTTCGTCCACGAGTCCGAGTGCTAGGCTGCGCTCACCGCTCCAGAACAGGCCCGAGAACAGGTCAGGGTCGTCGGTTATCCGGTCGCGACGCCCCTTGATCACCGTGTTGATGAACTGCTGGTGCATTTCCGCCAGGAGCTTGTGAACGTGGGCGACCTGCTCAGGTTTGAGCGGCGAAAACGGGTCGAGGAAGGCCTTGTTCTCCCCCGCCGTCAGTAGTCGTCGTTCGATACCGAGCTTGTCCAGGGTTTCGACGAAGCCGAAGCCGTCCATGCGGACACCGATCGAGCCGACCAGGCTGGCTTTGTCGGCATAGATGCGGTCCGCCGCCGCGGCGACGTAGTACCCACCCGAAGCACACACGTCCTCTATGACGGCGTAGAGAGGGATGTCCGGGTACTCCGCCCGCAGGCGGTAGATCTCGTCGTTGATATAGCCGGCCTGGACGGGACTGCCGCCCGGGCTGTTGATGCGCAGGATGACGCCGCGGGTGGCCTCGTCCTCGAATGCCGCGCGCAGGCCGCTGACGATGGTGTCGGCGCTCGCCGTCGAGTCGTGAGCGATCACGCCCTGCAGGTCGACCAGGGCTGTGATGCCGTCTTCGCCGAACGACTCGAACAGCTTCGTGGATGGAACCGAGAGCAGCAGCAGGACGGTCACGTAGGCGAAGGCGAGGAACTTGAAAAAGGTGTTCCAGCGTCGCGCCCGTCGTTGCTCGCGCAGGAATTCGAAGGACATGCGCTCGACGAGCCGGCGCTCGAATTCGGTCTGTGGCGCGGCGGGTTCCGGCGCGCCGTCGACAGGTGGTTCGGGATTGTCCCAGCCCATGGGGCCTACTCCTCGGCGGTGGGGCGGACCGCGGTCAGGGCGGCGAGCGCCCCGGGCAACTCGTGCAGGGCCTCGATGACCGCGGCGGGCGAGCAGTCTAGCAAACGCTCACGCGGATGCGCGCCGTAGGTCGCGGCGATGGCGGGAACGCCGGCGGCCTGCGCCATGTGGAGGTCGAACGTGGTGTCGCCGACCATCACCGCCCGTGCCGGCGCGACGTCGAGTTCGGTGAGTATTTCTTCGAGCATGCCAGGATGCGGCTTGGACGGGCAGTCGTCAGCGGTGCGGGTGGTGACGAAGTACGGCGCGATCGCCGTCTCGGCCAGTGCACGATCGAGGCCGGCGCGACTCTTGCCGGTCGCGATGGCAAGCAGAATGCCCTGCCCGGCCAGCGCCGTCAGCGTTTCCCGCGCAGCATCGAACAACGGGGTGACCACCGTCCCCAACAACACGTAATGGCGCCGGTAGGCGGTGGCGATAGCCGCCGGTCGATGTCGCGGGTTGCTTGCCAGGAGGGCCGCGCAGGCCGCGCCGAGTTCGAGGCCGATGACCGCCCGTACTTCGCTCGTCGACGGTGCGTCGAGGTCGAGTTCATCGAAAGCCGCCTGCATGGCGGCGACGATACGGCCGGCACTGTCGATCAGCGTGCCGTCCAAATCGAAGACGACGAGTTCGGTTTCAGGCACGGGCGGCGGTCTCGAGACGGCTGAGTACCGTGGTCAGGTCCGGCGGTAGCGGGCTGCGTACGTCCAGTACGCCACAGTCCGTGTCGAGCACGATGTGTGCCGCATGCAGGAACAGGCGATCGAGGCCGAACCGCGTCATCTCGGCGTTGAATGCGGCGTCGCCATACGCTGCGTCACCGGCGACCGGGTGGCCGATATGACGGGCATGGGCTCGGATCTGATGCATGCGACCGGTTCCGAGGCGCAAAGTCACAAGGCTGTGCGGGCCAAGGACGGCACAGTGCTCGATGTCGGTGCGTGAGCTCTTGCCTGCGGCCGCGACCCGGGTGCGACGTTCGCCACGGTCATCGCGGGCGATGTCGAGACGTGCCTCGATGCTGTCCAGGTCCGTCGGGAGATTCCCGCGCAGTAAAGCGATGTAGCGCTTGGTGGAACGACGGTCCTGCAGGGCCGCCTGGACTGCGCGCAGACTGTCGAGGGTCTTGCACAGCACGAGGCAGCCCGAAGTATCGCGATCGAGGCGGTGCGCAAGATCGAGCCGCGACAGATCCGGGCGGGCTGCGCGCAGGATCTCGATGACTCCGTAGCGCAGGCCGCTGCCGGCGTGGCAAGCCAGCCCGGCCGGCTTGTCGACAACGACGAACTGTGCGTCTTCGTGAACGATCCGTTCGCGCAAAGCGTCCTGTCGGGCGTGCGGAATCGGCGCCGAATCACCGCCGGCTTCGACGGGCGGCAGGCGCACTTCGTCGCCCGCTTCGAGCCGTAGTTCCGGCCGAGCCCGCCGGCCGTTGACACGGACCTGGCCACTACGCACGAGCTTGTAGACGAGGCTGCGCGGCGCCCCCCTGAAGATGCCGAGCAGGAAGTTGTCTAGCCGCCTGCCAGCCTGTTCCGAGGTTACCGTGGTGATGCGGACCGCTGTCCGCGTTGGTATGGCGTCGTTGCCGGTATGCATGAAGGTTGTTATATTGCGACAGTTCTGCCCGTGGCTGCCACGGGTGGCAACTGAATGCGGAAATGTCCAAGGGACATGGGAAGTTACGGCTGGACCGCAAAGTAGTCTAGCAAACCGATCAGACATCGCGCCCTTTTCGCCCGCGCCCTTCTGGCGCCCGCCGCGATGGTGGTTCACAACCCGACCGGAGCGGTCGGGAGCGGCCGGCCCTTCTGAACGGTGTTCCCACGCGGACGACGCATGTATCGACGGTGGCCGCGGTGATCAACCGCGGACTTTTACATAAACGATAGGTGGTGGCCCCGTGAACAGGGCGACCGCCGCGAGGGGAAGACGGGCCGGCCCCGGCCCCGGTGCAGGCTCGACGGGCCGGCGCCCGGAACTCAATCGGCCGCATGCGCGGACCGCCCTCCCCGGCACAGGACAAGTCATCATGAAGAGAATGCTGGTCAACGCGACCCAGCCGGAAGAGCTGCGCGTCGCCTTGGTCGATGGTCAGCGTCTGTACGATCTGGACATCGAGGCAACGGGTAAGGAACAGAAAAAATCCAACATCTACAAGGGCCGTATCGTCCGCATCGAGCCGAGTCTGGAAGCGGCTTTCGTCGACTACGGTTCGGCTCGCCACGGATTCCTGCCGCTGAAGGAGATATCGCGCGCCTACTTCAAGGACAAGGCGAAGAGCGGTAACGGGCGCGTCAATATCAAGGACGCACTCAGCGAGGGCCAGGAAGTCATCGTCCAAGTCGAGAAGGAAGAGCGCGGCAACAAGGGCGCAGCGCTGACGACCTTTATCAGCCTGGCTGGCCGTTACCTCGTCGCCATGCCCAACAATCCTCGTGCGGGCGGCGTGTCGCGCCAGATCGAGGGTGAGGATCGCGACGAGGCTCTCGACGCCATGGCCGGGCTCGAAATCCCGTCCAACATGGGGCTCATCCTGCGCACTGCCGGGGTTGGCAAGTCGACCGAGGAGTTGCAGTGGGATCTCGACTACCTGCTGCAATTGTGGAAGGCCATCGACGAAGCCGCAGCTGACCGCAAGGCACCGTTCCTGATCTTCCAGGACCGCAACGTCATCATCCGGGCCTTGCGTGACTACCTGCGCAACGATATCGCCGAGATCCTGGTCGATGACCGGAAGCTCTACGATCTGGCGCAGGATTTCATGCGCCAAGTCATGCCGCAGAACATCGGCAAGCTGAAGTTCTACGAAGACAGCGTGCCGCTGTTCAGTCGTTACCAGATCGAGGGACAGATCGAATCGGCCTTCAGCCGAACCGTGCGCCTGCCGAGCGGTGGCTCGATCGTCATCGAGCCGACCGAGGCGTTGACCACCATCGATATCAACTCCGCCCGCGCCACCCAGGGTGGCGACATCGAGGAGACTGCCTACAAGACCAATCTCGAAGCGGCTGAGGAAGTCGGCCGCCAGTTGCGTCTGCGCGATCTCGGCGGACTGATCGTGATCGATTTCATCGACATGACGTCGAACAAGAATCAGCGTGCGGTCGAAACGCGTTTGCGCGAAGCAGTCAAAATCGACCGCGCGCGGGTCCAGATCGGACGCATATCGCGCTTCGGTCTGCTCGAGATGTCGCGCCAGCGGCTACGGCCGTCGTTGACTGATTCGAGCCACGAGATCTGTCCGCGTTGCGACGGCGTTGGGACCATCCGCAGTGTCAAGTCGACCGCGCTCAGCGTACTGCGGGTGATCGAAGAAGAGGCGATGAAAGACTCGACGATCAAGGTCACGGCCCAAGTTCCGGTCGATGTTGCAACCTACCTGCTGAATGAGAAACGGCAAGATGTCACGGGGATCGAGATGCGCCAGGAGGTATCCATCCTGCTTATCCCGAACCAGAACATGGAGACCCCGCATTTCGACATCCAGCGCATTCGTGAACAAGATCTGCCGCGAATGCCTACGGGCGAATCGTACGAGATGGTGTCTGAGGTCGAGAATCCGAACACCGAGTACACCCGCGATGAACCGCCGCCGCAACAGCAGCCAGCCGTTCGTGACATCGTCCGTGCGACACCTATGCCAGAGGCGGCGCCGGCCAGCGGACCGCCGCCGGTGCGCGAAGCCGGCGGTTTTCTGTCGCGCCTGCTCGGCGCGTTCTTCGGCGGCGCGGACGGCAGTGATAGCAGTGACACTGCCAATACGACACCAGCGACCGCGGCACCTGCGCGGCGCGAGCGTGCAGGCGATGGGGAGTCGCGCAACGGCAATCGTCGCTCACGCGGAAGCCGCCGCGGCCGCGGCGGCGAGCGCGCTCGGGACGGCGGCGACGGACGCGAACCGCGCGAATCGCGAGATGTGCGCGACCCTGCCGACGAACGCGAGCGGCGCGATACCCGTGACGGTGGCGAGAACACCAATCGTCGCGGCGGCCGACGTCAACGCCCGGACGACGGTGTCGTGGCGGACAGCACGGAACCCGGCCGGGAAGCCGACAACGGTGCGCGCCGCGGCGAAAGCGGTCGCCGCCGCCGTGGTGGCCGTCGTCGCGACGGCGAGCGCAATCGGGACGACTCCGCGGCACGCGACGAGACGAGCTCCGCCGAGCCGCGTGACGAGTCACATGACGAAACATCGAACCGGTCAACCCTGCCCGTCTACGACGAGCGCGGGAATTCGGGAACGCGCGTGAGCAGCGACGATGATCCGACCGAGCGCAACCTCGCGCCGGTGCCGTCGCACGTCGAGATCGTGAAATCGCCGGAGGGTCCTGAGCGTGAGCCGGAGAACTTCCGCCGCGAACTCTCGGAGATGGTGGCGCGTGAGGCGGTCGTTGCCGTTACCGAGCCACCGGCCGAGTCCTACGCCACAGAATCCGCGCTCGAATCAGTGACCGTCGCGGCGGCGATTGAGCCGGTTGCGCCAGCAGCATTTGCGATGCCGTCCGAACCGTCGCCGCCCGCGGTCGACGATCGCGACGAGGTCGATCGAACGGTTTGAGCTGACAAGCTCAGGCGAGCACTTCGCGCGTGGCCCGGAAGCGGATGTCGGGCCAGCGCTCTTCCGCCATCTGCAGATTGACCCTCGTCGGCGCAAGGTAGGCCAACTGGCCGGCACCATCCAGCGCCAGATTGTTGGGTGAGTGCGCCTTCAGTTTCTCGAGCTCGCTCGGCTTTTCCGCGCTGACCCAGCGGGCGGTCTGCACCTGGGTGGATTCGAAGATGCATTCCACGCCGTATTCGTGACGTAGGCGCCAGGCGACGACGTCGAACTGCAGCATGCCGACGGCGCCCAGTACGATCTCGTTCCGGTTGAGATAGTTGAACACCTGCGCGGCGCCCTCCTCGCACAGCTGCGTCAGCCCCTTCAGCAGGGCCTTGCCGCGCAGTGGGTCGGCTGTGCGTACGCTGCGGAAAAGTTCGGGTGCGAAGCTCGGGATGCCGGTGAAGGAGTAACTATCGCCTTCGGTGAAGGTGTCCCCGATCTGGATGGTGCCGTGATTGTGGATGCCGATGATGTCCCCGGCCCAGGCTTCTTCGGTCGTGTCGCGCCCCTGTGCCATGAAGCGGATGGCGTTCGCGATCTGCACAGGGCGGCCGAGTCGGACGTTGAAGTAACGTTTGCCGTCCTCGAAATGACCGGAGCAGATGCGCAGGAAAGCTATGCGGTCCCGATGATTGGGATCCATGTTGGCCTGAATCTTGAACACAAAGCCGGAAAAGCGCTCGTTGTCGGGTTCGATGGTGGGGCCGTTTGTGGCACGCGCGAGCGGTGGCGGCGCCTCGCTGACGAACGCGTCGAGCAGTTCACGCACCCCGAAGTTGCGCAAGGCCGTGCCAAAGAACACCGGCGTGATCGCGCCCCGCAAGTAGGCCGCGTGGTCGAAGCCCGTCCCGGCGCCTTCGATCAGTTCGATCTCTTCGTCCAGGGCCCGGAGATGCTCACTGAAGCGTGGGTCGCGACGCGCTCCGTCCAATGTCACGCGCGCGGCCCGTTCGGCTTCCTCAGCCTCGCCCGGCTTGCGGTACGGCAGCAC
The DNA here is from genome assembly GCA_050184115.1 of Gammaproteobacteria bacterium. Taxonomy (GTDB): domain Bacteria; phylum Pseudomonadota; class Gammaproteobacteria; genus JACKNG01. Next base: position 173,820 of record JBFXAQ010000010.1, on the reverse strand, counting down.
GCTGCGGTCGCGGAAATCGAATAGCCCCCCGAAGTGCTGCCCCGACCCTAGCGGCCAGGTCGCGGGGGCGCAGGCGATGCCGAGCACACTCTCGATCTCATCGAGCAGGTCGAGCGGTTCGCGGGCGTGGCGGTCGAGCTTGTTGATGAAGGTCATCACCGGCGTGTTGCGCAGGCGGCAGACCTCGAGCAGCTTGATTGTGCGTTCCTCCACGCCGCGCGCCGCGTCGATGACCATCAGCGCGGAATCAACCGCGGTCAGGGTGCGGTAGGTGTCCTCCGAGAAATCGGCATGACCCGGCGTATCGAGCAGGTTGATGACGCAATCGCGGTACTCGAACTGCATCACCGAAGAGGTCACGGAAATCCCGCGTTCCTTTTCGATTTCCATCCAGTCCGAAGTCGCATAACGCGAGCTCTTGCGCGCCTTGACCGTGCCGGCGACGTTGATGGCACCGCCGAGCAGCAGCAGCTTCTCGGTGACGGTCGTCTTGCCAGCGTCGGGATGGGAGATGATGGCGAAGGTGCGACGCCGCTTGATTTCTGCTGCCGTGTTGGCCATGTCGGAATCCGCAAGGAAAATCGAGGAGGTAATGACCGCGACTACTCGTCGCGGCACGCGGGTACTCGCGTCTAGCGGTGCGGTGGATTGGTTTCCAATACCACGTAGGCGATCGCGAACCCACCGTCGTCGGACAAGCTGACGTGACTGGCAACGATGCCATGCCGTTCGAACAGTAGGGCCGCTTCGCCGCTCACGGCGAGGCCGGGTTTGCCGCTCGGCGCATGAACGACACCAATCTGGCGCGGCGCCACGCCTTGTTTGAAGCCCGTGCCGAGCGCTTTGGAGGTGGCCTCCTTGGCTGCAAAACGCATAGCCAGGTAGCGAGCCGGATTTCGTGCAGCGGCGAAACCGCGCAACTCGTGAGAGTCGAGAATACGCAGGGCGAACCGCTCACCGAAGCGTGCATACGCCTGCTCGAAACGCCTGATCTCGGCGATGTCGATGCCGATCCCGTATATCACCGTTCACCCGCCCGCCATGCGCGATTTCATCTCCGCCACGGCTTGTTCGATCCCGCAGAACACGGCCCTTGCGACAATTGCGTGGCCGATGTTCAGTTCGTTCATGCCGGCGATGCTCGCAATCTGTTGCACGTTGTCGTAATGCAGTCCGTGGCCAGCGTTGACGCGCAGGCCAAGCGCGCGCGCCTGCCGTGCCGCACCTGCGACCAATTCGCGTTCTGTGGTCTGGACAGACTCGGTCGCGGCCAGCGCATACCGGCCGGTGTGGATCTCGATGGTTGGGGCACCGACCCGTGCGGCAGCCTCGATCTGGATGGGTACAGGATCGACGAACAGCGAGACTTCGATACCCGCCCCGGCCAGGTCCTCGCACAGAGTCCGCAGGCGCGTTTCGTGCGCGCGAACGTCGAGGCCGCCCTCGGTCGTCAACTCCTCGCGCCGTTCCGGCACGAGGCAACAGGCCGCTGGGCGCACGACGAGGGCGATAGCGCGCATGGCGTCGGTGGCGGCCATTTCCAGGTTCAGCGGTACGTCGAGGAGTGCGCGCAAGGCGTGGACGTCGGTCTCCTGAATATGGCGTCGGTCCTCACGCAGGTGGACGGTGATGCCGTCCGCCCCACCGTTGACCGCGAATCGCGCCGCGGCGATCAGATCCGGGTAGTCGGTGCCGCGCGCCTGGCGCAGGGTCGCCACGTGATCAATGTTCACGCCGAGTCTACAGGTGGGGCGATTCATGGCAATCCGTCCGGGCCGCATGCGCGGAAAGCGCGCATTCTAGAGCCGCGCTCGAAATTATTCATGTCCGCCCGTGGGCTACCGTGCTGTGCTAGGCGCTGGCCGTACACGCCGGGCGCAACGAAATTTGCGGACACATCCCGGCCGGGTGACCATGTGGGACGCCGAAGCCAGGTCAGCGCCAGCGGACATTGGCGGCGCTGACCGATGCGAACATGAAGGTCGCTGGTGTCGGTCAGCGTTCGCCGGCCTTACCTCCGGCGAACAATTCCCGCGATGCCAGGGGGCGGCCATCGAGGTGATGATTGATCACATAGCGCATGAGCCGCTTGGCTTCGCGTGCGGTCTCGCCATCGAATGGCCCGCCGGCTGCCAGTGCCAGCAAGGTGGTGCCACGGACACGGCAACCATGACGCCCCGTCGTGTAAGGCTCTGGGCCGGCGTCGACGATGTAGAGGTAGTCGCCCTCGGCCCGCAGCGGGCGCCCCCCCCCCGCTTCGCTGTCGAGATGGAGGCCGAGCCCGATGACGTCAAGGAGGATGGTTTCGAAGCGTCGCAATGGGGCTTCCAGCTTACCCTCTCCCAATTCCGCCAGCGTGGCTTCGTAGGCCTGAAACAATTCAGGATGTGGATCGTCGGCCACCGTCAGCCGCATGAGCAATTCGTTGAGGTAGAACACCGCGTAAAGGGCGCGCCCGGCCATTGGTCGGGCCGGCGCGCTGGCTTCGGCCCGGACCAGGGTCTGCAGTTCGCCTCGTCCGCGGGTTTCGATGACGAGGGGAACGAGTGGTTGCAGGACTGCCGCGAGATCGGATTTGCGTCGCATGGCACCGCGCGCGACGGCGGCAAGCCGCCCCCGTGTCGGAGTCAGGAACTCGACGATGAGACTGCTCTCGCGGTAGCGCCGCCGATGCAGTACGTAACCGGTATCCATGGCCAGCGCGTCCAGACGCGCCCGCGAGCCGCGCTAGTCGCCGAGGCCGATGGCCTGTAATGCCTCGGCGTTGTCGGTCCAGCCGCGTTTGGTCTTGACCCACACCGTGAGAAAAACCTTGCGGCCAAGCAGTTGTTCGAGATCACGCCGCGCATCACTGGCGATCTTCTTCATCAGTTCACCCGCTTTGCCGATCACGATTGGCTTCTGGCTGTCACGTTCGACCCAGACCGTGGCGATGATACGCGTGAGTCGTTCCTCATCCGTGAAGTCGTCGATGACGACGCTCGTCCGATAGGGCAATTCGTCGCCGAGGTAGCGCATGGTTTTCTCGCGGACGATCTCACCGGCCAGGAAGCGCTCGCTGCGATCGGTGATCTGGTCCGGCGGGAACATGTGCGGCCGCTCGGGCATGCGTCGGGCGAGCGCGTCGAGCAGGTGGTCGATACCACTGCCGGTACGTGCGCATAGCGGCAGGAATTCGGCGAAGTGACTTTCGCTCGCGGCCAGTCGTTCGATTTCCGGCAGCAGCTGTTCCTTGCGCTTCAGCATGTCGTGCTTGTTCAGCACGAGCAGGGCCGGCAAACCGGTCTGGGCGACCATGCGACTGACCAGTTCGTCGTCGGCGGTCCAGCCGCGCGCATCACATAGCATGACGATACAGTCGACGTCACGTATGGCCTGGTTGACCTGACGGTTCATGAGTCGGTTGAGTCGATTGCGCGGACTGCGCTGCCAGCCCGGCGTGTCGACGAATACGAACTGGGTCGTGCCGACCGTGTGGACGCCGAGCAACTGGTAACGCGTGGTTTGCGGCTTGCGCGAGGTGATGCTGAGCTTCTGCCCGAGAACGGTATTGAGCAGGGTCGACTTGCCGACATTGGCGCGTCCGACGATCGCGACGAGCCCGCAATGTTCGCTCACGTTGCGCTCCGCAGTTGTCGTAGCGCCGCCCGCGCCGCGGCCTGTTCCGCTTTGCGCCGGCTGTTGCCCTCCGCGGTGACTGGCGCCTCGAGGCTGTCGACGTGGCAACTCACGGTGAAGATCTGCTCGTGCGGCGGCCCGCTGACCCGCGTGGTTTCATAGCGCGGCAGATCGTGTCGTCGCGCTTGCAGGAACTCCTGCAGCGCGGTCTTGGGATCCTTTGCCGCGGCCCCCGGATCGACCTGATCGAGGCGGTCGGCGTAGATGCCGCGCACCACCCGCCGGCAGGAGTCGAAACCGCCATCGAGGTAGATTGCCCCGATCAGAGCTTCCAGTGTGTTGGCGAGGATCGAATCCCGTCGCCAGCCGCCGCTCTTCTGCTCTCCTTCGCCGAGTACGAGAACCTCGCCGAGGGCCAGGCCGCGCGCGAGTTCGGCCAGGCATTCGCGGTTGACCAATGCAGCGCGCGTGCGGGTCAGCTGCCCCTCGTCGGCGGTGGGAAAGGTTTCGAACAAGTACTCGGCCACGATCATGCCGAGCAGCGCGTCACCGAGAAACTCCAGGCGTTCGTTATGACGTGCGCCCGCGCTGCGATGCGTGAGGGCGCGTCTGCATAGCTCACCGTCATCGAAGGTGTAGTCCAGGCTACGCTGTAGCGCCTGCACCGGGGCTTCGCACGAATTGTCAGTCGGTCTTGTCGCCGGCCAGCCGGACGGTCTTGTCGTAATTCATCACGACGTCGAGGTTGGCGAAGAACGGTCGCCGAATCTCGTAGGTGAACGAGGCGTACTTGCCGGGCTGGCCCTTGATCGGACCGACCTTGAGGATCTTGCGCACATCGCTCTCTTTCAACGAGTCGACGTCCTGTACGTCGAACTGCTTCTGTAGTGCGTTGGCCAGGGCGAGCTTGTTCATCCGCGCGCCCTCCGGGAGCGCCGCAAGCTTGTCCATGCCGACGTCGACCTTGAATTTTTCGTTGTAGATCGGCCACAGCTTCATGCCAGTGAGCGCGGCTCCGCCGAGCACGATGCACGACATGATCAGGCCAGTGAGCGTGATTCCGCTTTGACGTTTACGGTTCATCGCCGCTTCCCCCGCTATTCAATCGTATTGCCGACGCGACCGAAGTCCGGTCCGCCATCCCAGTGGAACCAGATGAAAAAGGCCCTTCCGACCAGGTTTTCATCCGGCACATAGCCCCAGTAACGTGAATCGCGGCTGTTGTCGCGATTGTCACCGAGGACGAAGTAGTGCCCAGGCGGGACGTCGAACTCGCCGTCGAGTGTACGCGCCCCCGGGGTGATGAGAATATCGTGCTGCACGTCACCGAGCTGCTCGCGGTAGACCTGCGCTCCCGTGTGCTGGACGGAAGATCGTACACCAACGTACGTCCCTTCCGGTACTCGCTCGACCTCTTCACCGTTGATGTAGAGGTGTTTGTCGCGGTACACGACGTGGTCACCCGGCAGTCCGACGATGCGTTTGATGAACGGTGTCGCCGGGTCTAGCGGGTAGCGGAACACGACGACATCGCCACGTTCCGGCGCACCGAGTTCGATGACCTTGCGGTTGAGCACCGGCAGACGGATGCCATAGGTGTACTTGTTGACGAGGATGAAATCACCAACGACCAGGGTCGGGATCATGGAACCCGAGGGGATACGGAACGGCTCGACCAGGAACGAGCGCAGCAGCAGGACGACGAGAAAGATGGGAAAGAACGACTTCGCGTAGTCGACCAGCAGCGGCAGCGCCGGTTCCCCACTGACGGCCGCGGCGGCGGCGCGTCGCCGCGGCGCGAAAAGCAGCGCATCCCCTGCCCAGACCGCGCCACTGACCAGTACCAGCAGGGTCAGTATGGCGGCAAAATCCCAGATCACGAACTCTTCCCCGTCTTCAGAACTGCCATGAACGCTTCCTGCGGGATTTCGACCGAACCGAACTGCTTCATGCGTTTCTTGCCCGCCTTCTGCTTCTCGAGCAACTTGCGTTTGCGCGTTATGTCGCCGCCGTAACACTTGGCCGTGACGTTCTTGCGCAGGGCTTTGACCGTCTCCCGGGCGATGATCTTGGAGCCGATCGAGGCCTGGATGGCGATATCGAACATCTGTCGGGGGATAATCTCGCGCATTTTCTCTGCCAGCTCGCGGCCGCGGCGTTGGGCCTGGTCGCGGTGGACGATGTTGGACAGGGCATCGACTTTCTCACCGTTGATGAGGATCTCCACCTTCACCATGTCGGCTGCCTGGTGACGGACGAAATTGTAGTCCATCGAGGCGTAGCCCCGGGTCGCCGATTTGAGTCGGTCGAAGAAGTCGGTCACGAGTTCGGCCATCGGCAGCTCGTAGCTGATGGCGACCTGCCCGCCGACGAAGTTGAGCTTGGTCTGCATGCCCCGCTTCTCGATGCACAAGCTCATGACATTGCCGAGGTAGTCCTGCGGGACCAGCAAGTCAACGGCGATAATCGGCTCACGGATCTCGTCGACCGCGCTCGGCTCCGGCAGGCGCGCCGGGTTGTCGACCTCGACGGTGTCACCGGATCGCATCACGACTTCATAGACGACCGTCGGCGCGGTGGTGATGAGATCGATGCCGTACTCGCGCTCGAGCCGCTCCTGGATGATCTCCATGTGCAACATGCCGAGAAAACCGCAACGGAAGCCGAAGCCCAGCGCTTCGGAGGTTTCCGGCTCGTAGTGCAAGGCGGCGTCGTTCAGACGCAGCTTGCCGAGTGCCTCGCGGAACTGCTCATAGTCGCTGGAATCGACCGGGTAGAGGCCGGCGAATACGTTGGGCTTGGATTGCTTGAAGCCTGGCAACGGCGTGGCGGCCGGCCGCGCCGTCTCTGTGACCGTATCACCGACGGGCGCGCCATCGATGTCCTTTACCCCGGCGACGAGGTAGCCCACCTCGCCCGTGCCGAGGCGCTCTCGCTTGACGCGCTTGGGCGTGAATATACCGACCTGGTCGACGTCGACGTCGCGCCCGGTCGACATGATACGGATGCGCTGGCCGAGTCGGAGCTCGCCATCGAACACCCGCACCAGGGAAACCACGCCGAGGTAGTTGTCGAACCAGGAATCGATGATCAGTGCCTTGAGCGGCGCCGTGGTGTCACCGCGCGGCGGCGGGACCCGCTCGACCAGCTGCTCGAGCAAATCGGGGACACCGACGCCGGTTTTTGCGCTGACTCGAATAGCGTCGCCGGCATCGACGCCGATGATGTCCTCGATCTCGCCGCAGACGCGTTCGGGTTCGGCAGCGGGCAGGTCGATCTTGTTCAGTACTGGAATCACCTCCAGGCCCTGGTCGACGGCGGTGTGGCAGTTGGCGACCGACTGCGCCTCCACGCCTTGAGCGGCGTCGACCACCAGCAGTGCGCCCTCACAGGCCGCCAGAGAGCGCGAGACCTCGTAGCTGAAGTCGACGTGGCCGGGCGTATCGATGAAGTTCAGCAGATACGTTTCGCCGCTGGCCGCGCGGTAGTCAAGGCTCACGCTCTGTGCCTTGATGGTGATACCACGTTCGCGCTCGATGTCCATCGAGTCGAGAACCTGGGCCGCCATCTCGCGTTCGCTCAAGCCGCCGCACAGTTGGATGAAGCGGTCGGCGAGGGTCGACTTGCCATGGTCGATGTGGGCGATGATGGAAAAGTTGCGGATCTTGTCGAGCGAGCGTGGCATGAATGGCGGGAGGTGCGGTCCCAGGGGGCGAGGAAAAGAGCGCGATTCTAGCGCACCCCCGTGTGCGGGCGCATCATCCGATTCGCCGATTCAGGAATGGTCCGTGGGCATGCAGGCAGGGTCGAAGTGGCCGGCGCAGAGCTCGCGTCCGCCTGTCGCGAGCACCGGGATTCGCCACTGGTAGCTTTCGACCAGGGCGGCATCGCGGTCGATGTCGACGACCACGACTGCTATCGGTCGATTGGCGGCACTCCACGCCGCCAATGCCACCTGGAATTCGTCGCACAACGGGCATTCGAGGCGGCTGTATAGGGTCAGCTCGAGTTTGGCGGGCGCGCCACCGCTCTCAGCCGTCATCGCGCGGCACGACCTTCATGGCCAGGAAAAGCGGGTTGCCCTGACGTTGCACCAGCACCGGGACCGTCTTGTCGGCCGGCAGCTTGGCGACGACCTCGAGGAACTGCTTGGCGTCGGTGATCTTCTGGTTGTTGAGCTGGAGGACGACGTCCCCGGCGCGTAGCCCTGCATCGTAGGCGGGACCACGCTCGATGTCCTCGATCAGGACACCGCCGGCATCTACCTGCAGCGCCTCGCGCTGCTCTGCATCGAGATTGCGCACGGCAACGCCGAGCCGCGCGTCGACGTTCGATTTGGCTTCGGGGTTGTCGCCGAGCGCGATCTCTTCGTCGTCATCGGGAAGCGCGCCGATCTCGATGGTCACCGTCTGGCGCTTGCCGCCGCGAATGACCTCCACGGGGATCTTGTCGCCGACCTGGGTGGCACCGACGATCGGCGGCAGATCGGACGATTGATCGACCGCGCGGCCATTGAAGGTGACGATGACGTCCCCCGTCTCGAGACCGCCCTGCTTGGCCGGGCTGTCGGCAAGCACCTTGGAGACGAGCGCACCGCGCGGCTTGTCCATGTTGAATGATTCGGCGAGCTCCGCGGTGACGTCCTGAATGAGCACGCCCAGCCAGCCACGAGTGACGCTGCCCTTGTCGCGCAGTTGCTCGTAGACGTTCATCACGACGTGGATCGGGATGGCGAACGAGACGCCCATGAAGCCGCCGGTACGGCTGTAGATCTGGGAGTTGACTCCGACCACTTCGCCGTCGAGGTTGAACAGCGGCCCGCCGGAATTCCCAGGATTGATGGCGACATCGGTCTGAATGAAAGGCACGTAGTTCTCATTCGGCAGGCTGCGACCCTTGGCGCTGACGATACCGGCGGTGACCGAGTAATCGAAGCCGAATGGCGAGCCGATGGCCAGGACCCATTCGCCGACTTCGAGTGTTTCCGAGCTGCCGAGTTTGACGGTCGGCAGTGTGGCATCCGTGTTGATCTTGAGCACGGCGATGTCGCTGCGCGGGTCGGAACCGATGACCTCGGCCTTGTACTCGCTGCGGTCGGACATGCGCACGACCACCTCGTCGGCCTCGCGTACGACGTGGTAATTGGTGATGACGTAACCGTCGGTGGAGATGATGAAGCCCGAGCCCAGCGAGGTGCGCGGGTCGATGCCGCCGGGCGGCATGCCGGGTCCCTCCTCGCCGAAAAAGCGGCGGAAGAACTCGGACAGCGGGCCGTCCTCCGGAATATCCGGCATGGAGAAGCCGTGCGGCAGGTTGTCCTCTGCCTTGGCCTCCTTGATGGTCGAGCTGATGTTGACCACTGCGGGGCTGTTGTCGCGCGCGAGCTGGGTGAAATCAGGCAGGCCGGTGATGGCCGCCGGCGCCGGCAGGGCGCTGGTCAGAGCCACGGCGAATGCCGCGGCGAGCAGCAGTGCTTTTTGCTTCATGTCATCCAAAAATCTTTGCAGTCAGGTGCTTAGGGTTCCCTGCTGACCGACGCCGCGATTTGTCTCACGGTCGGCAGCGGGACTTCCCCGACCACCGTAATCTGGTGATTATCGGCAATACGGCTGAAGGCATTGACCGCGCCGCGCGCCGAGTAACCCTGCAGCGGGGGTTCACCCTCCATCAAGGCTTCGATGAAGACCGAAACCATCGCCAAGCCGTCAGAATACACGAGATGGTCGACCGGCATCTTGCTGGTCGCCATGTTCTGCACGTCGTTCTCCTTGAGCTCGAAGCCTTCAGGGACCCAGTTGACCTGCCACTGGGCGACCTCCGCCCCCGTCGCCGATACGTCGCTGTCGTCGTCATCGAGATGCCAGGTGAAGCCACTGCCGCCGATCTCGGGCTGCAGGCGGGCCGGGTCCGGCTGGTCGACGAGGTCGATGCGGGTGAACTGGACCTGCTCCAGCACGCGCCCTCCGCGGCCGAGGATGATCGACTTGAGCAGCAGCTTGGACGCGGCGTCGATCCACAACTGGTAGGCATAGCGGTCGTCGCGGCGGGGGGTCACTCCCACGATCATGGCGTCGCGACCGGCGATGCGATCGCGTCCTTCGACGCTGAAGCGGTAGTTATCCACCAGCGCGTCGACCGGGGCGGAAAATCCAATACCGATGATGTCGCGTGGCGGCGCCCGTTCGACCATCGCGGCGTGATCGTCGGCGAACAGGCAGGTCACGCGGGTGCCGTCGCGGATGACTTCGCGGGCTGGCCCGGACAAAGAGATCAGGCGCTCGCGCTCGGCATCGCCGTCATACATGTGGACCAGACGCATGGTATCGAGCTGAACCCCGCGCTGGTAGACAAAAATGCCGTCGTAGTTGCTGTGGCGGGTGGCGTCGTGCATCTCGCGCAGCAGGTTCCGGGCCTGGTCGTCGGCGTGGCAGGCCCAGCCGACGAGCAGCAGCAGGCCGGCGCCGACGAGGCGCAGGCGTTGTCCGGACGTCCTGCCGCGGCCGCTCAACGCTGCTCGAAGCCGACGATACGCACGTAGGGGTGTACGCCGGGCATGCCCAGGCGCGCGCGCTGTTCGTTGAAGTTGACCAGGTAGCCGTTCAGGCGCTGGTCGTGCGCGCTGGCCGGCACGAGGCCACTGGCGTCCTCGCCCATGACCGACTCGACCGGCGTTGTCGCCAATGGCGGCAGCCGGACATCCTCCGCGACGTCTACCCCGGTCGACGTGCCGCGCGCGATATCACGATTACCGGCAACGAGTACGACCGTGAGTGCGGCGACCGAGGCCGCGATGGCGAGACCGGCCAGCGGCACGCGCAGACGGCCGGCACGGCCCATGGGCGCGACCACCGTCCTCGGCACGGTCTCCCGCGGGCGCTCGGCGCCGCCGTCCTCCCCGCGCAACACCTCGCCGATGAGGTGATAGCGGGCCCACGTGCGGCGCGCATTACCCTCCTCGCCGATGCGTTGGAGCAGATCGGCGAGGCGCGCCGCCTCGATCTCGTCGTCGGCCAGGGCCGAAATGTCTTCGTCGTTCATGCGGACATCTTCCGATTCGTCAGTGTTCCAGCAGGGGCTTGAGGCGGCTGTCGATGGCCTCCCGCGCCCGGAATATGCGTGAGCGCACCGTGCCAATGGGGCAGTCCATCACGGTCGCGATCTCCTCGTAGCTGAGGCCGTCGACCTCGCGCAGCATGATCGCCTCGCGCAGGTCGTCAGGCAGCTTACGCATGGCGTCGAGGATGGTTTCTCGGATCTCTTCTGTCAGCAGCAGATGCTCGGGGGTGTCAAGCGATCCGTGTAATCCTTCGAGATCGATGGGTTCGCCGTCGTCGTTCTCGAGATCGACCTCGAGGGGGCGTCGCGACAACGCCACCAGGTAGTTCTTGGCCGTGTTGATCGCGATGCGGTAGATCCACGTGTAGAACGCGCTATCGCCGCGGAAATTGGGCAGCGCACGGTAGGCCTTGAGGAAGGTCTCCTGGGTGACGTCGAGCGCGTCGGAAGGCTCACGGACATAGCGCGACACCAGTTTCACGATGCGGTGCTGGTACTTGAGGACCAGCAGGTCGAAGGCGTTCTTGTCACCTTGCTGAACACGGGTCACCAGCTCGTTGTCGGTAATGCTGTCGCCCACTCAGGCTCTATCCTTGTATCATGACCGCGAGGCCGCGGCGGGCGGTGACCAAGTAGACCATCGGGTGCGTGAATAGTTCGGGGTTGCCGGGCGTGGAACAGCGTGCGGAGTATAACCGCAGTTGGGTCCGATGCCCGTCCCGGAGCCCCTGCCCACACCATGCAGTCCGCGCGGCGGCTCCACGACGCCGGCGCCGGCCGGCGCGATTCGGAAGCCATCCGTGAACGAAGACCAGACATACGACGTGCTCATCGTCGGCAGCGGTGCCGCGGGCCTGAGCCTGGCCCTCGCGCTGGCCGAGTCCCTGCGCGTGGCGGTGCTCAGCAAGGGGCCGTTGAGCGAGACGGCCACCTACTATGCCCAGGGCGGCGTATCGGCGGTGATGGATCATGCCGATTCCATCGAATCGCATATCGAAGACACACTGACCGCCGGCGCTGGCCTGTGCCACCGCGACGCGGTCGAATTCATCGTCCGCCATGGGCGCGAACGCATCGAGTGGCTGATCGACCAGGGCGTACCCTTCAGCACGCGCACATCCCGTTCGGGGGTGGTCGAGTTCCATCTCACCCGCGAGGGCGGACACAGCCACCGGCGTGTCGTCCATGCGGCCGACGCCACCGGACGTGCGATCGAGGAAACCCTCGTCGAGCGCGTGCGCGAGCACCCCAACATCGCCCTGCTCGAGTCCCACATGGCGATCGATCTCGTGACGACCGCCAAGCTCGGCATCGCGCCGGACCGCTGTGTCGGCGCCTACGTCTTCGACATCGCCGCGCGCGTGGTGCGCACGTTGGCCGCCCGCACCGTGGTGCTCGCCACCGGCGGGGCGGGCAAGGCCTACCTGTATACCAGCAATCCGGACGTGGCGACCGGCGATGGCATCGCCATGGCCTGGCGCGCCGGTTGCGCGATTGCGAACATGGAATTCGTGCAGTTCCATCCGACCTGCCTCTACCATCCACAGGCGAAGACCCTACTGCTGACCGAAGCCCTGCGCGGCGAGGGCGGTACCCTCGTGGTGGGTTCGGGCGAGCGCTTCATGCCGCGTTACGACAGCCGCGCCGAACTCGCGCCGCGCGACATCGTCGCGCGCGCCATCGACCACGAGATGAAGCGTCTCGGCCTCGATTGCGTCTACCTCGACATCACGCACAAGCCGCGCGATTTCATCATCGAGCATTTCCCCAACGCGTATGCCCAGTGCCTCGCCTACGGTATTGACATCACCCGCGACCCCATCCCTGTCGTGCCGGCGGCGCACTACCTGTGCGGCGGCATCGTCACCGACCTGCAGGGTCGCACCACCCTGCCCGGCCTGTTTGCCATCGGCGAGGCCGCCTGTACCGGTTTGCACGGTGCCAACCGAATGGCCAGCAACTCGTTGCTCGAATGCCTGGTGATGGCCGATGCCTGCGCGCGTTCGGTGCGCGACATGCTCGACAGCGATCCGGCGGCCCCGATCATCCCGGCCTGGGACGAGTCGCAGGTCACCGACGCCGATGAGGAAGTCGTGGTCTCGCACAACTGGGACGAATTGCGCCGGTTGATGTGGGACTACGTCGGTATCGTGCGTACGAGCAAGCGTCTCGAGCGCGCACGCCGCCGGGTCGAACTGCTGCGCGCGGAGATCAGCGAGTTCTATGGCAACTTCCGCGTCTCCGGCGACCTCATCGAGTTGCGCAACCTCGTCCAGGTAGCCGAACTGATCATCCGTTCGGCGATGAAACGGCGCGAGAGCCGTGGCCTGCATTACACCCTCGATCACCCCCTGACCGACGACACCAACTACCGCCGCGACACCATCCTGCGCGCCGGTGACTTCAGCTGAACGCGAGGCCGGTGCGCATGTCCGAACCTGCAGACGGCGTCTTGGCCGGGCGCGTCATTCTGATCACGGGGGCCAGCCGTGGCATCGGCCAGGCCGTCGCCCGCGCCTGTGCGGCGGCAGGGGCGACGGTCGTTGCCGCGGCGCGGGACGTGCGCGCCCTGGAAGCGTTCGCGAACGCCGTGGAGGCCGATGGCCATCCCGCACCGGTACTGCTGCCGATCAACCTCGAAGCGGCCGGCGTGGACGACTACGCCACCGTCGCCGGCCTGCTCGACGAACGCTTCGGGCGTCTCGACGGCCTGGCACTGGTCGCCGCCGCGCTTGGCGACCTCTCGCCGCTGCCACTCTACGACGCCGTGACCTGGGCGCGGGTGTTTCAGGTCAACGTGCACAGCGCGTTGCTGCTGACCCAGGCCTGCTGGCCGTTGCTGCGCGCTTCGGGGCGCGCCCGCCTGGTAGTGACACTCGCCGCCGAAGCCTATGACGCGAAACCGAACTGGGGCGCATACGGGGCGTCGAAGGCGGCCTTGCGGGCCATGTTCGAAATGTGGGCCGCCGAGCTTGCCAACGACGGCGCGTTCCGCGTCGGCGCCGTGGTTCCGGCGCCGTTGCGAACCCGCTTGCGCCTGAACGCCTTCCCCGGTCTGGACCCCGCGGGCCTCGGCGCACCCGAGAGCATCGCCCCGGCCTACCTCGAACTGCTCGGGCCCGACACCCGCAACGGCAGGGTGTGGCGGCAAGCCCGGTGACGCGGGCGGCAATTCCTGCCGCGGCGGCAAGGTCTTGACGGCTGGCCCCTGCCGCGTACCTTCGGAGGTGTCGGAGTTCTGACACTCGAGGTGCTCCATGGCCGCCGCCGAAGGGCGTGCATTGCCATAAAAAATCAGCTAAAACAAATACAAACAACGAGTTTCGCGAATCGGTCAAGGTCGTGCGAGGCGCGGTCTGGCACGAAAATCGCATAAAAACCCGCATCGTGAGCGCAGGGAACGATGCAGAACATGAGTAGCCCGATGAAGCAGATCCCGGAGCCGGCGCCTTGGCAGGGAGGCGACTTCAACCGCGATTTCCTGCCGTTTTCACCCGACGGCGCCGACGAACGCCAGCTGGTCTCGGACTCGACCAAGCTGCGCATCGCGACCGCCTTGCAGTCGAGCCTGCACGTGCGCGACATCGTCAAGGGCTTCGCGCGCGAAGCCCGACGCATCGTCCGTGGCATCAGTGTTCGCTACCACCACAGCAAGCAGCACACCGTGGTCGAGGACGGCAGCGCCGAGATCAACCGTTACGCCTACGAGCTCAATCTCGTCGGCAAGTACCTCGGTGAAGTCACGTTCTCGCGCCAGCAGCCGCTGGGCGAGGACGAGCTGGCGACGCTCGAAGTCCTGTTGTGCACTCTGATCTACCCGCTGCGCAACGCGCTCCAGTACGAACGCGCGCTGCGCATCGCGCTCAAGGACCCGCTCACCGGGGTCAGCAACCGCGCCAGCATGGGCGCCCATCTCGCGCACCACGTCTCGCTCTCGCGTCGCCAGGGCACGCCGCTGTCGCTGCTGATCATCGACGTCGACCGCTTCAAGTCGATCAACGACCGTTTTGGTCACATCGTCGGCGACGTCGTGCTGACCCACGTCGCCGATCGCATCGTCAGTTGCACGCGCACCTCGGACGGCGTGTTTCGCTACGGCGGCGAGGAGTTCGTCGTTGTCCTGCCGAGTACCGACAGCCACGGTGCCGAATTGCTGGCCGAGCGCATCCGCGCCGGCATCGAGAATCTCGCCGTCGACGCGCTGCCGGTCGGCACGCGCGTCACCGCCAGCATCGGCGTCGCCCATCTCGAGTCGGGCGAAGAGCAGACCGAGCTGATGCAGCGCGCGGACGCGGTACTGCTCGAAGCCAAGCGCGGCGGCCGCAACCGGGTGCTGGTGGCGGGCGCTACTCCGCCGACGGCGTCAGCCAGCGACTGATCGACCCCGGTTCTTCGAGCAAGGCCAGGAACGCCGCTTCTTCGAGCACCACGACGCCGAGCGCCGTGGCTTTGTCGAGCTTGCTGCCGGCCTCTACCCCGGCGACGACGAAACTCGTCTTCTTCGAAACCGACCCCGAGACCTTGGCGCCCAGTGCCTGCAGGCGATGCCTGGCCTCGTCGCGCGTCATGGCGCCGAGGGTGCCGGTCAACACGCACACCAGGCCGGCCAGCGGCAGTTCGTCGGCGGTATCGTTCGCCGCGTCGCCCTCCTCCCAGTGCACGCCCGCCTCGCGCAAGCGGCAGACCAGCGCCGCGTTGGCCGGGTCAGCGAACCATGCGTGGATGCTCGCCGCGACCACCGGACCGATGTCGTCGACCTCCTCCAATTCCTCGATGCTCGCCGCGGCGATGCGATCGAGGCGGGCGTAGCGCCGCGCGAGGTTGGCGGCGGTGGCTTCGCCGACCTCGCGGATGCCGAGTGCATAGACGAAGCGTGCAAGCGTGGTGGCGCGGCTGCGCGCGATGGCTTCGACCAGGTTGGTCGCGGACTTCTCGGCCATGCGCTCGAGTGCGGCCAGGGTCGGCACATCGAGCCGGAAGAGATCGTCGGGCGCCGCGACCAGCCCGGCGGTCACCAGCTGTTCGACGATCTTCGCACCCAAGCCCTCGATGTCGAGGGCACGCCGCGAGGCGAAATGAATGATTTCCTGCACCAGGCGGGCGCGTTCCTGGTCCGGCACCGTCTGTGGCAGGACGTAGGGCTCAGTGCCGGGCGGACGCTTGTCGAGTACCACGCGCACGATCTCGGGAATGACGTCGCCCGCGCGGCGCACGACGACGGTGTCGCCGACGCGCACGTCCTTGCGGGCGATTTCGTCGGCGTTGTGCAGGGTGGCGTTGGTGATGGTCACGCCACCGACCGCGACCGGTTCGAGCCGTGCCACCGGGGTCAGGGCGCCGGTGCGCCCGACCTGGACGTCGATGGCCAGTACCCGTGTCTCGCGCTCGTCGGGCGGAAACTTGAAGGCGACTGCCCAGCGCGGTGCCCGCGCGACGTGGCCGAGCCGATCCTGTGCCGCGAGCGCGTTGACCTTGTAGACGATTCCGTCGATCTCGTACGGCAGCCTGGGGCGCCGCGCGGCCATCTCCACGTAGAAGGCGAGGCAGGCCTCGCGGCCGCTGACCACCCGCGAGTCGCGCGATACGCGGAGCCCGAGGGTGCCGAGCCAGTCGAGGGTGCCCGCCTGGGTGGTGAGCGCCGGGCCGCCCTCCAGCGCGCCGATGCCGTAGCAGTACATCGTCAGGGGCCGGCTCGCGGTGACGCCGGTATCGAGCTGGCGCAAGCTGCCGGCGGCGGCATTGCGCGGGTTGGCGAAGGTCTTCAGACCGGTTGCCGCCTGGCGCTCGTTGAGCGCGGCGAACCCGGCCTTGTCCATGAATATTTCACCGCGGACCTCGAGCAGGGCCGGCGGCGTGTCGCTACGCAGGCGCAGCGGGATCGCGCGGATCGTCCGCACGTTGGCCGTGACGTCCTCGCCATGGGTGCCATCGCCGCGTGTCGCAGCGCGGACCAGGCGACCGTTTTCGTAGGTGAGGCTGATAGCCAGTCCGTCGAGCTTGGCCTCGACCGCGAACTCGATCGTCTCGGTCTCCAGTTCGGTGACGAGACGGGCGTAGAAATCGCCGAACTCGTCGGCGTCGAACACGTTGGCGAGCGAGAGCATCGGGCGTCGATGGGTGACGGTCGCGAACTGCTCGGCCGGCGCGGCGCCGACGCGCATGGTCGGCGAATCGGGGTTCGCCAACTCCGGATGATCAGCCTCGAGCTGCTCGAGCTCGCGCAGCAACAGGTCGTACTCGGCATCGGCGATCAGCGGGTCGTCGAGGACGTAGTAACGGTGATTATGGAATTCGATGGTCTCGCGCAGCTCCGCGATCCGCCGCGCGGGCGATTCAGCCGGCATGTCCGAAGCGGGCGGCGCGGTTGCGCATGCGGGCGATGGCGCCCGGGTCGAGCGGCGCCTTTGGCGTCGCATAGAGTTCGCCGCCGGTGAGTTCGGCCAGGCGTTGGGCGGAATTGAGCAGCAGTTCGAAGGCGACCGGACCTTCGAGCGGCGCCGGCAGTTGCATGAACAGGACGATGCCCGAAGTACGGAAGGCCTCGATGCGGGCGAGGTCGAACGTGCCCGGTTCGAACATGTTCGCGGCGCTGAACAGCGGGCGGTCGCAGCGCAGCTCGCCAGCGCCGTAATGGTGGAAGACCGACATGTCGCCGAAGCGCATGCCGACGGCGTTCAGTGCGCGGACGAGCTCCGGTCCGCCGAAGGGACGGCCCTCGTGGGCACGGACGAACAGGTTGAGCAGACCGTTGTCGGGCGCTTCGTCCTCGTCGGCGATCGGGGCCCTGGCCGTCCGACCGCGGCGCGGTTTGGGCGAGGGGGCGGCACTCTCGGCGCCGAACAGGTCGAGCTGGTCGGAGCCGCGGCGGGCATTGTCCGGCTCGTCGTCGACCAGGGCGTCGTTGCGCACCCGTGGCAGGTCGTCGAGGATTTCGTCCTCGGGCGGCAATACGAAGCGGCCCGGCAGTCGGTCGCGGGCGCTCGCCAAGCGCGGCGCCTGGTCCGTTTCGCGGTGCAACGCGTCCACGTCGCGGACGGGCGGCGCCGGTGCCGCGCGAGGTGTTACGCGCGGCGCCGCCTGCGCGGGTCCGACTCGTGGCCGTTCGGTCGGGGCGTCGTGCGCGTCGTCGTCATCGGGAGTATCGTGACGCCGGCGCGCCGCAATGGTGCTGTCCTCACCTTTGTCTTCGCTTTCGCCATCGTCATCTTCGACCGCGGTTGAGACGTCGAGATTGACCGCCGGGCGCGTGCGCACGGCGACAATCTCGAAGCCGTCGTCCGAGGCGTAGTTGCCGTCGTCATCCTCCGCCTCGTGCTGCAGGATGACGTCGGGAAACTCGCGCCCGCCGAAGCGCCGGGGGAAGGTGACGCGGCTGTCTCGGCGGCGCTTGACCACACCGAAGAAGTACACCGCGGCGATGATCGCAATACCGATGACGACCAGGAGCAGGCGCAGCGAGAGCATGGCGCGGTGGCCTCAGGCGGTGGCGGCCAGCTCGACCGCTTCTTCCATGTTCACCGACACCAGCCGCGACACGCCTGGCTCGTGCATGGTGACGCCGATGAGCTGTTCGGCGATCTCCATCGTGATCTTGTTGTGCGAGACGAACAGGAACTGCACCGTCTTGGCCATCGACTTCAACATCTCGGTCAGGCGTACGACGTTGGCATCGTCGAGTGGCGCGTCGACCTCGTCGAGCAGGCAGAACGGCGCCGGGTTGAGCTCGAAGATGGCGAAAACGAAGGCCAGTGCGGTGAGCGCCTTCTCGCCGCCCGAGAGCAGGTGGATGGTACTGTTGCGCTTGCCCGGTGGCCGTGCCATTACCGTCACGCCGGTTTCGAGGAGATCGTCGCCGGTCATCTCCAGGTACGCGTGGCCGCCGCCGATGAGGACCGGGAACATCGCCTGCAGGCCGTTGTTGACCTTGTCGTAGGTTTCCTTGAAGCGGGTGCGTGTCTCGCGATCGATCTTGCGAATGGCGTCCTGCAGGGTGGTCAACGCCTCGGTCAGGTCCTCGTGCTGCTTGTCGAGGTAGGTCTTGCGCTCGGCGAGTTGATTGTATTCGTCGATGGCGGCGAGGTTGATCGGTCCGAGGCGCGCGATGCGCTGGGCGATCTTCTCCAGTTGCTCCTGCAGGGCCTGCTCGTCGTCGCCCTCGGCGAGGCTCGCGAGCGTGGTGTCGAAATCCTGTCCGGTCTGCTCGAAGCGGCTGCGCAGCTCCTGCTGACGAACCTCCAGCGCACGCTCGTCCAGGCGCACCTGCTCCAGGCGTTGCTGGCAGGCGTTGATGGCCTGCTCGATCGCCGAGCGCCGCTCGGCGCTCTCGGCCAGTGACGCGTCCAGCGCGCCCAACGCGGTGCGGGCTTCGGTCACCGCGGTCTCTGCCTTGAGCTTCTCGCCCAGCGCCTGCTCGAGTTCGGCGGACATGCGTTGGCGCGGCTCGCGCAGGTCGGCGATCGCCTGTACGAACTCCGTGTGGCGCTTCTCGATTTGCTCGAACGAGCCGGCGTTGCGCGTGATGGTGTCCTCGAGGGCCTGGCGGCGGGCCGCGAGACTCTGCAGGCGCAGCTCCAACGCGTGTGCCGACTCGCGCGTCTCGCGCGCGGCCTGGCGGGCGACATCGACTGCCCGTTGGATGTCGTCGCGGGTCGTGACCAGGGCGTCGCGGCGCGCGGCGTGGGCATCGAGCGTCGCACTGGCGTCGCTCTGCTCGCGCCGCAGGCGGTCGACCGCTTCCTGGTGTTCGGCACTGCGCTGGGCGAGGCGATCGAGTTCGGCGCGGATGTCCGCGGCGCGGGCTTCGCGCCGGGTCAGTTCGGCCTCGATGCGGGTGAGCTCGCCACGCCGTTGCTCGAACGCGCGCGTCTCGCGATCATGCGCCTCCCCCACCTCGTGGGCTTCCTGTTCGCGAGCCTTGATGTGGGCCTGGGCGGCATCGACGCGTGAGCGCAGCTCGGCGGTGGCGTTCTCGTGTGCCGCCAGCGCGTCGCCGAGGCGGTTCAGTTCACGCTCGCGCGCCAGGATGCTCTCGGTGCCCGCCGCGCGGCCCGCGAACTGGGCCCAGCCGTGTCCGAGCAGGGTTCCGTCGGGTAACGCGATCAGGGCATGTGCCGGCAGGGTCGCGAGCAGCGCGCGGGCCGCGGCGTCGTCGTCGGCTACATGGATGTCGTGCAGCAGCGGACCGAGATCGATGCGCCCCGCGACCTTCGCCGCGAGCAGTGTCGATCCCGTCGCGGCGGCCGTGGCCGCACCAGTAGCGTGTGTGTCGAAGACAGTGATTGCCGGCAGCTCGACGCGTTCGCGGGCGGCGAGACGTGCGACCAGGTCCTCGCCGCACAGCGCCCCGAGCGGAATGCGCAGGGCGGCCTCGAGGGCGCGCTCCCAGCCCGGCTCGATCTGCACGTGTTCGGCAAGACGCCGGACATCGTGCAGGCCGTGCGCCTGGAACCATTGCTCGATGGTTTCCTGGTCGTCGCCGTAGGCGGCCTCCTGCAGCGCCTTCAACGAAGCCAGCCGGCCGCGTTGTTCCTCGAGCTGGATCTGGTGTTCGTGCAGTGACCGGCCCAGTGACTGGGCCTCGCTTCGCGCCTGTTCGAGCTCGCCGCGCAGGGCGGTGCGTCGCTCGACGAGGCCTGCCCGCGTGCTTTCGATGGCGGCTACCGCCGCGCGCAGTTCGGTCGCCTTGACACTCAGCTCGGCGGTGTCGTGGCGACCAGCTTCGTCGTTGAGCGCGGCCTTGCGGCGGTCGGTTTCGGCCAGGCCACTGGCAAGATGTTCGAGGCGGATGCGCGCGGCGCTCTCGGCCTGCGCGAGTTCGTTGTGTTCGCGATTAAAGGCGTCCCACTCGTGCTGCCATTGGGCACGGCGGTTCTCGACCTCGCCGAGTTCGGTGCCGGCGGCGGTAGCGGCTTCGCGCGCCGCCGCGAAGCGCGGTTCGTCGTCGGCCAGTTCGCGGCGCACGGTGTCGAGCTGGGCCCGGTCCTCTTCCAGCACGCGCTGCAATTCGTCGAGTGTTCCGCGCGCGTCGTCGCGGTCGCTGGCCAACGTCTGCTCGCGTTCCTCGGCGTGGCGGATGGATTGCTCGAGGCGCGAGATGTCGCCGCTGCGGGCGTAGAACTCCGACTGCACGCGGTTGAAGGTATCCGTGGCCTCGACCTGGGCTTCGCGAAACCCGGTCTGGCGGGCTTCGAGTTCGCGCAGTTGCGCGACCTCCGCCTCGAGTGCGTTGGTGCGTTCCTCGCGCAGCCGGCGGCAGCCGTCGCGTTCGCCGTCGAGGCCGCGCCAGCGGGCGGCGAGCAGGCGCGCCTGGGCGCCCCGTTCCTCAGCCTGGTAGGCCTGGAAGCGCTCGGCGGCACGGGCCTGCCGCTGCAGGTGGCCGAGCTGCTTGTCGAGTTCCTCGCGGATGTCGTTGAGACGCTCCATGTTCTCTTCGGTATGACGCATGCGGTTCTCGGTCTCGCGGCGCCGTTCCTTGTACTTGGAGATGCCGGCGGCTTCCTCGAGAAAGGCGCGTAACTCCTCCGGTCGCGCCTCGATGACCCGCGAAATCATGCCCTGTTCGATCACCGAGTAGCCGCGCGAGCCGATGCCGGTACCGAGGAAGACCTGGGTGACGTCCTTGCGCCGACAGCGCGCGCCGTTGAGGAAGTAGGACGAGACACCGTCCCGGCTGACGGTACGCTTGATCGAAATCTCGCCGAAGCCCGCGTATTGCCCGCCGATGGTGCCGTCGGTGTTGTCGAACACGATTTCGACCGTGGCCTGGCCAACCGGCTTGCGGGTGTTGGAGCCGTTGAAGATCACGTCGGCCATCGACTCGCCGCGCAGGTGCTTGGCCGAACTCTCGCCGAGCACCCAGATCAGGGCATCGATGATGTTGGACTTGCCGCACCCGTTCGGACCGACGATGCCGGTGAGGTTGCCGGGGAGGGTCAGGGTGGTGGGATCGACGAAGGATTTGAAGCCTGAGAACTTGATTCGGGTGATGCGCATGGGCGCAAAGCATACCCCATCGCGATCCGGCCGCACAACGCCGCGGCGGTCTCGTTGAATGCCACATAACATCATGTTTTTGAATGACAAAAAACGGCAATCCGCGCTGCCTTAGGCAGGCCGAAACAGGCCGGAGGAATGACCTGTTGTGATAAGGTTACGCGCCCTTTCGCGCCCGAGTGACGACCATGACGACCCAGCCGAGCCGCGCGCTCGAAACGTTCGAAAACCCGAGCCCGGCGCGGGACTACCGCATCAGCATCCGGCTGCCGGAGTTCACCTGCCTGTGCCCGCTGACCGGGCAGCCTGATTTCGCCCACATGACGCTGGACTACGTCCCCGACCGGCGTTGCCTCGAACTCAAGGCGCTCAAGCTCTACCTGTGGTCGTGGCGTGACGAGGGTGCATTCCACGAGGCCATCACCAACCGCATTCTCGATGACGTCATCACGGCCTGTGCGCCGCGCGCCGCGCGCCTCACGGCCGAGTTCAACGTCCGTGGCGGCACCTATCCGACCATCATTGCCGAGCACCGCCTGCCGGGTTGGCAGCCGGCCGACGCCAGCGTCTGGCCACCGCCGTGAGCGTCACACGCGGCGGTTTCCTCGCCGGACTCGCCCACATCTGGCGCAGCTTCGCCCTGCTGCGGGCGCCGGGTGTGCGTGTCTACGTGTTGGTCCCGCTGCTCATCAACGTCGGCGTGTTCGTGCTCGCGCTCGGCAGCCTCGGCGAAGCAGTCGACTACACCATTGCGCGCTACCTGGGCAACCTGCCCGAATTCGTCCGCTGGCTGGCCTGGGTTCTGTTCGCCATCCTCGCCGCCATCGTGGTGTTCTTCTCGTTCAGCGTGGTCGCCAACCTGGTCGCGAGCCCGTTCAATGGCCTGCTGGCTCAGGCCGTCGAGCGCCACCTGCGCGGGCAGGCCGAGGCTCTGCCATTCGATCTTGCGACCTTGTTCGGCGAACTGGCGCGTACCCTCTGGGCGGAACTGCGCAAGCTGCTCTACATGGCCTTGTGGGGCGTCCCCTTGGTGCTCTTCAGCCTCATCCCGGTACTGAACGCGGTGGCGCCGGCCTTGTGGCTGTTGTTTGGCGCCTGGATGCTGTGCATGGAATACCTCGACTGCCCGCTCGGCAACCACGGCCGGGTGTTTCCGCAGGTCCTGCGCACGATGCGCGCCCGGCGCCCCCTTGCACTCGGTTTCGGCCTCGGCATGACGGCGGTGACGTTGGTACCGGTGTTGAATTTCGTCGCCGTGCCGCTCGGAGTGGCCGCGGCTACCCGTCTCTACTGCATCGATCTCGCGCCTGACGACGGACGGTGACGAGCCCTCCGACCGGTCGCTTCGCACCCTCACCCACCGGGCCGCTGCATTTCGGCTCGGTGGTGACGGCCCTCGCCAGCTACCTCGACGCTCGTTCGCGGGGCGGCCGCTGGCTGCTACGCATCGACGACCTCGACCCGCCGCGCGAAGCGCCCGGCGCCGCCGATGGAATCCTCGCCACCCTCGTCGCGCTGGGCCTGGAGTGGGACGGGGAAGTGACCTGGCAGAGCCGCCGTGGCGAGGCCTATCGCGACGCCCTCTCCCGCCTTGCGGACACGGGCGTGAGCTTCCCCTGTGCCTGCACCCGCGCCACGGTTGGCAAGGGCCCCTACCCCGGCACCTGCCGCAACGGCCTGCCGCCGGGGCGGCGCGCTCGCGCGGTGCGTGTGCGGGTCGGCGCTACCTGCGTCGGGTTCGAGGATCGCGTGCAGGGGAACGTGACGCGTACGCTCGCCGAGCAGGGCGGGGATTTCATCGTGCGTCGTGCCGATGGCCTCATCGCATACCATCTCGCAGTGGTGGTCGACGATGCCGCGGCGGGGATTACCGACGTCGTGCGCGGCGTCGACCTGCTCGATACCACCCCACAGCAGATCCACCTGCAGCGCCAGCTTGGGCTGTCAACGCCGACCTACGCGCATCTCGGCGTCGTCCTCGGGCCCGACGGTCACAAGCTCAGTAAACAGACCGGCGCGCGGCCGGTACTGCCGGCGGCGGCCGCGCTGGCGGCGTGGGCCGCGCTCGACTTCCTCGGCCTGTCGCCGCCCGTCGCCGCTCGTGGGGCGCCGGCGGCCGAATTGCTGCAATGGGCGCTGCCCCGCTGGGCGGGCCACGCCTTGCCGCGCGCGGCGGCGGTCTACGACGACGGCGGGGTTCAGAGTGCGGCGGCGAACATCGCGCGGAGCGCGTCGTAATCGCGCGCCACCGGGATGTCCGGGTAGTCGCGCGTGACCTTCTCCGACGGACAGAAGAAGAAGCCGCGTTCGGCCTGGCTCAGCATGCTGATGTCGTTGTACGAGTCACCGGTCGCGACGACCTCGTAGTTCAATGACTGGAAGGCCTTGACCGCGCAGCGCTTGGGGTCGGCCTGGCGTATGTGGTAGCCGACGATGCGATCGACAGCATCGATTTCGAGGCGATGACACAGGATGACCGGGTGACCGAGCTTGGCCACCAGCGGGCGGGCCAGTTCGTGGAAGGTGTCGGAGATGATGGCGACCTGGAATTCGCCGCGCAGCCAGGCCAGGAATTCGGTCGCGCCGGGCAGCGGTTCCAGGCTCGCGGCGGCGTCCAGCAACTGCTTGAAGCGCAGGCCGTGCTTATCCATGATGCCGAGGCGATAGCCCATCAGTTCGTCGTAGTCAGGGATGTCGCGGGTGG
Organism: Gammaproteobacteria bacterium; assembly: GCA_050184115.1. Classification (GTDB taxonomy): domain Bacteria; phylum Pseudomonadota; class Gammaproteobacteria; genus JACKNG01. The sequence continues at coordinate 149,450 of JBFXAQ010000010.1, read as the reverse complement.
TGAGCTTGAGTTCGTCGATGCCGGTCCGCTCGGCGAGGCTGATCCAGATTTCGGGGACGAGGACGCCCTCGAAATCGATGCAGGCTACTTTCATGGAATGGATCCTGTGAGGCTGAAAAAAAGGCTGATGCCCGGGCGCGGCGGAGTCTACCAGACGTGGGCGAATGGCCGCATGCGACTCACCCTCGGTCTGCTCCTGCTCGGTCTCGCCGGCGCCCTGCCCGCCACGCCGCGGGTCAGCGCGGTGGCCCTGTTCAAAGACATGGCGGTGTTGCGCATCGACGGCGCCGACGTCACCTTGCGCACGGGTCAGGCACACGCCTCCGGTGTGCGCTTGCTGGCAGCGACGGCCCAGCGCGCCGAGATCGCGGTCGATGGCCAGACCATCGAACTCGGGCTCGACGACCGCATCGACGGCGGCCGCGGCATGGCCGCGGCGCCAGCCGTCGTCCGCTTGCTGCCCGGCGCGCAGGGCCGTTACTTTGCCGATGGCCAGATCAACGGCAACCCCGTGCGCTTCGTCGTCGACACCGGGGCGACGACCGTGGTGGTCAATCGCCGAGACGCCGATCGGTTGGGCCTGCAATACGATGCCAGCAACGTCGCCGGCACCATGGATTCGGCCAGCGGCAAGGTTTCCGCTTTCCGCGTGACCCTGCACGAAGTCAAGGTGCAGGGCCTCAGGGTCAGCGAGGTGATCGCATTGGTCGTCGACGGCGATGGCCCCTACACGCCGCTGCTCGGCCAGTCCTTTCTCAAGAATCTCGACATGCACCGCAAGGGCCAGGTGCTCGAGCTGCGCGCCCGCCCGGGGACACGCTGAAGCCTCAACCTCGCCCGCGCTGCCACATTACCTCGCCCGCGCCTGAATCGCGGGCGACGATGCGCGCGCACACGAACAACAGGTCGGAGAGGCGGTTGACGAAGCGCAGGCTGTCGGCATTGACCGGCGCCGAGGCAGCCAGTGCCAGCACGCGGCGTTCGGCGCGCCGGCACAAGGCACGACATTGATGGGCGATGGCCGCGGCGCGGCTGCCACCCGGCAGCAGGAATTCCTTCAGCGGCGGCAGTTCCTCGTTGTAGCGGTCGATCGCCGCCTCCAGCTTGGCCACGGCGGCCCCGCCGATGAAGCTGCTGTCAGGGATGGACAGCTCGCCGCCGAGATCGAAGAGATCGTGCTGGATATCGACCAGCAGGGCGCGCATGTCCTCGCGCAGGTCCTCGGCCAGGAGCAGGCCGAGCGTGCAGTTCAGCTCGTCGATATCGCCGATCGCTTCCATCCGCGGCGCATGCTTGTCGATGCGCGAGCCATCGCCGAGACCGGTGGTCCCGGCATCGCCCGTGCGCGTGTAGATCTTGGAGAGACGGTGTCCCATGCGGGGTACCCTGGGGCCTGCGGGCTCGTCACTCTAAACAGGGTCGACGGGCGCGGCAACCCGGCCCGCCGCGGGTGCGGTGCGTCGGTCGCGCGCGCGACCGGCCGCTTCGAGTAGAATCCGCCCTCACCCGAAAGCGCCGTCCGAGGCCCCTGGCCGCTGCCGCCCGATCGCCCATGCACGAGAGCCCGCCGTCCGTCGGCCACGACGACTACGACTACGCCGTCGTCGTACCGTTCTTCAACGAGGAAGACAACGTCGCCGCGCTGCTCGACGAAATCGTCGCCGCGATGGCGGGACGCAACGCCGAGATCGTCGCGGTCGACGATTGCAGTACCGACACGACCCTCGCACGGCTCCAATCCTGCGCCGAACGCCTGCCGCAGTTGCGCGTCCTGCGCCATGCTGTCAATCGTGGCCAGAGCGCGGCGTTGTGTTCCGGCGCGGATGCCACCCGGGCGCCCTGGCTGGTGACGCTGGACGGCGACGGCCAGAACGACCCGCGTGACATCCCGGCCCTGCTTGCGGCGGCGATGTCCGCCGAACCGCGTCCGGTGATGGTCTGTGGCCACCGGCGCCGGCGGCGTGACAACGCCCTGCGCCGACTGTCCTCGCGGGTCGCCAACGGTGTGCGCAGCCGCCTGCTCGGTGACGCCACGCCGGACACCGGCTGTGGTCTGAAGCTGATCGAGCGCGCGGCCTTCCAGCGCCTGCCGCGCTTCGATCACATGCATCGATTCCTGCCCGCGCTGGCCATGCGTGACGGTGGCCGGGTGATGTCGATGGAGGTTTCGCACCGCCCGCGCCTGCACGGGCAGTCGAAGTATGGCCTGTGGAACCGTCTGTGGGTCGGCATCGTCGATCTCGCGGGCGTGATGTGGTTGCGACGGCGCGCCTTTCGGCGCGCGCCGTCCGAGGACGGGATGCGATGAGCAACGAACAGATCTGGGTCGGTATCGGGTTGACCGGGCAACTGCTGTTCTCCGGACGTTGGCTGGTGCAATGGATCACCAGCGAGCGGCGCCGGCGCAGCGTCATCCCGCTCGCCTTCTGGTATTTCAGCATCGCCGGCAGCCTGACCCTGCTGGCCTACGCGCTCTACCGGATGGATCCCGTGTTCATCATCGGCCACGTCGCCAACAGCGTCATCTATGTCCGCAATCTCGTGTTGCTGATGCGCGAGAAGCGCCTCGCCGCGGCGCCCTGAGGCCGCGCCGCCCGCCGGATGATCCTGCCACGCTACTTCCTGCGCGAGGCGCTCAAGCTCAGTGCGGCGATCATCGCCGGGCTGTTCGTGATCTACCTCACGACCCGGTTCGCGACCTACTTGGGCGAAGCGGCCGAGGGCAAGGTGGCGCCGCAACACATCACCCGTATCGTGCTGCTGAAGATGCTGGTGTCGATGAAGGACCTGCTGCCGATGTCGTTGTTCCTCGGCGTCTACGGCGCGGCCGTGCGCATGCAGCTCAATTCGGAGTGGACGGCGATGCGTGCAGCGGGCCTCACCCACCAGCAACTCCTGCGCCCGACCCTGGCAATGACCGCGGCGGCGGCCGTCGTCGTCGGTCTCATCACGCTGGTGGTCGGGCCGCGCGCCGAACTGACCCTGCAGGAGCTCCGCGAACAGACCGAGAACGAGGCCACCATCGCCGGTGTCAAGGCGGGTCGCTTCCGCGCGTTCTCGGGTGGCAACCAGGTCTTCTACGCCGAGGCCCTGTCGGGCGACGAGCACTATCTCGAGCAGACCTTTGTACGTTCCGAACGCCGCACGCGTGACGACGTCATGCGCGCGCAACGGGCCCACATCGAAACCGATCCGCGCTCGCGCGATCGCTTCGCGGTGTTCGAGAACGGCACCAGCTGGGCGGGCCGGCCGGGCGCACGGGATTTCGTCGTCACCGGTTTCGAGACCTACGCGCTGCGCATCGAGAACCGCGAACCGACCCAGTTCGGCGCCCACATCGGCTTCCTGTTCACGAGCGAACTGTGGCGCCACGACGCGCCGGCCTATGCCATAGAACTGCAGTGGCGGCTTGCCCTGCCCCTGTGCACGCTGCTGGGGCCGCCCCTGGCCTTGTTGATCGCCATCGCCACCACCAGCAGCCGGCGCGGTAACTGGTACCTCGGGCTCATCATCGCGGTATCGGCCTACTTCGTGTACACCAACCTGCTCGGCGTCGGGCGGGCGCTGATGCGCAAGGAGGTGGTGCCTACCGCGCTCGGCCTGTGGCCGGTCCACCTCGCCTTCGTCGGCGCCCTCGGCCTGCTGTTGTTGTGGCAGCGCGGGCGCATCCGGCCGCGACGGCGTTCTGCGATCCCCGTTTGAGTGTGCCGGGGCGCGGGACAGCCCGCCTGGCCGCGGCTAAACTGTGCGGTCAATTTTCCGACCGCCGCCCCAATCCATGCCGCCGAACAACAGGACCGACGCGCTGCACGCCCTCGCCGAGCACAAGATCCTCGTGCTCGACGGCGCCATGGGCACCGTCATCCAGAAGCACCAGCTCGAGGAAGCGCATTTCCGCGACGAGCGCCTGCGTGACCATCCGCGCGATCTGAAGGGCAACAACGACCTCCTCACCCTGACCCAGCCGAAGCTGATCAAGGGCATCCACCGCTCCTTCCTCAACGTCGGCGCGGACATCATCGAGACCAATACCTTCAACTCGACCCGCGTGGCGCAGGCCGACTACGCCCTCGAACACCTGGTCGGCGAACTCAACGTCACTGCTGCCCGTATCGCCCGCGAGGCGATCGAGGAATACCGAGCCGAGAGCGGTGACGCTGCGCCCAAGTTCGTCGCCGGCGTGCTCGGCCCGACCAACCGCACCGCCTCGGTCTCGCCTGACGTCAACGATCCCGGCTTTCGCAACATCGACTTCGAAACCCTCGCCGCCGCCTACCGCGAGGCCACGCTGGGGCTCATCGACGGCGGCGTCGACCTGTTGCTGGTCGAGACCGTTTTCGACACCCTCAACGCCAAGGCGGCGGTCTTCGCCCTGCGCCAGGTACTCGACGAGCGCGGGCCCGACCTGCCCATCATGATCTCCGGCACCATCACCGACCGCAGTGGCCGCACGCTCACCGGCCAGACCACCGAGGCCTTCTGGAACTCGCTGCGCCACGCGCGACCGTTCGCCATCGGGCTCAATTGCGCGCTCGGTGCCAAGGACCTGCAGCCTTACGTCGAGGAGTTGTCGCGGGTCGCCGACACCCGCGTCAGCGTGCATCCCAACGCCGGCCTGCCCAATGCCTTCGGCGAGTACGACGAATCGGCCGCCTACATGGCCGGCATCATCGGCGATTTCGCCGCCAGTGGCCTGGTCAACATCGTCGGCGGCTGTTGTGGCACCACGCCCGAACACATCCGCGCCATCGCCGGTGCCGTGGCCGGGCTGCCGCCGCGGCGTGTGCCGCGCGTCGAGCACTACTGCCGCCTGAGCGGACTGGAGCCGCTCAACATCACGCCGGACAAGGGTTTCATCAACGTCGGCGAGCGCACCAATGTCACCGGCAGCCCGCGCTTCGCGCGCCTGGTCAAGGACGGCGATCTCGAAGCCGCGGTCGACGTCGCGCGCCAGCAGGTCGAGAACGGCGCCCAGGTCATCGACGTCAACATGGACGAGGGCATGCTCGACTCCGTGGCCCTGATGCGGCGCTACCTCAACCTGATCGCCTCCGACCCCGACATCTCGCGGGTACCGGTGATGATCGACTCCTCCAACTGGGCCGTGATCGAGGCCGGTCTGCGCTGCCTGCAGGGCAAGGGCGTGGTCAATTCGATCAGCCTGAAGGAAGGCGAGCAGAAGTTCGTCGAACAGGCGCGGCTGGTGCGTGCCTACGGCGCGGCCGTCGTCGTGATGGCCTTCGACGAGCGCGGCCAGGCGGACAGCGCCGCGCGCAAGTTCGAGATCTGCGCCCGTTCCTATCGCATCCTGACCGAGGATGTCGGCTTTCCGCCCGAGGACATCATCTTCGACCCCAACGTGCTGACGGTCGCGACCGGTATCGCCGAGCACAATGACTATGCCGTGGCCTTCTTCGAGGCCACCCGCCGAATCAAGGACGAACTGCCGCACGCGCTGGTCAGCGGCGGGCTCAGCAATGTCTCCTTCTCGTTTCGCGGCAACAACCCGGTGCGCGAGGCGATGCACTCGGCCTTTCTCTACCACGGCATTCGCCACGGCCTCGACATGGCCATCGTCAATGCCGGCCAGCTCGGCATCTACGAGGAAATCGAACCGCAGTTGCTGCGCCGTATCGAGGATGTGCTGTTCAACCGCGATGCGGACGCCACCGAGCGCCTGATCGATTTCGCCCGCGACGTGCAGGGCGTGGCGAAGGAGGACCAGCGTGACCTCGGCTGGCGCGAGGCGCCGGTGGAACAGCGCCTGAGCCACGCGCTGGTGCGCGGCATCGCGGACTACATCGTCGAGGACACGGAAGAAGCGCGACTCAAGTTCGACCATCCCTTGCAGGTCATCGAGGGCCCGCTGATGGACGGCATGGGCGTGGTCGGCGATCTCTTCGGTGCCGGCAAGATGTTCCTGCCCCAGGTGGTCAAGAGCGCGCGGGTGATGAAGAAGGCCGTCGCCCACCTGGTGCCCTTCATCGAGGCGCTCAAGCTGGCCGCCGGCGAAACCAGCGCGCAGGCACGCATCGTGTTGGCGACGGTCAAGGGCGACGTCCACGACATCGGCAAGAACATCGTCGGTGTCGTGCTCCAGTGCAACAACTACGAGGTCATCGACCTCGGTGTGATGGTGCCGCTGACAGACATCCTCGATACCGCCGAGCGCGAACGCGCGGACGTCGTCGGGCTGTCCGGGCTGATCACGCCCTCGCTCGAGGAGATGGTGCTGGTCGCCCGCGAGATGGAGAAACGCGGGCTCGACATCCCGCTGCTGATCGGCGGCGCGACCACGTCGCGCGCCCACACCGCGGTCAAGATAGCGCCGGCCTACTCCGGACCCACCGTGCACGTGAAGGACGCTTCGCGCGCGGTTGGCGTGGTCAGCAACCTGCTCAGCGGCGAACTCGCCACCGGCTACCTGGCGCGCCTGCGCGAGGATTATGCGAAGGTGCGAGAACGACACGCCGGGCGACAGCGCGACACCCAGTTGCTGCCGCTGAGCGAAGCCCGCGCCAACCGCGTGGCCATCGATTGGCGCAGCCACGTCGCGCGGGTGCCGCGGCGACCGGGCGTGCACGTGCTTGCCGACTACCCCCTGGAACAGCTCGTCCCCTACATCGACTGGACGCCGTTCTTCATGACCTGGGAGCTGGCCGGGCGCTTCCCGCGCATCCTCGACGACGCCGTGGTCGGCGAGCATGCGCGCCAGCTCTACGCCGATGCCCAGGCCATGCTCGCCGACATCGTGCAGCATCGCCGGCTGCGCGCGAACGCCGTGTTCGGCATCTTCCCCGCGCGCGGCATCGCCGGCGAGGACATCGCGCTCTATGCCGACGAGGCCTTGAGCGCGCCGCTCGGCGTGGTGCATGGATTGCGCCAGCAGGCACACAAGCCCGAAGGCCAACCCAACTTCGCACTGGCCGATTTCGTTGCCCCCGACGACGCCGGCGTGGCCGATTACCTCGGTGCCTTTGCCGTCACCACCGGCATTGGGCTCGACGATCTGGTGAAGCGCTTCGAGGCCGATCACGACGACTACCAGGCGATCCTCGCCAAGGCTCTGGCGGACCGCCTCGCCGAGGCCTTCGCCGAGCGTCTGCACGAGCTGGTACGCAAGGAATACTGGGGCTACGCCGACGCCGAAGCGCTCGACGCCGAGGCGCTCATCGACGAACGCTACGAGGGCATCCGCCCTGCGCCGGGCTACCCGGCCTGCCCCGATCACACAGAAAAAGGACTCCTGTGGCGTCTGCTCGACGTCGAGCGCGCTGCCGGTATCGTGCTGACCGAGAGCTACGCCATGATGCCCGCTGCTGCTGTCAGTGGCTGGTACTTCGCCCACCCGGAGGCGCGCTACTTCGGCGTTGGCCGTATCGGACGTGACCAAGTCGCCGACTATGCCCGACGCAAGGGGCTCAGCACGGCCGAGGCCGAGCGCTGGCTCGCGCCGAACTTGAACTACGAACCGGACGACTGAGCATGCCCGACCTGTCCTTCCGTGATCGCGTCGAATGTGCCGCTCTGCTGGCGGCTGAGGCTGCCCGTGGCGAGGTTCTCGCAACCGGCTGGGTGCGGACCAAGCGCGAGTCGAAGGGCTTTGCCTTCATCGAACTCAACGACGGCAGCTGCCTGGCCAACCTGCAGGTGGTGATCGAGGAAGGCGCGGGTGGCTACGACGCCTTGCACGCGGTCGCCACCGGCACCGCCATCGCTGTGCGCGGTGCGCTGGTCGAGTCACCTGGCAAGGGGCAGCGTTGGGAGATGAAGGCACGGTCACTCGAGGTCATCGGCATCTGCGACGCCGATTTTCCGCTGCAGAAGAAGCGCCATTCGGACGAATTCCTGCGCTCGATCGCCCATCTTCGCGCGCGCACCAACAAGTACGGCGCGCTGGCGCGGATTCGCTCGCGGCTGTCTTTCGCCATCCACGACTTCTTCCAGGCGCGTGGTTTCCACTACATCCATACGCCGATCATCACGGGTTCGGATTGCGAGGGGGCGGGCGAGATGTTCCGCGTGACCAGCCTCGATCCCTACGCCGGCAACAAGGCGAGCGCGGACGACGACTTCTTCGCCAAGGAAGCCCACCTTACCGTCTCCGGGCAGCTCTCGGTCGAGACCTACTGCCTCGCGCTCAGCAAGGTCTACACCTTCGGGCCGACCTTCCGCGCCGAGAACTCCAACACCTCGCGGCACATGGCCGAGTTCTGGATGATCGAACCGGAAATCGCCTTTGCCGACATCCACGACGACATGCAGCTCGCCGAGGACCTCGTCCACCACCTGGTTCGCTTCGTGCAGAGCGATTGCGCCGAGGATCTTGCGCTGTTCGCGCGTTTCGTCGAACCAGGTCTCGCCGCTCGCCTCGGCGCCGTCGCCGAGGCCGAGTTCGCCCGCGTCAGCTACGGCGAAGCAATCGAACTGCTGCGCGGCTCCGGGCGGCCGTTCGAGTACCCACCCGAATGGGGCGGCGACCTGCAGACCGAGCACGAACGCTTTCTCACCGAGGAGTACTTCAAGGGGCCCGTCTTCGTCCACGACTGGCCGAAGGACATCAAGGCTTTCTACATGCGGATGAACGACGACGAACGCACCGTTGCCGCCATGGACCTGCTGGTGCCCCATTCGGGCGAGCTGGTCGGAGGCAGCGCGCGCGAGGAGCGCCGCGACGTACTCGCGCGGCGCATCGCCGAACTCGGTTTCGACGAGGCCGATTACTGGTGGTACCTCGACACGCGGCGTTTCGGCAGCGTGCCGCACGCCGGCTTCGGCCTGGGTTTCGAACGCTTCCTCATGTTCGCTACCGGCGTCGCCAACATCCGCGACGTCATCCCCTTCCCGCGCACGCCGCGCAACCTGGATTTCTGAGGCGCTGAACATGCACGTCATGGTCGATCTGTGCGTGGTGCCGATCGGTGTCGGGGTCTCGGTATCCGAGTACGTCGCCGAATGCGAACGGGTCGTCGCCGCCGCTGGCCTCGCGCACCAGCTGCATCCCTACGGTACCGTCATCGAAGGCGACTGGGACGCGGTGTTCGCCGCCGTGCGTCGCTGCCACGAGCGTGTCCACGCCATGGGCGCGCCGCGCGTTTTCACCTCGCTCAAGGTCGGTACGCGGACCGACCGCGAGCAGACCATGCAGGACAAGATCGACAGCGTCCGGCGCAAGCTCGACGCCGGACCGACCGGGGAGACATCATCATGAACGACGCCCGATTGAGCTACGTCTGCGGCGTTTCCGACACGCCGCTCCTGTTCCAGACCGTGGGCGAGGCGCTGGACAGCGCGGTCTCACGCTTCGCCGAGCGCGATGCCCTCGTCGTCCGCCACCAGGGCGTACGCATGAACTGGCGCGAGTTCCGCGAGCAGGTCGACGCCCTCGCCGCGGGCCTGCTCACCCTCGGCCTCCAACGCGGCGAGCGCATCGGCATCTGGTCGCCCAACCGCGCCGAGTGGGTGCTGACCCAGTTCGCCACCGCCCGCCTCGGCCTGGTGCTGGTCAACATCAACCCGGCCTACCGCATCGGCGAACTCGAGTACGCGCTGAACCAGGTCGAGTGTCGCGCCATCGTCATCGCCGATCGCTTCAAGACCAGCGACTACGTCGGCATGCTGACCGAGCTCGCGCCCGAACTCGCCAACGCCGCGCCGGGCGCCCTGCACGCGGCACGGCTGCCGCACCTGCAGAGTGTCGTCTGCACCGCCGACGTCGCGCCGCCCGGCATGTTCCGTTTCGCCGACATCGCCGCGGCCGGCGGTGCGGCCGAGCGCGAACGGGTCGCAGCCATCGCCGCCACGCTCGACCCCGACGACCCCATCAATATCCAGTTCACCAGCGGCACCACCGGCATGCCCAAGGGTGCCACGCTGACCCATTTCAACGTCGTCAACAACGGCTATTTCGTCGGCCGCGCGATGAAATTCTCCGAGCACGATCGCCTGTGCATCCCGGTGCCGTTGTACCACTGCTTCGGCATGGTCATGAGCGTGCTGAACTGCACCACCCACGGCGCTGCGATGATCTTCCCCGGCGAGGGTTTCGATGCCGGCGAGGTGCTGGCTGCGATCCAGGCCGAGCGCTGTACCGCCCTGCAGGGCGTGCCGACCATGTTCATCGCCGAACTCGACCACCCGGATTTCGCCGCTACCGATTTCTCCTCGCTGCGCACCGGCATCATGGCGGGTGCGCCCTGCCCGGTCGAAGTCATGAAGCGCGTGCAGAAGGACATGCACATGGCCGAGGTGACCATCGCCTACGGCATGACCGAAACGAGCCCGGTCAGCTTCCAGTCGTCGACCTCCGACCCGCTCGACAAACGCGTCTCGACCGTCGGCCGCATCCATCCCCACGTGCAGGTCAAGATCGTCGATGCCGAAGGTCACGTGGTGCCGCGCGGCGAGCGCGGCGAGCTGTGCACACGCGGCTACAGCGTGATGATCGGCTACTGGAATGACGCCGAGAAGACCGCCGCTTCGATCGACGGCGGCGGCTGGATGCACACCGGCGACCTCGCGGTCATCGACGACGAGGGTTATTGCAACATCGTCGGACGGGTCAAGGACATGATCATCCGCGGCGGCGAGAACGTCTATCCGCGGGAGATCGAGGAGTACCTCTACCGTCATCCCAAGGTGCAGGATGTCGCGGTGTTCGGTGTGCCCGATCAGCGCTTCGGCGAGGCGGTAGCGGCCTGGGTGCGGCTGCGCGAGGGTGAGACGGCGAGCGAGGACGAACTCCGCGAATATTGTCGCGGTCAGATCGCGCACTACAAGGTGCCGGCCTATATCCGATTCGTCGACGCTTTCCCGATGACCGTGACCGGCAAGATCCAGAAGTTCGCCATGCGTGACGCCACGGCGGCGGATCTCGGTCTCGAGGATCAGAAAACGGCCTGAGGCGAGACTTGAGAGATCGATGAAGCCGGTCATCGCCGCGGGTCGCTCGCGTGGCTGATCGCGCGCCGCCGCGCTATCGTCGCCTGGCCGAAACCCTGCGCGCGGCCATCACGCGCGGGCACCTCGGCCCCGGCGCCGCGCTGCCGACCGAGCGTGAACTCTGTGCCGTTCACGGCGTGTCGCGTCACACCGCGCGCGAAGCACTGCGGATCCTCGCCGAGGACGGCCTCATCGAACGCCGCCAGGGTGCCGGCAGCGTGGTCTGTGCGACCCGCACGCCTGCTTTCGTGCAACCGGCGGGTGATTTCGACGGCATCCTGCAGTATGCGCGTGAGGCGACCTTCGTGCTCGAGCGAAGCTGCGTCGCCGATGCCGCGGTCCTGCGTCGAGCAGGGCTGGACGGCGCCTACCGGCGCTACACCGGCCTGCGCCGCGTCGCTGTGCAGCCGCCGCTCGCCTTCACATCCATCCTCGTCGCTGCCGCATTGGCGCCGCCCGACGACGTCGTTGATCGCCTGGATGAAGCGGTCTCGGAATGGATCGAACGTAACCACCCGGTGCGCATCGAGGTGGTCGAGCAGCGCATGGAAGCGGTTGCCATTGCGGCGCGGCCCGCGGCGCGGCTCGGCGTCGCACCGGGCAGTCCGGCCCTGCGCACCGACCGTCGCTACCGCGACCGCACCGGTGCCGTGGTGCTCTACTCCGAGAGCCTGCATCCGGCGGGGCGTTTTGCCTACACCCTGCAGTTGCGCCGCGAGCGTTGAGATCCGCGCCGCAGCGTCGTCACGCGGCCAGCAGCCCCTCGCGGCGCACCCATTCCAGCGTCTCGTCCAGTGCGCGACCGTAGCGGGTGAAGATCTCGCCGAGTTCGTCCTGCGAGGTGACGAGCGGTGGGCACAACGCCAGCGAATCGCCGATAGCGCGGCAGATGAGGCCGTTGGCCTTCATGCGCGCGAGCGCGTACTTGCCGACCGCCGACGTCGGCTCGAAGGCCTGCCCGGTGGTCTTGTTCGCGACCAGTTCACAGGCGCCGATGAGACCGCGCCCGCGCATCTCGCCGACCAGCGGATGATCGGCGAAGCGTGCGATGTGGGCCTGGAACTGCTCGCCGAGCCGCGCGGCCTTGGCGAAAACGTCGTCGCGCTCGTAGATCTCGAGCACTTTGAGGCCGACGGCGGTCGACACCGGGTGCCCGGTGTAGGTGAAGCCGTGGCCGAAGATGCCCCATTCCTTGCTGATCTCGGCGATCGCCTGGTACATGAATTCGGGGATCATGACGGCACTGAGCGGCATGTAGGCCGAGGTCAGCGACTTGGCCAGGGTCATGGTCGCCGGCGCGAGGTCGAAGGTCTGCACGCCGAAGGCGTTGCCGGTGCGGCCGAAACCCGTCACCACCTCGTCGGCGATGAAGAGCACGTCGTACTTCCGTAGCACCGCCTGCACTTTCTCGAAATAGGTCGCCGGCGGCACCAGCACGCCGCCCGCCGCCATCAGCGGTTCGGCGATGAAGGCCGCCACGGTGTCGGGATCTTCGCTCACGATGAGCTGTTCGAGATTGTCCGCCAGCCGCGAGGCGAAGGCCTCTTCGCTCTCGCCCGCTTCGGCGAAGCGGTAGTGATGCGGGCAATCGGTGTGCAGGAAGCCCGCCACCGGCAGGTCGAAGCCCTGGTGGAAGGGCGCGAGCCCGGTGGCGCTGGCCGCGCCGCCGGCGATACCGTGATAGCCCTTCAGGCGGGCAATGATCTTCTTTTTGCGCGGGCGTCCGATGGCGTTGTTGTAGTAGCGCACCAGCTTAATCTGGGTGTCGTTGGCGTCCGAACCCGAGAGGCCGAAGAACACCTTGGAAAACCCGCCCGGCACCATCTGCTTGAGTTTCTCGGCGAGCTGCATGGCCGTCGTATGGCTCTTGTCGAGAAAGAGATGGCCGTAGGAGAGAGTCTTGATCTGTTGGTACGCGACCTCGGCTATCTCCTCGTTGGCATAGCCCAGCGAGGTGCACCACAGGCCGGCGAGGCCGTCGATGTACTGCTTGCCCGCATCGTCCCAGACGTGGATGCCCTCACCGCGGACGATCATCATGGGGCCCTGCTCGTTCAGGGTCGAAATCTGCGTCATGGGATGGAACACCGAGGCCATGTCGCGCTCGGCCATGGGGCTGAAACTGCTCATCGATCGCACCTCCCTCCGGCGATGACTGAAGTCTTCGGCGGCACCGCTGGGCGGCGCCGCGGCGTCCATGCTACCCGCGCCATGGCTGCCGGCGATACCACCGCAATCGGTCTCACACCGGGTTTCGCTTGATCAGCTGCTTGGCGATGATGATGCGCTGCATCTCGTTGGTCCCCTCGCCGATACAGAGCAGGGGCGCGTCGCGGTAGAGGCGCTCGATGGGATACTCCTTGGAATAGCCGTAGGCGCCATGGATGCGCATGGCCTCGAGCGCGACTTCGGCCGCGGTCTCGGAGGCGAAATACTTGGCCATGCCGGCTTCGAGATCGACACGCTCGCCGGAATCGTAGGCGCGCGCGGCATCGGCCACGAGGAGTTCCGCGGCGCGGGTCTTGGCTGCCATCTCGCCGAGCTTCAGCTGGATCGCCTGGTGCTCGCAGATCGGTTTGCCCATGGTCTTGCGCACCTGGCTGTAGGCGATCGATTCGCGCAGCGCCCGGCGCGCGATGCCGACCCCGCGCGCGGCGATGTTGATGCGCCCGATCTCGAGCCCGCCGGTGGCCATGAAGAAGCCCTGCCCTTCGACCCCACCGACCAATGACAGGGCCGCGCTGCAGCGGTAGTCCTCGAAGACGAACTCGCCCGAATCGATGCCCTTGTAGCCGAGCTTCTCGAGCTTGCGGCCGTTGCGGATGCCGGGCAGCGGCTGGCGCGTGACGGGGTCGATCTTGGGCACGATGAGCATGGTCATGCCCTTGTAGCGCGGCTCGGCGTTGGGATCGGTCTTCACCAGCAGGGCCACGCAATGCCCTTCGATGGCGTTCGAAATCCAGGTCTTGGCGCCGTTGACGACGTAATCGTCGCCGTCGCGCCGGGCCACCGTGCGGATGCCCTGCAGGTCGGTGCCGGCGTCGGGCTCGGTCAGGCCGAGGCCGCCGCGCAATTCGCCGGTGGCGAACTTCGGCAGCCAGTAGTCCTTCTGCTCGTCGGTCCCGAAGCGCTCGACGATGCGCGCCATCATGAGGTGGGAGTTGAAGATGCCGGTCAGGCTCATCCACTCCTCGGAGATGCGCGTGACGATACGGGCGTAGGTGGTGGCCGACAGCCCGAGGCCGCCGTAGGCCGGATCGATGAGGGCGCCGAACAGGCCCAGCTCCTTCATGTCCTCGACCAGGTCGACCGGGTACTCGTCGTCGTGCTCGAGCTGCATCGCGACCGGCTTGACCTTCTGTTCGAGCCACTTGTCGATGGCGTCGAGGATGAGTTGTTCGTCACCGGCGTCGAGGGCGTCTGTCGTCGTCATGGCTTGTTTTCTCAGTAGCTGTCGATTCTGTCTTCCACGGCCTCGCCGCGGGCGGGGATGAGCATGTTGCGCTCGAACGAGCAGACCTGTTCGCCGGTGTGCTTGTAGCCACGGGTTGCGATGGTGACGATGCCCTGCCCCGGCCGTGAGCGGCTTTCGCGCTTGGCCAGCACTTCGGACTCGGCGTAGAGGGTGTCGCCGGCGAATACGGGCGCGGTGAACTTGACCTCGTTCATGCCGAGGTTGGCGATGGCCTTCTGGCTGCAATCGGTGACGCTCATGCCGATGACCAGCGACAGGGTGTAGGTGCTGACCACGAGGTTCTGGCCGAACTCGCTGGCGGCGCCGAACTCGCGGTCGAAATGGATCGGATGGGTGTTGAGCGTGAGCAGCGTGAACAGGTGATTGTCGTACTCGGTGACGGTCTTGCCGGGGCGATGCTCGTAGACGTCGCCGACGGTGAAATCCTCGAAATAGCGGCCGAATGTCTCGCGGTAGCGTTGCGGGCCGATCGTCTTCCAGTTCTGGACCATGCGCGTGTGTCCTCTGCCGTCGCAGGATTGGTCCGGACAAATTAGGGGTGGGTAGCCAGGGTGTCAACCGCGGGCGGCAGGTGTCCGGCGGCGTCGGCGCTTGTGCCGTCCGTCAGGTTGACATAAGGTTGCCGGCGAGGAGTGCTGCCATGACTTCGCGAACCGACCCCGCCGCTGCCGCCACGGCCGTGTTCCGCGCCCATGCCGCGGATCGTGACTGGCTTGACGCCTTCAGCGCCTGCCTCGATCGTCACCGTGCCGGCCAGTCCTTGGCCCGCATCCTGGCCGCCTGGGGCCTGAGCCAGGCCGAGGCCGCGCGCCTGTTCGGCGTGACCCGCCAGGCCTTGGCGAAATGGCTGGAACGCGGGCCGCCGGCGGAGCGCGCGCAAGCCCTCGCCGACCTCGCGGCCGCCACCGATCTGCTCGCGCATTACCTCAAGCGGGAGCGCATCGCCGCCGTCGTGCGCCGCCCGGCACCGGCACTGGGCGGGTTCAGCCTGCTCGAACTCGTCGCCGGCGGCCGCACCCGCGAGGTGCTCGAAGCCTGTCGCGCGATGTTCGACTTCGAACGCGTCTGAGTTCCGCTCGTTCGGGCGCCGTGGCGATGCCTTTCGTGATCGAACACCTGGTCGACGGCCATACCTGGTGGCGTATCGCCGACCGCGCCTGGCGCGATCCGCTCGATCCCGCGCACGCCGATTGCCACGGTGGACGCTGGAACGCGCGGGGCGACGGTCCCACGCTCTACCTCAATGCCGACCAGGTCACCGCGCGGCTCAACCTGCGCACCTTCGTCGCCGGCTGGCCCTACGAACCGGAGGACTTGCGCGACGACACCGGCCCGGTCCTCGTCGGCGCGACGCTGCCGCAGCGGCAACGGGTGTGCGATGCCCACAGCGCGCTCGGCGTGGTTCGTGCCGGTTTGCCGCCGAACTATCCGCGCGACGAGAACGGTGCGCCCGTGCCCCACGCGCGCTGCCAACCGGTCGGCGCGCGCGCGCGTGCGGCCGGACTGCGTGGCGTGCATGCGCGCTCGGCGCAGGCGCCAGAGGGCGCCGGGCGGGAACTGGCCTGGTTCCCGGCCGGTCCGCGCAGCCGCGCGCGTGCAGTCGAGACGCTGAGTTACGTGGCCTGGTTCTGGGCGTGAGGGCGCTATGCCGGCAATGGCCGGCGGAGCGTACGGAGATCGCTTGACGGGATGGCCGCGCCCGCTGCGGCGGCAAGCGCCCGGGCGCACGCGGCGCCCGGGCATGTCGGCGTGGCCGGGCTCAGCCTTTGCTGGCCGACCACTCGGCGAAGGTCTTGCCCTCTTTCGCGAGCTTCACCAGCAGGGGCGCCGGTGTCCAGTTGGTGTCGCCGTAGCGCGCGCGGTATTTCTCGATGGCCGCGAGGACCTTGTCGAGACCGACGGTGTCGGCGTACTGCATCGGGCCACCGCGGTAGCGCGGCATGCCGTAGCCGTGCACGAAGCAGACATCGATGTCCGAGGAGCGGATGGCGATGCCCTCGTCGAGGATCAGCGCGCCCTCGTTGATCATCGAGTACATCAGCCGCTCGATGATCTCCTCGTCCGCCATGTCGGTCCGTTGCGCGACGCCGAGGCGTGCGGCCTCGGCCTTGGCAATGGCGGCGGTCTCCGGCGCCGGCACCGGCGCACGCCCCGAGTAGGTGAAGATGCCGGCCTTGGTCTTCTGACCCAGGCGGCCCTGCTCGACCAGCTTCTCGATGATGACCCACAAGGTCGGGTCGTCCGGGCGCGCGGTCCACTCGTTCTTGACCTTGACCAGCACGTCGAGACCGGAAAGGTCGGCGACGCCGTTCGGTCCCATCGCCCAGCCCCACTCGTAGGCGACCTTGTCGATGCGCTCGGCGGGCACGCCCTCGAGCATCATCAGGCCGGCCTCGCGCTGGTAGGGGAAGAACATGCGGTTGCCGACGAAGCCGAAGCACACGCCGACCAGGATGGCGGTCTTGCGGATCTTCTTCGACATCGCCATGGAGGTCGCGATGACGTCCTTGGCGGTCTTGGCGCCGCGGACGAGTTCGAGCAGGGTCATGACGTTGGCCGGGGCGAAGAAGTGCCAGCCGATGACGTCTTCGGGGCGCGAGGTCGAGGCCGCGATCTCGTCGATGTCCAACGTCGAGGTGTTGCTGGCCAGGATGGCGCCCTTCTTCGCCACCTTGTCGAGCTCGCCGAAGATCTCCTTCTTCAGCGCCATGTTCTCGAACACGGCCTCGATGATCAGGTCGCAGTCACCGATGCCGGCGTAGTCCAGCGCGCCCGAGATCAAGCCCATGCACTGGTCCATGGCCTCAGGGCTCATGCGGCCCTTTTTGACCGTGGCGTCGTAGTTGCTGCGGATGATGTCGAGGCCGCGGTCGAGCGCTTCCTGGTTGATTTCCTTCAGCACCACCGGGAGGCCGGCATTGGCGAAATTCATCGCGATGCCGCCGCCCATGGTGCCGCCGCCGATGACGGCGACCTTCTTGATGTCCCGCAGCGGGGTGTCGCCGGGTACGTCGGGGATCTTGGAGCAGGCGCGCTCGGCGAAGAACAGGTGACGCTGGGCCGCCGAGTGCGGCGACATCATGCACTCCATGAACAGTTCGTTCTCGCGCTTGACGGCGTCCGTGTAAGGCAGCGAGACGGCGGCCTCGACGCACTTGATGATCTGCTCCGGGGCGAAGAAGCCGCGTGCCGACTTGGCGACCGAATTGCGGTACTCAGCGAAGAAGTGCTCATCGACACCGCTGGTGTCGACCTTCTCCTCGCTCAGCCGGCGCGGTTTCGCGCCCTTGGCCAGGAGCTTCTTCGCAAATTCGGTGGCACCGGCCTTGAGGTCGCCGTCGACGATCTCGTCGATGGCGCCGGCCTCGCAGGCCTTCTTCGCCGGCATCGGCCGGCCGCTGACCATGGCGTCGAGCGCGGCCTTGGGGCCAATCAGGCGCGGCAGGCGCTGGGTGCCGGTGGCGCCGGGCAGGAGGCCGAGGGTGACTTCGGGCAGGCCGACCTGGGCGCTCGCCACGGCGCAGCGGTAGTGACAGCCCATGGCCGTTTCGAGGCCGCCGCCGAGCGCGGTGCCGTGGATGGCGGCGATGGTGATCTTGTCGAGGGCTTCCATCTCGTGGATGACCTTGGGCAACCAGGGATCCTGCGGTGGCTTGCCGAACTCGGTGATGTCGGCGCCGGCGATGAAGGTGCGGCCGTCGCAGATGAGGACTGCGGCCTTGGCCTCGGCATCCAGGGCGAACTGCTGGAAGCAGCGCTGCAGGCCCTGGCGGACGGGCAGCGAAAGCGCGTTGACGGGCGGATTGTTGACGGTGATGTAGGCGATCTCGCCCTCACGGCTGTAGCTGACGACGTCTCCCATGGGTCATGAACCTCGAAGCTGCTGGATGCGGTGTTGTGTGCGATGGCGGTCCGCCGCGACAGGGCCGCTGGGGCGCTGCGGGGCCGCGAGAGCGCGCGATTATAGCCCAACCTCGCGGCTCGGCACGGCGCCTGCCGGGCAGCGCGGCGCGCCCGCGGCGGCGCCCGACCTGTGTGACCCAGTGCCGCTTTGACAATGTGGCACAGACGCGAGGCGCAGCCGTTGCTAGCCTGCTCGCACGTTTAATGTCCGTACGCTGTCCTCCTGCAAAGCAGGCCAGTGTGCGCTTCCATCATCGAATGTCCCTGGAGGCATCTCCCATGAATCGCCGCAATATCCTCATCGCAGGCCTGCTGGCGGCCAGCGTGTCACTGCCCGCCGCCGCCCTTCCCATTGCCTGGACCGATTGGCAGCAGGGCCAGGGCGGCGGTACCTCCGCCTTCGGGCAGATGACCGTCGGCGCCAACGTCATCGATGTCACCCTGACGTCGACCAGCGCACTGTTCGGGGTACAGACCGGTACCGGGACCAACTACTGGTCGCCGGATGTCTACACCCTGGGTACTGCGGACAATGCGCCGCCGGCGGCCGAACAGGTCCAACTCAATGCCGGTGGCACGATCACCTTGACCTTCTCGCAGGCCATCGAGAACGTCTACATCGGTCTCATCAGCTGGAACAACAACACCGTCGACTTCGGCACCCAGATGCTGGTCGACAGCAACGGCACCGGCTTCTGGGGCGGCGGTACGCCCTTGGTGAACGGCTCGGGTACCGGGTTCTTCGGCGCAGGTGAGGTGCACGGGGTGGTCGTCCTGCCGGGCAGCTTCAACAGCATCAGCTTCAGTCACACCGGCGAGAACTGGCACGGCTTCACGGTCGGGGTCGCCGGCCTCGCCCAGGCCGTGCCGGAGCCCACCGCGCTGTCTTTGCTGGCGCTCGGGATGACCGGTTTCGCGGCCCGTCGCCGGCGCCGCGGCTGACGACGGGGCGGCGGTGCCGGGCTTGGCTCCGGCACCGCCGACGAAGCGCGTCCAACCGCTAGAATCGACTTTAGACCTCGATATTTATTGATTTTAAAACAAATAATTAATAGATTTATCTAAAGTAAATTCTTGTTATCGCGGATGCTCAGGCATTGACGTCGATGACGACCCGCCCCTTGATTTCGCCGCGCAGGATGGCGGCTGCCAACGCCGGCACCCGGGCCAGCGGCTCGACACGGTAGACGTCCTGCAGACGTGCCGGGTCGAGCAACTGGGCGAGGTCGTGCCAGGCGCGCTGACGCGCCGCCATCGGCGCCATGACCGAGTCGATGCCCTGCAGGCGGACGTTGCGCAGGAGGAACGGAATGACCGTGCCGGGCAGATCGGCGCCGCCGGCGAGACCGCAGGCCGCGACCACGCCGTTGTATTTCGTTTGCGCGAGTGCCGTGGCCAAGGTCGTCGAACCGACACTGTCGACCGTCGCCGCGTAGTTCTCCTTCTCCAGCGGCTTTGATTTCCGCGCGAGGTCGTCGCGGGCCACTACGCTGCTCGCGCCAAGGGATTTCAGGTAGTCGGTAGTCTCCGGGCGCCCGGTGCTCGCCACCACTTCGTAGCCGAGTTTCGCCAGCAGCAGGATGGCGACCGAGCCAACGCCGCCGGCGCTGCCGGTGACCAGCACCGGGCCGTCGCCGGGTTGGGTGCCGTGATCGCGGATGGCGTTCACGCACAGCATCGCGGTGTAACCGGCGGTACCGATGGCCATGGCCTGTTCGGCCGTGAAGGCGGCCGGGATGCGCACGAGGAAATCCGGGTTGACGCGCATCTTCTGGGCGTATGCGCCCCAGTGGCGCTCGGACAGGGCGTAGCCGTTGACCAGCACCTTGTCGCCGAGTTGCCAGGCGTCGGTGGTCGACTCGGCCACCGTGCCGGCGAGATCGATGCCGCACACCATGGGCAGCTTCTGGCAGATGGGCGCGGTATTGGTGACGGCCAGCCCGTCCTTGTAGTTCAAGGTCGAGTACTCGATGTCGACCAGGACCGGCTCGTCGGGCAGGTCGGACAGGGCCAGGGTTTCGAGACCGGCGGAAAAGGCGCCGTCGTCATTCTTGCGCGCGACGATGGCGTTGAAGGAATCGCTCATGGGACCTCCGGCGATGGTTTGTGGCAGCGCAACGGCCCGCGTGGCGACGATGGTCGAGGCGGCGAGCGGCGAAAACGGGACGGCAAGGATACCGCCCTGCTGCCCGCGGTGACCAGCGAACTGCCGCCGGACCGGCGTCCGCCGCCACGTCGCCACCACGCCGTGTACACTCGGCCGGCGCAGGCCGGCCCGCGGCGTTTTGCGCGCCCTTGACCCATCGAGCAATGAGCACCGACCATGACCGCACGCCCAGCCTGGCAACATCCCTTTCGCACCGTCGACGAAGTCGAACGGATCTTCGACGCCCGCGACTATGTTGCCGATCGCCCGCTGTGCCTGACCACCAAGCTGGCCTTCGACCTCGAGAAGCCCGTCCTGCTCGAAGGTGAAGCCGGGGTCGGCAAGACCGAGGTCGCCAAGACCCTGGCCGCGGTGCTCGACACGCCTCTCATCCGCCTGCAGTGCTACGAGGGGCTCGATGCGTCCTCGACCCTCTACGAGTGGAACTACGCCCGGCAGATCCTCGAGATCCGTCTCGCCGAGGCCGACCAGGCGCGGCGCGACGACCTCGAACGCTCGATCTTCGGCGAACAGTTCCTCTTCGCCCGGCCGCTGCTCGCCGCCATCCGCCACCCCGGACCGCGCCCCGCGGTCCTGCTGATCGACGAGATCGATCGCGCCGACGAGGAATTCGAGGCTTTCCTGCTCGAGATCCTGTCCGACTTCCAGGTCACGGTGCCCGAGATCGGTACCTTCAGCGCGGCGCTCAAGCCCGTCGTCATCCTCACGTCCAACCGCACGCGCGAGTTGAACGACGCTCTCAAGCGGCGCTGCCTGTACCTCTGGATCGATTATCCGAGCCCGGACAAGGAGCGCGAGATCATCCTGCGCCGCGTGCCCGGCATCACCGAGGCCCTCGCCACGGCCGTGGCGACGACCATGCAGGGCCTGCGCGCCATCGATTTCTACAAGCGCCCAGGGGTCGCCGAGGCCCTCGACTGGGCGCGCGCCCTGCTCGGGCTCGACGTCGCCGCGCTGGTGCCGGACACCCTGCGCGAGACCGCCGGCGTGGTGCTCAAGTACCGCGACGACATCGACCGGCTCGGGCGTGTCGACCTCGAAGCCCTGCTCGAGGGGCGTGGGGTGGAGACGGACACCGCCGGATGAGCGCGGACGCTGCCGCGCCGGAGGCGCTGATGGCGCACACCTTCGCGCTGTGCCGTGCGGCACGCGAGGCCGGGCTCACGGTGACCCAGGCGCGCGCCATCGACGTCTTCCGCGCGCTCGAAACCATCGAATGGCAGCGGCCGGAGGACTATCGCCTCGCCCTGCGCACCAACCTGGTCTCGAGCCGCGAGGACGAGATCCTCTTCGATCGGGTCTTCCAGCAGTACTTCGGTGCGCGCGAGGCCGACTACGAGGGCGATTACATCCTGGCCCGCTCGGAGATGATCCGTGGCGACCTGCCGGCCGGGCGCGCCAACGAGGGCCACCGCGACATGTTGAGCGAGGCCGAGATATTCGGCGCCGAGGAGGTGCAGCGCCGCGCCAACCTCGCCCTGCGCTGGGACGACGACGCCCCGCCGCTCGAACAGCTCATCCGCGAACTGGCACGGCGCCTGGCGACCCGGCCGTCGCGCCGCACGGAGGTCGGCCGGCGCGGGCGACGCATCGATCTGCGGCGTTCCGTGCGCCGCAACGTCCGCCACGGCCTCGACCTGCTCGACCTCGCCCGGGTGCGACGCAAGACCCGCAGGACCCGCATCGTCATGCTGTGCGACGTGTCGGGCTCGATGGACGTGTTCAATCCCTTCCTGCTGCAACTCATGCTCGGCCTGCAGCAGGCGCTGAAGAACTCGCGCACGGTGGTGTTCAGCACGCGCACGACGGAAATCTCCGCTTTGCTGCGCCGGCGCAGCGTGGCCGAGACCCTGGCCGAGGTCAGCGACAAGGTGCGCCACTGGTCGGGCGGGACCGACATCGGCGCCGCGCTGGCCGAGCTCAACCGCGGCATCCTGCGCGAGGGTTCGGCGCGCTCGACGGTCCTGATCGTGATCTCCGACGGCTACGACAACGGCCCCGAAGCGCGCATTCGCGCCGAACTCGAAGCCGCGCGTCGCCGCATCCGCACCCTGGTCTGGATCAACCCCATGTTCGGCGCGACCACGTTCAAGGTCCGCGCCACCGGCATGAAGGCCGCCCTGCCCTACGTCGACCACTTCCTGCCGGCGTTCAACGCGAGGGCGCTGAATACACTGGTGCGGGAGTTGGGGGCGCTGCGCTGAGCGGCGCGATCTGGAGCACGGCGCCGGGTTGGCGGTCGTCGGACGGTGTCCGTCGCTCGGTGTCTGACACCAAAGCCCACGGTGTCTGACACCGACGAGCAAGTCGTTGAATGGATGCGTGACGGTGTCTGACACCAGCGGCCAAGTCATTGAATTGACGCGGGCCGCTGCTCATGCCGACGGGTGGTCCGGTACCGGGGGAGCTGCAAGGTGCCGAACCCCGGACCGGCGCCGGGATTCGGCACGGCGTCGCGGGGAGACTACGCCGCCGTCTGGCTGAGGTAGGCGTCGGCGTCGGGCTGGGTGGTGGCTTCCACGAATGCGTCCATGGAATGTGGCCACTGGGTGACCATGCGGCCCGATTTCGAGCGGTAGTAGAACTCGCCGCCGCAGGCCGCCTGCCACACGTCGACCGCCGTCAGCGCCTGCTGCAGTTCGTCGTTGAAGGCCTGCATGACCTCGGGCTTGACGTCGATCCAGGCCAGCTTCTCGGCATCCATGCGCTGCAACTGCCGCACCACGTAGGCGACCTGCTGTTCGATCATGAACAGGATGCAGCCCTGGTTGGTGTTGGGGCCGTAGAGCATGAAGAGATTGGGAAAGCCGGCGGTGGTGATGCCGAGGTAGGCCTGCGCGCCCTCCTCGGCCCAGGCCTCGCGCAGGCTGACGCCGCCGCGCCCGCTGACCTCGATCGCGTTGAGATAGGTCGTGGTCTCGAAGCCGGTCGAGTAGATGAGACAGTCGACCTCGCTACAGGCGCCGTCTGCGGTCACGACCCCCTTCGGCCCGATGTGGTCGATGGGCGTGGTGACGAGTTCGACGTTGGGTTCGTTGAAGATCCAGTAGTAGTTGTCGGAGAACAGCGGGCGGCGGCAGCCGAAGGGGTGCTGCGGGGTCAGTTTGGCGCGGGTCTGCGGATCCCGTACCGCCGCGATGCGCTCGAGTCCCTGGCGCTCGATCTCGGCCAGCACGTCCTTGTCGTTGAACGTGCACAGCGTGTTCCAGGTGTCGTAGATCGCCTCGCGGCTGGCCCTGACGGTTTCCGGGTGGGCGCGGAAATGCGCCAGCTCGGCTTCGCCGTAAGGTGCGTTCGGCTTCGGCACCACCCAGTTGGCGGTGCGCTGGTAGAGCGTCACGTGCGCGACCTGCCTGACGATCTCGGGCACGAACTGGACCGCGCTCGCCGCGATGCCGACCACGCCGACCCGCTTGCCGGCGAGGTCGTAGTCATGGTTCCAGCGCGCGGAATGGAAATACGTGCCCTGGAAGTCCTCGATGCCGGGGATCTCCGGCCACACCAGGTTGTTGAACATGCCGAGCGCACTCACCACGACGTCGGCCGTGAGCAGCGTGCCGTCGCCGGTTTCGACCTTCCAGCTCGCCGCGTCCTCGTCCCAGCGCGCCGCCCGCACCGGCGTGTTCAGGCGCAGGTGCGGACGCAGACCGTACTTGTCGGCACAGTGGTTCATGTACTCGAGGATCTCGGCCTGCCCGGCGAACGGGCGCGACCAGTCGAGCTTGGGTTCGAAGGAGAAGGAATAGAGATGTGACTGCACGTCGCATTCGGCGCCGGGGTAGGTGTTCCAGTACCAGGTGCCGCCGACGCCGGAAGCCTTGTCGAGCATGACGAAGTCGTCGATGCCGGCCTTCTTCAGCTGGATGCCCATGCACAGGCCGCCGCCGCCGGCGCCGATGATGATGACGCGATGATGCGTCGGGGTCTGGGTCGTGGACATGTGTTCTCCCCTCTTGAAGCATTGCGGACGCGACTCCGCCGCCCTTGCGGCGCCGGGTAGCGGGCGCCGGCGCGGGCGTTAGAATCGTGCGCTCGATTATCCACGGACCGTGCGGTCCGACCAACCCGGGAGATGCCACCGATGTCCGACCTCAACCGCCAATGGCTGCTGCGCGCCCGCCCGCAGGGGCAGCTCCGCCTCGACGACTTCGAATACCGCGAGGAGCCGGCGCCGGACGCGCCACTGGCCGACGGCGAGGTCCGCATCCGCAACACGGTCTTCCTGTGCGCGCCGACCATGCGCAACTGGATGGACCCGCCGGGCAACAGCTTCTATCCCTCCGTCCCGCTGGGCACCCCGGTGATGGCGCCGGCGGTGGGCCGCGTGGTCGCCTCGAACAACCCCGAATTCGCCGTCGGCGACCGCGTGTCCTCGATCTCGACCTGGCAGGACTACGCCACGGTCGCGGCGACCAACCTGCGCAAGCCGACCAAGTTGCCCGATGGCATCAGCTTCGTCGACGCGCTTGGCCGTTACGGTCTGAATCCGCTGACCGCCTACTTCGGCCTGCTCGAGGTCGGCCAGCCCCAGCCTGGGGAGACGCTGGTCGTCTCCGGCGCCGCCGGCTCGACTGGATCGACGGTGTGCCAGATCGGCAGGATCAAGGGCCTGCGCGTCATCGGCATTGCCGGCGGCGCCGACAAGTGCGCCTGGCTGACCGGCGAGTGCGGCATCGACGCCGCCATCGACTACAAGCACGAGAACGTCGAGGCGCGCCTGGCGGAACTCTGCCCCAACGGCATCGACGTCTTCTTCGACAACGTCGGCGGCGACATCCTGCAGGCGGCGGTGAACAACATGGCGCCCAAGGGCCGTATCGTGCTGTGCGGCCAGATCTCGAGCTACGACGCCGGGCACCAGCCGGAAGGGCCGCGCAACATGATGCGCCTCATCTATGGCTCCATCCGCATGCAGGGCTTCCTGTGCGGCAACTACGCCGCCGAGTTCCCGCGCGCCGTGGCCGATCTCAAGGCCTGGCACGAGGCCGGCAAGATCGTCTACCGCGAGGATCTCCACGTCGGCTTCGACCAGTTGCCGTCCGCCTTCATGACGCTCTTCCGCGGCGCCAACCAGGGCACCCTGCTGGTCGCCATCGACGAGGCCGAGGCGCGCGCGACGCGCTGAAACGACAACGCTCCGCGACGCGGCGCCACGTACGCCGCGTCGCGGTGGATTCAGCTGATCGTTACGCCGTCGAGCGCACCGTCCGCGCGCCAGCGTTCCAGCATCTGGTAGAACTGCACGGCACCTTCACCGTAGATGTTCTCGAAGAAGCCGTAGCCGCCGCCCAGCTGCCCTTCGCCGTTGTAGTAACCGGGGGTGCAGGTGCTCAGGTACTCCGACATGAAGTTGGGCTGGCGGACGAGATCGACCCACGCCGCCTCGGCCGCCGGCGTGCAGTCGATGGTGTTGCCCTTGCGGGTCTCGACCTGGCCGATCAGCCACGCGATGTGGGCGGCCTGGCCGTCCAGCATGTAGGTGAAATTGGGCGCGAGCCCGGTCTGGGTCAGGCCCATGTGGAAACAGTTGGGGAAGCCGTGGCTCAAGAAACCGTGGAAGGTCTTCATGCCCTCGGCCCAGTAGTCGGAGAGTGAGAGGCCATCGCGGCCGTAGACCTCGAATTCCGAGCGCCGCGTATAGGCGGTGCCGACCTCGAAACCGGTGGCGAAGATGAGGCAGTCGAGTTCGTACTCGACCCCCTTCACCACCACGCCACGCTCGGTGACCCGGTCCACGCCCTGGCCCTCGGTGTCGACGAGGTGCACGTTGGGCCGGTTGAAGGTGGGCAGGAACTCGTCGTTGAACACCGGCCGCTTGCACCACTGGCGGTACCAGGGCATCAGATCCCTCGCCGTCTCGGCGTCGCGAACGGTCGCCGCGACGCGGTCCCGGATCTGGTTCATCTTCCTGTAGTCCGCGATCTCGGACATGGCGGCGACGTCCGCCATCGACATCTCGTCGTTGCCGCCCGCGGCGAGGAGCTTGGCCAGCGCCTTGAAGAGATCCGTCCAGCGGTCGTTGACGAGATCCTGCTCCTGCGGAATGCCTGCCAGGATGGAGACGAAGTTGAGGTTGCGCTCGGCCTGCCAGCCGGGTTTCAGTGATTTCGCCCACTCGGGGTCGGTCGGCTTGTTGCCGCGCTCGTCGATGGCCGAGGGCGTGCGCTGGAAGACGTAGAGTTCCTGCGCCGCGGCGCCGAGGTGCGACACGCACTGGATGGCCGTGGCGCCGGTGCCGATGATGCCGACGCGCTTGTCGGCCAGCTTGTCGAGGCCACCGGTGGTGTCGCCGCCGGTGTAGTCGTAGTCCCAGCGGCTGGTATGGAAGGTGTGCCCCTTGAAGGTCTCGATGCCCGGGATGCCGGGCAGCTTGGGGCGGTTCAGCGGCCCGCTCGACATGATGACGAAGCGTGCGCTGAGCACGTCGCCGCGGTCGGTCTCGATGCGCCAGCGGTGATCGTCCTCGACCCAGCGCGCGGTGGTGATGTGGGTCTGGAAGAGCGTCTTCGGGTAGAGGTCGAAGTGCCGCGCGATGCGGCGGGCATGTTCGAAGATCTCGGGCTGGAAGGAGTATTTCTCCTTCGGCATGTAGCCGGTTTCTTCGAGCAGCGGCAGGTAGACGTAGGACTCGATGTCGCACTGCGCGCCGGGGTAGCGGTTCCAGTACCAGGTGCCACCGACGTCGCCGGCCTTCTCGACGATGCGGATGTCCGTGACCCCGGCCTGTTGCAGTCGCGCCGCGGCGAGCAGGCCGCCGAAGCCGGCACCGACCACGACGACCTCGCAGCGCGCGACCACGGGTTCGCGGACGATGGTCTCCTCGATGTAGGGGTCGTCGACGAAGCGCGCCAGGTCGCCGCTCACCTCGCGGTACTGGTCGTTGCCCTCGCGGCGCAGGCGGCGGTCGCGCTCCATCCTGTAGCGCTGGCGGAGTTCGCCCGGGTCGAAACCGAGCTCGTCGATGGTGGGCAGGGCGAAGGTCTTGCCGCCGACGGCGGATGCGGGTTGGCTCATGCGCGGTGTCTCCCCTGGGCGAACATGGCGGAAGGGCCGCCAGCGGGCGGCCCCGGCGTAGCCTCGCATGGATCTCCCGGCCTTGCCATGCTGCGCATGCAGCATGACCGACGGCCCTTCAGGCGAGATCGAAGCAGTGCGCGAGGCCGCACGCGCCGAGCCAGGCGCGCACCTCGCGCTGTTCCGCAGCGGTCAGGGTGTGTTCGATGCGCTCGCCGATCATGCGTCGCGCGCGCTCCGGGTAGGCCCGCGCCAGGTAGCTGACGGGCTCGCCGTAGGTGTCGACGACGAAGGCCTTGCGGCCGTCGGCGCGCGCCGCGCGGTTGGCGGCCATGAACGGACCATAGTGCTCGCGGGCGAGCTCGAGCAGGTGTTCGCCAAACCGCGTGGTGGCGGGAAACGGCGGCAGGCTGCCCCGGCCCGGCCACGCATGGCCCGCGGCAGCCCAGGCGTTGACGCGCGGGTACATCGAGAGGTCGGGATGCGGGTCCGGCAGGGTGTGCGCACGCAGGCCGCCGAGCAGCGCGCAGTCGACCGCGGTGGGCAGTTCGCCGAGCGCGTATGGCGTCTGCGCGAGTTGCGTCTCGAGGGCCTCGACGAGGCCGAGGTACTCGCGCCCGGCGGACTGCTGCGCGGTGACCGACGCGGTCCCGGTGGCCCGGCACGCGCGCAGGCCCCAGGTGGCGAGCGGATGCGCGCGGGCGGTGCCGAGGTCGACCTCGCGCCCGCTGAGCGCGCTGACGATGTGGCGCGTGTTGTCGTCGTCGTGCCAACGGTAGTGGACCATGACGCGCGACACCCACTCGTCGAGGACGTCTTCGAGCAGGTGGACGAGCACGCCGGCGGGGCCGGGCGGGAACATCGGCATCAGCGGGTGGAGCGCGTCCAACCAACGGATCTGCGGGGTCGAGTCCGCCACCCACCAGCCGTCCGGCGTCTCCAGCACCGGCACCTGGTGGGTGCCTGCGCGCGCTTCCAGCGCCGCGCCGCGGGCCTCGTCCTTGATCTCGAAGCGGTAGGCGATGCCCTTGAAGGCCAGCGCCGCCTCGAGCTTGCGCGTGAACAGGCTGATCGGCGCGCCGTGGACGACGTACTCCGCGGGCGCCGTCATGGCGGACTCAGTCGAACGCGTGCACTCACTTGTCGATCCGTTCCGATCCCGGCATGCGCCGGTGCGCGGTGACGGCCCCGGTAAAGCCATAGGCGTGGTCGACCACGGGTTTTCAGCGACTTCGCGTTGACCGGATCGAAGACCCGGGCCAGTTCGCCACTCGCATCGCGGCACGGGTCGTTGTGCGTGCGGCACTTGGGTCGGTCGTGCCTCATCGTGCAGCGCTGACGGAGCGCGCCCGGTTCGCAACCGAGTTCGTCGACGCTCGTCAGGTGGAAGCCTACGTCGATCGATGTAGAAGTCCGTGCCAATTGACCAACTCGCGCAGAAGCGGAAAGAGCGCTCGACTCTAGCGCAACGGGGGCTCGAATGCCTTTGCTCTCTTGCATTCGGCTCGGCGCGGCGGCGCCTTGGCGTGGGCCGCGATGTCGGTGCGGTGAGGCCTGCTGCCAGTACGGGTCGTACGGTTGCGCTGGCCGTGGCGGCCGTGCGTTCCACGGCGCGTTCGCCGGGCAGTGACGCGAAGCCGAGCCGCCGCCCGCAGGCAGGCAACGCTCAGTAGGAGCGCGGCAAGCCAAGCCAGCGCTCGCCCAGGAAGTTGGCAATCATGTTGTCGGTGAGCGGTGCGAAGGAATAGAGGCGAATGTCGCGGTAGTAGCGCTGCATCGGCAACTCGACGTCGAAGCCGGTGCCGCCGAGGACCTCCATACCGAGCTGCGCTGCGCGCTGGCCGGCACCGGAGGCGGCAAGCTTGGCCATCGCGCTCTCGACGCTGACGTCACGCCCCGACTCCTCCAGGCGCGCCGCGCCCAGGGTCAGTGTCCAGGCCGCCTCGAGATCGACCCCGGCGTAGACCAGCTTGTGCTGCAGGGCCTGGAACTGGCCGATGGGGCGGCCGAAGGCCTCGCGTTCGCGGGCGTGGTCGAGGGCGAGCCGATGCGCGCCGTGGCCGATACCCACAGCGACTGCGGCGGCATTGAGGCGTTCGGAGTTCAACGTGCCGAGAACCTGCATGAAGCCCTGGTCGACCGTGCCGAGCACGGCCTCGGGTGGCACCTCGACGCCGTCCAGGACCAGCTCGCAGGTGTCGTAGCCGTGAATGGCGAAGGTGTCGAGTACCCGCGTTGTCACGCCGGGGTTGTCGGCGGGAACCAGGAACAGGGTGATGCCGCGCGAACGGTGTTCACCGGTACGTGCGACGACGATGAGGAAATCGGCGGTCGAGGCGCCGCTGATCCAGTATTTGGTGCCGTCGAGGCGCCAACCGCCGGCGCGGCGTACCGCGCGGGTTTTCATCGTGGCGAGGATGTCGGTGCCACCGCCCGCCTCCGTCATGCAGAACGAGGCGCGCAGCGTGCCCGCGCAGAGTGCAGCCAGGAAGCTCGCGCGCTGGGCTGCGCTGCCGTACTGGGCGAGCAGCCGCGTCGCCATGTACTGGATGACGCCGAAGACCGCCATCGAGGTGGCGTGGTGTCCGAGGAGCTCCAGGGTGAGCACCTGCAGCACGGGTCCGCCACCGCTGCCGCCCTGGTCCTCGTCGATCCCGATGCCCCAGGCGCCGATACCCGCGAGCGCCGCGTGCAGCTCGGCGTCGAAGGTCTTGTCGTTGTCGAGGGCCTGCACGCGCTGCACCGGCGCCAGGTCGGCGAGGAGCTTCGTCAGCGCGTCGCAGTAGAGCGTTTCGTCCTCGCTCAGGGGAACGAACATCGCTACCCGCCCCGCCCTGTCGCCGTCAATCCGGCCACAGCACCCGCGTCTCCTCGGCGAGGAACGCAGTGCAGTGGGCAGCATCGAGGAAGCGCGGCGCGTCAGCGGCGAAGATGGCCTGGATGCGATCGCTGGTCCAGTAGGCGAGGAAGGCGGTGTAGTCGGCGAAGGACAGTTCGGCCATGCCGTCGTAGGGCGGCGTGCCGGCGGCATAGGTCTCCGGCGCCTGGTGACATTGCACGTAACGCAGGATGCCGGCGTCGCGCGGGATCTGCGGTGCGTGGCCGTTGATCCAATAGTCCTGGAATTCGGCCACGCTCAGGTCGAGGCGGCGGCGCAAGAGGAACACCGCCTTGAGCAGCGGCGTGTCGCGCGCGATGGGTGGCCCGGCGATGAACACGTGTTCGCGCGCGACGAGGAAGGCGAGCGCGTCCATGTCGATGAAGTTGGGCTCGTCGGCACGACAGCCGACGAGATAGTCCGGGTCACTCGCCAGACCGAGCGCGGTGTCGAGGTCGTCCCACCAGGCTTCGGCGATGCCGTGGTAGGGGCAGTCCTCGAAGCCGGGGAAGACGTCCGCCGTGCGATGGCTCTGCACGTAACGCCGCATGGTCTTGATGTTCAGCGCCAGCGGTCCATGCACCTCGCGCCAGTGGCGATGGAACGCCGCGTCGTCCATGCCCGGCTTCTTCACCACCAGGCCGATGGTCTTGATCATCGTGCACCTCCCACGTGCCGGCGCCGCGCGTCGCGGTGCGCTGTCGAGCCCGGTCGCTTAGTCGAACGCCAGGACCAGCTTGCCCATCTGCTCCGATTCCAGCATGCGCCGGTGCGCGGCGACGGCCTCGGCGAAGGGGTAGACGTGATCGACAACCGGCCTGAGCTTCTTCTCGTTGATGAAGTCGACCATGGCGCGGAATTCCTCCGGACGGCCCATCGTCGTGCCCTGAATGCGTACCTGGCGGAAGAACAGCTTGGCCATGTTGAGGCCCTTGGACGGGTTGCCCTGGGTCGCGCCGAAGAAGACGTAGCGACCGCCGTTGCCGAGGGTGTCGAGGACATCGTTCATGCCGTCGCCGCCGGCCGAGTCGACGACGAGATCGATGCCGCCGGTGGCCCTGGCCAGTTCCTTTGCCCAGCCGTCCTCGCGGTAGTTGTAACCGCCGCTGGCGCCGAGTTCGCGCGCCGCGTCGAGCTTGGCCTGGCTGGAGGACGTCACGTAGACCTCGGCGCCGTGGTGCTTCGCCCACATCAGGGCGAAGGTCGCGCAACCGCCGCCGATGCCGGTCACCAGTACCTTCTGCCCGGCCTGAACCTCGCCATGGGTCACCGTGGCGCGCCAGGCGGTGAGCCCGGCAAGCGGGAACGCGGCCGCCTCGGCGAAGGAGAGATGGGCCGGCTTGGCGTACACGGAGGATTCGGGGATGCAGATGTACTCGGCGTGGGTGCCAGGGTCGGGCATGCCGAGCACGCGGAAATTCGGTCCGCCGCAGCGCGGGTCGTCGCCCCATTCGAGCGCGGGGTAGATGACGACTTCTTCGCCGACCCGGGACGCGGCGATGCCGGGCCCCACGGCATCGATGACCCCGGCGCCATCGGAACCTGCCACGGACGGGAACTGGATGCGCGGGTAGGCGCCGACGGTGATCCAGACGTCGCGACGATTGAGCGCGGCACATTTCAGCTTGACGCGCACCTCGCCGGCTTTCGGCTCCGGCGTCGGCAGGTCTTCGATGGAGAGCTTGTCGGGGCCGCCGGTTTCGCGCAGGACGAGTGCTTTCATGGTGCTCACTTGCCCTTGAATTCGGGCTTCTGCTTCTTGGTGAAGGCATGGATGGCGTTGACGCTGTCCTCGGAGAAACGTGCGAGCCCGGCGATGGCGCGGGTCTCCATTTCCATCTGGGTCTCGAGGGTGTTGGACAGGCTGTCGGTAATGAGGCGCTTGCATTCGCCGTAGGCCAAGGTCGGGCCGTTGGCGAGCTGGTGGGCGACTTCCATCACTCGGGTCATGAGCTGGTCGTCGGGCACCACTTCGTTGATCAGTCCCCACTCCTTCGCCTGTTCGGCCGTCAGCAGGTCGTTCATGTAGATGAGCTGCATGGCCTTCACGTGCCCGACCAGGCGCGGCAGGAAATAGGTGCTCGAGCCGTCTGGCGAAACGCCGGCACGGGTGTAGGCCATAGTGAACTTGGCCGACTCGGCCGCGAACACCATGTCGCCGCAGATGGCCATGGAAAAGCCGGCGCCGGCGGCGATGCCGTTGACGGCGACGAGGAAGGGCGCGTTCATGCGCGAAAAGCGCGAGATCGCCGCATGCAGGCCAGTGGTCGCATAGCGCATGTACTCGGCCATACCTTCGCCCTTCGAGGCGAAGGTGTGCAGGTCGCCGCCGGCCGAGAACATCTTGCCCTTGGCGGTGAACACCACGCAGCGAATGTCGGGATTGGAATCGCAGTGGGTGGCAACCTTGACCAGTTCCTCGGCCATGGTGCCGTTCAGGCTGTTCGCGGCATCGGGGCGGTTCAGCGAGACGATGGCGACGCCACCGTCGCGCTCGAAGGTGATGGTTTCGAAGTTCATGCGGTTCCTCCCCGGGTCGTCGGTGATGGCTGGTCGGTTGGTTCTTCGTGGAGCGCTGCCTCGAAGGCGGCGCGGCGATCGTCGAGCTGGCCCATGATCGCACGCCGCTGGTCGGGCGTGTAACGCAGCCAGTGGGCAATCTCGTCCAGCGTGCGCTGGCAGCCGATGCAGCGGCGGAGCTCCGGGTTGATGCTGCACACCCCGATGCAGGGCGATTCGACCGTGCTCACGCGGCCTGCTCCAGCAGCTGTGGCGCGGTTCGCGCGAGGTAATCGAGGCCGGCCACCGCGCGGCTGCCGTACCACGACAGCATCTCGCCGTCGACGCGGTGGACGCGGCCCGGCGCGGCAGAGGCCACCTCGAGTTCGGCGATGTGCCTGGCGCGGAACGGATAGGGTTCGCTGCTGAGCAGCACGAGGTCGGGCGCGAGGTCGCGCAGTTCCTCCGGCGTGACCTGCGGGTAACGCGCGCGGTCGGCCGGGCGCACCACCTGCCAGTGCACGAGATCGAGCATGCGCGCGATGTAGGTGTCGGCCGAGACCGTCATCCAGGGTTCGCGCCAGATGAGGTAGAGCACGCGCCGGGCCGGCAGCGCGGCCGCCGTGCGTGCGAGGCGTTCGCGCGCCGCCTGGTAGCGCCTCGCCAGCGTCGCGGCCGCCTCTTCACGCCTGAAGATGTCGCCGAGAAGCGCATACAGCGCGAGGTTGTCGTCCGGCGCGTTGGGGTGGGTGACGACGACGTGGGGGACGAATTCGCACAGGGCCTCGTAGGTCGGGCGTTCGTTCTCGTCGATGTTGACGATGACGTGGCTGGGCAGCAGGGCCCGGATCCCGGCGAGATCGACATCCTTGGTGCCGCCGAGCTTCGGTACCGCGCGCACGGCCTCGCGCGGATGGACGCAGAAGCCGGTGCGGCCGACGATCCGCGGCCCGAGGCCGAGCTCGAACAGCAGTTCGGTGATGCTCGGCACCAGCGAGACGATGCGCGCGTCGTCGCCGGCGCGCGCATGGTCCTGGCCGATGGCGTCGATCGCCATGAGGGCGCGGCCCGCGCCGCGCTCACATGTTGCGGCGATACTCGCCGCCGACGTCGTACAGCGCGCCGGAGACCTGGCCGAGCGAGGCGTGCTTGACCGTCTCCATCAGTTCGGCGAAGCAGTTGTCGCGCCGACGGGCCACGTCCTGCAGGGCGTGCAGGCGGTCGCCCGACTCGCCGGCGTGGATGGCGTGGAAGTTCCGCACCGAGTGGATCTGATCGTTCTTCTCGGCATCCGATGAACGCATCAGCTCGAGCTCGGTGACCTCGTCTTCCTGGCCTTCCTTGGGCAGGAAGGTGTTGACGCCGATCAGCGGCAGCGAGCCGTCGTGCTTCTTGTGCTCGTAGTAGAGGCTCTCCTCCTGGATCTTCGAGCGCTGGTACATGGTGTCCATGGCGCCCAGCACGCCGCCGCGCGAGGAGATGTTCTCGAACTCCTGGTAGACGGCCTCCTCCACCAGGTTGGTCATCTCGTTGATGATGAACGAGCCCTGCCAGGGGTTCTCACAGAAGTTGAGGCCGAACTCGCGGTTGATGATGAGCTGGATGGCGACCGCGCGGCGCACCGAGGACTCGGTCGGCGTGGTGATGGCCTCGTCGAAGGCATTGGTGTGCAGGCTGTTGGTGTTGTCGAACAGCGCGTAGAGCGCCTGCAGCGTGGTGCGGATGTCGTTGAAGCTGATCTCCTGGGCGTGCAGCGAGCGGCCCGAGGTCTGCGTGTGGTACTTGAGCATCTGGCTGCGCGGGCTCGCGCCGTAGCGCTCGCGCATGGCGCGCGCCCAGATGCGCCGCGCCACGCGGCCGATCACGCTGTACTCCGGGTCCATGCCGTTGGAGAAGAAGAACGAGAGGTTCGGTGCGAAATCGTCGATATTCATGCCGCGGGCGAGGTAGTACTCGACGATGGTGAAACCGTTGGCCAGCGTGAAGGCGAGCTGGCTGATCGGGTTCGCGCCGGCCTCGGCGATGTGGTAGCCGGAGATCGACACCGAGTAGAAGTTGCGCACGCCGTGGTCGACGAAGTATTGCTGCACGTCGCCCATCATCTTCATGGCGAACTCGGTGGAGAAGATGCAGGTGTTCTGCGCCTGGTCCTCCTTGAGGATGTCGGCCTGTACCGTGCCGCGCACGGTCTTCAAGGTCTCGGCCTTGATGCGCGCGTAGGTCTCCGCGTCGACCACCTGGTCACCGGGGATGCCGAGCAGGCCGAGGCCGAGGCCGTCGTTGCCGGGCGGCAGCTCGCCGCGGTAGACCGGACGCTCGCGACCGTCGAAATACTTCGCGATCTTCTTTTCCGCTGCCGCCCATTGCCCCGTTGCCTTGAGGTGCTTCTCGATCTGCTGGTCGACGGCGGCGTTCATGAAGAAGGCCAGGATGATCGGGGCCGGGCCGTTGATGGTCATCGACACCGAGGTCGTCGGCGCGCAGAGGTCGAAGCCCGAGTAGAGCTTCTTGGCGTCGTCGACCGAGGCGATCGACACGCCCGAGTTGCCGACCTTGCCGTAGATGTCCGGGCGCTCGTGCGGGTCCTCGCCGTAGAGCGTGACTGAGTCGAAGGCGGTCGACAGGCGTGCCGCCGGCTGGCCTTGAGAGAGGTAATGGAAGCGGCGGTTGGTGCGCTCCGGCGTGCCCTCGCCGGCGAACATGCGGGTCGGGTCCTCGCCCTCGCGGCGGTAGGGGAAGGTGCCGCCGGTGTAGGGATAGCTGCCCGGCAGGTTCTCGCGCATGAGAAAGCGCAGCAGGTCGCCCCAACCGTCGAAGCGCGGCGGCGCGATCTTCGGCACGCGCTGATGCGAGAGCGTCTCGCGGTAGTTCGAACCGCGGATCTCGCGGCCGCGCACCTGATAGCAGTACTCCTCGTCGGTGATGCCCTGGAGGCGATCCGGCCATTCCAGCAACAGCTGGCGGGCCTCGGCACCAAGGTCGTCGAGCGCGACGTTGTAGCGCTGGCGCAGCAGCAGCAGCGTGCGATCGTCACCGCTGGTCAGCGCGGCCTGGGCGTACGGATCCAGTTGTCCCGGCAGCACCTCGTCGTCGAGACTCTTCAGAGTCTCCCAAGTGTGCTGGGCACGGTTGGCGGCGTCGGCCAGGGTCTCGATGCGGTCGTTGACCGAGCGGCCCTGCTCGGCGATTTCGGCGAGATAGCGCACGCGCGCGGGCGGGATCAGCACGGTCGCGCGCGGCTCACGCGTGGTGACGTCGAGGCTCGGCGCCCACGCCGCGGGTTCGAGGCCGAGCTTGTCGGCGAGGCGGCGGCACAGGTTGACGAACATCCAGCTCAGGCCGGGGTCGTTGAACTGGCTGGCAATGGTCGGGAAGACCGGGATGTCGTCGTCCTTGATGTCGAAGTTCTGGTGATTGCGCTTCCACTGCTTGCGCACGTCGCGGAGCGCGTCCTCGGCGCCGCGCTTGTCGAACTTGTTGAGGATGACGATGTCGGCGAAGTCGAGCATGTCGATCTTCTCGAGCTGGCTGGCAGCGCCGTACTCGCTGGTCATCACGTACAGCGGCAGGTCGACCAGGTCGACGATCTCCGAGTCGCTCTGGCCGATACCGGCGGTCTCGACGATGACGAGGTCGAAACCGGAGCCCTTCAGGCAGGCAATGGCGTCGGCCAGCATGGCACTGGTCGAGAGGTGCTGGCGGCGCGTCGCCATCGAACGCATGTAGAGGTTCTCGTGGCGCAGCGAGTTCATGCGGATGCGGTCACCGAGCAGCGCGCCGCCGGTGCGGCGGCGGGTCGGGTCGACGGCGAGTACGGCAATCTTGCGCGCGGGGAAGTGCTGGCAGAAGCGCGACAGGATCTCGTCGGTGACCGAACTCTTGCCGGCGCCGCCGGTGCCGGTGATGCCGACCACCGGCACGTTGCGCGCCGCCATGCGCCATTCCTTGCGCAGGGTGTCGAGGCGGTTCTCAGGCAGCACGCCGTCTTCGAGTGCGGACAGCATGCGGGCGACGGAGAGGAAGTCCTCGTGGCTGACGCGCTCGGGGGCGTGGGTCTCCTGCCGCGCCTTGTGGGTGCGCTGGACGAGATCCTCGATCATGCCCTTGAGCCCCATCTTCATGCCGTCGTGCGGGTGGTAGATGCGCTCGACGCCGTAGGCCTGGAGGTCGGCGATCTCCTCCGGCGTGATGGTGCCGCCGCCGCCGCCGAACACGCGCACGTGGCCGGCGCCGGCTTCGCGCAGCATGTCGACCATGTAGCGGAAATACTCGTTGTGGCCGCCCTGGTAGGAGCTGATGGCGATGCCGTCGGCGTCCTCCTGGATGGCGGCGCGGACGACGTCGGCGACCGAGCGGTTGTGGCCGAGGTGCACGACCTCGACGCCCTCGCCCTGGATCAGGCGGCGCATGACGTTGATGGCGGCATCGTGGCCGTCGAACAGCGAGGCGGCGGTGACGAAACGCAGCGGCGTGGTCTCGGCCGCGGCCTGCGGCGTGGCCTGAAAGTCCTGGGCGCGGGTACTCATGTCAGTTCTCCGTGAGCCGGGGCGGTGGCAGGGCCCGGGCGGTATGTCGCTTCAACGATTCATGCAGGAAATGTAGCTGGTCGGCCGCGTCGGGGGTGACCAGCCACTGGTAGACGATGCCGATGATGGCGGCGCAGAACTGCTCGGCGGTGCCGAGCACGTCGGCGGCGGGATCGATCTCGCCGGCCGCGATGCCCTTCTCGATCCAGGCGACGACGTCGCGGCGGCGACGTTCGTGGATGTTGGCCACAACGCGCTTGAGTTCCGCATCCGGGCCGATCGATTCGAACCACAGGATGTAGAAGGCACGGATGGCGTCAGTACCCTCGGCGATGAAACGTTCGTGGGCGTCGGTGGCGGCCGCGATCGCCGCCAGGCCGACCTTGTCGCGCGTCGCCGCGCGCAGGGCGGTCAGCCAGGTCTCGCCGATTGAACGGATGAGGAACGCGAACAGGCCGCCCTTGTTGCCGAAGCGGTAGCTGGCCAGCCCGCGGCTGTAACCGGCGCGTTCGCCGACGTCCTTGAGCGTCGTGCCGCCGCTGCCGCGTTCGCAGATCAATGCCACCGCGGCCTCGACCATGCGGGCATCCGACAGCGCGGTGCGCTCGGCCTGGGTACGGCGTTCGGCTTCGGTGACGGCGGCTGGCTGCATGGCGCAACAGTATGCAACCCACATTACTTGTTTGCAACAAGCAAGTTCGAGGGGCAGGCCGATGTGGCGTCCCGCACCGCTTGCCCGCGTTCGGTGTGTGCCGACCAGAACCCCGGCCCGCGGTGCGCAGGCCCGCGCGATAGTCTGCTAGTGTGCGCCGGTTCTCATTACGCCCCGTCGCTTCATGGTCAGGCCCCGGTATCTCACGCTGCTGCTCACGCTGCTCGCGTTGGCGGCCTGCCTCGCGTTGGCTTCGATGACGGAATTCATGCTCGTTGAGCAGGCGCGCCGCCACGAACGGGAGCACGTGGCCGACCAGCTCGATGCCTTGCGCCTGCGCATCGAGAAAATCATCGCCCGCGACATCTACGCGGTGCGCGGACTTGCCACCTACGTCGCCATTCGGCCGGCGCTGGACAAGACCGCCTTCGATGAATTCGCGGCGCGCCTGATCAGTACCGACTCCACCATCCGCCACGTCGCGGCCGCACCCGGCATGGTCATCCGCTATGTGTATCCGGAGGCTGGCAACACCGCCGCCATCGGCCTGGCCTACCGCGACGATCCGGTGCAGCGCGATGCTGCCATGCGGGCCTCGCGCGACCCTGCCATCCTGGTCGCGGGGCCTCTCGAACTGGTTCAGGGCGGCACGGCCTTCATCGCGCGCACGGCGGTGTGGACGCGGTCGTCCGATGGCGGGGAGCCCGCGCTGTGGGGCCTGGTCTCGGCCGTCATCGACAGTTCGCGGTTCTACCGTGAGGCCGGCCTTCTCGACGACAGTGGGCCGCTCGAGTTCGCCCTGCGCGGGCGCGACGCGACCGGTGAGGCCGGTGCGGTATTCCTCGGCGAGGCCGACTTGTTCGAACAGGACGTCGTCACGGCGCTGGCCGCACTGCCGAGCGGCGGTTGGCAGATCGCCGCACGCCCACGCGCCGGCTGGCGCGCGGCCACCGCGGCCCCGGTATGGGTCCCGCGTTCGTTCGGTGCCGGCGCGATGCTGGTGGTGCTGGGCTTCGCCGCGTTCCATGAGCGGGTGCGACGCGCCCGACAGGCCGCCGACCGGGCCGTGCATGAGTCGCAGACCGATTTCCGCCTGCTGTTCGAGAACGTCAACGACGCCATCTTCATTCGCGACACGGCCAGCGGTTGCATCGTCGATGCCAACGAACAGGCGGCGCGCTACCTAGGCTACTCGCGCGAGGCGTTGATCGGCCTGCACATCGCGAGCATCTACGTCGCCGACGACGAACGGGAACTGGAACGTATCACGGCGGAAATCAAGGACAGCGGCGCTGCCGTGTTCCAGGCCCACCACCGCCGCGCCGACGGCTCGCTGGCGACGGTCGAGGTCTCGGCGCGCCGTGTTCGGCGCCCGACCAGCGACGTCATCATCTCGGTCGTGCGCGACGTCACCGAGCGCGAAGACGCCGCCGCCGCGCTGCGGCGCAGCCAGCAGGACCTCGTCAACTCCATCGAATCGATCAGCGAGGGTTTCGCGCTGTGGGACCGTGACGATCGCCTGCAGGTCTACAACCGGCGCATGCTCGAACTCTCGCCCCATCTCGCACCCTGCCTGCGGGTCGGCGTGCGCTTCGTCGATCTCGTCGCGTACACCTACGACCAGGGCATCGTCAGCCACGCCGTGCCGCGCGAGGCCTGGATTGCCGAGCGTGTGCGCCAGCATCTCGAGCCCGCCGCGCCGTTCGAGGTCCTGAGCGAAACCGGGCGCTACCTGAGCATCTCCGAGCACCGCACGCCCGACGGCTACATCGTCGGCATCTACACCGACATCACCGCGATCAAGGAGGCCGAGGAGCACATCCGCTTTCGCGCCTATTTCGACATGCTCACGGAATTGCCCAACCGCGAGAATTTCATGACCCAACTCGAGGCCGCGGTGCGTCTGGCGCAGCGCAACCGCAGCCTGTCCGCCTTGCTTTTCGTCGACCTCGACCGCTTCAAGAACGTCAACGACACGCTCGGGCACCACACCGGTGACCTGCTGCTCCAGGAAGCCGGGCGACGCATCTGCGACTGCGTCCGACATACCGATACCGTGGCACGTTTCGGCGGCGACGAATTCACCGTCATCCTGCGCGACATCGCCGAGACCAACGATGCCGCGCGCATCGCCGAGGCGATCATCGCGCGGCTCGCCGAGGGCTACGAACTCGGCGAACAGGTGCTCTATTGCGGCGCCAGCATCGGCATCTCGGTCTGTCCCGACGACGGTAGCGATCCCGAAGTCCTGCTGCGCAACGCCGACATGGCGATGTACCAGGCCAAGGCGGTCGGCCGTAACACCGCGCGCTTCTTCACCGCCTCGATGACGGCGCGCGCCGAGCGCTTCGTGGCGCTCGAGAAGGATTTGCGCCGCAGCGTCGGCAGCGACGAGTTCGAACTCCACTACCAGCCGGTCATCCGCCTCGACGACGGCGTCCTTGGCGGCGCCGAGGCGCTGCTGCGCTGGCACCATCCGGTGCGCGGCACGGTTTCGCCCGGCGAATTCATCCCGGTCGCGGAGGAAACGCGCCTCATCGTCGAACTCGGCGCCTGGGTGCTCGAGCGGGCCTGCCGCGAGAGCCGTCAATGGGTCGACGCGGACGGCGTGTTGCCACACCTCGCGCTGAACGTGTCGAGCCGCCAGCTGTGGGGTGGCTTCGACGGTGATTTCGTACGCGGCGTGCTCGCCTCGACGGGATTCCCCGGCGCACGGCTCAAGTTCGAGATCACCGAATCGCTGCTGATCGAAGACGACGAACGCACCGCGACCATCCTCGGTGACTTCCGCGATCTCGGCATCGGCATCTCGATCGACGACTTCGGTACCGGTTATTCCGCCCTTGGCTACCTGCGTCGTTTTCCGGTCACGACGCTCAAGATCGACCGCAGCTTCGTCCGCGACATCGAGGTCGATCGCGGCGACGCCAGCCTCGTCGAGTCGATCATCGCGATGGCGCGCGCGCTCGGCATCGACGTCGTCGCCGAGGGTGTGGAGACGGCGGGGCAGGCCGCGATGCTGCGAGGCATGGGTTGCCAGTACGCGCAGGGGTTCCTGTTCGGGCGGCCACAACCGCGGGGGCAGTTCGCTGCCGAGTACGTCGGTGCACCGGGCCTGCGTGCCGGCGGTTGAACGATCGATGGCGCCGGCGCTCAGCGCGCGCCGACGCGGATCAGACCCTCCTGGGCCACCGATACCACGAGCTGTCCGCCTTCGTCGTAGAAGCTGCCACGGGCGAGGCCGCGGGCGCCGGCCGAGCTGACCCCTTCGCAGACGTAGAGCAGCCAGGCGTCCATGCGGAATGGGCGATGAAACCACATCGCGTGGTCGAGGCTGGCGAGGAAGATGTTCTCGTCGGTCGGCCTGACCCCCTGCGGCATCAGCAGGGTCGTGATGAGCCCGTAGTCGGACAGGTAGGCGAGGATGGCGCGGTGCAGGTCGGGATCGTCGGGCAGCGCACCGACCGTGCGCAGCCACACCCGGCGCAGTGGCGGCGTACCCGGCGCGGTGTCACCGAAGTAGGCATCGATGGGACGAAACTCGAACGGCGCGGCGATGCTCGCGATGCGCTGGACCTTGGGCGAGGCGCCCTCGAGATCGAGGGCATCGAAGGTCGCGCGCGCGAGTTCGCGGGGCGGCAGTACGTCGGGCATCGCCCCCTGGTATTCGACGCCGTCCTCGCGTTTGTGGAACGAGGCCTCGAGGGTGAAGATCGGGCGCCCGCTCTGCACCGCGGTGACGCGTCGGGCGGAGAAGCTGCCGCCGTCGCGGCTGCGATCGACCTCGTAGATGACCGGCTTGGCCGACAGGGCCTCGCGCAGGAAGTAGGCGTGGATGGAGTGGACGTCGCGTGCCTCGACCGTCGACTGCGCGGCCTTGATCGCCTCGCCCAGCACCTTGCCACCGTAGACCCGTGGCAGGTGGGTGTCGCTGATGGCACCACGAAAGAGGTTGTCTTCCAGGCGCTCGAGTTCGAGTGCACGAACCAGGCGTTCGAGGGCGGCGTCCATCGGCGGTCTCAACGGAAGGCGAATTCTTCGGTCGGGAAGATGCCGCCGCGGACTTCGGCGACGTAGGTCGCGAGCGCGCCATGGATCGAGCCTTCCTGTTCCATGTAGTTCTTGGAGAAGCGCGTGCGCTTGCCGGGGAAGATATCGAGCACGTCGTAGAGGACCAGGATCTGGCCGTCGACATGCGGGCCGGCACCGATGCCGATGACCGGTACGCCGGCGGCGGCGGTGATGTCGGCGGCGAGGTCGATCGGCACGCACTCCAGCAACAGCACGTCGGCACCGGCCTCCTCCAGCGCGCGGGCGTCGTCCTTCATTTTCTGTGCCGCCTTTTCCTCGCGGCCCTGCACGCGGTAACCACCGAACTTGTGGATGGCCTGCGGGGTGAGACCGAGGTGCGCGCACACCGGCACGCCGCACTCGGTCAGGCGCGCGACCATGTCGATCTCGAGTTCGCCCCATTCGAGCTTGACGATCTCCGCCCCACCCTCCTTCATCAGGCGCGCGGCGTTGCGCAGGCAGTCGGCCGGCGAGGAATAACTCATGAACGGCATGTCGGCCATGATCATGGCCCGCCGCGTGCCGCGCGCGACCATCTGGGTGTGATACA
Organism: Gammaproteobacteria bacterium; assembly: GCA_050184115.1. Lineage (GTDB taxonomy): Bacteria > Pseudomonadota > Gammaproteobacteria > JACKNG01. Next base: position 106,774 of record JBFXAQ010000010.1, on the reverse strand, counting down.
CGACGTGGTCGACGGTGACCGGAATGGTCGTCGCCTGGCCCTGCACGACCATGCCAAGCGAGTCACCAACCAGGATGAAGTCGATGCCGACGCGATCGAGGGCGTGGGCGAAGGCGGCGTCGTAGGCGGTCATGCTCGCAATCTTCTCGCCACGCTCCTTCATCAGGCGCAGCGTGCGTACCGTGACCTTGTCGGCCATGTCCTGCTGGGCGCTCATGGCGGTGTCCTCCTGCGCGCGTTCAACGGCTGGCGCGGCGGCGTTCGATGCCCTGCATGAAGCGGGCGAGGTCGACGGGTGCGCGTTCGTGCCAGCCGTCGCCGATGGTTTCATGCTCGTCATGCGCCTCGCAAGCGAAGCGCACGTGGCGCGCACCGACCTCGACCACGCGGGCGGTGGCGGTAACCTGCTCGCCGACCGGGGTCGCGGCGAGATGGCGGATGTCGACACGCGTGCCGACCGAGCCCCAGCCCGGCGGCAACAGCGAGGCAATGGCATCGGCCGCGGCCATCTCCATGAGAAAGATCATCTGCGGCGTGGCGTAGACCGCGGGCAGGCCGGGATAGGCGTGCTGAACGGTCAGTTCGTGGGTGACAACGATGCTGCGTGTCGCGCTTGCACCCGGTGCGATGAGACTCGCCAGATCGATCATGTGGCGGCCAGCGTGGGCAGCCACTCGCGCAGCGCGGCGACGATCGCGTCCGGTGAATCCTCCTGGATGAAATGCAGTCCCTTGACCGTGACTTCGCTCGTGTTCGGCCACGACCGCGCCACTGCGCCCGGGGCGCCGGCCATGATCATGCCGGGCTCGGCGTTGATGAAGAGCTTGGGGATCGGGGAGCCCGCGAGGTAGCGGCCATAGTTCTCGACCACGGCGACGACTTCGGCCGGTTCGCCGGCGAGCGGGATCTGGCGTGGCCAGGTCAGGGTCGGGCGACGGTCTTCGCCCGGATTGACGAACGGCGCGCGGTAGGCCGCCATTTCCTCGTCGGCGAGCGGGCGCAGGATCGACGCCGGCAGCACGCGCTCGACGAAGACGTTCTTCTCCAGCACCACGGTCTCGCCGGCCGGCGAGCGGAAGGTCTGGAACATCTCGCGCGCGGACTCCGGCCACTCGTCCCACGACAGCGGTTTGACGATGCCTTCCATGTGGGCGACACCGGCGGTGGCGCCGGGATGGGTGGCGATCCAGTCGAAGCCAAGCGCCGTGCCCCAGTCGTGGATGACGAAGACGACATCGCGTTCGACGCCGAGCGCGGCCAGCGCGCCCTGCCAGTAGTGCCGCTGCTCCGCGAAGGTGTAACGGTCCGGACCAGAGTCCGGCAGCTTGTCTGAGTCGCCCATGCCGATGAGATCGATGGCGATGCAGCGGCCGAGATCGGCCAGCCGCGGCAGGATGTTGCGCCACAGGTAGGACGACGTCGGGTTGCCGTGCTGGAACACGATCGGCCTGCCCTGCCCCATCTCGACGTAGGCCATGCGGCGGCCGTCGAATTCGACGAATTGCTTTCTGCTCGACCAGTCGTTCATGGGCGTTCTCCTCGCGGATGGAGCTCAGCGCGCAGCGCGGAGCTTGTCGAGTTGATCGGCCAGCGCGACGATGCGTTCGGCTTGCACGAAGTGCGGGCGATCGATCATCTTGCCGTCGAGTTGCAGGGTACCGGCATCGGGGTTGCTGGCGAAGGCCTCGATGACGGCGCGGGCGTGGGCGAGCTCTTCGGCCGAGGGCGAGAACGCGGCGTTGATGACCTCGACCTGGGCCGGGTGGATGGCGATCTTGCCGGTGAAACCGTCGCGCCGCGCCTCGTCACAGACCACTTTCAGTCGCTCGGTATCGCGGAAGTCGGCCATCACGGTGTCGATGGCCTGCACGCCGGCCGCGTGCGCGCCGAACAGGCACAGCGAGCGCACCAGCTGGTAGGGACTGGTCCATTCCTTGTCCGGACGCAGGTTGGTGCTGGCACCGACCGCGGCGCCGAGGTCCTCGGCGCCCCAAGTGAGGCCGGACAGGCGCGGCGTGCCGAGGCGGTAGTCGCCGAGCGTGAAGACGGCGGCGGCGGTCTCGGTCGCCACCGGCAGCAGCGCGATGGCGCCGCCTGGCAGCGCATGCTCCGCCTCGAGCACGTCGATGTAATGCGAGACCGTGCGCAGATCCTCCGGCCCGTTGGCCTTGGGCACGACGATGCCGTCAGGCGCAGCGGGCACGACGGCGGCGATGTCGTGCAGGGTGAGGCCCGAATCGAGCGGATTGACCCGCACGTAGAAGGCCACGCCCGGCGTACGCTCGCCGCGCAGGAAGTCGGCGACCATGCCGCGCGCGATCGGCTTGCGCGAAGCGGCAACGGAGTCCTCGAGGTCCAGGATCACGCAGTCGGCGCCGATGCCCGACGCCTTGGTCATTTTCTTGTCGCTGTCGCCCGGGGCGAAAAGGAGTGAGCGCAGCATCAGGCGGGTTTCCGCAGCATGAGGCCGGAGCGCTTGCACACCGCGACCAGTTCGTCCTTCTGGTTATAGGCGCGGTGCTCGAAGATGACGACGCCGTTCTGCGGCCGCGACTTGCTCTCGCGCAGTTCCATCACTTCGGACTCCACGCGGATGGTGTCGCCGTGGAACAGCGGGCGCGGGAAACGCACCTCGTCCCAGCCGAGGTTGGCGACGGTGGTGCCAAGGGTGGTTTCGTGCACGCTGATGCCGACCATGAGCGCGAGCGTGAAGCCCGAGTTGACGATGCGCTGGCCGAACTCGGTTTCGTTCTTGCAGTATTCCTCGTCGAGGTGCAGCCGCGCCGGGTTGTGCGTCATCGCCGTGAACAGCACGTTGTCGGTCTCGGTCAGGGTGCGGCGGATCGGGTGATGAAAGATCTGCCCGACGCTGAATTCTTCGAAGTAAAGGCCTGCCATGGTTCCTCCCGTATGCGCTGCTGGCCGTGAAAGCGAGGCGGCATTATAGGGAAATCGGGGACAGACCACGGTTTCCGGCGGAAACCGTGGTCTGTCCCCGATTGTTCCCGATTGTTGTCTCAGGGTGACGGTGGGGCCTTGGCAGGGCGCTTGGCGCGGCCGGGGGGCAGCTCCCTGCGGCGTCGCGAATCGAAGCCGAATCGTGCCGCGGCGCGCGCTGCTCAGCCGTCGAACAGCCCCGCGTAACGCTCGCGCAGCAGGTTCTTCTGCACTTTGCCCATGGTGTTGCGTGGCAGTTCGGCCAGCGCGATGACCCGCTTCGGCACCTTGAACGCGGCGAGGCGTTGGCGTAGTTCGGCGATCGCGGCCTGTTCGTCGAATCCGTCGCCGGCGATCACCGCGGCGACCACGGCCTCGCCGAAATCGGCGTGCGGAACGCCGAACACCGCGGCCTCGCCGATGGCGTCGAGTTCTTCGAGTTCGCGCTCGACTTCTTTCGGGTAGACGTTGAGCCCACCCGAGATGACCATGTCCTTGCTGCGCCCGACGATGAAGAGGTAGCCGTCGCCGTCGAGGTAGCCCTGGTCACCGGTGTCGAACCAGCCGTCGGCGTCGAAGGCCTTCGCGGTGGCCTCCGGCAGGCGCCAGTAGCCAGGGAAGACGTTGGGTCCGCGTACCTCGATATTGCCGATCGCAGCCGCTTTGCACGGGCGGCGTCCATCGTCGACCACGCGCACCTCGACCCCGGGCAACGCCGGCCCGACCGAGGCCGGCTTGCGTGCGCCGCTCAGCGGATTGGAGGTGTTGATGCCGGTCTCGGTCATGCCGTAACGCTCGAGGATGACGTGCCCCGTGCGCTCGGCGAACTCGTGGAAGGTCGCTTCGGACAGGGGCGCGGAACCGGAAATGAACAGGCGCATGGTGGCGCATTGCGCGGCGCCGAAGGCGGGCTCCGCGAGCAGGCGCGTGTAGTACGTAGGCACCCCCGCCATCAGGGTCGCACCGGCCAACGCGTCCATGACGGCCGCGGCATCGAAGCGCGGCAGGAAGCGCAGGGTCAGCCCGGCGAGCAGCGCTGGGCCCAGGGTGATGAACAGGCCGTGCACGTGGAACACCGGCAGGGCATGAACGAGAACGTCGTCGGCCTGGAAACCCCACGCCTCGCGCAGCGCGCAGGCATTGGCGTAGAGGTTGCCATGGGTGATGCGGATGCCCTTGGGCGTACCGGTGGTGCCGGAGGAATAGAGCAGCGCGGCGTCGTCGCCATCCGCGCGCGGGACGGTGGGGAACTCCGCGCTGGCCGTCGCGCAGGCGGCGGCGAAGCTGCCCTCCCCGGCGGCGTCCATGTCGAGCCGCTGCCGCGCGCCGCCCGTCGCGGCGCAGGCGGCGTCGACGCGTGCGGCCAGTGCCGGCTCGGCGACGACCAGGCGAGAACCGGCGTCGCCGATAAAGAAGGCCAGTTCGCGCTCGGTGTAGCCGGTGTTGAGCGGGTGGAAGACCAGGCCCGCGCGCAGGCAGCCGAGGTAAAGCCACAGATAGCGCGGCGACTTCTCGGCAATGACCGAGACGCGCTCGCCGGGTGCGAGCCCGAGCGCGGTCAGCGCATTGGCGGCGCGCGCGCTCTCGCGCTCGGCCTGGGCATAACTCACCCGGCTGCCGTCCGGCAGTTCGAGCAGGGTGCGGTCAGCGGCGAAGGCGGCGGCGAAGCGCGCGTAGAGGTTGGCGTTGGTGTTCATGAGACAACCGGCGCCCCGGCGACGCAGCCGGGGCGGCGAGAGGAAGTTAGAGGGAGCGGGAAATCAGTTCCTTCATGATCTCGTTCGAGCCGCCGTAGATCATCTGCACACGGCTGTCGGCGAAGTAGTGCGCCACCGGGTACTCCAGCATGTAGCCGTAGCCGCCGTGGAGCTGCAGGCACTCGTGGGCGGTCTCGAACTGCTTCTGGGTACACCACCACTTGGCCATCGAGGCGGTCTCGGGGTCGAGTTCGCCGGCCTGCAGCTGGCCGATGCAGTGGTCGACGAAGACCCGCGCGATGCGCGCCTCGGTGGCGAGTTCGGCGAGCGTGAACTTGGTGTTCTGGAAATCGAGCAGGCGCTGGCCGAAAGCCTTGCGTTCCTTGGTGTAGCCGACGGTCTCGCCGATCACGGCCTCCATCGCCGCCACCGCCATGACGGCGATGATCAGGCGCTCGCGCGGCAGCTGGGCCATGAGCTGGAAGAAGCCCTGGCCCTCGACCCCGCCGAGGACGTTCTCCACCGGGATGCGGCAGTCGTCGAAGAAGAGCTCGCAGGTATCCTGGCCCTTCATGCCGATTTTCTTCAGCGGCTTGTTGCGGCGGAAGCCGTCGAGGTCGTCGACTTCGCACATGAGCAGCGAGATGCCCTTGGCACGCTCCTCCGGGTTGGTCTTGCACACCACGCAGACGACGTTCGCGTTCCAGCCGTTGGTGATGAAGGTCTTCGAGCCGTTCAGCACGTAGGTGTCGCCGTCACGCACGGCACGCGTCTTGACCGCCTGCAGATCGGAACCGGTCCCGGGCTCGGTCATGGCGATGGCCGTGATGATCTCGCCCGTCGCCATGCCCGGCAGCCAGCGTTGCTTCTGTTCCTCGGTACCGTAGCGCGCGAGGTAATGCGCGACGATGCTCTGGATGCCGTTGCCGAAGCTGGTGATGCAGGCGCGTGCGCACTCCTCGTAGGTGATGGCGTCGAAACCGAAATCGCCGCCACCGCCGCCGTACTCGCTCGGCACGTCGGGGCACAGGATGCCGACCTCGCCGGCCTTGCGCCAGGCGGCGGGCTCGGGGTGCCCCTGTTCGATCCAGCGTTCGCGGTTCGGTACGAATTCCGTTTCCAAGAATCGGCGTACCGAATCGCGGAAGATCTCGTGGTCCTCGGTCATCCACGGCGAGCGAAGGGGCTTCATGCGCTGCTCCAGTCTGGTTGCGATGGCCGGTGTGCGCGGCTCAGGAATGCAGCCCGAGCACCGACACGCTGGCGACGTTGCGGAAAGGATGACCACCGAGGTTGTGCGTGAGCCCCAGCGACGGGCTGGCGAGCTGGCGTTCGCCGGCGCGGCCGAGGAGCTGCAGGTAGAGCTCGTAGGCCATGCGCAGGCCGCTCGCGCCGATCGGATGGCCGAAGCACTTCAGTCCGCCGTCGACCTGGCACGGCACCGCGCCGTCGCGGTCGAACTCGCCGTCGAGCACGGCCTTGATCGCCCCGCCTGGCTCGCACAGGCCGAGGTCTTCCATCACCACGAGCTCGGTGACCGAGAAGCAGTCGTGGACCTCGGTCATGTCGAGTTCCTGGCGCGGGTCCTTGATGCCTGCCTCCTTGTAGGCGCGCTCGGCGGCGATGCGCGTGGTCAGCAGGTAGCTGCCGTCCCAGGCGTTGTTCGACATCTCGAGCCCGTTCGAGGGGGCGAGCTGCATGGCCTTGACGGTGACGAAGTCCTTGTAGCCCATCTCGCGCGCCTTCTCGACGCTGGTGACGATGGCGCAGGCCGCACCGTCGCTGACCCCGCAGCAGTCATAGAGACCGAGCGGCGCCGCGATCATCGGCGCGTTGATGGCCTGCTCCTCGGTGATGGTGCGACGCAGGTGGGCCTTGGGATTCAAGGCGCCGTTGGCATGGCTCTTGACCGAGATATGTGCCATGGCGCGCTTGAGGTCCTTGGGGTCGCACTTGTGGCGCGCCTGGTAGGCGCTGGCGAGCTGGGCGAAGGCGCCGGGGGCGGTGGCGTTCGGCAGCCAGAGATCGTCGAACGAGCCCTTGGTGCGTTCGGGGAGACCGGCGTAGCCGGTGTCCTTGAGCTTCTCCACGCCGAGTGCGAGCGCCACGTCGCAGGCGCCGGCGGCGACCGCGTAGACCGCGCCGCGCAGGGCCTCGGTGCCGGTCGCACACATGTTCTCGACGCGTGTCACCGGGATGTTCGGCAGGCGCAGCGCCATCGACAGCGGCAGCGCCGACTTGCCCGCGCTCTGCTCCTGGAAGAACAGGCCGAGCCAGGCCATTTCGATGGCCGAGCGTTCGATGCCGGCATCGGCGAGCGCCTCGGTGAAGGCCTCGACGATCAACTCCTCCGGACCGCAGTCCCAGCGTTCGCCGAAGCGCGTGCAGCCCATGCCGATGATGGCAACCTTGTCTTTGATACCCGTGGCCATGGTCAGTCTCCTTATTCGCCGTCCACCGCGAGCGGTGCCGGCTTCCAGAAGTAACGCCTGAAATTGCGCTTGGTGTCGTAGTCCTTGACCCGGAACACCAACCGTACCGGGTCGCCGACCTTGATCTGCCCGGCACCGAAATCGGTGAACTCGAGCATGACGTTGGCGCCGTCGGGGAACTCGACGTTGCCGTAGATGTAGGGCGGCGACGGCGTGTAGGCGAGCCAATCCTCGGTGAAGGACTTCACCCGCCCGGTCAGCGGCGCCAGGCTCTCTGGCGCGAGCGACTCGGTCGCGCCGCACTTCACGCATACCAGCGCGCGTGGGAACTGCAGCGTGTTGCACTCGCGGCAACGCCCGCCGAGCATCGCGGTGATGTCGCGGCGCTTGCGGTAGTAGGCCGACAGCGCGGTGCGGTTGTCGCGCTCCGAGCGCAGTCCGAAATCGATCGAGATCTGGTTCCGGAGCGAGAGGAATTGGGTGTAGTTGTCCAGCGGCCGGCGTTGGGCGAGCGCGCGCGCGGCGCCGCGCCCGGCGCGGACCAGCGCCAGTGCCGGGGTCGTGCGCAGGACCACGGCGTCGGCGCCTTGGCCGAAACCGATGACCAGCACGTACTGGTCGGCGCTGGCCTGGTCGAGCACGTGGGCGAGCATCAGCAAGGGATGCGGCGCACCGGTGTCGCCACAGGTCGCGGTGAGCGGGTCGGCGAAACGCTTGGGATCGATGCCGAGGCGCTTGGCCATCTCGCGCGCGACGCCAGTCGCGCCGTGCAGCACCACGTGGTCGATGTCGCCGACCCGGATGCCGGCGCCGGCGGCGGCCTGCTCGACCACTTCCGGCACGATCTTGAGGTAGCCCTCCTCGCGCACCCAGCGCTCTTCCAGCGCATAGTCGAAGTCGGCGTCGGTGGCGCGGTACTGGTCGATCATGTCCTCGTGTACCGAGGCACTGGCGAGGAACTCGGCGATCGGCTTGCCCTCGCCGATGAGGAGTGCTGCCGCGCCGTGGCCGTAGAGCATCTCCTGGCTGCTGCCGGGACGGGTCTCGCGGGTGTCGGCGGCGACCAGCAGGGTGGTGTCATGGCCGTGGCCACGGGCGGCGCGGGCCAGCGCGCTGGTGGCCGCGCGGCGGCTGCCAGCGAGGTCCTCGGTGAGCACTTCGTGGTCGAGATTGAGCGCGTCGGCGACGACGCCGCTGTTCGAGCGATCGGCAAAGGGCAAGGTGGTCGAGGCCAGGCTGACCTGGCCGATGGCGCCGTCCATCCCGGCCAGGCAGTCGCGCGCGGCCTCGACCGCGAGCGTGATGCTGTCCTCGTCCCAGTTGGCGACGCTGCGTTCGCCGGCAGCGAGCCCGCGCACGCCGGGCACGGCCCAGCCGACCGCGTTCAGGATCGCGCTCCGCGCGAGTCGCAGGTGGGGAACGTAGGCGCCGAAGGAAAGAATGCCGTAAGTCATCAGACCTCTACTCTCGTCAATGGATACACCGCTGGCTGGACCGCGATTCTAAGGGAATCGCATCGCGGGCGTCGCCGCACCTCATACCGCCCCGGCTGCACGCAGGCCGGCGATGGCGGCGGCGTCGTAGCCGAGCTCGGCGAGGATGGCGTCGGTGTGCTCGCCCACCGTCGGCGCGCGCCGATGGGGCGGTTCGTGACCGGACATGGTGACCGGGAAGCGCGCCACCGGCGCTGCCGTGCCGGCGATGTCGGGGTATTCGAGCGGGCGCAGGAAGCCCATGGCGGCAGCCTGCGGGTGGGCCACGGCCTGGTCGAGATCGAGCACCGGGCCGGCCGGCACCCCCGCCGCGGCCAGGGCCTCGAGCACCTCGTCGGTGGTGCGGCTGCGGCACCAGTCGGCGACGTGACCGCAGATTTCGTCGCGGTGGTCGCCGCGCAGGCCGTCGCTGGCGAATTCGGGGCGGTCGGCCCAGTCGGCGTCGCCGATGAGGCCGGCGAGGCGCTTGAACAGGCCGTTGCCGACGACGTGGGTCAGCACGTGGCCGTCACGCGTCTCGAAGATGTCGGTCGGTGCGCTGGTCTGGCCGCGGTTGCCGCTCGGTACGCGGTTGACGGCGAGCACGGCCTGCTCGATCAGCGCGGCATTGAAGAAGGTAAGCGAGGTGCCGAGCAGCGAGGCCTGCACGTGCTGGCCCTTCCCCGTATCGCGTTTCTGGTACAGCGCCGCCAGGGTGGCGAAGGCGCCGAGCGCGGCGGTGCCGAAATCGGCGAAGGGGGTCGCGCTCTTGGACGGCTGCCCGGGCTGGCCGGACAGGAACGCCGAGCCGGACATGGCCTGGCCGATGCCGTCGAAGCCGCCGCGGTCACACCACGGCCCCTCGTGGCCGAAGCCGGTCTGGGTGGTGAGGATGATATCGGGCTTGATGGCGGTGAGCGTGGCGTAATCGAGGCCGGCGCGAACCAATGCCTTCGGCGGCATGTTGGCGATGACGACGTCGGCACCCGCGATGAGTTGGCGCTTGATCTCGGCCGCTTCCGGGTGCTTGACGTCGAGCGTCATGCCGCGCTTGTTGCAGCCGGTCTCGAGGTAGACGGCGCTCGCCGTCGGGCTGACGGTGCCGACGAAGCGATCCTCGCTGCCGCCCGGTTTCTCGATGCGGATGACGTCGGCGCCGAGGTAGGCGAGCAGCGCGGCGCAATAAGGTCCGGCGATGTAGCGCGAGAAATCGAGCACGCGCACGCCGGCCAGGATGGCGTTGTCGGACATGAGACCCCTCCCCGGTCGCTCCGCCGCGCCGCGATGGCGCGGGCGCGGCATTGTCGCAGCTTCGCCCGGCGCTGACGATCGCCGGCGCGGAAGGTTCTAGAGACCGGAGGGGCGTTTCTGCAGCTTGCGTTGCAAGGTGCGGCGGTGCAGGCCGAGCTTGCGCGCGGCATCGGAGACGTTGCCGTGACAGGCGATGAGGGTTTTCTGGATGTGCTCCCACTCGAGGTGTTGAAGTGGCGTTGGCTCGGCCGGCAACGCTATTTCAGCGGCCGTGGTGCGGCCGCCGAAGGCCTCGATGATCTCGTCGGCGTCAGCCGGCTTGGTGAGGTACTGCACCGCGCCGAGCTTGATGGCGTGGACCGCCGTGGCGATGCTGGCGAAGCCGGTCAGGACGACGATGCGGACCTCGGGGTTGGTCGCGCGCAGAGGTTCGATCAACTGGAGACCGGAGTCCTGCTCGAGGCGCAGGTCGAGGACGACGTGGGTCGGCTGGTGGGTCCGCGCCGCGTCGAGGGCCGCGGTGGCGTCACCGGCGGTCGTCACGATGAAACCGCGTCGTCGGAGCGCCGCGGCCAGCACTTCGCGGAACGCCTCGTCGTCGTCGACGACCAGGCAGGATGGCTGTTCGCCGGTCATGTCGGTGACAAGGGCGTAATCGGGATGACGATGCGCGCGAGCGTGCCGCGTGCGGCGCCCGGTTCGAGCACCAGGGCGCCACCGAGGCGTTCGATGATGGTGCGGGCAAGCAGCACGCCGATGCCCATGCCGTCCTGCTTGGTGGTCACGGCTTCACGGCCGAGGCGCGCGCCGAGCGTGGCGTCGATGCCGGGCCCGTCGTCGGCAACGGTCAGCACCAGTTCCTCGGCCGACCACTGGCCGTCGATGTCGACCCGTGAACCGGCGGCCTGCGCGGCATTGTCGAGCACGTTGACGATGGCCTGGGTGAGCACGCGGTCGGCGACGATGGCCGGCACCGGTGCAGAGCCGCCGTGGACGAAGCCGATCGCAACCTCCGGGTGCCGATGCCGCCATTCGCCGACGACGCGTTCGACGAAGGCATCGACCGCCACGGCCTCGCCGTCGCTGGCGCGCAGGCTGCCGGCGGTGGTCGACATGCGGTTGAGGATTTCCTTGCAGCGCCCGAGCTGGGCACGCAGCGTGGCGGCCTGGGCGCGGATTTCGGCCTCCCCTGCCCCACGTTCGATCTCGCCGGCGAGGATCGCCATCGTCGACAGCGGCGTGCCGAGTTCGTGCGCGGTTCCCGCGGCCAACGTGCCGAGAGCGAGGAATCGTTCGGCGGCAAGCGCCTCCTCGCGCAGGGTGGCGAGTTCGTGATCGCGGCGGCGCAGGTGGCGCGCGAGGCCAGCGACGAACAGCGCCACGCATACCGCGCTCAGGATGAAGCCGTACCACATGCCCCAGACGTGCAGGCTGAACGAGCCGGCCGCCGCGTGTTGCGCGTGCGGCTGCGGTGCCGGCACCAGCATCAGCGCGGTATAGCAGGCCACCGCGATCAGGGCGACGGCGGCGGTCGCCGGTCGCGGCAGGGCGGCGGCGGCGAACACGATCGGCAGCAGGAAGAGCGAGATGAAGGGGTTGAAGGCGCCGCCGGTGAAGTAGACGAGGGCCGATAGCGCGGCGACGTCGGCCAGCAATTGCACGAGGTACACCCGCCCCGACGGCGCCGCCGAGCCGCCACGACCGCGCATCCACGAAGCCGCGGTGAACAGCGCCATCACGACGAGCACGGTATTGATGGCGCCCCACGGCAGCGGCGTGCCGAACAGGCGATCCATCACTACCAGGGCGAGGTATTGGCCGCCGATCACGACCAGCCGCACCAGCAGCAGGTAACGCAGGATGTGGTCCATGGGCGTGCGGTTGGGCATGGCGGCAAGCAGGGTCTGGCGGCGGCGCCGCGCGGGCTCCGATCCTACCTGCCGCCCCGGCGGCCGTGAATCGTCGCCGCCGGCCTGCGACGAAATGTCGCACGCGTGGTCCCTTGTCGCCGGCAACCGGCGGCCTCAACTATGAGTGCAATCAAGGCGTGTGGTTTTCCCACGTGCTCGAATCGGACCAGCCGTCGTCACGACGGCGTGCACAGAGGAGGTTACCGATGAAAACGAAGCTCGCCATGGCCACCGCGATGGCTGCCGTTCTGCTGGCGGGGCCGACGTTCGCAGTCCACGAACCGCGCGTCGAACCGGAGGGGGCGGCGCCCGAATACGCCGTCGAATGTCCGCACGACAGCGCTGACGCCGGTGCCTGCACCGTCGATCAACTCACCTACGACGGCTGGAAGACCTTCACGGTCGAGTGTCAGCAGTGCCACGGCGGCGGCGCCATGGGCAGCACCTTTGCGCCCAACCTGATGGTGCGCATCAACGAGGCCGGCGTCGACTACGGCCGCTTCCTCTACGTCATGGAGCACGGCTATACCGGCCAGATGGGCGTGATGCCCTCGCTGGCGAAAAATCCGCGGGTACAGAAGAACAAGGACGCGCTGTTCGCCTACCTCAAGGCGCGGGCGGATGGCGTGATGCCGAACGGGCGACCGCCGAAGCCGGAGTGAGCTGTTTGTTGCTGAGCGCTGGGGTGCGGGAACGGGGACAGTTAGGAAAACTGTCCCCACCTTGGGGGCTCAGCAGTAGCGGTGCCTCAGGCGCGGGGACGGTTTTCCTAACCGTCCCCTCCCCGGCACCGGGAGGCAGTCGAAGCCCGGGCTGCGGGCCCTCCGACGCGGGGACGGTTTTCCTAACCGTCCCCTTCCCCGGCAACCGGAAGTAATCGAAGCCCTGGCGGACCTCAGACGTCGAACCGGTAGGTATCCCCGTCACGCACCAGGCGGCCTGCCGTGGGACCGGCGAAGTGCGTGCCGATGATGAGCGTCGGGGTGTCGGCGTATTCCTTGAACACCCGGCGGCGGGTGGCCACGGCGGCGTCGTTGTCGACGTCGAAGGGGCTGACCAGCCCGGCATCCCAGAACTGGATCGGGTGGTGGATGAAGTCGCCGGTGATCATGGCCGTCTCACCCTTCGACTCGATCAGTACCGAGCAATGCCCAGGGGTGTGGCCGGGGGTCGAGATCAGGCGCACGTTGGTGCAGACGTCGCCCGGGCCGTCGATGGGCTTGGCGAGGCCGGCGTCGAGGATGGGCTGGATGGAATCGGCCCACACGCGGTTCTGGATGTCGATGAAGTCCTCGCCGCTGTCCTTCGGCAGGTTGCCCCAGAAGTCCTGGTCACCCTTGCCCCACAGGTAGGAAGCGTTAGGAAAGGTCGGCACCCACTTGCCATCCTTCTTGTGGGTGTTCCAGCCGACGTGGTCGAGGTGCAGGTGGGTGCACAGGACGTAGTCGATGTCCTCGGTCTTGAAACCGGCCGCCTGGAAGTCGTCCATGAAGCTCGTCTGCAACATGTGCATGACTTCGAACGGGTTGCGGTCGCGATCGTTGCCGATGCAGGTGTCGACCACCAGCTTGTTGGTCGGCGTCTCGATCACCAGCATGTGGATGCTGAGGCTCAGCATGCCTTCCGGCGTGACGAAGTGCGGAAACAGCCACGGCACCTGCTTGACCACGTCCGGCGTCGCCGCCGGGATGACGTCCGAGAATTCCGGGTACTCGATCTCCCGGATGCGGGTGATGGTGCAATCACCGATCTTCCACTTGAGGTTCATGTTTTTCCTCCCCTGTTGAAATGTTGTGCTAGAGAATGTTTTCCGCGACCACGCGCAACTCGTCGGCGTTGTTCGCCGAGATGACCATGGTGCCGATCTCGCCACGTTCGCCGGCTGCCTTCCAGCGCGTGAGCTGTTCCTTGATGTGTGCTTCCGGACCGACCAGGCAGACCTCGTCGACGTAGGCGTCGGGGACCGCGGCAGCGGCCTCGTCCTTCTTGCCTGACAAGTAGAGGTCCTGGATCTTGACGGCGGCATCTTCGTAGCCGAGGCGCTTGGTGTAGTCGTTGTAGAAATTCTTCTCGCGGGCGCCCATGCCGCCGATGTAGAGCGCGAGGTGGTGCTTCATCTGTTCGCGGCACTTGGCGATATCCGGCCCCATGGCCACGCGCACGAAGGGCGCGAAGTCGAAATCGGCGCGCGTGCGGCCGTCGGTGGCCTTGGCGATGCCGGCATCGATGGCCGGCGCGAAGACGTCGGCGCGATCGGGATTGGCCCAGATCATGAAGCAGCCGTTGGCGATTTCGGCGGCGAGCTCGACGCCCTTCTGGGTGGCGACGCCGGTGTAGATGGGAATGTCCGGGTTGCCGTGCAGAATGCTCTTCAGCGGCTTGCCGAGTCCCAGGCTGCCGGGGCCCTTGTACGGGATCTGGTAGTGCTCGCCCTCGTGGGTGAGCGGCTCTTCGCGCTTGAAGATCTTGCGCAGGATCGAGATGTACTCACGCGTGCGCAGCAGCGGTTTGCCGTAGGGCTGGCCGTACCAGCCTTCGATGACCTGCGGGCCGGACGGACCGATGCCGAGCAGGAAGCGGCCGCCGGAGAGCTGGTCCAGCGTCATCGCGGTCATCGCCGTCATCGCCGGGGTGCGCGCGGCCATCTGCATGATGGCGGTGCCGGCGCGGATCTTGGTCGTCTGCGCCAGCACCCAGGCCACCGGGGTGGCGGCATCCGAGCCCCAGGCTTCGGCGCTCCACGCCGAGTCGTAGCCAAGCGCTTCCGCCGCCTGGATGAGATCCATCGGGATTTTCACGTGCGCGCCCGAGTAGCCGAAGACCATGCCGAGTTTCATCGTCGCTCCTGATGTGGTGAGCCGTGCGTTCGAGGTCGGCAGGATAGTCGAGGCGCGCCGGCTTGGCGACACGTCGCCGGCGCACAGATCCGGGGTGCTTGGCGTCCGTCCGGGCAATCTGCCCGTCCACGCGCGGGCAGCGGTCCGTGTCGCCCCTGTCGTCACCCCCGCTAGCCTGCTCTCCCAGCAGACGGCCGCGCGCGGCCATCGATCCATCGACCCCGGGAGAGCAGCAACATGAGCGACGACCTGTACGATCACGACCGCGCGTGCACGCACGACGAAGCGACGCCCGCGACAGATGGGACGGGCAGCGTGTCGCGCCGCGCGCTCTTGCGCGGACTGGCGGCGCTCGGCCTGAGCGGGCCGGCGGCACTCGCCGCGCTGCGCAGCGGCGACGCCGGCGCCGACCATGCCCTGCTCGACCGCGGCGAACTTGAAGCGGGTTTCGCCCGCCTGCGCGACGAGGCCCCGCTCGCCGGTCTGGCCGGCTACGCCACTTTCGAGATCCTCCCGGCCGACCTGCCGTGGAAGCGACTGGACGTCGCGGTGAAGGCCAGCCAGGCGGTGACCGTGCTGCTCAGCGGGCGCTGGTGGCTGGTCGAGGATCTCGACGTCTGGGTCGAGCCCGGCCTCGCCTTCTTCGCCCGCGTCGGCGATCGGAACCCGGTCTACAACCCGCAGAAGAACACCGGCACGTTCACGAGCGCGCACGACGGCCACGTATCGGTTGCGCGGGCCATCGGCGAGTGGGCCGACAGCCGTGCCGAGACGGTTGCCACGCCGCCGGAGGTCTATAGCGCGGCCAAGGGCGAGATCCGCGGCGTCCTGCTGGTGTGGGACGGCGACCCGCTGACCGGGCTCGAGGCCCTGCGCCGGCGTGGCGACGTCGGTGGCCTGGTCACGGCCGAGATTGCCCGCCTGCGCACCGAGCCGCCGCCGCCGGCCGGCTGGCAGCCGATGTACGTGACCGGCAACGCCGGCATCTATTCGAGTTGCGCCGATGGCCAGATCTGCTGCCACACCCACAAGAACGCCTGCCTGCTGACCCGTGAGGTCGACCTGCCGCTGGCGCCCGGTGCGCGCCTCGACTGGCGTTGGGCGGTGGAGGAACTGCCCTCGGCGCGCGCCGAGGACAGCCTGCTCGCGCACGACTACCTGTCCATCGCCGTCGAGTTCGACGACGGTCAGGATCTCACCTATTTCTGGAGTGCCGAGCTCCCGGTCGGCCGCGTCTTTCGCTGCCCGATCCCGAGCTGGCAGGCCATCGAGACCCACATGGTGGTGCGCTCGGGGCGCGGCGAACTCGGCCGCTGGCTGGCCGAATCGCGCGACGTCCATGCGGACTACCAGACCCACATCGGCGGCCCGGCGACGCGCATCGTCAAGGTCTGGCTGATCGCGCTGTCATTCTTCCAGCGCGGCACCGGGAAGGCGCGCTATGCCGACATCGTCGTCAGCAGTGGAGGCGAAACGAAACGGCTGACCTGAGCAGTGGCCGCGCCGGCCGGGGTTCGTCGTCGCCCCGGCCGGTGCCTTGCGCGGACGGTCAGCGGATCTCGTCGAGGATCTCGCCGAAGGCTTCGATGACCTCCAGGCACTCGCTGCGCGACGGATAGGGCTGGCCGGGGTTGACCGGGTTGCGCGTGCGGATGCACAGCCAGTCCGGGCCGACTTTCTCCTTCATCTCGCCGAGGCGATCGATCCACTTCTGTCGATTGCCGAGGCACAGGAACATGTTCTCGATCTGGTCGAGCAATTCGGTCGCCTCGGCATCGGGCGAGAGGCCCTTCTCGGCATAGAAACTCCACTCGCGCACCCAGCGGTGGCCGTGCTTCTCGCGCACCTTCGGGTCGTTCGACAGCCAGCCCTCGAAGCCGATGGTGATCTGGAAGTCGTCCTTGCCGCGCGCGGCGGCGCGCTCGCGCATCGATTTCACCGCCGGCGCGAGTTCGTCCAGCGCCGGCGGGAACCACAGGCACCAGCCTTCGTAGTTCAGCGCGCGTTCCATCGCCTTGGGTGCGAAGGCCCCGATCCAGATCGGCGGGCGCGGCTTCTGGTAGGGGTGCGGCAGCAACCGCACGCCCTCGTAGTGGAAGAACTCGCCGTGGTAGTTGAACTCGTCCTCGGTCCAGGCGCCGACGATGCAGTCCATGACCTCCTCGAAGCGCTTGCCACGCTTGTCGAAAGGCACACCAAAGCAACGGAAATAGTCCTCGTGGTAACCGACGCCGGCGCCGAACACCAGGCGGCCGCGCGACAGGTTGTCGACCGCGGCCAGGCTCTCGGCCAGGTGGATGGGATGGTGGAAGGTCGGCTGGATGACCGTCGAGGCGAGTTGCACGCGTGTCGTCACCGCGGCCAGCACGGCCATCAACGAGGTGGTGTTGGGCCACCAGGTCTCCGGGCGTTGGTGGCGTTCCGGCACCCACAGGCCGTCGAATCCGACCTTCTCCGCCAGTTTCGCCTCGGCGATGCAATGGTCCATGGCGTCGGCGACCTCGTCCGGGCCGGGGGCCTCGAGCTGGTCGTAGACGCCGAAATGGGTGTCGGGCATGAATGCGATCTTCATCGGTCTCTCCTCATGGCTGCGATCGTCTGGCTGGAAGGCGGCGGCGCGGGAGTATCGCACCGATCGTCAGGGGCCGCGCGCGGGTTCCCGCCCGCGACGGCGCTGTGCGAGAATCGGCTGCATTTACCTCGACCCTGTCAGGAGGGAGTGACATGGCCCAGGCCCTGAGCGAACGCGGGACGCTGCTTGCGCCCGTAACCCCCACGCGCCCGACCTTGCGCGAGATGATCGCCGAACGCGATCGGCTCACCGCCGAGAGCGGGCACTACTACGGTGTCACCGAACTCAGCCTGCGCGATTCGGACCCGATCCGCTACGAACGCTTCTACTCCAAGCTGCATGCCGCGGTGCTGGCGGCACGCGAGTCGGCGCGCTTCGTCGCCGCTTCGCCCGGTTCGCGCGAAATGGGCGAATGCCTGTGGGGCATCGCGACGCCGGAAGGCGACACCCTCGCCGTGTCGCTCGGCTTCCTCTCCCACACGGTGATCTTCCCGACCTCGATCCGCTACATGGCGGACAACGACTACGACGTCAACGACGGTATCGAGGACGGCGACGTCTACGCCGTCTCCGACGGCCTCACCGGCGGCGTGCCGCATCCCGGCGATTTCTATTCTTTCGTACCGATCTGTGTCGACGGCGAGATCGTCGCCTGGGCCGTCGGCATCAACCACCTGATGGAGAACGGCGCGCCGGTGGCGGGTTCCTGGGCGACCTTCTCGGTCGACACCTTCATGGACGGCCTGGTCTGCCCGCCCATGCGCACCGGGCGCAAGCTCAAGCAGGAATCGTGGTGGAAGGCGATCTGGGAACGGCGCACGCGCGCGGCGACCATGAACATCCTCGACGACAAGATGCGCCTCGCCGGCTGCGCGATGATCCTGAAAGCCACGCACGAACTCATCGACGAGTTCGGCATGGACTACTACAAGCGCGCCATCCGCGAGGTCATCGAGGAATCGCGCCGCATGGTGGTCGACAACATGCGCGCGACCATGGTGCCCGGCACCTACAACGGCTGCGCCTTCCGCCTGGTCAAGTACGAAGGTCTGCAGAACGTCTGGTCGCACGCCGACAAGAACACCCTCATCCACGTGCGCGGCAGCGTCGAGCCGAACGAGCGCGGCCTGCTGCTCGATGCCGAGGGCAGCTCCAAGTGGGGCTACCACTCCTACAACGCCACTCCGGGCGGTGTCGACTGCGCGGTGTTCCTCGGCATGATCAATTCCTTCTCGCACAACACCAAGGTCACCGCCGGCATCGACCTTGCCGTGCAGCGCAACTATCCCAAGGGCAGCATCTACAACCCGGACAACGAGTACACCTCGAACGCCAACCTGTGGGCGCAGACCGTGGCCCTGAACAGCATCGGTTTCGGCGCCGTCAACCGCGCGATGTTCGCCCGCGGCTACCTCGAGGAGGTCTTCACCGTCGACGGCAACTGGGGCGCCTTCCAGGGCGCCGGCACCACCGAGGACGGCACCAACTACGGTTTCACCAACTTCGAATGGCTGGGCGGTACCGGACGTGGCGCCTGGTGCTACAAGGACGGCGAGCCGCTGGTGTGGGCGGCGTGGTCGCAGATGGCGACGATCGGCGACGCCGAGGAATTCGAGTCGACGGTGCCGCCGTTGTTCTACCTCGGCCGCAAGCTGCTGCCGGGTTACTTCGGCTACGGCAAGTACCGCGGTGGCCCGGGTAACTCGGCCGTGCACTGGTGCGTGCAGCCAGGGCGGCATGTCGCGCTGACGCGACCGAACGGCGGCCTCTCTTGCACGCCCTCGGTCGGCATCGGCATGAGCGGCGCCTATCCCGGGCCCGGCAGTTTCATGATTTCGGCCCGCGGCACCAACCTCGACGCCCTCATTGCCGAGGGCGAGACACCGCGCGACGCGCGCGAACTGCTCGCCCAGGTCGACGCCGGGCAGTTGCAGGTCAAGAACCTCGAAATCTGGAAGACCGACTGCCCCGAGCTCGCGCTCAAGGACAACGACCTCTTCGTCGATGCGGCCGGTTCCTCCGGCGGCTGGGGCGACCCGCTCGAGCGCGATCCGCGGCTGGTCATCGCCGACCTCGAGTCCGGCATCTGCCCGGACTACGAGTTCGTCAGCAACATGCATGGCGTGGTCGCCCACCGCCACGACGACGGCCGCTGGGAACTGGATGACGATGCGACCCGCGCCAGGCGCGCCCTGTTGCGCGAGGCGCGGCTGGAGGAGTCGATGCCGGTCGAGAATTGGTGGCTGGCCGAGCGCGCTCGGGTCGAGCGACGCGACTTCGCGCCGGAGGTCTGCGAGATGTACGCGCAGAGCCTGTCTTTCGCCAAGTTCCGCACCGAGTTCACGCGCTTCTGGCAGGTGCCGGGCGACTTCTCCTTCGGCGACGCGGAGGTCTGAGCGATGAGCGGGGAAATCAGCGTCAGCCGCGATCTCATCCGCCAGCTCGTTGACGGCACGATCGACGACGACAACACCGAGCGGTTGCTCAAGCTGCCGCGCAAGGACAAGGATCGCTTCTTCAATTACATCGCCGTGCTGCAGGAGCGGGTGGCGTGGAAGGACCGCATCCTGCTGCGCGTTGGCGACAAGCTCTACGTGGTGGCGAAAGGCCCGGGACGGCGCGAGACCCAGTGCGAGTGCGGCCACAGCTTCGGCGACTACCGCGAGAACTGGAAACTGAAGTGCCGCATTCGCGTGCGCGACACGCTCGAGCGCATGGCCGAGGTCTACGACCCGGCGCCGGCCGTGCCCGAGCCCGGCTGGCAGGAGATCCGCGAGTTCTTCTGCCCCGCCTGCGCGACCCAGCACGCGGTCGAAGTGGTCGCGCCGGGCTACCCGGTGGTGTTCGAGCTGCTGCCCGATCTCGATCGCTTCTACCGCGACTACCTTGGCCAGCCGCTCGAGGACGAGGCCGCGGACTGGTACGAGGATCGTTCGGCGCAGGTGACGGCGCACTGGAAACAGGCGGGCTGAGTAAGCGACGAGGCCCGCGCGCTCCCGGAAGCGGCGTCGCAAACGGGGACAGTATACTTTTGCACGCGCTGTCGGCCGGCTCGTGCGCCGGCAAAAGTATACTGTCCCCGTTCCCGCCACCCGCTCCCGCCCGACGTACAGACGACGACCAGCCGCCGCATCGACGGTGGCAAGCAGCATCTTTTGAGGGGAGACATCCATGAGCACGAGCTCCGAGCACGTCGGCGCCGAGCGCGACCTGATCCTGGCGCTGGACGCCGGCGGCACCATGACCGACGCCATCCTGGTCAAGCCCGACGGCACCTTCACCGTCGGCAAGTCGATCAGCCGGCGCGACGACCAGGCGCTGAGCTACTACGAGTCGGTCGCCGATGCCGCGCAGATGATTGGTCTCGACGCCGAGGCCGTGCACCGCCGCTGCGCCGCGGACATCTACTGCGGCACGGGCATGCTGAACAGCGTGCTGACCGGTGACGGGCGCAAGGTCGGGCTGGTCGTCACGCGCGGCTTCGAGGACATCACCGTCATGGAGGGCGGCCTGACCTACCTCGGCCAGAGCCAGGCCGAGGGCCTGCACCAGCAGTTACACCGCCACACCCGGCCGCTGGTCGATCCACGCAACGTGGTCAGTGTCAGCGAGCGCATGGGCGGCGGCTGCTACCAGGGCAACATCCACCTGCCGGCCGGCCACACCCTCATCCCGGTCAACGAGCGCCAGGTGCGTGAGGGCGTCAACAAGCTGCTCGACCAGGGTTGCGAGGTCATCGGCATCCTCTTCATCTATTCCTTCGTCGACCCACGTCACGAGCACCAGGCGCGCGATATCGCGACGGAGGAGATCGCCAAGCGCGGCGTCGAGGTGCCGGTGGTGTGCTCGGCCGACGTCGCCCCGGTGGCGAAGGAGAACAACCGCCTGAAGAGCCTGCTCTTCCAGTGCTTCGCCGCCGAGCAGGTGCGCGAATCCCTGCTCGACGTCGAGCGCCGCGCCCATGGTCTCGGCTTCGGCGGCCGCCTGCTGACCCTGCTGTCCTACGGCGGCGCGGTCAACATGGAATACCCACGGCTCTACGAGACGATGATCTCGGGGCCCATCGGCGGTCTCATCGGTGCGCAGTTCGTTGCCAACCAGCTCGGTCTCGACAACGTCGTCACCGCCGACATGGGCGGTACCAGCTTCGACGTCGGGCTGCTCGTCGATGGCCGCATGGGCATCGCGCGCAGCGCCGACATCGCCGGCCATCGCCTGGCCCTGCCGATGGTCGAGCTCGACTCGGTCGGCAGCGGCGCCGGCTCGGTGGTGTGGGTGGACGAGTACAAGCGCCTGCACGTGGGCCCTGATTCGGCCGGCGCCAAGGTCGGCATCTGCCACGAGTTCGACCGCCTCACCGTCACGGATATCAACGTCGCGCTCGGCTACGTCGACCCGGACTACTTTCTCGGCGGTCATATCAAGCTCGACCGCGAGCGCGCGCTCGCGGCGCTCAAGGAAGCCGTCGCCGACCCGCTCGGCCTCGACGTCTACGCCGCCGGCGCCGGCGTGCTCGCCATCGTCAACGCCGAGATGAACGACCTGCTGCGCACCATGGTCGCGGCCAAGGGCTACGACACGCACGATTTCACCCTGCTCTACTACGGCGGTGCCGGTCCGGTACACATGTACGGCTTCGCCGACGGCATCCCGTTCAGGGACGTCATCACCCTGCCGTGGGCGGCCGGCTTCTCCGCTTTCGGTGCGGCCTGTGCCGAGTACATGCATCGCTACGATCGCGGCTTGCGCGTGCTGGTGCCGCCGAAGGCGGGGATGGACGAACTGACTGCCACCGCGGCCGAGATCGACCGCGCCTGGCGCGAACTCGAGGCGGAAGCGCGCGCAGAAATGGCTGCCGAAGGCATCGACCCGGCCAAGCTGCGCTTCCGCTACAGCGTCGCCATGCGTTACATCGGGCAGATCGAGAGCTTCGACACCGCGCTCGCCGGCGGTGACATGCGCGGCCCGGACGACATCCGCGCCATGGTCGACGCCTTCGAGACCATGTACTCCAAGGTCTATCCCGAGGGCGCCAAGTTCAGTGGCGCCGGTTACTCGCTGACCGAGGTCAGTATCGAGGCCATCGCACCCAAGCCGCAGCCGAGCCTGGCGCGCCACCCGCTGGCCGGGGCGGAACCAGCTGCCGCGGCGCGCGTCGGCACGCGCGAGGTCTACCACAAGGACGCCTGGATACCTTTCACGGTCTACGAGATGAAGGCGCTTGCCGCCGGCAACGTCGTGCGCGGGCCTGCCATCATCCGTGACCCGATGACAACGGTCGTCGTTCCGCCGGACCACGAGATGGCCTTCGACGAACACCTGATCCTGCACTACCGCGCCACCGCGGCCACGCACTGAGGACCCCTGCATGAAACTCGTGACCTTCACCGAGGGCGGCCGCACGCGCCCGGGACGCGTCGAGGGCGACCAGATCGTCGACCTCGGCAACACCGGTCTGCCCGGCGAGATGAGCGCGCTCATCGCCGCCGGCGGCGCAACGCTGGCGCAAGCGGCCAGCGTCGACGGCGCCCGCTTCGCGCTCGCGGCCGTGACCCTGGAGGCGCCCATCCTGCGCCCGCCGAAGATCCTCGCCGTCGGTCTCAACTACCGCGACCACATCGAGGAGACCGGGCTCGACACGCCCAAGGTGCCGATGATCTTCAACAAGCAGTCGACCGCCGCGCACGGCCCCTACACACCCTTCCACCTGCCGCGCGTGTCGACCAAGCTCGATTACGAGGGTGAGCTCGGCATGGTCATCGGGCGGCGCTGCCGCCACGTGCCGGCAGCGCGGGCGCGCGAGGTGATTGCCGGTTACACGGTCTGCAACGACGTCAGCGTGCGTGACTGGCAGATGCGTTCGCAGACGTTCATCATGGGCAAGTCCTTCGACACCCACTGCCCGTTCGGGCCGTGGATCACGACTGCCGACGAAGTGCCCGATCCGCATACCCTCGATCTCAAGACCTGGGTCAACGGCGAGTTGCGCCAGGACTCCAACACCCGTCATCTCGTTTTCGATTGCTACACCCTGGTCGAACACCTGAGTACGGCCTTCACCCTCGAGCCCGGCGACCTCATCCTCACCGGCACACCCAGCGGCGTCGGCATCGGCTTCGAGCCCAAGCGCTTCCTTGCCGCCGGCGATCGCGTGAAAGTGGAGATCGCGGGCCTGGGATTCATCGACAACGCGGTCGTGGCCGAACCCGCCTCGACCACGCTGATCTGAGGGAAGCGCCCGCGATGACGACCATGATGAAAGCCTGGCAGTTCGAGCGCTACGGCCGCTACGACGAAGTTCTCGAATGGGTCGACCGCCCGCAACCGGAGCCCGGTCCGAACCAGGCGCTGGTGCGCACGCGCGCGGTGTCGCTCAACTTTCCCGACCTCCTCATCACCCAGGGTCTGTACCAGGCGCGCGCGCCGCTGCCGGCCGTGTCGGGGGTCGAAGGCGTGGGCGTGGTCGAAGCGGTCGGTCCCGGCAGCCCGTTCGCAGTGGGCCAGCGGGTGGTGTCGTTCAACAACCTGGCCGGCATGCTCGCCGACTGCTTCATCGCCCACAACGCGACTTCGTGGGCGGTGCCTGATCACGTCAGCGACGCACAGGCCGCGGCCCTCAGCACGACCTACGGCACGTCCTACTACGCGCTCGTCCACCGCGCCCGCATCCAGCCGGGCGAAACCCTGCTCGTGGCGGGCGCCGCCGGCGGCGTCGGCCTCGCGGCGGTGCAACTCGGCAAGGTCTTCGGCGCGCGCGTCATCGCCGCGGCCGGCAGCGCGGAGAAGCTCGCCGTCTGCCGCGACAACGGTGCCGACGAGTTGATCAACTACCAGGAGGAGGACATCGTCGAACGGGTCAAGGACCTGACCGACGGTCGTGGCGCCGACGTCATCTACGACCCCGTGGGCGGCGATCTCTTCGACCAGATGAAGCGCTGCATCGCCTGGGAAGGCCGCATGCTCGTGATCGGCTTCGCTGCCGGTCGCATTCCCACCATCGAGTGCAACCGCATGCTGCTGAAGAACATGGCGGTGGTTGGCCTCGCCTGGGGACCGTGCGTCGAACGCAACCCGGCGCAGGGCGCGGCCTGCCAGCAGCACCTCTATGACCTGTTGCGGGTCGGCGCGATCGATCCCGTCATCTACCGCACGTTGCCCTTCGCCGACGTACGCGAGGGCATGCGCCTGATGGAGAGCCGTGCGCTGTACGGCAAGATCGTCATCACGCGTTGATCGCGCGAAGCACGGCGCGTGGTGCGTCGCACAACGGATTGGCGCCGGAGCGGCGGCGACGAAATCGTTGCGGCCCGGCCCGCACGCGGTCTATGCTTGCCCGGCGCGCGCAAGGCGCGCTTTTCTTGACGAGGATTCGGACAACATCAGCAACAGCGGGCGATGACGCGCCCCGGCGGACTGACCGCGAAGGCGGTCGCCAGCCGGGCGACACAACTGCCTCTCCCCGCCGCGCCCAGGTCTTCGTTTCCCATCGCACGAGTCTTCCCAGGATCTTTTCGCTTGTTTCCGTCCCCGAGATCGCGCCAGCCGTTCGAGCCCAGCGGGGCGAACGTCTCGTGGCCGGTGCGCCGTGTCCGGGTGAGCCCTGTTCCGTGCCATCGAATTGTCTCTAGTTGCGTGGTGTCACCGAGCGCCATGCCTTCAATACTTCGCTTCCTGTTCCGGTCCGTGTCACCGCCGTCAGGCACAGCCCGGGGAGTCAGTCGCGACGGCGCGTTTCCAGAGGCAATCACGCATGGATATTTATGTCGGTAACCTGTCCTACTCGATGACCGCGGAAGATTTGCGCGAGGCTTTCGAGCAGCACGGCGAAGTGACCAACGCCAAGATCGTCATGGACCGAGACACCGGTCGGTCGAAGGGATTCGGTTTCGTCGAGATGCCCAACCAGGCCGAGGGCGAAGCCGCCATCGCCGAGTTGAACGGTGCCATGCTCAAGGGCCGTACGGCCCGGGTCAACGAGGCGCGCCCGCGCGGCAACGACCGTCCGCCGCGCCGCTGAGCCCGGACCCGTCACGCGGAATCACTGCGGGGAGCGGTGACACCGCCGTCGCGCCGCGGATGCGGCGTCGATTGCCCGGGCAAGGCCCGGCAATCCGCGCCGCCGGCGCTCAGTTCTCGATGACGGGTTTCACCTCCTCGATGATGCGGCGGGTCTGCTCGACGGTGTCCTGCTCACCCGCGGCAATCGGGAAGAGCACGAACTTCGAGGCGCCGGCGTCGATGTAGGCGCGCAGCCGTTCGATGACGTCGGCCGTCGTGCCGACACAGAACAGCGGGTCGAGGTCCATCTTCTCGCCGATGCCGGTGCGCTTGACGAAGGGCGAATTGACCACGGCGTCGTCGTCGCGGCTGCCGATGCGGAAGGCCAGCGAGGTGCCGTAGTGGTCGTCGTCGATGTGGCGGCCGAGGCGCGCGGCTTCGGCCTTGATGCCCGCGATCACGGTGCGTACGTCATCGGGAGAGGCGATGCCGCCGATCCAGCCAGTGCCGAGGCGCGCGGTGCGCTTGATGGCCGCCTCGCTGTTGCCGCCGATCCACAGCGGTAGCGGCTGCTGCACCGGGCGCGGCGCGATGGTCGCGTCGCGGTACTGGAAGTACTTGCCCTCGTAGGTCACCTTCTCCTCGCGCCACAAGCGCGCGATGAGTTCGAACATCTCGTTGGCGATCGAGCCGCGGTGGTCGGAACTGCGCCCGGTCGCACCCCACTCCGCCGCCTTCGGGTAGCCGACGCCGAACATCGGCAGCAGGCGGCCGTTCGACAGGTAGTCGATGGTGGCGCACTGCTTGGCCAGCACCAGCGGATCGCGCAGCGGCGCGACGATGGCATTCATACCGAACTTGATGCGCTCCGTGCAGCCGGCCAGCGCGGCCAGCGCCGACAGCGATTCGAGGTAGTTGTCGGTCGAAATCAGGCGGTCGGACTGCCACACCGAGTCGACCCCGGCGCGCTCCAGCATCTCGACCCAGCGGAAGTAGCCGCGACCATCCTCGAACGGGTAGTTGACGAGGCCGAAGCCAATGCGGATTTTCAACATGTCGGTGGCTTCCCTCGCGGTTCACATGTCCATCGGCAGCTTGAAGTGCGCGCGCAGCACGCGCTCGCGGTGCTCCATCAGCAGCGGCGTCAGCGCGGCGCCGACGTCGGGTGCAAGCAGTTCGAACATGGCGCGAAAGCCCTCGGCTATCGGTACCTGCTCGGGTGGAGGCAGAACGTAGATGGTCGAGAACGCGGCCCAGTAGAAATCGACCGCGGTGAGGGTGTCACCGACGAAGTAGGCGCAGCCGCGTGCACGCTGGGCTTCGAGCTCGGCATGCAGCAGTTGCAGGGTTTCGATCTGGCGCTGGTCGGCAAGGGCGACGTCGCTCTCGTTGTAGTTGTACTTGCGCGCCATGTTGAGGACTGGCGCCGGCGGTTGGCCGGATTCCATCGCCGGACGGAACAGCGACAGGCGGCGATTCCAGCCGAGTCCCAGCGGCCCGCACATCTCGTAGGCGAGACCGAGTGCGCGGGCGCGGTCGACGCGCTTCTCGGGCAGCAGGCGCTTGTGCGGGGCGAGGCGCTCGATGAGAAAGAGGATGTCGTCCCAGCGGTTGAGCGGCGCTTCGTCGTTCCACGCCACCACCGGGCCGCTGTTGATGCCGGCCCACTGCACCAGTGTCTCGTTGTCGCCGCCCGGCATCTGCGCACCGCAGGCGAAGTCGAGGCCTTTGTACTCCATCATGGCCTTGGCGGCCTGGCCCCAGGGGCTCGGCGTGCCGGCGACGAGCACGAGCCGGAGGCCGTCACGTTCGATCAGATCTTCGATGGCAATGAAATCCATGGCTCCTCCCCGGGATTGCCGACAGCTTGCGAACGATGCGGGTCGCCGGCGCGTCACGCCGGCCCGCCTATCGTACGATGCCGGGCGCGGTGCCGCGACCGGGCGGCGGCGGAGGCGTTGATGACCGACACGATCGAACGACTGTGGGGCACACTCGCCGCACGCGCCAACACGAGCCGGTGGCGAGCCGCACGCCGCACCCTCGTCGGCAACCAGCGGCCGTGGACGGCGACCGGCCTGCGTGTCGCACGGGGCCAAGCCTATTCGCTCCTCGCCGACGGCCGCGTGCACTGGTCGGAGCGACATCCGCACCTGCATGGCGGACCGGGGTTCCACCTGTTTGCGCGGGTCAGCCCCGGTGGACGGCTCGTCAACGTCACGCGCACCAGTGGCAGCTTTGTCGCCGACGTCGACGGCGAACTCGAACTCGGCATCTACCTCGGCATGTGGCGCGATGCCTTCGGCACGCTGGACACACCCGACGACGCCTATGCCCGCCTCAAGGGGGACATCGACGTCATCGCGCTGGTGTGGCCAGGGCCGGCAGCAGACGGCCTGGCGGCCCTCGCGACCACGATCGACAACCCGGTCCTCGCCGCCGAGGCGACACGCGCCGCGGCGCCGATCGCGCCACCCGCGGGCTGGAGCTATCTCGTCGAAACCGGCAGCAGCGACATCTGGCGCGATTGCGCCGAGGGCGCCCCGCGCATCTGCCTGCACGCCCACGACGATCAGGGCATCATCCGCAAGCCGCTCGATGTCGCGCTCGTGCCCGGTACCCGCCTCACCTGGCGTTGGCGCCTGGATGAACATCCCGCGCGCGAGCGCGAGGATACGAACCTCGCCCACGACTACGTCTCGATCGCCCTCGAGTTCGACGACGGCCGCGACCTCACCTGGCTGTGGAGCAGCTGCCTGCCGGTCGAGACCTGGTTTGCCTGCCCGGTCCGCGCCTGGAGCGCGCGCGAGACGCACTGGGTCGCGCGCAGTGGCACGACCCGCGCGGGTGCATGGGTGGCGGAGACGCGCGACGTGCACGCAGATGTGCGCGACGCACTCGGCGAGGTGCCCGGCCGCATCGTCGCCTGCTGGTTGATCGCCGTCGCGAGTTTCCACCATCGCACGGCGCGCGCCGCGTTCGAAGCCATCGTGCTGGCGGGCCCGCACGGGCGCACGGTCGTGCTGTGAGTTCGCGCGCTCAGTCGAGCGTGAGGACGTAGCGCCGCTCCTCGACCTCGCTGCCCCATTGGCGCCCGCGCCGCGCCTCGGCGAGGACGAAGCCGGCCTTCTCGTAGAGATGCCGCGCTGGTTCGAGGCCGGCAAATGTCCACAGCCATACCTCCGGGTAACCCCGTGCGCGGCAGAAGCCGACGGCCGCGTCGAGCAGCCGGGCGCCCCAACCCTGCCCACGCAGCGCATCGCTGGCAACGAACCAGCGCAGGTGCGCGCCCGCCGTCGCTGTTGCCGCCGGGTCGTGGCCGTCGATGGTCAGGCTGGCCTCGACCACGCCGTCCTGCAGGACGACCCAGGTGCAGTCGCCGGACGCGTCGTAGCGTGCCGCGAAGTCCGCGAGCGCGCCGGCGACGCCGTCGCGGAAGGCATCGCCGAAGCCCCACGCGCGACGGTAATAGTCGTCGTGCAGGGTGACGATGCGTTGCACGCGTGCCGGGTCGAGGCCGGTGTCGAGCAGCGCGCCGTCGGTCATGGCGTCCTGCTGCGTACCGTGCGCGGCCGCAATGCTCGCTCAGTACGGACTCTGGCCGGGCTGCCGACCGAGGGCGTGGGCCTTGGCGATGCCGTCGAGGAACAGGCCGTAGAAGTCGATCAGCATCTGGTCGACCTGTGCGGATTCGAGGCCATGCTCGGTGTAATGGCCTTCCCAGGTGATGGCCGTGCCGCCACCCGCCGCGTCGGCAAAGCGGACCACGGCGACGTAATCGCGCATCGGCAGCGGGTAGCTCTCGACGATCGAGTAGACGATCGCCTGCTCGGGCAGGGCGAGATCGAGGCGTTCGACGATCTGCCCTTCGACGCCGAGTTCCGGCTTGAAGCGCGCGAAGCGCCGCGCCCCGACGTGGCTGCCTTCGCAGCGGAATTCGCTCAGGTTGCCCGGCGGGTGGAGGAACTGCAGGGCGTTGAAATCGGCGAGCCAGGCCCAGCAGTAGCTGCGCGGGACGTCGAGGATGCGTTCGAGGGTGGCGACGGGCATGGGAGCTCTCCGGGTGTGCCGATGGTGACGGCGTCGATACGGCTCAGGGATGCGGCCCCCAGGGCGCGGGGTTCAGCAACTGCACCTCCTGGTCGCGCAGCAGCGGGCGGATCTGCACGGCGAAGGGCTTGAAACCCTCGTCGGCATAGAGCCGCGCCCAGAACGCGCGGCGCTCGGCGTCGTCTTCGAAACGCCACAGGTGGACGAGCTGGTGCAGGGTGCCGGTGTCGCTGACGAAGTAGCCGACGCAGTTCTTGGCGAAGCCGCCGGCTTCGAGCGCCGGCCAGCCGAGCTCGGCGTAGAGCTTCTGGGCGTCGGCCATCTTGCCGACGGTGACGGTATAGGTGCGTTTTTCGTACAGGGCCATGAGGTACCTCCCCGGTCTTCAGGCGGATGGATGGCGGGCCGCGCGCGGCCCGGAGTGGCGATTGTAACGGCACTTCGCCCGTTCCATGGTCGCGCCGTGCGTTGATCGGGATCGCGTTCGCACGGCGGCGGCGGCCTATACTCGCGCGCTCCCCCAGTCATCCAGGAGCACCGCAACCATGCTGGCAATGGGCCGCGTCCACGACATCAGCGTCACGCTCGGCACCGAGTCGATCGACTATCCCGGCGACACGCCCTACGCGCGTTCGCTGCTGATGTCGGTGCCGCCGGATTTCTGCACCCTGTCGCGCCTCGAGATGTCGGCCCACAGTGGCACCCACATCGACGTGCCGTATCACTTCGAGGCCGGCGGGCGGCGCCTCGGCGAGTACGCGGCGGCCGATTTCATCTTCCCGGCCGTGGTCATCGAGGTCGCTGATGTCGAGTGCGTGCGAGCCGCCGAGATCGCCGCGGCCGACGTGCGCGCCGGCGACGCCGTGCTGTTCAAGACCGCCAATTCGCGTGACGGTCGCGTGCGCAACGGCCGTTTCACCGAACACTTCGTCTACGTCGCGCCGGATGCCGCGGAGTGGTTGTGCGGGCGCGGCGCGAAGCTCGTCGGCATCGACTACATCACCATCGAGGGCTATGCCAACCGCGAATTCGACAGCCACCACATCGTGCTCGGCGCGGGCATGATCGTGCTCGAATCGGTCGATCTCGGGGCCGTCCTGCCTGGCCGCTACACCCTGTTCTGCCTGCCGCTCAAGCTGGACGGCGCCGAGGCCTCGCCGGTGCGCGCGATCCTGGTCGAGGACGTGGCCTGAGGGGCGCCGGGTAGAACACCGGGTGGGGCCGCGAGGGCCCTCCCGCGGCGCGTGTCAGCGCGGCTCGACCGAGCGCACGACCACGCGCAGGTGCTGGTACTTCCATTCGCCGTCGATCTTCACGTAGTCGTCGTCGTATCGCGCTGTCATCCAGATATTCTCACCGGTCTCGGCATTGTTCCACGGTCCCATCAGATACCAGATGCCGGTCGCGCGGTTGCCGTCGACGGTGATGACCGGGTTCATCATGTTGTGCTGTGAGAACGAGAACATCTTCTGGAACTTCTTGAACAGCTCGCGGATGCCCGCATGCCCTTGCGCCTGGCCGAAATCGGGGCTCTCCCAGATGCCGTCGGCGGCGAACACCGAGGCGATGGTGTCCGGGTTGTGCATGTCGTCGCAGATATGTGAATAGCGCGCCTTGAGCTGCTTGATGGCCTCGATGTCCTCGAGGCGGGTGATGCGTTGTTCGAGTGCCTGCATGTCCACGGCGTGTCCTCCCCTGCGTGGTGATGGTGACGGTAGGTGTCGACGCCGCAGAATGCGCGAAGCGCGCGCGGCAGTGCAAGCGCCCTGAAGACGCTGCCGGCGGTGGTCTCAGGTGCCGACCGCCATCATGGTCGTGACCATGTGCAGGAAATGGCGGCCCTCGCCTTCCCCTTCGGCGTAGACATCTGCCTCGCACACCGACAAGGTGCGCCCGGCACGGATGACGCGGCCGCTCGCGCGCAGCTTCGCGCCGACTCCGGGGGCGAGGAAGTTGACCTTGTACTCGACGGTGACGATGTGCTGGTCGGCACCGACAAGGGTTTCCGCGGCGTAGCCCGCGGCGCTGTCGGCAAGCGCGGTGGCAACGGTGCCATGGACCATGCCCAGCGGTTGCAGGAGATCGGCGCGCAAGGGCATCTCGATGACGACGTGGCCGGGTTCGACCAGGGTCGCGTGGGCGCCCAGCAGCACGCTCATGAAGGGTTGCTCGCGCAGCGCCTGGTGGACGCGCTCGGCATAGCCGGCGAAACGGGGCTGGAAATGCATGCGGGGTCGCTCCGTGGAACGCGGGTCAGGCGAGGATGGCATCGAGCACGCTCACCAGGCGCGCGCACTCGTCCTCGGTGCCGACGGTGATGCGCAGGAAATCGGCGATGCGCGGTTTGGCGAAATGGCGCACCAGCACGCCGTGCTCGCGCAGGGCGGCATGCAGGGCTGCGCCGTCGTGGGCGGGATGACGGGCAAAGACGAAGTTGGCCTGCGAAGGCAACACCTCGAAGTCGCGCGCGGCGAGTGCCGCGGTGAGGCGTTCGCGGCTGGCGATGATGCGTGCGCAGGTCGCTTCGAACCAGGCGCGGTCGCGCATCGCGGCCTCGGCCGCGGCGAGCGCGACGCGATCGAGCGGGTAGGAATTGAAGCAGCCCTTGACCGTCTCCAGCGCGTTGACGAGGTTGGCGTCACCGAGCGCGAAACCGACGCGCAGCCCGGCCAGCGCGCGCGACTTGGAGAAGGTCTGCACCACCAGCAGGTTGGGATGGCGCGCGATCAGGGGTACCGCGCTGGCCGCACCGAAGTCGACATAGGCCTCGTCGATCACGACGACGACCTCGGGATGGGCCGCCAGCAGCCGTTCGATGTCGGCGAGGTCGAGGCCGCTCCCGGTCGGCGCGTTCGGATTGGGCAGGATGATGCCGCCGCTCGGGCGGGCGTAGTCCTCGACTGCGACGCGGAAGTCCTCGCGCAGCGCCACCGGCTCGTAGGCGATGCCATAGAGCGCGCAGTAGACCGGGTAGAAGCTGTAGGTGATGTCCGGGAACAGCAGTGGGCGCGACTGCTTGAGCAGGCCGAGGAAGGCATGCGCGAGCACTTCGTCCGAGCCGTTGCCGAGGAAGACCTCGGCCGGGCTGAGGCCGTGGAACTCGGCGATCGCCGCCTTCAGGGCGCTGCCGTCGGGGTCGGGATAGAGACGCAGGTCGGCGCCGGCCTGGGCGCGCACGGCATCGAGCGCCGCTGGCGACGGCGGGTACGGGCACTCGTTGGTGTTGAGCTTGACGACCTGCCCACCGCGCGGCTGCTCGCCGGGCACGTAGGGCGCGAGGCTGCGGATGGAGTCGCTCCAGTACTTGTTCATGGGCGCGGATTGTACGGTGAGCGGCGGCGAATTGGGGCCGATCACCCGTGCCGGCCGGTTGCAGCGGCGATACGCAAGCGCGCGGGAACGATGTCAGTCGGGACGGCTCAGGTGGGCGAGCGAGCCGGCGTGGTCCTCCCAGTGGCGGCCGTCGAAGGGGCGGACGTCGAGACCGTCGGGCGGCGCGTCGAGACAGCGCACGTTGACGTCGATGCCATCGGGGTTGGAGCGCGGCACGTAGAAGGGCTTGATGCCGCAAACCCGGCAGAAGGTGTGGCGGGCAACCCCGGTATTGAAGGTGTAGGTGGTCAGCTGGTCGGCGCCGGCGAGCAGGCGGAAGCGTTCCACCGGCACGATCAGGTGCAGGAATGCCGTCATGCGGCAGATCGAGCAGTTGCACTCGATCACGTCCAGCGTGCCCGGCGGGGTCATCACTTCGAAGCGCACCGCGCCGCAGTGGCAGCCGCCGGCGTGGCAGAGCAGGCGCGTGGCGTCGGCGGGATGGACGTTCACGGTGCGTCCGCGCTCGCCGCCCGGGCCGCTGCGCGGTCGCGCGCCCGCCCGAGCCGCCACGCATCGGCCATACCCACGAGCCAGAGGCCGATGACCATCACGGTCGGCCAGCGTGTCACCGCGTTGGCACTTGCCATGCGTTGCTCGACGAGCGCGCTGATCGCGGCCGGGTCCGCGACCGTCGTCCCCCGTTGGATCTCGGCGGCGAGTTCGAGCGCCGTCGTCAGCGCGACCGAGACGATGAGCCACAGCGCGCCCGCGGCGGCGCTGGCCAGCACCAGGCCCCGTATCCAGCGTCGCAGGTAGAGGTGTCCGAGCCCGGGGAACACCAGGCCGGACCACAGCAGGGCCTTGGTCGAGTACTTCATCGCGCCGCGTCCATCCGCGGGCCCGGTCGTCCCGGCGTCGTCACGGTCATGCGTCGCCGGCCGCCGCGTGGCACACCACGCAGAGCTTGTTGCCGTCGGGGTCTCGCACGTAGGCGCCGTAGTAGTCGGCGTGGTAATGCGGCCGCGGCCCCGGCGCGCCGGCGTCGCTGCCACCGTGCGCGAGCGCGGTGGCATGGGCCGCCCGCACGATGTCGCGGGTTGCGGCATCGAAGGCGACCATCTGGCCGTTGCCGGGATGGTGGCCCTCGCCGTCATGGGGATGGGCGATGACGAACAACGGCCGTCCGCCCGCGCTCTGCCAGCCGGCCCACGGCCGGGCCGCATCGCAGAAGCGTTGGTCGAGACCGAGCGCGGCCATCAACGGTGTGTAGAAGGCGAGCGCGCGCTCGAAGTCGCTGATGCCGATGAAGACGTGGGAGAACATCGAAGACCCTCCACCCACTGGTCCAACGCGGCGCCGCGGCGCAGCGGGCGGCGCGTGACCCCGGGTTCCGCGTGACGCAGCTTAGCGTGGATCGCCCGCACTTCGCCTGCGTTCGACGCTTGATGCGCGATGGCGTGACACGGCAGATGCGCTGAGCGTGGCCGGGCGTCCAGGGGGCACGCGCCACCCGCTGCGAGCGACTGACACGGCGACCCAGCCCGGGCAGGGTCGGTCGCTCGGGTTGCGACAATTTGTCGCATCCTCTTCCGCGCTGTCGCCCACTATGCTTCCCGCCCGCCAGCAAAGGGGGCCGGGATGGCCGCACACGTGTCACGAATTCCGTTATTGCTCTGCGCCGCGCTCGCCAGCGCCTCCGCGGAGGCCTGCGACTACTGCCTGTTGTCACAGGGCATCTCGCCGCTCGACACGGTCAACGGCCGCGGCCTGCGGCTGGTCCAGCGTTATACCGAACTCGACAGCGTGTACGCCGGCAGCCGCGAGCTCGACAACCCGGGCGCGCAGGAGACCTACCATACGACCGAGGTGACCGGCTTCTGGTCGGCGCGGCCATGGCTCACCCTGATCGGCGTCGTCCCCTTCCGCGTCACCACGGTCGATGGCCATCTCGAACATGTCGGTGGCCACCACCACGACGACGAGGAAGACCACGATCACCACGACGAGCCCGACGACGCCGACCCGGCGGTGCGTGCGGTCGAGGACCAGCACGGTGGCGATGGCGGTCTCGGTGACATCTCGCTGCTGGCGCGCGCCCGCGTGTTCCAGCAGCACACCCTCGACAGCACCACGACCGTCGCGCTCCTGGCCGGCGTCAAGCTGCCCAGTGGCAATACCGACGGCCGCGCCGACAACGGCGCTTACCTCGACGCCCACCTCCAGCTCGGCAGCGGCGCCACCGACGGCCTGTTCGGCGCCGCCTTGCAGTACGTGCGCGGGCGCTGGGCGCTGAACGGCAACGTGCTCGGCGCGCTGCGCGGCCAGGGCGAAGCCGGGGCCCACGACTACGACTACGGCGACTCGCTGAACTACGACCTCACCGTCCGTTACCGGGTCGGCCCGGCCGTGCCCGGCGAGGGCCCGCGGCGCTGGTTCCTGTCCTGCGGCCTGGGCGGCGAAGTACGCGGCAAGGAGATCGAGGCCGGCAGTCGCATCGACGACTCGGGTGGGCACGTGCTGTTCGTGCAGCCGGGCATGCAGCTGGGCATCGGCTCGCGCTGGACCTTCGAACTCGGCGCGCAGGTGCCGGTCCACCACGACCTCGCCGGCACCCAGCTCGGCGAGGATCTCAAGGTGTTCGGATCGATCAACGTTCTGCTGTGAGCGTCCGTGCGGCCGTCCTGCTCTTCCTATGCCTGCTCGTGGCGCCGTTGGCGGCGGCACGGGACCTGCTGCAACTCGATCGCCTGAGCGACACCGTGCCGCCTTTCGATCTCGCGCCGGCCGTCGTCGGCGACGGCACGCTCGATCTCGCGGCACTCGCCGGTCGCACGGTCCTGCTGCATTTCTGGGCAACCTGGTGCGGACCGTGCCGGGACGAGCTGCCCGCCCTGCAAGGCCTCGCCGACCACCTCGACGCGGCCCGTTTCGCCGTCGTCCTGGTCGCCATCGACGAGACCGCCACGGGCGACGAGGTCGCCCGTTACGCGCGCGAGCTCGGCGTCACTTTGCCGGTCTACCTCGCCCGCGAGAGCACGGTGAGCGATCGCTACTGGCAGTGGGGCGTGCCGGTGAGCTACGTCATCGACCGTCGCGGCGGCTTCGTCGGCCGGGCACTCGGTCCGCGCGCCTGGGCCGAGCCGGCGGTTGCCGACGCGTTGCGCGGCCTCGAATGAGCCGCCGCGGAACGGACGCCGTTCAGCCCGCCGCGCGGGCGAGCACGAAGATCGGTATCTCGCGCGCGGTCTTGGCCTGGTAGGCCAGGTACGGCGGGTAGACGGCGGTCATCAAGTCCCACAGTCTCGCGCGCTCGGCGCCGCTTGCCAGCGTGGCGTCGGCGGCGAAGACGTCGGCGCCGACCTGCACTTCGACGCGGGGTTCGGCAAGCAGGTTGAAGTACCAGGCCGGGTGGGTGTCGGCGCCGCCCTTGGAGCCGACGATAACGTAGCGGTCACCGTCGGTGCCGTAGAGCAAGGGATGGGTGACCACCTTGCGGGAACGCCGCCCGCTCGTGGTCAGCAGCAGGCAGGGCAACGGCCCATCGCCGCCGAAGGCGGTGGCGTCCCACAGGTGGCCGCGCGCACCGCCGCTCTCGCGGTACTCGCGCAGGTGGTCCTGGATCCAGTCTGGTACGGCGCCCGTGGCCAGGGTGGCGACGGCGTCGTCGGCGGGGTCGTTGCTCATGTCGTGCTCTCCGTGTTGCAGGCCGATCGCCCGGCCGGGTGGCGCGCCGGTTACGACGCTTCAGGCATGGCGGCGTGCGGCTTCGGCCATGACTTCGACCGCCTCGTCCTGCTGCGTGCGCACGGCGAGCGTGGTGGCGCCGGAGTCGGTCCAGGCGCGGAAGCGCTCGGCGATGCGCTCGCGCGGCCCGACCAGGCTCTTCTGGTCGACCCACTCGTCGGGCACCGCGGCCGCGGCTTCATCCTTGCGCCCGGCGAGGAACAGTTCCTGGATGCGCTCGGCGGCATCGCCGTAGCCGCGCCGGGTCATGAGGTCCTTGTGGTAGTTCTTGGCTCGCGCCCCCATGCCGCCGACGTAGAGCGCGACCTCGGGCTTGAGCGCGGCGAGCGCGGCACCGACGTCGTCGGCCACCTGCACGTGGCAGTTGGCGACGATGTCGAAGCCGGCCAGCGACTTGCCGCCGCCGGCGCGACGGAAGCCCTCTTCCAGCCACGGCAGGTACTCGGGCAGCGAGCCCGGTACGAAACCGAGCGGCAGCCAGCCGTCGGCAATCTCGGCGGTCAGGCGGACCGAGGCGGCGTTGCCGGTGCCGAGGTAGATGGGGATGCCCGCGTTCATGTGCAGGATGGACTTCAGCGGTTTGGCCAGCCCCGCTGAGCCGGGGCCCTGGTAGGGCAGCGAGATCTCCTCGCCGGCGTGTGTCACCGGTGCCTCGCGCGCCCAGATCTTGCGGATGATGGCGACGTAATCCTCGAGGCGGTGATACGGGCGGCCCCACGGCTCGCCGTACCAGCCCTCGACGATCTGCGGGCCCGACACCCCGATGCCGAGCAGCATGCGACCGCCGCCGGCCATGGCGTCGATGGTGCCCGCGGTCATCGCGGCGTTGGCCGCGGTGCGCGCGGCAAGCTGGATGACGCCGCTGCCGAGCTTGATGCGCGAGGTCACGGCGGCGAGGTAGGCGAGCGGCGACAGTGCGTCCGAACCGTAGGCCTCGGCCGTCCACACCGAGTCGTAGCCGAGCGCCTCGGCGCGCTGCACGCGGGCGACCGGCAGCGCCATCCGCGCGCCCGAGTAACCGATGGCGAGGGCGAGTTTCATGCGTCGTCTCCGGTGGCGTCGAGAATGCCGCGCCGGCGCAGGAAGTCGAGGCAGGCGGCGGCCAGCCGTTCGGGCTGTTCCATCATGATCAGGTGCCCCATGCCGCGCGCGATGCCGCCCTCGCCGAGCCCGTGCGGGATCGCGGCGATGGTGTCCTGCACGGCCTGCTCGGAGACGTGGTAGTCGGCTTCGCCCTTGTAGAGGAAGACCGGGCAGCGGATGTTGCCGAGGTGTTCGCGCACGTCGTGGTCGTTCCAGGCGTCCATGTCGGCGACACAGGTGGCGTGGTAGGTGGCGCGGTGCTGCCACTTCGACTCGATGACCTTGCGCTCCTCGCACGGGTAGTACATCGCGGAGGTCGAGGCGTTGTCGACGAGGGCCTGGAAGCCGGGGAAGCTGTGCGGATCGCTGTACCCGGAAAGGAAGGAGATCGAGCCCGTCTTCGCCGCCGATTCGAAAGCCATGCCGGCGGCGATGCCGTCGGGGTGGTGACAGGCGAGCTGCAGGGTCATGTCGCCGCCGATGCCGCTGCCACAGACGACCGGTTTCTCACCCGGGCAGACCGTCTCGATGAAGTGCCACACCCATTCGGCGTAGTCGCGCATGCGGCGAAAGGGTTGCCAATTGACCGGGTAGGACTTGGCGTGGCCGGGCAGGTCCGGCGCGATGACGCGCATGCCGGCGGCGGCCATGAGCGGCATGAAGTACTGCCATTGCAGCGAGCAGGCCCAACCCATGTGGATACAGATCAGCGGTACGCCCTCGCCGCAGACGTCGTAATAGGCGCGGGTACCGTCGACGACGGCGTAGCGGCCGGTGATTTCGAGCTCCATCGTGGCGTACTCCTCAGGCGTGGCGGCCGAGATCGCGGATCGCGCTCAGCATGAGGTGGGTCGATTCGTAGAGGCGGTTCGCCTGCAGCAGGTCGCCATCGACAGCGATGTCGCCGGTGTCGAGCAGGTGGCCGAGGGCGCGGCTGCCGTCCCGCAAGGCCTGCCAGTGCTCGAGCGGCGCGCTGACGGTGTAGTCCCAGCCGAGCGGGTTGGCCATCGGGAACCAGCGCATGTGGTCGATGACCTTGCCGCCGTAGAGCTTGAGCCAGTAGCGCTCGGCGCCGAAGCCGAGCACCACCTTGACGTCCGACCAGCGCGACGCTGCGGCGAAGCGGGCATCGTCGTTGAGGTGATCGACCAGGGCGTCGATGAACGCCTCGCCTGGAAATTCCATCCTTCGCCCTCCCCTTCGAACACGGCGCCAAAGCATACGATCCCGGCGGCGGACTGTCGCCCGCGCCGCGGCGCTCGCCGATGTCTGACACCGAGGATTGTCGCGTTGCTGCTCCTTCGTCGGCGGTCGTTGGGGTCTGACCCCGCTGGGCACTGCTCCTTCGTCGGCGGTCGTTGGGGTCTGACCTCGCTGGGCATGTCGTTGATTCGGCACTGCGCGGCGGTGCGTGCCGGCGCCGCGGCGCGCCTCATCCAGGCTATGCTTGCGCACGCATCCACGACGGCCTGCGGCCATGGACCTGACCCTCGACACCCTCGACATCCATCACCCGGACCTCTACGCGGCCCACGGCTTCCCCTGGGCCGCCTGGGACCTGCTGCGGCGTGAGGCGCCGGTGTTCCGCTACGAGCGTGACGATGTCGAAGCGTTCTGGGCGGTGACGCGTTACGCCGATGTCATGACCGTCGCCAACCATCCGGACGTCTTCATCAACGGCGGCCCGCGCCTGCGCCTGGCCTTGAAGGGCCAGCCCGAGATCGCGCGCGCCGGTCTCGACCGCTTCGGTCGTGAACGCGGCTGGGATCCGGACGAGCCGCCCGACCTCGTGTTCATGGACAACCCGCGTCACCGTCGCATGCGCCGGTTGTCGAGCTGGGCTTTCACGCAGGGCGCGATGCGACGCATGCGGCCGCATTTCGACGCGCTGGCCGCCGATTTCACCCGCGCGTTCCTCGCCGATCTCGAACTGGCCGCGCGGCACGCCGAGAGCCGCGACCTCGTGCAGGGGCTCGCCGCCAGGTTACCGCTCGCCGCGATCGGCGAAATCCTCGGTCTGCCGCCCGGCGACTGGCAGCGCGTGCTGGTGTGGTCGAACGCGCTGCTCGGCGAATTTGCACCGGGTTACCGCCAACCGGGTGAGAGCACGGGGGCGGCGGGTTATCGCAGCATGGACGAATTCCGTACCTACCTCGAGGCGCTGGTGCAGGAGAGCCGCGCCGAGGGCGCCGCGCGCGGCGGCTTCATCGACCACCTGGTCCACACACCGGTGCACGGTGCGCTGCTCACCGATCAGCAACTCATCGGCTACCTCTTCCTGCTCGTCGCCGCCGGCAACGACACCACGCGCAACGCCTTCGTCGGCGGCGTCGCGGCCCTGCTCGAGCATCCGGAGCAGTTGGCGCGGTTGCAGGCAGAACCCGGGATGCTGCCGAGCGCCGTGGAGGAGATCCTGCGCTGGACCTCGCCGGTCGGCAGCTTCCTGCGCACGCTGACGCGCGACTTCGAGCTGAACGGCGTGCTGCTGCGCGCGGGCGACACCGTCGGCGTGTTCTTCCCCTCGGCCAACCGCGACGAGCGCGTATTCGACGAGCCCTACCGCTTCGACGTCGCCCGCCGGCCCAACCCACACCTCACCTTCGGCTTCGGCGCGCATTTCTGCCTCGGCACCAACCTCGCGCGTGCCGAACTCCAGGCGAGCCTCGCGGCACTCCTGCCGCACCTCCATCGCCTGGCGATCGCGGGGCCGGGCGAGCGCATGGCGCAGACCCACGTGCTCGGTTATTCGCACCTGCCGGTCAGGCTGCGCGCCTGACGCGAGGGTTCAGCTCACGACGTTGCGCGGCGAGCCGGCGACGAAGGCCTCGACGTTGCCGAGCAACTGCTCGGCCAGCGCGGCCAGGGTGAGATCGCTGGCGAAGGCCATGTGCGGGGTGAGGATGAGATTCGGCAGATCGAGACCGAGCAGCGGGTTGCCCTCGCGCGGTGGTTCGACCGAGAGTGAATCGAGGCCCGCGCCGCCGAGCCGGCCGTTGACGAGCGCGTCGGCGAGCGCGGTCTCGTTGACGATGCCGCCGCGCGCGGTGTTGATCACCACGGCCGTCGGCTTCATGCGGGCGAGTTCGGCGGCGTCGATGAGGTCCGTCGTCTCGGGCAGCTTGGGGCAGGCGACGCACAGCACGTCCGCGCGCGCCAGCGCCGCCTCGAAGGCAACCCGTCCCGCGCGCGGCGTCGCGCCCTTGCGCTCGGCGACCAGCACTTCCATCCCGAAAGCCGCGCCGAGCGTCGCGAGACGCCGGCCGAGCGCGCCCAGGCCGACGATGACGAGACAGGCGCCGGCGAGCCCCGGCGGCAACGGCGTTTTCAGCACGCCGTAGAAATGCGACCGTGCCCACTCCCCCGCCGCCACCGCTTCGCGGTAGACGAGGAGCTGGCGGCGCAGGGCCAGGATCATGGCGAAGCTGTGTTCGGCGACGGCAGGGGTCGACCAGTCGCGCACGTTGCACACCGTGACTCCAGCCGCGCGACACGCCGCGACGTCGATGCCCTCGTAGCCCGTGGCGGCGACCGCGATCAGCCGCAGTTCGGGCAGCCGGGCGAGGAGATCGGCGTCGAAGCGCACGCGGTTGGTGAGCGCGATGGCCGTGCCGGCGAGGCGCTCGACGACTTCGTCCGGCGCCGTGGTCGGGTACTCGACCCAGGTGTGCGGGAAGTTCAGCGGGCGCAACTCGGCGCGGATCGCGAAGCGATCCAGGAACACCACCCTCGGCGGCACGCCTGTCACCGCTCGAATCCGCGCAGGCCCGGAACGGCCGGGCGCTAGGCTTGCACGCGACGGCGCCGTGTCGCGCCACGCAGGATCAGCCCGCCCACGACCGGCCCGAGCAACCACGCCGCCGCCGGTACCGGGACGGCGTTCAGCACCACGTTGTCGAGGCGCCCGGTGTCGCTGCCGGAGATGAATTCGCCGCGGATGCGCAGGCGATCGAGTGCGCCGAGCACCGTCAGCAGGTCGGATTGGTTGGCGGCCGCGCCGCCCTTCGTCCATCCCGCCGTCTCGACCAGGGTCAGGCTGTAGGAGACCCAGGTTCCGACCGGCAGCGGGTTCGAGCCGGCATCGATACGGAGTTCCAGGCCGCCGCCGTTCAGGATGACGTCGGCGGCGTCGAACTGGGAGCCGCTGCCGGTCTGCCGGAGGTCGAAGGACAAGGTGCCGCCGTAAGCACCGGACTGGGCGCCGAGGAACTTGGCCGGGGCATCGAAGTACCACACGCCGCCGGCGACGCTGTCGTTGGCCTGGATGTGCCCGCCCGGATTGCCGTCACTCGCAACCCAGGTCGGGATGCCGGACACGGCGTCACCGGCGACGAGCCAGCCCTCGGCGTCGGTCTCGAAAGTGCTGGTGACCGTGGCCGCGGTGGTCAGGGTAGTGAAGGCAAGCGCGAGCAGGGCCGTGGCGGCCGCGCAGATGGCACGACGTGGATGCAGGTCGGTCATGGGGCAACGCTGTTCTCGTGAAATGAGGCCGCCACCATAGCAAACGGGATTGGACTTTCGCAGCGCCGCCATGAACGCAGGCAGCCGGATGTCGCCCCCATCTTCGCGCCGCTCAGCGGCTCAGTGCCAGCCAGAAGAGGCCGAAGATCATCGCCGCGCAGAACACGAGCCAGATATTGAAGAAGATGCGCAAGCCGCGTGGCGTCGCGCCGAGCTCCATGAAACGGTAGAGCACGAGGCGCACCTTGAGGGCGGAGAACGCCATCACGGCGGCCACCGCCGCCACGCCCTGGGCGCCGTAGTCGGCGCTGGCGAAGCCGGCCGCCGTGAGGAGCATGAGCAGCGCCCAGGTCCGCGTCGCCGGGTGACGCCACGCCCTCACAACTCACCCCCGAGCAGGTAGAGCATGGCGAAGATGAAAATCCAGAGCAGATCGACGAGGTGCCAGAACAATGCGCCCGACTCCAGCCACACGCCGTAGCGCGGGTCGCCGAGCTGGGCGCGCACGGTGCTGGCGAGGTAGACCAGGGCCGCCATACCGAGCAGGTAGTGCACGAGGTGGAAGCCGGTCAGCGCGTAGTAGAAGGCGTAGAAGTCGTTCGTCACCGGCGTGATGCCGGCGCCGACCTTGGCCGCGTACTCGAAACCCTTGACCACGGCGAAGCCGCTGGAGACCCCGGCGGCGGCGAGCAGCAGGCGGCGGGTGGCGGCGCCGTCGCCCTGACGGCTGCGGTCGAGGGCGAGCGCCACCAACCAGCTGCCGGTGATCAGGATCATGGTGTTGACCAGGCCTGTCGAGGCATCGAGGCTGCGCGCGGAAGCCGCGAACAGCGCCGGCTGCTTCACCCGCTCGATCATGAAGACAAGGAAGAAGATGCTGAAGGTGATGCTGTCCGCGGCGAGGAACATCCAGATGCTGGGCACCCGGCGGCCCGCGGAATCGGGGCCCGCGGTGGCGACAATCTCCGACATCCTAGGCTGCCTGCTGCCGGTGCTCGGCTTCGAGCCGCGGAATGGCCTTGATGATGTACGTGGCGGTGACGGCCCAGTAGACGAAGAAGAGCGTGAACTCGACCCAGTAGTTGATGGTGCCGGCGCGTGAGAACACGCCGCTCTTGAACAGTGGCATGAACACTTCGAGGATGAACCCGATGCCGACGCAGATCGCGAGCCAGCACACCCAGGCTGGGATCAGCGGCTCAGGGCGTCGGTCGCCGAGGAAGCACACGCCCATCGCCACCATGCCCATCGAGGTGACGGTGAAGGTGTTGTCGAAGAAGAACCAGCCGAAGTCGTAGAACATCTGCAGCGTCTTCGGCTCCATCGCCTCCGGCCGGAAGGCGACTG
Source organism: Gammaproteobacteria bacterium (assembly GCA_050184115.1). Classification (GTDB taxonomy): domain Bacteria; phylum Pseudomonadota; class Gammaproteobacteria; genus JACKNG01. Next base: position 63,671 of record JBFXAQ010000010.1, on the reverse strand, counting down.
TCAGCCACACCGTGCAGGGAACGAGGAAGACGATCGTGGTGAGCCCGGCCGCCCACAGTGCGATCGACGAGAGGATGTTGTTGTCCTCCTCCACCTTTTCCATGATGCGCGCGGTGACCAGGCCCCACAGGAAGTACATGAAGGAAACGCCGAGCTGGCCGATCATGCCGATGCGGATGGTCGTCGCATGCTCGGTGATGGCGGCGGCGAACTCGTCTGCCGCGAGCGCCGGCGAGTACGGCGGGATGTTCTGTCCGAGGATGCCCCACAGCAGCACGGTGGCCGGCAGCATGAGCATCCCGGCCCAGGCACAGAAGCGGAAATAGCGGTAAGGATTGCGGTTCATCTCACTCCCCTGGCACGCACGCCCCACTGGCCTCCCCGGAAGCGCGCGCTTGATTGATGTGCGGGCGATTATAGGTGCATGCCGGCCGCCCGGGCGCGGGTCGGCGGTGCTCGCCGTCCGACAGCGCCGTGCAGCGCTGGCCGCGCAATTATCCGATGGCTTGCGCGGGAGGCTCGAGGCCACCGGCGGTGCCGGCCGGCCTGCGCATGCAGGCACTATCGCCGACCACTCGATCTGCAGGCGCAAGGGTTGTACCTGGACCGGCGCACAGGACAGCGCCCGCGACGGTGGCCGTCGCCTGCGGACCGGGATGAGCGGGATGAAGGCCGGTTTCGAGCGCGCCCCCGCCCGCTCTTCTGCGGCATGAAGCGCAGAGTTCTCGGCCGCGCAGGCGACAGCCTGAGCCGCGAACACTTCTCCGCGGCACGTTTCACGTTGTTTCCGCTGGTGCTGCGGTGAAGGGTGCCGCGAACAACCGCGCTGCGCGTTTCGCAAGAAGATCGACAACGACACAATCTGACACAACGCGTCGCCCTTCCCTTCCTATGCTCGTATCGGGAGCCACGTTCACGTGGTGCGTGACGGGGCCAGAGACGACCTGCTCTGCAATGCCGAGGAGGAATGCGCCATGTGGAGACCCCTGTCACGCGGTTTGGTAGCACTTCTCGTTCTATGCTTTGGCGGCGCCGCGCACGCCGTGCTGCTGCCGGTACTCGGCTGGGGTTACTCCCTCGGCTGGGCGATCGGCGGCACCAACACGCCGGTCTTTACCGGCAATGGCACGCCGGGAACCGGCGCCTCGATCTGGTGGGATCCCCCGGTCGACCTGCTGGGCGGACGGGTGGTGTTCGAATTCGATCCCGATGTCTTCACGATCGTGCCCGAGCACAGCGGGTTCATCGGCGCGTTTTCCGACAATCCCGCGGTCGATATGCCCTACGATCCCTCTGGCGTCTACCCCACGATCGACTGGAGCACGATTCCGACCGGCATGCGCGCCGGCGGCACCTCCACGCTCACCGTCGACCCGACACGCGTGACACTCGAGTTCGATTATTCAGCGAATCCGGTGACGGTCGACGCACTGTCCGGCCATCTCAATTTCTACCATCTCGCCGTGATCGTGCCGAAGAACGTCAAGGGTTTCGTGATCGAGACGACCGCCACGGGTGATCTGTGGGAGGTCGGAAGTTTCGCCGATCAATCGGAGACCTACATGACTTGCCGCGGCGATAACGGCACCTATGCCTGTGGCGGCACCCAAGACCCGAGCGTCGGCTACGGCCTGACGGCCGTCTACGTACCCGAGCCCGGGACGTGGACCCTCGTCATGCTCGGCCTGCTCTCGCGGCGCGGCCGGCGCGTGTTCCACACCGGCTGACAGGTTCGCGGCTTGCTTGCCGCCCGCGGCCGCCAAGGCCCGGGGCGTTCCTGCGACCGCCGACATTCGTCTATCGCCCAGCGCCGCCCTGCTTCGGCCGTTCGCGCGGGGTGGGTGATCGTGGCGCGGTGCAGTGGCAACCCACCCCGTTCTACAGCGGCGGCCGTCGCGAGTGCCAATCCGTCCGTCGCTGGTAGGCTGCGCCCGCCGCGACCAGGCGCTCTTCCTCGAAATGCTGCCCGACCAGTTGGAAGACGGTCGGCAGGCCTTCGGCGTTGCGACCGTTCGGCATGATCACCCCGGGATGACCGGAGAGATTGAACGGGCAGGTGAAGCGGTGGAAGCCCGCGATCATGTCGTCGTCGATGTCGGCCATGCGCGCGCAGGTCGGTACCGGGAAGCCGAGCACCGGCAGGGCCAGGGCATCGATACCGGTGAAGAGTGCGTTCATGCGGCCACGGAAGTCCTCGCGCCTGAGCAGCAGTTGCTGGTAGTCACAGCCACTCATGCCGTTGCCGAGTTCGAGCAGTTGCGTCAGGGCCGGACCGTATTCGTCGCGCCGTGCCGGGAAGGTCTCGCGATGGGCCAGCGCCGTCTGCACCGCGCACACGCCGAACCAGTCCCAGATCATGTCGGTGACGTCGGGCACGCGGACCTCGCGCACGCTGGCGCCGGCAGCGGCGAGTTCGGCGACGGCGGCGTCGAGTGCCGTGGCGGTCTCGCGATCGGCGCTCGCGGCGATCCAGGCCGGGTCGATGCCGAGCACGAGGCCCTCGCAGCCGCCCTCGATGGCCGCGGCGAAGTCCGGGACCGGGCGCTGGGCTGCGGTCGGGTCGCGCGGGTCGGGCCCCGCTATGACGCCGAGCACGGTCGCGGCATCGCTAATGGAGCGCGCGAAGGTGCCAACGTGGTCGAGCGTGGCGGCGAGTTCGAATACGCCGTGGCGCGACACCCGGCTCCAGGTCGGTTTGATCGCGCTTGCGCCGTTGGCCGCGGCCGGCAGCTTGATCGAACCGCCCGTCTCCGAGCCGATCGCCGCCACGCACAAGCCGCCCACGGTGGCCACCCCGCTGCCGCTCGAGGAAGCGCCGGACCAATGCGCGGCCGACCACGGGTTCCGCGGCGCCGGGAACGGTGGGCGGTGCTCGGCGTAGACGCCCTCCGTCAGGGTGAGCTTGGCGGTGAGGATGGCGCCAGCCGCTTCCAACCGTTCGACCACGGTGGCGTCGGCGTGCGCGATGTGTTCGCGGTGGATGCCCATGCCCGCGGTGGTCGGCTGCCCGGCCACATCGAGGATGTCCTTGATCGCGATCGGCACGCCGGCCAGCGGTCCGACGGCTTCGCCCCGGGCGATCCGGGCATCGAGCGCGGCGGCCGTGGCGCGGGCTCGCTCGCGCATGTCGGTGATGATCGCGCCGAGCACGGGTTCGAGGCGATCGACCCTGGCCAGTTGCGTTTCCAGCACGGCACTCGCGGTGATACCGCCGGTGGCCACCTCATGGGCCAAGGTGGCGACTTCGAACTCGGTCGGATCGGCGACGGACATGAGTGACGCTCCTCGCGCGGGATCGGGGGGGCGGCGGCGCTATAGTGCGCTCGCTACAGGAGGCCCACAGCATGAACGAGAACCCTGGTCGACGCGAGGGCGTGCCGGAGGATTACCCGGGGCGCATCGTCGACTTCGGCGACGACGCGACGCACATGGTCATCGCACTCCTCGGCGTGCAGGGCCGCGACGAGGCGGAGCATGCCGCCTTCCTGGCGACCCTGCGTGGGCTGGCCGGCGCGGCACACGGTCCGCAGCGACTCGAAGCCGGCCATCACGTCGACGGCGCCGGATCGCCGACCACGCTCGCGATGGCCTACTGGACCGATCGAACGCGTATGCGCGAATGGTGGAGGAGCGCAGCGGTCGCCGCCTGGTGGCAGGGCCTGCCTGCCGATGGCGAAGCCGGCTGGTTCTGCGAGCGCATGACGATACCGAAGGCCCGCTTCAACTATGCCGCCGGCACCGAGGATCGCCATGGCTCGGCAGCGACGCTGCCGCTGGCGCCATGCCGGACCTTCGGCTACTGGGGCGCCTACCGCGATCGTCTGCCGGCCTCGGACGACGACCCCTTCGAGAGCCCGCTGGCTGCAGCGCCCACGCCACGCGCGATCGAAACGCGCGGCCGCCGCCTGACGCTGCAAGTACCTGACAACCTCTGTTACATCCGCGAGGGCCAGGGCTGGGCCGATTGCGGCGCGGAAGAACGCGCCGTGTGGAACGATCAGATGAAGGACGTCGTCGACACCTGGGTCGGCCGTCTCGCCGCCGACCCGGCGGCAACCGGCTGTCTCGCGCTACGCGATCTCGCCGAGTTCGACGCCCACTCCGGCGCGCCGCTCGAGCGCCGCTCGCAAATCGCCTTCCTGCTCTCACTCGGCCACATCGAGCGTGCCGCGCGCACGGACCCGGCCCATCTCGCCGTGCACCGCGCCTTCGTGCAGATGTACCGCGAACCGCGGTTCACGCCGCGCATGCACGTGTGGGTGGAAGTAGGGATCCTCAAAAGCGATGAATTCGAAGCGGAGTACGTGAACTGTCATCCGGAGACCGGGCTATTGCCGTTCTTTGCGACTGCCGCAAATTCGGCGCATGGCTGAATCATCGCGTGCCATAGAGGCCAGTCGTCTGCCTCCTAGCCAATTCGATTCGGTAATGAACATGGTTCACGTGGCCCTGTCGTCGGCAATTCCGTATGGACAGCACGTCGTCCACGGCCGGTGAAAGGAAGCAAGATCTGAAACGACCGGTCGCGCCAAAGCCGACAAAATCGTGGTCTGTCCCCTATATATACGGGAGGGGGACATTCGTTCTTCGCCGTTCTTCGCAAAGTGCGTCCTCTTCTCGATCGATATGTAAAAAAATCCTGACACCGGGTTTTCGCGGTCGATTGAAGGATTTATTCAATCAATACATGAAGTTAAACGGGATTCGGCGTTGATTCCGTGACTGCCCGTGTCAGGAATCATTACAGGAGGCCTGAAATCACGCGGGTGGGCAGCAAGCTGTACGATGTAATATATTGATTATATAAATAAAATAATATTTGGCGCGATCTATGCAATCAAATTATTCGCGGATCAGTCCTGCTCAACCGCTTCGGTCGACAGCATGCTGAACCTCCGCAGGGATATCGGGGGAGACCGATAGGCAACGCTTGCGGCGCCCCGTGGCTCAACGGGCCGCTCAAGCGCTGAACACAAATTGGTATCGGATTGCGAGGAGCATAAAAGTGAAGAAATTCAAGCTATTGATAGCAGCACTGTTTTGCGTCGTGCCCGTTGCGTCGAACGCAACCCTGGTCCTGAACATCGACGACGATGGTGGATTTGCACGCTTTTCGATGTCGGGCAGCGACGTCGCGTCCAGCGGCACCAGCGGTGGTGTCAACGGCTTCTGGCTGTTCGGGCCGCAGGCACTGTCGATGTTCAATACCCCGCTGGACCAATCGTTCGATATTACGTCGGGAGGGGGATCCCTTGGCGTCAACGGCGGGTCGTTCGCGATGTTCGACGTTTTCATGGGCTCCGGGCGCGTGGGTTGCTGCCATTTCGGACTGAGAACGCTCGGTATTTCCGCGTTCGGCGCCGGCGATACCCTCGAGATGTCCGGGGTGTTCACGACCAATCTTTCATTCTCGGTCTTCAATTCAGGCATCTATGACTTTTCCGCGCTGACGGCGAACGTGGGCGACAATGTCGTGCTCAGGGACGGCTTCAGAATTCAAATCGGCCCTAACGACATCCCGGAACCCGGGTCGTTGATGCTGCTCGGCCTTGTTGCTTTTGGCATGAGCATGGAGCGCCGCCGCCGCGCCAGATAGAGGCTGTCGTCGCTTCACCTCCGAACCCCCGCCTCGCGCGGGGGTTCCCCTACCCTAACGCAAGAAAATCTTGGGCACGCCTGCCCTTATCCCGTATCCCGCACTAATTGACGACAAGCGTACTTAAGGCGGCTCCTATAAGAACCACCAAAGCGATCACGCCTAGGGCCACCGTAAGAAACTGGAAAGCCACACCAGCGACTCCAAGACAGACCGCTCCAATGGCTACTCGACCGGATTCTCTCCGCGCGAAACCCACGAACGCGAGGACAATCGCTGTGCCACCAGAAACCGCTATGGTGATTTGGGCGATGCGGTCCAGATCGAATGATTGGCGCTCCTCGTGACTTTCGACCTTTTCGCCTTTCAACGCGGCGACGGTGGCTCGCTTTATGGCAGCAGCCTTCTCGGCCACAACCTCTTCGAGCGTGGGCTGTGGGGAAAATGGGCCAGCATAGAAATGTACCAGGGCCAGCAAGAGCGAGAGCGCTCCGAGGACGATGCCGAGCCACCCGGCGATAGCTTTAGTTGCAAGCATCAATCAACCCTGAAGGAACCCAACAATCAGATCGATTGAATCCGCGCGGATGGCATGGACGGATCCCGTGGGCGGGATAACAGATGGCGTCCGTATAGTTCCGTGAGGCATCGCTCAAGTCAGGCACCGCCATTGCAATTTGCCAACGCCTCCAGCAACTCCCAATGCCACCCCTTTGAAACCGCGCTCCCGGCGGTGTACTCCTCCCCCGGATTGCACGTATACAACACGAGATGCGTAGCACCCGCCGCTGCAAACGCGCCGAGCTTCGCCCGCAACATCTCAGCATCCCCCCAGGCACAGATCGCGTCGATCAGTCGATCGCTTCCGCCCCCTACCCAATCACGCTCCTCGTAACCGAGTTCAGCCCACCGCGCGTGGTAGGGCGGCAGGCTGATGTAGAACGCACAGGCCCGCCTTGCGAGATCGCGCGCCGTCTCGGGATTCGAATCCAGCACGCACCGCACCGTCACGTGCAGTTCTTTGTCCGGCCCCAGGATCTCGCGCGCCATGCGCACGGCCTCGACGGGTTGCAAGAAGAGGAACGATCCATCGGCGAGGTCGCGCGCCACGCGCACGAGACCGGGGCCATGGCCGGCGACGATGACGGGCGCGGGTTTGTCCGCCAGCGGGCTTTCGATGGTGGCGTTGCGGATGCGGCCGACGTAGTCGCGCATCTTCTTCACAGGCGGCACCCAGGTGTGGCCGCGCGGTTCGACGAGTACGGGGTGGGAGACACCCAGCCCCAGGCTGAAACGCCCGCCGGAGAACTCGGCGAGCGCATTCGCGGCCTGTGCGGCGCAGTCGGCGTCGCGGGCGTAGACGTTGGCAATACCTGAGGAGACCTTCAGGCGTTCGGTCTTGGCCAGCAGGTAGCCGGCAGTGGCGAGGGGTTCGCGGCCGGCAATCTCGGGTAGCCACAGTTCGTGGTAACCGAGTGATTCGAGGCGGCGCGCGGCAGCGACGAGTTCGTCGCCGCGCGTGCCTTCGGTCCATTGCAAGAGACTCAGCTTCGCATCCATCGCCCCCTCCCCCGGGATATCGACGCAGGCCGAACTTTAGCCCGGATGTCTCACGCGTGTCCTGCTGTGACCGCCGAGCTGCGCGCAACACCGCGCGGCGCTCGCCGCTGCTGCCGCGACGGACTGCCGCGTCTGTCGTCGCTCCGCGCGGCCGGATATTCGGTTTTTCGACACCTTCGCGACGAACGCATGCGAGAGATCGGGGCTGGCGCCAAGCCGGGCGCTCCCCTGCGCCCGGCCTGCGCCCGTCATGCGGCTAACGGAAATTGGGCATGACTTCCTTCGCCATCAGTTCGATATGTTCGTCGCTCCAGCTCGGGTGCAGGCCCGGCGGCACCGCCCAGGTGTAGAAGCGCTCGCAGGTGGTGGCGTCGACGTACTTCTCGATCATCTCGACGGCCTGCTCGGGGCTGACGATGTAACACTCGTTCTCCTCGACCGAGGCGCGCGTCGCTTCGACGGGCTTGATGAAGTCCATGCCGGCAGCCTTGAACCATTTGCCGTACTCGTTCTGCTGGTAGGCGAGATGCTCGACGGCCTCCTTCCAGCGCTTCTCGGGATCCTTGGCGACGTGCAGCCAGGCGTAGCCGGCCGCGATCTGTGCTTCTGCCGGGTCGTGGCCGGCCTCGGCGAAGGTGTCGCGGTAGATCTTGGTGAAGGGGCCGACCGGGCCGATGGCGATGTAGCCGCCGCCGACGCGTGCGGCGCGTTTGACGGCCACTTCGCTGAAGCCGGCGATCCAGAGCTTCGGCTTCTTCTGCACCGGCATCGGGCGGAGCTGGATGTCCTCGTAGTCGTGGTATTTGCCGTGGAAGCTGAAGCGCTCGCCGGCGAAGAGGCGCTGGATGATTTCCAGTCCCTCGTCCATGCGCTTGCCGCGCGACTTCGGGCTGACGCCCCAGGCCTTGAGTTCCTCCACCTTGTAACCGACGCCCAGGCCGAGTTGCAGGCGCCCGCCCGAGATGACGTCCAAGGTCGCCGCGTCCTCGGCCACCCGCACCGGGTCGTGCAAGGGCAACAGCAGGACGCTGGTGCCGATGTCGACCTTCTTCGTGCGCGCGGCGATGGCGCAGCCGATGGCGAGCATCGAGGGCGAGTAGCAGTCCTCGAGGAAATGATGCTCGGAGAGCCAGATGTCGTCGAAGCCGAGTTCCTCGGCGCGCACGATCTGGTCGAAACAGGCGTGGTAGAGCTCGGTGTTGTCACGCTGCCACTGCGGCGGGTTGCGGAAGTCGTACCAGAGGCCGAAGCGCAGTTTCTTGTTGCTCACGGGGTGGGGTCTCCTTCGAAGGCGATGAAAGGCCCGGCCGACGATGCGCCCGGGCGTTGGGCCGTGTTCAGCCGGCCGAGGCGGCCTGCGTGCCGAGCGCGCGGTTGACGCGCGGCATGACTTCCTCGGCCATCAACCGCATCGAGTTCTTCATGCGCGCTTTGTCCTGCCAGTCGTGGGCGGCGTAGACCAGCGTGCCGAAGTCGCCGATGGTGTCGCGCAGTTCCAGGATCTTCCGCGCCACGGTGTCCGGGCTGCCGTGGATGACGCAGGCGTCGCGGCATCCCTCGTAGGTGAGCTTGGCCGGATCGTCGCCCGGGTTGGCAACGAACGGCGCCTTGAAGTTCGAGCGATCGAAGATGTGGAACAGGTACTCGTAGTAGTAGCTGTAGGCGCCGCCCGGGGTCTTGACGAAGGCCTCGGCCTCGGCATCGCTATCGGCGACGTAGATGCTGCGCGCCACGCGCCAGTCGGCCGGGTCGGCCTGGTGGCCGGTTTCGGCGGCGCCGGCGCAGTAGGCTGCCCAATGCGTTGCCGCCGACCAGGTGGCGATGAAGTTGGCGGTGACCGGGATGTAGCCGCGGCGGCCGGCGAACTTGAGCGAGCCGGAGTGCGGACTCATGGCGGAGATGGCCACTGGCGGGTGCGGCTGCTGGAACGGTTTCGGCACGTAGCCGAGCTTGATGTCGTGATGCGTCCACTCCTTCATGTCGATGTTCCAGTACTCGCCTTTCAGCTTGTACGGCGGCTCGGTGGTCCACAGCGCGAGCATCATGTCGAGCGCCTCTTCCATCATCGCCATGCGGTCCTTGTCCATGACGCCGAAGAGTTCGAAGTCCGACAGCAGGCCGCCGGGACCGACGCCCATGATGAAGCGGCCGTTGGAGAGGTGGTCGAACATCGCTGCCTGGCCGGCCTGCACCGCCGGGTGGTACTGCGGCAGGCACATCACGCCGGTGGCGAGCTTGATCTGTTTCGTGCGCGCGATGAGGTTGGCATGGAACATCAGGGGCGAGGTGATCTGCTCCACCGCCGAGGAATAGTGCTCGCCCACCCAGGCCTCGCTGTAGCCGAGTTCGTCGCAGTAGATGACGGCCTCGACGTCTTCCTGCAGCGTCTGGTGGTAGTCCCGATCGATGTGATGCAGCGGCATCATGAAATAGCCGAGTTTCATGCGATTCCCCTCGCGAAATGTGGGCCGGAACGTATGCCGCCGCGCCGTGGGGTGTCAAGGGAACACGGGTGGACACGGAAGCGGACGGCTCCTGGCGGGCGGACCGGTACGACGGCTCGCCACGGCGCGTCCCCGTCGGCCGCGCCGGCGGCGCGGATTGGAAGCAGCAGCGCCAGCGGCTAGATTGGCGCCCTTCCCCGACCCCATGGAGCCCTTATGAGCGACCGCCTCGAACGCCTCAAGCGCGAAGTGAAGGTGCTCACCTTCGACCAGTACGGCACCATCGTCGACATGCAGGGTGGGCTGACCGAGTTCGTCACACCGTGGCTCAAGGATCGCGGTTGGGACGGCGAGCCGCACCGTTTCGTCACCTGGTGGCGGCGCACGCATTTCGAGAACTCGATGATCGATGCGCTGTGTGATCGCGGGCACACGCCCTACCGCGAGATCGGCCACCGCGCCGTCGGTTACACCCTCGACCGCGCCGGCATCCCGTACACCAACGCAGACCTGCGCTGGCTGGTCGCGGCCATCGAGCGGCTGCGGCCGTTCCCCGAGGTGCCGGCGGCGCTCGAACGACTGGCGCGGCATTTCCGCCTGGTCATCCTCTCGAACGGCGATCGCGACATGCTGGAGGCAGCCAGGCCCTACATCGACTTCCCGTTCGAGCGCGTCATCTCGGTACAGGAGGCCGGCGCCTTCAAGCCGCACCGGCGCACCTACGAGACGGCCTGCCAACTGCTGGGCGTGAGCCCCGTGCAGGCCATGCACGTCGCCAACCACGCTTTCGACTGCATCGGCGCCAAGGCCGCCGGCATGGCCGCCGCCTTCATCGATCGCCGCGAGCGGCCGTTCGGCGCTACCCAGCACGAGCCGGACCTGATCGTGTCCTCCATGACGGCGCTGGCCGATCGCCTGTGCGGGGCGGATTGAGGCCGGGCACCGCGAACGGGTTCGAACGCCCGGCGCCGGCCCCGCCGCAACACTCCGCGGGCAGAACCGACCGTGGGCGACACCTGCACGGACCGGGTGTCTCGCCGCGAGACGGGCGCTGACATCGCCACGCGCAGGGGGCGTTTGACAAGCCCCCGCACCGGCCCTTAAATCGATGCCACGGCCGCCCGCCAAGCCATCGCACACGGCGGTCGTGAACGAGGGGAGCAACGAGGACCACGCAGTCTGGCTGCCCGGCGACGTGCCGGTGGCCCGGGTGGCCGTCTTCCCGTGCACTCGCACGCGACCGAACAGGGAGACCGCCACCGGTGAAATTCATGTACTTCTTCTACCCCGCGATCCCAGCCACGATGGCGGAACGCGAAACGCTGCGCCCGATCGCGGCGAACAACGACTACTTCCAGCGCATGCTCGACGAGGTCATCGAGCTCTCGCAGTTCGCCGAGGAACTCGGTTTCTCGGCGGTGAGCTTCCCCGAGCATCACCTGCACACCGAGGGCAGCGAGATGGGCTCGGTGCCGGCGCTGACCCAGCACGTGCTGATGAACACGAAGAAGCTCATGGCCGGCCCCATCGGCTACGTGCTGCCGGGCTGGAACCCGTTGCGACTCGCGCTGGAGACGGCCTGGATCGATCAGATCACCCGCGGCCGCACCTTCCTCGGCTTCGCCCGTGGCTACCAGGCGCGCTGGCTGAACCCGATGGCGCAACTGCTGCACGTCTCGGCCACGCGCAACACCGGCAACGAGATGGCGGACGTCGACGCGCTGAACCGCGAGGTCTTCCAGGAGGTGTTCGAGGTCCTCAAGCTGGCCTGGGGCGACGAGGCCTTCCGCTACAAGGGCAAGTACTACGAGTACCCCTTCCCCTACGAGACCGGCACGCCGTGGCCGGCGGCCGAGTGGACGCGGCGCTACGGCGCTCCGGGCGAGATCGGGCCGAGTGGCAACGTCGAGAAGATCAACATCGTGCCCAAGCCCTACCAGCGCCCGCACCCGCCCTTGTTCCAGGCCTTCTCGCAGAGCGAGTCGACCATCCGGTGGTGCGCGCGCGAAGGTGTCATCCCGACGCTCCTCACCTCCGAACTCGACGAGGTCCGCCGCTTCGCCGAGATCATGGTCGAAGAAGCGGCGGCGCACGGCCGCACCCTTGCGCTCGGGCAGGAGATGGGTGTCTTCCGCGGCGTCTACATGGGCCGCGATCGCGCCGAGGCGCGCGAGGTGGCGATGCGCGGACTCATGGGCACCGGCTGGCCGGGCTGGGCGCACGACTTCGGCTTCACCGACGCCTTCCGCCTGCCGGAGGACGACATCAAGTACCCGAACCAGAAGCTGCCGGTGTCCGAGGCGACGATGGAGCGCTTCGAGCGCAAGCACTTCATCCTCACCGGCAACCGCGACGACGTGCGCCGCGAGATGGACCTGCTGGTCGAGGCGGCCAACCCGGAGTGGTTCATCTGGCAGGGCGACCAGGGTTATCTCGGCCTCGACGAGGTCAAGCGGCAGCTCGAACTGTTCGGAACCGAAATCATGCCGCACTACCGCGACGCGGCCGCTGCCGAGCAACCGGCGGCGGCCGGCTGAGGGGCGCGGACGTATGCCCGCGCCGGGCAACCGACTGGGCGAGGCGCGCGCGGCGCCTGGTCGGCGTCACGGTGCCGCGACTGCCGGGCGCCTGGCGGGTTCGGCTCCGTTCAGGGTCGATGCCGTCACCCGGCCCGGCCGCGAACCTACACCAGCTCATTCATTCGCACGCTCACCAGGGGAGGAAGCATGACAGCGAAGACTTGCCACGGCCTGAAACTCGGGGTGTTCCAGGTTCTCAACGACGCGACGACCGGGGACCCGGCACGCATCGCGAAACGCGCCGAGGAACTCGGCTTCGATTCCTACTGGGCACCCGAGCACGTCGTCATCCCCAAGGGCTCGGCCGACGTCTATCCCGGCAAGGCGGACAGTGACCCGCCACCCGACTATCTCTTCAAGATGCCGGATCCCCTGATCGCACTCGCCCGCGCCTCGGCGGCCACTTCGACCATCCGCCTCGGTACCGGCGTCGCGCTCGTGCCCGAGCGCAATCCGATCTACGCCGCCAAGGAGATCGCGACACTCGACCACTACTCCGGCGGGCGTTTCCTCTACGGCATCGGCACCGGTTGGAACGAGCCCGAATGCACGGTGATGGGCGGCGACTTCGCCCACCGCTGGACCCAGGCCACCGAGGCCGTGGAGGTCATGAAGAAGCTGTGGACCGGCGAGTACGTCGAGCACCACGGCAAGTACTACGACTTCCCGCCGCTGGTGTGCCGTCCGGCGCCGGCGCGCAAGCCGCATCCGCCGATCATCCTCGGCTCGATCGGCTCGCCGCTGGTCTTCAAGCGGGTCGCGCGCTGGGGTGAAGGCTGGCTGCCCTTCACCGCCGACCCGGCGGAGATCGCGCACGGCAAGGCCGAGATCGCGAAGAACGCAAAGGAACTCGGGCGCGACCCGGACGCCTTCGAGATCATCCTGTTCTCGACCCCCGGTGGTGTCATGCGCACGCGCGCGGAGATCGCCGAGGTCGCCAGGGCCGGCGCCGATTCGGTGGTGTTGTGGCTGGACGGGCAGGACAACGAGGCGACCGAAGCCGAAATGGCCGAACTGGCGGGGAGCCTGTTCGACTGAGGGAAACCCGCGGCGGGCGTGCGCCGGCGCACCGCACTGGGGACAGTATACTTTTAGCGGCTACATCGCCGCGGTGACGTGCTGGCAAAAAGTATACTGTCCCCATTCTCGCCGGTTCGGTCTCGACAGCCCCCGCGATTGATACACGAGGGGAGGATTCCATGGCGAAGAAGGGTTACGAGAAATTGCGCATCGGCGTGTTCCACATCCTGCCGGATCGCGACACCGGCGATCCGGCAGTGGTGGCGAAACGCGCCGAGGAACTCGGCTTCGATTCCTACTGGGTGCCGGAACACACCGTCATCCCGGAAGGTTCCTGCGACGACTACCCGGGCAATCCGCCCGACGGTCCGCCACCCTCCTACCTCTACCGCATGCCCGATCCTTTCCTCGCCCTGTCGCGGGCGGCGGCGGTGACCTCGCGCATCCGACTCGGCACTGGCGTGTCGCTCATCCCCGAGCGCAACCCGCTGCTCACGGCCAAGGAAATCGCGACGCTCGATCACTACTCGCGCGGCCGCTTCCTGTTCGGCATCGGCGCCGGCTGGAACGAACCCGAGTGCACGGTGATGGGGGGTGACTTCGCGCACCGCTGGCGGCAGACCACCGAGGCCATCGAGGTGATGAAGAAGCTGTGGAGCGGGGAGTACGTCGAGCACCACGGCGAGTACTACGATTTTCCACGCGTCATCTGCCTGCCGAAACCGCACCAGTCGCCCTGCCCACCGGTGCTGCTGGGTTCTATCGGCAGCCCGCTGGTCTACAAGCGCGTTGCCGCCTGGGGCGACGGCTGGATGCCGGTGCTGACGAAGCTCGACGAGATGCGCGACGGCCGCGCCGACATCGTCGAACGCGCCCGCGCCAACGGCCGTGACCCGTCGAATCTGATGTTCATCCTGTTCGGCATGGACGGCTTCTGGCGCACGCCGGACGAACTCGCCGCGGTGGCCGCCGCCGGCGCCGACGAAGTCGTCATCTGGATCAAGGGCAAGGGCGAGGCGGTGGTGCTGGATGAACTCGAGACGCTGGCGGCGGCGTTGATGTAGCGCTGCCGGACACGTGCGTGAAGCGCGCCGCGTGCGCGTTACGCGCTCGACGGTGTCCGACACCAATGGTCAAGTTTTTGATTTGGCGGTCAGATGGGTTCCACCGTGTAGCCGATCTTGGGGAAGTGCACGTGGACCGTGCCGACCCGCGGATCGCTGCGGCGCACGGTCAGGGACGACACCGTCGTGCCGACCAGTTCGCCTTCGATCTCTGCCTCGGCGTAGTCCGCGGGCGAGACCCTGACCGTGGTGCCGGCGGCGATGCCGATCGGATCGTGCGCGGCGATGCCGGTCGCGGGCAGCGGTTCGTGGTCGCGCGCGATGTCCAGGGCCGTGGCGGTGTGCATCTCGATGCGGGTGCCCTGGCCGATCGCGGCGAGGCGTTCGAGCCACGCGGCAATGGCGGGCAGGCGGCCGTAGGCGCGTTCGGCCTCGCTCGGTGCAAAGCGGTAGAGGAACCAGGGATCCCACATGGCGTGCATGTCGACCCAGCCCGGCCGGTCGCCGAGCAGGAAGGGCCGGCCATCGGCGAGCTGCTGGTTGATGAATGCCGTGTGCGCGTCGAGCTGGCTACGGTAGCCGGCGAGGCGCGGGCCGAGCGCGTCGGTATCGAACTGCTTCTGCCACATCTTCTTGCGGTCTTCGTGGAAGTGCGCCGGCAGGTCGAGCTGGCCGGCGAAGGGATCCGTGGCGCCCATGTAGATGGCGACCGAGGTGACCACGTAGGGCCCGTTGGCCCAGGACCCCAACGCCATGGCGAGGCCTGGATTGCCGTCGGGAAAGAGGCTGGGTTGCGGGTACTGCGCTTCCAGCCAGGCGGCGATGAGCTGCGTGTCGCAGTAGATGTCAGCGCCGACCTGGAATACCGGCGTGCGGCGGTAGCCGCCGGTGAGCGGGATCAGGTCCGGCTTCGGCATGGCCGACGGCTGGATGACCGAGCGCCAGGTGAGGTTCTTGATGCCGAAGACCATGCGGATCTTCTCCGCGAACGGTGCTTCGTCGTAGTGATGCAGGATGATTTCGTGCGTGCCCATGGCCGTCCTCCCGATTGGTTATGGCGTTACGACAGGCGGCGCGTCCGACGTGCCTGCCACGGCGGCCACCGGCCACGGTCGCCGCCGTGGCGCAACCGGAGCGTTGGCGGCACGCACGGGCGGTCGCGCCGTCCGGCGCGTGTCCATCCCCGCTGGTGCGAACGCCTGGCGCGCGACGTGGCGGCCGACGCTGTTGCGGTTGTCGCCTCATAGCATCGACCGCAACCGGGGTACGGGTATATGTCCGGGGTCGCCAAATGTTGTTATTTTCGTGACACAACCCGTGCCGCCAAGCCATGTCTGCGACCGCCATCGAAGATCTCCTCATGCCGGCTACCTACGGTCGCCACCTCGCGCGCCTGTTCGGCGCCGAAGCCGTGCTGGCTGGCACTGGCCTCACGGCGGCAGACCTCGAGGGACCCGAGAGCCGCATCAGCGTGCGCGAGGCGCTGACCTACATCCGCAACACCCTGCGTCTCGGCTCGCCGGCCGACTGGTACCTGCCGTGGGCGCAGGGCCTGGCCGATCACTTCCACGGCCCGCTGAGCATCGCGCTGGTCAGCGCGCCGACGCTCGGCGACGGCCTCGATGCCTTCGTGCGCTACTTTCCCAGTCGCATCCCCTACATGCACATGCAGGGACGCCAGCGCGGCACCAGTTTCGCCGTCGAGATGACGCCGCTGATCGAGCTCGGCGCATGCGAGCCGATGCTGGTCGAAACGCCGCTGATTCTGCTGCAACGCCATTTGGAAACGGTCTACGCCGTCGAGCGCGGCGCCATGCGCCTCGAACTCGCCTACCCTGCGACGGCTTATGCGGCCGGCTACGCGCGCCACTTCGGATGCGAGGTTCGATTCGAGACCGGGCCCTCGGCCCTGCTGCTGCCACTGGCCTGGCGGGCCACGCCCAACCTCGATTTCATCGAGACGAGCTGGAACCACGCCTGCCAGCAATGCGACGCCATCATGGCTTCGTCGCGCGAGCGCGAGACCCTCGGCGCCATTCGCTCGCTGCTGGCGGCCTGGCTGGAGGCGCCCGTGCGCACGCGCCCGGCGCCGACGCTCGATCATGTCGCCGCGGTGCTGCACGTCACGCCGCGCACCCTCATCCGTCGCCTGCGTCGCCTCGGCACCCATTACCAGGCCCTGACGGATGACATGCTGCGCGCGCGGGCACAGGAGCTGCTCGGCAACGACGAGTTGACCATCAAGGAAGTCGCGGGCCGTCTCGGTTTCGACAATCCCGCCAACTTCGGCAAGGCCTTCAAGCGCTGGTGCGGGGTTTCGCCCGGGCGCTACCGCATGGGTGAGGAGCGCCGCGCGCGATCGCGCTGAGCCACGGCTAAAGAGCGTCAGCGCCGCGCGGGTGCCTGCGTCACGACATAGACGGCGAGCCCGCTCAGGATGCCGGGCATGCCCTCGTAGATGAAGTCCTGGTAGCCGAGGTAACGCCAGGTCAGCGCCACGCCGACCCCGGTGAGCATCATCAGCAAGGCCTGGAACTCGCTCGGCTTGCCGTGCAGGGCGTAGACCAGGGCCAGCGGCACGAAGGCCGAGGCGAGGCTGGACCAGGCCAGGATGACGAGGTCGAACACGCTCTGCTGGTCGAGCACGGCGAGCGCGACCGCGGTGAGGGTGAACACCACCGTCGCGGCCTTGGTCAGGAGCATGCTCTGCAGCGGACTTGCCGGCAGGTCGTTGGTGAGCGAGGACGAGCAGGACAGCACCAGCGAGTCGGCCGTCGACATGGTGGCGGCGAAGATGCCCGCCAGGATCAGGCCGACCCACACCGGGTGCATCAGCATCTCGGCCATGCGCGGCAGGGCGAGCTCCGGATCGAGGTCGCCGAGTTCGGGCAGGTAGAGGCGCGAAAGCAGGCCGACGCCGGTCGCGGCGGCATAGAACAGCGCGAAGAAGCCGTAGTAGACCAACCGCGCCAGCAGCATGTGATGGCCGTCGTCGAGGGCCATGAAGCGCACCATCACGTGCGGTTGCCCGGCGACGCTGAAGCCGGCGAACATCCAGCCCACCGCGAACAGGGCGACACCGGGCACGCCCGGGACGGCGAGCACCTCGCCGCCGGGGGCGAGATCCATGTAGCCGGGGATGGCGGCGAGCGCGATCCAGGCGGCGTCGAAGCCGCCCTGCCCTTCGACGGCGACGATCAGCAGGCTGCCCATGGCACACAGCATCACCAGCGCCTGCGCGACGTCGGTCCAGATCGAGGCGCGGATGCCGCCGGCCAGGCAGTAGGCGATGACGATGGCGCCGACGGCGACGGCCCCCGCCTCGTCGGAAAAGCCGAACATGGCGTGCAGGGCCTTGCCGCCGGCGTCCATCTGCGCGGCGGCGTAGGCGCCGAGGAAGACGATGGTGAGCAGCGCGGCGAGGCGCCGGAACAGGCCGAAGTTGTTGCCGTACCAGCCGGACAGCAGGGCCAGGTAGGTGGTTTCGTGGGTGGCGCCGGCGGCATCGCGCAGACGGCGATGGATCAGGAGCGAAGCGACGAAGTCGCCGACGATCCAACCGACCATGAGCCACGCCGCGGCCAGCCCGGTGACGTAGGTGTAGCCGATGACACCGATGAACATGTAGCCGGAGTTGTTGGTCGCCACGGCGGAGAGCCCGGCGGCGAAGGGCGAGATGTCCTGGCTGGCGAGGTAGTAGTCGCGGCGGGTCGGGCGCGCGCGGCGCGCCGAGGACAGCCCGACAAGGAGGAACAGGGCGAGGAAGCCGAGAAAACTCAGCAGGACCATGATGGCATCGGCGACCGTGATCGCGTCGACGCGGGCGCGATCACGGCGGTTGTCGCGCGCGCGTCAGACCGGCTCGACGTGAGCGCGGTTGGCGATGTGTTGTGGGCGCGGCGGCTGGCCGCTGAACGGCGCCACGCAGCGGTTCGACAGCGCGTTGTAGACGAAGAACAGGTTGCTGCGCGGATAGGGCGAGATGTTGCTGCCCGAGCCGTGCAGGATGTTGCAGTCGAAGATCACCACGCTGCCGGCACGGGCCAGTGCCGCACGGATGCCGCGAGTGGACAGCCGGGCGATGCTGTCGTGATCGGGTACGCCGTACTCCTGCTTCTTCAGCGAGGCCTTGTAGTGCTCGGCCGGTGTCTCGCCGACACAGGCGACGTAATGCTTGTGCGAACCGTTGACGAGCAGCAGCGGGCCATTGCAGACCAGGTTGTCGGTCAACATGATGGACATCGACAGCGCGCGCATGCGCGGCATGCCGTCCTCGATGTGCCAGGTCTCGAAATCGGAGTGCCACCAGAAATCCTTGCCCTCGAAACCCGGCTTGTAGTTCAGGCGTGACTGGTGGATGTAGACCGGCTCGCCGAGCAGGTAGCGCGCGATGTCGGCCAGGCGCGGATCGCGGGCCACTGCGCCGAGCTGCTCGTTCTGGCGGTGGATCTCGAAGATCGAGCGTACCGCGTGGCTGTCCGGCTCTTCGATGATGGTCGCCGCGTCGATGCCGTGACGGGCGAGCGCGACATCGGCGGCGGCGAGCAGCTGGTCGAGCTCGTTGCCGTCGAAGACCTCCGGCAGGATGAGGTAGCCGTTCTCCTCGTAATGGGCGATCTCGGTCTCGCTCAAGGGCGCGCCGTCACGCGAGGCCGACCACACCACCGGGTCCTGGCGCGGACTGACACGCGGTTGCGCTTCGACGCGCGAAGGATAGGGATCGACGTTGGCTGCGGGTTGCGACATGCCTGGCTCCTGGGGGTCAATCGGTGACGACGTCGGCCTCCGTCGGATAGACGCCGTTCTCGTTGTGGACTTCGGTGCCGAACAAGGGCGGGTTGAATACGCAGGCGAGCTCGAGATCGGTCTCGGCGTGGACGATGTGCCGGTCGTGCTCGTTCAGCGCGTACATCTGGCCAGGAAAGATGTTCCAGGTCTGGCCGGTGACGAGTGATTCGAGCGTGCCCCGACCGCTGATGCAGTAGACGGTCTCGAGATGGTTCTCGTAACACATCTCGGTGTCGGTGCCGGCGTAGATGGTGGTGATGTGGAACGAGTAGCCCATCTCGTCGCCGCGCAGCAGCAGCCGCGTGCTTTCCCAGGTCTTGGCGACGATGCGGCGGTTGGTTTTGCGACACTCGTCGAGGTTGCGGACGATCATCTTGCTTGTCCCTCTTCTGACTTCAGTCCGGCTTGTAGGCGGCGACGGCGGCGTTGACCGATTCGCGCAGGATCTCCAGCGCCGTGTGCAGGGTGTCGTTCGGCGTCACCAACGGCGGCAGGCACTTGACGACCTGGTCCTCCGAACCGCTGGTCTCGATGACCAGGCCGGCACGGAAGCAGCGCCGCACGATGTCGCGGGCGAGCCGCCCGCTGTGGCAGGTGAGGCCCTGCATCATGCCGCGGCCACGCGGGGCGACGACGTCGTCGGGGTAGTCGCCGGCGATCGTGGCCAGGGCGTCGCCGATGAGCGTCGCCTTGGCCGCGATCTCGCCCTCGAAGTCACGCCCGCTCCAGTAGCGTTCGAGCGCGGCCGTCGCGGTGACGAAGGCGTGGTTGTTGCCGCGGAAGGTGCCGTTGTGTTCACCCGGTTTCCAGCAATCGAGCTCGGGGCGGAAGATGGTCACGGCAAAGGGGATGCCGTAGCCGGACAGCGATTTCGACAGCGTGACGATGTCGGGCTTGATGCCGGACGGCTCGAAGCTGAAGAAGGTGCCGGTACGGCCGCAGCCGGCCTGGATGTCGTCGACGATGAGCAGCATGTCGTGCTTGCGGCAGACCCGTTCGAGCGCTCGCAACCAGCGTGCCGTGGCGACGTTGAGACCGCCTTCGCCCTGCACCGTCTCGACGATGGCGGCGGCCGGATGGTCGAGGCCGCTGGAGGGGTCGTCGAGCATGCGTTCGAGGTAGGCGATGGTGTCGAGTTCGTCGCCGAAATAGTTGCAGAACGGCACGTGGGTGACGCCGGTCAGGGGCAGGCCGGCGGCGTCGCGGTGGTGCGAGTTGCCGGTCGCGGCCATGGCGCCGAGCGAGACGCCGTGGAAGCCGTTGGTGAAGGCGATGACGTTGTGGCGCTGCTTGATGTTGCGGGCGAGCTTGAGCGCGGCCTCGACGGCATTGGTGCCGGTCGGCCCGGTGAACTGCACCACGTACTCGAGGCCACGCGGGGCGAGGATGTTCTCGTTGAACGTCGACAGGAACGCTTCCTTGGCGGCGCTGTGCATGTCGAGGCTGTGGGTGATGCCGCAGCCGGCGATGTACTCGATGAGGCGGCTGCGCAGGTGGGCATTGTTGTGCCCGTAGTTGAGGCTGCCGGCGCCGGCGAGGAAATCGATGTAGCGGTTGCCGGATTCGTCGAACAGGTAGGCGCCCTCGGCGGTGTCGAACACCACGGGGAAGGACCGCGCATAGCTCTGCACGTTGGATTCGAGTTCGTCGAAGGTGGTCGTCTCGACCTGGGGTCGGGCGGCGGTCGAAGTAGTGGCCATGGCGGTGTTCAGTCTCCTGTGGTGCCCCGCGGGATGAACGGACCGATGAGGAAGAGTTCCTCGGAGTCGGCCTGTCCGGCGAGGTGTACGTGTTTGTCGAAATGCGGCCGCACCGTGACGCCGGTGCCGAGTTCCGCGGCGAGGCGGGTGAACATCGCCCGCGAGGGCCCGTTACCGGGTGTCACGGTGGTGTGAATCCAGGCAACGGAAGCGCAGGCGTCGCGATCGAGGATGTCCAGAATCAATCGCCGGGCGAGACCGTGACCGCGCGCGATCCGGTCCACCGCGACCTGCCAGATGAACAGCACCGCCGGCTGCGCCGGCGGGCGATAACCCGACACGAAGCCGACGACCCGGCCATCGAGGCGCGCCAGCGCGCAGGTCGCGGCGAAATCCGTGCACTGCAGAAGGTTGCAGTACAGCGAGTTGCGATCGAGCGGCGGACAGCGGGCGATCAGGGCATGCACCGCGGCGGCATCCGTCGCGCGGGGCGGGGTGATGGACAGGCTCGAAGGTGTCTCTGGGGCGTGCGGTTCGGTACGGGACATGCTCGATTCAGGCCGGCGCAGTGCGGGACGGCGACCTGATCAGGTTGCGATAAGAACGGCGTATTATTTCGTATATCAAAATATTATTCAACCTAAAATTTCGTTAAGGGACTGATTGAAATGACTTCGTTGTCGTCTGAGTGGAGATTTTAACCATCGAAAAAAATCAATCTGCAGACCATGCGCAGACGTCCTGGGGCCACGAATCGTGTGCCGGCGCGCCTGGACATCGCGGCACCCGCGCACCCGGGAGGGGCGCTCCGAGGGGCGTCTGCCCCAAGCCTTCGTCCCATCCACCGCGCTGCCGCCCAGGCCGGCATCCGGGACAGCGGATGGAACCGGCCCGCCGGACGCCCCGACGGTGCAGCGCATGGCGCGCAAGTCAGCCTGGAAATCCAGGCTAGAATGCCGCGCCGCATCTGAGGGGCAGCCGTGGCCGAGGTCGACATCTTCAAAGAAGCGCTCATCGCGCTGCGCCAGATCATGCGGGCAATGGATCTACAGTCGAAGACTCTGGCGCGCGAGACCGGCTTGTCCACCGCCCAGTTCGTCGCGTTGCAGTTGATCGATGCAGCGGGGCGTATGACCGCGGGCGAACTCGCGCGTGAACTGGTGCTGAGCCAGGGCACGGTGACTGCCGTGATCTCCAAGCTCGAGACGCTCGATCTCATCGGGCGCGAACGCGATGCGGGCGATAAGCGCTGCGTCGTACTGACACTCACCGCGGCCGGTCGCGCGTTGCTGAGCGGGGCCCCGAGTGCGCTGCAGGACGTCTTCGCCCGCCGTTTCGACGACCTTGCGGCGTGGGAGCAGATGAACGTGCTGGCGGCGTTGCAACGTGTCTCCGCGCTCATGAATGCGGCCGAACTCGAAGCCTCGCCGGTACTCGCCTTCGGTGATCTCGGCCGCAACGTCGAGCGTGACTGACCGCCCCTAGTACGCGCGGACGTACGGCGCTCGCGGGCATCGTCGATAATCGGCGTTCCCAAGCACGCGGAGCACCCGCCATGTCGACCTACCAACATCTCGAAATCGAACGACGTCAGCACCTCGCGATCGTGCATCTCAACCGCCCGCGTCGCTGCAATGCCGTCAACTACGACCTGCTGGCCGAGATCGAACACTGTGCCCTCGGCTTCCGCGACGACGCCGAGACGCGCGTTGTGGTGTTCACCGGCAACGGCCGCCATTTCTGCGCCGGGGCGGATCTCGACGAACTGGCCCGGGACGAACAACCGCCAATGGTCCTTCGCCGGCGGCGCCAGCGCATGGGCGAGCGTGCCCTGCACGCCATCCTCGGCATGGACCAGATCACCATCGCGGCGTGGAACGGCGGCGCGCTGGGTGGCGGCGCGTGCCTCGCCACCGCGGCGGATTTCCGCATCGGCGCCGCCGACTGCTTCATCCAGTATCCCGAGATCGATCTCGGCATGAACCTCATGTGGCAGAGCCTGCCGCTGACCATCCACCTGCTCGGCCCGACGCGGGCCAAGCGACTCGTCATCGGCGGGGAACGCGTGCATGCCGAGACCCTGCTGGCCTGGGGGCTGCTCGAATCGATCGTGCCGGTCGGCGAAGTCGTCGAGCAGGCCTGCGTGTTCGCGCAGACCTACGTCGACAAGTCGCCGATCGCGGCGCAGATGATCAAGCGCAGCGTGAATGCCATCAGCGGCGCGCTCGATCGCGCCCTGATGCACATGGACGCCGACCAGAACCTGTTCGCCCTCGGCACGGCCGACCAGAAGGCCGCGGCCCGGGCCTACCTCGACGGCACGCCACCGCATTTCGAGGGCGATTGAATGACACCGGCTCGTCGAACCGGGGTCCTGCGCGCGCGCGTGGTGCCGGTGCCCGGGTGTGTCGCCGGGGCGCCTGCCCGTGGCCATCCGTCCACGCCCTGAGCACGCCGTCGATGCCACGCACCTGGCTCGGCCCGCTGCTGGCCTTCGTCGCGCTGTGCGTGGTGTGGGGTTACAGCTGGGTACTGCTCAAGATTGGCCTGCTCGATGCCGGGCCGTTCAGCTATGCCGGTCTGCGCACCCTGCTCGGCGCCTGCGCCCTGCTCGCGCTGTTGCCGCTGCTACGCCGGCCGGTGCGGGTCGGGCGCTGGCGCGAGCTGGTGGTGCTCGGACTGGTCAACACCACCGGCCTGGTCGGCTGCTCGCAGTGGGCGCTGGTCGAGGGCGCGGCCAACCGCACCTCCATCCTGGTCTACACCATGCCGTTCTGGACCCTGATCCTGGGTTGGCGATTGCTGGGCGAACGTCTGCGTGGGCTGCAATGGCCGGCGGTGGCGGCCGCCGCGCTCGGGCTCTGCTGCGTGCTCAACCCTGCGACCTTCGCCGGTAGCCCGCGCAGCACCCTGCTCGCACTCGGCGCGGCCTGGTTCTGGGCCTTGGGCGTCATCGTGGTCAAGCGCATCCAGTCGCGTGGCCCGATTGACCTGCTCGCGCTGACTGCCTGGCAGATGTTCTTCGGTGGCCTCGTGCTGTGCGCGTTCGCGCTCGGCGCCGACGAGCCCGCGGTGCATTGGACCCCGCGCTTCCTCACCGTCCTCGGCGTGACGGCCCTGGTCTCGACCGGCGCCGGCTGGGCGCTGTGGGTCTACCTGCTGCACCGCCTGCCGGCCGGCACGGCGAGCCTGATGACCCTGATGGTGCCGGTGATCGCGGTGATCTCGAGTTCCTGGCAGCTTGGCGAATACCTTGCCGCGAGCGACCTCGCCGGCATCGTCGCCATCGTGCTCGGCCTCGCGCTGCTCGCCGTCCACGCCCTCCTCCAGCACCGTTCGGTGACCGGCACGGCGGCGCCCGAGTGAGCGCGTGGCGCCGGCGGGCTACACTCGCCGCTGCGCCATTCCCTGGAACGAGCAGACCATGGCAGACGCCGACCTGACGGCAGGCATGCCCGCCGCCGGCCACGACACCGCCTTCTTCGGCCATCCCCGCGGGCTCAAGACCCTCTTCTTCACCGAGATGTGGGAGCGCTTCAGCTACTACGGCATGCGCGCCATCCTGATCCTGTTCATGACCGCGCCGGTGGCGAGCGGCGGGCTCGGCTTCGACGTCGCCCATGCCGGCACCGTCTACGGTCTCTACACGGCGATGGTCTACCTCGCCTGCCTGCCCGGTGGCTGGCTCGCCGATCGCCTGCTCGGCCTGCGCCATGCCACCTTCACCGGCGGCGTCGTCATCATGTGCGGGCACATCGCGCTCGCCGTGCCGACGCTCACCAGCTTCTACCTCGGGCTGGTGCTGCTGGTCGTCGGCACCGGCCTGCTGAAGCCGAACATCAGCACCCTGGTCGGGCAGCTCTACGGCGTCGGTGACGGCCGCCGCGACGCCGGCTATTCGCTCTACTACATGGGCATCAATGTCGGCGCCTTCATGGCGCCGCTGGTGTGCGGCTGGCTCGGCCAGGGCACGGGGTTTCGCGAAATGCTGACCGGCTTCGGCCTCGACCCGGCGTTGTCCTGGCATTTCGGCTTCGGCGCGGCAGCGGTGGGCATGGCGGCGGGGCTCGTGCACTACCTGCACGGCGCGCGACATCTCGGTGAGGCGGGCGCACGACCGCCGCGCGACGACGCCGTGCGTGACCAGCTCTCCCGTGGCGTCGTCACCTTGGTGGCGGTCGTCATCGTCGGTACCGTGCTGGCTTACTTCGGCGTGGTCGAACTGAGCGCGGCCTGGATCGGCAATGCCTTCGGCGTGCTGCTGCTGGTCATCACCGTCGCCTTCTTCGGCTGGGTGTTCGCCTACGCCGAGTGGAGCGTGGCCGAGCGGCGACGGCTGTGGCTGGTACTGGTGTTGTTCGTCGGCGCAACCGTGTTCTGGTCGCTCTACGAGCAGGGCGGCTCGACACTCAACCTGTTTGCCGAGCGCAACACCGATACCACCTTGTTCGGCTTCGATTTCCCGGCCAGCTGGATGCAGTCGTTGAACCCGATCTTCATCATCTGCGGGCTCGCCCCGGCCTTCGCCTGGCTGTGGTTCAGGCTCGGCCCGCGCGAGCCGTCCAGCCCGGCCAAGTTCGCCCTCGGCCTGCTCTTCATGGCGCTCGGCTACGCGGTGATGATCGGGGCTGCGGCGAATGCCGCCGCGGGCGTGCGGGTGAGCCCGCTGTGGCTGACGACGATGTACTTCCTGCACACCATCGGCGAGATGTGCCTGAGCCCGGTGGGGCTGTCGGCGATGAGCCGGCTGGCGCCGGCGCGTATCGCCGGGTTGACCATGGGCATCTGGTTCCTGGCGACCTCGATCGGCTCCTATGTCGGTGGCCGCGTCGCCGGGCTGTACGACACGCTGGCGCTGACCGCCATCTTCGGCGTGCTGACGGCGGTTGCACTGGTCGCCTGCCTGGTCATGGCGGCGCTGGTGCGACCGTTGCGCCGCGCGCTCGGCTGAACTCAGGTATCGGGATTGCTGAACAACACCCCCGCCTCGCCCAGTGCGGCGACGCGCGCGGCGTCGTAGCCGAGGATCTCGGTCAGCACCTGGCCGTTGTGCTCACCGAGCGCGGCGGCGTCCAGCGGCGGGTTGTGCGGGAAGCCCTTGAAACGCAGCGGCATGCCCGGCATCAGCACTTCGCCGAGCTTGGGGTCGCTGATGGTGCGGATGGTGCCACGCCCGCGCATGTGCGGGTGGTTGGCGAGCTGCTCGATGGTCAGTACCGGCGCGCAGGGCACGCGTTCGCGTTCGAGCGCGGCGAGAATGGCCTTGTCCGAGGGTTGTGCATCGACCCAGGCCTGGATGATGTCGATCACTTCCTGCGACGCCGCGCAGCGCTTCTCGTTGGTGTCGTAGCGCGGATCGTCGATGAGATCGGGTCGGCCGATGGCGCGGCACACCGCCGGCCATTGCGGTTGCAGGGCGATGATGCAGATCCAGTCCTCCCTGCCTTTGAACAGGCCGAGCGGGCAGACCGCGAAATGGTGATGGCCCGAGCGCGTCGGTTGGGTCGCGCCGTCGGTCATGCTGTAGATCTGCACGTTGAGTTCGTGGCAGTGGGTGTAGGCGTCGAGCAGCGAGATGTCGAGGAAGGTGCCCTCGCCACCCCGTTCCCGGTGCAGCAGGGCGAAGCCGATGGCGGCAGCGGCATGCACACCGGTCATGACGTCACCCATGCCGGCCATCGGGAAGGACGGCGGCCCACCGGGCTCGCCGATCATGCCCATGATGCCGCTGTAGGCCTGCGCGATGTAGTCGAAGCCGGGCAGCGCCGACAACTCGCCTTCCTGGCCCAGCGCCGAGATCGAACACATCACGATGTTCGGGTTGAGGGCATGGACCTGCTCCCAGCCGAAGCCGAGGCGGCCGATCACACCGGGCGCGAAATTCTCGATGAAGACGTCGGATTTCGCGATCAGCTCACGCAGGATGGCCTTGCCCTCGTCCGCCTTGGCATTGAGGCAGATGCTGTACTTGCCGCGGTTCTGCTGTGCGTAGTACGCGCTGCGGCCATTGCGATGACCGGGCAGCGCACGCGAGACGTCGCCGAGCGGCGGGAACTCGACCTTGATGACCTCGGCGCCCATCTCGGCCATCAGGCGTGTGGCGGTCGGGCCGGCCAGCACGTGGGTCATGTCGAGTATGCGGTACCCGTTCAGGATGTGTTTCGGCAATGCAGCCATGGTGCTCCTCCCCGTGTGAGCTCGAGCATGAAATCGTTTCAGTGACGCGGGCCGTGCAGCCGCGCCGGCGTTCGCGCGCGGGCTGTCAGCCGGCCTCGGCGCGCGAGGCGGCGGAACGCACCAGCGGGCGCCGTTCGCGGCGCTCGTACTTGCGTGCCGGCGTGTTGACGATGGCAG
Organism: Gammaproteobacteria bacterium; assembly: GCA_050184115.1. Classification (GTDB taxonomy): domain Bacteria; phylum Pseudomonadota; class Gammaproteobacteria; genus JACKNG01. The sequence continues at coordinate 36,566 of JBFXAQ010000010.1, read as the reverse complement.
CGAGTTCGGGCGCGTTGCGCGCCGCGACGACACGTTCGGTCGGTACCTCGCCGTAGGTCGTGGTGCGTTGCACCGGGTCACGGCCGGCGGCAGTGATCATGGCCAGCATCTGCTCGGGCGAGGTCTCCTGGCCATGCCCGGCACCGGCGGCGCGGGTGATGCTTTCGTTCATCAGCGTGCCGCCGAGATCGTTGGCGCCGGCGGTGAGACAGGCGACCACACCGGCATGCCCCATCTTCACCCACGAGGTCTGGATGTTGGTGACGTGGGGATGCAGCACGAGGCGCGCCACGGCGTGCATCAACACCGCCTCGCGGAAGGTCGGGCCGCGTCGTGCCCGCCCCTTGAGGTAGAGCGGTGCCTCCATGTGCACGAAGGGCAGCGGCACGAACTCGGTGAAACCGCCGGTCTCGCGCTGCAGGTCACGCACGCGGCGCAGGTGGCGCGCCCAGTGCACGTAATGGTCGACGTGGCCGTACATGATCGTCGCCGTGGTGCGGAAGCCGACGCCGTGCGCGGCGCGCATGACGTCGAGCCACTGCGCGGTATTGATCTTGTCCGGGCACAATACGGCGCGCACCTCGTCGTCGAGGACTTCGGCGGCGGTACCGGGCAGGGTGCCGAGGCCGGCCGCCTTGAGGCGGGAAAGGTATTCCGCGAGCGTGAGTTTCAACGTCGCCGCGCCCTGCCACACTTCCAGCGGTGAGAACGCATGCACGTGCATGCCGGGCTCGGCGGCCTTCACCGCGGCGAGGATGCCGAGGTAGGTCTCGCCGGTGTACTGCGGGTGGATGCCGCCCTGCATGCACACCTCGGTTGCACCGCGCGACCAGGCCTCGTGCACGCGGCGCTGGACTTCGTCCATGTCGAGATCGTAGGGATCGCCGCGCAGGTTCTCCGACAGCTTGCCCTTGGAGAAAGCGCAGAACTGGCACTTGAAGTAGCAGACGTTGGTGTAGTTGATATTGCGGTTGACGACGAAACTGACGGTGTCGCCGTTGACCGCGTCGCGCTTGCGGTCGGCGGCCTGGCAGACGGCGGCGAAATCGTCGCCGCGGGCGCGGAACAGGCGTTCGATCTCGGCATCGTCCAGCAGCGCGCCGTCGTCGACGCGGGCGAGAATGCCGGCGATGTCCGGCGAGATGCGGCGCGGCGGCGTGGTGATGGCGGCGAGCACGGCCGGTGGCGGCTCGACCGCTTCGCCCGGCGACCACTCGTCGGTGCGCGGGTAGCCGTCGGCATCGGTCATCTGCAGCAGCGGCGTGTGGAAGCGCGCATCGACCCAGGTCGCGGCATCACGCACGTACTGCGGGTAGAGGGTCAGCCGCTCGAACAGGTGCTTGCCGGCCTCGTCGGTGTCGCGGGCGAGTTGCTCGAGGTGTGGCCAGGGCGCTTCCGGGTTGACGTGGTCAGGGGTCAGCGGTGACACCCCGCCCCAGTCGTTGATGCCGGCGCCGACCAGTTGCGGCAGCGCGCCCGGGCTCAGGTTGGGCGGCGCCTGGATGCTCATGTCGGCGCCGAAGACGAGCCGCGTGACGGCCAGCGTCCACAGCATCTCCTCCAGATCCGGCTCCGGCGCGGCGTGCATCTTGGTGTCGGGCTTGGCGCGGAAGTTCTGCACGATCACTTCCTGGATGTGCCCGAATTCCTCGTGCAGGGCACGGATGGCGAGCAGCGACTCGATGCGTTCGCGACGCGTCTCGCCGATGCCGATCAGAATGCCCGTGGTGAACGGGATGCGTGCCCGCCCCGCTTCGCGCAGGGTGGCGAGACGGACCGCCGGCACCTTGTCGGGCGAACCGTAATGCGGCATGCCCTTCCCGCACAGCCGGTCACTCGCCGATTCGAGCATGATGCCCATGCTCGGCGAGACCTCGCGGAGCATCGCGCACTCCGCGGCCGACAAGGTGCCCGGATTCATGTGCGGCAGCAGGCCGGTCTCACGCTGGACGGCGTCGGCCGCCGCACGCAGGTAGTCGAGCGTGCTCGCGTAACCCATCGCCGCCAGCGCGTCGCGTGCCGCGGCGTAGCGCAGCTCCGGGCGCTCGCCGAGCGTGAACAGCGCTTCCTTGCAGCCCAGTCGCTGGCCGTCGCGCGCCAGCGCGACGACGGCGTCGAGATCCATGTAGGGCTGTTCGACGCGTTTCGGCGCGGTGGCGAAGGTGCAGTAGTGGCAGACGTCGCGGCACAGCCGGGTCAGCGGGATGAAGATCTTGCGTGAGTAGGTCACGCCGTTGCCGAAGCCGGCATCGCGCAGCCCCGCCGCGACCTCCATCAGCAGGGCGAGGTCGCCTGCTTCGGCCAGCGCGAGCGCGGCGACGTCGTCGAGCCGGTGGCCCGCTGCAGCGCGTTCGATTGCCGCGTGGATGGTCATCGACCGCTCGCGTTCAGATCACTTGGGACGCGGCGGCTGCACCGCTGGCCTCGGCGCCGTCGTGGCGGCGGGTCAGCACGCGACGCGCGATACCGCTGTCGCAGAGGTAGTCGAGGGTCTCGGTCTCGGCATCGTGGGTGACCAGCGTGCGCAGGTCCATGGGGTTGTCGATGTCGTGCGCGATGCCGTTCAGATGCAGCACGCCCGGCGCGATGCCGGTCGCGCGTGCGGCTTCGCAATGGGCGGCGAAGCTGCCGCGCCCGAAGCTGAACGGAATGACCTCGGCAGGGCTGACGGCGAGCGCGTTGGTGCCGTCGCGTTCGCGGTCGGGCGCAAGCGTCACCGCCGGTGCGGCGCCGTGCGCGGCGACGAGTTCATCGATCTCGGCTGCGGTCACCAGCGGCACGTCGCCCGGGATCATCAGCAGCCCGCGCTGGCCGTGAGTGGTGAGCCACTGGCCGGCCTGGCGCACGGCCGCGTTGAGACCGTTGCCGTTCTCCTCCAGGAACAGACCGCCGAGACGTTCGACCGCATAGCGTGCGCGCACCTCGTGCGAGACGACCAGGATCCCCGCCACCAGGCGCGCGGCGTGTACCGCGCCCAGCACGTCGTGCAGCATCGCCTGGGCGAGCGATTCGCGTTCGGCTTCGGACAACAGGCTGGCCAGGCGCGTCTTGGCATTCGAGAAGCGCTTGACCGGTACGACTACCCACATGAGCGTTCAGAGCGTGCCGAGAAAATCGAGGGCAGTGTGCGCCAGATTGATCCGATCGTCCAGCGTCCGCATGACGCTCGGCGCGGCGATCACGGCGAGTTCGTCGTGGGCGATCCGGGGCACCAGCGCGGCGTCGCAGTGGTCGACGATGAAGCCGTCGATGAGGCCAGTGTAATGCCTGGCGATCGCGCCGGCGTCGAGCGGCAGACCGAGTTCGCCCATGATCTTGGCGGTCGGTCCCTTGATGGCCTCGCCGCCGACGATCGGCGACACCGCGACGACCGGTGCGCGACACGACGCAAGCGCCGCGCGCAGTTCGGGCAGCGCCAGCAGCGGGTCGACACTCAGGAATGGATTCGACGGGCAGATGACGACACCTGCGAGATCGTCGGCACCGAGCCAGGCCAGGATGTCCGGTTGCGCGCGCGCCGCGACCGCACCGCGAAACTCGATCCGTTCGACCCGCGGCGCGCAGCGCTCGCGCACGAAATAGTGCTGGAAGGCGAGCCGCCCGGTCGCGGTGACGACCTCCGTAGCGACGCGATCGTTGCTCATCGGGAAGGCCGCGTGCGCGATGCCGAGCGTGCCGTGGAGATGACGGGTGACGGCGTCGAGCGGCTCGCCTGCGCGCAGCATTTGCGTGCGCAGCACGTGCACCGCGAGATCGCGGTCGCCGAGGTTGAACCAGTCCTCACCACCGAGCGTGCGCAAGGTGTCGATGAAGTGCCAGCTCTCGTTGACGCGGCCCCAGCCGGTCTCGGGATTGCTGAGTCCCGACAGGGTATACATCAACGTGTCCAGATCGGGGCTGACGTGCAGGCCCAGGTGTTCGAAGTCGTCGCCGGTGTTGACCGCGAAGGCGAGTGCGTCGGGCGATAACAAATGGGTCAGGCCGAGGGCGAGCTTGGCGCCGCCGACGCCGCCGGTGATGGCGAGATAGCGTGCCACGGCCGTTACTGGAACAGGTCGTCGGCGAGCGGGCGCATGATGTCGGCGGCCAGGCCGCAACGTGCATCCGGCGCAAAACCGCGCACCAGCGCGAGCGGCGTGCGTTCGACGGTCTCACCCATGGCGAGCGTGGCGAAGGCGGCGATGGAATCGGCGCGGTTGATCATGGTCACCTTGAGTTCGCGGCCGTAGATGTCGGTCAGGCCGCGGCGATCATCGAGCACTTCGAAGCCCGCGCAGCCGATGGCGCCGCCGATGGTGCCGAGTCGCCACGGCCGGTTGAGGCTGTCGGCGATGAGCACGGCGACGTGTGCACCCGTCGCCGCGCGCAGCGCTTCGTGCAGGCGCGCGGCGGACGCATCCGGATCGCGCGGCAGGAGCAACGCGCACTCGCCGCCCGCGTGCTCGATGTTGGATTGATCGATGCCGGCGTTGGCGCCGACGTGGCCGAGACGATGACGGACGATGATGACGCCGGGCTTGGCACGCATCACGCAGGCCGACTCGTCGAGGATGAGCTGGACGAGGCGCGGATCCTTGTCGGTCGCGGCGGCCAGTGTGCGCGCTTCCTCCCCCACCTCGACCTCGGCCAGGCTTACCAGGCGACCCTCGGCCTTGGACACGATCTTCTGCGCGAAGACGAGGATGTCGCCATCGGCGAAGCGCAGGTCATGGCGCGCGGCGGCGTCGAGCGCGAGGCGCGCGAGATCGTCACCCGCGCGCACCATGGGCACGCCGTCGAAAGTCGTCACCTGGAGTTGGAGCATGGCGAAGTGGCGGATCCTCGCGCCGCGGGGAGTGCGACGGGGCGCCATTCTAGCCCGGATCATTCGCGCGGATTCGGCCCTGCCCGGGGCACGACGCCGGCGACTCTGTGGCGGTCTCAGCGGCCGCGGCGCGATTTCGTCGCCGCGAACGAATCGAGTAAACTCCCGCCCTGCTTCGTCGCACGCGTGGCGGCGTCGGGAGGTCGACCAGGACTGGCGTCGCGTGGACTCTGCAACGGGGCGCGCGCCGCTCAGCATTCGAACAATCTTTGCACGGTCCGCGTGGCGAGCCAGACCCGGCGCGCGCACCGTGCGGACCATACGCGGCAGTCATCCGGCACGCCGCCATCACAACCTCAAGGGAGGCACAGAACGATGGGTATCCTCGACGGCAAGGTAGTTCTGATCACGGGTGCAGGCCGCGGTATCGGCCGTGACTTCGCGCTGGCCATGGCCGGCGCCGGCGCCAGCGTGGTGGTCAACGACCTCGGCGCATCGACCGACGGCACCGACATCGAGGGCACGCCGGCGCAGGAAGTGGTGCGCGAGATCGAGGCCATGGGTGGCAAGGCCGTGGCCAATTTCGGCAGCGTGTCGAATCCCGACCACGCCGAGGAGATGGTGCAGCAGGCCATCGATTCCTTCGGCCAGCTCGATGCCGTGGTCAACAACGCCGGCATCCTGCGCGATCGCATCTTCCACAAGATGAGCCTCGACGAGTGGCACGACGTCATCAACGTCCACCTGAACGGCAGCTTCTACGTCAGCCGCGCCGCCTGCGAGCATTTCAAATCGCGCGAGACCGGCGCCTACGTGCACATGACCTCGACTTCGGGCCTCATCGGTAATTTCGGCCAGGCCAACTATGCCGCGGCCAAGCTCGGTATCGCCGCTCTGTCGAAGAGCATCGCCCTCGACCTCGGGCGTTACAACGTGCGCTCGAACTGCATCGCGCCCTTCGCCTGGACGCGCATGATCGGCACCATCCCGATCACCGACGAGGCGCAGAAGCAGCGCATCGAACGGCTGAAGGAAATGACCCCGGCCAAGATTGCACCCATGGCGGTGTTCCTGTGCTCGGAGGCAGCCAAGGACGTCAGCGGACAGATTTTCGCCGTGCGTAACAACGAGATCTTCCTCATGAGCCAGCACCGTCCGTTACGTTCGATGCACCGCGGCGAAGGCTGGACCCCGGAGACCATCGCCGAGCACTGCATCCCGGCCATGAAGCCCAATTTCTACGCCCTCGACCGTTCGCAGGACGTGTGGCCCTGGGATCCCGTGTGACAACCGGCCAGCCTTCCGATCTCGCCGGCGTGCCGGCGTTGCTCGACGGCATCGACGCCCTGTTCCAGCGTGCCCTCGCGCACACCCGCGCGGAGGTCGCGGCCGCCGGCGGCGCCGCGGCCCTCGATGCCTGCCAGGTGCAGGGCTACGAGTTCGCCATGATCCGGGCGGAGTTGCACGGCGCGCGGTCGATCATCGAATACGCGCGGTCGTGCATGACTTCGGCAGCCGGTGCCAACCACGGCGCCGAACTCGAGGTGCGTCTGGCCGGCGCCTTCGTCGCCGAGATCCTGCTCAAGCTGCGCGCACGCTTCGAGAAGATCCGTCACATGACCGGGCTCGCCGCGCGCGACCTCGCGCAGGCTTTCGAGAACGCCGCGGTCAATACGCTCGTCGCCCATTACGCCGCGCCGGCCTTCCTCGAGGAAACCGGTGCGATGGTGCTCCGAGACGGACACCACGGCCGCTCCCTGCTCGACGAAGACAAGCAGATCATCGCGGCGAGCTTCGCGCGCATTGCCGAGGACATCGTCCAGCCGCTGGCCGAGCATATCCACCGCGAGGACCTGACCATTCCTGACGCCATCCTCGACGCGCTGGTCGAGATGGGCTGCTTCGCGCTGTCGATCCCGGAAGCCTACGGTGGCACGGCGCCCGACGAGGGCCACGACAACCTCGCCATGTGCGTGGTCACCGAGGAGCTTTCACGGGCTTCGCTGGCCGCGGCCGGCTCGCCGCTGACCCGCCCGGAGATCCTCTCGCGCGCGCTCCTCGCCGGCGGTGACGAGACCCAGATGAAACGCTGGCTGCCGGGGATCGCCGCCGGCAAGCCGCTGGTCGCGATCGCCGTCACCGAGCCCGATTGCGGCTCTGACGTCGCCGCGGTGCGCCTGCGCGCGACGCGCACCGAGGGCGGCTGGCTGCTGAACGGCGCCAAGACCTGGTGTACCTTCGCCGGCAAGGCCGGGCTGTTGCTCGTACTCGCGCGCACCGATCCCGACCCCGCGGCCGGCCATCGCGGCCTCTCGCTGTTCCTGGTCGAGAAGACGCCGACCGACGCCAAGGCCTTCGACTACCACGCCCCGCAGGGCGGCAGCCTGTCGGGTAAGGCGATCCCCACGATCGGATACCGCGGCATGCACTCCTACACCCTGTTCTTCGACAACCTGTTCGTGCCGGCCGAGAACCTGGTCGGCGGCCCGCAGGCCGAGGGCAAAGGGTTCTACCAGACCATGGCCGGCTTCGCCGGCGGTCGCTTGCAGACCGCGGCGCGCGCCTGCGGGCTGATGCGCGCGGCCTTCGAGCAGGCCATGAGCTACGCGCGCGATCGCCGTGTGTTCGGCCAGGCGCTCGCGGACTACCAGCTGACGCGGGCCAAGATCGTGTCGATGGCGGCCAACCTGCGCGCCTGCCAGGAAATGACCTACAACGTCGCGCGGCTGATGGACCAGGGCCGCGGCCAGATGGAAGCGAGCCTGGTCAAGCTCTATGCCTGCCGCGCGGCCGAGTCCATCTCGCGCGAAGCGCTGCAGATCCACGGCGGCATGGGCTACTCGGAGGAGACCCCCGTCAGCCGTTACTTCGTCGATGCCCGCGTGCTGTCGATCTTCGAAGGCGCCGAGGAGACCCTCGCGCTCAAGGTCGTCGCGCGCGAGCTGATCATGAACGCCGGTTGACGGGCGGCACCCGCGACCACCGACGGCTGACCATTTCCAGGGGAGAGAGCATGCGCGACCACAGCCAGTTGATCGGTCGTGTCGTCCACGAAGCGGACGACGAGATCACCGTCAAGGACACCATTCTCTATGCGCTCGCGCTCGGTCTCGGCGCCGACCCGGTCGACTTGCGCCAGTTGCAGTACGTCTACGAAGACGGGCTGAAGTCATTGCCCGGCATGGCCATGATCGTGGCCTATCCCGGCTTCTGGATGCGCGACCCCGAGTACGGCTTCACCTGGCAGAAGGTGCTGCACGCGGAGGAGTCGATCGAGATCCACCAGCCGCTGCCGGTGGCCGGTCGCATCCACGGCTGTACCGTGATCGAAGACGTCGTCGATCGCGGCGCCGACAAGGGCTGCTTCGTCTACCTGCGCAAGGAACTGCACGCCGCCGACGGCACCCATCTCGCCACGGTGTCCTCGAACACGCTGGCGCGCGGCGACGGCGGCTTCGGCGGCGGTGGCCAGGCGCGCGCGCCGCTCGCCGCGCCACCGGAGCGCGCGGCCGACGCCGTGTGCGAGCTGTCCACCCTGCCGCAGGCTGCCCTGCTCTACCGCCTGTGCGGCGACATGAATCCCCTGCATGCCGACCCGGCGGTCGCCCGCGGCGCCGGTTTCGAGCGCCCCATCCTGCACGGCCGTTGCACCCTGAGCATGGCGATGCGCGCACTCGTCGAGACCTGTTGCGAGCACGACGCCGCACGCCTGCGTGGGGTGCAGGTACGTTTCAGTGCGCCGGTGCTGCCGGGTGAAACCCTGCGTACCGAGATGTGGCGGGACGGCCACGCCGTGCAGTTCCGTACCACCGTGGTGGAACGCGATGTCGTGGTGCTCAACCACGGCCATGCCCGTATCGTCGACTGATCGCGAGGTTTCACCATGCAAGCACTGCTGAAAGGCCTGCGCATCGTCGAGGGCTCGGCCTTCATAGCCGCGCCGATGTGTGGCATGACCCTGGCCCAGATGGGCGCCGACGTCATTCGCTTCGACCAGATCGGCGGTGGCATCGACTACCGCCGCTGGCCGGTCACCGCCGACAACACCAGCATCTACTGGGCGGAGATGAACAAGGGCAAGCGTTCGATAGCCATCGACCTGCGGTCGCCAGCCGGGCGCGAGCTCATCACCGATCTCATCTGCGCGCCCGGCGAAGCCGGCGGCATCTTCTCGACCAACCTGCCGGCCCGCGGCTTCCTCGACTTCGAGGCCCTGAAGCAGCGCCGCCCGGACCTCATCCAGCACGAGATCATCGGCGATCGCCGCGGCGGCACCGCGCTCGATTACACGGTCAACGCCAAGGTCGGCTTCCCCTTCGTCACCGGGCCGGAGGACGATGACCGCCCGGTCAACCACGTGCTGCCGGCCTGGGACATCGCCTGTGCCTACCTCGCGGCGCTCGACATCCTCGCCGCCGAGCGCCACCGGCGCCTGACCGGCGAGGGGCAGCGCATCACGCTCGCGCTGGCCGATGTCGCGCTGGCCAACGTCGGCAACCTCGGCCTCATCGGCGAAGTGAAGATCAACGGCGAGCAGCGCGGCCGCCACGGCAACTATCTCTACGGCGCGCTGGGCCGCGATTTCGTCACGGCCGATGGCCGTCGCATCATGATCATCGCGGTCAGCGCCAAGCAGTGGGAGCGCCTGCTCGAAGCGAGCGGCACGGCGGCCGAGGTCGCCGGCCTCGCCACCCGCCTCGGCCTCGACTTCGCACGCGAGGGAGATCGCTTCAAGGCCCGCCGCGAGCTGTGCGCCTTGTTCGAACCCTGGGTCGCCCATCATCCGTTGTCCGACCTGGCACGTATCCTCGACGACTGCGGCATCTGCTGGGACGCCTACCAGAGCATCACCGAACTCGTGAACGAGGACCCTGACTGCTCGGCCGACAACCCGCTCTTTGCCGAGGTCGAACAGCCCGGCATCGGCACCTACCCGGTGCCCGGGGTGCCGGGGACGTTCTCCGCCGTCGCGCGTGAGCCAGCACGCCGCGCGCCACGCGTTGGTGAGCATACCGACGAGATCCTGGCCGAGGTGCTGGGCCTCGATGGTGGCGCCATTGGCAAGTTGCACGACCAGGGCATCGTTGCCTGAGTGAACCGCATCCCTTTCGAGACAGAGACCACGATGAGCACGAGACAGGAAAAATTCTCCGGGACCAAGGAAGTGCAGGCGCACCTGCGCCTGGACGACGCCGCGCTGGCACGCTGGATGGATGCCAACGTCGAGGGTTATGCCGGCCCACTCGAAGTACGCGAGTTCAAGGGCGGCCAATCCAACCCGACCTACCAGCTGGTGACGCCGGCGGCACGCTACGTGCTCCGGCGCAAACCACCGGGCAAGCTGCTGCCCTCGGCGCACGCGGTCGATCGCGAGTTCCGTGTCATCAGCGCGCTGCATGCCGCCGGCTTCCCGGTGCCGCGCGCGTTCGCGTTGTGCGAGGACGAAGCGGTCCTCGGCACGATGTTCTACGTCATGGAGATGGTCGAGGGACGCATTTTCTGGGATCTCGCCCTGCCCGGTCTCACCCCGGCCGAGCGCAGCGCGATCTACGATGCCATGGTCTCCACGCTCGCCCACCTGCAGGGCCTCGACTACGCGAAGATCGGTCTCGACGGTTTCGGCAAGACGACCGACTACATGGCCCGCCAGATCCACCGCTGGACCAAGATCTACGAAGCCTCCGAGACCAGCGTCATCCCGCGCATGAACGAGCTCAACGCGTGGCTGCCGAAGAACATCCCGGATTCGCAGGAGACCTGCGTCATCCACGGCGACTATCGCCTCGACAATATGATCATCCATCCCAGCGAATCGCGCGTGGTCGCGGTGCTCGACTGGGAACTGTCGACGCTGGGGCATCCGCTCGGTGATTTCACCTACCACATGGCACCCTGGATCATCCCGGCCATCGACGAGCGGGTATCGAGCCTCGAAGGCCTCGACCTGCCGGCACTCGGCATTCCCACCGAGGAGCAGTACATCGCACGCTACTGCGAGTTGAGTGGGCGCAGCGAAATCCCCAACCTGCCGTTCTACAAGGCGTACACGGTGTGGCGGCTGGCTGCCATCTACCAGGGCATCATCAAGCGCGTGCAGGACGGTACCGCCGCCAGCGCCGATGCGCCGCGCACCACCGACATCGTCGAGCAGTTCGCCGAACGGGCGTGGGCCTACGCTCACGGTAGCTGAAGCCCGCCAGCGGCAGCCCACCGCCGCCTGCCCGGGGCGGTGGCGCCGAATGCGACAATCCAACCGGGCCGATTGAACAGACGGAGTGCCCATGACTTCAGTAGCCGACAAGCTCCGCTTCGAGCCGCCCAGCCTGCCGGGCGAGCTGGATGCCTTGCGCGCCGAGGTGCGTGCCTTCCTCGCCGAGACCCTGCCCGGCATGTCGGTGGTCAAGCGCAGCCACAGCTGGGAGGCCTACGACGCCGAGTTCAGCGCGAAACTGGGCGATCGCGGCTGGCTCGGCATGACCCTGCCCAAGGCCTACGGCGGTCACGGCCGCAGCGCGCTCGAACGCTACGTGGTGGTCGAGGAATGCCTCGTCGCCGGCGCGCCGACCGGGCTGCACTGGGTCGCCGATCGCCAGAGCGGGCCGCTCATCGTGCGCTACGGCACCGAGGCGCAGAAGCACGAAATCGTGCCGAAGATCACCGCCGGTCGCGCCTGCTTCGCCATCGGCATGAGCGAACCGAACTCGGGTTCGGACCTCGCCTCGCTGCGCACCCGCGCCGAGCGTATCCCCGGCGGCTGGCGGGTCAACGGTACCAAGATCTGGACCTCCAACGCCCATCGCGCGAACTACATGATCGCGTTGTTCCGCACCGACCCCGATCCGAACAAGAAGCATGCCGGCCTGTCGCAGTTCCTCATCGATCTCGACCAGACCCAGGGCATCACGCCGCGCACCATCCAGAACCTCGCCGGCGGGCGCAACTTCAACGAGGTCGCCTTCGTCGATGCCGAACTGCCCGAGGATGCGCTGATCGGTAAGGAGGGCGAAGGCTGGCGCCAGGTCACCGAGGAACTCGCCTTCGAGCGCAGCGGCCCGGAACGCTACCTCTCGTGCTTCTTCCTGCTGCGCAAGCTCATCGACCAGGTCGGCGAGAAGGCTTCGTCGGCAACGCTCGCGCGCATCGGCGCCCAGGTGGCGTGGGCGGCGACGCTCCGCAACATGTCGCTCAGCATCGCCGCCAAGCTGAATGCCGGCGAGGACCCGGCGCTGGAGGCCTCGGTGGTCAAGGACCTCGGGTGCCAGTTCGAACAGGCCTTGCCGGGGCTGTGCCAGGAGTTGTGCGAACTCGAGCCGACGCTCGAAGGCTTTGGCACCGAGTACCAGCAGGTCCTCGGCAGCCTGGTGCAGGTGGCGCCATCCTTCTCGCTGCGCGGCGGCACGCCGGAAATCATGCGCGGCATCATTGCCAAGGGGCTGGGTGTGCGATGAACGAAACCCGACAGATACTCGAAGACAGCGTCAACCGCCTGTTCGGCGATCGCCTCGACTGGGATGCGCTGACGCGCATCGAAGAGACCGGCTTCCCGCGCGCGCTGTGGGACGAAGTGGTCGAACAAGGCATTCACAAGGTGCTGGCGAGCGAGGACGCCGGCGGCATGGGGGCCGGCTGGGGCGAGGCCTATGCCGTGCTGCGCGCCTGCGGCCGCCACGCCGTGCCGCTGCCGGTGGCCGAGGCCAGCATCGCCGAGTGGCTGGCTGCCAAGGCCGGCTGCATCCTGCCGGAGGGCGTGCCCGGGCTGCTCACGGCAACCCTCGACACGAGTGCGATCGACGCTAACGGACTGCGCCTCGACGGTGCGCGCGTGCCGTGGGGACGCGAGGCCGCTTTCCTGGTCGGCGTCGTCGGACAGGGTGACGGTGCCGAGCTGATCGTCGCCGACCCGGTGGGACTCAGCGTCGCCAACGAGGACAACCTCGGGCGCGATCCGCGCGACACCCTCAGCGGGCAGGCCGGGCTCATCGCGCGGCGCGCCCTGCCCCTGCCAGCCGACTGCATCCGCTGGCTGGGGGCGTTGGCGCGCAGCGCGCAGATCGCGGGCGGCGGCGCCGCCGGGCTCGACCTCGCCGTGCAGTACGCCGCCGAGCGCAGCCAGTTCGGTCGCCCGCTGGCGGCCTTCCAGGCCATCCAGCACTACCTCGCCGACCTCGCCGGCACCGTCGCCGCGGTCGACAGCATCAGCCTGGCCGCCTGCGAGGCGTTGGATGCGCGCGGCATGGCGGTCGGCGGGCGCAACGCGCGCTTCGAGATCGCGGCGGCCAAGTGCCGCGCCAGCGAGGCGGTGGAGAAGCTCACCCGCCTCTCCCACCAGGTCCACGGTGCGATCGGCTTCACCTACGAGTACGGCCTGCACTTCGTCACCCGCCGGCTGTGGGCCTGGCGCGCGGAATTCGGCGGCGCCGGCGAATGGGGCGAATACCTCGGTCGCGAGGCCATTGCCGTCGGCGGCGATGGCGTATGGCCGCTGATCACTGCCTGAAGGAAACCGACATGCTCGATGATCAACTCCTGCTCGACGTCGACGGCCCGATCGCCCGTCTGACGCTCAACCGTCCGGCCACGCGCAATCCGCTGGGCCTGCGCGGCGACGGCGCGCGCTTCCGCGCCGCCGCCGAGGCCATCAACGCCAACCGCGAGCTGCGCTGCGTGATCATGACCGGCGCCGGCGCGGCCTTCTCCGCTGGCGGCGACCTCAAGGCCATGCGCGAGCGCAGCGGCGATTTCGGCGGCAGCGTGCTCGACCTGCGCGAGCACTATCGCGAACACATCCACGGCATCATCCGCGCGCTGTGGAGCATCGAGGTGCCGATGGTCGGCGCCATCAACGGGCCGGCCATCGGACTCGGCAACGACGTCGCCTCGCTCGCCGACATCCGCATCGCCGCGCAGTCGGCGAAGTTCGGCGCGACCTTTCTCAAGATCGGACTCATCCCCGGCGACGGCGGCGCCTGGCTGCTGCCGCGCCACATCGGCTGGTCGCGCGCCGCCGAGCTCTTCTTCACCGGCGACGTCGTCGATGCCGACACCGCCTGCGCGTGGGGACTGGTCAGCCGCGTCGTCCCCGATGCGGAACTGATGCCCGCCGCCGAGGCGCTGGCGCGGAAGATCTGCCAGCAGCCGCCACACACGTTACGCATGACCAAGAAGCTCATGCGCGACGCCACCCAGGCCGGCTTCGAGACCATCATGGAGAACTCGGCCGCGCTGCAGGCCGGGCTGCACGAGACGGCCGATCACCGCGAGGCGCTCGACGCTTTCTTCGACAAGCGCCCACCCGTCTTCAAGGGCTGCTGAGCGCGAGCCCGGCGTGACGACGACGATGAGCGGCCCGCGCATCCTCGTCGTCAGCCGCAACCTGCCGCCCCTGACCGGTGGCATGGAACGCCTCGGTCAGCACCTGGTCGAGGCGCTCGCCGAACGCTACGCGGTCGAGGTGATCGGTCCCCCCGGCGCTGCTGAGCGCCTCGCGTCGCGGGTCTTGACGTTCGAATGCCGCTCGGCGGCGGCCGCACCCTACCTCCTCGAGGCAGGCGTACGCGCGCCCGGACGGGCACTCGTAACGCGCCCGTCGCTGGTGATCGCGACGAGCGGCCTGACCGCACCGCTGGCGCGCGTCGCCGCGACCCTGGGCGGTGGACGCTGCCTGGTCTGCGTTCACGGACTCGACCTCGTCACCGCACACCCGGTCTACCGCGCGCTGTTCCTGCCCGCCATCCGCGGCGCCGACTGCGTCGTCGCCAACAGCCGCAACACCGCTCGGCTGGCCGTCGAATGCGGTGTCGCCGCGCCACGACTGCGGGTCGTTCATCCCGGTGCCGAGGTCGACGCGGCGGGCGCCGACGGCACCGCCTTCCGCCACCGCCACGGCCTCGACGACGCGCTCATCCTGCTCGCCGTCGGCCGCTATGCGGCGCGCAAGGGCGTGGCCGAGTTCATCGAACGCGCCCTGCCGCAGCTGGTCGCCGCCGATCCGCGCTACGTGCTGGTCGTGATCGGTGACGACGCCGGCCAGGCGTTGCGTCGCGAGAGCAGCGTGCGCGGCCGCATCGAGGCCGCCGTGCGGCATACCGGGCTCGCCCGTCACGTACGCCTGCTCGGCGGCTGCGCGGACGATGAGTTGGCGCAAGCCTATGCCGGCGCCGACGTGCACGTCTTCCCGCTGGTGCCGGTACGCGACGACGTCGAGGGCTTCGGCATGGTCGCCATCGAGGCCGCCGTGCATGGGTTGTGGACGGTGGCCTTCGACGAGGGTGGCGTACGCGATGCCGTCATCGACGGCGTGTCCGGCGCGCTCGTTGCCAGCGGAGACTACGCGGGGCTGATCGCCGCCATCGTCGCCGCGGTGGCCGAAGCCGGGGCGCCCCGCCAGGCGGCCTGCCGGATGGCCGCGCAACCGTTCGCCTGGCCACACTACACCGCGCAGATGCTCGCGGTCGTCGCCGCCGTCCTCGGCGCCGATCCGGGAGGTCCGTAAGACGCCGGACGATGATCCGGCGCTTACGATAGCTTCAGCGTCGTCGCCGGCCCGCCCGCGCGCCCTTCACACGTATCCAGGCCCCGCGATACCGGCGAAAGCCGCTAGCGCCGATTCGTCGATCGTCACGCCCAGCCCCGCGCCGACCGGTGGTCCCACGCGGCCATCGCCCCCGACCACCGGCGAGCCGTTGCACAGCTCATCACGCAGCGGGTTGTATGTCGTGCAGTCGGCCTCGAAGTAACCGGCGTTGGGGACTACCGAGAGGAAATGCAGGGAAGCCGCCATGTTGAGCCCGGTCAGCGAGGTGTGCGGGTGGATGGCGATGCCGTGTTCGACGGCGAGCGCGGCGATGCGCAGGGCCTCGGTGAGCCCGCCGCATTTCGACAGGTCGGGTTGCCACACGCCGAGCACGCCGTCCTCGGCGGCGCGTTCGAAGTCGAAGCGCGCGTAGTGATTCTCGCCCGCGGCCAGCACGAGATCGCGACGGCGGGCGGCGCGGTAGCTCATGAAGTCGTGCGCGGGGAAGGGTTCCTCCAGCCAGCCGACACGGGCCGCGACGAGGCCGTCGGCGACGGCGCGGTAGGCGGCGAGGTCGTAACCGGTGTTGGCATCGGTGAGGATGTCGATGTCATCGCCGAGCGTGGCGCGCACGGCGGCGACGCGGGCGAGATCGCGTGACGGCCCGTCGCCCAGTCTGAGCTTGACGGCGCGGAAGCCACGCGCGACGTAGCCGGAGGCCTCGGCGGCGAGGTCGGCCGGTGGCTGGAAGCCCAGCGTGATGCCGCCGGCATAGGCCAGGCTCGCGCGTGCCGGCGCATCGAGCAAGGCGTGGACGGGTTTGCCCACGAGACGACCCTTGATGTCCCACAGCGCGAGATCGATACCGGACAGGCCGATCACGGCCGCCGCACCGGCCCCGTGGCTGGCCAGTTGCATGCGGTAGACGCGCTCCCACACCGCTTCCGTGTCAGTAGCGTCGAGGCCGGTGACGAGCGCGGCGAGGGTGGTGTTGACCAGCTCGGCGATGGCCGTCGGTGCGCGCGCCGCGTGGGCTTCACCCCAGCCGGTGGCGCCACCCTCGGTATCGACGCGCACGAGCACGGCGTCGCGCTTGACGGTGCGGCCGATGCCGAGGCTGACCTGTTGCGCCGGTGGTACGGCGAAGGACACGGGATGAGCGCTGACGCGCGCGATGCGGGTGTCCATCTCAGGTCGCCGGGCGGCGGGGCGCCCTGCTCGCGGCGTGGGCCAGGCGACGGACGATGACGGCGTGCATGCGCAGAGCACCTCGCTGACGGGGCGAGCGGCTACTATACGCGCCCGCCATGCCAGCATCGCCCATGACCCGTCGTCCGCGCCTGCTCCAGTTGCTCGTCCCCGCCGCCGTGTTCCAAGGCGTCATCGTCGGTGGCGGCTACGGCACCGGGCGCGAGGTGATCGAGTTCGTCACCCGGCACGGTCCGCGGGGCGGGCTGGTCGCCTGCACGGTCATCGCGCTGGCCTTCGCCGCGGTGCTCGGTACCAGCTTCGCGTTCGCCGCACGCTTCCGCCTCTACGACTACCGGCATTTCCTCGTGCGCCTGCTCGGCCCGGCCTGGATCGTCTACGAAGGCCTGTTCGTGGCGCTGCTGGTCATCGTCCTGGCGGTGGTCGGAGCGGCCGGCGGGCAGGCCCTGGTCGACGGTTTCGGCCTGCCCTACGGCGCTGGCCTCGCGGCGGTGCTCACCGCCGTGGTGGTGCTGAACTTCTTCGGACGCGACCTCGTCGAGCGTGCGCTCGGCACCTGGACGCTGGTCCTGATGGCGAGTCTCGGCACGTTCATGGCCTGGGTGCTGGCGGGCGACGACGGCAGCATTGCGCGCCACCTCGCCGGCACGGACGGGCAGGCCCTGGCCGGCGCGCGCGGCGGGCTGCAGTTCGCGCTCTACAATTCGGCCCTGGTGCCCGTGCTGGTCTACTGCATCGCGGATATCGGGCGCGTGCGCGACGCCGCCACGGCCGGGGTCGTCGCCGGTCTCGCCGGTGCGCTGCCGGCGCTCCTGTTGCACCTGTGCTTCCTGGCGCGCTACCCGGCGGTCGTCGCTGCACCCATCCCGACCGGCTGGTTGCTCGGCGAACTCGGTGCCGCGGGCGCACTGCCGCTCTACTACGTGGTGTTGTTCGGGACCATCGTGCTGACGGCGGTGGGCATCCTGCAGGGCGTCAACGAACGTCTCGACGGCTGGCGGTGCGACCACGGTCGCGCGCCGCTCGCCCGCACGAGCCACGCGCTCGTCGCCGGGGTACTCGTCGTCACCAGCCTGCTGTTCGCCCAGGCCGGGCTCGTCGCGCTCGTCGCGCGCGGTTACGGCGCGCTGTCGTGGGCCTTTCTCGTCGTCTTCACCGTGCCGTTGCTGACGCGCGGCACCTTGCTCATCCAATCCAGAGGAGAATCCTGACCATGCCTGCTCAAATCATCGGTGGCCCGCTCAGCCTGCCCGACGGCACCCCCCTGCCGCTGTCCAAGGGCGTTCGCGCGGGCGATTTCGTTTTCCTGTCCGGCCAGCTCGGGCTGGACGAGAACGGCCGCGTGGCCGAGGGCATCGAGGCCCAGGCCCGTCACTGCCTGCGCAACATCGGCGATCTTCTCTCCCAGGCCGGCCTCGGCTTCGGCAACGTGATCAAGGCCACGGTCTGGCTGACCGACGTCGCCGACTTCGCGGCCTTCAACCGCGTCTATGCCGAGACCTTCGCCAATGCGCCACCGGCGCGCTCGACCGTGGTCTCGGGGCTGGTGCTGCCGGGCGCGAAGATCGAGATCGAGGTCGTCGCCTACGCCGCTTGAGCGGGCCTCAGCAGCAACCGCCACCGAGGCCGCGGGCGAACAGCCGGCGCGGATTGTCGACCAGGATGGTGTCGATCTGCGCCTGGCTCAGGCCTGCCGCCTTCAGCTTCGGCACGATCTCGCGGAAGATGTGCGTCGAACGCCATTTCGGCAGCATCTCGAGCAGGCCGGCGAACGTCTGCGCGTAGGGCAGTGGCCGCCCGAGCCAGCACATGATGGAGTCGTGCGACATCATCACGCGCTCGAGGTGGCCGTGGTTGACCAGGTTGAGGATGCCCTTGATGCGCACGTCGTCGGGCTGGAACATCTCGATGCCGAAGCGATCGAAGCCGACGTAGGCGCCGCGCTCGGCCAGTGCGCGCTGGTACCACTGGTCGGTGGTGCCGTCGGAGTGCCCGACCAGCAGCTGGTCGACCGGCACCCCCTCGCCGGTGACCAGGTCGATCTGGTCGTGCCCGCAGGTCGCGCCCTCAGTGTGGGAGATGATCGGGGCACCGGTCGCCTTGGCCGCGCGCGCGGCGGCGATGACCAGTTTCTGCTCGTACTCGCTGACCACGCGGTGCCCTGTCGCGATCTTGATGGCGCCGGCGTGGATGCCGGTGTCGCCGATGCCGTCCTCGATCTCCTTGATGTAGATCTCGGTGATCTCCTCGAGTGGCACCTGCTTGAAGGTGAAGGTGTTGCCCTGCGCCTCGAAGTAGGCGCCGGTCGTGCACACGATGCGCATGCCACTCTTCTGCGACAGTTCGGCGAGGAACTCGACGTCACGACCGAGATCCATCGGGCAGGGATCGACGAAGGTGCCGAGGCCGTGGTCCTTCAGTTCCTGCATCTGATCGAGCGCACGGCTCATGGCGTCGGCGCGCTTGAAGCGCGGGGCCTTGGCGTCCAGCTCCCAGCCGGGATAGCCGACCATGACGTGCTCGTGGATCAGGGTGCAGCCGAGTTCGTCGGGGGTGGCCGTACCGGTGGTGGTGTTGATGCGGGTCAGGGGCATGCGGGACTCCAGCGCTGAGGTCTGTCGAGGCTAACGGGCTTGGCCCGGGGTCGGTGCTCGGAACATTCCGAAATCGTGTCCGCGTGCGGCCGACTCAGATCGCCGTCAAGCCGCCATCGACGGGGATCACGGCACCGGTCATGAACGAGGCTTCGTCCGAGGCCAGGAACACCACCACGTTGACGATTTCTTCCGGCCGCGCCAGGCGCTTCAGGAGGTGCATGTCGGCCATGGCGCTGAACGCGGCGTCGCGCTCGGCGTCGCTCACCTCGCCGACGTAACGGCGCGGCATGGGGGTGTCGACCACCCCCGGGCAGATGGCGTTGACACGGATGTTGTGCGGTGCGAGGTCCGTCGCCATCGAGCGCGCAAGCTGGGCGAGCCCGCCTTTCGAGGCACCGTAGGCCGCCATGGTCGGGAAGCCGACGATGCCGCCGACCGACGAGTTGTGGATGATGACGCCGCCTCCGCCGGCGGCCATCGCCCGTGCGGCGTGCAAGCTGAGCGCGAACGGCGCGCGGAGGTTGGTCGCGACGAGGGCGTCGAACTCGGCCAGGGTGGTGTCGAGAAAGGGCTTGCCGAGCATCAGGCCGTGATTGGTGTAGAGCACGTCGAGGCGCCCGAAACGTTCCAGCGCCAGCGCCACCAGTTCGCCCGGCAGGTCGTCGGAGCAGATGTCGCCGCCGCGGTAGGCGAGGCGCTCGGGCACATCGGCGAGCAATGCGGCGACCTTGCCGTTGGCCGCGGCGGCGAGGTCGGACGCGACCACCCGTGCACCCTCGTCGAGAAAGCGTTCCACGGCGAGCTGGCCCTGGCCGCCGAGCGCGCCGGTGATGATGATGACCTTGTCCTGCAGGCGTCCCATGTCTTCTCCCCCGTGATTGCTTGATGTCGCGCACCGCTCCTCAACGGGCGTGGCGACGTGCCTGGTTCAAGTCCGCAACCCCGCCTGGCGCAGCAACGGCATGACACGCTCGGCGAAGTATTCGAGTTCGGGCAGGTAGTCGAGCCACGACAGGATGAAGCCGTCGATGCCCATGGCGTGCACGGCCTGCATCTGCTCCACCACCTGCTCGGGCGTGCCGACCAGGGGATAGCCACCCCAGCCGGCGATGAAGCGTTCACCGAGGTTGCGCACGGTGTCCTTGTCGCCGAACGAGCTCGACTCGATGCCGAGCAGGCTCATGATGTTCTCCGTCGCCGCCCAGTCGCCGTGGCGCACGATGCTGTCGTAGAGTTCGCGCGCCTCGCGTTCGGTGTCGCGACAGCACACCAGGCCGTAGGTCATCACTCCGCATTCGCGACCGTGGACGGCGGCGCGGCGCTTGACGTCGTCGATCTTGGCGCGCGCCTCGTCCGTCGTGGTGATGGTGATGAAATTGAAATCGACATGGCGCGCCGAGAATTCGCGCCCGGCGTCGGAGCTGCCGGCGTTGACCAGCACCGGGAAGGGCTGCTGCACGGGCTTGGGGTTCAGGTAGCCCCCCCTGACCGTGTAGTAATCGCCGGCGAAATCGAAATCCTGCTCCGTCCAGGCGCGCTTGATCACCGTCAGCCACTCGTCGGCCATGCGGTAGCGCTCGTCGTGGTCGAGCTGGGCGGCGCCGAACATCTCGATCTCGGGACGGAACCAGCCGCACACGATGTTGAGGCCGAAGCGCCCACCGGAGATGTTGTCGATGGTGGCGGCCTGCTTGGCCGCGAACAGCGGGTGCACGGTGGGCACGTGCGAGGTCGCGAACACCATGATGTTCTCGGTGTTGCAGGCCATCGCCGTGGCCCAGGTGTAGACCTCGAGATTGTTGGCGTTGAACTCGGTGGTGCCGCCGAAGTGCTTCCAGCGCCCGACCGGTACCAGCAGTTCCAGGCCGACCTGGTCGGCGAGGCGACTCAGCTCGACGTTGTGGGCATAGGTGGGCTCGAAGCTCGTCGGCGCGTGGGTGATGGTGCAGCCATTCGAGCAGTTCTGGCCGAAGATGCCGAGCTTGAGCTTGTTGTCGTTGAACAGTGGTACATGACGATGGCGCCAGGCGCGGACATCGTCGGCGTGCGTGATGGCGTTCAAATGCGTTTTCCCCTTTGAGGCGCCGGCGTCCCCCGGCGTCGGCGCGGGGACAGTATACTTGCCACCCCGCTGTCCGACCCGTCGACCGTGGAATACCTGCCCTACCTCGCCTACGGCTCCAACCTGTTGTCCGCCCGCCTCGCCGCGCGCGTCGGCGCGGTCGGTGTACTGGCCCGCGTCGCTCTGCCCGGTTACGCCCTCCGTTTCTGTAAGCGCGGGCGCGACGGTTCCGGCAAGTGCACCCTGATGCCTGGCGCCGACGCCCTCGCCCACGGGGTCGTGTACGCCCTGCCGGCGACGATGCGCGCGACGCTCGATCGCATCGAGGGCGTCGGCCAGGGTTACGACGCGACCCGGCTCAGGATCGCGGGTGTCGGCGAGTGCCATGTGTACTTGGTACAGGACGGTTGGTCCGATGACGATCTCGCACCCTACGACTGGTACCGCGACCTGGTCCTGGCCGGCGCCCGTGAGCACGGCCTGCCGTCGGCCTACATCGACACCATCGCTGCCGTGCCAGCGTGGCCCGACCCGGATTCGGCGCGTGCCGCCGTCCACCGTGCGCTGCTCGCGGGCGCGAGCGCCGAACCCTGACGCCTGGCACGACGGGCGCCCGATGCGCTGGAGGACCGCTTTCATGTCGATGACCTGCCCGCCCGCGTCAAGCGAGACCCGTTCGTTCACCGGCATCGTCCCGCGTGCGTCTCACCGGCCTCGCCGCCGCGTGGCGCGATAGCGAAGCGCCGCCATGGAACTGCGCAACCTCAGGTACTTCATCGAGATCGTCGAGCGTGGCTCGATGAAGCGTGCGGCCGAATCCCTGTTCGTCGCCCAACCCGCCCTGTCCCAGCAGATGGCCAAGCTCGAGGACGAGCTGGGGGTGAAGCTGCTCACCCGCTCGGTGCGCGGCGTGCAGCCGACCGAGGCCGGGCGCGAACTGCTGCAGCGTGCGAAGGTCATTCTCGAACAGGTCGACGAGACCGCCCAGGTCATTCGCCGCGGTGCCAACGTGCCGCAGGGCAGCGTGGTACTGGGGATGCCGTCGTCGATTTCGGCGGTGCTGAGCGTGCCGCTCATCGTGCGCATGCAGGAGGTGCTGCCCAAGGTCTCGCTGCGCGTGGTCGAGGGCACCAGCGGCTACGTCCTCGACTGGTTGCGCGCCGGCCAGCTCGACGTCTGCATTCTGCACGGCGTGCAGCGCGACGCCGGTGTCCATGCCGAGCCCCTCTTCAACGAGGAGCTCTACCTCATCACCAGCAGCGACGAGCGGCGGCGCCGCAACGTGCGCTTTGCCGACCTCGCGCAGATGCCGTTGATCCTGCCCGGTCGGCACCACGGTCTGCGCGACATGCTCGACCGCATCGCCCAGGAGCACGACGTGGTGCTGTCGCCGCGGGTCGAGATCGATGCCTTCACGCAGATGAAGTCGCTCGCCCGCCTTGGTGTCGGCGCTACCATCCTGTCCTATGCGGCGGTCGCCGAGGAGGTTGCGCGCGGCGAACTGCGTGCCGTGCCCATCATCAGCCCTCGGGTCGAACGGCGCATGTACCTGGCGCAGACCCGTGGCCGGCCGGCCTCCAATGCCGTGCGCGCCACCATCGACCTGCTGCGTCTCTGCGTGCAGGAAATGCACGGTGAATTCTGGGACGTGACGACGACGACGGACTGAGCGCACGGGTATAAGAAAAACCTATAAAAGGTATACGAAGGATATTGTTTACATATCCCCGCGCGACTCTATAAGCTCCCCCCTTCTCATTGCCATGGCGCCCGCGGAAATGCCCCCGCGCGGGCCGCGTTCCGTCAGCGGCGCCGCGGTACATACGCCCCTCTGCGGGCACTCCTCGAACCCTAGGGAGGTCACCCATGTTCGACATGTCCTGGATGAAGAAATGGCAGGACGCGGTGAACAAGAACGGTCCCATGAGCTGGATCGGCAAGCATTTCACTGCCAGCCTGCTGTTCGGTTTCGGCGACAAGCAATACGTCGTCTCCTTCGATCGCGGCAAGCTGGCCGGATTCTCCGATCAGCTCGGTCCCGAGACCTGCTACCAGCTGGCCATCCGCGGACCGGCCGAGAGCTGGAAGAAGTTCTGCGAGCCGGTGCCGCCGCCGATGTACAACGACCTGTGGGCAATGGCCCATCCCCTGCACGGCCGCGTCACCCTCGAAGGTGACCAGATGGTCCTATGGCAGAACATGCGCGCGCTGATGTGGGCGCTCGACCGCATGCGCGAGATCTGAGCGCGAGAGGAGTACGCACATGGCAAATATCGAACCGATCGTCGGCCGTTACATCTGGGTCCCCTACGAGGGCACCGAGTACCGCATCTTCTTCGAGGAGGCGGGCGAAGGCATTCCCATGGTCTGCCTGCACACCGCGGGCACGGACTCGCGCGAGTGGCGTCACCAGCTCTGCGATCCGGCCATCAACAAGAACTTCCGCGTCATCGCGCTCGACCTGCCGCGCCACGGCAAGTCGATCCCGCCCTACGACTGGTACAAGGAGAACGACGAGTACAAGCTCACGGCGAAGTTCTACTCCGGCCTCCTGATGGCCTTCTGCAAGGAACTCGGCCTCGACAAGCCGGTCATCATGGGCAGCTCCATGGGCGGCAACATCTGCCTGCACCTCGCGAAGAACTACGCCAAGGACGTGCGGGCGCTGATCGCCATCGAGGCCTGCGAGTATTCGCCGGGCTGGCATCTCGACTGGTTGCGTCACTCGCACATCCACGGCGGTGAGACCTGCGCAACCTCGGTGTTCGGCTTGATGGCCCCGCAGAGCCCGGACAAGTATCGCTGGGAGACCTGGTGGTACTACTCCCAGGGTGGTCCGGGCGTGTTCAAGGGCGACCTCTACTTCTACAGCGTCGACCACGATTTCCGCGGCGAGACGGAGAAGCTCAACGGCGACGTGCCGATCTACTACATGACCGGCGTCTACGACTTCGCCTGCACCCCGGAGATGACCGAAGAGACCGCCAGGAAGACCAAGAACTCGGAGTGCATCATCATGGAGGAAATCGGCCATTTCCCCATGAGCGAGAACCCCGAGGTCTTCAACCGCTACCTCTACCCGGTGCTCGACAAGGTCCTCGCCCAGAAGTGACCCGTCGAGCGGCCCGTCGCCGACGGTGACGGGCCCCGCACCACCCCGCCGCCCGGCGGGGTGGTCGTTTCTGCCATCCGTCGAACATCCGCAGCAAATCAACCAGGGGCCGAGCGATGAGCACAGAACACGAGGAAACCGTCACCCAGATCCGCGACACCGTGCGCAAGGTGTGCGAGGAGTTCTCCGGCGAATACTGGCGCGCCAAGGATCGCGAGCGGCAGTATCCCACCGAGTTCGTCGACAAGCTGACCGAGCTCGGCCTGCTCGCGGCGCTCATTCCCGAGGAGTACGGTGGCAGCGGCATGCCGATCTCGATCGGTTCGGCCATCCTCACCGCCATTCACGAGTTCGGCGGTAATGCCGGCGCCTGTCACGCCCAGATGTACACCATGGGCACGGTGCTGCGTCATGGCAGCGAGGAACAGAAGCAGATGTACCTGCCCGGCATCGCCGCCGGCGAACTGCGTCTGCAGGCGTTCGGTGTGACCGAGCCGACCGCCGGCACCGACACGCTCAGCATCTCGACCATGGCGGTGCGCAAGGGCGACCAGTACATCGTCAACGGCCAGAAGGTGTGGACCTCGCGCGCGCTGCAGTCCGACCTCATGGTACTGCTGGCCCGCACCACGCCCAAGGACGAGGTCAAGAAGCGTTCTGACGGTCTCTCCGTCTTCCTCGTCGACATGCGCGAGGCGAAGAAGAACGGCATGACCATCAATCCGATCAGGACGATGATCAATCACTCGACGACCGAGATCTTCTTCGACAACGTGCCAATCCCGGCCTCGAGCCTGGTCGGCGAGGAAGGCAAAGGCTTTCGCTACATCCTCTCGGGCATGAATGCCGAGCGCATCCTGATCGCTTCCGAGTCGCTCGGCGACGGCCGTTACTTCCTCAAGAAGGCCGCCGACTACGCCCGCGAGCGCGTGGTGTTCGGGCGGCCCATCGGCCAGAACCAGGGCATCCAGTTCCCCATCGCGCGCGCCTTCGCCAACGTCGAGGCGGCCGAGGCGATCCTGGAGAAGGCCTGCCGTTACTACGAGAGCGACGATCCGCGCACCGGCACCTACGCCAACATGGCGAAGATGCTGACCTCCGAGGCGGCCTGGGAAGCAGGCGATACCTGCATGCAGACCTTCGGCGGCTTCGCCGTGGCCGAGGAGTACGACATCGAACGCAAGTGGCGCGAGGCGCGCCTGTATCGCATCGCGCCGATCTCGACCAATCTCATCCTGTCGTACTTCGCCGAGCACGTGCTCGAACTGCCGCGCTCGTATTGAACCGGGGAGCCTTGCCATGACCACCGCGCAGACCACTGCCCTGGCGCGTTTCGACGCCTGGATCGACGGCCGGCGTGTCGCGCCCTCTTCCGGGGACTACTTCGAGACCGTCAACCCCTACACCTCGCGAGCCTGGGCCGAGGTCGCGCGCTGCGGCGCGGCCGAGGTCGACGCTGCCGTCGACTCGGCGTGGCAGGCGTTCTCGCGCGGTCCGTGGGCGACGATGAGCGCCTCGGCGCGTGGTGCCCTGCTGCGGCGTGTCGGCGATCTCATCGCCGCGCACGCCGAGGAACTCGCCGCCATGGAAGTGCGCGACAACGGCAAGCTGATCAGCGAGATGGGCGCGCAGTGCGCCTACCTGCCGCAATGGTACTACTACTACGGCGGGCTGGCGGACAAGATCGAAGGGTCGGTCATCCCGCTCGACAAGCCCGACACCTTCAACTACACCCTGCACGAACCGCTCGGCGTGGTCGCCGCGATCACGCCGTGGAACTCGCCTCTGCTGCTCCTGACCTGGAAACTCGCGCCGGCACTGGCGGCCGGTTGCACGGTGGTGGTCAAGCCGTCGGAATTCACCTCGACGTCGACCTTGCGCCTCGCCGAACTGTTCACCGAGGCCGGTTTCCCACCCGGCGTCGTCAACGTCGTCACCGGTTTCGGTGCCGAGTGCGGCGCGCGCCTGGTCGAGCATCCCAAGGTGGCCAAGGTCGCCTTCACCGGCGGCTCGGATTCCGGCGCGCGCGTCTACCAGGCCGCCGCCGGCGGTCTCAAACGCTGCACGCTGGAGCTCGGCGGCAAGTCGCCGAACATCGTCTTCGACGACGCCGTGCTCGACGATGCGGTCAAGGGCGCCATCTCCGGCATCTTCGCCGCCACTGGCCAGACCTGCATCGCTGGCTCGCGCCTGCTGGTGCAGGACGGCATCTACGACGCCTTCGTCGGCAAGCTGGTCGAGTTCGCGAAGACCGCGCGCATGGGCGACCCCATGGACCGTACGACCCAGGTCGGCCCGGTCACCACCCCGCCGCAGTACGAAAAGATCCTGTCCTACATCCAGGTCGCCAGGGACGACGGCGCCGAGCTCCTGCTCGGTGGCGGCCCGGCCAAGGGCCAGCCCGGCACCGGCGACAGCGAGTATTTCGTCCAGCCGACCATCTTCGGCGGCGTCACCAACCGCATGCGCATCGCGCAGGAAGAGGTGTTCGGCCCGGTGCTGTCGATCATCCGCTTCGAGGACGACGACGAAGCGGTGGAGATCGCCAACGACATCGCCTTCGGGCTCGCCGCCGGCATCTGGACGCAGTCGATCAAACGCGCGCTCAAGGTCTCGAAGGCAGTGCGTGCGGGCACGGTGTGGGTCAACACCTACCGCGCCGTCAGTTACATGTCGCCCTTCGGCGGCTACAAGCAGAGCGGCATCGGCCGCGAGAACGGCATCGAGGCCATCAACGAGTACCTGCAGACCAAGAGCGTCTGGATCTCGACCGCCGACGACGTGCCCAATCCCTTCGTCATGCGCTGATCCGGCGCGCCCACGGGAGAATCACCATGAAAGGCCGTCTTGCCAACATGACCCAGCCCGGTGCGCTGGAATTCCGCGAATACGAAGTGCCGGAACCTCCGCCGGGCGGGCTGGTCGCCCGCGTCGTGCGTAGCAACGTGTGCGGCTCGGAACTGCACATCTGGTGCGGACATCATCCGAACAAGAAGAGCGGCGGGCTCGGCCACGAGGTGGTCGGCGTGGTCGACCGGCTCGGCGCCGGCACCACCCACGATCACGCCGGCCAGTCGCTCAAGGAAGGCGACCGCGTGGTCGCGACGTATTTCATCCACTGCCGTCGCTGTGTGCCCTGCTCCAAGGGCCAGCCGTGGATGTGTGCGAATGCCTACCAGTACTGGGCGCGCCAGCCGGACGACGCGCCGCATTTCCACGCGACCTTCGCCACCCACTGGATGATTCATCCGGAACAGACCTTCTTCAAGGTGCCGGACGAGGTCTCGGACAAGGCCGCGGCCAGTGCCAATTGCGCGCTTTCGCAGGTCTACTTCGGGCTCGACCAGGCCAAGGTGACCTACGGCGACCGCGTGCTGATCCAGGGCGCCGGCGGGTTGGGCCTGAATTGCGCGGCGGTCGCCCACGAGAAGGGCGCCGAGGTCATCGTGATCGACGCGATCCCGAAGCGCCTCGCCGACGCGCGCCGTTTCGGCGCGCACCATGTCATCGACATCAACGAGTACCCGACGACCGAGGCGCGTATCGAGGCGGTCAATGCGCTCACCGGCGGCAGCGGGGTCGACGTCTGCGTCGAGGTGGCCGGGGTGGTCGATGCCTTCGCCGAGGCGCCGAAGCTGATCCGCCTCGGCGGCACGCTGGTGTCGATCGGTACCATCAACATCGGCCAGACCGTGCCCTACGACCCGGGCTTCCTGGTGCGGCGCGGCGTCACCATCCTGCCGACCATGCGCTATTTCGGCCACTACCTGAACAAGTCCATGCAGTTCCTGGCCGAGACGCGCGAGCGCTTCCCGCACGACGAACTGCTCGATGCCGACTACGCGCTCGACGACGTCGCCCAGGCCTTGTCCGACTCGGCCGCGCGCAAGGTGACGCGGGCGTCGCTGGTGGTGTGAGGATGCGGCAATGAATGCACCGCTCGACAACCTGCTGGTCGTCTCGCTCGAACAGGCGGTGGCGGCTCCTTACTGCAGCCGCATCTTCGCCGAGGGTGGCGCGCGGGTGATCAAGCTCGAACGTCCCGAGGGCGATTTCGCGCGTGCCTACGACACCATGATCCACGGCGACAGCGGCTACTTCGTGTGGCTGAACGGCGGCAAGGAGTCGGTCACGGTCGACCTCGCCAGGGACGCCGACAAGGCGCTGCTCGACAAGTTGCTGGCGCGTGCCGACGTCTTCGTGCAGAACCTGCGGCCCGGCGCGATCGACCGCCTCGGCTACGGCTGGGAGCGTCTGCACGCGCTCAATCCACGCCTCGTGATGTGCTCCATCTCGGGCTACGGCCTGTCCGGCGCCTATGCCGACATGAAGGCCTACGACGCTCTGATCCAGGCCGAGACCGGCCTGTGTTCGGTGACCGGACCGGCCGGCCAGCCGTCCAAGGTCGGCGCTTCGATCTGTGACATCGCGACCGGCCTCACCGCCTACGGCG
This sequence comes from Gammaproteobacteria bacterium, assembly GCA_050184115.1. Taxonomy (GTDB): domain Bacteria; phylum Pseudomonadota; class Gammaproteobacteria; genus JACKNG01. Next base: position 7,816 of record JBFXAQ010000010.1, on the reverse strand, counting down.
AGATCATGAAGGCGCTCTACGCGCGCGAGCGCGGCGCCGCCGGGTGCCACGTCGAGGTCTCTCTGTTCGGGACCTTGTCGGAATGGATGGCGGTGCCGCTGGCCATGCTCGAATACGCCGGCAAGATGTTGAAGGGCACCGGTCTCGACCATGCCCAGATCTGTCCCTACGGCGCCTACCGCACCGCTGATGGCGAGGTGTTTCTCGTCGTGCAGAACCACGCCGAGTGGCTGCGCCTGTGCCGCGTGGGCCTGGAGCGCCCGGACCTCGCCGAGCACGCGCTGTTTGCCAACAACATGCTGCGAGTCGAGAATCGTGACGCCCTGCGCGCCGAGATCGAGGATGTGTTCGGTCGCCTCGGCCGTGCCGAGGTCGCCGCGCGTCTCAAGGCGGCCGAGATCGCCTTCGGCAGCGTCAACGACATCGGTGACCTGTCGCGGCACCCGGCGCTGCTACGCCACGAGGTCGAAACCTCGGGCCAGCGGGCGTCGTTGATCCGCCGCGTCGGCGCGCCGGACCTCGCCCGGGTGCCGGCGCTGGGTGAGCACGACGCAGCAGTACGCAAGGAATTCGAATGAAGGTCTGGCGCGTTGTGCCGGCCATCGACCACGGCGCCCGCGGGTGCCTGTTCTGTGACTCGAGGAGGGGAAGATGAAGCGATCGATCGTATTCGCGGCGGCGTTCTGCCTGGCCGCCGGCGCGCAGGCCGAAGAGAAACCCTGGTGGCCGTCCAAGTGGGGCGCCGAGGACACCCTCGGTTCGTTCAACATGCTGGGGCCGGACCTTGCGCTCAAGGCCGCCAAGCTGATCAAGACCGGCAAGACCTACCGACTCGGCATTGTCACCGGCAGTGACACGCCGGCCTACCCGCCGCGCTCGTTCGAAGTCACCGTGTTGTTCCCCAACCAGTACAACGGCTCGTCCTACGGCGACAATCACTTCAATTTCTTCGACGACACGATGAACGGCTGGATGGGGGTCGGTTCGCAGATCGACGGCCTCGGCCATGCCGCCACCGATGGCGTCTTCTATAACGGCTTCAAGGGCAAGGACTTCGCCAAGGTCGACGGCTTGCAGCGCATGGGCATCGAAACCTACCCGCCGATCGTCGCGCGCGGCGTGATGCTCGACATGGCCGCCTGCATGGGCAAGGAGATGCTGGAGGAAGGGACGGCCTTCAATCGCGCCGAGATCGAGGCCTGCGAGAAGAAGCAGGGCGTGACCATCGAGAAGGGTGACGTGGTGCTGTTCAACACCGGCTGGATGAAACTGCTCGACAGCGAGCCCGAGCGCTTCGGCAAGGTCGAACCGGGCCTCGGCGTCGACGGCGCCAGGTACCTGGTGGAGAAGGACGTGCTGGCGGTCGGTTCCGATGGCTGGGCGCTGGAGGTCATACCCTTCGAGGACCCCAAGATCATGTTCCGCGTGCACCAGGAGCTGATCAACTATGCCGGCGTCTACATCCTGGAGAACATGGACACCCGCGAGCTGGCCAAGGACAAGGCCTACGAGTTCATGTTCGTGCTCGGCCCGGCACGCATCAAGGGCGCGGTGCAGATGATCATCAACCCCATCGCGATCCGTTGACAGAGCGCGGCGCCCGGGCAGGTCCCGGGCGTCCGCCCTCCTCACCTTCCCCCTCGGCGACGACGACCATGACCACGCACCACATCGACGGCCCCTACTTCGAGGATTTCACCCGCGGCCAGGCCTTCACCGCGCCGGCCGTGACCGTGACCGATGGCCACGCGGCCTTCTATCAGGCGGTGACGGGCGACCGCCTGCGCCTGCCGCTGGATCGCGAATTGTCGGCTCGGGTGACGGGCGACCCGCGCGCGCTGGTCCACCCGATGCTGGTGGTCAACCTGGTCAACGGCCAGACCACCTATGCCTCGCAGCACGTCAAGGGCAACCTCTTCTACCGCGGCCTGCTGTTGCAGCGCGCGGTCTATATCGGTGACACGCTGACGACGACGACGCGCGTGGTCGGGCTCAAGCAGAACAAGGCCAAGGCCGGCCGCGCCGCGACCGGCATGGTGGCGCTGGAGATGGAGACTTTGAACCAGCACGGCGCCTGCGTCATGAAATACTGGCGCTGCCCCATGATCCCCTGCCGCGATCCCGGTGCCGACACCGGGCATGACGACGATTTCGACTGGATCCCGGAGCGTCTCGACGACGCCACCCTGGAGGCGGCGCTACCGGTCGACTGGAACGTCGGCGCTCTCGAACCGGAGAACTTCAACGTCCCCGCGCCGGCGCTCGCGGTCGGCGATCACGTCGTCATCGAAGCGCAGGACACCATCACCTGTGCACCCGAACTCGTGCGCATCACCGGCAACATCGCCTTCGCCCATACCGACGCTTCGCGCAGCTACCTCGGCAAGCGACTGGTCTACGGTGGCCACACCATCTCGTTGGCGCTCGCCCAGGTCGCCCGCGCCATGCCGAATATCGTCACCATGGTAGGCTGGCAGGGCTGCGATCACCTCGGCCCGGTGCTGGAGGAAGACATCATTCGCAGCGAGTTCGACGTCACGGCGATACGCCCGCTGGAACGCGGCGGTGCCCTCTGCGAACTGCGCATCGACACCTATGCCCGGCGGCCGGGCGCCGAGGGTTACGAGGAAAACCGCGTGCTCGACTGGCGCCTGGTGCTCTGGAGCGCGTGACGAGCGTTCGCGCGCCGATTTCGCGCCGCACCCTGCCCTCTCCTCTCGCCATTTCAGCCGCTGCGGCAGACACACCGCGCGCTCGCGCGGCGTGGTGGCAAGGGGACCTGAGCGGGGTTGTCCTGCTCGACCCCCGGCAGCGTCGTGGCCATGCCGTCCGTGCCGCGACCTGCGAGGTGGGCGCCAGGGTGTACAAAACCGTCGGACCCGTGTCCGGTCGAACGCCGCCAGCAAGGCCGTCCAGGGTGGCCGTTCGGGGTCAGACCCCCCAACGGCAAGTTTTTGAAAAGATGACAATTGATTCGGGTAACGGGGTCTGACCCTGCGCGGAAACTGATTGATATGCCGGGCTCTGCGCTGCGACGTGCTGCCAGCGGCGTGGCGTCTCCCGCTCAGAGTCCCGCGGTATGGCCGCCGTCGACGACGATGAGATTGCCGTTCATGAACGTCGACGCATCCGAGGCCAGGAAGAGGATGGCGCCGTCGAGATCCTCGGGCTGGCCGAAACGCCCGGCGGGAATGCCGGCGCGCAGGCGTTCGCCGGCGGCGCTTTTCAGCCATTCGCGGTTCATCTCGGTCTCGAAGTAGCCTGGTGCGATGGCGTTGATGCGGATGCCGCGTGCGGCGAGGTCGACGCAGAGATCGCGGCCGAGATTGATGAGCCCGGCCTTGGCCGCGGCATAGGGCGGGATGTGCCCGCGTGGTTGCAGGCCTAGGACCGAGGCGATGTTGACGATGCTCAAGGGGCGGCCGTCGGCGAGGCGGTGGCGGATCACGGCCTGGGACAGCACCCAGGGTGCGCGCAGGTTGGTTTCGTAGACAGCATCCCAGTCCTCGTCCGTGTAGCGCTCGGGCGCCTTGACGATAGCAATGCCGGCATTGTTGACGAGGATGTCGATCGGCCCCTGCTGCTCGACGGCGTCAATGCAGGCGCGCGCGGCGTCACGGTCGCGGACATCGAGGGCTACGACGGCATGGCGACCGCCGCACGCGGCGATCTCCGCGCCCAGGCTTTCCAGCTTGTCGACGCTGCGTGCCGCGAGCACGACTTCGGCGCCGGCACGCGCTAGCGTCCAGCCGAAGCGGCGCCCGAGCCCGGTCGAGGCGCCGGTGACGAGGGCGCGCTTGCCGGTCAGGTCGAACAGCCGGCGGGGATCGTAGGCGGGGTCGAAGTTTTCCACGGTCGTTTCCAGGAGGTGGGACGGCAACCGTCGCAGGACGATTGCCGTGTCGTGCGGCGCGGCTGCCCGCGCGGCGATTCAGAGTCCGAGCTTCGGCCGCACCCATTGTGCCATGCGCTGGATGGCGTCATCGGCCTCCGGTGCGCGGCCGGCGAGGAAATGGAACACGTGCTGCATCTCGGGAAAGACGTCGAGCTTGACGTCGATCCCGGCCGCCCTGGCCTTCTCGGCGAAGCGCGTGGAATCGTCGAGCAAGGTCTCGTCACCGCCGGTCTGGATGTAGATCGGCGGCAGGCCGGTGAGATCGGCCTGCAACAGGTTGGCCAGCGGATCCTTGGACGAGGCCGCGCCGAGGAAGGTCGAAGCCATGCCCTTCAGCACATCGGGCTTGACCAGGGCGTCTTTGTCGGCGTTCGTGACGATGGACTCCCCGGTTCCTTCCGGGTCGTACCAGGGCGACATCGGCAGGGCCGCCACCGGTAGCGGCAGGCCGCGCGCCTTGATGCCGAGCAGCACCGAGGTCGACAACGCGCCGCCGGCGGAATCGCCGGTGGTACAGACGTGTTCGGGCTTGTAGCCCTGTTCGAGCAGCCAGGCGTACGCGGTCACCGCGTCCTCGACGGCTGCCGGGTGGGTGTGCTCGGGCGCGCGGCGGTAATGCAGGATGAGTGCCTTGCAACCGATGGCTTTGGCGATGTGGCCGAACATCTTGCGATGCGTGTACATCGAACCGCACACGTAACCGCCGCCATGCGTGCACAGGGCCACGCGATCCTCGGCGCAACCGTGGGGCAGCGCCCACATGGCGCTGACGCCGCCGGCATCGACTTCGACGTAGTCGACCGCGCCCGGTTCACCGGTGATGTCGCCCCAGTGTTCGAACAACTCGCGCATCTCGTCGAGCCCCATGTCGGGCTTGGCGGCCATCGCGGCCAGCCAACCCGCGTAGAGTTCCTTGATTGCCTCGGCCTGTGGGCTTGCCATGTTCTTCTCCTTCTGTGCTTCGGGTAAGACCGCGCCGGGCGCGGCGCGGCCGATGGATCAGCGGGCGCCGACGTTGAGTGCCGACGGTTCGAAATCGTCCTGGTCCATGTCCGGCAGGTTGGTGCGGGTGACCATCTGCAGGGTCGTGCAATGCATGTTCTGCACGTCGATCACGCTGGACGTATCGAGCAGCGCGACACCGCTGCCCTGGTTCTCCGGCAGGTGATAGTCCGGGTGCGCGAGACCGCCCATGAGGAACTTCCACAGCACGCCGCCGCGGTCGTAGACCTTGCCGAAGACCGGGAACATGGTCTGCGCGTCGACGTAGATGATGCGTTTCGACAGCGGGTGGTCGCTGCGTTTGGTGGTGCCCTCGAGTACGAACACCTTGCGGGTCTGCCAGGTGATGTTGGGGAAGCAGCCGCTGTGGCCGCCGAAGTCGACGAAATGGTAGTCGTGACGACGCGCCTTGCGATCGGCGTGCGGAACCTGGTCGTGACGGTACATCGGCAGCATGATCCAACGCTCGCCGCCGAACTTCCATTCCATGTCCATGATGCGGCCGGTATAGCCGAGGAAGTCCTCGATCATGATGTCGCTGCCAAGGAACGAGTCCGTGCGCATGGTGGTGGCGACGCGGCGCACGCGGCGCAGCAGCGGCACGTACATCCAGCCCTGCTCCTCGGCGGTGTCGTCGCTGTTGTAGAAGATGAGCAGCTTGGTATTGGCGACGTCGCCCGGTTCCAGCGCGGTCAAGGTGATGGCGTTGTAGACGCGGTAGGTGTTGTCGGGGAGTTCGGGCACCGGATCGACGACGTGGCGGTACATGAAACGCATGGCAGCCGCTTCGAACTCGAGTTCCCGCTCGATTTTCTGGCTGCGCATGTCGCGATACTGCCAGTACATCTCGGGGATCTCGCCGCCGTCGCCGGCATAGCCGTAGCGCATGTTCCACACCAGCTTCTCGCCGGCGCGCGGGTCGTCAGCGGACAACTCGCCGGGGAACGGGCGGCCACCGCTGTAGCCGTTGAGGACGCCGGGTGCGTCACCCAGGGTCGTCTCGCCGGCGTGGGCCTCGGTGGTGGCGACGAAACTCGGGTGTGGATCGAACGACAGGGGTTCGCCCACCGTGAGACTGACCCAGCCTTCGCGTACCAGTTCGGCGAACTCCGGGTCGAGCAGTTGGATCGCGTTCTCGAGGTTGCTGCTATCGATCACCGTCCCCGGTGGCGGCGACAGGGATTGGGCGGTGGCAAGGTCGAAGTCGAAGTCGCCGGCAACGGCGGTCGATGCGGCGAATGGGATCACGGCCAGCACGGCCAGGCGGGCGAGGGTCCGCGGGCGGACGGGATGGCAACTGGGTTTCACGCGTGCTCCTTGGGGCTGATTCGAATCGTACACGGCCACGATGCAGGACCGTGCGGCGGCTGGACGGGACTATAACCGGTCGGGTGGGTTCGTTGGATCGTGGATCACCGCAGGCGCGGGCATGCGGCTGTTTCGCGGGGCGCCTCGACGCCAGCCGTTGCTGCCGGCTTCGCGTCGAGCGCGTGCTCAGATCTCGAGGCCGCTGCCGTACTCCGCGCCGAGGATGCGCACGACCGACCAGGCGGCCATGCCGCGCAGGCCGGCGTCGTCGTCCTTCAGCATCGGTGCAATGCGCTCCAGGTAGGCACGATCGCCACGCTCCCCGACCAGCCAGATGGCTTGCATGCGGATGTCCGGGTTGGCGTTGCCCAGCGCCCACGCGTAGAGATGGGCCGGATCGGCCTCGATCGTGCCCCAGGCCTCGACCAGGCGCGTACCGACGTCCGAACCGAGTTTGCAGCACTCGAGCAGGGCGTCGGTGATACGGCTGGCGACCGCCGGTGGCATGCGGCGCAGGCTCGCCGCCGCCACCGAGGGGTCGAGACCCTTGCCCTCGGCGATGGTATGGATGAGGGCTTCCATGGCGTCGCGTACGCCGAAGCCGGCCTCGCTCGCCATCGCCGCGACCTGGACCTTGAGTGCGTTCGCCTCGCGCAGCGACTTCAAGGCGCCGCGCGTGGTGTCGTTGTCGATTGCACCGAGGGCGACGGCGGCGGCTTCCTGCGACTCGTCACCCCAGTCATGGGCGATCTGCACCAGCATGCCGACCGACTCCTCGCGGGCAGGCGTATCCATCAACGCGTAGTAGGCGTAGGCGCGCGTGGTGTGATCCTGGTGATCATCCTCGGCGATGGCGCGCATGCGCGCCTCCTTGTCGTCGAGCGGGGTCAGGGCAAGAGCCTGCAGGGCGTGCTTGCGCACCCACATGTCGTCGAGTTTCAAGGCGCTCATGAGGAACTCGCCCATGTCCTCGCGTGGGCGGCTGGCGCACGACTCGGCGAGGAACTTCATGAACATGGCGTCCTTGGTGGTCGCCGCGTAACGGTAGATGAGGTCGAGCGCGGCCGGGTGCTGGACGTTGAGCAGGGTGTCGATGGCCGAACGCATCATGCTCCAGTCGGGATGGGCGAGATTGTCGGCGAGGAACTGCAAGGCGTCCTTGTCACCGACCTCGACCAGGGTGCCGGCGCCGCTCAGCTGGTCGAAGATGTTGTCCGAGCCGCGCAGTTCACGGGCGACGCCGAGGGCTTCACGAACCAGGCTCTCCTCGACTTCCGAGGCCACGGCGCCGTGGCCGATGATGAACAGGCCGAGCAGGGCGAGACATCTCAGCATGATGGTGCTCCTCGACAAGGGGGTGGAGACAGTGCGAGCGCGGACCGTGGTCCGCGACTGAGTGAGTGACCCCGCCGGGACCGTTTGGTTCACCTGGCCGGACGTCGGGCCGCGACTCTAGCGCAGCGCGGAGGGTGTTTCCAGCGGGCAAAAAAAAAGGTTCATCGCGCAATACCGGGGAAGGCGGCGCGTATTTTCAGGAAGAAGTAATCCTGGTCTCTGTACCCATAAGCGCGCCGCTTGATGACCTTGATGGTGTTGTTGATACCCTCAAGG
>JBFXAQ010000009.1:84693-242169 GCA_050184115.1 Gammaproteobacteria bacterium | reverse complement strand
AACCGCCCAGCTTCTCCAGCGTCTTCTTGCCCAACATCTCTGCCCCACCTCCTTCACCAGTCGGTGAAACAAGGCTACGGCGAGTTCACCCTGCACGAAAATCCTCCTCGGAATTCCGCGATGAACCTTTTTTTTTCCCCGCCCGCACACACTTCGCCAAGTCCGCACCCGTATACTGCGGACGTCATGAGCCGCAACATCCCATCCGACGAATCCCTCGACTGGGAGCACCTCGACTCCCGTTATGACCACGATGCGGGGCTGATGCTGTTTCGCAAACGCATCGACCGCCTGCGCAACCCGCGCAATGCACGCGTGTTCGAGCGCCTCGTGCTGGAGTCGGGTGACTGGGTCAACATGGTCGCCCTCGATCGCGAGCAGCGCTCGGTGATGATCCGCCAGTACCGCTTCGGCGTCGGCTACGCGACGCTGGAGACGCCAGGCGGCATGATCGACCCGGGGGAGGACTCTTTCGCCGCCGCGGTACGCGAGCTGCGCGAAGAGACCGGCTACGTGTCGGAGAAGTGGACCTACCTCGGCGCGGTCGAGCCCAACCCGGCAATCCACAACCACCTCTGTCACCACTGGCTGGCAGAGGACGCTCATCCCGCCGCAGCGCAGGCGCTCGATCCCGGCGAGCTCATCGCCGTCGAGCTGATGAGCGAAGCCGACGTCCGCGCCGCGGTGGCGCGCGGCGAACTCAGGCACGCGCTCGCGCTGTCGGTGCTGTCGCGGGTGTTCGCGCTGTGGCCGCTGCCTTTCACGCAGGCATGACGAGCGGCAGCGCACGCCGTGTGCGGTGAACTACCGCCACGCCTTCCACGCCGGTAATTTCGCCGACGTGCTCAAGCACGTCGTGCTCGGTGCGGTGATCGATCGCCTGCTGGCCAAGCCGGCGCCGATCTGCGTGCTCGACGTGCACGCCGGCCGTGGCTGCTACGACCTGACGTCCGCGGAGGCGCGGCGCTCGCCCGAGTTCGAACAGGGCATCGGCCGCCTGTGGACGGCGCACGACCTACCGCCATTGACGGCGGCCTATGTCGAACGGGTACGCGCGTTCAATCGCGCGCGTGGCCACGACACCTTGCGCGATTACCCGGGTTCCCCCTCGCTTGCACACCTGCAAGTACGCATAAGCGACCGCGTCGTTGCCTGCGAGCTGCATCCGGAGGATGCCCGCGCGCTCAAGAACACCTGTCGCGGCATGGACAACGTCGCCGTGCACGAACGCGACGCCTGGGAAGCGCTCACCGCCCTGTTGCCACCGCGCGAGAAGCGTGGCGTCGTGCTGGTCGATCCGCCCTACGAGCCGCCGGGTGTCGAATTCCGGCGCGTGGCGGAGGCGCTTGCACTGGCGCGCCAACGCTTCGTGACGGGCGTCGTGCTGGCCTGGTACCCGGTCAAGCATTACGCCGCCCACGAACGTGCCGGTCACCTGCGCCTGCATCATGCCGTGCGCCAGCTCGGCGACGAGGGTGCGTTCGCCGTCGAACTCTGCGTGCGCGCGGAGGACGCCGGCCCCGGTCTCGCCGGCAGTGGCCTCGTCGTGCTCAACCCGCCCTGGCGGCTCGCCGAGTCCTTGGCCGCGGAACTGCCGCCACTGCTCGCGCTGCTGGCCCCCGAGGGACGAGGCCGGAGCACGCTCGTCCGTCTCGACGGCCCACGGCGCGCGCGCGGCTGAGCTGCAATCGGCGGCGGCCCGGGCGCTGGGGCAGCCGGGCGACGACCTGGCTCACGGGCGACAACCCGGCTCCCGGGGTCAGACCCCGGAGCATAACCGTTTGATCGGAGGGTCTTGTTGCGCTGCCGCAGGGGTCAGACCCCGCCGGCAACTGATGGTAGCCGGGGTTCACGGCCCGCGGCCAATGACGTCCGCGTTGGGAGCCCGTTGCGCAGACGCGGCTGCGCACAGGGTGTCGCGCGGACGGGCCATGGCCGACGGTATCGGACCCCGGGCGGAGCGAAGCTGCCTGCCGCGGCCCCGCCCTGGCCTGCGCGCTCGACGTAACCGCCATGGCCCCTTAAGCTCCCCTGACATATTGCGACAGCGGGTACCTGCGTGGCCTCGGCCGATTTCTCCGTCCCGTCCGCCGACCCCCGGCCGGAATTCCTCTTCGGCGGCGATCTCGCCACACCCACGCGTCTCGCTTACGGCCTCGTGCCGCTGATCCAGTTGCTCGAAGACCGTGGCCGCGGCGTCGAGGCGGTGCTGGCGGCGGCCGAGATACCGCGCTTCGCGTTGGAAGAGCCGAGCTTTCGCATCACGCTGGCGCAGGAACTGGCCTTCACCCGTGGCGCGCTCGCCGAAATCCCCGACGAGCCCTGCGTGTCGCTCGAGGTCGGGCGCCGCTTCCATCTCTCGATGTTCGGCCTGCTCGGGCTGGCCGCGGCCTGCGCGGCCTCCATGCGCGAGGCGCTGCGCATCTTTCTCTCCTACCCGTCGCTGGTATGGGGGGTACTCGAAGTGACCTTCTGGCGCAACGACGCCGACGAGTACCTGGCCTTCGAACCGGGTCACGTCGCCGGCGAACTCGCCGGGTACTACGTCGAACGCGACATGGGCGCGCTGCTCGCCATGTTCCGCAACGCCGTCGGCCCGGCGGTGCGCCCGGGCGCGGTCTTCCTGCGCCGTCTGCGGCCGGCGCAGGCGGCGGCCTACGACGACTTTTTCGGCTGTCCGGTGAGCTTCGGCGCCGCGGCCGACGAGATGCATTTCCCGCAGGCGCTGTGGGACGCCGTGCCGCCCCAGGCCAACGATCGTTCGCGGCGCTACTTCGAGAACCAGTGCCAGCAGTTGAACGAGTCGATGCAGGCGCCGTTCCGCTACGCCGACATCGTGCGTGGCCGCCTGCGCCACGCCACGCCGATACCGTCGCTGCCCGCGCTCGCCACGGCCCTGTTCATCACGCCGCGCACCTTGCAACGCCGGCTCGCAGCGGAGGGCACCGGCTTCGGCGAGCTGTTGCAGGAGGTCCGCGAAGCACGGGCGCAGGCGCTGCTGCGGCGGCCCAGCCTGGCCATCGAGGAGATCGCCTGGCGCCTCGGCTTCAACGATCGGGACGCGTTCTCGCGCGCCTTCCGCGCCTGGACCGGGCTGAGTCCGAGCGCGTTCCGCCGCGCGCGGCGGGCGTGACCTCGCACGCAGTGTCGCGAATTGCCGGATCATTTTCGCGATCCGTCATGGGATGTTGCGCCGCACGCCCGGGATGATCCGGGTCCATCCGCCACCACGCAGCGCGCGAGGTCTCTCCGATGAAATTCATGTTCTTCCTCTACCCCGGCATTCCGGTCTCGCCGGCAGAACGCGAGGCGCGCCGCCCGGTGGCGCGCGACACCGCTCTGTTCCAGAAGATGCTCGACGAGGTCGTCGAACTCTCGCAGTTCGTCGAGGATCTCGGCTTCGACGCCGTGACCTTCCCCGAGCACCACTTGCACACCGAGGGTAGCGAGATGGGCTCACTGCCGGTGCTGACCCAGCACGTGCTGATGCAGACCAAGCGCATCATGGCCGGCCCCATCGGCTACGTGCTGCCGGGCTGGAACCCGCTGCGTCTCGCGCTCGAAACCGCCTGGCTCGACCAGCTGACCAAGGGCCGCACCTTTGCCGGTTTCGCTCGCGGCTACCAGGCGCGCTGGCTCAACCAGATGGCGCAGAAGCTCAAGGTCGGCACCGTCGATCACGGCAAGGCCGACCTCGACCGCATCAACCGCGAGGCTTTCGAGGAGGTCTACCAGGTGCTCAAGCTGGCCTGGGCCGACGGACCGTTCCGCTTCAAGGGCAAACACTACGAGTACCCCACGCCCTTCGAGGGCGGCACGCCGTGGCCGGCACACGAATGGACACGCAAGTACGGCGCGCCGGGCGAACTCGACGAGCACGGCAACATCCACGCCATCGAGGTCGTACCCAAGCCCTACACCAAGCCGCACCCACCGCTGTTCCAGGCCTTCTCGATGAGCGAGGAGACCATCAGGTGGGCGGCGCGCGAAGGCATCATCCCGACCCTGCTGGTGTCGAACCACGACGAGCTGCGCCATTTTGCCGAGCTGCACCAGGCCGAGGCCAATGCCCACGGCCGTGACCTCGTGCTCGGCGAGAGCCTCGGCGTGTTCCGCTCGGTCTACCTCGCCAAGGACAAGCCGGCGGCGCGCCAGCTCGCCACCGACGGCCTCATCGGCACCGGTTGGGCCGGTTGGGCGCACGACTTCGGCTTCACCGACGCCTTCAAGCTACCCACCGACAAGGCGCGATACGGCGATGGCCCGTTGCCGCGCGAGGCCTGCACCATCGAACGCCTCGAGCAAACCCATTTCGCGCTGGTCGGCGATCGCGACGACGTCCGCCGCGGCATGGACGCCATGGTCGAAGCCGGCAATCCCGAGTGGTTCATCTGGCAGAGCGACCAGGGCTACCTGCCGATCGACGAGGTCAAGCGCATGGCCGAGGAATTCGCACGGCACGTCATGCCGCACTATGCCGGCAGTCATGGCGGCAACCTGGCAGCGAAGTCGGCCGGCTGACGCCGCGAAGGGGCGGGCATGTACGGCGACATCCATTACTTCGAGGACTTCCCACCGGGCTTTCGCTATCGCACCCCGGCGCGCACGGTCTTCGAGGCCGACATCGTCAACTTCGTCGCGCTGTCGGGACTCTACGAAGATCTCTTCTGCAACATCGAGTGGATCGAGCAGGAGAGCCCGATCAAGGGTGGGCGCTACGCGCCTATCGCGTTGCTGTGGGCCTACGCCCAGGGCCTCACCACGCGCACCGGGCTCTACGAGAAGACCTTCGTCGCCATCCTCGGCGTCGATGGCATGCGCATCACTGCGCCCTGTCTGGTGGGTGACACGATGCACGTCGAAGTCGAGGTCAAGGATGCGCGCGTGACTTCGCGTGGCGACCGCGGTGTGCTCAACTCGCGCTTCGAACTCGTGAACCAGCGCGGTGAAACTTTCATGCACTACGACATGCAGCAGATGGTGCTGTGTCGGCCGAAATGAACGCCAGCGTGACCCGGCCAGGTGTGCCGCTGCGCGAATCGTACTGGCCGGCGAGCGCAGAAATCGCGCTCGAATCGACGACTTGCGGTGGCATCCTGCGCGCGGCCGCGGCGGAGTGGTCCGACGCCATCGCCCTGATCGATGCCGACGGCCCACCCGGCGCGCGCCGGCACTGGACCTACGCTCAGCTGCATGCCGCGGCTGAGCGCACGGCGCGGGCGCTCGGTCATCGCTTCGCGCCCGGCGACCACGTCGCAGTGTGGGCGGCGAACAGTCCCGAATGGGTCATCCTGCAATTCGGCCTGGCGCTCGCCGGGCTCGTCATGGTCACCGTCAACCCGGCCAGCCGGGTGGCCGAGCTTGGGTACGTGCTGCGTCAATCACGCGCACGCGGGGTGTTCCACCAGCGCCACTACCGCGGTCTCGACATGGCGGCTGCGATTGCCGAGAGCGGCGTCGCGCTCGATTGCGTGGCCTGCCTCGAGGACCTCGACGCCTTCGTCGCCGCGCACGACGACGGTCGCGCCTTGGCCGACGTCGACCCCTTTGCTCCGGCCATGATCCAGTACACCTCTGGCACGACCGGCCGGCCGAAAGGTGCGCTGCTCAATCATTTCAGCGTGACCAACAACGCGCGCATGATGGCTCTGATCAAGGAACTCGGGACGCACACGGTCAACCTCGCCGTGGCACCGCTGTTCCACACCGGCGGCTGCGTCGGCGGCGTGCTCGGCTCGGTGCAGACCGGCGGCGCGCTGCTGCTGCCTTCGGCTTTCGATGCCGAGTCGATGCTCGACCTCGTCGCGCAGGAGCGTGTGACCTACACCTTCGCCGTGCCGACCATGCTGATCGCGCTCCTCAACGCGCAGGCCGCGCGGCCGCGTGACCTGTCGAGCCTCGTGACGGTGTTCTCGGGTGCGGCGACCGTGCCAGTCGAGGTGGTCAAACGGGTCGAGCGAGAGTTCGGCGCGCGTCTCATCATCGGCTACGGCCAGACCGAGACCTCGCCCGCCATCACCCACACGCGCCCGGACGATGCGCCGGCCGACAAGAGCGAGACCATCGGTTACGCGTTGCCGCAGGTCGAAATCAAGATCGTCGACCCGGCAAGCGGCGCGACCGTGCCGGTCGACACTCCCGGCGAACTCTGCACGCGCGGCTTCCTGGTCATGATGGGCTACTACGACAACCCCGAGGCCACTGCCGCGACCATCGATGCCGACGGCTGGCTGCACACCGGCGACCTCTGCACGATGGACGCGCGCGGTTACGTGCGCATCACCGGGCGGCTGAAGGACATGATCATTCGCGGCGGCGAGAACATCTATCCGCGCGAAGTCGAGGAAGTGCTCTACACCCATCCCGCCATCGCCGACGTCGCCGTCATCGGCCTGCCTGACGACTACTGGGGCGAGAGCGTCGGCGCGGTGTTGATGGTGCGCGACGGCCAGGCGGTCTCGGCCGCAGCGCTGGCAGCGTTCTGCGGCGAGCGCCTTGCACGGCACAAGGTGCCGCGGCAGTGGTTCGTCGTCGACGCCATTCCCACCACCACGTCGGGCAAATTGCAGAAGTTTCGCCTGCTCGAGATGGTCCGCGCGGGCGACCTCGAGACCGCGCGGTTGCCGGGACCTGACCCTGCCGGCTAGGGTCAGACCCCGAAAGCCAGGGTGTTGATATCCTTGCGATCGCAGCCAGCCGCGGGGTCAGACCCCAGCTGGCCACGGGGTCAGGCCCCGACCGGTTCGCCGGTCGCGGGGCGGGCCGGGGTGGTGGGTCGTGGCGTCTGGTGACGTGCGCCCGGCCTCGGTGAACGTGCCGTGTGCCCGGGGAACCGGATTGGGGCGGGGAACCCCGGGGAGGGGAGCGCGATGAATGCAGTCGTCGAACACCGCGAGGACGCGCCCGAAGAGCTCGATGCGCTGATCATCGGCGCCGGCGTATCGGGCCTCTACCAACTCTACTGCCTGCGCCAGCTCGGCCTGCGCGCGATCATCTACGAGGCCGGTGGCGGCGTTGGCGGAACGTGGTATTGGAATCGCTATCCCGGCGCCCGCTTCGACTCGGAGTCCTATTCCTACATTTACAGCTTCTCGCGCGAACTGCTCGAGGAATGGGACTGGAGCGAACACTACTCGGCGCAGCCGGAGAACGAGCGCTACCTGAACTTCGTCGCCGATCGTTTCGGCCTGCGTCCGCACATCCGCTGCAACGCACGGGTCAGGACGGCGCGCTTCGACGCAGGTGACAATCACTGGCTGGTGGAGACCGAGGACGGCCGCCGCGCACGCACGCGCTTCCTGGTCTCGGCGGTCGGCATCCTGTCCGCCCACCACCTGCCGGACATCCCGGGCATCGATGACTTTGACGGCGCGTCGTTCCACACCGCGCGCTGGCCGCACGAGCCAGTCGATTTCAGGGGCAAGCGGGTCGGCGTCATCGGCACCGGCGCCACCGCCATCCAGCTCATTCCGCACGTGGCCCAACAGTGTGGCGAACTGACGGTGTTCCAGCGCACCGCCAACTACGCTTGCCCGTTGCGCAACTCGGCCATCACTCCGGCCGAGCAGCGGCGCATCAAGGACGACTACGATGCGGTCTTCGCACGCTGCCGCAAGACCTTCGCCGCGTTCATGCAGGAGTTCGATCCGCGCCGCACCTTCGACGTACCGCCGGACGAGCGCCGCGCGTTCTTCGAGGAGATCTGGTCCCAGCCCGGCTTCACCAAGTGGTTTGGCGCCTTCCACGACATCATGAGCGACCCGGCGGCGAACGAGGAATACGCCGAGTTCGTGCGCGGGAAGATCCGTGAGCGCGTCCACGATCCGGTCACGGCCGAACTACTCGTACCCAAGGACCATCCGTTCGGCGCCAAGCGCATCCCGCTCGAGACCGGCTACTACGAAACCTTCAACCGCCCCAACGTGCGCCTGGTCGACGTCAAGTCGGCCCCGATCCGGCGCATCACCGCCGGCGGTGTCGAAACCGCGACGGCGCACTACGACCTCGACGTCATCATCTACGCCACGGGCTTCGACGCCATCACTGGCGAGCTCACGCGCATGGACATCCGCGGCGTCGACGGGCGTTCGATCGCGGACGCCTGGGCCGATGGTCCGCACACCTATCTCACGCTGCAGACTGCGGGCTTTCCCAATCTCTTCATCATCAACGGCGCGGTGTTCTGCAATTTCACCCGCTGCGCCGAAGTCGTCGCCGAGTGGGTGCGCGACTGCGTCGCCTGGATGGGGACGCAGGGATACCGACGCATCGAGGCCTCACCCGCGGCCGAGCTGGCCTGGACCGAACACGCCCAGGCGTTGACCGAGGGCATGCTCTTCACCAAGACCGATTCCTGGTTCATGGGCTCGAACGTCAAGGGCAAGAAGCGCACGTTCCTGTTCTACGCCGGCGGTGCCCCAGCCTTCCGCGAGAAGATTGCCGCGGTCGCGGCCGAGGGTTACACCGGCTTCGAGTTCGAGCGCTGACCGCGGCAAGCAGGGCAGCGCCGGCATGCGGCCGGGTGCGAGCGCAGGGTGCCGACGTCGAGCGCGCCGGTTCCGCTCGGTCACTATCGGTACGTGGGGGTGTCTCGTAGAATTTTCGCGTCCTGGGCAGGAGCGGCACGGACCCGTTGATGGAACGTAAGCCGAGAGGTCGTCCGTGCGGCGCGTCGCGCAGCCACCGACGCGTGGTCATCGCCACCTGCCTGACGCTGGCGCAGATCGCGACGGCGTCGGAGGAAGCCCACGAAGCACTGGGGCAGAGTTTCGCCCACCCGCAATCGCGGCTCGACTTGCGCACCAAGTACATCGAGTACGTCGGCGACGGGGCGGCGACCGCGCTGATCGCCCGTCTCGATCGACCGTTCGACCTGCCGCGCGGCTGGAAGCTCAATACGCGCATTCAATTGACCGGCCTGGCTAGTGACCTCGCCGGCAGCGACAACCCCGGTGGTGGCTGGGTTGCGGGTCAGGGTGACCTCTTCTCGCAGCTCTTCCTGATCGCACCGCGCTGGGGCAGGACCTCGATCGGACTCGGCGGTCGTTTCTACCTTCCGACCGCGTCGGACGATCAGCTCGGCAAGGGTAAATACCGTGTCGCGCCCGTGCTCGTTGGGCTCCACTTCCCCGACTGGATGACCAGCGGCAGTTTCTACGGCCTCGGTGTGCGCAACGAGTTCAGCTACGCCGGGGACGACGAACGCCGTGACATCAACGTTCTGCAGGTCGTGCCGGTGGTGAACATCGCGCTGCCGCGGCAGTCGTTTGTCACGTTCTTCGAAGAAATCGAACACGACTGGCACGGTCACGGCTGGTTCGTGCCCGTGGATGTCGAAGTCGGGCGCAAGTACGCGCCGGACCGCGCCGCGGCCTTGCGCCTGCAGGTGCCGCTGCTCGACGATCTCGAATCTTATGCCTGGACGCTGGAAGCGCGCTGGTCGGTGTTCTTCTGAGCGCTCCAGGTTTGCCCGCGGTGTCTGACACCGACAATCAAGTCGTTGATTTGATGACAGGCGGTGTCTGACACCGGCGGCCAAGTGGTTGAACCGTGGGTTGCGCCGAAGCGCCGGGGCGGACAGGACGAACCCCGCCGAAGCGGGGTTCGCAGGCATCGACGCGAGGTGGCGTCAGCGGACCGGCGCGAGATCCGCCGGCGGGTAGTAGGGCGTATCGCCGAGCGCGTCGACCGCGGCCCAGAACTCGGGCGCGGTGTTGAGCTGGCCGATCAGCTCGGGCTCCAGCACCATCGACTGGCGCCGGTAGTTCCAGCTGTCGGGGCACAGGCGCGAGGCTTCGGCGAAGTGCCGCCGTCCACCCGCATTGTCGCCGCGGGCGAACAGGTGACGACCGAGCTTGGCGTGGGTCGCGGCCAGCACCTCGGCCTCGCCTGGACCTTTCATACGCTTTTTCACCTCGTCGGGCGGCAGGGCATAGGGGCTCTTCTCGCCGTTCTTCACCCAGTCGCGCAGGGCGTCGATGTAGGCCATGCGCGCGCTGGCGCCTTCCTTCACCGCCGCATCGGGCAGTTCCAGCGTCTCGCGATTGAGATGCCTCACCATGTCGATGGTGCCGGCTGATTCAGCGGGGCGTACGATGCGGCCCGCTTCGTCGATCCACACGCCCTGCGGCACGTTGACCATGCCGTAGAGCTCGGCGACGAGATGGGTTTCGTCGATGAGACAGGGATAGGTCGGCGGCGCCTGGCGCGCCCACAGCTCCGGGCTCCAGCCCATGAGGTCGGCGATCATGGTCGGTCGCTCGGCGATGTCCGGGCAGCGAATTTTCGCCTCGACCGCGGCGGTGCCGGCTGCATCGAAGGCCACGGCGATGATTTCAAGTCCATCGGCGCGGAGTTCTTCGTAGATTGCCTGCCACACGGGCAGGTCAAAACTGCAGCCTCAGTAGGAACCCCAGGAGTAGAGGTAGACCTTCTTGCCGCGGTAGTCCGACAGCTTGTGCAGCTTGCCGTCGAGGTCGGGCAGTTCGAAATCGGGAGCGACCGTCGACAGCAGGGCGTCGCGGCGCACGCCGGCCGATTCGCCAACCGCCCAGGCTTCGCCGTCGTGCACGACGGGCTGGCCCATGTGGGCGGCGAAAGCGGTCAGGTCGACGCGGCCATCGGCGTCGAGCCAGTCGTTGTGGGTGCGCACGCAGGCATCGCCTCGGCACAGGCCCTGGGGTTCGAGCTTCCAGCCGGTGGCGGCGGCGAAATCGTCGGGCGCCAGCCACAGGTGGTCGCCCGCGGCCCGGGCGCCGGCGACCGCGGTCACGCGATCGTCGTAGAGCACGGTGGTCGTCATGGGAACGTTCCTCGCGGGGTTGGGAGGTAGCGCTGCACTCTAACGTGACCGGCGGGGCGCGCAAAGCGTGACGGCGTGCCTCGAATACAATCCCACGCAGTCGTTGTTGTTAATGGAAATGTCACGGCGGGTGATCGCGCCGCGAGCGGGCGGGGTGGTCGGGTTCGTGGTGTTTCCCCGTGTTCAGGCAGACGAGGAGGGCAGGTATGGGAATCGAACTGACGGGCAAGGTGGCGGTCGTCACCGGCGGTGCGAGCGGCATCGGGCGCGCCACGACGCTGGCGATGAGCGCGGCGGGCGCGCGTGTCGCGATCGCGGATCTCGGCGAGGCGGCCGGTACGGCGCTGGTGCAGGAGATCGAGCACGCCGGTGGCGAGGCGATGTTCGTCACCACCGACGTCGCCAACGCCGCGGCGGTCGACGCCTTGTTCGATGCCGTCAAGGCACGCTGGGGCCGCCTCGACTGTGCCTTCAACAACGCCGGCGTCGCCGACAGCAGCACCAACCTCGCCGACACCAGCGAGGACGAATGGGACCGCGTCAACAACATCAACCTCAAGGGCGTATGGCTGTGCCTGCGCCGCGAGATCCGTGATTTCCTTGCCCAGGGCACGGGCGGCGCCATCGTCAACACCGCCTCGGTCGCCGGACTGGTCGGTTGGAAGAGTTCATCCATCTACACGGCGACCAAGCACGGCGTGGTCGGCCTCACCCGCGGCGCCGCGCTCGACTATGCCCGCCAGGGCATCCGCATCAACGCCGTCTGCCCCGGCGTCATCGATACGCCGATGGGTGCGCCGGCGACGCAGAGCACGGGCCGCGTGCACGACCTGCTGCTCGCGCGCCACCCGGTCGGTCGCTTCGGTCTGGCCGAGGAAGTCGCGCGCGCGGTGGTGTGGCTGTGCTCGGACGAGGCGTCGTTCACGACGGGGCATGCATTGACGGTGGATGGGGGGTACGTCGTCCCCTAGGCGCAGGACGACGCAAAGCTACTGCGGCGGCCGTCTGCCGCGTTGCGTGCGCGCCTCCGCTCCTCATTTACAGCAGTAAACTCCGGTGCTCGGCGCGCACGGCGCCTTGCATCCGGCCGTCCTCGCGACGCTTTGCGTCGCCCTGCGTGGAGGCTGAAGCAAAGCGACTGCGGTGACTGTCTGCCGCGTTGCGTGCGCGCCTCCGCACCTCATTTGCATCGGTAAACTCCGGTGCTCGGCGCGCACGACGCCTTGCATCCGGCCGTCCTCGCCACGCTCTGTACCGCCCTGCATCCGGGCCGATGTCACGCGACTGCGGCGGCCGTCCGCCGCATTGCGCGCGGTTACCCGTCGCGTTCAGCTCCCCCCGATCAGCCCGCCGTCGACCGCGAGCGTCACACCGGTGACGAAGGCCGAGGCGCGGGCGGCGAGGAACACCGCCACCCCGGCCATGTCGTCGTGCTGGCCGAGACGCTTCTGCGGCACGATGTCGAGCAGGGCGTCGAGGCCCATCTTGCCGAGCATGGGCGCGGTCATGTCGGTGTCGAAGTAGCCCGGCGCGACGGCGTTGACGTTGATGTGCCGTGCCGCGAGGTGGCTCGCCAGCATGCGCGTCAGGTGATGCAGCCCGGCCTTGGCGGCGGCGTAGGAGAAGTTCTCGAACAGGGGCACGTGCAGGCCGTCGACCGAGCCGAGGTTCAGGACGCGCGCCGGATCGTCGCCGCGGCCGGCCGCTTCGAGCTGCGGCAACAGCTTCTGCATGAGGAAAAACGGCGACTTGAGGTTGAGATCCATGACCTTGTCCCAGCCCTTCTCCGGGAAGGTGTCGATAGGGTCGCCCCAGGCGGTTCCGGCGTTGTTCACCAGCACGTGCAGGGCTGCTTCGCGCGCGCGGAAGCCGGCGGCGACCCGCTCGACCTCGTCAAGGCGCGACAACTCGCCGGGCAGCGCGATGCACTCACCGCCTCGTGACGACAGCTCGGCGGCGACTGCCTCGCAGCGTTCGGCGTTGCGCGCGACGATGTACACGCGCATGCCGGCCTCGACGTAGGCGCGCGCGAACATCAGGCCGATGCCGCGCGAGCCACCTGTGACGACGGCAACCTTGCCGCTCAGGTCGAACAGTCCAGAACCCATGTGTTCACCCCCGTTGGGTCTTGCCAAGGAATGCGGCGGCGCTCCGCTGCGCGTGGCCGCCCGTTATCGCCAGTCGTCATCCCCGCGCGCTGCCGCGCGCACGAAGGCAGCGCCCTGTTCGGCGATCATGACGGTCGGAGCGTTGGTGTTGCCGGACGTAATGCGCGGCATGATCGAGGCGTCGATCACGCGCAGGCCAGCAATGCCGCGCACGCGCAGTCGATCGTCGACCACGGCCTGGTCGTCGTGGCCCATGCGGCAGGTACCGACCGGGTGGAAGATGGTCGTGCCCAGATCGCCGGCGGCGCGCGCCAGCGCCTCGTCGCCGTCGATGTCGGGCCCCGGCTTGATCTCGCGCGGCACGAACGGCGCGAGTGGCGCTGCGGCCATGATGCGGCGGGTGTAGCGCAGGCCGGTCACTGCCGCGGCGCGGTCGGCCTCGGTCGAGAGGTAGTTCAGGGTGATGGCGGGGTGCGCGAGCGGGTCGCGCGAACGGATGCGCACGTGCCCGCGGCTGGTCGGACGCAGGTTGCACACCGAGGGCGTGATGGCGTCCCAGGGATGCAGCGGGTCGCCGAACTTGTCCAGCGACAGCGGCTGCACGTGCCATTCGAGGTCGGGTGTTTCCAGGGTGCCGTCGCTGCGCGCGAACGCGCCGAGCTGCGACGGCGGCATGGTCAACGGACCGCGCCGGAACAACAGGTACTCGAGGCCCATGGCGACGCGGCCGACCAGCGAGTTGGCGCGGCGATTCAGGGTCACGGCGTTCGACACCTGGTAGATGGTGCGGACCTGCAGGTGGTCGTGCAGGTTCTCGCCGACCCCGGGCAGGGCATGGGCGACCGCAATGCCCAGCTCGCCCAGGCGCTCCGGCGCCCCGATGCCCGAGAGCTGCAGCAGTTGCGGCGAACCGATGGCGCCGGCGGCGAGGATGACTTCGCGCCGCGCGGTGAGCCGCGGCCGCGTGCCATCGTCGCGGTGCACGGTGACACCACGGGCGCGCAGGCGGCCGTCCGCCTGCCGTTCGACGTCGATCCCCGCGACCTGCGCGCGCAGCATGATCTCGAGGTTCGGGCGCCCACGCACCGGGTCGAGGAAGGCGCGCACCGCGCTCCAGCGCCGACCACGGCGCTGGTTCATCTGGAAGTACGCCGTGCCGGTGTTGTCGCCGCGGTTGAACTCCTCGATGCGCGGAATGCCACATGCAATGGCCGCTTCGCGCCAGGCGTCCAGGATGGGCCAGTTGACGCGGCGCTCCTCCACGCGCAGCTCGCCGCCGGCGCCGTGGTATTCGCTTGCGCCGTGCTGGTAGTCCTCGCTCTGCTTGAAGACGGGCAGGACGTCGGCCCACCCCCAGCCGCGGTTGCCGAGCGCCGCCCAGTGGTCGTAGTCGGCAGCCTGCCCGCGCATGTAGATCATGGCATTGATCGAGGAGCAGCCACCGAGCACGCGGCCGCGCGCGTAGCCGATGCTGCGTCCGTTGAGCCCGCTGTCGGGCTCGGTGCGGTAACACCAGTCGGTGCGTGGATTGCCGATGGTGTAGAGGTAGCCGACCGGGATGTCGATCCAGAAGTAGTCGTCCTGCCCGCCGGCCTCGATCAGCAGCACGCTGGCTTCGCGCTCGGCCGAGAGGCGGTTGGCCAGCACGCAGCCGGCGGTGCCGGCGCCGACGATGATGTAGTCGTAATCCATGCTTCGTGTCCGTCCGCGTTGGCCTGCCCGTGGCCGCGCCGCCGCGGCGATGGCGGGCGATTCTATCGTGCCGTGGGGGCCGCGCCCGCGCGCCGGGCGAGATAGTAACCAAGCTTACCGTTTGCTCTAATGCAGGCCGCCGCGCGGCCCGGGTCGCGCCCGACCGCAGAGGAGAGGAGATCTCATGCCCATCACGTTCGAGCAGATCAAGGCCGCCTACGAGGCCGAGCAGGCCAGTCCCATCGTGCCGCGCACGCGCGACGACATGCCGCCGAGCTACGAGGCCATCACCCCGGAATGGCTGACCGACGTGCTCGGCCGCGAGGTCCCCGGCGCCGCGGTGCGCTCGCATACGCTGGGCCCGCGCGACGACGGCACCTCCAACCGCCGCTTCATCTACCTGCAATGGAACGAAGCCGGGCAACAGGCCGGCCTGCCGGCGAGCGTATTCTGCAAGGGCACGCCGAGCCTGGAGAGCCGTTACATGCTCGGCATGGCCGGCGGCGTGCAGGCCGAGGTCGATTTCTACAACGTGCTGTATCCGGAGGTCGGCGTGATCGCGCCACCGCCGCTGTTCGCGCGCTACCACCCGCAGACGCTGAACTCGATCATCGTGCTCGAGGACCTGCGCGAGAAGGTCTCGTTCAACACCATGGAGACCGATCTCAGCTTCGAGCACTGTCAGAGCCAGATGCGCCTGCTCGCGCAACTGCACGCGAAGTACTACACGAGCCCCGCACTCGTCGGCCGCCTGGCCATCTTCGCCAAGTGGGAAGACTTCTTCCGCATCATCGCCTTCGACGCAGGATTCGAGGACGCCTGCATCCGCGGTTTCACGCAAGCCGAGGAAGTCGTCCCCGCGCGCCTGTTCGCGCGCGAGCCCGAGGTGTGGCCGGCAACGATCCAGGCCGCCGCCATGCACGAGGTCATGCCGCGCGGCATCACCCACAACGACGTCCATCTCAAGAACTGGTACATCCGACCCGACGGTGAGATGGGCATCAACGACTGGCAGAACGCCTGCCGCGGCAACGGCAGCCGCGATCTCGCCTACTGCATCTCGACCGCGGTGACGCCGGACAAGCGCCGGCTGTGGGAGCGCGACCTCCTGAAGTACTACATCGAGGAGTTCGCCGCGCGCGGCGGCCCGCGGCTCGACTTCGACGTCACCTTCAAGTGGTATCGCCAGCAGCTCTTCGCCGCGCTCGCCTGGTGGTCCGGCACGCTCGGCCAGCCGCCCGAAGCGCCCAAGATGCAGCCGCCGGAGACCTCGCTCGAATTCATCCGCCGCACCTGCATCGCCATCGACGATCTCGACGCGCTGGACAGCTTCGCCTGAGGCTGTCGGCAGGCCGAGTGGAATTGGTGACAGTATACTTTTCGCGAACGGCGGAGCCGCAGCGAGGTGGCCTGCCAAAAGTATACTGTCACCAATTCTGACGGCCGCCGTGCCGCCTTCGTCAGCCCCACCCGGGACCGCGGCCGCCGCCGTGCGGGACGTATACTGTCCCCCTTTGCCAGGCCGGGGGAGGGCAGGGCATGGAACGACAGGACATCGTCTTCGAAGCGGACGGCACGGCGCTGGTCGGCTGGCTGGCGCGCCCGGCAGCGCACGACGCAGCGAGTCCGCTCGTCATCCTCGTCCACGGCCTGTCCGGCATCGTCGATCTCGATCTCGCCGAGTACGCCGAGCGTTTCGTCGCCGCCGGTTTCGCCTGTCTCGCCTACGACCACCGCAACTGGGGGCGCAGCGCCGGCTGGCCGCGCGGCGAGACCGATCCCTGGCGGCAGGTCGCCGACCTCCGCGAGGCGATTTCCTTCGCCCGTACCCTGCCCGGCATCGACCCCGAACGCATCGGCCTGTGGGGTACGAGCTACGGCGGCGGGCACGTGCTGACGGTCAGCGCGCTCGATCGCCGCGTGCGCTGCGCGGTGTCGCAGGTGCCGCTGACCTCGGGCTCGCGCACCTTCGAGACCTGGGTGCCCGAGGCGAAACGCGAAGCCTTCCGCGCCCGCCTCGATGCCGACCGCGACGCGCGCCGGCGCGGCGAACCGCCGGCGGTGACGGCCGCCGCCACGCGCGGCTCCGAGACCGCCGAATGGGTCGAACGCAAGGACACCGAGGGGCGGTATCTCAACCAGCTCACCTTGCGCAGCTTCGATCTCCTGCGCACCTACGAGCCGGCCAGCTTCGCGTCGGCCATCACGCCGACACCTCTGATGATGATCATCGCCGCGCGCGACACCACCACGCCGACGGCCTGGCAGAAAGAGACTTTCGCCGCGATCGGCGGCATCAGCGAGCTGGTCGAGGTCGACTGCCGCCATTACGACGTCTACATGGACGAATTGCCGACCGCCGCGGCAGCGGCGACGCGCTGGTTCAGCACACATCTCTGAGAGCGGGCAGCGCGCCGGGCGCCATGCGCGCACGGCTGTCGTGGCGCCTGGTCGAGGGTCAACCGCCGTCGCGCCGTGACGGCCACGCAACGGGGGAATCCATGCCATGAAGTTCGGCATCGTCAGCTACAACACCGAGTACGGCATCCGGCCCGACGTCGCCGCGCGCGAGGCCGAGGCCCGCGGTTACGAATCGATCTGGCTGCCCGAGCACACCCACATCCCGGTCAGCCGCGAGACGCCGTTTCCGCTCGGTGGCGAGTTGCCCGAGGAGTACAAGCACTTCATGGACGTGTTCGTGTCGATGACGGCGGCGGCGATGGCGACGACCACGCTCAAGGTCGCGTCGGGCATCTGCCTGCTCGTCGAGCACGATCCGATCGTCGTGGCGAAGGCCGTGGCCACGCTCGACTACCTCTCCGGTGGGCGCGTGCTGTTCGGCGTCGGCGGCGGCTGGAACCGCGAGGAGATGGCCAACCACGGCACCGCCTTCGAGCAGCGCTGGAAGATCCTGCGCGAGCGGGTCGCCGCGCTGAAGGCGATCTGGACCGAGGACGAGGCCAGCTTCCACGGCGAGTTCGTCGACTTCGATCCGATCTGGTGCTACCCCAAGCCGGTGCAGAAGCCGCACCCGCCGATCTACCTCGGCGCGGTGAGCAAGGCGGGGCTCAAGCGCGTCGTCGATTACTGCGACGGCTGGCTGCTGGTCGATCCGAACGACGATTCGCTCGAACGCGCGACCCGCGAACTCGACGAGCTGTGCGCGGCGCGCGGCCGGGCGCGCGAGTCGATCTCGATGACAGTGTTCGCCACCCAGGTCGTCGATGCGGCGTTGGTCGAGCGCTATGCGGCGGCGGGAGTCGAGCGCACCATCGTGTGGTTGCCGCCCGATTCAGCCGACCACGCGCTGCAGGTGATGGACGCCGCCGCGACGCTCATCGAACGCTATCCCTGACCGCGCGGCCTGTTCGGGCAATAGCGAATTCGTCTCCGGCGCCACGCGTCGAGAGTGCGAGTCTCGCCTGCTCGCTAACCCAGGCCGCGCTGCGCGGCCCAGGCGGCGTTGATGTCGTCCATGGTCAGGGTGGCGGTGACCGCGCCGTCGTCGTCCATGACGTCGAGCACCTCGTGCGCGCCATCGGTGCGCACGCTGTAGAACACCACCGCGCCGTCGGGGCCGCCGCCCTCGCTGTGGGCGTCGTCGGTGCGGCCGCGGTAGTAACGCCCGGCCGGGCGGATCTCGCGGGTCGAGCCGTCCGCTTCGTACATGCGCAACTCGCCCTGCACGATGAACATGTTGGTCTGCGCGAGGTGGTTGTGCAGGGTCACCGTCTTGTTCGGCGCAAAGCGCACCAGCAGGTCGACCACGCCACGCGGTTCGTCGACCTCGAGCAGGGTGAGTTCGAGGTTGGCGATGCCGGCGAACGGCTGCCAGTCGACGGCGTGGTCGTAGAGATCGCAGCCGGGCTGCGCGGGCATGTGGGTCACGGGGCTGTCCTCCTCTCGATGAATGACACGGCGTGGTGTGTTCAACGCTGGGACGCCGGCACCGCCGCCGGCAGGCGATAGGCCAGCAGCACGTTGCCGGGCAGGCCGACGTTCAGGATGTTGAAGCCGCTGTTGACGTAGACGTGGTCGCCGGCGACGACCGGGCCGCCGTTGCCGAGCGCACCGCCGTGGCCTTCGCGGCCGTTGACGCCGGTGAACGTCTGCGCGGTGTCGAGCACGAAGACCTCGCTGCCGTCGTCGCGGCGATAGCCGCGCAGGGTGCCGTCGAGCAAGCCCACCAGCACGACTTCGCCGGCCACCGTCGGCGGCGTCATGAGGCCGTTGCCACAGGGTGGGGTCGGCTTGCCGTCGCAGCGCGGGACGATGTCGTCGACCCGCCAGGCGGGCTTGCCGGTGACGAGGTCGACCGCGGTCAGTGAACCGCGCGAAGCGAGGTCGATGTCGATGTCGCTGACCGGCGCGTAGGCGTAGCGGCCGTCCGCCGCGATGCCGAACTCGATGCCGCCGGCCTCGCCGCCGCGCCCCACGCGAACCGACCACAGCACCTTGCCGCCCGCATCGGGGTCGAGCGCGTAGAGCATGCCGTCCTTGCTGCCGGCGACGACCACCTCGCGGCCGTCGGCTCGCTCGACCAGCAGCGGCGGCGCGCCGAGATCGCGGTCGCCGTGGCCCGCGGGGTTCTCCGGCGAGCAGTTCTTGCGCTCCTCGTCCCACCACGCTTCGCACGCCAGGTGGTAGATGTCGCTGCCGCCCATCTGCTCGGGCGCGAGGCTCATCACCCAGCGCTTGGCGCCGGTGGCGATGTCGAGCGCCATGACGGCGTCGGATTCATCCACGCGCGGCTCGGTGAACTGGTTGCCGTTGCCGACGTAGACCACGCCGCGCTTGCGGTCGACCGCGATGCCCGACCATACCGGCACGCCGGAGGGTCCGAAGCGAGGCACGCCCATGTCGTTCTCGCCGAGGTACTCGGCGTACTGTTCGATGGTATGGGTCTTCCAGCGTAACGCGCCGCTGGCGGCATCGAGCGCGACCACTGCGCCACGGAAGGTGCAGCAGGGCAGGTCCATGCGCATGGCCTGGACTTCCTCCAGGCTCGACACCGGCACGTACACCTGGCCGGCATCGAGAGTCAGGTTGCCGGTGATACGCGCGCCGGGTGTCCAGTCGACGCGGGTGCGCCAGCGCAGACGGCCCGTCTTCGCGTCGAGGCCGTAGACGTTGGCGAGCAGGTCGCCGAACACCAGGGTGTCACCTTCGAGCGCCACGTTAGAGCGCACGCGCCCCTCGGCGTGGAAGGTCCAGCGCGCACAGCCGCGCGCGGCATCGAGGGCGTAGACCCAGTGGTTGAGATTGCCGGTGTAGACCGTGCCGTCGCGCACCGCCAGCGAATTACCGGCACCGGAGAAGGCCGAATGTTCGGGGAATGGGTGCGCCCATGCCAGTTCGAGGCCGGCGAAGCGGGCGGCGGTCAGCGCGGGATCGTCGAGGTGGCGCGTGAAGCGGTGGTCCGGTGCCCAGCCAGTCCAGGTGGCACCGCTCGTGGCGGGCGCCGCGTCACCACCGTTGCAGGCGATGACCCCGGCCGAGCGGTCGACGGGTTGCGAGTCATCGCGCCCGAGCATCCGCGCGATGGCGAGGCGCTCGGGGCGGGTGAGGCCGTTGGCATGTTCCTGCATCGTGCCGTGCCAG
Organism: Gammaproteobacteria bacterium; assembly: GCA_050184115.1. Lineage (GTDB taxonomy): Bacteria > Pseudomonadota > Gammaproteobacteria > JACKNG01. The sequence goes on along the minus strand of JBFXAQ010000009.1, from coordinate 221,967 downwards.
AGCGCCGCTTCGATCTCCTCGACGGTCAGGCGGCCGAGTTGCTCGCGCGTCGGCGCCAGCACGCCGAGATCGTGGCAACCCTGGCAGCGTGCCGCGAACAGCGCGGCGCCGTCGGGTGGGCCGCCGGCCGCCGCGGCGTGGCTCGGTAGGGCGAGGAGAAGTGCGAACAGCAACGACAGGCGGGGCATCGGGCGGTCTCCGTGGAATGCCGGCCAAGCTAGCACCGGCCGCGCGAGGTTGTCACGGTCGCGCGCGGTTTCGCGCGCCGGCGGCGCGGGCCATAATCGCGCCCCCCGAACAGCCAAGGAGACCACCGCATGAATGCCTGGGAGATCCAATCCGCAGACGGTATCGACGCGCTCGTGCCGGTGACCCGCGACGTACCCGCGCCCGGCCCGTTTGACATCGTCGTGCGCGTGCGCGCGGTCTCGCTCAATTACCGTGACCTGTTGCACGTGCTCGGCGTGGTCGACCAGGATCGCTGGCCGCTGGTGCCGTGTTCGGATGGTGCGGGCGAGGTCGTCGCGGTCGGTTCGGCCGTGACCCGCTTCAAGGTCGGCGATGCCGTCGCCGGCACCTTCTTCCAGCGCTGGCCGGCCGGGCGCATCACCGGCGAGGTGATGGAATCGGCGCTCGGCGGCCGCCTGCCCGGCATGCTCGCCGAGCACGTCTGCCTGCACGAGGACGGTGCGGTGCACGTGCCACCGGGCTGGACGGCCGCGCAGGCCGCGACCTTGCCCTGTGCCGCGCTGACCGCCTGGCACGCGCTGGTTGCCAAGGGCCGCCTGATGGCCGGCGAGACCGTGCTCGTGCTCGGCACGGGCGGCGTCTCGCTGTTCGCCCTGCAGATCGCGAAGATGCACGGCGCGCGGGTCATCCTGACTTCCAGCAGCGACGCCAAGATCGCCCGCGCACGCGCGCTCGGCGCCGACGACACCATCAACTACCGCGACACCCCGGACTGGGACCAGGCGGTGCTCGAACTCACCGGCGGGCGCGGCGTCGACCACGTCGTCGAGGTCGGCGGCTCGGGCACGCTGGCGAAGTCGATCAACAGCACCGCCTACGGAGGTCACGTCTGGTTGATCGGTGTCCTGACCGGCTTCGAGAACGCCGTCGACCCGATGCCCGTGCTGTTCAAGAGCGTCGACGTGCAGGGCATCTACGTCGGCAGCCGCGAGATGTTCGAGAACATGAACGCGGCCTTCGCCGCCAACGGGCTCGAACCCGTCATCGATCGCCGTTTCCCGCTCGCCGAGGCACCTGCGGCATTCCACTGCATGCAGCAGGCGGGGCACTTCGGCAAGATCGTCATCGAGCTCTGACCGCGGGCCCATGGTGCCTGACACCGACGGTCAAGTGCTCGATGTGGGATTGCCCGAGAACGTGCCAGCGGCCTTCGTGGCGGCGAGCGTGTCGGCGGGCTCGCGCAAGGGGCCGGCTGCGCAACCTGCCCATGGTGTCTGACACCGCAGGGCAAGTCATTGAACGGGGTGCCGCCGGTGTCTGACACCGGCGGTCAAGTGCTTGATCGACGGCCGTCTCAAAACGCCCCTTCGGCCTTCATCGCGGCGATCGCGGCATCGTCGTAACCGAGTTCGCCGAGCACGCTCTCGGTGTGCTCGCCGGGGCTGGCGAAGGTGAACTTCAACTCGCCCGGTTCGTGCCTGAACTTGAGCGGGGTGCCGATGTGCTCCCAGCCGCGTTCGTCCTCGACGATCATCCGGCGGTGGCGGATCTGTGGATCGTCGACGGCTTCGCGGAGATCGTTCAGCGGCGCGACCGCGGCGTTGATGCCTTGAAAGAAGGCCATCCACTCGTCGCGCGTGCGGGTGGCGAAGGTCTCGCGCAGGAACGCCTTGACCGGATCCTGGCGGGGCCCCGGCGGCGGCTTGCAGAACTCGAGCAGGTCGGGGCGGCCGAGGCGCTCGAGGATGGCCTCGGCGAAGTGGATCTCCGAACCGCCCAGTACGAGGTGGCCGCCGCCCTTCGTCGCGTAGATGTTGTACATGGCATAGCCGCCGAGTGCGCGCTCGTGGGCGAGGTCGGGCGGGGTCTTGTCGGCGAAGGTCGTACCCAGGTTGTTGGCCAGCGCCGCGATGAGCGAATCGGCCATGGCGACGTCGACGTAGTCGCCCTGGCCGGTGTCCTTGCGCCTGAGCAGGGCCATCAGGATGGCCGACAGGGTCATCATCGAGGACAGCATGTCGGCGTTGGCGATGCCGGGGATGGCCGGGCTGCCGTCCTCGCCGCGGTTGAGACTCAATACACCGGCGACCGCTTCGCAGGCGAGGTCGTGGGCCGGCACCTGCACGTAGGGACCGTCCTGGCCCCAGGCCGACATCGAGCAGTAGACGATGCCGGGATTGCGCGCGCGTACCGCCTCGTAGCCGAGGCCGAGACGCTCGACGACACCGGGGCGGAACGCTTCGACCACGACATCGCACGTCGCCGCGAGGTCGAGCGCGGCAGCGCGCCCGCCGGCGGTCTTGAGGTTGAGCTGGATGGAGCGCTTGTTGCGGTGAGTGTTGGCGAAATAGACGGTGAGGCCGTCGCGCTTCGGCCCGATCTCGCGGTTGGGTTCGCCGGTCAGCGGTTCGAGCTTGATCACCTCGGCGCCGTGGTCGGCCATCATCTGGGTCATCACCGGGCCAGGCAGGAACAGGGACAGGTCGAGCACGCGCACGCCTTCGAGTTTCATCGTCGTCTCCGGGCTGCAGAAAGGAGGCCGGCGGCCTGTGCGGCCGACCGCCGCGCATGCTACCACCCCGTCTCGCCAGCGGCGGTGGGGGGTACCGCCACCGCGCCGGTTCTAACCGCCGCGGCGAGCGACTACTATCCCGCCTGCCGGCCGTTGCCAGCGTGAGTGCAGCGCTGGCACCGCGGGTGGCGCGGCTGCCGCGAACGGCAGGAAGCGAGCATCGAAACCATGAGCCAGCCACAGCAGCCCCTCGGTCCTGACGCGGCCAACGCGCGCCTGGCGCTCGCCACCGTCGCGGCGCGGGCCAGGCGGGGCCGCCGCGCGCTGCGTGGCTGGCTGCTGATGGGCTTGTCGTGGCTGCTGATGGCGGCGGGTGGCGTGTGCGCGGCAGCCGCCGCGGCGCTCGAGGGGGAAGTGCCGCGCACGGTCATCGCCCTTTACGACGCGCGGCGCGGGCCGATCCACGCCACCTCGCTGCATCGTTTCCTCGAGATGCCCGCCAATCATCTCGGCCTGGTTTTCGAGTTCCACGATCTCTCGCAGCCGCTGCCGGATCTCGTCGCCCGCGACGACGTACGCGGCGTCGTGATGTGGCAGCGCTCGCCGGACGTCGCTGACCCCGATGCCTTCCTCGCCTGGCTCGAAGAAGCGCAGGCCGGCGGCAAGCGAATCGTGATCCTCGGTGACCTGGTGGCTGCCACTGACCGTTATGGCCAGTACCTCGACCACGCCCGCCTCGACCGTGTGCTCGGACGCATCGGTATCGCGCTCGACGCGAGCGCGGCGGAGGTCGGGGTCGACGCGCGCATCGCGCGAGCCGACTCGGCCATGATCGGTTTCGAACACCGGCTCGACGCGCCGTTGCCCGACTTCGCCATGGTGCACAAGGTCGACGGCGCGACCAGCTACCTCGCGGTGCGCCCGACGCCGGCCGCGCCAGCGGCCGTGGATCTCGTGGTGGTCGGCGCCGCCGGCGGCTACATTGCCCGCGATTACGCGCTCTACCGTGGCCTCGAAAACAACCAGCGCCAGTGGATCGTCGATCCCTTCGCCTTCCTGCGCGCGGCCTTCGCCACCGACGACCTGCCCAAGCCGGATACCACGACCCTGGCCGGGCGACGCATCTACTACAGCCATATCGACGGCGACGGCTGGCGCAACGTCTCGCTGGCCGACGAGTACGAGGGGCACGACGTCATCTCGGCGCGTGTCGTGCTGGAAGAGGCCATCCGGCCGTTCGCGGACCTGCCGGTGACGGTGGCGCCGATCACCGCCGACCTCGATCCTGACTGGTATGGCGACGACGAGGCGCGGGCGGCGGCGCGCGATCTCTTCGCGCTGCCACAGGTCGAAGTGGGCACGCACACCCATACCCATCCCTTCGCCTGGGGATTCTTCGAGCACTACGACGCCGCGCGCGAGGCGGCCTTCCTGTCGCGCTATGAAACCATGCATGGTGGTCGCTATTTCGGTTGGGAAGGACTCAATGAACAGAGTGCGCACCAACTCGCGGAGGACGAGGAGAACCTGAGCTACACCGCCGCCTACGTACCGCGCGCCTACGCGCTGAAACCGTTCGACGTCGCGCTCGAGGTCGCCGGTTCGGTCGCCATCGTCGAACGCCTGTCACCGCGCGGCAAACGTGCGCGCGTCATCCAGTGGTCGGGCGATACCCTGCCATTCGAGTCGGTCATGGCGGCGAGCGCGGCGGCCGGTCTCGGCAACATCAACGGTGGCGATTCGCGCTTCGACGGTGATTTCCCGTCCTACGCCTTCGTCGCCCCGGTCGGGCGGCGGGTCGGCCCGTACTGGCAGGTCTACTCGAGCAACAGCAACGAGAACACCTACACCGATCTGTGGCGCCGCCGCTTTTACGCCTTCGGCTTCCTGCCGCAGACACTGGAGCGCACCGAGTCACCGCGTCGCGTGCGCGCGGCCAACGTGTATTACCACATGTATTCCGGCGAACGGCAGGCTTCCCTGCGCGCCCTCCTGCAGAACCTGCAATGGGCGCGGCGTCATGCGCTCATCCCCATCGAGACCAGCCGCTTCGCCACCATCGGCAGCGGCTTCTTCACCACCCGGCTCGTGGCCGCGGGGCCGCGGACGTGGACCGTGCTCGCCCGCGGCGGCCTGCAGACCCTGCGTTTCGACGATGCCGACGAACGCGACGTCGATTGGGCCGGCTCACAGGGCGTGATCGGTCGGCGCCGCCACCAGGGCAGTCTCTACGTCGCGCTCGACGAGATGGTCGAGACGCCGCGCGTGGCGCTGACCGATACCGCGCAGGCGGCCGCGCCGCTGTATCTCGTGGAATCGCGTTGGCGGGTCTACGACTGCCGGCTGGACGGCGAGCATGTGCAGGCGACGGCGAGTGGTTACGGCGTCGGCGAGATGCTGTGGCAGGGTCGAGCGGCGCAACGCTACGTGGTCACCGTCGCTGACGCGCGACGTTTCGAGATCCTCGCCGACGGCGACGGGCTGCTGCGCTTCGATCTCGGTCAATCGACCTTCGTCCCGGTGCGCTTTGCCATTGCACGTGCCGCCGCCACGCTGGCCGCCACGCCGTGAACATGACGCGGAACCACGCCTGAGATGTGGCGCCACGTCGTCTTCCTCGTCACCTTGAGCGCCGCCGCGCTCGCGCTCAGCCTGTTGCTGGTGCCACGCGGGCAGGAACTCGCGCTCATGTACTACAAGGCCAAGCGTTACCGCGATGCCCTGAGCGGTTTCGAGAGCGAGTTCCTCGCCCACGGCGCACGACCGACCGTGGTCATGCCGCTCAACACGCTCTACCTGCAGCAGGGGGAGGTCGAGGCCGCCGTCGAGGCGATGGACCGCACGCTGGCCGAACGTCCCGACGATCTCGAAGCCTACGATCTCGCACTGCAGGTCTACCGCGACACCATGCAGCCGGAACGCTACCGGCACGCCCTGGCACGCCGCGTCGAACGAGTGCCGAGCACGGCCCTGGTGCGTGAGCTGGCCGGTCTCTACGCCTTCGCCGGTGACAACGACGGCGAGGCCGATGCCCTGGCGCGGCTGCTCGAGCGCGGCGACGCCGACGATGCGGAGACCTTGCGCCTGGCGCGCCTGCTGTGGGTGGCCGACGACGTCGACGGCGCCGCGGCGGCGCTCGACTCCTGGCGCGGACGCGCCGGCGTCGCGCCGGCCGCCAATGCCAGCCGCTTCGCTCTCGACGTCTACGCGGCTGCCGGCCGCGCCGAGGCCATCGCCCACACCGTGAGCCGCTGGGCCGAGACGGCGGCGGACGCGGACGGTTTCATGCAGGCGCTGGACGCGCTGCTCGCGCGCGGGCAGTTCGAGGCCGGCGGACCCGCGCTGGTCGAACTGCTGGCCCGCCGACCGGGTCGCACGGAACTGCTGGCACCGGCCTTCGCCCTCGCTATGCTCGGCGGCGATGCCGCCGTCTTCGTCGATTACGTGGCGACGCTGGACGAAGTCAGCGGCTTGCGTGCCCTGCGTCAGGGTGGGCGCGCGGTGCCGCCGCTGTCGCCGCGGGCCGCCGGGCTGCTCACCCGCGCGCGCGACAGCGGTCGCCTCGCGACGCGAGTCGAGCCCGCGCTGGTCGCGGCCGTGATCCGTGCCGGCGACGCGCACCTCGCCGCGTTACTGGCCCCCGTCCTCGACGACACGGTGACATTCGAGACGCCGCTGCATGAGGCCGAGTTCGACGTGCTGGCGGGCGATGTCGCGGCCGCGCGCGCGGCCTATGCCAGGTCGTCCGTTGAACCACCGGCGACGCGCCTGCGTCGGCTCAACCTCGCCATCGCGCTGGGCGACACGGCGAGCGTCGACACGGCGCTGGCCGCCGGGGACTGGCCCGCCGATGCCTATCCGGCGCTGGCCTGGGTCTACCACGATCGCGGTCGTGGTGCGGAAGGTCACGCACGTCTCGGCGTCGCGCTGGCCGCGCGTGGCGATGCCGCCGCGCAGGCCGCCTGGGCCCTGCTCGCCGCCGATGCCGGTGAGCGCGACGCGGTACGCGCGTGGCTCGCCGGGCGGGGCGTCGAAGCGGCCGCGCCGCTCGGTAACGACCTGTTGTGCGAACTCAGCCTGGTGGCGCTGGGCAGTGCTGACGAGCCGCTCGCCCAGGCGGTCGCGGCGCAGGTGGCGGCGCGCCTGCCGGAGCGTGACCTCGCCGCCCAACGCCAATTGCACGCGGCGGGCCGCTTCGAAGAAACGGTGGCGCTGGCGGCACCGCGCGTTGCCCACGATGCGACCAGTCGACAGTTGTTCCAGGAATCCCTGTTCGCGCTGCTCGGCCAGCGGCGCGCCGTGCACGCGGGTCTCGCCGGGCTTGCCGCGGGTTTCGATCACCTCGTGCAGGCCACGCTCGATGCCAGCAGCGAGACCACCGCGCAGGCGCGCACGCTGACCTACGATCTCATCGACGCGGGTGCGTGGCACCAGGCGCGCACCCTGCTGAGTACGCTGGTGCGGCGCGATCCGGTCGCGTGGTACGACGCCTTCCGCGATGCCGCCATCGCCAGCGGCGAGCGCGAGGCCTATTTTGCCTACGTTGCACCGCGCCTCGCCGTCGGGCCGGCCGATCCGCTGCACGAACGCTACGTCTACGATCTCGAACGGCTCGGCGGCGGCGAGCTGCTGCTGCCGGCATTGGCCGCCACCGTCACCGACGTCGCCCTCGCTCGCGCGGTACGCGAAGCCGCCTATTACCAATGGCGCGATCTCGCCCGTGCCCATCACGATCCGACCTGGCTTGCCGCGCGCGTCGCCGGCTGGCTGGACGCCACGCCGGACGACGTGCTGGCCGCGGGATGGCGTTACGACCTCGCCGAACTGGGCGGCCCGATGCGTGCCTTGCCCTACCTCGAGGCGGCCGCGCGCGCCGGCGGCGTGGCGGCGCGGCGCGAGGCCTTCTACGCCTTCGAGGATGCGGCGCGCCGTGCCGGTACGCCCGAACGTGTCGTCGCCTTTGCGGCCGCGCGCCTGCGGGCTGGCGAGGTCGATGGCGAACTGGGCACGCTCTACCGCGACGCCCTGTTGGCGAGTCCGGCGCGCGCGGCGGCAGGCGCGGTGCTTGCGGCACTCGCCCTGGACGATCCGCGGCGCTGGGGCGAGCCTTACGTCGACTGGCTCGCCGCCGGCCGCGACGCGGCCGGCTTGCTGGCCTTCGCGCGTGCGCACGGTGACGACGTCGGCCTGCCCGCGGAGCTGCGCCGCCTGCTTGCAACGCGCCTGCTCGAAGCGGGCGACAAGGACGCCGCGGTGCGCATCCATCTCGCGCTCGCCGCCGACGAAGCGCCGGGCGGAGAGAGCCTCGACACGCTGCTTTGGTTGTGGGGGCCGCGACCACCGGCGGCGGCGCTCGACTGGCTGGCCGGGCGGGCGGCATCGAGCAGCGGACGGGCACGCGCCGCTTGGGCCGCATTGCTCGCCGACCTCGGCGCACCGCGGCGCGCCGCCGATCTGCTCGGCACGGCGGCGCGCCAGTCGGCGCCGGAGCCGCTGGTGGTCGAGCGTTACGCGCGCGCGCTGATCGGTGCGGGCGCGCGCGCGGAACTCGAGACCTTCCTCGCGGAGTACGTCGCCGCGGCGCCGCGGCGGCAGATGCTGCACTGGGCGGCCGGTATCGCCACCGAGAGTGATCTCGCGCGCGTCGCGCGTACTGCCTGGCTGGCCCTGCTGGCGCTCGTCCCCGACGATCCACGCGCCCTGCGCGAGGTCGGGCTCGCCGCCTTCGACGCCGGTCGGCGCGGCGACGCCGAGCGTTACCTCGAACGTTACCTCGCCCGCATCGACGACGATTACGAGGCGCATTTCTTCTATGCCGAGGTACTCGAGGAGCGCGGCTTCCACAACCGAGCCGAACCGCATTACGAACGCATCCTGACCCTGCTGGCCGAGCCGCGCGCGCTGTCCTTCCGCGCCCGCGTCGTGCGTGCCCAGACCCTGCACCGGCTCGGGCACGATAACGCCGCGATGGAAGCTTTCGAGGCCCTGCTCGCCGAACGCCCTGGCGAGGGTCACCTGCGCGCCGATTTCGCCACCATGCTGCTCGATGCCGAACGGCTGGGGCGTGCTCGACAGGTGCTGGCGGAGCGCGGCGGGCAATGAATAGCCCGCTGACCGCGCTAGGGATCGCGCTGACGCTGGTGTTCGCCGCCGTCGGCTGTCGCGCCGAGGATGCTGCGCCGGCGCCGGCCACCGCCGCACCGGCGATCAGTGCGCATGCCGAACCGCGCTCGCTGCGCCTGGTGATCCCGATCCCGCGGCGCGGCGACGTCGCCATCGACCTCGAGGGACGCGGCGTGGTGGTGCGCTTCCCCGCCTCCTTCGATGCCAGTGCACTGGCCGGACTCGGCGAGCGCCACCCGGGCTGGATCCAGGATCTGCGCTACGGTTTCGACAGCCTCTACCTCGAACCCGTGCGCGATGCGCGCATCGAACTCAAGGCCAGTCCCGGCGTGCACGAGATCTGGCTCGTGCGCAGCGCCGCAGCGCTCGCCGCGCCAGCCAGCGTCGACGACGGTTCGGCGCTGCGGCTCGATCGGCTCGAGGCCCTGACGCGCGGCCGCGGCGGCGATCGCACCGGGGCGCGGGCGCGACTGCGCGATCTCATGGAGCGCCACCCCGAGGACGTGCAGACCCTGCTCGATCTCGTCGAACAGGAGCGCGAGCTCGGCCGCTGGCGCGATGCGGTGGCGCTCTATAACCGTGCCCTGGCGCTCGACGCCGACGCGCCGTTCATGATCGAGGGCAAGGCCTCGTTGCTCTACGAGCACGGCCCGATGGTGCGCGCGAGCTTCGACCTGAGCGACGTGAAGGACGAGGACGAGCAGCTCATCTGGGTGCTGGAATCGCGCGCGTTCGCCGGCGCCGATACCGTCGCCGGCCTGCGCTTCGAGTACCGCGACGTCGACGATCCGCAGGTGCAGAACCCGGCCGGTTTCATCGAGTCGTTCAACGGGCGGCGCGAGTTTGCGAGCCTGTATCTCGATCGACCCGCGCCGGGCGGTGGCGAGGGGCGCTTGGAATTGCACGAGGGCGCCGGGCGCCCAGGACTGACGCTCGGCTGGCAGCGCGGCTGGAACCCGGGCACGACGCGTTTCCAGTTCGACGCCTGGCGGCCCTACTGGGATTTCGTCGAGGGCATCGCGCACGGGGGGTACCGCCACCGCGCCCAACTCGGCCACCGCTGGCGCACACGCGAGCCCTGGACGCTCGAGGCCGCGCTGCATGGCAGCCGTTACGGCCTCGACGGCGATGCCGCGCTGGCCGATGCCTGGGGGCTGCAGCTCGCGACCGCCTACACGCTGTGGAGCGCGGCGCCGCGCATCACCCTCGAGTACTACTTCGACACCGAGCGCTACGGCAACGTGCGCGAGCGCGTCGACGCCGCCGGCAATCGCTACGCCCCGGTCGGTTTCAACGACCGCGAGGTGCACCAGGTCCAGCTCGCCTGGAACGAGCAGCTGACCGACTACGTGCGCGTCGGCGCGCGTGGCGGCTACACCGTCGACCGCTACAACGGCCGCGGGCACCACTTCGGCGTCGATCTCGCCTGGCAGCCCCTGCCCGGGCTCGAGCTCGGCGCGCGCTTCAACCAGAGCATCACCTCGGCGCGCGGTGGCGCGAGTTCGCTGAACAGCTTTGGTGGCTTTCTCATGATCCGCTTGTGAGGTGCCGATGCGACGGGTAAGGCATGGCACCGCGCGTGCCGATACTGCCATAATCGGCCGCGCCATCCCGGCCGGACCAGAACGGACGCAAGAGCCTTCCGTGGAACAGCAACCCAGAGCCCGAACGTGACCATCATCCCAACCCTCGCCGGGCGCCGTTGCGCCGTTCTCATGGGCCTCCTGCTCACGCTGCTGCTGAGTGCCTGCGCCGACACCCGTTACGCCGTCGACTACGTCGACAGTGGCGCCAGCGCGCGCCAGCGCGTGGCGGTGGTGCCGCTGGAGAATCTGACCAATTTCCCGCAGGCCGGCATCATCGTCGGTGAGCTGGTCGCGAGCGAGCTCTATCGCCGCCAGCTGTTCGAACTCACCGAGGGCACCGCCCTGCGCAAGGCGCTCGGCGCGCTCGACATCGAGCTGGCCGATCTCGCCGAGGCGTTCGGCGCCGCCGAACTCGCCGCTCGACTCGGCGTCGACGCGGTGCTGGTCGGCAGCGTGTCGGAGTACGGTTACCAGCACGGCCTGCACGAGGAACCGGTGGTGGGCATCAACCTGCGCCTGGTCGGCGCCGACGGCAAGGTGCGCTGGGCTGCGAGCCATTCCACCACCGGTCGCGGCTACATCGCGCGCGACAGCGTCAACGCCGCGGCGCAGCGCCTGGTCGACGAGATGGTGAGCGTCCTGCAGAGCCGTGTCGGCACGCCCTGAGCGTTCGACGCGGTAGCCACCCGCCGGGCGTGGCAGGCGCCGCCAGCGGCGAGGTCGAGGTCCCCGGAAAGCCAGCGCCCATGATCGAACACGGCGACGACAAGCCCGCGTCCGCAGACCCCGACCTCGCGGCGGAGTTGGAGGCGGCGGAGGAGGAGGCCGCGGCCGGCAGCTCCGCGCGCCCGCGCTTCCGCGGCAACGCACTGGCCGAGATCGTCGGTTTTCTCGCCCTGCTGGTCGGCATCGACGTCCTGTTGCTCGACGGCAGCGGCTACTGGGACTGGCATCCTCACCCGTTCTGGGTCCTGGTGGTCTTCGTCGCCACCCAGTACGGCTCGCGCGAGGGCCTGATCGCGGCCGGCTTCGCCGCCGTCGCCCTTTTCGCCGGGCACATCCCGGAACAGCGCCTGAGCCAGGATCTCTACGCCTGGCTGTTCGAGCTCGCGCGCCTGCCGCTGCTGTGGGCGGTCAGCGCGGTGCTGCTCGGCGAGCTGCGCATGCGCCAGATCCGCGAGCGCGACAACCTGCGCGCCGATCTCGACGCCGCGCGCACGCGCGCCGGCACCATCGCCGCCGCCTACGAGTCACTGAACGAGACCAAGAGCCAGCTCGAGGTGCGCGTGGCCGGCCAGCTGCGCACGGTGGTGTCGATGTACACCGCCGCCCGCGCCGTCGAGAGCATGGAGCCGGCCCAGGTGCTGACCGGCGCGATCGACAACGTGAAGGCTGTGATCAACCCGGAGAAGTGTTCGATCTACCTGCTCGCCGGGGGGGAGCTCGAAGCCGCCATCCAGTCCGGCTGGCATCGTCGCGACCGCTACAAGCGCATTTTTCGCGCCGACCAGCCGCTGTTCCAGGAGGTCATCGCGCGCGCGCGCGTGGTCTGCGTCAGTCATCCCGACGAACAGGTCCTGCTCGATGGCCAGGGCATCATCGCCGGCCCGCTGGTCAACCCCGACACCGGCGAGGTACGCGGCATGATCAAGATCGAGGACATGGGCTTCCTCGATCTCAATCTCAGCACGATAGAGATCTTCCGCGTCCTGTGCGAATGGGTGGGCGCGTTCTACGCCAACGCGCAACGCTACCGCCAGGGCCAGCTCGAACGCGCGCTCGACGCCGAGACACAGCTCTACGCCGGCACCTTCTTTCCACGCATGGAGCAGCTGCTGCGCGCGATCGCCGAGCGCGCCCGTTTCCCCGTCGCGGTGGTCTCGATCGCGGTTGCCGAACACGCCGGCCACGAGCGCACCCAGCGCGCGGTGGTCGCAGGCTGTCTGAGTGCTGCCGTGCAGGCGACGCTGCGCGACACCGACCTCGCCTTCGAGCGCGGCGACAGCGGCCGGCACTTCGACGTCGTGCTGCCGCTGGCCGGCCGCGCCGAGGCCGAGCTCGTCGGCCGTCGCCTGTGCGCGGCCTTCCGCGAGCGCCTGCCGGGCGAACTCGGCGACGTCGACGTGGCCTTCGATGCACGGGCCATCCACGAGCCCGACTACGACGCCACCGAACCCGGCGGCCCGACTCCTTTCCGACCCGGCATGGGCCGCACGTGACGCGCATCGATTTCGCCTGGAACGGCGCTTTCGTCGCCATGTGCACGGTCGCCACGCTGGCCGACCTGCCGGCGCTGCTCGAATTCGTCCAGGCGCGGCCGGTCTGGCAGGACGCCCTGGTCATCCATCTCCTCACCACCGGCGCCTGCCTGACCTATGCGGCGCTGTACACGCAACGTTTCCAGGGTCGCCTGCACGCCGACCGCGCCGAGCCCGGCCAGCGCGTGACGGAGTTCCGCCGCCGCAATGCCGCGCGCATCTTCTGGGCCTGGTACCTGTCGTTCGCCACCGCGGTGTTCGGCCCGCTCGGCAGTGCCAGTACCGCCGTGGCCTTCCTGCTCTACCTGCGGCACCTGCGTTCCTCGCGCCCGTTCGAGGAGTGGTACAAGGAGCTCTTCCCGGAGCGCGGACGGCGTATCTACGAACGCGTCTACGACGAACTGATGCTGACCGTGCGCCAGCGCGAGTCGAAATCCCAGGTGATCCCCTTCGCCGACGTCATCAACTATGGCAGCCGCGAGCAGAAGCAGCTCGCCATCAGCATGATGAGCCGCCACTTCGAACCGCCCTTCGCGCCGGTGCTGAAGCGTGCTCTGGAAGACAGCGACAACTCGGTGCGCATCCAGGCGGCGACCGCCATCACCAACCTCGAGAGCCAGTTCGCCGATCGCGTGATGACACTGGACAAGCGCATCGCGCGCGATCCGGCGCCGAAGCATCTGCTCGAGCTCGCCCGCCACCTCGACCGCTACGCCTTCTCGGGACTGCTCGACGCCGATCGCACGCGGCGCGTGCGCACGCGCGCCGTCGAGACCTATCGCCGTTACCTCGACGACGAGCCAGACGATCTCTACGCACGGGTCGCCGTCGGCCGCCTGCTGCTGCGCGCGGGTGACGTCGAGGCGGCGCGCGACTGGCTGCTGGCGACGCGTGAGCGTCACGGCGCGCAGCCGAGCATCGACAACTGGTTGCTCGAGGCGCATTACCGGCGCGGCGATTACGATGCGGTGCGGGTGCTCGCCCGTGAGCTCGCGCGTAGCGCGCAGGGCCGCGACGTCATGAGCGACGGCGCGCGCATGTGGGCGGGGCTCGCGCGGCGGAGCGAGGGCGTCGGCGCATGAACGGCGCGGCCACCGTGACCGACGTCTGCCTGGTGCTCGAAGGGACCTATCCCTACGTCGCCGGCGGCGTCTCGACCTGGACCCACGATCTCATCCGCGGCCTGTCGCACCTGTCGTTCCACATTCTCACCCTGATGCCGCCGGGTGCCGATCTCACCCGGCGTTACGAACTGCCGGCCAACGTCGTCGCAGTCACCCCGGTCACGCTGCAGCGCCTCGCCCGCGGCCGTCGCCGTGTGCGCGGCCAGCGTCGCCTGCTGGCGAGCCTGCGCGCCCCGATCGAGGACCTCGTGCGGGGCGGCGGCGCGCCGGCGCTCGCGCGCATCATGGACATCATCGCGCCGCGCCGCGACGACCTCGGCCAGGACGTGCTGCTCGATTCGCGCGAGGCCTGGCAGCTGCTGGTCGACATGTACAGCGATACCTACCACGAGACCTCCTTCCTCGATTACTTCTGGTCGTGGCGGGCGCTGATGGGGGGATTGTTCAGCCTGGTCGTGGCGCCGTTGCCGCGGGCGCGGGTCTACCACACGGTATCGACCGGCTACGCCGGCCTGCTCGCCGCGCGCGCGCGCCTCGAGACCGGCCGACCGGCCATCGTCACCGAGCACGGCATCTATACCAACGAGCGGCGCATCGAGATCGCGATGGCCGACTGGTTGTTCGAGCTGCCGCTGGTGGGGCTCGGCATCGACCGCCCGGCGCTCGATCTCAAAGATTTCTGGATCGCCGCCTTCGAGGGCTACTCACGCGCCTGTTACGACGCCTGCGACGAGATCATCACCCTCTACGAGGGCAACCAGGCGTTCCAGATCGCCGACGGCGCCGACCCGGCCAAGCTCGCCGTGGTCCCGAACGGCATCGATTTTCCGCGCTTCTCGGCGCTCGATCATGTCCGCGAAGGGCGGCCGCCGACCATCGCCCTGATCGGTCGGGTGGTGCCGATCAAGGACGTCAAGTCGTTCATCCGCGCGGTGGCGCGCCTGCGCGAAACGGTGCCCGAGCTACGCGCGCTGGTGATGGGGCCGACCGAGGAGGACGAGGAGTACTACGCGGAGTGCGTGGCAATGGTCGAGCATCTCGGCCTCGGCGAGACCTTGAGCTTCACCGGGCGCGTGCGTCTCGACGACTATCTCGGCGCCATCGACGTCATCGTGCTGACCTCGATTTCCGAGGCCCAGCCGCTGGTGCTGCTGGAGGCGGGCGCCGTCGGCATCCCGTCGGTCGCGACCGACGTCGGTTCGTGCAAGGAGATCCTGTTCGGGCGCAGTGACGAATCGCCGCCGCTGGGGCCGGCCGGCGCGGTGGTGCGGCTGTCCGACCCCGAGGCCACCGCACAGGCGGTGGCCCGGTTGCTGCTGGAACCGGACTGGTATGCGCAGGCGAGCGCGGCGATCCGCGAGCGTGTCCGTTGCTACTACCAGGAGCGGGACGTCATGGTCGCCTACGGCGATCGTTACGCGCGCTACATGGCGCAACCCGACGGGACGCCATCGTCGCCGGCGCGCGACGAGGAGGTGGCCTGATGGCCGGCATCGGCTTCGTCCTGCGCAAGCTCACGCGCAAGGACGACCTGCTCGGCATCCTGCAGGGTTTCGCCCATTCCGCGATGGCTTCCAACGGGCCGTGGTTGTTCACGGTGCTGGCGCTCGGCGGGCTGTCGTTCTATGCCACCGGCAGCGGCAACCGCGTGGCGTTGGACGAGTTCCGCACGGTCATCATCTACAACTTCGCCTTCTCGCTGGTGCTGAGCGGGCCGCTGCTGATCGTACTGACGCGCGTGCTGGCCGACGCCATCTACGCCGCCGATGTGCGCGCCGCACCGTCGATGCTGGTCGGCGCGACGGTGCTGGTGATCCTGACCCAGGTCCCGTTCGCCATTGCGCTGTACTTCGGCTACGCCGCGCTCGCGCCGGCGGTAGCGACCCTGGCCGTGGTCAACCTCATCGCCATCGGCCTGATGTGGCTGGTCTCGATCTTCCTTTCGGCGCTGAAGGACTACCGCAGCATCACGCAGGCCTTCCTCTTCGGCATGGGCACGGCGCTCGGCAGCGGTATCGCGATGGCCAACGCGCCGACCGCGGCTGGCCTGCTGCTGGCCTTCACCCTGGGCCTGGTGGTCACGGTCAGCATGCTGCTGGCCAAGATCCTGGCCGAGTATCCCTACGCCGTGACACGCCCCTTCGCCTTCCTGCCGGCCTTTCGTCCGTACTGGATGCTGGCGCTGTCCGGTTTCGCCTACAACGCCGCCGTGTGGGTCGACAAGTTCGTCATGTGGACCGCGCCGGAGGCGGTGCACGCCGCCAGCGGGCTGGTCACCTACCCGCAGTACGACAGCGCGATGTTTCTCGCCTACCTCACCATCACGCCGTCCATGGCCATTTTCATGATGATCGTGGAGACGCGTTTCTACGAGGCCTACATCCACTTCTTCCGTGAATTGCAGCGCCACGCCAACCTCGAGCACATCCGCGCCAACCACCGGCTGCTGGTGCGGGCGCTGGTCGATGGCGTGCGCAACATGATGGTCATCCAGGGCACGGTGAGCCTCGCCATCATCCTGCTCGCGCCGCAGATCTTCGAGGCCTTCGGCATCGACTTCCTGCAGCTCGGCATCTTCCGTCTCGGCGTGCTCGGTTCGTTGTTCCAGGTGCTGGTGCTGATGCTCCTGATCGTGCTGGCCTACTTCGACTTCCGCGCGCCGGTGGTGATCATCCAGGTGTTCTTCTTCGCCGCCAACGCCACCTTCGCCTGGGCCAGCCTGCAATTCGGCTTCGCCTATTACGGCTACGGCTTCTTCCTCGCCTGCCTGCTGACCTTCATCGTCGCCTACGTGGTGACGGCACGCTTCCTCGCCGACCTGCCGTACCAGACGTTCGTGCGGCACAACGCCTCGATCCGGGGGTGAGAGCGGCGAGCGGACGGCCCGGGCAGGGCGCGTGACAGTTCTCGGGGCGGGGGCGGCGGGTCAGCCCTGGCGCGCCCAGTGCTCGCGCCAGATCTCCTCGACCGTGTCGGCCAGCGTGGCGACATCGAAGGGTTTGCCGATGACGTCGATGGCGCCGACGCGCAGGAAGCTGGTGAAATCGAGGGTCTCGGCCTGGGTGGTGAGGAAGATCACCGGCGTGTTGGCGAGTCCAGGCTGCGCGCGGAGCTGCTCGTACAGGCCGACGCCGGAGATGTCCGGCATAATGGAATCGAGCAGCAGCAGGTCGGGTGTGAAGGCCGGCGCGCGGTCCAGCGCCTCCGCGGCCGAAGCGCAGAACATCAAGGTGTAACGGCCATCGCGTTCGAGGCCGTGACGGACCAGTTCGCGGATATCGTCGGAGTCGTCGACGTGCAGGATTTTCTTCAGGGGCGGCGCATTCATGGGCGCGTAGTCTACCGTGCGAGGCGTGTCCTGGCGCGCTTCGCGCCGCTCGTCCTCGCCCTGGCGGGCGGGGCAGCCCTTGCCGACGGCGCCGGGTCCGCTCCGTGGACGGCGAGTGCGCCGTGCAGCATCGGTTACGTACTGCAGGCCGATCGCCTGCGCCCGAACCGTCTCGGCGCGGTCGATGCGCTGGCCGCATCCGGGCGCGACGTCCTCGTGCTCGATCGTGCCTACGGCAGCGGCGACGCGCGCTGGACCATTCCGGAACTCGAGTCGATCCGCTACGCCGCACCCGGGCGCAGCGTGGTGTCCTATCTCTCGATCGGCGAGGCCGAGGACTACCGGCCGTACTGGCAGCCGACCTGGCACTTCGGGGCCGACGGTCGGCCGGACCAAGCGACCCCGGAGTTCATCGTCGCGCCCAACCCGGACTGGCCCGGGAACTACAAGGTGCGCTACTGGGACAAGCGCTGGCAGCAGATCGTGCTGGCCGACCTCGACAGCCTGCTCGAGCAGGAATTCGACGGCATCTACCTCGACATCGTCGACGCCTTCCAGTACTTCGAGCACGACCCGCAAAGCGACACCTGGGAGGCCCTGCGGAACAATCCCGAGACCGGGCGCAGCTACCGCGAGGACATGGTGCGCTGGGTCCTCACCATCGTCGCGCACGCCCGCAGCCGCCGCCCGGACTTCCTGGTCGTACCGCAGAACGGTTCGGCGCTGCTCGCGTTCCCCGAGTACGTGGCCGCTGTCGACGGCATCGCGGTCGAGGATCTCTATACCCTCGGCGATGTGCCGCAGGCGGACGTGCACACCGCCACGGTCGAGGGCGACCTCGAACCCCTGCGCGAGGCCGGCAAGCCGGTCTTCGTCGTCGAATACGCCAGCGATTCGGCCCTGCGCGAACGTGCCCGCGCCGCGGCCGCGGCACGTGGCCACCTGCTGCTGTTCGCCGATCGCGCGCTGACCTCGCTCGGCACGGCGGTGCCGCCGCCGCGCTGCGCGCGGGCGGCTCGGTGATCGCCGCCGGTTTTCAATTCCAGCCGCTGACGTCGTAGCCGCGCTCGCCGAGGCAGCGCTGCACGAAGTTGCGGTAGGCCGGGTTGGGAGTGCTGCCGGCGAAGAGGCGGTTGAGCAGTCCGGCCGTGGCGCCGGTCGCCGCGCCGATTGCGGCACCGCCCCCGGCATTGCCGGCGATCGCGCCGCCGACGGCACCGGTAGCTGCGCCCATCGCGCCGCCCCTGACGGTGTCGCGGGCGGCCTCGGCGGCCTGGCCGCCCTGCGGCGAGGCGCCGGCCGCACGCGCAAGGCGGTCGCAGTCGGCGATATCGGCCTCGACCTGGGCCTGACCGACACTGCGGGCGTGGGCATTGGGATAGACGACCGGGCGATTGCTGGCGCAACCCGCGAACAGGCAGCACGCGAGCGCGACGAAGAACGGTGGGCGAGACATGTCTGTACACACTCCCTGAAGGACGACGCGGCGCCGGCGGGCGCGCAGCCGCATCATAGCGAGGGCCGCGGCGCCGCTGCAGACATGGCGTGCCGGAAGCGGCACCGTGATGCACAAGTTCTTGCGTCGTCGCCGTGTCGGCGTAAACTCGCGCGCGCCGGACCACCGGGCCACGCTCGTGATCCGTGCCGGCACATCGCCCCGCCAGTGAGGCTCGCACGAGTTTTCCAGTCCTGATGTCGCAACCCATAGAACCGCCTGGCCCGGCCAGGTTCGGCACCCTGCTCGGCTTCTCGCCCGGCGGCGTACCTTGTTATTCCTCGCACTACGAGTCGGCCGACGATACCGAGCTGCCCGATCGCCACAGCTATCGCAGCTACGTCAACGGCATCTACATGGGCTACAAGTGGCAGTGCGTGGAATTCGCACGGCGCTGGCTGTACCTCAATACCGGTTGCATCTTCGACGAGGTCGGCATGGCTTACGAGCTGTTCGAGCTGACTTCGCTGCGTGACGTGCGCCGCGGCACGCGCCTGCCGATGCGTGCCTTTCGCAACGGCTCGCGCCGTCACCCCGTGCCGGGTTGCCTGCTGGTGTGGGACGAGGGCGGCGAGTTCGAGCGCACCGGTCACGTCGCCATCGTCACCGAGGTGCTGCCCGATCGCGTGCGCTTCTGCGAGCAGAACGTCGACCACCTGGTGTGGGCGCCGGGGCAGGACTACTCGCGCGAGGTGCGCGCGAGCGTGATGCCGTCGGGCGAATTCTGGCTGGAGTGCTCGTTCGGTGATGCCACCATCCTCGGCTGGGTGATGCAGACCGACGACGATACCGACGCCGAGCCGATCGACGAGCCGGACCCGAGCCTGTTCCGTCTCGTCGCGCGCGAGGTCGAGGATCGCGGCCAGGCCAGCCGTGCCTGGCTCAACGTCGCCAATGCGGACGAGGCGGCCTACGTCGAGATGATGCGCGGCCACCTGATGTCGGGCGCGCCGGAGGATCAGCACCGCTTCTTCTGCGTCTCGCAGACCGTCCACGATGAACTCGAGAAGGCGACCAACCAGTTGCACGTGCTGTTCATGCACGGCACCGACTACGTCCTGCGCGACGACAACCTGCTGGCGACGTTCCGCATCCCGCGCGCGCTGTGGCCGAAGATCCGCCAGTCATGGGCCAATCGCGACAACCAGATGGTGACCGGTCGCTTCGACTTCGCGCTCACCGAGCGTGGCCTCAAGGTCTACGAATACAACTGCGATTCGGCCTCCTGCCACATGGAGTGCGGCAAGGTGCAGGGCAAGTGGGCCGAGCATTTCGGCTGCAGGCTCGGCGACGATCCCGGCGCCGAACTGCACCGCGACCTGCGCGAGGCATGGAAGAAGAGCGAGGTCGACGGCGTGCTGCACATCATGCAGGACCGCGACCTCGAGGAGACCTACCACGCGCTGTTCATGCAGGAAGCGATGGACGAGGCGGGCATCCCGACCCGCATCATCCACGGCGTACAGGATCTTCGCTGGGGTGACGACGGCGCCGTGCTCGACCCGGACGGCCAGCCCATCCGCTGGGTGTGGAAGACCTGGGCCTGGGAGACGGCCATCGACCAGATCCGCGCCGAGTGCGAGGACGACGAGCACAAGCTCGAGAACTACCGGCCCGGTGCCCGCCATGACGGCCCGCCGCGGCTGGTCGACGTTCTGCTGCGCAGCGAGGTGATGGTGTTCGAGCCGCTGTGGACGCTGATCCCGAGCAACAAGGCCATGTTGCCGGTGTTGTGGTCGCTGTTCCCCAATCACCCCTTCCTGCTCGAGACTGCCTTCGAACTCGGCGAGACGCTGCGCGCCACGGGTTACGTCGCCAAGCCCATCGTCGGGCGCCAGGGACGCAACATCCGCATCGTCGACGGCGGCGAGGTGCTGGAGGCGACCGGCGGCCAGTTCGGCGCCCGTGACCACGTCTACCAGGCGCTGTGCCGGCTGCCGCGGTTGGACGGTTTCAACCTCCAGCTGTGTACCTTCTCCGTCAACGGCGCCTGGGGCGGCAGCTGCCTGCGCGTCGACCGCTCCCTCATCATCACCGGCGACAGCGACGTCATGCCGTTGCGCGTGGTCGACGACGAGCGGTTCGCGATGTTCGGCGAGGACGAGCCGCCCGGCGGTCGCCAGGGCTGATGCCGTTTCGGTGCCGGCGAGGCACAGACGCTGGTGCCGGGATTTCCTAGAATGCAGTGATGAAAATGTCCTGCCGGCCGATTGGGTGGTGCGTCGTCGCGGGCGCCGGCGCGCTCGCCTGCGGCATGGCGGCGATGCTGGCGCCCGCAACCTGGGCGGCCTGGTACGGCCTGGCGAGCGGCCTCCTCGGTGGCGCGGCGGCGCTGGTCGCGTGGCGCACGGCGCGCGGCAGCGGTGGCGGCAGCGGTGACTGCGCGCTGAGTGCCGAGCCGGATCTCTGCCGCCTGCTCGACAGTCTCGATCTCGCGGCTGGCGTCTTCACCCCGGAAGGTCGCACGCTCTTCGTCAACCGCGCGCCGCGCGAGGCGAGTGGCATCACCCTGGAGGAAGTGCGCGGCCTGTTGCCCTGGGAGACGCCCTACTACAACCACTCGCCAGCGGCGCAGGACGCCATCCGTCACATCTTCCGCGAGGCAGCGGCCGGACGACGCAGCGTCGCCGACGTCGAGATCCCGGCCCGCGACGGCAGTCGCCGCACCCTGCAGGCGACTGCCTGTCCAGTGTTCGACGCAACCGGCCGGGTCACCCAGATCGTCGGCATCGGTGCCGACGTCACCGACCGTGTCAGTACGCAGGCAGCACTGGAGCAGCAGCGCCGCCTGCTCGAACAGGCCGAGCGCGTAGCCGCGCTCGGCAGCTGGGAGATCGATCTCGCAACCGGCGTGGTGTCGTCGTCGCCGGGCATGCGGCGCATCCTCGAATGGCCGCCGGACGCGCCGCCGCCCACGTTCGAAGACTTCTACGCCCACGTGCCGGCGGCCGACGTCGAACAACTCGAGGCGCGCTTTGCCGCCGCCCTCGACGGCGGCGAGTCCTACGATCTCGTGCACGCCTTCGAGATGGCGGACGGGCGACGGAAGTGGCTGCACACGCGGACCGAGATCGAACTCGATGCGAGCGGCCGGGCATTGCGTGCGTTCGGCACCGTGCAGGATGTCACCCCCTTGCACGAAGCGCGCGCGGCACTCGAAGACAGTGCCGCGGTGCTGCGCAAGGCGCAGCAGGTCGGCGGCCTCGGCCATTGGCGCCTCAACCTGGTCAGCGCGGTCGGCGTGTGGTCCGACGAACAGTACCGACTGTTCGGCCTGGCACCCGGTGCCATCGAGCCGACCATCGACAACTACCTGGAACTCGTCCACGCCGACGATCGCGCGAGCGTGCGCGCGGTGCTGGAAGGGGCCATCCGCGCCGGTCGACCGGACACCGTGAGTTTCGAGCACCGCTTTGCCCGCAACGACGATGTGCGCACGCTCGAGCATCACTTCGAGGTCGAGACCGACGGCGCCGGCTACACCACCGCGCTGTTCGGTGTCTCGCGCGACATCACCGCGCGCAAGCGCATGGAAGACGCCCTGCGCCGCGCCAACGAGAACCTCGAGCGGCGCATCGCCGAACGCACGCGCGATCTCGTCGTGGCGCGCGAGCAGGCCGAACATGCCAGCCGTGCCAAGAGCGAGTTCCTCGCCCACGTCAGCCACGAGCTGCGCACGCCGATGAACGCGGTCCTCGGCTTCACCCAACTCCTGCTCGGCAATCCGGCCGAGCCACTCACGGCGAACCAGCGCGAAAACGCCGAGGAGGTGCTGCAGGCGGGTCGCCATCTCATGACCCTGATCGGGGAGATGCTCGACATGGCCCGCATCGAGAGCGGGCGGCTGACCGTCGAGCTGGCCGAGGTCGACGTCGCGTCACTCATCGAGGAGTGCATCAACCTGATCCGCGCCGAGGCCGACGGCCGCGGTCAGACCATCGAGATCGATTCAGCCGGCCCGGCCGAGCCGCGCGTCGTGGCCGACCCGCAGCGCCTGCGCCAGGTACTGCTCAACCTGCTCTCCAACGCCATCAAGTACAACCGCGAGGGCGGTGGCGTGGTCGTCAGCATCCGCCGCGTCGCGACGCGCTGCCACATCGTCGTCGCCGACCAGGGTGCGGGTATCGAAGCGGCCGACATCGGTCGCCTGTTCGTGCCCTTCGAACGGCTCGGGCAGGACGACCGGCTGACCGAGGGCACCGGCATCGGGCTTGCGCTGAGCAAGCGGCTGGTCGAGGCGATGCACGGCGAACTGGGCGTCAGCAGCGCGCCCGGCGTCGGCAGCCGCTTCTGGATCGACCTGCCGCTTGCCGCGGCCAGCCGCGACGCCGCGGCCGGTTGAGGTCCGCGCTCAGCGCGGCGGCGGCTGGTGTCCCCAGTCGCTGAGCCGGGTGTAGCTGCGCACCGACCAGCCGGCCTCGTCGATGACCAGGCCGCCGCTGCCGATCTCGAGTCCGAATCCACCCGGTGTCACGCAGTAGAACGAGAACATGCCGTCGTTCGGGTGGTGGCCGAGGTCCATCATCAGCGGTACGCCGGCGGCCAGGCAGCGATCACGGGCGAGGCCGACGTCGTTGGCGTCGGCGACCTCGACCATGATGTGGTGGATGCGCTTCTCGGCCGGCGCGCAGGCAAAGGCGACCGAGTGGTGGCGACCGCTGGCGGCATGGAGGAAGGTCGCTTCGAGCACTGGGCCGCCGGGTGCGACCTCGCCGCGGATGTAATCGGACAAGCGCAGGCCGAGCACCTTGCGGTAGAAGCGTTCGGTGGCGGCGCGCTCGCGCGCGATGGCGACGTAGTGGCCGGCGCCCAACGCGCCGGCGACGAAAGCGCCGCGCAGGGTCGCCGAGCGAAAGGTTTCGCTCATCGGCGCCATGGCGGGCCCGTAGTGCAGTTCGTGGACGAGACCGTTCGGATCGGTCAGACGGGCGAGGCGCTCGACGTGCCGCGCGGCGCACAGTGTCGCGCTGCCGTCCTCGACGGCGGCGCCGCAGCGGCGCGCCTGGTCGATGGCGGCATCGAGATCGCGTTCGCTGTCGTAGCTCCAGCCGACCGCGTTGAGATCGTCGTGATCGTCGGCTTCGACGAGCAGGCGCTGGGCGTTGTCGTCGAGTCGCAGGGCGAGCGTCTCGCCGATGTCGCCGGCCATCATGCCCACCACGTGCACGGCGAAATGACGCCAGGCGGCGAGGTCGCTGGCACCGATGACGAAGTAGCCGAGGCTGGTCGGCGTGACGAGGGTGTGCTGATCGGCCATGCGGCGATACTCCCGGGACGATGGTGGTGACGGTGGTGTGCCGTCAGACGCGACCGCTGGCGAGAAAGCGGGCGACGACGTCGTTGAACTCTTCCGGCGCTTCGTACTGCGGCCAGTGCGCGGAATTCGCCCGCATGACGTAGAGCTGCGCGCCCGGCACGCGGGCGGCCCCGGCGCGCGCCGTGGCGACGTCGTGTACCGGGTTGTCCTCGGTCCACAGGAAGAGCGTCTCAGCGCGGATGTCCTCCAGCGGGATGAGCAGTTCGTCGTGCCGGGGGATCATGGCGAGCACGCGCGGCGCGACGTCCTTCATGCCGGGCTGCGAGTAGAAGCGCAGGCGCGTGTTGACCAGCTCCTCGCTGATCATGCCGTGGTTGTCGGGATGGAACAGCCACTGCATGCGGGCGAGGATGCTGGCGTAGGTGGGTGGGCCCTGGGTGCCGGCTTTCTCGCTCAACGCGATCAGTTCGGCGAGATCGCGGCGGCCCTGCTCGGTGACGATGGGCAGGCCGGCGGCGGTGTTGAGGATCAGGCGGCCTACGCGCCCGGGGTGGCGCACCGCGAAATGACCGCTGGTCCAGCCGCCGAGCGATTCACCGCACAGGTGCGCGCGTTCGAGGCCGAGCGCGTCCATCAGTTCTGCGAGGTGCTGCGCGAGGACCAGCGGCGAGTAGTCGATGACCGGCTTGGCCGAGAGGCCGTGGCCGATGTAGTCGTAGGCAACGGTATGGAAGCGGTCGGCCAGCGCCACCACGTTCTTGGCGTAGGCCTCGAGGTGACCGCCGATGCCATGCAGGAAGATCACCGTTTCGGCATGCTCCATGCCGGCCTCGGCGATGCGGGTCGCCCCCCAGGTTCGTGTTTCGACGCTGCGCACGGTCGCGCCGAGCAGGTCCAGCCACAGGCTCATGGTTTCGTTCTCCGAGATGAGGGACGGTTCAGTCGATGCTCAGCACGGCGTGGCCGGGCGGATCGATGTGTTGCGGGTGCTGGATGCCGCGCGCATGCGCGCTGGCGAGCTTGCGCCACTCGACGATGTTGCCGTCGGGTTCGAACAGCTGTTCCTTCAGCCAGCCGGTGTCGTCGGCATAGAACGGCTGGGTCGCTTCGCGCGCCCAGACGTCGTCGTCGTTGAAGCCGTCCAGCGCCTTGGGCAGCCAGCGCGTGGCGAACTCGTGCGCCCAGGCATCGCGTTCGACGTCGTCCGCGCAGCGCTTGCCGAGTGTCTGCAGGTACAAGTGGTGGTCGGCATCGATCGGCACGTACCACTCGAACTGCGTTGTTTCCGGGACCGGCCATGGCCGCACCCGCAGCGCGCAGGGCAGCCACATGGAGATGTCCTGGGGTACGCGGTTGGTGCCCGCCACCGCACCGTGCAGGACTTCCTCGCCCTCGATGCGTGCGGTGAACACCGGCCGCACGGTGTCGGGGCCGAAGTTGTCGAAGACGCCCTTGGGACCGCCTTCGTCGACCTGGATCTGGAAGGCGTTGCGGCCGAGCGGCTGCAGGCCGAGTGGCAGGGCGAGGTCGGCTTCCTGCACCAGCACCGAGTCCTTGTGGATGAAGATGTGGGTCGAGTCGAAGCCGTTCTCGCAGCCGATGCGCCAGTTGGCGGCGACCACGCGGCGCTTGCCGTGCACGGCGAGATCGGCGTCGAGAAAGCCCGGCGGCACGTCGTGGGCCAGTGGTGGCGGCGTGTCGGTGGCATCGCCGACGAAAACGAAGACCAGGCCCTGGGCCTCAGTCACCGGGTAGGTACGCAGCTTCCTGCGGCCGACCACGGCGCTGCCCTCGGTGCCGGCAATGTCGCACAGCACGCCATCCGCGAAGCGGTAGGTGAAGCCGTGGTACCAGCAGGTCACGGTGCCCTTGGTATAGCACTCGAGCTTGCGCGACAGCGGCACGCCGCGGTGCAGGCAGCGATCGTGGATACCATGAACGCACCCGTCGATGCGCTTCAACAGGATGTTCTCGCCGAGCAGGGTGACCGGTCGTGCCTCGCCCTCGGCCAGCTCGTGGGCGAACAATGCCGGGTACCAGTGGTTGCGAAAGCCGTACTTGGCGGCGACGTACTCGCGGCCGACGCGTACCCGCGCGAGGATCGCCTCGTCGACGAAGCCCTTGTCCATCGTGCCTCCCGGGGAGCGGGCTTGCAGGTCCGCTCCAAATCATTAGACTGACGAGAATGTCGGACAATAATTTCGGATTGTCAAACGAGGCCGCGACCGCGGATATGTCATCGTGACGACACCAACCGGCACGGCTGGACCGAAGACGGCCGATGTCGCGGCCGAGTACATCCGCCGCCAGATCACCGAGGGCTTCCTCGCCCCCGGGCAGCGCCTGATCGAGGCCGAGCTGATGACGCAGCTCGCGGTCAGCCGCTCGAGCCTGCGCGAGGCCTTCGTCAAGCTGGCCGGCGCCGGCCTGGTCGAACTCGAACACCAGCGCGGTGCGCGCGTGCGCCGCTTGTCGCGCGCCGACATGGCCGAGTTGTTCGAGATGCGCGAGGCGCTGGAAGGCTACGCCGCCGGGCTCGCCGCGCGTCGCGTCGATGCCGGCGGTCACCGTGTCTGGCTGGCCGAGGCGCGTGCGGTGTGGACGGGCACTGAAGTGCTCGGCGATGCCCTCGCGCACATGGAGAACAACGTGCCGCTGCACGACGGCCTCGTTGCCATGGCCGGCAACGTGCGCCTGCGCACCACGCTCGCCCAGTTCGAACTGCCGGCCTATCGCCTGCAGTTCATGCGCCTGCTCGACCGCGTCGAACGCGAAGAGTCGGCGCGCGAGCATCTCGCCATCATCGACGCCATCCTCGGCGGGCGGGCGGCAATGGCCGAGAAGCGCATGCGTGCCCACGTGCGCCGTGCCGGCGCGCTGGCCCAGGCCATACCGGGGCTCGCCTGAACCGCATGGTTGCAGCAGCGTGCAAGGTGCGTGTACGCGTGTACGGCAACGACGACGTATTCGAGATGCCGCGCGATGGTCGCAGCGTGCTCGACGGCGCGCGTGCCGCCGGTGTCGAGTTGCCGTCGAGCTGCGAGGCGGGCAGCTGTTCGACCTGCCGCGCGCGGCTCACCGCGGGACGCGTACAGCTCGTCAACAACCTCGCTCTCGATGATGACGAACTGGCGCAGGGCTACGTGCTGGCCTGCCAGGCGGTGCCGCAGAGCGCCGAACTCGCGCTCGATTTCGATACCTGAAGCGGTGCCGGCAGCGCCGTCCGTTCAGCGCGGCGCGAGGTGCGCGGCGTCGAGCGGGCGGACGCGGAACCAGCCGGCGATGGAACGTCGCGGCCGCCGCGCCGGCAGCACCTCGTGCGGCAACTCTTCGGAGAGAAACAGCACCAGCGTGCCGAATGCAGGCGTGACGGCGATGCCCTGGCGCGGCCCGTCGGCCGGGTAGAGGACGAGTTCGCCGCCGTCATCGGGACCCCAGCCGGGGTTGAGGTAGGTGACCAGTGAGACCACGCGGTTGGCCTCGCCGCTGAAGGCGTCGAGGTGGCGCCTGTAGAAGCCACCGACCGGGTAGTGGGCAAAGTGGCTCTCGAAGGAGAACAGGCCGAGCATCAGCCGGCGATTGAGATGCTCGCGCAGGCGTGTGGCGAATTCGACCCAGGCACGGGTTGCGGGGCGGTCGCCGCTGATCCAGCAGATGTCGTTCTGGCGCACGAAGGCGTTGGTCTTGCGTGCGCGGCGACGGCCGACGCCGGCGCGGACGAATTCGCCCTCGTCGAGGGTGCCGACATGGTCGAGCAGGGCGAGGCCCAGCGTCGGCGGCAGAGCATCGGGCAGGATGGCCCAGCCCGGGTCGCGCAACGCCGCGGCCAGGCGCTCGAACAGGTCCGTCTCCGACGGGTCGGGCAGGGTCGCGAGCGGCGCGGCTTCGATGCCCAAAGGCGGCTTCCGGCAGACCCCGAAGCGGGGCGGCGTATCTTACTCCACGCCACCTGCGGGGACAGGCCATCTCCCGCGCCACATCCGGGGTCAGACCCCGTTGCGCGGCTGGAATCTGCTGGAATCAGTGCCTTAAGCTTCGGGGTCTGACCCCGACTGCGCCGATAGCGTGATGCCGTGACCCAGAGGTTACCTGCCCCGACCCGCGATCCCGAGCGTGCCCTGGCCGATCTCGGCGAGCACGGCCTGTGCGTGGTGGCCGATGCCCTCGATGACGTCACCCTGGCGCATGCGCGCATGGCGCTCTACGCCGCGGCCGAGGACGATCGGACGCGCGGGCGCCGGGCGAATGGCTTCCTTCTCGACCGCGACGATCGCAACCGGCGCGTGTGGAACCTGCTGAACCGCGACCCGCTGTTCGCGCTGCTCGCCGAGCACCCGCTGGCATTGCACCTGGTGCGTGGCGTACTCGGCTGGCCCGCCCTGCTCAGCAACATCTCCGGCAACATCACAGGCCCGGGCGCCGCCGCCGGCGTGCTGCATGCCGACCAGGTCTTCGTGCCGCTGCCCTGGCCGAAGCGTATACAAGGCCTCAACGTCGCCTGGTGCATCGACGATTTCACCCGTGAGAACGGCGCCACCGAGGTCGTGCCGGGCAGCCACCGCCTGCATCGCAACCCACGTGAGGGCGAGGGCCTCGACCAACTGGTCAGCGTGGAAGCGCCGGCCGGGAGCGTGATCGCCTTCGAGAGCCGCTTGTGGCACCGCACCGGTGCCAATACCTCGTCCGCTCGGCAGCGCGCGGCGGTGTTTCCCTTCTACACGACGCCCGTCTATCGCACCCAGGAGAACTGGTTCCTGTCGCTCGAACCGGCGGTGGTCGCGACCGCTTCGGACACGCTGCTCACGCTGCTCGCGTACAAGTCCGAGACCTTCGGGCTGGTCTACGGCGAGTCGCCGCGCTGAGCATCGCGCTCACGCGGCGACGAAGGTGCTCCACACGTACCAGGCGGCAAACGCCGCCTGCACGGCGATGGCCGTCGCGCTCCAGCGGCGCAGCACCACGCCCGGACGCAGGGCCGGCGCGACATCGTCGCCGTGCACGGCGCGGTGATTGAACCAGGCCAGCACCGGAGCGGTGAGAAAGGAGATGGTGGTGGCGAGGTCGACGAGCCCTTTGAAGCTCCGCATGCCGAAGGCCAGGATGGCGAGCGCGCCGAGCGCAACGACGGCGAAAGCCGCGCGATAGACCCGGCGGTCGCCTTCGCCGCCGCCCCCATCGTCGCCGTGGCCGGCTTCAGAGGCGGCCCGCCATTGCGCGAACAGCGCGGCGACGACGCGCGGGAAGCCGTCGACCACGGTGACCACCGTCGAGATCATGACGAGCAGCGCGCAGGCGCCGATCACCGGCCGGCTCCACTCACCGAGCATGGCGGCGTAGAGCGAGATGACCTGGGTTGCGAAGGCCGCCGGGCTGTTCTCGAAGCCGACGCCGCGACCGTGCATCACCGCCGTTCCGAGCACGACGAAAGCCAGTGCGAGCAGCAGGGTGACGGCGTAACCGGCGTCGAAGTCGAGCAACGCGCCGCGCGCGTGTACCGTGCCGCCGCCCTGGCGGGCACGCGCCACGGTCCACAGCGAACTCCACACCGAGATGTCGATGGCCGAGGGCATCCAGCCGATCAGCGCGACGGTGAAGGCGACGCCGGGGGCGACGAACAGAGCGCGCTCGGGCAGCAGGGCCGCCCACGACCACTCGATGTGACCAAGGGCGAGCACGGTGGCGGCGAGCGTTGCCACGCTCAAGACGGGCATGACGAACTTGATGAATCGATCGAGCCAGGGATAGCCGCCCAGCGCGAGCAGCAAGGCGGAAGCGGCCAGCAGCACGGCCGAGACCGCGAGCGGCCCGTGGCTTGCACCGAAGGTCGCCTCCAGCCAGGGGCCGAGGCCGAGCACCGGGATGGCGATGCCGGCCGTGACCAGGGTCACCGCAGCCGTCACCGTGAACATGGTGCAGAGCGTCAGCAGGGCGAAAACGAGCAGCGTCCAGCGACCCTGGCGGCGGTAGGCGGTGAGCAGCGAGTGGCCGGTGGCGCCGGCGTAGAGCGGGCCGAAGCGAAAGGCGGGAAACTTGACCGCACAGGCCAGCACCACCACCACCAGCGCGCCCAGGCCGAAGCTTGCCCCGGCGCGGGTCGATTGCACGAGGTGCGAGACGCCGACGGCGGCGCCGGCGAAGACGAGTCCGGGGCCGAAGGAAGCCCACCAGGGGCGGGCGGCGGTGTCGGTCATCGGGGCCGGGTCTCCAGGTCGAAAGCGGCGATGTTATGCCACGCCGTCGCGTACACGTCGCGGCGTCGATGCGCGCCGCGCGCTGCCGGCCTCAGAACGCGTCGAGCGCATCGAGATCGTCGATGGCGACTGCCATGCGTCCGATGAATTGCAGACAGCTGTCGCGCGGCTGCATCTCGGGAGCGTTGGGCGGCTGGCCCAGCGTACCGGTCCACCACAGGAGCGCGCCGAACAGTTGCTGCCGGTAGTGGGTGAAGGCCTCGTCGAAAGCGATCTTCGCCACGCCGTGCCCGGCGAGTTCGTCGAGGTAGAGCGCGATGAGTTCGCGTTCCCAGTCTCGACGGTCGTGTGGTTCCAGCGCCGTCGAGATGGCGTAGGCGAGATCGCGGCCCCAGTGTCCACGGCACACGCACTGCCAGTCGTTCAGTCCCATCTCGCCGCTGGCCGCGACGTACCAGTTCTTGAGATGGACATCGGAATGGATGACCGAGTGCGGCAGGGTGTCGTGGCGCGCAGTGGACGCGAGCGTCGCCGGCCAGATCTCGGCCTCGCGTGCGAACAGGCGTGGCGGGATGACGCTCTCCGCCATCTCGAAGCCGCGCGCACCGGCTTCCTCGAAACCGTTTTCCGCGGTGGCGGTGAAGGTGTCGACCCAGGTGCGCAGGAACGGAAACGCGCGGGCGAGTTCATCGCTGCCGTGGTACTTCGCGTGCATCTTGGCCAGCAGGCGCACCTGGCTCTCGGCCCGCGCGCGGTTCATCGGTTCGTCGTGGCGGCAGAAGCGCACTTCGTCGGCCATGTCCGCGAGGATGATGATCGAGTTGAACGTGTGCTCGTCGAAGTTGGCGAACAGCGCGCGTGGCGACTCGATGCCGAGCACCGGCTGGATGTGGTTGTAGAAGCGTACCTCGCCCTCGACGAAGCCGTTCAGCGCGAGCTGGAAGCGGCTCTTGAGGGTGTGCGTCGATTTGCAGAACACCGTCGCAGGCAGGCCGGCGGTCAGGCCGGCGGCGTTGTACTCGACATGCAGGCGACGCCGGCTCGAGGTGCCTTCGTCGGCCGGTCCGAGCGTGACCCCGGTCACCGCGGCGCCTGGGTGGTTGGCACACAGCACCTTCGTCAGCCACGCCGGGGTGATCGCTTCGTAGTCGACCGGCAGGTCGTCGCGCTCGACGGGAACGGGGTGCGCGCGCCGTTCTTCCTCCCAACGCGCCTTGAGCATTTCGTAGGTCGTATCCATCGTCGAACCCTCCCCGTTCGTGGCGATGCCGGTTGCGCCGCGAAGCGCACGGAGGACACAGCGGCAGGGTGGTTTGCGGGTTTGCGGCTACCGTGTGCCGGACGCGCCGGCGAGATGGTCGACTAGCCCTTCCCGGTCCCACCAGGCCCCTGTGTCCTCGGTGCGTTCCGTCGCCGGCGGCGCGCCTCGAACCGTACATTCGGGACGGCAGGAACGCAGGCCACGGCGATGGGGACAGTATACTTTTCGTCGCCATCCAGCCTCGGTTCACCGGCCGGCGAAAAGTATACTGTCCCCATTACGCCCACCGCCGCGCGCACGGTCGCCGTCCCCGCTGCCGCCTACTCGACCGTGTCGGTGAAGTGCGGCCAGACCTTCTCGGTCAGCAGTTCGTGGCTGCGCATCGAAGCCGCGTGCGGCAGCATCTCGTTGTAGACGTAGTTCCAGAAGAACTCGGCCGGGAACTGCTGCAACAGTTTCTCCAGCGTGCGGCACACAGTGTCCGGGCTGCCGGCAATGGTCAGACCGCGTTCCACCATCGACTCGAAGGTGTTCGGAATACTGGCCGGATCCTCGCCAGGGTGGGCGATGGCGGCATTGAAACCGAACGGCTCGAAGAAGTTCGTCCAGATGAAGGCGCCGGCGTTCTTCGCCAGCGCCATGGCCTCGGCGTCGGTGTCGGCGACGACCAGTTCGCGGATGATGCCCATGCCCTGTCCGTAGGCGTAGTCCTTGCCGGCGGCGGCTGCTGCTTCCTGGCCGGCACGGAACTGGCCGTCGAGGAGTTCCGGATCGCACACCACGGTGATCGGCACGGCATCGTGGGCGACACCCCAGCGGATCGAACTCTCCGAGAAGCTGAACGGCTGGAACAGCGGTGGATGCGGCTTCTGGTAGGTGGCGGGCACCGTGCCGATCTCGGTCAGGTAGCCGCGCTCGTCGACGCCGCGGCCGAAGGCACGCGTCACTTCGTGCGCCTGCCAGAAGGTGTTCTTCGTCGGAATGGTCCAATGCTTGCCCTGGTGACTGAAGGTGTCGTTCGTCCAGGCCTTGACGATGATCTCCCAGTGCTCCTCGTAGAGTTCCTTCTTCAGCTGTTCGTAGGCGGCCGGGTCGGAATCGCTGTCGGCCAGCGTCGCGTAATGCTGGCCGAGCGTGTTGACCCAGCGCGGCTGGTAGCCACGGGCGAAGCCGGCAAAGGCGCGGCCCTGGGTCATCTGGTCGAGGATGGCAACGTCCTCGGCGATGCGCAGCGGATTGTGGCAAGGCAGCACCAGGCCGCACTGCCCCACGCGCAGGCGCTTCGTCTGCAGGCCGAGGAAGAGATCGAGCATGACCGGGTTGGTCGACACCTCCTCGCCCTCGATGTGGAAGTGGTGCTCGGTGAAGGCGACGCCGTAGTAGCCGTGCTCGTCGAGATAACGCGCCTCCTCCGCGAGGTGGCCGAGCATGTGCTGGTAGAGATCGGTGCGGCGACCGGCCATGCCCTGCTTGAGCTGCTCCTGGCCACCGATGGTGGGCAGATGAAAGACGCCGATTTCCATGCCCGGAAGCTCCCCTTCGTTGCTGCGATTGGATGGCGACGCGTCCGGCGCTGCGGCCGCGACCGGGTGATGATTGCATGGGGCGATCTGTACGGACAAGCGCGCCACGCCCGCCGCCGTGGGCGCCCGATTCGTTCGGTCTCTCGTTGTATTGTCCGTACAACCGACCCTACACTCCGACCATGCCAAGTCAGCCGCGCGAACCCCTCGCCAAGCCGTCCGCCGCGGCGCCGAAGTATTCCGCCCTCGCCAGCACCTTGATCGAGGACATCCGCGCCGGTCGCTACCGGCCCGGCGACCTGTTGCCGTCCGAACCCGAGTTGAGCCGGCGCTTCGGCGTCAGCCGTCACACGGTCCGCGCGGCCCTGCGCTCGCTCTACGAGAAGGGGCTCATCGTCAGTCGCCGCGGCCATGGTTCGGTGGTGCAGGCGACGGCCGTCGACCCGCGTTACAACTACGCCTGCAACTCGATCGAGGAACTGCTGCAGTACGCGGCGACGCCGCGACAGGTGCTGGGCACGGAGCGTGTCGTCGCCGGCGACACGCTCGCCGCGTGGTTGGGCTGCGAACCGGGTTACGCGTGGTGGTCGATCCACACCTGCCGCTGGCGCGAGGCGGGCGGCCCCGTGATCGCCTCGTCGCGCATCTACGTGCCCGATGCCTTCGGCGACGCCGTGGCGGAACTCGCCGACAGCGCGCTGCCCTTGTTCAGCCTCACCGAGAAGCACTACGGCGTGCACGTCGCGCAGATTCGCCAGGGTTTCTCGGTCAGCGCGGCGACGGCAGCCGAGGCCGCCGACCTCGGCCTCGCGTCGGGCGCTGCGGTGATGTGCGTCGAACGCCGCTTCTTCGACGAACGCGGCGGCCTGATCGAAGTCTCGCGTTCCGTGCATCCGCCCGAGACTTTCCATTACGAGATGACCCTGCGGCAGGTCATCGGCCGTTGAGCACACCAGCCGCGCGCCTCGCTCACACCGTTCGACATGACAGGGGAGAGACCAGGGGATGAACGCCACGTCCATGCAGCGACATCGCATCATCATCATCGGCGCCGGCCCGGGTGGCCTGTGCACCGCCATCAAGCTGCGCGAAGCCGGCATCGACGATTTCATCATCCTCGAGAAGGCAGGCGGCGTCGGCGGCACCTGGTGGCACAATCGCTACCCCGGCGCCGAGTGCGACGTAAAGTCGCATCTCTACTCGTTCTCCTTCGAGATCAAGCGCGACTGGTCGCGGCCCTTCGCCGGCCAGGCCGAGATCCTCGACTACATGCAGCACGTGGCGGACAAGTACGACATCCGGCCCTACTGCCGTTTCAACCACACCGTCAGCGCCGCGCGATGGGACGAGGGGGCCGCCGAGTGGGCGGTCGAGACGGCCGACGGCCAATGCTTCCGTGCGCCCTTCCTGGTCAGCGCCATGGGCATGTTCAACGAATTGCAGTGGCCGGACTTCCCCGGCCTCGACGACTTCCAGGGCAAGCTGTTCCACTCCGCGCGTTGGGATCACGACTACGACCTCGCCGGCAAACGTGTCGCCGTGATCGGCTCGGCCGCGAGCGCCGTGCAGTTCGTGCCCGAGGTAGCGCCGCACACCGCCGCCCTGCACGTCTTCCAGCGCACCGCCAACTGGGTGGCGCCGAAGGACGATGCACCCTACACGAAGGAGCAGCTCGAATACTTCGTCAACGACCCCGACGCCATTTCCGAGTCGCGCCGGCAGATCTACGAGGATCTCAACAAGTTCATCCTCTTCAACGATCCCGAGCTGCAGGCCGAGAACACCCGTCTCGCGCTCGAGAACATCGCCGTGGTGGAGGACCCGGAAGTGCGGAAGGCACTGGTACCGACCCATCCTTTCGGCTGCAAGCGGCCCTTGTTCTCCAACCTCTACTATCCGACCTTCAACCTGCCGCAGGTCGAACTCGTCACCGCTCGCATCGAGCGTCTGGGCGCGCGCGGCGTGGTCACGGCGGACGGCCGTGAACGTGAAGTCGACTGTGTCATTGTCGCCACGGGTTTCCAGGTCTCGCGTTACCTCTCCGCCATCGAGGTCACGGGGCGCGACGGCATCCGTATCGACGATGCCTGGAGTGACGGCGCGCAGGCCTACCTCGGCATCACCACGCACGGTTTCCCGAATCTCTTCATGCTCTACGGGCCCAACACCAACAACGGCTCCATCCTGTTCATGATCGAACGCCAGGTCGATTACCTGGTACGCCAAATCGAGCGAGCACAGCGTGAGGAACTGGCCTGGATCGACGTCCGCTCGGATATCGAGCAGCGCTACAACGAGGTCATGCAGGCCGACATCAAGGAAGTCGAGGTGTGGCAGGCCAACTGCGGCCATTACTACAACGCGAGCTCGGGCCGCATGGTCACCCAGTGGCCGCACGATCTCGAGGAATACACCGCGCGCACCACGCGCGACGATGGCGAGGCCTACGACTGCGCGCCGCGCGCGAAGGCAGCGGCGGGATAGGGTGCTGACAGAAATAGGAAGAGGGGAGAACGACGATGAAGATCAAGGCCGCCGTACAACGGGCGATCAAGCAACCGCTCACCATCGAGGACGTCGAACTGGCCGACCCCGGCCCGGACGAGGTGCTGGTGAAAACCGTCGCCTGCGGCGTCTGTCATTCCGATCTGCACGCGTTGAACGGCGGCATCATGCTGACCCCCTGCCCGCAGATCCTGGGCCACGAGCCGGCCGGGATCGTCCAGGCGGTAGGCGAGCGAGTGCGCAACGTCGCCCCCGGTGATCATGTCATCGCCTGTACCTCGATGTTCTGCGGCGCCTGTACCCAGTGCGTGCAGGGTCGCCCGCACCTGTGCACCGACCGCGCCGCCTGCCAGCGTGCGCCGGGCGATGCACCGCGCATCCACAAAGGTGAGGAGGCGATCCACCAGTACGCCGACCTCGCCGCCTTCGCCGAGGGCATGCTGCTGCATCACCGTGCGGTGGTGAAGATCGACCCCGACATCCCGTTCGACCGCGCGGCGCTGGTCGGTTGCGCGGTGACCACCGGGGTTGGAGCCGCGCTCAACACGGCCAAGGTCGAACCCGGTTCCTCGGTGGTGGTATTCGGCGCCGGCGGCGTCGGCATCTCCATCATCCAGGGCGCGCGCATCGCTGGTGCGCGTCAGATCATCGCCGTCGACCTGAACGACGCCAAGCTGAAGAGCGCGCTCACCTTCGGCGCCACCGAAACCCTGAACGCCGCCGAGCCCAACCTCGTCAAGGCGATCAAGAAGATGAGCCGCGGTGGCCCGGACTATGCCTTCGACGCCGTCGGCGTGCCGGAATTGCTCGAGCAGGCCTTCTACTGCCTCGCCCCGCACGGCACCGCGGTGCTGGTCGGCGCCATTCCGCACGGCGAGAAGGTGTCAGTCATCGCCAACCACTTCTTCGCCGAGAAGCGCATCATCGGCTGCATGATGGGGTCGAACCGTTTCACCATCGATGCCCCGCGCTACCTCGACCTCTATCGCCAGGGGCGGCTCGATCTCGACGGCATGGTCACCCGCCATGAACCGCTCGAGCGGGTCGGCGAGGCGTTCCGGGCGATGGAGGCGGGGGAGGTGACGCGGACGGTGCTGATGTTCGATTAGCCCGGTGTACGCGCCCTTCTATGCGAGCCAAGGGGCGCGACGGGGAGAAACGATCATGTCGTCGAAAGACGAAGTATCCGGCCTCTTGAACCAGTGCGGTTACACCGTCGATAGCGGAGACTTCGACGGATTAAGGCGCTGTTCGCGAAAGGCGAGTGGTCGGTGGGAAATATGGGGACAGACCACGATTTCCCATTTCCCTGATGGATTCCGGTCTCACGCGTGTCGCGTGATCGCGGAGAGAAACCGTGGTCTGTCCCCGGAATCCGCGCTCGGTTTCTCGCCAAGAAAACCGTGGTCTGTCCCCGATTTCCCGATTTCCCGATTTCCTCCTCCCGAGTTCTGGCGCGGGGTTGCGCCTCAGCGACTGACGATGCCGCCGTCGACGGCGAGGTTCTGCCGATTGACCCAGGCGCCCGCCGGGCCAGCGAGGAAATTCACCACGTCGGCGATCTCGTCGGGCCGCCCCAATCGTCCCAAGGGCGTGAGCCCATCGATCCAGGCGGCAGTCGCTGGTTCCTTGCAGCCCGTCGCCGTCAGCATGTCCGTATCGGTGAATCCTGGCGAGACGACGTTGACCGTGATCCGTCGTGGCCCGAGTTCGTGGGCGAGGACACGGCAGAACTGTTCGACTGCCGCCTTGCTGGCGAAGTAACACGCGCCGCCCGGGCCATTGAGGATCGTACCGATGGTGGAGATGCAGATGATTCGTCCGCCGTCGTCAAGCCGCCGCGCCGCCTGTTGCAGGCACAGGAAGGTGCCGCGGGTGTTGACGGCGAACAGGCGGTCGAATTCGGCTGGCGGAGTGTCGGCGAACGGCCCGAGCCAGGCGTACCCGGCGTTGGCGACAACGATGTCGAGATGCCCGTAGCGAGCGAGTGCGGCGTCGAACAGGCGGGCGACAGCTCCATCTTCAGCAACGTCGGCGCGGACCGCGATCGCATCGCCGCCAGCCGTCGTGATGTCCTCCGCCAGGCGTGCGGCCGAGCGTTCGTCGCGAGCGAAGTTGATCACCACCGCGGCGCCTGAGCGGGCGAGGCGTGCGGCGATGGCTCGCCCGATGCCACGCGAGGCACCGGTCACCAGGGCAACCTTGCCAGCCAGCGGTATGGCCGTATCGACCACGGCCGAAGCGCCCTCCACGACTCAGGTATGGTTGATCGACACGCCGCCGTCGCAGAGCAGCGTCGTGCCGGTGGTGAACGTGGCGTCGGCGGCGAGGTAGAGCACGGCACGCGCAATCTCCAACGGCTGCGCGATGCGGCGCAGGGCGGTGAGGTGGCCGATGAAGCTCTGCGCCTCGGCGCTCGGGTTGTGTTCACGGAACATCTCGGTGTCGGTCGCCCCCGGCAGCACCGCGTTGACCCGCACACCCTGTTCACCGTGATCGATGGCCAGACCCTGGGTCAGTCCGATGAGTCCCGACTTGCTCGCGCCGTAGGCGCCGAGACCTGGAAATGCCGCGGTGTGGCCGACGAAGGTGCCGGTGAATACCAGCGCGCCGCCGCCGCGGGCCGCGATCGCGGGGACCTGGTGCTTGGCGCCGAGAAAGGCGCTGGTCAGGTTGACCGCGAGGGTGCGGTTCCAGTCGGCCAGCGTGACGTCGACCAGCGCGCTCTGCGGCCCGAGCGTACCGACGTTGTTGACCGCGATGTCGAGTCCGCCGAAGCGTTCGACGGCCAGCGTGACCAGCGCCGCGGCATAGGTCTCGTCGGTGACGTCGCCGGCCAGTGCCGCGGCCGCGCCGCCATCGGCGTCGATCTCCGCAATCAGGGCCGCCAGTTCGTCGCCGCGCCGCGCGCCGACGACCACCCGGGCACCTTCCGCGGCCAAGAGGCGGGCCGTGCCCCGCCCGATCCCCGAACTCGCCCCGGTGACGATGGCGATCTTACCGGCCAGCTTGCCCATGCCACCTACCTCGCTGTCACTGCCTGGTCGACTGTGGGCGCAGTTTCGGCCCGGGAACAGCACGCGGCACCCCGCTTGTTGCCCTGCTATTCGGATTCGTGGACGTGACCACGGCATGGTGCCCTGGTCGTGGAAGAATCGATGACACCCCTGGCCCGATCGTCCAGCCGATGCGTCGCTGCCCGGATGACACCGTCGTCGGATTCTTGTCATGATGGCCCCCGGGTTTCGCCGAAGGGGAGCGCGCGCGTGGACCGTACCGAGCAGATGTTGATCCTGAACGAGCTGATGGGCGCCATCGATGCCGAGCGCGCCATGGATTCGGGCAGGTTGTTGAAGAATCCGACCGCTTCGTTCGTCGACCAAGACCTGGCGGCGCGGGAGTGGAACACCCTGTTCCGCGATCACCCGCAGATGCTCGGCCTGTCGGGCGACCTGCCGTCGCCAGGCAGTTTCATCACCACCAACTATCTCGGCACGCCGATCCTCGCCACCCGTGCCGAGGACGGGCGCTTCCGTGCCTTCGTCAATGCCTGCCGTCACCGCGGCGCGCCGTTGACCACCGAGGCCCGCGGCGAGCGCCTGCGCTTCGTATGCCGCTACCACGCCTGGACCTATGCCGCCGACGGTGAATTGGTCGGTATCGCCAACCCGGACCAGTTCGGCGCCAACAAACAGAGTTGCCTCAACCTCGTCGAACTGCCGGCCGCGGAACGTTACGGCATGCTGTTCGTGCACCCACGTGTAGACGGCGTCCTAAACGTCGATGCGCTGCTGGGCGACATCGCACCCGAACTCGCCAGTTGGGGACTCGAGCAGGCAACGTATCTCGGTGACCAGCTCATCGACAGCAAGCTCAACTGGAAGCTCGCCCAGGACATCTTCGGCGAGAACTATCACGTCAAGGCGCTGCACAAGGACACCCTGGCCAAGGTCGCCTACAGCGACATCTCGACCTACCGCGAATACGGCCGACATCACCGCCTGACCGTGCCGATGCGATACATCGACAGCATGCGCCGGCAGCCGGAACAGGACTGGAACCTGCTCGACGCGGCCGTGCTCGTCTACCACGTCTTCCCCAACGTGCAGTTCGTGTTCGTCAACGGCGCGGTCTCGGTCACGCGTATCTATCCCGATCCGCGCGACGTCGGACATTCGTACAGCGTGTTGACGCATTATGCGACCGCTGGCGCGCAGGTGGCCGTCGACAGCGACGACAGGCTGACCGGCGAGAACCTCTACGCCAATGGCGCGAGCTGCAACAAGGTGTGGGATCGCTCGGCGATGGAGGAATTGTTCGACAGCACCGCCGAGCAGGAGGATTACTGGATGGGCACCAAGCTGCAGCAAACCGCTGCGAGCGGTGCTATCGACTACTTCGTCATCGGCCGTAACGAGCAACCCGTCCAGCACTTTCACCAGAGTTATCGCAGCGCGCTCGGGCTGCCGCCCTTGGAAGAGTTCGTCGGCACCCGTTGAATGCCGCGGCGCAGCCGGTGCTGCCGGCCGGCTCGCGCAGGTGTGGGCGTCTGCGGGCGAATTCGGGGACAGACCACGGTTTGGATTTTGGGGAGTATGCCGAGGTTTTCCGCTACCAGCGGTGCCTGCGAAGGG
Organism: Gammaproteobacteria bacterium; assembly: GCA_050184115.1. Lineage (GTDB taxonomy): Bacteria > Pseudomonadota > Gammaproteobacteria > JACKNG01. Next base: position 181,981 of record JBFXAQ010000009.1, on the reverse strand, counting down.
AAACCGTGGTCTGTCCCCGAAATCCCCTCTGACCGCGCTTGCCGCCAACGCCACCCGGGCCGCGCCGCGCGCCGGGACGGTCCTGGCACGGACGCTCAGACGCGGAAGCGCGCGATCATCTGGCCGAGTTTCGTCGCCTGGTCGGCGAGATGCTCGGCGCTGCTTGCCGTTTGCTCGACGAGCGCCGAGTTGCTGTGCGTGGCCTGGTCGATTTCGCGCACGCCCGCTCCGAGCGCGGCGATGGACTCCGTCTGCCGTGCGGATGCCGCGGCGATGTCACCGACCAGCACGCTGACCGCGCGGATGGCTTCGACGATCTGGCCGAGGGCGCGACCGCTGGCATCGACCAGGCGCGTGCCGTCGGCAACGCGCGCCACGCTGTCGTCGATGAGTCCCTTGATCTCCTTGGCCGCCGCCGCCGAACGCTGGGCGAGGTTGCGCACCTCGGCCGCGACCACCGCGAAGCCGCGTCCCTGTTCACCGGCGCGCGCCGCCTCGACCGCGGCATTGAGGGCGAGCAGGTTGGTCTGGAATGCGATCCCGTCGATGAGCGAGATGATGTCGCCGATGCGCGCACTGGCGGCATTGATGCCATCCATGGCCACCACGGCACGGTTGATTTCCTCACCCCCGGCGACGGCCTCGTCGCGCGCGCTGCGCGCGAGTTCGTCGGCCTGGCGCGAACTGTCGGCATTGGCGCGCACGGTGCCCGTCAGCTTGTCCATGCCCTCTACGAGTTCCTCGACGTGGCCGGCCTGACGTTCGGTACGTTCGCTGAGGTCGCCGTTGCCGGCGGCGATGCTGCGCGTCGCCTCCTCTACCGCGCGTGCGGTCGTCTCGATTCTCGCCAGGGTCTCGGCGAGGCCGGCGAAGGAATCGTTGATGGCCGTGCCGAGGCGCCCGAACGAGCCCTGGTAATTGGCCGGCATGCGCACCGTGAGATCGCCTGCCGCCAGGGCGGTCAAGCATTCGACGGTGGCGGCGACCGGTACGGCGATGGCATCGAGCGTGCCGTTGACGCCGACGATCACGCGACGGAACGCGCCTTCGTGACGAGTGGCGTCGGCGCGGGTGTCGAGCGCGCCCGCGGTTCCGGCCGCGGCGACGAGCTCGGTGTCTTCGATCACCGCGGCGAGCGCGGCGATGCAGCGGTTGAGGTTGTCGCGGAGCTTGGCGAAATCACCCTTGGCAGGCGTCGTGATCGGTTCGGGGATCTCGCCGTGAGAGATGCGATCGACATATCGCGCGGCGACATCGAGGGGGGTGACCAGGGCGTCGAGCATTTCATTGATACCGCCCGCAAGCTTCTGCCAGGAGCCAGGCGGGAACTTGTCGAGCTGCAGGCGCCAGTCGAGGTGACCGTGGACGGCACCGTAGATCATGCCCTCGATCTGGTGCTGCGCAACGCGTCGCGAGCTGACGTCCTGCCACTCGACCAGCACGCCTGAGACAGTGCCGTCCAGTCGACTCGCGGCAAGTTCGATCCAGGTCTCGCCGAGTTGTAGTTCGACCGTGTCACCACCGGCGCGCAACTCCTCGGGCAGCAAGCCGCGGGGCAAGCGGGTACCAGCAGCGATGCCGGCAAAGGCCGGCGCCCGTTCGTGAACGGCTTCCCGGCAGGAATCCAGCAGGTGCTCCAGCGCCGGGTTCGCGTAGCGTACGCGGCCATCGTCGTCGAGCAGCAGCAGTGGCGTTCGCGCGGCGGCGAGGGCGCTCACCGCGAACTGCGTGTCGGCGGAGTCATCGGGCGTGCCGCGCGACGCCGCGGACGTGGGGACGAGATTCATGGTGCGCACCTGGGCAGGAAGCAAACGGGAAACGGCGTACCGCCGCGGTCGCGCGCCGGTCGCGCGTACCCTGGTCCCCCTAGCGGCCGGCGCGAACGAATCTTGACCTCGACACTCGGTCTATTCGCTGGCCGCACCCGGCCCGGCTCCGTGGAGCGGAATCGCGCCCCACGCGACCCGGCGAGTGGACACGGTAAAGGTGCCGAGGCCGCGCTTGGTCTGCGTCAAGTGGACGAATGCCGCGATGACGCATCATCCCGATGGTGGAACGACGACCCGAGCATCTGGAGCGCACGAAATGAGTGGAAAGGTTGGTACCGAGAAGGTCTTCGAGAACGACCAGGTCATCGTGTGGAACTTCGAACTCGCCCCCGGTGAGGAAACCGAAGTGCATACGCACGAGCACAGCTACATGTGGTACGCCGTCGCGGGGACGACGCTGCAGGCCTTCGACGAGCACGGCAACGACCTCGGCGAACTCGACGTGCCGACCGGCGCGGTCTACTCGCTCAAGGTCGAGAACGGCGAGATCGAAGTGCTGTCCGAGATCGGCAAGGGTCTGCGTATCCCCGCCCGCCACAAGGCTCGCAACGTCGGCCCCACCCACTACCGCGAGATCCTCGTCGAGTACAAGTAGGCTTCGGTCATGCCGCGCGAGCGCGCGGCGCCCGCTCAGAAGACGATCGGCAGCCGCAGGTGGGTGCGGTAGACGTAGTCGCGGTGCTCGCCGAGCAGGGGTGAGATGGCGGCGGCCAGCACCGGGTCGTTGTTCCGATAGGCCGGGCGGTAGCTCGTCGCCATCGGGCAGAGATCCGCCGGCAGCGGTTCGACGAGGGCGTAGAAGCACGCCGCGTAGATGTCGAGGGCGGTCAGCACGTCGCCGAGCAGGTACTGGCTGCCGCGCGCCCGCTGCGCTTCGATGAGGGCGGAGAAGTTCTGCATGATGTCGACCATGCGCTGCTGGGCGCGCGCGGCGGCTTGTGCGGAGAACTGGTACTTGGCGCCGAGCGTGGTCCAGAACGCGTGATCGGCGCTGCCGGGGGCGGTGTTCGCCAGCGCACCTTCGACCAGCGAGACGCGGCGGTTCCACGCAAACCCGTTCTCGCCTGCGAGTTCGTTGATGAGGCCGAACATGCGCACGCGTTCATCGAAGGCAGCCGGTACCAGGCGCGGTTCCGGAGCGAGGCGTTCGGCCAGGTTGATCTGGTCCAACCACGACGCGCGCGGCCGTTCGTCCTCCCACATCGCGACCGGTGCGCTCGATTGCGCGGTCCAGGCGATCAATTCGCTGTGACCGCCGTTGGCGCCGAAGAGGATTTCCTCGGCGTCGGCGTTCGAGCAGCGTACCGGCGTGTACGGGATGCCCTTGACCTCGAAGAGGTTCTTGCACGACTCGCGCCACGGACCCGGGATGGTGTAGGCGCCGAGGACGAGTCGCAGGCCGCCGCGTTCGCGCGCCTCGGCCAACGTGACGTAGTCGATCTTCAGATCATAGAAGCCGGTTTCTTTGCTCATGGCAGTGTCTTCAGGCCTTTGCGCTCGGGCGCGCCGACACGCGTGCGTACCAGTCGAGCGTGCGCGTATTGCCGGGCGGGATGTGGATGTCGCACCAGCCGGCGAAGTCGACCGCGCACAAGGCCGTGATGTCGACCATGGTGAACGCGTCGCCGGCGAGATACTCCGCCTCGCCGAGGTAGACCTCGAGCCAGTGGAAGAAGCGCGCCAGGGTCTGGCGCCCGCGTTCGACCAGCGCCGGGATCGCGGGCAGTACTTCGCCGCCGGCACCCGGCAGGCTGCGCCGGGCGAAGTCCGCGTGGCTGTTCCGGAACACCTCCGAGCCCGCGATCATGCCGTCGAACTCCATCTTGCGCTGGCGCGAAGTGACGATGGCGCGTTCGCGCGCATCGCGTCCGAGCAGCGGTGGCGCCGGCTGCAGTTCCTCGAAGTAACGGCAGATCGCCATCACTTCGTCGATGCGCGTGCCGTCGTCGAGTTCGAGCATCGGCAGCAGGCCGCGCGGGTTGATGGCGAGGAACGCGGGTTCGAGGTTCGCGCCGCCGAGGATGTCGACCTCGAAGGTGTCGAGCACGATGCCTTTCTCGGCGAGGAACATGCGCGCGCGGCGCGGGTTGGGCGCGACGTGGCAGTCGTAGAGTTTCATGTTCGGTAGAGCTTCACTTTCGTCCGGTTACCAGCCTGCTCAGAAGACGATCGGCAGCTCGAGGTGCCGCTCGTAGACGAAGTCGCGGTGCTTGCGCAACGCCGGCGTCAGGGCGCGCTCGATCTCGGCATTGGGCGTGCCGTAGAGGTAGGGCGCACGGAAGTCGCTGACCATGGGACACAGCGACTCCGGCAGCGGGTCGAGGAAGCCGCAGCTGGTCGCCCAGTAGATGTCGAGCGCGGAGAGGGTGTCGCCGACGAGGTAGCGGCGGCCGCGTGCCTGCTGGCGGGCGAGTTGGGCATCGACGAGGTTGAGTGCCTCGACGACGCGGCCGGTGGCGCGCGCCAGCGCCGTCTCGTTGTAGCCGTACTTCTGGCCGAGGAAGCTCATCAAGGCCCGCGCCGGGCTGTCGGCGGGCAGGCTGTCGACGAACGGGCCGGCCATGAAATGCCGCTTGTGGAAGAGCAGGCCGCCTTCGCCCATCAGCTCGTTGGCGAGCCCGAACATCAGCGCACGGTCCTCGGGGGCGGCGGGAATCAGCGACGGTTCCGGCTGCAACCGTTCGGCGAGGTAGAGCTGGTCGTTCCACAGCGCGCGCGGGCGCTCGTCATTCCACACCATCACCGGTGCGCTCGACTGCGCGGTCCACTCGACGAGTTCGCTCTGGCTGCCGCCCATGCCGATCTGGAGATCGGAGGCGCCTTCGTTGGCGCTGCGCACCGGCGTGTAGGCGAGGCCCTTGACGTGGCAGATGCCTTTGCAGGCTTCGTGCCATGGCCCCGGCACGGTGAAAGCGCCGAGCACGATGCGCAGGCCGTCCATGCGGCGGGCTTCGGCAATGGTCACGTAATGGCGCTTGATGTCGTCGATGGCAATGGTCATGGCGGCCTCCCCCGCGTTTCGCCCGCGCAGTATAGGCGCAAGTCCTGCGCGCGATGACCTGCTCACTCCGTGCCGACGACGATCTCGACCAGGTTGGGTCGGCACGAGGCGATGGCCTCGGTGAGTCCGTCGCGGATGTCGGCGATGGTGTCGAGGCGCCGGGCGGGTACGCCCAGCGAGCGGGCCAGGGCGGGAAAGTCGATGGCCGGTTCGACGAGGTCCATGCCGATGAAGCGCCCGCTGCGCGCCGAGAGGTAGTGCGGCTGCGAGCGCATGAAGTTCTTCAGCACGTTGTACTCGCGGTTGTTGATGACGACGAAGGTCACCGGCAGGTCCTCGCGTGCGGCCGTCCACAGCGCCTGCGGCGAGTACATCGCCGCGCCGTCGCCGACCAGTGATACCACCGGCTGGCGACCGAGACCGAGCGAGAAGCCGACCGCCGCCGGCATGCCCCAGCCGAGCGCACCGCCGCGCAGGAACGAGTACTGGCGGGTCGAACCGTTGTGCAGGAAGGCGCGCACGTGGGCGGCGGTGGCGATGGCCTCGTCGACGATGGGCGTCGCGCCAATTACTTCGGCCAGTGCGCGGGCGACCACCATGGGATGGAGTTCGGCGCGCTCGGAGAGGGCATCCGCACGCGCGGCGAGGTCGCGCTTGCGCGCGGCGAAACGCTGTCGTGCGGTATTGCGTTCGGCCGCATAGACCGCCTCGCGTGGCGCGATGCGCTGCTCGATGAGGTCGTTCAACGCCATCAGCGACAACTCGATGTCACCCACCACCGACAGCTTCGAAGGAAACGTGCGGCCGAGGTCGCGCCCGTCGACCGACAGCTGAAACAGCTCGCAGCCCGCGGGCAGGGCCGAGGCGTCGGTGTAGAGAATGGTGATGAAGGACTTGCCGCCGAGCGCGAACACGCAGTCGAAATCGCCCATCGCTGCGGCGATGTCGACCGCGCGCGTCGAGAGATTGCCCGCCCACAGGTAGTGGCTGGTGGGGTAGGGGATGTGCGCCGGCCACGAGGAACCGAACACCGGTGCGGCGAGCAGTTCGGCGAGGCGCACGACCTCCTTGTAGGCATCGTGGTTGGAGATCTCGTCACCGGCGATGATGGCCACCTTGCCGGGGGCGACCGCGGTGAGCTCGATGGCGAGTTCGGGCAGCGAGCCCGCCACTGGTCGGCGGTCGACGTTCGAACGCCGCGGGACGGGCACGCTGCTGGTCGCTTCCATGACGTCCATCGGCAGCGAGAGGAACACCGGTCCGCGCGGCGTCGCGCGGCAGTCCTGGAAGGCGCGGTGGACGAGGATCGCGATCTGGTCGGGCGAGGTGACCTCGGCCGCCCACTTGCACGCCGGGCGCGCGATGGAGACGAGGTCGCCCTGCAGCAGGGGATCGGTGATGGCGTGGCGCGAGTCCTGCTGGCCGGCCGTGACCACCAATGGGGTGCCCGAGGTGTAGGCGTTGAGCAGGTTGCCGAGGCCGTGGCCGAGTCCGCCGGCGGTGTGCAGGTTGACGAAGCCCGGCTTGCCCGAGGCCTGCGCGTAACCGTCGGCCATCGCCACCACGCTCGCTTCCTGCAGGCCGAGTACGTAACCGAGATGCGGGCGATCGACCAGCGCATCGATGAGGGGCAGTTCGGTGGTGCCCGGGTTGCCGAAGACGTATTCGCAGCCCTCGCTCTCGAGCACGTCGAGGAGGATGTTGGCGCCGCTGCGCGGTGCATCTGCGCGTTGGATCATCGTGCTCGGACCTCGTTGCTGTGCAGGGGAAGGATTGCGCGGCGCACCGCCATGGTGGGCCGGCGCGCCGGAGCGGCGATCATGCGCTGCGCGGCACCCGGCAGGGCAGTTCGACTCGATGCTGCGGCCATCCCGGGGCGCCTGGCCAGCGGCGTGACCGCGCCACTGGCGGGTCCGGCGCGGGACGTGCCAGCGCATCGACGGAGGCATCGCCCAGGCGCAGCAGGCGATCGCGCGCCAGCGCCGTCCGCGTTTCCAGGGTGACCAGTTACTATCATCTTGTCCGGACAGATCGGAAATTACTTACACCATTCTGAACAAATTCGGCCAATTGATCGATTGCATGTACGTACAAGTTATGGCCAGATCGCTCTCGCCGGCCGCCGCTGCACCGGACGCGGCGATCGACCGCACCCGGCCGCCATCCGCGCTTCGCCGGCAGGAAATCCAACCCGAGGGAGGTCAGCGATGGTCAAGCAATTCGATGCCGTGGTGATCGGGGCCGGCGTGTCCGGCCTCTATGCACTCTACAAGCTGCGCGAGGCGGGCTTCAGTGCCCGCGCGTTCGAAGCGGGCACCGGTGTCGGCGGCACGTGGTACTGGAACCGCTATCCCGGTGCGCGCTTCGATTCGGAGTCCTACAGCTACCAGTACTCGTTCTCGCGCGAGCTGATCGAGGAATGGGACTGGAGCGAGGAGTTCGTCGGCCAGCCGGAGATCGAGCGCTACCTCAACCACGTAGCCGACAAGTTCGATTTGCGCCGCGACATCGAGTTCTCGGCGCGGGTGGAATCGGTGACCTGGGACGAGGCTGCGCAGCTGTGGGACCTGCGTACCGGGGATGGCCGCGCGGCGCGCGCCCGTTACGTCCTCGCCGCGACCGGTTTCATGTCCGCCCACCAGTACCCCGACATCGCCGGCCGTGACAGCTTCGCCGGCATCGCCGCGCATACCGCGCGCTGGCCCAGCGCGGGCATCGAACTGGCCGGCAAGCGCGTTGCGGTGATCGGCAGTGGCGCGACGGCGGTGCAGGTCATCCAGAGCATCGCGCCCGAGGTCGGCCACTTGTCGGTGTTCCAGCGCACCCCGAACTGGTGCACACCGCTGCGCAACCATCCCATCGCTCCTGAGGTGCAGCGTGACCTGAAGGGGCGCGCGCAGGAGGTTTTCGACCGCTGCAACGAGACCTATGCCGGCTTCATCCACAAGTTCGACGAACGGGTCGGCAGCGAACTCACGCGCGACGAGCGCTGGGCGCACTACGAGACGCTCTACCAGCGCGGCGGTTTCGCGCTGTGGCTGGCGAACTTCGCGGAGGTCTTCACCGACCGCGCGATGGCGGCCGAGGTCAGCGAGTTCCTCGCCGGCAAGATCCGCGCGCGGGTGCGTGACCCGCAGCTCGCCGAGAAGCTCATTCCCACGGATCATCTCTTCGGCACCAAGCGCCCGCCCGGCGAGAAGGACTACTACGAGGTGTTCAACCTCGAGCACGTCGAACTGGTCGACCTGCGCGAAACACCGATCACGCGCATCGTCCCCACCGGCATCGAGACAAGCGGCGATGGCGAGACGCAGCTTCGCGACTTCGACGTCATCGTCTACGCGACCGGCTTCCGTGCCATGACGGGAGAACTGATGCGCATCGATATCGTCGGGCGCGACGGCCTGCACTTGAACGACAAGTGGGCCAACGGACCCGTCACCAACCTGGGCGTGCAGTTCGCCGGCTTCCCCAACTTCTTCGCCATCCTTGGCCCGCACAATCCCGCCGCGTTCTGCAATATCACGCGCTGCGTGGAGAGCAACGTCGACTGGATCGTCGATTGCATCGAGTACTTGCGCAACGGTGGGCACACCACTGTCGAGCCGAACGAGGCCGCTGAGCAGGCGTGGACGCAGCGATGCTACGATTCCGCCTCCGGCTTCCTCTTCGCCGACGTCAGGAACTCGTGGTTCTTCGGCTACCACAACGACGGCGGCGAGCAGGGACGGTTCCTGGTCTTCACGGAGGGCGTGCCGGCGTTCCGCCGGATCTTCGCCGAGGCGAAGGCGAGCGGCTACGCCGGCTTCGAGTTCCATTGAACGCGCAGCGCGGCCGGTGACGGCGGCGCCCGACACACGCTGCCGCGGTTGCGGTCCGCCCCCAGACGAACACGAGAGAGACGAGCGATGTACAAGAAAGCCAACCCGGTGACACGCCTGTGCACCAGCGATGTCGACAACATCTGGATCCGCGGTCGCAACCTGTGCGACGAGCTGATCGGGCACATGACGTTCACTGACTACATCATGTTCCACTTCTTCGGCACCGAGCCGACGCCGTTGCAGCGCGCGGTGGTCGATGCCGTGCTGGTGTGCATCATGGAGCACGGCATGACGCCCTCGGCGGTGGCGAGCCGTGTCACCTACCTCGGTGCACCGGAGTCGTTGCAGGGCGCAGTGGCGGCCGGCCTGCTCGGCGCCGGGTCGCGCTTCGTCGGCACCGCCGACGAAGCCGCCGCGCTGCTCACCCAGATCGTCGAGCGCACGCCGGACGAGCGCGCCGGTGAGGCGCGCCGCATCGCCGAGCGCCACGTCGCGCAGAAGAAGTTCCTGCCCGGCTTCGGCCATCCCATTCACACCAACGGTGACCCGCGCGTGAAGCGCCTCGACGAGGTGGCGCGCGCAGCCGGCGCGAAGGGCGAGTACATCGATGCCATGTACCTGCTCGGCGACGCCATCAAGACCGCCTCGGGCAAGAACATCGTGATCAACGCCAACGCCGCCATCGGCGCGGTGCTGCTCGAAGCCGGCATACCGCCCAAGATCGCGCGCGGCTTCAACCTCATCGCGCGCTGCGCGGGTCTCGTCGGCCACCTGCTGGAAGAGCAGGAAGAGCCGGCCGGTTATTCCATCTGGCACGCCGCCGAGCAGGCCGTGCCCTACGAAGCACCATGAGCGCGCTCGAGTCTGAGGTCGGCGACGCGGCCGACGTCGTTGCCCTGCTCGCCGAGAGCGCGGCGGATTTCTGTGCCCGCGCGCTACCGCGCGAACGCCTGCGCGCCCTGCGTGGTACGGCCCCGGCGTTCGATCGCGCCGCCTGGACGGCGATGGCCGAACTCGGCTGGACCGGCATGTTGCTCGACGAAACGCGTGGCGGCCTCGGGCTCGGCCTGCCAGCGGCCCTGGCTGTCGCCCGCGCGCTCGGCCGCGTCGCCGCACCCGAACCCTTCGTCGAATGCGCGGTGGCGGCTGTCAGCGTGCTCGACGCCGCCACCGACGCGTCGCTGACGGCCGCGGTCGTCGCCGGCGAACGCATCGCCGTCGCCGCGCTCGGCAGTTTCGGTGACGATCCCTTCGCGCTGGTTGCCGCCCATCCCGACCCGCAAGGCGTGCGCCTGTTCGGCCGCATCGAGCCGCTGCCGGTCGCGCCGGACGCCGATGTCTGGCTGGTGCCGGCGCGTTGTGACGGCGATGCCGCCTGGTGCATGGTCGAAGCCGGCGCCGCCGGCGTCGAACTGCGTGCGCGCGAACTCGCCGACGGTACGCGCGACGGCGACGTCGAGTTCGTCGATACACCGGCCACCCTGCTGTGCGCAGGCCTAGTCGCGCAGACGGCGCTGGCACGTGCCCGTGGACGCAGCGAGGCGGCCTCGGCGGCCTACCTCGTCGGGCTGGCCGAGAGCCTGTTCGAGATGACGCGCGACTACCTCGGCACGCGGCGGCAGTTCGGCCAGGCCATCGGCAGCTTCCAGGCCGTTCAGCACCGCCTGGTCGATGTCTACCTCGCGCTCCGCCTCGCCGCCGCCACTCTCGACGAGGGCATCGCCGCCATCGAGCAGGGCACGGTCGAAGCCGCTGCGCGCGCCGCGAGTCGGTTGCGCTACCGCGCCTGCAGCACCGCACTGCATGCAGCGCGCGAAGCGGTACAGCTGCACGGCGCCATCGGCTATACCGACGAGTGCGACGTCGGCTTGCTGCTCAACCGCACCCTCGTCGTCTGCGCACGATACGGCCAGGCCGGGCAGCACGTCGCGCGCCTGGCACGCATCGGTCTCGGCGCCGACGCGTCCGATGAAAGCGGTGCTGCGCCGCCGGGCGACGCCGATTTCACACCGCCGGACGGTGACTGGAACACCCTCGACAACGCGCGCTTCCGTGCCGTGGTCCGCGCCTGGCACGAGGCCAAGTACCCCGCGGCGTTGCGCCACCCGCGCCGCCGCCTGCGCTGGCACGAGTGCCGTGACTGGTACCGCGCCCTCTACCGCCGTGGCTGGGCCGCACCCGGCTGGCCGCGCGAGCACGGTGGAATGGGGCTTGCGCCGGACAAGCTGCTCATCTTCATCGAGGAGCGCGAGCGCCTCGGCGTCGCCCGCACCCCGGACCAGGGCATCATCATGATCGGGCCCCTGCTGATGGCGCACGGCAGCACGGAGCAGCAGGCGCATTACCTGCCCAAGGCGCTCTCCGGCGAGCACATCTGGTGCCAGGGTTACTCGGAACCCAATGCCGGCTCCGACCTCGCCTCGCTCAGTACCCGTGCGGTCATCGACGGTGACGAGTTCGTCATCAACGGGCAGAAGATCTGGACCACGCTCGCGCAGGACGCCAACCAGATGTTCTGCCTCGTGCGAACCGACCCGGAGGCCAAGCCGCAGGCCGGCATCAGTTTCGTGCTGATCGATCTCGCCACTCCCGGCATCACCATCCGCCCCATCCGCAACATCGCCGGTGACGAGGAATTCTGCGAGGTGTTCCTCGACGACGTGCGCGTGCCGGTGGCGAACCTCGTCGGCCGGCTCAACGACGGCTGGACCATCGCCAAGGCCCTGCTCGGTTTCGAACGCTTCTTCATCGGCAGCCCCAAGACCTGTCGCTTCGCCCTGGGCCGCCTGGCGGTACTCGCCGCGGCGCGCGGCCTGGCCGAGGACCCGGTGCACCGCGAGCGCTGCACGCGCTTCGCTCTCGACGTCGCCGATCTCGAAGCGCTCTACAAGTCCTTCGCCGACCAGATCCGGCGCGGAGAAACCCTGGGGGCGGACGTCTCGCTGCTCAAGATCTTCGCCAGCGAGACCTTCGCGCGGATCAGCGAGTACATCCTCGAGGTGGCTGGCGAGGCCGGGGCGCGCGCCGACGCGGTGGACTTCGGCGACGGCACGACGGTCGATGTCCTCTCGCCCTACTACAACGCCCGGCCGACGCCGATCTACGGCGGCAGCAACGAGATCCAGCGCAACATCCTGGCCCGCGCCGTGCTCGGGCTGCCGGGGCGCTGAGTCCGACGATGCGCCGCCGTCGACGGATGCCCGCGCCGGCCACGGCCAGTGCCGCGGCCGAAGGGCGTCACGGCCGCGAGCGCCCGGCACGGCGCCACCGCCGCGAAACTGTGGCGCGGCCGGTGTGCTCGCTATACTGGCCGCCGATGCCGCCGGGCTCGCCCCACGCCAAGCCGCACCGCCGGCTGCCCGGCATCATCCGCATTCCGTTCGTTCATCGCTGACCGCCAGGGGAGGACACCACATGGCCCAGCCGCGCATCCGCTTCGGCGCTTTCATCCCGCCGCACACGCCGCCGGACGAGCATCCCTGGCTCGCCGTGCAGGAAGACATGGATCGGGTCATCTGGCTCGACAAGCTCGGTTACGACGAGGCCTGGATCGGCGAGCACCACTCGGGCGGCTGGGAGATCACTTCCAGTCCCGAGCTTTTCATCGCCGCCGTCGCGCAGCACACCAAGCGCATCCGCCTCGGCACGGGCGTGGTCTCGCTGCCCTACCACCACCCGTACACCGTGGCCGACCGCATCCGCCAGCTCGAGTACCACACCCAGGGGCGCGTGATCTTCGGCGTCGGTCCGGGCTCACTGCCGTCCGATTCCCACATGATGGGGCTCGACACCGCCAAGGCCCGCGACCAGATGGACGAGGCCATCGAACCACTGGTGCGGCTCCTGCGCGGCGAGCAGGTGACGATGAAGACCGACTGGTTCACCCTGCAGCGCGCCCAGTTGCAGATGCCGCCCTATACCGAGGGCGGGCCCGAGATCGCCGTCGCGAGCCAGGTCTCCCCGACCGGCGCGACGGCCGCCGGCAAGCACGGGCTCAGCCTGCTCTCGATCGGCGCGACTTCGACCGGCGGCTTCAACGCGCTCGGCTCGAACTGGCAGATTGCCGTCGACACCGCGCGCGAGCACGGCCACACCATGGATCGCTCGGGCTGGCGCCTGGTCGGCCCGGTGCACATCGCGGAGACGCGCGAGAAGGCGCGCGAGAACGTGCGCTTCGGTCTCACGCGTTGGTTGGATTACATGTCCAAGGTGGCCGCGCTGCCGCTCGGCGTGCCGGAGGGGCAGGACGCCGTCGAGTACATCATCTCGACCGGCTTCGGCGTCATCGGCACGCCGGACGATTTCGTCGCCCAGATCGAACGACTGTGGGAGCAGTCGGGCGGCTTCGGCTGTTTCCTGAACCTCGATCACCACTGGGCCGACTGGGCCGAGACGCACCGTTCCTACGAGCTCATCGCGCGTTACGCGATCCCCAAGATCAACAAGCTCAACCTGGCGCGCCAGGACTCCGAGGACTGGCTGCGCGCGAACAACAAGGAGTTCAAGGGCGCACTGACCGATGCCGTGCGCGCAAAGATGATGGAGCACGCGCGGAACAAGGGCGACGCCCAGCTTTCGCCCGATCTCGTCGCCTACTTCGACGCCAACACCAACCGCGACAAGTCGGCCGGCTGATCGCGCTCCGGCGCGGCAGGGTTCGGCACCCGGCCGCGCCTCGTCTGCCACGATGGAACGTGGCCCGCGCGGGCCGCGGGGAGGATTCGCATGACCATCCAGTTCCACGATCCGCGCGGCGAGACGCGCGTACCACCCGAAGCCTATGCCTGCCACCATCCGCTCGACGGTGCGGTGAGCATCGGCCTGCTCGCCAACAACTTCCCGGACTCGGTGACGTTTCTCGACGCCGTCGAGACCGCGCTCGGCGAGCGCCTGCCGCGCGCGACGTTCCGGCGTTACGCCAAGCCCGGCGCGTCGGCACCGGCGAGCGCCGCCCTGGTCACGCAGATTGCCGCCGAGTGCGACGCGCTGGTGACCGCCTACGGCCATTGAGGCAGCTGCACTTCCGGCACCGTGCGTGACGGCATTGCAATGGCGCGGGCGGGGCGACCGGCAGTCGCCTTCGTCACGACCAAGTTCGAACCGCAGGGCGAGTTCGTCGCCCGTGCCGAGGGCATGCCCGCGGTGCCGCGGGTGATCGTGCCGCACCCGGTGGCGGGTATCGGCGCCGACGCCATGGCCGCACTCGCCGACACCATTGCCGACGAGGTCATCCGGCGGCTGCGCGAGGGATGAGCGCGCTGCTCGAAGCGGCCGATGGAGATGCCGCACTGGAAGCACTCCACGCGCTTGGCTGCACCGACGGCCTGCCGGTCATCGTGCCGACCCTCGAGCGCGTCGCGCGCATGGTCCTCGCGAGCGGGCTCGATGGTGACATCGAACTCGGCGAGATGGGCCCGGGTTATGGCGTGGCGACGGTGGAAAAGGTTGCCTGCGCCGCGGTCATGGCCGGTTGCCTGCCGGACCACATGCCGGTGGTCGTCGCCGGCGTGCGCGCGCTGTGCGATCCCGCCTTCGACCTGACCGAGATGCAGTCGACCACGCACTGCATCGCGCCGATGCTCGTCGTGTGCGGCGCGGCGCGCGCGCTCGGTGGCTTCCAGGCCGGTTTCGGCCTGATGGGGCCAGGGCACCGCGCCAACGCCGCCACGGGGCGCGCGCTCAGGCTCGCCATGATCAACATCGGCGGCGCACGGCCGGGCGAATCCGACATGGCCATCCACGGCGGGCCGGCCAAGTTCTCCTTCTGCTTCGCCGAGGACGCCGAGTCCTCGCCGTGGCCGGGGCTGCACACCACCTTCGGCTACGGCGCCGACGACGGCGCGGTGGTCCTGCTCGGCGTCGAAGGGCCGCATTCGGCGCTGTTCTCGGGCGACGCCGAGGACCCGCGCTCGGCCGTCGCCCTGCTCGAGGTCGTCGCCGCCGTCATCGCCAACCGCGGCAGCAACAACGCCTATTTCGGCGGCCGCGCCGCCGTCGCCGTGGTCTTCAATCCCGAACACGCCGCGCTGCTCGCCCGTCATGGTTACGACCGTGCGCAGGTGCAGGCCGAACTCGCCGCGCGCGCGGTCAACCCACGCGAAGCGCTCGCGCGGCTGAACGGCAAGATGCTCGTCGGCAAGGAAGACCTCGTGCCGGCGGTGCGCGACCCGGCCAACATCCACGTGCTGGTCGGCGGCGCGCCCGGGCTCTACTCGATGGTCATGCCGTCGTGGAGCGCGGGGCCGCACGGCAACGTCGCCGTGCACGCCACGGTCGAGATGAACCAGGCTTGCGAGCTGTCTTAGCGAAGCGGCCTCGGCGGCGGACTGGGGACAGTTTACTTTCGCCGCGCGCTATCGCCGCGGCTGCAGGCTCCCTAAAAGTAAACTGTCCCCGCCACCCTCGATGGTCATGGCGTCGTGTCGCGTGGGCCCGCACGGCAACCTCGCCGCGCACGCGGCAGTCCCGATGAACCAGGTCTGCGAGCTGCCTTGGCACGCCGGTTCGGGTTGGGGACAGTTTACTTTTGATGCGCGCCATCAAATTCGGGGACAGACCACGATTCTCGCGCCTTCCTCGAAGATCGCGGTCGGAAATCGTGGTCTGTCCCCGAATTTGCGGCGGGTGACGCCGGGCGCACCCGGTTGCACGCTACGAAACGACCGCGCAACGACGAGGTAGCTGTCATGGCCAAACGCATCGTGATCTGCTCCGACGGTACCTGGAACGACCCCGAGAAGCCCAACCCCACCAACGTCCTGCGCATGGCGCGCGCAATCGCGGCGCAAGGCCGGGGCGATCTCGCGCAGACGGTGTTCTATGACTGGGGAGTCGGGACCTACTACGACAAGCTCGCCGGCGGCGCCTTCGGCGTCGGCCTGGAGAAGAACGTTCAGGACGGCTATCGCTTCATCGTGCAGAACTACGCACCGGGCGACGAAATCTTCCTGTTCGGTTTCAGCCGCGGTGCCTACACGGTGCGTTGCCTGGCCGGCATGCTCAACAACTGCGGCATCCTGCGTGCGGTCCACGCCGCGGAGATCCCCAACGCGTTCGCTCGTTACAAGTCGCGCAGCTCGAAGCCGGGTTCGGCCAGCGCGCGCACTTTCCGCGAGAAGTATGCCTACGGACCCGAGCGCGGGCCGGTGAAATTCGTCGGCGTGTGGGACACTGTGGGTGCGCTCGGCATCCCGACCCGGGCCCTGGCCTTCGTCGCCGAGTCGGACCTCTTCTACGACACCGAGATCGGCAGCAACGTCGCCATCGCGCGTCATGCAGTCGCCATCGACGAACGACGCGAGGACTTCGAGCCCACCCTGTGGCAGCCGAAGGATGGCGTGGACGTGCGCCAGGTGTGGTTCGCCGGCGTGCACGCCGACGTCGGCGGAGGATACGCGCCACGCAAGGGCAAGCTCGCCAGCGAGATCCCGCTGCAATGGATGGCCGCCGAGGCGGAGCGCGCCGGTCTCGTGTTCCAGCCGCACCTGCTCGACCCGGCGCGGCGCGACGTGCGGGCGCCGCTGAACGAGTCGGACAACATCTTCTACCGGCTGCGCGGTGCGCGTGCGCGGACCCTGCCGGTCGATGCCATCGTCCACGCGTCGGTCGTCGCGCGGTACGAAGCGGGGGCCTACGACAGCCCCGCGCTGAATACGCTGCTCGAAGCTCACGGCGGTTACTGGCCGCCGATCGAGCCCTGATACAGGGCTCCCGCTGGCGCGCACTGCTAGCAGCGCGCCGGCGCCCGGCCCGTGTCCCCGCGCATTGCCGGAGCGGACGACAACGTCGCCGTGCACGCGGTAGTCGAGATGAAGCAGGCCTGTGAGCCGCCGTGGCGACGGACCTCGGCCATGCCTGATTCCTCTGGACAGGCGGCGCGCCCGACGAGCGGTGGAATTCGATTCCGATTCGGTATCGAGGTAACGCCAATCTTGCATTGGACGGCATGGAAGAGCCTGGTCAGAATCAATGGCTGTCGATGATCCGCGACACCGCGCATCCGCGTGGCCGCTCGATGGGGAGGGAAGCGATTGATGTTCCTGCAGAACTGCTGGTATTGCGCGGGCTGGGATTTCCAGGTCACCCAAGGCAAGGAGTCGATCGTCGCGCGGAAAATCGCCGGCAAGCGCCTCGTTCTCTATCGCAAGCCGGGAGGCGCGCTGGTCGCCATGGAAGATCTCTGTCCGCACCGAGCCGCAGCGCTGTCCCGCGGTCGCAAGGAGGGTGACTCGCTGCGTTGCATGTACCACGGCCTCAGGTTCGACCCGCAGGGGCGCTGCACGGAGATCCCCGGCCAGGAGCGGATCCCGCCGCAGGCCTGTGTGCGGGTTTTCCCGGTCGTCGAAAAGGACAACTGGATCTGGGTCTGGATGGGCGAGGCCGACGCGGCGGACCCGGCTTTGATCTGCGATGCGATCGGCCCCGGTCATCCGGATTTCAACGTGCAGCCGAGCTACCTGCAGATCGATGCCGACTATCGCCTGGAACACGCCAACCTGGCCGATCTCTCGCACAGCTCGTTCACCCACGACGGCACGATCGCGATGGGCTGGGCGCAGGCTCTGGCGAAGCCCGAGTTCAAGCTCCTGCCGCGCGGTCTCAAGTCCGACTGGTGGGTGCGCAGCGCGCCGCTGCCGAAGTTCGTGCAGCACCTGTTTCCGGACGGTTTCCTCTGCGACGCCCACTTCGACATCACCCAGACGGTCCCGCTCAATTGGATCCTGCATTTCCGCGTCTTCACCGCCGGCACTGCGACGACCGGCGAGTCGGACGGCGCGCTCATCATGGATTCTTGGAGCTGCCAGACGATCACCCCACGCGACGAGAACTCCGTCGACTACTACTTCTCCTGGGGCGTGAGCAAGGCCACCGACCAGCCCGGTCTCAGTGACCTGCTCAAGGAAGGCCTCGACCAGGCTTTCATGGAAGACAAGCTGATGCTCGAGGCGCAGCAACTGAGATTGCGCGAGAACCCCGGCTTCAAGCCGCTCACGCTCGCCATCGACGCCGGGCCGGTGCGCATCCTCGCCGTGCTCGACCGCTTGTTGCAGGAGGAAGCCGACGCCGCACTGGCATCGGCCGGGTAGCGCGGCGAGGCCGCGCGCGCGGCCCGGGTGGCCGCTGCGGGCGACGCCATTACCGGGCCACCTGCCTGCCGCGCCGATGTCGGTCGCGCTGCCCGTCTGGGGCGGCAGCATGAGCGTTCGCGCATGCCCGGTGCCGGGCCGTGGCCGGAACGACGGTGCGAAGTACACTGTCGCCGGCACGCACGTGCCGCCCGTCGCAGCACCGCAACAAGGAATCGAACCATGGCTGTCGCAATCGAACGCTTCCTGGACGTCGCCGGCACCCGCATCTACGCCGTCGAACAGGGCGAAGGACCGCTGGTCCTGTTCGTCCACGGCTTTCCCGAACTGGCCTACTCCTGGCGCCACCAGTTGCCGGCGCTGGCCGCGGCCGGTTACCGCGCGGTCGCCATCGATCAGCGCGGCTACGGGCGGTCATCGAAGTTCTGGAACCCCGAGGCCTACCGCATCGATCATCTCGCCGCCGATCTCGTCGGCGTGATCCACGCGCTCGGTGAACGCCAGGCCGTCATCGTCGGTCACGACTGGGGTGCGCCGGTGGTGTGGAGCACCGCTTGGCTGCACCCCGAATCCATCCGCGGCGTGGTCGGCATGTGCGCGCCGTTCGCTGGCCAGGGTGTGATCGGTTTGCCGGGCAACCCGTTCGGCGAACGACCGCTCGAAGAGCACCAGCGCGAGCTGGCCGGGCCCGGGCAGGACTTCTACCACACCTACTGGAGCAGGCTCGACGGCATCATCGCCGAGATCGAGGCCGACCTCCCCGGCTGGATCGCGGACATCATGTACTCGGTGTCCGGCGAAGGCCTTGCCGCGGCCGGCTTCACGCTCGCGGGCGTCGACCCCGTCACGCTCATCCGCAACAGTGCGCTATGCATCCCGCACGGCACGCGCATGCGCGAGCGCTTCATGCCGGCGCAGCCGGTGCCATGGTTGAGCGCGGCTGACCTCGCCGTCTACGTCGAGGCCTTCCAGCGTTCCGGTTTCCACGGCGCGCTGTCCTACTACCGCAACCTGCCGGCTGACCAGCAGGTGCTCGCGCCGCTGGCGCAGACGAAGCTCGCGGTGCCGGCGTACTTCATCGGCGGTGAGTACGACGTCGGCACGTGGTGGGGTGCGGAAGAGCGCGCGCGGGCGCACGAGGTCATCGCCGACTACCGCGGCGAGGCGGTGTTGCCGGGCTGCGGCCATTGGATCCAGCAGGAGCAACCGGACGAAACCAACCGCCTGTTGCTCGAATTCCTGCGCGGGCTGGATTGATCGCGAGTGCGTGCCGGTCCGCGCCGTGAACCGGTGACAGTCACCGAATGTTCCCAGTCACCGAATGTTCCGCCCGTGAATTCATCAGGGAGCGATACCGATGCAGCTGTACTCCACGATCCTGAAGCTGGCGGCTCTGGTCTTCTTCGCGGTCGCCGCGGTACATGCCGTGCATGGCCTCGGTGCCGACCAGATGCTGGGTGCGGTGCTGTCGCCTGAAACCCTCGCCGAACCTTCGCTCGACAGCCAGAACCGCTTCTACGGAGTCGCGTTCGCGTTCTACGGCGTCGCCTTGTACCTCTGCGCGACCGACCTGGCGCGTTTCCGGCCCGTGCTCGTCAGTGCGCTCGCGGTGTTCTTTCTCGCCGGGTGCGCGCGCCTGGTCGCGTGGGCGGTCCACGGCGCGCCGGCGCCGCTCGTCATCGGCTTGCTCGCGACCGAACTGGTGCTGCCGCCGCTGCTGTGGTTGTGGCTGCGGCGGGTCATGGACGTTGCGACCGATAGCTAGGCGGGGACCAAGGGCAAGCCGCGGTCTGCCGTGGTTTGTATCCCGTGTTTGCAGGACGAGGTCAGGTATTGGCGTTGCGAATCTCGACGGCATTCAGCCAGCGGCCGCCCAGCTTGGTCCAGATCGAGATGTACTTGCCGTGCTCGGCGGCGGCACCCGGCATCTTCAGGCGTAACGAACCGAAGACGTAGCCCATGTCGTTCGACGCGCTGACATGTGCCTCGAGCGGTTCCCAGGACAATTCGAAGCCGGGCGTGTCCGCGAGTTGCCTAAACAGTGCGCGTTGCTTCTCCCGACCGAAGATCGCTTCGCTACCTGGCGGACAGACGAGCGCATTTTCCGTGAGCATGTCCATCAGACCGTCGATGTCGCCGGCCTGGTAGCGGCGGAAGGATTCGCGTTCGAGGTCTATCAGTTCGTTCGGGTCCGGGGGTGTCGATGACATGGTTGCACTCCTGCGGGGCGGCTCGTTCACGGCGATTCCGGCTTGCCAGGCTGGTGGCGTTACGGTGCCGACGGGGACGTCGATGTGCCATATCGCAACGCGTCATGTGGCTATCGTTATTCGTCACGCGCCACCGCTTCCGGCTGAAAAGTCCGCGAACATGACTATCATTCGGCGCCATGGTGGGAAGTCCGTTGTCCGGCAGACCCGGGTTGGCGAATGCCGCTTTCGCCCGCCGGGACGGCGTCTCGCTGGAGGTCGAGGTTCTGCGCCTGGAAACATTGCTGCGCCCGCCGTTCAAGCGCGCGACCACGGCACCGACCCGCACCGACTTCCACACGTTGTTGTTCGTCGAGGCGGGAGATTCCTCGCACTACGTCGACTTCGAGCGCCAGCCGGTCGGCGCGGGCGACCTGCTGGTCATACCGGAGGGGCGCGTACAGGCGTTCGACCAGGCGCGCGCGATTCACGGTTATCTCGTGTTGTTCACCTCGGGTTACCTGGCCCGGTGCGACCTCGGCACGAACGGCCTCGCGGCGGCCGCCGATGGACTCCTGCGCGCGGGGCTGCGCGTGTCACTGGGGTACGCCTCACGGCAGCGTCTCCACGATGCCGTGGCAACGCTGGCCCGCTACGCGCAGCCGTCACCGACCGACGACCATGTCGACGACGCCATCGCCGCGGCCTTCGCCCTGCTCGTCTTCGTCACCGCGGGCCTGCCGGAGGCGACCACTGCGGTGCAGGCCTCGGTCTCACGCGACCCGCTGGTGACGCGCTTTCTCGTACTCCTGGAAGAGAATTTCCGCGCCTGGCACCAGGTGTCGGCCTATGCCCGTGCGCTGTGCGTCGCGCCGCGCACCCTCGATCGGCACCTGCGCGCCGACCAGGACCGCACGACGCGGCAGGTCATCGCCGCGCGCCTCGTGCTCGAAGCGAAGCGCCTGCTGACCCGGCAGGACCTGCCGGTGAAGAGCATCGCCTACGCGCTCGGCTTCTCTGAGCCCAACAATTTCACCCGCTTTTTCGTGACGCAGACCGGCCTGTCGCCGGGGGCATTCCGGCAGTCCCTCGTCGCCGGGTGAGGCAACGCATCGTCTACCTGACCGCGGGCAGTGGTCGTAGCAGTCGTGGTGCCACAGGAGCAACGGGCGGTTTCAGGAGCAGTGCCGCCTCGGGTTCGAGAACGCGAGCCATCCGCTACGCCGACAACGCCACACCCGGGTTCGGGACGCGCCCGTCGAAGCGCCCGACCGGTCGGCGCCGTGCCCACTCGTCGACCAGCGCA
Source organism: Gammaproteobacteria bacterium (assembly GCA_050184115.1). Taxonomy (GTDB): domain Bacteria; phylum Pseudomonadota; class Gammaproteobacteria; genus JACKNG01. Next base: position 160,746 of record JBFXAQ010000009.1, on the reverse strand, counting down.
CCGAGCTGCTGCGGCACGCTGCCGTGGAGCAGGATGCCGTCGGCGCCGGCATCGATGCGCGCCAGCATGCCGTCTACACAGGTCGCCGGCGAGCCGACCAGGCAGCCGTCCTCGATCCACCGGCGGGGATAGATGTCGGCGCAGCGACGGATGATGTCCATGTCGCGGCTGACGTGTTCGTCGCCCATGGAACCGGCGCGTGCGCCGGCACCGGGGTCGAACATGATCGCGCGCACGCGGTCGAGTACCGCCCGGTCCCAGTGGTTGGCGCGGCAGATGTTGTCGAACAGGTCGCCGAGCGCGACGTAGGTGTTCATGCGCCGCACGATGATGTTGAGGGTGTCCTCGTCGGAGAGATCGCAGGCGGCGACGCCGATGGTCCACACGGGTACCGACTCGGGGTCACGGCCGGCATCGGCCGCACCCTGGCGCACGAGCCTCGTCGAGTGCGCGACGGCTTCGGTGGTCCACAGCGAGTTGTAGACCACAGCATCGCACCAGCGCCCGGCCCAGTAACAGGTCTTGTCGCCCATGGGCGCCATGATGATCGGCGGCGGCTGTGCCACGGCCATGCCGAGCGAGGCGCCGTTGAGGTTTCCCGCCGGCCCCGAGTAGGTCACCGTCTCGCCGCGCCACAGCGCGCGCAGGATGGTGATCCAGTCTTCGAGCAGTTTGAAATCGAGGCGCGGCACGCCGGCGGCGTCGGCCAGGATGGCCTGGCCGCGGCCAATGCCGAGCGCGAAGCGGCCGCCGGTGAGGAGGGACATGGTCGAGCCGTAGGCGGCGACCACCAGCGGGTGGCGCAGCGGCAGGTTGGCAATGAGCCCGGCGGCAATGGCCATCGCGTGATCCTGGGCGGCGGCAACCCCGGACAGCACCTCGACGCTCTTGGTGTTGAGGCGTTCGGAGATCCACACCGAGCCGAGACCGAGCGCGGCGCCGGCACGGACCTCGTCGACCACCTGCCCGGGATGTGCGACGTGGCCTGGCAGGGTGTAGTAACCGAGTTCGGGGAAGCGGACGACGGATGTGTTCATGCGGTTTCGGTCCAGGCGGTGATCGCGGATCGGGAGTCGCGGTCAGGTGGAGAAGTAGGGAATCCGGGGACGGAATCCGGGGACAGACCACGATTGCCCTGCCGGCAAATCGCGGCAAATCGTGGTCTGTCCCCTATTTACATCTGCCCAGTCGAGCCTGCTTGTCCCCTGCCGTCCGCGCCGTGGCACTCGACGACGCCAGGGCGTGTCGCCGGGGTGTGGCTTCGTCGCGTGGCGGTCGCGAGGCGACGTTCGCCGCCGCTGCTTCAGCCCTGTTCGCCCGGCCAGTGGCGCTGCCAGTCGCGGTGGAAATCCTCCACCGAGACGGCGCGCCTGAGCGAGAGATCGTCGTTCAGCAGTTCGTAGATGACGTCGCCATCGGTCTTCATGGCGAAGAAGATGATCGCGTCCTCGTCGCCGCTGCCCTCGATGTGCACTTCGCCCTCGCCGCCGCGTGAATAGCTGCCGGCCGGCTTGACCTTGAGCACTTCGCCGCCGTCGACCTGTTCGCGCACACGCAATTCGCCTTCGAGCACCAGCGTCGTCGTGCAGCAGGCGTGGCGGTGATACATGCACTGGCTGTTCGGCGCGAACTTCACCAGCATGTCGGCGGTGCGGCTGGCGAGGTCGACGTTCAGGATCCGGTAGTAGGTGCCGGGCGTGAAGAAATCGGCCCAGGCGACCTGCGAGGTGTCGTAGCGGAAGGCGGGCAGGGCAGCCCGGGGCGCGGTGGCGGATGCGGTCTGGCTCATGCGGGTTCTCTCCTGGCGGACTTCTGGCCGCCGGCGGACGATGTATGAAGCTGTACGGACAAGCCTACTCGGCGTGCCGCGTTTTGTCGAAAACCCTGCGCGTTACCGGTTGACCTGTCCGGACAGGTAGGCGCATGGTGCGTACGAAGCCGAGCTTGCCGAGACCGCAGCATGAGCGACCCGACGCCCCCGCACCGCCCCGACGATGTCACCTACGGCGACGTTACCTCCGTCACTGGTGGCCGCCTCGCCGACATCCGGGCCGAGGATCGCGCCCAGGCCCGCCGCGGCGCCCAGATCCTCGCCGACGCCCTGGTCGCCGAGGGCGTGGACTGCCTTTTCGGTTATCCGGGTGGAGCCAACCTCGAGATCTTCGACGTCCTCGATGCCGCCGGCATCCGCTGTTACCGCACCGAGCACGAGCAGGGCGCGGTGCACGCCGCGCAGGGCTACGCGCGGGCCAGTGGCCGGGTTGGCGTGTGCCTGGCGACCTCCGGTCCCGGTGCCTGCAACCTCGTCACCGGGCTCGCCGACGCCAACTCCGATTCCACCCCGGTGGTCGCCATCACCGGCAACGTGCCCAGCCACCTGCTCGGCCGCAATGCCTTCCAGGAAGCCGACATCGTCGCCATCACGACGCCGATCACCAAGGGCAGTTTCCAGGTCGCGCGCGTTGCCGACATCCCGCGCACCGTGCGCACGGCCTTCGCGCTGGCCGGCGGTGCGCGGCCGGGGCCGGTACTGATCGACCTGCCCAAGGACGTCCAGCAGCACTACCCGCGCGATGCCGACGGCCGCTACGCGCCACCGCGTATTCCGGCCGCGATCGATCCGCCCGAGCAACCGCCTGGCGCCATCCCCAAGACCCAGTTGCGCCAGTGCCTGCGCCTGCTCGAAGAAGCGCGCCGGCCGGTGATCTACGCCGGCGGCGGCATCGTCGCGGCGGGTTGCGAAACCCTGCTGGTGGCACTCGCCGAGAAGCTCGACTGCCCGGTCACGACCACGCTGATGGGGTTGGGTGCGATGCCGGCCGGGCACCCGCTGTGGTTGCAGGTGCTCGGTATGCATGGCAGCTACGCCGCCAACGTTGCCGTCAACGAGGCCGACCTCGTGCTCGCGCTCGGTGTGCGTTTCGACGACCGCGTGACCGGCAACGTCGACGCCTTCATCGAGCACGGCCAGATCATCCACCTCGACATCGACCGCGCCGAGATCGACAAGAACAAGGTCGTCACCCTCGGCATTGCCGCCGATCTGCGCCACGCGTTGCCCCAACTGCTGCAGGCCGTGTCACCCGGCGAGCACGGTGCTTGGCGCGAACACCTCGCCGCGCTCGATCGCCGCCACCCGCTGCGGCCGCCGCCGTCCGCTGTGCTGACCGGGCCCGCCGCGGTCGCGCGGCTGTCGGCGCTGACCGCCGGCGAGGCGCTGGTCACCGTCGGCGTCGGCCAGCATCAGATGTGGGCCATGCAGCACTACGGCGTGACGCAGCCGCGCTCGTTCCTGTCGAGTTCGGGTTTCGGCACCATGGGTTACGGCCTGCCGGCTGCCATCGGCGCCAAGGTCGCGAGGCCTGAACGCCTGGTCGTGGACATCGACGGCGACGGCAGCCTCAACATGAGCATCCACGAACTCTCCACCTGCCACCGCTACGGTCTCGGCGTGAAGATCGTGTGCATCAACAACCAGTGGCTGGGCATGGTGCGGCAGTGGCAGGACATGATCTATGCCGGTCACCGCGCCGAGTCTTCACTCGGCGACCCGAGCGCGGTCAAGGCGCCGGGCGACGACGACATCTATCCCGACTTCGTCACCATCGCGCGCGGTTACCGCGTCGCCGCCGAACGTGTGACGCGGCCGGACGAGCTCGATGCCGCATTCGCGCGTCTGCTCGCCGAACGTGACGAACCCTACCTGCTCGACGTCATCGTGCAGCGCGAGCAGAACGTCTACCCGATGATCCCGGCCGGCGGCACCTACCGCGACATCATCCTCGGGCCCGGCGACGCCGCGTCCTGAGCCCGCGGCGCGGCGCGACACGCCGCACGCGACGTCGCCGGCGCGCGGCGCCGCATTCGCCTCAGTCGCCGACGCGCTCGTACCAGGTGTCCAGCGGGCCGCTGACCCGCCGCACCGCGCCGTCCCCGTCCCACTCGACCCGCACCTCGCGATGCCCGGCTTCGTACCACGGGCAGTCGGCGCCGACGGCCAGGCGCGACGGGTCGGCCGTGGGCGTGAGCCGCCAGAACACGCCGTCACCGGCCGACCAGCGCAGGCCGCCGTCGACGGCGACGAGGCGGACGGCCTGTGACGCGTCGAGCACGTCGCCGAGGCGCGGCGCGTAGCGGCCGGTGAGGAGCAGCACGGCGAGCTGCGGCGCGAGCGCCGGCGTGGCCGCGGCGGTGGGTGAGGGCGTCGCCGGCCGAGGTTCCGGTGGAGCGTCGGCGGCGGCTGGCAGCGCCGACGTCACGGTGGCCGCGGTAGAGCGTCCGGTGGTGGCGGCCGAAGGGGTGATCGCCGCTGCAGGGCCGGTGACCGCACGCCGCGCGTGCGCGTCGAGCAGGCGCACCACGCCGCGGTGACCATTGCCCTCGGCGAGGTCGCGCGCACTCTGCCCGCCCGGCAGGCGGATGTCGGCATCGGCGCCGGCCGCGAGCAGTGCACGGACGAGTTCGTCGTTGCCGTGGCGCGCCGCATCGATCAGCGCCGTCCAGCCCTGCACGTGGACGATGTCGACAGCGGCGCCGCGTTCGAGGAAGAGCAGCGCCAGTTCGGTGTAGTTGCGGTCGGCGGCCATCACCAGCGGGGTCAGGCGGGTGTCGTCGTAGCCGTCGATGTCGGCGCCGGCGTCGAGCAGCCTGCGGGCGACCTCGGCGTGATTGCGCTCGGCGGCGTACTGCAGCGCGGTGCGGCGGCTGCTCCCGCGCGCGTTCGGATCGGCGCCGTGGGCGAGCAGCAGCTCGACCATCTCGACGTCGCCCTGGCTGCTGGCCTGCATGAGCGGTGTCATGCCACCTGCGGCACCGTTCACGACCGCAGGGGCGACGGCCTGCAGGGCTGCGGCGAGTGCCGCGCGGTCACCCGAGCGCACCAGCTGCACCAGGGTTGCGCCGTCGGGTGCCGCGGGCGCAGGGTCGGGCGCACCGCTGTCGGTGTCGTCCCGCTGCTCGACCAGCGCGGGTCCGCCTGCGGCAGGCGCGTTCGCCGGGTCCGCAGCCGGGCGCCCACGCAACGCGAACACCAGCACCACGGCGACGATCGAGACGACCGCGAAGCCGATGACGACGGCGAGCGCGCGGCCGGTCGCGGCGGCATCCGGGTCGAGGTCACGGCGGCGCCGCGTGGTCTCGCGTGGCTGCATGGTCGATACCGCGGGCCGCGGTTCAGCGGGCCGGGGCGACGGCGTCGAGGGTCGTCGTCACCGGCCGCGCGCCCATCGCGTCGAGTGGCATGAGGATGACGCGGTCGGCACCGGCGGCGTGGTGTTCGGCGATGCGCGCCTCGAGCGCGTCGCCGTCGCCCCAACCAACCAGCATGTCGACCAGGGCGTCGCTGCCGCCATCGGCAAAGTCGGCGTCGGTGTAGCCGAGCTGGCGCCATTCGCGGTGGTAGTAGTCGAGACCGAGGTACCAAGCGAGCGCCGCGCGCGCCTTGCGTCGGGCGATCGTTGCGTCGGGTTCCGCGAGCAGCGCGCAGACCACGTTGAGTTGCGTGGCTGGTCCGATGCGCTCGCGCGAGCGCCGGGTGTGCGTCGGTGACATCAGATAGGTCAGCACGCCGTCGCAACGCGCCGCGCCGAGGCGCTGCAGCGCCGGGCCGTGGGCGGCCAGCACCAGGGGTGCCGGCGCGGCAGGCGCCACGCTTTGCACCGCGATGGCGTCGAGGGCGTCGAGCGTGGCGCGCATCTTCGCCAGCGGCGCCTGCCAGGCGTGGCCGCGCGCGGTGTTCACTTCGACGTTGGAGACGCCGAGACCGAGCACGAAGCGGCCGCCCGACAGCTCGGCGAGGGTCTGGCGCGCCTGCGCCAGCGCGTGCGGGTCGCGGCCGTAGACATTGACGATGCCAGTGGCGACCTGCAGTCGGCCGGTGCGCGCGAGCAGGTGGGCGGCGCTCGCGATCGGCTCGCGACCGAACAGCTCGGGCAGCCACAGGCTGTCGTAGCCGCGCGCTTCGACGGCATCGGCGAAGGCGGCGAATTCCCGCGCGGGCCGCTCGTCGAGCAGGGCGATGACGCCGCGCTTGGCGGCACTCATGGCAATCGCTCCGCGGTGACGCGCAATGGTTCGGACAGCGCTGCGCGGGGTCGTCGCCGTGCGCGGTACGGTGTCGGCGGCTGCATCGTCATGGTCACTCTCCCCCGTCGATGGGCCCCGATTGTGCGCGCCCGCGGCCGATGGGAAAAGCGCGCCGGGCTGAGCGCCATCCGCCGGGCGAATCGCTCGGCCCCGCGTGCGGGCCGCGCGAACCCGTCGTCAGCCGTCGTTGTGCGCGTCGACCTCGGCAATGGCGTAGCCGACGCGGCGCTGGATGCGCGCGGTGTACATGCGCAACAGGCGAGCGTCGGCGGCGTCGCCGGGCAGCGTGGCGAGGTCGACCTCGTGCTCGAAGGCGTCGGCCAGCGCCTGGAAGGCGCGATCGAGCGCGCCGTAGACCTGGCGCGACGTCTCGGCCTCGCCGAGCAGGGCGACGAGACCGGCGGCGACGGCATAGCCGGCGTCCCGTGCCGCGCTCGTCGCCGGCAGGCGCGCGAGCATGAAGGCGCTCGCCGCGAGCATGACGAACTTGGCTTCGGTGCGGCCGAACTGGCGGATGGGCTCGAAGTCGATGACGTCGGCGGGCGCGATCGGTGTGCCCTCGAAGCGCGCGTAACCTTGGCTGATGGCCGGCAGGAAGCCGGGCGTCTCACGGTGGGTGAGCACCACGCCCGGTGCGTCGCGCGCCACCAGCACGGCGCGCGCGCGGCGCTTGTCGCCGCCCGGATCGTTGACGCTGACGACGAGGTGTTGGGCGAGGCGCGAATGGCCGACCCACAGCTTGCAGCCGTCGAGGCGCAGGCCGTCGCCAGCGGCCGTTAGCGTCGTGCCCGGGTAGCGTCCGGGTTCGCGTGTGTCCTCGGTCGCGGCAAAGGCCGCCCAACCGCCCGGCGGCAGCGCGGTGAAGGCGTTGCGCAGCGTCGCCTGGTAGCCGGCGGCGAACACCCAGGCGAAGCGATCGGCGACGGCGCCGCCGGCGATCGCGGCCGCCACCGGGGCGATTGCGTCGTAACCGCGCGCCTGCCACAACGCGTGGTACTCGGCCTCGGTGGCGCAGGACACGGGCGGGCTGCGGCTTTCGAGCAGGCGTTCGAGGGAGCTGAGGTCGGTCATCGGCATGATTGCGGCGAAGGGCGGAGCGAGCGAGGTTAACGCCGTCGGCAACGCGACGGAACACGCGCGTTCAGCCAGCCGCGGCAACCTCCTGCCACAGCAGGCAGATGGCGGTGTAGAGCGTGTGGCCTTCGGCGAGCGTTGTCGGCGTGACGCCGGCCGCGGCGGCAACCTCACTCGACGGCAGGCGCCACTCGGCGACCAGCGCGGCCCAATCGAGCAACGCCCAGCCGCGCGCGGCGTACTCCCAGTCGATGAGCACCGCGCACGTATCGGTGAACAACACGTTGCCCGGCACGACGTCGTGATGCGTGCAGGCGACGGCGGCGACGCCGTCCAGACGTTCGATCAAGGTTTCGAGCGCGGCGACCAGCGGCCGGCCGGGCCGGTAGGCGGCGCAATAGGCATGGTAGTCGCGCGTGACTTCGTCGGCGACGTCGAGACCGTGTACGCCCCGCAGCAGCTCGATGAGCTGCGTGCGCTCGCGCGCCCGCAGATCGGCCGGTGCGACCTGGCGGCCTTCGACCCACGCCGTGACCAACAGGCCGCGTGCGGCATCGGCGTGGCGGATGGCCGGAGCGAAGCCGGCGGCGGCGGCACGCGCGTGCAGGCGGTGCTCGCGGGCGCGGTCGACGCCAAGGGCGCCGGCATTGGCGCCGTCCTGGCGCAGCACCCAGCGTGCGCCGTCGGCCTCGATGAGCCAGCTCTGGTTGGTGAGTCCGCCGGGGAGCGCCCGCAGCAGGCGTGGGCGGCCGGCGAACGGCAGGCCGTGGGCCTGCCAGTCGTCGAGCAGCGCCTCAGGCGGTGAGGGCGGCATCGCCGGTGGCGTCGCGGCTGGTGTAGTGGCGATGCCACGCGATGAAGCCGATCACCGCCAGCACCAGGTAGACGGCGAACAGCGCTGCGGTCAGCACCAGTCCGCGCTCGACGTAGAGCGGGATCGAGACGGCGTCGAGCACCAGCCAGTAGAGCCAGTTCTCTAGCACCTTGCGCGCCACCATCCAGGTCGTCAGCACGGCGCCCCAGGTGGTGAAGGAATCGAGGAAGGGCCAGGCGGCGGAGGTGTGCGTGGTCAACCAGGTGCCGCTGGCGAGGGTCAGCAGGGCCACGGCGCTGACGGCGAACAGATGCTGGTGCGCGCGCCAGCTGGTGATGGCGAGCGCCGCGCCGGCGTCGCCGCGCCGCCAGGCCCACCAGCCGTACACCGCCATGGCCATGTAGTAGACGTTCAGCGCCGACTCCATGAACAGGCTGACCTCCCACAGCAGCACCGTGTAGATGGCGGTCGAGGCCAGCGCGGCGGGCCAGCAGGCCGGATGCTCGCGCACGGCGAACAGCAGGTAGGCGATGGCCAGTACCACCGCCGTCGCCTCCCAGCCGGACAGCGCGGTGAGCGCGACCTGCAGACTCTCGATCATCGGCGTGGCCGTCAGTCGGGCACGTAGCCGGGAATGAACTTGGTCACGAACACCGCCGTGCCGAACTCGGCCTGGCTCGCCGCCATCGCCTCGCGCAGCAGGTCCATGATGCGGCCGTACTCGCCGACCAGGCAGGTCGAGGTCGCCGAGGTCGTCACCGCGATGTCGCCGGCGCCATTGAGCCGCGCGATGAAGTCCTTGATCGGCGGCAGGTAGTCGTCGCGCACCGGGTACATGCTGATTTCACAGGTCATCATCATCGTCTTCATCTCCCTAGTCGAAGGCGTAGTTGATCTCGACACCGTACACGCGCGGCTCGGCGAACTGCAGGTAACGGCGGTTGACGGCGAAGCCGTCGCGCGGATCGTTGGCGAAGTAGAGGCCGTGTTGGGCGTACTCGGTGTTGAGCAGGTTGCGCGCCCACAGGCGCAGTTCGGCGTCCGCGTGCCAGCGCCAGGCAATGTCGGCGTTCAGCACCGTCCAGGCGTCGAGACGGGCGTCGTGGTAATAGCCGATGTAGCTGTCGTCGCGGCCCTCGATGGCGAGCCCGGCGTCGAGGTCGTCGCGTGGCCGCCAGCGCAGACCGAAGTGGTACTGCCAGCGTGGGGCCTTGGCCTGGTCGCGATCGCTGAGCGTACGGAAATCGTTCAGGTCGAGGTCGAACACCTGCATCGATTCGACGTTGGTCTCGAGGTAACCGACGGCGGTATCGAAGGTGACGCGGTCGCTGAGTGCGAGTTTCGCCTCGAGTTCGACGCCGTAGTTCTCGGCGTCGTCGACGTTGTCGAGCATGCCGACGAAGATGAAGTTGTTGGCGTCCCACAGCCAGCTCTCGAGCTGGGCGTTGCTGCGATCCATGTGGAAGGCGGCGAGGCGCAGCGTGAGCCGCTCATCGAAGTAGTGTCCCTTCACGCCGACTTCCTTGTTGAACACCGTCTCGGCATCGAAGCGCGATCGTGCGCTGACGAAGGCGGTGAAGCGCGGGTCGACCAGCGGCAGCGAGGAGGTCGCGCTGGTGTTGACGCCGCCGGGCTTGGCGCCGCGTGCGAGCGTGGCGTAGAGCAGGGTGGATGCCAGCGGGCGGTATTCCAGCGTGGTGTCGCCACTCCAGTAGGTGTCGTTGGACTGCGTGGCGAGGCCGAAGCTGTCGTCGTAAGCGTCGTCGAAGGCTTCGCCGCGCAAGCCCAGGCGCACGGTCAGCGCGTCGCTCAAGGCCACCGCGAGCTGGCCGTAGAGGGCGTAGCGGTGGGTTTCGTAGTCCGAGCTGAAGGAGCCGAAATGCTCGCGCGCCATGTCCTCGTCGCGGTGATGGTAGTAGGCGCCCGTGACCCATTCGAAGCGGCCGTACCCGGCCAGCCAGCGCAGGTCGACGCTGGCCTGGTCGCGCTGCCGGCGCACGGTGTCGGTGCTGGTGAACTCGAGCGCGGGGTCGCAGCGCACGCCGTCGCAGAAACCGCGGAAGACCCAGTCCTCGTCGAAACCGTAGGTCTCGTCGCCGTCGGTCCAGGTGGCGCGGAGCTGCGCTTCGCCCCAGCGCCCGAGGTCCCGCGCGAGGCCGCCGCCGAGCGCCACCACCGCCTGGTTGTCCTCGCCCGGTTGGTCGCTCAGCGTGGTGCGGGTGTTGTCGAGCGAGAAGGCGTCGTAGCCGTTGTCGGCGTCGACGTAGAGCAGGGTGAGATCGCCGCTCAACCCGGGCAACGGGTCCCATAGCAGGCGGCCGCGCACGGCCGTCTCGTCGATGTTCTGGGTGTCGTCGCGGCCGAGGAAGGCGTTGTCGATCCAGCCGTCACTCATCTGTTGACGCACGGCGATGCGGGCCTTGAGGGTCTCGCCGAGCGGCCCGCCGGCGGCGCCGCCGACATGCCAGGTGTCGAGGTTACCGTAGCCGCCGTCGACCTCGGCCTCGAACTGATCACCCGGCTCGCGTCCGCGCACGTTGACGATGCCGGCCAGCGCGCTGGCGCCGAAGCGCGTGCCCTGCGGGCCACGCAGCACCTCGACCTGCTCGGTGTCGAGCAGCACCGCGCCGCTGGCGATGTTGGCCAGTTCGATGCCGTCGAGCAGGACGCCGACGGAAGGATAGTGCTTGGGATCGACGAACTGCTCGAGGTCGCCGACGCCGCGCATCTGCACGAAACGGGCGCGCGATCCGCCGACGGCGAAATTCACGTTCGGCGCCGCGGCAAGCGTGTGCTCGAGGTGGGTCGCGCCGCGCTCGGCGAGCGTGTCGCGGTCGAGCACGCTGATGCTGCCACTGCTCCGCATGAGATCGCGGGCGCGGAAATCGGCGGTGACGACGATCTCTTCCATCACGCGTTCGGCGCGCTGGGCGTCGTCGGCATGGACGGCGCTGACGGCCGCGATGGCGGCCAGGCTACAGAGGGTGAGGCGGCGGAAAGTCAGGAATGAAAACACGCAAGTCTCCTTATCGCTAAGAAGACCCGGATGGGTGCGAGAGAGAACAGGTGCGGTGCTGGTGACACTGGAGTCCTATCCCTACGCCGGCATTATCCGGATCAGGTTCACGGGGTTCGTCCCGATGAGGACATCTCAGGCCTGGCGGCCACCCCCTAGGAAATCGGCTGCGTCGTCGAACGGTGGGCAGCGCGGTGGCGCAGTGTAGCGCGGCGCCCGGCGGACATGCAAAAAACGGGGGCGACTTCGCCGTGGGCACTGGCCCGCCGCCGGGCGGAACCCGTGCCAGCGCGGGAACGCGCCGCTCAGGGCCGCGCGGGGTAGCGCGGCAGCTCGTCGGTGATGTCGAACCAAGCGGCTTTCGAATCGACGAAGATGTGATCGTCGGCGCCGCGGCCGGGATCGTCGTCGAGCGAGCCGAACGGCACGACGACGATGCCGCGGCCGGGATCGTGGCGGGGTAGTCCGGATCCGCAGGCGGCGCAGAAGGCCTGGGCGAAGAACTGTGCGGCCGGCAGCCGGTAGGTGGTGACGAGGTCGGCGCCGCGGGTGAACTCGAGGCGGTCGACGGCGGTGAAGCCGTTGGTGGTATGCGCCGCCGCGCGCGCCTTGCGGCAGCGCGAGCAGTGGCAGTTGTGCACGGGAGTGAAACCACCTTCCATGACGTAGCGCACCTCGCCGCACAGGCAGCCGCCACGCAGGCAGCCGTCGGTCGAGTGCGGCGGCGGCGTGGCAGCGACCGCGGGTGCGTTGGCGCCCGGGTAGTAATCGTGGCGTGTCAGGCTGTCGGTGATCGCGTACCACGGCGCCTGGTCGGCGACGAAGATGTGCGCCGCCGGGCGGATGCCGGGATCGTCGTCGAGCACGCCGGCCGGCAGCGCCAGGCGCTCGCCAAGGTGGGTGTTGGGCAGCACCGAACCGCAGTGGCGGCAGAACGAGCGCACGAAACCGGGCGAGGATTCGCGCGCGACGATGGCGTTCGTACCGGCATCCCAGGCGAACGGCGCGCGCGGACCCATGACGTAGGTGGCGAACGGCGCGCCGTGGGCCTTGCGGCACATCGAGCAATGACAGTGCGTCATGAGTTCGAAGGCGCCGGCGTAGTGCCAGCGCACCGTGCCGCACAGGCAGCTGCCGCGAATCATGGGTTCATCGTCCTCACAGGCGGTAGAAACGGTTTGCCGTGCCGTAGAACATGTCGTCCTGCTCGCTCTCGCCGTAACGCACCGCCATCTTCTTGAACGCGTTCCACAGCACGGTGTACGACAGCGCGCACTTGTCGACCGGGAAGTTCGATTCGAACATGCAGCGCGACGGGCCGAACTGCTCGATGGCGTAGTGGTAGTAGTCGGCCTGGTCGGCGACGAGCTCGTCGGAGGTCGGCGGGCGCGCGGCGTCGTCGTAGCCGAACCCGTTCCACGGCATGGCCAGGCCGCCGAGCTTCATGTAAACGTTCGGGCAGCGCGCCAGTTCGGCGATATCCGCCCGCCATTGCGCGACGACTTCCGCGCGCCGATTGGCATACGGTCCGACACCGAGCGGTGTGCCGAGGTGATTCAGCACGATCGGCAGTTGCGGCAGCGCGCGCGCAAGGCGCAGCAAAGCCGGGTTCTGCGTGTGGTAGTGGTAGGCGTCGAGGCTGAGATCCATCGCGGCCAGCACGGCGGCGCCGGCGCGGAAACCGGCGTCGTCGTACAGCGCGCCGTCACTCATGCCGGGCATCGAGAACAGCCCTTCGTCGGCATCCCACGCCGCGGCCTGGCGGATGCCGCGGAACAGAGGGCTCGCCGCGACGTGCGCTTCGAGTATCGGGCGCACGGCCGCGCCGAGACGCATCTCGCAGGAACCGACGATGCCGGCGATCTGCGCCCGTGCCGGTTCCCGCGCGGCCTCGGCGGCGATGCTTGCCACCCACTCGGTCTCACCGAGACAGCGCAATTCCTCGGGGCCGTCGGTGCGATAGCCTTCCCAGCATTGCAGGAAGACCGTCTTCGCGATGCCGTGAGTATCGGTATCGGACCACAGGTCGGCGAGGTCGTAGGCCGGAAACGCCCCTCCAGGCACGAAGAAGTGGTGATGCGGATCGACGATGCGACGGCCCGGATCGAGAACTTCCTCCTCGACCTGGGCGAGCCACGACGGCCGGACTTCGAGCGGCATGGTGACAACTCCCCTTGAAACGAGGGCTGAGTGTACTGTGTCGCGTGGCGGCGGGGGGCGCGGCGCCAGATGACGGCCGCGTGCGGGCGCTGTCTATAATCGACCCGGGGCAGGTCTGGCGGCGACGTCCGTCATCATGAGAGGAGTGGGGAGATGAGCGAATTCGATACCATCGTTCGCGGCGGCACGATCGTCGACGGCAGCGGGCGCGCGCCGTTCACCGGCGATGTCGCCATCAAGGACGGCGTCATCGCCGCGGTCGGCGCGGTCAGCGGCAGCGCCACGCGGATCATCGACGCCGCCGGCCTCACGGTTACGCCGGGCTGGGTCGACATCCACACCCACTACGACGGCCAGGCGAGCTGGGATGCGGAGCTGACACAGTCGCTCGTGCACGGCGTGACCACCGCGGTGATGGGCAACTGCGGCGTCGGTTTCGCGCCGGCCGCACCGGATCGCCACGATTTCCTCATTGGCCTGATGGAGGGCGTGGAGGACATCCCGGCGGCGTCGCTCCGCGCCGGCATGCAGTGGAACTGGGAGAGTTTCCCCGAGTACCTCGACGCGCTCGACGCCACACCGCGCAGCTTCGACATCGCCGCGCAGGTCGCCCACGGCGCGCTGCGCGCCTACGTCATGGGCGAGCGCGGCGCGGCCAACGAGCCGGCCACCGCGGCTGACATGGCCGCCATGGCGCGCCTGGCGCAGGAGGCGATGGAAGCCGGCGCGGTCGGCGTCAGCAGCTCGCGCACCGAGGTCCACATCGCCGTCGACGGCCGTCCGGTGCCCGGCACCTACGCCGCCGAGGAAGAACTGCTGGCGCTCGCCCGCGCGGTTAACGCGAGCGGGCGTGGGCTGGTCGAGATGGTCAACCCGGGTGTCGTCGGCGAGGACATCGAGGCCCTCGAGCGCGACATGCAGATGATGAAGCGCATCGCCGCCGCGTCCGGCGCGCCGGTGATGTTCCTGCTCGTGCAGCACACCGCCGACGTCGCGCAGTGGCAACGCCAGCTCGCGGTGTGCGAGGAGGCTGCGCGCGAGGGGCATCGCCTGATCCCGCAGGTCGCCGGGCGTCCGATCTCGATCCTGTTCAGCTTCGAGGGCGAGCACCCGTGGCGCTTCATGCCGTCCTATGCCGGGCTCGACGAGCTGCCGTTCGCAGAGCGCTACCGCCGCCTCGCCGACCCGGCCTTCCGCGCCCGCCTGCTGGCCGAGGAGGACCCGAACGACACCGGTTTCTCGCTCATCTACAAGAACCCGACCCTGTGGGAGAACACCTACGTCACCGGTGCGACCATCGACTACACGCCGCAAGCCTCGGCGAGCGTGGCGGCCATCGCACGCGAACGCGGCGCGAGCCCGTGGGCGGTGGCCTACGACGAGCTGTTGAAGGACGGCGGGCGCGCCATGCTCGCCCACTTCAGCGTCAACTACGCCGAGCAGAACCCGGGCGCGGTGCAGGCCATGCTGCGTCACCCGCTGAGCGTGCTGGGCCTGAGCGATGCCGGCGCCCACGTGCGCTTCATCGTCGACGCCGGCGTGCACACCTACATGCTCTCGCGCTGGGTGCGCGACAGTGCGGCCGGCAGTCCCGAACACCTGCCGCTGGAGACGGTGGTGCACAAGCTGACCGCGGCCAATGCCGCGCTCTACGGTTTCACCGATCGCGGCAGCCTCGCGCCCGGCCTGCGCGCCGACATCAACCTCATCGACCTGCCGCGTCTCGCCGCCCACCGCCCACGCATGGTCTACGACCTGCCGGCCGGCATGCCGCGCCTGCAGCAGGCGGTGGAGGGTTACGTGGCGACCCTGGTGCGCGGCGAGGTGGTGCAGGAGAACGGCGTACCGACCGGGGCGCGGCCGGGGCGGGTGCTGCGCAGCCGCGCGCGCGGCTGAGCGACGAGCGGGCGCGCCTTCAGGCGTCGCCCGCGAGCCGCTGCACGGCTTCGAGCACCAGCGGATCGAGCGGCGCCTCGCCGCCCTCCAGCAGGCCGACGATCTGCTTGCGCATGCGCGGCTCCCAGAACCTGCGGATGTGATTGACGATGCCGTTGACGGCGGTCTCGTGCTCGGGTTCGGCGGCGAAGAAAGCGCCGATGTCGTTGGCCATCTCGCACAGGTGTTCGACGTTCATCGGGGGGAGACGCTCCGCGGGGCAGCGCCGTCGAGGCGCCAGCCATGGGTGTAGACGACGTGGCGTTCGCGCGCGGCGAAGCCGACCAGGGTCAGGTTGGCGCTCTCGGCCATGCGCACCGCGAGTTCGGTCGGGCCGGACATCGCCACCAGGCAGGGGATGCCGACGCTCGCCGCCTTCTGCACCATCTCGTAGCTCGCGCGGCTGGTGACGACGACGAAACCGTCGGCCGGATCGCGCCCCGCGGCGAGCAGGGCGCCGATGAGCTTGTCGAGCGCATTGTGGCGGCCGATGTCCTCGCGCAGGGCGTGGATGACGCCGCTGCGATCGGCGAAGGCCGCGGCGTGCACGGTGCCGGTGCCGTCGTTCAGTTGCTGCCACTCGGGCAGGGTGCGAAGCGCCTCGTCGAGCGCGCCGGGCGCGAGCGGCGCATGGGCGGTCACCGGCCGCGGCCAGCGCATCGCGCGCTCGAGATCGCGCGTGCCGCACACGCCGCAACCGCTGCGACCGGGCAGCGCGCGTGACTGCTCGGCGAGCGCCGCGGCGTCGACCTCGGCGATGTCCACCGCGACCTCGATGCCCGTGAGCAGCGCGCGCACCGCGATGCGGCGCGGCGGCCGCGCCATCGGCACGATACCCTCCGTGACGCTGAAACCGCGCGCGAAATCCTCGAGATCGGCCGGCGTCGCAAGCATCACGGCGTGGCTCGTGCCGTTGTAGAGGAACGCCACCGGCACTTCCTGCGCGACTTCGTCGGTGACTTCGCGCACCGTACCCGCGGTCCGCACGCTGACCTGCCGGCGGACGCGGCAGGCGGCGGCGTCACGCGGGCTTTCAGGCATCGCCGCCATGGGCGAGCCCCTGTGCCAGCAGGTCCTGCTGTTCGGCGGAGAAGCGGCGGTAACGCTGCTGCCACGACGACGGCTGGTTGACCTTGGTCACCTGCACCGCCGTGACCTTGTACTCGGGGCAGTTGGTCGCCCAGTCCGAGTGCTCGGTGGTGATGACGTTGGCGCCGGACTCGGGGAAGTGGAACGTGGTGTAGACCACGCCCGGCTGCACGCCCTCGCTCAGCCGGGCGCGCAGCACCGTCTCGCCGACGCGACTGGTGATGCCGACCCAGTCGCCGTCGGCGATGCCGCGCGTCTCGGCGTCGCTCGGGTGGATCTCGATGAGGTCCTCGGCGTGCCAGGCGACGTTGGCGGTGCGGCGGGTCTGCGCGCCGACGTTGTACTGCGAGAGGATGCGCCCGGTCGTGAGCAGCAGTGGGAAGCGGCGGTTGCTGCGCTCGCGGGTCGGCACGTAGGCGGTGAGCAGGAAACGGCCCTTGCCGCGCACGAACTCGTCGATGTGCATGGTCGGCGTGCCCTCTGGATGGGCTTCGTTGCACGGCCACTGGATGCTGCCGAGTACGTCGAGACGGGCGAAGCTGACGCCGTGGAAGGTCGGCGTGAGGCGCGCGATCTCGTCCATGATCTCTGACGGGTGCGTGTACTCCATGGGATAGCCGAGCGCGTTCGAGAGCAGGCAGGTCACTTCCCAGTCGGCCTTGCCGGCGAGCGGCGGCATCACGCGGCGCACGCGCGAGATGCGGCGCTCGGCGTTGGTGAAGGTGCCGTCCTTCTCCAGGAACGAGGAGCCGGGCAGGAACACGCGCGCATACATCGCCGTCTCGTTCAGGAACAGATCCTGCACGACGATGCATTCCATCGCCTCGAGCGCGGCGGCGACGTGCTGGGTGTTGGGGTCGGACTGGGCGATGTCCTCGCCCTGCACGTAGAGCGCCTTGAACTCGCCGTCGATGGCGGCTTCGAACATGTTGGGAATGCGCAGGCCCGGCTCGTGGTCCAGCGTCACGCCCCAGGCATTGCCGAACAGTTCGCGCACGCCGGCGTCCGAGACGTGGCGGTAGCCCGGCAGCTCGTGCGGGAAGGAGCCCATGTCGCACGAGCCCTGCACGTTGTTCTGCCCGCGCAGCGGGTTTACGCCGACACCCTCGCGGCCGATGTTGCCGGTCGCCATGGCGAGGTTGGCGATGCCGATGACCATGGTCGAGCCCTGGCTGTGCTCGGTGACGCCGAGGCCGTAGTAGATGGCGGCGTTGCCGCCCGTCGCATACAGGCGCGCCGCGGCGCGCACCTCGGCCGCCGGCACGCCGGTGATCGACTCGGTGGCCTCCGGGGCGTGTTCCGGTGCGCTGATGAAGGTCACCCACTTGTCGAACGAATCGCCCTCGCAGCGCGCGCGCACGAAGTCGTGGTCGACGAGGTCCTCGGTGACGACGACGTGCGCGAGGGCGTTGATCAGCGCGACGTTGGTGCCGGGCCGGAGCTTCAGGTGATGGTCGGCCGCTATGTGCGGCGAGCGCACGAGCCCGGTCGAGCGCGGGTCGACGACGATGAGTTTCGCGCCCTCACGCAGTCGCTGCTTCATGCGCGAAGCGAACACCGGGTGGCCGTCGGTGGGGTTGGCGCCGATGACGACGACGACGTCGGTCTGTTCGATCGAATCGAAGGCCTGGGTGCCGGCCGATTCGCCCAAGGTCTGCTTGAGACCGTAACCGGTCGGCGAGTGGCACACCCGCGCGCAGGTGTCGACGTTGTTGTTGCCGAAGGC
Source organism: Gammaproteobacteria bacterium (assembly GCA_050184115.1). Classification (GTDB taxonomy): domain Bacteria; phylum Pseudomonadota; class Gammaproteobacteria; genus JACKNG01. Next base: position 142,848 of record JBFXAQ010000009.1, on the reverse strand, counting down.
GGCGCGCACCAGCTTCTGCACGAGGTAGGTCTCCTCGTTGGTGCAGCGCGAGGAGGTGATGCCGCCGAGCGCGTTGCGGCCGTACTTCGCGGCGATGCGCTTGAACTCGGTGGCGGTGTAATCGATCGCCTCGTCCCACGACACCGGCCGCCACGGCTCGTGGATGGAGTCGCGGATCATGGGGGTGGTGATGCGGTCGGGATGGGTGGCGTAGCCGAAGGCGAAGCGGCCCTTGACGCAGGAGTGGCCGTGGTTCGCCGCACCGTCGGTGTTCGGCACCATGCGTACGACCTCCGTGCCCTGCATCTCGGCCTTGAACGAACAGCCGACGCCGCAGTAGGCGCAGGTCGTCGTCACGCTGTGCTCGGCCTGGCCGTGCTCGATGACCGATTTCTCCATCAGGGTCGCGGTGGGGCAGGCCTGCACGCAGGCGCCGCACGACACGCATTCCGAATCCATGAAGCTGTCGTCCTGGCTCGGCGAGACGTGCGAGGCGAAACCGCGCCCGGCGATGGTGAGCGCGAAGGTGCCCTGCACCTCGTCGCAGGCGCGCACGCAGCGCGAGCAGACGATGCACTTGGACGGATCGAACTGGAAGTAGGGATTGGAGGTGTCCTTCTCCGCTTCGAGGTGGTTGGCGCCGTCGAAGCCGTAGCGCACCTCGCGCAGGCCCACCACGCCGGCCATGTCCTGCAGTTCGCAGTGGCCGTTGGCCGGGCAGGTCAGGCAGTCGAGCGGGTGGTCGGAGATGTAGAGCTCCATGGTGTTGCGGCGCAGGCGGGCGATGTCCTCGTTGCGCGTCAGCACCCGCATGCCGTCGGCGACCGGCGTGGTGCACGAGGCGGGGAAGCCGCGCATGCCCTCGACCTTGACCAGGCACAGCCGGCACGAGCCGAAGGCGTCGAGCTGGTCGGTGGCGCACAGCCGCGGGATGTCGATGCCGGCGAGCGCGGCGGCGCGCATCACCGAGGTGCCGGCGGGCACGCGCACGCTGCGGTCGTCGATGTGGACTTCGACGAGGGTGTCGCTGGCCACGGCCGGCGTGCCGAGATCGTGATCACTGATCGAACGCATGGGTCTTCTCCCGGCGGCGCGGACGGTGGCCCGCGGCGCTGTCAGCCCTTGGTCCCGGTCGCGCCCGTTGCCGGGGGCGAGACGAAATCCTCGGGGAAATGTTTCAACGCACTCTCGACCGGGTCGGGGGTGAGCCCGCCCAGCGCGCACAGAGAGCCGTTGCGCATGGTGTGGCAGAGGTCGTGCAGCAGTTCGAGGTTGGCCTCGCGCTGCTGGCCCGCGCGGATGCGGTCGACCACCTCGACGCCGCGCGTCGAGCCGATGCGGCAGGGCGTGCACTTGCCGCAGGACTCCACCGCGCAGAACTCCAACGCGTAGCGCGCCATGTCGGCCATGCTGGTGGTGTCGTCGACGACGACGATGCCGCCGTGACCGAGCATGCCGCCGGCGGCGACGAAGGCCTCGTAGTCGATGGGCGTGTCGAAGGCCGCTTCCGGCAGCCACGCGCCGAGCGGGCCGCCGACCTGCACGGCCTTGATCGGTCGCCCGCTGAGTGTCCCGCCGCCGTAGTCGTAGAGAAGTTCGCGCAAGGTGACGCCGAAGGCTTTCTCGACCAGGCCGCCGCGGCGGATGTTGCCGGCGAGCTGCAACGGCAGGGTGCCGCGCGAACGGCCGGTGCCGTAGTCGTGGTACCAGTCGCCGCCGTGCTCGGCGATGGCCGGCACCGAGGCAAGCGTGATGACGTTGTTGACCACCGTCGGGCAGCCGAAGGCGCCCTCGATGGCCGGCAGCGGCGGCTTGGCGCGGACCTGGCCGCGCTTGCCTTCGAGCGATTCGAGCAGCGAGGTCTCCTCGCCGCAGATGTAGGCGCCGGCGCCGAGGCGGATGTCGATGTCGAAGGCGAGCCCGCTGCCGAGCACGTCGGCGCCGAGATAGCCGGCGGCGCGGGCGCGCGCGATGGCGGCGCTGAGCGCACGGTAGGCGTCGGGATACTCGCTGCGCAGGTAGATGTAACCCTGGCTCGCGCCGACGGCGTGGGCGGCGATGGTCATGCCCTCGATCAGGCAGTAGGGATCGCCCTCCATCAGCATGCGATCGGAGAAGGTGCCGGAATCGCCCTCGTCGGCATTGCACACGATGTACTTCCGCGGGTGCTGCTGGTCGAGCACCGTGCGCCACTTGATGCCGGTGGGGAAGCCGGCGCCGCCGCGGCCGCGCAGGCCGGAGTCACGCACCGCGTCGACCACCGCGCCCGGCGCCATGTCGAGCGCGCGGCGCAGGCCACGGAAGCCGCCGCGGGCGAGGCAGGCGTCGAGGTCGGTGGGGTCGTCGAGGCCGCAGCGCGCGAAGACCACGCGCTCCTGGCCGGCGAAGTACGGGTGCTGCTCGATGGGGCCGACGTTCAGCGCATGCGGCGCGCCGTCGAGCAGGCCGGCGGCGACGAGCCCGGCGACCTCGCGTGCGTCGACCGGGCCGTAGGCGACGCGTCCTGCCGCCGTCTCCACCTCGACCAGCGGTTCGAGCCACAACAGCCCGCGCGAGCCGGTGCGCACGATGTCGATGGCACGACCGGCGGCGCTTGCCGCCGTGGCGAGGGCGGCAGCGACGCGATCGGCGCCGACCGAGCGCGCCGCGGCGTCGCGGGCGATGTAGACGCGGGTGCTCATGCGCTTGCACCCCCGAGGCCGTCGAGCAGGGCGTCGAGACGCGCGGCGTCGACGCGGCCGTGCAGTTCGTCGTCGAGCATCACTGCCGGTGCGCAGGCACAGTTGCCGAGGCAGTAGACCGGCTCGAGGCGGATGTCGTTGGCCGTGCCGTGGAAGTCGCAACCGAGGCGGGCACGCGCGTGCGCCGCGAGGCTCACCGCGCCGACCGCCTGGCAGGCCTCGGCGCGGCACACCTTGAGCACGTGGCGCGGGGCGACCTCGCGGGCGAAATCGGGATAGAAGCTCAGCGCGCCATGGACGTCGGCGCGCGACAGGTTGAGGCGCTCGGCGATGGCCGGTAGCAGCGCCGGGTCGACGCGGCCACGGGCGTGCTGGATGGCATGGAAGATCTCGAGCAGCACGTCGGGCGCGGCACCGACGCTGTCGAACACCCGGGCGAGCAGGGTGTCGTCGTCGAGGTTGTCGTCGTCGCCACCAGCGACGGCGGCGGGCTCGGTGGTCATCGCATCTCTCCCCTCGGCGCGGACGCCGTGGTCAGGATCGGCGACGCCCGCGGTGGTTGCGGTCGTCGGCCGTCGTCAACGTCGGGAGAGGATGGCGTCGCGTGGTCTCGCCGGAAGACGTAATCCTGCCCTACGTTCCGTTGCGATCCCGCACGCTGCAGCTGCCGGGGTCGGGTTGTGTTCGGTCGGTGCGCCGGCGGGTAATGCGGCGCAAAAGAACCGAGGCTTTCGAGCACGCGATTCTATTACGTTGAGCGGGGCGCTTAAAGGCAGAAAAACAACGTTTGTTGTGGGCTTGCCTGCGCTGCTTCGCGCGGCGTGTCAGGGTTGCAGCCACGGCAGCCGTCGCACCCGTCGAGACGGTGGTGCGTGCCACCGGCGACGTTCGCGGTAACTGCGTATGGCTCGTGTCGGCCTGTTTCCAATCCGGAGGGAAACCCGAATATTCAAGCCGATTCGGTACTTTTCTGCACAACCCTGCCAGTTTTTTTACATGCGCGAGTGGTGTGTGATCGCGGGCCGGCGGACGACCAACGGCAGGGGGAGGCGCACCATGACGAGCGCGGCGGACGACAGGCTCGAAGGGCCCGACATCCAGGTCCTGATGTGCTCGATCATCCGCCTGATGGCGTTGTGCCGGGAGTGTCGCGACGGCCGTCGCGTCAATGCCCTGTTGCACCTGCTGCGCCAGTTGCGCGCGCATCCGCACCTCGAACGTCATCCCGCCGTCCTCGCCAGCCTGGCCGAGGCCAGCTACGTCTGGCAGCAGGCCATGCGAGACATCGTCGCCGATGCCGGCGCGGCGCCGCGCGACGACGGTCGTCACCTGCACTGAGTGCGGCCGGTCACGAGATTGAACAACGCAGGTCGGCAGGTGCCGACAGGAGAGTAGAGATGGACCAGAAAGTCATTCCGCAACCGCTCGACGCCCTGCAGGGCGCCGGCATCAAGGTGCGCAAGCGTTACGACAACTTCATCGGTGGCGAATGGGTCGCGCCGGCCAAGGGCAGGTACTTCGAGAACATCACGCCGATCACCGGCGAGGTGGTGTGCGAGATCGCGCGCTCGACCGCCGAGGACATCGAGAGGGCACTCGACGCCGCCCACGCGGCCAAGACCGCCTGGGGCCGCACCGCGGTCGCCGAACGCGCCGGCAAGCTGCTTGCCATCGCCGATCGCATGGAGAAGCACCTGCCGGATCTCGCGATGTGCGAGACCATCGACAACGGCAAGCCGATCCGCGAGACCATGGCGGCCGACCTGCCGCTGGCGGTCGATCACCTGCGTTACTTCGCCTCGTGCATCCGCGCCCAGGAAGGCGGCATCTCGGAGATCGACGAGACCACCGTCGCCTACCACTTCCACGAACCGCTCGGCGTGGTCGGCCAGATCATCCCGTGGAACTTCCCGCTGCTAATGGCGATCTGGAAGCTGGCGCCGGCGCTGGCCGCCGGCAACTGCGTGGTGCTGAAGCCCGCCGAGCAGACGCCGATGAGCGTGATGGTGCTGGCCGATCTCGTCGGCGACCTGCTGCCGCCCGGCGTGCTCAACATCGTCAACGGTTTCGGCGTCGAGGCCGGCAAGCCGCTGGCCAGCAATCCGCGCATCCAGAAGGTCGCTTTCACCGGCGAGACCACCACCGGGCGGCTCATCATGCAGTACGCCTCTGAGAACATCATTCCCGTCACGCTCGAACTCGGCGGCAAGTCGCCGAACGTGTTCTTCCCCGACGTCATGGACGCCGACGACGCCTTCCTCGACAAGGCGCTCGAAGGTTTCACCATGTTCTGCCTCAACCAGGGCGAGGTCTGCACCTGCCCGTCGCGCGCGGTGGTGCACGAATCGATTTACGACGCCTTCGTCGAGCGCGCCATCGAGCGCGTGTCGAAGGTGCGCCAGGGCCATCCGCTCGATCCCAACACCATGGTCGGCGCGCAGGCGTCGTCCGATCAGCTTGAGAAGATCCTGTCCTACATCGCCATCGGCAGGGACGAAGGCGCGAACTGCCGCATCGGCGGCGAGCGCGGCGAGGTCACGGGCTGCGAGAACGGCTTCTACGTCAAGCCGACGGTGTTCGAAGGCCACAACCGCATGCGCATCTTCCAGGAGGAGATCTTCGGGCCGGTGCTGGCGGTGACGAAATTCAAGGACGAGGCCGAGGCGCTCAGTATCGCCAACGACACCCTCTACGGGCTCGGCGCCGCGGTGTGGTCGCGCGACGGCAACACCGCCTATCGCATGGGCCGCGGCATCCAGGCCGGCCGCGTGTGGGTCAACTGCTACCACCTCTACCCGGCGCACGCCGCGTTCGGCGGCTACAAGCAGTCCGGCATCGGGCGCGAGACGCACAAGATGATGCTCGAGCACTACCAGCAGACCAAGAACATGCTGGTCAGCTACAGCCCCAACGCGCTCGGCTTCTTCTGAGCCCGGCGGTGAGCGAGCGTCCGCAGGCGCAACCGGTGTCACGCGTGGACGTGACGCCGGTGGCCGCCGCCCTCATCCGCGAACTGCGCGAGACCCACGGCGCGCTGATGTTCCACCAGTCCGGCGGCTGCTGCGACGGCAGCGCGCCGATGTGCTACCCGGCCGGCGAGTTCCTGGTCGGCGAGCGCGACGTCTGGCTGGGTGCGGTCGAAGGTTGTCCGTTCTACATCAGCGGGCCGCAGTTCGAGGTCTGGCAGCACACCCACCTCACGCTGGACGTGACTCCGGGTCGCGGCAGCGGCTTCTCGCTGGAAGCGCCCGAAGGCGTGCGTTTCATCATTCGCTCGCGCACATTCAGCGCGGCCGAGACCGTCGCACTGGCCGCCGCCGGTCCGCCGCCGCGCGGACCGCAGGCGGCTTGAACCAGCGCAAGGGCGGTTGAAATCGGGCATCGGTGTCTGACACCGGCGCTCGTTTCCGGCGTCGCAACGCTCGGGGCCCGCTGCATCGGGGTCAGACCCCGAGACACATGTGTTTGATATCAGGCCGTTATTCCGAGATGTTGGGGTCTGACCCCGCGGCTCAGACCGGCGTCCGTTCGAGTTCCAGCATGACCACCGGGATCTCGCGGCTGGTGCGTTGTTCGTATTCGAGCTGCTGGGGTTGCTCGGCGGTGATTCCGGGCCACCAGCGCGCGCGCTCGGCCGCGCCCATCGTGCGCGCGACCGCCGGCGTCTTGAAGCCGCCGATCCAGACCTCGCAGCGCGGCTCGGCGACGAGGTTGTGGTACCACGCCGGGTGGTGGGCGGTGCCGCCCTTGGAGGCGACGATGGCGAACTCGTCACCGCGGCGGTAGTACTGCAAGACCGAGTTCAGGCGTCGCCCCGAACGCCGCCCGGTATGCCACAGCAACAGGCAGGGCACCGGCCCGCCGGGCACACCGATGACGATCGGGTCCCACAGGTGGGCGGCCTCCGGATCGCGCAGGTAGAGTTCGTGGTGCTCGGCGATGGTCTGGCGGACGGCTTCGGGCAGGTCGGTCTCGGCATCCCTCTTGGTCATGTTTGCGTGCTCCTGGGTGATCGTGAACGGCCCGGGTTTCGTGCTCCGTGCAGTGCGGCACCCGCGGCTCCGCGCATGGTGCCGCGCCGAGTGCGCCGCCGGTGCTGGCGCTGACGGCCGCCGTGGCCGGCCGCCACGCTGGTGCCGCTTCTACGCGGGCGCGCCCATCGGCGCCGTCGCCGCCTTGCTACTCCCACTGCATGATGAAGGTCGCGATGTCCTTCAGGCGCAGTTCGTCGGCCGGGCTGAGCGGCTCGGCGAAGGCTTTGGGCATGGGCGCGCGCGGATTGAGGATGAAGGCGGTTAGCGCGTCGAAATCCATCTTGCGCTTGACCGCCTTCAGGTCGACGTTGTTCCAGTCGTTGCCGTCGAGGCCGTGGCATACGGCGCAGGTCGTGTAGTAGAGGTCCCTGCCACGCTTCGCGTTGGGTACGCCCGGCGCTTCACCGCTCGACGCCGTGCCCGCGGGCAGCGCCATGACCACCACCGTCGGTTTACCGGCCGCGCCGAACAGCGAGCGCGAGACGTTGCCGGACGTCATCGCGACGAACTGACGCCCTCCGCTGGCATAGGTGATGAGGCCGCCGGAGAGTGAACCGCCGGTGTCGATCTCCTTCAGGATCTTGCCCGTTGCGGCTTCGAAGACGATGAACTTCCCGGCGTTGTCGCCACCCATGACGATGCCGCCGGCGGTCGGCGTGACGGCGCCGATGACCGGATGGTCGGCATGGTAGCGCCACGCTATCTCGCCGGTGTCGGCGTTGACGGCGTGGATCCAGCCGCGCGGCGTGCCGAGGCCGGTCCAGGTGCCGCCCATGTTGTAGCCGCCGATCTCGGGCTTGGTGCCTGGGGTGCTCTGGAACAGCGCGCAGTAGTCCAGCGCACCGACGAAGAGCAGGTTGTGCACCGGGTCGTAGGCCGGCCCGTTCCACTCGACGCCGCCGGCCGGGCCGGGGCAGGCCTCGATGCCTTCCGGCGTCGGCACCGCGACCGGCTCGGTGACGCTGGTCACGGCGGTCTTGGCAATCAGTTCATGGCTGCGGCGGTCGACGATGTGCAGGTAGCCGTCCTTGCCGCCGGCCGCCATGCGCATGCCGCGGGCGGTGCGGTAGAGCGCGGGTGCCGAGGCGAGATCGTGATCGAGGCCGTCGGCGGGCGCGAGCTGGTACCACCAGCGCAGTTTGCCGGTGAAGACGTCGAGCACCAGCACGCTGTTGGTATAGAGGTTGTCGCCCGGGCGCTCGGCCGGCACGAAATCGGGGATCGGGTTGCCGACCGGGATGAACAGCTCGCCGGTGGTCGGGTCGAGTGCGAAGTGCGACCAGGTGCCGCCACCGCCGCCACCGATGTCGTTCCACACCGTGTCGCGCCAGGTGTCCGAGTTCGGCTCGCCGGGCGCGGGCACGGTGTTGAAGCGCCACACCTCGCGGCCACTGGCGGCGTCGTAGGCCATCACGCGCCCGCGCACACCGAACTCGGAGACCGCCGTGCCGGTGATGACCAGCCCGTTCCAGGCCAGCGGTGAACCCGTCGCGAGTTCGCCCGCGCCGGGGTCGCCGATGGTGTTCGACCACAGCTCCTGGCCGGTGCGCGCATCGAGGGCGAGAAAGCGACCATCGTCGGTGCCGCGGAAGAGGCGCCCGGCGTAGTAGCCGACGCCGCGGTTGACGGCGAACGGCGCCGGCCGTACGCGGCGATGGTGTACGCGCCAGATGAGCTCACAGCTGGTCGGGTTCAGCGCGAAGGTGTCGGTCGCGGTGGTGCCGTAGAGGACGTCGTCGATGACGACGAGCCCGGCCTGGAAAGAGCCGGTATCGGCGACCTTGTAGCGACATACCTCGGCGAGCTGGTCGGCGTTGCCGGTGTCGATCTGGTCGAGCAGCGAGTAGCGCTGACCATCGACCGAGAGGTTGTAGCTCGGCCATTCCGAGCCGGTCGGTGGCGCCGACCGTTCGTCGGCGATGCGTTCGGCGGCATGGACGGTGAACGTGACTGCGGCGAGCGCGCAGGCGCGAACGAAGCGGACGGTGGCGTGGCGCATGGACTCGATATCTCCCCTCGGGATCCCGGCCGCGCCCGTGGCGCCGGCCGTCGCAAACGGACGTGCGCGATGGTGCCGGTCGACGTCGGCGGCCACGCTCCCCTCGATCGTGACCACGGACCGGCACTGCGCCGCATCGTCCCAATTCGGCGCCGCGCGACAGGCCTGGACGGCCAGCGCAGCGGGTGTCGCCGCATTAGAATGGCCGCCCGAGAAACTTGTCAATTGCGCACGGGATGACGTGGCGGAGCGCTCCGCGGACGCTCGCCGCGGTGCGCCGAGCGGGATAGCGAAGCGATGAAACGACGCCGACGTATCGGTCTCATGCTGTGGCCGGTGCCGGGACTCGAAGCCGGTTTCGAGCGCGGCCTGTGGGCCGAGCAGCAGGGTTACGACGATCTCTGGCTGTGCGACGCCGAGGGCATGGAAGACCCCATCGCGCTCGCCGCCGCGCTCGGCGTCGCCACGGCACGCGTGCGCCTGTGCACGGGCGTCGTGCCGGTGTTCAACCGCGCCGTGCCGGTACTGGCGACGGGGGTCGCGGCGGCGGCCGCGCGCGCGCCGGGTCGTTTCGTGCTCGGCCTCGGTGCCTCGACGCCGAACATGATCGAGCGCTGGTACGGGCTCGGCTACGAACGGCCGCTGACCCGCGTGCGCGAGACCATCACCTTGTTGCGCGACATCCTCGCCGGCGGCAAGACCGCGTTCGAAGGCCGCACGGTGCGCAGCCACGGTTTCCGCCTCGCCGCGCCGCCCGACCAACCCGTACCGATCGTCATCGGCGCCATCGGCGGGCGCATGCTCGAACTCGCCGGCGAGGTCGCCGACGGCGTGCTGCTGAACGATTTCACCCCGCCCGATCGCGTGGACTACGCGATGGAGCGCCTCGCCACCGGCGCACGCCGCGCCGGCCGCACGCTGGACGAGGTCGAGATCATCAAGCGGCGCGCCTTCTACCTCGTCGACGACGAAGCGACCGGGCTCGAATACTTCCGCCAGCACCTCGCCTTCTACGCCTCCGCCCGCCAGTACCAGGAGGTGCTGCGCGAACTCGGTTACGGCGCGGCCGTCGAGCAGGCCATCGCCGGTTACGCGGCGCGCGACCGTAGCGCCGTCGAGAGCGCGATCAGCGACGAGATGGTGCGCCGCGTGTTCAGCTTCGGTGACGAGGCCCACTGTCGCGCGCTGGTCGAGCAGGACTACGCCGCCGGCGTCGACACCATCGTCATCAGCCCGCAGGGCGGCACCGCCGCGGCTTTCGCGCGCGGCGCGGATGCCTTTGTCTTCGAAGCCGGGGGGCGCTCGGACGAGGCCCACCGATGAACCGCCGCGTACTGGTCGTTCTGCACCAGGAGCACTCGACCCCGGGCTTCGTCGGCGCGGCGCTGGAGGCGCGCGGCTACACCCTCGATCGCTGCTGCCCGAACCTCGGCGGCTGCCTGCCGACGGCACTCGACGACTATGCCGCGGCGGTCGTCTTCGGCGGCCCGCAGAGTGCCAACGACGATCACCTGCCCGGCATCCGCGCCGAGCTCGACTGGCTCGAGCGCAGCGCGCTGCCGGCCGACCTGCCGCTGCTCGGCATCTGTCTCGGCGCGCAGGAGATCGCCCGCGTGCTCGGCGCGCGGGTGCACCCACACGCTGACGGCCACGCCGAGATCGGTTACTGCGAGGTGCAGCCCACGGCCGACGGCACGGGTTTCCTCGACCGGCCGACGATGTTCTACCAGTGGCACGCCGAGACCTTCGAGATCCCGGTCGGTGCGGTGCAGCTCGCCCGTGGCACCCTGTTCGAGGCCCAGGCCTACCGCTACGGCGCGCGCGTCTTCGGCATCGAGTACCACCCCGAGATGACGCGCACGATGATCGAGCGCTGGGCGACCTCGGAGCCGGGTCGCAAGCACATCGCCGCCAAGCGCGGGCCGGACTGCGTGACCCAGATCGCGCAGCACGAGCGCTTTGCCGCCACCAGCCGGCGCTGGCTCGAAACCTTCCTCGACGGGTTTCTCGGCTCGGCGCCGCGCTGACGGCGCGGCGCGCCGGCGAAGTGCTATCTTCGGCGGCGCTCGCACTTGCCACGGCGTGCGCGTGAAATGGCCACGGGGAGAACTGCCAGGACATGAAGACCAACATCACGCGGGTGTGGGCCGCCGCGCTCGCGCTCAGCGCGACGCCGACGCTGGCCGGCGATTTCATCAGCGGCCGCGTCGTCAACGCGGACGGTGGCGCGGAAGCGGGCGTCTGGGTGATCGCCGAGACCGACGAACTCGCCACGCCCTACCGCAAGATCGTCGTCACCGACGACGACGGTCGCTTCAACCTGCCGCAACTGCCTGCCGCCGACTACCGCGTGTGGGTGCGCGGCTACGGGCTGGAGGACTCCGCGCGGCGCGAGGTGGCCCGCGGTGCGGAGGTCGAACTGGTCGCAACCCGCGCGGCCGATGCCTGGAGCGCGGCCCAGGTCTATCCCGCGAGCCACTGGCTGGCGCTGTTCGAACTGCCGCCCGCCGCCGCGTTCGGTGGCGCCGCGAGTGCCGACGCCGGCCTGTTCGGTGGCGCCGACAATGCGCCGGCCAGGGGCCTGGAAAACGTGGCCGGCTGGGCGCAGCAGTTCAAGCTCGACTGCGTGCTGTGTCACCAGCTCGGCGCCGCGGTCACGCGGCTGCCCGGGCGCGAGGCCTTCGACCACGGCTTCCGCAAGGCTGCGGCGATGAGTTACTTCGCCGACACCCTCGGGCGCGCTCGACTGCTCGACGCCCTCGGTGCCTGGGGCGCGCAGCTGGCGACGGGCGTCGCGCCACCGGCGCCGTCGCGGCCGGCCGGCATCGAGCGCAACGTCGTCATCACCCAGTGGGCCTGGGGCGATGGCTATACCTACGCCCATGACGAGATCGCCACCGACAAGCGCCAGCCGACGGTCAACGCCAACGGACCGGTCTACGGCGTCGACCTCGCCAACGACTTCCTGCTGGTGGTCGACCCGGTCGCGCACACCGCCGAGCGCGTCCCCGTGCCGACCCGCGAGGGTTTCGACACGCCGTGGTGCGAGCAGACCTACCAGGGCCGCGACGGCGGCGAGACCGCGCCATTCGGCTTCGGCTCGCTCGGCTGTCCATGGCCGGGCTTCGACTCCGCGCATGCGGGGCGCTACGACAATCCCGCCAACCCGCACAACCCGATGATGGACGGCGCTGGCCGCGTGTGGCTGACCACGCAGATCCGCCGCCAGTGGGCCGCCGACCTGCCGGACTTCTGCCGCGACGATCCGGTCATCGCCGAGCACCGCCACCATCGCCAGCTCGGCTACTACGACCCGGCGCGCGCCGCGTTCACGCTCGTCGATTCCTGCTACGGCACCCACCACCTGCAGTTCGGCGCCGACGGCCGACTGTGGACGAGCGGTGACGACTACGTCGTCGGCTGGCTCGACCCCGACAAGTACGACCCGGCCCGACCCGAGACCCTCGCCGCGGCGCAGGGTTATTCCGAGGTACGCGTGGACAGCGACGGCGACGGCGCCGCCGACCGCGCCATCGTCGGTTTCCACTACGGTGTGATCCCGAACCCGCTCGACGGCAGCGCGTGGAGTGCCGTGGTGCCCGGCGTGACCAGCCCGCCCGGCGAACCCGGTTACCTGCTGCGCTACGACCCGGGCAGCGATCGCCACGAGGCCTTTGCACCGCCCGCCCCTGGCATGGGGCCGCGCGGCGTCGACGTCGACAGCAGCGGAATGATCTGGACCGCGCTCGGCGGCAGCAGCCAGCTCGCGCGCTTCGACCGTTCGAAGTGTCGCCAGACCTGGGGCACGGGTGGCCAGTGTCCCGAGGGCTGGGCCCTGTGGCGCACCCCGGGCCCCGGCTTCCGCGGCCGCCCGGCCGACGCGCCCGAGGGCAGCACCGACATGCACTATTACCTGTGGGTAGACCAGTTCGACACCCTCGGGCTCGGCCGCGACGTGGTCATCGTCAACGGCACCAACTCCGACGCGCTCATCGCCTTCGATCCGCGTACCGAACAGTTCACGACGCTGCGCATTCCCTACCCGCTGAACACCTACACCCGCGGACTCGACGGTCGCATCGATGATCCGGGCGCCGGGTGGAAGGGCCGTGGCCTGTGGTTCACCAATGGCCTCGACCCGATCCTGCACTCGGAGGTGCCGCGCTCCTACGTCGGCAAGATCCAGCTCCGCCCCGACCCGCTCGCGCACTGAGGAGAACGACGATGGAGATCACGCGTTTCAGCGCCAACGCCGCCGACCAATCCGAGTTCGAGGTCCGCGACATCCCCTTGACCGAGCACCGGCAGGACGCCTTCGGCCACGAGATCCTGAGCTCGCTGCCGTTCGCCGCCGAGGCGGTGGTGGTGGAGCTGCCGACCGGACTCGACCAGGACTGGCACGGCGCGCCGGATCGCCAGCTGGTCGTCGTGCTGAGCGGCCGGCTCGAAGTCGAGGTCGGTGACGGCAGTTGCCGGCAGTGGGGGCCGGGCGGCGCCTTCCTCGCCGACGATCTCAGCGGCCAGGGCCACCGCACGCGTGCGCTCGGTGGCCCGGTGCGGCTGGTCTTCCTGCGGCTCGGCGCCGGCTTCGACCTGGCGGCGTGGCCGGCGCGCTGAAACCGATTGCAAAACCGTACGCGCCCCGGGGCGAAGGCGTCGGCGAATCCGTGTAGAGTGCGCGGCGTCCGACCCCGACCCAGGAGCCCCACCATGGACGAAACCAGCTTCCGCCAACACTGCCGTGAGCACGGCTACGGCGAACCCGAGCTGCTCGAACGCCCGGCCGGGCTGCACAATCCCGAGCACAGCCACGACTTCGACGTCGTCGCACTGGTGCTCGAAGGCGAACTCACGGTGACCGTGAGCGATGGCCGCGTCTGCACCTGCGGTGCGGGCGATTTCTTCGAACTCGAGCATGGCGCCCGCCACAGCGAGCAATACGGCACCGCGCCGACGCGCGCGCTGGTCGGGCGGCGCGCGGCCTGAGCGAAGGCGGTCGCAGTTCGCGCGGCGCGCTTCAGGCGCGCCCGCGCGCAGCCGTTACAATCCTCTCGCCCCGCGCGCCCGTCAGCCCGCGGCCCGCCCATCGACGAGCCTGAACGAACCATGTCCAGCGTCCACCTGACCCACCTCAAGCAGCTCGAAGCCGAGAGCATCCACATCATCCGCGAGGTCGCCGCCGAGTTCGCCAACCCGGTCATGCTGTACTCGATCGGCAAGGACTCGGCGGTGATGCTGCAACTCGCGTTGAAGGCTTTCCACCCGGGCAAGCTGCCGTTCCCGCTGCTGCATGTCGACACGACCTGGAAGTTCCGCGAGATGATCGAGCACCGCGAGAACTACGTGCGCGGCGAACTCGGTCTCGACGTCCTCGTGCACACCAACGAGGAAGGCCTCAGGCACGGCATCAGCCCGTTCGAGGACAGCGAGAAGCACACCGAACTCATGAAGACCGACGCGCTCAAGCAGGCGCTCGACAAGTACGGTTTCGATGCCGCCTTCGGCGGCGCGCGGCGTGACGAGGAGAAGTCGCGGGCCAAGGAGCGCGTGTTCTCCTTCCGCGATCGCAATCACCGCTGGGATCCGAAGAACCAGCGTCCGGAGCTGTGGAACCTCTACAACGCCAAGGTCAACAAGGGCGAGAGCATCCGCGTCTTCCCGCTCTCGAACTGGACCGAGCTCGACATCTGGCAGTACATCCACCTCGAGAACATCCCGCTGGTACCGCTCTACTTCGCCGCCGAGCGGCCGGTGGTGGAGCGCAACGGCGTACTCATCATGGTCCACGACGAGCGCATGCAGCTGCGCCCGGGCGAAGAGGTGCAGCACAAGATGGTGCGCTTCCGCACCCTCGGCTGCTATCCCCTGACCGGCGCGGTGGAGTCGACCGCCACCACGCTGCCGGAGATCATCCAGGAGATGCTCCTGACCAAGACCTCCGAACGCCAGGGCCGCGTCATCGACCAGGACGAAGGTGGCGCCGGCATGGAGGAGAAGAAGCGTCGCGGTTACTTCTGAACCGCCGCACCCGCTCCCGAACATTCACGATCACCGCCCGCCGCGCCGACCGGAACCCGCCATGTCCCATCAATCCGACCTCATCGCCACCGACATCGACGCCTACCTGCGTCAGCACGAACAGAAGGAGCTGCTGCGCTTCATCACCTGCGGCAGCGTCGACGACGGCAAGAGCACGCTGATCGGGCGCCTGCTCTACGACTCGAAGATGATCTACGAGGACCAGCTGTCGACCATCCAGCGCGATTCCAAGGTGCATGGCACCACCGGCGGGAATTTCGATCCGGCGCTGCTGACCGACGGTCTCAAGGCCGAGCGCGAGCAGGGCATCACCATCGACGTCGCCTACCGCTACTTCTCGACGGCGAAGCGCAAGTTCATCATCGCCGACACTCCGGGTCACGAGCAGTACACGCGCAACATGGCGACGGGCGCTTCGACCGCCGATCTCGCCATCATCCTGGTCGACGCCCGCTACGGTGTGCAGACCCAGACCCGGCGGCATTCCTTCATCACCTCGCTGCTCGGCATCCGCCACGTGCTGGTGGCGGTGAACAAGATGGACCTGGTCGAGTTCGACGAGGCGGTGTTCGCGCGCATCCGCGACGAGTACCTCGAGTTCGCCCAGCGCCTCGATATCCCCGATCTCGATTTCATCCCCATCGCGGCGCTGCACGGCGACAACGTCGTCGACCCGTCGGTCAACATGCCCTGGTACCAGGGCCCGACCCTGATGAACTTCCTCGAGACCGTCTACATCGGTTCCGACCGCAACCTCGAGGACTTCCGCTTCCCGGTGCAGTTCGTCAACCGGCCGAATCTCGACTTCCGCGGCTTCTGCGGCACCGTCGCCTCGGGCATCGTGCGCCAGGGTGACGAGATCGTGGTGCTGCCCTCGGGGCGCACCTCACGGGTCGAGGCCATCGTCACCGCTGGCGGCGATCTGGAGGAGGCCTTCGCCGGGCAGGCGGTGACCTTGACCCTCGAGGACGAAGTCGACGTCAGCCGCGGCAGCGTCATCGCGCGGCCCGGCAACGTGCCCGAACTCGGCGATCGGTTCGATGCCATGGTGGTGTGGATGGCCGAGCAGCCGCTGGTGCCGGGCAAGACCTACCTCGTCAAGCACGCCACCAGCGTGGTTCCCGGCAGCATCAGCACGCTGCGCTACGCGGTCGACGTCAACACCTTGCACCGGCGCGACCAGCCGACCCTGGCGCTGAACGAGATCGGGCGCTGCACGGTTTCCCTCAGCGCGCCGGTCGCCTACGACGACTACCGGCGCAACCGCCAGATGGGCGCCTTCATCCTCATCGACCGCATCACCAACGCGACCGTCGGCGCCGGCATGATCCACCAGCGCGCGCGCCACGCGGCGCACGATCACTGGGACGACGAGCCGGCCAGTGCGGATCTCACCGAGAGCACCAGCGCGGTCAGTGCCGCCGAGCGCCAGGCGCGCTTCGGCCAGCGCCCGGTGACCGTGTTGCTGAGCGGGCGTCCGCATGCCGGCAAGACGACCATCGCCTATGCCCTCGAGCGGCGCCTGTTCGACGAGGGCCGCGCCTGCACCGTGCTCGACGGCCAGAACCTGCGCCTCGGCATCAGCCGCGATCTCGGCTTCAGCCACGACGAACGCTCGGAGAACCTGCGCCGCGCGGTCGAGGTGGCGAAGCTGGTGAACACCGCGGGACTGCTCTGCATCGCGAGCCTGGTCGCGCCGAGCGAGGCGGTGCGCCAGCGTGCGCGCGAGGAACTCGGCGCGGACAACCTGCTGATCGTGCACGTCGATGCCTCGACGGAGACACTCGCCGCGCGGGGCGGTGATGCCGACGGTGCGCTCGACTACGAGCCGCCCGCGGCCCCCGATCTGGTCCTCGATACGAGCCGGCAGGGCGTCGCCGAGAGCGTCGCCGCCGTGCACGCCCTGCTGGTCGCACGCGGCGTGTTCTGAGGGCGGAGCGCCCGCCCCCGGGCGCCACCCCGCCAGGCGCCGCGAAGATCGGCCGGCGCGCCGAACGGTTCGCCGCCATGGGCTTCTGATGGTGTATGGTGACGCCGCGGTAAGGAACACCGCGCGCGATCGTCGGCGCTTCGCCTGTCTGCGTCCCCGGGTGTTCCACCGCGTAACACGGAGTTTCACGGAGGAGTTCAGCACCATGAAGAACGCGATCCGCGCCCTCGCGCTCGGCACCCTGTTCACGTTCACCTCGACTGTCCAGGCCGCCTACGGCAGCCTGTGGGCGTTCGGCGATTCGCTCACCGATTCCGGCAACATCGCCGCGTTCGGCGTGTTCGAGCCTTTCCCCTACACCAACCTCGTACCCGGCGGCGCCTACGCGAGCGGAACCTTCTCCGACGGACAGGTCTGGTCGCAGAAGCTGGCCGGGATGCTCGGCCTGCCGCTGTCACCGTCGCTGACCGGCGGCACGAACTACGCCACCGGTGGCGCCAAGACCGGCTTCCTGCCGTCGATCGGCTTCACGGCGCTCGGCGCGGGCGACGTCTTCCCCGTCTACGATGCGGTCGCCGATCCGTTCATCGGCCAGGCCAACCTGGCGGCGTCCCTGGGAGCGTTGCCGGGCGACGGCCTGTACATGCTCAACGGTGGCGGTAACGACATCCGCGCGGCGCTGGAATTCGTCGGCGGTGGCGGCAGCGTCACCCAGGCCGTCGCGGCGATGAGCGAGAGCGTCGCCAACCTTTCGAACGCGGTCGGTGTACTGGCCGCTGCCGGCGCGCTGCATTTCGGCGTTTCCAACCTGCCCGACATCAGCGTGGTGCCCTCGGTCCAAGCGGCGGATGCGCTGGTGCCGGGAACCGCCGCACTGGCGCATGCCCTGGTGCAGGAATTCAACGCCAAGCTGGCGGCAGCGCTGCCGGATGTCGTCGCCGCCAATCCCGGCATCAACATCGCCGTGCTCGACGCCTTCACCCTGTTCAACGACGTGCTGGCCGATCCGCTGGCCCACGGTTTCACCAACACCACCGATGCCTGCACGCTGCAGAACGGTGGTTCCGGCTGTGCCAATCCGGACGAATTCGTGTTCTGGGACGGCCTGCACCCGACCTCGGCGATGCAGCAGATCACGGCCGACGCCGCCTACGCCGCGCTCGTGCCCTTGCCGGCAGCAGCCTGGTTGCTGGTACCCGGCATGCTCGTGCTGGCACGGCGTAGCCGCCGCGTGGCCTGACGCGACGCCGGTCGCCGCCGGCGCCTTCAGCCGCGGCGCCGCGCCAGGCGCCAGGTGCCGCCGAGGCCGCCCAGAAACAGCCAGGCGGCGGCGGGCAGCGGTACCACGGTGACGGTCGCGGGCAGGAGCTGAGTCCGCACTTCGCCGCCTGGATGGGCGGTGGTATGGAGGTTGAGATACAGGTGGCCGGCGAGCAGCGCGCTCTCGATCGCGGGCGCGATGCTCGTGAAGCCGAAGAACATGCCTTCCGTTGCGCCGCTGCCGTTGATGAGGCCGGCGTCGATGGCGAAGGCCAGCGGACCGGTGCTGCCGGCCGCCGCGTGGTAGACCCCGGCGGCGGGCGCGCCGGCAACGACCCCCGTGAGATCGTGGAAGGACACGCTCCAGGTCAGCACCTTGGTGGCGTCGTCGAACAGCAGCAGGGCGAGGCCGTTGCCCGGCGTGCTGACCCCGGGTACCTCCTCGGCGCCATCGAGCAGACCGCCGAACTCGAGCACGGCGGCGTGGCTGGTGCCACTGCCACAGACGAGCAACAGGAACATCGCGAAGAGGCGGGGCGCTGTCGTCATTTCGTCACCTTTGCGAAGCGGCAAGTGCCGTCGACAGCATAGCCAGCGCTGGTGACGGTGCGGTGACGATCCGGTGACGTGACGATGACGTCGCGAGCGTTGCCGGGGCCGCGCCGTGAATCCCCGCCGGCCGACACCGCTGCCTGCATGCCACCGGTTCCGGTGTCGATGCCGGGGCCGGGTCGAAGCCGCTACAATGCGCCACCGGCCGCGCGCGCTGGCGACATCGATACCGCAGCGGCCCGGCCGAAGACTGCACCCCGATCGCCTTCCTCGTGCTCACCCGGGCCGGGCAGGTCGGGCGACGCCCGCGGCACGACAGGCCCGCCGGGCCGCCCCGGGATGACGGCACCCACGCGGCCGGGATTCTTACGCGACGCAGGAAACCAAGATGCAGAACCTCAGCCTGGACATCGGTGCCGATGGTATCGGCGTGGTCACCCTCGACATGCCGGGGCGTCCGTTCAACGTCTTCTCCGACGCCCTGATCGACGAACTCGACGCCCTGACCACGGCGCTCGAAAGCAACGGCGCCCTGCGCGGCGTGATCGTCACCTCGGCCAAGGACGCATTCATGGCGGGTGCTGACCTGGCCATGGTGCGCGGCTTCACGACGCTGCGTTTCGAACACGACGCGCCGACCATCCGCCGCACGTTCTCGCGCCTCGGTTACCTGCTGCGCCGCTTCGAGAAGCTGCCGGTACCGACCGTCGCCGCGATCAACGGTCTCGCCCTCGGCGGCGGGCTCGAGTTCGCCATGGCCTGCCACCACCGCGTCGCCGCCCAGGGCGACACGCCCTGCCTCGGCCTGCCCGAGGTCCTGCTCGGATTGCTGCCGGGCGCTGGCGGCACCCAGCGCCTGCCGCGCCTGACGTCGCCGGCCTTTGCCGCGCGCATGCTGCTCGACGGCCGCCCGGTGACGCCGGCGGTGGCGCAGGCGGCGGGCCTGGTCGATCACCTCGCCGCGCCGGCGCAACTGCTCGACTCGGCGCGCGCCATCGCCCTCAATGCCCGCGCCGGTGCGCGCTGGGACCATGCCGGCTGGCAGGCCCCGGCCGACGACGAGGGCGTGCTCGACGGCGACGACGCGGACGCGCGGCTCGCCGGATTCGCCTGGACCGGGCCGCGCGTGGCGCATTGCTATCCCGCCATCGGCGCCATCACGCGCTGCCTGCGCGACGGTTACGGGCGCGACATCGACGCGGCTATCGAGGTCGAGGTCGACAACTTCCTGCCGCTGATGCTCGACCCCGTGGCCGGCAACATGGTGCGCACTAGCTTCCTGTCCAAGACGGCCGCGCCCAAGCGCGCCGCCGCCGCGCTCGGCGAGAGCGCCGGCACGGTGCGCCGGGTGGCCGTTGAAGGCGACGCGCCGGCGCGGCTCGTCCGCCGCGTGGAGGTGGTCGAGGAGACCGCCGCGGCCGATCTCGTGCTGGTACGTCGACCGCCGCCGGCGGGCGCGCCGCGCGCCTATGCCGTCGGCCTGCGCGAAGGCGTCGACCAGGCCGTGACCGGCTGCGCGACCGAGTTGCGCCTGGCGCGCGATCTCGACGGCGCCGAGGCCGTCGAGATTGCCACCGCGGCCGGCGAGATGGGCGTACGCGCGCTGGCGCTCGCCAACCGCCTGCGCCTCGTGCCGGTGGTGGCCGCGCCGCGCGAGCCGGGCGTGACGGCGCGCCTGCTCGGCGCCGTGCGCGACTGGTGTGCCGAGTTCGCCGCCACCCCGGGCGAACGGGCGCCGCTGGCCGATGCGCTCGACCTGCGGGCCCTGTTCGACAGCGCCGGGCTTGCCACGGACCAACGGCCGCAGTGGGCCGCCGACCACCGCGCCGATGGTCTCGCGCTGATGCTTGCAGTGGCGCGTGAAGCCGCCGCCTGCCTCGCCGACGGTCTCGTCGCCGGCGCGGCGGATCTCGACGTGCTGGCCGTCGTCGGCCTCGGCTACCCGGCCTGGAGCGGCGGACCGTTGAGTTTCCTCGACGGTGTCGCGCGCGGCGAGTTCACCGGTCTCACCCTGTTACCGGCCGAAGTGGCGACGCCGTACTACACCGACTGACCAGCGAAGCGCAGCGCCCGTCGCAAGGGAGAGAGACCGATGAACGAGAGCGAACGGGTGCTGACGACGGTGCGTGACGGCGTCGCCGTCATCGCCATGCAGCGTGCGCCGGTCAACGCCGTCGACCATGCCTTGATCGACGCCCTGCACGCGGCCTTGCGTCGCGTCGAGGCCGACGCCGCGGTGCGCGCCGTGGTGTTGACCAGCGCGCTGGACGGCATGTTCTGCGGCGGCATGGATCTCAAGATGGTGGCCGCCGGCGACGCCGCCGATCTGCGTGCCTTCGTCTACAAGTTCTACATGGAGACGATGAACATCGTCTATGCCATGACCAAGCCAATCGTGGCCGCCCTCAACGGGCCGGCGCGCGGCGCCGGCATGACCTTGGCCATCAACTGCGACGTCGTCATCGCCGCCGACGACATCGACCTCGGCTACCCCGAGATCGACGTCGGAGTGATCCCGGCCATCCACTACGTCCACCTGCCACGGCAGATCAGCCGCAACCAGGCCTTCGAGCTGCTGTTCGGCGGGCGGCCGATCCCGGTCGCGCGCGCGGTCGATCTCGGCCTCGTCAACCACGCCGTGCCGCGGGCGGAACTCATGACGGCAGCACGCGACATGGCTGCCCTGTTCGCGGCCAAGTCCCCGGCCATCATGGCGCTCGGCCGCCAGTCCTTCATGCGCGCCAACGACCTCGACTACCGGCGCAACGTCGAGAACCAGATCGAGACCCTGTGCAACGTCTTCGACACCGCCGACGGTCGCGAGGGCCTGCAGGCCTTCGTCGAGAAGCGTGCGCCGCGCTGGCAGGGGCGCTGAGCGCGATGGGCTCCTGAGATGCGTGCCGGGCGCTGCGTGCTCGCCATCGTGCTCGGCCTGCCGTTGGCGGTGAGCGCCGCCGACGAAGCCGCGACCGTGGCCGCCTGTGCGCGTGCGCATCGACTCGAGCAGACCATCGATCTCAGCGGCGGCGTCTACACCGAACGCGCGGTGGCGGCGGCGCCGCTCAGCGTGACCATCCCGGCCGGGGTCGATGACAGCGGCTTCGCGGCCTGCCTCGAACAGCACGGCGTCGATCGTGCGGCGCCGGTCGAAGCCTGGGCGCGGCGAGTCGAGGACTGTCGCGGTGCCCACCCGCCGGCCAGCCGCGTGAGCATCGGCCCGGGTGGCGCGCAGCGCATCGGGGCCGGCGAATCCGACGGCGCCTACGAGGATTGCCTGGACGGTCGGCTGGAAGTCGAGGTGACCCTGCCCGCGCGGTGAGGCACGGGCAGCGCGGTCTCAATCGGCGGGTTGCGAAACGATTGGCGCGCCGTGGCGCAGTCCACGCGCCGCTTCGAGGTTGGCGTCGTCGACGGCGTCGTAGAGGCGATCGGCGAAGTCTTCGATGCGGCTCTCGATGGTCACGGCCGACAGTCCGCTGACCGGCTCGTCCTGCAGCCAACCTGCCAGGCGGCCCTTGTTGCGGTAGGCCTCGACGATTTCCCGGCTGGTCTCGAACATCTCGAGGTTGAACTTGCGTGCGCGGTCGAGTTCTGCGGTCGTGCCCGCGAGTTGTTCCTGGGTGCGGGCGAGTTCGTCCCGGGTGCCGGCGAGTTCGCGCGCCGTGTCGCGCGCGACGCCGAGCGCTTCTTCGAGTTTCGCGCGGGCCTGTTCCAGACGCTGCTCGGTATTGCCGAGGCGGGTGTCGAGCCGTTTCGCGTCGCGCGCGCTCGCCGCGAGTTCCGCCGCGCGGTCCTCCAGCGCCGCGTCGGCGTCGTCCAGGCGGCGTTCGAGGGCGGACTTCTGCGCGGTGAGCTTGGCGTTGTCCACTTCGAGTTGCTGCTTGACGGCGGCGAGCTCGCGCAGCAGGCCCTGCGCGCGCGCCAGCGCCTGCGCGGTACGCTGGGCATCGGCGGCGGCCTGCTGGGCGGCGACGGGCAGGGCGGTGAAGGCCAGCGTGGCGGCGATGGCCAGCGCGGCGAATCGCTTGCGGCTCGGACGCTCCATGATCAGAAGCGCGCGTTGAGGTCGACCTGGAGGCGGTCGGTGCCGAGCGGCGGGCCGTCGATCTCGTCGACGCTGAACCAGCGCGCCTGCAGCCAGGTGTTGGTGCCCAACCCGTACTGGGCGGCGATGACCCAGCCGCGGTGGTTGGTGCCGCCGCGGTTGGGATTGGAGCCGGTGAAGGCATCGAGCACGGCGTCGCGCTGCAGGTAGGTGTAGTGCCAGTGCAGGAACCAGTCGCCGAACTTGTTGATCTCGGGCCAGCCGAGGTTGAGGCCGAGCGCGTAGCCCATCACGCGCGCGTCCGATTCGCCGCTGGTGAGCGCCAGCGGTGAGCCGGCGCGGGCCAGCACGTCCTGCTCGTCGTAGCCGAAATTGCGCACGACGTCGCCCTCCAGCCCGATGTGGATGGGTGCGAGGATGGCCCAGTCGGCGAGGAAATTGACGTGCAGGATGTCGTAGTCGGCGGCCAGCGCCAGCAGGTTCTTGGCCGGGTCGGCCGGGTCGGCGATGTCGAACAGGGTGTTGCCGCGCTGCATGTAGTCGGGCGCGGTGAAGTCGTGGAAGTCGCTGCCCGGCTGGTTGCGGCGCCCGCGGATGTGGGTGTAGTCGTACCAGGCGGCGGCGAGCGCGATGCTCGACTGGTTGTCGAAGGTCCACAGGCCGCCGGCCTGGGCGCCGAGCAGCCACTTGTCGGCCGAGGACAGTTCGATCTCGTCGATGGGGAAGACGCCGGCGGTGAGGAAGAGGTAGCGCTCGTTGGGATCGCGGTAGGACAGGCCGTCGTCGCGGAAGCCGTAGCGCAGCGTGCCGGCGACACCGTCGAACTTGAAGTCGCGGTCCCAGGTGATCTCGCTGTTGGTCGACAGCCACGGGTTGTCGAGGCGCCCGGCGCGCAAGGTCAGCCATTTCATGCCGTCGCGCGAGCGTGGTTCGTAGCGCAGCCAGGCGCGGTCGAAGAAGGTCTCGAAGGGCGGGTTGTTGTTCCTGAACGTGGTGTTGGCCGAGACCGGGTTGTCGACCTCGCCGGTCGACAGGCGCGTCGCCACGGTCACGGTGTCGTTGACCTTGGCCTCCAGCGCGAGGCGCATGCGCGCGCGCAGGATGTGCTCGTCCTCGCGGGTGTTGAGGAAGACGTCCGGCCCCGCCGCGGCGACGCCGCCGGCGTCGTTGATGGCATTGAAATCGAACAGGGTCGCGGCGTTGCCGCTGGCGAAGAAGTCGGACTGGCTGCGCAGGCGGAACTCGCCCGACCAGGTGAGGCGCGAAACCCAGTCGGGCAGGGCGTCCTTGGTGCCCCAGCGTTCGGCCTTGGCCACGGCGACGACGTCCTCGGTCACTTCGCGGCGCAGTTCGGCGCGCACCTCGTTGCGGATCTCCTCCTTGACGATGTCCGGCACGTAGGTGACGCGCACGACGTCGTTCGGCACCGCGTCTTCCGTGCCCTCGCCGGCCGCGCCCGGCGCCGTCGCGGCGACCTGCGCGTCGTCTGCCGCTTCGACCTGCGCCGCCGCCTTGCCACTGGCCTCGGCCTCGGCGACCAGCGCGGCGGCCTTGTCGGCGTCGAGCACGCCCTGTTCGACCAGGGCGTCGATGAGCTTGACGATGGTGGTCTTGAGTTCGACCAGTTCAGCGGGATCGGCGGCGGCCGGCAGCGCCGGCGTGAGCAGCAGCGCGCAGGCGAGCGCGCGGGCGAGGGGGGTGCGGGTGAACATGTCCGTGGATGCCTGGATTCTGGTGGCGGTCGGGGTGTGCTCAGGAACGCGAGCTGATGCGCAGGCGAATGGGCTGCGGCAGGTCGTCGGGCGGGCTCTTGCTCATACGCATGCCGCCGTCGAGCGCGGCGGTGAGGGCCGAGTCGATGCCGGCATCGCCGCTGCCGCGGACCAGTTCGCTGTTCTCGATGGTGCCGTCGGGGGCGACCCAGATCTCGAGCACGATGGTGTAGCGGCCCTGGCGGATGGCGTCGATGTTGGAGAGGGCCGACTGCAGGTCGCGCTGGACGAGCCCGGCGTACCACTTGTGCGGATCGCCGCCGAGCAGACCGCGGCCGCCCTTCTTCGCCTTGAGACCGAAACCGTCGGCGCCGGCGACGCCCTCGGCGTCGAGGCCGAGTTCCTCGCCCGGCGGCGCTTCGTCGGCCTCGGCGACGTCGTCCATCGGCTCGGGTTCCGGTTCGGGTACGTCGACTTCCTGCACTTCCGGCTCGGGCGGCGGCTCTTCTAATGGCGGCGGCGGCGGGGGCGGTGGCGGCGGCACCACGATCGAGATCTGCTGGACTTCCGGCACCACCGGCGCCTGCACGCCGCCGCTGTTCTGCACGAAGGTCCACAGGCCGTAGCCGACCACGCCGATCATGGCCAGGCCGCCGGCGACGGGCAGGTGACGTTTGAGACCGCGATCGCGTGCCACGCCTACTTCACCAGCTTCTGCGTGACCAGGCCGATCTGGGTGATGCCGATGCGCCCGGCGAGGTCGAGTACGTCGATGACCTGCTGGTACTGCACCGTGGCGTCGCCCTTGATGACGATGGGGAGGCTCGGATCGGCGGCGTAGAAATTGGTCAGCCGCGATTCCAGTTCCTGCATCGTCACCGGGTAGGTGTCGAGGAAGATGGTGCCGTCACCGGTGATGGTGATGGCCTTGGTCTTCGGTTCCTCGAGACTCGGCGCGCTGCTCGCCTGCGGCAGGTTGACCTGGATGCCCTGCACCGCGGCGGTGGTCATGATGATGAAGATGATCAACAGCACGAAGGTCAGGTCGACCATCGGCGTGATGTTGATGTCGTCGTAGGGTTCGTTGTCACCCTTGAGATCGGCAGCCACGGGATGCGCCTCAGCGACCGTAGACTTCGTTCAGGCGGGCGACGAACTCGTCGGCGAAGACGTGCATGTCCGCGCCGAGATCCTTGGCTTTCGCGCTCAGGTAGTTGTAGCCGAACAGGGCCGGGATGGCGACGCCGAGGCCGGCCACCGTGGCGAGCAGGGCGGCGGCCATGCCGGGCGCGATGGCGGCGATGTTGACGTCGCCGGTGGCGGCGATGGCGGCGAAGGTGACCATGACGCCGACCACCGTGCCGAGCAGGCCGATGAAGGGGCCGCCCGAGATGGCGATGGTGAGCAGCACCAGCAGGCTGTTCAAGCGCTGGCCTTCGCGCACGATGATGGCGTCGAGGGTGGCGCGCACGGCGTTCAGCGATTTCTCCTCCAGCCCCGCGGGGGCCGCGCCGACGGCCGGCGAGAGGCGTGCGCGCACTTCGTGCAGGCCCTGCTGGTAGACGGTGAACAGCGGCGAGTCGTCGTAGTCGTCGGCGGCCTCGACCAGTGCGCCGATGGCGCTGTCGTCGCCGGCGGTACGCTCGCGGTAGGCGGCGAGGAAACGGTTGGTGGCGCGCCGGCAGCGCGACAGGGTCACGGCCTTGAGGAACATGACCATGATGGCGATGGCGGCCATCAGCGCGCACACCCCGATCACGACCTGCTCGACGATGGCATCCGGTTTGCCGAAGACGTTGTTGATGATGATGCTGAAATGGCCGACGTGGGCGGCCTCGCCCTCACCGCCCGCCTCGGCGGCGGCGTTCTCGTCGCCGCCGTAGGTCATCACGGCATCGTTGCGCTCGCCCTGCACGGCGGCCGCGAAGGCGACGGCATCGGCGGGTAGTGCGGTGCTCGCGATCTGCAGTTCGTCGATGGCGGCGGTCAGGGCGCCGCTCGAATCGGCGGAAGCGCCGACGTAGAGCGCACCGGCGAGCGTCGTCGGCGTGACGGGTGCGCCGCCGACCTTGGCGCCGTCGAGGTAGAGCGCGAGTTCGGCCGGCCCCACCACCACGGCGACGTGGTGCCAGGTGGCGGCCGCAACCGGGTTGAATGCACTGATTTCGGCGCCGTTGTAGCGCGCGACCAGGGTCGCGCCGTTCAGGGTCAGGCTGAGGCGCGCGGCGTCCTCGCCGCGTTCGAGCAGGGTCACCGGCGCCGCTGGCAGTTCGTCGACGCGCGTCCACAGCGAGAAGCTCATGCCCCGGGCCGGGTCGAAGGCGAGCTGCGGCGCATCGCCGACGACCAGCGGGCCACTGCCGGTGAGGAGGGCGCCGTTGCCGATGATCGAGGCCGGGTTGGCGATGAACTCGCCGCCGCTCATCGCCGTCGCATAGGCGGTGCTGTCCAGTGGCAGGCCGCTGGTCTCGTTGAAATGGAACACCGCGGCGGTGTCGACGCCGTAGGTGGCGCCGGCGTCGTCGCCCTTGACCGCCTGCGGGTTGCCGAAATAGAGGAAGAACTTCTGCTCGGTGGCCTGCGGGTTGACCGCCGGCAGCTTGACCCAGGCCAGCGCGATCTGGGCGACGGGGTCGAAGCGCTCGACGTGGTACTTCAGCGGCGTCTGGTCGTCGCCGGCGACGAAGCGGAAGTCGGCGCCGCCGTCGCGCACCGAGAGGAACTGCGGGAAGTTGCCGGCATGCAGGCGCACCAGCACGGGCACCTCGGCCAGCGGCGCCTGGGTGTTGGCGCCGGTGCCGGTGGTGTTGATGGCGAGTGTCTTGCGCAGCGTCCAATCGGGTGACCACCAGGCCTGCACGACCAGCGGCAGCAGCATGGCGACCACGGTGAGGAGCAGACGCCGGTGTGGTGAGCGGCGGCGCGAGGAGGCGTGCGTGCGCGAATCATTCATTGGGGACGCATTCCATGACATTCATGTAACGAGAAGATGACAACGCGGTGATCAACCGCCGAAGCCGAGCACTTCGACGGAAATCACCGACAGGCTCGGACCGGCGGCGGCGCCGGACGCGGCCGTGCCGGCACCCGCGGCCGATTGCTGGGTCGCGGCCTCGGTGGCGGATTGCGCGGCGGCACTGGCCGAGTCCGCCGCGCCGGCGACGCCGGCGGCGATGCTGACCGAACTCGAGGCCGGCACACCGACGGCGACGCCGCCGCCGACGTCGATGTTGTTGGCGCCGATGACCTCGGTCGCGCCGATGAAGACGTTCTCGCCACCGATACCCGCCTCGCCGGCGTTGACCACGCCCTGCGGCGCGAACAGGAACACCGAGCCGGCACGGCCGCCGCCGGTGGCGACGGTGCGGATGCCGGAACCCGAGATGGCGCCGGAGAAGTCGAGCGACACGCTGCCGTCCTGGGCGATGACGACCTGCGGCTCGGGCGCCGACAGCGAGGACTTGGCGCCACGACCGGCATCGATGTTGCCGGCGGCGCTGAAGAGCATGATGTCGCCGCCGCGCAGCGTGAACACGCGCGACTGGTTGACGAGGAAATCCTCGCCGAGATACGCGTTCACCGAGCCCGTGCCGATGGCGACGATGCCGAGTTCGCTGGCCTGCTTGTCCGGCGCGCCGACCGGGGTCACGGCCAGGCCGGCGTTGATCGAGCCGCCCGGTACGAGGAGGTCGATGTCGCCGCCGTCGACGGTCTGCACGCGGCTGAACAGCAGGCTGAGATCACCGGCCCAGGCGTCGCCCGGGAACAGGGTGTCGATGGCGGCGTAGGCGCGCGAGTAGTCGTCGCTGCCGCTGGTCGTGGCGTCGACACCACTCAGGCGCAGCTCGTCGTAGAAGGCGGCAGCGATCGCGGCCAGCTGGTTGCGGCGAGGCGCCTGGGCGAAGGCGAACGGATCGCCAGGCTGCGTGGTGCCCGCGAGCTGCGCCTTGTACACACCCTCGATGAAGTAACGCCGGATGAAGGCGTCATAACCGGGGCCCGCGCCGAGACCGGCCGCGACCAGCAGGTCGGCGCCGTCGTTGGCGAGCCCCGGGATGCGGGTGTCGCCGACGGTCAGGATGCCGTTCGACTGGCCGAGATCGATGTCGCGCCCGGCCAGCACCTCGAACAGGCCGCCGCCGCCGACCTGCAGCCGTGCGAGGCGGTTGGTCTGCAGCACGTCGCGCCCGGCGACGACGGTCGAGAGGTCCGATGCACGCGGGTGGTAGGTGACGAGGTTCAGGTTGCGCACGTCCTCACCGGCCGCGATGAACACCGCTTCCGACAGGTTCAGGTTGGAGACGTTGTTGATCGGCCCCAGCACCGAGCCGTCGCGGGCGACGAGGCGCGCGCGGGTCGGGTCGTCCGCCCGGCTGGCCGGTTCGGCGAAGAACACCGAGACGATGCCGGCGGTGAGGTCGAGGTCGCCGGTGGTGCTGGCGAGGACGAAGGCCGCGAGGTCGTGCAGCCGCGCCGGCGGCGGGTCGAGCGAGTTGAGCGTGATGCCGCCGTCGAGTGCGTTGCTGAAGAGGTCGATGTCCTGGCGCGCCACCACGTCGAGGTTGCCGAGCGGGCTCGCCATGAGGCTCAGCGCGGCCGTGCGGTTGACGCTTACGCTGCCGCCCGGCGCGGCGAGCGCGACCTGTGCGGGCCACAGGCCCTGGAAGGCCGAGGCGCTGGCGTTCGGCGTCTTCGCGCGCGTCGTCGCGTTGGTCGCCGAGGTCACGGCGAGGTTGCCACCGATGGCGGTGGCCGTGAACGCCGATTCGGGCCCGTAGCTGACGAAGGCACGTTCGGAGCCGAGCGAGCGCACCATGGCCGGGTCGACCACGCTCTGCACGGTGAGGTCGCGCCGCGCGGTGACCTCGACGGCGCCGGCCTGGACGCCGAACCAGCTCAAGCCGGTGACGCCGTTCAGCGTGGTCGGCGTGACCCGGCCACGCACGTCGGCCCGCGCGTGACCGTCGCCGACCAGCAGCTGGCTGCTGCCGAGGTTGCGCCCGACGGCGAGCTCGAGGTTGCCGGCGCCGACGCGCTCGATGGTGTCGCCGGGCAGGACCTTGCCGCCGTCGTCGAGGCTGTCGAGGTAGAGCCAGCTCGGCACCGACAAGGACACGCGGTCGGCGTCGCGGCCGATGTCGGCGACGAGGTCGCCGCCGCCGAAGACGCCGAAGTTCTGCTGGAAGGTGGCGAAGTTCATGTAGCTGCCGCCGAGCGTGCCGCGGGCGAAGATGTTGCCCGGCGTCTCGTCGTTCAGCAGGTACCACTCCTGGAAGGTCTGGGTCTGCGCGGTCGGGCCGCGCAGGTCGCCGCCGGCATGCAGCGTGAGGTCGCCGCCGCCGGTCGGCACCCAGCGCGAGGGCCCGGTGAAGCCGGTGGCGAAGCGGTCGAGTTCGAGCCCCGCACTGCGCCCGGCGACGTAGACGACCGACGTGTTGCTGGCCAGCGTGATGCTGCCCGAGGCGGCGAGATCGAGGTTGCCGTTGCCGGTGCGGAGGATGCGGTTGCTGCCGATGGCGAGGTTGCGCGTGGTGGCGACACCGGCCAGGGCGAGCGGTTCGACCGCGAGCGGATCGGCGCTGGCGAGGTCGGCGCCGCTGACGAAGCGCAGCGACCAGCTGTCGCGGGTCGTGCCGCCGAGCAGCTTGCTGTTGGCGGCGGTGCCCTGGAAGCCGTCGCTGACGGTGGCGTTCAGGGTGAGATCGCCGCCGGCGCGCACCGACAGCACGCCGGCGAAGCTGCGCGTGTTGAGGTCGGTGGTGGTGGAGAAGGTCACGTTGCCGGCCTGTGCGATGTCGATCTCGGGCAGCAGGCGGTAACGGCTGTCGCCGGCGAGACCGAGGGTGGTCGCGATGGCGTTGGCGTTGCCAGCGTAGGTCTGCGCGGTGCTGAGCGCGCCGGCCAGCGCGCTGACGTTGGTCTCGCCCTTGACCGCCTGGATGTCGATCGAGGTCGCGCCGACGATGCGGCCGCGGTCGGCGATCGGGGCGACCTTGACGCCGCTGCCGTTGCGCTGCGCGCGCAGCACCAGGCGGCCGCCGGCGGCGCCACCGGCGCCGGAGAGGTCGAGCTGGCTGTCCGCGGCGAGCGTGACCATGCCGCTGCCGGCACTGAGCACGATGTCGCCGCCGCGGCTGCCGGCGGCGCTGGCCCGGGTCGAGAGATCGACCCCGGCAGCGACGTCGACGTCGGTGGCGGCGTAGACCGCGATGCGGCCGCGCTCGGCGCCGCCGGCTTCGACGTCGGCGGCGAGCGTCACGCTGCCGCCGTCGGCGACAAGCTGGAAGTCGCGCGTGGTGACGGCCTGGGTCCAGGCGAGATCGCTGTTGCGCACGCGCAGGTGCACGGCGCGGCCGAAGTCGGCCAGCGGCAGCGCGGCGCCGAGGCGTTCCGCCTCGATGGTGAGCGCGCCGCCCTGCGCCGTGGCACCGCCGCCCGCGAACAGGCGCGGCAGGCCCGCCAGGGTTGCACCGCCGCCGCTGACGAGCGTGATGTCGCCGGCCCGCGTGGACGCGAGTTCGCCGGTCCAGCCGCGCGGCGCGAGCGCGATCGGCGCCGCGCCCGGTGTGCGCGCGATGCGCGGATCGGCCAGCGCCGACGCATCGAGGATCGCCGCCGGGTCGAAGTCGACATCGCCCTGCGTGGTCGTCAGCTTGATCGAGCCGGCCGGCGCGTAGGCGAGGATCGATTCGCCGGCGAACGGCGCCGCCACGGTATTGTCGAGCAAGGCCGTACCCGGCACGGCCAGCAGGGCGTTCTTGCCGAGAGTCAGCGCGGTGCCGCCGCCGGTGGCGGTGAAGGCGAGGTCGCCGGCCGGCAGGTCGAACACGGTGTCGATGTCGATCGTCGCGGCGGTGGCGGCGAGGCTCGCGCCGAGCCCGCTCGCCGGTACGGCACCGCTGCCGGGGTGGTAGGCGAAGCCGAGCGCGCCGCTGACGTCGAGGGCGAGGGTCGCCCCGTTGGCGCCGATCACTCGCGGGGTGGTGAGGTCGGCATCGCCGGCGAACGCGAGCGCGCCCTGGCCGGTCGCCACCAGGCCGGCGGCGAGTGTCGCCGTCGTGAGATCGAAGCCACGCACGTCGAACGTGCCGTCGCCGCTGCGCAACTCGCGTGCGTTCAGGGCCAGCGTGCCGGTGCCGTCCGGCGCCCCCGCGGGCACGTAGGCGCGCCCGGCCGGGTTCGCCAGGGTCATGCTGCCGGCGCTGATCGTGACCGTGCCGCCGGCGTTGTCATAACCGGCCAAACCCGCGCTCTCCAGCACCAGGGTGTCGGTGCCGAAGGCGAAGGCGCCGTAGAGATCGAGGGTGGTCGCGCTGGCCAGCACCAGCTCGTCGGCGGCGATGTCGGCGAGCCTGGCCGTGTCGAGCACGAGTCCCTGGGCGATGCCACGCCCGGCGGTCTGGCCGAGGCTGATGCGCGTCGAGCTGAAGCCGACCGACCCACCGGTGACGATGAAGCGGGCGTCGAAGACGCTGTCCGCGACGGCGTCCAAGGTCAGCGATCCGCTCACGGCGAGCGTCGAGCCTGCGCGCAGGTCGAGGGCGCCGACGTTGCCGGGGGCCGGCGCGCCGACATCCTGGGTGCGGCGCACCGGTACGCGCGGGTCGACCGACAGGCGCATGAAGGCGCCCTCGGCGACGCGCTGCAGCGGGTTGCCGTCGGTGTCGGGCTGATCGATGACGATGCTCTCGAACGGCGTGTTGCCGGTTGCCGGACCACGGCTGTCGAGCAGGGCGCCGCTGTCGCTGCGGATGCCCTGGTGGGCGGCGAACATCAGCTCGCTGCCGGCGAGCCGGGCACTGCCGTCGATGCGGATGTTCTCGCTCTCGACGCGGATGTGCAGGTCGCTGCCTGCGATCGAGCGCGTGCCGCCGAAGAGGATGCTCTCGGCGCCGATGGCGGCGAGCGTCGCGGTGTCGACGCCGACGAATCCCGGCACCGTCACACCGGGCGCGGTCAACGCGAGCTGCGGCGCGAAGAGGTCGAGTTCGAGGCCGGCGCGCGCGCCGAAGGCGTCGCCACGCACGCTGCCGTGGAGAGCAAGCGTGTCGCTGGCGCCGATCACCAGGCGCCCGGCGTCGGCCGGCAGCCGTGGTGCGCGCAGTTCGAGTTCGCCCGCCCGTTGCGCGACCAGGTCGCTCGCCGAGCTCAACAGGTAGTCGTTGGTCGCGAGCAGGAAGTCACGGCTCTGCACGCTCCAGGCGTCGGCGAGCGCGGGACGCGGCGCGGTGCCGGCGACGTACTCGAAGCCGGCGAAGACGGCGCGGCCATCGGCGAGGTTGCGCGTCGTGCCGATGGCGAGGTTGCCGAGCGCGCGTTCGCGGGTGACGAGCACGGCGCCCGGCAGGAGCGCGTAACGTGCCGGCAGCACGAGGTAGTCGCCGGCCGCGAGGTCGGCGGTCGAGGCGGTCACGCGCAAGGTCTGGCCGAGCGCGATGTCGTCGTTGCCGAGGCCGGCCCAGGACGCACGGTCGAAAGGTGCGACCGCGCCGTCCAGCGCGGGCAGCAGGGCGTAGGTGTCGGTGGCATTGGCGGCGAGCAGCGGGTCTTCCGCTGCGCTGCCACCCGGCGCCGGCAGGTACTCGTGGAGCTGCACCGTGCCGCCACCGTCGAGGTCGAGCGTGGCACCGGCGGCGACGTCGACCCGCGCGCCGCGGATGTCGATGGCCTTGGCCGGCACGGTCTGGACGTTGCTCGAATAGATCTCGGTGCCGGCGAAGAACCAGCTCGCCTGCGAGCCTTGTGTCTCGCCGCCGGGGACCACCAGCGACGGGCCCGCCACCGAGGTCACGCTGCCGGCGGCGAGGCGGATGTCGGGCGCGGCGAAGCTGACGGTGCCGAACGGCACGGCGACCATGCCACGGTGCACGATGCTGTTCGTGCCGACGAGGTTCAGTTGACCGCCGACCGATAGCACGTCGGCGGGTGCGCCGCCGCCGAGCACGAGGTCGGCGGCGCTCAGCGTGTAGGTCGTGAAGGACGTCGGGTAGAGCAGGCCGGAGAGTTCGAGCAGTCCGACGCTGACCAGGCGCGACTGGGTGGCGTTGGGGCGCAGGCGGATGTCGCTCGCGCTGCGGATGTGGACGGCCCCGAGGCCCTGGAAGGCGGTCGAGCCGCGCAGCTGGACGAAGCCGGCATCGACCGTCAGGCGACCGTCGCCGGCACTGGCGTCGAAGCCGGTGCCGGACTGCAGGCCGTCGCTGGCGCTACCGAGCAGGACGTAGGGTGCGCTGAGCGTGATCTGCGTGCCGTCGTCGGCGGCGATGATCGGTGCGGACAGGGCAATCGAGTGCGCGCGCGCCAGGCTGACGTCGCCAGCGAAACGGATGCTGCCCGGGCGCGTCACCGGCGGCAGCACCAGGCTGGTCGCCGTCGTGGCGTAGCCGGTGGTGAGCGCGAGGCCGTCGAAATCCCAGGATGCGAGGCGCGGTGCGCCGAGTTCGAGCGTGCCGAAGGCGGCCGTCGCCATGGGCGCTTCGAGGAGGTCGGCGCGCGCGGTCACTCGCCCGTCGAAGGCGGTCATCGCGGTGTCGGTGAGCGGGCGCGGCGCGGGGTCGGCCGCGTCGATGCGGATGACGTGCGGCTGGTCCGGGTACGCGATGCCGAGCACGTTGCGCAAGCTGTTGTCGACCGTGATCGCGAGCGTGCCGCCGAGCGCACCGGGGCCGCCGGCGGCACCGCGCAGCGTGCCGTCGAGGAGTCCGCCCTCGGCACTGCGCAGGATGACGTCACCGCCTGCGCTGTCGATACGCAGGCGGCTCGCG
The DNA here is from genome assembly GCA_050184115.1 of Gammaproteobacteria bacterium. Taxonomy (GTDB): domain Bacteria; phylum Pseudomonadota; class Gammaproteobacteria; genus JACKNG01. The sequence continues at coordinate 108,832 of JBFXAQ010000009.1, read as the reverse complement.
CCGGCATCTCCATTGAGCAGGGTCGCGGTCTCGTCGACCAGGGTCAGCTCGGCGCTGGCGCCCGAGGTGTCGATGAGCGAACCGCGCGCGAGGTAGAGGAAGCCGTTCGAGGTCAGCGTGACGTCGCCGCCGGCCAGCACGCGCCCGGTCGCGACGCCGAGATCGTTCGGCGTGGTGACGACCACGCCACGGGTGTCGAGCACGGCGTCGGGGCCGAGGCTCAGGCTGCGCGTGCGGACGAACTCGAAGTTGCTGATCACGCCTTCGCCGACGGCATACGGTGCGAGCGTATCCGGCAACTCGCCCAGCACGCCGTTCTCGGGCAGCTTGCGGGCGCTGAGCGTGATGCTGCCAGCCGGTGCGCGCAGCTGGCCGGCGACGGCGAGCGTGCCACCGGCGCCGCTGACGAGCGCGAGGGTGCCGCCGGGGTCGGTGCTGAGCGAAGCCCCGCGACCGACGGTCAGGGTGCTGTTGATCGCGCCGCCGGTGCTGCCACCGACGACGAACAGCGCCGCCGCCGCGCCGCGTTCGTGGTCCGGCAGCCGTTCGACCGTGCCGACGGCGTCGAGCGACGCGCCGCTCGCGACGGTCGCGGACTCTGCTCCGATCACGCGGTTCCGCACGCGAATGTCGATCGCCGCGCCGTCGGCGATGGCGAGTGCGCCGTCGTTGGCGCGCACGGCGAAGGTCTGGAAGCCGTGGTCGCCGAACAGCGCGGGAGGGAGCAGCAGCGCGTCGCCGGCGGCAAGCTCCTGGCCGGCCGCCCAACCGGCATCGTCGCTACCGCCGACCAGGATGCTGTTGGCGGTGAGGCGCAAGGTACCCCCCTGGTCCGCGCCGATGGCGTGCCAGTCGGCGTTGGCGCCGAGACGCAGGCGACCGTCCGCACCACGCAGCAACACGGCGAGTTCGCCGCCGTCACCGCGCAGCAGGCGGCCGTCGTTGGCGAGGCTGGCACCGCCGTCGAGGGCGAAGTGGACGTCGTTGCCGATGTCGATGGCGGCACGCCCGGCCACCGCGTGGCGGGCGTCGAGCACGATGCTGCCGGCGCCGAGGATGCGCGGTGGCGCGGTGGCGAGGTCGAAGCCGAGCAGTTCGCTGTCGTTGGTCCACTCGCCGCTGACGTCGACGGTGACGCCGGCGGCGACGGTGAGGCCGTAGGTGGCCGGCGCGAGGCCGGGTACGGTCGGATTGACGTCGACGGTGGCGAGGGCGACCTCGCCGCCGGCGGTGGTGATGCCGTCCGCCAGCAGCACGCGCGGCGCGGTGGCCGCGACGGTGCTGCCGGGTGCGAGTTCGAGCGCGGTGCCGGGCGCGATCGTCACGCCGACGTTGCTGTTCAGTTCAAGACGCGTGATGCCGGCCGTGGTCAGCAGGGTGGGGTCGAGCTGGGTACGGGTGGCGCGCGCCGGCGCCTGGGCGGCGACCGTGGTGGCGAATTCGAGCGCGGACAGCGGTGTCTTGTCCGGCGCCAGCAGGATCTCGGGCGCGAGGTAATCGTCGACCGCGGCGCCGGCCACGATGCCCGCGCTCAGGCCCAGGACCAGTTCGCCGCCGCGTGGCAGCGCGGCGAGATCGCGCTGGTACTCCCCACGCGTGACGTCGGCCGCGACTTCGGCGTCGAACACGATGACCGGCGCGGCGAGGCGGATCGAACCCGCATCGCCACCGGTGGTGTAACCGGGTTCGCTCTGCATGCGGTACCAGGCGGCGATGTCGTAACGCTCGGTGGGATCGAAGCCGTCCAGGCGCCACTTGTCGTGACGGATCTCGAGCGGGTCGAGCACGCCGCGGTAGTGCGTGCCCGGGTCGGCCTCGCTGATCGGCACGATGCGCCCGTCGGCCGTGACCAGCAGCGATTCGCCGACCGCGCCGGGCGCCGTGGTCACCGTGCCGCCGGAGATATCGATGCGGGCACCGGCGAGCGCGCGGATCTCGCCCGCCGCGCGCAGCGTCACGCTGCCGCCGGCCGTGGTGCGCTCCGCGTAGCTGCGCTGGAAGCCTTCGAGTTCGCCGCTGAGGTCGGCCAGCGGCGTGCCCTTGCGCACGTCGACGGTGACGTCGGCGCCGCGCAGCGGGCCGTCGAGCTGCACCGGCGAGTTGCGCAGCTGGCTGGAGAACAGGCGCACCGTCAGCGCGTTGCTCGACATCGGCACCGCGGCGCTGTTGCCGGCGACGTCGACGGTGGCGCCGGCGTCGATCTGCACGCGCGCGGCCGGGTCGCGATCGGCGACGACGAGGTTGGCGCCCGCGCCGCTGAGATCGGCCAGCGTGCCCGGTTCGGGCACGGCGTCGATGCTCACCTCGCCGTTCGGCGCGAGCACCTGGCTACCGCCCTGGAGATGGACCTGCTGGCCCTGGATCTCGATGCGCGAGGGCGCGATGGCCTGGCTGTCGAGCGCGGTGTCGGCGGGGTCGAGCTCGGGCAGGACCTCGGTGACGCTGCCCGGCCCGAGCGTGACCTTGCCGTTGCGGATGACGTAATTGGCGGTGCCGTCGCGGTCGGGGAAGAAGCGCACCGACTGGTTGAGCACGCTGATGTTCGGCGCCACGGGGTTGCCGGTCGCCGAATCCTCGCCCGACAGCTTACGCGCCATCAGGCGCACCGAGCCGTTCAGCGCCACCGACGAGGTCGCCGTCACCCGGCCCTGCTGGTTGACGGCGAGGCCGCCGATGATGCTCGCGTTGCCGCGCGCGGTGAGGATCTCGCCGAGGTTGGTCGCGGTGCCGTCGCCGTCGACCTCGACCAGCAGGCCGCGGAAATAATCGTCGCTGCTGCTGGCCGCGAGGTAGATCCTGTCGCCGGCGCCGATGGCGACCTGGCCGTCGGGGGCGACCAGCTCGCCGGCGTTCTCGACGTTGGGTGCGAACAGGCGGATGAAGCCGCCCGAGGCGCCCGAGGTCACGCGCAGGCTGGCGCCGGACTCGACCTCGAGATCGGCGCTCGGCAGCGGGTTGCCGCCGCCGTCCTCGAACGGCACGAAGGCGGCCTCGCGACCGATCGCCGCCTCGAGGATGCCGCCTTCGAAGACCTCGTCGGTGACGTTCAGGGTGCTGGCATAGATGCCGTGGACCTGGGTCTGCGAACCGCGCTTGAAGACCACGCCGTTGCGGTTGAGCAGGAACACCTGGCCGTTCGACTTGAGCTTGCCGAAGATCTCGCTCGGTGCACCGCCGAGCACGCGGTTCAAGGTGGCCGAACCGCGGTCCGGCTGGACGAACTCGACGGTGTTGTCCGGGCCGATGTCGAAGCTGTCCCACTGCAGGATGGCGCGGGTCGTCGACTGGTGCAGTTCGAGCGTGTTGCCGACGACCTGGTCGACGACCTTGCCGGCGACCAGCCAGTCGACCGCCTTGACCGGCAGTTCGGCGGTGGCCGGCGCGCTGGCGAGCGCGGTCGCGATGGCCACGGCCAGCGCGCGCGGGCGGAAGCGCGGCAGCGCCGGTCGATGCGTTGGCGCCACGGCGCGGCGGCGCTCAGAAGCGGTAGTCGAAATCGAAGTGGACACGGCTGTCACCCCGCTCGATGCGGTCGTTTTCCTGCAGCGCCCAGGCCAGGTAGGCGCGGCCGGTGAAATAGGAGAGCACGCCGAACTCGACCCCGAGCCCCGTGCTCCACAGGGTGAAGCTCTGGAACTGGTTGGGCAGGGCGTCGATGACACGGGCGTGCGCGGCGTCGACGAACAGCACGCCGTGCAGATCGGACAGGCCGCTCCACACCATCGAGCCGATCGACGGCGAGTGGTACTCGAGGCTGGTGCGGATGCCGAGGTCGGTGAGGTTCTGCGTCTCGTAGTAACCGCGCACGGATTCGAGCCCGCCGACGGCGAACTGCTCGTTGGAGATCAGCGGCGATTCGGCGAGCTGGCCGTCGGCCTCGAAATGCAGGCGACCGAAGGCGCCGAGGAACTGGTCGTGGGCGAGCTCGGCGGTGAGGTAGGCGAAGTTCGGCTTGGCCAGGAAGCGTTTGTTCTCGAATTCCTTCGGCGTGTTGCCGAAGTTGCGCAGCGCGAAATCGAGGTTGATGCCGAACTTGGTTTCGGCGGTGTCGCCGAGGCGGTTGGCGGTATAGCCGAGTTCGAACATATGGTAGGAGATCGGCGTGTTGAAGGTGTCGGAGCCGAGCAGGCCGACCGATTCCTGGAAATCCTTGTAGTCGAAGCCCACCGAGAAACGGTGGTAACCCCAGGCCACGCTGGGCAGCGGCTGGATCACCCGCGCGCCGGCGATGATGCCGTTGCCGATGACGTTGATGTCGCTGCCGGCGAAGACGTCGCTGTCGGTCGACACGCCGTAGAGCGCGACCAGGGTCTGGCGACCGGGTACGCGGAACAGGTAGCTGCCCGAGTAGACCTTGGTCTCACCCGGATCCTCCGGGGTGAGCTGGAACTGGAAGCCGACGCTGTGCTCGCGCTGCCACAGGTTGTCGTAGCGCACGCCGCCACCGAGTCGGGTGCGCGTGGTGTCCTTGGTGTTGCGTCCGTTGAATTCGAGGTTGCCGTGCAGCGGCAACTCGTCCTCGACCACCAGTTCGACGTCGGTCATGCCCGGGCTGCGCGCCGGTTTCAGCACCGGCGTGATCTTGCGGTCGGGCGAGAGCCCGTTGAGCGCCTGGATCTCCTTCTGCACCGTGGGCACGTGCGGGACGCGGCCCTCGGCCAGCGCCGGCACGAAACCGCGGATGCGGCCGAGCGAGAAATAGCGCGAGCCGGAGATGCGCAGGCGTTCGACGCCGCCTTCGACCACTTCCAGCCACACCACGCCGTTGACGACGTCCTGCTCGGGGATGTTGACGAGCACCGTCGGGTAACCGGCGTCGCGGTAGGCCGCTTCGAGCGCGCCACGCGCGGCGTCGACGTCGTCGATCGTCCGGCCCGGGCCGAGATGCGGGTAGATCACGCCCTCGACCGCGCGTGGTGTGAGCAGCTGGTTGCCGCGCACGCGGATTTCCCAGATGTCGAACTGCGGCGCGGCCTCGGGCGGTGGTTCGCTCTTCGCCCAGGCCGGTGTGGCCAGCAGCGCGTACAGCATCGCGGCCAGCAAGACGGCGTGGGGGGCGGAGCGGGAGCGGGGCAAGGGCATGACGGGTGGTGGCGCAATCAGGGCGTTCGAAGTCCGCGCATCCTAGGGAGCAATTCCTGCGGTTATGTGACAAGCACATGAAGGATTCGGGTCAGTCGCGCGAAAGGCGACGCAGGCCCGGGGCAGCGCCGGTGGCGGCGCGGGACTACGCTGGTCGAAGCCGAGTGCAGAGACGTGGGACGCGGTACGCGCAATGCTCCTCGCGTGAGAAACCACGACGCATTCGCAACGGCATGAGCGGCGGGCTGGAAAGGAAACAGCCCCCACGAGGGGGGCTGTTCGAGTGCCGTGCGGAGGCTGGCCGATGGCCCGCAGGCCACCGGCCACGTCATCGTTTTCCTTACGGAACGATGATGACCTCGTTACAGCTGTTGCCGAGGCGGCTGCCGAAGCCGACCAGCGGGGCGACGGTCGACGGCGTGAAGCCGTTGTCACGCAGCGCCCAGTTGCCGGGGGTGCCGAGCAGGTCGACCACGGCCGGGTCGCCGAGCTGCGCCAGCATCGCGGCGGTGACGGTGGCGGTCGCCGGCGCACGCGCCGGAACCGGTGTCGCCGGTGCCTGCATCGAGTTCTCGTAGGCCCAGTCCCACTCACCGGTCACGCCGTTCTCGGTCGTCGGCGCGACGCCGTCGACCTTGACGAAACGCCACTGCGAGACACCGGGCACCGAGGGCTTCTCGATGGCGTTGAAGCCGATCGCACCCATCTTCAGGGTCGGGTCGATGCCCGCGAAGAAGGTGTTGATCGGCGCGCCAACGCCATTCATGCGGTCGAGACAGGTGTTGACGTCGTCGGAACCGGAGTTCTCGACGTAGCACAACTGGCCGTTGGCGGCGTCGTCGCAGGTGCCGTTGGCCGAACCGTCAGCGGCGGTGTTGTCGGTGACCATGAACACCGTACCACCGCACTTGCCGGGGCGGCTGAACAGGTAGCGCGTGGCGCCAGCCTGGGTGCCGGAACCGTTGGTACGACGGCACAGGCCGAGCGAACCCTGGTTGAAGTCCGGCCACGGCGTGCCGACCGGGGTCGCGATCTGGTTCCAGTTGGTGATCTCGCCGCTGAAGATGGCGGAGAGCTGTTCCTTGGTCAGGCTCGGCGCGGTGTTCGGGTTGTCGTAGTCATCCGGGTCGCCCGGGTTGAGGATGCCCTGGGCTTCCTGCAGCACGCGGTAGACCGGCAGGGTGACTTCGGGTGCGAACTGCACACCGAACAACGAGGCCTTGACCAGCTTCGACTCGTCGGGCTGCTCGGCGAACAGTGCCGGCAGGTTCTCGTCGGTGAAGAAGCTCGGCTCCTCGTCCGAGGCGCCTAGGTCGGGCCGCACGCAGATGGTCGACTGGCCGTTGGCGACCGGGCGACCGCTGACACCACCCTCGATGACCGCGAAATCGCACTCGCCGTTGGCTGCGGCCGTCGGTGTGCGGTTGCTGTTGTCCCACGTGCAGTGGTAGCGCGAACCGACCAGGCTGCAGGTCGGGCTGAGGATGTTCATCATCTCGACGGAGTAGTTCTCCTGCACCGGGATGACGCCCCACACCGAACCGCCCTTGGTACGGGTGTTGAACAGGACCTTCTGGCCCGCCAGCGGGTTGGGGTCGCCGTTCGGCCAGGTCGCGGCGAACTGGCAGAAGTACGAGCGCCAGCTGCCGCCGACGGTGGTGCCGTTGTCGTCGCGGTATTCACGGAACACGCCACCGTCGCAGACCAGCTTGGAGAACTGGTTGATGGCGGAACGCTGCGCCGAGGCGCCGCTGGTGTTGACGACGATGACGTTGGCATCGAAGTCCGCCGGGTCGAAATCCGTGATGAGCGGCGCGGCCTGGGTGGCAGGCACGGCTGCGACCACGGCGAGCGCGGCGGCGAGACGGGAAATGGATTGCATGTCAGTGCTCCCTTATGGCTCTGGTTACTAACGAGTCGGTGCGGATCGGCTCAGGCGGCCTGGCGACGACGCGCGACGCCGAGGAAGGAGATGGCCGAGCCGAACAGCCACGCGGCGGCCGGAACCGGCACCGGGGCGGCATTGGCGAAGCTCAGGACCTGGCCGTCGAAGGAGAAGGTGCCGAGCGAGATCGGCGCCGTGGTGAACGCGGCCGGGCTGAAGGTCGTGCCGAAGATGGTCGTGTTCAGGGTGCCCTGCTGTTCCACCAGCACCCAGTCCATCGCCGCGCCGATCGCGCTACGCTCCGGGAACGGGGTGTTGTTCTCGATCGCGGCGAGGTTGCCGCTGCCGTAGTAGCCGACGATGCCTTCGGGGGTGAAGGCTTCGCCGTTGCCCGCGCCGGCGTGAGTACCCTGGTTGTTGAGCTGACCCACGTAGGTGGTCACGGCCGTGCCGAGGTTCTGCAACTGCAGGTTCTGCAGCGGACCGCCGAGACCGACGCTGGTGCTCAGGTGGCGGCGACCGTAGGTGCTCAGGTTGGCGCCGGAACCGGCCTGCGTGCTGTCGGTCGCGAAGACCAGCCAGCTCGAGTTGGCCAGGCTGCCGACGGCGTTGAGATAGTTGTTGAAGATCGGGCCGACGTTCCAGGTGGTGCCGTGGGCGATCGACAGGCCCTGGCCGAAGGTCAGGCCGAGGTCCATGGTGTAGCTCGCCTTGGCGACGGGGTCGAACACCGTGAGCACGAGTTCCGAACCGGCGCCATTGTTGGCGACGTCCGCACCCGGCGCGACGATGGCCGCGCTCGCCGCGGAGCTCGCGACGAGAGCGACTGCACCAGCGAGCATGCGCTTGATGTTGGTCATGCTGATTTAACTCCTAGGGATGAAAAGTCCAGTTAGCCTGCTGTCAAGCTGCGAGCGTCGCGGTGGCTGCGGTCGCGGGGCGGTGGAACTCGCGTTCCGCTCGCCCGACGTCCGTCGTCATCGTCGCAACCCGGCTGTCTGTGCTCCCCCGGAGGACAGGTCCGTGGCTTTCCGGCCTTGCCTCGCGGCAAGTGTGGCCGACCCTCACAATCACCCGCCCAGCGCACGGCCTGTCGGGATGGCGCGCATTCTGGGAGCCGAAGATGACTCCCCGTTGAAGGTGGTGTGACATCTGCGTGACACGTGCAGCGGGCGCGGGAAAGCGCAAACATGCGGTCGGCGCCCGCTGCGGGGCGGCGGGAAATCGGCGGTGGCGCGGGGCTTTCGCCCGACCGTCGACGATCGTCAGGGCGCTTGGGGAGGTGATGCCCGCGGCAGTGGAGGCGCGCGTGGGACGCCGTGTGACGGTGGGTCACCGGCCTGTCATCAAATGGTCACGGGACGGTGCCTAGAATGCGCCGCGCAAGCATCGCCGGGGCGCCGGCCCGAGCGACGGGCCGCGGGTCCTGCCACCTCGAGCCGCCACGATGTCCCTGAACATGCTGACCGACCGCCGCGGCATCGCCCCGCTGCACCTCGCCCGCCTGGCCACCGTGATGGCCGTACTGGCGGTCGTCGCGGTCGTCACCTGGCATCGAAGAGACGCTCTGCCCGGCGACGCACCGGCCGCCGCGGAGCCGCTCGCGCCGGCGGCGGCGTCCGCGACGGCGCCGCGCGCGCCGCCGTTCGATCACGCCGCCATCGCCGCAGCCCATCTCTTCGGGCGTTTCGACCCGGCCGCCACGCCGCCGGCGCCGAGTGCGCCAGAGACGCCGGTCGCCGAGGTCGCGGTGGCCGAGGCAGCGGAATCGTCACTGGCGATACGCCTCGCCGGCGTGGTGCTGGCGCCCGGGGAGGGCGCGCGGGCGATTCTCGCCGTCGGCGGGCTCGCCGAGCAGTCGGGCTATGCCGCGGGTGACGAGATCCAGCCCGGGGTCGAACTCGTGGCCATCGAGGCGCGCCGCATCCTCATCCGCAACCAGGGGCGGCTCGAGTCCGTGTCCCTGCCGGCGGAAGACGTCGCGATCCCGGCCGCGTCTGCGTCGGACGGCCGCGGCAGGCCAGGTACCGCACCGCCGGCCGACGTCGCGGCCCTGTTCAACCGCGCCCGCTGAACCGCCCGCCGCAGCCGCCGTCGCATGCCTTCGATCCACCCGCAGTCCCGGATGAGCCGAACTTGAAGTTGTCACCTTCCCTGCGCGCCGGTCTCTTCGCCGTGCTCGCCTGTACCTTGCCGCTCGTTGCCGTCGCCGCCGAGCCCGAACCGCCGATCGATCGCAGCGACGCCGGCATCACGCTCAACCTGCGCGACACCGACCTGCAGACCCTCATCGCGGCCGTCGCCGACCTCACCGGCAAGAACTTCGTCGTCGACCCGCGCGTCAAGGGCAAGGTCACGGTCTACTCCTCGGCGCCGACCAACCCGGCCGAGCTCTACGACGTGTTCCTGTCGATCCTGAAGGTCCACGGCTTTGCCGCGCTGGATACGGGTGAGGTGGTCAAGATCGTGCCGGACGCGACCGCGCGCCAGTCGGTCGACGTCGATACCCCGCCGTCGGCGGGCGAGCGCATCACGACCGCGGTGATCCCGCTGGTCAACGCCAACGCGATGGAACTCGTCGCCATCCTGCGCCCGCTGCTGCCGCAGGAAGCGCACCTCGCCGCGGTGGCCTCGGGCAACCTGCTGGTGGTCGCCGACAGCGCGGCCAATGTCCAGCGCATGGTCGGCATCGTGCGCCAGATCGATCGGCCGCACGGCGGCGAGGTCGAGGTCGTGGAGCTGCGCCATGCGCAGGCCGAGGACGTCGCCCGCGCGGTGAGCGACGCGGTGCTGGGACCGCGCGCGCAACAGGGCGCGGCGCCCAGCGGCCCCATGATCGTGGCCGACCCGCGCACCAACAGCCTGCTGCTGGGCGGCACCGCGGCCGAGCGCGCCGCCATGCACGAACTGATCGCCGCGCTCGATCGTCCGGCGCGCGGCGCCGAGGGCCGCATCGACGTCGTCTTCCTGCATTACGCCGAGGCCACCGAGCTCGTCGACATCCTGCAGGCGGTCGGCGATCGAGTCGTGCAGGAACGCGGCGGTGCCGGCGGCAAGGCCGCGGCGGCCGGCAGCGCGGGCGACAGCAAGTTCCTCGTCCACGCCGACGAGAACACCAACGCCGTGATCATCCAGGCCGAACCGGATCTCATGGGCGTGATCAAGAGCGTCATCGAACGCCTCGACGTGCGCCGGGCGCAGGTGCTCGTCGAGGGCGTCATCGCCGAGGTCTCCAGCACCAAGTCCGACGAGCTCGGCATCCAGTGGAAGACCAGTGCGCCCGCCGACGGCCTGTTCGCCGGCAACCTGCAGGCGGGGATCGGCTCGGGACCGATCACCTCGCCCTTCGACGACGCCAGCGCTCCGGCGCTGTTGAGCGGCCTCACGCTCGGCTACTTCTCGCAGGGCGACCTGCGTGCGCTGATCCGTGCGCTCGGCGGCGATGCCTACACCAACGTGTTGTCGACGCCGACCCTGGTCACGCTCGACAACGCCGAGGCCGAGATCGTGGTCGGTCAGAACGTGCCCTTCATCACCGGCCAGTTCACCAACGACTCGACCACGCCCGACAACCCGTTCCAGACCATCGAACGCCAGGACGTCGGCATCGTGCTCAGGGTCAAGCCGCAGATCAACGAGGGCAACTCGGTCACGCTCGAGATCGAACAGGAGGTCTCCAACGTCGCGCGCGAATCCTCCGGCGCCGATCTCATCACCAACAAGCGTTCGATCAAGACCAATGTGCTGGTCGACGATCGCAACATCGTCGTCCTGGGCGGCCTCATCAGCGACGACAAGCGCGAGTCGCGGCAGAAGATCCCGCTGCTCGGTGACATCCCGGTGCTCGGCCAGTTGTTCCGCAACGACCAGGGTGAATCGGTCAAGACCAACCTCATGGTCTTCCTGCGTCCGACCATCATCCGCGACGCCGAGACCAACCGTGCGTTGTCGCGCGAGCGCTACGACTACATCCGTGGGCGCCAGGAAAGCCAGGAAGAGGAGGCACGCTTCCTGTTGCACGAAGACGGCGCCGTGCTGCCTTCCTTCGATGGCCTGATGGAATGAAACTGCCGTTCACCTACGCGCGGCGCAACGGCGTGCTGGTCGAGGACGGTGCCGACGGCACTCTGGCGGTGACCCTGTCGGCGGCGGCCCAGCCGCGCGCGCTCATCGAACTGCGGCGCGTGGCCGGTTGCCGGCTGGCGGTGACGCGGGTGCCGGATCACGAATTCACCGCGCGCCTGCAGCAGACCTACGAAGACGGCCAGACGCGCGCCGAGCAGACCATGGCCGACCTCGGCGACGCCCTCGACCTGGAGCAGCTCGCCGCCGAGCTGAACGAGCCGACCGACCTGCTCGAGGCCGCCGACGACGCCCCCATCATCCGCCTGCTCAATGCGCTCTTCGCCGAGGCCATCCGCGAACACGCCTCCGACATCCACATCGAATCGTTCGAGGGCCGCCTCGGCATCCGCCTGCGCGTCGACGGCGTGCTGCGCGAGGTCATGCGCCCGCCGTTCGCGATCGCGCCGCTGCTGGTTTCGCGCATCAAGATCATGGCCAAGCTCGACATCGCCGAGAAACGCCTGCCGCAGGACGGCCGCATCTCGCTGCGCGTCGCCAACCGCCCGGTCGACGTGCGCGTGTCGACCATGCCGGCCGGTCACGGCGAGCGCGTGGTACTGCGCCTGCTCGACAAGCGCGCCGGCCGGCTCGAACTCGAGCAGCTCGGCATGGACGCGGCGACGACCGCACGCATCGACGCCATCATCCACCAGCCGCACGGCATCTTCCTCGTCACCGGTCCGACCGGTTCGGGCAAGACGACCACGCTCTACGCCGCGCTGTCCCGTCTCAACGACAGCAGCCGCAACGTCATGACGGTGGAGGACCCGATCGAGTACTTCATCGACGGCATCGCCCAGACCCAGGTCAACACCCGCGTCGACATGAGCTTCGCGCGCGGCCTGCGCGCGATCCTGCGCCAGGACCCGGACGTCGTCATGGTCGGTGAGATCCGCGATCTCGAGACCGCCCAGATCGCCATCCAGGCCAGCCTCACCGGCCACATGGTGTTCTCCACCCTGCACACCAACAGCGCCATCGGTGCGGTCACCCGCCTGCGCGACATGGGCACCGAACCCTTCCTGCTCGCCTCCAGCCTGACCGGCGTGCTGGCGCAGCGCCTGGTGCGCGTGCTGTGTCCGGCCTGCAAGCGGCCACGCGCGGTGGAGAGCCACGACCACCGCGTGCTCGGTGAGGTCGGTGACGAGGTCGTGCTCTTCGAGGCGGTCGGCTGCGCCGCCTGCAACGGTATCGGCTACCGCGGCCGCACGGCGATCTACGAGCTGTTCGCGCTCGATGCCGCAGCCCGCACCCTGGTTCACGACGGCGCCAGCGAGCAGGTGCTCGAGCAGCACGCACGCACGAGCAGCCAGGCCATGCATGGCAACGGTTGCGCGCGTGTGCTGGCCGGCGAGACCACGGTCGGCGAACTGCTGCGCGTGACGCAGGCGGTGTGAGGCCGGCGTGCCGGCCTTCGAGTACAGCGCGCTCGATGCCCGCGGCGCCACCAACCGCGGCCTGATCGAGGCCGATTCCGAGCGCCAGGCGCGGCGCGTGCTGCGCGAGCGCGAACTGGTACCGCTCAGCGTACGCGCGACGAGCGCGCGTCGCGGCGGTGGTCTGCGCCTGTTCGCCCGGCGCGGCCTGAGCGGCGAGGAACTGGCGCTGTTCACCCGCCTGCTCGGCACGCTGCTCGCTTCGGGGCTCGCGCTCGACGACGCCCTGGCGCTGATCGCGCGCCAGGCCGAACACAAGCACGTCGAGCGCACCGTGCTCGACGTGCGCACGCAGGTCCTCGAAGGCCACAGCCTCGAGCAGGCATTCGGCAGTCACGCGGATACCTTCCCCGACGTCTTTCGCGCCACCGTCGGCGCCGGCGAACGTTCGCGTCACCTGCCGCTGGTGCTGGGCGAGCTCGCCGCTTACGTCGAGGCGCGCGAACGCATCCGCCAGCGCATCCGCGTCGCCCTGATCTACCCGGCGGTGCTGACCGTCACCGCGCTCGCCGTGGTCGCCGGGCTGCTCACCTACGTGGTGCCGGAAGTGGTGCGGGTGTTCGACGACGTCGGCCGTGAGCTGCCGTTGGCGACGCGCACCCTGATCGCGCTCAGCGACTTCACCCGCGCGTGGGGCCTCGTGTTGCTCGCGATCGTCCTCGGCGGCGTCGCCCTCGCGCGCCGCGCGCTGCGCCGCGAAGGCGTGCGCCGGCGGGTGCATGGCGCGCTGATGCGCCTGCCGGTGCTCGGCGGTCTGTTGGTCGAAACCGAGTGCGCCAAGTTCGCGCGCACGCTCGGCATCCTGCTCGGCAGCGGCGTCGACATGCTCGACGCGCTCGCGATTGCCGCCAAGTCGGTGGTGCTGGTGCCGCTGCGCGACGCCTTGTCAGGTGTAGTCGTGCGGGTGCGCGAAGGCGCCGCGCTCGGCCAGTCGCTGCGCGACACCGGTATCGCCCCGCCGCTGCTCTCGCACCTCGTCACCAGCGGCGAGCAGTCGGGCGAGTTGTCGCGCATGCTCGACACCGCGGCGCAGACTTTCGATCACAAGAACGCCAACGCCGTCGCCGTGGCGCTGGGCCTGTTCGAGCCGCTGCTGATCTTCCTCATGGGCGGCATCGTGTTGTTCGTCGTGGTGGCGATCCTGCTGCCCATCTTCGAGATGAACCAATTGGTGTGAGGCGCGCGCCGCGCCAGTGGCATCAGCGGCCGAAGACCAGGTTGAGATTGCCGGTGACGGTGCCCGGCTTGGTGACGACCCGGCTCAGCATGACGCGATCGGCGGCGACGCCGTGCCCGCCCTGGAGCGCCACGAGCCAGCTCACCAGTTCATCGAAGGGCGCCTCGGCCAGGGTCACGGTGACGCCGTCGTCGCGCGGCAGCGTGCGCCGCAGGTAGGGCGCCAGGCCGTGCTCGGCCGCCGAGGCGTTGACGAAGGCGATCGGCGCCTGGCCCGATGACAGCGCGGTGTGCGGGCCCGCGGGTTGGGGTGCGAGCGTCGCGGCGCGGGCGGCGATGGTTTCGAGTTCGGCGAGTACGCGCACCTGGCCGTCGATCTGCCCGGCGAGGAAGGCGTGTCGCGTCGCCAGTGGTTCCCACACACCGACGTAGAGCAACGCGGCAAGGAGTACCAGCGTGCCGCCGCCGAGCACGCGCCGCTCGCGTGGCAGCAATCCGCGCCACCCGTCGAGCGCGCTCATCGCGGTGTCACCCGCACACGGCTGGTCACGCCGTCCGCGCCGCTCTCGGCGGAGAGGATCTCGGCGACGAAGGCGCTGTCGCCGAGCTGCTCACCGAAGCGTTCCACACCGGCCACCGCCGGCGCCTCGACGGTGAGGTTGAGCACGCCGTCGGCGAAGCTGAGCGCGCTGAAAGCGAGACCGTCGGCGCCCTGGGCGCTCTGCGAGCGGGCGACCGCGGCGAGCGCGTCGAGGAAGTTGCCGCCGGGACCGGCATTGCTCTCCCGCGCGGCCAGGGCGCGCCGCGCCTGCGCCAGCGGGTTGACCACGCGCGTGATGTCGGGAAACGCGTGCTGCAGGACCGCGCGCTGGCGCGTGTCGAGCGCGGCGAGACGGGCATCCATGCGCTCGACCGACCAGGCGGTGGCACCGAGATGGCCGGCCAGGGCGAGCAGGGCGATGCCCGCGGCCGCGCCGTACCAGCGTCGCGCCGCGTCGGCGCCGCGGCGCGTGTAGCGGGCCGGCAGCAGATCGAGCGGCGGGCGTGGGGGCGCGTGCGCGGCCAGCACGGCGAGCCACGACCGCGTTTCGCGCTGGATGTCGAGGGCAATTTCGCGCGGCACCGTCGGCGGCGCCGTGCCGGCCGCGCAGCGCAGGGTGATGCGCGCCGGTCGCGCGTCCGCCGGCAGCGCGGCGAGCACCTCGCCGAGCAGCTCGACCTCGCCACCGAAGCCCGCGCAAGGCCCGTTGCGCACGATGAGCCGTTCGTCCTCGGCGAGCACCGTCCACGCGTCCTGCGCGGGCTGCGGCAAGGCCAGGACAGCGCTGGTCGCCCAGGCCAGCTCGATCCCGGCGGCGTGCAAGGGGGCGAGCCAGGCGTCGAGGCGCGCGCGCTCGACATAGGCGATGGCGTAGTCGCCGGCCGCGTCCGCGGGCGCCAGCGCGATCGCGAGATCTTCGACCTCGCCGATGACCTGTTCCTCGATGGCATAAGGCGCGGCCTGGACGGCCTGGTGCGCGCTGCGCGCGGGGATGGTCGCACGCGTCAGGCCGACTGTCGCCGCCGGCAGCAGCACGCCGACCGCCGAGCCCGCGGCGGCACGGGCCAGCGCCGCCTGGTCGCCGGCCTGCGGCGCGCCACCCGGCGCGAGCCAGTGCCAGGTCGCGCCATCGTCTTCCGGCCAGGCCAGCAGCATGCGGCTCATTCGAAGTCCCCGAGGCGATGGGCGACGCGGCTCGCGCTCGCGCCGCTGCGTTCGAGCACGCTCTCCACGGTGCGATCGAGGCGCGGACCGACGACGTGAATGCTCAGTTCCACGTAGCGCGAATTCACCGCGACGGACACGCCGTCGAGCAGGCTGCGGCCGGCATTGGCGAAGAAGGCCTCGAACTCGCCTTCACTCTGGAACGGGCGCGCGGAGCGCGCGTTGACCACCTGCTCGGCGATGCCGCGGTCGATCAGGGGGCCCAGGCTCATCAGGACTTCGACCGGCGCGGTGTTGGCGTTGACTGGCGTGGTCTGGGGCAGGGCCGTGACCAGGGGCGCGAGGTGCGCGTAGATCTCGGGGGTGACGCCGCGCACCAGGCGCAGTTCGCGGACATCGGCGAAGGGCCGGTTGGCGGCACGGTAGGGCGGGTCGCGGCCGAGGTAGTAATCGTCCTCGGCGCCGTTGGGAAAACGCGTCTCGCTGTCGGGGTCGACCCAGTCGAGGATGGCCTGGACGATGTCGGCATCGATGTCGGCGGCGTCCAGCAGCAGGCGCAGGCCGACCTCGGCGGCCTGCAGCCGCGCGGCAACCGCGGTGGCATCGACGGCGCCGGCGACCGCCGTCGGCGCGCCGAACGCCGCCGTGTCGGCTGGCGGCAAGGCCGCACCGACGGGGCCGGCGGCGTTGCCGGCGGTCAGCGGTGGCAGCGGCAGGCTGCCGTCGTCGCCGGCCCGAGCGTCGATGCCGGGCGCCAGCGTGGTGGCCAGCGGCGCGCTGCGGGCGGCGGCCGGCGTCATCCCGCCGCCGCCTTCCGCGGCGATCGGATCGGCGCGGGCGGCGGCGCTGGTGAAGGCCTGCACGATACTCGGATCGACCTCGCGCCGGCCGCGTTCCTCGGTCTGGCATTCGACGCGCCGATCACCGTCGGCCAGCGTGCAGTTGACGCGCACCACGCGGGCGAGCGCATCGGCGAGTCCGCTGAGGTCGACACGCGGGGTGGCCGCTTCGTCGACCCTGCTCGGTACCGCTGCGGTCGCGCCTGGTGCCGCGCCGGTGCTCGCGCCGGCCGTTCCCGCGGCGCTCGTCGCATTACGCGGGGCCGTCGTCACGACCGTCCCGGGCGCGGTCGTCGCGGCCTGCGCGGCGGACATCGGGGTGGCGCCCGTCGCCGTGGCTGCATTCGCCGCAGTGGCGCCGCCATGGCGATTGCTGCCACCGGGCCGGGTCACCGCCAGGTTGTTGAGATTGAACAGTCCGCCGAGGTCGCGCAGCCGGCCGTCGCCGACCGTGCCGTCGGGCGCACGCGCCTGGTAGGTGTCGATGGCCCAGGCTTCGTCGGCGGCATCGTGGCCCGAGGTCTCGGCGTCGTGGGCCAGCGCGGCGATGGCGGCGCGTTCCACGCCAGCGGCGACCTGTCGCCCGTGAGCGGCAGCGAAGAGGTTGTCGGCGCGGCGGATCTCCAGGCGCAGGTTGGCCGCCAGCGCAGCGGCGGTGGCGGTGACCAGCGCCACCACCAGCATGGCCGTGATCAGCGCGAGCCCTTGCTGACGTGTGCGCGGCACCGGCTCAGCCGCCGACGAGTTCGTCGAGGGCGACGACGCGGGTCAGGCGCGCGCCGCCGTCGAGCTCGAGCGCGACGCGTACGCCGAGCGGCAGGCGTTCATGGTCGAGCGCCCCCGCGCCGGGCGGCCAGAAGGGCTGCCAGGCACCGCCGTCGAAGAATTCGAAACTGACCGCGTTGACGCCTTCGAACACCACGCGCTCGTCGAACGGCGTAGCCTGGGCGCGATCGAGTGCCGCCCATTCGCGGCGCAGCAGGCGGCCGTTGCCCCACACGTAGTCGATGCGCGCGAGCCCACTGCCGTCGTCGAAGCCGCTCAGCGGCGCGACGCGTCGCGTACATTCGAACAGGACACCGTCGACGCCACCGCGCATGGCGGCGATGGCATCGCCCAGTTCGTCGCGCACCGGCCGCGCGGCGGCATGGCTGATGTCCTGTTCGAGCAGGCCGATACCGAGCATCGCCGCGCCGAGACGCGCCTGGACGTTGTCGATGGCCTGGCGGTTCACGAGCATGCGCGTGATACCGGGATAGGCCATGCCGGCAACCAGGGCGAACAAGGCCACGGCGACCAGCAGTTCGAGCAGGGTGAAACCGCGCGTGCGTGCCGCGTTCATGGCACCGGCACCTCGGTGTCGGCGAGCACGGCTGCCGGCACGGCCGCGTTGGCGACACGGATGGTGGCACGCCGTACGTCGCCAGCGCGGCCCTCGATGCGGGCGAGGTAGCGACGGCCGAACTGTGTTTCGTCGACGACCGCCGGTTCGTCGCCGACGCTGCGTGCGCCGATCAGGATCTCGTTGCGCCGGTTGTCCAGCACCCACTGGGCCAGCACGCGGTCGTAGAGGCGTTCGCTGCCGAGGGTGGCGTTGCGCACGCTGCTGTAGCCGAGGGTGAGCGAAGTCGCCACGAGGACGAGTGCAACGAGCACTTCGAGCAGGGTGAAGCCGGCCTGGCGAACGTGCGTCACGGGGGGGCATCCAGCAGCCGGAACAGGCCGGGACCGGCATCGGGCGTCAGCATGGCGCGCGCCGGCGAGTGGCGATCGACCACGATCACGGTATGCAGACGGAAGTCACCGTCGGGCATCAGCACGAGGTCGGGAACGTCGGCCGCCGCGTAGGTACCGCCGTCGACGCCGTTCAGGGCCAGTCCCGGTGCCAGGCGAGTCACGCCACCGCTGCCGGGCGCGGCGTCAGGGCGCCATTCACCGCGCTCCCAGGCGAGTACCCGCCAGGCGTCGGCGCCGAGATCGATGCCAAGCGGGCGGCCGCGGAAGACCGCTTCGCTGGCGAGCACCCGGCACTGCACGAGCAGGCGGTGGGCGAAGTCGCGCGGCAGGTCTTCGCGGCCACCGCGGTTGAAGCTGAGCGCGGCCATGCCGAGCACCACGCCGAGCACACAGATCACGACGAGCAACTCGACCAGCGTGAAGCCCGCGCCGCGCCCCGCGGCGGGGCGATCAGTCGAGCGCCCAGTTGCCGACGTCGGCATTGACGCCGTCGCCGCCGGGCGCGCCATCGGCGCCCTGGGAGTAGACGTCGAAGGGACCGTGCTCGCCCGGTCGCAGGTAGAGGTAGGGGCGGCCCCAGGGGTCGCTGGGCATGCTGGCAAGGTAACCGCCCTCGCGCCAGCGCGCGCCTTGCGGCAGGTCCGGCGGCGCCGCGCGCAGGGCCTCGAGGCCCTGTTCGGTGGACGGGTAGTCGAAGTTGTCGAGCTTGTAGAGATCGAGCGCGGCGGCGATCGCGCGCACGTCCTGCTGCGCCTTGACCACGCGCGCTTCGTCCGGGCGGCTCATGATGCGCGGGACGACGATGGCGGCGAGGATGCCGAGGATGACGACCACCACCATGACTTCGATCAGGGTGAAACCGCGCGCGACGATGGCCGCAGCGCTACGGGACGGGCGGTGTGGGCGGGACGTCTTCATCGCGCGGCACGGTATAAGACAAAAATGACACGTCCGTGACAGCCACCCGGCACGCCCCGCGCATGCGCCACGCAACTGCAATGCACCTGCAACCGCACGGTCATGACCGCGGCCCACAATCCTCCGCGTCCCGTCCCCGGGACCCGGCGCACCGGGAGCGGCGCGCCGGGGGATCGATGGCGTGCACCCGGAGGATCGACAGCCATGCCAGCCAGCTTCACCCGCATCGCGGCCGTAGCGGTCGCCATCGCCGCGGCCTGTCCGGCCGTTCACGCCGGCCCCATCGCGGCGCCCGATTTTGCCATCGCGGTCGCCGGCGAGGGCGGTGGCGCGACGTTCACCGGGCTCGCGTTCGACCACCTCGGCGGCAACCTGTGGCACACCGCCGCGGGCGGCAGCGACGCCGACACGACCTGGAGCACCGCCTGGGATCTCGTCATCGATCCCGACCCGGTCATCAGCGGCACGTTCAGCATCACCAACGTGCTCGCCACCCCGCAGCCGTTCACGATCCTCCTGAACCTCGGTCTCGGCGGCGCGCTGCTCGGGCCGCTGGTCCAGCAGGGTGCGCTCGTCGCGAGCCTGGTCGACGGCGCCGGCGATGGCGCCAGCGTGAGCGCCGTGGACTGGGGCGGCATCGTCAACGGCAGCTTGTTTGGCGGCCTGCTCGACGGCAGCGAAAGCCTCGACCTGACGGCGTTACCGCTCGCTGCGAGTTGCGGCGCCGGCGACTGCCCGCTGGCGCTCGGTGGCGGTGCGATCGATTCGGGCGAGCAGGTCTACACCGGCGCCGTACCCGCCACTGCGATGGGCATCCGGCTGTCCTTCATCCTCTCCGCCGGCGACACGCTCGCCGTCAGTACGAGCTACCGCATCGAGCCCGGCATGCCGATGGACATGGCCGTGCCCGAACCACGCAGCCTCGCGTTGTTGCTCTCCGCCGTTGCCGCGTTGCGGCGTCGGCCGCGTCGCGAATGCTTCATCGCTTCGCCATCGACCTGAAACAGGCCACCGGCACACTCGACCACGCAACCTGGATCGCCCACCCGAGCGGGTGCGCATGGAAGAAACGCAGCAAAGGATCTCCCCGATGAAACGGTCCCTCGTCACCCTTGCCGGCAGCCTCGCCGTCCTCTACGCAACGCAATCGTTCGCCGCCGTCGCCATGCCCGGGTTCAGCATGCGCGTGATGGAGACGGGGACCGCGACGATGATGCAGTTCCAACCGGGCGACCTCGCCTTGAGCGATCTCGACGGCGACGACGTCTGGCAGACGATGAACAACGGCCTCACGAACGACGCCGGCATGTGGTCCTACGGCTGGAATCTCGAGGTCGATCCGGACCCCTTCATCGCTGGCAGCTTCACGATGACGAATCACAGCGCCGTCACCCAGAACTACACCGTGCTGTTCGGACTCACGCTACCGGCGCCGCTGGCCGGGCCGTTCACGCAGAGCGGCAAGCTCGATCTGTTCGTCTTCGACGGCACGCCGGTCGCGGCCGATGGCTCCCTGTCTGCCACCGTTGCCGCACCCAACACGGGTGGCTACGTCAACGGGTCGCTGTTCGCCGGCCTGCTCGACGGCGACGCCACGCTGCCTTTCCCGACCGCTGCCTTCGGCGCTTGCAGCGGCGTCGGCGGCCTGCCGAGCTGTGGCGTGCTGACCGGTCCGTTCAGTGCGCCCTATCCGGGCAGCGCCGCGGCCGTCGTCGATGCCATCGGCATCCGCATCGACTTCGGCCTGAGTGCGCACGACCAGGCGACCTTCGTCACCCGCTACACGCTGACGCCGGTGCCCCTGCCGGCCCCGCTGGTCCTGCTCGGCAGCGCAATGGCGTTGCTCGCGGTGCGCCGTCCGCGCCGCGCGACCTGACGCACAACCGATCCCCGGCGTAGGTGTGCGCGTCGCCACACCTGCGCGGCCGTGCGGCGCGCGGCACCGGACGGCAGACCCGCTACGCCATCAGTGCCAATTCCCTGCCGTCCGTTACCACGACACGGCGCAATGGCGACGGCGTTCGCCGCGTCATCCCGGCGTAACCATTCCGCAACGCCACTGACCCCGGTTCCACATCACCTCGCAACATCGGGTGGCTAAGGTGCCCGCGCCGTCGAACGGTGGCGCGACTTCCCGAATCCGGGACGCACGAACGAACGCGTCTTGACGACACGAGGCGTTCGGCGTGGTGGGCGTCCGCACCGAAGACGGCACAACAAGAAGCAGTTATCCGAATCACGTAGGAGTACGAACCTGATGCTCACGAAGAAGCTCACGATTGCCGTCGGCATGGCGTTGATGGCATCACATGCCCTGGCGGACAACACGACATTCGACGACTTCACGCCCCTGCTCGGCGACACCGTGTCCGGCTCGCTGCCGGAACCGGCGCCATTCGTGTTGTCGTCGCCGGCGTTCCGGCAGGTCAACATCGTGACCCGCGGTGACGTCTACGAGGCGGCGCGTTTCGACAGCGGCAACTACGACATGCACACCGTCAACGAGAACGGCCCGGAGGCCGGTCGCTACCTGTTCACGCCCTATGAAACCGGTCAGGCCGGCATCCAGCGCACCGATCTCACGACCATGCAGACGACGACCATCTTCGCCGCGCCGGCGCCCGGCGACTTCATCGCGTTCGACGCCTCGCGCTGGACGCCGTGGGGCACCTACCTTACGGCCGAGGAGTCGTGGAGCGATCCGGGCCAGGCGCCGAGCCCCTACGGCCGGCTGTTCGAGGTGATCAACCCGCTGGCGGCGCCCGCGGACATCGAGATCAAGCATCGCGACATCCTGCCGCGCGTCTCCCACGAAGGGCTGGCCTTCGACAAGGACAACAATCTCTACTTCATCGACGAGCGCAATGGCAGTCACATCTTCAAGTACACCTCGCGCAACCCGGACGCAGACAACGGTGACGCCTACTTCGCGGCCGGCCAGGTCTTCGTTCTGCGCGTCGGTGACGGCACGGTCAAGGAAGCGACCGGCGCGGCGCGCTGGATTCCGCTGACCGATGTCGACGGCAACCCGCTGCCCGGCGTGGTGCTGGTTCACGGCAACGAGATCGACGGCCGCGCGACGCCCAAGCTCGATGCCTTCCGCGGCACCGGTTTCGATCGGCCCGAGGATCTCGAGATCAAGACGTTGCGCAACAAGAAGCAGATGCTGTTCGTCGCGACCACGACCAACCACAAGGTGTTCTCGATCGACCTGCGTCGCGACGAGGTCGAGCTCTTCGCCAGCCGCGACACGATCGACATGGCCACCGGCCTGCCGGCCGGCAACCAGTTCGCCAACCCGGACAACCTCGCGATCGATGCCGACGGCAATCTCTACGTCGTCGAGGACCAGCCGGGCGGTTTCGAGGACACCTGGTTTGCGCGCGATGCGGACGACGACGGTGTCGCGGAGTCGATCGGCAAGTGGGCCAGTCTGACCACGCCCGGTGCCGAGGCGACCGGCCTCTACTTCGACCCCTTCAACCCGCACCTCGCCTACATCAACGTCCAGCATCCGTCGAGCGGGCAGGACCGCACCATGATGCTGATGACGGCACCGGTGAAGACGGACGCGGGCAGGCACCACGGCGACGACGGTCACCACGGTCGTGGGCGCGATCACGACGATCACGACCGCGGCGATCGCGGGCGTCGCGATCACTGATTGATCCCCTCCCCACCTGGGGACCGAGCGGGCGTCCAGTCGCGCTGTCGGGACGTCCGCAACCTCGTTGGGCCCCTCGTGGGGCCCATTTTTTTGGGTGGGGCGACGGGATCTCAGGCGCGTCGGCGGCGGGCGAGAACGAAGCCGGCCGGGGCCAGCAGCAGCCACGCGCCGGCTGGCAGTGGCACCGGCGCCGCGACCGCGGTCAGGCTGACGAAGTCGGCACCATGGAAGAGCTCGAAGACGACGCCCGCGCAGCTGGTGCAGAAAATATTGTCGAACGTGCCGCTGATGCCACCGGCGGCTTCCAGGAAGACGAAGCTTTCGCCGAGGTTCGGCACGAAACCGTCGAACAGGGAGACCTCGACGTCACCCGCGAGCAGCGCGCTGCCTAGGATGGCGAGCAGGTCGTAGGTGATGCCCTGGTCGCTGCCGCCGATCTCGATGTCGAGGATGGCGCCGGGGTTCTGTTGGTAATCGCCGTCGACGGTGAGCGTGCCGGGCGAGTTGCCGGGCCCGACGAGACCGTCGTTGATCAACGTACCGACCACGCTGCCGCTGCCGGACAGTGCCCCGCCGAAGGCGACGACCACGGCGCCATCGACGCCAGCGGCCGGCGCGCCCGGACCGATCACCAGCGACGCGCTGCTGCCGTCGACGTCGAGCACCCCGCCGGTACCGAGGTGCAGGCTGTCGCCGACGTGGAGATCGGCCGCCGCGCCATCGGTCGAGGTCAGTGCCAGCGTGCCGCCGGCGAAGGCGGTGAGGTTGCCGAGATCGACGCTGGCGGTATCGGCGATGGTGACGTTGGCGTTGTCGAGCGCGGCCAGCTGGCCGAGATCGATGGCGCTGCCGGCGCCGGTTGCGCTGACCGAGATGCGGCCGTTGACGCCGGAGACGTTGTCGGCGAAGGCGGTGAGGCCGGAGAGGTCGACGGTGCCGCCGTCGGTAGCGTTGATACGGAGGTCGGAGGTGTTGCTGCCGCCGCTGCGTTCGAGGTGGGTGAGGCTGGCGAGGTCGAGCAGCGAGCCGGCGCCGTCGGCGCTGAAGTCGCGGTCGAGGTTGAAGCCGTTGGTGCCGGTCCAGGACGTCACGCTGGTGGTGAGGACGGCGCCGCCGCTGCCGAGGAAGCCCTTGCGCGCGATGAGGTCGGCCTGGTCGATGCTGGCCGTGCCGAGGTCGAGCAGGCCGCCGTCCTCGGCGACGAGGGTGGCGTTGTCGGCGTTGACGAGGGCGGCGAGGTCGATGACACCGGTGCTGCGCAGGGTCAGGCTGGAGCGGCCGCCGAGGGTGACGAGCTGGCCGGTGATCTGGCCGCCGTCGCGCACGCTGAGGTCGGCGTCGGTAAGGGCGGTGACCCCGGGCAGCAGGACTTTCGCGCCGCTGCCGTTGGCGCCGATGACGAGGCGGCCGTTGACGCCGGAGACGTTGTCGGCGAAGGCGGCGAGGCCGGAGAGGTCGACGGTGCCGCCGTCGGTAGCGTTGATACGGAGGTCGGAGGTGTTGCTGCCGCCGCTGCGTTCGAGGTGGGTGAGGCTGGCGAGGTCGAGCAGCGAGCCGGCGCCGTCGGCG
>JBFXAQ010000009.1:0-84683 GCA_050184115.1 Gammaproteobacteria bacterium | reverse complement strand
GAGGCCGGAGAGGTCGACGGTGCCGCCGTCGGTAGCGTTGATACGGAGGTCGGAGGTGTTGCTGCCGCCGCTGCGTTCGAGGTGGGTGAGGCTGGCGAGGTCGAGCAGCGAGCCGGCGCCGTCGGCGCTGAAGTCGCGGTCGAGGTTGAAGCCGTTGGTGCCGGTCCAGGACGTCACGCCGGTGGTGAGTACGGCGCCGCCGCTGCCGAGGAAGCCCTTGCGCGCGATGAGGTTGCTGCGGTCGAGGTTGCCGCCGCCGAGGTCCAGGCTGGCTTGCTTCTCGGCGACGAGCGTGGCGTCGTTGGCGGACGTCGTGAGCGATTGGAATGACGCCAGCAAACCGCTGGCCGTGAAGCTGGTCCCCGCGCCGAGGCTGAGGCTGTCGACGGTACCCGCGCCGGCGAGCACGTAGCTGACATCGATGCCGGCACCGTTGATGACGACGTCGTAGACGGTACCCACGCCGTTCAGCGGCACGTCGGGCGCGGTGTCCCAATGGCTGGCATCGGTGTAGCTGCCGTCGCCGCCGATCCACGTCGCCGTGATGGCAGGGGCCGGCGTACTGGCAAGGCCGAGCAGCAGTGCAGGCAGGGCGAGCGGCCAACGGCGCGTGCGCGCGTAACGGTGCTGTGCGGAGTGAACCGCGGGGTAAAGGTCCATGGCTCGGTGTCCTCGATGTCCGTCGCCGGCCGACCGCATTCCGCGCGGCCCTTGCAGGCGAGATTCTCAATGGTCCGGATTCTATCGACCACGGCGCGGCGGTGGCGGTCGGATCGGCCAAAACGCCAAACAGGCACGCAATTCACCACGTGTTGCCAGGCCGCGTGCGGTGGTGGCGGTCGTGCGGTGTCCCGGCACGTCGCGCCGCCGTGTGCATCGAGCGGTCGAACGTCCGAACGGCGTTCCTGTGCACGCGACGTGGCGCGTGCTTTTCACCGATAATCGCGCCTCGCCGTATCTGCCAGCCCAAGCACGAGGAAGGACATCCACATGAACCAGGTCGTCATCGTCGACAACATCCGCACCGGTCTCGCCAAGGCCCACCGCGGGACGTTCAATCTCACCCGCGCCGACGACTTGGTCGCGCACTGCATCGACGCGCTGCTCGCGCGCAACCCCAAAGTCGACCCGGTCGAGGTCGAGGACGTGGTGGTCGGCGCGGCGCGCCAGATCGGCGAGCAGTCGGCCAACGTCGCGCGCTACGCCGTGGCCCTGTCCAAACTGCCCATCACGGTCTCGGCGATGACCCTGAGCCGGGCCTGCTCGTCCGGGCTCAACGCCATCTCCGTTGCCGCGACCCAGATTGCGAGCGGTTGCGGTGACATCGCCATCGCCGGCGGTGTGGAATCGATCACCGGCCTCGATCGTGGCACGCCCGCCCAGTTCGACGAGAACCCGCGCCTGCTCGCCGAGATCCCCGCCATCTTCATGGCGATGGGCAACACCGCCGAGGTCGTCGCGCGGCGCTACAAGGTCAGCCGCGAAGCGCAGGACGAGTATGCCCTGCAGAGCCAGCAGCGCTACGCCGCTGCGGTCGCCGACGGCCGCGTCGCCGACGAGATCGCGCCGATGACGGTGAACTGGTTGAAGCTCATGAACAAGGAGACCAAGGAGACGGCGATCGTCGAGGGCACCGTCGATCGCGACGAGTGCAACCGCGCCGACACCACGCTCGAGGGCCTGGCCAAGCTCAAGCCGGCCTTCGAGGAAGGCGGCTCGGTCACCGCCGGCAATGCCTCGCAGCTCTCTGACGGCGCTTCGATGACGCTGCTGATGTCGGAGAAGCGCGCCGAGCAGCTCGGGCTCGAACCGCTGGCCTATTTCCGCGGCTGGGCGGTCGCCGGCTGCGAGCCCGACGAGATGGGCATCGGTCCGGTCTTCGCGATCCCCAAGCTGCTGCGCTACAAGGGTCTCAAGCTCGCCGACATCGATCTCATCGAGTTGAACGAGGCATTCGCGTCGCAGTGCCTGTACTGCCGCGACGAGCTCGGCATCGACAACGACCTCTACAACGTCAACGGCGGCTCCATTGCCATCGGCCATCCGTTCGGCATGACCGGCTCGCGTATGACCGGCGTGGTCATTCGCGAACTGCGTCGGCGGCAGAAGAAGCTCGGCCTGGTGTCGATGTGCATCGGCAAGGGCATGGGCGCGGCGGGACTGTTCGAGGCCTGCTGAGCAGCGTCACCGCGGCTTGCCGGTCGCGGTGAGGGCGGCAGATCGCCGTCACCGTCGCGCTGCGTATACTCCGGCGGGTCATCCCTGGCCCGCAGGAGCCCGCCCATGAACCGACGCGAATTCGCCGCCGTCCTCGGCCTCGCCACCACCGCCCCGACCATCCTCACCCGTGCCCACGCCGCCGCGGCCTGGGCGCTCGAGGCCGATATCGCCGAGTGCTGTAGTTGCGCGATTCCGTGCCCGTGCAACTTCGGTCGCCCAACCGACAAGCAATGCCTCGGTAACCGCCTGGTGCGTATCACCGGCGGCCAGGTCGGCGGCGCGGACCTCGCCGGTATCGCCTTCCTCGCCACCTTCGACATGGGCAACTGGGTGCGCATCCAGCTCGACGACAGCCTCGACGAGGCGCGCAGCGCCGCTTTCGAGGCGATTTTCCCGCTCGCCTTCCAGGGCTTCCACAAGCTCACCGTGGCGCGCGAGCGCGTACCGCTGACTGTGCGGGGGGGCGATGGAGTCCTGGGCTGGTCGACGCCGTCGTCGGCGGTCGAGATGAAGCGCCTCGCCGGCCTCGACGGCCAGCCGATCACCATCGCCAACCTGCCGTCGCCGGCCTTCTACGATTACACCCAGTACGAATCGGTGGTGCACCGCCACGACAGCGCCAGCGGCAGCTTTGCCTTCAGCGGCACCAACGGCTTCACCTCGCGCATGGTGGTGAGCGCGGCCTGAGGCAGGCTTCAGCGCGCGTCGAAGAGGGCCGCGGCGTCGTCGAAGACGAAGCGGAAGCGTCGGCCGTCGAGGCGCGCGCGGTACCAGCTCGCGAGCGGGCCGCGCGGCAGCGCCCACGGCCGCGACGCAAAGGGCAGGTATTCGCCGGCGCTGTTGACCACCAGCACGCCCGCGCCGCTGTCCGGTGATGTTGCGAGGTGCAGTGCCGGCCACTCGACCAGCACGCCGCGCTGGCGGTACCAGGCGAGTTGGCGGGCCGAGCGTTCCAGTGCTTCGACCAGGTCGAGCGCGGCGCGCTTGCGCTCGCCCATGCGTTCGAGATCCGCGAAGCGGAAATCGAGCCCGCTGCTGGTGTCGAGCCGCGCCACCTCGCCGCCGCCGAAGCTCCAGTTCGACCACGGCCGCTCGCCGCCAGCCGCGTCTTCCGGCGCGAAGAGATCGGGACAGCGCGTCATGCGGCAGTAGCGCTCGGCGATATGCTCGTTCAAGGTGCGCGGGCCGGACAGGCGCGGTGCATCGACCATCACCGTGCGTCCGTGCAGGACGAAGCGCAGCGTCGGGCCCGGGTCGACGAAGATCTGGACGTCTGGCGCCGTGGTCAGCGAGTCGGCCAGGGCGCGGGCCTCGGCGATGCTCTGCGCGGCGGCGGCGCGCCAGCGCGCGGTGCCGGCCGGGTCGAGAGCGCTGCGCGGATCGCGCGCGGCGGCATCGAGTTCCGCGTCGTAGCGTCTTGCCAGTTCGTCGAGCGCAACCGCGGCGAACTGCAGGCGTTCGGTGGCCGGTGCCGTGGCGAGATGCGTGATGAGACCGGCCAGCGGGTCCAGGGTCAGCGGCGTGGTCGGCGGCGGCAGCCCGGTCGTCGCTGGTGTCGGTTCGGGCTCCGCGGCCGCCGCGATGACCGCGACCAGCAGCGCGGCGAGGCCGAGCCGGCGTGCGGCGCGGCTTGGAGCGGGGCGCCGGGGGCGACTCAAACGTGCGTCGCGGGCCGTGGCCACACCGCGCCGAGCGACTCCGCCAGCCAGCGCGCCAGCGCCGCGTTGACGGCGTGCGGACGTTCCTGCGCCATCCAGTGGCCGCTGTCGACGACGTACTCGGTGAGGTTCGCGCAGCGCGCGCGCATCGGTTCGGCGAGGCGGCCGGTCACGGTCTGGCACACGTAGTCGTAACGTGCGCCGAGAAACAGCACGGGCAGGTCCAGGCGCTCGGGCTTGCCGGCGGTCCAGGCCGCGTTCGCGGCGTGATTCATATAGTACGAGTCGGGGCCGAAGAAGCCGTTGCGGCCGAGCGCCTCGGCATAGATCTCGAGATCGGCCTCGCTCACCACGTCGTCGTCGCGTGGCATGTCGGGGGCGCGATCGAGGGGGCCGAACCAGCCGCCCTGGCGGCGGATGCCGGCGGTGAAGGCCGGCTTGCCGGCATCGGCCGGGTCGCCCTTGCGGAACAGGAGCTTCACGGCGAGATACGGATCGGCCTCGAACGCCGCGGTCGCGCGCGCGAAATTCTCCTCGTAGAAGCGCATGTAGTCCCATTGCCCGGCCGGGTATTCCTCTTCCGGGTAGAGCGTGCGATCGACGAGGTCAACGACGTAGTCGAGCCCGTTCTCGATGGTGAAGTAGGGCACGCAGAGGTTGGCGACGGCGTGGCAGCGCTCGGGATGCAGGCGCGCCAGGCACCACACCGTCGGGCTGCCCCAGTCATGACCGACCCATATCGCGCGCTCGTGGCCGAGTTCGTCGACGAGGTCGAGCATGTCCCGCACGACTTCTTCCTGGCGGTAGTCGGCCTGCTCGCGGTAGACCGACGATCGCCCATAACCACGCATGTCGGGCGCGATGGCACGGAAGCCGAGGCCGCCGAACACCGGCAGCTGGTGGCGCCAGCTCAGCGACAGCTCCGGCCAGCCATGCACGAAGACGATTAGCGGCCCGTCCTCGGGTCCACAGGCGAGGTAGTGGGTGGTGTGGCGGGTAGTCTGCGCGAAGCGCGATTCCAGCGTGAGCAATGACATGCCTGGGCCTCGGTGACGGCGCCGGCGGTGCGGCAGGATGGGGACAGTATACTTTTGCGCGCCGCATGGCCCGGGTCACCCGGTTCGCGGGGCGCGCAAAAGTATACTGTCCCCCGCGCGAAGACGCGGGCGGTCGCTCAGGGCCAGATGCCGCGTTCCAGCGTGACCCGCGACAGGCGCTCGATGGCGATGGCGAGCGCCGCCGTGCGCAGGTCGGGCGGGCGCTGACGGTCGCGGTGTTCGGCGAGCAGGGTGTCGAGGCGACCGACCACGGCGGACGTCGTGTCCTGCATGCGCTGGTCGAGCCGGGCGAGGTTCTCGGCGCGCGTCCACGACTCGTTCTTCAGGTTTTGTACCCACTCGTAGTAGCTCACCACCACGCCGCCCGAGTTGGCGAGGATGTCCGGCAGCACCGTGATGCCGCGTTCCTGCAGGATGCGATCGGCCTGCGGCGTGAGCGGCGCGTTGGCGCCTTCGACGATGATGCGGGCACGAACGTCGGCGGCGTTACCGGCATGGATCTGGTTGGCGAGCGCGGCGGGGATGAGCACGTCGCAGTCGAGCCGGAGCAGGGTTTCGTTGTCGATGGTGGTGGTACCGGGCAGGCCGTCGACGCGTCCGGTGGCGGCCTTGTGGCGCTTCACCTCGGCGAGGTCGAGGCCGTTGCGGGCGAGGATGCCGCCGCTGGAGTCGCTGATGGCGATGACGCGCGCGCCGAGTGCGGCGCAGCGCTCGGCGGCGACGCGACCGACCTCGCCGAAGCCCTGCACCGCGACGCGGCAGCCGGCGAGGTCGCGGTGTCCGTCCAGCGGGTGCAGTTCGAGATAGCGCGTCAGCGCGCTGACGACGCCGTGGCCGGTCGCTTCGCTGCGACCCTCGGCGCCGCCGAGGTCGAGCGGCTTGCCGGTCACCACCGGCAGGTTGTTTTCGCCCGGATGCAGCGCCTGGTAGGTGTCGTAGACCCACGCCATGGTCTGCTGGTTGGTGTACAGATCGGGTGCGGGAATGTCGGTATGCGGCCCGATGTTATCGCCGAGTTCGGCCACATAGCGACGGGTGATGCGGCGCAGCTCACCCTCGCTCAAGGTCTTGGCGTCGCAGGCGACGCCGCCCTTGGCGCCGCCGAAGGGCACGCGAATCAACGCGCACTTCCAAGTCATCAGGGTCGCCAGGCCCTCGACCTCGCGCGCCGTGACGCGCGGGTGGTAACGGATGCCGCCCTTGCCCGGGCCGAGGATGGTGCTGTGCAGGGTGCGGTAGCCGCGGAACACGCGCACCGAGCCGTCGTCCATCTCGACCGGGAAGCACACCGACAGGGTGCGCTTCGGACGCAGGAAGAAATCGATCACGCCGCGCTTGAGATGACCCATGTGGTGGACGGCGCGGCGGAACTGCGCCTGGCGCATCTTGAGAGGCGAAATACGGGTGTCGGCGGTACTCATGCAGGGCTCCGTGGACCGTGGATCAGTGAGCAGCGTAACGCGCCCGGCGTGCGTTCGAGGTGGCCGCGATCAAGGCCGGCAACAATCCGGCAACAAAGCGGCGGGGCGCTGCAACGTGCGTGATACCGTCCACCCCTAGACTTGCCCGCCGAATGCCGGTTCCCGGCGCCAACGGAGAGCACTGTCATGAAAGCCAGCGGATCCCAAGAACTCGTCGTCGTCCTCGTCGCCTGCGGCCACGCCGCGCTGGCCGGCCTGGCCGCGCTCGGCGGCTTCGTCGGCCTGTTGACGGCGAGCGTCTGACGCCGCCGCCGTGGCGCTGTCTGCCGCGGCGCGATGATGCAAGAATGCGCTGCCCGCCACCGGCCCGGACCGGTGACGGGCGGCGTGCACGTGGGGGGGGGCTGCCATGAGTGAACGCGTGACGGTGATGGTCGTCGACGACGACGAGGACATCCGCGACCTGCTGCAGGACTATCTCGGCGACAACGGCTACGCCGTGTTGGCGGCGGCGAGCGGTGCGGATATGCGTGTCCTGCTGCAGGAACGAGTGCCGGACGTCGTGCTCCTCGACGTCGGCCTGCCGGGCGAGGACGGGCTCAGTCTCGCGCGCCATGTCCGCGAGCAGTTCGACATCGGCATCATCATGGTCTCCGGCGCCGGCGAGACGGTCGATCGCATCGTCGGTCTCGAGGTCGGCGCTGACGACTACCTCGCCAAGCCCTTCGACCTGCGCGAGCTGCGCGCGCGTTTGAAGAGCGTGGCACGGCGTTACCAGCGCGCGGTCGCCGCGAGTTCGCCGGATGACCTCGCCGTGGCCGCCACGACCCGCCGCGTGCAGGTCGGCGCCGCGCAGCTCGACCTCGACACCGCGCAGCTCTTCGACGCCGCGGGCGCGGAGCTGCCGCTGACCGCGGCCGAGTTCGAACTGCTGCGGGTGTTCGTCGAGCGTCCCAACCGCCCGCTGTCGCGCGACCAGCTCATGCAGTTGACGCAGAACCGCGACTGGGACCCCTACGACCGCAGCATTGACATCCGCATCGCCCGCCTGCGCAAGAAAATCGAGGCCGACCCGGACAAACCGCGCGCGATCCGCACCAAGCGTGGCCTCGGTTACCTGTTCGTGCCCGCGCCGCGCGCCACCTGACCGCGCCGGGCGGAGTGCACGTGTTTCAGCCACGTTTCAATCGTTGGCACTTTGTAGCCGCGCGGCCCGCGTCGCACGTGCGCTGCTAGGCTTGTCCCATGGGCCACGCGATCACCAACCGCACCGCCGATTGTCGCCGCGACCGCGCCGCGCGAGGCGCACGATGAGCGCGCCGTCTGGCGATCTCCTGCTCGAAGCGGCCCGCGTCATCTCCGGCGCACGGGTCGAGTCGGTCTACGAGGATCTCGTGCGCGCGGCGACCGACCTGCTCGGCTGTGACCTCGGGCTGATCGGACGCTACGTCATGGTCGACGGCGTGCCGTCGATCGAGATGCTGGCCTGCTACGCCGGTGGCCGCTTCATGCCGAGGAACACCTATGCCCTCGCAGGCACACCGTGCGAGACGGTCGTCGGGCAGGAATTCCGCTTCTACCCGCGCAACGTCGGCTTCCTCTTCCCCGAGGTGCGCGAGGAAGACCCGCGCCTCGAGAGCTACGCCGCCTATCCCCTGTTCGATCGTGAGCGCCAGCCGGTCGGCATCATCACCGTGATGAGTTTCGGCGAACTGGCCGACCGCGATCGCGCCGAGTCGCTGCTGCGCCTGTTCGCCCAGCGCGCGGTGACCGAGATCGAACGCGACGCCGCTGCCGCCGCCCTGCGCGCGAGCGAGGAGCAGTACCGCGCCATCTTCAACGCTTCGGTCGACGGCGTCGTGCTGCTGCGCCTCGACGGCACCATCGTCGACGTCAATCCCGCCATCGAACGCCTCTACGGCTACCGCCGCGAGGAGCTGCTCGGGCGCCAGGTGCTCGACGTGCTGGCGGTCAATCGTCGCGAGGCGGGGCGGCAGTTCATGCACGCGGTGGTCGCCGAGGGCTACGCCCAGACCGAGGACCACGCCACGCGCAAGGATGGCAGCGAGTTCTTCTGCGAGCCGCGCGCGGTCCTGATGGACTACCAGGGCGAACGCCACGTGCTTGCCATCGTGCGCGACATCACGCGCGAGCGGCAGCGTGAACGCGCGCTGCACCAGAGCGAGGACCTCCTGCACGCGACGGTCGAATCCGGCCTCGACTGCATCGTCGCGATGGACGCCGAGGGTCTGGCGATGGAATTCAACCCCGCCGCCGAGCGCTGCTTCGGCTATGCCAGGGCCGAGGTGCTCGGTCGCCCGTTGGCCGATCTGATCATCCCCGAACGCTTCCGCGCGGAGCACCGCGCGGGACTCGAACGCTTCCTGGCAACCGGCGAGGGGCTCTACCTCGATCAGCGTCGCGAAGTCATCGCCATGCGCGCCGGCGGCGAGGAATTCCCGGTCGAACTCGCCATCGGCGTCGCCGACGGGCCGGACGGCCCGGTTTTCATCGGTTACCTGCGCGACATCACCGAGCGCCACGCCGCCGAGTACGAACGCCAGGTGCTCGAGGGACAGTTGCGTCAGGCGCAGAAGATGGAGGCCATCGGCCAGCTCACCGGTGGCATCGCGCACGACTTCAACAACATCCTCACCAGCATGCTCGGCTACGTCGAACTGGCCGCCGAGCACATCGCCGGGGGCGGCGACGAGCGTCTGCTGCGCTACCTCGAGCGCGCGCGTCGTTCCGGCGAGCGGGCACGCGACCTCGTCCAGCAGATGTTGACCTTCAGCCGCGGCCAGCAGGGCGAACCGCGTTCGCTCGATCTCGCGCGCGTGGTCGAGGAGGGCATGCAACTGCTCGAGTCGACCATGCCGGCGACGCTGCATATCGAGACGCGACTCACGCGCGATCTGCCGCGTGTGGTCATCGATCCCATGCACGTCGAACAGGTGCTGGTGAACCTGTGCATCAACGCGCGCGACGCCATGGACGGCGCCGGTCGCCTGCAGGTGTCGGTCGGGTGCGCCGTGACGACGGGTGACTTGTGCAGTTCGTGCCGGCACGAGGTCGGCGGCGAGTACATCGAACTGGTCGTCGCCGACGACGGCCCGGGCATCGCCCCGGAGATCCTCGAGCGCATGTTCGAGCCGTTCTTCTCGACCAAGGCCGCCGGCCGTGGCAGCGGCATGGGCTTGTCGAGTGTGCACGGCATCGTGCACGAGTATGGCGGCCACGTGGTGGTCGAAACGAGCCCAGGAGCGGGCGCGCGCTTTCGCATCCTGTGGCCAGTCGAACACGGTGCCGCGATCACTCCCGAGCGGCGCCTGCAGCCGCGGCGCGAGCGTGCGCAGGCCACGCTGGACGGCCGCGTGCTGCTGGTCGACGACAATCGCGGCGTGGCCGAGTTTCTCGAGGAACTGCTGGAGAGCTGGGGCCTGGAGGTCGACGTCGCCCACGACGGCATCGAGGCCCTGGAACGCTTCGTCGCCGCGCCGTCGGCCTTCGACCTCGTCGTCACCGACCAGACCATGCCGGCCATGACCGGTTTCGAACTCGGCCGTCAGCTCCTCGCGCGGCGCGCCGAGTTGCCCGTCGTGCTGTACTCGGGTTACGCCGACTCGCTCAACGAAGCGCAGGTCAAGGCGGCTGGCCTGCGCGCCCTGGTGCGTAAGCCACTCGACCTGCAGCGCTTCAAGCGCCTCGTCGCTGGCCTGCTCGACCGCCGCGCCTGAACGGCGCACCACGACCGGCCGCGGCGGCGCCGCGGTTTACAAGTCACCAACACTTCGCAGCACGGGCGAAACACCGGCGATACGCCGGGCGTCCACACTGGTCGACATCGCGGCAACGCGCATTGCGCGCAGACCGCGCCAACCATCGACCATCGAAACGAGGAAGACGCCATGACCCATCGCAAAGACAAGACCCTGGCCGTGCTGCTGTGTGCCGCGAGTACGCTGTCCGTCGGCACGTTCCCGCGCGTGGAGGCCGCGCCGCTGTTCCCGCCGCCGCATACGGTGACCGTGTTCACCCGGGTACCGACGACGCCGGCTGCCGCGGTGAGCCCCGGGCCGTGGTACCGCGCCGCGCCGGACGCCGTCACGCGCCTGCACCTCGACGGCCTCCCGGCCGCGTCCGTGGCAAGCAGTGCGACGGTGACGCCGTGGTACCGCGCGGCGAACTGACGGTCGGCCAATTCCCGTTCCGGCGCATGTCGACGACAGCGCCGGGACGGGTTGCCGGCACGCGGCGGACAGCAGGCGGACCGGCGCGTACCATGCGCCGATGCCATTCGACGTCGACATCGACCACGAGCACGGCCGCGTGCACAGCCGGTGGTGGGGCGCGGTCGACCGCGCCGCACTGTTCGCCTACGTCGATGTCGTGTGGCGGGATCCCCGGGCGCGCGCCTACGACGAATTGGTCGATTTCCGCCTGGTCGAGTTCGTCGACCTGCCCAGCGCAGCGATCGCGGATCTCGTCCGCTACTCGCGTCAGCTCGACAATCCCGAGCGCAGCGCCCGCTCGGCGGTGATCGCGGCCAGCGCGCTGGTCTACGGCCTGTCGCGCATGTTCGCCGGGCAACGTGCCGCCGATAGCGACGATCGGCGCGAGTTCCGCGTGTTCGACGATGCCGCCGCGGCGCTGGCCTGGCTGGCGGGCGGGGACTGAAGCGGGCGGGCGCGCCGCGCGGCGACCATCGCCCGCGTCAACAATCGTGTCGCCCGCGTCCGCGGTACCGTGGTGG
The DNA here is from genome assembly GCA_050184115.1 of Gammaproteobacteria bacterium. Classification (GTDB taxonomy): domain Bacteria; phylum Pseudomonadota; class Gammaproteobacteria; genus JACKNG01. The sequence continues at coordinate 73,573 of JBFXAQ010000009.1, read as the reverse complement.
CCTTAACATGTCTCGCCCAGTCGACCCGCCGCCGGCGCTCGACCGGGCATTACGGCGCTCGCAGCCGGGCTCGACCGGACCGGGGCTAGCGCGCATCCAAGCCTGCCTGGGAGATCCTGCGATGACATCACGACGTTCGAAAGCGATGGGTTCGATGCTGCTGGGCCTGACCTGCCTCCTGGGCGTGGCGGCATCGGCGCACGCGACCCTGGTCCACGCCAGCCGCGCCGCCTTCGAGGCGACGCTCGGCACCACGGTCGTGGACGACTACGAAAACCCCGCCTACGCCTTCAGCCAGAGCGACGCCGTCATGAGCGGAGTCCTCGGCGAGACCGATTACACGAGTACGGGGTTCGTCGACTTGAACCTGGTCGTGGGCGGTGCCGACCACAACTATTGCGCGGGTTGCAACGGCTCCTTCCGGCTCGATTTCACCGCCACCTCGGTGAGCGACGCCACCGGTGTGTACGGTGCCGGTTTCGATATCGACGCGCACGATCTTACCCGCGGCTACTTCGCCTTCGTCGTCTTCGGCGATGCCTCGACCGGGAATTTCGCCCTGCCCGGGGCGGGCAGCTTCTGGGGCCTGACGTCCGATCTCGGTATCCGCTCCATCCACGTCGGGTTGTCTTTCGGCGGGTTCACGAACAACGGCTATATCGAGATCGACAATCTCACCATCGGCGATGCGGCAGGGCCGGGTGGCAACGTGCCTGAACCGGCCAGCCTGGCGCTGGCCCTGCTCGGGCTGGCCGGGGCGTCGCACCGGCGGCGCGCCGGCTGACGGTGGCGCGCGCGGTGGGCGCGAGCCGTATCAGGCCGCGCTCGCCGGTACGAAACCCTTGGGCGCGCCGGCGGTGACGTAGGCGCCGTGGGTCGGCTCGCCGCCGAGGTGGTGCGTCATCACCTCGCGTGCGGCGAGCAGGCCGTCGAGGTCGATGCCGGTGCGCAGGCCCATCGCTTCCAGCATGAAGACGAGGTCCTCGGTGACGATGTTGCCGCTGGCGCCCGGCGCGTAGGGACAGCCGCCGAGACCGGCCAGCGAGGCATCGAACCGACGCACGCCGACGTCGAGCGCAGCGTCGACGTTGGCCAGGCCGAGGCCGCGGGTGTCGTGGAAGTGCGCGCCGACCGGGATGTCACCGGCGACGTCGAGCACGGCCCTGAAGATGCGCCGGCACTGCGCCGGGTTGCCGTAGCCGACGGTGTCGGCGACGGCGAGTTCGTCGGCGCCCAGTTCGACCAGGCGCTCGGCCGCGCGCACCACGTCGGCGAGCGCGACCGGGCCCGCGATGGTGCAACCGAAGGCGGTGGCGAGCCCGCTCGCCACGCGCACGTGGGCATACTCGGGATGCGCGCGACGGTAGTCGATGATGGCGGCGAATTCGTCGAGCGCCTCTGCCACGCTCTTGCGCACGTTGGCCTGGCTGTGGGCCTCGGACACCGACAACACGTAGTTGAGCTGGTCGGCGCCGGCGGCGAAGGCGTTCTCGGCGCCGCGCAGGTTGGGCACCAGCGCGGCCACGCGCAGGCCGCCATTGGCTTTTGCCGCGCGCACCACCGCGGCCGAATCGGCCATCTGCGGCAGCAGCTTCGGCGGCACGAAGGAACCGACCTCGATCTCGGGCACACCGGCCGCGGCCTCGAGCTGGATCCACTCGAGCTTGGCCGCCGTCGGAAAGACGGTGGCGATGCTTTGCAGGCCGTCCCGGGTGCCGACCTCGCGCACCCAAACGTCACGTTCGCCGTTCATGTCCTCGCTCCTCCTGCCTGCGGGGTCTGACCCCGTCGGTTCGGCAAAACCGATGCTCATCAATCACTTGTCTTACGGGGTCTGACCCCGTCAGTCGGGGGGGTTGACCCCAGCCGGGGGATGCCAAGCGCCGCGCAACGTATCGCAGCGCACTTTCAACGCCCTTTGAACACCGGCCGCCGCTTCTCGTTGAAGGCGCGCACGCCTTCGAGCCGATCCTCGGTCGGCACCATGCGATTGTAGGCTTCGAGCTCGAAGAGGTAGCCCGTCGCGCGGTCGACCTGGGTCGACACGGCCAGCGATTTCTTGGCCTGGCGCACCGAGATCGGCGCGTTGCCGGCGATACGCCGCGCGGTGGCGAGCGTCTCCTCGAGCAGCTGATCGGGTTCGCAGACGCGGTTGACGAGGCCCCAGGCCAGCGCTTCCTCGGCGCTGAAGGGTGCGCCGGTGTAGACGATCTCGCGCGCGCGGCGTTCGCCGACCGCGTGCGGCAGGTTAATCGTGCCGCAGGCGCCGGGCATGATGCCGAGCGTGATCTCGGTCAGCGCGAAGCGCGCGGTGCGTGCGGCGTAGAGGAAGTCGCATGACAGCGCGAACTCGCAGCCGCCGCCGTAGGCCGCGCCGTTGACCGCGCCGATGATGGGGATGGGGCAGTCGCGCATGTGGCGCACCATCTGTTCGTAGATGGCGTGCTGGTGCTGCCACTGTGCGTCGGTCATGCCGTCGCGATCCTTGAGGTCGCCGCCGGCCGAGAAGGCCTTCTCACCGCGCCCGGTGACGACCACGCAGCGCAGGTCCTCCTGGTCGACGTAGAGATCCTGGAACAGCTCGCGCAGGTCGAGCCCCATCTGGGTGTTCATGGCATTCGCGCGGTGCGGGCGGTCGAACCACAAGAGCAGGACGTGGTCGTCGACGCGTTCCGGCGTGATGGTCTCGAAATCGGTGCGCATGCGGGGCCGCCCTCGCCGATGGTGGAGGCGGCATTCTACTGGAAGCCTTCGTACGCGAGCGGTACGCGTCGCTCAGTGCATGTGTCCCCACAGTTCGGGCAGGGTGAAGCCGGTTTCGGCGCGGGCCTCGATGCCGGCGATGGCATAGATGCTCGCGGCGCCGGTATCCCGGATCAGCGGGCGCCGGTAGGCCTGCCTCGCGGCGTTCGCGTAGCAACTGACGATCGGGCTGGTGGCCTGCTGGTGGCCGCGCTTGATGACGATGGCGTGGTCACCGTTGCGGGTGGTGACGAAGATCCCGGGCGGGTAGATGCCGAGTTCCTTGATGAAGGCCTGGGCCAGCGCGGCGTCGACTTCCGCGCCGCGCGCGAGAAAGATCTCGCGCATCGCGCGCTGCACGTGCAGGCCGTCACGGTAGCCGCGCGGCAGGACCATCGCGGCATAGCGATCGGCGAGTGCGACGATGCGTGTCGGCGCCGAAATCGCCTCGCCCTGCTTGCCGGCGGGGTAACCGCTGCCGTCCGCGCGTTCGTGGTGGTCGCCGACAATGGCCAGCCAGGTCGGATCGTCGACACCGAGTGCGGTGAGCAGGCGCACGGCTTCCCGCGGATGGCCGCGCACGGCTGCGCTCTGTGCCGGGCTGAGCGGCGCCGCCTGTTGCGACAGGCTTTCCTGCAGTTCGAGCATGGCGACATTGCAACTCAGCGCGGCGGCGCAGGTCGCGCGCCGGGTCGGCGCATCGAGACCTTGTCGGCGTGCGACGAGATCGGTGACCACGGCGACCATGAGCGGATGAACTTCGGTGTACGGCGCCTCGGCGTCCAGGAGCAGGCTGCCGAGGGTCGCGTCGGCATTCTTCCAAGACAGTTCGAGTACGCGATCGACGAGCGTCAGCAGTGCGTCCGGGGCGGGACCGGCCGCGCCGTCATGAATGGCCCGCAGCAGGCTCGCGAGGGTGCCACGCACGGCGTCGGCCTCGACGAAGGGCGAGGTCGCCGCGGCCGTGACCGCGGGGGATTCGACGACTGGCGCAGCGCGGAACGCGCCGCGTTCGAGCAGTCGCTCGCACAGGTCCGCACGGGCGATGACGGCGCCGCGGCGCACGATGAGGGTGCCGCGCTCGTCGTAGATGTCCCAGGCCACGGCCACGCCGGGCTGGAGATCGTTGTGACTCAGACGCTGCACGGACAGGGCTTCCGGGTGGTCTCCGCTCCGGCTGGTTGCGCGCGGCCCGGGTGACGGCGAGCGCGTCGCGGGTGTCGTGACAGCCTAATGGCGTCCGGGCGGCGTGTCGACTCGAGTGCGGCGTCAGGCGCCGGGCCAGGGATCCGTCATGTCCGCGGTGAGCGGGATCTCGAAAGCATTGAGGGTCAGCGAGACGAGGCAGTAGTAGCCGACCGTGGTGACGAGCTCGATGAGCCCGCGCTCGCCGAGCGCTGCCCGCGCCTCGGCGTAGAGTGCGTCGTCGAGACGGTGTCGTTCGAGCAGGCTTCGCGCTACCCGCCAGGCGAGGTCCAGTGGGCCGGCCAGGCCGGGCTCGAGACCGTCGCGCAGACGATCGAGCGGGACCGGGTCGACGCCGGCGCGCTCGGCCAGCGCGCGGTGGGCAGCGAACTCGAATTTCGCCCGGTAGTGCGCGCCGACGGTGCAGATGGCGATCTCGCGCAGGTCGTCGGCGAGACCCGTGCCGTAACGCACGGCCGCGCCGAGTGCTTGCGTCGGGCCGCCCACGGCCGGGGCGCGCACCCACACGCCGAAGGGACCGACCAGGCCGACGCCGGCACCGCGCGGACCGCTGCGCAGGGTGTCCAGCACGGCGCGTTGATCGACGTCGAGTGCGTCTTCGGCCAGGGGTGGCAGGCGCATGGTGGATGGTTCCTCGTCGGGGCGTGGAACGGCGCCGCGCGGGCGCCGCTCCGTGCCAGCTTCAGGCGTAGATCGGCGGGCGTCGCGCGGCCCAGGGGTGGGCCTGCTCGAGCTGGCCGGCGAGACTGTAGAGGGTCTCCTCGTCGGCGAGGCGGCCGACGAACTGCATGGCGATGGGCAGCCCGGCCTTGGATTGCCACAGGGGCAGCATCACCGCCGGCTGGCCGGTGGTGTTGAACAGCGGCGTGAACTGCGTGTAGTCGTGCATGAGCTGCTGCCACCACGTCATCATGTCGACGCCCTTGGCGTTCTGGTTGAGTTCGCCGAGTTTGGCGACCTCGCGGCCGAGGCCCGGGGTCAGCAGCACGTCGTAGTCGCGCATGACCGCACCGACGGCGCGCGAGGCCTGGTTCTGCACGCCCATCGCCCATTCCATCTCGACGGCCTTCAGCTTGTGCGCATAGCGGTAGACCTCGAGCGTGACGGCCTCGACCGTCTTCGGCCCGATCGCGCGCCCGGTCATCTTCGAGAAGGCGTCCATGAAATAGCCCAGGGTCACCGCCCACAGGCGGATGGTCGACTCGTTGAAGGCTTCGGCGTCGTACTTGATCTTGACCGGTTCGCAGACGTGGCCGAGGCCTTCGAGCAGCTTGACGGTGTCGGCGAGGCGGGCGCGCTGCTCGGCGGCGGCGCGCGCGGTACCGGGCAGCTGGTCGAGGACGCCGATGCGCAAGCTTCCCGGCGGCGTCATGGCGGCGGCGAGGAAGCTGCGCTTCGGCGGCAGCGCACAGTAGAAGTAACCGTCGTCGGGGCCGGCAACGGCGTCGAGCAGAGCGGCGGAGTCGCGCACGCTGCGGGTCTCGGCGAACTCGATGGCGAGCCCCCACAGGAAGATGCCGGCATCAGGGCCGGTCGGCGTGCGGCCGCGCGTCGGCTTCATGCCAACGACGCCGTTGCAGGCGCCGGGGATACGAATGGAACCGCCGCCGTCGTTGGCGTGTGCGATCGGCACCATGCCGCTGGCAACCGCGGCACCGGCGCCACCGGACGAGCCGCCGACCGAATGCCCGAGGTTCCAGGGATTGCGCGTCGGCCCGTAGACGACGGCCTCGGAATTGGCGTTGAAGGCCATCTCCGGCGTGGTCGAAGTGCCGACGGTGACGAGTCCGGCGTTGCGGCAGCGCTTCATCAGCTCGGTGTCGGCGTCGAAAGTCACCCCGGCGGCGAGGCGCGAGCCAGCCGAGGTCTTCATGCCCTTGAAGTGCATGCCGAACTCCTTGACCAGGAAGGGCACGCCGCGGAACGGCCCGTGCGGGAGGCCGCGGCGGATCTCGGCCAGGGCATGGTCGCGCAGCTGCTGCACGACGCAATTGACGTCGGGATTGAGGCGCTCGATGGCGTCGATGGCGCTATCGACGAGATCGCGTGGCGACACGTCGCCGCGGGTCACGAGTTCCGCCAGGCCGATGCCGTCGTAGTTGCCGTATTCATCGAAGATCATGGATGGTTCTCCCCGCACGTTTTGATTCGACGATCCGCGCCGGGCTGCACGGCCGGCGACCGGCCGAGTATAGGGTGCCGTGGCGGTGCGCACTATCATGCGCCGCGCGGACGCGTCTCCCGAGCCGGGCCTGTACTCAAGTACGCCATTGCGCGGGCCGCTGACCGGGGCGATGGATCACGACGTGCGCGGTGCGCGGGCGAAGCGTCCGCTCTTCAGCGCGTGCAGGTGCCGCACCACACGCGGGCCGGGGTAGGAGACGCGCGAGACATGCAGGCAAAGGCACAGGGGGATGCGAGCGGTGACACGCGCCGGAACGACCATGATTTTCCCGGCCAGCGGGCGACGCGTGTCCGCGCGCAGGTGCGCGGCGCGAGTCACGGTCCGGCATCGTCATGACCCTGCGCGCTGAAAAGGACGCGACCGTGTCGGGCGTGGCAGCTGTCGAGATCGAGATCCACGACCTGCACAAGTCCTTCGGCGACAAGGCCGTGTTGCGCGGCGTGAGTCTCAGCATTCGCGCCGGCGACACCGTCGCCATCGTCGGCGGCTCAGGGTGTGGCAAGACCGTGCTGCTGAACCACGTGCTCGGCCAGCTGCAACCGGACCGCGGCTACGTCGCGGTGGTCGATCACGACGACCCGTCCGCGCCGCTACGCCGCCTGACCGACATCGGCGAGCTCGAAATCGACCGCATCCACGGCCACTGGGGCGTGGTGTTCCAGAAGAACGCGCTTTTCTCCGGCACGGTCTACGACAACATCGCGCTGTGGCTGCGCGAGATGAAACAGATGGAGGATGCCGACATCCGCCCCGTCGCCACGCACGTCCTCGGCGTGGTGGGCCTGCGCGGCGACGACGACTTCCTCGCCACCGACCAGCACGAGTTGTCGGGCGGCATGGCCAAGCGCCTGGCGATCGCACGCGCGCTCGCCATGAGCCCGGTCGTGCTGTTCTACGACGAGCCGACCACCGGCCTCGATCCGAGCACCAGCGCGCGCATGCACGACCTCATCCAGGTCACCCACGACGAGATCCTGCCCTCGGGCGTCGAACGCACCACGGTCATCATCACCCACGACAAGGACCTGCTGACCCGCCTGCGCCCGCGCACGGTCATGCTGCACGAGGGGCGGGTGTTCTTCGACGGCCCGTTCGCGGATTTCGCGGCCAACGAATCGGAGATCGTTCGACCCTACTTCGATCTCATGCCCATCCTGCACGAACGCCGGCCGCCGGCGGGCTGAAGGAGGCGACGGGGTGCCGGCGCGCCCTGCCCGTGCCCGAGCCGGTCTCAGTGGGCGGCGAGCGCGACCAGCGCCTTGCGCGTCGCGCCGAGGCGATCCTCGTTGACCGGGCTGACCGCGATGACCGGTTCGTCGGCGCCGGCGTCGCGGAAGGCCTCGAGTTGTTCGCGGCAGGCCGCCGCCGGGCCGAGCACGCAGACGTCGTCGACGAGGGCGTCGGGAACGAGCGCCGCGGCGCGATGGCGATCGCCGCCACCCGCCCACAGGGCGCGCAGGGCATCCATCGCCTCGCCGTAGCCGGCCCGGCGCCATTGCCGGCGATAGTTCGGCAACTGTGAGAAGAAGGCGAGGTTGTAGCGCGCCGCCGAGCGCGCGGCGTCGAGGTCGTCGCTCAGGAAGGTGGGGATCGACAGCACGCATCCGAAGCTCGCCAGGTGGCGTGGCGCGGCGACCGCGCGGGCATGCGCAAGCAGCGTCGGCAGGTGGCTGCGCGGGGTGAGAAAGGGCATCAGGCCGTCGCCGACGCGGCCCGCCACCCCGGCGCTCTCGATGGTGTTGCCGGCGACGAACACGGGTACCGGGAAGGGCGAGGCGGGTGGCTTGAGGAAGCCGCTGCCGCCCTCGCCGGCGAGCGCCGCGCGCACCCGCGCCGCGTAGTCCTCGAGGGTCGCGCGGGCGTCGCCCATGTCGATGCCGAGCTGGGCGAGCAGGCCGCGGTGGCTCATGCCGAGGCCGAGCCATAGGCGGCCGTGCGAGATCTCGGCCACCGCGCGCGCGCTCGCCGCGCACAGCAGCGGATGGCGGAAATAGATGTTGGCGATGTTGGTGCCGACGACGATGTCGCGGGTCGCGCCGGCGATCGCCTGGGCGCAGGCGATGGCGTCGCCGCGGCCCTCGTTGACCAGCACGCTGTGCCAGCCGTGTTGCTCGGCGAGGCGGCCGAGTTCGACGAATTCCTCGACCGTGCCGTCGGTGACGGTGGACAGGACCACGCCGAGGCGTGGCATCGAAGGCTTGGACATCGGTTGCTCTCCTGGGCGTGTTGCAGGCGATGAAGCGGGTCAGGATGCAGGTGCGTCGCCGGGGCGCAGGGCGAGGATCAGGACCGCGCCCAATACCAGCGCGGCCGCGAGGCCGTAGACACTGCCGCCGGTGCTGCCGGTGGTCTCGACGATCCAGCCGATGGCCGCCGGCGCGGCGAAACCGGCGAGGTTGCCGAGCGAGTTGATGAGGGCGATGCCGGCGGCGGCGGCCGAGCCGCCGAGAAAGGCGGTGGCGAGGCTCCAGCATTGCGGCAGGCCGCCGAGGATGCCGCAGGCGGCGAGCGTGAGCGCGGCGACGGCGAGCGCGGGGGTGTCGGCCAGCAGCACGCTCAGTACGAGGCCGACGGCGCCGGCCAGCACCGGACCGGCGGCGTGCCAGTGACGTTCGTCGCGGCGGTCCGCACTGTGGCCGACGACGACCATCGCCACCGTGGCGGCAGCGAAGGGCAGCGCGGTGACGAGGCCGATGGTGACGACGTCGGCGTAGCCGAGATCGCGCACGATGCTCGGCAGCCAGAAGTTGAGGCCGTAGAGCCCGGCGACGACGCAGAAGTAGATCAGGCCCATCAGCCACACGCCAGGCAGGCGCAGGCCGTCGAGCGCACCGTGATGGCGGATGGCGCCCTGTTCGGCGGCGATGTCGGCGGCGACCAGCGCGCGTTCGGCGGGCGTGAGCCAGGCGGCGTCGGCGACGCGGTCGTCGAGGAACGCCAGCGCGGCGAGGCCGAAGGCGACCGACGGCAGGCCCTCGATGAGGAAGAGCCACTGCCAGCCGGCCCAGCCGTGGGCGCCGTCGAGGTGCTGCATGATCCAGCCGGACAGCGGCGCGCCGATCACGGTCGAGAGCGCGACGGCGGTGGCGAACAGCGCCGTCACCCGTCCCCGCCGCGCGGCGGGGAACCAGAAGGTGAGGTAGAGGATGATGCCGGGGAAGAAACCGGCCTCGGCGACGCCGAGCAGGAAGCGCAGCACGTAGAAGCCGCTCGGCGTCTCGACGAACATCATCGCCGCCGAGAGGAATCCCCAGGCGATCATGATGCGCGCGATGGTGCGCCGCGCGCCGAGCTTGAGCATCAGCAGGTTGCTCGGCACCTCGAACAGCGTGTAGCCGAGGAAGAAGATGCCGGCGCCGAGGCCGTAGACCGCTTCGCTGAAGCCGAGCGCGTCGAGCATGCGCAGCTTGGCGAAGCCGACGTTGACGCGGTCGAGGTAGGCGCACACATAGCAGGCGAAGAGGAACGGCACGAGCCGCCGCGTGATGCGGGCGTAGACCTCGTCCGCATGGATGCCGGGGTCAGACCCCACGAGTCAAGCGCCTGATTCCATGCGATTTCGCTTTCGCGACGGGGTCAGACCCCGAAGATCTTGCCGGGGTTGAGGATGCCCTTGGGGTCGAGCGTGGCCTTGACCCGCTGCATGAGGGCGATCTCGTTCGGCGTGCGCGACAGCGGCAGGTAGTTGCGCTTCTCGGTGCCGATGCCGTGCTCGGCCGAGACCGAGCCGCCGACCGGCTGCAGGGGTTCGTAGACACAGGCGTTGACCAGCGCGTGGGCGTCGTCGCCGTCGTCGCCGACGTTGATGGCGAAGTGGATGTTGCCGTCGCCGATGTGGCCGAGGGTGAAGCAATGATGCTCCGGCCAGCGTTCGTCGAGCCGGCGCTTCACCTCGGTCACGTAGTCGTCCATGAAGCGGATGCCGAGCGAGACGTCGTAGAGGAAGGCCGGGCCGTAGCGGAAGAAGTTCTCGACGGAATCGCGGATGCGCCACATCGCCTTGCGGTCGGACTCCGAGCGCGCCACCGCGGCGTCGGCGATGAGGCCCTGTTCGAGCGCTTCGCCCATGATCGCCTCGAAGTGCTCGCCGGCGCCCTCGGCGCCGGTACCGAGCGCCTCGATCAGCACGTAGTTGGGATACTCGCAGGGCACCGGGCGGACGTTGTCGGCCGGCGCGGTGGTGACGAGCTCGTAGAAGTCGCGCCACATCACCTCGAAAGCGCACAACGCGCCGCCGAGTTCGCGATCGATGTAGCGCAGGAAGGCGGTGACCTGTTTGAAGTCGTCGAACGCGGCGAAGGCGGTCGACAGCGCGCGCGGCGCCTCGCGCAAGCGGATGACGACGCGGGTGACGATGCCGAGCGTGCCCTCGGTGCCGATGAAGAGGTGTTTCAAGTCATAGCCGGCGTTGTTCTTGATCATCGTGTTGAGCGAGGTCACCACGGTGCCGTCGGCGAGCACCGCTTCGAGACCGAGCACGTTGTCGCGCGTCATGCCGAAACGGATGACGCGGTTGCCGCCGGCATTGGTCGAGACGTTGCCGCCGATGTGGCAGGAACCGCGCGCGCCGAGATCGAGCGGGAACATCAGGCCGTGCTGCTCGGCGGTCTCCTGCAGCACCTGCAGCGGCACGCCGGCCTGTACGGTCATGGTGCGCCCGACCGGGTCGACGTCCTCGACCGCGTTCATGCGCTCGAGCGAGAGCACGACGTCGCCCGGCCCGCAGTTGCAGCCCTGCACGAGGCCGGTCAGCCCGCCGTGCGGCACCACCGTCTGGCCGCGGTCGTGGCAGAGCTCGAGGATGGCCGCGACCTCGTCGGTAGTGCGCGGGCGCACGATGCACAGCGCCTCGATCGGGCGCTGGTACCAGACGTGGATCATGCGTGCACTGACGTCTGCGCCGGTCAGCACGCCGCGTTCGTCGAGGAGGTCGCGGAAGGCGTCGATCAAGTCGCTCATGTCGGGGCCCGTCGCCGGCGGTGGAGGTCGCGGCATTATACGGAGCATGGCGCGACGCGCCTGCCGTTGACCGCGGGCGGCGGCGCGTTGCAGCCTGTGAGCCCGCCTGACCACGAGACCCGCCGGCCATGCAATGGAGTTCCAGCCTGAGTACCGCGCCCACCACCGAGGCGGCCGTCGAGGAGGTCGCGACGGCGACGCTGGACGCGCTCGGCGGCGCGCCCGATCTCGTCGTCGTCTTCGCCGGCGCCGCGCACCGCATCGCCTACGACCGCCTGCCGCGCCTGCTCGGCGAGCGCCTCGGTGACGGCCTCGTGCTCGGCTGCTCGGCGGGCGGCGTGATCGGTGCCGGCCACGAGGTCGAAACGGGCGCGGCGCTGAGCGTGACCGCCGCACGCCTGCCGGGCGTCGCGCTCGACGCCTGGCGCCTCGAGGCCGGTGACCTCGCCCCGGGCTCGGACCACAGCGCGCGGCTGGCGACCCTGGCCGCCGGTTCGCGCCCGCACTTCATCGTCCTTGCCGATCCGTTCTCGTTCCCGACCGAACGCCTGCTGCGCGGCCTCGAACAGGGCTTTAATGGCAGCGTCATCAGCGGCGGCCTGGCCAGCGGCGGTAGCGCGCCGGGCGAGTGCGCGCTGTTCCTCGACACGCGTCACTGGTACTCCGGCGCGCTGGTGCTCGCGCTCGCCGGCGACATCGAGATGCTGGGGGCGGTCGCGCAGGGTTGTCGTCCGGTCGGCGAGCCGATGTTCGTCTCGGCCTGCGATGGCAACCGGCTCGACGGTCTGGACGGACGCGCGCCGATCGCGGTGCTGGACTCGCTCTTCGCCCACGCCGACGAGCGCGACCGCACACTGATGCGGCACTCGCTGTTCCTCGGTCTCGCCATGCGCCCCGGCGAGAGCCGCCATGGCCAGGGCGATTTCCTCGTGCGCAACGTCGTCGGTGGCGACCCCGCGAGCGGTGCGCTGTGGATCGGCGCGGAACTGCGCGAACACCAGGTGGTGCAGTTCCAGCTGCGCGACCGCGAGACCTCGAGCGCCGATCTCGACCGCGTACTGGCGCGCCTCGCCGCCGAACTCGGCGAGCGGCCGGCGGCCGGGGGCCTCCTGTTCTCGTGTACCGGGCGCGGGGAAGGACTGTATGGCGTGCGCGATCACGACACCGCCGCCTGCCGTGCGCAGCTCGGCGAACTGCCGCTGGGCGGCTTCTTCTGCAACGGCGAGATCGGCCAGGTCGAGGGCCGACCCTTCGTGCACGGCTACACCAGCGCGCTGGCGGTGTTCCGTGCGCCGCCGCAGGAGGCGTGAGCCGGCGTCCCGTTCGCCGTCAGGTCTCTCTGCGCGTCGCTTCGGCCTCGTGGCGCGCGCGGAAGGCCGCGATGGCATCGAGTTGCCGCGCCGCGAGATCGTCCCGCACCGTGCGCAGCGCCGCTTCGCTCGCCTGCATGCGGCGGTGGGTGTGTTTGAAATGCGGAATGACGTAGTCGCCGAAGATTTCGTAATGACGCTTCTTGGCGTTCCAGGGTGCCCAGTTGTGATCGAACAGCAGGTAGCAGCCGAAGCCGCCGCCTGACTGTTCGAGCAGGTGCTCGATGTGCTCGATGGCGTCCTGCCAGGTTCCGATCACCGTCGAACCGCTGTCCAGCGCCCAGGCGATGTACTCGTCGATGGTGTTGCCGGTGACCTGCATCTGCGGCGCCGCGGCAGTGTGCTGCAGGTAGTCACAGAATTCGGCGATGCCGTGACGCACGTCGGCCAGCGCCTGCGCGCGAGAATCGGCGAGATGCATCAGGCCGACCACGCGCCAGCGAGCGCGATCGGCGACGCGACCGAATTCGGCCGCGCTCGCCTCGAGCACGTTCCAGTGCATCGCGAGCACATCGACACCTGCCTTCATGGTCGCGCCGATCGAGATCAGGCCCAGGCCATGCTTGCCGGCGATGCGCGGTCCCGCCGGCGACACGACCGCGGCCGGCACGACCTCGGGGTGAGGGTCCTGGTAGAAATCGAGTTGCAGGCGCGCGTCGACCAGGCGGTAGCGCGGGGTTTCGACCGTGATCGGTTCGTCGCTGCGCAACAGGTGCATGAGGACGTCGGTGTCGTGGACGAGCGCGTCGCGCTGATCGGCCGGGTCGATGCCGAGCATCGCGGCGTCCGTGGCGAGCGCGCCGGGGCCGATGCCGAGCATGACGCGACCGCGCGTGAGGTGATCGAGCAACGCCAGGCGGTCGGCGACCATGAAGGGGTTGTGATACGGCAGCGACACCACGCCCGCGCCGAGCCGGATGTGGCGGGTCAGTGCGGCGACGTGGGCGATGAACAGCATCGGGTCGCTGATCAGCTCGACGCCGCCGGAATGGTGTTCGCCGAACCACGCTTCGTCGAAGCCGATGTGATCGGCGAGCTGGACGAGTTCGACATCGCGCGCGAGGGCATAGGTCGGGTTGTACCGGGTCGGCAGGTGGTGGGGTGGCACGAACAGGCCGAAGCGCATGCGGGTCATGGCGGATCCTCCGGGCGCGGATCAGCGGTAGCGGTAGACCGCGGTCTCGAAATCGACGAAGCCGGGGTAGCAGCCGACGTCCTGGAAGGGCAGGACCTGGCTGCTCCAGATGCCGCCGACGCCGTTGCGGCGGTCGATCCAGTAATAGGTGTTGGCGAGCCCGGCCCACGACAGGCTGCCGGCGGGGCGGCCGGTCGGCGCGTCCTCGTCGACGATCTGGAAGGTCAGGCCCCAGGATTTCGACAGGCCGGGGAAGAAGTCACCGCTGTTGGAGAACTGCGGGTTGGAGCTCGCCCACGGCGTGCACTTGATGGCGCCGAGACCGTTGGCCGCCATGGCGGTAACGGTGGCGGCTTCGAGTACGCGCCCGTGCGGGCCCCGACCGTCGTTCAGCATCATGCGGATGAACTTGGTGTACTCGCCGATCGAGGCGTACAGCGCGGCGCCGCCCATGTGCATCTCGGGCGGCTGCGGCAGCACGAGGTCGGGCGCGGCGGCGAGCTGGCCATCGGGCGCGCGCAGGTGGATGGCGGCGCGCCGCGCCAGCATGTCGGCGCTCATCTCGAAGGCGATGTCGTGCATGCCGAGCGGGGCGAAGATGCGTTCGGCGAAGACTTCGCCGAGACGCTGGCCGCGCACCGCCTCGACTGCGCGCCCGGCCCAGTCGATGCCGCAGCCGTAGGTCCAGCGCGCGCCGGGGTCGTGCAACAGCACGTCCTGGATCGAACCGAAGGTACAGGACAGGGTGTCGGGGACGTTGCGCGCGACGCGGAAGCGCCGCAGGTCCTCGCTGAAGAAGTCGTAGCCGAAGCCCGAGACGTGCAGCAGGAGGTCGCGCAGGGTGACGTCGCGGCTCGGCTTGCGCGTGCGCGGCTCACCGTCGGGCGCGAAACCGTCCAGCACTTCGATGGCGCCGAGTTCGGGCGTGTACGCGCGCGCCGGGCCATCGAGATCGAGCAGGCCTTCCTCCACGCACTGCATGACGGCGACACCGGTCACCGCCTTGGTGCAGGAGGCGAGCAGCATCACGCTGTCGGTCGTCATCGGCGGCGCCGCGCCGAGCTGGCGCAACCCCGCCGCGCCGGTGTAGAAATCGCCCTCGCGATCGGTCGCCACGGCGACCACGCCGGGGGCACCGCCGGCGCGGGCGACGCTGCTGGCAAGGATGTCATCGGCGATGGCGTTGAAGCGGTTGCTCATGGGATTCCCTCGGGACTGGTAAGCGGCAGACAGTGTAAGTGAAGCGCCGAGTCGTCGGCGGCACGGCGGCGCGATGACCGTTGGTCGGGCATGATTGAAGCGCCTGCGCCGGTTCAGGGCTCGTCCGGACGATATGCGAAATCCACGCTTGCTGCGCATTTCGCCCATCTTCCTTGCGCCGCGCGCGCGCAGGCTGTGGTCCGAATCCCATCTGTCGAGGAGAACGAACATGATCCCCACCCTGTCCCGGTCTCGTCCTGCGCGCCGCCGTGCGCTGATGTTCGGCACGGTCCTGCTGCTCGCAGGCGCCGCGTCGCCGATCCTGGCCGAAGATGGTGCCGTCGCGCCCGTCGACTGGTCGAGCCTGAGCGCGGAGGAACGCGCGGCGAAGAAGGCCGAGCACCGCGCGCGCTGGGAAGCCATGAGCGACGAAGAGCGGGCGGCGCACAAGGCCGAGCGGCGGGCACGCTGGGAGGCCATGAGCGACGAGGAACGCGCGGCGAAGCAGGCCGAACGGCGTGGTCGATGGGAGTCTATGAGCGATGAAGAGCGGGCGGCGCGCAAGGCCGAGCACCGCGCGCGCTGGGAATCGATGAGCGACGAGGAGCGCGCGGCGAAGCAGGCCGAACGTCGCGCACGCTGGGAATCGATGAGTGACGATGAGCGCGCTGCCCGCCAGGCCGAGCGCCGTGCGCGCCGGGCGTCGATGGACGGCGACTGAGGTAGCGGCGACGCGTTTCCGGACCCGGCGCCGCTCAGGTCGGCAGGCTGGCGAGCACGCGCCCGATCAGGGCGGCACGCAGTCCGCGCTTGTTGAAGGCGTAGGTAGTGGCGTCGTAGGTGGCCAGCGCGCGGGCGCGCTCGATCGCTGCCGCGCGCGGGTCGGCCACGACCGCGTCGAGGAAGCCGGCCGTACAGGCCTCGTGCGGCCCGAACAGCTCGGCGCCCAGGGTCACCCGCGAGCGCCAGTCGCTCGCCACGCGCGCGCCGATGAGTTCGAAGCCGAACACCGGCAGCGCCAAGCCGATGGCGGTCTCGTTCAGGCCGACCCGGTAATCGCCTTCGGCGCCGTAGCGATAGTCACCGGCGAGCAGCAGGAAGCCGCCGAGCGCGACCGCGTGGCCGGTGACCGCCAGCACCACCGGTTGCGGATGACCATAGATCTGCATCAGAAGACGCGCGCCGGCGTTGACCAGGCGCTCGATGGCGTCTGGGTCGCCGGCGCGGATGACGCCCAGGTCGAAGCCGCCGCAGAACACGCCCGGGCGCCCGCTAAGCACCACCGCACGGGCTTCGTCGCGGGCGCGTGCGAGGCCTGAGTCGAGCGCGGCGAGCATGTCGAAGCCGGCGGCGTTGGCCTTGCCATCATCCATGGTCAGCACGGCGACCTCGCCGTCGACGGTGTAGTGGAGACGCTCGGTCATGGCGGCCGGCTCGCAGAGAGGACGGGCCGCGGAGCATAACGCCCATCGATGCCGGGCGTCATGACCAACGGCTTGACCGCCAGGGTCAGACCCCGCTCGCGCCGCCAGGTCCCCTGGAATCAAGGCCTTGCCGCGCGGGGTCTGACCCCGAAGCTCCACCACGCGTGGGGTCTGACCCTGACGGCCGCTGACGCCCGCGAAAAGCAAAGAATTGATAACAATCCTTTTCGGTGCGGATGGAACTCGAGCTTTTTCGGTAGTTTGTCGCGACTAATCGAAACTTCGGAAATCTTAGGAGACCACCATGCGAACTCGGATCAGGCTCTTGATGCTTGGATTGCTGGCCTATGCATCCGGCGCCCCCGCCCTGCTCTTGACCCCCAACACGTTGCTTGGCGTCGATTCGACCGGGAATCGGATCGTGCAGTACGACGTGGCGGGCAACCTGATTGATACGCTCGCGATCGCCGGCCGCACCTATACGGGGATCGCGACCGTCGGCAACCAGTTGTTCGTGGCCTCCTTCCAGAATGTCTACAGCGTCGATCTCAACACCGGCGCCCTGTCGCTCGAGTTCACGACGGGTGTCGGCAACGAGAATCTCGGACGCCGGGGCAACAACCTGATCACGAGCAACTACTCGAGTGGTGCGTTCGAGGAGTACGACACGGCTGGCAACCTCGTCGCGGCCTTTACCCTCGCCGGCGTTTCCGTCGGCACCACCGGACTCGACTCCGATGGTTCGCGCATCTTCACCGGGGAGTACTCGGGTACGAACGCGGGGAATATCAACGTCTACGATGCTGCCGGCACGTTTCTCAACGCGATCGCGATTGGCCTTCCGAACTTCGCCATCTCGGGCCTCGCCTACGATGCAACGAACGACGAATTCTGGGTTGCGAACGGCTTCGGTGACGACAACATCCGGCGCTATACCTCGGGCGGCGCGTTGTTGGACACGTTCTCGTCCCAGTCGCAGTGGGTCAACGGTCTGACCTTCATTGCCGGTGCCGGCGCGGTTCCCGAGCCGGCCTCGCTGGCGCTGCTGGGATTGGGCCTCGCCGGGATCGGCTGGCCGCGCCGGAAGACGGGTTGACGACCACCGAACAGGAACTCCTGATTGGTATTCGAGGAGAAACCCGCTGCGGCGGGTTTCTTCGTTACAGGAAGCGGAGCATCGCGACCCCCGTCCCTGGCGACGTCACGCGGACGCCGGATATCCAAGGTGGCGTGGCGCCGAGACGGATCACACCATCGGGCCGAGGCCCCCGCGGCAGCCCCCGGCCCGACCGCCCATCGATCACCCCGGTCGCCGGGTCTGACACGGTCGAGCCCAGTGCCCCGAGGCACCACCGACCTGGCACCACGGCCGGACTGGATCGCGCTGCCGTCCACGCGTTCAACACCGTGCGAGGCACCGTTCTTCATGTGATCAACGACTTGCCCTGCAGTGTCAGACACCGCTGAATCCCCGTTCAGGCCGGGGCCGCCGCGACGGTGCTACGCGGCACGATGTCGTCGTCGCCCACCCGCAGCCGCCGGCAGGCGTGCGCATGACCCATGGCGCGCTTGAGCACCGGGTAGATGCGGGCGGTGACGACGGCGAGGCCGAGAGCGGCGGGACCGGCCGCGCCGAAGCGCGTCGTCGCGGCCGCGCGCAGGTCTTCGAGTACCGGGCTCGCTGTGAGCAGGGCGCGGGCGAAGCGAAAGGCCAGCGCGGCGTCTTCGCCGGCGGCGTCGATACGACCCGCGGCAAGTGCCGCGAGCGTGGTCGGCGCGACCCCGGCCTCGAGCGCCATGTCGACGACGAGCTGGGCGCAGGGACCGCAGTCCTCGTGCAGGATGGCGGCGAGCTTGGCGGCGAAGAATGCCGTCGGCGGCAGGCAGCCGGTGTGCTGGCCGAGCCCGCTACTGGTGCGCATGAAACGCAGGAAGCCGGTGCGGTCGAGGTCGGCGAGTTCGTGCATGTAGCTGCCGTCGTAGCCGTAGCGACGTTCGAAGGCGCGGATGCGGCCGTGCAGGAAGCGGTTCAGCATGATTTCTCTCCTCGTGGGTGTTCGGTGCCCGCCGGCGCCCGCGGTGCCCACGTGGCGAGCGCGAGGCCGAGCAGGGCGGGGATGAGCACGCCGAGGCCGTCGGCGAGCAGGATCGGGGCCGGTGGCGGGCCGTGGTGCAGCCACTCGGCGAGATGGGCCACGGCGTGCAGCGCAGGCCACGCACTGCCGACGAGCGCGCATGCCGCGAGCCGCGAAGGTCGGCACAGTGTCCAGGCGAACGCCGTGCCGGCCACGAGGTAGGCGAACCCGATGTCGCGCACGAAATGGGCGTTCAATGGCCCGCTCGCGGCAACCCCGGGCACGGCGCCGTACCAGGCGTGTGGCGCCGTCACCATGGCGAAACCGTTGCCGAGGTAGAGCGCGGCGAGGATGGCGGCGATGGCGAGCGCAGTTCGTCGCGCGGCGATGGCTGGCATGTTCGACTCCGTGTTCCGAGCGTGCAGTGAAGACGCGCCAGCCGCCCCGGATGTGACAGCCGCGCGCTCGCCTGCACTCTGCTATCGTCCCGTCATGACCGGCCGGCCGTCGTTGCTCCTGCTGATCGCGGCCTGCGCGGGCTTCGCGGTGAGCGCGGTGCAGGCCGCTGATCCGGTGGTGACGGTCGCACGCGTGCACCGCGAACCGGTGTCACGGGACGTCACCGTCACCGGCAGCGTGGTCGCGCCGCGGCTTTCCCGGCTGTCGACCGAGGTCGCCGGCTGGGTGGCGGCAATGGACGTCGAGGTCGGCGACCGCATCGCTGCCGGCGCGACCGTGCTCAGGCTCGACGACGAACTCGCCGCGATCGCGCTCGAGGTGGCGCGCGCGGCGACGCGGGCGGCGGCGGCCGAACTCACTGACGCCCGCCGACGGCTGGCCGAGGCCGAACGCCTCAGCGCCGAACGGACCATCCCCGCAACGGAACTGCGCGCGCGCCGCGCCGAGGTCGAGCTGGACGAGGCGACGCTCGCCGAGCGCCAGGCCGCCGAGCGCCGCCAGCAGGCGCTGCTCGCGCGCCACGTGCTGCGCGCGCCCTTCGCCGGCGCCGTCAGCCGCAAGCTCCACAACGCCGGCGAGTGGGTGCAGCCGGGCAGCGCGGTGGTGGAACTCGTCGCGACCGACGACCTGCGCATCGACTTCGCCGTCCCGCAGGCCTGGTACGGCCGCATCGACGACGGCACGCGCCTCGCCGTGCGGCTCGATGCCGATCCCGAGCGCGTGCTCGACGCGCGCGTGGTCGGGCGCGTACCACTCAGCGACGCCACCTCGCGCAGCTTCCTCGTGTTGACCCGCCTCGACGCCGCTGACGTCACGCTCATCCCCGGCATGTCAGCCCGCGCGACCTTGCGTCTCGCGAGCGGCGCGGCCGCCGTGCTGGTGCCGCGCGATGCCGTGCTGCGTTACCCCGACGGGCGCGTCACCGTGTGGGAGCTCGTGCGCACGCAGGGTGCAAGCACCGTGCACGAACGCCACGTCACGCTCGGGCCGGCGAGCGCCGGCCGGGTCGCGGTCACCGACGGCCTCGACGATGGCGCCGAGGTGGTGGTGATCGGCAACGAGCACCTGCGCGACGGCCAGGCCGTGACGCCGCATGCGCCGCCCTGAGTGCCCGTGTCCGATTCGCCATGCAGGCGCGGCACGCCTGCGGCGTCGCGACGCAACTTGCGCGCGGTCACGGGCATACCACCGTGCTATCCACGTGCCGCTCCGCGCAATGGCGCCGCCGTTGCACGGGTGCGCCGTGACGGCGGGCCGCGCGTGAACGCCAGCTGAGCCGCGCGCCGTCGATGTTCGAAAGCCTGGTCAGGAACGGCCTCGTCGTCACCGTGGCGACGCTGATCGTCTGTGTGCTCGGCGTCGCCGCGGCGCTGCGCATCCCGGTACAGATGATCCCCGATCTCGAGGTGCGCACCGTCACCGTGCGGACCGAGTGGCCGGGCGCGACCCCGCAGGACATCGAGCACGAGATCCTGATCGAGCAGGAGAAGTACCTGCGCACGGTGCCGAGCCTCAAGCGTCTCATCGCCATGGCCGAGAGTTCGCGCGCCGAGATCGAGCTCGAGTTCCCCTTCGGTATCGACGTCACCGAGACCCTGGTGCGGGTCAACAACGCGCTCTCGCAGGTACCGGGCTATCCCGAGAACGTCGACCAGCCGCGCATCTACGCCGCGGCCTTCTCCGCCAACTCCTTCATGTACTTCCGCATCGCGCCGCTGCCGGGCAATCCGCGCGGGCTCGACATGGACATGCAGCACGATTTCATCGACGACCAGGTGCGCACGCGCATGGAGACGGTGCCCGGGGTGTCGCAGGTCGAGGTGCGCGGTGGCGCCGAGCGCGAGGTGCGCGTGCTGTTGCAGGCCGCACGCCTGGCCGAGCGTGGCCTGACGGTCGGCGACGTGCGCGAGCGGCTGCGCGCGCGCAACCGCGACGTCTCCGGTGGCGAGATCGAGGGCGGCAAGCGGCGCTACCTGCTGCGCACCATCGGCCGCTTCGACAGTGTCGATGCCTTGTCCGATCTCGTGCTCGCGCGGCAGGGCGATGCCGTGACGACCCTGGGCGAGGTCGCCACCATCGTTCTCGATCACCGGGAGTTGCGCGATCACGCCTACGTCAACGGCCAGCCCGTCATCCAGCTCGCGGTGCAGCGCGAGGAGGGCTCGAACGTCATCGCCATCAAGCGCGCGATGATGGCCGAGGTCGCCGCCATCAACCGCGACCTCCTCGAACCGGCCGGCATGGATCTCGCACTGGTATCCGACGACGTGCGCTACGTCGAGGAGTCGCTGTTCAACGTGTGGAAGAACCTGCTGCTCGGCGCGTTGCTGGCGACGTTGGTCATGTACGCCTTCCTGCGCTCGGCGCGCGCCACCCTGGTCGGCGTGATCGGCATCCCGGTCTGCACCATCGCCGCCTTCCTCGGCCTCATGGCCTGCGGGCGCACGGTCAACGTGATTTCGCTCGCCGGCGTCGCCTTCGCGATCGGCATGACGCTCGACAATTCCATCGTCGTGCTGGAAAGCATCGAGCTCGAGCGTCGCCGCGGTCTCGACCGCCTCGCCGCCGCCGTCGCCGGCATCCGCCGCGTATGGCCGGCGGTACTGGCCTCGACCCTGACCACCATCCTGGTCTTCGTGCCCATCGTCTTCATCGCCGAGGAGGCCGGCCAGCTCTACTCCGACATCGCCATCGCGGTGTCGTCGTCGATCCTCGTCTCGATGCTGGTCGCCATCACCGTGGTGCCGACGGCCGGTGCACGGTTTGGCATCGAGAGCGGCGCGGGCGGGCGCGGCTGGTCACGCCGGACGACACTCGCCGCGGTCGACTGGATGCTGGCGCGGCGAGTGCGGCGGCTCGTGTGCGTGATCGTCGTGGTGGCGGCGTGCGCGGCGGTGATCATCCTGCTCACGCCGCCGGCCGAGTACCTGCCGGAGGGCGAGGAACCCAAGGCCTTCGCGACCATGAACGCGCCGCCCGGCTACAACCTGGCCGCGATGGAGCGCATGGCGACCGCGGTGCAGGCGTGGGCGTTGCCGGCAGTGGGCGCGGACCGCGCGGCCTACGACCACGGCGAGGCGGCGCTGCCGCCACTCGAGTACGTCAACCTGCGCGTCGCGCCGCAGCAACTGCGCGCGGTGGTCGCGCCGCTGGACGCCGCCGACATCGAATCGCTGATACAGGCTTTCACCGACCATTTCGAGAGCTACCCCGGCATGCGCGCCTTCGTCGCCCGCGGTTCGATCATCACCAGCAACGACGGCGGTACGCGCTCGATCGACGTCGACGTCTCGGGGCCGCGCCTGGAAGCGATCTACGACGTCGCGCTGGCCGTCTACGAACGTGCGCGCGAGGTCTTCGACGAGCCGCGCATCCTGCCTGAACCGCCGACCCTGACGCTCTCGCAACCACTCGTCGAAGTGCGCCCGGACTGGCGCCGCGCCGCCGAACTCGGGATCGACGCTGGCGAGATCGGTCTTGCCGTCGCCGCGCTGACCGACGGCGCCTACGCCGACGAGTTCTTCCTCGGCGACGACAAGATCGACGTCTTTCTTTACGGTGAACATGGTGATGACGTCAGCGTCGACGCCCTGGACGATCTCCTCGTACACGCGCCACGCGGCGCTGCGCTGCCGCTCGCGAGCGTCGCCCGGGTGGTCGAGACCGTCGACACCAGCATGGTCAGGCGGGTCAATGGCCGCCGCACCGTCACGCTCCATGTCATCCCGCCGCGCAACGTGGCGCTCGAGACCGGCGTTGCTCGGGTGCGCGACGAAGTGGTCGGCGCGCTGCGCGAAGCCGGCCGCATCCCCGCCGATGTCAGCGTGACCCTGTCGGGCGCCTCCGACCAGCTCGAGGCGACGCGCCACGCGCTGAGCGACAACTATGCTGTCGCGTTGATCGTCGTCTACCTGCTGCTCGCCGCCATCTTCGGTCATTGGGGCTATCCGCTGCTCATCATGACCACCATCCCGCTCGGCATCGCCGGCGGCGTCGCCGGGCTCGCCCTGCTCAACGCCGGCGGCGCGCTGCTGCCGGCTTTCGGGTTCGCCGCCGTGCACCAGCCGTTCGACATGATTTCCATGCTCGGCTTCCTCATCCTGATGGGCACGGTGGTCAACAACCCCATCCTCATCGTGCACCGGGCGGTGACGAACGTGCGCGAGGAGGGGCTGGGGCCGGTGCAGGCGGTGGCCGAAGCGGTGGCCTCGCGCCTGCGCCCGATCGCGATGTCGACGGTGACGACGGTGTGCGGCCTCGCGCCGCTGGTGTTCCTGCCCGGCGCCGGCGCCGAGCTCTACCGCGGGGTGGGCGCGATCGTGCTGTTCGGCCTGCTCGGCACCGCCGCCGTCACCGTCACCTACCTGCCGGCGGTGACGGTGAGCCTGTTGCGGCGCCGTTGAAGTGGGGTGAGCGGGTACCGTCGGCGGCAGCGGCCGCTCACCGCGGAGACGCGGGTGGGGTGGTGGGTTGCGTGTCGGCCGTGGAAGGTTCCGGCTGGCGTCGCGGGTTCAGGCGCGATGACGCCGGCGTCCGCGCCTGAGACCTGCGATACCCAGCGTCAGCAGCGCCACTCCCGCAGGCTCCGGAATCGCCTGCCCGGTCAGCTGGAAATCCGCCGCACGTGTCGAAACATTCCAGGTCACCTGGTTGTTCGAGCTGGCGATGCCGCTGCCCTGACTGTCGGTTCCCCACGCCCACCAATCGTCCAGATCGGCCGTCGTGTCGTTGACGATCGAGAGCCAGTACGTGGTGTTGGCCGTCAGCGTGAGCGGCGTGATGTCGATGGCATACGCATAGAGGTCGAAGGGAATGCCGACGCTCACATCGATACCGGTATCGGTCCGGTTGGCGTTGGTAATGCCGGTGAGGCTGAGCACGACGTTGCCCACATCCGGAATACCGCCTGCGTCGGCGTAGATGAAAATGTCGAAGTCATCGTTCGCGAGTGGGGTGTCGGCGGTGCCGTAGAAGCCCGTCCAGTGGATGTCGGTGATGGTGTTCGCGCCCGCTTGAAGGGTGAAATCGTCGGCGATGAACTGACCGCCGCCGAAGTCGTAGTCGCTACCGAAACCGAAATCGACGACGGCCATGTTGTCGAAGATGATCGGGTTCGCGTGGGCACTCGTGGCAAGCGTCAGAACGATGGCCGTTCCGACGGCTCTGGACAGGCGTTTCATCACGACTTCTCTCCTTGAGATGGCGTTGTATGCCATCGATGCTATCCGCGGCGACGGCTCCGGTCACCGTGCGGCGCTCGTGCTGAACGTGAACAATCGTTACGCGGTCGCTATTGCCAGCAGCCCGGCGGCGCGCCTCACAGTGCCCGCTCGAACGCCGCGCTGATGCGCTCGGCGCGCTTGTCGAAATAAGCGCGGGCCTCGCGGTGGGTGTGGATGTAGAGCTCGTTGTCGCGGATGGCATCGAGCACCAGCGCCGCGACCGGCGCGACGTCGAGCAGGCGGCCGTCGAGCGCGGCGCGCTCCTCGTCGGTATAGGTGCGGTTGGCGGTCGGGCCGCCGAGCGTATCGGGACGATTGCGCGCGCTGAAGTCGATGTTGCTGGACACGCGCATCGGGCACAACACGGAGACGCCGATGCCGTGCTCGCGCACGTCCTTGCGCAGCGACTCGGCGAGCGCGACGACCGCCGCCTTGGTCACGTTGTAGGGGCCGAGTTCGCGGTTGGCGACGAGGCCGGCGAAGCTCGCGGTGAACAGTACGTGGCCACCGCTACCTTGGGCGATCATGCGCGGTACGAAACACTCGACGCCGTGGATGCAGCCCCACAGGTTGACGTCGACGGTCCATTTCCAGTCGTCATGGGTCATCTCCTGGGTCGGCCCGAACACCGCGACGCCGGCGTTGTTCATGACGATGTCGACCTGGCCGAAGCACTCCCAGGCGTGGTTGGCGAGGGCCTGCACCTGTTCACGTTCGGCGACGTCGGTGACGCGGCCGACGCAGGGCGTGCCGCGGGCGTTGAACTCGGCGACGCGCTGGTCGAGCACGCCGCGCTCGATGTCGGCCAGCACGAGCTTCGCGCCGGCGGCGGCGAGCTGTGCGGCGACGGCGAGGCCGATGCCGCTGGCGCCGCCGGTGATGACCGCGACCTTGTCGGTGAAATCCTGCATGTCTTCTCCCCTTGTGTCCGACCGCCGTCGCGACGGCGTGTCGCGTGGTAATTTCGGCGCCCCGGAGGAGCGCGATTGTGGCACGAGTTCGATGACGACAGCGGCAGGATCGAGCCCCGGGCGACGCTGGGCACTGCTGGTCGGCGGCGCGGTGACGGTGTACACGGCCGGTTTCCTGCTCTGGTACAGCGCGACGCCGCTCGGACTGCACCCGGTGCTGGACGGTCGCGAGATGCTGGCGCTGGCCGAGGCCATCGCGACCGGCAGCCTGCCGCACGAACCCTTCTATCGCGCGCCGCTCTACCCGGCGCTCCTCGCCGGGCTGATGCAACTCGGTGTGACCGCGGACGATCTCGCCTTCGCCGCGCGCCTGTTGAACGGCGCGCTGCACCTCGCGAGCACGGCGCTGGTATGGAGCAGCGCGCGGTACCTGTGGCAGCGGCCGGGCGCGACCGCGCTGGCCGCGCTGCTCTACGGCCTGAACCCGGTGGTACTGCATTTCGCCGCCGACCCGCTCGACATCACGCTGGCCGTCGCCCTGGTGCTGGCCGCCGTGCGCGGCGCACTCTCCGTACTCGATACGAGGCCGCCAGGGGGCGTGCCCGCAACCGTGCTGGCGACGACCTGCTTCGTCCTCGCCGGGCTCGCGCGCCCGCAACTGCTGGCCTGCCTGCCGGCCTGGTGGCTGGTCCTTGCCACCACCCGCGGACGGGGACGGGGGCGGCTGGCGCCGCTCGTCGCCGGCGTTGCCCCCGCGCTGCTCCTGCTCGGCGCTATGGGCGCGATCAACCATGCCCTGTCCGACGAGTTTCGCGTGCTGCCCTGGCAGGGCGCGTTCGACCTCTGGGCGGCCAACCACCGGGGCGCCAATGGCCGCTACTTCGAGCAGGCGACGCGTCTGGCGAGCTACAGCGAGGGCCTCAACCCGGCGCGCCTCGAGGCCGAGCGACGTTACCGCGCTGATCGTCCGGGAGCACGCGCCGATATCGCTTCCATGAGCGCCTACTGGCGCGCACGACTGCGCGCCGACATCGCCGACGATCCGATCGCCTGGCTCGCGCTCCTCGTGCGCAAGGCCTGGTACCTGCTGAACGACTTCGAGCAGTACAACAACAAGACCTACTACGTGCACAAGGCACGCTCGCCGTGGCTGGCACCCAACCCCCTCGGCTGGAGCGTGCTGCTGATCCTCGGCCTGCTCGGCGCATCGACGCTGCCCTCGCGCCGCACCGCGCTGCTCTTCGCCGCGCTGATGCTGTCCATGGCCGGCGCGCTGCTGCTGACCTACGTCAGTGCGCGTTTTCGGCTGCCGCTGGTGCCGTTGCTCGCCATCCTCGCCGGCGGCATCACGCGCCTGTCGACGCTCGCGCCGCGACGCCTCCGGCGCGCCGTTGGCGTGAGCCTGCTGCTGGGCGGCGCGAGCCTCGTGCCGCTGCCGGCGGCGGAGCGCGAGCGTACGGTCGTGCAGGACGAACTGCTGCTCGCGCGCGCCGCACTGGAGACCGGCGACGCCGATGCCGCGCTCGGCCACGCGGCCGCCGCGCTACGGCGCCAGCCGGGCCACGGCGCGGCGCTCGAGATCGGCTGCGTGGCCCGTTTCAATGCCTGGTTGCGCGGCGCGCAGGACGATGGCGCGATGGCGCCGATCGTTGCGGCCTGCCGGGTGAGCGCAGGCGATTCGCCGGTTGCGCAGCGCGTGCTCGGCATCCTCGCCTGGCGCGCGGGCGAGGATGCCGCGGCGCGCGCCTGGCTGGAACCGCTGGCGGCGGCGCCGGGGCCCGAGCGCGACCGCGCGCTGGCCGCGCTGCTGCTGAGCGGCCTCGGCGTCGGCGGCGGCTTCGCTGCGGCGACCTGCGTCGCGCGTCCCTGCGACGACGCCCTGCTGCTCGCGCTCGCCGCGCGCGGTGACGGCAAGGCCGCGGCCGCCCTCGACGCGCGGCTCGGTGGCGAGGAACTCGCGCGCCAGGCCGCGGCACTGGCACGCACCTTCCGCCGGGTCGAACGCCATGACGACGGCGCCGGGCGACGATGAAAGGCTTCGGCCCATGGCGCCTGTGGCTGCTGTGCGTGGCGGCGCTGGCTGTGCTCGGCGTCAGTGCCGCGCTGGTGCCGGACGGACCCGAGGCGCTGGCCTTGATCCTGCCCTGGCTCGGCGCGCTCGCCGTTCACGTGCTCGCGCTGCCGCCGGCCCTGGTGCTGGCCTGGCGGCGCGAGCAGCACCTCGCCTTCGGCGTGGTGTTCGTCTACACGCTCGTCGTGGGTGGATCGCAGCTGTGGCTGTGGGCGAGCGTGAATGACGTCCCGCGACACCTCGCCGAGACCTGGCGCGCGGTCAGCGCGCCGGCCGACCAGGCGCTCCTCGAGGCCGTGCGGAGCGGCCGTCTCGATGCCGCGCGCCTGGCGACCTTGCGCGCGGGTGGTGCCGATCCGACGCGGGTGGAGATCGCCCCGGAACTGCTCCGGGCGGCAGCCGGGCAGGCCGACGGCGAGGCCCTCGCGCTCCTGCTCGCCGCCGGCCTGCCGCTCGACGGTGACGCCGCGGCGGGCGCGCTGGCCGGCGCCGTGCGCAACGGGCGCGACGCGGTGATGCGGCAGTTGCTCATCGCCGGCGTCGATCCCGATCGCGCGTCCGGCGCGGACCCGCCACCCTTGTGCACGGCCGTCAACGCCGGCATCGAGGGTGCGCTCGATGCGCTGCGCCTGGCGCGTGTCGAAGCCCTGCTCGCCGCCGGCGCCGACCCGCGCGTGTCCTGCGGCGGCGGGCGCACGCCGCTGCTTGCCGCCATCGAACAGCGCCAGGCGAACGCCTTGGAGCGTTTCCACGCCCGCGGCGCGCGCCTCGATGACGGTGGACGCGACACCGTCGGCCGCGCCCTCGATGCCGCCATGCGCGGCGGCGATGCGGCACTGGTCGGCCTGTTGCTCGATCTCGGTGCAGCGTCCGCCGACGCCCTCGCGCACGCCGTCGAGCGGCGTGATGGGGCGATGGTCGAGGTGCTGCTCGGCCATGGCGCCGACGCCGCCGACGCGCCGTATCTCAACGCAGTGGTCGGCGACGAACGCGGCACGGCCATCGTCGAACGGTTGCTCGCCCATGGCGCGGACGCCGGCCTCACCGATTCACGCGGCCGCGACGCGCTCGCCGCGCTGTCGCCGCGGCGCGCCGACCGCGAACTCATGCAGCGCCTGGTCGCGGCCGGCGCCGACCCGTCGCGCAGCCGGATCGACGGCGTGCCGCTGCTGATCAAGCGCTTGACGCCGGTGCCGGACGAACGCGGGTTCGTCTTCGCGCTGCTCGAACTCGGCGCCGATCCGAACGTCGCCGATGACACGGGGCAGACCGCCCTCATGCGCGCCAGCCGCATGCAGGATCTCGCGTTCATCGATGCACTGCTCGCCGCTGGCGCCGATCCGGCGCGGCGCGATGCCCACGGCTACACGGCCCTGCACCACGCCCTGGAGACCGCCGATCGCGCCGCCGTGATCGACCGCCTGCTCGCCGCCGGCGTGCCGACGACGGGCCGCGCAGCCGGTGACGAGAGCGCGGCTTGTCTTGCGCGACGCCTGCGGCGCACGAGCGCGGCGCGGTTGCCAGCGTCCGGCGGCACCTGTGTCGAGCCGCGCTGAACGCCGCACGGCTGGCGGTCCGCGGGCCAGCCGTTACAATCTCGAGGCCTTGCCGCCGACCCGTCGCCGATGCCAGAGCCGTTCGATCCCCGCACCACCGCGCTTTTCCTCGATCTCGACGGCACGTTGATCGAGTTCGGCGACACGCCGCTCGCGGTGAACGTGTCGCCGACCCTGCTCGACCTGCTCGAACGGCTTGCGGCGGCCTGCGCCGGTGCACTCGCGGTGGTCACCGGGCGCAACCTCGCCACCCTCGATCGCCTGCTCGCACCGCTGGTCCTGCCGGTCGCCGGGCTGCACGGCCTCGAACGCCGTGACGCGCACGGTCGCGTGTACCCGCCGCCGTCCGGCCTGCGAGCGCTGCTCGAACCCCCCGGCGCGCGCCTGCATGGCTTCGCCGCGCGCGAGCCCGGGCTGCTGGTCGAGGACAAGGGCGCCGCGTTGGCACTGCACTACCGCGCGGCACCGAGCGCCGCCGCACGCGTGCTCGAGTTCGCCGCGATATTGGCCGCCGAGCTGCCGCCCGAACTGGTCGTGCAACGAGGTCACGAGGTCATCGAGGTCCGTGCCGCCGGTGCCGACAAGGGCACGGCGATCACCGCCTTCATGGCCGAAGCGCCCTTCGCGGGCCGCCGCGCCGTGTTCATCGGTGACGATCGCACCGACGAACACGGCTTCGAAGTGATCAACGCACGCGGCGGTACGAGCATCAAGGTGGGCGCGGGCGACACCCTCGCCAAGGCCCGCCTGGCCGACCCGGCGGCGGTGCGCGCCTGGCTGGCGCGTGCGCTCGGCGCGACGACGGAGACGCTCTCATGACCTCGCTCGATCTCGGCCTCATCGGCAATTCCACCATCGCGGCGCTGGTCGATGCCCGCGCCGACATCGTGTGGGCCTGCCTGCCACGGCTCGACGGTGAGCCCGTGTTCGACGCCCTGCTGCGCGCCGACGACGATCCGGGCGGGCGCTTCGCCATCGAGCTCATCGGCTGCACCCATGGCGAGCAGCATTACGTCAAGAACACCGCCGTGCTGGTCACGCGTCTCCACGGCGATGACGGCGCGTGCATCGAGGTCACCGATTTCGCGCCGCGCTTCAAACAGTACGGCCGCACCTTCCGCCCGGTGATGCTGGTGCGCCAGCTGCGGCGCATCGCGGGCACGCCGCGCGTGCGGGTCAGGCTCGCTCCACGGGCCGCGCACGGCGCCGCGCCGGTGACCATCACCCACGGCAGCAACCACATCCGCTACGTGCTGCCGGAGCAGGTCCTGCGCCTGACCACCGACGCCTCGTTGTCGGCCGTGCTGGAAGAACTGCCGTTCGTGATGGATGGCCCGTTGACCTTCCTGCTCGGCCCGGACGAGACCTGCCCCGAGGCGGTCGGCCCGCTGGCCGAGCGCTTCCGCGAGCAGACCTGCGACTACTGGGCGGAGTGGGTGCGCTACCTCGGCATCCCCTTCGAATGGCAGCGCGAGGTGATCCGCGCCGCCATCACCCTCAAGCTCAACGCCTTCGACGACACCGGCGCCATCATCGCCGCCGTCACCAGTTCCATCCCGGAGGCCGCCGACAGCGGACGCAACTGGGACTATCGCTACTGCTGGCTGCGCGATGCGTGGTTCGTGGTCGCCGCGCTGACCCGTCTCGGTGCGACCCAGACCATGGAGCAGTACCTCGGATACATCATCAACCGCGTCGCCGATTCCACCGACGGCCAGCTGCAGCCGGTCTACTGCATCAGCGGCCAGGCGCGCATCGAGGAACGCGTCGTCGACGAACTGCCCGGCTACCGCGGCATGGGGCCGGTGCGCATGGGCAACGCCGCCTACGTGCAGCAGCAGAACGACGTCTACGGCGCCGCCATCCTCGCTGCCGCACATGTCTTCTACGACGAACGCCTGCGGCGTCCGGGCGACGCCAGCCTGTTCCGCCAGCTCGAGATCCTCGGCGAGCGCGCGGCCGAGGCCTACGACCAGCCCGATGCCGGCCTGTGGGAATACCGCGGCATCGCCAAGGTGCACACCTTCTCGGCGGTGATGTGCTGGGCGGCCTGCGATCGCCTCGCACGCATCGCCGGCCGGCTCGGCCTCGAGGAGCGCTACGCCGCCTGGCGCGCCCGCGCCGACGCCATGCATGCGGACATCTGCATGCGGGCCTGGAATGCCGAACTCGGCGCCTTCGCCGAGAGCTTCGGCGGGCAGGACATGGACGCGAGCCTGCTGCTGCTCGCCCAGCTCGGCTTCGTCGACGCCGGCGACCCGCGCTTCCACGGCACGGTGGCGGCGGCCGAGCGCCTGCTCAAGCGCGGCGACTACCTGCT
This sequence comes from Gammaproteobacteria bacterium, assembly GCA_050184115.1. Lineage (GTDB taxonomy): Bacteria > Pseudomonadota > Gammaproteobacteria > JACKNG01. The sequence continues at coordinate 42,738 of JBFXAQ010000009.1, read as the reverse complement.
GCGTTACGCCACCGCCGACGACTTCGGGTTGCCGGAAACGGCCTTCACGGTGTGCTCGTTCTGGTTCGTCGACGCGCTGCACGCCGTCGGCCGGGTCGACGAGGCGCGCGCGCTGTTCGAGAAACTGCTGACCCACCTCAACCCCCTCGGCCTGCTGTCCGAGGACATCGACACGGCCAACGGCGAGCTGTGGGGCAACTTCCCACAGACCTACAGCATGGTCGGCCTCATCAACTGCGCGCTGCGCCTGTCGGCGCCGTGGGAGGGCGAGTTTTGAGCCGACTGGTCGTCGTCTCCAACCGCTGCACGGTGCCGCGCCAGGGCAGCGCGCCGGGCGGGCTCGCGGTCGCGCTGAACGCGGCCCTGCGCAAGCAAGGCGGGGTGTGGTTCGGCTGGGACGGCAGCGTTGCCGAGAGCACCCGGCGCATGCCGCAGCAGGACACGGTCGACGGCATCCGCTATGCCACCGTGCCGCTGGCGCGCCGCGACTACGAGGAGTACTACAAGGGCTACGCCAACCGCGTGTTGTGGCCGCTGTTCCATTACCGCATCGACGCCATGCAGTTCGCCGGCGCCTTCCGTGAAGGCTACCGGCGCACCAACGCCTACCTCGCGCGCAAGCTCCTGCAGGTGCTCGAGGACGGCGACACCGTGTGGGTGCACGACTACCACCTCGTGCCGCTCGGCCAGGAATTGCGCGCCGCCGGCGTCACGGGGCGCATGGGTTTCTTCCTGCACATCCCGTTTCCGCCCTACGACGTGTTGCGTGCGCTGCCCGGTCACGTGCAATTGCTGTGGTCGTTCGCCGCCTACGACCTGATCGGTTTCCAGACCGTCAACGATCGCGACAACTTCCTCGACTGCATCCGGCGTGGCACCGGCGCGGCGGTCGACGACGACGGCAACATCCGCTGGGGTCGCGATCGTTCGCACGTGGCCGCCTTTCCCATCAGCCTCGATCCCGGCGACGTGCGCGCGGTGCTCGGCAGCGGGCGCGACGTGCGCACCGTGCGCCGGCTCGAACAGAGCCTGCACGGCCGCGCCCTGGTCATCGGCATCGATCGGCTCGATTATTCCAAGGGCCTGCCGGAGCGTTTCCTCGCCTACCAGCACCTCCTCGACAGCTACCCCGAGACGGTCGGCAACGTGGTCTACCTGCAGGTCGCGCAGCCCTCGCGCGAGGACGTGCCGGAATACCACGCGCTGCGCCAGCGCCTCGAAGCCCTGGTCGGCGAGATCAACGGCCGCTACGCCGAGTTCGACTGGGTGCCGCTGCGCTACCTCAACAAGTCCTACGCGCGGCCGACGGTGATGAATTTCCTGGCGCTGGCCCGGGTCGGCCTGGTGACGCCGCTGCGCGACGGCATGAACCTGGTGGCGAAGGAGTACGTCGCCGCGCAGGACGCGGCGGACCCCGGCGTGCTGGTGTTGTCCGAGCTGACCGGTGCCGCCCACGAACTCGACAGCCAGTTGCTGGTCAACCCGCACGACCGCGATGCGGTGGCCGATGCCATCCTGACCGCCCTGCGCATGCCGCTGGACGAACGTCGCCGGCGCTGGCGCGCGGCGATGGACGTCATCGAGCAGAACGACATCCACCACTGGGCCGGTTGCTTCCTTGCCGCACTCGGCGCGAGGCCGGCGCGATGAGGATGACGCGATGAGCGCGGCCGCCCTCGTCGGCGACATCGGCGGTACCAACACGCGTCTCGCGCTGGCCGTCGACGGCGTCTGCCGCGGCGTCGCCCGTTATCTCAATGCCGAGGTCGCCGACCTCGAAAGCTGCCTTGCCGACTACCTCGAGCGCGAGGCACTCGACGCCGGTGCGCTGGAACTGGTGCTGGCAGTGGCCGGTCCGGTCGACGGCGATAGCGTGACGCTGACCAACCTCGACTGGACCGTGTCGGCGGCGCGGCTCAGGCGCCGCTTCCGCTTCCGCGCCGTGCGCTTCCTCAACGACTTCGAGGCACTGGCCTGCGCCGTGCCGCACCTGGCAGCGGGCGACCTCGTTGCGCTGGGCGGCGGCGAAGCGGTGCCCAACGCGCCGGCCCTGGTCCTCGGTCCGGGCACGGGCTTCGGCGCGAGCCTGTGGCTGCCGCCGGATCGTGCCATCGCCACCGAGGGCGGGCACGTCCTGCTCGCAGCGGTGAGCGCGGCTGAACTCGAGGTCGTCGCCCGGCTGCGCGAACGCCTCGGGCCGGTATCCTACGAGCAGGTGCTGTCGGGCCCGGGGCTGGTCAACCTCCACACCGCGTTGGGCGGTGCGGTCGACGGCGTGGGCGACGCCGCCGACGTAGCCGCACGGGCCGACGCCGGCGACACCGTCGCGCTCGAAGCGTTCGAGCACTTCTTCGCCTTCCTCGGCCTCGCCGCGCGCAACCTCGCGCTGGCCACCGGCGCGCGCGGCGGCGTCTATCTCGCCGGCGGCATCCTGCCGCGTCATGCCGAGCGCTTCGCCGCCTCACGCTTCCGCCAACGCTTCGAGACCCCGGCGCCGCTCGGCGACTACCTCGCGCGCCTGCCGACCTGGTTGGTGATCCATCCCGAGGCCGCGCTGCTCGGGCTCGCGGGGTGGTGCGAAGGGATACGCTGAACGCCGGCGGCGATGAATGCGCACCGCGCGGGCCGTTCGACCATGGTCGCGGCCCCTGCATGCCGGCCGGCGCCCTCGTCGGCCATCGCGCGGCGCATGCCTCCCGGTCGTCGCCGTCGTCGAACGAGCGGCCGATGTGATGCATTACCGCTCGACGGCGCCGCCGCGCGCGCGCCGGGATGCTAGTGTCGCCGCCGCGTGTGCAACTTCCGGGGATCACTTGGATGCGTTCGTCCGCCTTCCGCGCCTGGCGCGCGGGCATTGCCCTGTGTGCGCTTGCCGTCGCCGTGCCGGCTGGCGCAGCCACCGTCGGCAGCACGTTCGACGTCGATGTCGACGGTTGGACCGTCACCACGTTCAATGACAACGGCAATCCGAACTTCCTGTCGGTCTTCGCCACCGGCTTCTCGCCGACCTTCGTCGGCGCGGGCGGCAACCCCGGTGGTTACGCCAGCATTGCCGATCCGGACAACGGTTGGACCTACTTCATTGCACCCGGCAAGTTCCTCGGCGACCAGGCCGACAAGCTCGGCGGCACCCTGGGCTTTTCTTTGCAGCACGCGATCAACGGCGGCACCCCGGTCGGCAACCCGCCGCACGCGGTGTTGCTCGGCGCCGGTACCGTGCTGGTCCACGACGCCGGCGGCCCACCGGCGGCGACGCCGGCCTGGAGCACGTACGTCGTGCCGCTCGAGGCCGCCGCCTGGCGCCTCGGCAACGTCGGCGGTGCGACGCCCGACGCCGCAACCTTCGCCGCCGTGCTCGGCAACCTGAGCGGGCTCTACCTCGCCGGCGAGTTCGTCACCCCGGTGGTCGAGGTCAACGGGCTGGATAGCGTGGCGCTCACGGCCGTGCCGTTGCCCGGCATGGCCGGACTGTTCGCACTGGCGGTGGGCGTCCTCGGGACACGAGGGCGACGACGCACCTGAGCGCACCGCGCGCGACGCCACGTCCGTGGCGTGACGCGACCGACCGCGCGTGTCACACGCCGTCGCCGCCGCGCGAGGTCACGACCGACCTGCCCGGCCGCGATAACGCGACCGCGCCATCCCGCCCAGCGCCAGCAGGCCGCCGCACACCAGGGGCAGGGCGGCCGGCAGCGGCACCGCTGAGGGCACACCGAAACCGTTCTCTGCGGTGATGCTGTAACCCGCCGGCAGGGCGAAGCTCACCACCGCCGAGTGACTGAAATCGGCGAAGCCGTTGGCCGCGAACAGGAACAGGCGGAAGCCGAGTTCGAAGGGCACACCGACGTCGCGGATGGCGTTGCCGACCAGGGTCTCGTCGATGACGGTGAGTCCCGGGCAGGCGGCGATGCCGCAGGCGGTGCGCGACTCGTTGAGGACCAGCGTGCCGGGTTGGAGGTGCGAGCCGGGATCGCTGTCCGCGCTCGTGCGCCGCTGGCCGACGGTGAACGACCAGGTCACGAGCTTGTCGCCGCCGGTTGCCGGCGACGGCCCGGCCAGACCGGTGACGTCGACAAGGACCTGGAACGGCACCGGCCCGGTGGCGCCGGCGTCGGAATGGAGGGTGTAGGTGTCGAAGACGGTCATGGCGAGCGTCGCGCGGCCGGCGCCGTTCATGATCGGTGCCAGTTCGAACACGCGCGCCATCGCGTGCAGCGCGTTGGCGGAGAACGAGGCCGCGCCCTCCGCGTTGTTGGTGCCGCCGCCGGACCCCACGGCGTATGCGGACAAGGGCAGGTCGGCGTCGTAGAGCGGCGAGCAGGGGCTGCACGGGGCGATGCCGGCGTCGAACGCGATGACGGTGTCGACGGCGGGCGGCACCACGATCGCCTGGGCTTCGCCGGCAAGCACGCCGCCGAGCAGCAGGGCGAGGACGTGGCGGGCACGGTGGCGGAACGGGGCGCGGTGACGGGTCATGGGCACGGCCTCCTGGGCCAGGTGACTGCCCGGCAGACTAGGCCGTGCGCCGGGCGTCCACCATCGGGCAAACGGACGATGGCGTCGGGCGCCGCGACGGCGATGATGGCGCGGGGATGCCGCACCACCCGTGCGCCCGTGACTGCGCCATGCATGTCCTGCTCGTCGACGACTACGCGCTCTACCGCGACAGCCTGGTCGCGGCGCTGCGCGCGTGCGCGCCGGGGCTGACCGTCACCGTGCATGCCACCGCGGCGCAGGCCTGGGCGGCGCTCGCCGCCGATGCCGAGCGCTACGACCTCGTCCTCGTCGACGACGAGCTCGGCGCCGGACCGCGCGGTCTCGACTGGGCGGTGCGTATCCGTGCGCGCCATCCAAGCCTGCCCTGTGCGCTGCTCGTGGCCGAGGTCGAGGGCGCACGGTGTGACGAGGCACGCCGCGCCGGCCTTGCCGCCTGCCTGGCCAAGGCGCTCGACATCCCCGAGTTCCTCGCCGCGTTCGCCGCCGTGCAACGCGGACAGACCTGGTATGCGGACGTCGACCGAGGCCGCGGTGAAGCGCGTGCGCGGCGCCGCGGCGAGCGCGATTGACGCTGCCCCGGGCCGGCGCGAGGATACCGCCCGCCATGACACACGCCTGTGCCGGACTGACGGTTCTGCTGGTCGACGACCATCCGCTGTTCCGCGACGGCATGCAGCTCGCGTTGATGCAGGCCGCGCCCGGCCTCGACGTGATCGCGCTCGGCGACGCGGACGCGGCGCTGGCGCGGATCGCACAAGCCCCCGACGCCTTCGATCTCGTCATCGTCGACCACCGGCTGCCCGGGGGGCGCTCGGGGCTGGCCTGGGCCGGCGAACTGCGCGCGCGTTACCCGGGCGTGCCCTGCGCCCTGATCTCCGGCGACGACCGCGCCGAGCTGCCACGCGCGGCGGCCCGTGCCGGTCTCGCCGCCTTCCTGCCGAAGACCCTGGATGCCGCGACGCTCCTCGACGCGATCGCGGCGGTCGCCGCCGGCTCGACGTGGTTTCCTGCCGCGGTGACGCCGGGCACGCCCGATCTGCCCCTCACCGGGCGGCAGCGCGAGATCCTCGACGTTGCCGCGCGCGGTGCCTCGAGCAAGGAAATCGCGCGCGAGCTCGGCATCTCCGTCGCCACGGTGCGCACCCACGTCGCCCAGATCCTCGAGCGCCTCGGCGCACGCAACCGCGCGCATGCCGTGGCCATCCTGCGCGCCGCGGCGGAAGGGCAGGCGGGACCCGCGGCCGTCGTGCCGGCGCCGGGTGAATGCGAGTCGTGAGACTGCCGCCAGCGGCGATGGCCAGGTCCGTGGTCCGCGTGGGCACCGATGCCGTGCGACGGCCCCGGGCAGCGCGCGTTTGAGTGCGCCGGCGCCTGGCGGCGGCGGAGCGGAGACGCCGGCCGGTCCCGATCACGGGGTCACCGCCGCCGTTGCACGCACCCAGCTCGAACAGCTCTACGCCCACGTTGCACCGGGCATGTTCATCGGCTGGATCCTGGCTGCCACCTTCGTCGGTCTCTACTGGCGCGCCGAGCAGGCGCTCCCGATCGCGGCCTGGGCGATCACCTTCGCCGCCTGGCAACTCCTGCATACCTGGCGCCTGCGACGCTTTCGCGCTGCTTGCCGGCAGCCGCTGCTCGACACCGCGCGCTGGCTGCGCCTGAACGTCATCGGCGTTGCCGGTGCCGCGCTCTTGTTCGGCGCGGCTGCGTGGCTGTTCTACGCGCCGGACTACGGCGAACTGCGTCACGTCGTGCTGGTCGTGCTGTTAGGCCTGCTGGCGGGCGCGGTCACGGTGTACGGCCACCATCCGCCATCCCTGTACGCTTTCCATGGCCTGCTCGGTGGACTCCTCGCGGGCCGCCTGGCCTGGCTGCACCACGCGAGTTCGGCCGGCCTCACTGCGACGCTGCTGGTGGTGTTCTACGTCGCCATGCTGATGCATTTCGGACGCCGGCATGCACACCTGCTGCGCCAGACGCTGGCCCTGCAGTTCCGCGAAGCGGAACTCGCGCGCGAACTGGTACTGCGCTCGGAGGCGGTCGAACGCGCGAGCCTCGCGCAGGCGCGCTTCTTCGCCGCCGCCAGCCACGATCTGCGCCAGCCGCTGCACGCCCTCGGGCACTACGCCGCGCTGCTCGACGATCCGACGCAGGCCGTGGCCATCGGCCCGCGCATCCAGGCCTGCGTGCAGGCGCTCGAGGACCGCTTTGCCGGCGTGCTCGAACTGGCGCGCCTCGACGCCGGCGCGGTGCAGCCGCAGCGTCGCGCGTTCGGTCTCGATGCCTTGTGCGCGCGCCTGCGCTCGGTGCACGAGGCCGACGCCGCACGCGCCGGCTTGCGGTTGCGTTGGCGCGTGCCAGCCGGACTCGCGCTCCATAGCGATCCACTGCTGGTCGAGCGCATCCTCGGCAACCTGCTCAGCAACGCCCTGCGCTACACCCGCCGGGGCGGTGTCCTGGTCGCCGCCCGCCGACGCGCCGACGCGGTCCTGCTCTGCGTGATCGACACCGGCCCGGGCTTCGATACCGATGCACTGGAGCGCGCCTTCGATGAGTTCACCCGGCTCGAGCAACCGGTTGGCGAGGGACAGGCCGGCTTCGGGCTCGGCCTGCCCACGGTGCGGCGACTGGCACGCCTGCTCGACCACGAACTCATTGCGCGCTCGCGGCCGGGCCACGGTAGTTGCTTCGGCTTGTGCGTACCGAGCGCGGATCCCAGCCGTGCCGCGGACACGTTCGACGACGCCAGCCTGTCCCTCGCCGGCAGGCGCGTGCTGGTCGTCGACGACGACCCGGACGCGCGCGACGCGCTGGCGCGCTTGCTGGCGCGCTGGGGTCTCGCGCACGACGTTGCAGCGGATTTCGCCGCGGCCGAGGCCTTGGGTGCGGATACGCGCTACGACGCGTTGCTGTGCGATTTCCACCTGCCGGGGTTGCGCAACGGCCTTGATTTCGCGATTGCCTGGCGGCGCCAGCAACCGGCTGCGCGGCTGGTCTGCATCGTCTCGGCCAGTGGTCCGCCGCCCGGCGCCGACCTCCCGCCCGGCATCGACTGGTTGCGCAAACCGCTCAAGCCGGCGCGGCTGCGGGCGTTGATGAGTGCGCGGCTGAGGCCCGTGGCATCGGCCTGAGCGCGGGTTGCCGCGCGGAACGGGTATTCCCTGCGGCAGAGGCCTCAACCCTGGCGGCTGTTCGCCGTGATTGCGAGCCGAAAAAGAGAAAGCCCGCATGGAGCGGGCTTTCCGGCTGGCGATGAGAGTGCTTCTTACACGCGCTGCTTGCGCAGGCGGTAGCCCGCACCGAACACGCCCAGGGACAACAGCGCCAGCGCGGTCGGCTCCGGTACGTTCACGCCGTCGAGGCGGAACGCGAAGTTGCGGAAGTCGTCGCTGGTGCAGGCCGCGTTGGGGTTGTTGTACTTCTCGAAGCAGCTGTTGTCGTGAATGTAGGCGGAACGCACGTCGGGGGTGTACAGGTCGCCGTTGTCGAAGTCCTGCGCGAGGATCCCCATGCCGATGCCGTAACCGTCATACCAGGCCGAGAAGTTGATGTCCGCGACCAGGGCCGAGACGGTCGAGATCACGTAGTCGGTGGGGCTGCCACCGAACAGCAGCGCGGCCGCCTCGAGCGCCGAGTAGGCCGGCTGGAAGGGCGGCAGGCCGAGCGCCGACCAGGTCGGGCCGTCAGCGACTTCCCAGCTGCCGACGAAAACGGGCACGGCGTTGGCGTTCGTCGTCGTCATGACGGAACAGAACAAGGCCAGCGCCAGGTAATACTTGATGGTCTTCATGGTTGACTCCTTTGAGCCAAGGTTTTCCCGCGTTGTTTTGAACGATGGCGCGTCGAGGATTGTCCGGCACGCTTTGCCGGTGTACTCCGCGCCAACATCGAATCGTGAGCAAAGTTCGAGCCAAGAGAATATCGGTAGCCGAATCAATTGGTTGGATTCAGCCTTGCGTGAACGTTGTAAACGAACCTTCACAAAAGCGTGTCGCGTGAACCGGTGAAATGGCTAGAACAGCAGGAGATTATTTTTAAAAACCATGAAGTTACGGAATTTTTCGAGATGTCAAATCCATTGACGACCCGGCGTGACGTGTTTGCCGAGCTGACTCGACGGCTTTGCCACCATGTTGTTGGCGAGGAGCGCGGTTCGTAGTGCCGTTGGTCAACCGTGTAGCTGTGCCAAGTCATCCCACCGCGAGCCAGTCTCGTCCGCGCCGATAGTCGCGCTCGCCCAAGGCCTCTGCGATCTCGTCGCGTGCGCCGTGGTTGTTGACATAGACCAGCACGAAGGCGCGCGGGATCACGTCCAACAGGGCCGGTGCGCACACCGGAACGCCGCCCACCCGGTTACCGATCTTGCGCGGGTCGATGTCGATGTAGGCGCGCGGCCGGAAACCCTGCCCGAGCAGCAGTGCCGAGCGCTGACGCGTGCGCCGCCCGGCGCCCCAGATGACGAGGTCGTCGCGGCGGGCGAGCAGGCGCGGATCGCGCGCGAGGTGCTCGGCGCGCAGGCGATCGAAGGCCGCGCGGGCGTAGCGCGGATCGGTGCGCGAGGTGCGCGTGGCGTATTCACGCCAGTCGAGCAGGATCTCGGGCAGCTTGGCCATGCGATGACCGAGCTCGTGCAGGCGCAGCCAGAGCTCGTAGTCCTCGGGAAACGGACCGTCGCGGTAGCCGCCCGCCGCGCGTACGACGTCGCGGCGGAAGGCGACGCTGGGGTGGGCGAGCGGCGACTCGACGTAGATCTCCTCGGCGAGATCCGCAGGAGTCAGGCAGCCATTCTGCCAGCGCAGGTATTCGCGCAAGCCGTCCTGCACGGCTTCTGCGGGGAAGGCGCGCACGCGGCTCGCGGAGACCGCGAGTCGTGGATCGTCACGCAGGTGCGCCCGCTGTCGTTCGAGGCGGGTGGGATGCATGCGATCGTCGGCATCCATGCGTACGACGATGTCGCCGCGGGCGGCATCGAGGCCATGGTTCAACGCCGCGACCAGGCCCCGTCGCGGGTTGTCGAGGCAATGGATGCGAGGGTCCCCGGCCGCGTGGTCACGCAGGATGGCCGACGAATCGTCGCTGGAACGGTCGTCGACCGCGATCAGTTCGTAGTCGGCGCAGGTTTGCGCGGCGATGCTTGCGAGGCAGTCCCCGAGGGTCGCGGCAGCGTTGCGGTAGGGCAGCAGGATGGAGAGGCTGGGCACGGCTGGGGTCGAACGTTCAAAGACTCCAATTCAAGCACTTGAGGGCCGGTGTCGAGGGCCGGTATCAGACACCGGCCAACGGCGCCTCAATGACTTGCTGGGCGGTGTCAGACACCGGGTCGAAGCCGCCGCGTTGCGGGTCGATGTGCAAGCGGCCGGTACCGACGGCCGAAGCACCCCGCCCGGCCACTAGATCTCGTCGAAGTTGCCGTGCCGCCCCTTGCCGTCGGCGAAGCGCCGCGCCCCGGCGACACCTTCGGCAGCGACCATGGCCGCGCTGATGGCCCACTCCGAGCGCAGGCCGTCCAGTTCCGACATGCCCTCCTGGGCGTAGACCGAAGCGCGGTCGGCGCGCAGACAACCTTGCGGAAACCTGGCGATCTCGGCGGCCAGCGCTTCCGCTGCCACACGTGCCTGGCCATCCGGCACAACGCGGTCGCAGGCACCGATCCGCAGCGCTTCGTCGGCCGGCAGCTTGCGCCCGGTGAGGATGAGATCGAGTGCGCGTCCGCGTCCGACCAGGCGCGGCAGGCGCACCGTGCCACCGTCGATGAGCGGCACGCCCCAGCGCCGGCAGTAGACGCCGAAGTACGCGCTCTCCTCCATCACGCGGAGATCGCACCACAGCGCGAGTTCGAAGCCGCCGGCCACCGCCGGGCCGGCGACGGCGGCGATCACCGGTTTGCTCAACTGCAGCCTGCTCGGTCCCATCGGCCCGCGCGGTACCGTGCCGTCGGCGCCGAAATCGAGCGCGGCGAGCGGATTGTCCTGGCCGGCGAGTTCGCTGGCCGCCTTCAGGTCCCAGCCGCCGCAGAACGCACCGCCTTCGCCCCAGAACACCGCGACCTGCGCCTCGTCGTCCGCCTCGAAGTCGAGGAAGGCGGCGGCCAGCGCTTCGGCCTGCTGGTGATTGACCGCGTTGCGCACCTCGGGGCGGCTGTTGATGACCGTCGTCACCGGGCCGTTCTTCTCCACGCGTACCGCCATGTTCGAGTCCTCCGTCAGGGTCGTTGCGCGATGAGCCGATCGAACTCGGCGATCAGGGTACGCGCTTCGTCACCGTGCGGGATAGGTCGTCCGGACTCGCGCCAGGCCGCCACCTTGAAGCCATGCACCCGGGCGTGGCGGCGGAAACACGGGCCATTCCCGGTATGCCGAGTTCTTGCGTGACCTGTCGCCGGCCGTGAACAGCCGAGCTTCCGCGCGAATCGTAAAAGATTTTTACAATTGCAGGTGCGGGCCTGCCCGGCGGGGAATGAGGCTGTCTGGTGAGGGTAGGATGCAACGCTGATTCACTGGAGGACGTGGCTGCAATGAAATCGAGAATCCTTGCCTTGCTCGCCGTCATCGGCGCGCTCGTGTTGCCGATGAGTGCGGGCGCCGTGCCGATCAATCTTTCGTTCACCGGCCAGGTCGACAGTTCGGGTGCGACCGTCGGTGGTGTCGGAGCCCCGATCGGCTCGTTGTTCTCGCTCGACCTCGTCATCGACGATGCCAATGCTGCGCTCGGGTCCTACGCCATTACGAGCGTCAGCTACACGACCGTCGTCGGCACCTATGCGACGACGACCGCCTGGAACCCGCTCACGGTCACCGGCAGCGGCGCCGCGATGAACCTCACACGGAGCTTCCAATCGCCGGACGAGCACTTGCTGATCGACCTGACCAATTTCGCCGCGGGTTCGGTTTTCGACGACCCCTTGAGCTGGAATGGCGCGGCGATTACCGGCGACATCATCGTGCGCGGTGTCGGCGGGTTCGGCTCACCCGACCAGCTGTCCGGGATCTCGCCGTTCAGCGGTACCCTTGCGGTCACGGTTGGATCAACCGCGGTCGCGGAACCGGTGAGCATGGCACTGTACGGCCTCGGCATCGTCGGATTCGCCGCCGCGCGGCGTTTCCGACACGACCGCGCCTGAGGTTGTTTCGCGCGCGGTCTCTCTATGCGTAGAGGCCGTCCGCGCGACACGGCCGATGCAGGCCGCGCACGTTCGCTGCGCGGTTCGCATCGGGGCCTGCAGCGGAGATTCCCGGGCGTCCCCGGGACAGGCTGTCCCCACGCGAACCGGCGCTGAGTCCCGAGCGGCACGCCGCTCCCGAATGGTCGGACCACGCACTCTTGGCTTCCTGCGCCGTGCCCGACTGCATCGACTTCACGGCCGGCGGCGACAAGGGCGGGCGCGAGGTGCTCCACCACCTTGGTCTTCGAGTGATGAAGCCAACCGAGGCCCACGCGGATGCGTAGCGGCGGCGCGGCTTCGCAGGCGCTCGATTGCGCCCACCATCTCGCGATCGGGGATCTCGGGAAGGGCGGAGCGATGGCGGACGGTCTTCGATGTCGCCGAACTCGGCGTTGAGGACGCGTCGGTCATGCAGCTTCACGCGCCTCGTCGGCAGCGGATGAGAGAGGGCGTCACGCGGGATCAGCGGCGCCGGGATTTCTGGCTGCGCGGCTTGGGCCTGGACGACCATGGCCTTCACCCCGCGTTCGCCGCCGAGGAACACGCTGCGACGCGTCGTTGTTGAGGCCGGGGCGCCGGCGGTGCGAAGTTCGACGCGTGTTCGTGCTCCACGACCGGATTCCCGTGACGACGATCGTAAGACGAGTGGCGCCGTAGTCTGCGTAGCGCTGTCGGCCAGCAGCCCGCACCGTCGGCGACCTGTGCAGTCGGCCCGTGTAACTGGCGTTTATAATCCCGCGCGCCGCACCTGGGGAGGCCAGAGGGTGCGCCCGTCCACGATTCGCCAGACACAGACCGGAGGACCCCGATGTCGCTCGACGCCACGACCGCTGCCATGATGCAGAACCTCGCCGCCCAGAACGGGCCTGCCTTCCACCAGCTCGATGTCGCCACCGCGCGCGCGATGTTCGGCCAGCTCGTGCAGATGGTCGGCGGCGAGAAGGAAGACATCCACAAGTCCGAGGATCGCAGCATTCCCGGCCCCAACGGCGAGATCCCCATCCGCATCTACACCCCGCGCGATGCCGCGGACGCCGCGCTGCCGGTGCTGGTGCTGTTCCACGGCGGCGGCTGGGTGATCGGCGATCTCGACAGCCACGACGGCATGTGCCGCTTCTTCGCCAACCACGCCGACGTCGTCGTCGTCGCCGTCGACTACCGCCTCGCGCCCGAGCACAAGTTCCCGGCCGGCCACGACGACTGCATCGCCGCCACCGAGTGGGTGCTCGCCAATGCCGCGAGCCTCGGCGCCGACCCGAAGCGTCTCGCCGTCACCGGCGACAGCGCCGGCGGCAACATGGCCGCGGTGGTCGCGCAGCAGTTGAAGGGCCAGGTCGCCTTCCAGCTGCTCATCTACCCGGCGACGGATTTCTCCGACACCGCCTACGAGTCGCGCGTGAAGTTCGGCACCGGCGAGTACCTGCTGTCGAACGAGGACATGGCCTGGTTCGGCGGTCATCTCACCGACGATCCGGCCGGCCTGCTCGATCCCAAAGGTTCGCCTCTGGCCGCGGCCGATGTCGCCGGCCTCGCCCCGGCGCTGGTCGTCACCGCCGGCCACGACCCGCTGCGCGACGAGGGCAAGGCTTACGCTGACAAGCTCGCCGCCGCCGGCGTGAAGACCGAGTACAAGTGTTTCGACGGCACCATCCACGGCTTCGCCACTTTCCCCGGCGTGCTCGAAGCGGGGCGCGAGGGCATGGCGTTCATGTCAGAGCGGCTCAGGGCCGCGCTGGCCTGAGCGACACCGCGTCGCTACCGCGCGCGCGGCGTGGTGGCGACGTCCTCCCCAGGCTTCGTTTCCGAATCGGGGGACAGTCGAATCGGGTGACAGTAACCGGGAATCGCATGAACAAGTCGGCCGCCACCAATCTCCTCGCGCTCGCGCTCACCGTCGTCGGTTACTTCCTGCCGGTGTATCGCGACCTCGTCTTCATGACCGGGCTGTTCGCCCTGTCCGGCGGCATCACCAACTGGCTCGCCGTGCACATGCTGTTCGAGAAGGTGCCGGGACTCTACGGTTCGGGCGTCATCCCGACCCGCTTCGAGGAGTTCAAGGCCGGCATCAAGCAGCTCATCGTGCAGGAATTCTTCACCCGCGAGCACATCGAGCGCTTTTTCAACCAGAACGGACTCGATTCGGCCGAAGGCATTACCGGACGCATCGATTTCGACCGCGTGTTCGAGCACCTGCTCGATGCCATCGGCGAATCGTCCATGGGGCCGATGCTCAACATGGTCGGTGGGCGCAAGGCACTCGAACCCCTCAAGGAACCCGTGACGGAGAAGCTCAAGGGCGTGGTCGCCGAACTCGCCGCCGGTGGCGGCGACGGTACGGGTGGCGACGTCACGGCGGGTCTCATCGCCCAGGTCGAGTCCATCATCGACAAGCGCCTCGCCGAGCTCACCCCGGAGAAGGTCAAGGACATCGTCGAGGAAATGATCCGCAAGCACCTCGGCTGGCTGGTGGTGTGGGGCGGGGTGTTCGGCGGGCTGATCGGTTTTGTGTTCGCCCTGCCGGGGGCACTGTAAGCACGCTTTGGTGCGCTGACGGACCGCGCACCGTCGGCTGGAACGCCTACTCGGTGGGTATCTACAATCGACGAAGAGATTTCGCGACCAACGATTGACCAATGTCCCGCGACGAAGCTGGCTGGGTGGATCTCGTGCGCAGGCTGTTCGCTGCAGGAGCGCGTTTTGTTCATCCCGGGTTTCGTGGCGGCCGCCATGCTTGCCCCGCCTCGATAACGGTAGTGAGCCGATGCGTACGAGTGCCGCTGGTGCGACATCGCGGCGCGCACTTCCTGCTATGTGCCGGTCTCATTCTCTCGGGTGGCCAATCGGCATGGTCATGCAGCGTCGTGCCCGGCAATTATGGGCGTGCCGATGTCGAGCAATCCGCCCGCAAGGCCAGACTGGCACTGGACAAGGCGTCCCACGTTGCAGAAGTCGTGCTGGTCCGGCAATTCCTCCTGGCGCCGGACCCGAGCGTCGACGAGCGCCTGCAGATCCCGGTTTACGTGCACGTGTTTCGGGTCAACGCGTGGTTGAAAGGCAGCGGCAAGCAAGTGATTCCGGTCCTCTACGAAATGGGACCGTGCCCGGCGTTGGACGCCTACGTTGCGGGTGCCCCCCGATACCCCGGTGATAAAGGAATCGTCGCGCTGAAGGAGCAGGCGTTTCGTGGCGAGCGTCGGTTGTGGGGTACGGCGGCTTACACGAACGACTGGTACCAGGACTTGGGCCTGGACGACTACCTGGACAGTCACCGTGGTGCGGATTGACCCTGGTGCGAGCGTGCGGTGGTTGCGGCGAAGGTAGTCGCTGTCGCCTGCCGCAATGCGGCGAGAGTGGGTACCGCATCACGGCAGGCGCCGCGATCCGGATGCTCACCGTCGCTCAGCGGGCACGGCACGCCGACGGGCGGTAAACCTCGTGCAATGTACCGCCACGACAATCCCAGATGATGCGATCCCCTTCAGCGGTTGGTGTGAGCACGATGGACTGGCCGTCGATCCATTGACCGCTGAACACCACGGTCACGGCGCCGCTCGACCCTCGCGACAGCGCACGCACCTCGTCGCTTCTGAGGGCGACGGACGCGGCGATCCCAGCATTGTCCCCCGCGACGGGAAATTGGCCGTGGCGTGCACGATAAGCAGCGATATCCGCCTTGGCCGTCGAGGCGAGCGACAGGCCTGCAGTGACCCGGGCACGCGCAACGAGTTCACCATGAGCGTCGAGGTCTGCGTAACCGAAAAAGAACGCGGCGAGGGCGGCGATGCCCGCGAGCTTGTTCCAGACGCCCTGCTGGAACAGCGCCCAGACCGCCCCTACGAGCATCGTCAACAGCAACACGACGGGCACGGGGCGCAGGTCGTACGCGACCGCGGGCGGCACGCAGAACTGCACGACGGACAGCAGCGCGCACGCTGCTAACGCGAGGTAGCCAAGATGTCCGCCGCGCGGTCCCAGTCCTTGTTGCAAGCGTCGAAGTTGACGCCTGGCGCGATTCGCCTGCCCGCGCCGACCCTGCTCCGCCACGACCAGATAGCCGTCGCGCGCAGCGTCCATCTCGCCGCGACGATGGGCCTGCACGGCAGCTCGGTAACGTCGGTTGACGGAAGCCCACGTTCGTTCGTCCGCGGAGTCCATGAACTGGCATGCCGGATGATGAAGGCGCGAGTCTAGCGCCGATCGCCCACGCGAGTTCAAATCGTCGCCATGGCGTGACTGGCGTGGCCGGCGTGCCGGCCAACTTCGTCGCGGCGGCTGCGGGCTCATGGCGACAGGCAGCCTGTGACGCTATCGCGCCAAGCTCGGTCGGGCCGGGTATGCGGAAGCGCCCACGCCGTCGCAACGCCTCATTGAGTCCAGTCGCCGGATCGTGAGCGCCAGTGCCACCTGTTTGCGCAGCTCACCGCGCGCGGGATCGCCGCCGAGCAGCTCGCGCAACCGCGCGTTGCGGTATTTCACGGTGTTGAGACGCACGCCCGGTGCCTGCGCCGTCGGCGTCAGGGCGAAATCGTGGTCGCTCGGCGCGGCCAGGGTGTCGAGCAGCGGGCCACGGCCGCCAGGCCGGTATTCGGTGACAGTCACTGGATAGGCAGCGAAGAATTTGGTGACAGCAACCGTGTAGGCCAATGCCTGCAGCGCGAATATCCAGTTACGAATATCCAGTGACTGTCACCGATTTCTGGTCGGGTGATCAGAAGATCTGCACGCCGACCTTGGCCACCCGCCGTGCGAGCTGGTCGGCGTTGGTCCCCTTCATGACGAAGAACGTGTCCGGCGGCCAGTCGACTGCCGCGTCGATGCGTGCGTACCAGGCTTGCGCGCGCTTGCGCCAGCCGCGGGCCTGGAAAGCGAGCACGTAGACCGGACGTTCAGGCAGGTGGGCGACGACCTTCTCGCACAGCCAAGCGTGCTTGAGGCCGTCGAGCGCGGCGAGCCGTTCGCGCAGGAAGTCGCGCGCCTCGTCGCTGAGGCCCGGCGCCTGCAGCAGATCACCGGCCGTCACGCCCTGCCGTTCGCGGCTCGCGGCTGCGACGAGATCGGCGTGCCGCTCGGCGCGTTCGCGCCAGGCCGCGGCGTCCGCCCGGCGTTCCGCCGCGACGAGGAAATCCCAGGCGAGTTCGCACGCCGGCTGGACGAGTTCGAGCTTCGCCGCGGCGCGTTCGAGCGCGGCGAGCCCGCCCTCGTCGCCACGCGCGAGCAGCACGCGGCCGATGGCGAAATCGACGTCGGGATCGTCCGGGCAGCGCGACTGGTAGTCGCGGTAAAGCGGCAGCGGATCGCACCCCGGTTCGAAATGCTCGGTCAGGGCGGCGCGTTGCCACAGCTCGCCGTCGTCGAGATCCTCGGGCGTGCGTGCTTCGAGGGCTGCCAGGGTCGCGCGCGCCTGGGCGGCTTCGCCGTAGCGCTGACGCCAGGCGTCCGCGTTCTGCTCGTACCAGTCGCGGTCGAAGGCGGCGATGACTTCGACGCAGGCCTCGCCCAGCCAGGCCGCGGCGGCCGAACCCGCCGGTGTCTGCCACGGTGGCGGCGCGTGGCCGAGTGCGGCGAGTCGATCGGTGAGCGCCGGATGCGTGTCGCCGTGGCCGGTCTCGACGCGGCGGGCGGCGGCGAGTTCACGACCCAGCCGTTCTTCGTCGAGCGACGGCGCGGCGAGGAAGCGCGCGAGGCCGCTGAACGGCGCCGTCTCCGGTTCGGCTTCGCGCTCGGCGCGGGCCACCAGCGGGTTCCAGTAGGCCGCCTGCGTCAGCGGCGCAAGCACGGCCGTGCGGAGCAGGGCGGCTGCGGTTGCGGCCGGTGAGACCAGCCGCGCGGCGATGGCATCGGCCTCGTACTCGTTGGCGCGGGCGAGGGCGAAGCTCTTCGCATTGAAGTACGGGGCATACCAGTCGAAGAAACGGCGCAGGAAGCCGGAACCGAAGCCGCTGCTGTGGTCGAAGGCGTCCATGACCCGGCTCCAGGTGACACGCACGCGGTAGATCCAGGCATTGAAGCGGCAATGGCGGCCGGACAGGTGACCGAACTCGTGCGCGAGCACCGCGCGCGCCTGGTCGGGCGACAGCGCCAGCAGCAGCGGCAGGCCCAGGATCAGAGTGTTGCGCGGCCAGCCGAAAATGCCGAGCCGCGGGGTCTGCGCGACGGCGGCATTGAAGTCCGCGCTGAGCAGGACGCGATGGATGCGCGGTGTGCCGAGCGCATGGGCGAGCCCGTCGACCTCGGCATGCAGGGCCGGAAAGCGCCGCCGCTCGAGGCGCTGACCGGCCGGCGCCTCGAAGCGCACCCACAGCGCGCGAACCAGGGTGTAGACGAGGACGCCGAGGATGATGACGAGCTTGTTCTTGATCAGCAGGAGCAGGAACACCGTGCTGCTGAAGGCCGCCCACACGCTGCCGGCGACCAGGGCGACGAGCGTGAACAAGAGGCCGAACACCACCAGGTACCCGAGCGCCGCGAGCAGCGCGAGCCGGACCTTGTAGGCCCGCGGGGCCGTGGCGATGTCTCGTTCGGCTTCCTCGACGAGGCGCTCGAAGCGCTGCCGTCGCGCGGTGGCGCCGTTGTCGCGTACTCCTTTCACCGGGTCCTCCTCGTCATACGCGGCACGACCGACGCCCTCGAGCCCGGTTGTCCCTCCGCGTCCAATCGCACGTGACGCTGTCCATCGTCGCCGTGACGGCGGGCCGGGGCAAGTTCGCGTGCGCGGCGGTCGCGACGGCGGCGGCCACGCCGCGCCGTTCAGCCCAGCCGTCGAATCTTGAGCGCCAGCGCCACTTCCGTGCGCAATTCGCCGCGCGCGGGATCGCCGCCGAGCAGTTCGCGCAGCTGGTTCAGGCGGTATTTCACGGTGTTGAGATGCACGCCCAGCGCTTGCGCTGTCGGCGTCAGCGCGAAATCGTGATCGACCAGGGCGGCGAGGGTGTCGAGCAGCGGGCCACGGCCACCGGCGCCGCCGCGATCGGCAGCGATGACGGGGGCGAGCACGTGGTCGACGAACTCGGCGTGCTCGTCGGCGCGGTTGGCACCGAGCAGCAGGCGATAGATGCCGAGATCCTCGAAACGCATCACCTGCGCGCGGGCGTCGATGCGGGCGATGGCATGCACGGCCTGCTCGGCCGTCTTGAGCGCGGCGCCGAGCGCGGTGGGATCGGCCTCCAGGCGGCCGACGCCGAGGCGCAGGCGGGTTCCCGGTGGCAGCACCTCGAGTTGGGCGAGCGCCTGCTGCAGGCGGCGCACGAGACCGCGCTCGGTCAGGCGCGCGGCGACGTCCTCGCCGGCGACGACGACGAAGCCGGCGCGCCAGTGCAGCAGGCGAACGCGCTGGCGCAGCGCGCCGAGGGTACGCTCGAGTGCTTCGCGCACGGCCGTGCCGTGACGATGCAGGGCGTCGTCGCCGGAGTCGGCGCCGGGCAGGCCGAGTTCGATCGCGATGACGCGCCACGGGCCGTCCGGCGGCAGGCCGAGGCGCGCGAGCAGCTCGCCCGCGGCGCGGCGCTCGAGCCCGGCGCTGAACAGGGCCTGCAGCAGGGCGCCCGCCTGGCGGTTCTCCGCCGCGCTGATCGAACGGCGCTTGAAGATCTCGACCGCGACCAGGGTCCCCGCCTGCTCGAGCGCCTTGACGTCGATGGCGTCGAGCGGCGTGTCGCGGCTGTCGACCAGCAGCGTGCCGCCGCGCGCGCTGCCGAGCAGGATGTCGACGACGGTCAGACGGGCGGCGCAGGTCGGCGCCTCGAAGGGCCGCGCGCGGCCGTCCGTGCCGTTGCCGGCGGCGGCGAGATCGCGCGCCACGGCGGCCGGGTCGAGCCGCCAGCCGTGCGAGGCGAGCGGCTGGCGCAGGCCGTCGAGCAGCAGGACCGGGCGGTGCAGCACGGCGTGCAGCGCGGCGCAGACGTCGTCGACATCGCTCGCGCCGATGGCGGCGTCGAGCAGGCGCTCGTGGGCCTGCATGGAACGTTCGAGGTCGCGCCGCTCGTCCTCGAAGGCGCGGAACATCAGCGCCGACTGCAGGCAGGCGGCGAGCAGCGGCGCGAGCGCGCTCAGCACCTCGCAGTCGGCCGGGGAGAAATCGCCCTGGCGCTTGTTGATGGCGTGGAAGATGCCGATGGGGCGGTCGCCCAGCACCAACGGCACGGTGACGGTGTTGTAGGTGTCGAACAGGCGCACGAAGCGCTGGATGAAGCGCGGATCGGAGCGCGCATCGTTGGCGACGTAGGGTTCGCGCGAGAGGAACACGCGCGCGGCGTTGCCGCCGTCGGCGAGGCGCGCGCGGTAGAGCGCCACGCGGCGCTCGTCGTGGACGCCGAAGGCCGGCGCCTGCAGCACCAGCTCGTCGCGATCGGGATCGTGACGCATGAAGCCACCGGTGGCGGCGCCGACCGTACGACAGGCGGCGTCGATGACGGCGGCGAGCATGGCCGCGTGGTCGCGCGTCGTCGCCATCGCCGTGCCGACGGCGAGCACGGCGTCGACGACGCGGGCGTCGGTACGCGGCGGGAACTGGTCGACGGAGACAGCCATGCACGGATCCGTTGGCGGCAGGGGACAGCAGCGTGCCGGTCGGCGCCTTGCGGATCAAGCCGACGAGCGCGGGATCGTTCCCGCGCGCCGGCTGCATCGGCTGCATCGGGGAAGGCGTCGGCGTCGGCCCGCTCCGGGCGGCGCAGGCCGGTCTGGACGGCTCTCCCGGGCGGGCTTCGCTTCGGCGGAGCGGGACAAATGCGACCGCGCGCCTTTGTCCCGCGCGGACATGGTGGCCCGCGGCGCGAGCGGTTAGGGTGGCCGTCCAGCGCCGGGCGACCGGCTGCGATTCCGTCCAGGGGAGGGCGAGCACCATGTACTGTGTCGATGTCGACACCGGCGGGACGATGACCGACACCCTGGTCAGCGGCGGCGCTGCGCCGCTGCTGATCAAGGTCGAGTCGACCCCGCACGATGTCACCGTGTCCTTCATGCAGAGCCTCGAGCGCGCCGCCGCCGCGCTCGGCTTCCCGGGCCTCGGTGCTTTTCTCGACGAGGTCCGGCTGATTCGCTGGACCTCCACCATCACCTCCAACGTGCTGGCCGAGCGCAAGGGGCCGCGCCTCGGGCTGGTCGTGAGCCCGGGTCACGCCGGCGACCTCTACGCCGACGACCCGGCCGATACGGCCACGGTGATGCCGGGGCTGCTGCGCCCCGAACACGTCACCACGCTCGACCCGCAGGCCTCGCGCGGCGAGATCGTCGCCGTGCTGAAGAACCTCATCGACCAGGGCATCCGGCGGGTCAACATCAGCCTCGCGGGCGCCTTCCCCGACGGCGCGCGCGAGCAGGCGGTGCTCAAGGTGATCGGGGAGCAGTTTCCCGATCATTTCCTCGGCTCGGTGCCGGCGCTCGCCGGCAGCGAGATGCTGATGCAGCCGGACGACATGTCGCGCACCTTCTACGCGCTCATCAACGCCTACGTGCACAACGCGCTCGCCAACTCGCTGTTCCGCGCCGAGGACCAGGTCAAGGTCGAGCACAACTGGCGCGGCGACATCCTCGTCGGGCACCTGAACGGCGGCGTCGCCCGCATCGGCAAGACCAAGGCGGTCGACACCATCGAATCCGGACCGCTGTTCGGCACCCATGCCTCGGCGCACGTCGCCGCCGCGTGCGGCGATGCGCGCGTGCTGGCGATGGACATCGGCGGCACCACCGGCAAGGCCAGTGCGCTCAGCGACGGCCATATCGAGATGCGCAGCCAGGGCCATATCTTCGGCATCCCGGTGCGCATGCCGATGCCGGTGCTGCGTTCGAACGCGCTCGGCGGCGGCAGCATCGCGCGGGTGAGCGAGGGCCGCGTGACCCTCGGACCCGAGTCGATGGGCGCGGCGCCGGGGCCGGCCTGCTACGGCCTCGGCGGCGGCAACGCGACCTTGACGGACGCCCTGGTCGCGCTCGGCGCGATCTCGCCGACCGCCTTCCTCGACGGCCGCCGCGTGCTCGACGTGGCGCGCGCCGAGGCGGCGCTCGCGCAGCACGTGGCGACGCCGCTCGGCGCCGATGTCACCGTGGCCGCCCGCGCCGTGCTCGACTGCGCCGTCGCCATGATGGCCGGGCTCGGCCGCGACACCGTGGGCGAGGTCGGCTGGGGCGCGTTCGACGACGTCACGCTGTATGCCTACGGCGGCAACGGCCCCCTGTTCGGCACCCTGGTCGCCGACGCGCTCGGCATCGGCCAGGTGCGGCTGTTCGCGCTCGGCACCGTGTTCTCGGCCTTCGGGTCGGCGACCTCGGACGTGCTGCACGTCTACGAGCGCGCGCTCGGGCCCGGCGCCGACGCCGCGGCCATCGCCACCGCCGGCGCCGGGCTCGCCCGCCAGGCGCGCCGCGACCTCGCCGGCGAAGGCTTCGACCCCGATGGCGCGAGCTATCACTGGACGGTGCAGAACGACGTGCGCGAGCGCTTCACCGCCGCCGGCGACATCGCCGCCGCGGCACCGGCCCTGGCGAGCGGTCTTGCCGCGGCCAGCCTGCTGCGGCTCGATGCGCGTTTCGCCATCGGCCAGGTCACGCTGCCGGCGCGGGCGGCCGGCCTCGCACCGGCACCGAGTACCGAGCGCGCCTCGCCGCTCGGACGGGACGGACGCCTGCCGGTCTACGACCACGCCAGCCTGCCGGGCCACGCCATCGCCGGCCCGGCGGTGGTCGATGGCGGCACTTTCACCTGGCTGGTCGGGGACGGCTGGCGATTGAACGTGGATGCGCGCGGCGACGCGCTCGCGACACGGGAGGGCAAGGCATGAGCAGCCTGTTGCACGTCGGCGATCGGCTCGATCTCGACCTCGACACCGAGCGCTGGGTCTGTGGCAAGTGCAGCCACGATCTCGGCGCTGCGCGCGACAACGTCAAGCGCGGTCTCCTGGTCGCCGAGCGCGACCCGGCCGAGATCCATCCGCCGCTGATCGAGGGTGAGTTCACCTTCTCGCCGAACCCCGCCTGGGTGCGCATCCTCGAGTTCTACTGCCCGGGCTGCGGCCTGCAGGTGGAGACCGAGTACCTGCCCCCGGGCCACCCCATCACCCACACCACCGAACTCGACCTCGACGCCATCAAGGCGCGCCTCGCGGCAGGCGAACTGGTGCTGGCCGACGGCCACCTGCGACCGGCCGGGGAGGACGAAGCATGAGAAGCGTGGACATCGACGTCGGCGGCACCTTCACCGACCTCGTCCTGACCTTCGACGACCAGCGCGTGATCGCGAAGTCGCCGACCACCCCCTACGACCTCTCGGTGTGCTTCCTCAACGTGCTCGAGGACGGCGCCGACCAGCTCGACATGGACGTCGAGGAGCTGCTGCCGCAGATCGAGGTGGTGCGCTATTCCACCACGGTGGCGATGAACCGCCTCATCGAGCGGCGCGGACCGCGCCTCGGACTCATGACCACCGAGGGCCACCAGGAGGCGGTGCTGATCGGGCGCGGCGCGCAATGGTGCGACGGCCTGCGCATCGGCGAGCGGCGTAACCTCGCCGTGCAGCACAAGCCGGAACCGCTGGTCTCGCGCGATCTGATCGTGGGCCTGAAGGAACGCGTCGATTCGGTCGGCAACGTCCTGCGTCCGCTCGACGAGGACGACGTGCGCGAGAAACTGCGCTACCTCATCGACAACGGCGCGCGATCGATCGCGGTGTCGCTCTTGTGGTCGTTCGTCAACCCGGCGCACGAGAAGCGCGTGCGCGAGATCATCCGCGAGGAATACAAGGGCTACCACGTCGGCTACCTGCCGGTGGTGCTGTCGCACGAGGTGGTGGGCAAGGTCGGCGAGTACGAGCGCACCATGACGGCCATCCTCGACGCCTACCTGCAGCGCTCGATCAAGCTCGAGATGGAAGCGACCTGGGACAAGCTGCGCGAGCTCGGCTACCGCGGTACGTTCCTGTTGACGCACAACACCGGCGGCTCGGCCGAGATGTTCAAGACCACGGCGTCCCGCACCTACAACGGCGGCCCCATCTCGGGGCTGATGGGCGCCTACCACTTCGGCCGTGCGCTCGGCTACCAGAACGTCATCGCGGCCGACGTCGGCGGCACCAGTTTCGACGTCGGCATGGTCGTCGACGCCGGCGTGCGGAGCTACGAGTTCAGGCCCGTCATCGACCGCTGGATGGTCGGCATCTCGATGCTGGAATGCACGACGATGGGCGCGGGCGGCGGCTCGATCGCGTCCATCAACACGCTGCTCGACCGCCTCGAGGTCGGCCCGCGCAGCGCCGGCGCCATGCCGGGGCCGGTGTGCTACGACCTCGGCGGCACCGAGCCGACGGTGACCGACGCCGACGTCGTGCTCGGCTACATCGCGCCGGACAGCTACTTCTCCGGGCGCATGCCGCTCAACGCCGACAAGGCGCGCGCCGCCATCGAGGACAAGATCGCCAGACCGCTCGGCGTGTCGGTCGACGAGGCCGCGGCCATGATCCGCAACATCGTCGAGGAGAACATGGCCTCGGCCATCAAGCGCGAGGTCCACCTGCGCGGCTATCACCCCGAGGACTTCGCCGTGTTCGCCTTCGGCGGCGGCGGGCCGACCCACGTCGCCGGTTTCCGCGCCGACGTGCCGCTGGCGGTGATCTTCCCGCAGTCGCCGGTGTTCTGCGCACTCGGCTCGTCGGTGATGGACATCATGCACGTCTACGAGAAGTCGCGGCGCATGGTCTTCATGGAACCGGTGACCGAGAAGCTCGCCACCGACTATGCGGCCTTCAACGAAACCGTCGAAGCACTCGTCGAGCAGGCCCAGATCGACATCGCGGCCGAGGGCTTCGATCTCGACGAAGTGGTCTACGCGGTCGAACTCGACATGCTCTACGGCGGCCAGGTGCAGGTGAAGCGGGTGTCCTCGCCGCACGTGCGCATCGAGAGCCCGCGACACATCGAGGAGATCTACGCGGCCTTCGAGGCCGAGTTCGCCGCCGCCTTCAGCCCGCACGTCATCCACAAGCCGGGCGGTGTCTACCTCGACAACATCATCCTCAAGGCGACGGTGCCGACGGCCAAGCCCGAGCTGCCGCGGTTCGAACTCGGCCCGGCCGACCCGGCGGCGGCGGCGAAGGGCGAGCGCGAGGCCTACTGGCCGGAGCGTGGCCGCCGCGAGATGACGCCGGTCTACCGCTTCGAGGACATGCAGCCGGGCATGCGCGTCAGCGGTCCGGCCCTGGTCGAGGCCGAGTTCACGACCTTGGTGGTGCCGCCCGGGCAGTTCTTCCACATCGACGATCGCGCACTCGGCCTGCTCAAGTACGAGCCCGGTGCGCGCGACAGCCAGGAGGTGGCCGCATGAGCATCCCCACAGTCGCCGAGAAGCTGGCCGCGCTCAAGGTCACGCCAGCGAGTGCCTACGAACGCGCCTGCGCCGACAGGCTGGCCCGCGGCTCCTACGAGATCGCCGTGCAGCGTACCGCCGACATCCTCGACGAGGGCTACGAGATCTTCATGCGCTCTTCGCGCAGTTCCATGGGCGTGGCGGGCGACTCCATCGTCGCCATGTTCAACGCCGCGGGGGATCTCGTGAACGCCTCGGCCGGCACGTATCTCCACGCCGTGATCCCGCCCATCGTCATCAAGTACATCATCGCCAGGTACAGCGACAACCCGGGGATAGAGGACGGCGACATCTTCTACACCAACGATGCGCTCTACGGCGGCATCCACAACCCCGACCAGGTCGCCATCACGCCGGTGTTCTTCGACGGCAAGCTCGTCGCCTGGACCGCGGCGCTGTCGCACACCACCGAGACCGGCGCCAAGGAGCCGGGCGGCATGCCGGTGTCGGCGACCTCGCGCTTCGAGGAGGGCATGAACCTGCCGCCGATGAAGATCGGGCGCAACTTCCGCATCAACAACGACATCATCGAGCTGTTCCGCGCCTTCGGCATCCGCGCCGAGGCCAACGTCACGGTCGACCTGAAGGCGCGCTGCACCACGGCCGACCGGGTGCGCCTGCGCATCGTCGAGATGTGCAAGCGCGAAGGCGTGGATTTCGTCACGGGGCTCTTCCGCCGCATGCTCGACGAGGCCGAGGCCGGCGCGCGCAAGCGCCTCATGAGCTGGCCGGACGGCACCTACCGCTGCGTGACCTTCTCCGACGCCGCCGGCAACCTGCGCGGGCTGATGCGCAACTGCTGCATGACCGTGACCAAGCGCGGCGACCGCATGGTCATCGACTTCACCGGCACCAGCCCGGAGAACCTGTCGAGCTACAACGCCCACCCGCAGGCGGTGGTGGGGCATCTCGCCAACTACATCTACGAGTACGTCTTCCACGACCTGCCCATTTCCAGCGCGACCTTCGCGCCCATCGACTTCGTCTTCCCGGAAGCGAGCTGCCTCTCGCCGACGCCGCGGGCGGCGACCTCGAACGCCGTCATGATCTGCTCGGGCGCGATGAGCGCGGTGGCCAACTGCATCTCGCGCGCGCGTTTCCCCACCTACGAGTGGCAGCAGGCCACCGCCTCGATGGGCAACGGCGGCAACGCCACGGTGATCGCGGGCGTCTCGCAATGGCAGCAGCCCTTCGCCGACATGATCGCCTACCCCATCAACACCGAGGGCCAGGGCGCGCGCTCGTGCTGCGACGGCATGGATGCCTACGGCTTCCCGTGGTGCGCCTTCGGCCGCGCGCCGGACGTCGAGTCGATCGAGAACGAGTTCCCGATGATCATCCCGTTCTCGCAGCACTGGCCGGATTCCGGCGGCCACGGCCGCTTCCGCGGCGGCTGCGGCACGGCGCAGTTCTGGGCCGCCCACCACGTGCCGGCGCTGTACTTCATGGCCATCGCCGACAACTCCACCATCCAGACCCCGCAGCCGCTCTTCGGCGGCTACGCACCGCCGACCGTGCCGGGACTGTCGCTGAAGGGCACCAAGGTCAGCGAACTGCTGGCGCAACTCGAGGATCGCACGCTCGATTTCCAGAGCCTGGTCGAAGGTCGCTTCGGCGAACTCGCCACCGAACCCTTCGGCCGCGTGACCCGCCCGATCAACGGCGACGAGACGGTGACCATCGGCCTTTCGACCGGCGGCGCCGGGTTCGGCGATCCGCTCGAGCGCGACTACGACTCCATCGAGCGCGATCTCGTCAAGGGGCTCTGTTCGGCCTGGAGTGCGGAGCACGTCTACCACGTGGTGTGGGACGCCGAACGGCGCCGCATCGACCGCGAGGCCTCCGACGCCGCCCGCCACGAGGCACGCCGCGCACGCCTCGCGCGCGGCCGTCCGTTCGACGAATTCGAAGCCCAATGGTCGACGCGCAGGCCGCCGGAAGAGATCCTCGGGTTGTACGGTTCGTGGCCGGACGCACAGCCGCTCGCCCCGGCGTTTCGGCCATGAGTGGGGCCGCGGGTGGGGCGGGCAGGGCGCCCGCGAGGCGCGCCAAGGCCATCGTGCAGGGCCGCGGACGCGAGCACCGCGTGGTGGTGCCGCTGGCCTTCGAGGTGGCCGCGCGGATCTCGGCACGGCCGCTGGACGCGTTCAGGAACGACCCGACCCAGCTCGCCAACGGCCTCGGCGAGCTCAGGCGCGCGATCGGCGCGGACGGCATCGTCGTCGCCTGCGCCGGCGGCATGGAACGGGCGTCGTCGGCGGCGCTGGACGCCAGTGCCATCGTCGCCAACGGCCCGGTGGCGGCGAGTCTGGAAGCCTGCCGCCGTCTGCGCGAGAGCTTCGGCGACGAGGCCGCGCTGCTGGCCGGGCTGACCGGTCCGGCAACGCTGGCGCGCCAGTTCGGCGCCGATCTCGCCGCGGCCGGCGCCGTGTTCGGCGAACTGGTCAAGGCCTTCTGCGCCGCCGGCACCCAGCTCGTGCTGGTCTTCGAGGACGACGGCGCGGTGCTGGACGACGCCTGGCGCGCGGCGGTGAAGACTGCCGACAACATCGCGCGCTTCCACCAGGCCGGGCTGATGGGCTGGCGGCTCGAAGGTCTGCCGTCGCCGGTGATGCAGCCACTCGCCGCGCCGTCGGCCGACGGCCTCGGTTTCATCATGACCGACGACGTGGTCGCGGCAGATGCGGACATCGCCGTGCTCGCTGCCTGGGTGGCCGGCGCGCGCGGAGTCGCCGCGTGAGCCGGGCGCACTGGAACGCCGCGGCCGAGTGTGCGGATGCTGCCGCGACCCGGCGCCTGCACGACGAACGCCTGCGTGCGCAACTCGCCTACGTCGCCGCGCGCTCGCGCTTCTACCAGGGCAAGTTCGCGGCCGCGGGGGTGGACGTCACGGCGCTGCGGGGCACCGACGATCTCGCGCGCCTGCCCTTCACCGAGAAGAGCGAGCTGCGCGAGAACCAGCTCGCCCTGCCGCCCTTCGGCGCCCACATCGCGTGTGATGCCGCCGAGGTGCGGCGGGTCTACTCGACCTCCGGCACCACCGGGCGGCCGACCTACATCGGGCTCACCGCGCACGATGTCGGGGTGTGGCGCGAAGCGGCCTGCCGGGCCTTCTGGGCCAACGGCCTGCGCCCCGGCGACCGCGTGCCGCTGGTGGTGTCGCCCTTTGTCGTCGCGGCGAGCTATGCCGACGCCTTCGAGGCCATCGGCACCTCGATCCCGATCGGCGTCAACATGACCGATCGCCTCGTCGACGCTTTCCGCTTCGGCGGCGCCAACAGCCTCTTGTGCACGGCCTCCTACCCGCTGCACTTCGCGCGTGCGCTCGAAGAGCGCGGCATCGATCCGCGCACCTTGGGCCTGAGGCGCATCATGGCCGGCGGCGAACCCGGCGCCTCCATCCCGGAAGTACGCCGCCAGATCGAGCAGACCTTCGACTGTACGCTCATGGAATGCTCCGGCAACGGCGACTACTGCGCCATGACCTGGGCCGAGTGCGAGCACCGTCAGGGCATGCACTTCGTCGGCCAGGGCATCGT
Organism: Gammaproteobacteria bacterium; assembly: GCA_050184115.1. Lineage (GTDB taxonomy): Bacteria > Pseudomonadota > Gammaproteobacteria > JACKNG01. Next base: position 14,190 of record JBFXAQ010000009.1, on the reverse strand, counting down.
GCATCCGGAGATCGTCGACCCCGAATCCGGCGAACCGCTCGCCATCGAAGCCGGGGTCAGGGGGGAACTCGTGGTGACCTCGCTCGATCGCGAGTGCATGCCGCTGGTGCGCTTCCGTACCCGCGACCACGTCGAGGTCACGCACACGGACTGCGCCTGCGGGCGCACGGGCTTCGGCATCCGCATCGTCGGCCGCACCGACGATCTCCTCATCGTGCGCGGGGTCAACGTCTACCCGGCGGCGGTACGCGACGTCGTCGCGGGCTTCGCGCCGCGCACCAACGGCGTCATCGAGATCCAGCTCCACGAGGCGCCGCCGAAGGGCTGGGAGCCGCCGGTACACGTCAAGGCCGAGTACGGCGCGGCGGCCGGCGACCTCGCCGCGCTCAAGGCCGAGATCGAGGCGCGGCTGCGCGAGAAGCTCATCTTCCGCGCCGAGGTCGAGCTGGTCGCCGAAGGCAGCCTGCCGCGCTACGAGTACAAGGCGAAGCTCGTGCGGGAGTGCTGGCGTCGCTGAGACGCCGCACAGTCGCCGCGCCACCGTATACTGCCGCGGTGACGGCGCCGGGCCCCGCAGGCCCAGCCGGCGCGCAGACCCGGAGAGGCAGCCCGGGGAGACAGCCAGGGGAGATTGCATGGGCACTACCGGCAAACTCGTCGCCGACAAGGCGCGGCCGCGCGGCAAGTATCCGCATGCGCGCCGCGTGGGCGATTTCATCTTCGTCTCCGGCACCAGCTCGAGGCGTGCCGACAACAGCATCGCCGGTGCCGAGGTCGACGAGATGGGCACGGCGCGGCTCGACATCGAGGCGCAGACCCGCGCCGTGCTCGACAACATCGACGACATCCTCGCCGCCTTCGGCTCTGGTCTCGTCGACGTCGTCGAGATCACCACCTTCCTCGTCAACATGAACGACTTCGGCGGTTACAACGGCGTCTACGGCGAGTACTTCGACTACGACGGCCCGGCGCGCACCACCGTCGCCGTGCACCAGTTGCCGCATCCGCATCTCCTCATCGAAATCAAGGCCGTGGCGTACGTGCCGGCCGAGCGCAGTGGAGGGAACGACGCATGAGCCAGGGTGAAATCGTCGCGGGCTTCCTCGCTCCGCATCCGCCGCACCTCGTCTACGGCGAGAACCCGCCGCAGAACGAGCCGCGTTCGCAGGGCGGCTGGGAGCCGCTGCGCTGGGCCTACGAGCGCGCGCGCCAGTCGCTCGATGAACTGAAACCGGACGTGCTGCTGGTGCATTCGCCGCATTGGATCACCCAGCAGGGGCATCACTTCCTCGGCGTTCGCCACCTGCACGGCAAGTCGGTCGATCCGATCTTTCCGAACCTGTTCCGCTACCGCTTCGAACTCGAGGTGGACGTCGAACTGGCCGAGGCCTGCGCGGCCGAGGGCGCGGCGCTCGGGCTCACCACCAAGCTCATGCGCAATCCCAACTTCCGCGTCGACTACGGCACCATCACCACCCTGCACATGATGCGGCCGCAGTGGGACATCCCGGTGGTCGGGCTCTCGGCGAACAACTCGCCCTATTACCTCAACACCGAAGAAGGGCTGGAGGAGATGGATCTCCTCGGCCGGGCGACGCGGCGCGCCATCGAGGCGACCGGCCGGCGCGCGGTGCTGCTCGCCTCCAACACGCTCTGCCACTACCACTTCAGCAAGGAGCCGGAGCCGCCGGAAGACATGTCCAAGGAACACCCGGAGAACATGGCGGGTTACCTGTGGGACATGCGCATCATCGAACTCCTGCGCGCCGGACGGGTGCGCGAAACGTTCGAGATCCTGCCGCGGTTCATCGAGGAGGCCTTCGCCGAGGTGAAGTCGGGCGCCTTCACCTGGATGTTCGCGGCGATGGGCTACCCCGAACTCGCCGGCGAGCTGCACGGCTACGGCACCGTCATCGGCACCGGCAACGCGGTGATGGAATGGAACCTGGTCCGGGCCGGCCTGGCACGGGCGGCCTGAGGAGGGCAACGGGATGAGCATCGTCTGCGCCTGCCTGCTGCCGGGGTCCCCGCTGCCTTACGTCCGGCGCGACAATCCGCCGTGGGGCGCGCTCGCCGCGGCCATGGAGGCCGCCGGCGCGGTCGTCGCCGCGTGCGAACCGGAGACGCTGATCGTCTACTCGACGCAATGGTTCGCGGTGCTCGACCAGCTCTGGCTGACCCGGCCGCGCATGCAGGGTCTGCACGTCGACGAGAACTGGCACGAGTACGGCGACCTGCCGTTCGACTTCGCCATCGATGTCGAGCTGGCGAACCGCATCATCCCGGCGACCGCCGCCGCCGAGGTGCGCTCCAAGGGCGTCGATTACGATGGCTTCCCGGTCGACACCGGCAGCATCGTCGCCAACGCCTTTCTCAATCCGGCCGACCGCTACCCGTTGGTCGTAGCCTCCAACAACCTCTACCACGACTGGTCGACGACCCATGCACTCGGCCGCATCGCAGCAGCCGAGGCCGGCGCGCTCGGACGGCGTACGGCGATCGTCGGCGTCGGCGGCCTGTCCGGCGCCTTCTTTCGCGGTGACATCGACATCGCGAACGACCACATCGTGCGCGCGGAGGATGATGCCTGGAACCGGCGCCTGCTCGACCTGATCGTCGCCGGCGACACGGCCAGGCTGCTGGAGGCCGTGCCGGCGTACGCGGCCGAAGCGCGGGTCGACATGGGCTTCAAGCACCTGGCATTCATCCTCGGCGCACTCGGCGATCGCTACGCCGGCGCCGAGGTGCATGGCTACGGACCGCTCTACGGCGCTGGCGGCGCGGTGGTGACGTTTCGCCCGCAAGCAGACCGCGCCAAGGCAGACCCCCGGCACGGTGTCTGACCCCACCCGGGGTCAGACACCATCGAGGCCAGGCGACATCGACACGAGTGAACCGCGGCACGGTGTCTGACCCCGTGTGGGGTCAGACACCGTCGAGGCCGGGCGATGTCGACACGGGTGAACCGCGGCACGGGGTCTGACCCCGTCGAGGCCCGGCGACATCGACACGAGCGAACCCCGGCTCGGTGTCTGACCCCGTGCCGGGGTCAGACACCGTCGACGTCAACCCAATTGCCACGACCCCGCCGCGGCGCCGTCGTCAGTCGCCCCGCTTGCCGCGCCGGTACTCCGCGGCGCTGATCGCATCCTGGTAGCGCCGGTAGGCTTCCTTGCGATCGGGCGGCACGGGTGCGCCCGGCTGCGGTGAGGGCACGAGATCGGCCGGGTAGCAGCCGAGTTTCTGCTCGGCGGCGGTGAGCGGCGGACGGAACACCAGTTCGCGCGCGTTGGTGCGGCGGGCGGGGATGACCTGGCCGTTCTCGTCGCTGTCGAGGTCCCACCACCATTTCTTCAGCGGGTTGATGCGCCCGTTGCCGACCTTGTCGTCGAGCTCGGCGATCCACCTGCGCGCGAAGGGCAGGTGACGCGCCGCCCACAGGAAGGGCTGCTCGGCGAGCACGCCCTCGATGTTCCACGGGCAGGTCTTCATGCAGCGCCCGCACATCGAGCCGGCGCTGTTGGTGATGCGGTAGCGCGCGCACTTCTCGACGTCCGGCTTCCACATCTCGTAGCCGTTGAACATGATCTTGTCGCCGAAGGGGATCGCCGCGCACGGGCATTCGCGCGCGCACTTGCTGCACTTCTCACAGAAATCCTGCAGGCCGAAATCGATCGGCGCATCGACGGCGAGTGGCAAATCGGTGGTCACGATGCCGGACTTGAAACGCGGGCCGACGAAGGGATTCAGCACCAGCTCGCCGATGCGCGAGAGTTCGCCGAGGCCCGCGTTCAGGATCAGCGGGATGTGCAGGACGTCCTGGTCCATCACCGAGTGCCCGCGCGCGCCGTAGCCCTGGGCGCGGATGTGCGCACCGACCACGCCGCCGAGTAGCTGTGCGCGCATGTAGGCCCGCATCGACTGCGCGCCCGAGATCCAGTCGTCGCCGCTGGCGCCTTCCATGGTCTCGTAGCCCTGGTCGATGAGGATGACGATGGCGTACTTGTGGTAAGGGGTAATCGGGCTGCCGTCGGTGTCGTGGGAATACCAGGCGTAGCGCGGCACTTCGCAGATGCCGACCATGTCCGCGCCGAGGTAATGCAGGGCGGCCTTGACGCGGGCGCTGTTGACGGCCGGATCGTCGTAGCCCGGCGCGCGCGTCGGCGCGGTAGCCCCGTACTGCAGCGGCACCATGCCGCCGAGCACGGGCACCATGGCGTGACCGAACGGCGACTTGGTGATCATGCGGAAATGGTCGAGCTCGTGCTGCGCCTTGGCGCCGAGGTCGCCCATCGCGGCGCGGATGAACATGTCGTGGCGCTTGGGGATGCGCGGCACGGCGTCGACGTCGACGTAGGTGGTCGGCGCAGCGACACGGCGCAGCGTCTCCATGGGGTAGGCGCCGAGCGCGTAGTCGCGCCGTGCAAACGGTGGCCCGGCATAGCCGGGACGCGTGCCGCCGACGCCCAGCCACCAGCGGAAATCGCGCGCGCGGCGCGCAGCGGCCGGGTCGAGCGCGCCGGCGTCGGCGAGTTCGAGATCGGTGCTGACCACGACCACGCCGAATTCCGTGCCGACGAACGGGTTGGTAACCGCGCCGGTGGCGCCGTCGCTGACGCCGAGCCCGGCGGCGAGCGTCAGGAGATCGAGATCGAGCTCGCGCGCGGTGAGCGTGTGCAGGCGCGCGTCGTAACCGAGCAGGCGCAGGTAGTTCGCCATCACCGCGCCGACCTCCGCGCCGCGCAGCGCGGCCCGTGCTTCCTGCATGTCGAGGATCCAGTCGGCGCCCGCCTCGTCGGCGCGCGGCGCGCGCGGAAACTCGGTCAGGATGACCAGCGCGTGGCCATGGGCAGGTGGCGTGTCGCCCGTGCCGCCGGCCTCGCGTGCCCACGCGTCGCGCCCTTCGCGCACGGCCTGGGCCGCCATCACGTTGTCGGCGGAACCGGCGCCGTAGCTGCGCTCGGCCCCGGCCGCGATCGAGGCGTTGACGACCGGCTCCGCCAGCCAGGCCGCGGGCGGAATGCGGCAGGTCGCGGCCTGGCTCGCATCGAGGTAGTAGCAGGCGCCCTGCAGGTGGCGCGAGCGTTCGTCGGGCGCCGCGGGGATCGGTGCCGGCGCAGGCGCTGGCTGTGCGCTGCGCAGGCGGTCGAGCAGGTCGACGTAATCGCGCATCGCGTTGCGCAGGCTGTGTGACCGCGCCGGGTCCTCGAGCACGAACGGCGCACGCGGCGGTGGGGCAGCGAGGCGTGGTTCGGCTGCACGCGCGAGCCGTTCGAGTGGAAAGGCGCCGAGATGCGCGGCGCGCTGCTTATGGGAGAAGATCCGGACCATGCTAGCTCCCCTGCCGGTGGTCGTGCCGGGCGTGCCGGAACGGCCGGGGGGGCGCCGTTTCCACGCATGCCGCGGGCAGGGTAACAGATTGCCGGATCGCTCGATGCCACGTCCGCGCGACGGTGCGCTCGCGGTGTGCGAACTGGGCTCGCAAGCGCACGGGGACCATCGAGTTCGCCGGCCTGCGCGGCCTAGAATAGCGGCAGTTCTTCAGGGGGAGCCCGTGCATGAGCCAGACCGAGGTCAAGATCTTCTTCAACTTCCGCAGTCCCTATTGCTACCTCGCTTCGCACTCGATGTTCGAGCGCCTGGCGCGTTTCGACGTGCGCATCGCCTGGCGTACGCTCGGTGGCTGGGACGGCCGTTCGGCACCCGACCGTGCCAAGGTCAAGGTACCGCTGACGCGCCAGGACGTGCAGCGCTGGTGCAAGCGGCTCGGGGTGCCGTTCGTGCCGCCGCCGATCACGACCGACCCGACCCCGGCCGGGCTCGTCGCCTGCGCCGCCGAAGAGGCCGGCCTGCTACAGGATTACGTGAAGGCGGTGATGTGGCGCGAATGGGCGGAGGGTGGCGACATCGGCCAGCCCGACGTGCTCGAAACTGTCGCACGCCAGGTCGGCCTCGACGCAGCAGCCGTGGCCGCCGCGCTCGCCAACACGGACTACCAGCGCCGTCTCGCCGCCAACTGGGAGGAGGCGCAGGAACTCGGCGTCATCGGCGTACCGACCTTCGTCGTCGGCGACCAGATCTTCTGGGGCAACGATCGCCTGGATTTCCTCGAGGAATTCCTGGCCGGATGAGCCGGTCGCACCGCGGCTCACAGCCGCGGCATCACCTGCTCGACGAACAGTTCCAGCGAGCGCATCTCCGCGGCGTGCGACAGGTCGCCGAAGGCGAGCTGGGTCAGCAGGTAGTTGACGCCGCTGGCCTCGACCTGCGCGGCGAGTTGCTCGGCGACGCGGGCCGGCGAGCCGTGGACGGTCATGCCGATGTCGACGGCGACCTCGAACCTGTCGAGCGGACCGAGGTGCGGCGCCTCGACGCCGTGTTCGCGCCACAGCTTGATGAGCTTGGCGAACCAGTCCTGGTAGGCGGGGCGGGCGAGGCGCTCGGCTTGCGCATCGGTATCTGCGACGACCACGATGCGGTACATGCCGTGCAGCGGGTCGGTGACGCCGAAGCGCCGGCGCAGCGGGTCCTCGGCGCAGGTGCTGGCCGCCGCGCGGTAGGTTGCGAGGGCCGTGCGCACCATGTCGACGTTGCCGAGCGCCGCGGTGTGCATGCCGCCGCGCGCGGCGGCAGCGAGGCCCTCTGGCGACATCGAGGCCGACCAGAACGGGATCGGATCCTGCAGGGGCCGCAGCGCCATCGGCACGTCGTGGTAGTGGTAGTAGCGGCCTTCGAAGGTCAGGCGTTCGTGGCTGAGCCCCGCGCGGATCACCGCCAGCGCCTCGTCGGCCATGGCCGCGGTCTCGGCCGGGTCGACGCCGAAGAAACCGATCTCGATGGGCGAGATACCGCGTCCGACGCCGACTTCGAGGCGGCCATTGCTCAGATGGTCGAGCAGGCAGATCTCCTCGAGCAGGCGCAAAGGCTCGTAGAGCGGCAACAGGTAGACCAGCGGCCCGAGGCGGATCCGGCTCGTGGCCTGGGCAACGGCGGCGAGGAATACGCCCGGCGAGGAGCCGAGCCCGAGCGGCGTGCCGTGATGTTCGGCGAGGTGGTAGCCGCGGAAGCCACCGGCCTCGGCGGCGCGTACGACCTCGATGCGATCGGCCAGCGTGCGCGCAGGCGCTTCTGGTTTCTGGTCGAGATGATCGAAGATGCCGAATGCGAGCGCCACGCCTGTCCTCCCCGATGAGCGTGGCGGCAGTATAGGGAACCCTGCGGGGTGTGTGGGATCTGGCCATTGCCGGACCCGGACGCCGACGCGTCATGACGGAGCCGAACATGATCGATCTCTACACCTGGTCCACGCCGAACGGTCGCAAGGTGTCCATCCTGCTGGAGGAACTCGGCCTCGACTACCGCGTGCACGCGGTCGACATCACCCAGGGTCAGCAGTTCGCACCGGAATTCCTGGCCATCAGTCCGAACAACAAGATCCCGGCCATCGTCGACCACGACAGCGGCCTGAGCCTGATGGAATCGGGCGCGATCCTGCTCTACCTCGCCGAGCGTCACGGGCGTTTCCTGCCCAGCGAAGGCGAGTCGCGCTGGCGCACCATCGAGTGGCTGATGTGGCAGATGGGTGGCGCCGGGCCGATGCTCGGCCAGGCGCATCACTTCGTGCACTTCAATCCGGACAAGTCCGAGTACGCGCGCGAGCGCTACCGCGGCGAGGCCGATCGGCTCTACGGCGTGCTCGATCGCCGTCTCGCCGATCGCGCCTATCTCGCCGGCGACGACTACAGCATTGCCGACATCGCGACCTGGCCCTGGATCGCCCGCTACGAATGGCAGGGTGTCGACTTCGCCGCCTACCCGCACGTGCTGCGCTGGTACCGCGCGATCGCGGCGCGCCCGGCGGTGCAGCGGGGCTTCGTCGTGCCGAACGACGCACCCATTCCGCAACCGGGCGGCACGCCACACTGACCCGTTGTCGCGCCTACTTCGTCGTCACGCGACCGCGGTCCATACCGCGCCGCGCCGGCGAGGTCACACGGCTGCGGTCTGTACGTTGCCCGGTGGCGCCGCGGGATCTCGACAAGTCGCGCGATCTGGCGTCTGATTGCGCGGCGCGGCGCCGCGCGCCCCCATCCCGACGAGAGTTTCCCGTCATGGTCAGCCCACCCTGCGACGTCAGTGCCCCGCGATATCGGCGAGCGGTCCGATGAGCGCCGCCGCGCTCGTCGTCGGTGCCGCCGCGGGTGCCGCCGGCAGCCTCGCCGGCGGCGACGTGTGGTCGGCGATCACGGCCGATTTCACCAACCTCGGTTCACCGGCAACCATGGCAGCCTTCGTCCAGGTGCTGCTGATCGACATCGTGCTGGCCGGTGACAACGCCATCGTCGTCGGCGCGCTGGCCGCCGGCCTGCCGCCGGCGCAGCGTCACAAGGTCATCGCCATCGGCGTGGTCGCGGCCCTCGTGCTGCGCGTGGTCTTCGCCCTTGGGGTGAGCTGGCTGATGGGGATCGTCGGTCTCATCCTCGCCGGCGGCCTGTTGCTGCTGTGGGTGGCTTGGCGCATGTACCGCGAACTCAGGCCCGCGCGCGACGAGTCGCCCGGCTCGCCCGAGGTCACGGGCGACCAGCACAGCGGTCTCGCCGCGGCGAAGAGTTTCGCCGGCGCGGCCTGGGCGGTGGCGCTCGCCGACGTCTCGATGAGCCTCGACAACGTACTCGCCGTGGCCGGCGCGGCGCGCGAACACCCGGGCATCCTCATCGTCGGCCTCGCCCTGTCGGTGGCCCTGATGGGCATCGCGGCGAACGTCATCGCGGCCTACATCGAACGCTTCCGCTGGATTGCCTGGGTCGGCCTCGGCGTCATCCTCTACGTCGCGCTCGGCATGATCTGGGCCGGGTTCGTCGACCCGGAACTCGGCGTACTGGCGGCGACGGGGACCTGACGGGCGCCGGGCGGGGATGCCCACCTGCGCGACGCGGACTTGTGGCATGACCCTGCGCCTGGCATCGAGGCGAGTCGTTGCTGTCGCGGGCCGTGTGTGCCATCGCCGGCGTGGCTGCCGGTGGCGGGCGTCGTGCCGCGCCGGAGAGCCGTTACGGGAAGTCGGCAGTGCGCAGTAGAGTCGGTCGGCGCGGTCCGTGCGCGGTCATCACCTCCATGGCCTTGAGCGCGATCGTGGTCCTGGCGAGCGGCTGTCAGCCGGCGACGCCACACATCGACCACGACGCCTACATCTGGCAGCGCAGGTGGTCCGCCGCGGTGGGCGAGGCCGTCATGGCGGCCGCGCCGGACGTGCGAGGCTGGCGCGTGCTCGCGGCTGAGATCGACGCGCGCGGGAGCATCCACGAAGTGAACTACGACAGCGCCGTCCTCGCCGCCGCGCAGCGGCCGGTGGTCCTCGTCGTCCGTATCGATGGCCGCCTGGAGGCGCGCGCGCAACCCCGATGGATCGAAGTCGTGCGGCGCAGCGTCACGCGTGCCGTGGCTGGCGGGACTGCCGTGCGCGGTATCGAAATCGACTATGACTGCCCGACCTCGCGGCTGCCGGCCTATGCCGCGTTCCTGCGCCAGGCGAAACAACTGCCGGCCGCGCAGGCGTACCTTGCGATCACCGCTTTGCCGACATGGTTGGACAGTAGGGCTCTCGACGACGTGCTGGCGGTGGTCGACGAAGCCGTGCTGCAGGTCCACTCGGTGGACAATCCGGACCGTGCCCTGTTTTCCGCCCCCAACGCACTGCGGTGGGTAGAGCGTTTCGCTGCCCGGGCACCGCGCGCGATGCGCCTGGCCTTGCCGACCTACGGCTCGCGGGTGGCCTGGAGCGAGAGCGGTGCCGTCGAGTACGTCGAGAGCGAGGCGTCGCGGGGCCCAGCCCCGACAGCGGCCCGTGAACTCGCGGCCGATCCGCGCGAGGTCCAGCAACTGGTCCAGCGACTGAGCCGCGCGCCGCCGAAAGCACTGCGCGGGTTCAGCTGGTTCCGCCTGCCGAATCGCCACGATCGCCGTGCCTGGAGCCTGGCGACATGGCGCGCGGTGGTGCATGACGAACCCTTGGTGAACGCAATCGAGGTGACCCTGCACAAGCTGAGCGCCGGTGCCTACGACGTGATCGTGTCCAATCGCGGCAACCTCGACGGCACCCTGCCCGGTGCGCTCGTGCTCGGCGCCGGGCGCTGCCCGGCGGGTGATGGCGTCAACGGTTATGAGTGGTCGCGTCGCGGGCGCGCGCGCCTCGAGCGGCAGCGGCCCGCTGATCTGCGCGCGGGAAGCTCGGCCACGGCCGGCTGGATGCGCTGCGAGGATGGCCCGGTGCTGATGTATGTCGCGCGCTAGCCTCGCCACTCGCCTGCTCGTCGCCCTCGTTGCAGCAGGGCCGGGCCTCTCTTCCGCCTGCGGCCCCGGCTGGTGGTTGCCGTTGTTCGAGGAGCGGGAACAGGCATTGCTGGCGGCGCCCGAGGGCATGTTCGATTTCGAGTTCGAACGTCAGCGCCGTCCGCCGGCCGACGCCTTCGAAGTGAACGAAGCCGTAGACACGTCCCGCCCATGGCAAGGGCGTAGGCTGCCATCGTCGAGTGCGTCGGGGTCGCGTGGTGACTTCGAAGCGCGGGAGGCCTCCGGTGCGTTCGCTGCCCGCATTGCCGCCATGCGCCGGCAGCGCGATGACGACAGCGCCTACGCGGCCGGTACCGGCCTGCCAGAGGCGGTGCGTGAGTACACCGCGGGTGCGGTGGCGTTTCTTCGTGCTGCACCGACACGACGTTTCTTCGGTTCGGCGAAATCCGAGGTTGTCCCCGTCGCACAGGAACACCTGGAACGTGCGTTTGCGCGCTTCCAGGCCGTCCTCGACCTCCCTGCTGCCGATGGCCGCCCACGGGCGGTGTGGGCTGCGTACATGCAGGGACGGGTGCGCCAGGAACAGGGACGCCATGCGGAAGCGGGCGAACCGTTCCGGCGGGTGCGGAGCCTGGTCAGGGATGGCTGGCCCGATCCGCTCGGGCTCGCCGTGGCGAGCCTGGGCGAAGAAGCCCTGAGTGCGCTTGCGGCCGGAGACCTGCCGCTGGCCGCGAGCCTGTACCTCGAACAGGCGGAACACGGCTCGCAGATCGGCTACGACTCGCTCCGCGAACTCCTCTGGCGCATCGCCGCCGACCCGGCACAACAACGGAACGTGCTGGAGCAGCCTCGCGTGGCCCGCTTGCTGGTCGCTTTCGGGTTCAGCCAGCCACGCGTGGCGCCAGATCTCGGGCCTTTGCTCGACGCCTTCGAACAAGCGGGCTTGCATGGGATTGCAGGCCTCGACCGTCTCGCGGCCCTGGCGTATGCGCAGGGCGACTTCGCGCGCGCCCAACGCATCGTCGACCTGGACGACACCGGTCTTGCAACCTGGATCGCGGCCAAGCTCGCCCTGCGCCGCGGTGATCGCGAGTGGGCGCGGGCTGCGCTGGCGCGCGGGCGGATGACCCTGGGCGGCGACGAATCGTGGTCCATGAACATCGACTCGGTGTTCGCACGTGGTGCGCCAGTAGCCTGCCGGGTGGACGCCGAACGCGGCGTGCTGGCGCTGGCACAGGGTGATTACGTCGCGGCCCTCGAACACCTGCTGGCCGCACGTGTATATCAGGTCGATCTCGCCTACGTGGCCGAACGCCTGGTCGATACCGACGACCTGCGCCGGTTCGTCGATGCCCGTTCGGCTGCGCGGGGCGATGCCGGCACACCGGCTATGGGCGTGCCCTGGGTGCAGCGAGACCCGCTCACGATGTTGCGCGGCGTGCTGGCCCGGCGCCTGCTGCGCGAAGGACGAGCGCAGGACGCGGCACCATACTTCGATGCCGTCGACGAGCAGCACTCCGCGCTGGCGCTCGCCGACGCCGTGCGACGTGCGCGCAATCTTGCCAACGACCCGATCGAACGTGCGCGCGGCTGGTTCGAAGCGGCGCGCATGCTGGCCCGTGATGGCATGGAAATCATTGGCTACGAACTCGCACCGGATTTTCACATCGTGTCCGGAGATTACGAAACAAGACCGCGGCCGGCGCCAGCCGAGTGGATGGCGGCTGACGAGGATCGACGCCTGCTCGCGACCCGGGCCGAAATCGATCAGCGCTTTCACTATCGCTTCGTCGGCGCGCGCTACCTCGACAATGCGGCCGACCTGTTACCGCCGCGCTCGCAGGCGTTTGCCGCCGTGCTGTGCCACGGTGCGGGCTGGTACAACGCGCGGGAGCCCGAGCTTGCGCGGCGCTGGTATGCACGCTACGTCGACGAAGGCGCGTTGGTACCGTGGGCCGGGAATTTCGGGCGCCAATGCCAGGAACCCGACTTCGCCCGCGCGGACGCGCAGCACCGGCTCGCTCGACAGCAACGGTGGTCGCAGGTCGCGGGCTGGGCGATGAACGTGGCGTTCACCTGTGCCGTCCTCGCGGCCATGATGCGATTCGCAGCTCGCCAGCGGGCAGGGCGTCGCGCAGCGACCGGACACCGCGACGGCGGCGTCGGTACCTGACGCGACATGACATGCCGCCGCCCGGTTGCGCGACTGGAAACCGTTGAAGGTTCACCTTGGCTGTCGACCTGGCTCGATGCCATCGACGGCGCTTGATGCAGTTGCCTTCCGCTGGGAGCGAGTCACGACGATGTCTTCGCCGCGGCCGGCCCTGGGCGCCAATACCGGGGCACCCACATCTGCGTCGGTGGCTCGGATGGGCATCGCTGCGATCATCATCGTCGCCTGCGTCGAACGCTTCCGTCGGATCGCGTGGGTCGTGCTCGGCATGATCCGGGCCGATCTCGTCGACCCTGCTCTCGGCGTGCTGACGGCGACCGCGCGGTGAGGGAGCGGGGATTCCCCCCCCGGGGGCGTGCCCCGGGGGACGAGGTCGGGCTCAATTCGGCTTCGCGTAGCGGTAGACCGTCGCGCCAACCACCTCGATGTCGCGTGTGAAGCGGCCGTCGTCGCGCTGCGGCGGCGCCACCGCCGGACGGTACACGAAGGTGGTCGAGGCGCCGGGTTCGAGGTGTTCGTCGACGGTCACGTAATCGGCCCAGGACGGGTCGTCCGGGCCGGGGTGCAGCTCGTCGCGCCACAGCCAGCCGTGGCGGACCAGCAGCACGATGTCAGCGATCGGTCGTTCGCCGACGTTGGTCAGCGTGCCGCGTACCTCGCCGGCGGGCCGATACTCGGCCTCCAGGGCGAGATGGCGGGCGAGCGTGGCGTCGGACGTGAGTTGGGCGGCCGTCGACGACGTGGGGTGGGCGGCTAGCGTGCCGAGCAGCGCGATGGTTGCAAGCCTGGTGTTCATGGTGATTCTCCCTGCATGTCCTGGGAAGTTGCCGGCCGGGTCGGTGCAGCAGGTGCCGGATGTACCGGTAAGGGTGCGTCAGTCGTTGCGCGCGAGGCAGTCCCGGTAGGCGCGTTCGGCGGCACCGACACGCTCGTTCTCGCCGGTCAGCCCGTGCAGGGTGCCGGCCACGGCACCGACTACGGCACCGATCCCGGCACCCTTGCCGGCGCCGTCGCCACCGTCGGCGATGACGCCGCCGGCAGCACCGGTGCCGGCTCCGACCATGGCGCCGAGCGCGCCGTGCTCGAGCACGCGGCGGTTGTCACGTTGGGCTTCGCCCAGGTGGGTGGCGCAGTTCTCGCGTGGCCGCTGCGCCGGCGTGCCGCTCGCCGGCGGTGACGCGGCGTGAGCGGGTGTCGCTGCAGGGGCCGTGGCGACGTCCGTCGTCGTGGCACTCGACTCCGCGTCGCCCGCACCGTCGTGGAGCGCCGCCCAGGTGATACCGCCGGCAACCAGCACGCCGATCACGGTTCCGCTGACCAACGCGACGACGGTCGTCGTGCGCCGCGCCGGTGCCACCGTGCGCGCCGGGTCGTTTGGATTCGGTTGGGTCCGTTCTTCGGGATTCATGTCGTTACCCTCGCGGTGTTTGTCCTGTACGCCGAGAAGGGAAGCAGAGCAGCGCGCGCTGGGGCAGGACGAAGTTCACGCCTGGCCGGAAAGCGGTCGAGTTCCCCCGGCAGCTGTGACGACGTTCACTTCCAGACGCATCCGGCCTGCGGCGTCGATCACACCGGGTAAGCGACAACGTGCCCCCGCGCGCGGTAGTGTCCGGATTTATGTGCACAACCGCTTGAGAGCGGAGGGGTGGTCATGGCAAGAGGTTGATTGTGCAAGTCGACCTACTCTCAGAGGAGAGCGCCATGACCACCGAGAAGAAGCGTAACGC
>JBFXAQ010000008.1:0-271822 GCA_050184115.1 Gammaproteobacteria bacterium | reverse complement strand
GACGGCCTCGTGTCCGCATTCAAGTACGACAAGACCTATTTCGACAAGATCGTAAGCTCCGTCGGCCCACTGATGGAGAAGCTGACGACCGGCAAGATCGCCGAGCTCATCTCCCCGGACTACCTGAACGACGACGACAGTCGTCCGATCTTCGAGTGGCTGGACGTCATCCGCCGCAACGGCATCGTCTACGTCGGTCTCGACGCGCTGACCGACACGACCGTGGCGAGTGCGGTGGGCAACTCCATGTTCGCGGATCTGGTGTCCGTAGCCGGTCACATCTACAAGCATGGGGTCGCCGATCCGGCCGACGATACGACAATCCCGAATCCAACCCGCGTCCCGACGATCTCGATGCACGCCGACGAGTTCAACGAGCTGATCGGGGACGAGTTCGTGCCGCTCTTGAACAAGGCCGGTGGCGCAGGCTTCCAGGTGACCGCCTACACCCAGACCTGGTCCGACGTGGAGGCCAAGATCGGTAGCCGCGCCAAGGCCGGCCAGGTCGCCGGAAACTTCAACACCATGATCATGCTGCGCGTAAAGGAGCTCGCGACTGCCGAGATGCTCACCGACCAGCTGCCGCGCGTCGAGGTGTTCACGCTCATGAACGTCTCGGGCGTCAACGACTCCTCCGATCCCATGTCGGGCATCGACTTCCAGTCCCGCAACGAGGACCGCATCAGCGTCTCCGAGGTGCCGATGCTGACGCCGGCGGAGCTCGTGCGGTTGCCGAAGGGCCAGGCCTTCGCCCTGCTCGAGGGTGGACGGCTTTGGAAGGTGCGCATGCCGCTGCCCGACGACAGCGGCGACCCGGCGATGCCGGCAGACATCGCCGCTATCGCGAACGAGATGGAGCGCACCTATGTCACCAACGACCACTGGTATCGCGCGCGGGAAACTTGGTGGCACGCCATCGCCGATACCGACGCGTTGGTGACTCCGGAGACCGAGGATGGTGGCTGAAGCGACTGCCGATCCACGGCGGCGGGAGGTTCGGCAAGGACTCATCTCCCGGCTTCTCACGACCCTCGCCCAGGGGGTGAAGTGGCTCCTGCTGTCGCTCGTTTTCTCGATACTCAACGAGTGGGTGGGCATGGCCTTCTGGTGGCCGGAGCAAGGGCTCGACCACAGCCGCGACATGCTGGCCGCCGAAATCGGGTTTCTGCAGGCCGACTTCGGGCGGAGCCTTGTCAGCTCGGATCCTGCCCAGTTCACCAAGAACGTTGCGGACCGGACCTACTACGTCTTGTTCGAGTTCACCCGCATAACCGACTTCATCGAGTGGATCGGGCGGGCCCCGGCGACCGGTGAGTCCGGCCCGCGGTCACGGTTGTATGCCGCGTTTCAGCCGGTCGCAGAGTACGTGCTTGCCGCGATGCAGGTGACCCAGGTCTTCTCGGTCCGGCTGGCGGTCCTGGCGCTCGCCATGCCGGTGTTCGTGATGTTCACGCTGGTCGCCATCGTCGACGGTCTGGTGAAGCGAGATCTGCGCCGGTGGGGCGGGGGACGCGAGAGTTCTTTCGTCTACCACTGGGCCAAGCGGTCGGCGCTTCCACTGCTCGTTCTCACCTGGGTGCTCTATCTGGCCCTGCCATTCAGTCTGCACCCGAGCTTCATCGTGTTGCCCTTCGCGACGCTGTTTGCGCTGAGCCTGGCGGTCACGGCGAGCACGTTCAAGAAGTACCTCTAACAGCGCCGTTGCTTCGCCAGCTCCACCGATACTTCGTTGTGTGTTTATGTGTATAGGCGTATAACAGTCAAAGTTGAACTTTCGGAGAATGTTCATGAGCAACGTGCGATGGTCCATCGTGGTACGCGATGACGTGGACAAGGCACTTCGGACCTATTTGGGTCGCCATGGCATGAAGAAGGGCGACATCTCCCAGTTCGTCGAAGAGGCTGTCCAGTCACGCCTTTTTGAACTCACCGTCGAAGGTGCGAAGCGCCGAGCTCGGCAACATTCTCAGGACGAGATGCTGGAGGCGATCAATGAAGCGCTGGGCGGCAAATAGGCGATTACAACTCGTCGCCGGCTACACGCCACTGACCTATCGGTCGTGGGCCCTCTGCGTTCCTCATATGTTCGGTTGAGGCTGCAGATGCGGGGCTATCAGACCAACTACGTCAATCTCATCGCGGACAACCTGCGGGACCGGTACGAAAGCGGCTTCCCGATTCTCAAGGAACTCATCCAGAATGCAGACGACGCAGGCGCTCGTACGCTGATATTCGGAAACCATCCAGGGTTTCCCGAGGCTCCGCATCCACTCCTGCATGGACCGGGTCTTTGGTTTTTCAATGATGGCCAGTTCAAGACAAGTGATGCCGATGCCCTTCGCTCTTTCGGTATCAACAGCAAGGCAGGCGACGCCGGTGTAATAGGCAAGTTCGGCCTTGGAATGAAAAGCGTGTTTCATTTGTGCGAGGCCCTATTCTATCTCGCCTGGGATGGGAGCAACCTCCACTGCGAAGGGCTCACCCCCTGGAAGCACGACGGTCACAGTACCCACCCGGAGTGGGACGAGACCACCCCCGCTGACTGGGATGTTTTGAAGAACCTCGGGTTAGATCTGGTTGACGCCCAGGAACAAAGCTGGTTCTTGTTGTGGCTCCCTCTTCGTATGAAACGGCACTTGCAGAATCAGTCAGGCGAAGAGACGGGCGCCATCATCAGTCGGTTTCCAGGGGACGATCCGTCCGGCGAGCTAGACTTTCTGGACGACTCGGCACTGCCACGAAATGTTGCCGAAATGCTGCCGCTGCTTCGGCATCTGGAGCGCGTCGAATACCAAAGCACGAGCAATCACTTCGTTCTCGACCTCTCGTCTGGAGGTCGACTGATCGGTGACCCGTCGTGCGAAGGTTCCGACGGGAAAGTTGTGAAGGGAGGGCAAAGCACGCTACTTGCTTTCAGCGGCCTGCGATCCGAAAGCACAGATGGATGGTTTGCATCCGCAAAAGCCCGCGAAGAGTGGCCTCGTGTCTGGTATCGCGACGAGCTAGGGCGTGAGCACTTGGCAATAGACAAGGCGGTACCGGAAGCGGCCGTTATGTTTTGCATGGATTTCGATTCGAAACCAAGCAGCCACCTACATTGGGCCGTGTTTTTGCCGGTCGAGGAAGGCGCTCAAACGGTTAGGGCCGAAGGCTGCAAATTGGGGCATTCGATCATTCTCCATGGGCAGTTCTTTCTAGACGCAGGTCGAAAAAACATCCATGGGTTAACCGTCCTGCACCAGGAGGCTGCCGATGTCGGCGACGCGCGAATCGATGAAAGCACGTTGCGCACTGCCTGGAACCAGAAGCTTACTCAAGACGTATTGCTGCCCTTGGTACTACCGACTTTAGCTCGGTACAACACTCAACTTAAGCTTTCGACGAGTGAGTGTAGTCACCTTACGGCAGCTATTGCAGATACAGACTGGTTCGAGACTTTCAGATCTCATATCTGCCGGAATTGCTGCTGGGTGCGCTCGCTAACCCGTGATAGCGAACCGAGCTGGCGTCTGGTCGAAGGAGAAACACGGTATCGGCTTCGTCCCCTTCCTCCTCCGCCGAGTTCCGCTCCTGAGCGGCCTTGGGTGGTCTTTCCGGGACTCGCTACAAGCAACGTAGTTCCCTACGACGTGCAGGCACCACGTTTGTGGGATCAGCCACGCCAATGGCAGGAATCTGAGCTGGAGCATCTACTGTCTCGCGTTGACGGATTGTTCACGGACGGTCCGTCCATGGATTACCTGGGCGAGCTTTTAGAGAGCTGTGCGGGGCCGTACCTCTCAACAGATCGAATACAGAACAGACTCCTCTCGGTGCTGCAACAAGGATTGCGCATAGCCGGCGAGCAAAGCTGGCGCCAAGTTGCTGCGAAGGCAAGCCGACTCATTGGTTTTCTTAAACCGGAAAGACGGTTGGAGCTTGCGGCGGAGTTGCCGGACTCGATACTAAAGAAGCTTTGGGCGATTGCCGCGCCGATCCTTCTTGTCCCCCGAGGAAAGGATGCGGCACGGTCGAGCGAAGGTTTGCCAGACGAGAGCACGCTTATTGGCTGGCTGGGCGTACTTGACGGCGAGCTTGGCGAGGGAGTCGACATGTCGACTCAGCGTCAAGTCTTGTCAGTGGTTCAGGGATTGCTGCGAACTCTCTCGCCTGAAAACAGGGGAAGATTCCTACGAGTAAATCGAACGCTGCGTGTGATCGGCGTGCGGGACGCCGCGACCGCGGCTGAAAAGGCCCTGTCGTTCGAAAAAATCGAACGAATCAGAACGGCGGGAACTCTGTTCGGCTACGCGGAAGGTCTCGGAGAAGCGGCGATGGGACTTACGCCGCTGTTGGCCCGAGCGATTCCAGAGGCGGAAGTCTGTCTGGTTCGAGCTCAGGCGTACCGCGAGCTATTCCCAGACGAAGGGTCCTCAGTGAGGGGGCAACGCATTTCTTCCGCGGCCGACGGCAAAGCCTGCCTAGCAGCAGTTGGGCGCCAGGACACAGGTCGGCTGGGTGACCTACAGGCTCGTCAAAGACTGCTCGACCATGCGAACGATCCAGGTACAGACCCAAATTCACTTCGTGGTCTGCGGCTGCTCTTGCATGGGACGGTGGAACGTCGCGGCGAAGATTCCGCCCTATTGTGGATCGGGCGCCATGACCAACACCCGGCCTGGAACAGGCTATGGGCGGCTATTCACGAAGACAAGCAATGGAGCCTGATTCCGGAGGAGCTTGCCAATTCCGTTCCGCGCGCGAGATGGACGATGGCGAAAATAGCGGAGATCGACTCACGCAACTTGCTGGAAGAGCTGCGTTGTTCCGATAGCGTCGACATCGAAAAACCCGAGGAGTTTTCCACCGAGGAGCGCAACGAGATCCTTTCCCGTATTGAGGACGCCGACCTGTGGAGACGACTTCCTTTTCATGCGACCGTTACCAACGAACTGGTCACGGCGACGGGTGAAAGTGTCTACTTGGCACCCGGCCAGAGGCTGCGGCACGAGCCGTTGGCGCTACGGGCGGTGTTGATAGCTCGTAGCGACAACGCGCATGTTGCACAGCGTCAGGAGAGCTGGCTCAGACTGTTTGATGAACATGCGATCATTGAAATTGCGCTTAGCACGGAACATCCCGCCGAGCATTGGCGGCGCATCATGGACGCTTTGCACCACCTTTCCGGCGATGTTGCAGGAAACCTTCCAGCGTTGATTCGGAGCGGGTCCTGGCTCCCGACGATGTACGGACCGCCGGTAAAGCCGGAAGACGTAATCGATCTTCAGGGTTCGTTGGGGGATGAAGCCCATAGACTCGTCGCGGAGCACCGAGCGGCACATGGTCCCTGCTTCGCGGTGCCTGACGAGATTGAAAGTGCGCTAAAGGATCATGTGGCATGGGAGCGGGTGCGTAGTTTGGGATTCGCATCCGAGAACGATGCTCTCGCACGTCTTGGACTGCTCCTAGAAGACTTGCCCGCGTATCACATTGGAGTGTGGCAAGAAAGACCAGTAGAAGATGCGATCAAGCTGCTGGCTCGTTGTGAGAGTCTTCCGGGTTGGCGGCTCCTGGAAGCGGGTGCGGCCGATCGGTTCGAGCCAAGCGCTCTGTGGGACCAACTTGCGACACCGCTTTTGAGACCTTTAGACGGCGTGCGACTGGCGAAGGTGCTGCACTGGCTCAGTTCGGACACGATGCAATGGAACGTTCGCAAGTCCGTCCATGACAGCTACCTGGGACAGCTAGCCCGAAACCGTGAGGACGCGAATCGCTTCGTGACCAGCTTGCGCCTCGCTTCTCGCACCCGTACGTGGAATGACGCAGCAGCGCTCTGCACTGGCGCCCATGGTGTAACGGAGTCTCGGGTTCTCGACGTTCGACAGGCGGCAATTCTCGGCGACCTGGTCTACCAAGCAGGTACGTCGGATAGTCGGGAGATGGCAGTTGGAATCCCTGATGCGGCGTTTCGGACAGCTCAAGATGCGGCGCCAGAATTATTGCGCGAGTACTTCCGTGACTGGCCTTCGAGTCTTGTTCCGGCCCCCATGATTGGTGTCTTGCTCGGCTTGCTGGGCCCGACTGTACGAGAACTTGCCAGTGAGTACTTGTACCCGCATAGCTTTGACTGGCTTGTCGGGCGCCTACCTTGGCGAGATCCAGGAAGAACTAATGAGCGTCGCGAATGGATGGGCGACAAGACCGCAGGCGAAGCCCTTGAGCTTATTGAAGCAGCCGTTCGGGTTGAACCCGGCGATGAGATCGAAGTGCTCAATCTCCTCGGGCAGCCGATTCGGGTCGCGCTCGATCAGGAAATCAAGACTCTGGTGGCCGGTGCGCTGAGCTGGCAAGGCGGATACGGAGTGATGCTTCCGTTCCGTCGCGTTGAACCGGGTAGATTCGAATCGGGACAGCTATTCGAGCTGTTGCGGGTTACGGCAGAGCGCCTCTATTTCGAGTTGTACAACCAGCCGAAAGCGGATTTTGACTCACTCTGGAAAGAGCTTGATCGGAGCGACCAGCTTGAAATTGGAATAGCGCGGCGCCTGATCCTGGATCACATTCCGTTCTACCTCAGGCAGTTGTCGGTGAAGAGCAATCGGATCGAGCAGCAGTTGACAGATTGCGATGCGTGGCGGCGTCGCGTCGCAGAGGCTGAGGCGGATGGAGGCTCTCCGGAAGCGCCGAGGCAAAAATTGAGAGACTCTCTTGAAGCCTTAGCTCGCTTCATCGACGAGAACGAAGATGAACAGAGTGCCGTTGTACAAGCGGTAAAGAGCAAGCTGAAACAGTACCAGTACGATCTGTCGAGCATCCCTTTCGAGCTTTTTCAGAACGCCGATGATGCGGCGGTTGAGTTGGGCTATTTCCACGCGTATCCCCTTGAGGGATGTGACATCCCTGCAGCAGCCCGTCGCTTTGTCGTAGACGAGCGCGAGGAGTCCACTGCGTTTCTCCACTGGGGTCGACCAATCAATGCTCGTGGCCCAGTAGGCTTTCGCGGCGAACAGCGCGGTTACGACCGAGACCTCGAGAAGATGCTCATTCTGTCGGCGACCGACAAGCGGGGAGAAGAAGAGTCGACGGGGAAGTTTGGTCTCGGATTCAAATGTGTGTTGCTTGCCTGCGAGCAGCCCCGAATTCTCAGCGGTCGGTTATCTGCGCGGATTGTGTCGGGAATACTGCCGCAACCCTGGGAAGAGTCGGGCGGCGTCCGACAGCGAATGACGGAGATGAGTTCCGACTCACGGCTGCCGGGCACACTAATTGACCTCCCGGGGCTCTACGGGGAGCTTCGGAATCAAGTTTTGGCTCGATTTCGACAGCTTGCTGGGGTTCTCTGTGTATTCGGGCGCGCTGTGAGGAACATCACGACTGCCGCGGCGTCGGAATCGACTTGGTCCTGGCAACCCAGTGAGATTTTTCCGCGAATCGAGATTGGGCAACTAGATCTTCGGGGTGAGTGGGGTTCTGAGACGGCCGCGCTCTGCATTCGCGCGGAGCCCGGCAGCTTGCTGATCGCACTCGGTCCACAGGGGTTCCGTTCGCTTCCCGACGACATCCCTTCGATCTGGGTGACCGCGCCTACACGGGAGACGTCGTCTGTCGGATTCGCCGTCAATGGTCCCTTCGACCTTGATGCCGGACGCGCGAGGCTAGCCGGGAGCACGACTGAGAACCTCGAGAAAGCTGGACGGATCGGGAGCGCGACAGGCGGCGCCCTTCAATCTTTGTTGGAAGGATCTGTCACTAGGTGGCCAGCGGTTCGGACCGCACTAGGACTCGCCGACGGTGTCGACAGTTTGGCATTCTGGGAGAGCGTCTGGATTGGGTTGACAAAACAGTGGCTTAAGCGCCGACACAGCGACGGGGCCGATTTGACGCGGACGGTTGCGTTGGGTGTGCTCACTCGCCTGAGCCAACACCCCAAGGGAGTGCCAAACGGCCTGGTGGGTCCGATGCGGGCGTTCGTGGACGCAGGAGACGTTCGCTACGAGTTGGGTGGCGCACTGTTGCAGAGCGACGTCGCCTCGAAGCTGGCCGACTGGATACGTTTCACAAGTCGTTACCCGGCCCAGTGTTGCGTCTCGAAAAATATTGCCGACATTCTGAACGAAGCCAAGGTCGCTAATCCCCAGCCTTTGGGTCTTCCGGCTCTACTGGGTTTGCTGGACCAAAATCGAGTTGAACCCGAAGACGCCGAAGTGTTGGGGTGGCTTCGACTCCTGACCGAGGAGACACTTGACTGGGAGTCAGAGGAACTCCAGAAGCGCCTAGGCCAGCTGCTCTTTCGCTCAGAAGCGGGCGATTGGGTCGAGGCTCGGAGGCTCCTAGTAAATTGCGGTACAGGCTTGGATCCCGACGAACCGAGGCGGCATGGATTAGCGCCAGCCAACTTTCGCCTGCATTCAGATTACTGCATTACATCGGGCGACGAAACTCCACGTGTCGAGCTCTTCTTGGCGGCCCGGATGCGCTTGGAGGCGCCATCGCAGACAATCGCCCAGTGGATCCTTGACGCCGAAGCACCCGAGTCACGGCGGGCGGCCCTCGCATATCTCGCAGATGGAGAATTGGGCGAACCAGTCGCCGATCGAGTGCGCGGTAAGGGGTGGTTGCAGACCGCTTTGCAGGAGCCTGAGCTCACGCGGGATCTGAGCGAGGAGCAAGTCGATAGGCTGCGTCGGAGGTTAATCTCTGTCGCTCAGCTTGAAAGGGCTGTTCACGCGGAGGGTCAGTGGACGGACGGCGGTTCAATTTACGCAGGCGTCGATCTGGCGACCGCTCTAGCCAGGCTACGCGATTGGTGGTCGACCGAAGGGGTGGTGAAAGCGGCCGAATACCGTAATCGGGTCTTCCCGCAGGACCTGAACCTCGTGCCAGATCCGCAGAGCGGCCGAATAGACCGGTCCTCGTGGCTCACGCTGCTGGCTATCGGAAGCTTTCAGGGCATGGGGCGAGCGCGCGACGAACAGCATCGCGCCTTTGTCCGCTATTGCCAAGACCGAGGCTGGTGGGAAGTCTTTACAGGAAGCGATCCCAGAGCGGAGCCGGATAAGTGGATCAATATCATTGAGGAATACGCAGAGGCTCAGCACGACGATGAGGAATGGACACTTTGGCTGGCGCAGTTTCCGAAACTTTATCGATTACGTCGCTGGTTAGACGACTACGCTGAACTCTTCCTGTCGATCGACCGCCTGAAAGATCGCTTCACGCTCGATACTATTCTCGCGCCAAGGGCGAACCCAGAGTTTCAGGGAGGGGGTGTTGACGCGCCGCCGTTGACGAGGACGTTGAAACTGGGTTCTCACCTGGTAGTCCGCGAGCTTCTCCATCGCGGCGTGATTACGAACCCACTCGCCATACCGTATGCCTATGCTCCGATAGAACGCATAAAGACCTTCTTCGCTGCTTTTGCCGAGGAGATTGAGTCTGCAGAAGACATCTATGCAGTGCTCAAGGAGTATCTGGGCGAACGTGATGCGGTTTTCGGCGGCGACTACGATATCCCCCTGAGAATTGCGTCGTCGGATCAGTTGGTTCTACAGAAACTGCTCGGGTAGCTGATGTGACCTTTCATATGCCCATACGAGCCCCGCTAAGTGGTTCTAAGAATGGGGGCCAAGCCCTGAGGACGTCATAGTGTTCGAATCGGGACAACAAGTGCAGCACCCGGCATTCGGGATAGGAAGTGTACTTCTTGATCAAGGAGACACTGTTGTTGTTCGGTTTGGCGACCGAATTGAGTCCTGTGAGGCAAGCAGTCTAACGCCGCGTCTAGGATTGGCCGAAGCGGCGAAGCTAAGGCGATGGTCGCCTACGCTGGACGTAACTCTGAAGGCGCAAGCCGCGTCTATTCGGTCGTTGAACGACGCGTGGGGCGTTTTTTCTCGGTCACGCATAGATCTCCTCCCTCATCAGCTATGGGTTTGTCACCGCGCCTTGCAGCAATGGCCAATTCGGCTATTGATCGCCGACGATGTCGGATTGGGAAAGACGATCGAAGCCGGACTTATTCTTTGGCCACTACTATCCAGCGGTAAGGTAAGGAGGCTGTTGATACTGACGCCAGCGTCTCTTGTCGAGCAGTGGCAGTATCGGTTGCGCACTTTGTTTGATATTCGTATGTCGATGTATCGCCCGGAAGTAGACAGCCCCAAGGCGGACTTTTGGAGCACGCACAATCAAGTCGTTGCGTCTCTGCCGACGATGCGGATGGACCGGTCCGGGCGTCACGACCGATTATTGGATGCGCCTCCGTGGGACATGCTAATTGTGGATGAGGCACATCATCTCAACTCTGACGAGCAGACTGGTAAGACATTGGGCTATCGGTTTGTGGAACGACTGGTCGAAGAAGACCGCGCTCAGTCATGTTTGTTTTTTACGGGGACGCCCCATCGCGGCAAGCCCTACGGGTTCTGGTCCTTGATGACGTTGCTGAGACCTGACGTTTTCAGTCCGAATCGCCCCGAACATGAGCAACTCCCAATGCTTAGGCAGGTTCTGATCCGGAACTTCAAGCAGAAGGTTACGGACATGGCCGGGAATCGGTTGTTCCAACCGGTGAATACCCATGCAGAGACCTACACCTACACGGACAGGGAGCGCGAGTTTTACCAGCTTCTGACGCAGTTCATTCTTGCCGGGAATGCGTATGCGTCTGGACTTCAGCAGAGCGAGAGGCGACAGGTGACGCTGGTCCTAATCGCCATGCAGAAAATCGCGTCCAGCTCAGTCGCGGCCATTCGTGCCGCCTTAAGGAGGCGAGTCGAGAAGTTAAAGAAAGAAGTCGCAGAGTTGCGAGATCGGTACGGACCTGATTCTCCCTCGGATCAAGAGGAAGACCCCGATGTCTTAGAGGCGTTCACGCATTGGATTAACCAGGAACGGTTTCGATTGATCGAGGACGAGCTGCCTCACCTCGAAGCGCTTCTAGACGCTGCGGAACAGATCGAAGAAGAGAGCAAGATTGCCCGCATCGGTGAGATCATTATTAATCAGTACAGCGAACGTTCGATCTTGCTCTTCACTGAGTACAAGGCAACGCAGGCTCTCATGGTGTCGACTTTGATGGCGCGATTCGGACAGGACAGCGTTGGATTCATCAACGGCGACAATCGACTGGAAGGGGTGCGCAATCCATCCGGTGACGAGATCGTTCTCACTTCCAACCGAGAATCTACGGCCGACGCTTTCAACGAAGGACGAATACGGTTCCTGGTATCGACGGAAGCAGGGGGTGAAGGGATTGACCTGCAAGAGCGCAGCCATACGCTCATTCACGTCGACCTTCCCTGGAATCCGATGCGTCTACATCAGCGCGTGGGACGGCTCAATAGATACGGGCAGAAGTCCCCAGTAGACGTCGTCACTATTCGCAATCCGAGCACCGTTGAGTCGAGGATCTGGAACAAGCTCGAGACTAAGCTCAATCACATTATGGAAGCGCTAGTTCATGCCATGGACGAGCCGGAAGACTTGATGCAAATGATTCTCGGCATGGCCGGCCCAAGCTTCTTCAACGAGCTGTTCGCAGAGGGACAGTCTGTTGCTCCAGACCGGTTGGATGAATGGTTCGATGCAAAGACCCGAAGCTTGGGTGGAAAATCAGCCATCGCGACTGTGACTGATCTAGTAGGGCATTGCCAGAGCTTTGATCTGTCTCAGCTAGATGATGTGCCCCGAAAGGATCTGCCTGACTTGGTTCCGTTCTTCTATGGTGCGTTGGTCAAGAACAGGCGGAGACCGGAGCGGGAAGGAGGAAGCTTTAGCTTTAAGACGCCTGAAGCGTGGGTTGGTGCACCCGGTGTGCGGGCGCGGTACGAAGATCTCATCTTTCACCGACATCCGCAGGATCAGGATGAGGCCAAGCGGATAGTGGGTGTAGGTCACCAGGTTCTCGATCAAGCATTGACCCAAGCTATGAACGAGGAAGGTACTTTGGCACTGCTGCGGGAAACAAGAGATCCCTTGGCTGTGTTTCAAGTACAGGACGCTTTGACCAGCCGCGAGGGGCATCTGCAGCAGGCGGTCGTAGGCGTAACTCAGGGCCGCGATGATCTATTTCAGTTGTTAAGAGACGAAGAAGTCCTGGAACTCCTGAATCGACGCGCACCCGGGCAGGCCGAACCACCTGTTTCGGCGCAACCTGGCGAAGGTGTGGATATAGAGACTTGGTTGAGTCGCGCTCGACAGTTTGCTGAACAGAGCGTCGACGATCTTCGCTTGCCGTTTCTCAAGCCATTGGTAGGCGATCTTGCGCTGTTCTGGCCAGTACGCGACGTGTCCGATTGAGTTTAAGCGCAGACGATAGTTCCTCCGCGATGGGGTGAGTCTCGAGGGAGTAATCGTCGCCAAGAAACCAAGACGGAACGTGCGGCGATTTCCGCTGTCGCGTTTTCCGGATCCCGCCAATCATTCGTGCCATGACAGGCACGAGCCCGAAAGTACGTCGACTCCGCGTTCTCGGCTTTGCGTTGGGAATCCCGCTCTTGTGGGGGACGGCGGTTGCCGATCCCGACGCCGAGCGCGAAGCGCTCGCCCGGTTGATCCACGAGATCGAAGCCCTCGAGCCCATCATCGCGACCGCTGAGTCTCAGTCTTCCCCCGAAGCCCGCATCCGCTTCCGCTACGACTGGCTGCGCCAGGACCTCGAGCGGATCCGCGCCGGCGTCCAGGAACACATCGACGCGCCCCGCAACGAGCCGCGGAAGGTTCCGCCGTTGCGTGGCGACTACCGGCAGTGACGCCCAGCGATGACGCCTGCACAGAACGCCGCGTTCCAGGCCGGGTCGGGCGTCACCGCCGGAACGCTGCTCACGAGTATCGCGAGCGTGGTGCTGGTCCTGGTCTTCGTCTGGGTGATGTGGGTGACCGTCGGGACGTTCCGCGCCTGGCAGGACGGTCAGGTCGCGCTGTTCGACCTCGTGTGGGCGGCGCTGCGGGCCAGCATCGTGCTGCTCGTGCTCGGTTTCTATCTGCGGTGACGGGGTGACCGGAACCGTAACGGTCCGGGTGCGTAACCCGGAATGTGGTGATCAGGGGGCCGCCCCGCAACTTCGGAGAAATGATGATGTTCGCACAAGTCAAGAAGAGGACGGTGACCCTGCTGGGTCTCCTCGGTCTCGCCGCCAACCCGCCGGTGTGGGCGGCACTGCCGACCCCGGTCGCGCCGAGTACGGCGCCGGCGGCCGGCGACTGGATCGCCCTGATTCAGGGCTACATCAAGGACGGCGGTCTGGTGCTGGGCCTGGCGATCGCCGTGCTGGGCTTCCTCTGGGTCGCGTATCTGGCGTTCGCGAAGTTCAACGAAGCGCGCCAGGGCAAGGCGGAGTGGGCGGAGGTCGGTGTGCTGGGCATCGTCGGTGCGGTGGTGCTGATCTTTGCGAGCTATCTGCTCACCGAAGCGGCCGGCGTCATCTGATCTGGCATGGGGGACCGTCACGACATCCTCGCCGATCGGCTGAATGCCGAACCCGCGATCTTCAAGGGCTGCTCGTCGAGCGAACTTGGCGTCATCGTAGGTGTGGCCGCACTCGTGTGGTTGCCCGTCAGTCTGATCCTGGCGGGGCTCGCGGGTGCGGTCACGATGGGCTTCGGGATCGCGGGCGTCGGGATCGTCGCGACCGTGCTGCTCATGGCGAGCCTGTTTCAGCGGCTGAAGAGGAACCGCCCGGACGGCTACTACCAGCAGCGGATCGTGCTCTGGCTCGACGACCACGGGTTACGGCGCTCGCCCTTCGTTCGTCGAAGTGGCGCATGGGATATCGGCAGGACGGCGCATGCGACGTTACCGGTACGAGATCGATAACGTCCGCGCGCACCTGCGCTCCCTGTGGGCGGTAATCGCCATCCAGGTGCTCGTCATCGCCGCGCTCTGGTTCGGCTGGAGCCGGGCGCCCGAGCGCCTCACCGTGCACATCCCGCCGGACCTGCGCTCTGGAGCGACGCTGGCCGTGGACGAGGTAGCGCCACCCAACGTCTACGCGTTCGCCTTCTACATCTTCCAGCAGCTCAACCGTTGGCCGGAGGACGGCGCCACGGACTATGGCCGGGCCATCTTCCGGGTCTCGCCTTACCTCACGCCCCGGTATCGCGCCGATCTGATCGCCGAGCTCGAGCAAAAGGGCCGCCAGGGCGAGCTCGCCTACCGGGTCCGCGGTGTCCAGGAAATCCCGGGGCACGGTTACGAGGAACGACGCGTCGACCTCCTGAACGAGGATGCCTGGATTGTTTGGCTGGACCTCGATCTCCTGGAATCGGTGAAGGGCATGACCGTCAAGCGGACCGCCATCCGTTACCCGCTGCGCGTGGTGCGCTACGCCGTGGACCTCGAGACCAATCCGTGGGGCCTTGCTCTCGACGGTTTCGGCGCCGAGGGGCCGCGGCGACTGACCGATGCCGAGCTCGACGACGGAGGTGCCGATGGTGGCGCATAGCCCAGCTGCAGCCGCAACACCCGAGTCGCGGTGGTGGATGTCCGCCATGCTCGCGGTACTCCTTCTGCTGCAGGCGGCGGGAGTCAACGCGGCGCCAGAAACGCCGGAACGCATCGCCTGGCGCAAGACGCCCATAGCCGTCGAGCTCGCAGTCGGTGCCGAACGGCTCGTTCATTTTCCGGGGGCGGTCAGGATCGGCGTGCCACCACAGATCCAAGGGGCGCTGCGCGTACAGAGCATCGACGGCACGCTCTACCTGCTGGCAAGCCAGCCGTTCGCCGCAACCCGCTTGATCGTGCGTGGGATCGACAACGGGCAGGTCTACCTGCTCGACCTTTCCGCAGTGGCCGATGGGGGCGGAAGCAGCCCCATTGAGATCTATCTGCCGGACGAGGCGTCTGCGAACGGTTCAGAGCCGACGGTGACGTCAGGTCCGCCGCAATACGGTTACGTCACTCTGACGCGCTTCGCCGCCCAACAGATGTACGCCCCGGCACGGTTGCTCCAGGAGCTTCCCGGCGTCGTCCGGGTTCCCGTCAAGCGCGAGCCGGTGGCACTGGTGCGCGGTGCCGCTGTCGAGGCGCTACCCCTCATCGCCTGGCGCGCCGGCGATCTTTATGTCACGGCGGCCAAGCTCACGAACACGACGGATCGGCCGCAGACCCTGGATCCGCGGACCCTGCGGGGTCGCTGGCTCACGGCGGCCTTCCAACACAACCGGCTGCACGAGGCCGGCAGCGAGGCCGATCGCACGGTCGTGTACCTGATCTCGGACCGGCCGTTCGCGGCCTCGCTGCGGTAGCCGAATATGCCTGCCGCGACCTCCAATCGCCTGTTGCCGATTCTCGGTGGCGCCGTCGTGCTGATGTTGGCCTTCGTGACGCTGAAGTCCTGCTCGCAGGAGGAGGACAGCGGCGTCGTGCTGGACAACGTGCCGACGGCGCCGGCCCCGGATGCCGACACGCCGGCCGACACCATCAAGACACTCACGGCCAACGTCGCCGCGATGACCGCGGAGGTCGAGGCGCTGCGCCGGGAGAATGCGACCCTCGCCAGGGAGAACCAGACCCTGGTCGCCAACCGCACCCAGATCGAGGAGAACGTCGCCACGCGGCTGCGCCGGGAGCTCTTGTCCCGCGAGCGCGACGCAGAGAACCAGGGCCGGATCGATTCCGGCGTACTCGCCTCGCTGACCGACCGGGTCGACCGGCTGGCCGAGTCGGTGGCGCGGGTGCAGCCGGGCAGCGGTAGCGACATTCCCGTGGGACTCGGTCTCGAGGGTGTCGGTACGCAAGGGCCGGCGCCGAGCCTGATCTGGGTAGAACCGCTCGATGCGCCGGCCGCGGCCGGATCAGAGCCGGGCTTGTTGGACCGGGCCGGGCAGACCGCGGGCGGCTATCTCGACGGTGCCCGCACTCGCACCGGGCAGGTCGTGACCAACGCGCGAGGCCAGGTTGACGCGCTCAAGAGTCGACCCGCCTACACGGTCCCCCGCAATGCCACGCTCATCGGCTCGACGGCGATGACCGCACTCGTCGGTCGGATCCCGATCCAGGGCCAGGTGCGCGACCCGATGCCATTCAAGGTGATCACAGGCAGCGAAAACCTGGCCGCCAACGGCCTGACGGTGCCCGGCGTGCAGGGCATGGTCTGGAGCGGCACCGCGGTCGGTGATTGGACGCTGTCCTGCGTCACCGGTCGGCTGGAATCGGTCACGTTCGTCTTCGACGACGGCACCATCCGCACGATCTCGAGCGACGACCGCAGTGCCCAGGCGAGCGGGCAAGGGGGACGCGACGAGCCGCTCGGTTGGATCTCGGATGCCCAAGGCATCCCGTGCATCAGCGGCGACCGCAAGACCAATGCCGCGTCCTTTCTGACCCAGCGGATCGGCGTGCAAGCCATCCAGGCAGCAGCGGACGCGGCAGCGGCCGCCGAGACGACCTCGGTGGTCAGTAACCTCGGCAGCGTGACCGACAGCGTCACCGGAGATGTCGGTACCTACGTCCTCGGCAAGACCGTGGCCGGCGGCAGCGACGAAGTCGCCAAGTGGCTGCTCGAACGCCAGTCCCAGAGCTTCGATGCGGTATTCGTACCAGCCGGCACGGCTGTAGCCATCCATGTCGATCGCGAACTCGCCATCGACCTCGATCCCCAAGGCAGGAAACTGAATCATGCACTCGCGACTGCGCCCGATCGTCACCATCGCCTGGATTAGCCTCGCGCTCGGCGGTTGCGCCAGTACCAAGGAGTCGGTGTTGCCGCAGGACGGGCCGTCCATGAAGGCGATCTACGACGCGCACTTCGAGGGCATGGGCGCCGACGATCCTTATGTCCTGCGGCGGGAGCTGGGCACGCGTCCGCTCGGTGACAACGACGTAGACCTGGCCGGCTATTCGCGCACCGCGCACACCGAGCTCGAGACGATCTTCCCAAGGCTGCCCAACCCGACGCTGGTGATGTATGTGTTCCCGCACCTTGCGGGAGCCGAGCGCGTGCCGGTCCCGGGCTATGCCACGACCTTCACGCTCTACGACCGGGTGGAGTACGCACTGCCGGGCGAAGTCCCGAGCGGGCAGCGCTGAGCATGGCCGGGTTCTCCCTGACCACGATCCGGCTGGCTTCAACGGAATCCGCGGCCGAGCCACGCCCACTCACGACGGCCGACGTGAAGGCCTTGTACGCCAGGCCGCCGTCCTTCACCGATTTCCTGCCCTGGGTCGAGTATCTGCCCGACAGCCGCTGCTTCCTGCTCGAGGACGGGGTCAGTGTCGGCGCGCTGTTCGAGCTGACGCCGGCAGGTACCGAGGCGCGGACGCCGGGCTTCATGGCGGAGCTGCGCGACGCGATCCAGACCGCGATCACCGAAGCCATCCCGGAGCTCGACGATGCCCCCTGGATCCTCCAGCTCTACGTGCAGGACGAGCCCAGCCTGTCGGAGCTGCTGCACCAGGTCGAGGCCTACCTGCCTCCGGGAGCCGGTGAGAATGCGTACACCCGGCACTACCTTGAACTGCTGATGGCCCATTGCGCCCGCATCAGCCGCCCCGGTGGTCTGTTCGAGGATTCGGCCCTGACCGGTACTGTCTGGCGTGGCCAGGTGCGGCGAGTTCGGGCGGTACTCTATCGGCGGCTGAACGCTCGAGGCCGGGTGCCGAGCGCGCTTGAGGTGGAGGCCGAGCTCAACGACGTCGCCACCAAATGGACGGCGGCGCTCGCTGCTGCTGGAATTCGCTGCCGGCGCGGCTCGGGCGGAGACCTCTACCGCTGGCTACTGCCTTGGTTCAATCCACGGCCGGATTGTGCGCAGGGCGACGCGGAGAAGCTGCTGGCGGCCGCACCGTACCCCGGCGATGAGGACCTGCCCTTCGGTGCGGATCTTGGGGAAGTGCTGACGCTCTCTGCGCCGAAGTCCGACAACGCATCAGCCACCTGGTGGTTCGATGGGCTGCCGCACACCCTCGTCACGGTGCAGGGGCTCCGGCGGGCGCCGGACATCGGCCACATGACGGCAGAACGCCCATCCGGCGATCACGTGTTCTCTCTGTTCGATCGCTTGCCCGAGCACGCCGTGATGGCGCTCACCATCACCGTGAAGCCCCAGGATCTGGTGCGCAACCACATCGGGCTGGTCAAGCGCGCCGCGGTGGGCGATTCGGCGGAGGCCGAGTTGACGCGTGAAGACGCCAGCGCGGTGGAGCGCGAGATGGCCACCGGCAACAAGCTCTATCCGCTGCAACTGGCGTTCTACGTCCGCGGTGAGGATCTCGCGGACCTGCGGACGAACGTCAATCAGCTGAACGCTTTGCTACTGCCCAACGGCCTGCATCCGATCGCCCGCGAGGCGGACCTGCTGGCACTCGACAGCTACCTGCGCAATTTGCCCATGGCCTACGACGCCCGCCTTGATCGGGTCAGCCGTCGGTCGCGCCTGGTGTTCTCCAGGCACATCGCAAACCTGTTCCCGCTCTATGGCCGCTCGCGCGGCACCGGTAATCCCGGGCTCGTCTTCTTCAACCGGGGTGCCGAACCCCTGGTGTTCGACCCCTTGCACCGGGCGGATCGCAAGAAGAACGCGCACATGCTGATTCTCGGACCCACCGGGGCCGGCAAATCCGCGCTGCTGGTCTACCTGCTGCAGCAGATGGCCGCGATTCACCGTCCGCGCATCTTCATCATCGAGGCCGGCGGTTCGTTCTCGCTGCTCGGGCAGCACTTCGCCAGCCACGGGCTCGACGTCAACCAGGTGACGCTCAACCCCGGTGCCGATGTGAGTCTGCCGCCGTTCGCCGATGCGTTACGGCTGCTGGACAAGGACCGGCGCATAAAGCTCGTGACCGATACGGAAGCGCTCGAAGAGAGCGACGATGATGACGAAGAGGACAGCGAGGGCCCGGGCCGCGACATCCTCGGCGAGATGGAGATCGCCGCACGGATCATGATCACCGGTGGCGACGAGCGCGAAGACGCGCGCATGACCCGGGCGGATCGTCTACTGATCCGGAACGCCATCCTGCTCGCCGCAAAGTCCGTGGCCGAGCAAGGTCGCGACCAGGTGTTGACCCGGGATGTCGTCGCGGCGCTGACCAGCATCGGTCGCGATACTGGCCTGCCAGAGCACCGGCGCAACCGGGCACTCGAGATGGGCGACGGCATGGCGCTCTTCTGTTCGGGGCTCGCAGGACAGTTCTTCGACCGCCCCGGAAAGCCTTGGCCAGCGGCGGACGTGACGATCCTGGAAATGGGGATGCTCGCTCGTGAGGGCTACGAGGATCAGCTGACCGTCGCCTACATCTCGATGATGAGTCACATCAACGACCTGGTCGAGCGCCACCAAAGCGATGCGCGCCCGACTCTCGTCGTCACTGACGAGGGGCACATCATCACGACCAACCCCCTGCTTGCGCGCTACGTCGTCAAGATCACGAAGATGTGGCGCAAACTCGGCGCCTGGTTCTGGATCGCGACGCAGAACCTCGAGGACTTCCCCGACGCGAGCCGCAAGATGCTCAACATGATGGAATGGTGGCTCTGCCTCGTGATGCCGAAGGAAGAGGTCGAGCAGATCGCGCGCTTCAAGGATCTCAACGAGGAGCAGCGCAGCCTGCTGCTGTCGGCACGCAAGGAACCCGGCAAGTATGTCGAGGGCGTTGTGCTGTCGGACAACCTCGAGGCCCTGTTCCGCAGCGTGCCGCCACCTCTGTCGCTGGCCCTGGCTATGACCGAGAAGCACGAGAAGGCCGAGCGCGCAGAGATCATGCGCGAGCGTGGCTGCACCGAACTCGAGGCGGTGCATGTCGTGGCAGAGCGGATTGCGGCTCGACGCGGCGGTTGAACTCGACGCCAGCCACGGAAGGGGCGGTGAGCATGCGAGTAGATTCTGGGTAATAAATGTGAGTGATGGGCCTTTACACTCAGAATTAATGTGAGTAGTATACTCGCCAATTACCGCTGAGAGTGAGTAAGGAGCGGGGCATGGAGAAGTCCATTTCACGACCTCTACTTGGGGCGGTAGATGCCTATATCGAGGCGCCAACGGGCGAGAACAGGGAACTACTCATGCACGCTGCCGACGACTACCGGGAGGCTTGGATAGTGGCTCGGGCGCCCGGTGGTGGTTCGAAGACGAAATCGAAGAGCAGAACGCCAACGACCACGTATGACCGACAGCTAGAGGTCTCGCGCGTTGTGGACGGCATTCCCGTCAAACTGGCTTTGCAGGAACGGACAAGCGCCGGCGTCGAAAAGTCCTGGTGGACTCTGAGCTGGCGGACCAAGTACTCGGCCAACGGTTCAAACCGGCGTTTCTATCTGACCAAGGATGGCTGTTGGACCCTCCCTGCGACTGTTGCTCTGGAGATGATCGATGAAATGGAGTCCCTCGGTGGACTCGATGAAGGTTACTTCGATCATCGCAGGCGGCCGTCGTTCGAGACCCTGATCTCGTCGGAGATGACAGCGGCCGAAAAGGCCGATGCGTTGGACGGAATCACGGGGCCCGATGAAGATTGGGGGGCTGATCCCTTCTTCGTGATCAACTTCGACCCGAACGATCAATGGAAGAAGGTGTTGATCATCAATACCGATAGCGACATCGCGACGTTCCGCTCGATCACCGAGAATCCCGATTACATGCCGAAGAAGGTTCTACGGCCCGATACGAATTGGTGGCTGGACAACTCCATGATGGACGCCAACGTCCAGCAGATGCGCGCGTTTCACACCCAGCTCAAGAACTACCTCTCAAGCGAATAAACCGCCGGTGCAGCTGACGGCGGCTAAAAGCCGCACGTTGGCTGCGCGGGTTTTCCCTTCCTCGGGTCTCTGTCCGCGCGGACGATGGCGAGCATCGTCCCACGATCCGAGACCGAGAGATGCTCGCTTTATCTCACGCCCTGGTTGGACTGGCTCTTTTTGGGCCCCTGGCCTTTAGCGTGCCCGCTTGGGCGGGCGACGCGCTGGTCATCGAGGTCTTCACCAAAAGCGAGCAGCCGGTCGTTGGTGCCGAGCACAAGCGAGTGCGAACCGCGACCATCACGATCTACGCCGTGGACGGCCTCGAACGCTTCGAATCGGGGCTGTCCGAAGGCCTCCCGGCTGACCCTGACGCCTCGAAGGCGGAAGCGCTCCGTCGGATCCAGCTCCTGGACGACGCCCGTATGGCGCCGGCAAAGAACGCGGCATTTGGGCTTGCCAAGGCAGTGCAGTACGGCGTCGATCGCCATCCCGCCATCGTGTTCGACGGACGCGCTGTTGTCTACGGCGTGACGGACGTGGTCCAGGCGCTCGACCGTTTCGAGGTCTGGCAACGGGAGCAGACCCGATGAGGCGTCAGCGCCTCCCTGTTCTCGGCTTGGCATTGCTGCTCCTGGTATCCGCCGGGAGCCAAGCAGCAGCGGTCACCACACCCGGCATCATCGCCCAGACGACCGCGGCGACCTTTGCCTGCATGCGCTGGATGCCGGTGGGCGTGTGCTTCTGGCTGCGTTGCTCCTGGACCGGCTGTCGCGTCCGTACTTCGCTCAAGGTCGGGCACTACAACCCGGACCTGGTCGTCAGTGTCTACAACGAGCTCGGTGGCAATCCGTGGGCGGAGATCCGCGCTACGCTCGGTCTCGCCCAGCGCGCGGCTGCAACCGGTCTGCTGGGCGCGCTTCTGCCGGTCCCGATCGACAGCGCCGGCAACCGCACCGAGGGGACCGGCGACCGGAAGGATCACCGCAATCTCGTGTTCCGCGAGAGCGATGCTATCGGCCACCCGCTGAGTACATTGTCCGGCCTCGTCGCCGGCGTCGGCCTCGTCTGCGAATCCCAGACGACGTCCTTCTTCCCGTACTTCCAGTCCGGGCTCGATGCCCTGTCCTGGCGCCAGGAGATCCCGGAGATCTTCTATGCGGTCAGCTGGGTGCCGGGCCTGCGCGAGGTCGGCACCTTTCCACTGCAGACCTGGGGCAGCGTGCATCCTCGCACCGGCTGGACGACTCAGGCGGAGGAACCCAAGGCCGCCGCTGTCACCGCCCAGCGCGCTGGCGACATCGTGACCCGTACCGGTCAGCCACATGTCTACGTACCGCTTACCGGGCCGAGCTCTGGCAGCCAGCGCGTCTGGCCGCCGGGCCCGCTGGTCGAGAAGGACGCCCGCACCGGCACCTGGCAGATGCTCACCCCGCGCCCGGAGGCGAGCTGCAATGTATTCGGTACGAACGACCTGGTGGGCCTCTCCGGCTGGGGTGGCGGTCGGGTCGACGCGGCCGGTGACTACGTGTGGAACCTGTGGCGACCCTACCAGTGCTGCAGCCGCCGCGGGCAGTGGTTTCTGTTCGACATCAACTGGATCTCATACCCGCCATGACATACCTGCACAAAGGCACCTTCCGGTTCGCCGTACTGACCATTCTCGCCGCCGTTTTGGCGGCGCCCGCGGCACATACCGCCGAAGGGCCGACCGAGGACAGCCTCTGGTACTACGAGATCGGTGGAGCCGAACCGGTTTCGGCGCCGGCCAACCCGTCGGTGGTGTCCGTCACACTCGGCGGTTCCGCCCAGCTCGGGCTCGGCTACAGCTGCGGCAAGTTCGACCCGGTGCTCGCCGTGACAAACACCCTGAATGACATCAAGTCTGGCGTCGACGACATGATGAACGCCATGACGGCCGCCGCGTCGTCGGCGATCGCCGCACTGCCGGCGCTGATCCTCCAACGGGCAAACCCCGGCCTCTACGACCTGTTCCAGAACGCGCTGCTGAAGGCGGAGGAGACCATGCAGCTCGCGACGAAGAGCTGCGAGCAGATGGAGGCCGAGATTGCCCAAGGCAAGAACCCCTACGCGGATCTCATCACGCTCTCCAAGGGCAACGACTGGAAGGTACAGATGGGGATCGGCGGGAACGACGCCGTGACCGCGAAGGAATCGGTCGAGACATCGAACGGCGACAACGGTGTGCCGTGGATCGGTGGCCCGGCCGGCGGCGCCGGGCAGCCGGTACTGCGCTTCACCGGAGACATCGTCCAGGCGGGCTACAACATCAACATGAACCGGCCGATCACTTCGACAGCACCAGTGCCCGCGGCATCGGCCACGCGGCTCTCCGAGGTCTGGCCGACACCGGCAGCGGCAAGAAACTGGGTGGTCGACGTGGTGGGCGAGAACATCGTCACCACCTGCGACACCTGCCGCAAGGACAGCGTCCCCGGCACCGGGATCCTGCCCAAGCTCTACAGCGAGTCGTCGACGGTTACGACCGAGCTCGCGAACCTGGTCAGCGGCGCGACGCCGCCGACGCTCGCGAACCTCGAGCTCGTCACTGCCCCGGGCGTCGCGGTCACACGCCAGGTCGTCGAGGCCATCCGGGAGATGCCGCCCACCGAGCAGGGGCTCATCATCGGCCGGCTGGTCTCCGAGATCAGTACGGCACGTACCGTGGAAAAGGCCCTGTATGCCCGGCGGCTGCTGCTGTCCGGCCGACAGGTGCCGGAGGTGTATGCCACCGAGGTTGCCCGTCAGCACGCCGACACGGCGATCGCCGAGCTCGACAAGGAGATCGAGAGCATGCTGTTCGAGACCCGGGTGCGCCGCGAAGTGGTTTCCGACACCGTGACAGTGCTGCTCGAGCGCGCGGCGGCGCGCCGCCAGGCGTCGTTGAATGTCCCGCAAGGCGAACCCATCGATCCGCGGCCGCTCAGCAATGGCCGTGTTCAGTAAAGGGGCTCCCTTGCGCCGCCGTTGGTTCCTCACGCTGTCGCTGATCGCGGCCATCGGCGTGATTGCCGTCGGCCTCGTGCTATGGCAGGCAGTGGGTCTGAGCTCGCTCTCCATTGTCTCTGAGCATGTCGCGGCGGCGAAACCGTTCGCGAGCGCGATCCGCTTCGCGCTGATTGGCCTGCTGGCACTGGCTTGGCCTTGGTTGCCGGCACTCTGGGCAGGGGCCGACGGCAATGACGACCGTACCCATGCACGCTGGATGGCGCTGCGCTGGCAGGTCGTCGGCTGGCTCCTCGTCATCGAGCTCGTGCTCGGGCAGAACCTGATCGGGCGCTTTCTGGGCGCGATCACGGGACCGGTCGCATGAGCGTCGACAGCTACCTCGAACTATTCACGACGCTGTTCGGCTGGGCCTTCTACGGCGTGCTTTGGGACGTCCTCGTCGGCACTGGCATCGTGTACCTGCCATTCCTCGGCATCCTGATCGACAACTGGCGCGACCCGGCCGAGGGTGGTCAGTTCGGCACGGTCACCGGACTTTCGCTGCGGCGCATGGAGATCGAGCTCTTCCTGGCGCTGCTGGTCGTGGTGCTGGCCGGTCAGCCGGCGGCGCTCACCCCGTTGAACTCCGGGACCCTGAGCTACGAACCTCAGCCTACGCTGGCCGACCCGACGCCGGCGACCGCTACCGTGGCGGCACCGCAGAGCACCTACGGGGCGGCCGGATTTAATGGCTCGCCCGCGACCGTGAACATCCCGGTCTGGTGGTACGCCGTGTTGGCCATGAGCTCCGGATTCAACCATGCCGTGGTCGAAGGCCTGCCCGCCGCGAGCGATATGCGCACCTATGAACAACAGGCGCGGCTCGCCACCATTGCCGATCCCCGGCTGCGGCAGGAAACGAGCGACTTCTTCAGCGAGTGCTACGTGGCCGCGCGCTCCAAGTACCAGGCGGAACGGCCGGCGACCGCCGCGGTGGCCGGAATCCTGGCGACCTACGGCGAAGACGATCCAGATTGGATGGGTTCGCACGTCTACCGGGACACCGCCGGCTACTACGACACCTTGCGCCCGTCGAAACAGATCCCGGGCTGGGCCTACAACCCGGCCCGCGACACCGAGTATGACCCCGCAACGCCGCCCACCTGGGGCAAGCCCACCTGCAAGGAGTGGTGGGAGAACGGCGCTCAGGGTCTGCGGGAAAAGCTAATCAACGAGGCGGACGCGACCTCGGCGGGGTTCTCGGGCCTGGTCGTCGCCGTGGCACCGATCCTGGCCAGCGAACAACAGGAAGACGCCGTCGTTCGTACCGTGCTCAACAATGCGCCGCCGTCTTGGTCCAGCAACGAGCTCGTCGCCGGCAATACGGCCAACACCGGCTGGCTCGCCACGGCCGAGAACATCGCTAAAGGCGGTCTCGCGACGGGCGGGGTGCTCGTCGCCTCAGGGCTCTTCTCGGTGACGATGACCGCGGTACTGCAGGCGCTGCCGATGGTCCAGGCGCTGATGTTGCTCGGCATCTACGCGCTGCTACCGATGATTGTCGTCCTGTCCCGTTACTCGCTGTCGATGATGGTGGTCGGCGCGATGGCCATCTTCACAGTCAAGTTCTGGAGCGTGCTCTGGTACCTGGCCATGTGGGTAGACCAGAACCTGATCCTGTCCATGTACCCGGACGTGAACGTGTTCCTGCAGATCTTCGCCAACCCCGGCGAGCACGACGCCAAGCGCATGCTACTGAACATGATTACGACCAGCCTCTACTTGGGGTTGCCCCTGCTTTGGACGGGCATGATGGGCTGGGCGGGCCTGAAGGTGGGGCGGTCCCTCGAGGTCGCGACCAGCACGATGCGGAATCCTGCTCAGGACGCCGGCCGTCAGGGCGGGGCCATCGGTAAGGCTGCCCTATCGAAAGGAATCCGGAAATAGAGTCGGGCGAGCCTAGTCAGGCTTGTAGATGCCGGCCGGATCGGTTCCGTCGTCGAACTTGCCAGTCCTGTAGTTGAGGAAGCCGCCCCGGACGGAGCTGCTGAGCTCATCGTCCGCGGGCGTCGTCTCGGCGGCGCCAGCCAGAAAGCGGACCGT
Source organism: Gammaproteobacteria bacterium (assembly GCA_050184115.1). GTDB lineage: Bacteria > Pseudomonadota > Gammaproteobacteria > JACKNG01. Next base: position 246,113 of record JBFXAQ010000008.1, on the reverse strand, counting down.
GGCAACCAGCGCTCCTATGCCCGCGCCGATCGTCGCGATCGTGAGCCTGCCGACTGCTTTCAACACTTCCTTCACTGCATTCGCCTCCTGACTGATGTCTTGCTCCTTCGGCCTTCTGGGAACGACGCTATCCGAGCGGGGTAATATAGGCCGCAAGGCATGGCCGATCTAAGTGGACGCGCAAGGTTTCTGCGTGTCTCATTTCGGTGATGCTTGCGGCGCGGCCACCTGCCCAAGTAGTTTCCGCCTTCGGTAGCTTCCCTCAGTCGGAGCCTAAAGTCTGGACGTGGGGAGCAGGCGATCTCAAGTAGTGCGAGTCAGGCCAAACCCACTAGTTCCGCCTTCCACAGCCTTTCCAGGGCTTGTTTTATCAAGCCCACGGCCTCCTCAACGTCTTCATCGCTTGTGCCGAAGCCGAGGCTGAAGCGGATTGACGACTCTGCCTCGTCAGCATTCAAACCAATGGCCCGTAGCACGTGTGAGGGCTCCGGTATGCCAGAGGTGCAGGCGGAACCCGTCGAGGCCGCAAGTCTCGGCTGAAGCGCGCTCAGGATGTCGTGTGCGGCAAAACCCGCGAAGCAAATGTTGGCGTTACCGGGGTGGCGTGCATGCCCCGATGGTCCGTTTGCTACGATTGGCCACGGCAAGTCTTGTAGCTTTTCAACAAAGGCATCCGTGCGGCGGCGCAGCGCTTTGCGCCGTTCCTCTGCATCGTTGGCGGCGAGTAGCTCCGCCGCCGCGCCCATACCGACGCAGAGCGGTACGGGCACAGTGCCTGAGCGCAGACCGTTCTGCTGGTCGCCACCGTAGACGAGCGGCTCGATTTGGCTTTGCAAGTGGCGCGAGATGACGGCGACCCCGATTCCTTTCGGGCCGTACATCTTGTGCCCCGATAGGCTGATAAAGTCCGCGTGCTTTCCAATTCTTTCCAGATTCATTGCAACAGGGGCTTGCGCCGCATCGCTGTGGAATAGCGCTCCGTAGTGTCTGACGAGCCGGGATATTTCCGCTGTATTCTGAATTGCGCCAATCTCGTTGTTCACCGCCATGATTGATACGGCAAGAACATCGTCGTCCAGCGAGTCTTCTAGCGCAGACAAGTCTACGAATCCTTCCTCATCGACGGCGATCGTATTAATTGTGAAACCATACTGATTCTCAAGGACGCGTCCAGCGGCGAGCACGCACTTGTGCTCGATGGCGCTCAGCAAAATGCGGCGGCGCTTGCCGCTTGCGGCGCGGCGCCCGAGTCCGAGTAAGGCTAGGTTGTTTGACTCTGTTGCGCCGGAAGTGAAGACGATTTCGTCAGCATCGACGCCGACCAGCCGTGCAACTCGCGCTGCAGCGTTTTCGACTGCGCGCGCGGATTCCCATCCGAAACAGTGATCCGATGAGTGTGGATTCCCGAACGAATCACAAAAATACGGCGTCATCTCACCCAGGACGCGCGAATCGACCGGTGTTGTCGCCTGATGATCGAGGTATATAGAACTCGATATTCTCATTAATATTCAATGAGTTATAAAAAATTTAGACTTCTGGTCACGACCCCTTACAGCCTGCGGCACGCTTCTGGAGGACTCGTCCAGCGTCTGTTGACCATAGCACGCCACGTCGGCTAGAGTCGACCTGGAGGTATCATCCAGTAGGCGAGGGGCAATGGTGCGCGGACCGCTGTATCAAGAAGACTATCACCCACAGTTTTCCGGCCACGAAACATTCCCGCTACGCTACGGGTGGCTCAAAAAGGCCTTCGATCGCGTCGCCGAAACCGAGGATCAATCCGAGAACAGGACTGCCTGTTGGGACGATGATGCCATCGCGCGATTCGGCGTCGGCAAGAACATGGTCGCATCCATGCGCCATTGGGCCAAGGCTGCGCGCATTATCGAAGAACCCGCGCTCAATTCGGTTCGGACAACGGAGCTTGGGCGCCTGTTGTTCGGCCCGAAGGGTCTTGACCCGTATATGGAACACCCTGCAACGCTGTGGCTGATCCATTGGCAGTTGGCGGCTCGGGCGGACAAGACGACGTGGTTTTGGGCGTTCAGCCACTACCCCGCCATTACGTTTGAGCGGGACGGACTGGTCAAAAAGCTCGACCGCCTTGCGAAAGATCGCAATTGGTCGAGGGTGGCCAATACGACGATAAAGAACGATGTCGCCTGTTTCATTCGCACCTATGTTGCGCGGCAGCCGTCGGGCAAGACGGGCCATGATGACGCGCTTGAATCGCCACTGACGGAACTTGGCCTGATTAAGGCCATCGGCAAGAAAGATGGATTCCGGTTTGTGCGCGGACCGAAGTCAACCTTGAGCGACGGAGTTTTCACCTTCGCCCTGATCGACTTCTGGTCACGCTATGCTCCGAACGTGGCGACGCTGTCATTCGAGGTCATCGCCCATGCGCCCGGCGGACCGGGCCGCGTGTTTCAGTTTGACGAAAACGATGTCGCCGACCGCCTCGCCGCGCTCGACGACGTGACGGGAGGTACACTCCTGTGGTCCGAGACAGCCGGCCTCAAACAGGTCGTCAGCAATATCGAAATCAATTCGGAAACCGCGCTGTCCTGGGTTCGAAGCGACTATGGCGTGCTTGCTGAACAGGAGGCCGCCTGATGGCGCTGCGCGAGCGCGTGCGCATCGCCCGCCGTTTCCTGAGATCGATTCGCATCGACTCCGACCTCGGGGACGCCGCAGCGCTTGAAGGCTTCGTCTGTCCACAGTCCTCCGCGGATATCCTTGCCGCAATGGCGCGCCATGTTTCCGAAACCGGGCAAGGCGCATTCACGTGGACTGGTCCGTACGGCAGCGGCAAATCGAGCCTAGTCGTTGCCCTGAGCGCCTTGCTGAACGGCAAAGCCGAATTGCAGAACGAAGCCGCGAAGGTCTTCGGCGCTAAACTGACGAAAGCGATAAACGCTGCATTTCCAACAGGGACGAGGGGATGGCGCGTCCTTCCCGTCGTCGCGCGGCGTGACGATCCCGTCGCCGTCATCGGCGAAGCCGCCAAGCGGACCGGGCTCGTATCGCGGCAGCCACGCGGGGGTTGGACCGAAACCAACCTGATCGCCTCACTGACGCAGGCAGCCGCCGAGAAGCCGAGAGTCCATGGCGGGCTGGTACTGTTCATCGACGAGATGGGCAAGTTTCTCGAAGCCGCCGCGCAGGATGGCTCCGATATCTACATACTCCAGCAGCTCGCCGAGGCAGCGTCGCGCAGCAAGGGGCGTTTTCTGGTCGTAGGCGTGTTGCACCAGGCGTTCGAAGAATACGCCCACCGCCTGTCGCACGAGATGCGCGACGAATGGGCGAAGATCCAGGGCCGCTTCATCGACCTGATCGTCAACACGGCGAGGGAAGAGCAAATCGAGCTGATCTCTCGTGCGATCGAGAGCGATCATTGCCCGAAGAAACCGGGCCAGCTGGCCATTTCCGTCGCCAGTTTCGCACGCCGCGACCGTACCGGCGTTGCGGAACGACTCGCCGCCATTTTGGAAGCATGCTGGCCGCTGCATCCCGTCGTAGCGTGCCTGCTGGGGCCGATTTCGCGGCGGCGTTTCGGGCAGAATCAGCGGAGCATATTCGGGTTCCTCAATTCGTCTGAGCCGCACGGTTTCCAAGACTTCCTGAACCACACCGAGGACGGCGCGCTGTACGGTCCCGACCGTCTGTGGGACTACCTGCGCGCCAACCTAGAGCCGTCGATTCTGGCGTCTCCCGACGGCCACCGATGGGCCTTGGCGGCGGAAGCGCTTGAACGCTGCGAAGCCATCGGCGGCGATGCCATGCATATCAGGCTGCTGAAGACAATCGCTGTCATCGACCTGTTCAAGGAGCGTTCCGGACTCGTTGCGAATTCCGAGCTACTGCGCACCTGCTTCCCCGATACTTCTGGGAAAGCGCTCGAAAAAGCGCTGTCGCAACTGGACACATGGTCTTTCACCATCTTCAAGAAATTTCTCGACGCTCGTGCCATATTCGCGGGCAGCGATTTCGATATCGACGCAGCGGTCCGCGCCGCACTCGATGAGATCGACGAGATAGATTTCAAGGAACTCAAAGCACTTGCGGGACTACAGCCGATCCTTGCCAAACGCCACTATCACAAGACAGGTGCGCTGCGCTGGTTCGATGTGAACATTGTCCCCGTCGGCGGCATCGTCGAATTTGCTGCCGGGTTCGATCCGGAGAACGGCGAGATCGGCCAGTTCCTGCTGGCCATTCCGACCGAAGGCGAAAGCGAGGACCACGCCGAGGACCTGTGCCGCAAGGCGGCGCGTCACAGCGACACCTGGGACATCGTTGTCGGGATTTCTAAGAGGTCATGGGCTGTAGTGCCGCTGGCGCGCGAGCTGTTCGCGCTTGATAACGTCGGCAACGATCACCCAGAACTCGCCGGCGATCCCGTGGCGCGGCGGGAGGTTTCCGCGCGCCTCGCTGCCCTGCAGGCCCTGCTTGAAGCCGAACTGCATAAAGCGTTCGATAATGCGTTGTGGTTCCGCAAGAACCATCAGCCGAAACGCCTGCGGCAGGCGGAGTTGAACGGCATCGCGTCCGAGCTGGCGGATCGCCGTTTCGATCAATCACCATGTCTGCACAACGAGTTGCTGAACCGCCAGAAGCCATCGAGCAACGCCATCGCAGCACAAAACACCCTGTTGCGGCGCATGGTTCTGAACGAAGGCGAACCACGCCTTGGCATCGAGGGGTTCCCGGCGGAGGGCGGTTTATTCGCCTCCATACTGGAGGCGACGGGCCTCTACGCGCGGCAGGGCAGGATCTGGCGTTTCGTTTCACCGGAGGCAAGCAAAGCAGATCCATATCGCCTGGCCCCGTTGTGGCAGAAGGCGTTCGACCATGTGAAGGCGCATGCCGATCGCACGGTCGCCGTTTCCGAACTGTTCGACGAGTGGCGAAAGCCGCCCTTCGGTGTGAAGGATGGCATGATGCCGCTTCTCGCCGTCGCCTTCGTGCTGTCGCAACGCGACAAGATCGCTGTCTACCGCAATGGCATATTCCGGGCGAAGTTCGACGACGTGGACGTGGACTACCTTGCGAAGGACCCAGCCTTTATACAGTTGCGCTGGATGGACCTCTGCGATGTTTCGCGCCGCCTCTTGTCGGGCATGGCGGAAGTGGTTCGCGACCTCGACAAGACGAACGAGCTGGTGCACCTGGAGCCGATCGATGTCGGGCGCGGGCTTGTCGCGATCTACGACCAGCTTCCGAAGTGGACCGAGCGGACGATGCGGCTCTCATCTAATGCCGTAAGCATCCGCGATCTGTTCAAACGCGCGCATGATCCAAACCAGTTTCTGTTCGACGATATTCCGGGAACGCTTGGTGAGAACGTTTCGCTTGCGAACGGAGAAGACTTGCGCCGCGTTATCGGAAGGGTCCGCGAGGGGCTGGAGGAACTGGTGCAGGCGTACCCCTCGATGCTGCATCGCTTGCGCGATCTCATGCTCGCCGAATTGCAAGTCCCGAACGTATCGCCGCAGTCCCTCGCGGAATTGCGCGCGCGCGCCGAGAACATCAGGCAGCTCGCCGGTGACTTCCGGCTTGATGCCTTCGTGGGCCGGTTGTCGCAATTCTACGGTTCGGACGAGAGCTTTGAAGGCATTGCCAGCCTCGCAGCAAATAAGCCACCCGGCGACTGGGTCGATCCCGATCTCGACAACGCCGCCATAGAGCTTGCCGATATGGCGCAGAAGTTCCTTCGCGCGGAGACCTACGCACGCGTCAAGGGTCGTCCTGACAAGCGACAGGCGATGGCCGTCGTGATCGGCATGGACGGCCGTCCCGCGCCGCTGATGGAGGAATTCGACATCGCCGATTCTGACCGCGCCGCCGTCAACGAGCTTATCGAGCGGGTGGCAGTCACGCTGGAACAATCGGATACCAGCCGCCGCAGCATTATTCTGGCGGCGCTGGCGGAACTCAGCGCGCGCTACATGCAAAAGTCACCGCGCACGCATAAGAATGGGAAAGGAAGAGCTGCCTCTTGACGACTGACCCCGTGAAACACGTCCTTGGCCTTTCCGGGGGCCGCGACAGCGCAGCCCTTGCCGTGTATATGCGCCAGCATCACCCCGAGCTGGAAGTCGAATACTTCTTCACCGACACCGGCAAGGAGCTGCCAGAAGTCTACGAGTATCTCGGACGGTTGGAGGGCTTCCTCGGGCAACCGATATTGCGGCTGAATCCCGACCGCGACTTCGACTTCTGGCTCAAGCAGTACAACGACTTCCTGCCGTCACCCCAGACACGCTGGTGTACGCGGCAGCTCAAGCTGCGTCCGTTTGAGCATTGGCTTCGGCCGCTTCTCGCAAGCGGAACCACCATTTACAGCTATGTTGCGATCCGCAGCGACGAGGAATATCGCGAAGGCTATTCGTCTAAGCACGACAGCCTGGTTGTGAGGCTGCCCTTCAAGCAGGCCGGCATCGACAAAGCCGGTGTGCTGGAGATCCTCGATGGGGCCGGACTCGGCCTGCCGAAATACTATTCCTGGCGCACGCGCAGCGGTTGCACCTTCTGCTTCTTCCAGCAGAAGATCGAATGGGTGCGCCTCAAGGAAGAGCATCCAGAAGCGTTCGAGGAAGCCAAGGCATATGAGAAAGACGCCGTGGGGCACGGCTCGCCCTTCACTTGGAGCCAGGGCGAGTCACTGGAAGAACTGGAACAGCCGGAACGCATCGCCCAGATCAGGCAGGATCATGAACAGCGGCTCGCGCGGATACGGTCAAAGGTTCAGCCCAATCCCCTAAGGCCGGACGCCGAACCCCTCGATATCGACGACCTGTACGGCAAGGCCAAGGTTTGCCTCGCATGTCACAAGTAGAACTGAGATTTATTCATTTCTAGCATCTAGTTCCGCGGCCCGCCAAGCACGTGCAATAAGTTCAGCAAGTTCAACGATTTCGTTTCCGTCAACGAAGGGCACTTGCGCAAGTATGATTTTGCCTTCTCCGGAAAGTTTGGCTGCGAGGTGGCCCCGACCAAGTAGGCGTTCCGCACCGGCTTCATCCAGCACCAGTTCTGAATTTCGCTTGTCTGCCACCTTTAGAACGAGGCGGTTGGACAAGTTTGCTCGCAATTGCATCGGCAAAGCGTCTTTGTCCGGGCGCTGCGTAACGAGCACGAGGTTGATACCCGCTGCACGCGCCTTGACGCCGAGCCGATTTGCATTCAGCTCCACAGCCTCCCGGTATTCCTTGATCATCATCCAGTCGGCCAATTCATCATGGAAAAGCCAGATCCGGGGCAAGCGTTCACTTGGTTCGACTTTCCGATTGTAATGAGAGAGCTTGGTGACACCGGCTTCGGCTAGCAGACGGTTGCGCTGCTCCATTTCCGCAACAAGCGCTTCCAACGCCTGGACAGCCGCGTCACGATCGGTGATCAGGTCGCCATCAAGGTGGGGCATTTGACGAAGCCAGGGAAAGTCGATCCCAGCTTTTGGGTCGATCATCTGAATACGAGCATACGAGGGCGAGTTCGTTGCGCAGATATCCAGAAGCAGGCATTGGACAAGTACGCCTTTACCACTTCCTGTCTCGCCGGCAATCAATGTATGCGGGCCGTGAGGCTGCAACCCGGCGAATCCGTCCCCGACGTTCAGATAAAGCAGCTCGCCGTCGGCTTCGCAAGCTCCGAGCAACAGACTGGTATTAGACGCTGGTGCGCTCGACGGAAGTTCACGTTGCCGCCAGAGATCACGCAGGCGAAGGATGGTCCTACTCGGGCGGGCAACCATGATTACAACTTCCATCGGTGCAGCCAGGACATTGATGACCTGGATCGCATGAGACGTGAGAAGTTCTTGTCGCCGCTTTTCGACCTTCGGAACGGTGAGATCGTCCGATCCACGAAAACGAATGAGACCGGCATTGGGCGTAAGACGCGCCCCGACGAGTTCAGCAGTCATGTCGTATCCACGCAATGCGCGCTGCAACGACCTCACCGTCGTATCAAGCCATTCTTTCGCCTCATCGTCGTCTTCCCCTGAAATCCGCCCTGCTCTTACCCAAGCGGCAAGATCACGTGAGGGCCATTTGTCACGAGATTCGTCGGCGAACTGTGATTCTTGTTCTGCCTGTACGCCGCCGGACTCGTCAGGAGCGGCAGATGTCTCGACTTCGAGCGTCTGCTGATCTTTCCTGCTTTCTTCTCTCGTCTTGGATTCAGCCTCGGCCGCTTTCACGATTGCATTATCATCGGATACCGTTTCTTCTCCAAAAGAAGCCGTTGCGCTCTCATACCCACTCGCGCCGTGGTCCTGTCCCATCGTTTCCGAAGATACAAGCGCATCGGCCCATTCACTGTCATCCGAGGTCAGTAGTACGTCAGATGCACCGGGAGCCGACGCAAAAGAACGAAGCGCTTCCGCGACGCGCGGTTTGTCAAAGATCTGCTGCAGGCAATGCCGCATTCCCTTTAGAGGTGAGGGGCCGACGGCGTCCACGTACTCATCATCATCATGAACGAAGACGTGAGAGAACCCGACTAGCTGGATTGGAACCCTGTCCTGTCGTACTTCATCCGACCATCTATGAAGATCCCAACCGATCAACTGGGTTGGATCAAACGGATCCATGCCCTCAATCATAAAGTCGCCAAGGCGGTGCAGCCATATATCGCGATCAATTCGCTTATGCTCGGGGTCGAGCGCTCGACCGATGCGGGCAGCCGTTTCTTCCAACTGTTTCGCCGATTTCTTGGCTTGCGCCCGATAGCCCACTGAACCGACGAACTTGGCTTCAGAAATTGCTACTTTCAGAACGGGATTGCCGTTCTCGATTCGAGGCGCGATTGCCATGATGTCGGCGATTTGCTCTTCGCGTTGCCCGAACCAGGATGCGAAATCATCAAGGAAATACCAACCAAGTGGCAGTTCTGCCCCTTGAAGGCCGGAACGGATCTTTTCCATCGACAACACGATACCCAGAAGTTCGTTTGCGTAGTGCCCGTAGCGCGCAGCACGCATCACAACCTGGCCAGAGATCGCGTTGGCTTGGTCAATGAGTCTGTCGACAACCTTGTCGTCTCCGCCAACAATTGCCGGATCGAGGCGATCAAGCCGCTCGCGGAGAAGCGCACGGAGAAGACGTGGCTTCGAAGTTGTCGATACTATGATGTTTCGATCAACATAACGGTCGTGAACATGTCGTATGACCTGTACGCCGTTGTTCGTCAGAATCCGACGATCCACTAGCTCGTCAAAATTCACCACCCATTCACCGATCCGGTGCGTTTGCGCAAACACATCGGCAATCACTCCGTCCCGGAAATTCACCTCCCTCGCCGGAATTACGTCGCCCGGCAGCGAGTTGTCCCCATCGAAAAACCACTGGAGCACGTTTAGATACGTTTGGCCGACACGTGGTTGGGACGGAGAGGCGAGATATACGGAGGTGGCAGTGTCTGCGACCCCGATCGGACGCCGCCGCGACCATCGGGCTGGAACGTGTACCGGAAAATCAGGGTGACTCTGACCCGGTGCCTTTTTCCAAACGAGTTTTGCATTTCGCGCAACAACGTCCTGCAAAGCGACCAGATCCGCTGCACGGTCTGCTTCATCACTTGGGAGGTCCGTCGTATCAAGGAACCCGACACGCATGCGAGACAGAAAATCTCGTGCTGCCTCACTGGCCATGATCGATCCGGATTCATCTCCCACCGTTGCATTTTGCTGCTCGTAAATGCGTCGTATGCTCGATGGCTCGGAGTGGGTTAGAAGCAAATCGCATTGAAGTTCATTCTCCTGTTGAACTTTGCTCGAAAGCTCCGATGCAAGCGCGCTTGGCAGCGCTTTCGACTCTGCGTTATACAAGACGACAGAGAAGTTGTTTCGTTCGTGGGGCAGGAGTCTGAGATAGTGCTCCCCAACCGCGCCGAATGCTCTGGCTGCGACGCCAGGGTCTATATCCTGGGCGTCGTCACCGTCTGGCCGCGTCCGGCGCAAGGGTGGCTCCGCCAGAGTATAGTCGTATGCCGTGTCAGCAGCGGCGAGCAGTATAGGATTGTCGTCATCGAATCCTATGCAAACTTCGGGATAGTAGTTTGAGACAAGCTCGCGCTGCACCTGCCCGAACAATAAATCCGCCCCAGCAATATCGTCCTCGTTTGCGTAAAGCACCTGCCTGATCAGCCGGGCTGCCTGCCGGGCCTTGATGGCTATTTCCGCCAAACGCAGGGGGTGCCATGGGGTGACAATCGCGGCAGGTGCGCCCGCGCCAATGTTGGCAACGCCGAAGCGCAGGATCTCCTGCCAGAGCTTTTCGCGGGCCAGATCGTTGTTCGCATGATCCAGGAGGCACTGAAGAAGCTCGCCGTAAGCATTAGCCTGTGCGATGAACGCATCGGAGGCGATGCCCTCACCGTCCTTCAAAGTCCATTCACGTATCGCCTCTGTGAAAGTGCTCAGGAACGCACCGAATTTTCCGCGTATCTCAACTGCGCTTTCCTCACCTATAACCTTGGAAAGCTCCTCTAGGGCGGCGAGAAACGCGCCACTTCGGTCACCGCTTTCCTTGTTTGGCGCGACTAGTTTTCCGTCATTTGTGTTGGTTACATCCCGGATCGTGTTTACATCAGTCAGCGCGATTCGCTGGATGCTTCCTTTGGAACTGACAGATTGCCTCGCAATATCCGCGGTCGGCAGGAGCGCGTATTCCCCTTTTTGATTGGCAACGCTAAGAAGGTCATCGGGTAACGACGTGCCGATAGCACCGACTGGCATTTCCCAGTGGAATATCAGCTTCGATTTTGCGCCATCCGGATCGAGGACGACTTCGAACTTGATCGCCCTCGCTTCTTTTGAACCGGATGTGACCTTCGCCAGATCGACATCTGCGTGGGGGAAGTAGAACTCTTCCAGCTTCCCGAAGTCCAGTTCAACATCCTTTCCCAGGAGCGCTTCTAGGCCCCGATAGCGATAGGCGAGATACCGCGCTACCAGGGGGTTCTTGCCACGCCAGAAGCTCTTCTCCCGCGCATTGGGAATGCGTACTAGTAGCTTTTTCTCGGTAATCTCTTCGTCTGACGTGCGTCGTCGCAAACTGTCAATTGTTGCCAGAAGCCCCACGAGGAAATCGTCGTATGTCTGCGGGTTTCTATATATGTAGCGCTCCCAAGAACTCGATAGCTTCTTGTCGCGTGCCAAGTGTTCTCTGTGTGACTCGAAAAACTCCTGAAGATCGTCGGACGGATCTTTAGGGAACGTGCCGGCGAGCAACTCCCGCTCATCGTCGTCAAGTTGGTCGTCGAATTCGTCATCGAAGAACTTAATAGTCTGTTCGCCGAGCGTAAGAGCAGCTCTTCTTGTGACACCTTCGAATAGATCACAGACCGTCCGCCAATCCAGTTCTACAAAGGCCTTCTGAATATCAGACCAGCCGTCGAGCCGGAGGTCAGCTTCGATGAAGTCTTCGATCGCCGTACATTCGGGATTCGTCAAGCGATCCTTGAGTTCTTCGAAGTTGCTTCTCAGTAACTCCTGCGGAATGGGTTCCCCACGATCTGTTTCCCGCACGAGAAGCGGGCGCATCCGGCTATGAAGTCGGCGGAAGACCTTGTTCCACTCTGTAGGCGTGTTTCGTTTCTTCTCCTGAATCCGATCAAAATAGCCAGCATAGCGAGGCAATCTTAGACTGGGCAACGCATTGTCGATGGCCTTCTGTAAGGGAAGGCCCTTTGAGGTCACGCCATCCGCAATTGCGAGAACAAAATCCGCAAATGTTTCGATTGTCCGTGCTGCATGAGTGCTGTTTGCAGATTCCAGAGCCGCTGAGAGATGACTGCGTTTGGCATGGTCGAGATGCGTCGCAGTGAGGCCGACCTTGTCAATCCATGCGTCATACCGGGCACGCAGGGTGTCTGTCTCAATCTTTGTGATCTTCTCGACGCTCTTATCATTGCGCTGAAGTTCTTCTTGCGATGCCGCGAACAGAGCCGCTCTTTTCCCTTCGGGAAGTCGGCAGTGGCGCCAATGTGTTATTGACTGATTACTTCTTGTATCTTCAGTCAGTTCGGAGTCTGGATCAAAGGCAGACGAAATTCTAACTGCCACCGCTGCGCTAGCTTCTGTATCGCCGATCACAGCCTTCGCTATCGAGCGGACGAGAGAGGCCTCAAGGCCAAGCATGCAATAACGCAACGACCCTTCCGGCTCTTGCTCGATCAGCGTCTTTATAAAGTCAAGGGCGACCGCTGCGATCAGTTCATTCCTTGTCATGAGCGGCTCTTGAAAGGATTTTCAACATAAGCACAGTCATCCGACAACCGACGGAGCAGACCGAGTGTGCGCAGTCGCTGCTCGAGGCGTTGCGTATTTTGCATAAATGCATTCTGATCGGTCGGCAGAGAGCCGAAGGCGCGCTCTGCTTCACTTGCACCGATCACCAGGCGGAAGCGGTCATACAGTTTCGCGAGAAACCGATGGTATTCCTCGCGCCCTTCGTCAACGGTACACATAACCAGAGCTTTCAGGAGGGAGTCGTCGGGGGAATACCACGTACCCGTTCCCCGTCGGGATACGGCAAGCCCGATCTGTCGCGCCCATTCCATATGGACTTTAGCGACATGCTGCTGATGCCTTTTCTCGGCGTAACCACGCAGGGTGTCAAAGATGGTGTCGGGATCACCTGACGGCGGCCCATCATCTGGGTCCCATTCAAATCGCTCCGTCAGATATTCGCGCACTGCATCGGCGGGCGCGCGCGCCTTTAGCGCGCTCTGCCACCGCCCATCCGCTTTCGCCGAATCTACATACGCGCGAACGGCGCGGGTGGATAGCATCCGGTTTGCACCGAAATTTTCTGCGGAAAGTTCGAACATCGTCGTTTTTCGCGGAGACACAACTTCCAGTACGAATTTTGGCTCGCTCGTGTCACCGAGCTCTTCATTCCCTCTCCGCAGCATGTAAAGAAGCATGTGTAGTGCGGAGAGGCGCATGAGCGGATCGAGGAGCGTTTCGCCTGGAAGGTCGAGTTGAAGCAGCGTCGTCCAGGTTTGTGCAAGCGCGGTGTATTCCGGGCGGTCAGGGTAAGGAAGATATCCGATCGTGCTGGCGACAGAATTCGAATCGACCCGGAAGCCCTCTGGTAGTAGAGCACTGACAACGCGATTCCAAGTTTCATCGCCCCGTAACAGCCTCTCGGAGATTGCCTTTGCGATCTCGGGGCCTGCTCCGCTGCGATTCAACATGAGGTACAGCAACTCGCCACTACGGGCAAAAAAGCGGCGGTCGGGACTACTGCTTACGTTCGCTGGAAGATCAGCATAGAGGCAGTTAGGACCGTACGGGAAGAGGAACCGAGAGCTCCAACGACGTTGTCGGTGAGGCTCGATGCTTGTCGCCTGGAAAAACTCAATTACACGGGCAAGTCGGGCAAAAGAACCAAAGCGACCCTGCAAATAGCTGAAGTCATCATCGGTGGCGAAAGTCTTCAGCCATGACCGCCACCGCTCCGAATCCGAAGACAGCGTTGCTTCCACATGCTGGATGTGCGGGTTATTGAATATCAGCTGCCGCAGCGGGATCAGTCTGGGAATATGATAGGTGAAGGTCTCGTGCGCATCGTTACGTCTAATTTCGTTCAGGGCCTGCCCCTCAGAGTTTCGAGACTGAAAGATCGCCAGGAACTCTAAGAACAACAGCCACGGCGTTTGATCGTTGTACAGGCGATGTCCCCAGATCGCCTCATCGACCCAGACGTTGACATCACTTTTGTACTTTGCCGGTGCTTCGAGACGCGAATCCATTAGCTCACCCTGATCCTGATATTATCGGGATGCGCCCGCCCTCTTTCATCAACAGTCAAAGCCTGAAGATTCACTTCGTCAGTTGACGCCGTTTCGCCGATCAGCTCGTCGAGCCGGCTTATCAGGCGAAGCTTGAAGTCCAGAAAATCTTCGTTGCATTGGCGTGAGAAGCTTGCAGGGAGACTCCCGTTCGCGACGCGCACCAGGTACTCGAAATGCGTTAGTTGGAGGTTCAGGCTATCCACAACATCGTTCCCTGCACCTGCGGGATCGATGATTTGCAGACATGGCGTCGCCCGGTCCGCGGCGAGAGTGAAGTGGAGATACGGGTCGCGGCGGTGGCGCTTCGTTGGAAGGTCGTAGTTTAGCAGTGAGGCGATTCTGCCACGCCCGTCTCCGCCGGATGAGGCAAGATATAGCTGCGTCCCATCATCTATCATCATGCCGCAGAAGGTCCGGTTGAGACCCTTGACGAGCAGTTCCACTGTTCGTGAGACATCAGCGCCGCTGGCTAGTCCGGAAACGAACCGCAAGAAGCGGCCGGACGCCTGATACACAGTCAGGCGCCATGGATCGAAAGCCTTGTCGGGTGGTAGTGAGAAGAACAGGCGCTGCCGTTGTCGGCCGAGCGCGCGCATAAATTCGTCTACGTTCTCGCGCTCCCCTTCAAGGTAGTCGCGCAGATACGGCTCGTACGCACGCGCGCCGTAGTAGATATCGTCGGACACGAACTTCTTGTAGTGGTCCGAGTCACCGTATGTGCCGTAGATGAGCAGATTGTCGAACTTATTATCTGTCTCGCGCCCGATTCCAAAGCCTTCGAGTGTTGTGAACACCTGATATTGCTGTCGCTGCCTTTCTGGCAAGTTCATCCCGAACACGTTGGCGTAAGGGTTAGTCTGTCGATAATCTTCCTTCTCTGCGCGGTTTTTTGCGGTTCGGCATGTCAAAAGAATTTGCCGGCCCTGCCGGTCACCTAGGAGAATGTTCACGCCCAGCAGGAGGAGGTCACGAATCGGAAGATGCATCCGGTTCGCGCGGGCCAGTTTCATCAGCTCGCCGAGGCGCTTCCTGAATACGGAACCCTCAGTCCCGCCGCGTAATCGCTCGCGGTTTATGCGGATGGGACAGCTTGAACTTCCATCATCTTTAAGAAGCTCGCAGCCCTGGCATTGGGCCCATTGCTCGTGTTCGACGATCTGCTCTACGAGTTCTTGAAAATGGACCGACGCGTCCAAACGGCTGAGGTTGTACAAGTCCAGAACCAGCGCATTATCCGTAGTCCGCTCTTCGACCAGCATGTCTTCGATTATCTTGAAAACCCGGTGCGCATCTTCTCCCTGCTTATCTGACCAGTCTCTCCACGTCGCCAGAAGCTGCCCATCATTAGCCGCAACAAGAAACACCTTGTCTTCGCTCTTTCCGGCGACCGCCGTTGCGAGATCTGCAATCGTTGCATCCTTCTCACTCTGCGTCAGTTCGCTCAGGTCTTTGACGATGGTAATCGCCTTGCCTGATACGGGAAGCGAAAGCGATACGATCTTCTCCCCGGCCTTCCATTTTTCGGGGTCACCTCCGAAATGCTCCCAAATGCGGCGGCAGTGATAGGTCTTACCGTCACCCGCTGTCCCCGTCAGAATTACGTTTCGTGGAGTCTCTGACTCGAAGTTGCTTCGCACCTCGTCAAGGCGCGCCGGGTCGATATGGATTGGAGGCTCGATCGCATGACGTTCGATCTCGGACTGGATCAACTCGTCGTACATGTTGTCGCTGGCCGGAATGGGGCCGTAGTGTCGCAGGAACGATATGAAACTGTTGCTGTTGGCCATGACGACTTAGCTGCCTTCTACTACGCTGGCGTCACTGCGAGGCACCGAGGCCGCCTCAGGATGGGAGGCCGCTGAGCGGCCGACGTCAATTGCCACGTGATCCTCCCGTCTTCTTCCGTGTCGCTGCTTCCAGTTCGGGTGGCCGCAAGGGCAGATCGGGCGCGATACCGTCGCGGTGCCGCGCCACGAATTCCGAGACGGCGCGCCTGATCAGCCAAGCCGCAGACAGGTCGAGTTCCGCGCCAAGGCGCGTTAGTTCCTCGTACTCGCGCTCATCGAGGGCAACCGACAGGCGAACGCTGTGCTTCTTCGACTTTGGCCGTGACAATTCCTAACTCCCTAGGCTGACCACCATTTTTACACCAATATCGCGTTGTTCCAATGTCAAAAAGGTGACCAGTGGGCTCATGGGCCAAACGCCGTCGGTGCCGCGAAGCGTCATGGACTTGAGCTCATTTCGAGCGTTAATCCTGGGACAAATGGTGCCGTCGGACGCGGCTCGGAAAGCGATGTGCCCGGGGTTGGCGCTGGTGACGACGTGATGACCGAGTCGCGGGGTGGGGGAGGTGCTGTCCGATTCGGGTTGAAAGTAGCCACCGTCCACCTATCGGTGAAGGCGGTGAACCTCCGTAAGGATGCCCCCCGGGGATATGTCAGGAATATCTGGTATTGAGCGTGGAGAACGACTTAGAACAGCCGCAAAATGGGAGCGAAAGGCCTTGGAATTGGACACGGTCTGCACACGGTGCCTTTTCAACCCATTGAAATAAAGCCAAGCACCGGCGGTTCTAATCCCTTGGTCTTGCGTCGGCGGAGGTCGCTACAGGCCGACAAGTTCTGCAATTGCCCTGTCCGCCTCGTCCTCGGGAGTCACGTTTCGGTTACCCAACTTCTTGGGCTTCGGCAGCTTCCCGTTCCGGCGTAGGCGCCAAATCGTCATTGCGGAGCAGCCGCCGAGTTTTTGTCGAAGCTGCTTGTCAGTGATCAGTCGGAGCATCTACCGTCTCCTGCGGTATCAGGTGCTAACGGTTGTGATGCTACTGATGGCGCGGGAAATCGCTGCGGAAAACCGATTCAGCCAGCGTCGTGGTTATTGAGTTCCTGAGCTTTCGATGAAATCCGCCCAATGCCGCGCGATGGCTTGATCACCGCGCATCCGCCCATGTCTTCGCAACGGCATCAAGGTGGTCCGCCCACCACTGCATCATCCGGGTCCGCTCTTCATACCGATCACCGCGGTCGTAGGCGCCTTTGACCTTGTTCTGCTCGGTGTGGGCCAGCGCGCGTTCGACGGCGTCGACGGACCACATACGGTGTTTCTTACCGTCGACCTCCGTGATGGCCTCATTCAGGATCGTCGAGGCGAGGGCGCGGAAGCCGTGGACTGTAGTGCGTTTGTGGAAGCCCATCCGGTACACCGCGAAGATCATGGTGTTCTGGCTCGCCGGCTTGTCCTCGAGGCGGCCAGGCATCAGCCACTGCGAATGGCCCGACACCTTGTGCAGCTCCTCGAGCGTGGCGAGCGCTTGCTGTGACAGGGGCACGCGGTGCTCGCGGCGGCTCTTCATCCGTTCCCCCGGGACCGTCCACACGCCTTCCTCACGGTCGAACTCCGCCCACTTCGCTTCGCGGACCTCGCTAGTTCGCGCCAGGGTGAGGATCAGGAGCCGCAGTCCCAACCGGGTTGCCGCGTCACCCTCGTAGGTCTCGAGAGCATGGAGGAAGGTCGGCAGCTCCTCGGCGGCGAGCGCGGTCTGTTGTCCCTTCTTGCGCGGCTTGAGGTGATTGCGGAGCTCGCTGGCCGGGTTGACCTCACGGTAGCCTAGCGCGACGGCCCGCGAGAACACGGCTCGTACACGCTGCAGCACGCGGGTCGCGATCTCGCCGGCGCCGCGGTCCTCGATGCCTTCGATCAGGGCCATGATTTCGCGCGGCTGGATCTCGTCGATCGGGCGTTCACCCAGCGTTGGCAAGATGTCAATCTCCAGGGACCGCCAGACCTGTGAAGCGTGTTTGCGCGTCCAGGCGTGTGCCTGACGTGTGTGCCAAGCCCTGGCAACTGCGAGGAAGGTCGGCGTCGACGAATCGAGGGCGTGCTTCTCTGCCTGCTTTACCGCGGAGGGGTCGTCAAGCTTGCGGGCGTCCTGCCACATATCGCGTGCCTCGGCGAGGCTGAGCTTGGGATAGGTGCCGAGGCTCAGGGTCTTCTCCCGCCCGTTGACGCGGTATTTGCCGCGCCAGTACTTGCCGCCGGCGGGGGTGACGAACAGGTACAGCCCGTCCCGGTCGTAGAACTTCCGCGCCTTGTCGCCGGCCTTGGCGTTCTTGACTTCCTGAATGCTGAGCATCTGGGGGTATTTCCTAGTTCAGCTTTTTTTATACCCCCAAAAATACCCCCAGTAAAGCGGTGAAGGCCGGAGATTGCCAGCTATCCCGAGAGATGCTTTTGCTAAACGTATTTGCTTGATTTAGATGAGAAAAAAGCGCCACTGAGGGCGCTTTTTCGTGAGTTATCAAGACCTTGAAAACTCGGTGATGGTGGAGGCGGCGGGAGTCGAACCCGCGTCCGCAAGTCCTCCGCCGTCGGTTCTACATGCTTAGCCGAATCTATTATTTTAGCCCAGCACTACCCGACCGGCAGGGAAGATACTGAGCGAGTCCGTAAGGTTTTAACGCATCCACCCCGGACAGGCTTCAGCGCGATCTCGTGAGATATGACGCCTGGTAACGGACGCACGAGCACGGCTCCGGCCAGACGGCACCCTACTGGGTTTTAAGCAGCGAGTGCGTAGTTGTCGTCGTTGGCAACTAACTTGGTTGCAGTTGGATTTACGAGGTGCTCTGCCCCTCGGCATGCCCCTTCGGTTTCGCGACCCACGTCGAAGCCGTGACGCCCCCGGGAACTGGTTGGCGAGTATACAGACAATCGGTGCCTCGGCGAGTTCCAGGCAATCAGCGGCCGGACTTGAGCAGACGTGACTTCTCGCGTGCCCAGTCCCGCTCCTTCTCACTGGCCCGTTTGTCGTGCTGTTTCTTGCCGTGAGCGAGGCCGAGGTCGACCTTGACCCGCCCGCCCTTCCAGTAAAGCGCCAGGGCGATCACGGTAGCCCCTTTGCGCTCGACGGCACCGCGCAGGGAGTCGATCTCTCGGCGGTTGAGCAGCAGTTTACGGGTGCGCTGGGGGTCGGGCTGGATATGGGTGGAGGCCGATGGCAGCGGCGTGACCAGGGCGCCGAACAGGAAGGCCTCGTTGTCCTTGAACAAGACGTAGGCGTCGCGCAACTGCACTTTGCCGGCACGCAGGCTCTTGACCTCCCAGCCTTCCAGCACGAGCCCCGCTTCGAAGCGCTCGTCGATGTGGAAGTCGTGGCGCGCCTTGCGGTTCTGGGCAATCGAACTCGGCGCCTGGGACTTCTTGGCTTTCGATCCAGTCATGGACGGGGCCTGGGCGGCTTGCGGGGGCGCGGATTATAGCAACGGCGCGCGGTGTCGAGTGGGGCTGGAACTCAGCGCTGATTGATACCGAGCGTGAGCTGCTTGACGAGTGTATTGAGGAGCTTGAGCTCCTGCGCGTTGATCGAGAGCGTGTTGTCCGAGGTATCGGCGTAGATGAGTCCCAGACAGACCTTGTTGACTACCACGGCGAAGAGGAGGATCGAACTCGGGTGCATCAGTTCGCTGCACCACGCGGGAATCTGCGTGGCATAGCGCTCGTCGCCGGTATTGATGATGACGGCGTTGCGTCCCCGCGCTGTCGCCTGGCGAAATATGTCGTCCTCCGCTGCGATGCGATAGACGAAGCTGGCCTTGAGTTGTTCCAGGTCACCGCCGAAGCCGAAGCGCGTGATGTAGGCACGCTGCTTGGGGTCCCTCATCATGAACAGCACGTGGGAGAAGCCGAGCGCGCGATAGAAGGCCTCGAGCACCATGGTGAACATGTCGTTGATGGGCGCGCGTTCGATGATGGCCGTGGTGAGTTCGGAAATCGCGTTTGTGAGGAAGACGTCGCGCCGTGCCGAGCGCTCGGTCTCGCTCTCCGTGTCCACGGCAGTGGTGCCCGCGATGCCTTCCGTGCCCGCGGATCCAGGCGTTTCAGGGGAACCGGCGCTCGAGCTCGAGGCAGCCTTGGCTTCTCCGTTCTGAGCCATGGCGCCGGTGGTCGACGAACCTTCCTCAGGCGGGCGGATTGCCCGTACCACGTTACCGAGGAACGCCGTCGAGTCGAGATCGACATTGATCAGTTTGGCGTAATCCCGCGTGGCCTCGACGGCGTCACCGACGACTACCTTGAGACGCTTGGCCTCGATGGGCATGGCATCCTTGTAGCGCGAAACCAGGGCTTCGAGGCGAGCGTCGACCCCTTCCGGATCGCCGCCCAGCAATTCCGCGACCTCGTTGCTGAAGCTGCTCAACTGGGCGATGCGTGCGTCCGGTGTACGCGCAGCCTTGACGCTACCCGCCGGCTGCGGCCGCATTGCCAGGACGAGACTCTCCGGGAGGTTCCAGTCCCGCGCGATGGCAATGCCGAAGTCGTAGAACGTGGCGCCGAAGATCTCGCGCGCAGCCGCGTGTTCGTCCACCCCCTTGCTGCCGATCAGTGCCTGGACCTCGGCGAATTCCTCCGGGAAGTAGTAGATAGCGAGATGGCGGCCCAGTCGATGGAACATCGCGGCGATGAAGGCTTCTTCGCCGTGTACGCCGGCCGACCGTTCACGCGGGCAGAGTTCCTTGGCAAGCATGCCGCTCAGAAAGGAACTGCAGGCAGCGTCCTTGAGCAGACCCGCCTGCTCACCGTTCTTGAGGTGTTCGAAGATGATGATGCCGAGCGCGATTGCGCGCACCTGCTCGAAGCCGAGGATGACCACGGCGCGACTGACGGTGCTGATCGAGCCGCCGTACTGTCCGTACACGGCGGAGTTGACCACCTTGAGCAGCTTGGTCGTCAGCGCGTAATCCTTGAGGATGACACTGGCCAGCTCGTTGGCATCCGAGCGATCGCGCAGGCCGCTCTTCTGGTTGATCTCCGAGATGTGTTCGGACACCGCCGGGAAATCGGGCTTGCGCGCCATGCGGCGCTGCAGGAAGGAGATGGCGCCGCCGTCACCGATCGTATCCGAGGACGCCTGGGTGCCTTCGCTCGGCGCGAGGTAGTCGCGTAATGCATCGCGCATGGCCGCCGCGCTCTGGAACCGCTGCGCCGGGTCCTTCTCCAGCCCCTTCATGACCAGGTGTTCGAGCGCGCTGTCGATGCCCTGCCGCGAATTGGACGGAGGCAGGATGCGTTCGTTGAGGATCTTGTAGATCACCGCCATCGGGTTGTCGGCGTGAAACAGCGCCTTGCCCGTCAACAGCTCGTGCATGAGCACTGCGAGCGAGAACAGGTCGGAGGCCGGGCTGGCGGGTTTCTCGGCGAGCACTTCGGGTGCGAGATAGTTGACGGTACCGTTGAGCGTGGCTGCGCCGGTCGAGTCGGACAGTGCGACCGAGATCCCGAAGTCGAGTATGCGCGGAAAGTCGTTGTCGTCGAGGAGGATGTTCGCCGGGGTCAGGTCGCGATGGAGGATCCCCTTCTGATGCGCATAGTGAATACCGTCCAACACCGCGATCATGATGTTGACGATGCGCTTGACGGGCAACGGCGTGGCCGTCCGGGTGAATTCGGCAAGTGACGTGCCGCCAGCGTACTGGTAGACCAGGTAGGGTGGCGCGTGTTCGAGATCGAGCTCGAACAGGGCGACGATGTTCGGGTGGTCGAGGCGCGCGACGTTGCGCGCTTCGTTGACGAGCTTCTCGGGATCGCGCGTGCGGTGCGAGAGGCACTTGATGGCGACGTCACGATCGAGATCGGGATCGGTCGCCAGGTAGACCACGCCCTGGCCACCGCGGCCGAGCAGCCGGGTGGGTTGGAAGCGGCCGATCGCTGCCGGCAGACCAGCGCTCGAGGCGGCTAGGCTGGAAGGTGCACTCGCCATTTCCGGAAGTTAGGTGGATGTGCGGGGGTTAACGGCCGGCGTCGTGGATCCTGAAGCCTTGAGGGCGCCTCGGCGATGGACCAGAATGCCGCCTCGTCGGTAGCTCGGGAGTGTGCCCATGACAGCAGCCCGCGAGTCGATTCACGGGCAGTGGTCGTCGCGCTGGATATTCGTGCTCGCCGCGACCGGTTCGGCCGTGGGCCTCGGCAACATCTGGCGGTTTCCCTACATCACCGGCGAGAGCGGCGGCGGGGCGTTCGTACTCGTCTACTTGCTTTGCGTGGCCTTGGTCGGCCTGCCGATCATGATGGCGGAAATCCTGCTCGGACGCCGCGGGCGGCGCAGCCCGATCAACACCATGGCCGTGCTTGCGGAGGACGAGGGGCTGCGGCCGTCGTGGCGCTATCTCGGCTGGATGGGCGTGCTGGCCGGATTCGTCATCCTGTCGTTCTACTCCGTAGTCGCCGGTTGGGCGGTCGCGTATATCGTCTACGTGGCGTCCGGCACGTTCGCCGGCGCGACCATCGAGACGTCCCAGGGCGTGTTCGACGGCCTCATCGGGTCGGCCGCGAGCCTGGTCTGGTGGCACAGCCTGTTCATGGTG
The DNA here is from genome assembly GCA_050184115.1 of Gammaproteobacteria bacterium. Taxonomy (GTDB): domain Bacteria; phylum Pseudomonadota; class Gammaproteobacteria; genus JACKNG01. Next base: position 223,938 of record JBFXAQ010000008.1, on the reverse strand, counting down.
CTGGTGGTCGTCGTCGTTGCCCGCGGGGTCCAGGGCGGACTCGAGCAGGCCGTCAAGTACCTCATGCCGGCGCTGTTCGCGATGTTATTGCTCCTGGTCGGTTATGCCTTGTTCTCGGGCGATGCGCTGTCGGCAGTCCACTACCTCTTCGACCCCGATTTCAGCAAGATCACCGGTGATGCCGTGCTCGCCGCCCTCGGGCAGGCATTCTTCAGTCTCAGCCTGGGCATGGGCTCGATCATGATCTATGGCTCCTACTTGCCGAACGACGCTTCGATCCCTCAAACCTCGATCATTATTGCCGGTGCCGACACCCTGGTCGCGTTGCTGGCCGGGCTTGCCATCTTTCCCATCGTGTTCGGTTATGGTCTCGAGCCCGGGCAGGGGCCTGGCCTGGTATTCATCACGTTGACCATCGCTTTCGGCCACATGCCCGGCGGCCAATTCTTCGGCGGGATGTTCTTCGTGTTGCTGACCGTCGCTGCATGGACCTCCGCCATTTCGCTGCTGGAACCGGTGGCCGCGTGGATGGTGGAATCCTTCGGCTGGAGTCGGCTGAAGGCCTGCCTGGTGGGGGGCGGCGGGGCCTGGCTGCTCGGTATCGGTTCGGCCCTGTCGTTCAACCACTGGGCGGGATTCGCGCCGGCTGGTCGTAATTTCTTCGATTGGTCGGAGTTCCTCAGCACCAATGTGCTCCTGCCACTGGGTGGCATGCTCATCGCCGTGTTCGCTGGTTGGCGCATGCGCCTGGCGAGCACGATGGAGGAGATGGGAAGCGGCCCTTCAGTGCTGTTTCGTGCCTGGCTCGGCCTCGTCCTGTTCGTCGCACCCGTCGGGGTACTGGTGGTCTTCCTCGAAGGCACCGGGCTGCGTGCGCTGCTGGTAGATGGGCTCGGTCGTCTCGCGGCCACCGTGTTTGGTTGACCGGGAGCACCATGACCGTCGTTCAACGCTCTGCGTTCACGCCTTTCTCTCCTGCCCAGATGTACGCCCTCGTCAACGACGTCGAGGCCTACCCGGAGTTTCTGCCCTGGTGCGAACGTGCCGAACTCCTGCTGTACGAGTCGACGCGAATGCGTGCGCGCCTGACCGTCAACAAGGGCCGCTTCCGTTACGCATTCACGACCGAAAACCGGCTGGTGCCGGACCGTGCCATCGAACTCGCGCTGCTCGAAGGGCCGTTCCAACGTTTCCGCGGCGCATGGCGATTCGACGCCGCCGATGGCGGCTGCATGGTCGCTTTCAACGTCGAGTTCGAGTTCGCGAGCCGGGTACTGGGCTTTGCCATGGGAGCCGCATTCAAACCGATCGCGGATTCGCTGGTGGATGCGTTCAAACGACGCGCATACGCCGTGCACGGTGGCTGAGCGCCTGTCGATAGATATCGGGTGGGTGAGCGCGACCGGCGCCGAGATCCTGCGTCTGGACGTGCCGGTCGGTTCGACCCTGCTCAACGCCTTGGAGCGGGCGCGCCTCGACGAGCGTGCGGGGCTCGATTGGCGTGCCTGTCGCTGGGGAATTTTCGGCGTGGAGCGCGCGGGCAGCACGTTGCTGCGCGACGGGGACCGCGTCGAGGTCTACCTGCCGTTGATCGATGACCCCAAGGCTGTGCGTCGGCGCCGCGCCGCAGCGCAGCGCGCGCAGCGCAGCAAGCCACGCTGACGGACGCTTCGATCAGAGGTTGTTCTGATCGGTGATATCGCGGTACTTCGGATCGCCCGGATCGTAATCCGACTCGTCGTCGATATCGTCGTCGTCGGCGCCGATGCCGATGCTGTCGGCGATGCGACTGAAGAAGCCCTTCTTCTTGCGACTCGTGGGCGCGTCCGGCGGCACGATCACGCCTTCGCCCGGCGCGGCCTGGAGATCCTCGTACGGGCTGCGGGGTTGCGGCGTGTCCTCGGCCAACGTCGGCAGGTTGACGTTGTCCTCGGGTTCGACGTCCTTGCCGGCAACTTCCGCCGCGGCTTCGTCGACACCGACCTCCTCGACCTTCTCGCGTTCGGGCTCGACGAAGGGAATCTTATCCGTGACCTTCTCGACGAAGCTCCTCTTGCGTAGTTGCGGAACCTTGACCGTCGTGTCCTGGTGCAATGTGACCACCAGAGGGCTGTCCGCAGGTTTCACGTCGCCGCCGATGCGCGCCAGCTTCTCGTCCTCGAAATAGAGCGTGATCTGGCGCCGTTCCGGCCGGCCGCCGCCGGGTTCGAAGGTATAGACGTAATCCCAGCGGTCGGCGTGGAAAGTGTCCTGGATGACCGGCGAACCCATGATGAACAGGACCTTCTTCTTGTCCATGCCGGCGCGCAGTTGGGCCAGCATGTTCTGGTCGATGACGTTGCCCTGCTGGATGTCGATTTTATGGATGAACGGCAGGTCGCGTGGACCCGGCAGGCTTGCCAGCGAGGGCACACGCGGGGCACTGCAAGCAGCGAGCAGCAGGACGAGAAGGCTTAACGGTAATCGTTTGGACATCTCTTGGGACGGTTTCGCAGCCACGCGGCGCGTCGATCGGGGTAGGGCGCGGCGCGAATTAGTCACACCGGGGGTAATGTTTATGCGCCGGACACGTTAGGGGTGTCGCGGCCGCCGCGATCCTAGCACATGGCCGCGAGCGGGCGGTAAGCTGGTATCCTCCCCGTCCCATAGAGAGCGACCGGGCCGATCGCCGACTGCCATGGATACCCAAGAACTCAAGAAAGCCGGACTCAAAGCCACGTTGCCGCGGCTGCGCATCCTCGAGATCCTCGATCGTTCGCGCGATCGGCATCTCAGCGCGGAGGACGTCTACAAGGCCCTGATCGACGCCGGCGAGGATGTCGGCCTGGCGACCATCTACCGCGTGCTGACCCAGTTCGAGTCCGCCGGCCTCGTACAACGCCACAATTTTGACGGCGGCCACGCGGTGTTCGAAATGGCCCAGGAAGAGCACCACGACCACATGGTGCGAGTCGATACCGGCGAAGTTATCGAGTTCTACGACGAGGAGATCGAGCGCCGTCAGCGCGAAGTCGTCGCCGCCCATGGTTACGACCTCGAAGATCACAGCCTCGTGCTGTACGTCCGCCCGCGCGGGGAAGCCAAGGGCAAGTCGGGCGGCTGATTCAGTGCCCCCGGGCGCCCGCGATGAGATCGCGGGCATGCTCGACACTGGGCGCCGTGGCGGCCGTGGCACCAAGCATGCGGGCGATTTCCTGCTCCCGCGCCGAGTCGTCCAGAACGGTCAGGGCGGTTTCGGCCTGGCCCGCAACCAGACTCTTCTCGACTCGCAGGTGACGATCGCCCGCGCTCGCCACCTGCGGCGAATGGGTGATGCAGATGACCTGGCAGTGCCGCGCCACTTCGCGCAGGCTGCGGCCGACGATGTTGGCGGTGTTGCCCCCGATTCCCGTGTCGACCTCGTCGTAGACCACCACCGGGACACCGCTGTGGCGGGCGGTCGCGGCTTGGATGGCCAGCCCGATACGCGACAACTCGCCGCCGGAGGCGACCTTGCCGAGCTGTCCCGGCGGCTGCGCCGGGTTTGTCGAGACCAGAAACTCGACGCGATCGCGGCCATGGGGCTGCGGGCTACCGTCGCGCACCGCCGACAGGTCGACCTCGAAGTTCGCATGAGGGATGCCAAGATCGCGCAGCCGCGCGCTGATGTCCGCGGCCATGGCGCGCGCGGCACGACGGCGGGAACGAGTCAACGATGCGGCGGCCTTGTCGAACGCGTCGAGCCGCTCGTCGAGGCGCGCGCGCAGCTCGCGCTGATCGCCGGCACGGGCCTCGAGGGCGGCTAGTTCGGCGCTCAGCGCCGCCGCGTGGGCCGCCAGTCCGTTCAATCCGACCTGGTGCTTGCGTGCCAGCGCGTGCAATTCGGCCAGGCGCCGGTCGATGCGCTCGAGGCGGGCCGGATCGGCAGCGAAGTTGCTTTCGAGGCGCTCGAGTTCGTCCGCTGCTTCCTCACAAGCGATGCCAGCCTGCTCGAGCGCGGTGACCAGGTTGCTTGCTTCCGGTGCCAGCCGGCAGAGGCCGCGGGCGTGGACCAGTGCCGCGCGCAGGGCATTCCCGGCGCCGCTCTCGTCGTCTCGCAAGGCCGCACCGACCGCGGCGCATTCCTCCAGCATCGCAGCGCTGTTCGCCAGGCGGCGGTGCTCGCCTTCGATGGCGCCGAGTTCGGCCTCGTCGAGGCGCGCCGCCTCCAGTTCTTCGACCTGATAGCGCAGCAATTCGAGGCGGGCGCGGTCCTGGCCATCGCGCTCGAGCGCCTGGAGGGCGTCGAATGTCTCGTGCCAGGCCGCGCACGCGGCCCGTACCCGGTCGCTTTCGCGGCCGGTTTCGCCAAAGGCATCGAGCAGCGCACGTTGGGTGTCACGTTCGAGCAGCGCGAGGCTCGCGTGCTGTGAATGCACATCGACCAGCAGGCGCCCGAGGTCGCGGAGGTTCTGGACGGTGACCGGGATGCCATTGAGGTACGCGCGCGAGCGTCCGTCGCGGTTGACGATGCGACGCAGGACGCACTCGTCGCCGTGATCCGCATCGAGGCCGCGCAGCATCTCCCGGGCGGCGTCTTGGTCACGCAACTCAAAGCATGCGGCGATCTCGGCGCGCTCGGTGCCGGCGCGAACCAGCTGACTGTCGGCGCGCTCGCCAAGCGCGAGCCCGAGGGCTTCGATCAGAATGGATTTTCCGCTGCCGGTCTCGCCGCTCAGCACGGTCAGCCCACGCTCGAACTCGACGTCGATTTCGTTAACGACGACCAGGTTGCGGACCGTCAGTTGCGTCAACAAGGATCGCGGCCCCAGTCGAGCTTCGCCCGCAACGTCGCAAAATGATCATGTTGCGCCGGATGGATGAGGCGCAGGGACTGCTCACGGCGGAACACGCGGACGCGGTCGCCGGGCAGGAGTTCGCGCACCGAGTTACCGTCGCAGGTGACGCGGGATTCGTCGTCGCGATCGGTCGCGATGTGGATTTCGATGGTCGCCGTATCGCTGATGACGATCGGACGGTTGGTCAGGGTGTGTGGGCAGATCGGCACCAGCACCAATGCGTGGGTTCCGGGATCGAGGATGGGCCCGCCGCCGGACAGCGCGTAGGCCGTGGAGCCGGTCGGGGTCGCCACGATCATGCCGTCCGAGCGCTGTGCATGCAGGAACTTGCCATCGACGTAAGTATTGAGTGAAATCAGCCGCGCGGTGTTCCATTTCTGGACAACGACGTCGTTGAGACCGTGATCGCTGGCGACGACCGCGCCGGCCCGAATCACCTCGCAGCCGAGCACCGCACGTTTCTCGACCACATGGTGACCGTCGAGAACCGCGGCGAGACTGGCATCGAGCCCGCTCGGTGGCAGATCGGTGAGAAAACCGAGGCGGCCGAGGTTGATCCCGAGCAGGGCAACCTCACGTGGATAGATATGGCCCGCGCACTGCAAGAGCGTACCGTCACCCCCGATCGAGATGACCAGGTCGCAGTGCTCCGGCAGATCCTCGGACGCGACGCGAGGATAGTCGCCGGCAAGGCCGTGGGTATCGGCGCTCGCGTCTATTACGATGTCGCAATCGCGCTCATTGAGGACGCGCAGGACATTGGCGAGAGCGTCTCTGACCGCCGGCTCGTGCGGCTTCGACACGATCCCGATGCGCCTGAACATGGTGTGTTGGGGTCCTCGACCAAGGGCGTGCGGAAAATAGCATCCCGGCTCCGAGCGCAGCAACGCGCATTTTGCGCACGCGCCCGCTCGGTGGTAGATTTTTTGCAGTCAGGTCAATGCGATACAGTGGTTCCACCCGCATGGCACAAGGGCACAACGAGATTCGTCTGAACGAGCGCGCGCAGTACCTGTTCCGGTTGCTGGTGGAGCGCTACATCGCCGATGGGCAACCGGTTGGTTCGCGCACGCTGGCGCGCGACTCCCGACTCGACCTGAGTCCGGCGACGATCAGGAACGCAATGGCCGATCTCGAGGATCTCGGCCTGATCAAGGCGCCGCACACCTCCGCCGGCCGTGTGCCGACGGCGCTCGGGTACCGCTTGTTCGTCGATTCGCTGGTGACTTTCCGCAACTTGAGCGCGGACGACGTGCGGCGGATCGAATCCTCCCTCGCGAGTGAAGACGACATCCAGGCGCTGCTCGGCAGCACGTCGCGCATGTTGTCGGAGGTGACGCATCTGGCCGGGCTCGTGATGATCCCGGTGATCGAACGGCGTGCATTGCGCCAGGTGGAGTTCCTGTCGCTGAACGACAATCGCGTGCTCGCCATCCTCGTCACTAATGACCGGGAGGTCGAGAACCGCATCGTAAAGACTCACCGGAGCTACAGCCAGAGCGAGCTGACCCAGGCGGCGAATTATCTCAATTCGGCCTTTGCCGGGCGCGATATCGAAGCGGTCAAACAGCGGCTGATCCAGGAGATGGCCGACACCCGCGCCGAGATGGATCAGCTCATGGCCCTGGTCATCGAGATGTCACACCAGCTCTTCGCCGATGGCGGCCGTCCGAAGGATTACGTGCTCGCCGGCGAGACCAACCTGATGGACAAGAACGAGCTGTCCGACATCGAGAAGCTGCGATCCCTGTTCGAAGCGTTCAACCAGAAGCGTGACATCCTCCACCTGCTCGACCAGGCGCTCAACGCCAACGGGGTGCAGATCTTCATCGGCGAGGAGTCCGGCTACGAGGTTCTCGACCAGTGTTCCATCGTGACTTCGACCTATACCGATGACAATCGCACCCTCGGCGTACTCGGCGTCATCGGACCGACCCGCATGGCGTATGAACGGGTGATCCCTATCGTCGACCTGACGGCCAAGATGCTCAGCACGGCCTTGAATTCCAGGAACTGACCCGCAACTGACCTCGCTGTCCGACTGCGCGGTCCGCGTGGTGCTCGGCGATTTCGCCCGGTTCGCGGGCGACAGAATATAAAAATCAAGGACTTATCGTGAACGACGAAGATGTGCAAAACGGCGGGGCGCACCCCGACGACGAGGATTCCGCACCTGCCTCAGACACTTCGACATCCCCGGAACAGGCGGCGATCGCGGCACTGGGTGCCCAGGTCGAAAGTCTGAAGGATGAGGTTCTGCGGGCTCGGGCCGAGATGGAAAACGTGCGCAAGCGCGCCGAGCGCGATGTCGAGGCAGCCCACAAGTACGGCCAGGAGCGCTTCGTACACGACCTCATCCCGGTCAAGGACAGCATCGACCTCGGGCTCGATGCCGCTGAGCATGCCACCGACATCGCTTCGCTTCGCCAGGGCATGGAACTGACCGCCAAGGCCTTTGCCGACTTCTTCGACAAGCTCGCGGTCAGTGTCATCGAACCACACGGCCAGCCGTTCGACCCCGAGCACCACCAGGCCATGACCATGGAAGAGAGTGCCGAGCATCCGCCGGGAACGGTCATCCGGGTCATGCAGAAGGGCTACAAGCTCAACGAGCGTCTGCTGCGCCCGGCACTGGTCGTCGTGGCCAAGACTGGCGGATCTTGAATTGGACCTCGTGGTCCCCAATTAACCCGGCAATCGATGTGGGCTCCCAGACGGAGCCCTCTCACAGGACAACCCACCAGAGGCACAACATGGGCAAGATCATCGGAATCGACCTCGGCACGACCAACTCCTGCGTCGCCCTGCTCGAAGGCGACAAGGCGCGAGTCATCGAGAACAGCGAAGGCGCGCGCACGACGCCGTCAATCGTCGCATTCACCAACGACGACGAGGTGCTGGTCGGCCAGTCCGCCAAGCGCCAGGCAGTCACCAACCCGAGCAACACGCTTTTCGCCGTCAAGCGTCTGATTGGCCGGAAGTTCGACGACGACGTCGTGCAGCGTGACCGCAGCATGGTGCCCTACAAGATCAGCAAGGCTGACAACGGTGATGCCTGGGTCGAAGTCAAGGGCAAGAAGATGGCGCCCCCCGAGATCTCCGCGCGCGTTCTGATGAAGATGAAGAAGACGGCCGAGGACTACCTCGGCGAGCCGGTTACCGAGGCCGTCATCACCGTGCCCGCGTACTTCAATGATTCCCAGCGGCAGGCGACCAAGGACGCTGGCCGCATCGCCGGTCTCGAGGTCAAGCGCATCATCAACGAGCCCACCGCGGCAGCGCTGGCCTACGGCATGGATCGCCGCCAGGGCGACGCCAAGATCGCGGTCTACGACCTCGGCGGCGGCACGTTCGACGTCTCCATCATCGAGATCGCGGAGGTCGACGGTGAACACCAGTTCGAGGTGCTGTCGACCAATGGCGACACCTTCCTCGGCGGTGAGGACTTCGACTTGCGCCTCATCGATTTCCTGGCCGACGAGTTCAAGAAGGAGCAGGGCATCGACCTGCACAACGATCCGCTCGCCCTGCAACGCCTCAAGGAGGCGGCGGAAAAGGCCAAGATCGAGCTCTCGTCGAGCCAGCAGACCGATGTAAACCTGCCGTACATCACGGCGGATGCCAGTGGTCCGAAACATCTCAACATCAAGATCAGCCGCGCCAAGCTGGAGAGCCTGGTGGAGGAACTCGTCAAGCGCACGATCGAGCCCTGCCGCATCGCGCTCAAGGATGCCGGCTTGGCGGCCGCCGAAATCGACGACGTCATCCTGGTTGGCGGTCAGACCCGGATGCCGAGAGTGCAGGAAGTCGTCAAGGACTTCTTCGGCAAGGAGCCACGCAAGGACGTCAATCCGGACGAGGCGGTGGCGGTCGGTGCCGCCATCCAGGCTGGTGTGCTCGGTGGCGACGTCAAGGACGTTCTGCTGCTCGATGTTACGCCCCTCTCCCTCGGTATTGAGACGCTGGGCGGCGTGATGACCAAGCTCATCGAGAAGAACACCACGATCCCGACCAAGGCAACGCAGACCTTCTCGACCGCCGACGACAACCAGACCGCGGTGACCGTGCACGTGCTGCAAGGCGAGCGCGAGCGTGCCAATGCCAACAAGTCGCTGGGGCGCTTCGACCTTTCGGACATCCCGCCGGCGCCGCGCGGCATCCCGCAGGTCGAGGTGACCTTCGACATCGATGCCAACGGCATCCTCAACGTCTCGGCCAAGGACAAGGCGACCGGCAAGGCGCAGTCGATCGTCATCAAGGCTTCGAGCGGCTTGTCCGACGACGAAATCGACCGCATGGTCAAGGATGCCGAAGCCCACGCCGAGGAGGATCGCAAGTTCCAGCAGTTGGTCAACGCGCGCAACCAGGCCGACGCCCTGGTGCACGCGACGCGACGCTCGCTCGACGAACTGGGCGACAAGGTCAGCGCCGACGAGCGCAAGGAAGCCGAGGACGCCATCGCAGATGTCGAGAAGGCGTTGCAGGGTGACGACATCGCCGATATCGAAGCTAAGGCTCAACGGCTCGGCGAGGTGTCCGGTAAGATCGCCCAAAAGGCCTACCAGGCCGAGCAGGGCGGGCCCGGCGGTGGCGCCGAGGCTGCATCGTCCGGCGCGGGGGCGGCCGACGACAATGTCGTCGATGCCGACTTCGAGGAAGTGAAGGACGACAACAAGTAACACCAGCAAAGCCAGGAGCGCGAGCCCGGCCAGGCGTTGAGCCTGCCCGGGCTCGCGCGTTGCCGGGGGAGTGATTTTCCGGCGCCAGGGCGGGTCGAGCGAACGAGCTGGAACCACGAGCAGGGCAGGCATGGCCAAGCGCGAATACTACGAGGTGCTCGGCGTCGCACGCGATGCCACGGATGCCGATCTGAAAAAAGCCTATCGGCGGCTCGCAATGAAGTATCACCCGGATCGCAATCCGGGCGATGCCGCAGCTGAAGAGCAGTTCAAGGAGGTCAAGGAGGCTTTCGAGATTCTCAGTGATCGCCAGAAGCGCAGCGCCTATGACCAATTCGGTCACGCCGGCGTCGATTCGTCGGGCGGCGGCTTCGGCGGCGGGCCGAGCGGCTTCGGCGACATCTTCGACAGCGTGTTCGGCGATATCTTCGGCGCCGGCGGTCGTGGTGGTACACGTGCCTACCGTGGTGCCGATCTGCGCTACGACCTCGAAATGAGCCTGGAGGAGGCGGTTGCCGGTACCGAGGTCAAGATCCGGGTGCCGACCCTAGTCGACTGCGAGACCTGCGATGGCAAGGGTTCGCGCAGTGGCCGGGCGCCTGACACGTGTGGCACGTGCGGCGGAGTCGGCCAGGTGCGCATGCAGCAAGGCTTCTTCTCCGTGCAGCAGACCTGCCCCCGTTGCCGGGGTACCGGCAAGACCGTGAGTGACCCGTGCGCGTCCTGCGGTGGCTCGGGCAAGGCACGCGGCAACAAGACCATCGCCGTCAAGGTTCCGGCGGGGGTCGACAGCGGTGATCGCATTCGCCTCAGCGGCGAGGGTGAACCCGGTCAGAACGGTGGCCCACCAGGCGACTTGTACGTCAACGTCGTGGTCCGTGCGCATCCCATTTTCCAGCGCGACGAGAACGATCTCCATTGCGACGTTCCCATAGATTTCGTCACCGCCGCCCTTGGTGGCGAACTCGAGGTGCCCACCCTCGAGGGACGCGTAATCCTCAAGATTCCGGCCGAGACCCAGTCCGGCAAGATGTTCCGGCTGCGCGGCAAGGGCGTGCGCTCGGTGCGCGGCGGCGGCCTCGGCGACCTCATCTGCCGGGTCGCAGTCGAGACACCGGTCAACCTGAGCAAGGAGCAGAAGGAGTTGTTGCGCAAGTTCGGCGACACCCTCACCGGCGGCGGCGACAAGCACAATCCGCAGGCGACGTCGTGGCTGGACGGCGTGAAGAAGTTTTTCGAAGACATGAAATTCTCTTGAAGCGTCGAGGTCGGACACCATGACCAGGATTGCAATCGCAGGTGCCGCCGGGCGCATGGGGCGCACCCTCATCGAGCTTTGCCAGGGGCGCGACGACCTGACGCTGACCGCCGCGGTCGAACGCCCCGGCGCGCCGCAAATCGGTCTCGACCCGGGAGTGATGGTCGGTGGGCAGGCGGCCAGGTGCCGCATCGTCGACGATCTCGGCGCAGCGGTCGACGACTTCGATGTGCTCGTCGACTTCACGTTGCCCGAATCGACATTGCGCAATGTCGAGACCTGCCGCGCCGCCGGCAAGCGCATCGTCATCGGCACGACCGGACTGGGTGCAGACGCTGACGCGGTGCGAGCGGCCGGTGCCGATGTCGCCGTCGTCTTCGCGCCGAACATGAGCGTCGGGGTCAATCTCTGCTTCAAACTGCTCGAAATCGCCGCCCGTACGCTCGGCGACGAATTCGACGTCGAGATCATCGAGGCTCATCACCGCCACAAGATCGATGCGCCGTCTGGCACGGCCGTTCGCATGGGTGAGATCGTTGCCGCGGCACTCGGTCGCGACCTCGCCAGCTGTGCGGTCTATGGCCGTGAGGGGCGCACGGGCGCGCGTGACTCACGCACCATCGGATTCGAGACCATTCGCGCAGGTGAAATCGTCGGCGACCACACCGTCCTGTTCGCTGGCGCTGGCGAACGCATCGAAATCACTCATCGAGCCGCCGACCGCTCGACTTTCGCCCAAGGCGCGCTGCGCGCGGCGGCCTGGGTGGCAACCCGCGAGCGCGGTGTGTACGACATGCAGGACGTACTCGGGCTGCGCGACTGATCAGCGGCCATGCGAACAGCGCCAATCCGCTATACTGCGACGGCGTCCGCGTCCCTGTGCGGGCCACCCTCACAACCCGGGTAATATCCATGCGCAAGCTTCGCGCGGCCGTCATCGGGGTCGGCTATCTCGGCAACTTCCACGCCCAGAAATACGCGCTCTGCCCGGATGTCGACCTCGTGTCGGTGGTGGACACCGATAGTGCCCGGGCCTCTGAGGTCGCCGCCAAGTACGGCGCACGGGCAGTCACCGACTATCGCGAGGTGCTGCCGGCGCTCGACCTCGTCTCGATCGTCGTCCCGCCTGCCAACCATTTCGAAATCGCCCGCGACTGCCTCGACGCCGGGGTCCACGCACTCGTCGAAAAGCCTGTCACCGAACGGGTGGAACAGGCGGAGACCCTGATTGCGCTCGCCACAGAACGCGGTCTCGTCCTGCAGGTCGGACACCTGGAGCGCTTCAATCCTGTCATACGGGCACTTCGCCAGCATGTTCGCGACCCGCGACGGATAGAAACCCAACGTTTCAGCGCTTACAAGACCCGCGGCACCGAAGTGGATGTTGTCCTCGATCTCATGATCCACGACATCGATATCGTGCTGTCGCTCGCCGCCGGACCTGTTCGCTCGGTGCAGTCATCGGGCACGGCGGTGATTACCGACAGCATCGACATCGCCCACGCGCGGATCGAGTTCGAAAGCGGGCTGGTGGCCGAGCTGGCCGCCAGCCGCGTCTCGCAGGAACAGACTCGCAAACTGAAGGTGGTGGAATCCAATGGCTACCTCGAACTCGATTACGTCAATCACGAGTTGCATCGCGGCGTGTTCGAGAACGGTCGAGCCCGCGAAGCGGCGACCGAAGTGGTGTTCGCCACTGCTGGCGCGGCCGGCGTCGACGTTCTCATGGACGAGATCTACTCGTTTGTGCATGCCGTGAGGCATGACCAGGCACCCGAAGTCAGCGGCGAGGACGGCAAGCGCGCGCTCGAACTCGCCATCGAGATCAGTTACCGCATCACGCGCCACCGGGCGGTGCCGCTGAGTCCGTCGCACCGGGCCTGAGCACGGCGCGTCCCGTCGCGCGGCGGCCCCTGGCCGTTCCATTCGAGCGGGGCCTCAAGTACAATCCGCGCCATCGAGCGGGAGCAGTCAACGGACTGACTCCCGCTTTGCATGTATGGGTGGCAAAGTGCATCAGAAAGCCGTTCTAGCTCTAGCAGACGGGACAGTATTCGAAGGAATATCAATAGGTTCCGAAGGGTTTGGGGTCGGCGAGGTCGTTTTCAACACGGCTATCACCGGCTACCAGGAAATCGTCACCGATCCGTCCTACGCACGACAGATCGTGACCCTCACCTATCCCCACATCGGCAATACGGGCACCAATAGTCTCGATGTCGAAGCGGCACGATCCTTCGCCGCCGGCCTCGTCGTACGCGACGCGTCGAGCGTCGTCAGCAGTTTCCGCGCAGAAGGTTCGCTTGCTGCATTCCTGCGGGCTCAGGGTATCGTCGGTATTGCCGAAATCGACACCCGAAAGTTGACGCGCATCCTGCGCGAGAAGGGTGCCCAAGGCGGCTGTCTCGCTGCCGGTGAAGATGCCGATGTCGCAGCCGCGCTCGAACGCGCACGGTCGTTCGGCGGGCTAGCGGGCGCCGACCTCGCGCGCGTGGTCTCGACCACGGAGCCCTACCGCTGGCAGGGCGGCAGCTGGCAACTCGACGGTAATCGTTACGGCGCGGGCGGAGCGCGTCGCTGGCGGGTCGTCGCTTTCGACTTCGGCGTCAAGCACAACATCCTGCGCCTACTCGCCGACCGCGGTTGCGAAATCGAGGTGGTTCCGGCGACGACGTCGGCCGAGGCGGTGCTGCAACGAGCTCCGGACGGTGTGTTTCTGTCCAATGGGCCGGGCGACCCGGAACCCTGCGACTACGCCATCCGCGCGATCGCGGCCCTGGTCCAGCATGGGCTGCCCGTTTTCGGCATCTGCCTCGGGCACCAGTTGCTCGCGCTGGCCTGCGGTGCGCGCACTGCGAAGATGAAGTTCGGTCACCACGGCGCCAATCACCCGGTCAAGGAGCTTGCCTCCGGACGCGTCTTCATCACCAGCCAGAACCATGGGTTCGCCGTCGACGAGGCCTCTTTGCCGCCTGTTCTCGAGCCGACGCACGTGTCGCTGTTCGATGGCAGTCTGCAGGGCATTCAACATCGGGAGCGCCCCGCCTTCAGCTTCCAGGGACATCCCGAGGCGAGTCCCGGGCCGCACGACGTGCAACCCTTGTTCGACCATTTCATCGACCTCATGGCAGCCCGCCGCTGACCCCCGATGCCCAAACGAAACGACATCGAATCCATCCTAATCATCGGCGCTGGCCCGATCGTCATCGGGCAGGCGTGCGAGTTCGACTACTCGGGATCGCAGGCCTGCAAGGCGCTGCGCGACGAGGGTTACCGCGTCATCCTGGTCAACTCCAACCCGGCCACGATCATGACCGACCCGGGCATGGCTCACGCGACCTACATCGAACCCATACGCTGGCAGACGGTGGCCAAGATCATCGAACTCGAGCGACCCGATGCGCTGTTGCCGACGATGGGCGGCCAGACCGCGTTGAACTGCGCACTAGACCTGGCCCGCGAAGGCGTGCTCGAGCGTTTCGGCGTGGAGCTCATCGGCGCTAGCCGGGACGCGATCGACAAGGCCGAGGACCGCGAGAAGTTCCGCGAGGCGATGAAGAAGATCGGTCTTGCCACAGCGAGGTCCGAAATCGCCCACGACATGGATGATGCGCGGGCGGCGCAGAAGATCCTCGGTTTCCCCATCATCATCCGGCCGTCTTTCACCATGGGGGGCACGGGGGGTGGCATCGCCTTCAACAAGGAGGAATTCGAGGCCATCTGCCGCCGCGGCCTCGATGCCTCCCCGACGAATGAAATCCTGCTCGAGGAATCGATCCTCGGATGGAAGGAATACGAGATGGAAGTCGTGCGCGACCGCGTCGACAACTGCATCATCGTATGCTCCATCGAGAACCTCGACCCGATGGGTATCCACACCGGCGATTCGATTACCGTTGCGCCTTCGCAGACCCTGACCGACAAGGAATACCAGGTCATGCGCGACGCCTCGATAGCAGTGCTACGCGAGATCGGGGTCGATACCGGCGGTTCGAACGTGCAGTTCGCGGTCAACCCGAACGATGGCCAGTTGATCGTGATCGAGATGAATCCGCGTGTCTCGCGGTCGTCGGCGCTGGCTTCCAAGGCTACGGGTTTTCCCATCGCCAAGGTCGCTGCCAAGCTTGCCGTCGGCTACACGTTGGACGAGCTGCAAAACGAGATCACGGGAGGCGCGACGCCGGCCTCCTTCGAGCCGACGATCGATTACGTCGTCACCAAGATCCCGCGATTCGCCTTCGAGAAGTTTCCGCAGGCCAACGACCGGCTGACCACTCAAATGAAATCGGTTGGGGAAGTGATGGCCATAGGCCGTACTTTCCAGGAGTCATTCCAGAAAGCCCTGCGCGGCCTCGAAACCGGTGCCAGTGGGCTCGATCCACGGACCGATGTGAGCGAGGAACAACTTCGCCGGGAACTGATTTCCGCAGGTGGCGAGCGAATTTGGTTCGTGGGCGAGGCGTTCCGGCGCGGGTTCGTTCTCGAAGACGTGTTCGATATGACGCGCATCGACCGTTGGTTCCTCGTCCAGATCGAGGAACTCGTGGCACTCGAGCGCACCATTGCCGAGGGCGGGATGGCAAGGCTGGACGCCCTGCAGCTCCGGCGTTTGAAGCGCAAGGGTTTCGCGGATGCTCGCATCGCGGCGCTCCTCGGCGTCACCGAGCACGACGTGCGTAGGCGTCGGCACGAACTGGGCGTCCGCCCGGTCTACAAGCGGGTCGATTCCTGCGCGGCCGAGTTCGATGCCACCACAGCCTATATGTATTCGACCTACGAGGACGAGTGCGAGGCGCGTCCCTCGACACGGGAAAAAATCATAGTGCTGGGCGGCGGCCCGAATCGGATCGGTCAGGGCATCGAGTTCGACTATTGCTGCGTGCAGGCGTCACTGGCTGCGCGCGATGCTGGCTACGAATCGATTATGGTCAATTGCAATCCCGAGACCGTATCGACCGATTACGATACTTCCGACCGTCTCTATTTCGAACCACTGACGCTGGAAGATGTGCTGGAGATCGTCGAGATCGAACGCCCGCGCGGCGTCATCGTGCAATTCGGCGGCCAGACTCCGCTCAAGCTCGCACGCGATCTGGAACGCGCCGGCGTGCCCATCATCGGTACTTCACCCGATTCAATCGATCTGGCTGAGGACCGCGAAAGATTCCAGAGATTTCTCGCCGAGGCCGCTCTGCGTCAGCCGCCTAACCGCACGGTTCGACATGCCGAGGAGGCAACCGCGCGGGCCGCAGAGATCGGCTATCCGCTGGTGGTGAGACCGTCGTACGTGCTCGGCGGCCGCGCGATGGAGATCGTGTACAACGACACCGATCTCGTGAATTACATGCAGGCCGCGGTGGCCGTATCGAACGAATCGCCGGTCCTGCTCGACCATTTCCTCGAGAGTGCCATCGAGGTCGACGTCGACGCCATCTGTGATGGGCAGCACGTCCTCATCGGCGGCATCATGGAGCACATCGAACAGGCCGGCGTACATTCCGGCGATTCGGCCTGCGCGCTGCCGCCGCATACTTTGACACCGGCGATGCAGGACGAGATCCGCCGCCAGGTCCGGGTCATGGCCCATGGGCTCAAGGTAATCGGCCTGATGAACGTGCAATTCGCCATCCAGGGCGAGGACATCTACGTACTCGAGGTCAACCCGCGGGCATCGCGCACCGCACCATTCGTGTCCAAGGCGATTGGCCGATCGCTTCCCTACATCGCCGCGCGCTGCATGATGGGCGAATCCCTCGCCACGCAGAATGCCGAGGACGAACGGGTTCCGCCCTATTACTCGGTCAAGGAGGCGGTGTTCCCGTTCGTGAAGTTCCCCGGTGTCGATCCCCTGCTCGGGCCGGAGATGAAGTCGACCGGCGAGGTCATGGGCATCGGCGCCAGCTTCGGCGAGGCGTTCGGAAAGAGCCAGCAGGGTGCCGGCGTCGCCCTGCCGACTAACGGTACCGCGTTCATCAGCGTTCGCGATCCCGACAAGGCCGATTCCGTCGAACTCGCGCGTCGCCTCGCGGAGCATGGTTTTCGTATCATCGCCACCGATGGCACGGCGCGGTTTCTGCGTGAAGCAGGAATCGAGTGTGAGCGGGTCAACAAGGTCGCACAGGGGCAGCCGCACATCGTTGATATGATCAAGAACGACGATGTCGATCTGATCATCAACACGACCGAGGGCAAACGCTCCATCGCCGATTCGTTCTCGATCCGGACGACTGCGCTCAATCACCGTGTCGCTTATTCGACCACGGTGGCCGGCGCGACGGCAGCGGTCATGGCGCTGACCGCGACCGGGGCGGAGACCATCCGCCGCCTGCAAGATCTGCATGAGGAATGTGCGGCATGAACAAGACACCGATGACCGCGCGCGGGGCACAGCGTCTGCGGGAAGAGTTGCAACGCCGCAAGACGGAGGATCGTCCCCGCATCACGGCGGCCATAGCCGAGGCCCGCGCGCACGGCGATCTCAAGGAGAACGCGGAGTACCACGCGGCACGTGAGCAGCAGAGCTTCAACGAGGGACGCATCGCGGACATCGAGGGCAAGTTGTCGAACGCGGAGATCATCGACGTGACCAAAGTCGACGCCGGCGGGAAAATCGTCTTCGGCGCGACCGTCGAACTCTGCAATGTGGCGAGCGACGAGGAGGTCGAATACCGCATCGTTGGCGAGGACGAGGCCGACATCAAGGCAGGCCTCGTTTCCGTCAACTCTCCCGTGGCCCGCGCTCTGATCGGCAAGAGCGAAGGCGACGCGGCAGTCGTCAACGCACCCGGCGGAGAGATCGAGTACGAGATCCTCGCCGTTCGCTACGAGTAGGGCGTGGGACGGCGCTCGCCGTCCAGCAGCCGCTGGCTCCAGCGCCAGGCCGGTGACGCCTACGTCAAGCAACGCCAGCAGGAAGGCTACCGCTCGCGAGCGGCCTACAAGCTGCGCGAACTGGACCGGCGCGACAAACTCCTGCGCCCGGGTGGCAGGGTGCTCGATCTTGGTGCGGCACCTGGCGGCTGGACGCAGGTCGCGGCGGAAAAGGTCGGGCCGCGGGGAACCGTAGTCGCGCTCGATGTCCTAAAGATGGATGCCGTGTCGGGCGCTACCGTGATCCAGGGTGACTGCCGCGAGGCGGTGGTGAAATCCCGCGTGCGCGAAGCGCTCGGCAGCGAGCAGGTCGACCTTGTAATGTCGGACATGGCGCCCAATATCACGGGTATCGCTATCCGCGACGAAGCCGCTGCCGAAGAACTGGCAGCGATGTGCCAGGAATTCGCGCGCGAATTCCTGCGGCCGGGCGGTGGGCTGTTGATCAAGCTGTTCGAATACGCCGGCACCGAGCTCTTCGTGGACGAACTGCGCAGTGAGTTCGCCGAGGTCTCGCGGCGCAAGCCCGATGCATCGCGGGCGCGGTCACGGGAGTTTTATGTCGTGGCCAGAGGTTTTGATATATAGTTTTTTGCGTTGCAAAAACGCGTTCCGGCGCTCTCCGCTCTCCTGCTGAGTCCCGCCGCCGACCGGATCCAGGAAGCTCTATGGCCAGAAATCTCGTTCTTTGGATCGTCATCGCGCTCGTGCTGATGCTCGTGTTCCAGAATTTCACGCCGCGGCACGGGGCGGCTCGTCCGCTCGACTATTCCGATTTCATCGCCGAAGTGAAGAGCGGGCGTGTAGCCAAGGTACTGCTGGACGGCCAGGCCATTGAACTCGAAATGCACGATGGCTCGCGCCTGTTCACCTACAGTCCGGAGACCAGCAACGAGGCGCTGATAGGCACCCTGCTCGACAACAATGTCCGCATCGAAGCGCAGCCGCCGGACCGCCAGGGGCTGCTCATGCAAATCTTCATCTCCTGGTTCCCGTTCCTGCTACTGATAGCGGTGTGGATTTATCTCATGCGCCAGATGCAGGGCGGCGCTGGTGGACGCGGCGCATTGTCGTTCGGCAAGAGTCGAGCTCGCCTGCTTGGCGAAGACCAGGTGCGCGTGACTTTCAGCGACGTCGCTGGTGTCGACGAAGCCAAGGAAGAGGTCAAGGAACTGGTCGATTTCCTGAAGGACCCGGGCAAGTTTCAGAAGCTGGGCGGCAAGATCCCTCGCGGCGTACTCATGGTGGGTCCGCCAGGCACCGGCAAGACGCTGCTGGCCAAGGCTATCGCGGGCGAAGCGAAGGTTCCCTTCTTCACGATTTCCGGCTCCGATTTCGTCGAAATGTTCGTCGGTGTCGGCGCCTCGCGCGTGCGCGACATGTTCGAGCAGGCCAAGAAGCACGCTCCGTGCATCATCTTCATCGACGAGATCGATGCGGTAGGGCGGCACCGCGGCGCGGGACTGGGCGGGGGGCACGACGAGCGCGAACAGACTCTCAACCAGCTGCTGGTCGAGATGGACGGTTTCGATGGCAACGAGGGCATCATCATCATCGCCGCGACCAATCGGCCGGACGTGCTCGACCCGGCGTTGCTCCGTCCCGGGCGCTTCGATCGTCAGGTCGTCGTGCCGTTGCCCGACATCCGTGGTCGCGAGCAGATTCTCAAGGTCCACATGCGCAAGGTTCCGGCCGCCGATGACGTGCGCCCGGCTATTCTCGCGCGCGGAACGCCCGGCTTCTCCGGCGCCGACCTTGCCAACCTGGTCAACGAGGCCGCCCTGCTGGCTGCCCGCGTCAACAAGCGCCTCGTCGACATGGAAGAGTTCGAGAAGGCCAAGGACAAGATCATGATGGGTACCGAGCGACGCTCGATGGTCATGAGTGAGAAGGAGAAGAAGCTCACCGCCTATCACGAGGCAGGCCATGCGATCGTCGGACGCTCGGTTCCTGAACACGACCCGGTATACAAGGTGACTATCATCCCACGCGGCCGCGCCCTCGGGGTCACCATGTTCCTGCCCGAGGAGGACCGGCTGAGCTACAGCAAGGTCCGTCTCGAAAGTCAGATCTCGAGCCTCTTTGGCGGACGCATTGCCGAGGAGATCATTTTCGGGCCGGATGCAGTGACCACCGGGGCGTCGAACGATATCGAACGGGTCACCGATATCGCCCGCAACATGGTCACTCGTTGGGGCTTGTCGAAGAAGCTCGGACCGATGACCTACAGCGACGACGAAGGCGAAGTCTTTCTCGGTCATTCGGTGACCCAGCACAAGCAGGTATCCGACGAAACGGCACACCTCATTGACGAGGAGGTCCGCGACATCGTCAATCGGAACTACAACCGGGCGCGCTCGATACTCGAGGACAATCTCGAGAAGCTGCACATGATGGCAGATGCGCTGGTCAGGTATGAGACCCTGGACACGGAACAGATCGACGACATCATGCAAGGTCGCAACCCGCGTCCGCCGCAGGACTGGACCGATGACGATTCACGAGGTCCACGCGTGACCGCCGAGGCTGAAGATCCCAGCGCAGCGGACGACAAGAGCAGCAAGGACGGCACCATCGGCGGTCCCGCCAGCCAGCACTGAACCGAGAGGGTCGGTGCACGGGGGGGACGCCGCAAGCCGCGCGAGGGGCGCGCGGTGGTGACCGCGTGGCACCTTTATAGGGAGTTTGCGATGACGCAGCGCGAGCGCAGGTATTTCGGCACGGATGGCATCCGTGGCACGGTCGGGCAACCACCGATTACGCCCGATTTCGTCATGAAGCTCGGCTGGGCGGCCGGGCGCGTGCTCGGTGCCAAGGCACCTGGCCGTCAGAAGGTCCTGATCGGCAAGGACACGCGGGTATCCGGCTACATGTTCGAATCGGCCCTCGAGGCTGGATTATCGGCCGCCGGTATCGACATCCACCTGCTTGGTCCGATGCCGACACCTGGTATCGCCTACCTGACGCGTACCTTCCACGCCAAGGCGGGCATCGTCATCAGCGCCTCGCACAACCCGTTTGACGACAACGGCATCAAGTTCTTTTCGCATGCGGGCACCAAGCTTCCCGACGATATCGAACTAGAGATCGAAGCCGAGCTCGAGCGGCCACTGGAGACCGTGGTCTCGCGCGATCTCGGTAAGGCCCGGCGTGTCGAAGACGCCGCCGGTCGTTACATCGAGTTCTGCAAGAGTACAGTCCGCGCGGGACTGAACCTCGCCGGCCTCAAGGTCGTAGTCGACTGTGCCCACGGCGCTACCTACCACGTGGCGCCCGCGGTGTTCGCCGAACTCGGCGCCGAGGTGGTCACGCTCGGCGCCAATCCCGACGGCTTCAACATCAACGAGCGATGCGGCGCAACCGATCCAGAGGCGCTGCAGGCGGCGGTTACGCGGCACGGTGCTGACGTCGGCATCGCGCTCGACGGGGATGGTGACCGCCTGATCATGGTTGACGGGGCGGGCGAGGTGGTCGACGGCGATGAACTCACGTTCATCATCGCGCGTCGGCGTTACCAGACCGGCGCGCTTCGCGGTGGGGTGGTCGGCACGCAGATGAGCAATCTCGGCCTCGAGCAGGCCATCCGCACGCTTGGACTGGGCTTCGAACGCGTCAAAGTCGGTGACCGCTACATCCTGGAGCGACTTCAGGACAGTGGCTGGTCGCTTGGCGGTGAGTCGTCGGGCCATATCATCTGCCTGGACCTCACCACCACCGGTGACGGCATCATCTCTGCCCTGCAGGTGCTGGAAGCCATGAGTGCCAACGAACAATCACTGGTCGATCTCAAGCGTGGTATGCGCAAGTTCCCGCAGACGCTGGTCAATGTGCGCATCGACAAGAAGACCGACGTGATGACGCTGCCCGCGGTCCGCCAGGCAGTCGCTGCGGTCGAGGACGAACTAGGGGACACCGGACGGGTGCTGCTGCGCGCGTCAGGAACGGAACCGCTCATCCGCGTGATGGTCGAGGGGCAGGACGCACGGATGGTCGGCACCCTCGCACATCGGCTGGCCGAGGCGGTCACCGCCGCAACCGGTGGCAACGAGGCTGATTGCGCAGCCTGAGGCGCGCCGGCTTCAGACGTCTCGCAGCAACGCGTTGATGCCGACCTTGGCACGGGTCTTGGCATCGACGCGCTTGACGATCACTGCGCAGTAGAGGCTGTGGCTGCCGTCGGCAGCAGGCAGGTTGCCGGATACCACGACCGAGCCGGGTGGGATGCGCCCGTAGGACACTGCGCCGGTTTCGCGGTCATAGATCTTGGTGCTCTGGCCGATGTAGACGCCCATCGAGACGACCGAGCCGGCGCCGACGATGACGCCCTCGACGATCTCCGAGCGCGCTCCGATGAAGCAATCGTCTTCGATGATGGTCGGTGCTGCCTGCAGCGGTTCGAGCACCCCGCCGATACCCACGCCACCGGACAGATGTACGTTCTTCCCGATCTGGGCGCATGAACCAACCGTGGCCCAGGTGTCGACCATGGTGCCGGCATCCACGTAGGCGCCGATGTTGACGTAACTCGGCATCAGCACCACGTTGCTGGCGATATAGCAACCGCGGCGGACCGTCGCCGGTGGTACCACCCGCGCACCGATATTCGCGAAGGCGGCATCGTCCATGCCGGCAAACTTGAGCGGCACCTTGTCGTAGTAATTGGTATGGCCGCCCGCCATGACCCGGTTTCCAGCCAGTTTGAACGACAGCAACACGGCCTTCTTTGCCCACTCGTTGACGTGCCAGTCGCCGTCGCGCGGTTCGGCCACGCGGAGGGTGCCGGCGTCGAGGCGGGCCAGGCATTGCTCGACGGCGTCCCGGACCTCGCTGCTCACGGTCGTGGCGTCGAACTCGTTGCGTTGCTCGAAGGCCTGGTCGATGACGGTGGCGAGGTCCTGGGACATGATGTTCTCCTCAAAGCTTCTTCAATACAGGGACGATACGTTGGGCCGCCTCGACGCACTCGTCGAGTGCGGCGACGAGCGCGATGCGCAGACGCCGGGCGCCAGGATTGACGCCGTCGACCTCCCGCGCCAGGTAGGCGCCCGGCAAGGTCAACACGCCCGCTTCGCCGAGCAGTCGCTCACAGGCATGGACGCCGTCGATCGGTAGTGTCGGCCACAAGTAGAAGCCGGCGGCCGGCGCCGTGACCTCGATCACGGGAGCGAGATGTTCCAGCACGGCGGCGAACTTGGCGCGATAAAGAGCGCGGTTCTCGCGAACGTGCGCCTCGTCGCACCAGGCGGCGATGCTCGCGTGCTGGACCGGGATCGACATCGCGCCGCCATGGTAGGTGCGGTAGCGCAGGAAGGCGGCAAGCAGTCGCGCGTCGCCGGCGACGAAGCCCGAGCGCAGACCCGGCGCATTGGACCGCTTCGACAAGCTGTGCATGACCAGGCAGCGCGCGAAATCATCGCGGCCGTGGCGCGCGCACCATTGCAGGAGCCCGAGCGGTGGGGCCGCCTCGTCGAGGTAGAGTTCGCTGTAGCATTCGTCGGCGATGACGATGAAATCGTGGCGGTCGGCAAGGTCGAGCAGGGTCGCGTAATCGTCGTCATCCATCACAGCCCCGGATGGATTGCCGGGTGAACAGACGTAGACCAGTTCGATTTCCCGCCATCGCGCCGCCGGAACGGCGCTGAAATCGGGACGAAAGCCGCGCTCGGCCGGGCAGGGCAGGTAGTACGGGCGCGCACCCGCGAGCAGCGCCGCCCCCTCGTAGATCTGGTAGAAGGGGTTGGGCATGGCGACCCACGGCCTGGCCGATGTACGGCTGCACAGGGTTTGCGCAATGGCGAACAGCGCCTCGCGCGTGCCGTTGACCGGCAACACGTGCCGCTCCGGGTCGAGCCGACCGTCGCCAAGTTCGAAGCGCCACGCCGCCCAGTCAGCGATCGCGGCACGCAATGCTGGCAGGCCGCGCGTGGCGGGATACTTCGCCGTGGCATCGAGGTGAGCGACCAGGGCAGCATGGATACAGTTTGGTGTGGGGTGCTGAGGCTCGCCGATGGACAGGTTCACCAACGGTCGATCCCCGGGCGCAGCGATGCGGGCGCGCAACTCGGCCAGGCGTTCGAACGGGTACGGCTCGAGCTCATCCAATCCGGGATTCATGGCGGCGAGGGCGCTGCTGGAAAGCGCGCGAGTATAGCCGAAAGCGTCTCCGGGGACGGCGTGCGCGGTACAACGCTTGCGACCTTTACTGTATCCTTGCGCCCCTTTTTATTCGCGAGACCCGACGATGGCGCACAAGATCCTGTTACTGGCCGGCGACGGCATCGGGCCAGAGATCGTCGGTGCCGCGGAGCGGGTTCTGGGCGCCTTGCGCGATCGTTTCGGATTGGCCTGCGAATTCGAACATGCCCAGATGGGTGGCTGCGCGATCGACGCCCACGGCGACTCCCTGCCGTCGTCGACGCTGGACCTCGCCGGTGCCGCCGATGCGATCCTGCTCGGCGCCGTGGGAGGGCCGAAGTGGGATCAGGTGGAGCGCGCCATTCGCCCGGAACGCGGGTTGCTACGACTGCGCTCCGAGCTCGGCTTTTACTGCAACCTGCGTCCCGCCGTGCTCTTTCCCGCCTTGGCCGATGCCTCCAGCTTGAAGCGGGAAATCGTCGCCGGGTTGGACATCATGATCATCCGAGAGCTGACCGGAGGTATCTACTTTGGTCAGCCGCGTGGCATCGAGACGCTCGCTGACGGCCGTCGCCGCGGCTTCAACACCCTGGAATATCGCGAGGACGAGATCGAGCGCATCGTGCGCTCGGGCTTCGAGATCGCTCGCAAGCGCGGGAAGCGCCTGTGCTCGGTCGACAAGGCCAACGTACTGGAGGTCAGCGAGTTGTGGCGGGAGGTGGCCGAAGCCGTCGC
Organism: Gammaproteobacteria bacterium; assembly: GCA_050184115.1. Classification (GTDB taxonomy): domain Bacteria; phylum Pseudomonadota; class Gammaproteobacteria; genus JACKNG01. The sequence continues at coordinate 199,444 of JBFXAQ010000008.1, read as the reverse complement.
CCGCGATTATTCGGACGTCGAACTCAGCCATATGTACGTCGACAACGCCTCGATGCAGCTGGTCCGTGCCCCCAAGCAGTTCGATGTGATCGTCACGACCAATATGTTTGGCGACATCCTTTCGGACCTCGCCGCGATGCTGACCGGATCGATCGGCATGCTGCCGTCGGCTTCTCTCGACGCCGATGGCAAGGGCTTGTTCGAACCGGTCCACGGTTCGGCGCCGGATATCGCCGGCCGCGGTGTCGCCAATCCCCTGGCAACCATCCTCTCGGCGAGCATGATGTTGCGCTACACCCTGAACGAGGCGGCGCTCGCGGATCGGATCGAGGCCGCCGTCGCGTTGGTACTGACGCGAGGTCTACGCACGGCCGACATCGCCGGCAACGGTGAACGCGCCGTCAGTACCGCGGACATGACCGCAGCCGTGATCGACGCCCTCGACGCAGTCTGAATCGAATACGGAGGCTGAATTCCATGGCCAGAACCTTCAATGTCGCCGTAGTCGGTGCGACCGGTGCCGTCGGCGAGACCATGCTGGCGATCCTCGCCCAACGCGAGTTCCCTGTTGGCAAGGTACACGCCGTAGCCAGCGCGCGTTCGGCCGGTTCACGCGTGGCCTTTGGCGACGGTTATCTCACCGTTCAAGATCTCGACACCTTCGATTTCAGCGATGTCGATATCGGCTTGTTCTCACCCGGAGCCTCGGTGTCGAAAATCCACGCGCCTCGCGCGGCGGCAGCTGGCTGTGTTGTCATCGACAACACGTCACAGTTTCGTTACGACGACGACATCCCGCTAATCGTCCCTGAAGTCAACCCCGATGCTCTCGTCGCCTACCGCAATCGGAACATCATCGCCAACCCGAATTGTTCGACCATCCAGATGGTCGTGGCGTTGAAGCCCATCTACGATGCCGTCGGTATCGAGCGCATCAACGTGTGCACCTACCAGGCCGTGTCTGGAACCGGCAAGGAGGCGATCGAGGAACTGGCAGGTCAGACTGCCGCTCTACTCAACGGCAAAGGCGTGGAACCGACCGTCTACCCCAAGCAGATCGCATTCAACTGTCTGCCGCATATCGATGTCTTCCAGGACAACGGCTACACCAAGGAAGAGATGAAAATGGTGTGGGAGACGCGCAAGATCATGGGTGACGAGAGCATCCGGGTGAATCCCACCGCCGTTCGCGTGCCGGTCTTCTATGGCCATTCCGAGGCCGTGCACATCGAAACGGCACGTAAGATCAGCGCCGCCGAGGTCACCGAACTGTTGCGACAGGCGCCCGGGATCGCGGTTCTGGACGAGCGCGCCGACGGCGGTTACCCGACCGCCGTGACCGATGCGGCCAACGCCGACCCGGTGTTCGTCGGGCGGATCCGCGAGGACATTTCTCACCCACGGGGGATCGACCTCTGGGTGGTCTCGGACAACGTTCGCAAGGGTGCCGCGCTGAATAGTGTTCAAATCGCCGAAATGTTGGTAAAAAGTCATTTGTAAGCTATAGTTAGTCGGTAATTATAAAGAATCTTCGAAGGTTCGGGGGCTGCCGGTGCGCGAGTGCAACCCGCGGCATCCGTCGCGTGCGACGACCACGCGGCCAGGCAATCGTGCGCTAACCGATCGGAAGGAATGACGACATGCTACGGAATCGAGCCGTCGCCCTGATACTTGGCTGTACGGTCAGTACTCTCACCTTCGCGTTGGGCCTCGGGCCGCTGCAGTCGAGTTCTCACCTCAATGAGCCTTTCGCGGGCCGCATCGAAATCCTCGGCGCTACGCCTGAGGACTTCGATGCGATCAAGATTTCCCTGGCATCCATTGAGCAGTTCGAACGCGCGGGCATCGATCTCACCCCGGTGCTGTACAACCTGCGCTTCACCGTCGACGACAGCGGTGACGGTGCCTTCATCGCGGTCACTTCGAAGGATTCCATCCGCGAGCCCTATCTCAACTTCCTGCTCGAGGTGAATTGGCTCAAGGGTCGGCTGGTGCGCGAGTACACCGTGCTTCTCGACCCGCCGCTCTACGATGCCGATCGTCGGCGGATGGCTACCCCTGCGCCGACCCTTGCCGCGACACCGGCGCCAAGCGCTGCGATCGTGCCGTCGGCGACACCTTTGTCGCGACAGGCCACCACCGCCGGCGATTACGTCGCAGGCACGGTGGTCGGGCCCGTCGGGGCCACGGACACGTTGTGGTCGATAGCCTCCGCCCATCGACCGGACGAATCGGTCACCGTCCAGCAGATGATGTTGGCGCTGCTGCGCGCCAACCCCGAAGCATTCGGCGAGAGCAACGTCAACCTGTTGCGGCGTGGCGCGGTGCTGCGTTTGCCGGAGCGTGGCGAGTTGGCCGCGGTTCCGGCCCGCGAGGCATTTGCCGAGGTCTTGCGCCAACACCAGTTGTGGGAGACCTACCGTGGTCAGGTTGCTTCCGCACCGGCAACGCAGCCAGTCGGTGCACCGGCCGGCGGCCGGGCCGCGGACAGCGCAGAGCGTGCGGTTGACGGTTCGCGGCTGGAACTGGTCGCGCCGGGCGGCGCGGATGGCGGCGGCGCTCCGGGTAGTGCCAGCGGCGGCACGGGATCGGACCTGTTACGCGAGGAGATCGACGCACGCTCGCAACAGAACGCCGATCTCGAAGGCAAGCTGGTCGAATTGGAGGAGATCGTCGACATCCTGCAACGGCAGGTGAATATCAAGGACGAGGAGCTGGCTGCGCTGCAGGCCAGGCTGGCAGAACTCGGCATCGAGCACGGCGATATCGCGGCACTGAGCGGTGACAACACTGCAGTCGACGAGCCGGCCGACACTGCTACAGACAGCGGCGTGGATACCACTGCGACGGACGCAACCGAAGGCGGCGAGATCGCGACCGCAACTGACGCCGAGGCAATGGCGGCGGAAGATGTCAGTGACACCGAAGCAACGGACACCAGTGACGAGGAAGCAGTCGACGACGGCGGGGCGGAGTCGGTTGAGGAATCGGTGCCCGACGACGAGATCGAGATGGCGGCGGGAGCTACGCCCCCGGTGACGCAGACGCCGGCAGCGCGCGGCTTCCCAGCCAACCTCGTGCCCGAGCACATCGCGGCGATGGTACCGGGTGGCAGCCTGACGGTGTTGGGCGGGGCGGCCGCGCTGATTCTCGGCCTCTTCGTCGCCATCGTGGTCGCGCTCTCGCGCCGCCGCGGCGCAGGCAAGGCGCCACCCGAGGACGCGGAAGTGGCCGCGCGCACCGCGACCGTGACCGCTGCTACCGCGGCGGCAGCGTCTGTCGTGGAGGAGGACGAGGAAGGCAGCGAAGCGCCAACCGAACTCGGCGCCGAGACCGAATCGCCGACCGAGTTCGACCCCAGTGCGACCATCGAGGCCGAAGCGGACGACGCCGCGGTGACCGACGTTCCGGCGGCTGCGGTGACCGAGCTGCCGACGCGGGAAGACGAAGAGGATCCGCTCGAGGAGATCAATGTCTACCTCGCGTACGAACGCTTCGATCAGGCGGAAGAACTGGTCAAGCGGGTCATCGAGCAATATCCCGACCGTCACGAATACAAGCTGCGGCTGCTCGAGGTGTACTACTCCGCCAACGATCGGAGTGCCTACGAAACGGCCGCGCGCCAGTTGCACGAAGCGGTCGGCGAGGATGACACCTTGTGGCCAAGTGCCGTCGCAATGTGGACCGAAATGTCTCCGGAACGCGAACTCTTCGCGGCCGGCGGCGACAGTGAGGCCAGCAGCGCCCCGCAGGAGGTCAAGTCCTTCGTCGATATCACCGGTGATACCATCGGCGAAACCGAAGTCGGGGCAGATACCGTCGCGCATGCCCCCGGTGGCGACGACGATGGGCTCGATTTCGACCTCGGCGCCGACGACGGCGACGCGGACGAGGCGGTGCTGGACCTGACCGCGAGCGCCGGCGACGACGCCGTACTCGACATCACCAGCGGCGGAGACGAGCCGGACGAGGGAACGTTCGATGTTTCGAACGCCGCTGCGGGCGACGACGATGTCCTCGACGTTTCGGGCGGTGGAGCCGATGACGGCGTACTCGACCTCACCGACGCAGAGGATGTCGACGATGGTGCGATGCTCGACATCACGGCGGCTGCTGAGGACATTCTCGATCTGACCGGCAGCAGCGATGACGACGTCCTCGATCTCACCGGCAGCGGCGATACCGGCGCGGAACTGGGTGCCGACGATGGTGTCCTCGACATCACCGCTGGCGAAGCCGACATGCTTGAAATCGGTAGCAATACCGCGGGTGGCGTATTCGATCTCGATTCACTCGAAGATACCCATGTCGCCGGCAGCGACCTGCTTGACGTCACGCGTACCGGCGATATCTCCAGCGTCGAGGATGACGACCTCCTCAACGTCACTTCGCCCGGAATGCGCGCGCAGGAAGAGCCGCCAGCGCTGGACGACGACGCCCTCGAGATCGAGGACCTGTCGGCGGGGGATACGGGTGACGTGGGTCTCGATTTCGACATCAGCGAATCGGTCGCGCCGGCGTTCGATACCGATGGCGGGGACGAAGGCATCCTCGATCTCACCGGTGCTGGCAGCGACGGTGGCGAGGAGCTCATCGATTTCGACATCGGCGGCCTTGCACAGGACGACGGCGACCAGGCGTTGCCCACCCTCGATACAGAGGGCGAGACGATGGTCGACGCGGACAACGACACGCTCGACATGGGGGCGGCGCTCACCGCAGAGTCCGGCAGCGACGGACTCGATTTCGACCTCGGTGTGGGGTCGACCGAAGAGGTTGGCGACGATTCGTCAGTGGATGCGCTGAGTATCGAGGAGAGCGAGGACGACGACGGCCGTCTCGAAATCACGCTCAGCTCGCTCGACGCGCCGTCAACCGATGGCGAGCTTTCGCTGCAGGGCGACGAACTCGATGCGCTCGCGCTCGATGCGCCCGACGCCGGCGAGTTCGACATTGCGCTGGACGGTACTGTCGACATGGACTCGATTGCCGGCGCTGATACGATCGACATGGGTTCGCTCAGTCTCGATCGGGACGACGCGAAAGACGAACCCGGGCTCGACGTCCTCGAGATCGGAGAGGGCAACGAAGAATCCCATCTGGACACGATGGCGCTGGAACTCGAGGAGCCGATGGATCTCGAGGTCGAGGACGAGCGCACCGTCGTCATGCCGCTCGACCGCGACGTCGAACGGCAGAGCGACAGCGATGAGGCGGATACCAAGCTCAATCTGGCGAAGGCCTACATCGAACTAGGCGATGCCGAAGGCGCGCGTTCCATCCTTGACGAAGTCGTCAACGACGGCAACGAGGCACAAAAGGCCGAAGCACGGGCCTTGCTGGGTCAACTGTCCGGTTGATTCCCGGGGTCGTTACGGACGGAGGCTATCGGCCCCGTATCGCACCGGTCGACCTGAGGCCCTGAGCGAATGCGAATCGCTCTCGGCGTCGAGTATGACGGCAACGCTTTCAAGGGTTGGCAACGCCAGAACGGCGCGCGCACCGTGCAGGCCGAACTCGAAGCGGCCCTCGCAACGGTCGCAAACCAGATTGTCACTACGGTCTGTGCCGGGCGTACCGACAGCGGCGTGCATGCGCTCTACCAGGTTGTGCATTTCGACACGTCTGCGAAGCGTTCGCCGCGCTCTTGGGTGCTCGGTACCAACAGCAACCTGCCGCGTGACGTCGCCGTGCTGTGGGCGCGGGAGGTGCCGGACGATTTCCACGCGCGGTTCAGCGCTCGTCGGCGGCGATATGCCTATCTGATCTGCAACCGGCCGACTCGACCGGGCCTGTGGCATGGCCGGGTGACCTGGGACTATCGGCCACTGGACGTTGCGCGCATGGGCGAGGCCGCGCGGTTGTGGCTCGGCGAGCACGATTTCTCCTCGTTCCGCGCCAAGGGCTGCCAGTCGCGCCACCCCGTCCGCACGGTATACCGCTGTGAGGTAGAGCGGCGCGACGACATCGTCATCGTCCAGGTCGAAGCCAATGCCTTCCTCCAGCACATGGTGCGCAACTTCGTCGGCGTGCTCGCCGAGATCGGCAGCGGCGCACGCCCCCCCGCATGGGCCGCCGAGGTGCTGGCCTGGCGGCAGCGGGAACGCGGCGGCGTCACGGCGCCGCCTGACGGCCTTTATTTTTGCGCCGTGAACTATCCCGCCAAGTACGGTCTCCCGCCACCGCCGAGTGCCGTCCCGGTGCCGGCGACCTACCATGGATATGCATTCTGACCGGCGCGGCTGGTCGCCGCTGATCGCGCTAGGGTTCGAGCGGCGTAGATGGGATAATTCGTCGCTTCGCCCGACCAGGAAGCGCGACGACGGCCGTCATGCGGGTTCGAATCAAGTTCTGCGGCATCACCAGTGCCATCGACGCCGCGGCCGCTGTGAGCGCTGGTGCGGACGCACTGGGCTTCGTTTTCTATCCGCCGAGCCCACGCTACGTCGCGCCGGCGCTGGCGGCGGAAATCATTGCCGGGCTGCCGCCATTCGTGACCGCGGTTGGCCTGTTTGTCAACGCCGCGCCGGCCGAGGTGCGCGACACGGTGTCGGCAACGGGCGTTTCGCTGGTGCAGTTTCACGGCGATGAACCGCCGGAAGCCTGCCGCCACTCGCCGTGTCGCTGGGTCAAGGCCATCCGCGTCGCCCCGGAAACCGACATTGCGGCGGCGGCGGCGCGCTACGTCGAGGCCAGTGCGCTGCTGCTCGACACCTATGACGCAGCGCTCTACGGCGGCAGCGGGCGGACGTTCGACTGGTCGCTGCTTCCTGAGCGGCTGCAACGACCACTCGTGCTCGCTGGTGGCCTGACCCCGGACAACGTTGCCGAGGCGGTCCGACGTACGCGACCTTATGCCGTCGACGTCAGCGGCGGGATCGAAGTCACGAAAGGGCGCAAGGACCCGCACAAGATGAGAAGATTCGTCACCGAGGTGAACCAAGTTGAATGCCAGACCTGAACCGGGCGTGCTGCCCGGCATCGGCGGTGAGACCCCGTACCCGGATGCCAACGGCCACTTCGGCCCCTACGGTGGTCGTTTCGTCGCCGAAACCCTGATGGAGCCGCTGCTCGAGCTGGACGCGGCCTACCGTCACTATCTCGCTGATCCCGATTTTCTCGCGGAGTTCGACGACGACCTGCGCTACTACGTCGGCCGACCGTCGCCGCTGTACTTCGCCCGCCGCTGGTCCGAATCGCTCGGTGGCGCGCGTATCTATCTCAAACGAGAGGATCTCAACCACACCGGCGCGCACAAGGTGAACAACACCATCGGCCAGGCGCTGCTGGCGCGGCGCATGGGTAAGCCGCGCGTCATCGCCGAGACCGGCGCGGGACAGCACGGCGTCGCGACGGCGACGGTGGCGGCGCGTTTCGGCATGCGCTGTCGCGTCTACATGGGCGCCGAGGACATCCAGCGCCAATCGCCCAATGTGTTCCGCATGAAACTGCTCGGTGCCGAGGTCCAGCCCGTGACTTCAGGGTCGCGGACCCTGAAGGATGCGCTCAACGAAGCCTTGCGGGATTGGGTCAGCAACGTCGACGACACGTTCTACATCATCGGCACGGTCGCCGGGCCGCATCCCTACCCGGCGATGGTGCGCGATTTCCAATCGGTGATTGGGCGCGAAACCCGCGCGCAGTGCCTCGAGCGCCTCGGCCGCCTGCCGGATGCCCTGGTCGCCTGTGTCGGCGGTGGGTCCAACGCCATCGGGATGTTCTATCCCTTCATCAACGACGCCGACGTCGCCCTGGTCGGCGTCGAGGCGGCCGGTGACGGCATCGCGACCGGCCGACACTCGGCGCCCTTGAACGCCGGTTCCCCAGGTGTGCTGCACGGCAACCGGACCTACCTGATGCAGGACGAGTGCGGCCAGATCGAGGCCACCCATTCGGTGTCGGCCGGTCTCGACTATCCAGGGGTCGGTCCCGAGCATTCGTGGTTGAAGGACAGTGGCCGCGCGCAATACGCGGCGATTACCGACGCCGAAGCACTCGCCGCCTTCGACACCCTGACGCACCTCGAAGGGATCATCCCTGCGCTGGAATCGAGCCATGCGCTCGCCCACGCGGAGAAGATGGCGCGCGAGATGACCACCGACCAGGTCATCGTGGTCAATCTGTCCGGACGCGGCGACAAGGACATCCAAACGGTTGCCGCCGTGCGAGGCATTACACTGTGAGCATGGCGACATCCTCACCCGCAATCCCGGCCGCCCGTATCGCGACGCGCTTCGCGGCATTGGCGGCGCAAGGGCGCAAGGGCCTCATCACGTTCATCACTGCCGGCGACCCGAGCGTGGCGGCGACAGCGGTCTACATGCACGCGCTGGTGCGCGGTGGCGCCGATGTCATCGAGCTGGGTGTGCCGTTCTCCGACCCGATGGCCGATGGCGAGGTCATCCAGCGCGCCAGCGAACGTGCGCTCGAACACGGTACGAGCCTCGACGACGTGCTCGCCTGCGTGGGCGAGTTTCGCCGCGACGATGCCGATACCCCGGTCGTCCTGATGGGGTATCTCAACCCGTTTGAGCACATGGGCGCAGCGCGGTTTGCCGGTCGCGCCGCGGCGGCCGGTGTCGATGGCGTGCTCATCGTCGACTTGCCGCCGGAAGAAGCGGCCGAGGTCAACGGCGCCCTGCGGGCGGCGGCGCTCGACCAGGTCTTCCTGGTAGCGCCAAATTCGCCGGAGCGGCGCATCCGCACGGTGTGCGAAGCCGCCTCGGGCTTTGTCTACTTCGTTTCGGTCAAGGGGGTGACGGGGGGCAAGGCCGCAGCGATCGACGAGATCGGCCAACAGGTGGCCATGACGCGCGAGTTCGCCGGCCTCCCGGTCGGCATCGGGTTCGGCATCCGCACGCCGCAGGCCGCTGCCGCCGCTGCCGCGGTTGCCGATGCCGTCATCGTCGGCAGCGCCATCGTCGAGATCATCGAGCGTGGCGGCGACACCGCCACCGTGGCGTCCGCCGTCGAGCAGTACGTCGCGACGTTGCGCGTGGCCATCGATGCCGGCGCTAACCCGGCCTGAGCCCGCGGGGGAACATTGCTTGAACTGGTTCAAACGTCTCATTCCCGCCAGCATCCGGACCGAGGGGTCGAGCAAGCGTTCGATACCCGAAGGACTGTGGACGAGCTGTCCAGAATGCAAGGCCGTGCTCTACCGTGCCGAGCTCGAACGCAACGCAGAGGTCTGCATCAAGTGTGGCTTCCACATGCGCATCGGTGCGCGCCGCCGCCTGGCGCGCTTCCTCGATGCCGATTCGGCGCGCGAGCTGGCCGGCGATATCGGTCCGGTCGATTTCCTCAAGTTCAAGGACACCAAGCGCTACCGCGATCGCATCAGCGCGGCGCAGAAGGCAACGGGGGAGAGTGATGCCCTGATCGTGCAGGAAGGCACGGTCGAGGGTTTGCCGCTGGTCGCCGCGGCCTTCGAGTTCGCTTTCATGGGCGGCTCGATGGGGTCGGTGGTCGGCGAGCGCTTCCTGCGCGCGACCCGGCGCTGCCTCGAAGCGCGGCTGCCGTTCGTGTGCTTCTGCGCCAGCGGTGGCGCGCGCATGCAGGAAGCCCTGGTGTCGTTGATGCAGATGGCCAAGACCGCCAGCGCCATCGCCGAAATGCGCGAACATCGCCTGCCTTACGTGGTGGTGTTGACCGATCCCACGACCGGGGGCGTTTCCGCCAGCCTTGGCACCCTCGGTGACGTCATCATCGCCGAGCCGGGTGCCTTGATCGGCTTCGCCGGTCCGCGGGTGATCGAGCAGACCGTGCGTCAGGTGCTCCCGGAAGGGTTCCAGCGCAGCGAGTTCCTCCTCGAACACGGCGCCATCGACATGATCGTCGATCGCCGCGAGATGCGCCGGACCATCGCCGCGTTGCTCGGCATCTTCTGTCACCGTGTCGTGCCGGCCGTCGCGGCGGGTGGCGCAGGTACCGACGACGCGTGATGGCGGCGAGCGGGCAGGACGTCCTGGTCGGTCTTCCCGAGCCTGCCCCTGGCGCGGACGCGCCACTGGCCACGTGGCTCGCGTGGCTGGAACGTGGTCGCGGCGACCATATCGATCTCGGGCTCGAGCGATCCCGCGAGGTCGCCGGTCGGCTCGGCCTGCGGCGGCCGGCGCCGGTCGTGGTCACCGTGGCCGGTACCAATGGCAAGGGCTCGAGCGTGGCCCTGCTCGAGGCGATCTGGCGCGCCGCCGGCTACCGTGTCGGCGCTTACACCTCGCCCCACCTTATCCGCTACAACGAACGTATCCGCATCGATGGGGCAGCCGTCGGTGACGAGCCGATCCGCGACGCCTTCGCCGCCGTCGAAGCCGCGCGCGGCGACGTCCCTCTGACCTATTTCGAGTTCGCGACCCTGGCCGCGCTGAGCCTGTTCGAACGCGCCACGTTGGACGTCGTCATCCTCGAGGTCGGGCTCGGTGGTCGCCTCGACGCCGTCAATATCGTCGATGCCGACGTTGCGCTCATCGCCGCCATCGGCCTCGACCACGAGGACTGGCTGGGCGCGACTCGCGAGGCCATCGCGTTGGAGAAGGCCGGCATCATGCGCACGGGGCGCCCGGTGGTGTGCTCCGACCACCTCGCGCCGGCGACCCTGGTCGAACATGCCGACGCCATCGGCGCCCGCCTGAGCCTGCTCGGTGCCGATTTCGCCTTCGAGGTCACTGCCGATGGGTGGAACTGGTGGAACCGGGGCCGCTTGCACGAAGGGCTGCCGCATCCCGCGCTCGACGGCCTCCACCAGTACCGCAACGCAGCCGGGGTTATCGCCGTGATCGAGCTCCTCGCCGTGCGCCTGCCGGTCGATGGCGGTGCCATCCGCCGCGGCCTGTCAGGGGTCGTACTGCACGGCCGCTTCGAACGCCTGCGTGGCGACCAGGAGTACGTGATGGACGTCGCGCACAACCCGCAGGCGGCGATGATTTTCGCCGCTACTCTTGCCGGCGCGCCGTGCAGCGGGCGCACCCACGCCCTGATCGGCATGCTGCGCACCAAGAACCACCGCGAGTTCCTGCGTCCCCTGCTCGGACCTGTCGACAGCTGGAATTTCACCGATCTGCCCGGCGCCAACGGCGCGCGGGCGGCTGAACTGGCGGACAACCTCGCCCACCTCGATCCACGCCTGCGCCCGGCTTGCCATACCTCGGTGGCGCAGGCCCATGCCGCGATCCTCGCCGAGGCGACGGCGGGCGACCGTATTCTCGTACTCGGCTCGTTTCTCACCGTTGGCGCGATGATGCGCCTGCTCGAGCCGGGCGGTCGCGCCTGATGGACCGTCAGCTGAAGCAGCGCGTGGTGGGAGCGGCGGTGCTGGTCGCCCTTGGCGTGATCTTCATCCCCTTGATTCTCGACCACAATGGTATCGAGACGCGGCCGACGGACGCGGTGGATATTCCACCGGCGCCAAGCGACGACTTCACCTCGCGGGTTGAACCGCTCGATGAGGCGGCCATCGCCGAACTCGAGCAACGTGCCGCCGAGCGCGTGGAATTGCCGGACGGCGACGAGGCTTCGATGAGCGAGGAGGTCACGCCCGGCGACGGCCCGGCAGAGCCAGGCGAGGACATCGAACCCGTGCCCCCCGCGCCGCCCGAGCCCGTCACGTCGCCCGCGCCGGACGTGCCCGCTGCCCCGGCTGAACCCTTGCAACCCGCGACGCTGGCACCGAAGCCGGTCGAGGTCCCGGCGCGGTCGCCTCAGCGTGTCCCGTCGCCGATCCCGGCGAGCGATGACGATGCGACGCGTCCGGCCCCCCCCGCCGGCGGTGGCGACCCCGCCTGGACCGTTCAGCTCGGCAGTTTCGGCAATGCCGAGAACGCTGCGCGCCTCAGCGACAAGTTGCGCGCCGCAGGCTACCCCGGCTACGTCGAGAAACGTGCCGAGGCCGGTGCACTGGTCTACAAGGTCCGTGTCGGGCCGCAGGGCAGCCGGGCCGAAGCCGAACAGGTACGCGCACGACTGACCGCGCAGTTCGAATTGAAAGGATTGCTACTGCACTATCCATGAGTGCGACACGGCTCCGATGATCGGCCCGCCGCAGGTCATCCCGCCCGGGCAGCTTCGCCGCCGAATGAACGGCTTGCGCGTCACCCGGCGACGCCCGCTGAGTCCGCGGCGACCACGTCACACGCGCGATGGCCGCCCTGCTCTCGGGCAAGTGTGCTCACTCGTGCAGTGCTTCCTTTGCTAAACTCGCGGCGGTCTCTCCGCCGGCGGCACCGATATGAACTGGGCCGACATCGCCATCGTTGCCGTCATCCTGGTCTCGGTACTGATCAGCGTGCTGCGTGGCTTCGTCAAGGAGATGCTCTCGCTCCTGGCATGGGTGGCGGCGTTCTGGATGGCAATGCACTTTTCCTCGAACGTCAGCGTGATGCTGGAACCGTACATCGCGGTGTCGACGGCGCGCCTGGTGGCCGCCTTCGTGGTGGTTCTGATCGCGACCCTGGTCGGTGTCGGTATCGTCAACTTTCTCATCGGCAAGCTGCTCGAGAGCACCGGGCTCAGCGGTACCGATCGGCTGCTCGGCGCGTTGTTCGGTTTCGCGCGCGGGGCGGCGATAGTCGGCATCGTGGTGTTGCTGGCCGGTCTCACCCCCCTGCCCGCGCAACCGTGGTGGCAGGAGGCGCAGACCATCGCGCCGTTCGAAACCGCAGCGCTCTACGCGTTGCATTGGCTGCCGCCCGAACTGGCCGGCAAATTCGCCTTCTGAAGCAGGTGAACTGACGTGTGTGGAATCATCGGCATCGTGGCCAGGTCGGCCGTCAACCAGATGCTCTACGACGGCCTGACGGTGCTCCAGCATCGCGGACAGGACGCTGCGGGTATCGCCACCTACGAGGATGGACGACTCTACCTGCGCAAGTCGAACGGGCTCGTGCGCGACGTATTCCACACCCGCCACATGCTCAACCTGCGCGGGCGCATGGGTATCGGCCACGTGCGTTACCCGACTGCGGGCGTCTCGTCGAACGCCGAGGCGCAACCGTTCTACGTCAACTCGCCGTACGGCATCACGTTGGCGCACAACGGCAACCTGACCAACTCGGCGAAACTCAGGCAGGAACTCTACGAGGACGAACTGCGCCACATCAACACCGAGTCGGACTCGGAAGTGCTGCTGAACGTGTTCGCCCACGAACTGCAACGCCGGGGCAAGCTGCGCATCGATGCCGAGGACGTCTTCGCGGCGGTCGCCCGTGTGCACGAACGCTGCAGCGGCGCCTATGCCGTCGTCGCCCTCATCACCGGGGTCGGCATCGTCGCCTTTCGCGATCCCTATGGAATACGCCCGATCGTCTACGGTCGTCGTGAGACGCCGGATGGGATGGAGTACGCCGTGGCCTCGGAGTCCGTCGCGATCGATGCGCTTGGCTTCGAACTGGTCGATGACATCGCCCCCGGTGAGGCCGTGTTCATCAGCAAGCAGGGTGCTCTCGAGCGGCGCCAGTGCGCCAGCGGCGGTGGCTATGCGCCGTGCATCTTCGAGCACGTCTACTTCGCCAGGCCCGATTCGATCATCGATGGCATCTCGGTGCACAAGGCGCGCATGCGCATGGGCGAGGCGCTGGCCGAGAAGATCGTGCGCGAGTGGCGGGATCACGACATCGACGTCGTCATCCCCATCCCCGATACGGCGCGTACCGCGGCACTCGAACTCGCCCATACCCTCGACGTCAAGTACCGCGAGGGTTTCATCAAGAACCGTTACATTCCGCGTACCTTCATCATGCCCGGCCAGGCACTCAGGCGGAAATCGGTACGCCAGAAGCTGAATGCCATCGGTCTCGAATTCGAGGGCAAGAACGTACTGCTGGTGGACGACTCCATCGTCCGCGGTACGACCTCCGGGCAGATCATCGAAATGGCCCGCGACGCCGGTGCGGCCAAGGTCTACTTCGCCTCCGCCGCGCCACCGGTGCGCTTTCCGAACGTCTACGGCATCGACATGCCGACCAGCGACGAACTCATCGCGCACAACCGCGACGAGGACGAGATCTGCCGGCTCATCGGCGCCGATCGACTCATCTACCAGGATCTCGAGGCCCTGGTCGACGCCGCACGTCGCGGTAATCCGGACATCCACGACTTCGAACAATCCTGCTTCAGCGGTCACTACGTCACCGGTGACGTCAGTGCCGGTTACCTCGATCAGGTGAGCCGTATCCGCTCCGACGAGGCGAAAGAGAAGCGCGGTCGCGACGAGGATTCGCTGCGCGACCTCTTCACCGCCAGCAGTGCCGGGGCCGACGGCTGAATCGCGGCATTTGACAGCCTCGCGCACCATGCATTACGGTGCGCGCCGCATTCTGCGCCGATTTGACATCAGCTTGCGGGCGCCTGAGAAATACCGCTAAAGCGATGCACGCCGTCCCCTGGTGTGCGCCGTGGCGGTCATTTCCGCCGCCCGCCCCGGCCTCGCCGACGAGGCCCAAACGAAGGGGCACTTCCGCATGAACGATCAATTCGATTCTCCCGCGCTCGCCACGCTCGCCTGCCGCGCCGGTTTGTTTCGCACGGCCGAGATGGAGCACAGCGAAGCGCTCTTTCTGACCTCGAGCTTCTGCTTCGAGAGCGCGGCGCAGGCCGCCGCGCGCTTTGCCGGCGACGAGCCGGGCAATGTCTACAGCCGCTTCACCAACCCGACCGTGCGTGGTTTCGAGGAGCGGCTCGCTGCGCTGGAAGGAGGCGAACGCGCCATCGCCACGGCCTCGGGCATGAGCGCCATTCTGAGCCTCGTCATGGCCACCCTGGCCGCCGGCGATCACATTGTCGCCTCGCGCAGCATCTTCGGCACCTCGGTGTCCCTGTTCGCCAACGTGCTGCCGCGCTTCGGCGTGCAGGCGACGCTGGTCGACCTGACCGATCTCGAGGCCTGGCGCGCGGCCATCACGCCGGCGACGCGCATGCTGTTCCTGGAGACGCCGTCGAACCCGCTGACCGAGGTCGCCGACCTCGCCGCGCTGTCGGCGCTGGCGCGTGAGCACGGCGCGTGGCTGGTGGTCGACAACTGCTTCTGCACGCCGGCGCTGCAGCGCCCGCTCGCGCTCGGCGCCGATCTCGTCATCCATTCGGCGACCAAGTTCCTCGACGGCCAGGGCCGCTGCCTCGGTGGCGCCATCGTCGGCCCGGCCGAGATCGTCGACAAGAAGGTCTTCCCGTTCCTGCGCACGGCCGGGCCCAGCATGAGCCCGTTCAATGCCTGGGTCTTCCTCAAGGGACTGGAGACCTTACCGATCCGCATGGAGCGCCATTGTCACAACGCCCTGGTCGTCGCGCGCTGGCTCGAGCAGCAGCCGCAGGTGCGGCGGGTGTACTACCCGGGGCTGGCCTCGCATCCCCAGCATGCGCTGGCGGCGCGCCAGCAGAGCGGCTTCGGCGGCATCGTCAGCTTCGAACTCGCCGACCGTGCTGCCGCCTGGCACGTCGTCGACCACCTGCGCTTCTTCTCCATCACCGCCAACCTTGGTGACGCCAAGAGCATCGTCACCCACCCGGCGACGACCACCCACGGTCGGCTCAGCCAGGCCGAGCGCGACGCCATGGGTGTCAGCGAGGGCCTGCTGCGGCTGTCGATCGGGCTCGAGGACGCCGGCGATCTCGTCGCCGACCTCGCCCGGGCCATGCCTGCCGCGGCCTGAGCCGGCGCCCGGTTTGCGCCCGACGGCGAGCCGCGTGTAGAGTACCGCGCTCGCCGTTCGGGGGCCGCCGCGCAGATGCCTGGCGGCCGCGACGAACCCAACCTGATCTGCGCCCCACGAAATCCGTCTGACGTCGAAAGAGCGGTTTCCGGCAGCGTATGGCAACCGGAGAATGCATCGTGCCTGGAAGGAATGCCCTTTTCGTCCCTGGTCCCACCAACATCCCGGAGCGCGTGAGGCGCGCGATGGACGTGCCGCTCGAGGATCACCGGGCGCCGGACCACCCCAAGTTCACCCTGCCGCTGTTCGCCGATCTGAAGAAGATCTTCAAGACCGAGAGCGGCCAGGTCTTCGTCTTCCCGTCGTCCGGTTCCGGCGGTTGGGATGCCGGCATCAGCAACACGCTCAGCCCCGGCGATCGTGTGCTGGCCGGCCGTTACGGCCAGTTCAGTCACCTGTGGGCGGAGAGCTGCCGGCGCCTCGGCATGGACGTCGAACTGGTCAAGGTGCCGTGGGGCGAGGGCGTACCGCTCGAGCGCTACGCCGAGATTCTCGCCGCAGACACCGCGCACAGCATCAAGATGGTGCTCGTCACGCACAACGAGACCGCCACCGGCGTGACCAGCGATCTCGCTGCGGTGAGGCGCATTCTCGACGACTGCAAGCACCCGGCACTGCTCGCCAGCGACGGTGTCAGCGCCATCGGCAGCATCGATTTCCGCATGGACGAGTGGGGTGTCGATCTCGCCGTCAGCGGATCACAGAAGGGCCTCATGCTGCCGACCGGCCTAGGCATCGTGTGCGTCAGCCAGAAGGCGCTCGAAGCGCGCAAGAGCGCGAAGAGTCCGCGCAGCTACTTCGATTTCGACCAGATGATGGGCGCCAATGCCGACGGTTACTTCCCCTACACGCCGGCCATGACCCTGTTGCGCGGCCTGCGCGCGGCCGTCGACATGCTGCTGGAAGAGGGCCTGGAGAATGTCTTCGCGCGCCATGCGCGTTACGGCGAGGCGGTACGCCGCGCCGTCGCCGCGTGGGGGCTCGATCTCTGCGCACGCGATCCGAAGCTCTACTCCAATACCGTCAGCGCGATCCTCGTGCCGGAAGGCAAGGACTCCGGCCAGGTCGTGCGGACCGCCTACGAGCGCTACAACCTCTCGCTCGGCGGCGGGCTTGCCGACGTCGCCGGCAAGGTCTTCCGCATCGGCCACCTGGGTGATCTCAACGAGGTCATGATCCTCGGCGCACTGGCCGGGACCGAGATGGCGCTGCTCGATTGCGGCATCGACATCGTGCCTGGTGCCGGTGTCGGTGCCGCCCAGGCCTTCCTGCGCGAGACAGCCTCGCGGTGAGCCGGCCGCGGGTCGTCCTCACCCGCCGCTGGCCGGCGGCAGTAGAGGGCGTCCTCGGTGAACGCTACGAGCTCGTACCCAACGCCGACGATCGACCGCTCGGTCCGGACGAGTTCGCCCACGCGCTGGCCACGGCCGACGCCGTGTGTCCGACCGTGACCGACGTCATCGATGCCGCCCTGTTCGACCGCTCGCCGCCACGGGCGCGCATCGTGGCCAACTTCGGCGTCGGCTTCAATCACATCGATCTCGAAGCCGCGCGGCGCGCGCATGTCGCCGTCACCAACACCCCGGGCGTGCTGACCGACTGTACGGCCGACCTCGCGATGACCTTGATGCTGATGGTGGCGCGACGCACCGGCGAGGGCGAGCGCCTGGTGCGCGAGGGGACGTGGTCCGGGTGGGCACCGACGCAGTTGCTCGGCACGCGTGTCAGCGGCAAGACGCTGGGCCTCGTCGGTTTCGGTCGCATCGCCCGCGCCGTCGCCGCCCGCGCGCACCACGGCTTCGGCATGCGCATCCGTTACTTCAACCCGAGCGCGGTCCCGGACGCCGTCACCGCGCAGCTCGCCGCGGTCGCCTGTGACGACATCGAAAGCCTGCTCGAGACGTCCGACTTCGTCTCGCTGCATTGCCCGGGTGGCGCCGCCACGCGTCACCTGATCAACGCCGAGCGCCTCGCGCGCATGCCCGCGCACGCCTATCTGGTCAACACCGCGCGCGGCGAAGTCGTTGACCAGCAAGCACTGATCGATGCGCTACGCGCACGCCGCATTGCCGGCGCCGGGCTTGACGTATACGCAGGCGAACCCGCCGTGCCGATGGCGCTGAAAACCCTCGATAACGTGGTGTTATTGCCGCACCTCGGCAGCGCCACGCAGGAAACGCGCGTTGCCATGGGCCTGCGCGTGGTGGCGAATCTCGACGCCTTCTTCGCCGGCCGCGAACCACCCGATCGCGTCGCCTGAATGACGCGTCCCGCGCGCTACCATCACCCGGGGGGCGATGGCAGAATGCCCGCTCCCCACTCATCCCGATCCATGCGGAGGTTCACGTGACGATCAAAGCTGGCGACAAGATGCCGCAAGGCAAATTCAAGGTCATGACGGCAGAAGGCCCGGCCGAAGTCTCGACCGACGACCTGTTCAAGGGCAAGAAAGTCGTGCTGTTCTCGGTGCCGGGCGCGTTCACGCCGGCGTGCTCGGCGACACACCTGCCCGGTTACATCAAGAACGCGGATGCGCTCAAGGGCAAGGGTGTCGACACCATCGCCTGCATGTCAGTCAACGACGTGTTCGTGATGGGCGCATGGGGCAAGGACCAGGGCGCCGGTGACAAGGTCAGCCTGCTGGCCGATGGCAACGCCGATTACGTCAAGGCGCTCGGCCTGTCGCTCGACGCCAGCGGTTTCGGCATGGGCACGCGCGGCGAGCGTTTCGCGATCGTCGTCGAGGACGGCGTGTGCAAGCAGTTGCATCGCGAAGCGGCACCCTCGGAGGTCAAGGCGAGCTCGGCCGAGAACGTCCTGTCCAACCTCTGACCTGCCGTCGCCCTGCGCGTCCGCGCGCGGGGCGACCACTCCCCGTGCACGAGCCCACCCCTCCGCGCCACCTCTCCGACGAGGAATTCCGCCGCGCGGGTTACGCGCTGGTCGACTGGCTCGTCGATTATCGCGCGCGCGTCGAACATCTGCCGGTGATGCCACGCGTCGCACCCGGCGACATCCGCGCCGGCTTGCCGCACGCTCCGCCCCAATCCGGCGAATCGTTCGAAGCGATCCTCGCCGATCTCCGCCCGCTCATCGAACCGGGCCTGATGCACTGGCAGTCGCCGAACTTCTTCGGCTACTTTCCCGCCAACGCGTCGCCGCCGGCGATCTTGGGCGAGTTGCTCAGTGCGGGGCTCGGCCAACAGGGCATGTTGTGGCAGACCAGCCCCGCGTGTACCGAGCTCGAAAGCCTCGTGCTGGACTGGCTGGTGACGGCGCTGGCATTGCCGGCACGTTTCCGTTCCGATGGCGCTGGCGGCGGCGTCATCCAGGATTCGGCCTCGAGCGCAACGCTGTGCGCCCTGCTTGCGGCACGCGAACGTGCGAGCGATTTCGCCGCGCGCGAGGCCGGCAATCCGCCCGATCTCGTCGCCTACTGTTCGACCGATACGCATTCATCGCTGGACAAGGCGATGAGCATCGCGGGGCTCGGTCGTGCCCGCCTGCGCAAGATTCCGACCGATGCCACCCTGCGCCTCGACGTCGACGCCCTGGCGCGGGCGATGGACGAGGACGCCCGCGCCGGCCGACATCCGTTCTTCGTCTGTGCCACCGTTGGCACCACCTCGGCGCTGGCCATCGACCCGGTCGCGGACATCGCCCCGCTCGCCGCCCGTCACGGCGCCTGGCTGCACGTCGACGCGGCGATGGCCGGCAGCGCCGCCCTGTGTCCCGAGCTTCGATTCGTCAACGATGGGCTCGAGCACGCCGACTCCTATTGCTTCAATCCGCACAAGTGGCTGCTGACCAACTTCGACTGTGACTGCTTCTACGTGGCCGATCGCGAACCGCTCGTGCGCGCGTTGTCGGTGATGCCGGAGTACCTGCGTAACGCGGCCAGCGACAGCGGCGCGGCCATCGACTACCGCGACTGGCAGATCCCGCTCGGGCGGCGTTTCCGCGCGCTGAAACTGTGGTTCGTGCTGCGCAGCTACGGGCTCGAGGGCCTGCAGCAGTTCGTGCGTCATCACCTCGCGCTGACGGCTGAACTCGAAGGGCTGATCGTGGCTGACAACGCCTTCGAACTGCTCGCGCCGCGCACGCTCAACCTGCTGTGCTTCGCCTGCCGCGGCGACGACGCGTTGAGCCGCGCGCTGCTCGAGCGCGTCAATACCGAGGGCCACCTGTTCATCAGCCATACGGTGATCGGCGGGCGCTATTGCCTGCGCCTGTGCGTCGGCCAGACCTACACCACCCGCGCACACGTGCTGGCGGCGTGGCAACATCTCCGCGCCGCGCGCGCGGCACTAACCGGAGAATCGCCATGAAGCGTATTACCTGCGCGCTCGCACTCGGCCTGGCCAGCCTGGTCGCCCACGCCGAGGACGCCGGCCCGCGCCGTAACCTGGTGTCGCTGTCGGTCAGCGCCAGCGAGGAGGTCGCGAGCGACCTGCTGGTCGTGCGTATGACGGTGCTGCACGAGGCGGCCAAGCAGGCGACCACTGCCGACCGCGTCAACGAGGACATGGCCTGGGCATTGGCGGCCGCGCGCGCGGTCGGCGCGGTCAAGGCACAGACCCTCGACTACCGCACCACGCCGGTCTACGAGGAGCGCCAGATCCGCGCCTGGCGCACCCAGCAGTCGTTGCGCCTCGAGAGCGCCGACACCGTCGCCCTGACCGGCCTGCTCGGTACGTTGCAGGAACGCCTCGCGGTCGAGTCGATCGGCTACGAGATTTCGCCGGCCGCGCGCGAAGCCGCCGAGCAGCGTCTCATCGACAGCGCGATCGCCGCCTTCCGCGGGCGTGCCGCCCAGGTCGCGCGGGCCTTCGGCCGCCAGGACTACGGCGTCGTCAACGTCAACGTCGGCACGTCCGGCTACCAGCCACCGCCGCCGATGGCCTATGCCGGGCGCGCGCTGGCGATGAAGGCCGAGGTCGCCGATCCCAGCATCGCCGCTGGCGAGCAGCTCGTGACGGTCGACGTCAACGGCACCATCGAACTCGGCGGCAACTGAGAATTCGCATTGGCGCACAGGCCCCGCAGTTGACTGGCGGGTCAATGAGGAGGCCGGGCACCGCCAGCGTCACGCTCCGGCATCGCCGGCGCCTGAAGCGGTGAAAAGCGTGGCAGGGGCGTAGCGAGCGCCGGCAGGCGGGGCGCTGGCGGCGCACAGGCCCCGCAGTTGACTGGCGGGTCAATGAGGAGGCCGAGCACCGCCAGCGTTACGCTCCGGCATCGCCGGCGCCTGAAGCGGTGAAAAGCGTGGCAGGGGCGTAGCGAGCGCCGGCAGGCGGGGCGCTGGCGGCGCACAGGCCCCGCAGTTGACTGGCTGGGTCAATGAGGAGGCCGAGCACCGCCAGCGCTTCACCTGGCAAGCGCAGTAGCCCCTGCAGCGGTTTTCTCAGAAGAGTCCGGTGATGCGGCCTTGCTCGTCGACGTCGATACGTTCCGCCGCCGGCGCTTTGGGTAGCCCGGGCATGGTCATCATGTTGCCGGCGATGGCGACGATGAACCCGGCGCCGGCCGACACCCGCACCTCGCTGATCTCGACGATGTGTCCGCTCGGCGCACCGCGCAGGGCAGGGTCGGTAGAGAACGACATCTGGGTCTTCGCGACGCACACCGGGAAGGCCGGGTAGGCCGCGCCGAGTTCATCGACCTGCTGGCGCACCTTGGGCGCAGCGCTGATGTCGGCTGCGCCGTAGACCTTGGTCGCGATGGCGCGCAGCTTATCCCACAGGGGCACGTCGTCGGGATAGACGTAGCGGTGCGGCGTCGCGCAGCCATCGATGGCCGCGACCACCGCGCGGGCGAGGTCCTCGGCGCCGGCGCCACCCTCGGCCCAATGCCGCGCTACGACCGCCGTACCGCCGAGCGCAGCCACGCGTTCCTGCAGCAGCGCGACCTCGGCGTCGGTATCGTGGGTGAAGTGGTTGATGCTGACCACGCAGGGCAGTCCGAAGTGTTCCGTGATGTTGCGCAGATGCCGTTCGAGGTTGACGCAGCCGGCGGCGAGCGCATCGAGGTTCTCGCGATTGAGGTCCGCCACGGCCACGCCGCCGTGATACTTGAGCGCGCGGATGGTCGCGACCAGGACCACCGCGCGGGGCGAGAGGCCCGCCATGCGGCACTTGATGTCGATGAACTTCTCGGCGCCGAGGTCGGCGCCGAAGCCGGCCTCGGTGACGACGTAATCGGCGAGCTTGAGCGCGGTGCGCGTGGCCGTGACCGAGTTGCAGCCGTGGGCGATGTTGGCGAAAGGGCCACCGTGGACGAAGGCGATGTTGTTCTCGAGCGTCTGCACGAGGTTCGGGCTGATGGCGTCCTTGAGCAGTGCGGTCATGGCGCCGTGGGCTTTCAGATCGGCCGCCGTGACCGGTTCGCGGCCACTGCGCGTATAGCCGACGACGATGCGTCCGAGCCGTGCCTTGAGGTCGGTCAGCGAGGTGGCGAGACAGAAGATGGCCATGACCTCGGAGGCGACGGTGATGTCGAAGCCGCCTTCGCGCGGGTAGCCGTTGGCGCTGCCGCCGAGGCCGAGCACGACCTCGCGCAGGGCACGGTCGTTCATGTCGACGACGCGCTTGAAGGTGACCAGGCGCGGGTCGATATCGAGGGCGTTGCCGTGGGTGATGTGGTTGTCGAGCATCGCCGCGAGCAGGTTGTGCGCCGCGCCGATGGCGTGGAAGTCGCCGGTGAAATGGAGGTTGATGTCCTCCATCGGCACGACCTGCGCATAACCGCCGCCGGCCGCGCCACCCTTGACGCCGAAGCAGGGGCCGAGCGAGGGCTCGCGCAGGCACATGATGGTGCGATGACCGAGACGATTCATGGCGTCGCCGAGGCCGACTGTGGTCGTGGTCTTGCCTTCGCCGGCCGGGGTCGGGCTGATCGCGGTGACCAGGACGAGCTTGCCGTCGGGCTTCGTTTCCAGGGCGCGCACGTGGTCGAGCGATAGTTTCGCCTTGAAATGGCCGAACGGCACGAGGTGCTCGGCGGCGATGCCGAAACGCTCCGCGACCAGCGACACGATGGGGCGCATGGTCGCGGCCTGCGCGATTTCGATATCCGACATGGGGTATCCTCTCGGTGCAATTGGACGGGCTGCGCGAGCCGGGGCGATGCCCTTGTGCATGTGCCGGCGGCTCATGCGCGGGTGACCAGGGCGAGGGGCCGGGTCGCCGACGGCGCGATTCTAGCCCGGATCGCGCGCGGGCTGTGCCTCGCGTACGGGGAGTTGCTGCTCC
Source organism: Gammaproteobacteria bacterium (assembly GCA_050184115.1). Lineage (GTDB taxonomy): Bacteria > Pseudomonadota > Gammaproteobacteria > JACKNG01. The sequence continues at coordinate 176,490 of JBFXAQ010000008.1, read as the reverse complement.
AGCCACCACCGGCGCGCGACGACCCGCGCACGCCTGGCCGTCTGTCTCGACGAAGGCCGCAGGCGTGGCCGACCGTTGCGCGAGGACTGGCAGTCGCAGCAGGAGACCAGCGCGGAACGCCGCTCCATTCGCACCAACCGCCCGAACCACGACCGATGTCAGATTCCCCGAGCCGAATGCCGCCAGTCGCGGCGCGCGTCCGCGCCGCGGGTCGGGCCGAGCGCCTCCGCGCGCGTCTCGATCACTGGCGCCTCGCGCTGGCCGGCAGTCGCGCCGATCTGCTGCTAGCGCTGCTGGGCCTGTTGAGTGGCGTGTGCGCCGCGGTGGTCATCGTTGCATTCCGCAAGACCGTGGCGTTGGTTCAGCATGTCTACATGGCCGGCTTGCCGGGCGAAGCCTTCGAATGGTTGCCAGTGCCGACGCGTGTCTTGGTGCCCGTCGCCGGGGGCGTCCTCCTCGGCGTAGGCTTCGTGCTGCTGCCTTCGGCGGCCCGCACCGTCGGCGTGGTTCACGTCCTCGAACGCCTGCATTACCACCAGGGCTACATGCCATGGCGCAACATGCTGTGGCAATTCTGCGGCGCGGCGTTGGCGCTCGCCACCGGGCAGTCGGTCGGGCGCGAAGCGCCCAGCGTGCACCTCGGCGCCGGCAGTGCCAGCCTGCTCGGCAGTGCGCTCGCTCTACCCAACAATGCCTTGCGCACGCTCGTCGCCGGCGGCGCCGCGGCCGCCATCGCGGCGTCGTTCAACACGCCGCTGGCTGGGGTCGTCTTCGCCATGGAAGTGGTGATGGCCGAGTACACCATCGCCGGTTTCGTGCCGGTGATCCTGGCTGCCGTCGCCGCCACCGCCATCACGCGCGCGGTATTCGGTGACGACACCGCTTTCCAGGTGCCGTTGTTCGGCCTCGCCAATCTCGCCGAACTCGCCTACGTCGTACCGATGGGCATGATCATCGGTTGTGCCTCGGCGAGTTTCGTGGCCTTGATCCGCGCCCTCACGCGCATCGCCACCCCGGTGCCGGTCGCGGCCCAGTTCGCCGTCGCCGGCACGCTGGTGGGCGCGCTCGGCTGGCTGCGCCCCGAAATCCTCGGGCTTGGTTACGACACCGTCGCCCTCACGCTCGCCGGTCAGCTCGGACTTGTCACCATGGTCGCGGTGTTCACCACCAAGTTCCTCGCCAGCGCGGCCTGCCTCGCTGCGCGCATGCCGGGCGGACTGATTGGGCCGACCGTGGTTCTCGGCAGTCTCGCCGGCGGCTGCTTCGCCCACCTCGCCGCGCTGCTGCCGGGGACGGCCTCGGCCGCGCCCTTCTACGCCATGCTCGGCATGGCGGCGATGATGGGCGCGGTGCTGCAGGCGCCGCTGTCGGCCTTGCTCGCCCTGCTCGAGATGACCGGCAATCCGTTGATCATCCTGCCCGGCATGCTGGCGGTGGTGACCGCCGCACTCACCGCGCGCAGCCTGTGGCGTCAGGAGTCGGTGTTCACGCTGCTCATGCGCGACGCCGGCCTCGACTATCGCCACGACCCGTTGTCGCAGAGCCTGCGGCGCATCGGCGTCGGCGCCGTGATGAGTCGCAGTTTCGAGCAGGCCCCGCGGGTGCTCAGCCGGGAGCAGGCCCATAGCCTGCTCAGGCGTGGCCCGCAGTGGATCATCGTCGACCACCAGCCCGGACAGCCGCTGCTGTTACGGGCCTCCGAACTCGCCCGGCACTGCGAGACGGACGTCGGCGGGGAGGCCGACATCGACCTCGTTGCCATCCCGGCAGAGCGTTACGAACTGCGGCCCGTCCACCTGCAGGCGACGCTGTACGAAGCGCGCGAGATCATGTTGCGCGAGGGCGTGGAGGCGCTCTACGTACGGCGCCAGCAGGCGCCGATGACCTTCCGTACCTTCGGCGTTCTGCACCGCGCCGACGTCGAGGCGGGTTACACCTTCGGCGCTTGAAGGGTCCCCGCCCGCCATTGAGTCAGAGGGCCTGTTCTGGTAGTTTCTGCGGCGCCCAATCGATGCGTGGACCAACGCGCCGACGGTGCCGACATCGCATGAAATCATGGACTTGCAGCCGGCTCCGCCGTTGCCGCGCGTCCTCTCCGTGACTCCGGAGCATGCCAGCAGCCGGCCCCTCACGGCACGAACCCAGGGCCCTGGTTCCCGGCCACGCCGAAACGCCGCCACCCGGCCCGCTGAACTGCTGACTTCCGAGGTTTTCGTAACCGCATGACCCGTTTTATCTTCGTTACCGGTGGTGTCGTGTCCTCGCTGGGCAAGGGCATCGCAGCCGCCTCGCTGGGCGCCATCCTCGAGGCCCGCGGACTCGAGATCTCGATGGTCAAGCTCGATCCCTACATCAACGTCGATCCGGGCACCATGAGCCCCTTCCAGCACGGCGAGGTGTTCGTCACCGAGGACGGTGCGGAGACCGATCTCGATCTCGGTCATTACGAGCGCTTCGTGCGCTGCCGCACGACGCGCAACAGCAACTACACGACCGGCCGCATCTACGCCAACGTCATCCGCAAGGAGCGCCAGGGCGAGTACCTCGGCGCCACCGTCCAGGTCATCCCCCACATCACCGACGAGATCATCCGCTGCATCAAGCAGGGGGCCGGCGATGCCGAGGTCGCCATGATCGAGATCGGCGGCACCGTCGGTGACATCGAGTCGCTGCCCTTCCTCGAAGCCATCCGCCAGATGCGCGTCGAGCTCGGCCAGCAGAACACCTTGTTCATACACCTCACCCTGGTGCCCTACATCGGCTCGGCGGGGGAGATGAAGACCAAGCCGACCCAGCACTCGGTGAAGGAACTGCGCTCGATCGGCATCCAGCCGGACATCCTGCTGTGCCGTGCCGATCGCGCCATCCCGCCGTCAGAGCGGCGCAAGATCGCGCTCTTCACCAACGTCGAGGAGCGCGCCGTGATCACCGCGCGTGATGCCGACACCATCTACAAGATCCCGCTCATGCTGCATGCCGAGGGACTCGATGACATCGTCGTCGAGAAGCTGGGTCTGAACGTGGCGCCGGCCAACCTGGCGCAATGGGAGACGGTGGTCGATGCCCTGACGCATCCCGATCACGCGGTGAACATCGCGATGGTCGGCAAGTACGTCAACCTGACCGAGTCCTACAAGTCGCTGTCCGAGGCGCTCGTGCATGCCGGTATCCACACCCGCACGCGGGTGAACATCCATTACATCGATTCCGAGCGCCTCGAGACCGACGGCACCAGCGTGCTCGAAAGCATGGATGCCGTGCTCGTGCCGGGCGGCTTCGGCGAGCGCGGCATCGAAGGCAAGGTGCAGGCGGTGCGTTTCGCGCGCGAGCAGGGTGTGCCCTACCTCGGCATCTGCCTCGGCATGCAGGCGGCGGTGATCGAGTTTGCGCGCCACCGCGCCAAGCTGGAGGGTGCGCACAGCACAGAGTTCAACCCCGACACGCGCTACCCCGTGATTGCGCTGATCACCGAGTGGAAGACCGCCGAGGGCACCATCGAAGTGCGTAACTCCGACAGCGATGTCGGCGGTTCGATGCGCCTCGGCGGGCAGCCGTGCAAACTCGCACCGGACAGCTTCGTCGCGCGCGCCTACGGCACCGACCTCATCACCGAGCGTCATCGTCACCGTTACGAGTTCAACAACACCTACATGATGGAGCTCGAAGCCGCCGGCCTGCGCATCGCCGGCCGGTCGATCGACGGCAACCTGGTCGAGATCGTCGAGATCCCGAGCCATCCCTGGTTCGTCGGCTGCCAGTTCCATCCCGAGTTCACCTCCACGCCGCGCGACGGTCATCCGCTGTTCACCGCGTTCCTGCGCGCCGCGCTCAAGCACCAGCAGCGAGCCTCGCACGAGGTCTCCGATGCGCTTGTGTGATTTCGAGGTCGGTCCGGAACAGCCGTTCTTCCTCATCGCCGGACCCTGCGTCGTCGAGAGCGAGGCGCTGGTGCTCGAGGTCGCCGCGACCCTGAAGGAAGTAACCGCGGAACTCGGCATCCATTTCGTCTTCAAGGCGTCGTTCGACAAGGCCAACCGGAGTTCGCACGAGAGTTACCGCGGGCCCGGCCTCGAAGCGGGGTTACGCGCGCTGGCCCGCGTGCGCGAGGAGATCGGCGTCCCCGTGCTCACGGACGTCCACGAGGATTCGCCGCTCGACGAGATCGCCGACGTGGTCGACGTGCTGCAGACCCCGGCCTTCCTCTGCCGCCAGACCAACTTCATCCAGAACGTCGCCCGCCAGGGCAAGCCGGTCAACATCAAGAAGGCGCAGTTCCTCGCCCCCTGGGACATGACCAACGTGGTCGACAAGGCGCGCGCCACCGGCAACCAGCAGATCATGGTGTGCGAGCGCGGCGCCTGCTTCGGCTACAACTACCTGGTGTCCGACATGCGCGCGCTGGTGGTGATGCGCGAGACCGGCTGCCCAGTGGTGTTCGACGCCACCCACTCCGTGCAGGTGCCGGGTGGCCTCGGCAACGCCTCTGGCGGCCAGCGCGAGTTCGTGCCGGCGCTGGCGCGCGCCGCCGTCGCGGTCGGCATCGCGGGCCTGTTCATGGAGACCCATCCCGATCCGGCGCGCGCGCTCAGCGACGGCCCCAATTCCTGGCCGCTGGGCGACATGGCCGGCCTGCTCGAAACGCTGCGCGATCTCGATGTCGTGGCCAAGCAGGCCGCCTGAACCCAACTCACATTCACCAGCCATGGACCGACCGACATGACAGCAATCAGCAGCATCCGCGCGCTCGAGATCATCGACTCGCGCGGCAATCCCACGGTACGTGCCGAGGTGCGCACGAAGTCCGGCGCCGTGGGCGCCGCCGCCGTGCCCTCGGGTGCCTCGACGGGCGAGCGCGAGGCGCTGGAATTGCGCGACGGCGACAAGGGGCGTTACCTCGGCAAGGGCGTGACGCAGGCCGTGGCCAACGTCGACGGTCCGATCGCCGGCGCGCTGGCGGGCTTCGACGTCACCGACCAGGCCGGGCTCGATGCGGTCATGCTCGAACTCGACGGCACGCCGAACAAGGGCAAGCTCGGCGCCAACGCCATGCTCGCTGTGTCGATGGCAGCCGCGCACGCCGCCGCCGCCGTGCGCGGCGTGCCGCTGTTCGAGTCGCTGGTCAAGCGCGACGAATACGTGCTGCCGGTGCCGATGATGAACGTCATCAACGGCGGCGCGCATGCCAACAATTCCGTCGACCTGCAGGAATTCATGATCCTGCCGGTCGGTGCGCCGAGCTTCCGCGAGGCGCTCCGCTACGGCGCCGAGGTGTTCCATGCGCTGAAAGCGCTGATCAACGCGCAAGGTTGGAGCACCGCGGTCGGCGACGAAGGCGGCTTCGCGCCCGACCTGCCGTCCAACGAGGCCGCCCTCGAACTCATCGCGCAGGCGGTCGACAAGGCCGGCTACCGGCTCGGCGAGGACATCCTGCTTGGGCTCGACGTCGCCAGCTCCGAGTTCTATGCGGACGGCGAGTACAACCTCGAATCCGAAGGACGCCGGCTCGATGCGGCTGCCATGGCCGACATGCTCAAGGACTGGACGGAGCGTTATCCCATCATCACCATCGAAGACGGCATGGACCAGAACGACTGGGACGGGTGGCGGACCCTCACCGAGAAGATCGGTCGCCGTGTCCAGCTCGTTGGTGACGACCTCTTCGTGACCGATGCGAAAACCCTGCAACGCGGCATCGATGGCGGCATCGCCAACTCGATTCTCATCAAGGTCAACCAGATCGGCACCTTGTCCGAGACTTTTGCCGCCATCGACCTCGCGCGTTCGGCCAACTACACCGCGGTCGTCTCCCACCGTTCGGGTGAGACCGAGGACGCGACCATCGCCGATATCGCGTGCGCCTACTCGACCGGCCAGATCAAGACCGGCTCGATGTCGCGATCGGATCGCATCGCCAAGTACAACCGCCTGCTCGTCATCGAGCAGCTGCTTGGCGAGCGCGCCGTTTACCCCGGCGCGAAGGCGTTCTACAACCTGGGCGCGTGATCGGCGACGCCGCCCGTGCGCGTTTTCATCGCGCTGCTCGTTCTGGTCACGCTGTACCTGCAGTACGTGCTGTGGTTCGAGCGAGGCGGGGCGCGGGACGTGGTCAAGCTCGAACGGGCGGTGGCCGAGCAACAGGCCGAGATCCAGAGCCTGCGTGAGCGCAACCAGGCGCTCGCCGCCGAGGTGATCGATCTCAAGCAGGGCCTGGAAGCCATCGAGGAGCGCGCGCGCAGCGACATGGGCATGATCAAGCAGGGAGAGGTGTTCTTTCGCATGACCGATCCGTTGCCCGGAGGCGACGGTGACGAGGCTGGCGACGGACCCGCGCACGCCACGGACGAGACGCCGTGAACCGCCTTTACGCGATCGTGCCGGCGGCGGGGGTCGGTCGCCGCATGGGCGGCGAGGTACCCAAGCAGTATCTCGCGATCGGCGCGCGCAGCGTGCTCGAACACACCTTGTTCCGCATCGCGGGTCAGCCTGGTATCGCCCGCGTGATCGTGCCGGTGGCGGCTCACGACGCACGTTTCGCCACCTTGACCCTGCCAGCGAACTGCGTCGCCGTCGTTGGCGGCGCCGAGCGCTGTCACTCCGTGCTGGCCGGGCTCGACGCGCTGGCGGGCGTGGCTGCGGACGACGACTGGGTGCTGGTGCACGACGCGGCGCGGCCCTGCGTACGCGGCGGCGACATCGCGCGCATGGTCGAAGAACTCGACGGCGACACCGTCGGCGGCATCCTCGCCGTGCCGGTGCGCGACACCCTCAAGCGCTGCGGGGCGGACGGCCGCATCGAGCAGACCGTGCCGCGCGACGGCCTGTGGCAGGCGCAGACACCGCAGATGTTCCGCTTTCGCCTGCTGCGCGAAGCGATCGCCGCGGCACTGGCCGTGGGCGAACTGGTCACGGACGAGGCCCAGGCCATCGAGCGCGCCGGCCATGTACCGCGAGTGGTCGCCGGCCACGGCGACAATCTCAAAATCACCCAGCCCGAGGATCTCGACCTCGCGGCGCGCATACTCGCCGCGCAGGCCACGGCGGATGCATGATGAGGACACCCGCATGAGGATAGGACAGGGTTACGACGCGCATCGCTTCAAGGACGGTGACCACGTCGTCATCGGCGGCGTGCGCATTCCCTTCGAACGCGGGCTCGCGGCCCATTCCGATGGCGACGTGCTGCTGCACGCCATCTGCGACGCCCTGCTCGGCGCTGCCGCGCTCGGCGACATCGGCCTGCACTTCCCCGACAGTGACGCAGCGTGGAAAGGCGCGGACAGTCGCATGCTGCTGCGGCGCGTCCGCGAACTGGTCGAGGCCGCGGGCTGGCGCGCGGTCAACATCGATGCCACCGTGATCTGCGAGCGCCCGCGCGTGCGGCCGCACGTCGAGACCATGCGTGCCCACATCGCCGCCGACATCGGGCTCGAGGTTGCGGCCGTCAACGTCAAGGGCACGACGACGGAGAAGATGGGCTTCACCGGCCGCGGCGAAGGCATCGCCGCCTGCGCGGTGTGCCTGCTCGCGCCGCTAACGGCCTGAACCGCGAGCAACTGCACGACAGCGGTTCGGAACGAGGACCGTATCGCGGACTGGGGGAATGGGGACAGTATACTTTCGCCCGGACGGTGAACCCGGGTGCAGCGCGCGCGAAAGTATACTGTCCCCATTCCACGCCTTTCTCCATGCCTGATTCCGCGCGGGATCCGTGCGCTCCCAACCAGACGTCCACTTGATCCAGCGCAAGCCGCGCGCTCGCACTCCGGAGGCGCTTGGGCTAGGTTTAGCCCCTGTCCACGGGCGGCGTCCGCTAACCGCCCGTTCCATCCACCGAGGGGAGAATTCCACATGCGAGTAGGCGCCACGCTGTTCAACCAGAACTACACCGACTGGGATCGTTACGAGGCCGAGGAGCGCGGCGAGGCCGTGCCGCCGCGGCCGAGCAAGTCCGACCGCGAGGTCTTCCTCGAGGAGATCAACATCGCGCGCATCGCCGACGAGACCGGCTTCGACACCCTGTGGACCATCGAGCACCATTTCACGCCCTACACGATGGTCACCAACCCGCTGCAGTACCTGAGCTACATCGCCGGTATCACCGAGCGCGTCGATCTCGGCACGATGGTCGTGGTGCTGCCGTGGCACAACCCGGTCAGGGTGGCCGAGGACATCAACATGCTCGACACCTTCCTCGGGCCGAAGCGCGAGATCATCTGCGGCGTCGGCCGTGGTCTCGGCCGCCGCGAGTACGAGGGCCTTGGCATCGACCAGGCCCAGGCGCGGGCACGCTTCGACGAGTCGATCCAGGTGCTGCGCCAGCTGCTCGCCACCGGGCAGTGCAACTTCGAGGGCGAGCATTTCAAGATCAAGGGCCTGCATCTGCGTCCGCAGCCCGACCGCGACCTGTCCGGCAACCTGTGGTGCGCCGGCGGTACCGACGAGACGGTCGAGATCATCGCCAAGCACGATATCCGCCCACTGGTCATTCCGACCCAGAGTCTCGGGCTTTCGCTGGAGACGGCGAAGAAGTACGCCACCCTGCACGCCAAGGCCGGTTACAAGCCGAGCCGTTCGCGCCTCGCCGTGTGGACCTACGTCGCGGAGACCGAAGCCAAGGCACGTGAAGGGGCCGAGCAGTACATGGTCGAGTACTCCGACTCGGCGTTGCGCCACTACGAGCTGCTCGGCGACCACCTCGGCAAGATCAAGGGCTACGAGTCCTACGGCGCGGCGCAGGACATGCTGCGCAAGGACGCCACGCCGTTCCGCCGCGGCTTCTTCAACGAGCATCCGTGGGGCACGCCCGACCAGGTCATCAAGCGCACCAGCGAACTCGCCAACGAGTTCGGTGTCGAGGAGATCACCTTCATCTTCAAGTACGGCTCGATGCCGATCGAGTTGGCCGAGAAGAGCATGCGCCTGTTTGCCAAGGAGGTGATGCCGGCCCTGAAGGAACTCGATCCCAAGCCGCTGGTGGTGCGGGAAGCCGCTGCCTGATCCGACCGGAGCCGCGTCACGCGGCACTCGTGACATCCCGCCATCGACGCCGGCCACGTGCCGGCGTCTTCCTTTCTGCGGGTTTCGAACCGGACTGCGCGCTGCGCGCGTGTGCCGCCGCGATCGAGGAAAGCCGCGCTAGCGGGCGCGCAGCAGGACGTCGACCGCGCCGCTGCCGCCACCGCTGTCGCGGACCGCGACCCAGGCCAGCACGCGGGCGTCCTGGCGCAGCCAGTGACGCACGTTCGGTTTCAGCACCGGCGCGAGACCGGGCGAACTCATGCCCTTGCCGTGGACGACGCGCACGCACCGCAGGCGTGGGCCGCCGGCGGTGGCGAGGAAGTGCGCCAGTTCGCGCCGCGCTTCCTCCAGCCGCAGCCCGTGCAGGTCGAGGCTCGATTCCACCGGGAACTGGCCGCGGCGCAACTTGCGCAAGAGGCCATGCTGGATGCCGGGGCGATGGTAGTCGTCACGCTCGGCGAGGTCGTCGGCTTCGGGTGCGTGGCTCCAGGTATCGTCCACCGCGGGTTCGTCTTCGCGCTGGCGTCGTCGTGGCACTGGTCGTGGGCGCTCGTGATGCACGGTGTCGTGCTCGAGGCGGCGGACCTTGCCGACGAGATCGGCGAAGCGCTTGGGTTCATCGCTCATGGCAGTGCCGCGGTCCGACAGCGGATGAGGCGCGGTACACCGGCCGGCCGGTCAGCCCTGCGCGACCCAGCGCCGGGCGTTGTTGAACAGCGCCTGCCAGGGGCTCTCGGCGTCGGTCCACGTCGGTGGACACCACGACAGCTGGCGGGCCAGGAACACGCGCTCGGGGTGCGGCATCATGATGGTGACGCGGCCGTCATCGCTGGTCAGGCCGGTGATGCCGCGGGGCGAGCCGTTGGGATTGGCCGGGTAGCGCGTCGCGGCGTGCCCATCGTTGTCGACGAAACGCAGGCAGGCCCGCGCGCCGTCGGCAGTGCCGTCCCAGCTCGCGCGGCCCTCGCCGTGGGCGACGGCCACCGGCATGCGCATGCCGGCCATGGGGCCGAGCAGTACGGATGGTGAAGGCAGCACCTCGACCAGCGCGTAGCGCGCCTCGAACTGCTCGGAGAGGTTGCGCTCGAAGCGCGGCCAGTGCGCGGCGCCGGGCACGATGTCCTTGAGTTCGGCCATCATCTGGCAACCGTTGCAGACGCCGAGGGTGAAGGTCGTCGGCCGCGCGAAGAAGGCGGCGAAGACGTCGCGTGCACGTGGATTGTGGCGGATGGTGCCGGCCCAGCCGCGGCCGGCACCGAGCACGTCGCCGTAGGAGAAGCCACCGCAAACGGCGAGTCCCGTGACGTCGGCGAGATTGGCACCACCGCCGAGGATGTCGGTCATGTGGACGTCGACGGCTTCGAAGCCCGCGAGGTCGAAGGCCGCGGCCATCTCGACCTGGCCGTTGACGCCCTGTTCGCGCAGCACGGCAACGCGTGGGCGCGCGCCGCCGACGATGGCCGGTGCGCGGTGCAGGTCGCGCGCACTATCGGGCACGTGGATGGCGAGACCGGGGTCGTCGAGGTCGAGCAGGCTCGCGAGTTCCTCGTCGGCGCACGTGGGGTTGTCGCGCAGGCGCTGCATGGCGTGCGTCGTCGCGCTCCAGGCGGCGAGCAGGTCGCCGAGCGGCGCGTAGAAGAGTGCGGTGCCACCGCGCTCGACGCGGAACTCGCGCGCGGCGAGCGGGCGGCCGAGACGGTGCACGTGCGGACCAAGATCGGTGGTGTCACGCAGGAAACTGAGCACGGCCTCGACATCGCCGCCGCGGACCTGGATGACCGCGCCGGGTTCCTCGCAGAACAGTGCCGCGATCGCATCCGAGCCGAGCGTGGCGATGTCGACGGTGAGCCCGCAGCGACCGGCGAAAGCCATCTCGGCCAGGGTCACGGCGAGCCCGCCGTCCGAGCGGTCGTGGTAGGCGAGGAGGTAACCGGCCTCGTTCAGCGCCTGGACGGCGCGGAAGAAACCGGCCAGCAGGGCCGGGTCGTCGCAATCGGCCGACGCGCCGCCCGGGGCATGCCAGCACTGGGCGAGGATCGAGCCGCCAAGGCGCTGACGGCCACCACCGAGATCGATCAGCAGCAGTTCGCTGTCGGCGTCCCGAACGAGCTGCGGGGTGAGGCTCTGGCGCACGTTCATGACCGGCGCAAAAGCCGAGATGACCAGTGACACCGGCGACACCGTCGACCAGCGTGCGTCGTCGACCTGCCAGCTCGACTGCATCGACATCGAGTCCTTGCCGACCGGCACGTTGATGCCGAGCGCGGGGCAGAATTCCAGGCCGACCGTGCGCACCATGTCGTAGAGGCGCGCGTCCTCGCCCGGGTGGCCGGCCGGGCTCATCCAGTTGGCCGAGAGCACGATGTCCTCGATCGACTTGATACGCGCCGCGGCGAGGTTGGTCACCGCCTCGGCGATGGCGAGGCGCGCCGAGGCCGGGCCGTCGACGAGCGCGACGGGGGTGCGCTCGCCGACCGCCATCGCTTCACCGGTGAGGTCGTCGAAGCCGGCGGCGGTCACCGCGCAATCGGCCACCGGGACCTGCCACGGGCCGACCATCTGGTCGCGCACCGAGAGGCCGCCGACAGTGCGGTCGCCGATGGTGATGAGGAAGCGCTTGTCGCCGACACCGGGAAAGCGCAGCACGCGATCGAAGGCCTCGGCGAGGTCGATGCCGGCCGGATCGAGTGCGGGCAGGGCCTGGTCGAGATGCATCGCCTCGCGTTCCATGCGCGGCGGCTTGCCGAACAGCACGTCCATGGGCAGATCGATCGGATCCGCGCCGAGCAAGGCGTCGGTCACGCGCAGGCGTTCCTCGGCGGTCGCGGTGCCGACCACGGCGTAGGGGCAGCGCTCGCGGGCACACAGCGCCTCGAAGCGCGGCAGGTCGGCAGGCTCGACGGCGAGCACGTAACGCTCCTGCGCCTCGTTGCACCAGATCTCCAGCGGCGACAGGCCGGGCTCGGCGCTCGGTACCGCGCGCAGATCGATGATGCCGCCGCGACCGCTGTCGTGCAGCAGTTCGGGGATGGCGTTGGACAGCCCGCCGGCGCCGACATCGTGGATCATCACGACCGGGTTGGAATCACCCGCCGCCCAGCAGGCATCGATGACCTGCTGGCAGCGGCGTTGCATCTCGGCGTTGTCGCGCTGGACCGAGGCGAAATCGAGCTCGGCCTGCATGGCGCCGGAATCGACCGAGGAAGCCGCGCCTCCGCCGAGGCCAATCAGCATGGCCGGTCCGCCGAGCACGATGACCAGCGCGCCGGGTTCGATGCGGTTCTTCTCCACGTGACCGGCGCGGATGTTGCCGAGGCCGCCGGCGAGCATCACCGGCTTGTCGTAGCCGCGCACCGTGGTGTCGTCGCCGAGATGTTCGAAGCTGCGGAAGTAGCCGGCCAGGGCCGGGCGGCCGAACTCGTTGTTGAAAGCGGCGGCGCCGAGCGGACCCGCGGTCATGATCGACAGCGCGCTTTCCAGGCGCGGGTTCAGCGGGCGCGGCTTCTCCCACGGCGCGGGCGCGCCCGGCAGGCGCAGATGCGAGACGTGGAAGCCGGTCAGCCCGGCCTTGGGCTTGGCGCCGCGTCCGGTCGCGCCCTCGTCGCGGATCTCGCCGCCGGCGCCGGTGGCGGCGCCGGGGAAGGGCGAGATGCCGGTCGGGTGGTTGTGCGTCTCCACTTTCATCAGGATATGGGCCGGTTCCTCGCTGCGTCCCCAGATCCTGCTCGCCGGGTCGAGCACGAAGCGCCGCGCCGGGTAGCCGGTGGTGACAGCGGCGTTGTCTCGGTAGGCCGAGAGCACACCGTTCGGATGGCGCTCGAAGGTGTTGCGGATCATCACGAACAGGCTCTTGTCCTGGGCGATGCCGTCCACGGTCCAGCTGGCGTTGAAGATCTTGTGGCGGCAGTGCTCGGAATTCGCCTGCGCGAACATCATCAGTTCGATGTCGGTCGGATCGCGGCCGAGTTCGGCGTAGCGGGCGAGAAGGTAATCGATCTCGTCGGTAGCCAGCGCAAGACCGAGGCGGACGTTGGCGGCAGCCAGCGCTGCGGAGCCGTCAGCGCCGAGCGCGACATGGCCGAGCGGTGCGGGTGAGGCGGGGTGGTGCAGGCGGGCGAGGTCGTCCAGTGACCACAGCACCGTCTCGGTCATGCGGTCGTGGACGCGTGCAGCGAGGTCGGGCAGGTCTGCCGCGGCGACGCCCTCGGCCTGCCACAGGGTCACGCGCTCAATCCGCTCGAGACCGGCCAGGCCACAGTTGATGCAGATGTCACGTGCCTTGCTTGCCCACGGCGACAGGGTGCCGATGCGCGGGGTGACGACGAAACCACCGGGCGGCAGCGGAGAGGGCGCGAGCCAGTCGCCCCCCTGCAGCAGGTCGCGCAGGCGCGCGCGCTCGGCGTCTTCCGGCACGAGGTCGCTGGCGAACCAGGCGACGTAGAGGTGGGTGGCCGTCAGCGCGCGGGGCGGGACGGGACACTCGGCGACGAGTTTGGCGGTACGGAACGGCGAAAGGGCGGCATTGCCCTGGAGCAATAGCATCGGCGCGAGTCCTGCGGGCGGCGTGATGAAACGTATCCCGCGCGCAGCGGCGCGCGGCAAGGGGGACAGTATACTTTTGCCGCGCGCCTGGCCGCGGCTGCGCGGTGGCGAAAAGTATACTGTCCCCCTTGCTCAATCTCCCGCCGCGGCAACACGGCTGCACCATCGAACGGCATCGGTCGTGCGCTCGGGAGGCGTCGCGAGGACGACGGGCGGCCGGGCGCGGGCAGGCCGAGTACGGGATTCCGCTTGTTGCCACCGCGGCGCGCAGACACGGGTGTCGCGGGGAGCAGCAGCGAGCGCCCGCGGGCCCACCCCGAGGGCACACCGCCGCCAACGGCCGCGGCTGCGACCTCCCAACCGTACGCCTACTCGACCACGTCGACCTTGACCCACACGTCGTAGGACTCGCTCGCCGTAGCGCGCGTGCGGTGGACGATGCCGCTGCCCTGGTCGGCACCGTGCTGGCCGCTGCCGCCGAGCGCGATCCACTGCCCGAGCTTGCCGCTGACGACGGTATTGAGTCCGCGGCTGTCGATGGCGCCACCGCCCTGGCGCGAGAGCTGCTCGCTGTAGGGCGAGATCTCGAGCGTGACGTTGTCGCCAGCGACGCGCGGGGTGACGTAGAAACCCGTGCCGACGTTGCGGTACTCGATCGAATCGACCACCGCCGCGCCGTAGGGCGTGGGCGTGAACTGGCGGTTGGCGAGCGGCAGCACCTGGCCGGCGTTGATCCAGGCCGGGCTGCCCTCGACGGTGGTGACGAACTGGCTGGCGTTGCGGTCCTCGGCGCCGCGCGTGGTGAGGTTGCGGTAGGTCACGCGGCTGTCGCCATCACCGATGCTGACGCTGGCCCCGGGGCCGCGCGCACCACCCGGACCGCCGAGGGCGACCGCGGCCTCTCCCGCCGCGATGCGCGCGCGCAGGCCATCCTCCTGCCACTGGTACTCACGCCCGGCGTCCTGGCTGACGCTGATACGCAGTTGGCGCAGGCGGCGGTCGAGCGCCCCGAGCACGTCCTTCAACTGCGCGAGGTTGTCGGGGGTGGTGCGCACGATGAGCTTGTCCTGCATGCCGGTGACGGTGCCGCCTGGCGCGACCAGCTCGCGCAGGGTCGGCAGCACGTCATCGAGGAGGGCGTGGCGCAGGGGGATGATCTCGAAGACGAAGTCGTCCGCCGCGACCGGACCGGCAAGCAGGCCGAGGACGGCCAGGACGACCGCAGCGCGCGGCCATTGGTCGAGGGCAGACTTCATAGGTGCAGGCGCCTGAAGTTCGGGTCGGGTTGACCGCGTTCCCACAACTCGTCGATACGGTCGGCCAGCGCCGCGGCGAGGCGCGGATCGTTGAAATTGGCCGTCCCCTCGAAGCGGTCGGCGAAGCGGCGGTGGACGTAACCCTTTCTATCGGCCAGCAGGATGGCTTCGTTGAATTCCTTCTGCGGAGGCGCGGCGACGCGCACGTGGACGAAGCTCGGCAGGCGCTCGGCGAGATCGAGCAGCCGATGCCCGCGCGAGACCAGCGGGCGCGGATCGACGATGAACAGGCGGATGCGGGCGTGGCGGTTGCCGAGTGCGAGTTGCTTGACCGCGGCGGCGAAGTCGTCGTTGTCGTAGACGGCCGGGTCGAGGTGGCGGCTGACGATGTCGAGGTGGCGGCGGCACTGGCCGGCGAGGGCGAGGGCGACGTCGGCAAGCAGCGCGCTGCCGTCGATGTCGATCGGCGCGTCGGTCTGGCCGAGGACGGGGCCGCTCGGGTCAGACATCCCGGGCGAGGCGGGCGGCAAGCCCGACGTAGCTGGCTGGGGTCAAGGCTTTCAGCGCAGCGCGCGCGTCGGCCGGAATGTCGAGATTGTCGATGAAGGCGTGCAGACCGTCGCGGTCGATGGCGCGGCCGCGTGTCAGAGCCTTCAACTGCTCGTAGGAGTCGGCGATGCCGTGGGCGCGCATGACCGTCTGCACCGGCTCGGCGAGGACTTCCCAGGCGCGCTCGAGGTCGGCGCCCAGGGCCGTCGCATTGAGTTCGAGCTTGCCGATGCCCTTGGCCAGCGAACGCGCGGCGATGAGCACGTGGCCGAGGGTCTGGCCGAGGTTGCGCAGCACGGTGGAGTCGGTGAGATCGCGCTGCAGGCGCGACACCGGCAGCTTGAGCGCGAGATGTTCGAGCAGGGCGTTGGCGACACCGAGGTTGCCCTCGGCGTTCTCGAAGTCGATCGGGTTGACCTTGTGCGGCATGGTCGACGAGCCGACCTCGTTGTCGAGCTTCTTCTGGCGGAAATAGCCGAGCGAGATGTAGGTCCACACGTCGCGCGCGAAATCGAGCAGCACGGTGTCGACGCGGATCAGGGCATGCGCGTACTCGGCGATGCAGTCGTGCGGTTCGATCTGGGTGGTGTGCGGGTTGAACTCGAGGCCGAGGCCGGCGACGAAATCCGCCGCCAGGCGCGGCCAGTCGACCGCCGGGTAGGCGACGACGTGGGCGTTGTAATTGCCGACCGCACCGTTGATCTTGCCGCGCAGCGGCACCGCGACCCAGCCGTCGAGCTGGCGCTCCAGGCGGGCGACGACGTTGGCGAGTTCCTTGCCCATGGTGGTCGGCGTCGCGGTCTGGCCGTGGGTGCGGGCGAGCATCGGCTGGTCGGAGAAGTCGTGCGCGAGGCCGGCAAGCGCGTGCCGGATCGAGCGCAACTCGGGCGCGAGCACGAGGTCGCGGGCATCGCGCAGCATCAGGCTCCAGGCCAGGTTGTTGACGTCCTCCGACGTGCAGGCGAAATGGATGAACGGGATGGCGGCTTCGAGCTCCGGCTCACCTGCGATCGCCTCGCGCAGGTAGTACTCGACCGCCTTGACGTCGTGGTTGGTCGTGGCCTCGATGGTCTTGATGCGCTCGGCCGCGGCGAGGTCGAAACCGTCCACGATGGCGTCGAGGCGGGCCAGCGCGGCAGGCGAGAACGGTGCCAGGCCGCTGACGCCGGACTCGCTCGCGAGTGCCTTCATCCACGCTACTTCGACCTCCACGCGGTAGCGGATGAGGCCGAACTCCGACAAGGTCGCGCGCAGCGCGGCGGTGTGACGGGCATAGCGGCCGTCGCTCGGCGACAGGGCGGTCAGTTCGGACAACGGTGGCAGGCCGGCGGCGGACAGGCTCACGGGTGCGATATCTCCTCGGGCGGGGCCTCGGCCGCGCCGCGGCCGGGGCTGGTTTCAGTCGGGTGGCGCGCCGCGGGCGGCCGCCCCGCATGATAGCCGCGCCGTTGGCCCGATTCGATGGCCTGATTCGATGGCCTGGGGCGGCGCCGTTTGCGGTGCCGGGCTGGCTTCGCGTTAAATGCCCCTCTCGATTCGAACCGGGTGGCCCCGGCCTCCCGCCACGTCGCAAGCAGACCCCAGCCGATGTCCGACTCCGCTCTCCAGTACCGATTCCGCGGCTTCCTGCCCGTCATCATCGACGTCGAAACGGCCGGCTTCAATGCCGAGACGGACGCCCTGCTCGAGATCGCGGCCGTGCTCATCGACCACGACCGCGGCGAAGGCTGGCGTCGCCTGCGCACCGTCGCCCACCACGTCAAGCCGTTCCCCGGCGCGCACCTCGACCCGCGCGCGCTCGAGTTCAACAAGATCGATCCCTTCCACCCGTTCCGTCTCGCGGTCGACGAAGACCTCGCGTTGAACGAGATTTTCGAGGTCGTGCGCGAGCAGATTCGCGTGCACGGCTGTACCCGCGCCATCCTCGTTGGGCACAACCCGGCGTTCGATCTGGCCTTCGTGAAGGCGGCCAGCGAGCGCGCCAAGATCAAGCAGTTTCCCTTTCACAATTTCTCGACCTTCGACACCGCCTCGCTGGCGGGTGTCGCCTATGGCCAGACGGTGCTTGCGCGCGCGGTCAAGGCAGCCGGATTCACCTGGGATGCGAGTGCGGCGCACTCGGCCATCTACGACGCCGAGCGGACGGCCGATCTCTTCTGCACCATCGTCAACCGCTGGGATCGCGTGAACACCGGCGAACGCGGCTGAATGCGCTCAGACCGCGGTTTCGCCGGGCGCGACGTTGAACGGCCGTGATGTCGGCCCGCGGGGCGAAGGGCAGAATGCCCGGAGCAGCGCCTAACGCCGTGGTCGTTTTCGACCTGCCTGCTAGGGCCGAATGCGCTGACGCCAGGCCACCGCCGCGTGGCGCAGCTCGCCATCATCGAGGGTGGTCAGCACGCCGTCGGCAACGACGCGCTTGCCACCGACCCAGACGTCGCTGACCTGGCTGCGCTGGGCGGCATAGACGACCTGCGAGAGGGCGTCGTACACGGGTTGCGTGCCGAGCGCCGAGAGATCGATCGCGACAAGGTCGGCGAGTTTGCCGGGCACGAGCGATCCGATGAGATGATCGAGAGCCAGTGCGCGCGCGCCGCCGAGCGTGGCCATGGCGAGCGCGGCAGCCGCCGGCAGCGCGCAGGGATCGCCGGCCACGCCCTTGGCCAGCAGCGAAGCGGTGCGCAGTTCGCCCAGCATGTCGAGGTCGTTGTTGCTCGCCGCGCCGTCGGTGCCGAGCGCCAGGTTGACGCCGAGGCCGGCGAGCCGCGCCACCGGGCAGAAGCCGCTGGCGAGTTTCAGGTTGCTTTCCGGGCAGTGCACGACGTTGACACCGGTGCGGGCGATGAGGTCGAAGTCCTCGTCGTGGATGGTCGTCATGTGCACCGCGAGCAGGCGCGGCGAGAGCAGGCCGAGCTGGTGCAGGCGGTGCAGTGGGCGTACCCCGGTCGCGGCCAGTGCGTTATCGACCTCGAACGCGGTTTCGTGCACGTGCATGTGCACCGGGACGTCGAGTTCCTCGGCCAGTGTCGCCACGCGCTGCAACGCCGCGTCGTCGACGGTGTAGGGGGCGTGCGGGGCGAAGGCGGTGGTGACGAGCGGATGCCCGCGGTACTGGTCGTGGACCGCCTGGCCCTTGCGGAAATAGTCGTCGACGTCGCTTGCCCAGGCGCTGGGGAAGCCGATGACGATCATGCCGACGACACTGCGGATCCCGGCCTCGATGGCGGCCGCGGCGGCTTCGTCGGGGAAGAAGTACATGTCGTTGAAGCAGGTGGTGCCACCGCTCAGCATCTCGGCCGCGGCGAGCCGCGTACCGTCGCGGACGAACTCACGGCTGGCCACGCGGGCCTCGGCCGGCCAGATGTGCCGTTCCAGCCATTCCATCAACGGCAGGTCGTCGGCCATGCCGCGGAACAGGGTCATGGCGGCATGCGTGTGGGTGTTGACCAGGCCCGGGATCAGCGCGTGACGGCGACAATCGATCTCGATGGCGTCGCCCGGATTGAGCCAGTCCGCGCTCGGCACGATGGCTGCGATCTGCGCGCCGTCGATGACCAGGGTGTGATCTTCCAGCACGTGTCCGGCGGGTTCGACCGGGATGACCCAGCCGGCGTGGATGGCCTGCACGTTGCTCATGACTGTGATCGGTGACGCGTGGTGTCAGAATACGGTACCACACGCACCCGACCGAGCCCGATGCACACCAAGCCCTCCGTCATCCAACCCATCGAGTGGCGCGACGACGTCCTCGTTCTGCTCGACCAGCGCCGGCTGCCGACGGAGATCACGTGGGTGGAATGCCGCGACGCGCACGACGTCGCCGCCGCCATTCGCGACATGGTCGTACGCGGCGCGCCGGCCATCGGCATCGCTGCCGCCTACGGCGTGGCACTCGCCGCGCGCCGACACTTCGAGCACGATCGCGGCACCTGGCGCGCAGTGTTGGACGACGACATCGCGGCCCTGCGCGCGGCGCGTCCGACCGCGGTCAACCTGATGTGGGCGCTCGAGCGCATGCGCGAAGCGATCCCCGCGGACAACGACGATCCGTTCGCCGTGCTCGCCGCGCGGGCGTGCGCCCTGCACGCCGACGACCTCGCCGCCAACCAGGCCATGGGCGCTCATGGCGCGGCGCTGATCGCGCCGGGCGCGGGCGTGCTGACCCACTGCAATGCCGGCGCGCTCGCCACCGCCGGCTACGGCACCGCGCTCGGCGTCATTCGCGCCGGCTGGGCAGCGGGCCGTATCGATGCCGTCTTTGCCTGCGAGACCCGGCCCTGGCTGCAGGGTGCGCGCCTGACGGCCTGGGAACTGCTGGCCGATGGTATCGACGTCACCCTCATCGCCGATGGCGCCGCGGCCCACCTCATGGCCAGCGGCCGCGTGCAATGGGTGGTGACGGGCGCTGACCGCATCGCCGCCAACGGCGACACCGCCAACAAGATCGGTACCTACGGGCTCGCCTGCCTCGCGCGCGCGCATGGCCTGAAGTTCATGATCGCCGCGCCTTTGTCGACCATCGACCGCGACACGGCGAGCGGTGCCGACATCCCGATCGAACATCGCGATGGGGCCGAGTTGACCCATCTCGCCGGGCAGGCCATCGCCGCGCCGGGGGTGCATGCGCTGAACCCGGTGTTCGACGTCACCCCCGCCCATCTGATCGATGCCATCGCGACCGAGAAGGGGGTCGTCGAGCGCCCTGATCGGACCGCCATCGCGCGCCTGTTCGAGGTCTGAACGGCGACATCGGACGAAGCCATGCGGAGCGTGCGTCGAGTCGCTCTACCGTGTTATAATCGGCGCTTCCCGGCGACGGGAAATCTCCTTTCCTAATCAATAAGTTATTTTGCCTCCGATGGCCGATTTCGCTCGCCAGCTGCTGCCCGTCAACATCGAAGACGAGATGCGCCAGTCGTACATGGATTACGCCATGAGCGTAATCGTCGGCCGCGCGCTGCCCGACGCCCGTGACGGGCTCAAACCCGTGCATCGTCGCGTGCTGTTCGCGATGCAGGAAGGCAACAACGTCTGGAACCGACCGTACGTGAAGTGTGCGCGCGTGGTCGGTGACGTCATGGGTAAGTACCACCCCCATGGTGACAGCGCGATCTACGACACGCTGGTGCGCATGGCGCAGGATTTCTCGCTGCGATACACGCTGATCGACGGTCAGGGCAACTTCGGTTCGATCGACGGCGACGCCGCCGCGGCCATGCGCTACACCGAGTGCCGCCTCGATCGCATCGCCAGCGATCTGCTTGCCGACATCGACATGGAGACGGTCGATTTCGCGCCCAACTACGACGGCAAGGAGCAGGAGC
Source organism: Gammaproteobacteria bacterium (assembly GCA_050184115.1). GTDB lineage: Bacteria > Pseudomonadota > Gammaproteobacteria > JACKNG01. Next base: position 155,801 of record JBFXAQ010000008.1, on the reverse strand, counting down.
CGACGGTGCTGCCCTCGCGCGTGCCGAACCTGCTCGTCAACGGCTCGTCCGGCATCGCGGTCGGCATGGCGACCAACATCCCGCCGCACAATCTCAGCGAAGTCATCGATGCCTGCGTAGCGCTCGTCGACACCCCGGACCTCGACGTCGAACAGCTCATGCACTACATCCCGGGGCCCGATTTCCCCACCGGCGGCATCATCAACGGCTCGGCCGGCATCCGCGAGGCTTACCGCACCGGGCGCGGACGCATCTACGTGCGCGCCAAGGCCGACATCGAGGATGCCGACGAAGACTACCCGCGTATCGTCGTCTCGGAGTTGCCCTACCAGGTCAACAAGGCACGCCTGCTCGAGAAGATCGCGGAGCTCGTCAAGGAAAAGAAAATCGAGGGCATCCGCCCCGACGGCCTGCGCGACGAGTCCGACAAGGACGGCATGCGCGTGGTCATCGAGCTCAAGCGCGGCGAGTCGCCCGAGGTGCTGCTGAACAACCTCTACCAGCAGACCCAGATGCAGTCGGTGTTCGGCATCAACAACGTCGCCCTTGTCGACGGCCAGCCGAAGACGCTGAATCTCCGTGAACTGCTCGACTGCTTCCTGCGCCACCGCCGCGAAGTGGTCACGCGGCGCACCCTGTTCGAGCTCAAGAAGGCGCGCGACCGCGCCCACATCCTCGAAGGCCTGGCCGTGGCGCTGGCCAGCATCGACCCCATCATCGAGCTCATCAAGGCGTCGCCGACCCCGGCGGAGGCGCGCGAAGGCCTGATGGCGCGGGCCTGGCCACCCGGACTCGTGCTCGAGATGCTCGAGCGTACCGGTTCCGACGCCTCGCGGCCGCTCGATCTCGAGCCGCAGTACGGGCTCAAGGACGACGGCTACCACCTGTCCGAACGCCAGGCGAAAGAGATCCTGGAGATGCGTCTGCAGCGCCTGACGGCGCTCGAGCAGGACAAGATCCTCGACGAATACCGCGAGATCCTTGCCCGCATCGACGACCTGCTCGACATTCTCGGCCGCCCCGAGCGCCTGATGCAGGTCATCCGCGACGAACTGCTGGCCGTGCGCGAGCAGTACGGCGACGCGCGTCGCACCGCGATCATCGAGACCCAGGAACATCTCTCGCTGGAGGACCTCATATCCGAGGAGGACGTCGTCGTCACCCTCTCGCACATGGGCTACGCCAAGTCGCAGCCGCTCGAGGTTTACCGCTCGCAGCGCCGCGGCGGTAAAGGCAAGACGGCGACGACGACGCGGGACGAGGATTTCGTCGACAAGCTGTTCGTCGCCAACACCCACGACACACTCTTGTGCTTCTCCAACCGTGGCAAGCTGTACTGGCTCAAGGTCTACGAGCTGCCGCAGGCGGGGCGCACGGCGCGCGGCCGCCCGCTGGTCAACCTGCTGCCGCTGGTCGAGGGTGAGCGCATCACCGCGGTGTTACCAATCAAGGAGTTCGATTCCGAGCTCTTCGTCGTCATGGCGACCGCCAGCGGCACCATCAAGAAGACCTCGCTCGACAACTTCTCGCGCCCGCGCGCGGCCGGCATCATCGCCGTCGACCTCGTCGACGGCGACCACCTCATCGGCGTCGCCCTGACCCAGGGCGCGGCCGACATCATGCTGGTCTCGACCGGCGGCAAGGCCGTGCGCTTCGCCGAGCAGAGCGTGCGCCCAATGGGCCGCACCGCACGCGGCGTGCGTGGCATCCGTCTCGGCAGCGGCCAGGAAGTCATCTCCCTCATCTGCATCGAGGGCGAGGGCACGGTGCTGGTGGCCACGGCCAACGGTTACGGCAAGCGCACGCGCTTCGAGGAGTTCCCGGTCAAGGGGCGCGGTGGCCAGGGTGTCATCGCCATCCAGGCCAACGCCCGCAACGGTGACGTGGTCGGTGCCGTGTCGGTCAGCGACGAGGACGAAATCATGCTCATCAGCGACCGTGGTACCTTGGTCCGCACACCGGTCAGCGGCATCTCGGTCATCGGCCGCAACACGCAGGGCATCCGTCTGATCTCGCTCGCCGAGAGTGAGAAGCTGGTCGGCGTCGAGCCGATTGCCGATCTCGGCAACGGTAGTGAGACCGACGAGGACGACGCGCTCGACGCCGAAGGCGACGGTGGTGACGACGCACCGGATGCGTCCGGTGATGGCGGCGAGTGACGGCCGACGGATGATGCCGGCAGCGTGAAGGTAGGCGCGCCCGGAGCGGACGCGCGGTCATGGGGGAGGCCGGTGGCGATGCGCGCCACCGCTGGAACGGGATCTCGATTCTGATGTCGGCAGAGCAACGCTTGGCGGAACTGCGCACGGCCATCGATGCCGTCGACGACGAGCTCCTCGAACTGCTGAACCGGCGTGCGGCGCTGACCATCGAGGTCGGCGACGTCAAGCGTGCCGAGGGGGATACGGTCGAGTTCTACCGCCCCGATCGCGAAGCGAACATCCTGCGTCGCCTGCTGGCGGCCAATCCCGGTCCCCTGCCGGACGAGGCCCTGGCGCGGCTCGTGCGGGAGATCATCTCGACCTGCCTGTCACTCGAGCAACCGCTGCGCATCGCCTACCTCGGTCCCGAGGGGACCTACACGCACGTCGCAGCGGTGAAGCACTTCGGTGGCGCCGTGACCCCGGTCGCGCAGGGCAGCGTGGCCGAGGTGTTCCGCGAGGTCGAGGCGCGCGCCTGCGATTACGGCGTGGTGCCGATCGAGAACTCGGTCGGTGGGTCGGTCAATCTCACGCTCGACTGCCTGGCGGAGTCGAGCGTGCGCATCTGCGGCGAGATCGTGCTGGCGGTGCATCACCAGCTGCTCAGCCAAGCCCGGGCACCCGCGGACATCCGTCGCGTCTACGCCCACGCGCAGGCGCTCGAACAATGCCGCGGCTGGCTGGGCGCGCACCTGCCCGGGGTCGAACAAGTGGCACTGCCGAGCAATGCCGCCGCTGCCCGGCGCGCCGCCGCTGAACACGATGCTGCCGCCATTGCCGGCGTCGATGCGGCGCGCATCTACGACCTGCCGACGCTGGCGCCGAACATCGAAGACAACCCGCACAACACCACGCGCTTCGTCGTGCTCGGCCGCAGCCTGCCGAAAGCGACCGGCGACGATCGCACCATGGTCATGTTCAGCATGGCCAACGAGGCCGGCGCCCTGCACGGCATGTTGAGCATCCTCGCCGAGCGCGGCATCAGCATGTCGCGCATCGAGTCGCGACCGCTGCGCACCGGGGTGTGGGACTACCTGTTCTTCGTCGACCTCATCGGTCACGTCGACGACCCCGCGGTCGCCGCCGCGTTGGCCGCGATGGAGCAGCGGGCGGCCGCCTTCAAGGTGCTCGGCAGCTGTCCACGCGCCGTCATCTGATCTGGCCCGACCCATGTTGATCGAGCGTCTTGCGATCATCGGCGTCGGCCTCATCGGCGGTTCGCTGGCCCTGGCGCTGCGCGAGGTCGGCCTGGTCGGCGAGGTCGTCGGTGCCGGTCGGGGCGTCGCCAACCTCGAGCTCGCCCGCGAACGCGGCATCGTCGATCGCTTCACCACCGACCCGGCCGCCGCGGTTGCGCGGGCGGACATGGTCGTGGTGGGCGCCACCCTCGGCGCCACGGCAAGCGTCCTGCAGGCGATCGCACCGGCGCTGGCGCCGAATACCGTCGTCACGGACGTCGGCAGCGTCAAGGGCAGCGTGGTCGAGGCCGCGCGCGCCGCGCTCGGCGCGCGCCTGCCCGTGTTCGTCCCCGGCCACCCGATTGCCGGCACCGAGCAGAGTGGGGCGGGCGCCGCCTTCGCCACCCTCTACCGTGGCCACAAGGTCGTCCTGACCCCGTTGGCGGAGACCGCGCCCGACGCCCTCGCGCGGGTGCGCGCGATGTGGGCCGCGACCGGCGCGCAGGTGGTCGAGATGGGGGTCGCGGCGCACGACGCCGTGCTTGCCGCGACCTCGCACCTGCCGCACCTGCTCGCCTACAACCTCGTCGACCAGCTCGCCGCGCGCGACGACGCCGCGCGCATCTTCGAGTTCGCCGCCGGCGGTTTCCGCGATTTCACCCGCATCGCGTCGAGCAATCCCGAGCTATGGACCGACATCGCGCTGGCCAATCGTCCGGCGCTGCTGGCCGCGTGTCGCGATTTTTCCGCGGCGTTCGCCGCCCTTGTCGCAGCGCTCGAAGCGGGCGATGCGGAACGCCTGCGCGAGGCCTTCGTCCGCGCCAAGACGGCGCGCGACCGCTGTGTCGTACCGGAGTCCAATCACCGTGAATGAAACCCTCGAAGTGCGACCCGGCGGCCGCCTCGCCGGCGCGGTCGCCGTGCCCGGTGACAAGTCGGTATCGCACCGCGCGGTCATGCTCGGCGCGCTCGCCGACGGCGTGACCGAGGTGTCCGGGTGCCTGATGGGGGAGGACGTCGTTTCGACCATGAACGCGTTCCGCGCCATGGGCGTGACGGTCGACGTCCACGCGCCCGGTCGTCTCAGCGTGCACGGCGTCGGCATTGACGGCCTGCGGACGCCGCGTGCGCCGCTCGACCTCGGCAATTCGGGCACTTCGATGCGCCTGCTCGCCGGCATCCTCGCCGGCGCCGGTGTGGCCGCGACGCTCACCGGTGACGCCTCGCTCAGCCGGCGGCCGATGAAACGCGTCGCCGAACCGCTCGGACGCATGGGGGCGCTGATTGAGACGGCGGCGGGCGGGACGCCGCCACTTCTCATCGCCGGCGGTCGGCGTCTGCACGCCATCGACTACGACCTGCCGGTGGCGAGCGCCCAGGTCAAGTCGGCAGTGCTGCTGGCGGGGTTGTTCGCCGACGGCACCACCCGCGTGGTCGAACCGGCACCGACGCGTGATCACACCGAGCGCATGCTCGGCGCGTTCGGCGTCGAGGTCGACTACGGTGGTGGCCGTGCCGCCATCACCGGCGGCCAGCGCCTGGCCGCGGCCGGGATCACCGTACCTGCCGACATCTCCTCGGCCGCTTTCTTCCTCGTCGGTGCGAGCATCGCGCCGGGCAGCGCGCTCAAGCTGCCTGGCGTCGGCGTCAACCCCACGCGCACCGGCCTGCTCGAAATCCTGGCCGCGATGGGCGCCGACATCACGCGCGACGACGAGCGCGCCTGCGGTGACGAGCCAGTGGCCGACCTGACGGTCCGCGCCGCGTCGCTCCGTGCCATCGAGATCCCGCCGCACACCGTGCCGCTCGCCATCGACGAGTTCCCGGCCGTGTTCGTCGCCGCGGCCTGTGCCGAGGGCACGACCGTGCTGCACGGTGCGGAGGAACTGCGCCACAAGGAATCCGATCGCATCGCGGTCATGGCCGACGGGCTCGCGGCGCTGGGCATCTCCTGCGAGACCTTCGCCGATGGCATCGCCATCACAGGCGGGCAACTGCGTGGCGGACGTGTCGATGCCCGCGGCGACCACCGCATCGCGATGGCCTTCGCCATGGCAGCGCTGCGCGCCAGCGGTCCGGTGGTCATCGACAACGCCGCCGCCATCGCCACCTCGTTCCCCGAGTTCGGCGAGCGGGCGCGGGCTGCCGGCCTCGGCATCGTCGCCTGATGGCCTCCTCGAGAGCGGCCCCGGTCATCGCCATCGATGGCCCCAGTGGCACCGGCAAGGGCACGATCGCGCGCCTGGTGAAGCGATGGATAGGCTGGCATCTCCTTGATTCTGGAGCACTTTATCGCGTCCTGGGGCTGGCCGCCGAACGTCGCGGGCTGGACCTCGACGTCGAGGCGGCAGTCGCGCCGCTGGCGCTCGCACTCGACGTCGCCTTCGTCGAGGGCGACGACGACACCCGGGTCGTGCTGGACGGCGTCGACGCCACCTCCGCCATCCGCACCGAGGCCTGCGGCGCGCTGGCCTCGCGGGTCGCGGCGCACCCGGCCGTTCGCGCGGCCCTGCTCGAACGCCAGCGCGCCTTCCGCCTCGCCCCTGGCCTGGTCGCCGACGGGCGCGACATGGGTACCGTCGTCTTCCCCGACGCGGAGCTCAAGATATTCCTCACCGCGAGCGCCGAGGAGCGTGCGAGGAGGCGTCATAAGCAGTTGATAGAAAAAGGAATGGGTGTTAACCTCGCGCAGCTTTTGGAGGACATCACCGAACGCGATCGGCGTGATACCGAGCGCGCGGCCTCGCCCCTCAAGCCCGCAACCGATGCCGTCATCCTCGACACGACGCACGCCGATATCCGTGCCGTCGAGGATCAGGTGAAGCGTCTGGTGCGCGAACGTGGTCTGGCCCGGACCTGAATCATCCCTCGCCCGGGCCGGGCCGTCTCGTCAACTCAACTCAGGAGACTAGGACGTCTGTCGTTACGCCGTCGATGACGTAATCGCGGTCGGGCAGGCTTTCTTTTTACGACATCATCATGGCGGAGAGCTTCGCAGAATTATTCGAGCAGAGTCAGGTAGAGGCAAAGATGCGCCCCGGGACGATCGTGCGCGGCATGATCGTCGACGTCCGTGCGGACTTCGTGGTCGTCAATGCCGGACTGAAATCCGAAGGCGTCATCCCGGCCGAACAGTTCCGGAACAACGAGGGCGTCGTCGACGTCCAGGTCGGTGATTTCGTCGACGTCGCACTCGACGCGGTCGAAGACGGCTACGGCGAGACCAAGCTCTCGCGCGACAAGGCGAAGCGGGCCAAGGCCTGGGAAGAACTCGAGGCGGCGTGCGAAGAGAACGCCACCATCACGGGTGTCATCAGCGACAAGGTCAAGGGCGGTTTCACTGTCGATATCAACAGCATACGCGCCTTCCTGCCGGGCTCCCTGGTCGACGTGCGGCCGGTCCGCGACACCAGCTACCTCGAAGGCAAGCCGCTCGAATTCAAGGTCATCAAGGTCGACCGTCGACGCAACAACGTCGTCGTCTCGCGCCGCGCGGTGGTCGAGAGCGAGAACTCGGCCGAGCGCGAAGCGCTGCTCGATGCGCTGACCGAGGGCACCGTGGTCAAGGGCCTGGTCAAGAACCTCACCGATTACGGCGCCTTCATCGACCTCGGCGGCATCGACGGCCTGCTCCACATCACCGACATGGCCTGGCGCCGCGTCAAGCACCCGTCCGAAGTCGTCAATATCGGCGACGAGGTCGAGGTCAAGGTGCTCAAGTTCGACCGCGAGCGCCAGCGCGTCTCGCTCGGTCTCAAGCAACTCGGTGACGACCCGTGGGTCGACATCTCGCGGCGCTACCCCGAGCACTCGCGCCTGTTCGGCAAGGTCTCGAACATCGCCGATTACGGCTGCTTCGTCGAGATCGAAGAAGGCGTGGAGGGTCTCGTCCACGTCTCCGAGATGGACTGGACGAACAAGAACGTGCACCCGTCGAAGGTCGTGCACCTCGGCGAGGAGGTCGAGGTCATGGTCCTCGACATCGACGAGGAGCGTCGCCGCATCTCGCTCGGCATGAAGCAGTGCCGCGCCAACCCGTGGGAGGAGTTCGCCGCCACCCACAACAAGAACGATCGCGTGGTCGGCAAGATCAAGTCGATTACCGACTTCGGCATCTTCATCGGTCTCGACGGCGGTATCGACGGTCTCGTTCACCTCTCGGATCTGTCCTGGGACATCCCGGGCGAGGAGATGGTGCGCAACTACAAGAAGGGCGACGAGCTCGAGACCGTCGTGCTGGCCGTCGATGCCGAACGCGAGCGCATCTCGCTCGGCGTCAAGCAGCTCGCCCAGGACCCGTTCTCGACCTACCTCGCGCAGCACCCGAAGGGTACCCGCGTCACGTGCCGCATCCTCGCGGTCGACGCCAAGGGCGCCACGTTCGAGCTGGCCGAAGGCGTGGAAGCGACCATGCGGGCCTCGGAGATCTCCATCGACCCGGTCGACGACGCGCGCAAGTTCCTCAAGGAAGGCGACGACATCGAAGCGCTCATCGTCGGCGTCGATCGCAAGCGTCGCGTGGTCAACCTCTCGATCAAGGCGCTCGAGAGCGAGGAAGAGGCCGCCGCGCTGCAGGAGTACAGCCAGGAACGCGAGAACACCGGGCGCACCACGCTTGGTGACCTGTTCAAGGAACAGCTCGACTCCAAGTGAGGCGGCGCGCTCGGCAACGAGTCATCGACTGATTTGAATCGGGAACGAGAATGACCAAGTCCGAACTCATTGAATCACTCGTCAAGAAGCAGTCCCAGCTCGGTTACCGCGACGTCGAACTCGCGGTCAAGACGATGCTGGAGCACATGGGGCAGACCCTGGCCTCGGGTGAGCGGATCGAGATTCGGGGCTTCGGCAGCTTCTCGTTGCACTACCGTCCCCCGCGCGTCGGGCGCAACCCGAAGTCGGGGGACCCGGTCTCGCTGCCGGCGAAGTACGTGCCCCATTTCAAGCCAGGCAAGGAATTGCGCGAGCGCGTCAACCTCGGTGCCATCAACGCGCCGGTCATCCGGCTGGCGCGTGACAACGACGGCGACGCGGAGGCGGACGACTGACACGCGACCGTGCCATGACGGCAGTCGGTGGGGCGGTGTCGTAGAGCGGGTAACGGGACAAAACAGCTAGACAGGCGGGGAGCGCAGGGCGCCGCATCTCGCGTAACGCCGGGTGTGCAGTCGCCATTCGGGCCGGCGGGTGCGTCAGCAGGCCGTGGCGTCCCCGAACCTCGACACGGAGACCGCGGTGGCACGAGTTCTCTATCTGACGTTCGCGATCCTGGTCGCCCTGGCCGGGCTCGGATTCCACGTCCTCAACGACCAGCCGGTCGTTCTCAACTATTTCGTCGGCACGCTCGAAGTGCAGCTGTCATGGGTGGTCGTGGCCGTGCTGGTCGGCGGCGTGCTGCTCGGCGTGGTCGCGATGAGCGCGAGCCTGCTGCGGGCGCGGGGCGAGGTCAAACGCCTCGGACGGCGCAACGAGCAGGTCGAACGCGAGGTGGCGAGCCTGCGCGCCGCCACGCTCAAAGATGCCCACTGAGATACTCTTCGCGCTGGTCGTCTGCCTGCTGCCGGTGGCGGCGCTGTCCGGCTGGTACTACGGTCGCAAGGATCTCGAACGCAAACGCGGCAAGCATGCCAGCGGCATGTCGTCGGATTACTTCCGCGGCCTGAACTACCTGCTCGAAGACCGCCCCGACAAGGCCATCGAGGTCTTCCTGAAAGTCCTCGAAGTGGAGTCCGAGACCGTCGAGACCCACCTCGCACTCGGCAACCTGTTCCGTCGTCGCGGCGAGGTCGACCGCGCCATCCGCATTCACCAGAACCTCGTCGCGCGACCACAACTCGAGTTCGAGCACCGTTCTACGGCGCTGTTCGAACTCGGTCTCGATTACATGCGCTCGGGTCTGCTCGATCGCGCCGAGAGCCTGTTCAAGGAACTGCTCGACATCGGCGCTCATCAGCGCCAGGCCATCGGTCACCTGGTCGACATCTACCAGCAGGAACGTGACTGGGCCAAGGCGCTCGAGTACACGGAGCGGCTGGAAAAACTGGCCAACCGCGACCTGGCGCCGCGGCGCGCCCACTACCTGTGCGAACAGGCCGAGCAGCTGATTGCCGATGGCAACGCCGAGGACGCCAGCGACAAGTTGCGCATGGCCCTCGCCGCCGATCCGCGCTGCGTACGCGCGAGCCTGATGCAGGCGGGCCTTGCCATGACCGTCGGCGCTTACGAGGCTGCCATCCGCCACCTCGAGGGTATCGAGCGCCAGGATCGGGCCTTCCTCGCCGAAGCGATGCCGCCGCTGGTCGAGTGCTACCGCCAGCTCGGGCAGATGGACGAGCTGCGCGCCTACCTCGAGCGCCTGTGCGATCTCCACGCCGGCACTACACCGGTGCTCACCCTGACTCGCATCCTCGACGAGGCAGGGCGCGGCGCCGAGGCCAAGGCGCGTCTGGTCACGGAACTCGATACCCGGCCCACAGTGCGTGGCATCGACCGCCTCGTCGACTACGCCCTCGACGGTGCCACCGGCGAAGCGCGCGAGAACCTGTTGTTACTCAAGAAGCTGACCAACGCCCTCATCGCCAACAAGGCGAGCTTCACCTGCTCCAATTGTGGCTTCCGCGGCCGCAGCCTCCATTGGCAGTGCCCGAGCTGCCAGGGCTGGAACACCATCAAACCGCTACACGGGCTCGAGGGCGAATAGACGCGGCGCGGCGGAGAGGAGGGGCACCGCGCGCCTGCGCCCGCCGCCCGCAGCGTGTAGACTGCGCGCCTCCACCGCCACCGGCCCCGCCGTGTGGCGCGTCGCTGATCTGCCGCCGTGCCCGACATGAACCGTAACGACCGTCCCGTCATCGTCGCCCTCGATTTCGACACCTTACCCGGCGCGCTCGCACTCGCCGAACGGCTCGACCCCGCCAGCTGCCGGGTCAAGGTCGGCAAGGAGCTGTTCACGCGCGCCGGCCCCGAGTCCGTGCGCACACTGACCGCGCGTGGTTTCGAAGTGTTCCTCGACCTCAAGTTCCACGACATCCCCAACACGGTGGCCGGCGCCTGCCGCGCCGCTGCCGAACTCGGCTGCTGGATGGTCAATGTCCATGCGGGTGGCGGCCGGGCGATGATGCTCGCCGCCGCCGAGGCGCTCGCGGCCTGCGACCGGCGCCCCTTGTTGATCGCGGTGACGGTGCTGACCAGTCTCGACGACCTCGCGCTCGGCGAGGTCGGTGTGGCAGCGACGGCCGCCGAGCAGGTCGTGCGCCTGGCGACGCTGGCGGCGAATTGCGGTCTCGATGGCGTGGTCTGCTCGCCACTCGAGATCGCGCCCTTGCGTGCCTGCCTCGAGCCGGATTTTGCCCTGGTCACCCCCGGCGTGCGCCCGGCCGGGGCCGCGCAGGACGATCAGGTGCGTACCGCCACCCCGGGTAACGCGATCGCTGCAGGTGCCAGCTACCTCGTCGTCGGGCGGCCAGTGACCCGCGCCGCCGACCCCGCCGCGGCGGTCGCGGCCATCACCGCCGAGTGTCACGAGGCCGCGCGCGCATGATCGCAGGGGCGGTCGGGCCCGGTCGCGCGTCGCGCCGCGCCGACACGAGTGTCGACGCGACCGGCGCCTGCAGCGTTCTCGATCCGCCGTCGCCGGGCGCACCGGGTACGCGCGCACGCTGGTCACGGCTCTACGGCACGGCCCGTTCGATGGCGCTGGCGGCCGCGGCGAGCCGCGTCGAGCGCCCGTTCGTGGTCATCACGGCCGACGCCAGCGGTGCCATGCGTCTAGAGCAGGAGCTGGCCTTCTTCGCCCCCGGCCTGCCGCTGCTGGCGCTGCCAGACTGGGAAACCTTGCCCTACGATCGCTTCAGCCCCTACCAGGACATCACCTCCGAGCGCATCGCCACACTCAGCCGCCTGCCGCAGCTCGAGCGCGGCGTGGTCATCGTGGCCGCGTCGACGGCGTTGCACCGGCTTGCGCCGCGGGCATGGCTGGAGGGGCGCTCGTTCAGCCTGCGTGTCGGCGATACCCTTGATCGCGACGCCTTCCGGCGGCGCCTCGAGGCGGGTGGCTACCGTGCCTGCGCGCAGGTTGGTGAGCACGGCGATTTCGCCGTGCGCGGTTCACTGATCGATGTCTTCCCGATGGGTGCCGAGAGCCCTTTCCGCATCGATCTTCTCGACGACGAGATCGAGACCCTGCGCCTGTTCGATATCGACTCCCAGCGCTCGACCGATGCCGTCGACAGTGTCGAGTTGCTGCCGGCGCGCGAGTTCCCGCTCGACGAGTCCGCCGTCCGCGAGTTCCGCCGCGCCTGGCGGCTCGAGTTCGAGGGCAATCGCACGCAGCAGTCGACGCTCTACCAGGATGTCTCGGAAGGGCTCGCGCCGGCCGGCATCGAGTATTACCTGTCGCTCTTCTTCGACGAGCTCGACACCCTCTGCGCCTACCTCCCGGCCGACACCGTGGTGGTGTTCGAGGAAGGCGTGGCCGAGGGCGCGGCGCAATTCGAACACACTGTCGCCGAGCGCTACGAGTCGCTGCGTCACGACGTCGAGCGGCCACTGTGCCGCCCGGCGCGGGTGTTCGCCAGCCACGACGAGCTGGAGGCCGCGCTGGAGCCGTTCACACGTATCGATGTCGGCGGGCTCGAGCTGGCCGGCGACAGCAGCACGGTTTTCGCCAGCCGTGCGCCGGTGCGCGTACCGGTCGACGCGCGCGCCGCCGAACCGTTCGCGCTGCTCGCCGAACACGTCCGCCGCGCCGACGGGCGCGTGCTGTTCGTGGCCGATTCGCTCGGCCGCCGCGAGACCCTGCTCGAGCTGTTCCGCGAACAGGCCTTCCGGCCACGCGCCTTCGATTCCTTCGCCGACTTCCTCACCGCCGACCACGCGGTCGGCATCGCCGTCGGCGCGGTTGCCGAGGGTGCCGAGCTCGAGCAACCGCGCCTCAGCCTGCTGACCGAAGCGCAGCTGTTCGGCGAGCGCGCCCAGCAACGCCGGCGCCGGCGGTCTACCGCTGACAACGAGGCGGTCATCCGCAACCTGACCGAACTCACCGTCGGCGCGCCCGTGGTCCACGAACGCCATGGCGTCGGCCGTTACCGGGGCCTCGAGGTCCTCACCGTCGGCGGCATCACCAACGAATTCATCAAGATCGAGTACGCCGACGGCGACAACCTCTACGTGCCGGTCAGCGCGCTCGATCTCATCAGCCGTTACTCGGGCGTCGATCCCGACCACGCGCCTCTGCACAAGCTCGGCAGCGGGCAGTGGGACAAGGCGCGGCGCAAAGCGGCGGAGAAGATCCGCGACGTCGCCGCCGAGCTGCTCGAACTGCACGCCCGCCGGGCCGCGCGCCGTGGCCATGCCTTCAAGGTCGACGCGCGTGCCCTGGCCGCGTTCGAGCAGGGCTTCCCCTTCGAAGAGACGGCCGACCAGCTCGACGCCGTTGCCGCGGTGGTCACCGACATGGGCCGCGAGCAACCGATGGACCGACTCATCTGCGGCGACGTCGGCTTCGGCAAGACCGAGGTCGCCATGCGCGCGGCCTTCGTCGCCGTCAACGACGGCTTCCAGGTCGCCATCCTGGTGCCGACCACGTTGCTCGCCGGTCAGCACTACGAGACCCTGCGCGACCGCTTCGCCGACTGGCCGGTGCGCATCGAGCAGTTGTCGCGCTTCCGCGATGCCGCCAGCACGCGCGCGACCCTCGACGGTTTGCGCAACGGCACCGTCGACATCGTCGTCGGCACCCACAAGCTGCTCGGCAAGCAGGTCAAGTTCAAGAACCTGGGCTTGCTCGTGGTCGACGAGGAACACCGCTTCGGCGTGCGCCAGAAGGAGCAGATCAAGGCCCTGCGCGCCGATGTCGACATCCTCACCCTGACGGCAACGCCGATCCCGCGCACGCTCAACATGGCGCTATCGGGTACCCGCGAGCTGTCGATCATCGCCACCCCGCCGCAGAAACGCCTGGCCATCAAGACCTTCGTGCGCGAATGGGCCGACGCCCTGTTGCGCGAGGCCATCCTGCGCGAGATCGGACGTGGCGGACAGGTCTACCTCGTGCACAACGAGGTGGAGAACATCCAGCAGAAGGCTGACGATCTCGCCGCCATCGTGCCCGAGGCGCGCATCGCGGTCGCCCACGGCCAGATGCGCGAATCGGCCCTCGAGCGCGTGATGCTCGATTTCTACCACGGCCGCTGCAACGTGCTGGTGTGCACCACGATCATCGAGACCGGTATCGACGTACCCAACGCCAACACCATCATTATCAACCGCGCCGACAAGTTCGGCCTCGCCCAGCTCTACCAGCTGCGCGGACGCGTCGGGCGCTCGCATCACCGCGCCTACGCCTACCTCGTGGTCCCGCACCGCAAGGCCATGACCCAGGACGCGATCAAGCGCCTCGAAGCGATCGAATCGCTGGAGGAACTCGGTGTCGGCTTCACCCTGGCCACCCACGACCTCGAGATCCGCGGCGCCGGCGAGATCCTCGGCGACGAGCAGAGCGGTCACATCCAGGAGATCGGCTTCGGTCTCTACTCCGAGTTGCTCAACCGTACCGTCAGCGCGCTCAAAGCGGGGCGCGGCATCGACCTCGACGACGCCATGGACGCGCGGGTCGAAGTCGAGCTCCACATCGCCGCCCTGCTGCCCGAGGATTACCTGCCCGACGTGCATGCGCGGCTCATCCTCTACAAGCGCATCGCGTCGAGCCGCAGCGCCGAGGAGCTGTCCGACCTGCGCGAGGAGATCATCGACCGCTTCGGCGTGTTCGACGCGCCGGTCGAGAATCTCTTTCGTGTAACATCGTTCAAGCTCGACGCGGAACGCCTCGGCATCCGCCGCATCGATCTCGGCAGCCGCGGCGGGCGGATCGAATTCCACGCGCAGCCGAACATCGACCCGATGAGCATCATCGAACTCGTGCAGACCGATCCCGACTACCGCTTCGATGGCGGTGACAAGTTGCGGCTGGTGAAGGAATTGCCCGATGCGCAAGCGCGCTTTGAGGAACTCAGGACCCTGTTCAACCGCTTCGCCCGTCGCCATGCGGCGGCTTGAACGGGCTGCGCTGTGCGCTCTGCTGCTGCTGCTGGCGTCGCCGGCGGTCTGGGCACGCTGGTACCAGGTCGAGGTGGTGGTGTTCCGGCACGCCGGCACACTCAACAGCAGCGGCGAGATGTTTCCGGCGCTCGCCAGCCTGCCGGACTACGACAGTGCCATGCGCCTCGTCACCGAACTGCCAGATCTCGCCGACGAACCGGGTGCATTGCCCGGAGCCGCGCCGGTCGAGGTCGCCTTCCGGCCGTTGCCACGCGCCGAGCGTCGCCTCGCCGGCGCTGCCGCGCGGGTCGCGTCGGGTGATTACGAACTGCTGCTGGCGGCGGCCTGGCGTCAGCCGAGCTTCGGTGTTGCCGGGGCGCGGCGCGTCTACCTGTCGGACCTCGACGAGGGCGGCGCGGCGCCGATCCGGCTCGGGCCGGGGGGGGTGCCGCTGGCGCGCACACCGCGGGTCGAGGGCACGGTTGCCATCAAGGTCGCGCGGCTGCTGCACGTCGAGGTCGATTTCGTCTATGACCACGATGGCACGCCGGTGCGCCTCGCCGAGACGCGCAGGGTCAAGCTGCGCGAGACGCACTATTTCGACCACCCGTTGTTCGGCGTGCTGGTGCAGGTCGCGCCCTACGTACTGCCGGAGCCGGATGCGCCGGAGAACGCAGCCGGTGCCGACGAGCCGGAGGACCCGGGCGAGGACGCTGCTGCCAGCGTGGCCACACCGGCCGATTGATGGCACAAGACGCGGCGGGTGCGAATCGACGACAGGAACTGGGACAGGGAGGGGAATTGGTGGCCGCTCACGTTTTCCGCGCGCCCGGCCGCCGGACGCACGCGCCGGAACTGGTGACAGTTTACTTTTCTCGTCGGCGTAGCGACGGCGCGATCACGGCACGAAAGTAAACTGTCACCAATTCCCAGGCCCGCGTCGGTATCGCTGCTGCCGATCACGCCTCCCAGCCGGTTGCGAGCGCCGCGATGAGGGCGCGGATGCGCGTCATCCCGCCGGCCAGTTCGCGTTCGATCTCCGCCATCGTGATCGGGCCGGCGGCGCGTCCGGCGGCAGCGTTCACCACCAGCGAAACATTGGCGTAGGCGAGCTCGAGTTCGCGTGCAAGGCCGGCCTCCGGCATCCCGGTCATGCCGACCAGGGTGCAGCCGTCGCGTTCGAGGCGATCGACTTCCGCCGCCGATTCCAGCCGCGGCCCCTGGGTCGCAGCGTACACGCCGCCGTCGGTCACGGAGATGCCGGCGCGCGCGGCGGCGTCCAGCAGCGCCAGGCGCAACGCCGGGGTGTATGGCTGGGTGAAATCGACGTGTTGGGGGCTGGCCTGCGAGCCGTCGGAATAGGTGTGCTCGCGGCCCCAGGTGTAGTCGATGAGATCGTGCGGAACGACGATGGCGCCGGTCGCCGGACCGATGCCGCCGACCGCGGCCGTGCCGACGATGGCGCTCGCGCCGAGCGCGTGCAGGGCGGCGATGTTGGCGCGGTAGTTGATCTTGTGCGGCGGATAGCGGTGACCGGCGCCGTGGCGGGCGAGGAACATCACGGGGCGGCCGCCGAGGCGCCCACTGACGACCGCCGCGGAGGGTTCGCCCCAGGCCGTCATCACGCGTCGTTCGCGGCGCTCCTCGAGTTCGGCGAGGTCGTAGAGCCCGCTGCCACCGATGACGGCGAGGCTCACGCGTGATCCCCGTTGACGGCGTAGATGCCGGGTGCATTGCGCAGGTACGTCTTGTAATCCATGCCGTAGCCGAACAAGTAGTCGTCCGGTAACGAGAGGGCGGAGAAGTCCGTACTGCGCAGGCCAGCGCGTTGCTCGACTTGCTTGGTGATGAGCACGGCCGTCAGCACTTCGGCCGCGCCGAGGTCATGACAGGCCTCGACAATGGCGCCGAGGGTGATGCCGTGATCGAGCAGGTCGTCGACGATCAACACGGTACGACCACGCACGCTCTCGGGCGGTCGTTTCACCCAGCGTAGTTCGCCGCCGGTCGTGCGCAGCCCGTAGCGGGTGAGGTGGGTGTAATCGACCTGCAGCGGGAAATCGAGGCGCCTGAGCAGCATGGCCGCGGGTACCAGGCCGCCGTTCATCACGGTCAGCAGTAGCGGATCGGCCTGACTCAGCTTCTCGGTGATGGCCTGCGCCATGTGGTCGACGGCGCGCTCGATTGTGGCGTTGTCGGCGAGGCAACGTGCTCCCGCGCGTACGCGGGCGAGTTCGTCAGCCGTGGGTGTATCAGCCATGGTCGTTCTCCAGGGCCTGGCGGCCAGCCCAGTCACGGGCGAACTGGGCCGCCGTGCGGCCGCTGCGCGAGCCGTGCAGCAGCGCCCATTGCAGTGCCGCCGCGCGCGCCACGTCGTCGCAGTCGACGCCGTGGGCGGTCAACCAGTGACGGGCGATGTCGAGGTAGCGTTCCTGGTTGAGCGGGTGGAAGGACAGCCACAGGCCGAAGCGCTCGGACAGCGATATCTTCTCCTCCACGGCTTCGCCGTGGTGCAGTTCGCCGTCGACTACCCGGGTGTCCTGGTTGTCGCTCATGCGCTCGGGCAGCAGGTGGCGGCGGTTCGACGTCGCATAGATCACGATGTTGTCCGGCGTATCGAGCACCGAACCGTCGAGCACGGTCTTGAGCGCGCGGTAGGTGGCGTCGTTCTCGTCGAAGGAGAGGTCGTCGCAATAGATGACGTAGCGACCGTCGTCACCATCGAGATGATCGATGATCTCCGGCAGGTCGACCAGGTCGAGCCGGTCGACCTCGACCAGGCGCAGGCCGTGCGGTGCGAAGTCGTTGAGGAGCGCCTTGACCAGCGAGGATTTACCAGTGCCACGCGGCCCCCACAGCAGCGCGTTGTTGGCCGGCAGGCCACCGAGGAACTGGCGCGTGTTACGCACGAGTTCCGACTTCTGGCGCTCGATGTGCAGGAGGTCATCGAGGCGCACGCCGTTGAAGCGACGGATCGGCTCGAGCCGGCCGTGGCTGCGTCCGCGCCGCCAGCGCCAGGCATGCGCGTCCGCGGCGTCGAAGGGTGCGGTGGCTGCCGGAGGCAACCATTGTTCGAGGCGATCGAGAAGGCGCTCGGCGCGCCGGAAGAACTTGTCGGCCTTGCTCAAGATGTTGTGTCCGGGGTGCTTCAACGGGCGCTATTCTAGCCCGCATTCCTCGCGCGCCTCTCGCCGTCGCCACCGCACCCGTCGCCGCTCCCGCACCGGGCCTGCGGCCGTGTGGCGGAGGTACGGTCGGACCGCTCGTCGGCGGTCGCGGCGCGGCTCATCGCTGGCGACGTTTGCCTCGCGCGTGGTGACGTTCAGGAGGCCAGTGGAACGACGTTGGTCGCATGCTCGCTCGACAGCGCGCGCGTGAGCTGAATCTCGATACGCTTCTTGTAGCCGAGCAGGTCGAAGGCGCGCAGGGAGGAGATGCCGCTGACCTGGCGGAAGCGTACCGAGAGGTCGAGATCGGTGATGTAGATCGGGTAGATGGTACCTTCGGCGCGTTGCGCGAGAACGTATTCGGCGACCTGGCGGAACAGCGAACCGCCGTGCTCCCAGGTCGAGAACTCGCGCGTGCCGGCAATGATGGTGAACTGCTGGCGGCCGTTGGAGTCGGCGTCGGCGAGGACGCGCAGGGGCAGGTAGCCGACGGCGCCCATGTTATCGAACTGGTACGGCTTCAGTCGCGGCGTGCCGCCCGTCAATTCGACTTCGCAGGTCTCGACCAACGGTGGTGCGCCGGCGCTCTCGGTCGCCGGCAAGTGGGCCATCGCGCCGTCGAGAAACTGTCGGTAGTGGTGGAGCAGGGTCTCGACGGTGTAGCAATCCTGGCGCTGGACCAGCAACAGGCCGCGTTCGTCGAGGATGTAGACATCCGCCCGCGGTCCGCGCTGCACGGCGAAGATCTGCAGCACGCCCGGACGGTTATGGCGGTAGACGGCAGCGAGCAGGGCGACGCGTTCGCAGCCGCGGTCGAAACGTACGCGATTGAAGGTGTCCCCGGTACCTTCGCCCAGCGCGCGCATGAGCAGTCCGCTGCTGGCGTAGGAGGCGATCTGCGGCGTGTCGGCGTCGACGCGCAGATGATGCAGCGCATCGGCCGTCTCGAGCACGAAATGGGCCGTCGCCGACGGCGCGGTACGGACGACGAAGCGCAGCGCCTCGTCGAAGGTCTGTTGTACGCGCTCGGCGATGAGACCCGCGTGATCGGCACCGAAGCAGCGGGCGACGATTGGCGGCGGCGCGCTGCCGGGTGGCAGCCAGGCGAGGCATTCGCGCAGGGCTTCGAGGAGCGCGGCGCCGCCCTCGTGGCGGAAGACGAAGGATTCGTTCCAGCTCGTCACGAAGACCAGGTCGATCGAGCGCACGAGGTTGAAGCGGCGACCGCCGAACCGGAACGGATCGTTGTGATCGCTGGTCAGGACGTTGCCTTCGGCAATGGTGCCGGCGAAGGGATTGAGACCGACGTTGACCAACAGCACCACCCGCGCCAGCCGCGCCGCGCTGGCGAGGTCGTCGTCACCGTGGGCGATGCCGTCGGCCGGCAGCGTTGCCTGCAGGCAATCGAGCAGGCGGCGCACGTCGTTGCCGTTCAGGGTGTCGCCGGCCGCGAACACGTGCCAGCTGGTGGCGCGGTCGGCGAGCCGATTGAGATGGCACCACACGACCATCTCGGTGGCCGACGCCGAGCGCCGCAAGGGAGTTCGGAAGGCGGCTTCGCCTGGAGTCACGGTGCCCGAGAACAGCAGCCACACCGGGGTGTCGTCGCCGAGCCGCGTTTCGTGCAGGGAGAGGTTCGATTCCTCGGGATGGGTGCAGATGCCGCGCGTGATGACCTCGATCTTGGCCTGCTTCTTTTCGAACGCGGCGTACAGTTTGCGTCCCAGCACGTGCAGGTCGCGCTCGGTGATCTTGAGATCGGTGGCGTGGTTGCGCGCAAAGCGCGACAAGAAGGCGTAGCTCGAACGCAGGGTCGCGGTGAGATCCTGGCGTTCGTCGACGGCGACCGACAGGCTCCAGCGGTCGCGCTGGTCGAGCATCACTGTACGCCCCTGGCTCCAGCCCCAGGCTTCGACCAAGCCGTGCAGCGCCGCCGCGCGCCAGTCGTCGTCGCGGCGCGGATCGTATTCGCTCACGCGCAGGTTGGCCTTGAGATAGAAGCAGCGGCGCATGACGTCGAGGCGCGCGGCATCGTTGCGCGCCATGAGATGCTCCTCGACCTTGGTGTACATCATGATGTAGGGGTCGAGCGCGTCGAGGTCGTTCTCGCCGCGTTCGATGGCGCCCTTGTAGCGCGCACAGAGCAGCGTCGTCTCCGGGTACTCCGCCGCGTAGGTCTCCATCAGCAGCAGCTTCAGCACCGACTTGTAGGGCGAGTCGATGCTCTTGTAGAGCTGCCACACGGCGGCACCGAAGAACTCCTCGGCCGGGATCCGTGGCAGCCCGCCGAAGTCGATGTAGTCACGCGCGTCGAACACCCGGCGCTGGATGCCCTCGGCGGTGAAGGCGTCGTAGTCGGCGTCGTAACAGGTCGGCACGCGCCACCACAACGGCGGCAGGCCGGCAAGCAGGACCGCCGAACGGTAGAACTCGTCGAGCAGCACGTAGTGCTGCGAACTGCCGCTCGACTCGGCGGACAGCGAGAGCGTCTGGCCGCGGCGGAAGCGTTCGGCGTCGAGAACGAAAAAGTGCACTTCGAGTCCGAGGTCGGCGGCGAAGGCCTCGATGCGGGTGGCCTTCTCGACCAGCTCGGCAAGCGCTTCGGCGGCGAGCGCCGGGTCGTGGACCAGCCACATATCGAGATCGCTGTCGCGCGAGTAGGCGATGGTGCCGGGACTGCCCATCAGGTAGAGGCCGCGGATGGCAAGCCGCGGCGGCGAGCGGCGCTCGATGTCGAGCGGACGACACAGCCGGCGTAGCGCCCGCAGGGCAGCCTGGGTCGGCGAGTAATCGGCGATGCCGAAGGGGGTCTCGCGCGCCACGTAGCCCGGCAACTGCGGGTGGTTGAGGTGGAACAGCAGCGGCAGCAGGTCGAGGAAATCGGCCTGCCGGGCACTGAGCGCGGCGGCGACGCGGTTGAGCCGATCGCGGTTGACGGCCGGGAAACGCCGGATGGCCGACTCGGTGCTGAAATCGAAGGTTGAGAGGGGCGCGGGACTCATGCTCCGCGATAGCGACCGCAGGCGCCTGGAACTGTAGCCGGACGAGCTCGCGGAGGGGCGCGTCGGTCGAGACATAAATCCTGAAAATTCAAGATGTTTTGTTGTGCGTGCCAAGCGGATGGCCGATAATTGCGCGGGCGCCGCACAGCCGCGCGGCAATCCGCCATCCGACGTCTCCCGAGGACAGGCCCCGCATGTTTGCCCGTGATATGACCATTGACGATTTCGACCCCGAACTGGCCCGCGCCCTCGCTGCCGAGGTGCGCCGCCAGGAGACCCACATCGAGCTGATCGCCTCCGAGAACCACGTCAGCCCGCGCGTGCTGGCGGCCGCCGGCACCGTGCTGACCAACAAGTACGCCGAGGGCTATCCAGGCAAGCGCTACTACGGCGGCTGCGAACATGTCGACGAGGTCGAGCGCCTCGCCATCGCCCGCGCCAAGGCGTTGTTCGGCGCCGACTACGCCAACGTTCAGCCGCATTCCGGGTCGCAGGCCAACGGCGCGGTCTACCTCGCCTTGCTCGAGCCCGGCGACACCGTGCTCGGCATGAGCCTCGCCGACGGTGGCCATCTCACCCACGGCGCGGCGGTCAATTTCTCCGGGCGCACCTACCACGCCGTACAGTACGGCCTCGACGCCGCGACCGGCCACATCGACTACGACCAGGTCGTGCGCCTCGCCCGCGAGCACAAGCCGCGCCTGATCATGACCGGTTTCTCGGCTTACTCACGCATCGTCGACTGGGCGCGTTTCCGCGAGATCGCCGACGAGGTCGGTGCCTACCTCGTCTCCGACATCGCCCACGTCGCCGGGCTGGTCGCGGTCGGTCTCTACCCGAGCCCGGTCGGGCTGGCCGACGTCACCACCACCACCACCCACAAGACCCTGCGCGGGCCGCGCTCGGGGCTGATCCTGGCGCGCGCCGAGGAAGCCATCGAGAAGAAGCTCAACTCGGCGGTGTTCCCCGGACTGCAGGGCGGGCCGCTGATGCACATCATCGCGGCCAAGGCAGTGGCACTGAAGGAGGCCATGGAACCGGAGTTCCGCGTCTACCAGGAGCGCGTGCTGGCCAATGCCGGCGCCATGGCGGAAACCTTCATGTCGCGCGGCTACAAGGTCGTCTCGGGTGGGACGGACAATCACCTGTTCCTGGTCGACCTGGTCGCCCAGGGCATCACCGGCAAGGCCGCCGATGCCGCGCTCGGTCGTGCTCACATCACGGTCAACAAGAACGCCGTGCCCAATGACCCGCAGTCGCCGTTCGTGACGTCGGGGATCCGGATCGGCACGCCGGCGATGACCACGCGCGGTTTCGGCGTCGACGAGGCGCGGCAGGTCGCCGACTGGATGTGCGATGTCCTCGACGCCATCGAGGACGACGCCGTCAACGACCGCGTGCGCGCGCAGGTCGAGGAGTTGTGCGGACGTTTCCCGGTCTATGCCGGTTGATGGGCGAGACTTCGCACGCGCCCCGCGCGGCCGCCGGCCGGCCGCGATGACGCAGTCTGCCGCGCGGAAGACTTCGGCGCGGTCCGCGGTGGCTCTTGCGCACCAGCCGGTCAGGGAGTAGAGGTCATGCATTGTCCGTTCTGTACCCATGCCGATACCCGTGTCATCGACTCGCGCCTGCTCGGCGACGGTGACCAGATCCGCCGGCGCCGCGAATGCCAGAGCTGCAAGGCACGCTTCACCACCTACGAGACGGCCGAACTCAGTCTGCCGCGGGTGATCAAGAGCGACGGCCGGCGCGAGACCTTCAGCGACGACAAGCTGCGCGGGGGCATCGTCAAGGCCTTGGAAAAACGCCCGGTGCCGATGGAACGGGTCGAGCACGCCATCAACCATGTCAAGCGCCGCGTGCGCGAGAGCGGTGAACGTGAGATCGATTCGGTGAAGATCGGTGAGATGGTCATGGACGCCCTGCGCGGCCTCGACCAGGTGGCCTACGTGCGCTTCGCCTCGGTCTATCGCAGCTTCGAGGACGTGCGCGCGTTCCTCGAGGAGATCGAGCGACTCGAGAACGACTTGCCACCGGACTTGCGCGAACAGCAGCTCGAACTCATCGAAGCGGAGAAACCCGGCAAGCCGGGCAAGGGCGGCTGAATGGCCGTGACGGGAACGCTGCTCCCGCCGAACTGGCCGGTCGTCGTCGGCGGCGTCAGCCGCCACTGAACGCCATGCCGGCAGTCGACGAGCGGGACCGCGTCTTTCTGCGCGAGGCCATCGAACTCGCGCGCGAGGGCCGCTACTCGGTCTCGCCCAACCCGGCGGTCGGCTGCATCTTGGTCCGCGACGGCGAGGTGGTCGGACATGGCTTCCACGCGCGCGCCGGCGAAGGCCACGCCGAGGTCGTGGCTCTGGCCGCGGCCGGCGCGCGGGCGCAGGGCGCCACTGCCTACGTCACGCTCGAACCCTGCAATCACCACGGCCGCACCGGACCCTGTTCCGAAGCCCTGATCGCCGCCGGCATCGCGCGCGTGGTCTATGGTCCGGACGATCCCAACCCGGCCGTCAATGGCAGTGGCGCGGCTCGCCTGCGTGCGGCCGGCGTCGAGGTTCACGGCGGGGTGGAGGCGGTGGCGGCGCGGGCGGTCAACGCCGGCTTCTTCCAGCGCATGCTGACCGGGCGGCCGCGCGTCGTGCTCAAGATCGCGATGAGCCTCGACGGCGCGACGGCGCTCGCCAGCGGCGAGAGCCAGTGGATCACGGGGCCGGTGGCGCGTGCGGCCGTGCAGGGCCTGCGCGCCGCGGCGGGCGCCGTGGTCACCGGCATCGGTACCGTGCTGGCCGACGATCCGCGCCTCGACGTGCGCGACCCGGCCTACGAAGTGCGCGGCCGCCAGCCGTGGCGGGTGGTACTCGACAGCGCGCTGCGGACGCCGCCGACCGCGCGTCTGTTCGATCTCGCCGGGCCGGTGTTGATCCTGGGCGCGTCGGTCGTCGGCCCGGCCGCTGACGGTCTGCGCGCCGCCGGCGGTGACGTGCGTACGGTGAGCGTGACGTCACACGGGCTCGACCTCGGCGCGGTGCTCGACCTGCTCGGCGAGCTGCCGGTCAACGACGTTCTGGTCGAGGCCGGGCCGACCCTGGCCGGGCGCTTCCTCGCCGCCGGCCTCGTCGACGAACTGGTCGTACACCTTGCGCCGAAGTTGCTCGGGCGCACCGCACGCCGCGCCTTCGAAATCGCGAGCCCCGCCCGGCTCGCCGACGCGTACGCGTTCGACCTCGTTTCGTCGACGCGACTGGGCGATGATATGGCACTGGTTTTCCACGCCCGCGAGGGCTCTGGTACGGGAGAGGCCGACTGAGATGTTCACCGGAATCGTCGCCACCGTCGGTCGCCTGGCCGCGATCACGCCACGCGGGGACGCGATGCGCCTGCGTATCGCCGCCGGCGGCCTGGATCTCTCCGATGTCGCGCTCGGCGATTCGATCGCGGTGTCGGGGCCGTGCCTCACCGTCGTCGCCTTCGACCGCGACAGCTTCGAGGTCGACGTCTCGCACGAGACCCTCGCCCGCACCACGCTCGGCCGGCGCACGGTCGGCGACGGCGTCAACCTGGAGAAGGCACTGCGTCTCGACGAGCGTCTCGGCGGCCACCTCGTCAGCGGCCACGTCGACGGTATCGGCCGGGTGAACCGGCGCGAACCCCACGGCGAATACCTGCGTTTCGTGATCGGCGTGCCGCGCGAACTCGCGCGCTACCTGGCCTTCAAGGGCTCGGTGTGTCTCGACGGCGTCAGCCTGACGGTGAACGCGGCCGGGCCCGAGGATTTCGAGATCCTGACCATTCCCCACACCCTCGAGCGCACCACGCTCGGCGCGCTCGCGGCGGGCGACGAGGTCAACGTCGAGGTCGATCTGATCGCCCGCTACGTCGAGCGCCTGCTCGGCGATGGCGCCGCCGACGGCGTCTCCCTGGCCAGCCTCGCCGCCGCCGGCTTCGTGCGCGGCAGCTGATGCCGCGGTCGGCGGCGCCGCGACGCTTCTATATAATCGCGGGCCGCGCGGCCATCCGCGCACTACCAAGACCGCAGCCGACGACATGAAACTGAACACCGCCCAGGAACTGATCGACGACATCCGCGACGGCAAGATGATCATCATCATGGACGATGAGGATCGCGAGAACGAGGGCGATTTCATTCTCGCCGCCTCGCACTGCACGCCCGAGCACATCAATTTCATGGCCAAGTACGGCCGCGGCCTGATCTGCCTGACCCTGACCGAGGAACGTTGTCGCCGCCTGAACCTGCCGCTGATGGTGCAGGACACCCGTTACACCCATCGCACCAATTTCACCGTCTCGATCGAGGCCGCTGTCGGCGTGACCACCGGTATCTCGGCAGCCGACCGCGCACGTACCGTGCAGGCCGCGGTGGCGCCCGGCGCGACGCCCGCCGATCTCGTTCAACCCGGGCACATCTTCCCGCTGATGGCCCAGCCCGGCGGCGTGCTGACCCGGGCCGGCCACACCGAGGCGGGCTGCGACTTCGCGCGTCTCGCCGGTCTCGAAGCGGCGGCCGTCATCGTCGAGATCCTGAAGGACGACGGCACCATGGCACGGCGCCCGGATCTCGAACTCATCGCCGAACAGTTCGACGTCAAGATCGGCACCATCGCCGATCTCATTCGCTTCCGCATCGAGAACGAGAAGACCGTCGAGCGCGCGGCGAGCTCGGTGCTGCCGACCGAGTTCGGCGATTTCATGCTGCATGCCTACCACGACGCCATCCGTGGCGACGTTCACATGGCCATGGTCAAGGGCCGCATCGACCCCGAGCGGCCGACCCTCGTGCGCGTGCACATCTACAACCCGTTCGAGGATCTCACGGCGAGCATCCGCAAGGACACCGGTTGGCCGCTGCGTGATGCCTTGAAGCGCGTCGACGAGGCGGGCGAAGGCGTGGTGGTGGTGCTCGCGAACCAGATCGAGAGCGGCGACCTCGTACGCCAGGTCATGCGTTACGCGCAGGGTGAGGAACCGGCCGCGCCGCAGCGCGAGGCCAACCCGATGGACTGGCGGCAGATCGGTCTCGGCGCGCAGATCCTCGCCGACCTCGGCGTGCGCAAGATGCGCGTGATGAGCAACCCGCGCAAGTATCATGCGATCTCGGGTTTCGGCCTCGAAGTCGTCGAGTATGTCAACTGAGGGAGATCGCGCGATGCACGACGTCACCATCATTGAGGGGCGCCCGGTCCTGACCGAGGCCGCGAGCATCGCGGTGGTCTGCGCCCGCTTCAACCATTTCATCGTCGACCAGCTCGAAGCCGGCTGCCTCGATGCGCTCGAGCGTCATGCCACGACCAAGGCCCAGGTCACCGTGGTGCGGGTGCCCGGCGCCTTCGAGTTGCCGGTGGCGGTGCGCAAGCTCGCGCAAAGTGGCAAGTACGACGCCGTGATCGCGCTCGGCGCGGTGATCCGCGGCTCGACGGCGCACTTCGAACATGTCGCCGGCGGCGCCGAGCGCGGCTTGGGCGGCGTCGCCGCCGACACCGGCGTGCCGGTCATCTTCGGCGTGCTCACCGTCGACACCATCGAACAGGCCATCGAGCGAGCCGGCACCAAGGCCGGCAACAAGGGCGCCGAGGCGGCGACGGTGGCGCTGGAGATGATCTCGCTCATGCGTCAGCTCTGAGCGGCCCGTGCAAGCACTGTCTCGCCTGCTGCGACGCCTTCCAAGAGCCCCCGGCTGCGCCAGCTGGCGCGCGCATCGCGCGCGGCCGGACGTACCGTGCGACGTCGCCGCATCCCGCGGGCACGTACGCTGAGCATGTCACGACGGCCGGGTAACCAGGGGCGGGTGCGTGCGCGGCGCTGCGCGGTGCAGGCCTTGTACCAATGGCAGATGACCGGGCAGGAACCGCCCGCGATCGTCGCCGAGTTCGTCGCCGAGCGCGAACTGAACGGTGTGGACCTCGATTACTTCGGTATTCTCGTGCGCGAGGTGCCGCGCCAGTTCGACACCCTGCGTACCGACCTCGAAGCCTGCATCGACCGCGAATGGACGATGCTCGATCCGGTCGAGCGCAGCGTGCTGTTGCTCGGCGCCTATGAACTGCGCAACTGCCTGGAGATGCCGTTCCGGGTGGTGATCAACGAAGGCGTCGAGCTGTGCAAGATGTTCGGTACCGTCGAGGGGCACCGCTACGTCAACGGCGTACTCGACCGCCTTGCGCAGTCGCTGCGCGCGGTCGAGGTCGCGGCAGTCGGTCACGCGACGGGCGACCTGCCGCCTCCCGAGTCGGGCGACCTCTGAATTCGCCCGCGGCCATCGCGGCCCCGGCATCGACATGGGCGAATTCGATCTCATCGCACGCTATTTCGCGCCGCTCGCGGCGCCCGCCGATGACGTCGTGCTCGGCATCGGCGACGACGCCGCCCTGTTGCGCGCGCCGCCGGGCGGTTTGCTCGCGGTCTCCGTAGATACGCTGGTCGCGGGCGTGCACGTGCCGCTCGACTGTCCGCCGGCGGCGCTCGGTTACAAGCTCGCCGCGGTCAATCTCTCCGATTTCGCCGCGATGGGCGCGCAGCCACGATTCGCCACCCTCGCGCTCACCCTCGAAACCGCCGAGCCGTCGTGGCTGGAGGCGTTCGCCGGCGGTCTTGCGGTCGCGCTCGGCCCGGCGCACGTCGCCCTCGTCGGCGGCGACACCACGCGCGGGCCGTTGACCGTGAGCCTGCAGCTCATCGGCTGGGCTCCCGCGATGCCGCTCAGGCGCGACGCCGCCCGGGTCGGCGACCGCGTCATGGTCTCGGGCACGCTGGGTGATGCCCGCGCGGCGCTCGATTTCCTCGACGCAACTGCGCCGAACGCCGATCAGGCCTGGCTGTTGCAGCGCTATTACCGCCCGACGCCACGGCTCGCCCTGGGACAGGCACTGGCGGGGCTCGCCCACGCTGCCATCGACGTTTCCGACGGCCTGGTCGCCGATGTGGGCCATATCGCCCGCGCCAGCGGCGTGGCCATCGACCTCGAGCTCGAGCGTCTGCCGGTATCGCCTGCACTCTGTCGCGAGACCGGTGTTCAAGCCGCACGCAGCGCCGCCGCCGGCGGCGATGACTATGAACTCGCGTTCACGGTGGCGGCAGAAGACGTCGCTCGGGTGGTCGCGCTCGCCGCCGGGCTCGACGTCGCCGTCACGGAGATCGGTAGCGTCACCGCCGGCGCCGGCGTGTGCTGTCGCGACGGTGCGGGACGGGACGTGTCGGCCGGGCTGGCCGGCTATCGCCACTTCTGAACGGGTGGCGGAACGCGTCGCGGGCGGCGACCGCTACGGCCGCGGCCACACCCTACAGCCGCACGAAGCCCGCTTGTTCCAGCCGCGCGATCTCGTCCGGTGCATAGGGCACGAGTTCGACGAAATCGGGTAACTGGTCGGCCGCCAGGGCGCGCCGTTCGGCCGAGACGGTACACACTTTGAAGTCGAACACGCCGGCGGCATCGAGGCGTGCCGCGCGCTCGATGAGGCCCGGGTAGCGTTCGCGGTTGCGCAGGTCGAAGAACTCGACGTCGGGGCCGTGCAACACCAGGACCACGCTCAGACGCGGTCGCTCGGCCGGCGGTGTCTCCTCGAAAATCATCTCGGCCCGTTCGAGCAGGGCCTGGAATTCGGCGGCATCGTGACCGACGACATCGAAGTAGTAGCGCGCCACGTTGTCGCCGGGGGGGACGACCATCGAAGTGGTTTCCCGGGTGTCGCCGGTGGCGGTATCGATGGCGGTCGTGCCCGGCGCCGGCGCCGGCGTGGGTGGCGTCGGGCGCGGTGCGTCGTCCCCCGTGGCCCACAACAGGAGGATGATGGTGAGCGTGGTGGCGAGCACCACGGCCAGCAGGTTGCGCACGTTCTTCATCCGCCGGGAGGGCCCTCGTGGCCGATTGCGAGGCTGCGGGCTTAGGTATAACGTATTTCGCAAGCCATTGACCAGACATGGAATCCCGCCTCGCAAGCGGTTTTCCGAGCGGATCCGCGCCGCGTCGTGCCGGGCGCTGGAACCCGGCGCCGCGTGGTGACGTCCAAGGTCACATCGAGTGGCGGGCGATGACCGCGCACCGAATCCGGGAAGCGTTGTCCGAGCCGGCCGGTTCGCCCTGCCGGCCAGGCACGTGTGGCGACGAGTACCATGTCGGCACCGCGCGAACCTGGTGGGACATCCACGCCATGCTGGTGACAGGCGGTGCCCGTGGCGCCGCCATCTCCAAGGAGTAGCGACATGTTGCATCTGCTGACCCGGGCCGTGCTGGCCCTGTTGCTGGTCTCGACCGGCGCCCACGCCCAGCAATCGGCGGTCGACATCTGGGCGACCCTGCTCAAGCCGAAGTATTTTCCGGACGTCGAGCTGGCCGAGGGGCGCTCGATCATCGACATGAAAACGCCCTATCGCTCGGAGGATGCCGCCTACACCCCGGTTTCGATCACCGCCGGCATCCCGCAGACCGCCGAGCGCTACATCGAGAAGCTCTACGTCTTCGTCGAGAACAATCCGCAGCCGCTGGTCGGCGTATTCACGCTGACGCCGCAGATGGGCCGCGCCGACCTCGCCATGCGGGTGCGCGTCGACCAGTACACCAACGTGCGGGCGGTCGCGGTGTTGAATACCGGCGAGCACCACATGGTGACGAATTACGTCAAGGCCGCGGGCGGCTGTTCGGCACCGCTGGCGGCGGATTTCGAGGCGGCGATGGAGCGTATCGGCTCGATGAAGTTCCGCACCATCGGCGACGAGGGCGACGACGACCTCCTGATCGGCCAGTTCATGCTGAGTCACCCCAACATCACCGGCATGCAGAAGGACCAGAAGACCCAGCTCATCCGCCCCGAGCACTACGTCAAGACCATCCGGCTCTACCACGGTGACGACCTGCTGATGACGGCGGAAACGGGCTTCTCCGTCAGTGCCGATCCGAGCTTCCGTTTCTTCTTCCGCGACACCGGCGCGCGCGAACTGCGCGCGGAAGTCGTCGACTCCAAGGGCCTCGCGTGGGAGCAGCACTTCGACGTGCCCGGTTGATGCTGCCACGGTCGTGCCGGCATCTCGCCGGTGCCACCGACACGGGCGGGAAATGCAGGCTAGAATCGCGGTCCCGTTTCCCCGGCGCCTGACGCATGAACCCTGATTTCCGCCGCCGCCTGCTGGCGGGTGACAAGCTCTACGGCACCATGGTGACGTTGCCGTCGCCCGAGGTGGTCGAAGTGTTGTGCGCGCTCGGCTTCGACTGGTTGTTCGTCGAGACGGAACACGCGCCGCTGCTGCCGGACGCCGTGCAGGACATCGTACGCAGCGCACGTGACGTGCCCTGCATCGTGCGCCTGTCGCGCGGCGACGAGATCTCGATCAAGCGCGCGCTCGACGCCGGCGCCGCCGGCATCATGGTGCCCCAGGTCAATTCCGCGGCGCATGCGCGCCTCGTCGTCAGCTATGCCAAGTACGCCCCGATGGGTAGCCGCGGCATCGGCCTCAACCGCGCCAGCCGCTACGGTCTGGACTTCGCCGACTACCTGGCGCATGCCAACGACGGGACCACGGTGGTGGTGCAGGCCGAACACGTCGACGCGGTCGAGAACATCGAGGAGATCTGTGCCGTGGAGGGCGTCGATGCGGTTCTCGTCGGCCCCTACGACCTCTCGGCGAGCATGAACCGCACCGGCCGTCTCGACGACCCCGAAGTGCAGGCCGCCATCGCCCACGTGCGTGACACCTGCCTCGCGCGCGGCATGCGCCTCGGCTTCTTCGGCGTCACCCCGGATCTCGTCGTGCCGCGCGCCGACGAGGGTTACAACCTGCTCTGTTGCAGTACCGACATCAGCCTGTTCGCCGGTGGAGCCCGCCAGTTGCTCGGTGCGCTCCGGGGCGCCAAGGAATCGTCATGACGCCAGAACTCCGCGAAGCCCTGCGCCGCCTCGATACCGCCTCGCTCGCCGACGCCGACAAGACCCTGCGCGTGTGCGATCCGGGCCTGCGCCCGGTTGCGCCGGGCGTGAAGATGGTCGGCGTCGCGCGCACCGTGCGCGTGGACGACGACTTCCTCGGCGT
The DNA here is from genome assembly GCA_050184115.1 of Gammaproteobacteria bacterium. Lineage (GTDB taxonomy): Bacteria > Pseudomonadota > Gammaproteobacteria > JACKNG01. The sequence continues at coordinate 125,178 of JBFXAQ010000008.1, read as the reverse complement.
CATCCAGGCCCTCGACGAGTCCGCGCCGGGCGAAGTTCTGGTGGTCGACACCGGCGCGAGCACGCGCGCGGTGGTCGGCGAACTGTTCTCGATCGAAGCACGCCGTCGTGGGCTGGCCGGCATCGTCGTCGACGGCCTGGTGCGTGATACGCGGACCATTGCCGGGCTCGACCTGCCGGTGTGGGCACGCGGCTGCTGCCCCTGTTCCGGCACCACGCGCCGGCTGGCCGAGACCCAGGTGGCGGTGCGCTGCGGCGGCGTCGAGATCCTGCCGGGTGACGTGCTGGTCGGTGACGACGATGGCATCGTCGTCGCGACCGCCGCGGTGTTCGCTCAGCTGGTCGAACGCGCGCAGGCGATCGAGCGCCTGGAGAGCGAACTGCGGCACCGCATGGCGGCGGGCGAGGGCCTGGTCGGCCTGCTCAATTTCGCCGAACACGTCGCCGCCCTGGGGCGTGGCGAGGACAGCGCTCTGGCCTTCAAACTCGATGAATGAGTCGCTGAGGCGCGGGTGGGTGCCAGCCCTGCTCGTCGTGGGCACGTTCACCGTTGCCGCCCGTGCCGCGGAACCGCTGCCTGCCGACGTGCAGGCCGAGGTGGAGCACCTGGCGACCTGCGCCGCCTATTTCTTCAATGCCACCAACGCGGCGTCGATGCGCGAGTACGAAGCGCTGTACGGCGCCGGCGAACGCGCGCGCAATCGCGCCCTGCGTTACCTCGACCTCGCCGCGTTCGACCGCCTCATGGGCGACGCCGCGGTCGCCATGACCGCGTTGACCGGCGGCGACTGGCGCCAGTTCCACCGCGTGCGGGCGCGCTACGAGCCCGGCTGCGCGGCACTCGCCCTCGACGCTGGCAACGCAGCGCTGACCGGAGAAGCCGAATGACCAGATTCTCGCCCCTGTTCCTTGCCGCCGTGCTCGTCGCCAGCGCCGCTGACGCCGCTGACGCCGTGAGCGGCGCTGCTGCAACGCCGCTGCTCGAGATCGTCCGCATCACCAGCAATCCGGCCGGGGAGACCCGCTTCGAGACGGGTGCCATCCTGCTCGATGAGCAGGACTACGCTCCACCGGCCCCCGCCGTTGCGGTCTCGCAACGCCTGCCCGCGAGCGACATCGCGTTCGCCTCGCTGCCACCCGGCTACTTCGGCGACTGGCACCCGGCGCCGCGCCGCCAGTACGGACTCATCCTCGCCGGGACACTCGAGATCGAAACGGGCGACGGCGCACGTCGCACCTTCGGTGCGGGCGAGGTCTTCCTGCTCGAAGACACCGCTGGCCAGGGTCATCGCACCTGGGTGAAGGGCGACACCCCCGCGCTCCTCGGTCTGGTGCCGGTCGCGCCCGGCGCGCCTCAGACCGCCGGCAGCGGCGCCCCGACACCGCGCAGGTAGGCGATCAGGTCGAGTTCCGGCGCGGCCAGGCCTTGCGCGGTCAAGGCCGTCGAGATCTGGCCACGGTGGTGGGTGCCGTGGTTGAACACGTGGAGCAGGACCGCTGCGAGCGGGTTGGCGAAGACGGTACCGGCGAGATTGGTGTATTCCAGCGTGGCGGCCAGCCGCGCATCGTCGGCGGCCGCGATCCACTGCGCCCAGCGTGGGGCGTGGTCAGCCAACGCGTGTTCGAGGGCAAGGCGCTCGGTTTCGAGTTCGGCATCGAGTCCCGACACTTCGTAGTGCTCGCCCTGGAGGCGTGCGTACCACACGCGATCGGCCAGTAACAGGTGGTTCAGCGTGCCGTGGATGCTGCGGAAGAACAGCCCGCAATCGGCACGGTAGGCAGCGTCGTCGAGCGGCAGCAGGTTGGTGTAGAGACGTTCGAAGGCCCAGGCGTGGTAGCCGGCCATCAGCATCAATTCGCTTCGCATCCGACCGCTCCCGTACGGCACTCGTGGGCCCGCAGTGTAGCGCGTCGATGGCGGCCGTTTGCCGGATTTTTCCGCCGCAAAGTAACATGCGGCGGGGCCGCGCGCGGGGTGTGGCCACGCTTCACACAAGATCCTAAGGAACCCTTCATGAACGGCGCCCACACGCTTCTCGATGCCCTGGTCGCATCTGGTATCGAAGTCTGCTTCGCCAATCCCGGCACGTCGGAAATGCATCTCGTCACAGCCATCGGCAAGAGCGATCGCGTGCGCCCGATCCTGTGCCTGTTCGAGGGCGTGGTCAGTGGCGCCGCCGACGGCTATGCGCGCATGAGCGGCAAGCCGGCCATCACCCTGCTGCACCTCGCGCCGGGCTACGCCAACGGCATGGCCAACCTGCACAACGCGCAGAAGGCGCATTCGGCCATCGTCAACATCGTCGGCGACCACGCCGTGTGGCATCACCAGTACGATGCGCCGCTGACCTCGGACGTACCGGGGCACGCGCGGTTGCAGTCGCAGTGGGTGCGGGTGTCGGAGTCGGCCGAGGATCTCGCGCTCGCCGGTGCCGAGGCGGTGCAGGCTGCGCGCGGCGGCGCTGGTCGCATCGCAACCTTGATCGTCCCGGCCAACCACGCCTGGGAAGCGGCCAGTGCTTCGGCCGACGTCCTCACTCCCGAGCCACTGGCGCCGGTCGCCGAGGATGCCCTCGCCGCGGTCGCGGCGGCGCTCGCCAACGGCCGTCGTACAGCACTGGTGCTCGGTGCCGGCGCGCTGCGTGAGCGCGCCCTCGTCGCCGCCGGGCGCCTGCACCGCGCGTGCGGCGCGACGCTCCTGTGCGAAACCTTCCCGGCGCGCCTCGAGCGCGGCGCCGGGCGCGTGCCGCTGGCGCGTATTCCCTATTTCGCCGAGCAGGCGATCGAGTTCCTGAAGGATTTCGAACAGATGATCCTGGTCGGCTGCAAGCCGCCGGCGGCCTTCTTCGCCTACCCCGGGGTGGCCAGCCTGCTGGCGCCGGATTCGTGCGAGATGTTCACCCTGGCCGGCGTCGACGACGACATCGCCGGTGCGCTGGAAGCCGTCGCGGCGCGGCTCGACGCGCCGGCCGATTACCCCGTGCAGCCGCGCCTGGTACCGAGCGTCGCGGGCGACGTGCTGACCCCGGCGACCGTGGGCGACGTCATCAGCGCACACCTGCCCGAGGACGCCATCGTCACCGACGAGGGCATCACCTGCGGGCTCGAGCTCTTCCTGCGCACCCAGGGCGCGGCACGCCACGACTGGCTCGCCATCACGGGCGGTTCGATCGGTTTCGGCCTGCCGGTCAGCTTCGGCGCCGCCATTGCCTGTCCCGGGCGCAAGGTGGTGGCCTTCCAGGCCGACGGTAGCGCCATGTACACCGTGCAGACCTTGTGGAGCATGGCGCGCGAGCACACCGACGTCACCGTGGTGCTGCTCAACAATTCGAGCTATGCCATCCTCAACGTCGAACTCGCGCGTCTCAAGGCGGGCGAACCGACACCCAAGACCCTGTCCATGCTCGATCTCGGCAACCCGGTCATCGACTGGTGTGACCTCGCGCGCGGCATGGGGGTGCAGGCGAGTCGGGTCGACACGGCGGCGGACTTCGCCGCGACCTTTGCCGCCGCCATGCGCGAGCGCGGCCCGCGGTTGATCGAGGTAATGGTCCGCCAGGATTTCGGCGCCGCGTTGCGGCGCTGAGAGTTCGGGCGTCGGCCGCCGCGGGGATGACGGTGCCGCGTACCCTCAGCGGGGGCCGCGGTCGTCACTCCGCCGCACATCGAACACCCGCCTCGCACCGTACTCGTCGAGCGTCGCGTTCAGCGCCGCGTAGAGTTCGCCGACCAGCGGCATGACCTTGCCGAGCATGACCTGCTGCAAGTACTTCTCGACGCGTGGCGAGGTGCGCGCGGTGGTGACCGCGCCCCACAACGCACGGCACAGGTTGCCCGGCACGAGTGGATTGGTGGTGGCATCCAACGGGCGCCCGAGCACGTTGGCGAGGCGCACGTTGAGTTCGAAGAAGCGCGTCTTGTAGCGTTCCTCGACGGTGTGGGCGAGGCTGGTGACGCGCGCGCCGCGTTCGGCGGCCGATGCGTTCTGCACGTCGAGCTCGCTGGTCTGGCCGCCGGCGGCCGCACGCAGCTGCATCAGCGTGAGCTCCTGGGTCTCGTCCAGATCGCTGGCCTCGGCGAAACTCGCCAGCACCTGGTGCTCGATGGTGCGGGTGATGGACATGCCGAGGTTTTCGCAGGCCTCGGCATCGGCCAGCAGCGCCTGGGCCTCGGCGGCAACGACGCCGGTGGCGGCGAGGCGGAGCGCGTTGACGAGCTCGGTGCGCATCACCCAGATGATGTTAGGCAGCTGCTTTTGCAGCGTCTTGCGGCAGGCGTGCAGCACGGTGCGCTGGCTCGCGCTCAGGCTCGGGCGGTGCTGCTCGGCCTCCTCGACGCGGGCACTGACCGCGGCTTCGGCGAGGTCGCGCAGGGCGCGGCTCAGCGCCGGGGTGACTTCGACGAAGCGCACGCCGATACCGCGCGGCGTTCGCCACATGATGCGCGCGGCGATTTCGATCCGCGTACCGCCGGCGGCGAAGGCGAGCGTCGCCACGGTGTCCTTGCTGAACGGTTCCTTGCCCTGCGTGGCGGAGATCGGGTCGATGCGCAGCGCCATGCCCGTCGCGCTGATGTCCTCGATCACCGCGTTGCTCTGCACGCCGAGGCGATCGGTGATGTCCGCCGAGACTTGGACCGCGTGGCGCAGATTCTCGCGGCGGCGGCCCCAGTCCGTGTCGGGGTCCAGGTCGCCCGGGAGTTCGTGGTCCATCAAGGGTTGCTCCGCTGGATTTCCGGGGGCACGACGCCGCCACATGGGGCGTCCCGGCACGGGTTGACCTCGACCAGTACGTGGGCCAGGCCGGGGATGCCATCGAGCAAGGTCTTGTAGTGTGCCGGTGGCCGCGGGTGATGCGTGACGAGTGCGATCTCGGCCGAGTAACACCCCTGGCCCACACGCCAGACGTGGACGTCCGCGACGCGGTTGTCGGCATCGGCCTCGATCGCCTTGACCACGGCGCGACACACGCCGGGGTCGGCAGAACCGTCGAGCAGGGTGTGACCGCTGCTGGCGGCGAGGCCGTGCGCCCAGCGCAGGATGAGCGCCGCCCCGACCAGCCCGGCAAGGGCGTCGAGCGCGATCCAGCCGCCGAGCTTGGCGGCGAGGAGCGCGGCGATGGCCAGCACCGAGGTCAGGGCGTCGGCGAGAACGTGCAGGTAGGCTGCGCGCAGGTTGTGGTCGCGGCTGCCGTGATGGTTGTCGTCGGCGCCGTGATCGTGCCCGCCGTGGCCTTGCGCGCGATGCAGCAGCACGCCGCAGACCAGGTTGACGATGAGCCCGAGGGCGGCGATCACGATGGCTTCGTCGAAATGGATCGGGCGCGGTTCGAACAGCCGCATGATCGATTCCACCGCCATCACCAGCGCCACCGTTGCCAGCGCCACCGCGCTGGCGAAACCACCCAGGGTCGCGACCTTGCCGGTGCCGAAGCTGAAGCGCGGGTCGTCGGCATGCTGGCGCGCATAACGGTAGGCATAGAGGGTGATGCCGAAGGCGGCGACATGGGTCGCCATGTGCCAGCCGTCGGCGAGCAGGGCCATCGAGCCGAGTGCGACACCGGCGGCGATCTCGATTGTCATCATCACCGCGGTGAGCAGGACGACCTGGCGCGTGCCGCGTTCGGCCACGGTGGAATCGACGAGAAAGTCGTGGTCGGGGCGGTAGTGTTCGATGGAATGGGCGTGCATGGTGAAATCTCACTGGAGGCCGGCCGCCGGTGTCTGCCGGCGCCACGCCGCAGCTAGTCTGTCAGGCCGGCTTGACCCCTGTCACGCGGTGCAGGGTGCCGGCGACGAAAACGGTATCGCTGACCGCGGTGAAACCGGCGGCGGCAAAGTAGTCGCGGCATTCGCTGACGCTGTGCGCGCGCCCGGCGCTGCCGCAAACCGCTTCGTACATGCCCCACAGGGCAGCGTCGAGCGGACCGTCGCCGTCGGCGTTCAGCATCTCGCCGACGAGGTGGAATTCGCCGCCCGGCAGCAGCGCATCGAACACCCGGCTGACGACGTGGCGGATGGTCCCGGCGTTGTAGATCGGCAGGTTGCTCGCCATCACGGCGACGTCGCAATCGCGCGGCAGCGCGCTCTCGGTGAAGTCGCCGGCGAGGGCCTCGACGCGGTCGCTGACGCCGTTGGCAACGAGGTACTCCCGTGTCACTTCGACCACGGGCGGCAGGTCGAGCACCACGGCGCGCAGGCCGGGGTAGCGGGTGACGGCATTGATGGAATAGGCGCCGGAACCGCCACCGAGATCGAGCAGGCGCCGGCGCCCGCCGAGATCGACCTCGCGGCAGAAGCGTTTGCCCGCCCCCATGCCGATGCTGTACGTCGCCGCGTGGTAGGCACGCGCCGATTCCACCGTGAGATCGGCATACATGCCGAGGGTGGACGGTGGCGTCGGGTCGCGCAGGATATCGCTCAGGCGGAACCAGCCCGGCACGTCGCCGCGGGTGAAGGTCATCCATGGAGCGGCATAGCCTGGCTCGTCCTTGACCAGGTAGCGGGCGGTATCGGGCGCGTTGACGTAGCGGCTGTTACGGCGCTCGACCAGGCCCATCGCACGCAGCACCGTCAGCAGCCGCTCGGTGTTGAGTGCCGAGGTGCCCATGGCCCGGGCCAACGCCGCTTCGTCGTCGACGCCGTGCGCGATGTGGGTGAACACCTCGAGGTCGAGCGCGGCATAGAACACCGCGGTCTCCGAATAGGCGCGCGCGATGCGCTGCAGGCGCGTGGTATCGATGGGCTTGGCGTTCATGGCGGCCGGTGTCGTCTTCAGCGCGGGCGGTGTCGGTGGCGGGGCATGACGGGGTTCACGACGCCGGCCAGCCGCCGAGCAACAGTTCGGGGCGGAGGATTTCGGCACCGTCCGCGAGCGCGTTGAGGGTCGCCTTGGAGACCTGTGCGCCCTGCGGCGCGAGGCCCGCGAGCTCGGCCGCCAGTGCATCCACGCGGGCGGCGAGCGCGGCCGGCGGCACGACTTCGTGGGCGATGCCGAATTCGGCCAGTGTGGCGGCATCGAGGCGGCGACCGCGCAGGACCACGTCGCGTGCCCGCGCCAGCCCGATTTCCCGCATCAACAGCGCGGTCGACGGCGGACTCAGGGGCACGCCGAGTTCGACCTCGGGAAACCAGCAGCGCGCATCCGCGGCGACGACGCGGAAGTCGCAGGCCAGCATCAGCGAGAAGCCGCCGCCGGCGGCCGGGCCGTTGACGGCAGCGATGGTCAGCGGCGCGAGCGCGCACCACGCATCGAGGATGCGGATCAGCACACGGGTCCGCCGGGTGGCGATCGGCGTGAACGTGCGGCGGCGCTCCTCGACGTCCACGATGCCCTTGAGTGCCGAGATGTCGACGCCGGCGCAGAACGCCGGACCCGCGCCGGTCAGTACCACCACGCGCAGGTCCGCGCGGTCGCGCAGGTCGTGCACGGCCTGTTCGAGGTCGCTGAGCAGGGCGTCATCGAGGGCATTGCGCTGCGCGGCGCGGTCGAGTGTGAGACGGGCGACGGTGCCGTCGATTTCGAGGCGGACGGTGGCGGTCATCGGGCGTGTTTCAGCGGTGCATGAGCACCCAGGTAGCGGCCGCCAGCAGGCCGGCCATGAGCGTCGCCGGCAAGGCGTTACGGCGGCGGTTCTCGCCGTCGGCCAGCATCGCCACCAGCATGCCGCCGGCGCACAGCGCGACCCAGCCCGCGATCCAGGAAATCATGCGCAGTTTCGCGCTGCACGCGTACGCGACGCGGACGCGAAGGCAGGGCAGGCGAGCGTGGTGGCCAGCGCCATCGGGCAACCTCGTGATGAAACCGGGGGCGAAATCGGTCGCGAATGCGGCGTTGCCCGCAAGCGTGGCAGCATCGCGGCCGGTCGCCAGTATAACGTGCTCCAATCGCGCGCCCGAGCGCGCGGGGACGCCCTTCGCGCGCAGGCCCGTGCCCCCGCCGTTGCCGGCAGGGCAAGGGGAGCGCCCCAGTCAGGGCGTATACGCGGCGACGCGTTCGTTGCCGGCGTGCATCACGGTGCGCCAGAACGGCTGCGCGGCAAGCTCGCCCAGGGCCAACGGTGCGAGGTCGTCCTCGTCGATGCCCTGGCCGTCATAGCTCACCGCGAGTACCCGCCAGCGGCTTCGTGAGCGGCTCTGGACGTCGTGCAAACGCACGTCCATGACGGTCGGCACGCCATCGATCAGCGCGCTCTGGTAGTCGATCACCTTCCACAAGCGGAACGCGCGGTCGTAGTACTCGCGCTTGACCGGCAACAGGGTCTGTTCGTCGATCCAGGTGACGATGCTCGAGTAGTACCAGTCCGAGGCCGGTTTCACCCGCACCTTCCAGGTCGCGCGACCGTCGACCGTCCCGGTGCCGAGCAGGGTGGGTTCGACAAAGTCGCGTGTCGACAGCGCGAGATCGTCGTAGGTGAAGTCGGTGACGAGGAAATGCCGATCGGCCTCGAGTGGTGCCAGTTCGCGCGCCCGGCGCTCGGTCGGCGTGTAGAGCCACAGGCCGATGCCCTCTGCGCGTCGCGTCGGCGGCGCGGTCAGCAGGGCCGAGCCGGCGGCGTCGTCGGGGCTGAGCAAAGTGATGGCGTTGTGTGGCCCCTCGGGGTAGCGCTGACGGGCGACCAGTGCGATCCAGTCGCGGCGCTCGTGACTGCCGTCACCGGGTTCGACGCTGACCTGCACGCGGGTGAGTTGCGCCGTGGCCGGGACCAGCGCGCCGTGCATCCTCGCCATCAGTTCGCCGGGATCGGGTGTGCCGTCGGCGGCGTGTACGCTGCCGCAGAGCAGCAGCGCGGTAGCGCCGAGGGCGGCGCACAAGCGCTGGCCGAACCGCGGTCGCGGGGTGGGACGGGAGTCGTTCATGGGGTCCTCCTTGTCGAGTGGACTCCCTGGTTGCGACGTCCCGCGGCGCCACGGGTTCCCCGCATTAACGCCTTGTAATCTCGTGGAGCACGCGCGTGAAACGCGGAAATTCCCGCTGCCGATCGTCCGACGACGACCGGCAGCGGGTAGCGCGTCTCAGCCCGCCGAGGCGGGCCGTTCGTCCGCGCGTCCGCTCAGCGTCGGGTCGATGACCTCGGCGACGTGGGCGAGTCGATGATCGATGAGCGCGTCGCCGCCGGTCACGCGCGAGCGCGCTGCCTCGGGCGGACGCCCGTAGCGCGCGGCGAGCTCCGCATGCGAGCGCGGCGAGTTGGCGGTCCCGCGCAGGTAGTCAGGCAAGCCGTCGGCCACGCGGAATTCGGGGATCACTTCCTCGGCGTACATCTGCATGTTCTTCATCACCATCCAGTTCGGCATCGGTCCGAACGGCGAGCCGGCACCGATCATGCCGCCGGCACCGACCGTCTCGACGTACTCGCCGAGCTGATTCTTCACTGTTTCCGGCGAGCCGACGATGATGTAGCGGTCCGCCAGCAGTTCGTCGTAGCTCAGTTGAGCCTGCGGCTTGACCTTGCCCTTCATCAGCTGGCCCATGAAGTTGCGGAACGACTTGGTCGACATGTAACCGGGCGGGAAGAAGAACTGGTCGGGGATCTTGAGGCCGGTGTTGAACACCCACGACAGGTGCGCCTTGGCCTCGCGGTGGGCCTGGGCGTCGGTCTCGGCGACGTAGGTCGGCACGCAGGCGTTGAACATGGTGCGGTCGGCCTCGTAGCCGAGCCGCGCGCATTCCTCGCGCAGGCCGTCGAAGGCCATTTTTGTGAACCACAGCGGCGAGAACACCATCATGTAGGTGTACCGGTGTTTCGCGATGAACTGCAGCGTTTCCAGCGAACCCTGCCCCGGGATCCAGATCGGCGGATGCGGTTGCTGGATCGGGCGCGGGATGATGTTGACGTTGGGGATGTAGAAATGATCGCCCTGCCAGGTGAAGGGACCGTCGTCGGTCCAGGCCTTGATGATGAGATCGTGGGCCTCGGCGAAGCGTTCGGTCGAGTCCGCCGGCGGTACCGGGTTGTTGAAGTACTCGCAGCCGATGCCGCGTACGAAGCCGGAAATGATGCGCCCGCCCGAGATGACGTCGAGCATGGCAATCTCCTCGGCCACGCGCAGCGGGTTGCCGTGCAGCGGGATGGCGTTGCCGATGACCCCGATCGGGATGTGCTTCGTGCGCTGCACCAACATCGCCGCGATGATGTTGGGCGAGGGCATGGTGCCGTAGAAGTTGGCGTGGTGCTCGTTGACACCAACGCCGTCGTAGCCGAAGGACTCGGCGGCGACGAGCTGGTCGATGTACTCGTTGTAGAGCACGCGGCCGCGGTGCGGATCGTAATGACTGTTCGGCAGCGACACCCAGCTCGACTGGATTTCGTCCGCCGGCGGGAAATAGGGATAGGGCATCAGGTGGAAGGCGTAGAAGCGCAGCTGGTTCATTTCGCGGCCTCCTGGATGAAACCGGTGATGAGATCGGCGAGTTCGCGCGGGCGTTCGAGCAGCGGCTCGTGGCCGGTGCCGGCTAGGCGTACCAGGCGCGCGTTGGGCAGCACCTCGGCATAGCGATCCGACATCGCGTTGGGGACCAGGCGGTCCTCCTCCGCGCCGACCACCAGTGCCGGACAGGTCAGCCGCTTGAGACGGCGTTCGAGTGCGAGGTTGTATCGTGGCGCCCACATCAGGCGTGCGGCAGCCGAGAATTCGCTGTAGAGATGGATGCCCTCGTCGAAGTTCTCGGGGTCGGGCAGCCACTGCATCATCACGTCCTTGTCCTTGAACAAGCGGTCCATCAGCTCGGCCGGCGCGAGCTGGAAGATGTCGACACCGGGTTCGTCGGGCAGGCGCAGGCCGACCGGCGTGATCAGGGTCAGCGACTGCAGCCGCCGTGGGTAGAAGGCGGCGAACTCGGCCGCGGCCCAGCCACCCATCGAGAAGCCGACGAGATGAATGCGATCCAGATCGAGCTGGGTGAAGAGTTGGTCGTAGAGAATGGTGAGGTCGTCGAAGCTGCGCAGCCAGGTCGGCAGTGGCGTCTCGCCGAAGCCGGGCGCCTCCGGCGCGATGAAATCGAGTTGCTCGGCCATCATGGCGTAGAACGGGATCCACATGCGGGTGAAACCCGCCCCGTGCAGCAGCACGGTGGCCTCGCCCGAGCCCTCGCGGCGATAGGCGAAGGGCACGCCCATCACGGTCTCGAACGCGGGCGGCGTATAGAACTTCGGTGGTTTCGGTACGTCGACCTTGTCGACGACGTCGATGTAACTCATGCACGACCTCCCCGTCGTGTGGACGAGGGGGCAGTTTAAGTCAGGTCGGCGGGCGAAGGGCGGCAGCGAATGGGGACAGTATACTTTCGTGGTGCTCGTGGCCGCGGCTGAAGCGCGGCCGAAAGTATACTGTCCCCATTCGCTGCCGCCCTGCCGCGCGCTACAACCCGACCTCCTGCAACCCGGCGCCGACCGTGTTGGCGAGCACGCGGGCGATCTGCTCGCCGAGCGCCGTTGCCGCCGCGCCGTCGACCTCGAGGCGCCCGTCGATGCTGTCATAGGGCGCGATCCAGGCACCGGCGACGGCTGGTTCGACGACGCGGCCCTCGGCGCGGCCGACCACGAAGCGGCGCTTGATGTCATAGGCCTCGACGAACAGCGCGGCGTACACGAACGGCTCGGAGTCGAAGGCGCGCTGGATGCCGTAGCCGCGGATCTTCTGGTTGGTGTCGGTGACGAAATCGGCGCTCACCTCGGCCTGCACGACGACGAGGGTGTCGAACCCGGCGGCAGCGCCGGCGGCATAGGCGGCCTCGGCGATCGATGCCGCTTCCGGCGCGCGCCAGTCGCTGTCGCGCGCGGCGGCCAGCGCACCGTCCGGCACCAGCATGGTGACGGTGAAGCCCTTGCGCTGCAGGCGCGGCACGATGGTTTGTCGCACCAGGGCCTCGGCGTTCCAACCGGCCAGCGCGGCGTCGCCGAATTCGCTCTCCATGGCCGAGGACTTGAGATGGCTGACATGTGGCCAGGGATGCAGCAGTGAAACCACGCCGACGGTCTTGATCTGCTGGGTGTACTCGGAAGTCACGCGCACCTGGGTGGTGCTGCCGAAGCAGCCGGTGAGCAGCACGGCGACGGTGACGACAGCGGTGAGCGCGAAGACGCGCGCAAGCGGATGGCGCAACATGCAGGTTCCTCGACGATGGGTCCGGCGCATTGTAGGGAAAAGCTTCGCGCCGATGCCGGGCGGCGTCATGCCCGGTAGCGTGTGCCGGCGAGCACCACCGAGTTCGTCGCCTGGCGCGGCGGCACCGTCCAGAAACGTGCGAGCAGGGTGTCCTTCGCCGCGCCCGCGATGACGCGGAAACCGTGATGACGATAGAAGTCGATCGCCCAGTGTGCCCCCGCCCAGGTGCCGATGAGCACCGGACGGTCGGTGGTGGCGCGCAGATGTTGGAGCAGGCGTGTGCCGAGGCCGCGCCGCTGCGCGGCGGGCGCGACGTAGGCGTGGCGGATCAGCACGACCTCGCCGCGATCCTGGCTGCCCATGACGGCAACGATGACGCCACCCTGCTCGAGGACCGAGAAACACACGCCGGCGGCGATCTCGGCGGCCAGTTCGTCGTCACCCATGTAGGGTTCATGCCAGCAGTCGGCGGGGATGACGCCGCGGTACGCTTCTGCCGCGGCGTTGATGACCGCGGCGATGGCGGCGAAGTCGGCGTCGCGCGCCGCGCGCAGGAGGAGCGCGTCGTTCACGTCGCGGGATTGGTGACGCCGGCGGCCACCAGCGCCTCGATATCGTGCGGCGGCAGCTCGAGTTCCTGCGTGAGCACGGCGTGGCTGTGCTGGCCCAGGGTCGCGACCTCGGGGCGCACCGCGGCCTGGGTCGCCGAATAGAGGAAGGGCGTGTTCGGCACCTTGAGCGGCCCCGCGGCATCGACCACCTCGGTCAGCATGCCGCGGTGGTGGAGCTGCGGATCGTCGGCGCACTCGTTCACGCTGCGGTAGGGCGCGCACGGGATGCCGGCGGCCTCCAGCGCGCGCACCGCCTCGCTGACCGTGCGCGTGTGCGCCCACTGCTCGGCGATGGCCATCAGGGCGTTGTAGTTGTCGAGACGTGCGCGCATCGAGGCGAAGCGCGGGTCGTCCAACAGGTCTTGGCGGCCGAGCGCGACGCAGAGATCGCCGAACTGGCTCTGCGTCAACGGCATCAGGATGACGAAACCGTCGCGCGCGGCGATGGGACCGTAGAGGCGGTCGATGCGATCGGGATGGAAGGCGGCCTGGAAATCGCGGTGCATGGTCGAGAGCAGGCTGTCGAGCATGGCGATGTCGATGTACTGGCCGATGCCCGTGCGTGCACGGTAGTAGAGCGCGGCCGAGATGGCGCCGAAGGCCTGTTGCGAGGCGGTAGTGTCGGCGACCGGCAGGCCCATGTTGAGCGGGCGGTCGAGGCCGGGCTGGTTGCCCAAGGTGACGAGGTCGAAGCCGCTCAGCGCCTGCACGATGGGGGCGAAGGCCGGGCGCTCGGCGCCGGGGCCGGTCTGGCCGTAACCCGAGATCGAACACATGATGAGACGCGGGTTCTCGGCCACGAGGTCTTCGTAACCGAGGCCGAGGCGGCGCATGACGCCAGGGCTGAAATTCTCCACCACGACGTCGTAGGTGGTGACGAGCAGCTTGCAGATGGCGACCGCCGCCGGCTGCTTCAGATCGAGCACGAGCGAGCGTTTGCCGCAGTTCAGCGAGGCGAACACCGTGCTCTCGTCGCCGCGCAGCGGTGCGATGTGGCGCATCAGCTCGCCCGCCGGCGGCTCGACCTTGAGGACGTCGGCGCCGAGGTCGGCCATCATGCGCGTGCAGTAGGGGCCGGCGATGACGCCGGTGAAATCGAGCACGCGGACGTCGTCGAAAACGCGCGGCCCGAGCGCTGCACGGTTGGCTTCCATCATGGCGGGTCATCCCCTCGAATCCAGCGCGGCATGATAAAGGAAGCGCCAGCCGCGCGGCCGTGCGGGCCGCGTTTCGTCCAGTTGCGGCGTGGCCGGTCGTCGCGGTGGGAACGGCTGTGGCGGTTTCAGGCGGTGTCGAAGTAGCGCGCCCGCTCCCACTCGGCGCGCGCCGTCACCGCGCCCTCCAGCTGCGCTTGTTCGGCCGCGCGCCCGGCGGCGAAGAAGCGGGCGAAATCTTCGCCAAAGGCGCGCGGCACGCTGCGGCTCGCGGCGAAGCGTGCCAGCGCGGCTGGCAGGTCGGCCGGCACCCGCGGCAGGGCGGGAGCGGCGGTGGCGTCGCCGTCCACCGCGGGCGGCGGCCGCAGATTCCCTTCGATGCCGTCGAGCGCGGCCGCGAGTGCGGCGGCGAGCACGAGGTGCGGACAGGCGTCCGCGCCCGGCGTGCGCAGCTCGAGGCGTGTGCCGGCCGCGTCCGGTACGAGTGCGCGTACCGCGCAGCTGCGGTTGTCCACGCCCCACGCCGCGACCAGGCCGACCAGGTGACCGGGCTGGAAACGCAGGTAGGCATTGGTGGTCGGGGCGTAGACCAGGGTGAAGTCGTCGAGGCGTGCGAGGAGGCCGGCGCAGGCGGCGTCGAGCAGCGCACTGCGCTGCCCCGGCCCGGTCGGCGCGGCGAAGGCGTTGGCGCCGTCCCGCCACAGCGAGAGATGGACGTGCTGGCCGTTGCCGAAGCCGTCGGGCGTGGCCTGGGCCATGAAGGTCGCGCCGAGCCCGGCCCGCGCCGCCCAGGCCTTGACCGCGTACTTGAGCAGGAAGGCTGCGTCCGCGGCGGCGAGCGGGTCGCGCGCGGCGAGGTTCATCTCGACCTGGCCGGGCCCGGCTTCGAGCGCCCACGTGTCGATGGGCACGCCGAATCCCTCGAGCGTGTCACGCAGGCCTTCCAGCGCCGCGGCGTGGCGGGCCTGGGTGGCGAGATCCCAGGCGCGCATGGCCGGCCACAGCGGCACTGGCAAGGCGCCGGGCGTGGCCGGCGGCGCGGCATGCAGACTGAACTCGAGTTCCAGCGCGGCCTTGACGTCGAAACCGAGCGCGTGCGCGCGCTCGACCTGGGACCGCAGCAGCGCGCGCGGCATGAAGCCGTAGACGTTGCCGCTCGCCGGGTCGCGCAACTCGCCGAGCACGAGACCCTGGTGCGGCGCCCACGGCAGCACGCGTGCAGTGGCCGGGTCGGGTGCGAAGATGCGGTCGGCGCAGGCGCCGGCGAGTTGCGGCCACCAGCCCGGCTCGCCGGGCGGCCGTGGAA
Source organism: Gammaproteobacteria bacterium (assembly GCA_050184115.1). Lineage (GTDB taxonomy): Bacteria > Pseudomonadota > Gammaproteobacteria > JACKNG01. The sequence goes on along the minus strand of JBFXAQ010000008.1, from coordinate 110,003 downwards.
CCGGGTAGCTGCCGTAGTCGAGCAGGAGGGCGAGATCGGGCAGGTGGATGGTGGTCGCCGGGTCGTCCACCAGGCGATGCGCGGCGATGTGCTTGCCGCGCGCCTGGCCGTTCAGGTCCGGCGTGGCGAAGATCAGTGATTCGAGCGCATGGGCCGCCGCCCAGCGGGCGAGTTCGCCGTCAGCCCCACCGCTCATCGCGGCGCTTCCCGTGTGCCCGCGTTGCGCCGGTGGCGGTCGCGGTGACGACATTGGGGCGGGCGGCAGGGCATCGCGGTCGACATCGCGCGGCGCGCCCCGCTGCTCAGGTCGCGACCACCACGCGCACGGCGTCGAGTTTCAGCTGGGCGCCGGCGAGGTAACGCGCGGCCGTCGCATGGTTGTCCTCCAGCGCCGTGATCTCGTCCTCGCGGACGTTGGGGTTGACCCGCGCGAGCTGTCGCAGGCGATCGATCTCGCCCGTGTACTCGGCCTCCATCGTCGCCAGTGCGGCCTTGACGATGGCCTCCTGGCGGACCTCGCCGAGATGGGCGGCATGGTCGACCAGCTGCTCGATCTGCTCGTGCATACGTGTGACGACCTTGTGCGCGGTGGCCGGCGGCACGTCGCGCACGGCGGCGTCGAGCCAGCTCGCCGGGCGTGCCTCGCCGACATCTTCGCCGGCACTGTCGACCACCACGCGCAGACTGGACTGGGCGAGGTAGCGCTGCACGCGCAGGCCGCGCGGTGCCGGGCAGACGATGGCGAAGAGACATTCGACGAGCAGGCTGCCCGGCGCGAGTCCTGGCGTCTTGACCACGCCGAAGCTGGCATTGCCGAACTCGGCGCCGAGCACCATGTCCATGGCGCCGGCCACCATGGGATGTTCCCAGGTGAGGAAATGGACCTCGTCGCGCGACAGCGCGAGCTGGCGGTCGAAGGTCACCGTGAGGCCGCCGTCGGGCAGGCCGGGGAAGGCCTCGCAGGCCATGTGGTCGCCCGGTTGCAGCACCAGGGAGTCGGTGCCGTGCTCTTCGTGCTCGACGCCGAACTCGTCGAACACCCGGCCCATGTAGTCGCGCAGCTCGTCGACCCGCGCCGCCGCGCGCACGGCCTCGAGGACTTCGGCGGCGCGCCCGGCGTCGAAGGAATTGAGTTCGAGCAGGCGATCGCGACCCTGTTGCAGCAGCGCCTGGACCTCGGCGCGACGGGCGGCCGAGGCGGCGACGAGTGCCGTCCGACGGGCGTCGTCGTCGGGCGCGGCCATGCAGGCCAGCAACTCTTCGCTGAACTCGGCGAACAGTGCCGGGCCGGCGGCCGAGATGTGCTCGAAGGCGTCGATGCCCGCGTGCAGCCAGTCGAGCAGCACGGCCTGCGCGCTGCCCTCGAGGTAGGGCACGTGGATCTCGACGGTGTGCTGCTGGCCGATGCGATCGAGGCGGCCGATGCGCTGTTCGAGGAGATCGGGATTGAGCGGCAGGTCGAACAGCACGAGGTGGCGGGCAAACTGGAAATTGCGCCCCTCGCTGCCGATCTCCGAGCACACCAGCACCTGCGCGTAGTCCTCCGGATCGGCGAAGTAGGCGGCGGCGCGATCGCGCTGCACGAGGTCGAGGCCCTCGTGGAAGACCGCCGCGCGCACGCCCTTGCGCGTGCTCAGCCAGGCTTCGAGATCCTGTGCGGTGCCGGCATCGGCGCAGATCACGAGCGTCTTGTCCTCGCGGTTGGCACGCAGCCATTCGGCCAGCCACTCGGCGCGCGGATCGATGCTCAGCCAGTCGTCGCCGCCGAGGGTTTCGGGCGTGAGCTGGGCCGCCGGTGGCAGTGCGCGCAGCGGCCCGGCCCAGCTCGCCGGGCAGGGCAGGGCATGCCGATTGAGGCGGCGTTCCGGGAACCCGGCGATGTGGTCGCGGCAGTTGCGCAGCAGCACGCGTCCGGTGCCGTGGTGGTCGAGCAGTTCGCGCACCAGGCGGGCGACCAGGGTGTCGGCCGGGCCGCTCCCGAGCACCGCCATGCGTTCGGCGCCGAGGTAGCGTTCGACCTCGCCGAGCAGCGCGGCGTCGGGCTCGCCGTCGCCGTCGAGCAGGTGGCCGACCAGGGTGCTGACCGCGCCGTAGCGGCGCTCCTCGTCGAGGAAGGCGTCGAGCGCGCTGTAGCGGTGCGGGTCGAGCAGCGCGAGCCGCGCGAAGTGCCCGCTGACGCCGAGCTGCTCGGGCGTCGCGGTCAGGAGCAGCAGGCCCGGGGTCTGGTCGCCGAGCAGGGCGACCGCGCGGTAGGCCGGCGAGGCGCCGTCTTCCGGCGTCCAGGTCAGGTGATGGGCCTCGTCGACCACCATCAGGTCCCAGCCCGCCTCGAGGGCCTGGGCGAGGCGTTCGTCGCTGCCCGCCAGTACCGACAGGGGCACCAGCGCGAGCTGGGTCGACTCGAAGGGATTGGGTTCCTCGGATTCCTCGAGCTCGTCGAGGATGTCGCGGTCGAGTATCGAGAAGCGCAGGTTGAAGCGGCGCAGCATCTCCACCAGCCACTGGTGGACGAGGTTGTCCGGCACCACCACCAGCACGCGTTCGGCGCGGCCGCTCAGCAGTTGGCGATGCACGACCAGGCCGGCCTCGATGGTCTTGCCGAGGCCCACCTCGTCGGCCAGCAGCACGCGCGGCGCGGGGCGCTGGGCGACCTCGTCGGCAATGTAGAACTGGTGCGGCAGCAGCTGCACCCTGGGCCCGAGCAGGCCGTAGGCGCGCGAGACCTGGTGACGATGCTGGTGGCGCAGGGTCTCGGCGCGCAGGCGGAAGCGCGGCGCGCGATCGATCTGGCCGACGAAGAGGCGATCGAGCGGGCGGTTGAACTGCACGAAGCTGTCGAGATCGATCTCGTGCACCTCGGTGCGCTCGCCGCGCGCGTCGATGCCGCGGTAGACGATGCAGCCGTCGATCTCGACGTGCTCGGCGACGATGACCTCGGTGCCGTCCTCACTGCGCACGCGTTCGGCGACGCGGTAGCGCACGCGCGTCAGCGGCGCGTTGTCGACGGCGTACATGCGGCGTTCGTCACCGGCCGGGAAGGTCATCAACACGCGGCGATCGGCGACTTCGAAGACGATGCCGAGGCCGAGCTCGGGCTCGGTGTTGGAGATCCAGCGTTGTCCGGGGCGGAATTCGAGCATGCGTCGCGGGGTGTCTCAGGTCTCTGGGGTGGCCGCGGCACGCGGCACGCGTTCGAGGAACTCGGCGGTCGAGTTGTCGTGCGGGAAGGGCACCGCCGGCACCGGCAGGCCGAGCGCGGCGCACAGCGGCGCCCAGCCGTCGGCTGCCGTCCACTCGAGCAGGCGCGCGCGCGGCGCGGTGGCGCGGACGTGCGCGTTGTGTGCCTCGAAGGCGGCGACCGCGGCATCGTGATCGTCGATGGCGGTGGTGAAACGGTGCTCGAACATCGCGAAAACCATGTCACGCCACGGCCCTGCCGGCGCGTTGAACGAGGCCGGGAAGATGGTGTTCGTCGCGCTCTTCCACCAGGCCTCGGCATCGCGCGTGGAGAGCACGATGAGCGCCTCGGGGAAGGCCGCGGCGAGTTCGGGCCAGAAGGCCGAGGCCGGCCAGTCGACCGCCGCGCTGAAGTCACCGAGGAAGGTCGCCCAGTCGGGCATCTCGCCTTCGAGCGCCTGGTGCCAGACGGGGATGTCGTCGGGCCGATCGCGGATCTCGAACATGTGGTAGCAGCGCCCGCCGAGCAGGATCTCGAGGGCGGCCTTGAGCGAGGTCGTGCCGGTCCGGCCGACCCCGGCGCCGATGACGCGTAGGGTCACGATGCGCACTCCGTCGGGGTGATGCGGGCGCGCATGATAGCAGCGTCGCGGGCGGGTGGTGGCGCGGACGGGCGGGGTGTTCGGCCCGGTGCCGAACACCCTGCCTCGACGGGGTCTGACCCTGCGCGTCGACGGGGTCTGACCCCAGCCGGGATGCGCGCTTGCGCCGAATGCAGGGCGCGGCGCGATGACCCGGCTGGGGTCAGACCCCTTGCCGGGGCTTTTGCGTGGCGCAGATCGGGGACGCGGTCGGGGTCAGGCGCCGTGCCGGAGATGCTGCGTCGTGCCGACCCGCGCCGGCGCCTCACGTCGCTCAGTCGAGGAGTCGACGGGGTCAGACCCCGTGCCGGAGGTATGCGTGGTGCGGACCCAATCGAGTCGACGGGGTCTGACCCCAACCGGGATGAGCGCTTGCGCCGAATGCAGGGCGCGGTGCCATGACCCGGCTGGGGTCAGACCCCTTGCCGGGGCTTTTGCGTGGTGCAGATCGAGGTCGCGGTCAGACCCCTTGCCGAAGTTCCTGCGTGATGCCGACCGCCGCGGCCGCGCGCCGCTCAGTCGAGCGTCACCTTGGTCTCCCCGCAGCGCACGCAGCGGCGGATGGTGACGAGTTTGCCCTGCTTGACGTCGAACTGCTTGCGCCCGTCGACCTCCCACTTGTGGAAGCCGCTCTTGCACAGTGTCCTGCCGCTCGACTTCTTCTTGCGCGGCGCCTTGCGGAAGGGAATGACGTCGCCCATCGCCGTTCAGGCCGAGGGGACGAAGTCGGCGCCGAAGACCCCGCCGACCCAGGCGCGCAGCGCGGCGATGTCGGCGTCGTCGCGGATCACCGTCGCCGTGCGTCCCCACGGCACCCCCGGCCAGTAGGCGTCGTCGCGATGGCGGCCGATGACGTGCAGGTGGAGCTGGCGGACGACGTTGCCGATGGCGGCGACGTTGAGCTTGTCGGCGGCGAAGCGCTCGCGCACGGCGCGGCCGAGGCGGTGGGCCTCGGCGAAGAGCGCGGCGTGGAGCGCGGGCGGCAGGTCACAGAGTTCGACTTCGCTGGTTTCCGGCACCAGCATGAACCAGGCCACGGCGGCGTCGTGGGCGACCAGCACGTGGCAGTGCGGCGTCCGCCCGAGCAGGCTGCCGTGGCGGAGCAGGGCGGGGTCGAGGGCGAAGTCCTGCATGGCCGGGTGTTCAGCCGGCCGACATACCGCCATCGACCGGGTAGGTGTTGCCGGTGATGTAGCTGGCATCGTCGGAAAGCAGGAACAGCGCAAGGTTGGCGACCTCGTCCGGGCGGCCGTAGCGCTTGAGCGGCACCGCCTTGGCCATCTTTTCCGCCACCACCGCGGCGGCGCCCGGCGCGTAGCCCTGTTCCAGGGCCTCGATCATGCGGGTCGCGATAGGCGCGGGATTGATGGTGTTGACGCGGATGCCGGCAGAGGCGCATTCCAGCGCCGCGGCCTTCATCAGGCCGACCACGGCGTGCTTGGAAGCGACGTAGGCCGACAGCTTGCGCGAGCCGCGCAGGCCGGCCAGCGAGGAGGTGATGACGATGCTGCCTTGGCCGGCGCGCTTCATGTGGCGCACGGCCGCCTGCAGGCCGAGGAAGACGCCGCGCACGTTGACCGCCATGACCTTGTCGTACATGTCCAGAGGATAGTCCTCGAGCGGCGTCACCGCCCCCTCGATGCCGGCATTGAGGAACACGCCGTCGACGCGGCCGAAGCGCTCGGCGGCGAGGTCGACGAAATCGGCGGTGGTCGCGACGTCGGCGGCGACGCCGAGGGTGTCACCGCCGATCTCGGCGACGGTCTCGTCGAGCCGGGCCTGGTCGAGGTCGACCAGCACGAGCGTCGCACCCTCGCGCGCGAACAGCCGCGCGCTGGCGAGCCCAATGCCGCCGGTGGCGCCGGTGACGACGATGATCTTGTTGGCTAGACGAGCCATGGGATTCTCCGAACGTGAACCGGTGCGGATTAAAGCACACTCCGCGGAACACCCGCGGCGCGCTTGTCAGTGGCGCCGGGGCTACGGTCCAATAGCCGCTCGCAGCCGCCCACGATACCCATGTCCGACCGTCTCTATTTCATCTTCGGGGACCTCCTCGCCAACGCCGTGGTCGGCGCCGCCGCCGCCATGCTCGCCGCGCTGGCCGTGCCGGCGGGCTGGAACATGTTCGTGGCCATGGTCCTCGCCATGGTGCTCGGCATGGCGCTGGCGAGCGTGCTGGCCTTCCCCCTGATGCGCTGGTTCGGCGCCATGGAAGTGATGCTGCCAACCATGCTCGGCGGCATGCTGGCCGGCATGGTGGTGGGCATGCAGGCGGCGATGGCACCGGTGGCCTGCGCGCACGCCGCCGGCGCGGGCGCGGCCATCGGGCTCGGCGCACTGGCCTTCTGCAGCTACGTCGACCGGCTGCTGCGCACCCCGCACGAAGGGCGGCCCTGAGCATGGACGCCGCCACGCAGGGCAAGTGGGATCGCACCGCGCGCATCTTCGACTTCATGACCGGGCGCGGGCCGGAGCGGCGCTGGGGGCCGGCCAAGCGGCGGCTGTTCGCGCACATGCAGGGGCGCATCCTCTTCCTCGCGCTCGGCACCGGCCTCGACATCCCGTGTTTCCCGCCGGGGCAGACCATCACCGCCATCGACATCAGTCCGGATATGCTGGCCAAGGCCGCGCCCCGCCTCGCCGCCTACGGCGGCCACATCGAGGCGCGGGTGATGGACGTGCACGATCTCGACATGGCCGATGGCAGTTTCGACCAGGTCTTCACGTCCTGCACTTTCTGCTCGGTGCCCGACCCGGTCGGCGGCCTGCGCCAGCTCCACCGCGTGCTGAAACCGGGCGGTGAGCTTTTCATGTTCGAGCACACCGGCAGCCGCTTCTTCCCCTTCAACCTCATGCTGCACCTGATGACGCCGATGACGCGCCTCATCGGCCCCGATCTCGACCGCCCGACGGTCGCCAACGTGCGTGCGGCCGGCTTCGATATCCGCGCGGTGGAGTACGTCTACCTCGACGTGGTCAAGACCATCCACGCCGTGCGCCCGGCGTCGTGAGCGCGACGGCGCTCGCACGCGCGCGGGACATCCTCCGCGAGGTCTACGGTTACGCCGATTTCCGCGGCGAACAGGCCGGCGCCATCGGCGCCGCGCTCGCCGGGCGCGACAGCGTGGTGCTGATGCCGACCGGCGGCGGCAAGTCGCTGTGCTACCAGCTGCCGCCGCAGGTACTGCAAGGCTGCGCGCTGGTCGTCTCGCCGCTGATCGCGCTCATGCACGACCAGGTGCAGGCGCTGGCACAGAACGGCGTCGCCGCGGGCTGCCTCAACTCGTCGCAGAGTGCGGCCGAGCAGGCCGAGGTCATCCGCCGCCTGCGCGCGGGCGAACTGCGCGTGCTCTACTGCGCGCCCGAACGCGTGCTGAAACCGCAGACACTGACCTTGCTCAAGGCGGCGAACGTGGTGCTGGTCGCCATCGACGAGGCGCACTGCGTCTCGCAATGGGGCCACGATTTCCGTTCGGACTATCTCGCCCTCGACCAGCTCGGGGCGGCCCTGCCCGGCGTGCCGCGCATGGCGCTGACAGCGACGGCCGACGAGCGCACGCGTGAGGACATCGCGCGGCGTCTCGCGCTCGCCGACCCGGCCTGCTTCGTCGGCGGCTTCGACCGCCCCAACATCCGCTACGGCGTGCGCCCGCGCGTCGACGAGCGCGCCCAGCTGCGCGCCTTCCTCGCCGATCGCGCCGGCCAGGCCGGCATCGTCTACTGCATGTCGCGCAAGAAGGTCGAGGCCATCGCCGCCTGGCTGGCCGGCCTGGGTATCGACGCCCTGCCGTACCACGCCGGACTCGACGACGCCGTGCGCCGCGCCAACCAGGAACGCTTCCTGCGCGACGAGGCCGTGGTGATGGTGGCGACGATCGCTTTCGGCATGGGCATCGACAAGCCCGACGTGCGCTTCGTCGTCCACCTCGACCTGCCGAAGAGTGTCGAGGCCTACTACCAGGAGACCGGCCGCGCCGGGCGCGACGGCGAGCCCGCCGAGGCGTGGATGGTCTACGGCCTGCAGGACGTGGTGCGACTGCGCCAGATGGTCGACCAGTCGCCGGCCGAGGAGGAACACAAGCGCATCGAGCGTCACAAGCTCGACGCCCTGCTCGGCTGGTGCGAATCGATCGGCTGCCGCCGCCGGCCGCTGCTCGAATACTTCGGCGAACGGCTCGGGCAGCCCTGCGGCAACTGCGACAACTGCCTCGCTCCGCCGCGCACCTTCGATGCCACCGAGGAGGCGCAGAAGCTCCTCTCCTGCATCTACCGCACCGGTCAGCGCTTCGGCGCGGCGCACGTTATCGACGTGCTGCGCGGGGCCGACAACGACAAGATTCGCGGCCACGGCCACGACCAGCTCTCGACCTTCGGCATCGGCGCCGAGCAGAACGTGCAGCACTGGCGCTCGGTGCTGCGCCAGTTGATGGTGCGGGGCGCGGTCTACGCCGATGTCGAGGGCTACGGCGCACTCAAGCTCGGGCCCGGCGCGCGGGCGCTGCTGCGCGGCGAAATCACGCTGGAACTGCGCGAGGACAGCGTCGAGCCGCGCGGGGGATCACGCCGCCGCGGCGCGGGCGCGGCAGCCGTGGCGGCCGATCTCGGCCCGGCCGACGCCGCCCTGTTCGAGCACCTGCGCGGGGTGCGCAAGCGCCTCGCCGACGAGCAGGGCGTGCCGCCCTACGTCATCTTCCACGACCGCACCCTGCGCGACATGGCCGTGCGCCGCCCGGCGACGCTCGCCGACATGCTCGAGGTCAGCGGGGTCGGCCGGGCCAAGCTCGAGCGCTACGGGCTCGCCTTCCTCGAAGCGCTAACCGAGTAGGGCGGGCGCGCCGCGCGCAGCAACGGGCCGGGTGGCCGCACCCGCAAGGAGGCGGATGGGCTGTGCGGACTTTTCAGCCTGCGGGTCGAAACACCGGCACCGGCGCACCGTCGCGTTCCTCGAAGGCGAGCCTCACCGCCTGGCCGATGGCAACGGCGTCCGGATCGACGTCGACGAGGTTGGTGAGCAGCGTCGGGCCCTCGGCGAGGGTCACGAAGGCGATCACGTAGGGCGGCTTGGCGCGGCGTTCTACGCTCCAGGAATAGACCGTTGCCTGGCCGCTGGCCTGCTCCCACTCGGTCCTGTCGCTCAGGCAGAACGGGCAATGGGGGCGCGGGTAGTAGTGCGGCTTGCCGCAATCCGCGCAGCGCTTGATGAGCAGCCGGCCCTCGGCGAGCGCGGCGTGGTAGGGGGCGAGCGCGACGTCGTCGGCAACGGGGGTGGCGTTCGGTTCGGCCATGGTCATGCCCTCTCCAGGATCAGGGTGGCGCTGCCGTGGCGCAGGCCGAGGAAGCCGCCGGTGCCGTGGGCGAGCGCGAGATCGCAGTTCGGCACCTGCACTGCCGGGTGGGCCTCGCCGCGCAACTGGCGCACGGCTTCGAGGATCTTGGTCATGCCGCCGCGGTTGCCGGGGTGGTTGTTGCACAGCCCGCCGCCGTCGGTGTTGAACGGCAGCCTGCCGACGCCGCTGATGAGGTTGCCGTCGGCGACGAAGCGCCCGCCCTCGCCCTTGGCGCAGAAGCCGAGATCCTCGATCTGCATCAGCACCGTGATGGTGAAGCTGTCGTAGAGCGAGGCGTACTTGATGTCGGCGGGTTTCACCCCGGCTTCCTCGAAGGCGCGTGCCCCGGACCAGCGCCCGGCCGAGTAACTGATGTCGACCTCGCCGCCGCGCGAATGCTTGATGGCCTCGCCGGCGCCGAGCACGCGCACTTTCGGTTTGTTCAACGAGGCGGCGATTTCGGGCGCGACGACCACCAGCGCGCCGCCGCCGTCGGAGACCACGCAGCAGTCGAGGCGGTGCAGCGGGTCGGCCATCATGGGCGAGTTCAGCACGTCTTCCACGGTGACTACATCGCGCAGCATGGCATGCGGGTTGTGCTGAGCGTGCTGCGAAGCGGCGACCTTGACCCAGGCAAGCTGCTCGGAGGTGGTGCCGAACTCGTGCATGTGACGCTGCGCGCACAGGGCGTAGATGTTCAGCACGCTCGGTTTGTAGGGGGCCTCGAAGGCGGTGTCCGGCGGCACGATGCCGATCGGCGGGCGGCCCGGCTGGCTGCCGCCGGTGCGCGGTTTGCCGGCCAGCGTGATCAGCGCGACTTTGCACTTGCCGGCGGCGATCGCCTGCGCGGCATGGCCGACGTGCACGAGGTAGGACGAGCCGCCGGTCTCGGTGGTGTCGACGTGGCGGACGTCGAGGCCGAGGTACTCGGCCATCGACAGCGCGCCGAGCCCCGGTGCGTCGCCGGCGCAGAAATAGGCGTCGACGTCGGCGAGACCGAGGCCGGCGTCGGCCAGCGCGCCGCGCGCGACCTCGGCGTGGAGTTGCGCCAGCGGAATGCCTTCCGCCTTACGCGTCGGGTGTTCGTAGATGCCGGCGATGTACGCCTTGCCCTTGATACTCATGAATGATTCCCGCGTGACCATGACCGCCGCTGCCGGCGCCGGGCGCGAAGGTAACCCGTGCGTGGCGCGCGGTCGAGCCACGGCGGTCTTGCGCCGCGTCCAGCGACCCCTCATCCTGCCGCGGCGGTCGGAAAGAAGGGAGGACGAGGGGGTGCGGATGACTGTCTCGCATACGGCGGCGGCGATGTGCGCCGTGCTGGCGCTCGCGGCCTGCGAGCGCACACCGGAAATGGTGGCGATCACGCCCGGCGCGACCGCCGACTGGGCGGCCTGGGGCGGCACGCCGGGTGGTGGCCATTATTCTCCGCTGGACCAGATCACCGCCGACAACGTCGCCGCGCTGAACGTCGCCTGGGTGCATCGTTCGGGCGACTACCGCGACGGTCCCGGTGTCGACGACGCCGATTTCGTCGTTGGCACGTCGATCCCGCGCAGCTCCTTCCAGGCCACGCCGATCGTGGTCGAAAGCACGCTCTACTACTGCACGCCGTTCAACCGCGTCTACGCCCTCGATCCCGAAACCGGCGCCGAGCGCTGGATGTTCGATCCACAGGTCGACGTCGCAGACAAGATCATCACCAACTGCCGCGGCGTATCGAGTTGGATCGATCGCGGCGCCGCACCCGGGGCGCGTTGTCGCCACCGCATCTTCGCGCCCACCCTCGACGGCCGCATCATCGCGCTGGACGGCGCCACCGGCACGCGCTGCGAAGGTTTCGCCGCGGGTGGCGATGTCGATCTGACCGCCGGTCTCGGTGAGCTGACGCCGCGCGATTACGCCGTGACCAGCCCGCCGGCCGTGCTCGGTGACACCCTCGTCACCGGCGCCTTCGTCATGGATGCCTGGGACGTCAGTGTGCCGGCCGGCGTGGTGCGCGCCTTTGACGCCCGCACGGGCAAGCAGCGCTGGGCCTGGAACCCGGTCGCACCGGGGCGCTCGCCGGTCGAGGCAGACGGTACCTACGTACGCGGTACGACCAACGTGTGGTCGGTGATCACGGTCGACCCGGAACTCAATCTCGTCTACGTGCCGACCGGGAACAGCTCGCCCGACTACTACGGCGGCCAGCGCGACGGCCACCTCGACCATTACTCCAGTTCGATCGTCGCGCTCGATGTCGATACCGGGCAGGTGGTCTGGCAGGTGCAGACCGTGCACCACGACATCTGGGATTTCGACGTGCCGGCCCAGCCGACCCTGGTCGACCTCACGATCGACGGCGAGCCCGTGCCGGCGCTGGTGCAGGTGACGAAGATGGGCCTGACCTGGGTGGTCGATCGCCGTGACGGGCGGCCGCTGTTCCCGGTCGAGGAGCGGCCCGTGCCGCAGACCGGCGCCGTGCCGGGCGAGTACCTCGCCGCGACACAGCCCTTTCCGAGCAAGCCGCCGCCGTTGCATGCGCTCGAGTTCGGACCCGATGACGCCTGGGGCCTCACGCCCTGGGATCGCGGGCGCTGCCGCAGCCTCATCGAATCGCTCGACCACGGGCCCATCTACACCCCGATCAGCACGCGCGGAACCGTCCTCTACCCGGCGCCGACCGGCGGCAACAGCTGGGGCTCGCCGGCGGTCGATCCCGGCCGCGGCGTGATGGTCGCCCACACCCTGCACGTGCCGATGGTCGCACGCCTCCTGCCGCGGGCGGAATGCGGCCGTTCGCCGCGCGAGATGCCGCAACGCGGAACCCCGTATTGCGTCCAGATCGACCTCCTCGCCTCGCCGCTCGGCGCGCCGTGCGCGGCGCCGCCCTGGGGCACGCTGGCGGCGGTCGATCTCGCCAGCGGCGAGCAGCGCTGGCAGGTGCCGCTGGGAACCCTGGAAGACGAGGTCCCCCTGTTCGGCCGCTTCATCGAGGGCTCGCCCGGCTTTGGCGGGCCGCTGCTCACCGCGGGCGGCCTGATCTTCGTCGCTTCGACTGGTGATCACTACCTGCGCGTGCTCGACGTTCGCGACGGGCACGAACTGCGGCGCATCCGCTTGCCGACGCAGGCCGCGGCGGTACCGATGAGTTACCGCGTCGATGCGCAGGGCCGCCAATACGTGGTGCTCGCCGTCGGCGGCCACTGGACGGGCAAGGCACCGGCCGGCGACTACCTGATGGCGTTCGCGCTGAACGGGAAGCGCCGCTGACCGGCGGCAAAGCCAATATCAGCAAACCGGAGCTTGCGTGGCCCCGGGGCGGGTGGAAGAGTGAGCAGCCAGGCATCCCACCCCAGCTGAGATCCGCATGGCATTGATTGCGTCCCCGACCGCCGAGACCTGCCGCAGCATCGGCCGTTACGAACTCGGCCCCCTGCTCGGCGAGGGCGCCACCGGCATCGTGCACCGCGCCTACGACCCGCTCATGGACCGTAGCGTCGCCATCAAGTCGGTCAAGACGCAGGCACTGACGAAAGCGGAGATCGAGACGGCCTTCGCGCAGTTCGCGCACGAAGCGCGTATCGCCGGCAAGTACATGCATCGCAACATCGTCGCCATCTACGACGTGATCGAGTTCGCCGGTTCGTCGCACATGGTGATGGAGTACGTCGCCGGCCGGGGGGTGGACGAGTATGTCAAGAGCCTCGGTCCGATGCGTGTCCAGATGGCGCTGAACATCGCCTACCGCTGCGCCGACGCCCTGGCCTACGTGCACTACCACGGCGTCATCCATCGTGACGTGAAGCCGGGCAACATCATGTACCACCACGCGAGCGACGTGGTGAAGCTGATGGATTTCTCGATCGCCGAGGAAATCGACCGTCCCGGCGCGCGTGGCGCGGGCACGCTCGCCTACATGGCGCCGGAGCACTTCGATGCAGCGCGCCGGATTACTGCGTTGACCGATATCTTCGCCCTGGGCGCGACGCTCTATCGCATGCTCACCGCGCGCTTCCCGTGGAAGCGCGAAGACACCGCGCGCCAGATCGTCGAAGTGGAACCGCCTTCCGTGGCACTGTTCCGTGACGATATCCCGCGCGAGGTGGTGTGGCTGGTCGAGACCGCGATGGCCAAGGACGAGCGCGATCGTTTCTCGTCCGCCGCCCGCTTCGCCCGCGCCATCGCCAACGTCGCCGCCGAGTGTTATCCCGACGAACCGATCGGCGCGCGCGACGAACCGCACCTCGACCTGTAAGGCACGGCACGGCCGCCGGCCGAACCCCTGGGCGCGCCGGTTCGGCTCAGCTGTTGAGGATCAGTGCCGTGTCGACCACGCCCTCGGCGCCCTGCACGAAGCCTTTCCAGTTCTTCATGTAGTCGACGAAGGCCGGGCTCAGGCCCTCGGCGGCGAGGTGCGCGGGCGACACCGGCAACTCGACCGGGGCGAAGCCGGCGTCCGCCTTGAGGCGGTTCGGGTAGTCGTGGTGGAGGATGCCCGCGCGGCCGAGCATGACCCAGTCGCAACCAGCGTCCATGGCACGCTCCAGTTGCTCCGGTGTGCGCAGCTTGCCGGCGACGCCGAGACGCACGCCCTTGCGCGGCAGTGCGGTGAAGTGTTCGAGCAGGCTGCGGCCGTCGTTGACGTCCTCGGGCTGCTTGAAAACGTCCCACAGCGACATGTCGAGGAACTCGATGTTCTCTTCGTCGAGCAGGCGGCGGGCGGTCTCCACCACTTCGGGGAGGTTCATGCCGAAGCGCTCCGGCGACAGGCGCACGCCGAGCATGAAGGCCTGGCCGCAGCGTGCGCGGATGCCGTCGATGATCTCGAACAGCGGGCGCTGGCGATTCTCGAGCGCACCGCCGTAGCGATCATTGCGCTGGTTGACCTCGGGGGAGAGGAACTGGGCGAGCAGGTAGCCATGCGCACCGTGCAGCTCGATGCCGTGGAAGCCGGCGCGCTCGGCGCGCTCGGCGGCGGCGACGAAGGTTTCGATCATGCCCTCGACCTCGGCCGTGGTCATGGCGCGCGCGCCCCATTTCTCGTTGTCGGAGGCGCTGAGCGGCTGCTGGCCGATGACCGCCGCGGGGCAGCGCATGCCGCCGTGGTAGAGCTGCACGATGGCGATGCTGTCGTGCCGCTTGATGTCGTCGGCGAGCCGCATCAACCCTGGCAGCATGGCGTCGGAGTGGATGCCGAGCTGGCCGGGGAAGCCCTGGCCTTCGAGCTGTACGTGGGCGGCACAGGTCATGGTCAGGCCGAAGCCACCCTGGGCACGGAGCGTCAGCCAGCGGTGCTCGGCGTCCGAGCAGGTGCCGTCCGCGTGACTCTGCTGGTTCGTTAGCGGGGCCAGCATCAGGCGGTTCTTCATGGTCGGCCCGCGGTTGAACGATAGCGGCGTGAAAAGAGCACTCATGAATGGCTTCCTCTTGAGAACAGTGAACATCGGGCGCGCGTGGCTGCAGGCCGCAAGCCATGGCTCTCGGACGGTGCTGTGCGGCGACGGGCGCCGCGCGACGCTATCAAGTCATGCGGTAATGAGCAAGGTACGATCGCGCCGCGCGGTCATCAGGCATCGCTCACTCGCGCGGCTTGCGCGCGCGAATGAGGAATTGGTCGGTGTGATAGCGCAGGTCGTCGTCGTAGATCACCCGTGCGTGATCGTCGTTCGGGTTGGCGAGCAGGTCGGAATTCGCTTCGATGACGAAACCCGCGCGTTCGATCAGATCGCGCGCGACGGCCGGGTCGATGCGATGCAGCGGCGCGTTGTCGTGGTCGGGCAGGCCGACGTGATCGCTCAACGCCAGGATGCCGCCCGGCTTGAGTGCGCGGCGGATGTTGCCCAAGAAGGCGAGCGCGGCGTCCTCGCCGCGGGTGTTGTACTCGTCGTGCAGGTTGAGTCCCCAGAACGCGAAATCGATGCTGCCTTCGAACGGCATGTCCTCGGGATCGACGATGATGTAGCGCACGTTCGGCAGGCGCTCGCCGGCGAGGCGGTCGAGCATGGCCTGGTGGTGCTCACCGCCGATGAGGCGCAGCACGAGCAGGGAGTTCTGCGCGTACACCGTGCCCTGCGGGCCGACGGCGGCCGACAGGATCTCGGCGCTGTAGCCGGCGCCGGTGAGCATGTCGAGCGCGGTCATGCCGGTGTCGAGACCGAAGAACGCCATCATCTCGGCCGGCTTGCGCCCGGCGTCCTTCTCGGCATCGTAGGGGCCGCGCCCCGGCGCGGACAGCTGCGCGGTGACGCGGGCAGCGACGGTGTCGTCGGCGGCCAGGCCCGGCAGCGGCGCCATGGTGACGAGCAGCGCCAGAAGGGCAGCGGTGAGCGGGTGACGAGGCGACGCCATGGCGGATCTCCGCGCAACTAAAGTGTGCCGGATGATACGGGAGGAAGGTTCGTCATGTCAGGGATGCACTGGCCGACGAGGGCGATGGCGACGCAGCCGTTTCGAAGGGTCAAGGGGATGCATGCAGTTGCCCGTCCAGGCCACCCGTGGGCAGACCGGGTGACCCGGGTTGCCTCGCTGGTTCTGGACAGGCATGTCAGCTGTCGTGGATGTGATGCCGCTCGAATCTCCCCCATCCGTTTCTGTAATCTTCGAGCCCGCGTCGGTGATGTCGCCGCTGCTGGTGCGGGTCTCATGACCGTGCGCGGTCGCAGGCGCGCCCGACGCGCCATCCCTGACCGGGTTCGCGAGGGCTGGGCTCGACACCATGACCCGGAAGCACCGCAAACGCCGTCGCACGTCGTCCCCGAGCAGTGGGCGCTGCTCCCGCTCATAAAGCCGGATCACATGTTCGACGAGCCGCTCTGTGGCCGCTTTGGCACCGGACGAACCGTCTGACCCGAAGCGATAGCCGGGCAACTCGAAGCCCTTCTCGAGGCGTTCGATGAACGCCTTGCCAGCGTGCTGCACGAAATCGAGGCGTGCGATGTGCCCGTTGACCCGCTAGATCGCAGGCCGCAGATTCCAGCGCGTCGGTGCTGGCACCACGGTTTCGTCCATGAATTGCGCGTAAGCGCATCAACCCGTGCGCTGATAATCGGGATGACGCGGAAAGAATTCAGGCGTCCCCATTGAAAGAGGATGACGGCACTCAGGCGATGAGCAACTCCGCCGTTGCTGTCGCCCGCGCGGACAATTCCCCGTCCTGGTTCTGCGCCAGCAGCGCGAAGTCGACCAGTTTCCTGCCACCTTCCTCGCGCTTGCCCGTGATCTCGCCGTCGATGGTGAGCAGTTCGCCCTCGAGGTTGTGGCGGCGGATCTCGCAGTAGAGCTTGGTCAGCATGGCGTCGTCGCCGATCCAGTTGGTGACGGCGTGGCTCATCCACGAGCAGCGCTCGGGGCCGTAGTCGTAAGCGCCCGGCGCGCCGACCTTGCGCGCGAACGCCTCTTCCCAATGCACGCGCTCGGGGCAGTCGGGGATGCCGAAGCGGTTCTTGATGCCGGCCGCGGGATGACGGGTCTGCAGCTGCCAGGCGAGCTTGTTGGCGCGGATGTAGAGGCCGCCCCAGCCCTGCGCGTAGGCGATGAAGCCGGTCACCGTCATCGGGCCCTTGGCCATGCGCGGCAGTTTCTCGCCGACGTCGACCTCGCTGAAGCGCCGCGGCGTCGCGCCGCGCACTTCTTCCTTCGCGTAGAGCGCGCTGTGCGCGGCCAGCTCCTCGTCGGTGTAGACGCGCTGCAGGCCTTGTTTCAGCGCGGTGTACTTCGAGCCCGATTCGCGGGCGACGTCGCGGTCGGTGCGGAAGCACCAGGTGTCGGCACCGGCGAGCTTGTCGCCGGCCGGGTCGAAGAAGTCGACGTGGTAGATCTGCTGCACCGAGCGGCCGGCGAAGCGGGTCTCGTGCTCGACGAGGTCCTTCAAATAGGCGCGCGTGGTGATCTCGGTGTTGCGCGCGACCGGTTGCAGCCACTCGAAGTCGCAGCCGGCGAACATGGCGTGCACCCCCGGCAGGCCGCCGACGTAGCCCGAGACGATGCGGCTGCAGGCGAACATGAACGAGGGCGGCGCGACGATGCCGCCGTAACGCGTGCCGCGGGCGTAGTCCGGGTCACACCACAGCGGGTTGTCGTCGCCGATGCCGTGCGCGTAGTGGCGGATGTTGTCGCGCGTGGCTTCGTGGCACCACGGCTCGAGGGTGTCCTCGATGACGACGCCGATGCGGCGGCGCAGGCTGTCGAGGGCGGCATCGGTGATACCGACGAATTCGCGGTTGAGGCTGTCGTTCATGGCGTTTCCTGGTTGGCGGCGGTGCTGGCCCGGTCGCGCAGCACCTTGCGGTTGATCTTGCCGGCCGGGGTCTTGGGCAGCTCGGCGACGACTTCGACGTGACGCGGGTACTCGTGCTGCGAGAGCCGCGACTTCATGTGGGCCTGGACGTCGGCGATGTCGATGGCCTGCCCCGCGCGCGGCACGACGTAGGCTTTCACCACCTGGCCGCGCACGGCATCGGGTACGCCGATGGCGGCCGCTTCGAGCACCGCCGGGTGGGTGAGCAAGGAGTTCTCGATCTCGACCGCGCTCATCGTCCAGCCGGCCGAGATGATGACGTCGTCGGCGCGGCCGGCGTGGTAGAAGTAGCCGTCGGCGTCGGTGCGGCCGAGATCCTTGACGCGGAACCACTCGCCGCGGCGCTTCACCGCGATCTCGCCCAGCACCTCAGGGCCGACCGGCTCGCCGGCGTCGTCGATCACCGCCACCTCGTTGCCCGGCGCAGGCTTGCCCAGCGCGCCGCGGCGGATGGCGTGGCCCTGCATGCCGGGGAAGTCGACCAGGATCACGCCGACCTCGGTCGTGCCGTACATGCTGCCGGGCGGGGTGCCGAAGGTGCGCGCGATCCAGTCGAAGGTGTCGGGATCGAGCGGCTCGCCGGTGAAGGAACACTTGCGCAGGTGTACGGCGTGGCGGGCCTCGGCGCCGCTCGCACGCAGCATGCGATAGACGGTGGCGGCGGCAGCGAGGTTGTCGATGGACAGTTCGTCGAGCGCGGCATAGACCTGCGCGGCCTCGAAGCGCCCGGCGTAGGTGGCGGTGTGGATGCCGAGCGCGAGCGGCGCGATGGTGCCGTGCCACAGGCCGTGGCCCCAGGCCGGCGAGGACGGACAGAAGTAACGATCGCCGGGGCGCAGGCCCACGCCGTAGAGCGCTGCGACCATCAGGGTCACCACCGAGCGCTGGGTGTGGCGCACGGCTTCCGGCAGGGCACGGGTGGTGCCGGAGGTGTACTGGAACACCGCGAGGTCGTCGGCCGCGGTGGCGCAGGCGTAAGTGTTCGGCAGGCCGTCGAGCAGGGCCTCGAAGTCGTCGTCGACGCTGATGACGTCGAGCCCGGGGAAGCGCGCCGCGAGCGGCGCCGGGTCGCCATGGACGACGGCGACGCGCGGGGTGCAGTCGTCGATGCGCAGCGCCAGGCCGTCGGGCCCGAACAGGGTGAACATCGGCACCGCGATGGCGCCGCGCTTGATGGCGCCGAACAGGCAGGCGTAGAAGGTGAGGCCCGGATCGAGGATGACGGCGATGCGTTCACCGGGTTCTACGCCACGTGCTTCCAGCCAGTGTGCGAACTGGCTCGAACGATCGGCCAGCAGGTCGAAGTCGTAGTGTTCCAGGTGACCGTCGGCGAACTTGACGCTGACGGCGTCACCGCGGCCGCGATGACGATCGAGGCATTCGTGGGCAAGGTTCATGCGCGCGCGGTCGCCGTCGAACAGGTCCCACAGCGCGGCGGGCGAGTAGGCACGGCGCGCTTCGGCGCAATCGTCGATGTCGGTCAGTCGGCGCATGGTTGGCAATGCGGGAGCGGGCAGGGGAGAGTATCGCAAGTCCGCACGTGGGTGCGACGGAATACGCGGAATGGGAACGGGGGCAGCTTACTCCTGGCCCGTCAGCGGACCGCGGCGTGGCGGTGGGCGAGACGTAAACCGACCCCATTCCCCAGCGCCGCGGCGCGGTGAGGCCTCAGGCGACGAGATCGTCTCCGGGCGCGGGCGACAGTTCGCGCAGCAGCGCGGCGAAGGCGCGGCAGGCATCGGTGGCGGTGAATACGCCGGCGAGATGGCCATGGCGCAACACCACGGCGGCATCGGCATGGGCGGCGACCAGCGCTTCGAGCAGATCGGCAAGCGGCGTCTCGATGTCGACCACGCAGGCGGCGGGGCGGCAGTGTTCGGCCACCGTGCCCGTGGTCGTCGGCGCCAGATGCTCGCCGTGTACCAGGCCGACGACTTCGCCGCCATCGACCACCGGCAGGTGATGAAAGCCGTGCTCGGCGAGTAAGGCTCGCGCCTCCGTCAGCGCAGCGCCGGGCGCGATGCTGTAGGGGAAGGGGGTCATCGCGGCGGCGAGGCGGGGCAGGTGGGGCTTCATGGCGATTACGGTTCTCCTCTCGCTGGTATCAGCTCGTAACCTGCCGCGAATGTCCGGCGACGGCCTTGATCCCGATCACCCGGCTCCATCGCGACGGAGCGTGCCGACGACGGCGCGACCGCGCCCGCCGACGCTCATGGCGTGATGCCGGCGGCCTCGGCCAGTGCCCGCAGATGGGCGATCTCCTCGCCACCGCGCGCGATGCCGAAGGCCCACACGCCGTCGCTCCAGGTTTTCTCCAGGCCTGCACGGGTCGCGTCACACGGCAGCGTGGCCTGCATGCCGCGGGCGAGAAGCGCGTCCTCGACCCGCCCGGTGTACTTGGCGGATTTCTTCCATGCGCGTACTTCGAGTGCCACGCCTTGTTCCGCGAGCACGGCGCGATCGTCCGCATCGAGTGCATTCCAGGTCGCGAGGTTCATCAGCACGAGATGCGTGACGGTGCCGAAGGAAGGCCGCAACAGCGCGTGTGCATGTTCGTACCAGGGATAGTCGAGTCCGTTCAGCAGTGGCCACACGACACCATCGATCGTTGTGCCGGCGAGGGCGCTGTCAATCGCCGGCGCCGGCAGATCGACGGCGGCACCACCGAGGGCTTCGACCATGCCGTGGTGCAGTGGCGCGGCGCGGATGCGACGGTCGGCGAGATCGCAGGCGCCGTCCAGCGGGGTGCGCAGCATGAGGACGTAGCCTGGCGTCATCACCGGCATGGCGAGGAGCTTGAGGCCGTGCGCCTGGTAGTGAGCGTCGACCGCGTCCCATACACCGGATTCGTGGACGGAAGCCGGATCGGCGCGCACGGCGTCGAGCGCGACGCCCATCGCAGTGGTGTCGAGGTGGAACATGCCGTGGGTGAACAGGAGGTCGAAGATGCCGATCGCTGTCGGCGTGAACTGTTCGAAGGCGGGGATGGCCTCGGGGCCGGACATCGTGAAGCGGATACGCCCGCCCGACGCGGTCTCGACGTGTTGCAGGTAGCGCAGCGCGAGTCGGTCGACACCGACATACTCGTTCGGCCAGCTCGCCAGCAGGTGCAGTTCGGTGGCGCTGGCGGCGCTGGCAAGGCCGAGCACCAGCGCGATGACGAGCGTGGCAAGGCGTGGGCGCCGCCGACGGCCGCCACCGCCGTGCGGCCTGCCTGCGCGATGACGCTGTGCGCGCTCGAGCATCGTCAGGACGGCTTGAGACAATCGATGCCGAGCGCGACCAGGCCGAAGCCCGCCGCCATCTGCACCAGGCGCCACTCCACGACGCGCAGCCACGGGAGGTGGACGAACAGTGGCGCGAGACGGGCGCGGTAGAGCGGCACGAACTGCAGTGCGACACCGGTGCCGATGAGCAGCGCGGCAGCGAGGTAACGCAGGATCACGCCGGTTCGTCGCGTACGACAGGTGCACCGGTGCCGTAGGTACGGCCGCGGAAATGGCACACCGTCTCGCCGGCGCCGTTGACGATGCTGACGTCGTACATGCCCGTGCGGCGGGTACGGTTGCCCTCGCGCGCCTCGGCGACCAGGGTCTCGCCGGCGAAGGCCGGGCGCAGGAAATCGATGTTGGCATTGAGCGCGACGTGGGTGGCGCCGTGGGAATTGCTGGCGAAGGCCATGGCGGTGTCGGCCAGCGCGAACATGAGACCGCCGTGGCACATGTCGTGCCCTTGCAGCATCCATTCCTGCACGGTCATCGACATGCGCGCGTAGCCCGGCGCGATGGCATCGAGCCGGATGCCGAGATGATGGGCGGTGCGGTCGCGGGCGTAGAGGGCGGCGCCGGCCGCCTCGGCCTGCGCATCGTCGTGAGCTTGTCGATTGGTCATGTCGTCCGGGTCGGTCTGCGAAGGTGGCGATGATACCCGCCCGTGGGCGGCGCCCGTCACGCTTCGGGCGGATGATGGAGCCTCTCGCACACCAGGCGCGTGCGCTCTGCTGGCACGACCAGGGCGCGCAGCAGGTAGTCCTTGAAATCCGCCGCCCAGTCCTGGCGATCGATGGCGAGCTTCATACATACCAGCCAGGCGTCGCGCTCGGCTTCGCGGATGTCGAGATGGCGATGGGCGCCGGGGATGGTGATCGAACCGTACTTCTCGTTGTAGCGGTTGGGACCGCCGAGCCAGCCACACAGGAAGCGTGCGAGCTTGTCGCGCGAGACGGCGAGATCGTCCGGATGCATGGCCCGGATGCGCGCTGCCACCGGCAGGCTGTCCATGATGTCGTAGAAGTCGTCGACCAGGCGGCGCAGGCCGGTCTCGCCGCCAGCCGCCTGGAAGGAGGCATCGTCTTCGCCGTAGGCCATGCTCTGCTCCGGGTGCCGCGCGGCTCAGTCGCGGCCGGCGACGTCGAATGCCGCCGCCAGCCGCGCCGGGTCGCTGAAACAGAGTTCGTGACTGCCGGCGACCTGGACCAGGCGGAACAGGCCGAGGCGCTCGGACAGGCGCGGATGCCAGGGATGGCTGTGTGGCATGGCGGTGTCCTCGGTGCAGTTCAAGTACGACTTCGGTGTCGGCAGGGCGTCCGGCGCGCGCGCCAGGCGGATGGCGTCGGTGAAGGTGCGATAGGGGTGCGGGTTGAGGTGCGCGTAGGCACCCTCGGCGAGCTCGAGCGGGGCGTCGTTGATGAAAGCCTCGCGCCAGATCGGCCACGGCAGCATCACGCTGCCGTCGGCAGCGACGAGGTCGTCGAACAGGGTGCGGTAGTGCGGTGGCACGAGGTCGACGAGGGCCTCGCCGTCACGTGGCACGAAGGCATTCCAGTAGACCAGGCGACGCAGGCGCTCGGGCACGCGGTCGGCGGCGGCGGTGATGATCATGCCGCCGTAACTGTGGCCGGCGAGGACGACGTCGGTCAGTGCCGCGCTGGCGAGAAAATCGAGCAGCGAGACGATGGCGTCTTCGAGGCCGACCGACTTGTCGTCGCCGGCGCGGTTGCCGGCCAGGGTCGGCAGGTGGACGGTATGGCCGGCCGCGCGCAGGTGCGCGGCCGTTGCTTCGAACTCGGCGCCGGTATGCCAGGCGCCGTGCACGATGACCCAGGTGCTCATGCCGTCGGCCCGCTTGACGCAACGATGCGCAGGTGGAAACGCGTCGTGGCGAATTCGCGCAAGGGCTTCATGATCCGGACCTCTTCCGTGTGCGGTGAGGTTGCGGAGGTTACCGAATGCCGCGCATGGCGTCAGCCGCCGTCGCAGACCGGTGGCGTCGGCGGCAGCGTGGCCCTGGCGCCCACGATGGCGCGGCGCTGTGCTGCATGCGAGGCGTCATCGTCGAGCGTCACCTCGCCGTTATCGTCGACAACCACGCCGAGCGCGCGCAGCGCAGGGCGCCAGGGCGGGAAAGCACTGGCCGCATGGTGGCGCTCGAAGAGCGGCACGAAGACCGCGGAGGGCGACTGCTCGTCCAGCGCGGTGAAGAGTTCGCGGGCGGTCCACGTACGCGGGGCCGGCAGGCAGCAGGCAGCAAGCCCGGCGAGGGCGTCGTCGAGGGCGAAGGCGCCGGCGCTGCGTTGCCGCAGTTCCAGGTCGGCGAGCAGGAACACCGCCGCACCGCCCCAGTAGGTCTTCATGATGCCGTCCCAGCCGCCGACCGGCATGGCATCTTCGAGGCTCAGCGACGGTACCGAGCGTTCGCCACGGCCGAAACCGGCCGCCAGCTTGGCCCAGGCGCGGCGCTCGTCATAGGCGCCGGCACGGGCCATGAGCACGTTCTGGTAGTAGCTGGCCAGGCCCTCGGCAACCCACTTGGCGTCGGCGCCGACGTAGGGCAGGAGCAGGTGACTGAATTCGTGTGGGGCGGTCCAGTCGGCGAGAAACTCAGCGAGCGGCCGCGTGGGATCGACGAAGAACTGCACGGCCGCGCCGCCGTCACGAATGACGTGGCCGAAGGGCACCGGCTCGGCGTCGGTGGCCGGTGCGACCGGCACCACGACGACCTGTACGTGGCGTGCGCCGAGGCCACCGTGGGCGCGTGCCGCCGTACCGACGGCCGCGGCCAGCCAGCGCGCGAGCTGGGCGGGGCGGTGCGGTCCCGCGCCGCGCAACGCGGCGACGTCGAAGCGGGTCCCGGCCTGGCTGAAGTGGCACGCCGTGAAGGCGCCGAGGGCGATCACGGCGTCGTCGCTGCGTGGCGAGAGCGGGATGCGGAACCCGGTCGCTTGCTCCAGCGGGGTCCACGGCACCGTGACGCGGACGCCGGGTGGCAGGTCGAAATGCACGTGCGCGCCGGCGGCGCCGCCTGGTGGCGTCCACAACCAGGTCGGGATCGGTACGACGCGGTTGGTCGGGGCGAGCGCGCCGTAGCGGGGCTCGCCGTTCATGGCGGCGGCGAGGTCGATGGTGTAGCGCACGCAACGGTGGCCGGCGGACGGCGCCAGGCGACCGTCCCGCGGGGACAGCGGCGCGCCGTCCTCGACCGTGCTCGCCGCGCGCAGGTAGGTGAGCGCACGCGCGTCGCGCGGCGCCAGCACGGCCGCCTCGTCCGCGGCGAAGCAGGCGGTGACGGCGAGGGTGTTCAGATCGGACGCAACCGCGACCCGGTAGTCGGGCGCGGCATGCGCGCCATAGCAGGCGGCCAGTGCGAACGCCGCGCAGATCGATCGGGTCATCACGCCACGGCGGGTCGCCACGCGAGTCCACGACCGACCTCGATACCGAGCGTGGTCGCCGCGCCGGGTGCCAGTTCGAGGGTCAGCGCCGCGCCACGCGCACACGATGCACGCCACGGCGCCAGTGCGGTCACCACTCGCAACACGTGCCAGTCGCGATCGAGGTAGACGACATCGATGGCGTAGGCCATGAAGCAGGTGTGAACGCTGGCGCAGGGCTCGATCAACAGGCCCTCGCCGGGACCGGGGCAAGGCCGCGCAAGCAGGCCCCGCAGGCGTTCCCAGGCCCGATTGGTGCGCCGCACCGATGTCACGACCAAGCGCTCGTCAGCGGCATCGACCAGCGATCCGATCAGCATTGAGTGCGTCCCGCGGGCATGGGTCCGTTGGTCAAGGTCCGCCCTCTGCGTGCCGATGAAGCCCGCGTGCATCGTAGTCGATCGGCGCCGTCGAGATGACGGAAACGCAGGACAGTCGGATGCGTGCAGGCCGGCGCGATTGGCGAACGCGATCGCATCGTATATCTTGAATCGAATATCCCTTGGATATATCCAGCGCGGACGGGCCGTGCCGGTTTTTTGGAGGAATCCATCCATGTTGAAGACGAAGCTCAAGCAGCTTGGCCAGGGCATGACCGAGTACATCATCATCGTCGCCCTCATCGCCGTGGCCGCGATCGCGATCTACGGCCTGTTCGGCGACACCATCCGCGGCCAGATGGGCATCATGACGGAGGAGCTGGCCGGCCAGACCGGTTCGGCGAGCCTCGCGGACCCGGACACCACGGAAGCCTCGGCCACGCGCGGCCTGCAGGACTTCTCCGAAGGGACCCAGTAAGCGCATAGCGGCGGCGAGGGACCCACGCCGTGGCAGGTCGCCCCGGATGACCGCTCGCCGCCCGCCCTTGCCAGCGCCGTACGTGCGCCGTGCTAACGGCGCCCGGCATCGTCACCAGCGCGGCCAGGCCGCGGTGATGACCTACCTCTTCGCGGTCGTCCTCGTCCTCGCCGCGTTGTCGCTGTTCCGCACCGGCCGGCTCACCGCCGACAAGATGGAACTGCAGAACGCGGCCGACTCGCTGGCCTACAGCGTGTCCACCGTCGAGGCGCGCGATCTCAACTTCGCGGCCTACACCAACCGCGCCATCGTCGCCAACGAGGTCGCCATCGGCCAGGCCATCGGCATGGCCTCGTGGGCGGCGCACTGGAAGTCCATCGGCGATTTCCTGCTCGAGTACAACAAGTACCTCTCGGGGCCGACGCTCGGCATCTCGAACGCCATCCTGCCGCCGCTGGCCTCGGCCTTCCAGGTCTCCGGTGGGGTATTCATGACGCTGATGCGCGGCTACGCCAAGGCCATGACGGCGGTCAACCACAACGTCAACAAGGCCTACGGCATCGCCCAGCAGATCTTCCACCTCTCCAGCGTGGTCAACACGCTCGGCCTGCTCGACGAATCGATCAAGGCCAACGCGCCGGACGGCGCGCACATGTCCGGCTACGGCGTATTGATGTTGATCGGGCATCTCGCCACCTACGGCGGCTTGCCGGTACCGGTGACCGAGAAGTTCACCCAGTCCTACAACCCGGCCGCGGCGCCAACGCCGAAGGACGAGTGGCAGGCCGACACGGCCGGCGCCACCGATGCCGGCGGTTACGGGCGCCTGGCGGCAGCGATCCACAATTCCGGCGATCCGTTCACCAAGGGCTGGCACAACCCGCCGGATCACCTGAACGAGGATCTCACCGGCCGCGGCTGGATCATCAACTTCTTCGAGATGATGGCCGACGCCGGCATGCTGCCGCGCCCGGAACGGCTGAGTTTCTCCGCCGGGCCGGTCAGCGGCTTCGGCGAGTTCGGCGTCTATCCCGGCGGCTGGCTGGGTTTCGAGATCGGTGGCGGAGTCGATTTCGGCGTCATTGGCGCCGACGTCAACTTCTTCCTGCAGGTGCGTTTCCGCATGTTGCGCGAGGGCGGCAGCGAGATCCGCGTCACCATCCCCATCGCGGGCGCCAACCGCGACAAGGTGGCCGGCGATCTCTTCTCATGGTCGAGCGCGGACACCGCCAACTTCGATCTCGGCTTCCGCGGCGGCGGCGGTTTCAGCGCCTGGATCCGCATCCCCTTCGTCGGCAAGGTCGACCTGCTCAGCGCCAACGTCGTCATGCAGGTCGCCGACGAGCGCATGTTCATCGGTTTCGGGTTCGGCGGCAGCGGCGAGGGCTGTTCGGACCCGACATTGGACGACGACCCCGACAACGACGACGACGATCCCGAGTGCGAATCGGTCGAGGACAGCGCCGACGTCGTCATCTACGACGGCTCCTTCCCGACTTCGGCGCCGCTCGGCGCGGCCGCGACCTGGACCGGTAAGACTGCCGGCGCTGCGCCCAACGCCATCACCTCGGCACCGCAGCACATGGCGACCGAACTCGATTTCGCCGGCGTCGAGACCGGGCCGCTGCCAGTCGAGTCCTACGGCCACGCCGCCGAGCGCATCATCGCCTGGTACTACCCGCCGTCGCTGCCGGCCTCGGGCATCATGTGGCAGCCGAGCAACCCGGCCTTCGCCGCCAACAACGTCGGCTCGAGCTACAAGGGCCTGCCACGCTACCTCGACACCACCGGCGCCGAGCCCCTGTTCAAATCGGGCGGACCGATGCTGGTCGTCGGTCTCACCCTCGATGAGGACGATTTCGAGGATGAACACTATGACCGCCATGCAGGCAAGAAGCCGGTTGGGCGTTTCGGACTGGACGAGGCCTTCGGCTGGGACTCGATGGCGGCAATCGCCAAGTCCGAGGTCTACTTCGACCGTCCGCTCGATCTCTCCTACTTCGCGCGCGGCGACGGTTACGTCGAGCACGGCAGCGCCTTCAATCCTTATTGGGAAGGGCGACTTATCGAGACTTCCCATGCCGACCGCGTACTCGCCCTGCTGCTGCAGAACGGCGAGATGGCGCAGGAGATCGACGTCGATCCCAATGTCGAGGCGCTGTGGAACTGGCTCGCGGGAGCGCTCGGCATATGAGCATGGCGCGTCGGACGCGACGCAGCCTGGTCGGGCAGGCCTTGACCGAGTTCGTCATCGCCGCGACCTTCGTCCTGATCCCCCTGTTCGTGTTCGTGCCCCTGCTCGGCAAGTACATCGACGTCAAGCACGCCGCCATCCAGAACGCGCGCTACCAGGCCTGGGAATACACGGTGTGGTACGACGATATCGACGAGCGCGGCATCCTCGACAACTTCAACACCGGCGTGTCGAGCTTCCGCATGCCGGAGAAGTCGATGGCGACGACGCGCAACGAGGGCCGCGTGCGTACCATGTCGACCGTCGGTACATACCTGCCCGACAACCCCACGGCGGACGCGGCGCAGATCCGCACCCTGCGCTCGACCGACGCCTTCTCGAACTACACCGCGAACAATCTCTGGCGTGACCACCGCGGCCTGCCGATCTTCGCCGGTGGCATCAACATCAACGAAGCCGAGACCGACGACGACACGCCGACCATCACCATCTTCGGCGTCGACGTCGGCTCATGGCTGAACACCCTGGTCGACATCGTGCAGGTCGGCTTCGATGCGGTCGCCGCGATCATCAATTTCATCGATTCGCTGTCTAGCCAGAACCAGGCCGATGGCAGCACCCTGCCCGGAGCCGGTGCGCCGTTTTCCGGCACCGCGGGGTTCAGCGCGATGAACACCGACGGTTACACCCATGTCGATTTCGACGCCATGGCAACCGTCTATCGCAACGTCATCCCGGTCCGCGCCGGCCTCGACGAGCCGGCTTCGACCACCACCCGCCAACTCGGCTTCGCCGCCAAGGCGGGCGTGCTTGCCGACGGCTGGAACGCCGGCGGTACCGCGCACACCTACCTGCAGGTCGGTGGCACGACGCCGTCGACCCTGGTCAATGAACTGCTCAACCTGCCTGGGCTCAGCCAGATCTGGGACCTCATCAGCTTCATCGCGCCGGAACTGTCGCGCTGCGACCCGGGCGGGCCCGGCGTACCACCCGATCCACTGGTCAAGTCACCCCTGGCCGCACCGCAGGGCCACCTGTGGCTGGGCTACGTCGATGGCGACGTGGTCCATCCCGATCGCCTTTCGGTGCTGGGCGAGGATCCGGCCGATCGCCTCGGCACGCACGTCTGTGACGACAGCGGGCGTTGCGTGTGGGACGATACGGTCCGCGCACTCGATCCGCCGCTGTCACACTCGCCATGCACGCTGTGAACGGAATCGCCGGCCGCCTCGTTACCAAGAGCCTGCTCGTGGCGGCGCTGGTGGTTGCGCTCCCGGCCCGCGCCGCGACCCCCGAGTTCCCGCCGCCGGACCACGCTGCGGTCACCGTCGTGTCGAATGCGATGACCATCCAAGGCCGCACGATGGCGGTACGCAGTTTCGTCAGCGACGACACGGTCGAAGACATCGTCGCTTTCTACCAGGAACTGTGGAAGGAGCCGCCGGTGCAAGGCGCCCCCGGCGTCGCCTACGAACCGGACGCGCTCGCGCCCTGGCACCTGCTGACGCGTGTCGAGGACGGTTACGTCATGACCGTGCAGGTGCAGCCGAGCAACAGCCAGGGATCGTTCGGCTACCTTGCGCTCGGCAAGCTGCCCGATCCGGGTGACGGCCCGGTACCGGCGCCGCCCGATCCGCCGGCGCTGGCCGGCAGCGCGCTACAGTCCACCGTGGTCAACGACGATCCGGGCAAGGAGGCGCAGACCTCCATGCTCATCAACGAATTCTCGGTCGACAGCAACGTGCACTTCTACCGCAACCACTACCAGGGTTGGCGCAAGGACATCGACCAGACGATGGGCAACAAGTCGCTCCATGCCTTGTCTTTTCGTCGCGGGCGCGAGCAGGTGATCATCACGATCCAGGGCGGTCGTGACGGATCACAGATAGTGCTAAACTCGATAAAACACGACGTTCTGTAATATTCGTGATGCCGTTTCGAGCACACCGTCAGGGCCTCCGCCGGCGCCGCCGCACCGGTGGTCAGGGCATGGTCGAATACACCGTCATCCTCGCTTTCGGCGTGCTCATGCTGATGGGACCAGGCGGCGACGTGTTGCTCGACCTCGCCACGGTGATGAAGAACAAGTACCGCGGTTACTCCTACGCGATGTCATTGTCGCCGCTGCCCGATTTCGGTACCGGCCCGCAGCTCGCTGCCTACATCGAAGACCTCAACCTCGACCCCGAGGTCGACGACGAGACCTTGGCGCGGCTGACCGTCGACCCCGTGCAGGAGCAGGTCAACACCGCGCTGCAGCCGATTTCCGACGCCTACGAGGCCTTCAACGACATCAACGGTCTGCTCGGTGGCATGGAAGACCTCGACGATATCGCGTTGCAGATGCTGCAGGACGCCGTCTCGCCGTTCTGAGCCGGCGCGCGCGGGCGCGACGACAATAACAACCGCCGCCCGGTGTGCGGCGACAATCGATGGGGACGACTCGCATGGCCGAAGTAGGGGAAAAGAAGGGCGTATTCGGCATTCCATTGCTGATTGGCGCGGTCGGCTTCGGCCTTGCCGCGGCGTTGCTGTCGTACATCTACCTCAAGAGCGAAGAGAAGGCCCTGATCGAGAAGTACGCCGGGCGCGAAGGACGGCCGGTGACGGTGCTCGTCGCTGGGGCGGATCTCCGCAAGGGCGAGGTGCTGCGCCAGGAAGTCCTATCGCAACGTAAGATCCCGCTGCAGTTCGCCCACAATGACGCCATCCCCGCCGCCGAGTACGAGAAGTACCTCGGCCGCGTGGTCGAGGTCGACATCGCGGCCGGCAAGCCGATTCTGAAGAGCTTTCTCGACGACGTCTTCCCGGTCGATTTCAGCGATACGGTGCCGGTCGGGCGGCGCGCCATGACCATCCAGGTCGACGATCGCAACGCCATCGCGAGTTTCCTGCGCCCGGGCAACCACGTCGACCTGTTCGTCAACATCCCGTCCGCATTCTCCGGCTTCGCCGCCGGTTTCGTCACACCGGATCTCATCGACCAGCTGCCCGGTGCTCTGCGCGATGCCATCCCACCGGCCCTGCTCGAGGTCGCGCGGACCGCCGACACCGGCAACCAGGAAGTGCAATCCCTGCTCGCCGGCGCGCTGCCCAAGGACGTCATCCTGCCGGTGCTGCAGAACGTGCGCGTGCTCGCCACCGGCCGCGACCCGTACCGCGAGCAGCTCGACTCGCTGCGTTACCCGCAACCGCGCAGCGAGCGCAATTTCAGCACCATCACGCTCGATGTCACGCCGCGTGACGCGGCGTTGCTCACCGCGGCGCTGGACAAGGGCGAGATCCTGGCCCTGCTGCGCAACCGTGGTGACGAGGGCCAGGCCGACTTCGCCACGGTCTCGGCGGTCGATCTCTTCTCGAATGCATTCGGCATGGCCGAGTCCGCCGCCGAACAGCGCTCGCGCGTCAGCGCGGCCGCCGGGGTCGACGCCCGCGGCAACCTCGTCGACGCCGACGGCAAGACTCTCATGAGCAGCGATCAACTCGCCGCCGCTGGCCTCACGGTCAACGCCGACGGCCAGCTCGTCGATGCCGATGGCAATGTCGTCGACCCGGCCGACCTGGTCGTCACCGCCGACGGCAAGGTGGTCAGCAAGAAAGCCCTGGCTGCTGCCGGTCTGTCCGTCAACGAGGCGGGGCAGGTGGTCGACGCCAACGGCAACGTGGTCGACGCCAACGACATCGTCGTGACGAAGGACGGCCGCGTGATGACGAAGCAGGAGCTCGCCGCGGCCGGTCTCTCGGTCAACGCCGACGGCGAGGTGGTCGATTCCACCGGCAAGGTGGTCGACACCGCGAAGATCGTGAAGACCGCGGATGGCAAGATCCTGACCGCCGAGGCGCTTGCCGCGGCCGGACTCAGCGTCAACGAGAACGGCGAGGTAGTGGACGCCAACGGCAACGTGGTCGACCCGTCGAAGCTGATCGTTTCTGGCGACGGCAAGGTACTGAACGCGGAGCAGCTCGCTGCTGCCGGCCTTACCGTCAACGAGAAGGGCGAGGTCGTCGATGCCAATGGCAACGTGGTCGACCCGGCGACGCTCATGACCGATGCCAACGGCAAGGTGCTCGATGCCAAGGCACTCGCCGCGGCCGGGCTCAGCGTCAACGAGAACGGCCAGATCGTCGACAAGGACGGCAACGTGGTGGATCCGGCCGAGCTCGTGATGACCGAGAACGGTCTGCTCAGCAAGGCACAACTCGACGCCGCCGGGCTCAAGGTCGATGCCAGCGGCAAGGTCA
This sequence comes from Gammaproteobacteria bacterium, assembly GCA_050184115.1. Taxonomy (GTDB): domain Bacteria; phylum Pseudomonadota; class Gammaproteobacteria; genus JACKNG01. Next base: position 78,631 of record JBFXAQ010000008.1, on the reverse strand, counting down.
TCGACGCCAGCGGGCGTGTATTGAGTGCGAAAGACGTGGCGAATGTTGCCGCCAACACACCGATAACGGGTGGCTCGAAGCGCGTCGATCTCATCATTGGCGGCCAGAGTAAGGACGGCATCGCCAAGCAGACCACGCTCAAGGCGACCGAGTAGAGCGATGCGCGCGGTCGCCGAACACCCGTACGGACATGTTCGACGGCTGGCGACCGTGCTGCTGGGGTTGGCCGTGTGTAACGGTGTGGCAGCGGCTGGTGTGGTCATCGAAGCCGATGGCTACGTCAACGAGCAGCCACGGGGCGAGGCGGTCGCAGGACCGGCGCCCGCGCCGGCCACGGCCGGTATGGCCGACACGGCAGCGACGCCCACAACGGGTGTGGGCAGCGGCGCCGGGGGTAGTGGCAGCGCGAGCAGTGGCACCGGACCAGGGGTCGAGATGATCTCGGGCGGCAACAGCAAGGACGGTGCCGCACATGTCGGTCGCCTGCCCGTGTTGGAATGAATCGGAACAAGAACAGATGTTTGTAGAGGGTGAGCACATGACGTTCCATTCGGAGCATGAGGAAGGTCTGAACAGCTGGCTGCGCCGCGCGCCGGCTGCGTTGCGCGTCGCCCTGCGATGCTCGTCGAACGGCCGGCAACGGCGCTTCACGGACCGCGCACACCGTGGCCGGGCGCACGTCGACCCGACCGCTCAGCCGTTGCTTCCGGGAAGGGGCGCACGCTCGTCGTGGCGGGTGCTGGCGGTCGGGTTGCTGCTGGCGCTCCTCGCGCTGCCGGCACTGGCCATCAATCTGAAGGTCGGCGAGGTGCGCATCCTGCGGCCTGGCGACATCGACCGTGTTGCCGTCGGCAACGCCGGCATCATCTCCTCGTCCCTGCTCAAGAACGGTCAGCTCCTCGTGTTCGGCGAGGCGCCCGGCGTGACCACCCTGCACATCTGGCTGAAGAACGGCCAGGAGAGCAACCTGACCTTCACCGTCGACAGCGCCGAGTACGCCCTGGCGGCGAACAGCGGTGTACTGCGCGAGAAGAAGGCTGCCGTCGACCGCATGCTGGCTGGCGTGCGCGGTATCGAGACGGCCGTGGTCGGCGACAAGATCGTGCTCAGCGGGCAGTACGGTACGGAGCACGCCGACGTCGTCAACAACGTCAAGTCGAGCTATGCCGAAGTCCTGGACCTGACGCTTTCCGGCCGCTTCGCCGAGGTCCAGCAGATGCTTTCACACGTGCCGCACCTCGAGATGCGTACCGTCGGCAAACACATCGTGCTGACCGGGCGTATCGACGAGAGCTACGGCGAGACTATCAGTACCGTGCAGGCCCAGTACAACGAGATCATGGACCTCACGCGCAAGGAAATCGTCGAGCTGCCGGACGACAAGCTGGTCCTGATGAACATCAAGATTGCCGAGTTCAACAAGAGCGCAACCGACAACCTCGGCATCAACTGGACCAACAGCTTCGCTGGTCCCGCCGCGATGCTCTCGACCTCGGAAGGTTTCGGCGCGACGCGGGCCGTCGGCAACACGGCCGCCGTCGGCACCAATGCACCGGCCACGGTGAGTGCTATCGACCCGGCGGTCACCGAACCCTCATTCGGCTACTTCGGCATCGCAACCGAGATTACCTCGCGCATCAATCTCGCCGTCGGCTCGGGCGACGCCCTCATCCTCGCCGAGCCGCGCCTCGTCGCTCGCAGCGGCGGCGAGGCCAGCTTCCTCGCCGGCGGCGAGGTGCCGATCGAGATCGTCACGCCGACCAGCGCGGCGATCGAGTTCAAGCAATTCGGCATCCTGCTCAACATCAAGCCGGAGGTCGACCACGACAACAACATCCGCGCCAACGTCGAGACCGAGATCAGCGCCGTCGACCAGTCGGTCGCGGTCGGCAATACGCCGGGCTTCCTGACCCGCCGCACCTCGGCCGACATCCTTCTCGCATCAGGGCAGACGTTGGTCATGTCCGGCCTCGTCGATCGCGAACTCGGCCGCGATACGACCGGGCTCAAGGGCTTCGCCGACATTCCGATTCTCGGCGCCCTGTTCCGCTCGCGGGCGTTCCGTGACTCCAAGACCGACCTCGTGATTTTCGTCACCCCGGTCGTCTACGATGCCGACGACCAGGCCAATCTCGATGCCATCGCGCGCGAGCGGGCGCAGACCGAGACCTTCGTCAACACCATGCGCGAATCGACTTTCAAGCTGGTCGACTGACCCAAGGACCTCATGTTCAACGTCATCATCAAGAACAGCAAAGGCGACGTCCTCAGCACCGTCGAGTGTCCGGTCGACGTCTGTGCGATCGGCAAATCACGCAGCAACCTGATCCAGCTGCGTGGTTGGAAGGTCGCGCCGCAGCACGCCGAAATCCACCGCACCTCCGAGGGCCTGTTCGTCGACTGCGTCGCCCAACGCGCCAGCGTCGAAGTGAACGGCAAGCCCATCGAGCATTACGGACCGCTTCACACCAACGACGAAATCCACATCGCCGGCTACGTCCTCCAGGTCGGCGAGATGCGCAAGCGCGCGTCGGATACGAAAGTCAAGTCGGGGGCGACCGTCATCCGTGCGCTCGAAGGCGATGATGAAGAAGAAGACGACGACGATCAGCTGAAGACGGTCATCGGCGTGCCGCGGCATGCCGAGATCCAGGGCTCCGAGGAACTCTCCAACACCATCCTCGAGCTACGCCACAAGGACAAGTTCAAGTGGCGCAACCGCGTCCACGAGGAACTGCTGGCCGCAATGGACCTGCGCCGCACCGACGTCACCTCGATGAGCGAGGAGGAGCTGCGCAAGCATGTCCAGGGACTCATCACGACCATCATCACCGAGCTCGATTCGCGCCTGCCGCCAGACGTCGACCGCAAACGCCTGGCCAAGGAAGTGCTCGACGAGGCGGTCGGCCTCGGCCCGCTGGAAGACCTCATCGCCGATGACTCGGTGTCGGAGATCATGGTCAACAAGTACGACGACATCTACGTCGAGCGTAGCGGCAAATTGACCAAGTCCGAAGTGACCTTCTCCAGCGACGACGCCGTGATGTCAGCCATTGAGCGCATCGTCTCACCGCTCGGTCGACGCATCGACGAGAGCTCGCCGATGGTCGACGCGCGTCTGCGCGATGGCTCACGAGTCAACGCCATCATCCCGCCGCTGGCCCTGCGCGGCCCGTGCCTGACCATCCGCAAGTTCGCCAAGCAGAAGCTCACCGCCGATGACCTGGTCGGCTTCGGCGCCATCAACGAGCCGATGGTCAAGTTCCTCAAGGTCGCGGTGGAGCAGCGCCGCAACATCGTCATCTCGGGCGGTACCGGGTCGGGCAAGACGACCCTGCTCAACGTGCTGTCGAACTTCATCCCGCCGGACGAGCGCATCGTCACCGTCGAGGACGCCGCCGAACTCAAGCTGGTGCAGCCACACCTGGTCAGCCTGGAGGCGCGGCCGGCCAACCTAGAGGGCAAGGGTGCGGTGCACATCCGGGACTTGGTGAAGAACTGCCTGCGCATGCGTCCCGACCGCATCGTCGTCGGCGAGTGCCGCGGCGGCGAGGCACTGGACATGCTGCAGGCCATGAACACGGGCCACGACGGTTCGCTGACGACGGCGCATGCCAACACGCCGCGCGATCTCATCTCGCGCCTCGAGGTCATGGTCATGATGTCGGGCATGGACCTGCCGGTGCAGGCCATCCGCGAGCAGGTCGCGTCGGCGGTCGACATCGTGGTGCAGCAGACGCGCTTCTCGGACGGATCACGCCGCGTCATCAATATCACGGAGATCACGGGTGTCGAGGGCGGTACGATCCAGATGCAGGACATCTTCGTCTACGAGCAGACCGGCTTCAACGACAAGGGGCGCGTGGTCGGCAACTTCAAGGCCACGGGGCGCGTGCCGGAGTTCTACGAAGATCTGCGTCGCCGCGGCATCGCGGTCGACATGAGCATCTTCCAGAACCGGTGAAGCGAAGCCGATGATGCAGTTCATCTACAGCGCAGTTGGAACTATCGCCCTGCCGCTGGCCGTGGCCGCGGTGTTCTTCGCCACCACTATCGCCTGGGTGATGATTGCCGTCCGCGTACAGGAGAAAGTTTCCGACTACCGGGCCGACTTCACGCAGTCGGCCTCGAGCAACATGGCGGACATGTTCATGTTCGTCGATCCCAACCAGCTCTTCCGCATCAACGTCATCGCGTTGATCGTCGCACCGATCCTGGTGTGGCTGCTGCTGGGTGATCCGATCACGACGGTCGGCGTGTTCGTGCTCATCCTGGTGTTGCCGACCTTTGCCTACCGCTCGATGAAACGCAAGCGCCTGGCGCGCATCGAGGCCCAGCTGCCGGATGCCCTGACCATGGTCGCCGGCTCATTGCGCGCCGGTGCGAGCCTCAACATTGCGCTGGACAACCTGGTCCAGGAGCAGCCGCCGCCGATCAGCCAGGAGTTCGAGATCCTGACCAAGGAGCAGCGCCTTGGTGTCGATTTCGACGTCTCGCTGGCGAACATGGAAAAGCGCATCCCGATGCAGGACTTCCGCATGCTGACCACGGCGTTGCGCATCAACCGCGAAGTCGGCGGCAATCTCGCCGAGACCATCGAGTCGCTGGCCGACACCCTGCGTCGCAAGTCGACCATGGAAGGGAAGATTCAGAGCCTCACCGCGCAGGGGAAGCTGCAGGGCGTCGTCATGACGGGATTGCCGGTGCTGCTCGGCCTGCTATTGAACTTCCTCGAGCCCGAGTCGATGGAGAAGCTGTGGACGACCGGTATCGGCTGGACCGTGCTTTCCGTCATTGTCGTGATGGAGATGCTCGGCTACTTCATGATCCGAAAGATCACCTCGATCGATGTCTAACCTCGATTACCCATGCGTGCTCGTCGCGAGGGCAGTGAGATGCCGCGGGGCCGGGTCGCGTGGAGCACCAGACGAGAAGTGCGGTGACGACCGATTCAGCGGTCTGCCGAGGCGACAGACGAGGGCACGGCGCGGTTTTACGCACAAATCGCCGCACGCCGCAGGATGCGTGCGGGAAATGGAGTCGCGGTGACGCCCATGGAACAAGTTCTGGAAGGTCCGATGCCCTGGGTGATCATGGGCGCCTGGTTGCTCAGTGGCACCTGCTTCATGCTGGCCGTGTTCTGGGTCAATTCGCTGGTCGAGGAAGAAGATCGCGTCTTCATGGACCCGTTGCCACCGCTGCTCAAGCTGATCTGGCCGTTCATCCAGGTCATCGCGAATTTCGTCTGCACCTTTCTGCCCTACGAGTTCATGGAACACACCGAGACGCGCCTGCAGCGTACCGGCGTTGGCTACCTGCTCACCGCCGAGCAGTTCGTCGCGCTTCAGATCCTGTCGGCCGTGTCTCTGCCTTTCATCGTCTGGATCTGCCTCGTCTCGATCGGCAAATCCCTGCCGCTCCTAATCATCATCGCGCCGCTCCTGGGGTTCCTGTTTCCCAACGTGTGGCTGTCCGATACCCGCAAACGGCGTGAGCTCGCGGTCATCCGTTCCATGCCGGTCTACCTCGATTTCATCACCATGTGCGTCGAGGCCGGCCTCAACTTGTCAGGTGCGCTCGGCCAGGCAATGGAGAAAGCGCCCCCTGGACCGCTGCGCAACGAGTTCTCGATCGTCCTGCGCGATTTGCGCTCCGGCCTCACCCGCGCCGACGCCCTGCGGCGCATGGCCGATCGGCTCGACGTCACCGAGGTGACGAGCTTCGTCAGTGCGGTCATCCAGGCAGAGCGCATGGGCGCGAGTCTCGCCACGGTGCTGCGCGTGCAGGCCGAGCAGCGTCGCAACGAGCGCTTCCAGCGTGCGGAGAAGCTCGCCATGGAGGCGCCGATCAAGCTGGTTGGACCTCTCATCATGTTCATCTTCCCCGTCACCTTCATCGTGCTTGCCTTTCCCATCGTGATGAAGTTCATGTCGCAGGGGGGCATGTGAGGGCGCGTCGCTGCGCCGTACGGGCGTGAGCAGGCATTCCCATCTCGCTCGGTGCGCGTCGCTGGTCCTCACGGTCGTGCTCGTCGCGTGCTCGGGCACGACGACGCGCGAGGAGCCCGCGGTCGACGTCGCCGCCGCCCGGCGCGATGGCGAAGCAGCCTATGCCGCGGGTGATTGGCGCCTTGCCGAGTCGCACTACCGCACACTGGTCAAGGCGATTCCCCAGGACGCCGAGTTGTGGTTCCGCCTGGCCAATATCTACGCTCGCACCGAGCAGCCGGACCTCGCCGTGCAGGCCTATCGCGAGGCCCTGGTGCGTGATGGCGATCTCGCCAAGGCCTGGTTCAACATGGGCGTCGTCCACCTGCGCGAGGCGGCGAACAGCTTCATGAAGATGCAGGTCCACGTTGCGCCGGACAACGCCATGGCACGGCAGGGCGCCGAGGCCTACGCCGCAGTCATGGGAATCCTGGGTCGCCAGGAAGGCGATGAAGGACCGGATCCTCGTTCGGCCGCGAAACAGCCCGAGCCGACAGGGTTGCCACCGCTGCCACCGGATACGGCCGTGACGACCGCGTTGCCGGGCGTCGCGCCCGCGGACGACGCGCCTGCGCCGCTCCCAGGGGAGGACAGCGTGGCGACGTCAGCGCTGGAACCACCCGCGAGCGACGCCGTCGCCGCGGCGCCGAAGGCGGAAGACGTCAACGCCGAGCCATCCGCGGAGCCCGACGATGCGCCGTGAGCGCGGGCAGGCGATGGTCGAGTTTTTCGTCATCGCAACGGTCCTGTTGTTGCTGATCCTGGGCGCACTGCAGTTCGCGCTGATCTACCACGCCAAGATCACGCTCAACTACGCCGCGTTCGAGACGGCCCGCGCCGGTGCGGTGAACAACGCACGTATGTGGGCCATGGAGCTCGCCTTCGCGCGCGCCATGGCGCCGCTCTACACTACGCCCTACGTGACCGAGCAGGGCAGCGAGTGCCGCTCGAACTTCGTTCTCGACTCCAATCGTTCCACGACGATCGGATTCAGCCTCGACAACGTCAAGTGTGCGCGCCAGCGCGTGCGCGACATGATCAGCAACGATCTCGTCCGCATCACCCTGGTCAACCCCAGCCTGGCGTCGTTCACCGACCACGGTTACGACAACGCCGGCGCCGAGAGCATCCCGAACGACAACCTCATGTACCGCAGCGCCGAGGTCAAGGCGATGTCGGGGCAATCGTTGCAGGACGCGAACCTGATCAAGGTACACGTGGGTTTCTGCTACGAGATGATCGTGCCGCTGGTCGACAAGGTCATCTGGAAGATGATCGCCCTGGCGCCGGACAACCTGCAGCCGGCCAATTTCGGACCGCCCCGCGGTGGCAGTTTCGCCGAGGCCTGCGTGCGCGGACGCGAACCGGGTAGCAGCGGACCGCGGTTCGGTATCCCGATCTACGCCCAGGGCCTGGTGCGAATGCAGTCGGACCCGATCCTCGACACCTTCTGTGCAGGACAGTGCGAGGACAACTCCTGACCAGCCCACGCCGCCGCGTCGCCGCGGCGCTCACCACTCCGCCGCGCCGTTGAACGGCGCCATTCACCACAACGCGGGAGGATTCTCATGAAATTCGGCATCATGACCGGCGCGCGCTCGCGCAGCGCCGACGTCAACGACATCGGTCGCACTACCACCATCGACGAGATCGTACAGCTCGCTCGGCGCGCCGAGGCGGCCGGTTTCGCCAACCTGTGGATGGCCAACGTGTTCTCGCTCGACGCCATCATGACCACCGCTATCGCGGGGCGCGAGACCACGCGTATCGAGGTCGGCACGGCGGTGACGCCGACCTACCCGCGCCACCCGACGGCGATTGCCCAGCAGGCGGTCACCGCGGCGGCCGCGACCGGCAACCGGTTCGTGCTCGGCATCGGCCTGGCCCACAAGGTCATGGTCGAGGACGCTCTCGGCTTGTCCTACGCGCGGCCGGCGCGCCACATGAAGGAATACCTCGAGGTACTCGCACCGCTGCTGCGCGGCGAACTGGTCGACTACGACGGCGAGCAATACCGCGTCCACGGGCTGTCGGTCGGGGCGGCCGGGGCCGGCGAAGTCCCGGTCATCGTCGCCGCGCTCGGCGAGCGCATGCTCGAGTTGGCCGGGCGGTACACCGCGGGCACCATCACCTGGATGGTCGGCCCACGGACCCTCTCCGAGCACATCGTGCCGACGATCGGCAGTGCGGCGGGCAGCGCCGGGCGCGCGACGCCGCGGGTGGTGGCCGGCTTCCCCATCGTCCTGACCACGGCCGTCGACGAGGCACGGGCGAAGATTGCCCAGGCGCTCGCGGTTTACGGCGAGCTGCCCAGCTACCGCGCCATGCTCGATCGCGAAGGCGTGGCCGGCCCGTCCGATCTCGCCCTGGTCGGCGACGAATCCACTCTGCGCGCTGCCATCGCGCGGATCCGCGACGCGGGCGCGACGGACTTCAATGCCGCCGTCGCCGAGACCGACGAGGGCGCGTTCGATCGCACCTTCGACTTCCTGGCCAGCCTTTGAGGGAACGGAGATGGTGAACGAGCTGTTCGACGTGCGCGGCAAGGTCGTCCTGATCACGGGTGGTTCGCGTGGTATCGGCCACATGATGGCGCGCGGCTTCGTCGCCGCCGGCGCCCGCGTCTACATCACCTCGCGCAAGGCGGAACAATGCACGGCGGCTGCCAAGGAACTGGCTCGCGAAGGAGAATGCTACGCGTTGCCGGGCGACCTCGCGCGCATGGAGGAGATCGAGCGCGTGACCGCCGAGCTCGCGGCACGTGAACCCGCTTTGCACGTGCTGATCAACAACGCCGGTACGCAGTGGGGTGCGACGATCGACGAGTTTCCCGAGAAGGGCTGGGACAAGGTCATGGACCTCAATGCCAAGTCACCTTTCTTCATTCTGCAGAAACTATTGCCGCTGCTGGAGGCCGCGGCGCGGCCGGAAGACCCGGCCCGGGTCATCAACGTCAGTTCGGTCGACGGCATGCACACGCCGATCTTCCAGAATTTTTCCTATGCCGCGTCGAAGGCCGCGCTCAATCATCTCTCGCGCATGCTCGCCTCGCACCTCGCGCCACGCAACATCACGGTCAACGTGATCGCGCCGGGGCCTTTCCACACCGACATGCTCGACCCCATGGTGCAGTCGATGGGCGAGGACACGGTGCTGGCCAACGTGCCGCTGAAACGCATGGGCAACGGTGACGATGCCGCCGGCGTGGCGATTTTCCTTGCTTCGCGTGCCTCGGCCTACGTCACAGGGACGGTGGTGCCGATGGATGGGGGCATCTTCGGGGCGACCTGACCGCGCGGGACGATGCAGAGCTGCTGCGGCGACCGTCTGCGGCGTTGCGAGCGCGCCTGCGCGCCTCATTTACACCCGTAAACTGCGGTGCTCGGCGCGCCCGCGCCTTGCATCCGGCCGTCCACACGACGCTCTGCATCGCCCCGTGGAACGATGCGGGAACGAGCGGCGGCCTCAGTCGCGGCTGATGGCCTTGGCGATGGCGTCGGTGGTGCGCTCCGCCTGCGCCAGCAGGACCTCGCCGCTGTGGCCGTTGCGTTCGGCCAGCAGGCGCAGGTCCTCGACGTAGGAGAACAAGGTTTCGAGCGAGCCGCGCGTGTCCTCGTAGAGAGTGCGCTCGGCCTCGAGCATGCCGTAGGTGTTCCGCAGGTGGGTTGCGATGCCGTGGATCTCGTTCGCCACGGTGTCGATGGAAACGTTGACGGTATTCACGTGAACGATGCGGTCACAGACCGCAGCCTGGTAGTCGGTGATGACGCCGCGCGTGGCATCGCAACGGGTGCGCAGGGCGTCGACATTGTCGCGAATGCCGGCGAGATGGCTACCCGAACTGGTCGCGAGCGCGCGCACCTGGTCGGCGACGACGGCAAAGCCGCGACCGTGTTCGCCGGCACGTGCTGCCTCGATCGAGGCGTTGAGCGCGAGCAGCGTGATCTGGTTGGAGATGACTTCGATCGCGGTGGCGGATTCCCACAGCTGCTGTACCGCCGCACCGAGTTGATCGAGCTCGCTGTTGGTGGTCGCGACGGCATCGGCGAGCTTCTCGACCTCCGCGGCGGCCGTCGCCACCTCGCGCGCGGTATCGGCGCAACGCTGTTCGGCGGCACGGCTGTCCTGCACGCAGGTGTCGATGCAATCGGCCAGTTCTCCGCGAACCTGGTCGAAGCGGTCGAGGCTGACGCCGGTGAGATCGGCGATGTTGCGCGTTTCGGTGGCGAGGTCGCGCCCGCGCGCGTTGCCCTCGATGAGGCCGGTCGCGTAGCGCTTCGAGGTTGCCGCGGCCGTGCTCTGGCGGCCAAGGACGTCGGACAGGTAGAGCTCGGTCAGGAGCAGGTTGTCGCCCAGGGTGATGGCCTGGCCGGGCCGCCACAATGGCAGACTCACCAGGCAGGCGCCGCTGCGGCCGACGCCCTTGTCGTCGTGCGGCATCGCCAGGCACCACCACGCGGTACCGCCGCGGAAGATGACGCCGCTCCAGGCATGGCCGGAGCACAAGGCATCATGCGCCGGATGCGCCTCGGATAGGACGCGCTGGCGTTCGAGGGCCAGCCGGCTGCGTTGTTCGACGACGTCGGTGATCACCAGTTGGCCCTGGGCGTAGTGCACGCAGACGGCATCGAGGTCATCCGGTGCGCTGGCGATGAAGCCATCGCCGAATCGCGGGCGTCCGTTGACCTGTTCCAGTCCCGCCAGCGCCGTGGCGCTGAGCCGGGCAACGTCATCGCGCGTGAGATTGACGCGCGCGCTGAAGAGGGTGGTGAACCCGCTCGAAGCGAGCCAGTCCTCGTAGGCGCGGATGGGCTTGATGTGACCGAGTCGCCAGCTCTCCAGGCAGCGTGTCAGGCTGTCGCAGAGCGTGCGGCAATGGCGCAGTCCGGCATAGGTCAGGGCGAGGCTCACGACCAGGCCCGCCCCTGTCGCCAAGGGGCCCAGACCGGTGCAGGCGGCGACACCGACGGTCGCCTGTGCGCCGAGGGCCACGGCAAGCATGCGTTCCGGAGTGACGGACATGGAGGACAACCGACTGGCAATGACTCGCTTGGGTAGCGGCCAGCGGGCGAGGGGGCTTGAGTGGGCTCGGTCGGGGCAGCCGAACGGAGGCCCGCCCGCGACCGTGGTCGGCGCGGGCGGTACCGAGGGAAGGCAGGTGGTTATTCGGGCAGGGTTTCGCCCGAGCCGCCCATCTCGGCCGGGACGTCTTTCAGCTTGGGCAGGCCGTCCTTCACGCTGACCATCTTCTCGCCGTAGAAGACGTGCATCATCGGCTTGAACTGGAGCCCGGGAATGATCGGCGCGTAGACGTCGGTCAGGCCCATGCCGGGGTGTTCACTGAACAGGTGGCCGCCGCAGGTCTTGCACCACTTGCGGTAGGAGTTCTCCGTCTTGTTGTAGGTCGCGATGTTGTCGGCGCCCTGGGTGACCTTGACGTTTTCCGGCGGCCACAGGGTGAAGGTGTTGATCGGACCGGCCGACCAGTGCGCACAGTCGCGGCAGTGGCAGTAACCCATGGCGGCGGGGTCGCCGCTGACTTCCAGCTGGACGGCGCCGCAGAAGCAGGCGCCCTTATAGGTGTTGCTCATGAAAATGCTCTCCCCTGAAGATTGATGCCGGCGCCGCGGCAGGCGGCGCCGGTGTTGGCGGTGCTCAGGCGACGGCGGCGACGGCGGCGTCGTTGAGGAACTCCCCAACGGTGCGCGCGAACGCGTCCGGCTGTTCGAGTTCGGCAAGGTGCCCTGCGCCGGCCAGGGTCGTCAAGCGCGCGTTGGCGATGGTTTCCCGCCAGGCCGGGCCATAGACCGGCGGGACGATGGCGTCCTTGTCCGAGGTGACGACCAGGGTCGGCGCCTTGATGCGCGGCAGGCGGCGCTTGACCCCGGTGTCCGGGATCGGCCAGAGGAACTTGGCGCTGGCGCGCAGGTTGAGCAGCTCCTCGACGTGGGCATCGACCTTGTCGCGACCCTCGATGAGGTGCTGTTTGCGGCCGTCGGCGCTGGCGAACAGCACGTTGGACGGAAAGCCCGGATGCTGGGCAAAGGGGTCCTCGCCGCCAGCCTCGTCCAGCCACAACCCGAGCGGGTTGACCAGGACGAGCCGCTCGACGCGGCCCGGTTCGATGGCGGCGAGCTCGGCTGCCATCCAGGCACCGATGCTGATGCCGACGACGTGTGCGCGCTCGATACCTAGTGCATCGAGGATGTCGCATTGGTGCAGGGTGAGGTCGAGCGGGCCCTCGTCGAAGTCCGGCAACTGGTCCTTGGCCGGACCCCAGCCGGGCGCGTAGGGCGCGATGACGTCGAACTGTTCGGCGAGTTTCGCCAACGCCGGTTCGAAGCCCTGGATGCCGAGCATGTGATGGAGATAGAGCAGTGGCTGACCCTGGCCGGCGCGGTAGTACCAGACCTCGCGCCGTTCGGGACCGACCTTCATCGTCTGACGATCCATCAGCCCACCTCCTTGAGACGCAGCTCGCGTCCGGCGGCGGTGTCGGGCACGGTGACCTGGCGCGGCACGGCGCGGTCCTCGAGCGGCATGGGCTTGGGATACCAGTGATCCTCGTAGTCCTTCCACATCCCGCGCATCTGCGGGATGACCTTCTCGGCGAACATGCGCGTGGAGTGCTGGCACAGATCGTTCGGCATGTCGCCGAAGTGCAGCAGGCAGACCAGGTGACCGACCTTCAGCGAGGTCGCCACCTTGTCGATCTGTTCGGCCACTGAGTCCGGGCTGCCGGCGACGATGAAGCCCTTCTCGATCATCTCCTCCCACGACAGCGCCGCGGCCTGGTTGAGCGCGGACGATTGCCCAGCCATCTGCGACACGAGGCCGGCGCGGATGGTCGGTTCGGTGCGGTAGCCGGGGGCGTCGGCGTAACCCGGGTAGACGTGCAAGCACTTCGAGAAGAAGTAGCGGGCGTGCTTCTCGTAGAGCCGCTTGGCCTCGGCGTCGGTGTCGGCGACGCAGATCTGCTGGGCGAAGGCCGCCTGGTAGGGGTTGAAGTCGCTCTTCAGCTCCTCCATGCGCCGCCAGAAGCCTTCCATCAACTGCGCGCCGCGCACGTAGCCCTGGAACGACAGGTAGCTGTAGTTGTACTGGTGCTCGGCGCAGAAGTCCCAGGTCTCGACCGAGCCGCCGCCCGGGATCCAGATCGGCGGCGGCGACTGGATCGGGCGTGGCCACAGGTTCACGTAACGCAACTTGTAGTGCTTGCCGTTCCAGGCGAAGACGTCGGGGTCCGACCACGCACGCCGCACGAGGTCGTGGGCCTCGTGGTACTTCTCGCGCAGGGTCGCCGGGTTCACGCCGCAGGCGTAGTTGTCGTCCATCGAACTGCCGACCGGGAAGCCCGAGATCAGGCGCCCGCCCGAGATGCAGTCGATCATCGCCATCTCTTCGGCGACGCGGGTCGGCGGGTCGTAGAGCGCGAGCGACTGGCCGAGCAGCAGGATGGCGGCCTTGTGCGTGCGTCGCGCCAGGGTCGAGGCCATCAGCTGTGGCGACGGCATCAGGCCGTAGGCGTTCTGGTGGTGCTCGTTGATGCCGAGGCCGTCGTAACCGACATCCTCGGCCAGTTCGAGCAGGTCGAGGTAATCGTTGTAGATGCGGTTGGCCTTGACCGGGTCGAACAGGCGCGAGTCGACGTCGACCCACACGCTGCGATGCTTCTCGGTGAAGTCATCGGGCAGGTAAGGCCAGGGCATCAGGTTGAACCAATGGAACTTCATGCGGTTTTCTCCCCTGGGCATGGAACGTGAACGGCGCCCGCGCGGCGGGTGGCGAAGCGGTCGCTCGTCGCGTGGACGATGACGGCGCGGGTGGCTGAACGCCCTGCGATTCTCCGATTAATGCGCCACAATGGGAACCCGTCACGGGTCGGCCGCGGGGAGGCGTGCTTGATCTCGATCAACCGGCTCGGCGCGCGCACGAACACTTTGCTCATCGCTTGCATGGTCAGCGTCTTCGCGGCGGCCGCGGCGGCGCGCGAGCGCCTCGAGCTGACCGTCGTCACCACCCATCCACCGACGCTGCCGTGGGTCTACGTGGTGCGCGACCACGTGCTGCCCGAATTCGAACGACGTCTCGCCGTCGAGCGCCCGGACATCGAGGTCCACTGGACCACCGCCTGGGGCACACTCTACAAGTGGCAGCAGAGCCTGCTCGGCGTCGAGACGGGGCTCGCCGACATCGGCTGGGTCGGCAGCCTGTGGGAGTCGTCGCGGCTGCCGTTGCAGAACGTCACCTACGCCCTGCCCTTCATCACCGACGACCTGCCGGCGCTGATGCTGGCGATGAACCGCCTGCACGCCGACATACCCGAACTCGCCGCGAGCTGGCGGCGCTACGGTGCCGAGTTCCTTGGCGCGAGCGGCGTCGACACCTATCACCTGATGACGACCTTCCCGGTACGCTCGCTGGACGATCTCGCGGGGCGCCGTATCCTCGCCCCCGGTGCGGCCGCGGTGTGGCTGCGTGGGACCGGCGCCATCGCCGTCGACGGTGCCTTGTCGAGCTACTACACCCAGCTCAACACCGGGGTGGCCGAGGGCGTGCTGACCATCCTCACGGGCGCCCATCCCTTCCGCATCCACGAGGTCGCCCCCTACGTGACCCTGGTCGGTCTCGGCGCGCAGTGCACGGGCGCGCTCACGGCGAGCACGGACGCCTGGCGGGCGCTGCCGGCACAGGCCCGCCCCATCCTCGCCACGCTCGGCCACGAGTATTCGATGCGCGCCGCCGCCGACGTCGTCGCGCGGTACGAGCGCGCGCTCGCGGCCATCGTCGCCGAGGGCGGTCGCGTCACCACCTTGTCGCCGACCGACAAGGCCCGCTGGATCAAGGGCCTCGCACCGCTCGCGCGCGAGTGGGTCGCACGCAACGAGGCACGCGGCCTGCCGGCGCGGCGCGTGCTCGAAGCGCTCATCGCACGCCTGCGCGAAGCCGGTGCGGAACCGGTGCACGACTGGGTGCGTGAGCTTGACTGAGCCAGCTACCAGGGCCGCGCGGCTCGCGCAGGTCGGAATCGCGCTCGCGGCGCTGCTGATCGTCGCGCTCGTTGCGCTCGTCAACGCCGACGTCGCCAGCCGTGCACTGCTCGGCCGGCCATTGCGCGGCGTCGCCGAAATGGTCGCAATCGCGATGCCGATGACCGTGTTCCTGGCCCTGGCCTGGCTGCATCAGAGCGGCGGCCTGATCCGCGCCGACGTGCTCATCCGTCGCCTGCCACGCGACACCGTGGTAGCGGTCGCCGCCACTATCGACGGGCTCGGCGCGCTGCTCGCCGCCGTGCTGGCCTGGGCGGCCTGGCCGTGGCTGGCGCGGGCGTGGAACGACGGCGAGTTCCTCGGCGTCGCGGGCGAGTTCACGGTACCGTCGTGGCCGGCGCTGGCAGCTGTCGTCGGTGGCGCCTTGCTGCTCGCCTGGCATGCCGCGCGGGCGGCAATCGGCAGCTTCGCCACGACCATCGGACGCGCGCCGCGCGCGCTGCTCGCGACGGCAGTGGTCGCCACCGGCCTCGTTGCGCTGGTGGGCCTGCCGGATACGCCGGCGACCGTCGGTGGCAGCGCGGTGGTCGTGCTGTTGGTGCTGCTCGCCTTCGGTACGCCGGTGGCCTGGGCGCTCCTGGCCAGTGCCGGGCTCGGTCTCGCCGCGCTGAAGGGCAGCGCCGTAGTCGCCGGCAAGGCGCTCGGCCTTGCCGCCAGTGGCGCGGTCGCCGACTACGTCTTCGGCGTGGTGCCGCAGTTCGTGTTGATGGGGCTCATCATGGGGCGTGCCGACATCGGCCGTGATGCTCTTCTCGCCGCCCATGCCTTGCTGCGTCGCGTCCCGGGTGGGCTGGGTATCGCGACCGTCGCTGCCAACGCGCTGTTTGCCGCGATGACCGGCATCTCGATCGCCTCGGCCGCGATATTCAGCAAGGTCGCCGTGCCGCCGCTGGTCGAGCAGGGTTACACGCCGCGCTTCGCCGTCGGCCTCGTTGCCGGTACCTCGGTGCTCGGCATGCTGATCCCACCGAGTCTGCTCCTGATCGTCTACGGCCTCGTTGCGGAGGTCTCGATCAACGCGCTGTTCCTCGCTGCGATCGTGCCGGGCCTGCTGTTGACCCTGGCTTTCGCCATCTTCGTCGTGGCCGTCGCCCGCGGGCGCCCGGCATTCGCGGTCGCCGACCTGCGCGCCGACGCCTTACCGCTGCTCGCGCCCCGTACGGCGGTGCTGCGCCTGCTGCCGCTGGCCCTGCTCGCGCTGACCGTGCTCGGTGGCATCTACGGCGGGGTCTTCACACCGACCGAGGCCGGTGCCGTCGGCAGTCTGCTCGCCGCCGCGATCGCGCTGGTCGGGCGACGCCTGCGCTTGGGTGATTTCGCCGGGCTGGCCCGCGAATGCGCCGCAACCTCGGCTGCCATCCTGTTCCTCGTCGTCGGCGCCGCGGCCTTCGGCATGATGCTGACCCTGTCCGGCATCCCGGCGGCGCTCGGCGCCTGGGCGGCCGCGGCCGGTCTCGGCCTGAGCGGCTACGCGCTGCTCTACCTCGCCGTGCTGGTCGCGCTCGGCTTCGTCCTCGATTCGACGTCGATCCTGCTCATCGTCGTACCGCTCGCACTGCCGACGGTGACGGCGCTGGGCGGCGACCTCGTGTGGTTCGGCCTCGTCACCGTGGTCGGCGTCGAGGTGGGGTTGCTGACCCCACCGTTGGGCTTGAGCGTCTACGCCATCAAGTCGGCGCTGGACGACCAGCGCATCACGCTCGGCGACATCTTCGCCGGTGCCGCGCCGTTCGCTGTGCTCGTCCTCGCGCTGGCCGTCGCGCTGATTGTGTGGCCGGGGCTGGCCGGGCCGTGGCGCTGAGCGTTCGGCGATCCGGCCATGAGCGTCACGAAGAATGCCAACCGTAAGGCCCTGGGATGGCGAACAGCGCGGTGTACGCAAGTACACCCGCCGTGCCCGCGGCCTGCGCTGTCGCCGTGCGTCAGGCAGGACGCTAAGCGCCGAACAGCCGTCCCGCGGCCCAGGTCACGCTCATCGCGAACACTCCCCAGGAAGTAACCCGCGTGATACCACGCAGGCGCGAAGCGCCGCCGGCGTCGGCGGCCAGCGCGCCGGTCACGATCAGTGCGACGACCGCGGTCGCGACGACGGTGGCGATGAGCGTCGCCGCGGCGGCCAGTGCCGCGCCCGCCAGTGGCACCGCGGCGCCGACCGCGAAGGCGGCGGCCGAGGCGCCGGCCGCGGCCATTGGACGTGCGCGGTTGAGATCATGCAGACCGAGCTCGTCGCGCGCATGGGCGCCCAATGCGTCGTGATCCATGAGCTGCACGGCGACCTCGCGCGCCAGCGAAGGGTCGAGGCCGCGGCCGACGTAGATCGACGTCAGCTCGTCCAATTCGTGCTCGGGCTCGGTGTCGAGTTCACGCTGTTCGCGGGCGAGATCGGCCGCCTCGGCATCGCCCTGTGAGCTGACCGAGACGTACTCACCGGCCGCCATCGACATGGCGCCCGCGACCAGTCCGGCAACCCCGGCGATCAACACCGCCTCCGCTTGCGGCCCTGCCGCGGCGACGCCGACCATCAAGCTGGCCGTCGAGACAATGCCATCGTTGGCGCCGAGTACGGCGGCGCGCAACCAGCCGATGCGATCGGTGACGTGGCGTTCGCGGTGACGAGTCTTGCGGGGCATGACGGTTGGTCCTCGCGGCCGATCAGAAATGGAAGGACATCCAGGTCTGCACGACGGTGAAGTCCTGGCTGCCACCGAACGCCTCGCGCGCGGCGGCGTTGGGGCTGGACCAGGCGATGCCGGCATAGACGTAGGCACGCTGGTCGAGGAAGTACTCGACGCCCGCGTTGATTTCGTCGGCCCAGTCGCGGCTGGCCAACGCGGCGCCGTAGTAGTTGCGTTCTTCCAGGTCGTGCTGAAAGTAGTAGAGCGTGAACGCGACGCGTGCGCTGGCGAATGTGCGCAGCTTGACGAACTGCGTCACCTGGTTGGTGTTGAAGAGGTGATACTCACCGGCGATCTCGCCTTGATAGAAGGTGTCCCACTCGCGCAGGTAGAAGCCGTAGAACATCGAGCGGTAGGACTCGTTGGCGGCCGTCGCCGGGTCGTCACCGGAAAAGTGTGAATAACGGTATGTGAGGATGGTCGTCCACGGCAGGGCCGGCAGCGTGTAACCGGCCTCTAGGTACCAGCCGAGACCGCGGTTGGCGACGCCGCCGTGGTCGTCGTCGCGACCGCGCTGGACGACCACTTCGCCGTAGAGCTTGAGCCCGGCGATGCCGGGCACCGGCACGTCCAGCGCCCGCAGGTTGGTGGCCAGCACCCCGTCGTAGGCCAGTGCGTCGCCCTGGTAGAGGTCGAGCACCATCGCGCCCCAGCGGCCCCACGGCGCGGCGACGTTCTCGACGTTGGCGCCGTAGAGCCGCGCGTCGCCGAAGCCGCCACCGGAGCGCAGCCAGAAGACATCGCCGCGCAACTTCTCGCCGTTCCATTTCAACACCGCGGCATTCTTCCAGGCGTCGAAGGGGCCGACCCAGAACTGGCCTTCGCTCGCACCGACGTCGAAGTTGCCGTCGGCGAGGACGAGACCGTCGCCAACGCTGAAGACCTGCGGGCCGAGCGCGATCTCGAACCGTTCGTTGCGCCAGCCGACATGGGCGCGGTCGATATCGATGCGCGAGTCGCCGGCGTTGGCGAACTGCCCGGAGACTTCGCCATCGAGGGCATTGCTTGCCGCAACCACCGAGACCGTCGCATGGGCGGTGCCGTCGAGCGCGGCATGTTCGATGGTCAGCGCGGGTTCGAGCGACAGTGAAGCGCTGGTGCGATCGTCGTCGCCGTCGTCGAGCGCGCCAAGGCCGAAATTGATACCTTCGCCGTACTGCAGGCCGAAGCGCAGTTCCAACCCGGGGGTGAACGTCCAGCCTTTCGTCTCGACGGCGTCGAAGGCGCAGGCGCCGAGCGGCAGCGCGGCGAGCCACGCCGGCAGGACGCGGCCGTGCCGCGGTTTCGCAGGGGTGAAAGTTGTTCGCACGTCACGCGTTCCGTCCAGGTCGACCGGCGCCACCGGCAGCGGACGGCGCGGGTATGATGTTGACCGCCTTCGCCGGCGCGGTCAAAGGCCGCGCACGGCCATCACGCAGGGCGCGCCGCGCCCGCCATCGGAGATCGGGATTTGGATATTTTCAGCGTAGAGAACAAGCACATCGTCATCACCGGGGCGTCGTCCGGGTTCGGTCACCACTTTGCCGGCGTGCTTGCTTCGCGCGGCGCCAAGGTGGTGCTCGGAGCGCGGCGTACGGAAAAGATCCAGGCGCGCGTCGACGAGCTCAACGCCGCCCGCGGCCACGCCCGCGGCGTGCCGCTCGATGTCAACGACGCGGCCAGCGTCGACGCCTTCCTCGCCGCAGCCGAGGACGCCTTCGGCCCGATCGACGTCGTCATCAACAACGCCGGCGTCGAGGCCGGCGCCAAGACCTATCTCACCATCGACGAGAACGACTGGGATCACGTCCTCGACACCAACCTCAAGGCGCCGTGGTTCATGGGCAAGCGCTACACCGAGCGCGTCATCGCCACCGGCCAGGGTGGCGGCAACATCGTCAACATCGCCTCGATCACCGCCTACCGCACCATCAAGGGCCAGTTCCCCTACGCGGTGTCGAAGGCGGCGATGGTCAAGGCTACCGAGGTGATGGCGCTCGAAGCGGCTCGCTACGGCATCCGCGTCAACGCGCTCGCCCCGGGTTACATCCTCACCGACGTCAGCCGCACGTTGCTCGAGAGCGAGCGTTCGCAGGTCTTCGTCAAGGGTATCCCCATGCGCCGCTACGGCGAGTTCGAGGACCTCGACGGCCCGCTCCTGTTGCTCGCTTCCGACGCCTCGCGCTGGATGACCGGGTCGACCATCGTCGTCGACGGTGGGCACATCTGCGGCGAGCTCTGAGCCCGGGCCGCCGCCTCTGGGACAGACGGTCGCGGCGCCATGCCATGGTGATGATCGATGTCGTGAAGGCCGCCGCGCCGTCCGCCGAAGGCGGCTGCGACGCCTCGTCGGCCTGACCCGTCGTGGCCCGCGAGAGTGTCCCCTGTGATCGCATCGCCGGCGTCGGCGCCGACGGTCTCGACACCGCGGAGGTCGCCGCGCGCCGTTCCCGTTACGGTTACAACGATATCCTCGAAGGGGTTGAGCGTGAGCGCTTCGCGGCGCTGAAGGAGACACTCGGCGATCCGATGCTGTGGTTCCTGCTCGGCACCAGCGCGGTGTTCCTCGCCATCGGCGACCATACCGAGGCAATGGTGCTGGCCCTGGCAATCCTGCCGTTGGCCGGCATGGACCTCTACCTGAACCGGCGCACGCGAGCCTCGACCGAGGGGCTGGCCAGCGCACTCGCCAGTCGCGCGCGCGTGGTGCGCGGCGGCGCCGCGGTGGTCGTGCCGGCGCGCGACCTGGTGCCGGGAGATCGTGTCGAGGTCGCTGGCGGCGAAGCCTTCCCGGCCGACGGCGTGGTGATCGCCGGTCTGCACTTGCAGGTCGACGAGAGTACGCTCACCGGCGAGTCCTTCCCCGTTGCCCGCGTGCCGCTGGATGCCGCTGCGCTACCGGCGCGGGCGGTCGCCATCGATGCGACGCACTGCGTGTGGGCGGGTACCCGCCTGCTGACCGGGCGAGCGACGGTCGCGATCTGCGCCACCGGTGCCGCCACCCGCTACGCCACCATCGTGCGCTCGGTGCGCGAGGGCCGCCATCCGCGCACGCCGCTGCAGGTCGCGGTCGGCAACCTCGTCACTCTCCTGCTGGTCGTCGCCGTGGTGCTGTGCCTGGTGCTTGCCTGGGTGCGCTGGACGCAAGGCCACGGCCTGCTCGACGCGCTGGTCAGCGCGGTGACCCTGGCAGTGGCCGCGCTGCCGGAGGAATTTCCCGTCGTGCTCGCCTTCTACCTCGGTGTCGGGGTCTACCGCCTCGCCCAGCGTCGTGCCCTGGTGCGGCGCTCGGTCGCGGTCGAGAACATCGGCCGGGTGTCGTCGATCTGCTCCGACAAGACCGGCACCATCACCGAGGGGCAGCTCGACCTCGCCCATCTGCTGCCGGCACCCGGCGTCGCCGATAACGAACTCCTGCGCATCGCCGCCGCCGCCTCACGCGCCGAGACCGGCGATCCGCTCGATCTGGCGATCCTCGCCCGCCATGACGGCGACCTGTCGTGGACTCGCGAGGCGTGCTTTCCCTTCACCGAGGATCGCCGGCGCGAAACCGGCCTGTGGCGCGATGGTCGGGTCATCGTGGCGGCACAGAAGGGCGCGCCAGAAGCGGTGTTGCAGGCCTGCGCCATCGGCGCTGACGACGTCGCGACGTGGCGTGCGCGCATCGACGAACTGGCGGCGGGCGCGCACAAGGTCATCGCCTGCGCCGAGCGTACCTTCGACGAGGACGGCTGGCCGGGTGGCGAACCCGATCGCGGCTACCGCTTCGTCGGCCTGCTGGCGTTCGAGGATCCGCTGCGACCCGGTGTGCGCGAGGCGGTGCGGGACTGCGCGCGGGCCGGCATCCGCGTGCTCATGCTGACCGGCGATCACCCGCACACCGCGGCCGCGGTGGCGCGCGAGATCGGGCTCGGCGGCGGCGCGCCGCGGGTACTGGAAGGCGGCGAGATCGAACGGCGCTTCGAGGCGGGCGAGGGTGCCGGCTCGGCGCGCGACCTGGACGATGTCGACGTCATCGCGCGAGCCCTGCCGGCGCACAAGCTGGCCATCGTGCGCGCCCTGCAACGCTCGGGCGAGATCGTCGCTGTCACCGGCGACGGCGTGAACGACGTGCCGGCCCTGCAGGCCGCCGACATCGGCATCGCCATGGGTGGACGCGGCACGCGCAGCGCGCGCGAAGCGGCCGCCATCGTGCTCATGGACGACGACTTCGCCTCTATCGTGCGTGCCATTGCCGAAGGTCGCCAGCTGTTCGACAACCTCAAGCGCAGCTTCGCCTTCCTGCTGATGATCCATATCCCGCTGGTGTTCACCGCGACCTTCGTACCCCTGGCCGGTTACCCGCTGCTCTACCTGCCGGTACACATCGTGTGGTTCGAGATGATGATCCACCCGATCTCGATGTTCGTCTTCCAGCGTCGCGCGACGCGCCTCGGTGCCGGCCTCGACGCGGCTTCGCGCGGGCGCGACGGCCGCTTCTTCAGCCGTCGCGAATGGCTGGGCATAGTCACCACCGGGGCGCTCGTCGCGTCGGGACTCGCCGGCGCCTACCTGTTCAGCGTCGGTGCTGGCACCGTGGAGTCGGCGCGCGCCACCGCCATGGCCGCCCTGACGGCGGCGACCGCCGGGCTGACCCTCGGTCTCGCCTGGCCGGCAGCGCGCCCGGCGTGGACCGCCGCCGCGGCGATCGGTGTCGCGGCGGTTGTGCTGATCGAAACACCCGGCCTCAACGACTGGCTGGGGCTTGCCCCGATCGCGCTCGGGCACTGGGCGGCTGTCGCGGGGGGCGCGCTGCTGGTCGCCGGGTTGGCATGGTCGGGGGAGCGTGGTGGTGCGGTGGGCGACGCGCGTTGAAGCGGCCACGGCGCCTGTTCTCGCCGGTCGCCCTGTGTCAGGCTGCGCGCTGACTGTCGTCGGTTGCGGCTGCCGCGAGCAGGCGGCTCACGACGATGACGCGGGCGGCGCCACTGCCGACCGACGTTCGCCAGAGGAGGGAATCATGGACGAGACAGGGAAGCGGGATTTCTTCGGTGCGTTGTTCCAGCGTGGCCTCGGTGAGTTCCCCATGTTGCGGCGCGTGGACGATGCCGCGCGCATCGGTGCGCTCGTCATGAACAAGGGTCAGCTGGTGTTCAAGGACCGCGGCGTGCTCAACGTGACCAAGTACGCCGAGGTCGCACCGTGCTGGGATCTCGGCCTGCTCGGTGCCATCACCGATCTCATGGGCGAGCAATGGGAGAGTCTCAGCTTCGTCGGCATCGATCGCTGCGAGGTCAAGGTCGACCTGAGCTCGACCCGGCACAACGTGCTCGGGCGCATCGTTGCCGCCACGGGCGAAAACGTGCTCGATTTCAAAGGAAGCGTGTACCGTGGCTTCCAGCTCATGCTCGACGCTGGCCTGTTGCCGATCGTTCTGCCCCTGCCGATCGCCACGCGCGAGAACACCATGGGTCTCGCCGTCACCGATTTCCGCTTCGCGACCGTGCCGCTCGAGGCGCTGATCAAAGTCAACGACCTGGTGCGTCACGCGGTCGACGAGCATCTTACCCTCGACGTCCACGAGGTCGACATGGACGCACGGGAGTTCGCGGCACTGTTCGAGCGCTACCACGACGCGCGGCGGTGAAAGCGCACCGGCCCGTCGCTGCGGCGCGCCGACGGCGGCTCGCCAGACCGCTTCCACCTCGTCCCGGAACCGCACGAATTCGGTGACAGTTACTGTATTTCCCGCGGCCTTCTGACCGTTTGAAAATCGGTGACGAAAATCGGTGACAGTAACCGATTCTCGTGTCACCAATGCTCGTGGAGCGGCGCGATCGGGTGTCGCCACAGGTACCAGCACCGTGGTCAGCCATGGAGCAGGATGACCAGCGGGCCGTCGCATTCGACGACGGCGCGGCGGGTTCCGCCGTTGGTCTCCACGATGCGGAACTCGGGTTCTCGCATCGTCGTCGCCTCCCCAAGGCTTGCCTCGAACGGACAACGCGATTCCAAGGATCCCGGCGCGATTGATCGCGACCGGCGAGCGCGCCCGCCGACCCCGCGGGGTCAGGGCTGTTCGACGTAACGATCGTGGTGCCGTACCCACGACATCGAGAAGTCGAGGCCGTCCTCGTCGCGGCCCTTCGGCAACAGGTCAAGGAAATTGTACGTGCCGATGAGCAGGTCGAGGCCGCGCGCGTAGCACGAGTAGGTGTGGTAGACGGCGCCATCGTCGTCGCGATAGAAAACGCTCGCCGCGGGCAACTCGGTCATCTCGCCGTCGCGCGGGCCGTAGTTATAGGTGCAGTGTCCGGCAGCGAGGTCGGCTGGTCGCGACGAGGCATCGTAGTCGAAGTTGAAATCACCGCCGTGCGCGGAGACCCACGGGAAACGCCAACCCATGCGTGCCTTGAAGGCTTCGATCTCGGCCAGCGGTGCGCTGGAGACGGCAGTGAAACTGACATCGCGCTGGGTCAGGTGCGGCAGCATGCCGTCGAAGTGATCGGCGAGGTAGGAGCAGCTCTTGCAGCCTTCGGTCCACCCGGAGCCGAGCATGAAGTGGTAGACGAAGAGCTGGCTGCGATCGTCGAAGAGTTCGCCCAGGCCGCGCGCACCCCGCGGCGTGGCGAACAGGTAGGGCTTGGTGACGCGCTCCCAGGGCAGGGCGCGCCGCTGGCGAGCGAGTTCGTCGCGACTGCGGGTGAAGGCCTTTTCGGCGGCCAGCAGTTCACGGCGCGCGGCGAGCCAGGTTTCGTGATCGACTACAGGGTGGGCGCTCATCGTGGTGTCTCCGTTGGTAATGAGGACGTTTGTGCCGGGTGCCGGCGTACTCATGGGAGCGCGGTCTCGAGATCCTGTGCCAGCGTGGCGAGCAGGATCGTCCAGCCACCGCGGTGACCGTCGCGGGCGGCGGCGTCGAAGAAGCGCGCATGGGTGAGGGTGAGGCGCGTGCCGGTGCCGTCGGCGGCGAAATCCACCGTCACCAGTGAGACTCGCGCCGGGGTCGAGGCCCAGGCCCAGGTGAAGACCAGTCGCCGATCCGGTTCGATTGCCCGGTACTCCCCACCGACGTCGAGCGTCTCGCCGTCGGTGGTGCGCATGACGATGCGGTAACGCCCGCCGACGCGCAGGTCGATTTCCGCCCGCGCCGGTTCCGCGGCGGGGCGCGGCTGCCACCAGCGTGCGAGCAACGCGGGTTCTGTCCAGGCGGCGAAGACCCGGGCGGGTGGCGCGGCGTAACGGCGCGTGAGGGTGAGGCTGGGCAGGTCGGCGGTGCTCATCGTCGTCTACTCGTCGAGGAGGTCGGTGAGCGCGTCGAGTCGCGCCGACCAGAAAGCACGCTGCTCGTCCAGCCAGGCCTGCGCTTCGTCGAGTGGCGCGGCGCGCAGGCGGCACAGCACCACGCGCCCGCGCTTGCGACGGCTGACCAGGCCGGCGCCTTCGAGCACCCGAAGGTGCTTCATCACCGCGGGCAGGGACAACGCGAAGGGTTGCGACAATTCGCCGACCGAGACCTCGCCTTCACCGCCAAGGCGCGCGAGCAGGGCCCGGCGCGTGGGATCGGCCAGGGCGCCGAAGGTGCGGTCGAGCGGCGCGATTTTATTGTTAACCATATGGTTAAGTATTGTCTGCCGCGGGCGCGGACGCAAGACTCATTTGCAACGCGTTGCACGCGGCCGGGCGCGCGCGTGATGCGGGCTAGCTTTGCGGCAGCCGCAGGAATTCCACGAAGAACCTGACCGCGCCCAGCGGTTCGACCTCGTGCGGGACCGTGGGCTCGACGATACCCGTGGTTGCCGGGTCGAGTACGTACTCGGTGATCGTCGGCTGCAACACGCGGTAGAGAAGCTTGCCTTCGAGAACCACGATCCGGGCCCACGCACCTTCCTTCGTCGTGTGCGCCCGGAGCAGACCGGACGGCACCGACCGTTCGGTGAACGTCGGTGTGCGCTTGTACGGCGCCACGTCGTCAGGCAGTGCTCGCATGACCTCGGCTCAAGTATCCGCCATGCGCCGACTGCCGTGCCGCGGACGCCCGCTCGCCGCACCTGGCGGACCGTGCCGGCCCCTCACGTGGCTGCCACGGGACAAGCCGCTTCGCGACGTCCCGGCACGACGGGCGTTCTGCTAGGCACCCAGCAGCTTCACCAGCCAGATGATCGCGATCACGTTGTGCACGGTGAAGAACGTCGCCCGCGCCAACACCAGCGGTGTCGAGGTGGAGATGACGTGGCAGACGGACTGCAGCACGCGGGCGCCGAGGAACAGCATGGCCAGGCCATCGGTGACGCCGGTCTGGCCGGTGGCGATGGCGTAACCCATGATCGCGACCGGGATCACCAGCCATTCGAGGCTGTTGCCGTGGGCCCGGGTGATGCGCTGGCTGATCGCGGCGAGCTCGTTGCCGTCCTGGCTGAAGGTGTTGACGGGATGCCCCTTCAGCATCGCGGCGGTGCGCGCGCTGAGCAGAGCGAGTGTCAGGACCATGGTCCAGGCGACGAGCCCGAGCAGGGCGGTGGCGGTAGCAGTCATGGCAATTCTCCCCTTCGAGTGTGGCCGGCCGCGAGGGCCGGGAATCGAAAGAATACGCCGGATCGCACGTGTGTGGGCACAGCGCGCCGGGGTGCTCAGAGCGTGTGGCGGTGCACGGCGTAGAGGTGCGTGAACCAGGAGTGCCATACCGGTCGCGCTTCGTACTCCGCGTCGCAGGCGCCGACGCAGGTGCCGGGATTGCCGCCGTACAGACAGGCGCCCCGGGCGGTCAAGGCGAGGTGATGGATGCTGAGAGCGACGGCGGCACAGTACAGCATGGCGATGACCACGCGACGTATGAAGGCCTGGGCGAGGTACTCGTGGGCGCAGGCGGCGAGCAGTGCCGGCGCCATGTACTGGAGCCAGAGCGATGGGCAACAGCATTCGCCGATGACCGGGAGTAGCGCGAATACCAAGGCGTAGAGCGGGAAGCGCGCAAGGGCGCGCAGCAGCGAGAGTGCGCGCTGACGCGGCCCGGCGAGCGGGCGTGCACCGCGCAACAACGCGGCCAGTGCCGCGGCGATGGTGGCGAGCAGGTAAGCCGCGTGCAGGCCGCCCGCCGTCGGCGCGGTGAAGAGATTTGCCACCTGCTGCCCTCCCTGCCGATAGGCTAGCATCGCCAGGTGCCAGGGCAGGTTCGCGCGGGCGGCGCTCGCCACGCGGCGGAGTGAGGTCACATGGATCCGCACATCTCGTTCGTCGCAACCACGAGCGTGGCCGTCGTCGCCGCAGTGGCCGCCTACGGCGCCTGCCGGCAACGGCCCGCGCGCCTGGGGCCGTTCGCCGCGGCAGGCTTCCTCCTGCTCATGCTGAGCGTGCTGCCGCGCCTGCTACCAGAGTGGCTGTACTGGCTCTTCCCGCCCCATCCGGTAGCCGAGGTGCTGCTCGCCAATGCCTTCCTGCTCAGTGGTTCGCTCGCGGCGGCTTACCGTGACAGCGGGTTCCGCGTCGTCCTGCAAGTGCTGCTGATGCCGTTGATGGTCTACTACGTGCTGTTCCCGGCCGGGTGGCTCGCTGTACACGGGGACGAGATTCGCCGCCTGCACCGCCGTGTCGTCGACGGCGTGACCATCCAGTCCTTTCATGCCGGCTGTGTACCGGCGAGCCTTGCGACGGTGCTGCGCAGCTACGGGCTCGAATACCACGAGGGCGAGCTCGCCCTGGCGCTGCGAACGACGCCGCTCGGCACCGATTTCAGTCGCATTCCGCGCGTGGTGCGTGAGTTCGGTGTCGCCCGGGGTCTCACCGCATCTTTCGTGCGCACCGACGTTGCCGGTCTTGCCGAACTCGAGCATCCGGCCCTGCTGTTCGTCTACGCCGGCCGTATCAAGCACGCCACGGCGTTTCTCGGCATGGCCGGCGACGACGTCGTACTCGGCGAACCGCTGCGTGGGCGCGAGCGTATCCCACGCGGCGAATTCGTGGAAAGGACGCGCTGGCGCGGCCTGGCCGCGGTCATCCACCCGGCCGCGACGGCCGCCGACTGAATCCGCGCGCCGTGGTTTTCAGCCGGCGCCGCGGTTCAACAGGTGATCGAGCCAGAGATTGGAGAGCTTTTCCTGCACCGAGTTCTGCCTGAGGCGCGCGCGCAGGTTGGGGAAGTCGACGCGGTCGAGCGGCTGGTCCTGGTTGTAGCAGGAATAGACGAAGCTCTCCTCGCCGGTATCGGCATCGACGTGCTTGCACAGGCATTGCGCGCACACGCCCTTCATCATGCACTGCATGGGCGAGTTGATGGAGCCGATGGCGACGTGATCGTCCTTGAGGAACGGCGCCAGTACTTCGCGCCGCGCACGCTTGACCGCGGCCATCATGATGTCGGAACCGATCACGATCATCTCGTCGACGGTGTCGAGCGGGATGTCGACCGACCCGAGTTCGCCGGTTGCGTAGGCGACCATGGCCTGCACCACGTTGCCGACGTAACTCCTGTCCTGCGCGCGCCCGCTGGGAATGGGGCTGACGTCGGGGCCGGGATCGACCGCCCACACCACGAGATCGGCCGCGGCCTCGATGTCAGCGACCTTGAAGACGTCCTGCGGGCGCTTGTAGCCGGCGAAGTAGAGCACGCGGTTGCCGGCCGTACGCAACGCCTTGCCGATCGAGAACAGCACGGCGTTGCCAAGGCCGCCGCCGACCAGCAGCACGGTGCGGTCCCGCGCGATGTGCGTCGGCGTGCCGGTCACGCCCATCACCACCAGTGGGTCGCCCGGCCGGCAGCGCGCGAGCAGGCGCGAGGAGGCGCCCATCTCGAGCGCGATGAGGGAGATGAGGCCGCGTTCCTTGTCGACCCAGGCGCCGGTCAGCGCGAGGCCCTCGGGCGAGAGCACCGTGCCCTCGATGCGCGGCGAGAAGGCCTCGGGATTCTGCACGCGGTAGAACTGGCCGGGCTCGAACTTGGCCGCCGCGGCCGGCGCGTGCACGACGACCTCGATGATGGTCGGGGTGAGGCGGTTGACGGCGACGACGGTGGCGACGAGCGCTTCGTCCAGCGCCTGGAAGAAATGGTGCAGGTCGACTTCCCGGGCCGGCTGCGTCGCGGGGTCGAGACGCGCGATGTCGGCAGCGAAGAGTTCGACGATGTAGGGGTAACCGTCCTTTGCGCTTGCCATCGCCTTGACCACGTTGCCGGCATAGACGGGGTGGTTGTCACCGTAGAAGGTGATGCGACGGCCATCCTGCGCGTAGGAGGTGAAGGGCGAGGCGCTGGCGAGCTTCGGTATCGTCGTGGCGTCCGCCGCGAGCGGGGTGAGCGTGCCGTTTGCCGGTTCGAAGCGACGGAAGAACTTGCCATCGAGCTCGAAGGTGCCGGGGTGCTCCTGCTCGTAGATCGTGTTGGGCGAGGTGCCGGCGGCGACGAACAGGCTCTTCAACGGGAGCTCGAGTTCCTGGCGCTCGGCGTCCGGCGCGCGGCGTTCGAAGCGCACGCCGGCGAGTGCGCCGTGCTCGTCGGCCAGCGCTTCGAGCGGGTTCATGTAGGGCGCTATCTCGATGCCCTCGGACAGGGCTTCGTTCACTTCCTCGTGGTTCTGGCGGTAGGCCGGCGAGTCTTCGAGGCCCTTGCGGTAGAACAGTGTCACGCCGCCCCAGCCGGCGACGAGGCTGGCGAAGTCGGGCTGCTCGCCGGCCGCCGCCGCGCGTTCGCGCTCGCGCCGCACGGCGCGGCCGTGGGCGAGCGCCTCGTCGAGAATCGCGAGTTCCTCGGCGTCATAGCGCGCACGCACGGTCTCCGTGCCGAGATCGGCGGCGAGACGCTCGTAGCGGTGCAGCACTTTCTCGACCTGGCGCGGGTAATACGCCATGACCTCGGTCGCCGTATCGATGGCGGTCAGACCGCCGCCGATGACGCCGGCCGGCAGGCGCACCTGCAGGTTGGCGAGCGAAGAACCCTTGGCCGCACCGGTCAGCTGCAAGGTCATGAGAAAGTCGGAGGCCTTGCGGATGCCGCGGATGAGGTTGTTCCTGAGGCCGATGATCGAAGGTTTGCCGGCGCCGGTGGCGAGCGCGACGTGGTCGAAGCCGAGTGTCCAGGCGTCGTCCAGGGTCACGCTGCCGCCGAAGCGCACGCCGCCGTAGGCGCGGAAGGTGCGTCGACGCAGCAGGTTGAGGTAGATGACCTTGAGGAAGTTCTTGTCCCAGCGCACGGTGATGCCGTACTCGGCGACGCCGCCGAAGCCGTTGACAGTGCGGCGGTCGAGGTCCTCGTAGAGCGTCTGGAAATCGCGCACCGGGCGCGGCGGGGCGGTGCTCGATCCGGTCAGCGCCGCCGACAGCGGTTCGAGCTTGAGGGCGTCGATGGCGGCAACCGCGAAGCCTTCGTTCAAGAGGTAATGGGCGAGGGTGTAACCGGCCGGGCCGAGGCCGACGACCAGCACCCGCTTGCCGTTGTAGGGCAGCATGTGCGGGCGCTTCACGTTCAGCGGATTCCAGCGCGTCAACAGCGCGTAGATCTCGAAGCCCCACGGTAGCGCCAGCACGTCGGTCAGCACGTTGGTCTCGATCTGCGGGATGTTGACCGGCTCGGTCTTCTGGTAGATGCAGCCCTTCATGCAGTCGTTGCAGATGCGGTGGCCAGTGCCCGGGCACATCGGGTTGTCGATGGCGATGAGGGCGAGCGCGCCGATGTTGTCGCCGCCGCGCTTGACCACGTGCATCTCGGAGATCTTCTCGCCCAGCGGGCAACCGGTGACGTCGACCCCCAGCGCGTTGGTCTTGAAACCGCCGCTTTTCTTGTCCGGCATGCCCTTCGAACAGGTGTCGTTGTCGCGGTCGTGGCAGTAGATGCAATGATCGATCTCGTAGAGCACGCGGCGCTGGTCGAAGCGCGGGTCCGTCAGCGAGAAGCCGTCGCGGCGGCGGCGGTGGGCGGCGTCGGCCGCACGCGTGGTGTAACCGGCGTGCTCGCGCAGCGGGTGGTGCACGAGGTGATGGATGTCGGTCTTCGCCGGTTGCTTGAAGCTGACCCAGGCCTCGGCGGCAAAGGGCGCGAAGTCGGGATCGACCGTGACCAGGTGGCACCATTGCTCGAGTGCGCCGCGGGCCAAGCGCGCGAGTTCAGCATCGTCGGCGATGCCCGACCATTCACGGTGTGCGCCGCGCAGGTCGGCGAGGAAATCGGCGTCGAGCGTCTCGGCACCAAGCAGCCCGGCGGCGCGTGCGGTGAGGTACTCCTCGTCCTCGGGCAGGCGGGCACCGGCCATCGCCGCGGTGCGCAGCGCGGCCACCTGGCGATGCAGGGCCTCGCGGTCGAAGCCTGCCGTGTCGACGCCCTTGAACTGCTTGGCGAGCGGCGCGACGAAGCCGTTGCGGAAACCGAAGATGATTGCGTCCTCGTCGACGATGCGGGACCGCTGCGCGGCCCATGCGGCTTCGACGCGGAACAGGCGGGCGATGAACTGGCCCAGTTGCGGCGCGGTGTCGGTGAGAACGGCCGACACGTCTTCCGCTTTCATCCCTTCGCCAAGGCAGCCCTGGTAGGCACGGAAGCGCGCCGCCAGGACCGGGTCGGCGCGTTCGAGTTCGCGGTCGAAAACCGCCGCCAGGCGCGCCAGCGCGCCTGGCTCGTAGAGATCGGCGTAGGTGAAACCGGGCAGGCCGAGGTCGAGTTCGGCAGGGGTACGGACAGTGCTGTCGTTCATGCGCGCGTCGGTGGGTTGGCTGTTTCGCGGGGCCGCCACGATACGGTGTGGTACTGGCGGGTGCAATTGGCAGGGTGAACGGAGATGTTGCGATGCACCAACCGTGGGCCGAATGCCTGGGCATGGTGCCGCGACCAATCCGGTCGACGCCGGCGCAGCTGCGACCGTTTCAAGAAATTTCCTTTTCCAACAACGAGATGGCGAATACGTGACGCGCGGGTGCGCGCTGGCATCGTCCGTGCAAGGTTCCGTGTGGGCAACTTGCCCGGAAGCGGAGGATGCTGCCATGG
The DNA here is from genome assembly GCA_050184115.1 of Gammaproteobacteria bacterium. Lineage (GTDB taxonomy): Bacteria > Pseudomonadota > Gammaproteobacteria > JACKNG01. The sequence continues at coordinate 46,998 of JBFXAQ010000008.1, read as the reverse complement.
GTGAATACCTGGCGCAGGGCACGGTACGGGAGGTGAACGCGGGTATCGCTGGATGCAGGCGACGCGGGGGCGGGTTGGCCGTGCTCGCGGGGCTCGCCATCGGGCTTGGCCTGGGTGTGGGCGCGGCAGCGGACGAACCTTCGCCACTCGAGCAGTATCCGGGCCGTCGCGTCATGGTCGGCGACCACGCCCTGCACATCGACTGCGGCGGCCAGGCGGTGCCGGGGCGGCCGGTCATCGTGCTCGAATCCGGCATCGGCGGCTTCTCGCTCGAATGGCATGCCGTCAAGGCGGCCCTGGCGCGCGAACATCGCGTGTGTGCCTACGACCGAGCTGGCTACGGCTGGAGCGACGCGGCGCGCGGACCGCGCTCGGCAGCCCGCAGCGCGCACGAACTCGCGATCCTGCTGGCGGCGGCGGGCGAGGTAGCGCCGTACGTCCTGGCCGGGCATTCCTACGGCGGTTACGTGGTGCGCGAGTTCGCCGCGCGCTTTCCCGAGCGTGTCGCCGGCCTCGTATTGATCGACGCCGCCGCGCCCGAGCAGTTCGAGCGCCTGCCGGCCGGCGCATTGCCACGCATCTGGGCCGCGGCCCTGGTCGCGGGCACGCGTGTGCACTCGGTGCCACGCCCGGCTGCCGGCTTCCCGCCGGCGGCGGCGACCCTCGGGATGCAGCTCATGATGCTGCCGAAGGCGCGCGCCGCCTACGCTGCAGAAGTGGTCGGGTTCGCGGCCAGCGCACGACATCTCGCAGCCCTGGAGAACGAGGTCCTGGCCGTGCCGCTGGTGGTGTTGTCACGCGGTCGCACCGAGTTCGACGCGCATGCCGGCGGCAGCGCGGCCGAGTTGGCCTGGCGCGAGATGCAGGCGGCCATGGTCACCCTGTCGTCGCGTGCCGCGCACTGGATTGCCACCGGCGCGGGTCACCAGGTCCATGCCGAGCGTCCCGAGCTCGTCGTCCACGCGCTCGACCAGGTGGCTACCGGGGCGGCGTCCTTCACCACACCGGCCAGCACGGCGGTCGCGGTCGCGTGGCCGGTGCCGCTGACATGGGTGTCGTGGGTGCAATGACGTGGGGGCTCGCGGCCCGCACGGCACTCAGGCAGCGGCGTCGGCGAAACGACAGCCGTAGTAGACGGTGTCACTGCGGCAGGCGCGGTGACGGATCTCGGCCGTGACAGGATGAGGTGCGGTGTCGCCCGGCAGGCTGAGCGCGAGTTCGACCTGATCGAGGTCGCGCAACTGCCGGTCGAGCGCGCCGTCGACGAGGAAACCGATGCCACGCGCCGAATGGTTGATGACCTCGAGCGGGTCCGCGAGGACGGGAACCGTGAGGCGGGCGATGACCGTCGCTGCAGCGCGGCCGGTGCGCGTGGCCATGCGCCGGTTGAAGACGCTGAAGAACACGCCGTCGGCACGCTCGCCGACATCGGGCAGCAGATCGAAGACGAGACCGGCCACGACGCGTTCGTCGGCTGTCGCGCAGAACACCACCCGCGCCGGGATGTCGACCGGACCGTCGAGGCCGGGCGCCTGTGCCACCACGCGGACGTCCTCGCCGGGTCGGAAAGCCGGGCGGCGGCTGAGCGCGAAACCGAGGCGCGCGCCGCGCGCCGTGATGTCAACCACGTCGATGGCCGGCAGGCGCGTGTCGCCGTGGACGACGTGAACCTGCGGTTCCAGCAGCAGCGTCGGGGTGTAGCGGTAGGTAAGGCGACGGTCGCCGCGCATCGGGTCGTAGCTGGCGCTGGCCGTCGTGTTCATGCGTCCTCCGTGAAATCCCCCCAGCCGGACCGGAACCGCACCCCCGGCGGCCGCCGCAGCCCGCGCCAGTGTAGCCGCACCGGCGCGAGAGGATCGTGAACGTTCGTGTCATTGCGCGTCATTCGAGGTGCATGCTCACGGAATCCATCAGGCGACGGTGCGAGTCGAGCAGGCGCGCACCGAGGATGTTGGAGATGTTTCGGTGCAGGCCGGCGGCGATGCGCGGGTAGAAGCGCAGACCCTTGTGGGTGCTCTCGGCGTCGAGGCGCACCACCGTCATCGGTTCGCGCGCGGTGACGGTGGCGGTGCGCTCGACCCCTTCGCCGGAGAAACCGATCTCGCCGACGATGTCGCCGGGGCCGATCTGGTCGAGATCGAGCGTGATGCCATCGCGGGTGATGCTGACGCCGCCGCGGCCCTTCAGCACCACGTACATGCCGCGTGACACCGCGCCCTGCTCGATGATGACCTCGCCCGGCTGGAAGGTCTCGATGTCGGACAGCACCACGACCTTCTTCACCGCGAACTGCGACATGCCGCGGAACAGCGGGCAGTTCACCAGCACGTCGCGGTCGAGTTCGAGCGCGACGATGTCCCACACCGTGGCGAGACGCAGGTGCATGAGCAGGATCGGCATCAGCAGGAGATCGGCGACCGCCGCGTAGACCATGGTCGCCGCCGCCAGCAGGCCGAACTCCCGCACCACGCTGAACTGCGAGAAGGCCAGCGCGCCGAAGCCGAGGGCCAGTGCGAGCGAGGTCGACACGATCGGCACCGCTTCGCCACGCACCGTGGCGCGCACCGCGGCGCGCTCGTCGATGTGGCGCTTGGACTCGATGCCGAAGCGCGTCATGAGGTGGATGGTGTCGTCGACCGCAATGCCGATGGCGATCGCGGCGACCATTGCCGTGCCCGGGTTGAGCGGCACGCCCAGCCAGCCCATGGCGCCGAAGTTGACCACGATCGGGATGAGGTTCGGCACCAGCGCGAGCAGGCCCGCGAGCCACGACGTGTAGAGCACGCTGAAGAGCACGAAGACGATCGTCAGCAGCAGCAGCAGCGACGTGACCTGGCCCTCCATCAGCGAGGCCGCGGCGCGGTTGACCATGAGGTTCTTGCCGGTGAAGGCGGCTTCGACGTGCTTGCCGAGCAGTCCCGGCAGGGTTGCGAGGGCCTCGTCGACGGCGGCGTTCAGCTCGACCGAGTTGGTCATGTTGTGGCGCACGCTGATGCGCGCGGTGGCGAAATCGGGGGTGACGAAGGGCGCGAGGTCGTCGCGCGTCAACGTCGACAGGTACAGGTCGAGGTCGTCCTCCTTGTCCGGCACGTGGAAGAAGGCCGGGTCACCCGCGTTGAACTCCTGGTGCATGAGCGCGATCAGGGTGGCGAGCGAGAGCGTCTTGTCGTAGATGCCCTGGCCGTCGAGCAGGGCCTGCACGGCGGCGATCTGCGCCAGGCCCTTCGGCGTGCGGAACCAGTCTGGTTCGTCGGCGCGCAGCACCACGCTGAACACCTGCAGGCCGGCGAGATCGTCGTGTACGCGGGTGGCGTCGCGCACGAAGGGATGGTCGGGCGGGAAGTAGGACAGCGGATCGTTGTTGACCTGGATCGACGACACCTGCATGGCGAACCAGGCAACCACGGCGACGGCGCCGGCGACGACGATCTTGGGCGCGCGCTCGGCGACGAACTCGACCGCGCGCACAACCAGGCCGACGATGCCGCCCGGCGCATCGCCCGCGGCGCGCAGCACGTTGCGGCGCGGGCCGATCCAGCGCAGCAGCAGCGGCACGCCGAGCATGGTGGCGACGAAGTTCGCGACCATCGCGAAGGCGCTGGCGATGGCGAACTCGTAGATCAGCGGGATCTCGGTGATGACGTTGGCGGCGAAGCCGATCACGGTCGTGATGGAGGTGATCAGCACCGGCAGGCCGACGTGACGCGCCATGTGGCGGATGGCGGCGCCGCGGGGGTCGGCGCTGGTCTCGTCGAGGCCCTCGATGTAGGACGCCATCAGGTGCACGTCCTCGACCGCGCCGATGACGATGATGAGCGCCGGGATCATCGCGGTCAGCAGGGTGATCGGAATGCCGGCAACGGCCATGAAGCCGAAGGTCCACAGCACGGTGAGGCCGGCGGTGACCAGCGGGATGGGCACCACCCGTGGCGAGCGCAGGAAGGCCGTGATGACGACCACCAGCACGATCAGCGCGAGCGGCACCAGTTCGCGGAGGTCCGCGCCGAGGCCGCGGTTGATCTCGGTGTTGAGGCGCGGCCGTCCGATCTGGAAGACGATGTCGAAATCGCCGCGCAGGGGTTCGAGATGGCGCTCGACGATGTCGTGGATCTCGAGCTCCCAGTCCGGATCCTCGGGACGTGCTTCGTAGCTCAGGCTGATGGCCGTGGCGTGGCCGTCGGCCGAGATGAAGTTGCGCCGCATGATCGGGCTGTACTCGGCGTCGGCGCGCAGCTCGGCAATCTTCGCCGGGTCATTCGGCACGATGGTGGCGAGCGGGCCGGCATCGACGAAGTCGCCCTTGTCGCGGATGTTGGTCGCCGACAGCAGGCTGCTGACGGCGGTGATCTCGGGGGTGTCCTCGAGGTCGAAGGTGAGCTGCTGGAGTTGCTTGAGCCGCTGCTCGGTCCAGAGGTCGTCCGCGCGCAGGTAGACGAGCAGGGTCTGTTCGGCGCCGAAATCGGCCTGCATGCGGGTGAAATCGGTCCAGCCGGCGGCGGCAGTGCTGACCAGGCGATCGTCGCTGCGATCGATGGCGAGGCGCGGTAGTGCGAGGCCGGCGGCGAGCGACAGGCTGAGCAGTACCACCACCGACCATGCGCGTCCGCGTGGTCCCGCATCGAGCAGGCGCTGCATGATTCTGACCATCGCTGTCCTCCGGGTCTCGCGGCACGGCCGCGCAGTGGTGATGCCCGCGACGCCGGTGACCGCGGCGCCGCGCCGTCGGTCGCCCGCCGCGTTCCAGCCCCGCTCAGGTGGGCGGTGCGAAGTGGCGGCGCAATGCCTGCCAGCAGTCGCGGTAGTCCGCCTGCAGCGCGGTTGATTCGAGCGCCCAGCGCGTCACTCGGAGCGGGTAACGGGTCTCGAACATGAACGCCAGGGTGTCGTCGAGCTTGGCCGGCGCGAGATCGGCGGCGGTGGCGGCAGCGTGAACGTCCTGATCGGGTCCGTGCGGGACGCAGGCGTTGTGCAGGCTCATGCCGCCGGGCTCGAAGCCGGTCTGCTTGGCGTCGTACCGGCCGTAGACCAGGCCCATGAATTCGCTCATCACGTTGCGATGGAACCACGGCGGGCGGAAGGTATGTTCGGCGACCAGCCAGCGCGGCGGGAAGATGACGAAGTCGACGTTGGCCACGCCCGGCGTGTCGGAGGGCGCGGTGAGTACCGTGAAGATCGACGGGTCGGGGTGGTCGTAACTGATAGAACCCATGACGTTGAAGCACCGCAGGTCGTACTTGTAGGGCACGGCGTTGCCGACCCAGGCGACGACGTCGAAGGGATCGTGCCCGAGGTCGGCGCGCCAGGTATGGCCCTGGAAGCGGCATACGATCTCGAACGGCGTGTCGGCATCGCGAAAGGCGGCGACCGGGGCGAGAAAGTCACGCGTGTTGGCGAAACCGTCCGAACCGACCGGCCCGCGCTCGGGCAGGCGCAGCGCCGCGCCGTAGTTCTCGCACACGTAGCCAGCCGCGCCGCCATGCGGATCGACGGCGAACTTCATGCCGCGCGGGATGACGGCGATCTCGCCCGGGCCGACGTCGAGCACGCCGCACTCGGTGGTCAGCGTGATGGCGCCCGACCACGGCACGAGCAGGAGTTCGCCGTCCACGTCGACGAGGCAGCGTCGTGTCATCGGCGCGTCCGCGCGGAAGAGATGGATGCCGATGCCGGCCTGGCAGGCGGCGTCGCCGTTGGCGGCGACGGTGACCAGGCCGTCGACGAAGTCGACGCCCGCCGCTAACGCGGGCGGGCTCCAGCGCAGCGGGTCGGGTGGGGTCGCCACCTCGGCGAGCGGTGCGCTCAGCCAGGCCGGCCGCTCGAGCGGTGCGTAGCGGCCCTGTACCACGCTCGGGCGGACGCGATAGAACCAGGTGCGGCGGTTGTCGGCGCGCGGCGCGGTGAAGGCGGTGAGACTGAACTTCTCGGCGTACAGGCCGTACGGCGTGCGTTGCGGCGAGAACTGGCCGCGCGGCAGCGCGCCGGCCACGGCCTCGCTCTCGAACTCGTTGCCGAAACCTGACAGGTAGTCGCGCGCCATCGTCTAGGACCCAGGAGAGGTTTCTGCAGGGAGGAGGGCGCCGATTATGACACCGGCCGGCGGGGTGTGCGCGTGGCGCGAAGCGGCCCGACGGCGTCAGCGCGGTGCAGTGGGGCGCGCATTCGGGCGGTCGAGGGGACACCGGGCCGGCCTTGGCGCGGCGCCGGTGGCGGTCAGCGACGCTTTCGCCGGTCGCGCTGCGACCGCGGCGCATCGGGCATAAACTGCACGTCCCGGTCGGCGCACGTCCGACCCCCGGCAGGCGCGCTCGCGGGTTCTCGGCGGGCCTGGAATCTCGCTACCGAATCGTCGACTCCGCCCATGACCAGACCCACTCCTTCGCGTTGTTCCATGCGCCTGTCGCCGTGCTCGCGGTCGGTGGCGCCTGCGCCTGGCACGGCAAGTCGGCCATGTTGAGCCTTGCCGGCACCGCGCTGGGCGGCCTCGGCCTGTTCCTGCTCGCCGTGTCGATGATCACCGACGGTCTCAAGCTCGCCGCCGGCGACGCCCTGCGTGACATCCTCGCGCGCTCGACCGCGACACGCCTGCGCGGCGTTGCGTCCGGTATCGCCGTCACCGGGCTGGTGCAGAGTTCGAGCGCGGTCACCGTCGCCACCATCGGCTTCGTCAATGCCGGCCTGCTCAACCTCGGCCAGGCGCTTGGCATCGTCTACGGCGCCAATGTCGGTACCACCATGACCGGCTGGCTGGTCGCGGCGATCGGTTTCAAGTTCGACGTCGCGACCTTTGCCCTGCCGATGATCGGCGCGGGCATGGTCGCGCGCCTCCTTGGCGCGACCACCCGTCTCGGCGCCTGTGGAGAAGCCTTGGCCGGCTTCGGCCTGTTCTTCATCGGCGTCGATGTCCTGCGCGGCGCCTTCGAGGGCCTGGCGGCGACGTTCGACCTCGCCGCGCTGGCCCCGGCCGGCGTCGTGGGCGTCGTTGCCTGCGTCGGCTTCGGCTTCTTCATGACGCTCGTCACGCAGTCTTCGAGCGCCGCCATCGCCATCACCCTGAGCGCCGCCAGCGGCGGCGTACTCGCGCTCGATGCCGCGGCCGCGACCGTCATCGGCGCCAATCTCGGGACCACCTCGACCGCGGCGTTTGCCGTCATCGGCGCCACCCCCAACGCGCGGCGTGTCGCCGCGGCGCATGTCGTCTTCAATGGCGTCACCGGGCTGGTCGCGCTCGCACTCTTGCCGCTGATGCTGGCGGCGGTGCGTGTCGCCGGCAGTGCGCTCGCGCTCGACGATGCGCCGGCCGTGACCCTGGCGTTGTTCCACACCGTGTTCAACGTGCTCGGCGTGGCGCTGATGTGGCCGCTGACCGGTCGCCTCGCCGGCTTTCTGCGCGGTCGTTTCCGCACCAGCACCGAAACGCTCGGCCAGCCGCTGCACCTCGATGACAACGTGCTCGCGACGCCGGCGCTGGCGCTCGACGCGCTGCGGCTCGAACTCGGCCACATGGCCGCGATCGGCCGGCGCCACGCCCTCGACGCGCTGGGCGATGCGAGCGTCCCGCTCGGCGCGCTGAACGAACAGCGCCAGGCGCTCGCCGCGCTCGGCCTCGCCCTCGAGCGTTTCGTCGCGCGGCTGGAACGCGAACGCCTGCCGGAAGACCCCGCGCGACGTCTGCCCGCCGCCTTGCGCGTCAACGGCTACATCGAGGAGGTGGCGGCGCTGGCCCAGCAGTTCGCTGCCCGCCGCGGCGAGATCGAGCGCATCCGCCGCGGCCAGGTCCGCGACGAGGTCGACGCGTTCCTCGTCGTCGTGATCGCCCTGGTGCGCCGCGCTGACTGCGCCGACCCGGAACTCGACACCACGGCGCTGGACGCCGACTACGCGGCGTTGCGCACGCGCTGGCACGATCTCAAGGGCGTGTTGCTGGAAGCGGCGAGTGGCGACGTCATCCCGGTCACCGGTCTCAACGCCGCGCTCGACAGCCTGCGCGCCGCGCTGCGCATTGCCGAGCAGTGCGTCAAGATAGCCGAACGGCTTGCGCGCTACGGCAGCGTGGCCGACCCGCCCACGATGCCCACGGTCGACGCGACGACCGTCGCCGGCGACGTCGCCGGGGCCGGTCCGGGCGACGACGTCGCATCCTGAAACAGCTGCGTCAGTCCTCCCACCATGGTCCGGCCAGCGCAGCGCGCTGGGCGACCTCGATCCAGTTGCCGTGCGGATCGCGGACGAACGAGATGCGCGCGATTTGTCCGATCGAATAGGGCGCTTCGCCGATCTCGGCGCCGGCCGCGGTGATGGCGGCGAACGCCGCATCGACGCGCATCACGTGCAAGGTGAAGTAGCGCAGCCCCGCGTTGACCCAGTGGCCGGCGCGGCCGAGCGCATGGTCCTCCTCGACGAACAGCAGTGAATCGCCACTGCGGTAGGTGTCCGGCCCGACCGCCTCGAAGCCCATGGCGTCGACGAGGAAGGCGCCCTGCCGCGCGGCGTCCGCGACGGCCAGGCGCAGCGCGACGCCGGTGATGCCGTCGTGCCCGGGCGGCACCAGGGTGACGCGGTTGCCGTCCGGGTCGTGCAGGGTGCGCGGCGCACCGACGTCGTCTCGCGCGATGAGCAATTCGCGGTAACCGCTCGGCGGCGCGTTGGCGACGCCGCCGCGCGCGGTGTTGATCTTGAGCACGCTGGCACCGAGCGCGTGGCGGTACTGGGTCAAACCGTCGTTGAACGCGATCGGTGGTTCGGCGGCGAGACCGAGCGCGACGCGCCAGAAGGCCAGCATCGGTTCGAGGTCGTTGGTGAAGTAGCCGATGTCGAAGCAGGGCTTGGACAGGGCGCGCGGGTTGCCGTTGCGAACCGTCTGCATGCGCCCGCCACCCTGCTCGTCGACGTGGTTCACGTGATCTCCTCAGAGTCGCGACCCGTGCACGGGCGGATGATATCGGCGGGGCGATGAAGTGTCCGTCAAAGGCCGGCATCGGCCATCTTGCGATAGACGAGATATGCGACAAAACCGGCGCCGAGCACGATCTCCCACCAGGACAGCCGCCGTCTCAATCCGGTAGGCGAAGGGGGTTCGCGTCCGCCTTGTCGGCCGGGCAGTTGCGATACCTCGGTGTCGCCCTGTGAAAGCCGTTCGACATGCGCCCGCAGAACGTTGCCCACCTTGCCCTCGACGTCCGGATGCAAGGCCATGCGATCAATCTTCTCTCGCCGGGCGGCGTCGAGCAGGGCTTGCACCAGGATGGGCTCCAGGCCGGACTCGTGATAGGGCGGGTCTGCACCGACGTAATTCACGTACATCAAGGCGGGGGACTGCGGATGTTCGAGCCCGATCGCAGTGGCGGCGGCGACGACCGCGTCGTTCTTGGACGTGAACGTGGCCATCAGGGTGAGTGAGCCGGAACGATAGCCCGCCAGCGCCGGCGTGATCGCCATCGCGTCGAGATCCCGCTGTTCCTCGGCGTTGTCATCCTCGGGGTCTAGCCGCTGGACATGGAGACGCAGTTCTTCAGTCCGGGGTCGGTATTCGTCGGGAATCGGGAACTGGGTCGCGAGCGCGGTCGCGAGCGATTCGTGGTTCGGCAGGAGTTCGCAAACTCGATCGGGGAATACCAGGTTATGCCCCGGGGCATGCAACTCGGGGGTATTCGTTCGCCACCATTGCGCTGCTTCCGGCGCCGCGGCGTGCAGCACGGCAAAAGCGGCGAGCGCAGGCACGCTCTGGCCGCCATCGTCGCTGTAACTTTCGGGCGCACCGGACAAGACGCCGCTTGGCGGTGAATCATGCGCGCCGTCCGTAGCGGCGTAATGGCCGACGACCGGTAGCGCTAGCCCGACCCAGGCTTCGCGGACGACTTCGGGGGCCTCGCCTGGAGGTGTCGCCGTAATCCGGGCAATCCGAACCACCGGGAGTCGTTCCACGGGGTGCCTGTCAGCGTCGTAAACCGTGAGATGGCAGATGCCGTCGGCGGATGTGGTCCTGTCGGGAACGATTGTAAATTCCATGGTAGAAATTCCCTTGCCGTTGCGACCGATGCGGGGGAGGGGGACACCAAGACATCCTCTGTTCGGCTGCCTTCCGCGCACGTCTGAAGATCCCGCAGAAAGTTATACTAGGCTCCAGAACGGCCTTTGCCGAGAGGGGGGAGCATGGGCGAAGCCATCGACACCGGGCGCATCGATCTGCGCCAGCACCTGCTCGGACAGGTCGCGCGCATCGCCGGCGATCTTGCCGCGCAGTGCGACACCGAGGATGCCCAGGGCTTCCTCTCGCGCACCAGCCACGACCTGCTCTACGACGCTGGCATCCTCGCCATGAAGACGCCGCGCGAGCTGGGTGGGCACGAGGCGGATCTCGTCACCCAGTTCGAGGTGCTGGAAGCGCTTGCGCAGGTCAACCCGGCCGCCGCCTGGTGCGCGATGGTCGGCACCACCAGCCTCGGCATGCCCGGCGCCTTCCTGCCCGAGGCCGGCATGCGCCGGATGTTCGCCGGCGAGCGCCTGCCGCGCGGCGCCATCCTCATCATGCCGAGCGCCCGCGCGGTCCCGGTCGAGGGTGGCTTCAGCCTGACCGGTCGCTGGGCCTTCGCCTCCGGCGTGCAGCATGCCGAGTGGATCGCGGCTCACGCACTGGTCACCGATGGCAACGCGCCGCCGGTGTTGCACATGCTGGTGTTCCCGGCCGGCGAGGCGTCGTTGCACGACAACTGGCAGGTGCTGGGCCTGCGCGGTACGGGCAGTTGCGACATCTCGGTGGAGGACCTCTTCGTGCCGGCCGAGTGCGCCTGGGACGTCGCCGCGCAGCCGCCGCAACGCGGTGGTCCGCTCTATCGCCTGGGCATCCCGGCCTTCGTCGCCTACGAGCACGCCGCTTTCGCCACCGGCCTCGCGCGCCGCGCGCTCGACACCCTGACGACCTACGCGCAATCGAAGAAGCGTGGCTACGGGCCGGACGCGAAGACGCTGGCCGACCGCGCGCTGGTGCAACGGCTCATCGGCCGTGGCGACCTGCAACTGCGTGCGGCGCGGGCATTGGCGATGGAACTGAACGCGATGGCCATGGACACCGTGCTGCGGGGTGACGTGGTCGAACCGCGGCTCGCGCTCGAACTGCGCGGCGCCGCCGTGCACTGCACCGAGGTGGCCTGCGAACTCATCACCGCGGCTTTCCGCCACGCCGGCGCCGGCGCCATCTACGAGAAGCACGTCATGCAGGGCTGCCTGCGCGACATCAACGTCGCTGCCCAGCACCTGATGGTGAGCGAGGGCGCCTACGAACTGCTCGGCCAGTCGCACCTCGGCTTCGCCGGGATCAACCCGATGGCTTGAGGCCGCCGGCGTCGCGGCCGCTCAGCGCGCCGGCAGGTAGCGGCGGTATTCCTCGTAGTAGTGCCGCAGGCGCACTTCCTGGTAACCCAGGCGCACACCGCCGAAACCGCGCGAACGCACGCCGCGCTGAACCAGCGGCAGCTGCGCGCCGTCCTGGTCGAGCACCATGCCCATGCCGTCCTCGCCGTGGTGGATGTAGCGCCGCGCCGGTCGCGGCGCGTTGCCGCTGAGGTCGGCATCCGGCGCATCCATGTAGAACGGCAATCGAAAGCCCGGCACGGTGGACGTGCGGGCCAGCACCCAGACGTCGTAGTGGCACATCTCCGGGTCGCTCGCATGCGGCCGGAAGCGCATGACCAGGATGCCCTCGGGGTGCACGTTCAGGGTCACGTTGGGGAACACGTTCAGATTCCAGTCGTCGGCGACCTGGCTGTCGGAAAAGCGCCCGAAGTCGAGACCGTAACGTTCACCCCAGGCCCGGCGGGCGGCGATGTACGGCGCGCGGAGTTCCTGTGCGCGACCGGCGAAGTCTGCCGGGTCGAGGCCGGCTTCGGCCAGCAGCACCCCGAGTTCCGGGGTCAACGCATCGGGCTCGGGCAGGCGCGGGCTCTTGCGCGCGAAAGGGATGATCATGCGGCTGTGGCCGCGGCCGAAGAGGTCGTGTTGGAAATGGTAGTCGTCGATGAGCCGGATCAACTCGGGATGACGCATGTGGGCGTGGTAGCCCTCCATGAAGGCGTCCAACCCGATCTTCCAGTTGATCGGCCAGGTCGCGCTGACGTCCTTGACCACCACCATCTCTTCCGGCCGGAAGACGTCGAGGATGCCGGGTAGTTCGGCCAGGTAGTCGGCCAGCGGCGCGGCGTCCATGTCCATGTTGACGAACACGAAACCGCCCCAAGTCGCCACGCGTGCCGCGGCCAGCGGCGGTTCGTCGCCGACCACGGCCTCGGCGAAGGTCTCGCGATCGGTGATGCGTTCGAGGCGGCCGTCGAGCTTCCAGCACCAGGAGTGGAACGGGCAGACCAGCTTGCGGCGGCGGCCGAAGTCGTCGTCGACCAGCTGTGAGCCGCGGTGCTGACAGACGTTGTAGAAGGCGCGCAGCTGGCCGTCCTCGCCGCGCACGACGATGAACGATTCCGGGCCGAGGTCGAAGCGGAAGAAATCGCCCGGGCGGGCGACGTCGGATTCGCGCCCGGCGATGTTCCAGGTGCGCGCCCAGAGATCGTTCCACTCGCGCGCGAAGTGCTCGCGCGAATGGTAGACGGCGTTGTCGGTGAGGATGTCCTCGCCGAGCGGCGGGTCCGGCCACTTGGCGTCCGGGCTGCCCGGTGCGGCATCCGGGTCGATCAGAAACGGCTTGCCGAAAATCGAACGCACTTCACCCATGGACCTGGCCTCCCCACCTGTCGCTGGCGCCGATTACGCCAAGCGTGGCCGGGCGGGTCAAGTCGTGCGTCCGGCACGGGGCGCCGGGCCCACTCGGGCACACCCCTCGGCGACCAGCCGCGCGACGCACGTCGGCTAGAATCCCAGCCGCCGCAGCGCCTGCTGCGTCATGTACTCGTTGACGAGATCGATGTCCGGATCGAGCGCCGAGGACCAGTTGCCGCGGCAGGTCTGGCCGTGGTGGAAGCGGGTGACGTCGTTCTTCTGCACGTCGTGGCTGATGGCCCAGCACCAGCTCCATTCGGGGCGGCCGTCGGCGACCAGCATCTCGGCGCTGGCCGTCTTGCGCTGACCGCCGCCGCCTTCCATGCCCTTCCACACCTCGCCGTTGCGATCGTAGGTGACCGCCTGCACCACGCCCATGTTGCGCGCGTCGAGGAACAGGCGGCGCTTCGACACCGGCGCCTGCGGGTAGCCGGTCGGTTCGGCCTCGACCACGATGACCTCGGGGATGAGCGACTTGCCGACGTAGAAATAGCTCTCGCCCAGGTTGCCGCCGATGAGCGGCGGCTGCCAGTTCGGTTCGTCGGGCAGCCACTGGTAGTGAGTGGAGCCGAGGTAGGGGCCGCGATGGATGATCTTGAAGTTGCCCCAGGTCAGCATGGGGTCGCCGGACGCCCAGGCGTCGGAGAGGTAGAGATTCATGCCCGGCATGTAGGCCTCGAAGCGCTGGTTGGCCGGAAAGCGGCGCACGCGTTTCAGGTTCGGCAGGTAGCCCCACAGGGCCGGGGTCTTGCGCTGGTCGTAGTCCCAGTAGCTGAGGAAGGCATGGCCCTTGACGTCGAGGGTGTAGGTGAACCAGATCACCTGCATGCGGGTCTTGTCCTCGTGCCCGGGTAGGTAGGGGCCGGGTGCATCGGGATGGACGAGTCCGGTGCACTGCTGTTCGGCCCAGATCCAGTCGTACTCGTAGCGCTGCACGCCGTCCGGGTTGATGGTGCGCGCGGGGATGGCGTACATGCCGCGATCGTGGCGGCCCCAGGACAGCGTGATGTTGGCGATGCACTCGCGGCCGTCCTGGGCATCGGGGAAGGCCAGGCCGCCGATCCACGGCTGGCCGTCGCGGGTGTAGACGTTACCGACCTCGTCGAAAGTGGCCTGGCCCTGGTTGCGCAACGTGGCGTCGAGGAAGTAGGGCGGGTAGAGGGTCTCGAGGTTCTGCTCGGACGGTTGGATGAAGAACTTGCGCCGGTCCTGCAGCACTTCCTGGTAGAGGATGGGGTCGATGAGATCCTGGACCAGGATGGCGTTGTCGGCATCGATGACGTCGCCGACCTTGACCCGGCCGTTGGTGAACTGCTCGATGTCGAGCAACTCGTCGGGATAGGCACGGCTGGCGTCGCCGGCGCGACACAGCTCCGGCCACAGCGTCGTCAGCACGCCGGCGCCGCCCAGTCCGCGCGCGGTGCGTTCGAGGAAGTGGCGGCGGCTGTAGTCGAAGTCGTAGCGACGGACGTGCATGGGTGGTCTCCAGGGAGGGACGGAAGCAGGCTCGGGTGCAGCCGTGGCGCTGGCCGATCACGGGGCGCCAGCAGGCGATTCTGGCGCGAATGCGCTGGCGGTCAAGCCGGCACCGCGCGCGCGTGCCAGTGCACGGGGTCGAAACCGAACAGCCGGCACAACTCGCCGTGCAATTCGGGGTGGTGGTGAGCGAAGGGGCGGCTCGCATCGAAGAAGGCTTCGACTGCGACGGCGAAGAACTCGGCCGGCGCGGTGGCGGCATAGGGGTCGATGAAAGTGTGTTCGCCGCGGTCGAGCGCGTGCCGCAGGCGCTCGAATTCCTGGCCGAACACCCGTGGCCAGCTGTGCCGCTGGCCGGCATCGAGCTCCGGCGCGCCGTCGACCAGGCCGTCCTGCTCGTCGAGCTTGTGGGCGAACTCGTGCAGCACGACGTTGTGTCCGTGACCGGGATGGGCGAGGTCGGCGGCGACATCGGCCCACGACAACACCAGCGGGCCGCGGTACCAGGATTCGCCGGCGCGTACGTGGTGGGTGGTCGATTCGAGCACGCCGTCGTGCACGGTCTCGACGGCGACGAAGCTGTCGGGATAGAGAATGATCGAGGTGAAGTCCGGGTAGTAGCGGGTCGCTTGGTTGAGCGTCAGCAGGCAGGCCTGCGCGGCGACGACGAGGCGCATGGTGTCGTCGACTTCGAGGCCGTCGGCGCCGATGAACCGCTTCTCGGCGAGGAACACCTGCATGTCGGCGTGCAGGCGCTCGCGCAGGTCGGCGGGCAGGCGGCGGTAGAGGTCGAGATGCCGCTCCAGCAGGGTGCGCCACGCCGATGAAAAGGGTTGGCGCCGCAGGCGTGCGCGGTAGCGCTCGCGCCAGCGCCGCCACAGCCCCGGCGCGAAGATGACGCCGGCCGTGAGACCGGCGAGGACGACGAGCTCCCAGGACATCGGTCGCCGCGCCCGCTCGCCTTCAGCCGTGCACGGGTCGCGTGGCGCGGGTGAGGCTGCCGTCGCTCGCCGCTCGGAAACCGCGCGCTTCGAGCCAGTGCCGCACCGCGTCACGTTGCGGGTGGGACGGCCGCACGACGTTGTAGAGATAGTTGAGACCGCGCGCAGCGGCCTCCGTCGCGAGTTGTTCGAGGATGAAGCTGCCGACGCCGTGCCGGCGCGCCGCGGGCGCGGTGGCGAGCAGGATCTCGGCGTCGCCCCAGACCACGTCCAGCCAGCCGTAGCCGACCGTGTCACCGTCGTCCTCGACCCGCCACCACTCGCCCGGCAGGCCCGCGCCCGCGGCCAGTTCGCCATAACGCCGATCGAACACGCCGGCCGGCGCGGCGCCGATGATGCGTTGCTTGTCGTCATCCCAGGTCGGGTGCTGTTCGTGCTTCCAGGTGAGCGTCATGAGGTGTTCTCCGTGTCGGATCCGTTGTTGCATTCTGGCACCCATGGCGCGCGCCGGGAGCCTCGTGCAGCGCCAGCGCGCCGCGGATTGATCCCGCGCGGGACGAGCAACGTAGTGATGGCAACGCGCGGAACCGCGCCGAGGAGCGGAACGTCCATGCCCGAGGGGCCCGAAGTCCGCCGCGAGGCCGACCGCATTGCCGCGATGCTGCTCGACCAGCCGCTCACGGCAGTGACGCTGACGCCTGACGGGTTGCGGGGGTACGCGCGCGGCCTGGTCGGACGGCGGGTGATAGCGGTCACCAGTCGCGGCAAGGCGATGCTGATCGGCTTCGACGACGGCCGCGTGCTGTACTCGCACAACCAGCTCTATGGGCGCTGGATGGTCAGCCGCGACGGGTCGGCGCCGGCGACGCGGCGCAGCCTGCGCGTCGCCCTGCACACCGCGACGGGCGCTGCCTTCCTCTACAGCGCGTCGACAATCGAAATGCTCGATGCCGCGGGTCTCGCGAGCCATCCCTTCCTCGCGCGTCTCGGCCCGGACGCTCTCGACCCGGCACTCACCTGGCAGGCGCTCGCACGGCGCCTCGGCGAAGCGGGTTTCCGCAACCGCACGCTCGCGGCGCTCTACCTCGACCAGGGTTTCCTCGCCGGCATCGGCAACTACCTGCGTTCGGAGATCCTGTTCTTTGCCCGGCTGAGCCCGGCGCGGCGGCCGGCCGACCTCGCGCCGCGCGAGCGTGCCCGCCTCGCCCGCCAGTCGCTGGCGGTGACGCGCCGCGCTTACGACACCAGCGGCATCACCAATCCGCCGGCACGGGTGGCGCGGCTCCGCCGCGAGGGCGCCCGCCGGGGCGGCTACCGTTTCGCCGTCTTTGCCCGCGACGGTCGGCCCTGCTACACCTGTGGGGCGGTCATCGAACGCCGCATGGTCGCCTCGCGGCGGCTCTACCTCTGCCCGCGATGCCAGGGTGGTGCCTGAGCCGGCAGTGTTGGCGCAAAGCTGACCCTTGTCAGCGTGGCCGGCGACCCGCTGCCCTAGTCTGCAACTCGAAAGGGCCTGCCAGCGCGGCCGCGGTCCGCCGCCCGGTCCATCCACCCGGAGCATGCATGAACGGTTCGCACGTCGACCTGTCGATCGGGCGCATCCTGCGCCACACGCTCGCGGTGGTGCTCGCCGGCGGTCGCGGCACGCGCCTGCGCGATCTCACCCGGCTGCGTGCCAAGCCCGCGGTGCCCTTCGCCGGCAAGTACCGCATCATCGATTTCACCCTGTCGAACTGCATCAACTCCGGCCTGCGCCGCATCTGCATCCTCACCCAGTACCGCTCGCACGCCCTGCTCAAGCACGTCGAGCGCGGCTGGTCGATGTCGCGCCCCGAGTTCGACGAGTTCATCGAGGTGCTGCCGGCACAGGAACGCCACGCCGACTCGTCCTGGTACCAGGGTACGGCGGACGCCGTCTACCAGAACCTCGACATCATCCGCGACCACGAGCCGCGCTACGTCCTGGTGCTGGCTGGCGACCACGTTTACAAGATGGACTACGGCATGATGGTCGCGGCCCACCTCGACCACGACGCCGACGTCACCGTGGGCTGCGTGCAGGTGCCGCTGACCGAGGCCTCCGGTTTTGGCGTGATGGAGGTCGACGCCGAGGACAACATCGTCGCCTTCGCCGAGAAGCCCGCCCAGCCCGCGCCGATGCCGGGTAGCACCACCCACGCGCTCGGTTCGATGGGTATCTACCTGTTCCGCGCCGACTTCCTCTTCGACGTGCTCGCGCGCGACGCCGCGGAGACGTCGTCGCGACACGATTTCGGCGCCGACATCATCCCGGCACTGGTCGGGAAACGACGCCTCGTCGCCTGTCGCTTCGACGACCTCGCCGGCGGTGGCGCGGCCTACTGGCGCGATGTCGGTACGGTCGACGCCTACTGGCGCACCAACCTCGAGATTGCCGGCGTCACGCCGCCGCTCGATCTCTACGACGAGGACTGGCCCATCCACACCGCGCCACGCGAGCTGCCACCGGCCAAGTTCGTCTTCGACGACGACGGCCGTCGCGGCATCGCCATCGATTCGCTGGTCGCCAACGGCTGCATCGTGTCCGGCGCCACCGTGCGCCGCTCGGTGCTGTCGGACAACGTCCGCATCGAGGACGGCAGCCTGGTCGAGGACGCCGTGGTGCTGCCGGACGCGCGCATCGGCGCGCGCTGCCGCATCCGTCGCGCAGTCATCGATTCGGGCGTCATCGTCCCCGACGACACCGCCATCGGCTACGACGGTGCCAGCGATGCCCGCCACTACGACGTGAGCCCGGGCGGGGTCGTGCTGGTCGCCCCGGGCATGCTCGGCCAGATCGACCCGGTGACGCTGTGAGCGCGCCGCCGGACGCCACGCTGATCGGTGTCACCACCAACTGTCACATGCTTGGGCTACGCTTGGGGTCGAGCCCATGCGATCCCCCGGAGGACAGCATGTCCCAGCCCGAACCGGTCAGCGCGCCCACGCCGGCCCCGTCCCGCGGTGACGCCCGCGACCCGCGTCGTCTCGGCGTCACCATCAACGTCGTTCGTCCCGCTTGCTTCCGCGGCGACGAGCGTCTGCGTTGCCGCGACCAGGCCTGTCGCTGGCGACGCGAGTGCTGCCGCCTGGTGGCGGAGTGGAGACGCTGAGGGCGCCACCGGTACCCGCCGTCGAGGCCGGATTCCACGACGTTCCCACATGACCCCGGTCATGCGGCGGCGGCGCCGCGCCGGTTAGTCTTCCCGCCGTGCCGCAGCACGCGGCCCCCCGCCACCCACTTTTGCATCTTTCGCAGCGCACGCATGACCGTCGAGAATTCCTTGTCCCTGCCCGCCATGACAGCGGCGCCGGGCGATCTGCCACGCATCGGTGCCGAACTCGACGCCTTGATCGACCGCGTGCGTCGCGCGGAACACGATCACGCCGCTGAACTCGCCGCCTGCGCGCCGGCTATGCGGGGCAGCGCGCGCAACCTCGTGCACTACCTGGCGCTGCGCCAGGTCGATCTGCGCCCTTTGCAGGCAGCCTTGCGCGCGCTGGGCCTGAGTTCACTCGGACGCCTCGAAGCCTGCGTGTTGCGCACGCTCTTGACGGTGCGCAACGCCGTGCGCGGTCTTGCTGGCGAGCCGATTGCACCGATCGGTGACGCGGTGCCCGGCTATGCCGCCGGCGATGCCGCCCTCGCCGCGCGGCGCGAAGCTCTGTTCGGCCCGCCGCGCGACGGTCGCGATGCCAGCATCATGGTCACCATGCCGAGCAGCGCGGCGGCCGATCCGGGCCTGTTCCGCGCCCTGGCCGAGGCCGGCATGGACGTCGCGCGCATCAACAGCGCCCACGACGGGCCTGATGCCTGGCGCGCCATGCTCGAGCATGCACGCACCGTCGGGCGCGCCGACGGCCGGCGCCTGCGCGTGTCGATCGATCTCGCCGGGCCGAAACTGCGCACTGGACCGCCGGCGACGACGATCCAGGTGCAGAAGCTCAAGCCGCGGCGGGGGCCGCGCGGCGAGGTCGTGGCCCCGCGGCGTGTCGGTGCCGACGAACTGCCCCTGCCGGCGCAATTGCGCGGTGCGCTGCAGTCCGGTGACCGCCTAGCTCTCCACGATTGCCGCGGGCGTTGGCGTGTCGCCGAGGTGGTGGCCGCCGGCGAAGTGCTCGCGTTGCTCCTCGCGCACACCGTCTACCTCGAGAGCGGCGCACCCGTGCGCCTGCACCGCAACGGGCGCCTCGTGGCCGAGGGGCGGTTGGGCACGCTGCCGCCGGTCGAGCAGCCGTTGCGTGTCGAACGCAGCACGCGCGTGCGCGTGCTGCGCCGCAGCGAGCCCGACCCGGCCAAGCCGGCCGCGATCGGCTGCACCCTGCCGCGCGCCCTCGACCATGTCGCGGTCGGTCAGCAGGTATGGTTCGACGACGGCCACATCGGCGGGCGCGTGAGCGCGGTCGACGACGCCGGCATCGACGTCGACATCGACCACGTCAAGCCAGGCGGTGCCTGGCTGCGCGCCGGCAAGGGCATCAACCTGCCCGACACGCGCATCGACCTGCCGGCGCTGAGCGCCGAGGACCATGCCGTGCTCGCCGGTTTCGCCACCGCCGTCGATCTCGTCGGCCTGTCGTTCGTGCAATCGCCGGACGACGTGCTCGCGCTACACGCGGCCCTCGCGACGGCCGGCGCGACCGACGCCGCGGTGATGCTCAAGATCGAGACGCGGCGGGCCTTCGAGGCGTTGCCGCGCATCCTGCTCGCCGCCATGCGGCGCGGGCCGTTCGCCGTGATGGTGGCGCGCGGCGATCTCGCCGTGGAAGTCGGCTTCGAACGCCTGGCCGAGGTGCAGGAGGAGATCCTGTGGCTGTGCGAGGCGGCGCATGCGCCGGTGGTGTGGGCCACCCAGGTGCTGGAGGACATGGCGAAGAATGGCCTGCCCTCGCGCGCCGAGGTCACCGACGCCGCGATGGCCGAGCGCGCCGAGTGCGTGATGCTGAACAAGGGTCCGTTCATCGTCGAGACCGTCGACCTGCTCGACGGCGTGCTGCGCCGCATGCAGGCCCACCAGCACAAGAAGAGCGCCATGCTCAGGCGCCTCGCGGTGTCCGACTACGACTGAGTGAGCGGTATCAGTCCGGCGGCAGGGCCTCGTCGCGCGCGGCGATGAGGGCGTCGAGTTCGGCGATGAGTCGCCGGGCCTCCTCGCCCTCGGGGATCGGGCGGCCGGAGTCGCGCCACTCGACCGCCGACTTGAAGCCGTGCGCCTGCGCGTGACGGCGAAACCACAGGCCTTCCGGGTTGTGACGGGTGATGCCGTCGAAGACGGTGGCGAGCGTCTGGCTGGCGAGCAGGCCCATGCGCTCGACGGCCTCGTTGACGACCAGCTTTTGCATCATCAGCATGCCGCTGGGTACCGCGGCGATGCGCGCGGCGAGGGCGTCGACGGCGGCGTCGAGCCGATCCCCCGGCACCGCTTCGCCGACCAGGCCCCAGTCCGCTGCGGTGTGGCCGTCGATGAGATCGCCCGTCAGCAGCAGGCGCTTGGCGCGCTCGGGACCGAGGCGGTAGGTCCAGTGCGCGGTCGTCGGGCAGCCCCACACCCGTGTCGGCATGTAGCCGATGCGGGCCTCCTCTTCCATCACGACCAGGTCGCAGCACAACGCGATGTCCGAACCGCCGGCGATGGCGTAGCGGTGCACGCGGGCGATGGTCGGCTTGTGCGAACGCCACAGGGCCATGAAGTCATCGGTGTAAGCGCGCATGGCGCGGTAGTCGAGCATGGGATCCCAGGGCGCGGCTTCCTGCTTGCAGGGATGCTCGCTAGTGGCCTCGCCGTAGAGCCCGATGTCGTAGCCGGCGCAGAAAGCCGCGCCGGCGCCCTGGAGGACGATGACGTGGATGTCGTCGCAGGCGTTGGCGAGCTCGACCGCACGGCGGATCTCGCCGGGCGTATCCATGGTGATGGCGTTGAGGCGTGCCGGCCGATTGAAGGTGATGCGCGCGACGCGCGGGTTGGCGGCGTCCCGACGCAGCGTCAGCACGGTGAAGGTGGCGCCGGCGACGAGTTCCGTGCCGGCGTGCGGGTCTGCCCCGGTTGCGTTGCTCATCGACCGCTCTCCTGTCGCCGCGGGCGCGCCGCGGCCCGCCCGCGTCACCCGCTCAGCCGGCCGAAGCCGCGCGGCTGCGCTCCGGTTCGGTGAGGAAGCCCGGGTAGCCCGCGTCGGCGACGTCACGGATGCGGCGGAAGTATTCCGGTCCGCCGAGGTGCACGGCGAACTGGCGGTGCTTGCCGGGGATGTTGCTGCCCATGTACCAGGAGTCGGCCTCGGGGTAGAGCGACATGTTGCCCCACTCCTCGACTTCCTGCGCCCACTCGAGGTCGACCCCCGGCGCCGGCTCGATGGCGCCGATGCCCTGCGCGCGCAGGTGCACGATGCAGTCGCGGATCCAGTCGGCCTCCTGTTCGGCGCCGAGCGGCATGTTGTAGAGCACGCAGGGCGATTCGGGGCCGTGGATCATGAACAGGTTGGGCAGGCCGGGGATGGTCAGGCCGAGGTACGAGTTGAAGCGTTTCGCCCAGCGCGCGGTCAGCGGTATGCCGTCGCGCCCGCGCGGGTCTATCTTCTGCAGGGCGCCGGTGATGGCGTCGAAACCGGTGGCGTAGATCAGCATGTCGAGCGGGTGCTCGCCATGCTGCGTGCGGATGCCCGACTCGGTGATTTCGACGATCGGGTCCTCGCGCAGGTCGACCAGGCTGACGTTGTCGCGGTTGAAAGCCTCGTAGTAGCCGTCGTCCATGACCTGGCGCTTGGTGCCGATCATGTAGGTCGGCATGAGCTTGCGCGCGGTGTCCGGGTCTTCGACGATGGCCGCGATCTTCTCGCGCACGAACTCGGCCAGCCATTCGTTCGACTGTTTGTCGGTGAGGATGTCGGCATAGGTGCCGACCAGGATGCTGCCGATGCCGCCGGCGCCCCAGGCCGCCTCGTAGACGGCGCGGCGCTGCTCGGGGGTGTGATCGCGGGCGACCAGGGTCGAGGGTTCGTCGGGTGAGCCGATCGGCGTGCGCAGCATGATCTCGCGGAAGCGTGGCCAGTTGGCGCGGGCCTCGGCGACCAGCGCGGGATCGGTCGGGCGGTTGCCGCAGGGCACGGAATACTGCGGCGTGCGCTGGAACACCGTCAGGTGGGCGGCGTCGCGCGCGATCTCCGGGGTCGACTGTATGCCGGACGAACCGGTGCCGATGAGGCCGACGCGCTTGCCGGCGAAGCTCACCGTCTGGTCGTGCGGCCAGCGCCCGGTGTGGTAGCACTCACCGTGGAAACGCTCGCGGCCGGGGATGTCGGGGATGTTGGCCGCCGACAGCGCGCCGACCGCGCAGACCAGGAACTGCGCGCGCAGGCGCTGCCCGTTGCCGGTCTCGACGTCCCAGCGCTGGGCCGCCTCGTCGTAGGACGCGCCGGCGATGCGCGTGCCGAGTTCGATGTCGCGCCGGAGATCGAGCCGGTCGGCGACGAAGTTGAGGTAGCGCAGCACGGTCGGCTGGTCGGGCTGGGTGTCCGGCCAGTCGAACTCGCGGATGAGATCCTCGGAAAACGTGTAGCAGTAGAACGGTCCACCCGGGTAATCGACGCGTGCGCCCGGGTAACGGTTCCAGAACCAGGTGCCGCCGACGCCGGCGGCCTCGTCGTAGACGCGGACCCTGAGGCCCTGTTCGCGCAGGATGTGCAGTGCGTACATGCCGCCGAAACCGGCACCGACGATGATGGCATCGAACTCGGACGCGCTCGCGCCGCCCGCCCGCCTTGCGGCTGATTCTGTCATGGCTCTCCCCTCGTGACGCGGCCCGCGCGGGCCATCCGGTGGACGAGTGTAGTGTGGACGGACGGCGGCGGACAACGCGGGCGCCGTTGTCCGCCGCCCGGCGTCCGCGGGCCGTGTGTCGGCGGCGTCGCCCGGCGCTGGCGTTTCAGCGCAGTCCGAGCGAACCCGGGTTCATGCGCGCATCGGGATCGAGCGCGCTCTTGAGATCGCCGAGCAGCTTGCGCAGCGGGGCGTTGTCGATGAGTTCCTGGAAGGGATAGTACTTGCCGATCTGCAGGTGGCAGCAGCCGTGGCGGTCGTAGAGGTCGCGCAGACCGTCGCGCAGCGCAAGGGCGACGGCGCGGGTCTCGCTGTCCGCCGGGATGTCGCGCCACTTGGCCTGGAACTCCGGTTCGATCAGGGAGAGGCGGAAATCGCCGAGCTCGTCGTGCCAGTAGAGCGAGGGCTCGATGACGAACTCGGTGCCGGAAAAGCAGGTGAGGTAGGAACTCTTGATGCCGTGGCGTGCCATCAGGTCGCGGTTCTCGGTAAGGAAAGCCTCGGTGGCGGCGCCGACCTCGACGGCCTTGGACAGCGGCATGAAGCCGTGGATCGGGATCCACACCTCGCCCTCGGCGCCGAGCAGGACGGTGCGCACACCGCCGAAGGGATGGGCGCGAAAGACCGTCGGCAGGGTGTTGTCGATCTCGCGCCCGCCGTGTGCGCGGCAGACCGTACGGGCGAATTGCAGGGCGCGGTGCGCGACCTCCTTGTCGAACGAATCGAAGGTCATGCGCAGCGAGTACGGCACGTCGCGCAGGAAGGTCTTGCCCGCGGCGGCGACCTTGAACGAACTCCACAGGCCCTTGATGCCGCCTTCGCTGCGGGCCACGTCGGCGAGCACGGCCACGCCCTCGCCGAAGGTGAAGCCCTGGCGCTCGAAGCCGCGGTTGTAATACGGGTCGAAGCCATAGCATTCGGCGCAGATACGCTTGCGCGCGAGTTCCGTCTGCACGGTGAGCATCGCCGCCAGCGACTCGAAGGCGAACGACATGAAGAGGGTCACGGCGGGCGCCTCGATGAGGCGCAGCGTGGCCTCGGCCTTGATGCCGAAGGCGCCGGTGTCGGCCGTGAAGATGCCGGTGAGATCGGGCCCGAAGTGCCGCCAGAAGCCGTTGGCATGGGCGTGGGCCGCCGAACCGGTCTGCAGCACGCTGCCGTCGGCGAGCACGACGGTGAGGCCGAGCGCGCTCTCGGCCGCGGTGTTGTAGGTGCCGGAACCGAGGAACAGGCTGTTCTGCGACAGCGCGCCGCCGACGGTCGCGTACATGCCGGAGAGCGGGCCGAAGTACGGCGTGCGGCAGCCGGCCTCGGCCAGCGCCTCGAAGAGCTTCTTCCAGGTGCAGCCGGCCTCGACCCTGACGTACATGTCGGTGGTGTTGATTTCGAGGATGCGATCCATGCGCCGCAGGTCCACCAGCACGCTGTCGCGGCGCTCCGGCTGGTAGCCGCGCGTGTAGGACATGCCGCCGCCGCGCGGTACCACCGCCATGCCGGCGCGCGCGGCGATGTCGACGCAGGCGGCCAGCTCGGTCGTGTCGCCGGGTTGCACGACGCAGGCGGCGATCTCACCGGGGAGGAAGCTGAGGTCGGTGGAATAGAAGCGCCGTTCGGTCTCGTCGGTGATGCAGTGCGCCGCGCCAACGATGGCGGCGAGGCCTTCAATGGCGGCCGAGGGCGAAATTCGATTCGAGGTCATGGCGATTCCCTGCTTGGGCCACCCCGCGGGGTGCATCGTTAAGACGGGCGGCATGCGGCGCCGCGGTAGGCATATCCGGACACGCCCGCGCGGTCATCGCGGCGGGCGGGGGCGAGAACGTTGCCTTGCGGGTCGCCGCGACTCAGGACTCTGGTCAGAATCATCTCTGCATTCGGCCGCTCCCGGGCGGCCGTGGCGGCGTTGCAATTCTTGCCGATAGCGGTGCCATTGCCTGCGAATCGCGCCTTGCCACGACCACCCGGGGGCACCCTCGGTGTTGACGAGACAATCCTGACCAGGGTCCTCAGCGTCCGGCGGCGCCTTCGCTGACGGTCGCGATCGCGCTGTCGTAGCTCGCCGTATCGCCGCGCGCGAGCGCTTCCTGCTCGATGTCGACGATCCGTAGTACCTCGCCCAGGAACTGTTCGCGCCAGGCGGCGCGCTCGGCCATGACGTCGACGCCGGGGGCGTAGCCCTCGATGGCCTCGCGTGACACCGCGCCATGCTGCTCGAGGAGGCGTTCCACGGTATCGAGACGGTCGCGCATCACGGCAACCTCGCCGGCCAGGCCCATCACCATGGCGATGACGCGGTCGACGGCCGGGTCGGCGAAGAAGTAGGGGCGTTCGCCCTTGGCCTTGCGCGGCAGTGGCGTACTCATCAGCCCGCCTGCCGGGTGTTGCCGTAGACGAACCAAAGTCCGCCGCCGCCGAAGTCACCGCCCTGGAAGACCTTCGAGCGCTTCGCCTCGGCCGCCTGGAAGGCGCTCGGGATGAGGGTGGCGATATTGTGTGCCGGATCGAAGCCCGCCTGGCCCGAGAGGGCGCCGAGGTCGATCTCGTGCGAGCCGGCCCAGAACGGTTCGTTGTTGTTGCGCGTGTCCCAATCGAGCATGAAGGCATCGAAAGGGTCCATGCCCTGATAGGGCGGCGTCTCGGCGTGCGCCATCATGCCGCCGGGCGCGAGCAGTCGGTGGCACTCGGCGACGATCGCCCGGATCGCGCTGGCCGACGTCTCGTGCAGCAGGATGTGCGAGACGACGAGATCGAAATGGCCATCGGGGAAATCGGTGTGCTCGGCGTTCTGCTGCGAGAAGTGCACGGCGGCGCCGAGCGACTCGGCGCGGGCGTGGGCGTAGCGCAGCATCGGCGCGGCGACGTCGATCGCGTGGACTTCGGCCGTCGGGAATGTCTCGACGTAGGGGATGGTGCTGTGGCCGACCGCGCAACCCATGTCGAGGATGCGGCGCGGCGCGAAGCCGGGATACTGGGTCCTCAGCCAGGCCGCCACGCTCGCGCCGATGTCGTTGTTATAGGGCCCCATCTGACCCATCGCGTAGATGTGCACCGCGCGGTCGTACACCATGCCGGCCGAGGCATCGTCGGGCGCGAACTCCGAGTGGTAGCCGCCCGGCTGGCAGTGGATGTCCACCGCGGTGTGATAGCGCGGGATTGCCAGTTCGGGGTCAAGGCGCAGCGTGCCGCCGGCGCTGGCGCCGGTGGCGGCGACGCGCTCGTTCAATGCCGGCAGTGCGCGTGCAACCGGCTTCTGGCACGACGACCACATCATCTCCTGGCTGGTGCGCAGCAGGGCGCTGAACATCTGGTAGTAGGGATCGGCAGTCATGACATCGCGGACCTCGAACCGGTCGCGCGGCGCGCGGCCGTGCTCACGTTCGAAGCGCGGTTCGAGCGCCTTGTCGAAGCGCGCCCGGTTGCCGCCGTGCACGCGGGTGACGAGGTATTGCTTGTAAGAGCGTACGAACTCCTGTCGCGCAAATTCGTCGTGGGTCGGGTTGGGGAGCGCGGCGTGGCTTGCCTGGGTTAGGACACTCGGGTCTTGGGGCATGGCGCTTCCCTCCTGGCGCTAGGTCCGGACACTGTGCTTGGCTAGAATTTCGAGCCTAGCATGCGCTCGTCGCGCCAGCCAGGGTGGTCTGGCGGCATGCATTGGGCCGATCGTCGAGCGCCCGCGACCGGTGCGACAAGAACGAAAAGGAAGCTCTGTGTGAACAGCGACTATCGCCTGGGGATCGATGTCGGCGGCACCTTCACCGACCTGCTCCTCATCGACGACGCGAGCGGTGCGAGCTACAGCGCGAAGGTGCCGTCGACCCCCGATGACCCCGCCCGCGGCGTCCTCGACGGGGTCGCGCGAATCTGCAGTACCGCCGGGATCGAGCCGCAGGCCATCGGACAGGTCATGCATGGCACCACGGTTGCCACCAACACCGTGCTCGAGGGCAAGGGGGCCCGCGTCGGTCTCGTCACCACGCGTGGCTACCGACAGATTCTCCAGATCGCCCGTTCCTATGTACCCGGCGGCCTGGGTGCTTGGGTCGTGTACCGCAAGTCGCCACCCATGGCACCTCTCGAACTCACCGTCGAAGCCGACGAACGCATCGGGGCCCGCGGCGAGGTCGTTCGTGCTCTCGACGAGGATGCCTTGCGCGCGACCTTGCGCACATTCGCCGGGGGCCGTATCGAGGCGCTCACCGTCTCGCTGATCAATGCATTCGCCAACGACGTCCACGAACGCCGCATTCGCGATCTGGCCGAGCTGGAACTGCCCGGTGTGCCGGTGTCTTTGTCATCGGAGGTGATCCCGGAGATGCAGGAGTACGAGCGCACCGTGACGACGGTGGCGAATTCCTACGTGCGTCCACGCGTCGAACGCTACATCGGCAACCTGGAGCGGGAGTTCGCCGTTCAACTGGGCAATGCGGGCCTCGACATCCTGCGCTCGGACGGCGGCCTGGCCTCGGCCGCGCAGGCCGCGCGGTACCCGGTGAAACTGCTGATGAGCGGGCCGGCGGGCGGCGTCGCCGGCGCCATCTGGGTCGGCCGTCGGGCGGGCTACGAGAACCTGCTTACGCTCGACATGGGCGGGACATCGACCGACGTGGCACTGGTCGAGAACGGCCAGGCGCGGCTGCGCCGCGAGACGACCGTCGGCGACGTCACCGTACGGGCCTCGTCCATCGACATCCGCACGGTTGGCGCCGGTGGCGGTTCGATCGCGCACGTTCCGGCGCTGACGCGCGCGCTGCGCGTGGGTCCGCAGAGCGCCGGCGCCGATCCGGGCCCGGCGGCCTACGCGCGCGGCGGCACGGCGGCCACCGTGACCGACGCGAACGTGGTGCTGGGCTACCTGCCGGGCAGCGCCCGCCTCGGCGGTGACATGGCCATCGATGCGGCGCGTGCGCGCGCGGCGGTAGCCGCGGTCGCGGGCGAACTCGGGCTCGATACCGAGCAGGCCGCCGCCGGCATCTACGACATCGTCAACGAGAACATGTTCGGCGCCCTGCGGTTGGTGTCGGTCGAGCAAGGCTACGACCCGCGCGACTTCGCCCTGGTCGCGTTCGGCGGCGCCGGACCGCTGCATGCCAACGCGCTCGGCCGGCTGATGGGATCGTGGCCGGTGGTCATTCCGCCCGGCCCCGGGGTGCTGTGTGCCTACGGGGATGCGACCACGCGGCTGCGCGAGGAGGCGTCGCGGACGTTCGTACGGCGCTTCACCGAGGTCGAACCGGCCGTGGTGGCCGCCGAACTGCGCGAGCTCGGCGCCAGCGCCGCCGCCACGCTGGCGGCCGCGGGTGTTGCGCCCGCGGACCAGGCCGTCAGTTTCGAGGCCGACCTGCGCTACCACGGCCAGGGACTCCAGCTGACCGTCGAAGTGTCGCCGGAGGAGCTCGCGGCCGGCTTCGAACCGATCGGCGCACGCTTCGACGCGCTGCACGAGCAGATGTTCACCTTCGCGTTGTCGGCGGCGAAGGAGTTCGTCAACCTGCGCGCCGTCGTGCTCGGCCCGGCGCGTCACGTCTCCACGCCCGAACTGCCCGCGGCGACGGCCGCGACGCTCCCAGCGGCGCTGCTCGGGCAGCAGCCGGTCTACGTCGACCACGGCTGGCACGACGCCCCGATCTACGACCGTGCGAAGCTCGCGCGCGACGCCCGTCTGTACGGGCCCGCGATCGTGACCGAGATGGATTCGACCACCCTGATCCTGCCGGGGCACGAGGGCCGCGTCGACGCCCACGGCAACCTGCTCATCAACCCGGTCGCGGGAGAACGCCCATGAGCGCGCGCCTCGTCGAAACCAATGACACCCCGTTCGGCGCGGTGCCGGTCGACCCGGTCACCCTCGACATCGTCGAGAACGCGCTGAAGAACGCCCGTTTCGAGATGGACGCGGTACTGTTCCGCACCGCCATGTCGCCCGGCATCCGTGAGCAGCACGACGAGTTTCCGCTCATCGCCAACCGCGACGGCAACATGGTCGTCGGGCAGTTCGGTTCCTTCATCCACGGGTTCCTCGCCGCCTACGACGGTACCGTCGAGGAAGGCGACGTCTTCATGACCTCTGATCCCTATGCATGCCGCGGCGCGATCAGCCATGCCAACGACTGGCTGATCCTGCAGCCCGTGTTCAAGGAGGGCCGGCTGATTGCCTGGGCCGCGATGTTCGGTCACATGACCGACATCGGCGGCAAGGTGCCGGGCAGCCTGCCGACGGATGCGCGGCAGATCTTCGAAGAGGGCATCGTGGTCCCCCCGGTCAAGATCTTCCGCCGCGGCGAACTGCAGGAGGATCTCCTCGGGCTGATCCTGCGCAACTGCCGCCTGCCGCACTGGAACCTGAGCGACTTCAACGCCATCGTCGCCGCCTGCCGCACGGCGGCACGGCGCTGCGTCGAGATTTCGCGCCGTTTCGGCGACGACGTCTTCCAGGCGGCCATGACCGAACTGCTCGCGCGCAATCGCCGCGCCATGTCCGAACTGATCAGGAACACCGTGCCGGAGGAACGGCGGTTCTTCGAGGACTACATCTGTGACGATGGCATGGGCATGGGACCGTACCGCATCGCCTGCAGCATGTGGCGCGAGGGCGAGCGGGTGATCTTCGATTTCTCGGGCACCGATCCGCAGTCGGCCGGGCCGATCAACTTCTATCTCAACGAAGAGATGTTCAAGATGTTCTGCGGCGTGTTCATGATCATGGTGTTCGACCCGCAGATCATGTTCAACGACGGCTTCTACGACCTCATGGAAGTGCGCATCCCGGAGGGCTCGCTGCTCAAGCCGCGCTTCCCGGCCGCGCTGTCCTGCCGCACCCACGCGCTCGGCCGCGTCTTCGACATCATCAGCGGGCTGCTCGGCCAGGGGGCGCCCGATCTGATGTGCGCGGCCGGCTTTTCCGACAGCCCGCATTTCATGTATTCCGGTACCGATCGCCGCGGCGAGTGGTTCCAGCTCTACCAGATCGGGTTCGGCGGCATCCCCGGGCGACCGCTCGGCGACGGCCCCGACGGGCACTCGTTATGGCCGAGTTTCACCAACGTGCCGAACGAGTTTCTCGAAGCCTACTTCCCGCTGCGCATCGAAACCTACACCACCATCACGGATTCCGGCGGCGCGGGACTGCATCGCGGCGGCAACGGTGTCCGCGTCGCGTATCGCTTTCTCGAGCCCGGCGAGGTCTCCATCCACGACGATCGCTGGCTGACCTACCCATGGGGCGTCAACGGCGGCGCGCCGGGTGCGCGCAGCCGCAAGCAACTGGTTCGCGCCGATGGCAGTCGCGCGGTGTTACCGGCCAAGTGCGACCGCGTCGCGGTCGTCGAGGGCGACGTGCTGCTGTTCGATACCTGGGGCGGGGGTGGCTGGGGCGACCCGCTCGAGCGCCCCGCCGAACGCGTCGCCGATGACGTCCGCCGCGGCCTCGTCAGCGCTGCCGGGGCGCGCCGCTACGGCGTGGTCTGCGATGATGCTGGCGAGGTCGACGAGTCGGCGACGAACGCCCTGCGCGGCGAGTTGCGTGAGCGCCGCGCCCCGCCCGCGCTGTTCGACAAGGGCGGCAGCGTCGAGGCCCTCAAGGCCCGTTGCCTGGACGACACCGGCCTCGAACCGCCGCGCGCCCCGCGCTTCGATCACGCACTGGAGAATTCGCATGGCCTCGCATGAAGACGCCGGTTACGGTGCACGCGCGATCGGGTTTGGCCGGCGCCCCGCGGTGCTGGTGGTCGATTTCCAGCGCGCGTTCACCGATCCCGCTTTCGAACTCGGCCGTTTCGAGGGTGTCCACCGCGCGGTCGAGCATACGGCCGAACTGCTCGCGGTGGCGCGTGCCAGCGGTGTGCCGGTGGTCAAGTGCTACACCGCCTACGAGAGTCCGCGTGACGTGCTCGACTGGAAGGTCGACGTGCTCCACCGCGAATTTTTCTTCGGACACCCCTCGACCGAGCTCGATCCACGCATCCACGATCCCGCCTACGACTACACCTTCGCCAAGACGGCAGCATCGATCTTCTTCGATTCGCCGATCACGAGTTACCTGACGCGGCAGGGCGTGGACACCTGCATCGTCACCGGTTGCACGACCAGCGGCTGCGTGCGGGCTTCGGTGGTCGACAGCTTCTCGCACGGTTATCGCACCATCGTCGTGCGTGAATGTGTCGGTGACGGCGCCGATGCCTCGCACGAGCAGAACCTGCGCGACATGGCCTTGCGCTACGCCGACGTGGTCGCTCTCGCGGGCGCGATCGAGTACCTGCGGCAAATCGGCGTCTGAACGTACGGTCCGGCCGCAGCCGGGCGCTGCGCGACGAGGAAGCGGGCGCCGGCACCTCGCGTACGATGACGGCCGAAGACCGCAGGCGCGGGTGTCAACGCGTTGTGGCCGACGCGCGATCGCGTGTCCTCCCTACCAGGTGGCTGGCCAGGAAGGCAACTAGGGCGATGAGGGCGACCAGCCAGCGCATGTCGGTCGAGACCGCGCGCGGAATGCCGAGCGCCGGCTGTTCGAGCGCGCGCAGCAGGTCGTCACCGCCCTGCAGGCGGTGGTAGCCCAAGCCGGTCTTGGCGGCCAGTTGCTGCAGGTAGGCCTCGCGCAGCGACGACAGGTGTTCGGTGCCGACGAGCGGCCGTTCGCCGGCCTGCTTACGCTGGTCGGCGGTGAAGGTGTCGGTGTGCAGGACCTCGTGGGCATGCCACACGCCGAGCGGTTTGTCCTCGTCGTCGAAGCGCGGGATCGGCACCGGCGTGTCGCCGCCGACGCCGACGACCAGGCCTGCGACGGTCCCGGCTTCGCCGTCGAAGCGCGGCGGCACGTCGGGGTTGATGGGCGGCGCTTCCTGGCCGTCGCTGAAGAACACGAGACGGGTGTCGCGGCCGAGTGCGGCGAGGAGTTCGACGCTCTTGAAGAGTCCCTTGGCCACCTCGCTGCGCGCCTCCCAGGACATCCGCCACTCGATGCCGTCGATCACCTGCACCAGTTCGTGGTAGTTGGCGCAAGTCTCGACCGGCGTGACCAGCAGGAAGGCACGGTGGCCGGCGAACAGGGCGAGACCGACCTCGGTGCCGCAGGGCAGGGCGGCGAGGGCCGTGCTGGCTGCCTGCTTGGTGTAGTCGAGGCGCCGGGTCTGCGCCGCCGGCACGTCGGCAACGTTCATGCTCTGGGTGATGTCGAAGACGAAGACGTAGCGGTAGGTCGGCCGGGTGAGCGTCAGCTCCGGCTTGGCGAAGGTCGCGGCGAGCAGGGCGCAGGCGCCGACCGTGAGCAACAGGCGCAGGCGCCGTGCGCCCGTCACGGCAACGCGCCTTCCGGGTCGGTGGCGTTGAAGGAACGCACGTT
This sequence comes from Gammaproteobacteria bacterium, assembly GCA_050184115.1. GTDB lineage: Bacteria > Pseudomonadota > Gammaproteobacteria > JACKNG01. The sequence goes on along the minus strand of JBFXAQ010000008.1, from coordinate 14,657 downwards.
GCGCCGCAGCCCCTCGAGTTCCATCAGCTTGCGCTCGCCGACGTCCGGTGACAGCTGCAAGGCACGGTCGAGGTTGTAGCGCGCATCCCAGCGGCCGTTGTCGAGGCGCAGCGCCTCGCGGTAGCTGGCCTTGGCGAGTTCGACCAGCGGCACCGCGCGGTCGGCCTGCGCCTCGCGGTCGATGCTTGCCGCTTGCTCGAGGTAGGTATTGCCGATGTTGTAGTGGGTCGCCGCGCGGAGCGCGCGATCGCTGCTGCGTTCGAGCTGGCTGTAGGCGAGGCGCGCCTGCTGGTACCGTCCGGCGAGGTGTTCGGCGTAGGCCGCGGCGAAGCGCCCGTGGTCGCCGGCATGCGTGGCGGCCGCGGCATAGTCGCCGCTGGCGAGCGCGGCGTCGTAGGCCCGCAGGTCCTGCAGCCGCACCAATTCGCGCGCCACGCCGAGGGTCGCGATGCTGGCGACGAGCACCGCGAGCAGGGTGAGACGGGTCTTCAATACCATCGTTGGATCTCCGTGGCGCGTGCCGCCAGCACGAGCAGCAGCAGAACGAGACCGGCACCGTGGCACCACGGCGTGAGATCGCGGCGCGGAATGACGTCCTCGTAGCGCATCGGCAGGTTCTGCAGGGCATCGACCTCGGCGATGGCTTCCTTCAGTGCCGCCGGGTTCTCGGCCGAGAAGGCGCGGTAGGGCAGGCCCATACCGGAGAAGAAGGCGTGCACGGCCTGTTCGGGCACGACGTCGTCGGCGGTCGCGGCATCGACGTCGGCGAAGAGACCCGGGCTGAACTGCGTGCGCAGGTAGATCCAGTACAGCGTGACGCGGTACTTCTCCAGCAGGTACTTGATGCGGTCCTGCTGCGGCACGGTGAGGCGGGCAGCGCCATCGGAGACCAGCATGACGATGCGCGAACCGGTGAAGGGCCGGCCCTCGAAGAACTGCAGCGAGCGGATGAGTCCGTTGGCAAGGTCGGTGGAGGCGAGGCCGCGTTCGATCGCGCCAGCGCCGATCGCGGCCTGCACGATGCCCTGCTTGGCGGTCAACGGCAGCACCGGGATCGGATTTCCACTGAAGAGAAACAGGGCGAACATGTCCTGCGGGCGACGCGCGGCATACTCGGCCAGCAGGCGTCGCGCGACCTGGCCCTTCGAGGTGTAGGTGCCCCACACGGCGGCGCGTCCGCGGCTGTCGTTGCCGACGGCGAACAGGCTGTCCATGCTGCCGCTGCTGTCGATCAGCAGCACGTTCTGCGCGCCCTGGCCGATGCGTTCGACGCGCTCCTCGGCGCGGTAGAGGCCGGCGATACCGCACACGATGGCGACGACGGCGGCGGCGCCGACGAGGCGCAGGCCGACGTCGATCAGGCGGGACAGGGTGTCTTCCGGCAGCAGGCCGACGGCGGCGTGTATCAACGGCGACTGGCCGTGGACGAACACCGGCACCAGCGCCAGCGGCAGCAGGAGCAGGGCGATCGGGTGTTCGAAATCGAGCATCAGCCGAGGCCGCGCTCGACGTCACGGCAGCGCTCGACCAGGGTCACGAGATCGCCGAGGCCGAGATCGTCGCCGGCGCCGCCGGCGAAGAAATAGCGGCGCGAATGGGCGAAGCACAGCGTGATCGGGTCGCGCAGATCGGCGAAGCGCGGGTGCGCGGCGAAGAATTCGTCGAGGGTGTCGGCGAACACGGTGTGCCCGGCCGTCGTGTCGAAGGCGTGGTGGACCACGCGCAGCGCCTCGCCGTGGGCCTCGATGTCGTCGCCGCGACGCCGCAGCGCGGCCAGCTCGCGTGCGGCCACGCCGAAGGGGCGCGTGCGTGCGCTGCCGGGCAGTCCCCAGCGCAGCCAGGCCAGCGTGCCACAGGCGGCGACGGCGAACAGCGCGAAGACGGCGAGCGGCAGGAGGTTGAACCCGAGCGGTGCGGGTGGGCGGGGCGGTTGCAGTTCGTCCTGCTCGGGCGCGCGCAACGGCGCAACGCTGACCCGGATCGCGGGCACCAGCACCTTGCCGCTGTCCTTGCCGTCGGTGTAGACGATCTCGTGATGCGGCACGGAAATCTCGCGAAAGGCGGGATCGACGTTGACCAGCTGATAGACGAAGTGGATGACGTAGCGGGTCACGGCGCCCGCGCGCCGCGATTCGACCCGCGGCGGCGCCAGTTCGAGCCAGTCGCCGAGGCGCCCGGCCGCCGGCAGGGCTTCGCGGTCGAGACGGTAGGGCGCGCGCACGGTCATCGTCACCGTGCGCTCCAGGCGATCGCCCAGCAGGTAGCCGAAGCCGCGTGGCTGCGCCACCTCGAATTCCGCGACGACGCTGTCGTCCGCGCACGCGGCGACGGCGCACAGCAGCAGGGCGACGGCGAGGACACCGCCGCGAACCGGTTCAGCCGAAGAAATAATGGGTCACCTCGTCGGCATCGAAACCGTTTTCCAGGTAGAGCGGCAGGCGCCCGTGGCGGCGGAACAGGGCAACGAGGCGCTCGCGGCGCGCGGCATAGCCCGCCGCGATGCGGCGTCGCAGCGACGGGCGCATGAACAGCAGGCGGCTCGCGCCGCTCTCGGCATCGTTGACGCGGGCGAGGCCGAAGCGCGGCAGCTCGGCATACTCGCTGCGGTCCCACAGCACGACCGGCACGACGTCGTGGAAGGCGAGCGCGCGCAGGGTGTGCTCGAGCAGGTCCAGTGGCAGGTGGAAATCGGAGACCAGGAAGACCAGCGCCCGCCGCGTGCCGATCACGTCGGCCGCCGTGGCGAGGGCCGCGGCGCTCGACCCGCGCGGGGCGAAGTCGCGCAGCCGCCCGGCGAGTTCGACGGCGGCCGCGCGGTTCATCGTCGCCGGCAGCAGCAGGTCCTCGCGCAGGCGCTCGTCGCAGCCGACGAAGCCAAAGCGATCGCCGGTGCGCCAGGCGGAAAAGCCGAGGCCGGCGACGAGTTCAGCGAGCACGGTGGTCTTTGCGCAGACACCGCGGTAGGCCATCGAGGCCGACAGGTCGGCCACCACCCACAGCGGGATGGCGCTGGTCTGGCGGTAGACCCGCACCTGGATGCGCTCGAAGGGATCGCGCAAGCTGGCGCGGACGTCGAAGCGTCGCGGGTCGGGCGCATCGGCCAGCGGTACGTGGTGCTGGAAGTGCAGGCCGCCGCCCTGCTGGCGGCTGGGATGGTGACCTGGATGGTGGCCCGAGGCGCGCCAGCTGACCTTGTAATGGACCTCGCCGGTGTTCATATCGGGGCGCCGCGAACCCTCAGGGTGCCGCAACCCGGGCCTTGACCTGCTCGAGCAGGGCGCCGACCAATTCGCCACGCCGCAGTTCATAGACCGGGTGGAAGAACACGCGGTGGGCGACCGTCTCGTGGAGTACCGCGTGGATGTCCTCCGGCACCAGCGCGTCGCGACCGGCGAGCCAGGCGGCGACCTTGGCCGCGCGCATCAGCATGCCCATGCCGCGCGGACTGACACCGGACAGCACGAGTTTCGAGATCTCGACGCCGTCGAGCGTGATGCCGAAATCGGCCGGGGTGCGCGTCGCCGCGCAGAGCTCGAGCGCGTAACGCTCGATGGTGGGCGAGGTGCGCACGAAGTGCTGGATCTGCGCCGCCACCGCGTTCAGCTCGGCGAACGGCAGCACGCCCTCGCGCAAGCCCCCGATGAGGGCGTCGACGTCGTAGAAGCGCGGGTCGAACATGAGCTGGCGCTGCAGTTCTGGATCGGCCGGCATGCCGATGTTGAGTTCCATCAGGAAGCGGTCGCGCGCGGCCGCCGGCAGCTCGAAGGTTTCCTCCTTCTCGACCCGGTTGCGGTCGGCGAAGACCTGCAGGTGGGGGAAGCGGTACTCGCGGTTGAAGGCGGTCACGCTGCGTTCCGCCATCACGCGCAGGAGCAGGGAGTGCACCTGCGGGCGTGCCCGGTTGACCTCGTTGAAGAAGAAGGTGGCGAGGTGCTCGCCGTGCTTCAGCAGCGGTCCCGGTTCCACGGCCGGGCGGCCGTCCTCGTTGATGTAGGTGTGGTAGACGAGGTCGTTCGGCATGAGGTCGACGGTGCCCTCGATGCGCTCGAAATCGCCGCCGAGCACGCGCGCCAGGGCGCGCAGGAGCGTCGTCTTGCCGACCCCGACGTCGCCTTCGAGCAGGGCGTGGCCGCGCGCGAACACGGCCACGGTGAGCAGGCGGATGGCGTGGTCCTGGCCGACCACGGCCTTGGCGATCTCCGCTTCGAATTCGAGCGCACGCCTGTGCCAGTCGCCGAGCGTGGCGTCGGTGCTTGTCTGCATGGGTCGATCCCCGTTCGTGTCCCGGACGATGCCGCCACGGTCGCGGCAGGTTACCGACCCCCTCAGCCCGGTCAGCGGCGCGCTCGTGCGAGGCCGCAGTAAACACGAAAGGCTGGGGGATGTAAAAAGCCCGGCGGGCCGCCGGGAAAAATGCCCGCCTTTGGTAGCATGCGGCACCTGACGAGGAGTGCACCGGCATGAAGCTGTACAGCGAGACCTTCGACGATGGCGCGATGATGCCAGACGAGTGCGCGTTCGGCCTGCTCGGGCCGGACCGGGCCTACGTGTTCGGCGCCAATCGCAACCCGCACCTCGCGTGGACCGACCTGCCGGCCGGGACGCGCTCGCTCGTGCTGATCAACGACGATCTCGACGTGCCGGTGAAGCTCGACACCTTCAACCAGGCCGGCGCGACCGTCGCCCGGACCCTGCAGCGCCGCGCGCTGTGCCACTGGGTCCTGGTCGACCTCGATCCGGACGGTCCGCCGATCGCGCTCGGCGAGTTTTCGGACGGCGTGACGGTGGGCGGCAAGCCGGGCCCCGCGGGTCCGCGCGGCACCCGCCAGGGCATCAACGAATACACCGACTGGTTTGCGGCGCGCCAGGATCGCGACATGATGGGCCAATACCACGGCTACGATGGTCCCTGCCCACCGTGGAACGACGAAGTGCCGCACCGCTACGTGTTCACGCTCTACGCGCTCGACGTGCCGGTGCTCGACCTCGGTGCGGCATGCGCCTTCGCCAAGCCCGAGGTCGAACGGGCATTGCACGCAGGTCGAGCGCGCATTCTGGCCGAGGCTTCGGTGACCGGGCTCTACGCACTCAACCCGGACCTGCGCCGGTGAAGGTCCCGGCGGCGACTGCCGCGCGGTGGGGTGGTGGCGAGCGCGTGCCTTCACCCGGACTCGCTCTCGCGCGCCCACACCGCATGTGATGCTCGCCGCGGTGGGCATCCCGCGCCCGGAGCGTGGACGTCGTTGCGGGCGCTTTTCGTCATTCAGGAGTCGACAGCATGGCGCAGACCGATCGTGAACGCATCGAGAACCACCTGGCCCGGTATTGCTTCGTCGTCGACCGCGGCACGGCCGACGAGATCGCCGCGTTGTTCTGGGACGACGCGCGCCTGGATTTCAACGGCATCTACACCGGGCGGGCGGAGATCCGCCAGTGCTACGCCGACTGGATCGCCAAGGCGCGTGACCCCGTCGAAGGCCTGCGCCACCTGATCCACGTGCCGTACATCGAGCTCGACGGCGACGACGCGCGCGCCGAGACGTATGTCGACGCCGACTGCCATGTGCGCCGCAGCGGTCGCAGCATCCTGCTGCGCTCGACCTATCGCGATCGACTGACGCGGCGTGGCGGCGAATGGCGCTTCGCCGAGCGTCAAATCGTCGCCATGCGCAGGCTCTACGACGTCGAGCGCGAGCGCTGAGCGCGCGCGCCGCCGCGATTGTTTCGACGCGCGGCGTTCGCGGGCGGGACTCCCGAGCGCCGGTTGGACATGCATGACCAACGTCCCGCGTAGTGCGATCCGGCGCTCGCTGCCGCGCGACCGCGAAGCTGCCGGCGGTCGGTTGTCGGCATCGCGCGCGCGTGCGCACTTCAGTACGATGAGCACGCTCCCACAGTTCCCGGACCGCCACTCGAGGAAGACCTGGTATGAGTCTCTACGCTGATTCCCGTTACCCGGTGGGTGATGCCTACGCGGCACTGCACGGTGACGAACTGGACTCGTTTGCCCGCCCCGGCACCTGGGGTACGGCTGCCGAGCGCACCGCCATCGCGGCCGTGGCCCGCCGGGCACGTACGGAGGCCGGCGTGCAGGAATCGGTCGATGACGAATCACTGGCCGACGGCGCCGAGCTACCGGCGGCCGCCCGTGAGCTCGCGCATCGCGTGGCCTTGGGTGGGGCGACCATCGATCGCGAATATTTCGAGCAGGTACGTGCCGCCGGCCTCGGCGAGGGGGCCTACGTCGAGATCGTCGGCATCGTCGCCCGGCTCGCCCATCTCGATGTCTTCGCCCGCGGTATCGGCGTGCCGTCGCGACCGCTCGCGGCGCCGACCGAAACCCACGCACCGAGCCGCGAACGGCCTCGCGAGGCGCGTGACGAAGGCTTTTTCGTGCCCAGCATCCCGGCCGCGCCGGCCGGTGGTGCGGTTGCGGAGTCGCTCTACGGCAAGGGGCCGGCGGCCAACATCCTGCGCTCCTTGAGCCTGGTCGCGGACGAGGCGCGGCGCTTGAACCGCGTGGTCGACACCGAGTATTTCTCGATGGCGACCATCTTCGACCTCACGCACAGCTCGCTCGAAGCGCTCTCGCGTCCGCAGATCGAGCTCGTCGCCGCGCGGGTGTCCGCGCTCAACCGATGTTTCTACTGAACCACCTGGCATACCCATGTCCTCCGTGAGAGTGGCACAGCGATACACAGGGATTTCGATCTCGGCGGGATCTTCGACCCGCGCACCGTGACCGGGATCGAACACGGCGAGGTCCTGCTCGCGTTCGCCTCGGCGCTGCTCGGCGACGACCGTGAGGCGTTGAGCGACGCGCGCGACGCGCTCGCCGAACGTATGGGCGCGGCTGCGGTCACCAGCGCCGCGCTCACGGCCGGCGTGTTCAGCCTGGTGGACCGCGCTGCGAACGGCGTCGGCATCCCGGTGGAGCCGATGGTGATGAAACCGAGCGCGGACTTCCGCGCGCGTTACGGCATCAACGAATTTCTCTCCGCGCGTAATTCGTTGGCCTGAAGGACAACAATCCGGCGACAACGACAGGTCATAATCGCGCCTTTCCGCCGTGCGACGACTGGGGAGATCGTGCCGTCATGAACGCATCACGCAATGGCCGATTCGATGTCGGCGTCATGTTCAGCTTTCGTAATCCGGCCGCCTGGCGGCGGTCTTTCGTCGACGTCTACCGCGACGAGCTCGCGCTGGCCGAGCATGCCGAGGCGCTCGGTTACGACACCGTCTGGCTGACCGAGCACCACTTCGCCGACGACGGCTACTCGCCGTCCCTGGTGACACTCGCCGGCGCGATTGCGGCGCGCACGGAGCGCGTTCGCATCGGCTTCAACCTGCTGCTGTTGCCGCTCCACGACGCGGTGCGCCTGGCTGAGGACCTCGCGGCGCTCGACGTCATCTCCGGCGGGCGTATCGACGTCGGCCTCGGTCAGGGCTATGCCCCGCACGAGTTCGCCGGCTTCGGTATCGACCTGGCGGATCGCCTCGGGCGTTTTCGCGAAGGCCTGGACGTGCTGCAGGGCCTGTGGACCGAGGACGACTTCTCCTACGCAGGCCAGCATTATCAAGTGAAGAACGCGCGGCTGTGTCCGCGGCCGGTGCAACAGCCCATGCCGCCGCTGTGGATCGGCGCCACCAGCCCGCCGGCCGTGCGCCGGGCCGCGCGGCGCGGTGCGCACCTGCTCGGTCTTGCCAACAAGGCCTTGCAGGACGAGTACGAACAGGCCCGCGCGGCCGCCGGCTACGCGGTGGCGGACGCGAAGGTCCTGCAACTGCACTGGACGCACGTCGCGGAAGACGACGACGCCGCCTGGGGAGAAGCCGGCGCGCATTTCCATCACCTGCTCAGCGTCTACGCCGGCTGGCTGAACGCGGCCGCCGCCGGTGGCGACGCGGCCTTCGAATGCAAGGTGCCGCCGCTCGCGGCGTTGCGCACGAGTTCCGACCTGCTCTTCAAGCCGGCGTTCGGGTCACCCGCGACCGTCGCCGGCATTCTGCGCGAGTCGATCGCCGCGGTACGGACGACGCACCTCGCCTACGGCACCATGCCGGGCATGGACCCGACGCGGACGCGGCGCTCGCTCAAGCGTTTCATCGAGGAGGTCGTGCCGGCGCTCGCGTGAGGCGCATGGCGATTCCCGGGCGCCGCGGGGAAGGCGACCCTGTCCAAGATGGGTGTCGGGTGCCACCGTCGGCCGGGGACGCTCCGAATAGGTGGCTGCGCAGCCCGCTGACGGCGTTGCGCGTCGCCCTGCGATGCTCGTTCATCGGCCATGAACTGCGCTTCTCGGTCAACGCGCGCCTGGCCCCGGGCATGCTCGCTCACTTGTTCAGAGCATCCATCACGCAGTCACGGGAGGGGAGCGCCGTGGCCGAGCTCGCGACGACACAGCCGATGGCGGTCATCGGCAGCGGTTTCGCTGGTGCCGTTGTCGCCAGTCAGCTGGGCAGGGCCGGTGTCCCCGTCGTCGTGCTCGACCGCGGCCCGCGCGATACCCCGTCGGCGCGCTCGATGGGCATCGTGGAGCGCGCGCCGCTCCCGCAGATGCCGAGCCGGCTACCCACGCGCGCCATCGCGGCGTGGGCCGAACACGTTGGTGCGGGCTTCGGGGAACGCTTGCGTGGCGATGTGCGGTCGGCGGGCGTGGGCGCGGTGGTTGCCGGACGATCCCGTGACATCGCGCACGCAGGGAGCCGGCAGCCGCGGGAGCGGGGCGGACCGACTTCGACGCTTGTCGCAGCGGTACGCCTGCCGGATGCGGTCCACGCGACGGTTCGTCCTTTCTCTTTATACTGGCCGCACGCCACGGACATCTTCGTCCGGCTGCCCGCATGAACAAGAATCGTGAACATCGGCCGCTCCCGACCGCGGAGCGCCAGGGAGACCTTGCATGAAACTTGCCCTCTACCTGCCCAATTTCCGTGACCTCGTCACCGTCAAGGAACTCGAAGATCTCACCGCCCTGGCCGAGGCGCTGGAATTCGACTCGGTGTGGACGCTCGATCGCATCGTGGTACCCGCGGCATCGGACGAACAGAAGCTGCAACACCCGTTCGGCATGATGGAGCAGTTTCCCAAGGCACTGCCGGTGTCGGCGCGCGGCCAGTGGCTGCACGGCATGCCGCTCATCCCATGGCTGGCGGCCAAGACCACCAGGCTCCGCATCGGCATGAGCATCATCGACACGCCTTACCGTGCGCCCGGGGTATTGGCAGGCGAGATTGCCACCGTCGACCACCTGTCGAACGGCCGCGTCAACGTCGGTGTCGGCTCCGGCTGGATGCCAGAGGAGTTTGCCGCGGCGAGCGCCGCGCACATCTTTCCCAAGCGCCACAAGCACGTGCGCGAGACCATCGAGATCCTGCAGGGCATCTGGACCAACGACCTGTTCGAATATCACGGCGAGTTCGCCGATTTCGAACCGTGCGGTTTTGGTGCCAAGCCGGTGCAGAGGCCGCACCCACCGATCTATTTCAGTGGCCTCAAGGATCCGAAGCGATCGGCCAGGCGCATCGCGAAGTACGGCCTCGCCGGCTGGATCGGTATCCAGGACACGCCGGAGGAGATCACCCGCTGGCGAGGCGAAATCCAGCGCGAACTCGTCGACATGGGCAGCACCCGTTCACTCGACGACGACTTCGACATGTGCAGCATGATCTGGTTTGCGATCACCGACGAACCGAGTGACCAGACGCCGAACGGCAAGTTGAGCAACCTGCTGGTGGGCACGGCCGACCAGATCACCGACAACCTGAAACGCTTCAAGGAGGCCGGTATGGACATGCCGCTGTTGTGGCCCCCATTCAGTGGAGTGCCTGTTTCCAAGACGCTCGACGACATGAAGCGCCTGGTCGAGGAGATCATGCCCAAGGTGAATGCGGGTTGAGAGCCCGCGCGCGCAAGCGCATGGGATTGCGCCGCGCCCGCCGCACCTCGCCATGCGCCCATGGGCCGCGTGGCCTGGCCCGCCCAGCGACGCGCTCGTCGTGACAACGGCCGCGGGCCTCAAACCATCGGGTTGAGGTCTTCAGCGCCGAGTAGCGCCCGCCCGTGCTGTTCGAAGATGGCGTCGCTGGCGAAGAGGTGGGTGTTCGCGACTTCGAGATCCCGTACGCAACGCTGCAGCCGGTTGTCGAGACGAGCCGCGCTGCCACCGCCATAGCGGTAGGCCTCGCTCGCCACCTGCGTCGCGACACGTACCGCGTGCGCGACGATCGCACGCAATTCGACCTGCACCGCTGCGCCGGGGATCTCACCGCCGCACAGCCGTTGCCAGACGTCCTCGTAGGTATCGAACAGCAGCGCACGCGCTGCGCGCAGCCTGAAATCCGCCTCGCCGAGCCAACAGTGGAAGGTGGGTCGATCGGCGAGCATGGTTTTGCCGGCATAGCCGCGCGACTTGGCGCGGGCCTGCTGCGCGATTTCGTCCAGCGCACGCCGCCCTACACCGACGGCGAAGGCGCCGAACTCGTTGGCGATCAGCCCGGGTACGCCGAGGCGGAACATCGGCCCGCCGCGCAGCGGACGCATGGCGCGCAGGTCGAACACCTGGCTTTCGCATACGAAGCGATCGTTGATCGAGAAGTCGCAGCTGCCGGTGCCCTTGAGCCCGGCCACGTGCCAGTTGTCGTGGATCTCGACTTCCTCCGCCGGCAGCATGGCGAGCAGGGAGTCCGGCGGCGCGCCGTCGTTCTCGACGAGTATCGACACGCCCACCCATTCCGCGTGGTTGATGCCGCTGCCCCAGGACCAGCGACCGTCGATGCGGTAACCGCCGTCGACGCGCGTTGCGCGTCCCGGCATGACGACCGCCGCGGCGGTCGGTGCGCGGCCGCCCGACCACATCCGCGCGATGCAGGCATCCGGGAGATAGGCCGTCATGACCATGGCGCCGCAACCGATGAAACAGGTCCAGCCGGCGGCGGGGTCGATCCGGGACACCGCCTCGTAGACGTACATCTGGGTGACCGGGTCTGCTTCCACGCCACCGAGTTCGGCCGGCACCTTGAGGGCGAACAGGCCCTCGTCGCGCAGCGCCGCGACCGCGGCCGCGGGCAAGGTGCGCAACGTCTCGCTCTCGTTACCGCCGCGTTCGAGGATCGGCTTGATGCGCTCCACGGCCGCGAGCAGCGCATCGCGTTGAAGCCTGCGCTCGTCGTACCCCGTATCCAATGTCGCTTCTCCTTTTCGTTGCAGCTGCGTGCTGCTGACCGTGCTACACCAGCGAGACGGCCGACTCATGTGCCGGTCACGTGCGCGAGCAAACCATCGATGTCGCGCGGGGGCTCGTCCCCGCGCCAGGCAATGTGCTGGTCCGGCCGTACGAGCAACAGCCGGCGCTCGTAGATCGACAGGAGGTCCGGTCGTTCGAGGCGCAGGACGGCGAGGGGCATGTGTCGGGCGGTCGCCGCCTTTGCGAAAGCCGGGTCGGCGTTGCCGGCGACGACGACCAGCGTGAATCCCGTTCCCAGGCGGTCGAAAAGGCTCGAACCGTCGGCGAGGAACACCTGCGGCAGGCGCGCCCCGGGCCACGTCGATGCCTGGTAGGCGAGCGGGTCGACCGCCGGTGCATCGGCTTCGGCGGCGACGATCGGTGAGCGGTCGTAGCGAAAGCCGAGCTCGACCCCCCACGATTCGTTTTCCGCGTTGCCGAGTGCGGCGATGCGCGCACCGGCCGCGGTGCGGCGTGCGGCGGCGGCCGCGTCCTCACCTTCGAGATCACCCGCACTGGCATAGATTTCGGCAATCCGCATGCGCACGTCGAGATGGCGGCGCGAGGCGTCGCGATGCCAGTGCGCGGTCGGACGGCGTTCGGCGTCGTAGGCTTCGAGCAGACGTGGGCCGCCCCAACCCTGGAGCAGGGCGGCCAGGACCCAGGCCAGGCCGACGGCGTCGCATACCCCGGAGTTCATGCCGTAGCCGCCTGTCGGCATGAACTGATGCGCGGCGTCGCCGGCCAGCGCCACGCGTCGATCGACGTAACGTTCTGCCACCACCATGTGTGCGCTCCACGGGTTGTGCAGCAGCACCTCGTGCTCGAACGGCCGACCCGCCCAGCGTTCGAGAACTTCACTCGGGTTCCAGCTCGTCGGGTCGGCGCCGGGCGGCACCCAGGCCTGCAGTGTGTAGATCTCGTCGTCGTCCTGGGCTATCAACGCGCCGAGTGCCGACTGCGAATGCCAGGTCACGCCCCAGCGCTGCAGGAGCGCGCGCTCGCGGCTACGGAAGTGGATCATGTACGCGTTTGCCACGCCGAAGTCGCCGGAGAGCGCGATGCCGAGCGACTCGCGAACGGCGCTGCTGCCGCCGTCGCACCCGGCGAGGTAGGCAGTGCGCAGCCGGAGTGGGCGGTCGGTGCGCAGGTCCCGCGCCTCGATGTCGACGCCGTCGCGGTCCTGGCCGACGACCCGTTCGACGCGCACGCCGAAACGCGCGTCGACCAGCGGTTCAGCCTCGATAGCGGCCTTGAGGACCGGCTCGATGACGACCTGGCTGACGCGTAGTGGCGCCTCGCAGGGTTGATTGCCGTCGTTGTGCCGCCGTGCGGCCGTGGCGAACTCCGCCGCCGACGGGTAGCGGAAACGATGCAACTCGTGCCCTGACAGCGAGGTCATCCACTGGATGTCGAACGGGTGCTCACGCGGGACGCCGACGTCCCGGAGGCGCTCGGCGAGGCCGAGGCGGCGATAGAGTTCCATCGAGCGCACGTTGGTGAGATCCATCTTCGGGTAGCGCGTGGTGTGCTCGCTCTGTTCGAGCACCGTGCTGGCTACGCCGAGTCGGGCCAGTTCGAGGGCGAGGGTCATGCCGACCGGACCGCCGCCGGCGATCAGGACCGGTGCGTCACGGCTTGTCTTGCTTGTCATGTTGTCTCCCCGGTCGTGCCGTCGAGCAAACGCAGCGCGCCGTCGACGACCAGGCCGCGATCGAGCATTGCGGCGCTTTCGATGGCTGCGGTGAGCATGTGCAGAAGCGCGTCGATCAGTGATTCGGCCGCGACGAAGCGCGGGCGTTCGAGTACCTGCAGGGTCGCTTCGTCGATTGCCCCGGCAAGCGCCCGCAGCATGAACATCAGTGCCCCGGCCTCGGCGTCGAGTTGCAGCAACGAGCACACGCGGACGAGGAACGATCGTCGTACCGCCTCGAACACGGCCCAGGCTTCGGGATCCGCGCCGATGCCACCGCGCAGGAGAGCGGCGGCCAGTTTTGGCCGTTGGCGCATGAACTCCAGGTGCGCGGCGAGCATCGCGCGCAGTTCGTCGCGCGGCGCGGACGCCGCGGCGGTGTCATGCGCCGCCGCGAGCTGGTCGGCGACGTCGCGCATGGCAGCGAGGTACAAGCCGCGTTTATTGCCAAAGTAATGAAACGGCAGGCCGTGCGCACATCCTGCCGCGTCGGCCACGGCTGCCATGGATACCGTGTCGTAGGGGCCCGCCGCGAACAGCTCGACCGCCGCGTCCAGTACGCGCGTGGCAGTCTCCGCTGCCTGGGTCTGCCGGCGGGTGCGAGGCGGTTCCGCGATGCGTGTCATCCGGGCCGATCGAGGGTTGATTGACTGCAAGTCAACGAAACTATAGCCTCGGCCCCGAATCCGCAAGCACCTTGGGAGGGCACCGGGATGAAGACGCCGCCGAAGTTCGCCCACGCCGTACTGATGACAAATCGTCTGGCCGAGATGCGCGACTGGTACTGCACCGTGCTCGACGCGCACGTCGTTTACGAGAACCCAGGACTGTGCTTCATCACCTTCGACGAGGAGCACCACCGCATGGCCTTCCTGGCGCCGCCGCCAGGCGAAACGTTCGCCGAACGGCCACCGCACAGTACCGGACTGATGCACACCGCGTTCACTTTCCCCGACCTCGCTACCCTGCTCGAGCGTTACACCCTCCTCGAGGGGCGCGGCATCAAGCCGCAGGTTCCGCTGCAGCACGGTGTGACCACCTCGATGTACTACCGCGACCCCGATGGTCAGTTCGTCGAACTCCAGATCGACAATTTCGCCAACGCCGACGAAGCAAACGCCTACATGCGTGGGCCCGAGTTCGCCGCCGACCCGATCGGCGTGGTATTCGACCCCGCGGCGATGGTCGAAGCCCGTGCCGCGGGCATCGACGACGCCACGCTCAAGACACGCTCATGGGCGCTCGCCGGCCCGCCGCAACCGAGCGCGATGGCTTTGTTTGCATTGGCGTAGGGCGTGACCCGGCGAACCTTGTCAGGGGCACCAGGATTGACTGCGCTCGCGCATGATGCGCGAGCTTGCTCGGCGGGCGCTGCCGCTGCGCGACAACGTCCAAGTTCGCGCTTGCGAACTCGTCGAACCGCAGGTTCTCCTCAACTCCGGTCCTTCAACCGCCCGTACAGAAGCTCAACGAGCGAGGGGCCCGATTTGTCTTTGTGTGTCACTGGGGGACTAGGATTGACTCGCCCGCGCTTGCTGCGCGTGCTCGCCCCTGCGGGGCGCCGTCACTGCGTTCCGGCGTCCAAATTCGCTCCGCGAATTTGTCGAATGGCGGCTTCACTTTTACGAGTCGATGATGGTGGCGGGAGTCGGATTGACTCGCCCGCGCTTGCTGCGCGTGCTCGCCCCTGCGGGGCGCCGTCACTGCGTTCCGGCGTCCAAATTCGCTCCGCGAAT
>JBFXAQ010000007.1:0-330135 GCA_050184115.1 Gammaproteobacteria bacterium | reverse complement strand
GAGGTCCACGAGACCTGGTTGGAAGACCACCGCTACCTGAACATGGATTTGCTCAAAGAGCAGAAAAAGGAGCTCTTGCGGCAGGCCGCTTGAGTCCCATCACCCTGACCTCGGCCATGAACACCCTCTTGCACAACTTGACGGACACAACCGCCAGTTCGGCCGGCCCCGACAGCGCGTCGATGACGGCGGGCGGCAGTGCCGGGCCGCGATAGGGCGGCGCCGGCGCGTCCGCGTCGTGCACGGTGGCGCAATAGGCGAAGGGATCCTCGTAGGACGTCGTTGCGGCGCCGGCGAGCGCCGTCGACGGCAGCGCGATCAGCATCAATACAAGGCTCAGTGGCGCGCGGCGCGCACGGCGACCCGACATGGCGTGCCGCGCCGGCGGGTCGCCGCCGCCGACCATGCGTGGCTGCCCGGCAAACTCAGAAATTCGAGCCCGCCCACTTGAACGGCCCGTACAGGCCCTGGGCGATGTCGAGGCGATCGCGCTGCGCGCCGCCCAGCCACATCTGCACGATCTTGTAGTCGCGCATGTATTTTTCGAGGTGGCTCTCGTAGGCGTAACCGGCCGAGCCCATCAGCTCCATGCCGCGGTTGCAGACCATCTCGGCAGTATCGCCGGCAAAGGAGCGCGCCGCCGAACACTTGGCCTTGATCTCCTTCGACCACGGCGCGCCGTAGAGATCGGGACGCGTGACCTGCCAGGTCGTCGACAGGTAGTACTGGCGGGCGATGTCGATGGCGCGATACATCTCGGCGAGGTAGGTGGCGAACAGCGAGCGTTCGCGCATCGGCGTACCGGCGATGATGCGGTGCTGGCTCCAATCGAGCACGATCTCGAGCACCGCCTCGGACAGACCGACCAAGCGTGCCGCGCCGGCGAGGCGCCCGAGCGCGATGATGTAGCCGGAGACCAGCTGCGCGCCCTGCCCCGGCTCGGTGTCGACGCGGTAGCGCTCGGGGATGCGCACCTCGTTGAACCAGATGTCGGAGTTCGATTCGGTCCAGGAGAAGCCCATCTTCTGGTAGGGATTCGAGAACTCGAGGCCCGCGGCATCCGGCGGCACGTGGAACAGCCCGACGCCGGCGGCGCCGGCGTTCGGATCGGTGGTCGCCACCGTCCAGTAGCCGAGGTGGCCCTTGAGGTGATCGCTCTGGAAGCGATCGAGGTAGCCGGACGGCCCCGGCCACAGCTTGTGACCGTTGATGACGTAGTCGCCGCCGTCCTTCTTCGCCGTCACCTTGAGGGTGCGGAACTCGAGCGCCGGGTCCTCGACGTTGGCGCCGCCGGCCGGCTCGGTGATGGCCACGCAGGCCGTCCACGATTCGTCGCCGACTACGCGCGGGGCGAACTCGGCGAGCAGGTCGTCGCGCTTCGCCGCCACCATGCACGACACGATCCAATGGATCTTGCCGACCTTGGTGGCGAGCCCGATGTCGGCGCGCGACAACTCCTCGTTGATCATCTGCCTGACCACCGGCGAATAGCCGAGGCCGCCGTAGGATTCCGGCAGGTTGGTCTTGGTCACGCCGAGGTCGACGAGCCCGGCGTAGAGACGGTGCAGCGTGTCCTTGGCGAGTTTTTCGTCACGATGCCAACCGCCTTCGAGGTCGTGGCGGTGGGGAATCAGCTCCTTGTTGACGTAGTTGCGGATGTGCTCGGCGATCTCGATCTCGTCGTCGGTGCAGAAGGCACGGGTGTATTTCTGCGCCGGTTCGAGCAGGCGGTATCCCTGGGCGACGGTCTGTTCGAGCTGTTCGGCGGGGCGGGCGTTCATCGTCGGTCGTGTCCTTCGCTGGCCTGGAACGCCGGCCATTGTCGGTGTCGCCATGCAGAAACGCAAAAGCCGGCACGAGGCCGGCTTCTACAGCGCCGAAGAACCCCTCAGCGGGGCGCCGGCGTGCGTTTCAGCAACGGCGTCGGCGCAAGACCAGCAGTCCACCGCCGAGCAGCCCCAGCGCCGGTGGCAGGGGTACCAGGGCATAGGCATAAGCATCGACTTCCGACTGGGCGTTGAAGTACACGGTGTCACCGGCGCTGACCACGAGGGCAAGCGCCAGCGTGCCGGCATCGCTCGGCGTCGGCGCGTAACCCAGTTCGGCGTAAGCCTGGGCGTACGAGTTCGAGTTCGCGTAGACGCCCAATGCCGACTCGCGGGACGCGTTCAGGCTGACCCAGGCGTAGGCGGCTACGTTGGCGTTGTCGGTTTCCGCGGCCACCGTGTACGGCACGGAGATCAGCAGCGTGCCACCGGTGGTGACTTCGATGACACCGTAATGTTCGGCATAGCCATAGGAGTAGCCCTGGTCGAACACCTCGCCCGGCAGCGGCGAGGTGAACGTCAAGTGCGCGCGCACTTGAGTGCCGTCGCTCTCCGCGCTGACCGTCGCCTGCGACGTACCGTCGTCGAAGCTGACGATGGCATCGAGCGGCGTGACCCAGTCGGAGCCGTAGTCGTCATCGGAGCCGAGGAAGAAGCCCCCGGTGCCGTACATCGCGGCGTAGACATCGCTGCCGTCTTCCAACAGCGTGCCGGCCGCGGTCAGGAAATCGACCTGGAATTGAGACCAGTCCAAGCGCGCCGTGGCGGCGACGCTGACCGCCTGCGCCGCCGTCGCGCCGCAGATGAGTCCCAGCCCCAGCAGCGCGGCCAGGACCCCGTTCGGGCCGCGGCGGCCGACCATGTGCATGTCCCTATACGTCGAACCCATCCCGGTGCTCTCCCATGGTTGATGCCATCGTCCCTAGGCGGCCTGCGGCCCGCTGTGCCGCGTGGGCCGCGAAATACCGCGCGCCGATAGTATCTTGCACGGCCATGGCCACACCAGCGCCCGCCACCTTCGAGCCGCCGCTCAGTCGTCCGCGCTCCAAGCCCCGTAGCCCCCCGCCAGCGACTGCACCGCGCTCCAGCCGAGTTCCTCCAGCGCGCGGGCCGCGAGGGCGGAACGCCCGCCGCTCTGGCAGTAGATCACCACCGGCGCTGCGCGGTCGGCCAGGCGCGGCTCGGCACCGGCTTTCCACTCCAGCACCCCACGAGGGATGCACACGGCGCCCTCGATCGTGCCCTTCGCGCATTCGGCCGGTTCACGGACGTCGACGAAGGTGACACCGGCCGCAAGCAATTCGCGCGCCTTCGCAACATCGATTTCGTTCACTGCCGCGCGCGCCGCGCGCACGACGTCTTCAATGGTCTTGGCCATACGATGGATTCCTCCGAATGAGCCAGTAAGGATTCAGTCGATACTCAACGCCAGCACCCGGCTGATCGCCGTCAGGCCGCGGCCGGATTGCTCACACCAGCCGTCGAACGCGGCCTGCACGGCGCGCAGGTCACGCTGCGAGGTCGGCTCGCGGGTCACCACGCCCTCGTCCGCGAGCACGGCGACGACGTCGCGGGTGAGGATGAAACTGTCGACGCCCATGCGGCGCAGGAAGTACTGTGCCGCGTGGCCGCCAAGACGGCTGCCACGACGCTTGAGGGTCAGCAGCAGGTCGACGTAGGCGCCGGGCGGGCTCGCGGCGAAGAAGGCCGCCGCGCTGGCGTGTTCCGCGGCGAGGTCGAGCAGGAAGACCGCGTTGTCGCGCACGGCGCGCAGCTTGGCGTGGTGGCGGATGAGGCTGGCGTCACGCAGCATGGTGTCGAGGTCGTCATCGGACAGGTAGGCGACGGCATGTGGGTCGAAGCCATGGAAGGCGCGCTCGAAGGCCGCCCACTTGTGCTCCACCACCCGCCAGACGAAACCGGCCTGGAATACGCTCTTGGCCATCTGCGACAACCAGCGGTCATCGCCGATGGCGGCCAGCTCGGCGGCGCCCTTCGGCGCCGGGATCAACGCCTCCAGGGCGGCGTCGCCGCCCTTGCGCCGCGCGGCCCGCGCGTATAGTTCGCTGAACGGACGCATGCCGGTGCCCGACCTCAGCGATGAATGCCGCCATCGACGACGAACTCGCCGCCGTTGCAGTAGCTGCTCGCGTCCGCGAGCAGGAACAGCACCAACTCGGCGACCTCGTCCACGGTGCCGGCGCGTTTGAGCGGTACCTGGCGCAGGATGCGCTCGAGCTTGCCCGCGGTAGCCGCCGGCGTCTCGTGCATCATGTCGGTGTCGATGAAGCCGGGATGGACGGAGTTCACACGCACGCCGAAGCGCCCCAGCTCCTGCGCCGCGTAGTGCGTCATGCCGCGCACCGCCCACTTGCTCGTGCCGTAGGCGAAGGCCGCGGCCGCGCCTTCGAGGCCACCGACCGAGGAGATGTTGACGATGGCGCCCCGTCCCGCCTCGCACATGTGTGGTGCGACGGTGTGCATGCCGAGGAAGACGCCGGTCTGGTTGACTTCGGTGACCTTGCGGTATTCCTCGAGCGAGGTATCCAGCATGCGCGACGCGCGGAAGATACCGGCATTGTTGACCAGCCCGTCGATGCGGCCGTGTGCAGCCATCACCGCGGCCACCACGCGCGCCCAGTCGTCGGCACTGGCAACGTCGTGGCGGACGACGTTGACACCGGGTTCGTTGGCGAGCTCGCCGCCGTCGAGCACGTCGGTGGCGTAGACCGTGGCGCCCTCGCGGGCGCACAGCCGTGCCTCGGCCGCGCCCTGGCCGCGCGCAGCGCCGGTGATCAGGATGACCTTGTCCTGCAAGCGTCCCATGTCAGCCTCCGAGAAATGTTTCGAGGGCGGCGGCGACCGCCGCCGGTTGATCGAGTTCGGCCAGGTGGCCGGCGCCGGCAATCTCCCGCAGCTCGGCCGGTCCGCCACTGAGTGCGGCCATGCGTTCGAGATAGCGCCGCGGGATGACGCGATCGGCGTCGCCACGCAGCAGCAGCAACGGATTGCGCAGGCGGTGCAGCCGACGCTCGAGACCGGTGTTGCCGGTCGGGAAGAGGAAGCGCGCGGTCGCCTCCAGGGCACGCATCTGCTCCACTTTCCACTCGATCGGGTCCGCTTCGTCGGGCTGCTCGACGAAGGCCTTGTAGGTGTCGCGTTCGGCGCACATGAAGTCCGGCAGGTGCCCCGGGCGCAGCGCCCAGATGTCGGTCGACGGCTCGGCCGCATCGAACAGGCCGAAAGGACCGACCAGGACGAGCCTGCCGACCGTGCCCGGCCACACCGCCGCGACGTCCGCCGCGAGCGCCGCCGAGGCCGACACGGCGACGAGGTCGGCGCCCTCGAGTCCGGCCGCGAGGAGGATGTCGCGGGTCGCCAGCAACCAGTCGAAGATGGTGTCGAGATCGGCGTGGCCGGTGGCACCGGGCAGACCGGGCAACGACGGCGCGACGACTTCGTGGTGCACGGCCAGGGCGTCGAGGAACGGATGCCATTTCGGCAGACCGCCGATGCCGGGCAGATAGCCGAGACGCGCCCCCCGGCCCTGGCGCCAGACGCGCACCGGGTGGCCGTTGACGGTGAGGATCTCCTCGAACGGGCCGCGGCTCATCGAGCCGCCGCCGTACGCGTCGCGCGACTGGCCGTTGCCAGCGGTTTGACCCACCAGTGGTCCTCCCATTCGTCCTCGAACAAATCGCGGATCTGCGGCATGACCTGCTCGGCGAACACGCGCGTGTTGTAGTTGGTCAATTCCTTCGACATGTTGCCGAACTGCATCAGCAGCATGAGGTGCCCGACACCGAGATCGAGTGCGATTTCGCGCAGCTTGTCCGCGACTTCGTCCGCGTCGCCGACCAGTACGTAGCCATTGTCCACGATGCCCTCGAAATCCTTCGCGTTCTGGTTGATCGACGGCCCGCCGCCGGCCGAGGCCTTGGCGGCGAGTTGCACCTGCGACTCGACGCGGGCGCGGATGGTGGCCTCGGTCATGTAACCCGGCGGCACCACCCAGCGCGGATCGACGTGCAGGCAGCGGCCGTAGAAATACTCGGCCGGCTCGCGGTACAGCGCCATCGCTTCGCGCTTCGTCTCGGCAACGCCGATGAATTGCAGGAACCCGGCGCGGAACGGATTGCGGTCCTTGCCCAGACGGTCCATCTCGGCCCAGTAGCCGTACATCTGCTCGCGTGCGATCTTGTAGCCGAAGTAGGACAGGAAGCAGTAGACGAAGTCGTGCTCGGCGCAATAGCGCCAGGTCTCGACCGAGCCGCCGCCCGGGATCCACACCGGAGGGTGCGGGCGTTGCACCGGGCGCGGCCACACGTTGACGTAGCGCTGCTTGTTGAAGCGGCCGTCGAAGGCGAACACCTCCTCGCGCTGCCAGGCTTCGAGGATGAACTCGATGCCCTCGAAGTAACGCTGGCGCAGCATGCTCGGATTCTGGCCGTAGGCGAACACCGTGTCCTGCGGGCTGCCGACCGGGAAGCCGGCGATCAGGCGCCCGCCGGAGATGACGTCGATCATCGCCATCTCCTCGGCCACCCGGGTCGGCGGGTTGTAGAGCGCCACCGAGTTGCCGAGCACGCACAGCGCAGCGTCGCTGGTCGAACGCGCGAGAGTCGAGGCGATGAGATTGGGCGAGGGCATCAGGCCGTAGCCGTTGGCATGGTGTTCATTGACGCACACCGCATCGAAGCCGCACGCCGCCGCGTATTCCAGCTCGTCGATGAACTCGTTGTACATGAGATGCCCGCGCGCCGGGTCGAAGAGCTTCGGATCGATGTCGATCCAGACCGAGGGATGCTTCTCCTTGAAATCCTCGGGCAGCTCGGTGTACGGCATCAGGTGAAACCACATCAGCTTCATCGTTCACATCCCCTCGTCTCGCCAGGTCGCCGCCGACCTGGCCACGCCGACGCCAGGCGCGGCGCGATCGTAAGCAATTGTCTCAGGCGGGCACGCCGCACAGTTGCACCGCGTCATCGCCACTACGTTGTGCGCGCATGCCTGCGAGGAGTACCAGTCGATGAACCCGACCGTCCGTCCCGAGTTCGAGATCGCCCGCGATGCGGCTTCCGGCACGGCCTGTATCAACGAACCGCTCGGCGACGGCGAGTTGCGTCTCGACGCCCTCGCCGAGTGGCTGCTCTGGCATTGCGACGGCAGCCGCTCACTCGAAGCCTTGCACACCGAATTGTGCCTGGTGCTCGCCGAACCGCCGTCGCTCGAGGCGGTACGTGCGGCCCTGGCCGAACTCGACCAGCTCGGCCTGCTCGAACCGCCACGCTGACACGTCCCCTCAGATCGCCCGCGCCATCACGACGCCGTTCTCGGCCAGCGCCGCGATGCGCGCGCTGTCGTAGCCGAGCAGTTCGCCCAATACCGCCTCGTTGTGCTCGCCGAGCAGCGGCGCCCGCCGGCCGCGCGCGCCGTAGTCGCTCTGCCCCGAGAAACGCAGCGGGAAACCGGGCAATTTCAGCGCCCCGAGGAACGGGTCCTCGACCTCGCGAATCATGCCCCGCCCGACGAAATACGGATGCGTCACGGCATCCATCGGGTTCAGTACCGGACCGCACGGCACGCGGTACTCGTCCAGGCGCTCGAGTACGGCCTGGTCGCTGGGGAAGCCGGCCATCCAGGCCTCGATCAGCGCGATCAACTCGCTCTGGTTGCGCGCGCGCTCGCCCGGTTCGGCGAAACGGGCGTCGTGCTCGAGGTCCGGCCGCCCCATCGCTCGACACAGGTTGCCCCATTGCGGCTGGATGACGAGCAGCGCGACATGACCCTCGGGA
Organism: Gammaproteobacteria bacterium; assembly: GCA_050184115.1. Lineage (GTDB taxonomy): Bacteria > Pseudomonadota > Gammaproteobacteria > JACKNG01. The sequence goes on along the minus strand of JBFXAQ010000007.1, from coordinate 322,514 downwards.
CCCTGGTACACCCCGCACGGGCACACCAGCTGGTGATGGTTGCCGCAGGGTGCGGGCTGCCACGCGCCTTCGGTGACCTGCGGCACCTGCACGTTGACCTCGTGTGCGTGGAACATGCAGTCGATCATCGAGATGTCGATCCATTGACCGTGACCGCGACGTTCACGGTTGAACAAGGCGTAGCCGATGGCGGAGAAGGCATGAACGCCAGCGCTGACGTCGGCGATACCCATGCCGACCGGGTGGGGCGTGCCGCCGCGCGGACCGGTTACCGCCATGACGCCGGCGAAGGCCTGGGCGATCCAGTCGAAGCCGGTCTTGTGCGACAGCGGGCTGTTGCGCCCGAACGCCGAAATGGACGCCATGACCAGGCGGGGGTTCAGGGGCTTGAGCGACTCGAAATCCCAGCCGCGCTTCTCCATCACACCCGGACCGAAATTCTCCACCACCACGTCGACCTTCCGCACGAGGTCGCGCACGACGGCGTCGGTGTCGGTGTGCCGCAGGTCCAGGCACAGGCTCTGCTTACCGAGGTTCTGCTGCACGAAGTAGGCGCTACGGCCGTTCTTAACCGCCGGCAGGCCGCGCGAGGGATCGCCGTCCGGCGCGCGCTCGACCTTGATCACCTCCGCACCCATGTCGGTCATCAGTCGGGTCACGGTCGGCCCGGCCAGGTACTGGGTGAAATCGAGCACCCGGATGCCTTCGAGTATCATGCTGCCCCCCTCGTGACGTCATGCACCCGCTTCGGAAACCACGGATGGCCGCGGCCGGCGCGCGTGCGTACTGTGATGCGGCGTGCGGACACGACGCGTGCCCGGTGGACGGGCCGGCGGTGGTATCCTGCCGCGGTCGTCATGATAGTGCGCGGAGGTGCTGCCGACCATGGAAACACTGAACCACATCCTGCTCGCCACTGACGGCTCCGATCACGCCCTGCATGCCGCGCGTTTCGCCGGCATGCTCTCGCGCACCACCGGCGGCAGGCTCTCGGTCGTCACCGTGCACAACGACGACGCCGTCATGCTGAACGCGATGGGTCCGGCCATCTGGCCGGCCACCGTGCCCTACTCGTCGATGACCGCCGAGGAGATCCGCAAGACCGTCGAAGACAACGCGCGCGAGAATCTGCTGCCGGAGACGCGACGGGCTTGCGGCGAGGGCGCCAACATCACCGCCGAGGTCCAGTTGTGGGGCCAGGTCGCCGAACAGATCTGCGCCTACGCCGAGGCCCACAACTGCGACCTCATCGTGCTGGGGACGCGCGGCCAGTCCAATTTCAGCCGCCTGTTGCTCGGCAGTGTCAGCACCCAGGTGACGAGCCACGCGCATTGCCCGGTCACCCTGGTGCGGTGAACGCGTCGCTACCGCACGCGGCCCCCGACTTCGTCGTGCACGGCCACGTGCGGTGCACTCAACAGATACCACAAACACGGGATCCCGTATGAAGAAGCTGCGCCTCGTCCCCACCCTGCTCCTCGCGCTGGTCGCGCTGCCGGTGAGCGCCACCGACACCGGTATCGTCATGCGCGACGTCTACGACGCCATTGCCTACCTGCTGCCGCTGAGCGTGCGCACCGGTGACGATGCGAGTCCCTGGGACAAGGAACTGGTCGATACCAAGCTCGAGGTGCTGAGCGCGGCCGCCGAAACCCTGGTCGAGCACGCCAAGGGCCAGGACCGCGAGTTCTCGTTGCTGGCGCGCTCATTCGACCGCCTGGTGCACGACATCTCGGCCTCCTTCAAGCAGGAATGGCCGGATTACGCGTATTACTCGCTGATGGAATTGACCGACCATTGCGTCGCCTGCCATTCGCGCCTGCCATCGGAGTCACAGGCGCTGTTCGGCCAGCGCCTGGTCGCGCGCATGCAGCTCGACGACGTCGAGCCCGAGACACGCGCGCTGCTGCTGGTCGCCACCCGCCAGTTCAACGCCGCGCTGGACATGCTCGAGAAGCGCCTGCTGGAGCCCGGCCTCGACCCTGTCGAAGCAGAGTATCGCGGCATCATGGTGCAATACCTGCGGGTCGCCATCTCCACCGGCAACGATCTCCAACGCGTCGCCGGCTTCCTCGACCAGTATCGCAAGCGCGACGACCTCCCCTACTACCTGCAACGCCGTCTGGGCTTCTGGCGCAAGGGGCTGACGCGTCACGCCGGCAGCGTCGGCGGTACGCCGAACATCGCGCGGGCGCGGCAGATCTTCGATCACGCGACCGGGCTGTCACTGGCCCCGGGCAATCGCGTCCGCGCGGTCGAGGATTTCATCGCCGCGCGCATCATGCGCACCTGGCTCGCGGCCAATCCCGATGCCGACGCCGCGACCAAGGCCGAGATCTATTTCAAGCTCGCCATGATCGCCCTGCGCACCAGCGAACCGGAGCCGGCCGTGCCTGAAATGGAGATGCTGCTGGCCGCCGCCATCGAAGCCGATCCGCAGGGGCCGTACGCGCAGGAGGCCTACAGCATCCTCGAGGAATACGGCTACCTGCACGAAGAGCACCTCGCGCGCCAGATGGAGACGCGCGTGCTGATCGACATGGCAGCCCTGCGCGCCAAGGTCGGCGGGCCCGAACCCGCCGAATGAGGTCGCTGGATCCCGCGAGCCCGGCCCGACGCCGGGCTCGCCGTATTCAATTGGCGCAGTCGGCGCAGCGCTCGGCGTAAGGCAGGGCGTCGAGCCGGGCCGCGGCGATCGGCTCACCGCAACGCGTGCAGGCGCCGTACTCGCCACGTTCCAGCCGTGCCAGGGCCGCCCCGATCTGCGCCAGTTCGTCGTCGATGCGTGCGCCCAGGGCATGCACGACGTCGTCGTTCTCGCGCGCCGTGACCTGCTCGGCGAAGTCGGCCGGCACCCCGTCGCGGTCGTGGGCACGGATACGCTCGCGGCGCTCGCTCAATTCCTCGCGCAGGGCCAGGAGACGTTCACGGGAATCGACGGCAGTCATGGCAGGTCCTCCATTCGGTGACAGGCGGCGCCGGCAGCGAACCTCGCGCGGAAGCGCGAGCAGCCGCGCGTCAGCGGGCGCCGGAGAAGATCAGGTTGTCCTCGCGCCAGCGCTGGGCGAGCAGCCGGAACAGGTTGGATTCGGTGATGAGTCCGACCAGTGCACCGCTGGTGTCGACCACCGGCAGGCCGCCGATCTTGTGCTCCAGCATCAGTTCGGCGGCGTGGCCGACGGTGTCGTTGTCGTAAATGCAGAGCGGGTCGCGGGTCATCACGGGCGCCACGGTGAGGGTGTCGAGTTCGCGCGCGACGTCGGCCAGTGCGAGATGATGAGCGGGATCGGCCGGCTTCGCGTTGAGCACGTCGGTCTGGGTGATGATGCCGACCAGGCGTCCCTCGTCGAGTACCGGCAGGCGCCGCACACGATTGGTCATCATCAGTTCCCACGCCCGCGCCAGCGAATCGTAAGGCCCCACGCTGAGCACGAAATGGGTCATGCATTGGGAAACGAGCGTGTGCACGAGGGCATCGGTCATGGCGGACTCCACGGTACTGGGCTGGCCGGCCTGGACAAGCTTAGGGGATGGCGGCGCCGGCGTCTTGATCGCCATCAGGCACCCGGCCCGGCGGGGTACGTCGTGCCGTGAATGAGCTGCCGCTTGCCGTCGACCTGCTGGTCGCCCTCAATCTCGGCCTGTTCAGCCAGGTCCACTGCGTGGGCATGTGCGGCGGCGTGGTCGGCGCGCTGGCCTTCGCCGTCACGCCGCGCGCGCTGGCGTCGCGCGGCATGCTCGCCTTCGCGCTCGCCTATAACGGAGGACGGGTCGCGAGCTATGCCGTGGCCGGTGCGCTGCTCGCGGTCGTCGGCCAGCAGGGTCTGCTGATCGTGCCTGGCGAGCAGGCGCACCTCGTGCTGCGCTCGATCGCCGGCGCGATGCTCGTGCTCGCCGGCTCCGCCCTGCTCGGCGGCGAAGCCGCCAGGCTGCTCGAGCGCGCCGGGCAGCGTCTGTGGGCCGTGCTACGCCGGCCAGGCCAGGCCTTGCTGCCCCTCGAAAACCTGCGCGGGGCATGGCTGTTCGGCATGCTGTGGGGCTGGTTGCCTTGCGCCATGGTGTACGCCGCCCTGCTCTTCGCCGCGGCCAGCGCCGGCACGGCCGGCGCGGCCAGTGCGGCGGCACTGCGCGGCGCGGTGCTCATGGCCGCTTTCGGCCTCAGTACCAGCCCCGCCTTGATCGCCGCGCTGTTCGCCGCGACGCGCGCGCGTGAAGGCCTGGCACGTCCCGCTGTGCGTCGGACGGCGGGGGCGTTCCTGGTCGCCGTGGGGCTGGCCTACCCGTTCCTGGGGGCGCTGTTCGCGGATCACCACGTGCACCATGGCGGCGATGGGCCGCCCGTCGCCGCGCCCGCGGTGGGCGCTCGCGGGCCCGTCGCCGTGCACGCCCATCACCACGCCCGTGATGGCGCGAGCACGCGCTGAGCGACAGCTTCAATCGCGCGTGCGTGGCTCGTCGTCGTCGAGCAGGACGTCGCGCCCATGACGTTCGAGGTCGTCGAACTGTCCGCGCCGCACCGCCCACAGGAAACCGGCGACGATGACGCCGACGAGGACGAACGAGAGCGGGATGAGCAGGTAGAGGATGTCCATGGTGTGGTTCAGCCGGCTGGTACGCGGATACGCAACGCGTTCAGCACCACGAGCAGGGAACTCGCCGACATGCCGAGCGCGGCCGCCCACGGCGGTAGCAGCGCCGCGATCGCCAACGGCACCGCGAGCGCATTGTAAGCCAGCGCCCAGGCCAGGTTCTGCCGCACGATACGGGCCATCCGATGCGCTATGCGCACACTCACCACCACGCCGCCGAGTTCTGGCCTGAGCAGCAGCACGTCGGCCTGCTGGCGGGCAGGCGCACTGGCGTCGGCGACGGCAATGGAAACGTCGGCGCGGGCCATCACCGCGCTGTCGTTGACGCCGTCGCCGACCATCGCCACCACTTCGCCCGCTGCCTGATGGCGGGCTACCGCGGCGAGCTTGTCGGCCGGGCGTTGACCGGCGTGCCATTGCGCCACACCGCAGACACCTGCCACGGTCGCGACGACCGTCTCGCGATCGCCGCTCAGGATCTCGCAGGCCAGGCCCTCGGCCTGCAATGCGCTGACCACGGTCGGAGCCTCCGGGCGCAGGTCGTCGGCGAACTCGAGACGCGCGATGACCCGGCCGTCACGGGCGAGCCAGGCTTCCTTGCCGCCCGCGTCGGCGCCTGCGGTGACCCCGGCGAAGGCCGCGTCGCCGCAGCGCTCGGCGACGAACCGACGTGAGCCCAACGTCACGACGTGGCCGTCGACGCGGGCCTCGGCGCCACCGCCGGCGACGACTTCGAGACTGCTGGCGCTGGGTGCAACGGGGCCGCCGGCCCGCGCCCGCAACGCACGTGCCAGCGGGTGGGTCGAACTCTCGGCCAGCGCGCGGGCGAGCGCCTCGGCGTCGCCCGCGGTGACCGCGCCGTAGGTCTCGATCCCGGTCAGCCCGAGGCGCCCGACGGTCAGTGTGCCGGTCTTGTCGAACACCACACGCACAGCCGCCGCGAGGCGCTCCAGCGCGCCACTCCCGATCACCGCGACGCCAGCGCCGAGCAGGGCCGCGTGGGCGGCCGCCAGGGCTGCCGGGCGCGCGATGGCCAGCGCGCAGGGGCACGACACCACCAGGACCGCCAAGGTCGCCGCGAAGGCCCGCGTGGGATCGAGCCAGCTCCAGGCGATGGCCGTCAGGGCGGCGACGCCGAGCACCGCGACGACGAAGCCTCGCGCCACGCGCGCGGCGAGGTCGTCATGGGCCGGGCGGGCGCCGGCCGCGCGGTGCACGAGTTCGGCGAGATGACCGGCGAAGGATTGTGCGCCGACACCGCTGACCCGCACGCGCAGCGGCGAGGCGAGGTTGACGCTGCCGGCGAGTACCGTCGCCCCGGGGCCTCGTTGGCAGGGCTCCGCTTCACCGGTCAGGATCGACTCGTCGAGGCTGCCCGTGCCGTCTTCGACGACGCCGTCGGCGGGAACGGTCTCGCCGCCACGGACGAGCACCAGGTCGCCGACCTCCAGCCGTAGTGCCGCGACGGTCTCCAGCCGTTCGACCTCGCCCGCGACGACGATGCGTGTGGCGGCATCCGGTACGACCGCGGCCAGCGACTCGAGGCGGGTCGCCGCCGCCACCCGCGCGCGCAACTCGAGCCAGCGGCTCAGCAACAGGAAGCCGGTGAACATCACCACGGAGTCGAAGTAGACTTCGCCCGCACCCCGCACGGTGTGCCATGCACTGCCCGTGAATGCCGCGACGATGGCCAGGCTCACCGGCAGGTCCATCCCCGGCGTGCGCGTGCGCAGCCCGCGCCAGCCCGCGCGGAAGAACGGTTGCGCGCTGTAGACGACCACGGGTAGGGCCAGCAGCAACGACACCCAACGCAGGAAGCTGCCGAGGGCACCCTCACTGGCGTCGCCCGCACCGAAATAGAGCGCGAGCGCGATCATCATCACCTGCATGCCGAACACGCCCGCGATGCCGAGACGAGCGAGCAGGCCGCGCGCCTCGTCGGCATCCACGGCGCGGCGCGCGTCGGCGGTGAACGGGCGCAGCTCGAGACCGAGCGCGGCCGCGGCACGACACAGCGCGCCCAGGCTGAGCTGGTCGGCGTCCCAGCGCGCCTCCGCGCGGCGCGTCGCGTAGTTGACCTCGAAGCCTCGCACACCCGGCTCGGCGCAAAGGCGCCGTTCCAGCAACCAGGCACAGGCGCTGCAGGTCATGCCCCCGACGATCAGTGCCGCGCGCGCCTCGTCGTCCGCACGCGCGACGTAGCGCGCCGCGAGCGTGGGATCGTCGTAGACGTCATAAGGGGTCGACACCGCATCCACGGCCGGTCGTTGCGCCGGCGCCTCGCGGAAGCGGTAGTAGTCGCCGAGGCCGAAGTCGAGGATGGCCCGGGCGGCGGCTTCACAACCGGCACAGCAGAGCGGGTGGTGCTGGGCGTCGACGACGATCGCCCAACGCGCGCCGGGTGCGACCGGCTCGCCACAGTGGTAGCACGCCGTGGCTTCCTCATTTGTGGCAGAAGTGCTGTTGCTTTTTTGCATCAATGTGCTCGAAATGAATCCGGCAGGTGTTGTCTTACCTTGTCAGATCCAGCCTTTCGAACCATAGTTTGAATTCTGGTTGATCCAGATCAGGCTAGCCATGCTGCACCCGCGTCATCGTATGCGGCACGCAAGAGCCTTATCAAGAAATTCAGGTCGTTGCACGACATTTGGAAATTACAACACGACATGAGGACTTCCATGATGCGCATTCAAGAAATCAGTGGCCATCGCACTGCACAAAAAATCGCCGGCGCGGCCGTCGCACTGGCCTTCGCCGCTGTGACTTTTTCGCCTCTCGCGGGTGCCGACGAGATGGCAGCGTCCAAGCCGTCGGACTCCAAGTGGCGCGTCCGCGCTCGCGTGATCGGCGTCATCCCGGATGACGACAGCACCAACATCAACGTCGAGACCCCCGCCGGCGGCCGCATTCCGCTGAACGCAGGTGTGAAAGTCGATTCGGCCGTCGTGCCCGAGTTCGACCTGACCTACATGATCACGCCGAACATCGGCATCGAAGCCATTGCCGGCATGACCAACCACGACATCAAGATCGACGGCACCGATGCCACCCTCGCCGGTCTCGGCGCGGTCGACGGCTTCAAGATCTTCGACGCCTGGGTGCTGCCGCCGACGGTGACCTTGCAGTACCACTTCAAGCCGGACGCCAAGTTCCGCCCGTACGTCGGCTTCGGCGTCAACTACACTGCCTTCCTGTGGAACGACGCCACCGACAACCTCGAGCGCGCCGTGGGCGGCCCGGTCGACGTCGATACCTCGAGCTCCTGGGGCTGGGCCGGCCAGTTCGGTTTCGACTACGAGCTGTCCAACAACTGGTTCGCCAACTTCGACGTCAAGTACATCGACATGGACACCATCGCCTCGCTCAACATGCCGACTTTGCTGGGTGGTGTCGGTCTGCGCGTGAAAGCCGACATCAACCCGTGGGTGGTCGGCGCCGGTATCGGCTACCGCTTCTGAGCCACAGCGGCGGCGGCGGGGCGCAACGCCCGGCCGCCGTCGCCTCCACCGCCGCCCCGCCGCGGGGCCGGGCGGTCCGAATTCGCCGCGCGGATCCCGTTCCCGCGGCAGCGCGGAGTAGCGCCGCGGCCGGCCTCGACCGGCTGCCCGGCAACCCGTGCCGCAGTTGCCAAAGCCTGGAGTGTCTTCCATGACGGAAACATATAACTACAAGGTCGTCCGGCAGTTCGCCGTCATGACCGTGGTGTGGGGCCTGGTAGGCATGCTGGTCGGCGTCATCATCGCCGCACAGCTGGCCTGGCCGGCGCTCAACTTCGATCTGCCGTGGCTGACCTTCGGGCGCCTGCGACCATTGCACACGAACGCCGTGATCTTCGCCTTCGGCGGTTCGGCGTTGTTCGCGGGCTCGTACTACATCGTGCAGCGCACCTGCCACGTCCGGCTGTTTAGCGACGGTCTCGCCGCCTTCACGTTCTGGGGCTGGCAGCTGATCATCGTGCTCGCCGCGGTGACCCTGCCGCTCGGTATCACCACCTCGAAGGAATACGCCGAGCTCGAATGGCCCATCGACCTCCTCATCGCGGTGGTGTGGGTGGCCTACGCCGTGGTCTTCTTCGGCACCGTGGCCAAGCGACGCGTCAAGCACATCTACGTCGCCAACTGGTTCTTCGCCGCGTTCATCATCACCATCGCCATGCTGCACATCGTCAACAACCTCGAGTTGCCGGTGACGCTGACGAAGTCCTACTCGCTGTACGCCGGCGTGCAGGACGCCATGGTGCAGTGGTGGTACGGCCACAACGCGGTCGGCTTCTTCCTCACCGCCGGCTTCCTCGGCCTGATGTACTACTTCATCCCGCGCATCGCCGAGCGCCCGGTGTTCTCCTACCGCCTGTCGATCGTGCATTTCTGGGCGCTGGTCTTCACCTACATCTGGGCCGGTCCGCACCACCTGCACTACACCGCGCTGCCGAACTGGGCGCAGTCGCTCGGCATGGTGATGTCGGTCATCCTGCTGGCGCCGTCCTGGGGCGGCATGGTCAACGGCATCATGACCCTGTCGGGGGCCTGGCATAAGCTGCGCACCGACCCGGTGCTGCGCTTCATCATCGTGTCCGTCTCGTTCTACGGCATGTCGACCTTCGAGGGGCCGATGATGTCGATCAAGACGGTCAACGCCCTCTCCCACTACACCGACTGGACCATCGGCCACGTGCACTCGGGCGCGCTGGGCTGGGTCGGATTCATCTCGCTCGGCGTGATGTACTACCTCATCCCGCGGCTCTACGGTCGCGAGATATTCAGTCTCAAGCTGGTCGAACTGCACTTCTGGATCTCGACCATCGGCATCGTGCTCTACATCACCTCGATGTGGGTGGCCGGCGTGATGCAGGGCCTGATGTGGCGGGCGGTCAACGACGACGGCACGCTGACCTACAGCTTCATCGAGTCGGTCGAGGCGATGCATCCGTTCTACATCATCCGCGTGCTGGGCGGCCTGCTGTACTTCCTCGGTACGGTGGTGATGGCCTACAACCTGTGGCGGACCTGCGCGGGAGCGCGACCGGTCCAGGTCGAGATCCCGGCGCCGGCCATGGCCCATTGATGCGGGAGTGCATGCAATGAAACACGAAAGCATCGAAATCAACATCGGCTTCATGATGGTGCTGATCATCATCACCATCAGCATCGGCGGCCTGGTCCAACTCGTGCCCCTGCACTTCCAGGACAGCACGACCCAGCCGGTCGCGGGGCTCGAGCCCTACCCGCCGCTGCAACTCGCCGGCCGCGACGTCTACATCCGCGAGGGCTGCTACGTCTGTCACTCGCAGATGATCCGTCCGTTCCGCGCCGAGACCGAACGTTACGGGCACTACTCGCTGGCCGGCGAGTTCGTCTACGACCGTCCGTTCCAGTGGGGCTCCAAGCGCACCGGTCCGGACCTGCATCGCGTCGGCGGGCGTTACAGCGACGAGTGGCACCGCGTCCATCTCAACAATCCGCGTGACGTGGTACCCGAGTCGATCATGCCGGGTTACCCATGGCTGGAGCGTACCGCCATCGACCCGGAGTCGATCGCGCCGCGCATGGAAGCCCTGCGCATGCTCGGTCACCCCTATACCGACGAGCAGATCGCCGGCGCCGCCAAGGCGGTGGAAGGCAAGACCGAGCTCGATGCCCTGGTGGCCTACCTGCAGGGCCTCGGCACCGCGGTCAAGACGAGGAGATGAGCCATGAGCACGTTGCTGTCACTGTGGACGGTATTCGTCGGCGTGGTGTTCCTCGGCGTGGTGGTGTGGGCGCTGTCGCGCTCACACGACGCCGAGTTCAACGCCGCCGCGCGCATACCGCTGGATGACGACGTCGAGCACGACGTCAACGGAGAACATAGCCATGGCTGATTTCACGAGCCCGATCTGGAGCTACTTCATCGGCGGCGTCACCGTCGTCAGCATCCTCTGGCTGCTGTGGTTCGTCTGGACGCAATCGCAGGCCCGCCTGCCCAAGGACCCCGCCAATCCCGAAACCATGGGCCACGTGTGGGACGGTGATCTCGAGGAGTACAACAACCCGCTGCCGCGTTGGTGGCTGAACCTGTTCTACATCACGCTCTTCTGGGGCATCGGTTACCTGATCGCCTACCCCGGCCTGGGAACCTTCAAGGGTTTGCTCGGCTGGAGCCAGGAGAGCCAGTACGAGAGCGAGGTCGCGGCGGCGGAAGCGAAGTACGGCCCGCTGTTCGCCAAGTACCACGAGACCGACATCCCGACCCTGGCCAAGGACGCGGAGGCGCTCGCCATGGGGCAGAACCTCTTCGCCAGCTACTGCACGCAATGCCACGGCTCGGATGCCGGTGGTGCGCGCGGCTTTCCCAATCTCACCGACGACGACTGGCTGTACGGTTCGGCACCGGAGAACATCGAGCAGACGATTCTCAAGGGCCGCAGCGGCGTAATGCCGGCGTGGGGCGAGATCATCGGCCCTGACGGCGTCGAGAAAGCCGCCGACTACGTCGAACACCTGGCCGGGCGCAACGTCGACGCCGCCAGGATCGAGGCCGGCAAGGCCGTCTACGACCAGACCTGCGTCGCCTGTCACGGTCCTGAGGGCAAAGGCAACCCGATGCTCGGCGCGCCCAACCTGACCGATGACTCCTGGCTCTACAGTGGCGTCCGCAGCGCGATCGTGGAATCGATCGCCAAGGGTCGTAACGGCCAGATGCCGGCACACGAGGAATTCCTGGGCGCCGACAAGGTCCATGTCCTGGCCGCCTACGTGTATTCCTTCACCCAGGGCAACGCCCCGGCCCGCTGAGGACCGGTGCTGCGCAACGGGCGTCCAGGGGGAGCGTGACGATGGAATTGCTTGCCAAGACACGCTGGATGCCCGTACCGCAACGCTTCGGCGCCGTGATGTGGTTGTCGTTCCTGATGGCCACCGTCGCCACCGGCGTGTTCTTCAGCCTCATCGATCCCGATGACCTCGCTTACTGTGTGCCCTTCCCGGAAGTCAGCCGCATGGCGGCCTACACCATCGGGTTCTTTCTGTTCTGGCTGCTGACAGCCGCTTCCGGCGTGCTGGCGGTGGCCTTCACCTATCCACCCAATCCAGACGAGACTCCCCGCCACGATGGATGACACGACCGCCAGGCCGGCTCCCCCTGCCGGCGGCGCGGATGTAGAACAGTCCCTCTACGAGAAGCGCCAGAAAATCTACCCGCGCGAGGTGCACGGCACCTTCGCGCTCATGCGCGTCAGCGCGGTGTTCTTCCTGCTCGGCATCTTCTACGGCGTGCCGTGGCTGCGCTGGGACGGCCACCAGGCCGTCCTGCTCGACCTGCCGGCGCGCAAGTTCTACATCTTCGGCCTGACCCTGTGGCCGCAGGACTTCCTGTTGCTGACCCTGCTGCTGATGATGGGCGCATTGTCGCTCTTCTTCTTCACCACGCTGGCCGGCCGCCTGTGGTGCGGCTACGCCTGCCCGCAGACGGTATGGACCGAGGTGTTCCTGTGGATGGAGCGCAAGATCGAGGGCAACCGTCAGCAGCGTCAACGCCTCGACAAGGCGCCGTGGTCCTTGAACAAGCTGCGCATCAAGATCTCCAAGCAGGTCGCGTGGATCACGTTCGCACTGTTCACGGGCTTCACGTTCGTCAGTTATTTCACACCGATGGATGCCCTCTTTCGCAAGGTCACCACGTTGTCGCTCGGCCCGTGGGAGACCTTCTGGATGGTGTTCTACAGCTTCGCCACCTACGGCAACGCCGGTTACATGCGCGAACAGGTGTGCAAGTACATGTGCCCCTACGCGCGTTTCCAGAGCGCGATGTTCGACAACGACACGCTCATCGTCAGCTACGACGAAAAGCGGGGCGAACCGCGCGGGTCGCGCCGCAGCGGCAGCGATCCCAAGGCGCAGGGCCTCGGTGACTGCGTCAACTGTACGCTCTGCGTGCAGGTCTGCCCGACCGGCATCGACATCCGCGAAGGCCTGCAATACGAGTGCATCAGCTGTTCGTCCTGCATCGACGTCTGTAACGAGGTCATGACCAAGGTCGGTTACGCACCCGGCCTCATCCGCTACACCACGCAACACGCGCTCGATGGCCAGGCGACCCGCATCGTGCGCCCGCGCACCCTCGTCTACAGCGCACTGCTGGCTGCCGTGGGCTGCCTGTTTCTCTACGTGCTGGTTTCGCGCGAGCCGCTTGGTCTCGACATCATCCGCGATCGCAATCAGCTCTACCGCGAGCGACAGGGGCTGATCGAGAACGTCTACATGCTGAAGGTTCTCAACCTGTCGGATGCGCCGCGGCGCTTTCGTGTCGCCGCGGCCGGCATCGACGGCATGGAGTTGGTGGGTACCGACGCGGCCGTGCTGGTGGCCGGCGGTGACGTCGCCGAGGTTCCGGTGGTTCTGCGCGCCAGCGAGGACGCGCTGCACGCCCGCAGCAACCCGATCGAGTTCACCCTCACGGCTGAAGACGACGCCACGGTCAGCGTGACCGAGGTAGCGAAGTTCCTGGGGCCACAGCCATGAGCGGGAAGGAACCGGTGACGCGCTGGCAGGACGAGCCGCTGGCCTGGATGGTGTTCGCCATCCCGCTCGGCACCATCGCCGCCTGTGCCATCCTCATCAGCATCGCGATGCGTGCGGACGACGGCCTCGTCGTCGATGACTATTACAAGCGTGGACTCGAAATCAACAAGGTCCTCGACCGCGAGGCGCGTGCCGGCGCGCTCGGCCTCACCGTCGAAGGGCTCAACCTCGCCGACGGCCAGCTGCGCTTCGATCTCCGAGCCACCGGGAAGATGCCGTTACCGCCCGCCGTCGATGTCCTGCTGGCGCACGCCACGCGGGCCGAGGCCGACCAGACCCTGGTCGCGGCGAACAGCGGTAACGGGCATTACGTCGCCGCCCACGAGTCGCTGCGTGCCGGCCCCTGGTACGTCGACATCTCGACGGCGGAGTGGCGCATCGTCGAACGGGTGATCGTGCCGCCAGGCGGGTAAGCGGGAGAACACCCCGCCTCCTCGCAGGTGAGGCCGTCGCGCCGCCAACCCGTCGCGGGCTTCGTACGCCGGCCGGGTTCAGCCGGCTGCGGTAGCGGCGCGCGCGGTCAGGGCAGCACGGAGGCGGTCATAGCGCGCGTCCGGCGCCAGGCGATCGGGATCGTCGACGTCGCGGCCGCACGCCGCGGCCGCCTGCAGCAACTCGTCCTCGCCCAGGGTGCGCCCGGCAAGCGGAAACAGATGGGCCTCCTCGACGTCGAGATGACGTCGCTGGACATCGAGAAACTCCTCGCAGGCGGCGACGATCGCGTCGCGCGACACCATCTGGCCCGCGGTTGCCGCTTTGAGCAGATCGTGCAGCCGATGCCCCAACATGCCGATCTTCTCGTGTTCACTGCGCAGGGTGGTGAGTTCAGGCGCGAGCTCGTTCGCACGGGCGGCCAGCAGTTCGTAAACACGGTCTTCGCACGGATGATGCAGGGCATCCGGAAAATGGATGAAGTAATCGGCCACCTCCCGCATGAGGTGGTAATCGGCATCCTCGTCGGGCCGGCGCATACGCTCGAGTTCGGCCGCGAGAATGTCGAGCAGTGCGGCCATGCCGAGGTGGTCGCGATGTAGCAGGTCGAGCACACTGGCCATGGCATTCAGACCTTGTTCTTGAGTACCTTACGCACGGCCTGCACGAGTCGACCATCGGCCGGCCCCGGCAGGAAGTCGACGATCCCTTCGCGTACCGCGCGCACCGCGGCGCAGACTTCGCCGCGTCCAGCCGTCATCACGACAGCGGGGACCTGCCCCGCTGCCCGCGCCGCCTGCAACAGCGAAAATCCGCTCATGTCGTCGAGCATGTAATCGATGACCATGGCGCCGTACTCGCCTCCGGCAAGGGCGTCGAGCGCGTGTTCGGCGGTGTCGCAGACGGTGACGTCGAGGGCTGCAGCCTGCAGCAGCGCGCAGATGCGCTCGCGGGCCACCGGGTTCGACTGGACCACCAGCACGGTCGAAATCGTCGCGGCCTCCTCGACCGCGACGCTGCCATGCAGGGATCCGACGGCGAGCATCGCCTCAGCCGGAATGAGCTCGACTTGCCGCGCCGCCGCCGTCGCCGGCGATGGCACGCAGCCCCTCCAGCGACTCGATGCGTACGAAGCGACGATCGACGGCGATGACGCCGTTGGACTGCAGTTCACCGAACAACCGGCTCACCGTCTCGACCGCAAGCGAGAGGTAGTTGGCAATGTCCTGCCGCGGCATGCTGAGATTGAACTCGGTACGGGAACAGCCGCGCGCGGCGAGGTGCGAAGAGACATCGAGCAGGAAACTGGCGAAGCGCGCCGCAGCGGACTTCTGCCCGAGCAGCAGGGCGTGATTGTTCTTGTCGTGCATCTGGCGAGCGGCGGCACGCATGATCTCGGTCCACAACTTGGGCGCCTGCGACCACGCGGCCTCGGCCTCGCGGAAGGGCACCCGGCACAAGGCCGCGGTCTCGAGCGCAACGATGGAACTCTGGTGGTGCCCCTCGCCGATGGCGTCGAAACCGAGCAGGTCACCCGGGTAATGGAAGGCGACGATCTGCTCGAGGCCATCGCTGGAATCGAAGTAGCTCTTGGCCGAGCCGGAACGCAGTACGTAAAGGAATTCGAGGTCGTCACCCTGGCGCAGGATGTGCTGGTTGCGCTTCATCGGCGCCGCGCAACGCTGCGCGCGACTCTCGTCCTGTGCCGGGTTGAAGGCCTGGTCGAGACAGGCGCGTGCCCACGGGCAAATCGCGCAGGTTACGGAAGCTTTCGGAAAATCGATGACCTTGGCGGCGTCGCTCTTGTTGGCCATGTCGGAACCCCATGTCGATGAATGACTCACGGGGTCGATTCTGGGCGCAGGCCGCCCCCGGCCGGAATTCGCGGTTTTGCGTAAGCCGCCTGCGGAAACTACGTAGTGACCTCAGGGTCCATTGTCGAGGCGTGTGACCATGGACACCAGCTCGGCGAGCGAGCGTGCGCCGGTCTTGGACATCACCTTGGCGCGATGGATTTCGACGGTGCGTTCGGACAGGCCGAGTTCGATGGCGATGACCTTGTTGGCCTGGCCGGCGACGATCCGTGACATCACTTCGCGCTCCCGCGGCGAAAGCTGACCGAGGCGACGTTCTATGTCGGCAATCTCGGCGCGCGCGTCGCGCGTCGCGCGGTCGAGCTCGAGGGCCTGGTTGACGCGTTCGAGCAGAACCTGGTCACTGAACGGCTTCTCGATGAAGTCGACCGCCCCCGTCTTCATTGCCCGCACCGCCATGGCGACGTCCCCGTGGCCGGTGACGAAGATGACCGGCGTGATGAAGCCGAGGCGTGACAGCTCGTCCTGCAATTCGAGGCCGCTCATGCCCGGCATACGAATGTCGAGCACCAGGCAACCCGGCCGCGCCGGGTCTGCGCGATCGAGAAAGTCCTGCGCGGATTCGAAGGTCTCCACGGTCAGCGCCATCGAGCGCATCAGCAGGGACAACGACTGGCGCACGGCGGCGTCGTCGTCGATGACAAAGACGGTCGGGTTTGCTCTGGCGTCGGTCATGTTCGCGTCATTCGAGGGCAGCCGGCAGCTCCATGACGAAGCAGGCGCCTTCCTGCTGATCGTCAGCATATCGCAGGGTGCCGCCATGGGCGGCGACGATCGAGGCGCTGATCGAAAGCCCCATGCCCATACCCTCGGCTTTGGTGGTCTGAAACGGCTGGAACAGTCGCGCGCGGATCTCGGCATCGACGCCGGGCCCGCTGTCGATGCAACGCAGCACCACGCCATCCGCCGTCGCCAGGGTTCGCAGCAGCAGACGTCTGTCGGCGAGCGGCAACGCGTCCATGGCATC
The DNA here is from genome assembly GCA_050184115.1 of Gammaproteobacteria bacterium. Taxonomy (GTDB): domain Bacteria; phylum Pseudomonadota; class Gammaproteobacteria; genus JACKNG01. The sequence continues at coordinate 306,094 of JBFXAQ010000007.1, read as the reverse complement.
GATGGCATTGCGGACGAGGTTCAGGCAGACCTGCTGGATCTGAATTGGATCGACCATCACCGGGGGCAAATCACCGGCGAACACGGTCTTGACGTCGACCTGGTGGGAACGCAGGTCGAAATCGGCGAACTCCAGCACCGACTGCACCACGGTGTTGAGGTCACAGGCACTGCGGGCACTCTCACGGTGGCTGACGAAACCGCGTATGCGGCGCACGACATCGCCGGCCCGCAAGGCCTGGCCGCTGATCGATTCAAGCGTCTCGCCAACCAGTTCGATATCGGGGGTCGGCTGCAGCAGCAAGCGACGGCAGGCCTGGGCGTATGCGGAAATGGCGGTCAGCGGCTGGTTGATTTCGTGGGCGATCGCCGAGGCCATCTCGCCCAGCGTAGTCACCCGGCCGACATGCGCGAGTCGTTCGCCGGCCTCGCGGGACTCGCGCTCGGAACGAACCTGCTCGGTGCGGTCGACGACCTGCCCGATGATGATGTCGCGCTCCCCCGCAACCGTGACCGCATGAAGGCTGACGTGCATGGTCGCACCGTCGGCGCGGACCCAGCGCAGGTCGCACCGGCACTCCTCCTGTCGTCCCTCGCACACCGCGACGTAGGCCTCGCGCAGACGCTCGCGATCGGCTTCGTACGTGAGATCGGAAACCGCCATGCGTTCGAGTTGGGCGGCCGGGTAGCGGACCATCGCGCACAGGGCCGGGTTGACACGGACGAAACGTCCGCTCATCGCGGCGGAAAAGATGCCGATCGGTGCGTGGTCGAGCAACATGCTGAGTTCGCGTTCACGCGCGGCCAACGCCGATTCCAGCATTCTTCGACGCGTGATGTCGCGCACCGTGCCGACGAACCGGCGTGGTTCGAGCCTGGCCAGTTCGCCAACGGCGAGTTCGAGCGGGAATTCCTCGCCGGACTTGCGTCGGCCGACGACCTGGCGACCGATACCTATGATGTGAGCCTGCCCGGTCGCGAGGTAGTGGTGGATGTAGCCGTCGTGGCGGCTCGCCTCGCTGGCCGGCATCAGGACGCTGACGTTGGCACCGACCACCTCCTCGCCGCGGTAGCCGAAGATCCGCTCGGCGGCCGGGTTGAAAGTCTCGATGATGCCGTGCTGGTCGATGATGATGATGCCGTCGACGGCGGCTTCGATGACCGCCGCATAACGCAGCGACAACTCGGCATAGTCGTCGCCTGTGCCCGTACTCACCATCACCCACGCACCTCGTGTATCACGGCAGGCCGACCGCGCCCGCGCCGCGGCCAGACGCTCGCGCGGGAGACGAGTGGAGAATCAATCGAGAATCGGAGCATGAGGCCACGCAGTCTAATGGATTCGAACCGGGGACGGTCGCCGCCGCACCGTTCGTGCGGATGACCTGCGCGCGCCACTCACGACGATCGCGCCAGGCAATAGAGCGCGGCCCGATCGTCGGCCCGTGCCGGCATGGCCGCAATCTCGGTCAGCCCGCCAAGTCGCGCCAGGCTCGTTGCATGGCGGGTCTCGCTCAACACGTAGAGGCAGCCGCTGTCGAGTTCGGCCAGGCGTTCGACGAGTACCGCAAGCTCCGTTACTCGCGGGACGCCACGGCCGAGTTCATACACATAGACCACCGGGGTCAGGGCATAGCTGAGCAACGGCGCGTCGCGGGGTATGGCGACCGCGACGGCGGCGGCCAGTTCGTGCTTGTCGAAGCGATCGCGGCTCCATAACAGGGTGCCATCGGCCTGGGTGACGAATACGGTCGCCGCGACGCCGGCCAGCGCCCCGCTCACCGCAGGCAACATCGCGCAACCGAGGCGACGCAGCGCGCGGACCAGGATCAGCGCCACGACCGCGGCCGCGAGCAATGCCGCGACGCCCCCACGCCCGCCGGGCGCCGCGGTGAAGGCCCACCCGGCGGCGCCGATCACGACGCTCCCCTGCACCGCGAACAAGACCGCTGTCGTGCGCGGGCGCGACGCCGCCAGCAGGATCCAGCCGCGCACGCCGAGGAGCACCAGCAGCGGCGCGGCCGGCAGCAGGTAGAAGTAGCGTTGCTGCGGCCCCAGGCTGAGGCCGAGGACAACCGCCGCGGTGGCGGCCGCGAGCAGGTACGAGGCACGCCGCCCGCGAGCGTCGCCATCGCGCAAGGCGACGAACCAGCCGACCGGCAGCAACGGCAACCACGGCAGCAGCAACTGCAAGGGTCGGTAGAGGTAATAGCCGTTGAACAGGTGGTCGAAACCCGGCCGCAGCAAGCTGCCGCCGAGTTGGGAGTCGCCGACGGCGTCAGCCGGTAGCCGGGCCTGCAGCGACAGCCACCAGGGCAGGCAGAGCAGGAGCACGACCCCCACCCCCCGCCCCCAGCGCAGCGTCTTCAGCGCCCCGCTGTGCGCGCCCTGCCGCACCATCCACCAGGCGCAGCCGGCGAGCAGCAGCGCCGGGATGTGTGGTCCCTTCGCCAGCACGGCCAGCGCATAGCACATCCACATGACCAGCATTGCCCCCGCTGGCGGGGCGTGCGCCGCGTCCGTTGCCGACAAGGCGAAGGCTGCAAAACCGCCGAGGCAGAGCGCTGCGTAGAGCATGTCGGGCCGGGCATCGTGGGTGAAGGCGAACCACCCCGCGGTCGTTGCCGTCAGCAACGCGGCGAGGAGCCCGGCGCGTCGATCCCCGTACAGGCGCGTACCGAGCGCCGCGGTGACGAGCACGATGGCGAGACCCGCGCACAGTGAGACGAAGCGACCGTGCCACGGCGCCACGGCGCCCGGCGTACCCGCCGCCGCCGCGACTACCCCGGTCAGCCAGTAACTCAGAGGTGGCTTGTTCAGGCGCGGCAGGTCGTTGAACCAGGGCACGATCCAATCACCCCGCTCGGCCATCTCCTCGGTCGTGCGCAGCACCAGCGCCTCGTGTTCGTCGACCGGCAACGCGCCCATGCCGCTCATCCCGACGGTCAGCGCGAGCGCGAACAGCAGCACCGCCAATGCCGTTGCCGCGCCGCGCGCCGTGCTCACCGGCATGGCACGTCTGATCGCACCACCCCGGCGGGCCGGTGCCAACGACAAACGGGGTTGGGATTCGCGCTCATGGGCCGCTCCGGGACTGGTGCGGGCGCGAGTATCGCACGCGCCGCCAAGGCGACGGCGTTCAGAAGTAACGCAGCAGTTCGAGTTGGAAATAATCGTCGCGGTTGAAGGCATCGAGCGCGAACGCGCGAGGCGAGGTATCGAGAATGAGCCGCATCTCGAGTTCGACCTTCCAGTAGTCGCCGAAGCGCCGACTGGCCTCGAGGTTGACGAAGTAACCACGCCCGTGAACGTCGCCGACGATGCCTCCGAGCAGCTGACTGTCGGCGGCGTCATTGGCCGCGATCCGGGTGCCTACGAAGAGGTCATCGTCAAATGGCGACAAGGCGACCCGGCCGCGCTCGTCGTAGTGGTACTCGGCCAGGGCACCGACGTCGACCGCGCTGCCGAACACGCCGACGAAGGTGTACTCGAAGCCGCCGACGGCAGCGACGTAGGTATCGCCCTGCCCTTCGCGATGCAGCGCCTCGAGTTTCAGCAACCAGTTGCCGAGCGTGGCCTGGACGTCCATCCCGGTCTGGTGGATGAGATCATAGACCGGTGCCAGAACCGGCTCGCCGGACGACGTCAATTCGAACTCGAAACGCGGATCGCGGCTGGTGCCCCAGAAGTGGTACAGACCCAGATCGACCGGGCCGAAGAAGCTCGCATAACGCACGGCGTAATCGACGTGCTTTTCGGCCGCGGCCGATTCGTACTCGACCGCGCTGGTATCGATGCGCAGCGGCCCCTGGAAGCGCCCCTTGCGCCCGGGAAACGTTCGCTCACGGAAGCCCGGCAGGACGAAGAAGTCCACCGTGCCCCAATCGCGGACCAGGGCGAGGTTGAGCATCGGCTGGCCGAGCTTGTCCTCCAGGTCGATGTTCTCGACCAGGTCGGTCTGGTTGATGACGTCGACCAGGTGGTTGGATTCCGCCACGCCCCAGAACACCTTGCGGATGCCGGCGCGGAACTCGAATGTATCGGCGGCGTAGATGTAGCTCAGTTCGCGCACGTCACCGTGAGTGCGCCGCGAATCGTTCTGGTCGAGCCGCACGAATGGCACGAACAACAGGCTCTGCTGGCCCTCGGCCCACGTCGTGTAGAGCTCTGGCTTGAAGGACACCGACACACTGGCATCAGCCTGGCTGGAGAAGCGCGGCTGCTGGGTGAAGGCGCGCGCCTCCAGGCCCACGCTGCCGCTCAAGTCGAACTCGTAAGCCGCTACGGTGCCCCCGGCAAGGCTGCCCGCAAGGACCAGCGAAATGTGCAATCTCGTCGTCAACATGTCTCACCACGCCTCCGACGAGAGTCTATTCTATTTTTTTAAAATTAGTAAGTTATAAATCCCACTTAATCTTAAATCGAGGATTTGATCAGGGTCGTGTCACTCGTCGCCGAGAACGGCCAGGACCTTCTCGGCCTCCTCCGCCCCCTTGAACTCGCGGCCCAGGTCGAGCGCACGACGCAAGTGCTCGCGCGCGCCGACCGCATTGCCGGCCGCATGCAGGGCCATGCCGAGGTGGAAGTGCAGCAGGCCCGCATCCGGCGCTGCTTCGACCGCTTTTTCGAGAAACAACTGAGCTTGGGCGAAATCGCCGAGCTTGTACTCGACCCAGCCCACGGTGTCGAGAAAGGCCGGTTGGTTGCTGTTGCGCAGCGGCCGCACGAGTTCACGCGCCCGTTCGAGACTCGTTGGATCGTCGCGGTACTCGGCCAGCACCATGGCGAGGTTGTTGGCGGCCAGCGCGGAGTCCGGCTGGCCGGCCAGGACCTTCTCGTATTCGGCGATGGCCAAATCGAGGTCGCCACTCTGCTCGTAGAGTCCGGCCAGGCCCGTCACCAGCAGGTTCGAGCCGCCGGTGGCCTCGATGCCCTGCTTCATCAGCGCGAGGGCGTCATCCCGTCGGTCGTTCTTGAGCATGACCGCCGCCAGATTGCGATACGGGATCGCCCAGCGCGGATTGAGTTCCATCGCGTGCCTGAAGTGCGTCTCGGCCGCGGCGTCGTCACCACCCGCCAGTTCGAGCTCGCCGAGCAGGTTGGCGGCGACGAAGTGATCCGGAATGTCCGCCGCGACCCGCTCCAGGGTCGCCTTGGCGTCGTCGCGCCGCTTCAGCGCCAGCAGGCTCTTGACCATCTCCGACAGCGGCTCGACCGCCCGCGGACTGCGGTCGAGGGCGGACTGGAACTCGCCGATGCTGGCTTCGAAATCGCCCTGTGCGCGGCGCACCAGGCCGGCGAAGTGGTAACCCCGTACGTCCTCGGGCAGGACGCTCTTCATGCGTTCAGTGACGCCGAGTGCCTTGTCCCAGTCGCGCGCCTGGTAGTAGAGATTGAACTTGGCCTGCAGGACCTGGGCGTCGGCCGGGTTACGTTCGAGCACGGCGTCGAGCGCGCCGATGGCATCTTCGAGTCGCCCGCGCGCGGCATAGACATTGGCCAGTTCGATGCCGAGCACCGGCGAGCCCGGCTTGGCTGTGGCGCCTCGTTCGAGGACGTCGAGAGCGAGGTCTGGTTCCTTGTTGGCGACGTGTGCGCGTGCCAGCAGGCGCACCGCGCCGACGTTGTCGGGCGCGTCGCGCAGCACGGTGCGGAAATCGGCGATGGCGCCGGGGGCGTCGCCGTCGTTCAGGCGCAGCGTGCCGCGCACCAGCAGTGACTCGACGTCCCGCGCGTTGACCGCCAGCACCTCCTCGACCAGTTTGCGCGCCTCGTCCAGCTTCTCCTGGCGCGTCCGCACCACCGCGAGCCGACTCTTGGCCGAGAGCTGGTCAGGCGAGTCGGCTTCGGTATCGACAACCAGTTTCGCGTAGACCTTGGCGGCATCGTCCATTCGGTTCGCGGCTTCGTACAGCTTGCCCAGCGCGAAGCCGTAACGGTGCTCCTGCGGTGCGGCGGCGATGAGGCGCTCGAGTTCCGCCTCGGCGGCCTCCGCGCCGCGCGTGCTGGCCAGGAACTCGACCAGGGCGAGCTTGGCGGCGGTGTCCTCGGGAAAATCGGTGACTGCCTGGCGGAGCACCTTCTCGGCTTCCTCGGGCTGTTTCATGCCCATGAACAGGCGCGCCAAGGCGTTGCGATAGGCGAGCACGTCCGGGGCGTGCTCGATCACGCCGCGGAAGGTCTCGACCGCGGCATCCGCGTTGCCGGCGCGGGCATGGAGTCGCGCCAGGTTGATCCGCAACGCGATCTCGTCGGGATGGGCGGCGATGGCCTGCGCGAGCATCGCCACCGCGTCGTCGACCTTGCCGTCGACCAGCAGCAACGAAGACATCATCGACGCCGCCTCGGGGTTGGTCGGATCGTCGGCGAGGACGGCCTCGATCAGTTCGCGGGCGCGGTCGCGGTTGCCGGCCTTGGCCTCGACCCCGGCCAGCAGCACGCGGGCGCCGTTATGGCCCGGATTGTCCTCGAGGATCTTCTCGGCATGCTCGCGGGCGCTGGCGTCGTTGTTGCCCAGCAGGTAGAGACGCCCGAGATTGAGCAGCGCGCCCTCGTGTTCGGGGTGGTCGCCGAGGATGGCCGCGTACTGCGCCGCCGCACCCTGCCAGTTCTCGAGCTTTTCCAGGGTCTCGGCCAGGGCGAATCGCGCCTCGGCATCCTTCGGCTGGATCTGCACCGCGTTCTTGAACTCGAGACGTGCCTTCTCGTAGTTCCCGGCGCTGAACAGCTCGCGGCCCTTGGCGATGTAGGCCGCCTTGCGATCATCGGCGCCGCCGCAACCGACCATCAGGATCAACAGGATGCAGGCGAGCAAGCGCAGCGTTGCAGTCATGGTCGAACACTCACGGGATGAAGATTTGTGCAGGGCATCATTCTACACGCCGGTCCGCGCAGCACCCGTGTCGCGGTCCTCAGGTCGCGACGATGTCGCCGCCGAGGAGGCGCAACACGACCACGGCGAGCACGCCGGTGAGGGCGAGACGCATCCAGCCGGCGCGCGGCCCGGCCGCGCCCAGCACGAGCTCGGCGGCATAGAACGCGACCAACGTCTTGATGCCGACTTCGGCGACATGGGGTTGCGGCAGCAGCGTGCGGGCGAAGGTCGGGACCAACAGCGCGATCAACACGATCAGGAAGTCGGTCGGGGTGACACCGAGGCGGCTCGACTGGCCGTAACGGTAGGCGACCAGCAAGCCCACGCCCAGTACACCGAAGTAGACGTTCTCGACCAGCGCCAACACGCCCGCCTGCGACCGCGCCGAACACCAGTAATAGATCATCGCGGTCATCGCCACGTAGAGCACCAGGCGCTCGACCAGGGCGATGTCCGGGCGCAAGCGGCGCCAGGCGAGGCCGGCCAGGGCTGCGCCCAGCAGAGCGCACAGGGTTACACGGCCATCGACCGGCAATGCCGGCAGCCGCGCGGCGACGAACAGCCCACCGAGCGGCAGCGAGACGGCGGCGAGCATCGTCGGCCCGCGTGTTTGTATTGCCTGCCGCTTGAGTCGCTCGGCGACCCGGGTGATGGCCCCGGGCACGCCAACCGGGCGCCGCGGCAGCAATGCCGCGCCGGGGCGCCCGAGCACGGCGAGCACGATCAGTGCCGCCAGGAAGGTACCGGTGACCAGGAGGTCCGTGTTGTAGCGGAATACGAAAGCGGCCGTGACCAGCAGGCCCTGCACGGCATAGATGACAACCACCGATTCATAGTGGTCGAGGCCACGCGCCAGCAACTTGTGATGGATGTGATTGCGATCCGGGCGGAACGGCGAACGCCCGGCGCGCAGGCGCTCGGCCATCACCAGCAGGGTGTCGATGAGGGGCAGACCGAGCAGCAGCAGGGGCATCGCCGGACTCAGCGCGGGATTGGTCTGCTGCGTCAGGATGATGACCAGAACACCGACCGAGTAGCCGAGGAACTGGCTGCCGGCATCGCCCATGAAGACCTGCGCAGGGTGGGTGTTGAAGCGCAGGAAACCGACGATGGCGCCCATCACCGCCATGGCCATCAGCAGCAGCACCGGGTCGCCGCCGATGTAGGCCAGCAGCACGATGACGCCGAGGCTCAGCAAGGTCGTCCCGGCGGCTAGACCGTCGAGACCGTCGGCGAGATTGATGGCATTGGTCACGCCGAGTAGAGCGAACAGTGTCAGCGCGATGGACGCGGGCACGGGGATGGGATCGAGGTCGCCGAAGGGTACGAAATGCACCACGATGCCACCATCGAACACCGCCAGCCCGACGGCAATGAACTGGCCGAGGAACTTGAGGCGGTAATCGAGACCGCTGCGATCGTCCCACAGCCCGAATGCCAGCAGCACCGCCACCCCGAACAGGTAGCCGCGCAGCATCGGCAGGGGTTCGAGCCACAGCAGCATCGGGATCACGGCACCCGTCACCATGGCCACGCCACCGATCCGCGGAATGGGGCAGGTATGGACCTTGCGCTGGTCGGGCTCGTCGATGAACGCGAAGCGCTGTGCCGCGCGCATCAAAGGCGGCATGAGCACGATGGTCACGAACATCGCGACGATGAAGGCGAAGAACGCGGTCACGACGGCTCAGCGCGGAATGTAACGCGCCAGCCCGGGCACGATGACGCTGACGAAATCGCGCAGCACGGCGTCACCCTCGGCCATCTCCTCGCCGGGTCTGAGCGGCAGCACCAGGCGCACCAGGGCGCCATCGGTACGGTTGCGGGTCAGCGCATCCCAGAATACGAACCATTTCACCAGGTACTCGTTGGTGACCACGCGGCCACGCTGCTGGAACCAGTACCACACGAGCTGGCGCGATTCGCCCATTGAGATCAAGACCCGGTTCACTTCGAGCGGCACACCGTCGATCGCGGCGCCTTCGATGGCAATCGTGTCGAAGTGCTCCATCACCCAGCCACCGCCGGGCAGGCAGGACTTCGGCGAATGGGCCGACTGCCCCTTTTTCTGCGAGTCGTACCAGGCGGCGTAGAAGTTGACCGTGCTACCGCCGCGGCGGTAGTCGATCAGGGCATAGTCGTCGAGCTTGAGCGCATCGAGATAGACCGGCTCGAGCGCGCCGCGCCGCCCGCTCCAACCGTCGAGTTGGAGCGGTAGTTCGCCAAAAGCGACCCGCGCGGGCGGGATTTCTTCGCGCTCCGGCAGGCTCCGGGCAGGCAGGCAGGCGAGCAGTGCGGCCACCACCAGAGCCAGCGCCGGTGGCGGCAGCGTGCGCCGCGACCAGCGCGCCCGCGGATCGGCCGGACGCGGCGGATCGAGGCCGAAAACCTCGCCGAGCGGCCGGCGATCGCCGGTCAGCCGCATCAGCATCCACATCTCGATGAAGAGGATCCCGAAGCAGGCCATGAAAATGACCCAACCCTCGAAGTCGTGGAGGAAGCCTTCCGCCATCGACTGGCCCCAGTACTCGACCATCACGCCGATGACGCCGATGCGAAAGCTGTTCATCAGGATCGTGATCGGCAGCGTGGAGACGAAGATCAGGAGGCGCTTCCACAAGGCGGCCTGGTAGAAATAGGCGACGATCACACCCAGCGTCATCAGCGGAAACAGGTAGCGCAAGCCGTTGCAAGCTTCGACCACCTGCAGCTTGTAGGACCCGAGATCGATGACATTGCCTTCGAGGTACACGCTCACCCCGAACAGGCGGATGACCGCCACGCCGATCGACGACGACAACAATTGCAGCTGTGAGGACAGCGAGTTGTAGATGAAATTGGGGAACGGAACCATCAGGAACAGCAGCCCCAGTGGCACGGCAACGACACGGAACGCACGCGTCCCCAACATCGCCCAAGAGGCGCCGATGACGAACAGCACGAAGGCGTACTGGATCACGGTATAAATCGTCGCGAGCTCGCCCAGCACGTAGCCGCCGAGCGCGAGCACGGCGAGCGCGGCACCGCCCCATGAACCGGTGAACGGCAACTCGCGCAGCCGATCGAGGCGCTGCCACACCAGGTAGAGCGTGATCAGTGGTATCAGGAAACCGTGGCTGTATTCCTCGCGATCCGACCACCATCGCACCATCAGGTCGATGCCGCTGTAGTAGACCGCCACGCCGATCGCGGCCAGCAGCACGGCCGCCAACCAGACCGGCGGCGCGCTGCGCCAGTAGGTCACGTGGGTTTCGTTCAGCGCCTGGTTCATGCAGCCTCGGCAGTGACCGCACCGAGCAGCCCGAGGTAACGCGCAGCGAGTCGGCGGCGATCGAAATGGGTGGTGACGTAGGCATGGCCCTGCTCGCCCAGCCGGCGGCGCTCGCCGACGTCATCGGCGAGGCGTTCGACGGCGACAGCCAGCGCCGCGTCGTCCTCGGGCTCGATCGCGAGGCCCGCGCCGGCCGCCTCGAGCAGTTCGCGCGCCTCACCACTGACGCCGAGCACGATCGGACAGGCCATACCCATGGCTTCGAAGATCTTCGACGGCAGCACCGTTTCGAACAGCGGTGAGCGCCGGAGCAGCACGAGGCTGATGTCCGCCGCCGCCCACAGTTCGGGCATCCGTTCCTTGGGTTGCTGCCCGAGCATGATCACGTTATCGAGTCCACGACGTTCACGCTCAGCGAGCAGCCGCACCCGTTCGGCGCCGTCGCCGACGAGCAGGAACACGATATCGTGCCGATGGGCAAGGCGTGCCGCGGCGTCGAACACCGTCTCGAGGTGATGCGCCATGCCGTGAGTACCGAAATAGGCTGCGACCACGCGCTCGCCAAGCGCATGGCGCGCGCGCGTGGCCGTGCCGTCGGTATCGCGCACGAAGAATTCGAGCGCGACGCCGTTCTTGATCACCGTGATCTTGTCCGCTGGCACCCCCGCACGCCTGGTCATGTGTTCGGCAAAGGCATCCGTGACCGGCACGATGTGGCTGGCGCGCCGGTAGGCAAACCGTTCCAGGCGAACCAGCAGATCGATGACGCAACGGTTGCGGATCGCGCCGACGGCCAGGATCGATTCCGGCCACAGGTCGCGGACCTCGAGCACCCAGGGGCAGCGCTTGGCGCGGCTGACCACATAACCGGCCAGGCCGCAGAAGAACTGCGGCGACGTGCTGATCACCACCGATGGGCGTGGCAGCCAGGGCAGGGCCAGGGTGACGGCGACGAGGTAGGAGACGTAGTTGACCGTACGCAGCAGGAAGCCCTCGTTGGCCGACAACCAGGTCCACAAGCGGATGACCTCGATGCCTTCGCGCGTTTCCCGTTGCCAGAGGCGATTGCGGTAACCCGGGTAGGCCTCGCCGCGGGGATGATTGGGCACACAGGTGACAACGGTGACATGGTGCCCGGCGCGCACCCACTCGCGGCAGTGTTCGAAGGTGCGGGAAGCGGGGGCGTTGATCTCGGGCGGGAAGTAATGCGTCAGAAACAGGATCTTCATGCTGCCGCGGGCTCCGCCCGTAACCGTTTGAATCGTCGCGAAACCTGCGGCGCAGTATAGCCGCCGTCAGGTTACATTTCCGCGACCGCGTCGGATTTCGAATTGCAGTTCCAGCGGCAATTCGCCGCCGGCGGAGAATGCCAGCGTGGGTGCGGTCGCAATCTGGCCGAAGCGCGGGTGGCGTTCGCCAGCGCGGAGCTCGACGGCATTCCAGCCGCGATGTCCGATCGTCGCCACTACCCGCCCGTCTTCGCTCAGGTCGATGCCCCGGGGCGTCTCCACGGCAACCAGGCCCGGCGCCACGTGCAGCCAGCCGTTCACGGCGTGCGGTCTGCTGCCGGTCAGCCGGTCGGTGATGGTGATGACGGCGAAAGCGGGGTCGGTGACGACGCGTCGTTCGTGGGTCACGCACCCCGGAAGTACACGAAAGCCGTCGTGCGAGCCGGCGAACTCGAATCCAGCGCCGGCCAGTTCGAGCCGCGCTGCCAGTGGCCGCGCCCGTCGCCCGACCCGGAAAGCGCCCCACACCTCGCTCTGCTCAGCGCCATCGACGGAGAGCGTGTTGTGGGCGGCCGTGCTCCGCACGTAGGTCCGCCGCGGCCCCGGGGTGTAGTCGTAGACGCCGCAGTTGACTACGACGGGCCGGCCGTCGAGGCACAGTTCGAAGGCGAGCAGGTCGCAATGCGTGTGCCCTGGCTGGTAGTCCGGTGCGACGGGACCGCAATCCAGCAAGAGCCAGTCGCCGCCGCGACGGGCGCCGTAGTAACCACTGTCGGCACGGGCGATGATGCGCACCTCGTGGCCCTCCTCCGTGGTGGCACGGTCGAGCAGATCCCGCAAGCGTGGTGCCACGCCACCCGCGCTGTCATTGAAGGCCGCGGGCTCGCCATCGGGCCGCACGAGGTCGGCAGCACATGCGAGCGCCCGTGCCGTGCAACGTTCGACATCGTCGCGCAGCGCCGGATCGAAACAAGCCGGGTTGGCCGCCATCAGTCGCCCGATCTCGACCAGGTCACGGGTCACCAGCAGGTGATACATGGGACTGCGCTCATAGTGCCCGCCGTCCCGCAGGAACTGCTCGGGCAGCTCCCGCCGCAGCAGCGCCTGGCCGCGCGCCAGCAGGCGCCGCCCGTGTTCGCCATCCAGCAGCGCCCCGGCGAACAGCAGGCCCTTGATGTCGGCCAAGAGGTGATTGGCGCGAATGTGGTGTTCGAGATTGGCCAGCAGCCACGCCGTCTGCAGCGCGAAACTGTCGAGCCGTACCCGCGTCCAGCCATCGGCAGGTATCGCCCCCGTCCAGTTCACCACGCGCAGGGCCAGCGTGTAGGGCTCCCAGCCAGTGCCACCGAATGGCGGATTGGCGCTTATCCAGTCGTCGACCAGGCCGGCTGCCGCGGCGGCATCGACATCCGCCTGCCGCAACCATTCGAAGTAGTGCAGGTTGTATTGCCACAGGCGGCTCTGCCCGCCCGCGGCCCAGTCGACCGCGCCCGCGAAGTCGACCGTGTGGTCGAGAAAGCGGAACCGGCACGGCCCGAGCCGGCAGGGTTCGGCCAGCGGCACGAGGCGCGGCGCCACGAATCCGGCGCGCAAGCCCACGTCCCGCGGTTGCGCCACGCGCCGCGGCTGGCGCAACACGCGGCGCCAGGCGAGCCAGGCGAGTTGACGCAGCGGGAGATGGCGCAGGGTGCGCCAGTAGCGCCCCACATCGACCAGAGTCATGCGCCGGCGAGGCTCGCGATGCGCAAGGTCACTTCGTGGACTTCGAGCAATTCGTCGAACGGGATCGGCGCGACTTCACCGCGTTCGAGCGCACCGACGAAGGCAGCGACGCAGGCCCGCTGGCCCTTGTCCTGACGACCGATTTTCATGCGCCGGAAGCCTGGCCAGCCATAGCCTTGCATGTCACGGAAGTTGTCGAGCACGATGACGCCGCCGCCGGCGAACACTTCGAGGCGCTCCTTGGGGAAACCCTTGTTGCCGTTGGCGAGGTAATGCACCGTCCCGATGGCGCCGTTGGCGAAGGCAAGCGTAGCGCTCACGCTGTCGACGGGTTCACCCGTCTTGCGCAGCGCATGCGCGGACACCTCGCTCACCGGGCTGCCGGCGAGGAAGCGCAGCAGGTCGACGAAATGACAGGCCTCACCGACGATACGACCGCCGCCCACCGCCGGGTCCTGGGTCCAGTGATCGGCCGCAATGGCACCGGCATTGACGGTCATGACGAACGCCGCCGGTTGCGTGACCTGTCCGAGCAGGCGTTTCAACTCGACCACCTGCGGCGCGAAGCGGCGATTGAAGCCGACCATCACCAGGCGGTCGCCGGCTGCCTGGTAGGCATCCCGTACGGCGTCGAGCCCGTCCTGGTCGAGTGCCAGCGGTTTCTCCACGAACACGTGTTTGCCGGCGGCCAGCACGCGGCACGCGTAATCGGCGTGGCTGTCGTGACGTGTCGCGACGACGACGAGGTTGCAGGTAGGGTCTGCGATGATGGCGTCGGGGTCGGTGGTGGCGATGCCCATGCCGAACTGCCGTCCGATGCGGGTTGCGCTCACGCCGGCCGCCGAGCACACCCCGTGCAGGCGCGCCGGCGTCGCCGCGAAGGCCGGGATCAGGACCTGGCCGGCGTAGTTGCCCGAGCCGATGAACCCCGCCGTCACCGCGCCCGCCGCGGCCGGCACTGACAGCACGACACTGCGCTCGACCACCGCCACGGCCTCGCGCGGATACTCGAGCAGGACGCCGAGCGAGGGCTCGTCGCCGGCGATGAGATCGTAGGCCGCGGCCGCGTCGTCGATCGCGTAGCGGTGACTGACCAGGGGCGCGACATCGAGGTGTCCCGACGCGAGCATGTCCAGCACGGCTTCGAAATTGCGCTGTTCGGTCCAGCGTACGAAGCCAACCGGATAGTCATGGCCCTGCTCTTCGTAGCGCGGATCGTAGCGGCCCGGCCCGTAGGAGCAGGACACCTGGAAGCTGAGTTCCTTGTCGTAGAAATCAGCCCGCGAGAGTTCGAGACCGGCGACGCCGACCAGCACGATGCGCCCGCGTTTGCGGCACATCTGCGCCGCCTGGTGCACGGGTTCGCTGCTCTTGGTCGAAGCCGTCAGGATGACGCCATCGACCCCGCGCCCGCGCGAGAACTGCGCGGCGACGGCCAGCACGTCACCGCCGGCACCCGGGTCGACCACCTCGGCACCGAAGCGTTCGGCGAGCGCGAGCTTGGCGGGGTCGAAATCGATGCCCAAGACCCGGCAACCCTGCGCGCGCAGGAGTTGCACCGTGAGCAGGCCGATGAGGCCGAGCCCGGTCACCACCACGCACTCGCCCAAGGTCGGCGCGAGCAACCGGATGCCCTGCAGAGCGATGGCACCGAGCACGGTGAACGCGGCGGCATCGTCACCGACCCCGTCGGGCACGCGCGCGCAGAGGTTCTGCGGCACCGCCACCACCTCGGCGTGCTTGCCGTTCGAGGCCACCCGGTCACCGACGGCGAAACCCTGCACGCCGGCCCCGACTTCCAGCACCACGCCCATGTTGCAGTAGCCCATGGCGAGTGGTTGGTCGAGCTTGTTGCGCACGGCCTGGAAGGTCGGCGCAAGGCCGTCGGTGCGGATCTTGTCCAGCACCTGGCGCACCTTGTCCGGTTGTGAACGGGCCTTGGCGATCCAGCTGGACCGGCCGAAGTCGACGAGCATGCGTTCGGTGCCGGCGGAGATCAGGCTACGGTGCGACGCGATCAGGACCTCGCCCCGTCTGGTCGCGGGTGCCGGGACGTCTTCGAGGGTGACATGCCCGTCGCGCAGGCTGTTGAGAACGATTTTCATGTTTCAGGCTTCCGGACGCATCTCGCCAGAGGATTCAGGACGACCCGTGTCCGGCAGCGACGGTTCCGCGAACAGTGCCGCGTTCGCCGAGCGCACGGCGGCCGCGTCGAACTGCTGATCGAGGTAGCGCCGGATTGCCGCGCCGTGGTCGGCAAACGAACTCGCATCGAGTTCGATGCACGATTGCAACGCGACCGCGAGAGGCTCCGCCGAGTCGACGTCGACGTCCCATCCCACGCCCACCGCGGCGAGTCCCCGCCATGGCGTGCGGTCACTGATGCACGGTATGCAACCAGCCAGCAGCGCCTCGACAATGGCATGACCGTAGTTTTCCCCCGCCGACGGCAACACGAAAGCGTGGTAGCCCGCGAGCACGGCGAGAACCTCGTCCCGCGGTACGCTGCCACGGTAGTTGACGCGAATGCCCGGCGGCAGGTCGTTGAGCAGGGCCTGGCATTCCCGCCAGTAGGTGGCATCCTCGGGCCGCGCGATGGCCCCGTAGATGTCGAATTCGACCTCGCCCCGCAGGAGACGGACCGCGGCGAGCGCGACGTGCAGGTTCTTCACGCGGGAAATTCGCGACATGAAGACGAGGCGCAAACGACCGACTTGCTTGGTCGGCGCGCGGTTGGGTTGGCGCTGAGCCAGCAACGGCGGCGGTGCGATCAAGACTCGCGTACTGCGCGGATCGAGCCCGAGCGAGGCCGCGAGCGCGGTGCGTATGTCCGCGGCCTCGCCCACGCCAGTCGCGTGCCACGCGACGCCTCGATAGAGGCCACACAGGCGCGCAAAGGCGAGGAACAGTTGCTTGCGAGCAGGCTTGATGGCGAGCGCCGACGGCGCCAGCTCACCACGCGGCGCCACCACGATACGCGGTTGTCCGGGCAACCAATGCAGGCGCGCCATGACGAGCAGCCACGACGAGAATTGCGGCGAGAACAGGCTGTTCAGGTAGATGACGTCGGGTGCCACTCGCCGCGCCAGCGCGGCGAGCGTACACCAGCGCACGACCCCCGGTGGTGCGTAATAGACCAACGCTCCGAATGCGCGGCACCAGCGGGCCGCCGCCACGCCGGGATAAGCCCCCGCGTCACCGCGGTCCCGATCGCGCGTCACGATGAGAAAGCGACTTGTCGCGCCGAGGGCGTCGAGTATGCTGCGCACGCTCTTGGCCGGCCCACCCGCGCGCTGTGAGGGCAGGAAGTAATCGCAGGCTACTAGCACCCGCGGGCGTGGCCGCGAGGGACTCACACCCGGCCCTGCCCGGCCCACTGGCACGGCCTCAACGGCTGGCACGCAGGCTGACCCATGTCGTGCCGCCGTCATGCTCCACCGCCGCGAATCGCGGCCCTTCGATCGTGACGAGATAGTTTTCGGCGATCCGCCCGACCATGGCGAGCGCACTTCGCGTGCTCGGGGTGCCGGCCAGGATCAGGCCCCCGCCCGAATAGAACGCCATGCGACCACCGCCCACGTTCGATTGGTTGAAGTACACGTTGATCGGCGCACCCGCCATCGGCGTGGCGAGCACCTTGGCGGCATCGCTCCGGACGTGGTCGAGGAACCACACCCCGTTCGCGGCCGCGCGCGGCGCCAACGCGGTGTCACGGATGTCGTGGAACTCGCCGCCGTAGACCGACCAGGTACCACCGACGAGACGGCCGTAGTGTCCGATGCCTTGCTCGAGGTCGGCGAAGCGTGCGTGGTAGAAAATATTCGCGAGCGCGTTGTAATTCCCGATCGAGACACCGACGGTCGCACCCTCGACCGAGGTATCGACGAACAGGTTCTCCGAACACTGGTCCGCGGATTCGTTGCCGATCGCAATGCCCGTGCCGCCACCGCGCACCACGAAATCGTAAAAGTTGTTCGATTGCGTGGCGTGCCCGACCTCGCGATCGTTTTCGAGTTCGACGGTAGCGACACCGTCGTCGTGGCTGCCGGAGACCAGGGTCAGCCCCTGGATCTGCGCGAAGGCCATGCCGCGGGTGGACAGAACGCCGCCGCCGGCGTTGGTAACGGTCGTGCGGTCACTGCCGGCGCCCAGCAGCGCACCACCCGGACGCTCCAGCGATACCCCGCCAGAGCCTGGGTCGGCCAGGCCGAAGGGGGCGCTGACCTCGAACTCGCCTGCCGGAAACCACACGAGACGGGATCGTGCCAAGGCTTGGCGTACGGCCGCGGTGTCGTCCTCCCCGTCATCGGGGACGGCGCCAGTGGTCGTCACATCGACCATGCCCGCCAATGGGCGATCGACACGCGGTCGACGCAAGGGCGCCGGAATCGCGATCTCGGGCTCACCCCCGTTCAGCATGCCGAGGCCGGTCGTCGGACTCGCGGCACCCAGCGGCTGGTAAGCCGGACGGGTCGTCTTGCCGAACACGTGTTTGGCCGCGAACAGGTTGGCTGCCACCTGCCAGCGCGACGGCACCTGAGGGCTCGTCGCCGCATCGCGCACAGTGTTCCCGAGCGCGACGACTTCAAGATCGCTCGAGGCATGCGCGACCAACCTGCCGGCGCCGTGGTCCGCGGTGTTGCCGAGCAAACGTACCCGTCCACCGCCGCGGAAATCGACGAAACTGCTCGCCCCTTCGCCGGACTTGCTCCACGATCCGGCCGAGTTCGTCACGAGCAGCGCGACATCGCGCGCGCCGTCAGGCACGTACGCGAAGGCCGAAGGCTGCCCCGTAGCGCCCTTCTCGCCTTCGCTACGCACGTTGACCAGCTGGTGTTCGAGTCCCGCCGGCGCGGCGCCATCGAAGCGGAAATCAGCAAGCCCGCGGGTTCTCTGCAGCCCCGCGCCGAACACGCGCAGACGACCGCTCGTCACGCGGCCGTGTGCGTATGCTGCAGGTTCGGTGCCGGACTCGAGCCCGGAATTCTTGATGTTGCCGCCAACGACAACGACATCCGCGTCAACATGCTCGACCACGAGCTGGGCCGCGACGCGGCCACGCCCATCGAGGAAATTGCCCTGCAGGCGATACGCACCCGGACCCGCCAGGACGACGCTGCCACTTTCGATGAAGCAATCCTGCACGTCCACCACGACCGGGGCATCGGTGCGCGCGAGCAGGTTGACACCGCCGTCGCGCTCGAATCCGCCGAGGCGCAGCCCTGCCAGGCCGACGTAGGCCGCACGCTTGACCACGAACAGCGGCTCGTCGGCATGGGCGGGTATCAAGGTCGTGCCGAATCGATCGAAACCATGCACCAGTACCGCACCCGCGGTGTCGATGACGATGGGGTTGTCGACGCGGTACTCGCCCGGCTTGAGGTAGAGCAGACCGTCGCCGAGACTGGCGGTCGTCAGCTTGCGGCGTGCCGGCGCGGTGACAAAGCCCGAATAATCCGCCGGCACATGACGGGCGCGCACGCCGTCGGCATCAGCCGCGGCGCGGCCCGGCGAGACCAGCGCGAAGGCGCATCCGAGTGCGATCAGCACGCGCATGGTTCGCGACGACACGGCGGCCTGCCTCATGACGCCCCGCGCGGACGCGTCTGGCCGAGCAGGCGCAGTCCGAGGCCGAAGGCGCCCAGGATCAGCACCACGCGCCCGAAACGGCCGTACTCCGAGGCCAGGCTGGCCTCGAAGCGGGTGACGAGAAAAAAGCACGCGAACAGGATGATGATGAAGCGCGGCAGGTTGAACGCCGCCTCGCTGTAGTAGAGGTTGCCGATGGCGCCGAAAAAGGCGCCGATCGCCAGCATGCCGGCAATCACCGCCACGAAGCCGTAGTTCCAGTAGAGTTCGCCGAGCTGCGTCGTCGGCACGAAAGTCAGGCTGGATTTCGACAAGCCGAAGGCGCGGTTGAACTCCTGACCGAGCGTCGCCACCGGCTTGTCCGCCCACAGCGCCCGTGGCACGAACGAATAGGCAATGTTCAGAATCGTCCTGCCTTTCTGGAAGGGCACGTCGACGCCGGTACGCGCGGTGATGATGTCGACGTAAACCCGCGTGTTCACCCGGTCTTTGAGGGTACGCAGGCTCGACGCGACGACGTCCGTACTCTCATCGATCCCGGTTGCCAGGGTTTCAGTGGTTCGGTCCATCGTCTGCATCGCCTGCAGTGGCGTGGCCCCGGTCGGACCGAGGACCTCGCTGCGATAGATCGTGAACATCATGCCGTAAGGGATATAGCTCAGCACCAGGATCGCGACCAGCTTCAGGTTGAAGCGCCCCGTCAACATGAAGCGGCCGATGATCAGCATCATCATCAGGCGGTACGACAAAGTCCGCGTGTTGGCCACGAAGCCGAGCACGATCTCAAGCAGGATGGCGATGGCGAGGAGCGTCCAGACGAGGCCGCGGTGTTCCTTGCGCGTGGTCAGATAGATGAGGATGACGGCGCCGAACAGGCTCAACAGGCGCAGGTTGGAGACGATGTTGAGCGGCGTACCGAGCAGGTGGGTCGGAATATGGGCCGGCGTCACGGACAGGTAGTAGGCCAGCGAATAGACCGTGCCGATCAGCCACGTAATCACGGCGACGGTGATGGCGGCGCCCGGTGACCACGAGCGCGCGAAGAACGTCCGGTTGTCGTGGAACACGCGCTGCCACGCGAAGAACCCACCGGCGAAGCACGCACCACCGAGCAGGATCGCGAGGTCGCCGCGGGTGAACAACCCTCCACCGCCCGAATAGGCACGCAGGAACGCAAGCGTCTGCTGGTCGCTGCCGATGAAGCACGTAACCAGGTCACCGAAGCCGAAGCTCAGGTAGTACCAACCGAGGAAAACGCACAGGATGCGCTGGCGATGAGCCGTGGCTCGGACCACCGGAGCCACGCACACGAGCAGCAACGTCAGTGCGAAAACCAGCCGGCCGAAGGGCACGTCGTCCTGGAATGGCCAGGCGCAGCACGCGGCCAGTGCGAGCAGTGCGGCACTGACCCCGACCCACTCGAAGTTGCCGCGGACCGCGCTGCCAGCACCGGCAGGCGAAGCCGCGACGGGTGGGCGGCGAACCCGGACGCTCTCGAACCGCGCCACGTCAGGCGTCGTCATCGGCAATCACCAGCATGTTCTGTGACAGCACGTGACAGTGCGTGCCGGTCTCCACGGTCAGCAGCAGGCGAGGCCAGGCCGTCATGAGATGCCACAGGATGCGACGAAGGCGCCCGCGAACGCCGCGCGGCAGCGGCTTGTCCTCGTACACGCGAACCGCCCCGAAACCGGTCGCGTGCAACAACTGCTCGATCGAGCGCGGCGTGAAGCAGCCTTCATGGGTCAGGTCGCCGTACCGTACGCGCATCCCGAAGAGCCCCGCCCCGTTGGGTACGTGGATGACCAGCCGCCCTCCCGGCGCCAGGCGTCGCCGCACCAGGTCGAGCACCTCGAACAGCTCGGCGCGAGTGAAGTGCTCGAGCACGTCGAGCAGGAACACGACGTCGTACCAGGCGTCGTCGGTGCGCAGGAATCCGGCGAGCGACGCGCAGTGGACATCCTCCGCCCCGCGCCGGCGGGCCAATTCGATCTGCTCCGCGGAGACGTCGATCCCACGCACACGTCGATAACCGGCGGCGCGGCAGCACTGCACCAGGGCGCCGTGGCCACAGCCGAGATCGAGAATGCGTTGCTCGCGGTCGCCACTGAGCGCGGTGCGCACGAGGTACTGGAAATACGGGTAGTCCGCGGCCGCGAACGGCCGCGCATGCAGCCGCGCACCACCCGCCTGCCCGCTCGAGACGTAGGCGGAATACAACCGGTTTCGCCAGTCAGGCCCGGCCACGCCTGCTTGCGGCGCGTCGTCGGGCGTCCGTTCGACGGGGACCATCATCTATACCGAAACCAGTTAAGCGCAGGCGCGATCGTACAGATCGGCGTACTGCGCCGCGACCCGTGCAGCGGAGAAGCGTGCCGCATTCTCGAATCCGCTCGCGACGAGACTTTCGCGGTAGCACGCGTCGTCGAGGATACGCTCCAGCCCGGTGCGGATGCTGCCGACGTCATGTGGGTCGACGAGGCAGGCCCCCGTCCCCGCCACCTCCGGCATGGACGACAAGTTCGACGTGATCACCGGCCGCCCGACCGACTGCCCCTCGACAATGGGCATACCGAAGCCCTCGAACGTCGATGCGAAGAGGACCACGTCGACACTCGCGTAGGCATCGACCACTTCCGCGGTCGAGAGATCGTGACGCGCCTGGTAGGGCACCCCATGACGTTCGAGCAGGGCCACGTGGTGCGGCTCGAGCCGTCCGACGATCAGCAGCTCACAGCCCAGTCCCGCCAGTGCCGTCACGTGACGCTCGAAGTTCTTGTTCGCACCGAGACCGATATGCAATGCGCGAGCGCGCGCTCGTTCGAACGTTCGCGGGCGCGGCTGGAAAGCCGCGCTGATGACGGTCGGCACTACCACGACCTTGTCGGGATCGCAGCCCGTGAAGCGGATTACGTCGCGCTTGCTGGCTGTGGACACGGTGGTCACGAAGCGAACGCGCGCGACCGGACCATCCAACCATACCTTGCGCAGCAACCAGCGTTTCATACCACGTGTCTTGTACATGAACACGCTGTCGTGAATGGTGAGGATGGTGTTCTCACCGGGAAGCCCGAAGGCCAGGAAATGAACGTCGCCGGTAATGTGAAAGACGTCCGCCCGCAGGCGACGCACTTCGCTCAGGGCCCGCAGGCGCGGCACGACTCCGGCACTGAAATAGCTGCTGACGAAGGACTCGAGGTGAAAACCGCGATCGTCCGGAAAGGCTTCCAGCAAGCGTTCGAAGGACGCCTCCATGCTGTAGTTGCGCTGCGGACGCGGCCGCCGGCTGACCAGCATGACACGACGCTGGTCACGGTCACGTTCCGTGTTCAACCGGGGCGCGGATGTCGACTCTGTAGCCATATGCCACCGTCTCGCCGTTTTCTCAGTGTTGGATTTCGCGCCAGCTCACGAGCCCACTCGGGTGACCGCGAACGCGGTGCCGCGCGCTCCCGGCTGCGCTAAGATAGCGCGCACGATCTGCCGGCCTCTACTTCCTGGCCAGTATTTGCCGTCTCCATGCCCCTCCTGAACCACCTGCATCGCGGGCGCCGAGCGCTGAGCGATTTCACCTGGATCTTCGGCGGCCGCATCGTGGCGGCCCTCGCCACGGTGGTCGGCATCCGCGCGATCACCGAACTCATGTCGCCGTCCGCATACGGCGCTGGCGCGCTCGCGCTCGGGATTTCCGCCACGTTCCTCGCCATCGGTTCGACGCCGTTCCTGCAGGCCATTGCGCGCCTGCACCCGGAAGCCGTGGCACGCGCAAGCGAGCAGTCGCTCGAACTTGCGAATCGCCGTATTCTCGGTCGCGCACAGCTCGGTGTTGCCGTTGCGGGGGCCACACTCGCCCTGTGTCTGCTGGCCGTCGACTCGCCCCACGGGGCCATGGCCGCCTTCATCGGTGTACTCGCGGCCATCGAAAGCCGGCGCGACGAGCGTGCCATGCTGCTCAACGTTTCGCGACGGCATCGCGCGCAGGCGGTTCTCAGTGCTAGCGACGCGATACTTCGACTGGCCTGTGCCGTACTCTTTCTCCACCTGTTCGTCCCGACAGCGGAGTTCCTGCTGCTCGGGTATGCCGCGGGCACGCTCTTCGCAACGCTCCTCGCCACCCGCCCGCCGCGACCCCATACCGCTGACGCCGCTGTCGAGGGCGCGCCGCCGTGGGACTGTCGCGCGGAGATTCTCCGCTTCGCCGCACCGCTGGTGCCAACCGGCATCCTGAGCTGCATCCTGGCCTTCGGCGATCGCTACATCCTGGCCGGAATGCTCGACCTGCACGACGTCGGCATCTACGCCGCCGCCTACGGCCTGGTCAGCCGGAGCTTCGGCATGGTGCAAAGCTCCTGGGAGTTGGCCATCCGTCCACGGTTCATGAAGGCCGTCGCAGAGGGCGATCACGACGCCGCCCGCAAGGGGTTCCGTCGCCTGCTCATCGGTACGCTGCTGCTGGCCGGCGGCCTGGCAATTGTATTCGTGATGGTTCGGGAATGGATTACAGGGCTGTTGCTGGCAACGACGTTCGCGCCGGCCGCGGACCTGATGGGCTGGTTCGCTTTCGGCCTGTTCGTGCGTGCGATTTCGTCCTGCTATCTACTGATCCTCTTCGCCTACAAGCGGACTCGTATGGTCCTGCTAGTGACGGCGGCGAGTTCGACGCTATCGGTGGCTGCCGTCGTGCTCGGCGCACAGTTGGGAGGACTCGTCGGTGCCGCGGCCGCGTGCCCGGTCTACTTCGCACTGGAGTTGTCCATCCTCCTCGCCGTAACGCGCGGCATCCAGGTCCGGCGTCAGGATTGAGATTGAATCGTCGCGAGGCGCGAAGTTCGGGAACCGTACCATGCGCCGGACCCACGCGGTGGGCATCCGTTCCCGGTGCCGATGGGGTCCACATGATTTTCCCGGTTGGACCGCACCCGCGCACGCCGACAGTGTCGGGAGCTCGCGGTACTCGGAGCGCGGTCGTGCGCAACGTCAAACGCAGTAGCTGCCCGCGAGACCGTTGCCGCCCCAGCCCACCGGTGAATGTTCCGGGCATCGCCGTCGTTTCGCATGTCACGGGACCGTAATCGACGTTCGTCAAGCTGCGTGCTGCCGTCGGCGATCCAGTACGCGCCATGGTTCGCTCGACAGGCGTTCGACACACGTTCGCGCGCAAGCCTAGAATTCGCCCACGACCACCGCATCGGCTCCCGAACTGATGTTGCTCGAGCAACTGCGCGAAGGCGCCCACGAAACCAAGACCCTGTTCTCGAAGGAGATTTTTTATCGACTGGAGAGGGAGATCGGGCATCGTTTCTTCCGACGAGAGCCGCCCGAGCGGGGCTCGCCGCGACTTCTGAACCTCGGCGCTGGACCGCTCTATTACAAGGATTGGATCAACGCGGACGATTTCGCATTCAAGCGGTCCATACGCGAGCGTGCCTTCAGCCCTGACTGGCGACTGGACATCACGCGGCCGTGGAAGTGCCGGAATGATTTCTGGGACGGCATATTCTCCCAGCACGTCATCGAGCACGTCTCGTACGCGGACGCGGTTCACGTTCTGGAAGAATGTCATCGCACCATGAAACCGGGTGCGTGGCTGCGCGTCAGCGTACCGGATGCACGCATATTTGCGGCGGGCTACCTGCAGCAAGCGCCGTCCATCGCGGGGTACGCGTTCCTCAAGCCGGCCCTTGCGCTATCTTTCCTGACCCAGATGCACTATCACAAATCGACGTGGGATGCCGATTTGATGTGCGCGCTACTCGAAGAAATCGGTTTCGAGAGCGTGCGGGAAGTAGTTTTCGGGGCGGGGTCCGACCCCCGCCTGGTGATGGACCAGGACGCCAAGCGCGAGGAGAGTCTGTATGTCGAGGCGCGCAAGGTCGGCGCCGCATCCGAGCCGTCTATCTCATGAACCTCACGCAGACCGACCCGACGCCCCGCGTAGTGGTCGTCGTCTCCCACCCCATCCAGCACTTCGTGCCCTTCTACCGGGCACTGGCCGCGAGCGGCGAGATCGACCTGCGGGTCATCTACGCATCGCGCATCGGGCTCGAGCGTTACTTCGACCGCGACATGAACACCGCGATCGAATGGAAGATGGACCTGTTGTCGGGCTACGAGCATGTGTTCCTGCCCGAGGCGCCGACCATCACCCACACCAGCCCGCGCAGCGTGTACAACCCGAGCATCGGTGACGAGCTCGCGCGCAGCGCGCCCGACGCGGTGCTCATCTACGGCTACAACTACCGCACATCGCGCATGGCGCTCGATTGGTGCAGAAAGCACCGCGTGCCAGCCATCATGGTCGCCGACAGTGAACTCAAGGCCCCGCGCAGCCTGCTGACCCGCGCCGTCAAGGCGGTCGTGCTACCACGTGTCCTTGCCCGCTTCCATGCCTTCGTCACCGTGGGTGATTGCAACGAGGACTACTATGCGCACTACGGCGTGCCTCGCGGGCGCATGTTTCGCTCCCCCTTCACCATTGACGAGGTCCGCTACCGCGAGGCGCGCGCCAGGCGCGCGGCGCTGCGTGCCGCTCGGCGAGAAGCGTGGAAGGTCGGTGAGCACGAGACCCTCGTACTGACCGTCGGCAAGGTCAACGAGCGCAAGCGAACCGCGGATGTCATCGACGCCGCCGCCCGTTGCCGTGACCTCGCGCCCGCCAATCCGCTACGCTTCGTCATCGCCGGCAACGGCGTCGAGTTCGATGCGCTCACCACGCGAGCACGCGCCGAGAATCTCCCCGTCCTGCTGCTCGGCTTCGTCAACGTCGACGAGCTGCCCGCGGTCTACGCAGCCTGTGATCTCATCGCCCATCCGTCCTCACGCGATCCGCATCCGTTGGTCATGTCGGAGGCGGCCTGCATCGGCCTGCCGCTCGTAGTCAGTTCCCGTGTCGGAGCCGTGGGGCCTACGGACATCGCCCGTGCCGGCGAGAACGCGCTGGTGTTTCCGTGCGGTGAGGTCGCGGCACTGGCCGAAGCGGTCGGCACGCTCGCCGAGGATCGCGTTCGCCTGGCGCGAATGGGACAGCGATCGCGCGAGATATTCGACGAGCTCGACACCGCACGCAGCGTCCGCGGCCTGGTTGATGCCGTCCACTACTGCATGCGATCCGCGGCCGCCTGATGACCATGGAAGCGCTGCGGCGGTGGGTGCGTGCCCGCCTTGGATACGACTCGCTCGTCTATCGCACCGCCGCCCGCCTGGTCAACGCGAGCGCCCTGCTCGTGCGCGCCGGACCACGCACGACATGGGCCGTGTGGCGTCTGCGCCGGGCGCCGCCGAACACCGAGGCCTCGCTCCACTTTCCCGGAATTCTCCATCCCTTCGTCGTCCGCGCCGGAACCCGCGACATCGGCACGGTGATCAACAATTTCGTCCGCCGGGAGTACGGCCAGCTGCCCGACGACTTCGTGCCCGCCACGATCATCGACGCCGGCGCCTACGTCGGCGATACCAGCGCCTACTTCCTGTCGCGCTATCCGGCCGCGAGGGTCATTGCCCTCGAACCAGCCGGGGACAGTCATCGACAGGCGACACGAAACCTCGCGCCTTACGGCGCCCGCGTCGACCTCCGCAAGGCAGCCCTGGGTGGGACGCGCGGCACGGTCCGCATCGCCGGACGCGAAACCGGTGCGGGAATCGCCGCGGACGGCGAAGCAGTGCTCATGATGACCGTACCGGACCTGATCGGAGAACTGCCGGACGAGCGCGTCGATCTGCTCAAACTCGATATCGAGGGGGCGGAGACGGGCGTGCTGGACGAGAGCGCGGCTTCGTGGCTCGCGCTTGTCCGCTGCATCGTCCTGGAGACTCATGGCCCCGCGGCAGAGCAGATCGCCCTCGGTACGCTGCGGCGGGCCGGCTGGTCCGTGCGACGCTTCCGCAACCTCTGGTACTGCTTTCCGGCGACGTCATGACCTCCTCGACAGAACCGCTGCGCATACTGGCCGTGTCGGCAACCTGGGAAGGCGCCAATGACTACGCATTCGTACGTGCCTTTCGCCGCGCCGGTCACAGCGTCAGCATCGTCCCGATCGAAGATCACCTGCCGCGCGCGTGGCGCTCGCGCTCGCTGCGGCTGCTACGACGCGCGCTTCTGCGACACCTCGTGCGCGGCTACAACCAGGCGCTCCGCGCGACGGCGCAGCGCCTGCGCCCCGACCTCTTCTTCGTGTTCAAGGGCGACTACGTTGCACCGGCCACGCTCGACGCGCTGCGCGACGCCGGTTGCATATCCATCAATTTCTATCCTGACACCGGCTTTTCCGATCACGGCCCGTGGTTGCCGCGGGCCATCTCGCGCTACGATTGGGTCTTCACGACCAAGACCGCGGGCGTCGACGACCTCGCGCGGAACTACGCTCAGCCGCGCGCATCCTTCGTTCCCCACGCCTTCGACCCGGAAGTACACCGGCCGTGGCCGATGAGCGCATCGGACCATGCCCTGTACGACTGTGACCTGTCGTTCATCGGTAACTGGTCAAGCAAGAAAGGCGCGACCATGGCGGCGGCCTGCACGCGGCTCGCCGACCTCGACATCCGCATCTGGGGTGCCGCGCGCTGGCGCGGCGAAGGTGGTGGCGCCGGTCAACGCTTCCAGGGACGAGGTACCTTCGGTGCCGAGTACGCCAAGGCGATACTCGGCAGCCGCATCAATCTCGGCCTGCTGTTCGAAGGCGGCCCGTCGGCGCCGCGTGGTGACCTCATCACCGCAAGAACCTTCGAGATCCCTGCCACGGGCGGCTTCATGCTCCACGAGCGCAACGAAGAGGTGGAAGAATATTTCACCGATGGGATCGATTGTGCGATGTTCGGCAACCTCGACGAACTGGTCGACAAGACACGCTATTACCTGACCCACCGTGACGAGCGCGAACGAATCGCCGCGGCAGGTCGGGCGCTGGTTCACAACGCCGGCTTCGCGGTCGACGAGCGGGTTCGCCTGGTCCTCGACAAATACGCGGAGATCCGGTCCGCCCGCGCTTGAGTGTCAGGCTGGCGCCCGTGGCGCCGCCTCCGCGATATGGTCCAGGATGCGCTCCGAGGCCTTGCCGTCCCACAACGCCGGACGCCGCGCCGGAGCCGCGCCCCGCTGGCGCGCCAGGACCTCCATCGCGGCCTCGACAATGGCGCCCGGATCGCTGCCGACGAGGCGATTGGTGCCCTCCTCCACGGTGACCGGGCGCTCGGTGTTATGGCGCAAGGTCAGGCAGGGAACACCCAGAGCCGTACTCTCTTCCTGCAGGCCGCCGCTGTCGGTCAGGACCAGGCGCGCGTCGCGCCACAGGTCGAGGAACTCGCGGTAACCCAGCGGCGGCACGGCAGTGATGCCGGCCGGCAGGTTCAGGCCATGACGCTCCATGCTCGACCGCGTGCGCGGGTGGACCGGGAAAATCAACGGCAGGCGCGCGGCGACGGTGGCGAGGGCCTCGAAGATGCCGCGTAACGTCGCCGGGTCGTCGACGTTGGACGGCCGGTGCAGGGTCATCACGCCAAATTCACCGCTGGCCGGCTTGAGTGTGGTCGCCGCCATCGACAGGCCTTCACGGTCCAACCGTTCGACTTCGAAGAAGAGGTTGTCGATCATGACGTGGCCGACGTGAAAGACTTGCGCGGCGTCCTTGCCCTCGTGGGCAAGATTGCGTACGCCGCTCGGTTCGGTGACAAAAAAGAAGTCCGTGATCGAATCGGTGACAATGCGATTGATCTCCTCCGGCATCGCCATGTCGCCGCTGCGCAGGCCGGCCTCGACGTGCGCCACCGGGTAGCACAGCTTCTTGGCGACGATCGAGCAGGCCAAGGTCGAGTTGACGTCCCCAAACACCATCACGCAATCCGGCTTTTCGGCGCTCAGCACCGGTTCGAACTTGGTCATGATGGCGGCCGTTTGGGCGGCGTGCGAGCCGCTGCCGACCTCGAGGTGATGGTGCGGCGCCGGGATCTCGAGATCACGGAAGAAGACGTCGCTCATACCCTCGTCGTAGTGCTGCCCGGTATGCACGAGAACGTAGTCGAACTGTGCGGGGCGACGCCGGATCTCGCGGATTACCGGCGCAATCTTCATGAAGTTGGGCCGGGCACCGGCCACCAGCAGCAGTTTCACATCCACCTCCGGGTGCAACCGGTGTCATTGGTCATGGCAGGGCGTCTCGCCGTGGCCGACGGCGGCCTCCTCGTACGCGCGGGCGAGATTGCGCTCGATCGCCGCGGAGTCCTGCGCAATCGCCGCGTCGCTCGTGCTGCCCGCACCGAACAGGCCGGCGCCGGCACGCTCGCGCGCCACGCCCGCGATGAGACCGGCATCGATGCGGCGGGCACCGTCGGCGAAAGCATAGACCAGCGCCGTATCACACAGGGCGTTGATCAGGCGTGGTACACCGCCGCAATGGTAATGGACGAAACGCAGCGCCGCCTCGTCGAACAGGTCGACATCGCCGCCTGCCACCGTGAGCCGATGGCGCACATAGGCCATGGTGTCTTCGACCGTGAGCGGGCGCAGGCGGTAATCGACGCCGATGCGCTGCACGAACTGCACCAGCGCCGGCGACCGCAATTTCTCCCGCAATTCGGGCTGGCCGACCAGCACCAGTTGCAGCACGAGGTCCTTGTCGGCATTGATGTTGGTCAGCAGGCGCAGTTCCTCGAGGGTATCGAGATCGAGATTCTGCGCCTCGTCGACGATCAGCACCGTGC
This sequence comes from Gammaproteobacteria bacterium, assembly GCA_050184115.1. Taxonomy (GTDB): domain Bacteria; phylum Pseudomonadota; class Gammaproteobacteria; genus JACKNG01. Next base: position 276,718 of record JBFXAQ010000007.1, on the reverse strand, counting down.
GCCTGCCACGCGCGTACTGTTCGATGAGGAAGCGGCTGAACTCGTCGTACTGCGCGGCGCGCGAACCCGCCGCGGCCGGCAGGTCGAAAGCCACGGCCACCCATTCGAGCAGGCCGCCGAAAGCACCGTGCGTGTTGGAGATGAGGCCTACTTCGATGTCGTCGCCGAGTTCATCGAGCAGCTTGCGAACGAGGGTCGTCTTGCCGGAACCGATCTCCCCCGTCAGCACGCTGATACCGGCCCGGTTGGTCAGCCCGTACTGCAACATGGTGAGCCCCATGCCGTGCTGGCGACCGAGGTAGAGAAAGGATGGATCTGGAATCAGCGTAAAAGGCTTCTCACTGAACCCGAAGAACGATTCGTACATCGATTCCGCCCTGCTCTCCACTTTCGGCGGCCGACCAGCGCCGCACGCTGCCTTCAGCCGTAGGTGTCCTGGATCTCGCTCGACTTGTTCAGCACGGTACCCATGAGGTGCACGCTGCCGAGCATCTCGACCGCGCGGGTAAGCTCGTCGCGGGTGGTCCTGCCGTCCTCGACGACCATGAGGGTGGTATCGACGTAAGGCGAGAACGCCAACGCATCATCGGCCGACAGCAAGGGCGGCAGGTCGAACACGATGATGCGCGAGGGGTAGCGCGACTTGAGCTCCTCGACCAGGCGGGCCATCTTCGGCGAGGCGAGCAGTTCGGACGAGTCGGCCACGGCACGTCCGGCGGGTAACAGCACCAACCGCTCGATTCCTGGGTTGACCAGGATGCTGCTCAGAGGCACGTCGTCTAGCAGGAAATCCACCAGACCCTTTTCCACCGCAAGTCCAAACACGCTGTGTACGCTCGGCCGGCGCAGATCGAGATCGACCAGCAGGACCGTGCGGTGGACTTCGCGGGCCAGGGCAACGGCTAGATTCACCGCCGTCAGCGTTTTCCCCTGACCGGCCCCTGGACTCGTGACCGCGATGGCATTCCACTGCTGGGCGACGAGTCGCTGCTCGACCTGGGTGCGCAGGATCTTGTAGGCCGTAGTCGCCGGATCGCTGGCGTCCCCCATGAGGATGCGGTTCCGTCGCAGGACATCGGTTGCAATCGGCGTCACCCGCGTCGAGGAGTAACTGATCTGCGCCCCGTCGAGCCCGCCAGCGGCGGTCGACGCGGCGCGCGGCGGTGCCGCGGTCTGCTCGTCGCGCGCGCGCTGCAGGGCTTGTTTGATCTTTTCCATGGTCGTCTCGCTATGAAATCGAAGGCGGGAATCAGAACCCGAGCTTGCGCAGCACCACGAACCACAACACATCGAGCGGCCGATACACGAAGTGCGCCACGGTCAACGTCAGCACGCCTACCCCCGCGGCTCCGCCGAGCACTGCCAACCAGCCTCGTCCCGGGCGCGCCGACGCGGCGTCCGGATCGATGACGGGGATGCAGGCCAGTGGCGGCGCGGTGAGCAACTGCTGGATACCGCGCCGGCCGCGCACCCGGTTGTCCAGGGACTCTGCCAGGAACACGGCACCCAAGGCGCAGAACATCGCCAGCACGAGGCCGGCGGCGAGAATCGCGCCCCGGTTCGGTTTGGCCGGTTGCTCCGGCGTCATCGGCGGTTCGATGAGGGTGAACTTTTCGCCCTTGCGTTCCGCCTCCAGGTTCTCCGAAAGACGCGCCTCCATCTGCTTGGCGGTGATCTCCCGGTACTTCTGCATGGTGGTGTCGTACTCGCGGACGATCTCGCGATACTCGGCCTCCACGGCCGGGATCCGCGCCAGGTTCGCCTGTTGTTCCGCACGCCGCGCGGCCAGTTGTTCGCGCTGGCGCTGAAGGCCCGCGATCTCGGCGTCGATGCCCTCGAGCCGCGCCTGCAACGACAGGTAGACCGGATTGGTCGGCGTGGCGCTCGCGTCCTCCTGCGGCAGCCCGGCCAGCTTGGCCGTCAAGGTATCGACCTTGCGCCGTGCAGTGCCGACATCCGGGTGGTCCGCGCCGTACTCGCGTTCGACCCGTGCCAGCTCGAGTCTGGCCTGCTCCATCTCGTCTTCGTAGATCTGGCGCGCTTCGCCCGGCTTGACCTGGCTGCGCAAGGCATCGGCCATCTTGCGCAGGCGAACGACATCCGGGTGATTGACGCCATAGGATGCTTCCGCACCGGCGAGTTCGGCTTCGGTCGCGCGCAATCGCTCGATCGAACTCAGCTCGCCCGGCGTGCCGCTACTGTCGAACGGTTCGGTCTGCGTGAGTTGGGCCTCGACGAATATCCGGTCACGGCGCGCGACTTCCTGACGACGGTCGATTTCGCTCAATTCGGAGTCGGTTCGATTCAGCATCTCGCGCGTCATGCGTTCGAGGTCGGGCTGATTGTCTGCGTTGCGCTCCTTGAAGTCCGCGAGGCGGCCCTCGAGTTCCTCGACGCGTTCGCGCAATCCACGGGCTTCGTCGGTCAGGAAGGACGCCGTCTCGGCCGCGGCTTCGGTCCGGCTCTTGATGTTCTCGTTCAGGTACAGAGAGACCAGTTCGTTGGCGACACGCTGGGCGGTCTGCGGGCTCCTGCTGTCGAATGACAGGCTGAACGCGATCGTCGCCTCGGTGGGCCGCCCGCTCCGAGGGTCGACGACGTCCGCGCTGATCATGCGGCGACCGATGTTCTGGCGCATCTCCTGTAACACGACCTCGCGGGGCTCCCGCGCGCGCTCCTCGATGTAGAGATCGTATTTCTCGATGATCGACATCAGGTTCGTCGACGTCATCACGCGCTGGCTGATCGTCTGGATGCGCTGGTCGGCGAAGCTGGTCACGGTCGAGCGGACGAGGTCGGCCGGGATCTCCTGCTGTTCGATGAGGATGATCGCTTCGCTGCGGTAGACCGCCGGCAGCAGCAACGCGATCGCCACCGCGGGCACCGCGACGAGCAGGATCACGCGCAGCAGCAGACCGCGGCGACGGCGCAAGGCTGCACGGTAGTCGTGCAGCGTCAATTCCTGACTGGGCATATTCATGTCTTCAGGTTACGTGGAACGGCGCAGGGGGGTGGGACAGTGCCGGTGTACGCGCAGCGCGCACCGTACCAGCCGGACGCCTCGCAGGTTGTTGTGCGCGGGCACAGAATAGCACCGTGTGACAGTGTTTAACGCGGCCATTCGAACGGCCAGTCGAATGCGCGCCCGCCGTACCGCAGCGCCAGCACGAGTTCGTTCGAAGACGCCGTCGACGGTACCGCGGCGCTCACCTGCAGCCGGAATCGGTAGGTCGCTTCGAGACTGATCTCGCGCGTGAACTGCCAGGCCAGCGTCGCCCCGGTCTCGTACACATCGAGCGCATCGACGCCGGTCACGAAATCGCTTTCGCGGTCCTGGACGCGGTACTCGAAATCCCACGTCGCGGTCCAACGTTCACGCATGTCCCATTCGAATTCGGCGCCGACCGTCTGGCGCTGCTGGCGACCGCCCTGGTTGGAAGGCGAAAAGTAGCGGTCCCAATAGATGTCGAGGTCGGCGCGTTCGAAGTGCCGCGAAACGAGGACGTTGACCAGGCGTCCGGCGCCGTGTTCCTTGTCGGTGCCGCGGATCGTCTCGAACCGCAACGGAAACAACGAGACCAGGCGCGGTTGCGAGAATCGGGTCGTGCGTCGGCTGATGTTCTGGCCAACACGGAATGTTGCGTCCAACGTTTGATCGAACACGTGCTGAATGCCGAACTGGTAGGTGTAACTGACGGTGCAGCTATCGAGCGCCGGGGTATCGAAACGATTGACACCGAGGTCCAGCAACCACGTCGTCTGTGGGCTGACGGCATATTGCAGGCCCAGGGCAGCATCAGAAGTGCGGAAATCGATGAAGGCCGAACCAGGGAGCTCCTCGTAGCTGTTGTCGATGACGCCGCCGGACACGGTGCTGACCAGCCGTTCGGTCCAGTTGTGGCGCCAGCTACCCCGACCGCCGAGTTGGGTCCGGTAGAGATTGGTATCGAGAACGCCCGAATCGGTGAGTTCGGTGGTGAGCGTCGTCTGCCGTTCGAAGCGGAACTGGCCGTTCAACTCGTCGCGTTCGAATCGGCGGGTCGCTCCGACATCGACGAACACGTCGTCGGCGTCGAGTTCACCCTGGCGAACGTAACGCGAGATGCGCCCCTGGGGCACCAACGAAACGGTGTACTCCGGCGTCGAATGCACGATGCCGACACGTGCGTCGGTGATCGACGCCAGATCGATCAGACTGTCGTCCGGTCTCATACGGCGATTGTCGTAGAGAGCCATGCGCGTCTGCAGCGCCGGATAGAAGGCCGTTTCGGATGCCGATGCAGCACTCCCTCCGGCCGCCAGGAGGAGGCCGAGCAGGCATGCCCGCGCGCTGCCGCCGTGATGCCGCATACCGAGTCCTGCGCGCGCGACACCGGCTCTCAGGGCACCACCACCACATCTCCCGCGTGGAGGACCACGTTCTGGTCGAGGTCGCGGCCGTACTGGACATCGCCGTAGCGGTACTGGAGAACCGTCTGCGCGCCGTCGGTGCGCCGCAGGATGGATATCGAGTTCTCCTCGGCGAACACCGCCAACCCCCCGGCCAGCGCCAGAGCCTGGGTGACGTCGAGCGGGCGGTTCATGACATAGGCGCCGGGACGCTGGACCTTGCCCAGAACGTAGATGGTATTGCCCTCGGTCTGCAGCACCTGCACGGTGACGACCGGATCCGGTATGTACTCCTCGATGCGGGACGCGAGTTCGGCCTGGATCTCACCAACCGTGTGGCCGGCGGCGGCAAGGTCGCCCGCGAGCGGAAACGAGAACCCACCATCCGGGCGCACCAGCAGGTCCTGCTGCAGGTCTGCTTCCTTCCACACCGAAATGCGCAGGGCGTCGCCGGGCTGGATGTGATATCCCGAACTCGGCGCGGCGGGCTCGCCGACTGCCTCGTCGGCGGTCGCGCCGGGTGTGCCCAGCAAGAAAATCACCAGCGCCAGGACGGGCGGAATCGTTGTCAATCTGGCCAAGACGGGTTCTCCCTGCGGACCCCGGATCGTCCGCGATATCGACGTCATGAACGGTTGTAGCGGTCTTCGAAGCGAACGATGTCGTCCTCGCCAAGGTAGCTGCCGGACTGCACTTCGATCAGCTCGAGTGGCAACGTGCCGGGATTCGCCAGCCGATGCACCGCCCCCAGCGGTATGTACGTCGACTCGTTCTCGCTGAGCAGGAAGGACTCGTCGCCGCGCGTCACGCGGGCAGTGCCGGAGACGACGATCCAGTGCTCGGCGCGGTGGTGGTGCATCTGCAGCGAGAGCGCGGCGCCAGGGCTGACGGTGATGCGCTTGACCTGGAAGCGCGGACCGTCGTCGATCGACTCGTAACTGCCCCACGGGCGGTAGACGCGGCGATGGGTGAGGCGTTCCTCGCGATCGCGGGACGACAACCACGCCACGACGTCCTTGACCGCTTCGGTGTGTCCGAGATCGGCGACGAGGACGGCATCGGCGGTCTCGACCACCGCCAACCCGCTGACGCCGAGCGTGGTCACCAGGCGGTGCGTGGCATGGACCAGGTTGTTGCTCGACTCGATCACGCAGACGTCGCCTTCGAGGACGTTGTCGTGCTCGTCCCGTGGCGAGACCTGCCACAGGCCGGTCCATGAACCGACGTCGGACCAGGCGGCGTCGAGTTCGACGACCACTGCCTCGCCGGCGCGCCCTGACAGGGGTTCCATGACGGCGTAGTCGATGGAGTCGGCGGGGCTCGCCTCGAACGCCGCGCGGTCGAGGCGGAAGAAATCACCGTCGGCACTCCCGGCAGCGACTGCCGCTTCGGCGGCGGCGACGATGGCGGGACAGAATGCGCGTGCGTGCTGCAACCACACGCCCGCCCGCACGATGAAGATGCCCGCGTTCCACAGGTGACGCCCGCCGGCGAGATAGGCCGCGGCCGTCGCGGCGTCGGGTTTCTCGCGGAACGCGGCGAGTTCGCGGCAGCACGGTTCGCCGCTGCTGCCGACCTGCGCGCCGGTCTCGATGTAGCCGTAGCCGGTTTCCGCCCGCGTCGGGGTGACCCCGAACGTCACCACCCGGCCTGCCCGCGCCTGTTCGAGGGCGACGGCGAGGGCGGCGCCGAAGGCGGAGAGGTCGCCGACCAGATGATCGGCCGGCATCACCACGAGGACCGGGTCGGCATCGTCACCGGGCGCGAGCGCCAGCGCGCGGAAGGCGGCGGCGCACAATGCTGGCGCCGTGTTGCGACCAGCCGGTTCGAGCACGAGATCGGCGACGACGCCAGCCTGGCGCAATTGCTCGGCGACCAGGAAACGGTGCTCCTCGTTGCACACGACAATCGGTGCTGCCGGCGTCTCGGGCAGCGCCGCGAAACGTCCGACCGTACGCTGCAACAGTGAATCGGTACCGCCCACGGCCAGGAACTGCTTGGGGTAATGGCCGCGTGACAGCGGCCACAGCCGGGTGCCGCCACCACCGGCCAGAACGACCGGAACGATGCTCTGCGATGTGCTCACGTGGACTCCTTGGCGCGTGGTGCGACGAACGGCCCGGGTTCGTCCCGGCACGCTGTCGGCGGCCGCCGTGCCCGGGTCCGCTGCCCGGCCACAGCCAGTATTAACAACATGTTAAGCGCGGATTATGACTGTATGTCTGGAGTCCCGCCAGCGCGCTCGCTTGCGCTGCATGAGGATTTCGTCCGGATTTCCGCACGCGTGATCGCACCGTCTCCACGCTCCGCCGCGGGCGCGATGAGGGCACGCGATCGTTGCGAGCCGGGGTGCGACGCGGCGCGCCATCGTCGCGCGCCGGAATGAGCCTATGACAACGACACTACGATTTGATGACGATCCGCAGGCGCGTGGGCGGAGGCGTGTGACGAGCCTGGCAGCGGATGGCGCACCGGCACGGGAACTCCGATGGTTCTCCTCGGTCTTGCAACCCAATAAAATCGCCGGGCACCCCGTTCGGCACCCCCGCGCGAATGCACCCGTTGCACCAACCGGACAGCACCTTGGACACTGCCACCACGAACCGTGAATCCATCGCGCGGCTGCGCGACTTCGTCTCCCATCGCATCATCGGCCAGGAACATCTCGTCGAGCGTCTGCTCGTGGCGTTGCTCGCCGACGGCCACCTCCTGGTCGAAGGCGCGCCCGGCCTGGCCAAGACCCGCGCCATCAAGGTGCTGTCGGAGGGCATCGAGGGCGAGTTCCATCGCATCCAGTTCACACCGGACCTGCTGCCGGCCGATCTCACCGGCACCGAGGTCTACCGCCCGCAGGACGGCTCCTTTGCCTTCCAGCAGGGCCCCCTGTTCCACAACCTCGTGCTGGCCGACGAGGTCAACCGCGCCCCGGCCAAGGTGCAGTCGGCCCTGCTCGAAGCGATGGCCGAGCGCCAGATCACCATCGGCCGCAAGTCCTATGCCCTGCCGGCTCTGTTCATGGTGATGGCGACCCAGAACCCGCTCGAACAGGAAGGCACCTACCCATTGCCCGAGGCGCAGCTCGACCGCTTCCTGCTGCACATCAACATCGGCTACCCGGACCACGAAGCCGAGCGCCGCATCCTGCACCTTGCGCGCAGCGAAGCGGCCGTCGACGCCGGCGCCACGCTGGCGCCCTCGCCCGTGCTCGACCAGGCCTGCATCTTCGCCGCCCGTCGCGAGGTGCTCGACATCTACATGAGCGAGGACGTCGAGAACTACCTCATGGAAATCGTCTTCGCAACGCGTACCCCGGCCGCCTACGGTGCGGATCTCGAAAACTGGCTGGCCTACGGCGCCAGCCCACGCGGCACGCTCGCCCTCGACCGCGCCGCGCGCGCCCACGCCTGGCTGCGCGGTGAGGACTTCGTCAGCCCGGCCGACGTCCAGGACGTTGCCCACGACGCGCTGCGGCACCGCCTGATACTCAACTACGAGGCCGCGGCGGACGGCATCACCCCCGACCGCTTCGTCGACGAGCTGCTCGGCCGCATCGCCGTCCCCTGAGCCCGTGGTGCCGGCCTCTCCCACCAGCGCGCGCGCCGCGGACGCCACACCTGCCGGTGCCGGGCTGGCGCGCGTCGAACCGAACCTGCGCGATCTCATGGCCCTGGCCGGCGCCGCCCGACGGCTGCCACCCCTGACCCCGCCGCGGCGCACCCGCGCCGCCGGTCAGTACCTTTCGCGCCGGCGTGGTCGCGGCATGGAGTACGACGAGTCGCGGCCCTACCAGCCGGGCGACGACATCCGCCAGCTCGATTGGCGCGTCACCGCGCGCACTGGCAAGCCGCACACCAAGCTCTTCCGCGAAGAACGCGAACGGCCGGTGTTTCTCTGCATCGACCTGCGCCCCGCGATGTTCTTCGCCACCCGCGGCGTGTTCAAGGCGGTGCAGGCCGCGCGTATCGCGAGCCTGGTCGGCTGGCGCGCCGAACAAAGTGGCGATCGCGTCGGGGCCCTGGTCTTCGGGGCCGGCGAGCACCACGAGGTCGCGCCACGACGCGGCCAGACCGCGCTCGTCCGCCTGCTCAAGGTGCTGGTGGAGAACGCCGAGCGCTGGCGCACCGTGGCGGCGGCCGCCGCGCCGACCGGAAGCGCGTTGTCCGATACCGTCGAGCGCCTGCGCCGCGTCGCCAAGCCCGGCAGCCAGATCTTCTTCATCAGCGATTTCCGCGATCTCGACGAGAGCGTCTGCGCCGCCCTCGCCCGCCTGGCGCTGCATACCGATCTCGCCCTGGTCGGCATACACGACCCCCTCGAGGCCGCGTTTCCCGTTCTCGATGGTGGAGGCGCCTTGTCCGACACCCGCGAAACCCTGCGCCTGGCGAGCATCGACGATGCACACCGCGCCGCCTACGCGGCGCGCTTCGAAGCCCGCCAGGAGCGCCTGCGCCGCCTGTGCCGTGAACAAGGCCTGCCGCACGTCGCCGTCGACACCGTGGCCGATCCCTTCGGCGGCCTGGTCCGGTTGTTGACGACATGAACCCGCCCGACCCGGCCAGCCTGCCGCTGCGCGACATCCATCTGCCACCGCCTGTGCCGTGGTGGCCGCCAGCGCCGGGTTGGTGGTGGCTGGCCACCACGCTGCTCGTCGCCGGAATCGCCACGCTGGCCTGGTGGTGGTGGCGCCGTCGCGGTCGCCTCGCTCGCGCCGCGCTGGCCGAACTCGCCCTCATCGAGGCACGCTACGCGGACGATCGCGATCCCCATGCCTGCGCCGCGGGCCTGTCACGCCTCGCCCGCCGCGCCGCGCTGGCCTGCGGGGTCGAGGCGGCCGTCACCGGCGCCGACTGGATCGCGGCGCTGGAGCGGCTCGCCGGTGCGGAGCCACCGCCCGCGCTCGCGACCGTGCTGACCCGGGCGGCCTATTCGCCAGTCGCCGCGGCCAGCCTCGACCCGGCGGACCTGCGCGCCGCGAGCACCTGGCTCGCCGCCCTGTTCCGCACCGCCAGCCGTCGACGGGGAATGGTCGGTGCTTGAGGTCGACTGGCCCTGGCTCGCCGCCGCGCTGCCCCTGCCGTGGCTGTTGCGGCGCTGGTTGAAACCGGTCGCCAGTGCCGGCGGCGGGGTGCTTCGTGTGCCGGATCTCGGTGATTTCCGCGTCCTCGCGGGCGGCGGCCCGGCCCAAGGGACGGCACGCTGGCGCCTGCTCGTCGCCACCCTGGCCTGGCTGCTGCTGGTCGGCGCGGCGATGCGCCCGCAGTGGGTGGGAGAGCCGATCGAAGTACCGGTCAGCGGACGGGACCTGATGCTCGCCGTCGACCTCTCCGAGAGCATGCGCGAGACCGATTTCGTGCTGAACAGCCGGCCGGTCGATCGACTTACCGCGACCAAGGTCGTGGCGCGCGATTTCATCGCCCGCCGCAGCGGCGACCGCCTCGGCCTCATCCTGTTCGGACAGCAGGCCTACCTGCACGTGCCACTGACCTTCGACCGCCCGACCGTCCAGCATCTGCTCGACGAAGCCGTCATCGGCATCGCCGGGCGCCAGACCGCGATCGGCGATGCGCTCGGTCTCGCGGTCAAGCGCCTGCGCGAAGAGGACACCGCCGACAAGGTCCTCATCCTGATGACCGACGGCCGCAACACCGCGGGCGAGGTCGAACCGTTGCGTGCCGCCGACCTCGCCGCCGAAGCCGGACTCAAGGTCTACACCATCGGCATTGGCGCCGACGAAGCCATCCAGCGCGGTTTCTTCGGTTCGGTGCGCATCAACCCGTCCGCGGACCTCGACGAGGAAACGCTGAAAGCCATTGCGAAGAAGACCGGCGGACGCTATTTCCGCGCCCGCGACACGGCCGAGTTCGAGGCCATCTACAGCGAGCTCGATCAACTCGAACCGATCGAACATGCCGGCGAGCACTTCCGCCCGCGCACGGCGCTGTTCCACTGGCCACTGGGCACGGCCCTCGCATTCTTCTGCCTGCTGTTACTGCGTCTGCCCGGACGGGCGGTGGCGCCGGCGCCGGTGGGCGTGTCGTGAGCGAATTCCACTTCCTGCGCCCGTCCTGGCTGCTCGCCCTGCTGCCCTTCGTACTGCTGGTGTGGTGGAACGCGCGCGGCGACGGGCGCAGCGGCGGCTGGGCACGCTGCGTCGACGAAGCCCTGCGCCCGCACGTCATGCTCGACGAGCACTCCACGCTGGGGGGTCGCCGAGCGCCGCTGCTGGTCCTGGCCGGGCTGCTCGCCGTTCTCGCCCTCGCCGGGCCGACCTGGCAACGCATCCCGGTACCGGTGTTTCGCGAGGAATCGGCACTGGTCATCGCGCTCGATCTCTCGCAGTCGATGAACGCGGCGGACATCGCGCCGTCCCGCCTCGTCCGCGCGCGTTACCGGCTTGCCGACCTCCTGCGCGCACGTCGCGACGGCCAGACCGCGCTGGTGGTGTTCGCGGCACAGGCCTTCGTCGTCACCCCCCTGACCGACGACACCCAGACGCTGGCCGGGCAGCTGCAGGATCTCGACACGTCGATCATGCCGAGCCAGGGCAGCGAACCGGCAGCGGCCATCGAACTCGCGGCCGAACTGGTACACCAGGCCGGCGGCGGCCCCGGGCACGTCCTCCTGGTCACCGACGGCGCCGAACCCGACAGCCTCGCCCGCGCCACAGCCGCGGCGGCGCGCGCTGGCCTCGCTGTCAGCGTGCTCGGCGTCGGCACCGGCGGGGGCGCACCCATTCCCGACCGCAGCGGCGGCTTTCTCAAACGCGACGACGGCCAACTCGTCATGAGCACGCTCGATGCCGGCGCCCTGGCCACTTTCGCCACCGAGCACGGCGGTCTCTATCTCGACGTCGGTGGCGACGACACCGACCTCGCCCGTCTCGAACGCCACCTCCAGGCCGCGCTCGCAAGCGACGCCGAGCGTCGCGCCGACCTCTCCTCGAACCAATGGGAGGAAGCCGGGCCGTGGTTGTTGCTGCCGCTGCTGGTGCTGGCCGCCCTCGGCTTCCGGCGCGGCGCCCTGTTTGCGCTGGTGCTGGCCCTGCCGCTGGTTCCGCCACCGGTCCTGGCCGACTGGTGGCGCACCGACGACCAGGCCGGCGCGGCGGCCTTCGCTGCCGGCGACTACGACGCCGCCGGCCATTCGTTCGCCGACCAGGCGTGGCGTGGCGCAGCGCGTTACCGCGCAGGCGACTACGCCGCCGCCGCCGCCGACCTGGCCGAAGACGACAGCGCGCGCGGCCATTACAACCGCGGCAACGCCCTGGCCCGGCTCGGCCGTTACGACGAGGCCATCGCCGCCTACGATCGCGCGCTCGAACTGACGCCGGGCGACGACGACGCCGCGCACAACAAGGAACTCGTCGAGAAGCTCCTCGAACAGCAGCAACAACAGCAGGACAACACGCAGCAACAACAGGGCCAGGACGACAACGAGGAAGCCGGCGCCGGCGAACGCGCGCAGGACGAACAGAGCCAGGGTGAGGGTGGCAGCCAGGGCGGCCAGCCGCAACCGTCCGACCAGGCGCAGTCCGACGGCGATGCCGGCGGCGAGTCGAATGCCGAGCAACCGCAAGCCGAACCACCGCAGGGCGACCAGGGCGAGGACGAGTCCGAGCAGGCCCAGCCCGCGCCCGATCCGACGGACAGCGAGGACGGCGAAGAGACGCGGACCGCCCGCGCCGAGCAGGCCGAGGACGGCGACGAGAGCGACGCCGAGCGTGCCCAGGCCACCGAACAATGGTTACGCCAGATCCCGGACGACCCGGGTGGCCTGCTGCGACGCAAGTTCCAGTATCTCTACAAGCAGCGTTACGGCGACGAGCCGTATGCCGGAGACCGTTGGTGATGAAACGCCTCGCTCGACTTTCTCACCCCCGTCCGTCGCGAGGTCGACACGAAGCCGCAGCGTCGGACCGCATGGAGCCATTGACGACGAAGCCCTGTGCGACGCCCCGTCGAGGAGACCGCGGCGAGCGCGAGCCGGGCGTGTGGGCCGCTCGGCGGCCGCGGCGAGCGCGGCGCAGGAACTCCGGGCTGATCCTGATGTGCGCGTTCCTCGCCGCCCTGGCCAGCGTCGTGGCCGCGCAGGCGGCGATCGTGGTCGAAGTCGCGCCTGACCCGGTGGTCGCCGACCAGTCCTGTCGCATCACCTTTCGTGCCGACGACGCCGACGTCGGCGAGCCCGATTTCGCGCCGCTTGAGAAGGATTTCGAGATTATCGGTCGTAACCGCCAGTCTTCGCTCGAATGGACCAATGGCCGACGCAGCCAGTCGACCACCTGGGTCCTCGATGCCATGCCGCGCCGCGGCGGCACCCTGACCATCCCGCCCGTCCGCTTCGGCCAGCAGGAGAGCCCGGCACGCACGGTCGAGGCGGTCGCCGGCGCGCCCGGCCAGGCCACCACGCGCGATGCCGACATCATCCTCCAGGCCGAGGCGACGCCGCTGAACCCTTACGTCCAGCAGCAGGTCATCTACACCGTGCGCCTGCTGCATCGCGTCGAGCTGTCCAGCCCGCGCTTCTCCCCCCTCGAGACCAGTGTCGATGCCGTGGTCAAACCGCTCGGCGACGGCCGCCAGTACCGCACGCAGGTCAACGGCGTCAGCTACGACGCTTTCGAACAGCGCTACGCCATCTTTCCCCAGCAGAGCGGCGCGCTGACGGTGGCACCACTGGCGCTGACGACCCAGGTCGTACGTGGTGTGCGCTCGTTGTTCGACCCCTTCTCACAATCGCTGCAAACCCGCCGCGTGCAGTCCGAGGCGGTCGAGCTCGACGTCCGCCCGGTGCCGGCGGCCTTTCCCGCCGGCGCCACCTGGCTGCCGGCACGGCGCCTGCGCCTGCACGAGGAATGGGACCCCGATGCCCCCCGCGCCGACGCCGGCACGCCGATCGCACGGACCCTGTTCCTGTGGGCAGACGGCCTCGTCGCCGGTCAATTGCCGGCAGTCACACCGGCCGCGCCCGATGGCACCAAGCTCTACCCGGACCAGGCGCAGACCAACGAGCAGGACACGGCGACCGGATTCACCGCCGTGCGGCAGCAGAAGGTCGCCATCATCGCGGGCCAGCCGGGTCCGGTGACCTTTGCGGCGCTGACGCTGCCGTGGTGGAACACCGAAACCGACACCCTCGAGCAGGCCGAGTTGCCGGCGCGGACGATCGCGTTCAGCGGCGCCGCGACCACCTCGGCGGCACCGACGCCAACGGCGCCGGCACCTCCTGCGCTGGCCACACCGGCGGCCGACAGCACGACCGCGCCGGCACCGTCGCCCGCCGCCGCGCGTCCCGCCGCGTGGATGGCAGCCACGGCCGTCCTCGCCGTCCTGTGGCTGGCCACGCTCTTCGCCTGGTGGCGCAGTCGTGCGCGTCGCACGCCGGGCGGAGCCACCGATTCGGACGCCGCCGATGTTGCCGTCGTACGTGCGGCCAGCGCGGCCAGTGCCCTCAAATCGGCTTGCGGCGCCGACGACCCCGCCGCCGCGCGCGACGCCTTGCTGGCGTGGGGCGCGAGCCGCGGCGGGAGCGATTGCCGCAACCTGCGTGAGCTCGTCGCCCGCATCGAAACCGTGGCCTTCGCCGAGGCCGTGCTCGACCTCGAACGCACGCTCTACGGTCGGCATGCGGGACAGTGGCGCGGCATGGGGCTGTGGGACGCTTTCCGCCTCGAACCGCGGCGGCCGTCGCGCGCACGCGAGCAGCGGCGCTCGCCTGCCGTGTTACCCGGACTCGCCAAGTTAGCCGGGAATTAACACGAACCACCTCACATTTCGGGTACAAACTCCTCTACCTGTTGGGCTTTCGTTGTGCAAAGCGCGAACCAGTGCCTACACTGGCCACGCTCGACCCCCGTCCGCGCCTGCAGGGAAACGTCAACAAGAACGGATACCGGCGAGGGGTTGCCGCCGCGAGGAGGATCACTTGGCCCAGCACACCGCGCCCAAGGTGCTTGCTGTCGACGACAACGCGACCATCCGCAAGGCGATATCACTCCGCCTCGGCGCCAAGGGTTTCGATGTCCACACGGCAATCGACGGCGAAGACGCGCTGGCCCAGTCCGCCCGGCAACGTTTCGATCTCGTCCTGCTCGATCTCAACATGCCTGGTTGCGGTGGTCAGGAGGTCCTGCGCCGCCTGCGCCGGCACTACACGGCCACCGAACTGCCGGTCATCGTGCTCGCCGCCAGCGGTGAGAAGGCCGACATCAACAAGAGCCTCGATCTCGGTGCCAACGACTACATCATCAAGCCGGGCGAGCTGCCCATTCTGCTCGCACGGATCCGCACCCAGCTCGCGCTGAAGGACACCGTGGCGCGGCTGCGCGAACACAGTGCACTGATGCGCGACATGCTGGCGCTGGAGCCCGCCGCCACCGCGCTGCTGCCGCCCGCGCATGGCCCGGACGAGACCGAGGCCTTCCTCGAGAGCATCGAACAGGTCCACGGCGTCCCATTCGACGTCATGCACGACAACACACCGATGACCTGCTTCACCCTCGACGCCGAAGGTACCGTGCTCTACGCCAATCGCTTCGGCGCCCGCTACCTCGGCTACCACGCCGACAACCTCGTCGGGCGCTCGATGCTCGAGTTATTCGTGGCCGAGGATCGCGGACTCGCCCAGGAGAGCTTCGCCGGCACGCTCGCCATGCCCGGGCGCGTGCACCGCTGGGACATCCGCCACGTCAAGAAGGACGGCAGCGTCGTGTGGATGCGCAACACGGCCTGCGCGGTGCCGAGTGGCGGCCGCACCCTGGTGCTGGTGACCTGTGAGGACATCGACGACACCTACAAGCTGAGCGAGCTGCTGACCTTCCAGTCGACCCACGACGACGTCACCGGCCTGGCCAACCGCAAGGTCCTGGAGCAGCGCCTCGGCCAGGTCATCGACAGTGCCCTGGCCGAACATACCGAGCATGCCCTCGTCCTGCTCGACCTCGACCGCTTCACCCTGATCAACGAGGCCTGCGGGCACGAGAACGGCGATGCGCTGCTGCGCCAGCTGGCGCACCTGCTGCGCAGCATTGCGCGCAAGCGCGACACCATCGCCCGGGTCGGTGGCGACAAGTTCGCCGTGCTTCTCGAGGACTGCCCGATCGACGCCGCGCGCAGCGCCGCGGATGCCTTGCGCCGTGCCATCGAGGGCTATGCCTTCTCGGCACGTGGTCAGCACTACAGCATCTCGGCGAGTATCGGCATCGCGCCGATCGACGCCGGCTGCGAGAACGCCGGCACGGTGTTGTCGATGGCCGAGACGGCCTGCCATGCGGCCAAGGACGCCGGCCGCAACCGCATCCACGTCTACCAGAGCGACAATGCTCCGGTGGTCGCCCGCCACGGCCTGCTGCGCTGGGCCGCGCGCATCAACGCGGCCCTGGTCGAGGACCGCTTCGCGCTGTCGTTCCAGGAAATCTCGCCGCTCGGCGACCATGCCGGCGGTCGTCATTACGAAATCCTGTTGCGCATGGTCGACGAGCAGGGTGGTCTCATCCTGCCCGGCGAGTTCCTGCCGGCAGCCGATCGCTACCAGCTCACCAGCCGCCTCGACCGCTGGGTGGTCGGGCGGGTCTTCGCCTGGCTCGAACAACAGGACGCCGACCAGCACGCGCTCGACCTCTGTTCGGTGAATCTCTCGGGGCAGTCGATCGGCAACGACGAGTTGCTGCATTACATCCTCGACCTGCTCGACCGTACTGCGGTGCCGCCGCACAAGCTGTGTTTCGAGATCACCGAGACGGCGGCCGTGGCCGACATGGTGCAGGCGACGCGCTTCATCGAGCGCTTGAAGGAGCGCGGCTGCCGCTTCGCGCTGGACGATTTCGGCAGCGGCTTCTCCTCGCTGGCCTACCTCAAGCGCCTGCCGGTCGATTTCCTCAAGATCGATGGCGCCTTCGTCCGCGACATCCGCAGCGACTCGATCGATCTCGCCATGGTCCGCTCGATCAATGAGATCGGCCACGTCATGGGCAAGCAGACCATCGCGGAATTCGTCGAGGACGCGCCGACCCTGGCCATGCTGCGCGAGGTTGGCGTCGACTTCGTGCAGGGCTACGAGGTCGGCCGCCCGAGTCCTCTCGAGCAATTCCTCGTCCTGCATTGATCGCGCGGCTGGCGGCGCTCACGCTTCCGCGGGGAGGTCGCCGGGGTGGTCGATGTCGCGCACGACGCCTTCGTCCTCGACCGCGAGACGCCGCACACAGGCGCCAGCGGCGTCGATGACCGCGCGCGCGCCGTGGTCACCGCTGAGCGCGCACAGGGCGTCACGCCAGCTGGCGGCGAAGCCGACCGGGTGACCGTCACGGCCGTCGTGGCTGGGCAACACCACCGCCGCACCCTCGCGCAGCGCCGCCACCAGCCGCTCCAGGGTCGCCGCACTGACGAACGGCATGTCGGCCAGCGCCACCAGCCAGGCTTCGGCAGCGGGCGTCGCCACCACCCCGGCGCGCAGACTGTGCGCCATGCCCGCGGCGGCATCCGCGCAGACCACCCACGGCACGTCGAGTTCGTCGAGCAGGCGGGTACGCGCGTGATCGTGTGCGGGCACGATGGCCAGGACGTCGTCGACGGCGACCGCCAGCCGACGGGCGCTGGCGGCGAGCACGGTGTCGCCGCCTGGCAGTCGCGCAAGCAGCTTGTCGGCGCCAAAACGGCGCGCACAGCCGGCGGCCAGCAACAGGCCGGTGACCTTCATCGCCGGTGCTTCAGGTTGCCAGGCGATGGGTCGAGATGGCCACGCCGTTGCGCGCCGCGGTGATGTCAGTCAGCACGGCGAGCGCGATCTCCTGCGGCCGGCGCGAATTGAGGTCGATACCGACCGGGCCATGGATGCGGGCGATAGCGGCATCGTCCATGCCGAAATGCTCGCGCAGGCGTGCCGCGCGAGCCGCCGTCGTACGTCGCGAACCGAGCGCGCCGACGTAAAAGGCGTCGGTTGCCAGCGCCTCGATGATGGCCAGGTCGTCGACCTTGGGGTCATGGGTCAGGGCGACGACGGCACTGCGCGCATCGCAACCGAGCGCCTCGATGAAATCGTCGGGATGCTCGGCGCTGACGGCGAGATCCTCCAGGGCCCAGGCTTCACGGTATTCCGGGCGCGGATCACACACCGCCACGGCGTAGTCGAGCAGGCGACCGAGCCGGCTCACCCATTGCGCCAGTTCGCCGGCACCGACCACGACGAGGTGCCAGGCCGGGTCGTAGACCACCGCGAGGTGATCGTCGGCGAGGCGCGTGCGCGCACCGGCCTCGGCTTCGTGCCAGCCCGCGCCACCGTCGGCCAGGCGGATGCTGCGCTCGACGCTCCGCCCGGCGCGCAGCGCGGCGAGCAGTTCGTCGAGCCCGGCGATGTCGGCCAGCGGCTCGAGGGTCAGCAGCAGACGCCCGCCGCAGGGCAAGGACCGCGTCGAATCGGAGTCGTACTGGAGCGTCTGGAAGCGATCAGGAAAATCGTCATGCACCCGCGCGATCAGCTCTTCCTCGATGCAACCGCCCGACACCGAGCCGAGAAAACGACCGTGCTCGCTCAGCACCATGACGGCGCCGGCCGGCCGCGGCGACGAGCCCCAGGTGTGGGCAACCGTGGCCAGGACCACGCGCTCGCCGGCGCGCTGCCAGGCATACCCCTCCTCGATGATCGCCGCTTCGCTGCGCAAACCCGACAAGGGTTCCATGGTTGGTCTCACTCCACTCGCTGCCCGGGGCCGGCACTATAGCGGACGCCATGGCGGTGATCACGGCACCGCGGCGTGGCCCTTTCGTCACGGCGGACGACCATCGATACTAGGGCACAGTTCCGCACCGGCCCCGACCGCCCATCCCGCGATGACAGCGACCGACACCGCCCGCGGCCACGCGCCCGCCCTCGCCGTGCGCGGCCTGTACGCCGCCTACGGCGCGCGCCGCGTGCTCGACGACGTCTCGTTCGAGGTCGCAAGCGGCGAGGTCTTCGTCATCATGGGCGCGAGCGGCTCCGGCAAGACCACCTTGATGCGTCACCTGCTCGGCCTCAGCACGCCGGTGGCCGGCGAGATCGATCTGCTCGGCCGGGCCCTGCATCCGGCCGCGCGAGAGCAGGTCTATGCGCTGCGGCGCCGCATCGGCGTCGCCTTCCAGCATGGCGCGCTGATCAATTCGATGAGCGTGATCGAGAACATCGAGCTACCGCTGCGCCAGCACACGCGGCTCGACCGCGCCACCATCCGCATCATGAGCCGCATGAAGCTCGAGATGATGAACCTCGCCCATGCCGAGCACTACATGCCGGCCGAACTCTCCGGCGGCATGCTCAAGCGCGCCGGGCTCGCGCGCGCCTGCATCATGGACCCCAAGGTGTTGTTCTTCGACGAGCCCTCCGCGGGTCTCGATCCGGTCAGCGCCGACGAACTCGACAGTCTCATCCTGCGCCTGCGGGATGCCTTGGGGATGACCATCGTCGTCGTCACCCATGCGCTGGAGAGCGTCGTGCGCATCGCCGACCGCGTCCTCGTCATCGGTGACGGCGCGGTCCGCGCGCTCGGCACGCTGGACGAGTTGCGCGCTCTCGATGACGGTTACGTGGCCGGGCTGCTCGGCCGTCGCGGCAGTCGCCGTGCCGATGACGGCGACGCCCTGCTCGATCGTCTGACGGCGGACATCGATGACTAGCGCGACGGCAAGCGGCCGAATCGACCGCCTGCTCGCACCGCTGGCCGGACTCGGCCGCGGCGGCATCTTCCTCGCGCTCGTCGTGCCACACCTCATGCGTCCGTGGCGGCAGGCGCGGGTGACGCTGCGCCAGCTCCATTTCATCGGCGCGCGCTCGACCACCGTGGTCGCCGTCGCCGGCGGCTTCGTCGGCATGGTGGTGGCGCTGCAGTTCTACGACACCCTGGTACGCTTCGGCGCCGTCGGTATGCTCGGCGCCGCGGTCGGACTGAGCCTGATTCGTGAACTCGCCCCGGTGCTGACCGCGCTCATCGTCATCGGCCGGGTCGGCTCCGCCATGTGTGCCGAACTCGGCATCATGCGCAGCGACAGCCAGATCGACGCTCTCGAATGCATGGCCATCGACCCCTATGCCTACCTGGTCGCGCCGCGCTTCTTCGCCACCCTGCTGGCGGTGCCGTTGCTGACGGCCGTCTTCAATGTCGTCGGCATCGGCGGGGGCTGGTTCGTCGGCGGCGTGCTGTTCGGCATCGGCGAAGGCACCTACTTCTCGGGCATGGCGGACAGCGTGTTGTGGCGCGACGTCGCCATGGACCTGGTCAAGGCGCTGAGCTTCGGTTTCATCATCGTCTGGGTGTGCACGGCCAAGGGCTACCTGATGCACCTCGATAGGCAGGGCGCTTTCGGTGCCGAGGGCGTCAGCCGCACCACCACCGATGCCGTGGTGGTGGCCTCGATCACGGTGCTGTTCGCCGACTACATCATCAGTGCGTTGATGCTGTGAACGCATAGCCGGAGGAACGACAGGGTGGGTAATGCACGAATCGAAATCGGGGTCGGGATGTTCATGTTGCTCGGCATCGCCTGCCTGGTGTACCTGGCGGTGCGTCTCGGCGACGTCGACCTCTTCGGCAATGAGCGCTACGCGCTCGATGCGCGTTTCGTCTCCTCGTCCGGCTTGAAGCCTGGCGCCTTCGTCGAGGTGGGCGGAGTGCGCGTCGGCAAGGTTGCCGACATCCGCCTCGACCCGGCCACCTACGAGTCGGTGGTCCGCCTCGAACTCGAACCCAGCGTGCGTCTGCAGGACGATGCCATCGCGTCCATCCGCACCGAGGGCATCATCGGCGACAAGTTCGTCAAGATCACACCGGGGGGCTCGGACGAACTGCTCGCGCCTGGCGACACCATCTTCGAGACCGAGTCCTCGATCAGCCTCGAAGAGCTGATCAGCAAGTACATCTTCGAGAGCGGCAAGGACTGACGGCGGCAGCGCCGGGGAGGAACACGCCATGTTCGAAACCATCACCGCGGCGCGGCGCGCCGTGCGGACCCTACTCGCGACACTGTTGCTGGCTGTTGGCGCACCCGCCACCGCGAACGAGCCCGAAACCCCGCTCGAGGTCGTCCGGGCGACGGTCGACGGCGTCATCGCCACGCTGACCCAGCCGGACCTCAACGAAGCCGCACGGCAGCGCCAGGTGCGCAAGCTGATCGGCGAACGCTTCGATTTCATCGCCATGTCCAACCGCGTGCTGGCGACCAACTGGAGCAAGGCGAGCAAGACCCAACGCGCGCGCTTCACCACCCTTTTCCGCGAACTCCTCACCGCTACCTACTGGCGCAAGATCTCCGGCTACACCGACGAGAAAGTGCACTACGAAGGCGAGCGCCTGCGCTCGGACAAGCTCGCGACGGTGGCGACGGTGATCGAGACCGCTAGCGTCGACATCCCGGTCGACTACAAGCTCTACCTGCGTGACGGGCGCTGGATGGCCTACGACGTCGTCATCGAACAGGTCAGCCTGGTACGCAACTACCGTGGCAGTTTCCAGACCATCGTCCACCAGTCCGGTATCGACGGCCTCATCGAGCAGCTGGAGGTGAAGGTCGCGGAGGCCTCGGCCGAGGCCGCGGAGGAGTAATCCTGGGCAGCCACACCACGGGCTGACCAGGCCGGCGACTCACGCGCCGCCGATTTACCCGTACGCGTGCCCGTGTTGCCGTTGTCCGCGTCGCAGGGGTATCCCGGTCCTCTCGATCGTGGCAATCGCTACCGCGGTGGCAGCCCGCCGTGCTTTTCCTTGTAGTCCGAGATACGTCCCTCGAGATCGAGCAGCAGGCCGTCCATGCCCTCGGCCTTGATGATGGCGTTGAACGTGTTGCGGTAATTGCTGACCAGGCTGACGCCCTCGATGATGACGTCATAGGCGAACCACTCGCCGTCGTTGTTCTTCAGGCGGTAGGTCACCGGGATGCGGTTGCTGTCGGTGATGATGAAGGTATCGACGGTGGCACGATCGTTGCGAATCTGCTCGTCGACATAGTCCACGGACTGGTTGGTGTAGGCCTCGATCTTGGTGCGGTAGGTATCCTCGAGGTACTGCGAGAAGAACTCGACGAAGCGGCGCTTCTCCTCGACCGTGGCCGATTGCCAGTTGGACGCCAGCACGCTCTGCGACATGCTGCGGAAATCGAAGCGGGCGTCGATGATGCGGCCGATGGCGGTCCAGCGCTCCTCGCGGTCGAACTCGGCATTCTTCAGGATCTTCAGCACCTCGCCGACGGCTTCCTTGACCGTCGCGGTGGGCGACAGTCCAGGGCTGGCATGGCTTGCGGCGGCGGTCAGCAGCAGCAGGGCCAGTGCGCATACGCGGGCACGGCCAAGGGCGGGAAACGGGTTGGGCAGGCTGGCCATCGAACGGCTCCTCGTCAGGTGGTGGCGTCGCGCGCGATGCCGACGACCAGGCGCTCCGCGCCGATCTCGAACGTCTCGACGTTGCTGCCGGCCGGCGCGCTAGCGGCGGCCATCGCGGTCGCGAGCGTCTCATTGCAGATGAAATCGCGGTTCGCGGCAACGGCGGCCGCGAGCGCCTCGCTGGCGCAAAATTCGACCCGGATGCGGTCGGTGAGTTCGAAATCCGCCGCCTTGCGCAGCGACTGGATGCGATTGACGACCTCGCGTGCATAACCCTGGGCGCGCAGGTCGTCGTCGATGTGGGTGTCCAGGGCCACTGTCACCCCCCCCTCGAACGCCACGCTCCAGTCGCCGATCTCCTCGCTCAGGATCTCGACTTCGTCCAGCCCTACCTCGATGACATCGCCGTCGACGGCGACCGCGATGTGGCCGTTGCGCAGCAGGCCGCGGATATCTTCGTCGCCGAGCGCGGCGATGGCGGCGGCAACGGTCTTCATCTGTTTACCCAGGCGCGGTCCGAGCTTCTTGAAGTCGGCCTTGGCCGAGCGTCGCACCACGCCGCTGGAATCGTCGACGTACTCGATGGCCCGCACGTTGACCTCTTCGAGGATGATGGCTTCGACCTGTTCGACGGCGGCACGGTCGACCTCGGGTCCGGTCACGAGGAGCAGCCGCGCCAGCGGCTGGCGCACATTGATCTGACTGCGATTACGCAGCAGCAGTACAAGTTGCACGACCTGGCGGGCCAACGCCATGCGATTTTCGAGCGCTTCCTGCACTACGGTCTCGTCACACACCGGAAACGACGCATGGTGGACCGAGGCCGCCGCCTGGCCCGGCGTGACTTCGTGCAGGCGGCAGTGCAGCCAGTCACTGAAGAAGGGCGCGATGGGGCTCATCATGACCGCAATGCCGGCGAGGCATTCGAAGGTCGTCTGGTAGGCGGCCAGCTTGCTCGTCGCCGAGACCACTGCGCCGCCGCCGGCCGCTTTCTTGGCCGCCCAGAAACGCGGCCGCGAGCGGCGGATGTACCAGTTCGACAGCTCGTCGACGAACTGTTCGAGCGCGCGCGCGGCGCGCGTGCTGTCGTAGCCCGCGTAGGCAGCGTCGACCGTCGCCGCGGTCGTGTTCAGGCGGCTCAGGATCCAGCGGTCCAGTTCGCTGCGCTCCGCCGGCGGCAGGGGTGCCTCGGCACCGTTGAAGCCGTCGATGTTGGCGTAGCTCGCCATGAAGCGGTAGACGTTCTCCAGGGTGCCGAAGAAGCGACTGCGCGTTTCGGCCAGGCCGCGTTCCGAGAATTTCATGCTGTCCCACGGTGGCGAGTTGACCATCATGTACCAGCGCACCACGTCGGCGCCGTGGCGCGCGACGACTTCGAACGGATCGACGGTGTTGGCGCGCGATTTCGACATCTTCTCGCCCTTCTCGTCGAGAATGAGGCCGTTGACGACGACGTTACGGAAAGCGACGTCATCCTTCACCAGGGTGGCGATGGCATGCAGGGTGTAGAACCAGCCGCGCGTCTGGTCGATGCCCTCGCAGATGAAATCGGCCGGGAAGGCGCGTTCGAAGGCATCCTCGTTCTCGAACGGGTAGTGCCATTGCGCGAACGGCATGGCGCCGGAATCGAACCACACGTCGAGCACGTCGGGCACGCGGCGCATGGTACCGCCGTCCGGCGCTGGCCAGGTCAGTTCGTCGACGAATGGCCGGTGCAGATCGATGACGTCGTCCGCCGGCAGCTCGCAACCGCACTTTTCGCGCAGTTCGGCAATCGAACCGATGACCTCGAAATAGTCGGAGTCGGGCGCATCCGAGACCCAGATCGGCAGCGGCGTGCCCCAGTAGCGCTTGCGGCTCAAGGCCCAGTCGACGTTGTTCTCCAGCCAGTTGCCGAAGCGACCGTCGCGCACCGCCGGCGGATACCAGTTGATGGTGCGATTGAGCGCCACCAGGCGATCCTTGACCTCGGTGGTGCGGATGAACCAGCTGTCCACCGGGTAGCTCATCAGCGGCGTACCCTTGCGCCAGTCGTGCGGGTAGTTGTGCAGGTAATCGACGCGCTTGTAGAGCAGGCCGCGATCCTTGAGGTCGCGCAGGATGCGCTTGTCGGCGTCCTTGAACCAGGCGCCGGCGACCAGTGGCGTGCCATCCTCGAAACGGCCGTCGGGGCGCACCGGGTTGACCAGCGGCAAGCCCTCGCGGCGACCGACCTCGTTGTCCTCCGCGCCGAAGGCCGGCGCGATGTGGACCAGCCCAGAACCATCGTCGACGGTGACGTAGTCCGCGGCGTGGATCTGCCAGCAACGGTCGGTGTAGTCCACGCCGGCGACGCGGAACAGCGGCTCGTAGCGCCGCCCGACCAGTTCGCTGCCCTTGTGACGCGCGAGCACCGTGTACTCGCCGTCGAGCACCGACAGGCGCGCCTCGGCCAGCAGCAGGCGCTCGCCGCCGAGCTCGACGGTGACGTAGTCGAGCGCTTCGTTGACGACCAGGGCGACGTTCGAGATCAGGGTCCACGGCGTCGTCGTCCAGGCCAGGAAGGACAGCCCCGGCTCGTCGGCGGCGCGGAAGCGCACGTACACGCTGGGGTCGGAGACTTCCTTGTAACCGAGCGACACCTCGTGCGAGGACAGCACCGTGCCGGTACCCGGGCTGTACCACTGGATCTTGTGGCCGCGGTAGAGCAGGCCGCGCGCGTGGATGCGGCTGATCAACCACCACACACTTTCGATATAGGGCGTCTCGTAGGTGACGTACGGATCGTCGAGATCGACCCAGTAACCAATTCGCCGCGTCAATTCGTCCCAATCGCGCTTGTAGCGTCCGACACTGGCGCGGCAGGCCCGGTTGAATTCCGCGATACCGTAGGTCTCGACTTGTTCGCGGCCGTCGAGGCCGAGTTCCTTCTCGACTTCGATCTCGACCGGGAGGCCGTGGGTATCCCAACCCGCCTTGCGCACGACCCGAAAGCCCTTGAGCGTCTTGTAGCGGCAGAAAACGTCCTTGATGGTCCGCCCGAGCACGTGGTGGATCCCGGGGCGGCCGTTGGCCGTCGGCGGCCCTTCGTAGAACGTGAAGGTGGGGGCGCCGTCGCGCAGCGATACGCTGCGGGCGAAGGTATCCTCGCGCTCCCACACGCCGAGCATGTCCTGCTCGAGGCGCGGCAAGTCGAGGGATTTGCTCTCGAAGAATTTACTGACCATCAGCCGGGCGATTGAATAGGCGTTCGAAAGGTAAGGGATCCGGGCGCGCCCGCGGGCGGGCAAGCGCGGCATTATAGCTGAAGCCGTCGCGCCTCCGGCCTTCGAGGGCCACGCACACCCGCGACGGGACGCACTGCGTCACACTCAACCGAGGCGTCCATGTGCTATCGTTCACCGGCATCCAGCATCGATAGTCCGGCACCGTCGCGGCCGCCACACCGGGAGTCGTCGTGAGCTCAGACCAGGTCCTCGAATTCCTCCAGTTCGTGGAGGGCCAGAAGAACCAGACCGTCTCGCAGCTGCTGGACAAGGTCCTGCGCAAGAGTCGCCTGATGACCGGCGCCGAGGCTGGCACCATCTTCATCGCCCGCGGGCGCGGTGCCCGTCGCTGGCTCGAGCCGGCCAGCATCCAGAACGACGCGGTACGCGTGAAACGCGCCGATTTCATCGTGCCCATCGGGCCCGGCACCATCGCCGGCTATGTCGCTCACCGGGGTCGTACCGTGCTCATCGACGATGTCTACGACATCCCGAAACGGAGCCCCTACCAGTTCGATCCCAAGTTCGAGCGGCGCAACTACAAGACGCGCTCGATGTTCTGCTTTCCGCTGAAGAACCTGCAGGGTGAGGTCATCGGCGTGATCCAGCTGATCAATTGCCGCCCACACAAGCGTCGCGGCCCCGTGCCATTCGCGGCCGACGTCGAGCATCTCGTCGCCCCGATCGCGCGCGTGGTCGGCCATTCCATCGAACGCGCCGAGATGCTCGACCAGATCAAGGCCAAGAACCGCACGCTCTCGGCGCGCAACCGCCAGCTTGCGGAGAGCCGCGCGCGCATCGAGGCGCTGCAGGAGGAAACCGAGGCCGCGTTCCAGGTTTCCGTCACCCTGCTCGCGCGTGCCGCCGAGATCCACGACGAGGAGACCGGCAACCACATCATCCGCGTCAACGAGTACAGCTACGCCATCGCCAAGATGCTCGACATGCCCGATGCGTGGTGCGACGAGCTGCGCTACAGCGCGCAATTACACGACGTCGGCAAGATGAGCGTCGACGCCGCGGTGTTGAAGAAAAAAGGGCCGCTGGATGCCGCCGAACGCGACGAGATGAATCGTCACACCGTCTACGGCTACCAGATCCTGACCGCCTCGCCACGCCTCAGCATGGGGGCGGAGATTGCGCTCAACCACCACGAGAAGTGGGACGGCACCGGCTACCCCAAGGGCATCGGCGGCGACGCCATCCCCCTCTCCGCGCGCATCGTGCAGATGGCGGACATCTACGACGCGTTGCGCTCCGAACGCCCCTACAAGCCGTCGTTCAGCCATGCCAAGACGGTCAAGATCATGACCAAAGGCGATGACCGCATCGATCCCCGCGGCCATTTCGATCCCCGACTGGTCGACCTGTTCGCGGACCACCACCGCGACTTCGACCGTATCTGGAACGAACTCAAGGACTGAGGGAGGCTCCGCACGAACGGGGCAGGAACGGGGACATTATACTTTTCGCCCCACGCCGAGCCGGGGCACGCGGCGAGCGAAAGTATACTGTCCCCGTTCCTGCGCGCCTGGTCGGACGCGTCCGCCCTAGCCCGCCGCCATCGCTTCCACCGCCGCCTGGCGTATGCGCTGCACCATCGCGTGCAGACCGTTGCTGCGCGTCGGCGAGAGGTGTTCCGACAACTGGAGGGCATCGATGAAGTCCGGCGGTGTGGCGAGAATGTCGGCCGGCCGGCGGTCGGAGTAGACCCTCAGCAGGATGGCGATGAGACCGGCCACGATCGCCGAATCGCTGGTCGCCGCGTAATGCAGGCGGTCGCCGCGTCGCTCTGTGACGATCCAGACCTGTGACTGGCAGCCGTGCAGGCGATTCTCCTCGCGTTTCCAGTCGTCCGGGAAGGGTTCGGCCGCGCGTCCCACGTCGATGATGTACTGGTAGCGCTCGGTCCAGTCGCCGAACAGTTCGAACTCCTCGATGACTTCCTGCTGTGCGGCGAGGATCTCGGGCGACGGGCCGAGCTTGTCACCAGCACTCATTCGAACCGCCACCGGGTACCGTCGGCACCGTCCTGGATGGTCACGCCGAGCGCGGCCAGCTGGTCGCGGATGGCATCCGCCCGCGCCCAGTCCCGTGCCGCGCGCGCCGCATCGCGTTCGGCGACCAGCGCGTCGATGGCGACAGCGTCGAGCGTGCCACTGACGCCGCCGCGGAACCACGTCGCCGGCGCCTGCGCGAGGATGCCGAGTTCCCGTCCACAAGCCAACAGCTCGCCCTTGAGCCGCGCCTGTTCGCCGCCATTGTCAGCCCGGTTGGCGGCACCGGCGAGTTCCATCATGACGGCCAGCGCCTGCGGCGTGTTGAGATCGTCGTCCATCGCCGCAACGAAAGCAGCCGGCGCCGGCACCGCGGACGCCGTGACTTCCGCGAGGCGCTCGAGCGCGCCGTAAAGGCGGTCGAGCTGGCTCTTGGCCTGGCTCGCTACTTCGTCGCTCCAATTCAACGGTTCGCGGTACTTCGAGCGCAGCAGGGCGAGACGGATCGCTTCGCCGGGGTAGTGTTCCAACAGTTCGCGGACCAGCAGCACGTTGCCGAGCGACTTCGACATCTTCTCGGCGTCAATCTCGACGAATCCGTTGTGCACCCAGTAGCGCGCCAGTGGCGCACCGTCGTGCGCGCAGGTCGATTGCGCGATCTCATTCTCGTGATGGGGGAACTTGAGATCGTTGCCGCCGCCGTGGATGTCGATCGAGCGGCCGAGATGGGTCTCGATCATGGCCGAGCATTCGATATGCCAGCCCGGCCGCCCGCGTCCCCAGGGGCTGTCCCAACCGGGCAGCTCGTCGCCGGACGGCTTCCACAGCACGAAATCGGCGGGATCACGCTTGTACGGCGCGACTTCGACCCGCGCACCGGCGATCATCTCGTCACGTGCGCGCCCGGACAACGCACCGTATGCCGGGAAGGCCGGGACATGGAACAGCACGTGCCCCTCGGCGGCATAGGCGCAACCGCGCGCGACGAGTGCTTCGATCATGGCGACGATGTGCTCGATGTGCGCCGTCGCGCGTGGCTC
Source organism: Gammaproteobacteria bacterium (assembly GCA_050184115.1). GTDB lineage: Bacteria > Pseudomonadota > Gammaproteobacteria > JACKNG01. The sequence goes on along the minus strand of JBFXAQ010000007.1, from coordinate 248,707 downwards.
GATGACCGGCGGCAGGACGCCGAGCGCGGCGACGTCGTCGTGGTAGACCGCCGCGTAGCGCGCGGTGATCTCGGCGATCGGCACGCCCGCGGCCTGGGCCGCGGTGTTGATCTTGTCGTCGACGTCGGTGATGTTGCGGGCGTAGACGACCTGCGGATAGTGGCGCATCAGCACGCGGTAGAGGACGTCGTAGACCACCGCTGCGCGCGCATTGCCGATGTGCGGCGGGTTGTACACGGTGGGCCCGCAGGCATACATGGTCACGCGCGTGGGATCGGCCGGGACGAAGGTTTCCTTCGCACGCGTGAGGGAATTGTAGAGCTGCAGGGACACGTCGGAGCCGGGACGGGGACAGGGCCCACGATTGTACCCGATGCGGCGAGGATTGCCCGTGTCGGCGCCCCTACTTCCAGATCATTCGGGCCAGCGTGCCGTCGCGGTCGAAGAACTGGTGCTTGAGCGCCGCCCCGGCATGCATCGTTACCAGGGCTGCGGTGCTGTAGGCAAGGTAGTAGTGAACCTCGATGGCGATATCGCGCAATGTGCTGTCAACATCGACCAGCGCCGGCACCACGAACCAGCCGAAGACGTCGATGGACTTGCCGGCGGATGTCGAAACCAGGTAGCCGCTGACCGGTATGGCGAACACCATCAGGAACAACAGGTGGTGCATGGCGGTGCCGAGCGCGCGCTCCCAGGGTTTCAACGTCGGTACCGAGGGCGGTGACGGTGACACCAGCCGCCAGGCCAGAGTCGCCACACCGAGTGCGAACACGAGCAGTCCGAGGACGCGATGCCAGGTGAGCGACTCGGTGTACCAGCGATCGAAGTAGCTGAGATCGACCATGTACCAGCCGAGCCAGATGAGTCCGAGTATGAGCAGCGCAGTGAGCCAGTGCAGGGACTTCGTCACCACGCCATAGCGATTCGCGGAGTTACCCCACTGCACGTCGTCGCCTCCCCGGTCGCGCCGCCCGCCGTCGCCGGCGGTCGGTGCCCCCGCCCTTCTCAGTAACGGTAATGCTCGGGCTTGTACGGCCCTGTCGCCGACACGCCGAGATACTTCGCCTGCTTGCTATTGAGCTTGTCGAGGGTGACACCGAGCTTGCCCAGGTGCAGCCGCGCGACCTTCTCGTCGAGCAGCTTGGGCAAGGTGTAGACCCCGACCGGGTAGCGCTCTGGATAATTGAACATCTCGACCTGGGCAATGGTCTGGTTGGTGAAGCTGTTCGACATCACGAAGCTCGGATGGCCGGTCGCGCAACCGAGGTTCACAAGGCGGCCCTCGGCCAGCAGGATGATGCTGCGGCCGGGCTTGATGGTGATCTTGTGCACCTGCGGCTTGATCTCGGTCCACTTGTAGCGCCGCATCCGGTCGACCTGGATCTCGCTGTCGAAGTGGCCGATGTTGCACACCACGGCGAGGTCCTTCATGCGCTTCATGTGCTGCTCGGTGATGACGTCACAGCAGCCCGTGGTGGTGACGAAGATATCACCCTCGGTGCAGGCCTCGTCCATGGTCTTGACTTCGTAACCTTCCATCGCAGCCTGCAGTGCGCAGATGGGGTCGATTTCCGTGATGATGACGCGCGCGCCCTGACCGCGCAGCGACTGTGCCGAACCCTTGCCGACATCACCATAGCCGGCGACGACCGCGACCTTGCCGGAAATCATGACGTCGGTGGCACGGTTGATGGCGTCGACCAACGAGTGGCGGCAGCCGTAGAGGTTGTCGAACTTGGACTTCGTTACCGAGTCGTTGACGTTCATGGCGGGGAACAGCAGTTCACCGCGCTGATGGAGCTGGTAGAGACGGTGCACGCCGGTGGTGGTCTCCTCGGTGACGCCACGGATGTGCGGTGCGATCCGATGGAACCGCTGCGGGTCGCGCTTGAGCGAACGCTTGAGCTGGGCGTATAGGACCGCTTCTTCCTCGCTGCCCGGTTTGGCATCGAGCAGCTTCGGGTTCTCCTCGGCGCGATAGCCGAGCAGCACGAACAGGGTGGCGTCGCCGCCGTCGTCGAGGATCATGTTGGGGCCCTGGCCGTTGCCCCAGTCGAGAATGCGGTCGGTGTACTCCCAGTACTCGACCAGGCTCTCGCCCTTGACGGCGAACACCGGCGTACCGCGCTTGGCGATGGCCGCCGCGGCGTGATCCTGGGTCGAGAAGATGTTGCAGCTCGCCCAGCGCACTTTTGCCCCGAGGTGCTGCAGGGTCTCGATCAGCACCGCGGTCTGGATGGTCATGTGCAGCGAACCCGTGATACGCGCGCCCTTGAGCGGCTTGGAGCGGCCGTATTCCTCGCGCATCGCCATCAGGCCGGGCATCTCCTGCTCGGCGAGCTCGATTTCCTTGCGGCCGAAATCGGCCAGCGACAGGTCCTTGACGACGTAGTCGGGCGTGTTCCGGGTGGCCTTCTTACCGGCCGCGGGGGCGCGACGCGTCTTGGTCTTCTGCAGCATGGTGTTCGGTTCCTCTTTGATTGCTCCGTCCGCGCGAGGGTCAGCGCGGCCGGGTGAACACTGGTTCTACGGCGGTGCCGGTGGCGCCGATCACGCCAGGGCGGATTTCAGCTTGTCGGCGAGGTCGACGCGTTCCCAGGAGAAACCGCCATCGTCTTCCGGGGCACGACCGAAGTGGCCATAGGCCGCGGTCCGGGCGTATATCGGCCGATTGAGCTCGAGATGTTGCCGAATGCCGCGGGGACTCAAGTCCATGGCGTCCATCAGCACGGTCTCGAGGCGCGCCTCGTCGACCTGGCCGGTGCCGTGCAGGTCGACATAGAGAGACAGCGGCTTGGCTACACCGATCGCGTAGGACAGCTGGATGGTGCAACGATCGGCAAGACCGGCCGCCACGACGTTCTTGGCCAGGTAGCGGGCGGCGTAGGCGGCCGAGCGATCGACCTTGCTCGGGTCCTTGCCCGAGAACGCGCCACCACCGTGCGGGGCAGCGCCGCCGTAGGTGTCGACGATGATCTTGCGCCCCGTGAGCCCGCAGTCGCCGTCCGGCCCGCCGATGACGAACGCGCCGGTCGGATTGACGTGCCAGGCGGTGTCCTTGCTCACCCAGCCTGCCGGGAGGGCTTCGAGCACGTAGGGTTCGACGACCGCGCGGACGTCGGCCGAGGTCATCTCGGGCACCAGGTGCTGGGTCGAGACGACGATCTGGGTTACGGCCTTCGGCACGCCGTTCTCATAGCGAACCGTGACCTGGCTCTTGGAATCCGGTCCCAGTTCGGGCGCTTTGCCCGCATGCCGGGCCGCCGCCATCAGTTCCAGGATCTTGTGCGAGTAGTGGATCGGCGCCGGCATCAACGCGTCGGTCTCGCGGCAGGCATAGCCGAACATGATGCCCTGGTCACCTGCGCCCTCGTCCTTGGCTTCACCGGAATCGACACCCTGGGCGATGTCGGCCGACTGCGCGTGTAGCAGCACCTCGACCTTGGCCTTCTGCCAGTGGAAGCCATCCTGCTCGTAGCCGATGTCGCGCACGGCATGACGCGCGAGTTCCTCGACGAGCGCCTCGTCGACTTTGTCCGACCCACGCGTTTCGCCGGCAATGACGACGCGATTGGTGGTGGCGAGCGTTTCGCAGGCGACGCGCACCCTCGAAGCGTCGGCCCCTTCCGCGACGGCCTGGCGGAAATAGGCGTCGACCACTTCGTCGGAAATGCGGTCGCAGACCTTGTCCGGATGCCCTTCGGACACCGATTCGCTGGTGAAGAGATAGCTGGAACGCACGCCGATCCTCCTCGTGCTTAAGATGACGGAACTCGCCCGCAAGCGAAGGGGTCGCGCTCCGTAGGTGATTTCGAGCGGCGCATTATGCCCGAGAAGTCCCTGGGCGTCGTGGGGACTCAGGTCAGCACGGTCAGGACGAGTTTGCCCATATGGGCACTGCTTTCCATCAGCGTGTGGGCCTCGGCGGCGGCAGCCAGCGGGAACGTCGCGTGGACGCGGCTGCCGAGGCGGCCGGCGGCGATCATCGGCCACAACGTGGACTCCACCCCACGCGCGATGGCCGCCTTGGCCGCGACCGATTGCGGGCGCAGGGTCGAACCCGTCACGGTCAGGCGCTTAAGTAGCACCGGGGCGAAATTGACCTCGGCCGTGGGGCCCTTGAGAAAGGCGATGAAGACGTACCGCCCATCGTTGGCGAGGACGCGGATGTTCTTGGGGATGTAAGGACCGCCGACCATGTCGAGAACGACGTCGATCCCGCGGCCAGCGGTGATCTCGCGCACCTGTTCCTCCCAATCGCCCTCGCGGTAGTCGATGGCATGGGTAGCGCCGAGTTCCACGCAGTAGGCGCATTTCTCGGCGCTGCCCGCGGTGACGAGGATCTCGGCGCCGAGGCCGCGCGCAACCTGGATGGCGGTGCTGCCGATACCGCTCGAACCGCCGTGCACGAGCGCCGTCTCGCCAGCCGCGAGCCGGCCGCGCTCGACCAGGTTGTGGTAGACGGTGAAGCAGGTCTCGGGCAGGCCGGCCGCTTCCACCGCCGACAGGCCCGCCGGCCACGGCAGGCAGTGGCTAGCCGCCGCGACGCAGTACTCGGCGTAACCACCGCCGTGGGTGAGCGCGACGACGCGGTCGCCAACCTGCCAGCGCTCGGCACCCGCGCCGAGGGCCACGACCTCACCGGCGACCTCGAGCCCTGGCAGCGGGCTCGCGCCCGGCGGCACCGGGTAGTGCCCGGCGCGTTGCAGGCAGTCGGGACGGTTGACGCCGGCCGCGTGGACGCGAATGAGGACTTCGCCGGCGGCCGGCGCGGGGCACGGCAGCGTGCACGGCGCCAGTACCTCGGGCCCGCCGGGCGCCGTGATCTCGACGGCCTGCATGGTCGCGGGCAATGCATTCATGACTCGGCTCCAGGGTTGCGACGGACGGCAGGCCGGCGAGTATAAGCGGTGCCCGCACGGGCTCCCAAGGCGACGCCTCGGAGCCCCTTGGCGCGGCGCGGTTCGCGCGCTGCCGGCCTGCTCGGACGCGTGCTAGCATTCGCGCCCATGGCGACCCAGCATCACAAGCTCATCATCATCGGCTCGGGGCCGGCCGGCTACACCGCCGCGGTCTATGCCGCGCGCGCGGCCCTCGAACCCGTGCTGCTCACCGGCGTCGAGGTCGGCGGCCAGATGACGACCACGACCGACGTCGACAACTGGCCCGGCGACGACGCCGGCGTGCAGGGGCCGGAGCTGATGGAACGCATGAAGCGCCATGCCGAGCGCTTCGGCACGCGCCTCGTCAACGACCACGTCAACCGGGTCGAACTCGGCCAGCGTCCGTTCCTGTTGCACGGCGACGGTGCCAGCTACAGTTGCGACGCCCTGATCATCGCCACCGGCGCCTCGGCACGGTATCTCGGTCTGCCGTCCGAAGAAGCGTTCAAGGGCCGCGGCGTGTCCGCCTGCGCAACCTGTGACGGCTTCTTCTACCGCAACAAGCCGGTGGCCGTGATCGGTGGCGGCAACACCGCGGTGGAGGAAGCGCTCTACCTCGCCAACATCGCCTCCCACGTCACCGTGGTGCATCGGCGCGACAGCTTCCGCGCCGAGAAGATCCTGGCCCGCCGGCTCGAGGACAAGGCCGCCGGCGGCAACGTCTCCATCCTGTGGAACCACGTCCTCGACGAGGTTCTCGGCGACACGGCTGGCGTCACCGGCATCCGCCTGCGGCACGTCGACAGCGGCGCGGCGCGTGAGGTCGAAGTGCACGGCACCTTCATCGCCATCGGCCACAAGCCGAACACCGACATCTTCGCCGGCCAACTCGACATGGACGGTGGCTATCTCCGCGTGCGCGGCAGCGGCCAGGGCCACGGCTTCGCCACCGAGACCAGCGTACCCGGGGTGTTCGCCGCCGGCGACGTCTCCGATCCCGTCTATCGCCAGGCCATCACCTCGGCCGGCACCGGTTGCATGGCCGCCCTCGACGCCGAGCGCTACCTCGACGCCCAGCCCTGAACCGGCGCTGCTGCAGTTGCGTTCTCGCGCGCGGCGTCGGAACCCGGGCGCTCAGCGTTCGAGCGTGACGTAAACCCGTTCGAGCGCGGCGTACACCCGCTCACGAAAATCGACCGCATCGCTGTCCAGGGTGCCGAGCAGCTCCGCCAGCACGACGTTGTCTTCGCGCCCGTCCCAGGTCTTGACGTAGGAACCGCTGCGATAGCCGTGGTCCTGGCGGAACACGTTGAGCACGTTCTTGGCCACGTAGGTGCGATGGAGATCGTCGAAGCCGCGCCCGCAGGCAGCGACCAGGTTCGCCACCGAGCCCACGGCGAAGCGGCGTCCGTCCAGTGCCGCCACGGCCAGGGATTCGACCTCGACCAGGAACCCGCGCGTCGCCGGCGGCGCGTTCCACTCGGCGACGAGGGCCGCCGCGATGTCGCGACGCGTGCCGCCCGCGACGAGACGCAGGCTGAGGCCGAAATGCCAGATGTCGACGAGCTCGAGCATCGCCTGCTCGAGGTCCGGCGCGGCGTGCTTCCACCACTTCCAGCCACCGTAGTGATCCATCAGCTCTGCACATTCGATCCAGATGGCGCGGTACCACTCGCGCCCGCGCGACATCCAGTCCGCGTCGACATGGCAGTTCATCTCGTCCTGCATGTCGAGCATCACCAACGTCTTCTCGATCATCAAATCGTCGTCGTCCAAGCACGTCTCCCCGGCGGCTGGCCAGCCGCCAATCCGCGCGCAGTATAGCGACCCGGCGTCGCTGCCTGTCGTCGTCGGCGCACAGGGCTTCCGCTACACTACGCCCGCCGTCCACGCCGTGGATGGCGCTCACAGCGGCGCCGGCTCCCGGTGGCGCCGGCCCGATGGGTTCGCGACCATGCCGCCAATGCTGCTCACCGCCCTCGTCATCCTGTTCGTGCTGGTCATGCTGGTGCGCAGCGCACGCCATGCCGACTTCGTCGTCTGGACCGGCATCGCGCTGCTGCTGGTCCTGCCGACGACACGCGCCGACGGCACCATCGTGCGCGGCGTGCTCGACGTTCAGCGTGCCTTCGCCGGCCTCGCCAACGAAGGCGTGGTGACCATCGCCGCCCTGTTCGTCGTTGCCGCCGGGGTGCGTGACACCGGCGCCATGCAGATGCTGGTCAACCGCCTGCTCGGCGCACCGCGCAGCGAGCGCGGCGCCTGCCATGCCGTGGTCTGGCCGACCGCGCTCATGAGCGGCTTCTTCAACAACACGCCGCTGGTCGCCCTGCTGCTGCCGGTCACGGACGACTGGGCACGGCGCTACCGGCTGGCCGCCAACCGCCTGCTGATGCCACTGTCCTTCGCCGCCATCCTCGGCGGCGCCTGCACCCTGATCGGTACCAGCACCAACCTGATCATCAACGGCTGGCTGGTCGCGGCCGGTCACCACGCCGGCCTCGGCATCTTCGAAATCACGCCGGTGATGCTGCCGATCGCGGTGATCGGCCTCTTGTTCGTCGTCTACGCCAGTCCGTGGCTGCTGCCGCTGCGCCGCCCGGTGTTCGAAAGCCTGGGCGATGCCCGCGAGTACGTGGTCGAGATGCAGGTGGAAGCGAACAGCGAACTGGTTGGCCGCAGCATCGACGAAGCCGGGCTGCGCGGCCTGCCCGGGCTGTTCCTGATCGAGATCGATCGCGGCGGCGAGATATTGCCGGCGGTGTCGGGCAACGTGCGCCTGGCGGCCGGCGACCACCTGGTCTTTGCCGGCGTGGTCGACTCCGTCATCGACCTGCAGCGCTTCTCCGGCCTGCGCCCGGCCACCGACCAGGTCTTCAAGCTCGCCGACTCGCCCAGCAAGCGCCGCCTCGTCGAGGCCGTCGTCAGCAACACCTGCCCGCTGGTCGGGCAGACCATCCGCGAAGGCCAGTTCCGCACCATCTACAGCGCGGCGGTCATCGCCGTCGCGCGCAATGGCGAACGCGTGCGCGGCAAGATCGGCGACATCGAACTGATGGCCGGTGACGTGCTGTTGCTCGAAGCCCGGCCCAGTTTCATCGAGCAGCAACGCAACCGCCGCGACTTCTATCTCGTCAGCCAGGTCGACGGCCGCGAACCGGTCGACGAGCGCCGCGCGCCGCTGGCGCTCGCCATCGTCGCCGGTCTCGTCCTGAGCGTCGCCCTTGGCATCTTCGGCATGCTGCAGGCCGGCCTGCTGGCAGCGTTCGGCATGGTCGCGACCGAATGCTGCGGGGCGACCGCTGCGCGCCGCGCGATCGACTGGGAGGTGCTGCTGGTCGTCGCCGGCGCGCTCGGCCTCGGCCAGGCGATGGAGGTCAGCGGCCTGGCCGCCTACCTGGGTTCGCTGGTCATCGATGTGTGTGGCAGCAGTCCGCACACGCTGCTGGTCGCGATCTTCACGCTCAGCGCCCTGCTCGCGGGCATCGTCACCGCCAAGGCCGGGGCGGTGTTGATGCTGCCGGTGGCGCAGGCCGCCTCGAACCAGCTCGGCATCGATCTGATGCCCCTCGTGCTCGCCATCATGCTGGCCGCCTCGATGGCCGTGGCGACGCCGATCGGCTACCCCACCAACCTGATGATCTACGGCCCCGGTGGCTACCGCTTCTACGACTACCTGCGGCTCGGCGGTCCCCTGACGGTGCTCATCGGTCTGCTCGGTGCGGTCCTGATCCCGCTGTTCTGGCCCTTCGCCGCCTGAGCGGCGCAGGACCGGTTCAGGGCGCCGCGTTGTCGAAAAAGGCCTCGACGTCGCCCACCGCGCGGGTCAGCGGCATCGGCGGCAGCGAGCGCAGGAAGGCACGGCCGTAGCCGCGACTGACGAGGCGGGTGTCGCAGATCATCAGCACGCCGCGGTCGGTGACGTCGCGAATCAGACGCCCCGCGCCCTGCTTGAGCGCGGTCACCGCCTCTGGCAGCTGCAGGCCGTTGAAGGGGTCCTCGCCGGCCTCGCGCAGGGCGGCGGCGCGCGCCCGCGTGACAGGGTCGTCAGGAACCCCGAATGGCAGCTTGTCGATGATCACGCAGCTCAGCCGATCGCCGCGCACGTCGACCCCCTCCCAGAACGAGGCCGTCCCCAGCAGCACCGCGCGCGGTGTAGCCAGGAAACGTTCGATCAACGCACTGCGCGGAGCGCTGCCCTGGACCAGCAGGGCATAGTCGGTCTCGACCTCGAGCGTCGCCGCCACCGCATCGAGCGCACGGTAGCTGGTGAAGAGGAAGAACGCCCGCCCGCGGCTCGCCGCCAGCACCGGCAGCGCCGCGTCGACGACGCTGCGTTCGAAATCCGGCCGCCCGGGTTCGCTGGCGAGCGGCGGGACGTAGAGCAGCGACTGGCGGGCGTAGTCGAACGGGCTCTGCCAGAGTGCCGTGCGTACCCCTTCGAGACCGAGCGCACGGGTGAAGTGTTCGAAGCGGCCGTCCACGGCAAGGGTCGCCGAGGTCATGATCCACGCCGCCTGCGACGCCGCAACGCGTAGCGAGAACTCGTTGGCGATACTGATCGGTGTCTCGTAGACGGTGAAATTACGCGCGCTGGTATCCAGCCAGCGCACCGTGGCGCCGTCGCCAACGGCCTCGAACAACGACCACCGGTCGGCCAGTTCGACTGCCCGGTCGTGCATCTGGTCGAGGTCGGGGCTGCGCGCGGCGGCCAGTTCCAGGCCTTCGAGCACGTCCTCGAGTGCCGCCGTGGCGTCCTCGAGCGGTGCGGCAACCTCGTGGCGACCACACACCGCGCGCCATTCCGGACGCCGCCCCAGAGGCTGTAATACCTCGCGCAGGCGCAGCTGCGCGCCGTCGAAGCGCGCCAGTGCTCGGCCGAGCTCGGGCATGTCACTCGCTTCGCTCGCCGCCAGCGCGATGGCCTCGTGGCAGAAGGCTCCGATCTGCTGGCCCGAAAGCGAGCGCCCGAAGAAATTCGAGGCGATGTCCGGTACCTTGTGCGCCTCGTCGAGGACGATGGCGTCAGCATGGGGCAGGAGTTCGGCGAAGCCGCCCTCGCGCAACACGAGGTCGGCGAACAACAGGTGGTGATTGACGACGACGAGGTCGGCCTCGGCCGCTGCGCGACGCGCACGTACGACATAGCAGGTGTCCCAGGCCGGACATTCCTGGCCGAGACAGTTCTCCGTCGTCGAGGTGACGTGAGCGCGCAGGCCGGGATCGTCGCCAAGCACGCTGACTTCCTCGAGATCGCCGCTGGCGGAATCGCGCGCCCAGCGATCGAGGTACTTGAGTAGCGGCAGGCGTCGGTAGTCGGTCGCCGGGTCTTCGAGGGTGCGGGCGAGGCGATGACGGCACAGGTAGTTCTGCCGGCCCTTGAGCAGGGCGACTTTCTGTCCGCCGCCGAGTGCGGCCTGGACCAGTGGCAGGTCGCGGTGGAAGAGCTGGTCCTGGAGCGTGCGGGTGGCCGTGGAGATCACGGTCCGTAATCCGCTGGCGAAGGCCGGCACGAGGTAGGCGAGCGTCTTGCCCGTACCGGTGCCCGCCTCGCACACCAGTACTTCGCGTGCCGCCATGGCCGCGGCCACGGCGTTCGCCATGGCCTGTTGCTCGCCACGCACGGCGAAGCCCGGTAGTGCTTCTGCGATCGGGCCGGTCGCCCCGAGCAGGGCCGCCGCGTCGTCCGCACCGAGTGCCGCGGGCGGCACCCTCATCCGTGCGACACGCGCCCTTCCTCGCGCGTCCAGACCAGGCGGGCGATGTTGCGGAAACGCGCCACTGACAGCGTGCCGCGGCGGTTCGGCGTCGCCTCCTCCAGCGCGTCCACGACGGCTGCCCGGTCGGTCTCGTACATCTCCATCGCCTCGTAGTTCTCGTCCATGAGCACCAGCAGCACGCCGTCCCATTCCTTGTCGACCTTGAGTTGTCCGAGCCGGTGTGGGCGCCGGCTGTCATCGAAGACGACGCGGGCCTTGACCTGCAGGCGGCGGGGCTCATTGCATGACGTGGCCGGCCGCAAGACATCGTAGCCATCGGCATCGGCCGGCGCTGGCTCCAGCCCGAGCAGGTTGATGGCATCCGACACCGCGATCTCGCCGCTGATGGCCAGCGTCTTGCCGGTGGCACGCCGATACTCGGCGGCGAGACGCCGTGCTTCGGCCATCAGCTTGTCGACGCGGTAGATGTCCATGTTCCCGGCACCCGTCCGGAACTGATAAGGAATCTGAGGTAGTTTAGATAACCCTATGATTTATTGCATCATCGTTTATTCAGCTTCGTGAGGGTGCAGGGGCCGCCGGATCGCGCCACGCGACCGTGCCCAGGTCACGGCCGGCGGCCAGGACCATCACCAGCCGCTCGAAGCCGAGGGCAACCCCGGCACATGCCGGCAGCCCCGCATCCAGTGCCGCCAACCAGTCGGCGTCGGGCATGACCGTTGGCAGGCCCCGTTGCCGGCGCAGCGCGTTCTCGGCGGCGAAGCAGGCGGCCTGTTCGTCAGGCGACGTGATCTCGTGGTAGCCGTTGGCCAGTTCGACACCGTCGACAACGAGTTCGAAGCGCGCGGCGACCGCGGGCTCGCCGGTCGACAGGCGGGCATAGGCACGCAGTTCGAGCGGAAAGTCGTACAGGAAGATGGCCCCACGCCGTGCCAGGACCGCCTCGAGCCGGGCCGCGAACAGGGCGTCGAAGAGCAGGGCCCGGTCGGCGACCGGCGGCAGCGTCACACCGGCCTCGTCGGCCAGCCGGACCAGTTCGGTGTCGCTGGCACGATGGGGATCGACACCAAAGGTTTCGGTGAAGACCGCGGCGTAGCGCACGCGGTCGATAGGCCGGCCGAAGCCACAGGTCGCGAGCAGGCCGGCGACGTCGTCCATCAGGCGGTGGTGGTCGAAGCCCAGCCGGTACCATTCGACCAGGGTGAACTCCTCGCGATGCAGGCGGCCGTTCTCGTCGGCCCGCCACGCCGGGCCGAACTCGTAGAGGTCGCCGCTGCCGGCGGCGAGCAGGCGCTTCAGCGCCGCCTCGGGCGAGGTGCGCAGGAAGCGCCGCCCGTCGCGGCGCCCGAGGGTGAGGTTGGTCAGGGTGGGTTCGGCCGTAGGCCAGGCCACCAAGGCCGGCGTCGCCACCTCGACGACGCCCGCGGCAGCGAAGTAGTCGCGGACCGCGCGCGCGGCAGCTGCCGCCGTCGCCAGGCGCGTACGCAATGTCACGGTCGCGCGCCGCGGCTGGTCACTCCTCCTTGGCGCGCGAGACGTACTCGCCGGTCCGGGTGTCGATCTTGAGCAGGTCGCCCTGCTCGATGAACAGCGGCACCTTGACCACCGCGCCGGTCTCCATGATGGCCGGCTTGGTACCACCCGAGGCGGTGTCGCCGCGCACGCCGGGGTCGGTCTCGGTGATGCGCAGGACGACGAAATTCGGCGCGGACACCGCGATCGGGGCGTCGTTCCACAAGGTCACGTCGCACATCTCCTGGCCCTTCAGCCACTTCGCGGCGTCGCCGACGGTGGCCTCGTTGGCCGCGATCTGATCGAAGGTGGTCGGATTCATGAAGGTCCACTCGTTGCCATCGGAGTAGAGGAACTGCATTTCGACGTCGACCACGTCGGCGCCCTCGGCGGTGTCGCCCGACTTGAGCGTCTTCTCGATGACCCGCCCGGTCTTGAGATTGCGGATCTTGATACGATTGAACGCCTGCCCCTTGCCCGGTTTGACGAACTCGTTTTCGACGATGGTGTAGGGATCGCCGTCGAAGAGCAGCTTGAGCCCGGGCTTGAACTGGTTGGTGCTGTAGGTCGCCATAAAAAGGAATCGGTATACCGGTGGAAAAAGCGGCGCACATCATAGCGCGAAGCCCGCGCGACGAGGAGAACGAGACGCCCTGGCGGCGATCGCTGGCGGCCGCCTGGCGCGACCCGCTCGCCCTGCTCGGCGCGCTCGGGCTCGATCCCGCCGCGGTCGGTTTCGAGCCGACCGCGGCCGGCGACTTCGCCTTCCGCGTCACGCGCGAGTACGCCGCCCGCATGCGGGCGGGTGATCCGACCGATCCGCTGCTGCTGCAGGTGCTGCCGCACCGCTTCGAACGGGCCATCGTCGATGGTTTCGGGCGCGATCCCGTGGGCGAGTCCGGGCTCGAGGAACGCGGCAGCCTGTTGCAGAAATACGCCGGCCGCGCCCTGCTCCTGCTGACCGGCGCCTGCGCCATTCATTGTCGCTACTGTTTCCGCCGCGCCTACCCCTATGCCGGCCACGTCGGCCCGACAGCGCTCGATGCAGGGCTGGCGGCGATCGCGGCCGATGCGACGATCACGGAGGTCATACTGAGCGGCGGCGATCCGCTGGTGCTCGATGACGCCGCCCTGGCGGTCCTGTGCACCCGCCTCACCGCCATCCCCCACGTGCGCCGACTGCGCATCCATTCGCGCCTGCCGGTGGTGTTGCCGTCGCGACTGACCGATGAGTTGCTGGAGATGCTCGGTGGGCTGCCCCATCAACCGGTCCTCGTCCTGCACGCCAACCACGCGCGCGAGCTCGACGACGACGTGCGGTCCGCGCTGGGCCGCGCCCGCGCGGCCGGCGTGACGCTGCTCAACCAGGCGGTGCTGCTACGTGGTGTCAACGACGATACCGACAGCCTTGCCGCGCTCGGCGAACGCCTGTTCGACTGCGGTGTGCTGCCCTATTACGTCCACCTCCTCGACCGCGTCGCGGGCGCCGCTCATTTCGAGGTCGACGAGGCCCGTGCGCGCGAGCTCGAAGCCGCCTTGCGCGCACGTCTGCCGGGCTACCTGGTACCGCGTTTCGTGCGCGAGTTCGCCGGGGCCACATCAAAACTGCCGCTCGACATCCTTCCTTGACGCCCCCGGAACGCTGACTTAAGTTCGCGAAGGGCCGCCGCGCCCGGTCCGTGAGGGGAGATGGACTTGCTCGACCTGCTGTTCGACTGGCACGCCGCGTTGGCCTACGGCACCGACGTCGTCGCCTACCTGGTCATGGCCCTGGTCGGCACCACGTTCTTCGTGCTGCGCCTGGTTTTCGCCCTCTTCTTCGGCGGCGACGCCGACTTCGATCCCGGCCTGCACGACGCCGCCAGCGACAGCACGTTTGGATTCTTCTCGCTGCTCTCCATCCTTGCCTTCTTCATGGGAGCCGGCTGGATGGGCCTGACCTGTCGCATCGACTGGGAGCTGTCGAGCCTCGCTTCAGCGGCCTCCGCCGCCGGTTTCGGCCTCGTCACCATGTCGCTCGCCTCGGGCTTGATGATGTTCGCCCGCCGCCTCGGCCGCACCATCGAGTACGACCTGCAGACGGCCGTCGGCCGCACCGCGCGCGTCTATCTGACCGTACCGAAAAAGGGTGACGGCCGCGGCCAGGTGGAGGTCGACGTCTCGGGGCGGCGCAAGGTGCTCGACGCGGTGAGCAGCGGCGGACGCCTGCCGCAGTTCACCAGCGTGCGCGTCGAGGCCGTCCGCGACGACGGCACCCTCGTGGTGGCACCGCTCGATTCCTGAGCCCGGCCGGCGGTCGCGCGCTCGTTTTTTCACGCCAACAGGAGCAAGCCATGGACGCATCCCCGGGCCCCTTGATGCTGGTCGTCTCGATCATCCTCATCCTGAGTTTCTTCCTCGCCATCCTGGTCCTGCAGTTCAAACGTTGCCCGTCGAACCGCGTGCTGGTGGTCTACGGCAAGATCGCCGGCGAACGCGCCGCCCGATGCATCCACGGCGGTGGCACCTTCGTCATCCCGCTCCTGCAGAGTTTTGCCTACATGTCGCTGGAGCCCATTGCCATCGACATCGAGCTGACCAAGGCCTTGTCGAAGAAAAACATCCGCGTCAACGTGCCGTCGACCTTCACCGTCGGCATCTCGACCGTGCCGGAGATCATGAACAACGCGGCCGAACGCCTGCTCGGCCTCGACGAACAGCAGGTGTCGAACCAGGCTCGGGACATCATTCTCGGCCAGATGCGCCTGGTCATCGCCACGCTTTCGATCGAGGAGATCAACCAGGACCGCGAGAAATTCCTCGACCTCGTCAACAAGAACGTCAACTTCGAGCTCAACAAGATCGGGCTCGAGATGATCAACGTGAACATCCGCGACATCACCGACGAGTCGGGCTACATCGAGGCACTCGGCCAGCGCGCGGCATCCGAAGCCGTCAACAACGCCAAGGTCGAGGTTGCCAACGCCGACCGCGAAGGTGCCATCGGCTCGGCCACGGCCAAGCGCGAGATGGACGTCGAAGTGGCCGAACAGCAAGCGCAGTCGACCACCGGGATGAAGCAGGCCGAGCGCGACCAGCGCATGCAGGTGGCGAAGCTGGAGGCCGAGGGCGCGTCCAGCGAGGCCGAGTCGCGGCGCATGCAGGAGGTCGCGGTCGCCGAGCAGGCCGCGCTGACCGAGGTCGGCCGCACCAAGGCGCTCGCCCACCAGCGTGTCGAGAATTCGGAGTTCGAGGCCGCCGCCGTCAAGGGCGAGAACGAGGCGCGCGCCAAGATCGCGGCCTACAACGCCGAACTCGCCCAGCGCGAAGCCGACGCCAAGCGCCGCGGCGAGGTCGCCCTGGCAGAATCGGCGCGCGACGTCCTGCGTGCGCAGAAAGAAGAAGAGGTCGCGCGCCTGGAGAAGCAGCAGATCGCCCAGCAGACGGTCGAGCGCCAGAAGATCGAAATCGAAGCCGATGCCGAGGCCGAGCGCCTGCGCCGCATCGCCGCCGGCGAAGCCGACGCGGTTCTCGCCAAGTACCAGGCCGAGGCGGACGGCATCCGCAAGGTGCTCGAAGCCAAGGCCTCGGGCTACGAACGACTGGTGCAGGTGTGTGGGGATCGCAAGGATCTCGTGCCGACGCTGCTGCTCATCGAACAACTACCTGCCCTGGTCAGCGAGCAGGTCAAGGCCATTCAGAACCTCAAGATCGACAAGATCACGGTCTGGGACTCAGGCCAGGCCGGTCAGGGCAGCAGCACGGCGGGGTTTCTCAAGGGCTTGATCGGCGCCCTCCCACCCATGCACGACCTCGCCCGCCAAGCCGGCATCGAGCTGCCGGAGGTGCTCGGTGAGATCGCGACGACGCCCGAAACACCGCGCGCGACGGGCGGCGCCGACAGGCCAGCGCCGGACCGACCAGGACCGGCCAGCGCCTGATCGACGGCAAACGACCGCGCGGCACCGCCAGCCGTTACGGTAGCGCCGTCCAGGCGGGATGCCGAATGCCATCGCGAGCCGAAGCCGCGCGGGCATCGGCGCGTAGAATGGTGTGCGCATGTGCCCGCTTTCCGCCGTCCTGTTCCTTTTGCGTAAATTGATCACGCGGCATCGACCGTGCGACTGGCGCATCACGACTTGCGGCGTCGTGGCCGGCCTGATCCTTGGCGGTTGCGCCTCGCCGGCCGCCCGCTTCCTCGACGCGGCAAGCGCACGTGACTTCACGATCGCCCTGCCGGCGGCCGACGATCCCGGCGCCCTGGTCATCATCCGCAAGGGCACCGCGCGCGCGGGGGTACCACTGCACGTCTACCTCGACGGCGATGGCAGCCCGTGGCGCGCCGGCGGACGGCCGGCCGTGGATCCGACGGCCCGCAATCCACTGGTGCTCGACCTCATGCAGCGCGATCCGGCCCCGGCGATACTCGTCGGGCGACCCTGCTATTACCGCGAACGTCCCGACTGTGACGCCATGACCTGGACCGACCGGCGCTACGGCGAGGACGTGGTTGAGCGCTTGCGCCATGCCATCGAGCGCGAAATCGCCGCGGCCCCGTCGTCGCCCCTGACCCTGATCGGCTACAGCGGTGGTGGCGCACTGGCAATGCTGCTGGCCCCTCGCCTGAGCCGCATCGAGCGCGTGATCACCGTGGCCGCAAACCTCGATGTCGCGGCGTGGGCCGCGGACCACGGCCAGGGCCCCCCGGCCGGATCACTCGATCCCGCGCGACAGCCGTCCCTGCCGGCGTCCATCCGCCAGTACCACTACTTCGGCGCCGAGGACGGTAATGTGCGCGCGGCTTCGATGATCCCGGTCGCACGACGGCAGGCAGCGGCGACGATCGACGTAGTCGGCGGTTTCAATCATCGCTGCTGCTGGCGGGAGCAATGGCCGGAGCTGCTGGCGCGGGCTGTCGCCGGCGGCGGCGGCTCGTCGCAGAAAGGCGACTGACGGTGGCTGCGTGATTGCCGCTAAAGCTATGCCGGCGAGTGCCGTTAACTCATCCTGAACGGTACTGTCCTACCCTCCCTGGTCCGTTCCTTGATCGCGGGCCGGTGCCCCAAGGCACCGGCCCGTCCTTTCTTGCGTCGTTCCACGGCATCCGAAGCCGCCCATACCGCATCGCGTCACGCTGCATCAGGGCAGCTCGCGCGTCCGCGGCGGCAGCCCTTCCTCAACGCGCCGGTTCCAGCCGCTCGACGCGCTGAAAACCGCGCGGCAGCTTGAGGCCACGCCGCGCCCGCTCACCGACGTAGTGTTCCTGGTCGGCCTCCTTGAGCGTGAGATGGCGATTGCCTGAGTAGATGCGCAGGTCGTCGTCGTGACGCAGCACCGTGAACGCCTGCATGACCTCCTCGCGCGATTTCAGCTTGCCCGCCGGGATCTGCAGCATCTTCTGGCCCTTGCCACGCGGAAGTACCGGTAGCTCGGCTGCCGGGAAGATGAGCAGGTGCCCACCGCTCGACGCACAGGCGATCCAATCCTCGTCGGGATTGCCGACCATCAACGGCGGCAGGATGCGCGCCCCCGGCGGCACGTTCAGTACCTGCTTGCCGGCGCGGTTCTTGGTCACGAGCTGGCTCATTTCGACGAGGAAGCCGTAGCCGTGGTCGCAGGCGAGGACGACATGTTCGGCGGCCCCCTGCATGACCACGCCGGCGAAGGTTGCGCCGTCAGGCGGCGACAGGCGCCCGGACAGCGGTTCGCCGAGTCCGCGTGCCGACGGCAGCGAGTGGGCGGGAACGGTATAGGCTCGTCCGGTCGAATCGAAGAACAGTGCGTTCTGGTTGGAACGCCCGCGCGCGGCGGCCTGAAAGTCGTCACCGCTTCTGAAACTGAGCTCGCGCGGCTCGAGTTCGTGCCCCCCCTTGGCGGCACGCACCCAGCCCTTCGACGACAGCACCACCGTGACCGGCTCGGCCGGCACCAGCTCGGTCTCGGACAGCGCCTGGGCCTGCTCACGCTCGACCAGCGGACAGCGGCGGTCGTCGCCGAAGGTGACGATGTCGTTGCGGATCTCGTCGCGCACGAGGCTGCGCAGGCGCCGGTTCGAACCGAGCGTTTGTTCGAGCTTCGCGCGTTCCTTGTCCAGTTCGTCCTGCTCGCCGCGGATGCGCATCTCCTCCAGTCGCGCGAGGTGGCGCAGGCGGAGGTCGAGGATGGCGTCGGCCTGAACGTCGGTGATGCCGAACCGCTCCATCAGCACGGGCTTCGGCTTGTCCTCGGTGCGGATGATGTGGATGACCTCGTCGATGTTGAGGAAGGCGACGAGGTAGCCCTCGAGGATGTGCAGCCGCGCCAGCACCTTCTCGAGGCGGAACTGCAGGCGCCGGCGCACCGTCTCGGTGCGGAAATCGAGCCACTCGGTCAGCAGGGTCCGAAGGTTCTTGACCGCCGGCAGGCCGTCGGTGCCGATGACGTTGAGATTGACCCGGTAATTGCGTTCGAGGTCGGTGGTGGCGAAGAGATGCTGCATGACCGGCTCGAGTTCGACCCGGTTGGAGCGTGGCACGAGGACCAGGCGTACCGGGGTTTCGTGGTCGGACTCGTCGCGCAGGTCCTCGATCATGGGCAGCTTCTTGGCCTGCATCTGCGCGGCGATCTGCTCGAGAATCTTCGAGCCCGAACTCTGGTAAGGCAGCGCGGTGATGACGACGTTGCCGTCCTCTCGCGTCCAACGCGCGCGCAGGCGCACCCCGCCGTTGCCGCTTTCGTACATCGTGCGTAACTCGGCGGCCGGCGTGATGATCTCGCCGCCACCGGGAAAATCGGGGGCGGGCACGATCGCGCACAGTTCTTCCACCGTCGCTTT
The DNA here is from genome assembly GCA_050184115.1 of Gammaproteobacteria bacterium. Classification (GTDB taxonomy): domain Bacteria; phylum Pseudomonadota; class Gammaproteobacteria; genus JACKNG01. Next base: position 229,796 of record JBFXAQ010000007.1, on the reverse strand, counting down.
CGGATTGTCGAGCAGATGGATGCAGGCCTGGCCAACCTCGCGCAGGTTGTGCGGCGGGATGTCGGTCGCCATGCCGACCGCGATGCCGGTGGTGCCGTTCAGCAGCACGTTGGGCAGGCGTGCGGGCAGCATGGCCGGTTCGTCCAGCGTGCCGTCGAAATTGGGCACCCAGTCGACCGTGCCCTGGCCGAGTTCGGACAAAAGGACTTCCGCATAGGGCGTCAACTTCGCCTCGGTGTAGCGCATGGCGGCAAAGGACTTCGGATCGTCGCTCGAACCCCAGTTGCCCTGCCCGTCGATCAGCGGGTAGCGGTAGCTGAACGGTTGCGCCATCAGAACCATGGCCTCGTAGCAGGCCGAATCGCCGTGCGGATGGAACTTGCCGATGACGTCGCCGACGGTGCGCGCCGACTTCTTGTACTTGGCCGCGGCGTCGAGACCGAGCTCTGACATCGCGTAGACGATGCGGCGCTGCACCGGCTTGAGGCCGTCACCCAGGGCCGGCAGGGCGCGGTCGAGAATGACGTACATCGAGTAGTCGAGGTACGCGCGCTCGGTGAACTCGGCGAGCGGGATCTGTTCGATGTCGAATTCGTCGTCGGCCACGGCTGTAATCCACTCAGTTGACGGTGGCGAGGTTGCCCTTGCGTTCGAGCCACGCACGGCGATCGGCGGCGCGGCGCTTGGCCAGCAGCATGTCCATCAGGATCTCGGTGTCATCGCCGCTGGCGATCGAGAGCCGCACCAGGCGCCTCGTTTCCGGCGCCATCGTGGTTTCGCGCAGTTGCAGGGGATTCATCTCGCCCAGGCCCTTGAAGCGCTGCACGTTGACCTTGCCCTTGATCTTCTCAGCCGCGATACGGTCGAGCACGCCCATGCGCTCTTCGTCGTCCTGCGCGTAGAAGACTTCCTTGCCGACGTCGATGCGGTAGAGCGGCGGCATGGCGACGTAGACGCGCCCCGCTTCGACCAGGCTGCGGAAGTGGCGCACGAACAGCGCACACAGCAAGGTCGCGATGTGCAGACCGTCGGAATCGGCGTCGGCGAGGATGCAGACCTTGCCGTAACGCAGATTGCCGAGCTCATCGGCGCCGGGATCGATACCGAGCGCGACGGAGATGTCGTGTACTTCGTTGGAGGCCAGCACCTGGGTCGATTCGACCTCCCAGGTGTTCAGGATCTTGCCGCGCAGAGGCAGGATGGCCTGGTAGACGCGGTCGCGCGCCTGCTTGGCCGAACCGCCGGCCGAATCACCCTCGACCAGGAACAGCTCGGTACGCTCGAGATCCTGCGCGGTGCAGTCGGCAAGCTTGCCCGGCAGCGCCGGGCCGTTGCCGGCGACCTTCTTGCGCACCACCTTGGCCGCCTTGAGGCGGCGCTGGGCCCGACTGATGGCGATTTCGGCAATACGTTCGCCGGACTCCACGTGCTGATGCAGCCACAGGCTGAAAGCGTCGCGCACGACGCCGCCGACGAAGGCCGCGCACGAGCGCGACGACAGGCGTTCCTTGGTCTGGCCGGAGAACTGCGGTTCCTCCATCTTCACGGACAGCACGTAGGCGCAACGCTCGAAGACGTCCTCCGCCGCCAGCTTGACCCCGCGCGGCAGCAGGTTGCGGTTGTCGCAGAACTCGCGCATCGCCTCGAGCAGCCCCTGTCTCAGACCACCGACATGCGTGCCGCCCTGCGCCGTCGGTACGAGGTTGACGTAGCTCTCGGTGACGAGGTCGGCCTCGTCGGCACACCAGTGCAGCGCCCAGGTCGCCGTCTCGTGTTCACCCTCGAGGTTGCCCATGAACGGCTCGGCCGGGATCAGGTCGGCGCCCGCCATGGCCTCGCTCAGGTAGGTCTTGAGTCCCTCGGCGTACTGCCATTCGAGCTTCTCACCGCTCGCCTCGTCGTGGAACCGAACCTTGAGGCCCGGACACAGCACGGCCTTGGCGCGCAGGAGGTGCCGCAGGCGCGACAACGACAGCTTGACGGTATCGAAATAGCGCTCGTCGGGAACGAAACGGATGGCCGTGCCGGTGTTGCGCGCACCGACGCTGCCGACGACCTCCAGCGCTCCGCGTGGCTCGCCGCCGGCGAACTGCATGGCGTACTCGCGGCCGCCACGCTTGACGCGCACCTCGAGCTGCTTCGACAAGGCGTTGACCACCGAAACGCCGACGCCGTGGAGGCCGCCCGAGTACTTGTAGTTCTTGCGAGAGAACTTGCCGCCCGCATGCAGGCGCGTGAGGATCACCTCGACGCCGGAGATCTTCTCTCCCGGGTGTTCGTCGACCGGCATGCCGCGACCATCGTCGGCCACGGTGATGGCGCCGTCGGCATGCAGCGTGACGTCGATCTGGCCGCAGTGACCGGCGATCGCCTCGTCGACGGAGTTGTCGACGACTTCCTGCACGAGGTGGTTGGGTCGGGACGTATCGGTGTACATCCCGGGCCGTTTGCGGACCGGTTCGAGGCCCGTCAGGACCTCGATGTCGGCGGCGTCGTAGCGTGCGCTCAAGGGCTGGATTCCAGTGGCCGGCGGGCCACGTAAAAGCTCGAAGTGAATCCGGCCGATTATGCCAAACGCCTGATGTCTTTTGGAATTATTTCCCTCGTCCCGCGGCCTGCTCAGGCGAGGTCGGCGACCAGCGCACGTCGCGTCACTTCCTCCACCGGGGCGACTTCGTGGGTATAGGCCGGGTGATCGATGCCGAAGGCGAGCGGTGCGCCGGACTTCAGCGCCGCGATCGTCGCCGCGTCGAGCTGGAAGCGCAGGAAATGCACCGCCGAGGTCTTGACCTCGTTCTCGCGTTCGAGATCCTCGTCGGCGATGGCGTGAATGCGCGCGCATTCCCCGGCCTGCACCCATACGCGGTCCTCGATCCCCTTCAGCTTGCCGAGCGCCTCGCGGCGTTCGTCGACGTCGGGGTACTCAATCATGAAGGTCGCCTTGAAGTTGTCACCGTCCGGGATCAGCGGGTTGTAGGCATCGAGCTCTTCCTGGATCGCCTCGGCCTGAAAGATGCGTTCGGCCCGCAGCATCTCCTGCACCTGGTACTGGATGGTCAGTCGATCCTCGAAATAGAGTGCCGCGTGATCGCCGATGAAGACCTTGCGCGCGGCCTTGTGCGCCATCACCTCGCGGCGCATCTCGGGGCGCCGCTCGTGGTAGGTCTCGAGGGGGAGCAGGTCGGATCGGGTCAGTTTCTCGGGCATGGTCGTCGTCGTCATGTTGTTCAGATTCCGTAAGCCTTGCGTAACAGCGAGAAGGCCGAAGTGGCGTGCGTTCCCTGCCCCACGCCGTGCTCGATCAGCTCGCCGGCCATGGGGCAGTCACTGATGTAGTGGTCGACCGCCCCGTCGCTGATACGCTTGACCACCGGCCGGCAGATCTTCTGCGCGAACTCGTAATTCTCCTTCTTCACCGCATAGGTGCCGTCGTGGCCGGAACAGCGCTCGATGACGGTGACTTCGGTATCCGGCACGAGCTGCAGCATGTCGCGGGTCTTCAAACCAATGTTCTGCACGCGCTGGTGGCAGGGTACGTGGTAGGCGACCTTGCCGATGCGACCCTTGAAATCGGTGTTCAGCTTGCCCTCGCGGTATCGCGCCATGAGGAACTCGAAGGGGTCGACCATCGCCGCCTGGACTTTCTTCACCGCCGGGTCTTCCGGGAACATCAGCGGAATCTCCTGGCGGAACATCAGCACGCAGCTCGGGATCGGCGCGGTGATGCGCAAGCCGCGTTCGGCCAGCTCGAGCAGTTGAGGCATGTTCGCGTTCTTGTGTTTTTCGACCGTCTCCAGATCGCCCAGTTCGAGCTTGGGCATGCCGCAGCACTGCTCCTGGCGGACCAGCTCGACGCCGACGCCGTTGTGTTCGAAGACGGCGATCATGTCCTCGACCACGTCCGGCGCGTTGCGGTTGCCGTAACAGGTGACGAACAGCGCGATGCGCTCGTCGAGATCCGGCGCGCGGCGCGCGGCGGCGCGTTTGCGCAGCGTGTTGCTGTGGAACTTCGGCAGTGGCGCCTCGGCATGCACGCCGATGGCACTCTCCATCACCTTGCGCGCGACGCCGATGGCATTGGCCGTGTTGACCACCTCGGCGACGACCGGAATCGTCGCCAACTTGCCAACGGCGTCGGTCGAGGTCAGCACGCGATCCCGCAGCGACGCGCCGTGCTGCTTGAAGTGCACGGCCTTGGCCCGCAGCATCAGGTGCGGGAAATCGACGTTCCATTCGTGCGGCGGCACGTAGGGGCACTTGGTCATGTAGCACAGGTCGCACAGGTAACACTGGTCGACGACCTTCTGGTAATCGGTCTTCGCGATACCGTCGACTTCCATGGTCTCGGATTCGTCGACGAGGTCGAACAGCACGGGGAAAGCGTTGCAGAGACTCACGCAGCGTCGGCAGCCATGACAGATGTCGTAGACGCGCTCGAGCTCGTGTTCCAGCGCCGCTGCGTCCCAGAATGCCTCGGTACGCCATTCGAGTGGATGGCGGGTCGGTGCCTCGAGGCTGCCCTCGCGACTTTCGTTCTCGGCCATGTCTGCTTCTCCCGGGTGGACACCAGCGCCCCGGCTGGTGAAAAAGAAGCCGGGACTCGCCCGGCTTCTCGTCGCGCGCGGTGTGGCGCGCTCAGTTGAGGGCGTCGAGGGCCTTCTGGAAGCGGTTGGCGTGCGAGCGCTCGGCCTTGGCCAGGGTCTCGAACCAGTCGGCGATCTCGTCGAAGCCTTCCTCGCGGGCGGTCTTGGCCATGCCCGGGTACATGTCGGTGTACTCGTGGGTCTCGCCGGCGATCGACGCCTTGAGGTTCATCTCGGTGCTGCCGATCGGCTCGCCGGTGGCCGGATCGCCGCACTCTTCGAGGTATTCGAGGTGACCATGGGCATGGCCGGTCTCGCCTTCCGCGGTGGAGCGGAAAACGGCGGAGACGTCGTTGTAACCCTCGACGTCGGCTTTCTGCGCGAAGTAGAGGTAACGGCGGTTGGCCTGCGATTCGCCCGCGAACGCGGCCTTCAGGTTGTCTTCGGTCTTCGATCCTTTCAACGCCATGATGGTGTCCTCCTCGATGGGTTCTGTAGTCGAGCGTTCGTTAATGCACTCGGTTCGCATTTAGACTCAGTCTAAATCTGGCCGCGAGTCTAATTCCGCGCGCGCCGCGCGGTCAAGCGAGGACCGCCGTTGACCGTCGCGGCGGGCGCTCGGTAGAGTTGCCGCCCTCGCGCCGGCTGGCGGCGCCTGAGCGCAATGGAGCGCGGCGTGGCCAAGACTTCCTCCAAGAACGCAGAGCAGGCGCTCGATTTCGAAGCTGCCATGGGCGAACTCGAGAACCTCGTCGAAAAGCTCGAACAGGGCGAGTACACCCTCGAAGAATCGATCAAGCAGTTCGAACGCGGCATCGAGTTGACCCGCCGTTGCCAACATGCCCTGCGCGCGGCCGAGCAGAAAGTCATGCGACTGGTCAAGGACGGCGACGCGGAGACGCTCCAGGACTTCGACCTACCCGAGGAAGACTGAGCCCCATGCTCGCCGAACTCATCGCCCCGCTGCAGGCGCGGGCCAGCAACGCCCTGGATCGCTATCTTCCCGCCACTAGCCTGCCGCCCGAGCGCCTGCATGAGGCGATGCGGTATGCCGTCCTCGCCCCGGGCAAGCGCATCCGGCCGGTGCTGGTCTACGCCACGGCCGCCGCGCTCGACGTCCCGCTCGATCATGTCGATGCGGCGGCGGCGAGCGTCGAGTTCATCCATGCCTACTCGCTCATCCACGACGACCTGCCTGCGATGGACGACGACGATTTGCGCCGTGGTCGCCCGACCTGTCACCGCCAATTCGACGAAGCCACCGCCATTCTCGCCGGCGACGCGTTACAGGCACTCGCCTTCGACGTCCTGCTCGGCAGCGGCACGGCCATGTTGCCCGAAACCACCCGCCTGGCCATGGCGCGGGTACTGGCCCATGCGAGCGGTTCGCTGGGCATGGCCGGCGGCCAGGCCCTGGATCTCGCCGCCGTGGGGACGCGCTTGTCGCTGGACGCGTTGGAGAACGTCCATCGCCACAAGACTGGCGCCCTCATCCGCGCCAGCGTGCAGCTGGGCTTCCTCGCCGCCGCGCGTGCCGACGCCGCCCTCGAACAGCGTCTCGACCGTTACGCCACCTGCATCGGTCTTGCGTTCCAGGTCCAGGACGACATCCTCGACGTCGAGGGCGCGACCGAAATCATCGGCAAGCCGCAGGGCTCCGATGCCGACCGCGACAAGCCGACCTACCCCGAGTTGCTCGGCCTGGACGGTGCGAAACGCACCGCCCAGGCGCTCTGCGACGAGGCGGTGGCCTGTCTCGAAGTGCTTGGCGGCGCGGCACATACGCTGACACTGATCGCCGAATACATCGTCAAGCGCGATCGCTGACGGGCGCAGCGCTGCGTCGGGATCCCGACAGGCGCGACCACGAATCTGTCGCCGTCCACCGCCATAAACCTGACGGAGCGTTCAGGAATATTTTCAATTTATTGATTTTAATCAAAAATATAAATTTGGCATGCTCTATGCTTTTAATTTCGCAGCGCGGACTTGCACTCATGACCGCGCCCCTCCCTTTGGTCCAAGCTTGCGGGCGCTTCCAGCGCCCGATTTTTTTTCCGCCTGTTTCACGCCCTGCCAGACCTCTTCGAGCTCTGCTGCATCGAGCGCCTCCATTGCCGCCCCCTGCGCGCGGACGTCCGCTTCGACCGCGCGGAAGCGCCGTTCGAACTTGGCCGTGGCCGCCCGCAACGCACCTTCGGGGTCGATGTCGTGATGGCGCGCGAGGTTGACCAGGCTGAACAGGACATCGCCGAACTCCTCGAACGCCGCGGCGCGGTCGTCCGTACTGCTGGCGTGATCGAATTCCGCCAGTTCCTCGTCCAACTTCGCCCGTGGTCCCGCGGCATCCGGCCAGTCGAAGCCGACCCGCGCGGCGCGACGCTGGACCTTGCGAGCACGGGTCAGTGCCGGCAGTGCCACGGGCACGTCGTCGAGTTCGCTGCTCGCCTCGCTGCCGCGTGCGGCACGCTCGACGGCCTTGAGAGCTTCCCAGTTGCGCACGACGCCGGCTGCGTCGTCGACGTCGACCGTACCGAACACGTGCGGGTGGCGCCGCACCAGCTTGTCGGAGATCGCACGGACGACGTCGTCGAAGTCGAAGCGTCCGCCTTCCTCACCCAGTTGGCAGTAGAAGACGATCTGGAACAGCAGGTCACCGAGTTCGTCGGGCAGCGCGTGCAGTTCGCCGTGTTCGATCGCGTGCGCAACTTCGTACGCCTCTTCCAGCGTGTGCGGCACGATGGTCACGAAATCCTGCGCGCGATCCCAGGGACAACCGTGTTCGGGATCGCGTAGGGTACGCATCAGTTGGCGCAGGGCAGCCAGTTCGCGATTCGACTGGCGATCGTCGTCGGGCTTCTGCATGTGTTCGCTTGATCCTGGAATGCCTTTGTGCGGAGAATCTAGCCGCTTCGGTGGTCTCACGGTACTCGTTCGCGACGATTCACCGCCGGCAGGCAGGACCAGACGGGTAGCACAGGCATGAGCGCACCACTCATTCTCCGCTTGGACATTTCCGGCACCCCGGTACGCTGGATTCCCTGGCAGGAAGCGGTGTGTCTGTACACGCGCGAAATGGTCGGCTGGACGACGGGCGAAAACGCCTTCACCTTCCTCGGTGGTACTTCACGCAGGTCCGGACTGCGCTCCGCGATCACGGTCCATTCGATCATCGCGGTCAAGCATTCGCAGCGCGGACCGCACCATACGCGCCTGGTCCCGCCGCTGAGCAATCACGACCTCTTCCGCCGCGACGGCAACCTGTGCATGTATTGCGGACGCGAGTTTGCCGATTACCAGCTCACCCGCGATCATGTCGTGCCGCTTTCGCAGGGCGGACGTGATCGCTGGTCGAACGTGGTCAGCGCCTGTCGCGGCTGCAACACGCGCAAGGGCGGTCGCACGCCGGAGCAATCACGCATGCCGCTGCTCGCGGTGCCCTACGTACCCAACTGGGCGGAATTCCTCGCCCTGTCGAACCGGCGCATCCTGGCCGACCAGATGGAGTTCCTCAAATCGCAGTTCAATCACGACAACCCGCGGCGCGGTCTCGCGTGAAGCACGCGAGCCTTATCTTCGCCGTACTTCTGCTTGGCCGCCCGACGTGCGGCGTGATGGCGGCCGACGACGCCGGCAACTACGCGATCTGGGGCGCGGGCGGCCGCTCCTGCAACCAGTTCGAGAAGAGCGCCGAGGACTCGGTGGCGCGCGGCGCGTTCAAGGACTACCTGATGGGCTACCTGACCGCGTACAACGCACTGGCGCCCGGGACCTACAATGCCCTCGGCGAGATGACGCTCGAAAGTGCCCTGGCCTGGCTCGACGGTTACTGCGACGAGCACCGCATGGACAGCTTCGACCGCGCCATCACCCAGCTCGTCATCGGGCGCCACGAACAGCGCCAGCGCGGCGCGGGCGGCGGCGCGAGCGGTGGGTGGGGGCGTAATGCCACGGAGGCGCCGGCGGCTGCGGTACAGTGACGCCGCGGACGGTACCGGGCGTGACCGCGCGCACAAAAAAATCTGCTATCCCGGTAGCTTGCGCGCGTGAATTAAATTGCGCAGCGCAAAAAAATGCTTCATGATTCGCGCAATCGAGCTTGCCGGTAAACAAATTCCAAAAAGTCTTCGAGAGATTCTTGACTGACTAGCCATCTTCCTTAGGAGGAGATTCGCAATGAGCAAAAAGTTGATTGCACGCCTGCAGCTGCCGGTCCTGGCCATGGTCCTCGCGTTCACGAGCGCCTGTTCGACCGTCAGCCCGGAACAGCTGTCGGCCGTTGAAGCCAAGGCAACCAGCGCCCAGTCGGACGCCCGCAAGGCGGCCAGTGACGCGGCGGCTGCCCTGAAGGCTGCGCAGTCGGCCCAGGAAGCCGCGACCGCCGCCCAGGCGACCGCCGATTCCGCCAAGAGCACTGCCGAGGCCGCCATGGCCTGCTGCAACGAGAACAAGGACCGCATCGAGCGGATGTTCGAGAAGACGATGAAGAAGTAACGCCCTCCAGCGTTACCTCTGATGAAACCCCGCTTCGGCGGGGTTTCTTTTTTCCGGCTCAGCCGGCGAGCCGGCGGGGTTTGCAAAGCCAGTGCGGCAGCGCCGTCGCACGCCGTCACCGCCCCCCCGCAAGCGGGTTGGTTCAACCCGTGATACGACCCTCGTTGCGCGCCTGCGCCGCCTTCGGCCGGTACGAGCCGACTGGCCGCGGTACGCCGCTGCGCTCTTCGATGGCGCGCTTGATGTCGCCCCAGACCAGTTGCACGTCGAGCGCCTTGGTACGGTCGAGAATCAGCTTCACGACGTGTGAGTATTGATCCGCGAACAGGTGTTGATCCTCGTCGAGATGCGGATGCACCTCGAGATAGACCCGGCCGTGCGCCACGCCGACCTTGTACGGCTGGTTGACGATGTGCACCGCGGTGCCGACCTTGACCAGCCCGAACATGCGCTCGACGTCCTTCGGGTACATGCGGATGCAACCGTGCGTCACCCGCATGCCGATGCCATAGGGCTTGTTGGTGCCATGGATCAAGTAGCCGTCAATACTGAGACGCAGCGCATGCTGGCCAAGCGGATTGTCCGGCCCCGCGGGGACAACCTTGGGCAGGATGTCACCTTCGGCTGCGTGCTCCTTGCGGATGGATTCCGGCGGGTACCACGACGGGTCCTTGACCTTGGCCACGATCGTGGCGCGCCCCTTCGGCGTGGTCCACTGCTGGCGACCGATGCTGATGGGGAAGGTGAATACCTCCTGTCCCCGGCCACGGACGCGCGGTGGAAAATAGTACATGCGCATCTCGGGTACGTTGACGACGATGCCCTGGCGCGGCACGTCCGGCAGCACGTAGAGGTTGGGGACGACGACCTCCGTCCCCTCGCCCGGCAACCAGGGATCGACGGCTGGATTGGCCAGTCGCATCTCGTTGTAGCCCTGGTCGTAGGCCCGTGCGAGATCCGACAAGGTGTCCTCGTAGACCGTCGTCGCCAACGACAACTCGCCGACGACGTCCGGCGCCACCGGATCGTCGATGGTGAAGACCTGGCCGGCTCCGGCCGGGGCGGCGGCGAGCAACAGGCCCAGCACCAGCGCGGCATTGCGTCCATGGGTGAGAGTTTTCTTGCCTACTGTCATCATCACGAGCGCACCAATCCAATCCATGCCAGCACCAGCCAGCCCGCCATCAGGGCAGTACCTCCCAGCGGCGCAACGCTGCCGGCAGCGCGCAGGCCACCGAGGATGCTGACACTGAGACCACCGCAAAAGCAGAATACTCCCGCCATGATCAAGCCTGCGGCGATACGCAACGCGAGCGTGTCCGGTTGCAGGCGCAGCCAGGCGCCGATCACGATCAACAACAAGCCGTGGATCAGGAGGTACTGCGACACCGTGCCGAGGGTCGTCAGCGCGGCCGGCTCCAGCCGTGTCTTGAAGGCGTGTGCGACGAGCGCACCGAGCGCCACGCCGCCGCAGCCCGCGCTACCACCGATGACCAGGCACAGCTTGATGAACAACTGCAGTCCTCCGTTGCCGAACCGCCGAAGTCGGATGCGGCGGGCGCGCAAGCATACGGCAAGCGCGCCCGGACATGCCATGCGCGGCGCCCGAATTCATCGATGGCTCGTCACCGTTGTGCTCAGTGTCGCCACCCTGGTAGCGGCGGCCGACGAACCGCCCTTCAGTACCCCCTTCACCTTCGCCCCCAGGCATGCCGTGGCCACGGGCGCGGTAGGGGAATGCGGCGCGGTACGCCTGCATGGCGCCAGCGTCGCGGGCGCAGCCATCCACGAGCTCTCCGCACTGGCCTGGGACGCTGACGAAGAGCGCCTCTACGCCGCGTCCGACCGTGGCTACATCGTGCACCTGCGTCCGCGTTTCGTCGACAGCCAGCTCGCTGCGGTGGAGCATCTCGCCACCCATGCATTGCGCGACGCCCATGGACAGCCATTGCCACGCGACCAGCGCGACGCCGAGGGCCTGGTCGCGCGCAACGCGCGCAACGGCCGGCGCGGGGACACGGAACTCGTGATCGCCTTCGAACTCACTCCGCGACTGCTCCGCTACACCCCCGACGGTCGCCTGCTGGGTGGCGAAGCACTGCCGCACGACCTCACCAAGCCTGCCAACTACCGCGGTCGCAATACCCAGATCGAAGGCCTGACCGACACCCCCGAGCACGGCCTGGTGGTGGTCCCGGAACGGCCGTTGCGCGGCGCGCCGGACGCGCGTGTCACCCTCTATGCCCAGGACGGACATCGCTGGGACTTCACGCCCTTCGACCCTGCGCACGCCGCCATGGTGGCGCTGGAAACGTCGCCGGCGGGCGACCTGCTGGTGTTGGAACGACGCCTGCGTTCGCTGTTCCAGCCCATCGTGTTCGTGCTGTACCGGGTGGCGTTGCACGCCGACCGGGCCGCGGTCGACGAGCTCGGGCGCTTCGACAACAGTGCCGGCTGGGCGGTCGACAACTTCGAGGGGCTGGCCTGGATTCGCGGTTCGCGCTACCTGATGGTCAGCGACGACAACGGCAACCCGCTGCAGGCGACGATCCTGGTCTGTCTCGATGTCGACGACCCGGCACCCGCGCCGTGATTCACCTCAACGTTCGAGCAGGCGCGGCATCAGTTCGACCAGGTTGCACGGCCGCGTACGGTAGTCGAGTTGATGACAGATGAGCTTGTCCCAGCCCAGCGCGCAGGCCCCCGAGGAGCCGGGCAGGGCGAACACGTACGTGGCATTGGCGACCCCGGCGACGGCGCGCGATTGCACGGTCGAGGTGCCGATGTCGTCGTAGGACAGGACGCGGAACATCTCGCCAAAGCCGTCGAGAACCTTGTCGAACAGAGGGGTCAGCGCCTCCGGCGTACCATCGCGCCCGGTCACCCCGGTGCCCCCGGTGGTGAGCACGACGTTGATCGCGGGATCCGCGATCCAGCCCGAAACCAACGCGCGGATAGCATAGACGTCGTCGCGGCAGATGCGCTTGTCGGCCACCCGATGGCCGGCAGCCGTGGCGCGCTCGACGAGCAAGTGTCCCGACTTGTCGCTCGACTCGTCGCGGGTGTCCGAGACCGTGAGGACGGCCAGGTCGAGGGGGATGAATGTGCGCTCAGTCGTCACGGGTAGGCGTTCCGGGGTCGCTTGGGTTAGTTTCTGCATGCCGGCTCAACCGGTAGCAAGGCCCGCCATCCTAATCGTCGTCCCGCCATGACCACAATCGATGCTCCCGGCGCCGGTGTGCGCCTCGACCGCTGGCTGCATGCCACGCGCTGGTTCAAGACGCGCGGCGTCGCCGTCGATGCGATCAACAACGGTCGCATCGAGATCAACGGCGAACGCGCCAAACCGGCCAAGCTGGTGCGCGCCGGCGACGTGCTCAGCATCCGCCGCCCACCGCTGGTCCACGAAGTGGTCGTCACCGGACTGCTCGAACGGCGCGTCGCCGCGCCACTGGCGCAGGCGCAATACAGCGAGACGCCTGCCAGCATCGCCGCACGCGAGCGGCTGCAGGCACAGCTCGCGCTCGACCGCGTCATCGAGGACCGCCGCCCGGGCAAGCTCGATCGCAAGGATCGGCGAGCCCGCGAGCGGCTCAAGCGCGGCGGGGCGTGGGAGCCGGACGACGGGGGGGCATCGCCATGAACGCCGGCGTCGAACCGACCGCGGTCGACGCCGCGCGCGCGCTGTTCGCGCGCCTGTCGGCGACCATCGGCGCGGCGGTCACCGGCCAGGCGACGCCCATCCGTCACCTGCTGAGCGCGTTCCTGACCGGCGGACACGTGCTGCTGGAGGATTACCCCGGCACCGGCAAGACGACCCTGGCCAAGGCCCTCGCGCGGGCCATCGGCGTCGACTTCCAGCGCATCCAGTTCACCCCCGACCTGCTGCCCACGGACATCCTCGGCGCCTCGATCTACGACCAGCGCACGCAGCAGTTCGTCGTGCACAAGGGCCCGGTGTTCACCCACATCCTGCTGGCCGACGAGATCAATCGTGCTTCACCGCGCACCCAGTCGGCGCTGCTGGAAGCGATGGGCGAGGCCCAGGTGAGCCTGGAAGGCCGGCAGTTCCGCCTCGAACCACCCTACTTCGTCATCGCCACGCAGAACCCGGTCGAATTCCACGGCACCTATCCGCTGCCCGAGGCGCAGATGGACCGCTTCGCGCTCCGCCTCGCCCTCGGCTACGTCTCGATCGAGGACGAGATGGCCATCGTCACCGCCAACAACGCGGCCGCCCCGCTCGATCGCGTCGAGACCTGCGCCACCGCTGCCGACGTGCTCGCGTTCCAGGCAACCGCCGCCCGCGTCGCGGCGCGCGAAGAGATCCGGCGCTACCTGGTCGGCCTCGTCGCCGCCACCCGCGCGCGACCGGAACTCGAGCTCGGGGCGAGCCCACGCGCCTCGATCACGCTGCTCAAGTGCGCCCAGGCACTGGCACTCGCCGACGGCCTCGAGTTCGTCACCCCGGACCACGTCCAGGAGCTCGCGCCGCTGGTCCTCGCCCACCGCCTCGCGATCCGTCCCGAAGCACGCTTCGGTGGTGTCAGCGCGCGTACAGTGGTGGCCCGCATCCTCGACGAGGCCGCCGTTCCGCGCTGAGGCCGGCCGTGCCACGCCTGCCGCCCAAGCTGCTCTACCGCCTGTTCCCGCTGGCCGGGCGCGCCAGCTTCTGGGTCGAACGGCGCCTCACGCCGGCCGGACGCATGGTCTTCGCGCTCGGCATCGGGGCCATGTTGTTCGGCATAGACATGCGCCAGACCCTGGCCTACCAGGTTGCCGCGCTCGCCGTTGCCGCGCTCGTCGCGGCGCGCCTGGCGGGTACCGGCTGGCGGCCGCGTCTCGACGTCGCGCGCGTGCTGCCCGATTTCGCCACCCACGGCACGCCGCTGGTCTACTTCGTCGAGATCACCAATCACGGCCCGCGCATCGAACGGGATCTCGTGCTGCGCGACAGCCTGCATACGCCGGTGCTCGACTACGAGAGCTTCCAGCGCCGTCGTGCCGCCGTTGGCGAGCGTCGCACCAACATCGTCGACCGCGCGATCGGCTTCCCGCGCTGGGTGGCCCTGCGCCGCCGCGACCGCGGTGGCGATCTGGAACTGGTGGACGTCCCGGCGATCGCGCCGGGTGCACGGGTACGCGTCGCGATCGAGCTGACCCCGTTGCGCCGCGGCGCGCTGCGCTTCGAGGCCATCGAACTCTACCGTCCCGATCCGCTCGGCCTGTTCCGCAGCCGTCACCGCGTTGCCGCCGGCGCGACCTTGCTGGCCCTGCCGCGCCGCCACCCCCTGCCCGCCTTTCGACTGCGCTCGGAACGCCATTACCAGCGCGGTGGCATCAGCCTTGCGCACGCCGTCGGCGACTCGCAGGAATTCGCCGCATTGCGTGACTACCGCCCTGGCGACCCGCGCCGCCACATCCACTGGCGCAGCTTCGCGCGCACCGGGCAGCTGGTCGTCAAGGAATACCAGGACGAGTATTTCGATCGCCACGCCCTGGTCATCGACACCCACGTCGCAGCGGGCCCCCTGCTCGAAGGGGTGGTCGAGGTCGCCGCCTCCATCGCCGCCGCGCGGCGCGGGCAGGACAGCATCCTCGACCTGCTCTTCGCCGGCCGCGAGGTGGTCGAACTCGGTACCGGCCGCGGGCTGGGCGACGAGATCCGTGCCCTCGCCTACCTCGCCGAGGTGGGCGAGGCCGGCGAAGCGGCGCTGGACGATCTGTCCGCCCTGCTCGACGAACGCGCGGGACGGCTCGCCAGCGTGGTGTGCGTGCTGGGTGGCCGCGACGCCGCGCGCGCGGCGCTGGTCACGCGGCTGGGCGCGCTCGGCATCAGCGTGCTCAGCCTCGAATTGACGCTCGCCGACAGCGTCGAGCCACCCCGTGCGCGCGGCCATGAACGCCGTCATGCCGTGCGGGTCGGTCACCTGGCCGAAGACCTCGCGCGCGTGGGCATGACGCCGTGAAAGACACGCCGACGCGCATACCGATGCCACCGGGTTGGCCGCTCCTGGCTCTGCTCGGCTGGGGTGCGCTGACCGATGCGCTCGCCGGCGCCGCGGTCATGGCCGCTCTGCTCGGCGGCATCGGCTGGTCGCCGATCAAGTGGAATGTCGCGCGGCGCGACTTCCACCGTGCCGCCGATCTGGCCAGCGTGCTGTTCGCCGTCATCACCGTGGTCCAGTTCCAGCGTTACTCGGTGCACGGCGTCTACGAGATCCTGCGCGTCGTCCCGTACGCCTTCTTCCCGCTCATGCTGATCCAGCGTGCCAGCCTGCCCCAGGCCGTGCCCCTCAGCGCCCTGGTCTACGGCCTGCGGCGGCGCCCGCAGGACGACCTCCCCGTCGACCTCACGCCGCATTTCGTCGCCGCGTGCGTCCTGGCATCCTGCACCACGCCGCGCGAGGATCTCGCCTACCCGCTATTCGCGGCCGTCACCGTCGGTGGGATCGTCGTCGCCGCCCGCCCTCGCCGCTACCGGCCGTGGCAGTTCGCTCTCACCCTGCTCCTTGCCGTCGCCCTCGGCGGCGCGACGGAACTCGGGCTGCGCGGGGCCCAGCGTGCGCTCGAAGCGGGCATGCTCTACTGGTTCGACCAGTTCCCCTGGTCGGGCAGCGATCCGAACCGCGCATTCACCGCCATCGGCGCCATCGGACGGCTCAAGCTCTCCGACCAGATCCGCATTCGAGTGGCGCCCTCGCCCCGGGTCGCCGTGCCGCTGATGTTGCAGGAAGCGAGTTACGACAGTTTCAACTACGGCACCTGGACGGCCCGCGAAGCGCCGTTCGCGGCCATCGACAGATTGCCCGGCGCAAACGGCTGGGCACTGCAGGACGCGGACGGGGCGACCGCCACACCCATCGAGATCACCTTCCAGCATGCCCGCGAGCTGGCCTTGTTGCCGCTACCACGCGGCGCCGGGGGCGTACAAAGCGACGAGATCGCCGAACTCCAGCGCAATCGCTTCGGCAGCATCATGGCCGAATCGCCACCCGGCGCCCTGCGTTACCTGGCCAACGCCGCCGGGGGGCGCACGTACGAACCCGCGCCGACGCCAGCCGATCGCGACGTACCGGCAGCCTACGCCGCCGTCATCGCGCGGACCAATGCCGAGGCCGGCGTCGCCGGCAGTGATGCGGCGGCCAACGCTGAGCGCATCACCCGCTTCTTCCACGACAACTTCACCTACACCCTGGTTCAGCGCGGCAGCTATGGGCGACGCCTGCCGCTGGCGCAATTCCTCGCACGGGATCGCCGCGGCCACTGCGAGTATTTCGCCAGTGCCGCGGTGCTGATGCTGCGCGCGGCCGGCATCCCGGCGCGCTACGCGGTCGGCTACGTGGTCGAGGAATACAGTCCCCTGGAACGTGCCTGGATCGCCCGCGCACGCCATGCCCACGCCTGGGCGCTGGCCTGGGTCGACGGTGCGTGGCAGGTCGTCGATGCCACGCCCGCGGCCTGGTTCGACCTGGAAGAGAACCGCACCTCGCGCTGGCAGCTCGTCGGTGACCTCGCAGCCTGGCTCTGGTACCGCTTCCAACGTCTCGGCCAGGCCGATTTCAGCGAGGCCGGCGACCTCCTGCTGTGGCTGGTGCCATTGCTGGCGCTCGTGCTCTACCTGCGCCTGCGGCGCAGCCCGACGGCCGTCCGCGAAGACCACGAACGCGAGTCCGCACGCGACGCGCCACCGCCGACACCGCTCGACCCGCTGTTGGCGACGCTGGCCGCACGCGGCCTCGAACCGGCGCCCGGCGAGACCGTGGCGCGCTTTCTCGCCCGCGCTGCGCCGCCGGCGAGCGGCGGCGAATCGCGCGGGACCCTTGTCAGCGAGTACTACCGCTGGCGCTTCGCCACCACCGGCACGGTCGATGCCGCGGCGCTCGACGCCCGCGTGGCGCGCTTCGTCTCAGCCCTGTGAGCCGGCCAGCGCCTCGCGGAAACGCTGGCGCTCGTCGTCGCCGGGCAGCGTGCGGATGTAATGGTCGGCAATGGCGGGCGGGATCGTGCCCTGGAAGATGGCGCGGCGCTTCTCGTTCGCCGACACCCCGGGCGCTTCGAGAAACGCCAGCGGATCGATGGCACCGGTCTCCAGCATGATGGCGTTCTCGCCGGCGACGTCACGCATGACCGCGTGGTCAGGCGACAGCCGCCCGCGGACGAAATCCGCCGATGCCAGGTGGTGTTCGTAGATGGCCCTGATTTCGAGCTTGTAGCCGCCGATCAGGATCGGATTGATGGTCTCCTCGAGCTGCGCCTCGATGTGGCCGATGCGGGTCAGCACGAGGTCGGCCCACTGCGGGTCGTTGGCACCGAGCCGCCCGAGCACGGCGTAGATCTCGAGCACGTTGTTGATGCTGAGCGCACGGTAGACGTCGTGGATGAAGGCAAAGTTGCGCGCCGTGGCCAGCGCCCCGATGTCGTTGTAGCCGAGCGCGCGGCAAACACCGTCGAGACCGCGCGCGGCCGGGTTGAAGCCGATCCCACACAGCAACTGCGCTTCCTTGAGCCCGAGGTGCTGGGCAATCTGCTCGCGGCGGGCATCGGCGTCGTCGAGCGGACCGACGCGGGTCGCGGCAAAGATGGCAAACAGCTCGTCAGCCGAAGCGCGCAGCAGGGTCTCGAAGGAAATCATGGGACTTACTCGCTCCAGCGTGCGTGGACCTCACCAGCCTCGATCGTGACCGGCAGCTCGGTCAAGCCCCAGCGCTCGCCCATCGAGCAGCTGCCCTCGGGCAGTTCGAAGGTCCAGCCGTGCTGCATGCAGGTCACGCGGCGCCCGGCGATGCAGCGCTCGGTCAACTCCATGCCGTGGTGTGTGCAATAGGCCTTGAAGGCGCGCACCGTGTCGCCCTCGCGCCAGGCGAGGACGGCGCGGCCGGGCACGCCGCGGCGCACCGCGCGGCCTTCGGGCAGCGCCGCGAGCGGGCCGAGGGCGACGTCCTCCTCGGTCACCGGCGACGCCGGCAGCGCGACGTCCGCGAAACCCGGTACATCGTGTGCGATGAGAACCTCCACCGCCCACACGATGCGGGTCAGGCCGAGCGCAGGGAAGGCCATCAGCAAGGCGTCGAGCACTTCCTCGGCACTGCAACCGGCATCGAGCGCCTTGCGCGCGTAACGCACGAGACCGTCCTCGGTCTGTGCCGACACCTTGGTGATGACCGAGATCAGGGCCCGGGTGCGGGGATCGAGGCGGCTGCCGGCATCGCGCAGAAATTCGAAGTACGCCCCCATGGCGCGCGGCCGCTCACGCAGCAGGTAATCGAGGGCTCGGCTCATGTCACGCGTGATCCCGGTATGAACGTGAGTGCCGATTCTAATCGCGTCGCAGGCTGTCGCGTACCGCGATCGGCGTCGGGTAACGCATGACGATGAGGTAGGACGACAGCACGAAGGTGAGTAGCGTGGTGAGCTGGACCAGGTAACCGCCACTGGCACGCAGGATGCCGGCCTCGACCGCGATGACCGCGACCAGCAGGCTGAATTCGCTGACCTGGCCGAGGCGCACGCCGACCTCCAGCGACTGGCGCGAGCGCTCGCCGGCGCGCACGAACAGCCAGCGGAAGACGTAGGGCTTGAGCCCGAGCATAGTGCCGGCCAGTACCAGCGCCGGCACCAGGACCTCGTGCGCGAGGGCGAAATCGAAGCCTGCGCCGAGGGAGAAGAAGAACAGCACGAGAAAGAAGTCGCGCAACGGCCGCAGGCTGTCGGCGATGTAGGCCGCCACCGGGCAGCTGGCCAGGGTGACGCCGGCGACGAAGGCGCCGATTTCGTGCGAGAGGCCGGCCCAGGCGGCGAGCTGGGCGATGCTCAGGCACCAGCCGATGACGAGCAGGAAGAGGTATTCCTGGATCTGGTCGTAGCGCGCCATGAGCCGCTCGATGACCCACTTCTCGACGGCGAACGCCACGGCGACCAGCACTGGCAGGGCGAGCGCCTGGCGCGCGATGCCGGCCAGCGGGTCGAGGCCGCTGCCGTAGCCCTGCACGATCAACAGGACGACGATGGCGACGAGGTCCTGCAGCAGCAGGACCGAGATCATCATCTGCCCGGTGTGCTGGTGGTGCAGCGTCGTCGTCGGCAGCAACTTCAGGCCGATGATGGTCGAGGAGAACATCATGCAGCCGCCGACCAGCAGCGCCTCGTACCAGTCGAGCCCGGCGGCGAAACCGACCAGCGCACCGAGCGCGCAGAACACCGCCGAACTGGCCAGCGTTACCCCGAGCGCCTCACCGAGCATGCGCCACAATTGTTGCGGCTCCATGTTCAGACCGAGCAGGTAGAGCAGGAACATGATGCCGATGCTGGAAACGTCCTCGATCCAGCGCTGGTCGTGGACCAGGGCCAGACCCGACGGCCCGAGCAGCACGCCGGCGACGATGTAGGCGACGATCATCGCCTGGCGCGCCCACAGCGCCAGCGTGGCCAACACCGCCGCGCCGGCGAAGATCATGAAGATGGCGAAGATGACGCCTTGTTCGTGCATTCAATCCGCTCTGCACAGCTTGTCGAGTTCGCTGGCGACGCGCGCGGCGCTGACCTTGCACGCCGTGCCGATCTCGGGCGCGAACAGGCTGATGCGGAGTTCCTCGAACAGGCCGTGAATGCGCGCCGCCTCGTCGTCGAACTCCGCGGCGAAGGGTTGCGCGGCGGTGTAGCGCCGCCACAGCGGTGCCAGCTGGTCGAGCTTGGCGAGATCCTTGCCCGGGTTGCCGGCAACGCGCTGGACGCGCCGTTCGACGGCATCGAGATAGCGATCGAAACGTGGCGCGCCGTCGGCGTCGATGCGCGGAATCGCCGTCGGCCCGAGCAGCTCGACGAGCTGCGAGTCGATGTCCGCACGGGTAGCCTGGGGCACGTCGCCGCCACGCTGACCGAGGTCACGGCGGATGGCGGCGGCGCGCTCGAACAGCGCGACGAGCCGCGTCGCGCCGGCGCTGACCTCGGCCACGACCGCGGCCTGGAAGCTCGCGCACAAGGCGTCGAAGGCGACGGTATCGCGCACCGGCGGCCGGGCCGCGACCCAGCGCCGCGCCGCCGCGCCGACGAGGTAGACGACCGGGTCGACGCGGTAACCGAACAGGGTCGCGAGCAGCGCGAGCTGGCCGGCCGCCGGCAACGCACGTTCGAGTTGGCGCAACTCGCGCTGACAGGCATACAGCAACAGCCGGGTGACGCCCTGCGCATGGGCGGCCGCGGCCTGTTCCGGGGTGTCGTAGATGCCGAGTTCGACCGCATCCCCGCAATCGGCGAGCGCAGGGAAACCGCGCAGACGATTCCCCCCGACCGTGGTGTCGATGGCAGCCGGGACGGCGCCGAAGCTCCAGCCACCCTGCGAGCGACCGCCGAGCGACCACTCGATGGCCTCGCGCGCCGCGCGGGCATCCTCGGCGCGCCCCGCGCGCAGGACGTCGAGGTCGCGTGCGGCGGCGACGACCACGCCGTCGGCATCGACCAGCTCGATGCGCGCCCGCAAGTGGGGTTCGAGGCCGGCGTCGTCGAACAATCCCGGAGCGACCGGGCTGCCAGTCATGCGACCGAGCGTGGCGGCCAGCGCTTCGGCCAGCGTTCCCGGTTGCTCGGCAATGGCCTCGACGGCGGCCATGGCGAACTCGCGCAAGGGCGAGAAACGCCGCCGTTCGGTCTTGGGTAGTTTGCGCAGCAGCGCTTCGACCTTGCCGCTCAGCAGACCCGGCACAAGACGATCGACATGGGCCGCGCCCAGCCGCGACAGCAGGGCCAGCGGGACGACCACGGTCACGCCGTCCTCGACGTGGCCCGGCTCGAAGCGGTAGCGCAGCGCGCAGCGGGTGCCGGCGAGCTCCAGGGTGTCGGGGAACAGCCAGGCCGGCAGGTCGGTGACGTGCTCGGTGGTGACGTCCTGCTCGCCCATCACGAGCGTCGCGGCGCGCGCCGGCGCGCCGCGCAACCAGCGCCGCAACTCCCGGCGCGAGACGATCTCGGCAGGCAGGCGGGCATCGTAGAACGCCGCCAGGCGCGCCGGCGGTGCGACGAGGTCGCGCCGGCGGGCGCGCGCCTCGAGTTCGAGCACGCGGGCGACACGCGCGCGGTTGGCGGCGAGGAAGTTTAGCGACTCGCCCAAACGCCCTTCGACAAGCCCCTCGACGATGAACAGGGCGCGCGCTTGCACACGGTCGACGCGGGCGAGTTCGATGACGCGATCGGCCCGCAGGACCAGGCCGAACAGGCGCTGGATCTCGGTCACGCGGGCAAGCCCCAGGCGTTCGTCCCAATGTGGCGCCTCGTAGCTGCGCCTGACGAGGTGGCCGGCGGCGCGCTCGATCCAGGCAGGGTCGATACGCGCCGCCAACCGCGCGTAGGGCCGCTCGGTCTCGACGACATCGCCGGCGAGGATCCACTTGACCCCGCGGCGATGGAGCACCGAGGCCGGGTGCAGGCCGAAGCCGGCGTCGCGACAGCCGACGTAATGATCGACCTGCCACTCGGCGACGAGCGTGGGGAAGCCGGCCAGGAGTGCCTGGTGGACGAGCTTGTAACTGGCCGGCTCGACGTTCTGCGCGAGCCCCGCACGGTTGGCGATGCGGTGCAGGTAGGTGTGCAGCTCGCACCATTCCTTCAGGCGCACGGCGGACAGGAAGCCGCGCCGGCAGCGCCTGAGCTGTTTCTTGAACGGCAGGGTCTGCATCTCGCGCGCGAACGGCCAGGCGTTCAGGTACCAGGCAAAGTCCGAGCGCTTGTCCTGGAAGCGCTCGTGGGCGCGGTCGGCCGCGTCACGCAGTTCGTGCGGCCGTTCGCGCGGATCGACGATGCTGAGCGCGGCGACGATGACCAGCGCCTCGCGCAGGCAACCGAGTTCGGCGCCGGCCAGCAGCACGCGGGCGAGCCGCGGGTCGAGCGGGTAGTCGGTCATGGCACGACCGCGCGAGGTCAGCGCGTGGTTGTCGTCGAGGGCATCGATTTCCTGCAGCACGTTGACGGCATCCTTGAGCAGGCGCTCGGCCGGCCGCTCGAGGAAGGGGAAGCCGGCGACGTCGTCGATGCCGAGCGCCTTCATGCGCAGCACCACACCGGCGAGGTGGGTACGCTGGATCTCGGGCTCGATGGTGGCGCGCCGCGCGGCGAGATCGGCCTCGCCGTAGAGCCGGATGCAGATGCCAGGCGCCTCGCGGCCGCAGCGCCCGGCGCGCTGGGCGGCGTTGGCCTGGGCGATGGGCTCGACGGGCAGCTGCTGCAGCTTGCGCCGCGGGCTGTAGCGGCTGACCCGGGCGAGACCGCTGTCGACGACATGGCGCACACGCGGCACGGTCAGCGAGGTCTCGGCGACGTTGGTGGCGAGGATCACGCGCCGCTCCGGGCCCGGTTCGAAAACCCGCGCCTGGCGCGCGGCGGGCAGCCGCGCGAACAACTGCAGTACTTCCGTCCCGGCCAGCCGGCGGCGCGCGAGGTGCGTCGCCGCTTCGCGGATCTCGCGCTCGCCCGGCAGGAACACCAGCACGTCGCCAGGCGCTTCACGATCGAGCTCGGCGAGGGCTTCGACGATGGCGTCGTTCAGGTCGCGTTGGTCGTCTTCGGCGTCGCGCGGCCGGTAACGCAGCTCGACCGGGTAGCCGCGCCCGGGGATGTCGAGCACGGCGGCATCGGTGAAGAAGGCGCGGAAGGCCGCGACGTCGAGTGTGGCCGAAGTGACCACGACCTTGAGATCGGGGCGGCGCGGCAGGATCAGCTTGAGATAGCCGAGCAGGAAATCGATGTTCAGCGTGCGCTCGTGGACCTCGTCGATGATCAGCGTGTCGTACTCGTCGAGCAGCCTGTCGCGGTGGATCTCGTGCAGCAGGATGCCATCGGTCATGACCTTGATCCGCGTCGTCGCCGCCACGCTGTCGTCGAAACGGACACTGTGGCCGACCAGCTCGCCCGGCGTCGTCGCCGTTTCGGCGGCGAGTCGCGCGGCAATGGCGCGAGCGGCGATGCGGCGCGGCTGGGTGTGGCCGATACGGCCATCCACGCCGCGCCCGGCGGCGAGGCAGAGCTTGGGGATCTGGGTCGACTTGCCACTGCCGGTCGCGCCGCTGACGACGACCACCTGGTGGCGTTCGAGCAGACCACGCAAGGTTTCGACATGGGCGCTGATCGGCAGCTCCGCCGGCCATTCCAGGCGTGGTGACAGGGCGGCGCGGCCGGCCCGGGTTGCGGCCGAGCGCCGTGCCTCGCCGTCGATCTGCGCGACGCGCGCGAGCACACGGGCCGGCGGCATGCCGCGGCGGGCATCTTTCGCCAGGCGTGCCAGGCGCCGGCCCAGGCGCCGTCGATCGCGCGCCAGCGCCTCGTCGAGGAGGGCTCGCGCGGCGGCCAGCGCGCTGGCGACGTCGCGCTCATCCGCAGCCGCGTTCATGGCTCGCCCAGCGCGGGCAGGGCCTGTGGCAGCCAGGCCAGCGCCAGTACCGACAGCAACGTGATCGCGACGAGGTTGATCCACAGCCCCGTGCGCGCCATCGTCCGCGCCGACAGGCGCCCGCTGGCGAAGACGATCGCATTCGGCGGCGTCGCCACCGGCAGCATGAAGGCAGCGCTTGCCGCCAGCGCCGTGGCAACGACCACGGCGACGACGTCGAGCCCGCTCGAGGCGGCGGCGACCGCCAGGATCGGGGTCAGCGTGGTCGTCGTCGCGATGTTGCTGGTCAATTCGGTCAGGAACACCACCGCCGCGATGATCACGACCATGACCACCCAGGCCGGCACGTCGCGCAGCCCGGCGAGTTGGGCGCCGATGAACTGGTCGGCGCCGGTGGCTGCTATGGTGCCGGCGAGCGCGAGCCCACCGCCGAACAGCAGCAGGGTGCCGATTGGCAGCCGTTCGGCGTCGTGCCAATCCATCAACCGTCCGCCCTCGCCACCGCCGTCGGCGACGACGAACAACGCCAGCGCGGCCAGCATCGCCACGCCCGTGTCGGTCAGCGCCGCCAGCGGCGTGAACCCGCCAATGGAAAGGCCGTTCAACGGCTGGCGCAGGATCCAGGCGAGTACGGCAACGCCGAACACCGCCGCCACGCGTCGGGCGCCGCGTGGCAGCGCGTGCCAGGGCGTGCGTTCGCCGAGCGCGACCTGCGGCAGGTCGACGGCGATTGGCGTCAGCACCCGCGTCAGCAGCCACCACACCAGCGGTAGCAGCACCGCCACCAGCGGCAGCGCGGTGAACATCCAGGCGCGGAAATCGAGGACGTAGCCGTAGCGCTCGGCGAGGAAACCGGCCACGAACAGGTTGGGCGGTGAACCGATCAAGGTTCCCATGCCGCCGACGGAGGCGGCGTAGGCGATTCCGAGCAGCAGGCAGGGCGCGAAGCGCTGCGCGGCCGCGCTGTCGCTTCCGCGCTCGACTTCTGCAATCGCACTGCTCGCGATGGGCAACATCATCACCGCCGTCGCCGTGTTCGACAACCACATGCTGGCGAAGGCGGTGACCAGCATGAAACCGCCGACCAACCGCCGGGCGTTGCCGTGCGCCGCCGCGACCACGCGTTGCGCCATCCAACGGTGGAGGCCCCACTTCTCGATGGCGATGGAAAGCAGGAAGCCGCCGAAGAAGAGGAAGATGAGCGGATGGGCGTAGGCTGCGGCAACCGCCCCGATGCCATTCAAGCCGAGCACGGGAAAGATCGCGATCGGCACGAGTGCGGTGGCCGATACCGGCAGCGCCTCGGTCAGCCACCAGGTCGCCATGCAGGCGGTGAGTGCGAGCGTGCCGCGTGCCGCTGGCGTCAGCGGCTGCAGCAAGCCCGCCGCATCGACGAACTGCCCGGGTAAAAGTTTGTAAACGACGAGCGCGAGGAGGGGGCCGGCCATCAGCGCAAGGCGGTTGAATGTCACTGGTGTCATACGCGCCGGAGCCGGGATCGCCACCTGTTGCTGAGTCTCGAGCCGATGCGCGGCAGTATAAACACAGCCCGTGACGCGCCGGCAGGACCTCGACGTCGTCTCTTTTTAATGCTGCAACCTGCTGTTAACATCGCATTCCGGCGCGCAAATCCGGCATAACGCAAACCGAGAACAAGCCCGTGGCCACACTCAGCTTCGACATTGCCGGCTCGCAGATCGACGGCGCGCGCGATTACCAGGAGGATGCCTTCCTCATCACGCGCCTCGGTGACTCCGACAGCGAGGGTGCCGGTTCGCTGGTGATCGTGGCCGACGGCATGGGCGGCCACGCCGCCGGCAACGTCGCCAGCAACATGGCGGTACAGACCTTCAACCGCCACATCTCGAAGAATTTTCCCAACGAGGACGTCTCCAACGCCCTCTACGAGGCGGTACTGCAGGCCAACGGCTCGATCACCGCGACGGTGGCGGAGACCGCGGCACTCAAGGGCATGGGTTGCACCCTCGTCGCCTGTGTCCTCGAACAGGACAAGCTGCGCTGGGTCAGCGTCGGCGACAGCCACCTCTACCTGCTGCGTGGCGGTGAACTCAGCAAGCGCAATGCCGACCACAGCTACGGCGGCTTCCTCGACCGCATGGCCGCTGCCGGCACGCCGGTCGAAGCCGAGGCCGGGTTCTCGCGCAACATGCTGATGAGCGCGCTGACCGGCGACGACATCGCCGAGATCGACTGCCCGGCCGAAGCGCTGACGCTCGTCAGCGGTGACCGGGTGATCCTCTCGAGCGATGGCCTCGACACCCTGGCCAGCGAGACCATCGTCGAAATCTGTGCCGGCGCGCCGCTGGCCAAGCAGTGCGTCGAAGCCTTGTTGCAGGGCGTGACGGATGCCGCCGCGCCGCGCCAGGACAACACCACCGTCATCGTCATCGACGTCATCGAGAAGGTCGAGGCGGTACCGGCCGAACCGCCGCCCGCCCCCGTGGCGGAAGCCCCGGCAGCACCGCCGGTGGTCGAGTCCGAAGCGCCGACCTTCGTCGTCGAAGACGCCCCGCCGCGCAAGAGTCCCCTGCCGCTGGTCGCAGCCGCCGTGCTCGGCCTCGCCGTGCTCGGTGGCGCCGGGTTCTGGTTCATGAACCGTGCGCCGGCACCGCCGCCAGCGGCGGTCGTCGTCGACAACGAAGCGCCGGCGGCGACGGACGACGACCTGGTCGACATGGAAGCCGTCGAGGACGACACCATCACGCCCGGCACGGTGGCGCCCGCAGCACAGCCACCGGCCACCCCGGCCGTGGCCGAACCGGCCGTCGCCAGCGGCCCCAGCGGCCAGTTCAGCGACGCCTTGAAAGGGGGCGGCAAGGGCCCGCTGATGGTGTGGATACCCGGCGGGCGTTTCACCATGGGCGGGCGCCTGCCGACCGACGACCCGCACGAGTTCCCGGCCCACGCGGTCACCGTTCAACCGTTCGCCATGAGCGTGAACGAGATCACCATCGCCGAATACAAGCGCTTCGCCCGCGCCAGCGGCACCCATCTGCCCAACCTGGCGGGCGTGGCCGGCGCCGACGAGGCCAACTTCCCGATGATCTTCATCTCGTGGAACGAAGCGCTCGCCTATACCAAGTGGCTCTCGCAGCAGACCGGCCAGGAGTACACCCTGCCGAGCGAGGCGCAATGGGAGTACGCGGCGCGCGCCGGTTCGGACTCAGACTACCCCTGGGGCCGCGACCTCGGCCGCGGCAACGCGCACTGCATTGCCTGCGACACCGGGCTCGACCCCCGCCAGCCGACCGCCATCGGGCGTTTCAACGCCAACAAGTTCGGCCTTTACGACATGGCCGGCAACGTCCAGGAGTGGGTCTACGACTGCTATCACCCGAACTACGACTCGGCGCCGGGCGATGGTTCGGTGTACGAGGGCGGCGACTGCACGGTGCGCGTGCTACGTGGCGGTGGCTACGGCAATGGCCCGCGCCAGCTGCGCAGCGCGGCACGCGACAAGTTCCGCTTCGACAAGGGCAACGACCAGACCGGCATCCGCGTCGTGCGGGTGCGGTGAGCGGACGCTGGACGTCGCGATGCCCCGCCTGCCCGCCATCCTGCTCGTCTGCCTCGCCGCGGTGCTCGGCAGTCATGGCGCCCGCGCCGCCGACGACCGCTCGGGCCTCGGCATGTCGACGTCGCGCGATCGTGGTGACCGCCACGACGCCTACCGCGGCCACAGCTATCGCAGCGACGCCTATCCCCGCGACAACCAGCGCTTCTCGCGCGACCACCAGCGCGAGGCGCAAAGCCGCCAGCCACTGTCCCAGCGACGGGCGCCCGACAACTACGAGCGGCAACGCGAGGCCTACCGCGACGGTTACCGCGATGGTTTCCGTGACGGTGATCGCGGTGGTTACGGCATTCGTGGCGGCGTGCCGCGCCAGGGCTATGGCTACCCGTCCGGAGGCGGCGTCTACCGGCGCTCCGATCCCTACCAGCCCTACGGGCACGCCCCGGGCTACGACGCGACACCACGGTTCGACTATCCCAGCCTGAACAACACCCCGTCGGTACCGCAACCGCTACGCCGCTATCCTGCCGATCGTTGACGCCGCCCGCGTTCGACGCGCGACCGGCCACTTCACGCGACATTGATGAACGTCCACCGCGGTTTCGCCAGTGACAACACCTCCGGTGTCCATCCGCGCGCGCTCGCCGCGATCGCCGCGGCGAACACCGGCCATGTCCCCGCCTACGGTGACGATCCGTGGACCGCGCGCGCCGGCGAGGCGCTGCGCACGGCCTTCGACTGCGATGCCGAAGTGCTGTTCTGCTTCGGTGGGACCGGCGCCAACGTCGTCGGCCTGGCCAGCGTCACCCGCCCCCACCAGTCGGTGCTGTGCGCCGACTGTGCCCACGTCTGGACCAGTGAAGGCGGTGCGCCGGAACGTTTTCTCGGCGCCAAGCTGGTGCCGCTGCCGTCGCGCCACGGCAAGCTCGACCTCGCCACCGTGCAGACGGCGCTGAAGCCCGGCCGCGGCGTCCACCAGGTGCGGCCGCGCGCGCTGACCATCACCCAGCCGACCGAGTGGGGCACGCTCTACAGCGCCGGCGAAATCCGCGCCCTGGCCGAACTCGTCCACGCCCACGACATGGTCCTGCACGTCGACGGTGCGCGCTTTGCCAATGCCGCCGCGGCCGCTGGCGCGACGCTCGCCGACTGCGCACCTCGATTGGGGGTCGACGTGCTCTCCTTCGGCGGCACCAAGAATGGCCTGCTCGGCGCCGAAGCGGTGCTGTTGTTCGACCGTACGCTGGCCGCTGACGCTGCCTGGCAACGCAAGCAGGCAACCCAGCTCGCCTCCAAGATGCGTTTCCTCGCCGCCCAGTTCGTCGCCTACCTGGAAGACGAGTTGTGGCGCGAACTCGCCAGCCATGCCAATGCCATGGCGGCGCGCCTGGCCGCAACGCTGGACGGCGTAGCCGGCCTCGAGTTCGTCTGCCCGGTCGAGACCAATCAGCTCTTCCCGCGCCTGCCACCCGCCGCACTCGCTGCCCTGCAGGCCGATTGGTACTTCTACGCCTGGGACGAAGCACGTTCGATTGCGCGCTGGATCACCTCGTTCGACACCCGCGCCGATGACGTCGACGCCTTCGCGGCGGACGTTCGGACTGCGGTCGCGGATGCGCGGTGATTGCAGGCTCGAGCTGACCGTCCACAGGCTCCCTTCACGACCACCGCCGTACTCGGCGAGCACTGTAGAAATTCCGATAAACAGATTCGCCGCCAGACCGCGTTTTTCTCGAAGACTTTACAAATCTTTCCAATAGCGCTTTAAATTTCTTTTATTTTCAAATAATTAAAAATGGGCATGAAATTTGCAAATTTAACTACCCAGTTCTGACACCCAAAGAGGGACACCAATGAAACGAACAATCCGACTGTTCAGGGGCGCGATCCTGCTCGCTCTCCTCGCCGTGGGCGCACTACCCGCGCACGCCACCCTGCTGTTCGACAATCTCGGCGTCATCGATGCCAACTCCCCGTTCAACGAGACCCGCTCGCCGGCGTCCGGCATCCTGGCCCGCATCGACGTCGGCGCGAGCAACGTCGACATCAACCAGTTCGGCGTGTGGGGTTCGCAGAGAACCGACGGCAACATCCGTTTCGCCATCTTCGAGGCCAACGGCAACCGCATCTACAACAGCGCGATCCTGCCGCAGGTCACGGCCGCCCAGCAGTGGTTCGATTCGCCGGTATTCGCGACCCTGACCCTGCTCGCCAACACCGCCTACTACTTCGGCTTGTTGTCCGACCAGCAATTCACCTACCACTGGTCGACGCTGAACCCGGCTTTCAGCCAGGGCGGCCTGAGTTCGCGCGCCGGTAACATCGCGGGTGACAACGGCAACTTCTCCAACTTCGCCAACCCGACGCTGGGCGACACCTGCTGTTTCGTGACCAACGCGACGCGCGTGTTCGGCCCCGGCATCGACGTGCCGGAACCCACGACCGTTGCCCTGCTCGGCCTCGGCGTGCTGGGTTTCCGCCGCCGATTCGCGCGTAGCTGATCGGCCATCCCGCACAGAGACTCGCGGCGCGGTTTCGACCAGCGCCGCGAGTTCCCCCGCCGCGTCACGGCAACGTGGCCTTTCTCCAGAACCCGCCCACCTGTCGCCGCGACATCGCCACGCTGTCGGCCTGCGGTTTCAGACCGCGCAGCGTCCGCCTACGGCCGTCGCCGTTCAACCCGCGAAACGCGGTTCCGCCACGCCGCGGATCCCCAGCCCGCGAATGCGGAACAGGCTGCCGGCGCCGAACTGCGGCCTGACCTGCTTGGCGAAGTGGGCGTGCGTGGCCGGGTGACTGACCCGCGCCATGGAGGTGACGTAGATCTCGTCGAGGTCGTCGCCGCCAAAGCAGACGCTGGTGATGTTCTTGACCGGCATGCCGATGCGCCGCTCGACTTCACCGTCAGGGGTGTAGCGGATGAGATCGCCGCCGATGACGAGCGCGTTCCATACGCAGCCCTCGGCATCGACCGTGCTGCCGTCGAAGAAGCCCGGATCGTCCCGCGTGTGGGCGAAATCGCGCTTGTTCGACAACGTGCCCTGCTCGATGTCGTAATCGTAGGCCCACATCACCTGTTGGAAGGTATCGGCGAAGTAGAAGGTGCGATCGTCCGGACTCCAACACGGACCGTTCGAGCAGATGATGCCGTCGTCGACACGCTGAACTGAAAAATCCGGATCCAACCGCCACAGGCCGCAGATGCCGAGTTCCTCCTTGTCGTCCATGCCGCCGGCGAAGAAGCGGCCGCGACGATCGACCTTGCCATCGTTGAGACGGCTGCGCGGCTGGTCGGGCTCGATGGCATGGATGAGTTCGAGCGCGCCCGTCGCGAAATCGAAGGTGTAGAAGCCGTCGTCCAGCGCCAGCACCGCGCCACCGCCACGACGCAGGGCGAGCGCGCCGACATCGTGGTCGAGCGACCAGTGGCGGGTTGTGCCGCTGCGCGGATCGAGACGCCAGATGGACGGGTTGCCGACCCGCCGCCCGGTGCCGTCGACCCAGTACAACGCACCCTCTTCGACGTCCCACACCGGCCCTTCGCCCAAGTGGTTCTCCGTCGCTACCACGCATTCGATCGAGTAGTTCATCCACCGTCCTCCACGCCTTGTCGTGCCACCTCGATGACGCCGCACTATACCTGCGCGGCTGCGCCGCGGCGCGATAGCGCAGCCCCGGGGCGATGCTACAATCGCCGGGCCTCGGCGGCTGGTAGCAGTGCGCCCGGGCGGCCAGCCTGTCGAGGGGGAGACGACACATGTACCCGGCCCGCATCGAGCACTACGAACGCCCGCGGAGCGTGGCCGAGGCCCTCGCGGTCCTGGCGCGGTTCGAGCCCGGCGACGCGATCTTCCTCGCCGGCGGCATGAGTGCCATGCAGGCGATGAAATCACGCATGCTGCAACCACGCTGCGTGATCGACCTGCAGGACGTCGCCGAACTCAAGGGCGTGCGTGCCGAGCAAGGTGCACTCAGCGTGGGCGCGATGACGCGCTATGCCGACATCGCCAACGACACCACCATTCCCGCCGCGTACCACGCCCTGCGCGATGCCGCCGCCCATGTCGGCGATCGCCAGGTACGCAATCGCGGCACCATCGGCGGCAGCGTGAGCTGGAACTACCTGGCCTCGTGCATGCCGGCGACAGTGCTCGGTCTGCGCGGCACCATGGTGCTGGCCGCGGCCAACGGCGCGACGCGGCGCGTGGTCGCCGACGACTTCTTCCTCGGTCCGCTGGAGACCGCGCGGCGCGACGACGAGATCCTGGTCGGCATCGACTTCCCGGCGGCGCATCCCCGCTGCGGTAGTGCTTACGCCAAGTGGGGCCTGGTCAAGGACGCCCTGCCGGTAGTCGGGGTCTGCGTCATGGTCGGGCTCGATAACGACGACAAGTGCGTAAGCGCGCGCATCGCGCTCTCCGGCCTCGCCGACGGCTGTCAGCGTGCTTCCGCGGGCGAGGCCTCTCTATTGGATTCCGACGGCGATAGCCAGGCCATCGCCGTTGCGATGGACGCCATCGCGAGCGCGGTCGACACCCAATCCGACCAGTCGGCCAACGCCGATTATCGGCGCCAGTTGATTCGCAGCGTCGGCCGCGAGGTCGCGGCGCGGGCGTTCGCCCGTGCGCGCGGGCAGCAATGAGCCGGCAACTGTCACGAGGGGGAGTAAGCGCGTGAAGAGCATCCGTGTCACCGTCAACGGCAGCGTCTTCGAGGAGGACGTGCCCGAGCGCCTGCTGCTCGTAGACTTCTTGCGCGAACGTCTCGCGCTGACCGGTACCCACGTCGGCTGTACCCACGAGGGCGTGTGCGGCGCCTGCACCGTGCACCTCGACGGCGAGGCGGTGAAGAGCTGCATGATGCTCGCCGTGCAGGCCGACGGCCATGACGTGACCACGGTCGAAGGGCTTGCCCACGACGATCGCCTCTCTGCCCTGCAGGAAGCCTTTGCCCGCCACCACGGCCTGCAGTGCGGTTACTGCACGCCCGGCATCCTCATGAACATGACCGACTTTCTCGCCGGCAATCCCGATCCCAGCGAGGACGAGATCCGCCACGGCCTGATTGGCAACCTGTGCCGCTGCACCGGATACGTGCACATCGTGCGCGCCGTCAAGGACGCCGCCCGCGTGTTGCGTGAGAACGCCGGGGGTGCGCGATGAGCAGCGTAGAGAAGGATTCGGGCGCTTGGCTCGGCGCCCGCCTGACGCGCAAGGAGGACTTGCGCCTGGTCACCGGCCAGGGCCGCTACCTCGCCGACCTCGTCCTGCCCGGCATGCTGCACGCGCTGTTCGTGCGCAGCGAGTACGCCCACGCCCGCATCAAGTCGATCGACGCGAGCGAGGCCCTGGCCCTGCCGGGCGTGGTCGCCGTGTGGACCGGCGCGGACATCCAGGAAGCCATCAAGCCGATGCCGCAGGCCGTGGTACTGCCCAACCTGCCGGCGCGCTACCCGACCTTCTGGCCGCTGGCCATCGACAAGGTCAAGTTCCACGGCGAGCCGGTCGCGCTGATCGTCGCCCGCGACAAGTACGTCGCCGAGGACGCCGCCGAACTGGTCTACGTCGACTACGAGGAATTGCCGGTGATCCTCGACCCCGAGCGCGCGCTCGCGGCCGACTCGCCGCTGGTGCACGAGGAAGACGGCAGCAACGAGATCTTCGCCATGACCCTGACCGGCGGCGAGACGCCGGAAGCGCAGGCCGAGAACGCCGCCGCGGTGGAGAAAATCTTCCAGGCCGCCGACGTCGTCGTCAGCGAGCGCTTCCGCGTCCACCGCACCGGCATCACGCCGATGGAACCACGCGGCGTACTGTGCGACTGGAACGACGCCGACGGCCTCACCGCCTGGATCACCACCCAGCGCCCGCACATCGACCGCCTCGCGCTCATCGACATTCTCGACATCCCCGGTGAGCAGGTGCGCGTGGTCGCGCCGCGCGACCAGGGCGGCGGTTTCGGCGTCAAGGCGCCGTTCTACCGCGAGAACATCATGATCGCCTACGCCGCGCGCGCCCTGAAGCGCCCGGTGCGCTGGGTCGAATCGCGCTACGAGAGCCTCATGAACGTCGGCCAGGAACGCGACCAGATCAACCATCTCGACATTGCGGCGAACAAGG
Source organism: Gammaproteobacteria bacterium (assembly GCA_050184115.1). Classification (GTDB taxonomy): domain Bacteria; phylum Pseudomonadota; class Gammaproteobacteria; genus JACKNG01. Next base: position 196,688 of record JBFXAQ010000007.1, on the reverse strand, counting down.
ACGGCAAGCTGCTCGCCGTTCGCAACCGCGGCATCGCCGACAACGGCGTCGGTACCACCGGCGTCTACTGGGGTTTCGTCATGCCCTTCCTCGGCGCGGTCGAACTGCCCAATGCCTATACCTGGGAACGCGGTGACGTCAGCCTGCGCGTGGCCACCACCAACAAGGCCTCGCTCACGCCCTCGCGCGCTTTCGGTCATTTTCCGACCCGCTTCGCGCTCGAACGCGCCATCGACATGGTCGCCCACCGTCTCGGCATGGAGCCGGCGGAACTCAGGCGCCGCAACCTCGTGCCCAGCCTGCCCTACACCTCGGTCACCAACGAGTACTACGACAGCGGCGACTTCCTGCGCGTGTGGGACAACCTGCTCGAACAGGTCGACCTGCCGGCCTTCCGCGCCGAACAGGCCGCCGCACGGAAGCGCGGCCGCCATCTCGGCATCGGCTTCGCCTGTGGGGTGGAACTGTCGGGCGTCGCCTCCGAACTGCTGGTGCCAATGGAGAACCAACCGGGCTACGGCGCCGCCACCGTGCGCCTCGACCCGCGCGGCAAGGTCATGGTCTTCGGCGGCGACGCGCCGGGCGGCCAGGGCCACGAGACGACCACCGCGCAGGTCGTGGCGAGCCTGTTCGGCATCGACCCGAAGGACGTCGTCGTCACCACCGGCGACACCGGCACCACGCCGTTCGGCGCAGGTTCCATCGGCGCGCGTGCCGGCTCCTACTTCGTCAGCGCGGTGGCCAACGCGTGCAAGGAAATCCAGGAGAAGATCACCCGCATCCTCGCCCACGACCTCCAGGTCGAGGCCAGCCGCCAGCACTTCGAGTTCAAGAATGGCGAGGTGGTCTATCTCGGTGACACGAGCAAGCGCAGGCGTTTCCGCGACATCGTCGAGCGCATCATCATGCATCCCATCAACATGCCCGAGGGCGAGGTCGGCGGGCTCGAATGGACGGCCTTCTTCGAGGCCGCCAAGCCCATGATCTGCTTCAACGCCGATTGCTGCATCGTCGAGGTCGACGTCGAATCGGGGAACTTCACGATCCAGCGGTGGGTGACGTCGGAGGACGTCGGCACGCTGATCAATCCCAATATCGTCGACGGCCAGATGCACGGCGCCATCGTGCAGGGCCTGTCGAATGCGATGTTCGAGGAGTTCGTCTACGACGAGCAGGGCCAGCAGCTCTCGGCCGACTTCGAACATTACAAGCTCGCCACCGCGGCCGACGTTCCCGACATCGAGATCACCTACGCGCCGACGCCCTGCCCACACACCCCGCTCGGCACCCGCGGCATCGGCGAAGGCCGGCCGAGTTCGGTGCCCGGTGCGCTGACCAACGCCGTGTGCGACGCCCTCACCCCCTTTGGCGTCGAGATCACGGAATTGCCGCTGCGCCCCGACCGGGTATGGCGGGCGCTGCAGGCGGCCCGGGGCGCGAACCGATGAGGGAAAGGCCGGGCATCGCCCTGGACGGCCTGCCCCAGGCGGCGCGAACCGCCGCCGCCTGAAACCGGCACCGCGGCCGCCGGCCGCGGCCCTGCGAGGACCACCGTGGAACTGACCGACCAGATTCGTATCGACGCGCCGCGCGAGCGCGTCTTCGCCGCCCTCAACGATGCCGACATCCTGCGCCAGGCCATCCCTGGCTGCGAGACCATCGTGGCGACGTCGCCGACCGAGTTCACCGCCACGGTCGCCGCCAAGGTCGGCCCGCTCAAGGCCCGCTTCACCGGTTCGGTGACCTTGTCCGACATCGTGGCGCCGGAATCCTACACCCTCGCCGGCGAGGGCCGCGGCGGCCCGGCCGGCCACGCCAAGGTCCGTTCCAGCGTGCGCCTCGAGCCCGACGGCCATGCCACCGTGCTGCACTACGACGTGCGCGCCGACATCGGCGGCAAGCTCGCCCAGCTCGGCGGCTCGCTGGTGCAGAAGACGGCGGAGAAACTCGCCGCCGAATTCTTCCAGAACTTCGAGGCACTGGTGGCCGGTGGGTCCGCGCAGGACGAAGCCGCTTCACACGAAGAGCCGGCTGCGACGGGCGAGCCCCGGGCCGGCGGCGGCTTCAACTGGCTGTGGCTGGCGGGTGGCGCTGCTGCCCTCGCCGTGATCGCCTGGCTGGTGGTCTAGAAAACGCGTTCAGCGCGGCGACGTGAGCCGTCGCCGCAGGTCCTCGATACGCCGGCGATTGGCGCCGAGGTCGGAATAGCCGACCCGCGAGGCCGAACGCCAGTGCAAGGTGTCGCCGTCGCGACGGAGTTCGAGGTCGTCGACGAAGCGAAACAGGCGACTGGTGAAGGTCGCGTGGAGGTAGTCGTCGCCGCTCGTCACGATGTGCCCGCCGGCGGCGTGGACCGCTTCTTCGATCGCGCGCCACGCAAGGTTCCCGCTGCCGGTGAGTGGCACCACGGCATGCGTCGCATCGGTCGCGGCGACGTTCTCGCTCGCGACGCAATTGGGCGCCACGCCGCATGGCGCGAGCTGCCCGCCCTGGAGCCCGCCGGCCCGGCTTTCTGTCCGTCCCGACCACCAGCCGAGCGCGGCGAAGGCGACGACCGGCAGCAGCACGATGGCGACGAGCAGCGTGTTCATGAGCCGGCGACCCCGCACGTGCTCACCAGTTGTCGGTGAGTACCAGCAGGCCGGGGATCCAGCAGGTGAAGACACCGACGCCGATGGTCGCGAACGGCAGGACACGGCCGAAATCGCGCGCGCGCACGTTGGCCTCGTAGAACATGTACCAGAGCACGCCCCAGATCAGCCAGAACGTGCCGAAGCGCAGGTCACCGCCGTTGTAGAAGACGATGGCGCAGGGGATGGTCGTCAGCGCGACGAAGAAACAGAACCAGCCGAAACCGCGCATGTCGAGTTCGAACCAGATGCTGATGGCGACGTAGAGATAGGTGAACGTGAACAGGAAGAACGTCGCGACGCCGAAGAAATCCTGGGTGGTCTCGGCCCGGAACAACTGCATCAGGCTCGCTACCAGCGCCAGTGCGCCGACCATGAAATTCATCACCGCCATCGAACGGCCATCGACGCGGCCGAGGCCACCCATACCGTTGACCAACAAGACTGCACCGACGTACAGCAGGACTACCCCGACCAGGCCCATGCTCCCCCCTCCCCTGTTTGGCTTGGCGGGCCGTGCGACCGAACCCGCCGGTGCACGCTAGCACGGTTCGGGCACGTCACCTAGCACACGGGCATCAGACCGCTGCCAGCCGGTAGCTCGACCCGACCACGCTCGGCGCATAGCGGCCGGGTGCGAAAGCGGCCGCCAGCGCGGCCTTGGCCCGCCAGCCCGTGCAGTGGCCCGGCGCGACGATGCGCGGCGCGATACGCGTGCCGAGATCGGCCACGGTGTCGTCGATGCGCAGTTCCATTGCCTTGCCGGCGAGGTGGTAGCCACCGAGGACGACGTCGATGGCCTGGCCCGGAAACGCCCCCTGCGCGCCGAGGCAGGCGTTGACGATGCCGGCATGGGAGCAGGCCGACAGCACGCTGACCCCGCGCCCCCGTACCCGCCCGGCGACGAAGCGCTCGTCCATGATCAACGGGTCGGCGACGGCGGTGTCACCGCGGAAGCTGTGGTGGCCGACCAGGCCGGTCTCGTAGGCCGTCACGCGCGGGATGGCGCCGCTGGCGTAGAAGAACCCGTCGACCAGGGCGTGGGCTTCGGCATGGCGTTCGACGACCCCGCCGGCCGCTTCCATGGCGGCGAAGCCGGGCTCCTCCGGCAACATGATCAGGGTTCCGCTCGGCAACTGCACGCCACGCTGGTCGGGGCGGTCGGGGTGCAGATCGATGACCGGCGCCGGCCGTCCGGCCCGACGCCGCGCATCGGCAATCGCCGCGACGACCGAAGGGAAACCGCCGCTGTGATCCCAATGCCAGTGCGACAGGAACACGCGCTCGATCGCCGCAAGGTCGATATCGAGCCGGCGCGCATTGGCCAGCCAGACATCGGCATAGGGGCCGACATCGAACAGCATGCTGCGGGATTCACCGCCGTGATGGCCGGTCAGCAGCACCGAGAAGCCGTGGCAGGCACAGCACAGGTGATCGAACACCGTGGTGCAGGCGTGGCCCTCGTGGTGACGCGAGGGTGGCAGCCGCGCGGCGAGGCGCGCGGCCTCCGGCACCTGCGGCAGGCCATCGTCGACGCTCGACAGGGTGTCGGTCTCGTTGTCGACCACGACGAGTAGTTCGAGCAGGTCGAGTTCGCAGGTACTCGCGGCGATGTCGGTGTCGTTCATCAGCAAGGTCCTCGGGTCGATCGGGAACGTGACGGAATGTGCGCCTCGCGCGCGAAGCGATTCTCGGCGAGGTACCAGCCGCGCGGCGAGATGGTCAGTCCGAGCCAGCCGGCGCCACCGTGGGCCCGCGCGCGCCCGGCGGCGCCCGGGTTGACCACCCAGGGCAGGCCGTGGACATCGCAGGTCCGCCTGTGGCTGTGACCGTACACGACGAGGCGCGCAGCGGGCCAGCCGGCGCGCAGCCGGTCGTGGCGTACGTCGGCCCGTGGCCATTGATGGCCGTGGACGACGACCAGCAGGCCACCGGCGAGTTCGACGGCGAGCGCCGCCGGCAGGGCCGCCAGGCGCGCGTGCTCGCTCGCACGCCACTTGGCCGGCGTGTCGTTGTTGCCCAGCACTGCCAGGGTCGGCGCGATCGTGCCGAGGATGTCGAGCACGGCGGCGGCGCCGACGTCACCGGCATGCACGACGAGGTCGGCACCGGTCAGCCCGTCGACGAGGTCCGGTGCGAGCGCGCCGTGGGTGTCGGCCAGTAGTGCCACGCGGCGTGCCGCCGGCCAGCGCGCGACCGCCGTATCCATCACTGAACGGATTCCTGGCGCGCCAGCCACAGCACCAGCACGATGGCCGGCAGGCCGAGCAGCGCGGCGAGTACGAAGAACACCGCGTAACCGGCCTGGTCGACGACCACGCCGGAGAAACCCGAGACGAACTTGCCGGGCAGGGTCATGAGCGAGCTGAACAGCGCGTACTGGGTCGCGGTATAGGCCTTGTTGGTCAGGCTCGACAGGTAGGCGATCAACGCCGTCGCCGCAATCCCGCCCGACACGTTGTCCGCTGAAATGACCACGGCGAGATACACCGTGCGCGGCTCGAGCACGGCGAGTCCGGCAAACAACAGGTTGGTCAGCGCGACGGCCACCGCCCCGAGCAGCAGCGGGCGCATCAGGCCGAGTTTCGCTACCAGGATGCCGCACACGGCGGAGCCGGCGATGCTCATCAGGAAACCGAAGACCTTGGCGACGCTCGCAATCTCGGCCTTGGAATAGCCGAGGTCGAGGTAGAAGGGATTGGCCATGATGCCCATGACGATGTCGCTCAGGCGGAACACGGCGACGAAAGCCAGGATGGCGACAGCGAGCCGGCCGTGGCGCGCGAAGAAATCGCGGAACGGACCGACCACCGCATTGACGAACCAGGCGCGCAGGCCCGCCTGGCGTATGGTGGCCGGCGCGCTGCCGACGGGTTCGGCGACCAGCAGCACGGTGAACGCGCCGATGCCCATCAGGCCGGCCATGACGACGTAGCTCTTGACCCAGCCGAAGTACTCGGCGAGGTAGAGCGCCCCGGCCCCCGCCACCAGCAGGCCGACCCGGTAGCCGAACACGTAGGCCGCCGACATCGCGCCCTGCCAGGCGGTATCGGCGGCATCGATGCGGAAGGCGTCGATGGCGATGTCCTGGGTCGCCGACGAGAAGGCGACCAGCAGGGCCGCGAGCCCGAGCGCCGGCAGGTTGGCGGGGCCGCTCGCGGCCATCAGCAGCAGTCCCGTGGCGACGCCGATCTGCCCGACCAGCATCCAGCTGCGCCGCCGTCCGAGGGCCCGGGTCAGGCCCGGGATTGGCAGGGCATCGATCACCGGTGCCCACAGTACCTTGACCGAATAGGTGATACCGACCCAGGCGAAGAAGCCGATGGCGGTGCGCGATACGCCGCCCTCGCTGAGCCAGGCCGACAGCGTGGAGAACACCAGCAGGAAGGGCAGCCCGGCAGCGAAACCGAGAAAGCTCATGGCGACGACCCGCGGGTGGGCGTAGACACTGACCGCCTGCCGCCAGGAAAGAACGTCGGTGTCGCGACTCACGTAGTGCCCCCCGTTGGCCGCGCGGCCCGCGCCGCGCCGGCGCCATTCTACGCGCCGTTGCAGTAGCGGCGCGGCTGGCCGAGACTCGCCCTCCAACAGGACGAACACGGGCATTCCACGATGGGCATCGAGATCGAGCGCAAGTTCCTCCTCCGCGACGCCCGCTGGCGCGCCGAGGTCAGTCACGCCGTGCGCATGTGCCAGGGCTACCTGGCGTCGCGCCCGGAATGCTCGGTACGCGTGCGCATCGAGGGCGAGGACGCACGCCTGAACATCAAGAGCGCGACGCTCGGCATCGAACGCCGCGAGTTCGAATATGCCATTCCGCGCGCCGATGCCGAGCTCATGCTGGCGGAACTCTGCGGCGGACACACGCTGAGCAAGACACGTCATTACGTGCCGCGCGGCGGGCACGTGTTCGAGATCGACGAGTTCGACGGCGCCAATGCCGGGCTGGTCGTTGCCGAGGTCGAACTGGCGCATGCGGACGAAACCTTCGAGCGCCCGGACTGGCTCGGCGAGGAGGTCTCGCACGACCGCCGCTACTACAACGTGTGCTTGCTCGAACGCCCCTACATTTGCTGGTGAATACGCTTTTCCGCGTGGACTTCGCGGCTTCTCGCCAGGGGCCGCGTGCTACAATCTGCGGCCTTCGAACGTCGTGAACCGCAGATGCCATGACCTCCACCACGCCGTTTCCACCGCAACTCGTCGATCGTTTCGACCGCGTGGTGAGTTACGTGCGCATGTCGGTCACCGACCGTTGCGATTTCCGCTGCGTCTACTGCATGGCGGAAGACATGGAGTTCCTGCCGCGCGCGCGCATCCTCACGCTGGAGGAGCTGGCGCTGGCCGGGCGCGCATTCGCCGAACTCGGCGTGCGCAAGATCCGTATCACCGGCGGCGAACCGCTGGTGCGCAACAACGTCATCAAGCTGTTCGGCGACCTCGGGCGCCTGCCCGGCCTCGACGAGCTGACGGTCACGACCAACGGTTCGCAGCTCGCGCGCATGGCCGGTCCGTTACGCGCGGCCGGCGTACGCCGGGTCAACGTGAGCCTCGACTCGCTCGACGTGGAACGCTTCCATCGGCTGACCCGCACCGGCGACCTTGCGCCGGTGCTGCGCGGGCTCGACGCGGCCCTCGCCGCAGGCTTCGACAAGGTCAAGATCAACAGCGTCATCCTGCGCAATCGCAACGACGACGAGATCGTACCCCTGGTCCGTTTCGCCGCCGCGCGCGGCATGGACATCGCCTTCATCGAGGAAATGCCGCTCGGCGTCATCGGCGACCACGACCGCGCCGAGGCCTACATCGCGAGCGACGAGATCCGGGCCGAGATCGAGCGCGTCTACGATCTCATCCCGACCACCGAGACCACCGGCGGGCCGGCGCGCTATTACCGTATCGCCGAGACGGGCACGCGGGTCGGTTTCATCTCCCCGCACAGCCACAATTTCTGCGGCGATTGCAACCGCGTGCGCCTCACGGCCGAGGGCCGCCTGCTGCTGTGCCTGGGCCAGGAACACTCGGTCGACCTCAAGCAGGTCATGCGCAGCTGGCCGGGCGACATCGATCGCCTCAAGCACGCCATCGTCGAAGCCATGGCCATCAAGCCCAAGGGCCACGATTTCAATCTCCACGAGCAGCCGCTGATCTTCCGTCACATGAGCCACACCGGCGGCTGATCCCGCCCATGGGGGGTGGCAGGCGGCCGCGCGGCGCTCGTGGACAGCAACCCGGGCCGCCGCTAACGTGGCGGGGCGCGGGCCTGCCGCCCGCCGACCCACTCTGAGTCATGCACGATCTCGGCCCGGCCATCACGCAAGCGATGCACCTGCTGTTCTCCGGCGATGCCACGCTGTGGTCGATTATCGGCGTGTCGTTCTCGGTATCGCTGCGCGCCATCGCCATCGCCATTCCGCTGGCACTCGCCGCCGCCTTCGTGCTGGCCTACGCGCGATTTCCCGGTCGCCGCTTGCTGGTCACCACCGTCAACACCCTGATGGCCGTGCCCGCCGTGGTGGTCGGCCTGAGCTGCTACCTGGTGCTGTCGAGCAACGGCCCGGCCGGCAGCCTGCATCTGTTGTTCACCCAGTGGGCGATGATCATCGGACAGATCGTGCTGTGCCTGCCGCTGCTGGTGGCGATGGCGCACAGCGCGCTGCAGGGCAGCGACCAGCGCGCCTGGGAGACCGCCCTGACCCTCGGCGCCTCGCGCCTGCGCGCCGCGCGCACGGTCATGTACGAGGTGCGCTTCGGTCTCCTGGCCGCCGTCATCGCCGCCTTTGGCCGCATCATCGCCGAGGTCGGCTGTTCGATGATGGTCGGCGGCAACATCCTTCATCACACGCGCAACATCCCGACGGCGATCGCGCTCGAAACCGCCAAAGGTGAGTTCGCCCAGGGCATCGCGCTCGGTGGCGTGCTGCTCACCTTCGCCTTGTTGCTCAATCTCGCCCTGGCCCACGCCCAGGGTGGCGGGCGGGTCGTGTCGTGAACCGCGACGATGGCGCGGCGCTGGTCGAACTCGTCGGCGTGCGCTTCGCACGCCACCGGCGCCGCGTGCTGGACATCGAACGGCTGGTGGTCGAACGCGGGCGGGTGCTGCTGCTCGGCGGGCCCAACGGCTCCGGCAAGACCACGCTGCTCAAACTGCTGGCCGGCCTGCTGGTGGCGTCCAGCGGCGTCTTCCGCTGCCTCGGGGCGACGATGACGCCGCGTGCCGCTGCGCGCTTCTGCCGCGGGCGTCACGTCTACCTCCACCAGGCGCCCTACCTGTTCGACGGCACCGTCGAAGACAACGTCTCCTACGGCCTCAAACTGCGCGGGCGCGACCCCGGGCAACGCCGCCTCGAGATCCGCGACGCCCTGGCCTGGGCCGGGCTCGAACACCTCGTGGACCGGCCGGCGAGGCAACTGTCGGCAGGCGAGCAGCAACGCGTTGCGCTGGTACGCGCGCGCATCCTCTCGCCCGCTCTGCTGCTGCTCGACGAGATCACCGCCAACATGGACCTCGACAGCCGGCGCCGCACCTATGCGCTGGTCGATGACTTGCGCCGGCGGGGATCGAGTGTGGTGTTCGCTTCGCACGACCCCGAGCCGCGGACCGTGCTCGACGCCGATGGCCTGCTGCTGGCCGACGGCCGGCTGGTGACGGCACCACCTGCGACCGCCACGGTCATACCGCTGGCGCGCCCGGCGTCGCGGCCGGAAGTGTCCTGAAGCGCAATGACCGTATCCGCCAACGATGTCACCGGCTGCATCCTGGCCGGGGGGCTCGGACGACGCTTCGACGGCGTCGACAAGGGCCTGCTGCCGCTGGCCGGGCGTCCTCTGGTCGCCCACGTACTCGAACGCCTGCGCCCGCAGGTCGCGCACGTGATGATCAACGCCAATCGCAACCTCGCCGATTACGCGCAACTCGGCATGGCCGTGGTGCGTGACGCTGAGCCGGCGGACTACGCGGGGCCGCTGGCTGGCTGCCTGGCGGCACTCGAGGCAACGCGCACGCCATGGCTGTGCACGGCCGCCTGTGACAGCCCGTTCCTGCCGCTCGACCTCGTCCCGCGCCTGTGCGCGGCCGTGACGAGCGCCGGGACCGATATCGCCGCGGTGCGCTGCGCCGGGCGCCTGCAGCCGGTCTTCGCGCTCGTCCACGTCGACCTGGCCCCGGCATTGTCGGAATTCGTCGCCGGAGGCGGGCGCAAGGTCGATGCCTGGTTCGCGCGGCACCGCCTGGTCGAGGTCGACTTCGAGGATGCTGCCGCGGCCTTTCTCAACATCAATTCGCCGGCCGACCTGGCCGCCGCCGAACGACAAGTGCACGACCATGCTTGAACACGTCGAAGGGGTCGCCGTGATCGGCGTCATCGCAACCAGCGGCACGGGCAAGACGACCCTGCTGCGCGCCATCATCCCGCGCCTGACCGCGGCGGGGTTGCGCATCGGGTGCATCAAGCACACCCACCATCCCTTCGACATCGACCAGCCGGGCAAGGACAGCTACCTGCTGCGCGCGGCCGGCGCACAGCAGATGCTGCTCGGTTCAGCCGGACGCTGGGCATTGATGGTCGACACCGGCGGCGAGGTCGATGCGCCGCTCACCGAACTCATCCTCCGCCTCGATCTCGGCGCGCTCGACGTCGTGTTGGTCGAGGGCTTCCGGCGCGAGGACATCCCGCGCATCGAGGTACATCGCCACGAACTCGGCCAGGCACCGCTGTGCAGGGACGCCGGCAACGTCATCGCTCTCGCGACCAACCAGCACCCCGCACCCGAGGTCGGAGTCCCCGTGCTCGACCTCGACGACGCCGACGCCATCGCCGCGTTCGTCCGCGAGCAGGCACGGCGATTCACCCCCTTGCGACCGAGCCCGACCGACGCATAATGGCGCGCATGACACGACGCGACCCGAGCTGCGACGACGATTTCGACCATGCCTCGCTGAGCTGCACGGAGGCGGTTGCGCGCATCCTGGCCGCCGTCGAGGTGATCGAAGGCCACGAACGCCTGCACCTGCGCGCGGCGCTCGGCCGCGTGCTGGCGCGCGCCATCCATTCCCCGGTCGACGTCCCCCAGCACACCAACTCGGCGATGGACGGCTACGCCCTGCGCGCCGCCGACCTGCCTGCCACGGGCACCACGCGTCTCGCGGTCGTCGGCACCGCCTTCGCCGGGCGCCCCTTCGACGGCGCGCTCGGCGCCGGCCAGGCCGTGCGCATCATGACCGGCGCGCCGGTACCGGACGGCGCCGACACGGTCATCATGCAGGAACACGCCGAGGTCGACAGCGATGGCGTCGTCGTCGACGGCCAGCACCAGCGCGGCCAGAACGTCCGCGCGGCCGGCGAGGACCTGCGGCGCGGGCAGCTCGTTCTCGACAGTGGCCACCGCCTCGGCCCGGCGGAACTGGGCCTCATCGCCTCGCTCGGCATCGGCGAGGTCGACGTCACCCGACGTGTGCGCGTGGCCTATTTCTCGACTGGCGACGAACTGCGCTCGATCGGCGAGCCCCTGGGCCGCGGCGAGATCTTCGACTCCAACCGCTACACCCTCTACGGCATGCTGCGCGAGGCCGGCGCCGAGATCATCGACATGGGTGTGGTGCGCGACACCCACGAAGCCGTCGAGCAGGCCCTGCGCGAGGCCGCGTCCGTCGCCGATGTCGTCATCACGTCCGGCGGGGTCTCGGTCGGCGAGGCCGACTACATCAAGAGCGTGCTCGCTGCCATCGGCGAGGTCGGTTTCTGGAAGGTGGCGATGAAACCTGGCCGACCGCTGGCTTTCGGCCGCATCGGCCGCGCACGCTTCTTCGGCCTGCCGGGCAATCCGGTCTCGGTGATGGTGACCTTCCAGCAGTTCGTCTTGCCTGCGCTCGTGCGCATGGCGGGCGCCACGCCACGTCCGCCGCTGACCATCCAGGCGCGCACCACCGCGACCCTGAAGAAACGGCCCGGTCGCATGGAATTCCAGCGCGGCATCCTCGCCCGTAGCGCCGACGGTGTACTCGAAGTCACCCCGACCGGCGACCAGGGTTCCGGCATCCTGCGCTCGATGTCGACCGCCGACTGCTACATCGTGCTCGACATCGAGTGCGGACGGGTCGAACCCGGCACCCTGGTCGACGTGCAGCCCTTCACCGGCACGGGCTGATACGCCGCGCCGTCGATCTCAGAGCACGATGGCCATGCCGTCGTGGGACACCTCCCAGCCTGCCGCCTGGACCGCGCGACGCTCAGGCGTGTCGGCGATGAGAATGGGATTGGTGGTGTTGATGTGAATGAAAACCTTGCGTGCAATGTCGAGGTCGGCGAGCGCCGCCATGGTGCCATCCGGCCCCGACACGCTGAGATGTCCCATGCGCTGCCCGGTCTTGACGCCAACACCGTCACGGATCATCTCGTCGTCGGTCCACAGGGTGCCGTCGAAGAACACCAGCGCGGCGCCGCGGATACGCGCCGCCAGCGCCGCGGTCATGCGTGCGCAGGCCGGGATGTAGAAGAAGCTCGCGCCGTCGTCCGCGCGCACCTCGAGCGCAATGGTGTCCTCGTCGACGGTGCCGAAATTGTCGCCCCGCGCTGCATCCTCCAGCCACAGCGCGACCTTGCCGGGCACGGCGAAGGGTGTGACCGTCAGGCCGAGTCCGCTGCCGTCGCGGCGCGCCAGCGCACGAGGCTCTTCCAACGCCAGCGGGCGGCGCTCGACGAAATCGGGATTCAGCACGTTGAAGATCGAGTTCGCCGCGAGCACGGACAGCACGCGCGGCGTGCCGTAGACGGCGAACGGCTGCGACTCGCGCAGGTTGAGCAGGCCGGCGACGTGATCGACGTCGGCATTGGTCAGCACGACGGCCTTGATCGGGCTGTCGCGCAGGCCCTCGCGCGGATGCAGGATGTCGTTGTCGTTGATCTGCTGGCGGAGATCCGGCGACGCATTGCACAACACCCAGTCGCGGCCGTCCGCGCTGACGGCGAGCGAGGACTGCGTGCGCCGCGGCGCGGCCGGGTCGCCGGCCCGTGCCCGCGCGCTGTTGGGATGGTTGCAGTTCCACTGCGGGTAGCCGCCGCCAGCAGCCGAACCGAGTACGCGTATGTGCATGGGAGGACCTCAGCGCGGCTCGAAGTCGGCGCTCGAACCGGGTGTGTTGTTGGCGACCCAGCGCGCCCCCGTGGCGGCACGCTCTTTCTTCCAGAACGGTGCGGTCGACTTGAGTTCTTCCATGAGGTGGCGACAGGATTCGAAGGCATGCGCGCGGTGCGCCGACCAGACCGCGACCAGCACGATGGGATCGCCGGGATGGACTTCACCAACGCGATGGACGATCAGCGCGTGATCGAGTTGCCAGCGCTCACATGCCACTGTCACGAGGCCTTCGAGGTGGCGTTCGGTCATGCCGGGATAGTGCTCGAGCCACATCGACTCGACCGCTTCGCCCTCGTTGAAGTCGCGCATGGAGCCGACGAAGGTCGCCGCCGCGCCGATGCGGCGCCGTCGCTCGCCCAGCGCAAGCTCGGCCGCGCGCAGCTCGTCGAACGGGTCGAAAGATTCAGGCGCAATACGGACGCTCATCGCTCAGCCGCCCGTCACGGGTGGGAAGTAGGCCACCTCGTCGTCGTCGGAGAGGGCGTTCTCGGGCGTCGCGTAGGCGTGGTTGACCGCGCACAACACGCCGTCCGGCATCGCCGCCTCGCCGGTCACGCGCTGCCAGACCTCGCCCACCGTGAGCCCTTCGGCGTGTGCGCACTCGGCCTCGCGACGCCCCACGCTCTCCGCTAGACTGGCGAAAAATCTGACCTTGATGGACATGTTCCCGGATTGCCTGACTGCTCTGCCGACGAGGCCCGGTAGTCTACCGCAGGGCTGCGCCGTCTTCAGGAGAGACCGATGGCCGAACTGACCCACCTCGATGCTGCCGGCCATGCACGCATGGTCGACGTCGGCGAGAAGGTCGCGACCCACCGCCGCGCGGTGGCGAGCGGACGCATCAGCATGGATCCCGCCACGCTCGCCCTGATCGTCGGCGGCGGCCACAAGAAGGGCGACGTCCTCGCCGTCGCCCGAGTCGCCGGCATCATGGCCGCCAAGCGCACGCCCGACCTCATCCCGCTGTGCCATCCGATCGCCCTGACCCGGGTCGAAATCGAACTCGAACCCGTGCAGGATCCGGCCGGCATCGCTTGCCGCGCAGTGGCCGAGACCCATGGCCCGACCGGGGTCGAGATCGAAGCGCTCACGGCGGTACAGATCGCGCTCCTGACCGTCTACGACATGTGCAAGGCGGTCGACCGCGGCATGGTCATCGGCGAGGTCGGCCTCGACGCGAAGTCGGGCGGCCGCTCGGGGAGCTGGCAGCGCCAGGTCTGAATCGCCTCCTTCACCAGTTCGCGCGCAGGAATTCGCCGACGCGAACGATGGCTGCGCGACCTTCCGGCAGCATCGGCTGGAAGGCATGCCAGACGTGGATCATGTCGTCCCACACTTCGAGCGTACTGTCGACACCGGCCGAACGCACTGCTTCGTGCAGGACGATGGCGTCGTCGAGCAGGACCTCGTCGCGGCCGACATGCACGAGCAGCGGTGGCAGGCCGGCTAGATCGGCGCGATTGGGTGAGGCCCAGGCGGTGTCCGGGGCCACGCCCTGCAGGTACTGCTCGGCCATGAACCGCACGTCGTCGGGGTGGATCATGGGATCGGCCGCGGCGCGCGTGTGGTAGGACGCGTTGCTGCAGCAGAGATCGGACCACGGGCTCAGCACGGCCGCGGCGGCAGGCAGCGCGAGGCCGCGATCGCGGGCCGCGAGCAGAGTCGCCATGGTCAGGCCGCCGCCGGCCGAATCGCCGGCAATGGCGAGCGCAGCCGCGGCGTGGCCCCGATCGAGCAACCAGGCATAGACCGAGACCGCGTCCTCGACCGCGGCCGGGAACGGTGCCTCGGGAGCTAACCGGTAATCCGGTAGCAGCACCGCGGCGCCCGCCGCGCGAGACAACTCGCCGGCCAGCGCCCGGTGCGTGTTGGGCGAGCCCATTACGTAACCGCCGCCGTGGAGATAGAGCAGCACTCGCGTGTCCGCCGCGCCCGGCGCCCGCAACCACTCGGCGGCGCGTCCCGCGACCTCGAGCGTCTCGACGTCGACGTCCCCGGCAACGCGGAAGGCGACCTTCTCCATCAACGCGCGACGCGTTGCGAGGGTCGTCTGTTCGCCGGGCGGCAACGCCTTCTCGCGCAACACCGCCTTCAGCTTGGCGATCTCGGGACTGCCCATGGGATTACCCTCCTCGTTCTCGACCGACGCTTGCTCAGTCGTACTTGATGTACTTGAAGCGTGGATCGTCCGGTGTGCCTTCCAAGGCCGAGTCCGCTTCAGCGCCCGGCTGCCACTGCACGACTTCCTCGATCTTGCGTGCCAGTTCAAAGTCCTTGGCGGTGACGCCCTTGGCGGCGTGGTTCATGAGCTTCACGTTGACGAACGCATATGACACGGTGAGGTCAGGGTGATGCCAGGCCGCCTCGGCGAGGTGGCCGATGGTGTTGACCACCATCAACGTCGACTTCCAGCCCGAGGTCTTGTACTTGCGCCGGATCCAGCCGTCCTGGAAGGTCCAGCGCGGCAGTTCCTCGGCCAGGCGTTCGTTGATCTCGGCTTCGCTGTAGACCTCCTCGGCCTTGCGTTCTCTCCATCCCATCGCGTTCACCTCGTTGCTGTCAGATGGTCAGGTAGGCGTCGCATCGTCTCGACGATGGCCGTAGCCGCGGTGCGGTCGATGCGGTGCGTCCGCGCGCCGTCACGGCACAATGCGCTGCGGAAGCCTAGATAGTCGGCGCCCAGGGGTCGCAACACGGCGATGTCCGTGCGGCGCAGTCGTCCGGCAAGGCCGCAGAGGATGCCGGCGGCGCGCGCGCTGTCGACGAACCGGGCGAGGACGGCGGCATCGTGCAGCTCGGTCAGACCCGGCCCCGCCTTGTCAGCAGTGTCGAGCATGATGCCGGCGATACCGCAGCGTGCGAGCGTGGCAACGTCATCCGGGGTCGGCGGCAGCTCAGCGCGGCAGACGATGATCAGGGGATGATGCGTCGCCGCCACCGCGACGAGTCGGCGTGTTTCCGCATCTGGACTGCGGGCGTCGAGGCCCGCCTTGACGTAATCAACGCCAGTGGCGGCGCATGCGGCGACGCGCGACGGGATGACGTCCGGTGTCACCCAGGTATCGCCGATCGTAGCGCTCACCGGGCGGCGCCCGCGGACCTGTCGCACGATGTCGGCGATGACCGGCGTCGCGGCCGCGCCGAGCGCGCCGGCCGCCGGGTTCTTGATATCGACCCAGTCGACGCCGCAGTCGACGACCAACTCGGCCTCGAACACGTCGGTGACGCTGGCGAGCACCGCGTTCATGTGTCTCCTCCCCTGTCAGCTCACCACTGCGTCGGCCGTCGCCAGCGTGGCGCAGTCGAGCGCGTGTCGCGGATGGCGGTCGATCGCTTCGAGCAGCCAGCGCCATGCCGTCCACTCGGTGTCGCCGGCCGTCTTGGCGACGGCAATATGCAGATAGTTCATTTCCCTCGCAAGCTTGCCCGGGTCGATGAAGTCGAGTCGCGAGACCAGGATGGCGGCTTCGATGACGGCTGCCTGGGCGCGGTTGAATCCGGAGAAGGCTCGGTGCATGGCTTCGTGGACAACATGCAGAGTGAAGCGCGGCCGTTCCGCGTCGGCGCTGACGCCATCGACCACCAGTTCGAGGTGCGCCAGGCAATCAGCCAATCGCGCCCCCTCGATGCGGGTCGCGTCGGCCAACGGCCATTGGCGACGCCCGGTCAGGCAGCCGGCGACGATGCGCACGTCGTCGGTGAGATTCATCGTCGCGCGGCCATGGACGTGGAGATTGGTGAGCGTCTGCGACGGTGCGAAGGGCGCAATCTCGATGATGTCTCCCTGGCGGCGAAAACCCATGGGGGTGACGTGCGCGCCGCCGTCCGCGCCGCTGGTGACGATGACACCTTCGTGGATCAACGGCATGGGCGGGATCGACCGGCATGGTTCATTTGAACCATGGGCCTGGCTGTCGGGTGACCAGTCAGGACCATGCAAGGGCGTGGCCGAAACCTCAGAAAACTTCCTGATTTATTCATTAACTATTTATTTTTATTAATTTTTATATGCTGATAAATCACTTGAAACAGACTTTGGCACACAAGCTGCTGCTTGCTGTTCGAAGTCCTCGCACCGGGGACAGGTGGGTGGCCGGTGAGTCGCCAACCCTCAGCATCAATCCATGGGAGCGCAATCATGCAGTGGCAAACCCCGTCGTACGACGACATCCGTTTCGGCTTCGAAGTCACGATGTACATCAACAACCGTTAATGTACCCGGCACGGGGTCGCGCTCGCGACCCCGTGCACCTCCGCGCCAACCGCCACGCGGGCGGTTGGTGTTCATGTCCCTGACCGGCGCCCGCCCATGGTCCAATTTGCGGTACACAGGCCACCGAAGTCGAACACCGCTCCGTGGTCGCGCGACGAATTCGAACGTCGACTACGCGCCAAGGAACGTTTCTACCACATCCATCATCCGTTCCACGTGCGCATGAACAGCGGCGACCTCGATCGCCAAGCAGTGCGGGGCTGGGTGGCGAACCGTTTCCACTACCAGGTCAGCATCCCGATCAAGGATGCCGCGGTGATGGCCAATTGCCGCGACCGTGACGCGCGTCGACTGTGGGTCCAGCGCATCATCGATCACGACGGTACGAGCGGCCACGAAGGCGGCATCGAGGCCTGGTTACAGCTCGGCGAGGCGGTCGGGTTGTCACGTGACGAGCTCTACGACGAACGCCACGTGCTGCCAGGCGTACGATTCGCCGTCGATGCTTATGTGCACTTCGCCCGGGCAGCCAGCTTCGAGGAAGCAGCCTGCTCCTCGCTGACCGAACTCTTCGCCCCGACCATCCACCAGAAACGTCTGGACAACTGGCCGACCGTGTACCCCTGGATCGAGGCCCAGGGCTACAACTACTTCCGCAAGCGCCTCGGCGAAGCACGCCGGGACGTCGAACACGGTCTGGCCGTCACCCTGGACCACTTCACCGCGCGACACGAACAGGAATACGCCCTGAACATCCTGCAATTCAAGCTCGACATCCTGTGGACCATGCTCGACACCATGTGGATGGCCTACATAGCGGACATGCCACCGTTCCACAGTTGTCCCGGTACGAGGGATGCGTCGTGAGTGCCGTCGACAAGGACAGCATCCCGATGCTGGTGCCGATGTTCCGCTTCCAGTGGGAACCGGCGCAGGAATGCCACGTGCTGCTCTACCCGGAAGGCATGGTGCGCCTGAGCGGGAGCGCGGGGGAAATCCTCAAGCGAGTGGACGGCAAACGCAGTGTCGCCGACATCGTCGACGACCTGAAATCCGCTTTTCCCGGTGTCGATCTCGAGCAGGACGTCATCATCTTTCTAGGTCAGGCGCGCGACAATGGCTGGGTCCGCGCCTGAACTGTCCGGGCGGCCGTTGTGGCTGCTCGCCGAGCTCACCTACCGCTGCCCACTGCAGTGTCCGTATTGCTCGAACCCGCTCGACATCGCCCGATATGATCGCGAGTTGAGTACCGACGACTGGTTGCGCGTGCTGCGCGAAGCGCGCGAACTCGGTGCCATGCAGCTCGGCTTCTCCGGCGGCGAACCCCTGGTGCGTCGCGACCTCGAAGTGCTCATCGGCGAAGCCCGCCGCCTAGGCTACTACAGCAACCTGATCACATCCGGTATCGGCATGGACGGTGAGCGCGTCGCGCACTTCAAGGAGGCCGGGCTCGACCACATCCAAATCAGCTTTCAGGCCAGCGACGAGACCCTCAATGACTTCCTCGGCGGCACGCAGACCTTCCGCCACAAGGTCGAGATGGCCCGCGCGGTCAAGGCGCAGGGCTACCCGATGGTGCTCAACGTCGTCATCCACCGCCGCAACATCGAGCACATCGAGGACATCATCCGCATGACGATCGAGCTCGAGGCCGACTACGTCGAGCTCGCCAGCACGCAGTACTACGGCTGGTCCCGCGTCAATCTCGACGCCCTGCTGCCGACCCGTGCCCAGCTCGAGCGCGCCGAAGCCATCGCGCACGATTACCAGGCACGATACAAGGATCGAACCAAGATCATCTACGTCGTCCCGGATTACTTCGAGGATCGGCCGAAGGCCTGCATGAACGGCTGGGGCGCTATTTTTCTCACCGTCGCGCCGGACGGTTCAGCCCTGCCCTGTCACGCCGCGACCTCCCTGCCCGGGCTTCGCTTCCCCAACGTACGCGATCATTCCGTGCGGGAAATCTGGTACGAGTCCGACGCCTTCAACCACTTCCGCGGCTTCGACTGGATGGCCGAACCCTGTCGCAGCTGCCCCGACAAGACCCGCGATTTCGGCGGCTGCCGCTGCCAGGCCTACCTGCTGACGGGCGATGCGACCAACGCGGATCCGGTGTGCGGCAAGTCACCCCACCATGCCCGGCTGGTGGCCGAGGTCGCTCGCATCGACGCGTTGTCGGATGCCGAAGCGGCGGCACGCCCGCTGGTCTTTCGCAACATGCCGAATTCCCGCAAGTTGCTCGCCTGAGCGCTGGCCGACGTACGGCTATTCGAAGGGACGACAGGCCCAGGCGACGTCCGCCGCCTGCCGATTCGGTTTGACGTCGTGGACGCGCACGATGCGTACTCCAGCGGCCACGCCGAGCGCGGTCGTCGCGCACGTCGCGCCGACCAGTTCGGTTGGTTCGGTCTCGGCGCAGATCGCGCCCATGAAGCGCTTGCGGCTGGTGCCGATCAGCACCGCGTAACCGCTTGCGCAGAAACGCGGCAGGGCGGCCAGCAGGCGCAGGTTGTGCTCGCGCGTCTTGCCGAAGCCGATGCCGGGGTCAATAGCGATGGCGGCACGCATGATCCCCGCCGCTTCGGCCGCGGCGGCGCGCGCCAGCAGGAAATCCAGTACTTCGCCGACAACGTCGTCGTAGTGCGGTGCCCGCTGCATCGTGCGCGGTTCCCCCTGCATGTGCATGAGCACCAGCCCGGCACCGTGTGCGGCGACCCGTTGCAGCATGCCGGGCGTACCCGCGGCGGCGACATCGTTGACGATACGGACGCCGGCTTCTAGCGCAGCTGCGGCGACGTCCGTGTTGCGGGTGTCGATGCTGAGAGCGACCGCGGTCGGTAGGCTGCTGCGCAATACCTCGATGACCGGCAGGACGCGCGCAAGCTGCGCTGCTGCGTCGACTGGTGCCGCACCGGGCCGCGTCGACTCGCCACCGATGTCGATGATGTCGGCGCCCTCGGCGACCATCCGCTCGGCGTGAATGCGAGCGGCGTCGACCGCTGCGAAACGACCGCCATCGGAGAAGCTGTCCGGCGTGACGTTCAACACTCCCATGACGAGCGGGCGGTCGTCCCGGCCGAGGGTATCGAACACGTCGGCGACTCAGCCGATCCGATCGGCGATGTCGTCCGCCGCCCGGACCAGGGCATCGACCATCGGTCGCTCGCTGGACAGGTGACCGGCGGTACGCAGTACCTCGAGGCGTGAGCCCGGCAAGGCACGGTGCAAGGCAAAAGCGGCTTCGGCCGTACAGGTGATATCCCGCGCGCCGTGAACGATGATCGTCGGTACCCGAGGCACCCGACCGATGTCCTCGAGCAGTTGGTTGTCGCGCATGAAATAGCGGTGGTGCGCGTAATGCATCTCGATGCGCGCCTTGGCGACGGCAAGCTCGATCGGTCCCGCCCCGCCATCACCGACAGTGTCGATGGAGTACATGACCACCGCGCCCGACCAAGCCTCCCACGCGCGAGCGACGCGCTCGACGGTGGCCTGATCGTCACTGAAGATGCCATCGTAGAGTGCGGTATGGAAATCGGCGTCCGCTTGCAGCTGCATGGCGTCGAGAAAGGTCTGCCATTGCACCGGCAACAGGCGATTCGCGCCGGCGCGAAAGAACCAGTCGACGTCACTGCGACGGGCGAGAAAACTGCCGCGCAGCACGAGTCCACTGACCCGTTCCGGGCAGGCCTCTGCGTATGCGAGCGCTAACGCCACGCCCCACGAGCCGCCGAACAGCACCCAGCGGTCGACACCGTGGCGTTCACGCACGGCTTCGAGATCGGCAATCAGATCAGCCGTCGTATTGTGTTCGACCCCGCCGAACGGGCGCGAGCGGCCAGCGCCGCGTTGGTCGACGAGGAACACGCGGTAGCGTTGCGGATCGAAGAACTGGCGGTGATCGGCCTTGCAACCGCCGCCTGGGCCGCCGTGCAGAAACACGACGGGCAGGCCATCGGGCCGTCCGCACTGCTCGACATGGAGGGTGTGGCCGTTGCCGACGTCGAGCAACTCGACGAGGTCGGCGTCGATAGGCGGGTAGAGATCGCGCATCGTGCCCTCGGGCGGATGTGCCAACAGCGTGCCGTGTGGCGCCCGGTGGGAACTCAGATTTCGCCCAGGATCTCGTCCTTGCGCCGGGCAAAATCCTCGTCGCTGATGAGGCCCTTCTGATGCAGCTCCTGTAACCTGGATAGTCGTTCCTCCAGCGTTGCGGCACCACCCGCGGCCGCACCACCCGCGGCGGCACCGCCTGTTTGCAGGTCCTGCAGTTCCTTGCGCAACCGCGCCATTTCCTCGCGCATCTGGCGACGTTCGAGCGTCAGCTTGGCCGCTTCGGCCTTGGCCTTCTGCTCTTCCTTGCGCACCGCCATCGGCACCGCCGCCTCGCGGTAGGCGACTGCCGCCTTGGCGACGTCGATCACGATCCAGTCCGGCCGCTCTTCGGCAACTTCGACGCCGGCGGTCGAGACCACCCGCCCCGGCATCTTGCCGCGGCGCTGGCGGCTGCCGGACTGAAAATTGACGTCGCGGAAATCGTCGGTAATACCGAATGAACCCTCGACCGTCTTCTTGGCTTTATCGAGCCTTTTGCCGTACTCGCCGATGATGAGGTTGAGCTTGCCATCCTTGTAGAACACCCGGCCCGTGGTCCATTCACGCTCGCGGGCGAAAGACAGCATGACATCGGCGTAACCCCGGACGTTGAAGGTCACGTCCTCGTTGGGCGAGGCGCGGCCGAGTGCTTCGGTGACGTAATTGGCGATCAATGCGGCCTGCTTGCGCGGGTAGACGGTGGTCGACTCCTCGTCGCGGAACACACCGCCCTCCACCCACAGTTGCAGCGAAGCCAATGCCTGCTCCACTTCGATCTTCTCGAGGGCGACGGGATGATCGTTGGGTTGGGCGTCGTCTTCGATCTTGACCAGGCGGACGTACTGTTCGTTGAGTTCCCAGGTCGTCGCCGTGACTTCGTCCTTCTTGAACAAATCCGGCAGGAGATCGAGGGCCGTGACGGGTAGAGCCACCAGCCACGCCAGAATACAGGCGAAGGTGCGGGCGGCAGGCGAGGAAGACAGGATACGGATCATGTATAGCGTGCGATGAATGCGTCGTTGAATCAGCGGCCGGCATTATAGCTCCCGCCTCGCACGTACTGCACCATGACGGCACAGGGCATCGCTCGGACCACGACCCCGTTCGAAAGCTTCCTCGAGACAAAAAAAAGGCGCATCCGAAGATGCGCCTTGATTGCGAAAGGGTCTTAGTCCTGAGCCAGGCTTACCAGAAGAGGAAGCCGCCGACGCTGAAGGTGTCGGCCTCGGGCTCGGAGTCGTTTGCGATGCCGCGGTCGAACTGGCCGTGGTTGTACTCGGCGATCAGGCGCAGCCAGCTGTTGACGTCGTGGTACACACCGACGGTCCACATGGTGCGCTCGACGTTGCCGTTACCCGTACCGAAACCGTACAGGGACGTGTCGGTCGCGCCGATCGAATCCAGGTTGCCCTCGCCGTAGGACAGGCCGACCTTGGTCTTGCCCGAGAAGGTGTAGGTGCCCTGGATGTAGTAGCCATCACCCTGGCGCTCACGCACGTTGCCGTTGGCATCCACGTAGACCGAGGCGCCGTTGAACTGCGCCGTCAACCCAAGGCCTTCCTGGTCGTAGTAGTAGCCGACGAATTCGAAACCCATGTAGCCCAGCTTGGCGCCAGCGCCCCAGGCCTGCGCCGTGATCGAACCGCAGGTGGCGGCCACGCCGCCCAAGGTCGCGCCGATACCGGTGCAGCTCGAATCGATGTCCTGCCAGCTGCCATCCAGCCACAGCTTGGCGGTGCCATTGCTGAAAGCGGTCGAGTAGCTCAGCTCACCCTCGAAGCGCGGGGTATCGGTTTCGTCCAGCATGCCGCCGGCGCCGCCGGGACCACCGGCATAGCTGGTGACGCCCGACAGGTTCGAGGGGTCATACAAGCCGACTGCCAGCTGGAAGCCATTGACCACCGGGGTGGTGTACTGGAAGCGGGCCGAGAAATCCGGGTAGGTGTAACCATGGCCGACGCGCCCGAAGGTCACCGAACCGAAGTGGTCGGCGCCCGGCGCGAAACCGACGCCGAACAACGTCATGTCGTTCAGGATGGCGTTGCGGCCGAACAGCGACAAGGTACGGCCGAAGCTGACCTCGCCGAAGGCGCCGCTCAGGTTGGCGAGCACTTCACGCGTGTCGATCTGGGCACCGTTGATACCGGGTACCGAGCCGTTGTTACCGATACCCGCATTGAACTGGGTCTTGTTGCCACCGTTCTGGATGGTCGGCGCGAAGCTGATGCGTGCGCTGCCGGTCATGCCGTTCACGGTCGGCGACTTGACGTTGAAGCTGAAGAAGGCCGGGAGGAAGCCGGAGTGGACGCGAGAGCTGTCCTTGTCGGCCGATTCGGTGAAGTAGCCGTTGTCGTAATCGCCAACGGTGTAGAAGGCGTTGACGTTGCCGTCGAAGCTGACTTCCCAGCCGTCGTTACCACCGACGACCACGACAGCACCGGCCGGAGCGGCCAGGCCTGCACCGAAGGCAGCGGCGCCGACTGCGGCAGCCAACTTGGTTTTCGAGAATTGATTCGCCATCACTTCCTCCTAAGAACTCCAAAAGGACTAAGGCTTTTAGAAACGTGACCCTAAGCGCGTTCTGATTTCTTTCTGCCCCGCGCCCTTCGGCATCCCCCTACTCTTCCTGCCGGCCTGCAACCCGTGGGTGCGGCAAGAGCGTTATGCGGGGCTTTTTCAAGCCAAGCGCGAGTCTACGGCAATCGTTTTTCCCTGACAACACTTTTGCAACAAAAAAATCTCGGCCACGCCTACATTTTTTGTTTTTGTTGCATCCAAGCTACATTCAGTTGCCACACACCGTCGCGGACCCGCCGTGGTCGCGGTCGCCTAGCCGCCTCCCTTGTGAAAGGCGCGGTCGAAACGCGCCATGAATTCATCGGCCGCCACGGCGTCAAAACCGCGGAATTCGAAGGCGAGATCGACGTAGGGAATGCGCAGCAGGGCGATGGCACGGATACGCTCGGGCGACAGCTTGACGGCGAGCCGTCGCCCATCCGGCCAGCTGACCCTGGCTCCGTCTCGCGCGAGTTCCACCACGCACTGACCGGGGTCGAACAAGCGCGGGAAGATGCGGGAGAAATCGGCGCTCGTGATGCCCATCTCCGGCCGCGTGCGCGACGCCGTGGCGGTCTTCACGGCACGCTGTCCGGGCCCGGATTCGTCCCCCCGAGGCCCGCAAGACCTGCACGAAGCACCCCGAGATGTTGCGTATACCGTTGCCAATGATCCCTGCCGGTGGTGTAGATCGGTTCCCTGACTTGCCACTGGCTGGCGGTGGTGACGGTGCGCTCTACACGGTGAAAGGCAAGGCAGGCCGGGTCCCAGTCCAGTCCCAGGAATTCCACCAGGCGACGTGCTTGCCCCTCCAGGTCGCCGACGACATCCTCGTAGTCGACCTCCAGCATCGGCAGTGGCAGGCACTGCCGCCAATGCGCCATCAGGCGCGCGTAGCCGGCATAAGCGGCAACGAGGTCGGCTTGGTCGTGGGCATAGGGATGTTTGCCCGCAAGCTCGTGGGTGTGGATCGAGAAACAGGTCGCCACCGGGTCCCTTCGGCAATGAATGACGCGGGCGCGGCGGAAGACTGCTGCGATGAGCCCGAGGTAGAGGAAGTTGTAGGGCATCTTGTCGACGACCCGCGCCGCGTCGCCACCGCGGCTGCGCAGCAGCTCCAGGTAGCGCGGTGCCAGTTCGGCGAGCCGCCCCGCCTGGCCCGCCACACAGCGCGGGAAGCCCTGGCGGCTGCCCCAGGTCCGTGGCAGGCTCGCCGGTAGCTCGGGGAAGAAGGTCAGCTCCCCGGCCCCGTGTACGGCGTGGTGTGCGGCGAGGATCTGCTCGACCAGCGTCGTACCCGAGCGCGGCATGCCGACGACGAAAACGGGCAGTTCACTGTCTTCGCGCTGCGCGCCTGGCGCGGCGAAGAAATCCGCGTCGAACACGGCGAGAAGCTCATCGATGAAACGTTGCTGCGCGACGGCATCGAAACGGACGGCACGGCGGCGCAGTGCATTGGCCGCGCTCCACGCGGCGAACGCGGCCTCCTCCTCACCGCAGAGATCGAGCAGCCGGCCGCGGGCGAATTCCATCTGCCCCCGCGCGACGTTCGCGTCGGCCGGCAAGGCATCCCGTGCGTCCGCGATGCGCGCGGCGAGCGCGCGCGCCGCCCCACCATCGCGAGTGAGCTCGGCGAGATTGCGCCAGGCGCTGCCCAGCGCCGGTTCGAGCGCCACGGCCCGCTCGAAGCAGGCCGCGGCCTGGTCCCGGTCGCCGGCGGCGGCGAGGGTCATGCCGAGGTTGTCGTGGCTCACCGCGACGTCGCCGTCGAGATCACGCGCCCGTTCGAAACAGGCCCGTGCGTCCGCGACACACCCGCCAGCGAACTGCGCCATGCCCAGCGCGTTCAGGAGCGGCACCGTCGCTCCGCCGATATCGAGCGCCCGGCGATAGGCTTCCTCCGCGGCGGCCGGCTCGCCGCGTTGGCGATGGCAGTCGCCGCGACAGGCCCAGGCCATCGCGAGGCCGCCGTCGATGTCAGTCGCACGACCGAACGCGGCCAGCGCCTCGTCCAGCCGGCCCTGCGCCTGCAGGGCCAGACCGAGGTTGAGGTGTCCCGGTGCGAATCCCGGCATCAAGCTGACCAGGCGGTGAAACAACTGGGCAGCCTCGCGCGCCTCGCCGCGCTCCCGCAACGAGTTGCCCAGGTTGTTTAGGGCATCGGTGTAATCCGGGCGCGCCTTGAGCGCCTTGCGATAGTGCTTCTCGGCTTCCGCGCGCCGGTCATTGGCGAGGCAGGCATTGCCGAGATTGAACAGGGCCTCGGCGAAACGCGGGCGCGCCTTGACGGCCTGCTCGAATTCGGCGACCGCGGCTCCCGCCTCGCCACGCTGCAGCAGGGCCATGCCCAGGTTGTTATGGAAGTCGGCGTTGCCAGGCGCGATGGCGAGCGCCCGGCGGATGAGGTCGGCGCCCGCGGCGAAGTTGCCAGTCTGGCAACCGATGACGCCGAGCATATTGAGGGCCTCGGCATGATCGGGCGCCTGGCGCAGGACGTCACGGTAGAGGAACTCGGCGCGTTGCAACTGCCCTTCGCGATGCAGCCGCAACGCGGTGTCGAAGGCCTGCGCAACTGCGCCATCGCGTGGCGCGGACGGCCGGTTCATGGCCGCAACGCGCGCCGGCGGGACTCAGCCGCCGGCCACCGGCGGCCACATCGCCAACACGTCACCGGCACGGAAAATTGCCTCGTCGCGGTGCTCGGGTTCGACATAAAGGCCGTTGATGAGAATGAGATGTGCCTCGCCACGGGGCACATGATAACTGTCCAGGACGTCGTGCACGGAAGCGCCATCAGGAATTTCGATCTCGACGACGTTACGGATCGCGACGGGCGGCAGGTAGCGCGCCAGTGAGGCGTAGAGTTTGAGCGTGATCTGCACGGCGAAAGACGCTTCGGCGCGGTGGTCAGCGCCGGCCGGAATGGCCGGCGCTGGCATTGTCAACGCAGCACGGCAGCGTTGAAGCCCACCGCCTGGGTCGACGCCAGATAGGCCTCCATCAGGCGGGTCGGATCACTCACAAGGCGCGCCTTCCATGCGCCGAGTCGCGTCTTGCTCTGGATCAGACCGCGCAGGACACCGACGTGCTCGGTCAGGCCGATGCTCGTCGCGCCCACGAGAACGTCGTCGGCGAACTGCAGGTTCAGATAGCGATGACGAGCCGGATTGAGCAGCTCGGCCGAGTCACCGCCGTCCTGCCCCATCCACAAGCCGAACGAACTCGAGATGAGACCGAGTGTGTCCAGCACGTTCATGTTCACGCAGCCCCGGTGTATCGCTTTCTCGCGGCCGACCATGTTGCGCGCGGCAAGCTGACCGTGGTCGACCGCGGTCGGTTGGATCGCCTGCACCGAATAATCGCCGGTGGAGAAGTCGATGCCCTGGGCGACGTCGCCGGCGGCATAGACGTCGGCGTCGCTGGTGCGCATGTGGCGGTCGACCAGGATGCCATGATCCGTCTTGATGCCGGAGTCGGCGACCAGTTCGAGGTTGGGGCGTACGCCTGTCGCGGACACGACGAGGTCGGCCGCGATGCTCTCACCCGACTTCAAGGCCACGCGCAGGGCGCCGTCGTGGGCCTCGATGGCGGTCACCTGCATCGAGGTGTGGACTTTGACGCCGCGGCTCTCGCACCAGTCCTTGATCATGTTGCCGGCGGTGTCATTCATCATGCGCGGGACCATGCGGTCCTCCATCTCGACCACCGTCAGCTCGGCGCCGCTGCGCGCCAGCGCTTCGAGAATGATGCAGCCGATGAAGCCAGCCCCCATCAGCACGACGCGTGCGCCCGGCTTGGCCGTCGCCGCGATGCGGCGGGCGTCAGCGAGCGTCCAGCAGGACGTCACCCCATCCAGGTCGATGCCCGGAATCGGCGGTGCCACCGGCCGCGAGCCGGTGGCGACCAGAAGCTTGTCGTAAGCCAGTATCGCGCCGTCGGCCAGCGTCAGGGCGCGCGCTTTCGGGTCGAGCGCAGTGACGCGTTGCTGGACGAGTTCGATGCCGCGGGCGGCGTAATGGTTGGCCGTCTTGCGCAAGTGCGTACCGTCCTCCCTGATCTGCTTGATCAGGAAGTACGGAATCGCCATCCGCGAGTACGGTGGTTCGGGTTCGTCGCCGACCAGGGTGACCGTCGCAGCCGGGTCGAGCTTGCGCAGGGTTTCCGCCGCGACCACGCCGGACGGGCCGGCACCGATGACTACGTGACGCATGGCTGCTGCTCTCCCCTGCTCGCTCACAGGCCGAGGCGCTGCCGGGTTTCGTCGGTCGGTGCACCGTCCGGCGTCCAGCCACGTGCCTGGTAGTAGAGTGGCAGCATCTCGTCGAGACGATTGACCATGCCCTTGGCCGGGCCGGTCTTGGCCGCGTCCTTGAGCAGTCGCTTGGGCAGGGTGTCGTCGGCCTTGCTCAAACCCGCGTCGAGATTGAACTGCCGTTCGAGGTTCCAGATCCGCTCACCCGCTTCGAGCATGGTTTCGGAGGTCCAGCCGCCCTCGCAGGCGGCGTCGACCTGGGGTGCGATGTCCTCGAGCGTCCAGCCGAACGTGGTGAATACACAGAGTCCGGTCGAATCGACTGCCGCGGTCGCATCCTGGAATGCCTTGACCAGTTCCGGCTTGCCCTCCGTGGACAGCGGATCGGTCTTGACGGGTACGCCCATGATTTCCGAGGACACGGTATAACCACGGAGGTGGCACGCGCCTCGGTTGGAGGTGGCATAGGCCAGCCCCATGCCCTGGATGCCACGCGGATCGTAGGCCGGGAACTCCTGGCCCTTGACCGTCATCGATAAATCGGGGTGGCCGTACTTCTCGCACAGGCGCTTGGAACCGAGCCCGAGGTCACGGCCGAAACCTTCGCCCTTGGCAACGAGCTCGGCGGCCCTGGTCAGGGCCTCGGCCGAACCGAAGCGGAAGTCGATGCCGCCGGTGTGTTCCATGGTGATGGCGCCGAGGTCGAACAACTCCATCGCCGCGGCTACCGTCGAGCCGAAGGAGATAGGGTCCATGCCGTCCTCATTGCAGAGGAAGTTGGCGTAGGTCAGCGCGTCGAGATCGTCGACCCCGGTGTCGCAGCCGAGTGCCCATGCGGCCTCGTATTCCAGGCCGCCGGACGCGTGCATGTACTCGGGCTTGTTCTGGATCGTGTAGTGCTGCGGATCGATGGTCGAGATGCGCCCGCAGGCAATGGTGCAACCGAAACAGGCCGCGTTGGTGACGAGATTCGGCTTACCGTCGCTCTCGCGCGGTTCGAGCATGGCCTCGGCCGAGATACGGTGCGCGCCCTCGAACTGCACGTCGCGCATGTTGCGGGTCGGCATCGCGCCGACCTCGTTGATGACGTTCATCAACACCTGCGTGCCCATGGCCGGCAGGCCCTGGCCGGTGACGGCATTCTCAGCGAGTGTCTTCTTGCCTGCCGCGGTGGCCTGGAAGAAGGCCTTGGGGTCGCGCACGTTACCGACGCCCTTGGTACCACGCACCACCACCGCCTTGAGATGCTTGGAGGCCATCACCGTGCCGACCCCCGAGCGCCCGGCCGCGCGATGCAGATCGTTGACCACCGCCGAATAGAGGCAGCCCTGCTCTGCCGCACGACCGACGCAGGCGATACGGATGAGCGGGTCCTGGTACTTGGTGTGCAGGTACTCGTCCGCCTCCCAGATCGATTTCCCCCAGATGTCGGCCGCTGAACACAGTTCGGCGTGGTCGTTCTCGAGGTAGAGATACACCGGTTCCGACGCGCGGCCCTCGAAGATGATCATGTCCCAACCGGCCTGCTTGAGTTCGGCGCCGATGAAGCCGCCCGAATTGGAGCAGGCCACCGCGCCCGTCAACGGGCTCTTGGTGATCACCGAGTAGCGCCCGCCGGTCGCCGCCATCGTGCCGGTCAGCGGGCCGGTTGCCATGATCAGCTTGTTGCCCGGCGAGAGGGCGTCGACCTTTGGATCGATCTCCTCGCACAGGTACTTGGTCGCGAGTCCGCGCTGGCCGATGTATTTCATCGCCCATTCCATGTTCAGCGGTTCCTCGACGCAGGTGCCGGCCGTCAGGTCGACGCGCAGGAGTCTACGTTGCCATGCCATGTCCGCTTCTCCTCTACTGCTGGGGCGGGCGCTCAGCCCTGGGGGATGGTCTGCGCGGCGTGGGCGCGCATGCGTTCGAGCCCGGTGTGCTCGGCATCGACGTACGTAATGGCTGCCGTCGGGCAGGCCTCGGCGCAGGCCGGTTCGCCGCCGCACAGGTCACACTTGATGACCTTGCCCGAGTCGGCGTTGTAATTGACGGTGCCGAACGGGCAGGCGATGGTGCAGACCTTGCACCCCACGCAGACGTCCTCGATCACTTCCTTGGCGCCGGTCGCCACGTTCACCACGATGGCTTCGACCGGGCAGGCATGCATGCACCAGGCTTCGGCACACTGCGAGCACGTATAAGGCGCGAAGCGCCCTTCGTCGTGGAAGGTGAATACCTTGATCCGCGATTTCGACGGATTGAACAGGCCCTCGTTCTCGTACGAACAGGCCATCTCGCATTGCAGGCAGCCGGTGCACTTCTCGGGTTCGAGTTGCAGCGCTTTGAGCATCGTCGACCTCCTCCGGGTGAAGCAGCGCCGCGCGTTGCTCGCGCGCGACTCGCCACGGCCCCGCGGGGCGGCCGGCAGCGCGGGAACATTTCCCGGCTTGCGTTCACCAGCCTGCCCAAGCAATCGGGGTACCGCTCGCTTAGAATACGGTGCGAAAGTCGAAACCTGCACCGCTCGACCAGACTAGCGACATTGTGCACAAAAGACCAGCATTCGCGGACGCGATGCGGTCGGTGCGCCAGCGCGGAACGAAGCCCGTACCGCGACGTCTACCAACGAAGCAGCACGCAACCCCGATCCACGAGGATTCCGTCATGCCCATCACGGCCCGGGCCCGTTCCATTTTCCGTCGGCACCGTCATTCGTGCGCCCTCCTCCTGCTCCTCGCCAGCCTGTGCGCGAGTGGCGGCGCAGATGCGCTCGAGGTGCGTATCGCGTTCATCGGACCCGCGGACAGCGACGCGTGGCGCGGCGCCGCACAGGGCATCGCGGAAGCCAACGCGCAGGGTCGCTTCCTCGGGCTTCACTACACGCTGGAGGAAAGCGCCGGACCGGCCGTTGCCGATGAAGTGAGCGCGATCGTTACCGCCGTCCCGGCCGAGCGCCTGGCGCCGATCATGGCTGCCAACCCTGCGCGGGCCGTGATCAACGTCACCGCCGCGGACGACGAGTTGCGTGCCGATTGCGCGGGCAACGTGCTGCACACCCTTCCCAGCTACGCCATGCGCGAGGACGCCGTGCAGCAATGGCGCCGCAAGCACCCGGAGAGTGCCGCTGTCGCACAGGCCTGGCACGCCGATTTCGAGAAGTACGCCGCGGCCCAGCTCAACAAGCGCTACCAGGACAGCACGGGACGGCGTATGACCGACGAGGCCTGGGCGGGCTGGGCAGCGACCAAGGTCGTGGCCGATGTCATCGCCCGCGAGCAGCGCGCCGAACCCGACGCCCTGCTCGATGCCCTGCATGGCGACATCGCGTTCGATGGCCAGAAAGGCGCTGAAATGAGCTTTCGCGATACCGGCCAGCTGCGCCAGCCGTTGCTGCTGGTCGAAGATGGCCACATCACCGGTGAGGCACCCGTACGCGGCGTCGTCGACACCGAGAACCTCGACAGCCTGGGCCTGTCGAGTTGCCTCAAGTAGCGCGCCGCCGCTTGCCACTTCCAGCCGAGGACCCCTGCACCATGCGTTTCACGTTCTGTCTGTTTCTCCTCCTCCTTACCCCACTCGTCAGTGCCGGCACCGGCCGCGTGTTCGTCAGCAATGAGCAAGGTGACAGTGTCAGTGTCATCGACGGCGCCACCAACAAGGTCATCAAAACCATCCCGGTCGGTAAACGACCACGCGGCGTCGGCATAGCGCCCGATGGCGGCGCCGTCTACGTCGCCGTCAGCGGCGACAACGTCATCGCCGTCATCGACCCGCAGACGCTCGAGGTCGTGCGCACCTTCGCCAGCGGCGACGACCCGGAAGCATTCGCCGTACATCCGAATGGCAACATCTACATCTCCAACGAAGAGGATGCCAAGGCCTCGGTCTTGAACCCGGCCACAGGAGAATTGGTGGCGGAAATCGAGGTTGGTATAGAGCCCGAGGGCGTGGCAATCTCGCCGGACGGCTCACGCGTCATCGTGACCAGCGAATCGACCAACATGCTGCACATCATCGGCGTGCCTGAACACCAGATCGTGGCCAATATCCTGGTTGGCGCACGGCCTCGTGCAGCAACCTTCAGTGCCGACGGCAGCATTGCGTATGCGACCTCGGAAATCAGTGGGGAGGTCAAGAAGATCGATGTCGCCAGCGGCAAGATACTCGGCCGCATGCCTCTCGCCGACGACAAGGCCAAGCCCAAGGACGTCCTCGTCAGCCGGGACGGCCGACAGCTCTACGTCGCCGGCGGGCGCGCCAACAGCGTCTTCGTGCTCGACGCCAGCTCCCTCGAGATCATCAAGGCTGTTCCAGTCGGCAAGCGCGTGTGGGGGCTCGCTCTCAGCCGCGACGGCAAACGCCTCTACTCGACAGACGGCGTCGATCACCAGGTCTCGGTGATTGACACCGGCGGCATGACCGTGGTCGCGACCGTCCCGGTCGGGCAGTTCCCCTGGGGCGTGGCGATCGACGACTGAAGCCGACCTGCCGTTCCCCCTATACGGCGCGCGGAACGGCAGCTCATCCCATCCCGATGGTCAGAGCCGCAGGCGCAATCCCACCCAACCGCCGCGCGGCGCACCGGCACCGAGAAACACGGGGCTCGCGTTGGCGAGGCCGGGAATGATTTCGCTTGGATCCTCGCCGAGCAGGCCGAAGTTCTCGTAGTCGGTATCGAGCAGGTTGGTCACGCGGGCGAAAAATTCCAGACGCTGGTTGACGGTGTAGGTACCACGCAGATTGACAAGCGTGTAGCCGTCGATCTCGTCGAGCTGGTTGGATTCGTCACCCCGCAGGAACTGGCCCGAGTTGTAGATGACTTCGAGCCCGACACGCAGGTTCCAGGGCAGCTGGTAATCGCTGCTGAACTTGAACTGGTGATCGGGAATACCCGGCATGCGGTCGCCGGCGGCCACGGCAATCTCGCCATTGCCGTCGGCGAACGGATGATTCGGGCTCAGCACCTGGAAGTCGTCCTCGAACGTGGCCCTCACGTAGCTGTAGGACAGCGCCCAGTCGAGTTCGCCAATGCCACCGGCGAAGGCCGATTCGAAACCCTCGCGTCGGGTTTCGTCGACGTTGGCGAACAGCCCCGTGCCACGCCCGGTGGTCTGGAAGATGATGTCGTCCTGGTTCTCGGTGCGGAAGTAGCCCAGGCGATGCACGATGCCATTCCATTCGCCGCGTACGCCCAGCTCCACCGTCTTGGCGACGACGTCGTTCAGCGGCGGATCGGCGAGGAAGGCATTGGGCAGGCGGCATTCAAAATCGATGTCGTCCGGATCGTCGCCACGGGCGATGGCGAAGGCCCGTGCCACTTCGAACACGCCTTCGTTGCAGGCCAGCTCGATCGGCGTCGGCGCGCGCGACGATTCGCTGTAGCTGACGTAGACGTTGTGTGCTTCCGTGACGTCGAAGGTGCCACCGACGGTCGGGTTGAAGCGGCTGAAGCTGTGATCGCCGTTCAGCTCAGGGCGCTCGGCCGACCGATCGCGCAGGCGCACGTCGGTGTCGTTGTAGCGCATGCCGAGCGTGAGGGTGAAACGATCGGTGACGTCGAAGGCATCGAGGAAGTACGCGCTCCAGGTACGGGTCGAGGTGGCGACGTCGGTCGCTTCCCCGTCGAGGAAGGTGCCGACGCCGAGACCGGCCGTGCTGCGCGTAAGCGGATCGATGTTCGCAAGCTCCGTGACCGAGTCGAAGCCGGCCTTGCCCTTGAAGTAGCCGACGCCGACAACGAAGCGGTTGCCGCGCGCCAGCAGGTCCTGGTCGAAGGAGATCTGAAGATCGAAGCCATAGCTCTCCTGGTCACGCCGCGAGATGTTGTTGATGGCGTCGTCCGTGAGCACACCGGTACCGGACAGCTCATCGGCCTCGACCTCGTCGAGATCGAACTCGTCGCCGCCGGCCAGGCCATTCAGTGCCGCCTGGAGCGCGGCGACGTCGTTGACGCCGAGGAGGTTGTCTTCGCACACGTCGTCGTCATCGAGACCGAGCTCCTCGAGATCGTCCTCCTCCAGTTCCTCGATGAGGAAATCCCCGCCACCGAGTTCGCACAGCGTCAGCTCGGAGCCGTCGCCGTTGAAGGAATCGGTGTCGTTCTCGCGGTAGAAGCCATTGACGTTGGCGCGGACCAGTTCGGTGAAGGCATGTTCGCCGTTAAAGGTGAACATGAACATCTCGTTTTCGGTGATGTCCGGTGCGGTGAAGATGCCGTCGCGGTCGACGTCGAGCAGGCCGACCGGAGAGGCGCCGTTACCGGTGAGATCGGAATCGCCGTATTGCAGTCCGACATCGGCGATGGTCTGCGCCGTACGATAACTCAGACTGCCGTAGAGGTTGATGGCATCCGAGGCGGACTCGTCGCGCCAGCCGTCCTCGTCGAAGTAACTGACGTTGGCGTAGTAGCCGAAGGTGCCGTTGTTGCCGCCGCTCTCCCCATTGGTGACGACGCGCTCCCAGGCGCCGCCGTAGACCTCGGCGGCATGGCCGTCGAAATTGAAACCGTTCTTCATCTGTACGTTGAGCGCGCCGCCCAGCGTGTTGAGCCCGAACAACGGGTTGCTGCCGCCGACCAGCTGGATGCTGTGGATCGCCGACTCCGGCAGGAGATCCCAGTTGACGGCATCGCCGAGCGGCTCGTTGATGCGCGCGCCGTTCTGGAACACCGCCACGCCCTGCGACAGGCCGAGCAGCGGCGACGCCGCGTAACCGCGGTATTGCACGTCGGGCTGCAGGGGATTGTTCTGCGCCGAGTTGATACTGACGCTGCCGAGATTCGAGCCCAGAAAATCGGTGAGATCGACGCTCTGGCTGCGTTCGAATGCGTCGGCGTCGGCGCTCTGCACGTTGAACGGCAGCTTGTCGGCTTCGAGACCGCGCCCGCCAGGCGTCGTTGCTACGACCAGGACTTCTTCGTCGAACCCGGCGCCCTCGGCGGCATTGACGGTGGTGGGGAACGTGGTGAGCGGCGCGGTCGCCAGCGCCACGGCCAGGGGAAGGACTCTGAATCGCATTGGGACACCCGGTGATTGCTGGGACACCGCCAGCGCGCGGCGCGACGGCGCGCTGATTCTAGTGGGCGTCACCCGCGACAGCGGCGGGATTGGGACTCGATATGCCCGGGAATCCTTCCCGAGATACGTTCAGGCGTTGACGATACCGTGACGTATGGCAAGGCGCGCGAGCTCGGCGGTGGTACCGACCTCGAGCTTGGCTTTGATCTGGGTCGAGTAGTTGGCAATCGTCTTGTAGCTCAGCGACAGGCGCTGCGAGATCTCGTTGACGCTGAGTCCTTCTGCGAGCAGACAGAAGATCTCGAACTCTCGGGTGGAGAGCCCCCCGAACGGCGAATCGCCGCCTTTGGTCTTCTGGAAGGCGAGCCTTTGGGCGATGTCGGGATCGATGTAGATGTTGCCATTGGCAATCTGGCGTACCGCCTCCACCAGTTCGACCGGCGCGCTGCTCTTGCCGATATAGCCGCGCGCGCCCGCCTGCAGCGCCTGCTCAACGAACACCGTGTCCTCATGCATGCTGAAGGCGAGGATGCGTGCATCCGACTGACGCGCGACGATGCGCCGGATGGCCTCCAGGCCGCCGATGCCGGGCAGGCTGAGGTCCATGATGACGACGTCGGGCGATCGCTCGACGAACTGGCGGCACGCCACCTCGCCGTTCTCTGCTTCGGCAACCACGCGCAGGTCGGCCTGGTTCTCCAGCAGGGTACGGAAGCCGGCGCGCACGACCGCGTGATCGTCGACCAGGAGGATACGCATGACAGGACTCATCGTTCATTGCTCCGAACACGGTTGCCGGTGACGGGCACTTGCACGGCGATGCACGTGCCGTCGCCCGGACGGCTGGCGACGGACCAGCTGCCGTTCAACGCCGTCACGCGCTCGCCGATCCCGCGCAGACCGAGTCCGCGGCGCACGCGTTCGGGGTCGAACCCGACGCCATTGTCGGAGATTGCGAGCTGCAGTGTCGAGGCGCCGCGACCGTCGTCCTCCAGATCGAGTGCGACGCGCGCGCTACTCGCAACCGCATGACGCGCGACATTGGTGAGCGCCTCCTGTACGACACGGTAGACGGCAATACGGGCAGCGGCATCGAGTGCCGGCAACTCGCGCGCGCAGGCAAACTCGCAAAAGCAGTCTTCGTGGCGGGCATTCCAGTCGTCGACCATGAGACCTAGCGCGGCGACTAAACCGAGTTCGTCGAGCACGACCGGGTGCAGACGCGACATCATGTCGCGGACGCGGGCGTAGATGTCCGAGGAGACCGTGGTGATGGTCGTCGCGCGCGCCGCCAACTCGCTATCGGCACGCTCGCCGATCGACACCGCCAGCGCCTTGATCGCGGTGATCGACTGCCCGAGTTCGTCATGCAACTCATGAGCCAGGTAGCGTCGTTCCTCTTCCTGGATGACGATGGCGCGCTGCGCCAGCGTGGCATTGTCGCGCTCGGCGCGACCGAGTGCCCCGGCCATGTCGTTGAAGCGGGCAGTGATGATATCGATGTCCGGAATACCACTCGGTGACAGGCGCTGGTGGAAACGGCCGTGCTCGACGCCTTCGAGGCCGGCGGACAAGCGTCGCAGCGGGCGCAGTGCGTGACCGAGGAACAAGAAGGCGACGCCCATGGCACCTGCAAAGGCCGCGAGCAGGATGAGCAGGGCGACGCGAACCTCGCGCCAAGCCTCGCCGATCTCGGCACCCGGATCGGCATCGATGCGGATGCGCCCGCCGGGGATCACGATGTCCTGCGTCAGGACCGCCGCGGCCGGCCGCACCAGCCGTTCGAACCAGGCAGGTGCAGCGAAGCCCCCGCCACGATGGACCGTACCGCCGAGAACCCTTCCATCCGGCCCCAGGATGGCGATGCGCAGGTGCCGCAGGGGCGCGTGCATGCCAACCTCGGCGACGAGCTCCACGAGCGCGCCGTGATCGGGCGCAGGCGACGCGCGTTCGGCCAGCCCTCGCACCAGGTTGGACGCGAACTCCGAGGAAGCCCGCACCTCGTCGACCACCGCGCGACGGGCGCCGTGGACCAACGCCGCGACTGCGCAGGCGAGCGCAAGAGAGAAGGTCAGCGCCAGCCACAGGTTGAGGCGCAGCCTGAGGCCCATCGGATCACGCCTTGTCGACTTCGCGCAGGCTCCCGTCTCAGGCCTGGCCCTCGCCCTGCTGGCGTTCCGCATACCGCGCCTGCTGCTCGGCGCTGGCCTCGGTCTGAAAGCGTTGCTTCCACTCTTCGTAGGGCATGCCGTAGACGATTTCACGCGCCTGCTCGTATTCCAACGTGGCGCCGCGCTCCTCGGCCGCGGCGCGGTACCACTTGGACAGGCAGTTGCGGCAGAAGCCCGCCAGATTCATCAGGTCGATGTTCTGCACCTCGGTGTGCTCGCGCAGGTAATCACGCAGACGACGGAAGGTCGCTGCCTCGATCTCGAGCTGGGTCTGCTCGTTCATGCTCGTTCCTCTCTTGGTTGGGTGGGTGCCCACGGCCGGGCGGCACCGACAGGCGGTCGGCTGGTGCGCGCATCCGTCGCGAGGACATCGGGATGCCGCAAGTTGGGCCGCGCGGAGTCGCTAGCGACGATCGCATACTCTACAGCCTGACGGGGAAACAGTGGCCGATACGGTCCGCCTTTGCGCGCCTCAGAGTGCCTCCGCAGACGACGCGCAGGTGACGCGGGCTTATGATGGCAGCGGGCTGAACACGGCGCCGGGAGGCGGCAGGAACCATGCAGCTGGCACAGGGGGCAAAGATCG
Organism: Gammaproteobacteria bacterium; assembly: GCA_050184115.1. Lineage (GTDB taxonomy): Bacteria > Pseudomonadota > Gammaproteobacteria > JACKNG01. Next base: position 159,047 of record JBFXAQ010000007.1, on the reverse strand, counting down.
TCATCGTCGGCGGCGGCGCTGGAGGACTCGAACTGGCGACACGTCTCGGCCGCCGCTACGGCAGCCGTGACGAGTTGGATGTCACTCTGGTCGATCACAATCATAGTCACCTGTGGAAACCCCTCCTGCACGAGGTGGCGGCCGGCACGCTCAATTCGAGCGAGGACGAACTCAGCTACCTCGCGCAGGCACACTGGAATCATTTCAATTTTCGCCTCGGTGCGCTGCGTGAACTCGACCGCACAGCACGTACCATCACGCTCGCACCCACGCTCGACCACGCCGGTCGTGAATACATCCCGGCGCGAACCCTGCCCTGGGACCTGCTCGTTATCGCCATCGGCAGCGTGACCAACGATTTCGGCACCCGCGGCGTGGCCGAGCATTGCTTCTTTCTCGACGCGCGCACCCAGGCCGACGCCTTTCACCAGCACCTGGTGCGGGCCTGTTACGCGGCCAACGCACAGGAAGCCCCCATCCGACCGGGCCAGCTACACATCGCCATCGCCGGGGCCGGTGCAACCGGGGTCGAACTTGCCGCCGAACTCCACCACGCACTGCGCGCGCTGGTTGCCTACGGACTCGATCGTATCGACGTCGAGGCCGACGTGCGCCTACACCTGATCGAAGGCGCAGAGCGCATCCTGCCCGGGCTGCCGGAATCGGTGTCCACCGCGACCGCGCGGGTGCTCGAGTCGATCGGCGTCGAGGTGCACACGGGCGAATTCATCACAGAGGCAACAGCGGACGGATTTCACACCCGCAGCGGCCGCTTCATTCCCGCCGCCATCAAGGTGTGGGCGGCCGGCATCAAGGGCCCCGCTGTACTCGATGGACTCGACGGCCTCGAAACCAACCGTCTCAATCAACTGGTCGTCGGCCCGACACTGCAGACGACACGCGACGAACGCATCTTCGCCCTCGGCGACTGCGCCGCCTGCCCACTCGGCGAAAGCGGCCGCAGTGTGCCACCGCGGGCCCAGGCGGCCCATCAGCAGGCCGCTCTGCTGGCGCAGGGCGTGGCCCAACTGCGCGCCGGCAAGGCCCTGCCGACCTATGCCTACCGCGATTTCGGTTCGCTCATCAACCTCGCGGAACACAGCGCGATCGGCAACCTCATGGGCAACCTGCTCAGCCGTCATCCGGCCAATTATCCGGTCGAGGGACGCCTCGCCCGCTGGGCCTACCTGTCGCTATACAAGATGCACCAGGTCGCCGTGCAGGGCCTGGTGCGGACCCTGCTCGGCACGTTGGCCGATCTGTTGACGCGCTCGAGCAAGCCGCGCCTCAAGCTGCACTGACGTTTCAGGTCCCAGCGCTGATGGCGTGCTTCTGCATCCGATAACGCATGGCCATGCGCGTCAGGCCGAGACGGCGGGCGGCCTCGGAGACGTTGTCGCCGCTGGCTGTCAGGGCTCGTACGATGAGGCGCTTCTCGACCTCCTCCAGAGTCAGTCCATCGAGCGCCGCCAGTGCGTCCGGTGACGTCTCCGTCGTCCGACCGGGCAGGTTCAGCAGACGCTCGTCGATGGCCTTGCCCTGGCTCAGGAGAACGGCGCGTTCAACGAGGTGCGACAGCTCGCGCACGTTACCCGGCCATGCGTAGGCGCGCAGCGCTTGCAGCGCGTCAGGCTCGAAGGCTGCCGGTGGCAAGCCGTAACGTCGCGCGACATCGGCCGCGAAGCGCTCCGCCAGCAGAACGGCGTCATCACCGCGTTCGCGCAGCGGGGGCAACGTGAGACCGAGCACGTTGAGGCGGAAATAAAGGTCGGAGCGCAGCTGACCCATCGACACCATGTCGTCGACGTCGCGATTGGTGGCGGCGATGAACCAGGCTGCCGTCTGCCGTTCGTGGCTGCTGCCGATGCGCCGCAGCGTACGCCGCTCCAGCACCGCGAGCAGCTTGGATTGGAGTTCAAGCGGGATCTCGCCAATCTCGTCGAGGAAGACCACGCCATCCTCGGCCGCCTCGATGAGGCCGGTGCGTTCGGCGACGGCATGGGTGAAAGCGCCCTTGACGTGCCCGAATAGCTCGGATTCGAACAATTCCTTGGGTAACGCCGCGCAGTCGACGTGCACGAACGGCCGCGCGGCCCGCGCCGAACTGGCATGAATCATGCGAGCGGTGACATCCTTGCCGGTGCCGGTCTCACCCGTGACCAGAACGGTCGGCGGCGCGATGCCGGGGCCGGCCAGGGCCGCAATCTTGAGCACCTGTTCACGCACCCGACTCAGGGCCGGTGATGCCCCGAGCAGGTCCGCTGCGCGGCCGTGGACGTGTTCGCGAGTCTGCGAGTACTCCAGGCGCCGGTCGAGCTCGCGCCGCCCGAGCACTTTCTCCACGTTGAGCAGCAGTTCGTCGAGATCGATCGGCTTCTTGAGATAATCGGCCGCGCCGTCCTTCATCGCGGCGACGGCATCCTCGACCTCGCCATAGGCCGTCATCATCACTACGGGTACCGTGCCGGCGGCCCGAATCTCGCGCAGCAGGTCCAGGCCCGAACCATCCGGCAGGCGGATGTCGAGCAGCACGAGGTCGGGTTCGAGTTCCTTCAGGCGACGACGCGCGTCCGCGAGCCTGCCGACGCAGCCACAGGCGTAGCCGGCGCGTTCCAGCCGCCGCGCGATGGCCTTGGCGAACAGGGTTTCATCGTCTATGACGAGCACACGCGTGCCGGTCACGGCTGCCGCCTCGCGCGACACTTCACGGTACTCACTCGCCATCGGTCGGTTGGTGCTCCTCGCTGGTCGCGGCGCTGATGACGACCTCGGTACCACGTCCCTCGGCGACATGGAATTCGAGGCGATAGCCGTGGGTGGCGCATATCTTAAAGGCAATCGGGATGCCGAGCCCGGTACCGAAACGCTTGGTACTGGGTCCCGGCATCAGTCCCGTCGGTTCCGGTTCGAACGGGATGCCACCAGCCTGGTCGCGGATGCTCAGGATCACGCGGTCGTCCGCTTCCCTCACGCCGACCGCCAGTTCGGCACCGGCCGGCGAAGCCTCGACCGCGTTGTTGAGCAGGCCGTACAGGGCCTGCTCGAGCAGGTCGGCATCGGCGTCGATGGTGGCCCCGCTCGCCCAGGGTTCGCGCACCAGCACGATGTCGCTGGCCGCGATACGCGGTTCCAGTAAATGGAGGGCCGAGTCCAGCACCGCGCTGGCCGAAACCCGCCGCCGCTGCGGCTGCAGCGGATGCAGGTAGGAGACCAGGGCACTCACCCAGCGGCCGAGGCGATCGACCGTCTCGATGATGTCCTCGCGCATCTCGGCACGTTCTTGCGCGCTTTCGCTGCCATCGAGCAACTGCGCGTTGGCGCGGATCGCAGCCAGCGGATTGCGAATGTTGTGCGCGACCACGGGTACCAACGCGCCCAGGGCCGCCTGGCGCTCGGCGGCCACGATGGCATCGCGGCTCGCCTCCAGTTCCTGGGCCATGTGGTTGATTCCGCGTGCGAGTTCGCGCACCTCGGCGACGCCAGCTTCGGGCAGGGTGTGCCGCAGGTTACCGCCGCTGACTTCGCGCGTGCCGGCGATGACCGCCTGCATCGGCACGACGAAGCCGCGCGTGAGGCTGCGCCGCGAGAACAGTAACAGGGCGAAGCCGATCAGAATCGGGATGGCCAGGCCGAAAGGCGCCAGCTCCGTCCAGCGCTTGACCTCGCTCTCCTGAGCCGCGAGCTGCTGGTCGACCAGGCCCTGGAACGAGACGAAGGCACGCTCGAAGTCGGACACGAAGCGCTGCTCGAAAGCAGGGTCGAACAGCTTGGCCCTGACCAGCCGGTTGAGTGCAAACGGGTCCTCCAGGGTGTCGCGCAGGTTGGCCTGCAGCAGGCTGAAGGCGGTCTGCATCGCCTGCACGGCGTAGTCTTCCGCACGGTACGCGGATTTACGCCGCAATTCGTTGAACAACTCCTGCGTATCGCGGGCATAGCGAGAGTTCAAGGCCTGCGCCCGGGGATCCTCGCGCAGCCCGGCCACCGACACTTCCTGGATCTGGCGAAACAATTGCGAACGGATCTCGAGCGCCGTGTGCGACAGGTAGTTGAGGCGGATGGTGGCGGCCGACCACTGCTGCCACTGCCACGCCCACACGCCACCGACGCCGCCGGTGATGACCACGAGCACGATGAACGCGACTTCGTGGGTCAGCAGCAAGCGCTTGAGAGAACGCGAGACAGGCATCGCCATCGGTCGATTATAGGAGCGCGCCCGCGCAACCTCGACCACCTGCGCCCGTAGCCGACAACAACCACTACGCCCGGTCGGCTTCAACCAGCGAAGAAGGCGACAACGACTCCGGATGCGTGATCGGGTTCGCCCGTAACAACGGATTTTTTTGTCGGCGCCGGACACGAGTCTCGCGGTGCCGACCGAGCGTCGACGCCCTCACGTGACGAGGCGTGCGCCAGGCCCTGCCCCGCAGGCAACGATCTCCCCTTCGACTTCCGGCCCCCGACGCACGTTTGGAGTAGCAGGCCGCGGCGACTGTCGCATATGCAAAGAGGAGCTCCGGGATCCTCCTTCCCGCTGCCAACGTGGGCGACCCCCGCGTCACCAGGGCAGCATGCGGCGTAGCAGGCCACCTTCGCCCTGTAGCAGGTGACTCAGCACTCCCAGTACGTGGGTGAGGACGAGCACCACGATGACGATCGAACAGACCACGTGAATCTCGGTGAAGAGTTCGTTCAACCAAGCGTCCTTCCAACCCCATTGCGGCAGCGGAACGCCGAACCAGCGCGTCGAGTAGCCGCTGAAGCTCGACGACAGGTATCCACTGAGCGGCTGTACCGCTAGCGCGACATAGAACGCCCGGTGAACCAAGCCGGCCAGGAATCGCTGCCACGCCGGTAGCGTTTGCGGCAGCGGCGGTGGACGGTGTCGCAGGCGCCAGCCGAACCGCAGCACCAGCAATACGAGCACGCTCAGCCCGAGCGATTTGTGCAGCGCAAAATACTCGCCGCGGGCCGGTCCCTGCGGCAGGTCGACCATGAACCAGCCGATGCCGAACAGGCTGAACACGAGCACCGCCACCACCCAGTGCAGGGCCATGGCAGTGCGGGTGTACTTGGGTGTGGTGGACATCGGTTACCCGGGTGCGCACGGGGGCAGCGGCTTCAGGGGCGCCCAAGCGTAGCATGCCCGTGGCCATTTCATTTAGAATCGCGCTGCTGATTGGTGCAGGAAAATCCGTCGTCACCTCATGTGGCTACGGAGACAAATCAATCCACTGGATGAGTTATCGAACGCCGCTGTCAAACGCCATGGCCAAAGCGATCGCACGTCCGAGCGGCAGCTGCCTCTCGCTCCTCCCCGCCGCTCTCGCTCTCGCTCTCGTGCTCGGTCTCTTTGCCGGGCCGGCCGGGGCGGCGGCCTATCACTACGAGATAGAAATCGACAAGAGCGCCCGCCTCCTCATCGTGCGGGCTGGCGAACAGATCCTGAAAACGTTCCGTATCTCGGTCGGTCGGGGCGGTCTCGGGGACAAGGCGCAGCGGGGCGACAAGAAGACCCCGATCGGCACTTACCGCGTCGTCGGTTTCAACGACCGCAGCCGCTTCGACACTTTCGTGCGCTTGAACTACCCGAACATCAAGGATGCCTACTACGGCCTGCGTAATGCCGTCATCTCGCGCAACGAGTTCGACGCCATCGTCGCCGCGCTGCGCGCCGGGCAGACGCCACCGCAGAACACCGCACTCGGCGGCGCCATCGGCATCCACGGTATCGGTGAGGAAACCCCGGACAAAATCCGCATCCACGACAACCTCGACTGGACCGAAGGCTGCATCGCGCTACGCAACCAGGAGATCCACGAGTTGCGTCATTACCTCGAGCTCGGCACCCGGGTGGTCATTCGCGAATGAGGACCTGGTTGCGCGGCTGGATGACCGCCGTCCTCCTGGCCGCACTGGGCGCCGCGCAGGCTTCGCCACCCCCCCCCGAGCATGGCGGCGACATTGTCCGCTATACCACCGACAAGTCCTTCGACGATGTCGTCTTCGAACTCAACTTCGCGATCACCGAGCACAACTTCCGCATCACCGGTCGCAATACCATCGGCGCCGGACTGCGCAAGCGTGGCTACGAGGATTTCCCCGATGTCGAGGTCATCCACTTCTGCAGCCTCGAACTGGCCCGCGAAGTGCTGCTCATTGACCCGGGGTTCGTGGCGCAGATGCCCTGTAGAATCACCGTCCACGAGCAGGATGGGCGCACCGTCGTCAGCTTGGTGCGGCTTCCGCTGGACCACCCGGACGAACGGGTGAACGAATTCGCCCGGCGCATGAACGCCACGCTGACCGAAATCGCGGAGTTCGCCGTCGGACCGGAAGGAGATTGAACCGTGACGCGCTTCCAGGAACATGAGCATTGGCTGTACCTGGCATGGCTGGTGGTGACCGGCCTGTCGCTGTTCGGCGTCGTCGTGTGTTGGAACGAAGGCCTGATCGAGTTGCTCTACGCCAGCGACCGCAGCCGCATCTGCATGGTCATCGGCCTGCTATACCTCCTCGGTTGTGCGCACTGCGGGCGACGCGCGCGCTACCTCGCGCGCGAAATCGACCACGTCCGGGGGCTCGACCGGGCCATCGGCGCGGCAACCGCGCACCTGAGTTGCGCCGAAGACCGTGTCACGCTCGGCGAACATACCATCGCCCGCGACAGCGTCGTCGGTGGACATCTGGCCGTACTCGCGCGGCGTGGCCAGGGACAACCGAACCAGGCCCAGGAAGGCGAACAATCGACCCTGGTACAGACCCTCATCGCGCATGCCAAGGGCGGTCACGATATCGGCTGGTTCCTCATCGACGTGCTGCTCAAGCTCGGTCTGCTCGGCACCATCGTCGGCTTCATCTTAATGCTCGGATCGGTCGCCGATACGGCGTCGCTCGACGTCAACACGATGCAGAAGGTGCTCAAGCAGATGAGCAATGGCATGGGCACTGCTCTCTACACGACGCTCGCCGGTCTCGTCGGCAGCATGTCGCTGGGGCTGCAATACCTCCTGCTGGACAAGGGCGCCGACGAGCTCATCGAGCAGATCCTGCGGCTCACCGACGCCAAGCTCACGACTGGCTGAGCAGCCCGCATGGCCTCGTTCAGCAGTGGCTGGCAACGACCGCGGAGTTCGTCCGATCCGTTCACCGACCTGCTTTTCAACGCCCTGCTCGGCTTCACCTACCTGTTTCTCATTGCCATCATGTTCATGAACCCGGTGGCAAAGAAGGGCATCATCGATCCCAAGGCCGAGTACATCATCACCGTCGCCTGGCCAGATGGCGTGCCGGACGACGTCGACACCTGGGTCGAGGATCCGAACGGCAACGTGGTCTGGTTCCGCAACCGCGAGGCAGGACTGATCCATCTCGACCGCGACGATCGCGGCAACGCCAACGACACCATCAACATCAACGGCGAGGAGATCCAGAACCCGTTGAACCAGGAGGTGGTGACGATCCGCGGCGTCGTACCCGGAGAGTACGTCGTCAACCTGCACTATTACGCAACCGAAACCGGTCAACCGGTCCACGCCACCGTCAAGGTGGCCAAGGTCAATCCAGCCTTGGAGATCGTTTACTATGGCGAAACCATACTCAATGCCAAGGGCGACGAAGCCACGGCCGTCCGTTTCACGATCGACAAGTCGGGTCAGGTCGGGCAGATCTCGCACCTGCAGAAATCGCTCGTGATCTTCTGAGAGCGCACCGCTGTAGTTGGCGACGGCTTACGACGCTGCGATTGACAACCCCCGGGAGTTCTAACGTTGTTCTTACTCGGCACCTCCGGCCTGGTCGCGGGCTATGTCCTCATCGCCCTGCTGTTACTCATCCTGTGTCTCTACACGCCGTGGTCGTGGCGGGTGAAGGCCTCGATGGTCGCGCTGGTGTCCGCTTTTTACCTAGTGACCTACTACTCGATGCCGCCCCTGCTCGGCTGGCCCACCGCGGCTGAGCTGCCCAAGCGCTTCAACCTCGTCGCCATCTTCGTCAACGAGCCGGACAAGACCACCGGCGCGCCCGGCGAGATCTTCCTCTGGGCCACCGACCTCGCCGATGGCCCGACCGGCGCCGAGCCGCGCGCCTACCGCCTACAGTTCTCCAACGAACTGCACACGCGCGTGGTCGAGGCCGGCAACAAGATGCGCAAGGGCATGCCGCAGATTGGCGAGATCAACGAAGAACCGCCGGGCCCCAGCGCCCGTCCCACCGACGAGAGCCAGGGCGGCCAGAAGAGCGTGGCCATCGAGTTCTTCGACCTGCCCGACCCGCTGTTCCCTGAGAAGTGATCCGTACCGCCCGCCATCATCTGACGGTGGCCGGCGGTCGCCAAGCCGCGCGGCTGTTATTCGGCTTGGTCGTCATCCTGGCCACGCGTAGCGTAGGGCTTTCGGCTGCCACGCTCACGGAACACATGGACATTGCCTGTGTCCAGGAACCGCTCGAACGCCTCCAGTGCGATTACCGCTTGCGCGACGGAGGCAAGCTCGAGGCCGCTGTCGCCGAGTACCAAGGCACGATCATCGAAGGGCGTGAAGTCCGCCCCTACCCGCAACCCGACGATCGCACCGCGATTCTGGTTCTGGTCGACACCAGCGACCCCGCTCGCCAACCAGTCATCGACAAGGTCCGCGAGCACATCGAAGCCTTGCTCGCGAGCGGGGCGCCACACCGCCAGCTCGGACTCGCCGCTTTCGATACCGACCTGCACGTGCTGGCCGCGGTTGGCACGCCACCCGACGAACTGCGCAAGGCCGCGGCCATGCTGAGCGCAGAAGGGCGCACGACCGAGCTCTACCGCAACGTGCGCGAAGCGGTCCGGCTGCTCGGCGAGGTGGAAGCCACCCGCCGCGTGCTGTTGTTGATGTCGGACGGTCTGGCCGAGGATTTCGCCTATCACCACGAGGATGTCGTTGCCGCAGCACGTGCCGCAGGCGTCATCATCGATAGCATTGGTTATCCACGTTCTGTCACGCGGTCAGTCGCACTGCAGACCGTGCGCCGCCTCAGCGACGAAACCGGCGGCCTCTACGTGCAGGCGGATCTCGTCGATTTCGACATCCCGCGTGAGACTTTCGCCCGCCTGCTCGACGCGGCCGATAGCGGCGGCCGCCTCGAGTTCGACCTCGGTGCCCTGCTCCGCGCAGGCGCTACCGGTGCCCTAGACGTGTCACTGTCTTTCGAAACCACGGCGCAGAATTTCCTGGTTCTCGCGCCAGTGGTTTTCCCCGGCGTGACGACGCCCCCAACCGCACCGGCGCCGGTCATATCCGCGCCCGCGTTGCCGTCTTCGCCATTGCCGCAACCGCTTCCCGGGGGCACGCCACCGCCGGCATGGCCCTGGTTCGCAATTCTGGCGTTGTTGCTCGCGGCAATACTCGCCGCGCTGACTTTCCTCGTGCAACGGCAACGACGCGCAGCGTCAGTCGTCGGCGAACCGACCAAGCCACTCGCCTACCTCGTACTGGCCGATCAGGCGCGTACACGCCATGCCATCGACAAGCTGCCCTGGCGTATCGGCCGTGGCCGCAACAACGATCTCGTCCTGCCCGACCACTCGGTATCGCGACTGCACGCGGACATCCGTGCCAGCGAGGATGGACATCTGCTGCTCAACGACCTGGAGTCGCTCAACGGCGTTTTCGTCAACGACAACCGCATCGACTCGATCCAAATGCGCGAAGGCGATGCCATCGACATCGGCGACGTGCGCATGGTCTTCACGTTGAAGGACGAGAGCTACGCCAACCAGGAATCGACCGTCCTCGTACGCACGCGCACCCCGCTGTGAACCCGACGCACGCGAATCAAGCGGGCGTCCAGACCAGTCGGCAGGCCGGCTGCCCTGCTCGCGCGGCGAACCCCGTACACACGCAATAACCCACCACCGCCGCCAATTCGCCGTCGACGTAGAGCAGCGGGGTACGCGCACGCTCCCAAGGTGGAACACCCCACTCCTGGAACAGCTTCTTCAGCGCATGACGATGCCCGCGGCCGACCGGGCGACAGTGCTCTCCGCCCCGACGAAAATCGACGTCGATGGCATCCGCAGCTGCCAAACGCGTGGCATCCAGTTCACCGTCGACCGCCGGGACTGCGCTCAATCGCCCGCACGATAACGCGAGTTCTGTGCCGAAGCGCCAGGCCTGTCGGGATGTCGGCGTCGGCGGCAGCGGGTTGGCGGTCAGATACACGGAACCGCGGTAGCGCCGTACCGCATGCCCCGCCCAGCGCACCATCGGTGCCGCATCGACGCGTGCGGCGCAAACCGTGTCGAGAATCGCGCGCAGATGTCGCCCACCGATCGGCAACCCACCGGCGCGCTCGAGGAAGCGCCTTACGACATAAGGGCGCAGTTCCACGGGTACGGCGTCGAGTCGTGCCAACGGCAGACGGTGGGACGATGCCGCCGCTGGGAGCAACAGCGCATCGGCGTACGCATCGAGTCCCCGTGCCAGGGCGCTCTGCAATGAGGCCATCCGAACCAATCCGTCGATGGCACCAGGCAACGCCGCGTCCAGCGCGGGCATCACAGCGTGGCGCAACCGGTTGCGCACAAAGCGCACATCGCCGTTGGCCGGATCAGCAAGCCAACTGACGCCGCGACGCTCGAGGTAGGCCCGCAGTTCGTCACGTGAGCAGCCGAGCAGGGGCCGGGCCAGCAGCCCACGACCGAGCGCGCGCACCGCACGAATACCAGCCAGACCATGGGGACCTGCCGCGTCGACCGCCCGTTGCAGCACGGTTTCGGCCTGGTCGTCACGGTGATGAGCGGTCAGTATCACAGTACCGACCGCGCTATGCGCCGCCAGTGCCGTATAGCGCTCCGTGCGTGCCCAGGCCTCGATACTCGCCCCACGCGGCGGCGCGTCGGTCACCTTTGTCACGCGGCAGGGCACTCCTAGTTCCCTCGCGCGCTCGACGCAGAATGACGCCCATGACGCGCTCTGGGCTTGCAGGCCATGATCGACATGGTGAGCGCTGACCGCGATACCATGTTCGCGGCCCCATTCGCTGGCCAGGATCAGGAGCGCGCTCGAATCGGCCCCGCCACTGAACGCGACGCACAGGTGATCGAGCGCGTGGGATTCGACGAGACGCGCCAAGGCGAGTCGTCCTGCCGCGAGTTCGATTGGCGCGACCGGCATACCCGGCGCCGCAGGCCTCAGCGCTCGACAAACTCGCCGATCGCGGCGAAGCGCGCGCGACGGGCGCGCACGAGATCCTCGGGACTCTGCCCTTCGAGCGCGGCCAATGCCTGCTCCAGCGCGCGGCCGACGTTGCGACACGCTTCGCCGGGATTGCGGTGTGCACCTCCGAGCGGTTCCTCGACCACTTCGTCGACGAGGTCGAGCTTCTTGAGGCTGCTCGATGTGATGCCCATGGCCTCAGCCGCGTCGGATGCGCGTTCCGCGCTCTTCCACAGGATCGAGGCACAGCCTTCGGGCGAAATCACCGAGTAGGTCGCGTACTGCAGCATGAGAATTCGATCGGCAACCCCGACGGCAAGAGCACCACCCGACCCACCCTCACCGATGATCGCCGCCACGATCGGCGTACGCAGTCCCGACATGACCAGCAGGTTGTGTGCGATGGCCTCGCTCTGGCCGCGCTCCTCGGCACCGATGCCAGGGTAGGCCCCTGGCGTGTCGATGAAAGTCACCACCGGCAAGCGGAATCGCTCGGCGAGCTGCATGATGCGCAAAGCCTTGCGGTAGCCTTCGGGCCGTGGCATGCCGAAGTTGCGCTGGAGATTTTCCCGCGTGTTGCGACCCTTCTGGTGGCCAATGAAAGCGACGCCTCGTCCGTTGAAGCGACCGACGCCCGACACGATAGCCGGATCGTCGGCAAACGCGCGGTCGCCATGCAGCTCGTGCAACTCTTCGAAGAGGTTCTCCACGTAGTCCAGCGTATAGGGGCGACGTGGGTGCCGTGCGAGCTTGGAAATCTGCCACGGATTGAGTGCGGCGAAGATTTGGCGGGTGAGGTCCTGCGAGCGCTTGTGCAGCCGCTCGATCTCCTCCGAGATGTTGATCTCCGAATCGTGACCGACCAGCCGGAGTTCCTCGATCTTTGCTTCGAGTTCGGCGATCGGCTGTTCGAAATCGAGAAAGTTCAGGTTGATCTGGGTCGCTTCGGATTTCCGTTCAGCCATCATTTTTCATCCGCACCGAGAGTCAGTATTCGACATGCACGCGTCCGTCGCCGAGATAGCGACGCAGGCCGTCGATGAGGTTGTCGTTCACCTGCACGCGCCAGGCTTCGCCGAGTTTGAGCCGCGCACGGCTGTCCGGTCGCGCATACTCGATGGCGACGGGACACGAGCCGCGACCGTGGGTCTCGATGACATCTTGTAACGTATCTATGAAGCCATTGCCGAGCTCCTTCTCCGTGACATTGAGAACCACGGCGCGGGCCAACCGGTTACGCGCCTCGTCGAGCGTCATGATGTCCTCGCACTGCAGGCTGTACTCACCAGAGAACTCGTCCACATCGCAGTTCCCTTCGATGACAACGATGGAATCGGTGACCAGCTTGTCCATGTGCGCCTCGAACTGGTCACGGTAAACCGTCGACTCGATGCGCGCAGTCTTATCGTCCAGTGTGATGATAGCGATACGTCCCCGACGCGTCTTGATCACTCTTACGGCCATGATCAGCCCAACGACTCGTTTACGCCCGGGTTTGAGATCGGCCAGCGTGCAACTGGAAAACGCCGCGAGCTCCGCGCGATAACGATCAATGGGATGACCGCTCAAGTACAGCCCCAACGTCTCCTTTTCGCACGCGAGCAATTCCTCCTGCGACCATTCGCGCACCTCGGTCAGTGCGGCAAGGTCGAGCGCGGCGCCGTTGTCGTCGCAGGCAGGCTCGCCGGTCGTCGCCAGGCCAAAGAAATCCGATTGCCCGGAGACCTCGGCCTTGACGTGCTGATCGGTGATCTGGAGCACGTGATCGAGAGCCGCGATCGATGTCGGTCGCGACGAACCGAAGCAATCCAGCGCGCCTGCCTTGATCAGGGCTTCTAGGGCGCGCCGGTTGAGCTTGCGTCCCGCGTTACGCCGGCACAGGTCGACCAAGTCGCGGTAATTGCCCTGCGCGTCACGTTCTTCGACGATTGCCGTTATCACGGCTTCGCCCACGCCTTTGACCGCCCCGAGGCCGTAACGCACCGTACGCTCGTCGGCGACACCGAACCGAAAGCCACACCGGTTGACGTCAGGGGCAACGACTTCCAGCCCGAGGATGCGACATTCCTCGATCAGCCGCACGACCTTGTCGGTCGAGTCCATGTCGGCGGAAAGCACCGCGGCCATGAATGCTGCCGGGTAGTGAGCTTTGAGCCAGGCTGTCTGGTAGGCGACCAGGGCATACGCGGCGGAGTGTGACTTGTTGAAGCCGTAACCCGCGAACTTCTCCATGAGGTCGAAGATGTAGCTCGAATCGTCCGCCCCGATGCCGTTGTCACCGGCACCGGTCACGAAGATCTCGCGCTGCTTGGCCATCTCCTCGGGCTTCTTCTTGCCCATTGCCCGGCGCAGCAGGTCGGCCGCGCCGAGGGTGTAACCAGCCAGTACGCGCGCGATCTGCATGACCTGTTCCTGGTAGAGGATCACGCCATACGTGGGCTTGAGGATAGGCTCGAGGTCCGGATGCGGGTACTTCACTACCGCCCGGCCATGCTTGCGGTCGATGAAATCGTCGACCATGCCGGACTGTAGCGGCCCGGGACGGAACAACGCGACGAGGGCAATCATGTCCTCGAAGGAATCTGGCTTGAGGCGTTTGATCAGTTCCTTCATGCCGCGCGATTCGAGCTGGAACACCGCCGTGGTCCGCGCGTTCTGTACGAGTTCGAAGGTTGTCTTGTCGTCAAGCGGCAGTTGCAGCACGTCGACCGCCGCCATGCCGGCCTCGCCGCGGATGCGGTTGATGTCCTTGATCGCCCAATCGATGATGGTCAGGGTCCGCAGACCGAGGAAATCGAACTTAACCAGGCCGATGGCCTCGACGTCGCCCATGTCGAACTGGGTGACCAGCCCGTCACTACCCTGTTCACAGTACAACGGCATGAAGTCGGTGAGCTGGCTAGGCGCGATTACCACACCACCCGCGTGGCGCCCGGCATTGCGCGCAAGGCCTTCGAGTTGCAAGGCGAGGTCGATGATGCTGCGGACGTCCTCTTCGTCCTCGTAGCGACGCTTCAGCGCCGGTTCCTCGGCCAATCCGCGGGTCAGCGTCATCTGGGGGTCGAACGGCACCAGCTTGGCCAGCTGATCGACGAAGCCGTACGGAAATCCAAGCACACGGCCAACATCGCGAAGCACCGCTTTCGCGGCCATCGTACCGTGAGTGATGATCTGAGCGACCTTGTCGCGACCGTACCGCGTGGCGACGTAGTCGATGACCTCGTCACGGCGATCCATGCAGAAGTCGACATCGAAGTCCGGCATGGACACGCGTTCGGGATTCAGGAAACGCTCGAACAGCAGGTCGTACTCGAGCGGGTCGAGCTCGGTGATGCCTAGGGCAAACGCAGCCAGCGAACCCGCCCCCGATCCGCGCCCTGGTCCGACCGGGATGCCATGTTCCTTGGCCCAGGCGATGAAGTCCGCGACGATGAGGAAGTAGCCGGCGAATCCCATCTTGACGATGACGTCGAGTTCGAGCTCGAGACGACGACGGTAGCTGTCGTGTACCGCCGGGTCGGCAACGTTACGTCGCACCGCGCCGCAGGCGAAGCGCGCGTCCAGTCCGCGTACGGTTTTGTCCACCAGCACGCCCTCGACGGCCTCGTCCTCCTCTACCGGGTACTCGGGCAGATGGTAGACGCCGAACTGCAGCTCGAGATTGCAGCGCATTGCGACGTTAACGGAATTCTCTAGCGCCGAAGGCAGGTCGGCGAACAGTTCGCACATGTCCGCTTCGCTGCGCAGGTATTGTTCCGTCGAGTAATCACGGGGGCGCCGCGGGTCGCCCAGTGCACGGCCGTGGTGGATGCAGACTCTCGCCTCGTGGGCGTCGAAGTCCTCGCGGGCAAGGAAACGCACGTCGTTGGTCGCGACCAGCGGTGCATCGAGATTGGCCGCCGCGTCGAGCACCGCATCGAGGTAGCGCGCTTCAGCATCGCGTGCGGTGCGCGTGATCTCGACGAAGTACCGATCCCCGAGCAGGTCCTGCCAGAAGCGGATGCGATCGTGTAGTTGCTGAGTGCGGCCATCGCGGGCGAACAAGCCCAGGTCGCCATGGATTCCGCCGGACAACACGATCAAGCCGGCGGTATCCGCGGCCGTAAGCCAGGCCTCGTCAACGATGGCAACACCACCCCGCTGACCATATCGATAGGCACGCGTGAGCAAGCTGCTCAACGCTCGGTAGCCTGAAAGATCCTGACACAACGCGACCACGCGGTACGGATCGCTACCTCCCCCCTCGCCGAGCCAGAGATCCGCCCCGGCGATCGCCTTGAGGCCCGCGGCCTGGGCGGCACGATAGAACTTGGGCAATGCGAATACATTGGCCTGATCGGTAAGGGCGACGGCACCCATGCCGAGTTCCGCGCAGCGCTGCGCGAGACGCGGGATACGTATGGTACTGTCGACCAGCGAATATTCGCTGTGCAAATGCAGATGAACGAAGCGCGGAGTGCTCACGGGCGCGCACACTCCCCGAGCAGAAGCTGCACTGGCCGGTAGGAGCGGCGGTGCACCGGGCTCACGCCGGACGCACGCAAGGCGGCGAGGTGTTCTGGAGTGGGGTACCCCTTGTGTCGATCGAAACCGTAGGCGGGATAACGCTTGTGCAGGTCGAGCATGATGCGATCACGCTCGACCTTGGCGAGGATGGAGGCCGCACCGATAGCTGGTTCGCTCCCATCGCCGCCGATGATGGCGACGGCCGGACAACCGAGTTCCGGGCAGAACTTGCCGTCGATGAGTACACGCACCGGGCGAATGGACAAGGCGGCCACGGCACGCTGCATGGCCAGCAATGTCGCGTGATGGATGTTCAGGCGATCGATTTCGTCGACATCAGCCAACCCCAGGCCGAACGCGCGCGCTTCGCGCACGATGCGTTCGAACAGGACGTCGCGCTGGCGGACGGTCTTGAGCTTGGAATCACCGACACCTTCGATTGGTCGCGGGCCGAGAACGACCGCCGCGGCGACGACCGGCCCGGCCAAAGGTCCCCGCCCGGCTTCATCGACGCCGGCAACCGCACCGTCGTCGCCGACGACCGTCACCCCGACACCCCGGCCACGCGCAGAACCGCCTCGGCCGCACGGCCGGCGGCATCGCGCCGCAGCGAGGCATGGAGCTCGCGACTGGTCCGTACGAAATCGTCACGACGATCCGGTTGATCAAACCACGCGAGCGCCGCTTCAGCCAGCGCCGCCGGCGTCAGGGCGGATTGCAGCAACTCCGGTACCAGGTCCCGGGCGGCGAGGATGTTCGGCAAGGCGATGCGCGGGATCTTCACCATCCGGCGGATTATATGGTACGACAGCGGCGCCATGCGGTAGCCGACCACCATCGGAGTCCCGCACAGCAAGGCCTCCAAGGTGACGGTCCCCGACGCCGCCAGGACAACGTCAGCCGCGGTCAGAACCTGCTGCGAATTGCCGACATAGACGCCTGCCGGGAGTCCGCCCAGGGCCTCGCGCACGCGCCGGGCGTGCTCTTCGTTGATCGTGCAAACGATCACCTGCATCCCCGGCCGGCATCCGTGGACGATACGCGCGGCGGAGATGAACAGGCTGAGCAACTGAGCCAGTTCCTGGGAGCGACTGCCGGGCATCAGGGCGAGCACGGGCCGGTCCCCGGCCAAGGCCAGCGCCTGCCGCGCTGCTGCGCGCTGGGGTTCGAGGGGGAGCTGGTCGGCGAGAGGATGACCGACGAATTCAGTGGCGATGCCGCGCCGCGAAAAGAACTCGACTTCGAACGGAAACAGTGCGAGTAACCGATCGACGGCAGTGCGGATGTCTGCCGCTCGTCCTTCGCGCCATGCCCAGGCTTGCGGGCAGACCCAGTGCACGGTAGGTACGCCGGCGAGCTTTAGACGACGTTCGAGTCCCAGAGTGAAATCAGGCACGTCGATACCGACGACGACATCCGGGCGAGCGGCGAACAAGGCATCGCCGAGACGCTGGCGCAGACTCCACAACCTGGGATACGCCTGCACCACCTCGACCAGCCCCATAACGGACAGTTCCTCGGCGCGCGCCAGTGGTTCGCATCCCGCCGCTCTCATCGCCGCGCCCGCCATACCGAAGGCTGCCGGAACCACGCCGCGCTCGCCGAGCGCGTGCAGCAAGGCCGCACCAAGGCGGTCGCCAGAAACTTCGCCGGCGACAATCCCTAAGCGCAGCTCGCGACCTACGGCCATCGCGCCGTGTTCCGATGGTCCGCCCCCTGCATCGGCACGACGCGCATCATCGTCGCCGCTTTCGGCGCATTCAGCGTGCGATGCCGCGCGACGACGACCGGACGAACTCCAACAGGGTCATGGCACGCGGGCAGTCACGGGCCTCTTCGGCGATGATGTCGAGCGCCTGTTCGAGTCGATGGCCTTGCCGATAGAGTGCACGGAAGCAGCGCTTGAGGCGGGCGATAGTCGCGTCATCGGCACCGCGCCGACGCAGTCCCACACTGTTGATCGTTCGTGGACGCGCGGTATTGCCATTGACGATTACGAACGGCGGAACATCACGCACGACGATTGCCGCGATCGCCGTGAAGCTGCCCTCGCCGAGGCGGCAGAACTGGTGCACGCCGGTGAACCCCCCGAGAATCACGTGATCGTGTACCTCGACATGTCCGGCCAGCGTGCTGTTGTTGGCGAACACCGTGTTATTGCCGACATGACAATCGTGGGCAATGTGGCAGTACGCCATCACCCAGTTGTCATTGCCGATGGTAGTGGCGCCACCGCCGCCATGCGTGCCGCGGTTGACGCTGCAATATTCACGAAACGTATTGCCGTCGCCGATACGCAGTTGAGATCTTCCGACGGCCGGGTCGAACTTCTTGTCCTGCGGAGCGGTACCGATGGCACAAAAAGCGTGGAACTGATTACCGGAGCCGATCACCGTCGGACCTTCTATGACGCAATGGGCATCGACGCGGGTGCCGGGGCCGATGGTCACACCGGGGCCAATCCGGACCCATGGCCCGATCTCGACACCGTCGGCGATCTCCGCCCGGGGATCGACATCCGCCCGTGGGTCGATCATGCGCCGGTCGACCGCTCGGTTGTCATGAACTCAGCCGTTGCGACCACCCTGTCATCAACGCGAGCCTCCGCATCGAAGCGGTAGATACCGCGGATCTGACGGGTCAGATGTGCCTCGATCTGGAGCTGGTCGCCGGCCGTGACAGGTTGTTTGAAGCGCGCCTTGTCGACACCGACAAGGTAATAGACGCTCCCAGATTCACTGCACGCCTGGTTGGAGTAGAAAGCCAGCATTCCTGTGGCCTGAGCCATGGATTCGAGAATCAACACCCCGGGCATGATCGGGTGGCCGGGGAAATGTCCCTGAAAGAACGGTTCGTTGATCGATACGTTCTTGATTGCCTTTATGAACTCGAACGGTCGGTACTCAAGTATCCGGTCAATGAGCAGGAACGGGTACCGATGAGGCAGCGTCTGCTGAATCTTGCTTATCGAGAGATCGTCCATACCGTTCCGAGGCACGTTTCACCCGCGTCCTGTCGTCATAGCCGCGGGCGGATCCGTCTAGGCGTCGTCGCGCCGACCGCTCGGCATGGCGGCACGCCGCAGTCGGGCTACCTGTCTCCACCACCGTTGGCGTGGTTGCGCCGGCCAGCTGCCGGCGTACGAAGCGCCAGGTTGTACGATGTTCGAACTGACCATGCTCATCGCAGCAACGGTGACGCCATCGGCAAGCACGATACCCTCGCCGATGCCGACCATGCCGCCGATGCGGCATGACCGGCCGATGCGCGCAGCCCCCGCCACCGCAGTATGGCCTGCGATCGCAGTACCGGCCCCGACATCCGCATCATGTCCGATCAACACGTGACTGTCGAGCACGCAACCAGACCCGATGAGCGTGTCGCCAAATACGCCGGCATGGACGACTGCGTGTGACAAGAGTTCCACGTCATCACCGATCACGACACTGCCGAACGCAGGCACGCGCCGCCAGCTCGCTCCGTCGTGCACAAAGGAAAAGCCATCCTCGCCGACTGCGGCGTTGGCGCCAATCCGCACGCGGTTGCCCAGGGTCACTCCCTCGCCTATGGTCGCACCCGCATCGATGCGGCAATGGTCCCCTATACGCGATCCGGCTCCGATCAACGATCCTTCGGCAATGACGGTTCCTGCACCGATGCGAACGTCACCTGCCACCACGCAGCCCGGCGCAATTTCGACTTCAGGGCGCGTGTGACGGGCCGGATGGACGTTTGCCGACGCACATCGCAGGACAGGGAGGAAGCCCGCCGCACGCGCGCAAGCCAGCGCGAGATCATCGACCAGTACGGCGGCACTTTCGCGTGGCAGTGTGTCGACGCAACCGGCTGTCACGAGAATCCCTCCGCTGTCGAGCACGCGGTTCGCGGACACGTGTTCGCGCACGAAGGTCAGATAGGTTGGCGCCGCGAGCGCCGGTGGCACCAGTGCTTGCAAGGAATTTGAGGCGTAGCCGGCATGTAGTAGCCGGCCGCCGACGAACCTGGCGAGATCACCAAGGCGACAGGGCATCGCCATTCAGCTTGTGATCAGAACCGGTTCGGGTATGCCGCATTCCCCGGCGGCGGTACCCGTCCGGTTCGAGCAACTGCCCTACTTACCAGACTTGAGCTTCTCGATCAGGGCGTCGGTGACGTCGTGCTTCTCATCCATGTACAGCACGCCGTTGCCGAGGATGACATCAAAGCCGTTGCCCTTGCCGAATGCGACGATCGCTTCGGCGATCTCCTGCTGGATCTTCGCCATTTCCTCGTTGCGCCGGAAGTTGACGTCCTCCTGGAACTCCTGCGTATCCCGCTTGAGATCCCGTCGCTTGTTGACGATATCGCGCTCAATCCGGCCACGTTCGGTCTCACTCATGATGGCGCCGTCCTTCTGCAGACGGTCCTCCAACTCCTTGAGATCCTTCTGCGCGGCAACCAGGTCCCGATCCCGGGTGGCGAATTCCTTCTCCAATTTCTTGCGCGCGGCATCGGCCTGCGGCGCCGCCTCGATGACACGCGGAACATTGACGACGCCGATCTTGTAGTCCGCAGCGAACGCCGCCGGGGCGGTCACCAGGACCAACGTCAACGACGCCAACACAACAGTGATTCGTCTAGCCAAGGCAGTACTCCAGTGCTTGAGGTAGCGACAGTGGTCGGCCACGGATCATGAGGCATGCATGGCGGCAATGGCAACGTGCCTCGTGCCGGGGGCAGACCGTGGATGGGACGGAAATCGAGCGCCGCACGGGGTCAGAAAGTGGCGCCGAAATTGAATTGGAAGCGTTGGATCTCGTCGCCGCGCTGATCGTTGAAAGGCTGAGCTACGCTGACCGAGAGCAGTCCGAAGGGCGACATCCAGATTCCTGAAATCCCGACGGACATACGCATTTCGCTGAGATCTACATCCTGTTCGGAGGTGTAGACATTGCCGGCATCGAAGAAACCAGATACCCGCACCGACTTCAGGTCCTCGAGAAACGGCACCGGGAGGATGACTTCCGCATTGCCAACCAGCGAGACATTGCCACCCAGCGCACGGCCGAAGATGTCCTCCGGACCGAGCGAGTTCTCTTCGTAGCCGCGCACGGTACGTGGACCACCCGCGTAGAAATTCTCAAAGAACGGCAACTCCGTGGTATCACCGTAGCTATCACCATAACCCACCAAGCCTTTGAGAAGCAGCGTGTAGTTGCGGGCAAGAGGAATGAATACGCGCGAATCGTATTCGACCTTCCAGTAGCGCAAATCGCCACCCGGCGTTGTCATCTGCGCCATGATGCGCTGCAGTGTGCCTCGATCCGGGAAAATCGCTGCATTGCGGGTGTCATAAGAGAACGAACTTTGCAGTCGGATGATGTCGTACTTGTTCCCTTCCCGCAGGAGGAACTGCGCAATGATAGGGTCGAGGAACAACGGGTTCGTATTGATTTCCGTCGATTCGTAGGAGGCGCCGACGTTGACGAAGTGGAACTCGGTGATCGGTACACCAAAGTTCATACCGCCCGAAATGGTCTTCGTGTCATATCGAACGACATTGGTATTGCCGGCATCGGTCTCACTGTAGGCAAGGTCGAAACCACGCGAAACGCCGTCGAGAGACCAATAGGGGTTCATGTATCCGAGGCGGAAGGTGCGGTTGATCTCGCTATTGTTGAAAGCGAAACTCACACTCTTGCCGCTGCCGAGGAAGTTGTCCTGGGTAACGTTGGTGTTGAAGATGATACCGGCTGACTGCGAGAAGCCGAGACCGAGCAAGAGGTTGCCCGAAGGACGCTCCTTGACGGTGAAATTCACGTCGACTTGATCGGTCGTTCCCGGCACGGCCGGAGTCTCCACGTTGACGTCCTCGAAATAGCCGAGACGCCGCAAACGAACCTTCGACCGGTCTATGCGCGCAGTCGAAATCCACCCGCCTTCCATCTGGCGCATTTCGCGCCGCATCACCTCGTCACGGGTCTTGGCGTTGCCGAAGAAATTGATGCGGCGCACGTAGACACGCTGGCCCGGATCGACAAAATACGTGATGCTTGCGATCTTCTTGTCTTCGTCAACGTCCGGAATGGCGTTGACGTTGGCGAAGGCATATCCCTCGGCACCGAGCCGCTCTGTCAAGCTCTTACTCGTAGCCGTGAGCATCTTGCGCGAAAACACCATGCCCTTGCGGGTATAGACAAAGCGAAAGAGGTCGTCCGGCTCGACGATCAGGGTGCCCGCCAATTTGACATCACCGATTGTGAACTTGTCGCCTTCGGTGAGATTAATGGTGATATAGACATCGGCTTTGTCCGGCGTGATCGACACCTGGGTCGAGTCGACCGAGAAATTGATGTAGCCGTTGTCCAGGTAGAGGGATCGCAGGGACTCGAGGTCGCCCGACAGCTTTTGTTTCGAATACTGGTCGTCCTTCCTGAACCAGCTCAACCAGTTGGGCGTCCGTAGCTCAAACAGCTTCAGGATCTCTTCGTCGGAGAACGCTTCGTTGCCGATCACGTTGATCTGCTTGATGCGCGCGGCGTCACCCTCGATGACGGTGAAGGCCACCTCCACCGCCTTGTCGTCAATGTTGACGACTTCGTGATCGATACGTACCCCGTACTTGCCGTTCGCATAGTACTGGCGCTTGAGTTCCTGCAACACCTTGTCGAGCTTGGCCTCGTTGAAGACCTCGCCCTTGGCGAACCCGATTTCCTTCAGACCTTCGAGCAGGTCATCGGTCTTGATTGCCTTGTTGCCCTCGAAGGTGAGATCGGCGATGGTCTCTCGTTCGACGACGACGACGACGAGGACGTCTCCGTCACGTTCTAAACGTACATCCTTGAAGAAGCCGGTCTTGAACAGCGCGCGGACGGCGTCGCGGCTGCGTGCGTCGTCCACCGTATCGCCGACGCTGATCGGGAGGTAATTGAAAACGGCACCCGGGGAGATGCGCTCGAGTCCTTCGACACGAATGTCGTCGACGATGAAGGATTCTGCTGCCTGGGCCCCGGCCCCCAACAGCATGCACATGACGACCACCGCGCCTGCAATCAAGGCTCTCAGCATAAAGTTCTTGTTTTTTAGTCCGTCACCAGCGTTCAAAGCATGCGCAGGATGTCGTTGTAGACGGCGAGCCCCATGAGACCCAACAACATCACCAGCCCGATCTGTTGCCCGTAACCTTGTACGGTTTCAGATACCGGCCGACGCGTCGCGAATTCTATCAGGTAATACAGCAAGTGTCCGCCATCGAGGAGCGGGATGGGGAGCAAATTGAGTACACCGAGGCTGACGCTGACCAGGGCGAGGAATTCGACGAAACGTGCGAAGCCCAGCCGGGCCGACGCGCCTGCGTAGTGGGCGATGCTCAGTGGGCCGCTCAGATTGCGAACCGAAGCATCACCCGTGACCATTTTGCGGAGGAATTTTCCGGTCGTCTTGGTCATCGCCCAGGTCCGCTCGGCGCCACCGTAAAGCGCTTCCAATGGACCGTAGCGCTCGACCCCGACCGCCACGGCCGGCAGGTCGTCCGGGATTTGCACCTCGGCGCCGATGCGCCCGACAGTTGCATCCCCCTCCTTGTCAGGACGCGGCGTGAGTTCGAGCGGCACCGTTTCAATGCCCCGCGCTACCTCCACGGTCAGGGTATGCCCGGCGCTGCGCCGGATGGTCGCCACCCAATCCGCCCACGATTCGACCTCGGCGCCATCCGTCGTAAGCACGAGGTCGCCGGCCCGCATCCCAGCGATGGCGGCTGGCTCACCCGGGACGACGCGCTCGATGCGTGGTGGGATCAGCGGCCGGTCCGGCGTGATACCAATCTCGCCGAGGAAATCACCCTCGCCCAGGTCATCGATGGTGAGCCCGGAGAAATCGAGCAGGGCCGGGCGCTCGCGATCGCCCTCGCGCACCGTCACGGCAACTGCTGAACTATCGAGGATCGCGTCTAAAGCGCGCCGGAACACGCCGTCCCAGGTCTCGGTCGCGCGGCCTTCCACTGCGACGATCTCACTGCTGGCGATCAGTCCGGCACGCGCGGCAATCGAATTGGGCTCAACGTCGCCAACGATCGGCCGCGGCCCGCTGACGCCAACCACGAGGGTCAGCCAGTACGCCGCGAACGCAAGCAGGAAGTTCGCCAGAGGACCGGCCGCGACGACAGCGAAACGGGTCCCGAGCGGCTGCCGGTTGAATGCGCGTCCCAGTTCGTGCTCGGCGACCTCGCCTTCCCGTTCGTCGAGCATCTTGACGTAGCCCCCGAGCGGAACAGCCGCAACGGCAAACTCCGTCTCACCCCGCTGACGGGACCATAGGACCGGGCCAAACCCGAGGGAAAAACGCAGGATCTTGACGCCGAGGCGTTTCGCGACCCAGTAATGGCCGAACTCATGCACGGCGACGAGTACGCCCAGGGCGAGGACGAACGCGAGCACGGTTTGTAGCAAGGCCATCAGTCCACTCCGTCATGTATGCGCTGCTGCGCTGCCGCACGGGCTGCCGCGTCATCGGCGAGGATAGTCTCGAGATCGACGGCGGCGCGTGTCGCAACACGCTCCAAGGCGTGTTCTACCAGCTTTGGGATCGCCGTGAAACCGATCTGCTCATCAAGAAAGGCAGCGACCGCGACCTCGTTGGCGGCGTTCAGAATCGCCGGCGCCGTTCCACCCCTGGCCATGGCATCCTTGGCCAGGCGCAGGCAGGGAAAACGCTCGTAGTCGGGTTCCTCGAAGTCGAGCTTGCGCACGGCGAAGAGGTCGAGCGCGGAGACACCCGAATCGACACGCTCCGGCCACGCTAGCGAGTAGGCGATCGGTGTCCGCATGTCGGGGTTGCCGAGCTGTGCGAGTACCGAGCCGTCGACGTATTGCACCATCGAATGGATCACGCTCTGCGGATGAATGACCACCTCCACCCGCTCGGGGCCGGTGCCGAACAACCAGCACGCTTCGATTACTTCGAGGCCTTTGTTCATCATGGTCGCCGAGTCGACGGAAATCTTGCGTCCCATCACCCAGTTCGGGTGGGCTACAGCCTGTGCCGGCGTCACAGTCCGCAGGCTATCCAAGGCCACGGAACGAAATGGCCCACCCGACGCAGTGAGCAGAATGCGCTCGACCCCCACGGCAGGCAGGCCGCGGGCGAAATCGGTTGGCATGCACTGAAACACCGCATTGTGTTCACTGTCGATCGGCAACAACTCGGCTCCCGATTCCCGCACGGCGTCCATGAACAAATGCCCGGACATCACCAGCGACTCCTTGTTCGCCAGCATCACGCGTTTGCCGGACCGCGCGGCCGCCAGGTTGGGCAGCAACCCGGCCGCGCCAACAATCCCGGCCATGACGTAGTCGACGGATTCGTGAGCCGCAACCGCGCTGAGCGCTTCGGTACCGTCCAGCACTTCGGTCGCGAGCCCGGCCCGACGACAGCGTGCCGCCAATTGCTCAGCCGGCCCCGCTTCGACCATGACTGCATAGCGCGGGTTCCATGCGCGACACTGCTCGAACAGTCCATCGACGTTGGCGTTCGCCGTGAGCGCGAAGACTTCGTAACGCCCGGGGTGCCGCGCGACGACATCGAGGGTGTTGACACCGATGGTGCCGGTGGAGCCGAGGATGGTCAGTTTCACGGTCATTTCAAATCCAGTGCATAGAGCGCCGCGGCGAAGGTGGGCGCCGCCGCCAGCAGGCTGTCGATACGGTCGAGGACGCCGCCGTGCCCTGGCAACAAGGCACCGCTGTCCTTGACGCCACGCGAACGTTTGACGAGGCTCTCGAAGAGGTCACCATAGACGGAAGCGACGAAGGTCGAAGCCGCAATAGCCGCGCAGACCGGAGCGCTCGTCCAGTGCCAACACGCGTTCGCCGCCACGGCGACGGCAATGGTACCGCCCAGCGCCACGGCAAGGCCCTCCCAGGTCTTGCCAGGACTGACGCGGCTCGCCAATCGCCGGCGTCCCCAGCGCCGCCCTCCGAAATAAGCGAAGGAATCCGCGCTCCATACCAGAATGAGGAATGCGAGGACGTGGCCCGGGCCGCTCGCGCGCAAGACCAGCATCGCCGCCAGCGCCGTGGCCATTAACAGCCACCCGCTGAAGGCGACAGCGCCGCGCGCGGTTGCCGCGGGTCTCCCCCGCCATTGGAACACCGTCACCCAGACCGCAGCGCCCACCCATGCGGCACAACCGAGCGCCAGCGCCGCCGGCGCGCTGACCGCCACCGGCACGAGATGCGTAAGGAGCAGCACCGTCAGGGGCACGCTGGCCGCATAGATTGCGCGGATGCGCCAGTCCTCGAGGCCGCCCAGGCGCGCCCACTCTAGAGCGCCGAGGAAAACCACACCGACGAACAGCGCGCGTGTTGCTAATGCCGGTAACAGGAACAGGCACGAGAGCACCACGATTATCAGCACGCCGGCCGTGAGCAACCGCGCCCGGGGCATGCCGCTCACACCCGGTTGCGGCAAGACCGCACCGGCAAGGACAGCACTTCAGTCCGTAGTCGACGTCGCGAAGATATCCTGTTCACCGTTTACCTGCTCCCCGGTCATGCCGAAACGGCGCTCACGCGCGCCGTAGCTCTCGAGCGCCTTGACGAACTCGGAGGTATCGAAATCCGGCCACAGGCAATCCGTGAAATACAGTTCGCTGTACGCGAGTTGCCAGAGTAGGTAATTACTGATGCGCTGCTCTCCCCCGGAGCGGATGAACAGGTCAGGTTCGGGCAGATCAGCCAGTTCGAGGTGCGAGCCTAGCAGTTCAGCACTGATGTCCTCTACGGCCAGTTCGCCACGTACGGCGCGCGCGGCGACGGTGCGTGCCGCCTCGGTGATGTCCCAGCGCCCCCCATAGTTGGCGGCAATCACCAAGTGCAGGCGGTGGTTGCCGGCGGTGTGCGCCTCAGCGTCGCGGATCGCTCGCTGGAGTTTGGCCGGAAAAGGCGCACGATCACCGATGATACGCAGCCTCACGCCGGCCTCGTGCAACCGTTCGACCTCCTGATCGAGAACGACCAGGAACAATTCGAACAGCAGTTTCACCTCTGCCGGCGGACGTCGCCAGTTCTCGCTGCTGAACGCAAACAGGGTCAGCACTTCGATCCCGGACTCGGCACAATAGCGAACGATGTTGCGAACGTTCTCCACGCCGGCCCGATGCCCCGCGATGCGTGGAAGCTGACGCCTGCGTGCCCAACGCCCGTTGCCATCCATGATGATGGCGACATGCCGCGGTAACGATTGGTCCATGAGGGGGCGTTCCGCGGTCGCTTCAGACCTCGAGCATGTCCTTTTCTTTGGCCGCGACTATCTCGTCGACCTTCTTGACGTGCTCGTCGGTCAATTTCTGGATCTGGTCGCCCGCTTTGCGTTCATCGTCATCCGAAATGTCCTTGGCCTTGGTCAGTTCCTTGAACTGCGCGATGGCGTCGCGGCGAATGTTGCGGACCGCGACCTTGGCCTGCTCGGCCTCACCCTTCAGCACTTTGATCAGATCGCGTCGACGCTCTTCGGTCAGCGGTGGCAGTGGAATGCGGATCACGGTACCGGCTGTGTTCGGATTGAGGCCGAGGTTGGATTCCAGTATGGCTTTCTCGACCGCTTCGATGGCGCCGCGGTCCCACACCGTGATTCCGAGCGTGCGCGGATCCTCGATGGTGACGTTGCCGACCTGATTGAGTGGTGTCGGAGTGCCGTAATAGTTGACCATCACGTGGTCGAGCAGGCTCGGGTGGGCCCGTCCCGTGCGCAGCCGCGCAAGATCGACGCGAAACGACTCCACCGACTTGGCCATGCGCTTGCGCGCATCATCGAGAATGTCTTTTATCATTTGCTTCTATACCGTGACCAGCGTGCCGACTTCCTGTCCCAGCGCCGCAGCCACGAAAGCGCCAGGGCGAGTCATGTCGACCACCCGCAGCGGCATACGGTTCTCGCGACACAGGACGATGGCCGTCGCGTCCATGACACCGAGCTTACGTTCGAGGACTTCGTCGTAATCGAGTGCGTCGAAACGCACGGCGTCCTTGTCAAGTGCCGGGTCGGCGGAATACACGCCGTCGACCTTGGTCGCCTTGATCATGAGATCGGCGTTGATCTCGATGGCACGCAGGCTCGCCGCAGAGTCGGTAGTGAAAAACGGGTTGCCGGTGCCAGCAGCAAACACCACCACGCGTCGCTTTTCGAGATGGCGCACCGCGCGGCGCCGGATGTAGTCCTCGCAGACCTGGTTGATCTTGATCGCCGACATGACGCGCGCAAACAGGCCCTTGCGTTCGAGCGTATCCTGGATCGCCAACGCGTTGATCACCGTCGCCAGCATGCCCATCTGGTCGGCGGTGACGCGGTCGATGCCAGCCGCGGCAAGCCCGGCGCCGCGAAAGATGTTGCCGCCGCCCACGACGACGGCGACCTCGACACCGGCATCGCAGAGGTCCTTGATCTCATCGCCGATGCGATCGAGCACCGGCGGAGCGATGCCGTACTCGTCGTCGCCCATCAGGGCTTCGCCGCTGAGCTTGATCAAAACCCGTCTGTATCGCAGCGGTGGGGATTCCGCCGTCATCGGTAGTGCCTCCCGCGAGGACGTCACGCCTGCCCGGCGCTGCGGGCCTGAGCGGCCACTTCCTCGGCGAAATTGACTTCCTTCTTCTCGATACCTTCACCGACCTCGAAGCGCACGAAGCTCTTGACGCTGGCACCCTGCTCCTCGAGCAACTTGGCGACGGTCTTGTCGGGGTCCTTGACGAAAGGCTGGCCTAGGAGGGTGATCTCGGCAATGAACTTCTTGAGGCGCCCGGTCACCATCTTCTCGACGATCTCCGGCGGTTTGCCGCTCTCGGCGGCCTGGGCTTGATGGATCTCGCGTTCTTTGTCGAGCAGACCGGACGGAACGTCGGTTTCACTGACACATACCGGGTTGGACGCCGCGATGTGCATGGCAACGTCACGGGCGAGTTCGGTGTTGCCGCCGTTCAACGCGACCACAACGCCGATGCGCTTACCATGAAGATAGGATTCGAGCGTGGCGCCGTCGGCAGGAATGCGCGTAAAACGCCGCACGTCGATGTTCTCGCCGATTTTTGCCACCAGCGCAGCGCGCTTCTGTTCTATGGTCTCGCCATCGGCGAGCGCGAGAACGCGCAGCGCCTCGACGTCAGCCGGCTCGGACTTCAACACCGCCTGCGCGACGGCATCGGCGAAGATGGTGAAATTGTCATCGTTGGCGACGAAATCGGTCTCACTGTTGACCTCGACCATAACGGCAGCGCCGGCGTCGGCGGCCATGACAATGGCGCCTTCGGCGGCAATGCGGCCGGCCTTCTTGGCGGCCTTTGCCGCGCCCGACTTGCGCAGGTGTTCGATCGCGGCTTCGATGTCGCCGTCGGTCTCGACCAGGGCTTTCTTGCACTCCATCATGCCGGCGCCGGAACGTTCGCGCAGTTCCTTCACCATGCTGGCTGTGACTGCCATTCTGCTTTCCTCGATTGTCTAGTGGCGTATCGGTAGGGTGGGGCCGCTCACGCCGTCATTCGGCGTTCTCGGCCGCCGGCGCGGCACCCTGCTCGTCACCCAGCAGCGGGGCGACCTTCTCATCGAGTTCGACGAATTCATCGCTCGCTCCGGTCGCAACGTCTGCGACGACGAGACGGCCATCGAGGACGGCGTCGGCGGCGGCCTTGGCGTACAGATTGATGGCGCGAATCGCGTCATCGTTGCCAGGGATGACATAGTCAATGCCATCAGGAGGGTTGTTGGTGTCGACAACGGCGACGATCGGTATGCCGAGCTTCACCGCTTCGGCGACGGCGATGCGCTCGTGGCCGACATCGATGATGAACAATGCATCCGGCAGTCCATCCATGTCCTTGATACCGCCTAGCCCCTGGTTGAGCTTCTCGAGCTCACGCCGCAGGTTGAGGCCTTCCTTCTTCGACATGCGTTCGAGACCGCCCTTTTCGATGAGCTCCTCGAGTTCCTTCAGCCGGCGGATCGACTGCCGCACAGTCTTGAAATTGGTCAGCATTCCGCCGAGCCAACGACGGCTGACATAGGGCATGCCGCACCGCTGGGCCTCGCGCGCGACGGACTCCTGTGCCGCCCGCTTGGTGCCGACAAACAGGATCTTGCCGTGCCTGGCCGACAGGCGACTCAGGAACCCCAGCGCCTCGTCCATCAGGGGCACCGTGCGTTCGAGATTGATGATATGAATCTTGTTGCGTTCGCCGAAGATGTAGGGCGCCATCTTCGGGTGCCAATAGCGGGTCTGGTGGCCGAAATGCACGCCAGCTTCTAGCATCTGGCGCATGCTGATATCGCTCATGGAATACTCCTGTCGGGTTCTGCCTCCACGCATCCCAGACACCAATCTGCAGACCTTTCGGTGCAGACACCCGGGTGCCCGTGTCGATGCGTGTGCGTGGTAGTTTCGGTCGATTGCCTCGAAGGCGCGCGCTTTATACCATAGAAGTTCTTCATCAACAATGACTTGGACTGCTCTGAACTGATGCCGGTATCGATCAAGACCGCAGCTGAAATCGAGGCCATGCGCGTTGCCGGCCGGCTCGCGGCGGAAGTCCTCGACATCATCGCCCCCCACGTGCGTCCGGGCGTCACCACGGAGGCCCTGGACCGCCTGTGCCACACACACATTGTCGAGGTGCAACAGGCCGTGCCGGCCCCACTCAACTACCACGGGTTCCCGAAATCCATCTGCACCTCGGTCAATCACGTCGTCTGCCACGGCATCCCGTCACCTGACCGCAAGCTGCGCAGTGGCGACATCGTCAACATCGACATCACCGTCATCAAGGACGGTTTCCATGGTGACACCTCGAAGATGTTCCTGGTCGGCGATGCGTCGATCAAGGCGCGTCGTCTGGTTGAAACCGCCTACGAGTGCCTGTGCACCGGTATCGCCCTGGTCCGCCCCGGGACCCGCCTCGGCGACATCGGCGCCGCGATCCAGGTTCTTGCCGAGGGCCGCAACTACTCGGTGGTCCGTGAGTACTGCGGCCACGGCATCGGGCGCCAGTTCCACGAGGAGCCACAGGTACTGCATTACGGCACGCCGGGCACCGGACTCACACTCGAGCCGGGTATGACGTTCACCATCGAACCGATGGTGAACGCGGGCAAGCGGCATGTGAAACTCTTACCGGACCAGTGGACCGTAGTCACGAAGGACCGCAGCCTATCGGCGCAGTGGGAGCACACGGTGCTCGTTACCGAACGCGGTTGCGAGGTACTGACGGCGCGCGCCGAGGAGAGTTTCGAAATTGCCGCCTGAGGGTCGTCGGCAACCCATGGCAGGATTCACGCCCCCCCGCGCGCGCGTGACAACGCCCTGGTCCAGCTGGGGCCGAACCGATCAACGTCCCGGACGCCTCGCTGCGATTGCGCGCCCGTGATGAGTCGCGGCTGCGGCACAACCCGATACCTGGCGCGGTTCCCTCGCCGGCTCGAAAGGCAAGGCGTGTGGCGGGCTCGCGACCGAATGGCCAATGGCGACGCGGACGCGGCGGCGCCGCGCAGGCACTCCCGCCGCACGGCCGGATGACGACCCCACCCCCCTGCTCCGAGGCGGAGTTGATTGCACGCGCCATGGCGCTCGGTGGCTGCCATGTAGGGGAATTGGCCGCGAGATACGACAAGACCCTGCCGCGAGACCTGCGCCGCCACAAGGGCGTGGTCGGCGAACTGCTCGAGCTCGCGCTCGGCGCCAGCGCCGGCTCACGCCCCGTGCCGGACTTCGAGCACCTTGGCATCGAACTGAAGAGCATACCGCTCGGTCGTGACCTGCGACCGCTCGAATCCACTCACGTTTGCACGGTGGCGGCCGACGACCTCGCCCGACAGAGCTGGATGACGTCGACAGTGCGACGCAAGCTGACGCGGGTGCTGTGGATGCCGGTCGAGGGCACGCGGGACATACCGCTCGAGAAACGACGTGTCGGGCGCGCCGTTCTATGGAGTCCGAGCGCCGCCGACGAAGCCGTACTGCGCGCCGACTGGGAAGAACACATGGAACTGATTGCGACCGGCCGCCAAGCCGAACTCGACGGCCGCCTCGGCACCTACCTGCAAGTGCGGCCGAAGGCGGCCAACGGCGTCGCACGGCAGATTTCGAGCGACGCCACCGGAGTGACCACGCCGATCCTGCCGCGCGGGTTCTACCTGCGCGCGGCGTTCACCGTTCGCATTCTCGAGGGTGCGCCTTGAGCACCTTCGCAGCGAACCCGGTTACGGCTGCACATAGGTTCAGCATCGCGCCGATGATGCAGCGGACCGATCGCCATTTCCGCTATCTGGCCCGTCTCATCACGCCCCAAGTCCGTCTCTATACCGAGATGGTGACCAGCGCCGCCGTCGTCCACGGCGACCGCGACCACCTGCTCGGCTATGCGCCGGCGGAGCACCCCGTCGCGCTGCAACTCGGTGGTAGCGACCCCACCGAACTGGCTGCCGCCGCGGCCAGCGCCGCCGCTTACGGATACGACGAGGTGAACCTCAATTGCGGCTGTCCCAGCGACCGCGTCCAGGCCGGCGCCTTCGGCGCCTGTCTCATGCGCGATCCGGCGCGGGTTGCCACCGCCGTGGCCGCGATGCGCGCCGCACTGCCCGCAGAAGTCCCGGTAACGGTCAAGACCCGGCTCGGTGTCGACGATCTGTACAGCTACGATTACTTCCGCTCCTTCGTCGAGCGGGTTGCCGCAGCCGGCTGCACGGTGTTCCAGGTCCACGCACGCAAGGCCTGGCTGGCCGGGCTCAGCCCCAAGGAGAATCGCGAGCTCCCGCCGCTCGAGTATGCCTGGGTCTATCGGCTGAAGCGCGAACGGCCCGACCTGACCGTGGTCGTCAACGGCGGCGTCGTCTCCAGCGCCCAGGCGGCCCGACACCTCGAACAGGCCGACGGTGTCATGATCGGACGCCACGCCTATGCCGTGCCCTACGATCTCGGCGAATTCGCTGCACGCCTTTGTGGCGGCGCCGCACCATCACCACGCGCGGCGATCGTCGACGCCTACCTGGCTTATGCCGACGCCGAGATCACGCGCGGCGTGCCGCAGCGCCTGGTCCTGCGACACCTGCTCAACCTCTATCAGGGCCAGGCGGGAGCACGGCGTTGGCGACGCGGCCTGGCGCAGTACCTCGACGACGGCGCGGTGGCCCTGGCACGCGTCGCGGCGCTCGCCCGCGGCATGCCGGTGGCGGACATGACCGCGACCCCACAGGCGTCGTGAGCCGGGGTGCCGGTTCGGCTGGATGCGGTTCCCACGCGGGCGATATACTTATTCGTCCGCCGCGGGCCTGCCCTGTGCGCCTGCCGTAACACCTGATGCGACGCCGACGAGACCCGACATGTCCCTCGATACCGAAACCGCCCGCTTCAACATGGTCGAGCAGCAAATCCGCCCGTGGGAAGTCCTCGACCCGCGGGTGCTGAACGCCTTCTCCACCGTTCCGCGCGAGAACTTCGTGCCGGACTCCTATCGCTCCCTGGCCTTCAGCGACACCTGCATCGACATCGGACACGGGCAAACCATGATGGCGCCGAAGGTCGAAGGCCGGCTGCTGCAGGCACTGAGCATCGAACCAACCGACCGCGTCTTGGAAATCGGCACGGGCAGCGGCTACCTGACCGCGCTGATGGCCAGCCTGGGTGCTCACGTGACCAGTATCGAGTATTTCGAGGATCTCTCCGAGCGTGCCAAGTCGCACCTGCGAGGTGCACGCGTCGGCAATACCAAGCTGCACGTCGGCGACGGCATCGACGGCTGGCAGACCGCTGAACCCTACAACGTCATCGTGGTGACTGGATCGTGTCCGCTGCGCCGGCCGGCTATCGAACAACAGCTCGCCCTCAATGGGCGGATGTTCGTCGTGCTCGGCGTCGCTCCCGTCATGGAGGCGACCCTGATCACCCGCCTGTCGAAAGACTCGTGGACCACCGAAAGCTTGTTCGAGACGGAACTCGCCCCCCTCATCGGCGCCGAGCAGGCGCCCGCTTTCGAATTTTGAGTATTGCGGCCGCGGTGGTGCCCGGCGCCACCGCCGACCCGCCGCAGCAACCACGGACGCCACGCGACCCCATGCTCTACCCGAGATTCGGACTGCTCATCGTCAGCCTGCTCGCTCTCGGTCTGTGCGGAGAAGCACGCGCGCAGACTGACCTGCTCGCGATCTTCACGGCAGCCGAGGAAATGGACCCCGCCTACCGCGAGGCCCAGGCCACCGCGCTTGCCTCCGCCGAAGGCATACCGCAGGCCAAGGCCGCCTTATGGCTGCCGCGCCTGGCACTCTCGGCTGGCACCAGCCGGGTGCGTCAAGACATAGAGCTCAAGAACGCCTTCGGTGCCGGCGGCCTGACCTACTACATGAGCCGCAATTACGTCGTCAACCTGCAGCAGCCCATCTACCACCACGACCGCATCGTCGCACTCGCCCAGGCCGACAAGCGCCTGCAACAGGCTCAGATCGAAGTGATGCTCGCCCACCAGGATCTCATGCTGCGGGTGGCGGAACGGTATTTCGAAGTGCTCGCCTCACGCGACACTCTCGCTTTCGCGCGCGCCGAAACCGAGTCGCTGCAGCGCCAGCTCGAGCAGGCCCAGCAGCGTTTCGAAGTCGGTCTCATCGCCATCACCGATGTGCAGGAGGCGCAGGCCGGGTTCGATCGCGCCCAGGCCGGCGAGATCAGCGCCCAGAACGATGTCGAGAACGCCCTCGAGGCGCTGCGCGAATTGACCGCGTCCTACCACGATGACCTCATGTACCTCGGCGAAGGCGTGACCCTCACCCAGCCCGAGCCGCAGGACATCGACGCCTGGACGGACACTGCCCTCGACCACAATCTCGAGGTCACCGCCGCCCAGATCGGCACAGAGATTGCCATGGAGGAAATCCGCCTGCAGAAGGCGCAACACCTCCCCACCCTGGACATCGTCGGCAGCCACGGCTTCAGCCGCCAGGGCGGTCGTTTCGGCTCGTCGAAGGTCGACCAGAGCGAGATCGGGGTCGAACTCAACCTGCCCATCTACGAAGGCGGTGCCACGGTGTCGCGCACTCGCGAGGCCGAACATCAACACCTTGCCGCCTTGGAACGCCTGGAAAAGGCGCGCCGCGCCGTCCACCGTGAAACGCGCCAGGCCTACCTCGGCATCACCTCACGAATCAGTTCGGTCAAGGCACTTGCGCAAGCCGTGGTGTCGTCGCGAACCGCACTCGACTCGACGCGCGCAGGCTTCGAAGTGGGCACCCGTACGGCGGTCGACGTCGTCGCTGCCGAACGCAGTCTGTCGCAAGCGCAACGTGACTTCGCACGAGCACGTTACGATTACATCCTCGACACCTTGCGTCTGAAGAAGGCCGCCGGCAGCCTCGAGCCCGACGATCTCGTCGTCGCCAATTCCTGGCTGACGAGCGCTTCGCCAGACGATTCCGCGGCCGCTACGCCGCCGGCCACGAACTAGCCTGATCAGGGAATTCCCCATGTCAAACTCCCGGACCAACGGTCCAGCACGCAAGTGCTCCGCGACGGATTCGCTGCTGCTCGTCGTCGACATCCAGCAACGACTCGGCGACGCCATGCCCGGCAAAGTGCTCAACCGCGTGTTGTTGAACACAAAACTGCTGGCGGCTGCCAGTAGTCTGCTCGGCATCCCGGTGATCAAGACCGAGCAGTACCCGACCGGGCTGGGGCCAACACACGCGCTGGTCGCCGCCGAACTGCCGGCCACTACCGTGGCCCTGGAGAAAGTCTGCTTTTCGTGCTGCGACGGCGACGGCTTTTCTGCCGCCCTCACGGCCAGCGGCCGCCGCCAAGTCATCCTGGTCGGCATGGAGGCACACGTCTGCATCCTGCAGACGGCGCTCGACCTCGCCGCAGCGGGTCATGAGGTGTACGTGGTCGAGGACGCCATCTGCTCGCGTCGATTGGAAAACTACCAGAATGCGCTCGATCGGCTGCGCCAGTCGGGCATCGTGGTAGTCAGCGCGGAATCCGTCGTGTTCGAATGGATGGGTAGCGCAGGGCACGAGCATTTCAAGGCAATCCACGCCCTGCTGCGCTGATTGGTTCGTCTTTGGGGCCGGCTACCGTCCGGCCCCGACACCGCGCCGCCGGACGGCGGCACGGCCGAGCACGTCGACAGGTTCAGTTGACGGTGTAATTGCGCGCCGTCATGCAGGCCCCGTAAGCGCGATTGTATTCGCCGACCTGTTCCATCCGTTGCTGGTAGGCCATGTTGGCCTGCTGTTGCTGTTGTTGTTGCTGCTGGTAGTAATAGTCGTTGCTCGGTGGCGGGGGCGCCGGCTGCGCCGCCGGTCGATCGGTCGCCCGCGTCAGGAGGCCGAGCCCGGTCGAGGCAAGCGCGCCGATGGCCGCGCCCTTGCCGGCGTTGCCCGCGATGGCGCCACCAGCCGCGCCCAGCGCGGCGCCGGTAGCGGCGTCGCCGAGCATGCCGCCGCCCTTGAACATACCGCCACTGCCGATGCCGAGGAATCCTCCACCCCCGCTCTGCTGGGGTGGTGGCTGATCGCTGTAGCCCGCCGACGGCGGCGGCGACGCTGCCGCCGTCGGCGGCGGCAGGGGTGGCGCTGCGCTCGGATCGAATCCGCTCTGCGCGACCGCCCATTGGTGGCATTCGTAACGATCCTGACCCTGCTGGGCTTCGGTCTGCCCGGCATTGGGGTAGGCGAAGGGTTGTTGCGCGCTGGCCGGATCGAACAGCGAAACGGCGAGCAGCGCCGCGAACGAGACGTGACGGAAGACGGGCAGGCTCATGGTGTGATCTCCGAAGCTAGGTCACTTGGCGCGGGATTCTAGCTTGGAATTCCCGTGCGTGTCCGTGCCGCGGACCACGAAACGCGGCCGCGCCCGGCCACGGCACGAAGACCCTGACTGATCCCAGCCTAGGGTGCTTCCACGGCGAGCAGTCGAGCACTTATCAAGTCCATGGTCCGCCCCGTCGCGCCGCGATGCTGGTGCACCAGTTGCTGTCCGCGGCGGCCGACCCGGTCGCGCTCGTTGGAGTCGCGTAACCAGTATCGCGCGGCGGCGACGAAACCCTCGGCATCGTGCACTACCTGGAGCGCCCCCGTGCCGATCAGCAACTGACAAATCTCGGTGAAGTTGTGCGTGTAGGGGCCACTGAGGATCGGTATCCCGACGCTGGCCGGCTCGAGCACGTTGTGCCCCCCGAACGGCAGCAGGCTGCCACCGACGAAGGCAACGTCTGCCGCAGCGTAGAAACGCAGCAACTCGCCCATGGCGTCGAGCAGGAAAACGCTGTCTTCGGGCGCGCATGCATCCCCACGGCTGAAGCGCGTCACCTGGTGACCAGCGTTTTCGAGCAAGCCGGCGACGTCCTCGAATCGTTCCGGATGACGCGGTGCGACAACGACCAGCAAACGGGGGAATTCCTCGCGCAGTCGCCCGAGGGCGTCGAGCAACAGTGCTTCCTCGCCATCGCGGGTGCTGCCGAGCATGAGGATCGGGCGGTTGACGCCGAGCAGGCGGCGCAGGACCTCTGCCTGCTCTCGCAGGCTCGGAGGCGGGATGAGGTCGAACTTGAGACTGCCGGTGACGCACACCTGGTCAGGGCTCGCTCCGAGTTGGAAGAAGCGATCCGCATCACCCTGTCCCTGCGCCGCGATGCAATCGATGTCGCGTAGGACGGCACGGCTCAGCGGCGCGAGCGCGTTGTAGCCACGCAGGGACCGGGGTGACAGGCGTGCGTTGACCAGTACGACAGGGATCCCGGCATCACGGCATGCTCGCAAGGTGTTCGGCCACAGCTCCGTCTCGAGGAGGATGAGGGCACGCGGCCGCACGCGATGCAGGAAGCGCCGGAGGATACACGGCAGGTCGTAGGGGAAGAAGCAGTGGGTGACACTGTCGCCGAGCGTGCGCACGATCGTCGCCGCACCGGTTGCGGTGGTGGTCGTGACGACGATCGGCAGGTGCGGCCAGGCCTGCTGGAATGCGCGCACCAAGGGCACTGCGGCCATGCTTTCGCCGACCGAGACGGCGTGGACCCACAAGGCATCGGACGGCATAGCACGCCCCCGGTACCACCCGATCCGCTCGTGCCAACGTTCCCATTTCGAACCGTCACGCAGCCCGCGCCAGCCGATGCGCGCGAGCAGCACGGGCAGCAACGCGGCGAACAGCCCCGTGTACAGACCTCTCAGGAGCCGAGCCAGGAAAGGTACTCCCGCACGCCGGCGGCGACATCCCTGAACTGCCCGGTGTATCCCGTCGCGCGCAGTGCGTCGAGGTTGGCCTCGGTGTAGGCCTGGTAGGCTGGCAGGAGGTCGGCTGGAAAGTCGATGTACTCGATTTCACCGTGACCACTCTCGGCGATCACGCTGCGCGCCACTTCGTTGAAGGTCTCGGCCCGTCCGGTACCGCAGTTGTAGATGCCGGATGCCACGCTGCCCAGTTCACCGCAGTGAAGTGTCACATCGATGACATCGTCGACGTAGACGAAATCGCGACGCTGTTCACCTGCCGCACATCCGTGGGACGCGCCGAACAGGCGCACCCGCCCCTGGTCGCGCAATTGGCGTTGGAAATGCCAGACCACGCTCGCCATGCGCCCCTTATGCTGTTCGCGCGGGCCGTAGACATTGAAGTACCGCAAGCCCACGACGGTCGACCCGACCTGCGCCAGGCGCGACCTCACGTACTGGTCGAACACGAGCTTGGAGTAGCCGTACATGTTGAGTGGACGCTCGTTGGCACGCACTTCGGCAAATGCCGTCCCGATGCCGTATACCGCGGCGCTGGAGGCATACACGAGCGGGATGCCACGCGCGGTTGCGTACTCGAACAGGGCGCGCGAGAAGCGAAAATTGGTCTCCATCATCAACTTGCCGTTCCATTCCGTGGTGTCCGAGCAGGCGCCGAGATGGTAGATGCGTTCGATCGCGCCAGGCAGCCCGCCGCCCCCTTCCAGCAACTCGAGGCATTGACGCCAGTCGAGATAGTCCGCTATGACGCTGTCCGCGAGGTTGATCGCCTTGTGGCCGTCGCTGAGATCCTCGACCAGGAGAATGTCGTCACGGCCACGCCGATTGAGCGTCGCCACCAGGTTGCTGCCGATGAAACCGGCGCCGCCGGTGACGACGATCACGACGACGGCCCCTGGCGCGCGGCGCGTTCGAGGATGGCGCTGGTCGAACGGCCTTCGTGATACTCGAGCACGGCGACCTCGCCGCCGGCTGCGCGCACCTCGGCGGCGCCGGCGATGTCATCGACCTTGTAGTCACCGCCCTTGACCAGAACGTCCGGGAGCAGCATCGCAACGAGATCGCGCGGCGTATCCTCGCTGAAGGAGACGACCCAGTCGACCGCTTCGAGCGCCGCCAATACCGCCATGCGGGCGGCGAGCGGATTGAGCGGTCGCCCCGCGCCCTTGAGGCGCGCCACCGAGGCGTCATCGTTGACCGCGACGATGAGGCGCTGCCCGAGGGTACGCGCCTCGGCGAGATAGCGGACGTGTCCCTCGTGCAGGATATCGAAGCAACCGTTGGTGAACACGATACGTTCGCCGCTGCCACGGGCCTCGCGACAGGCCGCGACCAGCGCCGCGCGATCGACGACGCCGCGTCGTACGCCGGCGCGGCGCGCCAGCGCGGCATCGAGTTCTTCGCCACTCACGGTCGCCGCACCGAATTTGCCGACAACGATACCGGCAGCAGCGTTGGCCATGCCCACCGCGGTGCCGAGTTCCGCACCGGCGGCAAGCGCCGTTGCCAACACCCCGCACACGGTGTCGCCGGCCCCGGTTACATCGAACACGTCGTGTGCCTCGGCCGGCACCTGCACGACCAGTCCATTGGCATCGATCAACGACATCCCAGCTTCGCCTCGCGTGACCAGGACGGCGCCCACGCCGAGACGCGCGACCAGCGCCGCGCCGCGCTCTGCCAGAACCACATCGTCGGAACAATGTCCAACCACGGCTTCGAACTCGTGGAGATTGGGAGTCAGTACGCTGGCTGCCGCGTAGCGCGCGAAATCGCGGCCCTTCGGATCGACGATCACGCGCTTGCCGGCCGCCGCCGCGCGGGCGATGAAGTCTTGCGCCGCCGCAACCGTCCCTTTCGCGTAATCCGAGAGGACGACGATGTCGCAATGCGGAAGGCGGGCCTCGAATCGTGCGAGCACGCGCGCGGCGTGCGCGCTCATGTAATCCCGCTCGAAATCGATTCGCACGAGCTGCTGGTGCTGACTGACCACGCGCAACTTGACGATGGTTTCAGCCCCATCGACGGCGATGAAGTCCGCATCGATACCTTGTTCCCGACACAGCGTGGCCAGTGTCGCTCCCGCCGCATCATCACCCACGATGCCGATGAGCGCGGCCTGTCCGCCGAGTGCCGCGACGTTGGCGGCAACGTTGGCGGCACCACCGACGCGTTCCACCGCCTGTTCGACGTGAACGACCGGTACCGGTGCCTCCGGCGAGATCCGGCGCGTCGCGCCGTGCCAGTAGCGATCGAGAATCAAGTCGCCGACGACAAGCACCCGCGCCCGGGCCAAATCCTGCAATTGCCGATACATCGAAGCTCCACGACGCGAAGGCATTCGCCGCGCCGCTCGCGCGTGACATGGCGGCCTTGGTATTTGGGGCGGCCGGATTCTACCATAGGCCGATGTTTCGCCCTCTCGCATCGTTGATTTTCGTATTGCAGATCGGCTGGACGGGGCCGGTCGCGGCCGTCGAACCGTTCGAAGCCGAATACGCCTTGTCGCGTGGCGTGCTCACCCTGGGACGCATGACACGCCGCCTGGACATCGATGCCGATGACCAGTACGTGCTCGTTTCGCGCATGGA
Source organism: Gammaproteobacteria bacterium (assembly GCA_050184115.1). GTDB lineage: Bacteria > Pseudomonadota > Gammaproteobacteria > JACKNG01. The sequence continues at coordinate 118,531 of JBFXAQ010000007.1, read as the reverse complement.
GACGACCGGACTCGTGTCGGTCTTTTCGGCAAATGCGGTCGTAGAGGAGAGCCGCGGGCGCATCGTCGACCAGCGCTTGCTGCCGACGGCCTATCGCTATGACAAGAAGGGCACGAAACGCGACTACGCCTTACACTTCGACTATGCGCGACAGCTGGTGGCGCGCAGTGACAGCGGTGACTGGCAGGCCGACATGCCGCCCGGCCTTCTAGACAAGCTGAGCTATCAGGTCCAACTCATGTTCGACCTGGACAGCGTGCCACGAGCGCTCGACTATCCCATTGCCGATAAGGGCAAGCTAAAACAATACCTGATCACGAACACCGGCAGCGAGTGGGTCGAAACGCCGCTCGGACGCTTCGAAGCGGTGCGCCTGGAGCGCTCCGATGACAACTCAGCACGGCGCACTCGCGTATGGTGTGCGCAGCAGCTTGGCTGGTTGCCGGTCAAGGTCGAACACCGCGACAAGCATGGCGACGTGACGGTCGCGCTGCTACGCCGCCTCGACCGTCGGTCTTGAAGAGCGCGGGCGCCCTATTGCCCGCCGCTGCTAGCCGTCACGAGCAGTTGCTCGGCCTGTTGCCGCAACGCGAACGCGGGGTTGTCGGCAAGCAATTTCTCCAGCGCCTCCTTCACTCCCCCGCGGCTGCCGGTCTCGAAACGCGCATGCAAAGCGTGGAAAGCGATGTCGGGGTTCTGCGGTGCTGCAGCGTACGCTTTCTCGATGATGTCCCGCCCCTGTTCGCGCTGGCCGGAGCTGAACAGGATCCAGCCGTAGGTGTCCATGATCTCCGGCTGCTTCGGCGCCATGTCATAGGCTTTCTTGGCCAGTTCGACGGCACGCGCGTCTCCCGCCTCGTGATACAACCAGGCCAGGTTGTTCAGCACGATCGGATTGGCGCCCTGTTCGGCTAGCATCTTCTCGTACTCGGGAATGGCGGCACTCCCCGTACCCTCCTGCTGCAGGTGGCTGGCACGGGCAAAACGCGCTTGGAGGTCGTCCGGGTGTTCGGCCAACCAGCGATCAAGACGATCGGTCGTCGCATCCAGTTGCCGTTCGACCTGGTCGAGCTTGAGCAGGTTGGTCGATGTCGGTGCTTTCTCGTGTGCCGCCAGATAGGCCTGCCGCGCCTCCTCCAGCTTGCCTTGCGCGACGCGCACGTCACCACGCAATTCCAAGCCGGCGGCTGCACCCTCGGCAGACTTGGCCAAGGCGTCCGCGAGCGCCTGCGCCTCATCGAAGTCCTTGCGCCGAATGGCCAGGCGTCCCAACAGGACTCGTGTTCCGATTGCCTCCGGCGCGATGTCCGCCGCGCGTTTGAGTGTCGCGGTGAGGTTGTCGGCATCGCCGAGCTGGTTGTAGATGCGCGCAAGCAACTCGAGGCCGGGCAACGCGTCCGGCACGCGCTCGACAAGGGCCTTGGCCGCATCCAGCGCTTCCTCGTAATGGGCGCCCTGCAGCATGATCTCGGCGTATTCGCCCTGGACCTGCAGCGCATACGGCGCGAGGCGGTAGGCCTCTTTGATCGTCGCCTCGGCCAGGGGCTGATTGCCGCGCGTGCGATAGTGCTTGGCCAGCAGCAGCCGTGGCGCCACGGCATCAGGATTGTGTTCCCGCGCCAGCTGCCACAACCGCTCGGCCTCGTCGAGATCGTTGTCCTGCAAAGCCAGAGCCGCCAGGCCCATCAACGCGAAGGCATGAAACGGTTCGTTGTCGAGCACTTCCTGGAAGCGCTTGCGCCCCGTCGCGGGATCGTCGGCGCGAATCGCCAGACGGGCCAGATTGATGCGCGCCGGGTGAAAGCGCGGATCGCGCTCGATTGCCGCGTCATAGGCCTGCGCCGCTCCGCCGTTGTCGCCAGCCGTCTCGCGGACGTAGCCGAGGACGTTGTAGGCGAGCGCGCTGTCCGGATTCTTCTCCACCAGCGACTGCGCGACGGCCAACGCCTGGTCGTTCGCCTTCTGCGACATGTGGACCAGTGCCAACATGATGTCGGCCTGCACAAAGCCCGGGTCCTCGGTGCGGATCGCCTCGAGTTCGGCAATCGCCTGCTCCGGCTTGCCGGCGCTGAGACGGCTCAAGGCGAGCTGCGTACGGATCGGCAGCGAATCCGGCGCAAGTTCCGCAGCCCGTTCGAGACTGGCCTGGCTGTCGCCGAACTTGCCGTACTTGAGATAGGTGGTCCCGAGCAGGGCAAGCATGCCCGGGTCCTGAGCCGCCGCGCCATCGCCGGTCGCGTTGCTGAGCTCGTCCAGGCCGTCCAGGCGGCCTGCCGCAAGCTGGATGGCACCGAGCATACGACGTGCCGCGGAATTCTGCGGTTCGATTTCGAGCAGGCGCCCGACATAATCCTGAGCGGCGGTGAACTCGCCCTGGCCGAAATGCAGTTTTGCCGCCATCACGAGGCTGTCGCGGTGCATCGGCGCGACCTGAAGCACCTTGCGCAAGGCAACGAGGGCGGAATTGGCATCGCCGCGACCTTCGGCAATCTGTGCTCGCAGGAACTGCACGCGAGGGTCTTCGCTACCGTCGGCCCCGACCGCATCAAGCTCGTTGCCCGCCAGGTCGAACTCTCCCTGTGCGATCAGCGCGCGGGCCATACCCATGTGCGCGAGCGGGTTCTGCGGTTCGAGTTCGACCGCCTTGGAATACGCTGCCAGGGCTTCCTCCAGCTTGCCGTCGTGCAGTTCGAGGTCCCCCTTGATGATCCACAGGCCGCCGTCGTCGGATTCCTGCTCGATGAGCTTTTCGAGCTCCGTGCGCGCCATCGCCGCATCGCCGGCGGCAAGCTGCGCCTGCATCAGTCCGCGCCGCGCCTCGACGTTGTCGGGCTGTCCCTCAAGCACTGCCGAGAAAGTCGCGCGGGCGTCGTCCAGCCGTTGCTGGGCGAGGTCGAGCATGCCACGCAGAACCGCCCACTCCGGCGCGGCGGTATCGCCATAGATGGCGATCTCGGTCGCGGCGTCGTCGAACTTGCCAGCCAGCAGCATCGCCCGGGTCAGAGCGAGGTTCAGTTCCGGCGACGTCTCCCCGAGGTTTCGCGCGCGCCGCAGTTCCTTGATCGCGCCCCGTGGGTTGCCCCCTTCGACGTAGATGCGGCCGAGCAGGAAACGAGCGGGACGATCGTCCGGTGTGCTGCTGAGCACGGCCTTGAGATCGATGATGGCAGCATTGAGGTCGCCGGCGGCATGGGCCGTTTCGGCCCGCGCGAAGGATGCGCTGGTGTCGACGGAACTCTTTTTCGCCACCCAGTAAGCCGCGCCAGCAGCAACGGCCAGCCCGAGAACGACGGCGGCGATCCGGATGCCGCGCCCCTTGCCGCGGCGCCTGCGTGACTCGCTCAAAGTTGCTTCCCCTGTAGCTGAGTGGAGCACGGGAGGCGATGTCGCACCACGACATACGCCACGCTGCGGGGCCCGCCGGGTGGTCGCCTGCGCGACCGCTCCGGCTCGGGTCGTGGAGCTGCCATCCCTGGCCCTCCCGGCGGCATGCTACTAGATCTTGCCGTCGGCGAGCATCTTGATCAGGGTCGGTGCCGGCACGTAGCCCCCGAGTTCCTCGCCCTTTGCGCTGTAGACCGCGGGCGTACCGCTCACGCCCATGGCCTGGCCCAGTTCGAACTGCCGGGCGACGGGATTCTCGCACGGCGGTGCGGTGACCTTTTCACCGGCCTTGGCGGCTGTCATCGCCTGCTGCCGATTGGGCGAACACCACACGGCGGCAATTTTCTTGTACGACTCGCTCTTCAACCCGGCACGAGGGAAGGCCAGGTATTCGACGGCGATGCCGGCCTCGTTCAACGCCGGGACGTCGTTGTGCAGCTTGCGGCAGTAACCGCAATCGACATCGGTGTAGACGTAGAGGGTGGCACGTCGCTTGTCCGCCGGTGGCGCGAACTCGATGACATCATGCTTGTCGATGTCCGCGAACGCCTGCTGGCGTGCGTCCGCCCGTCTCTCCTCGGAGACGTTGCGACGCTCCTGCAGGTCGATGACGTCGCCGCGCACAGCGTAGCGGCCGTCGGCCGTCATGTAGAACAGCGAGGCGCCGAGCATGACCTCGTAAAGGCCGGGCACCGGTGACGGCGCGATTTCGGAGACGGGTTCGTCCGGGAACATCTTGGCCATGCGTGCGCGGATGCTGGTCTCGTCGGTACCGGCGGCCGAAACCTGCTGCACGAACAGGGCGGCGGCAACGGCCACCAGCGTGCGAAATACCATGGGTCTACCTCTTTCGTATCGTTTGGCTATTGTAGAGAGGCCGGTCGCGCGGCGACAGCCGTCATTCCTCCGACCCTGGACGCGACCTCGCGTTCCCAACCCCGAAGCCTGGCCCTACAATGCCCTCTCACTGGCAGTCCGGATCCCGGGCGATTGCCGCTGCGGCCCGCGAACGGACGAAACGGTCATGAGCGTCACCCCCTCCGCCACCCTCGAAGGCACCTCGCTCGGCAAGTACCAGATCCTGACGTTCATCGGGACGGGCAACATGGCGACCGTCTACCTTGCCCACGATCCGTTCATCGATCGCCCGGTGGCGGTCAAGGTCGCCCGTCCGGACAGCATCGGTGAGAACGCCGACGGACGCCTCTACAAACAGGTCTTCTTCAACGAGGCCCAGACGGCCGGCTTGCTCAAGCACCCCAACATCACGGCCATCTACGACGCCGGTGTCGACCGGGACAGCTACTACATCGTCATGGAGTACGTCCACAGCGGGCGCACGCTCGATCGTTACACCACCATCGAAAACCTGCTGCCCATCGAGGAAGTCACACGCATCCTCTACCAGTGCGCGATGGCCCTCGATTACGCGCACCGCAAGGGTGTCGTCCACCGCGACATCAAGCCGCGCAATATCCTCCTGACGGAGGAGCACGAAGCGAAAATCACTGATTTCGGAGTCGCACTCGCACCCGGCATCGCGGCCCATTCCGAGGTCGAGCACGCCGGCTCGCCGCTCTACATGGCGCCGGAGCAGATTCGCCGCGAGGCGGCGACAGCGCAAAGCGATCTCTTCGCGCTCGGTGTCGTCGCCTACGAGATGCTCACGGGAAAGCATCCGTTTCATGGCGAGAACATGGAAGTCATCGAACACAACATCCTGCACAAACCTGCCCCGCGGCTCAGCAAGTGGCGTGCGGACCTCCCCGAAATCTATCAACGCATCGTCGACAAGGCGCTCGCGCGCGACCGCCGCCAGCGCTACCGCAGCGGACTCGACATGGCCGGCGACATCTCGCTGGTATTCGATTTCCTCAAGCTGCCGGCATTTCGTCTCAGCCAGCAGGAGAAGTACAGCCGCGTCGAGGCGCTCCATTTCTTCAAGCCTTTTCCCGAGAACGAGTTATGGGAACTGATCAACGCCGGCGAGTGGATGCGATTGCCCACCGACACTGAGATCATGCGCGAAGGCCAGGCCGACACCTCGTTCTTTATCCTCATCAGCGGGGAGGTCGTCGTGCGCCGCAACGACCACGATATCGTGCGGCTCTACCCCGGTGATTGCTTCGGCGAAATGGGCATGCTCTCACGACGGCCGCGCACCGCGACCATCGTCGCCGGCAGCGAGGTCACGCTGCTCAAGCTGCGCGACAACACCGTCGATCGCATGTCAGTGAACTGCCAGTTGCGATTCCAACGTCAGTTCCTCGTCGCGCTCATCGAGCGCCTGGATCACGCCACCGACCGTATCGCGGCGCGTGCGGAAGGCGGCTGAGCACATGGTTTCCCGCGGTACGCTGCAACATCCCGGGGGCGCGCTCACCGTCGCCGACACCCTGAGCTTGCTCACCGCCCAGGGCGCGCTCGGCGAGGGCCAGGTCACGCAGGTCCTCAAGTCGCTAAACCCCGAAGACGACCGTCACCCGTTCGTGCAGATCGCCGATCTCGGCCTGCGCACCACTGGTCGCATGCCGGAACCCTTGACCCTCGAGGCCGTGACACGACGCGTGGCACTGGCGAGCGACCTCCCTTACTACCGCATCGATCCCCTCAAGATCGACGTCGAGGCCGTGACGTCGCTGGTGTCGCAAGCCTACGCCACCCGCTTCGGCTTCCTGCCCGTACAGGTTGGCGAGGAAGAGGTCACAGTCGCGGTCTGCGATCCGGGCAATGACGAGTGGCTGCCGGAACTATCGCGCGTGCTGCGCCGACGGATCCGCCGCGTCCTGTGCAATCCTCGCGATCTACGTCGCTACCAGCGTGAGTTCTTCGGTGTCAGCCGCTCGATCAGCGGAGCAACGAACCGTAGCGGCAATGAACCTCGCAGCACTGTCAATAATTTCGAACAACTCACCGAACTCGGCAGCGTCGGCGAACCAGACGCCAATGATCGCCATATCGTCCACCTCGTCGACTGGCTGCTGCAGTACGCCTTCGAACAGCGCGCCAGCGACATCCATATCGAGCCACGACGGGACCAGAGCAACATCCGCTTCCGGATCGACGGCGTGTTGCACCTGATTCACCAGCTGCCGACAGGTGTAATTGGTGCCATCACCAGCCGCGTCAAGTCGCTCGGCCGCATGGACGTTGCCGACAAGCGGCGCCCGCAGGACGGCCGCATCCGCACAAAGACCCCGGACGGACAAGAAATCGAACTGCGCCTGTCGACCATGCCGACCACATTCGGCGAAAAGCTCGTCCTGCGCATCTTCGATCCCGAAAAGCTTGCTCAGCCTTTCGAAGCGCTCGGCTTCTCGGACGACGACATGCAAATCTGGAGTGACATCGTCGCGCAGCCCCATGGCATCATCCTGGTCACCGGCCCGACCGGTTCGGGTAAGACGACCACGCTCTACTCGGCGCTGAAACGCCTCGCCCGACCGGAGATCAACGTCTGCACCATCGAGGACCCGATCGAGACGGTCGAGCCGACCTTCAACCAGATGCAAGTCCAGCCGACGCTCGACATCGATTTTGCGACGGGTGTGCGCACCCTCCTGCGACAAGACCCCGACATCATCATGGTTGGCGAAATCCGCGACCGTGAGACCGCCGATGTTGCCATCCAGGCTGCGCTCACCGGTCACCTCGTGCTGTCGACGCTGCACACCAATGACGCGCCGTCAGCGGTCACCCGCCTGATCGACATCGGCGTCCAGCCCTTTCTCATCAGCGCGACCTTGCTCGGGGTCGTCGCCCAGCGCCTCGTGCGAACGCTGTGCTCCCACTGCAAACAACCGGGGGCAGTCCCGGCGGCGGCGTGGCGCAACCTGGTCGCGCCGCTCGACCGCGTTCTCCCCGTCGGCGCGATGGTGGCCGGTGGTTGCGACGAGTGTCGCCATACCGGTTTTCGCGGTCGCCAGGGCATCTACGAAATCATGCGCCTGAACGACACCCTGAGCCGCCTGATCGTCCCCGGGCTCGACCTCGCGTCGCTGCGCCGGGCGGCGCTTGCCAGCGGTATGCACCCGCTGCGCCAGGCGGGCGCCGATCGCGTCGCCAGCGGCTTGACCACGGTCGAGGAAGTCCTGAGCGTGGTACCACCGCCGGAGCGCTGATCGGCGCGCTCAACCGCGTGGGTGGTGCTGCTCGTGCAGGTTCTTCAAGCGCTCAGTCGCGACATGGGTATAGATCTGGGTAGTCGAGATGCTGCTGTGGCCGAGCAGCATCTGTACGACACGCAAATCGGCGCCGTGATTCAGCAGGTGGGTCGCAAACGCGTGACGCAGTGTATGGGGCGATAGCGGCACGTCGATACCGACCCGGCGTGCGTACCTGCGCACCAGGTGCCAGAAGGCCTGCCGCGTCATGGCCGCACCGCGCCGAGTCGGGAACAGCACGCTCGTCTCGCGGCCGCGGCATAACGCCGGCCGCGCCTCGCCGAGATAGCGCTGCAACCAGGTCAGCGCCTCCTCGCCGAGCGGTACCAGGCGTTCCTTGTTGCCCTTGCCGGTGACCCGTACGACGCCCTGTCGGGTGTTGACCTCGGACACCTCGAGCCCGACCAGTTCGGAGACGCGCAGCCCGGTTGCGTACAGCACTTCCAGCATGGCGCGGTCACGCAGCCCCAGCGGGCCGTCGACGGCGGGCGCCTCGAGCAGGCGCTCGACGTCCCGTTCCCCCAGTGATTTCGGCAACGGCCGCCCGAGCCGCGGCGATTCGAGGCGCAGACTCGGATCGCTGGCAATGCGCCGTTCGCGCAGAAGGTAGCGATAAAACCGGCGCAGGCTGGACAGGCGCCGCGCGCGGGTGCGGACGCCGAGCCCGTGTCCGCCGCCCATGAACTCGAGCAAGTCGTCCTCGGTGGCCCCATGTAGCCGACGCGCACGCAGGCGGAGAAACTCGCTCAGACGCTCGAGGTCGTTGCGATAGGCGGCGATGGTGTTCGCGCTCAGACCGTGCTCGAGCCATAGGTGATCGAGGAAGGCCTCGACCATCGCCGCGTCGGCGCGGGCTGGTGTGCGGTCGGCGGCACTAGTGGTCACCGGGGCCGGGACCGTTCAAGGTCTTGCGTTTCGGCGCGCATTTGGGGACTTTAGTACACCTTGCAGGCCCTGCGTGCCCAACGGTGAATGTCGATGTTCGATTCGTGGTTCAACTCGTCCAGCTCCGCCGTCCAGGAGGTCTCGCGCAGCCCTGCCGAACAGGCACGGGTGGATGCGGCAACGGCCTCGATGGCGCTGTACCAGTACGACAGCTGCATGTTCTGCGCGCGCGTGCGTAAAGCGATCACCGCCCTCAAACTGGACATCGAACTGCGCGACGTGATGCGGAGCGACGAGCACCACCGCGACCTAGTGTCTTTCGGCGGCAGCTCGACCGTGCCGTGCCTGCGCCTTGGCAAGGACGACGATCCGACACGTGCAGAATGGATGTACGAGTCCGCCGATATCGTGGCGTACCTCGTCAGACGTTTTGGCGCAGATGCCGTCGTCTGAAGACGACAGCACCCCGAGCGGCGGTGATCAGCCGATCTTTTCCTTGATGCGTGCAGCCTTACCGCGGCGCTCACGCATGTAGTAGAGCTTGGCCCGGCGGACGTCACCGCGACGCTTCACCTCGATGTCGGCGATCAGCGGGCTGTAGGTCTGGAAGACACGTTCGACGCCTTCACCATGGGAGATCTTGCGCACGGTGAACGACGAGTTGAGCCCCCGGTTGCGACGCGCGATGACTACGCCTTCGAAGGCCTGCAGGCGCTCACGGTTGCCTTCCTTCACGCGGACCTGGACGACGACGGTGTCGCCGGCGCCGAATGCCGGCACCTCACGCTGCATCTGTTCTGCTTCGAGTTCTTGGATGATATTGGCCATGACTGCTGCTCTAGCTACTGCTTCTGGTGGGAGGGGGCTCCCGGGAGCGCGCGATTCTACAGCATCAGCGTCCGGAAATTCATCAACTTGACGCAAATTCGGCCTGGCCGCTGCCCGTTCAGGGAACGTCATCAGGCCCCGCCGCAGCATGCCCCGCTGCCGGTTCGAGCAGATCCGGACGGCGCGCCCGCGTCCTCGCCCAGCGCTGAGCCCGCCGCCACTCGGCGATGGCCCCGTGATCGCCGCTCAACAGCACTGCCGGCACCGCGTCCCCGTCGACCACCTCCGGGCGCGTGTAGTGCGGATGGTCGAGCAGGCCGTCGCTGAACGAATCCTCGACGGCGGAACGGGCATCGCCAAGCGCCCCGGGCAAGGTCCGGGTGATCGCGTCGATCACCAGCATGGCCGGCACTTCGCCACCGCTGACGATGAAATCGCCTACCGAGAGTTCGCAGTCGACATCGCGCGCGATCACCCGTTCGTCGATGCCTTCGTAGCGGCCGGCAAGCAGGATCAGGTGGTCGAAACCGGTGAGTTCGGCGACCTTGCCCTGGTTGAAGCACGACCCCTGCGGGCTCAGGTAGACGACCAGCGTGCGGCCACCGTGGCGCTCCCGCGCGGCCGCGATGGCTCGTCGCAGCGGAGTGACCATCATCACCATTCCCGGGCCACCACCATAGGGGGCGTCATCAACGGTGCCGCGACGATCATCAGCGTACTGGCGCGGATTGACGGTTGCGATCTCGACCAGGCCGCGTGCCCGGCTGCGCCCGACGATGCCGACGGCAGCGAAGGTCTCCAACAGTTCGGGAAATAGAGTGATGACAGTGAAATGCACGGTTCCCTGCGCATTCGGACGTTGGCCAGGTTCGGTGCCGGGAGGGGATTCAGTCGTCGACATGCCAGTCGACCACGAGCATCCCGGCCGCGAGATCGACCGCCATCACGTAGACATCGCGTACGAACGGGATCAGACGTTCGAGACCGTCATCGTCGACCACGCGCAGGACGTCGTGCGCGGCTGTTTCGTACAACCCCCGTACGGTTCCGAGCGTCAGGCCGGTCAGGTTGTTGACGCGGAGCCCGATCAGGTCGACCCAGTACCAGCTCGCCGGACCAGGATCACCCAGCTGCGCCCGAGCCACGGCGATGTCGGCGTGCACAAGCGCTGCTGCCCGGTCGCGCTCGGCAACATTTTCCAGGGCGACGATGAGGCCCCGGTGGTGATGCTTTGCCGCGGTCACTTCGAATGTCCGCCAGCCGCCGTCGACCCGCAGCGACCACGGCGAATATTCGAGAATGTTCTCCAGAGGTCGAGTGTACGAATGGATCCGCACCCAGCCGCGGGTGCCGAACACGCCACTCACGCGCCCGACGACCACGGGTTCGATCATGGCGACTGCTTGCTGGTTCGCGCTGACTCGCGCGGGCGCCGGCGCGCCGCGCGCAGCTGGCATTGCCCCGTCGCGGCGAGCGCCGCGCGGGGCTGGTGGGTTGTCAGGCCGCAGCGCTATTGGCCTTGACCAGTTGTGTCACGCGATCCGAGGGACACGCACCGACCGACAGCCAGTATTCGTAACGTTCGAGATTGATGCGGAAAGGCTCTTCCTGTCCGGTCGCCAACGGGTTGTAGAACCCGACACGCTCGAGGTGGCGACCGTCGCGCTTGGAGCGGCCGTCCGCGACGATGATGTGGTAGAACGGACGCTTCTTTGCTCCGCCGCGCGACAATCGAATCGTAACCATGCAATGCTTCCTCTGTACCGCCGCCGCAGCGCGCGAGCGGGGCAACCTACTATCGAAACTCGAGACCCGCGACCCTGGGGCCGGCGAGCCGCGCATTCTACGAGAAAATCAGTCCCGAAATAAAGGGATAGCCGTGCCGCCATGAACCGGAACCCGCAGTCCCTGACCACTGTCAAGCAAGGGTTGCGCGCGCAGATGCGGGCCCGCCGCGCGGCGTTGATGGCGACGACGCGAACCGCCGCGTCGCAATGCATCGCGGCCGCCTGTCGAGGCCACCCGGTCCTGGCGCCCGCCAGGACCGTCTTTGTTTACGTCTCGATGCCAGACGAAGTGGAGACACGGGCGCTGATCGACTGGTTCGTCGCCAGCGGCCGGCAGGTCCTGGTCCCGCGCCTGGCGGACCGTCGTACGATGCACGCCGTTCCCTTTCCCGGTTGGCACGCCATGGCGCCGGCTGAACTCGGCATCCTCTCGCCGCCGGCCGGTAGTGTCCCCTGGACCGACCCGGTCGACGTCGTTCTCACGCCCGGACTCGCCTTTACTAGTCGCGGCGCGCGCCTTGGCTACGGAGCGGGCTTCTACGACGCTTGGATTGCCCGCCGCGCCCCGGCTCACCTGATGGCACTCGCCTTCGAATGCCAGATCGTCGACACCGTGCCGGAATCTCCGCACGATCGGCGCGTGGATACCATCGTCAGCGAACAACGGACCATCGACTGCCGTACGTATCGCGCTGAAACATAAGTATTTTTCTAAATATCGGCTCTAACTTATTGAAAATTTTTGGATAAATTCATATTCTTGAGAACATCTAGAGGATGGGGACGGGATGATGCTCAAGATGGCTTCCTTGACGTTCGCGGTGCTGGTCAGTGCCTGCGCCCACACCTCGGCGCCTGCACCCGACATTCCGTCGAAGCGTGCAGAGGTACCGATCGCGGCTCCTACCGTTCCGACCGTTGCCAGCCACCGCCTGGCGCTCGCCGCCGATTGCACGGTGGTCCGTGCTCTCGATGGTCGTGCAGTCTGCGCAGAACAGTTACCTGGCGGCGCCGCGCGTGCCGCCACCGATGACAGGCCGGCGGCGCTCGCGGTCATGCCAGCCGAAAGACCCGCTGAACGACACGATTACGTGGTGATCGGTAGCTTCAGTACGCGCGAGAACGCCGCGCGCTGGGCAGCCTATAACGCTGGCTTTGCCCCGGAGATCCAACGCGTCGACGGCTCCGACGGGCCTATGTATCGCGTACTGGTCGGCCCACTTGGAGCGGATTCGGCGCCGTTGATGCGTGACATCCTCGGCGCGGTCGGCATTGCGGGTAGCTGGCCGTTGGCCACGACCTGCCAGGAGTGTGGCGGGCCCACCACCCTGCCGGAACGCAAGCTGGCAGAGGTCGCCCCGCGGCGCTGAAGCGCTGCACCACTCCCGCTGGCCTCCGCAGCCGGGTTGCACCTAGAGCTTGGTGGCTGCGAGGTCGACGACGTCCGTCAGGACACGGCCTTCATGCTGAGTCGAATGCGCCCCTGTTTGTCGACCTCCAGCACCTTGACCTTGACGATGTCTCCTTCGGCAAGCTTGTCGCTGACGTTCTCGACTCGCTCGTGGGAGATCTGCGAGATGTGCACGAGGCCATCCTTGCCCGGCAGGATATTGACGAAGGCGCCGAAATCCATGAGTTTCTGCACCCTGCCCTCGTAGATCTCGCCCACCTCGACGTCTGCTGTAATCGCTTGCACGCGTGCCCGCGCAGCCTGGCCGGCGGCATTGTCGACAGACGCAATCTTGATCGTACCGTCGTCGGCGATGTCGATTGTCGCCCCCGTCTCCTCGGTGATCTGGCGGATGGTCGAACCACCCTTGCCGATGACGTCGCGGATCTTGTCGACCGGGATCTTGAAGGTGATGATGCGCGGCGCGTGCTCCGACATCTCCTCGCGGGGCTTGTCGATGACCTTGTTCATCTCGCCGAGGATGTGCATGCGCCCGGCCTTCGCCTGGTCCAGCGCGACCTGCATGATCTCGGCGGTGATGCCGTCGATCTTGATGTCCATCTGCAACGCGGTGATGCCGTCGGCGGTACCGGCGACCTTGAAATCCATGTCGCCGAGGTGGTCCTCGTCACCCATGATGTCGGACAGCACCACGAAGCGATCGCCTTCCTTGATCAGGCCCATGGCGATGCCCGCCACCGGCGCCGCGATCGGTACACCTGCATGCATCAGCGCGAGGCTGGTACCGCAGACCGACGCCATCGAACTCGAACCGTTCGACTCGGTGATCTCCGAGACCACGCGGATGACATAGGGGAAGGTGCTCATGTCGGGCATGACGCCCTGGATGCCGCGCTTGGCCAGGCGCCCATGCCCGATCTCACGGCGCTTGGGCGACCCCACCCGGCCCGTCTCGCCAACGCTGTAAGGCGGGAAGTTGTAATGCAGCATGAACGGTTCGCGGCGCTCACCCTCGATGGCATCGACGATCTGCGCGTCGCGCTCTGTGCCGAGCGCCGTTACGACGATGGCCTGGGTCTCGCCGCGGGTGAACAGGGCCGATCCGTGGGTCCGTGGTAGAACGCCGATCTCGACCGTGATCGGGCGGATCTGCTCCTTGCTGCGACCGTCGATACGGGCCTTGCCTTCAATGATCGTGCCGCGTACGACATCGTGCTCGAGATCCTCGATGACCGCGCCGACCTCGCTCTCGCTCCAGCGCGCATCCTCTCCACTTGTCAGTGCGGCGAGCGCTGACTTGCGCACGTTGGACAGGTAGTCGCGGCGAGCGAGCTTGTCGACGATGCCATAGCCCTCGGCGATGCCGGCACGGCACTGCGCGCCGACCGCCTCGATGAGCGCGGTATTCGGCTCGGCCGCCTGCCACGGCCACGGATCCGGATTGACCCGTGCCTTGAGATCGTTGATGGCCTGGATCGCGACCTGCATCTGCTCGTGGCCGTAGACGACGGCACCGAGCATCACTTCCTCGCTCAGGCGCTTGGCCTCGGATTCGACCATCAGCACCGAGCTCGCCGTACCCGCGACGACGAGATCGAGCGCGGATTCCTTGAGCGCGCCGAAGCTTGGGTTCAGCAGGTACTGGCCGTCCCGGTAGCCGACGCGAGCTGCGCCGATGGGCCCCATGAACGGCAGGCCCGACACGGCCAGTGCAGCCGAAGCACCGAGCATGGCCGGGATGTCAGGGTCGACTGCCGGGTCGAGCGACATCACGGTGCAGACGATCTGGACTTCACTGTTGTAGCCCTTGGGGAACAGCGGACGGATGGGGCGGTCAATGAGACGTGAGGTGAGGGTTTCCTTCTCGGTCGGACGCCCTTCGCGCTTGAAGAAGCCACCTGGGATCTTGCCAGCGGCGTAAGTGCGTTCCTGGTAGTCGACCGTCAGCGGGAAGAAATCGCGCCCCGAATCCGCGCCTTTGGCGCCCACCACCGTCGCGAGCACAACTGTCTCGCCCATGCTCGCGATGACCGCGCCGGAGGCCTGCCGCGCGACTCTGCCGGTCTCGAGGGTGACGCTGTGGGTGCCGTACTGAAAGGAAACGGTTGTTGCCGCCATATTCGTATTACCTGCCTGGCAAATCAAAGAGCCGCTGGCGTGGCAGCGGCTCGGAGGGAAGGAGAGTCGTTGCGGTGGGACGCGAAGCGCGTCCGACTACTTGCGCAAGCCGAGCCGCGAGATCAGTTCGCGGTAGCGATTGACGTCGGTCGTCTTCAAGTAGTCGAGTAGTTTGCGGCGACGGTTGACCATGCGCAGCAGGCCCTGGCGGGAGTGGTTGTCCTGAGCGTGCGCCTTGAAATGGCCGGACAGATCGTTGATGCGTGCCGACAACAATGCGACCTGCACTTCCGGTGAGCCCGTGTCCGTTCCGGACAACTGGTACTCGGTGATGATGGCGCTCTTCTGTTCGCTCGTTAAAGCCATGGACTGATTTCCTCGACCACTCAATTCGTACTGCTGTTCAGTTTCGGCGCGGATTCTAACCGCGCCCCCGCCGTCTCTCAAGGAATTTATGCGCGCCGACGCAATTTTTCCCCTTGGGATTCAGGTGCCTGTTGGTGGAACAGGCGTCGCGGCGAGACCCGGCCATCGTCGAGAACCTCGCCAACCCCGAGGAAGTGTCCAGCGGCGTCGTAAATGCGCAACAATCCATCCCGGGGAGCGCTTGTTGCCTGG
The DNA here is from genome assembly GCA_050184115.1 of Gammaproteobacteria bacterium. GTDB lineage: Bacteria > Pseudomonadota > Gammaproteobacteria > JACKNG01. Next base: position 103,337 of record JBFXAQ010000007.1, on the reverse strand, counting down.
ACCGCCTGACCGCGTCCGAAATACCAGGCGGCATCGTCACCGAGTTCTGTCCGCGGCAAGTGTTCGAGCGCCGTGTCCTGGTCGAGGAGCAGCGCATCGAGAGCGGCGTGCCCCCCGTCGGCAAGCCGTTGTTCGAGACCTTCGACCGTATACGCGTCGGCAAGCCGGTAGGGCCCGGCACCGTCGCGTCGCAACGCGGAGACGTAGCCACCGCAACCGAGGACTTCGCCGAGATCCTCGGCCAGCGTGCGTACGTACGTGCCCTTCGAGCACTCGATCGCGACCTCGGCAAGCGGGCGCTCGAAACGCTGCAGCTCGAACCGATCGATGCGCACGCGCCGGACCTCCCGCGCCACCTCGATGCCGCGGTGGGCCAGCTTGTAGAGCGGCTGGCCGTTCTGCTTGATGGCCGAATGCATCGGCGGCATTTGCTCGATCCAGCCGCTGAAGGCTTCCATCGCACGCCGCACCGTCGCCTCGTCGAGGCCCTCGGTCGGTCGCACGGCGACGACTTCCCCCTCGGCGTCGCCGGTCGCAGTGCGCTGGCCGAAGGTGATGTCCGCGCAGTATCGCTTGTCGGCGTCGAGCAGGAACTGGCACACCTTGGTCGCCTCGCCGAAACAGATCGGCAGCAGGCCCGTCGCGAGGACGTCGAGATTGCCGGTGTGACCGGCCTTGCGGGCATCGAACAGACGCTTCACCCGCTGCAGGGCCTGGTTGGAACTCAGGCCGAACGGCTTGTCGAGTAGCAGGATGCCGCTGATGTCGCGTCCGCGGGCCCTACGCCCGCCCTGTCGGCGCGCCATGGCCGTCAATCCTCCCGACGCCCGTCGAGCAGACGCTGGATACGGTCGGCGCGTGCAATCGCGTCGTCGCGCTCGAACGACAACACCGGCGTCCGCCGCGTACGCAGTTCACGCCCGAGCACGCCTTGCAACGCCACCGCGTGGGCGGCGAGGCCCGCGACGAAATCGTCGCCGGCATCGTGTTCGCCGAACACGCTCAGGGCAACGCGCGCATGCCGCAGGTCGGGCGAGACGTCCACGCCGGTGATGGTCACGAGGCCGGCGCCGGCGGCGCGGGCGAGTTCGCCGAGCGGCTGCGCCAGAACCCGCTTGATCGTCGAGGCGACGCGATCGATGCGATTGAAGTCACGTTCACGTGGCATCTCGCGACCAGTCCCACCTCACACCGTACGCGCGATCTCGACGCGCTCGAATACTTCGATCTGGTCGCCGACCTTCACGTCGTTGTAGTTCTTGACCCCGATACCGCACTCGGTGCCGGCACGTACTTCGTTGACGTCGTCCTTGAAGCGCCGCAGCGATTCGAGCTCTCCCTCGTAGATGACGACGTTATTGCGCAACACGCGGATCGGATTGCTGCGCTTGACCGTGCCCTCGGCGACCACGCAACCGGCGATGGCGCCGAACTGCGAGGAACGGAAGACGTCACGCACCTCCGCGATACCGACGATGTTCTCCTTGATCTCGGGCGACAACAGGCCGTTGACCGCCGCCCGGACATCGTCGATGACATCGTAGATCACGCTGTAGTAGCGCAGTTCCAGGCCCTCGTCCTCGACCAGCTTGCGCGCCGCGCCATCGGCACGCACGTTGAAGCCGATGATGGTGGCACGCGACGCCAGCGCCAGATTGACATCCGACTCGTTGATGCCGCCAACCCCGGAGGACACGATGTCGACGCGGACCTCGTCGTGGCTGAGCTTGCGCAGCGATTCCGCCAGCGCTTCGCACGAGCCTTGCACGTCGGTTTTCAACAGAACCCGCACCGAGACCTGCTCGCCGTCCTTCATCTGCGCGAACATGTTTTCGAGCTTGGCAGCTTGCTGGCGTGCGATCTTCGATTCGCGTTCACGTTCGACGCGGTACGCCGCGATCTCGCGCGCCTTGCGCTCGTCCTCCACCACCATCGCCTCGTCGCCGGCATTGGGGGTCCCCGACAAGCCGAGCAATTCGACCGGATCACCCGGCCCCGCTTCGGTGATCTGCTCGCCGCGGGCATCGATCATGGCACGTACGCGTCCGTACTCGCCGCCAGCGAGTAGGATGTCGCCGCGTTTCAGGCAACCGTTCTGGACCAGCACGGTGGCCACCGGTCCGCGTCCCTTGTCGAGTCGAGACTCGATGACGACACCGCGCGCCGGCCCGCTGGTCGCGGCCTTGAGTTCGAGCACCTCGGCCTGCAGCGAGATCGCCTCGAGCAGGTTCTCGATACCTTCGCCGGTCTTGGCGGAAACGTTGACGAACTGCGTGTCGCCGCCCCAGTCCTCGGGAATGACTTCGCGGTTGGCGAGTTCCTGCTTGATGCGGTCGGGCTGTGCGTCGGCCTTGTCGATCTTGTTGACCGCCACGATCATCGGCACATTGCCGGCACGCGCATGTTTTACCGCCTCCTCGGTCTGCGGCATCACGCCATCGTCGGCGGCAACGACCAGGATGACGATGTCGGTGACCTTCGCCCCGCGCGCGCGCATGGCGGTGAAGGCCTCGTGACCGGGGGTGTCGAGGAAGGTGATATCGCCCATGGCGGTGGCAACGCGATAGGCGCCGATGTGCTGGGTGATCCCGCCGGCCTCACCTGCCGCGACACGGGTGTCGCGGATGTAGTCGAGCAGCGAGGTCTTGCCGTGGTCGACATGGCCCATGATCGTGACGACCGGGGCGCGCGACTCCTGTTCACGCTCGTCGGCCTCGACTTCCTGCAACGAGGCCTCGATGGCGTCGCCGCGCACGATCCTGGACTTGTGCCCCATCTCCTCGACCACGACAGCGGCGGTTTCCGCATCGAGGGCCTGGTTGATGGTGACCATGCTGCCCAGGTTCATCATCACCTTGATGACCTCGGCAGCCTTGACCGACATACGCTGAGCGAGATCGGCAACCGTGATGGTCTCCGGCAACGCGACTTCCCTTACGACTGGCGCGGTCGGCCGCTCGAACCCGTGTTTCGACGTGCCGCCGGACAGCGTGCGTCGCGTCGCACCGGGTTTCTTGCGCCGGCGACCCGACTTGTCGCTCGCGACGTGCAATTCACGGCGCCCGCCACGGCTGCTGTCGCGGTCGTCGCGCTCACCGCGGCCCTTACCCTTGGCGCCCTTCTTCTTGTCCGCACCCGGAGCCGGCGCCGGGGCGGACGCCGGTCGCGGTGCGGCGGCGGCCGCTTCGGCGACCACAACCGGCGCGGCAGCCGCCTCGCGCGCCGCGCGCTCGGCACGTTCGCGTTCTTCGGCTTCTCGGCGGGCCGCTTCGACTGCGGCTTCGGCAGCCTCGCGTCGCGCCTCTTCCTGTGCCGCGGCCGCCTCTTCCTTCGCGCGCTGCTCGGCGATGCGGCTCTCCTCCGCTTCGCGCAGCGCCTCCTCCTCGGCCCGCTCGCGATCGCGCTCCGCGGATTCCTTCTCGACGCGCGCAGCCTCCTCTTCGGCCACCACGCTGCGCTTGATGTAGGTGCGCTTCTTGCGCACCTCGACGCTGACGGTCTTGGCCGGCGCTGCCGGTTTCACGCCGCGCGTGCGCAGACGTCCCCGCTCCGCCGGGACCTTGATCTCGCTGACGGTCTTGCGCTTGAGAGTGATCTTGGCCGGCTCGGCGGCCTCCTCGTTCTTGCCGTGAAGGCGACGCAGGTAGGACAGAAGCTGGCTCTTCTCGTCGTCCGAGATGGTGTCTTCCGGGGCCTTGGGCGGCAAGCCGGCCTCGGACAGCTGTTGGACCAGGCGATCGACGGAAATGCCGACGACGCCAGCAAACTGGGAAACGGTAACCTCAGCCATCGACGCGCACCTCGCTCTGACCGGCCTGCTCGGCCTCGGCGAACCAGGGTTCGCGGGCCTTCATGATGAGGTGGGCGGCGCGTTCCTCGTCGAGGCCACCGAGTTCGAGCAATTCGTCGACGGACTGCTCGGCCAGATCCTCCATGGTCACGATTCCCGCCGCGGCCATGCGATAGGCGAGTTCCTCGTCCATCCCTTCCATGCCCAGGAGGTCGTCGGCCGGTCGCTCGTCACCGAGGCGCTCCTCGTTGGCGATGGCGCGAGTCAGCAACAGGTCCTTGGCCCGCTGGCGCAACTCGCCGACCAGGGCCTCGTCGAATTCCTCGATCTCGACCATCTCCTGTTCCGGCACGTAGGCGACTTCCTCGATGGAAGTGAAACCCTCCTGCACCAGGATGTTCGCGACCTCCTCGTCGACATCGAGGAGTTCCATGAACATCTTCTGGTTCTTGACCACCTCCTCTTCCGACTTCTGCTCCGCCTCGGATTCGGTCATGACGTTGAGTTCCCAGCCGGACAGCTGGCTGGCCAGTCGCACGTTCTGGCCGTTGCGGCCGATGGCCTGTGAGAGCTGGTCCTCGACCACCGCGACGTCCATGGCCCGGGTGTCCTCGTCGACCAGGATGGAGACGACCTCGGCCGGCGACATGGCATTGATGACGAACTGCGCCGGATTTTCGTCCCACAGGATGATGTCGACGCGCTCGCCGCCGAGTTCGTTCGACACCGCCTGTACGCGCGATCCGCGCATACCGACGCAGGCACCGACCGGATCGATCCGCTGGTCGCGGGAGCGCACCGCGATCTTGGCGCGCAGACCGGGGTCGCGGGCGGCGGCGTGCACCTGGATGATGCCCTCGCCAATCTCTGGCACTTCGAGCTTGAACAGCTCGATGAGCAGTTCCTTGGCCGTGCGGCTGACGAACAGTTGGGGTCCGCGCTTTTCCGGACGCACATCGAACAGGTAGCCGCGAATGCGGTCTCCGGCTCGCACCAACTCGCGCGGAATCATATGTTCCTTGAGGATGATGGCTTCGGCATTGCCGCCGAGATCGACATAGACGTTGCCACGTTCGACGCGCTTGACGATGCCCATGACGAGTTCGCCGACGCGATCCTGGTAGGCCTCGACGACCTGGGCGCGCTCGGCTTCGCGTACCTTCTGCACGATGACCTGCTTGGCGGTCTGCGCGGCGATGCGTCCGAACTCGGCCGCTTCGAGCGGCTCCTCGATGTAGTCCCCACCGTTCAGAGCGGCATCGCGCTCGCGCGCTTCGACAAGCCAGATCTGGCGTGCCGGGTAGGGCAGTTCGCCGGCGGCGATGCTGTCGGCTGCCTCGCGCGCTTCCTCGTAGTCCTCGGCGCTCGGGTCGAGTTCGGGCACGACGTCCGGGTCGACGACCTCCCAGCGCCGATAGGCCTGGTAACTACCGGTCTCGCGATCGATGGCCACGCGGCAATCGACGTCGTCTTCGAACCGCTTCTTCGTTGCGCTGGCAAGCGCCGCCTCGAGGGCCTCGAAGATGATTTCCTTGCCGACGTTCTTCTCGTTGGAGACCACATCGACAACGGTCAATATCTCTTTATTCATCAATCGCTTACCTAAGCTTCCATCCTGTTCCCGAAGTTATCGGGGGGTGCGCCGTCGCGGCAGCTCGGGCACGAGGCGCGAGCGGTCGACGGCGCTGAACGGCACGCTGTACGACTCGCCGTCCGCTTCCACCACCAGGGCGTCGTCAGCAATCGCGCACAAACGCCCCTGCAGGCGCCGCCGCCCCTGCACCAGGTCGCGCAAGCGGAGCTGGACTTCGTGCCCGACATACCGGCGGTGCTGTTCGAGCGTGAACAACACGCGGTCGAGCCCGGGCGACGAAACCTCGAGGGTGTATTCACCGCGAACGAGTTGACCGGCTTCGATGACGTCACCGATCTGACGGCTGACCACCTCACAGTCGTCGACGGTGATGCCGTCGACATGATCGATGTACAGGCGCAACAGCTGGTTGTCGCCACCGCGGGACCGTTCCACGCCCCAAAGCTCGTAGCCCAGCCCGTTGACCGTCGGTTCCAGCTCTGCGTGCAATCGATCTGCCAAGCTTTACTCCAGCCCAAAATAAAAAGCCCCGATAACCCGGGGCCTTTTATTTTGGTAGCGGGGGCAGGATTTGAACCTGCGACCTTCGGGTTATGAGCCCGACGAGCTGCCAGACTGCTCCACCCCGCAATTGAAGGACGGAATGATAGGGATGTCCGTCGAATTGTTCAAGTGCGGAATCAGCCCGCAATGTGCAGTGGCTGACGTCGCCGCCCCCAACGTCCGGGAGCGACGCCGAAGCGGCCCGCGCAAGCCGTTCCGCAGGCGCTGCAACACCCCCGCGCATCGAGCGTGTAGCGTTCCAGTTCGTACCACGCGCGCTGGATGACGACCGCACCGCAACCGTGGCAGTGCGTGGCATCGCCAGCGCGATCGTCGATATTGCCCGTATAGACGTGCAGCAGACCTTCGTCGCGCGCAATGCGCCGCGCTTCCATCACCGTCGCCGGTGGCGTCGGCGGCACGTCGCGCATTTTCCAGTCCGGATGGAAAGCGCTGAAGTGGAGTGGTACGTGCGCCCCGAGGTGCTCGCGGACCCAGCGGCTCATGGCCGCGATCTCTCTGCTGTCGTCATTGCAACCGGGGATCAGGAGGCAGGTCAACTCGAGCCAGGTCGCGGTCTCGTGGGCGATGTATTCGAGAGTCTCCAGCACGGGGCCGAGTGCGGCGCCGGTGAGGCGGCGATAGAAATCGTCGGAGAAGGCCTTGAGGTCGACGTTGGCCGCGTCCATGTGCTGGAAGAATTCGCGTCGCGGTGCCGCGCACACATAGCCGGCGGTCACCGCGACGGAAGCGATGCCCTGCTCATGGCAGGCACTCGCGACATCGACCGCGTACTCGTGGAAGATGACCGGGTCGTTGTAGGTGAAGGCGACGCTGCGGGCACCATGTGCCGGGGCCGCGTCGGCAATCGCGCGCGGACTGGCAGCGGCCGCCAGCGTGTCCGTCTCACGCGATTTGCTGATGTCCCAGTTCTGGCAGAACTTGCACGCGAGGTTGCAGCCGGCGGTGCCGAACGACAGTACCGCGGAGCCGGGGTAGAAGTGATTGAGCGGCTTCTTCTCGATGGGATCGAGGCAGAATCCGCTCGAGCGGCCGTAAGAGGTGAGGACGACCGCGCCAGCGTGCGCCGCGCGCACGAAACACAGGCCGCGCTGGCCAGCCTGCATGCGGCAGGCACGTGGACAGAGATCGCATTGCACGCGGCCGTCCTCCAGGGCGTGCCAGTAGTGCGTCGGGTGCAACTTGTCGGGCTCTAGGGCGCGGTCCGTCATGAGCAGGGTCCGGCTGCGGAATGCGCTTGAAATGGGGGCGCGACGACCTATTTTCCAGTCTCACCTCGGATGTATCCGGAGGGTCGATGAGCACTATTCGCGCGCCGGCGGTGGCCGGACTGTTCTATCCCGCCGTCGCCAACGAATTGCGCGACGCCGTCGCTGCCCTGCTCGACGCCGCCCCTGACCACGACGGGCCGCGACCGCGCGCATTGATCGTGCCCCACGCCGGTTACATCTACTCCGGCCCGGCGGCGGCCACCGCCTATCACCACCTCCAATCTTGCGGACATTCCGCGCGGCGCGTCGTGCTGGTAGGCCCCCCTCACCGCGTGGCGGTCCGCGGTGCTGCAACCGTCACCTGCGAATACTTCCGCACGCCGCTCGGCGACGTTGCCGTCGACACCGCGGCCGCGCAGACGCTGGTTTCGAGCGGCGTGGTCGAGTATGTCGATGCCGCCCATGTCCCGGAACACTCGCTGGAGGTTCAATTGCCCTTCCTGCAGACGGTGCTCGGCGAATTCACGTTGTTGCCGCTGCTCATCGGCGACCTCCCGCCAGCCGCTGTCGCCGGGCTGCTGGCTCCATGGTGGGACCGCGACGACACCTTGACGGTTGTGAGCACCGACCTCAGCCACTTCCTCGACTACGACACGGCCCGTGCCGTCGATGGTGATACCGATCGCGCCATCCTGGCGCTCGACCCGCGCCGCATCGACCCCGGCCGGGCTTGCGGTTGTCGCGCGCTCAACGGGCTGCTCCATCTTGCCGCGACTCGCGCGGCCAGTATCGAACGGCTCGCCTTGTGCAATTCCGGCGATACCGCCGGCGGTCACGACCGGGTCGTCGGGTATGCGGCCTATGCGCTCGCCTGACCATCCCGGCGACGATGACGTGTGGCTCGAGACTTTGGCCTGCCTGGCCGCCGCGGCGACGCTCGCCGCCGCGACCGGTGGCACACCACTGGTACTCGGCGCATCGATCCGGCAGAGCCCACTCGGCGCCCCGGGAGCAAGCTTCGTCACCCTCCGCCAGCATGGGCGCCTGCGTGGCTGCATCGGGTCCCTGCAGGCTCACCGCGCACTCCATGACGATGTCATCGCCAATGCCCGCGCCGCGGCGCTCGATGATCCGCGCTTCGCGCCGGTGAGCGCAGCCGAGGTCGACACGATCGAACTCGATGTCTACGTGCTGTCGACGCCGGAAGCGCTGGCCTTTCGCGACGAGACCGATCTCGTGCGACGCCTGCGTCCGGGTGTTGACGGCCTCATCGTGACCTATCGGGACCGCCGGGCGACCTATCTCCCGAGCGTCTGGGCGGAACTACCCGAACCAGGGGCCTTCTTGCGGCACTTGCGCCACAAGGCCGGGATCGCCGACGACGTTCCAGCCGCGGCCATCACCGTACAGCGTTACGTCACGGCGCACTCGGCACCGGTCGAAGCGCGGCCCGCCGCAGAACTCGCCCGCACCCGCGGGTTCATCGCCTGACGCAACGACCGCGCGAACCACGTGCGCAAACGTGGCCGTCGGTCCAGAGGGCTTCGTCCAGCGTTGCTTCTGTGAGATCGGTGCCATCGAGCCGCGCCTCGCGCAGATCGGCGAAACGCAGGTCGGCGCCGTTCAGCAGCGCATGAGCCAGGTTCGCACCCTGCAGGTTGGCACCGGTGAGGCGCGCGCCGCGCAGATCGGCCAAAGAGAGATCTGCGCCACTGAGATCTGCATAGGAAAAATCGGTGTCGCGCAGTACACCCGCCGAGAATCCGGCGGCATCCAGACGCGCGCTGCGGGCGCGTGCGCGCGACAAGTCGAGATGGTCGAAGCGCTCGCCGCTGCGGTCACACGTGTTCCAGTTGACCCCGGGGGCAGCCTCCGCGCCGCAGTCGGTCCTGATTGTTCCCCTTGGCAAAGCCTGCAGCAACGCAAGAATCACGACGAGCCCCAGCGTACCTGCCGTGAGCAGCAGTGGTCCACGCACCGACAGGGTCGGTTTGCGCAGTCCGGCCCACACCCGGCGCGCCCTCTCGCGCCGCGCGTGCACCGGCGTCGGCGAGGAGCGCGTCCAGGCCACTGGTAAACCGGGAGCCGTTTCGCGGATGTCAGTCGTGGACGAGCGGAGCGCGACGGACACCCTCGCATTCCCCGCAAGTTGCTCATCCTTCCGGATCAAGTTTCGCGCGCTCCCGCCGCTCTTCCAGCCATGCAGATTCTGCCGCCGACGATTATGCCCCCGGCCGCCACGCCGACGGCGCGAAGCAGCGTTGCCTGGCAGGTTGGCCAATTGCTTTCCGCCGAGGTTATCGGCACGCCGGCACTGAACTACACCCGCCTGCGCATCGGTGGTCAGACAGTCACGGCACGCAACGACGTACCACTGCAGGTCGGCGAGAAACTCGCACTGCGTGTCGTGTCGAATTCACCGAACGTGATTCTGCAGGTTCGTACGCCGGCCACCGCAGACCCGGCCAGCACCGTGATCGGCCGCGGGATGGCGCGCACCCTGCCACGGCAGGGCACGGCTGCCGACACATTGACGCTGGTACGTGTGCTGGATCGCCTCGCGAGTCCCCAGGTCGGCAACTCCGCAGAGAGCGGAAAGGCCGCGCCGATGCCCCTGCGCGCAGCCGCCAGGGTATTTGTCGGCAACCTGCCGCGCAGTGCGGATCTCGCCGTCCCGGCACGCCTGCGTGCCACCGTGATCGCCGCCGCGACACCGCCCGAAGCACGTCTGCGTGGGGAACTCGGCGCACCAGCTGCCGCCCGTGCGCGCGCCGATGGTGCCAGGGGTGGAGCACTCGAAGCACTATTCGAGTTGAGGCGACACTTACCAGGTGAGCCCGCCGGTGTTCCCCGCGCGGCCGAGGCCACTACGACCACTCCTGCTGCACCGAACCACCCGACCGCTCCCGCGCGCGACGCCATCGACAGACGCTCCGCGACCGTACCGACAATGAGCACATCGAACGGCGGCGTGCCTGCCACCCCGGCCGGCGCAGTTCACGCCGCAGCGGACGTCGATGCCTTGCGTGCACTCGTCGACAGCGCCGTCGCCCGCATCCAGACCCAGCACCTGAGCAGCGCCGCGCAGTCGCCGGGCACACCCTGGCACCTCGGTCTCGAGCTTCCAGTTCGGCACGGTGATCGTTTCGACCTCTGGCAATTCGACTTCGAAGGCGACGCACGTCCGGCGCACGAGGACGGCGCCACGACCAACGCGCGCGTGACGCTGCGGATCGCGCTCAGCGACACGGTGACCTTCACCGCGCATGTCGCCAGCAGCGCCGATGGGCTGCGGGTACGGGTCGCGTCCGACGATGCCGCCTACGCGGCAGCGCTGACCGACGCCATCGCCAACCTCGAGCAGGCTTTACGCGCCCACAATCTCGCGGTGGCCGGTGTCGCGGTCGGCGGCACTGTCCCGTCGCTCGCACGCGGCCCGGCAATACCCTGCACCCTGGTGGACGTCGCGGTATGAAACACGGGCAGCCGGTCAACATCGCCGTCGCACTGCATTGGGATGGCGCTAGCGCACCGCGTGTGACGGCCAAGGGCTGCGGTGAACTCGCGCAACGCATCGCCGACAAGGCGCGCGAGCATGATGTGCCGATCAGCGACGACCCGCAGCTGGTCGAAATCCTTGCCCAAGTCGAACTGGGCCACGTGATTCCGGAGGCTTTGTACGTCGCCGTGGCCGAAGTCATCGCCTTTGCCTACAGCGTGCACGGCGGTCTACCCGAGCGCATCGCCGAGCTTGTCGAGCGGGATTGAGGAAGTCCGCTCCTGCAGCCCGCGGAGATTCCGCTCCGCGGCTCGCTCGTCGCAAAGCTACGGTTCCGCCTGCGCGCGGGCTGCCGCCGCTGCAGCCGCGTCCCCTCGCGCAGTTTCGACTTCCGCGATCAACAGCCAGGTGCGTGCGCGCTCGGCCGCCGAGACCGGCAGGCTGAGTGCTCGTCGCGCGGTCTGCACGGCTTGTTCGTGATCGCCGCGCCGGTGGTGCACATAAGCGAGTTGGTACCACAGACCGGCGTCATCGGGGGCGAGCTTGACGGCGCGTTCCAAGGCCGCCAACGCCCGCTCCCAGTCGTCGCGCGTGACCGCCTGCATGGCGGCGGCCAGCAGGCTCGCGGTCGCGGGGTCGCGTGGTGCCGGCACGGGTTCCGGCACCAGCCGTTCCGTTGGAGCCGCCATGGCCAGTTGCCCGGTCCCGCCAGGCTCCTCGTCCGACAGCGGTTCGGCCTTCGGCACGGGCCGATCGGGCAGCGCGCGCACGGCTCCGTCCGTACGCGGTGGGGAACCCGCCGGTCCGGCGATCGCAGGGGCTGCTGTCGTACCCCTTGACTCGATAGGCGCACGTGTTCCGCCGCTCGCACAGGCTTGCAACAGGCAGGTGAGCCCGATGAGCATCGATCGTACCAACAGCGTTCTCATCGACTGAACACCCCGCGCAGACGTTCGAACAGGCCCGGCGCTGCTGATTCTGCCGGGCCGGGCTCGCTACAGGTCGCCGAGGATGACAGCACGCTGTCGCGATGAACAGGTATGCGCTCGCCGGTCGCGCATTGCTCCGGCAGCGCGACGCCGCGGGCCAGGTCCACCCGGCGCCATTCGAGCCCCGTTGGAAGCTCCATGTCGAGCGCTGTCACGTCCGCCTCGCGCATCGCAGCGATCCACACCCGCATCGCTCCACTGCTACCGGTGAGACCGGTCGCGCTGTTGTCGTCGCGGCCGACCCAGGCGACGGCAAGGCGATTGGTGCCGAATCCAGCAAACCAGCTGTCGCGGTTGTCGTTGGAGGTCCCGGTCTTGCCGGCCAGCGGTTGCGCACCGGGCAACGCCGACAAGACGCCGCGCGCCGTGCCCTCGGCGACCACCCGCGTCATGCCGAAGCGTACCAACGCGGCCGTCGCCGGTTCCATCACGTGTTCTATCTTGAGGCCGTAACGTCGCAGCTTGTGCTGCCCGTGATCGGTGACGTCGCTGATCGCGCGCAGGGGTACTCTGAAGCCGTCGTTGGCGACCGATGTGTAGGTCTCCGCGAGTGCGAGCGGTGACATCTCGACCGCTCCAAGCAGTATGGACGGGTAGGCTGGCAAATCGTCACCGAAGCCGACCGTGCGCAGGAAATCTCGCACCGCGGGCAGGCCGAGTTCGAGACCGAGATTGACCGTCGCGAGGTTGAGTGAACGCCCGAGCGCTTCGATCAAAGGGAGCCGGCCGTGCTCGCGACCGTCAAAATTCTTCGGCTGCCAGTGGTCACCGTTCGGTGCTTGCCACAAGACGGCGACGTCGGCGAGCGGCGTAAACAGCGCGTAGCGCGCCGGTTGAGACAGGGCAGCCGCGTACACGAACGGTTTGATGACCGAACCGACCGGGCGCCTCGCGTCAACCGCACGATTGAATCCCGCGTAACCCGGATGGCGGTCGCCCAGCATGGCGAGAACCTCGCCGCTGTGAGGATCGACAACGACCAGCGCGGTCTGCAGATCCCGCCTATGTCCGTCGCGCTCGATTGCGTCAAGAGTCTCGCCGACCTGGGTCTCGATGCGGTCCTGCAGGTCGCTGTCCAATGTGGTGTAGATGTTGAGGCCGGCCGCGTTGAGATCTTCGGCACTGTATTCGGCGAGGAGCTGGCGCTTGACCAGTGCCATGAAGGCGGGATTTCCACGCCCCCTGCGCAGGCGACCCGGGCGCACCTCGACGGCGGTGGCGCGCGCGGCATCTGCCGTCTTCGTATCGATGATGCGCTCGTCGACAAGGACGTCGAGCACGGTATCGCGGCGGCGCCGTGCGGCCTCCGGCTGGCGGCGGGGATCGTAGACGGACGGCCCCTTGATCATACCGATCAGCAACGCCATCGATGAAACGTCGAGCTCCGCCAGTGGCCTGCCGAAATAGAATTGCGCAGCGAGTTCGAAACCGTGGATGGCGCGGTTGCCGTCCTGCCCCAGGAACACCTCGTTGACGTAGGTTTCCAGGATGTCCCGCTTGTCGAAGCGCCACTCCAGCGAGATCGCCATCAACATTTCCGTGAGCTTGCGCGACAAAGTCCGCTCACGGGTCAGGTAGAAGTTCTTGACCAGCTGCTGGGTCAATGTGCTTCCACCCTGCACCCAGCGACGGGCCCGCACATTGCTCAGCATGGCGCGCGCCAAACCCAGTACGTCGATGCCGAAATGCGTGAAGTAACGACGGTCTTCGACGGCGACCAGTGCGGCGACGAAGCGCGCCGGCAACCCGTCGTAACGCAATAGCTTGCGATCCTCGAAGCTGCGCGGATTGATGCTGCCGATTTCGGCGGGTTCCAGTCGCAAAAGACCAAGAACTTCGCCACTGACGACATCGTTTACTGCGGTGACGCGCGGCCCGTCGAAAGCCACGCGAAAGCGACGCTGAGGTTCGGGGATATCCCAAAAGTCGAAGCCACGCGCGAAGACCTCGACGACGTTTCCCTTGGCGACGAATTGTCCGCGGGCGAGCGGACGCCCGACCTCCTCGTAACCCAGTCGCGCGAGCTCCCGGCGCAAACGCGTGGCGGAGACCATCGCCCCTGGGAACAGTTCGAGCGGCCGCGCGTAGACACGGGCCGGTAAGGACCATTGGCGGGCCTGGAACGTGCTCGCGACTTCGCGATCGAGCCAAAGCCAGTAGGCGGCGAGGCCGACCGCGAACCACAGCAGCAGGTGCCGCAGATAGAACCCGAGTACGCGCAGGACACTGCGGCGGCGCGGCGGCGCGGGGCGCGTTCGGCGTTGCGTTGGCCGCCGATTCATCCTTGCAAGACCAGGGAAGTCAAGGAAAACGCCGGGCGGCACGTGAGGGCGACAAACAAAAGCCCTTCCCGAGGGAAGGGCCCAGTCGTCGTTCTTGCGGGGAGCGCCGCCGGCGCTGCCGGCGGCGGTGACACTCGCGTGTCACAGGGGTGAATATCGATCAACGAGGCTTGTGCTTGCGATCGTATTCCCGTTCCCACTTCCTTGCGAATTGATCTACAGCTCTCTTCATCGCAGCGCGCTTCACCTGTTCGGCCTTCCTTGACCGTGCGGCTTCCCGTCGAGCTGCGAGCCTGGCGCGGACTTCAGTCTTGGCAGCCTGAAGTCGCTCGCGCTCGTCAGGTTGGCGATCGCGCGCCGTTACTTTTTTCGAGCTGTCTTCTTCTTCGTCGCTTTCTTCTTGGTAGCCTTCTTCGCGACCTTCTTCTTGGTCGCCTTCTTCTTCGCTACCTTCTTCTTGGCAGCTTTCTTCGCGACCTTCTTCTTGGTCGCCTTCTTCTTCGCTACCTTCTTCTTGGTCGCCTTCTTCTTGGCGGTCTTCTTCGCCACCTTCTTGGCTACTTTTTTCTTCGCGGCCTTCTTGGCCACCTTCTTCTTAGCGGTCTTCTTCTTCGCTACCGCTGTTTTCTTCTTCGCTGCCTTCTTCTTTGCCTTCGCCATATTGAGGCCCCCTTCAATGATTAATTGAGGTTAATGAGACTACACCACGGGGCCTATATACATCACTAGGATCGGATCTGCAATGAATACACGCAATTTTTTCTACGTCTTCAACACGACAGCAACGCACAACATCCACGACGTGATCGCATCATTCTCGTAACACGACACACACGTGTTCGCTGTGCGCGATCACTTCGACAACGCGAGTTCGATCTTCGCGCGGATGTCGTCGACCGCGCCGACACCATCGATCGCGATGTATTCGAGTTTCCCATCCGCCTGCGCGTGCTTCGAATAGAAATCGATCAGAGGCTTCGTCTGCTCGTGGTAAACGGCCAGTCGATTGCGCACGGTTTCCTCCTTGTCGTCGTCACGTTGCACCAGCGGCTCTCCGGTGACGTCGTCGCGATCGGCGACGCGCGGCGGGTTGAAGACGACGTGGTAGGTGCGCCCTGATCCCGGGTGCACGCGCCGCCCCGACATGCGCTTGACGATCTCCTCGTCGTCGACCGCGATCTCGACGACCTTGTCGATCTCGATACCGCTGGCGGCTAGTCCCTCGGCCTGCGGGATGGTGCGCGGAAAGCCGTCGAAGAGAAAACCGTTGGCACAGTCGTCGTGGGCAACGCGATCCCGCACGAGACCGAGGATGAGTTCGTCGGAGACGAGGCCACCCGCGTCCATGATGGCTTTCGCCTCCAGGCCCAACGGCGTCCCGGCCTTGACCGCCGCGCGCAGCATGTCGCCAGTGGAAATCTTGGGAATGCCGTGGCGTGCGCAGATGAAATCGCCCTGCGTGCCTTTGCCGGCACCGGGGCCGCCGAGAAGAATGATTTTCATGGATGCTCTCCGTCGTATCGGGGTTTTGGAAATTGTGGCTCAAGCAGAGCCTGCGGGCGCGGGCCATGCGGCGCGCCGCACGGAATCCCACGGGTCAGCGCACCGTTGCCCAGGGCTACGCGGCCGCGCGACGCCTTGCATCGCGCGCGGGCCGCGATCATACAATCGCCGCAGCCATCAACCACTGCCCTGCATGAAGCTGGATTTCGAATCACCCGCCGGTACACTTTCGATCACCGCCTACGCGCCGGGCTGGATCCGCGTCGGCGACCGTCGCATCGAGGGTCCCTGCGTGGTCGAGCCGAACGGTGTCCGGCTCGATCTGCTGCCACCGAACGTGGAACAGTTCGGTGCCGCAGAGGCCACCATGCTCGCCGACCTCGGCTCCGACATCGTGATCCTCGGTACCGGCGCCGAGCAGCGCTTCTTCGACTATGCCCTCGTCGGCTTGCTGGCGGAGCGCGGTGTCGGCCTCGAGATCATGGACACCGGCGCCGCATGTCGCTCGTTCAACCTGCTCGCCGCTGAGGGTCGCGCCGTCGTCGCCGCCTTGTACATGATCTGAGCAACGCCTGCGGGCGCCGGCGCCGAGGTGGTTACTGTTCCGAACCGTGCCCGGGCGGCGAACGCCGCGACCCGCATCGCGAGGAACGTCGCCGCCGGTCATTCCTGTCGCGCGTCAACTAGACCGCCTCGTTTCGATCAACCGAAAACAGCAACGCCTGCCCCCTTGCCGCTTCGCTGTTCCTTGACGGGAGGCACTAGATCTCCGCGAACAGTTGCTCCACAGAGAAACCTTCGCGCTCGAGGATCTTGCGCAGGCGCTTCAATGCCTCGATCTGGATCTGGCGCACTCGTTCGCGGGTCACGCCGATCTCGCTGCCGACCTCTTCGAGCGTGGCGATCTCCTGGCCATTGAGACCGAACCGGCGTTCGACTACCGCGCGTTGCTTGTCATTCAACTGCGCCAGCCAGGTTTCCAGGTGCCGCTGAACGTCATCGTCCTGCAGGAGCACGACCGGGTCCGTGTTGTGTTCGTCCGGAATGGTGTCGAGAACCGATCGATCCGAATCACGCTCGGCGGGAACGTCGACCGAAGTGGTTCGTTCGTTCAGGCCGAGCATACGCTTGACGTCCTCGATCGGCTTGTCGAGCATGTTGGCGACATCTTCGGGACTCGGCTCGCGATCGAGCTTTTGCGCCAGTTCGCGCGCGGCCCGCAGGTAGACGTTGATTTCCTTGATGACGTGGATCGGCAACCGGATCGTGCGAGTCTGGTTCATCAGTGCCCGCTCGATAGTCTGCCGAATCCACCATGTCGCGTAGGTCGAAAAGCGGAATCCTCGTTCCGGGTCGAACTTCTCCACTGCCCGGATCAGCCCAAGGTTGCCCTCCTCGATGAGGTCCAGGAGGGCCAGACCACGATTCATGTAGCGGCGCGCGATCTTCACGACGAGACGCAAGTTGCTGACGATCATACGCTCGCGTGCCTTGCCGTCGCCGCGTAAGGCGAGCCGTGCGAGCTGCACCTCTTCCGCTGCCGTCAACAACGAGGAGTAGCCGATCTCGTTCAAGTAGAGGCGGGTCGCGTCGATGTCGCCCTGCGCGACCTCGCCCGGTTCGAACTGCTGCGGCGCCTCGTCCTTGACGTCGTCGCCTTCGTCCGCGGTCTGCGCAAGATCGAACTCGCCGTCCTCTTCGGCGTCGAGTCCGTCTTCGAACTCGGCATCATCGGCATTACGCGTGGATTCGCCGCCGTCCTCCGCGGCCGGCGCAGGGGCGGCGCCCTTCCTATTGCGCGTCTTGCCGCGGGAGTCCGTCATGGGCGGTGTCGGTCGTCATCGCTTCGGCAGGTACTGGCTGGGGTCCACGGACTTCCCGTTACGACGAATTTCGAAGTGCAGCATGACGTCACGTGCCTCCGAATTGCCCATGCGGGCAATCAGCTGACCGCCCTCGACGCGCTGGCCTTCCTGTACCAGCCGTGTCTCGTTGTGGGCGTACGCGCTGAGGAACGTATCGTCGTGCTTGATGATAATAAGCTCACCGTATCCGCGCAGTCCACTTCCGCTGTAGACCACGGCGCCGGCCGCCGCGGCCTTGATCTCCTGGCCGCGCTTGCCGCGGATTTCCAAGCCACGAGTGCCGGTCACCGAGGTTGCCGTCGTCACCTTGCCGAGCGTGGGCCATTGCCAGCGCAGTGCGCGCGTCGGCGCGCCCTCGGGTGCTGCGGCCGGCGGCCGCGCCGTCGACGATGGCGCGGGCCGTGCACGCGACGGCGTGGCGGGTGGCGCACCGGCGCGCGGTGCCGCAGGCGGCGTGGCCGGGCGCGCGACCGGCGGTGGCGTCAGGCGCAGGCGCTGACCGACGATGATGAGATCCGGGTTGCGGATGCCGTTCCAGCGTACGAGATCGCGATGATCGAGACCGTAGCGCCAGGCGATCGCGTGGAGGGTGTCACCGCGGACGACTACATGCTCGGCCGGTCGCGCGCCGACAGTGCGCGCCGGTACGACGGGTACCGTACCACGAGTGACCGCCGGCGCCGGCTGATCCGGCATCTGCTTGCGCTCGATGGGAGCCTGCGGCTGCGACTGGCAGGCTGCAAGCACTACACCCGCCGTCAGCAGGAGCACGCGGGTGGTGTTCCACTGCAGCCTCGCCGCGTCCCCTCGCCTCGCGCCGACCGGACTGCACGCCGCCACGGCCACGTCTCCTCGTCAGCCGACCGCTGGCGTCGGGATCATGGCGCGCGCGCGACGCGGCGCCCCGCGAGTACGGCTCGTCCCCGTCCATGGTGCGCGGCGAACGATAGGTGGCTGTCGCGCGATCAACGCTGCCGACTTGCGCGTCGTCACGCTCAACTCACACCATCGAGCAACGGTACGAAGCTGACCCGTTCGAGCACACTGTCTTCGAAACCGGAAGCGGTGCGCGTGACCAGTCGAAGTTCCTGGCTGCCGGCACGGCCGACCGGGATGATCAGGCGCCCACCGATCGCGAGTTGGGTTAGCAGGGCTTCGGGAATACCGACCGGGGCGGCCGCGACCAGGATCGCATCGAAGGGCGCGTGTTCGGGCCAACCGGCGAAGCCGTCGGCGTGACGCACGCGCACGTTGTTGATGCGCAACGCGTGTAATCGGGAGCGCAACTTGTTAGCCAGCGCGGCGATGCGTTCGATGCTGAACACCCTGCCGCTGAGCTGTGCGAGGACCGCGCTCTGATAGCCGCAGCCGGCGCCGATCTCGAGTACGCGGTCGAGCGCGCCGCTGGCATGTAGCGCCTCGGTCATGGCCGCGACGATGTAGGGTTGCGAAATGGTCTGACCAAAGCCGATCGGCAGTGCGGTGTTCTCGTACGCCCGGCTGGCCAGCGCCTCGTCGACGAACAAGTGTCGTGGCGTCGTGCGGATGACTTCCAGCACGATCTCGCTGCGTATGCCCATCCCACGCAACTGCTCGACGAGCCGGTTGCGCGCACGCTGTGAGGTCATGCCGATGCCACGGGGATCCGTCATGCGTCGAAACCGGTCTGGCGAACTGCCGCGGACACGCTAACGAGGCCCCGCAGGGGCGTCAATCGCTTCGCTTCGAGGTCTCCCCATGTTCGTCGCGCGCACTGATCAAAGCGGCGAACCCAGGGTGGCGGCCATCGCGTGCCAGGCACGATCGACGCGCGCGGAGAACCTGCCGGGATCCCCCGGTACTCGACGGCCGCCCAGCGCGCCGTTGCCGCTGGCATCAACGGCGACAGCGACGGGCCCCTCCGGATCATGCGGTGGCGTGAGCGACGACGCGGCGGCCTGGCGACCTGCATGACCCAAGCGCCACGCTCAGCTCGAACGAAACAGGAAATCGAGCAAGGCTTTCTGCGCATGCAGACGATTACCGGCCTCATCCCAAACCACGCTGTCGGGATGATCGATGACCTCGCTGGCCACCTCTTCGCCGCGATGCGCCGGCAGGCAGTGCATGAACAGGGCATCCGGCGCGGCATGGGCCATCAGTGCACCGTTGACCTGGAACGGGCGGAACACCTCGCGCCGCGCAGCCGCTTCGTCTTCCTGCCCCATGCTCGCCCACACGTCGGTGACGACGAGGTCGGCGTCGCGCACCGCCACTACCGGGTCGTGCGTGAGGGTCAGGCGGGCCGTGCCCGTCGCGGCCGCAGGTTCATAACCAGCCGGGACGGCCACACGCAGGTCGAAACCCATCAGGTCGGCGGCGTTGATATAGGAATTGCACATGTTGTTGCCATCGCCGACCCAGGCAACGCGGCGACCGCGAATTTCGCCGCGATGCTCGAACCATGTCATGAGGTCGGCGAGCACCTGGCAGGGATGCAGGCTGTTGGTGAGACCGTTGATGACGGGTACGCGCGACACGCTGGCAAAGCGCTCGACCATGTCGTGCTCGAAGGTCCGGATCATGACGGCATCGGCCATCTCGGACAGCACCCGTGCGGTGTCTTCCGGAGGTTCGCCGCGACCGAGCTGCGATTCACGGGTGGAGAGGAATATCGCGCTGCCGCTGCCTTCGGCCATGGCGACTTCGAACGACACCCGCGTCCGGGTCGACGACTTCTCGAAGATCATCGCAAGCGTCTTGCCGCTGAACAGCGGTGGGCGAAAGCCCTGCCGCCGCCATCGCTTGAGTTTGATCGCGAGCGCGATCAGCGCCACGACCTCGTCGCGTTCGAGGTCGAGCAGCGAGAGATAATGGCGCACGCTCATGACGGTGCAGACGCCACCCGCCGGCTCACGCGAGCTCGGCGAGGAAGCCTTCGATCACCTCGCCGAGACGTTCGATCAGCTCGTCGGCCTGGGCGTCGCTCAGGATCAGCGGCGGCAGCAGGCGCACGACGTTGTCGGCGGTGACGTTGACGAGCAGGCCGGCATCGAGGGCCAGCCTGACCAGGTCACCGCACGGCCGATCGAGGACGATGGCGAGCATCAGGCCGCGGCCGCGCACTTCGCGCACACCGGCCTGCTTGCCGAGGCGATCGCGGAAGCCGCGCTGCAGGCGTTCGCCCAGGACCTGTGCGCGCTCGACCAGGCCTTCACGTTCGATGACGTCGATGACCGCAAGCGCCGCTGCGGAGACCAGTGGGTTGCCGCCGAAGGTCGAACCATGGGTGCCCGGCTGCAGCACCTCAGCCGCGACGCCGCGTGCGACGCAAGCACCGATGGGCACGCCGTTACCCAGTCCCTTGGCCAGCGTGATGACGTCGGGAGCGATGTCGTCGTGCTGGAAGCCGAACCACCGCCCGGTACGCGCCATGCCGGTCTGCACTTCGTCGATCATGAGCAGCAGATTGCGTTCGTCGCAAATCTTGCGCAGTGCGGCGAGGTAACGCGCTTGCGGCACGACGATACCACCCTCGCCCTCGATGGGTTCGACCAGCATCGCCACCACCTCGGCGCGCGAAGCGGCCTCGCCGGCGGCATCGATGTCGTCATAGGGGACGCGGACGAAGCCTTCGACCAGTGGTTCGAAGCCCTTGTGGACCTTGGGGTTGCCCGTCGCGCTGAGCGTGGCGAGGGTACGGCCGTGGAAGCTGCCGTCCATCACGATCACCGCCGGCCGCTCGATGCCTTTCTCATGGCCGTACTTGCGCGCAATCTTGATCGCCGCTTCGTTGGCCTCGGCACCCGAGTTACCGAAGAACACACGCTCGAGACCTGCCAGGGAGATGAGCTTCTCAGCCAGTCGTTCCTGCTTCTCGATACGGTAGAGGTTCGAGGTGTGTACGAGTCGCGCGGCCTGCTCGGCCAGCGCGCGGGCAATCGCGGGATGGGCATGCCCGAGGCCGCAGACGGCGATCCCGCACAGGGCGTCGAAGTACTGGCGACCGTCGCTGGTATATAGATACGGCCCCTCGCCGCGCTCGAAGACGATGTCCATCCGGCCATAGTTGGACATCAAAGCGGGACTCGTTCCTGTCGCCATCTCGGAACCCCTGGAAACACGTGTTACGTGGATTGGATACGCCGGCGCGCCGGATTTCGTGGCCACGGGTAGCCACACCGTCGCCGCCCGCGGCCCCGCCCCCCCGGCGGGATCCGCGGCGGGTCCGGACAGCGCTACCGCGTACCGACGACCCGCGCTGCGGGGCGCGCATTGTCCGCAATGGTCCCGTAAGATGCAAGGGGCATGGCCAAGAAAACTCAATAGAATCGGAGAGATAGCGTGAACCCCATCGAGCTCGGTCTGTTCGTCAACCGGCTCCAGGCGGTCTGTGACGAGATGGGTGCCACCCTGCGCCGCACGGCCTTCTCGCCCAACATCAAGGATCGTCTGGATTTTTCCTGCGCGGTGTTCGACGCGAACGGCGGCCTGTGCGCGCAGGCCGCGCACATCCCGGTACATCTCGGCAGCATGGCCTACGCGATGCGGGACATCGTGCGCGATATCGACTGGGAGCCGGGCGACATGGTGGTGGTCAACGACCCCTATCTCGGCGGCACCCACCTGCCCGATGTCACCCTGGTCGCACCGCTCATCGTCGACACGCGCCTGCTCGGCTTCTGCGCCAACCGCGCGCATCATGCCGACATCGGCTGCGCGACCCCGGGCTCGATGCCGCTGTCGCGCCGGCTCGACGAGGAGGGTCTCGTCCTCGCGCCCTGTCACTACCTGCGCCGGGGCGAGCCCGATGCCGGCACTGCCGCCCGTCTCGAACGCGGCTTGCGCAACCCGCGCGCCACGCTCGGCGATTTCGCCGCCCAGTGCAGCGCCAATCGCGTTGGCCTGGCGCGGCTCGCGACCCTCGTCGACACCCTCGGGTCAGACGACTTCGCCGATGCGCTCGCGGCGCTCAATGACTACGCCGAAACCCTTGCCGTGGCGGCCCTGCGCGAACTGCCGGACGGCGAGTATCGCCACGACGACTGCATGGACGACGATGGCTTCAGCAGCCGCGACGTGCCGATCCGGCTTGCCCTGCGGGTCGCCGACGGACGCGTCACCGCAGACTTCGCCGGAACCGCCCCGCAGGTGGAAGGCAACATCAACTGCCCGCTGGCGGTGACCGCGGCCGCGGTCTACTACGCGTTGTACGCGCTGATGCCACGCACCACGCCGCCCTGCGCCGGCTCGCTGCGCGTGCTCGATCTACGGGTGCCGCCAGGCAGCCTGCTGAATGCCCGCCCGCCGGCGGCCGTCGCCGCCGGCAACGTCGAAACCAGCCAGCGCATCGTCGACGTCGTGCTTGGCGCACTGGCGCGGGCAGCGCCGGCGCGGATACCCGCGGCCAGCCAGGGCACCATGAACAACGTCGCGATGGGCGGCGCGGGGTGGGACTACTACGAAACGATCGGAGGCGGCCTCGGCGCCCACGCCCGCGGACCCGGCGGCAGCGCCATGCATTCGCACATGACCAACACGCTCAACACACCTATCGAAGTGCTCGAAGCCCACTTCCCCGTGAGGGTGACGCGTTATGCCGTGCGCGAGGGCAGCGGCGGCGAGGGTCGGCATCGCGGCGGCGATGGCATCGTGCGCGCCTACGAGTTCCTCGCTCCCGCCGCCGTCACCGTGTTGAGCGAGCGGCGCAGCCACGCCCCGCCAGGTCATGCCGGCGGCAGCGTCGGTGCCCGCGGCGTCAATCGTCTCGACGGTGCAACCGTCCCCGGCAAGGTCACGCTGACGGT
This sequence comes from Gammaproteobacteria bacterium, assembly GCA_050184115.1. Classification (GTDB taxonomy): domain Bacteria; phylum Pseudomonadota; class Gammaproteobacteria; genus JACKNG01. The sequence goes on along the minus strand of JBFXAQ010000007.1, from coordinate 80,254 downwards.
CGCGCGCGGCGCCCAGCTGGAACTCGCCACGCCCGGCGGTGGTGGTTGGGGGGAAGCGCAATCCCATACATGAAATGCGCTTGAAAACGTCCCCCTGCGACCTAAACTGGCCCCATCGCGGCTACCTCGGGCCGACCACCCTTCACATATAGGACACCACCGCCATGGACATCATGGAGCGCATCAAGCACATCGTCGAATCGAACCGCATCGTCATATTCATGAAGGGGACCCCGCAGTTTCCCCAGTGCGGTTTCTCCATGCGTACTGTCGAGGCGCTCAAGGCCTGCGGCGCCGAGTTCCATCACGTCGACGTCCTCGCCGAGCCGGAAGTTCGACAGAACCTGCCGCGCTACTCCGAATGGCCGACCTTCCCACAGGTGTTCATCGACGGCGAACTGGTCGGCGGTTGCGACATCGTGCTGGGCATGTACCAGAGTGGCGACCTGCAGCGCATGACCGTCGGCACGACGGTCTGACCGCGGCGTCGCCGGCCGCCGTCACTCCTTCAGCCAGAGGCACCCGCCGCCACTGGCCTTGTCGACTCGTCCCAGGGATTCGCCGTGGGCCGCGACTTCCGCCGCGGACGGCCGCACCACCCTGAACTTGCGCGCCGTCGCGGCGCGACCGCCACGCGCGGCCCCTTGCGCCGACGCTCCGCTGCCGCCCCCGTCCGCCGACAACTCCAATGAGCCCTGGCCACCGGTCATGCTCAGGTAGACCTCGGCCAGCAGTTCGGCGTCGAGCAGCGCACCGTGGAGTTCGCGGTGCGCGTTGTCGATGTCGTAGCGCCGGCACAGCGCGTCGAGGCTGTTGCGCTGGCCGGGGTGCATCTCGCGGGCGAGCTTCAGCGAATCGAATACCGTGCAGTAGTCCTCGGTTCGTCCCCAGGCCGAACCCAGCAGCGCAAACTCGGCGTCGAGGAAACCGACGTCGAAAGCGGCGTTGTGGATGATCAGCTCGGCGCCGCGGATGAATTCGATGAAATCGCCGGCAACCTCCCCGAACACGGGCTTCTCGCGTAGGTCCTCGGCCGTGATGCCGTGCACTTCGACGGCGCCGGCATCGATGTCGCGTTGCGGATTGACGTACTGGTGATAGCGGCGCGCGGTGATGCGCCGGTTGAGGATCTCCACGCAGCCGATCTCGATGATGCGATGGCCCTGCGCGGGCTCGAGACCGGTGGTCTCGGTGTCCAGCACGATCTGCCTCATGCCCTGCTCTCCTGGCCGCGACGCGTGCGGCCGGTCAACTCGTCGATCGCCTCGTTGGCGAGTGTGTCGGCAATCTCGTTGCCCTCGTCGCCGGTGTGGCCGCGAACCCAGGCCCATTCGATGTCGTGACCGGCGGCCAGTTCGTCGAGACGCTGCCACAGGTCGACGTTCTTCACCGGCTGGCGCCCGGCAGTCTTCCAGCCGCGCCGCTTCCAGTCGCCAAGCCAGCTGGTGATTCCGTTCATGACGTACTGCGAGTCGGTCACCAGGCGCACCCGGCTCGGCCGCGTCAGCGCGGCCAGGGCCTCGATCGCAGCGGTCAGTTCCATGCGGTTGTTGGTGGTCTGTGCAGCGCCGCCCTTGAGCCGCCGTTCGTGGCCGCGGTAACGCAACAACACACCCCAGCCGCCGGGACCCGGGTTGCCACGACAGGCGCCGTCGGTGTGGATCTCGACGACGTCAGCGGCGCTCACGGCAGGCGATCCCCGCACGGCGTTGCGCCGTAACCGCGGGTCGATGGCTCGACCACCCCACCCGCCAGCAGGCGCCGCCGTTGGCGCCAGGTCACGCGCAGGGGCGTCACGCCCTCGACCCGCTTCTTGCCAACCACCAGGTACACACCGCCCAGCGGCGGACAGCAATAGGCGCCCAGCCGCTCGACGAAGGCGGTATAACGGTCGAGGCGTTGGCTGTGCATGGGAGGACGGAAGCCGGCATGGCGGACCTGCACGATATCGAAGCCGAGCAGCTGCAGCCAGTCCTTCAGTCTGGGGACGGAGACGAAGTGACCGTTCCACGGCGCACGTCCCTGCCAGCGCCGCGCGAGCGACCACGGCCCATACCAGCTCCACGGGTTGAACCCGAGCACGACGAGATGGCCTTCGCCGATCAGCACGCGCTCGGCCTCGCGCAGCACGCGGCGCGGATCGTCGGTGAACTCGAGTACGTGCGGCAGCACCAGGACATCGACGAGCCCGGCGCCGAACGGCAGCGCATCCTCGGCACAACGCAGGCTCGTCGCCGCATCCGCACCGGCACCGACGTCGACGACGACGCGGTGCGAGATGCGGCTCGCGTCGAGCAGGTCGACCGGCAGGTGCCGCCCGAGCTGGACAATGTGATAGCCGAACAGGTCAGGCAGCGCACCGCTCAACAGGTGCTGCTCGAGGGCGGCGAAGCGCCGTCCTGCGATGCTCGAGAACCAGGCTTCGAGCACGGCCGCAACGGCGGCATCGCCCGGGGTGTGGGCGCTATGCAGGCCCACGCGTAATGGTTCGCAGGAAGTAGCAGACGATCATCGGGGCGAGCTTGTCACGCCCCTACAGCCGGCGCAATGTCAAGCTTGACGCCCGCGCGGGGCCGTTCCTAGCATACGCGTCCATGTTGGGGGGGAAAGCCATCCGGACAGGAGTCAACGCATGCCTGCTGACGGCGTGCGTATCGGCATGTTCGCTGCTACCGCCCAAAACCGCCCAGCCCGGGCCATCGCTCGTCGAGGAATCGGCGGAGACCACGATCCCGCAACCGCGCCGGGATACGACGGTCACGACGCCGACGCCGCTGGCGACGGCTCCCCCGGCCGACCAACCGATACCCGCCGTCGAGCCGGACCTGTGGCGACGCATCGGCTTCGAGTTGCGCATGGCGCCGGATCCGCGCCACCCCATCAAGCCCCCCCTTTCCTACTTCCACAACAGTCCCAAGTTCATCGCCCGCGCGGCGACACAAGCGCGGCCGTTCCTGCATTACATCTACAACGAACTCACGCGGCGCGAACTCCCCTATGAGATCCTGCTGCTACCGGTCATGGAGAGCGCGTACAACCCCGCCGCGACCTCGCCCGGCGGTGCCGCCGGCATCTGGCAGTTCATGCCAGCGACCGCGCGCCGCTTCGACCTGCACCTGTCACGCTGGTACGACGGCCGTCGTGACGTCGTCGCCAGCACGGCCGCGGCGCTCGACTACTTCGAGGAACTGCGCGACCGCTTCATGGGCGACTGGCGCCTGGTCTTCGCCGCCTACAACTGCGGCGAACGCACCGTCGAGCGCGCCATCGAACGCAACCAGCGCCTCGGCCGGCGTACCGATTTCTGGTCACTGGACCTGCCGCGCGGGACGCGCGAGTACGTACCCCGGCTGATGGCCCTGGTCGAGATCATCGGCCACCCGGCGGCCTACGGCATCGAGCTGCCGCGCATCGCGGCCGAACCCTACTTCGACATCGTCGACGTAGGCGGAGCACTCGACCTCAACCGCGTCGTCGACTGGAGCGGCATGGACGGGCAGGCGTTCGACGTGCTCAATGCCGCCTTCCGTAGGCGCTTCACGGTCGAGGGCGCGCCGACCCGGGTGCTGGTGCCGCACGGGCGTGCCGCGCAGGTCGAGACCATGCTGGCGGCACTGCCGGAGAGCGAGCGCCGCCGCGGACGCACGCACGTCGTCACCCGCGGCGAGACCCTGTCGCACATCGCCGCCGCCACCGGCGTGTCGGTGGCCGCGCTCAAGGCCGCCAACCACCTGCAGTCCAACCGCCTGGCCGTCGGCCAGGAACTGCTGGTACCGGCGCCGGCCGCGGCGCTTGCGCTGACCGCCGAAGAGCCGCCTGCAGTTGCTCCTGTCGGCGATACCCCCGCGCACGTCGTGCGCGATGGCGACAACCTGTGGGACCTGGCGCGCCACTACGACACCACGGTGGCAGAGCTGACCCGGCTCAACGGCCTTACCCCGCACAGCACGCTGCGGCTCGGGCAGAAACTCGCCGTACCGGGGCGCAGCGGTAGCGCAATCGCCGACCCGCTGCCGTCCGATGGCGGGGCCGACCGCCACTACCATGTACGTAAGGGCGACTCGCTGTGGACGATCTCGCGGCGTTTCAAGATCTCGGTCGCCGATCTCAAGCGCTGGAACGGTCTGAACGGCGGCGCGCTCCAGCCCGGGCAGCGTCTGGTCGTCGCGGGTGACACCGCGCGCGACATCTAATCGCAGCCCCGGCGGCCAGCCGCGTTCCGCCATGAGCCTGGTCGCCAGCGTGCTGCGCCCGGTGGCAGCCCTGCTCGTGCGGCTGTTGTTCCGCGTGCGCGTCGAGGGTCTCGAACACGTGCCGGCAACGGGCGGCAACGTCCTCGTCGTGGCCAATCACGTGTCCTGGCTGGACGGCCTGTTCCTCTACCTGTTCCTGCCCTTGAATCCCGCATTCGCGGTCAACGGCGAGACCGCGCGGCGGCGTTGGGTGCGCCTCGCCCTGCGGTTCGTCGAGTGGTACGAGTTGGACCTGGTGAACCCGGTCTCGATCAAGTCGCTGGTGCGCCCGCTGCGCGACGGCCGGCCACTGGTGATGTTTCCAGAGGGTCGACCGAGTACCACCGGCATCATGGGCAAGGTCTACGACGGCCCCGGGCTGGTCGTCGACAAATCCGCGGCACGCGTGCTGCCGGTCGGCATCGACGGTCTGCAGTACTCGCGCGCCGGCCTGCCGGGGCATCGAGTGCGACGCCAGTGGCTGCCGCAGGTCACGCTCAAGGTGCTGCCGCTCCGCACGCTCGAGCTCGACGTCGGTTTGCGTGGCGCCGCGCGGCGTGCGGCGGCGACGGCCTGGTTCGCCGCGCTCATGCGCGACGTCGCCTACGCCAATGCCTTCCACCAGGAGACACTCTTCCAGGCCGTCGTGCGTGCCGCCCGTCGGCACGGCCGCGGTCACGTCGTCCTCGAGGACGCCGGCGGCGCGCGGCTCGGTTTCGGTCAGCTGTTGACGCGCTGCTTCGTCCTTGGCGGCGTCATCGCCCGCCTGACCGCGCGGGACGAACGCGTCGGCATCATGCTGCCGAGCACCGCCGCAGCCGTCGTCACCCTGTTCGCCTGCCAGGCGCGCGGCCGCCAGGCCGCCATGCTCAATTTCACCGCTGGCGCACGCGGCCTGGTGACTGCCGTAGAGACCGCCAACATCAGGGCGGTATTCACCGCTCGCGCCTTCGTCGACCTGGCCGGCCTCGAGGCCGAGATCGCGGCCCTCGCCGATCATGTCGAGATCATCTACCTCGAAGACCTGCGCGAGCGAATCGGACTTGGCGCCAAGCTCGCCGCGCTGGTCGCCAGTCACCTGCCGCTGCTCGCTCACCGCCTGCTCGCGGTGCCGCGACAATCCCGCGATCCGGCGGTAGTGCTCTTCACGTCCGGGTCGGAGGGCATCCCCAAGGGCGTCGTGCTGTCACATGCCAACCTGCTGGCGAACTTCGCCCAGGTCAGCATGCTCATCGATCTCACTCACGAGGATCGCGTACTCAACGTGCTGCCGATCTTTCACGCTTTCGGCCTGCTCGGCGGCGTCCTGTTACCGATGTTCAAGGGCACGCCAAGCTACCAGTACCCTAACCCGCTGCACTACCGCCTGGTGCCCGAGCTCTGCTACCAGCTCGGTGTCAGTTGCCTGTTCGGCACCACCACCTTCCTGCGTGGTTACGCGCGCAACGCGCACACCTACGACTTTCATCGCCTGCGCTACGTCATCGCGGGCGCGGAGAAACTCACCGACGACGTCCGCCAGGCCTGGGCCGAGCGTTTCGGCATTCGCATCTTCGAGGGTTACGGCGCGACCGAGGCCAGCCCGGTGCTCGCGGTCAACTACCCGCTGGCCCATCGTCCCGGCACCGTCGGGCAACTGGTCGCGGGCATGGAGCACTACCTCGCGCCCGTGGCCGGCATCCGCGACGGCGGCGAACTCGTCGTCCGCGGTCCCAATGTCATGCTCGGCTACCTCTTCCATGGCAGCGACGGCACCATCATCCAACCGTGGACGGAAGCGCGAGGCGCCGGCTGGTATGCAACCGGTGACATCGTCGAGGTCGACGCGGACGGCTTCGTCGGCATCCGTGGCCGCGCCAAGCGTTTTGCCAAGATCGGTGGCGAAATGGTCTCGCTCGCCAGCGTCGAGGAGCTGGCCCAAGCCGTGTGGCCCGACGGTCGCCACGCCGCGATCGCGATGGCGGATTCACGCAAGGGTGAGCAGATCGTGCTCGTCACCGACGTCGCCGACGCCGAACGCAGCACGCTCGTCGACGCCGCCCGCGCCGCCAGCATCGGCGAGCTCGCCATTCCGCGTCGCTTGCTGGTGATGGCGGACCTGCCCCTGCTGGGCTCGGGCAAGGTCGATTACGCTAGCCTGCGCGACCTCGTCGAGTAGCTGCCTGCCGCGACCGAACGGCACCTACATCGGTCGGCCGTTGATGCTCCAGTCGTACTCCATGTACTCGAGATCAAAGCGGCCGGCGGCGAGCGCCTCGGCAAGCTTTTCGTCGTCGACGTAGCGCGACAGGAACTCGAGCACACCGGCCTTGTCGCCGCCGAAGTCGTCGATGTAGTCCTCGAAGATGGGCGACAACTTGGCCCGGCGCAGGGTCTCGGAGATGCGATTCTTGCGGTTGTCGTTGAGGAAATCCCGGGTGTTGTCATCGAGCTGGCGATCGAGTTCGTCGACCCGGTAGGCCTCACTGCGCAGCCGTGGCGCAGAGTATCCCGAATCGACGATGGCGAAATGCACGCGCGGGTCCTCGAACTTGAACAGGATGTCCTCGGCCAGGGTCTGTAAATCGACGTCGCGGCCGCCGGCCCGGTGCTCGGTGGTGCGAAAGAACTTGATCTTGGCAATCGTACCGATCGGCGTCTGGCCCTCGATGATCTGCTTGATGACCAGCGCGTTGTAGGCGTTGATCCAGAACGCCATGCGTTCCCGGTCGTCGGCAAGGCCATCGGCGTCGAACTCGGCGAGCGCCTCGAGATACTTGTGGAAGCGCACGTTGCGCGCAATCGCGGGGTAGTCGACGTAACCATCCTGGACATGGGCTTCGAGCACGCCGTCGAGCAGGGCATTGAGAACACGCGAATCGGTGGCCGACGCGCTTACTGGCAGCAAAGCGACGGACCACAGGAAGGCGGCGAGCAGTCTCGGCATGAACATCTCCAGGCATGCGGACAGGGCTTTGGAACACGACGACGGGCGCGAGTTCAACACGCCGGCGGTGCGTGCGGCCCGGCGCCTTGGACTCGCCGACGCGAATCGATTCACAGTCTACACGAGCAGGCGCGCTTGAATCGCCCACGGGGGACTGCGACAGTAGCGCCGCGTTTCCGCCCGGGCACGCGCCCTCCCGCCTACACCGGAGTCCAACATGAGAGAAGCGGTCGAGCACTACTACGGCACCGTGTTGCAGTCGAGCCGTGACCTGCGCACCAATGCCTGCACGACGCCGGCGGCGCCGGCGCCGGCCTTGCGCACGCTGATCGACAACGTCCACGTCGAGGTGCGCGACCGCTACTTCGGCTGCGGCCTCGTCTATCCCGAAGGGCTCGCCGGGGCGCGCGTGCTCGATCTCGGTTGTGGCAGCGGACGGGACTGCTACGTGCTGGCGCAACTGGTCGGCGCCGGCGGCGCCGTGGTGGGCGTCGACATGACCGACGAACAGCTCGCCGTCGCCGAGCGTCACCGCGACTGGCATGCCGAACGCTTTGGTTTCGCCGAAGCCAACGTGACCTTCCTCAAGGGCTACATCGAACAACTGGACGCGCTCGACCTCGAGCCCGCCAGCTTCGACGTCATCGTCTCCAACTGCGTGATCAACCTGTCGGTCGACAAGGCCGCGGTACTGCGCGGCGCCCACCGCTTGCTCAAGCCCGGCGGCGAACTCTACTTTTCGGACGTGTACGCAAGCCGCCGCGTGCCGGCGGATCTCGCCAATGACCCGGTCCTGTACGGCGAATGTCTGGGCGGCGCGCTGTACTGGAACGATTTCAACAATCTCGCGCGCGACAGCGGCTTCGCCGACCCCAGACTGGTCGAAGACAGTCCCATCGCGGTGACCGATGCGGCCATGGCCGCGCGGGTCGGCGATATCGAGTTCTTCTCCGCCACCTACCGCCTGTTCAAGCTCGGCGACCTCGAGCCGGCCTGCGAGGATTACGGCCAGGCCGTCGTCTACCGCGGCACGCTGCCGGGACAACCGCACACCTGCGTACTCGACAAGCATCACCGCATCGAACGCGGCCGGGTGTTCCCGGTCTGTGGCAACACCTGGCGCATGCTGCACGACACGCGCTTTGCCGCGCACTTCGATTTCATCGGCGATTTCTCCACCCACTTCGGCATCTTCGAGGGATGCGGCAGCAGCCTGCCCTACGAGCGCCAGGCGAGCGGCGCGGCGCCGGTCGCATCGTCGTGCTGCTGAGCGCCGGCGTCCGCGCATGAGTCGCCGCCGGACCTGGCTGGTCGCCGCGTTGATCGTCGCGGCCCTGGTCCTCATCGCGGTGTTGGAGCCCGGCCGCTACCTCAACCTCGACTATCTCAAGACACAGCAGGCCGGTCTGCAGGCCGCCGTCGCCACGCACCCCGTGCGAGCGAGCCTGCTGTGCTTCGCCATCTACGCCGTGGCGACCGCGCTGTCGGTCCCGGGCGCGGTCGTCATGACACTGGCCGCGGGCGCCGTGTTCGGCACGGCCTGGGGAACCTTGATCGTGTCCTTTGCCAGCACGGTCGGCGCCACGCTCGCCTTCCTGCTCTCGCGCTACCTGTTCCGCGACCTCGTCCAGGCGCGCTTCGGCCATCGCCTCGCCGCCATCAACCGCGGCATGCGCAACGACGGCCCGACCTACCTGCTGGTGCTGCGGCTGATCCCGGTGGTGCCCTTCGTCGCCATCAACCTGCTGATGGCCCTGACCCCGATCCGCGTGGGCACGTTCTACCTCTACAGCCAGATCGGCATGCTGCCGGCGACCGCCATCTACGTGAACGCCGGCACCCAGCTCGCGCGCATCGACCGCCTCGGTGACATCGCTTCGCCCGCCGTCCTCGGTTCGCTGGCCTTGCTCGCGGTGTTTCCCTTCGTCGCCAAGTTCGTCGCCGCCTGGCTGCGCCGGCGGCGCCTGTACGTGGCCTGGCCACCACCGCCGGCGGTCGAACGCAACGTCATCGTCATCGGCGCCGGTTCTGCAGGTCTCGTCGCCAGCGTCATCGCCGCCGCGGTCAAGGCGCGCGTGACCCTGATCGAGTCCCACCGCATGGGTGGCGACTGCCTCAACACCGGCTGCGTCCCATCCAAGGCCCTGTTGCGGGTGGCCAAGCAGGTCCACCAGGCACGTCGCGCCTCGACGCTCGGCATCCGCCGCATGGACGTCGAGTTCGAATTCGCCGACGTCATGCGCCGTGTGCACGAGGTCATCGCCACTATCGCGCCACATGACTCGGTCGAGCGTTTCACCAGCCTCGGCGTCGAGTGCCTCACCGGCCATGCGCGCATCGTCTCGCCCTACGAGGTGGAAGTCGGCGGCAAGCGGCTGAGCGCGCGCTCGATCGTGCTGGCCACCGGCGCCCGTCCGCTGGTGCCCCCGCTGCCCGGGCTCGATCGCGTGCCTTACCTGACATCGGACAACCTGTGGTCGCTCGAACAGCTCCCGCGCCGCCTGCTGGTGCTCGGCGGCGGCCCGATCGGCTGTGAACTGGCGCAGGCCTTCGCCCGACTCGGCAGCACCGTCACGTTGGTCGAGATGGCCGAACGCTTGCTGCCGCGCGAGGACGTCGAGGTGTCTGAACTGCTCGCCCATGTCTTCGCGGAGGAAGGCATCTCGCTTGCCCTGCACAGCAAGGCGCTGGCCTTCCACCAGGAAGGCGGAGGATTCAGCCTCGAAGTGGAGTCACTCGCGCTCGGCGACGGCAGCACCTGCCGCCTGCCCTTCGACCACGTGCTGATCGCGCTTGGCCGTGCCGCGAACGTCGAGGGTTACGGCCTGGAGGAACTCGGCATCGGCCTCACGCCGCGCGGCACCGTCGAGGTCAACGATTACCTGCAGACACGCTTCCCCAACGTCTACGCCTGCGGCGACGTCGCCGGGCCCTACCAGTTCACGCATGCCGCGTCCCACCAGGCCTGGTACGCCACGGTGAACGCCCTGTTCGGCAGCGGCTTGAGGCGCTTCGCGGTCGACTACCGGGTGATGCCCTGGTGCACCTTCACCGACCCCGAGGTCGCCCGCGTCGGCCTCAGCGAACAAGAGGCGCGTGAACGCGGGCTGGCGGTCGAGATCACGGCGTACGCACTCGACGACCTCGACCGCGCCATCGCCGACGGCGCCACGCGCGGTTTCGTCCGCGTCATGACCGCGCCCGGCAGCGACCGTATACTCGGCGCCACGATCGTCGGCGAGCACGCCGGCGATCTCATCGCCGAGTTCGTGCTGGCGATGAAACACAACCTCGGCCTGAACAAGATCCTCGGCACTATCCACGTCTACCCCACGCTCGCCGAGGCGAGCAAGTTCGCCGCCGGCAACTGGCGCAAGCGCCATGCTTCGCCAACCGTGCTGGCCTGGCTCGAGCGCTTCCACCGCTGGCGTCGCGAGGCCTGAGGCCGCGCGCGTTCAATCGCGCGAAGCGAGCTTGTCGGCGGCGCGGATCGGTTCGGGCAGGCGGAAGCGTGGCGCGCAATCGAGCACGAGGTCGATGGCGCTCGCCAGGCTCACGCCGTGGCCAACGGAGACGAACACCGGGCTGACCTTGCGCCGCGTGCGCACCACCGCCCCGACGGCTTCCTCGTTGTGCACCAACGACGTCCACGCGCCACGCTCGACATCGGGGTCGTGATGGCTACCGCACAGGCGCGACTTGCCGACCCCGACGCTCGGAATACCGCATAGCACGCCGAGATGGCAGGCGCTGCCAAAGCGCCGCGGATGCGCGCGTCCGTGACCGTCCACGAGCAGGATGTCGGGGGCGCGCGCAAGGTGGGCGAGGGCTTCGAGCATGACCGGCACCTCGCGGAACGAGAGCAGGCCCGGCACGTAGGGAAAGCGCGTCGGCGCCTCGACCACCACCTCTTCGACGACTTCGAGTGCGGGATAACTCATGACCACCACGGCGACGCGGGTGACCTGGCCGTCGTCGGGGAAACCGGCGTCGATACCGGCGATGCGGCGGATGGCGCTGAAGCGGTCGGCCTCGATCACCTCGCCGGCCAGCTCGCGTTGACGCTGTGCGGCTTCGCGCGGCGTGAGATCCCAGTCGGTGCGCTCGGCGGCGGCATGCATGGTGCTTCTCCCTGGCCGGCAGTGGAGCGGGCACGACGCGCGCCGTCCGGCGGTATGAACGCACCGGCGATCGCTTGCGCGTTCGCTTGCTGCCTCCCCCCGTTCGGCGCGCGCGACCCGGTACCGGGCCCCCCGCGTTCGGGCTATTATCCCCGACCCCGAGCCGTTACGCCTCCCGCCGCATGGACCTGATCGAATCCCATATCCGCGACATCCCCGATTTCCCCCACGCCGGCATCGTGTTCAAGGACCTGACGCCGCTCCTGCGCGACCCGGCCGCCCTCGCGGCGACGGCCGCGGCGCTTGTCGCGCCATATCGCGACGACGGTATCAACCTCGTCCTCGGCATGGAGGCGCGCGGCTTCGTATTCGGTGCGCTCGCCGCGCGCGAACTGGGCGCCGGCTTCGTACCCCTGCGCAAGCCGGGCAAGCTACCGGCGGCGACCTACAGCGAGTCCTACGAACTCGAGTACGGCACGGCCACGCTGCACATGCACCAGGACGCGCTCGCCGCCGACGACCGCGTGTTGCTGGTCGACGACCTCGTCGCCACCGGCGGCACCGCCGCCGCCAGCCTCGCCCTGGCGCGACGCAGCGGTGCGACCGTGGTCGGCTGCGCTTTCGTCGTCGAACTCGATTTCCTGCGCGGCCGCGCGGCGCTCGGCGATTGCCGCGTGCACAGCCTGGTGCACTACTGAGGCGCGCGGCGGCGAACCGAGCCCGCCCGCAGCAAACCGCCGACGATGTGCCTGCTGCTGGTCGCGCACGACTGCTGCCCTGGCTACCGCCTGCTGGTCGCCGCCAACCGCGACGAGTTCCACGACCGGCCGACCGCGGCGGCCGAGTGGTGGGACGATCGCCCCACCACCCTCGGGGGGCGTGACCTCGAGGCCGGCGGTACCTGGCTCGCACTCGATCGGCGCGGCCGCTTCGCCACCATCACCAATGTCCGCGCCGGCCGCATCGTGCCCGGGCAACGCTCACGCGGACTCATCGTCAACGACTTTCTCGACGGCAATGACGCCGCCTTCGACTTCACCACGACCCTCGCCGCCGACGGCGACGCCTATGCCGGCTTCAACGTGCTCGCCTACGACGGCAACGCGTTGTGCTGGTATTCCAACGCCAGCGGCGCGCCGCGCCTGCTCGAGCGCGGCATCTACACGCTCAGCAATGCCCAACTCGACACCGCCTGGCCCAAGACCGAACGCCTGCGCGAAGGCTTCGGCCGCATCCTCGGCGAAGCGCCCGACGACATTGTCACCACCCTGCTGGAACTCCTGCGCGACGACGTCGCCGCGCATGACCACGCCCTGCCGGACACCGGCATCGGACTCGCCATGGAACGCGTGCTGTCGTCGATCTTCATCCACGGATCGCACTACGGCACGCGCTGCTCGACGGTCATCCTGATCGACGAACAGGGCCGGCTGACCTACCACGAACGCCGCTACGATCGTGACGCGGCGACCGCTGGCGACACCCGCATCTCGTTTGAACTGCCCGCGCCCGCCGCGTAGCATGCCGCCCATCATGGCGACGCCGGCGACACGCATGGACGACGCGAGGATGGCGACACGCGCGGCGCTCGCCGCCAGGTATGCCGCGGTCCGTGCCCACAGCCTCGCGCTCGCCGCGCCGCTATCGGCCGAAGATGCCTGCGTGCAGTCGATGGCCGATGCCAGCCCGGCGAAATGGCATCTCTCCCACGTCACCTGGTTCTTCGAGACCTTTGTCCTCGAAGTGCACGAACGCGGTTTCGCGCCGCATCACCCGGCCTTCCGCGAGCTTTTCAACTCCTACTACAACGGCGTCGGGCCGCAGTATCCGCGCCCCCTGCGCGGCTTGATCACGCGGCCCACGCTGGCGGACGTCCACGACTACCGTGCGGCGGTGGACGCACGCATCGCGTGCCTGCTCCAGCGCGATGACCTGCCGGAGAGCGTGCTCGGCACCATCGAACTCGGCCTCCACCACGAACAGCAGCACCAGGAGCTGCTGCTGATGGACGCTAAGCACCTCCTGTCGGTCAACCCGCTGGCACCGGCCTACGACCCGACGGCACTCCCAGCGGCGGCGGCGACGGTGCCGATGACCTGGCACGAACAGGCCGGCGGCCTGGTCGAGATCGGCCACGACCCGGCGAACGGCTTCGCCTTCGACAACGAAACCCCGCGCCATCGCACCTGGCTCGCGCCGCATGCCCTGGCCTCGCGCCTGGTCACCAACGGCGAGTACCTCGAATTCGTTACCGCTGGCGGCTATCACAACCCGCGTCCCTGGCTCGCGGACGGATGGGCCACGGTCAACACCGAGAATTGGCGCGCGCCGCTCTACTGGCGCGAGATCGACGGTGCGTGGTTCGAGTTCACCCTGCACGGTCTCGCCCCGCTCGATCCCGCGCGCCCCGTCTGCCACGTCAGTCACTACGAAGCCGATGCCTACGCCCAGTGGCGCGGCGCGCGCCTGCCGACCGAATTCGAATGGGAAGCGGCGATCGCGGAGCCACCCGCCGCGGACGACGTGCTGCGGCTGCACCCCGACGCTGCCACGGCGACGACCAACGACGCCTACGCCAGTGCCTGGCAGTGGACGGCTTCAGCCTACCTACCCTACCCGGGCTTCCGCGCGGCCGCCGGCGCGGTCGGGGAGTACAACGGCAAGTTCATGAGCAACCAGGTGACATTGCGCGGCAGCGCCTGTCTCACCCCGCCGGGCCATGCCCGGCGCAGCTATCGCAATTTCTTCTATGCCCACCAGCGCTGGGCCATGACCGGCATCCGTCTCGCGCGCGATCTCTGAGCACAGGCGACCTGCCGCTCCAGCGGACCGGCGGGTCGACGAGACGGGCAGCGGGGGAAGACGAGGCCAGCGCGCGTCGACCGACGCGCAGCGCACTGCCACCGCAGCGATTCGGCCGCCTGCTAGCTGCTCAGGCCACCGTTGACCTTGAGCGTCTGCCCGGTGATGAAGGCGGCGTCCTCGGAACACAGGAAGACCGCCGCCCGGGCGACATCCTCCGGCTTGCCGAAACGCCTGAGCGGCGTCTGTTCGACGACCCACGCGTGGTAGTCGTCGGCCATCTCGCGCTCGGCGAAGGCGGTTGCGATCCAGCCCGGCGCAACCTCGTTGACGCGGACCGCCGGCGCCAGCGAGCGCGCCAGCGCGCGGGTGAAGCCCGTCACCCCGCCCTTGGTGGCGGCGAACATCTCCGGATTGCGCTCGGCCATGCCGACCAGGGCGAGGTCCCAGGACATGTTGAGGATGACCCCGCTGCCCTGCGCCTGCATCAGCGGCGCGACCGCCCAGCAGCACAGCATGGTGCCCTTGAGGTCGACGTCGACCAGGCGCGCGAGCTTCTGCGCGTCCGGCTCGTCGGCATGGGCGCCGGTGAGGATGTCGGCGCCGGCGATGTTGGCCCATACATCGATGCCGCCGAGTGCTTCGTGCGCTGCCGCGACCAGCGCGCCCGGGCTCTCGGGATGCGCGAGATCGGCCTGCGCAGCGTGCGCGTCGCAGCCGAGCGCACGCAGTTCGGCGACGAGATCCTGCGCCGCGACTGCCGAACGGGCATAGCTCGCCACCACCCGCGCGCCTTCCAGTGCAAAGGCACGTGCGATGGCGCGACCGATGCCGCTCGAAGCGCCGGTGACGACGGCGCGCTTGTCCTTCAGTCGCATGCTGCTGGCCCGACCCGGTCGAGGGCCGGCAGCCTAGCATGCGCGCGGTGGGGCGGGCACACCGGGCACGCCTTTGCGCCCCTGCGGCGATGTTCTACCATCGCCGACACGCCGGCGCGTCGCGCCCGGCCCCGACAGGAGTCGCACGATGATCGCTCGCCCCATGCTCTGCCTCGCGCTCGCCGGCTGTCTCTTCGCCAATGGCGCGCGGGCTGCGGAAGAAGACGAAGGTTGCGCCCACCACGCGATCGACGTTGCGCCGCGAATCAAGGCCGTACTCGGCCCCCATTACGCCAACGCCGCCGTCGACGCCGCCGCGCTGCAGGCGAGCTTCCGCGAACTCGAGATCCTGCTGCTCGAGATCGGCCATTGCCGGGCCGCCGCGCAGTCGATCGAACACGCCGCTGGCGATGATCGCCAGGCCGAGATCACCGAGTGGCACACCTTGAACCAGTGGCTCTACCGGCTGGTCAACTTCGTCGGCCTGAATGCCCGCGGCGACACCTCGGTCGATTGGCGCGACGAATACTCGATGTTCGCCGAAGTCTACGAGTTCGAGCCCTGAACGCGCGCGCCGCGCCCGGCTCGGCTCGCAGGCCATGAACGGCTTGGAATACAAGGTCATCATCTACCAGGAAGGCCTGCTCGGCTCCGTCGTCCTCGGCCAGTCCAAGGTCGACCCGGAACGCTTCACGGCCTTCCTCAATCGCCATGCCGCCGACGGCTGGCGGGTGGTGACAATGGAGCGCGAGGCGCGGCGCACGCTGCTCTTCTGGCAGCGCGAGGCCTTCATGGTCGTGCTCGAGCGTGCGCGCGGCGCATGAGCGCCGCGAGCCTGCTACTGTCGTTGCTTATCGCAACCGCCGGTGCGGTGTGCATCGTGCAGATATGGTTCCCGCTGCTGTCGAGCGCGACCTTCGTCAAGGTCATGGCGACGCTCGCCGTGGCCGTCGTCGTCGTCGGCATCATCGCCCTCATGCGGCGCGAATTGCGCGCCGAAGCCCGTCTCAAGGACGACGGCTACCTCGACTGAATCCCATGTGCGACGCCCTGGACAGGCGACGCGGCTGCCCGTCCGCCCCGTCGCGCAACACGGAACCTGCCCGGCGCACATGAACATCGCCTTTTACGACATCATCGGCGGCATCGGCGTCACGCTGGTGCTCGTCACGTACGGCGCCCTGCAGAGCGGGCGCATGGCGGCCGACGGCCTGCTCTACTCGGTGCTCAACCTCGCCGGCGCCGTCTTCATCGGCTACTCGCTGCTGTTCGCCTTCAACCTCGCCTCGTTCACCATCGAGGTGTTCTGGGCCTGCGCCAGCGCCTACGGCATCTGGCGCGCGTTGAAGCGCCGCCGCGTGACCTTACCCGATTGAACTGCCGCGGAGATTTCGGCACGGCTGCGCCCGCCGGACCCGATTGGGTATGCTTGGGCGCCTGCCCGGGAGCCTGCCCATGATCGTCGACCATCGCACCTACACGCTGCTGCCCGGCAAGATGGCCTTGTTCCTCGACATCTACCAGCGCGTCGGTTGGCCGTTGCAGCAGCGCTATCTCGGTGACTGCGTCGGCTGGTACGTGTCGATGGACATCGGACCGCTGAACCAGGTCGTGCACCTGTGGCGCTACGCCGACCTGGCCGACCGCGCACGCCGCCGGGCAGCCATGGCCGCCGATCCCGCGTGGCCCGGTTACCTCGAACAGGCCGCACCGCTGATCCAGTACCAGGAAAACAAGATCCTGAGCGCGGCGCCCTTCCATGCCGGCTGAACCGGCCCCGAGCAAGAACCCGTCACGATGATCCGTTTCAATCCGTTCATCTACTGCACCATGGGCCGCCGCGCCGAACTCGAGCGCGGCATGCAGGGCAAGGACCCGGCCCTGTTCAGCCGCATGCTCGACGAGATCGCCGAGTACGTCGCCTTTGCCGACGAGGCCGGCTACGCCGGCTGGGGCCACCCCGAACATCACCTGCAGGTCGAGGGCTTCGAGGCCGCCAACGATCCGACCCTGATGGGCATGTGGATCGGCCAGCACAGCAAGCGTCTGCGCGTCATCACCTGCGGCTTCGTCTCGACCGTGCACAACCCGCTGCGTACGGCCGAGGCCATCGCGACGATGGACAACATGCTCGGCGGACGCTTCGGCGTCGGCCTCGTACGCGGCTACCAGACACGCTGGGTCGACAACCTCCGCGTCAAGGACGAGATTGCCGCGGTTGGACCGTGGAACAAGGACAGTGACGAAGACGTCGCCAACCGGGACTACTTCGCCGAGTACGTCGACATCGTGGTCAAGGCCCTCACCCACGACACCTTCAGCCACCACGGCCGCTACTGGCAGTTCCCGCCCGTCGGCCTGCGCAACCCGCACGTCCACGACGTCTACACCCGCTACGGCCAGGGTGTCGATGCGGCCATGAACATCCACGAGGTCGGCATCGCGCCGCGGCCGCTGCAGACGCCGCACCCACCGCTCTACGGCGGTTTCTCGGCGTCGATGCGCACGGCGCGTTTCTGGGCGCGTTACCGCGGCAAGCCCATCGTCATGTCCGACAACCTCGATTTTCTCGCCGCGCTATGGGCGGCCTACCGCGATGAAGCCGCGCGTTTCGACTACACCCCTGCGCCCGGCGACGAGGCCGCCTGGGGCGGCCTCATGATCTGCGCCGAGAGCGACAGCCAGGCCGAGGCGCTGGCCGCCGACATGCGCTGGTTCTGGGAGACCTGGGCGATGCCCTTCGGGCAACCCTTCCCCGAACTCCTGTTCGGTTCGCCGGACACGCTCTCGCGGCGCATCGACGAAGCCGCCGCGCGGGTCCCGATCAACGAGATGTTCCTGATCATTCCCCAGGGCCTGCACGGGCGTGACGACATCCTGCGCTCGCTCGATCTCTTCGCCAACCGCGTGATGCCGAACTTCGCATGAGGTGACGCGCCGACGCGTGATCCGTACGAGCGGCGCCGGCCACGCCGCCGCGCCGCGCCTGCCCCAAGTCGGTGACCACGACGGACGACCTTGCCGGCCGGCAGCTAGACTGGGCGCCAGCCCGCCGTACAGGATGGCCCACCGGAACATGAACGCCACGCCTCAGCTCGACCCCACACCCGCTACCAGCCTCCACGTCGAACGGCAGGACGCGGTGGCATGGCTGTGGCTGGACCGACCCGCCGACGGCAACCGCTTCGAGCCATCGCTGGCGGCGGCGCTGCGCGACAGCCTGGCCCAGCTCGAGTGCGACGACGAACTCGCCTGCATCGTGCTCGGTGGCCGCGGCGCCAGCTTCTGTGCCGGCCACGACGAGGCCGCGCTCGCGACCCTCGACGATCCCCGCCAGCGTCGCGCCGCCCTGCTCGCGATGAGTGATTGCCTGCTGGCCCTGGCCGAAATACCCAAGATCACCATCGCGCGCGTCCACGGCGTCATCGGCGGTGCCGGGCTCGAACTCGTCGCCGCGTGCGACCTCGCGGTCTGCGCGCACGACGTACGCGCCGTGGCGACACCGGCTGTCGCCCTGGGCTGGCCCCACACCACGGCCATCGCACTGAGCCGCACGCTGCCCGACAAGCTCGCCTTGGACATGTTGTGCTGCGCGCGCGAGATTGACGCACGCGACCTCCTCGCCGCTGGCCTGGTCAGCCGGATCGCCGCGCCGGGTTGCCTCGACGCCACCCTGTCGACCATGCTGGCAGCGCTGCGCCGCCGGACGCCGTACACTCTTGCCCTGGGCAAGTACGCATACCGTCACCAGTCCACCATGAACACCGCCCACGCCCACGAGTTCGTGGCCGAGCAGGTCGCCTATCACGACGAACCGGCGCCGGGTAGGGCGGACGAACCCTGATTCGCGCACCGCGCGAGACGAGAGGAAGACACCGATCCATGGGCATGCAAGCCGCCAAGAACGCCGTCGACATCGGCATCATCGTCAGTGACATCCAGGCCAGCCTGGCCTTCTATTGCGACCGCCTGGGCTTGGAGAAGGTGCAGGAAATGCCGTTACCGTTCGGCACCATGCACCGCCTCACCTTCGGCGACAGTTTCATCAAGCTGGTCGACCCGAAGCACGTACCGCCGCAGGGCACGCTGGGTCTGCACAGCGTGCTCGGCTTCCGCTACATCACTTTCCAGGTCGGCAACATCGATGCCTTGTGCGACGAATTGACCGTGGCGGGTATCGAGTTCGTCATCGCCAAACAGGAGTTGATGCCCGGCGTGACGATCGCCATGGTCAACGACCCCGACGGCAACATCGTCGAATTCGTCCAACGCGGCTGAGAGCGCATGCTCTCCTACCTGCTCGACCGCGTGCCGGGCACGGGGCGGTGCCGTGTACGCCTGACCGGCGACATCACGCTCGACAACGCCCGCGCCCTGCTCGCCCAGCTGTGGCGCGATCCTGCCTACGTCGAGTGCACGGCAGCACTGTGGGACATCGGCGCCTGCGAGATGCCGCCGTTCGAGACGTTGATGCGGGTGACCACCTACATCGTGCGCGAGAAGGCCGGCCGTGGTCCGGTGCGGGTCGCCTTCGTGTCGGCGGACTTCGAGCAAAGCATCCTGGTTCGAGCCCTGCAGGGCTTCGAGCGCCTGGTCGGCTTCGATCTGAACTTCTTCGCCGACGAGGCCGCGGCGCAGGCCTGGCTCGACCGCCGCGGCAGCGCCTGAACGCGGCGACGGCGGGGCGACGGCCGCCCGATCCGGGCTAGACTGATCCGCCTGACGGCAGCCGGAACGCAATACGACGCACATGGACACGGACTGGGATCTGCTCATCCGGGGCGCGCTGGTCTTCGACGGCAGCGGCGCGCGCCCGCTGGTGCAGGATGTCGCGGTGGCGGGCGGTCGCATTGCCACGCGTGGTGTCGATCTCGACACGCGGCGGGCCCGCACCTGCCGCGAGGCCGCCGGCCGTTGGCTGCTGCCGGGCCTGCTCGACATCCACACCCACGTCGACCTCGAGGTCGAGCTCGACGCCGGCCTGGCCGAAGTCGTGCGCCACGGCACGACGACCTGCGTGATGGGCAATTGCAGCCTCGGCACGGCCTTCGGCGCTCAGCGCCGCAACGGCGACGATCCGATACTCGATTGTTTCGCGCGGGTCGAGAACATCCCCAAAGCCATCCTCGCGCGTTGTGTCGAAGGCATGGACTGGCATGACACGGCCGGTTACCTGGAGCACCTGGGCGGGCTCAAGCTCGGCCCCAACCTCGCCGCGCTGGTGCCGCACTCGATGCTGCGTATCGAGGTCATGGGAACGGCCGCCGCCATCAGCCGCCGCCCCGAGCCGGCCGAGCTCGAGCGCATGGCCGCGTTGCTGGAGGCGGCCATGGAACAGGGCTATGTCGGTTTCTCGACCGACAACATCCCCTTCCACTACCTCGCCAATGAACCGCACACCGCGGCCAAAATCCCCTCGCCCTACGCCACCCGCACCGAACACCGCCGCCTGCTCGACGTCGTGCGGCGCCACGAGCGCGTCTGGCAGGCGACGCCGGATGCGGTCAACCGCCTCGGTACGTTCAAGCGTTTCCTCTTCACCAGCGGCCGCCTGTACGGCAAGCCGCTGCGCACCAGCGCACTGACCGCCATCGACCTCGTCCACGACCGCAAGGTATGGAAGACCTTTCTCAAGCTGGCCAAGCTGTTCAATTCGCGCCTGCTCGCCGGCAAGTTCCACTTCCAGGTCCTGGCAACGCCCTTCCTGCTGTGGTCGGAAGGCGCCATCTCGCCCATCTTCGAGGAGTTCGCCGCGACGCGCCCCCTGCTCGCCTGCGACGTCGACGATCGCGAGGGCCGCCGCCGCATCCTCGCCAATCCCGACTACGTCGCGCAATTCGAGCGCGACTGGTACGACAAATCGCTGGTGTCGACCTTCCAGCGCGACCTCGGCGTGA
This sequence comes from Gammaproteobacteria bacterium, assembly GCA_050184115.1. Classification (GTDB taxonomy): domain Bacteria; phylum Pseudomonadota; class Gammaproteobacteria; genus JACKNG01. The sequence goes on along the minus strand of JBFXAQ010000007.1, from coordinate 59,398 downwards.
TGCACATCGACAACTGCCCGGTGCCGGAATGGTGCGGCGAAACCGGCGCCGCGGTCTTCGCCCGCCTCGGCCGCTTCCAGGCCGGCGACGACGACGCGCCGCGCAGCCAGGCCGAGCGCGAAGCCTTCGAGGCGGTGCCGGAACGACCGAGCGAAGCGCGCTTCTTCCTGCACCTGCTCGAAGAATACGACCGCGACATCCGCTGGCACATCGTCGTCGGCAACGATCGTCCCGAGGTGCTCGAACAACTCCTGTTCGACGACAACACCCTGCCCGGTTTCAACGACAGCGGCGCGCACCTCATCAACCTGGCCTTCTTCGACGGCAACCTGCTGACGCTGCAAATCGCGCAACGCCGCTCACTCGAACGCGTCGCCCAGGCGGTCAAGCGTCTCACCCGCGACCCGGCCGAATTCTTCGGCCTCGACGTCGGCACGCTCGACCCGGGCGCGCAGGCCGACATCGTGCTGATCGATCCGCAGGCGCTCGCCACCTACGACACCGACGCCAACCGGCGCATGGTCTACCGCGAGGTGCTCGGCGCCGAACAGCTGGTCAACCGCTCCGACGGCGTGGTCGAGGCGGTGTGGATCGCGGGCACGCTGGCCTGGGACGGCGACCAGCCCGGCGCCGCGCTCGGCCGCGAGGCGCTGGGGCGGCCGCTCGTCTTCGCTGGCAGACGCCAGGAAGGCGGCTGAGCAAGCCCGCGCGCGCCCTTGGCGTGGGCGCGATGTGGAGACGCGCGCGGTCTTCAGCCGCGGCTCAGGCCCCCGCCGCGTCGTCGAAACGCGGCGCCCGCTTCTCCATGCTCGCGCGCACCGCTTCGATCTGGTTGGGCGAACCGATGAGGGGGATCTGCAGGGCCTCTTCGAGGCGCAGACCCGCGGCGGCATCGGCCCGCCAGCTCGCGTTGTAGAGACGCTTCACCGCCTGCACGGCGTCCGGCGACTGGTTGGCGACGGTGCGCGCGAGTTCGAGCGCGGCAGCGCGCGGGTCCTCGGCAAGGCGGGTGACGAGGCCGAGCGAGGCGGCCTCGGCAGCGTCGAACACGCGGGCGGTCAGGGTCAGTTCCAGCGCGACGTCGCGCGGCAACAGTTCGGGCAGGGTCTGGGTGATCGACATGTCGGGCACCAGCCCGTAACGCGCCTCCATGATCGAGAAGCGCGTTGCCGGGTGGGCGATGCGGATGTCGCAGCCGAGCGCGATCTGGAAGCCGCCGCCGTAGGCGACGCCGTGCAGGGCGCCGATGACCGGCACGCGCGCGGCCTTCCAGCCGTAGGCGACGCGTTGGGCGAGGTTGTCCGGGCCGTCGTCGCGCCGCATCAAGCTGGCCAGCGTGGTCGCCGCGGCCTCGCCGCCGGCCAGCATGGCCTTGAGCAGGGACAGGTCGAGACCGGCGCAGAAGCTCGGACCCTCGCCCGACAACACGACCACGCGCACCGCGCGGTCGGCATTGACGGCATCGATGGCGTCGCTGATGGCGGCGAACATCTCGAGCGTCAGCGAGTTGTGCCGGTCGGCGCGGTTGAAGCGCACGTCGGCCACGCCGTCCGTGCAGTCGATGGTGACGAGCGTGTCGCTCATGCGCGGGATCCTCCGTCCGATTGTTCGATGCGCCAGCGCAGGAGGTCGACGCGATCGTTGCCGAAATACATGTCGTTGCCGTCGAGGAACATCGTCGGCGAGCCGAAGCCGCCGCGCGCAATCAACTCCTCGGTGTTCTCGCGCAGGCGATCCTTGTACGGCTGGCTGGCGATGGCGGCGAAGAACGCCGCGCGGTCGAGGCCGACCGCCTCCACCACTGCGCCCAGCACGTCGTCCTGCGAGATGTCGGCCAGGTCCGTCCAGTAACGCTTGAACACCGCCCGTGCGTAAGGCACCAGGCAGCCTTGGTCGAGCGCGAAGAAAGCGCCACGCATGGCCTTGACGCTGTTGACCGGGAACACCGCCGGCCAGCCAATCTCGACGCCGACGAAGCGCGCCCAGTCCTGCAGATCCTTGCGGAAATAGGCCGCCTTGGCCGGCACCGGGTTCTCGCGCGCGGCATAGACGCTCGGATTGACGGTATTGAACACGCCGCCGACCAGGATCGGCTTCCACACGATGTCGACGTCGACATCGGCGAGACGGCGCTGGACGTATTCGAAAGCCAGCCAGGTCCAGGGGCTGGAACAGTCGAAGTAGAACTCGAGGGTATGACTCATCGCGGTCTCCGGGTCACGGGATTGGGTTGGTTGCGCGCATGGTAGCCGCCCGGCGTCGGCTAGACCTCGACCACGATGCGCCCGATGACGGCGCGCGCGGCGATGCGATCGTAGGCCTCGCGCAGGGCCGCGAACGGCAGGCGCGCACAGACGTGCGGACGTACCGCTCCGCTGGCGGCGAGTTCGCCGAGCGCCGTCGTCACCGCCGCGCCGGCGGCCGGGTCGATGCGGCCGTGCTCACCGGCGCGCACGCCGATCACGGCGTACTGCTTGATCAACACGTGGTTGACCTTGATCGAGGGAATGCGCCCGCCGGCGAACCCGATCACGAGCAGGCGGCCGAACGGCGCGATGCAGTGGGTCGACTCGTCGAAGACGTCGCCGCCGACCGGGTCGTAGACGACGTCGGCGCCGCGCCCGCCCGTGAGGTCCTTCACCGCCTCGCGGAAGCGGCCGTCGCCGTAGAGGAGCCCGTGCTCGGCGCCGTGTGCGCGGGCGACCTCGAGCTTGTCCGCGCTGCTCGCCATGGCGATGACGCGCGCGCCGAGATGCCGCGCGAGGTCGACCGCGGCGAGGCCGACGCCGCCGCCGGCGCCGTGCACCAGCACCGTCTCGCCGGCGGCCAGCGCGCCGCGCACGACCAGCCCCACCCAGGCGGTGCGATAGGCGACGTGGAAAGCCGCACCCTCGGCCCAGTCGAAGGCCGCCGGCAGCGGCAGGCAGTGCGCGGCCCCGGCGACGACCTGCGTGGCAGCCGCACCGTAGCGGACCGAGCCCATCACGCGGTCACCGATGGCGAACTGCTTGACGTCCGCGCCGACGGCGACGACCTCGCCGGCGAACTCCGCGCAGGGGGTGAACGGCAGCGGCGGCTTCAACTGGTAGAGGCCCTGCACCATCAGCATGTCGGGAAAGCCAGGCGCGAAGGCGCGTACCGCGACCGTCACCTCGCCGGTGCCCGGCGGCGCCAGCGGCACCGATTCGAGCGAGAGATCGTGGTAATCTCCGAACGCGTGGCAGCGCCACGCGCGACAGTCCGCTGGCGCGCCCGTCATGCGTTTCCGTATCCCCGAACGACCGATTCGACAAGCCCGCATCATCGCATACCCATGAGCATCACCGTCGACGCCGCCGCTGACATCGGCGAACTCCTCAAGGCACGCGGCCAGACCGTCGGCGTCGCCGAATCCTCCACCGGCGGCCTGGTCAGCGCGAGCCTGCTGGCCGTGCCTGGCGCCTCGGCCTATTTCCAGGGCAGCGTGGTGATCTACACCATGCGTGCGCGGCGCGACCTGCTCGGCATCGAGCGCGCCACGCTGGAGCGCCAGGAACCACTGACCGAGGCGTACGTGAGTCTGTGCGCCGACACCATCCGGGCGCGCCTGCGCGCCGACTGGGGCATCGCCGAACTCGGTGCAACGGGGCCGGCCGGTACGCCTTACGGCCATCCGCCCGGCATCTGCGTGCTGGCGGTGAGCGGCCCGGTCACGCTGACCCGCCGTGTTGAAACCGGCCACGGCGATCGCGAGGCGAACATGGCGCAGTTCACCCGAGCCGCTTTCGATCTGTTCGCCGAGGCGCTCGCGGCGAGCGCCTGAGAGACCGCCGCCCGCCAGCCGATGGACGCCGAGTTCTGGCTCGACCGCTGGGCCACCCACCAGATCGGTTTCCACGCAGACCAGCCGCATCCGCAGTTGCTCGCGCATTTCGCGCGCCTCGGTCTTGCGCCCGGCGCACCGGTGTTCGTGCCCCTGTGCGGCAAGTCGCACGACCTCGCCTGGCTGCGTACCGCCGGCCATGCGGTCATCGGCGTCGAGTTGTCGCCGATCGCGGTCGCGGAATTCTTCGGCGAGCACGGCATCGCGCCGCGCCGCTCGGTGGTGGGCGGACTGGTTTGCCACGAGGCGCCGGGTTACCGCCTCTACCAGGGCGACTTCTTCGCCCTCGACGCGGCGCAACTGGAGCACTGTGCTGCGATCTACGATCGCGCCGCGCTGATCGCCCTGCCTCCCGCAATGCGGAGCGATTACGCCCACCATCTCACCGCGCTGGTCCCGCCCGGCGCGGTGATGCTGCTCATCGCCGTCGGCTACGATGAGGCCCGTGTGAAACCGCCGCCCTTCGTCGTCGACGCGGCCGAAATCGAAGCGCTGTACGGGCGCGATTGGTCCATCCAGCACCTCGCCACCGTCGACGCCGACGTCAAGGGCGAGCCCGGCACCGAGTCCATCTACCTGCTGCGCAAGAGGTAACCATGCAAGGCGAAGACCAGCCCAACGCCGTCCAGCGCGGCGGCTTCGATCCGCACACGGTGTTCCAGAAGATCCTCGCCGGCGAACTGCCGGCAACCTTCGTCCACCGCGACGACCTCGTCGCCGCCTTCCTCGACATCCAGCCCATCACCCCCGGCCACACCCTCGTCGTGCCGCTGGTCAAGGCGGCGAGCCTGGCCGAACTGCCGCCGGCGACCGGCGCACGCATGTTCACCGTGGCCCAGCAGGTCGGCGCCGCGCTGCGCGTCTCGGGGCTTGCCTGTGAAGGGGTCAACCTGTTCCTCGCCGACGGCGTCGCCGCCGGTCAGACGGTCTTCCACCTCCACCTGCACGTGTTCCCGCGCTATGCCGAGGACGGCTTCCGCTGGAAACTGCCGGAGCGCTATTACCAGCCACCGCCGCGCGCCGACATCGAGGCGGCGGGCGCGCGTATCCGGAGGGCGCTGGAGAGCCAGCCGCCAGGCTGACCGCCGCCGTCAGGCTGCGTCCGGCGCGTCGCCGACCAGCGCACCTACGGCGAATTCCGCCATCCGTTCCAAGCTTTTGCGCGTCGCACCCGCGCGCGCACGGATGGCGAGACTGTGCAGGACGCCCTGCGCGACCTGCGCCGCCAGCCGGCAATCGGCGTCAGCGTCGAACGCGCCGGCTTGCTGCGCGGCGCGGAACTTCGACTCCAGCAGCCCATCGACCCGCGCCAGCACGGCGGCCAGGTCGGCCTGGATGTCCTCGTGCACCACGATCTCCACCGTCGCCGTGCAGAACAGGAAGCAGCCGAGCGGCGGTTTCGTGGCGTAGTAGACGTCGAGCGCGCCGCGGTAGAAGTTGCCGAGCGCGCGCCTGAGATCGGGTTCGTCGGCGACCAGGCGCCCGAGCGCGGCGTCGAGATGGCCGGTGAAGCGCGCCAGCGCGGCGCGGTAGACCCCTTCCTTGTTGCCGAACGCGTTGTAGAGGCTCGGCCGGTTGAGGCCGGTCGCGGTGACGAGATCGTCGAGCGAGGTCGCGCTGAAACCCTTGACGGCGAACACCGCCATCGCGTGCTCCAGCACGGTGTCGTCATCGAAGGCGCGCGGTCGTCCGCGGCGGCTTGCATTCATTTTGTACTATGTTGTATAAAATTAATTCTGTACCGAATCATACATAAATCTTCGTGCCCGTGCCGCCGCCGGGCCGCCCACCCGAGGAGACCACCACCATGGCCTTGATCGAATCCCCAGCCAGCCCGCTGGTGCCGCGCCTGCAAGGCCTGCACCTGTTCGGTTTCGACGGCGCGCCCTGCGCCCAGCGCGTCAATTTCGCCCTCGCCGAGAAAGGCCTGCAACGGGCGCGCAAGGTGACATGGTCGGACGACAGCGCCGCCGCGCTGATCGCCCCGCCCGGCAGCTACGTCTATCGCGAGGTCTCGCTGGTCAAGCACGACAACCTGACCGAGGGCTACGCCGCCATCCAGCCCAACATGGTGGTGCCGGCACTGGTCCACGACGGTCGCCTGTACATCGAGTCGATGGACATCGTCGCCTACCTCGACGAGGCCTTCCCGGCCAACCCGCTGCGCCCGCGCGACGCGGCCGCCGCCGCGCTCTGCGACGAGCTGGTGCAACTCGGCAAGGACCTGCACGTCAGCGTGCGCCACGTCACCTTCCACTGGAGCCTGGGCGGCCTGGCCAGGACCGACGCCGAGACCGAGGCGCGCATCGCCCGCCTGGAAAAAGATGACTCACCCGAGGGCCTTGCCGAGTTCTATCGCCGCTTCAACGGCAACGCCATCGAACTCGCCACCTTCCACGAGCATCTGCACAAGCTCGAGGACGGCTACGCCCAGCAGGAGGCGCGACTGGCCGACGGCCGCCCCTTCCTCACCGGGGCGGACTTCTCCATCGCCGACATCATCTGGGCGATCAAGGTACTGCGCCTGACCGAGTGCGCCTATCCCTTCGCGCGCAACTTCCCCCACCTCGCCGCGTGGTACGCGCGGGTCTCGGCACGGCCCGGCTTCCGCCAGGGCGTGCTCGGGCGCTACAAGCTCGTCCACCACGTCTTCCGCGTGAAGGGCGTGCTCATGAACCTGTTCGGGCGCGGCGTCGCCAACGCCAGCCGCGTCGCCGCCTGAGGAGACGACCATGACCAAACCATTACGCGTCGGCATCCACCTGTTCGACAACATGACCATGCTCGACGGCTACGCGCCGCTGCAGGCGCTGTCCTTCGTGCCCGGGCTCGAGGTCACCACCTTCGCGAAATCGACCGCGCCGCTGCGCTCGGATTGCGGCGCCATGCTGCTCGCCGCGCACGATCTCGTCGACTGCCCGGCGCTCGACGTGCTGGTCATGCCGGGCGGCGGCGACGTGCTACCGCAGATGCAGGACCCCGATCTGCAGGCCTTCCTGCGCGAACGCGCAAACGACTTCGCCTGGGTCACCTCGGTCTGCACGGGCTCACTCATCCTGGCCGAGGCGGGGCTGCTCGACGGCTACCGCGCGACCACCCACTGGGGCTGGTTGCCACGCCTCGCGCGCTACCCCGGCATCGAGGTCGCCGACGAACGCGTGGTGGTCGATCGCAACCGCGTCACCGGCGGCGGCATCACCGCCGGCCTCGATTTTGCCCTCACCCTGGCCGCCACCGTGGTCGGCGACGAGGCCGCGCAGGCGGCGCAACTGGTGATGCAGTACGAGCCCGTCCCGCCCTACGCCTGCGGCCACCCGGCGCGCGCACCGGCGCCGCTCACCGCCGCGGTGCGCGGCATGGTCGACCAGCGCTGCGCTGCGCTGGACGCCTGGCTCGATCGGCGCACCTGAGCCATAGCGCCCCGGGTCACGAACAGGCGGCTGAAGAACGCGTTGAGGAAGGCCGGGCGCGCTACGCCGCGGACGGCCTCCGCAGTCGCTCTTCAGTTGCCTGCCAGCCGTCGCTGCTCCTGGCGCAGGTAGAGGTTGTTGGCGATCAGGGCACTCACCACCAGCCCCGCGCCGACCAGTTCGATGGTCTCGAAGCGATGGCCCTGCACGGCGCGGTAGGCGAAGGTCACCACCGGCATGCAGTTGATGAAGAGCGTGGCATTGAGGCCGCCGATGCGCTGGATGGCGCCGTTCCACGCCAGCATGGCGAGCAGCACGCCGACGAAGGTCAGGTAGAGCATCTGCCAGGCCACGCTGTGCACCGCGGCAAGGCTCGGTGTGTGAATCACGCCGGCGGCGACCAGCGTCGCCGTGACCGCGGTCGTCGCGAGCCCACCGGGCAACATAGTCAGCACCGTCACGCGCCACACCGACCAGCCGCCCAGGCGGCCGAGGCCCATGGTGTAGACCACCCAGCACAGGGCGCTGACGAAGATGATGCAGTCGCCGAGCACCTGGCGCGGCGATTCGACGAGGTCGAGCTGGCCCTTCGTGACCACCAGCAGCACGCCGGTGAAGGCGCCGAGCATGCACAGGGCGGTGACCAGTGCCGGGCGCCGTCCGCGCAGGATCCACACCGCGAGCGCCGCGATCATCGGCTGGGTGCTGACGATGACCACCGCATGCTCGGCGCGCGACAACGACATGCCGAGGAAGGTCAGCATGGGCGAACCGCAGATGCCGATCACGCCGAGGCCGATGGCGAGCTTCGCGCGGCCGTCGTAGCGCAGCGCCGCGCGGCCCTCGCGCATGACCAGGATCGCGGCCAGGCAGAGCGCGGCGACCAGGTAGCGCGTGGCCGTCATGTGGAAGGGGTCGATGGCGACGAAGGCGTCCTTGGCCAGCGGCAGCTGCACGCCCCAGGTCAGGGTGGCGAACAGCGCGGCCGCGAGGCCGGTGCCAAATCCGCGCGCCATGACGGCCGGCTCAGACGGCTGCCGGCGCGGCGACGCCGCGGCCGGCATCACGCGCCCGCGAGAGCAGGAACAGCACCACCGAGAGATTGACCAGGTTCCAGCCGATGCCGTGGACGAAAGCCACGGAGTAGGAACCGGTCCAGTCGAAGATCGCGCCCGAGGTCCAGCCACCCACCGCCATGCCGGCGATGGTGGCGAGGATGACGACGCTGAGCCGGCTGCCGGCCTGCGCGGCGGGGAAATACTCGCGCACGATGAGTGCGTAGCAAGGCACGATGCCGCCCTGGAAGAGACCGAACAGGGCCGCCGCGCCGTACAGTGCGGTGAGCGACTGCGCCGGCAGGAAGGCGACCAGCGCGACGCCCTGCAGGGCCGAACTGATGAGGAGCGTGCGCAGGCCGCCGATGCGGTCGGAGACCACGCCGAAGACGAGCCGCGAGGCGATGCCGCAACCGAGCATGACGGCCAGCATCTGCGCGCCGCGAGCCGGGCCGAAGCCGAGATCGCCGCACAGCGAGACGATGTGGACCTGCGGCATGGCCATGGCCATGCAGCAGCCGAAGCCGGCCAGTGCGAGCAGGCCGAGCAGGCCGTTCGGGGTCAGGCCGAGCACCGCCGGCGAGCCGGCGCTGCCGCCGTCGCCGCGGATGGCGTCGTCGCCCAGCGGGCGGCGCAGGAGCGCGAGCAGGGTCGGCAGCATCAGCGCAACGCTGATCCCGGCGATGTTCAGGTAGGCCGCGCGCCAGTCCGACTCGGCCAGCATGTCGACCAGCAGCGGCGGCCAGATCGCGCCGCCGACGTAGTTGCCGCAGGCGGCGATGGCGACGGCCAGTCCGCGCCGGCGCGTGAACCACTTGGAGATGTCGGCGACCAGCGGCGCAAACACCACGGCGCAGCCGAAACAACCGATCTGCACGTGGGCGAGATTGAACAACAGCACGCTGTCGCTGGTCGCCGCCTGCACGTAGGCGAGCGCGAGCAGCACGGCGGAGACCGCCAGCGGCGCGACCACGCCGTAGCGATCGACGGCGCGCCCGGCCAGCAGCCCACCGACGCCGAAGCCGATCATGACCATGGTGTAGGGCAGCGAGGCGCCCGCGCGCGAGAGCCCGAAGTCGAGCTGGAATGCGGGCATGGCGACCACCACGACGAACATGCCGGCACTGCCCACGGTAGCGAGCAGCAGGCAGGCGGCCAGGCGGCACCAGGCATAGCCGGAATCGAGGGCGGCGGTCTTCATCGCGGGTCGGTCGTGAGCAGACGGTCGAGCGGCGGCACGATACGCGAAATCAGAAGCGAGGTCGAAGCCTCATTCGGGATGCGGACGATCGTCGGTGAAGTGGCCGAAGCGGAACAGCAGCGCCGGCATCACCAGCAGGTTGAGCACGGTCGAGGAACACAGACCGCCGACGATGATGGCGGCCATCGGACCCATGATCTCGCGTCCCGGGTTGTCGCTGTCGACGGTCAGGGGCAGCATGGCGAGCGCGGTGACCAGCGCGGTCATGAGGATCGCCGGCAACCGTTCGCGCGCGCCGCGCAGGGCGGTCGCCAGGTTCCAGGGTTCGCCCTCGATCCGCACCAGGTGGTCGTAGTGCGAGACCAGCATGATCGAGTTGCGCACCGTGATGCCGAACAGGGTGACGAAGCCGACCACCGAACCGACCGAGACCACGCCACCGGCGAGCATCACCGCCGCCACGCCACCGGCCAGCGAGAACGGCAGGTTGAGCCCGATCAGCAGCAGGTAGCGCAGGCGCCCGACCGCCATGTAGATCAGCAACAGCACGCCCAGCCCGCACAGGGCCGCGTGCCAGACCAGTTCGCGGCGCGCCGCGGCCTGCTCGACGGCGGCGCCGGTGAACTCGACATGCATGCCGTGGGGGAAGGTCATCCGCGCGAACACCTGCGCGCGCAGTTCCGCCATGAAGCCAGCGAGATCGCGTCCGGCGACATCGGCCGTCACCACCTGCAGGCGTTGACCATTGCGGTGCAGGACGTTGTAGCGGCCGGCCGTCTGCACGACCTCGGCAACATCGGCGAGACGCACCGGGCCGCCCGGTCCGTGGGCAACGACGAGTTCGCCCAGCGTGCCGGCCGCGGCGCGGACCGCCGCCGGCAGCAGGATCACCACCGGCACGCGCTGGGTGCCGCGATGCAGTTCGTTGACGGTGGCCCCGGCGTAGGCCGCCTCGACCGCGCCGAGCACGCCGGCGACGTCGAGGCCGTGACGCGCGAGGCGCGCCGGGTCGAGTGCGATGGTCAGGTTGGGCGTGGTGTGCGACGCGCGCAGGCGCACGCCACGCGCACCCGGGATGTCGGCGATCAACGCGGCGAGCTCGCGGCCCTTGGCATCGAGGCGGTCGAGGTCGCTGCCGAACAGGTTGACCACGACCGGTGCGGTATAGCCCGAGATGGTTTCGTCGATGCGCTCGGTGAGAAAGGTGTTGGCCTCGAACGAGAGGCCGGCGTGGCGCGCCAGGATCGCGCGCAGCGCCTCCAGCACGTCCTGCTGCCGCGCACCGCCCATCGGCTCGAGCGCCACCTCGTACTCGCTGTAGTGGCTGCCGTAGGTGTCGGCGCCACGTTCGGCGCGACCCGCCCACTGCGACACCGAACGCACGCCGTCGATGTCCATGAACGCCGCGGCGAGGCGCGTACCGATGGCGATCGACTGGTCGAGCGAGGTGCCCGGCAGCGCCGTGGTGTGGACGATGAAATGCCCTTCGCGCAGATCCGGCAGGAAGCGCGCGCCGAAGCCCGGCAGCACGGCGAGCACGAACAGGGCCGACGCCGCGCTGGTGGCCACGGCGACGCCCGGCCGGCGCGCCAGCGTCGCCACCGCTGCGCTGTACCAGGGATTCAGGACGCGGAACACCGGCGCCTCGTCACGTCCGGCCGCGCGCCGCGCGAGCAGGCTCACGCAGAGCGCCGGCGTGACCGTCACCGCGACCAGCAGCGAGGCGATGACGGCGAGGATGTAGGCCAGGCCGAGCGGCGCGAACAGGCGCCCACTGACCCCGCCCAGGGTCAGCAGCGGCACGAACACCAGCGCCACGATGAACGTCGCGTAGACCACCGAACCACGCACCTCGAGCGAGGCGGCGAGCGCGATGGCCTCGAACGATTCACCGGCGCGCGCGGTGCGCAGGCGGCGATAGATGTTCTCGGTGTCGATGATGGCGTCGTCGACGACCTCGCCGAGCGCGATGGCGAGCCCGCCGATGACCAGCACGTTGAGGTTCACCCCGCATTCGATCAGCACGATCACGGCGGTCAGCAAGGACAGTGGGATGGCTAGCGCGGAGATCAGGGCGGTACGCAGGTTGTAGAGCCCGACCAGCAGCACGGCGAGGACCAGCGAACCACCGATGAGCAGGTGACGAGCGATGTCGCCGATCGCGGTCGTGATGTAGTTGGCCGGCACGAACAGGCGGCTGTGCAGGGTCACGCCCTGCTGGGCGAGCACCGGTTCGAGGTCGGCGAAGGCGGCGTCGAGGCGATCGCTGACGGTGAGCGTGTTGGCGCCGAGCTGACCGATCACCATCATCACCACCGCCGGACGGCCCATCACCTGCGCCGCGCTGATGCGCGGCAGGGCACCCCAGTCGACCCGCGCGACGTCGCCGATGGTCAGCCACGGCGCGGCGACGACGCCGAGCGAGGCGCGCGCGATCGCATCCGGTCCCTGGCCCGCGACGACGCTCGTGATGGCGAGCTGCTGGTTGGCGTTCTCGACCACGCCGAGGCCCGGATTGGCGCCGGCCGCGGCGAGCGCGTGGTGGAGATCGCCCAGCGCCAGGCCGAAGCGTTCCAGGGCGACGAGATCCGGCTCGACGATCAGCGCGCGCGTGTCGCCGCCAAAGATGTTGACGTCGGCCACCCCCGCGACGCCGAGCAGGCGCGGCACCACCACCGTGGTGGTGAGATCGCGCAGGCGCATGAGATCGTCGTCGGCCGCGACCAGGCCGATGGTGCGCACCGTGGCCGAGGACGAGGCCAGCGGGGCGATGACCGGCTCCGCCGCGGCCGCTGGCAGTTCCGCGCGCACGGTGGCGAGGCGCTCGGCGACCTGGGCGCGGTTGCGGTAGGTGTCGCTGTGTTCGTCGAAGACCACGGTGACGATGGACAGGCCCTGGATCGACTCCGAGCGCACGTGATCGAGATCGATGAGCCCACCGAGCGCCGCTTCCAGCGGCTGGGTCACGCGCATCTCGACCTGCTCGGCGGTGAAGCCCGGCGCTTCGGTCTGCACCACCACCAGCTGCGGCGCGAACTCGGGGAAGATGTCGAGGCCGGCGCCGGCCAGGCGCCAGGCGCCGAACACGGTGAGCGCGAGCGCCAGCACCAATACCACCGCGCGGCGCTCGATGGCGAAGCGGACCAGCGCGCTCAGCATGGGCCGGGCACTTGCCGTGGTGCGGTGTCATGGACCATTCGCGGCAGGCACGACGGCCCCCGAACGGGTGCGCGCGGGCTCCACGAGCGACCCGGGTCGACCGGTGGGCACGGACCGACCATGTTCGCTCAGTCCTCGTCCTCGTCGGGGATCGCGCCCCGGAACTCCTCGGCCAGCAGCACCTGGGCACCGCGCACCACCACCGGCGTCGCCGCCGCCGCGGCCGGCAGTACGAGCTCGTCGTCCAGGCCGGCCACGGGTGGCACGGCGCGTCGCTCGAAGCGCCCGTCGTCGAGCGCGGCGAAGTACCAGCGCCGGCCGCCGTGCCAGACCACCGCGGACGCCGGGATCACCACCCCGTCCTGCCCATCCGCTTGCGCCAGCCACAGGTCGACGCGGGCACCGCGCGACCAGCCGTCCGCTTCGGCCAGCGCCCACCAGCCGCGGCCGACGGTAGCGGGCGCCACCCGCGGCGCCGCGCCGACCAACCGGGCCGCTCGCGCCGTTTCGCGGCGGCCATCCGCCGCCACGGCGAGTACGTCCGGCGGTGTCGCGATGCTGGCCGGCAGCACGAATTCGACCAGCGCGAGGCGACCGTCGGCGAGGGCCAGTGCCGGTTCGCCAGCACTGGCAGCCACCAGGTCGTCGCCCCAGGTCGCGCGCAACTGCGTGGCGAGGCGCTCGCTGTCGTTCGCCAGCGCCAGCACCCGTTCCTGCTCGCGGCGCCAGGCGATTTCGAGATCGGCGAGTTCGCGCGCCGCACCGAGCGCCGCCTCCACGTTCAGCGCGCGCAGGCGCTCGAGCCGTTCGCGCAGCGTGGCGACGGTGGCGGCGGCAGCATCGCGCTGCGCCCGCGAAGCGGCCAGGGCCTGCTGCGCCGCGACCAGCGCGGCACCGTCGGCGAGCGTGCCGACGATATGCAGTTCGCGGGTCACCCGCCCGTGGGTCGGGACTGCCACTTCGATGCCGGCGATTTCGCGCTCGGCCGCATCGAGCACGACGACGTGGCGGCCATCGGCCGAGATCACGCGCGCAGGGATGTCGTCGTCGTCGTCGTCACCGTCCTCGTCGCCGTCGTCCTCGTCGCGCACGGCACCGCCCGCGTCACCGTGTGCAGCCTCGTCGTTGGCGACGACGAGCGGGGTCCGGCCAGCGCCGCCGGGCATCCCGCCGTGCAGCGCCCACCACGTCACCGCGCCGCCGAGCGCGATGCCGCAGAGCAGGATCCACCAGCGTCCCATCATGTCGTCGTCACCGTGTTCATCGCCCCGTCCGTCTGCGGATGTGGTCACTCGGCTGCCAGCACCTGCCCGCGGTAGAGCACTTCGAGGTAGTTCGCGAAGCCGTGCTCACCCGGCAACGCGGCTGCGCGTTCGAGCGCGAGTTCGGCACGCTGGGCGGCAATGCCGGCCGCGCCGAGCTTGAGCGCCGCGGCTGCCTGCTGGAGTTCGGCGCGCTTGACCATCAGGCCGTTGCCGACACCGGCGGCGAGCTGGGCCTGCAGGTCATCAACGCTGGCCGCGATCGTGGCCACGGCGGCGCGCGTCGCGCGCTGCACATCGAGTGCCGCGCGCCAGGCACCATAGGCCTGGCGGATCGCGGCGATGACCGCGGCCTGTTCCGCCTCGAAGGCCGCGCGCGCCGCGTCGCGCCGCGCCTCGGCTGCATCGATCGCGGCATCGTGGGTGGCCACCAGCGGCACCACGATCCCGCCCAGCAACGACCACACGTGATCACCCTGGTCGAAGAAGTAACCCGGGGAGAGCGCGATATCCGGGTACTGCGCGGCCACCGCCAGCTCGAGATCGTGCTCGGCCTTGTCGTAGGCCGCCAGTGCGGCGAGCACGCGCGGGTGGTGCGACAGGGCGTACGCCTGCACCGCTTCGGCCGCGGGCAGCGTCGTGGCGTCCGGCAGCGGTGCGAGTTCGAGACCGGCGAGCGCCTCGAGCGGCACGGCCAGGGCGCCGGCCAGGGCAGCGCCGGCACGGGCCACGCTGCCGATACGGTCGAGCCGCGCCAGGCGATGACCATTGGCTTCGAGCGCGAGCGTCTGCCACTCCAGGGCGTCGGCGAGTCCCGCCGCGGTGGCCGCCCGCGCCTGCGCCACCGCGGCGTCGATGAGTGCGATCTGCTGTTCGGCGCCGGCCTGTTCGGCGCGCGCCGCGAGCAGGTCGAGGGCAGCCTCGCAGGCGGCATGGCGTGCCGCCCACGCAGCCTCCAGCACCTGCGTGCGCGCGACGACGACGTCGTCGTCGACCAGGGCGGCGCGGATGCGGCCACGGTCGACCGGGCTCCACAGGTACTCGAAGCCGGGGCCCACGCTCCAGTGCGAATCGTCGCCGGGGTCGCGATCGGTGTTGTATTGCAGGCCGACGGTGAACGTGGGGTTGGGTCCCTGCGCGGCCACCGCGCGCGCCGCCGCCGTGGCGGTTACCGTCGCCTGCGCCGCGGCCACCGCCGCCGCGCGCTGCACGGCGATGGCGCCGAGTTCCGTGCACGACCACGCCGGCGGCGGCAGCGTGCGGCCCGGATCGAGCGTGGCGATGAGGGCGAGCTGCTCGGGCGTACCCAGCGCCCCGGCGGCGACGCGCGCCGGCTCGCTGGCCTGGTCGAGTGCCGCCGGCACGTAGTCGCGGCCGGCGCAGGCAGCCAGCAACGCGGCCGCGAGCAGGGCCGGCACGCGGCAAGCGCCGCGCCGCGGACGCGCGCCGTTCATGTCCGGGCGCGGGTCGCCCGACCGCCTCAGGGCGCGTCCTTGTTGAACAGCGGCGGGGCCTCCTTGCGCACCTTGGCGTCGTCGGTCCAGTAACGCCTGGCCCAGATGCCGTCGTAGGACTCCTGGCCGACCGGCATGCGCCAGCTACGCACCTCGGCCCCGGCCAGCGTCACGGAGCACAGCGCGCGCGGCTGGTCGTCGGTGCCGTCGACGTAGGCATTGGCGTCGTCGACGGGAATGTAGCGTTGGGCGATACGACGGTAACGATCGCGCCAGGCGTCGTCATTGCCCACCTCGAAGTCGATCGTCGCGCGGCCGCGGACCACGACCTTGCGGTACGGCTGGGACGCCTCGTCGATACTGAGCGCGACGCGGTTGTCGTTACGGATGTGCCTGAGCCACTCCGAGTGCTGGCGCGGCGTGAACCAGATGCGCCCGGCTTCGTGGATGTACCAGATCGGCGTCACCAACGGCGCACCCTCGGCGTCGACCGTGGCGATGTTCATGATGATGCCCGGTTCGGCGAGAAAGGCGTCACGCTCGGCGTCGTTCATCTTCGGCATGGTGATCTCCCCTGGTGTCAGTGCCGCAGTTCACGACCGCGGCGCGCCGGCGATGCTGCCGGCAGCCCCGGCGCTATGGCGCGCGCCGGGCGGGCAATTTAACCCGCCGGGGATGGCGCGCCTACACCGACGCGCGATTGACCAGGCCGCGAAGGCGTCAGCGAGCGTACCGCGACACGGTGCGCATCGACCACGCAGCGCGGCACGTGACCCACGAACCGGTACCGCCGGACGGCACTGCCAGTCGTGCGAAGCCCGCTTCAGTCACCGGGCGGCGGCGCGCTGCTGCGCCACTCCTGGCGATCCATGACCTGTCCCATCGTCTTGCCGGGCTCGAGCTGGCCCTGGTAGATGAGGTAGCGGCCGCCCGGTTCGTCGTTGACGGCCGGGCTCTCGACCCAGATCCAGAGATGCCCGGCGACGGTGTCGAGAATCAGCGCCTTCTCGGTGCCGTACTCCACCCCGCCGTCGATGGGTACGGCCTGGTAGCGGCCTTCCTGGGCCGGCGCGGCCAGCGACCAGGTCACGACGAGCGCGGCGAGGATGCGGGCTAGGCGACGCGGGCGGGCGGTCATGGCGCGGGGCAGTGTATCAGCCGGCCGGCACGGCGTAGACGAGCCGTGCCGGCGGCGCCAGGGCGATCGGTTCGACGCGGCCTTGCAGGCGCGCGCGCAACCACGGCAGCGCGGCGTCGTAGACGTCGCGGTAGCGGGCGAGCAGCGGCGTCGCCGCGGCCACGGTGTCGCCGTTGACGTTGACGACGAGGCCCTGGGCGCGGTCGCGCCAGGTTGCCGCGGTCAGCACCTGCCAATCGAGCAGGCTGCCGGCCAGCGCGCGTGCATGCAACGCCGCGGCGAGCGACCGCACCTCTGCCAGGATGGCGGCGCAGGGACCGGCGTGAAGGCGTGCATGGCGACCCTGCGGGGCCCCGCAGACGAGACCATCGGGGCCGTCGGGAAGGCGCCGGACGACGCCGTCGGCGCGTGCGGGGCGCGGCGCCGGCAGTGCTGCCAACGGCGGCAATTCGACGATCGCCGGCGCCGTGGCGGTAACGCCATCCAGTGCCACGGCGAACGTCTTCGCGCCGGCGCCGCAGCCGCGACGCGCACACCAGCGTTCGAGCACCGTGCGTTCGAGTTGTGCGCGTTCCTGCGGCCGCGGTGGCACCAATACGAACTGGCGCGCCGGGCGCCGGCCGACCACCACGCGCAGCCCTTCGGCCTCGGCCAGCAGGTGCACCGGCGCGCCGGCGCGGGCCGCTGCCGCGGCGGCATCGAGCTGGGCCGCGTAACCCCGCGCGCCGCGCGCCCAGCCGGCATCCTCACGACCGCCGCCGGCAGCCACGCGCACGCGCTCGGCGAGCGCGGCGGCCGCGATATCGACGAAGGCTGCACGCGCTTCGAGCGGTCCGGCGGCCAGCTCCGCCACCGTCCGCGCGAACGACATGCCGGCCTCCAGCGCAGGCAAGACGGGGGCGAAGACGAACAGCACGAGGAACAGTACGGCGCGGTTGGGAGCACGTACGGAAGGTGAGCGACGACGATCAGCAGCCATGCTCCGAGGTAGCGGCAGCCGCGCCGCGCGGTTGATGGCGCGGCGTCAGGCGAGGCCTGGCAGCACCTGCAGGATGGCGTGGTGATCCTCGAACAGCAGCGCGGGATCGAGTTCGGCCAGCGGCCACCAGGCGGCGGCGCGGGCGTCGTCGGCGCCAACCACGGTCGGTCGCGCGGCGCGGGCGTCCAGGTCGAAATGGTAGGCATGGGTGATGGTGCGACCACGCAGCGAACGCGCCGGCTCGTCGAACACGCGGCTGGCGCACGCACTGCCGGCGGCGAGCTCGAGGCCGGTCTCCTCACGCACCTCGCGCCGCACCGCCGCCTCCAGGGTCTCGTGCTGATCGAGGAAACCGCCCGGCAGGGCCCACAGGTCGCGCCCGGGCGCACGGTCGCGTTGGATCAGGAGCACCTGCTCGCCGTGGGTGACGATGCCATCGACGGTCACGAAGACCGGCGGATAAGGCGCGCTGGCCCAGCGGGCGCGAAAGGCACGGATGAAGCTCGCCTCTTCCAGCAGGTAGGCACCGGCGGTCCCGGCCCGCCATGTCTGCAGGCGGGCGCATGCCGCCGCACCGAGGCGTGCCTCGACCCGTGGCCAGTCCGGCTGGGGCGCCCACAGGAGCTCATCGCGCAGCGCCGCCTCGGTGGCCGCGAAGGCAGCGTCGCGGACCAGGCGCGACCAGGCCGCTGGCCACAGCGCCGCCAGCGCGGCGTCGCAGGCGAGGCCGATGCGCTCTCGGCCGGGCGCCATCGCGGTGACGGCCGCGGCGAGCGCACGCTGCCAGCGTGGCAGATCGTAGGGGCAGTCGCGCACCGCGGTGACGACGATCGCCGGATCGTCGCCGAGCGCGTCGCGCAACATGGCGCGGCGCTCGGCTTCGCTCCACGGCGTCTTCAGGCTGCGCGCGCAGTCGCCGCCGTGCAGCACCACGACGACCCGCGCGGCCGCGGCGCGGGCGCGCTCGATGACCGCGAGGTGCCCGCCGTGCAGGGGCTGAGCAGTACAGCCCACGACCGCGAGGTCGAGTCCACTCACGTTCCGTCAACCCGCCCGGGCAAGGATTTCGAGCGCGGCTTCGAGCAGGGCCGGGCTGGCCGCGGCGATGGCGCGACCGCCGCCGCGAACCGGCTGGCCGGCCCAGTCGGTGACGACGCCGCCGGCGGCCTCGACGATGGGGATGACCGGGGCGATGTCGTAATAGCCGAGATTGGCCTCGACGACGAGGTCGACGAAACCGGCGGCAAGCAGCGAGTAGCCATAGCAGTCGGCGCCGAAACGGGTCAGCTGCACCCGCGCCGAGAGCGCGGCGAAGGCCTCGGCCTCCGGCCCGGGGGCGAACATCTCGGGGGTGGTCGCAAACAGGGTGGCGGTGCCGAGGTTGCGGTCCTGGCGCGTGCGCAGGTCGCGCGCGCCCTCCGCGCGGATCAGCTCGGCGCGGCCGCCGCCGCCGACGAAGCGCTCGCCGACGAAGGGCTGGCTCATCATGCCGTAGAACGGCGCGCCGTCCTCGAGCAGACCGACCAGGGTGCCCCAGGTCGGCATGCCACAGACGAACGAGCGCGTACCGTCGATGGGATCGAGGATCCAGGTGTAGCGCGACCGGGCCGGCTTGTCGGCGGCCTCCTCGCCTTGGATGCCATGCTCCGGGTAGCGTGCGGCGATGGCCCGACGCAGGGCCGCCTCGGCCGCGCGATCGGCCTCGGTGACGGGATCGAAAGCGCGGCCGGCGGCCTTGTTGTCGACGGCGATGCCGGCGCGGAATCGCGGCAGGGTCTCGGCGGCGGCGACGTCCGCGAGCGTGGCGAGGAAGTCGCGCAAAGCGCTGTCGTCGGGCGTGCTCACGGGCAGCGAACCTGCGTGCGGATGGCGGGCGCGGGATGATCGCATCGCCGCCCGGCATTGCCAAATCGTGCGGCCATGAGGGTCGATAGTGGACCGCGGGGGTTCACGCTATCATGGCGCCCCGCTGGCGTCGGCCGGAGGCTCCAGGCAACGGGCACCCTCGCCACCATCGCCTCCGCGCCCGCCTGGACCGCGTCCGCGACGTCGCCCAGGCGGCAGGCCCGGCGCCACCAGCACCATCCAAGCCGAGCCGACCGCGGAACATGAACGACCTCATCGCGCGCGTCTACGAACGCGCCATCCTGCGCCACCCCATCGTCGTCCTGCTGCTCATGGCGGTGGTCCTGTTCGCCTGCGCGCGGGGCATGGCCAACTTCAAGCTCGATGCCTCGGCCGATGCCTTGCTGCTCGAGAACGACGAGGCGCTGCGCGACTTCCGCCAGATGAGCATGCGCTACCGCACGCGCGACTTCCTCTTCATCGCGGTGGTGCCGAAAGGCGACTTCCTCGCGCCCGAAACGCGCGAACTGGTCACCCGCCTGCGCGACGATCTCGCCCGCGTGCCGCAGGTGCTCGACATCAACTCGATGCTCGACGTCCCGCTGGTCTACAACGTGCCCGGCTCGCTGGCCGAGGTGGCGTCGAATTTCCGCACCCTGCGCCAGCCCGACGTCAACCTCGAACGGGCGCGCGACGAGCTGACCGGGAGTCCCATCTACAAGGATCTCATCGCCAGTTCGGACGGCAAGGTCACCGCGCTCCAGATATTCCTCAAGGACCATCCCGAGCTGCCACGCCTGCGCGACCTGCGCGACGAACTCCTCTACAAGCGCAGCACCGAGGGCCTCACCGCGCAGCAGGAACTCGAACTGGAACGCCTGCGCCCGGCCTACGACGAGGCGAAGGCCGAGGCCGAGGCCGAGGCACACGCGGCCATCGAGCAGATCCGCGCGGTCATGGCCCAGTACCAGGGCGAAGCCCGGCTCTACCTCGGCGGCCTGCCGATGATCGCCGACGACATGGTCAGCTTCATCCGCTCCGATCTCGAGGTGTTCGGTGCCGGCGTGTTCATGTTCCTGTTGATCATGGTCACCCTGATCTTCCGCGAGGCCCGCTGGGTGATCCTGCCCTTCGCCGCCTGCTTCTATGCCCTGGTGTTCATGCTCGGCCTGCTCGGCCACATCGGCTGGCCGGTGACCATCATCTCGTCCAACTTCATCGCGCTGATGCTCATCATCACCATGTCGATGAACATCCATTTCATCGTGCGTTACCGCGAGCTGTACCGCGACCACCCCGATTACACGCATTTCGAGCTGGTCCGCCTGACCATGGCCGAGATGGTGCGGCCGAGCTTCTTCTCCGCCTTCACCACCATCATCGCCTTCACTTCGTTCATCATCTGCGACATCAAGCCCGTCATCGATTTCGGTTGGATGATGGCGATGGGCCTGACGGTGGCCTTCGTCTGTTCCTTCCTCCTGTTCCCTTCGATCCTGCTGCTGTCGGACAAGCGCGCGCTGAAGCGCGCCGAGGGCGAGAGTTATGCCTTCACCGCCGCGCTCGGCCGCTTCACAGAACGTCACGGCGGTCTGGTGCTGATCCTGAGCGGCATCGTCGGCGCGGTCGGCATCAGCGGCATGTCCCGGCTCGAGGTCGAGAACAGCTTCGTGAGCTATTTCCACGAGGACACCGAGATCCACCAGGGTCTCAAGCTCATCGACGAGAAGCTCGGCGGCACCACGCCCCTCGACGTCATCCTCAAGTTCCCGCAACGGGCCGAGGATGCCGATCTCGGCAGCATGGACGACGACCTCGCCGCCATGTTCGAGGAGGTCAACGCCGAGGCCGACAAGGCCGATTCGTGGTTCACGCCGGAGAAGATCGACCGTATCAAGGCCGTGCACGACTACCTCGACGGCCTGCCCGAGATCGGCAAGGTGCTGTCGCTGGCCTCGACCTTGCGCGTGGCCGAGAAGTTGAACGGCGGACGCGAGTTCACCGCCTTCGAGCTCAACGTGCTCTACAAGCGCATTCCGGCGCCGGTGCGCCAGGCGATGATCGATCCCTACATCTCGATCGTGAACGACGAGGCGCGCGTCTCGGTGCGCATCTTCGACTCCATGCCGGAACTGCGCCGCAACGAGCTGCTGAAGAAGATCAACCACGACCTCGCGACGAAGTTCGGCATGCAGCCCGACGAGTACGAAGTCACCGGCCTGCTGGTGCTCTACAACAACGTGCTGCAAAGCCTGTTCAGCTCGCAGATCCTGACCTTGGGCGCGGTCATGATCGGCATCATGCTGACCCTGATGGTGCTGTTCCGCTCGTTCAAGGTGGCACTGGTCGGCATCATCCCCAACGCGCTGGCAGCCGCGGCCATCCTCGGCTTCATGGGCTGGGCCGGCATCCCGCTCGACATCATGACCATCACCATCGCCGCCATCACCGTCGGCATCGCGGTCGATGACTGCATCCACTACCTGTATCGCTACAAGGTCGAGTTGCCGCGCCTCGGCGACCCGATCGAGACCATGCACTACTGCCACGACAACATCGCCAAGGCCGCTTACTACACCACGCTGACGGTGACCATCGGCTTCTCCATCCTGGTCTTGTCGAACTTCATCCCGACCATCCTGTTCGGCGTGATGACGGCGGTGGCGATGGTGGTGGCGCTGGCCGCGGCGCTGACCCTCATGCCAAAGCTGATCCTGCTCCTGCGGCCGTTCGATGCACCGCGTGAGGAGGACTACTGAACGGCCGGCCAGACTCGCCGTGTCGTCCGATGGGCGCTGACGCCACGGCGTCTTATTCCATCGGGCTATTGGCTTATAAGCAGAAGTTCTAATATCGTCCGGTGACCACCGGTCGCGTATTCCGACCCGAGAGGAGGTGTGCCATGAAATCGAATCGAACCAAGGCCCCGATCACCGCGACGCTGGGCGCCGCACTGGTCTTCGGACTCGGCCTCGTCAACGGCCCGGCGGCGGCGGACGAGACCTGCATGTCGCCCTACATGGCCAAGATCGTCGGCCAGGAGGACTACGTCTACGTCTGGACGCTGGGTATCCAGGGTCTCGGCGACGAACAGGACAAGCTCGTCACCGTCGACGTCAACCCGGCATCGTCGAGCTACGGCAAGATCGTCAACACCCTGTCGGTCGGCGGCCGCAACGAGGCGCATCACTCCGGTCTCACCGACGATCGCCGCTACCTGTGGGCGGGCGGCCTCGACACCAACAAGATCTTCATCTTCGACATCGCCAGCGACCCGGCCAAGCCGACGCTGCACAAGACCATCACCGACTTCGTCGACAAGTCGGGCGGCGTGGTCGGCCCGCACACCACCTACGCGCTGCCCGGGCGCATGCTGATCACGGGGCTGTCCAACCACAAGGACCACGGCGGCGAATCGGCCATGGTCGAATACACCAACGAGGGTGAGTACGTCGCCACCTACTGGATGCCCAAGGACGGCGCCATGAACGGCGCGGTCAAGAGCGGCCAGTTCGCCGACGGCTACAACTACGACGTGCGCGCCCTGCCGCGCCGCAACGTGTTCATCACCTCGTCTTTCACCGGTTGGAACAACTACATGATGGACCTCGGCAAGATGATGGGCGACGGCGAAGCGATGAAGCGCTTCGGCAACACCGCCGTGGTCTGGAACCTGCACACCCGCCAGCCGAAGAAGGTGCTCGACGTGCCCGGCGCGCCGCTCGAGATCCGTTGCGCCTGGGGCGCCCAGCGCGACTACTGCTTCACCACCACGGCGCTGACGTCGAAGATCTGGCTGATCTATGAACAGGACGGCGAGTGGCACTCCAAGGCCGTGGCCGACATCGGTGATGCCAGCAAGATCCCGCTGCCGGTCGACATCTCCATCTCGGCCGACGACCAGATCCTCTGGGTCAACACCTGGAACGACGGCATGACGCGCGTGTTCGACGTTTCCGACCCGTTCGCGCCGAAGGAGATCTTCACGCAGAAGATCGGCGACCAGGTCAACATGCTGTCGCAGAGCTGGGACGGCAAGCGGGTGTATTACACCTCGTCGCTGCTCAGCAACTGGGACAAGAAGGAAGGCACTGCCGGCGACGTGCAGTACTTCAAGGCCTACACGTGGAACGGCGAGCAGCTGACGGCGAAGTTCGCCATCGACTTCATCGCCGAGAAGCTCGGCCGCCCGCACCAGATGCGCTTCGGCGCGCGCGCGCTGTACGCCGACACCGCCGACAAGCAGCCTGCCGGCCCGGCGCTCGCTGCCCAGTAGGTCACGCCGCGCCGTGACACCCATCGCCCGGGCGCGCGGTCGCGCGCCCGGCTTCCTCCTGCTCGCGGCACTCGCTACCGGCGCTGCCGCCCAACACCACCAGCAGGCGCCCGACGCACCCAAGGTCATTGCGCCCGGTTACGCCGCGCTGGACTACGAAGCACCCGTCCCGGGCACCTACACGCTGCCACCGCTGGGCGCCGCCGCCGATGGCAACGTCGTCGATGCGAGCGGCCAGGGCAGGCACCTGCACGAGACCTTCGGCGACGGCGTCACCCTGCTCGCCTTCATCTATACCTCCTGCGACGATGTCAACGGCTGCCCGCTGGCGACCTTCGTCATGGCCCAGGTAGCGCGACGGCTGCAGGCCGATCCGGTCATCCGCGAACGCCTGAAGCTCGTCAGCTACAGCTTCGACATCGCGCACGACACGCCCGCGGTGCTGGCGCGCTACGCCGATTCGTTCCGACCCGCGGGCGCACGCTGGGATTTCGTCACCGCGCCCGACGCGGCGACTCTGAAGGCGACGCTCGGCGCCTACCAGCAATCGGTGCAGCAGACCGGCGGTCATGCCTTCGCCCACATCCTGCGCGTGTTCCTCGTCGACGGCGAACGGCGCATCCGCAACATCTACAGCACGGCCTTCCTGCACGCCGACACCGTCGCCGCCGACATCCGCACGCTGCTGTTGGAACAGGGCGAACTCGCCCCCGGCGCGCCGTCGCCCGCGAACGCCCCGTCCGCGCGTGCCGTCGATGACCCCCTGCTCGGCCTGCCGCCGCTGACCGCCATGCCCGGCCCGCAGCCGACGCCGGCCCAGGTCGCGCTCGGCGCACGCCTGTTCTTCGACCGTCGCCTGTCGCTGAACCGCACCCTGTCCTGCGCCATGTGCCACGTGCCGGGACAGGGCTTCGCGGTCAACGAACTCGCCACCGCCGTCGGCATCGAGGGGCGTACGGTCAAGCGCAACGCACCGACCCTGCTCAACGTCGGCTGGCTCGACGTGCTGTTCCACGACGCCCGCGAGAACACCCTGGAGCAGCAGGTGTGGTCGCCGCTGCTCGCCGCCAACGAGATGGGCAATCCCTCGATCGGCTACGTCATCGACAACCTGCGCCGCTGGTCCGGCTACGAGGACGCCTTCCGCGCGGCCCTCGGCACCGGCATCGGCATGGAATCAATCGGCGCCGCACTCGCCGCCTACCAGCGCACGCTGGTCGCAGGCGGCTCGCCTTTCGATCGCTGGCACTACGGCGGCGACGAGACTGCCGTCGGCGAGTCGGCCAAGCGCGGCTTCGCCCTGTTCCGCGGCAAGGCCGGTTGCGTCGCCTGCCATACGGTCGGTCCCGACCACGCCCTGTTCACCGACCAGGCCCTGCACAACACCGGCCTCGGCTACCGCGCCTCGATGGCGCCGGATGCGCGCCGCCGCCTGACCGAACTCGCCCCCGGTGTCGCCATCGAGTACGACCTCGCCTACGTCCAGCCCTCGGCGGAGCGCAAGCCGAACGACCTCGGCCGCTACGAAGTGACCCAGGACCCGGCCGATCGCTGGAAATACCGCACCGCCGGCTTGCGCAACGTCGCCCTCACCGCGCCCTACATGCACGACGGCTCGCTGGCCACGCTGGCCGAGGTGGTGGCGTTCTACGATCGCGGCGGCGTGCCCAACGAAGGCCTCGACCCGCTCATCCGCCCGCTCGGCCTGAGCTCAGCCGAGCGGTCCGACCTCGTCACCTTCATGGAGAGCCTGACCAGCCCCGCCGTCGCGCGCCTGGTCCGCGAGGCTCAGGCGATCGAGGTCAGCAATCCGCGCGTGGACTGAGTGCGACCGTTACCGGCGGCTGGCGTCGCCGGCGACCGGGCGGCCGGCGCGCCGCGCAGGTGACGACCCACACGTGCACGCTTTGCAGCCGTAACCTGCCCCATCAGCACGCGACGGCAAGGACACACGCACACGTCACGCCGTCCGTTGTAGCGGTCCGGGCGACCGCTCTCGGCCGCCTGCCTGCGGCGACGAGGCGTGCCGCCGGGCGATGCGGCTGCGCGCGGCTCGCGTCGAGTCGGCCAGCAGCTCGTGGAGTAGCGAGAGCAGCTCGTCGTTGTCGAAGGGCATGGACAGGCATGCGTCTATCCCTGCGGCGGTAGCGGCCTTCTCATCGATGACGTGCCGGGGATCGTCGAGCATGATGACGGGGAGGTCCTGCCGCAGCTCCCGCACGGCCCGCACCAGTTGGTAGCCGTCGATCGTCGACGTGCCCTGCGCCGTGACGAGGCAGTCGAATGCGCCGGGCTCGGCACGCACCATGGCCAATGCCTCATCGGCTCGGGTACTCATGACCCCCTCGATTCCTTCCGCCGCGACCACGTCGCGAATCAACCTTGCGACCAACGGGTCCTCGTCGACGACGAGAACCCGTGCGCGTCCCGTTCCTGCCGCCGTCGTGCCATCCGCGTTTGCTGCCGGCGCTTCGTCGTGCTGCGATGGCCCCTCGGCAATTTGCAGCAACACCTCGAAACGCGTACCCGCGGCAACTGCCGGTAGCAGGACGTGGCCGTGATGCGCATGGATCAGGCCATGGACCATGGCGAGCCCCATGCCGCTGCCCTTACCGACCGCCTTGGTGGTGTAGAACGGTTCGAACAGGCGACTGCGCACGCTCTCCGGGATGCCGGGACCGTCGTCTGACACGGTCAGGACGACGAAGTCGCCGCTGAACGACTTGTGACAGGACGCGCACACCGCGCCCTCCTCGCGCCTTCGCGCCACCGAGATACCGATCGCCCCGGTACTGCCATCGATCGCATCCCTTGCGTTGATGACCAGGTTCATCAACACCTGCTGCAGTTTCCCTTCGTCGCCGGTGGCGTGAGCCGGATGGCTCGCGCAGTCGATCGAAAACTCGATCGTGGCCGGAACGGTCGAGCGCAACAGGCGGGTCGATTCGCGAACCAACATCGATAGATCGACGACCCCTTTGGCATCGCTGGTCGGGCGGCTGAACGCAAGAAGCTGGCGCACGATGTCGCGCGCACGCCGGGCGGCGACGTCGATTTCGCCCAGGTAGCCCACGACCTTTTCGGGTCCCTTGTCCTGTACCACGCGCAGGGCGAGTGACGTGAATCCGAGCACGCTGGCCAGCACGTTGTTGAAATCATGGGCGATGCCGCCGGTCAACAGGCCGATGGATTCCATCTTCTGGGCGTGGCGAAGCTGGTCGCGAAGCAGTTCCTGTTCCTGCTCGACCCGCTTGCGTTCGGTGATGTCCTGCACCGCACCGATGAACTCGATCGCACGCCCTGGCCGCTCGATCGGGTGCCCGACGAGCCGCACCCAGCGGGCTTCCCCGGTGGGCAATGATAGGGGCAACTCGATATCCATGCGCCGGTTGCCGGCCACCGCGCCGTCCACGGCGTCGACGAGTCGTCGCCCGCCGCTCTCGTCGATACTCGCGGCGAAGTCCTCGAGCGTGGCGTACTCCGCGCCGACACCGAGGATGTGGCGCGCTTGCGCGGAAATGTCGGTGATCGTTCTCGTGCCGTCCATGCGCCAGCCGCCGACCTGCGCCACCGAGCCCACTTCCTGCATGAACAACTCGTTGCGCCTGAGGGCCAGTTCATGTGCGCGCCGCTCGCGTTCGCGGCTCTGCAGGAAGTGGAGCGCCGCCGCGAGCAGGCAACCGATGAAAATCGCGGCCAGGCGCAAGCCGACGATCACCGGTCCGCCACCTGCCGACACGTTGGCTGGACGGGCCGCCAGCAGCCACTGGGCGTCGCCGGCGGCGACCGGCAGCACGACGGCCAGGGGATCGGCGAACACGTCCGCGCGACCGTAGAAGACCTCGCCGTCGGTTCCCGTGAGGTCGCTCCGTCGGAGCGCGACCTCCAGGCCCAACTGGCCATCGAACAGGCCGGCCTCGCGATACACGGCATTGGCCCCTATCGCCCCGGCGACCAGCCCGCGCAGCGCGCGGTGTCCGCTGGTCTCCTCGACGTAGACCGGCGCCAGGGCGACGAAGACCGCATCGTCGTCTCCCGGCTCGACAGGCCCGGACAGGCTGGAGCGGTCGTTCTCCAGGGCCGCCCGTGTGCTCGCGAGGCGCTCGATGCCCGCGAAATAATCCGCCGCCGCCGTGCCCCCGCCCTTCGGTGGAGGAAAAACCTCGCGAATGGCGAAATCCTCGAGCACCGCCAGCCCGCGCAGTGCCTCATCGCTGGACACGACGGCGCGTGCATAGCGCGCAAACGCCGCAGGGCCGACGTCCGGGTTGGTCGATACGAAGGCCGCAAGGCCGTCCACCCGCGACAACGAGTCGGTCAGAGAACGTTCCAGGAGCGTGCGTACGCCGTTGATCCTGTCGCTCGTTTGCAGTTGCTCGCGGGCCAGGCGTTCACTGGTGTGCCAGCGCTCGGCAAGCTGCTCGGCGACGATGAGCAGGACGAATACCGCCAACCCCATCGCCGGCACACGATGCCGCATCGCCAACAGCAGCATCGCCAGCAGCGCGAGACCGGCAACCGTCGTCGCGATCGCGATGACACGGTCGGCGCCGAAGCGCGAGCCGGAAAACATCAAGTCGCGCACGTCATACGGCCGCTCGATCCGACCGAGCTGGTCGAGTACCCGGTAGACGCGACGCCATCGCTCGATGTCGTTCTGCCCGATGTCGACGACGGGATAGTAGAGGTAGGAATCGATCAAGGCGGCGAATGCACGGTTGTAGGTGCCAATGTCGTCGTACTTGTAGACGTGGCGCGGCAGGTCGGCCGAGATCCGGTCCGCGACCTCGTAGCGGTTCTCGAGCGCGTAGCGCCAGCCCTCGAGGGTCGCCTTGCGGAATCGACGGACCAGGTCGGGCCGTTCACGGGCCAGCGCACCCTGGGTGAACAGCACGTCGCCGTAGGTCTTGAGACCGAAGTCGCCGGGGTAGATGACGTTGAGTTCGAGCCCCGTTTCGCGCGCGCGCACGAGCGCGGATACGGCGTAGGTCAGGATCGCGTCGGCCTTGCCCGAGGTCAGGGTTTCCAACGTCAGCGGTGCGTCGACGAACTGCACGCGGCTGGTATCGAGGCCATTGGCGGCGAGCGCCAGTTCGAGCTCGTCGTTGATGAAATCACCCGCGGCGACCGCGATCCGTAATCCGGCCACGTCTTCGAGGCGTTCGAGGCGCGTGGATTCGAGCGCCAGCAGGGCACCCGCGGAACGCTGGAACACCGGCGCCACCAGCACGTAATCGCTGCCCTTGCCGCGGTCGATCAACAGGTCCATGCCGGCCACGCCGAAGTGCGCGTGGCCGGCCATGACTTCCTGCTGGACGTCGAATTTCCTGCCCTGCTCGGTCCACGCCGAACGGATCTCGACATCGAGACCTTCGCGCGCGTAGAAGCCCTGCCACAGGGCCGCGTAGTAACCGGCGAACTGGAACTCGTGCTCCCACTTCAACTGCAGCACGATCCGTTCGGCCGCCGGCGCGGGCAGCGACCACAGCAGGCCCAGCGCGCAGCCGATGGCGGCGACGACACGCATTACGCGCATGGCCGGACTGTTGCCTCCGCGACGCATGGGCGACTACGCGCCAGCGCGCGTCTCAGGTTCGGCAGTCCGCGCGGGAACGACGGGGATCGAAATCCTGGCGCGGTGCAGCAGGGTTTCGTTGATCGGCGGATAGCACATTGGAGTGGACGCTTCCTGCGGCTTTGCTCGATGCGTGACGGTCGCGGCGCGGCCCGCATCGGAACGTTTGCGTGCCGCGCTCGGACGCGCGGCGTCCCCTGTACCGAGGTGTCCGCGGACGGCGCGGCACCCGTTCGAGTCGAGCAATCGGCCGCGGGCACGAAAACTTTACCCCCGTACGCCGGCAGCCGAGCGGCGCACTCCGGCGTCACCCGACGGTGACCCGGCCGCCGGGGATTGCTTCAGCCAGCCAGCGGACGCGCATTGCCAGCAACCCACTCACGGAGCGCGGCGCGACGGCCGCAACGCTCACGGCACGATCACGTGATCGGGCTTCGCGGTGGCCAGCGCCGCCTCGCGTTCCGCCGGCGGCGGGTAAATCCAAATCGTGTTGATGTCGCGCTTGATCGCCTTGGCCTCGGCGGCCTGCAGGTGCACCTGCCGATCCCAGCCTTCCGTGTAGACCGCGCCCCAGGGCCCGAGGTCGAGACAGGTCACGTACTTGGGCTGGCTGTAGGGGTGCAGGGGCTGCCCGAGCAGGTCGGCGGCGGCGTTGTAGCCGGCCACCCGCCCCAGCGACAAGGCGTGCTGGCAGGACATCAGCGCGACATTGCCGTGGTCGTCGGTGGCGGCGTGGGCGACGTCGCCGGTGACGAACACCCCCGGCGCCGCCGGCGCGCGGAGGAAGGCATCAGCGTGCACGCGCCCCCAGGTATCGTGCTCGCCCGGCACCTGGGCGGCGAGCGGATGCGCGCGCGCCCCACCGGTCCACACCACGGTCGCGGCGGCGATGTGCGTGCCGTCGTCGAGGGTGACGCCAGCGGCATCGATCGCAGTGACGGCGTGGCCGACGATCGTCTCCACCCCGCACTCGGCGAGTGCCTGCTCGATCACCGGCCGCGGTACCGGTCCGAGGTCGGGCCCGATGGCGTCGGCCCGCTCGACCACCACCACGCGCACGTTCGCATCATCACCGAGCGCCGCGCGCAGGCGCGCGGGCATCTCGGCCGCGGCCTCGATGCCGGTGAAGCCACCGCCGCAGATCACCGCCGTGCTGCGCGCCGCGTTCGCCGGGCGCCTGGCGAGCGCCGCGATATGGCCGGCCAGGCGTTCGGCGGATTCGAGCTGGTCGACGTCGAAGGCGTGCTCGGCGAGGCCGGGGACGGGCGGCCGATGGAGGTGGCTGCCGGTCGCGAGGACCAGGCGATCCCAGGACAGCGTGCTCGCCTCGCCTTGCGCATCGCGCAGGCTCAGCACGCGGTTGGCGGTGTCTATGGCATCGACCGTCGCCGCGACATGACGCACACCGACGGCGGCGAGCAAGGGTCCGACGTCCGGGTTCATGCCGGCGAGGTCCGCTTCGTAGAGTCGCGGGCGGATGCACAGCCGCGGCGCCGGTGACACCACCGCGATGACGATGTCGGCGCCGGCGGATTCGCCGACCGCGCGTGCCGCGGCGAGTGCCGCCCAGGTACCGGCGAAACCCGAACCGGCGATGACGATGTGCTGACCCATGTGGGCGTTCCTCTCGATGGTGGTGGGTGTGGAAAGGCGATCGCGTTCAACGCGACCGCGCGCCGCGCGGCCGCGCGGCGTGGCGGCGATCGAACCAGGTGCGGACCTCGGCCTCGAACGAGGCCGGCGCCTTGCGGGCGACGCGCCCGGCGACGTCGGCCAGGCTGTGGGCGGCGAGCGCGTCGCGCATGGCGCGTTCGGCCTCGAGCATCACGGCATGGATGCCGCACACGCCACGCGTCGCCCAACCGGGCGCGCCGTCGTCGAACAGCGCGCAGCGTGCGCGGATCTCCTGGCACTCGAACAGCGGCTTGGCACCCTCGACGGCGTCGACGACGTCGAGGAAGGAGATGGCGGCCGCTGGCCGTGCCAGGCGATAGCCGCCGCGCACGCCGCCGGTCGATGCGACGATGCCGGCCTTTTCCAGCCGCGGCAGGATCTTGGCGACGAAGCTCGGCGAGATGCCCTGCAGTTCGGCGAGGTCGC
Organism: Gammaproteobacteria bacterium; assembly: GCA_050184115.1. GTDB lineage: Bacteria > Pseudomonadota > Gammaproteobacteria > JACKNG01. The sequence goes on along the minus strand of JBFXAQ010000007.1, from coordinate 28,082 downwards.
GGCTGCTCGCGGGCGTGTCGTTGTCCGCCAGCCACAACAGGCAATGCAGGGCGTACTCGACGCTGCTGGTGAGATGGGCCATAACGCGGACTATATTAGTCCGCGTTTAAAACGGCAAGCGCGACGAAGACCGTCTCAGGCTGCGCTTGCGTCCGTCGCCACCAGTGCCCGCCCGGCGCGCAGCGCCGCGAGGTTGAGATCGCGGAAGCGCGCCGGGGTCGAGGTCACGACCGCCTGTTCGACCTGCTCGAAGGCCGGCCAGCCGGCCAGGCCGACCAGCGCGCCGAGACCAACCATGTTGGCCACGCGCGGATTGCCGAGTTCGCGCGCCCGCGCCGTCAGTGGCAGGGCATGCACCTCGACCTCGACGGTCGGCGGACGCGGCACCAGCGCCGCGTCGGTGACCACCAGTGCGCCGTCGCGCAGCAGTTCCGGGGCATCCTCGAGCGCCGCCTGGTCGAGCAGCAGCAGGGCGTCGAGCGCGGTCACCAGCGGGTAGTCGACCGTACCCGCGGCGACGACGAGATCGGAGCGGCTGCTGCCGCCGCGCGAAGTCGGTTCGTAGGTCTGCGATTGCGCGACGGCATGCCCGGCGGCGACGCAGGCGTCGGCAAGCAGGCGCCCGGCAAGTCCCAGGCCCTGGCCGCCGGTACCGGCGAGCCGCACCTGGCGGGTGGTCGTGTCAGGCATCGTCCTGCCCTCCTCCGTGGTGCGCGCGGCAATGCGCGCGGTAGGCGGCGCCGAACTCGGCCCGCTCGCTCTTCGCCAGCACGCCGGTCCGCCACGGTCCGGGGCGGAACGGCCGTTCGACGGCATTGCCGTAGGACTCCGGGCGCACGTCGTGCTTCTGGCGCAGGACCATTTCGGGCGATGAACCGAGTTCGTTCTTGCGCCCGTAGATCTCGGTGCAATCCGACATCACCTCGATGAACGCGAAGCCGGGATGGGCCAGCCCCTCGCGGATGAGGTTCTTCAACGCCGGCGCCTGCAGGGTCACTTCGCGGCCGACGAAACTCGCGCCGGCGCCTTCGGCCAGCTTGCAGGCGTCGAACACCGGCTCGTGGTTGCCGAGCGGCGTGGTCGTCGTGTAACGCTCGGCCGCGGTCGTCGGCGAGGCTTGCCCGCCGGTCATGCCGTAGACCTCGTTGTTCAGCATCAGGCAGGTGAGGTCGAGGTTGCGCCGGCAGGCATGGATGAGGTGGTTGCCGCCGATGGCCAGGCAATCGCCGTCGCCGGTGATGACGACCACGTGCAGGTCCGGCCGCGCCAGCTTGAGCCCGGTGGCGAAGGCCAGCGGGCGGCCGTGGGTGGCGTGGATGGTATTGGCGTCGATGTAGGCCGACAGGCGCCCGGAGCAGCCGATGCCGCTGACCACGGCGAGGTCGTCCTTGTCGATGCCGAGTTCGTGCACGGCATGGAGCAGCGCGCGCAGCGCGATGCCGTGCCCGCAGCCCGGGCAGAGGAAGTGCGGCATGCGATCGAGGCGCACGTAATCGCGGATCTCGAACGGCAGTTCGGTACGGGTGTCCATTGCCTCACACTCCCTGGACGACGCTGGCCGCGTCGGTGATCGCGGCGAGCACGGCGGCCGGTGCCAACGGTTCGCCGCCGAGCCGGTTGAGGCGCACGACCCGCTCGCGCCCGGCGAGACGTTCGATCTCCAGCGCGAGCTGGCCGGCGTTGAGTTCGGCAACGACGATGCGCCGCGCGTGACGCGTCGCCGCGGCGAAGGCGCGCTCGGCGAACGGCCACAGCGTGACGGGCCGGAACAGCCCGGCACGCAGGCCCTGCGCCCGTGCCTCGTTGACTGCGCGTGCCGCCGCCCGCGCGGTGATGCCGTAGGCGACGACGACCACCTCGGCGTCGTCGCAGGCCACGCACTCCGCGCGCTCGATGTCGTCGCGGTTCGTGTCGAGCTTGCCGAGCAGGCGGGCGATGGCCGCGCCGACCTGCGCCGGGGCTTGCGTCGGGAAACCGTCCTCGCCGTGGATGAGCCCGGTGGTGTGGGTGCGGTAACCGTCACCGGGGCGCGCCATGTCGGGAATACCATCGTCGCCCGCCCGGTAGGGACGGTAATCGGCGACCGGGCCGCTGGCGAAGCGGCGGGTCGCCGACTCGCCGCCGCCCGCCGGTGCAGCGACGGTCTCGACCAGGTGCCCCAGCACCTCGTCGTAGAGCAGCACCACCGGCACGCGGTAGCGCTCGGCGAGGTCGAACGCGCGGCGCGTCTCGGCATGGATTTCCATCACCGAGGCCGGGGTCAGCACGATCACGGGGTGATCGCCGTGGGTACCCCAGCGTGCCTGCATGACGTCGCCCTGCGCCGGGCGCGTGGGCAGCCCGGTGCTCGGCCCGCCGCGCATGACGTTGACGATCACGCACGGCACCTCGGCCGCCGCCGCGTAGCCGAGGTTCTCCTGCTTGAGCGAGAAGCCCGGGCCGCTGGTCGCGGTCATGGCCTTGAGCCCGCCGATTGCGGCGCCGACGACCGCGCCCATCGAAGCGATCTCGTCTTCCATCTGCACGAACACGCCGCCGACGCGCGGCAGCTCGGCGGCCATGCACTCGGCTATTTCGGATGACGGCGTGATGGGATAGCCGCCGTAGAAGCGGCAGCCGGCCGCGATCGCGGCCAGCGCGCAGGCGCGGTTGCCCTGCAGGTTGCGCGGTTGCGCGATCGCGTTCATGCCGGCACCTCCGCCGTCGCTTCGACCCGGCGCACGGCGAGCGCGAAATCCGGGCACAGCCATTCGCAGATACGGCAGCCGGTGCAGGCTTGCGGGTCGGTCAGTTCGACCACGCGCGCCTCGTTCAGGCGCAGGCAGAGCTCGGGGCAGAACTTGACGCAGATGTCGCAGCCCTTGCACCAGGCCGCTTCGATGTCGAGGCGCACCTCGCCCGCGGGCAGCGCCATCGCCGGCGCGCGCGGCGCTTGTGCGGCGATCGGCAGCGCACCGCGCGCGACGACGTCGAGCGCCCACGCCCGCCCCGCTTCGAACGCGGCGAGGTTGGTCTCGACCGTGCCGGCCGGGACGAACTCGGCCAGCACTTCGCGCCATTCGTCGACGGTGAATTCGAGCACCGTCGACAGCACGCCGAGCAGCAGGGTGTTGGCGACCCGCGGGTTGCCGAGTTCGATGGCCATGCCCTCGGCGTCGAGGGCATAGGCGTGCGGCACGAGGTCGACGACCTCGGCCACGGCGGTACCGGGATAGGCGAGCGCCGCCCCGCGGCGGCGGTCGATGCAGCCGAAGGGCGGCACGATGCGCTTGGTGTCGGTGATAAAGGTGCCGCGCGCGGGATCGACGTAGGGCAGCCAGCGCAGGCCTTCGGCCCATTCCAGCGCGACCAGCACGTCGGCCTCGCCGACCGGGATGGTCGGCGCCCACACTTCGGGCCCGAAGCGCACGTGCGAGAACACCGAGCCGCCGCGCTTGGCCATGCCGTGCACTTCGCTCTGCTTGACCTCGAGATCGTGGCGCTGGGCGAGGCGCGCCAGCACCTTCGAGACCATGATGACGCCCTGGCCGCCGACGCCGACCACCAGCACGTTGGTCGGCCGCGTCGCTGCCGCGCTCGCCGGGCTCACCCCCGTCGCGTTCGCCGCGCCGTTCATGCGCGCACGCCCGCGCCGATGCCGTCGGTCGGGCAGACCTGCAGGCACATCGCGCAACCGATGCACTGGGCCGGGTCGATCTGCACCTTGTGGCGCCCGTCCAGGGTCTCCTCGCTCCAGGTGATGGCCGGGCAGCCGAGGTTCATGCACGACTGGCAGGCGGTGCAGGCGGCGGCGTTGACGCTCAGTGCCGGGCCCTTGATCTTGACCGGGTCGAGCACGCAGGGACGATCGGAGATGACCACCGCGACGCCGTCGTATTCCATCGCCTCGCGCAGCGTCTGGCGGCCGGCTGCGAGGTCGTAGGAATCGACGCGCCGGATCCAGGTCACGCCGACCGCGCGACAGAGCGCCTCGTAGTCGACCTTGTGCGTGGCGTCGCCGCGCAGCGTGCGACCGGTGCCGGGATGGTCCTGCCCGCCGGTCATCGCCACGGTGCGGTTGTCGAGCAGGAGCACGGTGATGCTGGCCTGGTTGTAGACGGCGTCCATCAGGGCCGGGATGCCGCCGTGGAGGAAGGTGGAGTCACCGATGGTGGCGACCACCGGCTTCTGCTCCGCGCCGGACAGCGCCATGCCGACGGCGTTGCCGATGCTCGAACCCATCGACACGCAGGTGTCCATGGCGGCGAGCGGTTGCAGCGCGGCCAGGGTGTAGCAACCGATGTCGCCGGTCACGCGCGCCTCGCCGCTGCGCAGCGGAAAGTAGCTGCCGATGTGCGGGCAGCCGGCGCACAGCACCGGCGGGCGCACCAGCGGTTCGAGGTCGAAGGCCGGCGCCGGCGGGCGCGGCGCGAGTACGCCTGCGGCGACGAAGCCGGCGCGCACGATCTCGGCGGAGAGTTCACCGGCGCGTGGAAAGAACTCCTTGCCGGCGACGGCGAGGCCCATGGCACGGACCTCGGTCTCGATCATCGGTTCGAGTTCCTCGACCACGAACACGCGTTCGTGTGCCGCGCAGAAGGCGCGGATGGTCTCGCGCGCGAGCGGATAGGACGAGGCCAGCTTGAGCACGCTCGCGCCCGGCAGCACTTCCTTGACGTAGGTGTAGGCGGTGCCGACGGTGATCACGCCGACCGCGGGGTCACCGGCTTCCACGCGGGTCAGCGCGGCGCCGTCGAAATACTCGCCCAGCCGCTTCTCGCGTTCGAGGATGAAGGGCCGGCGACGGCGCGCCATGGCCGGCATGATGACGTTGCGGTTGGCGTCCTCGACGAAGCCGCGCGGCGGCGGTTCGTGGCGTTCGCCGAGGCGCACCACGGTGCGGGTATGCGAGAGGCGCGTGGTGCTGCGCACGATGACCGGGGTGTCGAAACGTTCCGAGAGGTCGAAGGCGAGCCGGGTGTACTCGAGCGCCTCCTGGGCGTCGGCCGGTTCGAGCACCGGCACGGTGGCGAGCCGCGCGTAGTAGCGCGTGTCCTGCTCGGTCTGCGAGCTGTGGATGCCGGGGTCGTCGCAGATGGCGAGCACGAGACCGCCGTGCGCACCGATGTAGGCGTGCGACATGAGCGCGTCGGCGGCGACGTTCAGGCCGACGTGCTTGGCCGCGGTCAGCGCGCGCACGCCGCAGTAGCTGGCGCCGATGGCGACGTCGAGCGCGACCTTCTCGTTCGGCGACCACTGGGCGTGGACGTCCTCGCGCGGGTACTTCGCAAGGCTCTCCAGGATCTCGGTGCTCGGCGTGCCGGGATAGGCGGCGGCAACGCGCACCCCCGCTTCCCACGCGCCGCGCGCGATGGCCTCGTTGCCGGTCAGGGGACGTGCGCTGGCCGCGGCCTCGCGCAGGGTTGCATCGTCTTCGATCGCGAGCGCTGTCACGCCGGGGCCTCCTTCGCGCCTGTCGGGGAACGCGGCCGTGGCAGCCGGCGCGCGCACCGGGGCTATTTGAGCGGCGGCGGCGGGCGGTGGGTTGATGCATGTCAAGCGCGTCGGCGGCGACGCCGCCGTTGAGGAGGATCAAGGCGCATGTGCCGGCCCCCTGTGTCGCGGGCGCCGCCGCGTGCACAATCGCGTGCATGTGTCCCGCTCCGCCGCCCGCCGCCGAACGCGCCCGCGCCCTGCTCGCCGCGCGCCGTGCTGCGCACCTGTCGCGTCGCGACTTCCTGCGCGGTCTCGTCGCCCTCGTCGCTGCCGGCGGCAGCGCGACGCCCTTCGCCGACATCGCCCCGCACGACCACGGCGGCATGGATCCCGCGCGCTTCTGGGCGGTGACGCGCGCGGTGCAGGCGCAGCTCTTCCCGGCCGGCGCCGACGGCCCCGACATCGCGGCCATCAACGCCACCGCCTACCTCGCGGCCGTGCTGATCGATCCCGGCGTGCACGCCGACGAGCGCGACTTCGTCGTCGACGGCGTGCCGCTGCTGGCCGACTTCACCCGCCAGCAGACCGGCCGCGACTTCGATGCCCTCGACGCCGACGGGCGCGAGACGGTGCTGCGCGCCATCGAACGCTCGCCGGTCGGCCAGTACTGGCTGTCGCTGATGATCTACTACGTGCTGGAAGCCCTGCTCGCCGACCCCGTCTACGGCGGCAACCCCGGCGGCGCGGGCTGGGCCTGGCTCGCCCACGACCCCGGCTTCCCGCGCCCGCCGCGCGGCTTCCACGCCACGACGCGCTGATGGCCGAGTACGACGTCTGCATCGTCGGCAGCGGCGCCGGCGGCGGCCCGGTCGCCGCCCGTCTCGCCGCCGCCGGCCGCCGCGTGGTGGTGCTGGAGAAGGGCCCGTGGGCGCGCGAAGGCGATTTCGCCAAGGACGAACTCGCGATGGTGGTGCGCCGCGCGTACAAGTCGAGCCTGGTCGAGGAACCGCGCGTGCTCGAGGACCGCGATGCCGACGGCGCCTGGGCGGCGGAGTCGACGGCGAGTTCCGAGCGCGACTACTGGAACGGCAACCTGGTCGGCGGCGCGACCAACTTCATGAGTGGCTACTTCCATCGCCTCAAGCCGCTCGACTTCCGCCTGCGCTCCGAGTTCGGCGCCATCGCCGGCGCCGAGGTCGTCGACTGGCCGATCGGCTACGACGACCTCGAACCCTGGTATACGCACGTCGAGCAGGCCGTCGGCGTGTCCGGGCGCATCGTGCCGCACCCGCACGCGGAACCGCGTTCGACCCCGGACCTGCCCTTCCCGCCGACGGCCGAACACCCCTTTGCCGCGCGCATCGATGCCCATTGCGGCGCCGCCGGCATGCATCCCTTCCCGGTCACACGCGCCATCCTCAGCCGCCCGCGCGGCACGCGCCGGTCCTGCGAGTACTCGGGCTACTGTGGCGGCTACGGCTGCGCCACCGGCGCCAAGGGCAGCGCGCGCGCCGCCCTGCTCGACGACGCGGTGGCCAGCGGGTACTGCGAGGTGCGCCCGCACGCCAACGTCACCCGCCTCGTCAGCGATGCCACCGGACGCGTCACCGCCGCCGAGTACCGCGATGCCGCCGGCGTCACGCGGCAGGTCACGGCGCACATCTTCGTCCTCGCCGCCCAGGCCATCGAGAGCAGCCGCCTGCTGCTGCTCTCGCCCGGACCGCGCCACCCGCAGGGACTCGCCAACGCGAGCGGCCTGGTCGGACAGAACCTCGTCTTCTCCAGCGCCGCGCTCGGCTCCGGCGTGTTCGACCTCGAAGCCCTGCCGACGGCCGAGGCTGCCGCCCTCGCCCGCCCCGGGCCCTTCGTCAACCGCGCGCTGCAGGACTGGTACGTCATCGACGACCCGGCCCTCGGCGGCCGGCACAAGGGCGGCACCGTCGAACTGGTCGAGGCACATCCCAACGCGCTGTCGCGCGCCAACGGCCTCAAGTGGGGCGCGGACGGCAAGCTCGTCTGGGGCACGGCGCTGAAATCACGTCTCGCGCACGAGTTCCGCCGTGTACGCCGCCTGAACTTCGAAGTCTTCGGCGACTGGCTGCCGAATCCCGACTGCCACGTCGTCCTCGACCCGGCGGTGCGCGATGCCTGGGGCGTACCGGTGGCGCGGGTCCGGCTCGGCTACCACCCGCACAACGCGCGCATCGCCGCCTTCCTCGCCGCGCGGGGCGAGGAAGCGCTGCGCGCCTGCGGCGCGACCGACGTGCAATCGCGCGTCTACGACAGCCCGCCGCCCAACCTCGTCGCCGGTGGCTGCCGCTTCGGTACAGACCCGGCCACCTCGGTGCTCGATCCCGAGTGCCGCGCGCACACCGCCGACAACCTCTTCGTCACCGACGGCAGCTTCATGCCGACCGGTGGCAGCGTGCCCTACACCTGGACCATCTACGCCAACGCCTTCCGCGTCGCCGAGCACATCGTCGACCAGCTCTGAGCCAGCCGATCAACCGTCACGGCCGTCCACCCGTGGCCGCCACAGGATCGGTGCATAGACCAGTACGAATATAGCGAAGGCCGCGACCCACAGACCCTGCGCGAGTTCGACCGCGACCGCGTAGTGCGCCGGCGCCGCGAGCGGCAGGACGACCCGCGCCAGCCCCGCGAGCGCGAGCAGCACGAGAGCCGGGGCGAGCGCGCGCGGCGGCTCGCGGATATCGCGCCCGCTGTGGCCGAGCGCGACCCGCGCCATCATCGCCAGCGTCGCGAGCCCGATGCCGCCGGCAGCGAAGGCATGCAGGGCGAGCGAACGCGGCACGGCGAACCAGCCGGCCAGGGCGTAGAGCCCGAAGCCGAAGTCGATGGTGACGATGGCGAGGAAGAGCCCCCACAGCAAGGGTTCACGCCACAGCGCGGGCGTGTGCCAGGCAACGAGCCGGTGCGTGGTGACGAGCACCAGCCCGGCGGCGAGCGTGCCGGTGAAGCGCCCGTCGGCGCCGGCGAGTTCGGCGACGAAGAAGGCCAGGAACAGCACGAGCGTGAGGCCGGTCGCGCCGCGCGGCTCGGCGATGGTGACCGGTACGCGCACGCCGCGCGTGATGAAGCCCGGCAATACCCGCCCGGCGATGGTGAGGATGAGCGCGACGAGCAGGAACACGCCGCCATGCAAGGCGAGCGTCTGGCCCGCCGGCCAGGTGCCAGCGGCGCCGAGGTAGAAAGCGAGATTGCCGCCGCCGAGCAGGACCAGCTTGGCGAGGATGCCGGCCTGGCGCCACTGGCGGACGGCCACGATGGGTCGCGCGATGGCGAAGAGCAGGAGGACGTCGAAAGCGAGGTCGAGCACGGCGGCGACGATCAGCGCCCCCGGCGTGCTGGCGAGCGCGAGGCGCGCCGCGAGCCACACCGCCGCGAGCAGGCCGAGCGCGGCCCCGCGCGGCGTCGGCCGCCCGGTCCAGTTGGGCACGGCCGTGAGCAGGAAACCGGCGACCACCGCCAGCGCGTAGCCGTAGATCATCTCGTGGGCGTGCCAGGCCACGGCGGGCACCGCGCCGAACTGCCAGCCGCCCGCCCACGCCGCGGCCCAGGCCAGCATGGCGAGCACCGCCCAGGCGCCGGCGGCGAGAAAGAAGACGCGGAAACCGAGGCGCAGCAGCGGCAGCGTGGTGTCGTACATGGTCACATCATCCAGCCGTGACTGCCGGCCACCGCGCCGAGCACGGTGACGGCCGCCACCGCCAGCAGCACGCGGTGGGCGCGCAGCACGAGAGTAAACGTCGCGACCGGCGCGCGCTCGGCGCGGCGGTGGAACCAGGCGTGCAGGAACAGGGGTTCGGCGACGAAGAGAATGAAGGCGAACAGCGCCCACACCACGACCATGGCGTGCATCCACCAGTACTCGGGATGCGCGAAGCACGCCCACAGGTCGAGCCGCCAGGCGAGGTAGAAGCCGCTCAGGCCGGCAACCGCGACCGAGACCTTGGCCTGGCGCGAAAAACGCCCCTCGAGGCGCTCGAACAGGGCGAGCCAATCGGCGTCGGCGCCGAAGGCGCGCAACGCCGGCAGGATGACCAGCGTGACCATGGCAACGCCGCCGATCCAGTGCACCACGGCGAGCACGTGCAGGGCGCGGGCGAGCAAGAGGTCGTCCATCAGCTCATCCCCGCGATACACCTGGCGGGCTATCGCGGTGAACGAACAGCGCGCGCAGGTCGATCCGGACGTCCTCGCTGTCGACGAGGTCGGCCAAGGAGTAGCGCTCGAGCACCGCCTCGAAAGCCGCGACGGCTTCCGCCAGCACGCCACGCAGGCGGCAGCCGGGCACGATGCAGCAGGTGTTGGCTTCGCGCTCGAAGCACTCGGCCGGCCGCGCGACGCCCTCGGTGGCGCGCACCACGGCACCGATGTTGATTCCATCCGGCGCGCGGGCGAGTTCGAGACCGCCGCCACGCCCGCGGAGGTTGTTCAGCACGCCAGCCTTGCCGAGGCACTGCACGACCTTCATGAGGTGGTTGCGCGAGATGTCGAACGCGCCCGCGATCTCGTCGATGGTGGCGCGCCGGCCGGGTTCAGCGGCGAGGTACATGAGGACGCGCAGGCTGTAGTCGGTGAAATTGTTCAGGCGCATGACCGTGGCCCGCGTCGGGAATCGTCGAGCCTCCAAAGATTCAAAATTTTTACTCTTTTTAACGCCGTGGCCACGGACTGTGGTTGACGAAGATCAAACACGCCCCCGGGGCATGACCATCCCCCGGGGGCGTCCCGCCCGTTCCGTTGCGCGTCCCAGTCACACGGTGGCGTTGTTCTCCATCCCCCGCAGGCGCTCGCCAACGCGGTAGAAGTCGACGTGGCGCGTTGCCACCATCACCGCTGCCAGCACGCCGAAGACGAAGGCCGAGCCCGACAGCAGTGCGTAGTCCTCCATGGCGAGGATGCCGTAGAGCAATGCGTAGAGCGTGGCGAGGGTGGCGCCGAACGCCGTCCCTACCGCGCGGCTCGCGGTGATGGCACCGAGGTAGAAGGCGAGCAGCGCAACGCAGGCACCGCTCGCCAGCCCGTAGGCGCCGCGGAAGCCGAGGTGTTCGGCGAACGACAGCAGCAGCAGGAAGAACATCGCCAGCGCGACGCCGACCATGGCGTACTGCAGCGGATGCAGACGCAGGCCGCGCGCGAACTCCGTGCCGAGAAGCGCGATGAAGGTCAGGGCGACGAACAGGAAGCCGTACTTCACCGCGCGATCAGCCTGGGTGTAGAGATCGACCGGGTCGACCAGGGCGACGCCGAAGGCCCGCTGCGTGATCTCGGCACAGAACTCGGGATCCAGCCCATGGTGCGCGAACACCTCGTCGAGGCCGGTCGCAAAGTGGCCGATTGCCCACTCGGCCTGGAAGCCGGCGTCGCCGATCTCGCGCGCCGTCGGCAGGTAGTTGCCGACGAAGCTCGGGTGCGGCCAGCCCGAGGCGAGCGTGACCACCGTCTCACGGCCGACCGGCACGAGTTCGAACTGGCGGTGGCCACGCAGGGCGAGTTCGAAGGACAACTCGATCGCCTGCCCTGCCTGCAACCGTCCGAGGTCGGCGCGGATACCCGGGCCCAGCGCCGGCAGCGCGCTGCCCGGCTCGAAATCGACGAAGTCGCCGCCGCGGTCGACCCGCGGCGCGTTGGCAATGCCGCGGGTATCGCTGATACCGAGGTTGAGCGTGGTATCGCCGAGCGCGATGCGGGCATCGGTCTCGCCGGAACCGAAGCCGGCCGGCAGGACGAAACGTGCCGTGACAGCGAGCGTGCTGCCGTAGAACAGTGCGGCATGAATGCCGCGGCGGCGTTGCTCGGTCACCAGCGTACCGTCGACCACGAGGCGCTCGGGCAACACGGCGACGCTGCAGTTGCGCTCGATGGTGCGCTCGCTTGGACCGTCCGCGACCGGGTTGGCGAGCGGCACCACGCGCGTTTCCGTGCAGGGCACGCGCAGCACCGGGCCGGTGACACGCTGGCTGCCGGTGGCCGTGCGCGCCATGTCGGCGATGGCCGCTTCGTGGAAGCCGGCGCGCTCGCCGACGAGGTCTTCGATCATGCCGAGCGGTAGCAGGATACCGAGGGCGACCAGCCCGATGAGGGCGAACTTGTTGCTCAGGAGATTGCGGTACATGGCGGGTTCATCCCGTGATTGAACACGAGTCCAGCCTGGCCGCCCGGCATGAAATCGATGTGCGCCGTCGGTGAAGTCGTCGTGAATTCGCCGTGAAGCGCGGCGCCCGCAGGCGCGGCGAGGCTATGACCGGGGACGCTAGGCGGCCGGGAGTTCGAGCGTGGCGGTGACGCCGTCGGCGACATTGGCGAGCGCGAACGCGCCGCCGTGCAGGGTCGCGATCTCGGCGACGAAACACAGGCCGAGCCCGCTGCTCTTGCGTCCGGTCACCGGCCGCGGCAGCGAGAAGAACCGTTCCGTTACGCGCGGCAGTGCGTAATCGGGCACGGCCGGGCCGGGGTTGTGGCAGCAGAGCTTCCAGCGCGCGTCGTCGCGCGCCGCCGTGAGGCGGATCGCGCCCCCGGACGGCGTGAAGTCGAGCGCGTTGTCGAGCAGGTTGCCGAGTGCCTGGCGCAGCAGGAACGGGTCGCCGCGCACGCGCGCGCCGGCGTCGATGCAGACCTCGATCGCGACCGCCGCCTGCTGCGCGCGCGCCGTGCGGGCACTGGCCACTTCGTCGGCCAGCGCGGCCAGCCCACACTCCGCGCGCGCGGACAGGCCGCCGCGCTGTTCGAGCTGGGCCAGCGCCAGCAGCCGTTCGATGAGGTCGTGGATGCGGCGCGCCTCGCCCTCGATGTTGCCGACGAGCCGCGCACGATCGGTGGCGGGCAGATCCTCGCCCAGCAGTTCGGCGGCACCGAGGATCGAGGCCACCGGACTCTTCAACTCGTGGGTGAGGGTCTGCACGTAACGTTCGATGTAGGTCTTGCCATCGAGGCGGCCGCGCATGTCCTCGAGCGCGGCGCCGAGCGCCGCCAGCTCGGGCTCGGCCAGTCGCGGCAACACGGCGCGCTCGCCCTCTGAAACGCGCCGCGCATAGCCGGCCAGCGCGCGTACCGCGCGCGTGTTCCACCAGGCGACCACCAGCGCCGCGCCCAGCGCCGCCAGCAGCACGGCGCCGGCGCCGAACCAGATACGTCGCTCGGCGCGCAGCAGGAAGGGTTGCATGCTCGCATTGGGCTTGCCGACGGTGAGCACACCGAGGGTCTCACCGGCGGCGTTACGCACCGGCGCGCCGACGTACATCACCGAGCCGGTTTCCGGGTCGTCGCCCTCGTTGGTCGAGCGCGCGCCGTAGCGCCCGCGCAGGGTCAGGTAGACGTCGTTCCAACGCGAATAGTCGGCACCGACGGCGCGCCCGCTCGAATCGAACACCACCCGGCCGGCGGCGTCGGTGACATAGACGCGATGGTTGGGCACACGCTTGGCGACGCCGAAGATCTCGGCCTCGAGCGTACCGCCCGCGTATTCGCGCAGGCGCGCGGCGAAGGCGCTGTGGTCGAGCGCACCACGCTCGAGGTCGGTGGCGACCAGGCGCGCGAGGAGGTTGGCCGAATCGACCAGGGTCTCCTCGGCCGACTGTCGCATCGCGGGCTTGAGTTCGTCGAGCGTCGCGCTGACCACGTACCAGCCGCCGACGCCGATGACGGCGAGGTAGCCGAGCAGGACGCGGGCGAAGAGGTTCACGCCGATCCGTCGAAGCTGTAACCGAGCCCACGGTGGGTGCGCAACGGCTCGGCGCGCGGGTCGACGGCCCGCAGCTTCGCGCGTAGCGACTTGACGTGAGCGTCGACCGTGCGCTCGCCGCTCGGGCTGGCCTGTGCCCATACCCGGTCCATGATGGCCTCGCGCGACCACACCCGGCCGGGCCGTTCCAGCAGCAAGGCCAGCAGCAGGTACTCGTAGCGGCTCAGGACCAGCGCCTGGCCGCGGTAGGTGATGAGCGCGCGCTCGACGTCGTGGACGACGCCGTGCGCTGGAACCCCATCGCCGGCCGCTGGCGCGCCGGCGTCGTCGCGCGTGGTCGTCGCTGCTGTGCGCCGCCGCAGGATGGCCTGCACCCGCGCGACCAGTTCGCGCACGCTGAACGGTTTGACGACGTAATCGTCGGCGCCGATTTCGAGCCCGACCACGCGATCGATCTCGTCGCCGCGCGCGGTGAGGAAAATGACGGGCACGTCGGAGAAGGCGCGGATGTCCTTGCAGGCCTCGAAACCGCTCTTGTCCGGCAGGCCGACGTCGAGCACGACGAGGTCGCAAGCGGCTTCGCGCACCAGCGCCACACCCACTGCCGCGACATCGGCCTGCAGCACCTCGAAGCCCTCGCGGCTGAAGGCGAGACGCAGGTTCTCGGCGATGCTCGGTTCGTCCTCGATGACGAGCAGGCGTGGCACGGCGCGGATCCTCCCAGATGACGGCTGGCCAGATGACGGCTGGCCGGCAGGATAACGTGAAGCACGCGGGCGACGTGCCTCGATCGCGCCGCATTCTGCTAACCTGCGGCGACATCCGCGCACCTGCGCCGCCGGCATCCCCGGCGGCGGGCGCATTGCCCGGAGGGTTCGGCAATCAGCAGTCATCATCCGCCTCTGCACCGGCTGGCGGCGGCCATCCTGTACGGTGTGATCGCCGCGCTGGCCGGTTGCGCGACGCTGGCGCCGCAGCCGTTGCCCTTGCCGCGCGATCAGGTGATGTCGCGCGCGACGCAGGACGTCCGCATCGAGGCCGCAATCCTGACCGACGAGCAGGCGCGGATGCAATTCGGGGTCGACCTGGCCAGCCGCGGCATCCAGGCCAACTGGCTCAGTGTCACCAACTCCGGTGTGGCCGGCCTGTGGTTCCTCGCTACCGCCTTCGACGCGGATTACTACGCGCCCAACGAGGCCGCTCGCCTCTTTTTCGGCGAACTCGGCAGTGCCGACGAAGCGCGCCTTGCGCGGCACTTTCACGAACAGGCGATACCATTCCGCGTCCCCGCCGGAGAGACCGTGACCGGCTACGTGCTGACGCCGCGCTACGAGGGCGGCCGCTTTGCCAATTTCGAGTTGGTCGGGCGCGGGCGCCGCGTCCACCTCGGCTTCGCCCTGCCCATCGCCGGGCAGGTGCTCGATTTTGCCGATCTGGACGAAGCGGCGCTCTACGCACCGTCCGCGCGACGCGCGCTCGATGCCGAAGGCCTGCGCCGCAGCCTGCGTGAATTGCCATGCTGCGCGACCGACGAAGCCGGCGAAGGACTCGGCGACCCGTTGAACGTCGTACTGGTCGGGCATCGCAGCGAGGTGCTGGGCGCCCTCGCTCGCGGCGGCTGGGCCTTCACCCATGCGATCAACCTGCGTTCCATCGGCCGCATGGTCGGCGCCGCCATCAGCGGCACACCCTACCCGGTGGCGCCGGTCAGCCCCCTCTACCTCTTCGGGCGTGCGCAGGATTTCGCCCTACAGCGCGCGCGCAGGGGCATCGCGCAACGCAACCACATGCGGCTGTGGCTGTCGCCGTGGGACTTCGAAGGTCGTCCGGTGTGGGTCGGGCAGGTCAGCCGCGACATCGGCGTCAAGCTCACGACACGGACGCCCAGCCTGACCACCCACGTCATCGACCGCCAGGTCGACGAGACGCGGGAATACGTACTGCAGAGCCTGCTGGTGAATCGGACCGTCGACCGTTTCGGTTTCGTCGCCGCGGCGGATGGCGGCGCCGCGGCCGCACCGCGCACGAACCTTACCGGTGACCCCTACGAAACCGATGGCCTGCGCCTGGTGGTGGTGCTCGCCGAGGAGCCCGTTCCTCCCCACGAGGCACGCAACCTCCACTGGCAGGAAGACGTCGACCCGATGCGCTGAGAACCGGGCGGCAGTCCCGCATGCAGTCCCCGGCGGTGGTAGGAGGACTTCCGGCCGTGACCGGGAGTACTTCTCGTCCTGCGCCCGCGGTCCTGCATCGATCAGGCGACCGCCCACAATGCGCGCGACACGTCCTTCAGCGGCGCGCTCGCGCACTCGCCCTGCGCCCCCGTCGTCCCGTGTCGGGGGCGTCTTCCTTCTGCGCCTGCACGTGCGTACGACCGTCGCAATGGGGACAGTTTACTTTTGCGAAGCCTCTCGCCGCGGCTGCGAGTCGTGCAAAAGTAAACTGTCCCCATTGCGGGAGTCCCAGTCGCGAGCGCGGGCGCCGCAGCCGCGGTCTCGCGATGTCCGCCCGCCGGCGTCAGCCGTGATCGGCGATGCGGTCGAGCGCCACGGCGAGATCGGCCGGACAGCACAGGAACGGCGAGTGGTCGCTGTCGAGCGTGGTGACGGAGGCGCACGGCAGCACGGCTTGCATGGCGCGCTGCTCGGCGAGCGGCAGGGCGCGGTCGTCGCTGCACTCGACGTAGTGACGGGGCACACGGCCGAAACGCTCGGCGCTGAGCGCGAGCGGCGTGTTGAGGGGATTCATCGGTTCACTGACCAGCCGTGCGGCGGCGCCGTGCGCGGCCTCGGCTGGGCAGCGCTGGTAGAACAGGCCGGTGGCTGCCGCGGGATCGAATGTCAGCGTGCGTCGCTCGCCGTCGGCGCGTACCGCGGCGACGAATTCAGGCGCCACCGGGTTGGCTTGCTGGTGCGCACGCACGCTGCGACCGTCGGGCAGCAGCAGGGCGGCGACGTAGACCAGGCCGGCGACGGCGTCGGGATCGCGCTCGGCGGCCGCGCTGATGACTAGGCCGCCGCGGCTGTGACCACACAGCCAGACCGGCGGTACCGCGGCGCGGGCGAGTTCGCGCACGTAGCCGGCCCAGCCATCGAGCGTGACCGCGGCCGGCTCGCACCCCGCCCCGCCCATGCCGGGCAGGGTCGGCGCGACCAACGCGTGTCCCGCCGCGGCGAGGAGCGGCCGCAGCGGTTCGAAACACCAACCGCCGTGAAAGGCGCCGTGGATCGCGATGAAGGTGGCCATGGCCGCTCGCCCCGGCGCCGGAGCGACGTCCTCAGAGGCGCTCGATGATGATCGCAGGCGCCATGCCACCGGCCGCGCACATGGTGACCAGGCCGTAACGCCCGCCGGAGCGCTCGAGTTCGTCGAGCGCGGTGCCGATCAGGATGGAACCCGTTGCGCCGATCGGGTGGCCGAGCGCCATCGCGCCGCCGTTGATGTTGACCTTGTCGCGATCGAGCTCGAGGTCGCGGATGAACTTCTCGGCGACCACGGCGAAGGCCTCGTTGATCTCCCACACGTCGATGTCGTCCTTGCTGAGCCCGGCGCGCGCCAGCGCCTTCTTCGCCGCCGGCACCGGCGCGTTCAGCATCAGGGTCGGGCAGTCGCCGACGTTGGCCGTCGCCACCACGCGCCCGCGCGGCTTCAGGCCGTGCGCGTCGGCATAGGCCTTGGACGTCAGCAGCACCGCGCCCGCGCCGTCGACGACGCCGGACGAATTACCGGCATGGTGGACATGGTTGATACGCCCCTCGAGCTCGGGGTACTTGCGCGTGACGAGGTTGCCATAGGTGTTGCCCTGGTCGTCGACGGCGATGTCGACGAAGGCGCTGAACACGGTCTTGAGCCCGGCCAGCGATTCCATGGTCGTGCCAGGACGCGGGAACTCGTCGCGGTCGAGGGCGAGCGAGCCGTCGTCGTTGTAGACGGGCACGACCGAGCGCTCGAAACGGCCCTCGGCGATGGCGCGCGCAGCGCGCTCCTGGGTGACCACGGCAAGGCGGTCGAGCGCTTCACGGTCGATGCCTTCGAGGGTCGCGATGGCGTCGGCGCACACGCCCTGCTGTGACTGCGGGTGCTGCGCGCGCAGGTGCATGTTGTCGCCGTCGAGCATGGGCGGCTTGGCCGGATCGGCGATGGAGGCGGTGTAGCTCATCATCTCGGTGCCGCCGGCGATGAGACAGTCCTCCATGCCCGACATGACCTGTGCCGCGGCCAGGCTGACCGAGGTGATGCCAGAACCGCAGTAGCGATCGAGCGTGACCCCCGAGGCCTTGATATCGAAGCCGGCGTCGAGCGCGGCCATGCGCGCCATGTCCCAGCCCTGCTTGCCGCGCTGGGTGCTGGTGCCCCAGATGATGTCGTCGATGGTGGCGGTGTCGAGCCCGTTGCGTTCGCGCAGCGCGGCCAGCACGGTGCGGGCGAGATGTTGCGGGTGCAGGTGGGCGAGCGCCCCCTTGCCGACCTTGCCGATGCCGCGCGGCGTGCGGCAGGCGTCGATGATGTAGGCGTCGGCCATGTCGTTCTCTCCTGGTGATGGGTCGTATGCGGAAGGCATTCGGGTTCAGGTCACGCCGCCGGCGGGCGCGGCGGACGATGGTGCCGCGAACCCCGCCGGGGGAGCGGCACGATACCCCGCCCGCGCGCCGTTCGCACGCGCCGGCGGGGTGTCACGGGCTCGCCGGGTTCAGCCGGCGACGAGTTCGTCGAGCTTCTCGCCCCACTCCCCGTAAGGCACCAGGGCCTTCACGGTGACCTCCACCATGTCCTGGTAACCCTCCTTCCAGATCGGCAAGCCATGGAGCGCGGCGTCGAGGTCGGCCGGCTTCTCGACCTCGGCAATGAAGACGACCTCGTACTCGCCGGCGACCTTGTAGATCGGCGCGCCGGTCTTCTCGATCTCGCGGCCGGCGACGGACTCGCGCTGCCACACGCCGTAGAAGTCCTTGTTGGACACGCTACGCGGCTTCCTGATCTTGGCGGAAACTAGAAAATGCATGGTGGATTCTCCCCGGTTGGTCGCAAGGCGCCGCCGCGCGGCGCACGAGGCGGGCATTATCCACCAGTGGGCGGGGCGACCGGAACGCGAGCGGGCGATGCGAGCAGTCCGGTGCGCCGTGGCCGGGGCGCTGGCGCCCCGCCTGGATGTCAGGCGCTGAGTCCGTCCGTGGCGCCGTGCAGGCGGCCCATCAGGCTCGACACCGCGCGATCGAACAGCGGCACCGCTTCGAGCACCCGCGCCGTGCCGCGGCGGAACTCGACGGCGAGACCCTGCGGCGTGGTGTCGACGACCTTGTGCCCCTGGCGATTGCAGAACAGGTAACAGCCGGTCGCCGAACTGACCCAGGCCAGCCGCGCGCGTACGCAGCGTTCGCCGGGGGCGCCGAACTCGACCCAGTGGCCGACCTGCAACTGGCGCACGGCTGCCAGGTGTTCGTCGTCACCGGCGGTCGCGGCCGCCGCGCCGACATCGTGGATCTCGATCTCCTCGACCGCGTCGTCGTTGGCGGCGGCGTCGACGTCGAGCAGCGGGAAATCGTCGCTCGCCGCCGCGTCGGCTGCGCCGTCTTCGGCGTCAGCGTCTTCCCGCTCCAGCGTGATGCTCTCGATCTCGATCGGGCCGTCGCCCAACGCCAGCGCATTGATGTCGACCGCGGTGGCCGCGGCCGGCGCACCACCGAGGATCGTCATCACCGTGGTGACGGCCAGTTCGCTCGCCACCTCGCCCGCGTTGTAGCCACCCATGCCATCGGCGAGCACGGCGAGGCCGGCCGCGACGTCGCAGGCCACGCAGTCCTCGTTGTGGGCGCGCGTCACGCCGACGTCGGAACAGGTCACCATGTCGACGCTGCCGTCGCCGGCGATGGCGGCCAGGATGACCGAAATGTTGTCCTTGCCGCCATTGGCGTTGGCGCGGTCGACGAGGGCCTGCGCCGCGCCGGTCAGGTCGCCGGCGTGTTCGCGCAGCAGCGCGGCCATGTCGTCATCCTCGACCATATCGCACAGGCCATCGGAACACAGCAGCCAGACATCACCGGCTGCCGTCGCATGGCGGGCGGTGTCGGGGCGCGCCACGGCGTCGACGCCGACCGCGCGCGTGATGTAGTTCTTGCGCGTCGAGGCGCGCGCCTCTTCCGGGGTGTAGAAGCCCTGGTTGACCAGTTCCTGGCGCAGCGAGTGGTCGACCGTGATCTGGTCGAAGCCGGCGTCGCGCAGGCGATACAGGCGCGAATCGCCGACGTGGGCGACGATGACTTCGCCGGCCTCGAACGCGGTCACCACCAGAGTGGTGCCCATGCCTTCGCACTCGCTGCGATCGGCCGCCGTTTCGAGGATGCGCAGGTTGGCCTCGGCGATGGCGGCCCGCAGCCGGGTCTCGGCCGCCGAGTAGCGCGGTTCTTCCGCGACATCGGCGACCGCAACGGGCGCCTCGTCGTCCGCCGCGATCGCGAAGTCGTCCACCGGCTCGCCCGCCGGTGCAGGTGCGGCCACAGTTGCGACAGCGATCTCGTCGAACGGGAAATCGGGGACGAAATCGACGGTGTCCTCGCCCACGTGGCCGGCACCGGCCAGGTCGAAGAACGCGTCGTCGACCGTGGTCTCGAACTCGGCCGTCATGTCGAAATCGGCTTCGCCCCCGACGTCGGCCACTTCGTCCACAGCGACGGCGTCCACCCGGTACGCCACCGGCGTGATGTCGTCGTCGGCGTCCGCGACGGCCGGCGCATCGACTGCCGGGAGCGCGCGCGGGCGCTCGGCACCGCCCGGGCGGATCGCCTCGAGGTGCAGCCGCACCAGGGTCGAAGTGAGACGCTGGCGGAAGTCGTCGGGGATCGAGACACGCTCCAGGCTGGTGCGCAGACGCGCCAGCAGTTCGGGCAGCATGGCCTTCAGGCGCGCCCGCTCGGCGGCGTCCGTCTTCGGCGTCAGGCTCCACACCAGGTCGTCCATGACCGCGATGCCGGCACGCCAGTCCTCGCCCTCCTCGCCGCCGTCGATGTAGGCGAGCTGCAGGAAGGTCTTCCAGTAGACGTCGAGGAACTCGCGCACGATCGGGGTCAGCGCCGGGTCGGCCGTATGACGACTGGCCTGTTCGGCCGCGACCTGGCGCGCGAAGCGCATACGCTCCTCGGCCTGCACCTCCTGCAGGGATTGTGCGAGGCGCGACTCGGCGTCGCGCTGCTCGTTGGCGCGGAAGGCGTCGACCTCGTGCACGGCGCGCTTGAACATGCGCACGTCGTCGTCGAACTCGTCGAGCACGCGGTGGACGATGGCATGCATGGCGAGGTAGAGCGGATCGTCGTCGTCGATATCGTCGGGCGCGCCGAGGGCGACATCGGCGAGCTTGTTCAACAGTTCGCGCGCCGGATGGAACTTCCGCGCGAAGAAGCTCTTGTCGAGGATCGCGACCTTGAGCACCGGGATCTGCAGGCGCCCGATCAGCGCCTTGAGCGGGCCGGGAATCGCTGGGTCGTCGAGGATGCTGTCGAACAGCATGGCGACGATGTCGATCATCATGCCGTCGACGTGGCCGATGCCGTTGCCGACCGGCCCGTCGCGCAGTTCGCGCAGGACGTTGGTGGTGCCGCCGGCCAGCACCACCGGGTCGAGGATACCGGGCGGCAAGGCCGCGCCCTCGAGCACGCCGCCGCCGGCGCCATGCTGCAGCTGGGTCAACACGCGCAGGGTTCCGGCGGTGTCGGCCTCGGCCGCGCCCTGCTCGGCGAGCGTGCGGCCACCCTGCACGGTCATGACCTGGTGCAGGGTGGCGAGAAGATCCTGGGCGGAGAAGCCGCGCATCGTCGCCACGCCACCGCCCGCGCCGTCGAGCGCCGGAAAGCCGCCGGCCACCGTCGCGCCGTCAGCGGGCGCGGCGTAGCCGCCACCCGCGCCGGGAACGCCGCCAGCGCCGACACCACCCGACCAGCCCGCCGCCGGCCAGGCACCGCCCGGGCTCGCGCCATTACCCGAGCCGGCCGATGTCCCGGCTGGCGCGGGCGCCGCGCCGGGGACGCGCACGGTCGGTCGACGATGGGCCGGCCGCGCGGCCTCGGACTGCGCGCGTCGCAGCACCGGCAGGATGCCCTGGTCGACGAGATAGGCGTTCAGTTCGTGGTAGCAGTCGTTGAGGGTCGCCGCGACCACGCGATCGAAGAGCTTGAAGAGAATGAGCTTGATCTCGATGCCGACCTCGAGCACCGCGCAGGCCTCGCGGAAGGTCTCGCACAAGGCGCGTGGCGCCAGCGGATTGATCGTGCCATCGTCACGACGCGCGGCGGACAGGGCGGTCACGCGCTGACCGAACGCGTCGAGCTCGTGGTCGCACTCCGCCTCGATCTTGGCCACCAGGTTGTCGATGGCGAGCGACTCCTCGAGTTCGTCGTTGGCCACCAGGCTGAGGGTCAGCGCGCCGTCGCGGGGTGCGTGCTCGACGGCCGGCCGCGGGCTCGCCGGTTCGTGGAACAGCCGCGTGCAGCCGTCACGGAAGCGCGTTTCGATGTCTCCGCGCTTGAGACGGACCTCGCGCATGGCGTCGAAGTAGCGATTCTGGTCGGTATTGTTGTCGGACTTGTCGGCGAGTTCGAAAAGGGTGTCGTCGAGCTGGTCGAACAAGGCCGCGAACGCAGCATTGAGGCGTTTCAGTGCGCGAATGCGGCACTCGGCGAGGATGGCGGTGGCGGTCGGCCTTTCGCTGTCGCCGCGGCGCTCGCGCGCGGCGCTCGAGATCCTGATCGGTTCGGTCATGGCTTGCGCCTCGCGCATGTCTGCGTTGTCCAGGTCGGTGGCCGCGGGTTCGACCGTACCGACCGGGCCGTCGGATCCGTGTCCTTCACGGCGGTTCCGGCTGGCCCCGTGCGTACGGCGACGCGCTGCCGGCCCAACTTTAGGTCGTGCGGCGTACCGCGCATGACCTGCTTCACAGTTCACCGTTGCCCGCCCCCGGCGACGCACGCGAATTGCCAAGCCGTGCATGCTTTAGCGGCCGCGACCACGCGGCACTCAAGAACGCCGCGTGCGCGCCGTTAGACGCAGAGTCCCCGTGCGGCTGATAAAGGAGATGGGCATGGCATCGACGGCTGTGGCAGGCGAGGCGAGCGCGCGGCATCCGCGAGGGGCCGGCGCGCCGCATCTCATCGAAACCGTCAAGGGACTGGTCTCCCTCCCGGACGTCTGCGCGCGGGTGCTGCAACTGGCGCGCTCGCGCACCGCGTCCGCCGCCGAAATCGGCGCTGTCGTGTCCTGTGACCCGACCCTGACCTCGCGCCTGCTGCGCATCGCCAACAGCCCGCTCTACGGCCTGCGCGGCCGCGTCGACAGCGTCTCGCGCGCCATCACCGTGCTCGGCAGCGACGCCCTGGTGAACCTGGTCGTGGCGGTCTCGGCGGTGGCCTCGTTCTCGCGCATCGCCAACGACCTGGTGAACATGGACACCTTCTGGCGGCACAGCCTGTTCACCGCGCTCATCTCTCGCGACCTGGCCAGCCAGCGTCACGTGCTGCACCCGGAACGGCTCTTCGTCGCCGGCCTGTTGCACGACATCGGCAGCCTCGTCATCTACCACCGCGTGCCGGACGCGGCGCGCACCCTGCTCACCGCCGCCGGCGGCGACGAAGCGCGCATGGCGGCGCTGGAAGTGGAGACACTCGGTTTCAGCCACGCCGAGGTCGGCGCACTGCTGCTGGAGAGCTGGACGCTGCCCGAGGCCCTGCAGGATGCCGTGCGCTGGCACCACCACCCGGGCAGGGCGCCGGGCGACGCCAGCGACCCGGCGATCGTGCACGTCGCCGAAGCGCTGGCCAATCACTCGGGCATCGGGGGCTTCTGTGAGGCGCCTGCGCCCGATACCGTCATCGATCCGGGCGCCTGGTCGGCGCTCGGACTGGCGCCGGACGCCCTCGACACCGAGATGCTGATCGCCGCAGCGGCGGAGCAGTTCGCTGAACTGGCGTCGATGCTCGTATCGGGACGTTGAGGGCGCTCGCGCTACCCGCGACGGTTCGACGTAGCGTGAGGTCGGTCAGACAACGGCGAACCCGCGCGCCCCGGCACCAGCTGCAGTTGGCGCGGCGTCAGTCGCGCGGCCGTGCTCCCTGCCCGTGCGCCGGCGCGGTGAGCCGACGGCGCAGGACGACGAGCCCCCCCACCAGCAGCGGCAGTGCCGCCGGCACCGGCACCAGGGAGATGCCCGGACTGAACACCACCTGGTAGTCGCCGGCAAAGGGCGCGACGACCGTGATGGTCGGGTCGACCATGGCATGCGCCACGGTGAGAAAGCCGAGCCCGCCACCCTGGCCATGCACGCTCACGTTCAGCTCGGCGGTATAGGTACGCCCCTCCTGCAACATCGCCGCGAAGGTGCCGCCGAAGGACTCGCCATCGTTGCTCGAACAGTTCATGACGAGGCCGAAGCCGCCCGAACACGAGCGGTCGGCGCGCAGCGTGATGACACCCGGGATTTGCAGAATCGCCGACGCCGTGCCCGACGCGCTGCCGGCCGCCCCGGCCGTGATGTCGAGTCCGACCAGCCCGGCGGTCGTGATGTTGACCGGCACCAGGCTGCCTGGCGTGCCGCCACCGCCCGCCTGCAGGGCGAACTCGAAGTTGATGCGCGCCGAGGCCGTACCACCGTAGGCGGCGGGGCTGTCGGCGCCCAACAGCGCCACGCGCGCCTCGGTGAGCAGGGGCACGACGTCGGTGGCGGTGGATGTCGCGGTACCGGTGCCGCGCGGATAGCCGGGAAACTCGTTGACCAGGATCGTCCCGGGCGCTGTCTGGACGGTGGAGTTGCCACCGACGCTGACGAGTTGGTTGAAGGTCGCGGGATCGAGGACGATCGCGGCCTGCGCCGACAGTGCACCGAACACCAGGACCGCAAACCCGATGGTACAGACGCGGCACCGGTAGAGAACTAATCGTGAGGTCATCGCCTGCCTCGCACGCGTGATCGAAACGGTGCGAGGAACCGTAGCGGGATCAGCGGCGGTCGAGCCTGATGGCGATCAGATTCCAGCCCAGCGCCTGTGCTCGCGTCGCGGCGGTTGGTGGGCAGCCCGTCCCCAAGTGTCGAAGCGGCGATGGCATCGCGGCTGACCGGTCGGCCGCGCGTGCGGCGGCCGATCAACGCGGGGCGCCCGTCGGGCGCCCCGCGTACTGGGTAACCTGCTCCGCGCGCGCTCAGCCGTGGTAGGCGGTCTCGCCGTGCAGCATCTCGTCGAGGCCGTGGCGCTCGATCTCCTCGCTCACGCGCAGCCCGACGATGGCGTCGATGAGCTTGAAGAGGATGAAGCTGATGACGCCGGTCCAGACCAGGGTCACGCCGACGGCGATCGCCTGCGTGACGAACTGGCCCATCATGGCCACGCCCTCGGCATAGCCCACGCCACCCAGACCCGGTGCCATCAGGATGCCGGTACCGAGCGCGCCGACGATGCCGCCGACGCCATGGATGCCGAACACGTCGAGCGAATCGTCGTAGCCGAACTTGGCCTTGAGCGTGGTCACTGCCCAGTAGCAGACGACCGCGGCCACCGCGCCGAGCACGATCGAACCCATTGGCCCGATGAATCCGCAGGCCGGCGTGATCGCGACCAGCCCGGCGATGGCGCCGGACGCGGCGCCGAGCATGGTCGGCTTGCCGCGTCCGATCCATTCCGCGCCCAACCATCCCAGCACCGCTCCGGCCGTCGCCAGGTGGGTGTTGGCCAGCACGAGACCGGCCACACCGTCGACGGCGAGTTCCGAACCGACGTTGAAGCCGAACCAGCCCACCCACAGCAAGGAGGCGCCGATCATGGTCATGACCAGGCTGTGCGGCGGCATCGGTTCACGCGGATAGCCGACACGCTTGCCGACGACGAGGCAACCGACGAGCGCCGCGATACCGGCATTGATGTGCACCACCGTGCCGCCGGCGAAATCCTTCGCGCCGAGCGAGCCGAGGAAGCCGCCGCCCCACACCATGTGCGCGATCGGGCAGTAGCAGAGCAGGAGCCACAGCACCATGAACATCAGCACGGCGGAGAACTTGATGCGTTCGGCGAAGGCGCCGACGATGAGCGCCGGCGTGATCGCGGCGAACGTGAGCTGGAAGGTGAGGAACACGTACTCCGGCATCACGCCGCTCAGCGAATCGGGTGTGATCCCGGCCAGGAAGGCCTTGCTGAATCCGCCGAGGATGCTGTTCATGGGGCCTTCCGTGAAGGCCAGGCTGTAGCCGCAGATGGCCCAGACGACCGACAACAGCGAGAACGTCACGAACACCTGCATCAGCACCGAGAGCATGTTCTTGGCGCGCACCAGTCCACCGTAGAAAAGCGCGAGCCCGGGCACGGTCATCATGATCACCAGCACCGTCGCGGTGATCATCCAGGCCGTGCTGCCGGTATCCAACACCGCTTCCTCCTGGGCCAGTGCCGGCCCGGCCAGCAGCGCCGCCGTCAGCCCGGCGGGCAGGACGCGACAGAGGATTCGGGCCAAGTCTTGTTTGCCTTGCTTCATGGTCTTACTCCTCACAGTGCTTCGCTGCCGGTCTCGCCGGTGCGGATACGGACGACCTCCAGGAGGTCGGTCACGAAAATCTTGCCGTCGCCGATCTTGCCGCTGGACGCAGCCTTCTTGATCGTCTCGATGACGTCGCCCAGCGCATCGTCGGCGACGGCGATCTCGACCTTCGCCTTGGGCAGGAAGTCGACGACGTACTCGGCGCCGCGGTAGTGCTCCGTATGGCCCTTCTGACGCCCGAATCCCTTGACCTCGGTAACTGTCATGCCCTGCACGCCGATGGCGCCGAGCGCCTTGCGCGTGTCGTCGAGCTTGAACGGTTTGATGATTGCAGTGACGAGTTTCATCGACGCTGTCCCTCCCGGGCTGGCAGCCGCTGCGTGACTGGAACGACCCCTGGTGCGGTGGTGGCACAGCGGCCACCACGCCTGGCGTGGCATCCCGTTACCGGGATGACACCGGCATGGTTCCGCGATCCCTGCGATCGGCGAGGACCCGGCCGGTACCACCGCGTCGATCACGCCAGCATGGCGCGGTGCGCCGGAGCTACCGCATGGAGCGTGCCAGTTACGCGAGAGGCTTGGGATTCAGTGAGTTGCAGACGAGCCCGCGAAACCGATGCGCCGCGGAGGCGAGTTCGGGGCGATATTTCGCACCATGACGGCGCGAGCGGGCGGGAAAGGGTGCGGAATGGTGCAGAACCTGTCGGCGGACCCGACGTGCCGGGTCTGCCCGGCACGTCGTCAACCCGGTTTCAGCTGGGTGCGTCGGGCCAAATGATCGGTCGGATAGGTATCAATCTGGGTGAGGTGCGCCGAACGCGCGCGGACCAGTCAGCCCGCGACACCCCCGGACCTCCCGGGAAGGGTTCTTGGTGGAGCCGGGGGGGATCGAACCCCCGACCTCTGCATTGCGAACGCAGCGCTCTCCCAGCTGAGCTACGGCCCCACGGTGTGCGGCGCGTATTGTAGTCTCCTTTGCGGCGCTTGGCAGTCCCCGCCGGGGACACCCCGCGCGGTGCGCACGTCTGCGCCACGACCCTGGGGAGGAACCACCATGACCGACACCCTCGAGAGCCTCGCCGCGCGGCTGCGCTACCTGGAAGACCTCGAAGCCATTCGCCATACCTGGCGCGACTACTGCATCCGCCTCGACAGCCGGGACTGGCCGCGACTGGCCGAGGTCTACGCGCCGGACGCGGAACTCGAGATGGTGGGGCTGAGCAGTCTCGGCGACGGCCTCGATGGCCGCTTCAGGGGCCGCACGGACATCATCGAGAACTTCTACAAGCCGGCGATGGCCGGCGTCATCGACGTGCCGGCGGGACTTTTCACCACCGGGCACATCAGCACCAACATGCAGATCGAGCATCTCGGTGACGAGGCCACGACCCTGGCCTACTTCTTCGAGATCGTCGGCAACACGCGTGTTCTCATCGGCACCTACCAGCATCGCATGCAGCGCGACGCGGACCGCTGGCGCTTCAGGTTCCTGCGCATCACGGTGCGCTACCACGCGGTGCTCGAAGCGAGCGAACTGGCCGGCTGCACGCTGGAATCGGTGCTGGCCAAACCGGTCTGAAGGCGCCCTTCAGGCGCTCGTGACAAGACGCGGCCAACGCGTCGCCGGCCGCGGGCGCGCGGCCAACGCGTCGCCGGCCGCGGGCGCGCGGCCACGATGCCGTGCCGTTCGAGGGCGCCGGCGAGCGCCGCGGCGAAAGCTTCGCGTCCGCCGCCGGCCGCTCGCACCGCGACGACACGCGGTCCGTCGCTCGCGGCACTCACCGTCTCACCCGGCGCGACGTCGGCGTGGACGAAGACGTGGCTCGCGACGCTCGCCGCGAGGGGCGCGGCGAACGCCGGGTATCGGAACACCACGCCGGGATCGGCGAAGCCGAGCACGGCGGCCCGGCCCTCGTCGTGCGCCTGCGCGAACGCGGCGGCCCGGATGGCGAGGATGGCCGCATCCGCCCGCGCCTCCCACAGCCGGGTGACGCTGAGGGCGTCGGAGACGTCCTGCGAGACGAACAGCACACCGGCCTCGCGTTCGAGCGCGGCGAGCGCGTGCTCGCCCGCGTTCAATTCCAGCTCCTCACCCGCGAGCAGGGCGGACAGCCCCCGGTCGATGCCGCGATAGAGCCAGCCGGGCGCCGCGTAGGTCAGCGGCAGGAAGGCGTAGTCGCGCTCGACGAGGCGTGCGAACGATTCGGACCAACCCGGCTCGCAAGAGCGCCCACGGCCTCCCCGGCGAGCGTTGTCGGCATAGACGGTGGTCTGCGCGGGATCGCGTGTTGTGCTCATGCCAGCCAATCAGCGCAGGAACCGCGCAAAAAAAAAAGGTTCATCGCGCAATACCGGGGAAGGCGGCGCGTATTTTCAGGAAGAAGTAATCCTGGTCTCTGTACCCATAAGCGCGCCGCTTGATGACCTTGATGGTGTTGTTGATACCCTCAAGG
>JBFXAQ010000006.1:0-334182 GCA_050184115.1 Gammaproteobacteria bacterium | reverse complement strand
CCACCGCTACCTGAACATGGATTTGCTCAAAGAGCAGAAAAAGGAGCTCTTGCGGCAGGCCGCTTGAGTCCCATCACCCTGACCTCGGCCATGACCACACTTTTGCACAACTTGACGGACACAACCCGTGATGCCACACTTTGGCATCGCAACGTGCAGAGGCCGGTAATGATGTCAGGTAAACGGGGGCGCGGTCGTTTGCTGGGCGTGACGCTGCTGGGCTGCGTGTCGCTCTCCGTCCAGGCCGCCAACTCGGTGACCGAGGAGGTGACGCGGCTGCGCATCGATGCGTCGTCGAGCACGGTGCAACGCGTCGCCGGTTCCACCGATACGCCGCTGGGTTCGCTGCTGCCGTTCGGCGGCTTCGTCGATGTCGTCGTCACGCGCTACTACGTCGACACGCTCTTTGACGGCAGGCCGCGCGAACCGACCGCCTTCGCCAGCCTCGCGCTCGATTTCGTGGCGCTGGACGTGGCGCCGGCGGCCAGCGATTTCGCGCCGAGTCTTCGGTACGACGTGTTCGAGTACGTGGGCGACACGATCGGCGCTCAGCGCTTCGACGCTTGCAGCTACGCTCGGGCGACGGCGATGTCCTGCACCGGCTTCGTGGCCTTCAGTGGTCACCCGGCCAGTTACGCGGGGCGCTTCGACGGCACCATGCTGCAGATCGCGGGCGACGAAGCACGTGGCTTCAACGCCGATTACTACGCTTTTGCCGTCACCGCGGTGGCACTGCCCTTGCCGCCCGCGGGCCTCATGATGCTGCCGGTACTCGCGGCCCTGGCGATGCGCCGCCGCGTGTAGGGCGTAGCCGTCCGGCACGGGCGCCGAGCGCAAGCAGCGCCAGCCACAGCGACGCCGGCTCCGCGGCGGTGATCACGAGATCCAGGCCGCGCCCGTAGTTGTCACCGCCCCAGCCGCGCAAGGTTGGGAACTCGCGTAGTTCGACGTAGTCGATGCCCATCTGCCACGAACCTGACAGGACATGGCGATCGGTGCCGAGGACGGCGGCCAGGAGCGGGTCGAGCCAGCCACGCCCGAGCGTGGCCGTGGCGTCGCCGAAATAACCCCGGTCATTGGGACCGAGCAAGTCGATGACCAGCCTCTCCAATTCGACCTCGGCGAGGACCTGGGCCGGCGTGGATTGTCTTCCGCCGATGACGCGCAGCGTGCCCGGGCCGTACGTCAGCAGGCCGTACCCGTGGGGTTCGTAGTGCTCGATGCCGAGCAGCGGTCCAGCCGACCACTCGACGTGCATCTGGACATCCTCGCAAGGGCCGACGTTCGGCGGCTGCGGGCAGTACTCGGAGTAAACGGGGCGTCCGTCGACGTCGAGGTGGCGGGTTATGTCGTCCGTGCCGGATGCGCCGAGGTGCGTGAAGTCGACACTGTTCTCCTCGGCGTCGGTCGGGAACCACACGTTGTAGAGCGGCGTGGCACTCGCCGGCAGCGCCAGAACGAGAAGGGTCATGGCATTCAGCAATGCGCGTTGCATGGGCTTTACCTCGACGTGAGCCAGCGGCGACACGGTCCGCACCATGGGTGCGATAGGCCGGCATCAGCAAGGGTGAAGCCGGCAGGCCAAGAGGACCTTTTGCCATTGTGCTCCGGACTGCGGCGTCGATCGTGACGGCGATCAGGAGTCACGAGGCTGCGGGGACGGGCGCCGCGGGCTGAACGCCAGGGGCCGTCCGCTACCGCGTCAGTCCAGATCGTCGAAATAGGGCGGCGAGATGATCGCCCGCGGGTGGTTGAGGAAGACCCGTTCGCGGTGCGCGGGATGGTCGGCGGGCAGGTCGCTGAACCAGCGCCGGATGTCCTCGATCGGCGTGTGTCGGTTGGTCGGATGCCAGGTTTCGTCGATCGGGCTGAAGCAATTCGTGCCTTTCGTGTCGGCAGCAATCCGCGCGCAGGCGATCTCGAGCATGCGCAACGAGTCGGCGATGCTGCGTTCGAACACGTCCTCGATGGTGGCGTCCGCGGGCACGTCCCAGCGCTCGACGAGGTAGATCGGGCCATGGTCGATGATCTCGTCGATTTCGTGGACGGTGACGCCGTGATGGGTACGCGTTGCGCGGTCGACGACCGGCTGGCACCAGCACCCCCAGCAACCGCCGTGTTCGGGCGGCGAGGGGTGGATGTTGATGGCACCGCAGGTCGCGCGGAGCAGGTGTCGGGGTTTGAGGATGATGCCGTTGACGTAGGAGATGATGAGGTTGTAATCGGTGTTCTCGATCGCGGCGAGCACACCGGGCTTGGTTGCCGTGTTGCCCATTTCCCAGAACAACGTGGTGACGTCGGAAAAGTATTTTTTCGCGATGGCGGTGACTTCTTCCTCGGAGCCCGGGATGGAGGTCAACAACAGAAGACGGTAAGGGGCTTGCATGGGACGGCTCCACGGTTGCGATATTACGTCCGGGTCAGGGATTCAGAGTTGGCCGCTGCGCAGATCCTGCACGATGGCAGCCGCCTGGCGCAGAGCGAGGGCGACAATCGTGAGAGTGGGAGGTGCGGCGCCGGAGCTCACGAACTGACTGCCATCGGAAATGTAGAGATTGGGCACCTCGTGACTGCGGCCGAACGCATCACAGACGCCCGTGGCGGGATCGGCGCTCATGCGGCAAGTGCCCAGGTTATGGATGGCGACCGTCGACGGGCGTGTGAATACCCGTTCCGCACCGAGCGCTCGATATATCTCCTCGCCACGTGCGAGGCCGTATTTCATCAGCGCATGGTCGTTAGCGTGGAAGCGCTTGTGGATTACCGGGACGGGGTTGCCGTACTGATCGAGCGTGTCCGAGTGAAGGGCGACCCGGTTGTCATGCACCGGCATGTCCTCGCCGAGCAAGGCACTCGTTGCCATGTTCGGATACGCTTCCATGATCTCGGCATAGTCTTGCCCCCAGCCAGCAGGATCCGGCTCGTTCACGTAGGTGCTGAGATGTATCCCGCGCGGGGCGAGCAGGTAACCGCCAACGAATCCCCGTGATGGATCGTTGCGCATGTCGTCAGCGACCAGCGCGCCCCCCGATGACGTACCGCGGTAGTTGTCGACTCGGCCGGGCATGATGGCAATGACGCGGCCCAGAAGGTCGGTCATGTAGTTGTGACCAACGAGACCGGAACCGTTGGCGAGGCCGGTGGGAAATTTTCCCGACGCTGAAAGCAGCAGCAATCGCGGGGTCTCGATTCCATTGGCCGCGACGCAGACGACGCGGGCACGTTGTCGCTGGCGGCGTCCTTCGGCGTCGACGTAAACGACGGCACTCGCATGGCCGGCGGTGTCGTGTTCGATGCCCACCACCATGGAATGCTCACGCAACTCGTAGCGCCCGCTGGCCAGTGCCAGCGGGATTTCTGCATGCATGGCAGACCACTTGGCGCCGATCACGCAACCGGAAGCACAGAAGCCGAACTGGCGACATGCCGGCCGGCCATCGTGGGCACTGGCGTTGACGGCCACGTGCCCGTTCGAGACGTCGGTGAAACCGATTCGTTTTGCTCCGACCTTGAGCAGCAGGGCGTTGTTGTGATCGGGAAGGAACGGGTTGCCGTGGCGGCCAGTCACGCCCATGCGCTGCTCGGCCCGGTCATACCATGGCGCCATCGTTGCAGCGTCGACGGGCCAGTCCGCCAGGCTCGTGCCGGCTACGTCCCCGTAGGTCGTGCGGGCCTGGAACTCGTGGGCTTGCAGGCGCAGGGCAATCCCGGCCCAGATGATCGAGGTGCCACCCACCGCCTTGGCGATGAATACGGGCAGATCGGGATTGAGGTCGCCCTCGTGCAACCGTGTGTCCGACCACCTGACCCGCTTGTACATGGCCGGCGGGTCCTGTTCGACGGCGACATGGCCGCCTGCTTCGAAGCCGACGACGTTGATACCGGCTGCGCTCAGTTCCCTTGCCAGGGTGCCGCCGCCAGCGCCGGAGCCGACGATCGCAACGACCGAGTCGTCGTCCAGGGAGAATTTCGTCTTCACTCGCGGCCTCCTGACAATTCCGCCGGCAACCAGTCGAGCTGCACGAGTGTTTCTGCGGTATAGCCGCCGAAGGGTGCCGAGGGGCCGCGGTAATCGAAGGTGGGCCAGACCGACGTCAGGCGATAAATCATCGCCGCCGCTGCTCGTAGCTGCTTGAAAGCGGGCGTCGTGGCGAGCACCGCGAGCAGCGCTTCGCGTTCGTCAGGGGTGTTTTCGGCAAACCCACCGGGCAGCGCCGCAAGCGTGGCGCCGATGGCGCGGTGAGCGGCGGGGTCCATGGCCAGTTGATCATCGAAACGGCGCACGCACTCCATGTACGGGGAGTCGCCCAGAGCAGGATGTGGAAACATCGTTTGGAATACTGCCTGCAGGAGCCGGGCATCGGTCGCGGACAGGATCTTGAGACCGTTGGCAGCAGCCGCGACCGGCAAGGAAGGACCGAAAAGGGTCGCGCATGTACCCAGCAGCAGTTGACGACGACGGCGCGAGTAGCGATGGCAAAGTCGATTCATGGGCGGGCTCCTCACGCGGACCTAACCGAGCAACAGCGACTATCTGACGTCAGCAGACCGGTGTCGGCTTCAATTGTCCTATCGATGCAGGCCTCGTTCGTCGGCGCGGGCGGCGCCAGGAAAATGCCATCACGCGACCGCCTTCGCTACGAACTGAACATGTCGCCCCAGGCATCCATCATCGGCGCCCAGGTGCGCGATCCGGGCACGTCCGTGTTCAATTGTCCCGTCCATAGGTTGAGGCCACCGGCTCATGCGTCGCCGTGACATCAGTCGCGCGCCCGGCCGCGCGAGACTGTCCCTGGTCGCGCCGCAATACCCTGTCCGCGAGCGCAACTCCTTTTCGCGGTATTCCGGTTGCGTCATCGGGTAACCGCCGCAACGACATTGAAGATGAAATAGACGCCGATGAGTCCTGCCACGATCCGGTTGGCGAGTCCGAATGACCGGACTTCTCCCTTGCTCGGGTAGTACACATCACCAAACAGGAGTATCCCGATCGCCACCGGCGAGATCGTGAAATACATCAACCAGAAGAACCACTGCTTCCGGTACAGAGGAACCTGATCGTAGGTTGCGTATAGCGGATCGCCCTTGCCCATCTTCCTGATACTCCCTGCTCCGTGATTGCCATTGCGTCGGCGACGAATCGCTCCGCGTTCCGACTCACGCGGTGGCGAAGGCTCGCCGCCGCGCGAATCGGCATGTGCGAATTCATGTGTCCGGCCGCTGGGCTCGTCCAGTGCCTGGCGCTGGATATCCCGTACCGATGGTGCATTACCAATGCGTATGCCCGACGCGGTAGTCGTTCAATCCCGTGCGATCCGCCCCGCGCACCAGCCAGATCGGTCGCCCGGCGAAATCGAGCGTCACCGTCTGCGAGGCCTGACCGGGGTCGATACGGCGGTCGTAATGGGCGCTGGCCGGCATGTAGCGGACCGCGATGCCGGCGCGGCGCCGTCCGCTGGTGTTGGGTGCGGAGCCATGCACGAGATCGATGTCGTGCAGTGAAACCTGGCCGGCCGTGAGCACGATGTCGCGCGCGGTGGCGAGATCGATGCGCGGATCGTTCAGCACGTTGTTCAGTACGAGATCCTCGCGCGTGCTCTTCTCGTGACTGAACTCGCCCAGGCGATGCGAACCCGGGATGACGCGCATGCAGCCGTTGCCGGCGTCGACGTCGTCGAGCGCGACCCAGGCGGTGACGGTTGCGCGCGGACGGATCGGCCAGTACTGACCGTCCTGGTGCCAGGGCACTTCGAGGCCGGTCGCGGCGGGCTTGCAGAAGACCGCGGCCGTCCACAGCACGATGTCGGGGCCGAGCAGGGGTTCGACGAGGTCGAGCAACTGGTCGTCGGTGAAGAACTCGAAGAACTCGCGGGCGAGCGCGAGACGCATCGGTTCGCCGTCGGGCGGTGGCACGTGGGGCAGGGGAATGAAATCGGGGCGTGCCGGTGCGTGCAGGGCGAGCAGGCGATCGAGCGCGCCACGCAGGGCGGCGAGGCGATCGTCGGCCAGCCGCCAGTGCGGCGTGACCTGACCGTCGCGTTGGTAGGCGGCGATGTCGTCGTCGTCGAGCAGCGCGGCGTGGTGGGCGGCCGCTGCCATGACGTTCAGGCCGGGCCGAGTTCGCGCAGGTTGCCGTCGTCGTCGATGACGAGCCCGGCGTCCTTGGCCATGGCCTTGAGCGACTCCGGCCAGCCGACGCGGCCAGGGTCGCGCCCGCCAACGACGGCCAGCATCACCGCGCTTGCGTCGCTCACGTTGCGGAAGCCGCGCATGATGTGCAGTGGCACGGAGATGACGTCGCACGGCCCGAGTTCCACTTCCTTTTCGCCGTTCGGTCCCCAGAAGATCGCCCAGCGTCCACTGATCGGCACGAACACCTCCTGCGTGAGATGCGAGTGCAGCGCGGCGCCCTTGCCGGGTTCGGCGCGGATGAAGGCGAGGTGGAACTCCTGCGGTTCGATCGGCGGGCGCATGTCGGCGTCTTCCTGCACGCCGTTGCCGATGATGCTGAAGATCTCGCGCTCGTGGCCCGGAATGCGCGTATCGAGGAAGGCCTGGTGGGAACTCTTCTGGTCGGCGAAGCGGGCGACATGCCGCTCCATCTCCGCGACCGAGTAATCGATGTCGGTGACTTCTGCCGTCTGGACCATGTGCCCCTCCCCAGGGATGTTCGCGTACCGGGCGAGCCTAGCCGCCCGCGGCCCGCGGAACAAGCCGGCCGCCTCAGGCGCGGTGGTTCAGGGCACGCAGGGCGGCGACGGCCGCGCCGTAACCGTTGTCGATGTTGACCGTGACGATACCCGACGCGCAGGAGGCGAGGATGGCGTTCAGCGCGGTGTGGCCGCCGGCAGCGACGCCGTAGCCGACGGAGGTCGGCACGGCGATGACGAGCCCGCCGTAGAGGCCGCCGACCACGCTCGGCAGGGCGGCGTCCATGCCGGCGGCGACGATGAGTACCGGCAGGGCGCGCAGTTCCTCGATGCGCTCCATCAGCCTCCACAGCCCGGCCACGCCGACGTCGAACACCGGCAGGGCCGGCATCCCGGAGTAGGT
The DNA here is from genome assembly GCA_050184115.1 of Gammaproteobacteria bacterium. Taxonomy (GTDB): domain Bacteria; phylum Pseudomonadota; class Gammaproteobacteria; genus JACKNG01. The sequence continues at coordinate 327,129 of JBFXAQ010000006.1, read as the reverse complement.
GAGGGTACGCCAGGCTTCGCGGGCGACGGGCACGTCGGAACTGCCGGCGGTGACGATGCCGACGCGCGGTGCCCCTTCGGCGACGGGGCTGCAGGCATAGAACGCCGTGCGCGAGAGCGGGTCGTAGTCGAGGCGCGCGCGGTGCTCGGCGCGCAGTGCCGCTTCGCGCTCGGGATCGAGCCGGGTCAGCAGGCTGCCCTGACCGGCGGCGGCGAGCTGGTCGAGCACGGCGTCGATCTGCGCCGGGCTCTTGTGCGCGCAGAACATCGCCTCGTCGAAGCCGAGGCGCGCGCGGCGGGCGAGATCGAGCTTGATGTCTTCGGCACTCACGGGCGCGTGGCTCAGGGGCGCAGGAATGCGCTGCCGCGGGTGTAGGTGTCGAAGGTGATGGCGCCGTCGACGCCGTGCTGGCGCGCCAGTGTGGCGAGGGCGGCGACGACGCTGGTGCGCTTCCCGGCATCGTCGAGCATGGCGAGCCCGGCCGGGTCGAGCTCGATGACGACGCCGCTGCGGCGCAGACGACAGCGCACGGTGTCGGCGCGCAGTTCGGCACGCAGCAGGTTTTCCGCGGCATCGATGAAGCCGAGCGCTGGCGCCAGGATGGGCAGGCCGGTCTCGACTCGGCTCGACAGGCAGGGCGCGGCCGGGAGTTCGGCGATGTCGCCGAGGCCGAGGTCGCGGGCGATGCCGCGCAATCCCGCCTTGCTCACCCCGACTTCGACGAACGGGTGACGCACACCGTGCTCGCGCGCGGCTGCGAGCCCCGGCCGGTAGTCGTCGAGATCGTCGGTGTTGGTGCCGGAGACGAGCTGGCCGGGCACGGCGGCGGCCAGCGCGGCGTAGAGGTTGGTCTTGCAGAAGTAGCAACGATCGGCGGGGTTGGCGAGGTAGCGCGGATCGTCGAACTCGCCCGCGCCCAGCACGCTGAGCCGCCAGCCTTCGGCCGCGGCCAGTGCCCGTACCCGCGCGGTGGCCGCTGGCGGTACGGCCGGCGAGACGGCGTGCACCATGCGCGCGTCGGCGCCGAGCGTGCGGTGGGCGAGGGTGGCGAGGGTCAGGCTGTCGACGCCACCGGAGACCGCCACCACGCACGGTGTGCAGTCGCGCAGCACCGCTTCGAGGCGCGAGATGGCGGCGCCGGTGTCGAGTTCCGCGTCGGCTTCGAGCGCGGCGTTCACGCTGTCGTCTCACCGTCGACGTCGTCGAAAGCGCTGCCTTCGGCGGCCCGCCGACGCGCCTCGCGCGCGGCGTGGTCGCCTGCCGTGGCGAGATCGGCGAGTTCCGCCTTGGCGGTCGTCGCCCCCGGACGGCGCGCGCGCTTGATCCGCGTCCCGTCGGTGGTGGTGGCGGATTCGCGGCTCAGCACGCGGCGTTCGACGCACTGCAAGCGCACGCCGAGCGTGGTGGTCTCGCGGAAGCAGGCGGCCGCCACGGCCTCGCCCGCGGCCGGGGTGGTGAGAACGCGGATGGCGGCAGCCTGGCGGCCCTGCTTGGCGGTGACCGTGCCCTGGACGACGTCGATGACGCCGGGTACCGCGCGCAGCCGTTCGAGGCCGAGGGCGAGGTCTTCGGGGGTCTGGTCGTCGACCTCGAAGGCCAGGGTCGTGACGTGGTCGATACCCAGGGTGGCGTCGACGGTGGCGTCTTCGAAGGTGAGCACGCGCAGCACGTTGGGCAGGCCGCGCAGGCGGCGCGTACCGAAACCGTGGCCGACCCGACCGAGCACGCGCGCCACGGGGCCGAGGCCCGCAGCCGGCGCGAGGTGGTGCAGGATCGCGGCGCCGGTCGGCGTGATGCGCTCGCCGGGATGGCCATCGTCGAAACAGGGCAGGCCTTCGAGCAGCAGCACGGTGGCGGGTGCCGGTACCGGCAGCAGGCCATGCGCCGTGCGCACCCGGCCACTGCCGAGCGGCAGCGGTCCGACCGACCACGAGACCGCGCCGATTTCTTCGATCAGCCACGCAGCCGCGACGATATCGGCGATCGAATCCCAGGCGCCGACCTCGTGGAAGCTGACGGCGTCGACGGACTTGCCGTGGACGCGCGCCTCGGCGTCGGCGAGACCGGCGAAGATGGCGATGGCTCGTTCGCGAGCGCCGGGCGCGATCGGTGCCGCGGCGAGGCGTGCGCGCAGTGCCGACCACTGCACGTGGTCATGCGCATGTGGGTGGTCGTGGTCCGCGCCGGGCGCGGATGCGTGTCCGGCATCGACGGCGTAACCCGCGGGCTCTTCGCTCCGCACCAGGCGCGGCCAGTCGCGGGAATGGGAATGGCCGTCGCTATTCGATGGCGCATCGTGCCCGCCGTCCATCGCGTCGGGGGCGTGTTCGTGTTGGTGGCCATGACCGTGTGCGTGCGTGTGCACGGGGGCCTGCCCTGCGCTGTGCGAGGCCGCGCCAGAAGCCGCCTGACCGCCGAGTGCAACGACGAAACGGCTCCCGGTCAGCACCCCGTCGTCGCAGGGCTCGTGCACGAGCGCGACGTCCGTCCCGAGCCCGGCCGCGCGCGCCGCGGCGATCGCCCCGGCGGCGAGATCAGGACGCAGGTCGAGCAGCGCGGCGACGAACATGTCACCGGCGATGCCGCCGACGGCGTCGAGGTGCAGATGCACGGCGCGCGTACTCGCGGCTCAACCGTCGTCGCGAACGCGGCGGGCCGCGGTATTGCGCAGCGCGCGACGGATCGCAAAGCCGACGACGAGCGCGAGTGCCACGCCGCCGAGCACGACCAGGCGCTCACTGCCGATGGCATGCAGCGCGCGGTGCATGGCACCGTCGAGGGCGAGGTCTTCGTGGGCGAGTGCGCTCCCGCTGGCGAGGAGCAGGGCGGTGAAGGTGGCGAGGTGTCGGTTCATGGCGTGGTCCTCCGCGGAAGGTTCGATGATGCCGGTATCTGGCTTACAGGTGTAGTTCGAGGCTGGCCGGCAGGCTGTCGCCGGCCGCGGCGAGTCGACTCTCGACCGCGCTCTTGAGCACGGCCAGCGGCAATTCAGAGCCGCTCGCGCGCAGCGCCGCGCAGACCGCGGCGAGGTCGTCGTGCTCGGCCTTCACGCGCAGGCGCTCGGCGCCATCCGCAATGGTCTTGGCACGCAGGGTCGCGCGATGGCTGGCCGCGCCACGGTGCACGGTGAGTCCGATTTGGTGACGGCCGATGTCGAAATGGCGATGCTCGGCGGCTAGCACGCGGTAGCCCCAGCAGCCGAGTTCGGCGGCGAGCAGGCGACCGGCCGCCGCCTCGGCCGCGGCGGGTACGTCGAGGTAGACGAGGTAGGCCGGGCGGTTCTTCTTGGTCAGGCTCGGCACCACCTGCACGTTGCGCGCACCGAGCGCCTCCGCGCGGCCGATGAACTCGCCCATCAACTCGCCCGGCACGTCGTCGACCTGGGCCATGATGAGGCGCAGGCCATCGCTCACGGCGCGTTCATCATGTCGACCGCAAGGCGCGCAGCGGCCTCGGCGTTGACGTTCGAACCCGGGATGCCCGACGAGACGAAGCCGGCGCGCTGCGCGACCTTGCCGGCTTCCTCCGGTGAGTAGCGGCCCATGGCGGCGGCCACCGCGGCCGGCACGGTGACGTTGATGATGACGTTGGAGGCCAGCAGGATCTCGCTCGCCAGCGGAACCACCATCGGCACGAGGGGCGCGATGTCGGGGCGCTTGCCCATGGCGACGTCGGGGATGATCTGGTCGGAGTAGCGCTCGAGCTTCGTCGTCACGCCGTCGACGGTGATCTCGGCATCGAGGTGGGCGTCGAAGGCGAACCACTCGCGCGCGAGCGGGCTGGTGCGCCGCGCGCCGGGGCCGACGTGGGTCAGGCGTACCTGCACGTTCTTGCCGCTCATCTTCGAGAGAAACGCGCTGACACGTTGCTCGACGAGCGCCTTGCGCTCGGCGTCGAGTTCGCGCACCACGTCCTCGAGCGATTTGCCCGCCGTCATGTCGTCATAGGCCTTGGCCGCACGACGGTAGAGCGCCTTGGCGCGGACCGGCTCCGAGGCCAGCACCATGGCGTTGGTGACCGCGCCCGCCTTCAGCTGCTGGGCCTTCTTGGCCACGATGTTCATGGCGATCATCGAGGTCTCGGGATCGAAGGCGAAATCGAAGCGGCGCTGGCGGAGTTGCAGCGCTACGGACTGCGGCGTCGCATCCGGTTCGAGCAGGCACTTCATGGCGATCACGGCATCGGTGCAGACATGGCCGAGCGGCGGGTTGACCGGCCCGGCCGAGGAGCCGGCGATGCCTTCCTGGAACACGCCCATGATCTCGTCGACGGCCATGATGCCGATCACCGACGGCCCGCCGATGTCCTTGAGGATGAGGCCGAGATCGCCGATGACCTGCCCGGTGTCGTATTCCTGGCCGGTGATGCGCACGGTGAGTTTAGGCGGCAGGCCGGCGGTCTCGGCCGCGGTCTTGCCGGCCAGCCAGGCGGTCGTGACCTTGCCGTGCGGACCGTATTCCTCGGCGATGTCGGCGTCGGGATGGATGATCTCGAGGATCGCGGCGGCGCCGAACACGGCGGCGTTCAGGGCCTGCGGTTTCATGCCGGCGCCGGCCATGCAGTCCATCATCGCTTTCGTGCCGATGCGCGCGCCGTTCTCGGCCATCGCGGGGAAGATGATGTCCTCGCCGAGGCGGCCGTGGCCGATGAGGGGCCCGCCCGAAACCGCCATGTCGTAACCGCTGACCGGCGAGAGCCGGCCTTCCATCATCGCCTGGTGGATGGCCATGACGGCGGCGAAGCCGGAGACCTTGTTGTTCTTCTTCGAGGTCGGGATGGCGGCGACGCCGGAGCGGTCGACCCCGGCCAGCATGCGCGCGCTGGCGCCGAGCTTCCGATTGCCGGCGGGGATGCCGACCTGCGCCTTGGTGCCGGTGAGGTACATCAGCACCGCGCTGATCAGCGCGGCGTTGGCCGGCGCGGCGCCGGCCTGCACGGCGGCCTTGATGGCCTTGGCCAGGATCTCGTCGATGGGCTGGCTGGCGGCGTTGGCGAAGCGCAGCTTGTTGTCCATGCCGCGCTTGAGTTCGTGGACGATGACCTCGGCGGCGTTGATGACGGCGATGTTCAGCATGCCGTGGCCGCCGAGCAGGGCGTCGACCATGTCACTGGTCAGCCAGTTGGGGCTGGCGCCGGCGCCGGTGGTGGCGGCGAGCAGGACCTGTTCGCGTTCGTTGAGGGTGGTGGTCATGTCGGACTCCGTCGCTGCTGCGGTGGTGATTCTGGCACAGGCACTCAGTCGCGCACGCGCGGTACGCGGCCGGCATGGCCGCCGTAGTCGGTCTCGAGGCGGGTGAACCAGCGCCCGCTCGGCGTCGCGCGATCGATGACCGGGTAGCTGCTGACGATGTCCGTCCACTTGAGGATGCCGAAGAGCAGGAAATCGGCGTAGGTCGCCTGGCTGCCGCCGAGGTAGTCGCAGACGTCGAGCACCTCGTCGAAGGGCTTGAGCGCCTCGGCGAGGCGCGCGGGGCCCGTCTTCTCGTCCGTGTGGATGTCTTCGAGTCGCGCGTTGAACATCGCCTCGCGGCTCTCGCGGAAATAGGGCTGGCTGGCCGGGTCGAGCAGCACGTAGGCCTGGTAAAGGGCGATCGGCACGGCCGCGGGGAACACCAGCTTGCCGCACAGGGCGCCAACCAGTCGCGCGTGGGCCTCGCCGGACGGCGCCGGGAAGAGTGGCGGGCGATCGGCGTACCGCGTGTCGAGGTAGCAGGCGATGGCCCAGCTGTCGCTGACCCAGGTGTCGCCGTCCTTGATCACCGGCACCGCGTTCGAGCCCGATTCTGCAATGGCCTCGCGTGCCGAGAAGCGCCACGGCACGACCTCGAAATCGAGGCCCTTGTGCAGCAGTGCCATGCGCACGCGCCAGCTGAAGGGGCTGAAGAGATAGCGCGGGTCGGCACCCGCAAGGTCGTACAACTGGATACTCATGCCGTGCTCTCCCCGGGCGCGGTGGTGACGAGGTCGAAACGCGGCGACGGTGGCGCCGCGTGGTTATGCTCGCCGCGCGAAGCAGCGGGGACAAGCTGGCAAAATCGACAGTTTGAGTGGGTGGATTCGCCAATTCCGCTGTGCGGTCGCCCGGTCGGACCCGGTCGCCTGCCGCGCACGCGCAACAGGCGCCGCGAGCACGGTGGTCACGCCGACAGGAGGCGCGCGGTCGCGTACATGCCGAGCCCGAAGACGGTGTGGCTGGCCACGCTCTTGAGCCGGGTGACGTTCGGCCGCGGTGTCCGGGCGCCGGCGATGCCGAGTCCGAGGCCGGGCATCATCACGCAGTACGGCATGACGAGCAGCGCGAGGGACAGCAGCAGCGGCGCGAGCACGGTCGGCGCGCGCAGCCAGTCGGCACCCCGCCAGGCGACCAGCAACACGCCGTAAGCGATGCCGATGGCGTAATGGAATCCCCAGCCGAGCGCCAGCTCGCCCGGCACCGGCGCCGCCGCGCCGATGGCGTCGTGCACGAAGCGCCCGTTGCGCATGTGCGCGAGCCAGCGGCCGACCATGGCCCAGTTGGTCGCCGGTACGCCGAAACCGCGCGCCAGCAGGAGCACCCAGGCATCGAGCGCAAGGGTACCGCCGCAGCCGATGGCGACGGCCAGCAGGAACGGGTGCGGCTCTGTGGACACGTGTGCGATCTCCCCGGGTCGCGCGCACCGGCGTGGCGCTGGAGGGCGGCAGCATTGCAACCCGGCGCGGCGGCGTCCACCGTTCCCGCGCGTCGCGGTCGTCATCGACAGGCCGCGCCGATGGCGACATAGTGCAACGGCCCAGCCGGCGCCGAACCGTCGGTGCCGGTTTTGGCCCCTGTCGCCGGAGTATGCCCATGACCCGTCCGCCCGCACCGCCGAAGCACATCGTTCTCGCCTCCTTTGCCGGTGGCAACGCCTCGACCATTACCGGGCCGCTGGAGGTCTTCGCCTTCGCCGCGCGCCAGTTCGCCCATGCGCCGCCGTTCGAGGTCTCGGTCATCACGCGTGACGGCGCCGCGGTCACCTGCGACGGCTGCGTGACCATCACGCCGGTCGCCTCGATCGCCGACGCACGCCCGGCCGACCTCGTTTTCCTCGCCGGCATGCCCTGCGACGTCGACGAGGTCATCGACGCCAACGCCGGCATCCTCGGCTGGGTGGGAGGCGAAATGGCGCGTGGCGTACCGGTGGCGACGGTCTGTCCGAGCCAGGCCCTGCTCGCGCATGGCGGCCTGCTCGATGGCCGCACGGTGGCCATGCACTGGAGCCTGATCGACGAGGTCCGGCGGCGCTTTCCGGCCGTCAACTGGACCGCCGAGCGCATGGTGGTGGAGGACCAGGGCATCTATTCCTGCTGCGGGGCGAGCGCCACCATCGATCTCACGCTCTACCTCGTCGACCGCCTGTGCGGGCGCGAAACGCTGCTGGCCTGCGCCCAGTGGTTCCTCGCCGACCTGCCGCGGGTGCGCCAGAACGTGCCGCCGCCGCTGCTGCAGCGCGGCGGCGTCGAGGCCGGGGCCATGGCGGCGGTCGAGAGCTGGATCCTCGGGCATTTTCACCAGCCGATTCATTTCGAGAGCCTGGCACGCGAGTTCGGCATGTCCTGGCGCACCTTCTATCGCCGCTTCCAGGAATGCTTCGGCGATCCACCCAAGGTCTACCTGCAGAAGCTCCGCCTGAACGCCGCGCGCCGCCTGCTCGAACACGACAGCACGCCCATCGACCAGGTCGCGGCCAAGGTCGGTTACGCCGACCCGGCGTTCTTTCGCACGCTGTTCAAACGCTACGTCGGCATGACGCCGTCGCGTTACCGCGAGAGTTTCAGGTTCCGTTCGGTGGCGGAGGTGTGAAGCGAAGCCGAGCAGAGCTTGCGGGTGGGCTCGACGCGACGGGATCTGAACTTCTGACGCGCCTGAGACGCTTGCGTGGAGAGGACGGAGGGGTGGGGTGCCTCGACGGGGTCTGACCCCATGGCGAGCCACGGGGTCAGACCCCGTGTCGAGGATTCTGTTGGGAGACATAGAGACATGACCGGACGACTGGCAGGGCGCACGGTGCTTATCACAGGGGGTAGCCGAGGTATCGGACTGGCGGTGGCCGAGGCCTGCGCGGCGGAGGGCGCCGGACTGGTGCTGAACGCACGCGACGCCACCCGCCTGGAAGCGGTCGCGATCGACCTGCGACAACGCTTCGGCGTGACCGTGGCAATCCACGCCGGCGACGTCACCGATCGCGCGGCCATGGCGGCGATGGTCGAACAGGCCGAAGCCGGCGGCGGCATCGATGTGCTGGTCAACAACGCCGGCATTCACCGCGCCGCGGCCTTCCTCGACTACGATGCGCAGGACTTCCGCGATCTGTTCGAGGTCAACTTCATCGGCGTGCTGCACGTCACCCAACTCGTCCTGCCGGGGATGCTCGCGCGCGGCGCCGGCAGCATCGTCAACCTCGCCTCGACCGCGGGCAAGTGGGGCACACCCAACCAGTCCGCCTATAACGTGTCCAAGCACGCCGTCATCGGGCTCACCCGCTGCCTCGCTCTCGAGCTTGCCGGCAAGGGCGTGCGTGTCAACGCGGTGTGCCCGTGGGTGGTCGACACCGACATGGCGACCAGCTTCATCGCCGAGCATGCGCGCGCGGCCAGGCTGGACGTCGAGCAGACGACGCGGAATTTCGTCAACTCGGTACCTCTGAAACGGTTCATCCGCCCCGCGGAAGTGGCGGGCCTGGTCGTCTACCTCGCGTCCGACGAGGCGAGTTACGTCAACGGCCAGTCGTGGGCGATCGACGGTGGTCGGACGATGATCTGAAGGTTTCGAGGCGTTCGCAGTCACGGCATCTGATCCCGACCTCCATCCCGGAGCCATCACCGAATCCCTTTGCGCGCGAGGCCGCGACAAGACCCGACAGTGGTCACGGTTGTCGACCTGCCCGACTCTCCGCAGCGGGGCATGGCTGGTCGAGGTCGTGCCCGAGCCATCATCGGGGGCGACGATGGCTGAGTGAGAAAACGACGAATTCACCCCGTCCCGCGTACAGCAGTCCTGCCACGGATTCGGATTCCGTCCTGGCGCTGAGTTCTCGCCTTAGCCACCGTGCGCGGTCGGAAGCGCTTGCCGCGCTGAGAAGGTCGCCGCCGCTAGCGGCTTGCAGGGCGTCGAGACGCCGACCTGGGCAGCACGGTTGCCGCAGCTGCGACGGACACGGACGAGGGCGGACATCTGCAACGCGTCAGCCTGAAATCGAGAACTGTGCGCCGTCGGTTCGGCAGCACGTCCGCCGGTTTCGACGCGCGGCGCCGGGGCAAATTGTCGCGCCCGCGGCGCGTGAAACGACAGCGGCGACGTACGCCGCTGGCCGTGATGATCCCGCCAGGCGCAGGTGTGGTAACCGCCAGACAGGCTGTCTGGCCTGCAGTGTGCGTCCCCGCTGGTTCCGCTACGGAATCAGTCCCGGTGCGCCTATACTGCGGCGTGTCGAAATGCGCGTGGCGGCGCCGGCAATGACGTCCCAGACGAATCATTCAGCAGGGAACGTGGCGGACGCTCCCACGTTCGGGGCAGAGCGGCCGGCATCATCGATGCCGGCCGGGGATTTGACTGCCGTGCGCCCCTATGTCTCGCCGTTATTGCTGGGCACGCGTTCCGGGTCCGGTGAAGGTTTCGGCGTCGTTGTGCAATTCGATATCGGCGGCTTCACGCGCGCGGTCGAAGAATATGCCGATGGCGGGCCGCGTGCCCTCGAGGCGTTGGCCAATCTCATCGATAGTTGTTTCGACGTGATCGTCGACTCCGTCAACCGTCACGGCGGGGCCGCGCACACGTTCCCCGGCGATGGACTGATCGCGGTTTGGGAAGGACCCGAGGACGCCCTGTACGACGTCGTCGACAGTGCCCGCTCGTGCGCACGCGAGTTGGTCGGCAGCTTTCCAACAGCACGTCGCTTCCAGCTCAAGGCCGGGATCGGCGCCGGCGAGCTTGCCGTGATCGAATTGGGTAGTCCGGGCGCCCGTCGCGAACTCTTGGTCACCGGGGCCGCCATGACCGAGGCCGCCGTCGCGTTGGGGCGCGCCGAAGCCGGAAAGTTCGTGTTATCCGCCGGTGCCCAGCGTCATGCGCCAACGATCGTGACGACCGGCGCGGCACGGTTGCCGGGTTACACGGCGCGTGCTCCGCTCGACCTGCTGGCAGGCGGCAAGGCCGCGCACCCTCGTCCGGCAGGGGAATTGCTCGATTTCGTGCCGCACCTGGTCCGCGAGCGGCTGCAGGCCGGGTTGCACGACTGGAGTGGGGAATTTCGCACCGTGACCACGCTGTTCATCGGCATCGGTCGCGACGCGGAGCCGTCGCCCGCGCTCGCCGACGAAGCTTACACCATCGTCCACGGGGTTATCGCGGACCACGACGGTGCGCTCGTCCAGTTCTGTCACGACGACAAAGGGTTGGTCTGCGTGGCGGCGTTCGGTGTGGGCCATGCCCACGAAGACGACGCCGACCGCGCCGTTCGGGCCGCCCATGCCCTGCGTGAGGTGTTCGATGCGAAGCGGATTGCGTTCGCCGCGGGCGTGACGACCGGGCGTGTGTACTGTGGATTGCTCGGCGGCTCCACGCGGCGGGAATATCGCCTCATCGGTCGCGGCGTCAACCTGGCAGCGCGCATGATGGACGCTTGGCAAGGCGTTCTGTGCGATGAGGACACACGCCGTGCGTGCAGGAGCTTTGTGTTCGGGGAGTCGTTGACAACCCGTGACCGGAAAGGACTTGTCGTGGCGCAGAGACCGCAGCGGCGCCCTTCATCGGGGGCGGCAATCCCTGAACGCTTCCGCGGCACCTCGGCGCGTGAACGAACCTGCGGACGCGGACACGAAATCGCGGCGGCAAACGCCTGGCTCGGTACCCTGCGTGCTACGCCGGCGGCGGATCGGCGATTGCTCGCGTACCTGGGTGATGCCGGGGTCGGCAAGACCCAGCTCGCCAGCGACCTCGCCAGGCTCGCACAAGCAAGTGGTTTTCGCGTCGTCGTCTGCCAGATGGAAGAAGTCGGCTCCGGCATCGCGTTGCGCGCATTTCGTCCTCTGGTCGAGCAACTGTTCGACCTGGGCGACTTGCCGCCCGCCAGCCGCCGTCGCGTGCTTCGCGACGCCGTGGTCGCGAGCCTGGGCACGGACGAAATGCTGCCGTTGCTCGAAGATTTCTATCCGCTCGGATGGTCCGACAACGCGACGACCGCGATGCTGACGGGAGCGAGCCGCGCCGACAATCGCCTGAACCTCGTCGCCCACCTGGTGCAGAATGCAGCACGACAGATCGCGCTCGAGGGTTCGCCGACCCTGATATTCCTCGAAGACGCGCATTGGATGGACGCAGCATCGTGGGCGCTGCTCGACATCCTCTGTGCGGCCAGAGTCGGCGCACTGAATTTCGTCCTGACCCTGCGCGCCATACCTCGCGACATCCTCAACGCCACGGCCGTGTTGGTCGACGAACGGGCGTTGATGTTCCAGCTCGGACCCTTGTCGAGCCGACATGCGACCGAGCTGATTGCCAACGAACTGCTGGCAAACCAGGCAACCCCGCAGCTGTGCGCCGCGATTCTCCACCATGCCGGGGGTAACCCGCTGTTCACCCGGGAGATCGTCCGTTACCTGGCCGATCAATCGATGCTCGTTGTCGAGCGCGGCACCGCCCACCTGGTCGGCGACCCCGGGGATGTCGTCGGGGTCCTGCCCGACTCGGTGGACAAGGTCGTGCATGCGCGGCTCGATGCACTGCCGATCAGGCTGCGCTGGGTGTTGAACTGCGCCAGTGTGTTCGGCGTGAGGTTCTCGCCACAACTGCTGGCGGCAATGCCGCCGGCCGCCGAGCGGGGTGATGTCGCTGGCGATCTCGCGGCGCTGGTCGAACGCGGACTCGTCGAACGCCTCGGCGACGACGAGCAAGGTACGTTCGCGTTTCGTCATCCGCTGGTGCGGGACGTCGCCTATGCCTCGATGCTCTACGAACAACGACGCGATCTGCACGTCGCGCTGGCGCAGCTTCTGGAGCAAGGCGACGAATTCGGCGGCCGCACGTTCGCAATCTTCGCGCACTGGCGGGCCGCCGGTGAAAGCTGGCGTGCGCTGCGTTACGTCGACCACGGTGGTGCCGCGGCGTTGCGCGAAGGTGATTACCGGGCTGCGCGGGAGTTCTTCCTGTTCGGCGTCGACACCCTCGAACAGTTTGCGGCGGCCGACGAGGGCGGTCGCCGCGCGCGCTGGAGCCAGCATCTGGGGCAGGCTCTAGTCGCCTTGGGCCGCCACGCGCAGGCGCGCCAGCATCTGGAGACGGCTCTGCGCCTGTACGGTGAGCACACGCCGCGTAGCCGCTTCGGGGTGATGTTGCGCATTGTCGCCGAAACGATGCGACAAGTCGGCCTGCGCCGCGGCTCGCAGCCGCTGGCCGCGACGGCAGGCGCCGAGACGGCGTGTGACCGTGCAGAAATCCATGAGCAGCTCGGCTATGTCTTCTACGCGTCCGGTGACACCCTGCGGGGAGTGCTCGCGGCGCTGGCTATGCTCAATCGATCCGAGCTGGGACCGTTGCACGCCGTGCGGGCACGGGCCTATGTCGCGATGAGCCTGACCGTGAGCGTCACGCCGCTGCGTCGATTCGGGGACCTCTACGAAGCGCACGCCTACGCCGCCGCGGCCACGCTCGACGAGCGCTCGGTGTTCGGCTGGGTGGATTGGATAGCCTCGTTGCGGGCGGCTGGCGAAGGGCACTGGAGCGCGGTATTCGAGCGTACGGAACGGGCCATCGAAGCTGGGCGCGTGTGCGCCGACCTGCGGCTCGTCGTCATGGTGAGCCTGACCCGTGCCTGGGCTCTGCGCGTCCAGGGCGAGATCGGCGAGGCGCGCCAACTCGCGCGAATCGTACTCACGCTGGCACGCGAGCACGGCAATCACCTGTGGGAAGCCTGGGCCCTGCTGGTCGAAGCGGAATGCGATCTTGCGCGCCAGGCCTATGCCGCGGTCATTCAGTCCAGCCAGCGGGCGCTGGATATCCTGGTGGAGGAATCCGACCGCACCGAAGAGATTCGCGCGGGCGGTCTGCTTGCCGCGGCGCTGTTCGCCCAGGGCCAGCCGGAACGGGCGCGATCCGTGGTGGCATCGGTTCGGGCGACGGCGCGGCGCACCGACCTGACCAGCTTTCTCATGCTCGAGGGATTCGCGGGCGTGGCCGAAGTGGCGGTCGGCGAGTGCGAGCGCATCGGTCGGGAAGCGCGGGCAGGCGGTGGTCGCGAGATGCGGCGGGAAGCCCGCGCCGCGTGTGCCGGGCTGGTGCGTTTTGCCCGGGTATTTCCCATCGGACGCCCGCGTGCGGCCTTGTGGCGGGCTCGCCTTGCGCTCGTCGAAGGACGACCTGATGCGGCACGCACCCTGTACGCAGAGGGCATCGCAGTGGCCGACGCGCTCGACATGGCGCGCGAACGCATGCTGCTCGAACGTGCCGCGGCGGACAGCGGGATGACGACCGCGACGGATTGACGGGCGTCCGCCGGGTGCGGCGGTTCATGGCGAAGCACAAGCGCAGGAGGGCGCATGATCTGTCACGAGGCGGGAGCAGCCGTGTTCGCCAGGGCGCGTGCGCTGTTGCGGGAATGCGGGGTGCCCGCGCGGCAGGAGTCACTGTACGAGCGCGTGCTGCGCCATGCCGAGCAGGTGGCGACACGGTGCGAGGTCTTCCTTCCCGTCGATCTGCCAACGGCCGTCGCGCTGGCTGCCGGGGTCGATGACGAGGCCGCGTTGCGGGCCGCCACGGCCTGCACGCTGCTCTGGATGGGCGCCGACCAGATGGACGACGCCGCGGACGGGGAACTGCCTGTCGAGGAGTGGGAAGCTTCGGCGGCGCAACTCGCGCTGGTTCATACCAACCTGCTCGCAACCTTGCCGCACCTCGCGGCCGGCACCGGGGCGGGCGCCGACTTCAGCCAGCGTCTCAGTGTCGCGCTCTGGGTGATGAGCCACGGGCAGTTCGCCGACCTCGAATCCGCTCACGCCGTGCAGTCCGAGGACGACGCGCTCGCCGTCGTGGCGGCCAAGACCGGCGCGGAGACCGCCTTCTTCGCCAGCGCCCCCATGCTGCTGGCCGGCAACGCCGTCGACGATGTCGAGGCCTGGGAGGCGTTCGGTTTCAACATCGGCTGCATGGTCCAACTGCATTCGGATATTCATGCCGCGTTCGTCGACGCGGCGAACAACGACTTGTTGCAGGGCAAGCGCACGTTCCCGGTCATGCATACCCTGGGTCGATTGCCCGCGGCTGCACGCGACGAATTCCTCGACAGACTGGTGGATGTCGCGCGTGGCGACCGCGAGCGTCTCGTCGACGCATGGGCGTGCATGCACACGCACGGCGCGGCCCAGCAGAGCCTCGAGCAGGCCGAGCGCTTCCGCTATCGGGCCGCGGCGGCCGTGCCGCTGCCGCTTGCCCGGCTGGAGCGGACCCACCCGTTGCGGGTGCTGCTCAAGAGCGGTTGGTTGTGGCGCGAGCCGCCACCTGCCACCAAGTCGAAGTCGTCGCCCGACGGCGACCGGGCCGATGGCGGGATGCCACGGCCAGGTCACCTGCGCCTGCCGCCGGCGCCCTCGCGAACGGCTGCCGCGCGCCAGGCGCGTCGCGTCGCCGATTATTACGACGAGCACACCGAACCGTTCTACCTGCGGCTGTGGGATGCAGAAGACATCCACTTCGGACTCTTCGACACCGCCACGACCGATCTGCGCACCGCGCTCAAGGCGATGACACGCAGCATCATCGAGCCGGCCAACATCGGGGTGGATGATTGCGTTGTCGATGCAGGGTGCGGGGTCGGCGGCGCCGCGCTCGACATCGCGCGCGAACATGGCGCGAACGTGATCGGTCTGACCGTCAGTCCGCGCCAGGTCGAGATCGCGCGGGCTCGAGCCGCCAGCGCCGGGCTCGACGGACGGGTGCGCTTCGAGGTGGCGGATTGCGCGAACCGGTTGCCGCTCCCCGACGGTTCGGTCGACGTCGTCGTCAGCATCGAAGCGGCCTGCCATTTCGCCGACAAGTCCCGCTTTCTCGCCGAGTGTCGCCGCGTACTGCGCCCCGGAGGACGGCTGGTCGGCAGCGACTGGATGCGGCGGGAGAGTACGAGTGCCGCGGCCGCGGCGCGCGTGGAAGCGGTTGAGCGGAGCTGGCGCCTCGCCGGACTCGCGCGCGCCGACGAATGGCGCGCGATGCTCGAAGCCGCCGGTTTCGAGGCGGTCGAAGTCGAAGACTACGCCGAGCGCGTGCTACCGAACGCCCGCCTGCTGGTGCAGGCGGAGCTCGATCTCATGCTCGAGTGCGCGGCACCAGCGTTTCGCGAGGCGCACTGCGAATTGTGGCGGGCGCAGTACACAAGTCTCGCCAATGCATGGCTCGAGGGTGTTTTTACGATTGCGCGTGTTGGCGGTTGGTGCTGAATGCAGGAGACCACGTTGGGTGGCACATCCTCTCGCGCTGCCGGGCGTTGTCCGGCAGCGGACAGACAGGCCCCGACAGGTGGGTGTGCCGGGATCGGTGGCTTCGAATGCACAGCACGTCGGGGGCGCTTGATTCCGGCAGGTGACGGCATGAACTCGGGTCGTGCCCGCAGTTCGTTTAGGGGTGTTTGAATCACATCATCCGCCGACAGGGGTGGTGCCTCCATCATCCTCGCCGGTCGGATAGGATTCCCGCTCTCGGAGCTGGCGTCGAACCTCGGTATCCTTGGTCGTCGCGTTTCCCTTGGATACCCGCGGATCCTGTGCGCATCCCAATCCCCATTTCGCGCAGTGTTCCAGTTCGCCAGGATTGAGAGCGCTTTTTTTCCATTTCTCGAGATAATCTTTCAGCCCGGCGTCCATCTCCAACGTGGTTTTGATGTCTTTTTTCAGTCCCTTGCTTGCCATGTCCAACAACGTAGCAAGAGCGTTTGGAGAGCTCTCGTCGGCGTAGTAGTCCGCGACTTTGTTCAGCTTGTCCTTGTCGCGGCCATTCGTGCCAGTGGCACCGTGACTATCGTGCTCTGTATTCATCTATCAAAGACCTCGTGGTTTGCTCGAGTACCAATCCTAGCGACCTTGCTGCCCTTTGAGGAAGAGCGAGAACGGCTAAGCCGGGTGCGTCGTTTAGCATGCCTCATGCGCGTGCTGGTGCTGGAGAGCCACCAGATTGCGGAGGCTCCTGAACGCCCAAATACTATCGGGCGGGTGGGCACGCTTGCAGTGTCGCGAACAAATCGAGCCGTCCGCCCGATACAACTTTGTCGCGTAGCGCCGGAACGGGAAAGGCGTTCGTGACTATGTGAGTCTTTATGGCCGTTGCGTCCAATAGCGGACAACGATCGAGCAGGATCAGGGCGGCCCCCGCCACCATGGGAGTCGCAAAGGAGGTGCCCGATTGGACCCCGTAGAGGTTGCCGTCCATGGAGTCACTGGGCGAATAGATGTCGACGCCTGGTGCACCCAGCGCGACCAAGGTCTTACCGTAGTTGGAGCTGCCCCACAGGTGGTCGTCGTTGCGCGTCGCAGCAACGGCGATTAGGTTGGGTTCATCGAGTCCGGCCGGGTAACGACGGCAGCACGGCTTGTCGATGTCTCGGCAACATCTGTCCTGCCCAGCTGCAGCGACGACCAGCATGCTATGGGCCGCGGCTTCGCGAATCAGAGTGACCTCGCTGGCCGGTGGACATTCCAATTCTTTGATGCATTTGTGGACGGCAGAGATATTGATGACGCGGGCGCACTCGCCAGATATCACGCAGAGGTTGATGATGTAATCCAGTGCATCGAGCAGTCGGGAGATGGTCGTGAGTGCCGTCACTCCCTCGCGATCCTCGCAGACTGCGCGCAGTGGCAGAATGCGTGCTCCGGGGCACACCCCGGGCACGCTCCCTGACGCCGCGATGATGCCGGCCACCCGGGTGCCATGCTGACGTTCGTTGGTCGTCTTGCCCAACTCGGCGACATCGTTGTCCCAGTCGACGAAATCCCAGCCGTGCTCGTCGTCGTCGAACCCGTTGCCGTCGTTGTCGTCACCGTCTGTTGCATTCGCCCCAGACTCCCCGGGGTTGCTCCAGATGTTGTCCTTCAAATCCGGATGCGACAGGCGCATCGCGGTGTCGATCACCGCAACCAACGGGCGCGAGCTGCAATCGGCGAGCTTCCAGGCGTCGCGCGCGCGGACCGCATCGAGGTGCCATTGCGCGGGCGCCGTGCCGTCGCTTTCCAGGTCGCCGGCGGTCGATTCGAGGATAAACTCCGGGTCGACCGCGATGACGCCTTCCGCCTTCCGCAGGCGTTCGACGCTCGAAGCCTGGGCGGGACTGTCGCGATCATCCGCGACCTCGACGAGGTAAATCGGCCGTTGCCCGATGCGGCGCACGACCTCGACGCCGAGCGCGCCCAGCCGCGCGCGCGCATGGGCATCGTCGAGCGTCGCAGCCATTGTCACGACATACTGTCCGGCCACCGACACCTGGCTCGCGAGCGTGTCCTCGGACTGAACGCCGTCGGCGGTCGTCTCGCGCCCCGCGACGAGGGTCTCGAGACGCAGACGCTGGTGCTCATTGATGATGCATCCAAGCTGGCGTTCCGGCAGGGCTGACGCATCGTACAAGTGCGATCGGATGCGGCGGCCATCGGCGCGCTCGATTTCGACCGTTGCGCGTGGCCTCGCCAGGCGGGTGAGGGTCGCGGCGAGATCGAACTCCGCTGGAATCTCGACTGAAGGAGCGGGTCGCTCGGACGAGGCTACGCTGCTGGGGGCACCGGTGTCGTCGGCATGGGCGCCGAGGGTGAGTATCGCGCTCAGCGCGACGGTCGCCGTCGGCCATCGTTTGCGCGGGGGACGGGCACCTTGCCTGCCATCGCCGTCCGCAGGCCCTATCCTTGGGGTTGGTTCGAACCGAACTCGCCGCATGCTGATGGCCATCCTGGTCACGGGGCGCGCCAGAGTCTGCGCCTGCTGGCGTCCTGCGGCAAGACCGCGGCCAGGCGGCCGCGGTCTTGCGATGCCGTCTTATTGCCCCTTCGGCCCGAACGCCATGAACAGGTTGCCCGGCATGCCGAACAGACCGTAGCCGGAGCCGAAGTAGACCCAGCCATCGACGACGGTCACACCGGCGCCCTTGATCGAGCCGCCGTGCGCGGGCACACCGTTGACCGTCGCATGTTCGCCCTTGGTATCGACGTCCCACAGGACCTTGCCGGTCGCCGGATCGTAGGCGCGCATGTGGCCGTCCATGGAGCCCGAGAAGATCACGCCGGGGATGAGGGTCGCCGCGGCCGGTTGGCCGGCGTTGCAGCCGGGAGTGGCGCTGCAATCCGGTTCGGCCGCCGGGGTGTTCCACAATTCCTTGCCATCGGCGAAATCGAGCGCGTAGATGCCACCGGCTGCGCCCGGCGCGTGCTTGGTCTCCCAGACGTCCGAGATCGGAACGTAGAGATGCTTGTCGTCGGCGGCGAAGCCCCACTCGATGCCGCCGAGCACACCGCCCGGCGAGAGCCGCTTCTGCCACACGATGGCGCCCTCGGCATCGGGGTCGACGGCGTGCATGACGCCGGACTTCTGCCCGGCCAGCAGCAGGCGCTTGCCGCTCGGCAGGGTGCGCAGGATAGCCGAGGCGCCGAAGTCGACGTCCGGCCCGCAGCCTTCCTTCGAGACCGGGTCGGCATTGGGCGCGACACACGCGGCCGTGAAGGCGTCGTCCGCGGTCATCTGCTTGTGCCACTTGATGGCGCCGGTGGTCATGTCCATGGCGACGATGGCATCCGAAGTGTCGGCCGCCGGTGCGGAGTAGGAGTCGCCCGTCGTCACGTAGAGCGTGTTGTGTTCCGGGTCGAGCGTCGGGCTCGACCACACTGCGGCGCCTGACGGCCCCCACAGCTGTACGCCCTCGGTGGTCACCTTGGTCTTCTGCGGTTCGCCGGGGATGACGTAGCTCTGCCAGAGCTTCTTGCCGCTCTCGGCATCGTAGGCCAGCACACTGCCGCGGAAGGTGCAGCATTCGTACTTCTTCGAGCCGCCGGCGAGTTCCTCGAACGAGGCGGTGCCGAAGTAGAGCTTGCCCTCGTGGAGCACCGGCGAGGAGGTGATCATCGACCATGGGTGTGCTTCGACGCGGTCCTGCCACAGCAGCTTGCCGCTGTTGGCGTCGAGCGCGTAGAAGTTGGCCTTGCGGTCGCCGGCGTAGAGCCCGACGGTGCCATCCGCGCGCGGTGCGACGACGATCGCGGCGCGCACCTCGGCCGCAGTGTCGTACTTCCAGTAGGCGCAACCGGTCTTGCGATCGAGGTTGTAGATGGCGCCGTTGGGCGAACCGATGAAGATGTGATCGCCGACGACGGCCGGCTGCGTCGTGATGGTGGTCGCGCCGGCGTAGCCGTGCACCCACTTGAGTTCGAGATTGGCGAGGTCGGCGGCGGTGAGACCGGCCTGGTCCCCCGGCTGGAAGTGGGTGTTGTCGAGGTCCAGCCCCCAGCCGATCCACTTGGGCTTCGCGAAGTCGGCCGGAGTGACCGCGCTCGCCGTGCTGCACATGGCGAGCTTCTCCGCCGCCTTCTCCATCGCGACCGTGCCCCACTCGGTGTCGGAGAGGTAGATGGCGACGGCCTTCTTCTCGATCTCGGTCAGCGCGGCGGCCTGCAGTGCCATCAGGCCCGAGAGCTGGGCCTGGAAGATCTTCTCCGGCGGCAGCGCAGCGAGTTGCGCGCGAGTCAGCGCGCGCGGCACCGGTGGTTCGCCGTGGCAGCCGGCGCAGGCGCGGTCGAAAGCTTCCGCGCCGATGGCGCGGTCGTCGGCGGCAGCGCCCTGGGCATTCAGCAGCAAGGCGCCGAGCGCGCTCAACAAGAGCGCGCGGTGGGTGGTCTTCAGCATGGTGTTCTCCCCTCGTGTGGACGTGCTCAGACGTCCTCGACGCGGATCATGAGCTTGCCGGTGTTGGCCCCGGTGTAGAGCTTCTTCAGGGTCTCGAGCGCGTTCTCCAGGCCGTCGACGACGTCCTGGCGCACCTTCAGCTTGCCCGCGGCCATCCAGCCCGCCAGCGCGCCCACGGCCTCGGGGTAGCGATCGGCGTAATCGAGCACGATGAAGCCCTGCACCTTGAGTCGCTGCATGAGGATCATGTCGTAGTTCTTCGGCCCGGGTACCGCGCCCGTGGCGTTGTACTGCGAGATGAGCCCGCAGGTCGGCACGCGGCCCTTGAAGTTCATCTGCTTCAGGCAGGCGTCGAGGATGTCGCCGCCGACGTTGTCGAAGTAGATGTCGATGCCGTCCGGGCAGGCGCGCTTGAGGGCGGCTGGCACATCCTCGGTCTTGTAGTTGATGGCGGCGTCGAAGCCGAGCTCCTCGGTGATCCAGCGGCACTTGTCGTCCGAGCCGGCCAGGCCGACGGCGCGGCAGCCCTTGATCTTGGCGATCTGGCCGACGATCGAGCCGACCGCGCCGGCGGCGGCCGAGACCACCACGGTCTCGCCGGCCTTGGGCTCGCCGAGGTCGATGAGACCGAAGTAGGCCGTCGGACCGACCACGGCGAAGGTGCCGAAGGCATCGATCACCGGCACCCCGCCGGTGTCGCCGAGCGGGTTGACGAAACCGGCGCGGCCGATCTGGTAGTCGGCCCACTCACCGAGACCGGAGACGATGTCGCCTTCCTTGATCGCCGGGTTGCGGCTCTTGACCACCGTGCCGCAGACCACGCCGCGCATCGGCGCGCCGAGTTCGACCGGCGGCATGTACTGGTCCATGTCGCTCATCCAGATGCGGTTGGTCGGATCGAGCGAGAGGTAGTTGAGGCGGAACAGGCATTCGCCTTCGCCGGGCTCGGGGATGGCTTCTTCTTCGAACGAGAGGACGTCGTCGGTGAGTTCGCCGACGGGGCGCTTGCGCAGGCGCCAGACGCGATTGGTGTTGGGCACGGGCTTCTCCGGTTTGATTCAGACGTCGATGGCGAGCAGGTCGTTCAGGTGCTGGTCGACCTGGGCGTGGTACTCGGGCTCCATGCCGAACAGGCCGAAGTGGCCGGCCACGCTCTTGATCACGCGCAGCTCCGAGCCCTTGATGAGCTTCTGTTCCTTCTTGCAGTCGGGGACCTTGAAGAACATGTCGGTGTCGATGGGCAGGACGAACACCTTCGCCTTGACCCGCTTCAGCGCGGCCTTCAAATCGCCGTGGGTGTTCCGGCTGACGTCGCCACGCTGCCACTTCCAGGCCATGCAGAGCAGGTCGTTCGGATCCATCTGGGTGAAGAGCCCTTCCATGAAGCCGACCTGGAAGTCCTCGAGCGAGGTGCAGCCGAGCGCGCGCCAGCCTTCCTGGGCGAAGAACTCGGGGCACAGGCCCATTACCGACCACAGCTTGGCCTGGCGCCGCAGCCCCTGGTGGACGTCCGCGTTGCTCGCGTACCAGCCGCCGTTCCAGCCCGGGTCGGAGGTGATGGCCTCGTTCAAGGTGTCGGTGTAGAGGAAGTCGTGGTCGGTGTTCTTCGCGTAGCCCGCGATGGGTGCGGCGCGCTTGACCATGTCGGGGTAGCGCACGGCCCATTCGTAGGTCTGCTGGGCGCCCATCGAGCCGCCGACGACCAGCGCCAGTTCGTGGAAGCCGAGGTGCTCGGTGAGGAGCTTGTGCTGGGCGCGGACGTCGTCGCCGATGCGCACGCGCGGGAATTTCGCCATGGTCCACGGCGCCGGCGTGTTGTGCGGCGAACTCGACAGTCCGCTGCCGATCTGGTTCACGCAGACGATGCAGTACTTCGCCGGGTCGAGTGCACGCCCGGGGCCGATGTAGACCTGTTCGAGCAGCTTGTTGGTGCCCGAGTACCAGGTCGGGAAGAGGACGATGTTGTCCTTCTTCGCGTTCGGCTTACCGTGCACGGCGTAGGCGATTTTCAGGTCTGGCAGGCGGCCGCCGTCGTCGAACTCGAACGAGCCGGCGTCGTAGATCTCGTAGGGGCCGTGGAGGGCCTGGGAGTAGTAGGGGTTGTCGTACATGGGAGAACTCCTTGGCGGATCAGTAGATGCCCTTGTGCTGCACACCGTCGACCAGCAGCGTCACGCCCGACACCCAGCTCGCGCGCGGCGAGGCGACGAAGACGATGGCGGCGGCGACTTCCTCGGGCGTGCCCATGCGCCCCGCCGGGCACTGGGCGAGCGTCGCGTTGTAGTAGTCCGGCATGTTCTGCTGGACCTGATCCCACACCCCGCCCTGGAAGAAGATCGAGCCCGGCGCGATGCAATTGACACGGATGCCCTTGGGCATGAGTTCCGCGGCCAGGGTCTTGGCGTGATTGAAGAGCGCGGCCTTGATCGCGGCGTAGGGCGCCGGCCAGCCGGCCTCGAGGCCGGAGGCGGACGAGATGTGCACGATGGCGCCGCCGCCGGCCGCTTCCATCCACGGAATCACCTGCTGGGTCGCGCGCACGGTCGCCATGAGGTCGACGTCGACGGCGGCCTTCCAGCCGGCCTCGTCGTCGGTCATGCCGAAGCCGGACGGGTTGTTGACCAGGATCTCGACCGAGCCGAGCGCCGCGCGGGCGCCGTCGAGGAAGGCGGCCAGCGCGGCGGCATCGCCGACGTCGCAGCTCGCGGCATGGGCCTTGACCCCGGCCGCTTCGAGTTCCTTGCGCGTGGCGTCGAGCGCGTCCTGACTGCGCGCGCAGATGGCGACGTTGGCACCTTCAGCGGCAAAGGCGAGCGCCGCGGCGCGCCCGATACCGCGGCTGCCGCCGGTGACGACGACGTTCCTGCCCTTGAGTCCGAGATCCATGGGTAACCTCCCGTTTGATCGATGGTCGTGGATGTTCGTGTAGGTGGCGCCCGGATACCGCCGGGCGCGGCGTTCAATCCGGCCGCCGGTAGACCGCCTTGACGGTGCGTGTGCGACCTTCCTCGTTGTTGGCCAGCGCGTTCGACATCTTGGCTTCCACGTCGCTCGGCACGATGACGGCGATGCTGAGCGCCGCCGGATCCTGAACGTGTGCCGCGATCGCTGCACGGCGCTTGTGGCCGGCGGCGATGACGCTGGCGGTGGTGTCCTCCAGGGCGACCTGCTCGAGTCCAGCGCCGGCGAGCAGGTCCTCCAATTCAGCGAGCGTGACGAGGAAATTGAAGTCGGGCACCGCGGCCCAGAAAGTCGGCAGGTGCAGCGGGCGACCGTCGCCGGCCAGCACCACCTCGAAGGCGAAGCGGCCGCCCGGTTTCAGCACCCGCGCGACTTCGGCGAAACAGGCTGCCTTGTCGGCGACGTTCATCAGCATGTTCTGCGACCAGGCAAGGTCGAAGCTGGCCGCGGCGCAGGGCAGGGCAGTGGCGCTGCCATGTTCGAAGCGGCAGGTGCTTTCCATGCCCAGGCGGGCTGTCAGCATGCGCGCCGCGGCGACGAACTCGCGGGTCAGGTCGACACCGGTGACGGTGCAGCCGAACTCGGCGGCGAGCGTGCGCGCCGGGCCGCCGATGCCGCTGCCGATGTCGAGCACGCGCAGGCCCGGGGTGACGCCGGCGAAGGCAGCGAGGTCGCGGGTCGAGGCGATGCCGCCGCCGTGGAACTCGTCGAAGGGCGCGAGATCGGCGCGCTGGAGATGCTCGGGGTCTTGCCCCGCTCGTACCAGCGCGTCGAGTATGCGCGCGCTGATGTCGGCGCTGCCGTAGTGGCTTTCGATCGCGGCCTCGCGCTCGTTCATGCCCCGAACGGCTCAGGCCAGGTAGTCGTGCAGGACCTGGCCGTCCTCGAGCGTCATCTCGCTCTGGAAGAACCAGCCCCCGGTGACACGGTTGATGGGCACCTCGGCGAGGCGGTCCGCCGGCGAATCGCCGAAACGGAGCGTGGCCGGGCCGGCGTGCACCTCGTCGACCACGACGTTGGTCAGGGTCGTCAGGGTGAGCTGATCGACGTCGGGCGGGCTCGTGAGCGAGACGTTGGGGATGAACTTGCGCGCGACCCAGTCGACGGTGCCGCCGAGGGATTCGGGCGCGACCATCGTCTTCATCCGCACCGCCATGTCGACGAGCTGGATGCCACCGCGCTCGACTGTGCCGCGCACGACGTCGTCGGTCATGTCCATCTCGAGCCGGCCGAGCTTCTTGGGGAAGCCCCAGATCTCGCGCCCGCCGCAGATGGCGACGTCGTTGTCGAGCACGAGGTAGAGACTGAAGTTCACCAGCCGGCGCTTGTAGGTGGCATGGGTGAACAAGTGCATCTCGTAGTAGCGGCCGAAACCCGAGCAGAGGAAGTCGGCGATGGAGACGAACATCGTCGCCTCCTTGTTCGGCACCAGCGGCGCGGGCACCAGCTGGCGCAGGACTTTCGGATCGGTTTCGAAGGCGACCAGCAGCTGGGTCACCTCGCGGTAGTGGAACGGCGGTTCGCCGTAGAGCTCGGACAATTCCGGCATGCTGTAGCTGCGCGCGCTGAGCGCCGGGCTGCGTTTGCGGGCCATGCTCACCTCCCCGTGAACGGCGACAAGGCGGGCTAGTATAGCGGCAGCCCGGCGCCGCGCATCCCACCGATGCCGCGCCCACTGGAGGACCCTCGACCATGACCCGTCGCCGCCTGTCGCTGCTGCTCGCCGCCGTCCTCGTGGCGGGCCTGGTGATGCACGGTTGCGCCCTGCAGCCGCGTCATGACGGCGCGCCGAGCGGGCACTTCGACGGCGTGCGCTTCTACAACCGCGTGCCGGCCGAGAAGACGCTCGGCGACATCGTCGGCTTCGTCGCCACTTTTCCGTTCCGGCGCGAGGCCTGGCCGCGGACCGTCGACAACGGCGCATACCCGGGCCCGCCCGCCGCCGGCGCGGACGCCATCGTCGCCACCTACGTCAACCACTCCACGGTGCTGCTCAGGCTCGACGGCGTGACCGTGCTGACCGACCCGATCTGGAGCGAGCGCGCCAGCCCCTTTACTTTCATGGGGCCGCAGCGGGTGCGTGCGCCCGGGCTGGCGATGCGCGAACTGCCGCCGCTCGATCTCGTGCTGGTCAGCCACGATCACTATGACCACCTCGACCTCGCGAGCCTGGCCGCGCTCGCCGCCCACGGCCGCGAGGGTCCCCCGCTGGTGCTGGCCGGGCTCGGCAACGAGACCCTGTTCGAGGCGCGCGGCATCGCGCCCTACCGCGTGCTCGACTGGTGGGAGGAAACGACGCTCGGTCCGCTCGACGCCGCCTTCGTCGAGGTCCGCCACCGTTCCGGGCGCGGCCTCGGCGACCAGATGAAGACCCTGTGGGGCGGCTTCGTGCTGCGTGCGCCGGCGGGCCTTGTGTATTTCGCGGGCGACACCGGCTACGGGCCGCATTTCGCCGACGCGCGGGCACGCTACGGGGCTTTCGACCTGTGCCTGCTGCCGATCGCCGCCTACCGGCCGCGTGACTTCATGTTGCCGGTACACCTCGACCCACAGGGGGCAGTGCAGGCGCACCGCGATCTCGGTTGCCGGCAGAGCATCGCCATTCACCACGGCACCTTCCAGCTCACCTTCGAGACCATCGACGAACCCTATGCCGAGCTCGCCCGCGCGCTCACCGCGGCCGGGGTGGCGGCGGACCGGTTCCGCGTGCTCGGCTTCGGCGAATCGCTGGTGGTACCGGGCGCCGCGGCGGCGTCAGCCGAGCCGGCGGAGCAGGGCGCGGTGGCGCCGGCGCAGGTCGTGCAGTTCGTCGAGTAGTTCGAGCGCCAGGCACACGCCCGGCCAGTTCAGCTCGAGATCGTCACGCAGGCGCACCACCCGCCGTACGCGAGTCAGCGCCGGGGCCGGAAAGCGCCACTCGGCGGTGACCGTGCCGCGCGGCCGCAGGATGTCGTGGCCGACCATTTCGACGATCAGCTCGACCTCCACGCCGGTGGCGTCGACCAGCTCGGCGAGGGTGAGGTGGCGATCGTCGGCGAGCAGTTCGCCGCTGCCCCGGGTGAGGTCATCGGTCATGGCGTCAGGCCTTGAAGTTCGCGCGCGGATCATAGGGCATGACCTCGGCCATGCGGCGGTAGAAGTCGCGCTGGGTGTCGTCGTGGGCCGGCGGGGTGACGATGCGGATCGTGACGTACTGGTCGCCAGGCACCTTGCCCGGCAGGCCGCGCCCGCCGAGCCGCAGCTTGCGCCCGGTCTGGGTGTTGGCCGGGATGCTCAATTCGACCTGACCACCGAGGGTGGGCACTTTGACCTTGGCGCCGAGTGCCGCTTCCCAGGGCGTCACCGGCAGGTCGAGGTGGATGTCGCGACCGTCGACGTGGAACCAGGCGTGCGGCTCGAACTCCACCTCGAGGAACAGGTCGCCAGCCGGGCCGCCACCGAAGCCCGTGCCGCCCTGGCCGGCGAGGCGGATGCGCTGGCCCTCGACGACGCCCTTCGGAATGCCGACGTTGATGCTGCGTGGCTGCTGGCGGACCTCGCCACGTGCGTCGATCTCGGGGCTGACGAACGAAAAGCTGCGCGTCGCCCCCGCGTACGCATCCTCGAGCCGGATCTGCACACGGACCTGGCGATCCTCGCCGCGCATCTGGAAACCACCTCCGTGGCCGCCTGCGTGGGCGCCGCGGGGGCCGTGTCGCGCGCCCGCGGCGCCGCCGAAGATCGAAGCGAAGAAGTCGCTGAAGTCGGCGGCGTTGCGAAAGCCGCCACCGTGGAAGGAGAATTCGGGCTCCCAGTCGGGCGGCGGGGTGAAATCCTCGCCGGCACGCCAATTCGCGCCGAGCCGGTCGTAGGCCTCGCGCTTCTCCGGGTCTTTCAGCACCTCGTAGGCTTCCTGCACCTCCTTGAAGCGCTCCTCGGCGTCCGGTTCCTCGCTGACGTCCGGGTGGTACTTGCGCGCGAGCTTGCGGTAGGCACGCTTGATGGCGTCGCCGTCGGCGTCGCGCGCGACACCGAGGAGCTGGTAATAGTCTTTGTACTGCATGTGTGTCCCGCGCAGACCGTGGTTCGGAACGGGTACCGCGGTACCCGGGCCCACAGATGGGGACGGACGCCGCGCGCTTCAACGGCGCGGCGCGGGTGCGTCGCTCAGCTGCGCCCGTAGGCCTGCCGGCGGGCGAGGAAGTCCTGCACCGAGCAGCTCTTCAGCAGCATGTCGTGGTAGTGACCGTCGCGGTCCTTGACGTAGTCCTTGAGCAGGGCCTCGGGCGTGAAGCCGAGTTCCTCGAACAGTACGCGCGCGCCGTTCTGGTCGGGCGTCATGCGCGCCATCAGCTTCTCGATGTCGAGTGCGAGCGCGAGGTTGAAGCCCTCGCGCACCAGGACCCGGCCGAGCCCGCTGCGGCGGGTGCGCTCGGCGGTGGCGACGCGGATGTCGGCGACGTGCCGCGTCCATTCGAGCTTGTTCAGATGAATCGTGGTGAAGCCGGCGACGCCGTCGTCGTCGATGGCGAGCAGCGAGTGGATGACGCCGTCCTCGATGTCCTCGAGCCACGAGGCGATGCCGGTGTCGGAGGTGAGGTCGCGGCGCATGTAGAGACGGTCGTGGGCAGGCAGGGCGCTGGCAAAGACTTTCAATGCCGGGCCGTCCGCCATCGTCATGGCGCGGATGGTGTAGCTGCGGCCGTTCAGCGTGACGTTGAGCGGGTAGGCTTCGAGCGCCTTGGCCAATGCCTCACGGGACATGTAGAACTCCTCTCGGGATACGGGGGCGCCGGCGCGCTTCACACGCCGCGCGTGGCGAGCCACTGGTCGAGTTGCGGCCACAGGCGGAAGATGGCATTACCGCCGGCGACCAGGCTGACGTGGCCGCCTTTCATCACGATCTCCTTCTTGTCGCTGCTGCCGACCAGGTTGATGAGGTCGCGCGAAGCGGCAGCCGGCACGATGTGGTCGTACAGGGCGGCGACGTGGAGGAAAGGCACGCGGATATTAGCAAAGTCGACCCGCCCACCGCGCAGTTCGAGTTCGCCGCGGACCAGCTTGTTGCCGACGATGAAGTCCTTGACCATGTCGCGGGCGAGGTGGCCGGGCACCGGCAGCTGGTCGACCGCCCAGCGGTCGAAACGCAGGTGGGCCTTGACGAAGGCGTCGTCCTGCACGTTGTTCAGCAGCTTCATCTGGTTGGCGCTGCGCTGCAGTGGACGCAGGGCCTGCAGCGAACTGTTGATGAAGTCGCCGGGGATGTTGCCGAGCTCGGCGACGAGGCGGTCGATGTCGAAGCTCTTCGAGGTCATCCACTTCTTGTACAGCTCCATGCCGTCGCCGTTGACCGGCGTGGTGAAGCAGGCGAGGTTCAGCACCGGGCCGTTGGGATTCAACGCGGTGTACATCGACGACAACATACCGCCCATGCAGTAGCCGACCAGGGTGATGTCGTCCTCGCCGCTGTCGTTGGCGACCGCCTCGATGCCGCCGCCGAGGAGATCGATGACGTAGTTGGCCAGATCCAGCGTCGATTGCTCCTTGCGCGGCGCGACCCAGTCCAGCATGTAGACGTCGTGGCCCTGCATGAGCAGGTACTCGACGAGGCTCTGGCCGCGCGCGAGATCGAGGATGTAGCCCTTGGCCACGGGTGACATCACCAGCAGCACGGGTACGCGGTAGATCTCGTCCAGCATTGGCGTGTAGTGGAACAGGCGCGCGGTCTCGTCGCTCCACACCAGTTCCTTCGGCGTCGGGCCGACGTCGAGCTCGGACTCGGTGCGGGGCAGGTTGAGGCCCGGGATGTTGCGCAGGATGGCGCGCTCGATCAGGCGCCCGACCCGCGCGTCGATGTCGGCGTCGTCGTCGCGGTCGTTGGCGTCGGTCAAGGGTTCCATGGCGGCGTCCTCGAGGGATCGGTCGGCGGTCATGTGTCGGAATGTCGTCAGCCGGCGTGGGCTTCGGGTTTGCGCGTACGGGCGGGGCGCTTGCGCTCGACGCCGTCCGCGCCACCACTGGTATCGCCACCCCCGGCAGCCAGCTTGGTCAGCTGGGCGCGTTGGCCGCGCAGCTCGACCTGGATCTGGTTCAGGGTGTCCTCGATGTGGGCGAGACGGTCGCTCATGTCGAGGATGTCGGCGCGCGACGGGATGTTCAGGTTGGCGAGGTACTGCGCCATCGCTTCGCTGAACATGCGATGGGTGTGCAGCGCCTCGTGCATGTAGCGCCCCATGCCCTTGGAGAAGCGTTCGTCGCCCATCACTTCGGTCAGCGTGTCGCTCCACGCCTTCTCCGACTTGACGAACCATTCGCGCCACAGGCGCACCGGGTCCATGCTGTCTTCGTCGCTCATCTTTCCTCTTCCCCCTGGTCTGTTTCGTTGGTGTGCGGATGGCGCTGGCGTTGGGCGAGGCGGGCGGCCACGGCGCGGTAGACGCCGGCATGGAAGACCATGCCGATGTGGCTGCAATTCACCTCCGTGTTCAGCCGCGGGTCGCGCTCGATGCAGCTGCTCCAGTCGGCGACACCATCGCGTCGCGAATACACCGCGTACTGCGGCACGTCGACGGTGCGCGGCATGCTCATGTTGCGCACGAAGGCGCAGGTGCAATGGCCGGTACCGCACGAGGCGTGCAGGTTGCGCCCGATGAGACCGCCCTGGGCGAGCTTGAGCTTGTCCCAGATGCCGATCACGGCGGGATGGGCCTTGACCAGCGAGCGGAACGGCGAACCCAGCGTGACCACGCGGTCGACGTACTCCGGCATCTCCTGCACGAGGCTTCTGGCCAGCATGCCGCCGAGGCTGTGACCGACCAGGCGCACGCGGCTGCCGTGGCGGTCGGCCAGGCGCCGGACGCGGTGACCGAGCTTGCGCCCGGTCTGGTCGGGACAGTCGTTGTTCCACGCGATGCGCGACAGCGACGAGCGATAACCGATGCGCTTCAACCAGCGATGCATCTCGAGCATCAGCAGGTCACCGGACATGAAGCCCGGGATCAACAGCACCGGCTCGCCATGACCGTGCGGCACGCCGTAGCCGTAATAGACCGGGCTCCAGCGCAGTTGCGCCCATTCCAGGCCCCAGCGCGCCTCGCGCCACAGCGGCGTCAGCGTCTGCTCGATGGCATCGTCGTAGCCGAGGAAACCGAGGTGGCCGCCATCGTCGGCGGCGCGGTTCACATCGTCGTCCAGGGTCACGGGCGCACCTCGCAGGGGCTGGCGGCGGCGTGGCGCTCGCTCACGCCCTTACTTGGCCGCAGGCTGCCACAGCTTGCCGAACTGCTCGAGGTCCGGCGTCCAGGTCTTGAACGACGAGAAGGCCTTCTCGGCCGCCTCGCGCATTTCGCCGGAGGCTTCGGCCTGCTCGCGGTAGACCGTCTTGGCGACGTCGAGCGCGCGCTCCTGGGCGACGCTCATCGACTGCATCACCGCTTCCATGTTCTTGGCGTAGGCGGTGGGCTCGGTGGCCATGGTCTTGCCGAGTTCGAGGGCGTCGCGCTGGCCGGCGATGAGCACCTCGAAGAACTTGTCGGCGACGCGAGCGTTGCGCGCGCGGGCGGTGGCCATGGCGTCCGTCAGGCGGGCGTGCCCGGCGAGCAGGCGTTCGATGTAGGCGTTGGCGGAATCGGTGAACTGCTTGGGGATCTCGACCGCGGGGGCGGCTTTCTTGGTCGTGGCCATGATGATTCTCTCCTGAGTTGTCCTGGGGTCAGGCGCCTCTCGAAGCACACGGCAGCAGGGCGCACAGTTATGTTGCAGTGCAAAAGATACGGCATTTGACACCTAGGTGCAAGTTGCATATAGGTGTGCCCTGACCGGACAGCGGCCACCGGCCGCAGGATGCCCGAACATGACCAACGACCGCCCCGTGAGCCCCACGGGAGACATGCTCAACGCCCACCTGCTGGCCATGCTCAAGGGCTGGTCGGCCTATGGCTACGAACTCGTCCAGCGTCTCAACGAGGCGGGGCTCGGCGAGTACAACAAGGGTTCTGTCTACCGCGCGCTGCGCCAGCTCGAGCAGATGGGGCTGGTGTGCTCGATGTGGGACACCAGCCAGTCCGGGCCGGCACGGCGCATGTACGAGCTGACCCAGGCCGGCACCCTGTTCCTGCAGAACTGGCTGGCCCTGGTCGATCTGCATCGCAACATGATCGAGCAACTGCTGGCGGTCGGCGGCGCGACTGCCGGGCGGGCACGCGATACCGGCAACGCAAGGCGCGGCGACGACTGACGCGTCGCCCGTCGCATCCGCCGCCGCTTTCCCATTCGAATTTCCCAGGACGACCCATGACCGTCATCGTCGAGAAGAACGTCGACATTCCGCTGCGCGACGGCATCCGCCTGCGCGCCGACATCTACCGTCCCAACGACGACGCGCGCCACCCCGTGCTGCTGCAGCGCACCCCCTACAACAAGGAGTTGTGGCCGATCACGGCGATGACGCTCGACCCGGTGCGCGCCGCCGCCGCCGGTTTCGTCGTCGTCATCCAGGACGTGCGCGCGCGCTGGGCCTCCGAGGGCGGCGTGTTCTTCCCCTACGTCCACGAGCGCGACGACGGCCACGACAGCGTCGCCTGGTGTGCGGTGCAGCCGTGGTCGAACGGGCGGGTGGGTTGTTACGGGTTGTCCTACATGGGCGGTACGTCGTGGCTCGCGGCGCTCTCCGGTCACCCGGCGCTCGGCGCCATTTCGCCGACCACCGCGCCGAACGATTTCTGGCGCAACCATTTCTGGCGCGGTGGCGCGCTCAACATCGGCACGTTGGCGATGTGGGCGTTGCGCGCGATCGGCCCGGCAGCGCTGATCCGGGCGCGGCCCGAGCCGGCCAGTTTCGGTCCGCCGCTGGTCCAATTGATCGATGACATCGACGCCTTCGGTGACGTTCTCAGTGCCCTGCCGCTGGAACGCTTCGGGCCGGTCCATCCCGACGCCGATGATTTCCTGCCCTTCTTCTACGAGTTCCTGCGTCACCCGGCGCCGGACGACTGGACCAGCTCGGTGCTGTTCTCCGATCGCCACGCCGAGGTCACGGTGCCGAGCCTGACCATCGCCGGCTGGCACGATCTCCTGCTCATGGGGGACCTCGAACATTTCGCCGGCATGCGTGCGCACGGTGGCAGCGAGGCGGCGCGGCGTCACAGCCGGCTGGTCATCGGGCCGTGGTCGCATGGCATGTTCGGCAACGTCGTCGGCGCGGTCGACTTCGGCTTTCGCGCCAATGGCCTGTTCCTGGACCTGAAGGAAGACCTGACGAAGCTGCAACTGCGCTGGTTCGGCCACTGGCTGAACGACGAGGCCACCGGCATCGCCGACGAAGCGCCGGTGCGCTACTTCGTGCAGGGCATCAATCGCTGGCGCGAGGCCGACGATTGGCCGCTACCCGGCACGCGCGAGACGGCCTGGTACCTGCACGCGGATGGCGGCCTCGCACCGGCGGCGCCGACGGTGGAGGTGGGGGTCGACAGTTTCGTCTACGACCCGGCGGAACCCTGCCCGACCCGCGGTGGCAACACCCTGCTGCCACCACAATACCCGGCCGGTCCGGTCGACCAGCGCGATATCGCCACGCGCCGCGACGTATTGCTCTACACCTCGGCGCCGCTCGCGGCAGACCTCGAGATCGCCGGGCCCGTGCGCTTCGAACTCGTCGCGGCGACTTCGGGTCCCGATACCGACTGGGTGGTGAAGCTGTGCGAAGTCCATCCAGACGGCCGCCTGCTGAACGTCTGTGACGGCGTCGTGCGGGCGAGCCTGCGTGACGGTCATCAGCGGCGCCTGCTCGAACCCGGTGCGGTGACCGCGTACACCATCGACCTGTGGGCGACGGCCGCGGTGTTCCGCACCGGTCACCGGCTCGCCGTGCTGCTGACGTCGAGCGATTTCCCGCGCTACGACCGCAACCCCAACACGGGCGAGCTGGCCCATGCCGCGACGCGCTTCGAGCCGGCGCTGCAACGGGTCTTCCGTGAAGCCGGGCGCGCCTCGCGCCTGGTCCTGCCGGTCGTGTCGGCAACGTGAACCGAGGTCCCTGCTCATGAACATCGCGTTCTCCATCGTGCTGGCGCTGGTCGCCGGCGCCGTCGCCTGCTACTACCTGGCGCCGGGGGCGGCACTGGCCGGGCTGGTGGCGCTGGGACGCCGGCTGGGGCGATTGCACCTGCGCGAGACCACCGTCGATGGCCACCGCGTGCCTTACCTCGAAGGCGGCACCGGCGAGCCGCTGGTGCTGCTGCACGGTTTCGGCGCCAACAAGGACAACTGGCTGCCCATCGCGCCGCACCTCACGCGCCACTGCCACCTCTATGTGCCCGACCTGCCGGGTTTCGGCGACAGCACGCGACGTGAGGATGCCGGCTACGGGCTCGAAGCGCAGCTCGCGCGTCTCGCCGCTTTCGTCGATGCCCTCGGCCTGGAACGATTCCATCTCGGCGGCAACTCCATGGGCGGCTACCTCGCCGCCATGTTCGCCGCCCGTCATCCCGAACGCGTGACGAGCCTGTGGCTGCTCGCCCCAGCCGGGGCGATGGGCGCTGAGACCAGCGAGACGCTGTCCCTGATCGAGCAGGGCGACAACCCGCTGGTGACCGACACCATGGCGCAGTTCGAACGTCTCGCCGCCCTGTGCTTCACCCGTCAGCCGTACCTGCCGGCTCAGTTCAAGCGGCCGTTGCTCGAACGCGCGCAACGCGAGGCCGCCTTCAACCACAAGATCTTCGGCGACATCTTCGGCGAGCCGGTGCCGCTGGAAGGACGGATCGACGGCCTCGCCACGCCGGCCCTGGTGGCCTGGGGTGATGACGACCGTGTGCTGCATCCCTCGGGACTCGACATCGTCGCCGGTCTGCTACCGAACGCAGATCGCATCCTCATGCCACGCATGGGCCACGTGCCGATGATCGAGCGGCCAGCGGAGACGGCCGCCGACTACCTGGAGTTCCGGCGACGGCGGACGTGAACGAATCCTCCCCCCATCCACCGCCATGACGGGACTCGGGTGGGGAACGAGCCTGTTAGAATCCCGGCCCACACGCCACAGCCCGCAGCCGGGAGGGGACAGCGCCATGGCCGACCGCCGCCAGGAACTCTACACGCTCACACTCGAATTCCTCGACGCCTTCAACCGCAACGATCTCGACGCCGTGATGGCCTTTTTTACCGAGGACGCCGTCTACGACGAGCTCAACGGTCGACCGAACGAGGGCAAGGCCGCGGTACGGGCAGCCTTCGAGCCGCAGTTCGAGGGGCGGTTCGGCAGCATGGAATTCGTCGAGGACGATACCTTCGTCGACGCCGAGACCGGCAAGGTCATGAGCAGTTGGGATCTCCGCACCACCAAGGACGGCGTGACGACGGTCCTGCGCGGGCTCGACCTGCTGCACTTCGACGGCGCCCTGATCCGACTCAAGCAGACCTACGTCAAGGCGAAGCAACCGCGCTACGAGACGCAGGACTGATGCGCCGACGAGCCCGTTCGCCTCATGTGCCGGAGGGTGCGTGAGCGAGGACAAGCTGCGCAACGCCCTGCGGCCGGGGCACGTTCTGCACTGGTACCGCATCGACAAGGTGCTGGGGCAGGGTGGCTTCGGCATCACCTACCTGGCCTTCGACACCAACCTCGATCAGCCCGTCGCGATCAAGGAATACCTGCCGATGGAGCTCGCCGTGCGCGATGGCGATCACTCCGTCTACCCGGCCTCGCGCGCCCATGACAAGCGCTACCGCTGGGGTCTCGATCGCTTCCTGACCGAGGCGCGCACCCTGGCGCGTTTCAAGCACCCGGCCATCGTGCGAGTGCTGTCGGTGTTCGAGGCCAACAACACCGCCTACATGGTGATGGAGTACCAGGACGGCCTCAGCCTGCAGGCGGTCCTCGATCGCCGCGGGACGCTGCCGCAGCAGGAGTTGGTGGCCCTGGTGCTACCGCTGCTCGACGGCCTCGAGACGATGCACGCGCAGGGCTTCATCCACCGCGACATCAAGCCGGCCAACATCTACATCAATCACAACGGCCAGCCGGTGCTGCTCGACTTCGGTTCGGCGCGTCAGGCGCTGGGCGAGGAGACGCGCACCCTGACCAGCGTGGTCTCGCCCGGTTACGCGCCATTCGAGCAGTACTACTCGAAGAGCGATCGACAGGGGCCGTGGACCGACATCTACGGCCTCGGCGCGACGCTCTACCGTTGTATCAGCGGCCTGCAGCCGATGGCCGCCATCGACCGCAGCGAGGCCATCCTGAAGGCCGAGCGCGATGTCTTCGTCTCCGCCACCGAACTGGGGTCGGGGAGCTATTCACGCGAGTTCCTCGCCGCCGTCGATCGCGCGCTGGAGTTCAACGAAAAGAAGCGCCCGCAGAGCGTCGCCGAGTGGCGCGAGGCCTTCCATTTCGCGAGCCCCGCCACCGAACCCACGGAGACCGGACTCGCCGGCGCCTTCGACGAGGACGACACCACCCGTTTCGACAGCTTCGGCCAGCCGACCCACGTCATCGGTACGGGCGCGGTGGTCAACCACGACATCCGCCGGCCAGCCCCACCGGTGAGCGGACCGCGCTCGCGGCGCAGCGGTCCGGCCGATCCGCGCAGCGCGCCGCGTTCGGTACGTGGGGCGACGGCGTCCGTCGAGGCCCCGCGGCGGCGCTGGCCTTGGCTGCTCGCGCTGCTGCTGCTCGCTGGGGTCGCGGGTGCCGGCTATGCGTGGTACGCCGGCCTGTTGCCGACCCACCTGTTGCAGTTCGGCGAAGCGCAACGGCTGGTTGCCCAGGGTGACCGCGCGCTCTCGGTCGGCCAGGCGTTCGAACCGGAGGGGCGCAGCGCACTGGCGTTCTACGCCCGTGCCTGGGCCGCCAGCCCCGGCGATGAGGACGTCGCGCACGGCCTGCGCCTCGTTGGCGAGCGGCTCGCCAGCGCGCTCGACGAAGCCGCTGCGGCCGGCGACGACACGCGTTTTGCCGCCCTGGCCGACCGTCTCGGCCAGATCCCGCGCGACGCCGTCGATCTCGTCGCCCTGCGCGAGCGGGTCGCCGCGGCCGGTGCACGCCAGGCCGAGCGCGCGCGCCAGGTGGAACGCATCCACGGCTACCTCGATGCCGCCGCCGCGGACGTCAAGGCCGGTCGCCTGGTCGGCGCCGGAACCGACAACGCGCTCGCGCGCTACCGCGCGGTGCAGATCCTCGAGCCCGACAACGCCGATGCCGCCGCTGGTCTCGCCGCGCTGGCGGCGGCCATGGCGGAGCGCGGTCGGGCGTCACTCGCCGCCGGCAAGCGCGGCGAGGCGGCCGAATGGCACGGCCACGCCAGTCTCATCGACGCCGGCGCCGCGGCCGTCGTCGCCCTCGGTGACGCCCTGCGCGAGGAACGCAGTGAGGCCGAGCGCACGTCGACGATCGCCGACCTGCTCGCGCGCGCGGACGACGACATCACGGCCAATCGCCTGACCTCGCCGCCCGGTAACAACGCCTTGGAGCGTCTGCAGGAGGTCACGCGTCTCGACCCGGACAATGTCGCCGCGCGCGAGGGGCTGCGACGCATCCACGATCGCTACCTGGCCATGGCCACCCAGGCACTCGCCCGCGACGAGTTCGACGAGGCGCGCCAGTTCGCCAGCCGCGCCTTGAGTGTCCTGCCGCAGTCGGAACCGGCGCGCACCCTGGCCAACGAGATCAGCGCAAGCGAGACGCGCCGGCGCGAGGAGGAGACCGCGCGCCTCGCCGCCGAGGCGGAGGCGCGCCAGGCGGCGATGCAGATGCAGGCCGAACAGGCGCAACAAGCCGCCGCGGCGCGCCAGCGCGCCGAGCAGGATGCCGAGGCCCGCCGCCTGCTCGCCGAGGCCAACCGCAAGGCGGAGGAGCAGCGCCTGGCCGCGGAGGCCGAGCGACGCGCGCGCGAGGCGGCGGCCAACGCCGTGCGGCGCGTGGTCTTCGACTACTGGGGTTTCGAGCCCCGCTACCGGGTCCACGGTCTGACGATCGACACCGTCTACGCCGCCATCGCGCCGCTGTTCGAGGCCGCGGGCTACA
This sequence comes from Gammaproteobacteria bacterium, assembly GCA_050184115.1. Classification (GTDB taxonomy): domain Bacteria; phylum Pseudomonadota; class Gammaproteobacteria; genus JACKNG01. The sequence goes on along the minus strand of JBFXAQ010000006.1, from coordinate 290,293 downwards.
CCATCGTCAAGCGCGACCAGGTGCACGATGCCGGCTGGACCTGGAACAACATCGATCTCGTCATCTACCGCCTGACCGTCAACGAGAACACCGCCACGGGCCAGTATTCCTGGGCCGGGTCGGTCAACGTCTTCGACGGCGGCCTGCTCAAGGTCAGCCTGCAGCAGGCCCTGGCCTCACCGACCAAGTGGACCCTGAGCCGCCGTGGCCTGGGGCCGCCGACCGACCTCCAGCACATGGTCGAGCATTTCGTCGAGATGACGCGCAACTTCCTCGCCAACCAGCCGGGGCGTCTGCGCTGAGATGCCGTGCTGGCGGGCACACATGAACCACCCGACCTTGTCGGGGGACTAAACCCGGACCGACAGGCTGGCGACAGCAGGGGAGACGATGGACGACGGCACACCACAGGGCGGTAGCGACGAGGCCACCACCGGTTTCGCGGCCGAGGGCCACGACGTCGGTGACGCGCGCGATCTGCATGCGCTGCGCAGCCTGCGCCACGAGCCGGCGGCCTTCGAGGCGCTGTACCGCGAGTTCTACCCGCGCCTGTTCGATTTCGTGTTGCGCATCCTCGGCTCGCCGAGCGACGCCGAGGAGACCATCAACGACACCATGCTGGTGGTGTGGCGCAAGGCCGACGAGTTTGCCGGGCGTTCCAAGGTCTCGACCTGGATCTTCGGCATCGCCTACAAGAAGGCACTCAAGCGTCTCAAGGTCAGCAAGCGCCTCGCCGCGCGCGAACTGCAGATCGAAGTCGAGGTCGCCGGCGGTCGCGACCCGGCCGACACGGTTGGCGACGCGGCGCTGCTCGAGCGCCTGCGCCTGGCGGTCGGGCGCCTGCCGCTGGCACAGCGTTCAATCGTGCACCTTGCCTTTTTCTATGGTTACACCTACGCGGAAATCGCCGAAATCGTCGACTGCCCGGTCAACACGGTGAAGACCCGCATGTTCTACGCCCGCGAGCGCCTGCGGCCGGTGCTCGACAAGGCCCTCGACGAGGAGAGACGCCATGTCCGGTCCTGAGCTGGAACCGCGTGGCTGCGACCACGATACCGCCTGGGCGCTGTTGCCCTGGTACGCCAATGCCAGCCTGGACGACGCGGAGCGCGATCATGTGCGTGCCCACGTTGCCGGTTGCCTGACCTGCACCCGCGAACTGCGCCGGCTTAACCTGCTCGGTCGTGCGCTGACGCAGACGGCGGGCGAATACGCCTGCGGCCAGGCGTACGCCCGCCTGGCGGCGCGCCTGCACCCGCGCCGCGGTGTCGCCGCGCGGCTGTGGGGCGCGGTGCGCGAGGTGTGCGAGCCGGTGCCGCTGGTGGCTGGCGCGGCCTTGCTGATCGGGTCGGCCTGCATCGCCGCCGCCATCGTGGTCAGCGGCGAGCGCGGCACGGTCGGCTTCGACCAGCCGTTCCAGACCCTCGGCCGGCAGGTCCAACCGGCAGGTCATATCGACTACCCCGAGCTGCGGGTGGTCCTGCGTGACGATGCCGATGGCGCGACGCGGGCTGCCTGGCTCGCGCGTCACGGCGCCGAGTTGCTCGATGGCCCGTCCGCGATCGGCGTGATGACCGTACGCGTTCCCCTCGGCCCGGATCACCTCGACGAGGTCGTGGCGGCCTTGCGCGCCGATGAGCACACGGTGTTCGTCGAGCCGGTCAACGTCATCGGGGCGCGGCCGGACCGCCGGCGATGAACGACGGCCGGCGCGTCGCGGCGCGCTGGCTCGCGGTGCTGCTGCTTGGCTTCGTCCTGCCCGCCGGGGCTGCGCCGACGGCGCGCGAGGCGAGCCTGCTCGCGACCGTGCCGCCGGCGAGCCCGGCACTCGCGGCGGCACTCGCCCGCGATCACGGGCTCGGCGCGCTCGAACGGCTCGAACTCGCCTCGCTCGAACTCGACGTGCTCGAGTTCAGCGCGCCGGCCGGCGCCGATCTCGAGCAGCTCGCCGCGGCCCTGGCCCGCGACCCACGGGTGAAGACGGCGCAGGTGGTGCGCCACCACCGCGTCGCCGGTGCGTTGCCGCGCATGCCGGTCAAGGATCCCTATTACGACCTGCAGATGCGCACCGAACGGCGTGCGGTCGAAACCCTGGTCCAGCATGCCAGTGGCCGCGGCGTACGGATTGCCGTGATCGACACCGGTATCGACATGGCGCATCCCGATCTCGCCGGTCAGATCACCGAGGCGCTCAATTTCGCCGGCGGCGACCCGGCGACCATTCCCGCCGAATTCCACGGTACCGCGGTGGCCGGGCTCATCGTCGCGCAACCGGGCAACGGTGTCGGCATCCACGGCCTCGCCCCGGATGCCGAGCTGTTCGCGCTACGCGCCTGCTGGGAGCCGCATTACGCGATCGGCCTGTGCAGCACCAACACCCTGGCCCGCGCGCTCGATTACGCCATCGAAGTACGCGCGCGCATCATCAACCTGAGCCTCGCCGGACCCGAGGACCCGCTGCTCGCCCGCCTGGTCAACCGTGCCATCGAACTCGGCGCGGTGGTCATCGGTGCGGTCGGCGAAGAGCCCGGGCAGGCCTTTCCGACCTCGATCCCCGCCGTCATCGCCGTCGAGCAGAGCGATCCGCCGGCCAATCCGGTGGCGGGCGCGCGCCTGTCCGTCCCCGGTCTGCAACTGCTGTCGACCGTGCCCGAGGGGCGCTATGACTTCGTCTCCGGGCCATCGTTTGCCGCCGCTCATGCCAGCGGCGTGGCGGCGGTGATGCTCGACCTCCAGCCGCATCTCAACGCCACTGACCTCGTCGACTGGCTGCAGCGCGTCCACGGCAACCCGGTCGAACCCTGACACGGGGTCATCGCGGTCAGGCGGCCGCGATGGCCTCAATCGTCGTAGTGGAAATGGAAGGCGTCGCCGGCGCGACGCACGTGGCCGGTCGAGGGCAGTGGGAAGTGGGCGGTCAGCACCCGGGTCGCGCAATCGCTGTAGCGTTCCAGAAAGGCGCGCCGGGTCGTCGCCGCCTGCGCCTTGTCGAAGTCGAACTTGAAGTTCCACTGCGGGAAGTGGCACTGGATCGGGCTGTGGATGAGGTCGCCGGTGACGACCGCGTCCTCGCCGCGATGGGCGACGTGGACCGCGCAGTGGCCGGGGGTATGCCCGGGCGTCGGTTCGAGACGCACGAACTCGTCGACCTCGTGGTCGTCGTCGACCAGTACCGCCTGGCCGGCGGCAATGATCGGTTCGACGTTTTCGACCCACACCGGGTCCTGGTACTTTGTCCACATGCGCTCGGCGTTCTCGCACTCGCGCCGCGACAGCACGTAACGTGCATTGGGGAAATTGGGCACCCAGCGGCCGTCGACGAGGCGCGTGTTCCAGCCGCTGTGATCGACGTGGAGGTGCGTGCACAGCACGATGTCGATGTCCTCCGGCCGGAGATCCAGGCCGGCGAGGTTGTCGGCCCAGCTGTGGCTCTCCATCTTGTCCCAGTCCGGGAACCAGCCGACCGACTTGTGGTTGCCCACGCAGCTGTCGACGAGCACGGTCGAGCGTGGCGTGCGCACGACGTAGCTCTGGATCGGCATCAGCAGCTTGTCGGTGACGGGGTCGACCGCGCCCTGGTCGAGCCAATGGCGATGCGGGGCCAGCGCCTCGGGCGTCGCGTCGGGAAAGAAATCGTAGATGCTCATGAACGGTCCGTTCGATTCCAGCACGCGTGCGATGCCGACATCGCCGATGGTCATCCAGCTCATACGGGCTCCCCGTTGTGACGTGTACGATGCGCGAGCGCTCGCGCTTGCTCTATAGTGCGCGGCTCGTTTCGCCGCCGATGGTCGCACAATGCTCCGACGCCTGACATCTCTCGCCGCGTTGCTCGCGTTGCTCGCGTTGCCGGGCATCGTTGCCGCGGCTGACGCCGCAGAGCCGGAGGCGTTCGACCCGGGGCCGCACGTTCTCACCTTCACCTTCGAGAACGATCTCTTCGGCGACACCGACGCGCAGTACACCAACGGCATGAAGCTGTCCTACCTCTCGCCCGATCTCGGTGCGCTCGAGGGGGCGCGCGGCGTGCCGCGCTGGCTGCTCGCCGCCGTGCGTCGCATCAACGCACTGGAGGACATCTACTTCCCCGACCAGGGGCGCGAGTTCAACGTCGGCTTCGCCCTCGGCCAGATGATGTACACACCGGACGACACCCAGGCCACCGCGCTGCTCGCGGACGATCGCCCCTATGCCGGCTGGCTCTACGGCGCGCTCACCCTGGTCAGCAAGAACGCCGACGTCGCCGACACGCTCGAGATCCAGCTCGGCATGATCGGCCCGGCCTCGCTGGCCGAGGACGCACAGAAGCTCGTCCACGACATTCGCGACCTGCCGCTGCCACGCGGCTGGGACCACCAGCTCGAGAACGAACCGGGTGGCGTGCTCTACCTGGAACGTAAATGGCGCCTCGCCGCACACGAATTCGGCAACGGATTCAGCGGCGATTTCATCGGTCATGCGGGGCTCGCGCTCGGCAACGTCTACGACTACTTCGCCGCCGGCGGCGAGGCGCGTTTCGGCTGGCACCTGCCGCGCGATTTCGGCACTTCGGTCATCCGTCCGGGCGGCGACAGCAACGCGCCGGCGGTGTCGAGCGCCCACGGCGCGCGGTCGCGCGAACTCGGCGTCTACGGCTTCGCCGCCTTCGGCGGCCGCCTGGTCGGGCGTGACATCTTCCTCGACGGCAACACCTTCGCCGACAGTCACGATGTCGACAAGAAGGTCGCCGTCGGCGATTTCATCATCGGCGCGAGTGTCGTCTGGCGCGCGGCCAAGCTGTCCTACGCGCAGGTCTTTCGTACCCGCGAGTTCGACGGTCAGCGCCGCGATCGGCACAACTTCGGCTCGATCTCGTGCTCGCTGTCGTTCTGAAGCGCTCTCAGCCGGCCAGGCGCCAGCGCTCCCCGTCGACGGCGGCGCGGCCTTCCGCCTGCAGCTTGAGCAGGTGGGCGTGCAACGACAGCGCGGCCCAGCCGTGCAGGGCGGGATCGACGTCGTCGTAGACCGGCGGCGTGAGGGTCTCGACGGTCGCGCTGCCGATTTCGGCCAGCGCCGCGACGACCTTGCGCTCGCGCGCGAGACGGTGCTCGATGAGGCGGCGGATCTCGGCGGCCGGCTCGCCGATGAGATCGCCGTGGCCCGGCGCGACCCAGTCGACGGCGTAGTCCAGCATGCGTTCCAGCGACGCGATGTAGTCCTTCATGTTGCCGGCCGGCGGCACGATGACGACGGTCGAGCCCGCCATCATGTGATCGCCCGTCATGAGGATGCGGTCGTCCTCGAGCAGGTAGCACACGTGGTTGGCGACGTGGCCCGGGGTGAGCAGGGCGCGCAGGGTGAATTCCGGGGTGACCAGGGTATCGTCCTGGGCCAGGGCGCGGGCGCCGGCGAAAGTCTCGTCCTGGTAGCCGTCGTTGACGATGACGTTGCCGATGAGTTCGGCGCCGCTGCGCGCGGCGAGTACGTGCGCGGCCGGTGAGTGGTCGCGGTGGGTGTGGGTGACAAGCACCCAGCGCAGGCGATCGCCGCAGATGCGCAGCAGCGCCTCGACGTGCTCGTCGACCAGCGGGCCGGGGTCGACCACGGCGAGTTCCGCCTCGCCGACGATGTAGGTGTTGGTGCCGGGGCCGGTCATGCGGCCGGGATTGCGCGCGGTGACGCGCCTCAGGCGCGGACTCAGGGTCACGGCTTCGGCATAGCGGATGTCGGGCATGGTCAGTCTCCGGGCAAGCGGGCGGCGAGCCCGTGGGGTGCACGGCGCGCCGCCCACGGCCGTGCCTGTTCGAGCTGCGCGGCAAGGCGCAGCAGGGTCGCTTCCTGGTAGATCCGGGCGGTGAACATCATACCGACCGGCAGGCCGTCGGCGCTCCAGTGCAGCGGCAGCGAGATCGACGGTTCGCCGCTCATGTTGGCGAGCATGGTCGAGACGACGAAGGTGAAGTTGTTGGCGACGAGCTGTTCGAGCACGCCGCCCCATTTCGGCAGCGGCCCCAGCGATACCCGGCTCGCGAGCGCCGTCGTCAGGGCGTCGACACCGTGCGGGTCGAACACCCCGAGCGGGGCAGGCGGGGTGGCCAAGGTCGGCGTCAGCATGACGTCGTAGCCTTCCATGAAGCGGCCGAGCTTGCGCATCTCGCGCTCGATGGCGCGGTTGGCGAGCGTGAGGTCGACGGCGTTGAAGGCGCGCGCGAGGTTGGCGAAGGCGCGCGTGGTCGGTTCGAACTCGTCGTAGCGCGAGCGCCGGCCGAGCAGGCGCTCGGCGTCGGCAATCTCGGCGCCGGTGCACGCCAGCACGCGCATGAGGAAGTTGCAGCCGAGCGCCATGCGCTCGAGCGGCGGCATGGCGTCCTCGACATGGTGGCCGAGGTCCTCCAGCAGGCGCGCGGTGGCGTCGAGTCCGGCCAGGCACTCAGCGTCGATGGGTGCCGCGCAGCACAGCGCCTCGCGGCACACGGCGACGCGCAGGCGGCCGGGTTCGCGCTGGATCTCGTCAGCGAAGCGCAAGGGTGGTGGCGGCGCGCAGTAGGGCATGCCGGCATCGCCGCCGGCGGTGGCATCGAGTGCGGCGGCGGTGTCGCGCACGCTGCGCGAAATGACGCCCAGTTGAACCTGGCCGTACCAGCCCTCGCCGCCCTCCGGGCCGGACGGGTTGCGTCCGCGCGAAGGCTTGAGCCCGACCAGCCCGTTGCACGCGGCCGGGATGCGAATCGAGCCGCCGCCATCGCCGGCGCTCGCCAGCGGCACGATGCCGGCGGCGACCGCGGCGCCCGAACCGCCACTCGAACCGCCCGCGGTGCGCTCGAGGTTCCAGGGATTGCGCGTGGGGCCGAACAGGCGCGGCTCGGTGGTGCCGACGAGCCCGAGTTCGGGGGTCGAAGTCTTGCCGAAGGTGACGAGGCCGGCGGCGTGCAGGCGCACGACCATCTCGGCGTCGTAGTCCGGCACGAAATCACGGAAGAAGCGCGAACCGTTCTGCAGGCGTGCGCCGGCCACGGCCGAGCCGAGGTCCTTCATGAGGAAGGGCACGCCGCCGAAGGGACCGGTCGGGCTCGCTTGCGCAACCCGTGCGCGGGCCTGCTCGTACAGCGGCTCGATAACGGCGTTGATCGCAGGGTTGACCGCCGTGCAGGCGGCGATGGCCGTCTCGAGCAGTTCGGCGGCGCTGACCTCGCCGGCGGCGACGCGCGCGGCGAGGCCGAGGCCGTCCTCGGCGAGGTAGTCGTGGAAATCGAGCATGGGCGGGGATTATGGCGTAATTCGGCCGCCGCCGGCCGCCCGTGGCAACGACCTATAATCGCGCTCCCCGGAGAGACGGAGACAGATCCCATGACGGCACGCGTGCTGGACGGCAAGGCGCTGGCAACGGCGGCGGAGGGCGAACTGGCGAGCCGCGTCGAATTGCTCAAGGCGCGCAACGGCGGGCGCGCACCGATCCTGGCCACCATCCTGGTCGGCGACGATCCGGCCTCGGCGACCTACGTGCGCATGAAGGGCAACGCCTGCCGGCGGGTGGGCATGGATTCGCTCGCCATCGAACTGCCCGCCACGACCACCACCGCGGAGCTCCTCGCCCGCATCGACGAACTCAACGCCAACCCGGACGTCCACGGCATCCTGCTCCAGCACCCGGTACCGGCACAGATCGACGAACGGGCCTGCTTCGACCGCATCGCGCTCGCCAAGGACGTCGACGGCGTCACCACGGCCGGTTTCGGCCGCATGGCCATGGGTGAACCAGCGTGGGGTTCGGCCACCCCGGCCGGCATCATGCGCCTGCTCGAGCATTACGAGATCCCCCTTGCCGGGCGGCTCGCGGTGGTGGTCGGGCGCAGCCCCATCCTCGGCAAGCCGATGGCGGCGATGCTGCTCAATGCCGATGCCACGGTCGTGGTCTGTCATTCGAAGACGCGCGACCTGCCCGACCTCGTGCGCCAGGCGGACGTCGTCGTCGGTGCGGTCGGCAAGCCGGAATTCATCCGCGGCGCATGGATCAAGGACGGCGCCGTCGTGGTCGACGCCGGTTATCACCCGGGCGGGGTCGGCGACATCGAACTCGCCACCGTCGTCGAGCGTGCGAGCGCCTGGACGCCGGTGCCCGGCGGGGTCGGGCCGATGACCATCAACACTCTGATCTGGCAGACGGTGTCGGCCGCAGAGGCGGCGGCCGTCGGCTGAGCCAGGCGGAGGCCGCGGACGGGAAGGGTTCCGGTGACGCGTGAGGCCCGCGCGATGCTAGTCTTGCGCGCGACCAGGATGACCCTGCCGGGGTAAGGAACCGCGTGAACTCGACCAATCTTGGCGCCGCGTGCCGGTGCCTGCTGCTCGCCCTGGCGAGCGTCGCGCCGACTGTCGGCGCACACCAGGAGGTCTCGGAGGAAATCGTCGTCCGCGGCCGCGCCACCGACCTCATCGGAATCGAGCAGAGCGCCTCCAGTGGCCTGGTCGGCGCGGAGGACCTCGCGACCCGCCCCATCCTGCGCTCCGGCGAACTGCTCGAAGTGGTGCCCGGCGCCGCCGTCACCCAGCATTCCGGCACCGGCAAGGCCAACCAGTACTTCCTGCGCGGCTTCAACCTCGACCACGGCACCGACTTCGCGGCCAGCCTCGACGGCGTGCCGCTCAACCTGCGCACCCACGGTCACGGCCAGGGTTATCTCGACCTGAACCCGATCATCCCGGAGCTGGTCGACCACATCGAGTACGGCAAGGGCCCGTACGAGGCCGCCGTCGGCGACTTCTCCGCCGCCGGGCATGCGCGCTACGCGCTCAAGCGCCACCTGCACGACGGCCTGCTGCGCGTACAGGCCGGTGAATACGGTTACTACCGCGGCGTGACGGGCGCCAGCACCGCCGTCGCCGGCGGCGATCTCCTTGGCGCAGTCGAGGCGCAGCACTACGACGGGCCGTGGGACCTGGACGAGAACGCGCGCAAGCTGAACGGACTGCTGCGCTACGCGCGCGGCACGCTGGATCAGGGCTTCGACGCGACCTTCACCCTCTACGAAGCGCAGTGGGATGCGACCGACCAGGTGCCGCTGCGCGCAGTGGCGGACGGCCGTATCGGCCGCCTCGGCAACATCGATCCCACGCTCGGCGGTGAGAGCGAGCGCTACAGCCTCAACCTCGCCTGGCGCGGCGCGCCGGCGCCGGATCGGCGCTGGCAGGCGAACGCCTACGCGGTGTGGTCCGATTTCGAGCTCTACTCGAACTTCACCTATTTCCTCGACGATCCCGTGCAGGGCGACCAGATTTCGCAGTTCGACCGCCGCTGGCTGGCCGGCATGAACAGCGAGTTCACGCAGGACCACGCCCTGTTCGGCCACGCCGCCGAGACGCGCATCGGCGCGCAGGTACGCCACGACGGCATCATGGACGTGGCGCTGGCGCGCAGCACCGCGCGGCGCCTGCACGCCTTCGTGCGCAGCGACGAAGTCGACGAGACCAGCCTCGGGCTCTATCTCACCACGCGGGTGGAACTGACGACGTGGCTGCGCGCCGAGGCGGCGCTGCGCGCGGATCGCTACTGGTTCGACGTCGCTGCCGACCTCGCTGCCAACAGCGGCGCGGCCGCCGACACGCAGCTCAGTCCCAAGGCGACGCTGGTCTTCGCCCCGTACGTCGGGCACGAGGTCTATCTCAACTACGGGCGCGGCTTCCACAGCAACGACGCGCGCGGTGTGCTGACCCGTATCGATCCGGCCAGTGGCACACCGACGACGCCGGTCGACCCGCTGGTCAGCGCCTGGGGCGGCGAGGCCGGCTGGCGCACCACGGCACTGCCCGGGCTCACCACCACGATCGCCGGCTGGTACCTCGAGGTCGATTCGGAACTCCTCTTCGTCGGCGACGCCGGCACCACCGAGGCCAGCGGTGGGTCGCGGCGCTACGGCGTCGAGTGGACCAATTTCTACCGTCCGCGCGACTGGCTCACGTTCGATCTCGACCTCGCCTTCACCCACGCCGAGTTCACCGGCGTGGTCGACGACGAGATCCCGAATGCCGTCGGCCGGGTGATCACCGCCGGCGTCGCGCTCGATTTCCCGCGGGGCTTCTTCGGCAGCCTGCGCCTGCGTCACTTCGGCGACACGCCGATCATCGAGGACGGCAGCGTCACGGCGCGCGATACCACGGTGGTCAACCTGCGCGCCGGCTGGCGCGTGGTGAGCGGCGTCGAACTGGCGCTGGAGGTGTTCAACCTCTTCGACAGCGGCGACCCCGACATCAGTTACTGGTTCGCCTCGTGCGTGCCGGGGGACCCGGCGGCCGCGTGCGGCGCCGCGTCACGCGACGGCGTCGAGGACGTCCACGCCCACCCGGTCGAACCGCGCGCCGTGCGCGGCACCGTGAGCTGGCGGTTCTGAACGGGCGGGCTTGCTGACCCCGCCGGCCGGTGACATATACTCCGGCGACCATGAGCACCCCAAACGAACATCTCCTCAGCGGTTACCGCATCCTCGATTTCACCCGCGCGCTCGCCGGCCCGTCATGCACGCGCATGTTCGCCGAGATGGGCGCCGAGGTGATCAAGGTCGAAGCGGCGCCGACCGGCGACATGACCCGCGCGGTGTCGAAGCTGCTGAACGAGCGCAGCCTCTACTACGTGCAGCAGAACCTGAACAAGAAGAGCCTGTGCGTGGACCTGCGCAAGCCCGAGGGCATGGCGCTGATCCGCGACCTGGTGCCGCTGTGCGACGTCGTGGTGGAGAACTTCCGCCCCGGCGTGATGGCCGGCATGGGGCTCGGCTACGAGTCGCTGAAGGAACTCCGGCCGGACATCATCCTGTGCTCGATCTCGGCGCTGGGCCAGAAAGGTCCCCTGTCCGGCAAGCCGGGTTACGACTTCATCGCCCAGGCTTATGCCGGCGTGACCTCCATGATCGGCGAGCCCGGCCAGCCGCCCTACATCCCGGCGCTCGGCATCGGCGACGTCTCGACCGGCGTCCACGGCGCCTTCGCCGTCGCCGCCGCGCTGCTGCACCGCGGCCGTACTGGGCGTGGCCAGCATCTCGATATCGCGCTGCTCGACTGCTACTACGGGTACCACGAGGTCAACGTGCACACCTACAGCGCGACCGGCGGCGCCACCGTGCCGTCGCGCTGCGGGCGGCATCTGAGCTACGTCTGCCCGGCCGGCGTGTTCGCCGGCAGCGGCGGCGACGTCATGATCATGGCCTTCCTGCATCACTGGGCGGACCTCTGCGCGGCGATGGGGCGCGAGGATCTCGTGCAGGCAGCGGGCTGGGCCACCGATGCCGAACGCCTCGCGCGCAAGAACGAGGTCGTGGCGTTGGTCGAGGGCTGGTTGCAGGGCTTCGCCGACGTCGATTCAGCGGTGGCCCGGCTCGAAGAGCACGGCGTGCCCTGCGCGCCGATCCTGTCGGTGGCGGAGACCGTCACCCATCCGCACCTGGTCGCACGCGGCACGGTGCGCACGGTCAACGATCCGCTGGCCGGTGAATTCAAGATCCCCGGCATGCCCATCCGTACCTCGGATTACCCCTACGACGCCGACTACGTCGCGCCGACGCTCGGCCAGCACAACGCGGCCGTGCTTGCCGACCTGCTCGGCCGCAGCGCCGACGAAATCGCGCGCCTGGAGGCCGACGGCGTCCTGCAGTCGGGCCCGAACTGATGACCGCGACGGGGCGCGGGGGCGTGGCGCCTGCCGCGCGCAGCGGGTCGACGCCGTGAGCGCCGACGGACTGCTCACGCCCGAGCGGCTGATGATCCGTGACACCGCGCGCGAATTCACCCTGAACGAAGTCCTGCCGGTCGCGAATCGCCTCGACCCGGTCGAGGGCGAGATCCCGCTCGAACTGCGCGACAAGCTCGCCGAGATGGGCTACTTCGGCATCCGCATCCCCGAGCAATATGGCGGCAGCGGGCTCGGCTGCTTCGAGTACTGCCTGGTCGCCGAGCAGCTCGCGCGCGGCTGGATGAGCGTGGCCAGCATCATCGCGCGCGGCAACGGCACGTTGACCATCGATCTCCTGTCCGAGGCTCAGAAGGCGGACAAGCTGCCGCGCGTGGTGCGTGGCGAGTACCTCGGCGCGATGTCGCTGTCGGAGCCCGATACCGGCTCTGACCTCGCCTCGATTTCCTGCCGCGCAGAACGCGAGGGCGACGACTGGGTGCTGGCCGGCGCCAAGTACTGGTGCACTTTCGCCGATGGCGCCGATTACCTCGTCGTCTTCGCGCGCACCGCGCCGCCTCCCGACCCCAAGCGCCGCCACCTCGGCATCAGCGCCTTCCTGATCGACAAGCCGCGCGGCGAGCTGCCACCGAACTGCCACAGTGCGCCGATCCCCAAGATCGGCTACTTCGGCTGGAAGACCTGGGAACTCTCCTTCGACGGTCTGCGCCTGCCGGGCGACGCCCTCATCGGCGAACCAGGCACCGCGTTCTACGCGCTGGCGAAGGGACTCGACGAGGCGCGCGCGCACACCGCGGCGCGTTCCATCGGGCTTGCCCAGGGCGCGCTCGAGGACGCCATGGCCTACGCCCAGCAGCGCATGCAGTTCGGCCGGCCGATTGCCGAGTTCCAGGACCTTCGCTTCAAGCTCGCGCGCATGGCGACTGACATCGAAGCCGCGCGGCAATTGCTCTACTACGTCTGCGACCGCATCGACGGCGGCCAGCGCTGCGACAAGGAAGCTTCGATGGCCAAGTACTTCGCCTCCGAGATGAGCGAACGGGTCACCTCCGACGCCCTGCAGATCCTCGGCGGCGCGGGCTACACGAAGCTCCACGCGGTCGAACGTTACTGGCGCGACGCGCGCCTGACCAAGATCTTCGAAGGCACCTCGGAGATCCAGCTGCGCATCATCTCCGACAACCTGCTCGGCAAGGCCGGCCGATGAGCGCGCTCGACACCAACGGTGTGCTCGAGGGCATCGTCGTGCTCGATCTGACGCAGATGCTGGCCGGGCCCTACTGCACCATGATCCTGGCCGACCACGGCGCCGACGTGATCAAGATCGAACCGCCTGGCGGCGATATGTCACGCGCCATGGGGCCCTACCTGCCCGAGGACACCGCGCGCGCCCAGGGCGGCTACTTCCACAGCATCAACCGTAACAAGCGTTCGATGGTGCTGGATCTCAAGAACGCCGACGATCGCGCGGCCTTCCTTGCGCTGATCGACCAGGCCGACGTCGTCGTGGAGAACTATCGCGCTGGGGTCATGGAACGCCTCGGGCTCGGTTACGAGGCGCTCAGCGCGCGCAACCCGCGCCTGGTCTATGCCTGCATTCGCGGTTTCGGCGACGCGCGTTCCGGGGCGAGCCCCTACGGTGACTGGCCGGCCTTCGACATCGTCGCCCAGGCCATGTCCGGTTTCATGGCCATGACCGGCCCGCCCGGCACGCCGATGAAGGCCGGGCCCGGCGTCGGCGACATCATCCCGGGCGTGATGGCCGCCTTCGGCGTGGTCGCCGCCGTGCGTCACGCCGAACAGACCGGGAAAGGGCAGTTCGTCGATGTCGGCATGGTCGACGCCATGATCGCGGTGTGCGAGCGCAACGTGTACCGCTATTCCTTCGGCGGTGCGGTGTCGAAGCCGGAAGGCAACGATCACCCGCTGGTCAGCCCGTTCTCCGTCTACCGCGCGGCCGACGGCTGGATGGCGCTGGGCTGCCCGACCGACAGCCAGTGGCACGCCCTGATCGAGGTGATGGAACAGCAGGCCCTGGCCGCCGACCCGCGTTTCGTCACCAACGAGGACCGCGCGCGGAACCAGGTCGAACTGCGTGCGATCATCGAGACCTGGACCGCGACGATGACCAAGCACGAGCTCGCCGAACGACTCGGCGGTCGCGTGCCCTGCGGTCCGGTCAACGACATCACGGACATCGTCGCCGACTCCCATGCCGCCGCCCGCGACATGCTGCCATCGATCGAGGTGCCGGGGCTCGAGCGCCGCGCCGCGGTGGCCGGCGTCCCCGTCAAGTTCTCGGCCGCACCGGGCCGCGTACGCCACGCCGGCCCGGCACTCGGCGAACACACCCAGGAAATTCTCGACCAGTTCCGGATCACGCGAGTGCACGGATTGGGCGAAGACGCCAGCTGAACGGCGCGGTCGCGGGCCTTGGCCGCGACGCTCAGGCGATGAGCCGTTCGAGTTCGGCGAAGCTGTGGACCACGCCATCGTCGACAGCGACTTCCGTGCCGAGCTGGCGGCCGATCTGGGTCGCCGAGAAGATGCCCCGCGCGACATGACCGCCGTCGCCGTCTCGTTCGAGCACCAGGACGTGCTGACGCTTGCTCGTGGCGAGGTGGCGGACGACGTCGCGCACGGTGGCTGCGCGGACCTCGGCGAAGTCGAGAGGACGCATCTCGTCGATGCCGGTCATGACCTGGCCGACCGTGACCTGTTCGTAGGGCATGCGGGCCGCGGCGGCGATGCGCAGCGGATGCTCGCCACCGAGATCGCGCGCGCCGACTGGGCCGCAGATGGCGTGGGCATCGTCTAGCACCAAGAGCAGACGCACGTTGGCGTGGATCATGATCGAGAGCGCCGTGGTGACCGACGTCGCAGGTGACACCGTCACGGGGCGGGTCTGCCGGAGATCGGTCATGGCGACGAGGGCGGGGGAGGCCGGGGTGACGGATTCCAGCGGCCGGCGCGACGCCTGGCGTATGGGCGTGCCGGGGGCGAGGTCGAGGGGCGTCAGCGTGTGCGTGAAGGTGGCCATGGCGTGCTCCTCGGTGCGGTCCGGGATGGACACTCCCCATGGAGTGTAGGTTCCGGCGCGCGATTTCGCCGGGTGCGCACCCCCTGCTGACGCCGGCAATGCCGATGGCGGACAATGGCCGGCCACGCAAAATGGGGAGGAAAGCAACGTGAAACTGGGCGTGATGAGTTTCAACACGGAGTACTCGATCCGGGCCGACGAACTCGCGGTGGCAGCGGAGGAGCGTGGTTTCGAGTCGGTGTGGTTCCCGGAACACACCCACATCCCGGCCAGCCGGGAGACGCCGTGGCCGGGCAACGGGCCGCTTCCACGCGAATACGTGCACATGTCCGATCCGTTCGCGAGTTGCGCCGCGGCGGCGGTGGTGACCAAGACCATCAAGCTCGGCACCGGCATCTGCCTGGTGGTCGAGCACGAGCCGTTGGCGTTGGCCAAGACCGTGGCGACGGTCGACCGCCTCTCCAACGGCCGTTTCCTGTTCGGCGTCGGCGCCGGCTGGAATCGAGAGGAGATGGAGAATCACGGCACGCCCTATGACAAGCGCTGGCAGGTGCTGGAAGAGCGGGTCAAGGCGATGAAGATCCTGTGGACCGAGGACGAGGCGACATTCCACGGCGAGTGGGTCAATTTCGATCGCGTGTGGTCCTATCCGAAGCCGGTGCAGAAACCGCACCCGCCGATCATTCTCGGCACCTTCGCCTCGCGCTGGGGACGGCAGCGCGTGGCCGAATTCGGTGACGGATGGATTCCGGTCGGCGGCTTCCACCGCGACCTGCGTGCGGACCTCGACGACCTCCACGCCAGGCTGCGCGCGGTCGGTCGCGAACCGACCGAAGTCCCGGTGTCGATGTTCGACATCTTCGAAACGTCGGAAGACGATCTCAGGCGTTTCGCCGACCTCGGCTCCATCGAGCGCGCCATCCCGCGCTGTCCGACCGAGGACCGCGACACTGTGCTACGCTGGCTCGACCGCTACGCGGCGATCGGGCGCAGCATCGGCGCCATCTGAACGCCACGTCCCGCGGCACCGCCCGGTGGATTCCCGCGTCGCCGCCGTGCCGTCGCGCTGACGGCATGGCGATACGCGGGTGAGCCGCATACGAGTAACGAGGAGGAGGTCCACGTCATGATCAAATTGCATGGGTTCGCCGTCAGCAACTACTACAACATGGTCAAGTTCGCCTTGCTCGAGAAGGGTCTCGAGTTCGAGGAAGTGTCGGCCATGCCCAGCCAGGAAGCCAGTTACAAGGCCAAGAGCCCCGTCGGCAAGGTGCCGTGCATCGAGACCGATAAGGGCTTCCTCGCCGAGACCAACGTCATCCTCGACTACATCGAAGCGATCAAACCGACACCGGCGCTGGTACCGGGTGACGCCTTCGCCGCCGCCAAGGTGCGCGAAGTGGCCAAGATCATCGAGTTGTATATCGAGTTGCCGGCGCGTCGGCATTACGCCGAAATCTTCTTCGGCGAGAAGCGCAACGAAACGGCGGTCGCCGAAGCGAAGCCCGTGATCGAGAACGGCGTGGCGGCATTGAAGAGCCTGGGGAGCTTCAAGCCCTTCATCTGCGGTGGCTTCTCACTTGCGGACATCGTCGCGGCGCACAGTTTCATCTACGCCGCGCCGGTTTGCCAGGCCGTCTACGGCTGGG
This sequence comes from Gammaproteobacteria bacterium, assembly GCA_050184115.1. Lineage (GTDB taxonomy): Bacteria > Pseudomonadota > Gammaproteobacteria > JACKNG01. Next base: position 273,951 of record JBFXAQ010000006.1, on the reverse strand, counting down.
ACCTCGTCGCGGCCGTGCCCGGGCTCGCAGCGGCGCTGGAGGCGACCAACGCACGGGCCGCCGGGGCCAAGGTGATGGCCGACCAGCAGGCGGCCCTGCAAGCCTTCATGGAGCAGAAGGGCTGAGACATTGCCGACCCACCGGCGTCGACGCGCGCTGGGCCGCTGGTCTACGGGAGAAGCACTTTGAGCGAACCATTGCCATTGCCGGTCGACGCCATCCGCGAGCGCCTCAACGTCGACCCGGAGTTCACGCTGACGGCGCGATATTGGAACTGCGACATCCGCTATCGCGTTGGTGACGACGACTACTTCATGCACATCGAGAACGGCCGCGTGACGACCTTCGTCGCGGGCACGCAGGGCTACGACCCCTACGACATCCATGTCGGCGGTGCGCTCGAGACCTGGCGACCGATGCTGCTGGAGGCGAATCCGAAGCCCTTCTACCACGACATCTTCGCGGCCACCCTGCACCATGGTTTCGAAATGAGCGGGGACCTGGGTGCGGCCTACGCCTACTACTACGCGCTGCGCCGCATCCACGCCGTCTTCGGTGAATGTGTGCGCGCTGCCGCGCGGGCGGCCTGAGGAGGGCGGTATGGCACGTTATTCCGACATCACCGGACGCTACGTCTACCTCGATCTCGACGGCCTCGAGTACCGCGTCTACTTCGAAGAGGCCGGACAGGGCATCCCACTGGTGTGCCAGCACACCGCGGGTTCGGATGGTCGCCAGTACCGCCACCTGCTCGAAGATCCCGAGATTACCTCGCGTTTCCGCGTCATCGCGGCCGACTTGCCTTACCACGGCAAGTCGCTACCGCCGGATGGCCGGCGTTACTGGGAGGAGGAGTACAAGCTGACCCAGGGATTCTTCATGAACTACTGGGTAAGCATGGTCGAGACGCTCGGCCTCGACCGGCCGGTCTACATGGGCTGCTCGATGGGCGGCCACCTCGCTGCCGATCTCGCCCTCAACCACCCCGACAGCTTCCGCGCCTGCATCGGGCTCGAGGCCTCGATGTGGAGCGGCGGTTTCGATCGTCTGTGGCAGCAGTGGTGGCGGCACCCGCGGCTCTCGAATGACGCCAAGCCGGCGATGATGCTCTCGCTGTGTTCGCCCAACGCGCCGGAGGCGCGCGTGCGGGAGACGGTGTGGACCTACAGCCAGGGCGCGCCACCGGTGTTCTCGGGTGATCTCTGGTACTACGCGCTCGAACACGACCTGCGCGAGACGGCTGGCCGTATCGACACGGCGAAGTGCATGCTCTACGTGCTGAGCGGTGACTACGACTGGTCGGCCTACCCGGAAGCCTGCCGCGCGCTGGCCGATGCGGTGGCGGGCGCGAGCTACACCCTGATGGAAGGCATGGGCCATTTCCCGATGTCGGAAGACCCCGTGCAGTTCAAGAAATACCTGCTGCCGGTGCTGGACGACATCGAACAGCGTTCCGCCCGCACCTGACCGCCGCGCCGGCGCCCAGCCGTGGCGCGCCGACAGGCAGTTCGCGCAGCCGGCGCCGTCCATGCTCGCACCGGCTGCTGTCCATGGAGTCACTAGGTATGGAATCATCGACGCCTTGCCGCGGCATCGCTGCCGCACTGGGGCTGGTCCTCGCGCAGGGCGCCGCCGCCGAACTCACCCGCACCGATCTCGACGCCTGGCTTGCCAGCGAGGTTACCGTCGATGCACCGGCGCCCGGCAGCGTGCTGAGCGGGAGCGATATCGACCGTCTGCGCGCCTTCATCCCGCCGGGTTATGTCGACGAGTTCGCCGCCGACGGCGTGACCGTCACGATCCAACCCACCGAGCACTTCGTCGGCCACCCGGCCTTCAATGCCGCGACGCAGGCCTTCGCCGGCCAGGCGCGCCTCGGTGCGGGCGGCGAGCTCGAGAACTACACCGCGGGCCAACCCTTTTCGGATGCACAGATCGCGCAGGCCGCGCCGGACCAGGCCGGCCTCATGATCGGCTGGAACCAGGTCAATCGTTGGCAATACTCCGGCTACCAGGTCGACGAACTGTCGATGGCCTACCTCGCCGCCGGCGGCACCGGGCAGGCCGCCGACCCGGACATCGGCCTGGTCGGTGGCGGCGTCGTCGGCCGACGCCTGGTGCAGCGTTTCCATCGCGTCTACCTGAGCCATGTCGCGTTTGCTTCCGACGCCGGCTACCGGGTCGATGTACCCGATGCCGGCAAGCGCTTCTACAAGGACTACATCGAGTTTCTCAGCCCGTTCGATGTCGCCGGCACCAAGTTCGTCGTCGAGCGCTCGCTCGACCCGCACGAGGACGACCAGGTAAACACCTACCTGCCAACCGAGCGCCGGGTGCGGCGTTTTTCCGCCAAGGAGCGCGCCGACGCGTTCATGGGCTCGGACGTCACCCTGGATGATTTCGACGGATTCGCCGGCCGCGTGCTCGATTACCGCTGGACGTTGGTTGGGCGGCGCACGGTGCTCGACGTCATCGATGCCGGCGAACCACTGCTGCGTTACGGCGGGCCCATGAGCCGCGCGCTCATCGACCGCTGGCAGCTGCGTGACTGCTACGTGGTGGAACTGCACTCGACCTGGGAGGACCATCCCTACCAGAGCCGCTTGTTGTTCATCGACCGCGAAACCTACGACGTCGCCATCGCCCTCGCCTTCGACCGCGACGGTCGCCTGTGGAAGGTGTTCGACCCGGTTTACCGGGTTACGCGCGACGTCGGCGGCGAGGCTGGCGCGACCGTGTCGAGCTGGCGGGGACAGGCGAACCTGAACCTGCGCGAGCCCACGGCGACCATGGTCCATGCTCTGACCGACACCTTGCACCCGACGATGAAGCCATCGGCGGTCAAACGCATCTTCAGCGTTTCGAGCCTGACCAGCGGCAAGTAGTGTCCGCCGTCCGTACGGTCGAGGTGCGCGGGCAGCGCGGACTGTACTTCGTATAATCGTCGCCCTCGACGACTCGACTGGAGGACACCAGGTGTACCCGGGCAAACATGCAACCAGCAAGGCCGACCAAGCCTGTTTCATCATGGCCGGCTCCGGCGAGACGGTGACCTGGGGCGACTACGACGCCCGCACCAATCGCCTCGCTCACCTGCTACGCAGCCATGGCCTCGGTCACCGGGATCACTACGCCGTGTTCATGGAGAACAACGCGCGCTATTGCGAGGCTTGCGGGGCGGCGGCACGCGCCGGTCTCTACTACACGTGCATCAATTCCTACCTGACGCCGGACGAAGTCGCCTTCATCATCAACGACAGCGACTCGCAGGTGCTGATCACCTCGCAGGCCAAGCGCGAGGTGGCCCTGGCGGCAGCGCGGCAGTGCCCGCAGCTCAAGCAGGTGTTGATCGTCGATGGCGGTGACGGCGCCGCAGGCGCGGTGGTCGATTTCGCTGCCGCCACGGCGCGCTTCCCGGCGACCCCGATCGCCGACGAGTGGCTTGGCACTTCGATGCTGTATTCGTCGGGTACCACCGGCCGGCCCAAGGGCATCCTGCGCCCGCTGCCCGACCAGCCACCGAGTGAACCGCTGCTGCTCTACCAGTTCCTCACCGACCTCTGGCAGTACCGGGAGGACATGGTCTACCTCTCGCCGGCGCCGCTGTACCACTCGGCGCCCAATGCCTCGGTGAGCCTGACCATCCGCATCGGCGGCACCAGCATCATCATGGAAAAGTTCGACCCGGAGCAGTACCTCGCCCTGGTCGAGAAATACCGTGTTACGCACAGCCAGCTCGTGCCGACCATGTTCAGTCGCATGCTCAAGTTGCCGGAAGATGTGCGGCGGAAGTACGACGTCTCGTCACTGAAATACGTGGTGCACGCGGCGGCACCCTGCCCGGTGCAGGTGAAGCAGGCCATGATCGACTGGTGGGGGCCGGTCATCCACGAGTACTACGGCGCGACCGAGGGGCTCGGCTTCGCCTACTGCGATTCGCAGGAATGGCTGGCTCATCCCGGCACCGTGGGCAAGATCATGCTCGGCGAACTGGCGGTGCTCGATGATGACATGCAGCCGGTGCCGGCCGGCGAGCCGGGCACGCTGTGGTTCAAGAGCGGCACGCCCTTCGAGTATTACAAGAACCCCGACAAGACCGCCGAATCGCGCTCTGCCGACGGTGAACTGTGCACCGTCAACGACGTCGGTTACGTCGACGGCGAGGGTTACCTCTACCTCACGGATCGCAAGACCTTCATGATCATATCCGGAGGGGTGAACATCTACCCGCAGGAAACGGAGAATCTGCTCATTACGCACCCCATGGTGGCGGATGCGGCGGTGTTCGGTGTACCCAACGAGGATCTCGGCGAAGAGGTCAAGGCGGTGGTGCAGTTGATGCCGGGCGAGGCCCCGGGCCCGGCCGCCGAGCAGGAGCTGATCGCCTTCTGTCGCGCCAACCTCTCGCACATCAAGTGCCCGCGGAGCATCGACTTCGAAGACGAGCTGCCGCGCCTGCCGACCGGCAAGCTCTACAAGCGCCTGCTGCGGGATCGGTACTGGGGCAAGCACGACTCGCGCATCGTCTGACGTCCCCAAGGGACGGGCGCAGAACTTCTGTGGCGCTCGTGCGCGGCGTCGCACCGTCGTCGCCACGAATGGGGACAGTTTACTTTGCTCCAGCGCGAAGCCCCGGGCTGAGGCAAGGGCGCAAAGTAAACTGTCCCCATTCGTCAACTGCGCTGCTCGCCGGCCGGCGCGCCCATCGACGGTGTTGACTTCAGGTCGGCACGTCCCAGTCCAGTGCCGGCCCCAGCAGTTCGCGCACAGCCGGGGGCGTGTCCATCTTCTCCAGGGTCACCGGCTTCACGCTCACCGCAACGGTGCGGCCGCTGAACACGGCGCGGCTGGCAACGCTGCCCCTGAAGCCGAAGTCGAAGGAACTGCGGCCCCAGCGCACGACGCCGACGTCGATGTCGAGCAGGTCCGCGTTGCGCGCCGAGGACTGCCATTCGATCACGCTTTTGACCACCATCCATTCCCATTCGAAGGCGTGGTAGTCGCCGCCCGGACTGATGCCGCGCACCCAGACCTCGGTGGCGTCGTCCATCCAGGCCATGTAATGGGCGTTGAAGGCGACGCCCTGCTGGTCGCATTCGCCGTAGCGGACGCGGATCTGGTGACGGAACGGCATCTCGGCTCCTCATGAAGTACGCGTGACAATCAATGCCGCGGCTTGACGGCGCAGTGTCGAATCGCGAACCTTACCCGGTGTTGAACCTCGAAGAAATCCGCGCGGCGCTGCGCGCGCGCGACCACGTCCCCGCCGCCTTCAAACCCGCGCCCAGCCATGCCTCGGTGGCGATGATCCTGGCGCCGGGAACAAGCGAACTCGACGTCTGCTTCATCCGTCGCGCCGAACGCAAGGGCGATCCCTGGACGGGGCAGGTGGCTTTCCCCGGCGGGCGGGCCGGTGTCCACGATGCCGACGCCCACGCCGTCGCCGAACGCGAGACGTTCGAGGAGATTGGCTTGCACATCGGGCCTGCCGACCGCGTCGGCCCCTTGCCGGTACGTCCTGACGTGCGCGGCGGCCTGACCCTGTCGCCGTTCGTCTACCACGTCGATCGCACGACGCGCGCCCAGGCCACGGTGCGTCTGCCGCACGAGGTCGCGAGCGTGTTCTGGGTGCCGCTGTCGCACCTGTTCGACGACAGCACGGTGACGGAAATCGAATACCCGCCGGGCGGCGCGAGTTTTCCCGGCATCCGTTTCGACGATCACGTCATCTGGGGGCTGACCCTGCGCGTGCTGCAGAGCTTCGCCGAGATTGTCGAACGGCATTTCCCGGCGCTCGACGCCCTCTAGCGCAAACCGGGCAGAAGCATGTTGCCGGTCGGCGGCGTTGCGCACTGCCGTGCCCGGCCCGCGCGTGGCATCGCGCTCGCCGGCCTCGGCCGGCGTGCGGCGTGCCACCGAATTGGCCCGGACAACCGTTCGGATGTCGCCATCGAACCTGGTGGTGACCCGTGCGTCGTGCGCCGGGCCACGCCCTGCAGGCTACGGTTTACGCAGTCCGATCCGCTCGTAGTACTTCGCCGGGATCGCGTCGCGATCCTTGTAGACGACCAACTTGCAGTGGTCGAGCCCGAGTTTCTCGGCTGGTTCGACGACCACGAACGGCGTGCCGTGCTCCTCGATGTCGACCCGCTCCATGGCGTATTCGTGCGCACAGTAGACCGGATAATCGGGGCGGCCATAGGTCAGGCGTTGGCCGTCCTTGATGCTGAGGAAGGCGTCGTCGCCTTCGTACTTGCCTTCCTGGATCAGGCGGCCGCCGCTCCCGCAGGGGCACATCTTGATCTCGATCTTCTCGTCGTCTTCGCTGATCTCGAGCGGCTGCAGATGGCCGTGCAGGCCGGCAGCGAACATCTTGATCCGCGCGGGCAGTGACTCGGGATCCTGCGGCATGCTGCGGGTTATCGGCTGCCACCAGGCGCGCACGCCTTCGACCATGATGTCGTCGAGGGCCTCGTCACCATAACGCCGTCCGACTTCGCTCAGGGTCGCGGTGATCCAGTTGCGGTAGAGGTCGTGCATGGAGAGGAACTCGTTGTACATGCGACGGGCGAGTTTCTTCGCCCGCTCGGCGTCGCCGGCCTCGATGGCGTCGGTCAGGCGATCGACCGTGCGCCGTTCCATCTCGCGCAGTTCCTCGTCGCTGAAAAATCGTTCGGCCATGGTGTCTGTCTCCCCTGGGATGGCGCGTCGTGCGCACTTAGTAAGGTACCTCGCCTTCCAGTGTGACGCGATGCATCACGCGCAGGTGGCCGTGGTAGTCGTTGAGTGCGTTGTGTTGGCTGCAGCGATTGTCCCACACGGCCACGGTGCCCGGCGTCCAGTGCAGGCGGCAACCGTAGGCTTCGCGCTGCTGCAGGCGGTAGAGGTACTGCAGGATGGGGCGCGACTCTTCAACGCTCAAGCCTTCGATGTGCGTGGTATGGGCATCCGAGCAGTACAGGGCCTTGCGCCCGGTCACCGGATGGGTGCGGACGATGGGGTGGGACGCGGTGGTGACGATGTCGCGCGCGTCGCGCGGCTTGTCGGCCATGCGGTGGACGCGGGTGACGGCGGCATCGGGTTTCTCCGCGCTGTTGACCCCGCGCAGGCCGTCCAGCAGTTGCTTCATGCCATCCGACAGGTTCTCGTAGGCCAGGTACATGTTGGCGAAAAGAGTGTCGCCACCGCAGGGTGGCACGGTCAGGGCGTACAGGACCGAGCCCGCCGGCGGGCGCTCGAGATAGGCCGTGTCGGTATGCCACAGGCCGCCGAAGTTGATGGTCTCGTCCTCGCGCTTGATGACTTCGACGACCTCGGGATGGCCCGCCATGCCCTCGACGAACGGGTAGTAGCCGATGTCGCCGAAGTTGCGCGCGAAGGCCACCAGCTGGTCCGGGGTCAGGGATTGCTCACGGAAGAACAGCACGAGGTGGGCATGGAAGGCGTCGAGCAGTTCGGCCAGGACGCTCGCTGCGAGCGGGCGCGACAGATCGACGCCGCCGATATTGGCGCCGATGGCCGGGGTAACCGGTTCGACGGTGATGGTCTGGTAGGCCCTGGTCATGACAGTACTCGTGGTCGTTAGGCTGGTTCGAATGGCGCACGTCCGCGCGGTTGCCGGCGACGCGCGGACGGTGATGTTACACGGCGGTCGCGGTGCGCGGGTTATGATCGCGTTCCGTCCGCGGTGTCGCCGATGCCGTCGATTTCATGTTGCCACGCGGCCCGTGCGGGTCGTCGAACCGGGAAGCCCGATGTCCGAAGCCCTCAACGATGCCTGCGCGCTCGAAAATCAGAACGTCGTCGCCCTGACGCCGCTGCCGTCACCGGCCGACCTCCATCGTCGCCTGCCGCTGGCGCCCGAAGCGAGCATCTTCGTCGCCCGGGCCCGCGCCACGGTGGCGAACATCGTCGCCGGGCGGGACCCTCGCGCACTGGTCGTCGTCGGGCCGTGTTCCATCCATGACCTCGCTGCCGGCCGCGAGTATCTCGGGCGCCTGCGTGCGCTGGCCGCCGAACTCGCCGAGCGCGTGTTCATCGTCATGCGCGTCTACTTCGAGAAGCCGCGCACGACCACGGGCTGGAAGGGCCTGATCAACGATCCGCGTCTCGACGACAGCTTCGACATCGAGTCCGGTCTGACCTTGGCGCGCAGTTTCCTGGTCGAACTGGCCGAGGCCGGCATGCCGGCGGCGACCGAGGCGCTCGACCCCATCGTGCCGCAATACCTCGGCGACCTCATCAGCTGGTACGCCATTGGCGCCCGCACCACCGAGTCACAGACCCATCGCGAGATGGCCAGCGGACTGTCGGCGCCGTGCGGCTTCAAGAACGGTACCGATGGCAGCGTGACCATCGCCGTGCAGGCCATGCAGGCCGCGCGCACGTCGCACCACTTTCTCGGCATCGATGGCCAGGGGCGCACGGCGGTCGTCCGCACGCGCGGCAATGCCGCCGTGCACCTCATCCTGCGTGGTGGACGCGAGCCCAACTACGAGGCGGCACACATCGAGACCGCGCTCGAACAGCTTGCTGGCGCGGGTTTGCCGGCAGCGGTGATGGTGGATTGCAGCCACGGCAATTCGGCCAAGGATCCGGCGCGCCAACCCATCGTGGCGCGCACGGTGATGGCACAACGTGCCGCGGGCCGTCAGGGTATTGTCGGTCTCATGCTCGAAAGCCACCTCGAGGCCGGCAACCAACCGCTCGAGCGCGAGGCATTACGCTACGGCGTGTCGATCACCGACGCCTGCATGGGATGGGAAGAAACCGCGGAGCTGCTGCGCGACCTGTTCGGCTGACCGGGATAGCGGGGCAGTATGCTGTTAACGCGGCGCGGGTGAAAAGCACACCGCCCATCGTCAGCGCGGGTTGCGCCGGTTCAGTTGACCTGGCGGTCGCGCCCGCTCCAAAACGGCTTGCGCAGCTCCGTCTTGAGCACCTTACCGGCACCTGACAGCGGTAGTGGTTCGTCGCGGAAACTGACCGAACGCGGGCACTTGTAGTCGGCGATGAGCGTGCGACAGAAGGCCATGAGATCCTTGGGATCGGGATTGGCGCCCTCACGCGGCACGACCACGGCATGCACGCGTTCGCCCCACTTGTCGTCGGGGATGCCGATGACCGCGACCTGGGCGACGTCGGGATGCTGGTAGAGCGCGTTTTCGACTTCCGTCGAGTACACGTTTTCGCCGCCGGAAATGATCATGTCCTTCAGCCGATCGCTGATGAAGACGAAACCGCCCTCGTCCATGAAGGCCGCATCGCCGGTGTGCAGCCAGCCGCCGCGCAGTGTTTCGGCGGTGAGATCGTCGCGGCCCCAGTAGCCTTTCATCACGTTAGGGCCGCGCACGACGATTTCACCCACCGTGCCGCGCGGCACCTCGACGTCGTTGTCATCGACGATGCGGATCTCGACCGCCGGCACGGCGCGTCCGGCCGAGCGCAGACGGCCGGCGAGCGGCCCCTCCGTGACGTGGTAGCGCGAGTCGAGCGCGGTCAACAGCGGCGCCGATTCGGTCTGGCCGTAGAGCTGGAACGCGGCGACGTGCGGCAGCTTGGCGATGAGGTCGACGGCCACCGCCTCCGGCATCGGCGAGGCGCCGTAGTAGAGCCGTTCGAGCCTGGACAGGTCGTAGTCGGCGAACCCCTTCTGCTCGAGCAGCATCTGGATCATGGTCGGCACGAGGATGGTGTCGGTGACGGCGTGTTCCTGCATGGCGCCGGCACAGGCCGCTGGCTCGAAGCGCGGGATGAAGACGTGGCGCCCGCCAAGATGGGTGACGAGGTAGATGTAGAGGGCGTCGGCGATATGGAACATCGGTGCCGCATGGAGGTAGCAGATGTCGGCACCGAAGCTGATCATGGCCGCGAACTGCAGCGTGTTGGCGACGTGGTTGCCATGGGTCAGCATCACGCCCTTGGAGCGCCCGGTGGTACCGCCGGTATAGAAGATGCCAGACAGCGAGTCGGTGGTGTTGACGTACTCATCGATCGCTGCGTGGTCGGCGACGAGGTCGTCGTGCACGGCGTCGTGGCCGTCGAGCGCGCCATCGATGCAGACGACGGTCAGCGGATGGTCGACCAGTGGACGCAGTTCGGCGACCAGCGGCCAGAACGCGTGGTCGATGAACAGCACGCGGGTGCCCGAGTCGTTCAGCGAGAAGGCGATCTCGGGGGCTGACCAGCGGTAGTTGGTCGGCACGATGACGGCGCCGGCCCACGGTACGGCGAAGAACACTTCCATGTGGCGGTCGGAGTTGAGGCCGATGACGGCGACGCGATCGCCGGGTTCGACGCCGAGGCTGCGCAGGCCGCCGGCGAGGCGAGCCACGCGCTCCACGAATTCGGCCCAGGTCCGACGGCGCTCGCCGTCAATGGTGGCAATCTCGTTGGGGATCTGTTGCAGGTTGCGCTGCAGTGGTTGGGTGACTCGCATGGTGATTCAGGTCGTCTCGTGATTGTCCTGGTTGGCTTCGTCGCCGCGGCGGCCGTTGGCGGTAGCGTGCCGCTCGTCGCAAGGGGCGTGAACACTGCTCCCGGTAGCCGTATGCCTCGTCCGCGGGCCTGCTCGCGCAGCCCGCAGGGCAGGCCGCGGGGGATGACGGCGGTTCACGTCGCTGCGCGCAGCTCCTCCATCAGGCGCCGGACGAGGTCCGCGGCCGGGGCGATGGCGTCGATGCGTTCGACCGATTCGCCGGCATAGAGCGCGGCGGCATCGACGTCGCCTTCGAAGCCGGTCATCGGTGGCATCACGGCATAGCGCGGCAGTGGTGCACGGTCGTCGCCGGCCGGGATTGTACCGATTTCCTCGCCCTCACCGGGCCTTGCACCGGGAGGCGGGCAACCGGCCGCCTCCCAGGCCTGGTAGGTGGCATTGCGCAGCACACGGTGGTTGGCCCGGGGCCAGCCGATGTCGAAGAGGTCGGTGAACACGGTATCGGCGGCGCGCGCGGTGAGCAGGCGCGCCTTGTAGGTCTCGACGGCGGCGGCCTCCGTGCTGGCGAGAAAGCGTGTGCCGAGGGAGACGGCGCGGGCGCCGTACCCGAGCGCGGTCGCGATGTCGTCGCCGGTGGCCAGCCCGCCGGCGGCGATCACGGGGATCCGGCGTCCGAGGGCACGCACGGTCGCCGGCACGGTCTCGGCGAGTGGGGCGAGCGCCTTGACGTGTCCGCCGGCCTCGGTGCCCTGCACCATCACGGCGTCGACCCCGGCGTCGGCGGCGGCGACGGCATCGTCGGGGCCACCGCACTGGGCAATGACAGCGATGCCTCGCCGACGCGCGTCGGCGAGGAAGGGCTGTGGATCGCCCCAGAACAGGACCAGCACGTCGACGCGCGCGTCGAAACAGGCCTCGATGTCGCTGCCGTCCGACATCGGCAGGATGATATTGGCGCCGAAGGGACGACGGGTCAGGCGGCGGGTTTCGTCGACGTAGGCGAGGATGGCGGCGCGTGGCAGACCGCCGCCGACACCGAGGACGCCGAGCCCGCCGGCTTCGCTGACGGCCGCGGCCAGTGTCGGCCCGGCGAGGCCGCCGCCCATGCCGGCATTCCACACGGGGGCCGCAGTGTGCAGGCGGTCGAGGATATCGGTCATCGCAGGCTCCCGGGCGCAGGGGAGCGCTATTGTGGCCGATTTCGGTCGGGCCTGCGCCGTGGACGGCACCGGCGCCGGTCTGCCCCGATCCTCAGGCCATTGCCTGGGTGCTGCGGCAGTACTCGAGGAATTCCTGCTCCGGCTTCGGCGGCAGGAACAGGTAGCCCTGGTAGCCGTTGCAGCGCAGGCGCGAGAGGAAGTTGTACTGCTCGCGCGTCTCCACCCCTTCGGCAATGGTCTGCAAGCGCAGGTGCTGGCTCATGGCGACAATGGTCTGGCAGATGACCTCGTCGTTGTTGTCGCGCCCGATGTCGGCGATGAAGGAGCGATCGATCTTGAGCTGGTCGATGGGCAGGCGCTTGAGATAGGACAGCGACGAGTAGCCGATACCGAAGTCGTCGATGGCGAAACGGATGCCGACCCGCCGCAGTCGCTCCATGATCTCGATCGTGGCTTCGACGTCCTCCACCACGGTGCTCTCGGTGATCTCGAACACGATACGGTGCGGCGGGATGCGATGCAGCACCAGCAGCCGCTCGACGTCGGCGACGAAATCGTCCGAGCGAAACTGGCGCGAGCTGACGTTGATGGCGAGTTCGTCGAGATCGACGCTGGCATCGTCGGTCCAGCGGCGGAAACAGTCGAAGGCGGCGTCGAGCACCCAGCGTCCGATGTCGACGATGAGGCCGCGCTCCTCGGCAACAGGGATGAAATCGCCGGGCGGGATCATGCCACGCTCGGGATGCCGCCAGCGCAGCAGGACCTCGGCGCCGGTCACCTCGCCGACGCGGTCGACCTGCGGCTGGAAGGCGAGTTCGAACTCGCGGCGGACGATGGCGCGGCGCAGGTCGCCCTCGATGCGCAACCGTGTCTGCGCTGCTTCCTCCATCTCGCGACGGAAGAAACGGGTGACGTTACGCCCGGCGGCCTTGCCGTTGTACATCGCCGTGTCGGCTTCCTTGAGCACGTCGTCGACGCTCTTGTTGCCTTCGGGGAAAAGCGAGATGCCGATGGTCGGCGTGATGTGGAACTGGTGATGTTCGAATTGGAACGGCTGGCCGAGCGAGCTGTGGATCTTCTCGGCCACGGTCTGCGCCTGGCGCGCGCAGGCCTCGAGATCGGCCGCGACTTCCGGCAACAGAACGACGAACTCGTCACCGCCGAGACGGGCCACGGTGTCTTCCTGCCGGGTGACGTTACGCAGCCGCTCGGCGACGGCCTGCAGCAGGGCATCGCCGACCGAATGGCCCAGGGTGTCGTTGATCTGCTTGAACTGGTCGAGATCGATGAACAGCAGCGCACCCATGCGCTGGTGGCGGCTGGCCGCGGCGAGGCTGGTCTCGAGGCGTTCGGTGAAGTACCGCCGGTTGGGCAGGTTGGTCAGCGGGTCGAAGCGCGCGAGATGACGGGCGGCATCTTCGGCCTGCTTGCGCGTGGTGATGTCGTGGATGGCACCGAGGATGCCGATGATGCGGCCGTCGGGGTCGCGCATGGCGACCTTGGTGGTCTCGAACCAGCCGGGTTCGCAGCCGGGGCGACGGATCTCGTTCTCGGAACGCAACTGGCGCACGTGACCGTCGAGCAGACGGCGATCGGCCTCGTGGAAGCGCACCGCGTCATCAGCCCACCACAGGTCGGCATCGCTGCGTCCGACGATTTCCAGCGGTGAAGTGACCCCGGCGAGATCGGCGAAGCGCTGGTTGCACCCACCGTAGCGGAACTCGAGGTCCTGCCAGAAAATCGCCTGCGGCACGGTGTCGATGACCAGGCCGAGAAACTGTTGGGCCTGCTCGGAGGCGGATTGGGCGGCCTTCAGCGCCGAGATGTCGGTGACGGTGCCGATCAGGCGAGTGACGCGGTGGTTGGCGTCGCGTTCGGCGGCGCGCGCGCGTACCAGCATCCAGCGGTAGCTGTCGTCGCCGCTTCGCAGGCGGGCTTCGTACTCGTAGAAGGCGGTGCGGCCGAGGAGGAACTCGCGCAGCACGCGTTTCATGCGCGGTAGGTCGTCGGGGTGGTGGAGGGCTTCGATGCCACGACCGCTGTTGATGTTGCGTTCACGGAAGAACGGCCCGATGACGTTCAGGGTATCGCTGTGCGGAGACCACTCCCACACGCCCTGGCCGCCGGCCTCGATCGCGGCATTCAGGCGTTGTTCGCTGGCGGCGAGTTCGGCCAGCGACAGTTCCCGTTCGAGTTCGCTGGTGACGCGCGTTTCGAGCACGTCGAGGACGCGGCGGACGCGACCGCTGTCGGCGTGACCGTGACGGAACAGCAGGACGAACAGGCCCACGGTAGTGCCACTGGCAGCCACCAGGCGCTGCCCGGCATAACCCTCGATGTCGAGTTGGGCGAGTCCGTGCGCGGCCGGGAAATCCGCGCGCACGCCGTCGCGCTGGAAATAGCGGCCCTCGGCCATGGCGCGCTCGCATGGCGTCGCGGCCAGGCTGTAATCGAGGTCCGTCGGCATGGCGTCGGCGGGATAGCTGGCGACGATCTCGACCTCGGCGCTGTCGTCGCGAGCGCGCGCGATGAAGCCGCAGTCGGCGCCGCCCAGTTCGACGGCGGCCTTGACCAGGTTGTCGAGCAGGCGCGCGCGATCGTTGCCCGTCAGGGCTTCGGCGACGGTGCGCAGCTGCACTTCGCGAGCCTGTTCCTCGGTGACGTCGTCGTAGATGCCGAGGATCGCAATGGTCCTGCCGGCGGCATCGTGAATGGGGACCTTGGTCGTCTCGGCCCAGAATTCATCGCCGGCGACCGTGCGGAATGGCCGGCGCACGTTGATGTGGTCTTCGCCGCCGTCGATCAGGCGGCGATCGTCGGCCGCGATCTCGTCGAAGGCGATCGGCCAGGGGATGTCGCTGACGCGCTTGCCGATCAGCTCGGCCGGGCTGGCGACGCCGGCATCGCGGGCGAAACTCTGGTTGCTGCCGAGGTAGTGGTTGTCGAGGCTCTTCCAGAACACGCGCTGGGGGAAGGCATCAATCACCGTCTCCAGCAGTTTGCGTGACTCGATCAGGCGGTTCTCGGTCACCTTCAGCGCGCTGATGTCGACGTGGGTGCCGATGACCCGCGTGGCGCGGCCGCTGGCGTCACGTTCGATGACCCGGCCACGCGACAGCACGGTGAGGTAGTGGCCGTCGGCGTGGCGCAGACGGTGCTCCACTTCGAAGGTGTCGCGGTCGCCGCGCAGCATCGGCACCAGGGCGTCGAACCCGCTGGCGACATCGTCGGGGTGCAGGATGTGCTGGAGGTCGATCCGCAGCGAGACGATCGAGCCCGGGGCGTGGCCGAACAGGGCATACCATTCGCGCGAGAAATCGAGCCGATCGCTTTCCGGCAGCCACTCGAACAGGCCCTGCCGGCCGTTCTCGAGCGCGAGCTGCAGCCGGCGTTCCTGCGCCTTGAGGGCGCTGATCTCGGTGTAGGTCCCGATGATGCGGTGCACGCGACCGTTGTCATCCCTTTCGAGGGCGCGACCACGCAGCAGCAATTCGCCCCAGGTCCCGTCCTCGCGCTCGATGCGCACTTCGCACTCCATCGAGCTGGTACCGCCGCGCAGGTAGGTGACGGCGCACTCGCGCAGGCGTTCACGGTCGTCGCCGTGCAGGTGATCGATGAAGCGGCCCTGCGACATCACCGAGGGGAGGTGCCCGCGTTCCATGTCCGGACGCCAGTAGTTGTGCTCGATGATGCGTCCGCGATCGAGGTCCCAGTCCCAGATACCCTGCTGGCTGCTTTCCAGTGCGAATTCGAGCAGGGCTTCCTGCTCGCGGAAGGCCGAGAGGTCGATGTTGGTACCGGCCATGCTCAGTACCCGACCAGCGGCATCGCGCGCCAGGGCCTGACCACGAACGACGAAATTCAGGTAACTGCCGTCGAGCGCGCGCAGGCGCATTTCGGTTTCGAAGAACTCGGTTTCGCCCTTGAGATACGCCACCAGTGCAGCATGTGCGGGCCGGCGGTCGTGGGGATGCAGGTAGGGCACCAGGGCCAGGCTGGGATTCTCGTGGCCGGCTGCGGTGTGCAGCGTGCGTCCGACCCAGTAGCCCGATTCGCGCACGACGTCGGCGACCACGTCCCATTCCCACAACCCGACCTGGCCACGGATACAGGCCAGGCGGAGCAGGTGGCGGCTATGGGCGAGCTCGGCTTCCAGTGGCGCGAGATCGCGCTGCAGTCGCAGGCCGATGATGCTGCCGCGGAGGGGCGGATCGAGTGCCCAGACGAGGAGCGCGACACGTTGCCCGGGCTCGGCGACGGCACGGTCGAGGGTCACGGCATATTCGCCGGGGCGCGGATTGCCCAGCGGATCGGTTGGCGGCGGCGCCTCGCTGAGTGCGGCATCGAACGTCACGATGTCGGTCCACGGTCGCCGCAGCGCGTCAGCCGACGCGATGCCGAGCAGGGCCGTGGCCGCTCGGTTCAGGCGTTGGACACGACCGTGCCCATCGAGCAGCAGCACGGCGTCGGTGACCGCATCGAAGCCGGCGGCGAGCAGCCGCGTCTCATCGCGAACCAGGTCGTCCATGTCATTCGACCACGCGGGCCGCTCCTTCGTGGATTGCACCGGTGCCAGGTTCTGCGTTGTCATGGCCCGCGAGCGCTCCGAGAGACGGGTGAAACCACGCGCTGGCGCGGCTGTCCCCGTTATTGCGGCCTCGCCCTACGACAACTTGAACCAACCAGGATTATAGGCGGCCCGGGCGCCGCGTGCGGCTCAGGCGTGCGTCGGTGGACCGAACGCGCCGGCCGCGCGCCGCGCGGCGATGGCGGCCGGGTCGAGACCGAGGAGTTGGCCGAGGATGGCCTCGGCGTGCTCGTCGAAATGGGGCGGGGGTGCCGGCGTGACGGTGGTCGCGGCGTTGCCGCCGAAAGCGAGCGTGCGCACCCCGCGCAGGGGACGCCCGTCGCGTTCGGCGCTGAGCAGCAGGCGCTGCGCGCCAGGTTGTTCGAACACCTGCGCCATGTCGTTGACGAATCCGAAGGGCACCTTGGCGGCGGTGAGCCGTCCGGCGAGATCGGCGGCGGGCAGGGTCGCGGCCTGGCGGCGGATGTGACCGAGGAGCTCGTCGCGCCGCCGTACCCGCGCCTGGCCGGTCGCATAGGCCGGGTCCTCGGCCAGCTGGGGCAGGCCGAGTGCACGGACGAGTTCGCGGTATTGGCGTTCAGTGGCTGCCGCGATGACCACCTCGCGGCCGTCGGCACAGGTCAGGATCGAACCGTAGGGCACGATGTTGGGATGCTCCGAACCCATGCGCTGCGGAACCACGCCGCCGACGAGGTAGTTGGTCGCCTGGTTGGCGAGCGAGGCGACCCCGGCTTCGAGCAACGACGTCGTGACGAGCGAACCCTGGCCGGTTCGTTCGCGCTTGAGCAGGGCGAGCAGCAGGCCTTCCTTGAGTTGGTGCGCCAGCAGGAGGTCGATGAGTGCGACCGGCATCTTGGTCGGTGGTCCGTCCGGTTCGCCGTTGAGGAAGGTGAAGCCGGCCTCGGCCTGCAGGATGGCGTCGAAGCCGGGGCGCGGATCGTCGCCGCCGTAGGCACTGATATGGCCGTAGATCAGGCGCGGATTGAGGGCCGCGAGGGTGGCGTAATCGAGTCCCAGGCGGGTTTCGTCACCAGGCTTGAAACTGGCCACGACGATGTCCGCGCGGGCGGCGAGGGCGTAGGCGATGTCGCGTCCGGCGGCGCAGGTGAAGTCGCAGGCCAGGGATTCCTTGCCCCAGTTGGCGCAGGCGAAGTAGCCGGAAATGTCGGTGTCGTCCGGCTCGCTGGCGAGTTTCCAGCCGCGCGTGGCGTCGCCACCGGTGTGCGGGTTCTCGAGCTTGATGACGCGCGCCCCGAGTTCGGCGAAGGCCATGCTGGTGATGGGGCCGGCGAGGATGTTGGCGATTTCGAGAACGATGAAGTTGCGGTCGAACATGGGCGCGGCGGCGAGGCGGAACGGGCCGCCGAGTGTAGCCCATTCACGGCGTCACGGCTTTCGTCCGGCGCGAGCCGGCGCGACAATCGGTCCATGGCATCCCGCCGCCTGCACACCGCCCTGAACGACACGCTCGGTATCGCGCATCCGCTGTTGTCGGCGCCCATGGCCGGCATTGCCGGTGGACGTCTCGCCGCCGCGGTCAGCCGTGCCGGTGGCCTGGGTCTCATCGGCGGCGGGTACTGTGACCCGGAATGGGTCGGGGGCGAGCTGGCGGCCGCCGGCGACGCGCCAGTCGGCATCGGCTTCATCGGCTGGCGGCTGGCCGAGTGTCCAGGAGTGCTCGACCTCGCCCTCGAGCGCGGCGTGCGTGCAGTCCTGCTGTCGTTCGGCGAGGTGGCGCCGTTCGCCGCGGCCGTCCAGGCCGCCGGCGCCCGGCTCATCGTCCAGGTGCAGAGCGTGGCGCAGGCATGCGCCGCGCGTGATGCGGGTGCGGACGTGCTCGTGGCCCAGGGCAGCGAGGCGGGCGGCCATGCCGGCCAGCGTGCCACCCTGCCCTTGGTGCCGGCGGTGATCGACGTCGTGGCGCCGCTGCCGGTGGTGGCCGCGGGCGGTATCGCCGATGGCCGCGGGCTCGCCGCGGCGCTGATGCTCGGCGCCGCCGGCGGCATGCTCGGCAGCCGCTTCTATGCCAGCGCCGAGTCGCTGGCGCCGGCCGCCCTGCGCAGGGCGGCGGTGGCGGGGCGCGGTGATGACACGGTGCGCAGCGCCGTGTTCGACCGTCTGCGCGGTTGGGACTGGCCACCCGGCTACGCCCTGCGCAGCCTCGGCAACGACCTGACGCGGGATTACGCGGCCAGCCCGGCCGCCTTCGAGGATTCGCTCGATACCGCCCGCGCCGATTACGCACGGGCGGTCGCTGCAGGCGATCCGGCGCGCGCCGCGGTCATCGTCGGCGAGGCCATCGACCTCGTCGTCGATTGCCCACCGGCAGCCGACATCGTCGAACGCGTGGTCGCCGAGGCCGTGGCTTGCCTCGACGGCGCGACGGGCCTGCTGCGGCGCTGAGTGCGCGGTCGTCCTACAAGCTGAGAGACTCTTCCCAGCTGTTGCCCTTGGTGTCGGTGATCTCGGCAGTCAGCGTGCCCTGGGCCTGCGGATTGACGAAGAAACGGAAGCTCGGGTCCTCGCTGATCGAGATGCCGGTCTCCGCACTCATGATTGGCTCACCGTTCAGCAGCACGCGGATCGAGTTGACGTAGTGGGCGGGGCGCACGGCGTTGATCTTGTAGTCCATCTGCATGCCGGTGAAATTGGGGTGCCGTACGCGCAGCTGCGTCGCCAGCCCGGCGTCGTCACCGGCCTGGTCGGCGAGGGTACGCAACTGCACCTTGCCGAGACCCGCCATGGCTTCCTGGTAATTGATGGTGACGGGGATGGCGCAGCCGCCCTGCGCCTTGACGAAACTCTTGACCATGTGGTGCTCACCGGTATTCAGCACGGCGATGGCACGAACGTCGGTGTACCGATCGACGCGGATGCGTAGCGCGAGGTCGGCGCGCGTCGCCGCCGGGGTGAAGTGGAAGGTGCCGACCTTGGGTTCCGGGTTCTGGTCGACGAAGAGGTGGATGGCCTCGATGTAGCGCTGCGGGGTCTGCGGGATCTTGGCCGTGATGCGTACCGGGGTGAAGGCGGCGTCCTCGGAGCGGTAGGGCGTGGAGAGTTCGATGACGGTGCTGTCTTCGATGATGTCGACATCGGCGAAATGGTGCGGCCGGAGCAGGGTCTCCCAGACGTCGACGGACGATTGCTGGGCGAGCGCGGCGGCGCCGGTGAGGACGCTGGCGAGCAGGGCCGCCAGGGTGAACGCGTGGCGCAGGGCATGGGTCATCGTTGATACCTCCGGTGCGCAGTCTAGCCCGGATCGCTCACGCGTGGCCGTCGCGCGGCAGCCGTGCCACGGAGTTCATGGCGAGCGCGAGGGGCACCGGGGCTGACGGCCGCGAGCCGCCGGCGCTATGCTGCGACTCCCCGATCCTGTGGGTGCACGCCATGAACGTCCTGGAGGGGCTCGAGGCCCCGTACTACGCCGTTATCTTCACCGCCCGTGCCAGCGCCGACCAGGCCGACTATGGCGCTACCGTCGCGCGCATGCTGGAACTCGTGGCGGGCATGCCCGGCTTCCTCGGTGTCGAGTCGGCCCACGACCAGGGCGGTGAGGTGGTGGTGAGCTACTGGCGCGACGAGTCCGCGATCCTGAACTGGAAGCAGCAGGTCGAACACCGCGCCGCCCAGGCGCGCGGCCGCGCGCAGTGGTACGAGGCCTACGCCGTGCGCGTGGCACGGGTCGAGCGCAGCTACACCTTCTTCGCGACGACCGCCTGAGCGTTCAGCGCGCGCGCCGCAGGACTTCGAACAGGGCGGCGATCTCGTCCTCGCCGTGACCGGCGGCAAGCGCTTTCTTGAACGTCGTCATCACCGTGTCGGCGAGGCGCGGCTCGACTTCGTTGTCGTGGGTCATGCGCTGGACGTGACGCATGGCGGCGGCGTGTACCTCGTTGGCGCAGTCGTTGCCGGCGTAGATCTCGCGCGCGATCATCTCGCGCGCACCGTCTGCGGTCATCTCGAACAGCGGCGCGAGGCGCTTGGCGATGAAGAAGTATTCCGTGAGCGGCAAGCCCTCGGATTCGCACAGCGCGGCACCGTGCAGCATGGCCAGGGTCGCGCCGTAGTAATAGCCGAGTGCGGCGCAGTCGAGTGCGGCGGCAGCGCCGACCGCTTCGCCCAGGTAGCGGGTCAGTCCGCCGGGCAGGCGCAGGGTCTCGGCATGCGACTCCCAGGCCGTTTCGTCACCCGCGTAGAAGACGATGGCGCCGTCGGTACCGACCCCGGACGGGTAGGCGAGGATGGCGGCGTCGAGATAGCCGAGGCCGTGCATGCGCGCCCAGGCGGCCATGGTGCGTGCATCGGACGGCGAACCACTGGTGAACTGAACCAGCAGCTTGCCGGCCAGGTCGGTGTGCGCGGCGACCTCGTCCATGACCTCGAGGCCGGCACCGTAATCCGACAGGCACAGCACGATGACCTCGCTCGCCGCACAGGCCGCGGCCGCGTTGAGACCGATGGCGGCACGGCCGTCGAAGGCGAAGGCACGCGCGGGGTTGCGGTTCCAAACCGTCAGCGGCACGCCGGCCGTCGCGAAGCAGCCGGCCAGCGCGCTGCCCATGCGGCCGAGACCGATGGCGGTGAGCGTGGGGTGGGCCACGGCCGTGCCCGGCCCCTCAGGCGAGACGTTCGTAGAGCGTCACCACGCAGCAGCCGCCGAGCCCGATGTTGTGCTGCAGGGCGACCTTGGCGTTCGCGACCTGGCGGGCGCCGGCTTCGTCGCGCAGGTGCCAGTTCAGTTCGGCGCACTGCGCGAGCCCGGTGGCACCGAGCGGGTGGCCCTTGGAGATGAGGCCGCCAGACGGGTTGACCACGTACTTGCCGCCATAGGTGTTGTCGCCGTCCTCGATCATGCGTTCGGCGGTGCCCTCGGCGGTCAGGCCCAGCGCCTCGTAGTTCAGTACCTCGTTGGTCGAGAAGCAGTCGTGGAGTTCCACCACCTTGACGTCCTCGGGGCCGATGCCGGCCGCTTCGTAGACTTTCTGCGCCGCGGCCTTGGACATGTCGTAGCCGACGGTCGCGATGAGGCTGTCGCCGAAGGTCGAGGCGGTGTCGGTGGTCATGGCCTGGGCAGCGATGCGCACCCGCGCCTTGAGGCCGTAGCGGCGCGCGAAGTCGTCCGAGCACAGTACGGCGGCGGCCGCCCCGCAGGTCGGCGGGCAGCATTGGAAGCGGGTCACGGGGTCGCAGATCGAGGCACTCGCCATGACCTCTTCCAGGCTGAGCGGGTCGCGGAACACCGCGTTCGGGTTGTGCGCGGCGTGTTGGCGCGCCTTGACCGTGATGCGGCCGAAGGTTTCGGCCTTGGTGCCGTATTTCTCCATGTACTCGCGCCCGGCGCCGCCGAAGAGCAGCGGCGCCATCGGCACCTGGCTGTCGCCGTACTTGGCCAGCGCACGGTCGATGAACTTGCCGAGCGGGGCCGGGCGATCGGGAAAGACCACGCCGAGCGCGCCCGGGCTCATCTGCTCGAAACCGAGTGCGAGCGCGCATTCGACCGCCCCGGACTCCACCGCCTGGCGGGCGAGGTAGAGCGCGGAGGATCCGGTCGCGCAGTTGTTGTTGACGTTGAAGACCGGGATGCCGGTCATGCCGAGGTCGTAGACCACGCGCTGTCCGGCGGTCGAATCGCCGTAGACATAGCCGACGTAGGCCTGTTCGACGAGGCCGTATTCGATGCCGGCATCGTCGAGGGCCAGGCGCCCGGCGGCGACACCCATGACGTCATACGGATCGGCTTTCTTGGGGGTCTTGATGGGTGTCATGCCGACACCGAGGACGTTGACGTGGCGTTGCATCGCGGGCTCTCCGGACAGGGCACGGCGGCCCGATGCCGCCTGCGGGGACAGTATACTTTCGGCGGCCCCGTTGCCGGGGCCGCCGAAAGTATACTGTCCCCCTTTCAGGAGCCCGCCATGACCCCACCTGCCTGCGGCGTGATGATTTTCGCCACCGACCAGTCCATGCAGCCGGTCGACCTCGCGCGCGAGGTCGAGGCCCGCGGGCTCGATTCGCTGTTCGTCCCCGAGCACACCCACATCCCGCTCGGCACGACCTCGCCGTTCTTCCCCGAGGGCAAGATCCCGCCGCACTACCTGCGCACCTACGATCCCTTCGTCGTGCTCGGCGCCTGCGCCGCGGTCACCGAACGGATCAAGTTCGGTACCGGCATCTGCCTGGTCTCGCAGCGCCACCCCATCACCTTGGCCAAGGAGGTGGCGACGCTCGATCGCCTGTCGAACGGGCGCTTCATCTTCGGCATCGGCGCCGGTTGGAACAAGCCCGAGATCGAGAACCACGGCGTCGAGTTCGAGAGCCGCTGGAAGGTCGTGCGCGAACGCATCCTGGCCATGAAGACCATCTGGACCGAGGACGAAGCCGAGTTCCACGGCGACTACGTCGACTTCGCGCCGATGTGGTCCTACCCCAAGCCCGTGCAGGCCGGCGGCCCGCCGATCTGGATCGGCGCCAATTCGAAGTTCGTCGCCGACCGCGTGGCCGAGTACGCCGATGGCTGGATCCCGGTCGGCGGGCGTGAAGGCGGCGCCTCGGTCGCGCAACTGCGCGAGGCCTGTGCCAAGCGCGGGCGCAACGCGGACGACATCACCCTCGCCTTGTTCTACCCGCCGATGGAGGAGGCCGCGGTGCGCGAACAGGTCGCCGCGGGCTACTCGCACCTCATCTTCGGCCTGCCCTCGGCGCCGCGTGACGAGGTTCTGCCGGTGCTCGACCAGGTCGCCGCGCTGGCCGATCGCCTGCGGCGCTGAAGTGTCCGACCCGCATCCCTTCGACCGCCTGACGCCGGATTTCATCCTCGCCGCGGTCGAAGCGGGCGGTGTCCGCTGTGACGGTCGCCTGCTGGCCCTGAACAGCTACGAGAACCGCGTCTACCAGGTCGGCATCGAGGATGGCGAGCCGCTGGTGGCGAAGTTCTACCGGCCAGGCCGCTGGTCCGACACCGCGCTCGCCGAGGAACACGATTTCGTCGCCGAACTCGCCGCCCAGGGGCTGCCGGTGGTGGCGCCGCTGGCGGACGCCGCGGGTGCGACCCTGCGCGAACACGAGGGCTTTCGCGTCGCGCTCTACCCGCGCCGCGGCGGGCGCGCGCCGGATCTCGACCGCGCCGACAACCTGCGCACCATGGGGCGCTGCCTCGCGCGCATGCACACCATCGGTGGCGGTCGCGCATTCAGCGCGCGCGGTGCCATCACCGTGGACGAGTTCGCGCGCGAGAGCATTGCCTTCCTGCTGGACGGTTGGATACCGGCCGACCTCGTCCCGGCCTACGACAGCATCACCCGCGACCTCATGGCCCACCTCGAACGGGCCTTCGCGTCGCGCACCGAGGTGCGCCTGCGGCGCGTGCACGGCGACTGCCACGCCGGCAACGTGTTGTGGCGCGACGACGCCCCGCATTTCGTCGATTTCGACGATGCGCGCATGGCGCCGGCGGTGCAGGATCTCTGGATGCTGCTGTCCGGCGATCCCGCGGAGCAGCGCGCCCAGCTCGACGCCGTGCTGGACGGCTACGAGGAGTTCGCCGACTTCGACTACCGCGAGCTGGCGCTCATCGAGCCGCTGCGCACGCTGCGCATGCTGCACTACGCGGCGTGGCTCGCGCGGCGCTGGGACGACCCGGCCTTCCCGTTCGCCTTCCCCTGGTTCAACACCCAGGCCTACTGGGAGCGGCACATCCTCGAATTACGGGAGCAACTCGGTGCGCTGGCCGAACCGTTCGACCGGCCGGGTTACGCGTAAGGATGGCCGGAGCGAAGCGGGATCGCCGGCAGTGGCAGCCGCCGGGGCAGGTCGAGCGGCTGGTCGGCGGGGTCGCCCTCGCGGCGCTCGCCGTGGCGGTGTGCGGTCTCATCGCCATGGTCGTATTCGGACCCACACGCCTGCCGCTCGCCCTGTTCGGCGCCGGTTGGGGCCTGCTCCTGGTGACGATGCTGGTCGGTCTTTGCGTCGTGCGCGCGATCCCGGCGCTGGTCCTGCCGTTGCAGACCTGCGCGCTCGGCTTCCTGCTGCTGGGCCTCGCCTTCGTGCTCGAAGCGGGCGCCGGGCCGCCATCAGCGCTGCGTCTTGCCGGCAGCAGCGTACTGGCCAGCGGCCTGCTGTGGGGCTTATGGGTCCTGGGCGAACTGCGTCGCTGAGGCCGTCGCGGACTGCAGGCGGGCGAGCTTGTCCGGGTTGCGCACGAAATAGAGCCCGGCGATCGCCGCGTCCGTCGCGCTCAGCGCGGCGGCGGTTTCGAGCACGGCGTCGCGGTAGACGAGAAAACCCCAGCCGCCGTTGATCCGCGCCGGCACGACCCGCATGGCGGCGTCGGCGCGCGCGGCGAGTCCGGCGAGGAAGCGCGACACCGCGCGCCGACCGTGCAACGGCCGGGTGGCCGCCGCGACGCGACCGCCGCCGTCGCTGACCAGTTCGACCTCGGCCGTGAGCAGCGCGGCGACGCGGTCGGCATCGCCGCTGGCGAGCGCTTCGAGGAATCGCACCAGCTGGGCACGACTCGCACCGCGCGGCTTGCCGTCGCTGCCACGCGCGGCCAGGCGGCGACGGCCCCGGTGGAACCACTGGCGGCAGGTTGCGGGCGGCGCGTCGAGAATGGCGCCGATGGACGCGTAGTCCATGTCGAAGGCTTCGCGCAGGACGAAGGTCGCTCGTTCGGATGGGCCCAGGGTCTCGAGCAGGGCGAGCAAGCCGAGCGACAGGCTCTCGGCGAGGGCGACGTGATGGGCGGCGTCCGGACCCTCGTCCGCGGCCGTCGTCACCAGCGGCTCGGGCAGCCAGGGGCCCGCGTAATCGCAGCGTTCACGCCGACGGCGGCGCAGCAGGTCGATGCAGAGATGGGTGACGACACGGGCGAGCCAGGCGCGCGGCTGCTCGACGGCCGTCGCGTCCGCGGCGCGCCAGCGCAGCCAGGCGTCCTGCACGACATCCTCGGCGTCGCCGACGCTGCCGAGCATGCGGTAGGCGAGGCCGAAGAGAAACCGGCGCTGGCTTTCGAACGGATCGGTGGCGTTCAAGCGGGCATGCTCCCAAGGTGTTCGAACCATGACGAACAGTGACGAGCCGGCGTGACAGGCGTGTGCCGGGCTTGTCTCCGGCGTGGCCAGCGGTCACCCTGCGCGCCATGGTCGTGTCGCTGTTGCGTGAATTCCTGCGTCTCGAGGCCGCCTCCGGCCTCGTGCTCATGATCGCCGCGCTGGCGGCGCTGGTCATCAGCAACACGCCGCTGGCGCCGTACTACGAGCGCCTGCTCGACGTCCGTTTCGCCGTGCTGGTCGACGGCCAGGGCATCGACAAGCCGCTGCTGCTGTGGATCAACGACGGCCTGATGGCGGTGTTCTTCCTGCTCATCGGCCTCGAACTCAAGCGCGAGGTGCGCGAGGGCGAATTGTCCGAGCGCAGCCAGGTCGTGCTGCCCGCGATCGGCGCCGCCGGCGGTTTCGTCGTCCCCGTGCTGGTCTTCCTCCTCTTCAACCACGGCGACGCGACGGCGGTGCAGGCCTGGGCAGTGCCAGCGGCGACCGATATCGCCTTCGCCCTTGGCGTCCTCGCCATGCTCGGCTCGCGCGTGCCGCTGTCGCTGCGCCTGTTCCTGACCTCGCTCGCGATATTCGACGACCTCGCCGCGATCATCGTCATCGCGCTGTTCTACACCAGTGACCTGTCGCTGTTCGCGCTCGGCCTCGCCGCGCTCGGCACCGCCGTCCTGGTGGCGCTGAACCGTGCCGGTGTGCGCGGCATCACGCCCTACGCCCTGGTCGGGCTGTTCATCTGGGTGGCGGTGCTGAAGTCGGGCGTGCACGCGACGCTGGCCGGGGTCGTCGTGGGTCTCGCGATTCCGCTGGCCCGCGACGACGCGGGGCACGCCCCGTTGGTGTGGCTCGAGCACGCCCTCCATCCGTGGGTGGCCTACGGGGTACTGCCGCTGTTCGCCTTCGCCAATGCCGGCGTTCCCCTGCTCGGCCTGAGCGCCGACATGCTGATCGCCGGCCTGCCGCTCGGCATTGCGCTCGGGCTGTTTGCCGGCAAGCAGGTCGGGGTGTTCGTGGCCTGCGGCGTGGCCATCCGCGCCGGCTTCGCGCGCCTGCCCGAGGGCGTGGACTGGCCGGCCTTCTACGCCGTGTGCGTGCTCGCCGGCGTCGGTTTCACGATGAGCCTGTTCATCGGCGGGCTGGCCTTCGAGCATGGCGCGTTCAACCACCTCGCCGCGACCCGCGTCGGCGTGCTCGCCGGCTCCGTGGCCTCGGCCGTGCTCGGCGCCGCGCTGCTGCTGTGGGCGACGCGCGAGCGGCACGCCTGAGGCCGGGACGGCCGCGCACGACCCCGGCCAAATCTGCGAAGATGCCGCCTCCCGCCGCACGAGGAGAGGAGGACGCATGCTGCCGGTAGGTTATTTCCCCTGCACCCAGGACCCGCCCGACGGGCGCAACGTGGCCGGGCTCATCGACGAGCTCATCGAACAGGCGCAGACCTGCGAGGCGGTCGGCTTCGACGGCTTCTTCTTCACCGAGCATCACCAGCAGGAGGACGGCTACCTGCCGGCGCCGGTGCTGATGGCCGGCCTCATCGGCATGAAGACGAGCCGCATCAAGGTCGGCACCTGCGTCCTGCTGGCGCCGCTCTACCATCCCATCCGGCTCGCCGAGGACATCGCGGTGGTCGACCAGGCGACGCGTGGACGCATGATCTCGGCGCTCGGCATTGCCTACCAGCCACACGACTTCGACGCCTTCGGCGTGCCCATCAAGCAGCGTGCGGGCCGCACCGAGGAATGCGTCGAGATCCTGCGCCAGGCCTGGACCGGGCAGCCGTTCAGCTATCCCAGTCGCTACCACACCATCGAGGACGTACGCGTCACGCCGCTGCCCTACCAGGACGGCGGTCCGCCGATCTGGCTGGCCGGTTGGGTGCCGGCCGGGCTCGAGCGCGCCGGGCGCATGGGGGACGGTTGGATAGCCGACCCCATCCAGTCGCTGCCGGTGATCAAGGACTACGCCACCCAGTACCGGGCGGAAGCGAAGAAGCACGGGCGCAAGCCCTACGTGGTACTGATGCGCGACTGCGTGATCGGCGATTCCTGGGAGGTCTGCGTGGCGAAGAGCGCGCCGACCATGGTCACCCATCGCTGGTACCACCATTACGGTGCCTACGTGCACGACGACTACATCAAGGACGTCAAGCATTCCGACGACCTCACGTTCGAGATCTGCGCGCGCGATCGCCTCATCGCCGGCACCCCGGCGCAATGCCTCGACCAGTTGCAGATGTGGCGCGACGAGATCCAGCCCGATTACGTCATGCTGCGTATGCGCCAGCCCGGTGGCCCGCCGCAGGCCGAGGCACTGGCCGACATCCGCCTGTTCGGCGAGCGCGTCATCCCCTCGCTGTAGGACGGGCGATGACCCTCGAAGCCCCCGAACTGCTGCCGGCGACGCTGCGCGCCGCGGCGGTCGTCGTCCTCGCCGTCGGCGTCCACGTGCTGGTGCGGCGGACCGTGCGTCGGCTGCACGGCCGTGGCACCCTCAGCGAGAACGCCGGTTTCATCGCCCGCGCGGTGAGCAAGTGGGGGCTCACGGTGGTGGTGCTGCTGAGCGTCATGCAGCAGTTCGGCGTCTCGGTGCATTCGCTGTGGACGGCGCTGTCGGCGGTGTTCGTCATGCTCGCGGTCGGCTTCATCGCCATGTGGAGCGTGCTGTCGAACGTGCTCTGTGCCCTGTTCCTGGTGGTGTTCGCGCCGTTCCGTATCGGCGATCGCATCGAGATCCTCGAAGTCAGCGCCAAGGAGGTCGACAAGCGCGGCCTGCGTGGCAAGGTGACCGGCATGGATCTCATCTACACCACGCTGCTCGACGAAAGCGACCGGAGTACCATCCGGGTTCCCAACAACCTGCTCTTCCAGCGCGCCATCCGCACGATCAGTGGCGCCGACACGCGCAGCCTCGGTTCCGACCTGTTCGATCAGCGCGGCGTGCGCGCGGGCGAGCAGTCGACCGGCGGCGAGCGCGACAGCGCCGCATCCTGAACGGAGAACGACATGGCCTATTTCACCGACAACTCCCTGTCCATCGGCAACACCCCGCTGGTACGCCTGAACCGCGTGGTCGACCCGGACCGCGCCACCGTGCTGGCCAAGATCGAGGGTCGTAACCCGGCCTACTCGGTGAAATGCCGCATCGGCGCGGCGATGATCTGGGACGCCGAGGAGAAGGGCCTGCTCAAGCCCGGCGTCGAAGTGGTCGAGCCGACCAGCGGCAACACCGGCATCGCGCTGGCCTACGTCTGTGCCGCCCGCGGCTACAAGCTCACTTTGACCATGCCCGACTCGATGAGCCTGGAACGGCGCAAGGTGCTCAAGGCCTTCGGCGCCAACCTCGTGCTGACCGAGGGTGCCAAGGGCATGAAGGGCGCGATTGCGAAAGCCGAGGAGATCGTGGCCAGCGCACCGGGGCGCTACTACATGCCGCAGCAGTTCGAGAACCCGGCCAACCCGGCCATCCACGAGAAGACCACCGGCCCCGAGATCTGGCAGCAGACCGAGGGCCGCATCGATGCCCTCGTCGCTGGCGTCGGCACCGGTGGCACCATCACCGGCATCTCGCGCTACATCAAGCACACCTGCGGCCATCCACTGATCAGCGTGGCGGTCGAACCGACCGCGAGCCCGGTCATCACCCAGACCCTCGCCGGCGAGGCGGTCAAGCCCGCGCCGCACAAGATCCAGGGCATCGGCGCCGGCTTCGTGCCGGGGGCGCTCGACCTCGGCGTCGTCGATCGCGTCGAACGCGTTTCCAACGACGAAGCCGTCGCCATGGCGCGGCGCCTGGCGACCGAGGAGGGCATCCTCTCCGGCATCTCCTGCGGCGCCGCCACGGTGGTGGCAGCGCGCCTCGCCGCCGAGCCAGCGTTCGCCGGCAAGACCATCGTCGTCGTGCTGCCGGACGGCGGTGAGCGTTACCTCTCCAGCGTGCTGTTCGAGGACATCGAGGCGTGAGTCGTCACCGGGCGGCACCGGGTGACGCGGCGGTGATGTGCGCCTCGCCCCCCTGCCTGGCCAGCGACCCGGCTGTCGATCCGGTCTGGCTCGGCCTGGCTTCCGCCGCTCAGGCGCCGGGATCGCCCGCCGCGGTGAAATCCAGGCGCCGCAGCAGCAACAGCAACACCACGGAACCCGCAAGGAAATGCGCGCTGCCGAACAGCCACAGGGCGAA
Organism: Gammaproteobacteria bacterium; assembly: GCA_050184115.1. Classification (GTDB taxonomy): domain Bacteria; phylum Pseudomonadota; class Gammaproteobacteria; genus JACKNG01. Next base: position 244,545 of record JBFXAQ010000006.1, on the reverse strand, counting down.
CGGCAGCGACAGGTAGTAGCCGCGCATGCCGAGGGTGAAGGCATTGGCCTGACGGTGCAGGTGGGCGAGCGTGCCGGCGAAGGTCGCCTCGTCGACCACCGCCGCCTCGAAACCGAGGTGGTTGAGCGCGCGCAAGGTCTGCGCAAAGCAGAAGAACGCCGTGAAGAAGAGGCCGGCCAGCAGCAGCAGCTTGGTCTCGGCGTAGTCCGCCCGCAGGATCTCGCTCGCCGCGCGCACGCCGGGCTGATTGACGAAGATGAAGTGCACGATGCCGATGGCGATGAGCATCGCGGTGGAGGCGAGGAACGTCGCCGTCATGGTCCAGTTGCGTAAGGTCTGTACGGCGAGGAGATCGGCGCGGCGCGCCATGATCTCGCGCAGCCAGGCCTCGCGGATGAAGCGGTTGCGCCCGATCACGGTGCGCTCCGGGTGACGCCGCGCGGTGTGCGCGAGGAACAGGTGGTAGACGAGCAGCAGCGCGAGCGCGGCAGCGTCGGCAAGCAGGGGCCAGGACGGGACTATTGGCGGCACGGGGGCATCCGGAGCTGAGAGTGCCAGAGGATAGCCCATCGTCCCCGGTGCAGTCCGCACGCCGGGGCACGCCTGGGGCGCTGTCAGCAGCCGGGGAGGGCGCTAGCTGTCGGGTTGTTCGACGGCCCGGCCCGCGCGTCGAGCGCGGAGTGCGAGGAGCGCGCCGCCGAACAGCCACGCGGCGGGCGGCAACGGTACCGGGGCATACACCATGTCATCGAGTTGGTAGTTCTGCTGATGGGTGCCGAGGCCGCCGACCAGCATCACCGAGTCGACGGGTGTCGTGGAGACGAAACCCCAGAAATCGCCTCCGTAGCTGTTGGGAATGCTGCCGACGAACGTGGTGCCGTCGACGTAGACCTGCAGACTGTTGCCTGAGCCGCCCGGGCCGCCGAGGGTCCAGGTGCCGCCGTAAGCGACGATGGCGGTGGCGAAATGCCAGGTCGTCGCCGGCGCGTTGCTGCTGGTCGAAGCGAGGACGTCCTGGTAGACCTCGAGTGCGGGATTGACATGACCCGACTCGGCCGAGACGAAACTGACGCCCGGGTTCAGCACTGCATCGGCGAACTCTTCGCGCAGGAACACGCCCCCAACCGCGCTCTCCCACGCGGCACGGTCGTCGTACACGGTGGTTGCGGCACCCGCGGGCGTGACCCAGGCCACGATCGATAGCAGGGCGAGGGCGTGGGCGGAGAGGGGTCGCATGCTCGTGCTCCGGTGCGGTCAGGGTGCGCGTCACGCGCATCGCGAAGCTGCCACGGGCTGCAGGCGCGTGCCAGCGTAGCGTGGCGCGCATCTGATCGGCGGCAGGAAGTGGTGCCGCGGCGGCACCCAGCGGTGACCGCCGCGGCCAGCGCGCGGTCCAGTCGCCGTCGCTGACGGAAAAACAGGGCGCCGCGCGCCGGCCGCGCGCGCGGTTCCCGCGCCGCTCGCGTCAGGCGCTCTTGCGCTGCTTCGGCAGCACCCAGCCCGGACGGGGGTAGTGGCAGGTGTAACCGCCGGGATAACGCTCGAGGTAGTCCTGGTGCTCGGGTTCCGCCTCCCAGAAGTCGCCGACCGCGGCAAGCTCGGTGACCACCTTGCCCGGCCACAGCCCACAGGCATCGACATCGGCGATGGTCGCCGCGGCGATATGACGCTGCGTTTCGTCGACGTAGTAGATGGCGGAGCGGTAGGAGGGGCCACGATCGTTGCCCTGTCGATCGGGTGTCGTCGGATCGTGGATCTGGAAGAAGAATTCCAGCAGATCGCGGTAGCTGATCACGGCAGGGTCGAAGATGATTTCGATGCCCTCGGCGTGCGAGCCGTGGTTGCGGTAGGTCGCGTTCGGCACGTCACCGCCGGTGTAGCCGACCCGCGTTGCCAGCACCCCCGGCAGCTTGCGGATCAGGTCCTGCATCCCCCAGAAACAGCCGCCGGCGAGCACGGCCCGTTCGGTAGTCGTTGGCATGGCAGTCCTCCAATTCGAATTTCAGTTGGGTGGCGTAGCGGGCGTCCTCGCCAGTCGCTCGGCGACGCCGTCGCCACGTTGGGTGACGACGTTGCGCGGGCGCATGCAGGGTGGCGCACGCAGACATGCATGATAGCCAGCCGGTGGGTCGGCGCGGAAATACCTGACCGTTGTCGCGTGAATGACGCGGGCGACCGCGGAATTTCCCCCGCTGCGGGTATCATGGCCGCCAGCGTAACGGGGGGCGGCCGCGGTGCGCGTGTCCCCTGGACCGTGCCAAGACGAGGAGGCATCGAGATGTTGAACTGGACAGACGTCATCCGGTTGGCCACTGAGGGCAATCCGCCACCGGCGCAACGGGTGGAGCGGAGCGCGGCGGAATGGCGCGCGAACCTGACGCCGGAGCAATACCACGTCACGCGTGAACGCGGCACCGAGATGCCGTTCAGTTCGTCGATGTGCAGCCTGTTCGAACCGGGGCGCTACGCCTGCACCTGCTGCGGTACGCTGCTGTTCGACGCGGCGACGAAATTCGAGTCCGGGACGGGCTGGCCTTCGTTCGACCAACCGCTCGAGGTGCGTGCGGTGGCCTACGTCCAAGACACTTCGCACGGCATGCGTCGCATCGAGGTGACGTGCAATGCCTGCGACGCCCACCTCGGCCACGTCTTTCCCGACGGCCCGCCGCCGAGCGGGCTGCGCTATTGCATCAACGCGCTGTCGCTGGAAAAGGTGGGCGTCGGCGCCGCCCAAGCTGACGGCAGCTGAGCGCGCCCGCGTTCGGTCCGCGGGCTCGGCGCGGGGTGTCATCGACGTCCTCCCCGAAAAAGAAAGCCCCGGCCGGAGCCGGGGCAAAATCGCCTTGGGAGGGGCGGGAGACATCCGTGTAAGGGAGGAGAGAAACGGTGGCCGGCAGACTCCCTCAGGCCGGCTTGAAGGTGGTGAAGAACTGGTCCTCGCCGCGACGGACCAGGACCATGATGGGGCGTTCGGCGGCCTTGGCCTCGGCTAACACGCGGCTCGCCTGGTCGACGTCCGTCACGTCGCGTTGGTTGACCTGCACGATGACGTCGCCGGGGCGCACACCGGACGCGGCGGCAGGACCGTTGTTCTTGACGCCGACGACGAAGGCACCCTGCACGTCCGGGCCGAGGTCGAGCTGCTCGCGGGCTTCCGGCGGCACCGGGCCGAGGGCGAGGCCGAGACCGAGGTCGTCCGGCGTGGCCTGCTCGTCGCCCTGCGGCGCATAGGCCAGTTTCTGTTGCTCCGCATTGCGGTCGATGACCGCGGCCAGGCGGCGTTCCTCGCCGCGACGCATGACCTCGATGCTGACCTTGGCACCCGGTTCGGCCGCGGCGACCGCGCGGCTGAGGTCACGCGGTTCGCCGATGTCGGTCTCGTCGAAGCGCACGATGACGTCACCGGGTTCGACGCCGGCCAGGGCGGCCGGGCCCTTCGGCACCACCGACGCGACCAGCGCGCCGGCGGGCTGGTCGAGGGACAACGCCTCGGCGACGTCCGGGTTGACGCCCTGGATCTGCACGCCCAACCAGCCGCGGGTGACGCTGCCCTTGTCCCGCAACTCGGCGACGATGCGCTGGGCGTCACGTGCGGGGATGGCGAAGCCGATGCCGATGTTGCCGCCGTTGGGCGAGAAGATCGCGGTGTTGACGCCGATCACGTGGCCGCTGGCGTCAACGATAGGCCCACCCGAGTTGCCGCTGTTGATGGGCGCGTCGATCTGGAGGTAATCGTCGTAGGGACCTGAGTGGATGTCGCGTCCGCGGGCCGAGATGATGCCGGCCGTGGCGCTGCCGCCGAGGCCGAACGGGCTGCCGATGGCGACCACCCAGTCGCCGACGCGGGCGGCATCGGAATCGCCGAAGTCGAGGTGGGGCAGGTTGCGGCCATCCTTGATCTTGAGCACCGCGAGGTCGGTCAACGGGTCGTTGCCGACCAGTTCGGCGTCGAATTCGCGACCATCGTTGAGCGTGATGCCGATGACATCGGCGCCCTCGACGACGTGGTTGTTGGTGACCACGTAGCCTTTGGCATCGACGATGAAGCCCGAACCGAGGCCTTCGGCCTTGGCCTCGGGCTCGCCGCGCGGCACCGCAGAGAAAGGTCCGAAACGGCGCAGGAACTCGCCGAAGGGGCCGTCATCGAATGGCGTTGCCTGGCCGCCGAGGCGGGCGACACCACCGACCGTCTTGGTCACGCTGATCTTGACCACGGCCGGTTGGGCGGCGGCGATGACGTCGGCGAACTGCACCCGTTCGAACGCCGGGCGCGGCGCCGGTGCCTCGACCGCACCGGCCGGGCCGCTCGTGTTCAGCGCCACCGCGCCGAGAATCAGTGGCAGCGCGGCGAGGGCGACGCGGCCGGGAGTGAGGTGAGGGGCGATGAGAGAGCTGGCTTTCATGGTTGGCGCCTCCTGTGCATCCGATGATGGGACACACGGTAGGGGCGGGCGGCTTACCGCAGTCTTTCCGCGGCATTAATTTTTTGTAATGGTGCCGTGGCGGATGGGGTGCTGCCGCGATAATCACGCCCTCCCGCAACGATCGAGGGGCCGGCGCATCATGCACATCCTGGTGGTAGAGGACGATCGCGACACCCGCGAGTTCGTCCGCGGTGGCCTGGAGCAGGCCGGGCATACCGTCGACGTCGCCGACAACGGCCGTGACGGGCTCCTGCTGGCGACCACCGGTACGTTCGACCTGGTCGTGCTCGACCGCATGCTGCCCGAGCTCGACGGCCTGACCATCGTGCGCACCCTGCGCGCCTCGGAGGATCGCGTGCCGGTGCTGATCCTGAGTGCGCTCGGCGAGGTCGATCAACGTGTGCAGGGCCTGCGCGCAGGCGGCGACGACTACCTCACCAAGCCGTTCGCCTTCAGCGAACTCGAGGCGCGTATCGAGGCGTTGGCGCGGCGCACGACGCCGGACGGCCCGCTCACGGTACTGCGCGTGGGCGATCTCGAAATGGATCTCATGGCGCGCAGCGTGCGTCGCGGCGAGACCGAGATCGACCTCCAGCCGCGCGAATTCCGCCTGCTCGAATACCTCATGCGCCACGCCGGCCAGGTGGTCACGCGCACGATGCTGCTCGAACACGTGTGGGACTACCACTTCGACCCGCAGACCAACGTCATCGACGTCCACGTCAGTCGCCTGCGCGCCAAGATCGATCGCAACTTCGACCAGCCGCTGCTGCACACCGTGCGCGGCGCCGGCTACCGCCTGTCGGCGGAAACCGAGGGCGCGTAGCGGTGGCGAGCGGTTCGAAGGCTGCGCACACGCCGGCGCTCGCGCGGGGCGGGCGCCGCGCGGTGCGGGGCCGTGCCCCGAGGCACGGGCAAGCATGACCGGCTTCGCTCAGCGCGTCGGCGCGCTGCTGCGTACGACCACGCTGCAGTTGACCCTGTCCTACGTGGTGCTGTTCGGCGTCTCGGTCAGCGTGCTGACCCTGTTCTTCTACTGGTCGACCATCGGCGTGGTGGTCCGCGAAACCGACGCCACGCTGAAGTCCGAGATCACCGGGCTCGCCGAGCAGTACATCGAGCACGGTCTCGACCGTCTGCTCAACGTCATCGCCCACCGCATCCGCACCGACGAGACGGGCGACATGCTCTATCTCTTCGCCACCCCGGACAACCGCCCGCTGGCCGGCAACCTCACCACGTGGCCGGCGGTCGAACCGGATGCGGAGGGCTGGATCGAGTTCGTGCACACCCGCGCCGACGGCCGCACCGTGCCGGCACGGGCACGGGTCTACCTGCTGCGCGACGGTCTGCATCTGCTGGTCGGGCGCAATATCGCGCAGATCCACCAGTTGAAGGCGGTCTTCAATCGCGCCCTCCTGATCGGGGTCGGGCTGGTGCTGGTGCTGGCGGCGTTCGGCGGCCTGTTCCTGTCGAGCCGGGTGCTGAACCGTATCGCCGCCTTTACCGGCGTCACCGCTGAGATCGTCGATGGCCGTCTCGACCGGCGTGTGGCGACACGCGGCACCGGCGACGAGTTCGACGTCCTGGCTCAGCAGATCAACGTCATGCTCGACCGCCTCGAATCGCTGGTGGGCACTGTGCGACACGTTTCGGACAACATCGCCCACGACCTGCGCACGCCGCTGACGCGGCTGCGCAACCGCATTGAGATGGCGGCGCGCGCGGCACCGGCGGACCTGCGCGGGGAGCTCGAACTCAGCGTCGAGGATGCCGACCAGCTACTGGCGACGTTCAGCGCACTGCTGCGCATCGCGCGCATCGAGTCGGGCAGTTACGACGCCGAGTTCGCGACGGTGGCGCTCGACCGCCTGGTCGACGACGCGCTGGAGCTCTACCAGGGTGTGGCCGAGGCGCGCGGCATCCGCCTCGCCGCCGACTGTGAGCCCGGCAGCGCGGTCGACGGCGATCGCAACCTGCTGTTCCAGGCCATCGCCAACCTGCTCGACAACGCGCTCAAGTTCGCCCCCGACGGCAGCACGGTCAACGTCGGCGTCCATTCCGAGCCGGGCGCGGTCCGTGTCCGCGTGGCTGACGCGGGGCCCGGCATCCCGGCCAGCGAGCGCGAACGCGTCACGCAGCGCTTTGCGCGTCTCGACCAGAGTCGCAGCCTGCCGGGTGCGGGCTTGGGGCTGAGCCTGGTCAAGGCGGTGGCCGAGCTGCACCAGGGCACGCTCGATTTCAGCGACAACGCGCCGGGATTGCGGGTCAGTCTGCGCCTGCCGCGGCATCCACCACGCTGACGGCGCCCGTCACGGCGCAAAAGCCGCGCGCCGCCAGTTGTCCCACACGGTGCGGGCGAGGGTGTTGAAGGCGTCGAGCCGGGCAGCGGTGGCGGCGCGGAAGCGCTCGGCGCCGTCGGCGCCGAGGTGGCGGCGCAGGCCTTCGGCGTAGGCCGGGATGGCGGCCCAGTCGTCGACGGTGGAGTCGATGACCTCGACATGGAACTGGAAGCTGAACGCACGCCGACCGAAGGCCAGGGCCTGCACGGCACAGGCCTCGGAGGACGCCAGCACGGCAGCGCCAGGTGGTGCTTCGACGACCTCGGCGCCGTGCCATTGGAGGCATTCGAAGCGGGCCGGCACGTCGGCGAGGAAGGGATGTCGGCGCCCGGCCGCGGTCAGCGCCACGGCGAGGACGCCGACCTCGCCGTTGGCCGCCGGCGCGACCCGACCGCCAAGTGCCTGGGCGAGCAGCTGGTGCCCGAGGCAGACGCCCAGGAAGGGGCGGTCGAGGTCCGCTACCCAGCGGCGGATGAAGGCCTTTTCCGCGACGAGCCACGGGTGGAGGTCTTCTTCCCACACGTCCATCGGCCCACCCATGACGATCAGCGCGGCGTGGTCCCCGAGCGCAGGCAGGGGGGCCTCACGGTCGAGTTCCACGGTGTCCCAGGTGATGTGCTCGTCGCGCATGAAGTCCCGGAAGATGCCCGGGTGCTCGACGTCGACGTGTTGCAGGACGAGAAATTTCATCAGGACACCCCCAGGGCGCCGAGGAAGTGGAGGATCCACCGCTTGAGAGCATCGCTGTCATGCGCGACGGTCAGTGTTTCGAACGCGCGACGACTGATCTCGACGGGCAGGTTGTCGCGTCGCGATTCGACCAGGGCGCCGAGATAGGCCGGCGAGAACTCGGGATGGCCCTGGATGCCGAAGGCGCGCGGCGCGTAACGCACGGCGAAGTACGGACAGTGGTCGCTGGCCGCCAGCACCCGCGCGCCGGGTGGCAGTCGCGTGACCTGGTCCTGGTGACAGACCGGGACGCGGAAACTGGGCAAGGCCGGCTGCATGAACGCGTCGTGTCGTGTCACGGCGTAGGCATGGATGCCGAGGCCCCAGCCCTGCGGCGCCAGGCCGACCGTGCCGCCGAGTGCCTGGGCCAGGACCTGGTGGCCGAAACAGATGCCGACCAGTGGTCGCCCGGCTGCGACGATGGCACGCAGGCAATGCTCGAGGGGCGCGATCCAGGGCAGGTCTTCGTAGGCGCCGTGGCGGCTGCCGGAGAGCAGCCAGCCATGGCACTCGTCGGTGTTCCGCGGTAGTTCGCCAGCGGTCGCGTCGTAGACTTGCCATGCGATGTCCGCGCCGGTCGCGGCGAAGGCCTGTTCGAACATCGCCGGGTAATCGCCGAATCGCGCGCCCAGCGCGGTGCTGACGTGATCGCAAAGTAGCAGGCCGAGACGATAGGCTGACATCGGGCAGGCGGCGCAAGCGGAGTGCGGGTCGGGCCACAGTGTAGCCCCACGCACTGCCGAGCGGCCACGCGGGCGGTCGCTTGACCGTCCGCGGGCAGCTTGGCACAGTCGCGACCGGTCGTTGCGCGGCGCCGGGCCGCACGCCGCGGCCTGCAGGATCCCCATTCGAGTCGCTACGCCATGGATGACGCAATGCCCCCCGTCGAGTGCCCGGCCGGAGATGTCTTCGGCGCCATCATCGATTCGCTCGATGACCAGATCACGCTGATCGACGCCGCCGGCAACATCCTCTACTTCAATCACGCCTGGCGGCGTTTCGCCGCTGACAACGGCTTGAGCGAAGAGCACGCGGCGATCACCGAGAATTACTTCGAGGTGTGTGCGCGCGCCGCGGCCGTCGGCGACGGCGTCGCGGCCGAGGTCCTGGCATCGATGCGGAATGTCGTTGCGGGTCGCGCCCCGGCGATGTCGGTGGAGTACCCGTGCCACTCACCGCGCGTGAAACGCTGGTTCATCGTACGCATGCAACCGCTGGCGCGCAGCGCGCGGCCACTGTTCGTCATCTCCCACGTCGAGGTCACACGCCGCAAGCTGGCCGAGGACGAGAGCCGCCGTCTGGCTTACGAGGATCCGCTCACGCAACTGGCCAACCGTCGTCGCTTCGACGAGCGCCTGGAGAGCGAATGGCAGCAGCGCTGTCGCGCGCGGTTGCCGCTGACCCTGCTGATGATCGACATCGATCACTTCAAGGCCTACAACGACGCCCATGGTCACCCGGCCGGCGACCGTTGCCTCGCCATCGTCGGCGGCGTGCTGCGCCGCTTCGCGCGCCGTGGCGCCGACCTCGTCGCCCGTCTCGGCGGCGAGGAATTCGCGGTGCTGTTGTGCGACACCGGCGAAGCGGACGCGGCCCGGGTCGCCGAGGACATCCGCGCGGCGGTCGCGGCGCTGCTGCCACGCGGCGGCGAAATCGAGTCAGGCATCACGGTCAGCATCGGTTGCACGACAGCAGGCCCGGCCTGGAACGGTATCGCCGAAGAGCTCGTGGCGCGCGCCGACCGCGCCCTTTATGCCGCCAAGAGCGGCGGGCGCGACCGCGTGGTGATCGGTCATCTGGTCAACTGAACCAGGCGGTGTCTCGCCGCGCCCGCGGTTCTGGGGGCGGCCACGATCCGGTAGGCTGGCAAGCCGTCCGTAAGAAACCAGCACCATGAGTCAGAGCGATGCCGGCAGCGAGACGCTGATCACGCTGCGCAATCTCCGCCACGACGACCACGAGGAACTCGAACGTCTCGAGAACGTGGTCTACCCCGATCTCGGCGGCGCCTGGCCGCGCCGCACCATCGAGGGCCTCCTCGAACATTTTCCCGAGGGTCAGATCTGCATCGAGGACCAGGGTCGCATCGTCGCCGCGGCACTGACGGTACGTGTCGACTACAACCGCTTCTCCTCGCCGCACCGTTACCGCGACCTGGTCAGCGCCGACCTCATCATCCACGACGACGCCGACGGCGACGCCCTCTACGGCATCGACGTCATGGTCGACCCTGAATACCGTGGGTACCGCCTCGGCCGGCGACTCTACGACGCGCGTAAGGAGCTGTGCTACGAGCTCAACCTGCGCGGGATCCTCGCTGGCGGTCGTATCACGGGTTACGCGGAACACGCCGAGACACTGACCCCGGCCGAGTACATCGATCGCGTGCGCCGCCAGGAACTCGATGATCCCGTGCTGAACTTCCAGCTGTCCAACGATTTCCAGGTCAAGCGCATCATGCGCGGTTACCTGCCCGAGGACGAGGCGAGTCGCGGCTACGCGACCCTGCTCGAATGGGACAACTTCTACTACGAGCCGGACGAGAAATCGCTGGTCGAATCGCCCAAGACCGAGGTCCGCGTCGGCGTCGTGCAATGGCTGATGCGCCCCATCGCCTCGCTCGACGAGCTGCTCGCCCAGGTCGAGTCCTTCGTCGATTCGCTGTCCGACTACCGCGCCGACTTCGTCGTATTGCCCGAGTTCTTCAACATGCCGCTGATGGGCGTCGGCCACCACGACGGCAAGGCCGCCGAGGCAATCCGCCGGCTGGCCGACTACACCCCGGACATCGTCGATGCCCTGCGCGAGTTCGCGCTGAGCTACAACGTCAACATCGTCGGCGGCTCGATGCCGTTGCGCGAAGGCGACGACATCTACAACGTCGCCTATCTCTTCCAGCGCAACGGCCGCGTCGATGCCCAGTACAAGCTACACATCACGCCTGACGAGCGCTCTTACTGGATGATCAAGGGGGGTGACGGCCTGCGCACCTTCGACACCGATGCCGGGCGGGTCGGCATCCTGGTCTGTTACGACGTCGAGTTCCCCGAACTCGCCCGCCTGCAGGCGCTCGCCGGCATGGACATCCTGTTCGTTCCGATCTGGACCGACACCAAGAACGCCTTCCTGCGCGTGCAGCGTTGCGCACAGGCGCGGGCCATCGAGAACGAGTGTTACGTGGTGGTGGCGGGCAGCGTCGGCCACTTGCCCCAGGTCGATCACCTCGATCTGCAGTACGCGCAGTCGGCGGTCTACTCGCCGTCGGACTTCGCCTTCCCGCACGACGCCATCATCGCCGAGACCACGCCCAACACCGAGCAGTTGCTGGTGGTTGACCTCGACCTCGCCAAGCTGCAGGAATTGCGCATCGAGGGCTCGGTGATGAACCTCAACGACCGTCGGGGTGACCTCTTCGAACTGGTGTGGAAGGGGCGGCGCTAGCGCGGGCGCGGCGGCACGCACTGCCGGTGACGGTATACTTTCCGCCCACCCGGCGGGCAGGCGAACAAGCTACCGTCACTGATTGCAGAGGAGGGCTGGCATGCAGCTCGGATTCCTGGGCGCCGGCCGCCTCAGCGTGCCGATGATCGAGAACCTGGTCGCCGATGGCCACGCTGTCACGGTCTGGAACCGCACGGCAGCGCGAGCCGCGCCGCTGGCCGCAGCGGGCGTGCGGGTGGTCGATAAGCCGGCCGCGGTGTCCACCGCGGGCGGCATGGTGCTGAGCTGTCTCGCCGACGATGCGGCGCTCGATGCCGTGTTTGCCGACGGCGAGGTCCTGTCCACACTCGGCGCCGGTGGCGTCCACGTGTCGATGAGCACGATCTCGGCCGCCTGTGCCACCCGCCTTGCCGCCGCCCACGCCGCGGCCGGGGTGGATTACGTCGGCGCACCCGTAATCGGCCGGCCGGATGCCGTCAAGGCGCGTCTGCAGTCCTACCTGCTCGCGGGCGCACCGGCGGCCAAGGCGCGGGCCGAACCACTGCTTGCCGCGCTCGGTCGGCGCGTGTTCGATTTCGGCACCGAGCCGTCGGCGGCCAACGTCGCCAAGATCAATTTCAATTTTCTCATCGCCGGCGCCATCGAGGCCATGGCCGAAGCGTTCGCGGTGGTGGAGAAATCCGGACTCGATCCGCGTGCCTTCTACGAGATGGTGGTCGGCTCCGCTTTCGGTTGCCCGCTGTACCAGAATTACGGCCGCATCCTGGTCGAACAGGATTGGGACGTGCCGGCCTTCACGCTCGCGCTGGGTTTGAAGGATGTGCGCCTGGCCGCCGCGACCGCCGCCGATTGCGACGCCCGCATGCAGCTTGGCGAACTGCTCGAGCAGCGTTTCGCGACGGCGGTCGCGCATGGACTCGGCGACCGCGACTGGACGGCGGTGGCCGTCGACGTGCGCGCCGAGGCGGGCCTCGCCGACGCGCGGGATTGAAATGGCGTCGCCGCGCCGGCGGTGCCACCGGCGGTTGCCCGTGCCGGAACGCATGACACGAGGAGGATGACATGACGACGGTCGGCAAGGTGAGCGAGATCTGGCGTTTCCCGGTCAAGTCCATGGGCGGCAGCCGGCTCGAAGCGGCGAATGTCGACGCCGGTGGCATCGCCGGCGATCGCGCCTGGGCGATGCGCGACGAACTGCGCCGCGAGGTACAGTGGGGCAAGCGTTTCCCGGTGCTCATGCGCTGCCAGGCGCGCTACCTCGAAGAACCGGGTGATGGCGGCGTGAAGCCGGTCGCCATCACCTTTCCGGACGGCGAGACGCTGACAAGTGACGACGTGCGCATCCACGAGCGCCTGTCTGCGCTGACCGGGGTCGAGGCGCGGCTGTGGCCGTTGCAGCCGGCTGCCGACGTCGCCTTCTACAAGCGTTTTCCGCAGGACCCGGAGGCGTTCATGGCAGAGGTCTTCCAGCGCGAGGACGGCGAGCCGCTGCCCGACCTCAGCGTGCTGCCGGAGGTTTTGCTCGAACATGTCGCCGTGCCCGGCACGTTCTTCGACAACGAGGCAATCAATGTCATGACCACGGCCTCGCTCGCCCACATGCGGGTGACGAATCCGGACGCGGCCTGGGACGTGCGCCGCTTCCGGCCCAATTTCCTGCTCGAGACGGCGCCGGATCTTGCGGGCCTCGTCGAGAGTGGGTGGGGCGGGCGGCGCCTGCGCCTGGGCGAGGTCGAGCTCGAGCTCACCGTGCCGACGCCGCGTTGCGGCATGACCGTGCAGCCGGTCGAGGAGTTGCCGTTCGACAAGACCGTGCTGCGCGCCATCGTGCGCGAGGCCGCGCAGTGCCTGGGTATCGGCGCCCATTGCCGTCGCGCCGGCACCGTGCGGGTCGGCGACATGGTCGAATTGCTGGATTGACGGAGACGACGCCATGGCCCAGTTCGATGGTTTCCCGGCCGATTGCCTGAAGTTCCTGCGCGACCTCGCGCAGCACAACGAGCGGCCCTGGTTCAATGCCAACAAGCAGCGCTACGAGGACGGCGTGCGCAACCCGTCGCTGGCCTTCATCGCCGACATGGACGCGCCGCTGAAGAAGCTCTCGCCCAATTTCCTCGCCCTGCCGAAGAAGGTCGGCGGTTCGCTGATGCGGGTCTACCGCGATACCCGCTTCGCCAACGACAAGACGCCCTTCAAGACCAACGTCGGCATCCATTTCCGTCACGAGTCGGCCAAGGACGTCCATGCGCCAGGGTTCTACGTTCACATCGAGCCCGGCAACTGTTTTCTCGGCGCCGGCATCTGGCACCCTGAGGCGAAAGCTCTCGCCGCCATCCGCGAGTTCATCGCCGACAACCCCAACGCCTGGAAGCAGGCCACCCGCGCGGCGGCGTTCCGCAAGCGCTGGGAACTGGTCGGCGACGCCCTGGTCCGTCCGCCGCGCGGCTTCGATCCCGAGCACGAACTGATCGCCGACCTCAAGCGCAAGGACTTCATCGCCTGCATGAACTTCGACGAGGCCGAGATCGAGAAGCCCAAGTTCGCCGCCTTCGTTGCCCGTCACTTCAAGGACATGGTGCCGCTGGTGAGCTATCTGTGCATGGCGGTGGAGGTCGAATTCTGACGCCGTGCTCGACCGCGCCGGCGAGTGGTCGACGCGAACCCGGGCGAAGGCGCTCATCGCCCTGTGCCGGGCGCGCCACTGCCGCGCTTGTAGCCGCTGAACATGGCGCGCACGAGGTTCTCCCGGTGCAGGCGGCTGGCGACGACCACGCCGGCGACGTGCAGGCCGATCAGCACCAGGGTGGTATTCGCCGCGAACTCATGGATCTCTTCCCAGCGATGCTCGGCGCGGCGCCGGGCCTTGCGTTCCGTGGCGGACTCGGGGGCGCCGGTCGCCCGCGCCGGGGCCAGCGTGGTGGCGAAGGGGCCGTGGCCTTCGTATCCGTAGACGATCGCGCCGGTCGCGGTCGTCAGGAGCAGCATGGCAAGGAGCGCGACCACCATCCAACCGCCGGCCGGATTGTGGCCGACATGGTGCTCGGCGCCGCTGGCCAGGCTACGCAGGTAGCGCATGACGGCGCGCGGACCGCGGACGAAATCGGCGAAGCGCGCATGCCGCGTGCCGACGAAGCCCCACGCGAGGCGGGCCAATACGAGGGCGATGACGGCGTAACCGGCGATGCTGTGCACCGCGTCGTTCTCCTCCGCGCTCAACCACGCGGTCGCGAATGCCGTGACCAGCGACCCGTGGAAGAAGCGCACGAAGCGATCCCAGACGTAGACTTGCGTGCCCATGGCGGACCTCCTGCGATGTGACTGAACGGGCGGAGCATGGTCCGCGCGGCGGAGCCTGGCATCGGGCGGATGTCCGCGCGGGGCGGCCATGGGGCGGATGTACCATCGCCAACTCGTTGATCCGGAGGGCAGAGCGATCAGCATGCGATTCACCCGTGAACAGGCTTTCCTGCTCGGTCTCGGCGCGATCGCCGCGGGCGCCGCCCACGATCTGTTGAGCGATCTCGGCAGTGGCGCCGGCCTGGGTCACCTCGTCAAGGAAGCCCTGGTGCTCGCCGCGGCCCTCGGCTTGTTCGCCTGGATGGCGTGGGAGATCCGTCGCCGCGGCGAGGCCGTCGCCGGCCTGCGTCGCGAGTTGGCCGAGGCGGCCGCTGCCGCGCGGACCGCAGGCGCCGCCGACCAGGCCTTGCGGCGCCAGTTGGGCGAACTCATCGCCGCCCAGTTCGAGGCCTGGCAGCTCAGCCCGAGCGAACGCGAGATCGGCTGGTTGCTGCTCAAGGGACTGTCGCTGAAGGAGATTGCCGGCCTGCGCGCGACGGCCGAGAAGACCGTACGCCAACAGGCCTCGGCCATCTACCGCAAGGCCGGGGTGAACGGCCGCCCGGCCTTTGCCGCCTGGTTCATCGAGGACTACCTGTAAGCGCAGCCCCCCGAAGGTGGATCCCGGAGCGCAATTACGGGGTCAATTACGGGGTCAGACCCCGAGTCTCAACTTGAGATAACGCTTTGCGCACGGGGTCAGACCCCGCGGTGCGCCGGGGTGCGCTTTGCGCACGGGGTCAGACCCCGCAGTGCGCCGACCCCGCGGTGCGCCGGGGTGCGGCAAGCCTGGCGCGCGAGATCAGGTTATCGGGTCGATCGGCGCTATCGGTCCGACCGCGGCCTCGACGAGGGCTGCGGCTTCCAGGCAGAGGTCCTCGCGCCAGCGTTCGGCATAGATCTGCACGCCGGTCGGTAGTCCGTCGGCCACGCCCATGGGCAGGGCCACAGCGGGCAGGCCGAGGAGGTTGCCCGGGGTGATGAAGCGCAGGCGCGACAGGGTCGTGTCGAGGCCGCTCGCCGGGTCGAGATCAGCGTCGTGCACGAAAGGAACATCGGTCCAGGTCGGTCCGATGACGACGGGCCAGTCGGCGAGAAAGGCGGACCAGGCCTGGCCCAGCCGGTCGCGTTCGACGAAGCGGCTGGTGCCGGGCAGGGCGGCGGTGTCGAAATGACGGCTGAGGCCTTCGACCGACGCGACCGCGCCGGCCGACATGACCCGCCCGAGCACTGGCAACATGTCTTCGACGTCGCGGGCGAGGATGTGCCCCCACACCTCGTTGACGCGGGCCAGTTCGGGCGGTTCGATTTCTTCGACCGTCCAGCCGCCCGCGGCCAGTACCGCGCCGGCACGGCGGATCGCCGCTACGGTTGCGTCCGGCATGGACGTGCCGGGAATCGCCGTGACCAGCGCGGCGCGGCGTGGCGCCCAGGGGCCGTGCAGCGGCGCCGGAACCGAGAACGGGTCGCGCGGATGCCAGCCAGCCAGCAGCGACAGCGCGAGGCCGAGGTCGGTCACCGAGCGTGCCATGGGTCCCTCGACCGCCATCAGGCGGAAGGCGATACCCATGTTGGGCGCCAGCGACCAGGCCAGGGGGATGCGCCCGGTCGTCGGTTTGAGCGCGGCGATTCCGCAGCAATAGGCCGGATTGCGCAGCGAGCCGCCGATGTCGTTGCCGAGACCGAGCGGTGTCATGCCGCAGGCCAGGGCGGCACCTTCGCCGCCGCTCGAACCGCCACAGGTGCGGGTGAGATCCCAGGGGTTGTTGGTGCGCCCACGCAGGACGTTGTCGGTGGCGATGCGCAGGCCCATCTCCGGCAGGTTGGTACGCGCGAGCGGAATGGCGCCGGCCGCCTTGAGACGTTCGACCACCGGTGCATCCATCGGCGGCAACGCGTTGGCCATCGCCTCCAGGCCCTGGGTCGTCGCCGACCCCGTGCAGTCGATGTTCTCCTTGACGGTGAACGGCACGCCGTGGAGCGGGCCGCGCGGTTCGCCGCGATCGGCGGCGTCGGCCGCGGCTCGCGCACTCTCGACCAGCGTGACGGTGACGGCGTTGACGGTGCCGTTGACGGCTTCGATACGGGCGAGGTGGCTGTCGACGACCTCGCGGCTCGAGACGTCGCGTGCGCGGATCAGCGCCGCGAGTTCGTGCGCAGGCTTGCGCCAAAGGTCCTGGCTCATGGTGATCTCCTTGGCCGCGGTGTCTGACACCGCAATGTATCTGCTTGATTCGAGAGCCGTGCCGCGGCTGGCCGGACTCACACCGCCTGGCCGAAGGTCTTGAGATCGAGCAGGGTCGCGCTGACGTGGCCGGCCTTGAGCGTGGCGTCGTCGGTGTCGGGACTGGCGTCGATCTCGGCCGTGGCGAGACCAAAGTGGTACTGGTCTCCCTTCTGACGGAAGCAATCGCGGTAGTAGCTGTGGCCGATACGGGTGCGGCGGATGTCGGGCAGGGCAACCGGCGTGTAGGGAAAGTTGACGTTCCAGGTGGTCTGCTGGTCGAGGTGGCCGTCGATGAAGTGATGCCATACCCGCGGCACCAGTTCGCCGACGGCGCGGGTCAGGGTGGCGGTGGTTTCCGGGCGGAAGGCCCGATGTTCGTTCCAGTGCAGGAAGTCGTCGCGGGTCAGTTCCTGCGACAGCGCGAGCCCCGGGATGCCGGCGATGTTGGCTTCCAGGCAGGCACCGATGGTGCCGGACGCGAAGACGAAGCCGAGGCCGACGTTCTTGCCGATGTTGATACCGGACACGACGATGTCCGGCGGCGCGTCGAGCAGGTTGTAGAGCGCGAGGTTGACGCAGTCCGCCGGCGTGCCGGTGATCGACCAGGCCGGAAAATCGTGGATGGCGATGCGCTCGGCGTACAGCGGCCCATAGCGTGTCATCGACTTGCCCTTCCAGCTCTGCTCGGTGGCAGGGACCGCGACGTGCAGGTCGCCGAGCTGGCGCAGGGCGTCGATGGCGAGGTGGAACAGCGGCGAGTCGTGGCTGTCGTCGTTGGTCAGCAGGATGCGGGGACGGGCGGCAGTCACGGTGGCGGATCTCGTGCAACGGGGCGTCGCACTATCCCAACTCACCTTGTCCGGCGCAAGCGGGCCCGAACCCGGGCGAGCAGGCTGACGGCGGCATAGGCCGCGAGCACGTAGCACACCGGTCGCATCGGGATGGCATAGCGTGGGAACGGCGCCGTGACGACGTGCACGGCGACGAAGTAGACCATCAACAGCGCGAGACAGCGCACGCCGTGCAGCTGTTTCGCCGGCAGGCACTGGAGGCGTGCAGGGAGCGCCGCGAGCGCGGTGCCCGTCACGGCAAGGACCATCAGGGGTGCGTGCAGCAGCTGCATGAGCGTGGCGCTGGACCGTGCCAGGCCGGCCTCGAGGTAAGGGCTGGCGAGCGCGGGATAGATGAAGATGCGCTCGACGCCCTGCACCGTCGACCACGACAGCAGCGCCAGCGGCTTGCCCCACAGGTACCAGGCGAGATGTTCGGCCGGCCGGGTCGTGAAGCGCTCGGCGATGGCGGCGAGCGCATGGCCGACCGACTGCGAGATGGCCGGCGTCGCCGGATCGAAACGATAGGGGAAGCCGTAGCTCTCGGGGTGACCGTCGAAGACGAAGCCCGGGTACATGCCATGCTGCAGGCCGTTGATGACGAGTGTCGGGTCGCCGCTCGTGCCGAGCGTGACGAGGTTGCGCAGTGGCCAGGGCAGGTAGACCAGCGCGCAGCCGAGCAACAGCAGGCCGGCCGCCCGCCACGCCGCCGGTGCGCCGCGCTGACCGAGCACCGTCACGGTGGCGAACAACGGTGCCAGCAGCAGCGGCCACGGGCGGGTCAGGGTGGCGGCGCCGAGCGCGAATCCCGCCAGCAGCCAGCGGCGCGGCGTGGCGGGGCCGGCACCACACAGCATCGCCACCGCGACGGCGAGCAGGGCGGTGAACAGCGTCTCGCTCAGCAGGTAGACGTTCATGTTGACCAGGTGCGGCGACAGCGCGCACAGCGCGCCGACGGCCAGCCCGGCGGGCAGGCCGAGCAGGTAGGCCGCGAGCAGGGCGAACAGTGCCGCGGCGAGGCTGTCGAGCACGGCCTGGACGAACTGGACGCGACCGAAGGCGCGTGCGGCATCGCCGTCACCGCGGAGCAGCGCGGCGAGGAACAACGGGTAGCCCGGGGTACGTACGGCATCCGGCCGTGGTGGCGCGGCGTCGGCCGCGGCGGCGACCGCGGCATGATCGCGTGAATAAACCCCGTAGCGTTGCAGGTTGAGCGCGTAGGCGAGGTAGTCGGCGGCGTCCGCGCGTACCGGCCGGTCGATCACCGTGTGGGTGACGACGTGCACGCGCAGCGAGAGGGCGAGCACGAGGACCGCCAGCCCCAGCAGCCAGCGCGCGCGCCGCTCGAGCGCGGCCGTCTTCATCGTTCAGCAGTCGCGCCAGTGCGCGAAGCTCGCGGCCTGGCCATGGAAAACGCCGTCGGCCGTGACCACGTTCCACACCGTGGTGTCTTCGATGACGAAGCGCCGGCCGCTGGCGGAGATGCGTACGCCCGCGTAACCGTCGACGTAGCCGTGTTCACGCACGCCCCGCATGAATGCCTCGCGCGCGGCCTGCTTGGCCGTTTCGGCCGAGGCGCGCGAAGGCGTCCGCACGAAGTCGTCCCAAGCGAGTTCGAACAGTTCGAGCGCGGTGCGGTTGCCGTAGTTGAACAGCGGATCGTCTTCCAGACCGTGCGAGAGCAGGGCGAAAGGGGCCTCGAACACGGCGCGCGCACGCTCCACACCAGTCTGCGGCCCGACCCACAACGGCCGCCCGGTGAGGCGGGCGTGGCTGTCCAAGAGGCGATCGACGTGTGCCGCGGCCCAGTCGTTGTCTGCCGCCGGTCGCGGCGGGCGGTCCTTCACAGGCCTTTCGCCGCGGCGCGCTTGAGCGCGAGCGCGATGGTCTCGGGTGTCTGCGCGCCGGTGAAGAGCAGGCGTCCGTTGAAGAGGAAGGCCGGCACGCCGTTGATGCCCATGGCCTGCGCGGCGCGCTCGTCCTGCTCGATGCGGGCGAGGGCCGCGGGGTCGTCGAGGGCCGCCTGCACGGTTGCGACATCGAGCCCGGCCGTCGCCGCGATGGCGAGCAGGGTGTCGCTGTTGCCGACGTCGCGACCGTCGACGAAGTAGGCCTGGAAGAGGGCATCGACCACCGCGTCCTGGCAGCCGGCCGCGCCGGCGAGTTCGATCAGGCGGTGGGCGCGGCGCGTGTTGGGGGTGCGGGCGATGCGTTCGACCACCATCGGCAGGCCGTCGGCGCGGGCGTTGGCGGCGACGTTCTCGTAGAGCTGGGCGGCGTACTCGACCGAGCCGAACTTGGCTTCGCAGTAGGCGCGGCGATCCATGCCGCCGGCTGGCAAGGTGGGATTCAGTTCGTAAGGCTGCCAGTGCACTTCCACGGCGAGTTCGCCGTCGAGCGTGGCCAGGGCGCGTTCGAGGCGACGCTTGCCGATGTAGCACCACGGGCAGACGACGTCGGAGACGATGTCGAGGCGGGCGGTATGCGTCGGGGCGGCATCGGTCATGGCGGCTTCCGGGGGTGGGCTCGCGGCATTGTGCGGAAGCGCTTTCGCCATCGTCAACGCAAGCGGCCAGCGGCGATAATGCGTCGGGTCGACCACCGAGGAGCCGCGCATGACCGTCCATCGCCTCACCCTGGGCCAGTACGAATTCGCCGTCACCGACGAAGGTCATGGCACTCCCGTGCTCATGCTGCACGGCTTCCCCGACTCGGCCCGCCTGTGGCGCCACCAGGTGCCGGCGCTGGTGGCGGCCGGGCATCGCGTCATCGCGCCCGACCAACGCGGCTTCGGTGCGTCGGACAAGCCGCAGGACGTCGCGGCCTATGCCCTGCCCGAGGTCCTCGCCGACGCCGTCGCGCTGCTCGATCACTTTGGTCTCGAGCGCGTGCGCCTGGTCAGCCACGACTGGGGCGCGGCGGTCGGCTGGGCGCTGGCGGCGTACCACCCGGAGCGGATCGAGCGCCACGTCGCGCTGTCCGTCGGCCATCTCTCCTCGCTGTGGCACGCCGGTCTCGCCCAGCGCCGCCTGGCCTGGTACATGCTGCTGTTCATGCGCCAGGGGCTGGCCGAGGAGATCCTCGTGCGCCAGGACTGGCAGTTCTTCCGCGATCTCTGGCAGCACCATCCCGAGATGGACACCTGGCTCGCCGACCTGTCGCGCCCTGGCGCCCTGACCGCGGCGCTCAACTGGTACCGCGCCAACGTCGACGTCGAGACCTGGACCGAGGAAGGCTGGGTGATGCCGCGGGTGAGCGTGCCCACGCTCGGCGTGTGGAGCAGCGGCGATGCCTATCTCACCGAGACCCAGATGGTCGGCTCGCAGGCCTGGATGGACGCCGAGTGGCACTACGCGCGGGTCGAGGGTGCGACGCACTGGTTGATGCTCGACCGCCCGGCGCACGTCACGCGTCTGATCCTCGATTTCTTCGCGCCCTGAGCGCGCCGAGGGCGGTCGCAGTGCCCAGCGATCAACGCGGCGCCCGGAAGCGTGCTGCCCATGCTGCGCCGGCCCGCTCCTGACGACGGACGACGACCATGCAATTCCACCTGAACGGGTTCGTGCCGGGCGATCCGGAGCAGCAACGCCGCGACGCCCACCGCCCCCTGCCGCGCGAGGTCGACGTGCTCATCGTCGGCGCCGGCCCCACCGGCCTCACGCTCGCCGCCCAGCTCGCCGCCTTCCCCAGCATCGTGACCGCGGTGGTCGAGCAGAAGCACGGCCCGCTGCTGGTCGGCCAGGCCGACGGCATCGCCTGTCGCACCATGGAGATGTTCGAGGCCTTCGGTTTCGCCGAGCGGGTCGCGCGCGAGGCCTGCTGGGTCAACGAGACGGCGTTCTGGCGCCCGGACCCGGCGGAGCCCGCGCACATCGCCCGCGCCCGCGTCATCCAGGACGTCGAGGACGGGCTGTCGGAGTTTCCGCACGTCATCCTGAACCAGGCGCGGGTGCACGATTGCTTCCTCGAGGTGATGCGCAAGGCCGCGGTGCCAATCGAACCGGTCTATGCCCGGCGCCTGCTCGACGTCGTGCGTGACGACACGGCGGGCGACTACCCCGTCTTCGCGCGCTTCGATGCCGCCGATTCGCGCCTGCCGCAGGGCGTCGACACCGTGCGGGCGCGCTACGTGGTCGGCTGCGACGGTGCTCGCAGCGCCGTGCGCCGTGCCATGGGGCACACCCTCGTCGGCGATTCCGCCAACCAGGCCTGGGGCGTGATGGACGTGCTCGCCGTCACCGATTTCCCCGACATCCGCCGCAAGGCCGTCATCCAGTCGACCAGCGAAGGCAGCATGCTGGTCATCCCGCGCGAAGGCGGCTACATGGTGCGGCTCTACATCGAGCTCGACCAGCTGGCGCCGGACCAGCGCGTGGCGGCGCTGAACGTCACCACCGACCATCTCGTCGCCGCCGCGCGGCGCATTCTCGCGCCCTACACCCTGGACGTGAAGCAGGTCGCGTGGTGGTCGGTCTACGAGATCGGCCAGCGCCTGTGCGAGCGTTTCGACGACCTCGGCGACGCCACGCTCGATGGTCACGCGCGACTGTTCATCGCCGGCGACGCCTGCCACACCCACAGCCCCAAGGCCGGCCAGGGCATGAACGTGTCCATGCAGGACGCCTTCAACCTCGGCTGGAAGCTCGCCGCGGTGCTCACCGGCCGGAGCTCGCCGCAACTGCTCGCAACCTATTCCGCCGAGCGACGCGCGGTGGCCGGCGAGCTGATCGACTTCGATCGCCGTTTTGCCGCGCTGTTCAGTGCGCGCCCGGCCGCAACGCATTCCGGTGCGAACGGCGACGCGGCCGTACCGGCCGCGTTCCAGGACTACTTCGTGCAGCAGGGGCGTTTCACGGCCGGCACCGCGACCCGCTACCCGACGGCCCTGCTCGTGGGTCCGCCGACGTACCAGCACCTCGCGACGGGTTTCACCCTCGGCATGCGCTTTCACTCGGCGCCGGTGGTACGCCTGGCGGACGCCAAACCGATGCATCTCGGCCACGTCGTGCGCGCCGACGGCCGCTGGCGCCTGTTCGCCTTCGCCGCGCGTGGCGAGCGTGGCGAGGACGGTTCACGCCTCGGCCAGCTCATGGCCTTTCTCGCCGACCCGGCGCGCTCGCCCCTGCACCGCGGTACCCCGCCGGGCGCGGACATCGACGCGGTGATCGAAGTACTCGCGGTGTTCCAGGTGCCACACCGCGAACTGTCAGTGGGCGAACTGCCCGCCTTGCTCCTGCCACGCAAGGGGCGCTTCGGCCTGGTCGACTACGAAAAGGCCTACTGTCCGGCGCTCGAGGCCGGCGCCGACATCTTCGACCAGCGCGGCATCGATCGCGCGCAGGGCTGCCTGGTGGTGGTGCGCCCCGACCAGTACGTCGCCCACGTGCTGCCGCTCGATGCCCACGACGAGCTGGCCGCGTTCTTTGCGCGCTTCCTGCTGCCGTTCGCCTGAGCGGCGCGCGTCGCGGCGGTTCAGCGCCGCATGTGTGCGCCGAGGATGACGCCGAGCAGGCGCGCCGGTTCCGCCCACGGGTTGTGCCAGGCGTGCATGGTGCCGCTCTGCACGGCGACGTCACCGGCGCCGAGCTCGGTCTTCGAGCCGTCGTCGAGTTCGAGCACCACGCGTCCGCTGATGACGTAGAGCAGGTCGATGGTGTCCGAGCGGTGCATGCCGGGCACGTCCGGGTCCATGGTGTCCATGAGCCCGGGAAAGGCGGCGTCGATGGCGGCGCGCGTCGCCGCCGGGTCGGGGTCGTCGGCCGGCGCGCCGCCGTGGCCTTCCGGGCCGATGACGAACTCGATGAAGCGGAAACCACCGATCGGTGCGAACCAGGTGCGGAAGTCCGGCCGGCTGCCGTCATCCGGATAGCGCATGGGTTGGTCGGAACCCCACAGGGTGGTCAGTTCGACACCGGGCATGCCGGGGACCGGCGTACCCTGGACGGTAGCGTCGCTGGCGATGACGGAGTGGCCGGCGGTGTCGTGGCCCGTGATGACGCGGCGGAACGTGGACATGGACGATATCTCCCCTGGTGAAAAGAGCGTGAATGTAGGAGGGCGTGGCATGGCTTGCACCGCCGGCGAGCATCTGCCGGACAGGGCAGTGCGTTCGCGGCGGCCATCGCGCGAGGCCGCGACTCGGAGGCCGGCTGGCGCGGATGCTCCCGTGCCACCGCCATGCCGCGTTCACCAATCGAGCGCCAGGTCCTCGACCCGCCGCGTCGCCTGGTCCAACCACACGGGTCGCACGTTCTGCAGGCGCAGGCGCGAATCGAGTTCGAGCGTGGTGTAGGCGGTATTGGCGCGGCCGGGCGCGGTCTCGCTCAGCACCAGGCCGACGCGACCGTGCCACGAGCGATAGCCGGTGTGGCGCAGTTCCAGACGGGCGCCGTCCGCGGCGCCCAGCACGGCCGTCACCGAACCAGGCGGGAGGCTGCCGAGAACGGCCTGGGCGCGCAATGCGTCGTCGCTGCCAACGCGGGCCAGGGCCGGCACGAACAGCACGAGGCGGGCACCGGGCGTGCGGGCGACGAGCGGCGCGCGCAAGGACACCGCCTGGTGGCCGGGTTCGAGATCGAAGGGTGCCACCGGCTGGCCTTCGGGAACCAGTGGCTGGGCGCCACCGAGAAGGAATCCAAGTAAGAGGGCGAACATGGCGGTGTCCCCGGCTTTCGAAACGAGCCACGTGGGTGTCGCACCCACCCGCGTCGCGAGGTGCAGCATACGCGGCGTTCGACGCGCCCGCACGTGACACGAAGGTGCGGAAGCCTCAGGTTGCGCGCTGCCACCACCAACCCGAGCGGCGCCGTTCGCGGTCGCTCAGGCGGTCGTCCAGCCACAGCGCCAGCCGGCGCAGCCGCGAGCCCGCCAGGCGACGCCAGGCGCGGTGATACCAGCGCCGGTAGTCGCGGTTGAACGGGCACACGCGGATGCAGATCGAACAGTCGGTGTTCTGGTTGACCCAAAAGCGGAAGCATTTCTCGGCGTCGACCGTCCACTTCTTCACGCCACGCAGGTTGGAACGGTTGTAGACGCGCGTGCTCGGTGGATCGAAGGTGATGGCCTTCGGCGGACAACCACGCGCGCAACGATCGCAGATGTCGCAGAAGGCCTTGACGCCGAACTGCCGGGGTTCCGAATGCAGCAACGGCATGTCGGTATGGATGCGGCCGAGGCGCAGGCGCGGCCCGAACTCGCGGGTGATGAGCAGGCTGTGGCGCCCGACCTCGCCGAGGCCCGCCTGTACCGCGAGCGGGATGGCCAGCGAGGAATCGTTCATGCTGGCGTAAGCGCGGTAGCCGAGGTTGCGGATGTACTGGGCGAGGGTGAGCAGGGTCAGGGCATCGTAGGAATAACCGAGGCCGGTGGCACTGCCGGCCAGGGCGGAGGGCACGGTGCGGGTGAGGTCCTCGTCCATCGCCTCACCGATGACGATGACGTGTGGGAGGTCGTCAGGGACCTCCGGCGCCTTGCTCTGCTGGCGGCGCTCGTCGTAGACCGCGCGATACATCCAGCGCTCGTCATAGGCGCACACGCCGACGACGTCGGCGCCGGCGAGCCGTGCCACCTTGTGCAGATCGGCAGTCGCCTCGGCCGCACTGGCGAAGGCGAACGGCTCCGGCCAGCCCTGTTCGTGCGAGGAGAACGGGTCGAAAAAGCCTTCCTTGCGCCCCTGCGTCTCGCGGTGCAGGTCGCGCAGCACGTTGGTGACGTGCCAGGCCGCGTTGCGCAAAGCGTAATCACGCTGACTGAAACCGTCGGTGCGCCGCGCGCGGGCGTTCGGCATGTAGTAGCCGCGGAAGAAATCACGTGCCTTGGCGTTGCCCACCGTCGGATCCCATTCCGAGCGGCAGTAGATCTCGTCGCGTTGATCGAAACGCTCGAAGTCCTCCTGTACCTCGAAGCCGGTCTCGGCGTCGAGCGGTCGACGCTGGAGATTGGCGCCATCCATCGCGTCAAACCGCGGCGATGTTCACCTCCGGCAAATCGGCCATCGCGCGCTCGATCTCCGATTCTGGATAGGTGTAGCGTTCGAGCCGGCCTTCGTTGTACGCCGCGTAAGCGGTCATGTCGAAATCCCCGTGGCCGCTGAGATTGAAGGCGATGACCTTGGCTTCGCCGGACTCCCGGCAGGCCACCGCTTCGTTGATCGCCGCGCGCACCGCGTGGTTCGCCTCCGGTGCCGGCAGGATGCCCTCGCAGCGTGCGAACATCACGCCGGCTTCGAAGGTGTCGAGCTGGTCGATGGCCACCGCCTCGATGTAGCCGGCATGGACCAGCGCGCTGATCTGCGGTGACATGCCGTGATAACGCAGCCCCCCGGCGTGGATGCGCGCCGGCAGGAACGAATGGCCCAGGGTGTACATGCGGCAGATCGGCGCGACCCCGGCGGCATCGGCGTAGTCCCAGGTGTAGTGGCCACGGGTCAGGGTCGGGCAGGCCGCCGGTTCGGCGGCGATGATGCGCGTCCTGCGGCCGTTGCGCAGGTTCTCGCGGACGAAGGGAAAGGTGAAACCGGCGAAATTGGAGCCGCCGCCGGCACAGGCGATGACGATGTCGGGGTACTCGTCGGCCATCTCCAGTTGCAGCAGGGTCTCCTCGCCGATGATGGTCTGGTGCAGCATCACGTGCGGCAGGAACGAGCCGAGCGAGTACTTCTTGGTGCCACCAGAGGCGAGCGCCGCCTCGATGCCCTCGGACACCGCGATGCCGAGCGAACCCGGATGTTCGGGATCCTGGGCGAGGAACCTGCGGCCGGCCGCGGTGCGATCGGAGGGGCTCGCGTAGACCTCACCGCCGAAGGTCGTCATGACGTGGCGGCGGTGCGGCTTCTGCTCGTAGGACACGCGGACCATGTAGATCTCGCAGCCCATGTCGAAGAAGTTGGTCGCCATCGCCAGGGCCGAGCCCCACTGTCCGGCGCCGGTTTCCGTGGTGAGGGTCTTCACGCCCTCCTGCTTGGCGTAGAAGGCCTGCGCCACCGAGGTGTTGGGCTTGTGTGAACCGACCGGGCTGGTGCCCTCGTACTTGTAGTAGATGCGCGCCGGCGTGCCGAGTTGCTTCTCCAGGCGCACCGCGCGCACGAACGGGGTCGGGCGCCACAAGCGGTAGATTTCCTGCACCGGCTCGGGAATGTCGATGTAGTGCTCGGTGCTCATGTCCTGCGCGATCAGTGCCCGTGGCGTGAAGGAAGCGAGGTAGTCGGCGGTGACCACCTCGCCGGTATTGGGGTCGAGCGGCGGCGCGAGCGGCACGGGCATGTCCGCGTTCATGTTGTACCAGCGCGTGGGCATGCGCCCCTGTTCGAGCGTGAAATGGGTGGTTTGCAGCATGGTCGTGGTGTCCGTATGTGGCGTCTGTGCGTTCGACCTGGCGGTGGCGGGCCGTCGCCGACGCGTGGAGTGGAGCCGAAGCCGGGGCGCGGTATCAGCGCACGCCGCGCGTGTTGTCGCCGGCCGCGCCGCCGGCCGCGGGATCCCAGCCGAACGCCAGGGTCCGCCACATGTCGCGGTAGTCGTAATCGGTGTCGAGGGCGAGATTGAGGCGGTTGTAGGCAGCGAAGTCGCTGACCAGGTGCACGAGTTGCACGATGCCCTTGTCGCTCAGCCCGCAGCCGCGCAGGGCGTCGACGTCCGCGTCGCGCGTCGCGGCCGGATCGGCGTTGACCTTGAGCGCGAAGTCGAGAAGCGTGCGCATGCGGCTGTCGGTCACCGCGTCGAGGCCGGCGTCGGCGAGCTGGCGGACGTAGTCCTCGGCGGTGCCAAGTCCATAGTTGAGGATGGTGCAGAACGCGGCGGTGCAATACGGGCAACCGTTGGCGCGCGAAACCAGGATGCCGACGTGCTGGATTTCGGGCATCGACAGCTCGCCCATCTGCCACAGCACCTTGGTCGCGCCGAGCTTGGCCTTGAGGAACTCGGGGAAGTTCAGTTCCACGTAGAAGTGGTTGGGAACGGCGCTTTCCATCTCGGTGACCCAGGCGAAGATGTCGCCGATGACCGGGTCCTCGATGTTCTCGGGCTTGACGATTGCAACGCGTGCCATGGCTTCCTCGCATGTCGGTGGCGGGCGGCGCGTGATGATATCAACTGCCTCGGGGCGTGCGGCTGCCCTGTCGGCAGAGGTCCGCGCGCTGTCGCGGCAAGGTCGTGCCCGGGGGCACTGGCCCGGTGGCAAATTCCTGCCGCTGCGCACACTGCAAGTGCTTGAAAGCACGCCCGCGAAGGCTGGCACGCCTGTTGCTCACGGCATCTTCGATGCGCATTGAAACTCTCCAGCCACGGCGTCTTCGCTGCCGTCTTCCGACGGCGGAGCCGGCAGCGTGAATCGCCTGACCCCGGCCGCAACGGCGCGACTGGAGAACCCCGGCGCCCGCTCGGCGCCGCCGCCGCCAGCAACGCCAGGCACGCCGGACCAGGGCATCGTCCGCCGGCTGTTCGGCGAGGACGGTTTCACCTTCGGCGATCTCATCGATCTGGTGAACCCGTTGCAGCACATCCCGGTGCTCGGCAGCTACTACCGCAAGTGGACCGGCGACGCCATCGCGCCGGCATTGCGCATCGCTGGCGGCGCCTTGTTCGGCGGTCCGCTCGGCGCGGGCCTGGCCGCGGCCGGCCTCGCGGTCGAGGCCGGCATCCGCGGTGCCCTCGATCTGCCGGGTCCGGACGGGTCTGCCATGACGGCCATCGCCGCCGGCGACCCCGTGGACGAAACGCCCGCTGACTGGCGCCCGGATGCCGCGCCGACTCCGCCCGCGGCGCGCGAGAGTCCGGGCGGCTGGCTGGTGGCGCAGGCGCGGCAGGTCACGCCCGACTTGTCGGCGACGGATGGAGAAGCTGCCGTGGCGGCCATCGCGGCGCCGGCCTCACCCGGCGGCTGGCTGGTCGCGGCGGGTCGTGCGGTAATGCCGGAGGCGGTGACCGGCGCAGCGCCGCCGTCCAGTGTCGCGGTGCATCCGGGGCCCGGTGGCTGGTTGGTGGCGACGGCGCGGCCGTGGCCTCCGCCCGGCAGCGTGGCCGCATACCATGCGGACGATCATGGCCTGGCTTGGCGCGCATCCGCGGCCGTGGCCGGGCGCCACGTCGATACCCGCGCCTGAGCGGCGTCGTGCGGTCGCGGGCTCGGAAAGTCCGGGACGACGGCGCGTCGTGAAGTCACGCCGCCGCCCCGCAGGCAGGGACTGGAAAGGCTTCAGGCGAAGGCCGGCATGATCTCCTTCGCCACCTGGTCGACGACCTCGCGGCTCGGGCGGATGGGCTGGATGGCGACCTGGTGGACGCCGGCGTCGCGCATCGCCTCGATCATGCCAATGACCTCCTTCTTCGTGCCCGTGAGGGTGGTGGCCTGGATGATCTTCTTGCTCATCAGCGCCTCGTGCTCGTTCTTGAGGTGCTGCAGGTAGCCCTCGTAGAGCTTGAGGTGGCGGGTCTCGATCGGGGCGTCGGGTTCGCGGTAGACGCCGACGAACTTCATCAGCTCCTCGCGCAACTCGCCCGGCATCACGCTCGGATCCTTGTGGCAGGAGAGGGCGAAGATGTTCGAACTCGAGGCCACCATCGGCCCGACCGCTTCGCGCACTTCACGGGTCTCGATCTGCTCGTCGGACTCGGTGAGGTGGAAGGCCGTCATCGACAGCACGTAGATGTCGTCCGGGTTGCGGCCGGCTTCCTCGGCGCCCTTGCGCACGTTGCCGACCATCCACTTGACGAGTTCCGGGTGCACGGCGCCGAACAGGATCACGCCGTCGGCGACACGGCCGGCGAGTTGGGCGACCTTGGGGCCCGAGGCCGAGACGTAGATCGGGATGTAGTCCTTGATATTGATGTAGCCGAGGTCGGGATTGAGGAACTTGATCTTGCGGTGACGCTCGCCCTCCGAGTAGTCGGTGATCTTGCCGTCGAAGAGATCACGGCAGATGCGCACGTGTTCCTCGAGTTCCGAGACCTTGGCCGCCGGCATGCCCATGGTGCGGCGGGTGGTGTTGCCGGTGCCGATGCCCATGATGGCGCGGCCGGGGGCGAGCGAATTGATGGTGGCCATGCCGCAGGCCGACAACGGCGCGATGCGCGAGGCCGGGTTGGTCACGCCCGGGCCGAGCTTGATCCTGCTGGTACGGTCGGCGCACAGGGCGAGCGCGGCGTAGACCTCGCTGCCGAGCATCTGGGTGTCGTAGATCCAGGCGTGCGAGAAGCCGTGATCCTCGGCGTACTTGACGTCACCGTGGATGTGCACGTCGCCCATGAAAACGAATCCGAAATCCATTGCTGTCCTCCCAGGGTCGGGTCTGCGGGCGGCGGTTGCGGCCATCCGCACGGGGCGCCGGCACGGCCGGCAGGCTGTCGTCGCGACGCGAGGTACGCGGGGGCGGCAGCTTAGCGAGAGGCCGCGTTATATGTAAATCATGCGTGCGCTATACAAGCGATAAGCGGGGCTTATAGCCCACGCCCTGCATGCCGCCTTCATACGGGCGCCAGGCGCGCGGCCAGCCACGCACCGATGTCCCGGATCTCCTGCAGGTCGACGCCGTGTTCGACCGGATAGGAGCGGTACTCGGCGGGGTAGCCGAGCTCGCGCAGGTGCTTGTAGGCGGCCTGGCCGAGATCCTCGGCGACCAGCGGATCGTGACGGCCGTGGCAGATGAGGATGGGCAGGTCGGCGTTGGCCGCACTGCGCGCGACCGTGTCCTGGGTGGCGAAGTAGGTCGACAGCGCGACCAGCCCGGCCAGGCGCTCGGGCCACGACAGGGCGAGTTCGTAGCCGACCGCGCCACCCTGGGAGAAGCCGGCGATGACGATGCGCGAGGCCGGCACGCCACGCTCGATCTCCCGTTCGACGAGGCGCCCGACCGCCGCTGCCGAGGCGCGCAGGCCGGCTTCGTCGACGCGGCGGCCGAGGTCGTTGCCGACGATGTCGTACCAGGCCGGCATCACGTAACCGCTGTTGATCGTGACGGCCATGGACGGCGCGTGCGGGAAGACGAAGCGCACCGCGAGGTCCGCCGGCAGGCCGAGGTGTGGCACGACGGGTTCGAAGTCGTGGCCGTCGGCGCCGAGACCGTGCAGCCAGATGACCGCGGCGGTCGCCGTGCCGCGCGGTTCGAGCTCGACCGCCGGCAGGAACGCGTCGGTCGTCATGCGCCGCGCACCTCGTCGAGGGTGAGCGCGACCGGCACCGGGGTCGACAGCATGTCGAGCACCGGGCAGTGGGCATCGACCATCGCCTTCAGCTGTTCGAGTTGCGCGGGGCTGGCATCGGCGTCGATGTGCACCGTGCCGCGGATGGCGGCGAAACCGGCGCGAACCGCGTCGTCGACGCCGAAAAAACCGCGCAGGTCGATGTCGCCCTCGAGCTCGACCGCGACCCGCCGCACCGTGATACCGAGCGCCGTGGCATAGGCTTTGTAGGTGATCTCCTGGCAGGCACCGAGGGCGGCGAGCACGAGTTCGATGGGGTTGGGGCCGGCGTCGCCGCCGCCGAGCTGCGGCGGTTCGTCGACCACCACGGCGTGGTCGCGGATGGCGACGTCCGAGCGAAAGCCCTCGACCAGCGCCGAGCGTGAGCGGAAGGTCGCCCTGGCCCGCCCGGGTTCGAGGCGTAGTTTCTCCTGCGTGGCGTGGATGGTCTCGCGCAAGCTGTCCGACATGGTCCGGCCTCCCGATGGTGTCGGGTATCATCATACGACTCGACCGCGCGGGGAGGGCGCATGGATTTCGACGGCCAGGTCGCCATCGTAACCGGTGGCGCTTCGGGCATAGGCCGCGCGCTCGGCGCCGAACTCGTGCGGCGCGGCGCCCAGGTGGTACTGGCCGACATCGATGGCGAAGGCGCGCGCGCCGCGGCCGCCGCGCTCGGTGCGCGGGCGACGGCAGCGACGCTCGACGTCACCGATGCCGCCGCCGTGCAGAGCCTCGTCGACGAAATCGCCAACCGCCACGGTCGCCTGGATCTCATGGTCAACAACGCCGGCATCGCGGTCACCGGCGACGCCCGCGACCTCGAACTCGCGCACTGGCGGCGGGTGGTCGAGGTCAACCTCATGGGCGTGGTGCACGGCAGCCACGCCGCCTACCGCCGCATGGCGGCCGCAGGCGGCGGGCATATCGTCAACATCGCTTCCCTCGCCGGCCTCGTGCCGTTTCCGACCAACGCGCCGTACAGCACGACCAAGCACGCCGTGGTCGGGCTGTCGCGCTCGCTGCGCATCGAGGGCGAGGATCTCGGCGTGCGGGTGAGCGTGGTCTGCCCCGGCTTCGTCGAGTCGAACATCTATGCCGCGGCCGAGGCGGTCAACCTCGTCGCCGACGATCTCGCGCGCGACATCCCCTTCCGCAAGGTGCCGGCCGACGTTGCCGCGCGGCGCATCCTCGACGGTGTGCGAGGCAACGAGGCGGTGATCGTGTTCCCCGGCTACGCGCGCCTGTCGTGGGCGCTCGATCGTCTCAATCAACGCCTCGGCCTGCCGCTCGCCCGGCGCATGATCCGCGACCTGCGCAAGCTGAGAAAAACGAAGGAGAGCGTGTGAACGACGACATCCAGCGCCCGGTACTGGACGAGCGCGTGGTCGGCTGGCGCGGCCGACCGTTCGAGGTCGACGTGGAGAAGGGCCGCCTGCGGCTGTTCGCCAAGGCCATCGGCGAAACCGACCCGGTGTACAGCGACGAGGCCGCGGCCCGCGCCGCCGGCCACCCTTCGCTGCCGGTACCGCCGACCTTCTATTTCTGCCTGGAGATGGAGCGCGACGACCCCTACGACTGGTTCCGCGAACTCGGCATCCCGCTCGGCCGCGTGCTGCACGGCGGCCAGGCGTTCACTTACCACGCGCCGGCCTGGGCCGGTGACAGGCTGCGCTTCGAATCAGAAGTCACCGCGGTGTGGCACAAGAAGGGCGGTGCGCTGGAATTCCTCGTCCAGCGCAACGTCGTCAGCAACCAGCACGGGCAACGCGTCGCCGAGTTCGATCGCACCCTCGTCATCCGGCATCCGTCATGAGCAGCGTCACTGCCCCCCGTTACGACGATGTCGCCGTCGGCGACGTCCTGCCCGTACTCACGCTGCCGCCGGTCACCCGCGCCATGCTCGCGGTCTACTGCGGGGCCTCGGGCGATCACAACCCGGTCCACGTCGACATCGACTTCGCGCGCGCCTCGGGTCTCGACGACGTCATCGCCCACGGCATGCTGGTCATGGCCTGGACCGGTCGCGTGCTGACCGGCTGGGTGCCGCAGGCGGCGATCCGCGCGTTCGACACGCGATTCGAGGCCGTCACCCGCGTCGGTGACGTCATCACCGCACGCGGCGAGGTGGTGGAGAAGTTCGTCGACGACGGGCGCCGCTGCGTGCGCGTGGCGGTGACGGCGGTCGATCAGCACGGCGAGACCAAGACCAGCGGCAGCGCGGTGGTCGAACTCGAGTGAGCGCACCGGCCAGCGGCCTCGCGCTGCGCCGCGAGCGACTCATCGCCGACGGCCTGTTCTGGTTCCAGGTGCTGTGCGCGTGCGGTTTCGGTGTCGCCCAGTTCCTCGCCATGCAGAAGACCGTGGCCGGCGTCAGCATCACCTGGCTCGGTCTCTGGCTTGCTTTCCTGCTCGTCAACCTCGCCCTCGCGTTGGGCGCGTTGCGCGAGCGTCCCGGTCGCATCATCCGCCAGACGGTGGTGATTTATGCCGTGTGGACGGTGGTTTGCGCAGTGAACTTCGGTTGGTTGCTGAGCGCTGGCGGGCAGTGGAACACGGTCGACACGGTGACGGCGGCAATCACCGCGGTGGGCGTCGCCGGCGCCGTCACCGTCGGCCGCCTGCACGGCGTCGGCATCCACGACCCTTACGTGCGCGCCGCCTTCGCCGTGCTGTTCAAGGCCGTGCCGCAACTCACCCTGGCCTGGAACATCGCCCGCGACGGCGGTGGCGGCGTCGCTGCCTACGCCATCCTCACCGGCCACCTGACGATCGGACTGCGCCTGTGGCAGGTGTGGTACTCGATCCGCGAAGGCGGCTGGGACCGGCATCGCATCGGCATCGCCGTCGGTGAGGCGGCCAACGAGGCGAGTTGGATCGTGGCCACGGTGGTGTGGCTGTGGGTCGATTGAACCGTTACGAGGCGCGCTCACGATGATCGAAATCAACGGCATGGCCCACGTCATTCTCAGCGTCAGCCGCTGGGAGGACTGCAAGCCGTTCTACGAGGGATTGCTCGCTTTTCTCGGCCTGAAACAGGTTTTCGCCGGCGAGGAGATGATCTACTTCGTCGGCGGCCGCACCGCGCTCGGCGTCAGCCGCTGCGCGCCCGAACACGCCGGCGAGCGCTTCCGCCAGAACAGCGTCGGGCTGCATCACCTGTGCTTCCGCGCGCGCAACCGCGCCGACGTCGACGCGGTGCAGGCCGAGGTGCTGCGCCTCGGCGGGCACGTCGTGCACGCCCCGGAGGAAGGGTCCTGGGCACCGGGCTACTATTCGCTGCTGTTCGAGGATCCGTGCGGCACGCGCCTCGAGATCAACCACGTCCCCGGCCAGGGGCTGCTCGCCGACGGCGCGGCCTTCGCCGCCGGCGACGACTATCGCTGACACGCCAAACCCGAGGGGGGAGACCATGAAGGTAGGCATCATGCCGCTGTTCGGCGGCCCGACCGCCGAGCCGCACTATGTCGCGCGCATCGCGCAGGGGCTCGAAGAGCGCGGCTTCCACTCGGTGTGGGCCGTCGACCACATCCTGCTGCCGACGACGTTCGAATCGAAATACCCCTACAGCGCCGACGGCTCGTTTCCCGTCGATCCGACCATCCAGGGCCTCGAACCGTTCAACCTGTTGAGCTTCATCGCGGCCCACACGTCGCGTATCCGGCTCGGCACCGGCGTGGTGGTGGTGCCGCAGCGCAACCCGTCGCTGACGGCCAAGCAGGTCGCCGATCTCGACGTGCTGTCCGGCGGGCGTTTCGACTTCGGCGTCGGCGTCGGCTGGCTGGCCGAGGAATTCGCCGCGCTCGGCGAACCCTGGGACAAGCGTGGCTCGCGCACCGACGATTACCTGCGCCTGATGCAGGCCTTGTGGACCGAGCACGAGTCGAGCTACGCCGGCCGTTTCCGCAGCCTGCCGCCGTGCACGCAATACCCCAAGCCCGTCCAGCAGCCGCATCCGCCGCTCTATTTCGGCGGCGAGTCGGAACCGGCGCTGCGCCGCGTGGCACGCTTCGGGCACTGGTACGGTCTCGACATGCTGCCGGAAGAGATGCCGGCGAAGATTGCGGAACTGAAGGTGCATTGCGACCGCGAGGGTCGTGACGTCGCCGACGTCCGCATCGCCGTCTGCCCCTACGCCAAGCCCTGTGACCGCGACAGCCTCAGGCGCTACGAGGACGCCGGCGTCGACCAGGTCATCATGGCCGCCTTCGTACCGGGCCAGGACGCCATGGAAGCGGCCATCGACGGCATCGCCGCCAGCCTGCTGTAGACCTCTCCACCCAAAATCAAGCAGTTGCCCTTGGTGTCAGACACCAAAGGTCCGGACACCGAGTGGGACACGGGGTCAGACCCCGTCGGTTAACTGCTTGTTTTCACGGAGTGGGACACGGGGTCAGACCCCGTCGGTTAACTGCTTGTTTTCACGGGCGGTGGCTCGGCTTGCGGGGTCAGACCCCATCGCGGCTCGTCGGTTGAGTGGGACACGGGGTCTGACCCCGTCGGTTAACTGTTTGTTTTTACCGGCGGTGGCTCGGCTTGCGGGGTCAGACCCCATCGCAGGCGCCGAGCGGGGCGCGGCGGGTTAACTGCGGGGTCAGACCCCGTCGGTTAACTGCTTGTTTTCACGGGCGGTGGCTCGGCTTGCGGGGTCAGACCCCCATCGCAGGCGAGACCCCATCGCAGGCGCCGAGCGGGGCGCGGCGTGCTCGGTGCGGCCGGTTTCAGAAGCGGAATTCGAGGTTCATCACGCCGAGCAGCTGGCTGTCGTGCTGGGCGATGCCGTTGCGGTCGGGGGCGAACAGGTGGCCGTCGCCGTCGTAGGCGTCGTACTTGAGCTCGGGGCGCACGATCACCCAGGGCAGGGCTTCCCAACTCAGGTTCAGGGTCGCGGCGTAGACCGCGCCGCCGCCGGCACCGACCCCGCTCCACAGCACGCTGGCCGCTTCCTCGTCGACGAAGGCCTCGAGGCGCGCGCCGGTGTAGAGGCCCGGTGCGAGACGGTAGCGGAAGCCGACGTTGGCGCCGTAGAAGCTCGCGTCGCGGGTGATGGCGAAGGGCAGCGGCGCGAGGTCACCACCTTCCTGGAAGCCGTAGACGCCCTCGGCGACGATATCCAGCCGTTCGGTGGCGGCATGGTTCAGGGTCAGGTAGCCGACGAAGCGGTCGAGGTACTCGTCGGTCGAACTCAAGGCGAGGAACTGGCTGCCGCCGCCACGCGCACGGCCTACACCGTTCTTCACGCGGACATCGCCGAAATCGTCCTCGCCGTTGCCGTAGATCGTTTCGAGATCGAGCCAGGTGCGCATGTCCGGACTGCGCCAGCGCGCCCCGAACATGAAGCTCGGACCGCCGGCGCCGGAGCCGAAGTCGAGTGCATTCCAGTCGCCGGTGACGGCGAAGAAGACACTGGCGAGACCGAAGCTGGCGTCGAGCGGCAAGCGCGTCTCGACCAGCGCGCCGACGTTCTTGGCCGGGCCGACGGCGAACGCGTAGGAACGGCTGGCGAAGTAGTTGGGCGGGGTGAAGGTGTAGCCGATCTCCGCCGCCAGCGGGTTGTGCCAGCTGCCGAGGAGCAGGGTGGTGCCGGCGCCGATCGGCAGGTAGAGATCGAGGTACCACTGGGTGAACGCCAGGCGATGGGCGTCGTCGGCATTCCACGACCAGTCGTCGAAACCCTTGGTCTTCCAGAACACGCCGTCCTCGCCGACCAGCGCCGACAGCGCCCAGTCGACGACCACGGCGTCGCCGCGCGGTCCCGGCAGCGGGCCGATGCGCGAGAGCAGGTTGCGGGTCGGCGCGGCGATGCGCCCGGGCGGGCAGGCGTCGCCCTTGCAGACGATCAGGCCGAGGTGCTGCAGGTTGAAACCCTCGTCCTGCGGCACCCCACTCTGCGGCTGGGTGTTGCGGGCGCGCCCCTGCGGCATCTGGCTGGCCGGGATGTCGTGGTTGGCCTCGCTCAGGGAGACGTGACCGAAGCCGAGCACGCCGATGCCATGTTCGCGTTCGAGGCGGTCCCCGGCGACGGCGCGGAACAGGCTGCCATAGGGCCGCGGGGTGTCCTGAGCGGCCGCGGCCAGGGCCGTGCCGAACAGCAGCACGAGGATGAAAAAACGCATCGTCCGAGCTCACAAACCACTTCAGTCGTGAGCAAAGACTAAATTAATTACAGCGAGTTATAAAGATTTTTTAGAATTGTTCGAGGTCGAGTTTTCAATTCCCGAAGAGCTTTCGAATGCCGCTGCCGAGTGCCTGCCCGGCACGACTCAGGGTCGAGCCGGCCGCTTCCACCGCGCGGCCGGCGGCATGGGTGGCGCGTTCGCCGACGCCTGCCCCGGGGGGCGGGATGTCGCCAGCGGCCACCGCGCAGACGTCGACGTCGCCCTCGCTGCGGTCGAGCAGGCCTTCGGCGACGAGGGTCAGCCCGCCGCTGGCAAGGGCCGCGCCGGTCTTCAGCCCGGCCGTGGCCAGGCCCTGGGCATCGGTGGTGACGACCGGTTCGCGCAGTGTGCCGCCGACGCGGACGAAATCGGCCAGTGCGGCCGCGTTCAGGCCGATGCCTTCGCGCGGCTTGGGATCGACGGCGAGATCGAGGGCACCACCCGGCAGTTCGATGCGCCCGCCACCGAGGATGTTCAGGCGGTGGGTACGGATGCCGAGGCCGGTCGCCGATTCCAGGCGACCGTCGCGCAAGGGGAAATTGGCGACCGCGCACTCGACGCGGATGGCATCGCTGCCCCGCGCAAGGGGGTTGATCGCCTCGAACAGGCCGAGCAGCAGGTCGGCGGAGGCGAAGTCGGCGCTGCGATTGCGGATTTCGAGACCTTCCACGCGGGCGTTCAACGAGCCCTGGGCGGTGGCCGCGGCCGCGGCCAGGGTCGTGCCGCTGCCGTCGAAGTCGACGACGAGGTCGAGGTTGCCGCCGATGACGTTACGCGCTTCGGCGTCACTGACCAGCGGGGTCAGGCTCATGCCGCTGAGGCGCAGCCGTTGCACCAGGCGTGGTGGCGAGGCGTCGGCGAGCAAGGTGCCGCTCGCTTCGACCTTGCCGCCGGCCACCGCGGCGGTGAAGCGCCGCAGCGCGAGTGCGCCGTCGGCGATGGAAACGTCGTAGTCGACGGCGCGCAGCGAGAGCGTCGGCGTCAGGCGCAGGACGTCGATGCCGCCGGTGACGGCGATGTCGAAACGCGCCAGGCCGGGAAGCGCGAGCGGCAGCGCCGGCACCAGGCCGGGGGCATCGACCGCCGGACGTCCCGTGCCGACGAAGGGCTCGACGTCGATCAAACGCGCGTCGAGGCGTCCGGCCAACCGCGGGCGCGGGCCGTCCAGGTTGATGTCGAGCTGCCCTGCGAGCGCCGACGGACCGATGTCGATGGTGACGGGCTCCAGGCGCAGGCGGCCGTCGAGATCGCCGTTCATGGTGCCCTCGATGCGTGGGCGCTGGAGATCCGGCAGTGGGCGCCCGAGCAGCTCTCCGAGCTGTGCCAGGGTCGTCGCTTCGAGGCGGAAGCGGGCGGCGATGCCGCGCAGTGCAGCGGGTTCGGCCAGCTCGCCTTCCACTGTCAGGCGCAGGGCATCGTAGCTGGCGCGGAATTCGAACTCGGCCGGCGCACCGGATTGCAGGCGGTCGAGGTCCGGCAGGCGCCCGCCGATGTGCAACGGCGTATCACCGAGGTCCGCGCGCGCGGTGTAGCGCAGGCTGCCGTCGTCGCGACGATGGACTTCGGCCTGGCGCAGGGTGAACGGCCGCGGCGCCTGCCCGTCGGCCTGGTAGCTGACGGCGATGTCGGCGAGCTCGATCTCGTCGACCGCGAGGTGGGGCGCGGCGGCATCGTGCGTCGCGGCCGCGGCGTTCGCGGTGAAGGTCCAGTTGCGCCGCCCGCTGGCGTCGTGTTCCAGGTTCAGGCTCACGTCACGCAGCTCGAGGCGCACGATCTCGATCCGTCGGCGCAGCAGGGGCAGCAGGCGGACGCGGGCGGCGGCGTGGCCGATGTGCGCCATTTCCGCGGCACTCGCCCAGTCCGGGTTGCCGAGTTGGACTCCGCTCACCGTGAGTGCCGGCGCCAGTCCCGGCGCCAGCGCGATGTCGCCAGCGATGACGACGCGGCGGCCGGTGACCGCGCTTGCCGCGCGTGCGATGTCGTCGCGGTAGCGGTTGGCGTCGAAGGTCGCGAGGAGGACGGCGACGATCACCGGCGGTGTCGCCAGCAGCACCGCGAGCGCGACCAGGGCGCGACGCCAGCGTTGCAGGAAGGGCAGCCGCGGCGCACTCGCGCGCGACGACCGCCGGCGACGTCCCGAGCTCACGGTCCGGCCACCAGCAGCGGCACACGCTGCTCGGCGGTGCTGATGCCGCCGTGGTGACCGTGCAGCGCGAAGGGTCGCTCGCCGACCACGCTGTCGCGCAGGCTGTGGCAACCCTTCATCTGCAGCACGTAGTCACCGCAGCGCGCGGCGAGTTCGGGGTGGGCCGGGCCTGGCCCGTACCAGCCGTCGGCGATCAGGTCCTCGCTCGCGACGAGCGTGGCGACGCCGTCGAGGCGGTCGCGGACGTAGTCCTCGAAGGCCGCGG
Source organism: Gammaproteobacteria bacterium (assembly GCA_050184115.1). GTDB lineage: Bacteria > Pseudomonadota > Gammaproteobacteria > JACKNG01. Next base: position 205,475 of record JBFXAQ010000006.1, on the reverse strand, counting down.
TGGCGCGCGGCCGCACGTAGGCATAGGCCGAGCGCGGCTCGCCGCACAATGGCAGGCTCAGCATGGCGGCCAGCTCGGCATGGTCGTCGAGGTCGACGGCGAGTTGCGGCGGGCTGTCGACGAAGCCGTGGTCGGCGGTGACGAGAAGCAGCGTACCGCTGCCGGCGGCGAGTTCGAGCAGTGGCGCCAGTGCAGCCTGCAGGGCGGCGAAATGGCGCGCGACCCGGGTGCTCGACGGTCCCTGGAGGTGCGCTTCGCGGTCGAGGTCCGGCCAGTAGGCATAGAGGTAGCGGGCGTCGTCGTCACCGCCGACGAAACGCCGCACGCGGGCGACGAAATCCTCCAGCCCCTGGTAGCCGTCGCGCCGCGCGCCGGCGCCGAGCAGGCGGCTGAAATCGGACTCGGCGAGATCGGCCGGCAGCAGCGCCGCGGCGGCACAGGGCAGGCCGGCGGCGAAGCTCGGGGCGTCGATCAGCGCCGCCGGCGCGACGCCCTGGCCGGCGAGGCCGTGGCGGGCGTAGCGCGGCATGAAGGGCAACACGGCGGTGACGGCGCCGAGGCGGCGGAAATGCATGAACCAACCGGTCAGCCCGTGCTGTTGCGGCGCCAGCCCGCTCATGAAGGTGGTGATGGCGCTGGCGGTGGTCGGCGGGTAGACCGAAGTCATGGTGTCGCGCCGCCTGGCCGACAGCGCACCCGCGCCATCGAGGTGTTCGAGCAGTTCGGCGCCGAGGCCGTCGATGACGACCAGCGCGACCCGGCGTGCCGCCGCCACCTCGGCCGCGGGCAGGGCGGTGAGCTCGGCGTAGGGCGCCGGTGCGGCGCCGAGCGCGTTACCGAGCGACGCCATGAGGTTGACGATGGAGCCGCCGGCGTAGTCCGGGCGGAGCGGCGTGAGGTCGTGGGCGATCGGCATAGGGGCGTCGTCGCTCAGGAACTGCAGGACAGCATCGAACAACCGGCGCGGCTGCGCGCCCAGTCCGGTCGTGGCGCGGCATAGGCGTCGCGGCCGGGCTGCGGGTCGTACGGCTTGCGGACGACGTCGAGCAGTTCGCGCACGCCGGCGAAATCGCCTTCTTCCGCGCGATCGATGGCGAGCTGCGCGAGGTAGTTGCGCGGTACGTAGAGCGGGTTGGCGCGGCGCATGCGCGCGGCACGCTGATCGGGGGTGAGGTCGTCGATCCGCACACGCCCCAGGTAGTCGCCGAGCCAGGCGGCGAGCCGCGCGCGATAGCCGGCATCGACCGTCTCGGGGCGGTACCAGGTCGGGGCGAAGCGAGCGACGAGGTCGTCCGCGGCGCCGGCGTCGGCGGGGGCTAGCGCGTTGAGTACGCGGTAGAACAAGGTCATGTCGGTCTCGGCCGCGGTGAGCAGGCCGAGCAAGGTCTCGACCAGGGCCTGGTCGTCGGCGCCGTCGAGCCGGGCGAGGCCGAGCTTGGCCGCCATCGCCTCGCGCCAGGCCGCCTCGTAGTGACGTCCGTAGTCCTCCAGCGCGCGTTCCAGCGGTGCCGCCTCGCCGACCAGCGGCAGGATGGCGTTGGCGAGCTGGAGCAGGTTCCACAGCGCGATCTGTGGCTGCTGGCCGTAGCGGTAGCGGCGGCCCTGGGCGTCGGTGGTGTTGGGGGTCCAGTCGGGGTCGTAGTCGTCGAGCCAACCGTAGGGTCCGTAGTCGATGGTGAGACCCAGGACGGACAGGTTGTCGGTGTTCATCACGCCGTGTACGAAACCGACCCGCATCCATTCCGCCATCAGCCGTGCGGTGCGTCGGCAGACTTCGTCGAACCAGGCTACGTTGCGCGCGCGCCGCGCCGTGGGCTCGTCACCGACCGCGCCGAGGTGGGGAAAATCGGTGTCGATGGTGAAATCGGCAAGCCGTTGCAGGAGGGCGTGGTCGCCGCGCGCGGCGTGGATCTCGAAATGCCCGAAGCGGGTGAAGGACGGCGCCACGCGGCACACCACGGCGCCCGGTTCGGGGCGGGGATGGCCGTCGTAGAACATGTCGCGCACCACGGTTTCGCCGGTCGTCACCAACGACAGGGCACGGGTGGTCGGGACGCCGAGGTGATGCATGGCCTCCGAGCAGAGGAACTCGCGCACGCTCGAGCGCAGCACGGCCAGGCCGTCGGCACCGCGCGAGTAGGGGGTGGGGCCGGCGCCCTTGAGCTGCAGTACCCAGCGCTCGCCACGTTGGTTGACCACCTCGCCGAGGTTGATCGCACGGCCGTCGCCGAGCTGGCCGGCCCAGTTGCCGAACTGGTGACCGCCGTAGCACGTGGCGTGCGGTTGCATGCCGTCGAGCAGGCGATTGCCGGCGAAGATCTCGGCGAAGAGCGGGTCTTCGGCCGTCTCCGGCGCCAGGTCGAGCAGGGCCAGGACCTCCTCCGCGCAGGCCACCAGCCGTGGCGCGGCAACGGCGGTCGGGGCGACCGCCGACCAGCACGCCCCGCTGACCTGGCGGCGGTAGTTGGCGGTTTCGGGGTCGCCCGGCAAAGCGTCGACGAAACGGTTGTCGAAACGCAGTTCGTGCAGGCGTGCGGGTGCGTTCACGGCACTCCTCGGGCGACGGTCGGCAGGGCGGTCACGGCATTCATGGTGCGATTCTAGCGGCAGGCCGGTGTCCCGAGCACAGGGCGCAGGACCGGCGAAACACATGTTTTGCGTCGCCTCAGGCCACCAGCGCGATCGCTTCGCGCCCGAGCAGGGCGACGGCGAGCCACACGGCGCCGACGTACAGCGTGGCGAAGCCCAGGACGACGACGGCGGCCCAAGCCAGCACACCGTCGTCCTCGAGTTCGGCCAGCGACACCAGCACGACGGCGAGCGCCGGCAGGGCGTTGTTGAAGGGCAGGCCGAACAGTGGCACCGCCATCACCAGGCCGGCGCCGGCGGTGACCAGGCCGCGCAGGCGCGCGCCGCGGGCGCCTTCGACCAGCGCCTGCTGGCGCGGCCTGCTGACGCGGTCGACGACCGCGAGCACGCGCCCGAGCAGCCGCATCACGGCGCCGAGCAGGCGCGGCGAGAGACGTGTGGAGCGGGCTCGCGACGGCAGGCTGGGTGCCGCGGCGCCGCGCAGGATCTGGCCACCGAGGACAGCGAGGGCGAGGCCGGCGACGGTCGCCAACGGCCCCAACGGCACTGGCGTCAGGAAGGGCAGGGCGATCACGGCGCAAAGGATGGAGAAGCCCGAATCGCCGAGCCCGTCGGCGATGTCGCCGAGGCTGGTCGGCGCGTCGACGCCGCGTGCCGCATGGCGCTGTACGAAGGCGACGAGTTCGGCGCGCGAGGTCATCGGCAACGTGTGCGCGGACTCACGCCGGCGCGCGCCGGGCGCGCTCGAGCAGGGCGTCGAAGCCGGGATAGGCGTCGCGCGCGATCAGGGTGCGCCGCCCGGCATCGCCGACCTTGTGCCCGGCGGCGAGGCGGGACACGGCGAGCGACGTGTCGACGATCGACGTCCCGGCCACGGTATCGACACCGCGCGCGAACACCACGTCGGGAAAGAAGCCCACCGTCGGCCCGACCAGGAGCAGCCGGTCGGCCTGCCGGCAATGCACGAGCATGGTCTCGAAGCTGTCGTTCAACAAGGTCGCGCCGGTACAGATGATGATCGTGCGGTCGTGCAGCACGGCCGGGTCGAGGCTGACGACGAGGCCGGGTTCGGCGTGGACCAGGTGCGCCTTGCGTTCGACCACGGCGACGTCGATGCCGCGGGCGCGGGCCGCACGCACGAGCGGTGCGAAATGACCGATGAAGCCGAGGCGGGTGCCGGGCGCCAGGTCGAGCCCGGCCATCGAATCGGGCGCGTCGGGCGCGCGGTAGCCGGCGCGGGCATGCAGGTACGCGGTGACCGCGCTGATGGCGGCAAGCCCGAGCGAACGCTCGGTATCGGCCTCGCCGCGGTAGAGGCGGACCACGTCCATGACGTCGACACCGGTGAAATCCGCCGCGCGGAAGCGCTGCGGCAGCAGGGCCTGTTCGCCGCCGAGCCAGGCGTAGTAGAGGCCGGCCGCGCCGTCCTCCAGGGCGAGCAGGCCGAACTCGGCGTCGCGCACGGCAGCGGCCGTCGGGTCGCCGAACAGGGCCCGGCCGAGGTGCAGCGGGCCGAACGCGGCGCACACCCGCGCCGCCTGCTCGACCAGGGTGTCGCGCAGGCCGCTCACGGCGGTCGCGCGCGGGGACGGCTGCGAGAGCGCCCGGCCGAGGCGGTCGTGACCGCGGGCGCGGCCGGAATCCAGGCTAGAATCCGGCCTCCCGCGCGCCGGTCCAGCGGGGAGCTCGGGGCGCGGGATACGACATCAAGGGGAGAGGTCCACATGAATTCAGCTTTTCGATGGATTGCCGCCGGGGTCTGTGCCGGCATGGTGCACGCGGGCCATGCCGAGACGGTGGTGAATGATGCCACGTTGTCGGTCCGTGGCGATGGCAGCAACTGGGCCGCCTTCGGTCACGACTACACCGAACAGCGCTACAGTCCGCTGAAGCAGATCGACGAAAACTCGGTGAAACGTCTCGGCGTCGAATGGGTGCTCGAACTGCCCGGCGACCGCTCGCTGGTCGCGACACCGCTGGTGGTCGACGGCGTCATCTACTTCACCGGTTCCTATTCCAAGACCCGCGCGGTCGACGCCAAGACGGGCAAGCTGCTGTGGGAGTACGACCCCAAGTCGATCGAGCACGCCGGTGACCGCCTGCGCGTGATGTGGGATCAGAACAAGGGTCCGGCGGTGTGGGAGGACAAGCTCATCATCTCCACCATCGACGGTCGCCTGGTCGGACTCAACCGCCACACCGGCGAGAAGGTCTGGGAGACCATGACAATCGACCCGCGGCGTTCCTACTACATCACCGGCGCGCCCAAGATCTTCCGCGGCAAGGTCCTCATCGGCAACGGCGGCACCGAACAGGAGGCTGCGCGCGGCTACGTCACCGCCTACGACGCCAACACCGGCGAACAGGCCTGGCGCTTCTGGATCGTGCCCGGCAATCCGGCCGACGGCTTCGAGAACAAGGCCATGGAGATGGCGGCCAAGACCTGGACCGGCGAGTGGTGGAAATACGGCGGTGGCGGCAACGCCTGGCACGGTTTCACCTACGACCCCGAGTTCAACGCCGTCTACATCGGCACCGGCAACGGCAGCCCGTGGAACATCAAGATCCGCTCACCGGACGGTGGTGACAACCTGTTCCTCTGTTCGATCGTCGCGCTCGACGCCGACACCGGCGAGTACAAGTGGCACTACCAGACCAATCCCGGCGAAACCTGGGACTACAACTCCAACATGGACATCGTGCTGGCCGATCTGAAGTACGGCGAGCAGACCATCAAGGCCTTGATGCACGCGCCCAAGAACGGCTTCTTCTACGTCATCAACCGCGAGAACGGCGAGTTGCTGTCGGCTGAGAAGATCGCCCAGGCGACCTGGGCCAGCCACGTCGACCTCAAGACCGGGCGGCCGGTGGAGACGCCGGGGGCACGCTACGAGGACGGCGAGGAACTGGTCTGGCCGAGCCCCTTCGGTGCCCATTCCTGGCACGCCATGAGCTACAACCCGGATACCGGCCTGGTCTACATTCCGACCATCGAGATGCCGGCGATGTGGCGTGACACCGGCGTCGACCTGCGCAACTTCAAGTCGCCGCATTTCTACGTCGGCGTCGGCACCGAGTTCGGCACCGATGACACCCCGGTCGACTACGGTTACGGCTACCTGCAGGCCTGGGATCCGATCAGGAACGTGCAGGTGTGGAAACAGGACCTGCCGCCGCAGTGGAATCCCGGCACCATGACGACCGCCGGCAACCTCGTCTTCGAGGGTCGCGCCGACGGTCATTTCGTCGCCTACCGTGCCACCGACGGCGCGATCCTGTGGGACATCGATCTCGGGGTCGGTATCTCGGCGCCGCCGGTCACCTACAGCGTCGACGGCAAGCAGTACGTCTCCCTGCTGGTCGGCTGGGGCGGGGCGGGACTCATCGCGGGTTCGCTGGCGGCGCAGCACGGCTGGAAATACGGCGTGCACCCGCGCCGCCTGTACACCTTCGCCCTCGACGCCACGGGCAAGGTGCCGCCGTCGCCGCCGCCGCAACTGGCGCAGCCGGTCGATGCCCCGGATTTCGTCATCGACGACGCCAAGGCGACCGCCGGCCAGGAGATCTACGCCCAGTCGTGCTTCCTCTGCCACGGCGGCGGGGCGGTTTCGGGCGGCGGTGCGCCGGACCTGCGCGAGTCACCGATCCCCCTCAGCCTGGACGCATTCAAGGCCGTGGTGCTCGACGGTGCCAAGCGCGCCAACGGCATGCCGCGCATGCCCGACTTCACCGACAAGGAGGTCGAGGCCGTGCAGCACTACATCCGCAAGATGGCGCGCAAGGCGGTCAAGCAGGCCAGCGCGAACTGAGGCGCACGCGCGCCGCGGCCCGGCGGCGTTGCCGGGGTTGCCACGTGGTGACCCCGGCACCTTCGACCGTCATCGCCTTCAACCGTAGTCGTGGTACTCGGCGACCTTGTCGCCGCTGAACACGAACACCGTGCAGAGATCGAGTTGCAGGCGCTCACCGGCCCGGGCCATGCCGGGGATGTCCTGCTGCACCAGCCCGCCCCAGGGCTGTTCGCGTACCACCACGTTGCCGGCCTCGACAATCCGCGTGCGCGGGCCGAAGCGGCGATCGGGAACGATGTCGCGCGCGAATTGCTCGAGCAGGGCGACGAAGGCATCGGCGTCGTCGAGGCTGAACCCGCGATTGTGGTGGCAGAAGTGGAAATCGTCGGCGAAGAAGGCGCGCAGGCGCGGGAAATCCCGCGCGTTGTAGGTCGCCACGAGGTCTTCGACGATGGCGCTCAGATGGCCGGGTGCGGTCATGCCGGGTTCTCCCTCGGGTATGTCGTGGTGGTCATGGGCGGCGCTGGCCGTGACCTTGGCCGTGACCCTGGCCGGAACCGAGCGCGAAATCCTGGCCGCTCTCGACGAGTCCCGGCGGTTGCGGCACGGCCGCGCGCCGACCGTTCGGGATCTGGGTCTCGGTGTTGCCGGTGTAGTAGCCGAGCAGGTGCAGGAATTCGCGGTCCAGCCGCGCCACCGTCTCCGGCCACAGGGCCGCGTTCCAGTTGATCTGCGGGCGCAGCCAGCGCAGCACGTAGTAGCCGAACAGCGCCGCGCGGGTACGGTCGGCGGTGCGGTTGGCACCGGTCTGGTGCCACAGCCGGCCGTCCATGACCATGATCGATCCGGCCGGTGCCTCGACCGCGACGGTGTCGTACACCTCGCCGGCGGTCGGTCCGTGATCGAGCCGGTGCGAGCCCGGCACCACGCGCGTGCCGCCGTTCGTCTCCGTCAGGTCGTCGAGCAGCCAGCCGACGTTGCAGGCCAGCGGGCGTTCACCCCACGGCGGGTAGACGTAGCCCTGGTCGGCGTGCATCAGCATCGGTGCGTTGCCCGGCGTGGTGATGTTGGCGCTGAAGTTGGAGACGAGGAATTTCGGCCCGAGCAGGTGCCGCACGAAGCCGAGCGCGCGGGGGTCGCGCACCAGTTCGACGAACAGCGGGTCGAGGTTGAAGAGATGGAAGACGCGGATGTTGTGTTCGTCCGGGTCGAAAGCGTAGCCGCGGGTCGGCACGCCGTCTTCCTCGCTGGCGGCGATGGCGGCGGTCAGGCGATCGCGCACGCGCGCCAGGGCATCCACGTCGAGGGCATCGACGAGGACGGCGAGCCCGTGGCTGTCGAGATCGGCGCGCGCCTGCGCCGGGTCGCGGGTCGGCGCGGGCAGGGCACTCATGCCGCCGCCGCGGCGGGCGAGGTGCCGCGCTGCGCCCTCGCGGGCGCGCTGTCGGTGTTCATCGATGTTCTCCCCTCGGCCGGCGCCGCGTGCGGCGCGGCGGCCAGACTATCACCACCGGGGCCGTGTGCCGACGACGAGTTCAATCGTCGCGACATGGGCCTTATACTGCGCCGCTCATCGCGACGGCCGGGCTGCCGATCGTCGTCGTCCCGTGAATCCGACTGCGCCGGAACCGCCACCCCGCGGCCCCGGCGCGTGCTTGCGACGCGCGATCGCAACCAGCGATCGCCCGAGGTTTCCGATGGCTCAATACGTATTCCAGATGCAACGCGTCAGCAAGATCGTGCCGCCCAAGCGGCAGATCCTGCGTGACATCTCGCTGTCCTTCTTCCCGGGCGCCAAGATTGGCGTGCTCGGCCTCAACGGTTCCGGCAAGTCGACCCTGCTGCGCATCATGGCCGGCATCGACAAGGACATCGAGGGCGAGGCGATCCCGCTCAAGGGCCTCAAGATCGGCTACCTGTCGCAGGAGCCCGAACTCGACCCGGCCAAGGACGTGCGCGGCAACGTCGAGGAAGGCCTCGGCGAGACCATCAAGCTGGTCGAGCGCTTCAACGAGATCTCGATGAAGTTCGGCGAGCCGATGGACGACGACGAGATGAACGCCCTGCTCGAGGAGCAGGGCAACCTGCAGAACGCCATCGACGCCGCGGGCGGCTGGGAAGTCGAGCGCAAGCTCGAGATCGCGGCCGAGGCGCTGCGCCTGCCGCCGTGGGAAGCCGACGTCACCACGCTTTCGGGCGGTGAACGGCGACGCGTCGCGCTGTGTCGCCTGCTGCTCTCGCAACCCGAGATGCTGTTGCTCGACGAACCGACCAACCACCTCGACGCCGAATCGGTCGCGTGGCTGGAGAAATACCTTGAGAACTACCCCGGCACGGTCGTCGCGGTCACCCACGATCGCTACTTCCTCGACAACGTCGCCGGCTGGATCCTCGAACTCGACCGCGGCCACGGTATCCCCTACGAGGGCAACTACTCCTCCTGGCTCGAACAGAAGGAGAAGCGCCTGGCGCAGGAAGCGCGCGAGGAGGCCGCCCACCGCAAGACGATCGCGGCGGAACTCGAGTGGGTGCGCAAGGGCGCCAAGGGCCGCCAGGCCAAGAGCCGCGCCCGCCTGCAGCGTTTCGAGGAACTGCAGTCGCGCGAATTCCAGAGCCGCAACGAGACCAACGAGATCTACATCCCGCCGGGCCCGCGCCTCGGCGACGTGGTCATCGAGGCGAAGAACATCAGCAAGGCCTTCGGCGAGCGCCTGCTGATCGACGACCTCTCGTTCAACATCCCGCCGGGTGGCATCGTCGGCATCATCGGCCCCAACGGCGCCGGCAAGTCGACCCTGTTCAAGATGCTGACCGGTGTCGAACAGCCCGACGCCGGCGAGATCAAGATCGGCCACACCGTGGAATGGGCCTATGTCGACCAGAGCCGCGACGCCCTCGATTCGAGCAAGACCCTGTGGGAGGAGATCTCGGGCGGCCACGACATCCTCACCATCGGCGAGGTCGAGATCCAGTCGCGCGCCTACTGCGGGCGTTTCAACTTCAAGGGCCAGGACCAGCAGAAGCGGGTGGGCCAGCTCTCCGGCGGTGAGCGCAACCGCGTGCACCTGGCCAAGACCCTGCTCAAGGGCGGCAACGTGCTGCTGCTCGACGAGCCGACCAACGATCTCGACGTCGAGACCCTGCGCGCGCTGGAAGAAGCGCTGCTGGCCTTCCCGGGCTGCGTCATCGTGATCTCCCACGATCGCTGGTTCCTCGACCGCGTCGCGACCCACATGCTGGCCTTCGAGGGCGACAGTCACGTCGAGTGGTTCCCCGGCAACTACGCCGACTACGAAGCCGATCGCCGCGAACGCCTCGGCGTCGAGGCCGACGCCCCGCATCGCATCAAGTACAAGCCGGTGGTGCGCTAGCCGGTCCCGTGAGCGGTCACGGCGACCGCGACCCCGCCGTCGCCACCGCGGCGGCGGGCGGGCGGGTGCAGGGCGTCGTGATCGGCGCCGCCGCCTTCGCCTTCTTCGCCTGGTGGTCGGCGCGCGACGACTTCCTGGGCAACCTCTCCGACGGCGACGTCTACGTGCTGGTGGCGGATCTCTTCTCGCCCTGGCGTGACACCCCGCACGCCCTCGGTACCACGCTGTTCGCGGATTTCCCGTTCCCGCCGCTGTTCCCGGCGCTGCTCGGCCTGCTCGGCGGGGGCAGCGCCTGGCCCGCGGCGACCTATCTCGCGACCAGCGCGCTGCTCGCGCTGATGCTGGTGGTGGTGCGGGCGTGGCTCGCCGGTCTGCTCGGCAGCGCGACCCTGGCCAGCGCGGCGACGTTGCTGCTCGCGGCGCTGCCGGGGACTCTGCTGCTTGCCTTCAACGTCGTCTCCGAACCGCTCTACGTCGCCGTGAGCATCGCCGCCGTGGGGACGTTCGCCGCCGCCAGGAACCCACGTACCTGGCTCGTCGCCGCGATACTCGGTGGTCTTGCCGTGCTCGCGCGCAGTGCCGGCATCGCGCTGGTCGCAGCAGCGCTGGTCGCCCTGGTCCGCGCGCCCGGCTGGCGGGTACGGCTCGGCGCCGCCCTCGCCCTGGTCGGCCCGGGCCTGGCCTGGAGCGCGTGGCGCGCGAGCCTGGCGACGCGTGTCGATTATCTCGACAGCATCGCCGCCGGCGATGCCGCCGCGACCGCGGCGCGACTCGCGGCGGTGATCGCGTTCAACGCGGTGCACGCCGCCGGCGCGGCGTCCGAGCTGTTTGCCGCGAACCCCGGACCGGCCGCACGGGCAGTGCTCGTGATCGGGGCGGCAGTGGCCGGCGCCGTGTGGCTAGCACGGCTCAGGCAGGGTGCGCTCGACGCGCTCTACTTTGGCGCCTACCTCGCCATGATCCTGGCCTGGCCGCATCCTGGTCACATGGCACGCTTCCTGTGGGTGCTGCTGCCGATCGCGCTGGCTTATCTCCTGCTCGGCAGTGCGTGGCTCGCCCGTGGTGGCGATCTGACCCGTCCGCTGCAGGCCGTCACGCTGCTCGCACTTGCGCTCGTCGCCACGCCGACCACCCTCGGCATGTTCACCGAGGTGTGGCAGGCCGCCGGCACGGACGCCGCCTGGGTACGCTCGCCGCAGTGGCACGCCGCCGGCGGGGCGGCGAAGGCACGCGCGGTGCTACGACCGCTGGGCGACATCGTCGAGGCCATGCAGGGCATCGATCAGCACGTGCCGCCCGGCGCCTGCGTGAGCACCATCGAGCGCGCCCGGGTCGCCCTCCACGGTCACCGCCGCGCCTTCGAACTGCCACCGTCCGGCAGCAGCGATGAGACGCTGCGGCACGCCCTGCGGCAGTGCCCGTGGGTCTTCATGATCGCGGCGCGGCAGTGGCCGGACGCCGGTTATCCGCCGATGTATCCCTACCCGCAAATCCAGGCCGAGCTCGACGTCGTCGAGGTCAAGCTGTGGGACGCCGCCGCCGAGCGCGGCACCGTGCTGACCATGCTGGCCCGTTACCGCGGGCCCTGACAGGGGATCCCCCGGGCGGGGATTGCGGCGCGCCCGCGGCGAGCGTACCGTGCGCGCGCCGCACTGACTGACCCGGCCGACCGGCCGCTGGGAGAGGCGGCACCGATGTCGCAACTTCCGTGGCAGGCCTGGGCCACTCTCGCGGTGGTGCTCGGCATGTTCGCCCTGCTGCTGCTCGGCACGATCGCGACCGAGGCGGTGCTGCTGGCGGCCCTCACCGTGCTCGTCCTGACCGGCGTCGTCGATGCCGGGACGGCCCTCGGCGGCTTCGCCAACGGCGGCCTGGCCACGGTCGCGGTGCTCTACGTCGTCGTCGCCGGACTGCGCGATACCGGCGCGCTGGGCTTGCTCGCGCGCGGCTGGCTGCGTCAGCCCTCGACGATCGCCCGCGCGCGCTGGCGCATCATGCTGCCGATCGCGGCGGCGTCGGCAGTGATGAACAACACGCCGCTCGTCGCAGCCGCCCTGCCGGTCGTGATCGGCTGGGCGCGGCGCTGGCGCCTGCCGGTCTCGGCCCTGCTGCTGCCGCTCAGCTATGCCGCCATCCTCGGCGGCGTGTGCACGCTCATCGGCACCAGCACCAACATCATCGTCGCCGGCCTGCTCGAGACGCAGGCGCGCAGCGGCGCCGATGTCCCCACGCTGGGCTTCTTCACGCTCACGCCGGTGGGGCTCGTGGTCGCCGCCTGTGGGCTGGCCTGGGTCGCGCTGGCGGCGCGCCGCTGGCTCGGCACGCGCGACGCGAGCCTGCCCGACGCCGGCGATCCGCGCACCTATTTCGTCGAACTCACGGTCCTGGCGGGCGGCGCCATCGACGGCCTCACAATCGAGGATGCAGGCTTGCGTCATCTGCCGGGCGGCTACCTGGCCGACGTCGAGCGTGACGGTGAACTGCTGGCGGCGGTGGCGCCGGAACTGCGGCTGCGCGGCGATGATCGCCTGGCCTTCGTCGGCGATCTCGAGTCCATTCTCGACCTGCGCCGCAAGCCGGGCCTGGCGCAAGGTGCGGCGGAGGCGGCGCGGACGCCGCGCGCGCGTACGCTGGTCGAAGCCGTGGTATCGGATCATTCGCCCCTGCTCGGGCAGAGCATCCGTGACGCCCAATTTCGTACGCGCTACAACGCCGTCGTGGTCGGCCTCGCGCGGAGCGGCGAGCGGGTCGTGCGCCGCTTCGGCGACGTCGTCCTGCAAAAGGGTGACCTCCTGCTGCTCGACGCCTTGCCGGCCTTCCTCGAACAGCAACGCCACGCGCGCGACTTCTATCTGGTCAGTGGTGTGCCGCAATCGGAACCACCGCGTCACACGCGTGCACCACTGGCCCTGGTCATCCTGGTCGTGTTCATGGCGGGCGCGAGCCTGGCCGAACAGTGGTCGTTCCTCGCGCGTTTCGACATCGGCATCTTCCATGTCGCCCTGGCCGCCGCGCTGGCCATGATCGCGGGCGGCTGCACGAGCTTCGAAAACGCGCTGAAGACGGTCGACTGGCCGGTGGTGCTGGCCATTGGCGCCAGCATCGGCGTCGGCGCCGCGGTCGACGATTCCGGGCTCGCCGCCGCCGCGGCGCGCGTGCTCGGCCTGCTGGCCGGCGCCGACAACCCGTGGCTGGCCCTGGCGGGCGTCTACGCCGCGACCCTGCTCGCGACCGAGTTGCTGAGCAACAACGCCGCGGCCGTGCTGATGCTGCCGATCGCGCTGTCGATTGCCGGTGCGCTGGAGGTTTCGCCGCTACCGTTCGTCATCGTGCTCACGGTGGCGGCATCGTGCGGCTTCGCCACGCCGCTCGGCTACCAGACCCACCTCATGGTGTTCGGCCCCGGCGGTTATCGCACCAGCGACTTCCTCCGGGTGGGGTTGCCGCTCGATGTGATCGCTGGCGTGGTGACGGTGTTCGTCACACCGTGGGTGGCGCCGTTCCACCCCTGACCGCCGCCCCGAACTCAGGCCACGCGCCGGGCGTGACGGTAGCCGTAAGCCGCGTAGACCAAGAGCCCGGCCGCCATCCACGCGAAGTAGCGCCACCAGGTTGCAGCCGGTAACTGGACCATGAGGAACAGGCAGGCCAGGGCACCGGCCAGGGGGCACCAGATGCCACCCGGGGCGCGGTAGGGGCGGGGCAGGTCGGGAGCCTGGATGCGCAGCGCGATAACGCCGGCACAGACCGCGACGTAAGCCGACAGCGTGCCGATGTTGACCAGCTCCGCGATCGCCCGGATGGGCAGCAGGGCCGCGGTCAGAGCCGTCACCGTGCCGGTCACTGCGATCGCCGTGCGCGGCGTGCGCGAGCGTGGTTCGATGCGCGCGAGCCCCGGCGGCAACAGGCCGTCGCCAGCCATGGCATAGAGCACCCGGGTCTGGCCGTAGAACATCACCAGCATCACCGAGGTGAGTCCGGCGATGGCGCCGGCGGCCACCAGTGCAGCGGCCCAGCGCAGGCCGTGGTCGAGCAGGGCCTGGGCGACCGGCGAGGGCACGTTCAGGGTGTGGTAAGGCGCCATGCCGGTCAGCACGGCGGCGACGGCGACGTAGAGCAGCGTGCACAGCACGAGCGATGCGAGGATGCCGAACGGCAGGTCGCGGGCCGGGTCGCGCGCTTCGGCGGCCGCTGTCGAGACGGCGTCGAAACCGATGTAGGCGAAGAAGATCAACGCCGCACCGTGCAGCACGCCGGACCAGCCGAAAGGCATGAAGGGATGCCAGTTGACCGGCTCGACGCGACCGATGCCGACGGCGAGAAAGACGACGATGGCCGCGAGCTTGACCAGCACGATGGCGCCGTTGACGCGCGCGCTGCCGCGCGTGCCGTGGGCGAGCAGCAGGCCGAGGGCGACGATGACCGCGAAGGCCGGCAGGTTGAGCAGTCCGCCCTCACCGGGAGCGTGGCGCAGTGCCGCGGGCAGGCTCCAGCCGACGGCGGCGAGGGCGTTGTCGAAGTAGCCGGCCCAGCCCACGGCGACGGCGGCGATGGCCATGCCGTATTCGAGCATCAGCGCCCAGCCGATGATCCAGGCGACGATTTCGCCGAGCGCGGCATAGGCGTAACCATAAGCACTGCCGCTGCCGCCGACCGCGGCGGCGAGCTCCGCGTAGGCGAAGCCGGCGAAACCGCAGGCGACGGCGGCGACGACGAAGGACAGTACCAGGGCCGGCCCCGCCTGGGTCGCGGCGGCGACCCCGGTCAGCACGAACACGCCGGCGCCGATGATGGCGCCGATGCCGAGGCCGACGAGATCCCAACGGCCGAGGCTGCGGACGAGGGCGTCCGTGCCGGGCGGCAGCGGGTGTTTGCGAAAGAGGACGCTCATGGGCGCACGCGACGGCGGCGGGGCCACGCGCGGATGCGGCGGCTTGGGCGTGGGGGCATACCGAGAGGTGCCTCGTACAGAGCGGCGCCGCGGCCGCGGGGCGCGGGTGGTACGACGACGCCACCGGCTGCGCACCAGGACGCGGGCACGCGGGGACGACGCCATGGCCGGGCAATCCTAAGGAGTGCGCGAGACGCTCGGCAATAGCGGCATTGTCTGATAACGGGTAGCGGGTTAGATTCCGCGCCGTGCCAGCGCGCTGGCGTTTATCGAGGCCAGCCGCCACGTTCCCCCGTCGCCGTCACGACCGCGCCCACCGCTCGCCGCAATGGATACCCTGAGCGCACCCCCCGCGGCTCCGCCACCGTCCGCGGTGCTCGAGCTGGTCGCCTGGTCCGGCTTCGTGCTTGGCCTGCTCGGTCTCATCGGCCTGCACCTGCTGCCCTCGCTGCTCGCGGGACTGCTGGTCTACGTCGCCGTCGACGCCCTGGTGCCGGCCTGGCGCGTGGCAGCCGAAGGTGGGCGCCCGCGGCGCCTCGCGGTGACCCTGATCGCCCTGCTGGCCGTGGTGCTGATGGGGCTCGCCGCCATCGGCGTGGTCTGGCTGGTGCGGCACGGCGCGGAGAGCCTGCCGGCGCTGATGCAGCGCATGGCCGAGATCGTCGAGCATTCGCGCGAACGGCTGCCGGGCTGGGTGCAGGACTACGTGCCGGACGATGCGGATGCCGTGCGCGACGCCGTCGTCACCTGGCTGCGCAGCCACGTCGACGTCTTCCAGGTCGCCGGTGCGGAACTCCTGCGCGCGCTCGCCCACATCCTCGTCGGCATGGTCATCGGCGCGCTGCTCTCCCTGGAGCGCGCGCGTGGCGGGCGTGGTCCGCTCGCCGCCGCCATCGCCGCGCGCGCCGCGCGGCTGGCGCTGGCATTTCGCCGCGTGGTGTTCGCCCAGGTCTGGATCTCGGCGCTCAACACCCTGTTCACCGCGATCTACCTGCTGGTGGTCCTGCCCGCGCTCGACATCGCGCTGCCCTTTGCCAAGACCCTGGTGGTGATCACCTTCGTCGCCGGCCTGGTACCGATTCTCGGCAACCTCATCTCCAACACGGTGATTTTCATCGTCAGCCTGAGCCATTCCTTCGCCGTCGCGCTGGCCTCGCTCGCCTACCTGGTCGCCATCCACAAGCTCGAGTACTTCCTCAACGCGCGCATCGTCGGCAGCCACATCCGCGCCCGCGCCTGGGAACTGTTGCTCGCGATGCTGTGCATGGAAGCGGCGTTCGGCCTCGCCGGGCTGATCGCCGCGCCGGTCTACTACGCCTGGCTGAAGGACGAATTCGCCGCGCGCGGCCTGGTCTGAGGGGACGGGCGCGTCAGGAGTCAATCGAGCAGGGCACGGCTCAAGTTCCCTGGAAAACGTGAACTTTCATGCCAGGCCCGTGAGCGCGCGCATACATGGCATACCCTGCGGCTCTACGTCTGTCGCCGGTTGCATCCATGAAAGTCGTCCTGGCGGATACCCATGGCCCGATCCTGGGAAAGGACCAGCCCGCGCCGAATCTGAGCCTGTTGTATCTGGCCGCCTGGGCGCGCGCCCGTGACCCGGACATCGAGTTTCGCTACCTGCCTCAGCGCCACGCGTTCGAAGACCACGTGGCGACGGTGCGCGATTGGGCGCCCGACATCTACGCGCTGTCTTTCACGTCCTACGGAATGCCGCTTGCCTATCGCTTGATGCGCGCCATCAAGACCCGGTTTCCCGCGGTCAAGGTGGTCTGTGGCGGCGCTCATGCGAGCGCCGATCCTGCGCATGTCCTGCGCCACACACCGGCCGACGTCGCGGTTGTCGGTGAGGGTGAACAAACGTTTTTCGAACTCCTGCATTCGCGGGATGACTGGCCGTCGGCACTCGCCGAGATTCCGGGCATCGTGTACCGGGATGGCGGGCATCTGCGCAGGACACCCGAACGGGCACTAGTCGACGACCTCGACGCGATCCCGCTACCCGCTTGGGACCTGGTGCGACCGGGGGATTACGTCGGCGTGTCCTTCAGCAGAGGTACACCGAACACCGAGATGATCATCACGCGCGGGTGCCCTTATCGCTGCACGTTCTGCGCGAACCCGGTCTTTCGTGGTACGGGGCCGCGCTATCGCAAGCGCTCGCCAGCGTGCATCGCCCACGAGGTGGAGATGCTCTATGGCATGGGTTATCGGGAGATCTTCTTTCATTCTGACGAACTGAACGTGGAACTGCGGTGGTGCATCGAGGTGTGCCAGGCGCTGGCCTCGCTGAACCATCCGGATCTCTATTTTCAGACGAATCTGCGGGCGACGCCGCTTTCGGATGAATTCGCCTATTGGCTCAAACGGGCAAATTTCTGGATGGTGAGAATCGGCATCGAAAGCGCCAACGAGCGCGTTCTCAAGGGCATCAGGAAGCGCATGTCGATCGAGCGGACTGAACGCGCTTGCACGCTGCTGGCCCGGCACGGAATCAAGGTCTGGGGTTATTTCCTGCTGTTCCAATTCTGGGAGGAGAACGGGGATTTATGCTGGGAGACGGCTGATGAAGTCCGTAACAGCCTGCGCTTCGCCCACTGCTTGTGGCGCGGTGGCGTGCTGCATTACAGCAGCTGGGCGCCGTCCATCCCCGTGCAGGGAGCGGAGTTCTACAATCTTGCCCGGCGGCGTGGCATGGTCGATGACGATTACTATCCGAGCGATGCGGGATGGGATGCGCGACCGTACCTGCCCGACGTATCGAACTTCGAGTACCGGACGCTTTTTGCACGTGCACGCTGGTTGCAAGCGCGCATGGCCATGACGGCAGGCGCCATCGAATGGCGCAATTGGCGGGCGATCCTGTACCGAGCGCGCCCCTTGCTCACGGGCCGCGCGAGGGGTGCGCCCGGCGTCGACACCGAGCACGCTCACCTCACCGGGGGACCGCCGCCCCCAACGGGTGACGCGGCGTCGAGGTGACGCCGACTGAGGGTGGGCCTCACGAGCAGCGACGACGCGCCCGTGGCAGGCAGTGACATGCGGTCGGCGGATTCCGATACCGGAGCGCTTGCGTGCGCAGCCGCGCCGCAGCGTCAGTGAACCGGTGCCGCGGCGGCGCTGGGGCTGGCCCAGTCATCGGGTGAGGCCTGCTCGGGTACGAAGTCGGGTACCGCTAGTGCAGGCGGGGCAGGTGTCGCTGGAATATCCAGGGTCGGGTCCTGTACGGCAGGTGCAGACTCGCCACCGCCGTGGCTGCTCAGCACGACGATGCTGATGCGCCGGTTGACCGGTGCGTCGGGATGCTCGGCGTCGAACGGCTCGGCCGCGCCGCGGCCGACCACGCGCCCGACCTGCGTCTCGGGCAGGCCGGCGGCAACCAACGCGCGACGCGCCGCGTTGGCACGATCGGCGGACAACTCCCAGTTGCCGTAGCTGGCGTTGGCGGCGTAGGCGGCGGCATCGGTGTGGCCGGAGATGCTGATCGGGTTCGGCGCGGAGCGGATGACGTCGACGATTTCACGCAGGATGTCGACGGCGTAGGGTTTCAGGGTCGCCGCCCCGGTGTCGAACATGGCGCGGTTCTCGCGGTCGACGATCTGGATGCGCAGGCCTTCTTCCGTGATGTCGAACAAGAGCTGGTCGGCGAACTCGGCGAGCGCCTTGCCGACGTCGATCACGCTGTTCAGTTCCTCGAGCATCGCTTCCATGCGTTGGCGTTCGAGGTCTTCCTGTGCGAGGGACGGCGCGACAGGGTCGTCGGCGTGGCTCACCGCGTTCGGATCGTCGGACTTGCCGGTGAACGGACTCTGACCGCGGCCGTCGAGGAAACCGTCGCCGCCGTCGAGCGCCGGGTCGCCGCCGCCGCTGCCGGAGTAGCCAGTGGTGGCGGTCGGGTCGTTGAAATAGGCGGCGATGGTCTTGCGCTGCTCGGTGTTGGTCGAGGCGATCAGCCACATCAGCAGGAAGAAGGCCATCATCGCGGTGACGAAATCGGCGAAGGCGACCTTCCAGGCGCCGCCATGATGACCGTGGCCGCCCTTCTTGATCTTCTTGATGATGATCGGCGCGATGTCGGCGTCGGCCATGGCGCGATCCTCAGCGGCCCTTGATGCGGTTTTCGAGCTCCGCGAAGCTCGGCCGGAGGTCGTGGCTGATCGCCTTGCGACCGAACTCGACGGCTATCTGCGGCGCGTAGCCAGCCAGCGCCGCGACCAGGATCGACTTCAGGCAGCGCAGCACCTGGCCCTCGGCGGCGGCGCCGTGCTCGAGCAGCACCGCGAGCGGGCCGACGAAGCCGTAGGCGAGCAGGATGCCGAGAAAGGTACCGACGAGGGCGGCGGCGACGTGGTGACCGATCTCCTCCGGCGGCCCGCCGATCGCGCCCATGGTGATGACGATGCCGAGCACGGCGGCGACGATGCCGAAACCGGGCAGGCCGTCAGAGACGCGGGTCAGGGCCGCGGCCGGCTCGTGGCCCTCGGCGGCATGGCTGTCGAGCTCGACGTCGATGAGGGCGTCGAGCTCGTGCGGCCGGGTGATGCTGCCGGCGGCCATCAGGCGCAGGTAGTCGGTGATGAACTCGAGGACATGGTGATCGCCGACGATGCGCGGGAACTTCTTGAACAACTCGCTGGCGCGCGGGTCCTCGACGTCGGCCTCGATCGACATCATGCCGCCCTTGCGCGCCTTGGCCAGCACTTCGTACATCAGCGCCAGGGCGTCCATGTAGAAGGCTTGTCCGTAGGGCGAACCCTTGAGCAGGCCGGGAAGGGCACCGAGCACCTTCTTGACCAGGCCGGGCGGGTTGGAGATGAGGAAGGCGCCGAAGGCGGCACCCCCGATGACCAGCAACTCGTAGGGTTGCCACAGCGCGGCGAGTTCGCCGTGCGACAGCACGAAGCCGCCGGCCACGCAACCCAGCACCACGACGATTCCGATGATGACGAACATGGCCGGGGGCACTCCGCGGGGCTGTCGAGATGCGGGAAGTAGCGGCCCGGACGGCGTCCGCTTGACGCGGGGGCGGTTAGGATTCGTCCGCAATCGATAGCCCGTCGCGCGGCGAGGGGGAGCTCGTCGGGCCGCGGTCGGATGGCCGGGTGGTTAAGCCCGGCGGGGACATGCGGCATACTCCCGGTCCGCGTGGCGCCGCCGGCGCCGCGCCTTCACCGGGGAGAGACGATGGACAAGCAAGCCTTCTACGCCGACGCCCGCGACGACCTGCGCGGCCCCCTCGACGGCGTGACGGTCATCGAGACCACGACGACCTGGGCCGGGCCGATGGCCGGCTGCGTACTGGCCGACTTCGGTGCCACCGTAATCAAAGTGGAGCATCCTGGCGGCGAAGTCGCCCGCCTCCTGCCGCCCTATCTCCCGGGCACGCGGTTGACGGTCCCGCACGAGACGGTCAACCGCAACAAGAAGAACGTCACGCTCGATCTCCACCAGGCCGAAGGCCGGCGCCTGTTCCTCGAACTGTGCAAGGAGGCAGACATCGTGCTGGAGAACTTCAAGCCCGGCACGCTGGCCGGCTGGGGCTGCGGCTACGACGACGTGCGCGCGGTGAAGGCCGACATCATCTACGTCTCGATCAGCGGTTTCGGCCAGTTCGGACCCTACTGCGACCGTCCGGGTTACGACCCCATCGCGCAGAACTTCAGCGGCTGGAGCTCGCTGAACGGCGACCCGGCCGGCGGCCCGACCAAGGCGCCGACATTCCTCGGTGACGATCTCGGCGGCCTGCACGGCGCACTCGGTGCGCTGGCGGCGCTGCAGCACCGCGCCCGCACCGGCGAGGGTCAGCACGTCGACGTCGCGTTGGTCGACGGCCTCATGTTCCAGAGCAACGGTCACCTCACCGCGGGCCTGCTCGGTATCCCGATCCCGCGCATGGGCAACCAGTTCGCCATCGCCGCGCCGGTCAACGTCTACGAGTGCAGCGACGGCCGTGTCTATGGCGGCGTGTTGCTCGACAGCCACTGGAAGGCCCTGTGCGCGCACATCGGCCGCGCCGATCTCGCCGGCCTCAAGGCGGCCGATCGCCTCGAGCGCCGCGAGGAACTCGATCGCACCGTCGCCGACTGGTGCCGCCGCCACACCACGGCGGAGGTCGTCGACCAACTCGACTCCATCGGCCTCGCCATCACCCGCGTCAACACCTTCGCCGAGTCGTGTCACAGCGAGCACGTGCGCGAGCGCGACATGCTGCAGCCGACCCGCCTGTCCGACGGCACCGAAGTGCCGTTGACGGGGCCGGCGGCCAAGTTCTCGCGCACGCCGACCCGCATCCGCGAAGGCGCGCCGGCGCTCGGCCAGCACAACGCCGAGGTCTACGGCGCACTCGGCCTCGACGCCGACGCCCTCGCGAGACTGAAGCAAGACGGCATCATCTGAACCACCCCAGGCAAGAGAGGACTGTCCCATGACCAAGCGCATCATCCCGCCCTCGATGCAGGGCTTCTACGACGACTACCATTTCGCCCCGGCCGTGGTCGATGGCGACCACCTGCGCTGCTCGGGGGTCATCGGTATCGACCTCGCCAGCGGCACGGTACCGGAGGATCCGGCGCGCCAGTTCGCGCAGGCCTTCGAGAACCTCGGCGAAGTGCTCGCCGCCGGCGGCGTCGGCTTCGCCGATATCACCGAGATGACGACCTTCCACGTCGGCCTGCAGGCGCACCTCGGCGCCTTCATGCAGGTCAAGGACGGTTACATCAAGGAGCCCTACCCGGCGTGGACGGCGATCGGCATCACCGAGCTCGCCATTCCGGGTGGGCTGGTCGAGATCCGCGTCACCGCGCGGCTGCGCTGAGACGGCCGGCGGCACGGCGGAACGGGCGCACCGCCCAGCGACGGGGAGCGGACGAAGAGGAGGAGGGGAGGCATGCAGGTTTACGACATCGTCATCAAGGGCGGCACCGTGGTCGACGGCACGCGCGTGCCGCGCTACCGCGCCGACATCGGCATCCGCAACGGCGTCATCGAGGAGATCGGCCATATCGCGGCCGAACGGGGTACGCGGGTGATCGACGCCGAAGGGCTCATCGTGGCGCCGGGTTTCATCGACCTGCACACCCATTACGACGCCCAGCTGTTCTGGGACCCCTACTGCACGCTGTCCGGCTGGCACGGCATCACCTCGGCGGTGATCGGCAACTGCGGCTTCGGCTTCGCGCCGGTGCGGCCGGAGGAGCGCGAGCGGGCGATGTTGTCGATGACACGAGTGGAGGCCATTCCATATGCCTCGATGAAGGCAGGCATGCCGTGGGACTGGGTCAGCTTTCCCGAATTCCTCGACAGCGTGGAGCGCGCGCCGAAGGCCATCAACGTGCTGCCCTACGTGCCGGTCGGGCCGCTGCTCGTGTGGGTGCTCGGAATGGACGCGGCGAAGGCCGGCGCCCTGCCGAGTCCTGAGCAGCACGCCGAGCTGGCGCGGTTGTTCGGCGAGGCGCTCGACGCCGGCGGTTGCGGCTGGTCGGCCCAGCGGCTCATGCCGACGGGGCCCTCGGCGGTGCAGCTCGACTACGACGGCACGCCCATGGTCACCGACGTCATGCACGACGAGACCTGCGAACTCTTCGCGCGCATCCTCGGCGAGCGCAACCAGGGTTTCATGCAGATGACCATCTCGTCCGGCAACTACGCGCGCGACCGTGCCCACATGGAGCAACTGTCACAGCTGAGCGGCCGGCCGCTCTTGTGGAACGTATTGCAGGCCTACGACCACAAGCCCGAGATTCACCGCGACGGCCTGGCCTGGCTGGCGAGCTGCCGCGAGCGCGGCATTCGCGTCTACGGCCAGGGCCTGACCACCGACGCCGGCTTCGCCTTTACGTTCGAGGATTGGAACCTGTGGGACGACCGCCCGGCCTGGCGCGAGGCGACGCTCGGCAGCGTGGCGGAGCGGCTGGCCAAGCTCGCCGACCCGGCGCGGCGCCCCGGCCTGCGCGCGCCGCGTCCGTTGACCGCGACCGGGCCTATCGAGGACGTCATCGTCACCGGCCCGGCCTCGGCCGCGACCGAGCGCTTCCGCGACCTCAGCATCGGCGCCATCGCGGCCGAGCTCGGCAAGGACCCGGTCGACGCCATGCTCGACATCGCCGTCGCCGACGGCCTGAAGACCGAATTCTTCGCCGCCCCGCCCAACGTCTCGCTCGACCACCTGCGCGAGATCGTCGACGACCCGTACGTGCTGTTCGGCGTTTCCGACGGCGGCGCACACACCAAGTTCCTCACCGCCGGGCGCTACCCGACGGAGACGCTGTGCAAGGTCGTGCGCGATCACGGCATGTTGAGCCTGGAGGAGGCGCACTGGCGGCTGGCCGCGCTGCCGGCGATGGTCGCCGGCTTCGAGGAACGTGGCGTGCTCCGCCGCGGCGCACCGGCCGATATCGTGGTCTACGACTACGACGCGCTGGAAGTGCTGCCGGCCGAGATCGCCCACGACCTGCCGGGCGGCGAGTGGCGGCGCATCCAGCGTGCGCGGGGCTACCGCTACGTGCTCGTCAACGGTGCCGTGACCATCGAGGACGATCGCGAGACCCATCACTATTCGGGGCGTCTGCTGCGTTTCGGGCACGGCCGCGGGCGCGCGCTGGCGGCCTGACGGCGGGCAGGCCGACGCCGCGGCGCTCGGGGCTGCGCGTCAGCGCGCGGTCGCGAAGCGCAGCCAGTACTCGGTCTCGCCCTCGTCGTCGCAGGTGATGCCGGCCTCGCCGCCCATGCGGCGGACGAGCTGCTGCGCCAGGGCCAGGCCGACGTCGTCCTCGTGCTCCGCGCCAGACACGTCGCGGGGCGCGCCGCCACAGATGGCGAGGCGCACCTCGGCGCCATCCATCGCGCTGTGCAGTGTAAGCCTGTCGCCGGCGCCGGCGTCGCGCAGCACGCTGCTCACGATGGCGGTGCAAGCCTGGCGCAAACGGTCCGGGTCGAGCAGCAGGCGCGCCGTCGGCAGGCTGTCGACGCGGATGTCCACGCCGCGCTCACGGGCGGCCGTGGCCAGGCCGTCGGCGACTTCACGCAGGATGTCGGCAGGCTGGGTCTCGACCAGGTGGAGTTCGATGTCGCGCTCGTCGTCGAGCTGGGCGAGGTCGAACATGTCGTTGATCAGCTGGGTCAGGCGTTCCGCGGCCTGGCGGATGTGCGCCAGGGCGTCGCTCGCCCCGGTCGTGCCGGCGCGCTGCTGCAGTTCCAGGATCTGCGCGAAGCCACTGATGGCGTTGAGCGGCGTGCGGAGTTCATGGCTCATTTGCGACAGGAAGCGGCCCTTGGCGGCATTGGCGCGCTCGGCGGCGTGGCGTTGCAACTCGAGATCACGGCGCAGGCGCCAGTTGCCCAAGGCCTGCTGGTGGTTGCGCCAACCGGCGACCAGCAGCACGCCACCGAAGGCGAGTGTGAGGGGGGCGAGCATCAGGCGTTCGGTTTCGCCTGCAAACATCAGTCCGACGGCGGTCCCGCTGGTCACGGTGACCGCGAAGGGCGCGGACATGACCGGCCAACCGTCTTCGACCACGTGCACCGTCACGACCACGGCGAGCACGATCAGCAGCACGGGGTAGGCGGGGTCGGCTTGCGTCGGCCCGCAACTCAACCAGGCGAAGGCGACCCAGGTCAGGGCGTCGGCTCCGCTGTAGCAGCCGAGCGAGGCGGGGCGGGCAGTGGCGGAGAGGTGACGTCCGCCGTGCCGCCAGCGTTGCCAGCACCACGCGGTCCACAGGTTGGGTAGTTGCGACCAGGCGGCGACCGCCAGCAGGGTGTCACGCGGCACCGTTGCGCTGAGCAGGAGGGCGACGACCAGGACGGCGAGCGGGTTGGTGAGGAAGATCAGGGGCAGGCGGGCATGGATCTCCGCCAACCGTTCGACGATGAACGGGTGCGGCGGAGGGGCGCCGGACGCGGCCGACGAGCGCGGGGCGGATTGCATGGGCTCCATGGTCCGATTCTCATTCGCAACGGGCAACGCTGGCCGGCCAATACTGCCGCGTGCCCGGTATCGCGGATGCGCAAGGCGCAGCACCGTTCTTATCGGCGTCGCCCTCGATTACATTAACCTGCGGCACCCAGGCGGCGACTGTCGTGATCGACGACCGCGCAGCGAACGCATGAGCCCCGCGGCACGCACGGCAACCGGGACCGGGCAGCGCGACTGCCGTCGAATTTTTCACCGGCCGGCCGCCGATGGCGACCGGCGAGCAGACGAGACGAGGACACGACATGACGGAGCAGTCGCCCCTGGGGGTGCTGATCGGCGGCACCGATGGGCGCCACATCGTGCAACCGGGCACCAGCGGCAATCGCCACGGCCTCGTTGCGGGCGCCACGGGCACGGGCAAGACCGTGACCCTGCAGATCCTGGCCGAGGGTTGGTCGCGCCTCGGCGTGCCGGTGTTCACCGCCGACATCAAGGGCGACCTCTCCGGTCTCGCCGCGCCGGCGCGGCCCCATCCGAAGATCGACGAGAGGGTCCAGCGTATCGGCATCCCCGATTACGCCGCCACGGCCCTGCCGGTCGCGTTCTGGGACCTGTTCGGCCGCGAGGGCCTGCCGGTGCGCCTGACGGTGTCCGAGATGGGCCCCTTGCTGCTCGCGCGGCTGCTGGGACTGAATGACACCCAGACCGGGGTGCTGTACGCGACCTTCCGGGTTGCCGACGACAATGGCCTGCTGTTGCTCGATCTGAAGGATCTCCGCGCCATGCTGGCCTGGGTCGGCGAGCACGCACAGGAAGTCCGCCTCGAGTACGGCAACGTGTCGGCGGCCAGCATCGGCGCCATCCAGCGGCGCCTGCTCGAGCTGGAGAGCCAGGGCGCCGAACACGTCTTCGGCGAACCGGCGCTGGACATCCGCGATCTCATGGCACGCGATGCCGCGGGCCGCGGGGTCATCAACATCCTCGACGCCACCGACCTGGTCACGCGCTCACCGGGCCTGTACGCCTGCTTCCTGCTGTGGTTGATGTCCGAGCTGTTCGAGGAGCTGCCCGAGCGCGGCGACGCCGACCGGCCCTGCCTGGTGCTGTTCTTCGACGAGGCGCACCTGTTGTTCGACCAGGCGCCGAAGGCCCTGCTCGACAAGATCGAACAGGTCGTGCGCCTCATTCGTTCGAAGGGCGTGGGGGTCTATTTCGTCACCCAGAGTCCGGCCGACATTCCCGACGACGTCCTCGGCCAGCTCGGCCTCAAGGTGCAGCACGCCCTACGCGCGTTCACGCCGCGTGACCGCAAGGCGCTACGGGTGGTCGCCGATTCCTTCCGCCCGAACCCGGCGCTGGACACCGAACGGCTGCTGACCGAGCTTGCTACCGGCGAGGCGCTGGTGTCGGTGCTGGGTGCGGACGGTGCACCGACCCCGGTCGAGCACGTCCTGGTCCGGCCGCCGGTCTCGCGCATCGGGCCGCTCGACGCCGCCGAGCGCGCGGCCATCAACGCGCGTGCCGCCCTGGCCGCGAAATACGCGACGACGGTGGATCGCCACTCGGCCTACGAGGAACTGGCGCGCCGCGCCGAAGCCCGCGAGACGCGACCGGCGGCACCGCCGCCAGCGCCGACGGCCACGCCGCCCGCGGCGCGCGAGGGCGGCGCACGGCGCACGGCACGCACCTCCAACCGCCAGTCGGTCGCCGAGGCCATGATCAAGAGCACGGTACGGGCGATCGGTTCGTCGCTCGGGCGCCAACTGGTCCGCGGGATCCTCGGTTCGCTGCTCGGCAAACGTCGCTGAAGCGGCTGCGCCGTGTGTGCCCGGGACGGCTGTCCCGGGCACGGTATGGGGCGTCGCTTCAGGTGGTGGTGAACTGCGAGATGTCGACGTTCTCGCCGACCAGCAGGTCCTGGCGGGCCATGAAGCCCGGCTTGAAGTACCACACCAGGAGCGGCAGCACGACCAGCGACAGCACCATGTTGATCACCATCACGACCACCAGCAGGAGGCCCATGTCGGCCATGAACTTGAGGTCGGAGAGGAAGTACCAGGGCACGATGCCGAGCAGCATGATGCTGGCGGTGAACATGATGGCCTTGCCGGTGGTGGTGAGCGCCGCGGTCAAGGCCCGTGGCAGGTCGTGATCGTGGGCGGTGTACTCCTCGCAGATGCGTGACAGGAGGTAGATGCCGTAGTCGATGCCGACACCGACGCCCATCACCGCGACGATGCCGGCGTTGATGTCGAGGCCGACGCCGACCAGTTCCATCGCCGCCACCAGCATCACGTTGGAGAGGTTGACGGGGATGAGCAGGATCAGCGCGGCGATGATCGAACGATACGCGAAGGTCGCCAGCAGCATCACCGCCAGGTTGACCATGCCGATGATGATCCAGTGGTACTTCTCCACGGTGTTGTTGACCGCCTGCTGCAACGCGATCACGCCCGTACCGAGGCGCACCGTGAACTCCTCGTGATCGATGCCGACGGTATCGACCGCCGCGCGCGCGGCGGCCAGCGCGTGGTCGACCGTCTCCTGCTTGTTGTCCTGGTACCAGAGTGAAACCGTCGAATTCTGGAACTCGAAGTCGGCGACATGCCCGAAATTGATGGCGTTGCTGCCGAGCAGGGCGCCGAAGGACGCGGCGTTGATGGCGTCGCTGGTGAGATCCAGTGGCGCCCACTTGGGATTGCCGCCCGAGAAGAGCCGGTTGGTTTCCGACATGTAGTCGGTCCAGGTCAGGGTCGCGCGCGGCGGCAGTTCTGGATCGGACTCGAGGATGCGCTGCAACTGTGCGTGGACGGCGACCACGCCCGGGGTGTTGGCGATGCGGTGATCGATGTCCTCGGTCTTCGCCTCGAGCACGATCTCGAGCGTGTTGGTGCCGGGGAAGTGGGCATTGATGGCGCGGACCGCGGTATTGAACTCCGAATCGTGCCAGAGCAGGTTGGAACCCTCGACCGGGTTGCCGATCTTGATCTGGGAATTGAGGTAGAGCGCCCACGCCGCCACGGCAACCATGACCAGCGCGGTGAGATTGGCCAACTTGCCCTGGCTCAGGCGGGCGAGGCCGAGCAGGGCCTTTTCCTGCAACAAGTGGATGCCCGACTCCTTGTCCTTGCCGCCGACGATGCCCTCGATGTTCTTCGGTACCGGCAGGTAGGACAGCAGGATCGAGCACAGGAACGTGCCGGTGGGGATGATGAACAAGGCCCACATGCCGCAGAAGATGGCATGGTTGACCATGGTCTTGATCGGCGCGATGGCGATGAAGACGATGCCGCAGAAGTCGGTGATGACGCCCAGGATCGACGGCGCCATCATGATGCCCATGGTGATTTCGGCGGCCTTGCTTCGGTCGCCGACGTGCATCAGGACCTCGTAGTAGCGCTCGGTGTACTGGACGCAATGCGAGAATGAGCGCGCCACCAGCAGCAGGGGCACGATCATCAGTAGCGGCTCGATGGCACGCTCGAGCCAGCCGATGAAGCCGAAGCCCCACAGACCCGCGACCGCGGCGCAGGCGATCGGCGTGACGACGCCAGCGACGTTGCGCATGTAGAGCACCAGCGCGATGACCAGCAGGCCCAGCGTGATGCCGAAGATGAAGTAGGTCTGCTTCTGCAGCTTGTAGACCCAGCCCGTCAGCACCGGCTGACCGGCGAGGTAGACCTCGTGATGCTCGTCACGGGCCTCTTCGACCAGTTTCTGCGCGTAGGCGAAGGATTCGCCGTACTCGATGGTGTCGTGAAACGTGGCGTTGATCAGCGCCGCGCTCTCGTCGCGCGAGATGAAGAAGGTCATGGCGCTCGGTGAGATCATCACCCGACGCTTGAATTCCGCGATCTCCTCCGGTGTCGCCGGCGCGTGGTCGTCCATCAGCGGCTTGGTGTCGATACCGTCCGTGGTGGCCTCGGCGTAGCGCAGTTTCTCGGTCGAGATCGACAGGATCTGGTCGTGGTTGACATGCGGGGCGAGGTCGATGTCGCGGGTCAGGTCCCAGACCTTGGCCAGGGTCTCCGGGTTGTAGATGTCGCCATCCTTCCGCTTGACCATGATCGCCATCATCATCGGATTGCCGAAGTTGCGATGGTCGAAGTAGACCTGCGTGAACGGATCGTTGCGCGGCAACAGGTCGTTGAAGATGGTGCGGATGTCGACCTTGGGGATGCCGAGCGAGAAGGCAATGGTGACCAGCAGGAACAGGATGCTGACCATCACGCGGTGCTTCATGACCCAGGCGGCGATAACGAATCTCATCGGTGAAAAGCTCCGTAAGGGAAATCGATGCGGGGGAGACCGGCGGCGCCCGCGGCCGCGCTCGGCATGGCGGGCACGGACGGGACGGGATGCCGGAGCGGCACCCCGTCACCGCGTGGCCGGCTCAGCCTTCCAGCGTCTGCTGGATGGTGAGCTTGCCGAGTTGCGACATGTGGACCTCGTCCGGGCCGTCGGCCAGGCGCACGGTGCGTGCGTACCCAAAGATCTCGGGCAGCACCGTATCCTGGCACACGCCCATGCCACCGTGCGCCTGCATGGCGCGGTCGGCGACGGTCTGGCACATCTGCGGCACCACGATCTTGATCATGGCGATGGCGTCCTTGGCCAGCTTGTTGCCCTCGCGGTCGAGGCGATCGGCCGCCCACAGGGTGAGCAGGCGGGCCTGCTCGATGTCGCAGCGCGACTTGGCGAT
This sequence comes from Gammaproteobacteria bacterium, assembly GCA_050184115.1. Lineage (GTDB taxonomy): Bacteria > Pseudomonadota > Gammaproteobacteria > JACKNG01. Next base: position 176,218 of record JBFXAQ010000006.1, on the reverse strand, counting down.
GTCCTGGCGGATGCTCGATTGCTCGGAGAGCTTCTTGCCGAAGGCGACGCGGCTTTCGACGCGCGCGCACATGATGTCGAGCGCGCGCTGGGCACAGCCGATGAGGCGCATGCAGTGGTGGATGCGACCCGGCCCGAGGCGCCCCTGGGCGATCTCGAAGCCGCGGCCCTCGCCGAGCAGCAGGTTGCTGGTCGGTACGCGCACGTCGGTGAGCAGGACCTCGCCGTGACCGTGCGGCGAATGCAGGTCGTTCAGCACGCGCAGCGGACGCAGGATTTCGACGCCCTTGGTGCCGGCCGGCACCAGGATCATCGACTGCTGCGAATGGCGCGGCGCGTCCGGGTTGGTCTTGCCCATGACGATGTAGATGCGGTTGCGCGGGTCGTAGACGCAGGAGCTCCACCACTTGCGCCCGTTGATGACGTACTCGTCGCCGTCACGCACGATCGAGGTCTCGACGTTGGTGGCGTCGGAGGAGGCGACCAGCGGTTCGGTCATCAGGTAGGACGAGCGGATCTCGCCGGCGAGCAGCGGTTCCAGCCACTGCTTCTTGTGTTCGGGCGAGCCGTAGCGCGCCAGCACCTCCATGTTGCCGGTGTCGGGCGCGCTGCAGTTGAACACCTCGGCGCCCCAGTTGACGCGGCCCATCTCCTCGGCCAGCGGGGCGTACTCGAGGTTGGTCAGGCCGGGGCTGTACTCACCGTACTCGTGGGGCAGGAACAGGTTCCACAGGCCCTGGGCCTTGGCCTTGGCCTTCAGCTCCTCGATGACCGGCGCCACCTTCCACAGGTTCTTCGGGTCGTGGTTCCAATCGAAGACCTCTTCTTCGACGGGGTACACGTGTTCGTGCATGAACGCCTTGACTTCGTCGAGCAGGCGGCGGGTCTTGTCATTGAAGCTGAATTCCACTTGGTATCCCCTCGGTGTGATGTGGTTGGCCGCAGGGCGGCAATGGGCATGGCGCACGTGTCGGACGGCGGCACGGCGCGCGGGTGGGCGGCGGCACGCGTGGATCGGCGCCGCCGCCCGGGCCCCGGCCCGGACATTCGAGAAGGGCGCATTCTAGCGTGGATTTCCCGCCCACGCGCCGGCGGCGAGGTCCCGGCGAGGCAGGTGCCGGGCGGCGTCGGATCAGGACGAGCCGCGGCTTTCGAGCGCCTCGATCGTGCGCGGCCAATCGCGGTGGAGCAGGCGCGAGAGCGCACGGTCGGCGTACAGCCGTCCGCCACACTGGCAGCGTGGACAGTAATTGAGCTCGGCATCGGCGTAGCGGATACGCTGGACGGCCGTGCCGCAGTGCGGACAGGGCTGGCCGTAACGACCGTGCACGGCCATGCCCTCGCGAAAGGCGGTGACCTTGCCCGGGAACTCGTCGCCACAGGCCTCGCGCAGGCGCGCGGTCCAGCTCGCCAGGACGGCCTGCGCGGCGGCATGCAGGCGGGCAATCTCCGCCGCGTCGAGTTTCTGCGTCAGGGTGACCGGCGAGAGTCGTGCAGCATGCAGGATCTCGTCGGAGTAGGCGTTGCCTATGCCGCTGAAGATGTGCGGATCGGTGAGAGCGCGCTTGAGGGTGTGGTTGGCGGCGGTCAGGCGCGCGGCGAACGCCGCCAGGTCGCAGCCGGGGATCTCGAGCCCGCCGGGGTCGCAGTCGCGCCACGCCTCGGCGCCGGCGAGGACGTGCAGCGAGGCACGCCGCTTGCTGCCGGCCTCGGTCAGGAACAAGGCCCCGCGCGCGAAGCCGAAGCGGGCGAGTGCCTTGCCGCCGCGGGGTTGGCGGCCCGAGTCGCTCCAGGCCAGGCGCCCGGCGACCATGAGATGGATCACCAGCCACCGCTCGCCTTCGAGGCCGAGCGCGATGCGCTTGCCGACCCGCCGCACCGCAACGACGCGGCGCCCGGCGCAATCCGCGAGCGGCGGGTCGACGGTGCGCAGGACGAAGGGGTTGCGCACTTCGACCTCTTCGAGCCGCGTGCCGGTGACGCGCGCGTCCAGCGCCTCGCAGTAGAGCGTGACGTCCGGCAGTTCGGGCATCGCGGCCGCGCCGCTAATCGACCATCGAGGTGATGACGAGGTCGGCCAGGCGCTGCAGGCGCTCGATGTGGTAGGTCTCCTCCATCAGCCCGGTGGAGAGGAAGCTGAAGGTGAGGTCGAGCTCGGGATCGATCCAGAAGCAGCTCGAACCGGCGCCCCAGCCGCAGAACGCCAGCGGACTCGAGAAATTGCTCATCGGCCCGGGCTGCACGCCCTCGCCGCGCATGAAGAAACCGAGGCCGATGCTGGCCGGCCACGGCGCCCAGCCGCGCAGGTCGCGGGCGTAGTCGAACAGCAGGTTGCGGCGCTCGCCGGTGAAATTCTGCGTGCAGTACTCGAGGGTGCGCGGCGAGAGGATGCGCACGCCGTCGAGTTCGCCGCCGTTGCGCAGCATCAGCGCGAAGCGGTGCAGGTCGTCGAGGCAGGTGATGTAGCCACCGGCCGGCACCTCGCAGCCGTCGACCATGACGACCTGGGCGACGCCGAGCACCTCGTCGGGATGGAACATGCCGGGGGTGGTGTAACAGGCGGTCACCGGGCACAGCCGTTCGACGAGGTCGGCGCGCCGTCCCATGGCAGTGTTGACCATGCCGAGCGGCTCGAAGAGGTCCTCGCGCACGAGATCGGTGAAGCTGCGGCGGTGGCCCTCGGCGCGCAGCACCATTTCGGCCATCACCGAGTGGGCGGCGATGATCGAGTAGTTGACGACCTCGCCGGGCAGGGCCTCCGGGCGCTGGCTGGCGACCCAGGCGCTGAGCTTCGAGATGCTGGTGAGGACCTCGGGGGCCACGCCCGGGATGGCCGAGATGATGCCGCTGGTATGGGTCAGCAGGTGCCACAGCTTGATTTCGCGCAGGCCCCGCCCGCCGAACTCCGGCAGCACTTCGCACACCGGCATGTCGAGCCAGAGGTCGCCGTTCTCGATCCGGTTGAGGACCACGACGTTGGTGAACTGCTTGCCGATGGAGAAGGTGACGAAGGTGTCGTCCAGGGTCAGTGGGCGCCCTGCCGCGCGGTCGGCGTGGCCGTGTACGTCACGGTAGACGAGTTCGCCGTGGCGGCTGACGGCGAGCGCGGCGCCGTGGTAGCGGCCGGCTTCGATGTCGGCGTCGATGCGGGCGGGCAGGCGGGCGAGGCGCAACGGGTCGAACCCGAGGTCGGCGGCAGCGGTCATCGGCATGGTCCTGGATGGGGCGGGCCGCCATTCTAAACCGCGCGCGCCACCGGCACGGCGGCATCCGAGGCACGCGTTTGTGGCATGCTTGCGACCGGCCGGATGACCGCAAAGGAGGCGCAGGTGGGGAATTTGATGCGATGCCTGGCGTGGGGGCTGCTGCTGCATGCGGCGCAGGCCTGCGCCGACGGTGGCGACGGCGCGCTCGATATCCTGCTGACCAACGACGACGGTTGGGATTCGCCGGGTATCACGGCGGTGGCCGCGGCGCTGACCGCGGCCGGTCACCGTGTCACGGTCGTCGCCCCGCTCACCCAGCAGAGCGGCACCGGCATGAAGATCACCCTGGGCGAAATCGCCGTCACCGAACAGCGCCCCGGCGTGTGGTCGGTCGACGGCAGCCCGGCGGACGCGGTCGGCGTCGGCCTGCAGCACGTCATGCGCGACGCGCCGCCGGACCTCGTCGTCTCCGGCGCCAATTTCGGCCAGAACCTCGGCAACAACGTCATGATCTCCGGCACCGTCGGCGCGGCCATGATGGCCGTCATCCACGGTGTGCCGGCGGTGGCGGTGTCGGTCGGTCTCGACCTCGCCGAGGCCAGCGCGGAGCCCCGTTTCGCCAGCACCGTGGCCGCGTTCCCGGGTGCCGCCAGCTTCACCGCGCGCCTGGTCGGTTCGCTTGCCGCGCGGCGTGACGGCGGGCTGCTACCGGCGGGACAGATCGTCAACGTCAATTACCCGGCGGTGGCGAAGCCCGCCGGCGTGGTGTGGGCGCGGGTGAGCAAGCACGGCGGCTTCGCCATGCGCTACGACGGCGCCACGGCGACCGGCATCAAGACCGCCATCGAACACGACGCCGATGGCCAGGCCGAGGCGGTTACCGATACCGGGCGCTTCGCCGCCGGCTACGTCACCCTGTCGGTGTTGACCCCCGACTGGAATGCGCCCGACAACGCCGCTGCCGGCGCCCGCGCACGCATCGAGGAGGCGGCGCTGCTGACGCCCTGATCGTCGCCGTCAGCCGCGCGCAGAAGCGGCAACGATGCCGCGCGCGACGTGGTCGCCCCAGGCCGCGATGCTCATCGACGGCGGGCCGCTGACGGGCTTGGCAAAAGCCGCCGCGTCGGCGACGTAGAGCCCCGGATTGGCGAAGCATTCCCCGTGGATGTCGACCACGCCGAGGGCGGCGTCGGCGCCGATGCAGGCGCCACCGGTGGGATGGACCGTGATGGGCGTGTCGAAATGGTAGATGCGCCGGCCGCTCTTCTCGCCGACCAGCCGGAAGGCGTCGCGGATGCGCGCGAAGATCTCGCTCTGCTCCGGCCGATAGTCGATCGACAGGCGCCCGCCGCGCCAGCGCACCACGCCGTCCTGGGCGTCGGCGCCCATGCCGGCGACGAAGCTGCCACCGGTGAGCAGGCGCGCGATGCGCCGGCCGAGCGGTAACACCTCCGGGGTCGGCAGGGCACCTTCGGCAATCATCGGCCAGGGACGATCGGGGCCGAGCACGGCCGGATCGGCGAGGCGCAGCAGGCCGCGTGCCGGCACCGAATGGCTCAGATCGCGATCGGTGTCGTCGAGCTTCCAGTAACCGAAGAAATCACCGTTGCCGCCGAAGCGCTCGCCGAGACCTGGCATGGCCGCGAGGGTGCCCGCGGCGACACTGGCGAGCAGCACACGCAGGGTGTTCAGGGTCCCGGCGGCGACGACCACGCGACGGGCGGTGCGCACCTCCTGGCGGCCGTGGTGATGGTTGCGGAAGTGCACGCTGTAGAGGCCGTCGGCGCCGCGCGCGATGGTGCTGACTTCGCACAGGTCGAGGACCTTGAGGCCGAGTTGCATGGCGCGGGCGAGAAAAGCGAAGTCGAGGGTGGTCTTGCCGCCGCCGGCCGAGCCGAGCACGCCGTCTTCACCGGGACGCGCTTCCCAGCGCTCCACGCCGTCGGCGGTGCGCAGCCGGCGCGGCTGGCCGGGGCTCTCGGGGAAGGCCAGGCCCATGCCGAGTTCGGTATCGACGCCGCTGGTGTCGAAGGCCGGGTCGGCGGCGAGGCGCGCGCCGAGCATGTTCGGCAGGCGATCGTCGGTGAGCGGCGCACGCGAGCCCATGCGCTCGAACACCCGCTGGTAGCTCGGTTCGAGATCGGCGGCGGAGAGGCCGGGCGCGATGCCGTTCCAATAGTCGGGGTCGGGCGGGCGCTCGTTCAAGCCACCGTAGACGTGGCTGCCGCCGCCGACGCCGGACGCGCAGACCACGTTCAGGCCGCGGTCGAGATGGATGTCGAACAGGCCGTCGCGGTTGAAAGTCAGCCGTCGGGCGAGACCGGGCAGGCGGAGGTTGCGCACCAGGCGCAGCAGGGCGCGTCGCCCGCGCGGCAGCGGGCTGCGCGCGGCGATGCCCATCGAGCGCACCGGCAGGGTGTCGCGCCATGGCCCGCGTTCGAGCAGCACGACCTCGAGGCCGGCCTCGACCAGGGCGAGCGCGCAGGCGCTGCCGCCGAAGCCACTGCCGACGACGATGACGTCGACCGCGGCGGGCGCGTCGTCGTGCGCGTTCACGGCCCGGCCGGGCTGAAACCGAGCGGCGGGAACCGGGCGATGACGGTGCCGTGCGGCGCCGCCCACTCGACCTCGATGGTGCGTGCGGCGAACAGCCAGCGGCCGCCCAGCTTGCGGTAGGTGTCGTGGTAGGTGCCGGTGGCGTAGACGCCGGTCTTGCCGTCAGCGGTGACAGAGGTCGCGAGCAGGTAGCTCGAGCCCGTGGCATGCTCGCCCTCGACCTCGATCAGAGGCGCGCTGACCATGTGCTTGAGGTGCTGCACGCCGCTCTTGAAGTGTTCCTCGTACCAGGCGTACCAGCGCGCGATCTCGGCGCGGCCGCGACATTCGTAGTCGCCGTCGTACTTCGGCACGAGCACGGCGTCCTCGGCGAACAGTGCGGCGATCTCGGCGACGGTGCCGCGGTCGACCCGGTGACAGTAGGTCCACAACAGTTGTTCGATGGCGACGACGTCTTCCCAGGCCATGTGCGCTCCCCTCGCGATGTCCTGATACAGGGGCGCAACATAGCGCGCCGCCGGCGCGGCGCAAAGCCGCGCCCGGCATCGGAGGCTCAGTTCGACGTCACCGGCGCCATCAGTTCGGCCAGGGTGGCCTCGTCCAGGGCCGGCAGCTCCTCGCCTCGGTGGCCATCGAGGACGCCGGCCGCGAGGCGGCGCTTGCGCGCCTGCAGGTCGAGCATGCGTTCCTCCACGCTGCGTTCGGCGATCAGCTTGTAGACGAACACCGGCTGGGTCTGGCCGATGCGGTGGGCGCGGTCGGTGGCCTGGTCCTCGGCGGCGGGGTTCCACCACGGGTCGTAATGGATGACGGTGTCGGCCTCGGGCAGGTTGAGGCCGACCCCGCCGGCCTTGAGGCTGATCAGGAACAGCGGCACCTCGCCCACGCGGAAGCGCGCGATGGCCTCGTCGCGCTTGCGCGTCTTGCCGGTCAGCTTGGTGTAGGGGATGCCGCGCGAGGCGAGTTCGTCCTCGATGAGCGCGAGCATGCTGGTGAACTGGGAGAACAGCAGCACGCGGCGGCCGTCCTCGATGAGCCCGGGCAGGAGTTCGAACAGGAGTTCGAACTTGGCCGAGGGCGGCGCCGGCTCCGGACAGGCGGCGAGCAGACGCGGTTCGCAGCACACCTGGCGCAGCTTGAGCAGGGCGTCGAGGATGGTGATGTGGCTGCGCGCGAGTCCCTGGCGCGCGATGGCGGCCTTGACCCGGGCGTCCATGGCGATTCGGATGTTCTCGTAGAGCTCGGCCTGGGCATCGTCGAAGGCCACGCTGTGCACGATCTCGCTCTTCGGTGGCAGTTCCGGTGCGACGTCGGCCTTGGTCCGCCGTAGCAGGAAGGGCGCCACGCGGCGTTTCAGGCGCGCCGCCGCACCGTCGTCGCCGTGGCGCTCGATGGGCGTGCGCCAGCAGCGGCGGAAGGTGGTGGCGTCGCCGAGGAAGCCCGGCATGAGGAAATCGAACTGCGTCCACAACTCGCCGAGGTGGTTCTCCAGCGGCGTGCCGGTCAGGCACAGGCGATGACGGGCGCCGAGTTCGCGCACGAGCTGGGCCGCGCGGGCGCGCGGGTTCTTGACGTGCTGGGCCTCGTCGAGCACGAGGTAATGCAGCGCGGTGTCCTGCCAGCGTTCGGCATCGCGTGCGAGCAGGGCGTAGGTGGTGATGACGAGGTCGCAGCTTTCGACCTCGTCGAACAGCACGTGGCGCGCCGGACCGTGCAGCACGAGCGTGCGCAGTGCGGGGGCGAAGCGTGCGGCCTCGCGCGCCCAGTTGCCGACCAGGCTGGTCGGCGCGATCACGAGCGCGGGGCGGTCGAGGCGACCGGCGGCCTTCTCACCGAGCAGGTGGGCGAGCGTCTGCAGCGTCTTGCCCAGGCCCATGTCGTCGGCCAGGATGCCGTTGAAGCCGCTGTCGCGCAGGAACGCGAGCCAGGCCAAGCCGTGGCGCTGGTAGGGCCGCAGTGTCGCCTGCAGACCCGTCGGTGGCTCAATCGCGGGAATCGCCGCGCCGGGCGCGAGACGCGCCGCCAGTCGGCGCCAATGCGGCGCGGCGGCGACCGCCACGCCAGCCCGCTCGAGCTCGTCGAGCACCGCGGCCTCATGGCGTGCAAGGGTCAGGCTGCCGTCGGGCGCGGCGCTCGCGCCGCCCTCGAACAACTGGCGCAGCGTGTCGAGGACCGGGCGCAGGCGGGCCAGCGGCACGTCGACGAAATGGCCCGCGGCGAGCGGTACGCTGACCGGGTCGGGCAAGGTCTCCCAGTTGCGTTCGAGCACCGGTTCGAGGAGCTTCAACAAGGGCATGCGGCGGCCGCCGACCGCGATGCCGAAGCCGAGCCCGAACCAGTCGATGCCGCTGGCGTCGTCGGCGATGTCGGCGTAGACCTCGCCGTCGTCGAAGCGGAGCTGGAAATCGTCGGTGTACTCGACCAGCCAGCCGTCGGCCGTCAAGGTCGGCAGGGCGTCGGCGACCAACCGCGACCAGGCGCTGGCCGAATCGATCAGGTCGTCGGCGGCCGGGGCGAACCGCCGCCTGCCGCCACCGTTGGCGTGGAGGCCGAAGCCGGCTTCGAGCAGGCGAGCCTCGGCGGCGTCTTCCGCGCCGAGGTCGCGCGCGATGCGCACGTGACCGTCGGCATCGGCGTGCAGGGTGGCGGCGGCAGCCGGGCGGTCGGGCACCCGGATGCCGGCGTAGTCGAAGGCCAGGGATGCGAACGCAGCGTGCGCCCGGTCGCCCGGCGCGATGGTCAGCACCGGTCGCGGTGTCACCCCGTCCAATTCGCGGAACTCGATCGCGCTCGGCGGCGGGATGGGCAGCGGCCGGGGGCGGCTGGCGAGCAGGAGGCTGAGGGCGTCCGCCGCGTCGCGCGGCAGGGGCGGGGCGTTGAGCAGGCCGGCGAGCTGATCGGTATCGAGGCCGCCGCACTCGAGCAGGCCGGCCTCGTGGGTGTCGGGGTCGAGGTACCACGGCGGTTCGGTCGGCAGCACCAGGGGGTCGCCCTCGACGTGGGCCCCCAGCTGGATGCGATCGCCGAAGCCGGCATCTTCCCAGCGCAGAACGAGCGGTCGCGGCGGCCCGAGAACCAGGGGTGTCTCGCCCGCCTCCTGCCAGTAGCAGCGCCCGCTTTCGAGCATGGCCTGCAGCGCCAGCGCGCCGGGGCGCCCGCCGAGTGTGACCGCGCCCCAGCGGCTGCAACCGGCGCTGGCGAGACGCGCGATGTCGTGGTCGACGACCTTGGCGGCGTGGAAGCGGTCGAGATAGCCGTCGGCGATCTCGCGGATGTCGAGTTCGCGGCCGCGGGTGTAGCCCGGCCCCGAGCCGCGCGGTTTGACCAGGCGCGCACGACATTCGAGACCCTCGTCGCGGCGGTCGAGGTCGAGCAGCCAGACGACGCGGGGCGCGTCGGCAGCGGGTGCCGGCGCGCTCGGTTCGACGTGGCTGAGCCATTCGCGGGCGAACAGGAGGGGGTCGTCGGACACCGTCTCCGCCGGCGCCCCGCCGCCGTCCAGCCAGGCCAGGCACACCGCGGCGACGTGCTTGCAATCGTAGCCGACCGGGCAGGTGCAGTTGCCGTCGATGCGCGCGCCGTGTGCGGCCGGCAGCAGCAGGATCTCCTGTTCGTAGACGTTGTCGCCGCTGCCGCGTACCTCGCCGACGAGGCCGAGGCCGTCGGCGAAGCGCACCGCCGCCACGCGCCTGACGCGCCCCTGGCGCTGGTAGGTGCGCCCGCGTTCGAAAGCCGACGGGCCGACGACCTCGCGGATGTCTGCGACGGTGATGTCGTGCTCGGGCATGGTCTGCCTCGGAATCTCGGGGGCGGCATGATGCACGCTCGCCACCGGGCCTGTCATGCGTAGGGTCACGGAGCATGCAAGGAATCGGCGGCGGCAGCGACCAAGACCGTGAACCGGGAGTGCCAGGCCATGGACATCGATACCAGGACGCTCGCGGCGACGCTCGTCGTCGCCACGCCGACCGACCACGCAACGCTGTTGCCGCTGGTCCGCGCCTACCACGCCTTCGAGGGCATCGCGCTCGATGACGACAGGCGTGCAGCCGCCCTCGCGCGCCTGCTGACCTCGCCGCAGATCGGCCGCGCCTGGTTGATCCGCTGTGGTGCCGGGAACGTCGGCTACTGCGTCGTCTGTCGCGGTTTCAGCCTCGAGTTCGGCGGCTTCGACGCCTTCCTCGACGAGTTGTTCCTGTTGCCCGCGTGGCGCGGTCGCGGCCTCGGTCGCCAGGTGCTGGCGGCCCTGCCGGCGGCCTGCAGCGGGCTCGAACTGCGCGCGTTGCATCTCGAAGTGGCGCGCGACAATGACGCCGCGCGGCGGCTCTACGGCACGGCCGGTTTCCGTGCCCGCGAGCGTTTCGTGCTGATGACGCGGGAGCTGGCGGCGAGCGATTGATGCCGGCGTGGCGCGCCTACCACCAGCCGCGGCGCTTGAACTGGCTCAGCATGGCGGCGGCGATCACCACCATCACCAGCCATACCAGCGGGTAGCCCCAGTGCCACTCGAGTTCGGGCATGTGGCGGAAGTTCATGCCGTACACGCCGACCAGGAAGGTCAGCGGGATGAACACCGTCGAGATGACGGTCAGCACCTTCATGATTTCGTTCAGACGATTGCTCACCGCCGAGAGATAGGTGTCGTGCAGGGTGCCGAGGATGTCGCGATAGCCGTCGACCATGTCGACGACCTGCAAGGTGTGGTCGTGGAGGTCACGGAGATAGACGTGGGTGTCGTGGCTGACCAGGCGCGATTCGCTGCGTTCGAGCCAGATGATCTCCTCGCGCAGGGGCCACACGGCGCGGCGCAGGCGGATGGCCTCGCGTTTCAGCCGGTGGATCTCACGCACGTGGGCGGGGCTCGGCGCCTCGAGGATGGCATCGTCGAGTTCGTCGATGTGGTTGCCGAAATCGTCCAGGGTGAGGAAGTAGTGGTCGACGACGGCGTCGGCGAGGGCGTAGCCGAGGTAGTCGGCGCCCTGCGCGCGGATGCGGCCGCGACCGCCGCGGATGCGCGCGCGGACTTCGTCGAAGACGTCGCCGGCATCCTCGAGGCAGGTCAATACGAAGCGCTCGCCGATGACCAGGCTGACGTGTTCGACGACCAGGCTCGCACTCTCGCGGTCGAACAGGATCATCTTCAGCGCGAGGAAGATGTAGCCGGGATACTCCTCGGCCTTGGGCCGCTGCGTGCTGTTGGCGATGTCCTCGACCGTCAGCGGGTGCAGGCCGAGGCGCGCGCCCAGGGTCGAGAGCATGTCGACGTCGTGGATGCCGTCGACGTTGATCCAGGTGACGGTGGCGCCGTCGCCGGCCCGCATGCAGTCGTCGAGACTGGCGTGTTCCAGCTCGGTGACGCCGGACTCGGCGTAGTCGATGACATGGAGATGGACGGCGTCGCGCTTGCGTTCGCCGACGAAGACCGGCAGCCCGGGCGAGCGCCCCGGGCGCAGGTGCCTGCCTGCGCCCGGGGCGTCGGCTGCACGGCCGGGCTCAGGCGCCAAGGAGTGCGTTGACCTCGCCGACCGCTTCGAGCTGAACGAGGTGGCCGTAACCCTTCAGGACGTGCGTGCTGACGTTGGCCGGCAGGCCGGCGGCCTGGCTGGCCGGGATGATGCGGTCCTGGTCACCCCAGACGACCTTGACCGGCATGGACAGCCCGGCGAGGCCGCCGCGCAGGTCGACGCACTGGCGGCCGCCAGCGGTGAAACCGGCGGCGATGGTGGCGAGCGCCTCGGGCACGCCATCGATGCGCTTGTAGGCGAGCATGTCGGCCACCAGCTGGCGGCCGACCAGTTCCGGATCGGCGACCAGTTGCTGCAGCAGGCCCTTCATCTCCTTGCGGTTGTCGCAGGCGATGAAGCCCGCGAGGTAGTCGCCGTTGATCTCGGGCCCGAGGCCGGCCGGTGCGATGAGCGCGAGCCCGCTCACCCGGTCGGGGTGGGCGATGGCCGTCTGCAGGGCGATCGCGCCGCCGAGCGAATGACCGACCAACTCCGCCTGGTCGATGCCGACGGCATCCATGAAGGCGACGACGACCTCGGCCAGCGCGGCGACGCTGCCGTCCCTGACCTGCTTCGACGACTGCCCGTGGCCGGGCAGGTCGAAGGCCCACACCGTGGCCTGCGCGGCCAGCGGCTCCTGGGTGAAGGCCCAGCGATCGGCGTCGCCGCCGAAGCCGTGCACCAGCACCACGTGCCTGGCGCCTTCGCCCATCGTCGAGTAGCGCAGGCGGTAACCGGCCGCCTCGACCTCCTGCCAGCCGCCACCGCCCTCGGCCTCGTCCTCGGCCGGCGGCACGTAGTTGGCCTGGAACTCGGCGATGAAGGCGTCGATGGCGGCATCGTCGACCTCGGCCGGGGCAATCACCCCGAGCAGGGCGCCGATCGGCAGCACGTCGTCGGGCTGGGCGACCTTGCGCCGCAGTATGCCGGCGTCGAGGGCTTCGAAGGTGTTGGCGATTTTCTCCGTCTCGATGTCCATGACCGGCGTGCCGAGCTTGAGCGTGGCGCCTTCCTCGGCCAGCCACTCCATGACCTTGCCTTCCTGCATGGACAGGCCCCACTTGGGCATGGTGATGGCGATGATGCCGTCTTTGCTCATCAGGCGTACTCCACGGTCTTCTTCACGGCCGCGGCGATCTTGTCCGGGCTCGGGATGTAGAGGTCTTCCAGCTTGCCGTTGAACGGCACCGGGGTGTGCGGCGCGGTGACCAGTTCGATCGGCGCCTCGAGATCGCCGAAGGCCTTCTGCGCGACCAGCGCCGAGATGTCGGTCGCCATCGAGCAGCGCGGGTTGGCCTCGTCGACCACCACCAGGCGCCCGGTCGCCTCGACCGATTCGAGGATGGTGTCCTCGTCGAGCGGCGAGGTCGTGCGCGGGTCGATGACCTCGCAGCTGATGCCGACCTTGGCGAGATCCGCCGCGGCCTTCATCGCCTGGTGGACCATGCGCCCGAGCGCAACGATCGTGACGTCCTTGCCCTCGCGCACCACGTTGGCCTCGCCGAACGGGATGGTGTAGCTCTCCTCCGGCACCTCGCCTTCGAGGGTGTAGAGCACCTTGTGCTCGCAGAAGATGACCGGGTCGTTGTCGCGGATGGCCTGGATCAGGAGGCCCTTGGCATCGTAGGGGGTGGTCGGTACCACGACCTTCAGCCCCGGCACCGCCGTGAACATCGGGTAGAGGCACTGCGAGTGCTGGGCGGCGGCACGGAAGCCGGCGCCGATCATGGTGCGGATGACCACCGGCGTCTCGGCCTTGCCACCGAACATGTAACGGAACTTCGCCGCCTGGTTGAAGATCTGGTCGAAGCACACGCCCATGAAGTCGATGAACATGAGTTCGCACACCGGGCGCAGGCCCGAGGTGGCGGCGCCCACAGCGGCACCGACGAAGCCGGACTCGCTGATCGGGGTGTCCATGATGCGATCGCCGTACTTGGCGTGCAGGCCCTTGGTGATGCCGAGCACACCGCCCCAGGCATCCATCTCGCCGTCGCTGCCGGAGCCGCCGACGACGTCCTCGCCCATGATCACGACCGATTCGTCGCGCGCCATTTCCTGGTCGAGCGCCTCGTTGATCGCCTGCTGGTAGGTAATCTTGCGTGCCATCGTGCGCTCCTCAGTACTTGATGTAGACGTCGGTCAGCAGTTCGGCCGGATCGGGATCCGGTGACGACTCGGCGAAGGCCACGGCCTCGTCGATGAGCGTGCCGACTTCCTGGTCGATGGCCGCGAGCTGCTCCGGCGTGATGCCGTGCTGGCTGGTGACGAGCTTCTGGAAACGCTTGATGCAGCACACCTCGTCGCGCAGGCGCTGGACCTCGCCGTCCGGCCGGTATTTCTGGTTGTCGCCCTCGAAATGGCCGAAGAAGCGGTCGAGCTTGTGTTCGAGCAGCGACGGGCCGCCACCGGAACGGGCGCGCGCCGCGGCTTCGCCGAAGGCCTCGTGGACGGCGAAGAAATCGTGACCGTCGACGATGCGCCCGGGCATGCCGAAGCCCTTGGCGCGGTCGGCGATGTCCTTGCAGGAGACCGAGAAGCGCGCGTCGGTAGCCTCGGCGTAACCGTTGTTCTCGAACACGAACACCACCGGCAGCTGCCACACCGTGGCCAGGTTCATGGCCTCGAAGGTGGTGCCCTGGTTCGACGCGCCGTCGCCGCAGAAAACCACGGCGAGCCCGCCGGTCTTCTTCATCTTGTGCGCGAGCGCCGCGCCGCAGGCCAGCGGCGGCCCGCCGCCGACGATGCCGTTGGCCCCCATCATGCCGGTGTCGAGGTCGGCGATGTGCATCGAACCGCCCTTGCCGCGGCAGGTGCCGGTGGCCTTGCCGTAGATCTCTGCCATCATGCCCTTGACCTCGACGCCCTTGGCGATGCAATGGCCGTGGCCGCGGTGGTTGGAGGCGATGCGGTCGTCGTCGCGCAGGTGCATGCCGACGCCGGTGGCGGAGGCTTCCTCGCCGGCGTAGAGATGCACGAAACCGGGAATGCCGCCCTTGGCGAATTCGACGTGGACGCGGTCCTCGAATTCGCGGATGGTCTTCATCGTGCGATAAGCGTCGAGCATGTCCTCGACGGACAGGTTGGCTGCCATTGCTGTCTCCCCTTTGGCTGGTGCCGCGGCACGCGCGTCGGCGAGAGGCTCGCCGGGGGTGTCGGGCAGGCGGCAACTATAGCAGGCGGAAGCGGCGGCGGAAGCGGGGCGCGGACCAGCCCGTGTATAGTGCGGGCCGGCGCATCAAGGGAGGGCCCGGGCATGCCGTTCGGCGAACTGATCACGACCATGGCCGCGGCTATCGCACGCGGCGACGGCGCCGCCGCTGCGGCCTGTTTCCACGACGAGGGCGTCTACCACGACGTCTTCTACGGTGCCTTCCCCAAGGCCGACATTCCGCGCATGGTCAGCGATTTCTTCCACCGCGACGCGACCAACTTCATCTGGGACATGCACGACCCGGTTTCGGACGGGCGCATCGGCTATGCGCGCTACGTGTTCAGCTACGACGGCCTGGTGCCGGGCAGCGAGGGCCGGCGGGCGCTGTTCGAGGGCGTGTCCATCTGCACGCTCAGGGACGATCGCCTGCTGACCTACCACGAGGTCGCCAACACGGCGACCGGCCTGCACGGTCTCGGCTTTCCGGCCGCGCGCCTGGAACGGATCGTGGCGCGCCAGGCCGAAGCGCTGGCCGCCCGCGACGAGGCCGCGCACCACCGCGCCCGTGGTTGAATCCGCCCCGCGCGACCTCGGCGCGGCGCCGTTCTCGCTGGCGGAACTCGAGACTGCCGCCGCCGCCGTGCACGCGGTGCTCGCGCCGACTCCGCAAATCACCTGGCCGCTGCTCGGCGAGCGGGCCGGGTGCGAGACCTGGGTCAAGCACGAGAATCACCTGCCGACCGGCGCCTTCAAGGTGCGTGGCGGAGTGTGGTTCCTGTCCTGTCTGAAAGCCGCGCAACCGGATTGTGCGGGCGTCGTCGCGGCGACCCGTGGCAACCACGGTCAGAGCATTGCCTTCGCCGCGTCGCGGCTCGGCCTGCGCGCGGTGGTCGTGGTGCCGCATGGCAACAACCCAGACAAGAACCGCGCCATGCGCGCGCTCGGCGCCGAGCTCGTCGAGGCGGGCGAGGACTTCGATGCCGCACTCGCCGTGGCGAAGGAACTGGCGGCCCGCGAAGGCCTGTACGCCCTGCCGTCATGGCACCCGTTGCTGGTGCAGGGCGTGGCGAGTTACGGCCTCGAACTCTTCCGCGGCATGCCCGCGCCCGACACCGTCTACGTGCCCATCGGGCTCGGCTCGGGCGCCTGCGGCGTGATTGCCGCGCGCGACGCCCTCGGGCTCGATTGCGAAATCGTCGGCGTGGTCTCGGCCCACGCCGATGCCTACGCCCGGTCGTTCGAACAGGGTCGGGCGGTGGCGACCGCGAGTGCCCAGACGCTCGCCGACGGGCTCGCCGTGCGCACGCCATCGGTGCCGGCGCTCGCCTACCTGCGCGACGGCCTCGCACGTGTCGTGCGCGTCGACGACGACGCCGTGCTGGCAGCCATCCGAGCCTTGTTCGAGGACACCCACAACCTGGCCGAGGGGGCCGGTGCCGCGGCCTTCGCCGCCGTGCTCGCCGAACGTGAACGCAACACCGGCCGGCGCGTGGCCGTGGTGCTGTCAGGTGCCAACCTCGACCGCGCGACCCTCGCGCGCGCGCTTGCCCCGACCCCGTAACCAGGAGACCCGCCGATGAAACTGGAAGGTTCGTGTCACTGTGGCGCCGTGCATTTCTCGCTCGAATGCGCGCACCCGCATCCATTCAATCTGTGCTACTGCTCGATCTGTCGCAAGACCGCCGGTGGCGGCGGTTTCGCCATCAACCTGGGCGGGGAGGCGGCCACGCTAGTGGTGCGCGGCGAGGACGCCATCGGGGTCTACCGGGCGCTGCTGGGCACCGGCGACGCGGCCGAGCCGAGCCCCGCCGAACGGCGCTTCTGCACGCGTTGCGGCAGCGCCCTGTGGGTGTGGGACCCGCACTGGCCGGAACTCGTCCATCCCTTCGCCTCGGCGGTCGATACGCCCCTGCCGGTGCCGCCCGAGCGGGTCCACCTCATGCTCGGTTCGAAGGCGGCGTGGGTGGACGTGGCGCGCGGGCCGCATGACCAGTGTTACGACGGCTACCCACGCGAATCGATCGCCGAGTGGCACCAGCGCCTCGGGCTCGAGTGCTGACCCGATGTACCGGCCGGCGCACTTCGCCAACGACGACCCGGAGGCGCTGCGCGCGATCATGGCGGCGGCACCCCTCGCCACGCTCGCCGTGGTGGTCGACGGTGCGCCACGGATCGAACACCTGCCCCTGCTGACGGTCGTGGACGCGGCCGACGGCACGCTCACGCTGTGCGGCCACGTCGCCCGCGCCAACGACCTCTGGCGCCACGCCGGCGACGGTATCGAGGCCATCGCGGTATTCCACGGCCCGCAGGCCTACGTCAGCCCCAGCTGGTACCCGGGCAAGGCCGCCCACGGCCGTGTCGTGCCGACCTGGAACTACGCAGTCGTCCACGCCCACGGACGACTGCGGGCGATCGACGAGCGCGACTGGTTGGCTGGCCACGTGGCCGCACTCACTGCATGCCACGAAGCCGGCCGGGCCCGGCCATGGGCGGTCAGCGACGCGCCGGCCGATTACATCGAGCGCCTGCTCGGCGCCATCGTCGGCCTGGAACTCGCGGTCGTGCGGCTGGAGGGCAAGTTCAAGCTGAGCCAGAATCGCGACGCGGCCGATCGCGCGGGGGTGTCGGCCGGTCTCGCCGGCACGCTTGACGGCGCGGCGTTGGCAGCGCTGATGCACGCGCCGGCCGGTTGAACGCGGTCACGGCACGGCCGTCTCCCGGCGAAGAACGGTCGCCAGCGTGTAAAACATGGTGTCGTTGTGCGTCGCACAACGGGACGACCTGCCCCAACCGTGGCCATTCGCGGCAGAATCGCGGCCGCAGGTCGATGATCACACCATGAACAGCCCTCCCAGCCTCGAAACAGGCGCCACGCGCGCGGCGAGGTCGACGACGTCCGTCGACCCCGGGCGCGATCGCCTGCTCGAATTCCGTCGGGAGGTGCTCACCCTCTACCTGCGCATCACCGTGTTCGCGGCGGTGGTGATCCTGCCGACCTACTACCTCATCGGCATCAACGAGCTCACGCTCGCCACGCTTGGCTTCTTTGCCGGCGTGGTCGTGCTCTACTGCGCGTTCTGCCGCGGCCTCGTCGACGTTGCCGCGGCTGCCCGCCTGTTTCTTGCCGCGACCATCGCCGTCTGCATGCTTGGCCTCTACCTCGGTGACGAAAGTTTCGACAACAAGCCGTGGCAAATCGTGCTTCTCGTCGCCGTGTTCAGCCTGGTCGACGCGCGTGAGGGCCTCGCCTGGGCGGGCGCCTGCCTGGCCGGCATCGTCGCCATCGCCTGGGCCCGCGTCGGCGCCTACGAACCGCTGTCCGTCATGGTGCTGCTCAGTGCCGAGGTCACGGCCGTGGCCGCGTTGTATTTCTTCGCGCTACGCCACGAAGACAACCTGCGGACGATCGCCCACATCTCGCATACCGATTCCCTGACCCAGACCTACAACCGGCAACTCTTCGACGACCTCGCGCGTAATGCCTTCAATCGGTCGCGACGCGGCGAGGAGCCGCTGGCGCTCTACATGATCGACATCGATTTCTTCAAGCGCTTCAACGACCATTACGGTCACATCGCGGGCGATCGCGCCATCGCGGCGGTCGCCGGCGTCATCCGGCACTGCGCGCGCCGCGCCACCGATCTCGTGTTTCGTTACGGCGGCGAGGAATTCTGCGTGATCTCGGCCGGGCTCGATGCCGAGGGTGCACGTCGCCTGGCGGAGAGCATCATCGACGGGGTGCGCGACCTGGACCTGGAGCATGCCGCGGCCGATCGCGGTCGACTGACCGTGTCGATAGGACTCGCCCACTACGAGTTCCTCGGCGAACACGACGTCGGCAAGGTGTTGCAACAGGCCGACACCGCGCTCTACCGCGCCAAGCAGCGCGGCCGTGATCGCCTCGAACACGAACACGAACACGAGGATGAGCAGCTTGCCGACGGCGCCGAGCGGGTCGAGGGCAGCGGTGGCTGAGGCGTACGCCGACCACTTCTCGACCACGGCGGGCGACTACGAGCGCTACCGGCCACACTACCCCGATACGCTGTTCGACACGCTGTGTGCGGGCCTCGCACGCCGCGAGCTGGCCTGGGACTGCGCGAGCGGCAACGGCCAGGCCGTCGCGGGCCTGGTGGCCAGGTTCCCGGCAGTGGTGGCGAGTGATGCAAGCTTCGCCCAGCTGTCGCGCGTGCCGCCGGGTGCGGCCGTCCGGCGGGTCGTCGCACTTGCCGCACGTGCCCCGTTGGCCGACGCTTCGGCCGATCTGCTGACCGTTGCCCAGGCCCTGCACTGGTTCGCCGGCGAGCCCTTCTATGCCGAGGCACGTCGCGTGCTGCGCCCTGGCGGGCGCATCGCGGCCTGGACCTACGGCCTGTGCCGCGTCGCGCCGGCCGTCGATGCCATCGTCGACACGCTCTACCACGACATCGTCGGCCGCTGGTGGCCGTTCGAACGGCGCTGGGTCGAGTCGGGCTACGCCGATCTGCCGTGGCCGTTCGCGCACACACGGCGCTTCGTCGAGCGCATGTCGGCCGAGTGGACGGCGGATCACTTGCTGGCCTATCTCGGGACGTGGTCGGCGGTGACGGCGTACCGTCGGGATCGCGGCACGGATCCGCTGGCCGCGGTCGCCCCCGCGCTGCGCGCCGCCTGGAGCGACGCTAAGGCGCGTGAAGTCAGCTGGCCACTCAACGTCATGGTCGCGGACCTCGATTGACGTCCGTATCCGTCACGGCAGCTGCGCTTGCGGCCGGCCGTGGTCGCGACGTCAGGCGAGACCGTCGAAAAAGCTCCGCAGACAGGCGTTGAACTCCGCCGGGCGTTCGAGGTTGCTGAGATGCCCGGTGCGCTCCATGACCAGCAGGCGGGCGCCGGGAATCGTCGCCGCCATCTTCTCCGACACCGGGACCGGAGTGAGCTTGTCGTCCTCACCGACGATGATCTGCACGGGCACGGTGATGGTCGCGACGTCCGTCACCGGCAGGTACATGGTCATGCCTTCGATGGTCTTGATGTAGGAGTCCTTGTGCAGGGCGCACATGCTGGCGACGAGTTCGTCGACCACGCCTTGCGGCGCATGTGGCGAGACCAGCGACTTCGCCACCGCCGGCGCGATATCGGCCGGTTCCTTGCCTTCGACCAGGGGTTGGCGCCGTTCGCGCACGAAACGCTCGCGACCTTCTTGGGTGAAGGAGGCGTCGAAGCCCGGGAAGGTGTCGACCAGCACGAGGCTCGCAATACGTTTCGGGTAGCGATCGTGGAAGTCGAGGACGATGCGCCCGCCCATCGACAGCCCGCAGAGGTGGGCGCGTTCGACGCCGAGATGGTCGAACAGGCGCGCGAGATCGTGGGCGAAGTCGGCGAAGTCGAGCGGCCCCTCGTAGTCTTCGCTGTTGCCGTAGCCGCGCGCATCCCAAGCCACCGCGTGGTAGCGGTCGGCGAGTGCCGCCAGCTGGCGATGCCAGTTCCGTGCATTGCCGCCGATGCCGTGGAGGAATACCACGGTATCGCCCTGACCGGCATGGTCGTAGGCGAGCCGCGGCGTGCCCGGTACGTGGTCGGTGGTGATGACGACCGTCATGCGACGCGGTGATCCCAGGGCAGTGCCATGTGCTCGCCGTCGGCCGTCTCGACCCGCACCGGCGACATCGACAGGGTCGCCATGATCTCGAGTTCGGTGTCGCCGGTGTTGACGATCTGGTGGACCGCGTTGGGTGGGATGAGCAGGGTGTCGTTGCCCTTGAAATGGAAATCGCGGTCGCCGCAATGGCACACGCCCTCGCCACTAAAGATGACGATGACCTCCTCGCAGTCATGGCGGTGCACCGGCGTCGCCGCCTTGGGCGCAATGGTCTGTCGCCAGACCTCGAAGCGGCCCAGGCCGTCGCGGGCGCCGGCGAGCGTGCGATGCTCGAGGCCGGGCAGGTGATGAACTTCGAGTTCGGCGTTGTGATTGACGTTCATGTCCATGGCGTTGGCTCCGCGGTGCTGCTGTGAGCGGCCGATTTTAAACCTGGATCTCGCAGCCGTCTGCTGCCGCGCCCGCCGGTCCGTATGGCGGACCGGCTCTGCGCGTGGCGGGCACTTCCACTCGGCGGCGCATCCGCTGTCTTCGCCGCGTCGTACGAGGCGACCCCGCGCCATGGTTGCTCGATACCCGCGCCGCCTGCGTACGCGGAATAGCGGTTTCAACCCTGCGTGGCATCGCCGGCCAGCACCGGCGACACCGTCGCGCGCGGTCGGCGCAGCGCTGGCCATACCTCGTGGAGGAAGAGCGCACCCAGCACGCAGGCGGCGCCGGCGGCGACGCGCAGGTCGACCGCCTCGCCGTTCAGCCAGTGTCCGAGCAGCAACGCGCTGACCGGCGAGACGAAGGCGACCAGCGCCAGTTGTACCGGGCTCTGCCGCGCGAGGATGTAGTAATACAACGTGAAGCCCAGCGTGGTCGCGACGACGCCGAGGTAGAGGATCGAACCGAGCACGTACGCGGGCAGACGGGTGGGCAGTTCGGCGCCGCCGAGGTACCACGTCAGGTAATAGGGCGGCAGCGCGGCGAGCAGTCCGCCAGCTGCGAGCGCGGTCGACGACAGGCCGTGATCCTGGCGCTTGAGCAGCACCGCCGACAGGCAGTGGCAGGTGGTGGCCCAAGCCAGCGCGGCGATCCCACCGACGGCCGCCGGACCGAGCGTGGCGCCACGATAGAAGATGATGGCGAGGCCGCTGAGTCCGAGGGCCTGGGCGAACAGGCGGTGTCCGCCCGGCGTACGCTCGCCGAGCAACACCGCCGCCAGTCCCGCAGTGACCAGCGGCGAGAGACCGAAGATGAGCGAGATCCAGCCTGACGGCACGTGCTGGGCCGCCCAGTAGGTGCTGACCATGGCGCCGTAGATGCCGAGCGCGGCGGTGGCATAGGCGCGCACGGCGCGGCCGTCGCTGCGCAACGATTCGCCGCGGCAGCGCAGGAGGGCGTAGACGCACAGGAAGCCGAGCGTCATGCGTGCAACGGCGCCGAACAGGAAGCCGACCTCCTCGGTGCTCCACTTGATGGCGAGCGGAGTGGTCGACCAGATGGCGATGACGGTGACGTAGGCGACGGGGACGCTCATGTCGTGAATCCTTTGGCGGGGCGCAGGCAAAAAAAAACCGCAGGGCACATCGCGCTGCGGCTTGGTCGTCGATCGAACAACGATCAGGAACGACGTCGTCGCAGGCGCGCGCGCGGACGCTTGCCGGCGCGCATGCGGACGCGGCGCGGGCAGGGCGTGACGGCGCGGAGGAAGGGGGTGACGGCGTTCATGGGGGCGCGATGGTGCGCGCCGTGCGCGACGAAGTCAAGGCGCGGCGACCCGCCCCGCGGCAGGCGTCGCGGCAGCGGCGGCATGATGGGCGAGGAACGTCGCGACGCCCTCGGCGCCCATGTACTTGCGCAACAGTTGCGGGTCGGTGCGGGTGAGGTCGACCCACAGCAGGCAGTCGATGGCGTTGTTGAAATCGGGGTCGATGTTGAAACCGAGGATACGTCCGTTGAGCTTGAGGTACTGGCGCAGCAGTACCGGTACGCCGACGTCCTCGTCTTCGACCGTGGCGAGCAGACTTGCGATGATGCGCATGTCGCCGACGTCGAGATCGGCGCGCCGCACGCTGGCACCGGCGGCCTGGAAGGGATGGCGCGCACGCACCAGGCTCGCGCGCTCGGGCTCCATGCTGTGACGCTGTAGGAAGCGCACCATGAGCTGGCGCGAGAC
This sequence comes from Gammaproteobacteria bacterium, assembly GCA_050184115.1. Lineage (GTDB taxonomy): Bacteria > Pseudomonadota > Gammaproteobacteria > JACKNG01. Next base: position 154,051 of record JBFXAQ010000006.1, on the reverse strand, counting down.
CGGGTGGTAGTCATTGCTGATGCTGACCGGCCCGAACAGCACGCGATGGCGCGGATGACGCGCGACGTAGCTCGCGATGCCCTTCCACAGCAGCATCAGCGAGGAGTAGTTGCGCTGATGTTCCGGGGCGACGAAGGAGCGCCCGACTTCGAGCGCCGCACGCAGGTCCTGTTCGAGTTCGGGTGCAAGGCGGAACAGCGAGGCGACGTAGAGCCCCTTGGCGCCGAAGCGATCGAGGATGCGGTCGGCCTCGCCGAGGCGGTAACCGCCGATGATGCGCCGATGCACGCGGTCCCACACGAACAGGTGCAGGTAATAGATGTCGAAGAGGTCGAGATCGACGCGCTTGCCGGTCCCTTCGCCGACCTGGCGGAAGGCGAGTTCGCGTAACCGGCCGATCTCCTGCAACGTCCATGGGAGCTGATCGGCAGCGGCGTACCAGACTTCCAGGTTGCCGGCCAAGACCAGGCGCTGATCCGCGGGCAAGGCATCGATCTCCGCCGCCAGCGTGTTGGCCGGCACCGGCGGTGCGATGTCGGCGGCGCGCTGGCCCCGCGGCGCGACCGCGCCCAGGCGCAGCGGCCGGCGGTAAGCGCTGCGCGCGCGGACGAGGTCGCTCGCGACCTGCAGGTAGGGGGCGATGGCTTCGCGCGATCCGAGCAGGGCGAGGGTGTCGGCCTCGATCGGCGGTGCGCAGCGTACCTCGATGACGGTGCCGCGATGGTTGAGCATCTCGCGCACGAGCAGTGCCGTGCGCGCCACGGGGTGGACCAGCCCGGCGAGCTGGAACAGGGCACTATTACGGCCGTCGATATGCGCCGGCACCACCGGCGCGCCACTCTTCTCGACCAGCCAGCCGACCCCCGCGTCCCACGGCGGGTCGACGATACGGCGCTGGCGGAGATCGAGGCTCGACACCTCGCCGCCGGGGAAAATCAGCAGCATCCCACCCTGGCGCAGCCAGCCCAGCGCTTCGCGCACGGCGCGCAGGTTGAAGCGCGCCGCCTGGTTGCCACCGAAGGGGTCGACGGCGATGAAGACCTCTGCCAGTTCGATGAAGCGCTTGAGCAGGTGGTTGGCCATGACGCGCAGGTCCGGACGACGGCGCATCAGGAGCTCGATCATGGCGACGCCGTCGAGCGCGCCGTGCGGATGGTTGGCCACCACGATGCAGGGCCCGCTGGCCGGGATGTGCGCGAGCGAGGTGGCGTCGATGCGCGCCTCGACCCCGGCACCGTCCAACGTGGCGCGGGCGAAGGCGTGGCTGTCGAGATGCGTCGGGATGGAATCGTAGAGCGCGTTGAGGCCATCGAGCGCGAGGAGGCGGTCGATCAGTGGGGCGCAGCGACGCCAGGGCCCGGTAAGGTGGGGCGCCACGGTGAACGGTTGGCGCTGTGGAGCCGGGCTCGGAGCTGGCGCGGGATCGGATTGGTTCATGCAGGAAAACCGCGGATGTCAGGTAGGTCTGGCCGACGCCCGGCGTGGCCGCCGGGCGCTTGTTACAATCGCGGCGCCGCGGCCGGCCCTGGTCGGCCGGGCGAGGTACGCGATCATACTGAATTCCCCGCGCCGGCGCGGCTGCCGGCGGCGCCTGCGAGGTTCGCAACGCCATGCGCTGGACGCTGGACGATATCGATTGGAGCAGCCTGGAACCCGCGCGGGTGACGCCAGAGCTGTTGGCCGCGGTGAAGACGGCCGCCCTGGTCGAAGCCAACAGTGCCGACTACGTCGAGTATCTGCACAACGTGTTTCGCGGCGATGACGCCTTCTGTGCCGCCGCCAGCCATTGGGGCGTGGAGGAGGCGCAGCACGGCGCAGCACTCGCGCGCTGGGCGACGTTGGTCGACCCGTCGTTCGATTTCGATACCGCGCTGGCACATTTTCGTGCGCACTACCGCCTGCCGGTGGAGGCCGCCGACTCGGTGCGCGGCTCGCGTGCGGGCGAACTGCTGGCCCGCTGCGTGGTCGAGTCGGGCACCTGCTCGTATTACTCGGCGCTGCGTGACGCCAGCACCGAGCCCGTGCTGCGCCAGATCTGCCAGCGCATCGCGCAGGACGAGGCGTGCCACTACCGCCTGTTCCAGGATCATTACCGGCGCCATCCGCGTTTGCCGTTGTGGCGTCGCCTGCGGGTCGCGCTCGGTCGCGTGGTCGAAACCGGCGACGACGAACTCGGTCGCGCCTGGTACGCGGCCAACGAAGCGTCGCGCGCGGCGCCACCGCCTTACGATCGCGCCGCCTGTGCCGGTCGCTACCAGTCGATCGTGGGCGCACTGTACGAGCGCCGTCACGTGCAGAGCGCCGTGCACATGATCGCTGGCGCCATCGGCGCGCGCCCGGGCACCGCGCTCACGCGCTGGGGCGGACGCCTCGGATGGTGGTGGTTTCGTCGCGCCGGCCGCGCTCACGCGGCCTCGTCGGCGCCGGCGAAGGCGGCCTGAACGCGCCGCCAGCGAAACGGCAGGGCGAGCTGCTCGAGGAACCGGGGCGGCATGTAGTCGGCGATCCCGATGCCCTCCACCGGCTGGCCCGGACGGCGGTAGTAGGTGCCGAACAGCTGATCCCACAGCATCAGGTTCTCACCATAGTTGTTGTTACCGATGGCGGGGTCGATCGAATGATGCCAGCGGTGCAGTTCGGGCGTGTTGAACACCAGGCTGAGCGGGCCGCAGCGCATGTCGACGTTGCAATGGGTGAGGATGCCGATGTAGGCGGTGATGGCGCTCACCCATACGATGGCGTCCATGCTGAGCCCGGTCAGCAGCAGGAACGGCAGGCTGAACAGCACGCTCTCCAGCGAATCGACGAAGTGGAAACGGCCGGTATTGACCAGCCACAGCTTGCGCACGCTGTGGTGGATGGCATGGAAGCGCCACAACAGCGGCCATTCGTGGGCCAGGCGATGCGCCCAGTAGAGTCCGAACTCGGACGCGATGAGCCCGAATGCGACCTGCGCCGCGAGCGGCCAGGTGCCGATGCCGCTCGGCTGGTCGCGTTCGAGCACGCCGGTGGCCAGGATGCTGACGATGAGCAACTGCACCAGGCCTTTGTTCAGCACGGTGTGCGCGAGGTCCGCGCGCAGCTGGCCGTCGGCCTGTTGCCAGTCCGCGCGGTAACCGAGCACGCGCTCTGCGAGCAGCAGCCAGCACACGATCCAGGCGTAGGAGAGGTTGAAGAAAAGGGTTTCCTGGCCGCGGGCGAAGCCGATGGCGAGGATGGTCGAGCAGCTCAGGAGCAGGCCGGGCCAGGCAAGAACGCGCACGGTTCCGGTGCGCCACGAAGCACCGGTGGCGGCGCGGGGCACATCCCCGCTGAGCGGGACAGCCATGTTCAGTGGACGGCGCAGGAACGGCGCAGGGCGGTCGAGATCAGGTACTGATCGTTCGCCTTGTCCCGCGCCAGGCCGCATTGCACCTCGGCGCGTACCGCATAGCCTTCCGCCTCGGACGCGATGAAGAAGGTGTAGCGCGGACTGCAGTTGGACGCACAACGCTCGTAGAGCGCCTTGCCATCGGGGCCGCGGCCCTGCGAGAACTCGCTGATCCAGCGGTTCAAGGGTTCGACGCCAGCGAAGGCCGGCGGCGTGAAGCGCAGCGGGTCCGTCGTGGTCTCGTCCTCGAGGCGCAGGCACAGTTCGTTCTGCTCGGCGCGTGGCAGGAAACTCATCGGTGCGACGCGGTAGATGACCTCGGCCACCCCGTCATCGGGGCAATCGGCGCTGCAACCCGGCGCGGGCTTCTTGTTTTCCACCGTCAGGGCCTGTTCCAGCAGGCGGCTGGCAATGGCCTTGATCGAATCTTCGGTCTCGGCGAGGTTCTTCATGATGCCGGCCGAACCGTACTCCGTCGCCAACGGTTCCTCGGCGAGAGTGCGGGGGCAGGTCGGGGCGCTTTTGGCGGTTGCCACCGGCAGTTCGAGCACGTCGTCGGCACTGACGGACGCCCCCGGGAGGGCGCCGGCAAGCATCAGGGGAAGATGTCGAAGCCTCATTGCGGCGCCTCGCGGGCCTGGTTCCAGATTCTGGAGTTTAGTCACAATCATTATTTAAAACAACAAATAATGTGAATTTCTTAAACTTGAAAATCACAATTTTTTCTTAACTCGATGATTGGGCGAGGCTGGTCGTCCGAGTCTGGCGCCGATGGTTCGTCGGGCGCGCATGGTGCACTGCGGCAATCAAAAGGTAAAGGGCGGATCGGCGAGGTGCGTTCAGGGACGATGGCGTGCCAGGAAGTCTTCGAGCGCCGCGCGGTCGAGTGGTCCGCTGCTGCTCGCGGCCAGTTCGCCGTCACCGTCGAACAGGAGGTAGGTCGGCGTGCCGCGAAAGGACGTGCCCGTCAGGCGTTCGAAGCCGTTGGCCAGTTCGACCGGTTCAGTGACCAGGGACTCGAAGGGGCGCCCGCGGGCGAGCAGCGTGTCGGCCACGGCGGCGCGCGCGGCGACACCGTCGATGGCAAGGCCGAGGATGTCCAGTTCGTTCGCGGCATGGGCCGCGCCGAGCGCACCCAGGATGGGAAACTCGCCGACGCAGACCGGGCAGTAGGTGGTCCACACCACGACCAGGGTCCAGCGGCCGCGGGCGAAATAGTCGGCGAGACGAACCGGTTCGCCGTCCAGTGTCCGCGCCGCGATCATCGGTGCCGCCGCAACGCCTGCCGGCACGCCCAACAGGACCACGAGCAGCACGAGGTGCAGGATTCGCGACGGCTGGGCAGGCTCGGACATGGACGACGAGGTGTGCGGTGACAGGGCCTTAGAGTGGCCCCCCGCATGGCGGTTCAATCGCACTCGATTGACGCCACCCGCGCCGGCAACCTATAAGGGCCGCTCGCAATCACCACCGAGCCGCGCGCGCCGTCCTGGCCGAATCGCGGCCAGCAGGAGCACGTCATGAAATTGTTGAATTCCTTTGGGCCCAATCCGCGCCTGGTGCGCATGTTCGCGTTGGAGAAGGGCATGAACCTGCCGTCGGTCGAGCACGACCTGATGGGCGGTGAGAACCGCGCCGAGCCTTACCTGAAGAAGAACCCGGGCGGCCAGATGCCAGCTCTCGAACTCGACGACGGTACCGTCATCGCCGAGACCGTGACCATCTGCGAATACCTCGAGGAGATGCAGCCGCTGCCGGCACTGGTCGGCACCAACGCGGTCGAGCGCGCCAACACCCGCATGTGGGTGCGCCGCGTGGAGCTCAACATCACCGAGCACATGTACAACGCCTTCCGCTACGCCGAGGGCATCGAGATCTTCCGCAACCGCATGGTGACCATTCCCGAAGCCGCCGACGGCCTGAAGAAGAAGGCGCGCGCCGGACGCGAGTGGCTGAACGGGCTCATGGCGGGCCGCGACTTCGTCGCCGGCGACAAGATCTCGCTCGCCGACATCGTGCTCTACTGCTGCATGGACTTCGCCAAGGACGTCGGTCAGCCGCTCGATGCGGACCTGCCCAACCTGAAGGCGTGGTACGACCGCATGCATGCGCGCCCCAGCGCCAGCGGCAGCCTCCACGCGGCGGCGCCGCAGATCAAGATGGCGGGTTGAACCGCATCTCCTGGCGAGGCGCATCCGCGCCTCGCCAGGCCGCGCTCACGCTGCGAAGCAGGCGAGCGTGCGGACCTCGAGGCTGCGGCGCGTCGGCACGTCCGCTGCCGGTGCCGGGTGGTGGAAGGCGGAATGCGCGGTGTAGCGCGCGCGTCCGTCACGGGCCGAATCGAAGCATTTCAAGAGCATGATCTCGCTGGACTGCATGCGGCCGAGGTAGTACCAGCGGTGGCGCGCCCGCGGCCGCACCGTGTAGATCTCGCCGCGGCGATCGGTGTAACACAGCGCGGTGGCGACGAAGTCCGTCGCGTGCAGGCTGCCGGCATCGCAGATCGCGAACGGCTGGTCCTCGACCGGGCCGCGTAACGGACGCCAGACGTTGATGAACACGTAACGGCCTTGGAGGGCAGCATCCGCGGCGTCACCGAGCAGGTCGCGCACGCGTTGCGGCGCCGAGTCCTCGGTGTAGTCGTTGTGCACGAAGCGCACCGGTTCGCGGATGGTCGAGCCGGGCTCGCGCGACAGGGCCTTGTCGCGCACGTTGTGGTCGAAGGCGAGCACGTGTGCCGCCCCGGTCATGGCACGGACGAGATCGACACAGCACGGGTAGTAGCACTCGCGCACGACCGCATCGTCGAGGTAGTCGAGCGCCGGCAGCGGCTGTTCGGCGAAGGCGAAACCATGACGGTCGAGACTGAACTCGGTCACCGTCGGGCGCAGGTCGACCACTTCGCACGTGACCTTGCGCACGCCGGGCGGTGGTGGCGTGTGGCCGGGCGCGGTCTCGTAGAGGTAGTAGGCTGGGGCGGTCTCGTCGTCGGCGAGGTAGTTGAAGGTCGCTTCGACCGACGTGCTGGCGCTGCTATGCATGGCGGACTTCCCGAATAGCGACGGTGGGTGCAGCGTCCATTGCCGCGATCCGCGCCCATCATAGCGCGGCCGCGGATCGACGCTGCCGGCGTGGGATCGCTCACGGTGGAAGTCCACCCTGCCGCTATACTCGCCGCTCGCCCACGTCCGGAGTCCGCCCGGTGCAAACCAGTCGCAGCCTCACCGGCCGTCGCCGTGACGGTCGCTTCGAGTGGGGCGCCATGAAGTCGCTGCTGCCCTACCTGTGGCCGGCGGGGCGCCGTGACACCCGCCTGCGCGTGGTGGTCGCCATGGGCTTCCTCGCCCTCGCCAAGCTCGCCACCGTGTGGGTGCCGCTGCTCTACCGCGATCTCGTCGACGGCCTGTCCGACCCGGCCCACCTGCCGCTCGAACTGCCACTCGCGCTGCTGCTCGCCTATGGCGGCCTGCGGGTGTTGCAGATTGCTTTCGCCGAGCTGCGCGACTGGGTCTTCGCCCGCGTCGCGCAGGGGGCCATCCGCGACGTCGCCCTGCAGACCTTCCGCCATTTGCACGGCCTCGCATTGCGTTTTCACCTGGAACGCCAGACCGGCGGCCTGTCGCGCGCGGTCGAGCGCGGCACCAAGGGCATCGACTTCCTGCTCACCTTCATGCTCTTCAACATCATCCCGACCCTGCTCGAGATCACCCTCGTGTGCGGCATCCTGTGGGCGATGTTCGACGCCTGGTACGCGCTGGTGACCTTCGCCACCATCGCGCTCTACATCGCCTACACCCTGGTCGTGACCGAGTGGCGCCTGCAATACCGGCGGCGCATGAACGAAACCGACCAGGAGGCCAACACGCGCGCCATCGACAGCCTGTTGAATTACGAGACGGTCAAGTACTTCGGCAACGAGGAGTGGGAAGCGCGCCGCTTCGACGATGCCCTCGCGCGCTATGAGCACGCCGCGGTGACGAGCAAGATGTCGCTCGCCATGCTGAACATCGGCCAGGCCGCCATCATCGGTGTCGGTCTCACGGCCATCATGGGCATGGCCGGACGCGGCGTCATCGACGGGCGCATGACGGTGGGCGACTTCGTGCTCGTCAATACCTACCTCATCCAGCTCTACATGCCGCTCAACTTCCTCGGCTTCGTCTACCGCGAGATCAAGCAGGCGCTGACCGACATGGAAGCGATGTTCCACCTGCTCGACGTGCCGGCGGAGGTCGAGGACAGCCCGGATGCCGCGGCACTCGCGGCGGGGCCGGGCAAGGTCGAGTTCGATGCCGTCGATTTCGGCTACGACGAGCGGCGTCCGATCCTGAAGGGGGTCGGCTTCGCCGTGCCCGCCGGCGCCAAGCTCGCCATCGTCGGCGCCAGCGGTGCCGGCAAGTCGACCATCGCGCGCCTGCTGTTCCGCTTCTACGACGTCAGGGGTGGGGCCATCCGCATCGACGGCCAGGACATCCGCGAGGTCAGCCAGGCGAGCCTGCGTCAGGCCATCGGCGTGGTGCCGCAGGACACGGTGCTCTTCAACGACACCGTCTACTACAACATTGCCTACGGCCGGCCTGGGGCGAGCCCGGCCGAGGTCGAGCAGGCCGCGCGCCTGGCCCACGTGCACGCCTTCATCACGGCGCTGCCAGACGGCTACCAGACGATGGTCGGCGAACGCGGCCTCAAGCTCTCGGGTGGCGAGAAGCAGCGTGTCGCGATTGCGCGCACCATCCTCAAGGCGCCGCGCATCCTGGTCTTCGACGAGGCGACCTCGGCACTCGACACGCACACCGAACGCGGCATCCAGGCGGCACTGAAGGAGATTTCGCGCGGCCATACCACGCTGGTCATCGCCCACCGCCTGTCCACGGTGATCGACGCCGACGAGATCATCGTCCTCGACGACGGCCGCATCGCCGAGCGCGGCCGCCACGTCGAACTCCTCGCCGCCGGCGGCCGCTATGCCTCGATGTGGCAGCGGCAACTCGAGATCGAGGCGGCGAGCGACGAGGTTGCCGGCGTCCTGGCCAACCCGTAGCCGCTACACCGATGGACCTGTAACCTTCCGAATCCATCAGCCGACAGGAGACCGACATGGGAACGATCATCGTGCTGGCGCTCGTCGTCCTTCTCGCGATGGTCGGCATCGGGCTGTACAACAGCCTCGTCGCCGACCGCAACCGCTTCAAGAACGCCTTCGCCCAGATCGACGTCCAGTTGCAGCGGCGCTACGACCTCATCCCCAACCTGGTCGAAACCGCCAAGGGCTATCTCAAGCACGAACGCGAAACCCTGGAGGCCGTGATCCAGGCACGCAACCAGGCGCAGGCCGCCGCGCGCGCAGCCTCGGCGCATCCCGAGGATCCGCGCGCCATCGCCGGGCTGGCCGCGGCCGAGGGTGTGCTGGGCGGCGCGATGGGGCGCTTCTTCGCCCTCGCCGAGGCCTATCCGGATCTCAAGGCGAACCAGTCGATGCAGCAGTTGATGGAAGAACTGACGACGACGGAGAACAAGATCGCCTTCGCCCGGCAGCACTTCAACGACGCCGTCACGACCTACAACAACCGCCGCGAGCAGTTCCCGAGCAACATCATCGCCGGGATGTTCAGCTTCGCCGCCGCGGAGCTCCTCGAGATCACCAACCCGGAGGTGCGCGAGGCGCCCAAGGTCTCGTTCAGCTGATGCCCGACGCAGGGCGCGCCGTCGCCGCGCGGCCACCTCGGCGCGCTGGCGGCACGCGGCGGCGATGAACTTCTACGAGCACCAGGATCGCGCGCGCCGGCGGACCGCCTGGCTGGTGGCGTGCTTCGCGCTCGCGCTGATCGTCATCATCGTGGTGCTGAATGCCGTCGCCCTGACCGTGCTCAATGCCACGGCGGCGCAGCCGGTGAGCCTGCGGAGCTGGCTGGCGGGTACGACCTGGGCGTGGATCACCGTGGCCGTCATCGGCGTCATCGGCAGCGGCAGTCTCTATACCACGTTGCGCCTGCGTGGCGGCGGCGCGGCGCTCGCCGGCATGCTCGGCGCGCGACGCATCGACCCCGGCACGGGCGACGCCGCCGAGCGCCGCCTGCAGAATGTCGTCGAGGAGATGTCGATCGCTTCCGGTACGCCCGTGCCGGCCCTCTACGTCCTCGACGACGAACCCGGCATCAATGCCTTCGTGGCCGGCACGCGACCGACCGAGACCGTCATGGTGGTCACGCGGGGCGCGCTCGAAGCCTTTGACCGCCAGGAGCTGCAGGGCGTGGTCGCGCATGAGTACAGCCACATCTTCAACAACGACATGGCACTCAACCTGCGCCTGATGGGCGTGCTGGCCGGCCTCATGCTGATGGCCCAGATCGGGCGCTTCATGTTGCGTTCAGGCACGCACAGCCGCGATCGCAACGCCGGCCAGTTCGCCCTCGTCGGCATCGCGGTCCTCGTCATCGGTTACATCGGGCTCTTCTTCGGCAAGCTGATCCAGGCCGCCGTGTCGCGCCAGCGCGAATTCCTCGCCGACGCCTCGGCGGTGCAGTTCACCCGCGACAACCAGGGCATCGCCAGCGCGCTGTGGAAGATCGGGAAGGCCGTCGACGGTTCGCACCTCGCCAACCGGCATGCCGACGACATCGGGCATTTCTGCTTCGGCACTCCGGTCGAGCATGCGTTCGCCGGACTGCTCGCGACGCATCCTCCGATCGCGACGCGCATCCGCGCGGTGTGCCCGGGCTTCCAACCCCGAACCACGACGCCGTCCATTACGCCGCCCCCACCTGCAACGCGCGCGGCAGCGGGGATGGCCGGTTTCGTCGCCGCGCCGACAGCGGGCGGGCGCGGCGCGACTTTCGACGACAGCGTTGCCGTGATCGACGGCGCGGCGGTCGCCGCCAGCGTCGGCACGGTGAATCCGCGTCAACATGCCTTCGCCCAGGCGGTGACCGACGCGCTGCCGGCGACCCTCGTCGAGCGGCTTCACGCTCCCGACGGCGCCCTCGAGGTGTTGTGTGCTCTGCTGGTCACGGCCGCCGCCCGCGACGCCCACGATGCCGTGTTTGCCCTCGTCGTCGGTCACGATGCCAGCCTGGTGGCGGACCTGGACCGGCTGGTCGGCGAGGTGCGCGCGCTGCCGGCGGCGACGCGCCTGCCGCTGGCCCAGCTGGCCCTGCCCGCGCTCAAGCGCCTGGAGTCCGCGGCGCGCCGCCGTATCGTCACCCTGGTACGTTCGATCATCGTCGCCGACCGGCAGTACACCGTGTTCGAGTTTGCCTTGCTGTGCCTGCTGCGCGATCACCTCGCCGACGAGGCCACCCGCAAGCCTCCGACACGCTGGTTCAGCTTCGCGGCCGTCGACGAGGCCCTGCGCGTGCTGCTCAGTGCGCTGGCGCGCCACGGCCACGCCGACGAGGCGACGGCGGCCGTGGCCTATCGGCGCGCGTGGCAGCCGTTCGGGCTCGGCGAGGCCGGCCTGCTCGCGCGCGAAGCGTGTTCGATGAGCGACCTCGGGCGCGCCTTGGAACGCCTGGCCGGACTGTCGCCCCTGCTCAAGAAGAATGTCATCCAGGCTGCTGCCGATTGCGTCATTGCCGATGGCAAGGTGACCGTCGCCGAGGGTGAACTGCTGCAGGCCGTGGCCCTCACCCTGGACTGCCCGCTGCCGCCATTGGTGTGAGGCGCGTGGTCAGGCGGGCAGGTCGGCGAGCGTCGCCTCGCTGCGAAACTGCAGACTCGCGAGACGGCGGTAGAGCCCGTCACTGGCCATGAGTTGGTCGTGCGTGCCGCTGGCGACAACCCGCCCGGCATCCATGACCACGATACGATCGGCGCTGCGCACGGTGGCCAGACGGTGGGCGATGACGAGGGTCGTACGGTCCCGCATCAGGCCGGTGAGGGCTTCCTGCACCGCCGCTTCGGCCTGGGCGTCGAGTGCGCTGGTCGCCTCGTCGAGCAGCAGCACGGCCGGTGCGCGCAGCACGGCCCGCGCGATGGCGATGCGCTGGCGTTGACCACCCGACAAGCGCGCGCCGCGTTCGCCGAGCACGGTGTCGTAGCCCTGGGGCAGGGCGCGGATGAAGTCGTCGGCGCCCGCCGCGACGGCCGCCGCGCGGACCTGCGCGTCGTCGGCCCGCGGCGCACCGTAGCGGATGTTCTCGGCGATGGTGTCGGCGAACAGCACCGTGTCCTGGGGGACGACAGCCATGTGTGCGCGGGCGTCCGCGGGCAGCACATCGGCGAGGTCGATGCCGTCGAGCAGGATGCGCCCGCGCTGGCCCTGCCAGAAGCCGAGCAGGAGAGCGAAGAGGGTACTCTTGCCGGCTCCCGAGGGGCCGACCAGCGCCACCGTCTCGCCAGCGGCGACGTCGAGCGAGAAACCGTCGAGCGCGGGCGGCACCGGGCGGGTCGGGTACGCGAAACCGACGGCGTCGAAGCGCAGTGCGCCGCGCAGACGGTCGGGCAGGGTATGCGCCCGGACCGGCGGCTCGCGATCGGGGCGGGTGGCGAGGAGTTCCAGCAGCCGTTCGCTGGCGCCGGCCGCCTGCTGCAAGGAACCCCAGATCTCCGACAGTCCCGCCGTTGAGCCACCCGCGAACAGGGCGTAGAGCAGGAACTGGCCGAGTTCACCGCCGCTCATGTCACCTGTTTGCACGGCCCGCGCGCCCATCCACAGGACCAATGTGAGGCCGCCGAAGACGGTGGCGATCGCCCAGGCAGTGAGCAATGCGCGCTGGCGCACGCGGCGCCGCGCGGTGACGAAAGCCTGCTCGACGGCAACGTCGAAGCGGTCGGCGTGCAGGGCTTCGAGGTTGAAAGCCTGCACCACCGGCATCGCGTTGAGGACTTCGCCGGCCAGCGCCGAGGTGTCGGCGATGCGATCCTGGCTGTCGCGCGACAGGCCGCGCACGCGCCGCCCGAACAGCACGATGGGCAGGACCACGAGTGGGATGAGAACGACGATGAGGGCGGTCAGCCGCGGGCTCGTCACGGTCAGCATGAGCAGGGCGCCGAGCAGGGTGATACCGCTGCGCAGCGCGATGGAGACGCTGCTGCCGACGACGTTCTGAATCAAGGTGGTGTCGGTGGTCAGGCGCGACAGCAACTCGCCGCTGCGCGTGACCTCGTAGAACGCCGCCGAGAGTCCGAGGACGTGGCGAAAGACGGCCTGGCGCAGATCGGCGACGACCCGCTCGCCGATCCACGACACGAGGTAGAAGCGCAGGGCGGCGAAGCCTGCCACCAGCAGCGCGAGTCCGAACAGGGCGATGAAGGTGCCGCCGACATCGGCTTGCCCCGGCTGCCCGATGCCGGCATCGATGCAGTGGCGGATGGCGACTGGCATGCCGAGGGTGGCGGCGGCGGCCGCCACCAGCGCAACCAGGGCCGCGGCGATGGTCCAGCGGTAAGGCAGCAGGAACGGGCGCAACCCGGCAAGAGCCCGCAAGCGACGCGTGCGGGACGGGACGGGATCGGACATGCGGACGCGGCCATGCTGCGGGGAGGCGCGCGACCTTAGCACGATTCCGGCCCTACACTGCCGCCATGGACAAACCCTATGCACCCGCGGCGGCGCGCAATCGCGAACCGATCCTCGACGCCATCCGCGACTGGTTGGAGCACGTCGACAACGTGCTCGAACTCGGCGCCGGCAGTGGCCAGCACGCCGTGCATTTCGCACAGGCTCTGCCCCACCTGCGTTGGCAACCGACCGACCTGGCCTCCTGCCTGCCCGGCATCGAGGCCTGGCGCGCCGAGGCCGGGCTCGCCAACCTCCTGCCGCCGCGCGAACTCGACATCGCCCGCCGTCCCTGGCCGCGCTGGCCGTGCCAGGCCGTCTATGCCGCCAACCTGCTGCATTTCGCGCCGTGGTCGGCCGTGGAGTCCCTGTTCGGCGGCGTCAGCGAGATCCTGCCCAGCGGCGGTCCGCTGCTGATTTACGGCCCGTTCCACTACCACGGCGAAGCCGTCAGCGAGGGCAACCGCGTGCTCGATGCCTGGCTGGCCGGTGTCGATCCTGGATATGCCATCCGCTGGTTCGACGAAGTCGACGCGCTGGCCCGCGGTGCCGGCCTCGAACTGTGCGAAGATCGCCGCCTGCCGGCCAACAACCACCTGTTGGTCTGGCGCCGATCGACCCGACACGAACCGGAGGGGAGCCGGACGTGAGCCGCTTGTTCGAGGCGCTCGAGCGCCTGCCGCCACGACTCGAGATCCTGCGCTGCGAAGACGAAGCCTGGGATGCCGCGGCGTTGCTCGAGGGTAGCGCGCGTGTCGCCAGCGGCCTCGCCGCGCTCGGCGTCGGCGCGGGCGACCGTGTCGCCCTGTGGTTGCCCAATATTCCCGCCTGGTTGGAATGCTTTCTCGCCTGCGCGCGGCTCGGCGCCATCGCCGTTTCCGTCAACACGCGTTTCCGCGCCCACGAGGTGAGCGACATCGTCGGCCGTTCGGGCGCACGGCTGCTGGTCGTGTGGCCGGACTTCAACGGCATCGATTTCGCCGGCATCCTGGCTGGGGTCGAACCGGCGGTGCTGGGCGGGCTCGACCACATCGTCGCCTACGGCGAAAGCGTCGCGCCCGCCGCCGCCCTGCACGGCGTCGCCGTCACGCCCTATGCCACCTGCCGTGATCACCCGCCGCACGCCGGGCGCGGCGACGATCGCGCCCGCTGCGCCATCTTCACCACTTCCGGAACGACGCGCGCACCCAAGTTCGTCTGCCACGTACAGGGCACCGTGGCAGACCACGCAGCCGATGTCGCGGCGGCGCTCGAACTCGGCAGGCCCGGCCGGCGCGTGCTGCAGGCCCTGCCGATGTGCGGCGTGTTCGGCTTCACCCAGGCCTGGTCGGCGCTCGTTGTCGGCGCGCCGCTGGACTTGCTGCCGGTGTTCGACGCGACGACGGCGGCGCGCATCGTGCGTGAGCGGGGCATCACCCACATGCACGGCGTGGACGACATGATCGCGGGCATGCTGGACGTGTGCGACGAGCCGGTACCGTTTCCCTCGCTCGAACTGTTCGGTTATGCCGCGTTCAACCCCGCCCTCGAGGACATCGTCGCCACCGCCGCGGCGCGCGGCGTAACCCTGTGCGGCCTCTATGGCATGAGCGAATGCCATGCCCTGTACGCCATGCAACCGGCAGGGTTGCCACAGGAGGAACGCCGCAAGGGCGGCGGCCGGCCGTTGTCGCCGCGCGCCCGGGTGCGCGTGCGCGACGCCGAGAGCGGGGCACTGCTCGGGCCGGGCGAAGCGGGTGAGATCGAACTCAGCGGGCCGAGCCTGATGCTCGAGTATTTCGAGGATCCGCAGGCGACGGCCGCGGCGCTCGGCGCCGACGGTTTCCTGCGCACCGGCGATCTCGGCTACCTCGAGGACGATGGCCGCTTCTGCTACCTCGCGCGCATGGGCGACGTCCTGCGCCTCGGCGGCTTCCTCGTCAGTCCGCTCGAAATCGAGGCGGTCGTCGACGAGCACGCCGACATCGCCGCCAGCCAGGTCGTCGCCATCGAGGTCGACGGACGCCTGCGGCCGGTGGCCTTCGCCGTGACCGCGGACGGTGCGACGCTCGACCCCGCGGCGGTCATCGCGTGGTGTCGCGAGCGCCTGGCAGGTTACAAGGTGCCTGCACGGGTGTTCGAACTCGACGCATTCCCGACCACCGCCAGCGCCAACGGCACCAAGATCCAGAAAGCGCGCCTGCGTGCGCTGGCCGAATCCTTGTGCGCGGAACCCGTCGCTTGAGCGCCGCCGCGGCGCGCTTCTTTCCTGAACGACAACCCATGGAGAACGATTGATGGCCCGATTGAGCAAGCTGAGCCGCAGCATCGCCGGCAAGGTCGCCCTGGTGACCGGCGCCGCGAGCGGCATGGGGCGGGCGACCGCACACCTGTTCGCCGACGAGGGCGCGCACGTCGCCGTGACCGACCTCGACCAGGCACGGGTCGACAGCGTGGTCACCGAGATCACCGGCGCCGGCGGCAGTGCCGCCGGCTGGGTGCTGGACGTCAGCAACGACGCTCAGCGCCGTGGCGTGGTCGCGGCCATCGTCGAACGCTGGGGCGCGCTCGACATCCTGGTCAACAACGCCGGTATCGCCATCGAGAGCCCGCTCGACGGCGCGGACTATCCGCAGGCCTGGGCGCGCACGCTCGATGTCCTCCTCACCGCGCAGGCCATGCTGATCCGCGAATGCCTGCCTCACCTCACCGCGAGCGGGGCCGGGCGCGTGGTCAACATCGCCTCGACCGAGGGGCTCGGCGCGACCAAGGGACTGAGTCCCTACACCGCGGCCAAGACCGGCGTCATCGGGCTGACCCGTTCGCTGGCCGTCGAGTTCGGCACGCGTGGCATCACCGTCAACTGCATCTGTCCGGGGCCGATCAAGACCGGCATGACCGCCGGTATTCCCGAGGAGGCCAAGGCCGAATTCGCACGTCGGCGCGTCGCCTTGAAGCGCTATGCCGAGCCGGAGGAGGTCGCTCATGCGACCTTGAACTTCGTATTGCCGGCGGCGCAATACATCACCGGCGCCCACCTGCCGGTCGATGGCGGCCTGACCATCAAGAACGCCTGATCGGCGGATTGATCCCTGTCAGGCCGTTCACACCGGCGCCCCCTATACTCCGATGCTATACCGAGACCAAGAGGAGGCACCCATGAACGCGATTCCGTCGAAGATTCTCGCGGGCGGCCTGTTGACGGCCACGCTGCTGCTGAGCGGCTGTGGTGAGGACAGGCACGAACTCACCGCCGATGGTTTCGTCCTGCCCCAGGGCAACGCCGACCGCGGCCAGCAGGTCTTCCTCGACATGGGTTGCCGCCAGTGTCATGTCGTCGCCGGGGTCGATCTGCCAGCCTACGACGGCGTCTCCGCACTCGAGATCGAACTCGGGGGCAAGCGTGCGCGGATCAAGGATTACGGCGAGCTGCTGACCTCGGTGGTCAATCCCAAGCACGTCATTTCCGAGGAATACCAGCGTCTGCTCAACAAGGAGGAAGCGGCGCGCGGCGATACCGCGATGCCGGACTTCAACAGCCGTATGACGGTCGCCCAGATGATCGACCTCGTGCAATTCCTGCACGGCCGCTATGAGCAGTTGGTGCCGGATTATCGCGGCTACCGCTACTACTACGGGCCATAACCGGCTGTGTGCAGGCGGCGGGCGTTCTACGTCGAGCGCCCCGCCGCCAGGGTCTTCAGCTCGCGACGATCGCCCGCAGCCCCTGCGGGTTCAGGATCTCGATCCAGTAACCGTCCGGATCCTTGATGAAGGCGAGCCCCTTCATCTTGCCATCGTCGGGACGCTTGACGAACTCGACGCCTAGCGACTCGAAGCGCTCGCAAGCCTTGTAGACATCGGGCACCGAGATGCCGATGTGGCCGAAGCCCTGCGGTTGGGCATTGCCGTCATGGTAGCCGGCGAATGCCGGGTCCGATTCGGTGCCCCAGTTGTGGGTCAGCTCGACCAGGGCGGGGCGTCCGAACACCCATTGCGCACGTGCCCCTGCATCGTCCGGCACGCCTTCGCCCGGTGCGAGGTAGCCCATGAAGTAGAGCGAGAACTTCATGGCCTCGAAGTCGTAGCGATCGAGCAGGGTCATGCCGAGCACGTCGCGATAAAAGGTGACCGAAACGGCCGGGTCGCGGACCCGCAGCATGGTCTGGTTCATCACGAAGCCGGACGTGGCGGAACTCTCTGCCATGGTTTTCCTCCCGTGTGCTGGTTGCTGTACCGGACCGTCGTCGGTGGCCCGGCTCGTCGTCGAAATTCTGCGCGCCCACGCTGCG
Source organism: Gammaproteobacteria bacterium (assembly GCA_050184115.1). Lineage (GTDB taxonomy): Bacteria > Pseudomonadota > Gammaproteobacteria > JACKNG01. The sequence goes on along the minus strand of JBFXAQ010000006.1, from coordinate 136,914 downwards.
GTCAGTGCAGCAGCCCTTCCTGAGTGTCGAGCGGGGCGAGACTACGCTCGCCGGCGCGCTGTACGCGGTTGCGGCCGGCGGCCTTGGCCGCGTAGAGCGCCTGGTCGGCCTGCTGGACGAGCTGGTCCGGGGAATGATCGTTGCCCGGCACGATGGCGGCCACGCCGAAACTCGCCGTCAGTACCGCGGCGACCGCGGACTGTGCATGTGGCAGACCGAGATCGAAGAGATTTTCGCGGATGGTCTCGGCCAGTCCGGCGGCGTGTTCGACGTTGAGGCCCGGCAGGAGGATCGCGAACTCCTCCCCGCCGTAGCGCGCCGCGAGGTCACCGCCGCGGTGCAGCGAGCCCTCCAGCAGCTTGGCCAGCTGGCGCAGGCAGGCATCGCCGGCCTGATGCCCGTAGTGGTCGTTGTACTGCTTGAAGTAATCGATGTCGCACAGGATCAGCGCGAGGGGTTGTTGGCCGCGCTGAGCGCGGCTCCATTCGCGGGCCAGGGTCTGGTCGAAGCGCCGGCGATTGGCGATGCCGGTGAGACCATCGAGCGAGGACAACTTCTCGAGTTCGTTGGCAAGCCGTTCGGCACGCGTCTTGGCTTCACGCAAGTCGGCCTCGACCCGCTCGCGGCGCGCGAGGTCGGCGGCGAGATCCCGGTTCAGTTCCAGCACGACCTTCTTCTCCTGTTCCAGGGCCGCGGCGAGTTCCTCCTTCTCGAACTGGGTCACCGTGCCGCGCATGAGCTGGGCATGGGTGCGCAGGGCCACCATGGCCATGGTCGGCAGGAACACCAGGCAGGCCACCGACACCAGCTGCCAGAAGCGGTCGCCGGACAACAGCAGGACCAGGGATACCGGCAGCAGTTGCACCAGCAGGAATCCGAGCACCGCTTCGATCAACGGCGTGTAGGCCGCCACCACCCAGGCCGCGCAGCCTGCCAGCCAGATCAGCACGGCGCTGCGGTGGGCGATCGAATCGGGTGGAGCGAACAGCAGGAAGGATGACGCCCACATGGCCGCGTGCACGACGAGGCTCAGCGAGAACAGCCGCTGCAGGCGCCGGCGCCTGGCCTGGTCCGCGCGAGGATGCATGAAGAAAATCGCCAGGCGCAGGAGCGAAAGGCTGTTGATGACGATCAGCCACAGGCCGATCGCCGTATGGTTGGCGGTGTCGGCGAAAATCGCCGCGAGCGCCGCGGTGATAACGAGATTGCCGGCAGCGTCGGTTGGCCCGTTGCCGATGACGGCATCGAAGCGCCAGCGGCGTGCCCGCTCGTAACTGGTGCCGGCGTGCGTGTAGAGCTCGACGACTTCGGCGAGGAGGTGGTTGCGATGCATCGAACGGCGGCCGCGCGTAAGAGGGCGTCGTCAGACGGCCTTGAAGGCGTCGTCGACCGCGACCTGCAGGGTCGTGACGAGGCCGTTGGTCTGGTGCGCGAGGCCGATCACGGCGAGCAGCTCCGCGTATTGCTCCGGCGACATGCCCTTGGCCCGCGCCGCGGCGGTATGCGAGTGCGTGCAATATTCGCAGCCGTTGGCGACCGACACGGCGATGTAGACGAATTCCTTGGTCAGGGGATCGAGAGCACCGGGAGCCATCACGGCCTTGATCTGCTGCCAGGTGCGGGCGAGTAACTCGGGGTTGTGAGCCAGCGCTTTCCAGAAATTGTTGATGAAACCGCCCTTGCGGGTGGCGAGGATGTCGTCGTAGACGGCGCGCACTTCGGCGCTGGCATCCTCGTACTCGATGAGACTGACGGTGGCCATGGCGGGACCCCTCCTGTTCAGCGGTTGGCAGCGCGGCTGGTGACGGCGGCGTCGGCGTCGGGAACCTCGACGCGACGGGTCCAGCCGTAGGGATCGGGGCGGCGACCGTATTGCAGACCGGTCAGCTCGTCGTAGAGCCGGGTCGCGACCGGACCCGGCCGGCCGTCGCGCACGGTGATGTCGCGGCCCTGGAAGTGCAGGCGGCCGACCGGCGCGATCACCGCCCCGGTGCCCATGCCGAAAATCTCGGTGACGCGGCCGTCCGCCAGGCCGTCCAGCACCTCGTCGATGGCAATGCGACGCTCGTTGACCGGGTAGCCGACATCGGGCGCGAGCTGCAGCAGCGAACGCCGGGTGACACCCTTGAGGATGGCGCCGGTCAGGGTCGGCGTGACGATTTCGCGGCCCTCGAAGACGAAAGCGATGTTCATGGCGCCGACCTCGTCGACGTAGCGCCGTTCGACCCCGTCCAGCCACAGCACCTGCTGGTAGCCCTTGGCGAGGGCCACCTCGGTGGCAGCGATCGAGCCAGCGTAGTTGCCCGGCGTCTTGGCTTCGCCGGTGCCGCCACGCACCGCGCGCACGTAATCGTCCGAGACGTAGACGGAGACCGGGGCAAAACCGTCGGCAAAGTAGGGCGCCACCGGCGACAGGATGACGTAATGCAGGTACTCGCGGCTGGCGCGCACCTCCAGCGTCTTCTCCGTCGCGATCATGGTCGGCCGGATGTAGAGCGCGGTGCCCGGCCGTGCAGGCACCCAGCGGTGTTCCAGGCGCACCAGTTCGGCGATGGCCTCGACATGGGCCGCGACATCGACCGGCGGCATGCCCATGCGCCGCGCCGAGTCGTTGAAGCGTTGGGCATTGAGTTCGGTGCGGAAGAGGTTGACGTGGCCATCGTCACGCCGGTAGGCCTTGGTGCCGTCGAAGATCATCTGCCCGTTGTGATAGACGGTGGTGGCCGGGTCGAGCGTGATCGGGCGGTACGGTCCGATGGTGGCGTCGTGCCAGCCGTTCTCGGGGTCGTAGCGCTGACTGAACATACGGTCGGTGAAGAGGCGGCCGAAACCGAGGCTGTCGGGCAGCACCACCGGGTCGGTCTCGGCGACCGGTTGAATCGTAAAGGGGCTGGTCATCAGAGATTCCGTGATTGGCGTGCGCCGGGGTTCAGCGCACCGGGGTAATCCAGGCCGGGTCGTGATGGGCGTCCCAGTAGGCCTCGCGCAACTTGCGCGTCATCGGCCCCGGGCGGCCGTCGCGGAGGGCGATACCGTCGAGCCGGGTCACCGGCATCACGCCGCCGGCAGTGCTCGTGATAAACAATTCGTCCGCCCCTTGCAAGCGCTCGACCCCGAACATGCTGACCCGGGTCGGTATGCCGATCCGGTCGGCGAGCTCCAGTACGGTGCGCCGGGTGATCCCTTCGAGGACACCGTCGGCGGGCGTCCACAAAGTCCCTGCGCACACGGCGAACAGGTTGAAGCCCGGCCCCTCGGTGACCTCGCCGGCGGCATTGAGCAGCACCACGGTATGGGCTTCGCGCTCATAGGCCTCGAACAGGCCGCGCACGAGATCGCCCCAATGGAAGTTCTTCACCGTCGGGTCGACCGCGTCGGGATCGATCCGACGCGTGTCACGAGCCACCACCAGGGCGATGCCCTGGTCCTGCAGTTCCGGCCGTGCGATCCAGACGTAGGGAATGGCGAAGGCATAGAAGCGGTTGCGGAAGCGGCGCGGGTCGCGTTCACCGTTTTCCGGCACGCCTCGAGTGACGATCATCTCGACGTAGGCCTGTTCGAGACCGCTGGCGCGCACGCAGTCGAACAGGACGGCGCGAATACCGGAGCAATCCAGCGGCGGGGTGAAGCGGCCGAGCCGGCAAGAGCGCGCGAAGCGTTCGAGGTGTTCGTCCAGTCGAAAGAACGCGCCGTCCCACACCGCGACCACGTCGTAGGTGCAGTCAGAACGGGTGAATCCGGTGTCGAGAATAGGGATGCGGGCCTCGGCGATCGGAACCAGCGTGCCATCGATCCAGGCGCAGCCGTCGGCGTAGTGCACATCCAGCGGCGCTGCCCCGGCCGAAGCGGGCGTGCTCATGCGAGCAGCTCGCGCAGGGCGGCGTCGACGAAGGCGTTGTCGGCTGGATCGATACCAAAGCCGGCGCCGTGCCCCCACTTCGACGGGATGGGGCGCAGCTCCGCATTGGGCATCCGGGCTACCTCGGCAGCGTTGTCGGCAACCCGGAAGTAGAGATCGGTCTCGCCTGGCATGACGATCGCTCGACAGCCGATGGCGCCGAGCGCGGCGGCGAAATCGCCGCCAAAGCGCGGGTTGGCACTGATGTCCGCATTCATCCAGGTGCGTGCCATGGCGACGAGATCGTTGGCATCGTTGGCGAGGAAGTAGTTCTGCGTGAAGCGCACGACGTCTTCGCGCGTGGCCAGGCCGAGCTGCTCGTAGAGGCGCTCGCGGAAGAAATCCTGCGAGAACAACCACGCCGCGTACACGCGCCCGAAGGCGAGCAGGCCGCGCAGTGGCGGCAATTCGTACCAGCCGTCGGCGAATGCCGGGTCAAGGCGCAGCGCGCCAACGGCGGAATCCACGAAGACGTGGTTGTGGTCGGCGATGCGCGCTGCACCGCAGATCGGCGCGATGGCATCGACCATGTCACTGTGCAGGGCGCCCCACTGGAAGGTCTGTTGCGCACCCATCGAGAAGCCACTGACCAGGCGCAGGCGGCGGATGCCGAGATGCTCGGTGACCAGTTTGTGCTGGCAGCAGACATTGTCGTAGACCGTGACCAGCGGAAAGGCGCCGCGCCCGTACGGGGCCGGGGTGTTGCTCGGCGAAGTCGAGCAGCCGTTGCCGAGCATGTTGACGATGACGACGAAGTGACGTGCCGGATCGATGGCGCGCCCGGGCGCGAGCATGAACTCGGTTTCGGCGTGGCGTCCGCCGTAGAAAGTCGGGATCAGGACGGCGTTATCGGCCGCGGCCGACAAGCTGCCGAAGGTCTTGTAGGCGAGCTCGATGTCTAGCGTGACGCCGGACTGCGTAGTGAATCCCGCGATGCGGAAGGTGTCGTGATCGGCCATGCTTGCGCTTCCTCCCCGTCGGCCCGGCGGGCCTGCATGGGCAGGATAAGGGCCACGGCGCCCGCTCGCCAGCGGCTACCCCCGGATGCGTTCAGCGATAGGCCTGGACGGCGCGCTGGCCGACGCGCAGATCGCGCAGCGCCGCGGCGGTGGCGTCGCGACAGGCGCCGACCCGGTCGGCGAGCTGCTGCAAGGCGGCCTGGGCCCGGCGTGCGGCGGCGAGTTCACCCGCGGTTGGCGTGAAGGTGACGTGCAGGAGGTGGCTCTGCACGTCGGCGGCGATGTCGAGCGCCTGTGTCCAGTCGTCGGCGGCCGCGGCCCGGGTGAGTGCGGCGAGCGCGGCGTCGAGTTCGGCGCTCCAAGTCGGCAGCGGCCCGCTCATCAGCTCGTCGCCACCGCGTTGGGACCGATTTCGTTGACGGCCGGACGTTGACCCGTGCCGTCGACCTGGCGCTCGATCCCTTTCCAGCCCGCGCGGATTTCGCCGAGCAGGCCGGTCACTTCGTCGACCTTGGCGGCGTCGTTGTCGAGGTTGGCCGTCACCAGCGTGCGGGTCATGTAGTCGTACAGCCGATCGAGGTTGAGCGCGAGCTCCCCACCGCGATCGGTGTCGAGACTGGCACGCAGACCGTCGATGATCGAGATCGCCCAGCTGAGGTTCGTGCCCTTGTCGGCTACGCGTCCCTGTTCCATAGCCATGCGGGCGAGGCGCAACTTGTCGACGGCGCCATCGAGCAGCAGGAGGATCAGGCGGTGCGGGGTGGCGGTCTCGACGTCGGTACGCAGGCCGAGGCGGGCATACTGATCGACGGCTTGGAAGGCATTCATGCGGCTCATGGAATCTCCTCGTGTTCGAGTCAAGCCGGCTGCCGCGTGCGGGCAGCTTGCGCGTCGGTCAGTGCGCCGGGCGCGCTAGGGTTAGCGGCTTCAACCGCCATTGCTTGACTTGGTGACGGCCGCGATCTGGTCGAGCTGCGTGGTGAGAAAGTTGCTGGTCGTGTTGAGCGAAGCGAGCAGGGCGTCGAGTGCGCTGAACTGCTCGACCAGGCTCGCTTCCTTGCGCGCGAGGCGCGCCTCGATGTTGGCACGCGTGGTCGTCGCCGCACGGATCTGGCCGTTGATCGTGGTCTCGCGCGAGGCCAGCATGCCGCCGCTGCCGGTGAGCTCGCCAGCGAACGCCGACAGCCGTGTGGCGAGGCCGCTGTCGGCATTGGCGAACATGTCCGCGATGCCTTCCGGATCGCTCGCGTAGGCCTTGTCGAAGACCGTCGCATCGAGGCTCAGGGTGCCGTCGAGCTGGGTCGAGACACCGAGTTCGAAGAGGAAATCGAAAGACTCCGATTCACCGGCCTTGGTATTGAGGATGGCGCGGAACTGCGACTCCAGGCTGAGCAGCGAGGCGCGCTCGTCGGACAATACTTCGCTGCGCAGTTTCGTGATGGTCGAGACCACCTCGTTGTAGACGCCGATGAACTGGTTGACCGAACCCCGCACCTTGTCGGTGTCGCGCGCCACGGTGACCGTGGCAGCGCCCGGCGCGACGAGGGTGAGCGTGACGCCGCCGATCACATCGGCGATCGCGTTGCTCGAACGGGTCACGGTGAAGGTGTTTTCGAGGGTCAGCACGGCGTCGAGATCGCTGGCGTTGAATCCGCCGCTGCCGTCACGGTCGTTGTTGAGTGTCTGGAAACCGAAGTCATCGGCCGCGCTGTAGGTGACGCCGAGCAGGTTGTCCGAGCCGGTATCGTCCGCGGCCAGGGTCAGGTGGTACCCGTCGTCGTCCTGCAACAGGGAGGCGGTCACGCCCTGGTTGGCGCCGGCTTCGTTGATGGCGTCCCGGATCGCGTCGAGCGTCATGTCGCCATACTCGACTTCGAAACTGGTGCTGCCAACGGTGATGGTCATCTTGTCGCCGGCATTGCCCACCTTGGTGGTGTCGGCATCGGCGAATACGGTCGCCGCGGCGAGGCGGTGGTTCTCGGCGATACGCACGACATCCACGGTGTAGCGGCCACGGGCCGCGGTGGGACCTGCCGAGGCGCTCAGGACATCGGTGTCGGAGGAGTTCGCCTTGAAGTACTTGAACTTGTCGGCATCCTTCAGCCCCGACATGGCGCTGTCGAACGTGGAAATGGTGCTTTTGAGCTTGCCGAAGGCACTGAGGCGTGCTTCCAGTTCGATCTGCCGCGTGCCGGCCTTGATCAGCGGTTGGCGTTCGATCGCCATGAGCTGATTGATGATGGTGGAGATGTCCAGGCCGGAGCCGACTCCCGGGGTGCTGAGCATGTGCCTAGCCTCGTGCGGTTTTCATGCAGATGCCGGCAGATGTGCAAGAACGGGGCCAGATCAGGCTTCGGCCCTGATCAGGAAACCTCCGCCGCCATCCAGGTGCTCGGCCAGTGCGACGACTTCCTCCGGCGGAATCTGCCGGATGATCTCGTCGGTTTCCTTGTCGATGACGGTGATGATGGTCCGCCCGCTGCGTTCGTCGACGCTGAACTGCAGCGACCGTTGGCGGGTCTGCACGTTGCGCGAGACGTCCTCGACCACCGCATCGAGCGCACGCGCGTCGAACGCGGGTATGGCATCGCCCGCTGTGACGGTCGAGCCGTCAACCGCCTGCGGTGACACCCGCGCGGCGTCGGCCGCCGGTGCGGCCGGGGGATCGCGCAAAGCGCGCGTCTCACCGTTCACGGGCTGGTATTTGGTGTAACCAACGTGAGTGACCATGACGCTATCTCTCATGAGGCATAGCGCCCGGGGCCTGTAGCGGCCCCGGGCGCGTTGTAACCGACCGCGTGGCGTTCAGGTTACTGCAGCAGCGCCAGGGCTGCCTGCGGTACCGAGTTGGCCTGCGAGACCATCGCGATACCCGCCTGCTGGAGGATCTGCGCACGCGTCATCGAGGCAGTCTCCATGGCAAAGTCGGCATCCTGGATACGGCCGCGGGCCGCCGTGACGTTCTCACGCACGTTTTCCAGGTTGCGGATGGTCGAGTCGAAGCGGTTGAGCTTCGCACCGAGGACCGCGCGGTCGCTGTTGAGCTGGTCGAGCGCCGACTGGAAGGCCAGGATGGCCAGGTTGGCACCGGACTGCGTCGACACGGTCTGCTGGTTGACCGGGGCATCGGTCAGCGTCGTGGTCGCGGCAGCAACGCCGGTGATCGCGGTTCCGGTGGCAGCGGCGTCGTAGGTCACGGTGTTCGTGCCGAGATCGTCGTTGAGGACCACCAGGCCATTGGCGCCGGCGTCGACCGACGTGGTGCCGCTGGCAAAGCCGGTCACGGTCGCCGCATTGGCGTCGTTCACCGTGACGGTGATGGCCGCGCCCGTACGGTTCAGCAGGACCAGCCGGCTCTGGTTGGCGGCAGCGCCGGCCTCGACCACGGCGGTGACGCCATGTTCGCCGCTCTTGGCATTGATAGAGGCCGCCAGCGACGTCATGGTGTCACCCGCTCCCGCACCGTCGATCGCAACACCGTTGATCGTCATGGCATTGTTGCCAACGGCGAGACCCGCGCCCGTGGCGTTGGCGTCGGTGACGTCGGTACTGGCGACGGCGGCATTGCCGAAGCTGAACGCGCTGACGCCGGTGCTCGAAGTTGCCGCATTGATGGCGTTGATCTTGTTGATCGAATTCGAGCTGGCCACCACGGCCGATAGCACCGTGCCGTTGACGCTGTCCGCGGAGCCATCGAGCGCGGTATCGAACGTGTTGCGGATACGGTCGGCGAAACCGGCGTTGCTGAGGGCATTGACCGCCGAGTATTCGGAGGCCACGCCGAGGCCCGTCGGTGACAGGTTGCTGATCGAGACGTTGATGGTCTCGTTGACGTTCGTGCCGACCTGGATGTCGGCACTGAAGCCGCCGGACAGCAGCGCCTGGCCGTTGTAACGGGTCTGGCTGACGACGCGGCTCAGCTCGTCGATGATCTGGGTGACTTCCTGGTTCAGGGACGCGCGGTCCGCGTTGGTGTTGTAGGAGGCGGCCTGCAGGGCCAGGTCATTGGCGCGGATGAGCGACTTGACCATCTCGTCCATGGCGCCTTCAGCCGTCTGCGCGATGGAAATGCCATCATTGGCGTTGCGCATGGCGACGGACAAGCCGTTGATCTGCGTGCTCATGCGGGTCGAGATCGCGAGGCCGGCAGCGTCATCCTTGGCCGAGTTGATGCGCAGGCCCGAGGACAGGCGCTGGATGGTGGTGGTCAGGTCGGACTGCGTGCGATTGAGGTTGCGCTGCGCATTCATCGACATGATGTTGGTATTGATTGTCTGAGGCATGGATATGCACTCCTCGAACGTGGATGCCCGCGTTCTGCGCCGGCATCGTTACAGCTATGGCGGATATGTCCCGGTGGGTCATTCACCGCCTCCGCTGCCGGTATCGGATGGCCGGCGGCAAAACTTTAGGGCGCGGCGGCAGGCTTTGCCGCGGGTGCGGCCGATGATTGCCACGGCGGGACTTGGCCGGGGCAGAGGGGGGCGGGCATAGCGGCTGGCTGCCGCCGGGCTTGAGTGCGACGCGCGACGTGGCACAATCGCCGGCCGTCAGGCCAGGGGTGAGCGCAGCAGGTGACGCCGGAACTCAATCCGCGCGCAGTCGACAAGTTGGAGAAGATCCGCGATGGGCGACTGCCGTATCCGCCGATGTGGGAAACGATCCCGATCAGCCTGGTCGACTACGAGCCTGGGCGGATCCGCATGTCGACCCGCGCCGACGAACGCCATGTCAACGCCCTGGGCACCGTCCATGGCGGCTTCGTGGCGACAGTGCTCGATACTGCGCTCGGCCTTACGGTGTTCATCAGCGTGGATGCCGACGCGCGACACACCACGGTCGACCTCGCGGTCAAGATCGTGCGGCCGATCCCCCTCGACACGGAGCTCGTCGTCGAGACCAGCTTGGTGCATGTCTCACGCAGCGTCGGCGTATCGCAGGGCGTGCTGCGCGATGCCGCGGGCGTGGTCTATGCCCACGGCACGACCACCTGCCACATCAAGCGTTGAAATGCCGGATGTGGCAGTGGCACCGGCTCAGCGCGTGCGCTTGAGCGTGTTCTGATCGAAATCGCGATCGCTCAAGCCTGTCTTGAACTGGTAACCGAACCACTTCAGCTCAGTGCTCTTGCCGGTCTGGTGGTTGACCATGTTCATGCGGCCGGGACGCCAGTAGCGGTCGAGGTATTGCTGCCACTCTCCTGCCTCGAGTGACTTCAGCAGGGCGTTCTTGCGGTCGTAGTAGTCGATCTTGGTCGGTTGGTACATGGCCTTGTCCAGCCACACCACCTGGCGCGTGTACCCGGAGTTTTCGTATACCGGGTAGGCCTCGATGACGAACGCGTCACGTCCATCCAGGGTTTCGTCCCGCAGGTATTTGTAGGTGTATTTCTCGACCTCCTGCGAGGTGAGATCCTCGTAGGCGAACTCGCTGCCGACGAACGGTCCCGACTTGTTGGCCGAGGCGATGCGCTTGACGCGTTTCAGCGCCGGCAGGTAGAGCCATTGATCGTCCGGCGTGAGGGCATGCGTGTAGCTCAGGAAGGCGGTGCCCTTGATGTCCTTGGGCGCATCGAACACCGACAAGCTCTTGTCGCCGTCGTTCTCCACCTCGAGCGAACTGATGCGCAGCTCGCGTTCGGACTCCTCGCCCTGCTGGTTGCGCAGGATCATTTTCATCTCCGCCGTCGCGTCGACCCAGCCGGTGTCGCGGCGATCGGCCTCCTGGATGATGGCGAGGCCCTTCTCCTCGGGCGTCTCGGCGGGTGCGCTAAGCGGCAGCAGCGCGATCAACAGTGCCGTCGTCAGATGACGCATGGATGTCTTTCTCCTCGATTTTCATGAGCAGGGGGGGCAGCATCAGGAAGACCCCGATGAGCGCGATGAAGATGATGATGGCCGTCATGAGCCCCATGCGCGAATTGATCGCGAAGCTCGACGTCGACAGGACCGCGAAACCGACCACCAGGGTGACCGTGGTGATGATGAGCGCGCGGCCCACGGTGCGGAACGCGTAGCGCACGGCCGCCTCGGGATCGAGGCCTTGTTCGCGCCGCGCACGGAGGTACTTGGAGAGAAAATGCACGGTGTCGTCGATGACGATGCCGAATGTCATGCCGGTGACGACGGACAGCGACAGACCGACCTCGCCGACGAAGATACCCCACAGGCCGAAGCCCATCGCCGCGGGGGCGAGGTTCGGCAAGAGGCTGACCGAACCCAGGCGGAAAGAGCGCAGGGCGAGCATCAGGATGCCCGAGATCAGCACCAGCGCAACGGTCGTGCCGATGAGCATGGAGCGGATGTTGCGATGCCCGATGTGAGAGAACATCAGGGTGGTGCCGGCACTGTCGACGCGTTCGACCCGGCGCAGGTTGGCGCTGGCCCAGGCCATTGCGCGTTCGTCGAGTGCAATCATGGCATTGCTGGAAATAACCGGCAGAGTGACGGTGAGCCGGGTCGACGATTTGTCGACGTTGATCTGGTTGTTGAGATCGAGCCCGTAGGGCAGGGACATTTCGTAAAGCAGGAGGTATTGCGCGGCCAGTTCACGGTCGTCGGGCAGGACATAGAACTCCGAGTCGTCGCCGTGCATGTTCTTGTTCAGACGTTTCATGATGGTCGTGAAGCGATCGACATGAATGACGTCCGGTTGCTGCTCGAACCATTCGGCGAAGGCTTCGACATCGGCGAGGAATCCGGGTTCGGCAATACCGCCGGACTGGCCCGACTCGAGGGAATAGCTGATGGTGTAGATGCCGGTGAGGTTGTCGACCATGAAGTCGGTGTCGGCGCGGAACTGGATAGACTTGCCGAAATAATGGACGAAGACATCGTTGAGCTGGTTTCGCGGCAGGTTGGCCACCGTTGCCAGCACGACCACGAATGACCCCCACAACAATCCGCGACGGTGAGCGATGACGAAGTCCGCCAGGCGGGCCATGCCGCGCGCATCATCCTCGCGCGCGGCGCCGGCCCGCACCGGCACCAGGGTCATGAAGGCGGGTAGAAATCCAATGGTGAGAAAGAAGGACACGACGACGCCAACCGAGACGATGTTACCGAGGTGGTTGAACGGCGGTACGTCGGAAAAATTCATGGTCAGGAAGCCGATGGCGGTCGTGATGCTGGCGAGGAACACCGGCTGCAGGTTGATGCGCAGGCTCTCCTCCATGGCGCGTGCGCGCGGGGCGCCGTCGCGCATGTTGTGCAGGAATGTCGTCAGCAGATGCACGCAGTTGGCGACGGCGACGGTGAGGATGATGATCGGCGCGGAGGTCGTCACCGAGGTCATCGGGAACCCCACGTAACCGGCGGCACCAAGGCCGCATGCAATCGAGCTGCCGATGACGAACAGGGTGGCGAAGGTGCCGAAGGAGCCGCCCACCAGCACGGCGATGATCGCCAGCATGAGTACGAAGCTCAGCGGCACGAGATACATCGAGTCGTACATGCCCGACTCGGAAAAAGCATTATCCATCAAAACCATGCCGGTCAGGTGGACCTTGATGTCCGGATGGTCCCGTTCGAAGGTGCGCGCCATCTCGCGCGCCGCCTCGACGATCACCGGGGTGGCGGTGGTGCGCTCGCCCTCTGGCATCTGCACGGTCACGTAGATTGCGGTGACGTGTCCGCGGTCGTTGACCAGGCGCTTGTTCAGTGCTGGTTCGGCAAGCACCGCGCGTTTGATGTCGGCGAGCCGTTGGTCGTCCAGGGACAGGGCGTCCTTGACCATGTCACGCACGATGAGGTCGTCTTCTTCCGCCTCGGTATATTGGAAGTTGGTAATCGAGTCGACGCGATTGGAGTAGGGGACCTGCCAGGCCGCCGTGGTCAGTTCCTCGACGGCAGCGAGGGTCTCGCGGGTGAAGACGTCGCCGGACGCCGGTTCGAGCACGAACAACACGTTGTCGTTCTTCGTGTAAGTGCGCTCGAGGGTCTCGAACGCCATCAACTGCGGGTTGTCCTTGCTGAAGAATACGCGGTAGCTGGAGTCGAAGTAGAGGCGGCCGACCCCGCCGGTGAGCGCGGCGACCAGGGCCAGACTGACCAGGATGACCAGCCAGCGATTGGCAATGACCCAACGGGCGAAAGCAGCCTCGAAACGTTTCATCGATGAGGATTCCTTGGCAAACGGATGATCAGCGTCGGCGGCGCGGGCGCGGGCGTAAGCCGTCGAGCACGATTGCGACGACCCCACGGGCGCGGCGCTCGAACTCGGCGCGATCGAACAAGCCGACGAACAGCGGCACGTCGAAAAGTGTCAGCACGGTATGGAGGTCACGCGCGGTGGTCTCGGCATCGACGTAGTCGAACTCGCCGGCCGTGCGCCCCTGTTCGAGAATGGCAGCGAGAAAGCGGTGGTGAATGGCGAGTTTCTCGTGCACGAGCGCGGGGCGGTGGTGGGTGATGGTGGCAACCAGTTCGCCGATCTTCGAGTCGCGACCGGCCAGGGCATGGCTGTCGTCGACCAGCATCAGGGCATAGGCGAGCAATTTGTCGGCCGCGTTTGTATGGCTGTCCTCGACGATGGGCCGTAACCGCTCCAGGCGTTCGTTCATGCAACGCGTGGCGCACTCGGCGGCAATTTCTTCCTTGTTGGCGAAGTACCGATAGAGATTGGCGGCCGACATGCCGCAATCGGAAGCGATCTCGGCCATGGTCGTCTTGTGGTACCCGAATTCGAGCAGGCGCGTCTGTGCGGCGTCGAGGATGACGGTATGGGTGTCGGCGGCGGGCACCTGTACACGAGGCTGAGACATGACGCTCGGGTTGTCGGCAGCGAGTGAATAATGAACGAATTATTCATCATTCGCAGTCCTCGTGGAAGTGCCCGGCAGCAGGTCCCACGATGCATCGGCGATGGCCGCCGTCGTGGTATCTTTCGGCGGCGCCGCGCCGGGCACTTCGCCGCCCGCGTTGTCGGCACCAGCCTGCAGCCAAAGCCTGCCGAGACAGGGCACAGCCAACGGACGATAGCCAGGGGAGATCCATGTCGAATCTGTTACAGCGCGGTTCCACCTATGACGAGGTGTGGAACAACTTCAAGTGGGACATTCCAGTCGAGTACAACATCGCCAACGACGTCTGCGAACGCTGGGCGGACGATCCCGAACGCGTGGCCCTCGTCTACGAAGACGCGCAGAAGAAGGTGCACCGCTATACCTTCGCCGACGTGCGCCGTTACGCCAATCAGCTGGCCAACACGCTCGTCGGCTACGGCCTCGGGCGTGGCGACCGCGTGACTCTACTGCTCGCGCAGGATCCGGAATGTGCGATTGCCCACGTCGCCTGCTGGAAGGCGGGGATGGTGTCCGGCCCCTGTTCGGTCCTCTTCGGCGGTGACGCCGTGGCCTACCGCCTGAACGACAGTGGTGCACGTGTACTCATCACGGACAGCGCCAACTATCCCAAGGTCGCCGCGATCCGGGGCGAATGCCCGAAACTCGAGCGCGTCCTGGTGGTGGACGGTACGCCGGACGGTGCCGAGAACTTCTGGAGCACCATCGCGAGCGCCAGCGATGCGTTCACCAACGTAGTTACCCAGGCCGAGGATACTGCCTGGATCAGCTACACCTCCGGGACCACGGGCATGCCCAAGGGCTCGGTACAGCCGCACCGCATGATGCTCGGCCACATGCCGAGCCTCGAGTTCATCTACGACTTCTTCCCGCAGCCGAAGGACGTGCTGTGGTCACCGGCCGACTGGGCCTGGATGGCCGGTCTGATGGACGTGCTGATGCCCGGCTGGTTCCACGGTTGCACCGTCGTCGCCACGGCGATGAAGGGATTCGACGCCGAAGATGCCTACCGCATCCTGGCGCAGCACGAGGTCACCCTGGCCCTGCTGACGCCGACCATGCTCAAACTCATGCGCCAGGTCCCCGACCCGCTGTCGCGCCACCAACTCAAGCTGCGCGCGGTGCTGTCGGGCGGCGAGGCCGTTGGTGCAGCCCTGCTCGAATGGGCGCAGAGCGAACTCAAGCTCAACGTCAACGAGGGCTTCGGCCAGACCGAGTGCAACGTCATCCTCGGCAACAACGGCAACGTGTTCCCGATCAAGCCGGGGTCGCTCGGCAAACCGACCCCGGGCACGGTCGTGCGCATCATCGACGACAACGGCAACGAAGTGGCTCCGGGCACCGAAGGCCACATCGCGTGCAAGCGTCCCCACCCGGTGATGCTCAAGGAATACCTCAACAAACCCGATGCCACGCGCGAGAAGTTCATCGGCGACTGGCTCATAACCGGTGACGTCGGCCACATGGACGAGGACGGCTATTTCTGGTTCCACGGCCGCGGCGACGACGTCATCACGAGCTCTGGCTACCGCATCGGCCCGGGCGAGATCGAGGACGCCTTGCTCAAGCATCCCGCGGTGCAAATGGCGGCGGCGATCGGTGTGCCCGACCCGGTGCGCACGGAGATCATCAAGGCCTTCATCATTCTGAAGGAAGGACAACAGGGCTCCGATGCCCTGGCCGACGAACTGCGCGAATTCGTCCGCGGTCGCCTCGCCCGCCACGAAGTGCCCAAGCTGATCGAGTTCGTGACGTCGCTGCCGATGACCACCACCGGTAAAATCATGCGACGCGAGCTGCGCCAGTTGGAAAAAGAGCGCGCCGAGGCGCAGGGCTGAGATTTGCCGACTGTCGGCGGTCCGCGGCGTCAACCGTCGACCGCCGGCGCCAGGAAGCCTGAAACATGCGTTATCGCATCACGCCCGACGGTCTGGTCGACACCGCCACCCAGACCAGCGGTGACGTCGTCACCGGCACGGTCTGGTTTACCCTCTGCGTTGGCGTCTTGTTCCTCGTCGCCGGCGTGCGTGGCCGGCAGCGCTGGCTGCAATTCTGGGGCGGGATGACCTGCGTGTGCTGCGCGCTCTACTTCGCCCGCGACCTGCTCGGATTCAGCCGTCTGCTGGCGTCCTGAAGCCGGTGCCGGCGACGACCGTCACAGGGCCGTGTAACCGCCATCCACCGGCATGGCGATACCGGTGACGAAGGACGACAGGTCCGACAGCAACCAGACTACGGCCTCACCGATCTCGCGCGGCTCGCCGAGGCGCCCCACGGGTTCCTGCGCCACCAGCGACTCGTAGCTCACCCCGGTGTCACCGGTGAGACGTTCGACCATGGGGGTGAGAATGACGCCAGGACAGACCGCGTTGACGCGGATGCCCTTGCGCGCGTATTCCAGCGAGACAGACTTGGTCAGGCCGACCACGCCGTGCTTGGCCGCACAGTAGGCCGAGCCCCCGCGCGAGCCGACGAGACCGGCGACCGAGGCGGTGCTGACGATGGATCCAGCGCTTTCCTGCCTGAGCATCTGCTCCACCTGGTACTTGACGCACAACCACACGCCCTTGAGGTCGACGTTGACGGTACGGTCGTACTCTTCTTCCGTCATCTTGACGATGCTGGCGAAGCGACCCTCGATGCCGGCGTTGTTGAATGCGCCATCGAGCCGGCCGTAGCTCGTCACCGCGCTCGCCACCATGGCCTGAACTTCGCCGCTGTCGGTGACATCGGTGGCGACGAAATGGGCACGACCGCCGCCTGCGGTGATTTCATCGCACAGGGCTCTGGCGGCGGCGACGTTGATGTCGCCAATGGTCAGCGCCGCACCTTCTGCTGCGCAGCGCAACGCCGCTGCGCGGCCGATGCCGGTGCTGCCACCGGTGATGACGATGGATTTGTTCGCGAGCATGCCGGTCATGGGTCAGTCTCCGAAGACGCGCTTGAGGTGCTGTTCCGATGGCGCTGTCGTTGCCAGAGAAACGGCCACCATGCAGGCCAGCGAGACGCCGGCACCGAGGGTCGCGCAGGCGTAAGGGTTGACGGCCTGGGCGGCGAGCCAGCCACCGGGACCCTCGAGCGCGCCGCCAGCGAACCAGTTGGCCTTGATCACGCCCCCGTGCAGGATGGAGAACACCGCGCCGCCGGTGATGAACCCGACGTAGGAACCGGCGCGCGTCGCGCGCCGCCACAAGACGCCGAGGAACATCGGCGCGGCGGTCGCCGCCATCATGCCGCCGACCCCGATCCAGACCAGCAGGGCGATGTTCTTGTTCTGTGTCGACCAGGCCAGCCAGATCGAGCCGGCGAGGACCACGATGGTCGCGACACGGCCGATCAGGAGCCCGATGCGGTCGACCTTGGTTTCGTCCGCGTTACGCATCCAGCGCGGTGCGACGGTACGCCGGAAGATATCGTTGGCGAAGATCTGCGCGGTCGAGACCACCAGGCCGTCGGCGGTCGACATCACGGCGGCCAGCACGCCGGCGCCGATGAGGGCGGCGGCCCACGCGGGCAGGGTGGCGATGAACAGCGCCGGGATGGCGTTATCGGGTTTGGTGCCTTCGCCGAACAGCTCATCGCCAAGCAGGGCGCGGGCGAGGATGCCACCGCAGGTGATCGCTGGCAGCAGCATGCCAAAGACGAAGGAGATGGTGATGAACTTGACCTGGTCGCGGTTGTCCTTCAACGCCCACAGCTTGTTGCCGATGTGCGGTAGCAGCCCGAGCGGCAGGTGGGCGACGAAAATGGCGAAGAGATCCCATTTCGAGTTGAACAGGGGATTGGTCGGATGCAGCGGTTCGACCAGGGCGGGGTCGAGTGCCTCCAGGCGCTGCAGCATGCCTGAAAAGCCGCCGTCGACATGGAACCCGGTCAGGAACATCCACAGGACGAGACCGGCGAGTATGAGCATCAGCGCACCCTGCACGCCGTCGGTGAGGATATCGGCGTGGGCGCCACCGAGCGCGATGTAGAACATCAGCACCACGGCCGTCACGCACAAGGCGGGGAAGGTCTCCAACCCGAGCATCTGGGTGAACATCACCGCGCCGGCGAGCAGCTGACCGGCGAGGTAGAACAGCAGCAGGAGCGAGAACAGCGCGGCGAGAATGCGCAGACCGTCAGAATCGAAACGGTCGCCGAGATATTCCGGCATCGAGCGGCTGCCGAAGCTGGTACCGGCACGACGGATCGCATGCAGGCAGACGAGGACGCCGATATAGACGCCCAGCGGGTAGACGAAGGCGTACCACAGTGCGGACATGCCGGCCTTGTAGGCCAGCCCGGGCAAACCGAGGAAAGTCGCGCCGCTGGCGGTGGTGGCCGTCATGGCGAAAGCCAGGAAGACCGGACCGTAGCTGCCGCGCGCGGTGGCGAAGTCGTCGCTACCCTTGACTCGCGCCATGCCGACGAAGCCGAACGCGATCATCAGGCCCATGTAGACGATGAGAAAGGTCCAGCCCCAAAAAACGAGGGGGTCGAATCCGAACATGTATGCTGTACTCCCCGGTAACGCGGCCGGTGTCATGATGTGCCCGGCAGCGCGGGTTCCCAGCCTCGCGGCGCTTTATATCACGCGCTTCGCGACCGCGGCCAGGAACGCCCGGGCGGGCGCGCGGGCCCGGCAATTTTCGGACTTAGAGAACCTGACCTGATGAAACTCGTCGATCCCAGTGCCGCGGTGGCGGCGATCGCAGATGGCAGCTGCGTGGCATTTCCCGGTGCTTGCGCCGATCCGCGCGCCTTCTACCGTGCCTTCAGTGCCGACGTCGAACGCTTTCGACGCCTGACCGTGATCTCCGGTCTCTCGCTCGGCAGCTACGATTTCCTAGCCCGTGGCCTGGGCGAACATTTCCATTACCTGACCTGGCAGGCGGCGCCGCGCATCCGTCACCTTTTCAAGGAGAACGACCGCCGCAAGCTCAGTTTCGTGCCGTTGCGCCTGAGCGACGTCACGCAGGTCATCCGCCGTGATGGTCCGATCGCGCTCGATGCCGTGGTCGTGCAGACCTCGCCGCCGCAGGCCGATGGCACGGTGAGCCTGGGCGTTTCGGTCGGTCCGAACCGCCATTTCATCGAACAGGCCCGCCTCGTGATCGCCGAGTTCAACGCCAATATGCCGGTCACGGGCGGACATTCGCGGATTCCCCTCGACCGCATCGACTACGCCATCGAGTCCGATCTCCCGCTCGCCACCTACGACATCGGCCCCGCCGAGCCGCGCGACGAGGCCATCGTCGAGCATGTGCTGAGCCTGGTGCCGGAAGGGGCAACGGTGCAGCTCGGCATCGGCGCGGTGCCCGACCGCGTGCTCGCCCGGCTCGCCGACATCCGCGATGTCGACATCTTCTCCGGCATGGTGTCGGAAAGTCTCACCCGCTTCCTCGACGGCGCTCGTCCTGGCGCCCGTGTCCTGACCGGCGAACTGGCCGGCTCGCCCGAGCTCTACGCCTATTGCGACGGCAACGGAGCCATCGAGATGCGCGGCATGGAGGTAACGCACAATCCACGCGCGCTGGCCGAACTCGAGCGCTTCGTGTCCATCAATTCGGCCATCGAGATCGACCTTCAGGGACAGAGCAACGGCGAGACACTGGGCGCAGTGCAGATCAGCGGCGTCGGTGGCAGCCTCGACTACATCGAAGCCGCGGCACAGTCGCCGGGCGGCGTCTCCATCATCGCGATGCCGTCGACCACGGCGGACGGTAAACGATCGAAGATCGTGGCGAGTCTCGCAACTGGCAGCGTGGTCACCACGCCGCGCTTCTGTGTCGATGTCGTCGTCACCGAGTACGGCGTCGCCCGCTTGCGCGGGCGCAGCCTGTGGCAGCGCGCGGAAGCACTGATTGCCATCGCCCACCCGGATTTCCGTGACGAGCTCGCCGCCGCCCTGCGCTGAGCACGACGGTGAGAGGCGCCATCAGCAGGCGGCAGTGGGATTCAATCGGCGGGGCCATCCGCGCCGACGTAGACGCGGGTGACTTCGATGGGTTCCTCGAGAATGATCAAGCTGACCTTGACGCGGTACTCGAGGCGCGGCGGATCGTCGCGACGGGTGACGTGCTCGATGTAACGCCCACCGTCGGGCGGATCGGTCTCCAGGACCAGCGTCTCGCCTTCCCAGTAGGACAGGGTGTAGCCGATGGTGTCGGCGACGAGTTCGTCGCCCTTGGCCGAGTAGACGCGGCCGTTCGGGTTGGGCAACACGCGCCGCGGCAGCAACGCGTCGTAGGTGAAGGTATAGCCGGCTTCGGCCCGCGCGATGTCGAGCCGCGTCGCCGTCAGCAAGGGGTAGACCGTGCCCAGGCGGCTGAGGTCCTTCTGCGAGCGCCGCTCGCGCGAATCGCGAATGGCGTCCCAGTAGTTCATCTGCTGGATGTCCTGGTTGTTCGGCCGTTCGCCCTCGCGGACCATACCGCCGGGCGTCGGGTAACGACTGCGCTTGAGCTTGCCCTCGAAGGCGTCCTCGACGTCGTCGCTGCGCGCCTCGTCGAATTGCCAGTGGCCGGCCAGCGCAGCGCCCGCAACGGGCTCGGCCGCAGGCGCCGTCGGCGCGCGCAAGGCGGTCACGAAACCCAGCAGCAGCAGGGCGGTACGCACTCGGGGGCGGGGCAGGGGCAGGCTCATCGGTGGTTTCCGCGGGTCTACGATCGTTCGCAGGCGTGGCATGGTGCCACGCGCTGTGGTGGTGCTCAAGGAAGCCCGGCGTGACGGACTCCGGTGACGCGCGGCGAGCCCTGGACGGTCACTGCTTGTGCGGCGGCGTCACCCTGAGCCTGCGCGAGAGCACGGGCACCTTCGTGCTGTGCCATTGCAGCCAGTGTCGCAAGGCCGCCGGTGCCGCCTTCCAGGCCGTGATCCCGGCGACTCCCGCCGCCGTGACGATCGGCGACCCGTACGGTCTGGTCCGCGAGTATCGCTCGAGTGCGAACAAGGTCCGCACCTTCTGCACGCGTTGCGGCAGCCCGTTGTTCAGTCGGCGCTACGACATCGCGACGCTGCGCCTGCGTGCCGGACTGTTCGACGATCTCGGTGGCCGACGACCTGTCGCGCACATCTTCGCAGCGGCCGCGGCCACGTGGGATAACATCACCGATGCCTTGCCACGTCACGCCGCACTCGAACCCGGGCGCGGGCAGACCGCAGCACCACGGGAGGAGGATGCATGATCAAGCTGGTCTCGGTGATACAACGGCGCGAGGGGCTCGACGTCGCCGCGTTCCAGGATCACTGGCTGAACGTCCACGGGCCGCTCGTCAGCCGGCTGCCCGGCCTGCGCCGTTACGTCCAGAGCCACACGCTGGCGTCGGCCTACGCCAAGCTGGTACCGGCGGCCGATGGCATCGCCGAACTCTGGTTCGACGACACCGCGGCCTTGCGTGCGCTGCACGGCACGCCCGCACTGACAGCCGTCGAGCGTGATGAATCGGAGTTCATCGACCCCACCCGACACCTGCGCCTGTTCATCGACGAACACCTGGTCAAGGACGGTCCGATACCGGCCGGCGGGGTGAAGAACATCGAATTGGTCCGACGCAGGCCTGGCATGCCGGTGGCGGATTTTCAGCGCTACTGGCGGGAAGTGCATGGCCCGCTCGGCGCCGCCATCCCGACGGTCGAGCGCTACGTGCAGAACCACGCGCGTGCGAGTTCCTACCGGGAAGGGAGCGAACCGCCGCTCGACGGGCTCGCGCTGACCTGGTTTGCCGATACCGCGGCCATGCGCGCCTCCGCGGCGTCACCCGAATACGCGCTCACCCGCGCCGACGAGGACAATTTTCTCGACGCGCCGCTCGATTTCATCATCACCCACGAGCACGTCATCGTGGCATGACGGCACTCACAGCCGCCGCGCCCTGCAGGCGCGACGGTGTGGTCGGCGCGATCAGCAGAGCGGGATCACCTGCTCGGCAAAATCGCGGGCGACCTCGCGGATGTGCGCCAGCGGCGGCAACAGGCTCACTTCGCCGAGCCCGTTGGCCGCCGCCGCGCGGATCTGTTCGGCGAGTTCCGATGGCCCACCGACCAGCGAAGTCCCCTCGATCATCTTCGGCGTGACGAAGCGCCGTTCGCCACTGGCGAAATAGCTGCAGTGCCCCTCGTGGATGAGCTGGTGACGCTTGGCGGCGGGCACCGGGAAGCTCTCGACGTGGTCGTTGTACTCCTCCCAGATGTCCTTCATGTAATCGGGCACGACGCTGTCGTCCTTGGTGTAACGCCAGATCTCGTAGACGAAATGGAGCGCCGTGACGACCCACGAACCGGCGCGCTGGATGACAGCGTCGTCGGTCAGCTTCTCGCCCGCGCGCAGGATCACCGCGTTGGTCAGGGTCACCGAATGGAATCCGTCCATTCCGCGGCCCGCCTTCGCCGCGCCCTCGCGTACGTGCTTCAGGTTGAAGTCGAGCACGTCCTTCTGTTCGTTGAAGATCGAGACCAGGCCGTCGCCGTACATGCCGGCGGTACGCAGTGCGCGTGGACCGTTGGCGGCGACGTAGATCGGCACGCGATCCTCGATGTTGCGGAACCCGGGACCGTGGTCCTGCCACACGATGTCGGTGGTGCGACCGCGGTAGGTGTAGTCGACCTCCTCGCCGTGCAGCATGGCACGCACGACCCGCAGGTAGTCGCGGAACTCGGTGATCGGGATGGGATCCTGCCCCATCACGCGCATCGCGGTGTGACCAGTGCCGATGCCGAGGAAAATGCGCCCGGGCGCGATGGCGTTTATCGAGGCAATGGCGGCGGCGGTGGTCGGTGCGATGCGCGTGCCGGCAATGGCGACGCCCGTGCCGATACGGATGCGCGAGGTGGCCTGCGCCGCCAACGCCATGGTCGCGTAGCAGTCGCTCCACATCATCTGGGTGTCGGGCACCCAGGCGGCGTCGTAGCCGAGATCCTCGAGTTCCTTGATGAGCTGCCAGTCGGTGATGCGCGTCTGTACGTGCAGGCTGAATTTCATCGTTCCCCTCCCCGGAGTGCTTGCCCCGCGGACTATAGCGCAGCGCGGCGCCGGACGAACGTCATTCAGCGCCGCCTGCCGCGACCCTGCATGTCGGCCGTGTCGAAATCGCCCGCCTCCACTGCGTCGACGTTGACCAGGGTCAGCACCTGCAGCGTGGTGCAGCGGTTGGTCTGGATGTCGATGGTCGAGAATGCAGTCGGTAGCGGCGCACCCGATTCGTTGTTGCCGGGGAGGTGGGAGTTGGGGTGGGCGTAAGCAGTGATGACGAACTTCCACAACGCGTCGCCATCGCGATAGACCTTCCAGAACGGCGCGACGTGGGTCTGGGCATCGATGTAGAACACGCGCTTGCGTACCAGCGCGGCGTCGTCGACGGCCGTACCTTCGAGGATCAGGACCGGACGCAGCTGCCACTGCACGCGCGGAAAGCAGCCGGCGCGGCCATCGAAGGCGACATGCCAGTAGTCGTACTTGCGTGCCTTGCGCTCCGACAACTGAACGCGGTCGTGACGATACATCGGCAGCAACATGAAGGTCGCACCGAGGTAGCGCCAGCGCATGTCGGTGAGGCGACCGGAATAGACCAGGAAATCGGTCGGCAGGATGTCACTGCCGAACATTGATTCCTCGGTGGAGAAGGAAGCCAACGACTGCGTGCGCCCGAGTTGCGGGATGTAGACCCAGCCGTTGACCTCGCGAGACTCGTCGCGGTTGGCGAAGACCAGCGCCTCCGTGCCGTCGTAGCTGCCGGCGTCGATTGCCTCGAGGCGGAAGGCGGCGTAGGCATCCTGGGGATTGTCGTCGACGAACGGCACCGGCGCCTGCACGTGGCGATGCATGAAACGCATGCTGCGCGCTTCGAACAGCATCTCGACGTCGACCTTTTCGCTGCGCCAGTCGCGCAACTGCCAATGGATTTCGGGCAGCAGACCGCTGTCGCCGGTATAGGCGTAGCGCATGTTCCAGGCCGTCTTCTGTCCGGCCTGTGGATCGTCGATCGCGAGCTTGCCCGGGAACGGCAGCCCCTGCACGAATTCCTCGAGCAGGCCGGGACTCGCGCCTAGCCGGGTCTGGGTGCCGAAGCGCGCGGTGGCGGTGACGAAAGCCGCGTGGGGCGTGAACGAGAGCGGTTCGTCGACCTCGAGGGTGGCGAAGCCGCCGGCGACGAAACGGGCGAAATCGTGTTCGACGAGATGCGCGAAGCGCCCCAGGTTGTCGGCCTGGATGACGGTCCCGGGGCGCGGGCTGATCTCGGTCAATTCGACCTGGTCGAGGTCGAAGTCCGTCGCCGTGACGACCACCGACCACGCAGCCAGCACGGTCACGGGGACGTAACGGGCCCAACCCGCGGTGCGCCCCCGCGGCGCGAGTGGCTCTGGTAGCGGCAGGGCTGACGACAACGGCGACTCGACGCGTGTCATCGCCTGGCCGTGATCCGCGGCGGGCGGAGGCGCAGCGTGTTGCCAGCGCAGCAGGCGGAGGCGCTTCACGCGGCGTGGAAGAAGTTCAGCTCGATGGTCACGCCGTCCGGATCCTTGACGAACAACTGACTGAGTCTGAAATCGGGCACCTCGCGACGCTGGTAATCGACGCCTTGCGCTGTGAAACGTTGCTCGAAAGCCTCGATGTCGTTGCCACGGAACGCAATGTGGTCGACCGGACCGGTGCCACCGGTGATGCGGCGTTCGCCGCCGTCCTCGACGTAACCGCCTTCGAAGGCGTCGTTGCCGACGTGTACCACCGGACGATCCTCGAGGTAGAACCAATGCCCCGGGAAATCGAAGTCGGGTCGCGGCCCCTGGTGCAGACCCAGGACCTCGGCATAGAAATGCCGCGAACGGTCGAGGTCGGATGCGTAGACGAAGTAGTGATCGAGTCGTTCGAGCGGCATGGCGCGTCTCCCGTGGCTGGCGTGGCGGCAATTGTAAGGGAGTGCAAGCGACGGGGCAGTTCGCTTGGCGGTGCCCGGTCGCTCGCGTATGCTGCGGTGCAAAAGTTCGTCGGCGCCAGGCCGCTACACCGCCAACGTGCCCCATCCGCCCTACGGAGGACGCGCATGCTCTATCACCTGTACGAACTCACGCACGCCGCGGTGGCACCGTGGCGCGCGGCCGCGCACCTGGGTCGGCTGGCGCTCAACAACCCGGCCAACCCATGGTCCTATACCTACCCGGCGAAGGCGACGTCTGCGGCCCTGGAGGTGTTCGAAGGCCTCACCCGGCGCTACGGCAAGCCCGAGTTCGGTATCGATGCCGTCTCGATCGGTGGTCAGCCCGTCGCTGTCCGCGAGGAGGTCGTGCTCGAACGCCCGTTCGGCGACCTGCTGCACTTTGCGCGCGATCCTGACGCGCTACCGCGCAGCCAGCGCGATGCGCCACGCATGCTCGTCGTCGCACCGATGTCAGGGCATTACGCGACCTTGCTGCGCGGTACCGTGCGCACCCTGCTGGAGTCCTTCGACGTCTACATCACTGACTGGCGTGATGCCCGCGATGTCCCCCTCACCAGCGGTGCCTTCACGCTGGAGGACTATGTCGACTACGTGATGGGCGACATGCGCGAGCTCGGCCCCGGCCTCAACGTCATGGCGGTGTGCCAGCCCGGCCCGGCGGTACTCGCCGCCACGGCCCTGCTGGCAGCGGCCGACGATCCGGCGCAGCCGGCGACGGTCACCATCATGGGCAGCCCCATCGACACCCGGCGCAGCCCGACGGAGCCCAATCGCCTGGCCAAGTCGCGGCCCTTGTCGTGGTTCGAGAACAACGTCATCACCTACGTGCCGTTCCCGCACACCGGGGCAATGCGCCGCGTCTATCCCGGCTTTCTACAACTCACTGGGTTCATGACCATGAACCTCGACCGTCACCTCGACGCGCACAAGAACCTCTTTCAGCACCTCGTCGCCGGCGACGGCGACTCCGTCGCGGCCCACCGCAAGTTCTACGACGAATACCTGGCGGTGATGGATCTCGCCGCCGAGTACTACCTCGAAACGATCCAGGTGGTGTTCCAGGAGCATCGCCTGGCCGAGGGCACCATGACCCACCGTGGGGAGCGTGTCGATCTCAAAGCCATCCGCAAGACCGCCCTCATGACCGTCGAAGGCGAGAACGACGACATCTCGGGCATCGGCCAGACCCAGGCCGCTCACGATCTCTGCACCAGCATCCCGTCCGCGCGGCGCATCGATTACGTGCAACCCGGGGTCGGCCATTACGGCGTCTTCAACGGCTCGCGCTGGCGGGCCGAGATCGCGCCGCGCATCCGCGATTTCGTGCGCTCCAACCGCGCCTGAGGCGGATTTCGCACGCCTCTGCGGAAGGCCCGCGGTGGTCCCGCCGCGCTCAGTGTTGGCGATGCGCGGCGAAGGCGATCTTGTCGAGGAACGCCAGCAGCAGGGCGGAGAGCACAAAGGCCATGTGAATGACGGTGTACCACATCAGCTTGTCGTTGCTGATGGTGTGCGCTTCCATGAACTTACCGAGCAGGTGGATGGACGAGATCGCGACGATCGAGGCCGCGACCTTGAGCTTGAGCGTATTGGCGTCCAGCTTGCCGAGCCAGTCGAGCTTGTCGGCGTCTTCGGCCAGGTCGATGCGCGAGACGAAATTCTCGTAGCCGCTGAACATCACCATCACGATCAGCGAGCCGACCAGGGCGAGGTCGATGAGCGAAAGGATGGCCAGCACCAGGTCAGCCTCGCCGGTGGCGAAAAGGTGTTGGTAGACGTGGACGATTTCCTGGAAGAACTTGATGCCGAGCGCGAGCACGGCGAGGGCGAGGCCGAGAAAGATCGGCGCCAGCAGCCAGCGGCTCGCGAACAGCGTGGTCTCGATGAAGCGTTCCAGGGATTTCATGTGGCGAACTCGGAGCGTGTGTCGGATACCGGCGCGCATTGTAGATCGCGCACAGGCGGCCGGCGTCGCGTGCTGGTCGCAACAGCTAGAATGGCGGCCGCAACCCGCCACGTCATCGCGGCGGCCATCGTCACCAATCGAGGAGATACCCCATGCCCTACGACGCCCTGGTCGAACGTGACATCGCCGTGCCGCGCGCTACCGTGTTTGCCGCGCTGGTCGATTTCGGCGGCGTGAAGAAACTGCTGCCCGAAGCCGTCGAGTCCTGCGCCTGTATCGGCGACGGTGTCGGCGCCGAGCGCACGATCGTTCTCAACGGCGGTGGTCGCGTGGTCGAACGGCTCGAGATCGTCCACGACGACACCCTCTACGCGTACTCCATCCTCGAAACGGATGCCCTGCCGGTCGAGCAGTACTTCGCCGTCGTGACCTTGAGCGACAGCGCGAACGGCACGCACGTCGCGTGGGGCAGCAACTGGAAGCCGAAGGACGCCGACGAGGACAGCGTGCGCGAGGGCATCGAAGGGCTCTACAACGCCCTCATCGACGGGCTGGCCAGGCTGAGCGCCTGACCAGCAATACCTGTGGCAATGACGGTCAGCCGCGGAAACGCGGCATGACCTCCTTGGCGAACATCTCCAGCGCACGCGTACCCCTGGCTGGGTCGAGCCCGGGAAACTGCGTACCCATGATGAAGTCGGTGCAACGGAATTCCCGCTGGAACCGTTCGATCTTGGCCGCTACCTGGTCGGGTGTGCCGATCATGAAGTGATCCGCCAACACGGAGTGACGCATGTCGCCGGCCTTGGTCACCGGCAGCGGCGCGTCGTCCCCCTCGGCGTCCTTGGCCTCGGACAGAATGTCCTGGTAGAACTCCAGCATGTGGAAGAGGTGGTCCTGGCATTCGTCCCAGGCCTGGTCCTCGGTCTCGGCGCAGTAGACCATGCGCAACTGGGCAATGTTGAACTCGTCGGGGTTGCGCCCACTCCTGGCGAGCGCATCCAGGTAGACCGGCGCCGGGTCGGGACCGATGGTCGCCATGAGGTGGTAGCCCATTTCGGCCGCGCGGGTAATCGCCTTCGGACCGCGTGCGCCGATCCAGATCGGTGGATGCGGCTGCTGCACCGGCTTCGGTGACAGTCTGGCCTTCTCCACCTTGTTGAACTTGCCCTCGAACGTCACTTCGTCCTCGGTGAACAGACGCTGCATGAGGCGCGTGCCCTCGCGCGTGCGCATGCCGCGTTCACTACGGTTCATGCAGAAGCTTTCGAACTCGTAGTGCGAATAGCCCTGGCCGACGCCGAGATCGAAACGGCCGTCGGAGAGGATGTCGACGTTGGCGACCTCCTCGGCGAGCAGCACCGGGTGCTGGTAGGGCATGATGATGATGAAGCTGCCGATGCGGATGCGCGAGGTGCGCATGGCGATGGCCGCGGCGGTGGTCATGATCGACGGGTTGTAGCCGTCCTCGGTGAAATGGTGCTCAGTCAACCATACGTGATCGAAACCGAGTTCCTCGCCTCGGGCGACCTGGTCGATAATCTGGCGATAGAACTCGGGCCACGGCCGCCGCCAGCGGACCGGATTGCGGAAATCCTCCATAAAGCCGAAACGCATCGTCGTTCTCCCCTCGTCGTAGTGGCGGGGCGGGTTGGCGCCCACCCCGAAAGGCTGCCCGCCCGCGCTCAAAAAGAGCGCGGAAGTTGGAGCACACGCTCGCTGATGTAGTTCAAGATCATCTCGCGGCTGACCGGCGCGATGCGCGGGATCATCATCTCGCGCAGGTAACGCTCGACATGGTACTCACGCGCGTAGCCCATGCCGCCATGGGTCAGTACGGCCTGTTCGCAAGCACGAAAGCCCGCCTCGGCGGCGAGGTACTTGGCCGCGTTGGCCTCGGCGCCGCATTCCTCGCCGTTGTCGTAGCGCGAGGCGGCCTTGAAGGTCATCAGGTCGGCCGCTTCCAGTTCCATCCAGTTGCGCGCGAGCGGATGCTGGATGCCCTGGTTCATGCCGATGGGCCGACCGAACACCACGCGATCACGCGCGTACTCGCAGGCGCGACGCAGCGCGGCGCGACCGAGGCCCACTGCCTCGGCGGCGATCAGAATGCGCTCGGGGTTGAGGCCGTGCAGGATGTAGTGGAAACCCTTGCCTTCCTCGCCGATGAGGTCTTCCCGCGGCACCGGCATGGCATCATAGAAGACGGCGTTCGAATCGATTGCCTTGCGGCCCATCTTGGGAATCTCGCGCACCTCGGCGTAATCGCGGTTCAGGTCGGTATAGAACAACGACAGACCTTCGGTCTTGCGCTTGACCTCGTCACGTGGCGTGGTGCGGGCCAGCAGCAGCACCTTCTTGGCGCGTTGCGCCATCGAGGTCCAATGCTTCTGCCCGGTGATCAGGTAGCCGTCGCCGTTGCGTTCGGCGCGCACCTGCAGGTTGGTCGTATCCAGGCCGGCATTCGGTTCGGTGACGCCGAAACAGGCCGACTCCTCGCCGCGGATGAGCGGCGGCAGCCAGCGCTGTTTCTGTTCTTCGCTACCGAACACCACCACCGGGTTGAGCCCGAAAATGTTGAGGTGGATGGCCGAGGCGCCACTCATGCCGGCGCCGGATTCGGCCACCGCCTGCATCATGATGGCCGCTTCGGTGATGCCGAGCCCGCTGCCGCCGTAGGCCTCCGGCATGGCGACGCCGAACCAACCACCGGCGCAGATGGCGTCGACGAAAGCCTGGGGAAAGCGTCCCGTGTTGTCACAGTCGAGCCAGTAATCGGCGTCGAAGTCCTCGCACAGGCGGGTGATGGCGTCGCGGATGGCGACCTGGTCTTCGGAAAAGCTGAAATGCATGTGGTGTGGCCTCTGCAAACCTGGACAAGCGGGCGTGCGCCCTTGCGACATTCCCCCGCGGCGAGGGAAACCCTATCATCAACGGCCGGCGGGACAGCGGCCGCTGCATGGACTGGGGCAAACAATACTGTTCGAGCGAGAGGGGGTTCAACATGTTCGTCGCGACGAAGGACAAGATCATGCCGACCGCCATGGTCGGCTCGTTTCCCAAGCCGACCTGGTTCAACCAGAACCTTCACGGACGACCGTTCAAGGTTGCCATGGGCGACTCGCAATACCGCGAGCAATACCTCGACTCGGTCGCCTGCTATATCAACGAACAGGAACGCTGCGGCCTCGACATCCTGGTCGACGGCGATACGCGCTTCGATCTCGAGGTCGGCGGGCGCTCGTGGTTCTTCTACACCATCGAGCGTCTGAACGGCATCAGCGGCTTTCGCGACAGTTCCCATTTTCTCGATTACGGGCCGATGAAACCCGGTCACATCCTCTACGAGGTCCAGGAAAGCTGGCATCCGCCAAGCGTCACCGACCGCATCACGCGCGGGCCCATGCACCTCGCGGCGGTGTGGAAAACGGCGCAGAAGATGACCGATCGCCCGGTGAAGATCGGCTCGATCTGCGCGACCTGCCTGCCGATGATGTTGTGGAACGAGTACTACGACGACGAGCGCGAGATGGTCATGGACATCGCCGCGGCGATGAACGAGGAGTACCGCGAACTCGCCGCGGCGGGGTGCCAGGTGATCCAGATCGAGGAACCCGTGCATCACTTCAATTGCAACGCCCAACCGCCGTGTTCGGACGCTGACCTGGCCTTTTACACCGAGGCCTTCAATCGCCAGGTAGCCGGCGTCGATACCGAGATCTGGGCGCACACGTGCTGGGGCAACCCCAACCAGCAGAGCTTTTACTGGGATCGCCCGAGCTACGAACGCGCGTTGCCGTACTTCCTCGACATGAATTGCGACGTACTGATGCTCGAGGGCGGCAGCAACAACGCCCGCGACATCGCCCTGCTCGGAAAATTCAAGACCGACAAGAAAATCGGCATCGGTGTCGTCGATCACACACGTACCACCGTCGAATCGCCGGACCAGGTCGCGGCGACCATCCGCCACGCGCTCGAGTACGTGCCGCCAGAGCGCCTCGTGGTCACCGCCGACTGCGGTTTCGGCCGCGAAGGCCTGTCACGACGTATCGCCTATTACAAGTGCGTATCCGTCGTGCTCGGTGCCAACATCGTGCGCCGCGAGCTCGGTCTCGATGAGGCTTGCGTGCGTGCCGCCGACCCGCGCTACGCGTTCCACGCCGCCGGCTGACGACGGGACGGTCCCGCCCATGAGCGACTACGCCCTCGTTCCGGCCGACGAATACCCGCACGACCCGGGTGCTGAGCCGATGTTCAACGAATCCGTCTACGTCAACGGTTTCGACCACGAACGCGGCCACGGCGGCTGGATACGCCTCGGCAACCGCGCCAACGAAGGCTATGCCGAGCTTGCCGTCTGCCTGTTCCTGCCCGACGGCCGTATCGCCTGCCAGTTTCAGCGCCCGGCCATCGACGGCAACCACGAGTTCAGCGCCGGTGGTCTGAGTTACGAGGTCATCCGGCCGCACGAGGAAGTGGTGATGCGCTACCACGGCGAGGTCATGCTGGTGTCCGACCGCGCGCTGTTCCGTGAACCAAAGCGGTTGTTCGGCGAATCGGGACGCGCTACATGCGAGCTCGAATGGCGGGTGCACGGGGTCTCGCCCATCCACGGCGGTCTGCCGCGCGGCGCCGGGCAGCAGACCATGTTCGGCCGCGATTTCTCACTTGGTCACTTCAACCAGCACACCGCCGTGGCCGCGCATCTGCGCATCGGCGGCGACGTTCTCGACTTCGATGGCTGGGGCTGGCGCGATCATTCGTGGGGGCCGCGGCTGTGGCAGAACATCCTCTTCGACCGCGGCTTCTACGCGAGCTTCGGCCCCGAACGCGGCATCACCCTGCTCAAGATCGCCAACCGCGACGGCGTCATCCGGCGTGCCGGCGTGCTGTTCCGTGACGGCCGCTACGAGGAGATCCTGGATCTCGACGTCTTCACCGACTGGGATGCCGAACGTGACCCGGCGGCCGTCACGCTGACCGCGCGCACGGCCTCCTGGCGCGCCGTCATCCACGGTCGCGTACTCAACGTCGCGCCGCTCAGCAACCGGCGTCGCATCGACGGCGAGGAATTGCATTCGCGCATCGCCGAGTGCAGCACCGAGTTCGAGTGGGACGGTTACCGCGGCTACGGCATGACCGAGTACGTCGAGCGCCTCGACCATGGCGTACCCGTTGCCTGGCCCCTGTGAACCCTTGACGAGAGAACCGATGAGCGACCAGTTCCGCCTCACCCCCGCCGACGAGTACAACCACGCCCCTGGCCCGGAATCGAATTTCAACGAGTCCGTCTACGTCAACGGTTTCGACCCCGTCGGCCGTTACGGCGGCTGGATGCGCCTGGGCAACCGGGTCAACGAAGGGCACGCCGAAACCCAGGTCTGCCTGTACCTGCCGGATGGACGCATCGCCTGCCAGTTCCGCCGCCCGGATATCGGCCACAACGAGGCTTTCGCGGCCGGTGGACTGGCCTATGAAGTGATCGAGCCCTTCAAACGTGTCGCGATGCGTTACGAGGGTGACATCATGGTCCTCGACGAGCCCGACCTGTTACGCGATCCCCAGACCCTGTTCAAGAAGGCGCCGACGGTACCGGCACTGGTCGAGTTCGAATTGGAGGCTGTCTCGCCCACGCACGGAGGCGAGCCGACCCGTGACGACCAGGAGACCATGTACGGCCGCGACTTCTCGCTCGGGCATTTCAATCAGCACATGCGGGTCGCGGCCTCGATCACGATCGACGGCGTCCGCCACGCGTTCGACGGCCTCGGTTGGCGCGATCACTCCTGGGGGCCGCGCTACTGGACCAACATCTATTTCTATCGCTTGTTGATCGCCAATTTCGGCCCCGACCGCGCCATGATGCTGCTCAAGATCACGGACCGAAATGGTCGCACCCGGCGCCAGGGCGTATTGCAGTACGACGGCGCGTACGAAGAGATCACCGACATGGATCTCTATACCGAATGGGATGCGGCCAAGGACCCGGTGCGGATGCGTCTCGGCGTGCGTACGGCGCGACGCGGCGTGCTGATGGAAGGGGAGGTGCTGCGCCTCGCGCCCTTGCGCAACCGTCGTAAGGTCGGTGACCAGATCCTGCAGTCGCGCATCGCAGAGGGCCTCACCCTGTGGCGCTGGGATGGCCGTGAGGGCATGGGCGTGACCGAATACATCGAGATCCTGGAGCACGGCGAGCCGGTCGGCTACCCGCTCTGAACGCTATCGGGCCGTGCATCCATGACCACCAGCGAACCACGTTTCGACCCGGCCACCGAGGCCGTCATCGAACGCCTGCGCGAGGCCATGCGCCGGCGCTACGGTGGCGCCGTCGACATCGCCCGTTTCCAGCTCGCGACGCTCGGTGGTTCGAATCGTACCGTGCTGTTCGATCGCGTAGAGGGCCGACACCACCGGCGCCTGGTGCTGCGCCAGGAGACCATTGCATCCGATTACACACCGTTCCTGCCGGCACCGACGCAGTGGCCGGTACTGAACACCGTGTACGCGCGTGGCCTGCCGGTACCCGAACCGTTGTTCGAGCTCGAACCCGGCGACGATCTCGGCCTCGGCTACGTGGTCGGTGCAATCGCCGGCGAGACCCTGCCCAAGCGGATCCTCGGCGACCCGGCCTTCCAGGTCGCGCGGGCGCGTTTCCCGCACCAGGTCGGCACGATGTTGGCGCGCCTGCACCAAATAGAGCCGGCGGCGGTGCCGGTGCTGGCCGACGTGCCCGAGAGCGGCGATACCCTGGGCGCCTGGATGGCCTACTACGATCGCTGGGAGGAACCCCACCCGGTGTTCGACTTCGCGTTCCGGTGGCTCGCCCTGCATCGCCCGCGGGCGCCACGTCGCTGCCTGGTACACGGCGATTTCCGCATCGGCAACCTCATCGTCGCCCCCGAGGGCATCCGTGCGCTGCTCGACTGGGAATGCGCCCATGTCGGCGACCCGCTGGAGGATCTCGGCTGGTTCTGCACACGGTCATGGCGCTACGGCCGCAACCACCTGCCAGCAGGTGGGCTGGCTTCGCGCGCAACCCTGTATCGCGCCTACGAGGCGGCTGGTGGTGATGCGGTCGACCCGGTGGCTGCACGCTGGTGGGAGATCTTCGGGTTGCTGCGCTGGGCTCTGTACAACCTCATGCAGAGCTACGGTCATATGAGCGAGCGCCGCCGCTCACCGGCCTTCGCCGCCTGTGGTCGCAATATCGCCACCATCGAATACGATCTGATCATGAGTATCGCCGGCAGATTCGACTGACCGGCCCCGGTTGACGACATGGCCCACGACAATCCGCCCCTGGAAGAAATCCTGCGCACGGTGCGCGAATTCATCGTCGACGTCACCCCGCGCCTGGAAGCCAAGGATCGCTACCACGGGCTCGTGTCGGCGTTTCTCATCGAGGTCGTCGAACGCGAACTGGCCGGCGAGTGGGCCCATCGCGAGACGGCCGACGATCGTCGCCTGCGCGAGCTCGCGCAGGCCCTTGGTGAGGAGCCCGGCGACGAGCACGTGCATGCGGTGCTCAGCCGCGCACTGCGCGCCGGACGCGGCGATGCACGCATGGACGAGGTGCTGGCCGTGCTCATCGATCACGTCGTCGACAAGGTGCGCGTGACGCGCCCCGATCTGCTGGCCCTCGAACATCGGGCGGGAGACTGAGCCCCGCCCCCCCGGACCTGGAAGACCTACCTATGAACGAACACAAGATTGCCTACAGCGTCGCCGACGGTATCGCGCGCATCGTCATCGACGACGCCGCGCACCACAACGTCGTCGGCGCCCAGTTCACGCAGGAATTCGCCCGCGCGGCCATCGCCTGTGAGAACGACCCGGACGTGCGCGTGGTCCTGCTGACAGCCAACGGCAAGGAATTCTCGGTCGGTGGCGACCTTAACGAGTTCCTCGCCGTCGGCGCCGGGCTGCGCGATCACGTCCGCGAGATGGCAACCTGGTTCCATCTCGGCATCACCGTGCTCAACCGTCTCGAGGTGCCGGTGGTGTGCGCCGTCAACGGCGTGGCTGCCGGTGGCGGCGTCAGCCTCGCCCTCATGTGCGACCTCGTCGTCGCCACCCGGTCGGCGAAATTCAACCTCGCCTATACCCGCTCGGGCCTCACCCCGGACGGCGGCGCGAGCTGGTTCCTGCCGCGGTTGGTCGGGGCACAGCGCGCCTTCGACATCATGGCGCTCAATCCGACGCTGTCCGCCGACGAGGCACAAGCGATGGGCCTCATCGCGCGCGTCGTCGACGACGCCGAATTCAGCGCCGAGGTCGAGCGCGTGCTGCGGCAGCTCATGGCCGCGCCGTCGCGGGCCATCGGACGGGCCAAGCGCCTGCTGCGCCAGAGCCTGTCGAACTCGCTCGAGGCGCAGCTCGAACTGGAATCACAATCCATCGCGGAGAAGGTCTCGTCGCCCGAGACGCTGGCTGCCCTGCAGGCCTTCTTCGCCGCTCGCCGCGCATGAGCGTAGCGGCCCCAATGCCGGTGGCCGCGGCCACCTGAACCGGAGAACACCATGCCCCAGACAGGCGCAACCGCTACCGATCTCCCCTTCGACCTGAATGCCGACCAGCGCGCCATGCTGGACGAGGCCGACCGTTTTGCGCGCAACGAGCTCTACCCGCTGGCAGCGCGCATGGACGACGAGGAATGGTGGCCGGAAGACGCCTTCCGCACCATCGGCGAAGCCGGCTATTTCGGTCTCACCGTACCCGAGGAATACGGTGGCCAGGGACTGGATCTCTTCACCAGCGGCCTGGTCGGCCAGGCCTTCGCGCGCTGGAACTACGCGCTCGCGTTGAGCTGGGTTGCGCACGAGAACCTGTGCCTGAACAACCTCTACCGCAACGCCAGCGAGGCCCAGCGCGCGCGCTACCTGCCCGGGTTGTGCTCCGGCGAGAAGATCGGTGCGCTCGGCCTGACCGAGCCTGGCGCCGGTTCGGACGCGCTCGGTTCGATGCGCACCACCGCGCGCCGCGAGGGTGATGTCTACCTGCTCAATGGACGCAAGATCTACATCACCAACGGCCCCGTTGCCGACGTTCTGCTGGTCTACGCCAAGACCGCGCCGGAGAAGGGTCCGCACGGCATCTCGGCCTTCATCGTCGAGAAGGATTTTCGAGGTTTCAGCGTGGCGCAGAAGCTGGTCAAGATGGGTTTTCGTGGCAGCCAGACCGGCGAACTCGTGTTCGACGACTGCGAGGTGCCGGTGGAGAACCTGGTCGGCGCGGAGAATGGCGGCGTCGCGGTCGTTATGAGCGGGCTCGACCTCGAGCGCGCCGTGATCTCGCCGCTGTGCGTCGGCATGGCCGAGCGCGCGCTCGAACTCAGTGTCGAGTATGCCAAAACGCGCGAGCAGTTCGGTCGGCCCATTGCCTCGTTCCAGATGGTGCAGTCCAAGCTCGCCGACATGTACGTGTGGGTGGAGACGATGAAGGCGCTCAATTTCAAGACCCTGGCCGAGGTCAACCATCTCGAGGTCGGTGGCGGCGGGCGCGGCATGGTGCATGCCAACACCGCGGCCTCGGTGATGTACTGCGCCAACATGCTCAACCGTGTGCTCGACGAAGGCGTGCAGGTGCACGGCGGTCTCGGTTACATCTGGGAATCCGAGATCAACCGCTTGTTCCGCGGCACCAAGCTGCTCGAGATCGGCGCCGGTACGACCGAGGTGCGCAAGATGATCATCAGCCAGGAGCTGCTCAAGTGACCGTGCTCGCCGCGCCGCCCCACCCGGTGCCGAAATCGAACGACGACCTCGCCGCACACCCGACGATCTTCGCCCCGGGTCTGCTCGCCGGCCGCACGATCTTCGTGTCCGGCGCCGGTAGCGGCATCGGGCGCGCCACCGCGTGGCTCGCTGCGCGGCTCGGCGCGAGGGTCGTCATCGGCGGACGCAAGGCCGACAAGCTCGCCGCCGTGGTCGACTCGATCAATGCGCGTGAGGGGCTGCAGGCTGACTACGTCGTCGTCGACATCCGCGAACGCGATGCTGTGGATGCCGCCTTCGTCGAGATCGGTGAGCGTTTCGGCGGCATCGACATGCTGGTCAACAGCGCCGGCGGACAGTTCCCGCAGGCCGCCATCGACTACAGCGAGAAAGGCTGGCAGACGGTCATCAACACCAACCTCAACGGTACCTGGCACATGATGCAGGCCGCCGCGCTGGCCTGGCGTGAAGCAGGGCGGGGCGGCAGTATCGTCAATGTCGTGGTCGTCAACCAGGGGCTCTACGGCGTCGCCCACACCTCGGCGGCGCGCGCCGGTGTCATCGCCTTCGCCGAGAAGGCGGCGGTGGAATGGGCTCCCTACGGCATTCGCGTCAACTGCGTGGCGCCGGGGGCGATCGAAACCGAGGGCTGGGCGGTGTACTCGGAGCAGGCACGTTCACGCTACCCGCGCACCAATCCCATGATGCGAGCCGGCTCACCGTGGGAGATCGCCGAAGCCTGCGTCTTTCTCGCCGGTCCGGGCGGCAGCTTCATCAACGGCGAGACGCTCGTCGTCGACGGCGGCGGCCAGCACTGGGGCGAGGTGTGGACCACCGGCAAGCCGGAGTACTACGCGGCGGCGACGCGGGTGTGGGACGACGGCGGCACCACGCCGGGTGGTTAGCATCACGGCGGCGCCACGCGCGATTGCGCGTCGCGTGTTCGCTCAGGATTCGGCCGCTTCGGCGGCCTCGAGGGCAGCCGCGGCGTGGGTCGCGATGGCGGTGAGCAAGGCGCGCTGCGCGGCGGGGTCGCACGCGCCAAGGCTGCGCACGGCTTCCTTGAAGCGCGTAACGCAGGCATCGTGTTCGGCCAGGCGCGCGGCGCGTTGGGCCGCTTGCGCGAGCCGTGGGCCGCGACGGTCGGCACTGCCGGCAGTCGACAGCGTGGCGAAATGGGCGGCCTTGCTCGCGGCCATGGCGAGATAGGCCTGCCACGCCGCCGCGGCCACCGCCGGCAGGGCGGGGGCGGGCAGCGTCACCTCAGACATGGATCAACCGAGCAGTCGCTTGAAAAACCCGACGATGCCGCCACCGCCGGCGGATGCCGCGGTAGCGGCCACCGGCGCACGCCTGCGCTCGCCGCCGCGCTCGTCGTCCCGTTCCGGACGGCGGTCGGCCTTCTGGTCGCGCGGCTGCGACTCGTCGACGCGCAGTTCGCGCCCCATGAAATCGCGGCCATTGAGTTCCTGGATGGCGCGCCGGCCATCCTGCTCGTTGTCCATCTCGACGAAACCGTAGCCGCGCGAACGTTTGGTGCGGCGGTCGATGATGACCTCGGCCGAACTCACCGCGCCATAGGCTTCGAAGGCTTCACGCAATTCCCGGCTCTTCACGCTGTAGGGGAGATTGCCCACGTAGATGTTCATGATGTCGTCCCGATCCCTTGTGTGTTATCGACGGCCTTCTCGCGCACGATGGCCGCCTTTATATGTGTGGTCACGCTGCGTACGGCTGAAACCGGCTACACCCGCTGGCGCGCACCCGTACCGCGTCGGATCTGCTGTCGGCTTGCTGCCGGACGGCGACGCACATGTCCCCCATGCGTCGCCGGTGACGACCTCCCATTGCGTCGGGATCGGCGGGTCTACTGGAGAGTGGACCGCGATCGAACGCACGGTCGCCCAGGCGGCAAGTCGGCAGATTCAAGCATAAGCCGCGAAGGGGCGCAAACGTCGCCGATCACGCCGCCTGACGCAGGTGCACGTCGCGTTGCGGGAACGGAATGGCGATGCCCTCGGCGTCGAAGCGCTTCTTGATGGTTTCGTGAAGATCGAAATGTAGGGGCCAGTAGTTCTCGCTCGCGACCCAGGGCCGGACGACGAAATTGACGCTCGAATCAGCCAGTTCCGTGACGCCGATGGTGGGCGTGGGATCGGCGAGCACGCGGCCGTCGGAACCGAGGATGTCTTCGAGGACGGCGCGTACCCGGTCGAGGTCGGCGTCGTAGCCGACGCCGACGACGAGGTCGAGACGGCGGGTCGGCTTGGTCGAGTAGTTGACGATGTTGCTGCCCGCAATCGCCGAGTTGGGAATGATGATGGTCTTGTTGTCGCCGGTGCGGACCTGGGTGGTGAAGATCTCGATCTTCTCGACCACGCCGGCGGTGCCACCGGCCTCGATGAAATCGCCGATGCGGAATGGTCGGAAGGTCACCAGCAGGACGCCGGCGGCGAGATTCGACAGCGAATCCTGGAAGGCCAGGGCGATGGCGAGGCCGGCGGCGCCGAGGATGGCGACGAAGGACGCGGTCTGGATGCCGAGCTGACCGAGCGCGGCGACGACGACGAAGGCCATCAGGGCGACGTAGGCGACGTTGGCGCCGAACGCGACCAGCATGGGGTCGACCTGGCGCGCGTCGAGCAGGCGCCGGGCGGTCGCGGTCACGGCGACGGCGGCCCAGCGGCCGAATACGAACACGGCCAGCGCCGCGCCGATGCGCAGACCGTAGTCGGTCGCGAGTTGTTGCAGGTTTTCCATGATTGCCTCCTGGTGCTTGATGGGAGAGGAGCGACGCCGCGCGGGATGCGGGGCACCGGGTGCAGCGGGGAGCTTGCCGCGTGGCTCGGGGCCACGCGGCGGTCGGGTGGACTCAGCCGGTGAAGGCCTGGATGCCGGTCTGGGCGCGGCCGAGGATGAGAGCATGAATGTCGTGCGTGCCCTCGTAGGTGTTGACCGCTTCGAGGTTCAGCACGTGGCGGATGACGTGGTACTCGTCCGAGATGCCGTTACCGCCATGCAGGTCGCGAGCGACGCGGGCGACGTCCAACGCCTTGCCGCAGTTGTTGCGCTTGATCAGCGAGATGGCCTCCGGCGCGCCGGTGCCGGCGTCGATCATGCGGCCGACGGCGAGCGCGGCCTGGTAGCCGAGCGCGATCTCGGTCTGCATGTCGGCGAGCTTTTTCTGCACGAGTTGGTTGGCGGCGAGCGGGCGACCGAACTGGCTGCGGTTCAGGGTGTAGTCGAGCGCGGCGCGCCAGCAGAACTCGGCCGCGCCCATGGCGCCCCAGGCGATGCCGTAGCGCGCCCGGTTGAGGCAGCCGAAAGGACCGCGCAGGCCCGACACCTCGGGCAGCAGCGCGTCCTCGGGCACCGGCACGTCGTTCATCACGATCTCGCCGGTGATCGAGGCGCGCAGCGAGAACTTCCCCTCGATCTTGGGTGCCGAGAGTCCCTTCATGCCCTTCTCGAGCACGAAGCCGCGGATGCGATCGTCGTCAGTCTTGGCCCACACCACGAAGACGTCGGCGATGGGCGCGTTGGAGATCCACATCTTCGAACCGCTCAACACGTAGCCGCCGTCGACCTTGCGCGCGCGGGTCTTCATGCCACCGGGGTCGGAACCGTGGTCCGGTTCGGTCAGGCCGAAACAGCCGACCCATTCGCCGCTGGCGAGCTTGGGCAGGTAGCGATTGCGCTGCGCCTCGGTACCGTAGGCGTAGATCGGGTGCATGACCAGGCTCGACTGCACGCTCATGGCCGACCGGTAGCCCGAATCGATGCGTTCGACCTCGCGCGCGATGAGGCCGTAGCAGACATAGCTCAGGCCCGCGCCGCCATACTGCTCGGGCACGGTCGGACCGAGAAAACCGTGTTCGCCGAACTCGTTCATGATCGCGCGCTCGAAATGCTCGTGCCGGTGGGCGTCGCGTACCCGCGGCAGCAGGCGCTCTTCACAAAAAGCGCGCGCGGCCTCGCTCACGAGGCGTTCGTCCTCGCGCAACTGGTCGGCGAGGCGCAACGGGTCCTGCCAGTCGAATGGGCCCTCGGCGGTAGCGTGCGGCGGGGCGGACGGGGATTCGGCGACGATACTCATGCAGGACGTTCTCCGGGTCGTGGCACGCCACGCGGCGGGCGGGGAAGCGAACAGGGCGCCGGACTATAACACCGCCTCGTCGCGACCGGCCACGCAGCACCCGGTGGCCGTTCTCGCGCCGCCGCCGCGCGCGCGGCGGGGCGTGTGCTGTCTTTTGCGATCAAGTGTTTATTGTTAACATCGCGCCCCTGAATCAAGCGCCCGGCGGTTCGGGCGACGTGGTTCCATCGTTCGCTCGACGGCCACCGGCGCAGCCGGTGCCGACCCGACACAGCCAGCGGCAACGCAGAGCACGATCCCGGGCCCCGGGCGGTCCCGTGGGCGCGCTCGGGAGACTGTCGGCAACGAGGCCGGTGGCAACCTGCAGCAGACCTGGAGGCATGCATGAAGATCCTAGTGGCCGTGAAACGCGCCATCGATTACAACGTCAAGGCGCGTCCCAAGGCGGACGGCTCGGCGGTCGATCTCGCCAACGTCAAGATGTCCATGAACCCCTTCGACGAGATCGCCGTCGAGGAGGCCATCCGCATCCAGGAAGCGGGCAAGGCCAGCGAAACCGTGGCGGTGTCCATCGGCCCCAAGCAATGCCAGGAGACGCTGCGCACGGCGATGGCGATGGGTGTCGACCGGGGCATCCTGGTCGAAACCGACGAGGACGTGCAGCCGCTCGCGGTGGCCAAGCTGATCAAGGCGGTGATCGACAAGGAGCAGCCCGAACTCGTCATCCTCGGCAAACAGGCCATCGACGACGACTCCAACCAGACCGGCCAGATGCTGGCCGCGCTGCTCGGTTGGGCGCAGGGGACCTTCGCTGCCGGCGTCGAACTCGGTGACGGCACGCTCAAGGTGCGGCGC
This sequence comes from Gammaproteobacteria bacterium, assembly GCA_050184115.1. Lineage (GTDB taxonomy): Bacteria > Pseudomonadota > Gammaproteobacteria > JACKNG01. Next base: position 95,768 of record JBFXAQ010000006.1, on the reverse strand, counting down.
GAGATCGACGGCGGCATCCAGACCCTGAACCTCAAGATGCCAGCGGTGATCACGGCTGACCTGCGCCTCAATGAGCCGCGCTACGTCAAGCTGCCGAACATCATGAAAGCCAAGAAAAAGCCCCTCGACACCCTGACTCCTGGGGATCTCGGCGTCGACGTCGCACCGCGCCTGACGATCGTCAAGGTCGCCGAGCCGCCCGCCCGCCAGGGCGGGGTCAAGGTCGCCGACGTCGCGGCCCTGGTCGACAAGCTGCGCAACGAAGCCAAGGTGATCTGACATGACCGCACTCGTAATCGCCGAACACAACAACGCCGAACTCAACGTCGCGACACTCAATGCCGTCGCCGCGGCTGCTGCCATCGGCGGCGAGGTCGACGTACTGGTCGCCGGCTCGGGCTGCCAGGCCGTGGCCGAAGCCGCCGCGCAGGTCGCCGGCGTGCGCAAGGTGTTGCTGGCCGATGCCGCACATTACGCCAACGCGCTGGCCGAGAACCTCGCGCCGCTGATCGTCGCGCTGGCGGAGCCGTACGAGCACCTGCTGGCCGCCGCCACCACCACCGGCAAGAACGTCATGCCGCGGGTCGCCGCGCTGCTCGACAGTGCGCAGATCTCCGACATCATCGGCGTCGAGTCGAATGACACCTTCGTACGCCCGATCTACGCCGGCAACGTCATCGCGACGGTGCGCAGCGCGGATGGCAAGAAGGTCATCACCGTGCGCACCACTGCCTTCGACCCGGTCGCCGCCAGCGGTGGCAGTGCGGCGGTCGAGAGCGTTGCGGCCGCCGCCGACGCTGGCCTGTCGAGCTTCGTCGGCGAGGAGCTGACCAAGTCCGATCGTCCCGAACTCACCGCCGCCGACATCATCGTCTCCGGTGGCCGCGGCGTCGGCAGCTCGGAGAATTTCGCCATCATCGAGGCCCTGGCCGACAAGCTCGGCGCCGCGGTCGGTGCTTCGCGCGCCGCGGTCGATGCCGGCTACGTGCCGAACGACTACCAGGTCGGCCAGACCGGCAAGGTCGTCGCGCCGACCCTCTACATCGCGGTCGGCATCTCCGGCGCCATCCAGCACCTCGCCGGCATGAAGGATTCCAAGGTCATCGTCGCCATCAACAAGGACGAGGAGGCGCCCATCTTCGGCGTCGCCGATTACGGCCTCGTCGGCGACCTGTTCAAGGAAGTGCCGGCCATGGTCGAGGCGCTCGACAAGTAACCCGCCCGCCCCGGGCCCGCAAGCCGCGCTGGAGAGAGACCCATGGAACGCGAAGCGATGGAGTTCGACGTCGTCATCGTCGGCGGTGGCCCCGCGGGGCTGGCCGCCGCGATCCGCCTGCGCCAGCTCGCCGCCGAGCACGATCGCGAACTGAGTGTCTGCGTACTGGAGAAGGGCTCGGAGATCGGCGCCCACATCCTCTCCGGGGCGGTGATGGAACCGCGCGCGCTGAACGAACTCATCCCCGATTGGAAGGAGCGTGGCGCACCGCTCAACACGCCGGCCAGCGACGACCGCTTCATGTTCCTCACCGAAAAGCGCTCGTTCCGCTTCGTCACCCCGCCGCAGCAGAACAACCACGGCAATTACATCGTCAGCCTCGGTAACGTGTGCCGCTGGCTGGCAACACAGGCCGAGGAACTGGGCGTGGAGGTTCTGCCGGGCTTCGCCGCGACCGAAGTGCTCTACGACGATAACGGCGCCGTACGCGGTGTCGCCACCGGGGATATGGGACGGACCCGTGAAGGCGAAGAAGGGCCGAACTTCACCCCGGGCTACGAACTCCAGGCGCGCATCACGCTGTTCGGCGAAGGCTGCCGCGGCTCCCTGACCAAGGCCCTGTTCGAACGGTTCGGCCTGCGTGAAGGCGTCGACCCGCAGGTCTACGGTCTCGGCGTCAAGGAGTTGTGGGAAATCGATCCCGCCAAGCACGTGCCGGGACAGATCACCCACACCGCGGGCTGGCCGATGGACATGTCGACCTACGGCGGTTCGTGGATGTATCACTTCGAGGACAACCTGGTCTCGATCGGCTTCGTCGTCGGCCTCGACTACCAGAATCCCTACCTGAGTCCGTTCGAGGAGATGCAGCGCTTCAAGACGCACCCGCTGATCCGTGAGGTGCTCGAGGGCGGCCGGCGCCTGGCCTATGGCGCGCGTGCGATCTCGGCGGGCGGCTTCCAGTCGATCCCGAAACTGTCCTTCCCCGGCGGCCTCCTCATTGGTGACTGCGCCGGTTTCCTCAACGTGCCCAAGATCAAGGGCACGCACACGGCGATGAAGTCGGGCATGACCGCGGCCGAGGCGGTCTTCGAGGCGTTGGCCGACGAGGCGTCCAGCGGCGTCGAGGTCACTACCTACCGCGAGCGCCTAGAGCAGACCTGGCTGTGGGACGAACTCTACCGAGTGCGCAACATCAAGCCATCCTTCCACTGGGGGCTGCCACTGGCCTTTGCCTACTCGGCCCTCGACACCGTGGTGCTGCGCGGCAAGGCGCCGTGGACGCTGCACCACCGCCCTGACCATGAACAGCTCAAGCCGGCGTCGGAATGCCAGCCGATCGACTACCCCAAGCCCGACGGTGTGCTGACCTTCGATCGCCTGTCCTCGGTGTTCCTCTCCAACACCAACCACGAGGAGGACCAGCCCTGTCACCTGACCCTGCGCGATGACAGTGTGCCGGTCGCCGTGAACCTTGCCCGCTTTGCCGGCCCGGAGCAGCGCTATTGTCCGGCGGGGGTCTACGAGTTCGTGGAGGAGGGCGGTGAATCACGCCTGCAGATCAACGCGCAGAACTGCGTGCACTGCAAGACCTGTGACATCAAGGACCCGACGCAGAACATCAACTGGGTAACCCCGGAAGGTGGCGGCGGCCCCAACTATCCCAACATGTGACGACCAGCGAAGACATGCCGAAGGTAACCTATCGACAACCGGACGGCCGCGAGGACGTGGTCGAGGTCCCCGTGGGCTGGAGCCTGATGGAGGCCGCCATCCAGAACGACATCGCCGGCATCGTCGCCGAGTGCGGCGGCGGTTGCGCCTGCGCGACCTGCCACGTCTACGTCGACGACGCGTTTGCCGCCCGGCTGCCGGCCGTCGGTGACATGGAAGGCGACATGCTCGAATGCACGGCCAGCGAGCGCCTGCCCAACTCGCGCCTGTCCTGCCAGGTCAAGATGAGCGCCGAGCTCGACGGGCTGCGGGTCACCATCCCCGAACGCCAGACCTGAGCAGCGGCCATGGCTGCCGCGCCGTATGTCGTCATCGGGGGCGGGCAGGCCGGCCTGCAGATCTGCGATTCCCTGCGTCGGCTGGGCTACGCCGGCCCGTTGCTGTTGCTCGCCGCGGAATCGAGCCCTCCCTACCAACGGCCCCCACTGTCGAAGAAGTTCCTCGCCGGGGAACTCGAGGCCGAACGGTTGTGGTTCCGGCCGCACGCCTGGTACGAGAAGAACGACGTCGATCTGCGCCTCGACTGCACCGTCACCGCCATCGACCGCACGGCACGGCGTCTGAGCTGCGCCGATGGCCACGACGTCGAGTACGCACGGCTCGCGCTGACGACCGGTGCGCGCATCCGACCACTGGCCTGCCCGGGCGCGGACGCCGCGGACATCTGCTACGTGCGCTCGTTGGCCGATAGCGAAGGCTTGCGTGAACGGCTTGCCACGGCGACCCGCGTCGCCGTCGTCGGCGGCGGTTTCATCGGTCTCGAGGTCGCGGCCATCGCCCGCGCGCTGAACAAGTCGGTGGTGTTGTACGAAGGGCTGGACCGGCTCATGGCGCGCGCCGTGTCGCCGACCATCTCCGCGTGGTATGCCGACCTTCATCGCGGCCGCGGCGTCGACTTGCGCCTCGGTTGCGGTATCGCCGCCATCGAGAAGACGTCGGCGGGACTGGTGGTGCGCGATGCGCAGGGCGGCGAGACCGCGGTCGATGTCGTCGTCGCCGGCATCGGCGTCGTACCGAACGAGGAGATCGCCGCCGCCGCCGGACTCGAATGTCGCGGTGGCATCGTCGTCGACGTCCATGCCCGTACCAGCGATCCCGACATCGTCGCCGCCGGCGACTGCACCTGGCATTACAACGGTTTTCTCGAGCGCGAGATCCGTCTCGAGTCGGTGCAGAACGCCGTCGACCAGGCCAAGGTGGCAGCGGCCAGCCTGCTCGGGACGAGCGAACCCTACGTGCAAGTGCCATGGTTCTGGTCCGACCAGTACGACGTCAAGCTGCAGATGGCCGGCATCGGCATGCCGCACGACCAGAGCGTCCCGCGTGGCACGCCCGAGAGCGGTGCTTTCTCGCTGTTCTACTTCCGCGAGGGGCGCCTGGTTGGCGCGGATTCGGTCAACCGACCGGCCGATCACATGGCTTGCCGCCGCTTGCTGGCGCAAGGCACTATGGTCTCCGCGGTCGACGTCGCCAACACCGAGGTCGACCTGATGCAACTCGCGCGCGGCTGAACGGCGCCGCGCAGCCAGCGCATTGAATCCATAAAGAAAGCGATTTGGGGGAGGGGAATCCTGCATGCCGAAGATCACGTACATCGACATCCACGGCAACGCGCGCACATGCGAGGTGCCGAGCGGAATTTCGGTCATGGAGGGCGCCATCCAGAACGGCATCGAGGGCATCCTCGCGATCTGCGGCGGCAGCTGCGCCTGCAGCACCTGCCACGCCTATGTCGATGAAGCGTGGATGGAAGCGGTCGGCAAGCCGGACGAGATCGAGGATTCGACGCTGGAGCTGGCGGTGGAGCGTCGCCCCAACAGTCGCCTGACCTGCCAGATCGAAGTTAGCGACGCGCTCGACGGATTGGTCGTGACCGTGGCCAACAATGATGGCTGAGGCGCGTCGCACGGTGCCGTCAGCAGCGCGGCCGCGTCTCGGCTGCGCCGCGCACGAGGATTGAAGCGGGCGACGCAGGCGGCATGCAGCCGTGTTCGAGCTCCACGATTTCAGCCGTTCATCCGCCGCTTACCGCGTGCGCATCGCCCTCGCCTACAAGGGCATCGACTACCAGCGCGTCGACGTCGACCTGCTGCAAGGGGCGCAGCACGAGGCGGGCTTCCGCAGCCTCAACCCCGAAGGCCTGGTGCCGGTGTACAGCGACGAGCACCAGCACCTGAGCCAGTCACTGGCCATCCTTGAATACCTCGAAGAGCGCTACCCGCAGCCATCGCTGTTGCCCGGTTCACGCGAGGAACGCGCGCGGGCGCGCCAGATCGCCAGCATCGTGGCCTGTGACATCCACCCCTTGAACGGCTTCCGCGTGCACGTCTACCTGCGCGACTCGCTCGGCGTCGATACCCGCCGGCGTCGTGCCTGGTTCACGCACTGGCTGGCGGAGGGCCTCGATGCCATCGAACTGTGGCTGACCGCGCACGGCGGCCAGCACCGCTATGCCATCGGCGATGCCGTCAGCCTTGCCGATGTCTGCCTGGTGCCGCAGGCTGACGTCGCGCGGCGCAATGGCCTCGACCTCGACGACTACCCGCGCGTCGCCGCCGTGGAGCGAGCCTGCATGGAACTGCCGGCGTTCCGCGATACCCATCCCGACGCGATCGGCGCGCCCTGAGCCTGGCGCGGGCACGAACCCTGCCGGCGGCCCGGCGCGCATTCCACGAGGAGATTCTGCAATGCTGAACGACGTCATCGAACACCGCTGGCTGGACGCCTTCCAGCGGGTCTTCGCGCTGTGCAAGCTCGAGCCCGGGGCCGAGGTCGCCGTGCTCTGCGAAACGCAGTCGCGCCCGCTCAACCGTGAACTCACGCGGCTGGCCCTGCAGCAGCTCGGCCTGCAGGTGTTCGAGGTCACCGTACCTACGCTGCCGCAGCGCGCCTCGGTACCGGTGCGTTCGACCGGCGCGAGCCAGGTGTTGCAGGGGCAGGCGGCGGCGCTGGAGGCACTCAAGGCCTCGGCCATGGTCGTCGACCTCACTGTCGAAGGCCTGCTCCATGCGCCGCAGTTACCGGCCATCCTCGGCGCGGGCTCGCGCGTGATGATGGTGTCGAACGAGCATCCCGACGCCCTGGAACGCCTGGTGCCGGCGGCGGAGGACGAGCAGGTCGTACGCGCCGCGATCAAGGCCTGCCGCGGCGCCAGCCGCATGACAGTGACCTCCGATGCGGGCACCGACCTCGTCATCGATCTCACCGACGCGCGCACCGGCGGCGTGTGGGGCTGGGCCGACAAACCCGGCATGGTCTCGCACTGGCCAGGGGGCATCGTGGTCAATTTTCCGCGCCCCGGCAGTGTCAACGGGCGGCTCGTGCTTGATGTCGGCGATATCAACCTCACCTTCAAGCGCTACCTCGAACACCCGGTGGAACTGGTCATCGAGAACGACTACGTCACCGCGGTCAACGGCAGCGGCACCGATGCCGAGCTGATGCGCCGCTACCTCGCCGCCTGGGGCGATCGCGAGGCCTACGGCGTCAGCCACGTCGGTTGGGGGCTCAACGAGCGGGCCCGCTACGAAGCGCTCACGATGTACGACCAGCGCGACACCAACGGCACCGAATTGCGCGCCTACGCCGGCAATTTCCTCTACTCGACCGGGGCCAACGAGGTCGCCGGGCGCTTCACCGAGGGTCACTTCGACCTGCCGGCCGGCAATTGCACGGTCTGCCTCGATGGCGTCGCCGTCGTCGAGCGCGGTCGCCTGGTCAAGGGCTGAACCATGGACAGCTTCGTCGCCGACACCCCGATCTTCGATACCGAGGCCTTCCGCCTCACCGCGCAGGAGCACGAGCTCACCGCGCTCGCGCGCGAACTCGGCCAGCGTCGCTTCGCCGCGCGCGCCGCGACGTTCGACCGCGAGGCCCGCTTCCCGACGGAGAACTACGCGGACCTGCGCGAGGCCGGCCTGCTCGGCGTGTGCGTGCCGGCCGCCTACGGCGGACTTGGCGCCGATTACCGCGCCTACGCCCTGACCGCGGCCGAGATCGGCCGTTACTGCGGCGCCACCGCGCTGACGTTCAACATGCACGTCTGTTCGTGCCTGTGGACCGGCCCGCTCGCCGACACCCTGGACATGACGAGCGAGGAACGCGCGGCCCACGAACGTCGCCGCGCGCTGCACTACGCGCGCATCGTCGAGCAGGGCGCGGTCTACGCCCAGCCGTTCTCGGAAGGCGGCACGGCCGCCGCCGGCGCCGTGCCCTTTGCCACCCGCGCCGTGCGCGAGGGCGACGGCTGGCGCCTGACCGGGCGCAAGATCTTCGCCTCTCTCGCCGGGCACGCCGATTACTACGGCATCCTCTGCACCGAGGCGGATGCCGACGGCCAGCTGGCGCGCCGCAACACCCTCTACGTCGCCGTGCCGGCGGATTCGCCCGGCCTGCGTGTCGAAGGTGACTGGGATCCCCTCGGCATGCGCGGTACGGTCAGCCGCACCCTGGTGCTGGAAGACGTCGTCGTCGGCGCCGACGAGGCGCTGATGCCCGCCGGTTTCTACTACCAGGGGGCCGTGCGCTGGCCGCACATGTTCCTCACCCTGACACCGACTTACGTCGGTATCGCCCAGGCCGCCTACGACTTCACCGTGCGCTACCTGCGCGGCGAGGTGCCGGGACAGCAGGGCGACAAGCGGCGGCACAACGCCGTCAAGCAGCACAACGTCGCGCAGATGCGCCTCATGCTGGAGCAGACCAAGGCGCTGTGGTTCCAGGTCGTCAGCGAGGCACGGGTCGATCCCACGCGCGAGATGATGCTGCGTGCCTGGGCCGCCCAGTACAGCGTGATGGAGAACGCCAACGAGATGACCCAGCTCGCCATCCGCACCTGCGGTGGACAATCGATGTTGAAGACCCTGCCGCTCGAACGCCTCTACCGCGACAGCCGCTGCGGTTCGCTGATGCTGCCCTGGAACGCCGACATCTGTCTCGAACGCATCGGCCACGACGCCCTCTACCTGCCCGGCGAAAGCGACTGATGCGCTCCCTGGCCGGCTGGATCGAACGCCATGCCGCGTTCGCCCCTGCCCGGATCGCGCTGGAGGAACCGGGCGGCGCGCTCGACTACGCGGCTTTCGCGAACCGCATCGCGACCCTCATCGACTGGCTCGAGCGGCACGAACGCATCGGCACCGGCGATCGCGTGGCCTGGCTCGGCCACAACAGCAGCGAGCAACTCGCCCTGCTGTTTGCCTGCGCAGATCTCGGCGCGCTGCTGCTGCCACTCAACTGGCGCCTGTCGGCATCGGAACTCGAGGCCGTGCTGGCCGACGCCGGCGCCAGCCTGTTGGTGGTCGACGCGAGTTGCGCCGATCTCGGCGCCGGCCTGTGCGGGCCGCGCCGCATCGCCGCGGGCGACTCCGACGCTCTGGCGACCGAGCGCCTGCCCGCATCCGACGCCGCGCTGACACTGGTTGCGCGCGAGGTCGCACCCGACACGCCCGTGCTGCTGGTCTACACCTCCGGCACCACCGGCCGCCCCAAGGGCGCGGTCCTCAGCCAGCAGGCGTTGCTGTTCAACGCCCTCAATGCCGTGCATATGCATGGCCTCACGGCCAACGATCGTGCGCTCAACGTGCTGCCGCTGTTCCATGTCGGCGGCATCAATATCCAGACCCTGCCGACGCTCTACTGCGGCGGCTCGGTCTACCTCGAACCGCGCTTCGCACCGGCCGAGACCCTCGATCTCATCGCCCGCTGGCGCCCCAGCCTGACCGTGCTGGTGCCCGCCGTGATCAAGGCCCTGGTCGAACTGCCTGGGTGGAGGGACGCCGATCTCGGCTCGCTGCGCGCGGTCGCCACGGGGTCGACCGACGTGCCCGTGGCGGCCATCGAGGCGCTCCACCAACGCGACGTCGCCGTCATCCAGATCTACGGTTCGACCGAGACCGGCCCGGTCGCCATCTACCAGCGCATCGAGGATGCCTTCGCCACCGTCGGCGCGATCGGCCGGGTCGGCCTGCACACCGAGGTGCGCCTGGTCGACGCGGCAGGGGAGGAGGTCGAACTCGGCATGCCCGGTGAGATTCTCGTGCGCGGCCCCCACGTTGCCCGCGGTTACTGGGACAACGCACGCGCCGCGGCGGTGCCATTCGAAGACGGCTGGTTCCATAGCGGCGACGTCGCCGCGCGGGACGCGCGCGGACTGTTCTGGTTCAAGGACCGTATCAAGCACGTCATCATCTCGGGCGGCGAGAACATCTACCCGGCCGAGATCGAGCGCGTACTGGAAGGCAGCGGACTGTTGCGCGAAGTGGCCGTCGCCGGCCGCGCCGACGAGCGCTGGGGGCAGGTGCCGGTGGTGATCGGCGTGCCCGCCCGGCCCGAGGTCACGCGTGAAGCGGTACTGGCCTGCTGCGAAGGTGTGCTGGCGCGCTACAAACGGCCGCGCGACGTCGTCTTCGTCGAGGCCCTGCCGCGCACGGCGCTGGGCAAAGTCGAGGTGACGCGCTTGCGCGAGTTGGTGCGGGACAGCGAACGTTGAAGACAACCGGGCGGGCGCGATGCCCGCCCGGCGTGGCCAGGACGATCAGAAGTTGTAACGGACGCTGCCGCCAACCCAGCGCGGCAGGCCATAGAACTGCTCGTTCATGCCGAACATCGCGGCCAGATCGAAGGTCTGCACGAGATACTCCTCGTCGGCGATGTTGTTTACGAACACCGCTGCTTCCCAACGTTTGTCCGCGGTTGCGTAACTCAGGCGCGCGTTGCCAATGGCATAGCCGGTCTGGGTGCTGGCCGGCGCGCGGGTCAGGCTGAAGAAGTGCTTGGAGCGGTACTGGAAGTCGCCCTGAATGGCTAGGTTGCCCTGCCAGAACGGCCACTGGTAGCGCAGCAGCGCGTTGACGTTCCATTTCGGCGACTGCACCGGCTTGGTGTCTTCGGCCGGCCCGGGGCCAGCACCGTCTAGGTCGGCATCTTTGATGGTGACGTCGTTGTAGGCAAGGCCGGCGAGGAAATCGAGGCCCTCGATGGGCGAAGCCTGGAACTCCAGTTCGCCGCCATGCGACTTGGCGTCCGCGTTGAAGATGAAGGTGGTCAGGCCGAGGATCTGGAAGGCCTGGTAGTCCTTGTAGTCGTAGTAATACCCCGAGCCGTTGAGGCGGGCCAGCCCGCCGAACAGGCTGAGCTTGAAGCCGCCCTCGAAGGCGTCGAGCTTCTCCTCCTTGAACTTCATCAGGCTGTCGGTAAGCGGTATCGGAAGACCCGGGTTTACAGGATCGAAGATGCCGAAGTAATCGGTGATATCCAGGGGCGCGTTGAAACCACCGCCTTTCACGCCGCGATTCCAGCTCGCGTAGAGCAGGGCATCTTCGGTCGGCTTGAAGTCGAGTTCGACCTTGGCTGCCCACAGTCCCTTATCGTAGTTGCCGGTATAAGTGCCGAAATTCTGCAGGATATTGGGGTTGCCGTTACGCCATTTCGAACCGAAATTAAAATCAACAAAATTGTTGTGGAAGGTATGGTTCTTGTGCTCGTCGATGTAGCGCAGGCCGGCGATACCGGTCCACTGCTCGTTGAAGTCGTATTCGAGCTGCCCGAACAGCGACCAGCTGTTGGTGATAGTGTGGTAGGGGTTGTCGTTGCCGAAGAAGCTCCCGTCGCCTTCGATAGCACCGAAAAGGCCAGTCGCATCGTCGAAGAGTGGTGCTGGGAAACCGCCATTGGGGGCGGCGCAGCCCGCAGCGGCACCGCCCTGGCACCAGATAGGATTACTGAACGTCGTCAGTAGCGGCGTTTGCGCACCGTTAGCGTCGTTGACGTTGACGTGCAGGAAGAAGAACCCGGTCATCCAGCGCCACTGGTCCTCGGTGCCGATAAGGCGCAATTCCTGCGAGAACTGTCTGGCATCCGTGGCCTGGAAGAAGTTGATGTCGGAGAACGGCGAGGCGTCCGAGTCTTCCATGTAGTCACGCTTGACAGTCTGGTAGTCGGTGATCGACATCAGCTTGAGATCGTCGCGCAGGTCCCAGTTGAAAGTTCCGGAGAAGCCCCAGGTCTCGATATCCTGATGGCCAAAGTAGTTGTAGTCGCCGGCCCACACGTCGCCGTCGTTGTCGGCGTAGCCGTTGTAAATGTTGGGTACGCCGGGCGTATTGAATCCAGCCAAGGTCACCGGGTCAAAGCCACCGGTGACATTCTCAAAGAAGCCGGTACGGATCTGCGAGAGCGACCCACGCGCGTTGAACAGGAAGTCGAGGTCGTCGTTGATCTGGAACAGCAACTGAATGCGGGCCGCATAGTCGTTGGCGTTGTTGATGTCGTCGTCGAGCAGGCGATTCTCGACGTAACCGTCGTTGTGATGCGTGGCGACGGAGACACGGCCGAAGACGTTGTCGCTCAATGCGCCGCCATAGGCGCCCTCGAACTTGACCTGGTCGTAATAACCGCCGGTCAACTGGGCGTAGCCATCACGCTCGGCGGTCGGCTTGCGTGAGACGTAGTGGACGAGACCGCCGGTGGCGTTACGGCCGTACAGGGTGCCCTGTGGGCCGCGCAGGATCTCGACGCGGTCCATGTCGAACAGCATGAAGCCGGCGCTCGACATCTGGCTGAGATAGACGTCGTCGATGTAGATCGAGACCGGGCTTTCCTGGTTGGAGATGAAGTCGTTCTGCGCCACGCCGCGGATGGCGACAGCGTAATTGGCCGGGCCGTTCGGTTGGATGGTGCTGACACCCGGCGCGAGCGCGGTGACTTCCTGCGCGTTGGTGTAACCAAGTTGGCTGAGCTGCTCGCCGGTGAAGGCGGTGACGGAGATGCCGACGTCCTGCACGCTCTGCTCGCGCTTCTGTGCGGTGACGACGACCTCTTCCAACACCTCGGCGGTGACGGCAGGTGCGACGATGATGGCGGCGATGGCGGTGGCCAGCGCAGCACGCTTGAATGGTGCCATGTTGGTAGTCCCCCTGGCTGTCTGGTAACAACACCCGGACGCTTCCTGGCGTACCGTCGCGGTGCTAGTCTAGGGCGGTCGTCCTAAATTTTTGCGCGAGTATAGCCATCGCAACGCCCGCGGTCGACCCTTGAAAAACCAGTGGCTTAGCGCCGGGATTTGACCGCCGGCGGAGGGCGCGCCAGATCAAGGCGCAAGGACATGGCGAGGGGAGTTCACAGTGCGGTCTACGCTTCACCGCCGGGCGCAGCCGGCGCCCGAAACCTCGGTCACGCCCAAGGGGCGCGACCGCGTGCAACGCATTCTGGAGACGGCCGTCGAGGTCTTCCTCGACCAGGGCTATGCGAACTTCACCGTACGCGCGGTGGCCGATGCCGCGGGTATCTCGATCGGCAACCTCAATTACTACTTCCCGCGTAAGAGCGAACTGCTGCGCGCGATGGTCGAACACGTCATCGGTGGCTACCTGGCCGAATTCGAGCGCCGGCGCCAGGGGTATCCCGGCGATCCGCGTGCCCAACTCGAACGCGTGCTCGACTTCTGGCTCGGCGACCTCGGCACGCCGCGCACCACGCGCTTCTTTCCCGAATTGTGGGCACTGGCCAATCACGACGCCGAGGCCGCGCGCCTGATGGATGGCATGTACGAACGCGCGCGGCAGGTGCTGGTCGACCTGCTGCGCGAGATCCAACCGCAGGCCACGGCAGCCGCGATCGACGAGGTCTCCGTCGTCATGGTCGCCACCCTGGAAGGGTTGACCCTGTTCGCCGGCCACGGCAAGGCCTGGAGCGGTGCGCGTGCGGCACTCGAACGGCGCTGCAAGGCGGCCTTGGCGGCACTCGCTGCCGAGGCCTGAGGACAGCGCGCATGCCACGTCCGGCCGGCCAGGTCGCCTCGCTCTACTTCGACTACCCAGACTACGCCGTCGCACCACGGCCGCATGCACCCGACGAGGCCGATGTCGTCATCGCGGGCGCCGGTCCGGTCGGCCTGTGCGCCGCACTGGCCCTGGCGCGCCAGGGCGTCGCGAGCGTCGTCCTCGACCCCAAGACCTCGGTCAGCGACGGCAGCCGCGCCATCTGCATCGCGCGACACAGCCTCGAGATCCTGCAGCAGATCGGTGTCGACCGGGCGTTCACCGCCAAGGCTCTGCCGTGGACCCACGGCACCTCCTACTACCGCGACCGTGCGGTCTTCCGGTTGGCCATGCCGCACGGGCCGGACGAGCGTTTCCACCCGATGTACAACCTCCAACAACAATACATCGAGGCCTTTCTCGTCGCGGCGGCACAAGCCGATCCGCTGATCGACCTGCGCTTCGGACACCGCCTCGTCGACCTGCGCAACGTCGCGGACGGGGTTGATATCGAGGTCACTTGCCCCGATGGCGCCTACCCGCTGCACACGCGCTACGCCATCGCCGCCGACGGCGCGCGCAGCCGGGTGCGCGAGGCTCTCGGCCTGCAGTTGCACGGCGGCGCCCACGAGGCCCGCTACGTCATCGTCGACGTCAAGCTGCGTTCCGCTCATCCGACCGAGCGGCGTGCCTTCTTCGACCCGGCGGCGAACCCCGGTGCGACCATCCTCGTCCACCGCCAGCCGGACGACATCTGGCGTATCGACTACCAGCTCGGTGAGGACGAGGACGAAGAGACGGCGCTGGCCGAGGCGAGCATCCGCGCGCGTCTCGCGCCCATACTCGAGATGCTCGGCGAGGACGACGATTGGGCGCTCGAATGGTGGAGTCTCTACAAGGCCTACACCCTGTGCCTCGACGACTACCGTGCGGGGAATGTCTTCTTCGTCGGCGACGCCGCCCATCTCGTGCCCATCTTTGGCGTGCGCGGGCTCAACTCGGGTTTCGCCGATGCTGCCGACATCGCGTGGAAGCTGGCCTGGGTGCTGCGCGGGTGGGCAGCGCCGACCTTGCTCGACAGTTACAGCCCCGAGCGGCGCGGTGCGACCCTGGACATCTTCGAGCAGGCCGGGCGCAGCACGCGCTTCATGTCGCCACCGACCCGCGGGCATCGCCTGCTGCGCGATGCCGCCCTGGCACTCGCCGCGACCCACGCGTCCGCCCGTGATCTGCTCGACCCGCGCCAATCGCAACCTTACACCTATGCGGACAGCGCACTGACCACGCCGGCCGCGTGCGGAGCGCCGCGGCCCGCACCCGGTGCCGCCTTGTTCAACAGCCGGCTCGACGACGGAACCTACCTGCTCGATTGGCTGGGCACGGGTTTCACCCTGCTGTATTTCGCCGATGACGCCGGCGACGCGCACCGCGCCGTGGAAGCGTTCACTCAGGACGCCGCCGCGCGTGGACTCCCGCTCGCGGTGATCGGCTGTGGCCCCGGTGAACGTGGCGAGCGCGACGTCCGCTGGGTGCCCGACCCGGACGGTCGCCTCGCGCGGCGTTACGCCGCCGCGCCCGGTAGCGCCTTGCTGGTGCGGCCCGATCGCCACGTCTGCGCCGCGTGGGCAACATTTGACGCCGGTGCCGGTCTGGGTGCCCTGCTGCGCGCCACCGGGCGGACCACGCCATGACGCGAGAAGAATTCGAACAGGCCTACGATCGCCTCGCCGCCGCGCTCGATGCAGCAGGCGCGAGTGACGGTGACAAGCTTGCCTTCCTGGCCCGGCTGGCATTGGTGCAGGCAGCGGCGACAGCGGACCTCGCGAGCTTCGAACTCGCACTCGTCGCGGCGGCGGAAACGGATGGGCCAGGCGAGATGCAACCGCCGCGGCCAGGGGCAGACGAAGTCTCGTCGGCCTGAACCCCGTGCCGCGTGGGCGGCGATCGCGCGCCGACGGCGCAGCGCGACCTCAGAGGTTCTCGAGAATGGCGTCCTGCTTGCGCGCTGCCTGCTCCGGCAGTGTCTGGTCGAGCGTCTCGTCGCGGGTCATTTCGCTCTCGACGAAGGCGATCCACTGGCGCGCGGCGGTGGCGCTGCGCTTGTCGGACGACGCGGCGACGAAGGCCTTGCGTGCGGCGTCGAGCTTGCGCTGGTTGAACAAGGCCATGCCGAGCATGATGTTGGCGGTATCGACGCGCTTGATGCCGCCCTTGGCCAGGCCCTGCTCGACGGCCTGGGCGGCTTCCTCCCAGCGATCGAGGTTGATGTAGGACTGCGCCAGGCGCAGGTAGAGTTCGCCGTCACCGGCCATCTTGGCCGCGCGGGCGAGCGGGCCGATGGCTTTCTCGTCCTCGCGCGCCTGGTACCAGGCCTGCGACAACAGGCGCAGGTTGCGTTCGGATTCCTCGACCCGTCCGCCGAGTTCGGCGTCGAGCAGTTTGGCCGCCTTGTAGGGGTTGTCGTGCACGAGGTAGAGATTGGCCAGGTTGACGACCTGGCTCGGGTCGGCCAGGCGCCCGTTCTCGTACAAGGCCTCGGTCAGCGCGAGTTGCTTGCGGGTGTCGCCGAGTTCGCTGTAGACGCCGGCCAGGGTCAGCAGGTACTGGTCCTTGGGATAGAGCGTGATCAGTTCCTTGAGCACGGCGATCATGCTCTTGAAGTCGCCGAGTTCGAAATAGCTCACGCGCAGCAGCAGCAACCAGTTCTCCTGTGGTTTCTTGCCCTGGACGCGGTACTGGTCGATGGCGCTGCGGATCGGCACGAGCGCCTGCTGGTATTGCTCGAGCTGAAAGTGCGCCTGGCCCTTGAGCATGAGGATGTCCGGACTCGGTTCGGCGACGGCCGCGAGCAGACGATCGACCACGGCGAGCGCCTTGGCGTAGTCCTCGACGGTGAAGTAGAGCTGGCTCAGGGTCTTGAGCGTGCTCTGCTCGAGCGCGGCGGGCAGGCCGTCCTGCTTGAGCACGTTCAGGTAGGCACCGATGGCGTTCTTGTAATTCTCCTGCAGGTAGAAGCCGTAAGCGGTGAGGTTCCAGATCTGGGCCGTCTCGTAGGGCGACAGGTCACTGGTCTCGCGCAGCTTCTTCAAACCGGCCTGGGCGGCGCCGTACTGCTTGGCCTCGATCTGCTCCTGCGCCGCCTTGAGCCCCTCGAAAACCGGCTGACTCATCGCCACCGTCTGCTTGGTTTGCTGTTCGCCCTCGGCCGCCGTGACCAGCAGCGGCACGACGAGGAGCAGCGACAAGAGCAGGCCGCGGAGCATGATCAATCTTCCAGCTTGTAGGTGAACTTGTTGCGCACGCCCGGCACCTCGACCGCCTGGCCTTCGAGCACGCGCGGCTTGTACTTGAACTTGAGCGCCGCCTCGACCGACGCCTTCTCGAACAGGCGGTCGCATTGGCCCTCGACGGCGAACGCGTCGCGCGTGGTGCCGGAACGCGTGACGGTGAACTCGACGATGCAGTCGCCCTGGACGCCGCGCGACAGCGCGCGTTGCGGGTAGATCGGTGCGACCTTGACGATCGGCAGGTAATCGCCTTCGCCGATGCCGAGACTGAAGCCGCCCGGCGCGAGGTCGATCTCGGTCTCGACCGGCGCGGCGGTGACGGCCATCTTTTCGGCCGTCGGCTTGAGCTCGTCGAGCTTCGGTGCCGGCGGCTGTGGCGGCGGGGCCTTGGGTTGTGGCGGTTTCTCCGGTTTGGCCTGGCGACGCTCGACAACCTCGGCCCGTTTGACGCGCACGAAATCGAGCAGGCTGCCGCGTTGCGACTCGTCGAGCGAGCGGTCGGCGGTCGCGATCAGGTACTGCATGACCCAGAACAGGCCGGCGGTGATGACAATGGCCAGCAGCACGCCGATCGCGAAGCGCGCGGCGGCGAGCGGATCGCGACGTGGTGAGGGCAGGGCGGTGCTGGCCATGGCGGCTCCGCTCAGAGGGCTGCAGGCAGCGCGCGAGCGGGTGCCGGGCGCGGTGTGCGTCGCGATGCTGCCACCACGTTCAAGGTTCCTGCGCCGCGATGGCGACGTTGAACACGCCGGCGGAGCGCGACGCGTCCATGACCTTGATCAGCGTCTCGGTATTCGACGCCTTGTCGGCCTGGATCACCACCGAACCCTGCGGGTTCTCGGCGTGCAGGCGCTCGATGTTCGGGCGCACGGCGCGGATGTCGATCTGGCGGCGATCGATCCATACCCGGTTCTCGGCATCGATGGCGATGAGGATGTTCGCCTTCTCCTGCTTGACCGCGGTGGCGGCATCGGGGCGGTTGACGTCGATGCCGGCCTCCTTGACGAAGGTCGCGGTGACGATGAAGAAGATGAGCATGATGAAGACGACGTCGAGCATCGGCGTCAGGTCGATTGCCGCCTCGTCCTCGTCGTTGCTGCGTCCGGCCAGTCGTCTCATGAAGATGCTCCGCTCGGAAACTCAGTGATCCATGGTCATGTGTTCGGCCAGGAGGTCGCGCTCGCGGCTCACCCGGCGCTGCAACCAGGCGCTCATGGCCACTCCGGACAGCGCCGCGACCATGCCCGCCATGGTCGGGATGGTCGCCTTGGAGACGCCCGCCGACATCGAACGCGGATTGCCCGAACCAGAGATGGCCATCACCTCGAAGACTTCGATCATGCCCGTCACGGTGCCCAGCAGCCCGAGCAGCGGACACAGCGCGACGCAGGTCTTGATCAGGGGCATGCCGCGTTCGAGGTCCTGCGCAACCGTCGAGACGAGGTATTCGCGTACCTGGTGGGCGTGCCATGAGGTGCGTTCGACGCGCGCCTCCCAGGCGGCGATGGCGTCGCGCGCGAGCCCGGGATAGCGCATGCCGAGATAGAGCATGCGCTCGACGATCAGCATCCACATGAAGACCAGCAGGCCGGCGATGAGCAGCAGCACGTTGCCACCCATCTCGAGAAAATCCCGCACCGCCGAGAGCTGGGGAATGTGATAGAGGAGTGCTTCCATGGGCCGAACTCAGGCAGCGTGGCGCTGCTCCGATTGCGCCGCGACCAGGCCGGCGGCCTGTTCTTCCAAGATCTGCGTCAGGCGGCGCGCCCGCGTCGACACCAGGGTGTGCAGCAGCACGATCGGAATCGCCACGCACAGGCCCTGCACGGTCGTGATCAGCGCCGTCGAGATGCCGCCCGCCATCAGTTTCGGATCGCCAGTGCCGAACAGGGTGATGGCCTGGAAGGTGATGATCATGCCGGTGACGGTACCGAGCAGGCCGAGCAACGGCGCGACCACCGCGATGATCTTGAGGAACATCAACAGGCGGTTGATGCGCGGCGTCTCGCGCAGGATGGCCTCAGAGAGCTTCAGTTCGAGCGTCTCGACGTCGGCCTTGGGATTGTCGTGGTAGACCTTGAGCACGCGGCCGAGCGGATTGTTGCCCGGCTTGTCGGGATTGCGCGCCTGCAGCCGCACGCGCATGCCGGTGACGGTCAGCACGAGCAGGCGTTCGAGGGCGATGAGCAGGCCGAGTGCCCCCAGCGCCATGGTGACGTAGCCGACCACGCCGCCCTGGTCGATACGCTCGCGCAGGCTCGGCGCCTGGATCAGCAGTGACAGGATCTGGCCACGCGAGGGATCGAGGGCGAACGGGTGGTAGCCCTCGCTGGCGGCGGCCAGTTCGGGGATGCGATCGACGTAACGCGCCGCCGGCTGACGGCCGAGTTCGATCAGGTTGCCGGTCTCGGGCACGAAAGAGAGGTACTTGCCGTCGGCGACGACGTTGAAGGCGCCGACGCGCACGACCTCCTTCTCGACCTCGGCGCCATCGAGGGTGATCACCTTGGCCGGGAACCGCACCACCTTGCCGGTCTCGGTCATCTCGCGCTGGAGTTCGAACCACAGCCGCTCGATCTCTTCGATCGAGGCGAGGCGATTGGTCTGCCCCATCTTCTGCGCGAGTTCGTTCAGGAACGCGATGCGGTCGGGGAACTGCGGGTGGGTCAGCGAGTTCTCGAATTGGCCGCGGGCGTCACCGGCCGCCTGCTGCAGTACACCGAACAATTCCTTCAGCGAACCGAGCCGCTCCTTCAACTGCAGCTCGAGTTCGACCAATTGCTTGTCGTTTTCCTCGAACGCCGTTTCGAGCTCCTGCGAGCGCGCCTCGCCCTGGCCGCGCTGGCCCTTGGCCTGTTCGAGCAGGCGAGCCTGAGCGGCCTTGTCGGCCTTGAACTTCTCCAGCCGCGCGGCGTTGTCCTTGGCATCCTGCACGCGACCCGCCTTGACCTTGTCGAGCAACGCGTCGAGGTTGAGTGGCGCCTCGTCGGCGGCAGCGACGGGCAGGACGGTGAACAGCGCCAAGAGCAGCGCCAGCACATTCGACCTCGCGTTCATTGTGCGGCTCCTTTCGGCGCGGCCACCGGCAAGACGAGAAGATCCGGCGCGACCTGTTTGCGCGCGATGCGCAGGCCCATGGCCACGGCCTGCTTGTAGGTTTCGGGGGGCAGCACCTCCCAGGCGCGCGACTGCTGGTTCCACGCCCCGGTGAGCTCGCCGCCATCGGTCTGGTAGAGCAGGGCGACGCGCCCGACGCGCAGGAAATTGACCTCGCGCTTGCCACCGTCGACGTCGAGCGTGCCCTTGTAGGCTTCGATGGTCCGCCCGTACTCGTTCTCGATCTGGTAGGCCTCGATGATCTGGCGGAACTTCTCCGCCGCGGTCACGTCGGAGCGCTCCATCATGGTGCGCAGGCGTTCGACGCGCTCGTTGCGCTCGGCGGTGAGGAAAGGGACATCGAGACCGACGAATTCGCCCAGCGTCTCCACCATCTGCATCATCAGCGGCACGATCTGCCGTTCGATGAGCGAAACTTTGTCCATCGAGTCACGCAGCGCGTTCATCTCCGCAACCTGGTTGTCGACCTGCTTCTGCAGCAGGCCGTTGTAGACCGCGAGCCCTTCGACGACCTTGAGCACCTGCTTGTACTCGGCTTCGATGTCGCCGGCCTGGTCGCTCATCTGCTCGATCTGCTTCTGCGCTGCGGCGCCTTCCGTGGCACGTTGCTCGCCGACCTGGACGACGGCGTCGACCTTGTCCGCCGCCGCGGCGGCGAGGGGGAAGGCCGCCAGCAGCGCGATGGACAGCGCGACAGCCCGGGACACGGGATCATTCATCGTGTGTACGTCTCGGATATTGAGGTGTGGTGCCGCCGCGGCGGCGCTCGCCGGCGGCACGACGAACTCGCCACGCCATCTGTGGCGTTGCAGAACCCGTAGCGAGGACGACCGGTGGGCCCGGATCCTACAATCAAGATGCGCAGAGCGACAGCCCACCGAGCAACGCGCGAGGGTACGGCGGCGCATGGCCGTGCCCATGACGGTGGTAGGATCGCGCCGCCAACGACCCCTGACGACGAGGAGGATTCCCGCGGTGCCCGCCATCCAGTCCGAGGACCTGATCCAGAGCGTCGCCGACGCCCTGCAGTACATTTCCTACTACCACCCACCGGATTACATCGCCAATCTCGCGCGTGCCTACGAGCTCGAAGAATCCCCCGCAGCGCGCGATGCCATGGCGCAGATCCTCATCAACTCGCGCATGTGCGCGGAGGGGCATCGCCCGATCTGCCAGGACACCGGCATCGTGACGGTGTTCTGCAAGGTCGGCATGGGCGTGCGCTGGGCCGGCGCCGAATCGCTCGAGGACATGATCAACGAGGGCGTGCGTCGAGCCTACCTCCACCCGGACAACAAGTTGCGCGCCTCGATCCTGCGCGAGCCGGCCGGCGCGCGCACCAACACGCGCGACAACACCCCGGCCGTCATCCACGTCGAACTGGTGCCCGGCGACGGCCTCGACGTTACGGTCGCGGCCAAGGGCGGCGGCTCGGAGAACAAGTCGAAGTTCGCCATGCTGAACCCCTCTGACAGCATCGTCGACTGGGTCCTGAAGACGGTGCCGACCATGGGCGCCGGCTGGTGCCCGCCCGGCATGCTCGGTCTCGGGATCGGCGGCACGGCTGAGAAAGCCATGCTCATGGCCAAACAGGCCTTGATGGACCCCATCGACATGCAGGAATTGATCGCCCGCGGCCCCGCCAGCCGCATCGAGGAACTGCGCGTCGAACTCTACGAGAAGGTCAACGCGCTCGGCATCGGAGCGCAGGGCCTGGGCGGACTGACCACCGTGCTCGACGTCAAGATCCTCGACTACCCGACGCATGCGGCGTCGCTGCCGGTGGCGATGATCCCGAACTGCGCGGCCACGCGTCACGTGCATTTCCACCTCGACGGCAGCGGGGTCGCCCACCTGCCGACGCCGAAACTGGCGGACTGGCCGGAGGTCACGTGGTCGGCCGGCGCCAGTGCGCGCCGCGTCAACCTCGACACCGTCACGGCGGACGAGGTACAGAACTGGAAACCCGGCGAGACGCTGTTGCTGTCGGGCGCGATGCTGACCGGGCGCGATGCCGCCCATAAGCGCATCCAGGATCTGTTCGCGCGCGGCGAGTCGTTGCCCGCCGGTGTCGATTTCAAGAACCGCTTCATCTACTACGTCGGCCCGGTCGACCCGGTGCGCGAGGAGGTCGTCGGTCCCGCCGGCCCGACCACCGCGACCCGCATGGACAAGTTCACCGACATGATGCTGGAGAAAACCGGCCTGCTCGGCATGATCGGCAAGGCCGAGCGCGGGCCTGTCGCCATCGAGGCCATCCGCAAACACCGCGCGGTCTACCTGATGGCGGTCGGTGGTGCGGCCTACCTGGTGAGCAAGGCCATCCGCCAGTCGCGCGTGGTGGCGTTCGAAGACCTCGGCATGGAGGCCATTCACGAGTTCGTGGTCGAGGACATGCCGGTGACGGTGGCGGTCGACAGCAGCGGCACCTCGGTCCACCAGACCGGGCCGCGCGAGTGGCAGGGGCGTATTGGCAAGATCCCGGTGACCGTCGAGGCCTGAGCCCCGCGGGCTCTCAGGCCAGGCGCTGCAAGCCGCACTCGAGGTGCGGTGCCGGCTTGGTCGGATCGACGTAATCGTCGTTGTCGGGCAGGCCGTGACGGAGCAGGTGGTCGGCGAGATCCGCGGCGGTCCAGGTGTGCAACGGGGCGAGGCGCAGGGTGTTGCGGGCGCCGCGCGAGACGACCCCGAGTTCGCGCCGGAAAGCGTTCTGCTCGGCGCGGACGCCGGTGAACCAGACGTCGGGGCGCAGGGCGTCGAAAGCCCGCTCGAAAGGTTCAAGCTTCATGGCGCGGGCAAAGGCGGCGAAGTCGCGGTCCTCCGGCCGTGGCGTGTCGCCGCGCAGCGCGGCCTGGCGGGCGCGGCTCAGCGCCGGCGTGTAGCAATGGAGCTCGAGACCGAGGCGCTCGCGCAGGGTCTCGGCGTAACGGTAGGTCGCCGGCGTGTTGTATCCGGTGTCGATCCAGACGACCGGAATGCCGGGCCTGGCCTGCGTCACCAGGTGGAGCAGGACCGCTGCGCCGGGGCGGAAATTGGTCGTCACGACCGGCGCCTGCGCCCGGCGCAGGCCCCATTCGATGATCGCCGCCGCGTCGAGTCCGCGCAGTTCGGCGGCGGCGGCGGCGAGGTTGCCGTCGAGGGTCAACGGATTGCTGGTGAACAGCGTGGTGACCAAGGCCATGGCGATGCGCTCCCTGGGAACGGAGAAGAGGGGCGCATTCTGGGGTGTCACCAAGATCCTTAAAAATAATAAAAAAGAAAAAATTTATAACCAAAAAGAATTTACCTCGGCCGCAGCTCAGCGAAAGTGCGGCATCACCGCCTCGGCGAACAAGGCCAGGTGTTCGTCCATCCGTTCGACCGGGTAACCCGGTGGCACCGTCCAGGTGTAATAGCGCTCGATGCCGGTCTGTTCGGCATAGGCACCGATGCGGTCGACTGCTTCCTGCGGCGTCACGCAGGCGAGGATGCCGAGTTCACGCAGCTGCGCCGGGTTCTCCACCGGCGGGAACAGGGCCTGGCCCGCTTCGCCCAGCCACTGGTTGTAGACGTTGATCTGATAGAGCACGTGCGGTGCCACGGCGGTGAAGGTCGCGTCGGGGTCGCGGCTGACGATCAGCCAGAAATGTCCACCGGCCAGGCGCGGCGCGCCGGCGCGCCCTTGCCGCGCCCATTCCTCGCGGAACAACCGTGCTTGTTCGACCATCTCACCCGTGCCGATGAAGCCGTCGCCGAGTCGCGCCGCGCGCCGCGCCGCGGCAGGGGCAAAGCCACCGACCCACAAGGGCGGCCGCGGCTGCTGGACCGGCGCGAGACCGAGACTGATGCCGTCGAGCTGGTAGTGCCGGCCCTGGTAGTGCGCCGGCTGGCCCGACCACAGGGCGCGGATCACTTCGAGCCCTTCGTCCATCCGACCCGCACGTTCAGCAGTCGACTGGCCGAGGCCGGCGAACTCTTGTGGCCGGTAACCGATGCCGACGCCGAGTTCGAAGCGCCCGCGCGAGAGGATGTCGATGGTTGCGGCGTCCTCGGCGACCCGTACCGCATGGTGCAGCGGCAGCAACAGCACGCCGGTGCCGATGCGGATGCTCGTCGTGGTCGCCGCAACCGCCGCCGCCAGGGGCAGGATCGACGGCGCATGACCGTCGTCGCAGAAGTGGTGTTCGGTCAGCCAGACGTCGTCGTAACCGATGCTCTCGGCCCAGGCAATCTGGCGCAGGTGGGCGGCGTAGAGGTCGGCGTAGTCGACCCGCCATGCCGCTGGGTTGCGGAAGGCGTACCACAGGCCGAAACGAAGCTTGGCGCGCGCCATCGAACGTCTCCCCGGAAACAGTGTGGGCCTATTGTAGGAAGGCCGCCGCCACCCCGGCCAGCCGGGGCGTTCAGCGGCGCCGGGTCGTCAGTGCGGCATGGATGCCACTGCTCGCCAGGTAGTCGACGCCGACGCCGAAGCTGGCCGCCAGGCGTTCCGCCGTGAGTACCGCGGCAGGCGTACCACAGGCCGCGACGCGTCCCTGGTCGATCAGTACCAGGCGATCGCTGTAGCGCGCTGCCATGGCGAGATCGTGGAGGACGACCACGGCCGCGCCACCACTATCGGCATGCCCGCGCAGCAGATCGAGGATGTCCAACTGGTAGCGCGGATCGAGGTTGGCGATGGGTTCGTCGGCGAGCAACACGCGGTGCTCGCCGGCCAGCAGGCGCGCGACCAGCACACGGGCCAGCTCACCGCCGGAGAGGCTGTCACCGCGCCGTTCGAGGAGTTCGAGCAGGCCGGCGCGCGCGGCGGCCTGACGTACCGCGGCCTCGTCGGCGGCGGCCAGCGTGCCGAGCCCCGCAGCGTGTGGCAAGCGTCCGAGGGCGATGATGTCTTGCACGCAGAGCGGCCAGTTGAGTTCCGGATTCTGTGCGTGGTATCCGAGCAGACGGGCACGTGCCGCGGCGTGATGGTCGTCGAGCGCGCGCTCGAGCAGGCGTACCTGGCCGGCGACGGGTTCGAGCAGGCCGGCGAGCACCCGCAGCAGCGTGCTCTTGCCGGCACCGTTGGGGCCGATGAGCGTGACCAGCTCACCCTCGGCGACGTCGATATCGACGGCATCGAGTACACACCGTGCCTGGCGGATGAACACGATCCCGCGCGCGCTGAGCAGGTTCATGCCAGCCGGCGCGAGCGCAACACCAGGTGGATGAAGAAGGGCGCGCCGATCAGCGCGGTGACCACACCGAGACGCAATTCGCCGTTCAGCAGCGGGAAGCGCGTGCCGAGATCGGCGGCCAAGGTCAGGGCCGCGCCGCCTACCGCGCTGACGCCGAGGAGGGCGCCGGGGCGGTGCCCGACCAGTGGCCGCACGAGATGCGGCACCACCAGGCCGACGAAGCCGATGACCCCGCTCACGGCGACGCAGCTTCCGACGGTGAGCGCGCTGCCGAGGATGACGCGCCGGCGCAGCACATCCAGATCGGTGCCAAGACTGCGTGCGACGTCCTCGCCGAGCGCCAACGCGTCGAGGCCGCGCGCGCTCGCCAGCAGCAAGGCGCCGCCGACGAGCACGAAAGGCAGCACCAACCACACGTGCTCGAAGCTGCGGTTGGCGAGCGAGCCCATCAGCCAGAAGAAGATCTCGTAGGCAGCGAAGGGATTCGGCGTGAGGTTGAGGACCAGGGTGGTGAGCGCGGCCGCCAGACTGTTCAGCGCGACACCCGCCAGGATGAGGGTCAGCATGCTGGCGCGGCGGCCGGCCAGCGCGTAGAGACCGAGCACCGCCATGCCGGCGCCGATCATGCCCGCGAGCGGCAGCACCCAGCCATCGTGGGCCGCGTAACCGCCGTAAAAGACCAGCACCGCGCAAAGCGCCGCGCAGCCCGAGATGCCGAGCAAGCCAGGTTCGGCGAGTGGGTTGCGCAACAGCCCCTGCAGGGCGGCGCCAGACATGCCCAGGCTGGCGCCGACCAAGACCGCCAGCAGCGCGCGCGGCAGCCGCAGTTCGCGCACGATGACGGCGAGCGGATCGCCCGGGTCGCCCCACAGCAGGCGCGGCAGCGCGGCCGGCGCGGTCGGTACCGGCCCCACGCAGAGCGCGACGACGAACAGCAGGACACAGACGACGAGCAGTGCGGCCGTTGCGAGCGGCAGTCGTCGCACGCGGGTAGGCGGGTAAGCCACGCTGCTCACGGTCGCGCCCGTGCCAGTGTGGCGATGGCGGCGGCGCTGAAGCTGCCGGCACAGGTCCACAGGTTCTCGTCGACAAGCACCCGGTAGGCCGCGGCGGCGCTGCCACGCAGGGCGGGATGCTCGAGCAGTTGTTCGGCCAGGGACGGCGCCGAGTTGTCGCGAACGCTGACGATGACGACCTCCGGCCGTATCGCGACCAGGCGTTCGAGGGCGACGAAACCGCCGAAATCGAGGCCGAGTTCGCTCGCGAGATCGGTGTATCCCGCGCGCGCCAAAATGTCATGCATCAGGGTTCGGGTACCCGGCACGTAGCCGTTCGGCTGGTAGACCATCGCGCGTGGCCCGGGCGTGGCAGGCCGGGCTACCGCATCGAGCCTTGCGTCGAGGTCGGCCAGGATCGTGTCGGCCCGTTGGGCGACACCGAGAACACCGGCGAGCCGGCGCAGGTTGTCGGCATAGGCGTCCAGCGACGCGGCGTGCTCGAAATCGATCACCGGGACGCCGAGTGCGCCCAGCAGGCGTTCCGCCAGGCGTGTGCCGCCGGTACCGGTCAGCACGAGGTCCGGCTCGACCGCCAGCAGTTCTTCAGCCGAGCCGTGATTGATCGGCAGACCGGCCGCGCGCGCGTGGAACGGACTCAGGCCGGGATCGCGGGACAGCGCGGTGACCGAGGCGATGCGCGCATCGTCGACCAACTCGAACAGCATCGAGTCGGTACACAGGTTGAGCGAAGCGATGCGCTGCGGCGGCGCCGCCACCGCCGCCGCGGTGGCGAGCGTCAGCAGCAGGACGCTCAGGGCGCGGCGCGGCGCGCGCGGACCGCGGCGGCGAGGTCGCGCAGCAGCGGGGCGGTCATGTCCCATGACATGCAGGCATCGGTGATGCTCTGGCCGTAGACCAGCGGCGTGGCGGTGGTGTGATCCTGCTTGCCTTCCTTGAGGTGGCTTTCGAGCATCACCCCGCACACCCGTCGGCTGCCGCCGGCGAGCTGGCGACAGACCTCGGCGACGACCTCGGGCTGGCGACGATGGTCCTTGCGGCTGTTGCCGTGGCTGCAGTCGATCATGATGCGCTCGGGCAGCCCGGCCTTGGACAGCAGGGCCGCGGCGGCGGCGATCGACTCGCCATCGTAGTTCGGGCCGACATTGGAGCCGCGCAGGATGAGATGGCAGGTGTCGTTGCCGGCGGTGCTGACGATGGCGGCAATACTCTGCTTGGTCACCGAAAGGAAGTGATGCGGGTGACGCGCCGCACCGATGGCATCGACGGCGACCTGCACGTTACCGTCGGTGCCGTTCTTGAAGCCGATCGGCATCGACGAGCCGGAGGCGAGTTCACGGTGGATCTGCGACTCCGTGGTGCGCGCGCCGATGGCCCCCCAGGAGATCAGGTCGGCGATGAACTGCGGCGTGATGACGTCGAGGAATTCGGAGCCGGCGGGAATGCCGCGGTTGGCGAGTTCGAGCAGCAGGCGCCGCGCCGCGCGCAGTCCGTTGTTGATATCGAAGGTGCCGTCGAGATGGGGGTCGTTGATGAGACCTTTCCAGCCGATCGTGGTGCGTGGCTTCTCGAAATAGACGCGCATGACGACGTGGAGATCGTCGGCGAGTTCGCCAGCCAGGGCCTGCAGGTGATCGGCGTATTCCAGCGCGGCCTTCGGATCGTGGATCGAACATGGCCCCGTGACGACCAGCAAGCGGTCGTCGTCGCCGCGCACGATGGCTTCCGCGGCGCGGCGCGCGCGCGCGACCGTGTTCGAGGCGTGCTCGGTGACCGGCAGTTCCTCGGTCAGGATGGCCGGCGGGATCAGCGGGCGGTAACCGGCGATGCGTTCGTCGTCGGTGATCTGGAACATCGGGAGATTTACTCGGCAGGCGCTGGATGGGGCAGGCGATGATAAAGGCGGGCGGCGACGGTGCCAACCGCGCGCGCCGCGCTCATCAACCGCCGAGCACGGCGTTGCCAGTGGTGTAGGCGACGAAGGCACCACCGTAGCCGAGCGCGGTCATGTAGCACCAGGCCGCCAGTGGCCAGCGCCAGGTCCCGGTTTCGCGCCGCATGACAGCCACCGTCGACACGCACTGCAGACAATAGGCGTAGAAGATCAGCAGGCCCAGCACCATCGGCAACGTGTAGACCAGCGTGCCGTCGGCATGACGCGCCTCGCGGATGCGCCCGGTCAGGGTCATGGCGCCGTCGTCGCTCTCGGTGTCGACGGCGTAGATCGTGCCGAGTGCCGCGATCACCACCTCGCGGGCAGGGAAGGAAGCAAGCACCGCGGCGGTGACCTTCCAATCCCAACCGAGCGGCGCGAACGCCGGGGCGATGCCGTGCCCCAATCGCCCGAGGTAGCTGTTCTCCAAGCTGGGGGGCGGCGCCGCGCCGGCCGCCTGCGCATCGGTGCGCGGAAACGACGCCAACGCCCACACGACAAGGGTCACCGCGAAGATGATGGTGCCGGCGCGGCGCAGGAAGATCAGCGCACGCGACAGCAGTTTCATCAGGACCGCGCGCAGGCTCGGCATGCGATAGGGCGGCATCTCGAGCAGGAACCGCGACCGCGCGCGCCGCCAGTACAGGCGGCTGACCAGCCACGCCGTCAGCGCCGCACCGAGAATGCCGAGCAGGTAGAGCGCGAACAGCACCAGGCCCTGCAGGTTGACCAGGCCGCCGACGTAGCGGGTATCGGGCACGAAGGCCGCGATCAGCAGTGAGTACACCGGCAGGCGCGCCGAACAGGTCATGAACGGTGCGGCGAGGATGGTCGCCAGGCGATCATGGCGATTGGCGATGATGCGCGTGCCCATGATGCCGGGCACCGCGCAGGCAAAGCTCGACAGCATCGGGATGAAGGCCTGGCCGGACAGGCCGATGCCACGCATCACGCGGTCCATGAGGAAGGCCGCGCGGGCCATGTAGCCCGTGTCCTCGAGGACGATGATGAAGGCGAACAGGATCAGGATCTGGGGCAGGAACACGACCACGCTGCCGACGCCGGCGATCACGCCGTCGGCGACGAAGCTGCCGAGCAGGCCGTCGCCGAGCAGGTTGACGACGGCCGTACCGGCGGCACCGGTGAGGAAGTCGATGCCGTCGACCAGCGGACCGGCCCAGGCGAACACGGCCTGGAACACCAGTGCCATGACCAGGGCGAAGATGGCCGTACCGCTCAGCGGATGGTTGAGTACCGCGTCGGCGAGGTCGCGGGCACGTTCGCGCGTGACTTCGCCGCGCTGCTCGACGCCGTCGAGCAGGCCCTGGATGAAGCTGTAGCGATCGCGCGCCTCGAGCGTGGCCAGGTTGCGCCCGCCGCCGATATCGGCGCGCAGGGCTTCGAGCCGCGCCTGCACCACCGCACCATGGCGCTCGACGAGCCGCTGCTCGGCATAACCACCGACATCGATCAGGGCCCGCCGGACTTCGAGGTGCCGGGCCGGGCCTTGTGCGCTCGAGAGTTCCTTGGTGAGGAGGGCGACGGCGGCATCTAGGCGCGGGTTGACCGCGAGATCGGCGATGCGCGGCGCTTCGAGCTGGCTGGCGACGGCCGCGCGGATGCCCTCGATGCCGCGTTGCTCGGCGGCGACGATCGGTACCACCGGTACGCCGAGTCGACGCTCGAGTTCGACGTGATCGAGGCTCACCCCGGCCGCCGCCAGGCGATCGGTCATGTTGAGCGCGACCACCACCGGCACGCCGGCTTCGAGCACCTGGGTGAGCAGGAAGAGATTGCGGCGCAGGTTGGTGGCGTCGACCACCACGATAACCGCCGCCGGCGGCGGCAGGTCGGCGATGTCGCCGGCGAGGACGTCGACGGCGATGATCTCGTCGGGCGAGGTCGCGGCCAGCGAATAGGTGCCCGGCACGTCGACCAGGCGGATCTCCCGGCCACCGATGTCGGCCCGGCCGGAGACCTGTTCGACCGTCACGCCGGGGTAGTTGCCGACCTTCTGCCGCATGCCGGTCAAGGCATTGAACAGGGTGCTCTTGCCCGTATTGGGATTGCCGATGGTGACGACGACGGGATGGGCGCCGGCGGCGTTCTGCTTCATGCCGGGCGCACGTTCTCGAGCAGGATGCAGGCGGCTTCCGCCTTGCGCAGCGACAGGGCGTAACCCATGACGCGGATCTCGACCGGGTCACCGGCCGGTGCGTAACGCAACACTTCGACGGTGGTGCCTTCGACCAGGCCCATCTCCATCAGGCGCTGGATGTCGTCACTGGTGAAGCCACAGATGTCCCCCGCCTGGCCGGGCGCGAGCGCGGTGAGGGCCGCGCTCATGAACGGCGGAAGAGCGAGCGCAGGCCGCGGCGGGGACGATCGACGACGTCGACGTGGATACAGGCGGCCTCGGTGAGGTTGAGCGCCCAGCGATCGTTGTCGATGCCGATGAGAAAAGGATCGCCCGCGCAGA
This sequence comes from Gammaproteobacteria bacterium, assembly GCA_050184115.1. Lineage (GTDB taxonomy): Bacteria > Pseudomonadota > Gammaproteobacteria > JACKNG01. Next base: position 66,072 of record JBFXAQ010000006.1, on the reverse strand, counting down.
GAATGCCGACCAAGGTGCCCGGCACAATGCCGCGCGCGGCAAGCTTGGCGACTGCACCGGCATCGGGCGTTTCAATGTGGGTGATCACAGCGCGATCGCCGTGCTTGAGCTTCGACAGGGTCACGGATGGTGCATTCGATGGCACGGCGGTCGGCACAGGCGCCTGCGTTGGAAAAAGTTAGAATGAATAATAATCATTCTTAGTTGCTCGGACAATATACTCACGACCGCTCGGCGCGTCCCTCCCGCGGGCCGTCCCGTCTTGCCCCGAGCCGGTAGTACGGCGCGATCTCGGGCGCCCGGTTCTCGACGTGGAGTTGCTTGATGTCGCGCCAGTAGTCGGCCGTGAGCAGGTCGCCGTGCGCGGCCAGGAAGGCCTCGCGCAGACGCGGCTCGACGGCAATGAAGCGCATGAACTCTTCCGGGAAGATGTCGCGCTCGCTGACATAGAACCAGCTCTCCGCGCGCAACTCGTCCTCCGGGTACAGCGCTTCGGGTACCTCGCGGAATTCGCAGTCGGTGACCAGCGTGAGCTCGTCGTAGTCATAGAAGATGACGCGGCCGTGGCGCGAGACACCGAAGTTCTTGAGCAGGAGATCGCCAGGGAAGATGTTGGTCATGGCGAGATCCTTGATGGCCTGCCCGTAGTCCAGCAGCGCGAGGCGTGCTTGCTCGAACTCGTAATCCTGCAGGAACAGGTTGAGCGGCGTCAGGCGGCGCTCGGAGTAGAGGTGGTCGATGACCAGCTGGTCGCCGTCGATACGTACCGTGTGCGAGGTCGAGCTGAGCATCTCCTCGACCAGTTCGGGCGCGAACTTGTTCAACGGGAACTCGATATTGCGGAATTCCTGGGTGTCGATCAGGCGCCCCGCGCGGTCGTGGTTGAAGACGAACTTGTACTTCTTCTTGACCTCGTCATGGCTGACGTTCTTGGGGTGGCCGAAGTTGTCGCGGATGACCTTGAACACCAGATCGTAGGAGGGCAGGGTGAACACCAGCATGACCAGCCCGCGATCGCCCGGCGCATGCACGAAATGGTCTTCGCAATCGGCGAGGTGGCGATAGAAGGAGCGGGCGCGCTCGGTCTTGCCCTGGCGGGCGCGGCCCAGGATGGTGTACAGCTCGTCGAGCGGTTTGCGCGGCAGCATGCCCTTGATGAAATCGACCGCGCCCTCGACCGGTTCGACGTCGACCATGAAATACGAGCGGGTGAAGCCGAACAGCACGCTGACGTCATCCGGGTTGGTCAGCACGGCCTCGATACGCACGCCATCCGCGCGGTTCTCGAAGGCGAGCACGAACGGGCAGCTCTGGTCGGTCCAGAACAGCTGGCCGACGACGAAGGCACGACTGGTCTGGTAGAAGATGTCATGCATGACCTCGATCCGACGCACGGCGTCATCGGCTTCGCCGCAATCGGCCACGACACGTTCGATTTCGGCGACGACGAAAGCGACATCGGCCTCGAAATCGACGTAGCGGGTGTCGAAGCGGAAGTCGCCGAGGATGCGCGCGACGATGTCCTGCACGCTGTACCAGTTGATATAGCTGTGCTGACGCGCGGGATGGCGCTGCGGCTGGTCGGGCGAGACGACGTCAGCGGTGTCCGAGACCTGGGTCGGATCGATGTCGAGACTGCGCAGGACGTCGCGGTACACCGAGTTGAAGAAGGTCTTGGAGAACTCGCCGTCGGGAACGTCGTCGACCCGGCTCCAGTACAGCACGCGAATGCTCCGCCAGATGCCGAGATCGTCGATATGGGCATCGAGCAGGCCGCGTAGCGCGCCGAGCGTGCGTTGCACGGACTTGTCGTAGAGTTCGATGCGCTCGGCGAGATCGCGCCGGGCACCAGCCCAGTCGCGCTGCTCGAAACGGTGCCGAGCGCGCTGGGTGATGCGGCGGTAATTGTTGTTGTAGTTGGTGAAGCCGTCGTGGATGCCGGCGGCCGCGAGCCGGATCAGGTCCTGCAGGGATTGCTGGGCCATGGCTCGGCGGCCGTAACGGTGGCGGGGCGCCTCAGAGGTTCTTGATCAGGGCGTCGCCGAACTCGCTGCACTTGACCTCGGTGGCGCCGTCCATGAGTCGCGCGAAGTCGTAGGTGACGGTCTTCTGGCCGATGGTCTTGTCCATCGCCGCGATGATCATGTCAGCGGCCTCGGTCCAACCCATGTAGCGCAGCATCATCTCGCCGGAGAGCAAGACCGACCCCGGGTTGACCTTGTCCTGGTTGGCGTACTTGGGCGCCGTACCGTGGGTCGCTTCGAAGATCGCATGACCGGTGTCGTAGTTGATGTTGCCGCCCGGCGCGATGCCGATGCCGCCGACCTGGGCGGCAAGGGCGTCGGACAGGTAGTCGCCGTTGAGGTTCATGGTGGCGATGACGTCGAACTCGCGCGGGCGCGTCAGCACCTGCTGCAGGGTGATGTCGGCGATGGCGTCCTTGACCAGGATGCGGCCGGCGTCGAGCGCCGCCTGCTGTTCATCGTTGGCTGCTTTCGCGCCTTTGGCCGCGACCGTGCGCTCCCACTGGTCCCAGGTATAGGTCTCGCCACCGAATTCGCGCTCGGCCAGGGCGTAGCCCCAGTTACGGAACGCGCCCTCGGTGAACTTCATGATGTTGCCCTTGTGGACGAAGGTCAGGCTCTTGCGCTTGTTGTCGATGCAGTAGCGGATGGCCGCACGCACCAGGCGCTCGGTGCCCTCTGAGGAGACCGCCTTGATGCCGATGCCCGAACTGCCGGGAAAACGGATCTTCTTGTAGGAATCCGGAAAGTTCTTCTGGAACAGGTCGAGGAACTTTGCGTTCTCCTCCGAGCCGGCCTCGAACTCGATGCCCGCGTAGATGTCCTCGGTGTTCTCGCGGAAGATGACCATGTCCACCTGCTCGGGTTTGCGCACCGGCGAGGGCACGCCGCTGAACCAGCGCACCGGACGCAGGCACACGTAGAGATCGAGGATCTGGCGCAGGGCCACGTTGAGCGAGCGGATGCCGCCGCCGATCGGCGTGGTCAGCGGGCCCTTGATGGCGACGAGGTATTCGCGGCAGGCATCGAGGGTTTCCTCCGGCAGCCACGAACCGGCGAGGTTGTTGGCCTTCTCGCCGGCGAGGACTTCCATCCAATGAATCTTGCGCTTGCCGCCGTAGGCCTTGGCGACCGCGGCATCGAGCACACGGCTGCTCGCACGCCAGACGTCGGGGCCAATGCCATCGCCCTCGATGAAGGGGATGATCGGGTTGTCCGGTACGTTGAGTACGCCGTTGCTGATGGTGATCTTGGCGCCTTCGGCCGGCACCTGGATTTTCGCGGTCACTAAACTACCTCCGTCTTTAGGTCATCGCGTAGCGGAAACTCTGCAGGAGAGCCAGCGTTGCGCGCTGGCGGCGGGGCGCGCGATCCTGCGGCGAGCGGGAATTGCTCCGCGAATCACGCATGGGCCGTTGTTCCTCGAGGCCCGCGAGCCCCGCCTTTCGGCGGCCCGCTCGCGGCTACAGAGCTTCCTGGATCGGGCGCATTGTGCGCTGCAAATACTATTTGAATCGCCGTTCCCCCTGCAACCGGAAGCGCCCGCGCGACAAGCCCCGAAAGCTCTGTAAGGACGGCATGTTACGCTTGCCCCGCGACCGCCCGCACGGCGCCGGCGACGACCATGACGACCATCACCCGTTACTTCTACTATCCGCTCGCCGCGGCGCTGGCCGGGCTGATCATGATCGAGGCCGGCGAAGCGCAACGGCTGGCGCAGGCCGCGGCCGAGATGCAGTCGCTGGCCGGGTCGACGCGACTGGTCTGGGCGGAATTGCTCGAACGCCTCAGCCTCTCGCTCTACACCGGCGCGAGCGATCTCAAGGAAGCCTACGTTGCGCTCGCCGAGGGTTCGCGTAGTGCCGCGGCTTCCGCCGCACGCGCCGCTTTCCTGTTTGCGGCGGCCAGCGGCGCGCAACTGGCTTGGGTGGCGTGGACCGCACGCGGACGACCGCGCCTGTTCGCGTGGCATCTCAACCTGGTGGCCGTGGTCGCTTTTGCCGTCGGCATCGGCGCACCGATGCTGACCGTGGTCGCCCAGGCCGAGATACCCGTGTTGGGCGATGTCATCCTGCGCTATGACGCCAAGAGCATCTGCTCGACCGTCGCCACGCTTGCACGCGACGGCAACCTCCTGCTGGCCGTGCTCATCGGCGGATTCAGCATCGTCGTGCCGTTGGCCAAGGTCGGTCTGGTGGCATGTGCGCTGCAGACCGGGCAGCCCGCCACGCGGCGCCGCAGCCTCGCCGCCCTGCATACACTGGGCAAGTGGTCGATGGCGGACGTCTTCGTGGTCGCCGTGCTGGTCGCTTTCCTGGCACTCGACAAGGACGTGCACAGCCGCGCGGCACTCGGCGTCGGGCTCTACTTCTTCATCGCCTACTGCCTGTTGTCGATGCTGGCTTCGCACTGGGCGGAGCGCACGGCAACATGACCCCAGCCCACGTCATTCTCGGCGCCGGCTACCTCGCGCCCTTCCTGTGGCGGGCCGTGCCGGCCGGGGAAGGGGTGCTCGCGGTGCGACGGCAGTGGCCAGCCGTGCCGGACGTCGACGGTGTCGAAAGCCTGGCTTGCGATCTCACGACCGATGCCGGTCGCGCACTCCTGCGGGCGCGCCTCGACGGCTTTGCCGGCACGGTGTATTTCACCCTGCCACCGAGCGCGCTCGGCGACGCCCCTGACGCCGTGTTGGCGGCGCTCGCTGGCGACCTCGCGCGAAGCGGTACGCAGCGTGTGGTGGTGGCCTCCAGCACCGGGATCTGGGCTGACGCGGCGGTTGCCGTGGTCGACGAGAAAACACCTGCGCTCCTGGCGTCTCCGCGCACGCGCCGCCTGGCTGCCATCGAATCGGCGTGGGCTGCCGCCGGGTTGTCCAGTGTCGCCGTGCGCCTGGCCGGCCTGTGGGGGCCGGGGCGCATCGTCGGCCAGGACAGCGTGCGCGCCGGGCAGGCGCAGCCGGGCGATCCCAACGCCTGGCTCAACCTGGTGCGGGCCGAAGACGCCGCGGCGGCACTGGTCGCCGCCGCACGACTCAGTGCGCCGCCGCCCGTGCTGCTGATCAGCGATGGCCGGCCGCTGCGTCGCGCCGCGTACTACACCGCGCTCGCATCGGCGCTCGGCGTCGCCGCGCCGAGTTTCGATGGCTCGACGCCGGCGCGCGGCGGCGGTGCGCGGCGCTGCGATCCGCGGACATCGTGGCGGCGACTCGGGCTCGCACCGCGTCACGACGATGTCGCGGCGGAACTCGCCGGGCTCATCGCCGGCACGGAAGACGCGCGGTGAGCGCCCTTACTCGAGCACGAACGCGCCGAACGCGCGCGTGCCGTCGCCGGTGGCGATGGTTTCGAGCACCTGCAGGCTGTCGGCGTCGATGACGGTGAGACTGTTGCTGAACCAGTTGGCGACGTAGACCCGCCGCAGGCGTTCGCTCAGCGCAATGCCCTCCGGATAGTCACCCACGGCGATGCGGGTGATTTCCTGTCGTTCGACCAGGTCGAGCACCGACACCGTGGAGTCTTCCTGGTTGGTCACGAACAGGCGCTCGCGGCGCGCGTCGTGGGCGATGGCGTAGGGCATCTGGCCGACGGCGAGGGTGAGGCTAGGCTGCAGCCCGCGCAGGTCGATGACGGTGATGTCCGCGCTTTGTACATTGGCGACGAACGCACGCTCACCGTCGCTGCTGAGGGTGATCCCGAACGGGGCCTTGCCGACGCCGATGCGACCCAGCGTGAGGCCGTCGACGGTGCTGATAGCCTGGACTTCGTCGTCATCACGGTTGGCCACCAGCAGCAGACGACCGTCCGCGCTCAGGGCGATGCCGGACGGCGCCCGGCCAACCTTGTAGCGGCCGCGCGGCTGGAGCGACAGCGCATCGAACACCTTGACCTCGTTGCCGTGCCAGTCGGCGACGTAGACACGCCCGCCGACACTGTCGACGGCGACGCCGAGCGGTCCTTGCCCCGCCTCGGCCTCGCTGACCACGGCATGCGAGTCGGCATCGAGCGCGGTGACGCGGTGGGCGTCCGGGCTGGTCACGAAGACCAGGCCACGACGCGCGTCCGTGGCCACGCCGGCCGGGGCTCCGGCGACGGCGACGGTATCGACGATCGCATTGCTGGCGAGGTCGACGATGCTGACGCTGTCCGCGCCCTGGTTGGTGACGAAGGCGAACGGTGCTGCCGCCACCGCGGCGGACAGACCGGCGCCGAGGATGCCGGCGAGCGCGCCGGCGCAGCGAGCCGGCGTCATGGCGCGGCTTACTGCTCGGCCCGTTTCTTGAGCTCGGCCAGACCACCCTGGTAGGTCGCGGTAACGGCCTTGACGGCGGCTTCGTCGCTCATTTCGGGCGGCGGATCGTTGTTCGGATGGCCACGGTAGAAACCGCCTTTCCATTCGACGATCGAGGTGCCGTCGCCGTTGTCCTTGACGGTGAAGAACGCCGAGTAGGTCGTCACCGGGAGGACCTCCATGACGGTCTCGGTGATCTTGTACTTGTAGGTCATGCCCTCGGCGTCGTATTTCAGCAGTTCCTCGTGGATCTGCGGGCCTCCGACTTCGCCGACTGTCAGCACGCGCGTTGCCCCCTCGGCGTTGCCGCCGTCACCGACACACTCGACCACGCCGGGGTGCCAGTCCTTGATCGAACAGAAATCGGCGACCATGCCCCAGACCTTGGCCGCCGGCGCGTTGATGGTGACGGTCTCGACGACCTTCTGCCGGCTCGGGCCGTGCGCCGAGGCAGCGGCACAGAAGCAGGCGAGCAGCGCGAAGAGGGTGGCTTTGCGTGGCATGGCGTTGCGGTCTCCCGTAGGTGGATGGTCATGAACGCGGGACGCGCGCATGGTAAGCGCAGCGTCCGGCGGGATAAAGCACGTGCTGGCGCGATCCGCGTCGCGTGGCCGCGCGTATCATGCATTCACATCCACCCGACGGTCACCGTTGCCAGCGTCATCGCCCCATGCCCACCACGCTCGTCTGGTTGCGCCACGATTTGCGCCTGCGGGACAACCCCGCGTTGCACGCCGCCGCCGAGCGCGGCGCGGTGGTGCCGGTGTGGATCGACGAGGGCGATGAGGCGTGGGCGCCGGGCGCGGCGAGCCGGCTGTGGTTGCACGACAACCTGGCCGCGTTCGCTGCGGTGCTCGCCCGGCAGGGCAGTCGGCTGGTCATCGCACGCGGCACACCATTCGCGGTTCTGCGTGAACTCGTCACGGCATGCGGGGCCGACGCCGTCTACTGGAACCGGCGGCACACACCGGCCGGCATCGCCACCGACACCGCGCTCAAGACGGCGCTCGGCGAGCGGTGCACGGTGCGGAGCTTCCCTGGCAACCTGCTGGTCGAGCCCGGCCGGCTGATGACCGCGGGTGGGACGCCGTACAAGGTCTTCACACCGTTTCATCGCGCCTGTCGCGCTGCCGGTCCACCACCGACGCCACTGCCGGCACCCGCGTCCCTGGCGCCACCGCGGACCTGGCCCGCATCGCTCGCCCTCGGCGAGCTCGCGTTCGTGCCCCGCATCGATTGGGCCGGCGGCATCCGCGCGCGGTGGCCGGCCGGCGAAGACGCCGCGCAGGCCGCGCTGAGCGCATTCATCGCCGACGGCCTCGCCGGCTACGCCAGCCGCCGCGATCAGCCGGCCGTTGCCGGGGTGTCGGCGCTATCGCCTTACTTGTGTCTGGGCCAGCTCGGCGTGCGCGACGCGTGGTGGCAGGTCGAGGCTGCCATCGCCGAGGACGGACGCACGGCCTTCGCCGACGCCGCCGCGGCCTGGACACGCCAGTTGGTGTGGCGCGAGTTCGCCTGGCACCTGCTGTTCCATTTCCCTGCGACCACCACGGCACCGCTGCGCGTGGAATTCACCGACCTGGCCTGGGTCGACGACCCTGCCGGCCTCGCCGCCTGGCAGCGCGGGCGGACCGGCTTCCCGCTGGTCGACGCTGGCATGCGCGAACTGTGGGCCACCGGCTACATGCACAACCGCGTGCGGATGGTCGCGGCGTCGCTGCTGACCAAGCACCTCGGCATCCACTGGCTGGCCGGGGCGTGCTGGTTCTGGGACACCCTCGTCGATGCGGACCTTGCCAACAACACGCTCGGCTGGCAGTGGGTGGCCGGGTGCGGCGCCGACGCCGCGCCGTACTTCCGCATCTTCAATCCCTACGCGCAGAGCCAGAGATTCGATCCGGGCGGGGTCTACCTGCGTCGTTGGCTGCCCGAGCTCGCCAACCTCGACGATGCCGCCATCCACCAACCGCCCGCCGGTCTCACCGCTTACCCGGCACCGCTGGTCGAACTCGGGACGGCGCGCGAGGCAGCGCTGGCGCGCTATGCGGAGATCCGGCGATGACGCGCCGTGGCGCCCTGATCGGTGCGTGCGTGCTGCTGCTCGGGGCGGCGCTGTCGGCCACGCCGGTGCCGGCCGACGCCAACGATGGCCGCGCACGCGTGCGGATCGAACGTGCCGACGGCAGCGAGGCCTGGCTCACCGTCGAACTCGCGCTGAGCGCCGAGTCGCGCCGCATCGGCCTGATGGGACGGCCGACGCTCGACGCCGGGACTGGGATGTGGTTCGACTTCGGTCACGAACGCGCAGTCGTGATGTGGATGAAGAACACGCTGCTCGCGCTCGACATGGTGTTCGTGGATGCCGCGGGTGTCATCGCCGGCATCCATCACGATGCGGTCCCCGGCTCGCTCGAACTCATCGCGGCGCCGCGCCCGGTGCGTTACGTGCTCGAAATCGCCGGCGGCACGGCGCGCCGTCTCGGGCTCACGCCGGGTGACCGCGTATCAGTCGGCGCGCCCTGAGGCATCGGCCAGCAGGGCGTCGTAGGCGGCGCCGAAGCCGTCCAGCGACAGCGGCATGTCGATGGCGCGCCGTTCCGAGTCGTGGAAGGTGATGGTGAAGCGCTGCCCGGAGCGCAGGGTCGCGAGCGTCGCTTCGCGCATCTTCATCACCGCCTGACAGCCATCGGGATCGCAGCGCTCGACCGGAAAGGTCGCCGGCGCGCCATCGTCGATACGGAGCGTGATGCCCGGCGGCAGGTAGATGCCGAGCGGCAGCTTGAGCACCACCGTCGGCTGATGATCGTCCGGAGCCAGCCCGAGAGCGAACTGCAGCACGGGCTGGCCGCCGGTGCGGAGCACGAGGTTCTGCTGCAGGATGCATTCCATCGCGGCGTCGGCATCGGCCTGTTCGCAACGCAGGGTCCAGGCGCCGTACTCGCGATCCTCGTCACCGCTGGCCGTGGCCGTCATCAGCGCGAGCAAGGCGACGACAGGCAGGCGGAGGCGAGCGGTGATCATGACTGAGGTGGCGCGCGATCAGGGTGGTGCACTGTACCGCACGCGACCGCCCCCGCGCACCAGGCGCGCGACGTCAACCGTCGACCGGGCGGCGCGCGCGTGCGCTGAACCAAGCCGGTACGCGCGGCGTCTCGACGCGGTCGTAGTCATCGTAGGGCTTGAGATCGATCACCGGCGTGCCGTCGTAGGCGTCGAGACATCGTACGCGCAGGCGGTTGCCATGGACTTCGAGCAGTTCGACCACGGCGAGCCCGATGGGGTTGGGATGGTTGCGCCCGCGCGCGGCGAGCACGCCGGTCAGCGGGATCTCCGGGTTGCCGCGCGGATGGCAGGTGAGCGCCGCCGACGGCGCCGCGCGATCCATCCAGAACAACACGAACAGATGGGAGTAGGCCTCGATGCCGAGCAGGGCCTCGGCAAAGCGCGGCAACACTTCGATGGTCGAGACGATGTCGCGCCGGCGGCGCGGGACGTCGGCATCGGCAACGTCGGTGCGGACGTGGCCGATCGGTTGGAACGTGCAGGAGGCGGTGGCGGACATCGGAACTGGGCTCGGCCGGGACGTCGACTATAGGGCAGGGGCGGTCGATGGACCAGTGCGTGTCGCCATGGCCGAGCGTCACGGAACGCGCTAACCTCGCGCCATGCTTCCAGCGTCGTTCGACCCTGCGGTAAAGGCCTGGTTCGAGGATTCTTTCGGCCAGCCGACCGTGTGCCAGTCGCGCGCCTGGACGGCCCTGGCCGGCGGCGCCCATACCCTGGTCGCGGCGCCGACCGGTTCCGGCAAGACCCTCGCCGCCTTTCTCACCGCGCTCAGCGAACTCGCCGCCGAGGCCCGTGCCGGCGCGCTCGCCGGTGAGACCCGCGTGCTCTACGTCTCACCGCTGAAAGCGCTCAGCAACGATATCCAGCGCAACCTCGAACAGCCCCTCGCGGGCATCCGCGCGCGCCTCGAGGCGGAGATCGGCGAGGCACCCGGTATCCGTACGGCGGTGCGCACCGGTGACACGCCGGCTGCCGCCCGCGCCCTGATGCGCAAGCGCCCGCCGCACATCCTGGTCACCACCCCGGAGTCGCTCTACATCCTGCTGACGAGTGACAGTGGGCGCGACATGCTGCGCACCGTGCGCACCGTCATCGTCGACGAGATCCACGCGCTCGTAGCCAACAAGCGCGGCGCCCACCTCGCGCTCAGCCTGGCCCGCCTCGAACGGCTGACGGCGACGCCACCGGTACGTATCGGCCTGTCCGCGACCCAGCGGCCGATCGAGCGTGTGGCGGAGTACCTCGTCGGCATCGCCGGACGATCGTGCACGATAATCGATGAGGGCCACGTGCGCCGCCGCGATCTCGCCATCGAGATGCCGCCGTCGCCGCTCGAGACCGTGCTCTCGGCCGAAGTCGCCGAGGAGTTGCGCGCGCGCATGGTCGAACTCATCCTCGCCCATCGCACGACCCTGGTGTTCGTCAACACGCGGCGCATGGCCGAACGCCTGGCACGCGCACTGGCCGAACAGATTGGCGAGGACCAGGTCTGCTCGCATCACGGCAGCATGTCGCGTGAGCGGCGCTTCGATGCCGAGAAACGGCTCAAGGCCGGCCAACTCAAGGTGCTCGTGGCGACCGCCTCGCTCGAACTCGGCATCGACATCGGCGATGTCGACCTCGTCTGTCAGCTCGGCGCGACACGCACGCTGGCGATGCTCCTGCAGCGTGTCGGGCGTTCGGGCCATGCCGTCGGCGGCGTCGCCAAGGGGCGACTCTTCCCGCAGACCCGCGACGAACTGGTGGAATGCGTCACCTTGCTCGACATGGTGCGCCGCGACGAACTCGACAGCGTCGAGATCCCGCCCGGCCCCCTCGACGTGCTGGCGCAACAGCTCGTCGCCGAAGCGAGCTGTGCGGACCAGGCGCTTGCCGAACTCCTCGCACTGGCGCGCGAAGCGTGGCCGTACCGTGACCTCGCGGCGGCGGATTTCCGCGCCGTGATCGACATGCTCGCCACCGGCTATGCCTTCGCCCGCGGCCGCCAGGGTGGCTACCTTCACCTGGACGACGTCAACGGCCGGGTCAGCGCGCGGCGTGGTGCGCGCCTCGTCGCCGTGACCTGCGGCGGCGCGATCCCGGACACCGCCGACTACGACGTCATCGCCGAGCCCGGCGGCGAGATCGTCGGCTCGGTCAACGAGGACTTCGCCATCGAGAGCCTGCCCGGCAACGTGTTCCAGCTCGGCAACACTTCGTGGCGCGTGCTGCGGGTCGAGGCGAGCGCGCTGCGCGTCGAGGATGCCGCGGGCGAACCGCCCAACATGCCGTTCTGGCTGGGCGAGGCGCCGGCCCGCTCGACCGAGTTCTCGGCGGCGGTGTCCCGTTTGCGCGCCGAGGTGCGCGACCTGGCCGACCAGCCGGGCACCGAGAGTGAGGCGATCGCCGCGCTGCTCGGCGCGATACCGGGCGTCGGCGCCGTCGCCGCGCGCCAGGCTGCCGAGTACCTGCTCGCCGGGTACCGCGCGCTCGGGGCCATGCCGACCCAGGACACCCTGGTCATGGAGCGCTTCTTCGACGAATCGGGTGGCATGCAGCTGGTCATCCACTCGCCGTTCGGCAGCCGTCTGAACAAGGCCTGGGGCCTGGCCCTGCGCAAGCGCTTCTGTCGCACCTTCAATTTCGAGTTGCAGGCGGCGGCAATTGAAGACGCCATCGTCATTTCGCTCGGCGCCGTGCACAGCTTCGAACTCGACGAGGTGTGGCGCTACCTAGCGCGCGAGAACGTGCGCGACGTGCTCTCCCAGGCCCTGCTCACGGCGCCCGTCTTCACCATCCGCTGGCGCTGGGTGGCGAGTTGCGCACTCGCCATCCAACGCTTCCGCGGCGGCCGCAAGACGCCTCCGCGCCTGATCCGCATGCAGGCCGAGGATCTCGTCGCGGTGGTCTTCCCCGACCAGCTCGCCTGTGCCGAGAACCTGAGCGGACGGCGCGACATTCCCGATCACCCGCTGGTGCGCCAGGCCATCGAGGACTGCCTCCACGAGGCGATGGATGTCACGGCGCTGGAGAACCTCCTGGGGGAAATCGCGGGCGGCAGCAAGACGCTGATCGCGCGCGACCTCACCGAGCCGTCGCCGTTCGCGCTGGCGGTGCTGAACGCCAATCCCTATGCCTTCCTCGACGACGCGCCGTTGGAAGAGCGGCGCACCCAGGCCGTCAGCGGGCGGCGCTGGCTGGACCCGGCAACGGCGGACGATCTCGGGCGCCTCGACGCCGCCGCCATCGCACGCGTGCGCGAGGAGGTGTGGCCGCGCCCGCGCGATGCCGACGAGATGCACGAGGCCGTGCTGTTGCTGGGCTTCGTCCCGGACGATGAAGCCGCACGGCTCGGCGACGGCGTGGCGGCGCTCTGCGCGCGCCTGCAGGACGCAGGCCGGCTGGTCCACGTCGCGACGCCGCTGGCCGGCTGGCTGGCGACCGAGCGCCAGGCCGAGTGGCTTGGTCTGCACCCGGACAGCGTGCTCGAACGTCGCGGTAGCGCGCTGGCCTACGATTCCGGCCCACCGCTCGAACGCGACGAGGCCCTGGCCGCACTGGTGCGCAGCCGGCTGGAGATGAGCGGACCACTCGGCGCCGCCGACATCACCACTACGTTCGCCGTGACCGGCGCCGCCGCGGTCACAGCCCTCACCGCGATCGAGCGGCGCGGGATCGCCCTGCGTGGGCGCTTCGACAGCGAAGGCCCCGACGTGCAGTGGTGCGACCGACGTCTGCTCGCGCGCATCCACCGCTATACCCTCGGCCGCCTGCGCCAGGAGATCGAACCGGTGCCGGGCGCGGTGTTCATGCGCTTCCTCGCCGATTGGCAACATCTCACCGTCAACACGCGCCTGCAGGGTGGCGGCGGGCTGCTCGAGATCCTCGGTCAGCTGTCGGGTTTCGAAGCGCCGGCGGCCGCGTGGGAGGGACAGCTCCTGCCCGGTCGCCTGCGTGCCTACCAGGTGAACCTGCTCGACGATCTCGTGCGGGCGGGGCGCGCCGCGTGGCTGCGCTTGACGCCGAAGCGTACCCTGGCCGCGCGACAGGCCGGCACCTTGCGCAACACGCCGCTCGCGGTCATGCCGCGGGGCGATCTGGCCCACTGGCTCGACTGCGTCGATTTCAGTGCCGAAGTCCGGCCCGGCGGCGCGGCGGCGAGTGTGCTCGCCTTCATCGAGCGTGGCGGCGCGGCGTTCTTCGACGACATCGTGAGCGGCTGCGGCCTGCTGCGCACGCAGTGCGAGAACGCCCTGGACGAGCTCGCCGCGGCCGGCCACGTCACCTGTGACAGTTTCGCCGGCCTGCGCGCGCTGACGCTGCCGGCGGCGCGGCGCAACACCTTCGGGCGCCGCACCCGGCGCACCACCGTACCCGGTATCGACGAGGCCGGGCGCTGGGACCGCCTGCGCCGCACCCCCTCCGGCAGTACCGACGAAGACCGCGCCGAGGCCGTCGCGCGCATCCTGCTACGTCGCTACGGCGTGGTCTTCCGCGCCCTGCTCGAACGCGAAACGGCCGTACCGCCCTGGCGCGAGCTGCTGTGGGTGTTGCGCCGACTCGAAGATCGTGGAGAGGTGAGGGGCGGGCGCTTCGTCGCCGGTCATTCGGGTGAGCAGTTCGCCCTGCCCGAGGCGGTCGCGGCGTTGCGCGAGATTCGGCGCAACGAGGGCCAGGGACAGATCGTCGCCGTCAGCGCGGCCGACCCCTTGAACCTCGTCGGGATCATCCTGCCTGGCACCCGCGTGCCGGCGGTCGAGCAGAACCAGTTGGCCTTTGTCGACGGCTGCCTGGCCGGTTGGCGCATGGGCAGCGAGTTCCAACTGGCCGAGGGCCTGCCCCATGCGCAGGCCCTGCGGGTGCGCACGGCATTGCTCGGGCACGCGGCCGAACGCCTCGCACCGGCACGCCGGCGCTGGCACTGATCGGCGCGACGACAGCGCCGCGGACGCACGACGGCCCAGCGCCCCGGGGATTCGCGACATGCGCATCCTGATCGCGCCTGATTCCTTTAAGGAGAGCCTGTCCGCCGCCGACGCCGCGGCCGCCCTGGCGCGTGGTTTGCACGACGTGCTGGGGGCTGCGGTTACCTGCCGAATCGTCCCCGTCGCCGACGGTGGCGAAGGGACCCTCGCCGCCGTGCTCACCGCAACCGACGCCGATGCCCGGTGCATTCTCGTGCGCGATCCACTCGGCCGAGCACGGCCGGCCCGTTACGCGCTGCTTGCGGGTGGCCAGCGCGCCCTGGTCGAAATGGCCGAAGCCTCGGGGCTCACCCTGGTCGAGCCCGCCCGGCGCGACCCGCTCGCGGCGAGCAGTTTCGGTACGGGCGAGTTGATCCGCGATGCACTGGCCGCCGGTGCCCAAGAGGTCATCGTCGGACTCGGTGGCTCAGCCACCAACGATGGCGGCGCCGGTGCCCTGCAGGCGCTGGGAGCGCGCTTCTACGACGCAAGCGGGGTCGCCATCACCGCTCCCCTGGGCGGCGGTGACCTGCCGCGTATCGCCCGCCTCGACCTCTCATCGCTGCACGACGTGCTGGCTACGGCTCAGGTCGTCGTCGCGTGCGACGTCGACAACCCGCTGTGTGGGCCGCGTGGCGCAAGCGCCACGTTCGGTCCGCAGAAAGGCGCTTCCGCGGACACCGTGGGGCGCCTCGACGCCGCACTCGCACACTTCGGCGAGCTGCTGGAGGCAGCGAGCGGGCGAGGGGTGAGCACGCGGCCGGGCGCCGGCGCCGCCGGCGGGCTCGGGGCCGCGTTACTCGCTGCCTGCGACGCCCGACTCGTGCCGGGTGTGGACCTGGTGCTCGACCTCATCGAATTCGACGCCGCCCTCGACGGAGTCGATCTGGTCGTCACGGGGGAGGGTAGGGTGGACGGGCAGACGGCCGCCGGCAAGGCGCCGCTCGGGGTTGCTCGCCGCAGCGCGGCCCGGGGCATCCCAGTGGTCGCCGTCGGTGGCAGCCTGGGTTGTGAAGCCGACCGCGAACTCGCCGACCACTTCGACGCATTCGAGACCACCGTCACCGCACCGACGGCACTCGAGGGCGCGCTGCGGGAAGCCCGCCCCAATCTCGAAGCGGCTGGTCGTCGCATCGGCCGCTGGTTGCTGTTGGGACGGAGACTCGCCAAGCCCCCGACCTGACCCGAGGTCAAGCATGACCGCTTTCGCGACCTCGCACGCCAGAATGGTTCAAAATACTCCGGTACGGGATATATTTCGCGTCGAATGTACAAATACTGCATGTCATGCCCGGGCAGCATTCAGCCGGGTCTGCACATTCATTGATAAGAGAATTTTCCCGAAGGAGCATGTCATGAACCCCGCAGGATTAGGGCGCACGGTTCGCGCCAACCGGCGAACGCAGGGATTACGCCAAGACGAACTGGCTGCCCTTGCCGGCGTCGGCAATCGCTTCGTATCTGATTTCGAGAACGGCAAGGACACCCTCGAGATTGGCCGGGCGTTGCGCGTCCTCGACGCTCTCGGACTCGAACTCCAGGTCGCGGCGCGCACATGGTCGGATATCGAACAACGCGATGGCGACTGAACTCGAGGTTCACCTGTGCCGGCGGCGCTGCGGCCACCTGGTCGAATCCGGGCCGCAGCAATGGTCCTTCATCTACGACGAGGAATACCGTGCCGGCGCGGATGCCCTGCCGGTCAGCCTCGCCCTGCCGCGGACGCGTGCCGTTCACGGCGGCGCCACGGTGCACGCGGTCTTCAGCGCCTTGCTGCCGGATGGCAGCCTGCGCGAGCGGCTCGCGCGCAGCCTGGGTATCTCCTCCGGCAACGACTTCGCCCTGCTCGGCAGGGTCGGCCACGAATGCCATGGCGGGCTCGCCCTGGTGCGACCGGGGCAGACCGCCCGTCCCATGCCGCCACCGCGCGTCCTCGACGCGAGCGAATTGCGCAATGCCGTTGCGGCCCTGCTGGTCAATCCCCTGCTGGCCGAAGCCGATGGCCTCAGCAAGACCCTGCCCGGCGAGTTCGACAAGCTGCCCGTGCGCGTCGAGCATGGCCAGGTGAGCATCGTGTTCGGCGATGAGTCCACCACCCACGTGATCAAGCCGGCACGACCGGGGCTGCGCGAGTCCGTCGCCAACGAAGGCTTCTGCATGGCACTTGCGGGCGCCTGGGGATTGCCGGTCGCCGAGTCGGAGGTCCTCCAGGATCAGCTGAGCCTGCTCGCCGTGAGACGAGTCGACCGCAGCGCCGACGGTGGCGAGCGGTTGCACATGGAAGACTTCTGCCAGGCGCTGGGCATTGCCCCGGCGCACAAGTACGAGCGCGAGGGTGGGCCACGGCTGGCTGACATGGCGCGACTGCTGCGACGGGCGAGTACGCGTCCCGCACTCGACCTGCGCGCGCTCATCCGCTGGGCGATGTTCAGCTTCCTGGTCGGTGCCGGGGCCGGCCACGCCCGCCAGCTGGCCCTGCTCTACGGGCCGCGGGGCCCGGCGTTGGCGCCGTTCTTCGGGTTGTGGTCGACGCACGTCTATCCCGAGATGAGTTTTCGCCTCGGCTTTCGCATCGGGACCGAGGATCGTCCCGACTGGCTCACCGCCGCGCGCTGGCGCGAGGCCGCGGTCGATCTCGGCGTGCGACCGCGCTACCTGCTGGACGAATTGCGCAGCGCTGCGGCGACGCTGCCAACGCTGGCGTTGGAGGTGGGCGAGGCGTTTCAAAAGCGCTACGGTTATGCGGACGTCGTTCGCAGCATCCGCCGCCTCATCGAACAACGCGCGCGGCAGTCACTGGTGTCCCTCGAAGCCGAACGCGTGAGCGATGACGGCGAGCTCACCGTGCCGGCCGCAGCCCTCGGCAAAAAAAAGGATTGATATGAACAACAGAGAGCAACTAATTGAATTGATATCGAATTACAAATTGGAACGCCGAGAAGTCGCGGAGCTGGTCCGGACCGACCGGGAAACCGTCGATCGTTGGCTGCTATCCGCGGAAGGAGGTCGTCACCTCGAAATACCGGACATGGCCATCGAACTCTTGCGCCTCAAGCTCGCGGCGCGCGAACGACCAGTGGCCTGAGACCGGATTCAGGACGCGATGGCGGTCGGCGGAATGAAGGTGCCGGCCGAAGACAGGTCGGTGACCATCACGGCGTCCTGGCCTACAGTTTCGAGCAACAGGTGGCGGCGCGAGATATTACGCAAAGTGCTGTTGACCTTGACGTCGTTCTCGCGGCTGCGACCGATGGTGTTGATGCCGCGGCGCAAGGTGAAGCGCTGGCCGTCATCGGTGACCAGCGCCCAGTCCCGCCCGTGGGCCAGGGCAAAGCTGTGGCGGGCCAGGCGAATGGCGATCTCGCGCCCCTGCTCGAGACGCAACATCACCGCGCGGCCGTGTGGCAGCCGGCGCATCGGCTCGGTGATCGCGGTTTCACGGGTGTTGAGCGGCGGCGCCTCGAAGAGGGTCGTACGCGCTTCGGCAGCCGTATCCGCCGCGCGCAAGGCGACGATGTTGCGCAACGAGTCGCGCCGCGCGGCGAGGTATTCCACGTAGCGCGTCAGCGCGACGCGCAGGTAGTCTTCGCCGTGGTTGGTCGTCTCCAGCAGGTTGGCGAAGATCGCGCGCCATCCATGGTCCTTGGAGAACATCATCACGCCCGTCTTGCGCAGGGTCGCGGCGATCGAAATGCCGTGCTCCACACGGTCCTCGACGATGCCGGTCAGCTTGAGTTCCAGGGTGCGCAACGTGTCGCATTCAGCGACCAGCGCGGCCGTTGGCCGCTGCATCAGTTCGGCCAGACGCAGGGGCGGCACCGCCGTACGCGGAGCGATGGCGAAGTCGAAATCGGCCACGCGGCTGAAAACATGCTCACGTTCGTCGAACTGGAGGCGCAGGCTGGTCTCGCCCACGAGTGCCCCGAGCGTTCTGCGTGCAATCCGAATCCATGGAATTGAACGCAAGCGGATATCATTTAATATCATGGCGTTACAAAACCAAATTAACAAACTGGATAAAATATAGAGGAGCCCGTCCGCGAGCTCAAGAGGGGCTTTGTGATGGAGTGCACCAAATCCGCCGGTGAGCCCCGGCGGGTGGTGCAAAACGTCGATCAATCGAAGGGGTTGAGCTCGAGGACTTCGAGCATGAATGGCGTCCAGGCGGCCAGCATGGCGACGTAGATGACGCACTCTACCCGGATCGCGAAGCGCAGCCGCGCGCGCTCGGCGGCGTCGGCATCCGCCATGAAGACCCGAGCCATGGTGATGTCGAGTGGCACTGCGAACACCAGCATCATCAGCACCGTCGGTGCAATCACGCTCGGCAGCAGGCGCCAATCATGCGCATGGGTGGTGCCATCGGCGAACGGTGCGGCGAGCGTGACGACAGCGGCGGCGGCCAGCAGCATCACACGCAGCGGCCCGAGGCGGGCGAGAACGCCGGGGCGGGTCGTATTGTCACCGCGAGTCGTCATGGCGGCCGCATCATACACGAGTGCGACGGCGGCCCCGGCCAGACTGCTTCGCTGCAGTGAAGTGACGGCAGGCAGGGCCGCTCGCGCGGTGCGGCGAGCTCTGGCGTCGCCCTCGCGGCACGCACGTGTGAGAATCCGCGGCTCGTCGTCGCACCCTCACCCAGGACGTTCTTGCCATGGATCCACGTTATTCCGTGTTCGCCAGCCGTTTCGTCGGCCCGAGCGGGACTCGCCTGCTGATGGACGATCTCGGCGAAGCGCTCGCCGCCGGCGACGCACTGTGCAATCTCGGCGGCGGCAACCCGGCGCGCATCCCGGTCATGCAGGCGATCTTCCGCGAGCGCCTGCACCAGGCGCTGGACGACGGCAGCTTCGACCGCCTCAGCAGTGCCTACGATGGACCACAGGGCAACCTCGAGTTCCTGCGCGCCGTGCGCGACCTTTTGCGGCGCGAGTACGGTTGGCCGGTCGATCTCGAACACATCGCGATGACGGCCGGTAGCCAGTCGAGCTTCTTCATCCTGTTCAATCTCTTCACCGGACCCTGCCTGGATGGACGTCGACGTTACCTCGATCTGCCACTGACGCCCGAGTACATCGGCTACGCGGACATCGCCATCGAAGCCGACGCGCTGCGGGCGCGCCGCCCGTTGATCGAGCATCTCGACGAGCACCAGTTCAAATACCGCGTCGACTTCGCCGGCTTCGAACTCGCTGCCGACAGCGGCGCGGTTTGCGTGAGCCGCCCGACCAACCCGACGGGTAACGTGCTCGATACCACGGAAATGACGCGTCTGGTGGACATCACCGCCGCGGCGGATGTCCCGCTCATCGTCGACAACGCCTACGGCGTGCCGTTCCCGGGTATCGTGTTCGAGCCAGTCGAATCGCCCTGGGCGGAGCACGTGGTGCATTGCCTGAGCCTGTCCAAGCTCGGCCTCCCCGGGCTGCGCACCGGCATCGTGGTCGCGCGGCCGGACATCATCGACGCAATCCGCAGCTTCAACGCCATCCTCACGCTGGCAACCGGCAGTCTCGGTGCCGTGCTCGTCACCGAACTCGTGGCGAGCGGCGAGATCCGACGCCTGACAGACGACGTCATACGTCCGTACTACCGCCAGCGCGTGACCGACGCGCTGGCATGGTGTGAACGCCATCTCCACGGCATCGAATACCACGTACACAAACCGCAGGGCGCGATTTTCCTCTGGCTGTGGTTTCCGGGTTTGCCAATCAGTGCGCAGGAACTCTACGAGCGCCTGAAGGTGCAGGGTGTACTGGTAATCCCGGGTCACTATTTCTTCCCCGGGCTCGCCGAGCCGTGGGCGCATCGGCACCAGTGCATCCGCATCTCGTACGCGCAGGATCCGGCGCAGGTCGAACGCGGCATCCGGCTGATCGGAGAAGAAGTGCGGCGCGCCTGGCAGACCTGAAACGGTCAGGGTGGACGGCATGCTGGTCTTCCATTCCGACCGTTTCGCGCTGCCCTTGCCGAGCGGTCATCGCTTTCCGATGGCCAAGTACGCACGCCTGCACGAGCGGGTCGCGACCCTGCACAGCGAGGATCTGACACTGGTCGAGGCGCCCGAAGCCTCGCGCGCCGCACTCGAGGCCGTGCACGACCCGGGTTACGTTGCGCGGGTGCTGCGCGGTGAACTGAGCCTGGCCGAGCAACGGGCGATCGGCCTGCCCTGGTCGCCGGCGCTGGTCGAACGCAGCCGGCGCTCCGTCGGTGCCACCCTGGCCGCGGCGGATGCCGCGTTACGAGACGGCGTGGCTGCGAGTCTGGCCGGCGGCACGCACCACGCCCGCGCGGCGCATGGCGCGGGCTTTTGCGTATTCAACGATCTCGCCGTCACCACCCACGCCGTGCTCGCGGACGGTCGCGCCGCCCGCGTGCTGGTGGTCGATTGCGATGTCCACCAGGGTGACGGCACTGCCGAGATGCTGGCCGACGAACCGCGCGCATTCACCCTGTCCGTGCATGCGGCGCGCAACTATCCACACGCCAAGGCCTGCAGCGACCTCGACATCGGTCTGCCCGATCGCAGCACCGGCGTCGTCTACCTCGATATCCTGGAACGCGCGCTCGACCACGCGCTCGCACTCTCCCGGCCCGAACTCGTGCTGTTCCAGGCCGGGGCCGACGTCTACGTCGGCGATGCCCTCGGCCGCCTCGCGCTCGACAAGTCGACCATCGCCATTCGCGACGAACGCGTGTTCGCCGCCTGCGCCGCGCGGGGGGCCGCCGTTGCCGTGGTCATGGGCGGGGGCTACGCTGACGCCGTGGAGGACATCGTCGATATCCACCTCGCCACTGTGACTGCCGCGCTGGACAGCGTCCGGCGACGCGGACGACCTCAGGGCGCCGGGGGCGGGCCGTAGAGCAGGGCCTCGGCGCGGGCGCCGAGACGAGCGAGCAGCGACTGGCGCTGTGCGGCGCAGACCCGGAAGACGTCGCGCGTGGTGGCCGCCTCGACCACGACCTCGTCGCTGGTGGCGAGGCGGTCGACCAGCCCGAGTTCGAGCGCACGGCTCGCGAACCACCACTCGCCGGTGGCGACACGAGCAAGGTCGACCTGCGGGCGAAAGCGCTGCACGAAGTCCTGGAACAATCGGTGTGCGTCCTCGAGTTCGGCCTGGAACTTGGCCCGGCCGCCGGCCGTGTTCTCGCCGAACAGTGTCAGGGTGCGCTTGAACTCGCCGGCGGTGACGAGCTCGAAATCGACATCGTGCTTGCGCAGGAGGCGATGGAAATTCGGCAGTTGGGCGACCACGCCGATCGAACCGATGATGGCAAACGGAGCGGCGACGACCTCGTCGGCCACGCACGCCATCATGTAGCCGCCGCTGGCCGCGATGCGGTCGACGATCACGCGCAAGCGCAGGCCCTCGTGCGCACGCACGCGATCGAGCTGGGAAGCGGCGAATCCGTACCCGTGCATGGTGCCGCCACCGCTTTCGAGAACGACGACGACCTCGTCGCCAGCGCGTGCAACGGCGAGGATCGCCGTGATCTCGCGGCGCAAACCTTCGACTGCCGTCGCGCGCAGGTCACCGGTGAAATGGCAGACGAAGGTGCGCGCGCGTTCGCCGGCGTGCGCGTGCGCGGCCTTGCGACCCTTGCGGGCCGCCTTGGCTTCCCGCTTGTACTCGCCTGGCGGTAGCAGGGTGGCGGCGAGCTTGAGGCGGGTTTGTTCGAGATCGTCGTTCACCAGTCGGATGCTGACCTCGCCGTCACCGCCGGCGCCAACCTGGTGACGCCGCGCACGTGCGACGAGCAGCAGCGGCACGGCGAGCAGTCCCACGACCGTGAGCAACTTGGCCAGGAACAACAGGTATTCGATCACGACGGGCATCGCGCGGAGCACCGAATCAGGGCGGCAAACACGATATCATGCGCGGCTTTCGGCGCGGTCCGCCGCGCGTTCGTGCGCTACACAGAGGTGACGTCATGTTGAGTATTTCCGTCGTTGAACTGTTGGTCATGATCCTGGTGCTGCCCCTGCTCGGCGGCGTCATCGGCTACGTGGTCGGCAGTGATCGCGCGAAGGGCGAGGACAATAGCGAGGCCATGGCCGCGCTCGAAGCGGAATTCGCCGACTACAAGCGTGGCGTCAGCGGACACTTCCAGGAGACCGCCGATCTCATGCATCGCATGACCGAGCAGTACCGCACCCTTTACACCCACATGGCCAAGAGCGCAGTGAACCTGTGTGACACCCGGGAGGA
The DNA here is from genome assembly GCA_050184115.1 of Gammaproteobacteria bacterium. GTDB lineage: Bacteria > Pseudomonadota > Gammaproteobacteria > JACKNG01. The sequence goes on along the minus strand of JBFXAQ010000006.1, from coordinate 43,542 downwards.
ACTGCCACAGCTGCAGGAATTCTCGCGTCCCGGGTTGGTGTTCGAAGAGGCCGAGACGCGCGACGACGATACACCGGGGTCGCGCGGCAACAGCGCCTGACCCGCCCCAGGCGCCGGCCGCACCGTCGACGTCAGTTCGCGGCGCGTTCGCGCCGCGCCTGCAGGTAGCACTCGGTGTGGCAGATTTTCTCGACGATGCGCGCCCGCGATGCGTCGTCGGACGAGGCGAACCAGAGCCCGAGTTCGTATCCACCGGCGACTTCGCGCACCAGCACCACCGTTGCGGTGAAGCGCTGCGTAACACCACGTAACGGGATCTCGAGATCGATCCGCGTGCCGGCTGGAACGTACTTGGGAGAGTGGAAACTCAGGCCGACGTCACCCGCCACCAGTGACGATTCCTTGTGACGCCATGGCAGCGCCACGCGCCGCCGGTACCTGAGGGGAAACTGCGCCGGATGCGGTATGAAATCGTTATGGATGTCATCCAGGCGCTCGGGGCGCGGACCGGCCCCGGGATTGGGCATCGTCGGTGGCGTACCACCGGGTCCAACGCTCAGCTTGTGATGTTGCATGGACCAGACCTCGCAATTCAGGATAATCAATGATTATTAGGGTGTTGCGAGATTTACTTATAGCGATTTCTCTATAATAGGTCAACCGCTTTCCCTTTCTATTTCATAAAATTAGAGCTCATTCTTTCCAATCGACATCAGCTTGAGTTGCCAGTGCGGCATAAAAGCCTGCCAACTCAATCCCTTGCCGAGATGTCCAACCAGGCACCGACGATTTCGAGGGTGTGCCCATCGCCGTCGTGGACGGCGCGCATCGAGTCCAGCACGCGCACCGGGTTGCCGTCGCGATGACGGATGGTGTATTCGACGACGCCGTGCAGCCGCTCGCCTTCGAGGAGTTCACCGACCAGCGCCTGGTACCGCGCTCGATCGGCCGCGGGCATCAGGCCGCTCCAGAAGCCTGGGTCGATCACCGCCGTCGTCCGTTCGTGTCCCGAGAGGCGCAGGAAGTTCTTGCCGATGTAGCTCGCGCGCAGTTCCGCGCCATCCCAACTGAAGCTGTAGAGAATCGCGGGACTGAACTCGACCCAGTACTCGAGCAACTGGTTGGCCTCGTCGAGATCCTGCACCTTCTCGTCGAGCTCGGCATTGGCGATCGCGAGCTGATCACGCAGGCGCCGTTCGTTCGCGACCAATTCCGCGTACGCTGCCGCATCCTGCACCGCCACCTGGATCTCGTCGGCGGTCCAGGGCTTGCGCACGAAACGGAATACCGCGCCCTCGTTCAGCGCGCTGACCGCGAGATCGAGCTCGGCAACCGCCGTGAGCAGGATACCCGCGGTCTGCGGGAAGCGCGTCTTGACCTCGCGCAACAGCTCGGTGCCCTTGATGCCCGGCATGTCGTAGTCGCTGACGACAACGGCAAACGGACCGTCGTGTTCCAGTGCTGCAAGGGCGGCTCTCGCATCGCCCACCGTCACGCAGTCGAACCGGCCGCCGAGCTGCCGTTCGAGCAGGCGTGCGCATTCGGCTTCGTCGTCCACGCACAGGATCCTGGTCGTCTCACTCATCGTCGTGGCGGGCCTCCCGGGCCGATGTCAGCATCTACAGCATGCCATCAAAGGCGCCCTCTCAGGGACCGATGACGAGGCGCAGGATCAGGGCCAGGATGCACAGGTTGAAGGCGACGCGGATGAAACGTTCGCCGCGCTCGATCGAGAAGTGCGCACCGAGCCAGCCACCCACCGCGTTGCCGACCGCGAGCGCGAGGCCAGCCCACCACAGGATGCCGCTCTCGGCCCAGAAGATGCCGAGGGCCGCGACCGAGTACGGGATGACGATGATCATCTTGTGCATGTTGACCCGCACGAGGTCGAGTCCCCCGACCCGGTGCAGCACGAACATGATCAGAAAGCCGATGCCGATGTGGATGATGCCGCCGTAGAAGCCGATGATCGCCATCAGACCGTGTGTGAGCAGGGGGCGGCGCAATGTGCTGCCGGTCACGCCGGCCGCCGCCGCGCGCTTGACCCGGCTCTCCAGGCCCATGGTCAGCATGACGGCAATCATCACGCCGGCAAGCAGCCGATTGAACCATTCGCCACCGATATGCGCCCCGGTCCAGGCGCCGAGCACGGCTCCGGGCATCAGCGCCACGGCCAGCGTCACGCTCAGCCGCAGGTCGCGTACGCCACGACGGAAGAAGGTGGCGCTGGCGGCGAGTGCCTGGGCGATGATGGCGATGCGGTTGGTGCCGTTGGCCACGGGACCCGGCACCCCCATGAGCACCAGCGCCGGCACCGTGAGCATGGAACCGCCACCGGCGACGACATTGATGAACCCGGCGGCGACACCGACGACGACGAGGATGCTGTACTCGGTGATGCCCATGGCTGGCCGGCGAGTGTACTGGTCGGCGTCGTTTTCCCCAACCCGGCCGGCAGGCGGACGCGGTATCCACGTCGAATGAGCTACCCGCACCACCAACGCAAGGCGTGGGCGGAGGCCGCCATTGGCGTGACTTTGTGGCACCATCGGCGGCGGCGTACGCGCGGCGCCGCCGCTCGAGCCAGGGAGGAATCCGTCGTGTCACAGCCACCCCGTCTCGCGCGCGTGGTCGTCGTGCTAGCGACGCTCTGCGCCGCGTCACCGGTCGCGGCCGACTGGAAGTCATGGCTCGACGAACTGACCGGTGGCGACGCGGCGACACCCGGTGCCACGGCGACAGTCGCCGCCCTGTCGCAGGGAGAGATGGCCAACGGCCTGCGGGCCGCGCTCGGCCAGGGTGTTCGCAACGCGGTCGCCGAGCTCGGACGCGAGGACGGCTTCCTCGCCAATGCCGACCTGCGCATCCCGGTACCGAAACACCTGCGATCCGTCGAGCGCGGCCTGCGCGCGCTCGGCCGGGACGACGTCGCCGATGCCTTCGTCACGAGTCTCAATCGTGCCGCCGAGCGTGCGGTGCCGGCGACCGGCGAAGTGCTGGCCGACACGGTCAGTCGCATGAGCATCGACGACGCGCGCGGCATCCTCCAGGGGGGCGACACGGCGGCGACCGATTACCTGCGACGCACCAGTCACGGCGATCTCCAGGCCCGTGTGCGGCCGTTGGTCGACGAGGCCGTGCGCACGGCCGGGGTGACCGCCCGCTACCAGACACTGCTCGACAAGGCCGGCCCGGCCGCCGCGCTCGTCGACAGCGACAAGCTCGACCTCTCGCGCTACGTCACCGATCGCGCGCTCGATGGGCTGTACGCGATGATCGGGGCCGAAGAGCAGCGCATCCGCGCCAACCCGGCAGCGCGTACGTCGGAATTGCTGAAGAAGGTGTTCGCGCGCTGAGCCGGGGTCAGGTCGGCATCGGGTGCCAGCCGGCATCGGCCCACAGCTGCCCGCTCACGGCGGAATTGCGAATGAGGAATACGATGGCGTCGGCGATTTCCTCCGGGCGGATGAGGCGCTTGATCTGGGTCGCAGGCAGCACGTGGTTGTTGATGTAGTCCTCGCCCAGCGCACGCACCATCGGGGTGTCGGTGAATCCCGGGTGGAGGACCGCGCAACGCACGCCGTAGAACATCGCTTCCTTCATCAACGTGGACGCCGCGCCCTCCAGGCCGACCTTGGTCGCGGCGTAGGCGATCTGGCCCTTGTTGCCCTGGGAGGACACCGAGCCGATGAAGACGATCACACCCTGCGTGCCCTCGTTCGGCTGCCATTGCTTGAGGCCGCGCGCGAAACGCTCCTCGGCGAGTTGCGCGACCATCTCCAGCGCCCAGTAGACCGGCGCGAGGAGATTCACCTCCAGTACCTGGCGGAAGTTCTCGATGGGGTAGATGTGAGCCTTGCCCTTGTCCTTGTTGAGCTTGACCGCGAGCGCGTCGCGTGTGATGCCGGCGGCCGGCACGCACAGGTTGACCGCTCCGTGCTCCTGGCGCATGGTGCCGAACACCTCGGCCCGGAAGGCGCCGTCGGTGGTGTCGCCCTGGAAGGCGCGCACCACGGTGCCGCCGCGGCCGTTCAACTCGGCGGCGATGTCGTGCACCGCATCGGCGAGGTCGACCAGGGCCAGCGCCGCGACCTCCTGCTTGGCAAGTTCCGCCGCGGCGGCGCGCCCGATACCGCTGGCAGCGCCCGTGATGACCCCGACCTTGCCCCGTATTTCCATGCTTCGACTCCGCTTTCTGGTGGTAGGAACGCCACGATTATAAGAGGCGCATGGTGCACCGCAATATCATGACGCTCACGGCGGGGGGGCAATGAACCGGCCGGTCACCGACCCAGTGACGACACCCTGCCTGGCGCAGGCCCGTGTTGCCGGTGAGGACATCCTCGAGGCGCTCGGCGCCCGCTGCGCCGCGCTCGGACTCACTGCGCTTGAGACTGTGGCCGCAGCCGGTTCACTCGGTCGTCTCGAGATCACGGCGCGTTCGGATTTCGATGCCTTGTTCGTGGCCCGCCCGGCAGCCGAACCACACCGCGTGGCGGAAGAAATCGCCGCCGTGCTCGATGCCGCCGGCGCCTGTGGCCTCGTCCCGCCCAAGGCCGACGGCATCTACCGCGACGCCATCACCCGCGCCGCGCTGCTCGACCGCCAGGCGCACGGCCGTCTCGACGAAGCGCCGGCGGTGTTCGGTAAACGCATGCAATGCCTGCTCGACGCGCGCCCGCTGTACGGCAAAGCCACCTTCGACGCGCTACGGCTAGCGGTGCTCGACTGGTACCTGGGCGCAGACGTCGATGCGGCGGACCTGCTCAACGACCTCAAGCGCTACTTGCATGGCTACGCCGCCTGGCAACACCACAAGCACTCGCGAAGCAGTACCGATAGCTGGGCCTTGCGCCAGGCCAAGCTCCGCAGCGTGCGGCTGCTGACGTTCGCCGGGTTGCTGATGCTGCTCGGGGCGTCGAGCCGGCTGCCACCCGCTGGCCGGGCCACCTGGCTCGCGGCGCGACTCGATGCCACGCCGCTCGAACGGATCGCCGAAGTGATGGAAGAGTTCGATCCCGTCGCGTTCCAGCGCTTGCTCGCCGACTACGAGTTCTGCTTCGCGCGTCTCGCCGACCCGACATTCCGTCGACGACTCGTCGCGGCCGGCTCGGACCATGCCGCGCTAGCGGAACTGACCCCGGTAACGACCCGATTGCTGCACGAACTGACCGCCTTCGTGCTCGCGCGTCGCGACGAATGGCATGCGGATTTTTTCAGCGGACTCGTTTTCTGGGCCACGCCTCACTCGTAGTGCACGGCTTGGGCAGGTTCGATACGGGCCGCACGCCAGGCTGGGTAGAGGGTTGCCATCACGGCCAGTAACAAGGCCGCGATGCCGACTTCGAGCACGTCGAATCCGTGCAGGTCGGCCGGCAGGTAGTCGATGAAGTAGACGTCGGCATTGAGCAAATCGACGCCGAGCGTACGTTCGACGAAGCGCGCCACCGTCTCGCTTTCATGCGCACCCCAGGCACCGAGCACCGCGCCGAGTACCGCGCCGGCCAGGCCAATCAGCGCGCCTTGCAGTAGGAACAGACCGAGGATGCTCGTCCGTGTCGCGCCGAGCGTGCGCAGGATGGCGATGTCGCGAACCTTCTCGGTCACCACCATGATCATGTTCGCGGCCACGTTGAACGCGGCGACGGCGATGATCAGCACCAGGATCACGAACATGATCCGCTTCTGCGATTCCAGCGCGATGAAGAAATTGCGGTGGTACTGCGTCCAGTCGATCACGCCGAGCTGCTGGTCGAGCGCGGCGGCGAGCTGGCGCGCGGCGAGCGGGGCACGCGCGGCATCGACGAACCGCACCCGCAGGCCGGACACGGCGGCACCGAGCTGGAACACGGCCGCGGCATCGTCGAGGCTCATCAGCACCAGCTTGGCGTCGTACTGGTGCATGCCGACATGGAACAAACCGCCGATTTCGAGTCGTTCGTAGCGGGGCGGACGTGCACGGCCATCGACATCCCAGTCCGGCACCATCAGGGTCAGGTGATCACCGACGCCGACACCGAGTTCGTCCGCCAGTTCACGCCCCATCAGGACGCGCTTGCCGCCGCCGGCAAGGCGCTCCAGGGCGTCGGCGGCGAGGTAGCGGTCGATATCGGTCGTGGTGCGTTCGAGCACTGGCTCGATCCCTTCGACGATGACGCCGCGTACTTCGCCGCGCCGGCTGAGCATGCCGCTGCCGCGCACGTAGGGTGAGACCGCGGCGACGCCGGGCGCGGCGAGGGCCTTTTCGCGCAGCTGCCCCCATCCCGCCAGCATCCCGTCTGGAGGGGCGAGCAGGGCATGGGCCGTCATGCCGAGCACGTGCCGCGTCACCTCGCGCTCGAAACCGTTCATCACCGACAGGACGATGACGAGGGCGGCAACGCCCAGCGCGATGCCGACGAGGGAAACGAAGGACACGAACCCAGCGAAACGGTGACGGCGCCGACTGCGCAGGTAGCGCAGCGCGACGAACAGCGCGAAGGGCTGGAACACGTCGCTGTCGACTCAGGGTGAAAAAGGGTGGGGGGCGCAGAACGCCCCCCGGGTCGCACTTGGAGAGGAGTGACGGCAGAACCGTTCGGGGAAGCTCTGCGTCAAAGTATGCATTGCAGCTAGCGTGCCAAAATTCGAACCTATAAAAATCATGGAGTTACGTCGACGCGTCCCGCAGGAGTTGCACCAATCCCGCGCGCACTACGCACCGGATGCAGAAAAAGGAGCCGCGCTGGTGCGCGCGACGCGACACGACTGCAGGCGATCTCAGGCATCGGACACCGCGAACCGTTCGAGGATTTCGAGGGGCACCTGTGCAAGCACGGAACGCTCGGTCGCCTGCAGGTGGACGCGCGCAACGACACCGGCCGCATGGGCTTCCAGCCAGCGCGGCAGGCACACGCACCAGCGATCGCCCGGCAGCAGTCCGGGGAAGCCGATGTCGAGCCGTGGCGTGATCAGATCGTTACCGCGCTCCCGCGAGAAGAACAGGAAGTCCTCGCTCATTTCCACGCAGATCGTGTGTTGGCCGACATCCTCGCTGCAGGTCGCGCAGCAACCGTCGCGGAAGAAGCCCGTCAGCGGATCGAGCGAGCAGGTTTCGAGCGGCGTCCCGTAGACGTTGAGTCGCATGCTGGTGCCAGGTTCGGGGAGCCGCCATCACGCGGCGCGATTCAGTCGGCCTGCTGCGGCTCCACGCACAGGCCCCACATCACCTTGTAACGGTTGCCCGCGCTGCGCTGTACGGACCATAGCGGTTCGTCCGCGGCGCGACTGAGGCCGTTGCCACGCCACGATTCGCGCGGCGAGGGAAACATGGCGCGCGTAGCGATGCCGGCATTGATGAGACGTTCACGCGTGCCGCAGTACCACACGCCGTAGGAGTCGCAATAGACCTCGATGCCGTCGCGCATGTCGCCCCCGGGTCGCTGAACGTCGGGGCAATGGTAGACTCTAAGCTCGCGCGGCGCCACGCGTTCGGCGCGCGGTTCGAGTGAAATACCATGCTGCGTATCGTCGTCCTCCTGGGCCTGTTGACGGTCTTCGCCGCGGTGCCGGCCGAGCTCCTGTCGCGAGCGCCGAACTGGACGCTCGACAGTACCGCCGGTGACACCGTGACGTTCTACGAAGACGCCGCCGGCCACCCCGCGGTGCTGTTGTTCTGGACCACCTGGTGCCCTTATTGCCGGGCCCTGTTCCCGCACCTTGCCGCCGTGCAGTCCGACTACGCCGCGCGCGGCGTGCGCTTCTACGCCTTGAACGTGTGGGAGGACGGCGACCCCGTCGCCTATTTCCGCGAGCACGGCTACGACATGACCCTGCTGCTCGCCGCCGATCTGGTCGCCGAGGATTACGGAATCGAGGGTACGCCGGGCGTGATCGTCACCGATGGCCGACAGTCGATTCACTACGTGCGCCCTCGTGGCGCCGAGCCGGCCGCGGTCGAACAGGCGTTGCGTACGCAACTCGACGCGCTGCTCGCGAATCCGCCCTGAGCGCGGGCACAATTGCGTCACGGGCCGCCCGACGCAGCGCGCGGCGTGGCTCGTGCAGGCGTGTCGACCACGCCGCGGCGAACGTCGTCCACGCGATGCGCGCGGCCAGGTCGACCAAAGCTCAGCCCGGAGCGCGCAAAGGCAGCGTGCGCTGCCGCTCGCCGGTCAGCGCGGCGAGCGCGTTGGCGACCGCTGGTGCGATAGGCGGCGTGCCCGGCTCACCGACGCCGCCGGGCGCGGCACCGCTGGTCACGACATGGGTCTCGATGCGTGGCGCCTCGCGCAGGGTCAGCATGCGGTAGTCCGGGAAGTTCCACTGCTGGATGCGTCCCTCCACGACCCGCACGTCGCCGTACAGGGCCGCGGTCAGACCGAACACGATGCCGCCCTCCATCTGCGCGATGACGATGTCCGGATTGATCACCTGGCCGCAGTCCACGACGCAGGTCACGCGGTGGACGACGATCTGGCCCCGGTCGACCGACACCTCGGCCACCTGCCCGACGATGGAATGGAAGGATTCGTGCAGGGCCACACCGCGCGCACGCCCGTCGACGGCCGGCGTATCCCAGCCGCTCAATGCGCGCAGCAGTTCCAGCACGTGGCGTTCGCGCGGGCGGGCGTCGAGGTGATCGAGTCGGAAGTCGATCGGGTCGCGGCCCGCCGCCTGTGCCAGTTCGTCGACGAAGGACTCCGTGAAGAAGGCGTTGAAGGAATGGCCGACACTGCGCCAGAAGCCGACCGGCGGCACGATCGGCACGTCGCTGTGCTCCACGCGGCGGTGCGGAGTCGCATAGGGCAGAAACATGGCCCCTTCGAGGTTGGTCTTGTCCGGTCCGGCCAGCGGCAGGCCGGGAAAAGCGCGACCGAGCACGGCCTTGCTCACCGAAGGACAGGCGACGTGGTTGTACCAGGCACGGATGCGCCCGTTGCCGTCGAGACGGGCAGCGAAGCGCGCCATGGCCGGCGGGCGATAGGTATCGTGCTGGAGATCCTCTTCGCGCGAATAGACCAACTGCACGGCCTGGTCGGGGATCGCGCGGGCGATCTCGATGGCGCGCAGCATGACGTCGGGCTCGGCGCGGCGCCCGAAACCGCCGCCGAGCAGGGGGGTGTGGATGACCACGCGTGATTCGTCGAGGCCGAGGGCGCCAGCGGCCAGTCGGCGCATGAGGTCCGGCGCCTGGTTGCCGAGCCAGATCTCGGCCGTGCCGTCGCCGAGGCGCACGGTGCAGTTCATCGGTTCCATGCAGGCATGGGCGAGCATCGGCACCCGGTACTCGGCATGCAGGACATCGGCGCCCTGGAGTTCGCCCGGCGCGTCGCCGCAATCCTCGTAGGCGCTGCCGTCGCCCGCTTCGAGGGCCGCGCCGAAGGCACCGAAGATGTCCTCGCTCGAGAGCATGCCGTGATCGCCGGCGGCGAAGGAGGGCGGCACCGCCTGCAGCGCGTGCTCGGCGTGCCACCAGGTGCGCCCGGCCACTGCCAGTGCGTCGGCCATCGGAACCACGGCGATGACTCCTGTCCGCGCTTCCAGCGCGACGCGGTCGTACTCGGCGAGGCGGCCGCCGACGACCGGGGCCGCACGCAGGGCGACGTACACCGTACCCGGTTGGCGCACGTCGATACCGAAGCGAGCGCTGCCGTCGGTCTTGGACGCAACATCCGTCCGCGGTAGCGGTTGGCCCAACAGTTGCCAGCGCGACGCTGGTTTGAGCTCGATTTCACGCGGCGGGTCGAGGCGGGCGGCCTCCACGGCCAGTTCGCCGTAACCGAGGCTGCGGCGCGAGGCCGGGTGAACCATGCGCCCGGCAACCGCTTCGAGCGTCGTCACCGGCACGTCGAGGCGTGCGGCGGCGGCCCGCGCGAGCATGTCGCGTGCGGCGGCGCCGGCACTGCGCAGCGGCAGCCACGCATCGCGCACGCTCGTACTGCCGCCGGTCACCTGCACGGCCAGCACGCGACCGACCCGTTCCAGGGTCCAGCGCACGGCGCCGGCCAGCAATCCGCCGTCGTGGGGATCGAGCGGCGCGGCGTCGACCATGGCCGTGACGTTGCCGTAGACCGCCGCGATCGGCGCCTGCTCGGCGCGTACCGCCGACCATGGCACCGCGAGCTCCTCGGCCAGCAGCATGGGCAGGGCGGTGTACACCCCCTGCCCCATCTCCGCGCGCGGCACCGCCACCGTGACGAGGCCATCGGCACTGATGCGCACCCAGCCATTGAGAGCGACCTCACCGGCGCCGGCCGGCAGCACGGCGGCATCGCCGAGCAGGTCACGCGGGCGCGTCACGCCCCAGCCGACCAGCAGACCACCACCGAGCGCCGCGCCGGTGAGTACGAAGGCCCGTCGAGACAGTGTCATGTCGCGGTGCCGAGACGGTCCGCGGCGAAGTGGATGGCGCGGCGCACGCGCTGATAGGTACCGCAGCGGCAGATGTTGGTCATGACGCTGTCGATGTCGACGTCGCGCGGGCGCGGGCGCGCCGCGAGCAACGCCGCCGCGGCCATCAGCATGCCTGACTGACAATAGCCGCATTGCGGTACCTGGTGTGCGATCCAGGCCTCGCGCAGGGCCGCGCCGATGGCGTCGTCGAGCCCTTCGACGGTTGTGATCGCCTTGTCGGCGACGGCCGCCACCGGCAGGGTGCAGGTGCGCATCGCGCGGCCATCGACGTGCACGGTGCAGGCGCCGCACGCTGCGACGCCGCAGCCGAACTTGGTGCCGGTGAGCCCGAGCACGTCGCGCAGGATCCACAGCAGGGGCACGTCCGCTTCGCTCTCGACGGTGTACTCGCGGCCGTTGATGGTGAGCGTGAACGTCATGCGGCCACGCTAGCGTCGCGGCCGGGGCTTGTCCAGAATGCCCGGGGCGGTCGCAGCGGCCGCCTGCCTGGTCCACCACGGAGCCCAAGCGCATGCCAGACATACTCGACATCCGCCACGAAACCGTCGCCGGGGGGCGCGTGGCCGACGTCGCACTGCGCGGCGCGAAGACGCTCAACCTCGTCGACGGCGCGATCCTGCGCGGCGCAGCCGCCGAATTCGCCGCTCTCGCGACGGCGCCGGACCTGCGCTGCGTGTTGTTGCGCGGCCGGGATGCTCGCGCCTTCGTCGGCGGCGCCAACCTCGCCGCGCTGCACGCACTCGACGCCGGCACCGCCGAAGACTTCATCCGTGCCGTGCACGAATTCTGCGCGGTGCTGCGCGAGGCACCCGTGCCGGTGGTGGCCGTGATGCGCGGCTATTGTCTCGGCGCCGGGCTCGAGATCGCCGCGGCCTGCGACATCCGCATCGGCGACGAGTCCGTTCGATGCGGCATGCCGGAAGTACGTGTCGGCGTGCCGTCGGTGGTCGAGGCCGCGTTGCTACCGGGTCTCGTCGGCTGGGGCAAGGCGCGCGAATTGATGCTGCGTGGCCATATTATCGAGGCCGACGAAGCCGCCCGCATCGGCATCCTCCAACACCTCGTCGATGCCGCCGCGCTCGACGCGCTCGCGCACGACGTCGCAGCGGATATCGTCGCCGGCGCAGCAGGCGCCATCGCCGCCCAGAAGGCCCTGTTCCTGTCCTGGGAGGATCTGCCGATGTCGCTCGGCATCGAGCGTGGCGTGGATGCCTTCGTCCGCGCCTACGCGAACGGCGACGAACCGCAACGGGCCATCGCGGCCTTCTTCGCCGCACGGGGGAAGACGCCGCCCTGACGAAGCAAGGCGAGCGCCCTCAGGGGGCGCCGAGCAGCTGGGCGAGGTGCAGGCCCACGCATTCGCCGAGGCGGTCGAGGTGATAGCCGCCTTCGAGCACCGAGAGCAGGCGGCCCTCGCAGTGAAGGTCGGCCGTTTCCAGCACGCGTTCGCTCATCCAGCCGAACATCTCGGTCGAGAGCTGGATGTCGGCCAGCGGATCGTCGCGGTGGGCATCGAAGCCGGCCGACACGATCACGCATTCCGGCTTGAACAGGTCCAGCGCCGGCAGCACTTGTTCGCCGAAGGCGCGCTCGTAGGCGCTGTCGGTGGCGCCGGCCGGCATCGGGCAGTTCAACACGGTGCCGGCGCCGCGCCCGATGCCCGTTTCGGAATACGCCCCGGTGCCGGGGTAGTAGGGGTACTGGTGCAGGCTGACGTAGAGCACGCTGGGATCTTCCTCGAAGCAGTGCTGGGTGCCGTTGCCGTGATGGACGTCCCAGTCGAGGATGGCGATCTTGTCCAGCCCGTGCACGCGCTGCAGGTAGCGGGCGAGGATGGCGACGTTGTTGAACAGGCAGAAGCCCATCGCCGCGGCGCGCTCGGCATGGTGGCCTGGCGGTCGTACGAGGGCGAAGCCGTTGTCGATATCGCCGGCGACGAGGGCGTCGGCGAGCACCAGCGGCGCGCCGGCGGCGAGCAGGGCGACGTCACAGGACGCAGGCGAGATGGTGACGTCGGTGGTGTCGATGAAGGGCGCGCCGGCGGCGCATTCGCGCTCCGCGCGGCGGATGTAATCGAGGCGATGGCAGCGTTCGACGTCGCCGACGTCGGCGGCTCGTGCGGCCAGGCGTTGCAGGCGCGACTGCCACGGCGCCTGTTCGACGGCCGCGAGGACCGCGTCCATGCGCGCCGGCTGCTCGGGGTGGTAGGGCCCGGTGTCATGGTCACGGAAGCGGGAATCGTAGACGAAGCCTGTGCGCATGGCGGTCTGCAAGCGACGATGCGGCGGGTTGCCGGCACGGCATCCTAGCAGCCCGCCGGAGCGGCGACGAATCCGCCGCGCTACAGGGCCGTGGCGCACAGAGCGCAGGTCGGCGCGGCGCCCGCTAACATGCCGCGATGGAATGGCTCCCCTTGACCCTGTTGAGTGCGTTCGCGTTCGCCAGCGCCGACGCCGCAACCAAGAAGTACTTCGCCGACGCCGACGTGTGGGACAGCATCGTCGTGCGCTTCGTGCTGAGCGGCATGGCCCTGCTGCCTTGGCTCATGCTGAGCTACGCGTCGCCGGATTCATGGCGCTTCTGGCCCTGGCTCGGCGCTCTCGTGCCGCTCGACATCGTCGCCATCTATCTCTACGTCCGCGCCATCACCATAGCGCCGTTCAGCCACACCCTGCCTTATCTCGCCTTCACGCCGGTACTCACCGCCGCTTCCGGCTGGCTGCTGCTGGGGGAGGCCATCCCGCTGCGCGGGCTGGCCGGCATCGTCCTCGTCAGTCTCGGCGCCTACCTGCTCAATCTCGATAGCACGACCTGGCGTCAGGACAAGCTCGCGCCGCTGCGTTTCATCGCCCGCGAGCAAGGGCCGCGCCTGATGCTCGGCGTAGCCGTCATCTTCAGCGTGACCTCGACGCTCGGCAAGGGCGCGCTGCAGTACATGCCGGCAGCGCAGTTCGGCCCCTTGTACGGCGCGGTGCTGGCCGCCGCCACGGCCGCGGTGGTGCTGGTGCGACGCCGACGTCTGTTCGACATCGTGCATCGCCGGCCGCTCGGCGCGGCACTGGTCAGCGCCGCCATGGCCATCATGGTGCTGACGCATTTCATCGCGATCGAGCAGGTCGAGGCCGCTTACATGATCGCCGTCAAGCGCACCAGCATGCTGTTCGGCCTGGTCTACGGTGCCGTGCTGTTCGGTGAACGGCAACTTGGCCGCAATCTCGCTGCCGGCGTCGTCATGGTCGGTGGCGTCGTCCTGCTGACGGGCTGGACATGAACGCCCCGTCGCCGCCCACCCTGCCGGACTTCGTCCGACCCGGTCTGAGCGTCCTCGCCGTCGGCATCAATCCGTCGCTGCACGCGGTGCGCGCGGGCTACCCCTTCGCCTTCCCGCGCAATCGCTTCTGGCCCGCGCTGAACGCGTCGCGACTGGTCGAGGAAGCGCTCGAACCGGGCCGCGCCGCGATGGATGTGCTGCTCCATCGCTATGGCATCGGTTTCACCGATGTCGTCAAGCGTCCGACGCCGGGCATGCGCGATCTACGGGCCGCTGACTTCGCCCGTTGGGCGCCGGTGCTGGCGGACACGGTCGCGGTTTGTCGCCCGCGCTGGTTGTGGTTTCACGGCATGGTGGCCCTACGCGGCTTCTGCCGCGTCGTCGCCAATGACGCTCCCGTGGGCGAATGGGGGGCGCAGCCGTTCGAGTTGTTCGGCGCACGCTGCTTCGTCACGCCGAACCCGAGCCCGGCCAACGCGCGCTACTCGCTGGCCGACATCATCCGCCACTACGACGCATTGGCGGCTTGCGTGCGCGATTGAAAACCGGGCTTCAGTGCAACTGCGCGTCGGCGGCGGGCGCGCCGGGGGGCGTCTTGCCGAGACCGATCGCGGGCGCCGCGTCCGGCACCACGCCGTCCGCGAGCCGCTGGTCGTCATGCGCCAGGGCCGTCATCCAGTCACGCAGGATGAGACCGGCCTCGTCGAGCACGACATCGAGGGCCTCGTCCTCCTCGGCGTCCTCGGCCTCGGCGAGGTCGTCGTCGATCTCCTCGACGTCGTCTTCCGCGGTCAACGGTTCGAGCCCGTGTGCGACGCGAATGGCATTGGCGCGTTCGCGCTGTTCCACCCGCGCCTTGTCGTGTTCGGCGCGGCGTACGCTCTCGACCAGCGACACCGTCGTCTTGTCACGGGCTTCCTTGATCGCCTTCTCGGTATCGAGCAGGGCGCGGAACGCGGGGTCGGACAGCATGCGCTTCTCGTGCTCGCTGCGCACCACCGGCAGGGCGGCATCATCGAAGGCGACCTCGCGGTAGCGTGCGGGCTCGATCGAGGCCCAGGGAAGTGCGTTGTCCAGCGATCGCTCGCCGTGATCCTCCTGGCTGATCACGGTCGGCAGCACGATGTCGGGCAGCACGCCACGATGTTGGGTCGAGCCGCCGTTGACGCGGAAGAACTGCGCGATGGTCGCCTTCAGCTGGCCGAGCTTGCCACCCATGCTCTGGTCGAAGCGGTTGAGATCGACGAGGTTCTGCACGGTGCCCTTGCCGAAGGTCGGCTCGCCGACGATGAGGCCGCGGTGGTAGTCCTGGATGGCGCCGGCGACGATCTCCGAGGCCGAGGCACTGTTGCGGTCCACCAGCACCATGAGCGGACCGGCATAGGCGACGCCGTCCTCGGTATCGCGTTCGACCTGGATGCGCCCCTGCGAATCACGCACCTGGACCACCGGGCCGTGATCGATGAACAGCCCGGTCAGTTCCGTGGCTTCGTTCAGCGATCCGCCGCCGTTCGAGCGCAGGTCGAGAATCAGGCCGTTGACCCCCTGGGCGACGAGATCCTTGATGATGGCGCGGACGTCGCGCGTGGTACTGCGATAGTCGGGATCGCCGGCGCTGCGCGCCTCGAAGTCCATGTAGAAGGTCGGCACGTCGATGACGCCGACCTTGAGACCGCCCGCGACCTCGTGCACCGAACCCTTGGCGGCCTGTTCCTCGAGTTTGATGGTGTCGCGCACGATGGCGACGACCTGGGTCGGACCGTCCACCGCCACGCCCTTGGGCAGAACCTCGAGGCGCACCGTCGAGCCCTTGGGACCGCGGATCAGATCGACGACGTCGTCGAGACGCCAGCCGACGACGTCGACGATGGCGCCGTCAGCATCCTGGCCGATGCCGACGATGCGATCATCGGCGTGCAGCTTGCCGCTGAGTTCGGCGGGACCGCCGGTGACGACCTCGCGCACAAGCGTCATCTCGTTCTCGTTCTGCAGCACCGCGCCGATGCCCTCGAGCGAGAGGCTCATGCGGATCTTGAAATTCTCCGAGGTGCGCGGCGAGAAATACGCGGTATGTGGATCGATGGCCGTGGTGAAGGCGTTGATCACGGTCTGGAAGACATCGTCACTGGTCAGTTGCGCGGTGCGGCGGAAGAGGCCGGTGTAGCGATCGCGCAGGGTCTTGGTGATGTCCGCGTCGGCCTTGCCGGCCAGGCGTAACGACAACACGTCGTTCTTGATCCGCTTGCGCCACAGCTCGTCGAGTTCGGCCACGCTGGCCGGCCACGGCGCGTCCTCACGGTCGAACTCGATGTTTTCGTCGACGGTGAAATCCCGTGGCTGGTCGAGCAGGGCGACGGCGTACTCGACGCGCTCGCGCAGGCGCACGCGGAAGCGCACGAAGATGTCGAACAACGGGTCGAGGCTCGAGCTGCGCAGGTAGTCGTCGATGCGCGTGGCGTGCTTGTCGAACTCGGCGATGTCGCTCGCCAGCAGGTAACTGCGCGTCGGGTCGAGGGCATCGAGGTAGCGTTCCAGGATGACCCGCGAGAGGGTGTCGTCCAACACCACCTTGCGGTAGTGGTAATTGGCGATGACGTGGGTGATCAGGCGCGTCGCGCGGCGATGCTCGGGCAACGCGTGCAGGTCTTCGAGTGCGACGACCGGCGCGTTGGCAGACGCGCCGAACGTGACCACGAGCAACAGCAGCGCGCTCGCGAGTGGCAGGATTCGAAAGGGCAATCGAATGGTCATGGCGTCTCCGGCATCGCGAACGGCGCCAACGACCGCCGTTGCGGGCCCGGCAGTGTAGCGCATTTGCTTGGAGGGCGGTCCGCGCACGGGGTTCCCGGGCATAATGCACCCCGAAGCGGCCACGGCCCGCCGCGATGAAGTCCAGCATGCCGGAACCGACAGCCGTCGACTACGAACTGATCACCGACAGCGCCGCCCTGGCGCGCTGGTGCAGCGGCCTGCCGGCGGCGGCCGCAATAGCCTTCGACACCGAATTCGAGCGCCAGCGCACCTACTACGCCGAGCTCTGTCTGGCACAGGCCGCGGTGGCCGGGCAGGTGGCCTGCATCGATCCTCTCAGCATGGACAGCCTGGCGCCGCTCGGCAGCCTGCTCGGCGATGGCGCGCGGCGCCTCGTCATGCATGCCGCGCGCCAGGACATCGAAGTCCTGCTGCAGGCCGGTCTGCCCTGCGCCGCAACGCTCGCCGACTCCCAGGTCGCCGCGGGGCTGGCCGGGTTCCACGAGCAGATCGGTTACGCCGACCTCGTCCAGCAGCTGCTCGGTCACGCCCTCGACAAGAGCCAGACGCGGACCGATTGGCGCCAGCGTCCGCTCAGCGCACGCCAGCTGGCCTATGCCGCCGACGACGTCCGCCACCTCGAGGAAATCGAGGCCCTGCTGCGCGAGCGGCTGCTGGCGCTCGGGCGGCTTCACTGGTACGCCGAGGACTGTGCCGCGCTGGCCGACCCGGCGCTCTACGCCCAACCACCGGCGCTGGCCTGGGAACGGGTCAAGGGACTGCCCGCACTGGCAGCCACGGCACAGGCGTCCGCCGTCGCCCTGGCGAGCTGGCGCGAGACCGCTGCCCAGCAGCGCAACTTGCCGCGCAACTGGGTGCTCAAGGATGCCGAACTGCTCGCCCTGGCGGGTGCCGCGCCGCGCACGATCGAAGCGCTGGCTGCCGTCCTGCCGGACAACCCCGCGTTCGTGCGCCGTCATGGCGCCGAGGTGCTCGAACGCCTGCGCGACGTCGAACCCGGCCTGGCTGACGCGGTGACGACGCGACCACCACCCGATTCCGCCACGCGCGAACGCATCAAGGCCTGCGCCGCGGCAGTACGCGGTTGCGCCGAGGGATACGGCATCGCGCCGGCGCTGTTGCTCACCCGGCGCGAAATCGAGGCGCTCGTCGCTGGCCAGCTGTCCACGCGGCTGCGCGACGGCTGGCGCGGCGAGGTGCTCGGCGACATCGTCCAGCGATTCCGCGGCACGGCCACGGCGTGACGACGGCGCCGTTCGCCCTGCTCGGCCTGTTCGTCACCGCGCTAGCGGTCGCCGCGCCGCCGGCGAACGAAGCGCCGTTGCTGCCAGCCTGGCTGACGGGGCTGGCCGGCACGGCGGAGTTCAGCGCCGAGCGGGTCGAGTGGCCGGACGGCCAGGCGACCGACGTCCGCGCCCACCTCTCGACCACCGACACGGGTGTCGAGCTGCTCGCCACCAGCCCCGCATTCGCCGGGGGTGCGGCGGAGTTCCGCCTGCGGCTCGATGCCGGCGGCGAGAGCACGCTGGTGGCGGATTTCACCGCCATCGACCTCGGCACGACCGGTGCCCTGGACGGCTACGTCCGCAGCCTGCCGGTCGACGCCCGCGTGCGGCTCACCGCGCGCGGGAACGGACGCCAGGCCTTGCTGGACAGCGCGAGCGGGCGGATCGATCTGCGCAGCCACGGCCAGGGCACCATCGAGCGCGGCGTCGACCGTGCCGGCGCCAGCGTCTTCGGTGCCCTGTTCGACGCCTTCAGTCCTTTTCGCGGCGAGGACGACACCAGCCGCGTAGAATGCATGCGCGCGCGCCTTGACGTGACGAACGGCCGTGCCTCGGCGCCGCTGCTGGTACAGCTGTGGACGCGTCGCATGCGCCTCACCGGCGGTGGCACGGTCGACCTGGCGGCGATGCGGCTCGATCTCCATCTCACGCCGGTCGCCCGCCAGGGCATCCGCATCGGCGGCCTCAATGCCGTCCACGACATCGCGCTCAGCGGTGATTTCGCCCACCCCGAGGTAACGGTCGACAGCGGTCGATTGCTGCAGCGCGCGGCACGCCTCGGCACCGCCGTCGCCACCATCGGTGGGGCCGCGGTGATCGAGACGCTCACCGCGCGGCGGGAAGATGAGACGCAGCCCTGCGCGACGCTCGCCGCGCGCCAGGCCGATTGGCCGTGAGGGCGATGGCCGCCATGGCCGCAATCACATGTAGTTGGGGAACTCTTTTTCGAAGTTCGCGTGGTAGAGATGAATGACGTTGAGGTCGAAGCTCGGCAGGATGTCGGTCTTGGCCTCGCGTTCCAGCAGGAAGCGAAACGCGGCGTCGATGCAGGCGACCGGCGTGATGCGACCACCGGTGAGCCGCTGGTAGGTTTCGTCGGAGAGGGTGACGCGGTGCTGCGTGCGGCCGGCCGAATCGGACACCGTGACGTTGAACACCGCGTGGGCGCCTTCGCGTCCCTTGTCCTCGATTTCGATCATCGTCCGTCCGAATCTGCCGTTGCAATTCACCGCGCAGTGTAGTCGCCCGCGGGAGTCCCGGGCAACGACGGCGCGGGACGGTGCGCCGCGTCAGCCGCCGATGTCCAGCAGCTCGATCTCGAAGATGAGGGTCTCGTTCGGTCCGATCGCCGAGCCGGCGCCGCTCAGCCCGTAGGCGAGGTCGGGCGGAATGGTGACCAGCCAGCGTGCCCCCTTGCGCATCAAGGGCAGTACTTCGCGCCACCCCTCGATGACCCCGTCGAGCCCGAACGTGGCGGGTTCGCCGCGCCGCTTCGAGCTGTCGAATTCGCGACCGTCGATCAGCGTGCCGGTGTAATGCACGGTGACCGTGTCGGTGACCTTGGGTTGCGACCCGTCGCCCTTGCGCAGCACCTCGTACTGGATGCCGTTGGGCAGGGTGGTGACGCCTTCCTTGTTCTTGTTGGCCGCCATGTACTCCTGGCCACGCTTGAGGTTCTCACCGGCCATGGCGCGCTTGCGCTCGCCGGCCCGCTGCGCCTCGGCGCGCAGAGCGTCGCTCATGGCCTCGGCGGACAGGCGCGGTTCGGCACTCTCGAGCGCATCGCGGATGGCCATGTAAGCGGCATCGGCGTCGAGGGGAACGCCCTGGCGCATCAGGCTCTGGGCGAAATTGATGCCGATGGCGTAGCTGTATTTCTCGGCGTCCGTCTCCAGCGAGGTGCCGACGGCACCAGCCGGCGCGGCGACGACGAACGACGCGGTCAGGCAGAGCAGGTGACTGAGCTTCATGGGGTTCCTTCTGGGGTGAAAATGGGCCGAGACCTCGCGGCGGCGGCAATGTTCCCACAACCGCCCCCCGGCGTACACGCGCCGGCCGGGGAATTGCGATCCGCGTCCTCGTCACGGCGTGGTCGTGACGTCACCCGCACCGCGGCTCAGGGCAATGCCCCGAGTTCGCGCAACCGCGCCGCGATCCGCCCGGCCAGTTCGTGGTAGCCCGCGGCGTTGGGATGGACCGGGTCGGCCTTGAGGGCGGCCTGGCCGAGAATGTCGGCAAGGGCGTCGTCGAGCAACGGGGTCCGCGTGCTCGTCGCGACCTCGCGGTAGAACTCCGCCGTGCTCAGCCACAGGCCTGGCGCCGGCACGCCGAGGAGGAGCACGCGCGCGCCATGTTCGCGGGCCAGCGCGATCATCGCGGCGAGGTTGTCGCGCGCGGCGTCCTGGCTCAGCTTGCGCAGCATGTCGTTGCCGCCATGGCACAGCACGACCAACGCCGGGCGCACGCGCTCGAGTACACCACCGAGACGGGCAAGTCCCGCGGCACTGAGCTCGCCCGGCACACCCTCGTTGACGACCGCGTGTCCGCTCAGTTCGGCCAGTACGACTGGGTAACTCGCGTCCGCCGCCGCGCCGGTGCCACGCGTAAGGCTGTCGCCGAAAGCAAGGATGACGTCGTCGGCGGCGAGCGGTGGCCAGTGTGGCGTATCGTCGGCGCAGCCGGCGAGGAACAGGACGGGCAGCAGGGCGAGCCGCAACAGGACGTGCCGGGCGATCACGGCAAGCGTACCGGCGGGTAGTAAGAGCCCAGCAGCTCGCGTCGCCACACCGCGCCATCGCGCGCTCGTCGCGCCGGGTCGGTGTAGCTGTAGTCGTAGAGCATGGCGCGCACGAAGCGCGGCCGCGCGTCACCGAACGGTGCGTCGCGCAACAGTGCCAGCACCGCCGGTTCGGCTTCGAGCAGGCGCGCGAGGAAATTGCCGAACCAGGGATTCCGATCGGCCGTGCCGAGCGCGGCGAACCACATCTGCCAGTCGAGGCGCGGCTGGTGCGGCAGATTCCAGCGCGGCGCACGATCGACCGCGCCGGGCTTGTAACGAAAGGCGTAGGGCAACCAGCGGCGACCGTCCTGCGAGGCTTCCACGACGATCTCCGGGCGCGTGGTGGTCATCACGGCGAACACGCCGTAGGGGTTGACCGTGCGCAGTGGCGCGAGGGCGCTCGCCAGCGGCTCCAGCGCGCCGCTCACCATGTCGGCGCCGAAGGGCCGGGCGAGTTGGAAGACATTGAGTGCAAGCAGGACGATCACACCCGTCGCAATGGCGGCACGGGCCGGCTGCCGGCGGCGTGGCAGTACCGCCGCGGCGCGGCCGAACTGGGCGTCGTCGAACAGGAACACCACCAGCGCGAGCGTCAGCAGGTTGAAGAAGTTGTAGTTGCCGGTCAGCGCGATCACGGTCTCCAGCAGCGCGATGCCGCCGGCCGCGAGCATGCGCGGTCGCCGGGCGGCGAAGATCAGCCAGGGCAGCACGAGTTCGACGACGAAGGTTGCCACCACGCAGGCGTGGCCGACCCAGGGCGGCAGATGGTGCGCGTACCACGCCAAGGGCGTCGGCAGCGGTTGCGTCTCGAAGTGGAAATCGAGGGCGGCGAGGTGCTGCCAGGTGGGATCGCCGCTGAGCAGCTTGACGCAACCGGCGAGGAACATGAAACGAAACAGCAGCAGGCGGAACAGGCGCGGGATCCACGGCGAGCGGAGTGGCAGCAAAAGGGCGAGGAAGCCGGCCTCGAGCAGCAGCAGGTCCCATTGGAAGCCGAGGAAGTCCTGGCCCACGCTGAACAGTGAGAGGTAGAGCAGGTAGCAGGCCGCGAGCCCCGGCACGACGAGCCGGCCACAGGCGACGACCGCGGCGACGAGGGCGCCGCCGAGGCAGGCGACCAGCAGGGCTGCGTCGGAGGCATCGAGCCAGAACACGCTGGGAAAGCGCCAGCGTGCCGCCGCGCCGAGGGCATCGTCGGCGGCAGCCAGGAAATCGACCACCGGAAGGATGCCACGTGCGCCGAGCAGACCCTCGACCTGGCTGCCGAGGGAAAGAAACGCCGCGAGGTAGATCAGGGCCAGCAGCCGCACGAACACCCGTGCGGCCACGGTGTAGCTCGCCGGATGGCGTTCCTCCCCCCACAGCATGCGCATCGCGCCATAGGCCGCGCCGCGGCGCCTGGCGACGGCGCGATAGGCTGCTTCGCTGACCGCCGCCCAGGCACGCGAGCGGATGTACAGCCACCAGCCGAGCGGTCGGCCCGACAGCGCCAGCACGCGCAGGGCGGCCGCCGCGCCGCGGGTGTGCCGGCCATCGGCCTCGAAGAGATGGATGGCGGCGAGGAAGTCGGCACGGTCGATGTCCGGATGCGCCGCCGCGGCGCTTTGCAGCGGCACGTAATCGACCTGCTCGCCGGTCAGGCGTGCCCAGTAGCGCACCCAGGCCGCGCAGAAAGCGCAGTCGCCGTCGTAGACGAGTTCCGCCGGGGTGGTCACGAGCGCGCCATGCGCTGGTGCCGGTTGACGGCGAGGTTGACCACCAGTGCGGCGGTGAAACCCGGCAGCAGTTCGTAGACGCCGAAGCCCCCGCCCGGCAGGAACGGCCACAGGCAGACGACGAGGGCGCCGCCGAGCAGGCCGGCGACGGCGCCGCGTCCGCTCGCGTCGGGCGCATGCAAGGCGACCAGGAGCACCGGGCCGAGCGTCGCGCCGAAGCCGGCCCAGGCGCGCGCGACCAGGGTGAATACCCCCGACGCCGGGTCGAGTGCCAGCGCGCAGGCGACCACCGCCACCGCGACCACGGCGAGTCGCCCGTTGCGTAGGCTTCGCGCAGGACTGCCATGCGCCGAACGCGGCAGCAGGTCCTCGGCCAGCGCCGCCGCCGTGACCAGGAGTTGGGAATCGGCCGTGCTCATGATGGCGGCCAGGATGGCCGCGAGGCAGAAGCCTGCCAACCAGGGCGCCAAGCGGTCGCTGACGGCGAGCATGAACACCCGTTCCGGATCGCCGCCGGGACCGACCAGCCCGGCCCCGGCGCTCCCGATCACGATCGCGGCAACCAGGCCGAGCGCGGTCCAGCCGACCGCGATGCGCCGCGCACGGACGGCGCCCTGCGGCGTGCCCAGCGCCATGAAGCGGGCCAGGATGTGCGGCTGGCCGAAATAGCCGAGCCCCCAGGCCAGTGCCGAGGCGATGGCGAGCGGTGCCGTCGCGGTGCTCGAAGCCACCTCACCGACCGGCGGCGCGATCAGCAGCAGTGCGCCGACGAGGAGCAGCGCGAGGCTCATCAGCACGGCCTGGAAGGCATCGGTCCAGGTCACCGCGAGGAAACCGCCGAACAGGGTATAGAGCAGGATGATCGCCGCGCCGAGGACGACGGCGAAGGCATAGGACAGTCCGAATACGGTGTTGAACAGCTTGCCGCCGGCGACCAGCCCGGCACTGGTATAGAGCAGGAAGAACACGACGATGGTCAGCGCCGTCAGCAGGCGCAGCGGCGTCGCCTGGGCGGGGAAGCGGCGGGCGAGGAACTCGGGCAGGGTCAGGGCGCCGAGCGCGGCACTCGCTTCGCGCAACGGGCGCGCGACCAGGCGCCAGTTGAGCCAGATGCCGACGAGCAAGCCGATGCCGGTCCAGGTCGCGGCGAGGGGCGCCACCACGGCGAGACCGGGGAGGCCTAGCAGCAGCCAGCCGCTCATGTCGGAAGCCCCGGCGCTCAGCGCCGCCACCCAGGCGGCGCTGCGTCGTCCACCGAGGAGATAGTCGTCGATGTCGCGGGTACGTCGCCACGCGGCCACGGCGATGGCCGCGATCGCCGCAAGGTAGAGGACGAATCCGACGGCGACCATGGCGGCCTCTCAGCCGAACAGCGGCGTCTCGCGCCGCTTGAGGAACAGCACGCCGGCGAGTCCGCAGACGAAACCGCCGAGGTGGGCATACCAGGCCACCCCGGCCTGCACGGGGTCGGCGAGGACAGCATTGACGAGTTGCAACGCGAACCACCCCACCAGCAGGGCCACGGCCGGCAGGCGTACCGGGTGCAGGATGATGCCGAGTGGCAGCATCACCAGCACGCTGGCACGCGGATGCAGCAACAGGTAGGCGCCCAACACACCCGACACGGCGCCGCTCGCGCCGATCAACGGGGCCTCGGCGAGGGGCGTCACGCCGACCTGCACGAGGCCGGCGAACACGCCACAGCCGAGGTAGAAGGCGACGAAGCGCCGCGGGCCGAGCGCATCCTCGACGTTGTTGCCGAACACCCACAGGTAGAGCAGGTTGCCGGCGAGGTGGAGGACGCCGGCGTGGAGGAAGAGCGCGGTCAACAGCGTGAGCGGTGGGAACAGCAGCGCGAGATCCGCTGGTAGCGCGGCGTGGTCGGTGAGTACCGCCGGCACCACGCCGACGGCGTACCAGGCGCGCTGCGCGGCGCCGTCACCGGCGACGAACAAGGCCAGCCAGGTCCACAGGTTGACGACGATGAGGGCGACGGTGACGTAGGGACGACTGCGCGTCGGATTGTCGTCGTGGATGGGGAACATCGCCGGCCCCGTGCGCGCCGCGACCGTCAGGCGACCTGAGCGTGGCGGCCGCGCCGCGCGCCGCGGCGCCGGGCGGGCCGTGCGGCGGAACGGGGCCCCGGCATGGCAGACCTCACGCCGCCGGCACGGCAACGAAGCCGAAACGCGCCGCCGCGGCGGCACGCGCAAGGGTTTCGAACACCAGGCGCGGCCCGCCCGGCCAGGCCAGCGTGGCCGGCGTCTCGCCGGTGTACTCGATGAGCGCGTCGAAAGCGGCGAGATCGCGGTCGTCGAGCAGGCCGACGCCGAGCGGCGTATCGAGCAGCACGTTGCCCTCGTCGTCGAGGCAGACCGCGCGCGGCGCCCGCGCGTCGAGACCGGTATGCGTGCACAGCCGCCCGGCGTCGTAGCGCAGCACCCAGGGCGTGTATTCGAGGCTGACGAAGACCTGCTGCGGGCCGTTCTGCACGTACCAGCGGCCGGCCGCGTCGGCGCGGTAGTGGCGGCCGAGGAATGCCACCGCCCGAGCATGGCCGATGACCTCGCCGCGGATGCGCCACTGACCGCGGCGATCGAGTTCCAACCAGCCGAAGCACCGCGGCACGTCCGGCCAGCGTGCCATCGCGCGCACCACCTCGTCGTCGAAGGCCGGCAGAGCGGCGTCGCTCACGGTGCAGGCAGCTCGGCGACGACCGCGGCGATGGCCGCGCAGAGCGTGGCGAGGTCGGCGTCGTCGGTGGCGTAGGGCGGCATGACGTAGACCAGGCGCCCGAACGGCCGCACCCACACGCCGCGCTCGACGAAGGCCCGTGGCACGGTATGCATGTCGACCGGCTGGTGCAGTTCGACCACGCCGATGGCGCCGAGCACACGCACGTCGGCGACCTGGGGCAGGTCACGGCACGGCGCCAGCCCGGCGGCCAACGCGTGTTCGATGCGTCCGATGTTGGCGGCCCAATCGTCGGCCAGCAGGAGATCGATGCTGGCACCGGCCACCGCACAGGCCAGCGGGTTGGCCATGAAGGTCGGGCCGTGCATGAACACGCCGGGTTCGGCGCCGCAGATGGTGTCGGCGACAGCGGCGGTGGTGAGGGTCGCGGCGAGCGTCATGTAGCCGCCGGTCAGGGCCTTGCCCAGGCACAGGATGTCCGGTGCGATGCCGGCGTGGTCGCAAGCGAACAGCGCGCCGCTGCGGCCGAAGCCGGTCGCGATTTCGTCGGCGATGAGGAGCAAGCCCGCGGCGTCACACACCTCGCGCACCGCCGCCAGGTAGCGCGGGTGGTAGAACCACATGCCGCCAGCGCCCTGCACGATGGGCTCGAGGATGACCGCGGCGAGTTCCTCACCGTGTGAATCGACCGCCGCCGCCAGCGGCTCGATGTCGGCCGGATCCCAGCTCGCGCCGTAACGCACCGCGGGTCGCGGCACGAAGACGTGCTCGGGCAGCACGCCGCGGAACAGGCCGTGCATGCCAGTGACGGGGTCGCACACCGCCATCGCGCCGAAGGTATCGCCGTGGTAACCGCCACGCAGCGTCAGCAGGCGCCGCCGGCCGTGTTCGCCGCGCGCGGCGCGGTACTGCAGCGCCATCTTGATTGCGACCTCGACCGCGACCGAGCCGGAATCGGCGAAGAACACGTGTTCGAGCGGGGCGGGCGTGATCCCGACCAGGCGCTCGGCGAGACGCGCGGCGGGCTCGTGGGTGAGCCCCCCGAACATGACGTGTGCCATGCGCCCGAGTTGCGCCGCGATCGCTGCGTTCAGCACCGGGTGGTTGTAGCCGTGGATGGCCGACCACCACGACGCCATGCCGTCGATCAGCTCGCGGCCGTCGGCGAGGCGCAGGCGCACGCCCGCGGCACTCTCGACGGCGAACACCGGCGGCGGCTCGTGCAGGGTGGAGTAGGGGTGCCAGACGTGGGCGCGTTCCCACGCCAGCCAGCCCGGTGCCGCGCTCACGCCCCGACCTGCCGCCAGTGCAGGGCGCCGGGCGGCGCGAACACCTTGACCGGCCCCGCGCCCGTCGCGCGCTCGTCCACCGGCTGCCAGGCCTCGCCGCGCACGTAGTGCACGCGGGCCGTATTGACCGGCAGGCCGTAGAAGCGCGGGCCGTTCAGGCTGGCGAAGGCGGCGAAGCGATCGAGCGCGCCGGCCGCCTCGAACACCGCGAGGTAGGTGGGCACGGCGGTGACGCTGTTGTAGATGCCGGCACAGCCGCAGGCATGCTCCTTGGTCGCCACGGTGTGCGGCGCAGAGTCGGTGCCGAGGAAGAAGTGCGCATCACCCGAGCAGGCGGCGTCGACCAGGGCGAGACGGTGACGTTCGCGCTTGGCCACCGGCAGGCAGTAGAAGTGCGGGCGGATGCCACCGGCGAAGAGCGCGTTGCGGTTGATGACGAGATGATGCGGCGTGATGGTCGCGGTGAGCCGCGCCGGGTCGGCAGCGCGCACGTAAGCGACCGCGTCGGCCGTGGTGACGTGTTCGAACACCACCCGTAGCGCGGGGTGGCGCCGGCGCAGCGGTTCCAGCACACGCTCGATGAACACCGCCTCGCGGTCGAAGATGTCAACGGCGTCGTCGACCACCTCGCCGTGCACCAGCAACGGCAGACCGGCCGCGGCCATGGCCTCGAAAACCGGGGCGAGACGAGCGACGTCGGTGACCCCGGCGTCGGAGTTCGTCGTCGCCCCGGCCGGGTAGAGCTTGGCCGCGGCGAAGACGCCGTCGCGCGCACCGGCGGCGAGGTCATCGGCATCGGTGTTGTCGGTGAGGTAGCAGGTCATGAGCGGTTCGAAGGCACTGCCAGCCGGCAGCGCCGCACGGATGCGTTCGCGGTAGGCCGCAGCGGCGGCCGCCGTCGTCACCGGCGGCTTCAGGTTCGGCATGACTATGGCGCGGGCAAAGGCCGTCGCGGTATCGGCGAGGACCGCGGCGAGCATGTCGCCATCACGCAGGTGCAGGTGCCAGTCGTCGGGGCGGGGGAACTCGATTTCACTCAGGCTCATGGCCGCGGGACTGTAGCATGGTGGTCCGCGGCGCCGGTATCGCACGCCGTCCATGGGGCAGCCACCCGGGCCGAGTTTGCCTAGAATGCGCCACCCCGAACACCGCTAGCACCTGCAGGAGCCCTGTCATGCGCGGCCTGATGATGGACACCCCGTTGCTGCTGAAGAACATCGCGCAGCATGCCGAACAGAACCACGGCGGACGCGAGATCGTCTCCGTCACCGCCGATCACGCGCGCCACCGCTACACGTTCAGTGCCGCGCTGGAACGGGCGCGCCGCGTGACCGCGGTACTCGACGCCCTCGGCACCACGCCGGACGCGCGCATCGCGACCCTGGCCTGGAACGATTTCCGCCATCTCGAGCTCTACTTCGGCGTGTCCTGCTCCGGACGGGTCCTGCACACCATCAATCCGCGCCTGTTCGCCGAACAGCTCGTCTACATCATCAACCACGCCGAAGACGAGTGGGTGTTCTTCGACGTCGCCTTCACCGGCCTGCTGGAGAAGGTCGCCGCGCAGTGCCCCGGCGTGCGCGGTTACGTCGCCATGACCGACGCCGCCCACATGCCCGAGTCGAGCCTGCCCAGCCTGCACTGTTACGAGACCCTGCTCGCGGCAACCCAGCCGGTCACCGGCTGGCCGGATCTCGACGAGAACACCGCCAGCAGCCTGTGCTACACCTCGGGCACCACGGGTCACCCGAAGGGCGTCTTGTACAGCCACCGCAGCACGGTGCTCCACACCTACGCCATGGCCCTGCCGGACAGCGCCGGCCTGTCGGCGCTCGACGGCGTCCTGCCCATCGTGCCGATGTTCCACGTCAACGCCTGGGGCTATCCCTACGCCGCGCTGATGGTCGGTGCCAAGCTGGTGTTCCCCGGCCACCGCCTGAGCGAACCCGAGCAACTGGTCGACCTCATCACCGAGGAAGGCGTGACCATCGCTGGCGGCGTGCCGACGGTGTGGCTGCCGGTGCTCGACTACCTGCGCCGCAGCGGGCGCAGCTTGGCCCCGCTCAACCGTACGGTGATCGGTGGTTCGGCCTGCCCGCTGAGCATGATCGAGGAGTTCCGCGAGGCCCACGACGTCACCGTGCTGCACGGCTGGGGCATGACCGAAATGAGCCCGGTCGGCACGGTCAACCGGCCCAACGTCAACACCGTCGGACTGACCGGCGCGGCTCTGCGCGAGCACGTCGTGCGCCAGGGGCGGGCGCTGCCCGGGGTGGAGACGCGGATCGTCGACGAGGACGGCATCGAGCTGCCGCGCGACGGCACGAGCTTCGGCGCCCTGCAGGTGCGCGGCCCGTGGGTGTGCAGCGACTACTACCGCCCGGAGGAGCCGTCCTCGGCGCACCGCGACGGCTGGTTCGACACCGGCGACGTCGCCATCATCGATGCCGACGGCTACGTCAAGATCACCGACCGTACCAAGGACGTCATCAAGTCGGGGGGTGAATGGATCAGCTCGATCGACCTCGAGAACGTCGCCATGTCCCATGCTCGGGTGCGCGAATGCGCGGTCATCGGTCTGCCGCACCCCAAGTGGCAGGAGCGGCCGCTGCTTGTCGTGGTCGGCGAGCAGCCGGACGACACCCTGGCCGCCGAGCTGCTGGCGATGTTCGAGGGCCGCGTGGCGAAGTGGTGGATCCCGGACGACGTCGCCTTCGTCGAGGCCTTGCCGCACACCGCCACCGGCAAGGTCAGCAAGCTCAACCTGCGCCAGGCCTTCGACGAGTACCGTTTCCCGGGCGCCTGAGGACGGCGGAAGCCGGCCCGGGCGCACCGCCGCGGGGCCGGTTCCGGTGGCGCTGGCAAGTGAGTACACTACGCGCCCATGGTCACCGCCCCGGTCACCGCCCGCTGTTCCATCCGTGCGGCCGCCCGCGCCGCGGCGGCCGCAGCTGCCCCCCGATGAGTACCGACCAAGCTGTACCTGCCAATGGCACCGTGCACGACGTGGACGGCAAGTCCTGCGTCTTCTACGACGGCTACTGGATCCGCCGCTACGAGGTGCCGAAGGACGAGGCCGCGGCGCGGCGCGAGCTGATCGACCAGCTCACCAAGCGCGTCTTCCACCACACCGAGGCCGGTATCAACACGCCAGGCTACAACCTGCGCGAAGCACGCCGCGCCTACGAGTCCGAGCGCGACCCGGAGCGCAAACGCGTCAACGCCGCGATGCTGGCCGGCGCCCTGCTCAACCGCGGCTCCGACATCTTCACGATGATCTTCGAGCTCAACCGCCGCGGCATCGAGATCACGCCCAGCAACGAGCTCATGCTCGAATGCGAATCGTGTTTCCTCGAGGCCTTCGACCTCGGCAAGCAGGTCAAGCACTACAGCGGTGAGGAGGGACTCGACGAGCTGTGGGGCGAGCCGCTCAAGGTGTTCTACATGCCGGTGGCCGAGTTCTACGAATCGCGCTACATCAAGATCGCGCTGACCATGGCGGCCATCGACGCCATCACTGCGCACATGCTGACCACCTTCGACGGCGTCAGCGGATTCGGCCGCGCGGCCGCGTTCATCAGGGACTATTCACGCGCCGCCAAGCTCGAGAGCGAGACCATCAAGACCGACCCGGCGATCTTCACCGTGTGGCCGGCATTTGTCGTCGCCGGCGATCACCTGTGGGCCTTCGAGCCCGAACGCGGCAGCGGCGAAGCGCAATGCGCCATGGCCGACCAGGGCGTCAAGCTCGTGCGCGAAGGCAAGCGCCTGATCGAATGGATCGCATTCGCCCGCGTGCCCATGCCGAAAACCACCGAGAACTACTTCCAGCGCTGCACCGCCTTCAAGCGGGCGGCGGCCTCGATCCGCGCCGCCTGAGGCCCCCGTGGCGGGTTCACCTGCCGAGCTGACAGCGGCCCTGGCCGCGATCACCGGTCCGGCCCACGTCCTCACCAGCGCCGACGCCTGTGCGCCCTACCTCGTCGACGAACGTCGCCTTTACACCGGCTGCGCACTGGCCGTCGTGCGTCCGGCGGACACCGCCCAGACCGCGGCGGTGGTGGCGGCCTGCGCGAACGCCGGCATCGCGATGGTGGCGCAGGGCGGCAACACCGGCTATTGCGGCGGCGCCACGCCACGAGGTACGGGCGAGGTGGTGATCAGTCTCGAACGCCTCGATCGCGTCCGCGCCATCGACCGCGTCGGCGCCACCCTGACCGTCGAAGCCGGCGTCACGCTGGCGGCGGTGCAGGACGTCGCCACCAGCGCCGGCCTGCTGTTCCCCCTCGCCATGGGCTCGCAGGCGAGTTGCCGCATCGGTGGCAACCTGTCGACCAACGCCGGCGGACTGGCCGTGTTGCGCTACGGCATGGCCCGCGAGCTGACCTTAGGTCTCGAGGTGGTGCTGCCCGACGGCCGCGTCCTCGACGTCTTGCGCGCGCTGCGCAAGGACAACACCGGCTACGATCTGAAGCACCTCTTCATCGGCGCCGAGGGCACGCTCGGCATCATCACCGCGGCCACGCTGAAACTGTTCCCGCGGCCGACGCAGCGTCTCACCGCACTCGCCACGGTCGGCGACCCGGCCAGCGCACTCGAGTTGCTGGCGGCACTGCGCGAGCGCGTCGGCGACAACGTGACCTCGTTCGAATACCTGGCCGTCGATGCCCTCGCACGCCTCGACGAAGCCTTTCCCGATGCCCCCTGGCCGCGCCCGGCGGCACCCTGCGTGCTGATGGAGTGCAGCGGTTTCGGCGCGGACGACGCGGCGCTGCTCGAAGCGGTCCACGGCGTACTCGAATGCCGCGGTCTCGACGATGCCGTCGTCGCGCGGAGCGACGAGCAGCGGCAGACCTTGTGGCGCATGCGCGAACAGGTGCCGGCGGCCGAACGCCACCTCGGCGGTTCGGTCAAACACGACGTCGCCGTACCGCTCGCGCAGTTGCCGGCGTTCCTCGACGAGGTTCGCGCCGCGGTCGTCGCTCGCTGGCCCGGTTGCCGGCTCTCGGTCTACGGCCATTTCGGCGACGGCAACGTCCATTTCAACGTTCTTGCCCCGCTCGGTGTCGAGGCGGCGGCATTCCGGCGTGACCATGCCGAGGCCATCGGCGAACTCGTGCACGAGCATGCCGAAAGCCTGCGCGGCAGCTTCAGCGCCGAACACGGTGTCGGCCAGCTCAAGCGCGCCGAACTCGCGCGCTACCGCGGCGGGGTGGAACTGGAGTTGATGCGCGCGCTCAAGCAGGCGCTCGACCCGCGCGGCCTGATGAATCCGGGCAAGCTGTGCTGAACCGTCTTCAGGCGGCGAGGAAGCCCTGCCGTTCGAGGTAGGCGACGACCTCGGCGGCGAGGTCGTCGACACCGCGCGCATCGGAGTCGAGGACGAGTTCGGGGGCGAGCGGCGCTTCGTAGGGCGCGTCGATGCCGGTGAAATCCTTGATCTCGCCAGCCCGCGCCTTGCGATACAGTCCCTTGGGATCGCGCGCCTCGCAGGTTTCAAGCGAGGCCTGGACCAGGATCTCGACGAAGCCGCCGTCGCCGACGATGCCACGCACGCGGTCGCGATCGGCGCGGTAGGGCGAGATGAACGCCGACAGGGTGACGAGCCCGGCATCGGCCATCAGGCGCGCGACCTCGCCGATGCGGCGGATGTTCTCCGTGCGATCGTCGGCCGTGAAACCGAGGTTGCTGTTCAGGCCGTGGCGGATGTTGTCGCCGTCCAGCAGGTAGGTGTGGACACCGCGCGCGTGGAGCAGGGCGTCGACCGCGTTGGCGACGCTGCTCTTGCCGGCCCCCGACAGGCCGGTGAACCACAGCACCGCACCGCGGTGACCGTTGAGCCGTTCGCGCGCGCCGCGCGAGACCTGGTGACCATGCCAGGTGATGTTGGTGGCGGTATGCGAGGACATGCGGAACCCGGTTGCTGCTGCGGAGCGGGTATTCTAGGACCGGTCCCGGATTAATCCATCGCGGGATGCCGGCGTGCGAAGCCATGACACGCCCGTCCCCCACGGTGCCATCGAGATGTCATCGCGATACGACTACATCGTCATCGGTGCCGGCATCGTCGGCCTCGCCACCGCCCGTGCGGTGCAATGTGCCCGGCCATCGGCGCGCATCGCCCTGGTCGAAAAGGAAAGCGCGGTCGCGCAACACCAGAGCAGTCACAACAGCGGCGTGATCCACGCCGGCGTCTACTACCCGCCGGGCAGCCTCAAGGCGACGTATTGCCGCCAGGGCGTGGCGGCGACGCGGGCCTTCTGCGCCGAACACGGCATCGCCCATCGCCAGTGCGGCAAACTGGTGGTGGCCACCGACGACGTCGAGGCCACGCGCCTGCGCGATCTCGCCGAACGTGCGCGCCAGAACGGCCTCGATTGCGAGTGGCTGGACAGTGCCGGCATCGCCGCGCGCGAACCGGCCGTCAGCGGCGTCGCGGCGCTGTTCGTCCGTGACACCGGCATCGCCGACTACCCGGCGATTTGCGCGCGCCTCGCCGAACTGTTCCGCGCCGCGGGCGGCGAACTCTGCCTCGGGCAGGCGGTGCGCGGCATCGCCGAGCGCGCCGATGGCGTCACCGTCGAGGTCGAGCACGGCGCGGCGCTCAGCGCCGACTTCCTCGTCGTCTGCGGCGGCCTGCAGGCCGACCGCCTGGCGCGCCTGGCCGGGCTCGCTGTCGATGTCACCATCGTGCCGTTTCGCGGCGACTACTACCGCCTGCCGGCCACGCGCAGCGACATCGTCTCGACCCTCGTCTACCCGGTGCCCGATCCGCGCCTGCCCTTTCTCGGCGTCCACCTCACCCTGACCGCCGACGGCGGCATCACCTTGGGACCGACGGCGATGCTCGCGCTGGCCCGCGAGCGCTACGCCAAGTGGGCCTTCGATCCCGCCGACACCTTGACCAGCCTGCGCAACCCGGGCACCTGGCGCCTGCTCGCGCGCTTCCCGCGCGCCGGCCTGACCGAAGTCGCGCATGCGCTCAGCCGCCGGCTCTACCTGCGCGAGGCAAGGCGCTACTGTCCATCGCTCGTCCTCGACGACCTCGCCGAGCATGCCTGCGGGATCCGCGCCCAGGCCGTCACCCGCGCCGGCGAGATGGTCCACGATTTCCTCATCGAGCAGACCGCGCGCAGCGTGCACGTGCTGAACGCGCCGTCACCGGCGGCGACTTCGGCCTTTCCCATCGCCGCCGCCCTGGTCGAGCGCATCGCCGCCGCGCGCGCCTGAGGTGTGCCGGCCGCGACCGGCGGACGCTGCGGCAGCACGCCATCTGGCGTAACATGGCGCGCGTTTTTCACCCGTTCCCCGAACGTTTTCTGCTCCGGAGGTTGACATGGCAGAACCCACCGTCATCGCAGGCCTTGCGCGTACCGCCATGGGCGGCATGCAGGGAGAATTGTCCGACGTCGCCGCGCCCGTGCTCGGCGCCACCGCCATCCGCGGCGCGCTCGCCCGCGCCGGCATCGCCGCCGATGCCGTCGACGAGACCATCATGGGCTGCGTGCTGCCGGCCGGCCTCGGCCAGGCGCCGGCGCGCCAGGCCTCTATCGGCGCCGGCATTCCCAACACCGTGCCGTGTACGACCATCAACAAGATGTGCGGCTCGGGCATGAAGTCGATCATGCTGGCGCACGACGCCATCAATGCCGGCTCGGCCGGGGTCGTGGTCGCTGGTGGCATGGAGAGCATGACCAATGCGCCCTACATCCTGCCCAAAGTGCGTGGCGGCATGCGTCTCGGCCACGGCGAGGTGCTCGACCACATGTTCTTCGACGGCCTCGAGGACGCCTACGAGAAGGGCCGCCTGATGGGCAGCTTCGCCGAGGAATGCGCACGCAAGTACGGCTTCACGCGCGAAGCCCAGGATGCCTACGCCATCGAGTCGCTGAAGCGCGCGCAGAACGCCATCGCCCGCGCGCAGTTCAAGACCGAGATCGAACCGGTGGTCGTGCAGGGCCGCAAGGGCGAGACGGTCATCGATACCGACGAGCAGCCCGGCAAGGCCCAGCTCGACAAGATCCCCCACTTGCGTCCGGCCTTCGCCAAGGACGGCACGGTGACGGCGGCCAATTCGAGTTCGATCTCCGACGGCGGCGCCGCGGTGGTGTTGCTCTCGCCGGCCCGCGCGGAAGCGCTCGGCGTCGCGCCGATAGCGCGCATTCTCGGCCACAGCTCCCACGCCCACGAGCCGGGCTGGTTCACCACCGCGCCCGTCACCGCCATCGACAAGCTGCTCAAGCAGGTCGGCTGGACGGTCGACGACGTCGATCTCTTCGAGGTCAACGAGGCCTTCGCCGTCGTCGCCATGGCCGCGATGCACGACCTCGGCATTCCCCACGACAAGCTCAACGTACGCGGCGGCGCCTGCGCGCTCGGCCATCCGATCGGAGCATCCGGCGCACGCATCGTCGTCACCCTGGTCCACGCCCTGCGCGACCTCGGCGCCAGGCGCGGTGTCGCGAGCCTCTGCATTGGCGGCGGCGAAGCCACCGCGGTGGCGATCGAGCTGGTCTGAACACAGTCTGCCAGGCGGGACGCCCGGTCCCGCCTGGCCACACATTCCCACCTCAGGACAGCGCAGGGGCCTCCCGCCTCATACTGGCGGCGGGGCTGGCGGCAAAGCCCGGAACGCCGGCCGCGCGGCCAGTGCCGCGTACCAACGGCGCAGCTCGGTCTGCGTCACCAGCGGTTCGACGCGCACCCGCGCGGCGAATTCCACCGTCACCCAGGCGTTGATGTCGGCCATGGTGAAACGCTCCACGGCGACGTACTCGCGACCTTGCAGGTGGGCGTCGAGATCGGCGAGAAAGGCTGTCGCGCGGGCCTTGCCGCGTGCCACCAGTTCCGGGATCTGCGGATAGTCGCGCGGGCCGGCCACCGCGCGATCGTGGAAGCGCTCACCTTCGTTACGCAGGGCGTCGGCCGCCGGCAGGAATCCTTCGATCTCCGCGCGCCTGTTCCACATCTCGATGAAGCCTACTTCGCGGGCGTCGTTTCCGAACAGGTTCGGTTGCGGATGCAGGGTTTCGAGGTAGCGGCAGATGGCCATGGTCTCGCCGAGGACGCTGCCGTCGTCGAGTTCGAGGCAAGGCACCATCGCCTGCGGATTGCGCGCGAGGAAACCGGCCTCGAACTGGCCGCCGCCGCGCAGGTTGATCTCGACGGTGTCGAGTTCGAGTCCTTTCTCGCGCAGGAACACGTTGACGCGCCGCGGGTTGGGCGCGAGGGCGAAGTCGTAGTAGCGCATGGTCTGGTTCCGATGGAGCGGGGCGGCCATCATAGCGGCAGGCGCGGCCCATGGCGGGCCGCCATGACACAGAGTCGAGAATGAGCGTCGACACGCCGGCCCGCTGCCCCTGGGTGGATTTGGGCAAACCCGATTACGTCGCCTACCACGACGAGGAGTGGGGCGTGCCAGTGCACGACGACCGGCAGATGTTCGAACTGCTGATCCTGGAAGGCGCACAGGCCGGGCTGAGCTGGTACACCGTGCTGCGCAAACGCGCGCGCTATCGCGAGGTGTTCGCCGGCTTCGACATCGCCGCGGTCGCCGCCTGTAGCGCGGACGACGTCGCGCGCTGGATGCAGGACGCCGGTCTCGTGCGCAACCGGCAGAAACTCGAGGCCACCATCGTCAACGCCCGCGCGACACTCGAACTGCAACGCGAACACGGCAGCCTGTGTCAGTTCATGTGGTCTTTCGTCGAGGACCTGCCGGCGGCCGCGCCGCCGCGCACGCTGGCCGATTACCCGGCGCGGACCGCGCAGTCCGACGCCCTGTCGAAGGCCCTCAAGAAGCGCGGCTTCAAGTTCGTCGGTTCGACCATCGTCTACGCCTTGATGCAGGCCGCCGGGCTGGTCAACGACCATGCGGCGGATTGCTTCCGCCGGCCGGCCGTGCACGCACCGGCTGCACCAACGAAAAAGGGGGCCTGAGCCCCCTTTGACGTCGCACGTGGCAGCAGTGCCTACTGCAGCATGACCGGCACGCGCACGAATTCACTGCCAGCGAAGCGGATCGCCGTCGCGCGGCCGCCCATCACCAGCACGCTGCCGTCGGGCATCGTCACCGGCGTCTTGAGCCAGGACAGGAGCTTGAGCGCGGTACGGTCAGCGAGCTTCCACTGGCCGCCGTCGAGCTTGCCGATCAGGCCGACCGCGCCCGAGATCACCGGCTGACCGTCCAGCAGGGTGACGCCGAAGATGCCTTCGCGACCCGGCTTGGGGTTGTCGATCCAGGTCACGCCGCCGTCGCTGCTGCGCCGGCTGACACCGGCCGCCGCGGTCAGCCACAGGGTGTCGCCATTCTGCACGCCGGCCAGCCAGTAAGCCGGTTCGGGCTCGTGCGGCACGAATTCGGAGTTACGCCGGATCCAGGACTCGCCGTTGTCGGTGCTCTGCAGGATCATGCCGAACTCGCCGGCGATGGTGACCTTGCCATCGCTGGCGAGGACGACGTTCCACGACACGTCACCGAGGCGGAAGGGTGGGCCGGGGCTGAACTTGAACGCCACCGTCGGCGGCGGATCCATGTCGAGCTGGTTCTGAACCTGCAGGAACCCTTCGTCGGGATACAGGATGTAGTCCTCGTCCGCCTTGGCCGGTGCGCCGTTGACCATGGCGTTGATCGCCACCGACTCGGTATCGAGATTGGAGACGCCGAAATACCAGTCGGCCGGCTGGCCGCCCGGCATGGCGGTTTCGGGCTGGGTGACGTCGCGGATTTCGAGCACCTCGAACTCCTTGCCGTCGTTGCTACGCGCCACCAGGCCACGGGCGCCGACCACCCACACACGGCCGCCGTCTACAGCGATGTCGAGAATCGGTTCGTTGTACTCGGAAAGCTCGGCGATCTCCTCGAACGCCTTGCCGTCGAAATGATAGATGTGTCCGGTCGA
This sequence comes from Gammaproteobacteria bacterium, assembly GCA_050184115.1. Taxonomy (GTDB): domain Bacteria; phylum Pseudomonadota; class Gammaproteobacteria; genus JACKNG01. The sequence goes on along the minus strand of JBFXAQ010000006.1, from coordinate 6,440 downwards.
GGACCCGAGCAAGACCTCCGTATCCGACAGGCGCGCGAGGGCGGTGAAATCCTCCTCCGGCGCATTTTCCGCGAGGGTCAGCAGCGCGGCATCCGCGCCGACGTCGAGCATGCCGACCATGCCGTGCAGGCCCGCGACGACCACGCGTTCGAAACCTGGGACATAGGCCGCGTCGAGGAAATCCATGCGCAACGGCGTGCCACCGGCGCCCGACTCGGAGTCGGCTGCCGGCTCGTCCGTCGCTTGCGCGCCCAGGCCGCAGCCGAGCATGGCGCCAAAGACGACGGGTCTGATCAAACGCGAATACAGAGCTTTCATCGATGCTCCCACTGTGAATCTTTGAAGGTGCACGAGGGCGGTGCGGCCGTGAGCGGATCAGGCGGCGCGGCAGGTGGCAACAGGAACCAACGTCCTCCCCTCGGACGGCGCCGTAGGTTAGCAACACCGCCCTGTACGCACAAGAACACCGCGCTGCTTCAGCCCGCCGCGAGCGCGCCGTAACGACCGCCGTAATAGAGCAACGGGGCGACGTCGACCGAAGCATTGGTGACGATGTCGCGCACCACGCCGCAGCAGATCTGGTGATCGCCACCGGCGAATACCTCCGCGATTTCGCACTCGACCGAGACCAGCGTCTCGGCCAGCACCGGAGCACCGGCCTTGCCCGCGGTCCAGGCGACGCCGTCGAACTTGTCCTGCCCCTTCTTGGCGAAACGGTTGGACAGGTCCTGCTGGGAGCCGGTCAGCACGTTCACGCAGAACACCCGGCTGGCGAGCATCGGCGCAAGGGTGTCGGAGCCCTTGTCGACGCAGACCAGCATCATCGGCGGGTCGAGCGAGAGCGAGCTGACGGCGTTCATGGTCAGCCCGTACGGCGTGCCCGCCCCGTCGACAGTGGTGACGATGGAGACCCCGGACGCCCACAGGCCGCAGGCGCGCCGGAAGAGTTCGGCGGTGATCGTGGAATCGGTCATGGAGGAAATCGCGTCGGAGATGGAATGAGGGCGGCCAATTTGCATGACCGGCGGGGGCGGCGCAAGCGCGTCGCCGTGTGCGACGCCCAAGCCACATACGCGACAGGACGGAAGCGCCTGCCGCGCGCCGCGCTCGGGTTCGCAGCGGCCAGACCCCCGACAGGCCTCACCGTAAGCGGCGTTGGGAGCGTCGGCGAGAGATTTGATTTGTTGTGTTTTAGAGACACAATACCTGTTTATCTTTTACCACAAACGTGACAAACTGCCGCCACTCGAAAACTGGGTCGCGTAGCGTACCGGGCAACCGGGCGACGCCACGCCGCGAAAAATAGGCAGAGAGGAGGGGACCTTGCAGCAACAGAATCAGACGATCGGGCAGCGCATCGCGAACTGGCTGCTCGACCACCGGGTGATCACCATCCTGATCATCCTCGGGCCGACCCTCCTGTTGGCCTATTCGCTGCCGACCATTGAAGTCTATTCGCGTTTCGCCGACCTGCTGCCGGCCAAGCACGAGTACATCCAGAACTACAACCGGATGAAGCAGACCTTCGGTGGCGCCAACGTCGTCACCATGTCGCTGCAGGCCGAGAAGGGCGCCGACATCTTCACCTACAAGACCCTGAACAAGATCAAGCACCTCACCGAAGAGGTCGATCTGATACAGGGCGTGAACCACTACCAGGTCGCGAGCATCGCGCACCCGAAGATCCGCCGCATCCGCACCACGGCCGGCGGTCTGATCAAGTCCGAGGCCGTGCTGCCGCGCGAGATCCCGCAGGACGCCGAGAAGCTCAAGCAGCTGCGCGAGGAATCGTTCAACAACGACATCGTCTACGGCACCTACATCTCGGCCGACGGTACCGCGGCGCTGATCCTCGCCGGCTTCGACGAGGAGCGTCTCGACTACAACAAGATCTTCACCCGCCTCAAGGAGCTCAAGGACGAGGTCGAGGCGGACGGTGAGACCAGTCTCTACGTCGCCGGCGAACCCATGCTGAAGGGCTGGATCTACTACCACTCGTCCGAGCTGGCGCTCATTTTCGGCGTCACCGCGGCGGTGATGATCACCCTGCTGTTCCTCCACTTCCGCTCCTTCGCCGGCGTCTTCGTGCCCATGCTCGGCACCGCCATGGCCGCCATCTGGGGCCTCGGTTTCGTCGGCTGGATGGGCTTCAATCTCGACCCGCTCATCCTCGTCGTGCCGATCCTGATCTCGGCGCGCACGGCCAGCCACTGCGTGCAGATGATGGAGCGGTTCCACGACGAGGTGCGGCTCGGTGTAGGCCGGGACCAGGCCGTTCGCACGAGCATGGGTGAGTTGTTCGTGCCTGCGTTCATCGCCATCTTCACCGACGCTGCCGGCCTCCTGGTGCTGGCGGTATCGTCGATTCCGATCATCGCCAAGCTCGGTTATTTCTGCAGCTTCTGGTCGATGAGCAACCTCGTCACCGTGACCATCCTGGTGCCGCTGGTGCTCTCCTACCTGCCTGCGCCCAGGGTCAGCCGCGAGGAAGAGCACAAGCACGTCTACTCGCGCATCATGGCGAGCTGGTCGGTGTTCCTGACGTCGAGCAAGGCGCCGGTGCCGGTGTTCGGTTTCGCGCTCCTGCTCATCGCCGCCGCGATCTTCTATGCCAAGGACATGGTCGTGGGCGAAGAGAAACCGGGGTCACCCATCCTCTTCGGTGAATCGGAATACAACGTCGCCGCCGCGCACATCGCCGACAAGTTCGCCGGCGCCAACCAGTTCAGCATCTACTTCGAGGCTGAAGAAGCGCACAAGATGAAAGACCCGGAAGTGGTCAAGGTCATGGAAGAATTCGGGCGCTACATGGCCGATGTCATCAACTACGGTGGCACGCGCGACATCCCGAACCTGGTGCGCTCGATCAATCGCCTGTACCACTACGACGATCCGCGCTGGTCGCTGATCCCCTCGACCCAGAAGGACATCGGCAACACCCTATTCATGTACGAAGCCGGCGCCGCCGTGCCGGGGGTCATTCTCGAATACATGGACCTGGAAGGTCGCACGGCGAACTTCGTGGTGTTCTTCAAGGATGCAACGGGGCCGACGGTCCATGCGGCAGTCGAGGCGGCCAAGACCTTCCTCGCCGAGCATCCACTCGAAGGTGTCACGCCGCGCTTCGCCGGCGGCATCATCGGCACCACCGCCGCGGGTAACGAGGAGGTCGAGCAATCCGAGCTCAACCAGACCATCCTCATCATGATCGTGGTCATGCTGTCGGTCATGGCAACCTACCGTTCGATCACGGCCGCGCTGCTGGTGTTCGTGGTGCTCGCGATGGCCGTCATCATCAACCGCGCCTACATGGGCTTCCGCGGCATCGGCCTGAACATCAACACCCTGCCGGTCACCTCGGTCGGCATCGGGCTCGGTGTCGACTACGCGATCTACATGCTCGATCGCATGCGCGAGGAAGTGCGACACCGCACCCTCGACGATGCCGTCCGCGTATCGCTGGCCACGACCGGCGCCGCGGTGTTGTTCACCGCCGTCACCGTCGTCGCGGCGATCGTCTACTGGATTCCGGGTTCGTCGCTGCGCTTCAACAGCGAGATGGCGATGCTGCTGTCGCTGCTCATGATGAGCAACATGATCGGCGCCATTTCGCTGCTGCCGCTGCTGGTCAAGGTGTTCAAGCCGAGTTTCGTCATGAAGTCGCACGTCGACGATGACGAGACCGGCGACGCCTCCAGCCAGGCGGTGGACGCGGATTCATATGTTCACGAACATGAAACGGTCAAGGGCACCTGAGAGGGTGCGCGAGACTATCTGTGAAGGGGGAAACATGGGAGACATAACCATGAAGCACTTGAAAGGCGCTTTTCAAGGAACCCTGGCTGCTGTGGCGCTGGCAACGTTCGCCATGCCGTCACACGCCCGCATCACGGTCGACGCCTTGGGCGGCGAGCTTGAAGTGGAGGGTTTTCTGAAGAGCGAAGTCCGTTCCCGCATGGGTTCGGGTCCGGCCTACCTCGGCCAGTGGATCCAGCGCCTGCAGGTCGAGGCCGCGCTGAAGTACGAAAACGTCGGTATCTTCGATGAACTGACCTTCGTCACCATCGTTCGTCCGGAGTACGACATCGTGCAGGACATGGGCGACCTGTCGAGCAATCACATCGGTGATGGCACGACCGGCCCGTCCGTGCAGCAGAACGCCGCGTTCAACTTCGCCAACGACGGTCTCGGCTGGGGCGGTTATGACTTCGCTCTCGGCCAGGGATTCTCCACGACCGGCGGTGTCGGAAGGCTCGTCGAGCAAGGCATGTTGAGCATGGCCGATGCGCAGAAGATGTTCGAGGTCGGCTTCCGTGACAGCCGCAGCGGACAGCTCATCCAGCAGACGGGCACCGCCCTCCTGGCGGGTACGGGTCTGGCAACGACCACGACTTCCGGTTTCCCGCAGGTGTTCCAGAAGGCTTCGAACCTCAACCTGGACTGCCGCCGTTGCGTCGACCTGAACGTCGACAACATCGACGTCGCCATGGCCAACACGGATTCGAACGGTCGCTTGTACCCGTTCCGCGAACTCTACGTGGACGGTGTCATCGACGACTGGTGGATTCGCGTCGGCAAGCAGCAGATCGTCTGGGGTAAGACGGACTTCTTCCGTCTGCAGGACGTCATCAACCCGGTCGACTTCGGCCAGCATTTCTTCTTCGACTCGTTCGAGGACATCCGCATCCCGCAGTGGATGGCGTCGATCCAGTACAAGGCCGGTTCCTTCGGCCCGCTGACCGACAACGCCTTCCAGGTGGTGTGGAACTTCGACGAGTATCAGCAGGTCGGCCTGGGCAATCCCTCGCATTTCTGGGCACACCCGTTCTCGAAGGACACCAGCACGTTCGCGATCTTCAATACCTATTTCTCGCGTGAACCGTGCTTCGGCCCCGCTCTGCTCAACAACAACCTGACGGTGAATACCCCGGGGTCTGGGCTGGTTCCCGGTGGGCCGGTCGGCAACAACGTCCCCGTGCAGACTTCGGATTTCTGCAGCGGCTTGGTCGGTGATACCCGTCTGCCTTCTGGCCTCGGCACGCCGCAGGGCCTCAATGTCAACAATCGTCCCGACTGGGACATTGAGAACACCGAGGCAGGTTGGCGCTGGGAATTCCGCCTGAGCGACTTCCGCTTCGCGGTATCGCACTGGTACGGCTGGAACGACATCCCGGTGTTCAAGTTCCACACCGTCAACCTGAACATGAAGCATGTGCGGGACGCGGGCGGCGCTGGGTTCAACATCGCCACGCAGGATCTGGCTAACGCAAATGCCACGATCGGCGACCTGGGCTACGCGCGTCGGGTCTACCCCACGGGCGACATCGCAGCGCAGATTGCGCAGGATATGCAGAACCGCAGCGACCCCGCGGCCCTTGGGCGACTCAATCTCGTGTCCGCCTTGGGCACGGTTGATCCCGTCGCATCGGTGACACCGCAGCGCGCCGTGCAGATCCTCGCCGGCAAGCCGGGGCCATACCAGCAGGCCGCCCTGAACGCCCTCGCGACCGGGGACTTTTCGAAGCTCAACGGCACTGACCCGAGCCTCGCAGCCACGCTGGGCAACGGATGTGGCACCGTCACGGGTGGCATCTTCTGCAGCCCATTCACCGGTGGCCAGGTTTCGCAGGAGTACAAGCAGGCCCATACCCTAGGTCTCGCCATGGACTACTTCGAATCGTGGTCGGGCGTGGTGCTTCGTGTTGAGTCGTCGTGGACCTTCGACGAGCTGGTCAACAACACGCGCAGCGTGGACTGGGTCGACAAGAGCGACGTCATGCGCTTCTCGCTCGGCTTCGACCGCCCAACCTTCATCCCGTTCCTCAACAAGGACCGCACGTTCTTCCTCTCCCTGCAGATCTTCGATACCTGGTATTGGGATCACGAGGGCGACAAGAACACCGGTTACTTCGTCGACGAACACAACTGGATCACCACCTTCTTCTTCCTCGGCAACTACATGCGCGACAAGCTGAAGCCGACCGGCTTCTACGTCTGGGAAGAAGCGACGAACTCGCACGTGTCGGGTTTCAACCTCGAGTGGCTGATCGACAACCACTGGTCGATCAAGGGTGGCTTCCACCTGATCTGGGAAGGCGACGAGAACAAGACCCACGATACGGGTTACTTCAGCAACTTCATAACCGTGGGCGCCGACACCGGTGTCCAGTATCCCTTCGTCAACGGCTCGCTCGGGCCGGCGCGCCAGGGTATCGGCGGTCTGCGTAACTACGACGAGCTCTTCTTCGAACTGAAGTACCAGTTCTGAGGACGTTCGGCGTCGACACGCAACGGGAGGCCCGCGGGCCTCCCGTTTTTTTTTGGTTCATCGCGGAATTCCGAGGAGGATTTTCGTGCAGGGTGAACTCGCCGTAGCCTTGTTTCACCGACTGGTGAAGGAGGTGGGGCAGAGATGTTGGGCAAGAAGACGCTGGAGAAGC
>JBFXAQ010000005.1:0-355678 GCA_050184115.1 Gammaproteobacteria bacterium | reverse complement strand
CGAGCGTCCTTGAGGGTATCAACAACACCATCAAGGTCATCAAGCGGCGCGCTTATGGGTACAGAGACCAGGATTACTTCTTCCTGAAAATACGCGCCGCCTTCCCCGGTATTGCGCGATGAACCTTATTTTTTCCGCGCGGAATTCCCGCCACGTGCGCTTCGCGCGCCGGGTCGAACGGTGTCTCAGGCCGCACCGCGACGCTCCACCAGCATCGTGATCTCCGCGACCATATCGGCCGCCGCGGTGCCCGGACCGAAAGTCGCGGCGACACCCTTGGCCTTGATCTCCTGCTTGTCGTCCTGGCTCAGCACCGAACCGCCGACCACCACCGGCGTGTCCAGGGCGTGCTCGGCGAGCAGTTCGAACAGCTCGTCGAGGTAATAGAGGTACTCCCAGGAGTGGCAGGACAGGCCGATGACGTCGACACCCTCCTCCAGCGCAGCATCGACGATGCGCTGTGGGGTGGCGAAGCGGCCGAGGTAGACGACTTCCATGCCGGCGTCGCGCAGCAGTCGCGCGACGGCGAAGGCGCCGGCCTCGTGCTGGTCGAGGCCGAGGATGGCAACGAGGATGCGGATGGGGCGTTCGGCGTTCATGACGAGTGCTCTCTGATGGTCGGCGGCGTGTTCGCGCGCGATCGATTACCCAGGGTTGCCACGACCTGTCCGGACTCAGCGCGCAGCCGGGCTGCGACGGCCATGCGGCCGGCGACGCAGCCTGACGCGCAGGGGTGCACTGGACCCGGGACCAGCCATGGAACGCCGGCTAGACCGGCGGCTGCATGTGCCCGAGTGGGTCGTAGGGCGTGCCATAGCCGAGGCGCAGCGCACCGGCGATCTCGCCCTGGGTGAGCTCGGCCTCGAGCGCATCGCCGATGGGACCGACGAGGTTGGCCGCGGGTTCGGTGGCGAGTTCGCGCAGGCGCGCGAAATGTTCCGCCAGGCGACCGCGATCGCGACCGTCCTTGAAGCGTTTGATGTCCTCGATGCGCTCGCGCAGCGGTTCGATCTTCGATTCGCTCGATGCCCGCAGCAGGGTGTCCTCTTCCTCCGGGACCTGGAAGGCGTTGACGCCGACCTGGATCTCCGACTTGTCCTGGATGGCCTCGGCGCGCCGCGACATGGCGTCCTGGAACAGCGTGCGGAACCAGCCGCCGTCGCAGACCTCGCCGAGCGGGCCGAGGCCTTCGATCTTCTCCACCATGTCGCAGATGCGGCGCTCCATCTCGTCAGTCAGTGACTCGACGTAGTAGGAGCCGCCGAGCGGATCGGCAACGCGATCGGCGCCGGCTTCCATCTGCACGATCTGCTGGGTGCGCAGCGACACCATGTGCGAATCGTGGCTGGGCGTGCGGTAGGCCTCGTCGAAGCAGGAGATCTCGACCGCCTGCACCCCTGCGAGCGCGAGCGCGAGGCCCTGGATCGCGCCGCGCGCGACGTTATTGGCCGGCTGCGCGAGGGTCAGCGACAGGCCCGAGGTGTGCGCGGTGATCGCACACGACCACGAGCGCGGGTCCTTCGCGCCGAATTCCTCGCGCATCATGCGCGCGAAGATGCGCCGGGTGGCGCGGATCTTGGCGATCTCCTCGAAGAAGTCCATGCGGCAGTTGACCAGGATGGCGATGCGCGGGGCGAAGCTGTCGACGTCCACGCCGCGCGCGATCAGCCGGCGCACGATCTCGCGGATCTCGACGAAGCCGAGCGCCATCTCCTCGACCGCGTCGAGGCCGCCGTCGCTGATGTAGTAGGTGTCCTCGAGAAAGGCGTGGAAGCGCGGCATCTCGCTCGCGGCGAAGGCGATCGAATCGAGCGCGAGCCGCATGCGCAATTCGAACGGCATGTGGATCTGGTAGCTGCAATCCTCGCAGTAGGCCGGCAGCAGGATGGTCGAGCCGCGCAACTCCTTCGGCGAGTAGCCGCGCTTGTTCGCCACCCGGTGCAGCGCGGCGACGGCATAGGCGCCGGGCGGCAGCGAATGCGAGAAGGTCAGCTCGTTCAGCGGCAGGTCGGCGTAGAGATCTTCGAAATCCTGCAGGCGGCAGATCGACACGCCGGTATTGCCGACGGCGTGGCGGGCGAGCGGGTGATCGGGATCGATCGAGGACATGGTCGGCGCATCACCGATGACGTCGACCCCCCGCGCGCCGCGCGCGATGAGCTGGCGGAACTGCTCGTTGGAACGCCGCGCCGTACCTTCGCCGGAGAGTTCCTGCTGGATCCAGGATTCGCGCCGCCGCGGGCTTGCCAGCCGGCCGCGCGTGAACGGATACTCGCCCGGGTCCGGCTGGCCCGCCGCGCCGCCGACGTCGGCGGCCGTGTAGAAGGGTTTGAGGGGAATGCCGGACTGTGTTTTCACGCTCATGACGTTCTGCTCCGCATCACCGCGTTATTCAGCACCGCCGCGCCGCTCGCGTACAAGCGGCGGACCCGACGTATTCGCGCCGGCATGACCTGTGTCAATTGAACTCGCCGCAAGGGTCCGGGCGGGCGAGCGCAACGCCGTGGCGGCCGCGCTCAACTTGCTCGACGCACGCGACCCGGCGCGGCGCGCCGCGGCCCTGCCGCTGCTCAATGCCCTGGCCGGCGGCGCGCGCGCCGTTCGGCTCGGCCTGACCGGCGCGCCCGGCGCGGGCAAATCGACCTTGCTCGATGCCCTCATCGCCGCGCTGCGCCGCCGCGAGCAATCCGTCGGCATCGTCGCCGTCGATCCCTCGAGCCAGTTCAGCGGCGGCGCCCTGCTCGCCGACCGCGTGCGGGCTTCCCGCGGCGCCGACGATCCCAAGGTGTTCTTCCGCTCGATGGCCTCGCGCGGCCGGCTCGGCGGCATCGCCCAGGCCACGCGCGCCGGGCTCGCCGTGCTCGCCGCCGCCTATGACTGGGTGATCGTCGAGACGGTCGGTGTCGGCCAGTCGGAGATGGAGGTCGCCGACCTCGTCGACACCCTGGTCTACGTCGCCCAACCGGGCGCCGGCGACGTGCTGCAGTACATGAAGGCCGGGCTGCTCGAACTGCCGGATCTCTTCGCCGTCAACAAGGCCGACCTCGGCACACCGGCCGCACAGACCGCGCACGAGTTGCGGCGCGGGCTCGACATCGTCACCCAGGGCCGCGCGGGCGGGCCGCCGCCGGTGCTGCTGGTCTCGGCCACCACCGACCAGGGGGTCGACGAACTCCTCGCCGCCATCGAGGTCCACCGCGCGGCGCTCGGCGCCGATGGCCTTGTTGCACGCCGCCACGCCGGCAACACGCGCTTCGTCGTCGCCGAACTCCAAGCCCGCTACGGCAGCTACGGGCTGGCCGCGCTGGGTGGGCAGGCCGCTCTCGAGCCCTGGTTACATGCCCTCAGCGACGGCAACGAACTAGACGTCGTCGAGCGGGCAGGACACGCCATCGAAGCGGCGCTGCGCGCGGCACACTGATGCCGCGACAACTTCTTATGCACATTGTTGCAATGGCTTGACGGTTCCGGGTCAACCCCGGCCATCACGCAGAGTTCGCCCCAACGCCCTGATTTTTCATCCGCCTGCTGGCCCCCGCCGGGTATGCAGCGAGTCACGCGGCGCGCACTGTGCTTCGTACGCAGGCTGCGGGCAAGTTGTCACCAGGCTTATCCACAGGGTTCGCGGAGAGCGCACCGGTTCGACCCGACCACGCTAGGGACAAGTCCTGATGGTCTGCCCCGCACACGCGGCGCACACTGCGCGCCGCCCGGCCGAGGAGTCCGCCCATGCCCCGCCCCAACCGCTACACCGTGCTGCGCTGGCACGCCCTCATCGCCTGCTTCTTCCTGCCGCTGGCCCTGCTGGTGTTCGTCAGCGGCACGCTCTACACCGCCGGCATCAAGGGCGGCGTGGAGAAGGAGACCCTGGACGTCGCCCTCGACCAGCCCTTCCATCCCGATCTCGACTGGCTCGACGGCGTCGCGCGCGACGCGCTGGCCGCCGCCGGCCTGGCGGCGCCGCACGGCACGACGACGCTGACGCGGCGGCGCGGCGACTATCGCTACACCTGGGGCGATCGCGCCCACCACGTCACCCTAGTCGCCGGACCGTCGCCCGAGCGCGCCGAACTGACCTGGCGCGAGCGCAGCGCGCTGACCCAGGTGATGCGCATCCATCGCGCGGAGTCGGGCGCACCCTTCGCCGTCCTCACCGGCGTGCTCGGCGGCGGTCTCGTCGTCGTCCTCGTCACCGGCTGCTGGCTCGCGCTCGGCCTGCCGCGCCTCAAGCGCCAGGCACTGGCCGCCGTCGCCGCCGGCAGCGCGCTGGTGGCGGTGCTTGCCGTGACGGTCTGAGCGCCGGGCCGGTCGCGGGTCCTGGGTTAAACTCCCGCCACCTTCAACGAGGAGTCATCGACGATGAGCAAGCAGATCAACTGGTACTACTTCCGCAAGGGATGAACCAGCTGTGAGAGAGCGTCCAAGTTCCTGGACGCCCGCGGGCTCGAGCCCAAAGAGACGGTGCCGGCTTCACGCAAGCTGGGCGCCGACGATGCGCGGAACATCGCCGCGCAAGCCACCACCGTGATCGTCGCCAAGGGCAAGAAGGTCGACACCTTCAAACCTGCCGGCAAGCCGGGCGAGGACGTCGTCGCCGCGATGCTGGGGCCAACCGGCAACCTGCGCGCGCCGACCTTGGTCAGCGGCAAGACGGTCGTCGTCGGTTTCAACGACGAGGCCTACGGCGCGGTGTTCGGCTGAGGCATCGCGGGGCCGGGCTCATCCCCTGGCCCCGCGCCTCGACACCGGTTCATCGCCGCCGGTACGGGCGCGGCGCACGCGCCCGCCAGCCATGGTAGGGATGCCGCGCCAGCAGGCGCGGATCGCGCATCACCAGCACCAGCAGCGCCCCGGCGACGAAGCCGCCGACGTGCGCCCAGAACGCCACCCCGCCGCCCTGCCCGCCGAGACTGCCGAGCCCGCTCAGCATCTGCACCAGGAACCAGTAGCCGAGCATCCACAGCGCCGGAATGGCGATGGTGGTGACGTAGAAGCCGAACCACACCAGCATGTGCACGTTGACCCAGGGATAGAGCACCACGTAGGCCCCCATCACCCCGCCTATCGCGCCCGAGGCGCCGACCATCGGAATGCCGGACGACGGCCCGGCCGCGATCTGCAGCGCCGCGGCGGCGAAGCCACTAAGCAGGTAGAACACCGCGAATCGCACATGCCCCATCGAGTCCTCGACGTTGTTGCCGAAGATCCACAGGAACCACAGGTTGCCGAGGATGTGCATCCAGCTGCCGTGCAGGAACATGTGCGAGACGAGCGAGAACCAGTTCGCCGCCGGGGTGATCACGCAGGCGACGCGCGGGCCGATCGGGACCTGCAGGCCGGCCGGCAGCAGGCCGAGCAACTCGCCCGGCACGAGGCCGAGCGTGCACACCGAGCGCGGCAGCGCAGGATCACTGCCCGCCCCCTGCACCAGCAGCCAGGCCAGTACGTTGACGGCGATGATGCCGTAGGTGACGTACGGGGTGAGGAAGTGCGGGTTGTCGTCGCGGATGGGGAGCATGGCGCGGCTTCGTCAGGGCAACACGAAACACTGACCGGGCAACGTCACCGGAGTTCGTGGTGTAACGCTGACCTCGGCCGCGAGCGAGTGAATCATCACTGTCTAACCGTCGGTGTCTGACACCGAGAGATAAGCCGTTGAATCGCGATGGTTCGGCCGGAGCTTTCGCGAGGCCGCGTGGTAGCGTGGTGTCTGACACCACAGGCCAAGCTGCTGATCTAGGACTACTTGGTGTCTGACACCACGAGTCAAGTTGCTGATCCTGTGCTCAGGGCATCATGCCGACCACAACCGCCGCGAAGCCACCTCGGCCCCGGCGACGAGCGCGCGCAGCTTCTCGAAGGCGATGTCGGCGACGACGTGGCCGTAGCGGGCGAAGGTCGAGAAGCCGCAGTCGGTGCCGGCCAGCACGCGCTCGCGGCCGACGATGTCGGCGAAGCGGCACAGCCGTTCGGCGACGAGATCGGGGTGCTCGATGTAGTTGCTGCAGGTGTCGATGACCCCGGGGATGAGCACCTTGTCCTCGGGGATGTCGAGATCGCGCCACACCGCCCATTCGTGCGCATGGCGCGCGTTGGCGGCTTCGAACAAAAGACCCTGCGGCTTGGCCCGCAACAGGATGTGCACGACCTTGGCCAGGGCGATGTCGAAATCGTGCGGGCCCTCGTAGTTGCCCCAGCAGATGTGCATGCGGCAGCGCTCGGCCGGAACGTTGGCGAGCGCCGCGTTCAGTACCTCGGCCTGTCGCTCCGCCTGGCGCACGAACTCGTCGTCGCTGAGATCCTTGTACTGCGTGTGCCGCGCCATGGCGAGGTCGGGGCAGTCGATCTGCAGCACGAAGCCGGCGCCGACGATGGCCTCGTATTCCTCGCGCATCGCCGCGCCCAGCGCCTCGAGGTAACCCTGTTCGTCCGGGTAGAACTCGTTCGGCAGGAAGGCCGAGACCACCCCCGGTGACGAAGCGTTCATGAACGCCTCGCTGACCTCGACCGTGCCGAGCGCGGCCTTGAAGTTGGCGATATCGGTCTCGAGCGGGGCGCGGTTCCTGACTGCGATTGGGCCCGTGCATACCGGGCGCTTGATCGGCGGCGCCTCGTTGGTCTTGGTCTGCCTTTCCATGAAGGCCGGGAAACGCGCGAGGTCGGCCGGCGGCCGGCGCGGGCTGTCGCCGCTGAAGCCCGAGCAGCGATCCTTGATGTAGGTCGAATAGCTCATCTTGCTCATCTCGCCGTCGCTGACGACGTCGATGCCGATATCGGCCTGCCGGCGCACGATGTCGTGCACGGCCGCGCGTGCCGCGCTGTCGAACGCGGCGGCGTCGACGGCCTGCCCAGCTTCGCGCGCGAGCAGGAGTTCGGCGAGGCCATCGGGCCGCGGCAGGCTGCCGACATGGGTGGTGAGAATGCGATCGGTGCTGAGCTTCATCGGCGTCTCCCCTACCCCGACACGGGGCGCAGCGGGCAAGGTCGCAGATGGGTGAGGTCGTGTGCAAGGGTCGGCCGAAACCTGCCGCAGAATCGACGGCCGCCGGCGCGGCCCCCGACCTCCGTCGTTCCGCATGCAAGGCATCCTTGCATTGGCGCAGCGGTCTGATCCTCAACTGCGTTCAACGACGACCGGGGGCAGACACCCTGCCCCGGCGCCGCGCCTGGCCGTGGCGCGGCGCGCGGACGCGCGACCGGCTTCCGGGGCGGCGAGCGCGGCGGTGGTCAAGCATCGCCACGCGCCGCCGCCACAGGCTCACGGGCCCGCGCCGGACGCAGACCGCCGAAGGGCGACCCACGTGCGATTCGAAGGAGGAACAGGGCATGGATTTCTGGATCTACTTCGCCGTCGCGCTCGCGGCCCTCGGTGGCGTGGCGCTGGGCGGGTGGTCTGCCCTGCATGACCGGCGCCTGCAGATCGCCCAAATGCACGCGCTGGCTCGAGCGAGCCAGGCAACCAACCAGCGCGGCGCCCTGGAAGGACGCTTCGAAGAGCGCCCCTATAGCTTCTGGTTCCAGCGCCGGAGCACTCGCAGCGGCACCCGCTCCGCCTGCCTGGAACTCACCGCCCCCGTCGCGCACGACGTGCTGCTGCGGGCGACGAACGCGTTCGAGCGCGGCAGCGAAGCCCTCGGCCTCGCCCTCACCGTGGCCAGTGGTGACGACGCCTTCGACCGGCGCTACTCGATCCAGTCCGCCGCGCAGGCCCCGACTGCGGCCCTGTTCGCAGGGCGCGAGTGCCGTGGTGCGATCGACCGGCTGTTCGCGCTCGGCGTCGATCGCATCGAACTGCTGGTCGAGCATCAGGCGTTGCGGATGCACTGGTCGACGGAGAAGCGCTTCCTCGACATGGCCCCGCCCGACCTGCGCGAAATCCTCGCCGCGGCCACGCCCCTCGTGCACGCCCTGCCGCCGCTCGTCGCCGGCGACACGCCGCGCTCGCGCACCGCGCACGCCGCTTTCCTGCCGTTCGCGCTCGGTGCCCTGGCACTGCTCGGCGGCGGCGCCGTGTGCGGTGTCGTGTGCCCGTTGTACTACCCGCCGCTGAACGTGGGCGACATGCTCGCCCCGGCCGTGGTGCCCACGCTGGCCGGTTTCGCGGTCTACGTCGTGGCCGCCTGGAAGCGCCTGAGGTGTCGCGTCGAAGGGCACGAGTACTGGCCCGCGGCCGTGGTGCTCGGCGTGCTCGGCTTTGCCATCGGCCCGGTGCCCATCGGCCTCGGACTCAATGGCCTGCTCGACCACCGCCCGGGTGAGACCACGACCGCGCAAGTGCTCACGCAGACCCGTCACCACACCAGTGGCGGCGACGTCTGTTACGTCCATCTCGACCGCCCGTGGCAGGCTGGCGCTCACCACACCGAGATCGAGGCGCCGTGGGACATCTGCCACGAACTCGAACCCGGCGACCGCCTCGCGGTGACGGTTCACCCGGGCCTGTTCGGCGTGCCCTGGCACCGTAAGAACGGCGACATCGCGATCGTCGGCACGGCGGCCGACGCCGGCGCGCGCGACAACGACGCCTGAGCGCGTCGCCGGGCGGGGGCCTGGCCGGTGAGCATGACGAGGTGCCGCGCCGCGCGATCGCGCCGAATGATGGCCGGATGGTGTCTGATACCGCGCATCCAGTCGTTGATTTCACCGTCAAGTGACGGCGGCTGATGATGCTCGGCCTTTCACCCGCCGGGCCATACCTCGCGGGCTAGTTCCACCACGAACCCGAGCTTGGCCCACTGCTCGTCCTCGCCGAGCACGTTGCCTTCCTCGGTCGAGGCGAAACCGCATTGCGGGCTCAGGCAACACTGCTCGAGGTCGACGAAGACGCTCGCCTCCTCCAGCCTGCGCAGAATGTCCGCGCGGCGCTCGAGCACGCCGCTCTTGGAGGTGACGAGGCCGAGCACCACGCGCTGGTTGCCCTTGGGCAGGAAACGCAGCGGCTCGAAGCCGCCGGCGCGTTCGCTGTCGTATTCGAGGAAGTAGCCGTCGTAGTCGGTCTCGCCGAGCAGGATCTCGGCGACCGGCTCGTAGCCGCCCTCGGCAATCCAGGTCGAGCGGAAGTTGCCGCGGCAGACATGCGTGGTGATGGTCATGTCGGCCGGCTTGTCGCGGAGCGCGTGGCGAATCATGTCGCGGTAGATACCGGGCAGCGGCTGCGGATCGTCGCCGCGCTCACGGGCGCGCTGGCGCTCGGTCTCCGAGCACAGGTAGGCCCACACGGTGTCGTCGAACTGGAGGTACCGGCAGCCGGCGGTATAGAAGGCCGCCACCGCCTGCCGGTAGGCCTCGGCGGTGTCGTGATAGAAGGCGTCGAGGTCCGGGTAGACGTCTTTCGAGATGGCCTGGCGCCCGCCACGGAAGTGCAGCACCGACGGCGCCGGGATGGTCATTTTCGGCAGCGCGCGCGTGCACACACTCGCGAGGTAGCGGAAGTGATCGATCATCGGGTGGCCGCCGAAACCGACCTTGCCCGTCACCGCGATGTTCTCCGGCTTGGTGGTGGCGCCGTGGAAGGGGATGCTCTCGCCGGTCTGTACCTTCTCCACGCCGTCGAGGCCGGCGAGGAAATCGAAGTGCCACCAGGCGCGGCGGTACTCGCCGTCAGTGACGGCGCCGAGGCCGAGGGCTTCCTGTCTTGCCACGGCCGTGGCGATGGCCGACTCCTCGACAGCCTTCAGCGCCGCGGCGTCGATCTTGCCGGCGGCGAAGTCGGCGCGCGCAGTCTTGAGCGACGCCGGGCGCAGCAGGGAGCCGACCTGGTCGGCGCGGAAGGGCGGACGGCATGCTGTCATCGACGAATTCCTCCACGAACGGTGCCGGAGTATAAGCCCCGCCCGGCGACACGCGACCGACGCCTTGCGGGAGGTATGTTGATAACCTGCGCGGGCGGCGGGCCATGAGCCGTTCGCCGCGTTGAACGAGACGAAGAACACCAAGAGAGGTGGAAATGCTCGAGGACGTGCAGAGACAGTGGTTCGGCCACGGGGTGCTGATGATGCTCGCCATCGTCGTCATGGCGATCATCGGCTGGCGGGGGATCACCGGCGGCACTGCACGAGCGCATTAGCGGCGACCGCGCGGGCCGGGTTGAGCGCCGCGCGCGGGCTACGCCATCAGAAGAATTTTCGGGGCCGTTCGAGGCGCGTCGTGTCGCGCAGGCGGTCCACCAGGGGAGCACCGCGAAAAGATGTCAGAAACCATCGAGATCGATTACCTGGTCGTCGGCGCCGGCGGCATGGGCATGGCCTTCGCCGACGAGATACTGACGCATACCGATGCGAGCGTCGCCATCGTCGACAAGAACCACCGCCCGGGCGGGCACTGGAACTTCGCCTACCCGTTCGTGCGCCTGCACCAGACCTCGACCTGCTACGGGGTGAATTCCACCGAACTCGGCGGCTACCGCGTCGACGAAGTGGGGCTCAACAAGGGCTGCTACGAACTCGCCAGCGGCAGCGAGGTGGTGGCCTACTTCGACAACGTCATGCGCCGGCGCTTCCTGCCGTCGGGGCGTGTCACCTACCTGCCGATGTGCGAGTACCGCGAGAACGGCATGGCGGTGAACACGATCAGCGGTGCCGAGCACCGCTTCCGCGCACGCAAGCTGGTCGATTCGACCTATCTCAATGTCACCGTGCCGGCACAACGCCCGCCGACGTTCGCCGTCACCGACGGCGCCGTGGCCGTTGCCGTCAACGAGCTGCCGAACGTCGCCCCGCGATACGACAACTTCGTCATCGTCGGCTCCGGCAAGACCGGCATGGACGCCTGCCTGTTCCTGTTGAGCAACGGTATCGACCCTGCTCGCATCGCCTGGATCATGCCGGCCGACGCCTGGATGTTCGATCGCTTCTGCGTCAACCCGGGGCGCAAGTTCAGCGACCCGATCACCCAGTATGCGATCGGCATCCTGCAGGCCGCGCTGGCGGCGCAGGACTACGATGATTTCTTCGCCCGGCTCGTCGAACGCGATCTCGTCCGGCAACTCGACCCGGCCGTCAAGCCGACCCGCTGGCGTTGCGCAACTTTCACGCCGCTCGAACTCGACGAGCTCCGGCGCATCAGGAACGTCGTGCGCATGGGCTATCTGGAAAGCGCGAGCCCGACCACGATGAAACTGCAGCAGGGCACCTACGCGACGCCCGCCAACGCGGTCTTCGTCGATTGCGCCGCCGACGGCCTGCCCAAGGTGCCTATGGTCAAGGTGTTCGACGGCAATCGCATCACGTTGCAGACGGTGCGCATGTGCCAGCAGGTCTACAGCGCCGGCTTCATCGGCAACGTCGAGGCGAACGTCGAGGCCGGCGAGGATCGCAAGAACGAGCTGACCCAGCCGGTACCGCTGCCCTACTCCGCTGCCGACTACCTGCGCTGCGCCATCGGCAACAGTCGCAACATGCTGGTGTGGCTGACCGAGCCGGCCGTGGTGAAGTGGATCAATGCCTCGCGCATCGACCTCTTCAGCCCCCTGCTCGATTTCGACGACCCGGAAACCGCGGCAAGCATCGAGGGCATGGCCGGCTTGATCCGTCAGGCCCTGCCGAAGATGGAGCAGCTGCTTGCCATGGCCCCGGCCTGAACCAGGACAACCCCCGTGCCATTCCTCCGGCAACGGGTCTGACCCCGAACGGGGTCGGACCCGGTCGAGGCATGAACCTCCGCCGTGATATCCGCGTGGCACGGGGTCACGGTCGAGACTCCCCCCCCCGATACACCGCCTCCGGCAACGGGTCTGACCCCCGACGGGGTCAGACCCGGTCGAGGCCCGCGTCAGCGACGAGGTCGATCGGCCGGCAGCGGGTTTTCTGCCGGATCCCACTCCACCAGCAGCCGCTGCGGCCCGCGGAAAGATGTATTGGCGGAGTAGCGCCACGACTGCCCGTCGACCAGCCGCATGTGCGGCAGCCGGCGCGACAGTTCCTCGAGCATCACTTTGAGCTCCATGCGCGCGAGCGGCGCACCGATGCACAGGTGGGCGCCGTAACCAAACGACAACGAGCGGCGCGCGTTGTCGCGCGTGATGTCGAAGGCTTCGCCGTCTTCGAACACGTCGGCATCGCGGTTCGCCGCACCGCTGTAGATCAGCAGGTTCGCGCCGGCCGGGATCTCGACGCCGCGGATCGTCACCGCCTGCTTCGTCCGCCGGCGCCAGGCGATGACGGAAGACACGGCGCGGATGCATTCCTCCACCGCGTTCGGTACGAGTGCCGGCTCGGCGCACAGGCGTTCCCACTGGTCGCGATGCTCGAGCAGGATGCGCAACGCGTTGCCCGACTGGCTGGTGGTGGTCTCGTGACCGGCATAGAGGAAGTTCGGCAGGAGGAAGGCGATGTAGGACAGCGGCCAGGTGTCCGGGTCTTCGAGGTGGGCGCGCAACATGTCGCTCACGATGTCGTCACCGAGTTGGCCCTTGAGGCGCTCGAGGTGCCGGCAGGCGTACTGGTAGTAGCGGCCGACCATCTCGACCAGCTGGTTCTGCTCGGCTTCGCTCGGTTTGCCCCAGTTGAACAGTGCGAGCGGTCCGGCATAGGCCTTGACCTCCTCGACCTCGTCGTCGGGAATGCCGAAGAACTTGAACACCACCAGGGCCGGCAACTCGTAGAAGAGTTCGCCGACGAGATCGGCGTGGCCGTTGCCGACGAAGCGATCGATGAAACGCGTCGCCACCGCCCGCACGAACGGTTCGAGGTTGCGCATGCGCTGCGTGGAAAAGGCCTTCTGGCAACGCTTGCGGTGCGCATGGTGCAGCGGCGGATCCTCGTTGACCATCGATGCGCCCGGCGTCAACGCGTAGCGCTGCATGATCTCGAGGGTCGAGGGATAGGGCGGCACGATGGTGTCGAGCGCAATGGCGGCGGAGAAGGTCTCCTGGTCCATGAAGCAGTGCTTCACGTCGTCGTAACGCGACACGACCCAGTAATCGAGATCGGCGGCGTAGAAGACCGGTTCCTGTTCACGCAGGCCCTTCAGGTGCGGATAGGGATCCTGCAGGTAATCGCTGGAAAACGGGTCGAATGCGCGCCCCGCCGCGCTCACCGGGCACCCGCTGCTGCTTTGAGCTCTGTCCATGTTCGTCGCCTCTTCGTTGCAGAGCGCACCGCGTGGCGGGCGCACCTTCAGTGGGTCGCCACCGCGTCGTTGCAGCGCGCGAGGTACGCATCGCAGGTTTCGGCATCCTTGAGGATGTCGAACCAGATCGTGTGCGGCGCGGCGAAGCGCGAGGAGAAATCCGTGCACAGGGCCGGGTTGCCGGCCATCGCGCCGAGGAATCTCTGCGTGTGCGGGGCCGGGTCGAGCATGGCGTTGTTGAACCCCACGGTACCGGCCACGATGTAACGGACCTTCTGTTCGTAGGCCTCGCAGAAGGCGCGATCGAACACGCCATCGGAATCGAGGATGTGCGCTGCCAGCGCACAGGCCCCACGCGAGGCCAGGTTGGCACCCTGGCCGGTCAACGGATCCTGGGTGCAGCGCAAATCGCCGATCGCGATCGCGTAACGACCGTCGCTGGCCTCTGTCCAGGATTCGCGCGTGAGCGGTCGAAAGCCACCCTGCAACAGGTTGTGCTCACCGTGCAGCGCGAAGGCGGCGGGATCGACGTGGTCAAGAACGGTCGGATAGTGATCCCGGAGCGCTTCCAGTATGCGGGCCTCGAAAGCGGCCGGGGCGGCGCGGTAGTCGAGCGCGGGCAGGTCGGCGAGAGCGCCGTCGGGCCGGTTCTCGAACAACAGGGCCATCAAGGGGCCTTCCGCGGTCTCCATGGGCAGGACGACGATCTCGCCGTGGCCGGGCGAGATGCCGACGGTCACGCCGAGCGGATCGCGGTCGCGCACGCCCTTGTACAGGCCCACGCAGAGCTGTCGCGGCGGCGAGTCGTGGGGACTCAGTTCCTCGACGAGGGGGAAGAAATCGGCAAAGCCGATGTCCTTCTTGCCACTGGCGATGGCGAGCAGGGGGTGCCTGGCATAGAGGTCGTCGAGGTCCGCCGGACCGACCGCGCGACGCTCCAACCGGCCACCGCGCCGTTCGAACTCCGCCATCAGCCGCGGCAGGTAGAGGCGGTAGTCGATGCAGCGTTCGTCACCCCCCAGTTCGCCGAAGAAGTCCACGGCCCGGCCCTCGCCCACGCGCAGCGAGTAGTGCCGTACCCGGCAGGTGCGCACGGTGCGTTCGTCCCAGAAATCGATGCCGAGCGCTCGCTCCCGCGCGATGGTGTCCGGCATGTGCGCAACGGTGTTCTGCATGCGACCACGCGCAATTTCCGCCGCGGTCTCCGGGGCGTAGATCGTCGCATCGATACCCCCGGTAACCAGCGTGAGTCCCAGGTGCAGCGCGGAAACCCCGCCGCCGACGATTCCGATATCCGCCATCTTCCAGCCCCCTGACCGAACGGCTAGTGCCTGGAAAGCACCTTAGGCGAGCATGGCGCATAATTGAAATGCATGATTCAAATACCCGGTATGCGTTGAATGGATGGTGCGGACCTCGACCTGGCCGCCTTGCGCGCGCTCGAGGCGCTACTGCTGGAACGGCACGTGACACGGGCTGCACAACGCATCCAACTGTCGCAACCCGCCATGAGCCGGGCACTGGCGCGCCTGCGCGCCCATTTCGGTGACGACCTGCTGGTGCGCGGTGCCGCCGGTTACGAGCTGACCCCGCGCGGCGAAAACCTGCTGCCGGCGGTGCGCCGCATCCTGCAGGACATCGCGTCGTTGAGTCATCCCGCGAGCTTTGCGCCGGCCCGCTACGATGCGCAGATCACGCTCGCGGGGCTCGATCTCGAGTTGCAGTTGTTCGTCCCCTGGTTGCTCGAGCGCCTGCAGCGTACGGCGCCGCGGGTGCGGCTGCGCGCGCTGGCGTTTTCGCATGGGGACTTCCGCGTGCTCGACGACAACGAGGTCGACGTCGTCGTCACGGCGTTTCCGAACAAGAGCCAGAGCCACCGTCGACGGCTCCTCTACGGCAACGATTTCGCCTGCGTGATGGGCAGCCGGCTCGCCACGCGACTGAACGGCGCCCTCTCGCTCGAGCAGTTCGTCGCCCTGCCCCACGGCCTGGTCTCGTTCGAAGGTCGCGGCGAAGGCCAGGTCGATCCCGCGTTGCGCGAACTCGGCCTCAAGCGCGACATCGCGGTCCGCTTGCCGGGGTTTCTCCTCGTTCCGACTGCCTGCGCCGCCCGTGACCTGGTTTTCACGCTGCCGACCTGGACCGGACTCGGGTTCCCGCGGTCGCCGTCGCTGACCTGGTTGCCGGTGCCGCTCGCGCTGGCACCGACGCGCACCTTCCTCTACTGGCATCCGCGCCGGCATCTCGACCCGGCGCATCGATGGTTCCGTGAACTGGTGTTCGAGCGGGCGGCGGAGATCGCCGTGCTGGCAGGCAATACGCCGGTCGCCGCGCAGTGAGCGGCCTCGGCACGCGCGCCGAGGCGTACTCAGACGACCGGTGCGACCCGTTCGCCGTGAACCGCGTCGGCCAGGAGCGCGCGCAGCGCCGGGTTGCGCGGATCGGGAACGCCGGCCGCGCCTTCGGCCGCGAGCAGCTCGCGCAAGGCGCGCCGGCAGCGCACGGGCCCGGCGTCGGTCGTCAGCATGACGGCCTCGACATCGTCGATGTCTTGTCCGCCACGCTGGCGGATCAAGGCCTGCTGGGCCTCGATCATCGGCTTGTCCTGGTGCGCGAAGGCGCCGTCGATGGCCTGTTCCCACATCTCCAGCACGTGCGGTCCTTCGTGGCCGTTGGAGGCTGACACGCCCCAGAAATAGTAGGTGCTGTCGGCATCGCGCGGGGTGAGGATGTCGGTGCCGTAGATCCAGATGCCTTCCTCGCGCGGACGCCCGGTCGGCGTGATGCCGACATCGAGCAGCATGTGCGCGGGCGCATCCCAGCGCATGTAGAGCCAGTGGTCGACGTGCTTGCCGTAGTTGCCGAACAGCGCATCCCATGCCGGCGGGGCGAGACCGTCCGGGCACCAGCGGTTGGACCAGATGGTGGTGCCGGCCTGGTGCACGTGGTGCTCGCCGCGCTTGATCGCCTCCGAGCCGAGGATACCTTCGTGCACGAACTCGACGTGGGTGAGGTCCATCAGGTTGTCGGTGATGAGCTCGTAGTAGCCGCGCATCTCGATCACACCTTTCACGGTCGGGAAGCGATCATCGGTGTGGCAGGAGAAATCCGGGATGGTCGCCGGATCGGCATGCGCCTCATCGCCCATCCAGATCCACAGCATGTCGTGGCGCTCGACCAGCGGGTAGCGGCGGGTGCGCGCGCGTGCCGGGATCTTGCCGTTGCCGTGCGGATTGTGGACACAGCGGCCGTCGCGGTCGAAGCGCAGGCCGTGGTAGGGGCACTCGATGACGTCACCCACGAGCCTGCCCATCGACAGTGGCGCCGAGCGGTGCGGGCAGGCGTTGTCGAACGCCAGTGCCTCGCCGTTGCCATCGCGATAGAACAGGATGGAACGACCGATGATGGTGCGCTCGAACGGCGCCTGGCCGACTTCGTCGCTCCAGCTTGCCGCGTACCAGGCGTTGTCCAGAAACTTCGCGCTCACGGTGTTTGCCCTCCCCTCGGACTGCCGTTTGCAAAGGCGGAAAGGACCCGGAGTATAGCCCCGGCACCAGCTCTCCCCCCTACGTCATCTCCCCGGCAACGGGTCTGACCCCGCATGGGGTCGGACCCGGTCGACGCCCAACCATCCCCCCGCGACATCCCCCGGAACGGTGTCTGACCCCATGCGGGGTCGGACACCGTCGAGGCTAAACCGCGGTCATCACCCCGTAGCCCGTGATCCACTCCGGGATCGCCCGGTAGTAGCGCCGCTCGAACTGCGTGCAACCAGCGGCGCGGGCCGCCGCGGCGACCGCCACCCAGGTGCGGATCTCGTGGCCACCGCAGCCACCCTCGCGGCTGATGGCGGCGTCGTCGAGGGCGCACAGGCCGTCGAAATCGCCGGCCTCGACCAGGGCCAGGATGCGCCCGTCCCAGGCCGGGTCCGGTGGCAGTTGGCTGCTGGTCCCGGCGACCTGGCCGGCGGCATCATCGAGCACACGCTGCTGGCGCGCGGCGCGCGCCTCGGTACTCAGGGTGCCGCCGGCAATGAGGCGTTCACGCACCGGGTCCGGTGCGCCGGCCAGCGTAGGGATGGGCGGATCATGGGACAGGCCGCCGGAGGCGGTGAGCAGGATCTTCTCCGGACGTGCCGCGGCCCAGGCGCCGAGTGCGCGGCCGAGCGCGACGACACGGGCCATGGGTGGGCGAGGCGGCGCAGCGCAGTTGACGAACAGCGGGATGACCGGCGGCAGGGTGTTCCAGTCGAGGAGCTGATCGAGCAGCTGGGTGATGCCGTGGTCGACCTCCATACGGTGCGACAGCGCGCAGTCGACCCCCGCACGATGCAGCGACTCGACGCAGGCGAGTGCGGCGTCGGACGCCACCGGCAGCGCCCCGTCCGGGGTGTTCCAGTCACCCACGGACTGCGCCGCGGTACCGATACAGAAGCTCGGCATGAGGCGATAGAAGAAGCCGTTGTAGTGATCGGGCCCGACGGCGACGACGATGTCCGGTGAGTAATCGCTCACCCACGCGCGCACGGCGGCGAGGCAGTCCTCGACCTCGCGGGCAATGTCCGGCGCCGGTGGGCAGTAATCCTTGAGCGGCGTGTGCGCGGCGAAGACTGCGGCGACGCTCACGCGTTCACACCCTGGCCGAGGAAGAAGTCGACGTGGATGCGGTTGAAGGTGTCCGGGTCCTCGAACTGCGGCCAGTGCCCGCAGCCTTGCATCAGCACGTAATGCGCGTTCGGGATCAGGCTCGCGATGCGCTGGCCGACCTCGTCGCCCGCGGTCGGGTCGTGCGAGGTCCAGAGCACCATCGTCTCGGCGGCGATGGCCCGCCACTCGTCCTCGCTCAAGTTGTTGCGCTGCCGGATGTCGGGTTCCTGCAGGACCAGGATGCGCTCGACCGCCTCGACGAACCCCGGCTGGCGGTAGATGGCCTGGCGGCAGGCGACGAGATCGTCGGTGACCACGGACGGGTCGGCCATCAGCCATTCGAGCCGCGCCTTGACCGCTTCCCACGAGGCATCACGCACGGCGGCGCGGGTCGAGGCTTTGATCTTCTCCATCACTGCCGGGATCAGCGTCGCCCCGCCGGTGGTATTGAGCGCGAGGCGCATGACCCGCCCGGGGTACTTGAGCGCGAAGCGCGCCGCGACCCAGCCGCCCAAGGATTCGCCCGAGACGTGCGCGCGCGCGAAGCCGAGGGTGTCCATCACCGCGCGCAGGTGTTCGACGTAGACGTCGATCTCGAGGTCGACCGCGGGCTTGTCGCTCCAGCCGTGGCCGACCATGTCGATGGCCCACGTGTCGAAGTGCGCGCCGTGCGCAGCGAGGTTGCGGGTGTAGCAGTCGGCATGGCCGCCGGTCCCGTGCAACAGGATGAGCGGTGCCATGCCGGCCTCGCCGGCGTGCAGGTAGCGGGTGCGGATACCGGCGGCGTCGAGGTAGCCCTGGGCATAGCTGACGCCGTAGAGATCGGCCCAGAAACTCTGGTGGGGCGCGGCTTCGCTCATGCGGAAAGGCCTTCCAGGAAGCGGTCGAGGTAGTCGAGGCAGTCCTGCTTGCGCGCGTACTCGCGCTGAATGCCGGCCATCAGCGCGCTGCGCTCGCCGGCATAGTTCTTCTCGTAGAGTTCGTGGCGGGCGCCGAACTCGCTGCCGCAGACGTCCCAGGCGAGCTTGAGCAGCTGCGTCTTCTCCACCCCCGACATGTTCGCGCCGCGCAGCGCCTGCTCGATGTCGGCCCCGATGGGCGAGGCGAACTCGTCCATCGACACCGGCACCTGGACCAGCGCGCCGCCGCCCATGCGCCGCACCATGTTGACGAGGTCGGGGTAGTACACCGGCCCCAGCGCGCGCCCGGCCTGCAGCGACGGGAGGTCGGGATAGAGCACGCCGTTGGCCGGGTCGACGGTAGCCTGCAGCTCGGCCGAGCGCGTGGTCGAGCGGATGACCTCGACGCGTACCGCGGCCTCGCCCAGCATCTCCATGATCTCGGGGCGGCTGTCGAGGCCCTGCGCCTCGGCCAGGCGCTGCACGAGGGCGTAGACGAAGCCGAGCTTCACTTCGAGACGGCAATTGGTCTGGTGCGCGGTCAGCTCGCGCATGCGGCTGTCGCGGTACATGCGGTTCAGGATGGGGATGTCCTTGTAGACGAACACCCGCTCCCACGGCACGAAGACGTGGTCGAAGACCACCGTCGCGTCCATCTCGTCGTAGCGCGAGGACAAGGGGTAATCGCGCGTTGGCCCGGCGTGGGCATAGGATGGTCGACAGATGGTCTTGAGACCGGGCGTATTCATCGGCACGGCGAAGACGTTGGCGTAGTCCTCCTCACCCGGCTGGAACGTCGGCGGGAAGGGCCACACCAGGATCTCGTCGGCATAGGGCGCGGCGGTCGCGATGCGTTTCAGGCCGTGCATGACCACGCCATCGTTGCGCTCCTCGATCACGCGCAGGCAGATGCCGGGGTCGGACTGCTGGTGGCGCAGCTTGCCCTTGTCGAGCTGCGGGTCGAGCAGGGCATGGGTGAGGAACAGATCGTTGCGCGCCACGTATTCGTAGTAGCCGGCCACCGCGCGCGCGCGGTCCTCGCCCGACTCGGCGAAGAAATCGCGCTTGGCGGCGAGCGCGGCGAGCATCACGTTCAAGAAGTCCGGGCTGCGTCCGACCATGCCGCAGTTGGCGCGGGCGAAGGCGATGTAGGCCTCGCGCTTGAGACGCAACTGATCGGCGCTGCGCGGAATCTCGAAGGCACGGGCGATGGGCTCGCCGAGTTCGGAATCGTCGACCACCAGGATCTCGCGATGGGCCGGATCGTGCTGCAGATCGTAGAGGTCCGCGATCGCGCGCACCGCGGCGCGGAACTCGGGAAAGGTGGTGACGTCGTCGACGCGCTGGCCGTGGTACCAGACCTCGCGCCCGTCCTTGAGGCCGTCGATGAATTGCTGACCGGTTCTGACCGCCATGCGGGGCTCCTTATAGGTCTGTTCTTGGGAATCTCCGCAAAAGTGAGCGAGCATGGCCGAGGGCAAGGCGCGCGGGCTTCGAGGAGCGCAGTTTATGCTCGATAAATGAGCACCGCGGAAGCCCGCGCAACGCAGCAATCGGGCGGCGCAGGCACTTTTGCGGAGGTTCCCTAGTTGCGCCAGCCGCGGCCGTCGTACTCGGGCCGCAGTCGGGGTTCGCGCTGGGTGAGGGTGATGCCGAGCTTCGGTAACACGCGCTCGACGAGCAGTTCGTTCGATTTCAACAGGCCGTCGATGGGTGCCGGCCCGGCCGCGATCCAGGGCACGATGAGGTCGGTGTCGAGGTCTTCGATCATCGCTTCGAGCTGGCGCGCGACGGTGTCCACCGAACCGCACATCGAGTAGCCGCGCTCGCGCACGCTGGCGGCGGTGTTGGGAATCGCACCGGTCTCGCCCGGCCGGCGCAGGGCCTCGTTGAAGCCGAACCAGTCGTGCCAGCGCGTCCACACGTAACCAAGGCCGCGTTCCTGGATGGCGATGGCCTCGGCGTCGGTATCGGCGACGACGATTTCGCGGAAATGTCCGAGGCCACGCCCCCGCGCAAGCTCCCGCCCGGCGGCGTTGGCGGCCTGGTGGTAGAGGTCGACCGAGGCGCGCGCGTGTTCCGGAATGGGCGTGAAGATGATCGGGGTGATGCCCTCCTGCGCCGACCACTGGATGGTCTCGGCACTCATCGTGAAGGGAATGAACACCTCGATCGACTCCGGGGTCTGCAAGGTGAGTGGCGCGATGCCGACCTGGGCGAGGTTGCCGTCCGCGCCGACCATGCCCGGCGCCATGTGCTGGGTCGCCGGATGATCCCAACGCACGCCGTCCGGCGGCAGCTGCCAGTGGTTGCCGCGATGGCGGAACAGGGGCTCGGCCCAGGCGCGACGGATGATCGCGTAGTGCTCGTTGAACAACTCGCGGTTGATGCGATCGTGCTCGGCGAAGTCGGGGTCGTTGGCCGCCGTCCACACCGCGTTCATCTTCTGTCCGATGGTCATCACGTGGCGCGACTGGTAGCCGCGGGCGAATCCCGCGCACATGCGCCCCTGCGAGAAGTGGTCGAGCATGGCGAGATCCTCGGCGAGCAGCAGCGGGTTGCGCGCCGGCAGCACGTTGCCCATCTGGCCGATGCGGATGCGCCGGGTCTGCAGCGCCGCCCACGCGCCGAGCATGACCGGGTTGTTCGAGACTTCGAGGCCCTCGACGTGGAAGTGATGCTCGGAGAAGGCCACGAAATCGAAGCCGAGCTCCTCCACCTGGGCCAACAGTCGTGCGCAATCGGCCAGCCCGCGTTGGTAGTAGTTCGGGTTCTGACCGGCGAAGCCCTGCTCGAAAACCTCGGGCGGCGCGCCGGCGCTGGGCAACATGAAGGCTCCCAGGCGAAGCTGCATGACTCAGATCTCCCCTTGTTCGGACGACGGAACGCCCAGCGCCGGAACCTCCCGGAATGGCGCTGGACTCGAACTAATATATTAGTATGCTATGCAGGATGCACGTTCGCATTCAAGTCCGCCGGCCATGGCCACACCGCCACCCCGGCTCCCGGCCATGAGTGCCACGCCCGGCGACCTCGCCAACGGCGAGCCCAGCCAGGCCCCGCGCGGGCGGGCCCAGCTCGCCTACGACGTGCTGCGCGAACGGCTGCTCGAAGGCCCACTCGGCGCCGGTGAGAGTCTCTCGGTGGTCGATCTCGCCGCCGAACTCGGCTGCAGCCGGGTGCCTGTGATGGAGGCGTTGAAGCGCCTCCAGGGCGAGGGCTTCGTCACCATCGTGCCGCAGGTCGGCTGTCACGTGGTGAACCCGGCGGCCGACGAGGTACGCGACTTCTTCGCCCTGTTCGCCGCCGTCGAGGGTACGGTGACGGCCTTCGCCGCCGAGCGCCGCACGGGCGCCGAGGTTACCGCCTTCGAGGCCCTGTACGCGGACATCGAACGCACCGCCGCGGTGGCCGCGCCGCCGGGGCGGCCCGACCCGACCTACCGCCGCCTCAACGCCCGCTTCCACTCGGCCATCCACGCCATGGCGCGCTCGCCGATGACCACCACCCTCGCCCGCGGGCTGTGGGACCGCAGCGACTTCTACATCCGCCTCGCCTTCGGCTCGCTGTATTTCTCCGCCCGCGTGAGCGCGGCCCATCGCGCCATCCGCGACGCCATCGGCGCCGGCGACCCGGCAGCCGCGCGCGAGGCGGTCACGACCCACCTGCTCGCTGTCGGCGACAGCGTTGCGCGCACCCTGGCCGCGCGCAACGCGCCGCCACCCTGAAGCAGCGCGGTCTCTCAGCCCGTCGCGGTCTCCAGCGCGGCCGCCAGGCGCGCCACTTCGCCGGCCCAGTCGCGTGGCCGGGCGGTGGTCCGCACCGGTTGGGTGAGCTGGCGCTCGAGGGTCGCCGCGATGGCGGCGGGATCGTCGGGTTCGAACAAGAGCCCCGGCGTGTCGGCGAAGGCATGCGCCATCTCGCCCACCCGCGCGGCGGCGATCACCGCGCCGCTGGCGATGAGCTCGTGCAGCTTCTGCGGGAAGCAGTAGGCGCCGAAGTCGTTGTCGAGGTATTGCATGACGTTGACGTCGAGCGCGTTGTAGAACGCGTTCATGCGCTCGAATGGCAGGTTGCCCAGGTTCCGTACCCGCGCATCGCGTGGCGGTGGACACGCCGGGTCGAGCCGCCCGGCGATGACGAAATCGAAGTCCACGCCGGCCTGCCACAGAACCTCGATCGCTGCATAGAGCTGATCGATGCCGCGTGCGCGGTCGAGCCCGCCACAGATCCCGATCAAGGCCCGTTCGGGCGGCAGGCCGAGCGCGGCGCGGGCCTCGTCGCGCGGCCGTGGCGCGAAACTGCCGGGCGCGATGACGCTGTTGACGGTGACCACTTGTCCGCGTGGCTGAACGCGCTCGCGCACGTAGCCGGCGAGACAGTCACCGACGCAGCTGATCACCGCGCTATCGGCCAGTGCCGCGAGGTAGGCGGGCGTCATGCCGGGCAGCCGCGCCAAGCCGAAGCTCGCGTAGTTGTCGTAGAGATCGCTGACCAGCATGCGCCCGTACCGGCGCGCGAGACGATGAGCGAGGATGAGCTGCAGACAGTCCGAGCTGCCGATGACGACTTCGCACCAGGCCGCCCCCGCAGCCATCGCCCGGTATAACGCGAGCGGGCGACGCAGTGGCACACTGGTCCAGGCGCAACTGCCGTCATCGTCGCGCGTCTCGATCGCGCCACGCCCGCGGTAGTCGCTCAGCACGCAGTGCACCGTGTGGCCGTGCCGGGAAAGTTCCCGCGGCAGGTGGAAGAGTCGGCCGTAGCGATCGGCGAGCACGTCCTTGCCCATGTATTGGCGCTTGGCCAGGAACAGGATGCGCCGCGCCATCGGCGGTCAGCCGCGGGCGGCCAGGAACTGCTCGGCCAGCATCAGGCTGTTGGCCACGACCTGGTGCATGTCGTAGTAGACGTACTGCCCGCAGCGACCGATGAAGGTGACGTGCTCGAGGCCCTTGGCCCGCTCGGCGTACTGACGGTAGCGCGCCTGCGGCCAGCCATCGACCGTCTTCACCGGGTAATAGCGCTCGTAGCCGTTGTCCTCGTAGGAGCACGGTGTCTCGTAGGTCAGCAGCGCGCCGCGCGGGCCGCCACAGCCGGGGTAGAGGGCCCAGTCGGTGCGCCGCGTGTACGGCCCCTCGTCGGTGAAGTTGAGCGTCGGCACGGCCTGCGTCGCGGCCTCGTCGGTACGGTGCTCGAAGCGGATCGAGCGGTAGGGCAGCGGGCCGAATGCCTGCTCGAAGTAGTCGTCGATGGGCATGCCGTTGAAGACGTGCTCGTAGTCGCGTTCCATGGCCTTGTCGAAGACGGTGCCCAGGCTCACGCGGATGCGCGGGTGATCGAGCATGCGTTCGAACAGCGCAAGGTAACCGTCGGCCGGCATGAGCTGATGGGCATCGTCGAAGTAGTCGGCGTTGTGGTCGTAGCGTACCGGCAGCCGCGCGACCACCGAGATCGGTAGTTCAGCGAGTTCGAGTGCCCACATCTTGCGCGTGTAGCGGCCGAAATAGAGCTCGGTCAGCTCGCGACCGTAGATCGACTGCAGGTATTGCTCGGCATTGGCCGGCGCGGCGATGGGCACGCGCACGCGTTCGAGGAAGGCGCGCATGTCGGCTTCGCCGGCGAGGGCGAGGTCGTAGTGCAGGTTGAGGGTGTCTATGTTGATCGGCATCGGCGCCGCCTGCCCGTTCGGCAACAGGGCTTGCACGCGGTGGCGGTAGGGCAGCCAACGCGTGAAGCGCGACAGGTAGTCGACGATGCGCGCGCTGTTGGTATGGAAGATGTGCGGGCCATAGCGGTGATAGCGCGTGCCGGTACGCGGATGGACGGGGTCGTAGGCGTTGCCGCCGACGTGGTCGCGTCGATCGATGACGTCGACCTCGACGTCACCGCGCTCGGCCAGCTCGCGCGCGACAACGCTGCCGGAGAAGCCGGCACCGACCACCAACACCTTCATCGCCGCCTCCACGCCCGACGTCCGACGCGGTGAGGCAGGCAAGCCGCGTGCGTCACCTGCTCATCCACACAACGGTTCGAGCTGGGCGATCAACTCACCCGCCGTCTGGTAGCGATCGTTGGGATCCTTGGCCAGCGTCTTGGCGATGATGCGCTGATAGCGCACGAGGTGGTCCGGCAGCAGTGGCACGTCGGCGTGAAGATGCTGGTAGATGAGCGCGCCCGGCGAGGTGGCATGGAAGGCCTTGTGGCCGGTCAGCATCTCGAACAGCATCATGCCGAGCGCATAGAGATCGCTGCGCTGGTCGACGTGGCGCCCGAGGCCCTGCTCCGGGCTCAGGTAGCTCAGGGTACCGACGACGGCGCCGGTCTTGGTCAGATCCCAGGAATCGTTGAGGCGTTTGGAGATGCCGAAATCAGCCAACGCGATGCTGTCGTCGGATCGGAACATCACGTTGCCCGGCTTGAGATCGCGGTGAACGATGTCGAGCGCGTGTATCGCCACCAGGCCGTAGGCGATGTTGAGGGTGTAGAGCAGCGCGTCGGCCGTCGAGATGCCATGCTCGATGCGCTGCTTGAGATCGCCCCGGGTGAAGAACTCGACGGCGATATAGCCGAGCTTGGGCGTGAAGCCGTGATCATAGAAGCGAACGACGTAGGGGCTGTCGATACTCGCCAGCAGCTCGGCTTCGCGGATGAATCGCTGCACTGCCGAATCGTCCTCGCACCCCTCGAGATCGAGTACTTTCAGTACCAGCGTGAGTCGATCAGTGACGCGCTCGGCGAGGTAGACACGCGACTGCGCGCCCTGGCCGATCAGCCGCACGAACTTGTAATCCTCGGCATTGCCACCGCCCAGCCGGTTGACGATGTCACTGTCGTGGTCGAAGGCGAGATTGGCGAAGGTCCGCGCATGGCGGCCCCCGACGATACCGAGGCGTTCGATCAAGGTCCGCAGGCGGGCGTCGTCGAGCGCGTCGCGCATGACGTACTCGGTACGGTGCATCTCCCCGATCTTGGTGGCGATGAAATCGTCGTGCTTGTCGGCCACCATGATGGTGGGTGGCAGACGGCTGGCGAGCCCCATCATGGCCAGCCACGCCAGCCCGCTCTCCTCGCCGGCCAGCCGATCGTCGATGGCCAGCAGGTCATAGACCGACCAGTCGAAACCGCGGCCGGGGCGACCCTGTTCGGCCGCGTCGTACTCGGTCACTTCGACCTGGGCATTCACCCGCGCCAGGCGGTGACGCAGCTCGGTCATGAACTCGCGTGAATCACTGATGACGATGACGCGCATGTGCTGCCGCGCTTTCGCGCCGGCGTCCTCCCCTGGGCCGAATGTGCGGACGCGATCTGTACCATTCCTCGCCGGGCAATGCGAACGATTCCGTCGCGAGGAGAGAGAGAAGGCGTTAAGCTGCCCAGGCATTGGGTGAACCATGCGGGAGGGACTTCCATGCAGAGCGCGACGAACGCCCTGGACGATTTCGATTGGCCGAGTGCCGATGCCGGTCGGGTTCCCTATGCCGTGTTCACGGACCCGGCGATCTTCGCGCGCGAACAGGAACGGATCTATCGCGGGCCGACCTGGCACTTCCTCGCGCTGGAGGATGAGGTCCGCGAACCGTTCGCGTTCAAGGCGACCTTCATCGGCACCACCCCGGTGGTGGTGACGCGGGCCCGCGACGGCGAACTCGCCGCCTGGGTCAACCGCTGCGCGCATCGTGGGGCACTGGTCTGCCGCCAATCACGCGGTTCGAGCCGCGTGCATCGTTGCGTCTACCACCAGTGGGCCTACGACGAGCGTGGTGTATTGCGCGGCGTGCCCTTCCAGAAAGGGCTCGGCGACAAGGCGGGCATGCCCGCGGACTTCCGCGCGGCCGAACACGGCTTGCCGCCGGTGCGCGTAGCCTGCTACCGCGGGCTGGTATTCGGCACGCTCGGCGCGGACGCGCCGGAATTGCTCGACTACATCGGACCGGACATGCTGCCCTGGGTCGATCGCATCTTTCACAGCCCGGTCGAATACCTCGGCTGCACACGCCAGTACGCACGTTCGAACTGGAAGCTCTACTACGAGAACGTCAAGGATCCCTACCACGCCAGCCTGCTGCACCTGTTCCACACCACGTTCAACATCTACCGTTCGAACATGGCCGGGCGCACCATCGTCGATTCGCGTCACGGCCTGCATTCCATCATCACCACGACCCCTGGCGACGACGGCGCCACCGCCGGCGACTACACGCGCGAAGGCATCACGACCTACCGCGAAGGCCTGAAACTCGCCGCGCCGAGCCTGCTCGAGACCCGGGTCGAACTCGCCGAACAGACCTCCAACAACATTCACACCCTGTTCCCGAGCACGGTCATCCAGCAGATCCACAACACCCTGGCCGTACGCCAGGTCCTGCCCAAGCGCGCCGACGAGTTCGAGCTGGTATTCCATTTCTTCGGTTACGCCGACGACGATCCCGAGCTGCGCACCCTGCGCCTGCGCCAGGCCAACCTGGTCGGCCCGGCCGGCTACATCTCGATGGAGGACACCGAGGCGACCGAACTCGTGCAACGCGCGGTGGGCTCGTGCCCGGCCGACTCAAGTTCCTATATCGCAATGGGTGACGAAGCGCGCGACGGCGCCAGCAGCCTGATCACCGAGCACATGATCCGCTCGTTCTGGCGCGGCTACCGTGAACTGATGGGATGGGCCGGCTGATGGACGAACGGACGTTGTACTTCCTCATCGAACGGCTGTTCGCCGACTATTGCGCAGCCCTCGACGAGGACGAACTCGAACGTTGGCCGGAACTCTTCGTCGCCGATGGCAGCTACAGGATGATCTCGCGTGAGAACTTCGCCCACGGTCACCCTGCCCCACTGCTGTGGCTGGAGGGTCGCGGCATGATGGTCGACCGTGTCTACTCGCTGCGCAACGCCAATATCTACGCCGCGCATCGCTACCGTCACGCCCAGTCCGCCATCCAGGTACTGGGCGAGGACGACGGCGGCTGGCGGGTACGTTCGTCCTACATCGTCGTGCAGACCATCGACGACGGCTTCAGCGAGGTCTACCAGGCCGGCAGCTACCTCGATCGACTGGTCATGGACGACGGCCACCTGCGCTTCCGCGAACGCGTCGTGGTCTACGATACGGCGCGGGTGAAGACCCTGCTGGCGACACCGGTGTGACGGGAAATTTTGCCGCGCCGTGACCGGCGCGGCAGTGCGGGCAAGGATTCAGCCCGCGGACGTGAAGTTCACCGGACAGGCCTCGCCGACGCTCTCCAGCCCGGTGGCATAGACCAGCCGCCCGTAGCCGATGAAGATCGCCGCGCGCCAGCCGATCGCCATGATCTGCGGCTCGGTCCAGTGTCGTTTGAGTTTGTCCATCATCTCGTCACCGATGGCGAGATGGCGGGTCGCCATCATCTCGGTGAACTCGAGCGCGGCCTTCTCCCTGTCGTCGAACAGCACGCTGTCCGCGAAACGCGGCAGCGCCGCGATCATGTCGTCCGTCAGACCCTGATCCCTCGCCGAGGCATACACGGCCCGCTGTCACAGCTTGCATTCGCTGTACTGTGCGACCTTGTGTCGGATGAGCTCGGTCAGCTTGACGCTGATGCCGTCGCCTTCGCTCATGATGTGCTTGTAGTAGAACTTGACGAAGTCGCGGTAGAGATCCTGGGTCTGCGAGAAGACCTGGATCCACTCCGAGCCGCCCAGCGCCTCGTCGCTCATGTGCATCGTCTGCTGCAACTCCGGATGGAGTTGCTCGTACGGCACCTTGCTGATACGTAATGCCATTCCGACCTCCCTCGGTGAATGGGACAGTCGGATCTTATATGCCCGCGCTCGGAAACCCGAAAGGGGACGTAGCAGAAGAGGTCAGTAGAAGGCGTTGACCATCTGGCCGAGTTTGAAGGTCTCGTTGGCCCAGGCCGGGTAGATGACCTCGGTGACGTTGCAGATGTGCGAAGCGGCCGTACGCAGGTCGCGCCAGTAGCGTTCGATCGGTTTGGTCGACCAGATTGCGGACGACCCGGCGCGCAGCATCAGCCGGTCAATCGAGGCAAACACGCGCTGTGCGGCGCGGACCTGGTTGCGGCGATATTCGAGCCGCAGTTCGCGGCTCACGGTCTCACCGCGCGCGGTGCGTTCGAGCAGGTCGGCGGTCATCGCGTCGAGATGGACGATGCCGGCGGCGAGATCGGCTTCGGCTTCAGCCAGGGCTTCCTGTTGGAACGGATCGGCCGTGCCGCTGACCCCTGAGGCCGACATCCGCGTGCCCAACTGGCTGCGATAAGCGTCGAGCGTACCGCGGGCGATGCCGAAAGTGGCCGAGGTGATCGCGGCCGAGAACATGAAACCGAACGGCACGTGGTACATCGTCGGCGCCGGCTGGCGGTCGTTGTAGGCACCGTCGCAGATCGCGAAGTGACCGACCGTGCGGTACTCGGGAATGAAAGCGTCCTTCACCCGCACGTTTTTGCTGCCCGTGCCGCCCAGGCCCATCACGTGCCACGAGTCCTCGACGATTTCGTAGTCGCCGCGCGGCAGGAAGAAGTGGCGGATGTCGGGTTCGGCCGGGATCGCGCCTGCGGCATCGGTGACCATGCCGCCGAGCACCGTCCACTCACAGTGATCGCAGCCGGTCGAGTACGGCCATTCACCGCTGAACACGAAACCGCCATCGACAGGGCGCGCGCGCCCGAGCGGCGCGTAAGGCGAAGCGATCCAGCGATCGGCCTTGTCGCCGTAGATCTCGTCCTGCAGTTTCTCGTCGACCAGCCCCATCTCGAACGGGTGGATACCGACGACGCCGGCCACCCATCCCGCGGAGGGGTTGTACTGCGCGACCGCGCGCGCCCAGGCGAAAAAGTCACGTGGATCGGTCTGCAGACCGCCGCATTCGCTCGACTGGAGCAACCGCATGCCGCGCGATTCGCGCAGGATCTCGACCGTGCGCGCGGTCAGCTTGCCGGCCGCATCGCAGGCGGCGTGTTCGGCGCGCAGGGCAGCGCCCGCCTCATGGATCTTCTCGATTGCTTCGTGCATGGCCCTACCCTCAATTATTGGTCACGAAGTCGATGACGAGGCGATTGAACTCCTCGGCATGCTCGATCATGGCCCAGTGCCCGCAGCGGTTGATAAGCACCATGCGCGAGTTCGGGATATGGGTGACGAGGTGCAGGGTGTGCTCCCAGTGCACCACGCGATCGTCGCGCCCATGCAGG
Organism: Gammaproteobacteria bacterium; assembly: GCA_050184115.1. Taxonomy (GTDB): domain Bacteria; phylum Pseudomonadota; class Gammaproteobacteria; genus JACKNG01. The sequence continues at coordinate 325,876 of JBFXAQ010000005.1, read as the reverse complement.
AGCAGGGCCGGCGCCTGGATGCCCATGAGCTGGTCGTAGCTGGCGAACTTCGGTGCCGGCCAACCCTTGGGCAGCCCGGCGAGGAAGTTCTTCAGATGCTCGGGTTGCGCGCTCGCCGCCTCGGCGCGCTGGCGGCACAGTTCCTCGGAGGCGAAACGCTTGTCGAAACACATGATCTCGACCAGGCGCATCATGTTCTCGGTAGTCGGAGTGCGATAGGCCTCGACCAGGATCTTGATGCCTTCGCTCGGCCCGTCGCCGGCGCCGAACAGGCGCGGCGCACGATTGAGCGCCGCGCCCATGGTGATGAGGTGGCTGATGCGCCCGGGGTGCTCGGCGGCGAGTCGCACCGCGGTGATGCCGCCCATCGAGTTGCCGACCACGGCCGCGCGTTCGAGCCCCAAGGCGTCCATGAACTGGATCGCGGCGTCGACGTGTTCGAGACGGTCGACCGGGCAGACATCGGAAGCGCCCCAGCCGGGCATGTCGACGGCGAGGACGCGGAAGTGCCGTGACAGCCCCGCCAGGTTGCCCGAGAAGTTGCTCCAGCCGGTCGCGCCCGGGCCGGAACCGTGCAGCAGAACCAACGGATGGCCGCTGCCGGCCTCGTGGTAATGCAGGTTCCAGTCGGCGGTGCGGACGGTTCGGCTGGTCGATTCCTTGGTGATGCTCATGTGTCTTTCTCCGTTGGCCGGTGTTCAGCTCAGCGCCGCGACGAGTTGCGCCGGCGGCTTGTGGCCCCACAGGCTCAGGCGGTCATAGGTCACGACCTCCCAGGTCGCGTCGTCTTCGATCTGGCGCCCACCGGAACCGAACTCGATGGAGAAGCCGGACGGCGTGACGACGTAGAACGAGAACATCAGGTCGTTCGGATGCATGCCGAGCGTCGCCGACAGCGGCGTGCGCGCTGCCAGCACGCGGTCGTAGGCACAGCCGACATCGACGCGGTCGTTCACCTGCAGCATCAGGTGATGCAGCTTCTTCGGCGACGGGAAGGCGGCGAAGGCAATGGTGTGATGGCGGCCGTTGCAATGCATGAAAGCGCCGTCGACGACCATGCCCGGTGCGACTTCCTCGCGGATGTAATCGCTGATGCGGAAGCCGATGCGGCTGTAGAAATCGATCACTGCCGCGCGGTCGGCGACGGGCAGGAAGGTGTGGCCGAGACCACCGTCGGCGGTGAAGAAGCCGGACGGCACGAGCTCGGACTGGAAGGGCGTGGTCGCGTGCACGAGATCGACGTACAACTCGACGCGGTTGCCGGCCGGGTCGCGGGTGGCGAACAGGCGGCGCACGCGCCGCCGGGCGGCAAGTTCGTCGGAGCACTCGTCGACCGCCAGACCGTCGGCACGAAGCCTGTCGACCAGCGCGTCGAGCGCGGCTTCGCTACCGCAGTCGTAGCCGGCGAAACTCATGTCGTCGGCGGGGCCGGGCTCGATCACGATGCGCTGGGCACGGTCGTCGATGCGCAGGGCGAGCGTGCCGTCAGCCGCGCCGTCCGCGCGCTGCAGGCCCAGCTGGTCGAGCGCGAAACGCTCCCAGGCCGGGATGTCCGTTGCTTCGATACCGAGATAACCGAGTTCCGTGACGCCGTTCATGACCACCCTCCGCGCTGACATGAGCCCGGCCGCGTTCGCGCAGGCGCCGATCGCGGTGGGCTCGGTTCGTGGTGGGGAACGACGGTGGCACGACCGACGACATGTGGCCGACAGGCGCCCGGTCCTCCCCCCGAGCGTCCGCCGCCGATGACCCCGAGGGGACCCGCGCCAGCGGACCGGGCAAGACTAGACGCGCGCCCACAATCAATCCAATTTATATTCGCAATACGAGCTATCAGCTGGAATGATTCAAAATCTCCATGGCCGCCCCGCTCCGCCGACTCGACCTGAACCTCCTGCTGGTGTTCGACACGTTGTGGTCCGAACGCAGCGTGAGCCGCGCGGCGCAACGCCTGCACCGCACCCAGTCGGCCGTCAGCCTGGCCCTCGATCGCCTGCGCGAAGCCTACGGCGACCCGCTGTTCACCTGGAACGGCCGCGAGATGCAGCCCAGCCCCCGCGCCGAAGCCCTGGCGCCGCGGGTGCGCTCCATCATCGATGGCGTCAACGCCACCCTTGAACCTGAACGCGAGGATCCGCGCGCCGTACCGCGCGACTTCACCATCGCCACCGCCGATTACATCGACTGGTTGCTGGGCGCCGGCCTGATGGCGCGCCTGGAAGCCGAGGCGCCCAAGCTGAGCCTGTACTTCGTCGACGTGAAGCCGACCATGACGGAGGGACGGCGCGCGACCGAGACCGACCTCTTCATCGTGCCGCGGGGTGCGATCAACACCGCGCAGATGTCACACGCACCGCTGTTTAGCGACCGCTACGTCTGCGTCGCGGCGCGCGACAACGCGCGTGTGTACGACGGCATGTCGATCGAGGAGTTCGTGCGGGTACCGCAGGCCACCTACACCGCGGCACGTGGCGGTCTGTACAGCCACGAGACCCAGCACCTCGCCGAACTCGGCGTGCGTTACCACAACCTCATCCTCACGCCGCACTACATGGCGCTGCCGATGATCGTGTCGGAATCGGGCGGCGTGGCCATCATGCAGGAGCGCCTGGCGCGTTTCATGAGCGCCAGCGTGCCGCTCAAGCTGGTCACGCCGCCGGTCGACTACCCGGTGCTCGAAATCAATCTCTACTGGCACCCGGTGTTCGACGACGACCCGACCCACCGCTGGCTGCGCGAACAGATCGTGGCCGTCAGCGCGGGCCTGCCGGACTTGCCCGAGCGCGAAGCGGTGCGCCCGCCGCGCGGCGGCGCCAGGCGTGGCGCGCGAACCGGCGCGGTGCGCCGTAAGCCGCGCTGACGGCGCCCTTCAGCCGCCGGCGATACCCACCAGGAAGGCGATCGTATCGCCGTCCTCGAGGGTGTCTTCCATGCTGATGCGGCGTCCCTTCGCATCGACGAACATCGTGCCCCGTTCGTTCAGTTCCTGCGTGTCGGGGTCGATGAGCATGGCGCGCATCTGCGCGCCGAAGCGCGCGCAGATCGATTCCGCCAGCGCGGCGACGGTAGGTTCGGCGAGTTCGAAGCTCGCCCGGGGGGTCGCGGCGAGTTCCTTGAAATGACTGTGGAACTCGGCGTGGACGGTGATCATCGGGCCGTGCGAGCCGGTCAAGCGAGTGCGCCGTCGCGGGCGAGCACCTCGGCGACGTCATCGAGGCCGAGCGCGGCCAGGCGCTCGCCGGTCTGCAGGCCGGAGGCGCGGTCCCAGCCGCGCCACTCGTAGTACTCGTCGAGCACGGTCTCGAACATGTCGGCAGCCACCTTGCCCGGGTACATGCCCTCCGGGTTGGGCTCCCACATCCAGCGTTCGCACACGGTGTCGTGCTCGCGGCGGAGCCCGAGGCGCGAATTGAATGCCTTCTCGAGGTTACAGATGCGCTCGCCCGCCCGCATCATCTCCTCGGCCGTGTAATCGATGCCGGTCGCCGCGGCATACGCCTTGCCGTAGTAGTCCTGCGGCGTGTAGTTCGCGGGGTCCATCATCCAGTGGAACAGGCACACGCCGTAGGAGTTCAGCAGCGCCACCTGGTTCTCGACCAGTGCCGTGCAGGCTCCCTTGAGTTCAGGGGTGGAGAGGTCCGCCGCCTCGGTACGGCCGTTGAAGTAGATTTTAGAGAGATCCTTGCGCTGGAACTTCTCGATCAGCCCGATGCCCTTGAGGTGATCGGCGCCGCGCGAGGCCACCGCCATGTTGTTCATCCAGGTGGGGAAGGGCCGCATCTCCTCGGTGAAGGCCGCGCCGCCCTTGCCGTAGGTGGCGTATTTCATGAAGTTCCGCCCCTTCAGCTCCGAGTAGCGCAGGGCACCGTGATAGGGCCCGTCGCTGAACAGGCGGCCGAAGAGGTTCTTCTGGAAGACGATCGAGTCCATGCAGGCCTCGATGTCGTCCATGTTGCCCCAGCGCAGCGGTTGATCGCGATCGAACAACTCGGCGACATCGCGCGCCGAGACGAGATCGCGCTCCTTCAATTCCATCATGAACGCGATCGAACACGACAGGTCCTGGTTGTCGATGCCGTAGTCGTTGGTGACCTTGCCCCAGTGCGCGACCTCGGCCCAGTCGCGCACGTCGAGCGCGCCGGCGGCCGAACCCGTGGTCAGGTATTCCGGTCGGCGGAAGGATTCGCCGACGTACTTCTTCGCCGCCTCCGATTCGCTGCCGTCGATCTTGTACTTGCCGTCGCAAGCGATGAAGCAGTCCGAGGAGCAGACCTCGGAATACTTGTGATACTTCTTCACCCAGTTGTCCGAGCGGATTTCCTCGCCGCGGAACATGTTGCCCTGGTTGTTGCGCCAGAAATGACTGCCGATGTGCTGGTACATTTCGACCGCGCCCAGTGTGCCGCGGCGCTTGAAGCCGTAGACCGCCTCGTTGCCGTCGATACGGCCGCGGAAGTCGTCCGACCAACCGAGCATCTCGGGCGGGCGCGCGATGCGGATGCCGCCATTGCCCTGGACCGCGATGGCCTTGAGGTTCTTCGAGCCGAGCACCGCGCCGCCACCACCACGCGCATGGATACGCAGGGCATCGGACACCACGCCGGCCATGCCGACCTGGTTCTCGCCGGCCTGCGAGATGGTCAGGGTGTGGGCCTTCGACGGGTAATCGCCGAGTTCGGCCTGCAGCATGGCGTGGGTTTCGCTGGTGTCGCGCCCCCACAGGTGGCGCGCATCGACCAGCCGTGCCTCGTCGTTGCACAGGTGCAGGTAGACCGGGTGCGACGCGCGGCCGGTGATCGCGATGTACTCGTAGCCGGTGAAACGCACCATGTAGGGGAACTTACCGCCGCCCGCGGAATCGCCGAACATGTTGTAACAGGGGCTCTTGAAGGTGATGCGGCCCTTCACCCCGCTGCCCGCGCCGCTGCCGGCGAGCGGACCGACGCCGAAGATGAAGATATTGTCCGGTCCGCGCGGATCGCAGTCGATGTCGTGGGTGAGGAAATGTTCCCACAGGATCCAGTTGTTGATGCCGGAACCGCCGATCCAGCGTTCGAACACCTGGTGCGGAATGACTTCGGACTTCAGTTCGCCGGTCGTCAGGTCGACCCTGAGCAGTTTGCTCTCCATCGCGTTTCTCCCCGTGATTGCGCTGACGGCCGCCTCAGGCCGAACTCGAAATCTCGCCGCGTTCGAGCATGGCCTGCATCATGCCGACCTCGTCGCGACGTTCCGGCACCTGTTTCGACAGGGCGTTGAACTCGGTCTGGGTCTCGTGGAACAGCACCGGCAGACGTACGTACTGCTTGCCTTCGTTGAGCATTTCCGGGCGTGTCGCGCAGGCCTTGACGCACACCGGGTCACCGCCACAGAGGTCGCACTTCAGCAACTCACCCGTCGGCGCGACGTAGACGACGTCGAACGGGCAACCCGGTACACACTCCATGCACTGGATGCACTTGTCCTGGTCGATGACCGCGGCCATCGTCGCCGGGTCGTAGTAGAAGGCGTCGGTCGGGCAGACCTCGGCGCACGGCGGCGGGTTGCCGCAGTGGTGGCAGATGTCGGCGATGAAACCGATGCCGAGCGGATTGACCTTGGACGGTTTGTGCGGCGCGTGGTCGATGCGCAAACGCGCGTACTGCGGATTGATCGTGCCGTCCGGCGAGTGCACCAGCGAGCAGGCGACCTCGCACACGTTGCACTCGGTGCACTGGTTGCGCAGCGCGAAGAGCTTGGTGATGACGTTCGGCACCTCGTCGCCGCGCGCGTACTCGACACGCCCGGTAACGAGTTCCTTCTGGCGCATGGCTGGCATGACGCGCGACCTCCCCAGGTTTCGCTGGCCCGCCGCGGCGGGATTGCGACCGTCGCGACAACACGCATAATTGGCCGTCAATCATAGGCAACATCGAGCGGCGGATCACGTATGCACGAATCGACCCCGGCCTGGCTCCACCATCCCGATCACGGCGAGCTGCCGGCACAACGCCTGGTCGAGTGCGTTTTCGCGCTGGCGCCGAACGGTCGCATCCTGCATTTCCACGTCGAACAAATGGAAATCGATCAGCAGGAGGACGCCGTGCGTTACACCCTGAGCGGCCAGCCACCGCATGCAGAACGCGCACGCTGCCAGGTCATCCCGCCGGTGGTCAACGCGTTCCGCCGGCGCGTCGCGGGGGCGGCATGATGGGCTTCGCGACGGTGTGCGCGACCGACGCCGCCACCCGTATCGGGGATGCGGGCGATGCGACCTATGTCGACGTGCGCACGGTGGCCGAGTTCGCCGGCGGGCGCCCGCGCGGCCGTGCGGTCAACCTGCCCGTGCTCTTCCACCATCCGCAGGGCGGCGAGCCGTACCCGAACGAGGCTTTCGCCCTGGTCGCCCAGCACGCCCTCGCTGCGGACACGCCGCTGATCGTCGGCGGAACCGGCGACGCACGCGCCGATCGTGCCGCGGCGCTGCTCGCCGAAGCCGGCTTCAGCGATGTCGGGGTGCTGGGTGGCGGGATCGAGGCGTGGCGGGCGGCGGCGCTGCCAGTCACCGGCGACAACCGGCCCGGGGTGAGTTACGTCTCGCTGCTGACAGCGGCGCGGCGCGCAAAGGGCGCTTGAAGCCGCGTCGCGACCGCGATTGCGGCGGTCGCGGACGCGGGCCCGACTACCAGTTCTTGCCGCGCGGCGGGGCCGCCATCGGGCCGTGCTTGAGTGACTTCGATTCCTCGCCCCAGCGCTTCGACATCTTCGACGGCGTGACCGCCGAATTGGTCACGCTGCCGCCGCCGATCAGCCGCTTGACGGGCGCGTCCGCCGGCGTGTCGCCCGGTTCGAGCTTGGCGAACTCGCACAGCTCGCCCCAGGTCTCGAAACGCTTGGACATCCCGTGCACGACCTCGACGGTGCGACCGTTGGCTTCACAGTGGTAATCGTACATAGGCATGGTTCGAACCTCGTCTGGCGGATCGGGGGAAACCCGGTAATAGTGGCTGCAGCGCCCGCGCACGCACCGCCGCTGTGCGGCGCCGGCGGCCGTGCATTATAGGCGCCTCCCGCGCGAACGCCGAGGCAGTGCAGCCGGCGACGGTGGGTCCACCGCCGCGGCCGGGCGGTTCACGCCGCGCGAGCGCGCCTGCGGTGGTTCGAAATTCCCGGTACCAGCGCATAGACTGTGCCGGCGCCGCCGAAGCCCGGCCGGCGCACGAACCGAGGGGAGAGTCACACGCCATGAATTCGGTCCCGGAGACCGCCGGTCTCGCCACGGGCGGCTGGCAACGTCGCTACACCATCGTCACCCTGTGCATCCTCGCGGTGTTCGTGTGCTACATCGACCGCGTCAACATCTCCGTCGCCGTGCTCGCCATGCAGGAGCATTTCGGCTGGGACGAGAAGACCAAGGGCCTGGTGCTGTCGTCCTTCTTCATCGGCTACATGGCCTTCATGGCGCCGAGCGGCTGGCTGGCCAACAAGCTCGGCGGCAAGTTGATCCTCGGTGGCGCGGTGCTGTGGTGGTCGCTGTTCACCATCCTCACGCCGGCGGCGGCGGCCGTCGGCCTGCCGCTCCTGATCATCGCGCGCATCGCCATGGGCATGGGCGAATCGGCGATGTTTCCCTCGGCCTACAACCTCTACGGCCGCTGGGTGCCGCCGGCCGAGCGTTCGCGCGCGGTGTCGATGCTGATCGGCGGCATCCCGCTCGGCACCCTGTTCGCGCTGATGACCACGGGCTGGATCGTGCAGCAATGGGGCTGGCAGTCGGTGTTCTACATCTTCGGCGTGGTGGGCGTGGCCTGGTGCGTGTTGTGGTACCTGTTCGCCCACAACAACCCGGCCGACGACCCGCGCTGTGGCGATGCCGAACGCGACATGCTGGTCAGCCACGCGCCGCCGCCCACGGATTCGCCGGCGGTGCCGTGGAAGACGCTGTTCACGACACCCGCCATCTGGGCGCTGATCATCAACCACTTCTGTTCGAACTGGGTGCTGTACATGCTGCTGGCGTGGCTGCCGAGCTACTTCAAGCAGGCCCAGGGGCTGAACATCATGCAGGCCGGTATCTACTCGGCAGCGCCATGGCTGTCGATGTTCGTCATCGGCAACCTCGCCGGCCTCATTGCCGACAAGCTCACCCAGGGCGGCATGGACCTGACCCGCGTGCGCAAGATCATGCAGTGCAGCGGGCTGGTCGGCTCGGCGCTGTGCCTGCTCGCGGTGCAGGACGTCAAGGATCCGATGATGGCCCTGGTGCTGATGTGCGGTGCGCTCGGGCTGGCTGCCTTCACCTGGTCGGGTTTCGTGCCCAACCACCTCGACATCGCACCACGTTATGCCGACGTGCTGATGGGTATCACCAATACCGCCGGCACCATCCCCGGCATCATCGGTGTCTACATCACCGGCTGGCTGGTCGACACCACCGGCACCTACTCGGCGGCCTTCGTGCTGTGCGCGAGCGTCAACATCTTCGGCGCCGTGGTATGGGCGCTGTTCGCGACGGCGAAGCGCGTCGTCGACTGAACCAACGGTAGTCACTCGGGGCTCCGCGTCGCTGGCGGCCCCGGGCGCCGTTTTGCTACATTTCGCCGCACGCGCGGCCCCGCGGCCGCCCCCGCTTCCCCGCCTTTCACGATCACCTGAACAGGAGAAATCACAGTGGCTGAAGCCTATATCATCGACGCCGCCCGCAGCCCCACTGGCAAGCGCCGCGGCTCTCTCCAGGACGTCCACCCGGCCGATCTCGGCGCCCACGTCATCAAGGCCATCGTCGGCCGCAACGAGATCCCGGACGAGGATTACGACGACGTCATCTTCGGCACCATCGACGCCCTCGGCCCGCTGGCCGGCGACATCGCGCGCACCTGCTGGCTGACCGCCGGCTACAGCGAACACGTGCCGGGCGTGACCATCGACCGCCAGTGCGGTTCCTCGCAGCAGGCCGTGCAGTTCGCCGCCCAGGCAGTGATGTCCGGCACCATGGACGTGGTGCTGACCGGCGGCGTGCAGATCATGTCCAAGATTCCGATCGGTGCTTCGGCCCAGGCTGCCGGCGCCTTCGGCTTCACCGATCCGGTCACCGATTCGCCCGGCTGGGTCGAGCGTTATGGCAAGGTCGCGCCCTCGCAGTTCACGGGCGCGCAGATGATGGCCGACAAGTGGAACATCTCGCGCGAAGAGATGGAGGTCTACTCGCTGGAATCGCACCAGCGCGCCGCGCGCGCCATCGCCGAGGGTCGCTTCGATCGCGAGGTGGTGCCCTTGAACGGGCTGACCATGGACGAGACCGTGCGCGCCGGCACCACCCTCGAGCAGATGCAGTCGCTCGACACCATCTTCGGCCTGAAGTCGATCACCGCCGCCGTTGCCAGCCAGACCTGTGACGGCTCCTCGGCCATGCTGATCGCATCCGAGGCCGCGGTAAAGCGCTACAACCTCAAACCCCGTGCGCGCATCCACCACATGAGCGTGCGCGCCGAGGACCCGGTGATGATGCTGGCCGCGCCGATCCTGACTACGCGCCTCGCGCTCGAGCGCTCCGGCATGAAGCTCGAGGACATCGATCTCGTCGAGATCAACGAGGCCTTTGCGCCCGTGCCGATGGCGTGGCTCAAGGAGATCGGCTACCCGCACGAGAAGACCAACGTCAACGGCGGCGCCATTGCGCTCGGTCACCCGATCGGCGCGACCGGCACCAAGCTGATGACGACGCTCCTGCACGAACTCGAGCGCACCGGCGGCCGCTACGGCCTGCAGACGATGTGCGAGGGCGGTGGGCAGGCCAACGTCACCATCATCGAGCGCCTCTAGAAATCACGCCAGGGACGGCTGCGCTGCCCGCCGGCTGTGTTGCGGGGATCTCTGCGGTGCTCACCTACTGACGTAGGCTGCGCTCCTCGATTCCCCCGCGCCTTGCCGGCGGACATGCTCGCACGCCCCTGGCGCGATTTCCCTGCTTCGATACGCCCTCGACACCTCGGCGCCGCCCGCTAGCCGCGTTGCGGGGATCTCTGCGGTGCTCACCTTCTGATGTAGGCTGCGCTCCGCGATTCCCCCGGGCCTTGCCGGCCGGCATGCTCGCTCGCCCCTGCCGTGATTTCCCTGCTTCGATACGCCCTCGACACCTCGGCGCCGCCCGCTAGCCGCGTTGCGGGGCGTTCTGCGGTGCTCACCTTCTGATGTAGGCTGCGCTCCGCGATTCCCCCGGGCCTTGCCGGCCGGCATGCTCGCTCGCCCCTGCCGTGATTTCCCTGCTTCGATACGCCCTCGACACCTCGGCGCCGCCCGCTAGCCGCGTTGCGGGGCGTTCTGCGGTGCTCACCTTCTGATGTAGGCTGCGCTCCGCGATTCCCCCGAGCCTTGCCGGCCGGCATGCTCGCTCGCCCCTGCCGCGATTTCCCTGCTTCCATACGCCTGCGACACCTCGGCGCTGGCCGATAGCCGCGTTGTGGGGCGCGCTGCGGTACGGGCGCCCGGCCATTGGCGCTTCGGTTCGTGTCACCCGGCAGGTCGCTGCCGGGTGAGGCGTTCAAGGGAGCCTTGATGTTCCCTGTTCGTAGCGGGCCAGTTCGTCGGGCTCGAAGGCGATCTCCGCGCTGACCATCTCGTCCACCTGGAACTCCGTTTTCAGCAGCTTGCCGAGTACCCCCCGGCAGATTCGGTCCATTGGGCCCTGATTGCGCGAGGCGCGCTTCGCCATCCAGAAAGCGACCTTGGCAAACCGCTCGCGCCCGGCCGTCCCGCTCATCGGCCTGCCTCCAGCGGAACGATACGGCAGGGCACGCCCTTGAGGTGCGGGATGCCCTGTTCGCGGTCCATGAAATCCTCGTCGTCGCGGCACAGGATGGCGTCGGAGAGGGTGAGCGCCTGCGACAGCTTGCCGTCGAGCCCCATGTCGGATTCCGGTTTCCACCAGCCGTGTGGGATCCGCACGAGACCGTCGGGCATGTTGTCGCGGATGGCGACCATGACCTCGATGCGCCCGTTGGCGGTTTCCACCGCAACCCATTGGCCGGCTTCCAGCCCCTGTTGCCCGGCAGTAGCGGCGCTGACGAACAGCTGCGGCTCGGGTGTGCGCTTGCGCAGTTCGGGAATGTGGCGGCCGCCCGTCTGGAAATACTCGTGCTCGCGCACGCCGGTGAACATGTCGAGCGGATAGGCGGGATCGCGCGGCGGGTCGGGGCGGAAATAGGGCAGCGGGTCGAAGCCGAGGTCGGCCAGCACCGAGGATCTGAGTTCCACCTTGCCGCTCGGCGTGGCGAAGCCGGTGCGTTCGTACTTGCGGAATTCGAGCTTGTCGGCGTGTACGTCGTAGGTTTCCGCGAAGGTTTCGAAATCCATGCCGAGCTGCTCGAGGCGCCAGTCGTAGAACTCGCGGAGGTCGTTCCACGGCACGACTTCCGGCATGTCGAGGGCGTCGGCCAGGCGTTTCCAGAACCGCCAGGTGCTCTCGCATTCGCCCGGCGGCTCCATCGCCTGCTGCGAGGGCTTGTGCAGGGAAATCCAGCCGAAGGCGTCGAACATCCATGGTCGTTCCAGCCAGCTGTCGCCGGGCAGGACGTAATCGGCGAGCTGCGCGGTTGGCGTCATCATGTGTTCCTGCACGACGACGAGATCCTGGTTGAGCAGGGCGCGCTTGATCAGCGGCAGGTTGGCATAGCTCATCAACGTGTTGTTGCCGAGCGCGAAGAAGGCCTTGACCGGGTAAGGCAGGCCGTCGGCCATCGCATTGAAGACCGCAGTCGGATTGGCCATGAAGCAACCGGTGACCTGGTTGGGGTATTCATGGCCCCACACGCGTTTGGCCGGTTCGCGCAGAGCCGCCTGACCGCGGTAGGTGAATGCCGGATGCTTGTCCGAACCGAGCTGCTTGGCTTTCTGTGCCTGCGGCAGGACTTCGTGCATTTCGATGACCGATTCCGGGACGATGCGCGGGTGAAACCCGTGCAGGCCTTCTCCGCCGGGGACATCGAGGTAGCCACAGACGGCGCGCAGGATGCTCTGCAGGCGGATGGCCGAAGTGCTGTTGCGCTGCATGTCGGTGATCGGTGTCCAGGGGAGCACCGAGGGGCCGTGGGTGGCATAGAGGCGCGCCGCGGCCGCGATCTGGTCAGCCTCGCAGCCGGTGATTGCGGCTACGCGTTGCAGCGGAAACTCGTGAACGCGCGCCACGAGGTCGTCGAAGCCGACGGTCCAGTTCTCGACGAATTTCCGGTCGTACAGCCCCTCGTCGAGGATCACCCGCAGGATGCCGAAAAGCAGGGCGCCGTCGGTGCCGGCCCTGACCGGCAGCCAGATGTCTGCCGTCTCGGCATTTTCACTGCGGCGCGGGTCGGCGACGATGAGCTTAGCGCCGTTCTTCTGCGCGCGGCGAATAGCGTTGTGGATCGGCACCCAGCTGTTCTTGTGCGGGTTGTGGCCGATGAGCAGGATGCAGCGGGTGTTGTCGTAGTCCGGCCATGGGTACCAGCCATAGGTGAAGCGGTTGATGGCAGCGGTATTACCCGCACACAGGGCCACGCCGCTGATCCAGTTCGGCGAACCGACGTGATTCATCAGGCGCCGGCCGAGACCGTGGTCGGTACCGGTGTTCCACTGGCTGGTCGACACGGCCCAAGCTTCCGCGCCGTGCCCGGCAATGACCTTCTTCAGCCGTTCGCCGATGTCGGCCATGGCATCGTCCCAGCTCACCCGCTCCCAGCGACCGGAACCGCGCCCGCCCACGCGCTTCAACGGATGACGGATTCGCTCGGGGTGGGCGAAACCCTTGGGCGCCATCACGCCCTTGACGCAGATGTTGTCGCGAAAGAGCGGGTTGTCCGACGAGCGGATGCGCGTCACACGGCCCTGCCTGACCTCGGCCACGACGCTGCAGGCGATATCACAGCTGGCGCACAGCACGCGCCGGCTGGTGATGCCGTCTCGCTCACGGGTCGGGTCGAGCACGCGTTTGTGCTCGATGGGGGCGGTGGTCGTGGGTCCGGGCATGACTGCCTCCAGGATCGCTGGCTAGAAAGGTGTATATACACTAATATGCGCAACATGACACAACCAATCGCGTTTCTGGAGTCGGTACGCCACACGGGCCGGCTCTGCTTCGCCGAGGCCACGCGGGCCGCGAACCGCGCCATCAACGGCTTCTACAACGAACGGCTGGCGGCGGCGGACATCAACATCGCGCAGTTCTCGCTGCTTGTTCGGCTGTACTACCGACCGGACATTCCACTCAACCAACTGGCCCACGAACTGCAGACCGACCGCACGACGCTGAGCCGCAACCTGCGGGTGTTGCAGCGTTCCGGGCACCTGCACATTGGCGCCGGCGAAGACCGCCGGAAACGCGTGGCCGGCTTGACGGAGAAGGGGCGCGCTTCGCTCGAACAGGCGCTGCCGCTTTGGCAGCGCGCCCAGGCGGAATTGCGCGAGAAGCTCGGCGACCACGATTGGGACAACCTGTTCGCGGGCCTGCATGGACTGGCGCGCTTGCCCGCCCGCCACGCGCAAGCGCGGAAGAAACGCGGCTGACGCCTACGGCGAACCTTCCCGGTGACAACCTCGATCATGCGAATCGGGAGCCCTCCACGAACGGGTAACGCACTCGTGCGTCCTGCCGCCTCGGCGCCGCCGGCGCGTCCCTCGCCTCGCGCCACGCGACAGGCTGTTCAGCAGGTGACAGTGACGCCGATGACCGCACGGACCACCACTTAGCGGCGCAACTCGTCCGCGATCGCGCAGACGCCTTATCGCGTCGCCGCTCGCGTCGTACCTTGCTTCAGCGCCATGCGCTCGGGCAAGCTGACCCACCGGCGCGTTCGCGCCGCTCTGCGAGGGGAGAGAATCACTATGGTCAAGCCCAACGGTATTCATCACCTGGCCATCATGACGGCCGACATGAAAAGCCAGATCGCGTTCTTCACCGACGTGCTCGGCATGAAATTGAAAGCGTTGTACTGGATGCACAACGTCGACGGCTATTTCCACGCCTTCCTGGAACTCAACGCCAACAGTTCGGTGGCCTTCGTGTTCGCGCCGGCGGTCAAGGACATCGAGCCCGCCTTCGGCATCTCGCACGCCGGCAACCCGGTCAAGCCGGCAGCGCCGGGCGTGTCGCAGCACATCGCTTTCAGCGTCGACACGCTCGACGAGCTGCTCGCGATGCGCGATCGCATCCGCTCGCGTGGCGTGCGCGTGCTCGGGCCGCTCGATCACGGTTTCTGCCAGTCGATCTATTTCGGTGGCCCGGAGGATCTCGTCCTCGAAGTCTCGTTCTCGGAAGCCGCCATCGACGCCGAAGCCTGGATCGACCCGGAAGTGGTGGCCCTGAACGGCATCAGCGCGGCAGAACTCGCGCGCTACAAGAACCCGGCCGAGTACGTCAACACGACGGGTAAACCCGTGGCGCAACCGCCGGCCGGCAACGGCATGCCCGAGTACACCCAGATGGACCCGGGTTTCGCCGGCGCCTTCGACCTGCCGGACGAAGTCGTCACGCGCGAGATGAGCGAGAACACGCCGCCGGTGCGGGTCGCTTCGGCCGGTTGAGCCGGCGCCCCGCCGACGGCCGGCGCCAAGAGGCCGCTTCCACCCGCGGTGCGGGCGCGGCCGCGCACCTCACCGCCCCCCCCGCGACCGCCGGCGCCGCGCGGGCGCGGCTTATACTCCGGGTCTGCCGACCAGCCCGCACCGCTGTCCGAGGGGAGGATCTCGATGCACCTGAGACTGTCGTTCGTCCTGTTCGCCATCAGCCATGTACTGACCGCGCAAGCGGCCGGGACCATCGTCGACGACGCCGCGCTCACCCGGCCTGCGCCCGGTGACTGGCCGGGCTATGGCCGTGACTATTCCGAGCAGCGCATGAGCCCGCTCGACCAGATCGACGTCACCAGCGTGCGGCGCCTCGGCGTTGCCTGGTACCGGGATCTCCCCAGCGACCGCTCGCTCACTGGCACGCCGCTGGTGGTCGACGGCGTGATGTACTTCAACGGCAGCTTCAACGTCGTGCGCGCGGTCGATGCCGCCAGCGGCGAGCTCCTGTGGGAGTACGACCCCAAGGTCACCGAGGTCGCCGGCGATCGCCTGCGCATGATGTGGGACTGGAACCGCGGCATCGCCTACTGGAAGGGTATGGTCTTCGACGCCACCATCGACGGCCGCCTCATCGCCATCGACGCGAAAACCGGCGAGGAAGTGTGGTCGGTGCAGACCTTCGATCCGAAGGAGGCCCTCATCGTCACCGGCGCGCCCAAGGTCTTCCGCGACAAGGTCATCATCGGCAACGGCGGTACCGAGTGGGGCCCGGCGCGCGGCTTCGTCACCGCCTACGACACCGCGACCGGCAAGCAGGCCTGGCGCTTCCATACCGTGCCCGGCAACCCGGCCGACGGCTTCGAGAACAAGGCCATGGAGATGGCCGCGAAGACCTGGACCGGCGAATGGTGGAAACACGGCGGCGGCGGCACGGTGTGGCACGGCATCACCTACGACCCCGAGTACAACCACGTCTACATCGGCACCGGCAACGGCAGCCCGTGGAATCCCAAGATCAGGAGCCCGGGCGGCGGCGACAACCTCTTCCTGTGCGCGATCGTCGCTCTCGACGCCGACACCGGCGAGTACAAGTGGCACTACCAGACCACCCCGGGCGAGGCGTGGGACTACAACTCCAACATGGACATCGTGCTCACCGACCTGTCGGTGCCCGATCCGAACGGCGGCAAACCGCGCACCGCCCGGGTCATCCTGCACGCGCCCAAGAACGGCTTCTTCTACATCATCAACCGCGCCAACGGGAAACTGCTCTCGGCGGAGAAGTTCGCCAAGGTCGATTGGGCGACGCATGTCGACATGAAGACCGGCAAGCCGGTCGAACGCGCCGGCGCGCGTTACGAGGACGGCGAGGAGGTCGTCTGGCCGAGCCCCTTCGGCGGCCACAACTGGCACGCCATGAGCTTCAACCGCGACACCGGCCTGGCCTACTTCCCGGCCATGGAGATGCCGGGCTTCTTCACCGACAAGCACATCGACGTGAAGGCCTGGGAATCGCCCTACTTCAAGTTCGACCCGGCCATCGCCTTCGGCGCCGATTACGTCCCGGACGACGCCGGCACCGGCGCGCTGCGCGCCTGGGATCCGCTCCACCAGCGCCTCGCCTGGGAAGTCCCGCTGCCCGGCGTATGGAATCCCGGCACGCTCACCACCGCCGGCAACCTGGTCTTCCAGGGCCGCGCCGACGGTAGCTTCTGGGCCTACCGCGCCGACAACGGCGAAGCGCTGTGGCACACCGACCTCGGCCACGGCGTCTCCGCGCCGCCCGTCACCTACAGTGTCGACGGGCGCCAATATGTGGCGCTGCTGGTCGGCTGGGGTGGCGCCGGCGCGGCCACCCCGGGTTTCGTCGCCACCCAGCACGGCTGGGCCTACCGCGCCCACACCCGGCGCCTGGTCGCCTTCGCCCTCGACGGCAAGGTGGAACTGCCGGCGCAGGCTCCGCCGACCTACCCGCAGCCGCTGGTGGTGGACGACTTCACCGTCGAGCCGGCGCTGGCCGAGCGCGGCGCCACGCTCTACAGCGAGGTGTGCATGATGTGCCACGGCGCCGGTGCGGGCTCCGCCGGCTATGCGCCGGACCTGCGCGCCTCGCCCGTGATGCTGTCGGTGGAGTCGATGCGAGACATCGTCATCGGCGGCAGCCGCCGCGCCGCTGGCATGCCGAACTTCCCCGAACTCGACGACGACGCCCTCGTCAGCCTGCAGCACTACGTGCGCAAGCAGGCGGCGACGCCGGCGCCATGCAAGGCCTGCCGCGCCGTGGCCGAGTGAGCGACGCCGGCGTCAGTCGATACTGGCGTTCGAGCGGTGGTAGCGCACGACAATGTCCGGATCGGGTGAGAGCGGCGCGTGGGGTTTGTCCTTGCCGTCGTAGTCGAAGGCCGCGAGCACGTAGCGCATGCTCTCCAGGCGCGCCTTCTTCTTGTCGTCGGCGCGCACCATGATCCAGGGGCTGTAGGAGGTGTGTGTCTTGCTGAACATCTCCTCCTTGTACCGGGTGTAGAGATCCCAATGCTCCTGGGCACGCTCGTCGACCGGGCTGATCTTCCACTGCTTGAGCGGGTCGGATTTGCGTGAGGCGAAGCGCTCGGCCTGCACGTCCTTGGAGATCGAGAACCAGAACTTGACCAGTTCGAGACCATCCTCGTAGAGCATGTGTTCGAACTCCGGCACCTGCTTGAGAAACACGCGGTATTCCTGCTCGCTGCAGAAACCCATCACCGGCTCGACCACGGCGCGGTTGTACCAGCTGCGATCGAAGAACACGATCTCGCCTGGATTTGGCAATTGCTCGGCGTACCGCTGGAAGTACCACTGGCCGCGCTGCAGTTCGGTGGGCTTGGGCAAGGCGACGACGCGCGCGCTGCGCGGGTTGAGATGTTCGATGAAGCGCCGGATCGATCCGCCCTTGCCGGCTGCGTCGCGGCCCTCGAAGATGATGGCGATGCGCCGGCCGGTGAGCTGCACGGTGCGCTGCAGCTTGACCAGCTCCATCTGCAGCTTCTCCAACTGCTCCTCGTAGCGCAGTTTGACCAGCGCCTTGTGTACGTTGACCTTCTTGCCATCGAGCAGCTTGAGCAGGCCTTTGCGCGTGTTGATCTCGGCGAGTTCCTCGGCCGACAGGCCGAGACTCTTCTGCAAGGTCTTGCCGAGACGCTTCTCGTCCTCGGTCAGGCGGTTGTCGTTCTCCGCGCGTCCCTCGCGCGGCAAGGTCTGGATACTGGTCTTGGCCATCTTCTTGTTCGTTCCGTCCATGGCCGCGCGAGCGCGGCGGGTGTTCGAGTCGACGCCGCGGCTGGGCGCCCGTGAAATCGCATCTTCCGCGTTGGCAGCGCGTTCCCGCCTGATCCACGTCAAGGCGACATGACGCGCACCGTGCTCGCGCGATGCATAGGCAGACCCCGGCCCCGGTGGTAACTTGCCGCCGGACTTCAACGTGGCGCATGCCCATGGCCCTGACAGCGACCATCACCGCCGACAGCTTGAATGCGGTCGATCTCTTCCGTGGCCTGCCCCATGCCGATCGCGAAGCGATCGCCAGGCGCCTGCGCGCGGTGCGTCACCCGGCCGGCAAGGCGGTGGTGGCCCAGGACGGCGCCCAGAACGAAGTCTTCTTCATCCTTGGCGGCACGGTGCGTGCGACCTTCCACGGCGCCGCCGGCAAGGACGTGCAGTTTCGTGACCAGCACGCCGGAGAGATGTTCGGCGAGTTGTCCGCCATCGACGGCCGGCCGCGCTCGGCCGAGGTCACCGCGCTGAGCGAAGTCTTCCTCGCCGTGGTCGGTGCCGAGGACTTCCTCGACATCGCCACCAGCCACCCGGTCGTCGCCAGGCGCCTGCTCGGCCGCCTCGCCGGCCTCGTGCGGGCGCTGTCCGATCGTGTCGTCGAGTTCTCCACGCTCGGCGTCAGCAACCGCATCCACGGCGAGTTGCTGCGTCTCGCGCGCGAGTTCGGCATCGCGGACAACCGCGCGGTGATCCGGCCGGCGCCGACGCATGCCGATATCGCCAGCCGTGTCTCCACCCACCGCGAGGCCGTGACCCGCGAGATCGCGACCCTGGCGCGCGCCGGCATCCTCGAACGCGGCCGCGGCCAGCTGGTCGTGGTCGACTGTGCCCGCCTCGAGATGCTGGTCACCGAGGTCACACGGCGCTGAGGACGGTACGGGGCCGATGCGCGGCGGCGCTCGTGCGTGCGGCCGGTGACGCGACTAAGCCCCTGCCGGCCGCGACCGTCAGGTCACGGCGTCGCCGCAAACCCAGCGCGGCGGTGGGATTTGTCACTGCACTGCGGCATGGTCACGCCTAGCATGCTCTCCAACCTCAACGACCGGCGCCCCCGCGCCACTGGAGAGCGACATGCACCACGACATCCGCGACATCACCGCCACCGTTTCGGTTTTCACCGTCACGCTGGTCCTCGGGATGGTCCTCGTCGCCGAGCTCGCCACGAGCCTGCACCCGCCCATCCTCTGACAGCCCTCCCCGCTTTCATCCTCCCCTCTTCGCCGGGCTCCCCGACCCGGCATTTTTTTTGTCCGGCGCGACCGCCGGCGGCGCGCTCCGCCGTGATTGGCAGCCCTCCGAACCTCACGCCATAATCCGGGCCCCTGGTCCATCGCGGCCATGCACGAGGAGGAGGAGCCCGCCGATGAAGATCGCCTGTTTTCACCTGATGCCCTACCGGGATCTGCCCGCCGACTTCGAGAAGAAGTACAAATCGGCCTGGTTCTCGCTGCCGTTCAGCGAGGTCGGCGACGCCGGCAAATGCGCCCAGTACTTCAACTGGACGCTGGACGAACTGATATTCGCCGCCGAGTCCGGTTTCGACGGCGTGTGCACCAACGAGCACCACCAGAACGCCTACGGCTTCATGGTCAACCCGAACATGATGGGCTCGGTGCTGGCGCGCGCGACCCGCGGTACCGATGTCGCCATCGTGCAGATGGGCGAGACGGCGGTGTTCCTCAATCCGCCCATCCGCGTGGCCGAGGAATACGCCATGCTCGACTGCATCTCGGAGGGCCGCCTGGTGGCAGGCTTCCCGGTCGGGCTCGGCGGTGATTTCTCCTACAGCTACGGCATGGCGCCGCTCGAGCAGCGGGCGCGCTACTACGAGGCCCATGACCTCATCAAGAAGGCCTGGACCGACACCGAAGGCTTCGCCTGGAACGGCAAGTACTACCAGCTGCCCATGGTCAACATCTGGCCGCAGCCGATGCAACGCCCGCATCCGCCGATCTGGGTACCGGGCAACGCCAGCCCCAGCACCTGGGACTTCGTCATCAAGAACGATTATTCCTACTGCTTCCTGACCTACTTCGGCGCCAAGGGCGCCAAGCACATGGTCAACGGCTTCTGGAACCGCTGCGAGGAACTCGGACGCGATCGCAATCCTTACCGCATGGGCTTCCTGTGCCCAGTCGGGGTGGCCGACACCGACGCCGAGGCCGACGCCATCTACGGCCCGGCCGCCGAGTACTTCTACCACAAGGGTCTGCACCTGCCGGAACAGCTGCTCGCGCCACCCGGCCACATGACCCACTCGAGCCTCTCGCACCTCATCACCAAGCGCCCGTTCCCGCCCTTCGACGAGCTGAAATCGCTGCGCTACAAGGACATGAACGCACGCGACTTCGTCGTCTGCGGCAGCGCCAAGACGGTCACCGAGCGCCTGCTCGAGATCGTCAAGACGCTCAACGTCGGCCACCTCATGATCCTGCCGCAGTTCGGCTCGCTGTCGCACGAGAAGACGATGGACAACATCGCCCGCATCTCGAAAGACGTGCTGCCGCACCTGCGCGGTGTGTGGGAAGACACCGCCTGGGTCGATCACTGGTGGCCGCAGGGTTGTCAGAAACAGAAGCGCGCCGCCGCCTGAACCGTACGAGGGGAGCTGAAGCAACATGGCCAAACCACGCAAGCGCGTCGTCTCAGTCCTGGGCGGCGCACTCGATATCACCGTCAACGTCGCCGGCAAGGGCAAACCGCTGGTGTTCCTGCATTCCGCCGGCGGGTTCTACTGGGACGCCTTCCTCGACGGCCTGTCCGAGCACTACAAGGTCTATGCGCCGCATTTCCCCGGCACCGCGCCGGGGCGGCCCAACGACATCGACAAGCTCGACAGCCTGTGGGACACCGTCATCGCATACGAGGACCTGCTCGATGCGCTGAACATCAAGAAGTGCCGACTCATGGGCCACTCCTTCGGTGGCCTGCTCGCCGCCGAACTCGCCGCGCAGCGGCCGAAGGCGATCGAAAAGCTGGTGCTCATCGCGCCCATCGGCCTGTGGCACGAGGACCATCCCTACTCGGTGTGGAACTGGTGCGCGCCGGGGCCGGACGAGATCATGGACGTGCTGTTCCACGACAAGACCCACCCCGCGGTGGTCGAGCGCATGACGCCGCCGGCCAGCCGCCGCGCGGCCGACCAGTGGACCATCGACTTCATCTGGACCTTGGGTTGCACGGGCAAGGTCATCTGGCCGATCCCGGACAAGGGACTCAAGAAGCGCATCCACCGCATCAGCGCGCCGACCTTGGTCGCGTGGGGCGAGAACGACAAGCTCATCCCGCCCGCCTACGCCGGCGAGTTCGGCCGTGCCATCAGCGGCGCCGAGGTCTTCATGCTGCCGAAGTGCGGCCACGAGCCGCCGCTCGAACAGCGCGAGATGCTCAGCGAGCGGGTTACGCGCTTCCTCGCCGCGTGAGCGCGCACCCGGCCCGCAAGCCGCCGCGCGGCGCGCCGCGGGCCGGGTGATGAGCGAACACCACGCCCGCGTGAGCTGGACGGCCGGCGAAGCCGGCTTCAGGCGCGGACGATTCACGCGCGTGCATCGCTGGACGTTCGACGGCGGCCTCGAAGTCGCCGCCTCGGCCTCACCCGCGGTGATCCCCGCACCATGGTCCGACGCGGCCGCGGTCGATCCGGAAGAAGCCTTCGTCGCCGCGGTGGCGAGTTGCCACATGATGAGCTTCCTCTTCCTGGCCAACCGCGCCGGGCTTGACGTCGTTGATTACGATGACGAGGCCAGCGGCATGCTCGCGGCGGATGCCGAGGGGCGGTACGCCATCACCGAGGTCGTGCTGCGTCCTCGTGTGACCTTCGCGGCCGGCCAGGCGCCGGACGACGACCAGCTTGCTGGCCTGCATCACGAAGCCCACGACACCTGCTACATCGCCAACTCGGTGCGCACCGCCATCCGCGTCGCACCGCGCGACGCCACCGACTGAACGACGCCACCGCGGCCCGCGTCGGCAGGCCGTGTTCGCCGTGGCTCACCGCTATACTGTCGGCCCGACCGGGAGGGCATTTCATGAATTCACGCATGGGCTTCGGCATCTTCCTCGCACCGTTTCACCGCGCCGGCGAGAACCCGACCTTGGCCATCGAGCGCGACCTCGAACTGGTCCGCCACCTCGACAACCTCGGCTACGACGAGGCCTGGATCGGCGAGCACCATTCCGCCGGCACCGAGATCATCGCCTCGCCCGAGATCTTCATCGCCGCAGCGGCCGAGCGCACCCGCCACATCCGCCTCGGCACCGGGGTCATCAGCGTCGGCTACCACAACCCGCTGTGGGTGGCCGAGCGGCTCGTCCAGCTCGATCACATGACCCGCGGCCGTCTCATGTTCGGCGCAGGGCCCGGCTCGCTGCCGACCGACGCCCACATGATCGGCATCGAACAGTCGGAGACGCGCGACCTGCTCGAACAGGGCTTCGACATCATCATGCACCTGCTCACCAGCGAAGAGCCGGTGACCTTCAAGAACAGCCGCTGGGACCTGCGCGAAGCGCAGCTCCACCTGCGCCCCTACTCCCAACCGCTGTTCGACTGCGCAGTGGCCGCGGTGGCCTCGCCGTCGGGCGCGCGCCTCGCCGCCAAGCACGGCGTCGGCCTGCTCTCGCTCGGTGCCACCATGCAGGCCGGCTTCGACGCGCTGGCGCTGCACTGGAACGTGATGGAGCAGCGCGCGGCGCAGTTCGGCAAGGTCGCCGACCGCGCCAAGTGGCGCCTGGTCGGCATGGTCCACTGCGCCGAGACGCGCGAACAGGCGCGCCGCGACGTGCATTACGGCATCGCGCACTGGTTCCGCTACTTCCAGACCGTCGCCGGCCTGCCGCACATGGCGCTGGAAGGCAACGAGGTCGACGAGATGATCGACTACCTCATCGACTCCGGCACCGGCTGCATCGGCACGCCGGACGACGTGCGCGACCAGATCCAGCGCCTCTACGATCAATCGAACGGCGGCTTCGGCACCTTCCTCATGCTCGCCCACGAATGGGCCAACACCGAGGCCACCCGGCGCAGCTACGAACTCATCGCCAAGTACGTGATGCCGGAATTCCAGGGCCAGTCGCGTGGCACGCTGAACGCCGTCGCCCACGCGCGCAAGCTGCGCGAGAAGCTGCGCACCGAGCAGCAGGCCGCGCTCGACGCCATGACGGCCAAGCACGAGGCGGAGATGAAGGAACTGGAGAAGAAAAAATCGGGCGGCTGAGCGCCTGCGAGAAGACGTCCGGCCATCACGCGCGGCGTGGTGGCAGCAGCGGTGACGGGAACGGCGGGGATGGGGACAGTATACTTTTGCGCGCAAAAGTATACTGTCCCCGTTCGCTCCCCCTCTCCTCACGCAAGCGTCGCTCCCCGCCTGCCGCGCCCGGCTCTGGCCCGCCTTTACCAATCGACCCAAGGGAGACCCAGAACGATGGACCTGCTCGAACTCGCGACACGATTGTTCAAGGACAAGGTGGCCGGCGGCGCCGGCCTCGACACCGCCCAGGTCATGCAGGCGCTCGGCAGCCTGCTCGGCGACGGGCGCGGCGGCCTCGACCTCGGCCAGCTCGTCGGCCGCCTCCAGGGCGGCGATCTCGCCGCGCTGGCGCAGTCCTGGCTCGGCGACGGCGCCAACCAGCCGATGTCGCCGCAGCAGGTACTGCAGCTCTTCGGTGACGGCGCGCTCGGCGATTTCGCCGGGCGCCTCGGCCTCGAGCGCGACGCCGCCGGCCAGGGCCTGGCCGCGATGCTGCCCGAGCTGATCGACGGCCAGTCACGCGGCGGCAGCCTGCTCGACGCCGTCGGCGGCGTCGGCGGCCTGCTCGGCGCGGCCGGCAAGCTCTTCAAGTAGCCCGGTTCATCCCATCGACGGGCGCGCGCCCCGCGCCCCGACCACCACTCCTGGAGCATCCCATGGAATTCGGCGTCACCTTCACCTCGCGCATCGGCGACTTCGATCTCGTCGCCCTGGCCGAATCGCTCGGCTACGACCAAGCCTGGTTCTTCGATTCGCAGATGATCTACTCCGACGTCTACGCGACGATGGCCGTGGCGGCGCGCGAGACACGCCGCATCCGCCTCGCCACCGGCGTTGCCGTGCCGTCGACCCGCATGGCGCCGGTCATCGCGCACTCCATTGCCAGCGTCGCCCAGCTCGCGCCCGGCCGGGTCGAACTCGGCGTCGGCAACGGCAACACCGCGCGCCTGACCATGGGTCTGCGCCCGCTGCCGCTGGGACGGATGAAGAAGGACATCCGGGTCATCCAGGCGCTGCTGCGTGGCGAGGAGGTGCTGCACGAATGCGAAGGCGAGAGCCATCTCATCCAGCTCCTGCATCGCCAGCACGGCTTCGTCGATCTCGAACACCATATCCCGGTGACCCTGTCCGCCTTCGGCGAGAAGACACTCGCTTACTGCGGCGCCGAGTGCGATGCCCACCTGACCTGGAACCCCAATCCCGACAGCCTCGGCGCCAACCGCGCCATCATCGACGCCGCCGCGCGCGCGGCGGGGCGCGATCCCGCCCGGGTGCCGTCGAAGGCAATCGCACCGGTTGCCGTCCTGCGGCCCGGTGAAACCGCGGCCAGCCCGCGCGTCCTGAAGAGCCTCGGCCCCTTCATCACCAACCTGCTGCACGTGCTGTGCGAGTGGGACGACGCCCTCCTGCCGGGCGACCCGACCATCGCCCATCTCGCCCAGCGCTACGGCGAGTACGTGCACAGCCTGCCGGCCGAACGCCGGCACCTCATCCTGCACGAGGGTCACCTCGTCTACACGCGACCGGAAGAGCAGGAATACCTGGTCCCCGAGATCGCCAACATCGCGGCGATGATCGGCGAGCCCGACCAGCTCATCGAGCGCATCCGCGCGCTCGAAGCCGCTGGCCTCACCCACTTCGCCTTCCAGGTCACCGACGACCCGGTCGGGCAGATGCGCGCCTTCGCCGAGACGGTGATGCGGCGCTACTGAGACCCGACGAACACGGCCGCGCCGGTACCCGCACGCTGGCGGCGGCGAGGGTGGTAACGCGCGCGCGGTTCGCGCACGCGTTTGCCGCCCAGCCGGGCTGTGAAAAGCCGCGGCGGACGCCTTCCGCGGCGTGACGCAAGACACCCTGCACGCTGCCCCCGGGCCCGTCCGTCGGCGGTTCGACGGCGCTCCCGGCGCGGATCGCACCAGGGCTCCGCATCCGCGCCGCCATCGGCCGGTTTCCGGCTTGCGGCGCCGGGCCCGCCGTCCTTGCCCGCAACACCGTTCGCCCGCCGGCCGACGACTCCCCCGGGATGCCGTGCTCCGCCGGTCGTGCGCTGTGAACAATCGTGTCAGGCCCGCCGCCTCGGTCAAATGGCCGATACCGCGGGCGCGAGCGCGCACCTAGACTTCGGCCGGCTCTGATCACGTGAGTGCGTATACCCGGAACAAGCTGCGTGTCGCCCGCGTCACGCCGCACACGATGTTCCGGTGTCCTGGCCGGGACCACGCGCCGCCGTCACGGCGCGCCGGCCAGCCACTCGCGCCAGGCTTCTTCCAGGCGTCGCCGGGCGCGTTGTCGCACGGACGCGAAGCGCCCGACGACCGCCCGGGCCACCGACGACCAGCAGGAGTTCACGGACCATGTTCGATCATCGCCAGCGTACCGGCCGCTCCCGCGAGCGGCGTCGTCACTGCGCCGCCGCCATCGGCATCGTGCTCGTCGCGGCCAACCCCGCAGCCGCGGACACGGCCGTCGTCGCCCGCGCGGGTGACCAGGCGCCCGGCCTCGCGGCCGGCGTCCTGTACGGCCTGTTCAACATTCCTCTCCTCAATGCCAACGGCCAGGCGGCTTACCGCAGCACCTTGACCGGCGCCGGCGTCACCTTCGCCAACGAGTCGAGCCTGTGGCGTGACGCCGCGCTCGTCGCGCGTGCCGGCGATGCCGCACCCGGGCTCGGCGCTGGCGTGAACTACGGCTCGCTCAGCATCGCTGCGTTCAATGCGGCCGGCCAGATGATCTACGGCGCAAACCTGTCCGGCAACGTCACGACGGGTAACGACTTCGCCCTGTTTCGCGACACCACGCTGCTCGCCCGCGAGGGCAGCCAGGTGGCGGGCCAGGCCGCCGGCACCAACTACAGCCTGTGGGTCGGGACCGCTGCCCTCAACGACAACGGGCAGGTCGCCCACACGTGGTTCCTCGACGGCCCCGCGGTCAGCGCCTCCAACAACTTCGCGTTGCTCAAGGACGGCGCGATCGTCGCCCGCGAGGGCGACCCGGCTCCGGGACTCGCGGCCGGCACGAACTTTGGCAGCTTCGGCAACCCCGTACTCAACAATGCCGGGCAACTGGCCTACCAGGCGACGTTCGCGTTCGGCGGGCCGGTCACGACCCAGAACGACTCCTCGCTCTGGCGCGACTCCACCCTGATCGCGCGCGAAGACGGTCAGGCGCCGGGCCTCGCCGCGGGATTGCTCTATGGCAGCCTGCTCGCCCCGGTCATGAACGCCAGCGGCCAGGTCGCCTACTACTCGGGGCTCAGGCAGGGTGGTCTCAGCGCCGGCGAAGCCATCTGGCGCGACAGCACGCTGATCGCACGCATGGATACGCAGGCGCCCGGGCTTGCCGTTGGTATCAACTACGGATTCCTCGGTGCCGACTACGCGATCAACGACGCCGGGCAGGTTGCCTACACGAGTTCGCTCACCGGCGCCCCCGTTCATGGCGGCAACAACAGCGCGCTGTGGCTGAACAATCTGCTCATCGCACGCGAGGGCAACGCGGCGGGCGGCGTCCTCGGCGCGCTCGGTATCGCGTACGGTCAGATCACCGGCGCGCCGGCGATGAGTGCGGGCGGGCGCATCGTTTTCGGCAGTGCCCTGACCGGCAGCGGGGTCGGCGCGCAGAACAACGAGGCCATCTGGCTCGCCGACGACGAACAATCCGTGCTCGTCGCACGCACGGGCGACGCGCTTGCAGGCGGCCTCGTCGGTACGCTCGGCTACGGCCGCGGCGCGGTCAACGATGCGGGCCAGGTCGCGTTCCGCGCCGGGCTGACCAACGGCAGCGAAGTCGTCGCGCTGTATACCCCCGAGTTGCATTGGCGGCGCAGCTTCAGCAGCGCCTGGGACACCACGGATCACTGGACCGTCGGCATCGCGCCCGGTGACGTACACGACGTGTTCATCGACCCGGCGACGAGTCTCACCGTGTACGGCCCGACGACCGCGCGCACCGTCAAGTCGCTCGAGATCGGTGGCGGCAGCGGGCTGGCCACCCTGTATCTCGGCACCGGCGCGCTGACCGCGACCAATGGCACCGTGATCCGGTCGACCGGTATCCTGAGCGGCGACGGCGTGATGCACGGCGCGTTGACCAACCACGGCACGATCCGGGTATCGAACCTCACGCTGTCCAGTGCACTCGTCAATCACGGCGTCGTGACGGGCAGCGGACGTGTGGCTGCCGATCTCGACAACCGCGGCGACGGCGAACTGCGGGTCGGCCTCTACGAATCGTTCCACCTGGTCGGCAGCGGACACGGCAACGCCGGGCGCATCGAGATCACCAACGGCGAACTCGAGATCGACGGCAAGTTCTTCAACGATGCCGGGGCGACGATCGCCGTGCACGAAGGTACGGCACGCTTTAACCACGTCGTCGCCAACGAGAACGGCGGTCGCGTCTTCGTCGACGACGCAATCATGTTTTTCGACGGCGGCCTTTCCAACAGCGGCCTGTTCACCGCGACCTTCGGCGAGACCAGCCTCTTCGGCAGCATCCTGAACGAGAAATTCGGCCGCCTGATCCTGTCCGGCAACAGCAACACCACGTTCTACGACGACGTCGTCATCGGGGGCGGCTCGGAGTTGCGCGTCTCCGCGGGCAGCACGGCGGTGTTCTTCGGTGCCGTCTCCGGCACCGGCGCCTTCACCGGCACCGGTACCAAGTTCTACGAGGGCAGCTTTGCACCAGGCGCGAGCCCGGGCTGGGTGATTGACCAGGGCAACGTCAACTTCGGCGTCGGTCATCGACTGGAAATGGAGCTGGCCGGGCTGACACCCGGCCTCGAGCACGACCGGCTGAGTGTCGACGGCACCCTGGGCCTGGACGGCACGCTCGCCCTCATCCTGCTCGACGGCTACCAGCCCCGCGCCGGCGACCGCTTCGACCTGCTCGACTGGGGCACCCTGATCGGGACCTTCGTCGACATCGATCTCGGCGGCGCGCTACTCGGCGACGGCCTCAGCTGGGATTTCAGCAACCTCTACCTCGACGGCTCCGTGACGGTCGCGAGTACGGTACCGCTCCCGCCGGCCATGTGGCTGTTCGCGGGAGCAGCGGGACTCTTGCTGCGCCGACGGGCGGCTCGCACGCGCGGTTGAGTGAACTGCGCGGCGCGGGGAGGCACACCGCGGCGCGTCAGCGCGGTGCCGAGACCAGCACCCCGGCCGCTTCGAGTTCGGAGATCGCTTCCGCATCGAGGCCGAGCCGCTCGCCGAGCACGGCCGCGTTGTGCTCGCCGAGCAGTGGCGCCTCGAACTCCGGCAGCTCCGGCTGGGCGGAGAACTTGAACGGGAAGCCCGGGATCTCGACCCGGCCGAGGATGGGATCGCTGACCTCGCGCACCATGCCGCGGGCGCGGTAGTAGGGGTGGTCGAGGGTATCGAGCGGTGTCAGCACCGGCGTCGCCGGGACGCGGTGCGCCTCGAGCGCGGCGACGACCGCGGCGTCGTCGGGAAAGCCTGCCGCCCATTGCTCGATGATGCCGATAAGCTCGTGGCGATGGCGTGCCCGGGTCGGGCCATCGAGGAAGCGCGGGTCCTCGACGAGATCGAGCCGTCCCATCGCCTCGCACAGGTTGGCCCACTGCAGCTGCAGCACCGCAATCACGAGGTAACCCGTCGGTCCTCGGAAGACGCCGAAGGGCGCGATCATCTCGTGGTGCTCGCCGCTGCGGTGCGGCTGCCAGGCGTCGCCGGCGACCGAGCGACCGTGCACGTTGTACTCGTGCATGTGGTAGATGGCATCGACCATGGAGAGATCGATGTACTGGCCATCACCGGTGCGCAGGCGGTGGAACAGGGCGTAACCGATGGCGGCGAAGCCATGCACGCCGGCATTCGAATCGCACACCGCGATGCCGGCAGGCTGCGGCGGCGCGTCGGCCGGGCCGGTCATGTCCATGAGGCCGGAGAAGGCCTGCGCGATCCAGTCGTAGCCGGTCTTGTGGGATAACGGGCTGTCGCGCCCGAAGGCCGACACCGAGACCATCACCAGCCCCGGGTTGATGGCCTTGAAGGCGTCGTAGGTGAAGCCGCGCTTCTCCATCACCCCCGGCCCCGAGTTCTCCACCACGACGTCGACGTCGGCGACCAGCCGGCGTACGAGATCCTGCGCGGCGCCCTGGCGGAGATCGAGGCAGAGGCTCTTCTTGCCGCGGTTCTGCTGCACGAAGAACCCCGAGCGGCCGTCGCGCAGCACCGGCAGCAGCCGCCCCGGGTCACCACCCGGCGCCTGTTCGATCTTGATGATCTCGGCGCCCATCTCGGCCATCAGGCGCGTCACCGAGGGCCCGGCGAGGTACTGCGTGAAATCGAGCACGCGGATGCCATCGAGCATCATCATCGTTGCTGCCCTCCCCGCCGCGGCGTTCAGCGCGACATGACGTGGCTGGTGGTGACGTCGGCGAGCAGGCGGCCGTCGGCGCCGCTGACGACGGTGCGCACCACCGAGAGCGTGCGTCCGCGCTTGACGTAGCGCGCCACCGCCGTGAGTTCGCCGTCCTGCTGGTTGCCGAGCAGGTGCGCGCCGAGGCTGACGGCGAGCGGGAAACCGCTCATGCCGGGGGCGAGCGCACGCCCCTCGAGCGCGAGCGTGGTCGCCGTGACGTCGGCAAACCACAGCATCGCGCCCGCGTGCACGGTGCCGAAGGGATTGAGGATGCCCTGGGTCACCGGCATTACGGCCGTCACGGCGTCGTCGTCGCGGGCAACGATGTCGAACTCGATGCGGCCTTCGTAGTGATCCACGTGCGCTCCGATCGTCGTGGCGATTCTGGCATTATGCCGCGCTCGTACTGCAAGGGGAGTCTCATGGCCAAACGCATCCTTCTCACCGGCGCGTCGACCGGTATCGGCGCCGCCTGCACGCAATTATTCAGCGCCGCCGGCGACGAGATCATCACGCTCGACATCCAGGCTGCACCGGCCGGCAGCAGCCGCCATATCGCCTGCGACCTCTCCGATCCGACTTCGATCGACGCCGCGGTGGCCGCGCTCGACGGCAACTTCGACGCCCTGCTGAACGTTGCCGGCGTGCCTGGCACGGTCGATCCGCTGCTCATCATGAAGGTCAACACCATCGGCCTGCGGCGCTTCACCGAAGCGCTGCGCGGACGGCTGAACCGTGGTGGCGCCATCGTCAACATCGCCTCGATCGCGGGCTTCAACTGGGCGCGGCACCTGAAGGACATCAACGAACTGCTCGCCATCGACGACTTCACGCAGGCGGTCGCCTGGTGCGAAGCGCGCGGCATGGACGGCAACACCGCCTACCACTTCAGCAAGGAGTGCGTGGTGGTCTACACCATGCAGCTCGCCGCGATGGGGCCCACCGCCGGCGTGCGCGCCAACTCGATCAGCCCCGGACCGGTGGCTACCCCGCTGCTGCCGGCCTTCAAGGAACAGGCCGGTGCCGGCCAACTCGACTGGGTCATCGGCGAGATCGGCCGCGCCGCCGAACCGCTGGACATCGCCAACGTCGTGCAGTACCTCGCCACCGGGCCCAGCGACTACGTCAACGGCCGCGACCTGATCGTCGACGGCGGTTTCTCCGCCGGCCTCGCCATGGGCTGGATCGACAA
This sequence comes from Gammaproteobacteria bacterium, assembly GCA_050184115.1. Lineage (GTDB taxonomy): Bacteria > Pseudomonadota > Gammaproteobacteria > JACKNG01. The sequence goes on along the minus strand of JBFXAQ010000005.1, from coordinate 295,216 downwards.
GAACGCCTCGCCGCTGATGAAGGCCCGCGCCGCCCAGCAATGAGCGACGACGCGCCGGCGCCGGGCGCCGCGCCCGCGGCGGACACGCCGTGGGCCGAGGCCCTCGACGGCCTCAACGCGCGCCGCGCGGCCGCGCTCGCACAGGGCGGACCGGAAGGCGTCGAGCGCCAGCATGCACGCGGCCGACTGACGGTCCGCGAACGCATCGCGGCGCTGGTCGACGACGGCAGCTTCCGCGAGCACGGCCGCATCGCGGGCGGTGCGGTGCTGGACGACGACGGCGCGCTCGAATCCTTCACCCCGGCCAACTACGTCGTCGGCATCGGCCGCATCCAGGGCCGCCGGGTGGTCGTCGGCGGCGAGGATTTCACCCTGAAGGGCGGCTCGCCCAACGCCGCGGGCCTGCGCAAGAGCGTCTATGCCGAACACCTCGCGGTGAACTGGCGCCTGCCGCTGGTGCGCCTGCTCGAAGGTGGTGGTGGCAGCGTCGGCGGCGACGACCAGGACCCAAGGAAACCACGCACGGTCGGCGAACCGGTCTATGCCGACCCACGCTTCGCCATCATCGCCGCGGCGATGGGCGAGGTTCCGATCGCTTCGGCCGCACTCGGTCCGGTGGCGGGCTTCCCGGCCGGTCGCCTGGTCGCTTCGCACTTCTCGGTCATGGTGCGCGATACCGCCCAGGTCATGATCGGCGGCCCGGCGCTGGTCAAGCGCGCGCTCGGGCGCGATCTCAGCAAGGAACAACTCGGCGGCGCCGCGGTGCACGCCCGCTCCGGGGTGGTCGACAACCTCGCCGACGACGAGCTCGACGCGCTCGAGCAATGCCGACGTTTCCTTGCCTACCTGCCGGCCAGCGTCGACGAACGCGCGCCGCGCGTCGCCTGCAGCGATCCGCGCGAACGCATGGACGACTGGCTGGTCCGCGCGGTGCCGGCCGATCGCCGCCAGGCCTACGACATGCTGCGCATCATCGAGGCCGTGGTCGATCGCGATTCCTTCCTCCGCATCAGCCCGGGTTACGGCCCCGGGCTCATCATCGGGCTGGCCCGCCTCGCCGGTCAGCCGGTCGGTATCACCGCCAACGACTGCCGCCACTACGCCGGTGCCATGAGCGCGGCCGGCGCGCAGAAGATGCGGCGCATGATCGAACTCTGCGAAACCTTCCACCTGCCCCTGGTCAACTTCGTCGACGAGCCCGGCTTCATGATCGGCCCCGAGGCCGAGCAGGCCGCGACCATCCGTTACGGCATGGCCGCGGTCGCGGCGGCCGCCCAGGCGCGCGTACCGTGGGCGGCGGTGCGCGTGCGCAAGTGCTTCGGCGTCGCGGCGGCCGCGCATTTCGGCCCCGGCGCCTACGTCCTCGACTGGCCCTCGGCCGAGACCGGTGCGCTGCCGCTCGAAGGCGGCGTGGCCGTCGCCTTCGGCCGCCAGATCGCGCAAGCCGAAGACCCGGACGCCCTGCGTGCCGAACTCGAGGCACGCTTCGCGCGCAACCGCTCGCCGTTCCGCCCGGCCGAATCCTTCGCCGTCCACGACCTCGTCGACCCGCGCGAGACGCGGCCGCAGTTGTGCGAGTGGATCGAGTGCAGCCAGGCGCGGCTCACCACCCTCCTCGGTCCGCCCCGCTTCGGACCGCGGCCCTAGGCGGCGGCACGGACGTGGCGCGCCGCGGCACCGCGTGTGACCGGCCAGCGCCGGCGAAACCGCCATGACGCGGTCCAAGGTGGCGTGGCTGCTCGCCCGCCTCACACGCCAGATCTGGATCCGGGTGGTCGCCTTCGCGGCCCTTGCCATTGTCGCCGTCGGCGTCGCCAAGCTGCTCGCGCCCTATGTGACGCCGCCCGCCCCCGCGGACGAACTGGCGGCCCTACGACGCTGCGCGAAAGCGCACGGTGACAACGCAACTCGAATCCAGCGTCGCCTGCGCGTGCGGCCGCGCAGGGCCCGCGACCCACCATCCGGTTGTAGTGTTCGGTGAGTTCGCTCAGCGCACCTGGATGTACCAGGTTCCGCCCAGTTCGCGACCCTGCAGCGTGCCGTCGTCGAGGCGCGCGCGCACTTCGTCCGCGGTCAGACCGGAAATCCTGACGTAGCGTTCCAAGGCGATGAAGGCATCGCTGCTCGTGGCGTCTGCACCCGGCGTACCGCGGGCCGCCGTGTCCTTCTCGCCCTCGTCCCGAGCGGGCCCGGTCGGTCCGAATACGTGCGGCGACGAGAACAGGTAGATGGCATCGAAGGCGAACCGCGCGACCCAGAACACGCGGTTGTCGGTGACCTTCAAGCCGAGCGCAGCGGCGGCGTTGGCCTGCAGGAGCAGGATGTACAGCCATACCGGGACGACGAACACGATCGCGCCAATGACGATGAGCGCCAATGGCATGATGTCGAAACCCTCCACCTTGATGCTCGCCGTGGCGACCGCGGCGAACGTCGTCAGCGGAACGACGGCCGCAGCCGTACCCGGCGCCAGTTGTTCGAAGAGCCAGAAGACAGCCACTGCCGCCCCCCCGACCAGGGCCGGGGGCGAGTTCTCGAAAGCCATCGCGATGACGGTCGCGTGCAGCGCCACGATGACCAACCAGGTGGTGATATAGAGCGTGTGCCTCATCGCCGCGCCATACCCGTTCGCCTACCGCCGGAGTTCACGCCACCCCCACCGCGTTACCCAGGGTCTCACCGATGGCATCGTGGATGACGAGGTCGGCGATGCCGTCCTGGTCGGTCTCGTCGCGGTTGACGATGACGAGCTTGGCGCCATTGCGCTTGGCCAGGCGCGGGAAACCGGCCGCCGGGTAGACCACCAGCGAGGAGCCGAGCACGATGAAGAGATCGCAGGCGAGCGTCTCTTCCTCGGCCCGCGCCATGGCCGCGACCGGCATCGCCTGGCCGAAGGAGATGGTCGCGCTCTTGACCAGCCCGCCGCAGGCGTCGCACACCGGCAGCGTGCCGTCGCGCTCGAACGCGGCGACGATGGGGTCGAGTTCGTAGCGCTGCGCGCAGGTCAGGCAGCGCGCGTAGGTGGTGTTGCCGTGCAGCTCGATGACCTGCTCGTCGGCGATGCCGGAGGCCTGGTGCAGGCCGTCGACGTTCTGGGTGATGACGGCGGGCATCTGCCCGCTCTCGACCAGCGCCGCCAGCGCACGGTGGCCACGGTTGGGACGGGCGGCGCGGAAGTCGCGATCCATGATCACCTTGCGCTGCCAGGCCTCGCGACGCATGTCCGCGGAGTTGACGAAGTCGTCGAAGTCGATCGGCGCCATCTGCGACCACAGGCCGCCCGGGCTGCGAAAATCGGGGATGCCGGACTCGGTGCTGATGCCGGCACCGGTGAAGGCGACGATGCGCGTGGCGCCGGCGAGCAGGGTGGCGAGCCGTTCTTGGGCGTTGGTCATAGCAAGTCTCCGCTCCGTGGACGGCGTCGGCTACCCTTTCCGGAAAGCGGATACTGATAACATCAGCGGGTACGCGGCCGCGCAACGTAAGCGAGCGTAGCCGTCGCGCCGAACCCGAGGCAAGCCAGGACATGACCGAGGAAACCACGCCCCGCATCCCGACCGAACTGCAACCGCGCCCGCGTGACGTCGACTACGATCTCACCGCCGCGCTCGACGCGGTCGTCTCATTGCGCGCGCGGGTGCCGGAGGATGCCTTCACCGCCAGCGTGCTCGGTACCGAACGCGCCGGTCACGGCGTGCTGATCAACGACAGCGGCCTCATCGCCACCATCGGCTACCTCGTCACCGAGGCCGACGACATCTGGATCGTGACCAATCGCGGCCAGGCGGTGCCCGGCCACCTGGTGGGCTACGACTACGAGAGCGGCTTCGGCCTCGTGCAGGCGCTCGGCCGCCTCGACTGCGCGCCCCTCGAACTCGGCGACCCGCGCGCACCCGGTATCGGCGACGAACTCGTGCTGGCCGGCCATGGCGGCGCCACACAGGCGGTCAAGGTGCAGCTCGCCGCGCGCCGCGAATTCGCCGGCTACTGGGAATACGTGCTGGACGAAGCGCTCTTCACCGCCCCCCCGCATCCCAACTGGGGCGGCGCCGCGCTGCTCGGGCCCGATGGTCGCCTGCTCGGCATCGGCTCGCTCTACATCGATCAGATCACGCCGGTGGTGCCCGATCTCGACGGCAACTTGAGCGTCCCCATCGACCTGCTGCCGCCGATCATGGACGACCTCTTGCGCTACGGCCGCACCCTGAAACCGGCGCGGCCCTGGCTCGGCGTGTTCGTCACAGAGACCGAGGACGGCTTCGTCGTCGCCGGCATGTACAACGAAGCGCCGGCCGACCGCGCCGGGCTGACCGCCGGCGATCTCGTGCGCGAGGTCGACGGCATCCGGCCGCGGGACCTCGTCAACTTCTTCCGCGCCGTGTGGTCGACCGGCACCGCCGGCTGCCGCGTGCCGCTCATCGTCGAGCGCGACGGCAAGCTCATCGACATCAACATCGCCTCGGTCGATCGCCGCGATTTCTGGAAGCAGCCGGAACTGCACTGAGCACCAGGTTGCCGACCCGGCGCGCGGCCAGGTCCACGGCGGAAACGCGCGGTTGGTGCGTGTCGAGCGAGCGGCGCCGAACGCCGCCGTGCGGGCAGCGAGTCGAACGCCGTCAGGCCGCCGATTCGAGCCTCGTACGGTACCAGGTCTCCTGGATCACCCAGGCGTCGCTGCTGGCACGGTGGCGCTGGGCGCGGCTCTCCGTCGCCACCTGATCTCTGACCGCGCGCCAGCGCGCCATCTGCGTCTCGTCCAGGATGCGCTCGAGTGGGCTCAACTCGAAACTCGGTTCGAGGGCGACGTCGAAGAAAAGTCGCCGCAGCCACGGCAGGTCGACCACCCAGCCGTCGCTGTAGAGCGTCTGCCCGGCGAGCGAGTCGTTGAGGGTGCGCGCGACTTCGGCCGCGGGATGCCCGTAGCGTCGCAGGGTCTCGCGGGTGATGCCGTGGACGCGCTCGGCGCCCTCGTCCCAGTGCGTCCAGCCGGGCATTGGCACGATCAGCGAACAGTAGCGCCAGCCGTCGCCGAGTACGACGCCGATCTCGATCGGGTAGCTGTGCGCACCGAAACCCGACGCTTCGATGTCGAGGATGGCGGGACGCGCGGCGATGTCGGGCGGCATGCGGTCGGCTCTCGCGATGATCCGGTGATGCCCGGAGGTCTTTCAGGCCGCGCTGCGCGCGGTGCTGTTCGTCGCACCCGATTCTACTTCCGGCAACCCGAGCGAGAACAAGAAGGCCGCCAGCAGCAGCGCGCTCGACCACCACAGGCAACCGGCAAGGCCGTGCGCGCCGTAGGCGTAACCGGAAATCAGCGTCCCGGCGAGACGCCCGGCGGCATTGGCCATGTAGTAGAAGCCGACGTCGAGCGCAACCCGGTCGCCGTCTGCATAGGCGAGTACGAGGTAGGAGTGCACGGCCGAGTTAAGGGCGAACACGACGCCGAACACGGCCAGGCCGACAACCACCACCGGGCCAGGCGCGAGGCCGGCGCCAAGTGCGAGCGCCATCACACCCGGCAGCGGCGCCAGAACGGCGACGGCACGGCGCGCCGTGCCGCCGCCTGCCTGGCCAGGGCCGAGACAAGCGAGGAACCGTGGCGTCGCCGCCTGCACCACGCCGTAACCGATCACCCAGGCGGCGATGAAGCCGCCGACGACCAGCACCGGCCAGCCGAGTTCGGCGGCCAGGAACACCGGCAGACCGACCACGAACCAAGCGTCGCGGGCGCCGAACAGGGCGAAACGCGCTGCCGCCAGGCGGTTGATGGCCGGGATCCGCGACAACAGATCACCGAACTTCGGCTTCACGCGCAGCCGCCCGAGGTCGCCCGGCAACGCGAGGGCCGTCGCCAGCAGGACCATGCCGAGCGCAGCGGCCATCACGACCATCGCGCCGCGGAAACCGAAGCCGGCAAGCAGCACCGCACCGAGGAAGAAACCGGCACCCTTGAGGGCGTTCTTCGAGCCCGTCAGCACTGACACCCAGGTGAACAGGCGCGAGCCGCCGGTCTCGCTCACCAGGGTCTTCACGCTGGCCTTGGCCGACATCTTGTTGAGATCCTTGGCGATGCCCGACAAGGCCTGTGCCGCCATCACCCACGGCACGCTGAGCCATGGCGTCGGCAGCGTCAGCGCCGCCAGGGCGACGATCTGCAACGCCATGCCGAGGTGCATGGTGCGGGTGAGACCCCAGCGCGCGCCGAGCCAGCCGCCAACGAGGTTGGTGACGATGCCGAAGAATTCGTAGAGCAGGAACAGGGTCGCGACCTCAAGCGGCGTGTAACCGAGGTCGTGGAAATGCAGCACCACCAGCATGCGCAGCGCGCCATCGGTGAGCGTGAAGGCCCAATAGGCCGCCGTGACGACGAGGTAATGACGCAGGGCCGGGTTCACGTCAGGCCTGCGCGCGCCGGCCTGGTGTAATGGGGACAGTATACTTTTCGCACCGCGTAGCCGCGGCTGCGGCGTGCGCCAAAAGTATACTGTCCCCATTGCAGCACCCATGCGCAGAGCGCAGCGCTGCCAGCGCCGTGCGACGCGCACTCACAACGTCACCGCCAGCAGGCGCGCGATGTCGATGAGGCGGTTCACGTAGCCCCACTCGTTGTCGTACCAGGCGTAGAGCTTGACCTGGGTGCCGTCGACCACCAGCGTCGACAGCGCATCGACCACGGCCGAACGCGGGTCGCCGACGAAGTCGACCGAGACCAGTGGCCGTTCCTCGACGCCGAGGATGCCGGCCAACGGACCGGCCGCGGCCACGCGCAGGGCGTCGTTGACCTGCTCCGCCGTCACTGCGCGGGCGGCCTCGAAGACGAAGTCGGTGAGCGAGGCGCCGAGCAGCGGTACGCGCACGGCATGGCCGTTCAGGCGCCCGTCGAGTTCGGGAAAGATGGCAGTGATGGCGCGCGCCGAACCGGTGGTGGTCGGGATCAGCGAATCGCCGGCGGCACGCGCGCGGCGCAGGTCCTTGTGCCCGCGGTCGACCAGTGTCTGGGTGTTGGTCAGGGCATGGATGGTGGTCATGGTGCCGTGGACGATGCCGAACCCCTCGTGCATCACCTTGACCAGCGGCGCGAGGCAGTTGGTCGTGCACGAGGCTGCTGTCACGAGGTGGTGGCGGACCGGGTCGTAGGCGGCGTGGTTGACGCCGTAGACGAGGTTGAGCGCGCCCGCCGTCGGCGCCGCCACCAGCACCTTGCGCACGCCTTGCTCGAAGTAGGCCTCGAGCGTGGCCGGCTGCTTGTGGTGGCGGCCGGTCGCCTCGATGACGATGTCGCAGCCGGACCAGTCGGCGCCCTCGATGGTGGCCACACCGCTGCAGGCGATGCGTTCGTCGTCGACGACGAGGTCGTCCCCGTCCGCGGTGCAATCGCGCGCCCAGCGGCCCTGCACCGAGTCGAACATGAGGAGGTGGGCCGCGGCCGCGCCGTCGCAGGCGATGTCGTTGACGCGCACGAAGCTGAAGGCGTCGTCACCCCAGCCCGCCCGCAGTGCGAGCCGTCCCATGCGGCCGAAACCGTTGATGCCGATGCGTGCACGCTTCATGCCCCACCCGTTCGATGTCCGCGGCGACCATGCCCGCCGCGGCTGGCGATCAGCCGGTCAGACTGCCTCACCTCCATGACCGCGCGATGACGACGCCGCGGCCGGCGGCTCAGGCGGAGAAAGCCGTCCGCGTGCGATTGGCCAGCGCCACCAGCGACAGCATCACCGGCACCTCGACCAGCACGCCGACCACCGTCACCAGCGCGGCGCCGGAATCGAGGCCGAACAGGCCGATGGCGACGGCGACCGCGAGTTCGAAGAAGTTCGAGGTGCCGATGAGCGCGCAGGGTGCCGCCACCGCGTGCGGCACGCGCCAGGCCCAGGCGGCGGCGTAGGCCAGCGCGAAGATGCCGTAGGACTGCACCAGCAGCGGCGTCGCGATCAGTGCGATCAACAGCGGGCGCTCGAGGATCACCTGGCCCTGGAAACCGAACAGCAACACCACGGTCGCGAGCAGGCCGAGAATCGAGAACGGCTTGACCGCGTGGGTGAAACGCTCGACCGCGCCCTCCCCCGCGCCGCGCGCGAGCAGGCGGTGGCGGGTCAGCGCGCCGGCCGCGAGCGGGATGACGACGTAGAGCACCACCGACAGGAACAAGGTCGACCACGGCACGGTGAGATCGGTCACCCCGAGCAGCAGGCCGACGATGGGCGCGAAGGCGACGATCATGATGAGGTCGTTCACCGCCACCTGCACCAGGGTGTAGTTGGCGTCGCCACGGGTCAGTTGCGACCACACGAAGACCATCGCCGTGCACGGTGCGGCGCCGAGCAGGATGAGCCCGGCGATGTACTGGTCGGCGTCGGCCGGCGCGATGCGCGCGGCGAAGACGTGCTCGAAGAAGAGCACGCCGAGCGCAGCCATGGTGAAGGGCTTGACCAGCCAGTTCACGGTGAGCGTGATGACCAGCCCGCGTGGACGGCGATGCACCTGGCGCACGGCAGCGAAATCGACCGCCACCATCATGGGATAGACCATGGCCCAGATGAGGACCGCGACGACCAGGTTCACGGAGGCCACTTCGAGCGCGGCGAGCGCGGCGAAGAGACCCGGGAAGACATGGCCGAGCAGCACGCCCGCGGCGATCGCGAGTGCCACCCACAACGAGAGATAGCGTTCGAACAGCGACATGGCGTTGGACTTCCGTCAGCTGCAGCAATCGGGGTCGAGCCGCGCGTCGTGCGCCGCGATCGCCGCCAGCAGGTCGGCCAGCGGCTGCACCGCCGCCGGCGCCAGCGCGTAGCACACGCGCGGCCGTTCGATCTCGCCAGTGATGACGCCCGCGGCCTTGAGGATGCGCAGGTGCTCGGAGACCGTCGATTGGGCGAGGCCGACCTCCAGGACGATGTCGCCGCCGATGCAACTGCGACGTTCGAGCAGCAAGCGCACGATGCGCACCCGCGCCGGGTGGCCGAGCGCCTTGGCGAGGCGGGCGATGGCGGCATCGTCGATGGCCGCTGGCGCAGGCGTGGCGCGGCGGTTGCGGGCGGTGACCATGGGTTTCATATCGTCGTTCGTCGATGAACTTCGATTATGCCGTGGCCGGCCCGAGCCTGCCATCACGTCGGCGCTTCCGGGCCCCTGGTCCTTCGGGTATGTTGGCCCGGCGCCGCGCCCGCGGTGACGAGCCATCGACGAGGGGAAACCGATGCCGAACACGCCAGCCGTGCCTGCGCCCAGCCAAGAAGAACTCGCCGCCGCCGCGGCCGACCTGCACATGCATATCGCGCCAGCGGATCTCGCCCGCTACGGCGCGCTGATGCAGGGCCTCGTCGACGACTTCAACTACGTCGCCGCGACCCCGGCGCCGCGCCTGCCGGTAGCCTACCCGCGCGGCGCGGTGCACCAGCCGGCAGCAGCCGACAATCCCTACAACGCCTGGACCTACCAGTGCACCATCGCGGGCGCGGCAAACGGCCCGCTCAAGGGCAAGCGGGTCGTCATCAAGGACAACATCGGCGTCGCCGGCGTACCCATGCTGAACGGCTCGGCGGTCTACGAGGGCTTCGTGCCGGACGAGGACGCCACTGTCGTCAACCGCGTGCTCGCCGCCGGCGGCACCATTCTCGGCAAGGCGACCTGCGAGAACTTCTGCTTCTCCGGCGGCAGCCACACCTCGGCCACTGGCCCCGTGCGCAATCCGCACAACCCGGATTTCATGACCGGCGGCTCGTCTTCGGGCTGCGCGGCGCTGCTCGTCGCCGGCGAGGTCGACCTCGCCATCGGCAGCGACCAGGGCGGCTCGGTGCGCATGCCGGCCTCCTTCTCGGGCTGCGTCGGCATCAAGCCGAGCTACGGTCTCGTGCCCTACACCGGCGCGGGCCCCATCGAGCAGAGCTGCGATCACCTCGGGCCGATGGCGATGTCGAGCGCCGACTGCGCACTGCTGCTCGAGGTCATCGCCGGTTATGACGACGGCCGCGATCCGCGCCAGGTCGCACGGCTCGATGCGAAGCCCTACGTCGCCGCGCTCGGCGAAGGCGTGCGTGGCCTCAAGATCGGTATCCTCGAGGAGGGCTTCGGCACCCCTGGCGCCGAGGCTGACGTCGACGCCATGGTGCGCGCAGCGGGACTCCGCCTGCGCGACGCCGGCGCCGTGGTCGAAGAGGTCTCGGTGCCGATGCACGCGGTCGGCGGACGCATCATGATCACCAGTATTCTCGACGGCACCCTGTCGACCTACACCGATCTCGGCCCGCTCGGCCCCAACCCCAAGGGCTACTCGCTGCTCGAGGCCATCCGCTTCTACTACACCGCGCAGCGCGAGCGCGCCGACCTCATGCCGGTGACGGTGAAGACGGTGCTCCTGTGTGCGCAGATCATGCGCAAGCGCTATGGCCCCTATTACTCGGCCAAGGCACAGAACCTCGTGCGCGAACTGCGCGCGGCCTACGACTGTGCCTTCGCCGATTACGACCTGCTCGTGATGCCGACGACGCCGATGAAGGCGCACCGCATCCCGCCGGCCGACGCGCCGATGGAAGTGGTGATGGGTGCGGCACTCGACATGACCGGCAACACCTCGCCCTTCGACGTCACCGGGCACCCGGCGCTGAGCACGCCGGCCGGGATGTCCGACGGGCTGCCCGTCGGTCTCATGCTGGTCGGACGCTATGGCGAGGACGACGTCGTGCTGCGCGCCGGCCATGCCTTCGAGACGCTCTGAGAGGCAGACGGTTCGCGAACTGCGCCTGCCCTGCCCGCCGCCCTACGACTGGGCGGCGCTGCTCGACTTCCACCGCGCGCGCGCCATCCCGGGCGTGGAGGAAGTCGTCGGCGAGTGCTACCGGCGCATCGCCTGGGCCGGCACGACGCCGGTGCTGATCACGGTGAACCCGGCCGCGGACGATGCCCTCGTCGCGCAGGTCGAAGGTGCGCCGGCAACCGCCATGGCCGATCTCGAACAGTGCCTGCGCCGTGCCTTCGATCTCGATACCGACACCGCACCGATCCGCGCCCACCTCGCCCGCGACGCGCGCCTCGGCCCGCTCGTCGCCGCGCGGCCCGGGCTGCGCGTCCCGGGCAGCGTGGACACCTTCGAACAGGCGGTGCGCGCCATCCTCGGCCAGCAGGTGAGCGTGGCAGCAGCGCGCGATCTCGCCGCACGACTATGCCAGCGCTGGGGCGAACCCGTGCACTTCGCCAGTGCTCCAGCACTGCGATGGACCTTTCCACCGGCCGCGGCACTGGTCGAGGTGGAAGTCGCCACGCTCGGCATGCCCGGTGCGCGCGGCCGCGCGGTGTCGGCACTCGCCGCCGCTGTTCTGGCCGAGCCGGCTCTGCTCGACACCGGCGGCACCCTCGACGCCGCCCTCGCCCGCCTGCAGGCCGTACAGGGCATCGGGCCGTGGAGCGCCAACTACATCGCGCTGCGCGCGTTGCGCCATTTCGATGCCTTCCCGGCCAGCGACATCGGCATCCTGCGTGCGCTGGCCGATGACGACGGCAACCGCCCGACGCCGCGCGCGGCCGCCGCGCTCGCCGAGGCCTGGCGGCCGTGGCGCGGCTACGCGGCGCAGTACCTGTGGGCGCGGGACGCGGGCGGTGGCTGAGCTTGGTCAGGCGCTTGCGGCCAGCGCCAGCGTGGGTTGCGCAGCGCCGCCGTAACCCCGCCCCGCCACCCACAGCAGGAAGGCATCCTCCGCCAGCGGCCGGCAGATGTGGAAACCCTGGACGAGGCTGCAGCCGTGGCTCTCGAGCAGTGCCAGCGTGGCTTCATCCTCGACGCCCTCGGCGACGACGCCGAGGTTGAGGCGCCGGCCGAGATCGATCGCCGCCGCAACGATGGAACGGCCCTGCCCGTTGCCGCGCAGTTCGGCGGTGAAGCTGCGGTCGATCTTGATCTCGGTGACCGGCAGTTCGCGCACGTAGGCGAGCGAGGCATAGCCGGTGCCGAAGTCGTCGACGGCCAGTGCCACACCCATGCGGCGTAGCGCGAGCATGACGTCGACGACTTTCGTCGGGTTGTCCATGAAGGCGGTCTCGGTCAATTCCAGGCAGAGTGCGCGGGGACTCAGGCCGTGGCGCGCGAGCAACCCGCGAACGTACTCGGTGAAGGTGTGATCGGCGAGATCCTGCGGCGTGACGTTGACGCCCATGCGCAGTTCGAAACCGGCGGCGGCGAGATCGGCCGCCGCTTCCAACGCCCGGGCCAGGATCCAGCGCGTCAGGGTGCGCATGTAACCGGTCGCCTCGGCGAACGGGATGAACTCCTGCGGCGCGACCAGGCCGCGCTCGGGATGGCGCCAGCGCAGCAACGCCTCCGCCGCCACCGCGCGCCGGCTGGGCAGCTCGACCAGCGGCTGGAAGTGCAGCTCGAACTGACCCTGTTCGAGCGCCGCGCGCAGTTCGCCGAGGAGTGACAGCTCGGCGGCGTTGCTGGTTTCGCACTCCGCGCTCCAGCGCAAGGCCCCGAGATGACGACGCTTGGCCGAATACATCGCCGTCTCGCCCAGGCGCAGCAGGTCACGCGGGCTGCCCGCATCCTCCGGCAGCAGCGCGATACCGATGCTGGCACCGACGTCGACCGTGCTGGCGCCCACCTTGAGCGGGCGTTCGAGGGCGGCCGCGATCTTGCGCGCGACCAGGTCGACGGTAGCGGCGTCGACACCCGGAGCGACGATGACGAACTCGTCGCCGCCCGGACGTGCCACCAGATCGGTCGCACGCACCGCGCCGCGCAAGCGCTCACCCACCTCATGCAATACGGCGTCACCGGCGTCGTGGCCGAGGGTGTCGTTGACGACCTTGAAGCGGTCGAGATCCATCACCAGCACTGCACAGGGCAGGCCGTGACGCGCGGCGCGCGCGCACTGTTCGCCGAGCTCGCGGTTGAGGCGGCCACGATCGGCCAGCCCGGTCAAATCGTCCCGGCCGCCCTGGGCCGCGCGGCGACGCCGCTCGGCGAGCAGCAGACCGAAGATGCCCGCGGCGGCGCAGGTGACGCCGATCGCGACGAGTGCGAAGCTCGTTCGTCGCAGCGATGCAAAGCCGGCGTCGCCACCGGCATCGACCCGTGCCACCACCAGTTCGAGTCCGCCGCCGGCGCCGCTCCTGCGAATCGCGCGATAGTCGGTCCGATCGACGCGTCGGCGCCAGCTCGCGCCGTTCACGGGCGCGGTCGATGGCGCGAGCGCGGCGGCACACGGCAGGGTCGACACGAAGCATTGCGACAGGCCGCGACCGGTCTCGCCGACCAGCGCGAGCTCGACGCCGGCCGCGATGCCGAGGCCGCGCAGCCACGCGGTATCGATAGCGCGACCGACGACGACATGGTCGGCGTCGGTGCTGACCGCAATCAGCAGATAGGGCACACCGTCGACGAGGTCGAGCCCGGCCTCGGCATCGAGCACCTGGGCCGCGGCCGGCGCGGTGCCCTGGCGGACCACCGCCGCGAGCACCCGACCGTGACCATCGACGGCAGCGACCAGATCGGCCGCCTGTCCACTGAAGACCAGGCGCCGCGCGAGGTCGGCGACCTGTGCAGTCCGCGCACCGCCACGCGCCGGGCCACGCGGCGCGGTGAGGGCGAGGGCCGCGGTTCGACCCAGTGCCTCGCGTTCACGGTCGAGCAGGCGTTCGATCACCGCACGGCCGCGCTCGAGATCAGTGCCGAGCGCGTTGTCGTCGATGTCGCGCTGGGCGCGTTCCTGAACGCCGAGCAGGGCCAGCAGCATCAGGGCAGGCACGGCCATGACGGCCGCGAGCAGTCGGTCACGCGTCACGATGCTATCCATGATCAATGCAGGGCCGTCATCCTGAAACGCCTTGGCATCTCCTTGATAACGGCCCGCGCGGGCGGCCACTTGAGCCCGCCCGAGCGTGGAATGTGCGCAGCGCGAACGGGCGGACACCAGACGCGGTCGCGTAAGCGGGGTATCCGCTCCCCCCTTCTGCCGAGCTTCGCCCTTGCCCGTGCGCGGCGGCGCGATTGCCTAGAACTCGATCCGCGCCCCCAGCACACCTCCGATGCCCGCGAGCGGCGCCTGGTCCTTGACGAAGGAGGTATGCCGGCGCGCGGTCTGGTCGGCGAGATTGGTGGCGCGCGCGAAAAGGTCGAGCGTGGCCGCGGTGCCGAGGGTGTGGCGATAGCCGACGTCGGCATCGATCATCACGTAGCCGTCGGTCGCCGTTTCGAGCGGCGCCGGGTCCGACACGTCGGTGACGCGGGTGACGGCGAAGCCGGCCGACCAGGGGCCGCGCTGCCAGTCGGCGCGTAGGCCGAAGCGCAGTGGCGGCAGGCGCGGGAGCGTCTCGCCGCCGGACAGCTCGCCGTCGACGTAGTCGCTCCAGGCACGCAGGTCGAGGCGGCCGCGGATGTCTTCGAACAGCGTGGTGTCGACGGCCAGTTCGAAGCCCCACAGGCGTGCGTCGCGCTGACGCTGGTCGAGCAGCAGCAGGGCGTCGACCTCGTCGACGATCGCCCCGCTGTCGAGGAAGTCTGCCTCGACGCGGTCGGCGAGGCCGTCGCCGTTGGCGTCGTTGGCGGCGAGGTACACGAAGTCGGCGATGTCGTTGTAGAACACGTTCGCTTCCAGGTGCACGCGACCTTCGGTGCGGCGCCACGAGAGATCCACGTTGTGCGCGGTCTCCTCGCCGAGCGCGACCGAACCACGTTCGAAGGTATTGGTGGCGAGGTGCGGACCGTTGGCGAACAATTCTTCGAGGGTCGGCGCGCGCTGCGAGCGGGTCACCGCCAGGCCAAGTGCCCAGCCTGGACGGTAGGCCCAGGTCGCGCCGCCCGAGAGGCTCAACAGGTTGAAACCGGTGGCCCGGGCAGCAGCGCGATCGCGCGCGGTGTTGTGCTCGTAGCGCAGGCCTGCGTCGATGTGCACGTCGCCGAAGTCGGCCTTCTCGAACACGAAGCCGGCGAGGTTGTTCTGAGCCGCGGCCGGTACGAAGGCCTCTTCGCCGTTGGCGCTGAAAATACGATCACCGACCTGCAGGCCGACCACGCCGTCGAAGGCACCGAGCGGTTGCAGCACGAGCTCGAGGCGGCCTTCGATCTCCTCGTTGTGGAAGGTCGTGGCGACGGTGCCGTCGCCCTCGATCTCGTCGTGGCTGTAGTCGCCGTAGCCCCAGCGGGTGCGCACGCGGTCGATGCCGAAGGCGCCGATATCGAGCGCCGCCTCGGTGTCGTAGCGGGTCTGCTGCAGAGCGATGGTCGGGCCACCCTCCCCGCCATGGTCGGACTCGTCCTGGTTTTCTTCCTCGCCTTCGTGCTCGTGGTGATGATGACCACCGGGCACACCGTAGCTGTTGGCGAGGTAGGCGATGTCGAAACCGACGAAACCGCGCTCGCCCACCCACGACGTGCCAAGCGCGTAGTTGTCGGTTGCGGTCGCGCTGTTGAGCAGTCGACCGCGACGCTCGTCTACGTCGGGCGAGACCGCGGCGAAACCCGGCAGGTCGAGGTCGCCGGTGTCACGGCGCAGGCCGTCGGCATGGACGGCGACGTTGGCGGACAACGGCGCCTCGACCTGCCACGCGCCCATCCAGCCATCGGCCGCGGTGTCGTAGTGGGCGTAGAGGCCGCCGGTCGGGGTATCGGGAACGACCCGCGGGATGCGCCCGTTGACGACGTTGACGAGGCCCCCGCTGGCGCCGCTGCCATAGAGCAGCGTCGCCGGGCCGCGGAAAACCTCGACCTGGTGGGCAAACACCGGCTCGATGGCGACGCCGTGATCGGCGCTGATGGTCGACACGTCCATGGTGCCGATGCCGTCTTCGAGCACGCGCACGCGCGCACCACCGAGGCCGCGGATCACCGGCCGCGACACGCTGGCGCCGAAGTCGGCGCTGTTCACGCCCGGCAACTGCCCGACCGTCTCGCCGATCGAACGCATCGACTGCCGCGCCAGCGCCCTGCCGTCGAGCACGCTGACCGGCGTGGCGAGGTGGCCCTCGACATGGCCGAGCGGGTCGGCGGTGACGACGACCTCCTCCAAGGCATGTGGATGGGGATGCTGATGGCCAGCGTCGGCAGCGATGGTGACGGACGGCGCGAGACCGAGAACGGCGAAGACGAGCGAGCACGAGTGGCGCACGGCTCGCGCGGACGGAAAAAAAACGGGCATGGAGAGCCTCCTGAACACGGGACGGCGGATCGGCCGGCGCAAGCGCCAGCGGCGTGCGTCAGGTGGTCAGGGGCGGAGCGCGCGCGGGGCGGCACGGACAGGCCGGCGCCGTGACGACATCGCGGGGAGCGGCAAGGGGTGCCGGGCCGGGGTCTGCCGATGGCAAGGTCGGCAGGGCGACCGCGACGCCGGCGGCCTGCGCCTGGGCCAGAGCGAGACAGGTGACGCAGGTCACGCCACCGCTATGTTGATCGAAGTCGCTCACGTGCATGGCGACGGCGAATTGCAACAGCGCGCACAGAGCGGCCAGGGCGAGTAGCAGCCGCGGGCGCTGCAGGCGGCGCCAGCCGGCGAGGGACAGCCCGCTGCCGCGACGGCCGCGCATGGCCATGCGCACGCGGTCCGCGTTCATGCGCTCGCGCCGCATGCCCGGCCTCGCTCGTGCCCCGCGCGTGGCAGCACGCGCCGGCCTCGGCGGGGCGTCAGCGAGCGTCTGGACGGGCGAACAGGGGACATCGAAGGGACGGCCTGCGGTCGGAAACGAGCGTTACTTTATAACAGCGCTTCCGGCTTCGCCAAGACCGCGCTCAATGGCCGTGCAGGGCGAGGTTGAAGGCCAGCCCCACGCCGATCAACGCAAGCTGGACGGCGGTCGCGCCGAGGCCGATGCGGCGATTGAGCGTCGGCATGAGGTCGGACACGGCGATGTAGATGAAGCTCGCCGCGGTGAAGGTCAGCAGGTAGGGGATGAGCACGGTCAGCTCGGCCAGCGCGTACCACGCGCCCACCGCGCCGACGATCATGGCGAGCGAGGTGAGCAGGTTGAAGACGAGCGCGCGGGCGCGGGTGTAGCCGGAGTGGATGAGGATGGCGAAATCGCCGAGTTCCTGCGGCACCTCGTGGGCGATCACGGCGAGCGCCGTGACGACGCCGAGCTGGGCATCGTGGTGGAAGGCGGCGGCGAGCAGCACGCCGTCGAGGAAATTGTGGAAGGAATCGCCGACCAGGATCAGCGTGCCGGCATGGCCAGGCAGGTGCTCACAGCCCTCGGCGTGATCGTCGTGATGATGGTGATGGCGCCAGATGAGCCCCTTCTCGAGCAGGAAGAAGACCAGGATGGCGGCCAGCGCCGTGCCCATCAGGCCGTGCGCGCTGTCGGCGGCGAGATCCAGCGCCCGCGGCAGCAGGTGCAGGAAGCCGGCGCCGAGGAGCATGCCGATGGCGAAACTGATGAGGTAGTCGGGCGACTTCTCGCGAATGCGCTCGGGCAACAGGAGGTAGGTGGCGGCGGCCAGCACGCTCAGCACGCTGCCGGCCAGGCTGAACACGAGGACCCAGGTGAGCGAACTGTTCAAGGTGGCGGCGAAGTCGGGACGATGGTGAGCGGCGGAGCCCGGTTGGGCGGGGCCGCTGTTATATCATCACCCCTGACCATTGACACCTGCGAACGGGGCTCGACCCATGAACCGCTCGATCATCCAGGACTTCGTCGCCGCCGATCACGACCACGGCAGCTGCATCGACGATGCCCTGGCGCGCGCCGAAGCGGTGTGCGCGGCACGCGGCGAACGCTTCACGCCCTTGCGGCGCCAGGTGCTCGAACTGGTGTGGGGCAGTCACCATCCGGTCAAGGCCTACGACCTGCTCGAGCAGATCGCGAGCGGCGGCCGGCGTGCGGCACCGCCCACGGTCTACCGCGCGCTCGAATTCCTGCGCGACGCCGGGCTCGTGCATCGCCTCGAATCGCTCAACGCCTTCATCGGCTGCCCGCGACCGGACCAGCGGCACTCCGCGCAGTTCCTCATCTGCACCGGCTGTGGCGCGGTGGCGGAGATGGACGATGCCGCGCTGACGGCCAAGATCGACGCCAACGCGCGCCGTCTCGGCTTCCAGGTCCAGGACGAGAAGATCGAGGTCGCCGGCTTCTGCCGCGACTGCGCAGCGGCGCCGCGACGCTGAAGGTCGGCGCGCCGAAGCACCCAGCGCGATGCCGCCCTGGCGCTCCGGATGAAGCCGTACCGGGCGCCCTCGCGCCAGGCTTGCGCGACTTCACGCCAGGCGTGCCGGACGCGCGATCCCGATTGATTTTGCGCGGGTTTCACGGCAATCTTTGCCGCCTTCACACGAGCCCGTAATCCCCGCGATGTCCCCCTTCGCACCGTCCCGGCGCCGCGCGCTGCTGCGCATGCTGGCGGCACTGGCCATGCTCACCCTGGCGTGCGACGCCTGGGCCAAGCCGCGCGTGCTCGGCTGGCTCGAATGGGCCTGGCTCGAACCCGATCACATCCGCCTCAAGGCCAAGCTCGACACCGGCGCCCGTACGAGTTCCATCGATGCCGACGAGATCGAGCTGTTCGAGCGCGACGGCGAACAATGGGTCCGCTTCCGCGTGCCGCTCAGCGAACGCCCCGACGACAGCACCTACGACAAGGACGTGCACTACGAGCTGCCGCTGGCCGGTCGCAAGAAGATCAAGGATCATGTGCTCGAGCCGGCCAGGCGCTACGTGGTGGAGATGGAGCTCTGCATTGGCGGGCGCATGTTCACCACGCCGATGACACTGGCCGACCGCAGCCGCTTCAACTATCCCCTGCTGCTCGGCCGTGCCGCCCTGCAAGGGCGCATGATGGTCGACCCGGCGCAGAAGTACACCGCCGACCGCAGCTGCCCGAAACCGGCGACGGCGCGCACCACCAAGCCGGCCGACGCGTCGCCGTGACGACGACGGCCACCGGGAAAGCCCTTGCGTAGACTCCAGACCCTCCTGCTCTTGGCCCTGCTCCTGACTGCAGGCCTCGGCATCATGTTTCTCAAGGTCACCCAGCTCGGCCTTCCCCTGCTGCCGGGGCAGCTCGAGCCGGTGTGGTCGATCGAGGCCAAGATCGAATTCACCGGCGGCGGCCGTTCGACGGTGGTCAAGTTCGACATCCCCGACACGCTCGGCGATTTCGTCCTGCTCGACGAGTACTTCGTCTCGCGCAACTACGGGCTGAACATCGAGCAGGATCACAACGACCGCCGTGCCGAATGGTCGACGCGTCGAGCGCGCGGCGCGCAACGGCTCTACTACCGCACCGAGGTCGTGCCGCGCGCGCCCGACCTGGTCGGCGAAAAACCCAAATCACGCCCGCCCAAGGCACCGGAGAAGCCGGTCTACGAAGAGCCACTGGCCTCCGCCATCGGTGACGTGCTGGGCGAAGTGCGCGCCGAGTCGGCCAACGTCTTCACCTTCGTCAGCCAGCTCCTGGTCAAGCTCAATGACCCAACACCGGACGGCAATGTCTCGGTCATCCGCAACAACCTCGACCGCGACAGCGAAGCCTGGGTCGAACGCCTGCAGTACATCCTCGCCGGCGCCCGCATCACCACGCGCATGGTGCGCGGCGTGCTGCTCGAGGATCGCACCGCCAACCAGCACCTCGTGCCCTGGCTCGAGGTCCACAACGGCGAAACCTGGGAAGGCTTCGATCCGCGCAGCGGCAGCAAGGGCTACCCCGACAACTTCGTGCGCTGGTCGGTCGGCAGCCAACCGCTGCTCGAGGTCGACAACGGCCGCAACGCGAGCGTCTCCTTCGCCGTGTCACGTTATGCCCAGGCGCTGACCGACGTCGCCCGCGAGCGCGCCGAGGCGACGCGCTCGTGGTTGTCGAACCTGACCCTGTTCGACCTGCCGGTCAACACGCAGAACGTCTACCGCATCCTGCTGATGGTGCCGCTCGGTGCCTTCATCGTCGCCTTCGTGCGCACCATCGTCGGCCTGCCGACGCTCGGCACCTTCATGCCCATCCTGGTCGCCATCGCGTTTCGCGAGACCGAGCTCGGCTGGGGCATCGCGCTGTTCGTGTTCATCACCGCCGCCGGTTTGTCGCTGCGCTTCTACCTCGAACACCTGCGCCTGCTGCTGGTTCCGCGGCTGTGCTCGGTGCTGGTCATGGTGGTGCTGATCATGCTCGCCATCAGCCTGGTCAGCTCGAAACTCGGCTTCGACGTCGGCTTCTCGATCGCGCTCTTCCCCATCGTCATCCTGACCATGGTCATCGAGCGCATGTCGGTGACCTGGGAGGAGACCGGCGCCGCCAATGCGCTCAAGGAAGGCACGGGCAGCCTGCTCGTCGCCATCCTCGGCTATCTCGTCATGACCAACGACTACCTCACGCACATCGTCTTCCTCTTCCCCGAGGTGCTGCTGTGCCTGCTCGCGGTGTTCATCCTGATGGGCCGTTACACCGGCTACCGGCTGACCGAGATCATGCGCTTCCGCGACATCGTCGAGCCGCCGTCAGATGTTCGGCCGCATTCGTAAGCTCCGCGCCGCCGGCGTCGTCGGCATCAACAACCGCAACCGCGGCTACATCATGCCGCGCAACCCGCGCGCGCTGTACGAGCGTGTCGACGACAAGGTCGAGACCAAGCGCCTGGCCATGGCTGCCGGCATTGCCGTGCCCGAGCTCTACGGCCTCATCCACTCGGTCAGCGAGGCGCATCGCTTCGAGCAGATCGTCGAAGGGCGCCAGGACTTCGTCGTCAAGCCCGCCCACGGCAGCGGTGGCAAGGGCATCCTCGTCATCACCGACCGCCGCCGCGACCTCTACCTCAAAGGTGACGGCGTGGCGCTGAGCGCACGCGAGGTCGAGCACCACATCCAGAACGTGCTCGGTGGCGTCTACAGCCTCGGCGGCCAGCCCGACCAGGCCATCATCGAGTACCGCGTGAAGTTCGACCCGGTGTTCGAAGCCGTCAGCTACCGCGGTGTGCCCGACATCCGCGTGCTGGTCTATCGCGGCGTACCGGCGATGGCCATGCTGCGCCTGCCGACGCGCGCCTCCGACGGCCGCGCCAACCTGCACCAGGGCGCCGTCGGCGTCGGCATCGACATGGCGGGCGGCGTGACCACGCTGGCCGTGTGCAAGAACCATCGCATCGTCGAGCATCCCGACTTCGGCACGCCGCTCGCGGGCCTGGCGATTCCGGGCTGGGACGATCTGCTGGTGCTGGCCGCGCGCTGCCAGGAACTCGCCCCGCTCGGTTACCTCGGCGTCGACATGGTGCTCGACGCCGACCTCGGCCCGCTGGTACTGGAACTGAACGCCCGCCCGGGCCTCGGCATCCAGATTGCCAATGGCCGCGGCCTGCGTGGCATTCTCGACGCCATCGATAACGCCGAGCCGTTGCCGACCGACCCGGTCGCGCGCGCCGTCCTCGCTCGCGAGGTCTTCCTGGGCCAGTGCCGGGATTGAACCGCGCACGGCAGGGCACCCGGCTCCTCGGCGCCGCGCTCCTGCTCGGCGTGGCGGCCACGTGCGGCGCCACCGAGGACGCCTCGGAGAGCGCTGGCGACAGCGCGTCGCCGCCAGTGACCGTGCCCGACATGGGCCTCGAGCTGATCGAGATCGCGCCATCGGAAGCGCTGCCGCTGGGGCGTGCGGGCGCCGCCGAGGACGACGACGGGACGTTCGAGGACGACACCGGGGATGCCGGTGACAACGCCGACCCCGGGGCCACCGGGATCGATGACGAACGCTTTGGCGATGATGCACCCGCAACGGATGTCGCAACGGAGGCCGGCAACCCCGACGACGATACGGACCAGGACGACGAGATTCCCGGGACCTGGGGCACGCTCGAACTGCTCGGCGCGCGCGTGCTGCCCGGCACGCGCGCCGACCTGCACTGGTCGGCCGGGCAGTCCTTCGCCGGCAGCGCGATCGAAACACCGGTGGTGGTCATCCGCGGCACCAACCCCGGGCCGACACTGTGCCTCACCGCGGCGGTCCACGGTGACGAGTTGAACGGCGTCGAGATCGTGCGGCGCGTCCTCGCCGGGGTCTCCGCCGACGAGCTCTCCGGCACGCTGATCGGCGTACCCATCGTCAACCTGCTCGGCTTCACCCGCGGCAGCCGCTACCTGCCTGACCGTCGCGATCTCAATCGCTACTTCCCCGGTCACCCGCGCGGCAGCTCGGCCTCGCGCATCGCCCATGCCTTCTTCAGCGAAGTCGTCGTCCACTGCGAACGCCTGGTCGATTTCCACACCGGTTCGTTCAAGCGCACCAACCTGCCGCAGCTGCGCGCCAACCTCGATGAACCCGAGGTGCGCGAATTCGTCCAGCGGTTCGGCGCCACCTCGGTGCTGCACAAGGCCGGGGACCGCGCCACCCTGCGCGCCGCCGCCACCAACGCCGGCATCCCGGCGGTGACTTTCGAACTCGGTGAGCCGGGCACGTTGCAGGAACGGCACGTCAAGTTCGGCATCAAGGCCATCGACACCCTGCTCGACAAGCTCGGCATGGTGAAGCGCTTCCGCCTGTGGGCCGAGCCACAACCGATCTTCTATCGCTCGCGCTGGCTGCGCGCCTACCGCGGCGGCATCCTCAGTTCGGGCGTGCGCGTCGGCGCGCACGTGCGCGAGGGCGAGCTGCTCGGCGTGGTCACCAACCCGCTCACCAACGAGCAATCCGAAATCCGTTCGCCTTACGATGGCCGCCTGCTCGGCCGTGCCCTGAACCAGTTCGTGCTGCCCGGTTTCGCCACTTTCCACATCGGCATCGGCAGCAGCGACGTACCGGATACCGCGACAGCCGCGCTGGGCGAGGAAGCGGCACCGGACTACGCCGCCGACGACGACGAGGAGCGCCCCGAAGACGCGGCCGGATTGGACGAGGATGAGGAGGGCGGCGCCGCCGAAGCCAGCGAGGTGATCGACGAAATCATCGAGGACATGGTGGAGGACGCACCGCACTAGTCGTGCCGGGGCCGAGTGTGCGGGGGCGCCCGAAGACTCGACGGGGTCTGACCCCAAGGGGACAAACCTCGTCGGGCCAAACCCATCCCCGACGTGTGGCCCCTTGGGGTCAGACCCCGAGCCGAGGAGACCCCGAGCCGAGGGTTTGGCACCGCGGCTGAGTTACAGCACCTTGCTGAAAATCACCTTGCCGTCGCCCGGCGCATAGAAGTCCGGCAACACCGCCGCCTGCGCGTAGCCCATGCGCGCGTAGAAGCCGCGCGCGGCGTCGTAGCCGGGACTGGTCGAGGTGTCGATGTAGATGCGCTCGCCGCCCAGCCCACGCACGGCCTGCTCCACGCGCTCGACCAGTGCACGACCGACGCTGCCGCGCTGGGCGTCGACGTCCACCGCCACCCAGTAGAGATCGAATCGCCGCGACGTACCCGGGATAGGGCCATAGCAGGCGTAACCGACCACCCGCCCACCACGCTCGGCGAAGACGAACTCGTAGCCCGAGGCCACGCCGCGCGCGAGGCGTTCCTCGGCGAGTTCCTGCGCGATGGCGACTTCCTCGGTATTGAAATTGCCGGTCGCGGAGACGATGCGCCGAATGGTGGCGACATCACCGGGCGCCACGCTGTCACGGAATGTCAGCACGTCGTCGTCCTGCCCGACGGCCGCGCGGGGCGCGGCTCGCCGGCGCGGCACCCGCGCCAGGACCCGCGCGAGACCGGTGAAGAAGGCACGCGCATTGGCGCCGAGGGTGCGCACGCGGTAACCGCCCTCCTGCACCACCACCAGCGGCCAACCGGCCGCCCCGACCTGCTCGCCGAGACGTTCGAAATCACCGGCCTCGTTGGCCCAGGTACCGGTGGGATCCTCACGCGCGGTGTCGAAGCCGAGCGCCAGCACCATGAAGTCCGGGCGATGCTCCGCGATCCGCTTCAGCGCCCGCGCCACCGCGCGTGCGTGGCGTTCCGGCGTGATGGTCTCCGGCAGCGGCAGGTTGAGGTTGCAGCCGACGCCGGCACCGCGCCCGGTTTCGCTGGCGAAGCCGGTGAAATAGGGATAGGCGAAGGACGGGTCGGCATGGACCGAGACCGTCAGCACGTCGTCGCGCTCGTAGAAGATGTCCTGCGTGCCGTTACCGTGGTGGTAGTCGAGGTCGAGTACCGCGACGCGGCCGTGATGCGAGAGGTACTGCGCGGCGATGGCGCCATTGTTGAAATAGCAGAAGCCGCCGAAAGCACGGCGCTCGGCGTGGTGGCCGGGCGGACGCACCAGCGCGTAGGCGGCCGGCGCGCCGTCCCGCACCAGCGCCGCCGCCGTCAGCGCGCAATCGACCGCGCCGCGCGCGGCGAACCACGCATTCCGATTCAGTGGCGTGAAGGTGTCGATGCACCAGTAGCCGGCCAGCACCGAACGCTCGCGCGGACGGCGCTCGGGATTGCGGATGGGGAAGATGTACGGATACAGCGACTTGCCGGGCGGCTGCTCGGCACAAGCACGTTTGATGAATTCGACCAGGCCCGGATCGTGGCTCTCGCGCAGGTGGCGTTCGGGGAAGTGCCGCGCCGGCTTCTCCTCGAACAGACCGGTGCCGGCGAAGGCGCGGCGAATGGCCGGGATGCGTACCGGCGCCTCGACGTAACCGCGATCGCGCACATGGTGGATGTCGTGGCCCTCGTTCACCACCAGCGGGATGCGCAGGCCGACCGCCGTCGCGCTCGGCGCCGTCGGCTTGACGTAGCGCGCCTCGCGCAGGGCATAGCCGCGCGCGCGGATCGAGCGCAGCACGGTGGCGATGTACCCCGGCGGGCAGACGTCGCCGTACTTGCGTTCGAGGATCGCACGCACGATGCGGCGCAGCCGTGCCGCGCCCGGCAGGGCATGCTGCTCGAGGCCGTCGAACACCAGGTAGGGCGGATCGGTGCTCGCCGCCGTCAGCGGCGTCTCGTAGGCGGTTCCGGCGATCGGGCGCGCGCCGAAGCGTTCGTAGAAGCGCAGCCGCGCGACGTTCTGGCGACGGGTGGCGGCGTCAGGGCTCAGCGCCGGGTCGTCCGGCAGGCATTCGAAGTAGAGCCCACGCGCGCCGGCCGCTCGTGCTTCCTCGCGCACGCGCTGGTAGAGCGCGGCGCCGATACCGCCGCCGCCGCGCCCGGGCGCGACGGAAATGGTGTCGAGGTAGGCGAAACGCAGGTCGCTCGCGATCATCAGCAGCGCCATGCCGAGCGGCGCGCCGCCGCCGCGTTCGGCGACGAACAGCTCGCTCTTGAAACGGTGGGCGAGCGGGTTCTCGAGCTGGTCCGGCAACTTCTCGATGTCGGCCGGATCGAGACCATGGAACTGTGCGCGCAGGATGGCCTGCGCTTCGGCGATGGCGGCACGGTCAGCGGTGTCGCGCGCGTCGGTGACCTTGCGGATGCGCAACATGGGCACTTGCCCTCAGGCTGTCTTCACGAAACAGATGACGCCGCGGGGCGTTCCCAGTTGGGCGCTCGCGCGGCATCGATACAAGCGTCGCCTCGAGACTCGTTCCAGCGCGTCCGGCCGCTCGACGCCGACCGCGCAACCCTGCCACGCGCCGGTGGGACACGTGGCGACAGGGTCCGGGTTCACCGACACGCGATCAGGCGGCGACGCGCTGGGGATGCGCGATCTCGACCAAGCGCGCGACCAGCGCGGCGAAATCGAGACCGTGACGGGCTGCCGCGGCATTGAAACCGGCATCGGGACCAAGCCCGGGGTTGGCATTGACGTCGATCACGCGCGCCAGGCCGTCCTCGCCGACGCGCAGGTCGACGCGGGCGTAGCCGGTAAGGCCGAACACGTCCCACACCCGTTCGGCGAGCGTGGCCAGCGCGCGGGCGAGTGCAGGTTCGGCACTCTCCACGCCGAAGCGCCGCGGCGTGTTGCGGTAGGCCGCACTGTCCGGTGCCCACTTGGCCTCGTAGTCGACGATGCGTGGGCGCGCCGGCGGCCAGTCGACGAAGACCGTCTCCTGGATCGGCAGCACCGTCACCGCCTCGCGCGTTCCGTAGAGCGCGACGTTGAACTCGCGCCCGGGCAGGAATTCCTCGGCAAAGAAGGCGAGGCCGTGCTGCGCCTCGCGCTCGGTGCGCGCACGCGCCATCTGGATCGCAGGCATCACGGAGGCGGCATCGATGCCGAGCGAGGCATGCTCCCACACCGGTTTCAGGATGACCTCGCCGCAGCAGCGTGCCTCCTCGTCGCTGATCAGCGCCGGGGTCGGCAGACCGTGCGCGAGCAGGAGGCCCTTGGTCAGCAGTTTCGAGGCGGAGACCAGGCAGGCTTCGAAGTCGTTGCCGGTGAAGGCCAGGCCATGACGGGCAAGGAACCAGGGCGCGAGGCAGGCGGCGCGGCCGTCGCCTTCGAGCGCTTCGACGAGGTTGAACACGGCGTGCGGATTGCGCCGCGCCAGTTGTTCGACGGCCGCGGCCTCGGGGCGGAAGCGCACCACTTCGCTGGCGTATCCGCTCGCCTCCAGCGCGGCGGCGACGGTTTCGGCAGCCTCCAGCGTATCGCGCTCGTCGGCACGCTCGACGGTGGCCGCATGCAGCACCGGCACGAAGGGCCGGGCCGTCGCGCGTCGCACGGCGGGCACCGCAGACGCGGTGGTCTCGAGCCCGCAACGACGCGCCGCCGCGGTGACGATGGCATTCATCAACCAGTCGTAGCTGCGCCCGGCCAGGGTCGCCGCGATCGGCAGGTCGGAATGGCTCGGATGCAGGCCGGCGAGCGGGTTGGCCTCGAGGAAGAACGGTCGGCCCTCGGCATCGCAGCGTATGTCGATGCGCGCCGCGTCGCGGCATTCGAGCGCGCGGTAGGCGTCGATCGCGCAGGCCGCGGCCGCGCGCGCGACGTCATCGTCGGCATGGCGGTAGGTGACGAGGCTCTCGCACTGCTCCTTGTTGCGGTAGGAGTAGACGCCGCTGTCGGCGTTCGCGCCGAGCACGATCTCGACCACGCCGACGACCTCGATGCCGTGCACGCCATCGACCAGGCCGATGGTGAACTCGCGCCCGGAGAGGAAGGGTTCGACGATCACCGGCTGGGCGAAGCGTTCGCTGAGGGCACCCACCGTCTCCTGCAACGCGGCGGCGTCGCCGCACACCGAAGACACTTCGCAGCCCTTGCCCGTGCCCTCGGCGAGCGGCTTGGCGAACACCGGGAAGGCGAATGGCAACGCCGGCGGCTGCTCGCCCGGTGCGATCACCACGAACGGCGCCGTGGCGACGCCGGCGTCGCGCACGATGCGCTTGGCCGCGGCCTTGTCGAGCGCCACGGCGAGCGTCATCGGGTCGGAGAACACGTAGGCCTGGTCGTAGAGTTCGCACAGGGCGGGCACCTGCGCCTCGCGCGCACGCCCCGCCAGCCCCTCGGCGATGGAGAAGACGAGGTCGTAGCGCGTGCCGTCGGCGAGCGCGCGGGCCAGCGCGCGGCCGTTGCCGACGCGTTCGACGCGGTGGCCGAGCCGGGTCAGCGCGGCGGCGATGAGATCGATCGTCTCCTCGCTGTCGAACTCCGCCACCGCCTCCTCGCTATGACCTGCCGCGAGGTACTCGCTGCGCAGGTCATAGACGAGGCCGAGCTCGAGCGCGCTCAAGACGCGACCCCGGCAGCAGCAGCCGGGGTGGCGAGGAGCGGAGCAGCGTCCGGATCGTGGTAGCGGTAGGTGTTGCCTTCGAAGTTGCGCAGTACGAGATCCTCGCCGTCGCGCCCGACGACGTAGTCCGGCAGCAGCGGGATCTTGCCGCCGCCCCCGGGCGCATCGATGACGTAGGTCGGCACCGCGTAGCCGGTGGTGTGACCACGCAGGCCCTCGATGATCTCGAGCCCCTTGGCAACCGGCGTGCGGAAATGCGCCGAGCCCGTGATCGGATCGCACTGGTAGAGGTAGTAGGGCTTGACCCGGCGCATGAGCAGACCGTGCATCAGCGACTTCATCGTCGGAACGTCGTCGTTGATGCCCTTCAGCAGCACCGTCTGGCTGCCGAGCGGGATGCCGGCATCCGCCAGCCGCGCAGTGGCCTCGGTGACTTCTGGTGACAGCTCGCCCGGGTGGGTGAAGTGGATGCTCATCCACAGCGGGTGGTGCTTGCGCAGCATGCGCGTGAGCTGG
Organism: Gammaproteobacteria bacterium; assembly: GCA_050184115.1. Taxonomy (GTDB): domain Bacteria; phylum Pseudomonadota; class Gammaproteobacteria; genus JACKNG01. Next base: position 267,219 of record JBFXAQ010000005.1, on the reverse strand, counting down.
CGCGTGATGCGCTGGGGCACCACCGTCGGCACCTTGGTGCCGATGCGCACGAACTCGACGTGCTTGATCTGACGCAGGCGCCCGAGCAGGTAGTCGAGCTTGTCGTCGGCCAGGGTCAGGGGGTCGCCGCCCGAGAGCAGCACGTCGCGGATCTCCGGGTGCGCCTCGATGTAACCCAGCGCGCGCTCCCACTGGCGGCGATCGAAGCGGTAATCGCCGCCGGATTCGCCGACCATGCGCGAGCGCGTGCAATAGCGGCAGTAGGTCGAGCAGAAGCCGGTGGCGAGGAACAGCACGCGATCCGGATAGCGATGGACCAGGCCCGGCACATGGGTGTCGTGGTCCTCGCCGAGCGGATCGTCCGCCTCGCCCGGCGAGCGCAGGTATTCGTCACCGACCGGGACATGGGTACGGCGCAGAGCGTCGTCCGGGTTGGTGCGATCCATGCGGCTCGCGTAGTAGGGGGTGATGCCGACCGGCAACGAGCCCGTGTGGCGGCGAATGGCCTCGCGCTCGTCGTCGGAAAGCTGGAAGATGCGTTCCATGTCGGCCAGCGCGCGCACGCGTTCGCGCAACTGCCAGTGCCAGTCGTTCCACTGCACGGAACTCGAGCCCGGGAAGTTGCGCTTGTAGAAGGCGCGGGCCTCGGGACTGACCGGGAAGGGGTTGGCGCGAAGGGCGCGGGGGCTTTTGGCGACGGCGATGGAGATGATGTCGGCGGAGGCGGCGAACGACGCCTCGGCGGCGGGGGCGGTGGAAGCGAGCGGTAGCGATGGCGGTTCTTCGGCGGCGTTGCTCGAAACGCTGTCTGACTTCATCGTGAGTGATCCCCAAGTGAGAAGAGGCACTGACACCTGTTTGGGGGTTCCCGGCCGGGCCTCTGGAATCCGGCGGGTGACCGCGTCGCACGCTGCATGCAGCCCGGCGCGCGCGTATCTTGTGCTTTTCGTAACCAAATGCAAGAAATTTTTTCGTGTGGAAATCACCCTGTTCGTTGAGCCGCGCATGAACGCGGCGACCGTCTTCGCACGATGAGCCGCGGCCGTCGCCTGTCGCGTCCCGAACGCCACGCACTACGGCAATCGCAACGCGAGGCGCTGGGCTCGGCGGTCATGAGCGGGGTGTGCGACAACTACCTCGGCGCCTTCGCCATCTTCCTCCAGGCGACGGCCCAACAGGTCGGCTGGGTGGTCGGCGTGCCGCAGCTCGTCGGCGCCTGGGCGCAGCTCGTCTCGGTCTGGTTCGGCCGCCGCGGCCTGCGTCGCAGCGTGCTCATCGTCGGCGGCGCGGCCTTCCAGTGCGTGACCATCGGCATGCTGATCGTGCTCTGCGCCCACGACTTCGCCGACGCCATCGCCCTGCTCCTCGCCACCGCCATGCTGTTCCAAGCCGGCGGGCATTTCGTGCAGCCGCAGTGGCGCGCCGTGATGGTGGCGCTGGTGCCGGTGGAGCGGCGCGGGCGCTACTTCGCGCGGCGCTCGCGCCTGACCGCCGTGACGAGTTTCGCCGCGCTCGCCGGCGGCGGCCTGCTCCTGCACGCGGCGCAGCGTCTCGATCACACGGCCTGGGGCTTCGCCGCGCTGTTCAGCGCAGCGCTCGCTGGGCGCATCGTCTCGGTGCGACTCCTGGCCGGCCTGCAGGATTTCGAAGGCGAATCGCCACCGCCGCTCGCCGCGCGCGCATGGCTGGGCGAGGTCCGCCGCGCGCTCGGCCACACCGAGTTCCGCCGCTTCACCCTGTTCGTCGCGCTGATGCAGGGCACGGTCGCGATCGCCGGCCCCTACTTCTCGGTGCACATGCTGCGCAATCTCGGCTTCTCCTACGCCGAGTTCATGGCCAACCTCGCCGCTTCCATCGTCATGCAGCTTCTCACCTTGAACAGCTGGGGCTATATCAGCGACCACCTCGGCAACCGCATCGTGCTGGTGACGACGGCCTTCATCATCCCCACCCTGCCGCTGCTCTGGATCTTCTCCGACAACTTCTGGTACCTGCTCGCCATCCAGGGCCTGGCGGGACTCGCCTGGGGCGGCTTCACCCTGAGTTCGAGCAACTACCTGTTCGACCTGCGCCCCGCCGGCAGCGAGCTGGCACTGTTCTCCGCCCTGCAGGCCATCGCCAGCGGGCTCGCCATCTTCTCGGGCGCGATGATCGGCGGCCTGCTCGCCGCTCACCTGCCGGCGACCATCGACCTCGGCGGCGCCGCCATCACCTTCGCCAAGCCGCTCTATGGCGTGTTCGCCTGCTCGGCGTTGTTGAGACTCGCGATTGCGCTGTGGTTCACCCCGCGCGTCGCCGAGATCCGACTCAGCAACAACGCCACGGTGAACCAGGTGATGTACCGACTCGCCCGCTTCAACCCGGTAACGGGCGTGGTGATGGACGTGCTGGGGGCGGTGCGGCGGCGGGGGAAATGAGGCGAGGTTGCTGACGCAGGTGCCACGAATGGGGACAGTTTACTTTTCAACTGCGCCCTAGCCGGCGCCGGGCGCTCACGAAAAGTAAACTGTCCCCATTCGATCCCGCCACCGAGGCCCTAAATCGGGGACAGACCACGATTTCCGGGATGGGACTTTTGCGCACGCCTCATGCGTGCCTAGAATCCCCACGCAACATGCATCGTGTGAACAAGGAGGTTCACCATGCCGAGGCAGAGCCGGATCGCCATCGCCGAAATCCCGTGGCATATCGTCCAGCGCGGTAACAATCGGTCGGCATGCTTCTTCGCCGCAGCCGACTACCACTTCTACCTCGCGACGCTCTCGTCACAGGCAGCACGCTGGCGATGCGCGATTCACGCCTACGCGCTGATGACCAACCATGTCCATCTCCTGGTCACCCCTGCGACGGTCGACGGGCCTTCGCTATTGATGAAACATCTCGGCCAGCGCTACGTGCAATACGTCAACCGGAACTACCAGCGCAGCGGTACGCTGTGGGAAGGGCGCTTCCGCTCCTGCCTGGCCCAGAGTGAGACCTACGCACTCGCGTGTCAGCGATACATCGAATTGAATCCGGTGCGGGCGGGGATGGTCACCAGCCCCGGCGAGTACCCATGGTCGAGCCACCGTGCCAACGCGTTCGACGGCGACAACGACCTCCTGTCTCCGCATCCGAGCTACCTCGCCCTTGCTCCCGAACCGGAGCGACGCCGCGCGCGCTACCGCAGGCTTTTCGATGCCGGGTTGGATGACGACACCCTCGACCGCATCCGCAGGGCCACCAACGGGAACTACGCGCTCGGCAACGAACGCTTCGAGGACGAGATTGCCGATGCCCTGGCGCGGCGCGTCACGCCGGGAAAGCCTGGGCGACCCCGGAAGGAGAAATGAAGGGCTCTATTGGTGAGGGCGCCGCGCGGACGGAAATCGTGGTCTGTCCCCGAATTCCCGCTATTGGTGTGGGCGCAGGACCGACGGAAATCGTGGTCTGTCCCCGAATTCCAATTCCACCGAATTCCTCCCTGCCGAATTCCGTCACAGAATTAGGGAGGGCTACGGACAAGCGTTAAGCGTGATACCAGCGGCTGTGAATCTCCCCGCGGCTTCAGCGCGCGTTACCGTAATCGTCGTGGCATCAGGTCCGTTGGATTCCAACCTGAATAGTTCGTCGGTCGATAACACCGTGGCGCTTTCCGGCGCACAAACTTCGCGGTTCGCGGCGACCCGATACGTCAGGAGATTACCCCACGCGTCGCGCGACTCGGCTTGCTCCAACTGCATGTCGTCCCACGGAAAGAGATCGCCCGTACCCGCCCCTTCGATTCCGGTTAGGTCGGCGCGATCGGGAACTTCGTGGTTGGCGCCGTCGGCCGCGGCATGCCCGTACACGATGTCCAGCAATCGTTCGAGGCGCCTGCGCGTCAAGCTGCGCTTGGTATCGACATCACCGATCAATGCAAGTGGCAGTACCAAGTCGTCCTCACGATAGACCCGCACGACATCATCAAACGGAGCGTTCGGATCGTCAGAGTACGGCACCACGATCAAATCAAAATTGCCAGTCCCGTTCTCCAGCTCTGCTACCGCAGTCACAGGCGGATCGGGCAATTGTTCGCCATCCAGCGTATAGCCCCCGTTTCGATTCGCACCCACGGAAAAGATTGCGACGACCCCATCCGTGATCACTTCAGTGCCTGGCAACTTGGCGATGTCGTCCCATAAAGCGAGCGCACCGCTCGACTGCCAGTTTCCCGATAACTGCGCATTTGTGAGAGTTGCCGGACCAGTTACCACGTAGAACAGCTGGGTATCCCAACCATCCGCAAGGTCGCTGACCCGCGCTCCCAAGCTCCCGGCAGGGAACGTTCCCCAATAAAGATCTGACCCGGCAGTGCCGAACTCTCTGTTTGTATGGCACCCCCCGCCGGCGCCAATCACGCCATACCCCCCGCCGCCGCCGTTATCGTTGGATTCTTCGCCGTAACCCAATTCGTCGGGCTTGAGCTCCGGGTTCGCCGGACACGGCAACCGCCCCTCCCTCGCCAGGAACGCCTGCAACAGCAACTCCGCGTGCTCCATCGCCCGCTGCGTTTCCTTGATCTTGGTGTTGATACGGATGGCGCCGTAGCTCGCCACCATGCCGCCGACGAGCAGGCCGACGATGGCGATGACCACCGCGAGTTCGATGAGGGTGAAGCCACGAGCGGGCCGCTGGGACATGGGCATGCGCTGGATCGCTGGGTTCAGGCCCGGCTAACTATACAGCGCTGGGGAAGCGTGACCACGGTGCGTGTCACGCATGGAGCAGCCCGAACCCGGCATCAATGCCGGATTGGACGATCAAGCCCCGCGGCGACGCACCAGGACGGCGAGTGCGGCAGGTAGCAGCAGTGCCGGGGCAGGCAGTGGAACGGGTGCGCCGGTTGTTACAGAGAACGCCGGCAAGATGGTGCTGTTACCCAGCGCCTCCAAACCGGCGATGTTGTTGGGGGTCGAATAGCCGTTCAACACCCGGAAGTTCGCGTCCGAAGTCACTCGCGGTAACCCCTGCCCCGATTCGTTGTAGCGCGCCATGGTCACGTTGCCGGCGGAGGCGACGAACAGTTCGAGCAGGTAGTAGCCGGGATCGAGGCTGACCGCGACGTCGGTGTCGTAGGTCGCGAGGCCGACGTCCGTGAAGGTGTTGCCAGCCTGGGTGAAAACCGCGGCTCCCACAGCAGCACCAGCGGTCGAGGCGTAGATGCGCCAGTCGAAGGCCTGGGTACTGGAGGCAGGATCGATGGTCGCGCCGAGCTGCGTGATGTGGACCGGGTTCAACACCTCTAAAAGCGTCTGCCGGCCCTCGGGTACAAGCATGCTGAAACTGCTCGGGATCACCGAATTGTCAAACAATGTGACACTTGCAGCGGCGGCGCCCTGGGTGGCGCCGACGGCCAGCGTGAAGGCGGCGGCGAGTCCCAGCCGTTTCAACGAAATCAACATGTTGCTCCTCGGCGTGCAAGCTCGCGTAGCGAAAACGTGCGGGCTTGCGCTGGTGGACGGCAGAGCTTAGATCGAATGCCCGTCCATTTGCCACTGGCGGCCCGCCAGGCAGCGCGCTGTCCGTGACGGATTGCCGGTTGCGCAGTAGTGACGGACACCGTCTTGATCCCCATCACCCCCGCCCCACACGCCGACGCAGCCACCACCGGCGGCTGCTAGAATCCCGCGACCCGCCCGCCGCCCGGCGGGCTCCCCAATCCAGCCATCCGATCGACGAGGACGACCGTGACTATCAACGCCAAGCAACTGGACAAGATCCGCAACGCCCCCGGCTTCATCGCCGCGCTCGACCAGAGCGGCGGCAGCACGCCCAAGGCGCTGCGCCTGTACGGCATCGCCGAGGGCAGCTGGTCGAACGACGAGGAGATGTTCGACCTCGTCCACGAGATGCGCGCGCGCATCGTCACCAGCCCGGCCTTCAGCGGCGCACGCATCCTCGCTGCCATCCTCTTCGAAGGCACCATGGACCGCGACATCGCCGGCAAGCCGAGCGCGGACTACCTGTGGAACGAGAAGAACGTCGTGCCCATCCTCAAGGTCGACAAGGGCCTCGCCGACGAGGCCGACGGGGTGCAGGTGATGAAGCCGATGCCCGAGCTCGACGCGCTGCTGGCGCGGGCCAAGGCCAAGGGCATCTTCGGCACCAAGATGCGCTCGGTCATCAAGCAGGCCAACGCCGCCGGCATCGAGGCCGTGGTCGCGCAGCAGTTCGAGGTCGGGCGGCAGATCGTCGCCGCGGGGCTGGTGCCGATCATCGAGCCCGAGGTCGACATCCACTGCCCGGACAAGGCCAAGGCCGAGGAACTGCTCAAGGCGGCCATGCTCGCTGCGTTGAACAAGCTCGGCGCCGACGAGTTGGTCATGCTGAAGCTCACCCTGCCCGAGGTCGACAATTTCTACGCCGAGTGCATCAAGCACAAGAACGTCGCCCGCGTGGTGGCGCTCTCGGGTGGTTACAGCCGGGGTGATGCCAACGCGCGTCTCGCGCGCAACCACGGCATGGTGGCGAGCTTCTCGCGCGCGCTGACCGAGGGCCTGTCCAAGCAGCAGAGCGATGCCGAGTTCGACTCTGCGCTCGACGCCGCCATCGAAAGCATCTACCAGGCGTCGATCACCTGATCGCTGCGATGCGCGGCCTGGGCCTGGCTGCCGCCGGCCTGCTCGTCACGGCAGGCGCGGCGGCCGTCGACGACGCCCAACCGCTCGGCTGGCAGGACTACATCGATCATTGCGCGGCCTGCCACGGCGCCGATGGCCGTGGCGACGGCCCGCTGGCCGGCGAGCTGCGTAGCCCGCCAGCCGATCTTACGCGCCTTGCCGCCGACAACGGCGGCTCCTTCCCCGAAACCCTCGTCTACCAGGTCATCGACGGCCGCCGCATCGTCGATGCCCACGGTTCGAGCCAGATGCCGATCTGGGGCCGCCGCTTCCGTCTCGAGGGTGAGACGGAGATGGAAATCGAGATCACCATCACCGCCCTGATCGATTACCTGGAAAGCCTGCAACGGCCGTGACAACGGCCGGTTCGGCGCGCATCTGCACCTGCGCGCCGCCGCGCCCGTCGCCAACCGAACGGATTGCGCCCGTCACGCCGCAACGGCGGCGTGACGTTCACCCTCCGACCCGCAGGATCTCCAACCGGCCATCGAGACCGATCTCGTAGCAGGCCCCGCACCGCCAGCGCCGCATCGGCCGGCTGCTCTCGCGCGACGCTCCGCACACGCGGCACTGGTGCAGATAGCGCAGCGGAATGCGCGCATGGGCACGCACGATGTCGATGGCGACTTCGTCGGCGAAACGCACCCGCGGCTGAAAACCGGCGCCGCGCATGAGACTGGCCCACTCGCGGCCATGGGGACGGATGCCGCGGCCGTGACGCGCGTAGGCGGCGAGGTGGGCGAACTCGTGGGCGAGGATGTCGAGCACGGTCGGCTCGGGCAGGGCGCGCACGCCGGCCGCCAGCGTCACCAGGCAGCGCAACGGGTGGGCACGGCCGATGGCGCGGAACATGCGCGGGCTGTAGCGCACGCGTACCGCGTCGGCCAGCGGCGCGACCTGCCAGGTTTCGAACCAGCCGCGCGCAACAGCGGCGACGTGGGGCGCGAACGCGTCCTCCAGGGCGAGCAGACCGGCCGGCTTCGACTGCATGAGCATCGTCGCCAGCATAGCGCATCGGCCAACCGGGCCAGCGCACGATTCGTGCAATACTGGCCGCCCGCGCGCGTACCCTCCGGGAGTATCGACTTGCCAGTTCGCCGTCCCCTGCGCGGCCTCCTCGCCGCCCTGTTCCTGCTCCTCGTCGCCGCCGGCGCGAACGCCGCCGAGGACATGCCGACCACCCCGGCCACCGTTCCTGCACCCGATTTCGTCGGCCCGCCCAAGCCCGGTCCGCATGCCGTCGCACTCGCCTCGCTGCACGACCTCGTCGAGGCACGTGCCGATAAGCGCGCCGAGATCAAGGCCCTGCGGGAAGAGCTCGAGAAACCCGACGAGGACACCGACCAGGCCCAGCTCGAGGCCGCCATCGGCGAGAGCGAGGCCAGCATCGACGACATCAATCGTCAGATCGCGGCACTCGCCACCGGTGTCTCCGAGCAGGAATTCGATCTCGATGCCAGTCTCAAGATCGATCTCAAGGCCGAGGCCGAACAGCTTCTGCAGCCGTTCGTCATCATGCTGCGTTCGCTCACCGAGCAGGCGCGCCAGATCGAGAACCTGCGCCGCGAGCTGAGCGTCGCCACCAATCACCGCGCGGTGGCCCGCCGCGCCATCGCCCAGATCGACCCGCTGCTCGCCGCCGCCGAGGACGAACGCGTCAAGCGCGAACTGACCCGCCAGCGCAAGACCTGGCAACAACGCCTCGACGCCGTCGAGGATCTCGTCGCTGCCACCCAACGCCAGCTCGACGCACGCCAGGCCAGCCAGGTCTCCACGGTCGACTCGGCCAACCAGTTCGCGCGCTCCTTCCTGCGCGAACGCGGCCTGAACCTGCTCTACGGCGGTGGCGTGTTCTTCCTCACCCTGCTCAGCCTGCGCTTCGTCAGCCGCCGCCTGGGCGCCTACCGCGGCGCGCGCCAGGCGCGCAAGAATCTCGCCACGCGGGTCATCACCCTGGTGTGGGCGGTGGGCAGCTACCTCGTCGCCCTCCTCGCCATGCTGTTCACCTTCAACATCCTGAACGACTGGTTACTGGTCGGCGTTACGGTGATCTTCATCGTCGCCCTGGCCTGGATCGGCGTACGCATGCTGCCGAGCCTGATCGAGCAGATCACGCTCTACCTCAATCTCGGCGCGGTGCAGGAAGGCGAGCGCATCTTCTTCGACGGCATCCCCTGGATGGTGCGCAAGCTCGGCTTCTATTGCGACCTCGTCAACCCGGCGCTCGAAGGCGGCGAGTTCTCGATGCCGATCCGCGAACTGATCGGCCTGCACTCGCGTCCGGTGACGCCGAACGAGCCCTGGTTCCCGACGCGCAAGGGCGACTTCGTGCGCATCGAGACCGGGCTGGCCGAGATCCTGGTGCAGACCCCTGGGCTGGTCGAGGTGCGCATCGAGGGCGGCATCCGCCAGACCTTCACCGCGGCCGCCTTCTACGAGATGGCGCCGGAGAACCTCTCACACGGATCACGCGCCGAGGTCGTGTTCGGCATCTCCTACAAGCACCAGGCGATCGCGACCAAGGAAGTGCGCGACAAGCTGCGCGCCTTCGTGCGCGAAGGTCTCAAGGAAGTCCTGCGCGAGGACCAGATCATCCGCGTCGACGTCGAGCTGATGAGCGCCAGCGAGTCGTCCATCGACTACGGCGTCGAAGTCGACATGACCCCCGATGCCGCCATCCACTACGACACCGCCGAGTGGCTGCTGACACGGCTGTGCGTCGATGCCTGCAATCACTTCGGCTGGGAGATCCCCTTCCCGCAGCTGGTCGTGCACCGCGGCGCGGACGCCGGCTGACCGCCGGCGCCGTCGCCTTGCTGCGCTCAGGGCGCGAGTCGCGCGTCCGTGGCGCGATGGAAGGCGTGGCAGGTGATGCAGGTCGAGGCGAGGCGGCCAGCGCCGGCATCGGCGCCGCCGTGACAGGTGCGGCAGTCTTCGATGCGTGGCAGCAGGAGTTCGGCGCTACTGTCCGAATTTGCCACGCCGACGTGGCAATCAGCGCAGGCCATCGCGTCGTGCTGACCGTGGCTGAAGGTCGCGCGCGGCAACCAGGCGTGCGGGATGCCGGTCGGTGCCAGCGTCCACTCGCCGTCACCGGTAGGCGTGGCCTGGTGGCACTGGCCACAGGTGGTGTAGGCGATCATCTCGCGGCTGGTCATCGCGGCCATGTCGGCGGCCCAGGTCAGCGCCGACTGCCGTTCGGCCTCGTCCAGTTCAACCCCGGGGCGACGGCGCAGGCGTACCACGTCGGGTGCGAACTCGTGCGGGTAGCCGCCGGCCAGCGCGCGGGCGGCGAAGTAGTCGCGCACGCTGGCCAGCGTCGCGGCGACGTCACCGTGGGGCAGTTCGCGCTCGGCTTCCCCCGGGATGCGCAGGCGATGGCAGTCGTGGCAGTGGGCCTCGAAGCGCACCGGCGCCATCAACCCGCCACCGGGCTCGGCGACATGGCAATCGGCGCAGCGGAGGCTGCGGCGCTGGCCGGCATCGTTCTCGACGCCTTGCTCGCGCAGGTGGGTGGCGTGCGAGAAGGCGAGACCCGGCGCGGCGCGGTTGCTGCCGGGCGCGTCGCTCTCGTGCGCGCGCAGGGGTTCGAACGACGGGTGGTCGCTGCCGAAATGGGTGGCATCGGCGAGCTTCGTAGCGGGTGCGATGTCGTGCAGATCGGCATGGCAGCTCACGCACAGGCCCTCGTCGCCGCGCACGATGCTGAGCCGGCCGTTGTGTTCGTGGTGACAATCCGAACACGCGGCGTCGGCGAACACGCCGCTCGCGAGCAATTCCGGCCCGACGTGGTGCTCGGTGTTTTCGTGGCAGGTCAGGCAGGCGGCATTGGTCGTCGGCACGAAGGCTTTCGCATGACAGCGCTCGCACTGGTCGGCGAAATGGGCATGGGCCTGGCTCACCGCGCCGCTCAGCCAGGCATGGTCGGAGGGCACCCCGGGCACCTCCCGCAGCACCTTGCCGACCGGCGGCGCCAACGCGCTCAGCAGCGGCAGCACGAGAGCGAAGATCGCGACCGTCAGTGCGAGTCCCACCGCCCAGGGCCGGCGCCGCAGCCCGGCGGCGTCGAGGTCGAGTCGCGACCGCGCATAGAGGGCGTCCTCGTACTCGCGCCCGCGCGCGCTTTCGCCTTCGCTGACCTCGACAGCGAAATCGTGGCCGGGATGCGCGACCACCCTGAGCTCGTAGGGGCCGATGCCGAGCACGTCGCCGACCGCCAGGGTCGCCGCCGGCGTGACCACATGGTTGTGGCGCAGGCCGCCCGGCACTGTCGACACCACCCGCCACTGGCCATCACCGCCATCGAGAATCTCGGCGTGAGCCAGGGTCACGCGCAGATTACGCAGGTGGATGGCCTGGTCGGCACCGCGCCCGATGGTGATGCGTGCGCCGACGCACTCGTGGTCCTGGAAACTGGTGCCCTGGCTGCCGCGGCGGGTGACGTGACGGACGAGGATGCGCATGACCAGCCTACCAGTAGAAGAACACGGCGACGACGTGGCCGACGAGCGCCGTGAGCAGGCCGACGGTCAGCGGCACGTGCAGGTAGAGCCAGAAACGCAGGCGGGCGCGGTACTGCAGGTCACGCTGCACGCGTTCGACCAGGCCGCGCCGCCGCGTGATGAGGTCGAACAGGCGGCGGATGCGTTCGAGTCGCTCGGCGCCACCACCGTCACCAGCGAGGCCCTGGCCGGCGAGAAAACCGATCACGGTCATCTGGTTGTCGCGCGTCTGTTCGAGGGCTTGCGGTACACCGGCCATGAGTCGTTCGACGGTCGCGCGCGCTTCGTCCAATGCGGCGCCCACCCCGGGTGCGGCAGCGCGGCGCGCGGGGTCGCCGAAGAGCAGATCGCGCACCGTGCCGCCAAGCACCGTCTCCTCGATCGAGGCCAGTACGCGGGCATGTGCCTCCTGGCCGACGGCGTCTGCCAGCGTCAGCGATTCGCGGTCGATGTCGGCGACCTCGGCAATCAGGGCGGCGCACGTGAGGCCGCCGAGATTGGCCGCGATCTGGCGCGGGTAGGAAACGTACGCGTAGAGCCCCCACAGGCCACTCGCGACGACGGCCAAGGTCAGCCCGTAGGCCAGGGTGTGGACGTTGGCGCCGAGCTGGAAGCCACTGTGCAGGGTCACCACCACGACCAGCGCAAGGCCGAGGTAGACGTGAGCCGACAGCCACGCAGCGAGGCGTTCACGGGTATGCGCGTAGCGCCTCTTGCGCACGCCGAACCAGGCCAGCCAGCCGATCAGGCACGCACCCAGCCCGCCCAGGGTGTAGCCAAGCCAGGTGCCACCGTTGGGCGGATCGACTGGTTGGTGGACCAGATAGGCAAGCCCGGCGCCCACGCACAGCGCGGTCGCGATCTTGAGGAAGAAGAACCGGCGGTAGGACAGGAAGGACTCGTGCACCGTCCCGCTCTCAGCGCGTCATCTGCATGAATTCCTGCGGACTGACGCGCAGCGCGGCGCCGGTCGGGCAGGCGCGCACGCAGGCCGGGCCGCCGGCGAAGTCCTTGCACATGTCACACTTCACCGCCTGCTTCGGCGCATCCGGGTCATCGGCATGGAAGCGCGCACCGGGCGCCTCACCGCGGCCGAACAGCAGCCACTGCCACAGGCGCATCGGCGGCGGCTCGGCCTTGACCGCCATCTGGATCACGCCGTAGGGGCAGTTCTGCTGGCAGTTGCCGCAACCGATGCAGTTGTCGGCGATGTAGACCTCGCCGTCGGTGCTGCGGTGGATGGCGTCCGGCGGGCAGTCCTTCATGCAGTGCGGGTGTTCGCAATGGCGGCACGACGTCGGCACGTGGAGGTGGGCGAAGCTCGGCCCGGCGGCGCGGTCGAGCAACGAGGTGCCGCGATGGGTGTCGGCGCAGGCGCGTTCGCAGTTGTCGCATTGCACGCACAGCGCCTCGTCGATGAGCAGCACGTCGGTCGCCTCGCCGACACCCTGTTCGACCAGGAACTCGATCATCGAACCGGTGCCGGCGCTGCGCGCGCGGTTGCGCACGGACTCGCGCAGGCGCACCTGGGCCTTGGCGCGCAGTTTGCGGTCGAGCTTGGGATAGCGTGCGAGCAGAGCCTTGAAGGCGGCACCGTCGAGGCGGATGGTCTCGGTAGCGACGGCCGCGCGCACCGTCGCCGTGCGCGGCGCGTCGGTCAGCAGCGCGAGTTCGCCGACGTAGCTGCCGGCGGCGAGGTAGTCGATGACCGCCTCGCGGCCGCCGACCTCGTGGGCCACCGTCACCGAGCCCGCGCGCACCAGGTGGAGACAGTCGCCGACGTCGCCCTCGTGGAACAGCGCCTCGCCGGCACGGAAGGACACCAGCGCGGCTGAACGCACGACCTCGGCAAGATCGGCCTCCGGTACCTCGGGCGCGATTTGCAGGCCGATGGCACGCAGCAGGAAGGCTTCGTCGATGACGCGGCGCACGGCCTCGACCGACTGGATGAGCTTGTTCATCGAGCGCCGCGGGGTCTCGATGACCACGCACTTGTCACCGGCGACGATGGTGGCGTTGCGACGCCGCCCCGAAATCAGCGACATCTCGCCGAAGAAACGCCCGGCACCCAACGTCACGGTCTGGCTCGGGTCGTCCGGGTTGACCTGGATGTGCACCTCGCCACGCAGGATGGAAAAGAAGGTGTCGGTATAGTCGTTGCGGCGCACGAGCTCGGTGCCGGGCGCGGGGCGCAGCACCTCCGAATCGAGCATGAACTCGCGCAATTGCAGCGGCGTCAGCGCGTGGAACAGCGGGATGTCGCGGCCGATCGTGGCGAGCGCATCGTTGATGCTGGCGATCTTGGGAAAGGCCGCGAACTTCTCGCGCAGGATGCCCTCGTCGGCCGGTTCGACGGCACGCCCGCAGATGAATTCGACGACCTCGTAGCCCTGGTTGATGCACTGCTTGATGAGTGGGTAACCGGCCAGCGCGCCGATGATGTAGAGGCCCGGGACGTTCGATTCGTACTGCGCCGACACCACCGGTACCGCGGCCGGGTCGTCGCTCGGGAAGACCACCCCGCAGGATTCGACGAAGCGCCGCGGCGGCAGCGCACCGAGGCGCGCGATGATGCGGTCGCAGACGAGCTCGGACTCGCCGTCACGGGTCTCGACGAACAGGCGCATGCGCGAACGGCCGTCAGCGTCGATGGCCTCGATACGCTGCGGGCTCGCGTTGTACAGACACTCCAGGCTGCCGTCCTCGAGCGCACGCAGGATGCCCTGCAGATTGCCTTCCTTGGCGCGCGCGAACTCATCACGGCGGTTGAGGATGGTCACGCGGTTGCGCCGCGACAGCGCCAGCGCATTCTCGATGGCGGCGTCACCGGCGCCGACGACGACGATGCTCTCGTCGCTGAAGGCATCGGGGTCGGCGAGCTGGTAGGCGACGCCCGGATGATCGTCGCCGGGAATGTCGAGCTGGCGCAGGTTGCCCTGCAGGCCGATGGCGAGTACGACGTGCGTGGCCTCGACCACCTTGCCACCGGCCAGCGCCAGGCGGAACGCACCGCGCTGGCCGGTGATCGCGTTGACCTCGGCGCGTTGGCGCAACTTCACGCCGTGGCGCTCGACCGCTGCCGCCCAGCGAGCCAGCACGCGCTCGCGCGTACCGGCGGAGAACTCGACCTCGGCGCGCAACGGCAGCACGCCCGGCTCGGCCATGACGTGCTTGCCCTTCTGGTAGCCGTGGATGGTGTTGGCGAGGTGCGGCGCAGCCTCGAGCAGCACGTGCGGGGTGCCCGTGGCGGCGGCCCGGGTGGCCGCGCTGAGGCCGCCCGGGCCCGCGCCGACGATGGCGATGAAGATCCCGGCGCCCGCCATGGGGGTCAGTCGAGCGTGGCGTCGAGCGCTTCTAGCGCGCTGTCGAATACCGCCGGCTGCCAGCTGTCCTGCTTCGCGGTGGCGTCGTACAGCGCGGCCACCTTGGCCGCCAGCGCCTCACGCCGCGCGGCATCGATTGCCCCGGCCTCGGCCAGTGCGTCGACCAGCGCCGCGACCGCCATCGTGGCCTGCTCGGCGGCGGCGTAGTCGTTGTAGTCGCCGGCCCGGCCACGCGTGATCACCGCCCGTAGCACGGCAGCCGGTTCGGCCGCTTGCAACGCCGCCCCGGCGACGCTGCGCTCGAGCTCGGCGAGCACGCCATCGAGTGTGCGCGCGGCGGCGAGCGTGGCATCGAGCGACAGCAGACTGGCCGCATGCAGATTCTTCACCGCGTCGTCCAGGCGCCCCGCGACGGCTTCGTCCAGGCGGCTCGCCAGCGCGCTCAGCATGAGCAGGTTGGCATCGTTCAGGTGCGGCGTACCGGGCGGCAGCGGGTTGCTCGCGCGCGGCTGCCAGCGCGGCGTGGTGAAGGCATGGTGGCAGGCATGGCAGTCGAAGAAGGCGAACTCCGGGAAGGCACCGTTGCCCGGATGCTTGCCACTGGTGAAGAGGTCGAGGAAACGCCGCGCTGCGGCAATCTGGCCCACCGCCCACACGCGCAGCCCCGGCGCGACCTGCTTGCGCGCGCGGTAATCGGCGTCGACGCGGAAGTGGGCCGGCTGGATGCGGGTGAAGGTATCGAGTTCGAACGACAGGCGCGGATGGCCGGCACCCATCAGCCGGTGATCCGCGAAGCGCTCGCCCTGACCGAGATGACAGGACAGGCACAGCGCGGCGCGCTTGACCGGGTCTTCCGTCGGGTACATGCCCTTGGCGATGTTCTCGGCGCGGCTGGCCTCGCCGGCAACGTGCTGGCCGAGCCAGCGCGAGGCCGGGCCGTGGCAGGACTCGCAGGACACGCCGTCACTCAGGCTGAAGCGTTTGCCGCGCTGTTCGGCCGGGACGTAGGTGGCGTGACAGGCGAGACATTCCGGCGCCGAGGTCGCACTGTCGAGGCCGAGGTTCCTGGCGATACGCTGGCCGCGTTCGCCGGCCAGCACCTCGTAGGCCTTGGCATGCTTGTCCTGGCGGTGCCAGGTCTGGAATTCGTTCTGCAGCACGCGCGAATCGCTGGCGCCGCCGGCGCCGTGACAGGTCGAGCCGGCGCAGGTCTTGACCCCGAGGTAGCGGGTGACGTCGTCGTCCTCGGCGACGACCGCGGGAGCAGCGGCGAGCCACGCCAGGAGGACGAGCAGGCAGGCGCCCGCGCGCCCTACCGGCGACACGCCGATGGCCCGGCTGGGTTCACGACGAAGGAGCTTCATGGCGATTCACTCGTCAGCGGGAGCGCCGCGGCGAGCTGGTCGAGCGCGGCGGCGAGTTGGTGCGGTTGGTAGGTGTTCTCGTCCGCCAGCGCGGCGTAGACGGCGTCGAGCCCGGCGTCGGCGCGGGCTCGGTCCGGCGGCGCCAGACGGCCGGCCTCGAACTCCGCCATGACCAGGGTCGACAGTGCCATCGCCAGCGCCTCGGCATGCGCAAAGGGCAAGGGCGCACGCGCCCGCGCATCGGCGAGCAGCGCGGCCAGCGCACGCGCACCGAGCGCGGGGTCACGCGGGGCGCCGTGCGCAGTAGCGGCCAGCGCGGCGAGCGTCGCGTCGAGACGGGTGCGCACGCTGGCCAGCGCGGCCGGATCGTGCACGGCCCTGGCCAGTTCGGTACGGCCCTCGGTAAGGCCGCCGGCCGCTGCGGGCATCAGGACCTGTGCGACCACCGCGCTCATGGCGAGTGGCGTATCGAGCAGGCGCGGCATGGTGGGGGCGCCAGCCTGGCCGTCGCCGAGCGCGCGATGGCAGCCGTGGCAGTCGTAGTGCGCGAGTTCCGGGAACAGGCCGCGCGGCGCGGCGGTGTCGAGCGAGGCGAGCAGCGCGCGCGCCGCGGCAAGCTGGCCACCCGCCCACAGCGCGAAATGCGTCGGTACGGGCTTACGCCGGCGGTAGTCGGCGTCGGGGTTGAAGTGGTAGGGCTGCAGCGCGCTGTAGGTGTCGAGCTCGAAACGCAGGCGCGGATGACCTGCGCCGTAAAGACGGTGGTTGACCGCATGATCGTCATCGCCCTGGTGGCAGGACAGGCACAGCCTCGCGCGCGCCGCCGGGTCGGTGGTCGGGTACATGCCGGCGGCGACATTGCCGGCATGGGTCGAGGTCGGCTGCACGTGGGTGCGCAGGAAGGCCCCGCCCGGACCATGACAGCTCTCGCAACCGACGCCGTCCTCGACGTCGAAGGCCGGGCCCTGCTGGGCGGCCGGCACCAGCGTCGCATGACAGCCGAGACACTCCGGCGCCTTGCCCGGCTCGGCGATGCCGAGCTTGGCGGCGATGGCCGCACCACGCTCCCCGACCAGGCTCTGCCAGGCCTTGGCGTGGGGATCGTGGGCTTGCCAGATCAGCCGTTCCTTCATCATCACGGTGGCATTGCGCCAGGGCTCGGGCGAGCCGTGGCACTGGCTCGAGCCACACGTATCGACGCCGAGGAAACGCGCTGCCGAATCCTGCGGCAGCGGCGGTTCGGTGGCGCCGGCGACGCCGCCGACGAGCGCGAGCAGGCAGGCGATGAGCGAGCGAATCATCAGAATTTCATCCGCATCTCGACCCGCACGCCGGCGAGGTCGTCCTGGTGTTCGCGCGCGCCGAGAATGGCGTCGGTGCGGAAGATCCAGCGCTTGGTCAGCGGCCGCTGGTAGCGCAGGCCGAGGGCGAACTGGTGGCCGGGCGCGACGCGGCCCGGCTTGTTGTCAGGCCCGAAGGTCTCGAGCCCCGCGAGCTCGACCACCACCTGTTGGTTGAGCGCGAACAGGTATTCGACGCCGAGCGCACCGCCGTAGGTGTCGTTGGCGGTGTCGTCGAGCTTGGGGAAACCGGTCAGGCCGTCGGTTTCGAAGTTGATGCCGGTGTTGCGCAACACGCCGCCGGAACCGAAGTCGCGCGCGAGCGATTGCGGCTGGTCGTGGCCGACGAAGAGATTGGCGTAGGGGATCAGCGTGTAGGGTTTCGACGTGATGAACGAGTTCTCGACCAGCAGCAACCAGCCATCGGCGGTCTGGCGACGCGGGCCGCCCGGATCCTGGCCGAAGTTCGCGATCACGCGCACCGAGTTCGACAGCTTGCCGAGCCAGCGCTGGGTCCACGCCGCGGTGACGTTGTGGTAGCTGAAATCGCCGAGCGCATCGGCGCGGGTGTCGTGGGTGTAGCCGTAACCGAGTTCGATGTAGGCCTCGCGGCGCTCGATGAAGATGGCCGTGCCGTAGACCGCCGCGCCCTGGTCGTCGAGCGCACCGTTCACCTCGCGCAGGGCGCGGGTGGTGACCCGATCGAAGCCGCCGAAGAAGGTCACGTCCATGTTGGAGATGTCGAACTTCGGGCTGTTCATCGCCGGCACCGCGACCGCGCCGCCGAGAATGGCATCCTCCATCCACACCCCGTTCTGGAACAGGAGCGGCATGAGTCCGAAGGACACTGGCAGGTCGAAACGGTTGTATTCACCGGTGATGCCGGCGGCGATCTGGCCGAGATCGCCCTCGAAGAACAGCGCCTCGGGCTCCATGTCGAGCAAGCCCTCCGTGTCGCCGAGCAGGCGGCGCTGGTTGCCACCGAACTCCCAGCGCGTCTGGCGGCCCTTCTCGGCGCGGTCGAGCGGGCGGAAGAAGCCGTGGATGCGCTCGGTCGCGGTCAGGCGGAGATCGAGGTTCAGGTTGAGTCGCGCGGCCATCTGCGCGGTGTCGAGCGCGCCGTTGTCGTTGTAGGCCGCGCCGAGACGCAGGTCGCCGAATGCGAGCAGCTGCGGGCGCGCGCGGTTCTTCTCGCCGAACAGGGTGATGCCGGGGCCGATGTCGCCGCCCTGGTACATCGGGTAGCCCCACTCGATGGGTGGGCGCGGGGCATCGGGAATACCACGCTTGCCGCCGTAGATGGCGAGCTGCGCCTGCGGATCGTAGGGCTTGTCGGCGTACTGCGGGTCGGCGCCGAAGTGCCCGGCATCGAAGGTTCCCGGCCGCGCCTCGGGCGACATATCGGCCGGCACCGGGGCGTGGCCGTCGGCGTCGTGGACCTCGCCCGGCGCCGGTTCGGGGATCGTGGGTGCAGCGGTGGTCGGGCCGCGGCGCGGCACCTCGGCCTGCACCGGCGCGGCGAGCAGGGTCACGGTCAACGCCAGGCAACAGCCCGCCGCGCGCGCCCGCAGGCTGAGCCCGACCGCCCTCACTGGAGGTCGAACTCGGCGGCGGCCGGATGCAGGTCCACCATCCATTCGTTGATCGACTGCTCCATGTCCACCGTCGCGCCGACGAACTTCATGAAGTAGATGGGTTCGGCGCGCGAACGCATACGCGATTGCAGCTTGTAGGTGCCGGGCTTGGTCAACAGTTCCGCCGGCACCTTGTAGCGCGCTTCGCGCGAGCCCAGCGGCGGCAGGCTGCGCCCTTCCATGCGGATGAAGGGCGGGTGGTTGAGCACGCTGGTCGGCACGCCGGCCGGGCGGATGTGCGGCAACTGATCGAAATCGAAGTTGATCGGCAGGTACATCTCGCGATCCGTGCCCTTGAGGTTGGTGGTGAGGAACTTGGTCTGCAGGTTGAACAGCTGCTTGTCGTAGGGCACGGTGCCGGCGGCCACGTCGAGCGAATGGATGTCGGCCATGTCGCCGTTGGAATCGACGTAGCCGCTCTCCCACACGCGCTCGCCGTCAGGGTCGACCAGCACCACGTTCAGCCACAGCTCGGGCTGCGCGCCGAGCGAGCCGGAAGGCAGGTTGTGGCCGCGATCGACGTTCGTCACGCGGTAGCGGAACTCGAGGTCCTCGCCGACCTTGGGCGATTCGTCGAAGAACGGCCCGTCGATGCGCATGGCGTTCTCCATCACCGCGATGCGCGAGGCCTTCTTGTCCTCCAGCAGGCGCTGGTTGAGTGAGATCACGTAGCGTGCCGCCTCGCGCTCGGCGCGATCGGCCCAGGCCGGCGGGAAGCTGGCCTCGACCTCGCCGCGGGCGAGCTTGTCCTCCCACGCCGGGTCGCCCCAGGGGGCGCGGTAGTCGAACTCGAGCCAGGTTTCGATTGGCCAGCGCTGCGCACGCGGGTTGAACGGGAACAGCCCGGGGTGGGCGATGGGATAGCCCGGGCCGAAGAAGAGGTGGTTGCTGTGCTTGGTCTTCGGATCGCCGACGGTCTGGCCGTTGACGATGGCGATGGGCCAGGTCTCGTAGCCGGCCGCTTCGCCCGGCACCTTGCCCATGTGGCATTCCTGGCAGGTGATGCCCTCCTTGGAGGCCGGCGCGCCGCGGTACTGGTCCCACACCACTTCGAGCTTGATGCCGGGGTGCACCGCGACCTGGTGGCAGGAGACGCAGAACTCGCTCTGACCGATCTGCTCGAACTTCACCACCTCGCCGTGGATGGGCGTGCCATCCTGGCCGGGGCCGGTGGCGATGCCGAGCTCGTCGGCATTGGCCACGGCGGTCGGGTAGTTGCTGCCGGTGCCCGCGCCGGCAACCGGCGCATGGATGTCGCCGGCATCGACGTGACGCTCGCCGTTGACCTTGCCGAACTCGGCCGACACGCGGTGACAGGTGACGCAGGTAATGCCCTCGCGCGCCACCGCGGAGCGCTCCCACAAGGGGGCCTCACGCGGCTCGTCGAGCTGGGTGCCGAGCTGCTGGTGGCAGCGCACACAGAAGGTGCCGACGGTGCCCGAGGCGAAATCGTTAATCGCCTGTTCGAACTTGTGGAACATCGGCGAAATGGAGGCGTAGGCATGATTGGATACCGCCCACTCCCAGAACACCTTGGGATGGCACGACGCGCACTGCGAGGCGCTCGGGAAGGCCGATTCCCGGAACACCGCGGCATGCGGATCGGCGTCGGCCGCATACGCCGAACAGGGCAGGCAAACCGCAAGCAATGCGCCCATCAACAGCGCCAGGCGAAGTTGCAACAACGGACACCCGTCCTCTGATCGTTATCCGATACCAGCGGACCGCTGTCCGCCACTGGCGTTTAGCAGTCCCCCCCGCGCGCACTTTAGGGCGGCGAGCGAAATCTCGCCAGCCTTTCCGTCATTTCGGGCGATCGAACACCCACATCGGTAGCCCCGCCCGGCCCCTGTGCGGTGCCGCCGACACGACGCCGCGCCCCGGGGGCCGAGCGAGGCCACGAGACCGTCTTGCCCTGCCTTTTGCGAGTCGATATGGTCCGGATTTATTTCGGTTATCAAAATAATCCCGCGGGGCCGATGATCGAACCAAGACCCGAAATCGTGCACGAGCAGTTCCTGCGCTGTTTCCGTGCGCGCGACCTCGACGGCCTGCTCGAACTCTACGAAGACGAGGCGACCCTCGTCGGCGCGGACGGCCAGGTCGCCAGCGGCAAGTCCCACTTACGCGAATTCTTCACCCAACTCCTCGCCCTCGACGTCGAACTCGAACTCGTGACGCGCTACGCCGCGCGCTGCGGTGACATCGCGCTCCTCAGCAACGCCTGGCGGCTGACCGGCAATGACGCCGACGGCCGGCCGCTCGAACGCCGCGGCCAGACCACCGAAGTCGCCCGCCGCCAGCCGAACGGCCGCTGGCTGCTGATCGTCGACCATCCCTGGGGTGGGCAGTGAGCGCCGTCGGGGACGAGGCATCGAAGCCTGACCCGGGCGCCCGCGGCACGAGGACGGGGGCCGACTTCCGAGGCTGAATTGTCGACAATAGCCGTTGACCCTGGGCAGGATGACGGCTATCTTCCGGCCTTCTTTCGCCAGATTGTCAACAATACACCGTGTCTGCCACCCGACTTGACACCGCCAAGAGCCTGCGCACCTCGGCCGACCGGGTCTTCGAGGCTTTGCAGGACGCCATCGTGCGCGGCGAGTTGCCGCCCGGCGGGCGGGTTGGCGAAACCGAGCTCGCCGAGCGCTTCGGCACCAGCCGCGGGCCCTTGCGCGAGGCCCTGCGCCGGCTCGAATCGCGCCGTCTCGTGGAACGCACGCCGCACGTCGGCATCCGCATCGCGGCGCTCGGCCACGAAGCGTTGATCGAACTCTATTACCTGCGCGAGGCGCTCGAGGGCATGGCCGCGCGCCTCGCCGCCGGCCACATGACGGCCGACGAAGTGGCCGGGCTCAAGGACCTGCTGGTCGCCCACGAGCAGGACGAGGCGCTGCGCGCCGACACCGCCTACTTCCAGCAGGAAGGCGATTTCGACTTCCATTACCGGGTCATCCAGGGCAGCCACAACGCGGCCCTGATCGAGCTCCTCATCGGCGAGCTCTATCACCGCATCCGCATGTACCGTTACCAGTTCAGCGCCTACGCCAACCGCCCGCAGAAGGCGCTGGCCGAACACCAGCGCATCGTCGAGGCCATCGAGGCCGGCGACGGCGACCTCGCCGAGATGCTGATGCGCCGCCATATCAGCTCGGCCCGGCAGAACATCGAAAAACACCTCAAGGAGACGTCATGACCGACACGCTCACCGCCGGCGGTCGCTTCCGCCGCGCGCTCGCCGCGGAAAAACCGCTCGCCATCATCGGCACCGTCAACGCCTATGCCGCGATGCTGGCGACGCGGAGCGGCTTCAACGCCATCTACGTCTCCGGCGCCGGCGTCGCCAACTATTCCTACGGCCTGCCCGATCTCGGCATGACCTCGCTGGACGACGTGCTGACCGACGTGCGCCGCATCACCAGCGCCGTCGATACGCCGCTGCTGGTCGACATCGACACCGGCTGGGGCGGCGCCTTCAACATCGGGCGCACCGTCAAGGAGATGATCCGCGCCGGCGCCGCCGCCGTGCACCTCGAGGACCAGGTCTCACAGAAGCGTTGTGGCCACCGGCCGGGCAAGGAAATCGTCTCGACCGAGGAGATGGTCGACCGGGTCAAGGCGGCCGTCGACGCCAAGACCGATCCCGACTTCGTGCTGATGGCGCGTACCGATGCCTTGCAGGTCGAAGGCCTGCAGGGCGTGATCGACCGCGCCTCGGCCTTCGTCGAGGCCGGCGCCGATGCCATCTTCGCCGAGGCCATGACCGACATCACCATGTACAAGCAGGTCTGCGACGCGGTCGGCGTGCCGGTGCTCGCCAACCTCACCGAGTTCGGTTCGACGCCCTACTACACCTGCGCCGAACTCGGCGAGCAGGGCATCGCCATGGTGCTGTTCCCGCTCTCGGCGACGCGCGCGATGCAGAAGGCCGCGCTCGCCGTGATGAAGGCAATTCGACAGGAAGGTACGCAGAAGAGCGTGCTCGATCTCATGCAGACCCGCGCCGAACTCTACGAACACCTCGGCTACCACGCCTACGAGGACAAGCTCGACGAGCTGTTCCGGCAGGGCAAGTCGTAACACCGCACCCGGTTCAACAAGCCATAAGAGACACGAGAAGAGGAGACGAGAACATGTCCACCCAAGCCCCCGCCAAGCCGAAGCCGAAGAAATCCGTCGCCCTGTCCGGTACCGAGGCCGGCAACACGGCGCTGTGCACCGTCGGCCGCAGCGGCAACGATCTGCACTACCGCGGCTACGACATCCTCGACATCGCCAACACCTGCGAGTTCGAGGAAATCGCCTACCTGCTCGTGCACGGCAAGTTCCCCACCGTCGCCGAACTCGCCGGCTACAAGGCCAAGCTGAAGGCGCTGCGCGGACTGCCGGCGGGCCTGAAGGCGGCGCTCGAACAGCTGCCGCCCTCGGCCCACCCGATGGACGTGATGCGCACCGGCACCTCCGTGCTCGGTTGCCTCGAACCGGAGAAGGACGACCACAACCACCCGGGCGCGCGTGACATCGCCGACAAGCTGATGGCCTCGCTCGGCTCGATGCTGCTCTACTGGTACCACTACAGCCACAACGGCAAGCGCATCGAGGTGGAGAGCGACGAGGACTCCATCGGCGGGCACTTCCTGCACCTGCTGCACGGCGAGCGCCCGCGCGCGAGCTGGGTGCGCGCCATGCACACCTCGCTGATTCTCTACGCCGAGCACGAGTTCAACGCCTCCACCTTCACCTCGCGCGTGGTCGCCGGCACCGGTTCGGACATGTATTCCGCCATCTGCGGCGGCATCGGCGCGCTGCGTGGGCCGAAGCACGGCGGCGCCAACGAAGTGGCGTTCGAGATCCAGAAACGCTACGAGACGCCGGACGAGGCCGAGGCCGACATCCGCGCCCGGGTCGAGCGCAAGGAAGTCGTCATCGGCTTCGGTCACCCGGTCTATACCGTCGGCGACCCGCGCAACAAGGTCATCAAGGAAATCGCGCGCCAGCTCTCGGCCGAGCAGAAGAACATGAAGATGTACAACATCGCCGAGCGTCTCGAGACGGTGATGTGGGACATCAAGAAGATGTTCCCCAACCTCGACTGGTTCAGCGCGGTCAGCTACCACATGATGGGTGTGCCCACGGCGATGTTCACGCCGCTGTTCGTCATCGCGCGCACGTCGGGCTGGTCGGCCCACGTCATCGAGCAACGCATCGACGGCAAGATCATCCGCCCGAGCGCGAACTACACCGGTCCCGAGAACCAGAAGTTCGTTCCCATCAACAAGCGCAAGTAACCGGAGCGCGACTGCATCATGAACTCCGCCCACCGCAAGCCCCTGCCCGGCACGGACCTCGATTACTTCGACGCCCGTGCCGCGGTCGACGACATCGAGCCCGGCGCCTGGGCGCGCCTGCCCTACACGGCGCGCGTGCATGCCGAGAACATCGTGCGCCGCGCCGACCCCGCCATCGTGCGCGAATGCCTCGAGCAGATCGTGCATGTGAAGCGTGAACGCGACTTCCCGTGGTTCCCGGCGCGCGTGGTCTGCCACGACATCCTCGGCCAGACCGCGCTGGTCGACCTCGCCGGCCTGCGCGACGCCATCGCCGACGAGGGTGGCGACCCGGCCAAGGTCAACCCGGTGGTGCCGGTACAGCTCATCGTCGACCATTCGCTGGCGGTCGAGGCACCGGGTTTCGACCCGCAGGCGTTCGAGAAGAACCGCGCCATCGAGGATCGTCGCAACGAGGACCGCTTCCACTTCATCGAGTGGACCAAGCTCGCCTTCGACAACGTCGACGTCATCCCCGCGGGCAACGGCATCATGCACCAGATCAATCTGGAGAAGATGTCGCCGGTGATCCACGCCGAGAACGGCGTGGCCTATCCCGACACCTGCGTCGGTACCGACAGCCACACCCCGCACGTCGATGCGCTGGGTGTGATCGCCGTCGGCGTCGGCGGGCTGGAGGCGGAGAACGTGATGCTGGGCCGCGCGTCGTGGATGCGCCTGCCCGAGATCGTCGGTGTGAAGCTGACCGGCAAGCGCCAGCCCGGTATCACCGCGACCGACATCGTGCTCGCGCTGACCGAGTACCTGCGGAAATCCAAGGTGGTCGGCAGCTACCTCGAGTTCCACGGCCCGGGTGCAGCCTCGCTGACCCTGGGCGATCGCGCGACCATCTCCAACATGGCGCCCGAGTACGGCGCCACGGCGGCAATGTTCGCCATCGATCAGCAGACGCTCGACTACCTCACCCTCACCGGCCGTACGCCGGAGCAGGTGAAGCTGGTCGAGACCTACGCGCGTGAAGCCGGCCTGTGGGCGGACAGCCTCGCCGGCGCCGTCTACGAACGCGAGCTCGAGTTCGATCTCTCCGCGGTGGTGCGCAACATGGCCGGGCCGTCCAACCCGCACGCGCGCGTTGCGACCAGCGATCTCGCCGCGCGCGGCATCGCTGGCCAATGGGAGGAAACCCCGGGTCAGATGCCGGACGGCGCGGTCATCATCGCCGCCATCACCAGCTGCACCAATACTTCGAACCCGCGCAACGTCATTGCCGCGGCGCTGCTCGCGCGCAACGCCAATCGCCTCGGACTCGCACGCAAACCATGGGTGAAGAGTTCGCTCGCGCCGGGGTCGAAAGCGGTTGCGCTCTACCTCGAGGATTCGGGGCTGAAAGAAGACCTGGAGAAGCTCGGCTTCGGCATCGTCGCCTTCGCCTGCACGACGTGCAACGGCATGTCGGGCGCGCTGGACCCGAAAATTCAGCAGGAGATCATCGACCGTGATCTCTATGCCGTGGCGGTGCTCTCCGGCAACCGCAACTTCGACGGCCGCATCCACCCCTACGCCAAGCAGGCCTTCCTCGCCTCGCCGCCGCTGGTGGTGGCCTATGCCATCGCCGGCACGGTGCGCTTCGACATCGAGCAGGACAGCTTCGGCACCACGCCGGACGGCAAGCCCATCCTGCTGAAGGATCTCTGGCCGAGCGACGAGGAGATCGACGCCATCGTGCGCGAGCACGTCAGGCCCGAACAGTTCAACCAGGTCTACATCCCGATGTTCGAGCGCAAGGCGGGCAAGGTCGAGAAGGTCGAACCGCTCTACGCCTGGCGCGAGATGTCGACCTACATCCGCCGCCCGCCCTACTGGGAAGGCGCGCTGGCCAACGAACGGACGCTGAAGGGCATGCGCCCGCTGGCCGTGCTCGGCGACAACATCACCACCGATCACCTGTCGCCGTCGAATGCCATCCTGCTCGACTCGGCCGCCGGTGAGTACCTGGCGAAGATGGGCCTGCCGGAAGAGGACTTCAATTCCTACGCGACCCACCGCGGCGATCACCTGACGGCGCAACGCGCGACCTTCGCCAACCCCAAACTCATCAACGAGATGGCCGTGGTCGACGGCAAGGTGCAGCAGGGTTCGCTCGCGCGCCTCGAGCCGGAAGGCAAGGTGATGCGCATGTGGGAGGTGATCGAGGCCTACATGGAAAGGCGCCAGCCGCTCATCATCGTCGCCGGCGCCGACTACGGCCAGGGCAGCTCACGCGACTGGGCGGCCAAGGGTGTGCGCCTCGCCGGCGTGGAGGCCATCGTCGCCGAGGGCTTCGAGCGCATCCACCGCACCAACCTCATCGGCATGGGCGTACTGCCGCTCGAGTTCAAGCCGGGCACGAACCGCAAGACACTCGGCCTCGACGGCACCGAGACCTACGACGTCGTCGGCACGCGCAGCCCGCGCGCCGATCTCACGCTGGTCGTGCATCGCCGGAGCGGCGAGACCGTCGAAGTGCCAGTGACTTGCCGGCTCGACACCGCCGAAGAGGTCTCGGTCTACGACGCCGGCGGCGTCCTGCAGCGTTTCGCGCAGGACTTCCTGGCGGCGGAGAACGCGGCCTGACGAGGCGCAAGAGGAAAACCGGGACGAAAGGGGAAAGGCGCGGGAAAAGAGACGGACCGGAAATCAGGCGGAAATCGGGAAATCGGGGACAGGCGGAAATCGGGGACAGACCCCGGTTTCCTTAACCACGGATCGACGGGACGGCCTACGGTTTCGAGGAAACCGGGGTCTGTCCCCGATTTCAGGAAAAATAAGTCTGTCCCCTTTTCCGGTCCCCTTTTCCGATGCGGTTTTCCGCCGCTGGCTGTCCCGGTTGATCCGCCGACGGGAAAACCGTGGTCTGTCCCCGATTTCCGATTTCACTAACTGAATTAGAGAAGCAGCACATGGCCCAGTCACCCCAGATCAAGATCCCGGCCACCTACATGCGTGGCGGCACGAGCAAGGGCGTCTTCTTCAAGCTCGACGATCTTCCGGAGCGCTGCCGTGTACCCGGCGAGGCACGCGACAAGCTTCTGCTACGGGTGATCGGCAGCCCCGACCCCTACGCCAAGCAGATCGACGGCATGGGCGGGGCGACCTCGAGCACGAGCAAGACGGTCATCCTGTCGAAGAGCGCTAAACCCGATCACGACGTCGACTACCTCTTCGGCCAGGTGTCGATCGACTCGGCCTTCGTCGACTGGAGCGGCAACTGCGGCAACCTCTCCGCCGCGGTCGGCGCCTTCGCCATCACCAATGGACTCGTCGACCCGGCCCGGGTGCCGGACAACGGCATCTGCACCGTGCGCATCTGGCAGGCCAATATCGGCAAGACCATTGTCTCGCACACGCCGGTCACCAACGGCCAGGTGCAGGAGACGGGCGAGTTCGAACTCGACGGCGTGACCTTCCCCGCCGCCGAGGTGCAGCTCGAATTCATGGACCCGGCCGACGAGGGCGAGGACGGCGGCGCCATGTTCCCTACCGGCAAGCTCGTCGACGAACTCGAAGTGCCGGGCGTGGGCACCTTCCGCGCGACCATGATCAATGCCGGCATCCCGACCGTGTTCGTCGAGGCCGCGGCCATCGGCTACACCGGCACGGAACTGCAGGACGCCATCAACGGCGACCCAAAGGCGCTCGCCATGTTCGAGACCATCCGCGCGTGGGGCGCGAAACGCATGGGCCTCATCCAGGACATTGCAGAGGCAGCCAAGCGCCAGCACACGCCGAAGGTCGCCTTCGTCGCCAGACCCGCCGACTACGTCGCCTCCAGTGGCAAGACCGTCAGCGCCGGCGACGTCGACCTCCTGGTGCGCGCGCTATCGATGGGTAAACTCCATCACGCGATGATGGGCACGGCAGCAGTCGCCATCGGCACGGCCGCGGCTATTCCCGGCACGCTGGTCAACGAGGCCGCCGGCGGTGGCGAGCGCGAACAGGTCCGCTTCGGTCATCCGTCGGGGACGCTGCGCGTCGGCGCCGAAGCGAAGTGCGTCAATGGCGAGTGGACCGTAACCAAAGCCATCATGAGCCGCAGCGCGCGGGTGCTGATGGAAGGCTGGGTACGGGTCCCCGGCGACGCGTTCTGACCGACGCGCTGTCGGCAACCGATTCAGAAACAATCGCAGGAGCACGTCATGAGCACGACGGACGCGAGCTGGGAAGTCTTCCGCATCCCCGAGCTGACCGACAAGGTCGCCGGCGAGAAGCCGCGCATCCACGAGTTTCTCAACCGGCCGTCGCTGAGCGGCATCGTCTACCGCGTGCCGGCCGGCTGCCGCGACCTGCAGGCGCCACACGCCGAGGACGAGGTCTACGTGGTGCTGGAGGGCAAGGCGCGCCTGCGCGTCGGCGAAGTCGAACACACCATCGGCCCCGGGCACGTGTTGTTCGTGCGCGCGACGACAGCGCATTCCTTCTTCGACGTGGAGGAGGATCTGACGGTGCTGGCGTTCTTTGGCGGACGGTGAAACCCGGATGGCACCTTTTACGACGCTCACCCGCGCATATCCCCCGGCACCACTTCCCCCCGCTCGACGATCAATTCGTCGTCCAACCACAGCGAACAGTTCTTCATCGGCAGGTCGAGGTGGCAGGGCGTGTCGTTGCCGCCACCGAACTCGGTGTTGGGCCCGGTCGAGAACAGCACGTTGCCGTAAGCGGAACGCGCGTCCATGCCGATACCGGGCAGGTCGACCCGCCACTCGGCGTCACGGTTGAGGCCCCAGCCGATGTGCGACACGGCATAGGCCCGCGGGTCCTCGAAACTCTCCACGTACTCGCGCAGACGCCGAGCGTCCTCACCGCCGTCGATGGCGGTAACGTAACCGTCGCGGATGGTGAAGGTGATGGGAGCGGCCAGAAAGGTTTTCCAAGGCAGCACGATGTCGCCGACGTCCATCACCACGCGGCCTTCCACGCCGGCCGCGGTACCCGTTGAGGCGAGGAAGCCGCTCGGCCAGTGATCCCAGCGCCCGGGCGTGTCGGTGTAGCCGTACTCGGTGAGGATGCAGGCGGGCGGCGGCCCCGTGAGCTGTTCGAGTTCGTAGGTGACGTCAGTGCCGGCCGCATTGGTGAAACGCAGCGTGCGCGCCGCAGCGAGACGGCGCTCGGCGGCTTCGACGCGCGCGCGTAGATCCCGGCTCGGCCGCAGCCGCTCCAGCACCTCGAACGGCTCGACCACCATCAGCATGCGTGCGCCGGCCTGCTGGATGCGGATCTGCTCGTGGCTGAACAGGAGCAGCATGAGGTCGATGACGAGATCCGATTCCATCAGCGTCGCCATCGCCGCGGCGTCGCTGGCCAGCGCCGAACCGTCGAGGTTGGCGATGCGCGCCTCGGCACCGGCATTGCCGCTCGCGGCGACGTTGACCCGCGCCGTCTCCGCACCGCGTAGCGCGGCGGCACGCAGGAAGGCTTCGGAGTAGTCCTGCAGCAAATCGCCCTCGCTCAACACGGCGACCTTCTCGCCCGGCTGCACGGCGCAGAGATCCAACACTTCGCCGAACAGGTTCTGCATGCGTTGGGGTGCGACTGTGGTGGTCATGGGCTGCTTCCTCAGGACGCCGCGCGCGGCGAGAGATCGTGCTGCAGCACCGGCAAGCTGCGGATGCGCGGCCCGCCGGCGGCGAAGATGGCGTCGACCAGCGCGCCGATCAGCACCGGCACCGCGCCCTCGCCGACCCCGGTCGGTGGTTCGCGCGAGGGCATCACGTGCACCGACACCGGTGGTGCATCAGCCAGGCCGAGCACCGGGTAGTCGTGAAAATTCGATTGCTCGACGCGGCCCTGCGCGAGGGTGATACGACCATGCAGTGCGTTGGAGAGACCGAACAGGATGCCGCCCTGGATCTGCGCCTCGACCAGCCCCGGGTTGACGGCGATGCCGCAGTCGACCACGGCGTGAACCTGCGTGACGGACATGCCACCGCGACCGTCGAGCGCGACATCGAGCGCGATGGCGATGCAGGCGCAAGGGTAGCCCGGCACGTAACTCATGTCGTACACCGACCAGCCACGGCCGCGCCCACTGCCGGCGGCCGGCAGCGGCCCGGCGCGCTCGGCGACGTCCTCGAGCAGGCGGCGGAAGCGCTCGATGCGCGCAACGGCGTCGGCAACATCGGGCCGCGCGGGATCGACGCGGCTCGCGTCGAGCTGGGCGAGGTGGAAGGACAAGACATCGCGGCCGGCCGCATGGGCCAGCTCGCTCATGAACGCGTGGTTCATCCACGCCATCTGCGTATGCCCCACGCCGCGCATCCAGCCGAAACCAGGCGGTGTGTCGATGCTGCTATAGCGCATCTCGACGTTCGCCAGCGGCGCCGCGAGACGCGTGGAACCATAGGGCTGGTAGACCGCGCGGCCCTGCGCGACGTGGCTCTGCCAGCCGACGATGTTGCCATCCGCATCGAGGCCGGCGCGGAACCGCCCGCTCACCGGCGGCGGGTAGTAGCCGCGCCGGGTGGTCTCCTCGCGCGACCAGATGAGCTTGACCGGCACGCCGGGCAACTGCTTCGCGACCTGCACCGCCTGGCTGACGTAATCGTTGTGCAGGCGGCGACCGAAACCGCCGCCGGCCAAGGTGAGGTGGAACTTCGCATCCTTCAACGCGACGCCGGCGGCGTAGGCCGCGATGCGCAGCGCCTCGTCGCCGTACTGGGTCGGCGCCCAGGCCTCGACGGTGCGGCCGTCGACGAGCGCCGTGCAGTTCATCGGCTCCATCGGCGCGTGTTCGACGAAGGGGTAGTCGTAGGCCGCCTCGAGCACCTGCGCGGCGCCCGCGATGGCTGCCGCGGCATCGCCCTCCTGGCGCACCACCTCGCCTGCGCCGTCGAGCGCGGCGGCGAGATCGCGGCTGATCGAAGCCGTGTCGACCGCGGCGTTGGGGCCGTCGTCCCATTCGATCGGCAACGCGCCGAGCGCCTGCTCGGCCTGCCACCAGCTGTCGGCGACCACGGCCACGGCGTCGTCCATGCCCCAGTCGACGATGTCCCACAGGGTCGGCGGCACGGTGTAGCCGCTCGGTCCCGCATCGATGCGCACCACCGCACGCACCCCGGGGCGCGCGAGCACGCCCGCGGCATCGAAGCGCACGAGGCGGCCGCCGAACACGGGCGACTGGCGCACCGCGGCGTATTTCATGCCGGGCAGTTTGACGTCGATGCCGTAAACCGCGCGGCCGCTGACCTTGTCGCGGGCGTCGGTGCGGTCGATCGAACGGCCGATGTAGCGCCACGCGTCCGGCGACTTCAGTACGACGCCGCCGGCATCGGGCAGCGGCCGTGCCGCGGCGGCCTCGGCCAGCGCGCCGAAGCCGAGCGACTTGCCGGAAGCCGGATCACGGACCTGGTGCCCGCCGACGACCAGGCGCACAGCGTCGACGCCGAAGCGCTCGGCCGCCGCACCGACCAGGGTCGCGCGGATGCGTGCGCCGGCGAGGCGCATCGGCGCGAACAGCATCTTGATGCCCCAACTGGCGAGGGTGGACGTATGCACGTAGACGTTGTCGCGCTCGCGGTTGGTCTGCGGGTCGTAGAACGCCCAATCGGTGCGCCCGAGATCGAGTTCGAGTTCCTCGGCGATGACCTGCATGAGCGCCGTTGTTGCGCCTTGGCCGATCTCACTCTGCGGAATGCGCACGGTGACGCGATCGTCCGGGTGGACGACGATCCAAGAATGGATCTCGGTTGCCCCGTCAGCGGCCGCCGCGCCGGCGGCGGACGGCAGCACGAGGTCGAAGGCGACCGCGCCGGCGGCGGCCAGCGACACGCGCAGGAAGTCGCGCCGATCGAACGCGGCGCTCATCGCCCGTTCACCACGGCATGGATGGCCGCGCGGATGCGTGGATAGGTACCGCAGCGACAGAGGTTGGGCAGGGCGGCGTCGAGCGCGGCGTCGTCCGGCGCCGGGTTCTTCGCGAGCAGTGCGGCCACCGCCATGATCCAGCCCGGCTGACAGTAACCGCACTGCGGCACGTTGGCCGCGACCCAGGCCTCCTGCAGCGGGTGGCCGCCGTCCGCATCGAAGCCCTCGATGGTGGTGACGGCGGCGCCTGCGACCGCTTCGAGGGGCACCCGGCAGGCCGGCATCGCGGCGCCGTCGACGTGCACCGTGCAGGCGTGGCAGCGCGCGATCCCGCAGCCGTACTTGGTGCCGGTGAGACCGAGGTCCTCGCGCAGCACCCACAACAGGGGCTTGTCCGGTTCGCAATCGAGTTCGACCGGTTTGCCGTTGACGGTCAGCTTGATCATCGCGCCCTCCCCGCGTGTCTCACCCGCAGGTACCAAGCCTAGCCCGGATTTCTCACCCCTGTCCTGCTGTTGTCGCCGGCCCGCGCTATCTCGGACCCTACCCTCGGCTGTCTCCACGACGAACTGTCGTGCCGGCCAGCGTCACCAATCGCTGCGCCGGTCGGGTTGGCGACACCTCGAAGTCCTCGCGGCAGACGCGGGGAGCAATCCGAGCGGGGCCAGGGTCCGCGCATGCCCACGGCTGGACGCGCGCCGCGATGCTGTCGATACTCGGCTGCACCCACGCCGCGGCGCGGGCTTTCCCGGGCAAGCGAAGGGGAGACGCGATGCTCAACCTGGCCGAGATCGACATTCACCGTCCGTCACGTTACGCCGCACAGGGCTATCCCTGGCCGGAATGGGACCTGCTCAGGCGCGAGGCGCCCATCTTCTGGTACGAACGCGACGACATCGAACCGTTCTGGGCCATCACCCGCTACGACGACGTCAAGACCGTCTCCGGCCAGCCCGGCGTGTTCATCAACGGCGGCCCACGCCTGCGCCTCGCGCTCAAGGGCGAACCCGAACTCCTGCGCGGCGGCCTCGACAGCTTCGGCGAGTCGCGCGGCTGGGATCCGGCCGAGCCGCCCGATCTCACCTTCATGGACGATCCCCGCCATCGCCAGGTCCGCAAGGCCTCGAGCTGGGCGTTCACCCAGGGCTGCATGCGCGGCATGATGGCCCACTTCGACCGCCTCGCCGCCGGATTCGTCGACGAGTTCGTCGCCGAATTGGAAAGCGCCGGCGGCCAGCCGCGCGACTTCGTGCACGGCTACGCGGCCAAGCTGCCGCTCGCCGCGGTGGGCGAGATCATGGGCCTGCCGGATGACGACTGGAAACAGATCCTCGTCTGGTCTGAGGCCATCATCGGCGAGGTCGACGACGCCCTGGTGCGTCCGGGCGAGACCCGCGCGGCCGCCGCCGAGCGCTGCATGAACGAGTTCCGTCTCTATCTCGAAGAACTCGTCGAGGTGCACCGCCGGCCCGGCGGCGGGCCGTCGGACTTCGTCAACCGCCTGGTCAACGCCCGGGTGCAGGGCAAGGCGATGAACGACCAGCAGCTCATCGGCTACCTTTTCGTGCTGATCGGCGCCGGCAACGACACCACGCGCAACGCCACCGCCGGCGGCCTCGCCGCGCTGCTCGAACACCCCGAACAACGCGATCGCCTGTGCGCGCACCCCGAGTTGCTGCCGGGGGCGGTGGACGAGGTGTTGCGCTGGACGTCACCGGTGATCAGCTTCCTGCGCACGGCCACGGAAGACTTCGATCTGTCCGGCACGCGCATCGCCAAGGGCGACACCGTGTGCCTGTTCTATCCCTCGGCCAACCGCGACGACGCGCAATTCTCCGACCCTTACCGCTTCGACATCGCGCGCACGCCGAACGACTACCTGACCTTCGGTTACGGCGCACACTTCTGCCTCGGCACCAACCTCGCGCGGGCCGAACTGGTCTCGATGATGAAGGCATTGTTGCCGCTGCTGCCGCGCCTCGAACTGGCCGGCGGCGCCAAGCGCATCGCCAATACGCATGTCTCGGGTTACGCGAAGCTGCCGGTGCGGCTGGTGAGCTGACGAAAAGCGCCGCGAAGCAGGTGCTCGGGGAAGGCGCGCAGGCGCCGAGGAGCGGCTTTCATGCGGATGCATGAGAACCGCGGGCGAGCATGCGACGCTGTCCGCCGTCTCCGCGGTTGCTTTTGTCCCAACCGCCGATGACCTGAGCACCCGCCGACGCGTGGTCGCGCAGAGCGGACCGGGGTCGGCAGGCGCGGGAGAACGGTGGCGAGCGCCCGCACGCGGTGTACGCGGCGGGCGGGAGCGCTCAGCGCAGCTGGCTGTCCTTGCTGCCGCGGCGGTTGAAGGTGCCCTGGAAGCGTTCGTCGGCGTCGTGGGCCTCTTGGCAGGGCACGCAACGGCGCACCCCAGGCAGTGCGGCCCGGCGAGCTTCGGGGATCGGCTCGCCGCAGTCTTCGCACTCACTGCGCGACACGCCGCCGGCCAGCGCCTGGCGCGCGTGTTCGACGGCGTCGGCGACGCTCTGATCGATCTGGTCCTGCACCGCGCCGTCGCGCGACCATCCTCCAGCCATGGTCATGGCCCTCCGGCTCCAGCGTGGCCGCTATGCTCCCGCGGGGGCGCGGCAGGCGTCAATGTGCGCCGTGGTGGCAACGGAGTCCCACAGCCGCCTGTCGCGAGGTCTAATCAATCACTTGACGGCGGGTGTCAGACACCGACGCGGGTTCTCAGCCCTCCGCGATCTCCTCCAGCGGTCCTTCTCCGGCGAACCGCCGCAGCACGTTCTCGGTCAGGCGCGAGACGTTGTTGTCGTAATCGTTGTGCGAGAGGCTGCCGCACCACGCCATCGACGAGGTACTGAACACCGCGCCGCCCTGCCGAGTGGTGAAGAAGACGATGTCCGAACGCACCAGCGGGTTGTCGCGGCCGCTGATGCCGGGATAGACGAAGTACTGCTCTTCCGGCACCAGCAGGGCGTTCTCGTTGTGGCCGAACGAACAGGCCAGCAGCATCGTGTTCGGCGGCGTGCCGAGGGCGTAGTCGATGCGATCGACTTCTAGACCGGCGGCGCCGCCGTTGACGAGACCGAAGTCACCGATGACGGCTTCACCGTCGATGCCGTTCATGATCCAGGCCAGGCGCGGATCGGCCGCATCCGGCATCTGCCGATAGCCGGCCGAGACGTCGAGCCCGTGCGCGGTGTAGCCCGTACCCCAGATCTTCTGCGGCGCGCGGGCGCGGTGGCGCCACAAACCGCCGCGCTCGCCGGTGGTGCCGTGGTACAGCTCACCCGGCCGCGCACGCCAGGCCTGGTCGCCGCTTTCGCCCTTGCGCACTTCGATCAGCCACGGCTTGTGCGGGTGGCGGCTCGCGATCCAGTAGAAACCGTTGGCGCCGAGATACATGCCGCGCCCGCCCTGCGCGAGGTACTGCTCGTAGGCATCGAGCATCTCCCGACTGCTGTACTCGGCGTGCGACGGTGAGATCACCACGGCGTAGGGCGCGAGCAGCGCGGCGCCCTCGGCATGCACGTCGTGATCGGTGAGAACGTCGAATTCGAACCCACGCGCCGTCAACCAGTCGACGAGATGCAGGTCGGCCGGAAACTGCCACACCGAGCCGAACTCGTGACGGTAATCCGGGCGCATGTTGAGGATCGGCCGGCGCCAGCTGCTGTACTGCACGCCGCGCCCGTCGCGGTGGTAGTCGTAGGTCGAGCGGCCATAGTGCGGGTGGGTCGAGAGCTCGATGTCGAGATCGTCGAGCGTGGTCAGCACGCCCATGATGGCCTGCGCGGTCTGCGCGTTCTGCATGACCTGCGAGTTGGCGTAGGCGAGGTAGCTGAAGGTCGGCAGGACCACCGCGATGCGTGCACCCGGCTGCCCCGACGGTGGCACGACGAAGAACGGCACGCGATCGACCGCTTCGCCCTGCTCGAGCTTGATCGCGTAGGCGCCGCTCGGCAGGCCGGATGGGACGTCGAAGGTGAAGTCACGCGCCCAGCGGCAGTCGTCGAGACTGTCGTCGTGGAACCACAGCGCCCCGTACTGTTCGGGGGCATGGACGAAATGCTCTTCGCGCCCCTGCCAGTTCCAGCCGGTCATCGCCTGGTCCGGCTGGTTGACCAGGACGCCATCGAAGCCGTTGCCGCTGACATCGATGGCGCGGTCGCTCGCGATCCCGTCACGACCGATAGCGGCGGCGAAGTCCCAGTGCGCCCGCGCGCCATCGATGACTTCGCCCAAGTGCAGGCGCGCGAACTTCTCGTCGGTGAGTGCCTGCGGGTAGAACTTGGGCGAGTCGATCTTGCCGTTGAAGTTGGCGACGACCCAGGTGCGGTCCACGGTCGTCTCCTCGGCCAGGCCCGCGAACACCAGCGGCACGGCGGGGCACGCGGGCCGGCCTGCCGTCACGCGTTGCGCGCAGTCGCCATCGAGGTTCACGACCGGACCGAAGCGGCTGTTGACACTGTTCAACACCGCGCGCTGTGCGAGCGTGACGGCGCCGCTCGTGGCGTCGAAGCACGCGACCACCGAATACCA
Source organism: Gammaproteobacteria bacterium (assembly GCA_050184115.1). Taxonomy (GTDB): domain Bacteria; phylum Pseudomonadota; class Gammaproteobacteria; genus JACKNG01. The sequence goes on along the minus strand of JBFXAQ010000005.1, from coordinate 230,740 downwards.
CGTCTCGGCGAAGAGTGGCTTCGGGCATTTCACGCGATGAACCGCCCGGCCATCGCCGAGCAGCAAGACCAGGTGACCATCCTCGAGCACGAGCGCCCAACCCTCGAGCGTGCGCTCGCTCCAGCGACTCGTGACGCCCTGGCGCTCACCGGGCAGAGTCGGCCACAGGAAGAGGTGCACCGTGAAGCCATCGGCGCCGGCCAGCTGCCCATCCGCATCGGCGACCTCGACGTAAGCGCCGACCTGCGTACGCTGTTCGCGCGCCGAGTACGTGCCGGCGAAGGCGGCAGCGACGGCTTCCTCCCGATAACCCGGGCCGGCCGGGTTGCGATCGCCATGAATCAGCCTGACGAGGCTTGCCCGGTAGTCGCCAGCCAGCGGACTGCTGACGAAGACGTCGAGCGCTTCGCCGGGGCGCACGTTCGGGCGGTCACAGTAACCGCGGATCTGCAGGGGCTTCATGACTCGGCCTCCTGGTCGAGGGCCGGCAAGAGGCCAAGCCGCCGCAGACGTTCCAGGAATACCGCGTGCACAGCTTCACGTTCGCTCGCCCACGTCTCGTCGTCGACGATGGTGGGCGCCGTACCGCGCGCTCCCATCACGCCGAGCTTGTACTCGGCGTACGGCACGGCGGCATAAGCGAAGCTCTTGCCGTCGGTTGGCTGGTTGTGGATGAAGTCGAGGATCTGTCGCAACGCATGGCTGTGCGGTCCCAGCGCCCCGCGCGGATCGGCGAGATGCTCCGCAAGCACCTCGGCGGTGACCAGCGGTGCCAGCTCGGCGGCGCGTTGATGCAGGAAGAACGCGCTCCACGCGATGGTCTTGTCGCAGTAACGACGTGGATCGGTAACGGGCATACTCGGACCTCCCCGAAAGATGTACGCCAGCGATGGGCCGCGGGTCGCGGATGTTGAATCGAACCGACGGGGTGATCGCTGGTGGTCGCGATCGGATCGACGACTCGCATGCTACATGTATCGCGTCGGAGGCCGCATCACGTCCACTGGCCACGAATGACCGGTGAACGTCCTTGCAACAAAGGCGACGCCGGCGCGTGTGGCTGCCTGCGAGATCACGAGTTGGGAATGGTGGCTATGGGTGGGCTCGAACCACCGACCTCAGCACAATCATGTCCCGCCGCGGCGCGCTCCTGCACAAGCTCGCCGATGGTTCGCCGCTCTCAGTCCACCTGAAGGCGTTCGAGAATGTTGTCGGGCATGGAAAGCCCCATGGTTGCGAACGTTGGAAAATGCCGCTCTTGAGAGCTACTAAAGCGGGTTAATACGCTCTTGAGGGCGCTTCCGCCTTGACATCGGGCACCGAGGAAATATGCTCTTGAGAGCAGATAAAGGCCGGTATGAGGCTCTTGAAAGCAGATGTCAGCCCGAAATCCTCTTCTATCCACCCCACCCTATCCGGTCGAGAAGGCGTTGAAGGCGCTCGGCGCGAACCTGCGCACCGCGCGGTTGCGCCGCAATCTCACCATCCAGGAAGCGGGCGAGAAGATCGGCACCGGCCCGCGCGCTGTTTCCGATGCGGAGAAAGGAAAGCCTTCGACGGGTATTGCGGTCTACACCGCCCTGCTTTGGGCCTACGGGCTATTAGAGCCATTTTCCGCCTTGGCGAACCCCCTCGCGGACGTAGAGGGTCTCACGCTCGCGCGTACCGAGGAGCGCGCTCGGGCCCGGCAGAGCGATGAGCTGGACGATGACTTCTAAGCCCGGCCAGACCGAATGCTTCGTCTATATCGCCCTGCCCGGACAAGCGGAGCTCGTGACTGCCGGGCGCTTTCGCCTCGAAATCGACCATGCTGGGGGCGCTGTTGGGCGCTTCCGCTACGGCCGCAGTTACCTCGCCCGTCCCGATAGCGTGCCGCTCGATCCCGTCGAACTCACTCTCTTGCCACGCACTTACACCACGGCCCGCATGAAGGGCGTCTTCGGCGCCCTGCGCGATGCCAGCCCGGATTACTGGGGCCGCCGCGTGATCGATCGCCACGCCCGCACCACCGCGCTCAGCGAAATCGACTACCTACTCCATGCACCCGATGACCGCGCGGGCGCACTCGCGTTCGGGCTCGGGCAGCAACCACCGGCCCCGCGCCGCGACTTCAACAAGACCCTTCAGCTCGAGAGGTTGCAGGAACTCGCTGATGCAATCATCAATGAGGAAGCAATCCCGCAAAGTGCATCAGCAGACCAAATCGACGCGTTGCTGCTCGTGGGTACATCGATGGGAGGAGCGCGCCCGAAAACGGTAATCGAACACGATGACGCGCTCTGGCTCGCCAAGTTCAATCATCCAGAGGACCGTTGGAACTTTGCGCGCGTGGAGCATGCGATGCTCGCACTTGGCCGGGAGTGCGGCCTCTCCACGGCCCTGAGCCAGGTCGTCGACGTGGCTGGTCGCGATGTCCTGCTGGTCCGCCGCTTCGACCGCGAGAAGACCGATGCCGGCTACACGCGTGCCCGGATGATCAGCGGCCTGACTCTGCTCCAATGTGAGGACACGCTGAGCAGTCGTGAGCGCTGGTCCTATCCCTTGCTCGCCGAGGAACTGCGACGCGTCTCGGCAGCGGCGAAGCATGACGCACAGGAACTGTTCCGGCGGATGTGCTTCAACGCCATGATCTCGAACACCGATGACCATCCCCGCAACCACGCCGTCATCGCGAAGGAGACGGCCTGGCGGCTGTCTCCCGCTTATGACCTGACGCCCGCCACGCCAGTCAGCATCGCGCATCGGGACCTGGCGATGGCATGCGGTGATGATGGGCGTTTTGCCAACGCCAGGAACTTGCTCTCGCAGGCCCCGCGATTCTTGCTGAAGCCTGCGGAAGCATCCGCGGTACTCGCCGCGATGCAGGAATGCGTTCAAGCTCGCTGGTATGCGACAGCCCGCGCCTGCGGTGTGACCGAAACCGACTGCGAGAAGATCAGCCCGGCCTTTCTCTACGATGGCTTTTCACACGAAGAACAATAAGAACGGCAACGCAGAGGGCGACAGCGCCTCTACACTCCAAACTCACGATTCGGCGCCACAGCCAGCACGATGGCACATACCTGGAGTATTGGTGGCTATGGGTGGGCTCGAACCACCGACCTCAGCATTATGAGTGCCGCGCTCTAACCAACTGAGCTACATAGCCGGAGCGGAATGCGTGGCCGGCGCTGCGGGCGATTGCCGCGAGGGCGCCGGCAGGACGCGCGATCATGGTGGCTCGGCGGCGGGGTGTCAAGGCGAGTGGCCGGGTCGCCGCGCTCGGGCCGGGCGGGTTCAGGGTGCTGCCCGGCTCCCCTACAATGCCGAGCTTTCGCGTCAGATGGCCTGCATTTTCATGACCCTCGCCCCGCTCCCTGCCGACGGCATCGTGCGCCTCGAAGTCACCGTCAAGCCCGAGTGGCTGGACTACAACGATCACATGAACGTGGCCTGGTACGTGGCCGCGTTCGACCTCGGCATCGATGCCTTCAAGGACGTCATCGGTATCACGCTCGACTACATCGCGCGCGAGCAGCGCTCGACCGTAGCGCTCGAAGCGCACATCACCTACCAGCGCGAGGCGCACCGCGACCAGTTGCTGCGGGTGGAGACGCGCATCGTCGATTTCGACGGCAAGCGCGTGCACATCTACCAGGAGCTGTGGCGCGACGACGAACTGCTGGCGACGCAGGAGACGTTGTCGATCAGCTTCGATACCGCGGCGCGGCGCAGTTGCCCGTTCGCCGACGACATGGCGGCGCGTTACCGCACCATGCTGGAAGCCGCGAGCAGCCTGCCCCGGCCGACATGGCTGGGACGCACCATCGGCATCCGGCAGGGCAAGCCTGCCGGTTGAGACGCGGACGGGTGAGAGTGGCTGGCCGGCTTGATCAGCGTACGCCGAAGACGACGATGGTCTTGCCGCTGACGCTGATGAGGTGCTGCTCTTCGAGCGACTTCAGCACACGACCGACCATCTCGCGCGAGCAGCCGACGATGCGGCCGAGTTCCTGGCGGGTGACGCGGATCTGCATGCCGTCCGGGTGGGTCATGGCATCCGGTTCCTTGCATAGATCGAGCAGCGCGCGGGCGACGCGACCGGACACGTCCATGAAGGCGAGGTCGCCGATCTTGCGGTTCATCTTGCGCAGGCGGTTGGCGAGCTGCGCGGAGATGGCGAAGAGCAGGTCAGGGAACAGGTTCGACATGCCCTTCAGGCGTTCGTAGCTGATCGTCGCCACTTCGCAGGCATTCTTGGCGCGCACCAACGCACTGCGGTTGACGTGTTCGTTGAACAGACCGATTTCGCCGAAGAAGTCGCCGGGATTCAGGTAGGCAAGGACGAGTTCGCGGCCTTCGTCATCTTCGAGCAGCACCGTGACCGAACCCTTGACGATATAAAAGAGGTCATGCGACGGATCGCCCTGGCGGATGATGGTGGCCTTGGACGCGAACTGACGCCGATGACAGTGTTCGAGGAACTTCTGGATCGCTTCGTCGTTGCGCGGAACGGGCCTTACGACGCTCATGCTGGATTCCCCCGGTTGCGGTGAGTGCTTGCGCTCATGCCGCTCACGAGTGTTGTGAACGATGGCGCAACGCGCGAAAGTTTATAGAAGATTCCTATAAGATCCTAATTTGTCAGCCGTTCGAAGTCGTGAAATAGGCACGGTTTCAGGCTGGTTTTCCCAATCGAGCAAGCTGCCACATGAAATCAACCATACGCTGGGTCGACGAGGCGATGTTCGTCGGCGAGACCGGTAGCGGCCACGCCGTTGTCATCGACGGGCCGCCCGAGGCCGGCGGCCGCAACCTCGGGCCGCGACCGATGGAACTCGTGCTGACCGGTCTCGGCGCCTGCACCACCTTCGACGTCGTCTCGATCCTGCGCAAGGGCCGGCAGCCGGTGACCGATTGCCGTGTCGAACTCGAGGCCGAGCGGGCACCGACGGAGCCCAAGGTGTTCACCCGCATCCACATTCATTTCGTCGTCAGCGGGCATGACCTCAAACCGGCGGTGGTCGAGCGCGCGGTCAAGCTGTCGGCGGAGAAGTACTGCTCAGCCACGCTGATGCTGCGCGACGTCGTCGCCATCACGCACGATTTCGAGATTGTCGAGGCCTCAGCCGGCGAGGTGGCGTCGTAGCGGGTCCTGGCGGGCGCTGGTCAGCGCGCGCCGGATCATGCGTTCGGCATTGTCGCCGCGGCGCCAGGTCGCGTAACCGATGGCCAGGGTGTGCTCCGCGCCGCGCGGCGCGGCGACGAGTGTGCCGAGCTTGGCGGTGAGACGTGCGGCTGCTTCGTCGGTCGTCTCCGGCAGAACCACCAGCAGCACGTCGTCCTGCCACTGCCCGAGCAGGTCGACCCAGCGCAACTGCTCCTTGAGCATGCGCGCGAGCTCGCCCATGTCGCGCAGCAGGTCGCTGCCGGCGAGATGGACGGTGATGCAGGACAAGGGGTTCGAGTAGCGACGGCTGCGCGAGATCTCACCTTCGAGGCGACCCTTGATGGCAGCACGATTGAGCACGCCGATCGAGGAGATGCCACCCGCCACGCCGCTCGCGAGCGCGTTGAGGAAGCCAACCAGGGCATGACCGCGCTCGTAGAGCATGACCAGCGCGCCGTCACCGGCGGCATGGCGATAGCGCTGGGTGAAACCGACCAGCGCGCCCCGCACCCGCACCGTCGGCTGCTCGCCGGCCGCCGCTGCGGGCGGCGCGTAGGGCAGCGCCAGCACGCGCGCGTTTTCACCGATCAGCGCGCTGACCGGTGCGCCGAGCAGGCGCTCGGCATGCGCATTGGCCCACATCACGCACTCACGCTGGTCGAGAACGACGACACCGATGGCGAGATCGGCGAGCACGGCGCGTGCCTGTTCGGGATGCAGTTCGACCATCGACGGGGCCTGCGAGAGGGGTACCGCTCGGCTAGCGGCCCGTTCGCCGGGATCTTTACGCGGTCGTCGCCGACACCGGCGCGTCGATCGCAGCGAGAAAGGCCGCTTCGAGGGTGGCGCAGCCGTGACGCGCGAGCAGCTCGCCGGGCGGCCCGGAGAACACGATGCGCCCGCCGTGCAGGAGGGCGATGCGCTCGCACAGGGCTTCGACATCGGCCAGCAGGTGGGTGCTGAAGAAGAGCGTGGCGCCGGCGGCGTGCAGTTCGCCGAGGCGGCGCTTGACCAGCGCGCGGGCCTTGGGGTCGAGCCCGCTCATCGGTTCGTCGAGTACCAGTAGCGGTGTGCGCGGCAGGATGGCGGCGACGAGCCCGAGTTTCTGCGCCATGCCCTTGGAATATTCGCGCACCGGGCGGCACAGTGCGGCGGGGTCGAGATCGAGCCGCGCCGCCTCGTCCGCGGCGGCGCCGGCATCGAACCGCGCGCCGTGCAGCGCCAGCGCGTGACGCAGGAATTCCGCGCCCGTGGCGAAGCGCGGGGGGTTGAAGCGTTCGGCGAGGTAGCTCAGCGCCGCACGTGCGCCCGTCTCCGTGTGGCCGCGGCCGGCGATGACGATGCGGCCGCCATCGATGCGGTTCAGATCGAGCAGGCCGCGGATGAGGGTGGTCTTGCCGGCGCCGTTGACGCCGACCAGGCCGAGCGCCTCGCCGGTGCCGACCACGAGGTCGATGCCATCGAGCACCGCGCGCGCGCCGTAGCGCTTGGTGACGCCGGCGAGTTCGAGCATGGGTACGCTCACGCGCCCACTCCCCAGGTATGGAAAAGCCCGCGCGGGGCGGGCTTTTCCGGGTCGCTTCGCGGCACGGCGCGACTCAATAGAGATAGACCGCGTTGCAGAGCTGCTGGTTGGTCTCGATGTCCCAGATCGGCGGGTCTTCGGTGGTGTCGACGCAGTCGGCGGTGGATTCGGAAATCGAACCGAAGGTGCCGCCGGTCGTCACGCCGTGGCGGAGCACGCCCGAACGCGGCAGACCGTCGTCGATCTTGCGGTCGAGTTCGGCCAGCACGTTGACCGGGATGCCCGCGCCGAGCACGAGGTTGAGCTGTTCGGAGGGCGTCGCGCCGGTATCGTAGTAGTCCGAGCTGCGGTAGAGCATGAGGAAGCCGTTGAAGGCGTTGCGCGGCGCCTTGTCGGTGTCGTCCTGGTTCGGCTGCGCGTTGCCACCGGTGTAGTTGCCCTGGATGAAATGCGACTTCGACAGATGCTCCCACAGCGCGAGCGCTTCGCTGTAATCGCTGCCGTTGAATTCGTCGAGGCGGCCGTTGGCGTTGCCGCCCGTCGTCACGCCGGGAATGGCCTTGACCGCGTTGGTCTGCCCCCAGTCGCCCGGCACCTGCCTGTAGCGATCGATGAAGCCGTAGTAGGCGGCCTGCACACCGCTGTTCTGATCGGCGATGTTGCGCACGCGCGCACTCGTGATGAGCTCCTGGCCTTTCAGGATGCCGCCGAGCAGGAGGCCGATGATGACCAGAACGATGGCCATCTCGACCAGGGTGAAGCCGCGCTGGCTGTGAATCTTGGGCATGTCGCGATCCTCTGGGGGATGTTTGCCGGTAATCCAAGCACGGTCCGTGCCAGCACGCCAAGTTGCTGATTGAATTGGAACAGAGCCCGATCCGAGCGGTCCCCGGCGGGCCCCGACCACGAAACCGTCGAGATCTCGACAGCGCCTGTTGAGATCCCGTCGCCCGCTGGCCTGGACGCGGTGCGCGAGGCCCGCCGTGCCAACGGCGGCGGGCGGTGCACCGCTGCGCGGTCTGCCTGGCAACCGCGGTGGGAGGCAGCTGGTCAATGCGGGCTAAGATAGCGCGGCCCGCGACTCGCCTGAGCACCGTCCCGACCGCCGATGCGCATCCTCAGTCACAACCGTATCAACCGCCTGCAGTCAGTGCTGATCTTCGCGGTGTTCGTCGTTTTCGTCATCAATGCGCTCGGCATCGTCGATTTCGCCGTCCTGCTGCATGGTGGCAACGGTTTCAACGGCCACGTCCTCAGCGACCTGATGCAGGGCAACCCGGCGCCACCGATGACCCGTGTCGACGTAATCGCCTTCGCCGTCGTCGGCCTCGCGCTCGCGCTCGCGCTGCCGCGGTTGCCGCCGATCGGCGCCTCGCTGCTGACCCTGGCGGCGATGGTGCCGCCCTTCTACTGCGCGTGGTTCTTCCCGGTGCCGCCGCCCCTGATCCCGCTCGAATACACCCTGCTCACCGTACTCGTGCTGTTCGCGGTGAACGTGCTGTCGAGCTATTTCATCGAGACCCACGAGAAGCAGAAGCTGATGGCGGCTTTCGGCCAGTACGTGCCGCCGGCCCTGGTCGGCGAGATCAGCCGCCAGCCCGAGGCCTTCTCGATGGTCGGCGAAGCGCGTGACCTGACGGTACTGTTCTGCGACATCAAGCGCTTCACCACCCTGTCCGAGCAGCTCGAGGCGCGCGAACTGGCCGACCTGCTCAACCATTACCTGACCGCGATGACCGACGTCCTGCACGGGCACGAGGCCACCATCGACAAGTACATCGGCGACGCGATCATGGCGTTCTGGGGCGCACCGGTTGCCCAGCCCGACCACGCCGCGCGCGCCGTGCGCGCGGCCCTCGCCATGCAGCAGCGCATGCACGGCCTGCGTGACGAGTTCCGCGCACGGGGTTGGCCGCCGATCGAGATTGGCATCGGCGTCGCCCGCGGCGTGATGAGCGTCGGCAACATGGGTTCGCGCTACCGCGTCGCCTACACCGTGATCGGCGACGCGGTGAACCTGGCCGCGCGCCTGGAGGCGCTGACCCGCCTCTACGGCGTCGACGTCCTCGTCTCCGCCGCGACGCGCAGCGACGACGGTGGCCTCGCCTACCGCGAACTCGACCATGTACGGGTCAAGGGCAAGGCCGCCCCGCATCGCATCTTCCAGCCGCTGGTGGCCGACGCCGTGGACACCGCGATCGAGGCACGGCACGACGCGGCGCTCGCCGCCTACTACCGCGGCGATTGGATGCAAGCCGACGACGCCTTCGCCAGGCTCGCCGACGGCGGTACGCGCATGGCTACCTACTACGCCATGATGCGTTCGCGCATGGCGAGCCACGGCGCACCACCGCCAGGCTGGGACGGCATCGTCAATTTCGGCGGTGAGCTGAGCTACTCGATGTCGCCGCTGCCGCTCGCGGATCCCGGGGGCGTGGCCGGCGCCGACGGCTGAGTGCCTGCCTCGCGTTCCTCGAGCTCGTGCAGGCGCCGTGAGAGGAACCAGCGCTCGTGGCTGTCGGCGATCTCGCCCGAGTCGAGGAGGCCGCCGAGCAGCACCCGCGCCGCCTCCAGTTCGCCCATGTCCTCGAGTACGAAGATCTGCATCTGGCGCGCCCACGACGGCATCGCGACCGTCGCCGGCGCCGCGGCCAGTTGTCGCGCCAGGGCCAGCGCCAGTGACGGGTCGCCGAGGCGATGCTTGGCCAGGTACACGGCGTGCGCAAGCCATGGCCAGCGCCGCGCCGGGTCGGCGGCGAACGCGCGCGCCACGAAATCGATCATCCGGCGCTGGCGCGCCGGGTCGCCGACGTCGCCGTAGACCCGCGCCGCCGCCAGCAGCGGGTACTGGAAGGTCGGGTCGAGTTCGAGCAGGCGCGCGAGCCAGGTCTCGAGCCGGTCGTAGTCGAGATCCGCGAAGCGCACGCTCACGCCGGGCTGGTAGTCGAAGGCCTGCAACCACAACATGAGCACGCGCGCGCCGAGACGGGGCTCACCGAGCGACAGGGTTTCGAGCGCGGCTGCTGACGGTGCCGCCGGCAGGTCGGCGACGCTCACCGCCGCCGGCGCCCGCTGCCGGCCCCAGCCGAGCTGCGCCGCGAGTGCGACGGCAAGCAGCGCGAGCGCGGTGCGCGGTACGGCGGCGAGCGGGCGTTCGTCGCGCTGACGCATTCAGTCGTTCGCGCGGTAGAGGTCGAACAAGCCGACAGCGACGACCAGGGCGAGGAAGCAGGCGGTTTCGAAGCCGAGCCCGGCCAGCGCCGGCGGTGGAGCGTCGGCCATCAACCAACCGCTGTCGGCGAAACGACCGAGCGGCGGGATGACCAGGGCCAGCCCTTCGACCCCACTGGCGACGACCAGCGTGATCCAGCTCGCGGGGTCGACCGTCGGGCCGTGACTCATGAGAACGAGGGCATCGATGGCGCGCGCCAGCAGGTAGAAGGCCAGGGTCACCGCCACCACCGCGGTGACCTGGCGCAGGGTCACCGCGCAAGCCAGGCTGACGGCGGCGACGAGGACGAGCTCCGCGGCGAGGGTCGTGCCCCACGCGAGCACGCGCATGGGCGGTGCCCCGAGGCACAGCGGCAGCGCCGCCAGCACCGTGCCCAGCACGGCGAGCGTGGCGAAACCGGCCAGGCGCCCGCCGTACCAGGCGGCGCGCGAGACCGGGCGTGACAGCGTGAGGTCGAGCATGCGGTCCTCGAACTCACGGGCCACGCTGGCCGCCACGAACAAGGTGACGAGCAGCACCAGCCCGAAGCGGACGACGCCGGCATAAAGCACGACGCGATAGGCGAGGCTGTCGGTGATGGCGAGGCTGGCGGCGAAGGTGGCAAGCACCGCGGCCGCGCCGAGCAGCGCGAACAGCAGCGCCGGCAGGTGACCGCGACGGCCTTCGAGCAATGTGAAGCGGGCGACGGCGAGCAGCGCGGAGTTCATCAGTGCTGCATGCCGAACGGGGCGATGCGCGGCGAACGAGCGACCGTGAACATGGATGACTGCCTGCCTGACCGCATACGTGGACCGTGGTGCCGGGCCGCCCCCGGCGTGGCGACGGCCATGAATAATTGCCGCACCGGGCCTACTATAGCGCCTCGGTCGACGCCGCGTCGGCGTCACCGGTGCGCACGCGGGGACGACGGCGACGCCATGAACGATACGACCCTGGGACACGATCCATGAACGCGCGGACGCGCGCGCCCACCGCGCGCAGCGTGTCGTTCGGCGGCGTCCTCGCCCGCCTGCTCGATCGCCGCCACGAACACTGGCTGCTGGCCTCGATGCTGCTGGTGCTGCAGGCGGCCATCGACGGCGATCTCGGCGCGACCCTCTCGCGCGCGCTGATGATCACCCACCTCGGCCTGTTCTTCCTGTGGCAGCCGATCTGGCAGAAGGACGAGCGCCTGCAACTGCCGGCCATCGGCCTCGTCGCCGTGCTGGTCGGCGCGGTGGTCACGGCGCTCGGCTGGTGGATGCTGTTCGCCTGGCTCGTGATCCTGACCGGTCTGGTCGCCGGCCGCTCGTTCACAACGCGGCAGGAACGCTACGTCTACATGCTCTCGCTCGCCTTCCTCGTCATCGAGCTGCTGATCAACGCCACCGCGCCGCTGTTCCTCGGCGCAGCACTGCCCGCCGCCGTCACCGGACCGTTCCGCATCGGCCTCTACCTGCTGCCCCTGGTGCTGTTCGCCATCCCGCCGATCACGACGCCCTCGCGCGACCCGTTCCCGGTCGACTTCTTCCGCGGCATCACCTTCGCCCTGATGACCGCCCTGCTCGCCGTGGCCAGTGCACTGGTCAGTTTCCGTGCGCACATCGAGTATCCCATCGCGCTGGTCGGCAGCCTCATGGCGCTCGGCCTGCTGCTGTTGCTGCTGTCCTGGATGACTTCGCCGGGCAGCGGCGCCGGGTTGCTCTCGGTGTGGGAGAAGTCCGTGCTCAACATCGGCACGCCCTTCGAGGCCTGGCTCGGCAACATCGCCAACCTCGCCGCGCAGCGCGACGATGCCGACGACTTTCTCGAGGCGGCGATCGAGGAACTGAACGACATCCCCTGGATCTCGGGCGTCGAGTGGCGCACCGCCACGACCACCGACATGGTCGGGCAGCGCTCGCGTCACCACCTGGCGGTGGAAACCGACCAGATCCGCGTCACCCTCTACACCGAGCGCTCGTTCAGCTCGGCACTGCTCATCCACTGCCGCCTTCTGATCCAGGTGCTCGGACACTTCTACGTCGCCAAGCAACGCGAGAACAAGGAAGCGAGCGAAGCCCACCTGCGCGCGATCTACGAGACCGGCGCGCGCGTAACCCACGACATCAAGAACCTGCTGCAGTCGCTCAACACCATGGCCGGGGCGCTGGAGACGGCAACCACGGCGGAGCAGGAGCACCGCGGCTTCAACCTGCTCAAGCGGCGCCTGCCGGACATCGCCGCGCGCCTCAACCGCGCGCTGGAGAAATTGCAGGACCCGGCCCGCCCCAGTCACGAGCGCGTTGCGGTCGGCGACTGGTGGGCGGCCTTGAACGCGCGCCTGCAGGGCACGCGCATCGAGACCTCGGTGGTGCTCGAGTCGACCACCGCCAGCGTGCCGGGCGAGTGCTTCGACAGCGTCGTCGACAACCTGCTCGACAACGCCCTGCAGAAGGTTGCGGCAGGCAAGGCCGGCGCCGTCAGGGTCGAACTCGTGGCCGATGCCGCGGGCGTGCAGGTCAGCGTCAGCGACGACGGCCCGGCGATCGGCGAAGACGTCGCGCGCAAGTTGTTACGCGAACCTGTGCCCTCGCTGACCGGCCACGGCATCGGCCTCTACCAGGCCGCGCGGCAGGCCGAGCTGGCCGGCTGCGAACTGACCCTGGCCGAGAACCGCGCCGGGCGGGTGCGCTTCGCGCTCGGCTGCTGCACCGGGGCGCGCCGCTGAACGCGTCCGCCTCACCGCTTACGGCAGGCGACCGGCGACGACGAGGCGATTGACCAGCACCGTCGGCGACAACCAGCGCACGAGGTCGTCGAAGGCGCACAAGGGTTCGTGCTCGGCGCCGCCGTCGCTGCACGCGGTGACCGCGCCGCCGTAATCGCGCGCGACCAGGCGATTGTCGCCATCGGCATTGGCCGCCTCGTCGTCGTACCCCGCCGGGGGTGACGCCGCCCCCGGCGCACCATGACCGTTGGCACCGTGCGACCACACCGCGGCCGGGACGCCGTCGGCGAGCGTGAACGCCGCCTTGGTTTCGTTCGCCGCGGTCGCCGGGTCGTCGCCGCGCGCCGCAATCGTGATGTCGCCGCGCTCGCAGAGATCGAGATCACCGTCGGCGGCGTCGCACCAGCCGTCGTCGACGATGACGAAATTGCCGCCCGTCCTGCCCGGCGTGCGCGCGGTGACCTGGTAGCGCAACCGGCGCCGCCAGGCGTCGCGGCCATCGACACCGAGTTCGAGTGCTGGCAGCCAGCCGTCGCGCACGCGACAGCCACTCGAGCCATCGCGATCCTCGCGGCCATCACCGTCATCGAGCGCATCCGGGCAGGGCAGGCGCCCGTGGCCCAGCGCGTAGCCATAGAGCGCCTCGACGGCGAGATCGAGCGCAGCGACCGTCTCGCGACGCTGGCGTGCCTCGCGTTGCACGCCGAGCGGGGCGAGCGCGGCCGTAGCGAGCGTCGCCATCACGGTGAGCACGATGGCGAGTTCGATCAGGGTGAAGCCGCGGGCCTTCATGGTGCCCACGCGATGACGTGTACGACGTCCGCGGCGCCGCGACGCGGCGGCCCGCCGCGGAACGGCTGGGGGCCGCCTTCGAACGCGGCGCGGTTGGCGGCGGCGAACCACGCCGCCGGTGACGCCCCCGCCGCGCTGCCCGGCGCGACCAGCAGCGCGCGCACGCCGCGAGCCGGACGCGGCGACCCGCTGGCGTCGACGCGCTCGAACTGCAGACAGTCCGCGCCGGTTGCGCAGCTGGCATGGGCGACGGCGACGTGGCGGTGCCAGCCGTTGCGCACCAGCCAGGCGGGCAGTTCACCGGCATCGACATCGACGGCGTAACGCAGGTCGTCGATGGCGAACGTGCCACTGCTCGCTGCCGTGCTCTCGAGCACGACCACCGCAACCTCGCCCGCGTCATTACGTGCCGCGATGGTGATGCGCAGCGCCGGCGCGCCGGCCCGCGGTGTGAAATCGTGCGCCTCGACCGCACGCCGTCGCGGCGCGGACGCATCCGGCGCGCTGACCGGCACCTCGCCATCGGCATCGTCCAGCGCGATGGCGAGCGCGTAGAGGTAGACGGTGTTCCCGCTCGCGGCGACGGCCGTGAAATCGCAGCGCAACTGCAACCGTGGGGGCAGCGACGTCGTCGGGTCGCCCCAAGCGCAGTTGGCCGTCCCGGGCAAGCGCGCGAGCAGGCCGCCCGGCAGTTGGCACGGCATGCGCTGCAGGCATTCGGGCGTGAACAGCGCGCTGTCGGTATCGCCACTCGCCTGCATGCCGCGCACGTCCCAGCGCGGTGTCGCGGTCGATTCGAAGATTTGCGGTGTCACGCCGTCGAAATAGTGCACCGGCAACCAGCCGCGCGCCTGGCCGATTACCGGCGGCACCTCAGGCGTCGCCAACGGCGCCAGCCAGGGATAGTGTCCACCATGCCGTGCGGCCCAGGTGCGCAGGCCGTGCGCGAGCTCGGCCAACACGCGGCGCTCCGCCACCCGGCGCAGGTCGCGCGCGGTGATCACGGCGAGACGATCGTTTCCAGGAGACTCCTCGCCATAGCGCGACGGATCGCCGTCGGCGTTGCGGCCTTCGAGAAAGGCCTTCGGGTCATCGATTTGCCCGCCGCGAACCTGGCCGGCCAGCGCGGCCCCCGGCGCCATCACCACCGCCACCGCCGCCGCGCCGTCGACCTCGAGTTCGCCCGCGGTCGCCGCGTTGAGCGGTTCGCGCTTGGGGTTGTAGCGATGCGATTCCGACACCGCGTACCAGAGACCCGTGCCGCTGGCGTCGCGCAGGTCATTGGTGCGCAGGGTGTGCCAGGGCAGGCGGCCGCGGGTCGAACCGGTGGCGCGTGCGCAGGCCAGCGCCGCCACGCCGCGACCGTCACGCGCCGGACAGGGCAGGTAGCCCGGTCCGAAGCGAGGGTTGACGCGATCGGGGTAGGCCGCCGCGTAGCCGAGCAGGGCTTCGCGCGCCTCGGCCAGGGCGCGCCGGGTCGCACCCTCGGTCGCGGCAGCCGGTGGCGCGGCCGGCCGCGCCGCGAGCAGCAGCGCGACGCTGAAGACGATGATGACGAATGCGAGCGCGGCCTGGCCGCGGCTGGCACGCGGGACCGCTGGAGCGGTGGGTAGGTGGGTCATGGCCTGGTCCTCCTGGTGCGGCCCGGGGGCACGTCCTGTGCACCCGCGATGGGAATGCCGGCCGGCGCCGGCGCGGCTCAGGGCGGCACGAAACCGTCCGGCGGTTTCTCGTAGGCGTCGGTGACCCGTGCGCTGACCGGATCGAAGGTCTGGCCCGGCTTCAGGCTGACCGTCTCGTCGCTGCCAATCGGTACGCGGACACGGTCGCGTTCGACCTGCACGTCGCGCGCCTCGATGCCGAAGTCGGCGAGGTTGCCCTCACCGGTGTCGGTGCCGTTGATCCACACCGTGGCCGGGCCGTCGCTGCGGCGGACGTAACCATCGACCACGACCGGCGGGTTCGGCAGGACCTCCACGGGCATCTCCGGCGGCACCTCGACATCCGCTTCCGGGATGGCCGCCGCGGTCGTATCACCGGCCGCTTCGCCGACCGCGACCGGCGTCGCGTAACGGGCCTGGTCGAGAGCCTCGCGTTCGGCCGGCGCCAGGAACAGGCGGCCGAGTTCGTCGGCCGTCGTGGTACCGGCGCCGAGCATGGCGAGCACGGCCAGCAGGCGGGTGGCGAGGCGCGCGTCGATCACAGTTCCAACTCCTGCTCGCCGCCGAGATCGAGGGTGAGCCATTCGAGCTTGCATTCCGAGCGGACGTTGATCGCGCTCGGGTCGAGGTCGAGCGTGCGGCCGTCGCTGCGCAAGGCACACTGTCGCACCGTGTACTGGCCCTGCGCGTGCTCGTCGAGGATGCCGAGCAGCCGCACGAGGTCACCCTCGTGCAACAGGCCGAGGTTGAGATCGAGCGTGCTGGCGTGGACGGTGTACGCACCGAGCGCGATGTCGAAATCGGGTTGCCAGGCCTGCTGCGCATTGAGCTTGTAGTTCAGCTCCGGTACGCGCAGGGCCGCGCCGGCCTCGCGCAGCGTCTCCAGCCAGCTCAGGCGCCGCTCGCGACCGAGCAGGCCGCCGCGGTAGAGGCGCACGAACTGGGGATAGAACTCGTCGATGATGCGTTCCTCCTCGTCGACCGCGAGGTATTGCTGGCTGGCGTCACGGAAGCGCCGATGATTGACCTGGTACTCGCGCTGCATGCCGTCGCGGAAATAAAAGCTCGCCGCCAGCATGCCGGCCGAGGCCAGCACGCAGATGACGAAACCGATGATGGTTCCGCGCAGGATTGACCAGTCAACTTTCCTGGTTGCCATCGTTCACACCCATGACGAGCTTGAGTCGGAAGGTGGCCGCGGCCTGGGCGTGCCCACGGGTGGCGGAGCCGCTGACGCTGGCGTCCGAGCGGACGTCGAGCGGGTACTGCAGGACTTCGACCGTGGTGACCAGGGGCCGGGCGGCGAGCGCATCGGCGAAGCGGTCGACCAGCGCGATGGCCGCGCGGTAGTCGCCGTCGAACGGCGCGAGGTGCGCGTCGAGCTCGGCGACCTGGTAGAGCTCGATCGGCGGCTGTGCGAGTTCGACCCCGGCCTCGGGCGCCGGTGGCGGCGTGACAGCGACTGCCGTGGCGTCGCCGCTGCGCCACTCGATGGCGTCGAGACGCACCGTCGGCTCGCGATCGAGCACGCTGCTGATGACCGCCAGCATCGCGTTCGGCGTCGCCTTGTGGGCGCGCAGCGCGGCCACGGCATCCACCGCCGTCTTGATCTCGCGCGGCTCCACCGGCGTCGCCGGCAGCTTGGCGCGCGCCATGTCGAAGCGCTCGCGGTAGAACTCGGCCTTCTGCGCCGCATCCAGGGCCTGTTCCTTCAGGATCACGCCTTCGATGAAATTGAACCCGCTCCAGCCGGCACTGGCCAGCAGTAGGATCACCCCCGCCACCGACAGCGCGATGCGCAGGCGATGGAGGGCGAAGAACTGCGTCTCCTCGGGCTTGGCATAGGATGCCCGCGGGGCGCGCATGAGCAATTGCCGCGCGAAGACGAGATCGGCGTAATGCGACTCGCCGGTCTTCTTCATACCGAGACGGCGCGCGACCTGGTCGATGTCGAGGAGGTAGAACTTCTCGCGCTCGGTGTCGCGGCAATGCTGTTCGAGTTCGGACAGCAGCTGGCCGTGGCTGAGGATGTAGATCGACAACGGGTGCTCGGCCGCGAGCATCGCCATGCTGTTGAGGTAGCGCCGAAGCTTCTCGACCTCGCCCATGAGGTGGGCGGCGAACGGTACCGAACCGAGTCGCGGCATGTGCGCGAGGCGGCTGATCTTGAGATGCCCGTCGCGATAGAAGGATTGGCGCAGGCCGCTCGCCTTCTGCAGCGAGATGAGCAGCACGTTGGGGCCGCCGGCATCGATGCGCGAGAGCAGGCCCTCGCTGACGATGGGCAGGGAGTAGATACCGGTGATCGGGGCGTGCCGTTCGAGCAGACGCTCGATCCAGGGCGCCAGCAGCTCGGGGCGCGTGATCGCGGTGAGCAGCATGCTGTCGTCGCGCCGCTCGCCGGTCAGCCGCCCCTGGAACAACGCCGAATGGTAGGGCGTACCGCGGAACAGGCGCGCGAACTTGCGTTCCAGCACTGCGCGGCGATCGGCGCCGGTGACGTGCGGGATGGTGTCCTGGCGATACTCCTCCTCGACGATGTCGACCAGCACGCTGACAGGCGCCGGATCGAGTTCGGACAGGCAGCGCGAGAACGCGGCGAAACCGGCCGCGTCGGCGCCGAAGATGTAGGCATGCGCGAGCTCGCGTCGCTCGAACAGGTACAGGATCGCGCGCTCCCCGCCGACCAGGAGCACGCGCGTCTCGGCGCCGCTAAAAGTCGATTTGAGTAAAGAGGTCATAAATCGGTCCCAGTACCGAGGCCATTATCCAGAACAGCAGCGCCCCCAGCACCATGGTGATGGCCGGCATGATCATGGCCTGCAGGCGCGCGACGGATTCGGCGACGTCGCGGGCATAGAAATAGCTGACGTTGTCGAGCGCCTCTTCCAGCGCGCCGGTGTTCTCGCCGACGCGCAGCATGCGGATGACCAGCGGCGGAAACAGCCCCGTGGCGGCGAAACTGCGGCTGATACCTCCGCCATCGGCGATCTGGCGCCCGGCCGTGCGCATGGCCGTGGCGACTGCGCGGTTGCCGGCCACCGACTCGGCGTTGCGGATGCATTCGAGCACGGTGATGCCGGAGGAATACATGATCGAGAATACCTGGCACACGCGCGTGACGATGAGCTTCTTCATCACCGGCCCGAGCAGCGGCAGGTGCAGCAGCCAGTCGTCGGCGCGCTCGGCGAATTTCGGATTGGTGCGGTAGGCGGTGACGAGCCCCGCGATCGCGAACACCGGACCGAGCATCATCACGTACCAGAAGCGGGTCATGAAGGCCGACGTCGCAATCAGCGCCTTGGTCTGCAAGGGCAGTTCCTGGCCCATGGTGGACAGGAAGGAAATCAGCTGCGGCACCACGTAGAGCATGAGGAAGAACATCACCGCGATCACGACCACGGTGACGATCGCGGGATAGAGCAGGAGCTTCTTGGTGACGGCCGCCTGCTCGTCCTGCCATTTCAGGTTCTCGATGATCTTGCCGAGGACCAGGTTGAGCTGCCCCGACTCCTCGCCGGCGCGGATGAGGCTGACGAACACTGCCGGGAACACGGCCGGGAAATCGGACATCGCCTGCGAGAGGTTCTTGCCACCCTCGATCGATTCGATCATGGCGCCGGTGACTTCGCGCAGACGCTTGTTGTCGATGGTGTCGCGCAGGTCGGCCAGGCCCTCGAGGATGGGCACGCCGGCGCGCACGAGGTGCTCGAGGTGGAAACAGAACGTGATCAGGTCGACGCGCTGGATGCCGCGACCGGTGACGTTCTTGTGCCGCTTGAGTTCGCGGTAGTTGACGAGATCGAGGCCGAGACGGCTCAGGCGCGTCTCGAGATCGGCCGGGTTGACGGCGTCGATGCGCCCCTGCAGCACCCGCCCCTGGGCGTTGACCGCCTTGTAGCGGTAGGCCTCCATCAGTGCAGTCGCCCGGTGAGATCGACCACGCGCGTGACCTCGTCGAGCGAGGTGACGCCGGCGATGACGAGCTTGATGGCGGCATCGGCGAGCGTCTGGAAGCCTTGCTTGCGCGCGGCGTTGTTGAGTTCGTTCATGGTCGCGCCACGCGCGATCAACTCGTCGAGTTCACGATCCAGGCGCAACACCTCCATCAGTGCCGTACGACCCTCGTAGCCCTGGTGCTGGGCATGACGAAACTCCTCGGCAACGCGGTAGATGGGATGTTGCCGATAGGCGTTGTCCATGCCGAGGATGCGCCGCTCGATGTCGCTCGGCACGTAGCCTTCGCGGCAGTCGACGCGCAGCTTGCGTACCAGGCGCTGGGCCAGGATGCCGATGATGTTGCCGGACATGATGTCGGGCTTGATGCCCATGTCGGACAGGCGCGGGATGGCGCCGAGCGATGAATTGGTGTGCAGGGTGGAAAACACCTGGTGACCGGTCATGGCGGCGCGGAAGGCCATCGCCGCCGTGTCCTCGTCGCGGATCTCGCCGATCAGGATGATGTCCGGATCCTGGCGCAGGATCGAACGCACGCCGCTGGCGAAGTCGAGCCGCGCGGCCTCGTTGATCGAGGTCTGCCGGATCATGCCCATCGGGTACTCGACCGGGTCCTCGAGGGTCATGATGTTGACCGACTCGGTGTTGAGATGGTTGAGCAGGCTGTACAACGTGGTGGTCTTGCCGCTGCCGGTGGGGCCGGTGACGAGCAGCAGGCCCTCGGGCCGCGCCACCATCAGCTTGAGCGTCATGAGGAGATCGTCCTCGAGCCCGATCTGCTCGATCGGTACGATGCCCTTCTGCCGATCGAGGACGCGCAGCACGATGTTCTCACCGTGCACGGTGGGAATGGTCGAGACACGGAAGTCGATCTGGCGGCCGGACAGGGTGAGCGTGATGCGCCCGTCCTGCGCCGCGCGCGTCTCTGCGATGTCCATGCCCGACATGACCTTCAGGCGCACCGCGATCGCCGACCAGTAGTTCTTGTGCAGCGAGCGGATCTGTCGCAGCACGCCGTCAATGCGGTAGCGGAAGCGCAGGAAGCCTTCCTCGGGCTCGAAGTGGATGTCCGAGGCGTTGCGCTTGACGGCGTCGGCGAGCAGTGCGTTGACCAGTCGCACGACGGGCTGCGAGTACTCGGCGGAATCGGAATCGAGACTCTCGTAGTCGATCTCGCCGGTCTCGATCTCGCGCAGGATGCCGTCGACCGAGAGCTCGAAGCCGTAGAACTGGTCGATGGCCTTCTCGATCTCGGCCTCGCCGGCCATCAGCGGCTGGATCTCGACGTCGCCGCCGAGCAGGGCCGCGATCTGGTCGAGCGCGACGACGTTGAAGGTGTCGGCCATGGCCAGCGTCAGGCGGTTGGCGTTGGCGTCGTAGGTCAGCGGCAGGATGCGGAAGCGCCGCGCCATGTCCTTCGGAATGAGACGGATGGCCTCCGAGTCGACCACCACCTGCGAGAGGTGTGCCTTCTGCTGGCCGAGGGCGCCGCCGAGTACGTCGAGGATGATGGCCTCGGTGGCGAAACCGAGCCGCACGAGGATCTTGCCGAGGTGATCGCGGTTCTTGCGCTGTTCGGTCAGGGCGATGCGGATCTGGTCGGAGCTGACCACGCCCTTCTGCACCAGCAGTTCGCCGATGCGCATGGATCGTTTGCTCGCGCTCATTGCCTGGCCTCGACGGTGGCTGCGCGGCAGGCCGCCGCAGCACGCGGGCCGGAGCGGGCAGACGGGCGACGAGCGGCCGGCATCGGCGCGCTCAAGGCGTTGCCGCGGGTGCCAGGCTCTGGATGCGCTCGAGCACCTGGGCGGGATTGAACGCCGCGTTGCCCGCATCGGCGAGGCCCAGGGCCTTCTGGTAGTAGTCGAGCGCGGCCCTGGACTGCCCCATGCGGTCGAGGCTGACGGCCAGGTTGTAGGCGTAGTCGGCATTGCTGGCGTCGCGCCGGAAGGCCTCGAAGTAGGCCTGCTGGGCGTCACCCCAGCGCTGCTGACGGGCGTACCAGGTGCCGAGCGCAAAATGGACATAGGGGTTGTCGCCGGCCTGGTCGGTGAGCAGGCGCAGACGCGCCGCGCCAACGTCGCCTTCGCCGCCGGTGAGGCTGAACAGCGCCGCGCTCGCCACGGCGTCGCCGGGATGGGCGGCGAGTACGGCCGCGTAACGTCGGTAAGCTTCGGGCAGATCGTTCGCGGCCAGGGCCACGGCACCGAGCCCGAGCAGGGCATCACGCTGGTCGGGGTGGTCGACCAGGGCCGCACCGTAGCGCGCCCGCGCGGTTTCGAAGTCGCCGGTACGGTACGCATCGTAGGCGGCCTGGACGTTGGCATCGACCGCGGCCGGCTGGCGCGAACGCGCGATGCGCACCTCGCCGGCGCCGACGTCCGCCAACGGGGGCGGCATGGGTGGTACCGGCGCGGCAGCGGGCGGCGCGGCGACGGTCGCCACGGCAGGTGCCCGGGGAGCCGGGTCCGATGCCGTAACACCGGCGGTTGCGGCGGCCGTAGGTGGTGCAGCGGGCACGACCGGCTCCACGGGAGCCGCGTCTGCCAGCGACGCCGTCGCCGCGGGCTCCACCGCAGCTTCCACCGCCGGCGCCTCCGCGACGGGCGCTGTCGCGCCGGCGTCGCCGGCGTCGGATGCTGCCACCGCGGCGGCAGTGTCGGGGCCGGTCGTGGTCTCGATACGAGGCGCCACGATGGCCGCCACCGCCGGCACCTCCTCGAGGGGCACGACCGGCAGTTCGCGCAGCGGCGGACGCTCGACGCCGGCGGCCACGGCCGGTGACGGCAAGGGCCGCGGCCCCGCGCTCTGCTGGGCATAGAACAGGGCGACGACGCCGATGCCGAGCACGATCAGCACGGCGACTGCGCCGACGGCGATGAGCAGGCGATTGCTGCGCGGCCGTCGGCTGGCCTCGAACACGGTCTGCGCGCCGACCACGGTGTGCGCGGCGACGTCCTCGAGCGTGAAGTCGGCGTTGACCCGGCCACGCGGGACCTCCATCGATTGCGAGCGCTCGAAGTAGGCGTCGACTTCGTGTTCGACGGCGCGTGCCGAGGGCATGGTGGCGGTCTGGTCGACCCGCGCCCGTGCACCCGCGGTGGTGCCGCCAAGCGTGTGCGTGAAGCCGGGGGCGATGCCTTCGGCGGTCTCGTCGGTGGCCAGGCCACCGTCGTCCTCGTCGTTCTGCTCGAAGGCCTCGATGCCCTCGATCGGTTCGAGCGAGAGATCGTCCAACGACATCGAGCGGCTCATGTCACCGTCGTGCACCGCGGGGCCGCTGTCGGTACCGTCATCGGCGAGATCGAAGGCGCTCGAGTCGTCGCCGGTCAGCTTGCGGGTGATGGCCCGGCTGTCGTCGCCGGGCGCGAGGTCGAAACCGAGGTCCACCGGTTCGCCGCGGCTTGCGGCGGCCACCGCCGCGGGCTCGATCTGCATGGTGATGTCTTCCGGTCCGGCGACCGGGGCACGCTCGGATGGAGCTTGGGCGCGCGTGGCCTCACCGTCGCCGGCGCCCTCGCCTTCCTGCGCCTCGCGCGCCTTCTTCTCCTGCTCGGCGCGGCGCAGCGCATCCATCAAGAGGCTCATGGGCAGCTCCTCCGCGGACCCGGGCTCAAGGCGTGTCGCCGGCCTGCGCGCCGAGGCGTGGGCCGCCGGTGCGGGTATCGAGGAATTCGCGGTAGCCGGCGAGATCGGTGTTGACGTTGGGGTCGCGGACCACCACCGGACGCAGGAAGATGACCAACTCGGTCTTGGTGTTGGTCAGCTCCTCGGTGTTGAAGAGCATGTCGCCCAGCACCGGCAATTTCGACAGCCCCGGGATCTGGCGGTTGCCGGTGCGGATGTCGTCCTGCATCAGACCGCCGAGGACGCCGATCTGGCCGTCGACCAGCTTGAGCACCGATTCCATCTCGCGCACGCGGATGATCGGCACCGTGTTGGTGATATTGGCACCGTCGGCGCCGTTGAACTGCGCGGCAAGCTGCACCCCGGGATCCACCGCGTCTCCGACCTTCTGCGAGATGGTCGGGCGCACGGTGAGGGTGACCTCGTCGGTGGCGGAAACCTGCGGCGTGACGGCCATCACCAGGCCCACGGGCACCGAGTTGACCTCGGACTCGACAATCGTCCGCCCCTGGGTGTTGAAGCCGCCGTCGCGGTTGGTGACGTCGACGGTGAAATAGACCAGTTCCTCGACCACTTTCAGGATTGCGGTCTGGTTGTTCAGCACCATCAGGCGCGGGCTCGACAGCACCTTGGCGTCGCCGAACTCGCGCAGCAGCCGCACGCTGGCGGCGACGGCGTTGTCGCCGACGCTGGGATCGAAGAAGCCGAGCGTGGCCGAGGAGATCGAATTGTCGATGACGCCATCGGTGACGGCGCCAAGCAGGTTCTGGTCGAAGGTGAAGCCGGTACCGCCGTCCTGCAGGAACAGGGTCCAGTCGACGCCGGCCTGGTACTGGTCGTTCAGCGTGACCTCGACGATGGTGGCCTCGATCATCACCTGGCGGCGCGCGCTGACCAGGACACGATCGATGAACTCGCCGATCAGCTCGTGTTCGTGCGCGGTGGCCTTGACGGAAATCATACCGGCGGCGGCGTTGATGATGACGCGGTCCGAGAGATCGTCGGCGCCGCGCCGCTCGGTTTCGCCGAGCAGGGCCAGGATGTTGCCTTCGAGGGTCTCCCAGAAACGGTTGTAGGAGCGCGAGGTCAGGCGCGTGGACGAGGAGTTGTTGCCGCCCCCGGAACCGCCGCCGCCCGAACCGCCAGACTCCTCGATACTGCCTTCGCCCGTGGTGGCTACACGCGTAGCGACGTTGACGGTGGTATCGGTGTCGCGCGAGAGGTTGACGTAACCGACGTCGTAGGTGCGGTAGTAGGGCAGGTCGGGCGAGATGACGACGGTGCCGTTGGTGATCTCGTAGCGCAGCGCGACCTGGCGCGCGATGCGTTCGAGGATCTGCGGCAGGGTCTGGTCGATGGCGTTCAGGGTGACGCGGCCGTCGACGTCGCCGGCGATGTCGATGTTCAACTCGGCGTCGCGAGCGAGGGCGAAGAGTAGTTCGCGTACCGGGACGTCGTTCACCACCACGGTGTAGCGCTCGCTCTCCGGTACCGCCTGGGGCGGCGGGACGAAGGGCACCTGCTGCACGATGTCGGGAATGTCCTGCGCCGGCGCCGCCGTCGGTGCGTCGAGGTGCCCCTTGGGCGCAGGCACCGCTTGCGGGCGAATCTCGCTGCAACTGGTGGCAACCGTGAGCAGAAGCAGGCTGCTGAGGACTCGTCTGATCATTTCAATGCGCCCGTGCGTGCGGCCGGCAGGCCCCCCAGCGTTGCAAGATAACACATGATATTTTAAATACAACTATCTAAATTTTCGACGTTTATTCGCGAACATTCCCAGCCCCGGGCGGCCCCTCCCCGGCGGCCTGGGCGGGCCCTGACGGCAAGGGCGCCAGGCGCGGCGCGAGGTGTGCATCGGTGACGAAACCACTGATCGGATCGACCGTCGGCAGCAACGCCGGGTTCGTCGGCACGGTGGACTCCGCTGGCGCCGGCGCGGGGGATACCCGGTCC
Organism: Gammaproteobacteria bacterium; assembly: GCA_050184115.1. Classification (GTDB taxonomy): domain Bacteria; phylum Pseudomonadota; class Gammaproteobacteria; genus JACKNG01. The sequence goes on along the minus strand of JBFXAQ010000005.1, from coordinate 206,155 downwards.
AGCATAGCCGGTGCCTCGGGTGCGCGCGCAGCCGCCGCCTCGCCTGCCGCCCCTGGCGGGAGATTTTCCCCCGTGCCCCTGAGCCAGGTGACGATGCCGACCCCGGCCAGGACGACCATCAGCAGTCCCCCGGCCAGCAGCAGCGCGAGACGCGCGCTACGCCGCGCCGCCGGCGCGAACGCACTGTCGCGCGCGGCGAGGCGCACATGCGCCGGGGACACGGTTGCGGCGTTGGCGGCGAAGGCGGCCAGCAGGGCCTTGTCCGCGAGCACGTTGATGCGCCGCAACAGGCCCTGTGAGTGCCGCGCCAGCTCGATCACGGCGGCCGCCGTGAAGAGGTCGTTGCCGCGGTAACCGCTGGCCCGTACGCGGGTGACGAGATAGTCGCGGATCTGCTCGCGGCCGAGCGGTGCGAGTTCGAAACTGTGCGTGATGCGCTCGCGCAACTGCCTGATCTCATGCGTATTCAACTTGTCGTCCAGTTCCGGCTGGCCGAACAGGACGATCTGCAGCAGCTTGTCGCGGGTGGTCTCGAGGTTGCTCAGCATGCGCATCTCCTCGAGCGATTCGACCGGCATGCCCTGGGCTTCCTCGACGAACATGATCACCCGCCGCCCCTCGGCATGGGCGGCCAGCAGGTAGTCCTGCAGGGCGTGCATCACCTGCAGCCGCGGCGCATCGGCGGCGACCGGCAACTTCAGTTCGAAGGCGATGGCGTGCAGGATCTCGCCCGGCGCCAGGCGCGGGTTGGCGAGGTAGACGATCTCGCAGGCCGGCGGCAGTTCGCGTTCGAGCATGCGGCAGAGCATGGTCTTGCCGCTGCCGACCTCGCCGACGACCTTGACGATGCCCTCGCCGCGGGTGACGGCGTAGCACAGGGCCTCGAGCACCGCGCCGCGGTTGCCGCCCGGGAAGAAGAACTCGGGATCGGGGGTGATGCGAAACGGTGGCTTGTCGAGGCCGAAATGCTGCTCGTACACCGCTGGTCCTCCGCTGCCGTGTGCCGCTCAGGGATTGCCGGCGACAGGGCCGAGACCGAGCCGCGCCATGCGGCTGTACAGCGTGGTGCGGTTGACGCCGAGCAGGCGCGCGGCCTTGCTCAGGTTGCCCTCGCCGAGCGCGAGCGCAGTTTCGATATAGGCCCGTTCGAGGTTCTCGAGCTCGCGGTCCAGGCGAAAGCCGGGACTGTGGATGCGCGCCGCGAGATCATCGCCGGGCGGGCGGGTGGTCGCAGCGCCGTCGTATTCGAATTCGAGTTCGCCGCGCAACTGGGCGGCGCTGACCGTCTGACCGGGATACTTGGCGCCAAGGCGCACGACGATGTTGCGCAGCTCGCGCACGTTGCCCGGAAACGAGTAGGCGGCGAGCAGGGTCTCGGCATCGGCACCGAGCACGAACGGTTTGATCGAATCGGCATACTGGCGCTGGAAGCGCTCGAGCAGCAGCCGCCAGTCATCGCCGCGGCTTCGCAACGGCGGCACGTTCAGGGTCAGCACGGTGAGACGATGAAAGAGGTCGGCACGGAACTGGCCGGCGCGCACGCATTCGCGCAGGTCACGGTTGGTGGCCGCGACGACGCGGGCGTCGGTGCGCCGGCTGGCGGTCTCGCCGAGACGGTAGAACTCGCCGTTCTCGAGCACGCGTAGGAACTTGGCCTGCAGGTCGAGAGGCATCTCGCCGACCTCGTCGAGAAACAGCGTGCCGCCGTCGGCCTCCTCGAAGAAGCCCGCGCGCGCCTTGTCGGCGCCGGTGTAGGCGCCGCGGGCATGGCCGAACAGCTGGGCTTCGAGCAGTTCGGGACGGAAGGCCGCGCAGTTCAACGTCAGCATCCGCCGCTCGCGCCGTCCGCTCGCGGCGTGCAGGCATTGCGCGACGAGTTCCTTGCCGCTGCCCGATTCGCCCTCGACGAGCACCGGGAAGGGGGTGTCGGCGAACTGTTCGATCAGCGCGCGCAAGGTCGCCATGGCGCTGCTCGTGCCGGTCAGCAGTTCGCCCATGCCGTCGCCCCCGCCGCGGCCCGGCGCCTCCGCTTCGAGCAACATGAGCTGGTGGCGCAGGCGCGCACGCAGCAACTCCGCGTCGCAGGGCTTGGCAACGAAGTCGACCGCACCCAGGGTCAGGGCATGTTGGATGTTGCCGCGCTCGTTCTGCCCCGACAGCACCAGCACCTTCATATGCGGGTTGAACGCGAACAGCTCGCCGACCAGGGCGAAGCCCTCGTCGGGATGGTGTGGCGCGGGCGGCAGACCGAGATCGACCAGCGCGAGGTCGGGCGGTCGCGCCGCGCTGCGCAGCGCCTCGATGGCCGCCGCGCGCGAACCGGCGGTGAGGAGATCGAAGTCCTCATCGAGGGCGAAACCAAGGGCGTCGACGATCAGCTCGTCGTCATCGACCAGCAGCAGCAGCGGACGGACGGTCGTGGCCGTCACCCGGTCGTTCCGCCACCCAGGCCGAGGTTGGCGCAGATGGCCCGCGGCGCTTCGTGCTGGTTCATGGTGTAGAAGTGCAGGCCCGGCGCGCCGCCGGCGAGCAGCTGTTCGCACAGGCGCGTCGCGACGTCGACGCCGAACGCCTGGATCGCCACGCGGTCGTCGCCGAAGTCCTGTAGCCGCTTGAGCATCCAGCGCGGGATCTCGGCCCCGCACATGTCGGAGAAGCGCTTCAGCCCGGAGAAGCTCGTGATCGGCATGATGCCGGGCACGATGTCGATGACGATGCCGTTGGCGCGGGCCAGGTCGACGAAGCGGAAATAGGCATCGGCGTTATAGAAATACTGGGTGATGGCGTCGTCCGCACCGGCATCGACCTTGCGCTTGAAGTTGGCGAGGTCGGCGGCGGCACCGGGCGCCTGCGGATGGACTTCCGGGTACGCCGCGACGCTGACGTGGAAATGGTCGCCCGCTTCGCGGCGGATGAACTCGACCAGTTCGTTGGCATAACGCAGCTCGCCGAAGCCGGTCGAGCCGGACGGCATGTCGCCGCGCAGGGTCACCAGGCGACGGATGCCGGCGGCACGGAACTGCGCCAGGATTTCGCCGATCCCGGCGGCGGTGAAGCCGATGCACGAGAGGTGCGGGGCGCTGTCGACGCCGGTCGCGGCGCGCAGTTCGAGCACGGTCTCCAAGGTCAGGTCACGGGTGCTGCCACCGGCGCCGAAGGTGACGGAGAAGAACTCGGGGCCGAGCGCCGCGAGGCGCTCGCGCGTGACCGCCAGTCGCGCAACGGCCTCGGCGGAGCGCGGCGGGAAGAATTCGAAGCTCAGGTGCGTGGATGCGGCGGTGCCGCTGGGAGGGGTCGTCATGGGTTGTGCGAGGGTCTCGGTCACCGGGCCTCGCGATTATCCCCGAGCTCGCCGCGATGTGCTAAGGAAACTCCCACCGGCCGCCGCGCCACACGCGTGCAACGCAGGCGCACCACCCGTGACGTGACCGGCGCGTGGCAGCACGACGATGCCGAACCGGCCCGGCGCGATGATGCGGGGGACGCGACAGGCGCTTGCGCCTCATGGATTTGGCTATCGCATGCCCGGTTCACCATCCGTCCAGGCCCGCCAGCGGATCCCGCCGGGCGACGGACACGCCCGGGCAATCCGGGCTAAAATGCCGCCGCTCTCGGCAGCGACGGCGAGCTGCCTCGCCATCGCGCCACCGACACCGGGATTTCGGGCCTGCCCGCCCGGTGAACGGACGCCAATAAAGATTAGACAGAGAACGACGGCCATCGCGCCCGCCGACCCGGCGCGCCGCAGCGGCCGACGCTGGATCACCACACCCGTCGAGGTATCAGGAACATGAGCGACCCGCAGACCGTGCGGCGCGAGGCGGCCACCGCACCGTCACGCCGCGAGCTGGCCAATGCCATCCGCGCCCTGGCCATGGACGCCGTGCAGGCCGCCAACTCGGGCCACCCGGGCGCCCCCATGGGCATGGCCGACATCGCCGAGGTGCTATGGCGCGATCTCCTGCGCCACAACCCGACCAACCCGCACTGGTTCAACCGCGATCGCTTCGTGCTCTCCAACGGTCACGGTTCGATGCTGATCTACGCCCTGCTGCACCTGACGGGCTACGACCTGCCGCTGAATGAAATCAGGAACTTCCGTCAGCTCGGCTCGAAGACGCCGGGCCACCCCGAGTACCACGAGACACCAGGCGTCGAAACCACCACCGGCCCGCTCGGCCAGGGGCTGGCCAACGCCGTCGGCATGGCGCTGGCCGAAGCCCACCTGGCCGCGCGCTTCAACAAGCCGGGCTTGAACCTGGTCGACCACCACACCTATGTCTTCGCCGGCGATGGCTGCCTGATGGAAGGCATCTCCCATGAGGCCTGTTCACTGGCCGGCACCCTGGGACTCGGCAAGCTCATCGTGGTCTACGACGACAACGGCATTTCGATCGACGGCGAGGTCGAGGGCTGGTTCGGCGACGACACCGCGGCGCGCTTCGAGGCCTACGGTTGGCAGGTCATCCCGGCCGTCGACGGCCACGACGCCGAGGCCGTGCGCGTGGCGCTGGAAACGGCCCGCGCCAATACCAGCCAGCCGACCTTGATCTGCTGCGAGACGACCATCGGCTGGGGCGCGCCGAACAAGGCCGGTACCGAGTCCTGTCACGGCGCCGCGCTCGGCGTCGACGAGGTGGCGGCGACGCGCGTGAACCTGGGCTGGAACCACCCGCCGTTCGAGATCCCGGACGCGCTCTACGGCGCCTGGGACGCGCGCGAGGCCGGCGCCGCCGCCGAGCGCTCCTGGACCGAGGTCCTCGCCGCCTACCGCGACAAGTACCCGGCCGAAGCCGCTGAGTTCGAGCGCGTGACGGCAGGCGAGCTGCCGGCGGACTGGGCCGGCACGGCGCGCGCCATCGTCGCCGACATCGCGGCGGCGGGCGGCAAGGACGCCACGCGCAAGTCCTCGGAGCGCGTGCTCGATCGGCTCGGCGCGGTACTGCCGGAACTGCTCGGTGGCTCGGCCGACCTCACCGGCTCCAATCTCACCTGGCACCAGGCCAGCCGCGGCATCACCGCGACCGACAAGTCCGGCAACTACGTGTGGTACGGCGTGCGCGAATTCGCCATGAGCGCGATGATGAACGGCATGGCGCTGCACGGCGGGGTCATGCCCTACGGCGGCACTTTCCTCGTCTTTTCCGATTACGCGCGCAACGCCGTGCGCATGGCGGCGCTGATGGGACTCGGCAGCCTGTTCGTCTACACCCACGATTCCATCGGTCTCGGCGAGGACGGTCCCACCCACCAGCCCATCGAACATGCCGCTTCGCTGCGTCTCATCCCGAATCTCGACGTGTGGCGCCCGGCCGATGCGGCCGAGACCGCGGCGGCCTGGGTCGCCGCCATCGAACGCCGCGACGGCCCGAGCTGCTTCCTGCTCTCGCGCCAAGGCCTGCCGGCACAGGCGCGTGACGCCGACCAGCTCGCCGCCATCGCCCGCGGCGGCTACGTGCTGCTCGAACCGGCGCGCGCCGCCGAGGCCGTGATCATCGCCACTGGCTCGGAGATCGAACTCGCGCGCCAGGCGGCGCTCGCGCTGAACGAGGCCGGGCAGGCCGTGCGCGTCGTCTCGATGCCCTGTGTCGAGGCGTTCGAACGCCAGGACGCGCAGTGGCGCGAGGCGGTGCTGCCGCGCGCCATCACGCGCCGGATTGCGATCGAAGCCGGCACGACCCATGGCTGGTACCGCTACGTCGGCCTCGACGGCCTCGTCATCGGCCTCGACGGCTTCGGCGCCTCGGCCCCGGCCGGCGACCTGTCGAAACACTTCGGCCTCGACCAGGCCAGCGTCACGGAGAAAGTGCGTACTTACCTCGCGGGCGTCTGAGCGCACCCGCCCCGCAACCAGACAACGACCACCGACCCAGGAGACATCCCATGACCATCCGTATTGGCATCAATGGCTATGGCCGCATCGGCCGCAACGTGCTGCGCGCCCTGTTCGAGGCCGAGCGCACCGGCGAGTTGGAGATCGTCGCTGTCAACGACCTCGGCGATGCCAATACCAACGCCCACCTCACGCGCTACGACAGCGCGCACGGCCGCTTCCCGGGCAAGGTCGAGGTCAAGGACGACACCATGATCGTCAACGGCCGCGCCATCAAGGTGTTCGCCGAGCGCGACCCGGCCAAACTGCCCTGGGGCGATCTCGGCGTCGACGTCGTGCACGAGTGCACCGGCCTGTTCGCCTCCAAGGCCAAGGCTTCGGCGCATCTCCAGGGCGGCGCGAAGAAGGTCCTGATCTCCGCCCCGGCCGGCGACGACGTCGATGCCACCGTGGTCTACGGCGTCAACCACCACGTCCTCAAAGCCAGCGACACCGTCGTCTCCAATGCGTCCTGCACGACCAACTGCCTGGCCCCGCTGGTCAAGCCGCTGCACGAGAAGATCGGCGTCGTCAACGGCATCATGACCACCATCCATGCCTACACCAACGACCAGGTCCTGACCGACGTCTACCACTCGGACCTGCGCCGCGCGCGCTCGGCCACGCAGTCGATGATCCCGACCAAGACCGGCGCCGCCGCCGCCGTCGGCCTGGTCCTGCCGGAGTTGAACGGCAAGCTCGACGGCTACGCCGTGCGCGTGCCGACCATCAACGTGTCGCTGGTCGATCTGACCTTCAACGCCGCGCGCAAGACCGACGCCAAGGAGATTGCCGCCATCCTGCGCGAGGCCGCCGACGGCGAACTGAAGGGCGTGCTCGCCTTCAACGAAGAGCCGCTGGTCTCGATCGACTTCAACCACAACCCTCACTCGTCGATCTTCGAATCGAGCCAGACCAAGGTCATCGACGGCACCATGGTCAAGGTGCTGTCGTGGTACGACAACGAGTGGGGCTTCTCCAACCGCATGCTCGACACCACCATCGCCATGATGAAGGCCTGATCGATGCTGCGCATGACCGACCTCGACCTCGCGGGCAAGCGTGTACTGATCCGCGAGGATTTCAACGTGCCGATGAAGAACGGCGCGATCACCGACGACACCCGCCTGCGCGCCGCGCTGCCCACCCTGCGCGCGGCGCTCAAGGCCGGCGCCGCGGTGCTGGTGATGTCGCATCTCGGCCGGCCCAAGGAAGGCGAGATCGATCCGGCGCAGTCGCTGGCGCCGGTGGCCGAGGCGCTCGCGAAGCTGCTCGAACGCCCGGTCGGTTTCGCCGCCGAGTGGCTGGACGGCGTCGAGGTCGCCCCGGGCAGCATCACGCTGTGCGAGAACACGCGCTTCCTGGTCGGCGAGGGCAAGGACGACGAGGCGCTGGCGAAGCGCATGGCGGCGCTCTGCGACGTCTTCGTCAACGACGCCTTCGCCACCGCGCACCGCGCGCAGGCCTCGACCCACGGCGTGGCGAAGTTCGCCCCCGTCGCCTGTGCCGGGCCGCTCCTCATGGCCGAGGTCGATGCCCTGCGCCAGGCGCTCGACGCTCCGCGGCGGCCGCTGGTCGCCATCGTCGGCGGTTCGAAGGTCTCGACCAAGCTCGACCTGCTCGAGACGCTCGTGACCAAAGTCGACCAGCTCGTCGTCGGCGGCGGCATCGCCAACACTTTCCTCAAGGCTGCCGGCCACGAGATCGGCAAGTCGCTTTGCGAGGACGACATGCTCGACATCGCGCGCCGTCTCATCGACGGCGACGCCCACATCCCGATCCCGAGCGACGTCGTCGTCGGCAAGACGTTCGACGAGGCGGAGCCGGGCACGGTCAAGGCCGTCGCCGACGTGACCGCCGACGACATGATCATGGATCTCGGTCCGGACTCCGTGCAGGCGCTCTGCGACATCATCGCCGGCGCCGGTACGGTGGTGTGGAACGGTCCGCTCGGCGTGTTCGAGTTCCCGGGCTTTGCCGCCGGCACCGAGAAGCTCGCCCGCGCCATCGCGAGCGCGGAGGTCTTCTCCATCGCGGGCGGCGGCGACACCCTGGCCGCCATCGCCCAGTTCGGCGTCGCCAACGGCATCTCCTACATCTCCACCGCCGGCGGCGCCTTTCTCGAGTTCCTCGAGGGCAAGACCCTGCCCGCCGTCGCCGTGCTGGAAGCACGCGCGCGCGCGTGAGGCGGACCAAGATCGTCGCTACCCTCGGGCCGGCCACCGACCGGCCCGGGATGCTCGACCGCCTCGTCGCTGCCGGCCTCGACGCCGCCCGCCTCAACTACTCCCACGGCAAGGCCGCCGATCATGCCGCGCGCGCCACGGCGGTACGTGCAGCGGCCGCCACGGCCGGGCGTGAACTCGGCCTCATCGCCGATCTCCAGGGCCCGAAAATCCGCCTCGAATGCTTCGCCGGCGGGCCGGTCGAACTGGTCGAGGGCGCACGCTTCGACATCGATGCCGACCTCGCGCCGGAGGCCGGTACCCCCCAGCGCGTTGGCGTCACCTACAAGGCGCTGCCCGGCGACGTCGCCGCCGGCGACACCCTGCTGATTGACGACGGCCGCATCGTGCTCGGCGTCGAACGGGTGCGCGGCCGCGTCATCGAGACCAGCGTCGTCAGCGGCGGCACCCTGTCCGATCACAAGGGCATCAACCGCCAGGGGGGCGGCCTCTCGGCGCCGGCGCTGACCGACAAGGATCGCGAGGATCTGCGCCACGCGCTGGCCCACGGCGCCGACTACATCGCGGTGTCCTTTCCACGTACCGGCGAGGACATCGAAACCGCGCGCCGGCTGGTCCACGACGCCGGCGGCCGCGCCGACATCATCGCCAAGATTGAACGCGCCGAGGCGCTCGACCACGCCGACGACATCATCGCCGCCGCCGACTGCATCATGATCGCGCGCGGCGATCTGGGCGTCGAAATCGGTGATGCCCGCCTGCCACCGGCGCAGAAGATGCTGGTGGCACGCGCGCGGCGCCATCACAAGACGGTGATCACGGCGACGCAGATGATGGAATCGATGATCGAGAACCCGCTGCCGACCCGCGCCGAGGTGTTCGACGTCGCCAACGCCGTGCTCGACGGTACCGACGCAGTGATGCTGTCGGGTGAAACCAGCGTCGGCGCCTACCCCGACCGCGCAGTGGCGGCGATGTCCCGGATCTGCGAAGGCGCCGAGCAGGACTGGCGGGGGCCGTCCAGCCAGCGCCGCAACGAGGGCGACTTCGCCCGCGTCGACCAGGCCATCGCGATGTCGGCCATCTACTGTGGCAACCGCATCGGCGTGAAGGCGATCGCGGCGCTCACCGAATCGGGCGCGACCACGCGCTGGATGTCGCGCGTCAACACCGACATCCCGATCTTCGCGCTCGCCCGCCATCCCGAGACCCTGCGCCGCGTGACCCTCTACCGCGACGTCTACCCAGTGCGCTTCGACGTCACCGGCATCGACTACGCGGAGGTCACACGCGAGGTGTTGGAGCTCCTCAAGGCGCGCGGCGCGGTCGACGACGGCGACCTCGTGATCCTGACCAAGGGCGACCTGCACGGGCACTCCGGCGGCACCAACGGCATGAAGATCGTCAAGGTCGGTGACTTCGTGCCGCATGTCGGCTGAGGTGGCGCGAGCTCGCCCGCGCTGGCGGACTAACGCGGTTCACGGTCGGTGCACGGCTGGCGCCGCGCCGCCAACCGGATGACCCGATCGCGTCGTTCGGCGCGCCCTCAGGAGACAGCGGCCATCACCAGCAGGAGGTCGGTGAGATCGTCATAGGCACGTGGATTGAGCCCGGTGAGATCGCCGATGCGCTGAAAGCGCGCGTAGACCGTGTTCGGATGCAGGTCGAGGCGCGCCGCCGCCTTGAGCACGTTCATGTCCGCCGCGGCGTAGGCCTCGAGCGTGGCGACGAGCGCGCCGCCGCCGGCGACGTCGGCCGCGCGTAGGGACTCGGCCCAACGCGGCGCCGCCCGCCTGAGATCGTCGCCGGCGAGGTGCACGAGAACCTGGCGCAACGACAGCTCCGCGAATTGCACCACGCGCTTTACCGGCCCGGCGTGCGCAAGCCCGATGCGCGCCTCGCGCCACGCGCCTGGGACGTGCGCGCTCGACGGCGCGTCGTTGCCGATGCCGACAACGACGGCGTTGCCGAGCAGGCCGAGCGTGACGGCGACCCGATCGGCCAGCGCGCGCTTCGGCGCCGTCCAGCCCGATTCGCGACGCTTGTCGGCGATGACCATCACCACCTTCTCGTCACGCACATCGACCAGGCAACGCCAGCGCTTCGGTGCGAGTGCGGCCGAGCACGCCTCGGCCAGGCGTCGCGCGCGTGCCGGGTGCTGCATCTCGGCGCCATCGAGCGCCCGCGCCACGGCGACGCAGTAGCTCAGGTCGTGACCGAGATAGCCCGCCTCGCCGAGCAGGCGGAGGCAGCGCGGGTCGGATTCGTCGGCGCCCTCGAGCAGTAGTGCCAGGCGTTGCGCACGCTGGTCGCCGACCACGTCCGCGAGCAGGCAGGCCTGCGCGGCATAGGCGCCAGCCGCGATGCTGCTGACGACATCGGTGTACTCGAGAGCGAAATCGGCCAGTGCAAGGGCGGTCTCGCGGCCTGCCGGTTCGCTCGCCAGCGCCGCGTCACGCAGCCAGCCGGCAAAGACCCGGTGACCGCAGCGGTAGGCATGGAGCATGGCTTCGAGGGGAAAGCGCTGCTCGGCCCGGCGGCGCGCGTGTTCGCGCACGAATTCGAATCCGCCCGGCGTTTCGCCGTCGAGCAGGCGCAGAAGTTCCTCGGCGTGCGCCCGCACGTGGGCGAGGAGATCGCGACCGATGTCCGGGTTGTGAGTGGTGGAGAAGGCCGGAATGCGCGCCTGCACCACGCGCAGCAGTTCGCCGACGACCGCTTCCCGCGTTGCGCCGAGGCGCATGGCTGCCGTGCCCAGCCCCGGCGTGGCGCGGGCGGCGGCGAGCGCCGCGAGCAGGCCTTCGTCGGGGAGCACGGTGGGTTCGTCGGATTGGTCAGAGTGCACAATCGATACGCTCGAATCGGGTCAATTTGCCTGCTTTCGGCGCTTCGTTCCAGTGATACCGTCCACTGCCGCCGCCGCCTTCCCAGTCGCGACGGCATTCCAATCATTCAATCGGACAGGAGAGTCCCGATGGCCAAATACTTGTTCGTGTACCACGGTGGCAGCGCGCCGAAATCGGACGCCGAGAAGGCAAGGATCATGGACGCCTGGGGCCGCTGGTTCGGCAGTCTCGGCAAGGCCGTCCTAGACGGCGGCAATCCGGTCGGCCCGGCGAGCACGGTCGCCAGCGATGGCTCGGTGGTCGCCCACGGTGGTGCCAACCCGCCCAGCGGCTACAGCCTGATCGAAGCCAGTGACCGCGACGACGCGATCGCCAAGGCGCGCGGCTGCCCGGTGCTCGCCGCCGGCGGTTCGGTCGAATTGGCCGAGGCGTTCGACATGTAATACCGCCGTGCAGCGGTCCGCGGTGCCGACCTCAGGGGATCGTCAGGCAGATCTTGCCGAAATGAGTCTGCGAGGCCTGGTGGCGGAAGGCATCGGCGATTGCCGCCAGTGGGAAGCTGCGGTCGACGACCGGACGGATGCCGCTCGCTTCCAGCGCCTCGACCATGTCGCGCTGGTGCTCGATGGCGCCGACCGTGATCCCGACCAGCTTGATGTTCTTCCACATCAACGCTGCCGTCGGCACCTCGCCACCCCAACCGGCGAGCACGCCGATGAGCGAGATGTGGCCGCCGACGCGGGTCGCCTCGATCGATTGCGGCAGGGTTCCGGCGCCGCCGATCTCGACCACCACGTCGACGCCGCGCCCGCCGGTGAGGCGCATCGCCTCGACGCCCCACTGCGGGGTATCCCGGTAGTTGATCAGGTGCTCCGCCCCGAGCGCGCGCAGGCGTTCCAGCTTGGCCGCCGACGACGAGGTCGCGATGACGCGCGCGCCGGCGGCCTTGGCCATTTGCAGTGCGAACACGGAGACCCCGCCGCTGCCCTGGGTCAGCACCCAGTCGCCGGCACGGATCGCGTTCTCGACGAACAAGGCACGCCACGCCGTGAGCGCCGCGCACGGCAGGGTCGCGGCTTCGATCATCGAATAGCCGGCCGGGATGCGGGTGAAGGCAGTCGCCGGCATGCACACCCGCTCCGCCGCGAAACCATCGACGTGGTCGCCGGGGACGCCGCGCGCACGCGCCGCCGAAACCCGGCCACCCTCCCATTGGGGAAAGAACGTCGACATGACCGTATCGCCGGGCGCGAAGGCCGTGACCCCTGCACCCACCGCGACGACCTCGCCGGCGCCATCGGACATCGGGATGCGGCGGTCCTCGACCGGCAGCATGCCGCTGACCACGGCATAGTCGTGATAGTTGAGCGAACTGGCGCGCACGCGCACGCAGATCTCGCCGGGGCCCGGCGCGGGATCGGGCCGCTCGCACAGGGTGAGGCTGTCGAGGCTTGCGGGTTGGCGGACTTCGATGACCTGCATGCGGATACGGCTCCTGTCGTGGGACGGGTTGGGGATGGCGACCCAGGTCGGCGTCGCGTGGGCGTTGACACCGTCAGCCGGTCAGCCGCGTCAGCGCCTCGCGATATTTCGCCGCGGTACGTTCGATGATGTCGGCTGGCAGGTGCGGTCCGGGCGCGCGCTTGTCCCAATCCAACGTCTCCAGGTAGTCGCGCACGAACTGCTTGTCGAAGCTCGGCGGACTGCTGCCGACGGCGTAGTCCTCCGCCGGCCAGAAGCGTGACGAGTCGGGCGTGAGGATCTCGTCAATCAGCACCAGCTCGTCGTCGGCATCGAGGCCGAACTCGAACTTGGTGTCGGCAATGATGATGCCACGCTCGCGCGCATAGGCCGCGGCTTCACCGTAGATGCGCAGAGTGAGCTCGCGCACGCGTTCGGCATGACGCGCGCCGACCAGTTCGACGGCGCGCTCGAAAGCGATGTTCTCGTCGTGATCGCCGACCGCCGCCTTGGTCGCCGGGGTGAAGATGGGCGCCGGCAGGGCGGCGGCCTGGGCCAGGCCGGCCGGCAGCGCAATGCCGCAGACCGCGCCGCTCGCCCGGTAGTCCTTCCACCCCGAACCGATGAGATAGCCGCGCGCCACCGCTTCGATCGGCAGGGGCCGCAGGCGTCGCACGACGATAGCCCGCCCGCGCACCAGTTCGCGTTCCGCACCATCCGTGACGACTTCCTCCAGCGGCAGATCGACGAGGTGGTTCGGCACGACCTGGCGCATGCGCGCGAACCAGAAGTTCGACATCGCGGTCAGCACCGCGCCCTTGCCGGGGATCGGATCGGGCAGGATGACGTCGAAGGCTGACAGGCGATCGGTGGTGACGATCAGCAGGTGCTCGTCGCCGACGGCGTAGATGTCACGCACCTTGCCGCGCTGGACCAGCGGCAGGCAGGTCAGAGCGGTCTCGTACACGGCGGAAGGGGCAGCGGTCATCGTCGGGTTTCCAGCGGGAGGCGCGTATTCTGCCCAAGCCCGCCTGCGCCCACCACCACCGCGCTGGGTCACGCTCAGACGGTGCCCGACCGTGCCAGCCGCGGCACGTCGCCGGCGTTGCCCATCGCGTGCCCGACCAGCGCGCGTTTGAGCGAGCCGCTGCGGTTGGTGATATCGAGACCGAGGCCGCGCAACCAGCGCAGCGGCGCCTCCTCGCGCGCGAAGAGACGTTCGAGACCGTCGGTGACCAGGGTCATGTCGAGCGCCGCGCTCTGCCGCCAGCGCGCGTAGCGTCCAAGCGCGCTCGGCCGCGGCCAGGACTCGCGCGCCGGCGGGCCGACGCATTCGACCAGCGCGGCAACGTCGAGCAGGCCGAGGTTGAGGCCCTGCCCGGCCAGCGGGTGGACGACGTGGGCAGCGTCACCGACCAGGGCCACGGCGCCTTGTGCGAGGCTCTCCGCGCGGGCGCGCAGGAGCGGAAAGGAGGCCCGCGCGGTGGTCGCCTCGATGACGCCGAGACGCTGCTCGAAGGCCTCGCCCAGGGCGTGGCGAAATGCCGCGTCATCGAGCGCTTCGAGCCGCGCGGCGAGGGTTTCCTCGCACGACCAGACGATCGACGAGGCGTGCGGGTCGGGCAAGGGCAGGAAAGCCAGCGGACCGCTCGGCAGGAAGCGCTGGCGCGCGATCGATCCGTGCGGCGCTTGCGTGGTGACGTTGGCGATGAGCGCGCGCGCGGCGTAGGGTGTCTCGTGCCAGGGGATGCCGAGGATCCCGCGCAATCGCGAGGCCCGGCCGTCGGCCGCGACCACGAGGCGCGCCTGCAGGCGCCCGCCCCCGGCAAGGCCCAGATCGACCGGTCCCGCGCCGACCAGATCGACCACGCTGTCGCTGATCACGCGCGCCGCGCTCGCTTCCAGCACCCGGCACAGCGTCGCGACGAGCTGGCGGTTCTCCACGATCCAGCCCATCGGCCCGTCGTGTGACGGCCCGGGCGCGAACTCGAGGCGGCCGGACGAACCCGCGTCCCAGACCTCCATCGCGGTGAACGAGGCGAGGCGGGTGCGATCGAGCAGGGCCCAGGCGCCGGCCGCGCCGAGCACGCGCGCCGCGGCCGGGACGATGGCGAGCGTGCGCAGTTCGAGCGGCCCGCTGGGCGGCGTGCGGTCGAGCGCGGGCTCGATCACGGTCACGCGGGCGCCGGCGCGGACGAACAGTGCCGCGCAGCACAGACCTGCCACGCCACCGCCGACCACTGCGACGTCCACGATGGTGTTCATGCCGGCAGCTCGAACTCGCCGACGCCCGGCGGCAGGCGACCGACGCCGCCGAGGCCCGCGACCAGGCGCCGGCGCAACGGCGCGACGAGCGACAGCGCGCCCAGCGCGCCATGCCGCACGCAGCGCGCAGCGCCGAGGGGCGAAGTGAACCCCGTTGCCAGCAGGTGCGTGAAGCCACCGACCAGACGATGGTCGCGCGCCCTCGCGCCGGCGTACGCTGCCAGCACGCCGGCGTCGCCGGCATCTGGCGCCTGCCCGAGCAAGTCGGCCAGCGTGGCGACATCGCGCAGGCCGAGGTTGAGACCCTGGGCGCCGTTGGGGTGAACGGTGTTGGCGGCATTACCGATGAGCACCGTGCGCGTGGCGGCCAACGCCTGCGCGCGTTGGCGGCGCAGGGCGTGGGCACGACGCGGACCGACGCCGACGATGGCGCCGAGACGACGACCGAAACGACGTTCCAGCAACGAGGCGTAGGCGGCATCGTCCAATTGCAGCGCAGCGTCGGCCTGCGCCACGCCCAAGCACTGCACGCTGACGTAGCTCGCCCCGCCGCGTGGGATCATCGCCAGCGGCCCCTCGGCGGTGAAGTATTCATAGGCGAGCCCGGCCTGCGGCCGGGTGACTTCGACGTTGGCGACGATGGCCTGCTGGGCGTAATCGTGGGCCGTGAGCGCAATCCCGGCCCCGGCGCGGACAGTCGATTCGGCGCCATCGGCTCCCACCAGTAGCGCCGCCGTGACTGCGCGCGTGTCATCGCCCGTACCGAAGCGCACCTCGATCTCGCCGCCGCGTACGCGGGCGTCGACGAAGTCCGCGCCCCAGCACACTGTCACCCCGTCCATGTCGAGCAGCGCGGCGTGAAACTCCGCCAACATGACATCGGCGGGACAGGCCCAGCCGAGAGCCGCGCGGCCGCTCTCGGCGGCATCGAGCACGACACTGCCGAAGCGCCCCTGCTCGGCGACGTGGATACGGGTCACGGCGGTGGCATGTGGCGCCAGGCGCGACCACAGGCCGAGGCCCTCGAGCACTGTACGGGAGGCTGCCGAGAGCACGAGGCCGCGCACGTCGGGCAGCCGCTCGAGCAGTGGCTGACGCCGTTCGACCACGGTCACGGCGAGACCGCGCGCGGCCAACGCCACGGCCAGCGCGCTGCCCGTCAGCCCGGCACCGGCGACGACGACCTGTCGCTCAGGCGACACGGTTCTGCTGCATGGTGGCTTCGATGTCCTCGATGGACTTAGGCGCTTCGATGGACAGCACTTCGTGACCGGTCTCGGTGACCAGCACGTCGTCCTCGATGCGGATGCCGATGTTCCACCACTGTCGTGGCAGGTCCTTCAATCCAGCGGGAAAGTAGAGGCCCGGTTCGACGGTGGTGACCATGCCCGGCTCGAAGATTCGCCACTCGTCGTGCAGCTTGTAATCACCGACGTCGTGCACGTCCATGCCCAGCCAGTGACCGGTCTTGTGCATGTAATAAGGCCGGTAGGCCTCGGCGTCGATGAGCTTGCGCAGGCGGCCCTTGAGGATGCCGAGATCGACGAGCCCGCGGGTGATCTCCTCGACCGCCGCTTCGTGCGGCTCGTTCCAGCCATTGCCGGGACGGACCTCGGCGATCGCCGCGGCCTGCGCGGCGAGCACGACCTCGTAGACCTGCCGCTGGGTCTCGGAGAACTCGCCCGAGACCGGGAAGGTGCGGGTGACGTCGCTGGCGTAGTAGTCATACTCGGCGCCGGCATCGATGAGGAGCATGTCGCCGTCCTTCATCGTCGCACCGTTCTCGGTGTAGTGCAGGATGCAGGAGTTCGCCCCGCTGCCGACGATGGAGGGGTAGGCCGGCGCCCGCGCGCCGTGCTGCATGAAGCAGTGCAGCAGTTCGGCCTCGACCTGGTACTCGCGCATGCCGGGGCGACACACCGCCATCGCCCGCGCGTGCGCTGCCGCCGCGATGCTCGCCGCGCGGCGCATGGCCTTGAGCTCCTGGCTGCTCTTGAACAGGCGCATCTCGTGCACCACGTGTCCAAGCGAGACGAACTGGTCGGGCGCGTGCACGCCTGCGCGCCCCTTCGACGTCACGCGGTTGAGCCAACTCACCAGGCGCTGGTCGAAATCCGCGTAGCGGCCCATCGTGTAGTAGATGCGTTCCTTGTTCTCGAGCAGGCCGGGCAGGATGTCGTCGAGGTCGGTGATGGGAAAGGCGTCGTCTGCGCCGTATTCCTCGCACGCGCCTTCCAGCCCGGCGCGCCGGCCGTGCCAGGTCTCCTGCTCCTCGTCTTTCTCGCGACAGAACAGCAGGAACTCGCCCTGCGCGCGATCCGGCACGAGCACCATCAACGACTCCGGTTCCGGGAAGCCGCTCAGGTAGTAGAAATCGCTGTCGGCGCGAAACGGGTAGTACACGTCGCGGTTACGCACGCGCTCCGGGGCGTTGGGCTGGATGATGATCGAACCCGGCTCGACCAGGTCCATGAGGCGCTTGCGCCTTCGTGCGAACTCTCTCTTCTCCATCTCTCCGGTCCCGCTCACCTGGCCTGGATTCAGTGCAGCACGGGGCGCACGGCTTCATCGCCCGGCGGCGACGCGTCGCGTTCGGTGTACAGCATCAAGACACCCATGCGCGTGAACTCGACCAGTTCGGCGAATGCACGCTCGTCGTCCTCGCCCGCGACGTCGGCAAAGGCGATGCGACAGAAGCGATCGAGGTCGGCGATGAAACCGCGCGCATCCTCGTCCAGTGCCGCGAGTTCGCCGATGCCGCCCAGACCGATGCCGGACAGAAAGCCGCGACACCAGCCGGCGAAAGCGGCAGCGCGCACGGCGAGACCCTCGTCGTCGTCCGGCAGCAGCAGCGCGAAGTCGTAGTCCTCTCCGCCGAGCGCGGTGCGCGTGTCGTCGGCCAGGGCTGCGAACAGCGTGTCGGCCTCGGCGCCGGACCAAGCCGCGACCTCGTCCTCGCCGCGCAGGTAATCGAGCCACAGGCGCGCTTCGAACACGCGCGGCCCGCACAGCATGCCGCACAGCACGCCGTGGCACTCGGCGGCGTCGAGATCGCAGTGCAGACGCGCCAGCAGCGTCTGGACGTGGTCATGCGCCACCTTGCTCAAAGCACCCCGGCGCGGCCGTTTTCCGCGGAATTTTTCATCGTTCGATTATCCCATGACGGGCGCGCTCACAGAAGCGAGCAGCGCCCTGCGTGAACCGCCGGATGTCGTGTTGACCGTCCGCTGCCCCGCACTCTATATTGGCTCCGCATCCCCGCTACCCGCCCAGAGAGCACGTCGGCGTCATGAGTACAGGCAGCAACGACCGCTTGGATCTGGCCGCGCTCGAAGCGCGCGTGGACGAGCTGATCAAGACGGTCGACAGCCTCGCCAGCGAGAACGAGGCACTACGTCACCAGCAGGCCACGCTGACCACCGAACGTGCCACGCTCATCGAGAAGACCGAGCAGGCGCGCAGCCGCGTCGAGGCGATGATCGCCCGCCTGAAAGCGATGGAGACCCGCTAGATGAGCGACGAGGTGAAGCCCATCACCGTCACCATTTTCGACAAGGATTACGTCGTCGGCTGCAAGGAAGACGAGCGCGAGGCCCTGTTCGCCTCGGTCCAGTTCCTCAACCGCAAGATGGTCGAACAGCGCGACAACGGCAAGGTCATCGGCAGCGAACGCATCGCCGTCATGGCCGCGCTCAACATTGCCCACGAGTACCTCGAGTTCCGCCGCAATAACGAGTCACTGACCAGCGACATCGGCGCCGGCATCACCCGCATGCAGGCCAAGATCGCCGACGCCCTGCGGCGCGGCGAGAACGTATCGGGCGGCCACTGATCCAGCGTGCGTCGCCGGGTGCGCCACGCCCCCCGCATCCGTACGGCGCCGGGCCAGCCGGGTCCGCGCGCGGCGTTTCCTAAAGTTGCCGGAAAAATGTACGATGACCCGTACGGTGTTCTCTGCTTTGTGCGACCACTGACCCGCGATCTTTGAGCCTATAAGACATACCCGCAGGGACCGATCACACGGTGATGTTGTGCATGTCTGCCTCGCTGCAGAAAGCCTGATTCGCCCCGAGAAGTCCCATCTTGAACCCCTGGTTCAAGATTACGGTCAGCGCCGGCATCGTGGAGAACACCTTCTCTCTTCCCTCGCCCGCACCCGGGCGTGCGGTTCTCAGACGTTGAAGCGGAAATGCATGACGTCGCCATCGGCGACGACGTAATCCTTGCCCTCGACGCGGAGCTTGCCCGACTCACGCGCCTTGACCTCGCCGCCGCAGGTGACGAAGTCGTCATAACCAACGACCTCGGCACGGATGAAGCCCCTTTCGAAATCGGTGTGGATGACCGCCGCAGCCTGCGGAGCCAGCGCGCCGCGGCGGACCGTCCAGGCGCGACACTCCTTCGGCCCGGCAGTGAAGTAGCTCTGCAGGCCGAGCAGGCGGTAGCCGGCGCGGATGACCCGATCGAGCCCGGCCTCTTCGAGGCCGAGATCGTGGAGAAACTCGGCGCGCTCGTCGGCCGGAAGAGCCGCGATCTCGGCTTCCAGCGCTGCGCACAGCACGACGCACTCGGCAGCGCTGCCGGCGGCGTAACGCTCGACCGCCGCGGTGTGTGCGTTGCCGGCGAGATCGGACTCACCGACATTGGCGATGTAGAGCACGGGTTTGGCCGTCAGCAGCGCGATCTCGCGCACGAGTGCGCGCGCATGCTCGTCGAGTTCCAGCGTGCGCACCGCGGTGCCCTGTTCCAGCGCGGCGAGCAGCACGCGGTAGGACTCTACCCGCTGGCGTTGCTCCTTGTCGCCCGACTTGGCCTGCTTCTCGGCGCGCTCGAGGCCACGCGTGCAGGTCTCGAGGTCGGCCAGGGCGAGTTCGGTTTCGATGACCTCGATGTCGGACAAGGGATCGACCCGGCCGGCGACGTGGGTGACGTTGTCGTCCTCGAAGCAGCGCACGACGTGGGCGATGGCCTGGGTCTCGCGGATGTGGGCGAGGAACTTGTTGCCGAGCCCCTCGCCCTGCGCGGCGCCGGCGACCAGGCCGGCGATGTCGACGAACTCCATTGTCGAGTGGATGATCTTCTCCGGCTTGACGAGGGCAGCGATGCGTTCGAGCCGCGGGTCGGGCACCGGCACGATGCCCACGTTCGGTTCGATGGTGCAGAAGGGGTAGTTCTCCGCCGCGATGCCGGCGCTGGTCAGCGCGTTGAACAGGGACGACTTGCCGACGTTCGGCAGGCCGACGATGCCACATTTGAAACCCATTCAGGTGGTGTCCTTGTGCCTGGTCGCGCGGCGGTTGATCGAATTCATGGCGCGGTCGACCTCGCCGCGCAGGATGGTCTCGAAAACGCCGAGCACCGCGTCGATGGCCGCCTCGATGGCCTCGCGCTCCGTCGCCGGCGGCTTGCCGAGGACGTGCGCGGTGACGTCGGCGGCGTTGCCGGGATGACCGATGCCGAGGCGCACGCGCAGGTAGTCGTTGGTGCCGAGCTGGCTGTCGATGCTGCGCAGGCCGTTGTGGCCGCCGTGTCCGCCGCCACGCTTGAGTCGTACGGTGCCGGCGGGCAGGTCGAGTTCGTCATGGACGACCAGGAGCTGGGCCGGCGTAATGCGGAAGTAATTGGCACAGGCCGCCACGGACTCGCCCGATAGGTTCATGAACGTGAGCGGCTTGAGCAGGCGCAGACCGCCGGCGGCGCGACCGAGTTCGGCCTTGTAACGCGCTTCCTCGCGCAGCGTCACGCCGAGCTTCGTAGCCAGCGCGTCGATGAACCAGAAGCCGGCGTTGTGCCGGTCGTGAGCATGGCCGGGCCCGGGGTTGCCGAGCCCGACCACGAGTTGCACCGCGGCGGCGTCCGTCACGCTTGGGTGGCTCCGGCCGCTGCCTGGTGCGCGGCAATCGCGGCTCAGCCCTCGCCGCCTGCCTCGCCAGCTTCGCCGTCCTCGGCGTCGCCCGCACCGCCGCGCGGCGCGTGCACGGAGACCACCGCCTGCTCGGCATCGCCACCGTGGGCGATCGAGGTGATCTCGACCCCGGCCGGCAGCTTGAGCTCGCTGAGGTGGATCGACTCACCAAGGTTGACGTCAACCAGGTCGACCTCGATGTACTCGGGCAGATCCTTCGGCAGGCAGGTGATTTCGAGGTCCGACATGAGGTGCGAGATGACACCACCGCCCTGCTTCACGCCGACGCAACGATCCTCGTTGACGAAGTGCAGCGGCACGCGGATGGTGATGGCCTCCGACTCGCTCACGCGCAGAAAGTCCATGTGCATGATGAACGGTTTGTACGGATGCCGCTGCATGTCCTTCAGCACCACGCGCTCGGCCCTGCCGTCGAGCTTGAGCGAAAGGATGTGCGAGTAGAACGCCTCGTGCTCGGTGTGCAGCAACATCTCGTTGTGCGACACCTCGATCGCCACCGGGTCCTTGTGCCCGCCGTAGACGATCGCCGGCAGCTTGCCGGCACGACGCAGGCGGCGGCTCGCACCCTTGCCCCTGTCGTGGCGCAACTCGCCCTCGATTTCGAAAATATCCATCTTTGGTTGATCTCCAGTAGTGATATCCGACCGTCGTCACGCCCCCGCGACCAGGTGACGTGGGACAGCTTTCGTCGCGGCTCCGCTCGCGGTGCCGCCACATAGGGTTGCCCGGGCTTTTCTCAGTCGACGAACATCGAGCTCAGCGACTGCCCCGAGATGATGCGATTGATGCTCTCGCCGAGCAGGCCCGCCACCGACAGCTGGCGGATCTTGGTGCAGCTCTCGGCCTCCTCCGACAGCGGGATGGTGTCGGTGACGACCAGCTCGTCCAGCGTCGAGGCGTTGAGGTTGTCGATGGCCGGCCCGGACAGCACCGGGTGGGTGCAATAGGCCACCACCTTGCGCGCACCGTGATCCTTGAGCGCCTCGGCGGCGCGACACAGCGTGCCCGCGGTGTCGACCATGTCGTCGACCATCACGCAGGTGCGATCTTCGACGTCGCCGATGATGTTCATCACGCGCGACTCGTTGGCGCGCGGACGGCGCTTGTCGATGATGGCGAGATCGGCGTTGTCGAGGCGGCGCGCGATGGCGCGCGCCCGGACCACGCCACCGACGTCCGGCGACACCACCATGAGGTTCTCGTACTCGTGCTTCCAGATGTCGCCGAGCAGCACTGGCGAGGCATAGACGTTGTCCATCGGGATGTCGAAGAAGCCCTGGATCTGCTCGGCGTGGAGATCGACCGTGAGCACCCGCGAGGTGCCGACGGAGGTGATCATGTTGGCCACGACCTTGGCCGTGATCGGTACGCGCGCCGAACGCGGACGGCGATCCTGGCGGGCGTAGCCGAGATAGGGGATGACCGCCGTGATGCTCTGCGCCGAGGCCCGCCGCAGCGCGTCGATCAGTACCAGCAGTTCCATGAAGTTGTCGTTGGTCGGGGCGCAGGTGGGCTGGATGACGATGGCGTGGCGGCCGCGCACGTTCTCGGCGATCTCGACCATGATCTCGCCATCGGAGAAACGCCCCACCGTGGCCTTGCCCAGCGGCATGTGCAGCTGGCGCGCCACCGCCCGCGCCAGCGGCCGGTTGGCGTTGCCGGTGAACAGCATCATCGACTCTTCCATCATGTCCCCGCTGACTCCGCGCAGTAGGTTCTCGGCCACCGGCACGCCCCGGGCCGGATTCCGGGTCGCACGGCGTTTGGCTGGGGTGCCAGGATTCGAACCTGGGAATGCCGGGATCAAAACCCGGTGCCTTACCGCTTGGCGACACCCCAAGAATTCTCTCGCGCCGCCGGGGCCGCCTGCTCCCGCGGCGCGGCCAGCTCGCGTGTGCTCAGCCGGCGTCGCGCTGGCGGACGAGGCGGTCGAGCAGCGGTGACCGGTTGCAACGCCGGCCAGCGTGGGTGCGCCACGCGCGCGGTACGCGGGCCTGCACGGCACGGGCCTGGTCGAGGTCGTCGAAGAACGCGAACACGCTGGCACCCGTTCCGCTCATCCGTGCCGGCGCGAATGCGGCGAGCCAGTCGAGCGCCGCGCCGACCTCGGGGTAGAGGCGACGGGTGACGGGTTCACAGTCGTTGCGCGAGCGGGCGAGCGAAAAGGCGTGCATTTTGATGGCGGGGGTATCGCGTGTCAAATCAGGATCGGTGAACACGCGGACCGTGGAAACGGCGCAATCCGGAGTCACCACGAGCACCGCGCCTTCCGTCGCCGGACACGCTTCGAGCACCTCGCCGACGCCTTCCGCCCAGGCCGCTTCACCACGCACGAAGACCGGCACGTCGGCGCCGAGACCGAGCCCCAGCGTGGCCAGCGTGTCGACGTCCAGGTCGAGCCCCCACAAGGCGTTCAGGGCCACCAGTACGGTGGCGGCATTGGAGCTGCCGCCGCCCAGGCCGCCACCCATGGGCAGGTGCTTGTCGACGCCGATCACGGCACCGTCCTGACACCCTGTCTCGCGCTGCAGCAGCCGCGCTGCACGCACCACCAGGTCATCGTCCTCGGCCACGCCGGGCAGGGTCGTGGCCCGCCGGACCTGGCCGTCGGTGGTCGGCCGGATGTCCAGCCAGTCACAGTCGTCGACGAACTGGAACCAGGTTTGCAGCAGGTGGTAGCCGTCGGTACGGCGCCCGACGACATGGAGGAAGAGATTGATCTTGGCCGGCGCCGGCCAGGCGTCATCGCGCGTCATGGCTGTTCCCAGGACTTGACCACGACGCGGACCTGGAGGCCGGCCTGACTGAGGTAGAGCTTGCGCGGCAGGCTGAGCTCGCCCACCGTCACGTAGTCGAGGACACTGACGCGCCAACCGGACTGTTCGAAGTCGGTCCAGCGCCCGTGATCGTCGAAATATTCCTGGCTCGCGGTCACCGCCGGTGCCGGCACGCCGCGCACCCACCAGCGCGCGCCACCGACCGGCAGCATCCAACCGAGATGGGCGCTCATCAGCGCCTCGGCGCTGGCGGCGGTGAAGCGCTCGCCGTCGGGTGACACCAGGGTGACCGTCGCGTCGTCGCCGGCGAGGGCGAACGTGCCACCGTTCAGGGGCGCGGCTACCCGCAGGTCGAAACGTGCCCCGTCCTGTCGCCAGTCGAGCCCCGCGTTCACGCCCTGGTCGTCGCGTTGCACGGCAATGCGCCCGGCCAGGCGCCAGGTCCCGACCGCGCGTACCCGCGCGGCGTGCGCGGCGGTCGCGTTGGCCGTGACGGGTGGTTCGGCAGCCGCTCGGAACGGCCAGCCCGACGGCATGCTCGCGCAACCGCCGAGCCCGATCAGCAGCAGCACCGCGGGCCAGGCTCTCACGGGGTCAGGCGCTGGATGACGTCGAGCAGCTTCTTGTCGTTGGGCGTGTCCCTGAGCGCGGTCTCCCACACCTCGCGCGCCTCGTCACGTTGCCCCTTCACCCACAGCACTTCGCCGAGGTGCGCCGCGACTTCCGGATCGTTGCGCAGCTCGCGGGCGCGTTCGAGATAGGGAATGGCTTCGTCCAGGCGGCCCAGGCGGTAGAGCACCCAGCCCATGGAGTCGAGGATGTAGAAGTCCTCCGGGCTCAGTTCGAGCGCGCGCTCGATCAGCGCCAGGGCCTCCGCGAAGCGGTCGGTGCGATCGGCCAGGGTATAGCCGAGGGCATTCAGTGCCTGCGCGTTGTCCGGTTCGGCCTCGATGATGGCACGCAGGTCGCGCTCGAGCACGTCGATGCGGCCCATTTTCTCGGCCAGCATCGCCCGCGTGTACAGCAACTCGGTGTCGTAGCGTCCGCCCGCGAGCGCGGCGTCGTAGATCGTCATCGCAGCGTCGAGGCGATCGTGCTCGACCAGGATTTCGCCCTTGGCGCGGGCCAGATCGAAGCCCTGCTGCTCGTCCTCGGGCTGCACCTGGTCGAGAAAGGCGATGGCTTCGTCGACCCGGCCCAGCAGCGCCAGCACCAGGGCCTTGCGCAGCTGCGCGGCGAAATAGTTGCTGCCGCCCTCGATAGCCTGGTAATGCTCGATGGCGGCCTGGCGTTCACCGCGCGCCTCGGCAATCTGGCCGAGATAGAAGTGAGCCTCGTCTTCGCGCGTCTCGAGCTCGAGCAGTTGCTCGAAATTGGTCGCGGCATCGTCGTTGCGGCCGGCTTGCAGGTTGAGCAGGCCGAGGGCGAAGGTGATGTCAGTGTTGTCCGGCGATGCCTTGGCCAGCACACCGAACTGGATGCGCGCCTCCTCGTAACGGTTGGCCTCGGCCAGCATGCGCGCGTAGATCAAGCGCAGGCCGAACTGCTTCGGGTTGACCGCGAGAAGTTCGTCCAGCCACTCGATGGCCTCGTTCAGCTTGTCCTGCTTCTGCAGCACGGCAAGGTAGGCCATGGCGACGTTGGACGGCAGCTCGGTGCGCTCGACGACACGGCGGATGGCACCGCGCGCTTCCGCGAGGCGCTCGGCGCGTATCGCCAGCAGGGCGTAGGCGAGCAACGCGTCGGTATCGCCGGCGAAGTGCTCGACCAGATCGCCCATGACTTCCAGCGCGGTGTCGCGATCGTCTTCGCGGCCGAGCAGGTTGGCGATCATGCGCAAGCGGTTGCCGGAGGTCTCCTCGTCGTGGTTCAACACGTACTCGAGGTTCTCCATCGCCGGCTGGGCCTGGCCATGGCGGATGTACATCGCCGCCAGGATCTGCCGCGCGTCCATGTCCTGCGGGTCGAGTTCGACCCAGACCTTGGCCGCGGCCAGGGCCGCGTCGTCGTCGCGCGAGAACACGGCGATACGGGTGGCACGTTCGGCCAGCCTCGCGTCCCCTTCGCTGCGCGCCAGTTCGAGGTACTGCTCGGTGGCGACGTCGAGATGGCCGCGCTGACCGGCGAACTCGGCGACGAGCAGGCGATAGAGGGGGTCGTCGTCGTATTCGAACGGCTCGAGCGGCGCGGTGACCGTGTCGGGTACCGGCTCGACCGGTACGCTGACGACCGCTGTGGTCGGACGCGGCGGCGGCGGTGCGGCGCAGCCGACGAGTACGGCGCTGAGCAGCAGGGCGGCGAGTGCGCGCGGGGCGGGAACGAGGTGACGCATCGGGGTCGGCGCGGTATCCGGCGGACCGCTCCGCGGGGCGGGGAATTCAAGCCACGCGGTGGACGGTCGTTAGTGGTTTTGCAAATCTCTGATTAAACTATATCGCAGTTGGCTTTCGAGCTTAATTTTGATAACGAGGCCGGGCCTCCGTTCCCCGTCATTCCGCCCGTCGGGGATTAGCGGATGCCGCGGCGGATAGCTTGACCTGCCGCCAGCCATGGCCCTTAGCATCCTCGGACTCAGTCACAAGACCGCGCCGCTTGCCGTGCGCGAGAAAGTCGCGTTCGACGACGGCCAGCTGGCGGCCGCCCTCGACGCGCTGAACGCCAGTCGCGGCGTCTCCGAGGCGATGATCCTCTCGACCTGCAACCGCACCGAGCTCTACTGCAACCTCGAGGCGGGCGCGGCGCGCGAACCGCTGTCGTGGCTGACCCGGTATCGTGAACTGGGCGTCGCCGACATCGAACCGCACATCTACCAGCTCGAGGACGAACATGCCGTGCGCCACGTCCTACGTGTTGCGAGCGGCCTCGACTCCCTGGTCCTCGGCGAGCCGCAGATCCTGGGCCAGCTCAAGGAGGCCTACCGCACGGCGGTGGACGCCGGCACCGTCGGCAAGTTCCTCAACCGGCTCATGCAGTTTTCCTTCTCGACCGCGAAGATGATCCGGTCGAGCACCGATATCGGCAACACGCCGGTCTCGGTCGCCTACGCCGCAGTCAAGCTCGCCCAGCAAATCCACGGCGACTTGTCACGCCGTCGCGCACTCCTCATCGGGGCCGGCGAGACCATCGCGCTGGTCGCCAACCACCTCAAGGGTGCCGGTATCGGCGGCCTCATCATCGCCAACCGCTCGCACGAGAACGCCGTCGCCCTGGCCGGGCGCCACGGCGGCGAGGCGATCGCCTTGACCAGTCTGCCGGAACGGTTGCCGCAGGCCGACATCGTCGTCGCGTCGACCGCCAGCCGGCTGCCCATCGTCACCCGCGGCATCGTCGAAGTCGCACTCGAGCGTCGACGCTTCGAACCGATGTTCTTCGTCGACCTCGCGGTACCGCGCGATATCGAACCGGCGGTCGGCGACATCGATGACGCCTACCTCTACACGGTCGACGACCTCGAAAGCGTGGTCAGCGCCAACCTGCGCGTCAGGCACGAAGCCGCGGCCCAGGCCGAGGAAATGGTCCACCTGCAAGTCCAGGACTACATGGACTGGCTGCAGGTGCAGTCGAGCGGTGCGACCATCGCGAGCTTCCGGGCCCGCGGCGAGGGCATCCGCGACGAATTGCTGCAGCGGGCGCACGCCCGGCTGGCCCGCGGTGACGATGCCCGCGCGGTGCTCGACCAGCTCGCCCACACGCTGACCAACAAGCTGATGCACCACCCGACCGCGAGCCTGCGCCAGGCCAGCGGGCGGGAGGAATTCCTGCGCATGGCCCGTGAACTGCTCGGTCTCGAAGACGCGACGCCGCCCAAGCCGTGAAGGCCTCGCTGCTCGCCAAGCTCGAGAGCCTGGTCGACCGTCGGCGCGAACTCGACGGCATCCTCGCCCTGCCCGAGACCATCGCCGACCACGCCCGCTTCCGCACGTTGTCGCGCGAGCACGCCGAACTGAGCCCGGTGGTGGACTGCTTCGGCCGCTATCGCGCGACCGAGGCCGCCATCGCCGGCGCGCGCGAACTCGCCGGCGAGGAGGACCCGGAGCTGCGCGCGCTCGCCGAGGACGAGATCGAGGACGGCCGCGAGCGCCTCGACCAACTCGAGGCGGAACTGCACAAGCTGCTCATCCCCCGCGACCCGGACGACGATGCCGACGTGTTCCTGGAGATCCGCGCCGGCACCGGCGGCGACGAGGCCGGCTTGTTCGCCGGCGATCTGCTGCGCATGTACCTGCGCTATGCCGAGCAGCGCGGCTGGCGCACCGAGATCATGAGCGCCAACGAGGCCGAGCACGGCGGCTACAAGGAAGTCATCGTCCGCATCGGCGGTGCCGGCGTCTATGCCGCGCTCAAGTTCGAGTCCGGCGCGCACCGCGTCCAGCGCGTGCCGGAAACGGAATCACAGGGCCGCATCCACACCTCGGCCTGCACCGTGGCCGTGCTGCCGGAGGTCGACGAGGTCGAGGACATCGAGCTCAACCCGGCGGAGCTGCGCATCGACACCTACCGCGCTTCGGGTGCCGGCGGTCAGCACGTCAACAAGACGGATTCGGCGATCCGCATCACCCACCTGCCGACGGGGGTGGTCGTGGAATGCCAGGACGAACGCTCCCAGCACAAGAACCGCGCTCGCGCGATGAGCCTGCTCAAAGCCCGCCTGCTGCGTGCTGAGCGCGATCGGCGCGAGGCCGAACAGGCGTCGACGCGCCGTAACCTGGTTGGCTCGGGCGACCGCTCCGAGCGCATCCGCACCTACAACTTCCCGCAGGGCCGCCTCACCGACCACCGCATCAACCTCACCCTCTACAAGCTCGACGACATTCTCGAGGGCGATCTCGACGCCGTTGTCGGTCCGCTGGTCACCGAACACCAGGCCGACCTCATGGCACAGCTTGCCGACGCCTGAGCCGATGGCGGCGGCCGCGACCATCGCCGCGCTGCTGACCGCGGCGACGCCCCGGCTGGCGGCTGGCGGCAGCGGCCGCCTGGATGCCGAACTGCTGCTCGCCCACGTTCTCGCAGGCAACCGTGCGACGCTCTACGCCGCGCCCGAGCGCACCCTCGCCGCGACGCAGGTCCACGCCTTCGAGGCGCTGGTCGCGCGCCGCGCGGCCGGATGCCCACTGGCCTACCTGGTCGGGCGGGCCGAGTTCTGGTCGTTGGACCTGGTCGTCGACGAGCGCGTGCTGGTGCCTCGACCCGAGACCGAGCTGCTGGTCGAATGCGTGCTCGGGGTCTTACCACCGGGGTCGGTCACGCGCCTCGCCGACCTCGGCACCGGCAGCGGCGCTATAGCCTGCGCGCTGGCACAAGAGCGGCCACGGGCAACGATTTTTGCAAGTGACCGCTCACTTTCGGCGCTCGAAATGGCACGCCGGAACGTCGCCCGGCATGGTGCCGGTCGCGTGCAGGTGCTGGCCGGTGACTGGCTGGCGCCATTCGGTACGGCGACGCTCGATGTCGTCGTCGCCAATCCACCCTACGTTGCGATGGCTGAATCGCACCTGATGAACGCCGCCACGGCCTTCGAGCCGCGCGCGGCGCTGTTCGCCGCAGGCGACGGGCTGGCCGACCTCGCTGCAATCATCGCCGACGGTCGCCGCGTGCTGCGTCCGGGCGGGTGGCTGCTGGTGGAACACGGCCTGGCCCAGGGTGCCGCGGTACGGGCCCTGCTGGGGGAACACGGTTACGGCGCGATCGCGACCCATCGCGACCTCGCCGGCCACGAACGCGTGAGCCTCGGCCGCGGGTGACAGTGCGCCACCGCGGCGGCACACTGGCCGGGCATCGACCATTCGCCACCGACCGGAGACGTCGCCACCCAATGGATGACCAGCTGCTGCTGCGCTACAGCCGCCAGATCCTGCTGCCCGAGATCGACATCGATGGCCAGGCGCAACTGGCCGACGCAAGCGTGCTCCTGGTGGGGCTCGGTGGTCTCGGCTCACCGGTCGCGATGTACCTGGCGGCGGCAGGGGTCGGGCGGCTGGTGCTGGTCGATGACGACCGGGTCGAGCTCTCCAACCTGCAGCGCCAGATCGTGCACGCCACGGCCGATCTCGGCCGCCCCAAGGTCGAATCGGCGCGCGACCGCCTGGTCGCGCTCAACCCGACCGTCGCCATCGAAACGATCGACCAGCGGCTCGACGATGCCGCCTTCGAACGCCTCCTGCCCGGGATCGACGCCGTGGTCGACGCCACCGACAACTTCCAGACCCGCTTTCTCATCAACCACCACTGCGTGCTCCACCGTAAGCCCCTGATCTCTGGCGCCGCGATCCGTTTCGAGGGCCAGGTCAGCGTGTTCCATGCCGGTGCCGACGACAGTCCCTGCTACCGCTGCCTCTATGGCTCGGCGGCGGCAGTCGACGCGAGCTGTAGTACCAACGGCGTGGTCGCGCCACTGCTGGGGATCATCGGCAGCGTGCAGGCCATGGAAACCATCAAGGTGCTGCTCGGCATCGGCGAGGATCTCGCCGGCCGCTTACTGCTGCTCGATGCGCTCCTGATGGAATGGCAGACGATGCGGCTGCGCAGGAATCCGCGCTGCCCCGAATGCGGAACGCCGGCACCGGTTTGAAACGGCGCCGGGCCAGTCCAGGCGACTCAGCTGGCGAGTTGGAGGAGAGGCTCGACGGCGCCGTCGACGGTGTTCAACGCGCTGCCGAGGCATTCCTCGGCGAAGCAGCGGCACTGGCCGCAGCAGGTCGACACGGCCAGACGCTCGGCCAGGCAATCGAGGGTGCGGGCGCCAGCGCGCACGGCGTTCTCGATATCGCGCTCGGTGACGTTGTTGCAGAGGCAGACGTACACGGGCAGGGCACCTTAGGACTGATGCGATTGTTATCGGTGCGAAGAATCGTAGACTTAATGAGAACTATTTGCAACGGTTGATCGCGGGTTGTGACCCGCGGCCCACCGACCGGGAACTCAGAGATGCGACTGCTGGTAGTTCTCGAGGCCGATGCGATCGATGAGATCGAGCTGGGTCTCGAGCCAGTCGACGTGTTCTTCCTCGCTGGACAGGATGCTCTCGAACAGCTCGCGGCTGACGTAGTCCTGCACGCTCTCGCAGTAACCTATGGCCTCGCGCAGCACCGGGAGCGCTTCGTGCTCGACGGCGAGGTCCGCCTCGAAGATTTCGCGCGTGTTCTCGCCGATGCGCAGCCGACCGAGGTCCTGCAGGTTGGGCAGGCCCTCGAGGAACAGGATGCGCTCGATGATCTGGTCGGCGTGGCGCATTTCGTCGACCGACTCGTGGTACTCCTTCTCGTCGAGCTTGCCGAGCCCCCAGTTCTTGAACATGCGGGCATGCAGGAAATACTGGTTGATGGCCGTCAGCTCGTTCTTGAGCACGCGGTTCAGGTACTCGATGACTTTGGCGTCGCCTTTCATACGCAGCTCCTCGGCGCTGGACTCGAAGCGGCCGCGCCGATGCTCAAGGCAAGCTGGGCATGGCCGATGAAGGGGCCATAATACACCGGCACACGAATGGCATCGGGGGAGCGGGAGACATGGATCTGGGCACCATCATCTTCCTGGTCGTGGTCGGCATCGTGCTCGGCTACGGCATCGTGCTCTACAACGGGCTGGTCACGCTCAAGCACAACGTCTCCAAGGCGTGGTCGAACATCGACGTCCTGCTCAAGCAGCGCCACGACGAGATCCCGAAGCTGGTCGAGATCTGCAAGCAGTACATGGCCTACGAGAAGGACACCCTCGAACGCGTGATCAGCGCGCGCGCCGCCGTGTCGACCGCTCGCGAGCGCGGCGATGTCGGCGGTCTGGGCGCCGCCGAGACGCAACTCAGAAGCGGGCTCGGCAATCTCTTCGCCGTCGCCGAAGCCTACCCCGACCTCAAGGCGGACAAGAACTTCAAACACCTGCAGGACCGCATCTCGACGCTCGAGGACGCCATCGCCGACCGCCGCGAGTACTACAACGACAGCGTCAATCTCAACAACACCCGCATCGAGCAATTCCCCGACGTCCTCATCGCGCGCTGGTTCGGTTTCGCCGCGCGCGACCTGCTCGAGTTCTCCGCCGAGGAGAAGAAGGATGTCGACCTGAAGGCCCTGTTCAACTGACACGGCGCGCGTCTCGACGTCGTGTCCGTCCTCGCCGAATTCGTGATGGCCGTACGCCACGCCGAACTGCCGGCGCTGGCCTTCGGCGTGGTCGTCGCCCTGGCCGTGGGTACGGCCGCGCTGTGGGGCGCATTCACCTTCCTCAAGCGCAAACGCATCATCGAGGACACGCCGACCGCGCTGGTACGCTCGGCACCGCAAGGCTACGTCGAGCTCCAGGGGCATGCCGAGTTGATGGACGGTGACCCGGTCTTCTCGCCACTGTCCCTGCGTCACTGTGCGTGGTATCGCTACAAGGTCGAGAAGCGCGAGAAGCGCAGCTCGAACTCGAGCGCCAACGACTCGACCTGGCGCACCATTGAACAAGGCACCAGCGACAACCTGTTCTATCTCGTCGACGCCACCGGCCGCTGCGCGGTCGACCCGGACGGCGCCGCGGTCACGCCCGCCCACCGCAACGTGTGGTACGGCCAGAGCCGCATCCCTGGCCGTTACCATGACGACGACGGCCGCTGGTGGGCACGCGCGCTGGGCCAGCTCGGCCAGCCCTATCGTTACACCGAGCAGCGCATCGAACCGGGCGACGACATCTACGCGCTCGGCCACTTCACCACCCACGGCGGCGGCGCCACGCGCTTCGACAAGGAAGGCGCGGTCGGCGACCGCCTGCGCGAGTGGAAGCGCGATCAGGCCTTCATGCTCGCCAACTTCGATACCGACGGCGACGGCCGCATCGACATGCAGGAATGGGAGGCCGCACGGGCCCGCGCCGAGGCCGAGGTCATGAGCGAGCGGCGCCAGGACGCCGGGCCGCCGCCGGTGGATTTGCTCGCCCGCGGTCGTGATCGCCGCCAACCCTTCGTCATCGCCGCGGGTAGCGAGGAATCGCTGGTCCGGCGTTGCAACTATGCCGCCGGCGGCCTGCTGCTGGTGGCGCTGCCGCTGCTGGTCGGCGCTTTGTGGGCGATTGCCTTGCGCCTGTCGGCCTGAGCCGCACACGGCTGGAGACCGCTGCGCGGGCGGCGGCATAATGCGCGGCATGAAAACCACCGCTGCTTCCCGCCATACGCTCGAACATCTGCCCGCCTTCTCCGACATCGACCCGCCGACCCTGGTGGCATCACTGACCCGCCTGCTCGATGAGCACCGCGCACGGGTCGACGCGATCACGGCGGACCCGGCCGGCGCCAGCTGGGATAGCGTGGTCGCACCGATGGAAGCCATGTCCGATGAGCTGCAACGGCTGTTCGGACCGGTCTCCCATCTCCACAACGTGGCCGATTCCGACGCCCTGCGCGGCCCCTACAACGAATGCATCGGGCTCATCTCGGCTTATTCCAGCGAACTCGCCCAGCACCCCGGGCTGCACGCCTGCTATCGCCACATTCGCGATTCCGCCGCCTATGCCGGGTTCGACCCCGCGCGCCGACGGGTCATCGACAATGCCCTGCGTGACTTCCATCTCGGCGGGGTCGACCTGCCCGCGGCAAAACAGGTCGAGGTCCGCGAACTGAGGATCGAGCTGTCGCGCCTGCATACCCGTTTCGAAGAGCACGTTCTCGACGCCACCCAGGCCTTTCGCCTGCATGTCGACGACGAGACAGCGCTCGCCGGCCTGCCGCCCTCGGTGCTGGCACTGGCTCGCCAGAATGCCGCACGCGACGAACGCACGGGCTGGACGCTCACGCTCGACTTCCCCTGCTACCAGCCGGCGATCACCCGGCTCGAGGATCGCGCACTGCGACGGACGCTGTACGAAGCCTACGTCACGCGCGCCTCTGAACGCGGCCCGCAGGGTGGCCAGTTCGACAATGGCCCGGTCATGAGCGCCATCCTCGACAAGCGCCAGGCCCTCGCGCAGCTCCTCGGATTCGCCAACTACGCCGAACTGTCCCTGGCGACCAAGATGGCGCCCTCGACCAGCGCCGTGGTCGAGTTCCTGTGCGAACTCGCCGCCAAGGCGCGGCCCGCCGCACGGCGAGAACTGGACGAGCTCGCGGCCTTCGCCGCCGAACATCTCGACCTCGAGACGCTCGAGGCCTGGGACATAGGCTTTGCCGCGGAGAAGTACCGTGAGCACCGCTTCCAGCTGAGCCAGGAGGAGCTCAAGCCGTACTTCCCCATCGGCCGGGTGCTGCCCGGCATGCTCGACGTGGCGTCACGCCTGTTCGGAGTCCGCTTCCAGCGTGTCGAAGGCATTGCGAGCTGGCACGAGGATGTCGTGTTCCATGCCGTCGTCGGTAACGACGACGCGCCGCTCGGCTACTTCTACCTCGATCTCTATGCGCGCGAGCGCAAGCGCCCGGGCGCGTGGATGGACGAGTGCCTGGTGAGCTGGGAGCAGGCCGGCACCTGTCAGCTCCCCGTGGCTTACCTGACCTGCAATTTCACCCCGCCCGTCGCCGGCCAGCCCACCCTGCTCACCCACGACGAGGTCAGCACGCTGTTCCACGAGTTCGGTCACGGCCTGCATCACATGCTGACGCGGGTGCGACGCCCGACGGTGGCGGGGATCAACGGCGTGCCCTGGGACGCCGTCGAGCTGCCGAGCCAGTTCCTCGAGAACTGGTGCTGGGAACGTGAGGCGCTGGACCTGATCAGCAGCCACCACGAAACCGGCGAGGCCCTGCCGGCGGCACTGTTCGAGCGGCTCGCGGCCACGCGCCGCTATCAGGCCGCGTTGCAGATGCTGCGCCAGGTCGAGTTCGCGTTGTTCGATTTCCGCCTGCACATGGATTACGTGCCGGGCTTCGACATCCAGGCCCTGCTCGACGCGGTGCGCGCGGAAGTTGCGGTGGTGACACCCCCACCGTGGAACCGCTTCCAGCACAGCTTCGCGCACGTCTTCGCCGGCGGTTACGCCGCCGGCTACTACAGCTACAAGTGGGCCGAGGTGCTCGCCGCCGACGCCTATGCCCGTTTCGAGGAAGAGGGCATTTTCAACGCCGACACCGGCCGCGCATTTCGCGAAACGGTCCTCGCCAACGGTGGCGCAGAGGACGCCATGGTCCTGTTCGAGCGTTTCCGCGGCCGGCCGCCGAGCGTCGAGCCCCTGCTGAGGCAGGCTGGACTGCACGCCTGACGAGCCCCGATAATCCGTGTCCGTGAATCCCACCCCGCGTTTCGTCCCGGCCCTGCTCGGGCTGTTGCTCCTGCCTGCCGTCGCGGCGGCGGCGGAAGAGGTCTATGTCATCGACGAGTTGCTCGTCGGCGTCCACGCCGAGAAGGACCTCGACAGCGCCATCATTAAGGTTTTTCCCACCGGCACCCGCCTCGAGGTGCTCGAACGCGACGGCGAGCTGGCCCGGATCCAGGGCCCGGAAGACGTCAACGGCTGGGTCGACGGCGCCTATCTCACGAAACAGCCGCCGGCGAAGGTTCGCCTGACCGCACTCGAAGCCGAGAAAGCCGCCCTCGAACAACGCCTCACCGCCGCCAGCACCGCCGCCCCGGGCTCCGGCGGTGCGGATGCCGACCCCGCGGCGGCCACCCAGCTCGAGGCTGTCACGCGCGAGAACACCGAGCTCAAGGGCAAGCTGTCCGACGAGCGTCTGCGCGCCGGCCAGCTGCAATCGGAAGTGACCAGTCTGCGCGCCGAGCTGCGAGAGAACACCACACCTCCGGATGCCCGCATCGTCGAGATCGAGCGCGAACGCGAGGCACTGAAGGGGGAACTCGAAGATGCCCGCGATCAAATCAGCGAACTCGAGACGCGCGGCTCGCTGAACGCGACATCGGCCATGGTGCCGCTGGTGCTCGAGGCCTATGCCTGGCCGATCGGCGTCACCCTCGTGGTGCTGCTGGCCGCGGCGTTCGGCGCCGGCATCTACGTCGTCGACATACTCAGCCGGCGCCGGCACGGCGGTTTCCGCATCTGAACTACGCGGCGCGATGCCCCTCGTCGCGACCTGGAACGTCAATTCGCTGCGCGCCCGTCTCGATCATGTGCGCGACTGGCTCGGCGACAACCCGATCGATCTGCTCGCGGTGCAGGAAACCAAGGTCCAGGACGCCGATTTCCCCCATGCCGCCTTCGCCGAACTCGGTTACCAGACCGCGAGCGTGGGCCAGAAGGCCTACAACGGCGTCGCCGTCCTCGCGCGCGGCCCGCTCGCCGTGGTCGAACGCCGCCTGCCGGGCTTCGCCGACGACCAGGCGCGCGTCCTCGCCGTCGAACACGGCGGCATGCTCGTCGTCGATGTCTACGTGCCGAACGGGGCCAGCGTCGGTTCAGACAAGTACGCCTACAAGCTCGCCTGGCTCGACGCGCTGACCGCCTGGCTCGAAGGCCTGCTCCAGCGGCACGACGAGGTCCTGGTCGCCGGCGACTTCAATATCGCGCCGGCTGCTGCCGATGTGCACGATCCGCAGGCGTGGCACGAGAAGATCCTGTGCAGCACACCCGAGCGCGAGCGACTCGCCGGCCTCCAGGCACTCGGACTCGTCGATGCCTTCCGTGCCTTCGAACAGGCCCCCGCCAGCTTCTCGTGGTGGGACTACCGCGGCGCGGGTTTCCGCCGCAACCACGGGTTGCGCATCGACCTGATCCTGATCTCCGCCGCGCTCGCGACGCGCCTGCGCAGCTGCCGCATCGACGTCACCCCGCGCCGCCGCGACAAGCCGTCCGATCACGCCCCGGTCATCGCCGAGTTCGCCGCGTGAATTTTTGCCGGCCGTTACAATCTTTTGCGCTCGCGGGCTAAAGTTTCACCCGCGAGCCGTTCACACTGGCGGCATCGCCCCGCTGAGAAGACAGGTCAAGCCCCATGCACAAGTACGACGACGACTTCGAATTCGAGTATTGGGCAGCACTCGCCGACAATGACCCCGCGGCATTCGAAGATGCCCGGCGCGCCGTCATCGACAGCCTCATCGAGGCCGCGCCACAGGACAGCCGCCGCCGCCTGGTCGGCCTGCAATGGCAGGTCGACACGATCCGCGAACGCGCGCACAACCCGCTCAAGGCGTGCATCGACATCTCCGGGATGATGTGGGACACGATGCTCGGGGCGGACGGTCTGGTCGAGTACCTCGAGGAACTCGCCGGGCGGCGGCCGCTGCGCGAGCGCAACCGCCAACCAGCCGAAGTCCTGCCACTGCGCCAGGACGCCCGGCGCAACTGAGGGCGGCGGCTTGCAAAGGGCGCTGCCCGGCCCTAGAATCCCGGCCCCTTTCGAGCCCGATCCAGGCCAGCGGCCCATGAAATCCGAAACGCATCCGAACTACCACGACATCACCGTCACCTGCAGCTGCGGCAATACCTTCCAGACGCGCTCGGCCCTGTCCGACGAGCAGCTCCATCTCGACGTCTGCTCGGCCTGCCATCCCTTCTACACCGGCCAGCAGAAGATCGTCGACACCGCGGGTCGGGTCGACAAGTTCCGCCGCAAGTACGGCATGTCCTGAGCGCTGCGCCGCCCGCCCGGGCGACGCCGCCCCTCGTACGCGGTTCCGTGCGGCTACGGCAAGCGCCATTTCCAGCCGAAGCGAAAACCGCGTTCGAAACCCATCCCGATGCCGTGACACCCCGGCGGCAGGGACATCGTGCGTCCGACACGTTCGAAGCGTTTGCTGCCCGCTCCGCGCCTGACAGGTGACGCCCGACGGTGACACGAGCGCTCGCGACCTGACGAAATCCGGCAGCGGGAACTTGCGCGGGCCCGCACTGTCACAGCAACACGTTCGCCAGGACGTGCCCACCACTCCTCCCTAGGTGGGCAGCCCGCCCTCCCCAAGCGGGCAAAGTGGCCCCGGTTCCGTAAATCCCCCTACTTTCGACCGGGGCCCTTTTTTTCCTGGCGCACGGAATCAGTCCACGCACCCGTCCTCGTTCAACCAGTTCGCGAGAACCGCGCAGGCCTCGTCGAGGCCGTCCCGGCGCAGGGCCGAGAACAGCTGCACGCTGCTGTTCGGCCCGCCATGCCCGGCCAGGTACCGCGCGACCAGCCGCCGTTGGTCGAGCGCGGCGCCGCGCGACAGCTTGTCCGCCTTGTTCAACAGGATATGCAGGGGAACACCGGCAGCCGCGCACCACGCGATGAGGATCTCGTCCTGCGGCTTGACCGGATGTCGGATGTCCATCAGGAGCACCAGCCCGGCCAGCGAACGACGCCGTTCGAGGTACTGCGGCAGGACGCGATCCCAGTGCGCACGTACGGTCTTCGCCACTTTGGCGTAACCGAAGCCGGGCAGGTCGACCAGCCGACGCTCGTCATCGAGCGCGAATACGACGAAATGTTGGGTGCGCCCGGGGGTACGGCTGGTTCGGGCCAGGTTGCGCTGGTTGCAGAGCACGTTGATGGCGCTGGACTTGCCGCTGTTGGAACGCCCGGCAAAAGCCACTTCACGTCCGACGTCGGCCGGCAGGTCGCGCAGTTCGGGAGTGCTGAGGTCGAAACGCGCGCTCTGGAGCAGCTTGCGCACGGCGGCGCAGTCGTCATTCATTGCTTCGGCTCTCGTGCCTCGCCGCCGCGGCGCCGAGTGCAGATAAGCGGGAAAGTCCCGTTATATAATCCGCCCCGTTCCCAGCAACCGAGAGCGATACGATGTCCCAGAGGAACCTGTTCCTTTTCCTGGCCCTGCTGAGTCTTGGCAGCGTGATGGCAGCAGCCCAGGCTGATGGTCAGGCCAAGACCGCGGTGTGCGTGGCCTGCCACGGTGCCGACGGCAACAGCATGAATCCGATCTGGCCCAATCTCGCCGGCCAGCACGAGGAATACATCGTAGCGCAACTGAAGGCGTTCAAGTCGGGCGCGCGGGCGAACCCCTCGATGTCGCCGATGGCCGCCACCGTGGCGGACGAGGACATGGCGACGATCGGCGCCTGGTACCGGTCCCAGACGCTCAAGATCGCGCCGCTCGGTGAGGTCGACGTGAGCAAGGGCGAGGCGCTCTACCGCGGCGGCGATGCCGAACGGGGCATTCCCGCCTGCATGGCCTGCCACGGCCCGACCGGCGCCGGTAACGGGGCCGCCCGGTTCCCGGCGCTGAGCGGTCAGCACGCCGAGTACACCGCGCTCCAGCTCAAGGCCTACCGCGACGGCTCGCGCAGCACCGACCCGCAGGAAATGATGCGGACCATCGCCAAGCGCCTCGGCGACGACGACATCGAACAGCTCTCGCGCTACATCTCCGCGCTGCACTGAGATCACGGCCGCGGGTTCCGTGCGCGGTCGCGGGAACCCAGCGCCGTAGACGCGCACTAAACCCATCCTGCCCCAACACGGACCCGGCTCAATGTTCAGAACCCTCCTCCTGACCCTGCTCATCGGTAGCAGCCTCGTCGCCGTTGCCGAGGACGAGTTCCGCCCCGGTCGGCACTACGAAAAGATCACCCCTCCAGTCGAGACCGAGGTCGGCGAGGGCAAGGTCGAAGTGGTCGAGATGTTCTGGTACGGCTGCCCGCACTGCTACGAGTTCGAGCCCGCCATCAAGCAGTGGCTGGAACACAAGCCGGACAACATCGAGTTCGTGCGGGTTCCGGCCGTGTTCGCGCACAACTGGGAAATTCACGCCCGCGCCTTTTATGCCGCGCAACAGCTGGGCATCCTGGACAAGACCCATGGCGCGCTCTTCGACGCCCTCCACAAGGAACGTCGACGCCTGTTCGACGAAGATGCCCTGGCGACGTTCTACGCCGGCTTCGGCGTCACCGAGCAGCAGTTCCGCGACGCTTATGAGTCCTTCGACGTCGACACCAAGGTTCGTCACGCCGTCGCCCTGACACGCAAATACGGTATCAGTGGCGTACCGGCCATGATTGTCGACGGTACCTGGCGCACCGGCACCCAACAGGCCGGCGACTACGAAAACGTACTAAAGGTTGTCGATTTCCTCGCCGCTAAGGACAAGGACCGGTAACCGCGCGCAGCCTCCGGGCAGCCCGGCTCGATCCCAGGATCGCCGCCACGCTCGACCTGCACCGCGCTTCCGGCAGAGCACCCGCCACCGCGGGTGCCAGCGGATTTCAT
Organism: Gammaproteobacteria bacterium; assembly: GCA_050184115.1. Taxonomy (GTDB): domain Bacteria; phylum Pseudomonadota; class Gammaproteobacteria; genus JACKNG01. The sequence continues at coordinate 166,774 of JBFXAQ010000005.1, read as the reverse complement.
GATGGCGGTCGGGAAATTGAAGAACGTGGCAGGCAACCTGCGGACATTTGGCGACAAGCGCGAGACCTCGCCCGAACGCGTCGCGGCCGAGACCATCGGTCGTCTGCAGCGTGGCATCCTGCGCCTGGCCCTCGCCTACCACGGACGCAATGCCGAGCTCGATGGCAAGCTCAAGGAGTTCGGCCACCTCATTCGCAGCGGCCAGCGCAACGCCAATCGACAGAAGCTCATCGATGAAATCGTCGAGACCATCGTCTCGCTCGATTTGGACCCGGAGGAACCGGGCCAACCGAGTGGACGCGAGGCGGAACCAGACGCGGAACTCGCCGATTTCCTCACCGCGCTAGACGTCCCCGAAACCCTGCAGCCGGACATCGACCGCGCGCAACGCCTGCTGACCCAGGCCAGCGATCGCGCTGCGCGCCTCAACGAGCTGCGCCACCTTGCCGGCGTGCTGTCGCAGAACCTCATGCGTTCGGTCGACAGTTGTGCCGATAGTCCGACCATCCGCATGCTGCTCGGCGATCTGCTCGATCGCATCCCGGTCTCGACCCGGCATGTTGCGCGGCTCAGCCCGCTGCGTCGCGACATCGAGCGCGCCGATCACGTCGACGCCTTCGTCGCCGCCTCGGCCGGCATCGCCGACCTGGTCGGCGATCTCCAGCGCGAACTGCAGGACGAGCTGGAGACCCTGACGCGCTTCCTGCGCGACGCCGGGCAGCGCCTGCGAGAATTCGACCACTTCGTGCACCAGACACGCGAGGTGCACGTCGATGCGACCAACGATGCCCTGCAGCTCAGCGATGCCGTCAGCGGAGAGCTCCGCCAGCTGCGCGCCAGTGCGGAGGAGGCCACCGATCTGGAGATGCTCAAGGACCAGATCAGCGGCCATCTCGACAGCATCGGCAGCGGCCTGAATTCCTTCGTCGCGGCGCAGAAACTGCGGGCGCTGGAGGCGAACGACAGCATCGATCGCATGAAACGTCGTCTGCACGAACTCGAGGCACAAGCGGAGCACCTGCGCGAGGATCTCGAGGAGCAGCATGCCCGTGTCCTGATCGACCCCCTCACCGGGGTGCTGAATCGCAGCGGCTACATCGAGACGGCCAACAAGCAGGTCGCACGCTGGCAGCGCCACGGGGGCGCACTCTCGCTGGCTGTCATCGATCTCGACTTGTTCAAACGCATCAACGACGACTACGGTCACAGCGCCGGCGACCGCGTGCTGTCGACCGTCGCCAACAAGCTCAACGAACTGATCCGCAAGAGCGACATCCTGTGCCGCTTCGGTGGCGAGGAATTCGTCCTGCTGCTGCCCGAGACGACCGCGGCGCACGCCGCGCTTCTCGTCGAGAAGCTGCGCGCCCATGTCGAGGACTGCGCCTTTCGCTACAAGGACACCCCGGTCCAGGTGACGATCTCCTGCGGCGTCGCCGAATTCGCGCCCGGAGACACCCTCGAGGCGGTGTTCGAGCGCGCCGATCTCGCCATGTACGAGGCCAAGCAAGGCGGGCGCAATTGCGTCCGCTCGGCCTCAGGAGCCGTTCCCTCGGACACCGCCACGCCGGCGAGCGAACCTATCGCTGCGGCGGCAGGAAGTTGATCACCGTATCTCCCGCCGCGCCTTTGTAGCGTTCGAGATTCAGAACGAGCCCGCCTGCCTGGCGAACCACCAGTGCGGCGAACAACTTGTCGTCGATTCGCTCGCGGTAGGTTGCGAAATCGAACTCCTCGGTCAGACGTGTCTTCTGGAAACGCCAGCCTTCGAAGTAGCGCTGCAGCAACACTTCGTAGAGGGCATCCGGTGAGAACACCCGCTGTCCGCGCAGGCTCACCGCCAGGCCCTTGCGCTCGTCGGCGTCGGCCGCCGGCAGCGGCAGCTGGAACACCGCGCTGCGATTGAACTCGTTGGAAAAGCGCGTGCAGACCAGTGCGTTGTACGCATCGTTGTCGGTGGCCGCGAGGACGTAGCCCATCGCGGAGAGATCCAGATCGGCGTCAGCCGACTCCGAGACGACCTGGCCAAAATGGATCGGCAGCCCGGCGAGGCGCACCGGTCGCAGGCGGTGCCACGATGCGTCGACCACCAGCACGGGAATATCGAGGCCACGCAGGCGCTCGGCGAGATCGATGACCCACGGTGACGCGCCGACGACCACCAGACCGTCAGCGCGTGACGACGCCTGCTCGAGCCGGCGAGCAACCCACGGCAGCGAAAACCCGTGCAGCACCACCGTGGTGATGATCAGCACGAAGACCAGCGGCAGGAGTTTGGCGGCGTCCGGGTAGCCGGCTTCGAGCAGACGCGCGGTGAAGGCACCGGCGACCGCGGCGGCGACGATCCCGCGCGGCGCAATCCAACCGATCAACAGGCGCTCCTGCCAGCTGAGGTCGGTGCCGACGGTGGCGAGAAACACCGCCGCCGGGCGGACCACCATCACGACCAGCACAATCAGCAACGCGCCGTGCCAGTCGAGTTCGCGCACCAGGCCGAGGTCGAGGTTCGCCGTGAGCACGATGAACAGGCCAGACACCAGTACGACGGTGATGTTCTCCTTGAAGCGTCGCAGCTCCTCGATACTCGGCAGGTTCGCGTTCCCGAGCGCGAGGCCGAGCGCGGTCACCGTGAGCAGCCCGGCCTCGTCGAGCAGTCCGTTGCCTAGCGCGTAGGTGACCATCACCGTGGCTAGCATGCCCGGCCCCTTGAGGTACTCGGGAACCCAGCCCCGCCGGTAGCAGGCACTCAAGGTGCCACCAGCGAACCAGCCGAGGGCCGCGGCCGCGCCGAGCTTGCCGACAACGCTGCCGACCAGGGCAAGGCCGCCGTGGCCTTCGCCGTGCGTCACGAGGAACTCGAACACCACCACGGCCAACACCGCCCCGAGCGGGTCGTTGACGATGCCTTCCCACTTGAGCAACGACGCCGGCCGTGCGCGCAGGCGGGCCTGGCGCAACAGCGGCAGGATGACCGTCGGTCCCGTCACCACGATGATGGCGCCGAACACGCTCGCCACCGGGAGCGAGAGCAGGCCCACGAGGTGGGCCGCCGCCGTGCCCAGCACGAATGAGAACGCCAACCCCAGGGTGACCAGGCGACGTACCCCGCCCCCGGCCCGCGCCAGCTCGTGGAACCGCAGGTTGAGTCCGCCCTCGAAGAGAATGACGGCGACCGCCAGTTGCACGAAGGGTTCGAGAAGGCTGCCGAACTCGGCATCTGGCCGGACCAGGCCGGTCACCGGCCCCAGCACGAAGCCGGTTGCCGTGAGCAGGACGATGGCGGGGACGCGGAATCGCCATGCCAGCCACTGTGCGGCCGTTCCGGCGAACAGGATCAGGGCGACGACATTCGCCAAGTGTGCATGCATGGTCGCCGGCAATCCTAGGAAAAATCCTAAACCCCGCCCACCGCGCCGGTTTCCGGCGCGCCACGGCGCGCCCGGCGGTCCGGGCATGGCAAAACACGGACATCTGTCATGCAACTGTCACAATTCTTAAACATGATGCGCCGCAGCCACGGTCCACTGGCCACGCCCCTCGTTCATTGTTCAGGAGACTGCCTTGATTCACAAACACCTGCTCGCCCTGCCCCTCGTCGGCCTGCTGGCCACGGGCACCGCCACTGCCATCGAGGTCGATGCCGACCTGCCGGACTACGAAAAGGTCAGCGGCATTTCGGGCAACCTGTCGAGCGTCGGCTCCGACACCCTGGCCAACCTCATGACCCTGTGGGCCGAGGCTTTCAAGAAAGCCCACCCCAGCGTCAACATCCAGATCCAGGCCGCCGGCTCCTCGACCGCACCGCCTGCCTTGACCGAGGGCACCTCGAACCTCGGCCCCATGAGCCGCAAGATGAAGTCGAACGAGCTCGAAGCCTTTGAAGCCAAGCACGGTTTCAAGCCGACGGCGATCCCGGTCGCCATCGACGCGCTCGCCGTCTACGTGCACAAGGACAATCCCATCGCGGGACTCACGATCCCGCAGGTCGACGCCATCTTCTCCGCCACGCGGACGTGCGGCTACGCGTCCGACATCACCAACTGGGGCCAGGCCGGGATGAGCGGCGAGTGGGCGGCGCGCGCCATCCAGCTCTACGGTCGCAACTCGGTCTCCGGGACTTATGGCTTCTTCAAGGACGAAGCCCTGTGCAAGGGTGACTACAAGAACACCGTCAACGAGCAGCCGGGGTCGGCTTCGGTCGTGCAGGGCGTGACCAAGTCGCTCAACGGCATCGGATACTCCGGCATCGGTTACCGCACCTCCGGCGTGCGTGCAGTGCCGTTGGCCGCCAAGGAAGGCGCGGACTACGTCGAGGCCACCTCGGAAAACGCCATCTCCGGCAAGTACCCGCTCGGCCGCTTTCTCTACGTCTATGTCAACAAGCACCCCAATCAGCCGCTGCCGCCGCTCGAACGCGCGTTCATGAAGATGGTGCTGTCGAAGGAAGGCCAGCGGGTCGTGATCAAGGACGGCTACATCCCGCTGCCGGCCAAGGTCGTGGCCAAGCAACTCGAGGGCGTACTTGCCCAGTAACGTCCGCGCTAGCGCGCCAGGCTGTGCCACCGCGTCTCGGCGGACGCGGTGGCGGGTCGACGGCAGGTGCCGCCGCCCGCCGCCCGGCCACCGTCGGGACTCGCGCGCCGAGTGGGGCGGCGCTCAGCCGGCCGGCGGCAGAATGCGGCGCGCGATCAGGTCGCGCAGCCAGTAACAGAAACTGTCCTCGGTGTTCCACACCGCCGGGTAGCCGGCCTCCCGGATCTTGATCGTGCTGACGAAGGTCGGCGGTGGCGGGGCATCCAGGCCCGCGGCGAAACACATGTCGGCGTAGTAGTGTGACTCGCCGAGCAGGTCCTCGAGCGGGATCGCACGCAAGCCATGGCGCTCGACCACCCGCGCCCACACCTCGCGGTGCGCGGGAATGTACTCGGCCAGGCGCAAGGGCTCGTCCGGCCCGATCTCGACACCGAGCGTCTGCGCCAGCGCCGGCCACATGTCGCGGAAGGAAAACACCTCGCCGTTGGTCAGGTTGTACGTCTCGCCGCTGGCAGTGGGAGTCGCCGTCGCCCAGCGGATGGCGCCGGCGACGAGACGCACGTCAACGGCCTCCCACACCCAGGTCGGGCCGCCGGGAAAAGCGAACGGCAATCCGAGTTCGCGTCGGATTGCCGCATAGACCCCGATCACGGGCGGGATGTTCATCACCACGCCGTGGTTGGGGCCGACCACGAGTTGCGGGCGGAAGATCGTGAAGTCGATACCGTCGGCGGCGGCGACGGCGCGCAGGTAATCCTCCTGGCGCCAGTAGAAGTTCGGATGGTCGACGCGCGGCTGCGCTTCGCGTGCCGGAACCCGGATCGGACCGACCGTGATGCCATAGGCCTTGGTCCCCTGAAGCAGGGTCACGTGGCGCAGCCGCGCCCGCGCGCGCAGCGGCTCGAGCAGGTTGCGCAGCATGCGGTCGTTGGTGTCGATCTGGTGCGGATCGAGCCAGCCATCGATCAGGCCTGGCATCTCGTAGACAGCCGTGTAGACGACATGGGAGACCTCGGCCAGGTGCTCGTCGACGATGCGGGCGCAGGCCGCGCCGTCCTGGAGGTCGAGCGCGACGTGCTCGATGCCCAGCCCCTCGAGCAGTTCCGGCACCCGGCGTGAAGCCGCGATGACGCGCCAGCCCGCACGCTTGAATTCGATGCAGGCCGCGGTCCCGACGAGTCCGCTGGCGCCGACGACGAGAACGGTGGATGCCATGGGGGATCCGACTCCGGTGGTTCGCGGGCGAGAAAATGGCGCGCCCGACAGGATTTGAACCTGTGACCTCTGCCTTCGGAGGGCAGCACTCTATCCAGCTGAGCTACGGGCGCGGCGGGGAGCGTAGGCTAACGCGTCGGGCGGCGAAGGGAAAGCGGGGCGGCCAGCACACCTCGACCCGACAGGATTGGATGAGTGCGCCCGCACGCGGGCCCACTCACCCCTGCGGGGCGCCGCCGCCAACGGCGGCGTCCAATCTCGCTCGCGCGAGATTGTGAACCTGTGACCTCTGCCTTCGGAGGGCAGCACTCTATCCAGCTGAGCTACGGGCGCGGCGGGGAGCGTAGGCTAACGCGTCGGGCGACGAAGGGAAAGCAGGGCGGCCAGCACACCTCGACCCGACAGGATCGGATGAGTGCGCCCGCACGCGGGCCCACGCACCCCTGCGGGGCGCCGCCATCCGTCCCCGAGGTGGTCGCCACCAGCACCGGCCGCGACGCGCGTAAGCGTCGGTTCAGGCTAGAGAATCAAGGTGTTTTCGCTATAATGCGCGCGGCCTCGCCGGGCTCTCCCGCGCACTTCGGCCAAGGATCATTCCTCTAATTTCTTCGAGAGCAGAGCATGAGCAACCAAGACGACGCGGTCTTCGTCCGCAACTTTTCCATGGTCCTGGTGGGGCTTGTCGTGGTCGGCATCATGGCCTTCATCCTGGCCAAGATCGTCAACCGCACCGTCCAGGAATCGACCGACTACAGCCCCACGGCGGCTGCCCGCGTCGCACCCATGGGCCAGTTGAACACGGGCGATGCCCCGGTCGCGCTCGAGACCGCCGCCGCGGCTGCCGCACCGGCCCACGGCGACGCGCCGGCGGCCGCACCGGCCGAGGCCAGTGGCGACATCGGCCAGGCCACCTACGACAAGGTCTGCTTCGCCTGCCACGCCCAGGGCATCGCCGGTGCGCCGAAGTACGGCGACATGGCCGCCTGGGAAACACGCCTGGAAAAGGGTAACGAAGCGCTCTACCACAACGCCGTCGCGGGCTTTACCGGCCCCGCTGGGATGATGCCGCCGAAGGGTGGCAATCCCGCGCTCAGCGACGACGAGGTCAAGGCCGCCGTCGATCACATGCTCGCCGCGGTTGGCGGCGGTGGCGGCAGCCCGGCCCCGGCCGCGAGCGAGGAAGCCGCGCCCGCGGCGGACGCCGCGGCCAGCGAGGAAGCACCGGCCGCGACGGCAGAACCCGCCACCGAGGCGACTACCGCGAGTGCCGACAGCGGTCGTGGCAAGGAAGTCTACGATGCCGCCTGCTTCGTCTGTCACACCCCGGGCGCCGCCGGCGCGCCGAAGTTCGGCGATGCCGCGGCCTGGGTGTCGCGCATCGAGAAGGGCAAGGACACCCTCTACCACAGCGCCATCAACGGCTTCATGGGGAGCGCCGGCATGATGCCGCCGAAGGGCGGGCGTCCGGACTTCTCCGACGACGACGTCAAGGCCGCCGTCGACTACATGGTGGCGAACGGCCAGTAGGGCCGCTGCCCGGGGTCGCGGCGCAAGGCCGCGACGTGACCGCTCCACACCGGCGCGGTCACGTCACCCCCGGCGAGATTACATCGCTTCCAGCCCGGCGTAAGCCGCCACGAGCCACTTGGTACCCGCGCCCTCGAAGTTGACCTGCACGCGCGAGTGCTCGCCGTGGCCCTCGAAATTGAGCACCACGCCCTCGCCGAACATGCGATGGATGACGCGCTGGCCGAGGCGCAGACCGCCGACTTCCTCCCCGCCGAGACCATCGCTGCGAGCCTGGTAGGACGAACGCGGCGTCGCCACGCGCCCACCGAGACGCACCTCCTCGATCACCTCGCGCGGCAACTCGCGGATGAAGCGCGACGGCTGCGGGTAGTACTCGGTGCCGTGCAGGCGGCGCGATTCGGCGTGGGTCATGACGAGCTTGCGCATCGCGCGCGTGATACCGACATAACAGAGCCGCCGCTCCTCCTCGAGTTGGACCGGGTCCTCGCTCGAACGCTGGTGCGGGAACAGGCCCTCCTCAACACCGACCATGAACACCTGCGGGAACTCCAGGCCCTTGGCCGAGTGCAGGGTCATGAGCTGCACGCTGTCGGTATGCACGTCGGCCTGGCCTTCGCCGGATTCGAGCGCGGCGTGGGAGAGGAATGCCGCCAGCAGGGGCATCTCCTCGTCCTCCGGTGACGGCGTGAAATCGCGCGCAGCGGCCACCAGTTCCTCCAGGTTCTCGATGCGATCGAGGCCACGCTCGCCCTTTTCTTTACGGTAGTGCTCGACGAGCCCGCTGGCCTCGATGATGGATTCGAGCAGCTCCGGCAGGCCGAGATCGCCGACCGCGACGCTCATGCGATCGACGAGATCCATGAAACGTTGCAGCGCGCCGACCGCGCGCGCACCGAGCTCACGGGTCTCGACGAGTTGGCGCGTGGCCTCCCACAGGGTGATGCGCTCGCGCCGGGCGACGGCGCGCAACTCGTCGATGCTGCGCTGGCCGATGCCGCGGGCCGGCACGTTGACGATGCGTTCGAAAGCAGCGTCGTCGCCGCGCCAGGCGGCGAGGCGCACGTAGGCCAGGGCGTCCTTGATCTCGGCGCGCTCGTAGAAGCGGAAACCGCCGTAGACGCGGTACGGCAGATCGGCCTGGCGCAGGGCGTCTTCCAGCACGCGTGACTGCGCGCTGACGCGGTAGAGCACCGCGCACTCGGCGAGGCGGCCGCCGTAATCCCGCCATTGCATGACGCGGTCGACGACGAAGCGGGCCTCGTCGAGATCGTTGTAGGCGGCGTAGAGCGTGATCGGCTCACCCTTGCTGCCATCGGTCCACAATTCCTTGCCCAGGCGGGTCGGGTTGTTGGCGATGAGGGTATTGGCGGCGTTGAGGATGTTACCGGTCGAACGGTAGTTCTGTTCGAGACGCACCAGCGCGTGCTTGGGGAAATCCGCGCGGAACCGCTGCATGTTCTCCACCCGCGCACCGCGCCAGCTGTAGATCGACTGGTCGTCGTCACCGACGACGAAGATGTTGCCGTCGTCGCCGACGAGCTGGCGCAACCAGGCGTACTGGATGGCATTGGTGTCCTGGAACTCGTCGACCAGCACGTGCCAGAAGCGCTCCTGGTAGTGGCGCAACAAGCCCGGGTGGTTGCTCCACAGCTCGTGGGCGCGCAGCAGCAGTTCGGCGAAATCGACCAACCCGGAACGCGCGCAGGCCTCCTCGTAGGCGGCGTAGATGTCGATCATCGTGTGCAGCGCGCTGTCGCCGTAGTCGTCGATGTGCTGCGGCCGCTGACCATCGTCCTTGCGCGCGTTGATGAACCACTGTGCTTCCTTCGGTGGCCATTCGCTGTCGTCGAGGTTGAGACCGCGGATGACCCGGCGCAGCACGCGCTGCTGGTCGTCGGCATCGATGATCTGGAAGTTCTCCGGCAGGCCGGCATCGCGCGCATGGGCCCGCAGAAGTCGATGGGCGATGTTGTGGAAGGTGCCCACCCACATGCCGCCCAGCGGACGGCCGGTCAGCTGTTCGATACGCCCGCGCATCTCGGCCGCGGCCTTGTTGGTGAACGTCACGGCGAGGATGCCATGGGGCGAGGCCTGGCCGGTCTCCAGGTACCAGGCAATGCGGTGCACCAGAACGCGGGTCTTGCCGCTGCCGGCGCCGGCCAGCACCAGGACCTGCGGCGCGTCGTTGGCAACCGCCTCGCACTGGCGGACGTTGAGCGGGGCGAGAATCGGCGAATCGGCAATGGCAGACATCGGTCGCGGGTCCACGGTGGCGTGCGCAGCGATCGCGAAGCGCCGTGCGAAGCATTGAACGGGTGCCGCTAGTGTACCCGCCCCGGCCGGACCCGCTCAAAGCGACGTCGAACGTCGCGCGGCGCCGCTGGCTACGGGTAGCATAGGCGCATGAACAAACCTGCCGCCGTCGATTACAACGTCCCCGGGATCCTCGACACCCTGGCCTGCGATGTCCTCGCCATCGCCACCGCGAATGGCGTCGATGCCGCCGAGATCGCGGTCTCGGCCGGTGAAGGACTCGGCATCACCGTGCGTGACGGCGCCTGCGAGATGGTCGAGTACGAACGCGACAAGTCGCTCGCCGTGACCGTCTTCCTCGGCGGTCGCAAGGGCAGCGCCACCACCACCGATTTCTCCCGCGCGGCGCTCGAGGACACCGTCGCCGCTGCCCGGCGCATCGCCGAGCACGGCGAATCGGATCCTTACGCCGGTCTCGCCGAGGCCCGCCATCTCGCCACCACGGTGCCCGATCTCGATCTCGACCACCCCTGGGATCTCGACGCCGAGCAGGCCATCGCGCTCGCCCTCGACTGCGAGCGCGCCGCACTCGGCCACGACCCGCGCATCCGTCAGTCCGATGGCGCCAGCGTCAACCGCTACCGCGGCTCCCGTGCCTATGCCAACAGCCACGGTTTCCACGGTGCCTACCGCGGTACCCGCCACGCCATCAGCGCGGTCATGATCGGAGCCGACGACGCCGGCATGCAGCGGGGCTACTGGTATACGAGCGCGCGCGACCCGGTGCGGCTCGACGATGCCGCCGTCGTCGGCCGGCGTGCCGCCGAGCGCACCGTGGCCAAGCTCGGCGCGCGCCGCATCGCCACCACCACGCTGCCGGTGATCTTCGAGCAACGCGCCGCGGCCGGGCTCATCGGCCATCTCGTCAGCGCCATTTCGGGCGGCGCGCAGTACCGGCGGGCTTCCTTCCTGCTCGACGCGCTGGGTGAGCCGGTGCTGGCACCGACACTGTCGCTCGAAGAGCACCCGCACCTGCCCGGCGCGCTCGGCAGCGCGCCTTTCGACGCCGATGGTGTCGCCACCCGCGAGCAAGCAATCGTGCAGGACGGCGTGCTGCAGACCTACCTGCTCGGCGCCTATGCCGCACGCCGTCTCGGCCGCGAACCGACCGGCAATGCCGGCGGCACGCACAACCTGGTTCTCGTTTCCGCCACGCGTCCGCTCGAGGCCATCGTCGGCGAACTCGAGCGTGGGCTGCTGGTGACCGACCTGATGGGTTTCGGCGTCAACGGCGTCACCGGCGACTACTCGCGCGGCGCCAGCGGCTTCTACATCGAGAACGGCGAAGTCGCCTTCCCGGTCGAGGAGATCACCATCGCCGGCAACCTGCGCGAAATGCTCCGCGGCATCACCGCGGTCGCCGACGACGCGCTCGAGGACATGAGCGTCCGCACCGGCTCGTTGCTGGTCGAGAAGATGTCGGTGGCGGGGAGCTGAACGACACCCCGCGCACCGCAGACGAGAACGCGGCGGGACTCGGACCTGGGACGCATCGTGGAGCAGGAAAATTGGGGAAATTGGTGACGGGGAAATTGGTGACAGTCACCTATTTGCCCAGTTACCAGTTTGGCAAATAGGTGACTGTCACCAATTTCCGTCCCGCGCCAGGTGCCACCGATTCCGCGCCGCCCTCTCAGGCGCGCAGCTTGTTCCAGCAATCGAGCGCGGCGATCTTGTAGGTCTCGGCCAACGTCGGGTAGTTGAACACGGCGTCGACGAAGAAATCGAGCGAACCGCCGTGAGCGAGCACGGCCTGGCCGATGTGGATGAGTTCGGTGGCGCCTTCGCCGACGATGTGCACGCCGAGCAGGCGGCGGTCGTCGAGGTCGACGAGGAGCTTCAACAAGCCCTCGCGCAGACCGAGGATCTGCCCGCGCGAGGTCTCGCGGAAGCGGGCGATGCCGGTCTCGTAGCGGGCGCCGGTCGCGCGCAGCTCTTCCTCGGTCTGGCCGATGACGCTCATCTCGGGCACCGAGTAGATGCCAAAGGGAAAGACGTTGCCGGCCTGGGTGATGGCATTGTCGAACGCGTGCGCGCCGGCCTGGCGGCCCTGCTCCATCGAGGTCGAGGCCAGCGCCGGAAAACCGATGCAATCGCCGGCGGCATAGATGTGCGGCACCTGCGTGCGGTAGTGCCCGTCGACTATGAGCCGTCCGCGCTCGTCGGTCGCGAGCCCGGCGTTTTCGAGGCACAGGGTGTCGGTATTGCTCTCGCGGCCCGAGGCGAACAGCACCATGTTGGCGCGGATACGCTTGCCGCTCGCCAGGCATACCGTGAGCCGCTTTTCGTCGATCACCTCGACTGATTCGACGGTCTCCCCGAAGCGCATGGACACGCCGCGATCGCGCAGGTGGTGGGCGAACTCGTCGACGATCTCGCGATCGAGAAAGCCCAGCATCTCGTCGCGACCGTCGACCAGGGTGACGTCGATGTCGAGCGCGCTGAAGATCGAGGCATACTCGACACCGATCACGCCGGCGCCGACCACCACCAGGGTGCGCGGCAACTCGGTCATGGTCAGGATGTTGTCGCTGTCCACCACATTGGGACAATCGAACGGCACGTTGGGTGGATGGTAGGGCCGTGAGCCGCTGGCGATGAGGACCCGGCCGGCCTCGACGACGCGTACCTCCTCGTCGTTTATGGCGATGCGCAGGCGGTGCGGGGTCTCGAAGCTCGCCGTGCCGGCGATGGTGTCGACGAAGTTGCGATGCAGCTTGTGCATCAGCACCTCGATCTCGTGGCGGATCGTAATGTCGAGACGCTGCATCAGGTCCTCGGCCGTGATGCGCTCCTTGACCCGGTAACTGCGACCGTAGAAGCCGCGCTGGCGCCAGCCAGAGAGGTACAGCACGGCCTCGCGCAAGGTCTTGCTCGGGATGGTGCCGGTGTGCACGCAGGCCCCGCCGATGCTGAACGAACGTTCGATCACCGCCACCGAGCGCCCGAGCTTGGCCGCCTGTATGGCCGCGCGCTGACCGGCCGGTCCACTGCCGATGACGACGAAATCGTACTTGTGCATCGCTACCCGCTCCCTGTCGCATCCGACGCCATCGGCCCGGCGGCAATTTGCGAACCACCAGGTCGCACGCCCGCACGGGCTTGGTTTAAGCTTTTCGCCGCGCGCGCCGAGTCAGTGTACTGGCGCGACCGTCGCACGCCAGCGGCGGCAACGCCAGCAGGGTAGCGGCGCCGGATGCCGCCGACTGTAATCGACCGCCCATCTATCACAACCGGGACAACGCGATGCAACTCCGCGAACGGGTCGACAGCGCGACCGCCACCTCGCACGACCAGGTCCAGGCCGTGATCGCCGCGGCCAACCGCGTCATCCTCGGCAAGAACCACGAGATCAAGCTCGCCCTGGCCTGCCTGCTCGCGCGCGGGCACCTGCTGATCGAGGACCTGCCCGGAGTCGGCAAGACCACGCTGGCGCACCTCCTGGCACGCCTGCTCGGCCTCGGCTTCCAGCGCATCCAGTTCACCAGCGACCTGTTGCCGGCCGACATCACGGGTGTCTACGTCTACGACCGCGAGGCCGGCGAGTTCCGTTTCCATTCCGGCCCCATCTTCACCAACGTGGTCCTGGCCGACGAGATCAACCGTGCCACGCCGCGCGCGCAGAGCGCCCTGCTCGAGGCGATGGAAGAGCGCCAGGTCACGATCGAGAACCACACCCACCCGCTGCCGCAACCCTTCTTCGTCATTGCCACGCAGAACCCTGTCGAGCAGATCGGCACCTTTCCGCTGCCCGAATCGCAGCTCGATCGCTTCCTGATGTGCATCTCGCTCGGCTACCCCGACCGCGGCGCCGAACGCGCGCTGCTCGCCGGCGAGGACCGCCGCGACGTGCTGGCACACCAGGCGCCGGTCCTGGACGGCGCCGCGCTGGCCGCACTGCAGGCGGCGGTCGGCGAGATCCATGTCAGCGAAGCCCTGCTCGACTACGTGCAGAACCTCATCGCCCACAGCCGCAATTCGCCCGCTTTCGCCGGTGGCCTGTCGCCGCGCGCGGGGCTCGCCCTGTTGCGCGCCGCGCGTGCCTGGGCCTTGCTCGATGGCCGCCGTCACGTGCTGCCCGACGACGTGCAGGCCGTGCTGCCGGCCGTCGCCGTGCACCGCCTGCACCCCGCCAGCGAGGACGGCCGGCGCACCGCCGCCTTCATCGACGAAGCCCTGGTCCAGGCCGTGCCCATCCCGTGAGCGTGCCGGCCGCCGCGCTGCAAACGCTCGATCGGCACCGCGTCTACATCTTCCTGTCGCGGCCCGGACTGGTCCTCGGCGCGATGCTGCTGATCATCCTGCTCGGCGCCATCAACTACGACAACGCGCTCGGCTACCTGCTGGCCTTCCTGCTCGGCGGCCTGGTGATGGTGGCGATGCTGCACACCTATCACAACCTCGCAGGTCTCGCCTTCCAGGGCGCCCGCGCGCGGCCGGTCTTCGCCGGTGAGCGCGCGCAGTTCGAATGCCTGCTCGACAATCCCACCGCCCGTCCGCGCCTGCGCCTGTTTCTCAAGTACTGGCCACGCGGGCGTTCGCGCGAGGCGCGCCGCTACCTCGCCCGCTTCGAAACCGATTTCGATCTCGAGCCCGCGGGCAGTACCTACATCGCCATCGGCGTCGACGCCGATCGGCGCGGCTGGCTGGAGCTGTCGCGCGTGGTGCTGCACAGCCACTACCCGCTCGGCATCCTGCGTGCGTGGGCCTACTTCGAGTCCGACGCGCGCTGCCTGGTCTACCCGGCGCCGCGCGGCTCGCTGCCACTGCCCGTCGCCGACAGCCCGGCCCACGGCGCACAACTGAGCCAGCACCCCGGTGCCGACGATTTCGCCGGCCTGCGCCGCTACGCGCCCGGTGACGCGGTGCGCGCGATCGCCTGGAAGACCCTGGCCAAGGAGCAGGAGTTGATGGTCAAGCGCTTCCACGGCCAGCATGCTGCGCGGGTCGCCCTGGACTGGGCCGCGACCGCGCGTCTCGGCGACGTCGAGGCAAGGCTGTCGCAACTCACGGCCTGGGCGCTGGAAGCGCATCGCCGCGGCGTGAGCTTCGCCCTCCAGCTGCCGCACGCCAGCGTGCCGTCCGGCCAGGGGCCGCGTCACCTCGAGACCTGCCTGCGCACGCTCGCCCTCTACGAGCACGGCGCATGAGCAACGCGCCGCTCGGCACGCGCGAGGTCGCCTGGGTGGCGGGCGCGCTGCTCGCCGGCCTCGTGCCGCACATGCAGCGCTTTCCCGGCTTCCTCAGTCTCGCCTTCGTCGGCGCCGCGCTGTGGCGCGTGCTCGGCGCGATGGGCCGCTTGCCACTGCCCGATCGCACCCATCCGGTCTTGTGGGCCGGCAAGCAGTTCGTGGCCGTGCTCGCCTTCGTCACCATCTATGTCGCCTACCGCGGCCAGCTCGGCCGCGAGGCCGGGGTCGAGCTGCTCGCCGCGCTGCTCGGATTGAAGCTGCTCGAAATGCGCAACGCACGCGACTACTACGTGGTGACCTTCCTCTGCTACTTCCTCGTCGTCACCAATTTCTTCTATTCCCAGACCCTGGTGACGGCGGCCTACATGCTCGGGCTCGTGGTGTTCGTGACGGCGGTGCTGATCCAGTTCAACACGCCGCCGCCGCGCCGCGACAGCGCAGGCATGCTGCGCCTGTCGGCGACCATGACGATGCAGGCCGTACCCCTGATGATCGTCGCCTTCCTGCTCTTCCCGCGCCTGCCGGGGCCACTGTGGGGCCTGCCGCAGGATGCCTACGACGGCGTCACGGGGTTGTCCGACGAGCTGCGCCTCGGCGAAGTCGCCCACCTCGGCGTATCGGACGAGATCGCGTTCCGCGTCGAGTTCCACGGCGAGCAGCCCGCCGCCGCCAAGCTCTACTGGCGCGGCCCGGTGCTCGACAAGACCGACGGCGAGACCTGGCGCGCCGCGCGCCTGGCGAGCGAGCCACTGACCGTCGAGCGGCTCGGGCCGAGCTACCGCTACACCGTGATGCTGGAACCGCACAACGAGCGCTTCCTGCTCGGCCTCGACACCGTGCTGCTGGCCGCGCCGCCGGCGCTCAAGACCGCCGACGGCCACCTCGTCGCCGCCAAGCCGGTGCGCCGGCGCGTCGCCTACGAGCTGACCTCGGTGGTCGATTACCGCCTGCGCCCGCTCGGCGCGGACGCGCGCACGGCCCTGCTCGCCCTGCCGGTGCGTTCGCACCCGCGGGCGAAGGCGCTCGCCGCCGAATGGGTCGCGGACGACCCGCGGCCGTTCGCCGTCGCCGAGCGCGCGCTGGCCTACTACCGCGAACAGGACTTCTACTACTCGCTGACCCCGCCGCCGCTGCGCGGTGACAGCGTCGATGCCTTCCTGTTCGAAACCCGCGAAGGCTTCTGCGAATACTTTGCGGCCTCGTTCGTCGTCCTCATGCGCGCGGCCGGGATCCCGGCCCGCATCGTCACCGGCTACCAGGGTGGCGAGTACAACGATCTCGGCGACTACTTCGTCGTGCGCCAACGCGACGCCCACGCCTGGGCCGAGATCTACGACGAGGAACTGGGCTGGACGCGGGTCGACCCAACGGGCGCGGTCGCCCCCGAACGCGTCTCCGTCGGGCTCGATGAAGCCCTGCCGCGCGGCGCTGGCCGCCGCGCCCGCGAGGGTGGCGTCACCTCGACCTTGTTGTCCCGCCTGCGCGACAGTGTCGATGCCGTGACCTACGGCTGGAACCAGTGGGTGCTCGGCTATTCGAACGCCAACCAGCAACGCCTGCTCGGGCGCCTCGGCATCGAGGATGTCGACTACGGAACCCTGGTCATCGCGCTGACCGTGACCCTGGCCGCGGCGATGCTGGTGCTCGCCGTACTCGTCCTGCGCGTGGCGCGCCCGCGCGGCGATCCCGCGCTGGCCGCCTGGCTGGAGTTCGGCGCGCGCCTCGCGCGCATCGGCCTGGCCCGCGCGCCGAGCGAGGCCCCGCGTGCCTATGCCCTGCGCGTCGCCACGCGGCGCGCCGATCTCGCCGCCGAGGCGCTCGCCATCACCCGCCTCTATACCCAGGCCCGTTACGGGCGCGGACGTGCCGACCTCGATGCCCTGAAGCGGCGCGTGCGCGCCTTCCGGCCGCGCAAGGCCTGACGGCGACGTCCTCAGCCCGCGCCGAACGCAGCCGCGGCGACGGCCGTGTTCATGAAATCGCGAAAGCGCGTCCACTGGCCGTCGGCGAGCGTGATGACGTGGACGAAATCGGAATCGATGGCGCCACCGGTGGCGAGGGCGTTCAGGTTCAGATGCCCGGTAACGATCACCTTGTCGGCATCGGCAAGGAATTCCTCGGGCTCGAACTGGTTGATCCGAACCGACGACAGCACGGTCTCGAAGAAGCGCCGCGCCTCTGCGCGGCCGCGATACGTACCGGCATAGGGGATGACCGCGGGGCCGTAGAACTCGATGACGACATCCTCTGCGAGGTGTTCGAGGATGGCGGGGATGTCGCCCGCGCCGAAGGCGGCGAAAATCGCCTGGGTGGTTTCGATGTTGGTCATGAAGCGTTCTCCGGGTTCAGGCCGCGCGCGGCGTGAAGACGAGGTGCAGGCTGTCGAAGCCGCAGGTCAGCAGGTTGGCCTGCTGGCGATGGGGCGGCGTCGCCCCGAGTGCAAGGCCGGCGTAACGGTCGAGTACGGCGTTCAGCATCGCGCGTGCTTCGAGCCGAGCCAGCGCGAAGCCGAGGCAATGGTGCAGGCCATAGCCGAAACTCAGCTGCTGGCGCAGGTTGGGCCGCTCGACATCGAAACGCGCGGGGTCGGGAAAGACTTCCGGGTCGTGATTGGCAGCGCCGAAGAACAAGGCCACCCAGTCGCCGGCGGCGATGGTCTTGTCGCCGATCTCGACATCGCGGGTCGCGATGCGGAACAGGCGCTGCGGCGGTCCGCCGTGGCGCAGCGCCTCGTCGATGAAGCGTTCGAGCCGCTCGCGGTCCGCGGCGAGCGCGTCGAACATGCCGGGCAGGGTCGCGAGGTAGTGCAGCAGGTTGGCGAGCAGGAAGGTGGTGGTCTCCGCGCCGGCCACGATCAAGGTCACGCAGAAGCGGATGACTTCCTCGGTGCTGAGGCGCTCGCCGTCGTTCTCGGCGGCGAGCAGCGCCGCGATGAGTCCATCGGCGACCGGCTCGCCGGCTTCCCGCGCGGCCGCGGCCGCGCTCACCTTGTCGACGAAGTAGGCGAAGAGCTCGCGGTTGCTCGCCTCGCGCTCGGCCGGGGCGAGGTCGGCCGAGAGCATGAAGGCGGTGGCCCAGCGCCGGCAGTGCTCGGCATCACCGTCGGGCAGGCCGAACAGGCGCAGCATGGCGCGCGCCGGGATGACCGAGGTGATGGCGCCGACCGCCTCGACCTCGGCATCCGGCAGCGCCGCGAACATGTCGCCGATGATGGCCTGCAGCCAGCCTTCCAGCGCCTGGATGCGCTTGCGCGAGAAGGCCAGCGCGACGATGGCGCGCAGGCGGTCGTGCTCCGGGTTGTCGTGGTTGACCAGCATCAGGGTCGGTGCGGACGAGCTCTCCTGCAGCGGGTCGCGCGAGGAGAAGGTGTCGTGATCGCGTGCCGCGGCAACGACCTCGGCGTACTTCATCAAGACCCAGGCCGTGACCGGTTCGTCGGCATCGGGGATGGTGCCGGGCGGGTAGTCGCGGTAGCCCCAGGCCGGGGTCCGCGGCCGCAGGCGGGCGTAGAGGGGGTAGGGGTCGGCAATCGTCTCGGGGCGTGGCAGGGCGGCCACCAGGCTCTCGGTCGTGTTCATGTACGGGGCTTTTATTTACTCACCGCACGATCAATATACGAAATTATTTACTTCGTAAAGTATTAATCGGCCGCGCGGGCTGACAGGTACACTGCCGCCAACCTTCTTCTCTGGTCCTGCCCAGGTGCCCAAGACCCCACCCAGCGCGCCCGCCGACGCCGCCCGGCTGTTCCTCGAGCTCTACTACCCCATCCACTACAAGGCCGGCATCGGCGTCGAGGACGCCCTGCGCGGCGGCGAACTCGGCCGCCACCAGGTCGCCATCCTGTGGCTGATCCACTCCGAGGGCGAAGGCGGGCGGGCGATGAACCGCAAGGCCATCGAGCATTCGCTCCGGCAGTGGTTCGAGGTCTCGGGCGCCGCCATCACCAAGGCCATCCGCGCCATGTCCGCGCCACCGCTCAAGCTCGTGCGCCTGGAGGAGGACCCGCGCTCCGGGCGCGAGAAGATCGTGCGCCTCACGCCGCGCGGCGAGGCCCACATCGAGGCCATGATCGCCCGCGGCACGGCCTACGTGCAGCGCATCATCGACCACATGGACGACGCCGAGATCGTCAACGGCCTCGCCTTCTTCCGCAGCATCGAACGCATCGTCGACGGTTTCGAGGACTGACCCGCCGCGCCGCGTCGTGCGCAGGCCGCGCGGCGCACCCCCGTCACGACAGGCGGCGGACGACCGCCACCGAGTGGCCTTAGCCACTGTGCGGCACCACGCGATGCGGGCACAATCGCTCGACGCGCGCGGAACGGGGCCGCGCGCCTTGCCTCGCGGGGAGAATGCAGTCCATGACCAAGCCCACGCCCAAGGCGGTGGCGGCACTCGAACGCGAACTCGCCGCGGCGCGCGCCGCGCAGACGGCCACGGCCGAGATCCTGGCTGCCATGAACACGTCCCCGGGCGATCCGCAGCCGGTGTTCGAGGCCGTTGCCCATCACGCCCGCCTGCTCGCCGGCGCCGTCGGCGCCGTTGCCACCCGCCTCGACGGCAACACCCTCCACCTCGTCGCCCATAGCGCCGCGCGCGGCTACAAGCAACGCGGCAAAGCGGCCTTCGCCCGCTTTCCGCGCCCGCTCGACCAGAGCGCGCTGACAGCGCGCGCCATCCTCGCGCGCAAGCCCGCCCAGATCGCCGACGTCACGCAGGCCAAGGGCTACGACCGCGAGCTGATGAAAACCGTGCTCGAGGCCGGTGGACGCAGCCTGCTGGCCGTGCCCCTGCTGCATGGCCAGGAAGCACTCGGCAGCCTCATGCTCATACGCGACGAGCCCGGCCGCTTCGATCGCGAACTCGTCGCCGTGCTGCAGGGCTTCGCCGGTCACGCCGCGCAGGCGCTGGTCAACGCCCGGCTCATCCGTCAGACCCAGGCTGCCCTCGACCGCGAGACCGCAACCGCCGAGATCCTCAAGGTCATCAACGCCTCGACCGCCGACACCGGCCCGGTGTTCGAGGCCATCGCCGAGCGGGCCATGCACCTGATCGGCGCCAACGTCGCCAACGTCATGCTGGTCGCCGACGGCCAGTTGCACCTGCATGCCCTGAAAGGCGTCTCGCGCAAGATCGTGACCTTGATGCAGAAAGAGTTCCCGCGCGCGCTCGATGGTCGGACACTGGCCACACGCTGCGTCGCCGAGGCGCAGCCGGTTCAGGTCGCCGATTACCTGACGCACAAGGGTTTCAGCCGCGGTATCAAGGCGATTGCCCGCGCTGGCGGCCCGCGCAGCGCGCTCTGCGTGCCATTGATGGCCGATGGCCGCGCCATCGGCTGCATCTTCGTCGGCCGTGGGCACGCTGGCGTGTTCGCATCCCACGAGGTCGAACTGCTGCAGACCTTCGCCGCTCAGGCCGTCATCGCTCTCGAGAACGCGCGGCTGTTCAACGAGACGCGCGAGGCGCTGGAGCGGCAGACCGCGACGGCCGGTGTGCTGCGGGTCATCAGCGGATCGGTCGCGGACAGCGCGCCAGTGTTCGACACCATCATCGACAGCTGCCGGGTGCTGTTCGGCGCCGAGGAGATCGGCATCGTCCTGGCTGACGACGACGGCACGGTGGGATTTACCGCCGGGCGTGGGGACATCTACGGCGACCCCGACTTGAGGTCACTGCGCATGCCTTACTCGGGCTCGATGACCGAAGCCGTGATCGCGGCGGGACGCGCGCGCCAGTTCGTCGACCACGGTGATGCCGTCGAGCGCGCCCAGATCCACCGCTATCTCTACAAGCGCTATGGCAGTTACTCGTCCGTCGTTGCCCCCTTGGCGCGCAACGGGCACGCCATCGGCTCGCTCGCCGTAGCCCGCTTCCCGGCGAAGCCGTTCAGCGACGACGAAGTCGCTCTGGTCGAAACCTTCGCCGACCAGGCCGTCATCGCCATCGAGAACGCCCGCCTGTTCAACGAAACCCGCGAAGCGCTCAAACGGCAGACCGCGACGGCCGAAGTCCTCGCGGTGATCAGCAGTTCCATCGAGGACAGCATCCCGGTATTCGACAAGATCCTCGAAAGCTGCAAGTCGTTGTTCGATTCCGAGGACGCGGGGGTCGTACTCGTCGGCGACGACGGGCTCGCGCGCATCGTTGCGCGGGGCGAGCTCGGCGCGTACGTCAGTGAACCGACCCCGAGCGAAGGTTCGAAAACGCTGGCCAAGATCCGTGCGCGCGAGATCTGGCATATCCAGGACGCCGCCGCCCAGGTCGCGGAACTGACGCCGATGCAACGCGAGGGGCTAGAGAAAGGCGGCAATTTCTCCTTGGTCCTCGTGCCGCTGGTGCGGCGCGACCAGGGCATCGGCGCCATCTGGGTCACGCGCTTTCCCGCGCGCCCCTTCGCGGAGGCTGAAATCGCGCTGCTGCAGACCTTCTGCGAGCAGGCCGTGATCGCCCTCGAGAACGCCCGCCTGTTCAACGAAACCCGCGAAGCCCTCGAACGCCAGAGGGCGACCGGCGAGGTACTCGCCGCCATCGGCGCCTCGGTGTCCGATACCCAGCCGGTGTTCGAGAAGGTGCTCGACGGTCTCGAAGCGCTGGTACCCGGCGCGGTACCGGTGGTGCTCCTGATCGACGAGCACGACCAGATCGACCTCGCCGCCTGGCGCAAGATGCCCGAGGCCATCGCGCGCGCGCCCTTCCCCTGCCCGGTCAGCGAGACGCCTACCGCGCTCGCCATCCAAGAACGCCGCGTGCTGCATTACCCGGACGTCGAGGCCGACGCGCCGCCGCCGATGAAATCGCGTCTCGCGTCCATCGGCAACCATTCGATCGCGCTCGCACCGATGATTTTCGAAGGCCGCGGCATCGGCTCGGTCGGTCTCGTGCACCTGCCGCCACGGCCGTTCTCGGACAAGGAGCTGGCGCTGCTGAAGACCTTCAGCGACCAGGCCGCGATTGCCGTCGAAAACGCGCGCCTGTTCAACGACACGCGCGCAGCGCTGGAACGTCAGACCGCGACGGCGGAAGTGCTGCGCGTGGTCAGCCAGTCCATCGACGACAAGCACCCGGTGCTGGAAGCCATCGTCGCCGCCTGCGCGCGCTCGCTGGGTGCGAGCGAGGTCGGGATCGCGCTCATCGCGCCCGACCAGACGGTGGCGTTCCAGGCCGCGCATGGCGCCGTGCTGTCCGCTCAAATCGGGCATGCGCAACCCTATGCCGGCTCGTTCACCGAGCGGGTCGTCAACGGGGGACGCGCGCTGCACGTGCCGAGCGTCGGTGACGAGCTGGCCACGGTCTCCGACGTCGCCCGCGCGGTCTACGCGGAGATCGGCAATTACTCCGTCGTGAACGCCCCGCTGACCTGGCAGGGCACCGGTCTCGGAGCGATTTCCGTGGTGCGGGTGCCGCCGCGCCCCTTCAGCGATCCGGAAATCGCGCTGCTGGAATCGTTCGCCGACCAGGCCGTCATCGCCATCAACAACGCCAAGTTGTTCAAGGACACCCACGACACCCTCGAACGCCAGACCGCGACGGCCGAGGTGCTGCAGGTCATCAGCCAATCGATCGATGACCAGACCCCGGTGTTCGACAAGATCGTCGACAGCTGTCGGCGCGTGCTCGCCGTCGAGCTCGCCGCAATCGGACTGATCGACGAGGACGGCCTGCTACGTTTGCGGGCCGTGACCGGCAACTACGCCGTCGACGAACCCGCGCCGAACAAGGACTCGATGGCGCTCGCCAAGATCCGCGCCAGAGAGATCTGGCACGTGCCATCCGTAGCAGACGAACCAAACCCCTCGTCCGGTCAAAGCGCGGCGCTCGAACGATACGGTAATTTCACCAACCTCCTCGTGCCACTGGTGCACCGCGGCGAGGGTATAGGCGGCATCTGGCTCTCGCGTGTCCCGGTGCGGGCGTTCTCCGACGAGGAAATCGGGCTCATCACGACCTTCGCTGACCAGGCCACGATCGCAATCCAGAACGCCAAGCTGTTCAAGGACACCCACGACGCCCTCGAACGCCAGACCGCGACGGGCGAGGTGCTGCAGGTCATCAGCCAGTCGGTCGACGACAACAACCCGGTGTTCGAGAAGATCGTCGACAGTTGTCACCGCCTGCTCGCCGTCGATTACGCCGGGCTCGCGGTGATCGGCGAGGACGGGCTGCTACGCCTGCGTGCGGTGACGAAGGAATTCGTCGTCGACGAACCCGCGCCGAGCGCGGAATCGGTGACCCTGGCCAAGATTCGTGCCTGCGAGACCTGGCACGTCCCGTCCGTTGCCGACGAACCGGACCTCACTCCGGGCCTCCGCAGGGGGCTCGAACAGTTCGGTAACTTCACCAACCTGCTGGTGCCGCTCGTGCGCCGGGGCGAAGGCATCGGTGGCATCCTGCTCTCGCGCTTCCCGGCGCGCGCGTTCACCGACGACGAGATTGCGTTGATCACGACTTTCGCCGACCAGGCGGTGATCGCGATCCAGAATGCGAAACTGTTCCAGGACACCCGCGACGCCCTCGAACGGCAGACGGCGACGGCGGAAGTGCTGGCCGTCATCTCGGGCTCGCCCACCGACAGCAGCCCGGTATTCGAGGCCATCGCCGTGCGCGCGCGCCGGCTGTGCGCGGCCAATTACTGCGTGGTCACGCGCTACGACGGCGAGCGGGTCCATCTCGCCGGGCTCGACGGCTTCGACGACGCCCAGATGACCCGCGTCAGGGACCTCTTTCCCACCCCGCTCGATCGCGGCACGGTGAGCACCCGCGCCATTCTCGCCCGTGCGCCGGTGCAAATCCGTGACATAGCCGAGGACGCGGAACTCAGTCGCACCGCGCTCGACACCTTCGCCGCCGCCGGCTCGCGCAGCGGCATCGCCGTGCCCATGCTGGCCGGCGACGAGGTCATCGGCGCCATCTTCGTCTCGCGCGGCGAAGTGGGCGACTACCCCGATGAACTCGTCCGCCTGCTCGAAACCTTCGCCGCCCAGGCGGTGATCGCGATCGAGAACGCGCGCTTGTTCAACGAGACGCAGGAGGCCCTGGAGCGCCAGACGGCCACGGCCGAGGTGCTCGAAGTCATCAGCGGCTCGCTGACCGACGTGCAGCCGGTATTCGACGTCATCGCCGAGCGCGCGGCAATCCTGACCCAGGCGCGGGTGAGCTGGGTCGTCAGAGTGCAGGAGGGGCAGCTCGCGCTCGCCGCCGTATCCGGCTTGTCGGACGATGACTCGGTGCGAGCCCGCGAGGTCTTCCCCGCCCCGCTCGACCGCAGCACCGTGGGTGGTCGCGCTGTGCTCGCCTGCAAAGCCACACAGGTCGCGGACCTCCTCGAAGACGACGAGATCGGCGAGAACTACAAGAGCTTCGCCCGGACTGGCGGCCCGCGCAGCGCGCTCGCCGTACCGTTACTGCGCGACGGACAGGCGATCGGCGCGCTCCTCGTCAGTCGCGGCGAACCGGCCGTGTTTTCCGGCGAGCATGTCGCGCTACTCGAAACCTTCGCCGCCCAGGCCGTCATCGCCATCGAGAACACGCGGTTGTTCAACGAGACCCAGGAGGCGTTGGAGCGACAGACGGCGACGGCAGAGGTACTCGAAGTGATCAGCGCCTCACCGACCGACGTGCAGCCGGTGTTCGAGGTCATCGCCGAGCGCACCCGTGTACTGAGCGGTGCCGACGTCGGCGCTGTCATGCGGTTGATGGACGGCGAGATTCACCTGGCCGCGATCGCGGGCATGGACGACGAGGTGGCCAAGGCCGCGCGCGCGATCTACCCCCTGCCACTCGACCGCGCCAGCTGCAGCGGGCGCGCCATCCTCGAGCGGCACACAGTGGAAATCGTCGATTTCCTCGCTGACGAAGACATCCTGGCTGTGGCCAAGGCGGTCGTCCGCAAAGGCTCGCCCCGCAGCGCCCTCGCCGTCCCCCTGCTGCTCGGCGACCAGGCGATCGGCGTGATCTTCGCGGGCCGCAACGAAGTCGGGCGCTTCGATGACGAGACCAAGAGC
Organism: Gammaproteobacteria bacterium; assembly: GCA_050184115.1. GTDB lineage: Bacteria > Pseudomonadota > Gammaproteobacteria > JACKNG01. The sequence continues at coordinate 141,987 of JBFXAQ010000005.1, read as the reverse complement.
CTGCTGGGAACCTTCGCGGCGCAGGCCGTCATCGCCATCGAGAACACCCGCCTGTTCAAGGAAACCCAGGACGGCTTCGAACAGCAGACCGCCATCGCCGACATCCTGCGCGTCACCACCGAGGCCACCCGCGACATCGCGCCTATCCTCGACGTCGTCGCCCGCCACGCGGCGCGCCTGTGCGATGCCGCGTCGGCCTCGATTTTCCTCATCGAAGGCGATCACCTGCAGCACATCGCCTCGCGCGGGCCGCAGGCGGAGCAGGCGGCCGACGTGCGGCCGGTGCCCCTCGACCGCGAATCGACCAGCGGCGTCGCGGTGCTGGAGCGGCGGGTGGTCGAAGTGGCCGACATGCAGGCCGAGACCGCCACCTTCCCACGCGGTGCGGCCATCGCGCGGCGCCTCGGCCATCACAGCCTGGTGTGCGCGCCGTTGATGCGCGAGGGCGAGGCCTTCGGCACCATCATCCTGCGGCGCATGGACGTGCGCCCGTTCGACGCGCGCGAGGTTGCCCTGCTGCGGACCTTCGCCGACCAGGCCGCCATCGCCATCCACAGCGTGCGCCTGTTCCGGGCCACGGAGGAAGCGCTCGAGCAGCAGACGGCGACGGCCGACGTCCTGCGCGTCATCTCCGGCTCGATGGACGACGCCGTGCCCGTGTTCGAGCGCATCCTCGACTGCACCGAACGGCTGGTTCCGTCCGAGCAGATCGGCATCTTCCTCGTGCGCGACGACCACGTGCATGCAGCCGCCCAACGCGGCCGATACTCGGCAGCCATCGGGGCACTGCACCCCTACCCGGTGATCGAGTCGCCGCTCGAGGCGATGTTCAAGGACCGCGAACCGCTGCATGTCCCGGACGTCGACGCGCTCGCCGAGGCGGCACCCATCATTCGCCGCGTGCGCGAGGCGATCGGAAACTTTTCCGGCGTCACCGCGCCGCTGGTCCTGAACGGCCGCCCCATCGGCGCGCTCACCGTGTTCCATGTGCCACCGCGGCCGTTTTCGGACAAGGAGATCGCGCTGCTGCGGACCTTCGCCGACCAGGCCGTGGTTGCGATCGAGAACGCGCGCCTGTTCCGCGAGACCAACGAAGCGCTCGAACGACAGACCGCCACCGCCGAGGTGCTGCAGGTCATCAGCGGCTCCGTGGAAAGCACGGCGCCGGTATTCGACGCCATCCTCGACAGCTGCGAGCGGCTCGTGGTTTCCGAAGTACTCGGCATTGCGCTGGTTCGCGACGACAGCCTCGACCTCGCCGCGGTGCGCGCGAGTAGTCCGCACAATGTCTCGGACCTCTACCCCTGCCCGCTCGCGCGATCCGGCATCAGCCTGTCGCACCCCGCTGCGCTGGCTGCGCACATCGTCGACACGCGTACTGCCGAGACCTTGTCACCGCTCGAAGAATCGTGGCGCGCGCGGATCGGCGATTTTTCCGGTGCGGTCGCGCCGATGCTCCTGAACGGCCGAGTGGTCGGTTCGATATTTGCTGCCAGGACCCCGCCGCGGGCCTATACGGAGAAGGAACGCGCGCTACTGCAGACCTTCGCCAACCAGGCCGTGATCGCTATCGAGAACGCGCGCCTGTTCCGTGAGACCAACGAGGCATTGGAACAACAGACCGCCACGGCCGAAGTGCTCAGCGTCATATCGAGTTCCATGGCCGACACTGCACCCGTGTTCGAACGGATTCTGGACAGCTGCGAGCGGGTCTACTCGGCTGATCAGATTGGCATCGTGCTCGAGCATGGCGAGCAGGCTGAACTCGTAGCGATGCGTGGCGTCGACCACGAACTGCTTCGCGAACTGTTTCCGCAACCGATCGCCAACACCATGATCCCGGTGGTAGCTCGGACCAAGCAGGCGGTGCACATCGCGCAGGCGTCGCTGACACCCGGTCTGCCTCGGGTCTTTGCCGAGGCGTACGCACGGCACGGTGACTTTTCGATGGTCGTCGCGCCGATGCTGCACGAAGGCCGCGTGGTGGGGACGATCGGCGCACGACGCCAACCACCGCGCCCGTTCTCCGAGAAGGATATCGCCCTGTTGCGCACCTTCGCCGACCAGGCCGTCATCGCCATAGAGAACGCGCGGCTGTTCCGCGAGATCAATGAAGCGCTGGAACGGCAGACCGCGACGGCCGGGGTGCTGAACGTGATCAGCCGCTCGGTCGAGGACACCGGTCCGGTGTTCGACTCGATCCTGGAGGCCTGCGTGCGCCTGTTCGGCGGCGAGCAGATCGCGCTCACCCGCTTCACCGCGGAGGGCATGGTCGACCTCGCGGCCTTCAAGGGCCCGCGCCCCGACCAGGTCGGCGAGATCTTCCCGCGGCCGCTCGGCGACTCGCTCATGCGCGTGGCGGCGCAATCGCGCGCCGTCGTTCACTACCCGTCGGTCAAGGCCATTGACGATCCGCCGGGTGACGTCACCGCGGTCTGCGCCGCCCTCGACGGCGACCTGTCCCTGGCGCTCGCGCCCATGCTCTGGGAAAGCGCTTGCATCGGCACGATCAACGTCGCGCGGATGCCGCCCAAGCCCTTCAACGACAAGGAACTCCGCCTGCTGCAGACGTTCGCGGACCAGGCCACCATCGCCATCCAGAACTCGCGCCTGTTCCACGAGACCCGCGAAGCGCTGGAGCGCCAGACCGCGACCTCCGACGTGCTGAGCGTGATCAGCAGCTCGATGGACGACACCGCGCCGGTGTTCGAACGCATCCTCGACAGCTGCGAGCGACTGTACGCAGCGGAAAACATCAGCATCGGGCTGGTCCGCGGCGACGAGCTGCACATGGTTGCGAATCGTGGCCCGTTGGCGGAGTACCAGCGCAGCCTGTTCCCGCAGCCAGTATCCAATACCGTCCTGCCGCGGATGGCCGCGACCGGAACCCCGATTCATGTACCGCGAGTCTCCGAAAGTCGGGACCTGCCGGACTTCTTCACCGAAGCCTGCACACGCTACGGCGACTACTCGATGCTCGTCGTGCCGATGTTGTTCGAGGGCCGCGCGGTGGGCTCGATCGCGACCACGCGCCAGCCGCCGCGGGCTTTCTCGGACAAGGAGATCGCGTTGCTGCGCACCTTCGCCGACCAGGCCGTGGTCGCCATCGAGAACGCGCGCCTGTTCCGCGAGACCAACGAGGCCCTGGAGCGCCAGACCGCGACGGCCGAGGTGCTCGCCACCATCAGCAGCTCGGTCGACGACACCGCGCCCGTCTTCGAACATATCCTCGACAGCTGTGAGCGGCTGGTGCGCGCGGACCAGTTGTCCGTGCTGCTGTTCGAGGATGGCCTGATCCACCTGGCCCACACCCGTGGCCCGCTGTTCGAGCGCGCGCACGAACTCTATCCCTATCCGATCGCCGATTCGCCCTGGGGCGCCGGCTATAGCGGCGACCGCGTGGTGTACGTACCGGACTCGGCGACGATGACTCCTGCGCCGGCCATCCTGGAAAAGGCCCGCGCACTCTTCGGCGATGCTTCGTTCGTGTCGGCCTTGATGATGCGCGGCAACCAGGTCATCGGCGTCATCAACGCCATGCGTCAGCCACCGCGGCCCTTCGCAGAGAAGGAGATCGCGCTCTTGCGCACCTTCGCCGACCAGGCCGTGGTCGCGATCGAGAACGCGCGCCTGTTCCGCGAGACCAACGAGGCGCTGGAGCAGCAGACCGCGACCGCCGACGTTCTCAAGGTCATCGGCAGCTCGGTCGAAGATGCCGCACCCGCGTTCCACCGCATCATCGACAGCTGTAGCCGGCTGTTCGGCAGCGAAGACATCGTCATCGCGTTGGAGCGTGACAACGGCATGGTCGAGGTCGCCGCTTTCCGCTCGGAACTGCTTACGGAAGCGGATGCAGGTCTGTACCCGATGCCGGTGGAACGATCGGTGTGCGGCATGGCCCGGGACCTGCGCCGGCCCCTGCATTTCCCGCACGTGGCGGGACGCTTGGACCTGCCCGAGGATGTCGGACACATCCGCGACCGGCATGGCGACCACTCGTTGCTCGTCGCACCAATGATGAAGGATGGACGTGGTATCGGTTGGATTATCGTCTCGCGGTTTCCGGCACGCCCGTTCTCCGACAAGGACGCCAGTCTGCTCGGCACTTTTGCCGACCAGGCCGTGATCGCCATCGAGAACGCGCGGATGTTCCGCGAGACCAACGAGGCGCTGGAGCGCCAGACCGCGACGGCCGAGGTGCTGAGCGTCATCAGCAGCTCTGTCGCCGATGTCGCCCCTGTGTTCGAGCAGATCGTCGCGAGCTGTTGCAAGCTCCTCGTACACCCTCAAGTAGCCCTCGTCCTGGTCGACGACAATGACGTCGTCAAGCTCGCGGCCTACCAAGGCGAACAAGTCGACGTCGCGGAGTCGATCTACCCGATGCCCCTCGGCCAGACGATCGTGCGAAATGTCGCCGCGTCGAAGAAGGTCGAGTACTACCCGTCCATGGCCGCGCTCGAGAACATACCCGAGGATGTCCTCAAGATTATCCCCGTCGTCGGCGATTATTCGGAGGTGCTTGCGCCCATCCTGCGGGGCGACCGCTGCATCGGCGCACTCGCAGCTGTCGCCGCCCCGCCACAACCGTTCAGCGCGCAACAGATCGCACTGCTCAAGACCTTTGCCGACCAGGCCGGGATTGCCATTGAGAATGCCCGCCTGTTTCGCGAAACCAACGAGGCGCTTGAGCGCCAGACGGCTACCGCCGAGGTGCTCAAGGTCATCGGCAGCTCGGTTGAAGATTCCGCTCCAGTTTTCGACAAGATCGTCGACAGCTGTCGCCGACTGTTCGACACCGACGAGGTCGTGGTCTACCTCGAATGTGATGGACAGACCGTGGTCCAGGCCGTCGGCGGGAGAGTCGGCGACATGGTGCGGACCATTCGCGACAAGTACCCACGTCCGACCGCCGAAACCGTCAACGGGATGGCGATCCGCGCCGGCACGACCCTCCACTTCCCGGACGCCCAGCTGGTCGAGAACCCGGCGGTCGAGATGGCCGAGTACGCGCAAATCTATGGTTCGCACACGGTCGCCATCGCGCCGATGATGTGGGAGGGACGGGGCATCGGCAGCGTAGTGGTTGGCCGCTTCCCGCAACGTCCCTTCAACGACCAGGAACTGGCGTTGCTCACGACATTCGCCGACCAGGCCGTCATCGCCGTGCAGAATTCACGCCTCTTCCGCGAGACCAACGAGGCACTGGAACAGCAGACGGCCACGGCCGAGGTGCTGAGCGTCATCAGTCGCTCGATCGAAGACACCGAGCCGGTTTTCGACAAGATTCTCGACAGTTGCAGCAGCCTGTTCCTGACCGAGGAGATCGCTCTTTTCCGCCTGGAAGGCAGTGTCGCCGACCTGGTGTCCTACCGTGGCACCCTCGACGACGTCGCCGGCGCTGCACTACGCGCCATGTATCCGCGATCAATCGCCGGCTCACCCCTGGCGACAGCCGCGGAAAGCGGCGAGGCCCTGCACTTGCCTTCGCTCGCGCGCATCGAGAACCCGGGCGACGATATTCGGCTACTGCTCGAAGTGGCTGGGGACGTCTCTCTGATCGTCGCCCCGATGATGCGCGACAACCGCTGTCTCGGCTTTCTCAACGTCGGTCGCGTACCGCCACAGCCGTTCACCGCGAAGGAGATGGCGTTACTCAAGACTTTCGCCGACCAGGCGGTCATCGCCATCGAGAACGCACGCCTCTTCCGCGAGACCAACGAGGCCCTCGAGCGGCAGACCGCGACGGCCGAGGTGTTGGCTGCCATCAGCCAGTCCATCGAAGACACCGCACCGGTGTTCGAACGCATCCTCGACAGCTGCGAACGGCTGGTCGCGACCGAGGTCTTGGGCGTGGTCCTGTTGGAAGGCGGGATGGCGAACCTGGCTGCCTTGCGCACGACCCTCGCTGTCGACATCTCGGGTATCTACCCCTACCCGGCGACGGAGACCCCGATATTCCTCGAACCGCCGGGGCGCCTGGCCGCGTATTTCGACGACTCGCGGAATCTCGGCCCCCTGCCCGAGGCGCTGGAGAAGTGGCACGCGCAGATCGGGGATTTTTCCGGCGCCACCGCTCCCATGGTGCTGAACGGGCGCCTCATCGGCGCCATCGCGGCCGGCCGCGTGCCGCCGCGGCCATTCAACGACAACGAGTTGCAGCTGCTGCAGACCTTCGCCAACCAGGCCGTCGTTGCCATCGAGAACGCACGCCTGTTCCGCGAGACCCACGAGGCGCTCGAACGCCAGACGGCGACGGCCGAAGTGTTGAGCGTGATCAGCCAGTCGGTCGAGGACACCTCGCCGGTCTTCGACAAGATCATCGACAGCTGCTTCAACTTGTTCGATACGACGAACGTCGGTGTCTTCCTGGTCGATGACAACGGCGACATCGCGCTCGCCCAGATCCGCGGTGTTGCCACCGATGAGATCCGCGCGCGGTTTCCGCGCCCACTCGATCAGTCGGTCAACGGCCTCGCGATCCGGGAGAAGCGAGTCCTCCACTTTCCGAGCGTCGCCGCTGCCGCTTCTCGCCCGGCCGATGTCGAGGAGATCTATGCGCAGGCCGGCGATCACTCGCTCATGGTCGCACCGATGCTGTGGGAGGGGCGTGCGATCGGCACCGTGCTGGTCGGCCGGGTGCCGGCCCGCGCCTTCGCCGACGACGAGATCGCGCTCCTGCGCACGTTCGCCGACCAGGCCGTGATCGCGCTGCAGAACTCGCGCCTCTTCCGCGAGACCAACGAGGCGCTCGAGCGCCAGACCGCCTTGTCCGAAGTCCTGCAGGTCATCGGCAGTTCCGTCGAAGACCCTGCGCCGGTGTTCGACAAGGTGCTGGACAGCTGCCACGCCCTCATCGACTGCGAGGAACTGGGCCTGTTCGTCGTGCGCGAGGATGGGCTGGTCGACCTCGGCGCGCCCTGGCGCGGCTATGCCCGCGAAGGCACGCGCGAGTTCCTCGCCGCCTCCTTCCCGCGCCCGGCCAAGGGCACGCTGGTCGAGATCGCCACCCGTGAACGGCGCACCCTGCACTACCCGCACGTGAGCGTGGCCAACGATCCGTCCGGCCTGCTCGGCGACGTCGCCCGGCATTTCGGCGATTTCTCCATCGTCATCGCGCCGATGCTGTGGAAGAACCGCGGCGTCGGCACCATCACCGCGGTGCGCACGCCGCCCCGGCCCTTCGCCCAGGCCGACATCGATCTCATCACGACCTTCGCCGGGCAGGCGGTGATCGCGATCGAGAATGCGCGCCTCTTCCGTGAAACCAACGAGGCCCTGCAGCGGCAGACCGCGACCGCCGACGTGCTCAAGGTGATCGGACAATCCGTCGCCGATACCCACCCCGTGTTCGAGAAGATCATCGAGAGTGGCAGGAGGTTGTTCGAAACGGACCAGGTCTCGATCTTCCTCGTCCGCGACGACGCCATCGAGATCGCCGCGATCGAGGGCGATCTGGCCGGCGAGGTTGCTGCGCTGTATCCGCGTCCGCTCGATGATTCCCTGCAGGGCCTCGCGGTGCGATCGGGGCAGACCGTGAACTTTGCGTCGGTGGAGGATCTGGATCACCGACCCGGCGACGTTCAGCGCGTCTACGAGTCTGCCGGCAATCATTCCGTGATGGTGGCGCCGATGCTGTGGGAGGGCCGGGCGATTGGCGCCATCCTGGCTGGGCGCGCGCCGCCGCGCCCCTTCATGGACGACGAGGTCGCCCTGCTCTCGACCTTCGCGGACCAGGCCGTCATCGCCATCCAGAATGCGCGCCTGTTCAACGAGACCAGGGAGGCGCTGGAGCAGAAGAGCGCCACGGCCGAGGTTTTGCGGGTGATCAGCGACTCGGTCGAGGACACCGGCCCGGTATTCGAGAAGATCATCGAGAGCTGCAGCGAAATCTTCCATTCTCCGAACGTGGCCGTATTCCTGTTGAACGATGCGGGCCAGGTCGAACAGGCGGCCTCGATGTCACCGGCGAGCAGGATGGACCCGGGCGTCTTCCCCCGTCCCGCCACGGACTCGGTGCACGGACTCGTGGCGAGTTCGCGCCAGACCCTCATGATCCCGTCGGTCGCCGCCGTCGAAGCCAGGCCCGGCGACATGCAGCGCTATTACGAGGCGGCCGGCGATCATTCATTGATGATTGCGCCGATGACCTGGGAAGGGCGGGTGATCGGGACCATCGTCGTCGCCGCCCTGCCACCCCGCCCGTTCAGCGACAGCGAAACCTCGCTGCTCACCACTTTCGCCGGCCAGGCCGTGATCGCGATCCAGAATTCGCGCCTGTTTCGCGAGACCAACGAGGCATTGCAGCGTCAAATCGCAACGGCCGACGTGCTGCGCGTGATCGGGCAGTCGGTCGAAAACACCGCGCCGGTGTTCGAGGAAATCGTCGACAGTTGCCAGCGGCTGTTCTCGACCGCGAGCGGACAGGTCGCGATCTTCCAGGTCAGCGGCAACGAAATCGAATTGGCCGCCATCCACAAGATATTCGACAGCGACTCCGAGGCGATGTACCCCCGGCCCTTGGATGATTCCATCAACGGGCTGGTTGTGCGCTCGCGCCAGGCGGTCCAATTCGCCTCGGTGGCCGCGGTCGAGAACAAGCCGGGGGATATGCGGCAGGCCTACGAACTGGTCGGCGATCATTCCTTGATGGTCGCACCCGTCCTGTGGGAAGGGCGTGCCGTTGGCACCCTTCTGGTCAGCTGTGTGCCGCCAAGGCGATTTGCCGAAGACGAAGTCGCCCTGCTCAGAACCTTCGCCGACCAGGCGGCGATCGCCATTCAGAATGCGCGCCTGTTCCGTGAGACCCACGAAGCGCTGCAACGCCAGACGGCGACGGCGGAGGTGCTGAGCGTCATCAGCCAGTCGGTCGAGGACACGACGCCGGTCTACGAGAAGATCATCGACAGTTGCCGGCAGTTGTTCGATACCGGCCAGGTCTCGATCTTCCTGGTCAACGGGGAGGCGATCGAAATGGTCGCCGTGCGCGGCATCGTCGACGACAACGTCGCGGCGCTGTTCCCGCGCCCGCTCGACGACTCGGTCAACGGCCTGTCCGTGCGTGCGCGACACGTCGTGAACTTCTCCTCGGTCACCGCCATGGAGAACAGGCCGGGCGACATGCAACAGGTCTACGAGATGGTGGGTGACCACTCGGTGGTGGTCGCGCCGATGCTGTGGGAGGGCCAGGCCATCGGGACCATCCTCGTCAGCCGTGTCCCGCCGCGCACTTTCGCCGATGACGAAGTTGCGTTGCTCACGACCTTTGCCGACCAGGCCGTCATCGCGATTCAGAACTCGCGGCTGTTCCACGAGATCGAGGACAAGAGCCGCCAACTCGCAGCGGCCAACCAGCACAAGTCGGAGTTCCTCGCCAACATGTCGCACGAGCTGCGCACGCCGCTGAACGCCGTGATCGGCTTCTCCGAGGTTTTGCTAGAGCGCATGTTCGGCGACTTGAACGACAAGCAGGCCGATTACCTCCAGGACATCCACGCGTCGGGCAAACACCTCTTGTCCCTCATCAACGACATCCTCGATCTCTCGAAGATCGAGGCCGGGCGCATGGAACTCGAGGCCGAAGATTTCGATCTGCGCTCGGCGCTGGAGAACACCCTCACCCTCATCCGCGAGCGCGCCGAACGCCACGGCATCACGCTCGCGCTGGAGACGGCCGAGGATCTCGACGGTTTCCGCGCCGACCAGCGCAAGTTCAAGCAGGTCATGCTGAACCTGCTGTCCAACGCGGTGAAGTTCACCCCGGACGGCGGGCGCATCACGGTGCGTGCGCGGCTGGCCGCGCCCGACCTGCTCGAAGTGGCCGTGGCCGATACCGGCATCGGCATTGCGCCCGAATATCTCGAGACCATCTTCGAGGAGTTCCGCCAGGCCGGCGGCAGCTACACCAACAAGCAGGAAGGCACCGGGCTCGGTCTCTCGCTGACGCGCCGCATCGTCGAGCTGCATGGCGGTACCATCGGCGTCGAGAGCCAACCCGGCGCCGGCGCCACCTTCACCTTCACCCTGCCGAGGCAGCCATGAGCGAGAAGCGCACCATCCTCATCGTCGAGGACAACCCGATGAATTTGAAGCTCGCCCGCGACGTGCTCGAAGCCAAGGGCTACCGCGTGGTCGCGGCCGAGAACGGCGAGGACGGCGTGGCCCTGGCCGGCGCCGAGCAGCCGGACCTCGTGTTGATGGACATCCAGCTGCCGGGCATCGACGGCGTCGAGGCGCTTCGGCGATTGCGCGGCGATCCGGCCACCGCAAACATCCCCATCGTCGCCTTCACCGCCTCGGTCATGGCCGGCGACCGCTCGCGGGTGACCGCGGCCGGCTTCGATGCCTTCGTCAGCAAGCCCATCGATCTCAAACCCTTCCTTGCCACCCTGGCGAAGATGCTCGACGGAGGCGCCGCATGAGCGCGAACGGCAACACCCGCATACTCGTTGTCGACGACACCCCGGCCAATCTCAAGCTGCTCGTCGACATCCTCGACGCCGCCGGCTTTGCGGCGAGCGGGGCCAGCAACGGCACCGACGCGCTGGCCATGATCGCGGCCCATCCGCCCGATCTCGTACTGCTCGACATCATGATGCCGGGCATGTCGGGCTACGAAGTCTGCGAACGCATCCGCGCCAACCCGGACACCGCGCTGCTGCCGGTGGTGCTGTGCACCTCGCTCGATCCACAGGCCGAACGGGTCAAGGGCATCGAGGCCGGCGCCGACGATTTCCTGACCAAGCCCATCAACCGCCCCGAACTGATGGCGCGGGTGAAATCGCTGCTGCGCATCAAGGCGCTGCAGGACGAGGTCAAGACCCAGGCCGCCGAACTCGCGCGCTGGAACCACACCCTGGAGGCGCGCGTTGCCCAGCAGGTCGAGCAACTGGAGAAGCTCGGACGCTTGAAGGGTTTCTTCGCCGCCCAGATCGCCGACCTCATCCTCGACGACGGCGCCAAACTGCTGGAAACCCACCGCCGCGAGATCGCGGTGGTCTTCCTCGACATCCGCGGCTTCACCGCCTTCACCGACGAGGCCGAACCCGAGGAGGTGATGGACTTCCTCGCCCAGTACCACGCGCGCATGGGCCGCACCGTGCTCGAGCACGGCGGCACGCTCGAGCGTTTCGCCGGCGACGCCATCATGGTGTTCTTCAACGACCCGGTACCGATCGACGAACCGGCCGCGCAGGCAGTGCGCATGGCGCTGGCGGTGCAGACGGCCTTCCCCGAACTGCAGGCGCCATGGCGCAAACGCGGCTACGCGCTCGATCTCGGCTGCGGCATCGCCCAGGGCTATGCCACCCTCGGCATGATCGGTTTCGAGGGCCGGCGCGACTACGCCGCCATCGGCAACGTCACCAACCTCGCCGCACGCCTGTGCGGCGAAGCCGCGGGTGGCCAGGTGCTGGTCGACCGCAAGGTGATGGCCTGCGTCGAGGATGCCGTGGAGGCCGCCGCGGTGGGACCGCTCGAACTGAAGGGCTACCAGCAACCGGTCCCGGCCTTCGCCGTCAGCGCCTGGCGCGGCTGAATCGCTGCGAGCGGGGCCTTCGTATACTGCCCGCATGACCACCAACGCGCTCCCGCCGCCCTACGGCGCGCTGGTCGAAGACGGCCGCGTGCACGGCAGCCTCTACGTGTCGGACGCGGTGTACCAGGACGAGATGCAGCGGCTGTTCCACGACGGCTGGGTGTTCTGCGCGCACGAATCGGAGATCGCCGAACGCGGCGCCTGGCTCACGCGACGGTTGGGCGGGCGGCACGTCATCGTCAGTCGCGACGAAGCCGGCGCGATCCACGTGCTCGCCAACCGTTGCAGTCATCGCGGCGCCACGCTGTGTACCGCCGAGCGCGGCGTCGGCCGGCGCTGGCAATGCCCCTACCACGGTTGGACCTTCGCCAACGACGGCCGCCTGGTCGGCGTGCCGCACCCGGCCGGGATGACCCGCGACCGCGTCGCGCTCGGCCTCGATCGCGCGGGGCAGGTGGCGAGTTACCGCGGTTTCGTCTTCGCCAACCTCTCCGGTACCGCTGATACGCTCGACGCTCACCTCGGCAGCGGCGGGCGCGGACTCATCGATCGCCTGTGCGATCTCGCGCCGGGCGGCGAGGTGCGCGTCACACCGCACTGGATAGGCCATCGCATCGCCTCGAACTGGAAGATGTGGCCGGAGAGTGACAACGACGGCTACCACTTCCCGTTCGTTCATGCCTCGGTGCTGAACGCGGCACCGGATACCTATTACGAGGACACGGTGGTGAACGACGTCGACGCCAACCCGTCGCGTACCGTCGACCACGGCAACGGGCACTTCGAACTCGACCTCGGTGCGAGCTTCGACGCCCCGCTGGCCTGGCTCGGCACCACGCCGGACAAGGCCGCGGCCTACGTCGCCGCGCTCACCGCGCGCCACGGTGAATACCGCGCGCAGGCCCTGCTCCTGGCCGGTCCCCCGCACGCGATGATCTTTCCCAACCTGTTCCTGGGCGAACTCAACCTCGCCATCGTCGAGCCGCGCGGGGCGGGCGAGACGGTGCACTGGCACAACGCGGTGCAGTTCGAAGGCGTGGACGCGGCCTTCAATCGCCGCCTCCTGCGCCAGTCCGAGGCGGCGCTCGGCCCGGCCAGCTTCATCGTGCCGGACGACGCGGTGGTCGCCGAACGCATGCAGGCGGGTTTCGCCGGGCTCACCGAAACGGATACCGCGCGCGGCTGGATCGACATCAGCCGTGGCGCGGCCCGTGAAACCGTGCACCCGGACGGCCGGCGCGCGGGCGGCATCAGCGACGAGACCACCAACCGCGCGTTCTGGCATCACTACCGGCGCGTGATGACGCGCGCATGAGTACGGCCCTGCCGCGCCATCCGTGGGGCGACGTCGTGCTGCCGGAGGCGGTCCAGCGCGAAATCGAGGCCTTCCTCTTCCACGAAGCCGAACTCGCCGACGAATCGCGCTACGCCGAATGGGAAGCGCTGGTCACCGACGACATGCAGTACTGGGTGCCGCGCGGACCGGCCGACTACGACCCGGCCGAAGGCTTGTCCTACGTCTACGACAACCGCGCCCGCCTCGCCACGCGCCTGCGGCAACTGGCGAGCGGGCGGCGCTGGGCGCAGACGCCGCCCTCACCCATGCGCCGCGTGCTCGGCAACATCCGCGTGCGCGAGGCGGAAGCGGTCGACGGGCCCTACAGCGTCACCGCGAACTTCGTGCTGCACGAGTTCGCGGCGCAATCGCGCCGCGAGATCAACACGTGGAGCGGGCGCTATACCTACCGTCTGCGCCGCATCGACGGCGTGCTGCGCCTGGCGGCGAAAACGGTCGAACTGGTCGGCGGCGAACTGCCGCAGCGGAACATCGCCTTCCTGCTCTGAGGGCGCGGCCTCAGCTGCCCAAGGCCATGGCCAGGCGCTCGAGCTCGGCGCGGCCATCGCCTCGAAACGCGCTGCCGTGCATGCAGGCCAGGACCTGCGGTTTGAGTGCCGCCAGGCGTTCGAGTACCGGCCGGGTGTTGGCGCCGTGGGCGTAGTAATCCATGGCGGCGCGCATGGCCTCGCTGGCTTCGAAGATGCCACCCTCGACCACCGGCGGATGCTCGGCGCCGGGTTGGGTGAAGAGGTCGCCGCAGAACAAGGTGCGCGTGGTCTGTTCGTACAGGAAACCGTTCTCCCAGCCGTGCGGGACGTGCGGCGCATCCAGCCACTGCACCCGGTGCCGGCCGAGATCGAGCACCTCGCCGTCGGCGAGCGCGCGCGGCGGCCGATCGGCGAGGTCGTTCATGCTGGTCATCGCTGCGACCCGGCCACACAGCGGTTCAGCCTTTGGCGCGACGGCAAGGAAGTCGTTCAGCGCGCCGCACTCGTCGGCCTCGACGTGGCAGAACGCCACGTAGCGCAAGGTATCGAGCGGCATGACCGTGGCAATGGCCGCGGCGACCGCATCGAACAGGCCGCGCGGCCCGGCGTGGAACAGCAGCGGTGATTCGTCGACCAGCAGGTACTGGTTGAAGCTGAAACCGCCGGGCAGGACCGCGGGCGGCAGCGGGGTGTGGATGCGATAGAGACTACCGCCGATGTTGTCGATGCGCGTAGGCGGGGCGGACATGGGGCGGTTCCTCGAAGCGTGACGGTGGCCCACGGTACGCCCAAGCACGCGCCCTGCCCAGCACTGCCCCGCGGGCGCCCGGTCGCCGTGTGCGCGGCGCCGGCTCGCCCTCAGGCGTCAGAACGAAACGGCCCGCTGACCTCGAACGTCATGCCCGGCGCCTCGTAGTCGCCGTCGGTGCCGCGCTGCGAACTGAAATAGACACGCCGGCCATCCGGGCTGAAGGCGGGCCCGGTGATCTCCGAGCCATCGTGGCCGACCAGCTGCAAGAAAGGCGCGACGACGCGTTCGCCGCCATGGTCTGCGAGCAGCACGAGCTGCAGGTCGTCCGGGTCCTCGGCCACGTAGAGATCGCCCGAGGCGCGGTGCACGGTGATGTTGTCCGGATTGCGCAACGCCGCGCCGGCGCCGAGCCGTGCGGCGTCGTAGACGATCGCCAGCCGGTCACGGGCGGTATCGAGTGCCCACACCCGATCGTCCGCGGTGGTGCAGAAGTACAGCACGCCCTCATGGAAGCAGGCGCCCTCGCCGCGTTTGAACTCGGCGGTGCCGCGCACGCGGCACGGCTGCGACGGCGAAACCTGGCGCCAGGTCACCTGCCCGGTTTCGCCGACTGTCGCCGCTTCCAGCACCCCGTCGGTGAGCTGGCCCGCAAGCGTCGGGCGGAAGCGGTAGAGGCGGCTGTCGCCGGTGTCCTCGGTGAGGTAGACGTAGCCGGTGGCGGGGTCGATTGCCGCGGCCTCGTGGGTGAACACGCCGAGCGCCGGGCGCGCGACGCCCTGGCCGGGACGGAAGGGATCGCATTCCCACACCAGGCCGCGCGGGTGTTCCTCGCACGACAACCACGTTCCCCAGGGCGTCGGACCGCCGGCGCAATTGATATCGGTACCGCCGAGTACCCGGTAGGCGGCGGCGACATGGCCCGCGGCATCGAAGCGCAGCGCGCTGGCGCCGCCGCGCCGGCTGTCGCGCTCGCTGTTCGAGACGTAGACCCAGCCGCCGTCGTCGGCCGCGAACGTCGCCCCGCCGTCGGGTGCCATGTGCCAGGCGTAGCCAGTGCCGGCCACGACCGCGTTGCTGGTCGCGAGGAGTCGCGCCGAGAAGCCGGCAGGCAGGCGGATGCCGTGGCCATCGGGTGCGCCGAGTTCGCCATAGGGCCCGGGCGCGCTGGCGCTGGCGGCGAACACGCCCGGCCAGGCACGGCAGGCAAGGCCGAGGCTGGTCGAACCGAACAAGGCGTGGCGGAGAAACCGGCGGCGATCGTGCGTCATGGTGGTCCAGGTCCGCGGGCGGGTGCGGCGAGCATAAGGATACGGCCGGGATTTGTCCCGCCGGGACCGCCGTGCCGTGACGGGTGCGTGGAGCCGTGCAGGCGTCGCTGGCCGGGCTCACCTCGCGCCGCGTGGCGCCCCGGCGGCCCTTTCAACCGGCGTTCACACGCCGCCGCCGTCGCGTGCGCCAGCCCAGCATGCCCAGGCCGCTGACCGCCAGGCCCGCGGCACCGGGCAAGGGTACCGGCTCGACCAGGGTCAGCGTGGTGTTGATGCGGGCCGAGCCGAAATCGGCGACGAACGGGGCGCCGTCCGGTCGCACCAGGAGCTGGAAGTCGCGCGGGCCGAGCACCCGCGCGATGGCGTGCGGGTAATCGTTGTAGTCGAAGAAGGCATGCGCTTCCGCCGGCGGTACCGCGGTGTCGCTGGGCTGGTCGGTGCCCAGGGTGACGCTGGCATACAGCGCGGTGTTGGTACCGTCGATGAAGTCGTCGATGGCTGGCAGGCTGCCCTTGAGCCCGCTGCCAGCGGCGTAGAAATCGGACTCGCCACGGATGATGCCGGTGCGGAAATCGACCTGCAGCGAGACCGGCGTACCGAGCGTGACCGCGACCGGCACGGTGAAGTAGTAGTTCACCATCTGCGCGCTGTAGGTCGCCGCCGCGAGCGGCAGGTTGCTGAACACACCGCTCTTGCTGACGCCGCCACCCACGCCCTGGTCGAAGTGGCCTTCGGCGATGATCGCGCCGTTGCGACGGAAGTAGAAGTCGATATCGCCGAAGGCGAGGTTGTTATAGGCATGCCACTTGCCGTTGAGCTGGAACTCGACGTCCATGAGGTAGGTATCGCCGATGGTCCAGGCGCCGGCCGTCGCCGACAGGGGCAACAGGACGACCAACAACAGCACACGCAGCCGGCCCAACATGCTTCATTCCTCCGTGGCGACTTCACCGCTACGGGTAAGGCTACGGTGCCGACCGTCGGCACGCGCTGATTGCGGTCAGCTTCGTCGGCGGACGTCGCGTCCGGCGCAGCAAGATCCCGCGCACGGCGACGCCGGCACGCGCGTGCCCTCCGAACAATGGGCGGTCACTCGACGGCCGCGGTCTCGCGGCGCGCGGCAGAGGGGGCGCAGGCGGTGGGAACCTCGCACCAGTGCGGGTCAGGCTACCTCGCCCTCGAAACCGGCCGCGTAGAGGCGTGCGTAGGCACCGCCAGCGGCCAGCAACTCGGCATGCCTGCCGGTCTCGACGATGCGACCGGCTTCGAGCACGACGATGCGGTCGGCCTGTTCGATGGTCGACAGGCGATGGGCGACGACCAGGCTGGTGCGCCCGCGGCGCAGGGTGTTGATGGCGTCCTGCACGAGGCGCTCGGCCTCGTTGTCGAGGGCCGCCGTGGCCTCGTCGAGGATGAGGATCGGAGCGTCCTTGAGCAGCGCGCGGGCGATGGCGACACGCTGGCGCTGGCCGCCCGAGAGCCGCATGCCGTTGTCGCCGACGCGGGTATCGAGCCCCTCCGGCAGGCTCGCGGCGAAAGCCATCACCTGGGCGCGCGTCGCCGCGTCGAGCACGGCTTCGCGCGACGCCCCGCGCAGGCCACCGTAGGCGATGTTGTCGTGGATGCTGGCGTTGAACAGCACCACGTTCTGGCCGACGTAGGCAATGGCATCGCGCAGGGCGGCGAGCGTGTAGTCCTCGATCGGTCGCCCGTCCAGCAGCACGCGGCCGGCCGACGCCGCGTAGAAGCGCGGTACGAGGTTGACCAACGTGGTCTTGCCGCCGCCCGAACGCCCGACCAGCGCGACCGTCTCGCCGGCGGCGATGTCGAGCGAGACACCGGCCAGCGCCTGCGCCTGGCCGTAACGGACGTGGACGTCCGCGAAGGTGATGTCGCCGCGCAGGCGTTGCGCGAAGTCACCGCGGTCGTCCTCGCGCGTGCTGTCGATGAGGTTGAACACCGACTCCGCCGCGGCCAGGCCGCGCTGCACGAACTCGTTGGCGCCGGCCAGGCGCTTGACCGGCGGCAACAGCAGGGCGGTGGCGGTGACGAAGGCGATGAAGTCGCCGCGCGTCATGCCGCCGCTGCCGGCCTGTTCGAGCGCGAAGACGATCATGACGGCGATGCCGACGGCGACGATCAGCTGGATCACCGGCACCAGCATGGCGCTGGTGCGCACGACCTTCATGTGGAACTTGCGCGCATCGTGGTTGGCGCGGTCGAAGCGTTCGCTCTCCCAGGCGTAACCGTCGAAGACCTTGATCTCGCGCTGGCCGCGCACCGCCTCCTCGGCGACCTGGTTGATGTCGCCGACCGACTCCTGCAGCCGCCGGCTCATGCGCCGCATGCGATCCGACACCCGCCGTACCACCCAGGCGATGGGCGGCGCGAAGAGCAGCAGGAAGGCTGCCAGCTGCCAGTTGAGGTAGAGCAGGTAGGCGAGCAGCACGACGACCACCGCGGAGTCCTTGACCAGCACCGAGATCACCCGCGTGGTGGCCTGCGAGACCTGGGTGACGTCGAAGGTGAACTTCGAGATCAGCTCGCCCGCGCTGCGCTGGTCGTAGAACAGCGCCGGCAGGTGCGTGAGCGTCGCGAACATGGCGCTGCGCAGATCGGCCATGGTGCGCTGGGAGACCCAGGCCAGCGCCACCGTGCCGACGTAACTCAGCGCGCCGCGCAACAGGAACAGCGCGACCAGCAGCAGCGGCGTGAGATGGACCTGGCGGCTCGCGGCGAGATCGAAGTCCTCGTCGATGAGGGGCTTGAGCAGGGCCGGCAGCATCCACTCGGTAGCGGCGAGCGCGACCATCGCCAGCACCGACAACGCGAAGATGCGCCAGTACGGCACGAAGTAGAGCAGCAGGCGCTGGTAGAGGCCCCGCGTGCGGGGATCGATCAACTGCATGGACTCTGGAACCGCTCCAGGGATCATTCCGGGGGACGATCGGCGCAGGTGCCCGCGCCGCGCGGGCGCCTACTATGCCGCCTGCCCCGCCGCGGTGCCAGCGGCCCACTGCGGCGGCGTCGAGCGCCTACAATGGGCACCCCCTGCCTCCTTGCCGAGCCCCACCGCATGTCCGTTCTCCACCCCATCGTCGCCGTCACCGGTTCCTCCGGCGCCGGCAGCGCGAGCGTCGAACGGGCCTTCGAGCACATCTTCGCCAGCGTCGGCGTCACCGCCGCGATGGTCGAAGGCGATTCCTTCCACCGCTTCGACCGCGAGGACATGCACATCGAGGTCGCACGCGCTGCCGGTCGCGGCGAGACCCTGACCCACTTCGGCCCGGCCGGCAACCTGCTGGCGGAACTCCAGGCCCTCTTCGCGGGCTATGCCGAGCATGGCCGCGGACGCCAGCGCACCTATGTCCACACCGAGGACGAAGCCCTGCTGCACGGCGTCGCACCGGGGCGCTTCACCGACTGGCGCGACCTGCCGGAGCCGACCGACCTGCTGTTCTACGAGGGCCTGCACGGCGGCTTCGTCGGTGACGAGGCCGACATCGCGAGCCATGTCGACCTGCTCATCGGCATGGTGCCGATCGTGAACTTCGAGTGGATGCAGAAAATCCAGCGCGATCGCGCCGTGCGCGGCTATTCGACGGAAGCGGCGACGGCGATGATCCTGCGTCGCATGCCGGACTACGTGCACTACATCTGCCCGCAGTTCTCACGCACCGACATCAACTTCCAGCCGGTGCCTACCATCGACACCTCGAATCCCTTCGTCTTCGACGAGCTGCCCGCCTACGACGAGAGCATGGTCGTCATCCACGTGCAGAACCACGCCAAGCTGCTGCCCGATTATCCCTACCTGCTCGGCATGCTCGACGGCGCCTTCGTCTCCAAGATGGACACCCTGGTGGTGCCGGCCAGCCGGCTCAGCTTCGCCATCGAGCTCCTGCTGCGGCCGACCATCGGGCGCCTGGTCGCCGCGCGCGACGAGGCCTTGCAGCGTAGCGCGGCCTGAGAACCCGCGAAGAAATCACGTCACCTGGCACGACGTCTCCGGAACCTCCCGGGCCGCGTTGTCAGGACCGCGGAATTCGCCGACGACGCCCGGACGGTCGCACGCTGTCGTGCGCCCCCGCGCCTGGCCGGCGTCATTCGGGAAGCGTCTCGCGACGCCGGGCGAGCCCTTCACGGGCGCTGCGCCGACGCTCGCCCGCGCGCCGTCCGGGCCGGTGAAGGGGTTGTGCTAGCATGCCCGCGACGGCCCCGGGGCGGGGCCAGTCACCGGGTGTCGAAGGGGAGGCCTTCCATGCGGACCATACTGGTTGTCAACGCCAAGGGCGGCAGCGGCAAGACGACGCTGGCGACCAACCTCGCCGGTTACTACGCCGCCGAGGGCGCGCGGGTCGCGCTGGCCGATTTCGACCCGCAGGGCAGCAGCATCGACTGGCTGCGCGCGCGCCCGGACAGCGCGGCGAAGATCCACGGCGTCGAGGCCCATGCCCGCGGTCTGCGCGTGCCGCGCTCGACCGAGGTGGTGGTGATGGACGCGCCGGCGAGCACCCACGGTGAGGCGCTCGCCGCGCTGCTGCGCCGTGCCCAGACCGCCATCGTGCCGGTGGTGCCCTCGGCCCTCGACATCCGTGCCGCCCAGCGCTTGTTCGCCGAGATGCGCGAGCTGCGCCCGCTGGTGCGCAACGACGTGCGCATCGCGACGGTGGCGAGCCGCGTGCGCGAATCGGCGCGCCAGACCGAGGACCTCGAAGACTTCCTCATGGATCTCAAGCTGCCGTCGGGGCGGCGCTTTCCCTTCCTGACCTGGATCCGACTGAGCAACCATTACTTGAAGGCGGCCGAGAAGGGGCTCTCGATCTTCGAATACTCACCGCTCGCCACCACTGCCGACCGCGAGTACTGGCAACCCCTGCTGCGCTGGCTGGCGAGCCCGCGCAGCCTGCCCGGCGAGGCGTCCTGAACGACGCCATGCCGGCGCGCGGGTGCGCCGGGCTTCAGTGTTCTTCGACGCCGGCCGCCGGCGGTGCCGGCAGCGCGACGTGGGCGGCCACGCGACCGAGGGCGAGATCGAGCCCGGCCTTGCGATGGCGCGCGGCGTTCGCCTCGTCGCCCATGCCCTCGGCAATCTCCGCCCGCAGCTCGAGCAGCAGCGGCGAGGGCGCGCGCTGCAGCAGGTGATCGAGCTGCTCGCGGGCCTGGCCCCAGAGACCCGCGCGGATGGCCTGGCGCACGCGCGCGAGGCGCAGGCCGGGATCGTCGGGGCGCGTCACCGACCAGGCTTCCAGTTTGCGCAACTGCTTCGCCGGCGGTTCGCAGGCGATTTCGCCGTAGAGCACCGCGAGCGCCGTGTCCCACTGGCGCTCGATGCGTTTGCGCACGAGTTCCTCGGCGCGGTCGTCGGCGTGATGACAACACAGGCCGCGCACGTAGGCGCTGAGCACCTCGGCATCGGCGCGCAGGTTCTTCGCCAGCGCGTTCCAGCGCCCGTCGAGCGCCTCGCGGCCGAGATCGGCGCGGCTCAGCAGGGCGACGGCGGTCTCGCGTTCGAGGGCGTTGATGGCGTCGTGGTTGATGACGCGGTCGCGCCGGAGCGCCGGCACGAGTTCCATCAGGGCCTCGTGATCGAAGGTCGTGCGGGCGAGTTCCATGCGCAGGCGCAGGACCTCGGGGTTGTGCGGCTCGGCGGCGGCGAGGCGTTCGACGAGTGGGCGTGCCTCGCTGACCTGGCCGTTGTCGAGCAGCCACGCGGCGCGTTGCAGGTGGAAGGCATTGCGCGCCGCCGGTCGCGCGCTCGCCGCCAGCGCGAGGTAGTTGTCGCGCCGCGCCGGCGCGCCGGCTGCCTGGGCGGCGGCGGCCGCCGCGAGGAAATGCGCCTCCGGCTGGTTGTCGTCGTCGACGCCGCCACGGAAGAGCTTCTCGGCGCGGGCGAAATCTCCCGCCGCCATCGCCAGCAGACCGTCGGCGAGCGAACTGTGCGCGCGCCGGCGACGGTGGTCGTCAGTCCAGTGCCGCCAGCGCGTACGCATGCGCCCGAGGCGGGCGAGCAGGTTGATCAGGCCGTGCCCGGCGAGAAATCCAACCAGGCCCAACACCAGGAAGAAGGCGAACGTAGTGCGGATGACCTTGCCGCCGTAACCGATGACGACGAAGCCCGGATCCTCGGCGACGTAATGGCCGGCAACGACCGCGGCGACGAGCGCGACCAGGGCGACGAACAGGATCTTCATGGCCGGCCCTGGGCCACCGCGTTGTCGCCGAGCCGCGTACGCAGGCCGCGCACGGCGTCGAGACTGCCGCTGATGTCGGGCAGGGCGGGCGCGAGTTCGAGCCCGGCCACGTCCTTGAGATGCCGGACGATGCCCTGTACGCCGCCGTCGTCGGTGTCGTAGTAGGTGTCGAGGAGGTGCACGACCTGGGCGTTGGAGGCGCGGAAGTTGTCGTCGTCACGGCGCAGCGCGGCGTGGCGGGCGCTGGCGAGTTCGAGGCGCAGGTTCTGCCGCAGCAGGAAGCGCAGCTTGGGATCGAACAGCACGCTGTCGGACAGTTCGCCGTCCTCGACCTGGACGAGACTGACGAGGTCCGACCACAGGGCGCGCGCCGTGCCACGCCAGCCACCGGCCTCGGCCGGGGCCGCGGCGCTGGTGGCGCGGAAGCCGCTGTCGAGCGCGGCAATGGGGCGCGTCGGCAGGTCGTCGGCGCGACGCTGGGCCTCGGCCAGCCATAGCGCGAGACCCTCGATATCGGGCTGCGCTACCGCTTCGAGCGCGGCGATGTCCTGCGTCAACTGCGCGCGCAGCGCCGTGAGATCGGGATGCTTGGCCGCGGCCAGGCGCTGGTCGGCCGCGCGCAGCGCGGCCGTCGCCGTGGCGACGTCGCGTTCGAGGGCGAGACGCTGGGTGGCGGCGAACACCAGGTACTCGGCCTCGGCCAGCACCCAGTCGAGCGAGATCTCGGCGTCGCGCGTGAACAGTGCCTTGACCGACTCGGCCAGTTCGTCCTGGCGGCCATCGATCGCAGCGAGGCGGCCATCGACGGCAGCGGCCTCGGCCGTGGCCGCCGCCGCCGCGGCGTCGGCGGCGTCGACCCGTGCAGCCAGCGCCTGCTGGGCGGTGGCGAGCTCGGCCAGGCGCGCGTCCTGGCTGCGTTCACTGATGGGGAAGACCTGCGAGATCCAGTAGTAGCCGGCGCCGGCGGCCAGCAGCAATGCCAGCAGCAGCACGAACCACGGTGCGCGGGACGCGCGCGGCGGCGTAGCGGGAGAGACGGTCGCGGCGTCGACGGTATCGTCCGCGTCCGACGCGGCGTCCGTCACGGGAGGTGTATCGCTCATGCTTCTTCAGCCCATTTGACGAGGCGGCGCAGGATGCTGTCGTCGGAGGGGTTCTCGACCACCATCGGGCGGTGGGTGAAGCCGAGCGACTCGACTTCCTGCGCGACGCGCGAACCGACCACCAGCATCTGCATGTCGAACAATTGGTCAACACCTTCCTCTTCGATCTTCTCGACCAGGTTGTCGAGCGCTTCCATGCTCGTCGCGAGCCCGATGTCGGGCACCTTGACGGCGTTCTTCTTCAGTTCCGCGGCAATCGCGATATCCGGCTTGCGCCGCTCGTAGCACTCGCAGTAGGCGACGTCGGCGCCGCGGCGCTCGAGCGTCTTGGCGAGGTGCTCACGCCCACCGACGCCGCGGAAGATGACGATGCGCTTGCCCTTGACGTGCTGTTCGTCGAGACCGTCGAGGCGCAGCAGGCCCTCGGAGCTGAATTCGCTGGTCGGCGCCTGGACGTCGTCGATACCGAGCCGGGCGAGCTGCCCGGCCGTGCCGAGGCCGACCGCGAACACCGCCTTGCCCTTCAGCGACACGCCTTCGCGCGCCACCAGCTCGAGGCCGAACTCGGCGGCGTTCTTGCTGACGAAGATCGCGATGTCGGCCTTCTTCAGGCCGGCCACGACGCGGCGCGCCGGGCTGTCGTCATTCAAGCCCTCGATGACGATCATCGGCGCGCGGATCGCCAGTCCGCCCTGCTCCTCGATGGCGCGCGCGAGGGATTCGTTCTGATCGAGCGGCCGGGTGACGAGAACGGAAATTCCATCGAGAGGCTGCATGCGGCGATTCTTTACTCAGCTGTCGTTACAGTTGCGCGAGGATACGGTCGGCGCCGGCGGCGAGCAGCGCGTCGGCCAGCTCGCGACCGATGCGCTCGGCCTCGGCGGCCGGCCCGGTCGCAGTTTGCCGGATGAGATCCCGGCCGTCGACTCCGGCGACCAGGCCGTCGAGGGTCAGTTCGGCGCCATGCAGGACGGCGTGTCCGGCCACCGGGACGTGGCAGCTGCCGCCGAGACGCGCGTTCATCGCCCGCTCGGCACGCACGCGGCAGGCGCTCGCGGCATCGTCGAGCACGGCACAGAGTTCGGCGACGGCAGCGTCCCCTGCGCGGCACTCGATGCCGATGGCGCCCTGGCCGACCGCCGGCAGCATGTCGGACACCGCCAGGGGCGTGCAGGCCTCGTCGACCAGTTCGAGGCGTCGCAGGCCGGCGGCGGCCAGCACGATGGCGACGAACTCGCCGTCGCGCAGGCGCTTCAGGCGCGTCGGCACGTTGCCGCGCAGGCTGTCGATGACGAGGTCGGGGCGCCGCGCGAGGAGCTGGCTCTGCCGGCGCAGGCTGGACGTGCCGACCCGCGCGCCGCGCGGCAAGCCGTCGAGGCCGCCGGCGACGGCACTGACCAGCATGTCGCGCGGGTCTTCGCGCTCGAGGATGGCGACGAGGGCAAAGCCGACCGGCAGTTCGGCCGGGACGTCCTTCATCGAGTGCACGGCGAGGTCGGCGCGGCCCTCGGCCATGGCCACCTCGAGTTCCTTGATGAACAGCCCCTTACCGCCGATCGCGGCGAGCGGGCGGTCGAGGATGCGATCGCCCTCGGTGGTGATGGGCACGAGGGCGACGTCGAGCCCGGGATGGGCTGCGCGCAGGCGCGCCGCGACGTGTTCGCTCTGCCACAGCGCCAGCGCGCTCGCGCGCGTCGCGATCCGCAGCACCTCCACGCCGGCCGCCACGGCGAGTCCTCAGGCGGGACCGGAACCGGGCGCCGCGCGGCGCGGCCGGACGAGCGGGACGAGGGTCGATCCGGACCCGGACGAGCGAGCGGGGGGGTGTGCCATGGCGGGGCAATGCTAGCAGTTTTTCCTATGGTAAGGTGTGCGGCGGTCAAGCCCCGGAACCGCCTGCTACATGGCCCGACGCCTCGGCGTAATCATGGATCCCATCGCCGGGATCAACCCCAAGAAGGACACCACGCTGGCCCTGTTGCTGGCCGCCACGCGCGCCGGTTTCGCGCTCGAGTACATCGAGATGGGCGACCTCGTGCTGGCCGATGGCCGCGCGCTCGCCCACACCCGTCCGCTGGTGGTGCACGATTCGCTCGAACACTGGTTCGACTTCACTGGTCCGCGCAGCGTCGAGCCGCGACCCCTCGGCGAGCTCGACTGCATCCTCATGCGCAAGGACCCGCCGTTCGACATGGAGTTCGTCTTCGCCACCTACATGCTCGAACGCGCCCAGGCCGACGGCGCGCTGGTGGTCAACGATCCGCGTTCCATTCGCGACGCCAGCGAGAAGCTCTTCACCGCCTGGTTCGCCGAGGCCTGCCCGCCGACGCTGGTCACGCGCAACAAGGCCAACCTGCGCGCCTTCCTCGCCGAGCACGGCGACATCGTGGTCAAGCCGCTCGACGGCATGGGTGGTGCCTCGGTGTTCCGCGTGCAAGCCGGCGACGGCAACACCAGCGTGATCTTCGAGACCCTGACCGCGCTGGAGAACCGTTACTGCATGGCACAGCGCTACCTGCCGGCCATTCTCGATGGCGACAAGCGCGTGCTGGTGGTCGACGGCGAGCCGGTGCCCTACGCGCTGGCGCGCATCCCCGGACAGGGCGAACTGCGCGGCAACCTCGCCGCCGGCGGACGCGGCGTGGCGCAGCCGCTGTCGGACGCCGACCGCACCATCTGCGCGCGCGTCGCCCCGGAGCTGAAACGTCGCGGTCTCCTCTTCGTCGGCCTCGACGTCATCGGCGACCGCCTCACCGAGATCAACGTCACCAGCCCGACCTGCGTGCGCGAGATCGAGGCCGCCTACGACATCGACATCGGCGGCCTGCTGATGGCCGCCATCGAACGCCGCCTGGCCGCGCGGAGCGCATGACCCGCGCCGACCGCGCGCACGGACGCAGGACGATCGCGTGGCCGCGGTGATGACCGCGCCATCCGCCCACGGCGGCGTCACCAGCGACGATCGGCTCGCCATGACGCTGTGCGTGGCCGTGCTCGTCCACGCCATGCTCATCCTCGGCGTCAGCTTCGCGCCGGAACCGGTGCCCGACGCCCGTTTCGAAGCGCTCGAAATCATCCTCGTGCCGGAGAAATCCGAACAGGCGCCCGAGCAGGCCGACATGCTCGCCCAGGCCAACCTGCAGGGCGGTGGCGATGCCCCCGCGAGCGACCCGCCGGCCGCGCCGGTGCGCGCGCCCCTGCCGGCCCAGACCGCGGACATGGCGGCGTCCCCGGCGCCGCCGATCGAGGCGGTGCCGACACCGGCGGAGGTGGCCCAGCCGGCGCCGCCGGCCGAACCCTCACCGGCGGCGGCGGCAGAGGCCACGGCGGCGGTCGAGGAACGGCTGGTCGCCAGCGCGCCCGAGGCGCCGCTGCCGCTGCCCGACACGCGGCCGGAAGCGACGCCGGAGGCGAGCGTGGTGGAGACCGCGGAAGCCGAGCCGGCACCGCCGCAACCCGAGGTCAAGGCGCCGCCGTTGCCGACCGCCGCCCAGTTGCTGACGCGCTCCTTCGCGCTGGCCAGTCTCAACGCCGAACTCCAGCAACGCCTCGATTCGCACGCCAAGCGTCCGCGCCAGAAATACATCTCGGCCAACACCCGCGAGTACCGCTACGCCGCCTACATGGAAGCCTGGCGCGCCAAGGTCGAGCGCATCGGCAACCTCAACTACCCGGAGGAAGCGCGCCGGCGCAACCTCTCCGGCAGCCTGCTGCTCGACGTCGCCCTGAATCCCGACGGCAGCGTCGACGAGATCACCGTGCGCCGCTCCTCCGGCCACCAGGTTCTCGACGATGCCGCGGTGCGCATCGTCGAGCTGGCGGCGCCGTTCGCGCCGTTTCCCGACGACGTCCGCGAGGAGGTCGACATCCTCCACGTCACGCGCACCTGGAACTTCCTCGACACCCAGGAGTTCACCGCACGCTAGGCCTGTGGCCGGCTTGCCCGCGCGACGCGCGGCGGGAATACTGTCCACCATCCGATCCCGCTCCGCGTGGCACACCCGGCCACGGCGTTCCCGACCCGACCATGCACGACTTCGACCTCACCAATCATTTCCTCATCGCCATGCCGACGCTGGAGGATCCGAATTTCTCGCGCACCGTCACCTATGTCTGTGCCCACACCGCCGAGGGCGCGATGGGCATCGTCATCAACCGCCCGCTGGAATTCACCCTGGGCGAAGTGCTGGAACAGATGGAAATGAATAACACCGACGCGGCGGTCGCCGCCCGTCCCGTGTTCCAGGGCGGCCCGGTGCACACCGATCGCGGTTTCGTCCTGCATCGTCCACTCGGCGAGTGGAGTTCGACGGTCGCCGTGACCGACGAGGTCGGGCTGGCCACCTCGCGCGACATCCTCGAAGCCGTTGCCGACGGCAGCGGGCCGGCCGACTGCCTGGTCGCGCTCGGCTATGCCGGCTGGGGTGCCGGCCAGCTCGAGCAGGAAATGGCCGACAACGCCTGGCTGAGCGGGCCGGCCGATCCCGAGCTGATCTTCGACACCCCGGTCGACCAACGCTGGACCGCCGCCGCGCGGCGCATCGGTGTCGACCTCGACGCGCTCTCGCGCGACGTCGGGCACGGTTGACCGGCACCATGGCGCGGCGGACGTGCCCGGGCGCGCCGAGCCGCCGGTCGCCGTGACCGGTGCTGCGCGCACGGTGCTCGCCTTCGACTTCGGCGAGCGCCGCATCGGCGTCGCCGTCGGCCAGGAGGTGAGCGCGACGGCCGAGCCCCTGGCGACCGTGCCGGTTCGCAACGGCCAGATCGACTGGGACGCGATCAGCGCGCTCGTCCAGACCTGGCAGCCGGCGCTGTTCGTGCTCGGCCGCCCGACCACCGCCGACGGCGCGCCGCACCGTCTCGTCGCGGCCATCGAGCGCTTCGCGCGTCGCCTCGAAGGCCGCTACCACCGCCCGGTTTCGCTGATCGACGAACGCCTGTCATCATATGCGGCCGAACACGATCCGGCGGTGGGCCGCTACGGGGTCGACGCGGTCGCCGCCCGCGTGATCCTCGAGACCTGGTTCGCCGCGCCCGCTGCCCGCACGGCCGGCACCCACGAGACCCGACACGATGCCCAAGACAGCTGACGACCTCGATCTCGACGTCGAGGCGCTCATCGCGACCATGGCCGAGCACCTCGCCCAGCGCATCGCCGCGCGCGGCCTCGCCGAGCCGGCCCTGGTCGGTATCCGTACCGGCGGCGTGTGGGTGGCCGAGCGCCTGCGCCGGCTCCTCGGCATCGACACCCCGCTCGGCGAACTCGACATCGCCTTCTACCGCGACGATTTCAGCCGCATCGGCATGCACCCGACGGTGGCGCCGTCGACGCTGCCCTTCGAGATCGAGGAACGCAACCTGGTGCTGGTCGACGACATCCTCTACACCGGCCGCACCATCCGCGCGGCGATGAACGAAATCTTCGACTACGGCCGTCCGCGCACCATCACGCTGGCCGTGCTCGTCGATCGCAGCGGGCGCGAGCTGCCCATCGACGCCAACGTCTATGGCACGCGGCTGCGGCTCGGCGCCGACGACCATGTTAAACTTCTGGGGCCCGATCCCCTGCGACTCGAGTTTTGCGCACGACGGTCCTGACAGCTTCCGCGCCTGCGGCAGAGCGGTCCCGCGCGGCCCGCGTGGACGGCATTTCCTCCACGTTCGTGAGCATCACCGACTGATGGCTGCCGCCCCGATCCAGCTCGACGAACACGGCCGCCTGCGCCACTTCCTCACCATCGAGAACCTGTCGCGCGAGTTGCTCATCGAGATCCTCGACCACGCCGAACGCTTCACCGTGGTCGGCGATCGCGCGGTGAAGAAGGTGCCGCTGCTGCGCGGCCGCACCGTGGTCAACCTGTTCTTCGAGCCGAGCACGCGCACCCGCACGACGTTCGAACTCGCCGCCAAACGGCTTTCGGCCGACGTCATGAACCTCAACATCGAGGCCAGCGCAACGCGCAAGGGCGAATCGCTGTCGGACACCCTGCGCACGCTCGAAGCAATGGATACCGACATGTTCGTGGTGCGTCACCAGGACAGCGGCGCGCCCGAGTTCATCGCCCGCCAGGTCGCGCCCGGGGTGAGCGTGATCAATGCCGGCGACGGCCGTCACGCCCACCCCACCCAGGCCATGCTCGACGTCTTCACCATCCGCCGCCACAAGCCGTCCTTCGACAACCTGCGCGTGGCCATCGTCGGCGACATCACCCATTCGCGCGTCGCGCGTTCGGAGATCCACGCGCTCAAGATCCTCGGCGTGCCGGACATTCGCGTGGTCGGGCCCAAGACGCTCTTGCCGGCGGGGATCGAGGCGCTCGGCGTCAGCGTCTTCCACGACCTCGACGCGGGCATCGAGGGCGCCGACGTCGTCATCATGCTGCGCCTGCAGCAGGAGCGCATGCAGAGCGCGCTCCTGCCGAGCGGGCACGAGTACTTCCACACCTACGGCCTGACGCCGGCGCGGCTCAAGCGCGCCGCGCGCGATGCCATCGTCATGCACCCCGGCCCCATCAATCGCGGCGTGGAGATCGATTCCGCCGTCGCCGACGGCCACCAGTCGGTCATCCTGCAGCAGGTCACGCACGGCATCGCGGTGCGCATGGCGGTGATGTCGATGGTGCTCGGCTCGCACGCGCAGGCGGCCTGAACCATGAAGATCCGCATCCGCGGCGGGCGCGTCATCGACCCGGCCAACGGGGTCGACGCCGAGACCGACCTCTACATCGACGGCGAGCGCATCGTCGCGCTGGGCCGCAAGCCGCCGCGCTTCACCGCCGCGCGCGAGATCGACGCCCGCGGGCGCATCGTCTGCCCGGGCTTCGTCGAACTCGCTGCGCACCTGCGCGAACCCGGCCACGAGCACAAGGCGACGATTGCGAGCGAACTCGCCGCCGCCGCCGCCGGCGGTTTCACCACGGTGTGCTGCACGCCGGACACCGCGCCGGTGGTGGATACGCCGGCGGTGGTCGAGCTCATCCACCAGCGCGCGCGCGGCGTGCGCGGCGCGCGCGTGCGCTGCATCGGTGCGTTGACCCAGGGCCTCGGCGGCGAGGTGCTGGCCGAGATGCACGCCTTGAAATCGATCGGCTGCGTCGCCGTCAGCAACGCCGGGCGCCCCATCCGCGACACCAACGTGCTGCGCAACGCGCTCGCTTATGCCTCGACGCTCGGACTGACCGTGCTGCTCGAGGCCGAGGACCCCTGGCTCGGCGCCCGCGGCGTGATGCACGAGGGCGCCACCAGCACCCGCACCGGGCTGGCCGGCATCCCGGCGGCGGCCGAGCTCATCGGTCTCGCGCGCGATCTGGTGCTGCTCGGCGAGACCGGCGCGCGCGCGCATTTCCGCACGCTCTCCTGCGCGCAGTCGGTCAGCTACCTGCGCGATGCGCGCAAGCGTGGGCTCAAGGTCAGCGCCGACGTCGGCATCGCCCACCTGCACCTGGTCGACGAGGACATCGCCAACCACGACGCCCACTACCACGTGCGTCCGCCGTTGCGCAGCACGCGCGATCGCGACGGCCTGCGGCGTGCGCTCGCGCGGCGCCAGCTCGACGCCCTGACCGCCCATCACCAGCCGCACGACGCGGACGCCAAGGCCGGCCCGTTCGGCGCCAGCGCGCCGGGCATCTCCGGCCTCGATACCTTCCTGCCGCTGGCGCTGGCACTGGTCGAGGTCGGTGGACTCGACCTTGCCGGATTCGTCGCGGCCGCGGCGCTGGCCCCGGCGCGCATCCTCGGCCTGCCGGCCGGCACGCTCGGCGTCGAGGCGGCGGCTGACGTCTGCGTGTTCGATCCGACCGCGCGGTGGACGGCGAGCCCGACGACCCTGCTGAGCCAGGGCCACAACACGCCCTTCATGGGACGCGAGCTGCACGGTCGCGTCACCCATACCATCGTCGGCGGCCGCCTGGTGCACGCGCTCGATGACTGAGAGTGGGTCGCCGACGCTCGACGCGGCGCGCCCGCACCGCGCGACCATCGACCTCGCCGACGGCGAGGTCGTGAGCGTCGAGCGCCACGCCGGCGACCAGGTGGTGATGCGCATCGCCTGCCCGGCGGTCGCCGCGCGCGCCCGGCCGGGCAGCTTCGTCCACCTGCGCTGCGCGCCCGAACTCGCCATGCGCCGGCCGATGTCGATCATGCGCGCCTCGCCTGGCGCGGGCTGGTTCGACATGTTGTTCAAGGTCCACGGTCACGGCAGCGCGCTGCTCGCCGCGCGCCATCCGGGCGAGGCCATCAGCGTGCTTGGCCCGATCGGGCGCCCGTTCCGGCTCGCCGGTTACCGCCACCGACCGCTGCTGATCGGCGGCGGCGTCGGCATCCCGCCCATGATCTTCCTCGCCGAGCACCTGCGCGCCGTCGCGCGCGAGGTCGAACCGCTGGTGCTGATGGGCTCGGAAGTGCCGTTCCCGTTCCCGGCGCGGCCCTCGCGCATCCTGGTGCCCGGCCTCGACCCGGCGACCATCGCCGCGATGCCGCTGCTCGACGACTGGGGCGTCGCCTCGCGGCTCGCCAGCACGCAGGGTTACCCCGGCTGCTTCGACGGCTTCGTCACCGAACTCGCGCGGGCCTGGATCGCGAACAGCGGTACACCGCGCGAGGACATCGAGATCTTCGCCTGCGGGCCGACGCCGATGCTGCGCGCGGTGCAGGCGCTGGCGGCCGAATTCGACCTGCCGTGCGAGATCTCGCTCGAGGAATTCATGGCCTGCGCGGTCGGCGGCTGTGCCGGCTGCGTGGTGAAGGTCGAGACCGACGCCGGCCCGGCGATGAAACGGGTGTGCGTCGACGGCCCGGTGTTCGACGCTGCCCGTGTCGTCTTCGACGGCTGAGCCCGCCGGCCGCTCGCGGCCCGTCAGCAGCAACCAGTCCGGTCCGCATCCAGGCCTCGCTGCCTGCGTCCGGCGCTGTCGCACCCATCGCCACCAGCGCCCGCTGCCGGCACACGCCCGTGCGCCGCTCACCGCGCTCGATGCACTGGTCGCGGCCCACGGCGAAGTCGTCCTCGACAGCGGCTGTGGCACCGGCGAGAGCAGCCTCGCGCTCGCCGTCGCGCACCCGCGCGCACTGGTCATCGGCATCGACAAGAGCGCCGCCCGACTGGCGCGGGCGGCGAACCATCCGCCCCATCCGCGGGTGTGCTTCGCGCGCGTCGGTCTCGAGGATGCCTGGCACCATGCACGCGTGGCGGGCTGGCCAGTCGCCGCCCACTACCTGCTCTACCCGAACCCGTGGCCCAAGCAGCACCAGTTCACGCGCCGCTGGCATGCGCGGGCAGCCTTCGCCGACCTGCTCGCGCTCGGTGGCCGGCTCGAACTGCGCACCAACTGGGCGCTCTACGCCGCGGAATTCGCCCTCGCACTCGACTACTGGTGCCACTGCACGGCAGTCGCCGAGGCGCTCCCACCTGGTCCGCCGCTGAGCCTGTTCGAACGCAAGTACCGGGCGAGCGGACATCGACTCTACCGCGTGGTGGCGGCGCTCGGCCGGCCACGCTAGCGAGCCGCACCCATTTCTCACCGCCGGCCGTCGCGCGGGCAGCGCGTTGCCCACGTGCGCGGGTCGCGCGGCGTGACCGGCCAGGACCGCAGATCCCGTCGTCGGTGGAATGGACCGGCGCGAAGACGGCCGCGGAAGACGCGCGCCAGGTGCCGCCTAGTCGCGGAACTCGGCCAGGCCGTGAGCGATGAGGGTCTGTTCGACTTCGGTGCGATTGAAGCCGTAAAGCGTATCTGAGCGGATCAGGAACACCGGCACCACGCGGTGCGGCAAGGCGGCGAAACCCTGGCGGCCTTCGGTCGTCGTCTCGATGTCGTACTCACAGTGGGCGATGCCCTCGGCCTGCAGCCAGCGACGCGCGGCGCGGCAATAGCCGCACCACGACGCCGTCAGGACGATCACGGTGTCGGCGTCCGGCGTGACGTCCTTGCCGCAGGCGAGCGGCGCGGGGCCGCGCGAAGTGAACCATGGCCGCGCCGCGAGCGCGGCCAGCAGCGCGAACGCGAGCAACCACGGCCAGGGCAGGCGACGCCGCGGCGACGGCGACTCGGGCAGATCCTCACTCGAGGCCATAGTTCCACTCGTAGATGCCGAGATCGATGCGTCCGCCGGCGTCGTAGGCCACGCCCTCGGCGGCGAGGCGGTCGTATTGCTCGTCCTCGCGCCCCGCGACCCCGCGCGGACTGACCGTGCCGCGCACGTTGACCACCCGGTGCCACGGCACCGTGCTGCCCTCCACCAGCGCGGCGAGCGCGTAGCCGACCTGGCGCGCCCCGCTCGGGCCTTCGATGCCGGCCAGCGCGGCGACCTGGCGGTAGGTCGCCACGCGGCCGCGCGGAATGGCCTCGACGACGGCCCACACCCGCTGGTTGCGGCCTCGCCCGGCGTTCACGGCAGGTGGCCGAGGAATTCCAGCATGGCGGCGTTGAAGGCCGCGGCCTGCTCGATGTTGGCGAGGTGGGCGGCATCCGGCAGCACCACCAGGCGGCTGCCGGCGATACGCGCGTGGAGGAGTTCGGCGGCGGCGAGCGGCGTGCTCGGGTCCTCCGCGCCGACCACGACCAGGGTCGGCAGATCGATGGTGGCGAGGCCCCCGCGCTGGTCCATGTCGCGGATCGCCACCGAACAGGCGCAGAAGCCCGCCGGGCTGGTGGCGAGAATGGCGCCGCGCACGCGGGCGATCGCCGCCGCGTGCGTCATACCCGCGTGCGCTGCGGCGGTGAACCAGCGCCCCAGCGTGGCTTCGACCACCGCCGCCATGCCGCCCTGTTCGACCGCCGCGATGCGCTCGTCCCACAGCGACGGCGGCCCCATGTGCGCGGCGGTGTCGGCGAGCAGCAGCGAGCGCAGGCGTCGGCCGTGACGGCGTGCCAGCATCTGCCCGATCATGCCGCCGAGCGACAACCCGCAGTAATGCACGGCGTCCCAGCCGAGGTGATCGAGCAGGGCGACGACGTCGTCGGCCAGGCGTTCGATCGACAACGGCCCGGCCGGCGGCGCGCTCAGGCCGTGGCCGCGGTTGTCGTAGCGCAGGACGCGGAAACCCGCCGCGTGCAGGGCCTCGACCTGGTCGTCCCACATGTGGAGATCCGAGGCCAGCGAGTTCGACAGCAGCAGCGGCGCGCCGTCCGCCGGGCCGGACAGCTCGTAGTGCAGCGCGAGCCCGTCGATCAGCACGCTCGGCATCGGCGCCCCTTCAACACTTGTCGACGGCGGTCGCGCGCGGTGGCGTGCCGGTTTCGATGCGCCAGCCGCGGTCGGGGCGATCGGTCGCGCGCAGGCAGAGCAGGGCCGAGCGCGGATCGGTCCAGCGCACGGCGAGGTTGTTGCGCGTGAAGGGCACGCCGTCGTTCTCGAGCTTGGTGTCGAGGAGCTTGGTCGCCTGCGCTGCATCGTCCCCGGGATAGAGATAGGCGCGCACGTAGAACGGCCCCTGCGGCATGCGTGATTCGGCGACCGTCAGGCGCAAGGTCCAGGCGCCGTCCGGCGACCGCGTGTCGCTGAACAACACTTCCTCGCGCGTGCCGCAGCCGCCGAGCCCGAGCAGCAGGCCACCGAGCAGCCACGCCGCGCGCGTCTTCACGGCGCCGTCGCCACGGCGTCACGCGCATCGCGGTAGTCCTCGTAGCGCGTGCGCCCCGCGCCCGTCGGGCTCAGGCAGTCGGCATCGCGGCCGACGCGGTCGATGCGCGCGCTGTTGCGCTCGGTGCAGGAATACTGGTCGCCGAGACCGTAGAGGAAGCGATTGCGGGCGTCGGTCGAACAGGCGCTGGCGAAGACGACGACGAGCATCCAGGCGAGGTGTCGGTACATGCGGTCGGCTCCCGCTTCAGTGCGCGACGTCGGGCGGGAAACCGGCGTACTGCGGCAGGTCGTCGCTGATGTCGTACCACGCCGCCTTGTCGGCGACGAAGATGTGGTAGGCCGGGCGCACGCCCGGATCGTCGTCCAGCGCGCCGGCGGCGACCCACACGTAGTCCGGCAGGGCACGCGCGCGGTAGAAGAGCTTGGCGCCGCAGTGGCGGCAGAATTCGCGCGTCGCGCCGGCCGAGGAGGCGTAGGCCGTCAGCGCCTCGTTGCCGCGCGTGACGGACAAGGCCGGCGCCGGCACCTGGCAGTAGGTCGAATAGGCGGTGCCATGGCCGTGGCGGCACATCGAGCAATGGCAGTGGCCCATCGACAGCACCGGCGGCGTGACGACGAAGGCGACCGCGCCGCACAGGCAACTGCCGCCGATCGTGTCAACGCAGGCGTTCATGCGCGGCGTCGAAGAGCGCCTGCCAGGCCGCGAAGCGCCCGGCATCCGAGGGAAACTTGGGATGGTCGAAGCGCGCGATCAGGAGATGGCCGTCGCCGGCACGGTAGACGGCCGCGGCAACGAACTGGAGACCGTCCTTGTAGGCCTGCCGTTGTTCGTCGGGGACGCACTTCTCCGGCTCGTTCGACCACAGGCCGGCGGCGCGCAGTGCGGCCAGTGCCGCGGCGGGCGCCGGCGTGCCGCGCGGCGTGCACAGGTAGAGGCTGCCGTTCAGCTTGTCGACGGGGTCGAAGCGGAGGTCGTAGTGGTCGACGATGGTGTGGGCATCGAGGGTCGCGGGAATGGCGTCTGCCGGGTTCATGGAACGAGGTCTCGCAGGGATCGACCGCGCGACGCTAGCGCAGGCGCGGCGTGCGATCAACGCGCAGCACGCCGACGCCGCCGGGCGCACTCAGGTCTTGAGCTCGATCTCGACGAAGGCGAGATCGAAGGCGTTGGCGTTGATGACGTTGTGCTCGACGCCGGCGGCGCGCGTATAGGACTGCCCGATCCTGAGATCGGCCGTGCGCTCGCCGTCCGGGGTCTCGAGCATCAGAGTGCCGGTGGTCAGCGGCACCACCACGTAGTCGTACTCGTGGCGATGCCAACCGGTTTCGGCGCCAGGCGCGAAACGCCACTCCGTCACCACGACGCGCTCGTTGTCGAGCTGCACGACGGGCTCGGCGCGGGGGCGGTCGGTATTCATGGTTTCCTCCGGTGTGGGCTGGGTGCTGCCGGGCGATTATCGCGCCGGCGCCGCGGCGCGGCGAGCCGGCCACGCGCGCGGCATGCGGCGCTTGCCCTGGCGGCGCTCAACCGCCCAGGGCCGGGGCGGCGAGCCACGCGCTGTAGTGCGCCGCGCGGGTGGCGGCGAAGACATCGAACGCCAGCAGCAGTGCTGCCTCGACGACGAGGCCGAGGCCGATCCCGGTCAGGCTCGCACGCCCGCCGAGGACCACCAGCGCCGTGCCGAGCACGATCAGGACGGTTTCCACCACCTTGACGATGCGGAAGTTGCGGTTGACCGCTGCCATGCGCGCCCGCTCGGTCGCCAGCGTCGCGGCCGGGGCCGCTGCCAGCCCCGCCGTCAGGGTCGCCACCTGCGCCGGCGTGCGCCAGGCGAGGCCGAGTCCTATGCCGAGTTCGAGCAGGGCGAACAACAGCAACGGCCAGGCCATGGCCTGGTGGACATGGCGTGCGTGCCACAGCCAGGTCGCGAGGCCGAGCCCGCCGATACCCATCGCGACCAGCAGCCAGGCACCGTCGCGCTCGGCGGAAAAATAGGCCAGCAGCTCAGCGGGTGGCATCACGCGGACTCCCACTCACGGCGCCGGCCGGTTGAACTCGATCTGCGTGCGGTAACCGGCGGCCGTCCAGTCCGCCGGCGGGACCGTCAGGGTGACGTTGGGATACTTGTAATAGTCGCGATCCCACAGGAAGTCGTCGATGCTGGTGTCCATGAACAGCACGCCGCGACGGCCTTGGTACTGGGAGTAACCGTCGAGCCGCGCGGCGTACCAGGCCGCGATCTCTTCGCGCGAGGCGCGGCTGAGCAGGGTCACACCGCCGAGATCCGTCCAGCCGTCGCGCGCCCTGCAGGCCGGCGCCACGCGGCCCCAGGCGACCCCGGCCAGCACCGCGCCGGGGAAGACCGGCCAGGCGACATCCGCCGTATCCGGCACGCAGCGCGAACGCACGAGATGCTCCAGGCGCAACTGCATGAGATCCGGCAGGCCGGCGGACGGCGCCCACGGCGCGACCGGCGCGGCTGCGGTGGCGAGCGTGACGATGACCCCGGCGCAACCGGCCAGCCACCGCCCGCCGGTTCGGCGCCGCCGGCGCGACGGTACGGTCGGCGGCTGCGCGGCCATCAGGGCACGTCCACACTGCCGGCGCGCAAGCCGGCGTAGAGCGCTTCACACGGCGCGCGCCGGCCTTCGCACAAGAACCAGGTGACGAGGGTCGGCACGCCGTCGCGCTGGACGAGGTCACGGCGCACGAGGGCCGGATAGGCCGGGTGCGAACGCGGCGCGAACGACCAGCGCGTGTGCGCCGGGCTGGCGGCGTCGTCGACCACGGTCCAGCCCGCGATCTCGACGCTGCGCGCGCCCGCCGGTTCGACCAGCGCGGCGCGCGCGCGGGCGACACTGGCGTAGCCGATGCCGGCGTCGGCCCGAGCGGTGGGCGCAACGAGCAGGGCGAGCAGCAGGGCGGCGCCGCGCCTGTGCGCGCCCGGTCGCGGTTCAGTGCAGGGCATGCAGGTTGGGGCCGATGAAGGCCTCGATGCCTTCTTCCTCGATCGCCTGCAGGCCGGCCTCGAGGGCTTCCCGCGCGTCGGGGAAGCTGTCGTTCCAAACCGTGGCGTTGTCGAAATCGTCGATGATCTCGAGCAGCCAGCCGCCGTCGCCGTCATCGACGATTTCGATGAAGACCGACAGCGCGCCACGGGTCACGCGCTGGCTGAGCGTCGACAGCCGGGAGTCCTGTTCGTCGTACATGGGTGCAAGTGCCCTGGGCTCGTTGGTGGGTGCCGCGCGCGGGCCGCGGCACGGGCGCTAGTTTACCCGCGCCGCGGGCGTCGCCCCCAAGCGCGCGTCGCAGCTTGCGGCGACCGGTCGTTTGGCCACCGCCCATCGCCCGGGTTCCGTGCCCCGGGCGCCGGCGTTCAGCGGGGCAGCTCGGCCCAGAACACGCCGCGCAGGTCGCCGACGGCATAGCCGGTGGCGCGATCGGCCGGGTAGCGCTGCCGGATGGCCGCGGCCACCGCGTCGTCCAGCGCCGTGCCGTGACAGGTCAGGCAAGGTGGTTTGACGACGATGGGCTCGACGTAGCCCCAGCGCGCCGCGTCCACCGCCACGGCCCGCGGGACCGGCGCGGCGCGACCCTCGACATAGGCCGCGAGCAGGGGCGCGACCCATGACGGGGCGCCGTTGTCCGGGTTGCGCAGGCGATCGCTGGTCCGCCCCACCCGGGGGCCCGCCGGCGCGCTCGCGGCCGCGAGCGCGGGGGCCTCCAGGTGACAGCGTTCGACCGCCGCCGGCGCGCCCTCGGCGAGCGCCGCGCTCAGGGTCGCCATCAGCCGCTGCTTGAACGGCGCCACCGCGGCGGCGCCGGTTTCGAGCAGCGCCGCCGCATCGTCTGCCAGCGCGGTGGCGCCGTCACCGCCACAGGCAACGGCGCCAGCGTGACCACTACCAGGACGCTCGTGTGCACAGTCGGCATACCCGGCGCCGTCGCCACGGCCGTGCCCGGCGCAAGACCGTCCGGCGCCGTGACCGTGGCCTCCGCCGGGCCCGCGTCCGGCACCGGCGCCGCCGTCCGCCCCGCCGCAGCCCCTGCCGTGGTCGGCGCCGTCATGCCCGGCGGGGGACAGCTCTGCCTCGTAGAGGTAGTCGGCGATGCGGCGGCGCTCGTCCATCTCCAGCGCCAGCGGCGGCATGACGCCGAAGCGCTCGACCGCGTGCCCCATCAGCGCGCGCTCACTGGTCGGCGCCGCGATCCAGGCCGCGACCGCGTCGACGAACGCCGCGCGCTCGGGATAGGCACGCCGGTAGCGACGCTGCACGGCGTGGGCCGGTGGCGCCACGCGCGGCGCGGTCGTTGCGAGGTGGCAGCTGCCGCAATGGGCCGCGTAGAGGGCCGCATCGTCATCGGCCGTCGCGGCCAGCGTCGGCAGGAGCAGACCGAGCACGCAGGCCAGCGAGCGCGCCATCGAAGGACGGTCGGTCATGGTCACGATTCCGCGATGAACCCGGGGACAGCTTAGCCGTCACGGGCGGTCGCCCGGGCGACCCGGATCAAGCGCGGGCGTGGCACTCAGCCGAAATTGATCTTGGCTTCGAGGTTGGTCCGCGAGTCGGCGTTGCCGAGGGCTTCTTCGAGGGTGATGCGCTCCTGCTTGAACAGCTCGTGCAGCGCCATGTCGAAGGTTTGCATGCCGCGCGTGCCACTGGTTTCCATGGCTTCCTTGAGGTCGTGCAGTTCGCCCTTGAGGATGAGGTCGGCGATGTGCGGCGAGTTGATCAGGATCTCGATGGCGGCGACGCGCATGCCGTCGACGCCCTTGACCAGGCGCTGCGAGACCACCGCGCGCAGGTTGAGCGAAAGATCCATGAGGAGCTGCTTGTGCAGGTCCTGCGGGAACAGGTTGATGACGCGCTCCATCGCCTGGTTGGCGTTGTTGGCGTGCAGGGTCGAGATGGCGAGGTGGCCGGTGTTGCAGAGTTCCAGCGACGCCTCCATCGTCTCGCGGTCGCGGATCTCGCCGATCAGGATGACGTCCGGCGCCTCGCGCAGGGAGGCCTTCAGCGCGTTGCGGTAGTTCAGCGTGTCGACGCCGACCTCGCGCTGGTTGACGATCGACTTGAGGTTGGGGTGGGAGAACTCGACCGGGTCCTCGATGGTGAGGATGTGGCCGGTCATGCTCTGGTTGCGCTCGTTGATCATCGCCGCGAGCGTCGTCGACTTGCCCGAGCCGGTCGAGCCGACCATCAGGATCAGACCGCGCTTGTGCATGATCAGCTCGGACAGGATGTCGGGCAGGCCGAGCTGGTCGATGGTCGGGATCTCGGCCGGAATGCGTCGCAGCACCATGGCGACTTCGCCGCGCTGGCGCAGGATGTTGACGCGAAAGCGCGCCGACTTGTCCGGCAGGGCGATGGCGAAATCGCACTCCATGGTGTCCTCGAACGCCCGGATCTGCTTGTCGTTCATGATGCCGTAGGCCGCGGCCTTGACGACGTCCCCGGTCAGCAGGGTCTTGCCGACGGAGTTCATGCTGCCCTCGATCTTGACCTTCACCGGCGCACCGACCGTGAAGAACAAGTCCGAGCCGTTCTTGTCGCGCAGCAACTGGAGGTAGGGCGTGATGTCCATGGCGTCTCCGGGTGGGACGGGGCCGCGCCTCAGCGCAGCATGCCGCTCTCTTCTTCGCTTTCCTCGAGCGCGAGGCCGCCGGCCTCGTCGAGGATGTTGCGGCCCTTGGCCGCCTTGCCCTCGAGCTTGATGCGCAGGCGCAGTTCGTTCTGCGAATCGGCGTTGCGCAGTGCGTCGTCGAGCGAAATCATGTCGGCCTCGTAGAGATCGAACAGGGCCTGGTCGAAGGTCTTCATGCCAGCCTCGTTCGACTTCGCCATGATCTCCTTGATGCCGTGCACTTCGCCCTTGTAGATGAGGTCGGAGATGAGCGGCGAGTTGATCAGGATCTCGATGGCGGCGGCGCGGCCCTTGCCGTCGGATTTCTTGAGCAGACGCTGCGAGATGACGGCCTTGAGATTGAGCGAGAGATCCATCAGCAGCTGCTGGCGGCGCTCCTCGGGGAAGAAGTTGATGATGCGGTCGAGCGCCTGGTTGGAGCTGTTGGCGTGCAACGTGGCAACCGCGAGGTGGCCGGTCTCGGCGAAGGCGATACCGAACTCCATCGTCTCGCGATCGCGGATCTCGCCGAGCAGGATGACGTCCGGCGCCTGGCGCAGCGTGTTCTT
Source organism: Gammaproteobacteria bacterium (assembly GCA_050184115.1). Classification (GTDB taxonomy): domain Bacteria; phylum Pseudomonadota; class Gammaproteobacteria; genus JACKNG01. Next base: position 101,527 of record JBFXAQ010000005.1, on the reverse strand, counting down.
GAGCGCGATGTCCCAATCATCGGTGTCAACGCCGACCTCGCGCTGCATGATGATGCAGTTCTTGTGCGGGTGGACGTACTCGATCGGGTCCTCGATGGTGATGATGTGGCCGTAGGAGTTGGCGTTGCGGTAGTCGATCATCGCCGCCAGCGAGGTCGATTTGCCCGAGCCGGTGCCGCCGACCATGATGACCAGCCCGCGCTTGGTCATGATGATCTCCTTCATGACCTCCGGCAGGCCGAGCTTGTCGAGGTTGGGCACCTCGGTCTCGATTGTGCGCAGGACCAGGCCGCAGGCGCCCTGCTGGATGAAGGCATTGGCGCGGAAGCGGCCGATGCCCGGCGGCGCGATGGCGAAGTTGCACTCCTTGGTCGCTTCGTACTCCTTGATCTGGCGGTCGTTCATGACCGCGTAGGCGAGCGCCTTGGTGTTGTCCTGGGTGAGCTTGGTCTTCGACACCGGCGTGATCTTGCCGTCGATCTTGATGGCCGGCGGGAAATCCCGGGTGATGAACAAGTCCGAGCCCTTCTTCTCGACCATGAGCGTGAGCAGGTCACGCATGTACTTGATGGCTTGATCGCGTTCCATGTTGCACCTCCGGGATGGATGGAGCGGGCGCCTGCGTCGAGCGGCCGGCCGCGCGCCGGCTCACGCGCTCAGAATGCGTCCTTGTTGGCGGCCTTGATGCGCGCTTCCTGGCGCGTGACGAGATTCTTCTCGACCAGGCCCTTGAGGTTCTGATCGAGCGTCTGCATGCCGAACTGCTGGCCGGTCTGGATGGCCGAGTACATCTGCGCGATCTTGTTCTCACGAATGAGGTTACGGATGGCCGGCGTGCCGATCATGATCTCGTGGGCGGCGATGCGTCCGCCGCCGACCTTCTTCAGCAGGGTCTGCGAGATGACCGCGCGCAACGACTCCGACAGCATCGCCCGCACCATGTCCTTCTCTTCGGCCGGGAAGACGTCGACGATACGGTCGATGGTCTTGGCCGCCGAGCTCGTGTGCAAGGTGCCGAAGACGAGGTGGCCGGTCTCGGCCGCGGACAGCGCCAGGCGGATGGTTTCGAGGTCGCGCATCTCGCCGACCAGGATGACGTCCGGGTCTTCGCGCAGCGCCGAACGCAGTGCCTCGTTGAAACCCAGCGTATCGCGATGGACCTCGCGCTGGTTGATGAGGCACTTCTTCGATTGGTGCACGAACTCGATCGGGTCCTCGATGGTGAGGATGTGGCCGTACTCGGTCTCGTTCTTGTGGTTGATCATCGCCGCCAGCGTGGTCGACTTGCCCGAGCCGGTGGGCCCCGTGACGAGCACGACGCCACGCGGGTAGTCCGAGATGTCCTTGAAGATGCCCGGCGCCTTGAGGTCCTCGAGGCTCAGGATCTCCGAGGGAATCGTGCGGAACACGGCGCCGGCGCCGCGGTTCTGGTTGAAGGCGTTGACACGGAAACGGGCCAGCCCGGGGATCTCGAAGGAGAAGTCGCATTCGAGGAATTCCTCGAAGTCCTTCTGCTGCTTGTCGTTCATGATGTCGTAGACGAGATCGTGAACGGTGGTGTGGTCGAGTGGTGGCACGTTGATCCGGCGTACGTCGCCGTCGACGCGGATCATGGGCGGTAGTCCCGCCGACAAGTGCAGGTCCGAGGCACGATTCTTGACCCCGAACGCGAGAAGCTCACCGATATCCATAGCCTTTCCTCAACACAGACGGAACGGGCGCGCGGTCCGCGCACGACGACGACCGGCCGTCGGCGCGCGACCACCCTCACGCCGTCGGGCTTGCCTGGAATCGCGCGCCGCCATAGCCTCCATCGACCGCCGGAATTTAGCAAGAACCATGACGACATACCATGAAGCAGCGGTCGCCGAGGACGCCGCCGACGGCGACGGACACGTGTCGTGAGCGGCGTCGCCGAGCGCCTCGCCGCGGTCGAGACCGCCATCGCCGCCGCGGCCACGCGCCACGGGCGCCGCGCCGACGCGGTGCGCCTGGTCGCGGTGTCGAAACGACAGCCGGCGGCGGCAATCAACGAAGCGTGGGCCGCCGGCCAGCGACGTTTCGGCGAGAACTACCTGCAGGAGGCTCTGGACAAGCAGGACGAACTCGCCGCGCTCGATGTCGAATGGCATTTCATCGGCGCCATCCAGGGCAACAAGACGGCCGCCATCGCCGCACGTTTCGACTGGGTGCACACCGTCGATCGCGCACGCATCGCCACCCGGCTCAACGACCAGCGCCCGGCCGGGCGGCCGCCGCTCAAGGTGCTGCTGCAGGTCAACATCAGCGACGAGGCGAGCAAGAGCGGCGTGCTGCCGGCCGACCTGCCGGCGCTGGTCGAGCACGTCCGCGCCCTGCCCCGGCTCGACCTCCGTGGTCTCATGGCGCTGCCGGCACCGACAGTCGACCCGGCGGCGCAACGCCGCGCTTTCGCCGCCGTCGCCGCACTCGCCCGCGCCTGCGGCCCGGGCCTCGACGAACTCTCCATCGGCACCAGCGACGACTTCGACGCCGCCATCGCCGAAGGCGCCACCCTGGTCCGTCTCGGCACCGCGGTGTTCGGGCCGCGTCCCGCGGCTGCGTGATACCATGCGCGCCGTTCCGGGCAGGCGCCAAGAGATGGATTCCACCTACGCTTTCATCGGCGGCGGCAACATGGGCCGCGCCCTCGTCGGCGGACTCCTCGCCGCCGGCCACGACGCGGCGCGGATCCGCGTCGCCGACGCTTCGGCGGACGCGCGCAGCGCCTGCGCGAGCCAGTTCGGCGTCGCCACCACCGACGACAACCGCACCTGCGCGGAGGGCGCCGACGTCGTCGTGCTCGCGGTCAAGCCGCAACAACTGCGCGAAGTCGCGCGGACGCTCGGCGCACAGGCCTGTGGCAACCCGCTCTACCTCTCGATCGCCGCCGGCATCACCGTCGGCCACCTCGAAGCCTGGCTCGGGGCTGGCAGCGCCATCGTGCGCGCCATGCCCAACACCCCGGCCCTGATCGGCTGCGGCGCCGCCGCGCTGTATGCCAACGCCGCGGTCGACGCCGCCCAACGCGAACTCGCGGCCGGCCTGCTCGGCGCCGTCGGCAGCGCGGTGTGGGTCGAGGACGAGGCCCTGATGGACGCCGTCACCGCGCTCTCGGGCAGCGGCCCGGCCTACGTCTTCCTGCTCATCGAACTGATGGAACGCGCCGGCATCGAGCTCGGCCTCCCCGTCGCGCTCGCGCGCGCCCTCGCGCTGGACACCGTGCACGGCGCCGCGCGGCTCGCCCACGCCTCCGGCCGGTCGCCGGCCGAGTTGCGCGTGCAGGTGACTTCTCCCGGCGGCACCACCGAGCGTGCCCTGGCGAGCTTCGCCGCCGCCGACCTGCCCGCCATCGTCGCCCGTGCGCTCACCGCCGCACGCGACCGCGCGATCGAGCTCGCCGCCGGGATCGAGCGCTGATGGGCGGCGGTTACTTCTCCAACGCGGGCGTCTTCCTCATCGACGCCGTCTTCGGCCTGTACATCTTCGCCGTGCTGCTGCGCTTCCTCTTCCAGCTCGTGCGCGCGGACTTCTACAACCCGCTGTGCCAGGCCATCGTCACCGTGACCAACCCGCCGCTGCGCCCCTTGCGCCGCTACGTGCCTTCGATGGCCGGGCTCGACACGGCCTCCATCCTGCTGCTGCTGGTGCTGCAGATGGCCAACACCCTGCTGGTCGCACTGGTGCTGGGTCTGGGTCCCAACCCGGTCGGACTGCTGGTCGTCGCCATCGCCGAGCTGCTCGGCAAGGTGGCGTGGACCTTCATCGGCGCCATCATCATCCAGGTCGTGCTGAGCTGGGTCTCGCCGGGTGCCTACAACCCGGTCAGTTCGGTCGTCCATTCCCTGACCGAGCCGTTGCTCGCGCCGGCGCGTCGCGTGCTGCCCCCGCTCGGTGCCATCGATCTCTCGCCGCTCGTCGTGATCCTGGGTCTGCAGTTGGCGCAGATCCTGGTCGTGGCGCCGTTACGCGATCTCGGCGCGACCCTGTTCTGAAGCAACCGCAGCCGTCGCCTTGCGCCATGCCGGGGCACGCTTGAACTGGTACAGCTGGCAGGGTGCCGACCTCGTGCTCAGCGTGCACGCGCGGCCGAATGCCCGCCGCGGAGGCATCGACGGCCTGCACGGTGATGCGCTGGCCGTGCGCGTGGCGGCGCCGGCCCGTGACAACCTCGCCAATGCGGCGTTGTGCGACACGCTCGCCGCCGTCTTCGCGGTGCCGCGGCGGCAGGTCGTGCTCGAACGCGGCCAGGGCAGCCGCCACAAGCGCGTGCGCATCGTGGCGCCGCCGGCATTGCCGGACTGGTTCCTCGCGCTGGGCGGCAGTGCGGCCCCGCGAGCGCCTGGTTTGCCGTGAGCGGGGGTAGAACTTAGACTCTCGCACCCGCCCCTGAACCGGTGACCGCCGACGTCGATGTCCGCCTCCTTCCCGCCCGACAGCGTTGGCCTGGTCACGCCGCGGACCGAGCATTTCGACCGGCCGCTCGAACTCGACAGCGGACACACGCTCGAGTCCTACGACCTCTGCTTCGAGACCTATGGCACCCTCAATGCCGCGCGTGACAACGCGGTCCTGATCTGCCACGCGCTGTCCGGTGACCACCATGCCGCCGGCTACCACCATGTCGACGACCGCAAGCCGGGCTGGTGGGACAACTGCATCGGCCCCGGCAAACCGCTCGACACCGAACGCTTCTTCGTCGTCTGCCCCAACAACCTCGGCGGCTGCGGCGGTTCGACCGGGCCGCTGTCGGTGCGCCCGGGCAGCGGCAAGCGCTATGGCCCCGATTTCCCCATCGTCACCGTGCGCGACTGGGTCCAGAGCCAGGCGCGGCTGGCCGATTTACTCGGTATCGAACGCTGGGCGGCGGTCATGGGCGGCAGCCTCGGCGGCATGCAGGTGCTGCAATGGGCGATCGACTTCCCCGCCCGCATTCGTCACGCCATCGTCATCGCCGCGGCGCCGCGGCTGTCGACGCAGAACATCGCCTTCAACGAAATCGCGCGCCAGGCCATCCGCTCCGATCCGAGCTTCCACGACGGTCATTACTACGAGCACGACGCCATCCCCGAGCACGGCCTCAAGCTCGCGCGCATGGTCGGTCACATCACCTACCTGTCCGACGACGTGCTGCACAGCCGCTTCGGCCGCGAACTGCGCGAGGGCAAGATCAACTTCGGCTTCGACGTCGAGTTCCAGATCGAGTCCTACCTGCGCCACCAGGGCGAGTCCTTCGTCGGCCGTTTCGATGCCAACACCTACCTCCTGATGACGCGCGCGCTGGACTACTTCGATCCCGCCCAGGCCTACGGCGGCGACCTGACGCGCGCGGTCGCCGGCTGCCAGGCGCGCTTCCTGGTGATGTCCTTCTCCAGCGACTGGCGCTTCTCGCCGACGCGCTCACGCGAGATCGTGCGCGCGCTGCTCGACTGCGATCACGACGTCTCCTACGTCGACATCGAGTCCGAGCTCGGCCACGACTCGTTCCTGCTGCCGATCCCGCAGTACCACAAGGTGCTGGCGACCTATTTCGGCGGCATCGAGGTGGCGCCGTGAACCCGGCCCTGCTGCGCCCCGAGCACCGCCTCATCGCCGACTGGATCGGCCAGGGCTCACGCGTGCTCGACCTGGGCTGCGGAGACGGCGCCTTCCTCGCCGAACTGCAGCGGACCAAGGGCGTGACCGGCTACGGCATCGAGATCGACCCCGACAACATAGTCGCCTGCATCGCGCGCGGCGTGAACGTCGTCCAGGCCAACCTCGACGAGGGCCTGAGCGGTTTCGATCCGGACTCCTTCGACCACGTGGTCATGACGCAGACGGTGCAGACGATGCGCTTCCCGCACCAGCTCATCGACGACATCCTGCGCATCGGCCGCGAGGCCATCGTGACCTTTCCCAACATGGGGCACTGGCGCTGCCGGCTGCAGTTCGCCGCCGGCCGCATGCCGGTCACGCGCCACCTGCCGAACACCTGGTACGACACGCCGAACATCCACATGTGCACCATCGACGACTTCGAGGAGCTGTGCCGGGCGCGCGCCATCGCGGTGGTCGAACGGGCCACGGTCGACTCGCAGCATCGCGCCAAGATCGGCATGCAGGTGTGGCCGAACCTGCTGGCCGAGATCGCCATCTACCGCCTGCGCCGCCAGCGCACCGGCTGAGGAAGCGCCGTACCGGTGGCGGCGCCGCGCGCTGGTCGCGGCGAGCGTGGTGCCGCGCGGCGGGACGGCAGAGGCCGTCACGCGGCCACGGACCGCGCCCCCCGCGCTGTACCGCGGGGCCCCCGCTCCCCCGCGTTTCGCGCATCCCTGAATCTCACGCGCGGTAGTCGTCCAGCGCGCCGGCGTAGTCGATGGTCAGCGGCGCGTGGTCGGAGAAGCGCGCCGTCTTGTAGATCGAGGCGCCTTCGATGCGTTCCGCCAGCCCCGGCGTCACCACCTGGTAGTCGATGCGCCAGCCGACGTTCTTGGCCCAGGCCTGGCCGCGGTTGGACCACCACGTGTATTGGTCAGCCTCCTGGTTGACGACGCGGAAGGCATCGACCCAGCCGACCTCGTCGAACAGGCGATCGAGCCACGCCCGCTCCTCCGGCAGGAACCCGGAGTTCTTCTGGTTCGAACGCCAGTTCTTCAGATCGATGTTGCGATGGGCGATGTTCCAGTCGCCGCACAGGATGTACTCGCGCTCCTCGTCGCGGCGCGCCTCCAGCCACGGCATGAACAGTGCCATGAAGCGGAACTTCGCCTGCTGGCGCTCCTCGCTCGACGAACCCGACGGCAGGTAGACCGAGGCCACCGAAAGCCGGCCGAAGTCGAGCTGAACGTAGCGCCCCTCGCGATCGAAGTCGTCGAAGCCGAGGCCCGTGACGACGCGGTCCGGCGCGTGCCGCGAGAAGATGGCGACGCCGCTGTAGCCCTTCTTCTCGGCGTCGGCGAAGTAGGTGTGCCAGCGCCCCGGCGAGCGCACCTCCTCGCTCAGCTGGTCGACCTGCGCCTTGGTCTCCTGCAGGCAGACGACGTCGGCGCGCTGCGCCGCCAGCCAGCGGTGGAAGCCCTTGGTGTGGGCGGAACGGATACCGTTCAGGTTGAGCGAGATGATGCGCATGGAATGATCCCGGGAAGCTGAGAAGGGCGGCGGTCGTCGCACGGGGCCAACGCCGCCGCTATCATAGCCGCTCGCCGCGAGCAGGCGTCTTCGACGGGAACCCCATGCACGATTACCAGCGCGAATTCATCGAGTTCGCTGTCCAGCGCGGTGCACTGCGCTTCGGCGAGTTCACCCTGAAATCGGGGCGCCAGAGCCCGTATTTCTTCAACACCGGGGCCTTCGACTCGGGCGCCGCGCTCGATCGTCTCGGCCGCGCCTACGCCGCTGCCATCGTCGCCCACGCGCCGCCTTTCGACCTCGTCTACGGTCCGGCCTACAAGGGCATTCCGCTCGGTGCCGCGATCACCATCGCACTCGCGCGCGATTTCGACCGCGACGTGCCGTTCTGCTTCAACCGCAAGGAGGCCAAGGACCACGGCGAAGGCGGCAGCACGCTCGGCGCGCCGCTCGCCGGCCGCGTGCTGATCGTCGACGACGTCATCTCGGCCGGCACCTCGGTCAACGAGTCGATGGCCATCATCGGCGCCGCCGGCGCCACTGCGGTCGGCGTCACCATCTCGCTCGACCGCCAGGAACGCGGCCAGGGCGAGCTGTCCGCGGCACAGGAAGTGACGCGGACCCACGGCATCCCCGTCGGCAGCATCATTGGCCTCGCCGACATCGTCGCCTGGCTCGAGGAGCGCGGCGGTCACGCGAACGAACTGGCGGCCATCGCCGCCTACCGCGAGCGCTACGGTGTGTGAGCGTGGCGACGGTTCAGAAAGCTCTGAATAAGTGGCTGTGCCGCCCGCTGACAGCGTTGCGCGTCGCCCTGCGATGCTCATTTACAGGCCATGAACCGCGCTTCTCGGTCAACGCCCGCTATGTCCCCGGCCATGCTCGCTCACTTATTCAGAGCTTCCTTCAGCCGGCGTTCATGGCACGCTGCTATAGTTGTGCACGACCGCGCGCCGGGTTGGCGCGCGCCAACCCGACCATCGACAGGATCGCCCGATGAAGACCCACGCCCTGCCTCGCCGCCTGCTGTCGCCCGCTCTCCTGCTCCTCGCCATCGCCGCGAGCACACCGGCCACTGCCGCCATCAAGTGCTGGAAGAACAGCGAAGGCGTGCGCGAGTGCGGCAATGCCGTACCGCCCGAGTACGCGCAGGAGAGCCACGAGACCGTCAGCAAGCAGGGCATCACCAAGGATGTCTCGGGCGCGGCCAAGACCATGGAGGAACTGGAGGCCGAGCGCGCCGCGGCTGCCGCCGCGCGCGACGAGGCCGCCGCGGCTGAGAAACGCCGCCAGGCCGATCGCGTGCTGCTCGACACCTTCGCCTCCGAGGACGATCTCGTGCTCACCCGCGACGGCCAGATCGCCCACCTCGATTCGCAGATCAGGCTGGTCTCGGGCCACATCGAGAAGCTGCAGGTCAACCTCGACCAGATGATCGAGCTTGCCGCCGACGTCGAGCGGCGCGGCGAGAAGCCGAGCGAGGAGATGGTCAAGAACATCGACAACGTCCGCGGCCAGATCGCGGAGAACGAAGCCTTCATCGTCACCAAGCGCGCCGAACAGGAGGCCATCCGCGCACGCTTCGATGCCGACATCGAGCGCTTCCGCGAACTCAAGGGCACCAAGAAGACCGATTAACGCGCCCGCCCAGGCGTTTCAATCTACCGCGTCGGCGGCGGCCGGGAACAGGCCGCCGCACAGCACCCGCCACTGTGCGTCCCAGTCGCGCGATGGCGCTTCGGCGAACTCGCTGCGCACGAATTGGCCGATGCGCCCACTGACCAGCGCGGTCAGTAGCACGGCGCCCACCTGCACCCATTCGGTATCCGCCGCCCCCGGCTCGACCAGGTTACGTTCGCGCAGAACCTGGCGAAACTGGGTTTCGACACGGGCGAAGAACTGCTGCACGCGAGCACGCAGCCGCTCGTGCTCACCGACCAGGATGTCGCCGGTGAGGATGCGCGCGATACCCGGATTGCGCTCGGCGAAGCGCAGCAGCACCAGGCACAGGTGCTGGCACCGCACGCGCGCCTCGTCCTGTTCGCGCATGACCTGGTTGAAGAGGCCGAACACCGTGTCCTCGGCGAACGCGATGAGGGCCTCGAACATCTGCGCCTTGCTGGCGAAATGGCGATACAGCGCCGCCTCCGACACGCCGACGGCGCCGGCCAGCGCCGCGGTCGTGATGCGCGAGCCGGGCTTGGTCTCGAGCTCGCGCGCGAGGACTTCGAGAATGTGCTGGCGGCGATTGCTGCGCGGCATGGGCGGGCTCGTCGGGTGTCAGGGAGCGCCGCGGACAGCGCCCGGGCACCTCATTCGATCAGGGTACCGACGCCCTCGTCGGTGAACAATTCGAGCAGCACCGCGTGCTCGACGCGGCCGTCGATGATGTGGGCGCGGCGTACGCCATTGTCCACCGCGTCGAGGGCGCAACCGATCTTGGGCAGCATGCCGCCGGAGATGGTGCCGTCGTCGATCAGCTCGCGCACCCGCTTGGGCGTGATACCGGTGAGAAGCTCGCCCTTCTTGCTCAACAGTCCGGGCGTGTTGGTCAGGAGCATGAGCTTCTCGGCCTGCATGACCTCGGCAATCTTGCCGGCGACGAGGTCGGCGTTGATGTTGTAGGAGGCGCCGTCCTCGCCGACGCCGATCGGCGCGATGACCGGGATGAAATCGCCGGCGCCGAAGAAGTCGAGGACCTGGCGGTTGACGCCGGCGACCTCGCCGACGTGACCGAGGTCGATGATCTCGGGCGCGTCGGCCGTCGCCTCGCGCCCGGCCAGGGTCATCTTGCGGGCGATGATGAGCGGACCGTCCTTGCCGGTCAGGCCGATGGCGCGCCCACCGTTGGCATTGATGAGGTTGACGATTTCCTTGTTGACCAGGCCACCGAGCACCATCTCGACCACGTCCATGGTCTCGGCATCGGTCACGCGCATGCCGTCGACGAAGCGCGATTCCTTGCCGATGCGTTCGAGCAGGTCGCCGATCTGCGGGCCGCCACCGTGGACCACGATGGGCCGGATTCCGACCGCCTTCATCAACACCACGTCGCGCGCGAAGCTCGCCTTGAGATGCGCCTCGGTCATGGCGTTGCCACCGTACTTGATGACGATGGTCTTGCCCTGGTAGCGCTGGATGTAGGGCAGGGCCGCGGTCAGTACCCGGGCCGTGGTCGGGGCATCGTGTGCAGTCAGGCTCATGGTGTCGTCCGTTTGCGGGCCGCCGCGGGCCGCGCGGTTCAGGCTCTCAGAAAGGGAGATCGAGATCGGCGTCGATGGTTGTCAGCAGGCTGCGGAAACGCTCCTTCACGCCTTCCAACGCCGCCTCGTCGTCGCCTTCGAAACGCAGCACCAGGCAGGGCGTGGTGTTCGAGGGGCGCACCAGGCCCCACGAGTCGTCGAAGTCGACGCGCAGGCCGTCCAGGGTGGTGAGACGGGCACCGGGGAAATCGGCCGCGTCGATCACCTTCTGCATGAATGCAGCGTGTTCCGCCTCGGCCATCGGCAGGTGCAGTTCCGGCGTCGCCGCCCCGCCCGGCAGCGCGGCGAAGAGATCGGCGGCGGATTGTGCGCTGTTGACCACGATCTCGAGCAGGCGCGCGGCGGCATAGATGGCGTCGTCGAAACCGTACCAGCGCTCCTTGAAGAAGATGTGTCCGCTCATCTCGCCGGCGAGCAGCGCGCCCGTCTCCTGCATCTTCGCCTTGATCAGGGAATGGCCGGAGCGGGACATCACCGGTTCGCCACCGAGGGCCTCGATCTCGGCCGGCAGCCGCCCCGAACACTTGACGTCGTAGATGATCTTGGCGCCGGGGTTGCGCGCGAGGATGTCGCGCGCGAAGAGGATCATCTGGCGGTCCGGCCAGATGATGTTGCCGTCGCTGTCGACCACACCGAGGCGATCGCCGTCGCCGTCGAAGGCGAGACCGATATCGGCGCCCTCGTCCGCCACCGCGTCGATGAGCGCGGCGAGGTTCGCCGGTTGCGACGGGTCGGGATGGTGATTGGGGAAATCGCCATCGACGTCGCAGAAGAGTTCGACGACATCGTGGCCGATGGCGCGCAGCACGTCGGGCGCGACCATGCCGGGCACGCCGTTGCCGCAGTCGACGACCACGCGCAGGGCCTTGCCGAGCGAGACCGGGATTTCCTCGCTGATACGCCGGATGTACTCGGCGATGATGTCGGTCGACTGCAGCTGGCCGGTGCCGTCGACGAAATCCTGTTCCTCGACACGCCGCCGTACCGCCTGGATGGCCTCGCCCGACAGGGTCTCGCCGTCGAGCACGATCTTGAGGCCGTTGTACTCGGCGGGGTTGTGGCTGCCGGTGATCATCACGCCGCTGCGCGCATCGAGGTAGTGGGTGGCGAAATAGAGCACCGGGGTCGGCGTCAGCCCGATGTCGAGCACTTCGCGACCGGATTCGAGCAGGCCCTTGGTCAGCGCTTCGAGCAGGTCTTCGCTGGAATGGCGCCCGTCGCGGGCGACGACCACGGTCTTCTGCCCGCGCGCCTCGGCCTCGGCGCCGAGCGCGCGGCCGATCTGGTAGACGCCGTCCTCGGTCAGGGTCTCGCCGACGACCCCGCGGATGTCGTAGCTGCGGAAAATCGAGCCCGGCACCGGCAACGCTGCGACAGGGGTCGGCGTCGTGGCGGCTTCCATCTCGCCGAGGTCGAGGTCGAAGATGTCGCCGTCGCGCGGAATCGTCGGGTCTTCGTCGCCCTCGACCACGATGCCGCCGCCGAATGTCGTCACATCCTCGTCGTCCGCCCGCGCCAGGGCATCCAACGCCACCGTGGGTGGAGCGCCCTGGCGCGCGCTGCGGGCGCGTGGCAGCAGCTGTTCGAGACCGGGATGCGCGCCGTCGAGGATGGCCCGGATGGCGCCCTGGTAGATGACGGCGTCGCTGGACGGACGCACGGTACCGACCCGCACCGCTGGCCGCCGTTGCAGCCAGACGACGACGGCCAGCAGCACCGCGACCGCGATCCCGGCCGGCACGGCGACCGGCATGCCGCCCTCGCTCGGGGCGGCCGTCGCGGCCGCGGATTGGACCGCCACCGAGAGGATGGTGCCGCGTACCGGCAGCGAGATCGCCGGGACGTCGGCCGCCGGCGACGGGCCATTGGTCACGACGCGCAGTCGCGGACCCTGGCGGACTTCGCCATGAGCGCCGCCGAGCGCCACCGTGGCGAAGGCGTCGCGGACCACTGCCGGTGCCACCGCGAGGTGGACGAAACCGAGCGGCACGCCGTCGGCATCGTCGACGCGGCGCAGGAACAGCATGTGCTCATCGGTGTCGCCGGCGAGGTGGATCTCCATCGGCGGTTTGCCATCACCCTCGCGGGCATGCCGGATCATGGAAATCGAGGCGTAGGTCAACGGCGGGTGCTCGTCCAGACGCGGATCGCGCGTCGCGGCCGGCAGCAGGCGCAGGCGCAGCACCTGCGGCAGGCCCGGTTGCAGCTCGCTGGCGAGGCCGGCCAGCGTGACGGCGTCATCCGCGGCGAGGGCATTCGCCACGCGCGAGTCGGCCGCGATCGCGGCCGTCGCCTCGGCGTACGGTGTAATCGCGGTCTCGATGGCCGCCGCGAGGCCCTGCGCCATCTCGCGGTAGCGTTCGTTCAAGGCCGGGTCCGCACCCGCGGCAACGCCCTCGTCGGCCTCGCGATCGGACAGGAACCACGCGCCGCCCGCCGCCAGCGCGAGCAACGCCATTGCGATCAGGGCAACAAGGGGCACGCGCGCAACACGCTCGCCCAGGCCGCCGAGGTTGAGGGATGGTTTGTTCATGCACGCGCCGCCGTCCAGCGCCGCCGGACTCCGCCGCCGAGGCGCCGGGCAAGTGTACTAGAACTGGTTGCCACCGCGCGAAACACCGATTCAGCCGCGCGCGGCGTAGCGCTCGGCGACGAGTTCGACGAGGGCGCGCGCGAGGCGCGTTTTCGGTGCCCGTTCGAGCAGGCGCCGGCCGTCGCGCCACAGCACCAGCAGTTCGTTGTCGTCGCTGTTGAAGCCGATGTCGCCGGTGCCGACCAGGTTGGCGGCGATGAGGTCGATGCCCTTGCGCTCGAGCTTGCCCCGCGCATAGGCCTCGAGGTCGTGCGTCTCGGCGGCGAAGCCGACCGTGAACGGCGCCGGGGTGCTGGCTGCGACCGTGGCGAGGATGTCGGGATTGGGCACCAGTTCGAGGGTGCGCGTGGCGCCGTCGCGCTTGATCTTGCCGGCCGTCGCCTGTGCCGGGCGGTAGTCGGCGACAGCCGCCGTGGCGATGAAGATGTCGCAACCGCTCAGCCGCGCCTGCACCGCGGCGAGCATGTCGAGGGCCGATTCGACTGCCACCGTCTGCACGCCTGCAGGGGCGTCGAGACGGGTCGGTCCGCTGACCAGGGTGACGCTCGCGCCGGCCTCGCGCGCCGCGGCGGCGACGGCGTAACCCATCTTGCCCGAGCTGTGGTTGCTGATGAAACGCACCGGGTCGATGGCTTCGCGCGTCGGACCGGCCGTGATCAGCACCCGTCGACCGGCCAGTCGCCCGCTCTCGAACAGGGCGTCGACCGCGGCCACGATGGCCTCGGCCTCGACCATGCGCCCCGGTCCGACCTCGCCGCAGGCCTGGCTGCCGCTGCCAGGGCCGACCACCGCGAGCCCGCGCGCAGCGAGCACGGCGAGGTTGTCCTGGGTTGCCGGGTGCGACCACATCTGGCGATTCATGGCCGGCGCCAGCAACAGCGGCGCCGCCGTCGCCAGGCACACGGCGCTGGCCAGGTCGTCGGCCTGTCCGAGCCGCAGGCGGGCGATGAAATCGGCGCTGGCCGGGGCCACGACCACGGCGTCGCACCAGCGCGCCAGCTCGATGTGGCCCATGGCGGCCTCGGCCGCCGGATCGAACAAGCCCTCGCGCACTTCGTGGCCGGACACCGCCTGCAGGGTCAGCGGCGTGATGAAGGCCGTCGCCGCTGGCGTCATCACCACGCGCACCTCGGCGCCGGCGTCGCGCAGGCGACGGATGACGTCGGGCGCCTTGTAGGCGGCGATGCCGCCGGTGACGACGAGCAGCAGGCGCTTGGCGGAGAGCGTGTTCATGGCACACCCGGTGATGCGTGGCCGCCGATTCTACCGCAGGCGCCGGCGCAAGCCGCGCCGACGAGCTACCGGCCCCGACGCCGGCGGGCCTATACTGCCCGCCCACCGGCGTGCTCCCAGGGAGGGGAACCGCGATGACGATCAAGGACTGGCCGTCGAGCGAACGGCCGCGCGAGAAACTGCTGCGCCACGGCCCCGCCGTGCTTTCGGATGCCGAGTTGCTGGCCGTACTGCTGCGTAGTGGCCGGCGCGGCCAGGACGTCGTCAGTCTCGCCCGTGACGCGCTGCTCGCCCACGGCGGCCTGCGCGGCCTGCTCGAAGCATTGCCGGCCGCCCTGCTCAGCAGCGGCGGCCTCGGACCGACCGCCTACGCGACGCTGCATGCCGCGCTCGAACTCTCGCGCCGCTACCTCTATGCCGCCCTCGAACGCGACGGCCCGCTGGAGAATCCGGACGCGGCGAGCCATTACCTCATCGCCCGCATGAAGGCCTACCGGCGCGAGGTCTTCGGTTGCCTCTTCCTCGACACCCGCCACCGCGTGATCACCTTCCGCGAGCTCTTCTACGGCTCAATCGACAGCGCCACGGTGCACCCGCGCGAGGTGGTCAGCGCCTGCCTCGAGCTCAACGCCGCCGCCCTCATCCTCGCCCACAACCACCCCTCCGGGGTGGCCGAACCGAGCGGCGCCGACACCGCCATCACCCGGCGTATCGTCGACGCCGCCCGCCTCATCGACGTGCGCGTGCTCGATCACCTCGTCATCGGCGAGCGGGAGGCGGTGTCGATGGCTGCCCGGGGCTTGTTGTGAGGGCGTGGACGATGGTTCCCTCCGGCGCCGAAGTCGGGTAGGATCTGCCGCCTTTTCCGCACCACCATCAGGATTCAGACATGTCTCGGGTATGCCAAGTGACGGGCAAGCGGCCGATTAGCGGCAACAACGTGTCTCACGCCCACAACAAGACGCGCCGGCGGTTCCTGCCCAACCTGCACACCCATCGCTTCTGGGTGGACAGCGAGAAGCGCTTCGTGTCCCTGCGCGTCAGCGCCAAGGGCCTGCGCATCATCGACAAGCAGGGTATCGATACCGTGCTGAAGGACATCCGCTCACGCGGCGAGAAGGTCTGAAGGAGAGCGACGCCATGCAGGAGAAGATCAAGCTGATTTCGAGCGCCGGCACCGGCCATTTCTACACCACGACCAAGAACAAGCGCACGCATCCGGAGAAGCTGGAGCGGCGCAAGTTCGACCCGGTCGCACGCCAGCACGTGATCTACAAGGAAGGCAAGATCAAGTAAGGCCTCGGCGCCACGCGCAATAGAAAACCCCGCCACGGCGGGGTTTTTTTGTGTCCGGGCGCGAATCGCGCGGCCGGTGCCGGCCAGGCCGGCCGCCCGGGCGTCAGGCCGCTTGCGGCGTATAGCTCCGGAGCGTGCGCGCGAAATCTTCGAGCGCGGCGATGCCGGTGCGCTCGGCCTGCTGACACCAGTCCTGCAACAGTTCGAGCAGGTTCTCGCGGCTCGTGCTGCGCTGCTCGTAGATGGCCTGCAGTTGCTGACGGAAGCGGTACACGGCCGCCAGCGTCGCATTGTCCGACAGGGCCGATTCCAGCCAGCCGCGTTCGGCCTCGTCGAGGCGTTCGTCGGCACGCAGCATCAGCCGCCGCAGCGGGCGCAGCGCCGCGCGCTCGGCACCGGGCGCGTTGCGCGCCTGTTCGCGACAGACCCGCGACACCACCATGCGGCCGTAATCGGCCATCACGTGCAGACGGCTGCTGACCACCGCCTTCAAGGTCTCGAGGTCGGCCGCGCTCTTGGCCGGATCGATCGCCGGCGGCGCCGGGAAGCGCTTGCGCACGGTGGCCAGTCCGAGCAGCTCCATGACCCGGATGTAGGCCCAACCGAGATCGAACTCCCAGGGTTTGACCGAGAACTTGGCCGAACTGCCGAAGGCGTGGTGGTTGTTGTGCAGTTCCTCGCCGCCGATGAGAAGACCCCACGGCGAGATGTTGGTCGAGGCATCCGCGGTCTCGAAATTGCGGTAGCCCCACCAGTGCGCGAGGCCGTTGATGACGCCGGCCGCGAAAAACGGGATCCAGGCCATCTGCACCGCGCCGATGGTGATGCCCAGCGGCCCGTACATGAGGATGTTGGCCGTGAACATCAGCACGATGCCGCCCCAGGTCCAGCGGCTGTAGACATGGCGTTCGAGCCAGTCGTCCGGCGTCCCGAAACCGTACTGCTCGAGAATGGCCGGGTTGCGCGCGTTGGCGCGGTAGAGTTCGGCGCCTTCCCGCATGACTTTGCCGATGCCGTGGACGAGCGGGCTGTGTGGATCCTCGGCGGTCTCGACCGCGGCGTGGTGCTTGCGGTGGACCGCGGTCCATTCGCGCGTGACCATGCCGGTCGTCAGCCACAGCCACAGGCGGAAGAAATGCGCGACCAGCGGATGCAGGTCGAGCGCGCGGTGGGCCTGGTGACGATGGAGGTAGATGGTGACCGCGACGATGGTGACGTGGGTATAGGCCAGCGCGACCAGCACGTAACCCCACCAGGGCAGTTCAATCAATCCGTGCAGCATGTGAGCTCCCATAACCGATACCGAGACGCACTCTAACCTGCTTGCCAGGGCTTGGCGGCCGCGGAATGTAAATCTTCATGGTGCAAATCCACACCGCTGGGCGCATCGGCGCGCCGCAGTCTAGCGTGGATTGCCGACGCACGGGCGGCCCGCGCGCGCCGCGTCGTCGTGACGCCGGCCGCCATCGATTGCGGTCCGAAGCCCCGGTCAGCCGTCGCCGGCACGCTCGAGCAGCAGGTTACCCGCGGCATCGGCGCGGGCCGTCCAGCCCGGCGCCACCCAGGTCGTGGCGATGTCGTCGCAGATCACGCACGGGCCGGTACGCACCGGGCCGGCGAGCAGGTCCGTCCGCGCGCAGACCGGGTGGCGCGTGAGCAATCCCGGGGGCAGCGCGACTGCGGCCGGTGCCGCCACGGTAGCGGTCACGGCAGGCGCTGGCGCATCGAGGGCGACGCGCAGGTTGACCACCTCGATGGGCCGCTCGAGGCGATGACCGTAGCGTGCCTCGTGGGCGGCGTGGAAGGCCCCCGCGACCGCGTCGACCTGCGTCCAGGGCAGGTTCAGCGCGAACGACTGCCCGGCATAGCAGACATCGACCGTCACCGCTTGCCGTACGTTCGCCGCCGCCTGGCCTTCGCGGGCCAGGGCCGCGAGCCCGGGCGCGGCGATGTCGGCGGCCAGCGCGGCGACCTCGTCGCCGCCGAGATCGGCCAGCGGACGCCGCACCGTGCGCGAGAGGCGTCGGCCTGGCCGCGCCACCACCATGCCGAGCGCCGACAGTACGCCCGCCGCCGCCGGCACCAGCGCGCGCTTCAGGCCGAGCGCCTCGGCGAGCGCGCACACGTGCAGGCCACCGGCGCCACCGAAGGAGACCAGGGTGAAGTCACGCGGATCGATACCGCGCTCGACCGAGATCACGCGCAAGGCCTGCACCATGTGCTCGTTGGCGATGGCGATGACGCCCGCGGCTGCCTCCTCGGCCGTGAGGCCGCCGAGCGCGGCACCGAGGGCGGCGAGGGCGGCGTGCGCGGCGGCGCCGTCCAGGACTACCCGCCCGCCGAGCTCGAGGCCGGCCGGCAGGCGGCCGAGCACGACGTTGGCATCGGTCACGGTCGCGGTCGTGCCGCCCTGGCCGTAGCAGGCCGGCCCGGGCGTGGCGCCGGCCGACTGCGGGCCGACGTGCAGCAGGCCGGCGGCATCGACGCTCGCCAGCGAACCGCCGCCGGCGCCGATGGCGTGCATGTCGACCATCGGTACGCCGACCGGGTAGCGACCGATACGGCCCTCGCTGGTCAGCGCGATGTCGCCGTCGATGAGGGCGACGTCGGTCGAAGTACCGCCCATGTCAAAGCTCAGGATGCGCCGATGACCCGCCGCGGCGGCGACGTGGCGCGCGCCGATGAGACCACCAGCCGGCCCGGACAGCAGCAGGTTGACCGCGCGGCGCGCGGCATAGTCGGGCTCGGCGGTCACGCCCGAACTCTGCATGATGCCGAGCGGCGCCGGCGCGAGTTCGGCGGCGAGCCGTTCGAGATAGCGCTGCATGACCGGCCCGGTCGTGGCGTTGAGCCAGGTCGCGATACCGCGCTCGTACTCGCGCTGCTCGGGCAGCACCTCGCTCGAACGCGTCACGAACAGGTTCGTCGGCAGAGCCGCGGCGATCGCCCGCTCGAAGCGGTCGTCGAGAAAGGAGAACAGCAGGCTGATGGCGACCGCCTGCGGGGCGAGCGTGGCGATCGTCTCGACCAGGTGCGCGAGCTCGGCGTCGTCGAGGCCCTCGACCACGCTGCCGTCGGCGCCGAGACGCCCGCCGCTGCCGAGGCACAGTTCGCGCGGCACCGGCGGCGGCTCGGGCAGCGGGCACAGATCGTAGAGCGCGGGCCTGGCCTGGCGGCCGATGGTGAGGGTGTCGGTGAAACCGTGGTTGGTGACGAAGACCGTGCGCGCGCCCTTGCCCTCGAGCAGTGCGTTGGTGGCGACGGTCGAGCCGTGGACGATGCGCGATCGCGCGCGCTCGACACCGAGCGCGGCCAGTCCGGCGAGGATGGCCTGCTCCGGCGCCGCCGGCGTCGACAGCTCCTTGTGCACACGCAGGCGGCCGTCGGCGACGGCCACGAAGTCGGTGAAGGTGCCGCCAGTGTCGATGCCGATGAGGTGCATGGGGGCGCGATTATCGCCGCCGCCGCCGCGTTCGCGTCAACCGCCGCGCTTCGCTGGCCAGCCGCGGCAGGCTCACCAATAATACCGGCCCATGACGAACGACGTGCTGCTCGAAGCCCGCGGCCTGGTGCGCCGCTACGGACACCACGTCGCACTTGCTGGCATCGACCTCGTTCTGCGTCGCGGCGAGGTGCTCGGCTTCCTCGGCCTGAACGGCGCCGGCAAGAGCACCACGCTGCAGATCCTCGCCGGCGCCCTGCCACCGCAGGCCGGCCGGATCGCCATCGACGGTCACGATCTCGTCCGCAATCCACGCGCCGCCCGCGCGCGGCTCGGTTACCTGCCGCAGGTGCCGCCGGTGATCGACGACATCCGTGTCGACGAGTACCTCGACCTCTGCGCCCGCCTGCAGGGCCTCGCGGCCTCTGCGCGGCCCGTTGCACTGACGCGCGCCTGCGCGCGCTGCGGGCTGACCGACGTGCGCACGCGGCTGGTCCGCCATCTCTCGCAGGGCTACCGCCAGCGCCTCGGTCTCGCCCAGGCCATCGTCCACGATCCGGCCGTGCTGCTGCTCGACGAGCCGACCACCGGCCTCGACCCGGTGCAGATCCGCGACGTGCGCGCGCTGGTCGCCGATCTCGGCCGCGACCACGCCGTGATCATCTCCAGCCACATACTCTCCGAGGTGCGCGCACTGGCGAGCCGCATCGTCATCCTCCACGCCGGGCGCATCGTCCACGACGCACCGAACGACGCCGCCGGCGGTGGCGTACGCCTGCGCACCGCGCGACCGCTGGCCGCGACCATGCTGGCGACGGTCGCGGGCGTCACCGCAGTCGAGCCCCTGGCCGAGGGCCGCTGGCTGGTCAGCGGCGCCGGGGACAACGATTTTGTCGACGCGGTGGCCACGGCCGTGGTCACGGCCGGTGCCGGGCTCATCGAGCTGGTGCGTGACGACGACGATCTCGAACGCCTGTTCATGCGCCTGACCGCGGGCGAGGCGGCCTGATGGGCCGCGCGCTCGCGCTCGCCGCCGGCGAGGCCCGGCGGCTCTACCGCAGCCCGCTGGCCTGGCTTCTGCTCGCGCTCGGCGAAGGCTTCATGGCACTCGTCTTCATGCTGCTGGTGGTGCGCTACCTCGAACACGAAGCGGAACTGCGCCAGGCCGGGGTGACCAGCGAAGTGCTGGTGCGCTATTTCGCCAGTGCCAATCTCGGCGCGCTGCTGGCGCTGCCGCTGGTGACCATGGGCACGCTGGCCGGCGATCGCGCGAGCGGGTTGCTGCGCTTTTTCTACTCGACGCCGCTGTCGGCGTTCGACATCGTGCTCGGCAAGCTGCTCGGCGTGCTGAGCCTGGCCGGCGCCTACGTGCTCTTCGCCGCTGTGATCCCGGCGACGCTCTTCTGGGGCACGCCGGTCGATCCCGGGGTGTGGGCCACCAACGTCCTCGGGCTCGCGCTCTTCACCGGGTTCCACGCCAGTCTCGGCGTCCTCGCCTCGGCGCTGACGCGCGTGCCGCTGGCCGCCGGCATCGGCGCGTTGACGGTGTCGCTGGTGCTGTGGTTCGCCGACTGGGCGCGCCGCCTCGACCCCGATGCCGGCATCGTCGGCGGCTGGTCGACCTTGAGCCGCCTGCGCAGCTTCAGTGCGGGGATGGTGAGCAGCGCCGATCTCGCCTGGTTCGTCCTCGCCAGCCTTGCCTGCCTCGCGCTCGCCGCCGCCTGGCTCGACTGTGAGCGGCGCCTGCCGTGAGCGTGCCGGACGCCCCGACCTGGCGTGAGCGCCTGCGCGGGCCGTTCAGGCGGCTCGGCTGGGGGCTGCTGATCGTCACCGTCACGGCCGTCCTGGTCGCGACGGCCGATCGCCACCTCCATGTCGTCGACGTCTCGCGCGACGCGCGCTCCTCGCTCGACGCGAAGAGCCTCGAGGTCCTGCGCCTGCTCGACGGCCCGCTCACGGTCACCGCCGTGCTGCCGCGCGACCATGCCGTGGCGCCCGCCATCGAGGCCTTCTTCGCGCGCTACCGCCGCGCCTACCCGGCGCTGACCCTGGCCTTCCTCGATCCGCGCATCGAGCTCGATGCCGCACGCCGCCTCGGCGCCAATCTCGGCGAGATTGTCATCGGCTACCAGGGACGCCGTGAACACCTCACGCGTCTCGACGAGAGCACCGTGACCAACAGCCTGGCGCGCCTGCTGCGCGGCGCCGAACGCTACGTCACCGTGCTCACCGCCAACGGCGAACGCCGCAGCGGGAGCGACGCCAACCGCGATCTCTCGCGCTTCGCCGCCCACCTCGGCGAACGCGGGCTGGCGCTGCGCGAGTTCGCCTTCGGCCGCGTCGAGGCCATCCCGGGCAACACCGTGGTGCTCGTGATCGCCTCGCCGCGCTCGGCCTACAGCCTGCACGAACTCGCGGCGATCGAGCGCTACGTCGCCACCGGCGGCAACCTGCTGTGGCTGGCCGAGCCCGACCAACCGCCGGGGCTCGACGCCCTGGCACGCTCGCTCGGTGTCGAGATCCTGCCCGGCACGGTGGTCGACCCACTCGGCTTGACCCGTCTCGGCAACCCAGCCTACGCCGTCGCCGTCAGCCATCCCGAGCACGCCGTGTTCGAGGGTTTCGATCAGACCCTCGCCTTCCCCTACGCGGCGGCGCTGGCGGCAACCCCGAATGCCGCCTGGGAGGCAACGACCCTCGCCCACACCGAGGCCGAAGCGTGGACGGAGACCGGGCCGTTCGAAGGCAACGTCGGCTACGACGGCGGGGACGAGATCCAGGGCGAACTCGTCCTCGCCCTGGCGCTCACCCGCGCGCGTGCCGACGGCAGCCGCCAGCGTGTGGCCGTCGTCGGCGACGGTGATGCCTTTTCCAACATCTATGTCGACAATCTCGGCAACCGCGAATTCGGCCGCCGCCTGGTCGAGTGGCTCGCCGAGGACGACGCACTCATCGAACTCCATGTCGAGCCGGTGCCCGATGCCCTGCTCGACCTCGACATGTGGGCGCGCATGGCGATTTTCGTCTTCTTCGGCCTCGCCCTGCCGGCTTTCCTCCTCGCCAACGGCGCCCTCATCGCCTGGCGTCGCCGCCATGCCTGAGCTGCCCGAGGTCGAGACCACCCGCCGCGGTGTCGCACCCCTGCTGGAGGGGCGTCGTGTCGTCGCCGTCGAGGTGCGCGATCCGCGCCTGCGCCAACCGGTGCCCGCGACGCTGCCGGCATTGCTCACGGGGCGGCGTCTGCGTGCCGTCGCGCGGCGCGCCAAGTACCTGCTGTTCGACTTCGGCACGGGCACGCTGCTCGTGCATCTCGGCATGTCGGGCTCGCTGCGCGTGGTGCCGCGCGAGGCGCCACGCCTGCCGCACGATCACGTCGAGATCGATTTCGGCCCGCGCCATACGCTGCGCCTGCGCGACCCGCGCCGCTTCGGCCTGGTGCTGTGGACGGCCGACGATCCGCTGGCCCATGCGCTACTGGCCCACCTCGGTCCCGAACCCTTCGACAGCGCGTTCGACACCGACTATGTGGTGGCACTCGCGCATGGCCGGCGCGGGGCGGTGAAGAACTTCATCATGGATTCGCACGTGGTCGTCGGCGTCGGCAACATCTACGCCAGCGAGGCGCTGTTCCGCGCCGGCATCCACCCGGCGCGCGCTGCCGGCCGCGTCAGCCGGGCGCGCTACGCGTCATTGATCGGACACGTGCGCGACGTACTCGGCGAGGCCATCGAGGCCGGCGGTACGACCTTGCGCGATTTCGTGCGCAACGACGGCGAACCCGGATACTTCCGCCACAACCTCAAGGTCTACGGGCGTGCCGGCGAGCCCTGCGTGGACTGCGGAGAACCGCTACGCCTGCGCGTCATCGGCCAGCGCTCGAGCTTCTTCTGCCCACACTGTCAGCGCTGATCAACGGGGACAGTATACTTTTCGCCGCCCCGACGCCCGTGCATTTAAGAAGGCCTGAACGGGCGAAAAGTATACTGTCCCCGTTACGACGCTCACGGCCAGACCTCGGCGCCGCCCTCGCCGCGCGGATCGCTCGCCGCCTCGACCTCGCCGCTGGCGCGGTCCCACGCGATAGCCTGCATGTTGCCGTAGTTGCGGCCCACTTCGCTGAGCGTGTGACCACGCGCGGTGAGCGCTGCAGCGATGTCGGCCGGGATGCCGCCATCTTCGTACTGCACGGTATCGGGCAGGTACTGGTGGTGGTAGCGCGGCGCGGCAACCCAGGCGGCCGGTGGCTTGCCCGCGGCATACTCGAGCACGCCGATGAGCACCATGGAGATGATGCGGCTGCCGCCCGGGGTGCCGAGGATGCCGACGCGCTCGGGCCCCTCGACGAAGGTCGGCGTCATGCTCGACAGGGGGCGCTTGTGCGGGGCGATCGAGTTGGCACCGGCGCCGACCAGGCCATAGGTGTTGGGGGTCAATGGCGCTGCCGAGAAGTCGTCCATCTCGTTGTTCAGCACCACACCCGTGCCGGGCGGCATGACGGTGGAACCGAACGGCGTGTTGATGCTGAGCGTGGCCGCGACGCGGTTGCCGGCGGCGTCGATGACCGAGAAGTGGGTGGTGTCGCGACCTTCCGGCTTGGCCCCGACGGGTGGCAGGCTGCTGCTCGGGGTGGCGTGATCGAGCGCGAGGTCGCGTGCCAGCCAGTCGGCGTAGTCCTTGTCGATCAGGTGCTCGACCGGGATGGCGGTGAAGTCGGGATCGCCGAGGAAATCGGCGCGATCGCGGTAGGCACGCCGCATCGCCTCGATGACGACGTGCATGCGGCTCGCCGCGTCGAGCTGGGCGAGGTCGTAGCGCTCGAGAATGTTGAGGGCCTCCAGCAACACGATGCCGCCGGACGATGGCGGTGGCGCCGAGACCACGCGAATGTCGTGGTACTGGCCGACGATCGGGGTGCGCTCGCGCACCTCGTAGGTGGCGAGGTCTTCCAGGCTCCAGATGCCGCCGGCAGCCTTGACGCCGGCGACCAGCCGCTGCGCGAGTTCGCCACGGTAGAAGCTCTCGGCGCCGTCGGCGGCGATGCTCTCGAGCGTCGCGGCGAGCTCGGGCTGCACGATACGCGTACCGGGCGGCGGCGCCTCGCCGTCGACGAGGAACACCGCGGCCGCGGTGCCGGTAGCGCGCAGCGCGGCCGCGCGGTAGCCCGCCATCATGGCGTAGCGCGGACCGGTCTCGAAGCCTTCGCGGGCGAGGCGGATGGCCGGCGCGAGGGATTGCGCGAGCTCGAGGCGGCCGTACTGGTGGGCGAGGTGCACCAGCGCCGCCGGCAGGCCGGGGATGGCCGCGGCGAGGCCGCCGTCCAGCGAACGTGCGCGGACAAACTCTCCGTTCTCGTCGAGGTACATGTCGGCGCTCGCCGCCGCCGGTGCCGTCTCGCGCGCGTCGACGAAGCGTTCGGCGCCGTCCTCGGCGCGGTGCAGCAGGAAGAAGGCGCCGCCGCCGATGCCCGAGCTGTAGGGCTCGACCACGGCCAGTGCCGCCGACACCGCCACCGCGGCATCGAAGGCGTTGCCGCCGGCTTCGAGGACTTCGCGGCCTGCGGCCGTCGCGTCCGGGTGCGCCGAGGCGATGGCGTTGGCACCAGGGGTGGCGTCGCGCGCCGCCAACGGGCCGGCGAGGAAGGCGACAAGCGCGGCGCCGGCGAGCTTGAGCCAGGTTCTTCTCAACATGGTCATCCGGCCTCCGAGACGAGCGCCATCAGGCGGGTGTACTTGGCCAGCAGCGCGTCGCGGTCCTCGACGTGCTCGGGATCCTTGGGAATGCAGTCGACCGGGCACACTTGCACGCACTGCGGTTCGTCGAAATGGCCGACGCACTCGGTGCACTTGTCGGGATCGATCAGGTAATGCGCCTCACCGTCGTAGATGGCGCCGTTCGGACATTCCGGTTCGCAGACATCGCAGTTGATGCACTGGTCGGTGATCTTGAGCGCCATGACCCTGGCCGCGCGGTCGCCCGGGCCGCGTTTACGACTTCTTGGTACGCACCAGGCGCTCGTCGAGGACCTGTTTGATGCGCGGGTGGACGAAATCGGAGATGTCCCCGCCGAGCGTCGCGATCTCGCGCACCAGCGAGGAAGAGATGTAGGTGTATTTCTCAGACGTTGGCAGGAACACCGTGTCGCATTCCGGCATCAATTTGCGGTTCATGCCGGCGAGCTGGAACTCGTATTCGAAGTCGGTCACCGCGCGCAGTCCGCGCAACACCACCGAGGCACCTTCGGCGCGTGCGAAATCGACCATCAGGCCATCGAAGCGCTTGACCTCGACGTTGGTGAAGTCGGCGAGGATCTCGCGTGCGAGCTCGACGCGTTCGTCGGCCGAGAACACCGTCTTCTTCGACGTACTGCCGGCGACGGCGAGGATCAACCGCTCGAACAGCGGCGCGCCGCGCGAGACGATGTCGACATGGCCCAGCGTGATGGGATCGAACGTGCCGGGATAGATTGCGGTGACGGCCAACGTGAAGTCCTGCTTGCACGGCACGACCTGCGTGCCGGGATTGAACGGGCGGCCATTCTAGCCCGGATTTCTCGGACGTGTTCGACGCGAGTCGCACGGCCCGTGCGGCCGCCTCGCCGGCGTCAACCCGTACGTTCGAGCAACCTGTAGCTGACGTGGCGCGTGTGGCCCGCCTTGCGTACGTGCCACGGCGGCGGCGGGTCGGGCGCGCCGGCCGTCTGTTCGAGGTAGACCAGCGCGTGCGGCGCAAGCCACCCTTCGGCCAGCCGGCTGAGCAGCGCGTCGACGCGGCCGCTGGCGAACGGCGGATCGAGAAAGACGATGTCGAAGGGCGTCGGTGACCTGGTCAGCCAGCGCTCAGCATCGTCGCGCACGACGGTCATCGTGTCGGTGGCGTCGAGCCGCGTACACAGTGCTTCGAGGCGCGCGACGAGCGCGCCGTCGCGCTCCACCAGCACGGCACCCGTCGCGCCCCGCGAGACCGCTTCGAAACCGAGCACGCCGGTGCCGGCATAGAGATCGAGGCAGCGCGCACCCTCGATCCACGGCGCCAGCCAGTTGAACAGGGTCTCGCGCACGCGGTCGCCGGTCGGGCGCAGATCCGGCCGCGCCGCGACTTCGATGCGGGTGCCGCGCCAGTGGCCGCCGATGATGCGGACGTGACCCGGCGCGTGGCGGGGCGGGTCAGCCGTCTTCCGCTTCGGCACGACCGACCACCACGGTGACCAGCCCGTCCAGCGGCACGCGCCGCGCGAACGCGTCGCGGACGTCGGCCGCGGTGACCGCGGCAACCTTGCGCGTGAACTGCTCGAGGTAATCCAGCGGCAGGTCGTAGAAGCCGATCATGGCGATGTACTCGACGATCTTGTCGTTACTGTCGATGCGCAACGGGAACCCGCCGACGAGATTCTGCTTGGCCGCCTCGAGATCGCCCGCCGGTGGCCCGTCGGCGATGAATCCGGCCAGGGTTTGACGCAGCACCGCAACGGCCTCGGCTTCCTGGGCGCGATCGGTCTGCAACATGGCGACGAACGGTCCTTCGACCGCCATCGGCACGAAGTAACTGTAGGCGCTGTAGGACAGGCCGCGCTTGTTGCGGATTTCGCGGAACAGGATCGAGACCAGCGAGTTGCCGCCGAGCGCGTGATTGCCGACCAGCAACGGAAAGTAGTCCGGGTCGCCGCGTCGCATGCCCGGGAGGCCGACCCGTACGTGGCTCTGGATCGAGGGATAATCGACACGGCGTTCGTGCGCGGTGGTGGTCGGCACCGCCGGCAGCGTCGGGGCGCGTTGGCCTTTGATGAGCCCCGCGCTCAGGGTTTCGGCGATGGCCTCCGCGCGGGCGCGGTCGACGTCGCCGACGATGGCGATCACGGCGTTCTGCGCGACGTAGTAACGCTGGTGGAAGGCGGCGATGTCGTCCCGCGTGAGCGCCGTCACGCTCTCGGGCGTGCCATCCGGTACCGAGGCGTAGGGATGCTTGCCGTAGATCTCGCTGTAGAAGGTGTCCTCGGCAATCGACTCCGGCGACTGTTCGCGATGACGCAGGGCCACCAGCGCTCGGCCCTTGACGCGATCGACCGCGGCAGCATCGAAGCGCGGGCGCGCGATGGCATCGGCGAGCAGGGCGAGCGCTGGCTCGGCGTAGCGCGGCTCGGCCAGCGTGCGCACCTCGACATAGGCCATGTCGCGCAGTGAACCGTTCGACAACCGCGCGCCGGTCGCGCCGAGCGCACTGCTGAAGGCGTCGGCGTCGCGCTCGCCGGCGCCTTCGCGCAGAAGATCGTTGGTGAGTTCGGCGAGCCCCGGACGGCCGTCGTCGCGCGCGCTCCCGGCGGCGAAAACGACGCGGGCGTCGACCATCGGGATTTCGGGCGCGGCCACGAAATAGACCCGCGCGCCGTTGGCCGTGGTCCAGTGCGCGATGTCCGGCATCGCCGCCAGCACGCCGGGCGGCAGGCAGGCAAGCGCGACGGCGAAAAGCCGAGTCAGCACGCGCCTCACGACTCGGTCTCCGGCAGCAGGTAGGACACGGTCAGGCCATCGGGGACGAAGTACTTGGCGGCAACTGCCTGCACCTGCTCGGGGGTCACCGCGCGAATCTTGTCGACGTACTCGTCGCGTAGCCGCCAGTCGAGACCGACCGACTCCAGGCTGCCGATGATGATCGCCTGGTGCATCATCGAGTCGCGCTCGAAGACGGTGTCGGCGACCACCTGGGTCTTGATGCGTTCGAGTTCCGCGGCCGCCGGGGGCGACTGCTTCAGGGCCTCGATCTCGGTCAGGATGGCCCGTTCGAGATCGGCCAGCGCGACGCCGTCGCGCGGCACCGCGTTGAAGTAGAACAGCGTCGGCAGCATCGCCGTTGCCGAGAAACCGGCATCGATGTGCGAGGCGAGTTCGCGCCCGCGCACGAGGTTGCGCGAGAGCCGCGCGCTGTCGTCGCCGTCGAGGGTTTCGGCGAGCACGTCGAGGGCGTAGATCTCCCATTCTTCAATGGCCTCGTCCCGCACCGCCGCCGACAGCACCGGCACCTTGAAACCCATCACGAGGTAGGGGTTGCGGGCCCTGTCGCTGGCGTAAGTCACGCGCTTGGTGCCGTGCTGGGACACCTCGGGGCGTGCCTTGGGCGGCAGGATTTCGCGCGCCGGCAGCGCACCGAAATGCTTCACGGCCAGGGCGTGCACCGCCTGCGGTTCGACGTCGCCGACGACCACGAGCGTGGCGTTGTTGGGGCCGTACCAGCGCTGGTACCACTGGCGGATGTCGGCCGCCGTCATCTGCTGGATGTCGGCCTCCCAACCGATGATCGGCTGGCGGTAGGGGCCGGTCTGGAAGGCCACGGCCTGTGTCGCCTCGCTGGCGAGCGCCTGCGGATTGTCGTCGGTGCGCAGGCGGCGCTCCTCGAGCACGACGTTGATCTCCTTGGCAAACTCCTCGTCGCTGATGACGAGGTTGGCCATCCGTTCGGCCTCGAGGCGGAAGCTCTCCTCGACGTTGCCCGCCGCCCATTGCTGGAAGTAAGCGGTGTAATCGGTGCTCGTAAAGGCGTTCTCACGTCCGCCGCGGCTCGCCACGATGCGCGAGAACTCGCCGGTCGCGAGTGACTTGGTGTCCTTGAACATCATGTGTTCGAGGGCGTGCGAGACGCCGGTGATGCCATCGTGTTCGTAGGCCGAACCCACGCGGTACCAGACCTGGACAACGGCTACCGGCGCGCGGTGGTCTTCCTGCACGATCAGCTCGAGGCCGTTGTCGAGAGTGAATTCGTGGGTGCGCTTGGCGGTCTCGGCGGGACAGGGCGGGGCGACGAGGGCCAGCCCGGCCAGCAGCAGGCAGATCGATCGCAAGGCGGGTACTCCGGTTGTTTCGAGGGCTCAGGAATAGATGCGCCGCGCGGCGTTCCGTTCCATCGCCATCGGTCGCGTCGCAGGTGCTAGGATAGCGCAATCCGTGCGCCGGCCGGCCCGGGCCGGCGCGTGACAGTACCCGTGACCCATCGACCAGTACCCTGAACCTGGCCCCTGCCCATGTTTTCTCGTCTGAAAGCCGGAATCGCGCGCACGCGCGACGGTCTGCTCGGCGGCCTGAGCCGCCTCATCGGAAGCCGCACGCGCCTCGACGCGGCCACGCTCGACGACATCGAGACCTTGCTGCTGCGCAGTGACGTCGGTGTGCGCGCGACGACCCGCCTCGTCGACGCCGTGCGCAAGATCGCGAACAAGGACACGCCGGCGACGGCCATCGAGCGCGAGATGCGCGCCATCCTCGAACCCTGCCAACAGCCACTCGCTTTCCCCCCGCCCGGCAGCGGCCTGTACGTACTGCTGGTCGTCGGCGTCAACGGGGTGGGCAAGACCACCACCATCGCCAAGATGGCGCGCCGCCTGAAGGACGACGGTTACAAGGTGATGCTCGCTGCCGGCGACACCTTCCGCGCCGCCGCCGTCGAGCAGCTGCGCACCTGGGGCGAGCGTCTCGGCATTCCCGTGATCGCGCAGGCGCCCGGCGCGGATCCGGCCGCGGTGGTGTTCGACGCCTGCCAGTCGGCCAGAAGCCGCGGCATCGACGTGCTCATCGCCGACACCGCCGGGCGCCTGCACACCCAGGACAACCTCATGGCGGAGCTGGCCAAGGTTCGTCGTGTGATCGGCAAGCACGACGCGAGCGCGCCGCACGAGACGCTGCTCGTGCTCGATGCCACCATGGGCCAGAACGCCATCAACCAGGCCGAACAGTTCCTCGCCGCGGTCGAGGTCACGGGCCTCGCCCTGACCAAGCTGGACGGCACCGCGCGCGGCGGCGTCATCTTCGCCCTTGCGGAGCGATTCGGCCTGCCGATCCGCTACGTCGGGGTCGGCGAGGCGGCGGAGGATCTGCAGGTTTTCGAAGCGGCCAGCTTCGTCGAGGCGCTGCTCGGCGATTTCGGCCGCACGGATGCCGAGACGGCGTGATCCGGCTCGACGGCGTCGACAAGCGCTACCCGGGCGGTAACGAGGCGCTGCGCAACGTCACGCTCGACATCGGCGCTGGCGAATTCGTCTTCCTCACCGGCCACTCCGGCGCCGGCAAGAGCACCCTCCTGCGCCTGCTCGCGCTGCTCGATCGCCCCAGCCGCGGCCAGGTGCTGGTCGAGAACCGCAATCTCGAGCGCATCCCGCCGCGCGAAGTGCCGTACTACCGCCGCCAGCTCGGCATGATCTTCCAGGAGCACCACCTGCTGCCGGGCCAGAGCGCCTTCGACAACGTCGCCCTACCGCTGCTCGTCTGTGGCATCGGCGACACCGAGATCCGCAAGCGCGTGCGCGCCGCGCTAGACAAGGTCAACCTGCTGCAGAAGGAAAACGCGCTGGCCGGCACGCTCTCGACCGGCGAACAGCAGCGCGTCGGCATCGCGCGGGCCGTCGTCAACCGGCCGATGATGCTGCTCGCCGACGAGCCGACCGGCAACCTCGACCCCGACCTGTCGCGCGAGATCCTCGGCCTGTTCGAGCAGTTCAACCGGGTCGGCGTCACTGTTGTCATCGCCACCCACGACGCCGCGCTCATCGCCCGGCGGGCGCGCCGCGTGGTGGTGCTGAACGAGGGGCGGGTGGTGGCCGACACGCCGGCCGGCCCGTGAGCCGTACACGTCGACTCGCCCGACTGGGCGCCAGTCCCTGGCTGCGCGGCCACCGTCGCGCCTGGCGTGCCGCGATTCGCCATCTGCGCGGCACGCCGGTCGCCAACCTCTCCGGCATTGCCGTCATGGCCATCGCTCTCGCGCTGCCGGCAACCTTGCTGATCCTGCTCGAGCAGCATCGCGCGCTGTTCGACCAATGGGGTGCGCAGCCGAGCTTGACGGTTTTCATGCAGCACGGAGCGGCACCGGAGGTGATTTCGAGCTTCGCCGCCGCCCTCGCCGCGCGGCCGGAGGTCGGCGGTGTCGAACGCGTCGCGGCGGGGGATGCGTTCGCGGAATTTGCCGCCAGCATGGGGCTCGACCGGGGAGCCTTCGGCGATCGCAACCCCCTGCCTGACGTGCTGGTCGTAACCCTGCGGGATCCGGTCGCAAATGACGATGGTACGGCGCTGAGCGGGTGGATCCGCGAGCAGGATGGTGTCGATGACGTCATCGTCGATGTCGCCTGGATCGAACGCCTGGGCGCCGTCACCCGCCTCGCCGAGCGTGCGCTGTTGGTGGTGGCCGTGTTGCTGCTCGGCTCCACGGTGCTGATCGTCGGCAACACGGTACGGGTCGCCGTCCAGGAGCATGCCGCCGAGATCGAAGTACTGAAACTGGTCGGCGCCACGGACGCCCATGTCCGTCGTCCCTTTCTGTACGGCGGCCTCCTCCAGGGCGCCGTGGCCGGGTTCGGCGCGGTACTGCTGGTCGAGGCCGTGATCTTCGCCCTGGCCGAACCCGTGCAAGCCTTGGCGGCGGCCTATCTCAGCCCGTTCCGCCTGCACGGACCGGGCGTGAGCGTGATGCTGGGCCTGGTCGGGACCGGCGCGGTGCTCGGCTGGGCGGGGGCATGGCTCGGCACCGCGCGGACCCTGGGCCGTCTCTCTCCGCCCTCGAACTGAAGCCGGTCAGGAACCCCGACGGGGTTTAGCACTCTAAGCTTGCGAGTGCTAAAATCAGCCCAGAACCGCTCAGACGAGGTTTCAAAATGACCGCTAATGCCTTGAATCTCAAGCTTCCGTCCACTGCAGGCTCGCTCGAGATCTACTTCGAGGCCGTCAACCGCTTTCCCTTGCTCACGCTCGAGCGCGAGCAGGAACTGGCGCGACGTTACCGCGAACACGACGACCTCGACGCTGCCCGCGAACTCGTACTCTCGCACCTGCGCTTCGTGGTCAAGGTGGCGCGCGGATACGCCGGCTATGGCCTCGCCCAGGGCGACCTCGTGCAGGAAGGCAACATTGGGCTGATGAAGGCCGTCAAGCGCTTCGACCCGGATGTCGGCGTGCGCCTGGTGTCCTTCGCGGTGCACTGGATCAAGGCCGAGATCCACGAGTTCATCCTGCGCAACTGGCGCATCGTCAAGGTCGCGACGACCAAGGCCCAGCGCAAGCTGTTCTTCAACCTGCGCGGCGCGAAGAAGGCGCTGGGCTGGATGGGGGCGGCCGAGGTCGAGGCCGTCGCCGCCGAACTCGGCGTCGACAGCCGTGACGTGCTGACGATGGAGCAACGCCTGAGCGCCCACGACGTCGCTTTCGATCCGAGCCCGGAGGGCGAGGACGACGTGTTCGTGCCGGCGGCCTACCTCGAGGACCAGCGCTTCGAACCGGCGGCCAACCTCGAGCGCGAGGAATACGATGCCTTGCGTCTCGGGCGCCTCGGCGAGGCGCTGGAGCGGCTCGACGAACGTAGCCGTGACATCGTCGTCAGCCGCTGGTTGACCGAACCGAAAGCCACGCTGCACGACCTTGCCGATCGCTACGGCGTCTCCGCCGAGCGTATCCGGCAGCTGGAGAAGAACGCGTTCAACAAGATGAAGGCGAGTATTCCAGACGACTCCGACGCCGGTTTCGAATTCGCCTGAGGACGCTCACCGGGCCCGCGGCGTCACTCGCGCGCCAGCAGGACGCGGCGCCGCAGGGCGGCCAGGTAGAGCAGCAGGAACAACGCAAAGTAGTATTCCTGCGGCTCGCTGTAGCGGATTTCCAGCGGCACCGTCTCCCAACCGAAAACGTCCTTGAGCCGTTCCGGCAGGCGGATAGCGATGGCCAGCACCGCCGTTGGCAGGCAATCCAGCGTCGGCCAGAACCACGACGAGACGACGTTGACGGACAGGCGCCGTCGTGTCGCCTGCCCGCGCAGCGGCACGACGATACCGCCGATCAGGACCCAGAGCTCGAGCAGCAGGCGCGGTTTCTGGTCGAACCAGCTGCTCATGTTGTGAAGATTGGTCTCGTGCTGATCGTTGACGGCGTCGATGGCCGCGGGCGTATGCCAGTGGAACAGCTGCTGGCCCCATGACAGCTCCTCGCCGGCCAGGTAAAGGCAGGCCGCGGTTAAGAGCGCGACCCACAGCCCGAGCTTGCTTGGACCATCGCGGCGCAGCTCGGCGAACAGGCGCAGGCCGTAGACCATGGCAATGAGCGCGAGCAACGGCGTCGCGAGTTCCACCACGCCCATTTCGCCGTCGAACCAGGCGCGGTAGGCCGCCGGGTCTAGCCAGCGCACCGGGAACATCACCAATATCAGCAACGGCGGGAACCACAGCCACATCCATTGCGGCAGGACGGGCTGCGGGCGTATCCGCGGCATGCGGTCAGGCGCCGTTGAACAGACCGGTAAGGCTCGACCAGTAGTGATCGAGGAAGAACACCCCGAACAACAGGGTCAGGTAGATGATCGAGTAGCGGAAGGTCCGCATCGCGAGGCGGTCGTCGTGGTCGTACTGCATGCGTACGGCGTAGTAGAGGAACCCGGCATCCAGCACGAGGGCACCGAACAGGTAGACGGCCCCGCTCATGTAGGTCGCGTAGGGCAGGAGGGTGGCGACGACCAGGATGAGGGTGTAGAGCAGGATCTGCAACCGGGTGTAATCGACGCCGTGGGTGATCGGCAGCATCGGGATCTCGGCCTTGGCGTAGTCGTCGCGCCGGTAGATGGCGAGTGCCCAGAAATGCGGCGGCGTCCAGGCGAAGATGATGAGGAAGAGCAGGAGCGCGTGCGGGTCAACCTGGCCGGTCACGGCGGTCCAGCCGAGCACCGGCGGCGCGGCGCCGGCGGCACCGCCGATGACGATGTTCTGCGGCGTCGCGTACTTGAGATACATGGTGTAGACGACGGCGTAGCCGATGAGCGAGGCGAAGGTCAGCACCGCCGTCAGCACGTTGACGAAGGCGATCAGGAGGTACATCGACACGCCGCCGATGAGCATGGCGAAGGCGAAGGCCTGGCGCCGGTTGAGGCCGCCTTGCGGTAGCGGGCGCTGGCGGGTGCGCGCCATGAGGGCGTCGATGCGGTGTTCGGCGACATGGTTGATGGCGGCAGCCGAGGCGGCGGCGAGTCCGATGCCGAGCGTCGCTGGTACGAACACGGCGAGCGGCACCATGCCCGGGGTCGCGAGGAACATGCCGATGATGGCCGTGAATACGATCAACCCGACCACGCGCGGCTTGCACAGCTCGGCGTAGTCGCGCCAGTGGGCGCGCGCTGCGGGTGCCAGGGTGTCGGTGGCCATCGTCGGGGGATGCGGCTCAGGTCCGTCGTGTCAGGTGGAACAGGGTCACCAGCGTCAGCATCAACACGGCGGCGCCACCGTTGTGGGCCACGGCGACCGCCAGCGGCAGACCACCGAGGACGTTGGTGATGCCGAGGACGAGCTGCACCAGGAGCGCGGCGATTATACACCATCCCACCCGGCGCAGCCTTGGCAGACCACTGCGCACGGCCCCGGCCGCGACGACGAGAATGGTCATGGCGGTGAGGGCCGCACCGAGCCGATGCGCGAGGTGGATGGCGGTGCGCGCCGGGGTATCGAGAACACCGAATTCGTAGTTGACGCCGAGCCCGCGCCACAGCACGAAGGCCTCACCGAAATCGGCTTGCGGCCACCAGCGCCCGTGACAGGTCGGAAAGTCGGTGCAGGCGAGCGCTGCGTAATTGGCGCTGGTCCAGCCGCCGAGGAAGATCTGCAGGCCGAGAACGCCGAGCGCGACGCCGGCGGCGACGTGCAACGGCCGTGGCGCGCCGGCGACTGGCCCAGGGCTCGCCTGGCGGAGCAAAAGCCACCACAGTAGGGCGAGTGTGGTCAGGCCGCCGAGAAGATGGGCGGTGACCACCAACGGTTTCAACAGCAGGGTCACGGTCCACATGCCGAGCAGACCCTGGAAGACCACCAGCGGGACGAGCAGGTAGACGACCGGCGAGGCCACCCGCTCGCGGCGGCGACGCCAGGCAAGGACAGCGAGCACGACGATGCCGAGGCCGAGCGTACTGGCGAGGTAACGGTGGATCATCTCGCGCCAGGCCTTGCCTGCTTCGAGCGGTCGCGTCGACCAGTCCGGATGTTCGAGGTGGACGTCGGACCGTCCTTCCGGGACGGTCAGGCGACCATAGCAGCCAGGCCAATCGGGGCAGCCGAGGCCGGCGTCACTGAGTCGCACGTAGGCACCGAATACGATGACGCTCAGCGCCAGCGCCGGCAGCAGGATGGTGAGCAGGCGGTACATCCGGGACATGGTTCAACTCGTGCGGGAGCCGCGCAGCAGGCGTTTCAGATCGGCCTTGATGCCGGCCGGGTCGGAGAGATCGGCGAAGAACATCATGATCTGTCCACGCCAGTCGAGAAACACCACGCCGAGCGCGGGGACGTTGCCGCCGGCGGCGGCGGTGGTTGCAGCGGCGAGGCGCACGCGCGCGGCCGGGTCGGCGATGAGATGCGGCACGGTCATAGCGGGCGATGCGGCATCGGCCAGCGCGCCAATCCGCAGGCGCGTGGCGTCGCGTCCGATCACGGTGCGAATGGCATCGAGCGTCGTGACCGCCTCCGCGCATGCGGCTTCGCAGCTGCCGGCTGTGAAATACAGCACCGCCCACTCACCCGGCGCGAGGGGGATCCCGCGCAGGGGAGCCATGACGTCATCGTGACGGATGTCGAGTGGTGGCTCGAGGAACGCACCGTGGTTGAGCAGGTGGATTCCGTCGTCCGGCGGGGCGACGAGGGCATACCACCACGCCACCCCGATCGGGACGACGAACACGGCCACCACGAGGAGAAGGGTGATCCGCGCCGGCAGGCCGCCGGCGCGACCCTGTTCCGGGGTCGCACGGTCGTTCATGTGTCTTCTCTCCGCCGTCGGTACAGGATGGCGACGCCGATGGTCGCCAGCACCGCGGCCATGCTGAACCATTGCAACGCATAGGCCTGGTGACGCGCCGAACCGTCGCCCGGCACCGGCCAGTCGACCGCGAGTGCCCCCGGGGCGCTACCGTCGAGGTAGATCATCGCCGGCCAGGCCTCGAAGCCGAAGAGCTGGCCGATGCCATCGAGCACCACGCGCTGCACCCGCACGATGTGCGGTGACAGCCATTCGGCGTCACCGGCCGCGGTGTTCAGCTCGACACCAACCGTTGGAGGTTCGCCGATGAAACCGCTCAACGTGAACGGGTCTGCCGGCGCGACCAGGTCAGGCACGGCCTCGCGCGAACCCTCGAGCGGGATCCAGCCGCGGTCCACGAGTACGCTACGGCCGCCATCGGTGACGAACGGGCTGATCACGTCGTAGCCGACCCGCCCGGCCTGCACGCGGTTGTCGAGCAGCACGTGCAGATCGCGGTAATGCCCACGCAGGCGCACACGCTGCCAGGCATGCGTGGCCGCCGGCGCCGGGCTGTCGAGATCGTCGACGTTGACAGCTGGCGCCTCGAGTCGCGCCTGGAACGCGGCATGGCGGGCCTGTTTCTCGGCGGCCCGTGACAACTGCCACAAGCCCAGGCTGCACAGCAGGGCGAACGCGACGAAGAAAATGAGCACCGTGACGACGGTGCGAACCGGGCTGTTTGTCGACCTGCTCATGACGCAGGATAATGCGGCGTCCCTCCCGCAGTGCCCGTGACAATGGCAGATTCACCTTTCATAAAGGCTTTCATCATCGGCGTCTTCGTCATGATCCTGCTCGCGCTGGGTACGGCCGGCTTTCGCGTCTTCCGCAAGGACGGTAACGACGACGGCACCGCCACGGTCAAGGCACTGACCCTGCGCGTGGCGCTGTCGTTCGGCCTGGTCATCGTCATCGGCGTGCTCTACCTGCTCGGCGTCATCGAACCGAACCACTGACGCTGGCGAAAAAAAAGCGCCACTCGTAAGTGGCGCTTCCTGGGCCGCTTCTTCGGCCGGATCGATCAGATCCAATAGACGAAGATGAACAGGCCGATCCAGACGACATCGACGAAGTGCCAGTACCAGGCCACCGCCTCGAACGCGAAATGATGCTTGGGCGTGAAATGGCCCTTGATCGAACGCATCAGGATCACGAACAGCATCACCGTGCCCATGGTGACGTGGAAGCCGTGGAAGCCGGTGAGCAGGAAGAAGGTGGCGCCGTAGATGCCGGAGTTCAGGGTCAGCCCGAGCTCATGGTAGGCATGGCCGTATTCGCCCGCCTGCATGTAGACGAAGATTGCGCCCAGCGCGACGGTGAGCGCGAGACCAAGCACCAGCTGCTGACGATTGCCCTTCTGCAAGCCCCAGTGCGCCCATGTCACGGTGCCGCCGGAGGTAAGCAGGATGAGGGTGTTCCAGAACGGCACGCCCCACGCGCCGATGGTTTCCTTGAACGCGCTGAAGCCGTATTCGGACGGCGGCTGCAGCAGCGGCCACGATGCGACGAAATCTGGCCACAGGAACTGGTTGGTGGCCGCTCCACTGCCTTCGCCACCCAGCCATGGCACCGAGTAGATGCGCGAGTAGTAGAGGGCACCGAAGAAGGCCGCGAAGAACATCACTTCCGAGAAGATGAACCACATCATGCCCATGCGGAAGCTGACGTCGACATGGTCGTTGTAGATGCCGCCCTCGCTCTCGCCGATGACCGTGCCGAACCAGCCGAACAGGACGTAGAGGAACAGCAGGAACCCCGCACCCAGGATCATGGGGCCGATGCCGGCGCCGTTCAGGGTCGTCGCGCCGCCCACGAACATGGTGAAGATCGCGAGCGAGGTAACCACCGGCCAGTGACTTGGCCCCGGGATGTAGTAATCGGTATGTGCTGCAGCCATGACGTTGTTCTCTGCTTTGCGGTTATGGGAACTTCGTGTCCGGAAATCAGGAGCGCGGCGTATCGGCCGCTTCTGCTGGTTGGAGCGATTCGAAGAAGGTGTAGCCCAGGGTCAGTACGCTGATGTCCTCGGGCAGCTTGGGGTCGACCACGAAGCGTACCGGCATCTGGCGCGTTTCACCGGCTTCGAGCTGCTGCTGCGTGAAGCAGAAGCATTCGGTCTTGCTGAAATAGCGCGCCGCGGTGTTCGGCGAGACGCTCGGCACGGCGTTACCGATCACCGGCCATTGGGCGTAGTTGGTGGCCTCGAATTCGACCACGGTCTCGGCGCCCGGATGGACCTGGATCGTGTTGACCACGGGGTGGAACTCCCACGGCATACCGGCGTTCACGCTGGTCACGAACTCGACGGTGACGAGGCGGTTGTCGTCGACCGTCAGCGCCGCGGCCTGCGCCTCGCTCAAGCGCCCGGTCTTGCCGTTCAACCCGGTGACCTCGCAGAACACGTCGTACAAGGGCACCAGCGCGTAGCCGAAGCCGAACATCACGCAAGTCACCACGAGCAGCTTGCGCGCGGTGCGGCGGTTGGCGGCCTGGCGGGGATCGCGTTCCACGGGGGTTAAAGTCGCGAGAGGATCGACCACGCGTAGATCCCGACCACCACCGCCGCCAGCATCAGTGCATTGCGCACGGCGGCCTTGCGACGCGCTTCGGTGGTCGGGTTCTCGCTCATGGGCCGCGGCTGCCTCAGCGCATGCCGCCTTCGATGGTCGAAGGCTCCGGCGGCGTCTCGAAGCTGTGGTAAGGCGCCGGCGAGGGCAGCGTCCACTCCAGGCCGTGCGCGCCTTCCCAGACCTGTGCGGTGGCCTTCTCGCCACCCTTAACGCACTTCCAGACCACCACCACGAAGAGCAGCTGCGAGAAACCGAACACGAAGGCCCCGACCGAGGACACCATGTTCCAGTCGGCGAACTGCACGGAGTAGTCGGGGATACGGCGCGGCATGCCGGCCAGGCCGAGGAAGTGCTGCGGGAAGAACAGCACGTTGACGGAGATGGTCGACAGCCAGAAGTGCAGCTGCCCGAGCTTCTCGTCGTACATGTGGCCTGTCCACTTGGGCAGCCAGAAGTAGGTCGCGGCGATCAGCGAGTAGATGGCACCGGTGACCAGTACGTAATGGAAGTGAGCCACCACGAAGTAGGTGTCGTGATACTGGAAGTCGATCGGGGTGACGCCGAGCATCAGGCCCGAGAAACCGCCGATGGTGAACAGCACGATGAAGCCCAGCGCGAACAACATCGGCGTCTCGAAGGTCATCGAGCTCTGCCACATGGTGGCGACCCAGTTGAACACCTTCACGCCCGTCGGCACCGCGATCAGGACCGTCGTGTACATGAAGAAAAGTTCGCCGGCGAGCGGCATGCCGACGGTGAACATGTGGTGCGCCCACACGATGAACGACAGGAAGGCGATGGCGGCCGAGGCGTAGACCATCGAGCTGTAACCGAACAGCGGCTTGCGCGCGAAGGTCGGCACGATCGCCGAGATGATGCCGAACGCAGGCAGGATGAGGATGTAGACCTCGGGGTGACCGAAGAACCAGAAGATGTGCTGGAACATCACCGGGTCGCCGCCACCCGCCGCGCTGAAGAAGGCGGTGCCGAAGAACTTGTCGGTCAGGAGCATGGTCACCGCGCCAGCCAGCACCGGGATCGAGGCGATGAGCAGGAAGGCGGTGATGATCCAGGTCCACACGAACAGGGGCAGCTTCATCAGCGTCATGCCCGGCGCGCGCATGTTGAACACGGTGACGATGACGTTGATGGCGCCGGCGATCGACGAGGCGCCCATGAAATGCACCGCGAAGATCAGGAACGGGAAGGCGGCGCCAGTCTGCAGCACCAGCGGCGGGTACATCGTCCAGCCGCCGGCCGGCGCGCCGCCCGGCATGAACACCGTCGACAGGAGCAGGGTGAAGGCGAAGGGCAGGATCCAGAAGCTCCAGTTGTTGAGGCGGGGCAGCGCCATGTCGGGTGCCCCGATCATCATCGGGATCATCCAGTTCGCGAAGCCGGTCCACGCCGGCATCACCGCACCGAAGATCATGACCAGGGCGTGCACGGTGGTCATGGAGTTGAAGAACTGTGGCTCGACGAACTGCAGGCCGGGCTGGAACAGCTCGGCGCGGATGATCAACGCCATCGTGCCGCCGAGGAAGAACATCACCAGCGCGAAGATCAGGTACAGCGTGCCGATGTCCTTGTGGTTGGTGGTGGTCAACCAGCGCATCATGCCACTCGGGTGGTGGCCGTGATGATCGTCGTGGTGGGTGGCTGCCTCACTCATGTTTTAGACCTCTGAACTGTGTATCCGGTGTGATAGGCGGTGAAGAGCGCGAACTCAGATCGCGCTTGGCGCACTGGCCTCGGCAACGACCACCGCGGGTGCTCCGGCGGGTCGGGCGGCCTGCTGCATTTCACCCTTCATCTTCTCGACCCAGGCGTCGTACTCGGCCTCGGGCAGGGCCTCGACGACGATGGGCATGAATCCGTGGTCCTTGCCGCAGAGTTCGGCGCACTGGCCGCGGTAGACACCCGGTTGTTCGATGCGCGCCCAGGACTCGTTGATGAAACCGGGGATGGCATCGCGCTTCCAGCCGAGCGCCGGCACCCACCAGGCGTGGATGACGTCACCGGCGGTGGTGAGGAAGCGAATCTTGCGATTGACCGGCACGACCAGGCGGTTGTCGACATTGAGCAAGTAGTGCTCGACGCTGGCGGGATCGATGCCGGAGCCGAGCTGGCGGGCATTGTTGCTGTCGTTGTCTAGCGTGCTGAAGTAGCTGATGCCGCTGTCGACGTACTGGTAATGCCACTTCCACTGGTAGCCGGTGACCTTGATCGTGAGATCCGAGCCGGAGACGTCTTCCATCATGATCAGGGCCTTGGTCGCCGGGACGGCCATGCCGATCAGGATCAGGAACGGCACCAGGGTCCACATAACCTCGACCTTCGTGCTCTCGTGCCATTGCGCGGCACGGGCACCGGCTGACTTCCGGAACTTGACCATCGAATAGAACATCAGGCCGAACACGCCGATGCCGATCACGGTGCACACGCCGAGAATGAGCATGTGGAGGTCATAGACCGTACGGCTGTACGGGGTGACGCCTTCGGTCAGGTTCAGGGCCCATTCGGCACTGGCCACGCCAGGCAGCGCGAGCAGCGCGGCGCAGGCAGCCCGTTTCCACGATGAACTGATGGTTCTGAAGAAAGTCATGCTTCTAGCTCTCCAGTGCCGCCATGCCGGGCATCGGCGGATTGGTGCATATCCAGGTTGTCGATTTGTCTTGTATTCGGCGCATCGGCACCGGCGGCCCGGTATCCGAACCACGTCCGCGGCGGGTGTGAAACCCGTCACGGGGCGCTGAGCCGGACCTTGCGCCGGCGGCAGCCGCGGTAGTTTAACCGTTTTTCTTCAGCGCGTTAATCAGCATCCCTGCGAATGATTCGCGTTCCCCGTCGGTCAGGAAGCGTCCGATTTCGACCTTGCGGCCGTGTGCGCCGACCAGCAATCGCTGCGGGTGCAGGCGGCTGCGTGCGCCGGACAATTCGACCCTGACCCAGTAGCGGTTGAACTCGAAGCGCGACTCGACGGCGTGCGTACCGCGCTCGATCACCAACTGGTCGCCGTCGAAGCGGATGACT
Source organism: Gammaproteobacteria bacterium (assembly GCA_050184115.1). Lineage (GTDB taxonomy): Bacteria > Pseudomonadota > Gammaproteobacteria > JACKNG01. The sequence continues at coordinate 60,170 of JBFXAQ010000005.1, read as the reverse complement.
TCGCGGCGCTCGCCCTCGCGCAGGACGATATAGAAGGCGGCTGCCACGGCGAGGGCCTCGAGGCCCGAAAAGGGCATCACGGTCGGCATGCCGAGCGACCAGAAGAAGCCGCCGATTCCCAGGCTGGCCGCGGCCACCGCGAGGACGAAGCGCTTGGCCTGCGGCCAGGTCATCGAGCGCGTCGGTTGCAGCACCCACATGTGCGGGCCACCGTTTGCTTCCTCGTAGGCGGTGACCATTGTCAGTCCGGGGCGGCCAGCCCTGCGGCGAGAGTCGCGAGGCTCGACGTGTCACCGGCCTCGATCGTAGCCAGGAGCGGCGCCGGGATCCGCCGCGCCATCGTCTCGATGACACCGTCGCGATCGTAGAGATCCGGTTCGAGGACGTTGGCGACCCAGCCGTGGCAGACGATGCCGGCCTCGGCAATCGCCGCGCTGGTCAACAGAGCATGGTTGATGCAGCCGAGACGGACGCCGACCACCAGCAGCACCGGCAAGCCCAGCGCCCGGACGAGATCGGCGACGTCGAGGTCCTCGGCGAGCGGCACCTGCCAACCGCCGACACCTTCGACCACCACGACCTCGGCCGCCGCCCGACAGGCTGCGTAGGCATCGCGGATGACGTCGAGGTCGACATGCGCGCCGCTGGCAGCCGCGGCGAGATGCGGCGATGCCGGCGGTTCGAAGAGGTAGGGATTGAGCACGCGCGGCGGAACGGCGACGCTCGATGCCGCGACGAGTGCCCTGACGTCCTCGTTCACCAGCTGACCATCGATGCGCTCGGCACCGCTTGCGATGGGCTTCATGCCCAGCGCGCGGGTACCGCGGGCCGCGAGATGACGGAGCAGGCCGGCCGTGACGTAGGTCTTGCCGCAACCGGTATCGGTGCCGGTGACGAAGACGTTCATGAGCGCTTGCGCAGGCGGTCGAGGGGAAAGTACTGCTCTGTCGCCGACTTGGTCCGTCGCGGCGCGGCCGCCCAGGCGTGACCGTAGATCACCTCGTAGGTTGCCGGCAGCTGGCCATGACGGCGGTGCTGTTCGTAGGCCGCGGTGACGGCACGCAGCCGACGAGGGCCGAACAGGCCGCGGGCACGATCGTTGCGCGCGTTGCTCGCGCCGATGCCCTTGAGATCGCGCATCAAGGCGAGCACGTCGGGATACTCGACCGTGAGGTACTCGGTTTCCATCACCGGGTCGGCGAAGCCGGCGTGACCGAGCAGGTCGCCAATGTCGTGCATGTCGATGAATCGGTTGACATGGGCGGTCGCCGAGCTTGCTGCGAAAGCCGCGCGCAGCTCGCGCAGGGTATCGGGGCCAAGGGTCGTGAACAAGAACAGGCCCCCGTCGCGCAGGGCCCGTCGGGTACCGGCGAAGACCTCGGGCAGGTTCTCGCACCATTGCAGGGCGAGGCTGGAGAGCACGAGGTCGAAACGGCCTGGCGCGAAAGGCAGGCGTTCGGCGTCGGCGCAGACGTGCCGGTGGCGCGAGAACCAACGTGGAGCGCGGCTGCGCGCGTGTTGCAGCATCGGCACGGCGAGATCGCTCTCGACGATCAGCGAATGGCGATAACGCGGCGTGATCAGGCGGCCCAGGCGGCCGGTGCCGCAGCCGATATCGAGCACGCGCTCGACGTCTATATTGACGTAGTCGAGGCGTTCGACCAGGCGTGTGGCGACTTCGCGCTGGAGCGCGTCGTGGTCTTCGTAGTCGGGCGCCGCAGAAGCAAAATGCTGCGCAACACGGCGCTTGTCGAGTTCGCGCCCGGGTGGTGTGTTCATGTCATGGATGCCGCGAGCGCGTTGGCACTCGACAAGGCGAGGACGAGGTCGTCGATGTCGCGCGCTTCGTGGTCTGCCGACAACGTGATCCGCAGTCGCGCCGTGCCGCGCGGCACGGTTGGCGGGCGCACCGCGCGAACGTAGAAGCCGGCCTCGCGGACGGCTTCGGCGAGCGCCAGTGCCGCGTCGCTTGAACCGATCATGATCGGCTGGATGGGCGTGGTGCTCGGTAGCAGGTGCAGTCCGGACGTTTCGGCACGAGCGCGGAAACGGGCGATATTGTCGCCGAGGCGCGCGAGTCGCTCGGGTTCGTCGTCGAGAACGTCGAAAGCTTCGAGGGTCGCGGCGGCGCAGACCGGTGGCATCGCCGTGTCGTAGACATAGGTGCGCGCGCGCTGAACCAGGTAATCGATGGTGGCGGCGCGACCGGCGACGGCGGCGCCGACACTGCCCAGCGCCTTGCCGAACGTGACCATGCGCAAGGCATCCGACGGCAGCTTGCTGACGTGGGCGAAACCGTCGGCGCCGCTGACACCGAATCCGTGGGCGTCGTCGACATAGAGGGTTGCACGGTGCGTGGCAGCGACCTCTGCCAGCGCCTCCAGCGGCGCCGTGTCGCCGTCCATGCTGAAGACGCTCTCGGTGACGAGGAGCGCGAGGCCGCCTTCACGAGCGCTGGCGAGGGCCTCGGCGGCAGACGCGACATCGAGGTGACGGTAACGTCGGTGGGCGGCACCACTGGCGAGGACGCCATCGATGAGCGAGGCGTGATTGAGGCGGTCATGCACGGCGGTATCGCCCCGCCCGAGGAGCGCGGGCAGGGTGCCGCTGTTGGCGAGAAAGCCGGATGAGAAAAGCAACGCGTCCTCGCAGTCACACGCAACCGCGACGCGGCGCTCGAGCTCGGCATGCAGGGTGCTGCGCCCGGACAACAGTGCCGCCGCGCCGCTGCCGAAGCCGTGGCTTGCGAGTTCGCGGCGCACGCGGTCGAGAATGCGGGGATGAGCGGCGAGACCGAGGTAGTCGTTGCTGGTGAAATTCCGCAGGTCCCGGCCACCGATCGTGACGCGGGTACCCTGGGCGCCGTCGTGGGCGTCGCGCGTGCGCAGGAGACCGTCGCGGCGAACCGCCGCCAGGGTCTCCCGGACGCGTGTCGCCAGCGCCTCGGTGGACACGCGCGTGGCGGCTTCAGGCGTACGCGGCGCGCGGCGAGATGCCGAGCCGCGCGAACAACGCCTGGTCGTTGGCGACGTCCGGGTTCGCGGTGGTGAGCAGTTGCTCACCATAGAAGATGGAATTCGCACCGGCGAGAAAGGCGAGCGCCTGCAGTTCCTCCGTCATGGCCGTGCGCCCGGCGGAGAGACGGACGTGGGACGCCGGCATGAGGACGCGGGCGGCGGCGATGGTCCGGACGAACTCGATGGGATGGACGGCCTCGGTATCTGCCAGCGGGGTACCTTCCACGCGCACGAGCAGGTTGATGGGCACCGACTCGGGGTGTTTCGGCAGGTTGGCGAGGGTGCGCAGGAGTTCGGCTCGGTCGTCCACGGACTCGCCGAGTCCGACGATGCCGCCGCAGCAGACGTTGATGTTGGCCGCGCGCACGTGAGCCAGGGTGTCGAGGCGGTCCTGGTAGGTGCGCGTCGAGATGATCTCACCATAGAACTCGGGCGAGGTATCGAGGTTGTGGTTGTAGTAGTCCAGGCCGGCGTCGGCCAGGCGCCGGGCCTGGTGGTCGTTCAACATGCCAAGGGTGACGCAGGTTTCCATGCCGAGTGCGCGAACACCCTCGATCAGGGGAACGACCTGGTCGAGATCGCGGTCCTTCGGCGAGCGCCAGGCCGCACCCATGCAGAAGCGGGTCGCACCGGCGTCGCGGGCGCGACGGGCGGCCGTCAGCACCTCGGCGAGGTCGAGTACCGGAGCGGCCTCGACGTTGGTGTCGAAGCGGACGCTCTGCGGACAATACGCACAATCCTCGGGGCAACCGCCGGTCTTGATGTTGAGCAGGGTCGAGAGCTGGACGATGTTGGGATCGAAATGGGCGCGGTGGATCGTCTGCGCCGCGTACATCAGGTCGCTGAACGGTTGACTGAACAGTGCCACGACTTCGTCTCGGGTCCAGTCGTGGCGTAGGTTCGAGACGGCGGGGCGCGTCGTTTCGGCGGTGGCATGCATGAGGCGGGTTCCCGTTTAAGATGGCGGCGGAGCGAACGGACAGGACGCTGCATTATGGGGGCAGGGAAGCGCCCGTCAATCTTGAGAACCTGGGCGGAGGTGTACAGAAGGAGCTGGGCCGGATTGCCCCGACGCTGTCTGTTGTGCCTCGCGCCGTCCACGGTCGGCGCGTTGTGCCCGGCCTGCGTCGTCGACTTGCCGCGCAATGTCGCCGGTCGTCCCGGAAGATTGCCGTGGACCGCGGGTGTCGAGGCGCCCTTCCGCTACACCTATCCGCTCGATCGGCTCGTGCTGGCCTTCAAGTTTCACCGCGACGCGGCCGCTCTCGAGGCTTGTAGTGACTTGCTCACAACGAATGTAAGCGATTACTCACTCATGCTGGACAGGGTTGTGCCGATCCCCCTCTCCCGCTGGCGCTACGTCAAGCGGTCCTACAACCAGGCAAGCCTGTTAGCGGCCGGTATCGCGCGTCAGCAGGGCCTCCAACTCGATTGCTCGGCCCTGCGCCGATGTCGCGGTGGCGTTGCTCAGTCACGCCTGCCGGCAGCGGCCCGCGCGCGCAACGTGCGCGACGTCTTCGAGGCCGCCCCTTCTGTACGCGGCAAACGCATCCTGCTCGTCGATGACGTGGTAACTACGGGCGCGACGGTGAGCGAAGCCGCACGCACGCTGGTACGAGCAGGCGCGTGCGAAGTACGGGTTGTCGCGCTCGCCTTCAGCGAGCGCGCCTGACCGCTAGGTGTCGAGATTGGTCACGGTCCGCGCGTAGCGTTCGATGAACTCGCGCCGTGGTTCGACCTGGTCACCCATCAGGATGGAGAAGATCTGGTCAGCACCGACTGCATCCTCGATGCGTACCTGGATCAGGTTCCGCGTCTCGGAATTCATCGTCGTCTCCCAGAGTTGGTCGGGATTCATCTCGCCGAGACCCTTGTAACGCTGTACACCCGTCCCCCGCCGGGCCTGCTCGAGCAGGAGTTCGAAAGCCTGGGCAAGCGACGTGATCGGGATGCCATCCTCCCCGCGCAGGACACGCGAACCCGGTGCGAGCGACTCGTCGAACAGGCGCCCGAGCCGCGCCAGGTGGCGGTACTCCGCACTGCCGAAGAAATCGCGGTCGAAGTTGACCATGACCAGGGAGCCGGTCTGCGTCAGGCGGATCTCGATGTTCCAGCGGTCGCTGTCACTGTACTGACGTTCGACACCGAGCACGCTGCGCTCGCCAATCTGCCCTTCGAGGCTGTCACGTAGGCGCGGCAGCCAGGCATCGAGATCGGCGAGGGTTGCCGTGGCAGGATTGTCCAGCGCCGGGGTCGCGCGCAGGGCGCGCAGGGCGACCGCCGGGTAGCGCGCTTCGAGGCGCTTCTGGATCTGCTGCAGCACGAGGTACTCGCGACCGAGTTCGATGATGCGTTCGCCTTCCAGGCGATCGTTGGCCAGCTCGATGACACAGTCGTTGATCGCAATTTCCATGAAGAAATTGCCGAGTTCGAGATCGTCCTTCAGGTAGCGTTCCTGCTTACCCTTCTTGACCTTGTAGAGCGGCGGCTGGGCGATGAAGACGTGACCCCGTTCGATCAACTCCGGCATCTGGCGGTAGAAGAAGGTGAGCAGCAGTGTACGGATATGGGATCCGTCGACGTCCGCATCCGTCATGATGATGATGCGGTGGTAGCGCAGTCCTGACGGATCGTATTCCTCGCTGCCGATGCCGCACCCGAGGGCGGTGATCAACGCTCCGACCTCGCTCGACGACAACATCTTGTCAAAGCGTGCCTTCTCGACGTTCAGGATCTTGCCCTTCAGGGGCAGGATGGCTTGGTTACGACGGTCCCTGCCCTGCTTTGCCGAGCCGCCGGCCGAGTCGCCCTCGACGATGAACAGTTCGGACTTGGCCGGGTCGCGTTCCTGGCAATCGGCGAGCTTGCCGGGTAAACCGGCAATGTCCAGGGCCGTCTTGCGCCGGGTCAGTTCGCGGGCCTTGCGCGCGGCTTCGCGCGCGCGGGCGGCCTCGACGATCTTGGCCATGATGGCGCGGGCTTCCTGCGGATGCTCCAGCAGGAAAGTGGCCAGGTTGTCGGAGACGACGTTCTCGACCACCCCCTTGACCTCGCTGGAGACGAGCTTGTCCTTGGTTTGGGAGGAGAACTTGGGGTCCGGCACTTTGACCGATAGCACTGCGGTCAGGCCTTCACGAACATCCTCTCCTGAGATCTGGACCTTGTGCTTCGCAGCCAACCCCTCCTTCTCCAGGTATTGGTTGAGGGTGCGGGTCAGGGCGGCACGCAAACCGGCGAGATGAGTGCCGCCGTCTCGCTGTGGAATGTTGTTGGTGAAGCAGAAGATGCTTTCCTGGTAGGAATCGTTCCACTGCAGCGCCATTTCGACCCCGATATCATCCTTCTCCGCCATCATGTGGATGACCACGGGATGCAGAGGCGTCTTGGTCTTGCTCAGGTGCTCGACGAAAGCCGCAATACCTCCCTGGTATTCGAAGGTGTCCTGCTTGCCGCTGCGTTCGTCGAACAGGGTGATGCGCAGGCCGGAATTGAGGAAGGACAATTCCCGCAGCCGGCGCGCGAGGACGTCATAGTGGAATTCGATATTGGTGAAGATCGCTGTGCTGGGCAGGAATCTGATCTCCGTACCCGTGCGCTCCGTGTCACCACTGGGTTGTAGCGGCCCAGTCGGGTCACCGTTGGCGTAGTCCTGCCGCCAGACCTTGCCCTCGCGACGAATGACGAGGTTGAGCTCGGCGGACAAGGCGTTGACCACCGACACACCGACGCCGTGCAGACCACCGGACACTTTGTAAGAGTTGTCATCGAACTTACCGCCCGCGTGGAGGGTGGTCATGATGACTTCCGCCGCCGAGCGCTGTTCTTCTTCGTGAATGTCGACCGGGATGCCACGGCCATCATCCGTCACGGTGACCGAGTTATCCCCATGGACGCGAACGTCGATGACATTGCAGTGGCCCGCCAGGGCTTCGTCCACACAGTTATCCACGACTTCGAACACCATGTGGTGGAGGCCCGTGCCGTCATCGGTATCGCCGATGTACATGCCAGGACGCTTCCGAACGGCGTCGAGTCCCTTCAGGACCTTGATGTTCTTGGAATCGTAGCTCATTGAAATCTCCGGTCTTCAGCTCGATGCGGCGACTGAGGGACGTTCCACGTGGAACACGGACGGGGTAAGGCAGGCGACCTCGGGCAAATCGCTCGGACGGATGGCCGTGAACATGGTCTGCCCCGCAACAGCGACGATCATGTCCACAGCCCGACGGCACATACTATCATCGAGCTCCGCGTGCAGATCGTCGACCAGGAAAACCGGTCGCTTGCCGGTTTGACCTGCGATGAAAGCAGCCAAGGCACAGAACAGTGCGACCACGGTGATCTTCGCCTGCCCTCGAGAAAGCCGTCGGGCAACTGAACGCCCACGTCCACGCAGCGTGAGGTCGGCGCGGTGGATCCCAGTTCCGGTGTAACCCAGGGACAGATCACGTGCCCACCCCTCATCCAGCTGTACTCTGAACCCCTTTTCCCGATTCCAACCCGGCTGATAGCTGAAACCGAAATCGCCATCGAAATCGTTGGCCAGGGCTGAATCCCTGAGGCCGGCATTGATCACATCGACGACGGCCTGTCGACGCTCGTCAATGGCCGCACCGGACTCCACCAGCTGCTGGTTCCAATACGCGGCATCTCGATCCGTACCGTTCCTGCGCAGGACTTCATTACGCTGGCGCAAGGCGAGCCGGTAGGCTTTCCAGGATTCCACGTAACCCGGTTCCACGTGGAACATCGTTCGATCGAGCAATGCACGCCGATTGCTCGGACTCTCCGTAAGGATATCTGCTGCCTTCGAATCAACTGCGAGTACGGGAATGCGCTGCGCCAGTGTGCTGGCAGTCGAAACGCCTACGCCATCCCAGTCGATCGTCGTCGCCCCCCGGCTCTTACGGACAACGACCCGGGCGCGCGTACCCGCCTCCTCATCCCGTACGCCCGCCTGGATGGACAGTCCCGGTGCACCGTTCTTCACCAGTTCGCCGATGTTACTGGTGAGAAACGACCGTCCCAGGCTCGCGATCGCGAAACCCTCCAGGACAGTGGTCTTGCCGCTGCCGTTCGGACCGCAGACCAGGTTCAGCCGCGGTCCCGGCGCATATTCGAGACGTTCGAAACAGCGCAGTTGGTTGACTATCAGCCTTTCGAACAACATCGCGCCGACCCGGTTGGCCCCGCGCTCCCTGGACGGCTCTCGTCGATCAGAGCCGCATCGGCATGACGACGTAGCGAGAAGACGCGTCGTCGGGCGCCCGCAAGAGGCAGCTGCTGTTCGCATCGACCAGCTCGATCCTGACCTGGTCCGTACGCATGACCCCGAGGACATCGAGCAGGTAAGACACGTTGAACCCGACTTCCATCGCCTCCCCCGTATACTCGACTTCGATCTCCTCCTCCGCCTCTTCCTGCTCGGGATTGTGAGCGACCGCCGTCAGCAAGCCCTTCTTCAGGATCAAGCGAATACCGCGGAACTTTTCGTTGGACAGAATCGAAGCCCGGCTCAGACCTGCGCGCAGGACCTCGCGGTCGGCAAGCACGGTGTTACTGCCCTCGCGCGGGATGACACGCTCGTAATCCGGAAAACGCCCATCGACCAACTTGGTCGTCAGCGATTGCTGCCCGCCAGCAACACGTAAATGGTTCTCACCGATGGACACCGTCACCTCCCCCCCGGTGCTGTTCAGGAGGCGGGCGATTTCCAGAACACCCTTGCGTGGAATGATGTGTTGGCGAACCTGATCGAGTTCGAGTTCGATCGCCTTGTCCGTCAACGCCAGACGGTGGCCGTCGGTAGCCACAGCGCGAAGACGGTTGTTGTCCATCTCCAGCAACATCCCGTTCAGGTAGTAGCGGACATCTTGGTGCGCCATGGCGAAGTGGGTGCTTTCGACGAGGTCGATCAGGGTTTCGGCCGGCAACATAAATTCGACCTGGACGTCGAACCCCCCGATTGAAGGGAAGTCGTCGGCCTTCATGCTGGCCAGCGAAAAGCGGCTGCGGCCTGACGCGATCTTCGCTTTCGACCCCGAGCCCTCGATGGTCAACTCGGCGTCGGCAGGTAATGCCCGGCAGATATCCAACAACTTACGTGCGGGCAGTGCCAGGGCTCCGTCGGTGTTTCCCGGGTTGTCGATCTCGTGGACGAGTTCCACCTCCATGTCGGTCGCGGTTACCCGGATGCGGGATCCCTCGACCTGGAACAGCAGATTGCTCAGGATGGGCAGGGTCTGCCGTCGCTCGACGACGTTGTTGGTCGCCTGGAGCACCGGCAGTAATAATTCTCTGGTGATCTTGATCTTCATCTACTGCTTCTACTATTGAGGCATGGAAGATTGAGGAAAACTAAATTAGCCTTTACAGACATAGACTTAAGAGCAAAATTCAAAGCACAGCCACGGGCATCACCTGTGGAAAAGCTGGGTAGCATCCCGCGTGTTTGTATCGGCTTCTTTTATCCACAGCTAGGCCACGGAGCTATCATCAGGTTGTGAGTATCCTTTCCAGGTTGGCGTAATCCTCCTGGATTCGTGGGTCGCTGGCCTTCAGTTCCGCCACCTTGCGACAGGCATGGATGACCGTCGTATGGTCGCGTCCTCCGAAGGCATCGCCGATCTCCGGCAGGCTGTGATTGGTCAGTTCCTTGGACAGGGCCATCGCGACCTGCCGGGGACGGGCGATCGAGCGGTTGCGCCGTTTGCTGAGCAGGTCGGCGACCCGGATCTTGTAATACTCGGCGACCGTCTTCTGAATGTTGTCCATCGTGATCAGGCGGTCCTGCAAGGCGAGCAGGTCGCGCAAGGCCTCCTTGGCGAATTCGAGCGTGATCGGGCTGCCCAGGAAGTGCGCATTGGCGACGACGCGATGCAGGGCCCCTTCCAGCTCACGGATATTAGACCGGAAGCGCTTGCCGATGAAGAAAGCCACCTCGTCCGGCAGGTTGACGTTTGCCTGCTGGGCCTTGCGCATCAGGATGGCGACGCGGGTTTCGAGTTCGGCCGGTTCGATGGCCACGGTGAGACCCCAGCCGAAGCGTGACTTAAGGCGCTCTTCGACGCCCGAAACCTCTTTCGGATAGCGATCGCAGGTCAGCACGATCTGCTGTTGGCCTTCTAGTAAGGCATTAAAAGTATGGAAGAATTCTTCCTGGGAACGCTCTTTTCCCGCGAAGAACTGGATGTCGTCGATGAGCAGCGCATCGACCGAGCGGTAGAAGCGCTTGAACTCGTTGATGACGTTGTGCTGCAAGGCCTTGACCATGTCGGCGACGAAGCGCTCGGAATGGAGATAGACGACACGGGCCGATTTACGCTGGCTCTGGATGGCATTGCCAACGGCGTGCATGAGGTGGGTCTTGCCCAGTCCGACACCGCCGCAGATGAACAAGGGGTTGTATCCTTTTCCAGGATTTCCAGCCACTTGCAGCGATGCCGCCCGCGCGAGCTGGTTCGACTTGCCTTCCACGAAAGTATCGAAAGTGAAATCCGCCTTGAGACCCGAACCGCGCTTGCCGTCGGGCTCGGCGCGCGCTTCCCCACCGCTGACCACCGGCGAGACTGCGCGCAGCGCCGGCTCCACCTCGCGGGTCGCACTGCCGACGCCCAGTCGTAGTTCAAGCGGGCGGCCGGCGCAGACCTCTTCCATCACGAGGCGGATCCGATCGCAATACTTGTCGCGGATCCAGTCGAGGACGAAGCGATTGGGGGCGAGAACCTCCAGCGTTTCGTCGTGTTCGACGGCCTGTAGCGGCCTGATCCAGGTATTGAACTGCTGCGGAGAGAGTTCGCGTTCGAGGGTTCGCAGACATTGTTGCCAGACTGTCTCTTGCACGGCGACCCGTTGACCCCGAACACGCGTGTACGAAAAAAAGAGGCGGCGAGTGTATACGGCCGGTGATAACTTATCCACACCCCCGCCAGGCCGAATTACGGACCTGAAAATATTGACTTTTTTATACGCAAGGGCCTACCATCGCGCGCCCCTGACGGCAGCCTGCCGAGGCCGTCGTCGGCGCCTTCCAGAATCAATGCCAAGAGCCCGATGCCATGAAGCACACTTTCCAGCCAGGTCGCCTCAAGCGCGCCCGCAAACACGGTTTCCGCGCCCGTATGAAGACCAAGAACGGCCGCCTGATCCTCAAGGCTCGACGCGCCCGTGGTCGCGCCCGGCTCGCGGCGCAGTAGCGGTTCCCCCGTCGCACCGCCACCGACGCCGGTCCGCGCACGCTTCCGTCGCGCGCAACGAATCCTCGAATCGCGGGACTTCGTCCGCGTGATGCGTCAGGGCGATCGCCAGGGCGGTCGCCTGTTCACGTTGCACCATCAGCCCAACACGGGCGTGGAAGCTCGCCTCGGCATCGCCATCGGCCGGCGCGTGTCACCGCGTGCGGCTGACCGAAACTTCATCAAGCGACTCATCCGCGAGAACTTCCGTCACCGTGCTGCCTGCCTGCCAGCGATCGACATTGTCTTCGTCGTGCGTGCGGCCGCCGCCGATACACCGCGCCGAGCGCTCAGCCACGCCGTCGACGCGGCGCTCGAACGCTTGTGTCACTGAGTCCTGGCAAGCCTGGTGAAGAAGGTGGCGCGGCTGGACGCGGACGAGTCGACCGCCGAGCGGCCACCGGCGCGGGTCTGTATGGTCGAGAACCTCAGGCGGGGGCGCAACGCGGCCTACGACCTCCACGATAACTTTTCGCCAGCCTGCTAGCCGGCTGCCCGGTCGAATTCGAGTCTCCCCATGGAAAACGTCCGCCTTTTTCTCATAGTCGCCCTGGCCATGCTGGGCCTGATGATCTGGGAGGCCTGGCAGGCCGACTACGGTCCCAAGGCCGTTGCGTCCGTGGCCACGCCGGCGGCTGAAGTGAACGAAGCACCGACAGCGGCCGTCCCGACCGTCCCGACTCTGCCCGGCACCGGCGAAATCGCGAGCGTCGCACCTACCCCTGAAGCGACGACGACCGCGGCCCGCCAAGTCACCGTCACGACCGATCGGTTCAAACTCTCGTTGTCGACGGCTGGTGGCACGATCGACGGCGCGGAGCTACGCGACTATCCGGTTGACCCGAAGGTGCCTACACGAGGTGTGCACCTGTTCCAGGACAATCCGCCCAAGATCTACGAGTACCAGGGCGGATTGGCCGGCAGTGTCGCGTTGCCCACCCACCACGACGTCTACACGGTGGAAGAGACCGCGTACGAACTCGCCGCCGATGCCGAGCGCCTCGTCGTTCCATTGCGTTGGCGCTCGCCTGCCGGTATCGAAGTCGAGAAACGTTACGTCTTCACCCGCGGCAGCTACCTCGTCGAGATCGAATACGCCGTCACCAACGGTTCGGCCGAGGGCATCAACCTCCACCGCTACGAACAGCTCAAGCGCAACGAGGAGTCCTCGCGCCAGGGCATGGTCTACACCTTCACCGGCCCCGTTCTGTCGACGCCGGAGAAACGCTTCAAGAAGTTCGATTTCGACGATCTCGAAGAAGCGCCTATCGATCTCAGCGCGACCAACGCCTGGGTCGGCATCATCCAGCACTACTTCGTCGCCGCCCTGCTGCCACCGCCTGTACAGATCTCGAAGTACTACTCGAAGGTGCTTGCCGACCAGCAGTACCTCGTCGGCCTGCTCGGTCCCCAGGAAGCGATCGCGCCGGGTGCCTCTATCACCCTGTCCAGCAAGCTGTACGTCGGGCCCAAGCGCCACGATCTCTTGCAGGACATCGCGCCGGGGCTCGAACTGACCGTCGATTTCGGCCAGCTCTGGTTCATCGCCAAGCCGCTCTTCATGGTGCTCAAGTTCATCCACGACCAGACCGGCAACTGGGGCTGGGGCATCATCCTGTTGACCTTGATGCTGAAACTGCTGTTCTACCCGTTGTCCGCGGCGGGCTACCGTTCGATGGCGAACATGCGTCGTGTCCAGCCGCGGCTGCTGGCCTTGCGTGATCGGTACGCCGACGACAAGGCCCAGCTGAACCAGCAGATGATGAAGCTCTACAAGGAAGAGAAGATCAATCCGCTCGGCGGCTGCCTGCCCATCCTGGTCCAGATCCCGGTCTTCATCGCGCTCTACTGGGTGCTGCTCGAGACGGTGGAGATGCGCCAGGCACCGTTCATCTTGTGGATCACCGACCTCTCCGCGCGCGACCCGCTGTTCGTGCTGCCCCTGCTGATGGGCGTGAGCATGTGGATACAGCAGAAGTTGAACCCGGCGCCGATGGATCCGACCCAGGCCAAGGTGATGCAGATCCTGCCGTTCGTATTCACCGTGTTCTTCGCCTTCTTCCCGGCTGGACTCGTGCTCTACTGGCTGGTCAACAACATCCTGTCGATCGTGCAGCAATGGCACATCACCCGTTCGATCGAGGCCCAGGCGGGGTAGGACGGTACCGGGTGGGCGGTGGTAGGGCAGGCCATGCGTGCGCAGACGCCCGTGACCATCACGGCACGTGCTGCTGAGTGCCGTGAGCGGCCGCGCGCCGTGGTCCGCGAAACCATTGTCGCCGTTGCCTCGCCCGCCGGTCGCGGTGCGATCGGCATCGTCCGCGTCTCCGGTGGTGCAGCGCTGGACATCGCCCGCGCGCTGACTGGGACTACCCACTTCGAACCCAGGCACGCCCACTACCGTCGCTTTCTCGACAGTGATGGCGAAGCTTTCGACGACGGCATCGTGGTCTTCTTCCCGGCACCCCACTCCTACACCGGCGAGGATCTCGTCGAGTTCCAAGGCCACGGCAACCCGCTCCTGCTGCAACGCTTGTGCGCGCGCGCCTGCGCCTGTGGAGCGCGGCTGGCAAGGGCAGGTGAATTCACCGAACGGGCTTTTCTCAACGAGCGTCTCGACCTCGCCCAGGCTGAAGCAGTGGCCGATCTCATCGCCAGTCCAAGCCTGCGCGCCGCGCGCGCCGCACGGCGCACCCTGGCTGGTGAATTCGGCCAGGCCGTGTCGGCCATCGTCGAACGCATCCGCCTCGTGCGGGCCGAACTCGAAGCCGGCATCGATTTCGGCGAGGAAGTCGACACCGACACCCTGCTCGTAGACCACCACGACCGACACCTGGCCGTGTGCCAGGCGCTCGTTGCATTGCTCGAACGTGCGCGCCATGGCGTGCGCCTGCACAGCGGCCTCGATGTCGCCATCGTCGGCGCGCCCAACGTCGGCAAGTCATCGCTGCTCAATCGCCTCGCCGGGGTCGACCGGGCCATCGTCACGCCGGTACCGGGCACGACGCGCGATCTCGTCGATATCGACCTCGTCATAGGCAGCGTGCCGGTGCACCTGGTCGACACGGCCGGGCTGCGCGAGTCCACCGACGTCGTCGAGGTCGAGGGCATGCGCCGCACGTGTGGCGCTGCCGCCAGTGCCGATCTGATCGTGTACGTGACCGACGGTAGCGCCGCGCCGGCACTCGGCGCGGCGCTACCGAATGGCGTGCCTCGCATCGTGGTACGCAACAAGATCGATCTCCTTCCCGACAGGCACGCGACAGGCCCGGGCGAGGACTATGCAAGCGACGTCCGGCTGTCCGCACTGACCGGAGAGGGTTGCGCCGATCTCGTCGCGGCGATCGAACGGTTTGCCGGCATCCACGGCGAGGACAGCGGCGAGTTCGCCGCGCGTACCCGCCACCTCGTCGCCCTGGAGCGCGCTCTCGAGGCCTTGCAGGGCGGTGATGGAGAACTCGCCGCCACCGCACCCGAACTCGCCGCAGAACATTACCGTCGGGCGACCGACGCACTCGAAGCCATCGCCGGCCGTTACGAGAGCGAAGACCTCCTCGGCGACATCTTCGCGCGCTTCTGCATCGGCAAGTGACGATGACGGACGATGAAGAACGTCTGCTGGTGGTGACCTTGAGCAACATCGGTGACGTCGTGATGACCACACCCGTGCTGGAAGCCCTTGCTGCCGCCTTCCCGGGACAGGCCATTGACGTCGTCGGCGATCAGCGATCGAGCGACGTCCTGCGCGGTGCGCCCTGGCTCGGCGAGGTCTTCCATCGCGACAAGCGCGGTGGGATCACCGCCCAGTTCGAGCTGTTGCGCCGATTGCGCCGGCGGCGTTACGCCGTGGCGGTCGACCTGCGCACGCCGCTCATCCCCTACCTGCTGCGGGCGCGCCGTCGCTATGCCCGGCACGGTCGTCGGGGGCATGGCCGGCACGCGGTCGAGGAACACTTCGCCGTCGTCGCGTCGCTGCTCGGCGCAAAGCCGGTGCCCGCGTGCCGCCTGCACGTCGATCCGACAGCTGCCGGCGCGGCCGGCAAAGCACTGGCGATGCTGCCGGCGACGGCACGCTGGCTGGCACTGGCACCGGGCGCGAACTGGCCGGGCAAGTGCTGGCCGGCGGCCGCTTACCGGGCGCTGGCCGAACGGGTGGGCGAGCGATTCGACGGTTTCGTCGTGCTCGGCAGCGCGGCCGATCGAGAAGCCGCGGCGATGTTGAAAGCCCTCTCACGACCCTGCGTCGATCTCACCGGGCAAACCGATCTCGCCACCGCAGCCGCGATCCTGGCACGCGCCGCCGCCTTCGTCGGCAACGATTCGGGACTCGGCCACATGGCAGCCGCCCTGGCAGTGCCGACCGTCACGGTCTTCGGTCCCGGCGAACCCGAACGTTACCGGCCGTGGGGACGCCGCACGGCGCTCGCCCTGGCCCCCGCTCGTGACCTCGCCCGCCTGCCCGCGGCAACGGTCGCCGCCGTGCTGCTCGAACTACTGGACGGCGACTGAAACCATGCGCATTGCCCACGTCATGCTGGCGAAGAAATTCGGTGGCGCCGAACGGTCCTTCGTCGATCTCGTCCTCGCGCTCGCCGGCCGCGGTCACGAGGTGCTGGCCATCGGCGAAGCACGCGGCAGCGCCCTCGCGTTGCTGCAGGACATTGCCGGTGTCGAAACCCGCGAGGTGCGGTGCTACGGCAGCTGGGACCGGCTGGCCGAGCAGCACATCCGGCGTGAATTGGCGCGGTTCGCGCCCACCGTCGTGCATGCCCACCTCGCCCGCGCCGCCCATCTCGGCGGCCGCGCCGCCCATGCGCTCGGCGTGCCCACCGTGGCCAAGACGCACAACCTCGTCAATCTCAAGTATTACCAACACATCGACGTGTTGGTGCCGACGACCGCGGCCCAGGCCGACTACCTTGCCGCGCGCGGTACGCACGCAGCCTTGCAGCGCATTCCCAATTTCAGTCGCCTCGCGGCGGTGGACGCGATCCCGTCCCCGCCGTCACCACCCTACCGCATCGCCGGCCTCGGTCGTTTCGTGCACAAGAAGGGTTTCGACGTCCTCATCGAAGCCTGTGGCTACCTCGTCGACGCCGGCGTCGACCTCGTGCTCGACCTCGGCGGCGACGGCCGTGAGCTCGCCGCGCTCACGCGCGACATCAGTCGTCACGGACTCGAGGGCCGGGTGCGCCTGCGTGGCTGGATCGACGACGTCAGCACCTTTCTCGACGGTGCCCACCTGTTCGTGCTGCCGTCACGCGACGAACCGTTCGGCATCGTGCTGCTGGAGGCGATGGCGCGCGGTGTGCCGATCGTCGCCACCCGTACCCAGGGTCCGCGCGAAGTGCTCGACGGTACATCGGCCTGGCTGGTCGATGCCGACGATCCGGCGGCCCTGGCCGCGGCGATGCGCGTCGCACTCGATCCCGCGACCGGCGCCGAGCGCGCGTCGCACGCGCTCGCGCGCTACCGTGAGACCTACAGCGAAGCCCCGGTGGTGGCCCAATACCTCGACCTCTACGCGCGCCTGCAGCGCTGAGCCTTCAGGCGACGACGCCGTCCGCGCGCAGCCGCGCCCACACGACGTCATCGTCGAGCGCGGCGAGGCAGTCGGCGCACGCGGCGCCGTGAAACGCCGGTACGGCGTCGACGCAGGCGATGACCCGCCCGGCCTGCCCGAGCGCATGGTTGCGCCGCCAGTCACTCGGTCCGAACAGCCCGAACACGGGAATGCCCGCCGCCGAGAGCACGTGCATCGGTCCGGAATCGTTGGTCACGGCGAACGCGGCGCGGCGGCCGAGCTCGGCCAGGGCGAGGATGTCGAACGCCGCGCTGGCATCGAGATCGCCGTCGCGGCGCAGCGACGCGTTCAAAGCGCGCTCGGCCTCGGCACCGAGCCACGTCACGGTGAATCCGGCGGCGCGCAGGCGTACGGCCAGCGCGCCGTAGTGCGGCCAGCGCTTGGCTGGCCGGGTCGGACTCGCACCGGCATGCAGCAACACCAACGGGCCGCCGCGGGTATCGTGCGCGGCGAGCCAGTCGTCGACGCGAGCGCGTGTGGCCGCGTCTGCCGGCAGCGACGGGCAGGTCGCGGTGACGGTGATACCGGCGGTGGCCAGCACCTCGACCAGTCGCTTGTAGATGTGGCTCTGGCCGCGCCAGGCCGTTGGTGGATGCAGCGTGTAGGGCCAGCGTGCGTGGTTGCCGACGCGTTCGGCGATACCCGACAGCGCGCACCACACGCCGCTGCGGTCGTTGGCCTGCAGGTCGTAGACACGGTCGAAGCCCTGGGTGCGCATCCAGCGGACGACGGCGACCTGGTTGGAGAAGCCGCGCCGCGGCACGGCGTGCACCGCGAGCCCCGGCCAGGCGGCGAACAGCCCGGCGTAGGGTGGTGTCGTCAGCAGCGTCACCGCGCAATCGGCGTGATGCCGCATAATCGCCTCGATCAAGGGCGTTGCCATGACGACGTCGCCGAGCGCGCCGAGCTTGATGATGAGGATGCGATTCATGGCCGTCACGGAACCCGATGATGCAGGACCGCGCGGTGGCGAGGCGGCCACGAACGCGCGAGTGCCAGCACTGTCACCCGCGGCGTTCCGGCGTCACGCGTTGCGCCGTGCGTCGGGCAACTTCTCCCTGCTCAAGCATCGGCATTGCGTCGGTCAACTCGTCAGCATGCACCAAGCGGGCACGCACTGGCTGAAGTTCATGCTCGCGAATGCCTTATCTTACCAGTACGGTACGCCGCCGCCCCGCTACAACCACGCCAACGACATCATCGGCGGACCGCGCGATCCGATCGTCTACCCACAGTTGCCGCGCCTTCTGAGCAGTCACAGCCTGCCGCATCCGGCGATGGCATGGGGTTGGTTGCACGACCGGCTGCGACTGCCGCCCTACGTGGTGCTGGTCCGCGACCTGCGCGACTCGCTGGTCTCGAACTACGCCAAGTGGCGCGAGCGATACGGCGTGTCCTTCACCACTTATATTGCCGGCGAGCAGCGCGCCAAGCGCTACAACAGCGACATCTGGTGGTGTGTCCGTTTCATGAATGCCTGGGGCGCACTGGCCGTGCGCTTGCCCGAACGGGTCACGGTGGTTCGCTACGAGGACCTGCGTCGCGATCCCGCGCACGAACTCGCGCGCGTCGCGCGTGCCTTCGCGCTCGCTCTCGATGACGCGGCGCTGGCGCACGGCATCGCGGTGTCGAGCAAGGCACACATGGCAGCCAAGGAGGACCCGGCGCGCCCGCCTGGTGCGGTGCGCGAATCGCCCGGCGATCCACGAGCGGCCTACGACGAACCCGCGCGCGAGTTCGTCAGCGCGGTGTGCGCGCGCTACCTCGAACACGATTTCGGCTACGACTTCGCGTGCTGGTGACGCGCCCCGCCCCGGGTCAGAAGCCGCGTTCGTAAGGCCCGGTCGCGCGTGCGTAGGTCGGGATGGCCAGCGCGAGGTCGACCCCGGCGCGCCGCGCGCATTCGATCGGCCAGTTCGGATTGCGGATCAGCTCGCGGCCGACGCACACGAGGTCGACCCGCCCGGCTCCCAGGATCTCCTCCATCAGGTCGGCCGAGGCCAGCGAACCGACTGTCGCCACCGCGCAGCCGGTGGCAGCGCGCACGCGCTCGGCGTACTGGACCTGGTAGCCCGGGTAGACCGGCGCGGCATGGCCCGGCACGAGGTTGCCGGTGGTGACG
The DNA here is from genome assembly GCA_050184115.1 of Gammaproteobacteria bacterium. Lineage (GTDB taxonomy): Bacteria > Pseudomonadota > Gammaproteobacteria > JACKNG01. The sequence goes on along the minus strand of JBFXAQ010000005.1, from coordinate 41,213 downwards.
TCGATCAGGTCCACCCCGGCCTCGGCCAGGCGCGTAGCCAGCCACAGGCCTTCTTCCGTCGTGACCCCGCCGTCGACGAAGTCACGTGCGGTCAGGCGCACGGCGAGCGGGCGCTCGGCCGGCCACACCTCGCGCACCGCGGTGACCACCTCCAGCACCAGCCGCGCGCGCCCTTCGAGCGAGCCGCCCCAGGCATCGTCGCGGCGGTTGCTGAGCGGCGCGAGGAAGCTGTGCAGCAGGTAACCATGCGCAGCATGGATCTCGATGAGGTCGACGCCGGCGTCGAGCGCGCGGCGCGCCGCCGCGCGGTAGTTCGCGCGCAGCCGGTCGAGATCGGCGGCAGTCAATGCCAACGGCGTGGCGAAGTCGTCGGCGTAGGCCACGGCGCTCGGCGCCACCGGCGGGGTCCGCAACTTTGCCTTGCGCCCGGCATGCGCGAGCTGCACGCCGAAGGCGGCGCCGCAGTCGTGGACGAAGTCGACCACCCGGCGCAGGCCTGCGACCTGCTCGTCGCACCACAGGCCGAGATCCTGGTCGCTGATGCGTCCGGCCGGATCCACGGCCACCACCTCGGTCATGATCAGTCCGCAGCCGCCGAGCGCACGCGCCCCGTAGTGCACGAAATGGCGCTCGGTGACGCAGCCGTCGTCGCCGGCCATGTACATCAGCATCGGCGACAGCGCGATGCGGTTCGGCAGGGTCAGGCCGCGCAGGGTGAGCGGCGTGAAGAGGGGCGAACTCACCGCGCTCAGAACGGGTTGTCGAGGCGCAGGGTCTTGTGCGCGATCCGCCAGCCGTCGGCGTCGCGCACGAGGCTGTCGTGGTAGGTGCCGGTGCACACCACGCGAAGCTGCCCCGCCTCGACCGCGGTCAGCACGAGGTAGGAATCGACCCTGGCGCGCTCGCTGCCGAGTTCGCGGAAGACGACGTTGGTGACGCAGTGCCGGCGCTGGTCGTTCTGCCCGGCCATGACTTCGCCCAACCAGGCGACGATGGCGTCGCGACTCTCGTACGGTCCCCAGCCGTCGGCGCCTTCGAGCGTGATGTCGAACACGCCGTCGGCGGTGAAGCAGGCGCCGAGCGCGGCGAGGTCGCGCGTGTCGTAGGCCCACGCATAGCGGTTGAGGGTTTCGACGATGGCGAGGCGATCGGCGGTGTCGGTGGCCATGGCGGCGGTACTCCGGTGGGCGAGGGCCGCGATTCTCGCATGCTTGCTCAAGGCGACGACACGAGGGCCTCGTACTGGGCGAGCGTCGCCGCCTGCAGGGCGGCCACGGTGTAGGGCTGCTCGTGCGGCACCGCGACGGGCGCGGCGAGGAGTTCGAGCGTGCGCGCGGCCGCGGCGGCGACGTCACGGTGCGGCACGCGCCCGGCCGGGTAGACGCGCGCCAGGATCTCGCCGGTACCGCCGTGGTCGTAGCCGATCACCGGCGTGCCGAGCGCGAGCGCCTCGACCGTGGTGCGGCCGAAGGCTTCCGGCGCGTCGGTCAGCGAGTAGGCGATGGCGGCACTCGCCAGCCATTCGCGCAGGTCGTCGCGGTGGCCGAGGAAGCTCACCGCGTCGGCGATGCCGAGACGTGCGGCGAGCGCTTCGAGCTCGGCGCGGTAGCCCGGTTTCTTCGCGTGCGCGCCGCCGATGACGAGCGCGTGCACGTCGTCGCGCACCGCGCGCACGCGGGCGACGACGGCGAGGAAGTCCTCCTGGCCTTTCCAGCGCGTCAGGCGCGCCGGCAGCACGAGCAGGCGCTTGCCGGCCAGGTGCGGGCACTCGGCAGCGACGCGTTCGCGCCAGGCGCTGTCCGGCCTGAAGCCGGCGTGGTAGCGCGCGGCATCGACGCCGCGCGGAATGACCGTGATGCGCGCCGGCTCGACCCGCGGGTAGTTGGCCAGGATGTAGTCGCGGATGAATTCCGAGATGGCGATGACCCGCTCGCCCGACACCATCACCGCGCTGTAGGCGTTGACCGTATAGGGTCCGTGCACCGTCGTCACCCAGTGCGGCCGCGCCACCGCCGGCAGGCGCCGGCGTGCGAGCCGTCCGAGCCAGGCCGGCAGGCGCGAGCGCGCGTGCACGATGTCGACGGCGTGTTCGCGGTAGAGGTGTGCGAGGCGCGGCACGTGGGCGAGGCTCGCCAGGCGCTTGGCGCCGATGTCGAGCGCGATGTGCTCGGCGCCGCAGGCGGTGAGTTCGGCGACCAGGCGGCCGGGCGCCGAGACGACCAGCGCGCGGTGACCGGCGGCCGTCAGCGCGCGGGCGATCTCGACCGTGCCGCGCTCCACCCCGCCGACCTCGAGTTCGGGCAGGAGCTGCATCACGGTCAGGCGTCGTTGCGTCACCGCCGCGCCCCACTGCCGAGCGCCGGCCAGCGTTGCAGCAGCAACGCCGCGACGCGGCCGCCCTCGTCCAGTGCCGGCGGCGGCGCGGCCGGCGCCGCCTCGTCGCCGCGCATGATCCAGCCGCGCGCGTGCAGGTCCGCGGCGATGCGCGTGATGCGATCGCGACGCCGGGCCGGGACGTCGAGCACGCCGACCCGCGCACCACCGCTCAACGCCTCGTAGATCATCGCCACGCTGTCGGCGCTCACCCACACCTCGGCGGCGCGGCCGAGTTCGCCCGGCAGCCAGCCGGGCGCGCACCCGGCGGCCGGCACGTAACGCACGCCGTCGCGTTCCAGTGCGCGCAGGGCCGCGCCGAGATCCGGCGGCGAGCGCCGCGAGTCGGTCACCACCCAGTCACGTCGTGGCGTCCGTGCCAGCAGGCCTTCGACCTGCCGCACGATGGCGGCGCTGTCCCAGCCGTGATGCGCGGACGGCCCGCCGAGCAGGACGAGGCCGAGCGCGGGGGCGCGGACCGCCGCGGGGCGCACCGGGTTCAGCGCACCTTCGCTGACGACGAGGTTGGCGACGGTCGCCGGGTCGTCGTGGCGCGGTACGACGACGGCGTCGAACCAGCGCCATGGCAGCGACGGGCACATGAGATACACGCTGCGCCCACCGCGTGCGCGGCGGGCGGCGACCAGCGCGCCCTGGCAGGCGCTGCCGGCGGCGAGCAGCAGGTGGGGATCGGGCAGGCCGTCGCCGGCCGGAAAGCGCCGCGTCAGCGCCTGCCAGGCGTCGCGCGCGAGACCGCGCGTGACGTCGACACGGTGGACGTCGAGGGCGCGGTGCCGGGCGAGGCCGGCGAGCAGGCCCTCGACCTGGCGTTCGTGACCGCGCTTGCCGTCGCAGAGCTGCCACACAACGAGGCCGGCGGCACTCATCGCGCGGCGCCGGCCATCACTCGACGATGGTCAGCCACCCGGGCGGCGCTTCGCGCTGGCCGCGCACGAGATCGAGGTAGACCTCCTGCAGCCTGCGCGTCATCGGCCCGCAGGAACCGCTGCCGATGGTGCGGTTGTCGAGTTCGCGAATGGGCGTGACCTCGGCCGCGGTGCCGGTGAAGAAGCACTCGTCGGCGATGTAGATCTCGTCGCGGGTGATGCGCTTCTCGACCACCTCGATGCCTTCCTCGCGGGCGAGGCGCAGGATGGTGTCGCGCGTGATGCCTTCGAGCAGGGAGGCGAGTTCGGGCGTGTAGAGCACGCCGCGGCGCACGACGAAGATGTTCTCGCCGCTGCCCTCGGCGACCATGCCCTCGTTGTCGAGCAGGAGCGCCTCGTCGTAACCGTCACGCGCCGCTTCCTGCAGGGCGAGAATGGAATTGATGTAGTTGCCGCAGGCCTTGGCACGCGGCATGACGCTGTTGACCAGGCCGCGCGTGAAGGACGAGGTCTTGATGCGGATGCCCTTCTCCAGCGCGTCGGCGCCGAGGTAGGCGCCCCAGAACCACGAGGCGATGGCGACGTGCACCGAGAGGTTGGTGGCGTGCAGACCCATGCCCTCGGAGCCGTAGTAGACCAGCGGGCGGATGTAGGCCGAGGCGAGCTTGTTCTCGCGCACGTTGTCGATGCAGGCCTGGGCGATCTCCTTGCGCTCGTAGGGGATCTCCATGCCGAGGATGTGGGCGGTGTCGAACAGGCGACGCACGTGATCGTCGAGGCGGAAGATCGCGGTGCCCTTGTCGGTCTCGTAGGCGCGGATGCCCTCGAACGCGCCGACGCCGTAGTGCAGGGAGTGGGTCAGGATGTGCACGTTGGCCTCGCGCCACGGCACCTTGGTTCCGTCCATCCAGATCACACCGTCCCGGTCCGCGTAGCTCATCGTCGTCACTCCCGCGCTCGCGCGCATGTCAGGTCAGGCGAACACGCGCGTCCAGATGTCGATGACGTGGTCACGGTGGTCGCGGAACTTCCCGGCCTCGACCAGGGCATCCTGCTGCTGCAGGGCGCAGCTGTGGATGTCGGCCCGGTACGCGAAGTAGGCGTCGTGCAGGCGCCGGCAGTCGTCGGCCGGCAGGAGGCCCAGTTCGGCGATGATTTCGAGCAGCCGGAGATTGTCCGTCCAGGTGAGCAGGCGCGGCTGCGCCGGGGCCCATCTGAGGACCGCGTATTGCACCACAAATTCGATGTCCGTAATACCGCCGCTGCCCTGCTTGAGATCGAACCGCCGCGCGTCGCCGCGGTCGAGCTCGCCGCGCATGCGCGCGCGCATGTCGACGATGTCGCGGGCGAGCGTAGCGGCCTCGCGCGGCCGCGCGAGGGCCGCGGCGCGCACCTCGGCGAAGCGCGCCACGAGCGCGTGGTCGCCGGTGATGGCGCGCGCGCGCACCAGCGCCTGCAGCTCCCAGGTCCAGGCCTGCTCGGCGAGGTAGGCGGCATAGGCTTCGATGGGCGAGGCCATGAGCCCCGCGTTGCCGCTCGGGCGCAGCCGGGTGTCGACCTCGTAGGCGACGCCGGCGCCGGTGGTGGTCGAGAGCACGTGGATGAAACGCTGCGCGAGGCGGGCGAAGAAGACGTCGTTCTCGACCACCTTGGGCCCGGCCGTGTGCTGGTCCGCGCCGGCGCTGTCGTGCAGGAACACGAGGTCGAGGTCCGAGCCGTAGCCGAGTTCCCAGCCGCCGAACTTGCCGTAGCCGATGACGGCGAAGCCGGCCTCGCGCGCGCCGCGCTCGTCGCGGCAGCGCGGCGCTCCGCAGCGCGCCGTGAGGTCGCCCCAGGCCATGGTCAGCGCGCGGTCGACGCAGGCCTCGGCGATGTAGGTCAGGCGGTCGGAGACGCGCGCGACGGGCAGGTGACCGGTGACGTCGCTCGCCGCCACCCGCAGCACCTGCTGGTTGCGGAAGGCGCGCAGGTGATCCATGGCCTGTTCGAGGCCGTCCTCCGGCCGCACCTGCGCCTCGCAGAGCTCGAACAGGCGTTCCCGATCGGGCGGGGCGTAGAGCGCGCGCGGGTCGAGCAGCTCGTCGAGCAGCAGCGGCCAGGCGATGATCTGCTCGGCGATCCACGGGCTCGCCTCGAACAGCTCGAGCAGGCGGCGCACGGCATCGGGATGATCGGCGAGGAAGGCCAGGTAGACGCTGCGCCGGGCGATGGCGTGCAGCAGCTCGCCGACCCGCCGCATGCTCGCATCGGACAGGCCGCGGGTCAGCGCGGCCTCGAGCAGCACGGGCATGAGCCGATCGAGACGCTCCTGGCCCTGGCGGCTCAGGCGCGCGGTGAAGCGCGCCGACTTGAGCTCGCCCATGACTTCGAGGCCGGCCGCGCTGAAGGCGTGGCCCAGGGCCTCGGCGCCGGCGGCGAGCGCGGCACCGTCGGCCGCGTTCTGCCACAGGCCGCGCCAGCGGCGCAGGCGCTCGGCGCTGCCGTCGGCGGCGTCCTCCGGCGCTTCGAGAAGTTGCGCGAAGAGGCGCCGGGTCGCCTCGCGGTGAGCGTCGAGCTCGGCCAGGAAGGCGCTCCAGTCGGCGTGGCCGAAGGCCCAGGCCAGGCGCGCGCGCCCGGCCTCGTCCTCGGGCAGGGCGTGGGTCTGGCGATCGCGCACCTCCTGCAGGCGGTGCTCGGTGACGCGCAGGAAGCGGTAGGCGGCGACGAGCGTGTCGACCTCGGCCGTCTCGAGGAGACCGAGCTCGGCGCAGGCTTGGAGCGTCGCGATGATCGAGCGCTCGCGCAGGCGCGGTTCGCGCCCGCCGCGGGTCAGCTGGAAGAGCTGGCCGGTGAACTCGATCTCGCGGATGCCGCCGGCGCCGCGCTTGACGTCGCCGCGCAGCTCCTGCGAGGTCGCCTCCTGGTTGATCAGCGCCTTCATCTCGCGCAACGCGTCGAGCGCGCCGTAGTCGAGGTAACGGCGGAACACGAACGGCCGCGTGATGGCCTCGAGCTGGGCGCGCGTCGCCGCATCGCCGGAAATCGCACGCGCCTTGATCAGCGCGTAGCGTTCCCAGTCGCGCCCGTGCACCGCGTAGTAGTGCTCGAGCGCGGCCAGGGTCGAGGTCAGCGGTCCGCCGTCGCCGAAGGGCCGCAGGCGCATGTCGACGCGGAAGACCTGGCCGTCCGCCGTGGTTTCGTTCAGCAGTGCGATCAGTTCGCGGCCGAGCCGATCGAAGTATTCCTGGTGCGGCAGTTCGCGCCGGCCGCCGACGGTCTCGCCGCCGTGCCCGTAGACGAAGATGAGATCGATGTCGGAGGAGAAGTTGAGCTCGTGGCCGCCGAGCTTGCCCATGCCGAGCACGAGCAGTTCGAGCGGCGCGCCGTCGGCGCCGAGCGCACGGCCGAAGCGTGGCGCGAGCTGGTCGTGCAGCCAGCGCACGCTGCCGGCGATGGCGGCGTCGGCGAAGTCGGACAGCTCCGCCATCACGGTTTCCACCGTGGCGCCCTCGACGATGTCGCGCCAGGCGATGCGCGCCATCTCCGCGCCGCGCAACTCGCGCAGCGCGCGCTTGGCGGCCGGGGCATCGGCGGCTTCGCCGAGCGCCGCGGCGACGGCCGCCTCGTAGTCGGCGCGCGTGCGCGGTGCGGCGATGGCCGCCGGGTCGATCAGCGACGCGAACGGTTGCGGGCGGCGGATGGCGTACTCGGCGACGAAGGGCGACAGGCCGAAGGCGCGCACGAGCCGCGCATCGTCGAGCAGTGCGAGCCCGGCCGCGGCGCGGCTCTCGGCATGGCGCTCGAGCAGGCGGCGGACCTCGTCGGCGAGGCTGGCCGGCACGTCGGCGGGCAGGGCGATGGGGGATGCGGGGACGTCGGGCTGGGTCATGTCGATGCGCTGGCCTCGGTCGGGCGGGGGCAGGGCGCGGCGTCGCGCACGGGGCTGCCTTGATCATTGCCGCGACGCCGTGGACACTCTGCGCTCCGCGGCGCCGGCGCGCCGCATTGTCCACCAATCGTCCCCGCCCCGTCATGAACCAGCGCCCGCCGCGACTCGACAGCAAGCTGCCCGATGTCGGCACTACCATCTTCACCGTGATGTCGCAGATGGCGCACGACGCCGGCGCCATCAACCTCTCGCAGGGCTACCCCGACTACGACGGCCCGCCGCGGCTGATCGAATGCCTGCAGCACTACGCCGGCCACGGCTACAACCAGTACGCGCCGCTGGCCGGGGTGCCGGCGCTGCGCCAGGCGGTGGCGGCCAAGCTCGCGCGCTTCTACGGCCATGCCTGCGATGCCGACACCGAGGTCACCATCACCCCCGGCGCCACCGAGGCCCTCTACTGCGCGGTGACGGCGGTGGTGCGCCCCGGTGACGAGGTCATCCTGTTCGACCCCGTCTACGACTGCTACGACCCGGCGGTGCGCCTGTCGGGCGGGGTGCCGGTGCATCTCACCCTGGCCGCGCCGGACTATCGCATCGACTGGGACACCGTCGGCCGCGCCGTCACCCCGCGCACGCGCATGATCATGGTCAACTCGCCGCACAACCCGAGCGGCAGCGTGTTCGGGCCGGAAGACATCGCCGCGCTGCGCGATCTCGCCGTGCGCCACGACCTCGTCGTCGTCTCCGACGAGGTCTACGAACACCTCGTCTACGACGGCCGCCGCCACGAGAGCGTGCTCCGCGATCCAGTCCTCGCGCGGCGCAGTTACGCCGTGTTCTCCTTCGGCAAGACCTTCCACGTCACCGGCTGGAAGACCGGCTACTGCGTGGCGCCGGCCGACCTCATGACCGAGTTCCGCCGCGTGCACCAGTTCGTCGCCTTCGTCACCAACACCCCGGTGCAGCACGCGCTGGCCGATTTCATGACGAGCGCGCCGGAACACCTCGACGAGCTGCCGGCCTTCTACCAGCGCAAGCGCGACCGCTTCACCGCCGCGCTGGCCGGCTCGCGTTTCCGCGTCACCCCCGCCGCCGGCACCTTCTTCCAGCTCGCCGACTACGGCGCCATCTCCGACCTCGACGACATGGCCTTCGTCACCTGGCTGACCCGCGAAGTGGGGGTCGCCGCCATCCCGTTGTCGGTGTTCTACCAGTCGCCGCCCGGGGATCGCACCGTGCGCTTCTGCTTCTGCAAGGAAGACGACACGCTCGCGCGCGCGGCGGCGAAGCTCGCCGCGCTCTGAGCCCGGCGGCGTCCTCGGCCATCGCCCCGCCTGTCCGGCGCGCCGGCGCCGATGCCCGCGCCGCCCACGCTTGGCCAAAGCTATACTCGCCGCTGGCTCATCCGGGACGGGGGAGGACGGGATGACCGTGAGTCACAAGCTCGAAGTGCCGCCGGGGCATTCCCTGCACCATGTCGTGTGTCCGCACGACTGCCCGGACACGTGCTCGATGCTGGTCACGCGCGACGACGCCAGCGGGCGCGCGGTGGCCGTGCAGGGCGACCCGACGCATCCCATCACGCGCGGTTATCTCTGCAACAAGGTCAACCACTACCTCGACTTCGTCTACAACGACCAGCGCGTGCTCTACCCGCACCGGCGGATCGGCCCCAAGGGTCCCGGCGCGCGTTTCGAGCGCATCGCCTGGGACGAAGCGCTCGCGACCATCACGGACAACTTTCACCGCATCATCGAGGAATACGGCGCGGAGGCCATCCAGCCGTTCAATTTCTCCGGGACCCTGGGCCAGATCGGCTACTGGGTGATGGACAACCGCTTCTGGAACAAGCTCGGCGCCGCGCGCCTCGAGATGTCCATCTGCATCCATGCCGCCTTCTGGGCCTGCATGCACACCTACGGCTCGGCCAACGGCCCCGATCTCGCGATGGCCAGCGAGGACGCCGACGTCATCCTCCTGTGGGGGGTCAACTCGGTCTCGACCGGCGTGCACGCCGTGCCCTTCCTGCGCGCGGCGCGCGAACGCGGCTGCCGTATCGTCGTCATCGATCCGCGCCCGACGCGCACCGCCTGGCTCGCCGACTGGCACCTGCAGCCGCGCCCCGGCACCGACGCTGCGCTCGCCCTCGGCATGATGAAGGTGCTGGTCGATCGCGGCCTGCACGATCAGGCGTTCCTCGAAGCCCACACGCGCGGCTGGCGGGAACTCCTCGAGACCCGTCTGCCCGAGTACCCGCTCGAGCGCGTGGCGGACATCACCGGCCTGCCGGCCGCCGACATCGAACGCCTCGCGCTGCTCTACGGCGGCACGCGCAAGAGCTACATCCGCGCCGGGCACGGTTTGAACCGCCACCACAACTCGGGCCAGATGTGCCGCGCGGTGCTGCTGCTGCCGGCCCTCACCGGCGCCTGGCGCGAGCCCTGCGGCGGCGCGGGCTTCGGCCGCCTGGAGGAGAACTGGAATCCCTTCTTCCGCCCCGACGTGCAGCGCGACGAACTCGGCGATCGCGGCTCGAAGCGCATCGTCAACATGGTGCAGATGAGCCGTGCGCTGCTCCACGACATCGGCTGGAACGAGGAACCGCTCGAACCGCCGATCAAGTGCCTGTTCGTCTACAACGCCGACCCGGCCAACTGCGTGCCGAACGTCGCCGACATGCGCCGCGGCCTCATGCGCGAGGATCTCTTCACCGTCGTCCACGACACCATGTGGACCGATTCCTGCGACTACGCCGACATCGTGCTGCCGGCCGACACCCAGCTCGAACGCACCGATTTCCACGGCAGCTACGGCTACTACCACTACGCCATGAACCGCCCGGTCATCGCGCCGTTGGGCGAGAGCGTCAGCAACGCCGAGCTGTTCCGCCGCCTCGCCCGCGCGATGGGCTACGTCGAGTCGAGCGGCGACGCCTTCACCCAGAGCGACGAGGACATCATCCGCGAGCACCTGCTCGACGGTGAGAAGAACGTGCTGGTCGACGGCATCCGCTTCGACGATCTCGTCCAGAACGGCTGGGCGCGCGCGAACTACGATCACCCGGCGCGGCAGTGGCTGAAGGTCGGTTGGCCGACGCCCGACGGCCGCATCCAGATCTGGTCCGACGCGCTCGCGGCGCAAGGCCAGGACCCGCTGCCCGTGCACCACGCCGAGATGGAAGGCCAGGAAGATCCGCTGCGCGCGCGCTTCCCGCTGCAGGTGCTGAGCAACGCCTCGCACTACTTCGTCGGCGATTCCTTCCAGACCGTCGAGCGGCTGCAGGCCATGCAGTCGCGCCCGACGTTCGAGATCAACCCGGCCGAAGCCGCGCGGCGCGGCATCGCCGACGGCGATCTCTGCCGCCTCTACAACGATCGCGGCGAGACCTTCGGCCATGCCGTTGTGCTCGAGGGCATGCTGCCCGGCGTGATCGGCACGCAGAAGCAGTTCAAGGGGTCGAACACCCCGGGCGGCATCAACGTCAACGCGCTCAACACCGAGGTGCTGACCGACTTCGGCTTCGCGCCTTCGTTCTATTCCTGCCTGGCCGAGATCGAGAAGAGCGACGAGGCGACGGCGGCGCGGGCGCGGGCCGCCGCGCCGTGAATGCCGGCGCTCTCGACGCGCGCGTGCGCAGCACCCGCGTGGTGCGCTGCCAGGCTCAGGTGCTGCGCCGCCGTCCGCTCACCCACGACACCGTCGAGCTGGTCCTCGGTCGCCTGCCGGGCAGCCCGCCGCTGCTCGCCCGTGCCGGCCAGTTCGCCGTGATCACCGCGCCCGAAGTGGCGCGACCGCGCGCCTACTCCTTCGCCCGCGACCCCGCACAGGAAGCGCCCGGCGAGCACACCTTCGTCATCCGCCTGGTCCCGGGCGGGGCGATGTCGGACTGGCTCGCTGGCGGCGATCGGATCGGCGCGACCCTGGAGCTGGCCGGCCCGCTCGGCCGCTTCGGCCTCGACGACCACCCCGGGCCCATGATCTTCGTCGCCGGCGGCAGCGGTATGAGCGTGACCCGCGCCCTGCTGCAGGCCGCGGTGCGGCGGCAGTTGCCGCGCGACGCCGTGGTGCTGCACGGGGCGCGTACGGCCGCCGATCTCCATGCCGGCGCCGAGCTGGCGGCGCTCGCCGCGGCCTGGCACCCCGCGGCGCGCTGCACGGTCGCCGAAGTGCTCTCGCACGAACCTGCCGACAGCGCCTGGAACGGTCCGCGCGGCTTCGTCACCGACCACCTGCGCGACACGGTGCTCGCCGATACGTCGCTCGACATCGTGTCCGCCAGCGCCTGGCTGTGCGGCCCGGCGCCGATGATCGCGGCGGCGGACACGATTCTGCGCGCCGCCGGCCTGCCGCCGTCGCGCATCCACCGCGACGTCTTCGAGGATGCCAGTTCGCCGGCGCCGGTCATCGACAACCGCCGCTGCGTGCTGTGCGACGAGTGCCTGCTGGTACGCCCGGTCGACGGCTGCATCGTCGAGAGCAGTGGTCTCGAACTCGGCGTCGACGGCGCAGTACGCGGCGCGCACGCGCTCGTCCCCGGCGCCACCAGCGGCCTCTACTACAACAGCCTCGTGATCGATCCGGCGCGCTGCATTCGCTGCTCGGCCTGCGTCAACGCCTGCCCGCACGGCGCCATCGATCCCGGCTACACGCGCCGCACCGTGACCCTGCGCCAACCCGCCTGAGCGGCGCGCTCAGTCTGCGCCGCGGACGATCGGCGGCGGCTCGAAGGCCCGCACCGGCGGCGGCTCGCCGGCGTAGCGCTCGATTTCGACCAGGCAGCTATGCGCCGTCGGACCCTGGCCGAGCGCGGACGTGCCGACGTCGCGGGTGAGCACGTTGGGATTGCCGTGGACATCGAGGCCGAGGCCGTCGGCGGTATCGACGGGGTCGTACCAGGCGCCGGTGGCGAGCTGTACCACGCCGGGCCGAACGCGCTCGGACAACACCGCGCCGGCGAGGCAGGCGCCGCGGTCGTTGTAGACGCGCACGACGTCGCCCGCGGCGATGCCGCGCGCCGCGGCGTCGAGGGGGTGCAGGGTCAGCGGTTCGCGCCCGGCGACCTTGCTCGCGCGGCTGACGCGGCCGAAGTCGAGCTGACTGTGCAGGCGCGGCGCCGGCTGGTTGGAGATCAGGTGCAGTGGGAACTGCTGCGCGCGCGGTGCGCCCTGGAACTCCTCCTTGTCCAGCCACACCGGGTGGCCGGGACAGTCGGCGTAGCCGAACCCGGCAATGGTTTCGGAATGGATCTCGATGCGGCCCGACGGCGTGCCGAGCGGGTGGCGCTCGGGGTCGGCGCGGAAGGCCTCGAAGATCAGGGTCGCCTCCGGCAGCTGGTCGGCGATGGAGAAATGTTCGCCGGCCCAGAAGGCGTCGAAGGGCGGCAGCTCGACACCGTGCGCCGCCGCGCGCGTGCGCGACTCGGCGTAGAGGTGGCGCACCCACTGCATCTCGTCGCGGCCCTCGGTGAAGCGCGCGGCAAAGCCGAGGCGTGCCGCGAGCGCGCTGAAGACGTCGTAGTCGTTGCGCGCCTGTGCATACGGCGGCACGGCTTGCGGCATCGGCGAGACGTAGTGATCGAAGGTGTTGAAGGCGACGTCATTGCGTTCGAGCGCGGTGGTGACGGGGAAGACGATGTCGGCGTGGCGCGCGGTCGCCGTCCACACCTGTTCGTTGACGATGACCGTGCGCGGTCGCGCCCAGGCGCGGCGCAGGCGGTTCAGGTCCTGGTGATGGTGGAACGGGTTGCCGCCGGCCCAGTAGATCAACTCGATGTGCGGGTAGACGAGGCGCTGGCCGTCGTAGTCGAAGGGCTGGCCCGGTTTCTCCAGCATGTCGGTCACGCGCGCCACCGGGATGACCGAGTCGATGGGATTCTCGCCCTGTTCGAACGTGCCCCAGCGGAAAGGGATGAGGCGCCGGCCCATGAAGCCGACGGTGTGCAGCGAGCCGACGCCGTGGCCGACCCCGGCGCCGGGCAGGCCGAACTGGCCGAGCATGGCCATCAGCACGGTCGCCGCCCAGAACGGCTGCTCGCCGTGCTCGGCGCGCTGCAGCGCCCAGCCGATGGGAATGAACGTGCGGCTGCGCGCGACGAGCCGCGCCAGCTCGCGGATCTTCGCTTCGTCCACCGTCGTGATGGGTGCGGCCCACGCGGCGCTCTTCGGCTGGCCGTCGCCGACCCCGAGCAGGTAGTCGCGGAAGCGCTCGAAGCCGACGCAGTAGCGGGCGAGGAAAGCCTCGTCGTGCAGGCCCTCGACCAGCAGGGTGTGGCAGAGCGCGAGGATCAGCGCGGTGTCCGACACCGGCCGGATCGGGATCCACTCAGCCTCGAGTTCCGCCGGCAAGTCGTCCTGGATGGGCGAGATGTTGATGAAGCGCACCCCGGCCGCGCGGCAATCGCGCAACTGCCCGGGCGCGGTGTGCGCGCCCGGGCCGCCCATCACCACTTGCAGATTCTTCGGGCTCACCCCGCTGAAGCACAGCACCACCTCGCCGTGATCGCGCACGTCCACCCACGGCGTGGTGTTGAGGAAGAGCGTGTAGAGATCGCTGCCCAGGATATGCGGCAGCAGCACTTCGCCGGCCGCGGCCGAGTAGGTGCGATCGGATTCGGTGTAGCCGCCGAACTGCTTGAGGAAGCGGTGCAGCTGGCTCTGCGCGTGGTGGAAGCGCCCGGCGCTGGCCCAGCCGTAGGAGCCGCCGTAGATGGCAGCGTTGCCGTGGCGCTCGCGCACCTCGGTCAACGCGTCGGCAGCGAGATCGAGCGCCTCATCCCACGACACCGCGACGAAGGGTTCGCGCCCGCGCCCGGCGCCGTCGCTGCGACGGCCGTGGCGGCGATAGCCTTCGCGCACCATCGGCTGGTCGATGCGCACCCGCGCATCGCGGCTGTCGAGGAGCGATTGGCCGATCGGCGAGGGTTCGGGGTCGTCGGCGCACGAATGGACCGCAACGAGTTCGGCGTCGTCGGTCTCGACCTGGAAATTGCCCCAGTGCATGGCGGTCGGCCGGCGCGTGTAGGTCATCGTGATGCTCGTGTCATGACGCCGGCGCCGCGGCGCGACCGCCTGGCAGGGTGCTGGCGTCGAGGAACTTGTCGAAGAAGATGGCCGTCTCCGGCATGCCGCAGGCGCCGAGCGCCGCGATGGCGGCATCGACCATGGCGGGTGGTCCGCAAAGATACGCTTCGTCGCCGTTCCGCCACGGCGCGGCGGCAAAGAGCGGCGCGATGCCGCTCGTGACCAGGCCGCGAGCGCCGTTCCACTCGCTGTCCGCCACTTCGTCGGACAACATCGGCACGAGTTCGAAGGCGCCGTGCCAGCGCGCGCCCAGCGCGCGCAGTTCGTCGAGGTCGTAGAGATCGGCCTGGGTGCGCGCGCCGAACAGCACGGTGCAGTCGCGCTCGATCCCATCCGCCAGCGCCGCTTCGACGATGGCGTGGATCGGCGCGAGCCCGCTGCCGCCGGCGACACAGATCATCCGGCCCGTGCCCGCGCGCCGGTGGAAGTCGCCGTAAGGTCCGGCGAGCGTGAGCGAAGAGCCGACGCGATCCGCGCCGAACAGCCAGTCGGTGAAGGCGCCGCCCGGCACGTGGCGGACGAAGAAGGTGACGGTGTTCGAACCCGCGGCGGCCGGCGCGCGGGCAAGGGAATAACTGCGCGGCGCATCGATCCCCGCGTGGGCGACGTCGAGATACTGGCCGGCGCGGGCGCCGGCGAAGGCCGTGCGTTCGAGTGCGACTTGGAGTTCGACGATGTCGTGGGTCAGCGTACGGCAGGCCGCGATGGTGCCGTTCACCGTCGCGGTGGGCACGGCGACGCGATCGCCGAGCGCGACCTGCACCGTGACGTCGCTCTTCAGCACGCACTGGCAGGCGAGCACCGCGCCGGCGCGGATGTCGGCGACGTCGAGGGTGTAGGCGAGATCGGTCAGCGAACGCACGCGGCCGTCCGTGATGACGCAGCGGCAGGTGCCGCAACTGCCGACGCGGCAGTCGTGCGGCCAGGCGAGGCCGGCGGCGAGCGCGGCGTCGAGCAGGCGTTCGCCGCCGCTGACGGCGAGTTCCACGCCGGCCGGTTCGACACGCGCGCGGTGATCGCGCTTCCTGAACCAGTCGAGGATCGTCACGTCGATTGCACCCACGGCCGCGTCGCCGGCCGCGTCGCGCGGCCGCGCGCAGCCGTGAACCGGCTCAGGCCGCCTGGCCGACCGCGTCGGTGAGTTCGCGGATGCCCGACTCGCGGTTGTGCTGCCGCAGCACCTCGAGCTCGGCCGGGGTCGCCCAGGTTTCGTCCCACGTGTGCAGCATCGGGATCATGTAATGCCAGAAGAGCGGCGGGATCCAGGAGATCAAGGTCATGGTGAGATAGCCGTAGGGCGATTCCGGCATCGGCTTGTACTGGAAGCGGTAGTAGGGCGTGTCGTGCTCGTGGTGCGAACCGTGGCGGCCGAGGTTGAAGGTGAAGTGGTTGCTGAGCGGGTTGACGCTCGAGAAGGTGTTGCGCGTGGTGATCTTCTCGCCCGGCAGGCGGATGAGCCCGTAGTGGGAGAAGAAGTTGAGCCCTTCGAGGATGTACTTGGAGAAGGCGATCGCGAGCAGCCACACCGCGAGCGCGGTGACGCCGCCGACCCACGCCACCGCCGCCACCACGACCAGCCCGCGCGCGTAGGCGTGCAGCACGCGGTTGGCCGGGGAGAGCGACGACTTGCCCAGCGCCGCCAGGCGCTTTGCCTCGATACCGAAACCGCCGCGCCATTGTTCCAGCGCGCCGGCGGTGAGGAACTCGTAGAAACCGACCCCGCGTTTCGGCGACACCGTGTCGACCCCCGGGTAACCGAGGTTCTTGTGGTGGCCGTAGACGTGCTCGGTGGCGAAGTTGGTGCCGAAACTCAAGGCAAAGTCCCAGCGCCCGAACCATAGGTCCAAGGGGTTGGCGGTGCGGTGGGTGAGTTCGTGCGAGGCGCTGATACCGCTCACCCCGAGCAGGCCGCCGAGCGAGAAGCCGGCGCCGACGTAGTCGAACCAGGTGTTGGCCGCGCGTGCGGCGAAGACGTCGATGGGCAGGCCCAGTGACTGCAACAGGCCGCCGGCCCAGGCGCCGAAACCGAGCGGGTCGCCGTTCGCGCACACCCAGGCGGCCACGAACACCGTCAGCACATGGCACAGCACCGCGGAATAGAGAATCAGGTCGTGGACGATGGGCAGGCGGTAGTCGGGATTGCTCTCGTCACGCCAGTGGCGGGTGAGCACCTCGCCGCCGACGCCGACGGCGAAGAGAAACGTGACGCCGCTCCACATCCACCAGCCGCCGGCGAGCAGGCCGAGGATGGTGATCGTGGTCCAGATCCAATGGATGTAACCGAAGCGAAGATACTTCCACATGCTGCCGCCCCTCCCCGTTTGGCCGTACGTGTCGCGCTCTGGCCTGCTGAGTGTGGACGAGCATCCCGGCCCTGTAAACGCGGCCCCGGCCGCGCGGGTCGCCGCGCCCCGGACGAACGCGCGCAGCATTCGCGCGGGCCGGGCCGCATGAGATGCCCGCTCGGCCGCGTCACCTTCGCGGCGCGAGGCGCCCCGAGGGTTGTGGTCGGCGTCCGAGTCGCGGCGGGGGCGCGCGGCGTCCCACGGCCGGGCCGTGCGTTCCGGCAGAGGCGCGAGGCCGGCGGCGGCGCTGCACGCGATCGGTCAACGGCTATGCTGAGCGCCGCACTTCGCCCATCCGACGAGGAGACCGCCCATGTCCCGCCTGCGCTTCGGCGTCGCCTTCGATTTCCGCAACCCGCCGGGCAGCGGCAAGCGCCTGCCCGAGGTCTATGCCGAGTGCCTCGCGCAGATCCGCGCCGTCGACGCGCTCGGCTACGACAGCGTGTGGATCACCGAACACCACTTCGTCGAGGACGGCTACGTGCCGTCCTTCGTCGCCGTCGCCGGCGCGGTCGCCGCGGCGACGACGAAGGTCGCCATCTCTTCCAACGTGCTGCTCATGCCCTTCCACCACCCTGTGCGCCTCGCCGAGGATCTCGCCGTGCTCGACAACCTGAGCAACGGGCGCCTGATGCTCGGCGTCGGCCTCGGCTACGCCCACCACGAGTTCCGCGCCTTCGGCGTCGAGCGCCGCCACCGCGTGTCGCTGACCGAGGAGGGCATCGAGATCTTGCAACGCGCCTGGCGCGAGGATCGCTTCAGCTTCACGGGCAAGCGCTACCGTTTCGACGACGTCGCCGTGCGTCCGCGCCCGGTGCAGCCGGGCGGCCCGCCGTTGTGGGTGGCGGCGATGAGCGAGGCCGGCGCGCGCCGCGCGGCGCGTCTCGGCGCGCACCTGCTGCCGCAGGGCCGGCGGCGCGTGGTCCTCGAACCCTGGCGCGAGGAAGTGCTGGCGCGCGGCGGGCGCGTCGAGGATTACCGCGTCGGCATCCTGCGCCCCTTCGTGGTCACGAGCGCGGCCGAGCGCCAGCGGGTGCGCGAAGCGGTCCTGGCCGGCGAGCGCTACCGCATGGAGATCTACGCGAAATGGCTCGGCGAGGCCGGCGACCAGGAGATCCTGCACAGCGCACCCGCCGCCGACGCCATCCCGCAGAATCTCGTCATCGGCGGGCCGGACGAGGTCGGCGATGCGATCGAGGCCTTCGTCGCCGAGTTCGGCGTCACCGATCTCATGACCTGGGGCGCGGCGCCCGGGGTGCCGGCCGCGATCTTCGCCGAGAGCCTGGAGCGCTTCGCGCGCGAGGTGATGCCGCGCTTCCGCTGAGCGCCGCCCGGCCTTGCCGGCGGCTCAGCGCGGACCGTTGTCGTCCTCCACCCGGTAGTCGCCCTCCAGCGTGCGCGGGGCGTGGTGGCCAGGCGGGCCGTGGTCCGGCCCGGCGCCGGGCGGCGGTCGCGGTCCGCCCGGCCCCATCGCCTGCACGACCATGCGCGCGGCCAGGGCGCGGGCCAGGATGCGCCGCACCGGCGGCAGCAGGACGAGGAAGCCGAGCGCGTCGGTGATGAAGCCGGGGATCAGCAGCAGCACCCCGGTCAGCAGCAGGATGAGGCCCTCGACCATCTCGATCGCGGGTAGCTCGCCGGCGGCCATCGTCGCCCGCGCCCGCGCCAGGGTGGCCAGGCCCTGGGCGCGCAGCAGCCAGGCGCCGAGCACGGCGGTGAGGATGACGAGGCCAATGGTGGTGCCGGCGCCGATCGAGCGGCCGACGGCGATGAGGACGTACAGTTCGACCAGCGGCACGCTGACCAGCAGCGCGAAGAACAACAGGAAGACGGGCATGGACTACGTGGCGGGGAGGCTGGGGCTTACAATACCACGCCCCTTCCGGCCCGAATCCGCCGTACCGATGTCCGCCACCGCCACCCTCGTCGTGCTCTGCACCTGCCCCGACCGCGAGGTCGCGCGCCGCCTCGCGCGGCTCGCCGTCGAAGCGCGCCACGCCGCCTGCGTCAACATCGTCGAGGGCGTGACCTCGGTGTATGCCTGGGATGGCAAGGTGTGCGAGGACGGCGAGGTGCTGCTGGTGGCCAAGACCACGCGCGCGGCCTTCCCGGCGCTGGAAGCGGCCTGGCGCGAGGCCCACCCCTATGAACTCCCCGAGGTGGTGGCGGTCGATGTGGCATGCGGATCGGAGGCCTACCTGGCATGGGTCGGCGACAGCGTCTCGGCCTGACGGCGGCCCTGCTGGCCGCGCTCTGCGCGCTCGGCCCGGGGCCGGCCGGCGCGGGCGTGCTCGACCAGCTCGAACGCCTCGGCGGGGCGTCGTCGGCGCGCGAGTTCCTGCCGCCCGACGAGGCCTTCCGGCTCACCGACCGGGTCGACGCCGACGGCAACCTCGTGCTCGATTTCGCCATCGAGCCCGGCTATTACCTCTACCGCGAGCGGTTCGCCTTTTCCACCGCCGACGAGTCCGCCGTCCTTGGCGAAGCCCGCCTGCCCGAGAGCGAGAGCAAGGACGATCCGGAGTTCGGTCGGGTCGAGGTCTACAAGCACGACATGCGCATCGCCGTGCCGGTGCGCGAGGCGCCGCCGGGCGCCGTGGTCGAGGTCGCGGTGCGCTACCAGGGCTGCGCCGAGGACGGCATCTGCTATCCCCCGATCACGAAGACCGTCGCCTGGCAGGCCCCGGCCGGCGGCGCGGCCGCGGCGTTGCCGGCGGGCGCGGCGCCGGGGGCCGTCGCCGCCGCCGGCACGCACGGCCTGTCCGCCACGGACCGCATCGCGCGTGAGCTCGGTGAGCGCTCACTCACAGTCACGCTGGCGACCTTCCTGGGGCTCGGCCTCCTGCTCGCCCTGACCCCCTGCGTCTTCCCCATGGTGCCGATCCTCTCCGGCATCATCGTCGGCCAGCGCCAGCCGCTGTCGACCCCGCGCGCGCTCGGGCTCTCCGCCGTCTACGTCCTCGCCATGGCGGCGACCTACGCCGTCGCCGGGGTCGCCGCCGGCCTGCTCGGCCAGAACCTGCAGGCGGCCTTCCAGCACCCGGCCGTGATCGCCGGCTTCGCCGCGCTCTTCGTCGCGCTGGCCCTGTCCATGTTCGGCTTCTACGAACTGCAACTGCCGGCCGCGCTGCAGTCGCGCCTCGACGGCCTCAGCCGCAGCCAGAAGAGCGGCAGCCTGGCCGGGGTCGCGGTGATGGGCGTGCTGTCGGCCGTCATCGTCGGGCCCTGCGTGGCGCCGCCCCTGGCCGGCGCGCTGGCCTACATCGGCACCACCGGTTCCGCCGTCACGGGCGGCGCGGCGCTGTTCGCCCTCGGTCTCGGCATGGGCCTGCCGCTGCTCGCCGTCGGCGCCTCGGCCGGTGCCCTGCTGCCGCGCGCCGGCGCCTGGATGAAGCGGGTCAAGCAGGTCTTCGGCGTGGTTTTCCTCGGTGTCGCCGTGTGGTTCCTCGAACGCATCCTGCCGGCCCAGCTCACCCTGCTCCTGTGGGCCGCGCTGCTGCTCGGCAGCGCCGTCGCGCTCGGCGCGCTCACCCGTACCGACCGCCACGCCGGCGCCGCCCCGCGTCTCGCCCAGGCACTCGGCCTCGCCTGCCTGCTGTGGGGTGGTGCGCTGGTGGTCGGCGCGGCCGGCGGCGCCGACGACCCGCTGCGCCCGCTCGCGCCCTTCGCCGGCACCGGACCGGCCGGGCACGCGACGGCGCCGCCGGCGGCCTTCCGCCCGGTCAAGCAGGTGGCCGAAATCGACCAGGCCGTGCGGGCCGCCCCCGGCCCGGTGATGCTCGACGTCTATGCCGACTGGTGCGTGGAGTGCAAGCACCTCGAGCGCGAGACCTTCGCCGCGCCCGCGGTCGCCGCCCGCCTCGCCGGCTACACCCTGCTGCGCGCCGACGTCACCGCCAACGACGATACCGACCGCGCACTGCTCGCCCGCTTCGGCCTCTACGGCCCGCCGGCCGTGCTGTTCTTCCGCGACGGTGCGGAGCAGCGCGCGCAACGCCTGGTCGGTTTCGTCGACGCCGCCGGCTTCACCCGCCTGCTCGACGACCTGGAACGACCCTGATGCGCCCCGCCCCATTCGTCTTTCTCGCCCTCGCCCTCATCGCCGGCAGCAGCGGCTACGTCACCCAGCAATGGCTCAAGCGCCAGGCGGCCACCGACGCCCCGACGATGCCTGTCGCGGCGAAGCGAGTCGCCACCGAGGGGTCGCCCGCCGGCCCGCTCGAATGGTCGTTCGCCGCGCCCGACGGCAGTACCCATCGTCTCGACGAATGGGCGGGCAAGGTCCTGGTGGTCAACTTCTGGGCTACCTGGTGCCCGCCCTGCCTGCGCGAGATCCCGGCCTTCATCGACCTCCAGGCGCGCCACGGCGCCGCCGGTCTTCAGTTCGTCGGCATCGCGCTCGACCAGGCCGAGCCGGTCGCCGCCTTCGTCGCCGGCAAGGGCGTCAACTACCCGGTGCTGGTCGGCGACCAGAACGTCGTCCGTTTCATGCAGGCACTCGGCAACCAGATTGGCGGCCTGCCCTACACCGTGGTCTTCGACCGCGCCGGCGAGGTCGTCCTCACCCGCCAGGGTGAATGGAGCGCGAAGGCGGCTGCCGACAGCCTGGAGGCGTTGCTCGAAGGTTCCTGAACGCGCGTAAGAATCATGTAAGTTTGCAGGGATATGCGGCGAACATGTTCCCGCCCGGGCGTGAATGTGCTAGCGTGCGCGCCCACCTGTGCACCGCATCACGAGGCTTCCCGCGTGGCCAAGCTGCTCGTCGTCAATGGCCCCAACCTGAACCTGCTGGGCTTGCGCGAGCCGGACATCTACGGCCGTACGACCCTGCCCGAACTCGAGGCGCGGCTGGTGGCCCGCGCCGCCGCGCTCGGGCACGAGGCGGAATGCTTCCAGGCCAGTGGCGAGGGCGCGCTGGTCGACCGTCTCCATCAGGCCGGGCGCGATGGCGTGGCGTTCATCGTCATCAATCCGGGCGCCTATACGCACACCAGCGTGGCCCTGCGCGACGCCCTGCTCGGCGTGGCCATTCCCTTCATCGAGGTGCACATCTCGAACGTCTTCGCGCGCGAAGCCTTCCGCCATCACTCCTACCTGTCCGACGTCGCGGTCGGGGTGATCTCGGGGCTCGGCCTTCTGGGCTACGAACTGGCCCTGCAGGCAGCGGCGGCTGCCATCGACGACAGAACCTAGAGCAAGAACACATCCGCGCGGCCGCGACCGCGCCGGACCACGGGGGAACCGAGGTGGATATCAGGAAGGTCAAGAAACTCATCGAGCTGCTCGAAGAATCCGGCATCGCCGAGATCGAGATCCGCGAGGGCGAGGAATCGGTGCGCATCTCGCGCGGTGTCAGCGGCGCGGTCTACGCCCCGGCACCGGCCTACGCGCCCGTGCCGCCGCCCGCGGCTCCCGCCGCGGCTGCGCCAGCCCCCGCCGCGCCCGCTGCCGAAGCGCCCGGCGCGCCCGAGGGCGCGGTGGTCGAGTCGCCCATGGTCGGCACGTTCTACACCGGGCCGTCGCCCGAATCGCCGCCCTTCGTCACTGTCGGCCAGGCGGTCAAGCCGGGCGACACGCTGTGCATCATCGAGGCGATGAAGATCATGAACCCGATCGAGGCCGAGATCGGCGGCAAGGTCACGGCCATCCTCGCCGACAACGGCCACCCGGTCGAGTACGGCCAGCCCCTGTTCATCATCACCTGACGGTCGCCGGGTACCATGTTCGACAAAGTCGTCATCGCCAACCGCGGCGAGATCGCACTGCGCGTACTGCGCGCCTGCCGCGATCTCGGCATCAAGACCGTCGCCATCCATTCCTCGGCCGACCGCGACCTCAAGCACGTCCGCCTCGCCGACGAGTCGGTGTGCATCGGCCCGCCGGCACCGGCCGACAGCTACCTCAACATCCCGGCCGTGATCGCCGCGGCCGAGGTCGTCGACGCCGTCGCCATCCATCCCGGTTACGGCTTCCTCTCGGAGAACGCCGACTTCGCCGAGCGCGTCGAGAAATCCGGCTTCGTCTTCATCGGTCCGCGTCCCGACACCATGCGCCTGATGGGCGACAAGCTGTCGGCCATCGCCGCGATGAAGGAGGCCGGCGTGCCCTGCGTGCCCGGCTCCGGCAAGCCGCTCGGTGACGACATCGTCGAGAACGCCGCGCTCGCGCGCGCCATCGGCTACCCCGTCATCATCAAGGCCGCCGGTGGTGGCGGCGGCCGCGGCATGCGCGTGGTGCACAGCGAAGCGGGCCTGCGCAACGCCATCGGCCTGACCAAGCGCGAGGCGGCGAGCGCGTTCCAGAACGATTCGGTCTACCTCGAGAAATTCCTCGAGCGTCCGCGCCACATCGAGTTCCAGGTGCTCGCCGATGCCCACGGCAACGTCATCCATCTCGGCGAACGCGATTGCTCCATGCAACGCCGCCACCAGAAGATCATCGAGGAAGCGCCGGCGCCCGGCATCGACGCGGCGACGCGCGAACGCATGGGCGCGCTGTGCGTGGAGGCCTGCAAGCGCATCGGCTACCGCGGCGCCGGCACGTTCGAGTTCCTCTACGAGAACGGCGAGTTCTTCTTCATCGAGATGAACACCCGCATCCAGGTCGAACACCCGGTGACCGAGGCCATCACCGGCGTCGACCTGGTCAAGCAGCAACTGCTCGTCGCCGCCGGCGAGAAGCTCGCCATCCGCCAGCAAGACATCGCAATCCATGGCCATGCCGTCGAGTGCCGCATCAACGCCGAAGACGCCTACACCTTCCGGCCATCGCCGGGACGTATCAGCGTCTACCACCCGGCCGGCGGTCCCGGGGTGCGCATCGATTCCCACATCTATGCGGGTTACGTCGTGCCGCCCTACTACGATTCGCTGATCGGCAAGCTCATCTGCCACGCCGAGGATCGCGAGACGGCGCTCATCCGCACCCAGAACGCGCTGACCGAACTCGTCATCGAGGGCATCGAGACCAACATCCCGCTGCACATCGACCTGGTCTCGGATGCCGCCTTCCGCGCCGGCGGCACAGATATCCACTTCCTCGAGCGACGCCTGGGACTGGTCTGAGCGCGTGACGGCCTGGTCGCGCCGCGCCTGCCCATGAATGCCTGCTACGAAGTACGTTGCGTCGTCGAGGCGGCTGCCTGGCCGGCGCTCGAAGACCTGCTCGACGATCTCGGTGCGCTGTCGGTGACCCAGAGCGAAGGCGATCGCCCGCTGTTCGCCGAACCCGGCAGCGACCCGGGCGAGACCTGGGCGCGTTTCACCATCGAAGCACTGTTCGACGACACGGTCCCCCGCGCCGGTGTCCTCGCGGCGCTGCGCTCGGCGTTGTCGCCCGCCGTGGTCATCGAGACGCGCGACATCGCGGCAGCGGACTGGGCCGAGAACTGGAAACGCCACTGGCAGCCGCTCGAATTCGGTGGCGGCCTGTGCGTGTGTCCGAGCTGGTGCGAACCGCCGCCCGGGGTGCGCCACGTGTTGCGCATCGATCCCGGCCAGGCCTTCGGCACCGGCACCCACGAGACCACGGCGCTGTGTCTCGACTGGCTGGCGGCGGCCGGGCTCGAACGTTGCGATGTCATCGACTACGGCACCGGGTCGGGCGTGCTGGCGCTGGCGGCCGCGGCGCTCGGTGCGCGCGCGGTGTGGGCGGTCGACATCGACGACGCCGCCATCGCCACCGCGCGCGACAACGTCGTCGCCAACGCCGCCGCGGGCGTGATCGAAGTCGGCGGGCCGGATCTCGTCGCCGGGCGTGTCGCCGACGTGCTCGTCGCCAACATCCTGCTCGAACCGCTGCTCGCCCTCGGCCCGCGCTTCGCCGCCCTGCTGCATCCCGGTGGCCGCATTGCGCTGGCCGGCATCCTCGCCGGCCAGGCCGACACCGTGATCGCGGCTTACGGCGCGGACTTCGAACTCGCCGTGGCCGGCGCGCGCGGCGAGTGGGTGCTGCTCGCCGGCCAGCGCCGGCGTTGAGCGGGCGGCCGCTGCCGCGCCGGCGAAACGGCCGCGTGCCAGCCAGGCTCGCGCGCGCCGCTGCGCCGCCGCCACGGACCACGCCCGCCGAATCCACGCTAGACTCGCGGCCGGAGGGCGGGGGAGAACGAGCATGCTGACGCGATGTCCGAGCTGCGGGGCGTGGTTCCGGGTCCGCGCCGAACACCTGAGCGTGGCCAACGGCCTGGTCACCTGCGGCGCCTGCGACCACGTCTTCAACGCGCTCGCGAGCCTGGTCGAGGAAGGCGCCGCGCCCGGGCAACGAGACCCGGCGGCTCCCGGTGGTGCACCGCCGGCGTCCGCGTCCGTCGCGACGACGCCGACCGTGCCGTTACGGGCAACGCCTGTCGTCATCGACATCCCCGCGCCGGCCGACGAAGCGCCGCCACCCGCCGCGACGACGCCCCGCGCGCCAACGGCCACGACGCCGATCGTGTCGGTCGACCCAGCTGCCGCGCCTATCGCGCCCGTGACGTTACAGGCATCGCCTGCCGTCATCGACATCCACGCGGCGGCCGACGAAGCGCCGCCACCCGCCGCGACGACGCCGTCCGCGCCCGCGGCCACGACGCCAATCGAGCCGGTCGCCACGGCCGTTGCGATCACACCGCTCGCGGTATCGCCTGCCGTCATCGACATCCCCGCGCCGGTCGACGAAGCGCCGCCACCCGCCGCGACGACGCCGTCCGCGCCCGCGGCCACGACGCCAATCGAGCCGGTCGCCACGGCCGTTGCGATCACACCGCTCGCGGCATCGCCTGCCGTCATCGACATCCCCGCGCCGGCCGACGAAGCGCCGTCACCCGCCGCGACGCCGCCGTCCGCGCCCGCGGCCACGACGCCAATCGAGCCGGTCGCCACGGCCGTTGCGCCCGCACCGCTCGCGGCATCGCCTGCCGTCATCGACATCCCCGCGCCGGTCGACGAAGCGCCGCCACCCGCTGCGACGACGCCGTCCGCGCCAACGGCGACGACTCCGATCGAGCCGGTCGCCGCGCCCGTTGCGCCCGCACCGCTCGCGGCGTCGCCCGACGTCGCATCCCCGCCCGTATCGACCGGCGAACCGTCGCCACCCGTCGCGACGACGCCACCCTCGTCAACGGACAGGGCCGACGGTGCGCCGGCCGCCACCCCGCACGATCCTCCACCGGCTGGCGACGACGAACCGGCGGCGATGCCGGCCCGGACCTCGACCCTCAGCGCGGCCGAACACGCCATCCTCTTCACCGCGCCGGGCAGCGGCGAGGACGACCTCGACGAGGCATCGCACCCCGCCGTCCCGGCCGCCGGCGATCGGCGCGCGGCCGCGCCCGCGGTGTCGTCGCCGAGCGGGGACGGCGCTGCCGACGACGACCCCGCGGTGCCCGACCTGCTGCGCGCCGAGGTCGCCGCCCTTGCGCGCGCCCAGCGGCCGCGCGGGCCGCGCGGCCGCTGGCTGTGGGCCGCCGCCGTCGGCGTGCTCGCCCTGGCACTCGCCGCGCAGGGCGCATTCCTTGCGCGTGCGGCGATCGTCGCCGCCCTGCCGGCGAGCGCGCCGTGGTTCGCCGCCGCCTGCGTCCGCCTCGGTTGCCCGGCGCCGACGGCCGACACCACGGTGAGCCGTGTCGAACTCGCCGCGCGCGACGTGCGCGAACATCCGCAGTACCGCGACGCGCTGCTGGTCAACGCGACCCTGGTCAACCAGGCCACGACGGCCACGCCCTACCCGGTGCTCGAACTGACCCTGCACGACGGCACCGGCCGCGCGGTCGGCAGCCGCCGTTTCGCGCCCGCCGAGTACCTCGATCACAGCATCGACATCGCCGCTGGCATGGCGCCGGGCCAGCCGGTGTTCGTGGTCCTCGAACTCGGTGGCGAAGCCGCCCGCGCGAGCAGCTTCGAGTTCTCGTTTCTCTGACCCTGCCGCCGGGCGCGGCCTTCCGGTGGCGCGGCATTGTGGCTATCATCGCCGCTCGCACGGACGGCACCCGGGGGAGCGGGGCCGGCCCGGCCACCCGAGAGCCAGCTACCCGTCGCAACGCTGAACGGCCGCCATCCCGGCGCCAGGGCGTGATCTCCCCGGACGGCGGTACGACAAGCGCGCAGAACAGGATGAACATCGGCCCCTTCACCTTCGACCAGCCCGTGGCGCTCGCGCCCATGGCCGGCGTGTCCGATCGTCCGCTGCGCGTGCTCGCGCGCCGTTTCGGCGCCGACTATGCCGTGACCGAGATGGTCTGTGCCGAAACCCGCCTGTGGCACAGCCGCAAGACGCGGCCGCGCCTCGACATCGACGGCGAGGCCGCGCCGCGCATCGTCCAGATCGCGGGCGGCAAACCGCGCCTGCTCGCGGACGCCGCGCGCGCCGCGGTCGATCTCGGTGCCGACGTCGTCGACATCAACATGGGCTGCCCGGCGAAGAAGGTGCTCGACGCCCATGCCGGCTCCGCGCTGCTGCGGGACGAGGCGCTGGTCGGCGCCATCCTCGACGCCGTGGTCGCCGCTGTCAGCGTCCCGGTGACGCTCAAGATGCGCACCGGTTGGAGCCCCGAGCGACGCAACGGCGTCGCCGTCGCGCGCCTCGCCGAACAGGCCGGCATCGCCGCGCTGACCGTGCACGGCCGCACCCGCGCCTGCGCCTTTCGCGGTCACGCCGAGTACGCCACCATCGCCGCGATCAAGCAGGCCGTCCGCATCCCCGTGATCGCCAACGGCGACATCACCACGCCCGCCGAGGCGCTCGCGGTGCTGGCCGAGACCGGTGCCGACGGTCTCATGATCGGCCGCGCCGCGCGCGGCCGGCCGTGGCTCTTCGCCGCCATCAAGGCGGCGTTGGCCGGGCGCGCCTGGCAGCCGCCGTCGACGCTCGCGCGTCTCGCCGTGATGCGCGAACACCTCGCCGCGCTGCACGCCCACTACGGCGTCGACAACGGGCTGCGCATCGCGCGCAAGCACATCGCCTGGTACCTCGAGGGCTTCGCCGACGGCGCCGCCTGGCGCCAGCGCTTCGTGCGCCTCGAACAGGCCGACCAGCAGTTCGCACTGCTCGACGAACTCGCCAGCGCGCCGGCCTGGCGCGACGCCGCATGAGCGCCACGGGCAAGGGCGGCGATCAGCCGTTGTGCGAACTCGTGCGCGATTCGCTCGATCGCTACTTCGCCGACCTCAACGGCGAGGACCCGGTCAACCTGCACGAACTCGTCATCTCGCAGGTCGAGCGGCCGCTGCTCGAGGTCGTGCTGCGCGAAACGCGCGGCAATCTCTCGCGCGCCGCGCAACTGCTCGGCATGAATCGCGCCACCTTGCGCGCGCGCCTGAACAAGTACCAGCTCAAACCGTGAAGACCCGCTGCGCGGGCCGCCCGCCGGCCCGGCGCCGCACAGGACATGGCGGGCGGCGGCGCGGACGACCGCCGCACCCGCAAGGCATCATTCCCGACAATCGCCGCGGACGGACATGAACGAAGCATCCGACAACACCAACGTCAGGGCCTGGGCGCTGATGAGCGTCTCCGACAAGCGCGGGCTGGCAGCACTCGCCGAGGCGCTGGTCGCCGCCGGCTACGGCATCCTCTCCACCGGCGGCTCGGCGAAACTGCTGCGCGAGGCCGGCATCGCGGTGCGCGACGTCGCCGAACACACCGGCGTCGCCGAGATGATGGAAGGCCGGGTCAAGACCCTCCACCCCAAGGTGCACGGCGGCATCCTCGCCCGTCGCGGCACCGACGACGCGGTGATGGCCGCGCACGGCATCGAGCCCATCGACCTCGTCGTGGTCAATCTCTATCCCTTCGAGCAGACCGTCGCGCGCCGCGACTGCACGCTCGACGAGGCGGTCGAGAACATCGACATCGGCGGGCCGGCCATGCTGCGCGCGGCGGCCAAGAACCACGCGCATGTCGCGGTGGTGTGCGATCCGTCCGACTACCCGCTGGTCGAAGAAGAGATCGCGCGCTCCGGCGCGGTCAGCGCGCCGACCCGCTACCGCCTCGCGACCAAGGCCTTCGCCCATACCGCGCACTACGACCGCGCCATCTCGACCTTCCTCGCCGTGCGTACCGGCACTGAGCCCGAACCGTTCCCGGGTCAGCTCGATATCCGTGTCAGCCTCAAGCAGACGCTCCGCTACGGCGAGAACCCGCACCAGCGCGCGGCCTTCTACGTCGACGGCGACGCCGCGCCCGGCACGCTCGCGCGCGCCGAGCAGCTGCAGGGCAAGGAGCTCTCCTACAACAACATCGCCGACACCGATGCCGCGCTCGACTGCGTGCGCTCGTTCCGCGAGCCGGCCTGCGTCATCGTCAAGCACGCCAATCCCTGCGGGGTGGCCGAGGCGCGGGAGCTCGCCGAGGCCTACGAACTCGCCTATGCCACCGATCCGACCTCGGCCTTCGGCGGCATCATCGCCTTCAACCGCGAACTCGATGCGGCGCTCGCGAAGACCATCGTCGAGCGCCAGTTCGTCGAGGTCATCATCGCGCCGGGCGTCGCCGCGGACGCGCGCCCGGTGCTCGCCACCAAGCAGAACGTCCGCGTGCTGATCACCGGCGAGTGGCCGGCCGACCCGCTGCGCCAGCTCGAGTACAAGCGCGTCGCCGGCGGCCTGCTTGTGCAGGATCGTGATTTCGCCGCGCAGACCACCGCCGCGGGTTCGCTCAAAACGGTGACGAAGCGCGCCCCGACCATGGACGAACTGCGCGACCTCATCTTCGCCTGGCGCGTGGTCGCGTGCGTGAAGTCGAACGCCATCGTCTACGCCCGCGAGCGGCGCACCGTCGGCATCGGCGCGGGACAGATGAGCCGCGTCTACAGCGCCCGCATCGCCGCCATCAAGGCCGCCGACGAAGGGCTCGAGGTGAAGGGATCGGTGATGGCCTCGGACGCCTTCTTCCCCTTCCGCGACACCATCGACCAGGCCGCCGAGGTCGGCATCCGCGCGGTCATCCAGCCGGGCGGCTCGGTGCGCGACGAGGAAGTGATCGCGGCGGCCGACGAACACGACATGGCCATGGTCTTCACCGGCGAGCGCCATTTCCGCCATTGATCGCGCGGCGCCGGCCAGCGGCGTCGCGGACGGGATGCACGACATGAAGGTTCTGATCATCGGCGGCGGTGGCCGCGAACACGCCCTGGCCTGGAAGTGCGCGCAGTCGCCGAAGGTAGAGCGCGTCTACTGCGCGCCCGGCAACGCCGGCACCGCACGCGAAGCGCGGGTCGAGAACGTCGCCATCGGCGCCGAGGACATCGACGCCCTGGTCGGTTTCGCCCGCGACGCCGCCATCGGCCTCACCATCGTCGGCCCCGAGGCGCCGCTCGCCGCCGGCGTCGTCGACGCCTTCGACCGCGCCGGGTTGAAATGCTTCGGCCCGCCGCAGGCCGCCGCCGTGCTCGAGGCCTCCAAGGCCTACACCAAGGATTTCCTCGCTCGTCACCGCATTCCGACCGCCGGCTACGCCGTGTTCGAAGCACTCGACGCGGCGCTCGCCCACATCGACGCGCGCGACGCACCGATGGTGGTCAAGGCCGACGGGCTCGCCGCCGGCAAGGGCGTGGTCGTCGCCGCGACGCACGAGGAAGCACGCGCCGCCGCGCGCAGCATGCTCGGCGAGGGCGCCTTCGGCGCGGCCGGCGCGCGCGTCGTGATCGAGGACTTCCTCGCCGGCGAGGAAGCGAGCTTCATCGTCATGAGCGACGGTGTCACCGCGGTGCCGTTCGCGTCATCCCAGGATCACAAGGCGCGCGACGACGGCGACCGCGGGCCCAACACCGGCGGCATGGGCGCCTATTCGCCGGCGCCGGTCATCGACCAGGCCATGAGCGAGACCATCATGCGCACCGTCATCGAACCGACCCTGGCCGGCATGCGCGCCGACGGCCGCCCCTACCGCGGCTTCCTCTACGCCGGCGTCATGATCGGCGCCGACGGCGTGCCGCGCGTGCTCGAGTACAACTGCCGCTTCGGCGATCCCGAAACGCAGCCGATCATGATGCGGCTGAAGACCGATCTCGTCAGCGCCTGCCTCGACGTGCTCGAGGGTCGCGCGGCCGAAGTCACCCTCGAATGGGACGCGCGCGCCGCACTCGGCGTCGTGCTCGCCGCCGGCGGCTACCCCGGCGACTACGCCCGGGGTGACGTCATCGGCGGGCTCGACGACGACCTGCCGGATACGTACGTCTTTCACGCCGGCACGCGCAGCGACGGTGAGCGGTGCGTCACCAACGGCGGCCGCGTGCTGTGCGTCGTCGGACTCGGCGAGGACGTCAGCGCCGCGCAGCGCGCGGCCTACGCGCGGGTCGACCGCATCGCCTGGGACGGCATGTTCTGCCGCCGCGACATCGGCTACCGCGCGGTGGCGCGCGAACGCGGACGCTGACGGCGCGGAGCACCACCCGCGGCCCGGCTTTTCACAGGCGATCGAGCGGGCTCGTCACGCCGCGCCCGCCGCGGTTCAGCACGTGGGTGTAGATCATCGTCGTCGAGACGTCGGCGTGGCCGAGCAGTTCCTGCACCGTACGGATGTCGCTGCCCGATTCGATGAGGTGCGTCGCGAAGGAATGGCGCAAGGTGTGGCAATTGACCACCTTGGGCAGCGCGGCCGCCTGTGCCGCGCGGCGCACCGCCTTCTGCAGGCTGCTCTCGTGCAGGTGATGGCGACGGGTCCTGAGCGTTCGCGGATCGACCGACAGCCGCGCGCTCGGAAAGACGTACTGCCAATGCCACTCGCGCCCCGCTGCCGGGTACTTGCGCGACAAGGCCGGCGGCATGTAGACCTCGGCCACGCCCTCGGCGCGATCGCGGGCGAACAGGTCGCGAACCTCGGCGAGATGGGCGGTGAGCAGGTCGCGCAGCGCATCGGGGAACGGCACCACGCGATCCTTGGCGCCCTTGCCGTCGCGGACCACGATCTGGCGGTAATCGAAATCGATGTCCTTGACGCGCAGCCGCACGCACTCCATCAGCCGCATGCCGGTGCCGTAGAGCAGGCGCGCCATCAAGGCATGACGGCCCTGCATGTGCGACAGCAGCGCGCGTACCTGCGCGGTCGACAGCACCACCGGCAAGCGTTTCGACAGCTTCGCGCGTACCAGTGCATTCAGAGTCGGCAGCTCGACGTTCAGCACCTGGGTATAGAGAAAGACGAGCGCGTTCAAGGCCTGCGACTGCGTCCGCGACGCGACGTTGCGCTCGGCCGCGAGGAAGTTCAGGTAGTCGACGATGTGCTGGCCATCGAGCGAAGCCGGCTCGGCGTTGTCGTGGTAGAGCAGGAAGCGGCACACCCACTGTTCGTAAGCCTGCTCGGTGCGAATCGAGTACGACCGCCGGCGGATCTCGGCGACCAGCCCGCGCAGGGTAGCGGCGTGGCGTTCGCGGACTTCGCGCAGGCCCGCCATGGTCGCGGCACGACCCGTGCGGGTGGGGCGCACCGGCGGCGCCCCGGGCAACGGGGCGTCGCGGGCGATGGTCGGGTGCCGTGATTCGAGAGAACGTGCCGAGGCCAGCCAGAACTCCCAATCGAAGGATTGCGCCCAGTCGAGGCCAAGGACCTCACCGAAGCACGCCTGCAGGGCCACGACAGCCTGATGGAACTGCGTCCCCGACACCCGTTCCGAACGTCCCATCTGGTCAAACCAGGCGGCAAGATCCCCGGGCCGATGCTGCGCCAGCGGCACCTCGGGATGCGCGGCCAGGTAGCGCTCGACCCGTCGCACGTACCAACGCAGATCCTCGTCGTCGCGCGCCCGGGGCCGCAAACTGTCGATGAGCCGATCCCAGAAATAATCACCCCCGGCAGGGGTGCGAGAGGGCTTCTTGCCCATGATGGAACCTCCATGTTCCGATCTGCAAAATCAGTGGCGCAGCATCCCAACCGCGCTACCCTATGTGCATAAAACCATAACCCACGCGCCTAGCCCAACACTATATGGATTCCGCCTATTACCATGCACCGGGATTCCGTCTAATTAACAGTTGGGCGGAATCGAATGATCCCAAAGCTCCGGCACTCCACCCACAAATGGCCACAGCCGGCTATTCTACGAACGACAACGAAGTCATCATTTAGCTTCCCGGCGCACCATGGGTGAACTGCTCCAAGAACACTGGTTCCTGATCATATTCATCGCGATTGGGGCGTTGCAGCTGTACCGAATATTCGGCGTCGTCTCAGGAACCGGCGACGCCGAGGCGAGGAAGCGGGACGGGAAAGCTATCTTCGGGCCCTTCTGGCCCACGCTAAGCAGGTATCTGGAAGGTCGCGGTCCGATTACAAAGCGCGAACGGTATGCGCTAGTTGCCCTCACCTCAATGACCATCATTGCGATCGTCTTTGTTCTCCGATAGCAATGCCCATCAGCAGAATCCACCAGATTCCGCCCAACAAGGCCATGAACCTGACATTTGACCGCTTCCTCCCTTCGCTGCCGCTCCGGTCGGTCGCCGTCAAATGCAGGTTATGGCAACGTTAGGCGGCAGAAATAATGTAGCTAAATTTCAACTGCGTCCGGCCCGCATCGCTATGTGTCTACCTACTTCTAGGATCCAAAAGAACTTTACGATCACATATCAATACTTTCCGACCAGACGCTAGGAGGTGTGTGTGGAACATCCAGACTCAGTACACGAGCAAAGAGTGGTAGTCGTTGACGTGAATATGAGATTTCTCTCTATGGTCACGTTCATGGTCAAGTTAGCTATTGCTTCCATACCCGCCGCCATCATCCTTACTATGATAGGCGCCGTGGCAGCGGTTTTGTTCGCCGGCATAATGGCCAGCGTGCCTCCTAACATGTAAGAAGTATTGGGCCTGCCGCCTAACAAAATGTTCGAGTCCGACGCTTGACCGCTCCTCCTTCCGCTATCGCTCCAGTCGTCGCCGTCAAGCGCGGCTCAACATTGCGTTGTATTGCGGATTCAAGATTCTCTGTGC
The DNA here is from genome assembly GCA_050184115.1 of Gammaproteobacteria bacterium. Lineage (GTDB taxonomy): Bacteria > Pseudomonadota > Gammaproteobacteria > JACKNG01. The sequence goes on along the minus strand of JBFXAQ010000005.1, from coordinate 7,759 downwards.
GGGGCAATCGAACCCACTGAGTAGGCCGAAGCCGTGGGTAGCCGCTGCGCGGATTCGGCTCGTGGGCGCCCCGCTTCGGTCGTCTGGTAGGTGGCTTCGGTCAGCAGGTAACCGAGCGCCGTGCAGAACAGCGAATGCGGCGGGGCATCTCCCAAACCGGGGGCCAAGGAGCCATCCCTACCTCAAGGAACCGTGCCATCCTCGAGCTGGTTGTCTCCGCGCCCGGGCTTGGCCTGCCTATCGGTCTGCCACAGCGGAAGTCGTCGAAGGTGTTGCACTCACGGGCGAAGCTGGCGCAGAGTTGCCGGGGCTAGGCCTTGTCGTCGGTTCCGGCTCGCTGGGGGGAGTCCATGGAAGGTCGAGTCATCGTTCAAGCAACAAAGCCTTCGTCAGCGCGGCCTCCGCTAGGCGGCGGCTGTTTCCGCTGGCTTTCGGTTCCGTCCGAGCCGCAATCCAACAAGGTGATCAAGCCGACGTTTGACAGCGGCACCCTTTCGCTGCCGCTCCAGGGCACCGCTGTCAAACGCGGCTTATCACAACGTTAGGCGCTGCATGAAATCTCATAGGAACCACTGTAGTAAACGGGAAAGGGAATAAGAAAATTGAACACAAGTCGTGCGCGAATCCTTCATTTATTTCTTGCCACTTTAGTCGTGTCTGGGTGTTATCCGGGGCCAATATCTAAGAATTACAACCCGGATGGAAATCCGACCAAGGCGCTACTATTGATCTCTGCTTATGCATTTACATCACCGGACGCCCTGTACGGCAACATAAATGGCTTTTCCTTCACATTAAGTCGAAAAGAGACTGGCGCAGAAATGCGGAAAGTCAATCTAGATCATCTATGCCAACGATATGGATTAGATTGGGCGGAATTTATCCCCGGTGCCGAACGTGGTTGCGTGAACGCGTACGAATTACCGCCAGGCGAGTATGTCCTAACCCATTACCATCTCCTAGGGGGCGGCGGTTGGACCACAAATCGAACTCCATTAGATTTGCCTTTTACGTTATCGGCGGGAAGGCCGACGTATTTCGGAAGTCTCAAATTCGAATCTTCCGATTTTTCACAGGGCCATCTCACAGGCGAGGTCACGATAAAGCTATCGAGGGTGGATAGGCGAGAGCGCGATTTCCCCGTTTTTCTTCGGCGGTTCAAACAGATTAGTGCAGAACAGATCGAAATTGACGGGAACTTGGTAGCTCAGTCAGCGCAAGCGCAACGAAGATCCGTAGACAACAATTAGAAACGTATTCAAGGCAGCGTCTAACATCTTGTTGAACCTGACACTTGACCGCTTCCTCCCTTCGCTACCGCTCTGGTCGTCGCCGTCAAGTGCAGGTTAACAAGGCGTTATGTGTACGAACAAAGAAGGAGACATACCTAATGCAGTACTTCCCCTACAGCGCCGTCGCTATTCCAAAGGCCGGCCGGATAATAGCCAGAGACGCTGGCTCACTAAATGCTTTTTGGGAGGAGGTCAACAAGGAGGAGGAAGGACTTTCTGAGGCGATAGGCTGCTACATATTCTCAATTCGTGCAGGGAAGGGTCTTCTGCCGTGGTATGTGGGCCTAGCGGAGAAGCAAACATTTCGCAAAGAGTGCTTTGCACCTCACAAACTCAATCATTACAACGATGCGATTGCGAATCGTAAGGGAACGCCGACCCTTACGTTAATCCCGAAATTCACAGAGGGAGATCGTTTTGCTAAGCCGAGCAAGAACGGCCATCGAGACATTCAGCTTCTGGAAACAATGCTTATAGGTGCTTGTCTTCGCAGAAACAAAGGTCTACTCAATGCCAAGGACACGAAGCTCCTGCGTGAAATGGTAGTGCCCGGGCTTCTAAATAATCAGCAGGGCCGAGATTATCAATGTGTACGGGAGTTCCGAGCGCTAATAGGCTCTTAGGATCGCACACATAACATCACGATCGAGGCCGACACATGACCGCTCCTCCTTTCGCTGTCGCTCCAGTCGTCGCCGTCAAGTGCGGCTCATCGTGGCGTTAGGCATAGTAGGGTGAACCGTGGAGACCATTAGAAATGTCCGATCTGGCGACACATGGTCGCTTGAGGGAGAGGTCTATTTCGGTTTATTCGAAACCTATATTGGTTTTGGCGTGGAAGATTCAGCATCTATCGAATATGTCGGTAGTTGCGCTACCTATCTGAACTCCATGAGTGACGCTCTAATAGATCACCTCTGCGAAGCTTCTATTAGGTACTGTAATGATTTTCTGGATCGTATTGGCGAACCCCAGAAGACCTTTTCGATGCCGAGAGAAGTCCTAGGACTCATTACGCCCATTTGTCTTCTTGTTCCCAACCCAGAGCACGGGGAAGAGCCGGTAATTCACCTGGAGCTCAACTGCAAATGGGAAGTCGAGCACGGCCTCGAGTGGGTCGCACGAAGAGGTAGCGCCCTTTATGTCGGTCCGTTTAATGGTGAACATCCATGGGCCGATTACAGCCAAAAAGATGAATGGAACTATGCCTAACATCACAATGGAGTCCGACGCTTGACCGCTCCTCCCTTCGCTGCCGCTCCGCTCGTCGCCGCCAAGCGCGGCTCATTGTGGCGTTGGGTTGCGCGAGAATCCGCGGTCTAGGAAAGCTCTTTCGCCCAAAGCCTTCTCTCCAGCAGGGACACCGAAGAATAGTAATCTAGATATTATCTTGTATATATCTAGATATCTGCTAATCTCCTTCCTGTAATCCATTGCAGGAGAATCCCCATGGAAACCGTTGCAATAAACATCCCTGGTTCCCTTTATGCCCGTATCCACGACCAATTCGGAGAGGAATCAACCGCGACCATCGTCCAGTATCTATCGCAATTCGCACAGTCAGAGGCTGTGCCGATGCCTTCCTATTCAGAACCACCAGCACAGGTCCCTTACCCGCGTCCCAAGCCCGGAACAATCACGGGGCGCGTCTGGGAAATTGCCGACGAGATATCGAAGCGGACAGGAAGTGCAGAGCGCGACGAGGTAGTGAAAGCCTGCATAGCCGAGGGCATCAACGTAAATACGGCCAGCACCCAATATTCGTATTGGCGAAAAGCAAATCCGCAAAGCGCAACCCAACAAAGCGATGAACCTGACACTTGACCGCTCCCTTCCTGCGCTGCCGCTCCGGTCGGTCGCCGTCAAGTGCAGGTTATCGCGACGTTAGGTAATGCGCAGAGGCTTTGCGAGATATGACAGCTGAAATAGCCATCCTTAACAAGTCGGGTATAGCTCTCGCAGCGGATAGCGCCGTAACAATCGGCGATCAAAAAGTCTACAACAGCGCAAACAAGCTATTCGCGCTTTCGAAGTATCAGCCTGTGGGGATAATGGTGTACGACAGTGCTGATTTCATGGGAATCCCATGGGAGCTGATAATCAAGGAATATCGACATCAACTCGGGACGAAGACATTCGCTACGCTCGACCAGTACGTTGAAGACTTTTGGACATACCTGAGCGCGGACGAATACATAATCCCGCAAACGAGCAAGGACGACTATTTCGAAGCTCTCGTACACATGCTATTTGGGGCGCTCTACGAAAGCCTCGAAACGCTTGTTAAGGCACGTATAGAGAGTGGTAGCACCGTAACTATTGCGTCTACGTTGCCGCTATTTCGCGATGCGCTTGACGGCACAGGCGAGATAGTTAATTCCGCGGATTACCTCCCCGGCTTCAACGAACAAGATGTGGTCGAGTTGGCCATCACTCAGCGTTCAAAAATTCTGGAAATGACTTTCGAAAGGTTCGGAGAACTATCTCCGCTTCTGTCATCTGACGATCAAGATGAGATTTGCAGACAGGCCGCCGCATTAGTGGTTAAAGATAAGTTTCTCCTTCGCGCTAGCGGCGTTGTAATAGCAGGATTTGGTGACAAGGACATGTTTCCCAAAATCGCGAGCTATCTAGTTGAAGGAATGGTCGACGGCCGAATAAAGAAGGCGTTTATCCTCGGCAAAAGTACCATTCACCAGGACGAGTTCCTGACGACTATCGTCCCGTTCGCCCAAGACGAAATGGTGTGGACTTTCCTGGCGGGAGTAGATCCTGACATTTCGAGTTTCGCCGGCACATACCTTGAAGGAGTGTTTGATCAGTACGCTAGTTCACTCGATTCCGAAAGCACAGGCTTGCAAAATGGCGAGCTGGAGCGTCTTCGCGACAGAATGCAATCCGACGGGGCCAAACTGTTAGAGAAATTTCGAGAGGATCTCTATCAGTTCCAGCAGAAGAATAATACGCAACCTATTCTTGACATGGTTGGAGTGCTTCCGAAGGACGAACTGGCGGCCATGGCAGAATCATTAGTTAACCTGACGGTGTTCAAGAGAAAAATCTCAAGGGCAGTCGAAACTGTTGGCGGCCCGATCGATGTAGCAGTCATCTCCAAGGGCGATGGCTTCATTTGGATCAAAAGAAAGCACTATTTCAAGCCCGAATATAACCCGCAGTTTTTCGCAAACTATTATCGGGAGTAGCACGATGCAAAGTAGAGGCGCAGGAATGACCGAGGCGACAACAATCGAGCAGTGGCGCTCTCTGATGTTTCCGGAGAGGGCCGCGGCAAAACCAGAAGTAGGCTCAAGTATATCGCCGGCAGAACTAGGCGCGCAGTGGGCTGCACGTGCCGTCAACGCATTACCTAACAACACAATGGAGTCCGACGCTTGACCGCTCCTCCCTTCGCTACCGCTCCGGTCGTCGCCGTCAAGCGCGGCTCATTGTGGCGTTGTATTGCGGGTTCAAGATTTTCTGTGCGTGGCAATCGACCCAACTGAGTAGGCCGAAGCCGCGGGTGGCCGCTGCGCGGGTTCGGCTCATGGGCGCGCCACTTCGGTTGCCTGGTAGGTCGCTTCGGTCAGCATGTAACCGAGCGTCGTGCAGAACGGATGAATTTGGCGAGGCATCGCCCACACCGAGGCCCACGGTGCCATCCCTACCGCAAGGAACCGTGCCGTCCCTGAGCTGTTCGTCCTCTCGCCGGGGCTCCGCCTGCCTGTCGGTCTGCCGTAGCGAAACCAGGCGAAGGTGTTGCACTCACGGGTGAAGCTGGCGCAGAGTTGCCGGGGTCGGGCCTTTTCGTCGGTTCCTGCTTACTGGGGGGAGTCCATGGAAGGTCGAGTCATCGTTCAAGCAACCAGGGCCTCGTCGGCGCGGCCTCCGCAAGGCGGCGGTGGTCTCCAGTGGCTTGCGGTCCTGTCCGAGCCGCAATCCAACAAGGTGATCAAGCCGACGTTTGACAGCGGCACCCTTTCGCTGCCGCTCCAGGGCACCGCTGTCAAACGCGGCTTATCACAACGTTAGATTGCGCGGGTGCCATTGCCGAATGCGCGACGATTTCAGCAAGTCCACAAAAGAGCTTCTTGCGAAACGCGTGGGATTTCGATGTTCAAATCCCAAGTGCCGGCGCCCGACCGCCGGGCCACAGGACGACCCCGGTGGCGCAGTAAGTATCGGCGTGGCGGCTCATATAACGGCCGCTGCGCCGGGCGGGCCACGCTACGACCTGTCCATGTCGCAGGAGCAGAGATCGGATTCTTCGAATGGTCTGTGGCTGTGCCAAACTTGCGCGAAGCTGATAGACAGCGACGAAACGAAATTCTCTCTAGCCATCCTGGAAGGCTGGAAAAGAAGCGCTGAGCGGTTTGCCGCAGCCGCACTAGCGCAGCCCGTTGAGTCTGAAATCGGAGATCAATCGGCGTTTGCTAAGGCCGAGCATCTAATGCCGGGCCTTCTACGAGAAATGCAGGAGGATTTGCAAACTCACCCTACGACCCGTGAAGCAGTGATCCTGAGTCGAAAGTGGTCGTACAACGGTTCTCAGAGGCAAATATTCGCGTACTACTACGAGGATCACGACAAGCTTGAAGGTAAATTCGACGTTCTTGAGAACCTAGGGCTCGTAAGCGAGATCACGTTTAACAATGTCCGCCGCTATCGAATAGAAGAAGCGCTCGTCGACTACCTGACGGGAATATGAACGCGCAATCTAACATCCTGTTGAACCTGACGCTTGACCGCTTCCTCCCTTCGCTGCCGCTCCGGTCGTCGCCGTCAAGCGCAGGTTAACAGGGCGTTAGATTGCGCGATGATTATCCGGGCATTACTGCTCCTCACCTTATCTGCGGCTGCTTCCGCGGAACCAGGCGATGTGATGAGGGCTATTCAGCAATCGCACATTGAAGCTAATGTTCCTAGTCTCGGGGAATTCTCGTCTGTACTTCGCCGAGACTTGGCCTCGTACTTCCGAGTGCCCGAACAAGACGTAGAAAAGCTGAGCATCGATATGCTCCGAGACGGGCCGACTCAGAGCGGTGTTGCCTACCCGAAGTACTATGTGTGGGTATCGATTCCGAATAGGCCGGTGTCAGAATCAGTAGGTGCCGTTCGAGTCGCCGCGATTAACAGAGAGCGATTCGAAGTCACAGATTTCCTGCCAGTTTCGGCGATCACGGAGAGCCCGGAACTGGTGGGCGCGGTATTCCCGGCGCAACTCGTCGATTTGATACTTCGTAGAGCAGCAGAAGAAAGATGAATGCGCAATCTAACATCCAGCTGAACCTGACGCTTGACCGCTTCCTCCCTTCGCTGTCGCTCCGGTCGTCGCCGTCAAGCGCAGGTTAGCAGGGCGTTAGGCTGCGGTAGTAGTAGGCAGTGGCATCGGTCTTATACTTGTTTGAACCTATTGCCCCTGGTCTAGTTTTCCTTTGTGGGTGGCTAGCGACTTCTCGCTTACTCGGTACGCTCTCCGGATGGCGGGAGTTGGCTCTTTTATATCCAAAACGGCCACAGGGAAGCGGTGTCATTATTCGTAACCAGTCTTTGCGCACCCTACTTGGCTACCGCTTTAAAGGAATCGTCTACATTCAGTGCAATGACGACGCGCTTGTGTTCTCTGTGATGCTCCCGTTCCGATTCGGTTTGCCGTCCTTTGCTGTTCCGTGGGGCGATATTTGTTTGAAATTGCATCGGAAGATGCGGTTATTCGACGATGTAGAAATACGCTTTAAGAAAACTACCGCGGTAACGTTCTTTATTGGAAAGCGCGTGGCAGAAAGCATCGCGAATAGCAGCGGTGGCAAGTTACGTATGCCGCAGCCTAACATCACAATGGAGTCCGACACTTGACCGCTCCTTCCTTCGCTGCCGCTCCGGTCGTCGCCGTCAAGTGCGGCTCATTGTGGCGTTAGGCGGCAAAAGCTAATGCAACGCTTCACCAGTAATTCCGACTGGGGGCTTATTCCTGGTCCGCGCAATTTCGTGGAACCACTTCTAAGCATTGAACTATCCGGTTCTATTGCACAGTACGTACCCGAGGAAGTGGCAAAACACATTTTGCTAAGTCCGGGTGTGACGATTCAGCATCAAGCGGACCCCTCATGGTGGGATTGGTCAGCGGTATTCCGAAGCTCCGCAAGTCACATCGAGTTTCTCATGACGTTGTTCGAAAACGACGTTGGGGGGGACAAATTCGGCGGATTTACGTTAAAGGCGAGATGTGAAGCGCTGGAGCTCTTACAGGTTTGGGACCACTTGCGGATTCGATTTCCCGCAATATGGTTACATTCTCCAGACTGCGAGCTAATGAAGCCAAGCACATTCCTAAAGAGATTTACCGCCTGAATTAACAAGCGAAGTGCAACACAACTGATTAGAGGGTTGCATAGACTTCCTCCGGAGTTTTGAAGCCGATTTTCTTTCGTGGTCTCGAGTTGAGCTTTCGGGCAATCCGATTGCAATCC
>JBFXAQ010000004.1:0-380971 GCA_050184115.1 Gammaproteobacteria bacterium | reverse complement strand
CACGAGCGTCCTTGAGGGTATCAACAACACCATCAAGGTCATCAAGCGGCGCGCTTATGGGTACAGAGACCAGGATTACTTCTTCCTGAAAATACGCGCCGCCTTCCCCGGTATTGCGCGATGAACCAAAAAAAACGGGGCCGACCGGCCCCGTCTGGGATGGCTTCGCGATCGCTCAACCGCGGGATTTGCGCCGGCGTACTGCGCCGACCAATCCAAGTCCCACGAGCGCCAGGCCGGCTGGTTCCGGCACCCCACGCGGCGGCGGGGCGGCTTCGTCGATGTAGAACTCGTCCATGCCAAAGCAGAAGACATCGTTGCCGACAACAAAGCGCACGAGATCGACATTGTCGAACTCCGAGCCCAGGTAAATCTGCGGATCGTTCTGCAGCGGGCCCGGGTTGTGCACGCCGACCCAACCCCAGCTTTCCGGTGGCAGCAATTGCTGGTAGGTCATTACTCCACCCATCCAAGCCTGGATGTAGGTCTGCTCGTTGCCAGTGGCCGGACCGCCACCAATCGCGGTGTTGGAGGTGAGGATGAAATAGTTGAGGTCGAAGGTTCCGCCGCCGACCTTCGAGATCTCGATGGCAGACATGTCGCCGAAATTCGGTGCCCAATGACCGTGGATGACGTCATTGGAGTTGCCCGTACCATCCGGGCCGTAATAGTCACCAATATGTTCACCGTTGTTCGGGGAAGCATTTATGAAATCGAGCTTGAAGCCGTTCTCGACGTAGAAGTCGACGTTATTGAACAGCTCGCTGCCGGCGGTGGTGGTACCCGACCCGCCGCCTCCGGCAAAGGTCGCTGTACCACCGGTGAAATCGATCACAACCGCTGACGCGGAAGTTGCTGTCGCGAGGAGTACTGCACCACAGCATGCTTGGATGATTGGTTTCATTGTTTCGAGCCCTCGACGTATTTCGATGATGCCGCCATCGCGAGACGCGCGATGGGTTGACTGAACTCACTGTGCTCTCATCAAACTAAAGGCAAATATCGTGCCTTATTAATATTTTCATTATTATTCAATAAGATGGGTCTTATCCTCCAAAGAACTCATGCCGCCAATGTCAAATCCGTTGACACGAGAGCGCGCCGGTGAGGAAACACGCGCTGATCAAAATAATTCAATATTTCAATAAGTTATAAATTTTCTGGCCATGCTCCGGTCAACCATTCGCGTTGGAAAGAAAAGCTGACACTCCGAATGGTTAAGCGGGCTGATCCGCCCCCTCTCGCCGCAGCTTCAGAGGCTTCAGAGCCCCCGATACGCCGGCAGCGCTGCCTCGGGGTAACGCAGCTTCCACCACGCGATGGTCAGCGGCACGGCGACGTTGAGACCGAAGGCGGTCGCCATCAGCATGTAGAAGGTCTCGGTGTTCAGGATCGGCAACTGCACGTAGGCGATGTCGATGACGACGAAGGCGAGTTCGGCGCGCCCGAGCATGCCGAAACCGATCAGCAGGCTGTCGCGGGCGTCGAAGCCGCCGGTGTAGCGCGCGGCGAGCGCGGCCGAGGCGACCTGGCCGACGAACAGCCCGACGAACAGCACGGCAACCTGCGGCGCGACACCGATCAGCACGTCCCAGTCGAACACGATGTGCGCACCGAGGTTGACGAAGAACACCGGTCCGATCCACGAGAAGGCCACGTTGTCGACGATCTGCCGTGTACGTTCGTAGTAGTTCACGGTCAGCTCGTCACCGAAGCGGAAATACTCCTCCTTCAGCACCAGCCCCGCCATGTAGGCGCCGATGGCCGGATGGAAGCCGAACAGGTGTGCGAGCAGTCCGGTGAGCAGCGCCATCAACAATACGCCGAGCGTGGCGTGTTCGCCGCGATCGAAGGCGAGCAGCGAGCGCAGCGCGACGTAGCGCAGCAGCGGGATGCGCGCCCAGGCGCTGTCGCGCTTCTCTGGAAACAGCACCACGCCCATGAATACGACGATGGCGAAGAACACGACGACCTTGGCTGCAATGACGAGCAGCCCGTGCGCCGACACCTCGCCCACCCCGCTGGCGATGGGGATGAGGACGGCGACCAGGATCAGCGAGCCGATGTCGTCGAGCACGGCTGAGCTCATGATGCCGGTCGCCGCCGCCGACTGCTGCAGACCCGCGCTCTTGAGGGAAACCATGGTCAGCGATACGGCCGTCGCGGTCATCGCCAGCCCGCACATCAGCGACATGTGGTAGTCACCCCAGAAGTACTGGGTGACCACGTAGGCCACCGCAAAGGGCACGACCGCGCCGAACAGGGCAATGCCCCAACTGCGCTTGACCGCGCTGACGAAGCGGCTCGAGTTCTCCTCGAAACCGAGCGCGAACATGATGAGGACGATACCGAGTTCGGCCATCCCGGCGATGAAGGCATCACTCTCTCGCGGCAGCACGCCGATGTTGACCAACAAGGAGCCGATGGCGAGGAAATAGAGCACCGGAGTCAGCCGGGTCCGCGCGGCGAGCATGACCGCGACGTAGACGGAACTCCAGACGACGGCGAGATGGACCAGCGCGTGCATGCAGGTGTTATCGGCTTCATTCCCCGCTGGCCACACTGAGGTAGCCGGACCGCGCCACCTTGACCTGTGTTATGGAGTCGCTGAGAAACGAACAGGTCCGTTCGCGTACGACGCACGCGACGACTGGCGCTGCCAGCTCGGGTTCGCTGCGCCCGCGGCACGCGGCCACGCCGTCACGGGAGCGACCGCCACCGGCCGGCGGCAGCCCTGACCAGGCGGGGCCGCATGTCCGACATCGCGCGCATCGTCGGCGGCCGTCCGTCACGTCCACGCGCCCGGCTCGTCCGGGCCGGAACTGGACGGCCGGGTGACGGAACGACGACAATCGGGCACCGGCATCCCGGCGGCGCAGCCCGAGCGCCCGCCTGTCCTGCAACCACCCAGGCGCGGGTCACCGCCCGCCCGAGCGATCATCGAGGGGATTTCGCATGCAAATCGGCTGTCAACTTCTGGCCCAGAGCTGGGGCTACGACCCGTCCGTCACCGATCACCAGGTCTACGACGAAGAGATGCGCCTCGCGCTGCGTGCCGACGAACTCGGCTACGACCTCATCGGCATCGTCGAGCACCATTTCGAGGACTACTCCTTCTGCCCCGACAACTTCGTCTACCTGGCCAACCTGGCGGGCCGGACCAAGCAGGCCAAGCTCCTCACCGCCGCAGTCATCGTGCCGTGGAACGAGCCGTTGCGCGTGGCTGAGAAGGCCGCCCTGCTCGACGAACTCTCAGGCGGGCGTCTGGTCCTCGGCCTCGGCCGTGGTCTGTCGCGACGCGAGTACAACCAGTTCGGCATCTCCATGGACGACTCGCGCGATCGCTTCGACGAGGCCACGCCGATGATCCTCGACGCACTCGAGAGCGGGGTCATGAAGGCCCACGAGGGCAAGCACTTCAAGCAGCCGGAAGCCGCCATCCGCCCGCGTCCGACGAAGAGCTTCAGGGACCGCTTGGTGCAGGTCGCGATGTCCAGCGACTCGGTCGTCGAAGCCGCCGTCAACCGCGCCAAGATCATGCAGTTCACCTACAAGCCGCTCGAGGTCCATCGCCAGGAGATCGACACCTACGCCGCCGAGTACCGTCGCTTGCACGGCGAGGCGCCGCCGGTACCGTTCTTCACCGATCTCTCGGTGGTCGACCGCGATGCCGGTCGTGCCGCCGACAACGCGCGCAAGTACATCATCGGTTACCTGCACAGTGTCATGCATCACTACGAGATGATGGGCGAGCACTACGCCAACACCAAGGGCTATGCCGACTACGGCGAGAGTGCCGCGGCGATGCGCGAAGCCGGGCTCGAGAACGTCGCCGAGATGTACCTCGCCACCCAGGTCCACGGCACCCCGCAGCAGGTCATCGACATGGTCGAGCAGCGGCGCCGGATCGTCGGTGACTTCGACATGCTGACATGCTTCCGCTTCGCCGGCATGCCCTTCGATTGCGCCATGCGTTCGCTCGAAGTCTTCGCCAGTGACTGCATGCCGGAACTGCGCAACCTCGGCATGGCCGCGACCCGCGCCGCCTGAAGCCGCCGCTGGCCGGTCGCGCGTGTTCCGCGCGACCGGTCCCGTTTCCAACCGATCCCTGAAGCAAAGCCCATGAGCATGACCACCAGCGGACGGCTGCACGCCGTCTTCGAGACGAAGCAGATCACCGATCGATTCCAGAAGCGCGAGTTCGTGCTCGAGATCGCCGAGAACCCCAACTACCCGCAGTACGTGGCGTTCGAGCTGACCGGCGACCGCGTCGGTGAGATCGAGCAGTTCCGCGTCGGCGACACCGTCGAGGTCGACTTCAGCCTGCGTGGCCGCGAATGGACCAGCCGCCAGGGCGAGGTGCGCTATTTCAACAGTCTCGACGTGCGCGCCCTGCGCGGCCAGGGCAGCGGTGGTGGCAGCGGCGGCAAGAAGCGCGCCGACGACCGCCCGCCGCGCGACGACGAACCACCGCCCTTCACTGACGACGACGTGCCGTTCTGAGGCGCACGGGCCGGAGCGCGTGGCCTGGCTCTGGCTCATCGCCGCGATCGTCTTCGAGGTCTGCGGCACCACGGCGATGAAGTTCGCCGACGGCTTTCGCCAGCTCCTGCCGAGCGTGGTGGTGTTCGCCTGCTACGGTGCGAGCATCGCGTGTCTCACGGTGGCCGTGCGCAGCATCGACATCAGCGTCGCCTACGCCCTGTGGGCGGCGCTCGGCATGACCCTCATCACGCTCATCGGCATCGCCTGGTTCGGCGAATCGGCCTCGGCCCTCAAGCTCGCCTCGATTGCCGTGATCGTGCTCGGCGTGGTCGGCCTGCGGCTGGCCGAGCGGCTCGGCGGCTGACACTCAACAGCACCGCCTGATGCCGTTCCAGCGCCGCTCGGTCTCGGCGCGGTGGAACTCGGCACGGCTCGGCAGCGGCTCGTCCGGATGGGCACGGCCGAGGTGCGCGCAGTAGTGCGCGTAGGCCGCGTCGCCGTTCAGCCACGCGGCCCAGGCGCGCAGGAATGCCAGCCAGCGGCGCATGCGGGCCATCTCAACGCACGCCCAGCGCCGTCGCCACGTACGGTTCCTCGCTGAACGGCGGCGTCGGCCGCCCGCGCACGGCGCGGTGACAGACCCGCGCGGTATCGAGCACCAGCACCCAGGTGATGACGAGGAAAAGCGTGGTCAACGCCACGTTCAGGTGATCGTTGAACACCAGCCGCGGCACCGCGGTGGCGACTTCACTCGGCAGCGTGCCGGCGGCGAGCTTCGCTTCGAGATCCGCCGCGTGGGCAAGGAAGCCGATGCGCGGCGCGGGGTCGAAGAGCTTGGCAAAGGCCGCGCTGGAAGTGACCACCACCAGCCAGGCGAGTGGTGCGGCGGTGACCCAGGCGTAGCGCGCGCGACCCGATTTCACGATCACGGTGGTCGCGACGCAGAGCGCGATCGCCGCCAGCATCTGGTTCGAGATGCCGAACAGCGGCCACAGGCTGTTGATGCCGCCGTAGGGGTCGACCACGCCCTGGTAGAGGAACCAGCCCCACGCCATCACCACCAGGCCGCTCGACAGCAGCACGCCCGGGTACCAGCTCACGCGTCCGAGCGGCGCCCACACCCGCCCGAGCAGTTCCTGCAGCATGAAGCGCGCGACGCGCGTACCGGCATCCAGCGTGGTGAGGATGAACAAGGCCTCGAACATGATCGCGAAGTGGTACCACAACGCGAGCAGGCCGCCGCCCATGGCGGTCGAGAAGATGTGCGCCATGCCGACGGCGAGCGAGGGCGCGCCGCCGGTGCGCGCGAACAGGCTCGCCTCGCCCATCTCGCGCGCGAGTTCGCTCATGGTTTCGACCGCGACCGGGAAGCCCCAGCTCGAAATGGTCGCGACCGCGCTTGCCGCGTCGGCGCCGACGATGCCGGCCGGGCTGTTGATGGCGAAGAACACGCCCGGTTCGAGCACGCACGCCGCGATCATGGCCATCACGGCCGTGAAGGACTCCATCATCATGCCGCCGTAACCGATCATGCGCGCGTCGGCCTCGTTGCTGAGGAGCTTCGGCGTGGTGCCCGACGAGATCAGCGCATGGAAACCCGAGATCGCGCCGCAGGCGATGGTGATGAAAACGAAGGGGAAGAGCTTGCCGGCGAAGATCGGACCGGTGCCGTCGACGAAGCGGGTCAGGGCCGGCATGTGCATGTCCGGGCGCAGGATGACGATGGCCACCGCGAGCGCGAGGATGGTACCGACCTTCATGAAGGTCGAGAGGTAATCGCGCGGCGCGAGCAGCAGCCACACCGGCAGCACCGCCGCCGCGAAGCCGTAGCCGATCACGAGCCAGGCCAGCGCGCGCCCCTCGAAATCGAAGTACCCGCGCAGGCCGAGCAGACCGTCGACCCAGCCACCGCCGGCGACCGCGGCGAGCAGCAGCACGACCCCGATGGCGGTCGCCTCGAGCACGCGCCCGGGACGAATGCTGCGCAGATAGACGCCCATGAAGAGTGCGATAGGGATGGTCATCGAGACCGTGAAGGTGCCCCAGGGGCTGTGTTTCATGGCGTTGACCACGACGAGCCCGAGCACCGCGATGAGGATGACCATGATGGTCATGACCCCGGCCAACGCGGCGTAGCCGCCGACCGGCCCGAGTTCGTCGCGCGCCATCTGGCCGAGCGAACGGCCGTTGCGCCTGAGCGAGCAGAACAGGATGACGAAATCCTGCACGCAGCCGCCGAGGACGCCGCCGACGAGAATCCACAACGTACCCGGCAGGTAGCCGAACTGCGCGGCCAGGGTCGGCCCGATCAGGGGGCCGGGCCCCGCGATCGCGGCGAAATGATGGCCGAACACGATCCAACGGTTGGTCGGCACGAAGTCACGGCCGTCCTCGAGGCGCTCGGCCGGCGTTGCCCGCGAGCCGTCCAGCACCAGCACCTTCGCGGCGACGAACGCGCTGTAGAAGCGGAAGGCGATGGCATACACGCACACCGCCGCGACGATGAACCACAGGCTGTTGATGCTCTCGCCGCGGTGGATGGCGATGCCGCCGACGGCGGCAGCGCCGATGACCGCAATGGTAAGCCAGGCGAGCGGACGAATGCCGCGTCCTGGGCGCGCCTTGTTCAATCGTAGTGACAATTCGATCCCCTTGACGACGGACGAACGACAACGGCGGTTCGTCCGCGCGTGTTACTCATCTATCGCGATAACGGGTCACCCGCGGACGGGCTGTTCCCACCAAACCAGAGCCGCAAGTCATACCAACCACTGCCCCCTCATATGCTCCGCCTGACCCGCTGGAAACATCTTGAAACCCACTTGCGCACCACCCGGCTGCGCGCAGCAACGTGAATCGTATCGCGTCTTGCCGAATTCGCCGCGCACACGACGGATCCGCCATTGCCGTGCACCTGCTGTCGTCACCGCCGCACCCAGCACGAGCACACTTCGACCGCGGCCGCCGACGCGGCACCCGCCCTCCTCGCCTCTCGCTGCTCAATGTACGCAACATCGATCCTCGTCTCTCACGGCGTCCGCTGCCTGCCCCATTGCACCGGTCACATCCTGACCAGGAACTACATTAACTTGCCGCAGTCCGCAGGTGACCAACCCGGTCGTTCTCGGCCCACCCGCCTCCCGCGTTGGGCCTCGCCGGACGTTACGTGCATGCGCAGCCGCAACGACCGCCTTGGATAGCACGTGCCAACGCTCGGTGGCTGGTCCTGCATTCACGCCGCGCTCGCGGACGCGATGCGCCAGGCGCGTTCCGAAGAAAGTGACATGTGCCCCATCTTCTAACGCATCGGCAAGGACAGGTTTTGCCCCGGGTAAATCAGATCGGGATGGGCGATGCGATCACGATTCGCGCGGTAGATCTCGTGCCAGCGGGAGGGGGTGCCGAGTTCGCTGCGGGCGATTCCCCACAGGCTGTTACCTGGTTTCACGGCATAAGTCCGCAGCGACGCCGACAACGGCACATTGCTCCCCTCCAGCCGCAGACGCTGACCAGGGAAGATCCGATCGGGGTTGTCGAGTGCCGCGCCGTTCGACGCGTAGATCTCGGTCCATCGCAAGGGATTGCCGTATGCGGAGGCCGCGATCGACCACAAGGTGTCGCCGGGCACCACGCTGTAGAGAGGGATTGAGCGCGGCACGGCTGGGCCGGCCGGCGCCAACGCAGGCGCGGATGAACCGTGGGACTCGGCATGAGAACCCTGGGTGCCCGGCTGACCCTGAGCTGGCGAACCGATTGCGGGACGCGCGGCTTCCGGGGACAGTGACGCTGTTGGCGGTGCGCCCGGGACTGGTATCGGGGGTTCCAACGCAGGCGGCGCGGGCATTTCACCCGGTTCACCGAGGTCCATGACGACACGCATTCCCGTGAACGGGTCCGGCGTTCCGTCGTGAGCGCGTTCGAAGTCGATACTGCAGTCGTTCATAGGATCACCATAGGCGCCCCCGCGTGCGACCAAACGTTCGCCCGATGTCGCCCACTCCTGCACATTGCCAATGTAGTTGTACAACCCCCAACCATTTGGCTTGCCGGTAGTCACGCCCATCGCGCCCTGGCCCTTGAGCAACTTGCCGCCCTGTTCGAGCCGGCAGTTGTAGTCCCTCTGCGGCTGGTCACCGGCGGCCTCGGCGGCGTAAACCCACTCGCCGACCGTGGGCAGGCGGAAATGCTTCCCGGTGCTTTCGGACAACCATGCGACATAGGCCCGCGCGTCGGCGATCGATATGCCGGTGATCGGTTGGCGCCCGTCGGCATCGCGGCGCGGCTCGCATCCCCCGCTCAGCATGCAGTAGCGGTTGTAGTCCGATACCGTGATCTCGTACTTGCCAATGGCAAAGGGCCGCGTGATCTCACCGCCTTCCGGTACCACCACCATCGACGGGCCGCGCTGGTCACCCGACACGAAGTAGAAGCAGGTCCCCTGGCGACGCTTGCCGAATCCGGCCAGCCGGCTGTCGCATGGGTTGGATGGCGGCAGGGCCGCCGTCACCACGCGCGGCGCGGACGAGGGCTCGCGCGTCGCCGCCTGCTCGTCGATCCTGCCCCGGACACGCGCGTGCTCCCTCGTGAACGTGTCGCTGTCCGCCCACACCACACGTGCCTGTTCCATGGTCGTCAGCGCGGCCGCGTAGTCGCCGTCGGTGTACTGAGACTTGTAGGCGTCGAATAGCGCCTTGGCCTCGCCCAGGCGGGCATTGAAGGCTGCTTTGAGCCGCACGATGTCGGGATGCTCGGCCTCCGTCGCCTTGGCCTTCTCGAGCAGGACGCGGGCCTCGCTGAGACGCCCGGCATTCAAGGCTGTCGAGATCCGGGCCACCAGACCCGGCTCGGCTACGGCCGGCGAGCTCGGTGCCAAAATCGGAGTCGCCGGCGGAGGACTCTCCGCATTCTGAGCGGTATCGCCGTGCTCGGATCCGCCAGCTTCCGGCGATGGCGACGGTCGGAAGGGCGGCGGACTGTGGTCGTCTTCCGCAGCACTTGTCGATACGCTCGGCTGGTGGCTTGCCCCCGAATCGAACCGGAATGACGTCGCAAACGTCGTCAGTCCGATACCAACGGCTACCGCCACGACTACGGCGACGACAACGGGCAATCTGTCTTGCGCTGGGCCTATTGCGCCGGTGGCAAGAACCGGCTTTCCGCGATCGCCCTCCGGGCTGTCGCCGACATGCATTGGCGACCCAATCATGCCGATGTCGAATGCTTCCTCAAAGTCGCCACCTACGGCAGATTCGACGTCTCCTGGTCGAGTTTGCCGTCCAGCCAGCGCTTCATCGTCAAAATTTCCATACTCGCCAACGATGAAATCAACGTGCTGCTGTGCATTGACAGTATCGTCGGTACTGGCGCGTGATGCGTAATAGCGGTCCCCAAGGTCGTCTTCATCGTCGCCAGAGTCGTCAAAATCGAGAAAGGCGGAGGCCTCGGCGTCGAACTCTTCAGCGTACGGAACCATCTGGCTGAAACTCGGCGGCGCATCCGCACTGCCGGGCAACTTCACGTCTATTCCGTGGTCATCCGCCTCACCGACGTCTGCCGCGGCTCTGTCGCTCGGCGTCGGTGCGGGCGCGATACGTGAGTGTTCAAGAGCGCTGGGCGGATCAGCTGACCAGCGCTTGCTTTGCACCTGGTGCTCCGGCGCCACGTGCCCTGGCTGGCCAGCCGCCGGAAGCCTACGGGCGGAAGCAGCATCCCAATACGCGCCGTCACCCGTCTTGAAATACACGATTTCCTGCGGGTTCTCCGCGAACGAGCGGCCGAGGCTGATCTTGCCGCTGCCGGTGAGGGGCATCTCCTCACGGCGCAGGAAGGCCTCGCTGCCATCGCAGAAGACATACGTGCCGTTGGTGCTCTGATCGATGATGAAGAACTTGCCCCGGCGGTGTTCGACGCGCACGTGCTGGCGCGAGGCGAGGGCTTCGGCCACGGCGATGTCGGCGGTCTTGCTGCGCCCCAGCACGACCTGGCTGCGTTCGGCGTCGACGGTAACGCGGTCATCGTGGTAGCGCAGGTCGAGCTGCGCGCGGTTGATCGGTTCGGGGATGACCCCGGTCGACATGCGCGTGACGTCTTCCTGCTGCCACAGCACTTCGAAGATGTCCATCGTCTCTTTCTTGCCCTTGACGGGCGCCCGGTCGATGAAGCGCGAGCTGGCCTTGAGGATCGGCGGCAGCTCGTCGATGGTCGACTGGGTGGTGATGATCTGGCCGGCCTTGGCCATCGAGGCCATGCGCGCGGCGACGTTGACCGCATCGCCGAAGACGTCACCCGCCTCCAGGATGGCCGGACCGTGATGGAGGCCGATACGGATGGCGAGCGAGATCTGACCGGCCGAGGGGCTTTCGACCACCTCGTCCTCCAGCATCTCGTGCATCTCGCAGGCGGCCGAGACCGCGCTCTCGGCGGTCGGGAAGGTGCACATGAGCTCGTCGCCGATGGTCTTGATGACCGAGCCGCCGTGGCGCTTGGTGACGTCCGTCAGCACCTGCAGGCAACTGGCCACCTGGGCCCGCGCCGGCCCATCGCCCAGGACCTCGTATAGGCGCGTACTGCCGCTGATGTCCGCGAACACGATGGTCAGAAACGCGTGCTCCGTCGTCCCCTCCACTGCCGGCACTTCACCGTCGGCCGACTGAGCCGTCGAAGACCGGGACATTGGTACATTCGAAGCCCGGTTGGCCTCGTACGCTGCCGTCGGCACGAATTCGACGTGCACCGCCCCGGAATCAACGTCGAAAAGATTCCCATCTAGCGCACAGGTGTGTAGCGCGGGGGCGGCCCATTCGACCTCGCAGCCACGAGCGAGCAGGAATGCGCGCGCCGAAGTCAGCGCGGTGTCCACCGGAAGACCCGTCGACAAGTAGCGATAGAAGTGGTGCGCCAACAGGACTGCGGCACGATCAGTGACCGGAAACTGCATCGCCACCACAGCCGGGACACCGCGCCTCACAAGGCTATATGCCACGCTACCGAGCGGATCTCCTTGCCGCGCTGCCGCACCAAGACAGTTATTCAGAAAGACAAAACGTAGGCTTGCAAGGTGATTGCGCAGAACCAGCGCGAGACGACGACCATTGATAGGGTCACTCGTTGCGCCCGGCGCGGAAGTTTCCAGGATGACTGCCGCCTGCCCATCGACGAAATCGCCGTGGCCGATGAAGTGAAGAATGTGCGGGGCATGCTTCAGCAGCGCGGCGTCCATGGCTTCAAGCGTTGCATGCTCGAGATAGACCGTTTCGACAAGCCCCTGCCTGGTCAGCTCGTCCATGACGTCATGCAGTCGGGAAATTTCCTCGCCAATCGAAGACTCTGGCCGATCTTTGGGTGCGGCGACGACGACCAGTAGCCGAACGGGTAACCGCACCGCGAGAGTCGGGGCGGGCGTACCGATGTCCTGCCATCGAACGAGCGGCGTCATGCGGTCACAGAAAATGAAGTCCTCACGTACTGGGTCGTATGCGAGTTCCCATGGCAGGAGAGCCAGTTCCGGAGCGTTCGACGTGTCGACCAGGAAGCGTAATCCCAACCCTCGCTGGGGATTTACCTGGCGCCGGCTGCGATCGACACAATCGCGAACATGGGGCTCCTGCAGGAGCGCATAAATATGCTCGCCGACCACGCGTGCATCCGCCGCCGACGGCAATAAACCGGGCATTGTCCCCATGCCTGTTCCGCCTCGACGTAGCGGACCTGAAACCGGCTGCGGCGCCATCCACAGCAGTTTCTGCAGATCGCCGGGTTCGATTTCGCAGGGCGCCGCGCTAACGCTGCCTGCGGGAGACGATGGGACGCCAAGAACGAACCTTCCGTCCGGCTGCGTAGCGAAACTGAGATGTATCGATGCATAACTGACAGCGGGTTCGGCGCGGGCAACGGATGCCTGCGTTTTCCGCATGTCGCCTGGATCGTGCCGCAGATCTGCCACCCACAGCGCGACCTCTGCCGCCAGGTTGCCCAACGGCGTGAGGCGCGTCACCGCGTTCAGATAGGCGGGGATGTCACGGTCCGGCGTCGGGGCCACCACCACCGGGAGGACGTGCTGCGACGGATTCGGCCACCGACGGCAGGCAAGATTCAGCTCGGTGAGCGTGTAGCGGCCGGGAGTGATCGAGTGCGGACTTATCAGGAACGCGAACAGCTCGCACTGTGAGATTGCTGCCCGTATGCGCGTGTTGTAGTTCCCACCAGCCGGCAGACTGACCTCGTCGAAAAAGACTTCGTGGCCCTCAGCCCGTAGGGAAAAACAGATTGAAGCGGCCACCTCCCGATCTTCCGTCGCATACGAGAGGAAGATCTTCACGCGCTTGCCCGCGCACCTGAGATCCGTACGGGAGCATACCGACCTATCATCCGTGTAACGCCCGGCGCGTTCGCCCGAAGCCGAGCGACGCAGTCAGCACAGCGATGATCTGCAACGTTCCGGATTTCAATCATCGCGCCTACCGCTCAGGGGTGCATTACACCGGACCGATCAGGATCATTCCGCCGCTGCCATTCTGCGCAGGTGATAGAGAGGTGTCGCCCCGTAGTCCTTCGCCAGGGGGATCACGCCGACATAATCACAGGCGAACTCGTCCTGGTCCTGGAACTCGAGTACGCAGGCCGTCTGCTCGCTGACCAGCACGGTACCTGGCGCGGCAACCGGCTCGATACGCGCGGCCCGCGTAACGTGAGAACCAAAGTAATTCGGTTGCCCGATGATGGGATCGATACCGGAAAAAACAGGCCCCAGGTGCATGCCGACGCGGATGCGCGTGTCCGCAGGCATATCGAGCGCGGCCCAGTCGATTCGCTCCGACGTCTCCACCAGGGCCAGGGCTACCCGTGCGGCCACGAGCACTTCGTCATAAACGAGATACAAACCGTCGCCCCACGTGTTCTTGACGGTGGGTGGGACCGGCTGGGCGCGCAGGGTGGCGTCCATCGCGGTCAGGTACTCCAGCACGAACGAAGGTGCCATCTCCTCACTCAGGCGACTGAATCCGGCGACGTCCGCGAAGATCATCGTACGCATGGAGCGCGCAGGGTTTCGTGGTTGCTTGCGAGCCATGGGTGGCTGCGGCACCGGTTTGACGCCGCGACCGAAGTCGTTCGCTTCCTGCGAAATGGCGGCCCTGACCTCGGAAAGGTCGATGATTTCCGTCGCATGCCCGGAGCGCAGCCAGGACAGCACGGTGTCCTTGGCGCCACCGATCGTTTCCGCGCTTCGCTTTTCCAACAAGGCAATCAGAACAGGCTCGCCGCCGAGTTGGCGCGCACGTAACGCGGCCTTTCCCCCGATCACCTCCGCGCAATAACGGAACAGGACGTCGTCGCCGAGGTAGCCTTCGCGCGTGACGAATTCCACGGTGGTCGCGCGTTCGAGAGCCGCCTCGAAACGTTCCACCCAGGCCGGCCCGGCATGGGAAACGCTGGTTTCCACGAAATCCGGCCGCGCGAAAGGCAACAGCACGTGGACGTCGATACCGCGCTCGATCATGGCTTCGATGAACAGGATGTCCGCGCCACAGGCGGCGGAACAGAATGCGGCTTCGAGCCCCGCCCGGCCCACGGCATCGTCGATGCGCGCTTTGACCGCAGCTTCGAGTTCCCCCGGAAATCTTGGCTTGGGTCGTCCCGGCTGATCGATCATGTGGCCGACGAATGCGCCAATCTTTGGTATCCCCAGAAGATCGGTCACGGCGCGGTCGACGCTGAGATGCGCCTTGAGGAAGGCGACTTGTCGGCGCATCGTAGCGACGCTACCCAGGTCCGTCACGGCACTCCTCATCGCTGCGCCGTACCAATGCAGCGCATCGTCGGTGCGACCAAGCAGGAGGGCCGCCTCACCGAGCGACGCCAGAACCCAATAATCATCCGGCGTGCTCTTCAATCGCTTCTCGCACGCCGTGATCGTTTCGCGTGCGTATACCCGCGACGATTCCGCATCGCCGGCGATAGCCGACATCGAAGCCGCATTGATCGCGGGGTGAACGTCGCCGGACAAACGATAGGCCTTCAGGTAGCTGGCCATGCTTTCCCACGCCAACCGCGCGCGACTTTCCTCGCTCCGTGCCTGCATGGCACGGTCCTTGGCGAGGCGTCCTTTCAGGCTGAAGGTTTCGGCCAGAAGCGGATGTGCCGCCGGCAATTCGTCCAGCAGTCGCTCGACCTTGCTTGCGGCGAGAGGATGCGCGCTGCTACGCGCCAGCGCCAATGCCAAGAGATACTCGAGTTGAAAATGCCCGGGATGGCGGCGCGCGCCCTCGTGGGCGATCTCATGCGCCAGCGAGGGGTAGCCTTGATCGAGGGCACGCTTCGCCCTGTCCGCGAAAGCGTCCGGATCCGCACCCCATACGTCCGCTCCCTGACGCCATTCGAACAGCGACACGTCCATCTCGGCCCCTCGCGCACCATGAGCCCGGTTACCGATACTCGGGAACACCCCGTTCGAACCATAGCAGAAACGAACCGGGCTCGTGAGGCGCGCGAGTCCTGCCGCTATCTTTGTGTCGTCCAACGCGCGGCCGCGTCGCTACCGCCGCCGTGCAATCGGCCGTTCCGGGTCACAAGCCCCGGAACACCAGCTCCGAATAACTCACGATGCCAATCACCCGCTCGTCCTCGATCACGGGGACCACCGACAGCCCGAAGCGGTCGAGCAGGCGCGCGCAGTAGCGCACGTCCATGTGCGGGTCGACGCTGATGACGGGCTTGGACATGATCTCGTAGACGTTGACGCGCTCAGGCGCGCGGTCCTTGGCCAGCACCTTCTTGGCGATGTCGGCGAGCAGCACGATGCCGTACTCGTCGACCTCCGAGCGCTTCTTGACGATCAGCACCTGCAGGCGGTCCTTGCGCATGATCTCCAGCGCCTGGGCGACGGTGGCGAGGCCGTCCACCTCGGTGAAGGTCTGCTCCATGACGTCGCGTGTGCGCACGACCTTGCGCGTGTTCATAACAGGTCCTCCACTTCCTCGCTGAGACGGGCCATCTGGTGCGAGATGCCGACCGCGTCCTCGACGTCTACCTGGATGGCGATGCCGGTACCAGGCCGCTCCTCGAACTCGCCGACGCGGCCGATCTCCTCGAGGATGCTGCGGCTCAGATGTTCCTCGACCAGCATCAGCACGACGTCGCGCTGGGCTTCGAGACTCAAGCCGAAGAAGGTCTTGGAGGTCTTCAGGCCTTCGCCGCGGGCGTTGGTGATGACGGTGGCGCCGGTGGCGCCGGCGTCGCGCGCGGCTTTCATCACCGCGTCGGTCATTTTGTCCTCGACGAAGACCAGGATCATCTTGAAGCGCATGGCGTGGATCCTCCCGGGGTAAGGTTCAGGGATTGTCGCCGACCGCGCGGCGACGCTGCTGCCACGCGTTCCAGCGTTCGGCGCACCAGGCATAGGCCATGACCGCCATGATGGGAAAGAGGCTGGCAAAGGCGATGAGGCCGAAGCCATCGATGAGCGGGTTGCGTCCCGGCACCGACTGGGCGAGCCCGAGGCCGAGAGCGGCGACCAGCGGCACGGTGACGGTGGACGTCGTCACGCCGCCCGAATCGTAGGCCAGCGGCACGATCAGGCGCGGTGCGAGCGTGGTCTGCGCGACCACCACGACGTAGCCGGCGATGATGTACCAGTGGATGGGATCGCCGACCACGATGCGATAGCAGCCGAGGGTGATGCCGACCGCCACCCCCAGCGCCACGGCGATGCGCAGGCCCCAGGGATTGACCGCACCGCCCGACACTTCGGCGGCCTTGATGGCGACGGCGATCAGCGAGGGCTCGGCGATGGTCGTGCTGAAACCGATGAGAAAGGCGAAGGCGTAGACCCAGCCGTAGTCGCGCCAGTCGACCGCGCTGGTACCGCCGACGCCGATGAAGGCCGGGTCGGTGAGCTGCGCCGCCATCAGCTTGCCGAGGGGGAACAGCGCCCATTCGAGGCCGACCAGGAACAAGGTGAGCCCGACCACCACCCAGGCGAAGCCGGCGAGGATGCGCGGCAACCGCGGTGGCACCCGTTTCAGGACCAGGAACTGGAAGCCGAAGATGATGGCCGCGATCGGCAGCACGTCGCGCAGCGTACCGAGCAGGGTCGTGGTGAGCGTGGCCAGTGCGTCCATCAGATGAGCATGCCGTAGCCCATGACGAAGATCATGGGCGTGAGCGAGGCGAAGGCGATGAGGCCGAAGCCATCGATCATGGGATTGCGCCCGCGGATCGACGAGGCGAGGCCGACGCCGAGTGCGGTGACCAGCGGCACGGTGATGGTGGACGTGGTGACGCCGCCGGAATCGTAGGCGATGCCGATGATCTCGTCCGGCGCGAAACAGGTCATGACGACCACGCCCACGTAGCCGCCGATGATGATCCAGTGGATGGGCCAGCCCTTGAGAATGCGCAGCACGCCGATGACGATGGCCAGCCCGACCGACAGCGCGACGGTCAGGCGCAGGCCCTGGGCGTACTCGTGGCGCGCCTGCTCGCCGGCTGCGATGAGGCCGCCCTCGGCGGCGACCGCGGCGGCCTCGGCAGCGACGGCAATGAGCGCGGGTTCGGCGACCGTGGTGCCGAAACCGAGCGCGAAGGCGAACGCGACCAGCCACAACACGCTGCCCTTGCGCGCGAACTCGTAGGCCATGTTCTCGCCAACTGGGAAAAGGCCCTGTTCGAGGCCGACGATGAAGAAGGTGAGACCAGCCACCACGCAGGCGACGCCGACGGTGAGCTGGCCGGCGTGTTCGATCGGCTGGCCGAGCACGACGACCTGGAAGAACAGCACCACCAGCAGGATCGGCGCGAGGTCGCGCAGGCTGCCGAGCATGGCGGCGAGGAGGCGCAGCGCGAAGGCCTTCATGCGCTCTTCAAGTCATCGTCCCCATGCCGGTCAAACTAGCACCGGCTCACCGAGCCGGCGTTGATCTCACTCAAGGGTCACCGGCGGCGGCCGCCGCCGGCGGGTCACGCAGATGGCCGGCGCGCGAGCGCGACCAGGGTGGCGCGCACCGCGCCGAGATCGGCGACGGCGGCATCGAAGGCGAGGCGCACGATGCGGCGATCGACGCGGATGTTGATGCCTTCGCCGTCGCAGCCGACCAGCACCGGTGTCGCGTCGGGCGCCACCGCGCAACCGATGAGCGCGCAGTAGTGGCGCACGGCGTCGGCGTGGTCGGCGTTCATGTGTTCGACGATGCCGCGCTCGGCGCCCGCGTCGAACGGATTGCCGACGAGCATGCGCCCGGGTTCGAACCAGTGGATGTCGCCGAAGCCGCCGATGAAGCGCAGCCGGCGCGGCGTGATCACGTGAAAGGCGAAATCGTGGGTGCGGTCGTAATCGACCGCTTCGGGAAAGTAGCGGAAGTAGCGTTCACGCACGTCGTCGAGCGCCGGTCCGGGTTCGAGCTGGGCGCAGTCGCCGAGGTAGGTCACGCGGCCGCTGGTCTGCAGTTCCGGCGCGGCGCGGTCGAACACCGTGAGCGAGACGCGCGCATCGTGGCGCACGTTCTTCGTGTGCTGGGCGATCGAGGCGATGAGGATGACGGGGCGCGCCGCGCGGTCGAGGCAATAGGGCACGACCGAGCCGAACGGATAGCCGTCGACATCGACCGACAGGGTTGCGAGCACGCCGTCGTAGCAGGCGGCGAGGAGTTCGCGCGCCTCGTGGGCGGCCTCGGTCTTGCTCACAATGGATGCTCAGCGTGCATGCGCGCGCACGAACTCGCCGATACGCTCGATGGCCTGCTGGCCCTGCGCGAGCATCGGCGCGAACAAATGCCAGACGTGGATCATGTCCGGCCATACCTCGAGAATGACGTCGACCCCGGCCGCCTTCAGTCTCGGTTCGAGGCGGGTCGAGTCGTCGAGCAGGGTCTCGGCGTCGCCGACCTGGATCAGGAGCGGCGGCAGGCCGGTGAAGTCGGCATGCAGCGGCGAGGCCAGCGGGTTCTTCGCGTCAGCGCCCTTGAGATAGACCCCGGCCATCTGCAGCAACGGCACCTTCTGCACCATGGGGTCGACCGCGGCGCGGGTCAGCATCGACTCACCCGTCCCCTCCATGTCCGTCCACGGCGAGATCGGGCAGGCACACGCCGGCAACGCATCGCCAGCGTCGCGCAGCGCGACCAGGGTGGCGAGGGTCAGCCCGCCGCCGGCGGAATCACCGGCGATGGCGATTTCGGCCGGCCGCACGCCCTCGGCGAGCAGCCAGCGGTAAGCCGCAACGGCGTCGTCGACCGCGGCCGGAAACGGC
Organism: Gammaproteobacteria bacterium; assembly: GCA_050184115.1. GTDB lineage: Bacteria > Pseudomonadota > Gammaproteobacteria > JACKNG01. The sequence goes on along the minus strand of JBFXAQ010000004.1, from coordinate 362,244 downwards.
GACTCGGGGGCAAGGCGGTAGTTCAGCGCCAGCACGCGCGCGCGGCAGGCCACGGCAAGGCGTTCGATCATCGGTCGATGTGACTGCACGGAGCCGAGCACGTAGCCGCCGCCGTGAAGATAGAGCAGCACCCGGCCGGCATCGTGCTCGGCCGGCTCGATCCACTCCGCCGCCACGCCGCCGGCATCGACCGCGCTGGCGGTGATGCCGGGCAGGCCGGGAACGGCACCGCCCATGGCGTCGAGCCCCTTGCGCATCTCGGCCAGCGGCGCATCCGGGCGGATGACCGGGTTGGTCTGCAACAGGATGCGGATGTTCTCGATCTGGGGGTTGGCCATGGGCGTTGCTTCCTTGGGCAGGTGGCGGGTACCGCGATCAGACGAACGCGGCGAACTTGTCGAGGATCGGCAGCACCGTGCCCGGATCCGCCGGCGGGATGGGCAGGATGATGCGCGTCACGCCTTTCTCCGGCAGGGCCTTCAGGGCCTCGGCATCCGGCGGCGCGGCGAAGAACACGCCGAGACTGACCGACTTCGGATCGCGCCCGCGTTTCTCGCACGCGGCGTGAATGGCCTTCAGGCCGTTGTCGAAGTCGTAGAGCCCGCCGAGCGGCATCCAGCCGTCGCAGAACTCGGCGACGTGCTCCGCGGTCTTTGGCCCGGCCGCGCCGCCCATCAGGATCGGCGGGTGCGGCTGCTGGGTCGGCTTGGGCCAGGCCCAGCTCGCCTCGAACTCGACGTGCTTGCCACTGAAGCTCGCCTCCTCTTTCGTCCACAGTTCCTTCATCAGCAGCATGTGCTCGCGCAGGATGTCGCGGCGCTGTTTGAAGTCGAGGCCGTGGTTGCGCATCTCCTCGACGTTCCAGCCATAGCCGATGCCGAGTTCGAAACGCCCGCCCGAGATCATGTCGAGGCTGGCGACCTCCTTGGCGAGCCAGATCGGATCGCGCTGGGCGACGAGCGTGATGCCCGTGCCGAGGCGCAGCTTCTTCGTCACCGCCGCGCAGGCGGCCAGGGCGACGAACTGGTCGTGGGTGCGCCAGTATTCCTCGGGCAGCGGGCCGAGTTCCGGCCGTCCGCCCCAGGGCGTCTCGCGGCTGGACGGGATATGGCTGTGCTCGGGGAACCACAGGGATTCGAAACCGCGTTCTTCACAGGCCTGCGCCAGCTCCATGGGCTGGATGGCCTTGTCGGTAGGAAACATGATGACGCCGACTTTCATGATGGGACCTCCTGGTTGAAGCGTGATGGCGACGGCGGACCCCCACCGTCGCGCGTGTCGACGGACGCCCTCCCCGGCGCCCGCTCGAATGGAAGCTATTGCGCCCAGCCCCCGGCGAACGGGATGCCCTGGCCGCAGATGAAACCGCACTCGTCGCTGGCGAGGAACACCGCGAACATGGCGTCCTCGCGCGGCTTGGCCAGGCGCCCGGCCGGCACCTGGCGGCGCAGCGACTGCTGGAACGAGTCCTTCGCGCGCAACGCCGCCGGGTAGTAGTCCTCGTTCTCGACGTAGTTCTGCGCGATGAGATTGACCTGCACGTTGTGCGGCGCGACCTCGACCCCGACCGACTGCACGTAGCCGAGCTGGGCGGCGCGCGCGGCGCTGTAGGCAGCGAGCGTCTTCATGCCGCGCAGCGCCGAGGCGCTGCCGTAGACCACCACTTTGCCGGCGCGCCGCTCGATCATCTGCGGCAGCACGGCGCGCACCAGCGCGTGCAGCGGGTGCACCATGGCGGCGAACGCGGCCTGCCAGTCGTCGTCGCCGAGATCGGCGGTGGCGATGCCGGAGAAGTTCGGTCCGGCGAGGTTGGCGACCAGCACGTCGACTCGACCGGCCGCCGCCACCGCCGCCGCGGCCGCGCCGGCCACGGTGAGATCGCGGCTGTCGGCAACGACCTCCGCGCCTTCCTCGCCGAACACCGCGGCGGTGATCGGCCCCATGAAACGATCGGCCTGGGTGACCAGGACACGCTTGCCGGCGAGACGTCCGCTCATGCTGTTTCTCTCTTGGTTGCCGTCGACGCCGCCGCTCAGCCGTTCCGCGCCTCGGCCCACCACGCGCGGTAACCTTCGTCCGGCGCCAGCACGCGCGCCGTGGCGCCGCTGATGTCGTTGCCCGCGTCGTCCGCCACGCGCACCTCGAACTCGACGATGCCGCCGCGGATGCGCTTGACCTCGAGGGTGATGACGACGACGTCGTCCGGGCACACCGGCCGGCGCATGCGCTCGGGCTCGAAGGTGAGACCGAGGCTGCCGTCGCCCGGCAGCTCGGTGCCGAAGAGTCCGGTGATGGCGATCTGGATCAGGCCGCCCGGCACGATGATGTCGTCGACCTCGGGAAAGCGCTGGCGCGCGGCGGCGACATCGTGGTGGATGGCGTTGCGGTCGTTGGCCAGTGCGCAGTATTGCGCGACCTGCGCGTGGTCGAAGCTCACGCGTGCTTCGTGGGTCATGCCCACGCGGAGCATGGCGGCGGTCAGGCATTGCGTCTGCGGCATGGCAGTCTCTCTTCAGGTGGACGATGGCACGACGCCGCGTGCAGCTGCGCAGGCGGCGAAGTGCTGTTCGGTGTGGCCGGCGAGCAGGGTGTCGGCGACGATGCGCTTGAGGTAGTGCCCGACCACCAGCTCTTCGGTCATGCCGATGCCGCCGTGCAGCTGCACGGCCTCCTCGGCGACCCGGCGGCAGGACAAACCGCTTTGCGCCTTGGCCGCGGCAATGAAGGGCGCGGCGGCGACGAGGCCGAGTTCGTCGACCTTGAAGCAGGCCAGTTCGAGCGCCGACTCGGCGCGCACGGCCTCGATGTGCATGTCGACCAGGCGGTGCTGCAACACCTGGAACTCGGCCAGCTTGCGTCCGAATTGTTCGCGCTGGGCGATGTAGGCGTGGGTGATCGGGATAAGCGCCTGGGCGATGCCGACCATCTCGGCGGCGAGCAGCAGCGCGTGCAGGTCGCGGCTGCCCGCGAGCAGCGCGGCGACGTCGTCGACTTCGAGACGGGCCGCACTGTCGACCTCGACGCCGGCGAAGCGCACGTCGGCGAACTCGCGGCCGTCGGCGGCGCGGTGGGCCTCATGGCCGATGCCGGGCGCATCGACCGGCAGCAGGAACAGCGCCGGCGTCTCGCCGGCGGCCGCGACGATGAAATGCGCGGCGCTGGCGCCGTCCTGCACCGCGCGCTGCGCGCCGTCGAGGACGTAGCCGTCGCCTGCACGCCGCCAGTGCACCGCGGCCGGGGTGCCGTCGGCATCGACCAACGCCAGCAGCGACTCGCCGGCCATCCACCCGGCCAGACACTCGCGTGCGCGCCCGCCACCCGCCTGGTCCAACAGCCAGCCGCCGCGGGCGAGCTGACTCGATACCGGCTCCGGCATCGCCGCTGGCGCCAGCGCGCGGGCAAGCTGGACCAGTGCGGACACGGGCAGACCGAGACCGTCGTGGGCCTCGCTGACGCCGGCGGCAAGCCAGCCGAACCCGGCCAGTTCGGCCCACTGCGCAGGCGTCCACGGCGCCGCGCTCTTCAGGCGTGGCAGCAGGTCGACGTAGTCGTAGCGTTCGCGCACCAGGCGCGCGGCCGAATCGGCGAGCGCCACGCTCTCCTCGCTCCGGTTGTAGGGCAATGGGTGCTGCAGCGGCGTCTCCGTCCCGGCGCGCCTGAGGGTGCGGAAGATGAGTTCGCGCTGGATCTCGTTGCTGCCGCCGTAGATGGTCGCGGCGCGGTTGTTGAGATAGGCCGAGACCCAGGTCGACATCGGCTGGCCGAGGCCGCTGGTCGGCGTCGCCGGTTCCGGCGTGTACAGCGGCGCCACGCCCGGCAGCATCAGTGCCAGTTCGTCGATGCGCTGCATGGTCTCGGTCCAGCCGATCTTGATGACGTTGGCCTGGGCGAGCGTCTGTTCGTCGGCCGGCGTCAAGTGCCCGAGGCGGAACTCGGTGACCTCGTAGGCGAGCAGTTCGACGTCGAGCCGCGCGGCCGTCGACCAGAAGGTGGGGGGAACGTCGTCGCGCGCGCGCGCCAGCGTGACGAGGCGCTCGAAGCGCCGCCGCAACCGTCCACCGAAGACGAACTGGCCGCGCTCGATTTCGAGCAGGTACCTGGCCACCGCCCAGCCCTGGCCCTCGCCACCGAGCAGGCAGTCCGGGGTCACCTCGACCTCGTCGAAGAAGACCTGGTTGACCTCGTGGTCGCCGGTCATGAGGCGGATGGGGCGTACCGTCACTCCGGGGCTCGCCATGTCGATCAGCATGAAGCTGAGCGCGTCCTTGGTGTCCTCGCGGCGGGTGCGGAGCAGCGCGAATATCTTGTTCGCGTAATGGGCGTTGGTGGTCCAGATCTTCTGGCCGTTGACGACGTAGACGTCGCCGCGGCGTTCGGCGAAGGTCTTCACCGAGCCGAGGTCCGAACCGGAACCGGGCTCCGAGAAACCCTGGCACCACTGGTCACGGCCGTCGATGATGGCCGGCAGGTAGCGCGCCTTCTGTTCCGGGGTGCCGAAGTGACGCACCACCGGGCCGACGTAGTTGATGCTGAGCGGCTCGATCAGGGGTGCGCCGCGCAGGCCCGCCTCGTAGAGCACGAGGTAGTTGCGGATCGCGCTCAGGCCCGCGCCGCCATCGCCCTGCGACCACGATGCGACGTGCCAGCGCCGCGGGCGGAGCTTCGCGATCCAGGCGTCGCTGCGCTCGTGGTCGGAGACCTGCGAACGCAGCGCATCCTCGGCCGCCGCCATGTCGGCATCGATAGCCTGGTCGCAGAACGCGCGCACCTCGTCGAGGAAGGCGCGGTCGGCCGCGTCCAGCGCGGATTCGAAATGCATCGGCGGGTCTCTCCCCTGCCGGGCGCCGGCGGGCGCCACGGCTTGCTGTCCTACTTGTCGTCGAGCCTGATGCCGAGCGCCTTACGCGTCGCCTCCGGCAGCCCGGTCGGATCCATCAGGAAGTCGTAGAGCTTGAGCCAGTGGGTGTGCGCGAGCTGGTGCAGGTGGAAGGCGTTCTGCATGGCCAGTTCGCGGCCCTGCGCGTCCTGGGCGCCGTTGATGGCCTTCTTGGTCATCTTGAGCGCGAAGCGCGACTTCTGCGCGATCTTGCGCGCCATCGCGAGCGTCGCCGACTCGAGTTCCGCGCGTGGCACGATCTGGTTGACCATGCCGAGACGGAAGGCATCCGCGGCCGAGAGGGCATCGGAGGTGAACAGCATCTCCTTGGCCTTGCGTGCGCCGACCTCCCACAGGTGGTGAAAATACTCGACGCCGCCGACCCCGAAGCTGACGGTCGGATCGACGAAGCTGGCGTCGTCGGACGCGATGATGATGTCGCACGGCCAGCACAGCATGAGTCCGCCGGCGATGCACTTGCCCTGCACGGCGGCGATGGTCGGCTTGGGGATGTTGCGCCAGCGTTCGCTGAAGCCGAGGTAGATCTCCTCCTCGCGCGCCATCTGGCGCTCGGCGCCGGCGCAGGTGAAGCCGCACATCGTGCCGACGGTGTCGAAGTCCGCCATGTGCGCGTACCAGTCCTTTTCGCCGAGATCGTGACCGGAGGAGAAATGCTTGCCGTTGGCGGCGAGGATGATGACGCGGATGTCGTCGTCGTGGGCGGCGCGGTCGAAGGCGTCGTTCAGCTCGTAGAGGAACTGCGTGTCCTGGGCGTTGGCGGTCTCGGGGCGGTCGAGCACGATGCGCGCGATGTGCGCCTCCGGCGTCTCGTAACGGATGTAGGCGGCTTCGGTCTTGGCGTCCATCGGCAGGCGTCCCCGGCGGCGTTGAGCGAGCGCGCTAATGTACTCAATCGGCGCCCGCCACGCACAGCAGGGGGGGTGTGAACGGGCACGACGGTCGACCGCGCCGCAGCCTTACAATGCCACCTCCCCAGCACCGGAGACCGCCCATCCGTGGACGCGCCGCTGTCCGCCCTTGCCTTCGGCCTCGGTCTCGGTGCCAGCGCCGGCTTCGCGCCGGGCCCGCTGGCCACCCTGGTCATCCGCGAGACGATGCGTCACGGCGCCGCGGCCGGCTTGTGCGTGGCGCTCGCGCCGCTGGTGACCGACCTGCCCATCATCGCGCTCGCCCTCGGCGTAGCCGGGCAGGCCGACGCCGTGCCGCACGCGGCCGCGCTCGTCGGCCTCGTCGGCGCCGCCTACCTCGCCTGGATCGCGCGTGAGACGTGGTGCGCCGAGCCGCCGACCGACGACGGTCCGCAGACGACGGCGCACCCCCTGCGGCAGGGCGCCGTCGTCAACCTCCTCAATCCCCATCCCTGGCTGTTCTGGTTCACCGTCGGCGCGCCCTGGCTCGCCGGCGCGGCCGCCGCGGGCCTGGCCGGGCCGGTTGCTTTCCTGCTCGGTTTCTATGTCACCCTGGTCGGCGCCAAAATGCTGCTCGCGCTGCTCACCGGGCGCTGGCGGACGCAGCTGCTCGGGCGGCCCTATCACGTGGTCATGCGCGCACTTGCCGTCCTGCTGGCCTTCTTCGCGCTCCGCCTCGGCGCCGATGCCGGCCGCGTGCTGCTGACCTGAACGTCGCACGCGCGCAGGCGCGCCGACGCCAGTGGCGTGCGGGTCGCAACCGCGAAGGTGTCTGACACCAGGGGACAAGCCTTTGAATGCCGGCCGATCTCGCGCCCGACAGCCGCGCCCCACTCCCACCTGGTGTCTGACACCAGGGAGTAAGCCGTTGATTGTCGGCCGACCGACGTCCGACCCGACGACACCGCCCGCGTCCGCCCGCTTGGGTATGATGCCGCCCGTGCCGCGCCGGAGCCTGCCATGAACTTCGAATTCGACGACACCGAACGGGCCTTCCAGGACGCCGTTCGCCACTATGCCCTCGAGCGCCTGCTGCCCGATTACGCGCGTTGGGACCGCGGCGAGCGCCTGCCACGCGAACGGGTGCATGAACTCGCCGAACTCGGCCTCACCGGCTTGCTGGTGCCAGCCGAACACGGTGGCGTCGGCGGCAGCTACGTGCAGGCCGGTATCGCCGCTGAGGAGATCGCGCGCGGCGATCACAACATGACCTTCTTCATCCAACTCGGCGCCATCGCCGCCGACCTCGTCGGCCAACATGCCCAAGCCGCGCTGCGCGAGCGGTTGCTGCCGGCGCTCGCCGCGGGCGACGTCCTGGTCGCTTTCGCCCTCACCGAACCGGGCGCCGGCTCGGACGCCGCCAACATCCGGACCACCGCGCGACAGGACGGCGACGCCTGGGTGGTGAACGGCGAGAAGGCCTCGATCACCCTGGCCGGCAGCGCCGATTACGCGGTGGTCTTCGCACGCATGGGCGAGGGTGGCGCCAAGGGTATCGGTGGGGTGGTCGTACCGCTCGACGCGCCCGGCGTCAGCCGCCAGGTCTACGACGCCATGGGCGGGAAGCTGGCGGAGCGCGGTTCGCTCTTCTTCGACGAAGTTCGCGTCCCGCTCGACCACCAGCTCGGCGAACCCGGTCGCGGTTTCGCCCAGGCCATGGAAGCTTTCGACTACAACCGCGCCATCATCGCGCTGGCCTGCCTCGGTACCGCGCAGCAGTCGCTGGACGAGACCATCGCCTACGCCCGTCAGCGCGAGACCTTCGGCAAGCCACTCGCCCGCCACGCCGGTTACGCCTTCCAGGTCGCCGAGCATGCCATCCATCTCGCCAGCGCGCGGTTGCTCGCCTACCAGACGCTGTGGCTGAAGGACCAGGGACGTCCGCACACGCGCGAGGCGGCGATGGCCAAGTACCTCGCACCGAAGGCCGCGACCGAGGCCATCCGTGCCTGCATCGTGCTGAACGGCTGGATGGGCTACGACAACAGCTTGCCGCACGCCCAGCGGCTGCGCGACGTGCTCGGCCTCGAGATCGGCGACGGCACGCCGGAGATCATGAAGGGCGTGGTCGCGCGCGAACTGTTCGGACGGGAGTACGTGGCCTACCGCTGAGCGGGGGCCACGACAGGCCATCGGGTCCGCTCCACGGGGTCGCTCCACGGGGTCAGACCCCGAGCGCCAAGGCACTGATTAGCCGATGAATGTGCCGCGACATAGGGTCAGACCCCATCGTCGAGGCGAGATGTCGGCGTTTCAACAACTTGCTGGTCGGGGTCTGACCCCGTCCGACGCGAACCCGCTACCACGTGCCGTTCTCAGCTCGCCCCGCCCGGCGGCGACCGACCGCATGCCACGCCGCCGGCCATCGTCGCGCCCATGAAAAAGGGGGCCCGCAGGCCCCCTCCGTCCAGGGTCGATGGTTGCGCTCAGCCCGCCGAACGCGAGAGGTCGGTGTCGGCGAAGGCGTCCTCCGTCTGCGGTTTCTCGCCCGAGTAGACGAACTCCTCGCCGTCGAGGTCGATGTTGGGAATGACCTCGCGCTCCGCCCAGTAGTCCTGGGTGTGCTGCCATTCCGCCTTGGCGCCGCGCTTCGGCAGCAGGTGCATGCTGCGCATGAGGTAGCCCGGGTTGAAGTTGGCCGGGTCCATCCACGGCAGCAGCTCCATGTCCTGGTCCTCTTCGCGCAGCTGCACTTCGACCTTGCCCACGCCCTTGGCATCCATGTGCTGGAGCAGGCGGCAGACGAAGTCACCGAGCATGTCGGCACGCAGCGTCCAGCTGGCGCGGAAGTAGCCGAAGATCCACAACAGGTTCGGCAGGCCGGTGAACATCATGCCGTGGTAGGTCACGGTGTCGGCGAAGTTGAGCGGCTTGTCGTCGACATTGAAGTCGATGTCGCCGAGCACGCTCAGGTTGAAACCGGTCGCGGTGACGATGATGTCGCCCTCGATCTCCTCGCCCGACTTCATCTTCAGGCCCTTCTCGGTGAAGCGGTCGATGTCACCGGTGACGACCGAGGCCTTGCCCGCGGTGATGCCCTTGAACAGGTCGCCCTCGGGCACGAAGGCGATGCGCTGCTGCCACGGGCGGTACTTCGGCATGAAGTGCTTCTGCACCTCGTCTTCCGGCAGGTAGGCGCGCACGCCGTCGAGCAGCTCCTTGCGCAGCACCTCGGGCTCGTCGAACGAACGGCGGGTGAGTTCCTTGAAGTCGTTGAGGATCTTGCGCCGCACGATCTCGTGGATCCACATCTCGTCGATGTCGAGGTCGCGCAGCATGTCGGCGAGATCGTTGCGGTTGAAACCGGGCGCGAAGAAGGTCGGCGAACGCTGTACGACGGTGACGTGCTCGCAGTCGCCGGCGATGGCGGGAACGACCGTCGCGGTGGTCGCGCCGGAACCGATGACGATGACCTTCTTGCCCTTGTAATCGAGATCCTCGGGCCAGGTCTGCGGATGAATGATGAGCCCCTTGTAGTCCGACATTCCTTCCCATTCGGGCGTGTAGCCCTCGGCATGCCGGTAGTAGCCCTGGCACATCCACAGGAAGTTGCAGGTGAAGGTGAGCTCTTCGTTGGTGTCGGTGCGGACCGCGGTGATGGTCCACAAGTTGTCCTTGCTCGACCAGCTGGCCTTGAGAATCTTGTGCTGGTAGCGGATATGGCTGCCGAGGTCGTTCTCCTCGATCACTTCGCCCATGTACTTGAGGATCTCGCCGGCAGTGGCGATGGGCGGCCCGATCCACGGTTTGAAGCGGTAGCCGAAGGTGTAGAGATCGCTGTCGGAGCGGACACCGGGATAGGTGTGCATGAGCCAAGTGCCACCGAAGCTCTCGAGCGCTTCGAGCACCACGAACGACTTGCCCGGGCATTGTTCCTTGAGGTGATACGCGCCACCGACACCCGAGATGCCGGCGCCGACGATGAGCACGTCGAAATGTTCGACCTTGGCCGACGACTTGCCCTTGGACGCGACTGAACCGTTCATGACCTGTGTTCCCCCGATTGGTTGAGGGGGCCTAGTCTTGAGCGCGTGCCGCCAGGCAATCTGATCTGGATCAACGCCGTTCGAGATCGACCCGCATGGCGACCGTTGGTCGACGTGCAAGCGACCTTGTGCCCACGCGGCCAGGGCCAGGGGCCGCCACCCGAAATCAGGGAGTTACCCCGCGGGGTCAGACCCTGGCGGATGCGGGGTCAGACCCTGACGGATGGGGAGAGTCTCGTGAATTCAGGGCCTTGCATCGCGGGGTCTGACCCCGTGAGCCTCGTGACCCCGTGAGCCTCCGCCGTGAGCCTCGCGCGCATGGTCGTTCGTCGCACCCCCCCGCGCCCGCCCGGGAACCACGGGATTTCGAGAATCCGGCCCCCGGGGCGGTTCGAACCCCGGCTGGAACTGGCCGCACCCGCGCCGCAACCGGGCCGGGTTCAGCGCCCCGCCTGCTCGTAGAGCGGCCGCATCCGCGGTATCAGGGCCTCGAGCGCGGTCTTGCGCGTGGCGGGGTTGGGATGGGTACTCAGGAACTGCGGCTGACGGCCGCCGCCGACCGCCGCCATCTTGTCCCACAGGGTCACCGCGGCCGCCGGGTCGTAGCCGGCGCGGGCGGCGAGTTCGATGCCGATCTGATCGGCCTCGCTCTCCATCGAACGGCTGTTGGGCAAGGTCACGGCGAGCGCGGCGACCAGCGCCGAACCCTGCATCGCGAGCGCCGAGTCGGTGGCGATGCCGACGGTCTTGACACCGGCATCGGCCACCGCGGCAACGGACATCTTCTCCACCGAGTGCTTGGCCAGGGCATGCGCGATCTCGTGGCCGAGTACCTGCGCGAGTTCATCGTCGCTCGGCCTGATGGCAGCGACGAGCCCGGTGTAGAGCGCCATCTTCCCACCCGCCATGGCCCAGGCGTTGACGGTCTTGGGATCGTCGATGACCGTCATCGTCCAGTCCCAGCTCGCGGTATCCGGCCGCATCGCGATCGCCTGCGGCACGAGGCGGTCGACTATCCGCTGCACCCGCGCATTCAGCTTGGCATCGGTGTTGATGCGATTCTCGTTGGCGAGCGGCGTGATCATCTCCGTGTAGGCCTGCTTCGAGGCGGCGATGGCGTTCTGTTCGGAAAAGGCGAGGAACTGCGTGCGGCCGGTCGGACTGGTGGCGCAGGCGGCGAGCAGGAGCAGGGCGAACGGCGCGGCGAACCTTCGTGGAGTCATCATCGGGCGGGTAATCCTGTGGACGGAACCGGGCCTATTGTGACGCACGCGGCGCGCGACCGTTCCCCGGCACCGGCTTGCCGCTCCCGGCGCCGCTCGCAATAATCGGCCCCTCGGCGGGCCTCACCCGCCCGGTCCAGCGCGCGAGGGGAGACGACGCCATGACCACGCTCGGATTCGTCGGCACCGGTACCATCGGCGCGCCGATGGCCGGCCGCCTGCTGGCCGCGGGCCATGCGCTCGAGGTCCTCGACGCGAACCCGGCCGCCTGCGCCGCGCTGTGCGACGCCGGTGCAACGCTCGCCGTATCGCTGCCCGCGCTCGCCGCCCGTTGCGCAACCGTGTTCCTGTCCCTGCCCGGCCCAGCCGCCATCGAGGCGGTGATGCTCGGCGACGACGGCCTGCTCGCCCAACCCGGCGCGTTGACCACGATCGTCGACCTCTCGACCAATGCACTCGACCTCAACCGCCGCCTCGCCGAGGAGGCCGCCGCCCGTGGCGTCGCCTACCTCGATGCCCCCGTATCGGGCGGTAAGGCCGCGGCGGCCGCCGGCAAGCTCGCCGTCATGGTCGGTGGCGACGCCGCCGCGTTCGAGCGCGTCCGTCCCCTCCTGGACTGCTTCGCCGCCCATGTCTTCCACCTCGGCCCTGCCGGCGCCGGCACGCTCGCCAAGCTCGTCAACAACCAGATCTTCCTCGCCGCCAGCGTGCTGGTGCAGGAGGGTTTCGTGCTCGGCGCCAAGGCCGGCATGGACGCCAACGTGCTGCGCGAAGTGCTCGAGGTGAGTTCCGCCGGGCCCTATCTCGCACGTGCAGAGCTCGTTCTGTCGCACCGCTACGATCGCGATCTCTTTGCGCTCGGCATCGCCGCCAAGGACATCCGCCTTGCGCTCGACTCGGCCGCGGCGGTCGGCGCGGAGATGCCGCTCACCGCCGCCGCGCAGCAGGTCTATGCGCGCGCGCTGGAACTCGGCGATGCGCGCGACGATTTCCACGCCACCCTGCGCGCCCTCGAAGACGCCGCGCAGACCACGGTGGCGAGCCTGGAACCCAAACCACGATGAGCGCGGCACCGCCCGCCCCGGTCGATCTCTCCGACGGCCGCAGCTTCGCCGGCGGCTTCCCGCACGACTTCTTCACTTGGCTGCGCGCCGAGGCGCCCGTGTGGTGGCATGCGCCGACCGCCGCAACCCCAGACGGCGAGGGCTTCTGGGTGCTGAGCCGTTATGCCGACGTCGATGCCGTGATCATGGATGCCGAGGCGTTCTCATCCGATACCGGCGGGGAGCGGATCGGCGGCGGCACGGCGATCAAGGACGAACCGACCGCCGGCAAGGTGCTGAACCATACCGACGACCCCTACCACAAACGCCTGCGCGCGCTGGTCAACAAGGGCTTCACGGTGCGTGCGGTGGCGGCACTCGAAGACGAGCTGCGCCGGCGCGCACGCGCCCTGCTCGCCGGTCTCGCCGCCGGCGAGACCTTCGACTTCGCCCACCGCGTCTCGCGCGAGATCCCGACCCAGGCCATCTGCATCGTGCTCGGCGTGCCGGAAGCGGACCGCGAGCGTCTCGTCGATCTCGTCGATGCCGGCATCGAAGCGCCCTCTGACTCGGTCATCGCCGCCGAGCAGGCGCGCGAACTCAGGCGCTACGCCCAGGCTCTGATCGAAGCCAAGCGCGCGCAACCCGACGGTGCCATCTTCTCCACCATCGTGCATGCCGAGCTCGACGACGGCGTGCGCCTGAACGACGCCGAGCTGCGCTCGTTCTTCGCCCTGCTGTTTCCGGCCGGCGCCGAGACCACCACGCGCGCCATCAGCGGCGGCGTGCTCGCGCTGATCGAGAACCCAGCGCAATGGCGGCGCCTGTGCGCCGAGCCCGCGCTCGCGCGCAGCGCCGTGGAGGAGATCGTGCGCTGGACCACGCCCTCGGTGTACAAGCGCCGCACCGCGACCCGCGATGTCGAACTGCTCGGGCAACCCATCCGCCGCGGCGAGAAAGTCACCTTCTGGGAGATGTCGGCCAATCGCGACGAGCGCGTCTTCGCCGAGCCCTTCCGTTTCGATATCGCGCGCAGCCCGAACAAGCACCTCGGCTTCGGCGCCGGTGTCCACTTCTGCCTCGGCGCGGCGTTGGCGCGGCTCGAGATCAAGGTCGTACTGGAAGAACTCGTCGCCCGTGGCCTCGATTTCGAACTCGCCGGGACGCCGCAATGGATGCCGAACAACCGCCTGTTCGGTCTCAAGGCGCTGCCGGTACGGGCCGTCGCGCGCTGAGCCGCAACGCACCCAAGACGGGGACCCGAACACGCACACTGAACCTCACGCGGGCGCACCCTCTCCGGGCGCAGCCGCCATCCGCCGTCATGATCCAGGGGAGAGAGCACCATGACCGCATCCACCACGGCCGCCACCGGCGCGGCCACTGATTAAGACGTCATCATCGTCGGCGCCGGCATGTCCGGCCTCTACCTGATCCACCGCCTGCGCGGGCTCGGTTTCAGCGTGCGCTGCTACGAGGCCGGCAGCGGCGTCGGCGGCACCTGGTACTGGAACCGCTACCCCGGCTGCCGCTTCGACTCCGAGTCGTGGGCCTACGGTTATTCGTGGTCGAAGGAACTCCTCGAGGAATGGAACTGGAGCGAGCACTTCGCCGCCCAGCCCGAGACCGAACGTTATCTCAACCACGTCGCCGACAAGTTCGACCTGCGGCGCGACATCCAGCTCTCGACGCGCGTGGCCGGCGCACGCTACGACCCCGCGACGAATACCTGGACGGTCGAGACCGAACACGGCGAGACCGCCACCGCACACTACTTCGTCACCGCCGTCGGCGTGCTATCGGCGCCCTACACCCCGGATATCCCTGGCCGTGACGACTTCGAGGGCCTCGCCCTGCACACCGCCGAGTGGCCGAAGGAGCCGATCGACTTCAGCAACCGGCGCATCGCCGTCATCGGCAGCGGTGCGACGGCCGTTCAGCTCATCACCGAGGTCGGCAAGAACGTCGGCCACATGACCGTCTTCCAGCGCACGCCGAACTACTGTCTGCCACTCGGCAACTCGCCCATCAGCGACGCGGAGATGGCGCGCATCAAGCAGGACTACCCGGCGATCTTCCGCAAGTGCCGCGAGTCCTTCGGCGCCTTTCCCTACAACTTCGATCCGCGCTCGGCCTTCGACGTCGACGATGCCGAACGCCGGCGCCTCTACGAGGAGATGTACGCCGAACCCGGCTTCCGCATCTGGCTCGGTAATTTCATGGACATCCTCACCGACCGCCGCGCCAACGACACCATGGCGGAGTTCGTGCGCGAGAAGATCCGCGCCCGCGTGGACGACCCCGAGACCGCGCGCAAGCTCATCCCCACGAACCATCCCTTTGGCACCAAGCGCGTGCCGCTGGAGAGCGGCTACTTCGAGACTTTCAACCGCGACAACGTCCAGCTGGTCGATCTCAACCAGGAGCCGATCGAGCGCATCACCGCGCGCGGCGTGAAGACCGACAAGCGCGAGTACGACGTCGATACCATCGTCTTCGCCACCGGTTTCGACGCCGTCACCGGCGCGCTGGTGCGCATGGACATCCGCGGCGCGAACGGGCAGTCACTGGCCGACAAGTGGGCCGACGGCCCCAGCACTTACCTCGGCCTCACCACCGCCGGCTTCCCCAACATGTTCATCGTCGTCGGGCCGCAGAACGCCGCCAGCTTCTGCAACGTGCCGCGTTGCATCGAGCAGAACGTCGAGTGGGTGACCGATTGCATCGCCTGGCTGCGCGAGCGCGGGGTGGCGCGCATCGACGCACGGCCGGAATCGGAACAGGCCTGGGTCGAACACTGCGAAACCCTGATCAACGCCACCCTGCTGCCCGAGACCAACTCCTGGTTCATGGGCGCCAACATCCCGGGCAAGAAGCGCATGTTCCTCAACTACGCCGGCGGCGCGGTGGAGTACCGCGAGCAATGCGATGCGGCGGCCAGCGACGGTTACCAGGGCTTCGCGTTGACATGAACGGCCCGGCGACCTCGCACGCAGCGGCGTGGCCGACCAAGCAGCGCGAGCTGCAGAACCACCACATGGACTCGACGCACTGGGACGGCTTCGAGTTCCGCGACGGCGACATCGTCATCGCGACCTGGGCGAAATCCGGCACCACCTGGATGCAGCAGATCGTCGGCCAGCTCCTGTACGACGGCGCCGAGGACGTGCCCATCATGCAGATCGCGCCATGGCTCGAACAGCGCATGGTGCCGCGCGACAAGGTCCACGCCCTGCTTGCGTCGCAGACGCATCGGCGTTTCATGAAGACCCACCTGCCGGTCGACGCGCTGGTATTCTCGCCACGGGCGCGTTACGTCTGCGTCGCGCGCGACGGTCGCGACGCCTTGTGGAGCTGGTTCAATCACCACCATGCCTACAACGATGCGGCGTACGAAGTGATCAACGGCACACCCGGGCTGGTCGGCCTGCCGCTGCCGCGCCCGGGCGACGACGTCGTCGCCTATTTCCGCGAATGGCTCGAACGCGATGGCTATCCCGCCTGGCCATTCTTCGCCAACATCCGCTCGTGGTGGGAGATTCGCCACCTGCCCAACGTGCTGATGGTGCACTTCAACGACCTCAAGTCCGATCTCGCGGGTTCGATGCGGCGCATCGCGGCCTTCCTCGGCATCGCGGCCGACGAAGCACTCTGGCCGCGGATGGTCGAGCACTGCACCTTCGAGTACATGAAGCGCCACGCCGACCGCATCGCCGGCGTCGTCACCGCGCGCATGGACGGCGGCGCCGCACGCTTCATCCACAAGGGCAGCAACGGGCGCTGGCACGGCGTGCTGCCGGAAGCCGACAGCGTTGCCTACGAGGCGGCCGCGCTGCGCGAACTCGGTGCCGACTGCGCACGCTGGCTGGCCGCGGGCGGCGTCATCGCCTGAGCCTCGGCCACCGCGGCGATGCGCCGGCCGACCCAGTAATCGAGACTGGTGTAACGCCCGCCGCCGGTGAAGAACAGGGTCAACAGCATCGCGAAGTAGATCGCGGCGAACTCGATGCCGTTGTTGAGGATGGTCACCGGACCCGCGCTGGTGAGACGCTCGTAGTCGCCGTGCATGCGCAGGATGTCGACGATTTCGCGCTTGTACGCCGCGGCCGTGGCGACGCGCTCGTTGGCGAGCCAGCTCGAGGCGTCGGCAATCGCGTGCCAGCCGTGCGGCCAATGCACCGTGGTCATGGCCACCAGCATGGTCACCATCAGCGGGACGGCAGCGAAGCGCGTGGCGAAGCCGAGCACCAGGCAGACGCCACCGACCAGCTCCGCACCCACCGCGAGCGTCGCCATCAGCAGCGGCGCCGGCAGGCCGAGGCCGTGCTCGAACCAGGCCACGGTGTCGGCGAAATGGGCGAGCTTGTTCCAGCCCGCCTGCAGCATGACCGGCGCCAGTATCAGGCGCAGTAGCAGTGGCGCGAGGCCCTCGGCGAGGCGGGCGCGATCGAGGGCGGACTGGACGAGTTGATAAAGCGTGATGACGAGCGACATGACGTGAATTCCCTGTACTGTTCGACGATGGAAGGCGCCGGCCGCAGGGCCGGACACGCCGCTTGGTCGCTGCGGGGACCAAATCCTTACAGGGGGCGCGCCGCGGTCGGCGGGTCCGGTCAGCCACGGCCAATGGGCTGACGGCAGCCCTCGCGCAAGCCGGCGTCGTCAAACCGGCGGCGCCGCCACATCTGCGTGGCCCGGACAGCGCGCTTGCCCGGGCTCACGGGCTATGAGTCACCGCAACGGCGAGTGCCGACACGAGCATGAACCCGAACGCCTGCACGGTGCGACCATCGTCGCGGCCGGCATGGCCGCCCGCGTGTTATCCGGTCTGGTCCTTCCGACGGGCCGGTGTCGGTTGCCATTGCGGCGGCGCCGGCCGGCCCGCCGCGCGCCGGCGCGCGGCGTCGCACGGCTTCTCGATGTCGGCAGCGGCCGCCAACGCGGCCTTGCGGTCGACCGCGCAGATGCCTGGCTCATCCGGCGGCGGCATGCTGTTCGCGGGGTAATAGGCAATTTTCTGCTGGCCGGGGTCGAGGCGCTTGCCGACGCTGAGTCCGCGCTGGTTCACCCCCTTGGGCGGCGCCACGCAGGCGCCGTCGACCACCTCGAGGTCGAACCACCATTTCTTGGCCGGGTTGAGCTCACCGTGGCCGAGCCGGTCATCGAGACGCGTCGCGAGCGGCACCAGCAGGGGTTTCAGCAGCGGCAGCCGTATGCCGCACCAGCTCGCCAACCGTTCCAGCAGGGGACCGTCGGCCGTGACCACCTTGTTCAACGGGCAGGTCTTCATGCAGCGACCGCAGGCCGAGCCGCGGGCATTGGTGAGCCGATAGCGGGTGCAGCGTTCGACATCCGGCTTCCACGTCTCGTAGCCGTTGAACATCACCTTCTCGCCCCACGAGATGGCATCGCACGGACACTCGCGCGCGCACTTCGTGCAACGGGTACAGAAGTACTGCAGTCCGAAATCGATCGGCCGGTCGACTTCGAGCGGCAGGTCGGTCGTCACGACCACCGTCTTCAGGCGCGGCCCGACGAACGGGTTGAGCACCAGCTCGCCGATCCGCGACAGCTCACCGAGCCCGGCCAGCAGCATCAAGGGGATGTGCAACACGTCGCTGTCGATGTTGGTCTGCGCCCGCGCTGGAAAGCCGCTCTGGCGCAGTGTCTCGGCCAGCATGCCCGCCATTTCCGCCCCGCGCAGGTAGGCGCGCATGGATTGCGTCCCGGAGATCCAGTCGTCCCCGGAGGCACCCTCCATGGTGTCGAACTCCTGGTCGATGAGCATGACGATGGCGAAACGATGCCGCGGCTCGAGCGGGTTCCCCGCGCTGTCGTGGGAGTACCACGCGTAATGCGGGACCTGGCAGATGCCGACGATGTCGGCCCCCAGGGCATGGGCCAGCGACTTCACCGCGCGGCTGTTGGCGGCGGGCGATGCGAATCGCGCGCGCTCCGGCGGGACGGTGACCGGACCGCCCTGGCGCGCGACCATCGCGCGCATCAACGGCAACATGCCCGCCGTGTGCGGCTGCTTGTAGGCGAAACGATGCCGTTCGCGTTGCGCCTTCTCGCCGAGGTCGCCGCGCAGCGCGCGCTCGAAGAACGCGGCACGCTTCGGCACGCGCGGGATCTCGTCATCCAGGATGAGGGTCGTCGGGCGGTCCACGCGCCGCACGGTTTCCATCGGATAGCGGCCGAGGTGGGTCGCGCGTCGCCGCTGACGACGGCGCTCGCGGCCGCTGGTCGCCCCGTTGATGCCCAGCCAGTAGCGCAGACCGCGTGCGCGCGCCGCCGCGGCGCCCAGGGGCTGGTCGGTGGCGAGCCGGTAGTCGGTGGTGACCACGGCCAGCGAGAACGCATCGACATAGGGGTTTACCAGGGCGGCGTCGGCGTCACCGCGCAACGCCAGCCCGGCCATGACCGCCAGACGTTCCGCATCGACATCGCCGGCATCGGCGACGTGTGCCCGCGCCGACCAGCCGAGCTGCCGGATATGACCGGCGAGGCAGATGGCGATGCTGCCGGCGCGTTGATCGGCGATGTCGGCAACGGCGTGCTCGACCCAGTCGCGGGCCGGGTTGCCCGCTTCCGGTACCCGCGGGTGTTCGACCAGCACGACGATGGCGTGGGTGTGATCGCGCTCAGGTGGGCGATCGGCGTACCACGCGTGCTCGGGCAAAGCGCAGATTCCGACCTGCGACGCATCCATGAAGTAGGCATAGCCCTTGGCGTCGATGGCGCGGCGCCCCGGATCGTCAGGCACCGGCGCCTTGACCTCCGCCTGCGTGGTCGTGCCGTTGGCGACCTGCAGTGCAAGGTAATCGCGCGCCGCGGCCGCCAGCGGACCTCGCGCGGGTTGGCGGGGTGGCGGCGCCGCGACTGCCGCGCGCGCGCATTCCTGCTCGACGCGTGCCGGGTCGCGCGCGATCGACTCGAGCGGGAAGCGCCCGAGGTGATAGGGACGCGCGTCGGCGCGGGTGCGGAACAGCATCAGGCCGTCCGCCCGCGCACTGTCAGCGGCACGGCGCCGTCATCGCGCCGGACCGGGATCCGCCATGCCCATCGGCGGTATCACGCCCAGCTGCATGAGGAACTGCAGGTTGTCCGGAATCACCCAGTCCGTGACGATGCGGCCATCGGCGATCTGGTAGATCGACAGGCCGTTGAGCTCGACCCGCTTACCGGTCGGCGCCTCGTTCATGAAACTGTGGGCGTGGATGCCGGAACCGGTCCAGCGCACCACCACCTTGTCGTCGACCGCGAGCACGTCGTGCAGCGTGAACGACCAGTCGTCGAAGGTTTCGTTGTTCTTCTTCACGATCGCCTTGACGCCTTCGATGCCGGGCGGCAGGTTCGGATCGACGAGCTTGATGTCGGGCGAGAAAATCTCCTCGACGACGGCGAGGTTGCCGCCACTGAAGCCCTCCGTGAACAGGCGCCTCACCAGGGCCTCGTTGGCTGCCAGCTGCGCCTCCGCCCCACCGCCCTCGGCGAGCGCCGGCGCGCCGACCAGAAACCCGGTTGCCCAGGTCAAGACGAGCGCCGCCAGGCTGCGGCGAGGCGTCCGGCGCAATACACGATGTCTGCTCATACCTGTCTCCTCCCCCGGGTCGGGGCTCGACCCGGTCATGCGCATCCGATTATCCACGCCCGCCAGCCCGCGCACTTGTCCGTGAGGGACACGGAGTTGTCCGTAATAGCCGTGCGTCCATCGCATCGCGACGGCCGCACTTCCATATCTGCATACTGCCCGTACCACGCCAGGCAAGTCCGCGACACCGCCGGCACGTAGGCTGACGCCCGAGCATTCACGACCCCCGTGCGCTGCCGGCACCACCGCCAGCGTCACGTGACGATGGGAGTCCCCGCATGGCAGTCGCGCAACCCGTTCTCCTGGTGGGCAGCGTGCCCGAAGCGAATGCCGAGGCCGTTTTTCGCACCTGCGGAACGGCGCTTGGCGACAAGGTTCTCGCGCTGCCGGACGGCGAGACCGGTCAGCGGCGCAGTTGGGTGACCTTTCTCGCCGCGACCATCCTCGACCGTCATCCCCATATTCACGCCCTCAACCGCCCGCGGCCTGTCGGCTCGATCGACAACGAATGGCGTACCGCCGACGAAGACTGGGTGCCATCGTCGTTCGACGACATGTGGTCGTTCGAGGTCGAACATGACGCCGCGCCCATCGCGATCGACACCACCGGTTACGCCCGTCACGCCATCGAATCCTATGCCGTCTTCGCGCGGTTGAAAGCCGCGGGCGTGATCGCGCCCGCCGTCAGGTTCCAGGTATGCCTGCCCCTGGCGGAGAGTGCGCTGCGCTGGTTCATCGCTGATCGCGAGGGCTACGAACGCGTCCGTGGCGCTTACGAGGAGGCGCTCGCGCGCGATCTCCGCTCGATACTGCACGCCGTTCCGGCGACCGAGCTCAGCATCCAGTGGGACGTGTGCATGGAAGTGGTCGCCGCGGCGCTGGGCGACTACACCGGTCGACCACCACTCGCCTATCGCCTCGACGCGTCGCCCCAGGCGCGCTGGTGCGACGCCCTCGCGCGTATGGCGGCAAGCATCCCGGAAACCGTCCTGATGGGCCTGCACCTGTGCTACGGCGACCTCGGTCACGTACACAAGGTCGAACCCGAGGATCTCGCGTTGTCGGTGGAGATGGCCAACCTCGGCCACCGCCACGCGGGCCGGCGCGTCGACTACGTGCACATGGCCGTACCGCGCAACCGGACCGACGCCGCCTATTTCGCGCCGCTCGCAGGGCTCGATATCGGCGCCGCGACGCCCTACCTCGGGCTCGTGCATCACACGGACGGCACAGCCGGTACGCGGGCACGCATCAGCGCGGCCAAGGCCGTGCTGCCCGAATTCGGCGTGGCCACCGAGTGCGGCTTCGGCCGCCGCCCCGCCGCGCAGATCGCGGGGCTGCTGCAACTGCATATCGATGCCCTGCAGGCCCTGTGAGGCGGTGAGCGAAACGCTCGGCGTCCTGCATCCACCCCGATCGCCGCGGCCGTGGCCAGGCCCGCAACCCCGGCAAGAACTCCTTGGCACGAATCAGAGGTCACCCATATGAAACTCCTGCTCATCCTGCTCACGCTGTGCGTGGCCTGCCCCGGCATTGCCCGCGGTGAGGCGCCGGCCCCGTTGCAAATCAAGGTCTTCATGTCGAAGGAGGACCACATGGGGCTCGGCGTGTCGTCCACCATCATCTACGGCGAGAAGGATGCCGTGCTCGTCGACGCGCAGTTCACCTTGTCGAACGCGCATCGCCTCGCGGCCGAGATCCTCGAGACCGGGCGACGCCTGACACACATCTACATCACCCACCTGCACCCCGACCATTTCATGGGCTTGCCGATCATCACGGCCGCCTTCCCCGAAGCTCGCGTGGTGTCCTTGCCGGCGAGCGCGAAAGACGTCAACGAAGCCTTCGACTTCAAGCTGGAGTATTGGGGCAAGAAGGTTCTCGGCACGAACGGCGCGAAGTCCAAGGTCGCCGTCGAAAGCCTCGCGGAACCCGTGATCATGCTCGAAGGCCAACGACTCGAGATCCTCGGTCCGTTCCAGGGCGATGCGGCCAATTCGAGCGCGGTCTGGATACCTTCGATCAAGACCCTCGTCGCATCCGATTTCGTCTTCGACCACGCCCATGCCTGGCTGTCGGACGGCAAGACGCCCGCGCTGCGCCAGGCCTGGCTCGATGCACTCGACATCCTCGCCGCGCTGGAGCCCGCGGTCGTGGTTCCCGGTCATGCGCCCTCGGCGGACCACCTTTCGCCGGCGTCGATCGACTACACGCGCCAGTACATCAAGCGCTTCATCGCGGCGCTCGGTGCATCCGGGAACTCGGCGGAGCTGATGGCCACCATGCGCGAACACTACCCCGATGCAAGCTTGCCGTTCGCGCTCGAGTACAGCGCGAAAATCCTGCGCGACCGCTGGGTCTGGGAAGGTGAGTGGCCACCGTCGCTGCGCGAAATGGCGGTCGAATACTGAGCCGAGCACGTCCCGCCACGCATTGCGCCCGCCGCCCGCGAACCTCAGAATCTGCCACGCGCTATCGTGCGGATTCGAGGCCGCGTCGCAGTCGGAGGGAGGGGCAGTCACCGTGGCCAGTCGCGAGCCGGAGGCGACGCAAGCAGCACCGGAGCACTATCAGAGCCTGGGTCTGAGCGAATGGCGGACCTTGATCGACTCGGTGTTCGTGCACTTCGATTTCCTTGCGCCCGACCCCGCACGCTTCAACGGTAACTTTGCCAGGTACGCTCTCGGTGATGTAGAGCTGCTGGAGATCCAGGGCACGGCACATTCGGTGAAGCGTGCGGCGAAACACCTCGTCCACGGCGAGACGCCGCGCACCTTCGTCACGCTCCACGAATACGGCGAGTGCGAGGTCCGACAGGGCGAGACGTGCGCCCGCCCGCGAGCGGGGGACATCTTCGTCCTGCGCAGCACCCGACCATTCGATTTGTCGTTCTCCGGCGCCATGAAGGTCTGGGTGATCAGCATTCCCGCGCAGCTGCTGGGCCACGAACTGCTGTCCTCGGAACGCCTCGTTGGCATCCCCATGTCCGGGGACACCGGGGTGAGCGCGGTGGTCTGGAACCTCGTGAAGAGCGTCGCGGAGCACCGCGACGGTCTCTCGTCCGCCGAAGCGCGCCAGTTGGGCGGGCTCGTTCTCGGCGCCTTGAACATCCTTGCCTCGGCGATACTCGATCGAGCAGGGCATCACCTGTTGGATGCGCGGACCTACCAGGTCGAACGCATTCGCCGCTACGTCTGGGAGAACCTGCGCGACCCAGAGCTGAGCGCACGCCGGGTTGCCAGTGCGCTGGGCATCTCCCAGCGCTACATGAACAAGTTGTTCGAATCCGAGGGCGAGACCGTGGGACGCCTGATCCTGACGCAGCGACTGCAAGGCGCTCGCGCCGACCTCGTCAACCCGGTCAAGCGCACGAAACCCATCACGGAGATCGCACACGACTGGGGTTTCAACAGCGTCTCGCACTTCAGTCGCGTATTTCGCCAGCAGTTCGACGCCAGCCCGCGACAGATCAGAGGCGTCGCGAACTAACGGGCGAAACAAGTCGCGCGGCTGTTCCGCGCGGAATCGCTACAGCCCGTGCAGCGCCGCCATCTCGTCGATCATCTCGCGCTGCAGCGCCTCGAAGCGCGCGTTGGGCTGCCAGGCCTGGAACATCTCGAGCATGGGGTCGACGACGTCGGTGCGCTCGCCGCTCATGGCCTCGACCACGGCGTGCACGCAGAACGGCACGTAGGACTCGGCGTAGCCACCCTCGTGGACGACCACCAGGCGGCCGTCGCAGTGCTTGTCGGCGAGCGCCATGACCTCGTGCGTCAGCCAGCGGAACGACTCGCTGTGCAGCAGCATGCGCGCGAGCGGGTCGACGCCGTTGGCGTCGTAGCCGGACGCGATGACGATGAGGTCGGGCCGGTAGCGCTCGATGGCCGGGATCACCATGCGCTGCATGGCGTAGCGGTGGCCGGCATCGCCGCCGCCCGGCAGCAGCGGGATGTTCATGTTGAAGCCCTCGCCCTTGCCCCGGCCGCGTTCTTCGGCGCCGGAGTAGCCGGGTGGGAAGCAGTTCTCCTGGTGCAGCGAGATGGTGAAGACGTCGTCGCGCTCGTAGAAAACGGCCTGCGTGCCGTTGCCGTGGTGCACGTCCCAGTCGAGCACGACCACGCGCTCGACGCCGTGCCTGGCCTTGGCCGCCTCGATGGCAATCGAGATGTTGGCGAGCAGGCAGAAACCCATCGGCTGATCGGGCAGGCAGTGGTGGCTGGGCGGGCGCGACATCGAATAGGCATTGCGGTAGGTGCCCGCCACGACGGTATCGACGGCGGTGATGGCGAGCCCGGCCGAGACCTTGGCGATCTCGTAGCTGCCCGGCCCGAACGGCGCGAACGGCCCGAGTTCGCCACCACCGGCATCGGACAGGGCTTTGAACTTCTCGAGATACGCAGCCGGGTGCACGCGCAGCAGGTCCTCCTCGTCGGCCAGCGGCGCGGAGCGGAAATCGACCTTTTCGGCCAGGCCCGAGACCTGCAACAGCGACACCGCGCGGCGTTTCGACTCCGGCGACTCGGCGAGCCCCGCACCGGCCGGCGGCTGCACCCAGCCACCAACCGGTGCAACCAGGGCGAAGAGCCCGGCGGTGCTGTGCCACAGGCAGCGTTCGTCGTGGAAGAAGGCGGTACGGGTGCTCATGCGGGATTCCTCGTGACTGACGGACGACGACACGTCACCACCCCGGCCACGCGCCGCGCGCAAGCATCGCATGGTCACGCCGGTGCTGCACGGCGACGGACGCTGCGGGGTCGACGCTGCGGGGTCAGACCCCGCTGGGAGAGCCCGCCCCCCTCCAATCAACGGCTTGTCTCTTGGGGTCAGACCCCGGGCACCTCGCTAGAATCGGGAAATGACCGCCTTTGCCGTCTGCCTCGCCGGCCATCCCCACGACGACGCGCCGCCGCGCCTCGCCGCCGCGGCGGAGGCCGCGGGGCTCGATGCCCTGTTCCTGCCCGAGAACAGCCACGTCCCGCTCACGCGCCGCGCGCCCGACAAGTTTCGCGGCGACATGCGCCTGCTGGCGCGCTTCTACGATCCCTTCGTCACCCTCGCGGCCTGTGCCGCGGTGACGACACGCCTTCGCCTCGGCACCAGCGTGAGCCTGCTCACCCAGCGCGAACCGCTCGTCACGGCGCGCACGGTGGCCTCGCTCGACCACCTCGCGGATGGGCGCCTGGTCCTGGGTGTCGCCGGCGGCTTCATCCGCGAGGCCATGGCCCACCACGGCAGTCGCTTCCCCGAACGCTGGCCGCTGGTGCGCGAACGCGTCGCCGCCATGCGCGCGATGTGGTGCGAGGCGGCACCCGTCTATCGCGGCGAACTCGTCACGCTGCCCAGTCCCTGCCCGGCCTTCCCCACCCGGCAGCCCGGTGGCCCACCAATCTGGATCGGCTCCAACTCGCGCGCGGTGCCGGGCCGCGTCGCGGCCTGGGCCGACGGCTGGCTGGTGCGACCGGACGTCTATCCCGGTGACCCGCACGCCGACCTCGCCCGCGCCTGCGACGAACACGGCCGGGCGCGCGCGACGGTGACACTCGCCTTGATGGATGCGCCGACGGATCCGCAGCAGGCCATGCAGGCGGTGGCCGCCGGCTACGACGTCCTCGTATTCATCCTGCGTGGCGACGATCAGCGCGGCCTGCTGCGCGGCATCGACGCGTTGGGGACCCTCGCCCGCCAGTTGCGCGGGGACGCCTGATCCCGCGCGCCATCCGTAGCATCCCGTACTTGGCGGCTGCGCCGCCGGCGCTACAATCGGCGCCGGTCAATCACAACCGTCATTGCCATGCCGACCTACGACTACGTCTGTCACCACAATGGCCGCACGCTCGAAGTGCGCCACGCCATGAGCCACCGCGTCGCCACCTGGTCCGAACTGGCCGCCCTGGCCGGCGTCGACGCTGCCGGTACGCCGCCGGACGCGCCGGTGGAGAAGGTCCTCGGCACGGGCGGCGTGGTCCGCAGCGAACATCTCGGCAGCGGCGTCGCGCCGGCCTGCGGCAACCCCAATCCGTGCTGCGGCGGCGGCGCCTGCGGCTATATGGGCTGACGCGCGCCACAGCAAGCGGCGCCCGCCGCCACGTTGCGCTGACTACGCGAGGCCCTGCGCCCGCGCCGCATCCTCGCGCGCCCGCTCCGGGCCGCCGAAGCTCTGCCGGTTCACGCCGATGCGCTTGAACCAGTAGTGCAGGCCGAGCAGATCGGTGAATCCCATGCCGCCGTGGACCTCGGTCGCGGTCTTGGCCACCTGCGTGCCGACTTCGGCGAGATGCGCCTTGGCGTGGCAGGCGTAGAGATGAGCTTCGCCGGGCAAGGCATCGAGCGCGTGCGCCGCGTACCACACCAGCGCCTGGCAAGGTTCGAGCGCGGCGGCCATCTCGGCACACAGGTGCTTGACGGCCTGGAAGGACGCGATGACCCGCCCGAACTGCTCGCGTTGGCCGGCGTAGGCGACGGCCGCATCGAGCATGTACTGCGCAGCGCCCAGGGTGTCGGCGGCCGTCATCACCCGACCGACGTCGATGAGCGCGGCGAGCGTGCTGGCCGCGTCGCCCTGGGCGAGCGCTTCGGCCGCGACGTCCGCGAATGCGAGTTCGCCCCAGCGCCGCGTGCGGTCGACGGTGACCAGCGGCGTGCGGGTCAGCCCGGCCGCATCCGCCCTGACGAGATGCAGCGAGCGGTCGCGCGCGGCGACGAGGTAGGCGTCGGCGCCGATGTCCTGCACGAACAGCGCGCGACCGGCGAGGCGACCGTCGCGCGCGGTTACCCCGGCGTCCTCGCGCGCGCCGGTGTGCTCGGCCAGCGCGAGGCCGACGGTGACCTCGCCCTGCGCGAGGCGCGGCAGCCACGCGGCCTGCTGCTCGTTGCTGCCGGCGAGGCGCAGGGCGAGCGGCGCGAGCACCGCGCTGGCAATGAACGGCGCCGGCGTCACGTGCGCGCCGAGCGTCTGCGCAACCAGCGCGGCGTCGAGCATGCCCAGTCCGGAGCCGCCATGACGCTCATCGATGACGAGCCCCGCTACGCCGATCTCGCAGAGCGCCTGCCAGATGTCCCTGCCCGCATCGCCATCGTCGTCGGCACAGGCACGCACGCGCTCGAGCGGGGCGACGTCGTCGAGCAGACGCGCCAAGGTGTCCTGCATCAGCACCTGGTCGGATGAGAGTCCGAAATCCATCGTCATGCCCTCACTTCAAGCCCGGTTCACGCGGCATGCCGAGACCGCGCTCGGCGATGATGTTCTTCTGGATCTGCGACGTGCCGCCGCCGATGATGAGGCCGAGGAAATACATGTAGTGCTGCTGCCACAGGCCGTCCTCGCGTAAGCGCGGACTGCCGCGGTAGAGCACGCCGAGTTCACCGAGCGCGTCGATGGCGAGCCGCTCGAGCTCGTGG
This sequence comes from Gammaproteobacteria bacterium, assembly GCA_050184115.1. GTDB lineage: Bacteria > Pseudomonadota > Gammaproteobacteria > JACKNG01. The sequence goes on along the minus strand of JBFXAQ010000004.1, from coordinate 335,195 downwards.
CGTAGTTCCGTGCCTTCGAGCTTGACGACCATCGCCGCGAGCGCCGCGTTCGCGCCGTTGAGGCGCGCCGACAGCACGCGCAGATCGTTCGCGCGCAAGGCCAGCATGCGGCCCTGCAGGCGCATCAACCGCTCGCGCAGGGCCGGGGACTCGATCAATGGACGACCGTCGACGGTCTCGCGCTTCAGCAGTTCGACCAGCGCATTGAAACGCGCGAGCGTCACGTTCGGATTGCCGAGCATGCCGCGCTCGTGGCCGAGCAGGCTGTTGGCGACGCGCCAGCCGTCGCCGCGCCCGGCGACCATGGAGTCGGCCGGGATGCGCACGTCGGTAAAGAACACCTCGTTGAAACTCGCGTCGCCCGTCATGGTTCTGAGTGGGCGCACCTCGAGCCCGGGGCTCGACATCGGCAGGAGCAGGAAGCTGATGCCCTTGTGCTTGGGCGCCTCCGGTTCGGTGCGCACGAGGCAGAACATCCAGTCGGCGAGGTGCGCGGTGGAGGTCCAGATCTTCTGGCCGTTGATCACCCACTCGTCGCCGTCGAGCACGGCGCGGGTCTTGAGGCTCGCGAGGTCGCTGCCGGCATTGGGCTCGGAGTAGCCCTGGCACCACACGAGTTCACCGCGGAGTGTCGGTGCGATGAAGCACTGGCGCTGTTCCTCGGTGCCGAATTCGAGCAGGGTCGGGATCAGCATCATGATGCCCTGCCCCGAGATACCGGGAGAGACGCCGGCCACGGCGAACTCCTCGGCGATGATGCGCGCTTCCAGCATGTCCGGTTCGGCACCGTAGCCGCCGTACTCGCGCGGGATGGTGCGCCCGGCATAGCCGTGCTCGACCAGCAGGCGCTGCCAGGCGAGCAGCTGCGGATCGCGCGGGTTCAGCACGCGCGACTCGGTCACGCGCGGCGCGTCGTCGCGGTGCGCCGCGATGAATGCGCGCAGCTCGTGGCGAAAGGTCTCGTAACGGGGTCCGAACGACAGGTCCACGTGCACCTCCCCGGGCAGCAAGGGAGGTCGAGTCTAGCCCGGATTTGTCGCGGCTGTGCGTCGCGAAGGCGTCGAGCCGTCACCGAAGGAAGTCCTGAACCAGCGAGGGGGCATGCCCGGGACAAGGCGCGCGCGGCCCGGCAAGCGCAGTTCATGGCCGATGAACGAGCAGCGGAGGGCGACCTGCAAGGCAATCAGCGAACGGCGTAGCCATTCGTTCGGAATCTCCCAGGCGGATCGCGCTGGCCCGCTGGCGACAACGGCATGCCGGAACGTGGGTCGCGGGGGCCGCCGCGGCACGAGACGTGCGAGAAATACGGCCTGACCGACAGCCTATAATCGGCTCCGCGCCGGCAACGGCCGATTTCGACAGGGGAGCACGCAACACGATGTCAGCCGACGCCTACTCACCGTCCGCGAGCGGACGTACCTGGGGACCTGCGCGTTACGCCGCGCCACTGCTCGACGCCATCGCCGCGCAGGCGGCCACGGCCGACGCCACGCGTTCGGTCGACCCACAAGTGATCACCGCGCTCAAGGCCAACGACGTCATGCGCCTGTCGGGCAGCCCCGAGATCGGCGGGCTGAACGAGACCATCGTCGCCATCGCCGATGAACTGCGCGCGATTGCCCAGGCCTGCACCTCGACCGCCTGGTGCATGTGGAACCACCTCTGTACCTTCCACCACTTCGCGGGCCTGCTCGGCCCCGATCACGCCGACTTCCTGCACCGCATCGTCACCGGCCATGAATGGGTGTGCTTCCCGGCCGGCGCGTCGACCCAGATCAAGGGCGTCACCACCAATGGCACGACGACCCTGAATGGCGTCGCCGCCTTCGGTTCGGGCGCGCGCTACGCGGAGTGGGCCGGCGTCGCCTTCGAACAGGACGGCTGGGAGACCCCCTGCTTCACTATGGCCGACCTGCGCCAGCCGAGTGTGCGCATCGAGCCGACCTGGGAGGCGATGAGCGTGCGCGCCTCGGCCACCGATCACATCTACTACGACAACCACGCCGTGCCGAGCGCCACCGTGGTGCCGCTCGAGCCCTTCTTCCGCGTCGGCTTCCGCGACCCGGCCAAGCCCGTCGTCCATCCACGCTACCGCGAGGACTGGGTGGCGCTCTCGGTCGTCTGGCTGGGCGCGATGGCGACCGGCGTCGCCGCCATCTCGCTCGAGGAATGCGCCGCCGGCATCCGCGATCGCATCGCCATCTACGGCACGAAGATGGTCGAACGCCCGACCATCCACGTGAACCTCGGCCGCGCCCGCGCGCTCCTCGACGCTGCCCACGACACCGTCTACGCCGCCATGCACGAGACCGATGCACGCATCGCCGCGGGCGTCATGCCGAGCGAGGCCGACTACTTCCGCCAGACCACCGCGGGCATGCAGGCGGTGCAACTGTGCGACGAGGTGATGAAGCTGACCTTGCGCGTGCTCGGCGGCAACGGCCTGCGCGAAGGTACGGACTTCGAGCGCCGCTACCGCGACTTCCAGGCCATGCCGCTGCACATCAACGGCCACGTCGACCGCATCAGCGAACAGACCGGCCGTGTGATGCTCGGTCTCAAGGCCCAGAACCCGTTCTGATCATCGAGAACGCCGCGCCCCGGCAACGGGTCTGACGCCGCGCGGGGTCAGACCCTGAGGGATCCAGACCCTGAGGGATCCCCACAAAAGTTCAGGCGGTCTGGACGCTTCGTTCGGAGACGACATTCCGGAATTCCGCCGAACTCCGACACGGGCTTGGCCGGGTGTGCTCGCCAACTCGACCGTGGGCTTCAGGCCAATACCGAGCAACGGCGACGGGTGCTCTCCGTCTTCTTCATCGGCCAGCGCCTGCTCGAGCAACGATTGCGCTTCACAGCCGCCGAGCTACACGACGCCTGGCTCTCCGTACAGAGCACTGTCGGACAACGCGCCTTCGACTCCGACTGAATTTTGTGGGGATCCCTCAGCGCCGGACTCGGTCGACCTCGCCCCGCTCCATCACACCCCGGTCCGAGGCACCGCCATCCTGACAAAGCCTCGAATCAGACCCATCCGACGCCGCCGACCTGACACACCCCCGACCGGCCACGGCACAATCGACAAGCGCCGCGAGTCCGCGCGCCCCCCAACCACTGCCCTGCCGCAATCATGACCACCCGTTCCGCCCTGCTCGAACTGCTCGAGGAATTCGCGGCACGCGCCGGGCGCGAACCGCTGACGCTCGGTCATGTCGCCGAGAGCCTCGGTGGTTCGTCGTTCTCGATCCTGTGCATCGTGCTGAGCCTGCCCTTCCTCGCCCCGGTGTCCCTCGGCCCGTTGGCCACCGCCGGCGGCCTGACGCTCGCCCTGCTCGGCTGGCAGCTGCTGCGCGGCGCGTCCACGCCGCACCTGCCGCAGCGGGTTCGCCGGCTCGAACTCACCCCCGCCGTGTGGCGCGGCCTGCTCGGTGCCGTGCGGCGCATCGTCGTGGCCTGCACGCGCTTCTCGCGCCCGCGTCTCTATGGCTGGGTCGAGGACACGCGCGGTGAAAACCTGCGCGGCTGGATCATCACCAGCGCCGGCCTGCTCATGGCCGTGCCGCTGTTCGGCATGCCGTTCAACAACGCCCTGCCCGCGCTCGCCATCGTGCTCGCCTGCCTGGGCGAACTCGAGGACGACGGCGTGCTCGTGATCCTGGCGCTCGCCACCTGTGTGGTCGCGGGGCTCTACATCGGCGGCGTGCTGGTCGCGTTCGCGTTCCTCGGCGAGCGGGCGCTGGACCTCGTCGGCTGAAGCGACTCGCAGCGTCGCACCGTCGCGGTGTACCGGGCGACCACTGTACCGAGCACCCGCTCCCGGCGATTTTGGAATTCGGAGAATTCGGGGACAGACCACGGTTTGCTGGCCGCGGATAACGTGGCCTGTCCCCGAATTCTCCGTAAAACGTGGTCTGTCCCCGAATTCCCGCTCTAGAGAATTCGGGGACAGACCACGGTTTGCTGGCCGCGGATAACGTGGCCTGTCCCTGAATTCTCCGTAAAACGTGGTCTGTCCCCGAATTCCCGCTCTATGGCTGGGTCGAGGACACGCGCGGTGAAAACCTGCGCGGCTGGATCATCACTAGCGCCGGCCTGCTCATGGCCGTGCCGCTGTTCGGCATGCCGTTCAACAACGCCCTGCCCGCGCTCGCCATCGTGCTCGCCTGCCTGGGCGAACTCGAGGACGACGGCGTGCTCGTGATCCTGGCGCTCATCACCTGTGTGGTCGCGGGGCTCTACATCGGCGGCGTGCTGGTCGCGTTCGCGTTCCTTGGCGAGCGGGCGCTGGACCTCGTCGGCTGAAGCGACTCGCAGCGTCGTACCATCGCGGTATGCCGGGCGACCACTGTACCGAGGACCCGCTCCCGGCGATTCTGGAATTCGGGGAATTCGGGAGAATTCGGGGACAGACCACGGTTTGCTGGCCGCGGATAACGTGGCCTGTCCCTGAATTCTCCGTAAAACGTGGTCTGTCCCCGAATTCCCAAACGTGGTCTGTCCCCGAATTCCGCTCGAGGCCGGCATGCCGACGGTCTGTCACTGAGCACCGCGTGGATATTTCGGTGGCAGCCTTCCCTATTTTCAACGCCGAGCGGTCGCAGTTTGCACGGTCGTCCTGTACGACGCAGCGCAGAAGTGCCATCTCAAGTTCCAGCCGCCACCACTGAAATCTCGTCACGTACAAACGCGACGCGACCGCAAATAGGAATGCTCCTAACAGCGACGACGTTGTCCGCACCGGGGTATCGGCCGTAACGTGCGCATCGCCCGCGTGCATACGGCACCCAAGCCACTGCGCGGGGCAGCACTGCGGCGCACTCCGCTCGCGCTCGCTCCGTACGCCCCATATCCCCACACACCAGAGGATCGTTCAGCCCATGGACCCCCTGTGCCAGACGATCCTGGACGACCCGCGCTTCCACGCGGTCGAGCGGCGCCGCGCGCGCCTGCGCGCGACCCTGGCGCTGATCGTCGGCGCCAACGTCACCTGGTACATCGCGGCGACGGCCTGTTACCCGGTGTTCGGTTTTGCGCGCGCCTGGGGCGAACCGGTGATGAGCGGCGGTACGCTGACCTGGGGCATTGCCATTGGCCTCGCCCAGGTCGTGCTGTTCGTGGTGCTGGTGGCGTTCTACGTGCACCGCGCCAACGGCGAGTTCGAACGCGAGATCGAGCGCATCGTGGCCGCGGCGCGCGAGCAGGTGGCCGGCGCATGAACGCGGCGAAGCCGCTCTTCGGTACGCTGCTCTTCGGTACGCTGCTGCTGGGTCTGCCTGCGACCGCGCTGGCCGCGCCGGGCCAGGCCAACGGCCACGCCATCGCCATGTTCCTGGTCTTCGTCGCGTTCTCGCTCGCCATCACCTGGTTCGCCGCGCGACGCACGCGTTCGACGGCCGATTTCTACACCGCCGGCGGGCGCATCTCCGGTTTCCGCAACGGGCTCGCCATCACCGGCGACTGGTGCTCGTCGGCGGCGCTGATGGGGATCGCGGCGCTCATCTACACCTCCGGCTTCGACGGACTCATCTATTCCGTCGTGCCCTTCGGCGCCTGGCCGTTGATGATGTTCCTGCTCGCCGAACGCCTGCGCAATCTCGGCCGCTACACCGTGGCCGATGCCATTGCCCTGCGCCTGGCGCGCGCGCCGACGCGCATCCTGATGGCGAGCGCCGGGCTCGCTTTCGTCGTCGGTTATCTCATCGTGCAGATGGTCGGCGCCGGTACGCTGATCTCGGCCCTGTTCGGCATCGATTACGTCACCGCCGAGGTCGTCATCGGCGTGCTCATCGTGGTCTACGTCGCCTTCGGCGGCATGCTCGCCACGACCTACGTGCAGCTGGTCAAGGCCGTGCTCCTGGTCGGCGGCGCAACCCTGATCGCGGGCCTGACGCTCGCGCGGAGCGGCGGGCTCGATGCCCTCTACGCGGCCGCGGTCGCGAAGCACCCGAGCGGCCACGGCGTGCTCGAACCGGGCGGCATGCTCTCTGACCCGGTCTCGGCGGTGTCCTGCGGGCTCATGCTGTTCCTCGGCGGTGCGGCCATGCCGCACGTGCTGATGCGCTTCTTCACCGTGCCGAACGCGGTGGAAGCGCGCCGCTCGGTGCTGTGGGCGGCGACCTTCATCGGCTGGTTCTACCTGCTGACCTTCGTGCTCGGCTTCGGCGCCGTCGCCTACGTCCTCGGCGAGCCGCGCTTCAGCGATGCCGGCGGCGCGCTCCTCGGCGGCGCCAACATGGCCGCCATCCATCTCGCGAGCGCGATGGGCGGCGACATCCTGCTCGGCTTCATCTCGGCGGTGGCCTTCGCCACCATCGTCGCCGTCGTCGCCGGCCTGACCATCGCCGGGGCGTCAGCGATCTCCCACGATCTCTACGCCAGCGTGCTGCGCCACGGCCGCGCGCAGGACCGCGAGATCGTGCTGGTCTCGCGGCTCGCGGCGCTCGGCCTCGGCATCCTCGGCGTGGTTCTCGGTATCGCCTTCCGCGACCAGAACATCGCCTACATGATCGTGCTGCCGTTCACGATCAGCTCGACGGTGTTCTTCCCGATCCTCGTGCTCACGTTGTACTGGCCGCGCCTGACCACCACCGGCGCGGTCGTCGGCGGCTGGACGGGCCTCGCCACGGCGGTCGCGCTACTGGTGTTCGGACCGACCATCTGGCACGAGATCCTCGGCCACCCGGCGCCGCTCTTCCCCTACAAGTACCCGGCACTGTTCTCGGTCAGCGCCTCGTTCCTGACCATGATCGGCGTCTCCCTGCTCGATCACAGCGCGCGGGCACGGGCCGAGCGCGCGGCATTCGACGAACAGCTGGTGCGCGCGCAGACCGGCGTGATGATCGCGCCGCCGGCCGCGCACTGAGGCGTTCGGCGCGCGACTCAGGCCGCGCTGCGCCGCGTCGTCGCCTCGCTGTCGACACTGGCCGCACCGGCCTTGGCGAATTCGAGCACGTCGTCGGCGATCGGCTGGTTGCGGATCATGTCCTTGTCGACGAGGTAGTTCTGGGTGTTGCGCCAGGGATCGCGGTCGCCCTGCTTGGGGAAGAGGTGCATGGCACGCTTGATGTAGCCGGGCGAGAAGTCCTCGATCAGCTGGTAGCCCGGCATGTCGCGATCGGCGGCACGCAGGCGCGGCGTGCAGACGGTGGCACCGACCGTGTCCATGTGATTGACCAGGCGGCAGACGAACTCGGCGACGAGTTCGGAGCGCAGCGTCCACGAGGCGTTGATGTAGCCGAGCGTATAGACCAGGTTCGGCACGTCGGAGAACATCATGCCCTTGTACGACCAGGTATCGGGGAAGTGGACGGGCTTGCCGTCGACGACGAACTCGGCGCCGCCGAGCACCTCCATCTTCAGGCCCGTGGCGCTGACGATGACGTCGGCGGGCAGGACCTGGCCCGACTTGAGCTCGATGCCGTCGGCGGTGACGCGCTCGATCTCGTCGGTCACGACGTCCGCGCGGCCCTCCTTGATCGAGCGGTAGAGATCGCCGTCAGGGATCAGGCACAGGCGCTGGTCCCAGGGCATGTAGCGGGGGGTGAAGTGCTTGTCGACGATGTCGTCGCCCAGCGCCTTGCGCACCATGCCGAGCAGGCGTTTGCGCACCGCCTCGGGCTTGACCCGGGTCTGCTGGTAGATCCAGCGCTGCAGGCGGATGTTCTTCCAGCGCGTGATGCTGTAGGCGAGCTGCGCCGGCAGGATGGCCTTGAGCACATTGGCGATGACGTCCTTGGCCGGCAGCGAGATGACGTAGGTCGGCGAGCGCTGCAACATGGTGACCTTGGCCGCGCTCTTCGCCATGTTCGGCACCAACGTCATGGCCGTCGCGCCGCTGCCGATGATGACCACGCGCTTGCCCGCGTAATCGAAGTTCTCCGGCCATTGCTGGGGGTGAATCCAGGCGCCCTTGAAATCGGCCTGGCCGGGGAAGTCGGGCGCATGCCCGCGCTCGTAGCTGTAGTAACCGCTGCACACGAACAGCATGTTGCAGCTGAAGCGGTTACCCGCCCGCGTTTCCATCGTCCAGCGCGCCGTTGCGCTGTCCCACGATGCCCGCGAGACCCACTGGCCGAAGCGGATGTGGCGGTCGAGGCCGCGCTCGCGCGCCGCCTCGTTGATGTAGGCGAGGATCGAGGGGCCGTCGGCGATCGCCTTCGGATCGCGCCAGGGCTTGGAGTCGTAGCCCATGGTGTACATGTCCGAATCCGAGCGGATGCCGGGGTGGCGGAAGAGATCCCAGGTGCCGCCGATGCGCTCACGGCCCTCGAGGATGGCGAAGGTCTTGCCGGGGCTCTTCTCCTGCAGCTGGCGCGCGGCGCCGATGCCGGACAGCCCGGCGCCGACGATGATGACGTCGAAATGGTCCATCTCGGGGCTCATGACGGGATCCTCGTGACAATGGAATGCGCGCAGGTTGCCATGGCGGCGCGCGCGCCAACAAGGACATATGCCACCGGACGTCGCCGGGGATTGCCCCGGATCAGGCCCCACCCCTGGAGAATTGCTGCAGGAAGCCTATAATCCGCCGCCCGGCCGTGCTTCCCGCCGCCCGCTCCCGTCTCCCCAGGTGGCCCCCATGTCGACTGAACCCCAGCCCGCGCCGAGCTTCGGCGATTTCGCCCTGCGTTCCGAACTCCTCGAGGCCCTCGCCGAGGTCGGTTACGAAACCCCGACCGCGATCCAGGTCGAGACGTTGCCGACCTTGCTCGCGGGTCGCGACGTCATCGGCCAGGCGCAGACCGGCACCGGCAAGACCGCGGCCTTCGCCCTGCCGGTACTGAACGGCATCGACCTGGCAGCGCCGGGTCCGCAGGCCCTGGTCCTGACACCGACCCGCGAACTCGCCATCCAGGTCGCCGAGGCCTTCCAGCGCTACGCCAGCCACCTGCGCGGCTTCCACGTCCTGCCCATCTACGGCGGCCAGGACTACGGCGTGCAGTTGCGCGCGCTGCGCCGCGGCGTGCACGTGGTCGTTGGCACGCCGGGCCGGGTGATGGATCACATGCGCCGCGCCACCCTCTCGCTCGCCACGCTCCACTGGCTGGTACTGGACGAGGCCGACGAGATGCTGCGCATGGGCTTCATCGACGACATCGAGTGGATCCTCGGCGAGACGCCGCCGGAACGGCAGACAGCGTTGTTCTCGGCGACCATGCCGCCGCCCATCCGCGCCATCGCCGAACGCTATCTCAACGACCCCGCGCACATCAGCGTGCGCATGCAGACGACGACCGCGGCGACCATCCGCCAGCGCTGGTGCGCGGTGCGCCCGGCGTTCAAGCTCGATGCGCTGACCCGCATCCTCGAAGGCGAACCGATCGAGGGCGTGCTGGTCTTCGTGCGCACCCGTACGGCGACTCTCGAACTCGCCGAACGCCTCGAAGCGCGCGGTTTCGCCAGCGCCGCCATCAACGGCGACATGCCACAGAAGCTGCGCGAGAAGACCATCGGCGAGCTGCGCGACGGCCGCCTCGACGTGCTCGTCGCGACCGACGTCGCCGCGCGCGGACTCGATGTCGAGCGCGTCAGTCACGTCGTCAACTTCGACATCCCCTACGACCCCGAGGCCTACGTCCACCGCATCGGCCGTACCGGCCGCGCCGGCCGTCACGGTGATGCCATCCTGCTGGTCACGTCGCGCGAGATGCGCATGCTTAAACTGATCGAGCGCGCCACCGGCCAGGCCATCGAGCGCATGGAGCTGCCCTCGACCGACGTCATCAACGACAAGCGTCTCGGCCGTTTCATGCAGTCGATCACCGAAACCCTGGCCGAGGCCGATCTCGAGGACTATCTCGATCTCGTGCACCGCTACCAGCGCGAGCACGACGTCGACCCGGCGCGCATCGCGGCGGCGCTGGCGCGCCTGGTGCAGGGCGAAGAACCGCTGCTCCTCGAAGGTCCGCCGCCGCCAGAGCGTGGCGAGGGGCGTGGCGATCGGCGCGGCGGCCGCGAGCGCTGGGACGACCGCGGACCACGTGACGATCGTGGCCGGCGCGGCGAACGCGGCCACCATGGCGAGCGCGGTCATGATCCGCGTGGCGGGCGGCGCGAGGCCGACGACCAGGCCGCGGCGCTGGCCGCCCGACCGCGCCGCGCGTCCGACGGTGGCCCCGAACGCTTCGAACCGAGCCATGGCGAACAGCCGCCGCGCCGCTTCGAGCGCGCGCCGGACGGGCGGCACCCGGATCGCTTCGACAGCAAGCCCGGCGATCGCCCCCCCGCGCGCTTCGAGCATGCAGGCGACAGCGGCCGCGACCGGCGCTTCGAGGATGACCGATCGCACGCGCCGCGCCCGCGCCACGAGCCACGCGGAATGAACGAACGCCACCCGGGCGAACGTCCGCCGCGGCCGTTCGAGCGCGAGCGTGACGGTGAGCGCGCCTTCGACCGTGCACCGCCCCGCGACCAACGGCCGCAGCGCCCGCGGCGGTCGTCGCCCGGCATGGACACCTACCGCATCGAGGTCGGTCACGATCATGGCGTGATGCCCGGCAACATCGTCGGTGCCATCGCCGGGGAGACCGGTCTCGATGCCCGCGAGATCGGACACATCGACATCCGTGGCGACCACAGCTTCGTCGAACTGCCGCCCGGCATGCCGAAGGAAGTGTTCCAGGTCCTGCGCAAGACCTGGGTGTCGGGTCAGCAGCTGAGGCTGTCACGCGCCGGCGAACCACCGCCCCCCGGCGCCAGCCGCGACGACGGCACGCGACCGCTGCGACGCAAGCCGAAGGAGCGGCATCGCGACAAGAAGAACAAGGGTGCGCCGCGCAAGCGTGGGCGGGACTGAAAGGACGTTGCGGGCGCAACGCCCGCGGTGAACCACGCGCGACAACCCGTCGCGCGTGGCCCGTCAACGGCGCTCAGGCGCCGATGCGGTCGAAGTAGCGGATGCTGGGTTCGCCTTCGAGCATGCTGGCGAGGTTGTCGATGTCTCCCCGATCGACGCGCCACTGGAAGTACTTCTCGTAGGCCTGGCGCGAGGTCCAGTTCTCGACCGCGACCCATACCTGTGGATCGTCCTGGTTCTGGGTTGCGTAGACATCGATGCAGCCTTCGAACGAACGCGTATCCGGCAGCAGGCCCTTGAAGCCCTCGGCCATGCCGGCGACGGCCTCCTTCTTGAAGCGCATTTCCAGCAGTACGGTGCAGGTCATGTGATCTCCCCTTGAATCGTCAGTGGTGGATGTACGAAGCGCCCGATTATGGGCGAAGCGACGCGGCGTGGGGAAGCGCGACGGCGTAATGGTGGCCGTCAACGCCGGGGACGGTGCCGTATCAAGCCCTCGCCGGGAGCGGACGCGACAAGCCGCCGTGCCGGCGACGCTTCAGGAACGATGGCCTTCAACGACCCGCCCGCCGTCACGCAGTGTGCGCGACAATGGCCGCTGCCATCGTTCGATCGTCGACGGGGTGGACCCCGGGTGTACGCTGTTCACTCGTTCAGCAACCGACGGCCAGCGCAGTGCTCGTCCTGTGTCGCGACCATCTCGTTGACGCCGTCGACCCGCCCACGATACGCGTCGACCCCGGCGTTGTAGGCATCAACGCGCTCGCTCAAGATCCGCGCCCGCGTGTTGTACGCCTCGATACGCATGGCAAGGGCGTTCCGCGCCTCGCCATAGGCGGCGCCACGCGCGTTGTAGGCGTCGACCGCCTCGTTGTAAGCATCCACCCCGCGACGGGTGGTGGCGATATCGTCCGCGCTCGGCCCTGGCACGGCGCGAAGTTCGTCGAGCTGCGCAGCCTGTGCGTCGAGGGCGGCGGCCGCCGCCTTCAAGGCCGCGGCGCGGTCGGCGATCGCGGCCTTCTCGACGTCGATGGCCGTGGATTCGGCGGCCAGCAGGGCCATGTCCGCGTCGACCTGCCGGCCCGCCGCCGCGGTCGGGCCGTGTACCGCATCGAGGTCGGCTGCCGCACTGTCGAGACGCATCGCGCGCCCCATGCATTCGCCGATGTCCTCGAGCGCGGTTTCCGGGAGCTCGGCTGGGTCGCCGGGGGGCGCCCCATGGCTCGAGATGCCCGGGAGCCGGACCACCGGCGCGCCGCCACCGTCGGCGCCTCCGGCGCCCTGGACCATCAGCGCGACAACCAGTCCGGCCAAGACCACGCCACGTCCTGTCATCGTAGTGCCATCCCCTGGTTCGTCATGCCCGTGTCGCCCTCGCGCGGCGTCCGAGCCCGGGCTTGCCACGGGACCCTACGGCATTGCGCGGGACTCGACCACCGCTGCGGCCACGCGCGATCGCGGCCGTCGGGCACGTGACGACCTGCAGGTGAGTCTCCGCCGGCGGAGGTCGCAATCGCGATGGGGTCAGACCCCGTTTCTGCGCGCCAAGGTCAGCGATTCAAAGGGTTAACGCTCGGGGTCTGACCCCTGTCCATGGGTCAGGCTCCACCGGGGGCGGCCAGGCCGTCGAGCGCACCGTTGTCGATGGCCTGCCACACGGCGTCGCTGACCATGCGCAGGAACAGGCGATCGCCGCGCGGCGTGCGCCGCGTGCGGCTGGCCCCGGTGAGCGCGACGACCACCGCCGCGAAGCAGTAGTGACGGTAGTCGGCACGGCAGGCGTCGAGGCCGTAACCGGTCACGCCGTATTCGCACAGGCGTGCGTGATAGCGCTGCAGGAGTTCTTCCTCGCACTCGCGGCGCTGGTCGCGTGGCAGGGCGCCGCCGACGAAGTAGGCGAGGTCGAGCGCCGGCCCCGCGTAACTCGCAGTCTGCCAGTCCACCACGCACACGCGCGTGTCCTCGAAGAGCATGTTGTCGGCGCGGAAATCACCGTGGGTGAAGCAGCGCGCCGCTGACGAACGCGCCAGCCATGCGGGGTGTGCCGCCAACCAGGCGAGCAGGGCCGTGCGCACCGCGCTGTCGAGGCCGGCGCCGATCTCGCGATCGAACCACGCCCACGAAGCACGGATCGATGCACTGTCGTGGAAGCCCATGCTGCCGGCCGGCCGGTAGACCCACGGCGCGGTTCCGAGCATCGCGTCGTTCCAGGTCGCGGCATGCAGGCGCGCGGCCTCGTCGACGGCACGTTCCACATCGGCCAGGTCGACGCCGTCGAGATGGTTGCCGGTGCGGGCGTGACCGAGGTCCTCGAGCAGGAGTACGAAATCGCGCCCACTGTCGTCCATGTCGGCGCGGTAGACGCGCGGCGTGCGAATCGCGGCGCGCGCGGCGAGTTCGCGGTAGAACATGACCTCGGCGCGGTAAAGCCCGAGCTCGGCGGCGTTGACGGTCACCGCGGGCTCGGCGCAGGAGAACTTGCCGACCACGCTGGCCGGCGCGCCGGGCGGCCGCGCGTGGGCGTAATCGAGGCGGAAACGCCAGGTCTCGGCGAGTTGCCCGGTGCCGACCGGCTCGGCGGTGAAGCCGGCCAGGGTCGCTTCGACCCCGCCCACCGCGAGCGCGCGCTCCAGCCAACCCGCGTCGACGGCCTGCGGCGCGACGATGTCGCTCATCTCCCCGTGCATGTGCCCTCCCCGGTACGGCCCGCCGCGCCCGCGGCGCCGGCTACTATACCGGGGCGCAACGACGAGGCCCGCCCATGCTCAACCTGTTCGACGACTATCCCGTCCACCAGACGCCGGAACCCATCGCCCACCCAGCCACCTCCGACCGCAACGTCTACGACCGCACCTGGTTCAACGGCTACGCCGCCGATGGCTCGTATTACTTCGGCATCGGCATGGCCATCTACCCGCACCGCGACATCCTCGATTGCGCCTTCAGCGTGATCCAGCGCAACGGCCGCCAGCACTGCTTCTTCGGCTCGCGCCGCGCGCCGCGCGAACGCACCGAGATGGACTGCGGTCCGTTCCGCATCGAGATCCTCGAACCCATGCGGCGCGCCCGCGTGGTGCTCGACGACAACCCGACCGGCATCGCCTGCGACCTCACCTTCTCCGCGCGCAGCGCCGCCATCGAGGAAATGCGCCAGACCTTCTACACCGGCACCCGGCGCACCATGGACGCCACGCGCTTCGACCAGTTCGGCCGCTGGTCGGGCGAAGTACGCCACCCCGACGGCGCTATTACCGTGCGTGACGACACCTGCCACGGCACCAAGGATCGCTCCTGGGGCGTGCGCAATCTCGGCGGTGTCGAGCCGGGCGGCGCGCCGCAACCGCGCGGCAGCATCTGCTTCGTGTGGGCGCCGCTCATCTGGGACGACCATGTCTCGAATGCGATCTTCTTCGACGGCACGCGCGGTGAGCCGCTGTTCCGCCAGGCCTACACCGCGCCGCTCTACGCCAGCGAAGCGGCCGTCCCTGGCGTCGAGGACGACGGCGAGGAACGCATGGCAGGTACCGTGCACCGCATCACCTACCACCCCGGCACCCGCCTCGCGCGCACGGCCGAGATCGATCTCCTCGCCCTCGACGGCGCCGTGCGCACCATCCGCTGCGAACCCCTGCTGCGCTTCCACATGAAGGGCCTCGGCTACTTTCATCCGACCTGGGCGCAGGGCCAGTGGCAGGGCGAACTCGTCACCCACGGCGAGAGCTACGACATGGAGGGACTGGACCTCGCCCAGCCGGAGAACTTCCACACCCAACAGGTGGTGCGGGTCAGCGACGGCACCCGCCACGGCATCGGCGTGCTCGAGCAGGCCGTGTTCGGCGCCTACGCGCCGGCTGGCTTCCGCGAGTTCGCGGACGTTACCGGCCCCTGAAAATCAACGACTTGTATCGCGGGGTCAGACCCCGTTCCTCGGCAAACAGCGCTCCATATCAAATAGATGCGCCCGAGGGTCTGACCCCGGGGTGCGGCGCCCGAGGGTCTGACCCCGGGGTGCGGCGGTGGCCAAGGACACACAGACCGCCGGCGCCGGGCGCCGGCGGTGGTCATCAGCGCTGTCGATCAGAACTTCACGTTCAGATCGGCCTGCAGCAGGTCCTCGTCGCGGCGGGTGACTTCGTCCTTGATGTGGTAGTAGTCGAGTGCGACGGCGACGTTCTTCATCAGCTCGTAGCTGATCTCGAACTCGTGGCCGCGCTCGCCGGTGAAGCCGTTGTCGCGGTCGGAGTCGGGCAGGAAGTCCGGCACCGCGTTCAACTCGACGTCGGCGTACACGTATTTCGCACTCCAGCGTCCCAGGGCGTACTTCGCGCCCAACGCCCAGGCGGTGTCGGTCGCCGTGTTGGTCTCGATGTTCTTGATGTACTCGCCGATGAAGTCGAAGGTGCCGCCGCCGAGCGGGTGCGACAGATCGAGCGCGAGGTTGACCGAGCTCAGCTTGGAATCGGTGTTGCGGCCGTCGTGGCGCGAGAAGTCGGTGACGAAGTTGGCGTCGGCAAAGCCATAGGCCGCGACCGCCGCCGTGCCCTTCCAGCCGCCCATCGTCCAACCCTGGCCGACCTGACCGTAGACCATGTAGGGGTCGTCGCTCGAGCCGCCGTTCTCCTCGAGCACCCACACGCCGCCCTGCACGAACATCGGGCCGAGCGCGTTCTGCGTGCCCCACGCGAGCGACACGCCCTCTGGGTTGAGGTCGGTGTCCCACATGATGTCGGTCGGCGTCCACAGGTAGTTCTTGAACGAGAACTTGCCCGCGATGGCGCGCACGCCGTTGGCCGCGCTGTACTGCATGTAGGCGTAGTCGAGGTTGAGATCCTTGCCCGAGAAGGTGTCGTCGAAGGACTGGTTGGTCGAGCGCTGGTCGCGTGTGCCCGAGGCCAGCCCGGCGCCGACCTCGACGCGGTCGACCGGGTTCGCGATGACGCCGAGACGATAGCGGAAGCGGCCGCGCGAACGCGCCAGCTGACCCTCGTCGTCCTTGTACTCGTAGCGCGTGCGCAGATCGCCCTTGATGCGGACCTTCTCCAGCCAGGCCAGGCGGTCGAGCCGTTCGGCGACGGTCTTGACCTCGGCCGCCGTGGCCGTGCCGGTCGCGACCGGCGCCGTCGTCGCCACGCCCAGCGCCGCGGTGGTGGCGCCCGGTGTGGCATTCGCGACTGTCGCCGCGCCGGCCGCGGACGTGGCAGCCGCCGTGCCAGCGGCGGCGCCGGCCTGGTCGGCTTGCGCCGCGGCCACCAGCATGTCGTACTCGGCCGCGGTCAACGTGCCCTTGTCGCGGAGCAGGCCGAGCAGGTCGATCAACGCCCCGTTGGCGGCCAGGGCCGGACCGCTCGCACCCGCCGACAGGCAGGCCAGCAGGATGCTCGCGCGCAGGCTGCGCGGAATCGCCGAATTCATAGATTGTCTCCTGATGTGCTGGGGAAAGGTGCCGCCGTCCGGCGTCCCCGTGGGCGCGCTCGGCGCAGCAGTCGCCCGGCCGCGAACCCGGCCGGTGCGGGCCACGACGATATCGGCGTGGCGCGGGCGCGGCGGTCCATGACAGAGCGGTGAACGTTCTATGAACGATTCATGACCATTGCGTTACAAACCACGCGTCACGCATGGTTTTTAGGATTTGTCCTACGCCTCGGGTGACGACGGGATGACGGTCGCATGGCCACGGCGCGGGTTGGCTCGCACCTGACGGTGGCTTCGTCGGGCGGGACGCGCAGCCGGAGCGTCCGGCGAGCGGCGGTGACGTGGTGTCAGGGTGGACGGGCTAAGTCCGTCGATGGCCTCGCGTCATCCGCGCGAGCGCGCCGGAATCACTTCATGAGGAAATGGCCGGCAAGCGTGGCGATGGGGCGCTCGCGCTCGTCCTGCCAGCAGCTGGCATGGACGGTGGCGACCCGACGACCGAGCTTGGTCACACGCGCTGCCGCGCGAGTCGGCACCACCCGCCCGGAACGCTGGTAGTCGATGGTGACATTGATGGGCTTCGGCAGCGTCGCACTGTCCTCCTGGTCGAGCAGAAGCTGGACGATGGCGGTGTTCTCGAGGAAGGCGCCGATGACGCCGCCATGCAGTGCCGGCAACCAGGGATTGCCGATGTGATCGTTGCCGCTCGCCATCTCCAGTACCAGGGTCTTGCGCTCACCGCTGCGTTCCACGTCGACGACGGCGATGCCCATGGTGCGCATGTAGGGGATGGCTTCGAGCAGGCTGGCGTGGTCGTCGTGCTCGCACACGCGGCGGATGGCTTCGACGAGGTTCATGCGGTGCGCTCCGAACGGGGCGTCTCGGCTTTCGCGGCCGTGATCATGAAGCTCGCCGCGGTGTTGGCGATGGGGTCGTCGCGATCGTCGTGATAGGCGATGGCGCGCACGAAGCACACGTTCTTCGTCACCTTGTAGCAATGCGCGGCGGCCGTCACCGCCTCGCCCGGCACGGCCGGGCGCAGGTAGTCGATGCGCAGATCCAGCGTCGCGATCTGCATGCGCTGGCCGAGCGCGGCGATGACGGACATGCCGCAGGCCGAGTCGAGCGCCGTGGTGATGACGCCGCCGTGCAGCACGCCGGTCTCGGCGTTGCCGGCCAGGCGCGCGTCGTAGGGCACGCGCACCACCGCGCGGCCGCGCTCGATGTTGACCAGTTCGAGGCCGAGGAAGCGGTTGTGCGGCGACTGGTTGCCGGGTTCGGCGATGAACTTGCGCAGGAAATCGAGGAAGGCGGATGGCGTCATGGCATGTCGTGGCGCGCGGAGGAGGAATCGGCGGGCGGCGCGCGTGCCAGGGCGCGGGATGCGTCGCTCGTGCCGCAGTGTACATCGCGCGGGAGTCGAGCGGACCGGGAGCCGCCGCGGCCGACGCCGATGCAACCCGAAGTCACCGCGGCGGACGGACGATTGCCGCGGCCGCCAGCCTGTGCGACCGTGCGCCCCACGCGAATGGCCGGGGAGGACGGCGATGCAGGCAGAGAAACTGTGCGAGGGCTATGGCCTGGTCGAAGGGCCGGTGTGGCAGCCGTCACGTGGCCTGTTGTTCAGCGACGTCATCCATGGCGGCGTCTTTCGCCTTGCGCAGGATGGTCACGTGGAGAACGTGTTCGAGCACCGTCGCGGCATCGGCGGCATGTGCCTGCACGCCGCCGGCGGTGTGGTCGTGAGCGGCCGCAACCTCGCCTGCAAGCCCTTCGACGGCGGCGAGTCGGTCACCCTGCTCGACCGCGACGAGGCCGCCGGACGGGTCGGTTTCAACGACCTCACGACCGACGACGCCGGGCGCATCTACGCCGGCTCGCTCGGTTCGAGCCCGGTGTTCGAGGATGGCCTCGGCCCGCGCGCGGGCGATCTCTGGCTGATCGATCTCGACGGCAGCGCGCGCATCGTCGCGCCCGACGTGCTGCTCACCAACGGCCTCGGCTTCGCGCCCGACGGGCGCACTCTCTACCACTCCGATTCACGCCGTCACACCGTCTTCAGCTACGACGTCGCCACCGACGGCAGCCTCGGGCCGAAGCAGGTCTTCGTCGAACCCGGCCGTGGCATCCCGGACGGCCTCGCCGTCGCGGTCGACGGCTCGGTGTGGGTGGCACTCGCCGATGGTGGCCACGGCGTGGCCGTGTACGACGCCGACGGGCGCGAACGCGACTTCGTCGAGATCGCCGTGCCGATGTGCACCAGCGTCTGCTTCGGCGGCGAGGACCTGCGCGATCTCTACATCGTCAGCGGTTCGCACGGCATGGATTCCGAGCGCGCCGGCGGTGTCTACCGCGTGCGGGTCGAGGTGGCCGGCCTGCCGGTGGCGCCGGCGCGGGTGGCGCTGCCCGCGCTCGGCTGAGGCGCCTGCCCCGTCAACCGCGCCCGCCGCTGTCACGCAGGACGCGGCAGAGCGCCACCAGCGAGACCACGCCGAGCAGCGGCCACAACAACAGCAGGTCGACACGGATGTTCGCCTCTGGCGTGCGCGTCACGACCAGCCATTCCCAGCCGGCGTAGCACGCCCACGCCAGCGCGGCGACCGCGAGTGCGCGCCGTCCGCGACCGGCTCGCGACCGACTCACGACGAACGCGGCGACGGCGAATGCCACGGCCACGCAGGCGATGTTGAAAGGGCGCCCGACCAACAGGGCGGCGAGCAGGTCCATCGTCGGCGCCCGTGTCGCGTCAGCCGCCGGGAAGGCCATGTTCGGCGCGCCCGCCGTGCGCGGCGCCACCATCGTCGTGACCATCGATCCGGACGGGCGCGGATCGCCCGCCACGGTCGAACATGCCGAAACGCCGTTGCGTCATCGTTCAGCACCAGTCGTCCGGAAACACCTCGGCGAACAGGCCGAGCATCGACTGCCACGAGCGTGCCGCGGCGGCAGCGTGGTACTGCACGCCCATCTCGGGCGCGTTCGCGCCCTCGAAGGTGAAGGCGTGCATCGCGCCGCCGTGGGCGTGCAGCTGCCAGTCGGCGCCGCGGGCATCCATCTCGCGCGCGAAGGCGAGCACCTGTTCGGGCGGCACCATGGGGTCGTCCCAGCCGTGCTCGACGAGCACCCTGGCGCCGATGTCGTCGTGCTGGTCGAGGTCGTTCGGGATCAGCAGGCCGTGGAAGCTGACCACGCCGCCGATGCCAGCGGCGTTGGCGCGGACGAGGTCGAGCACGGCGAGACCGCCGAAGCAGTAGCCGATGGCGACCGCGTTGCCGGCGGTCGCGCCCGGCAACGCCTGCGCGGCCGCGGTGGCGGCGAGCAGGCGCGCGGTGAGGGTGGTGCGATCGGCCAGCAACGGGTTCATCAGCGCACTGTTGTCGGCACCGATCTCGCCGCGCACGCCGTGACCGTAGACGTCGATCGCGACGGCCTGGTAACCGAGGGCGGCGATGCGTCGCGTGATCGCCTTGACCGGCTCGTTCAGGCCGTCCCAGGCCGGGCACACCAGCACCAGCGGCGCCTCGGCGAGCGTGGCCAGGCGGGCGACATAGAGATCATAGGGACGTTGTTCGCAGGTGTACCCGGCGTCGAACGTAGTGAGATCCATGGGCGTGACCTTCCTTGCTGAGGGAAAACGATCAGGGCGGCGTCACCGGCGCCGTAACGGGCTGTCGGCACAGCGGCCGACTCTATCGCGTAGCGTGCGCGGAAGACAGCCGGAGCGCTGCGCGCCGACGACCTCACGCCGGCAGCAGAAATGGCGCGCACACCACCTGCGGCAGGGCGGTGTCAGCGCGCGCCGCCCCCTCCATCCAGCCGGCGAAGAGATCGCCGCCGGTGGTGCCGGGCGGCAGCAGCGGCCCCAGGCGCGGGATCAGCGCGACGCCCGCATTGACGAACAGCGGCACGACGTTGAAGAACACGCGTTCGGCCGGCTGGGCGAAATGCGCGGCGAAGTGTGCGAAATGCGCGGCGCCGAGGTAGTCGCGGATGACAGCAACCGTGTCGGTGTGCAAGCGGTTGACGGTGGCCGACTGGTCGAGCCAGGCGGCGAAGTCGTGCCAGCACAGGAAGACGTCGAAGGCATCCAGGCGCTCCGGCTCGTAGGCGAAATCGACGAACACGTATTCGACGATGGCGGTCGGCCGCGGCGCCTGCTCGTGGTAGCGATAGAGCGTGCGCACCGACCAGGATGGTTCCCGCCGTGCCTGGCGCAAGGCCAGGATCAGCGCCAGTGCGCCTTCCCCGTACCAGTCGAGCGTGACGTCGGGAAACTCGGCATCGATGGCATCGTAGAGATCGTGAAAGGCGTCGAGCACTGCCGAAAGGGCGGCTTCGATGTCGGCCACGGCGCGTTCGCGACCACCGACCAGGCCGCCGCCGGGATTGGCCCTCAGATCGGCTTCGTGCAATGCCTGCAGGCGCTGGGCGAGCCCGGCGAAGGCGGTTTCGATGGTCGGGCGGCTGGACACCGGGACGCGCGCTCCTGTCGTGAAGGACGCGCAACCTTAGCGCGGTTCACGCACTCGTGAACGCCGGTGTGCCGCACGCGGCCAGCCGCGACGCCCGCGGGGTCTGACACCGGCGGTCGTACCGCGGGGTCAGACCCCGGCCGTCAAGTCGTTGATGTACAAAGCCGGTCGTCCGCTCGTCGGGGTCTGACCCCAAGCGCCACCCTCGTCAGGGTCTCACCCTCGTCGGGGTCTGACCCCGAGCGCCACCCCGAGCGCCAGGTCGTCGATGCCGCATGCTCGGGCGCGCTGGCTTCGCAGCGCGCGCCCGTTGACAGCCACGGCGGGGACTGCGCAATGTCCGGGGCCGCACGATTCGTTCGTGCACCCCGAAGCGAGGAGCCACCATGGATACCCCGACCCATCCTGCCCGCGCGCGCATCGAGCGTGTTCGCGCCGTGCTCCACGCCGAGGGGATCGATGCCCTGCTGGTGCCGAGCGCCGATCCGCACCTGAGCGAGTACCTGCCCGAGCGCTGGCAGGCGCGGCAATGGCTGTCCGGCTTCACCGGCTCGATGGGTACGCTCGCTGTCACCGCGACCACAGCAGCGCTGTTCGCCGACAGCCGCTACTGGGTACAGGCCGAGGCCGAGCTCGCCGGTTCGGGCATCGAACTGGTCCGGTTCACCAGCGCCAACCCGCCGGCCCACTTCGCCTGGCTGATCGACCATGTCGCCATCGGCGGCACGGTGGCGGTCGACGGTGACGTCCTCGGGCTCGCCAGCGCGCAGGCGCTCGAGGCCGCCCTCGGCGCGCATGACATCCGCCTGCGCACCGATCGCGATCTCGTCAACGAGGTCTGGCACGACCGCCCGGCCCTGCCGACGGCGCCTGTCTACGCCCACCTGCCGCCGCAGGCGACCACGCCACGCACCACCCGGCTCGCCATCCTGCGCGCGGCGATGGCGCAGGCCGGCGCCAGCCACCATTTCGTCTCGAGCGTCGACGACATCGCCTGGATCACCAACCTGCGCGGTGCCGACGTGCCCTACAACCCGGTCTTCCTAGCCCACCTGCTCGTCGGTGCCGAACGTGCGCGCCTGTTCGTCGGCGCCGGCAAGATCGACACCGAGCTCGCCGCCAGCCTCGCCGCCGACGGCATCGAGCTCGCGCCTTACGACGCGGCCGGCGCCACCCTCGCCGCACTGCCGGCGGGGGCCGTCCTGCTCCTCGATCCGCGGCGCGTGACCTACGGCCTGCGCGCCCACGTGCCCGAGCGCGTGCGCGTGATCGAGGCGCTCAACCCCAGTACCCGCGAGAAGAGCCGCAAGAGCGCGACCGAGGCCGAGCACATCCGCGCGACGATGATCGAAGACGGCATCGCGATGTGCGAGTTCTACGCCTGGTTCGAGCAGGCGCTCGGCCGCGAACGCGTGACCGAGCTCACCGTCG
Organism: Gammaproteobacteria bacterium; assembly: GCA_050184115.1. Taxonomy (GTDB): domain Bacteria; phylum Pseudomonadota; class Gammaproteobacteria; genus JACKNG01. The sequence continues at coordinate 313,085 of JBFXAQ010000004.1, read as the reverse complement.
ACGAGCACCTGAGCGCGGCGCGCGCCGCCCGCCCGGGTTTCGTCGGCCTGAGCTTCCCGACCATCGCCGGTTTCGCCGCCAACGGTGCCATGCCGCACTATCGCGCGACCGACGCCGCGCACGCGGTCATCGAGGGCGACGGCCTGCTCCTGATCGATTCCGGCGGCCAGTATCTCGGCGGCACCACCGACATCACCCGCGTGTGGCCGATCGGCGACGTCAGCGCGGCGATGAAGCGCGACTACACGCTGGTGCTGAAGGGCACGCTCGCGCTGTCACGGGCGCGCTTTCCGCGCGGCACCCCCGGGCCGATGCTCGACGCCCTCGCGCGTGCTCCGTTGTGGGCCGAGGGTATCGACTTCGGCCACGGCACGGGCCACGGTGTCGGCTACTTCCTCAACGTGCACGAGGGGCCGCAGTCGATCAGCAAGGCCGTGCCCGAGCCAGCGATGGCGATGGAGCCCGGCATGGTCACCTCGATCGAACCCGGCGTGTACCGCGCGGGACGCTGGGGCGTCCGCATCGAGAACCTGGTGCTGAACGTGCCGGCGGCGACGGCCGAGGGCGATACCTTCGCCGAGATGCTCGAGTTCGAGACGCTGACGCTCTGTCCCATCGACACGCGCTGCATCGCGCGCGCTCTGCTGCGCGCCGACGAAATCGCCTGGCTCGACGCCTACCACGCCACCGTACGCGAACGCCTCGCGCCTCACCTGCGCGGTGACGCGCTGGCGTGGCTGAAAGCGCGCACGGCGGCGCTCCGGGGAAGTTCCGACTGAGTGGCCACGGCGAGCGCCGGCGGCGTTGCGCAGTGCCGGGCGAGGCCCATTCGTCGCGGCCATCACCGGCGCGTCGCGGTCGACGCGCGCCCCGCCCCCCGCGCTTGCGCGCTCAATCGTTCAGAGCTGCCCCTGGACGCCCGCCGTCGGGCCTCGACATCGGGACGGTTTCAGCGCGATTGCGCCCACTTCACCAGTTCCTCCAGCCGAGCAGCCATGAGCGGCTGCCTGGTGTCGACGACGAACTCGTCGATGTTCATCTTGCCGGCGTCGACGATGGTGATGGCGTGGCGGCAGCTCTCCAGCTTCTCGCCCTTGCCGAGCATCTGCGCGACGGCCGCTTCGCCCGTCCTGTTGACCGAGTCGTAGTAGGCCGCCTCGATGCCGTCGCGCTCGGCTTCGTCGGCGATCTCCGCCAGGCGCGCTGCCATGTAGCGCACCGCGGCCTCGTGGTAACGCGCGTTGTTGCGCTGCCACTGCTGCTGGTACTCCCCTGCGCTCTCCTTGCGTCCGAGCAGTTCGAGGCAGTCGCGGCCGAGGCGCCCGACGATGAAGTTCTGGGTGGCGACGAAGGCGGCCGACGAATCGCGGCTCTCGCTGGCGACGCCGGCGGCACCGACGCCGGTCGCCAGGCAGAGGCCCGCGACCAGGGCCGCCGAGCGAATCGGGTTCGAAATCATGACGGGTATGGGCGCCTGCCTGCGCGGTGGATGGCAAGAGGCGTCATTCTAGCGGCGGCGCGACCGTAGCGCGCGGCCGCGACGTCGAGGGTGATGCGACGTACGCTTTCAGTGCAGGTGGTATTCGCGCCCGCGGGTGAGCAGATTGCGCCGTATACGCAATTCGACGGACTGCCCCGGCCGCACGTCAAGGTCGCGCGGCCGATTGACACGCACGACCGCGCCGTCGGCGAGCCGCACCGACACGATGTCCTGGCTGTCCCAGCCGGCGTCGTCGGCTTGCAGAAACCACCTGCGTCGACGCAGCAGGTGGATGGTTTCCACCTCGACCACGACGCCGTACTCGACGGTTTCCGATGTGCTGCTGTTGGCGAGCAGGATCAGAACGAAGCAGGTGAACAGCGCCGCCACGCCCGGCACAACGAACGGTGAACGCATGGTCTCGCCTTCGTCTTTCGACACCCTCGATTGCTCGGTCCCCTCGCGCGGTGGCCATTGTAGCGGCGGCCGGTTTCGTCGGTGCGCACCGACCGCGGGCTGCCTGTATGCTTGCCAAGCCCGACTTCCACGGAGATCCCATCCCATGGCGCGCAGCCTCGCCACCCGCCCCGACGTCTTGCTCGCGCTCGCGCTGGCGCTCGTCGCACCACGCCTGCTCGCGCAGCACGCCCACGGCGACCACGCCGGCGACGCTGGCGGCGGTCACGGCCATGCCGTGCACGCCAACCAGTACATGAACCAGAGCGCGTTCGAGGATCTCGCGGCGCGCTTCGAGAGCGCCGAGCGCGACGCCTGGCAGAAACCAGACGCGGTGATGGCACGCCTCGGCGAGCTGGCCGGCAAGCGTGTCTTGGACATCGGCAGCGGGACCGGCTATTTCAGCTTCCGACTCGCCGCCGCCGGCGCGCACGTCATCTGTGCCGATGTCGACGAGCGTTTCCTCGGCTACATCCGCGAGCGCATGTCCCGCGAGCAGGTCGATCCGGCAAAAATGGAACTGCGCCAGCTCGCCTTCGACTCGCCGGGACTGGCGCCGGCCGAGGTCGACCTCGTCATGCTCGTCGACACCTACCACCACATCGAGAACCGCGAAACCTACTTCGCCGCCGTGCGTGCCGGGCTTGCCAGCGGCGGCCGCCTGGTCGTGATCGATTTCTTCAAGCGCGACGACCCGGTGGGCCCGCCGCCGCGCATGAAGGTGGCCGAAGACGAGGTCGTCGCCGAACTCGCCCGCGCCGGCTTTTCACGCTTCACCATCGAGCGCGGCCTGCTGCCCTACCAGTACCTGGTCGAGGCGTGGCCCTGACGGACCGCGGGCGCCACCCTCGTCGCCCGCCGCGTCACCCCGGCTGACGGCGAGGCGGCGCGCGCCTTCACCTCATGCAGCCACAACCCCGTCATAGTGCGCTCCTCCATCGCGCGCCCTGGATCGCGGTCACCGATTCCGGTGCGCGTCTCGGTAGCGCGATCGCGGAAATGGCGTGCTTCGCCGGGGGTGAACACGTGCACCTGTTCGTGCAACTCGGCTGGGCGCTCGAAAGCCATCTCGCCGGCATCGTCGAGCACGTCGCGGCAGCGCCGGCGTGTATCTCGCTCACCGTGCTGGCAGCGGACGCAAGCGGCTGCGAACTCCTGCGCGAGCGCGGCATCGATGCCATCGTCGCCAATCACAACGCCTTCCTCGACGAGCGCGTGATGTACCCCGAACCGGCCGCCGAACGCTGCTACGACGCTGTCTACGTGGCGCGCTTCAAGCCGCTCAAGCGCCACGAACTGGCGCGCGCCGTACCGCGCCTGGCGCTGGTCAGCGGCGACCACGACGTCGGTGCCGCGGACATCGCGGCGGTGCAGGCGCTGGGCCTGGACGTCGCCTGGAGCAACGTCGATGCCGCCGGGCGCATCGCGCCGCTGGCGCCGGCCGCGGTGCGCGCGCTCATCGCCCGTGCCGGCTGCGGTCTCGCGCTATCGGCCGTCGAGGGTGCGATGTACGCCTCCGCCGAGTACCTGTTGTGCGGCCGCCCACTGGTGTCGACGCCCGCGCGTGGTGGGCGCGAGGCGTTCTTCGACGAGGCCTGCGTGGAAGTAGTCGAACCCAGCGCCGACGCAGTGGCCGCCGGAGTCGTCGCGATCACGGCGCGCGCGCCGATGCCGCTGGAAATCCGCCGGCGCACCCTGGCCCGCATGCGTCCCCATCGTCTGCGCCTGGTGGACCGACTGTCCGCCATCTTCGACACCGACCTCGCGCCTCTTGCCGATTCCAACGGCTGGTTGCCGCTGTTCCGCCATCGCCTGCGCGGCCTGCCCACCTACGCCTGACGCGACGACGCCCCCTCGCCGCCGCAGCGACCGCGGGTGCCGTTTCGAGCGCGGTTCCAGCGGGTATCATGCGCGCATGCCGACCGTAGATTCCGCCGCCCCCGCGCCCACGGCCAGACACGCGACGGCACCGGCCGTGAGCGTCGTCATCCGCAACTTCAACCGCGCCGCGACCTTGCCGCGAGCCATCGACAGCGTGCTGGCGCAGAACTGGCAGGATTTCGAGCTGCTGGTCGTCGACGACGCCTCGACCGACAACTCCGTCGACCTCGTGCGCACGAACTACGGCGGCGACCCGCGTGTCGAACTCGTCGAACTGCTGCGCAACGGCGGCGCCGCCGCCGCCGCCAACGCCGGCATCCACGCCGCGCGCGGCCGCTACGTCGCCTTCCTCGACAGCGACGACAGCTGGCTGCCGGAATACCTGCAGACCCACGTCGGCGCGCTGGAAGCCAACCCGCGCGCGGTCATGACCTATTCGAGCTTCGTGCAGGTGTGGGCGCACTATCACCTAGAACGCCTGGTACGGGCGCACGCCTCGCGCGACCAGCGCCTCGACATGCTGCTCGGCGGCTTCGTCTACTCGCAGTCGATGACCGTCGCCCGGCGCACGGCGCTGCTCGAGTTCGGCGGCTTCGACCCGCGATACCGCATCAGCCACGACTACGAACTGTGGCTGCGCCTCGCGCTCGAACTCGAACAGCCCTTCGTCTACGTCGATCGGCCACTGGTGCGCTACCACATGTCGGCCGACGCGCTGACCACCGATTACGAAGCGTGGATTGCCGAGTACATGGAAGTGATGGAACGAGGCTACGCCCATCAGGCGGCAGAGCCTTATCGCTCCCACAAGGACGGCGCCAAGCGCAAGATCGAAGCAGCCGTACTCGCACGGCGCGAGGTCGAACGCTGGCTCGCGCGCACCCACGAGCGCCCGGTGTCGGTGATCCTGCGCACGCGCAATCGCCGCGCTGCGCTCGCCCGCGCGGTCGCCAGCGTCGAAGCGCAGACCTATCGCAACTTCGAGATCGTGGTCGTCAACGACGCTGCCGAGGACGACACCGCCTCGTGGCTGGCGACGAAGACCGGCGAGGACTTCAAGGCCGTCAACTTCGACAGCCGTCGCGGCCGCGCGGCCGCACTCAATTACGGCACGCTGGTCGCCGAAGGCGAGTTGCTGGCTTTCCTGGACGACGACGACGAGTGGCTGCCCGACTACCTCGCGGCGCAGGTCCGCGCGCAGTCCTTCGTCATCGGTGCGCCCGCCTATTCCTACACGGATTACTACCTGCGCACCGATCCGACCCGGCCGCCGCAGCGCGGCCGCCACGTGCGGCCGCACACCGGCACCGACCTGCTGCATCACCAGCTGTTCAACGTCTGCCCGCACAGCCTGTCGATGCTGGCCGTCCTGCGTCAGCACGTCCGCGACGTCGGCGGCGCCGACGAGACGCTGGACGTCGGCGAGGACGTCGACCTCTACCTGCGCCTGCTCGCCGCCTGGTGCGATCCGCGCGTCAGCAGCGCCGTCCAGCACGCGCCGGCCTGGGTGCAGCAACCGCTGGTGATCTGGTCGCGCGCGACCGACGGTTGCGATCGCGCGGCGATGAAGACCCAGTACCTCGAGCAGGCCGAACGCATGTACGACGGCTTCTTCGCCACGCCCGCCGGTCGCCAGTACCGCTTTCTCAAGCCCCAGCTCGTCAACCACATGCGCCGCGAGATGAGCGGCGTCTACGCGAACCATTTCGGCGTATGAGCACGCCCGTGCCGCGCCCGGCCGTGCTCGTCGTCGGCATCGCCCCGCGCAGCGGGACGAACTACCTGCACGACCTCATCACCCTGCACCCGCGCGCCGCCGGCTGCCCGCCGGTGATGGAGGACTACCTGCTGCACTACGCCGCGCCGCTGCAGGTCTACGCGCGCCAGGTGGCGTCGCGCTGGCGCACGTTCGAGAACACCTGGCGGTTGCCGCTGCCGCGCGATGCGGAGAGCGGGCTGCTGGCCGCCCTCGGCGACGGCCTGCTCGGCTATCTCGGCACGCTGTGCCAGGGCGAGGTGCTGGTGACCAAGACACCATCGGCGGAAAACCTCGATCTCGCCCCCCTTCTCTTCCCCCACGCCCGCCTCGTACTGCTGGTGCGCGACGGGCGCGCGGTGGTGGAATCCTCGGTCCGCTCGCGGCTCGGACCGCAGCACGGCAACCGTTACGACGTCTTCACCGAGCAATGGACGGCCGGCGCACGCGCGATCCTGCACTTCTGCGCTGCCTTTCCCGGACGCTACCACCTCGTACGCTACGAAGACCTCGTCGAAGACCTCGCCGGTACGTTGCCGGCACTGCTGGCGTTTTGTGATCTCGATGCTGCTGCCTACGACTTCGCGGCCGCCCGCGCGCTGCCGGTACGCGGCTCGTCGACCTTCGGCCAGGCCCCGCCACCGCCGCCCGAACCGCGCGCCCGGGCCGGCGCGCACCTCGACTGGCAACCCAAGCCGCGCACGGCCGACTTCGAACCGCTGCGACGCTGGGCAGATTGGCCGGCGGCACGCCACGCGGCGTTCAACGCCGTCGCTGGTGAGTGCATGACACGCCTCGGCTACGCCTTGCAGGAAGCCACCGCGGAGGACGCCGGACGCTGAGGGCCACCGCGCAAGCGGACGCCCGGCACGCGCCACGGCAAGCATGCGATACAGGGAAGTGGCGCCAGGGCCCGTGGTCGACGCGCACGCATCGGCCGGCTGCCTGACGGTACGGCGGAGGGCGATCCTCGGCCCGGTCCGGGCGAACCGGGCATCGGCGTGGGGTGGCGAGCGCGCAACGCCGCGGATGGGCGCCGCGCCAGATCTACAGCCGCTCGCTAGCCGGTGCCGCCCGGCCCGACGCCGAGGCGGTCGAGCACCTCGCGCGTGCGGTCGAAATCGGCACCCGGATCGTTGTTCAGATCGCGCAGCAGTTCCTGCACGCGACCCGGTTCGGCTTCGAACAGCTCCAGCACCTCGGGGCTGACCTGGTTGAAGACCTCCGTGCCGGCCAGGGCTGGCGTTGGCGAGCCGGGCTCGCCTTCCAGGCCGCGCAGAAGGTCGTCGAGTTCGGCCAGCGGCGCTTCGTCGATGCTGACCCCGCCGTCGGCGCCGATGTGCATCCGGTAACCGGGCTTGTTCAGGTGAGCGGTTTCGCCGCCGTTCGCCGGGTCCCAGGTCGCCTCGTCGCCGTACATGAAGTAGACGTCCTGGCTGCCGTCGTCGTTGGTCTTCACCACCACCACCGCACCGCGGATACCGATGGTGCCGTGGGCGGTGGCGAGTTGCACCGGGCGGCGCTTGCTGAGCACGCCGCCGACGAAGCGGAACAGGCCCTTGGCCGCTTCCAGCGCGAGTTCACCGACGCCCTCCTCGCGGTCGTAGGAGAAACGTCGCACGGTCACCTCGGACGACGGCCCGAGGAGGATGGCCGAGCGATCGAGCAACACCACCTTGGCGCGGCCGCGCGGACCCGTACGCAGGACCTGGTCGGCGAACACCGGGTCGCCGACGTTGATCGGGGTGAGCTTGCCGCCGGCGCCCTGCACGTTGACGTCGGCGATCCTGACCTGCACGACGCCGCTGCGCTCGGCGGCGACGCCCTGCTGCGCCGCCAGCACCGTGGCCAGCGCGGTCGCTGCCACCCACACTTCTCGCGTTCCACCCATGAGTTTCGTCCGCTTCCCGTCGCTTCAGAACCAGTATGACATGCTGAGCGTGGTCGAAATGTTGTCGCGGTCGAAGTTGGCGAGATTCGATTCGACGAACTGTCCCGACACTTCGAAGATGGCCTGCAGCCGCCCCGTGATCGGGATGGCATTGCCTGCCGTGAAGCGCCACTCGCGGTCGTCGCGGATGCGCAGCGGGTCGATCGCCGGGTTGGCGGCGTCGTAATCGGTATCGCGATACTCGCCGCCGGCGAACAAGCGCCAGCGACCCGGCGTCCAGTCGAACGGTGCGGCGTAGCTGTAATCGCCGCGCACGCGCACGCCGAGCTCGAGCGAATCGTTCCAGACCGCCTTGGCGGTGCGCGAGATGAGATCGAAACGCCCCAGCACGCTGAAGCTCTCGCTCACGAGGTAGCGGCCGTTGAGCGCAAAGTAATGCTCGTGACCGTCACGCTCCTGGGCGATGAAGGGGCGATCGGCGGTGTTGTTGTAATTGCGCTGGCGATGCTGGTAGCGCGTGTCGAGGCGCAGCCGCTCGTCGGTGTAGTAGCGCATGTCGAGACCCACGCCGTAGACGTGCGAGAGTTCGTCGTCGTCGCGGAAGATGATGTTGGCGACCATGTGCGGGCGCAGGTCGAAGTGCTTGTGCTCGACCGGCCACGGCTTGAGGCGCGGCCCGGTCGTGATCTCGACCAGCGCGGTGTTCACCTCGTCGATGTCGAACTGGCGGTTGGCGTAGACGAAGGCGGTGCTCTCCAGCACCAGGTCGTCCTGCTGCTTGAAGTCGTAGACGTGGCTGAAATTACCGACGAAGAAGCCGTCACCGTCGCCGTCCTCGCGGAAGGCGTCGTTCAGCACCACGTCGAAGCCGCCAGCGCGCACGGTGGTCGAATCAGGCCCGGAGTTCGCATTACTGCGGAAGCGCAGGCCGGCCGAGACGTTGCCGCTGAACAGGTGGCGGCGCGTGGCGCCTTCGCTGCGCACGAGGAACTGCTCGGCGCGCGTGACCTGTCCCGGGCTGAGACCGCCATCGGCGAGCGCGCGGCGCAGGTGGTAGGCGGCGGCGGCGTTGGATTTCAGGCGGTAGTAGAGGATGCCGAGGTCGACGCGTACGCGGGTCAGATCCGGCGACATCATGAGCAGCCCCTCGAGGGCGCCGATGGCGGCTTCGTAGTCGGCGGCGGCGATGGCAACGTGGGCGTAACGCTCGGTGAGGGCGACGTTGCCCGGATCCGCCAGCATGGCCTGGAAAGCGGCTTCGAGATCCTCGTCGGCCGCCGAGACCGTGACGGGTGCGAGCGTCGCGAACAGCAGCAGCGCGGTGACGCCGAGCTGACGGATGCCTTGCGGCAACCTGGAATTTACGTCCATTTCGTTGCCTTATCCATTGGCCGGCCGAGGTTTTATTGCATTCGCGAGTGGGCGAGCGCGGGTCGCGCCATCCTACTCTTCCCACCTCGCCGACTCAACTCAGGAACCACTGCCGCCAGTGCGCACGGGCCTGTTCATCGCTGAAAGCGGCGACTGCATCACGCGCCGCGCGGGCGACACGCGTGCGCAAGGCCGCGTCGTCGCGCAAGCGCCGCACCGCCGTCACGGCCTCGGCGGTGGTGCCGAAGAGGAGGATGTCGACACCGTCGGCGAACACCTCGCAGTAGCCGCCCGAGCGGTGGGCGACGCAGGGCACGCCGCAGGCCGCGGCCTCGGCGACGATACGGCCGAAGGGTTCGCACCACGCCGGCGACGTGCGGTAGACGAGGCAGTCGAGGCGGTGCAGGAAATCGACGGCGTCGAGGCTGCCGGCAGCGCGTCGGACCAGCCGCGGATGTTCGGGCAGGGCGGCGGCGACGGACTCCGCCCCCATCAGCTCGACGTCGATCGCCGCCGCCAGCAGGGCCGCGTACAGCGTGCCGTCCTCCGGGTGATGCTTGTAGTCGATGTCGCGGCTGAGGCGCCCGGCGACGAAGCCACCCGGGCGCGGCTCGCGACGCGGCTGGAAACGCGCGAGGTCGACCGGCGGATACTGCACCAGCCCGGGGCGCCCGCCAGCGAGGCGCGCGAGTTCGGAGGTATAGACGATCTCGGCTTCGAGGCTGCAACTGGCAAGGCGCGCCAGCGTGCGTTCCAGGAGCAGCGGCCCGAGCGTGTTGTGGATCAGCACCACGCGCGCCGGCTGCGCCCGCTCGAGCCAGTCACCGAGCGGGAAATAGCTGCCGACGATGATCAGCGTGCCGCCGCGGGGCAGCCGGCCGGCGTCGACGTCGATGCGCGTGAGGCGCCCGTCGGCGGCGAATGGGGCGGCCGGTGTGGTCTCGGTCCAGGCCCGCGCGTCGGCGGCGGCGGCAAGGTCGTCGAACAACTGCCAGGCGCGCCATTCGCTGCCGCCGCTGGCATTCCAGAACGGGTTGACGACGTGGATAGGTGGCGGCATGAACGGGGCACGATGGCGGCGACGGTCGCATCATAGGAGCTCGAACGAGCTTCGCTCCACAGCGGCTGGCCGGCGGAACGCGCGCCGCCGTTCCGCCACCTCGCCCGGGCAGGTCGCCCGCGGACTCATGGGCGTTCGCGGTGCGCACCGCGTCCGCGTGCCGCGAGGCTCATGTACCATGCCGGCGTGCCCAGCCAGCCCGACAGCCGCGCCACTGCCCTGCCCGTGCCCGTGTTCGTACTCGGCACCAAGGGCCGCTCCGGCACCGGGTTGCTCACCGCGCTGCTGCGCCTGCATCCCGACTGCACCGCCCCGCCACCGCCCATGGCACGTGAAGACTGGTTGCTACACCACGCGCACCATCTCGGAACCTACGCCGGCGAACTCGCGCGACGTCTCGGTGGATTGTCCGATGCCACGCCCGTCGACGGTTTCGACGAGCGCGTGCTCGCTGCACTCGGCCGTGGCCTGCAGGAACTGCTGGGCGCCGCCGCGGGCACTGCCAGCCACGTCATCGCCAAGAGCCCGACCCTGGATGGCATCGAGATCGGCTTTCACCTGTTGCCGACGGCGCGCTTCCTCGTCCTGGTGCGCAACGGCCCGGACTCGGTCGAATCCTCGCTGCGCTCGTGGCCGCGTCGCGACGTCGGCAACGCCGAAAACCTCGAGACCTTCGCGCGACACTGGCGTCAGGGCGCACGCCACCTGTTGGAACTGATGGAACGCCACCCCGGACGGCTGATGTCGGTGCGCTACGAGGATCTGGTGCTCGATCGCGAACGCCGCCTGCGCCTCGTCTTCGACCATGTCGGGCTCGACGCGGCGCGCTACGATTTCGCCGCCGCCGCCGCCTGTCCGGTCTACGGCTCGTCGTCCTTCGGCCGCCGCGAGGGCCGTGTCAGCTACGCGCCGGTGCCGGCCGCGGCCGGCTTCCGCCCGCTCGAACGCGCGGCGTCATGGGGCACCGACGAACACCGCCGGTTCAACCGCATCGCCGGAGACATGATGCGCGCCTTCGGTTACCCGCTGGTGGCCGCCTGAGGCACGGTCACCCGCCGCGCCCTGTGCCAACCCGGCTAGTGACCCGCGCCGGGGGCGACCGTCACGAGTCCGCGCGCGGCGAAGCCGTCGAGGGCATCGAGCACTTCGCCGTCGAGGATCGCACCCCGCTCGGGGAAGAGGCCGGTGGCATCCTCGATCAACTCCCCCACCGTGTGCGTGCCGTCCAGCGTCGCCCACAACCAGCGTTCGAGCGGCGTCAGCAGCAGTCGATGCCGTGGCGCGAGTTCGAGCACCCAGGGATGACGCGGATCGTCGTGGGCGCATGGCTCGGCGCCCGCGGGACGCGTGACGACCCGGGCGCGCACCGTGGCATCGGCGGCGGAGCGATAAGCTGGCACGCGGGTGATTCCTGCTGGAGCGGCGTCGCATTCTGGCGCAGCCGGGCCGTGCCTGTCAGCCATGTCAGCGGCGCACCCGGCGGTCACGGTCGGCAGGGCAAAGCGTGCGACGAGCGCAGCGTCCGCCATCGCCCAGGCGGCAGCATCCACGGCCGACGGTGGCCGTGGACGGAAATCCGAATGATTCTCGCCCGTCGCCAGTCGCCGCACCGCGGCCCGTGCCGGCCACGGCGCGAGCGGCGCGCCACGCACCGCGCAGTGCTCGCGCAGGTGCAGGTGCGAGCCGAGCAGACGGGTGACGAAGTCGTGGCCGGCGCGCGCGAGGATGGCCGTCTGATCGGCTGCCGCCGACAGCCCGGCGGCCAGCAAGGGCCCGGCGATGAGATCGGTCCGCAGGATGAGCGAGGTGCCGCAATGACGATCGAAATCGTCGCGCGGCGCGATCCGCCCATCCTTGTAGTCGTAGCCCTGCGCGAGGTACCAACCCGGAGCGGCCGGGCCTGCCGCGGCAACCCCGCCCGCGAGGTCATCGGCGACGAAGTCGTCGGCGTCGCAGGTCATGAAGTGCGTCGCGCCGGCCGCGGCCGCATCGAGCACGGCGACGGCGAGCTTGCAGCCGCGATCGAGACGCGCCGCGGTGAGCCCGGTTGCCGCGCGCCGCAACGGCGACGGTGGCGGGAACTCGACCACGCGCCAGTCGATGCGCGCCGCGTGCGCGAGATCCGCCGCTAGCGGACGTCGCTCGTTGCAGACGACGACGACACGGAAGGCGCCGCTACGTTGGGCCAGCAGAGACCGCAACGTGTCCTCCAGCAGCCGCCACACGCGCGCGTAGGAATTGCAGTTGTGCGGATGCCGTACGGTGACGAGGAAGGCCAGCATGGTTTCGTTTCCCGCGCCCGGCCGGGCGCCATCGCCCGCGATGGTAGCGGTGTGCGACGGGCACGGTCACGAGGGTCGCCCGCTCGCCTCGCATAGCAGCCGCGTCACGGCGCGGCACTGGCGCCCGGATCCACCCACGGGCGGCGACGCGCACCCGTTCGACACGCTCGCGACGTGGCCGTATCACGCGCGCTCGGCCATCATGGGCCCCGCCCGCGCCCGCTCAGCGCGCGCAGGAACGAGCAACCCGGCGCCAGCCGCTGCGCCACAGCGAAACGAGAGGTAAAGGCATGGAGTTCGATGAAGTTGTCACCGGCCGCCGCAGCATCCGCGGCTTCAAGGCGGACCCGGTGCCGCAGGACCTGCTGCGCGAAGTGGTGGCGCTCGCGACCCGCGCGCCGTCGTCGATGAACACCCAGCCGTGGCACCTGCACGTGGTCACCGGCGCGGCCCTCGACGCCATCCGCCGCGGCAACACCGAGCGCAACCTCGCCGGCGTGCCGGCCTCGCGCGAGATCCGGGCTCACGGTGCCTACGAGGGCGTCCACCGCGAACGCCAGAAGGGCATCGCGGCACAGTTGTTCGAGGCCATGGGTATCGACTGGGGTGACAAGGAGCGGCGCCAGGACTGGGTACTGCGCGGCTTCCGCCAGTTCGACGCGCCGGTGTCGATCGTCGTCACCTTCGACAAGACGCTCAGCGACAACGACATCGCCATCTTCGACTGCGGCGCAGTGGTCAACGCGCTGGTCAACGCCGCCTGGTCGCGCGGGCTGGGCTGCGTCATCAACGGCCAGGGCATCATGCAGTCACCGGTGGTGCGCGAGCACGCCGCCATCCCCGAGGACCAGGTGATCTGCACCTGCGTCGCGCTGGGCTGGCCGGCGGACGATTTCGCCGCCAATGACGTCGTCTCGACCCGCCGTCCGGTCGACCAGGTGGTGCGCTTCGTCGGCTTCGAGGAGTGACGCGCGGAATGCGCCGCGCCGGGGCGGGGATTCAGCGCCTCGCCCGCGTGTCCCGCCAATTCGCTCGGCCGGGGCACGCGACTACCCGGCGTCCGCCCTGCGCGCCACGCTTGCACGGTCACGCCCACGCGGACACCATGTCGCCCTCAACCTGCCCGGGGAGGCACGCATGGACCTGGTCATCCGCAACGGCACCCTCTACGACGGCACGGGCGGCGCGCCCTATACCGGCGACATCGGCATCGCGGGCGACACCATCGCCTGTGTCGGCACCTGCGATGCGCGCGGCAAGCGCGAGATCGACGCCGACGGCGCCATCGTCACCCCCGGCTTCGTCGATCTGCACACCCACTTCGACGGCCAGGCAACCTGGGATCCCTACCTCGCGCCCTCCTCCCACCATGGCGTGACCTCGCTGGTGATGGGCAACTGCGGCGTCGGCTTTGCCCCGGCGCGACCGGGCGAGGCTGAGCACGCGTGGCTGATCGGGCTGCTCGAAGGCGTCGAGGACATTCCCGGCACGGCACTCGCCGAGGGCCTGCCGTGGGACTGGGAGAGCTTCCCTGACTACCTCGATGCGCTGTCGCGGCGGCAGTACGCCGTCGACCTCGGCGCGCAGGTCCCGCACGCGGCGTTGCGCACCTACGTCATGGGCCGGCGCGGCGCCGATGCCGAGGCGCTGGCGAGCGCGGACGACATCGCCGCCATGCGCCGCCTCGCGCGCGAAGCACTCGAAGCGGGAGCGCTCGGCTTCACCACTTCGCGCACCTTCGTCCACCGCACCCGTGACGGCGAGAACATCGGCACCTACCGCGCCCCGGCCGCGGAACTGCTCGGCGTCGCCGGCGCCCTGAACGACGCCGGGCGCGGCGTGATGCAACTCATCACCGATGCCTACGTCACCGAGGACATGGCCTTCCGCGACGCCGAGATCGCGTTGGTGGAAGCGGTCGCGCGTGCCATCCGCCGCCCGTTGTCGTTCACCGTGCAACAGCCCGACCTCGCCGCCGATCGCTGGCGCGAACTGTTCGACTTCGTCGCCCGCGCCAATGCCGCCGGCCTCGACATCAAGGCCCAGGTCGCGCCGCGTCCGATCGGGGTGCTGCTGACCCACCAGGGCTCGCTCACACCCTTCATCTTCTGCCGTTCGTTCCAGCGCGTGATGCGCCTGCCGCTGCCTGAGCGCGTGGCGGCCCTGGCCGACCCCGCGCTGCGCGCCACGGTGCTCGGCGAGTTGCGCGCGAGCGACCAGTTCCTGGTCGGACTCGACCGCTGGCCGTGGGAACGCATGTTCCCGCTCAGCGATCCGCCGGACTACGAGCCCTCGGCCGAGGATTCGGTCGCCGCGCTGGCCCGCGCCGCCGGCGTCGAAGCCGATGCCTTCGCCTATGACTACCTCCTCGGCGACGACGGCCGCGCCATGCTCTACTGCCCGCTGCACAACTACGTCGGCGGTTCGCTCGACGTCGTGCGCGAGATGCTGACCTTCCCGCACAGCCTGCTCGCGCTGTCCGACGCCGGCGCCCACTGCGGCGTGATCTGCGATGCCTCCTTCCCCACCACCACGCTCGCGCTGTGGGGCCGCGACCGCCGTCGCGGCGAGGGCCTGCCGCTCGAATTCCTGGTCCACCGCCTGACGCGGCGCAACGCCGAGCAGGTCGGCTGGTTCGATCGCGGCCTGCTACGCCCCGGCCTACTCGCGGATCTCAACGTCATCGAATTCGACAAGCTGCGCGCCCGTGCCCCGCACATCGTCCACGACCTGCCGGCCGGTGGCCGCCGCCTGGTGCAGGAGGCCGACGGCTACCGCTGCACGGTCAAGCGCGGCACGGTGACGTTCGAGCACGGCACGCCGACCGGCGCACTACCCGGCCGGCTGGTGCGCGGTTCGGCCTGACGGTCCGATACCCCGGGCCGCCTCAACCTACACAGCGCAAGGAACAACGATGATGGACAGCAACCCGATCCTCGCGCCGGCCGCCGTGCTGGTGCTGTGGTCCCTGGTCGTACTCGGCTGGCTGGTGGCGACGCGCTTCCCCGCGTTCACCCGCGCGGGCATCACGCTCGGCAACGCGCCGCGCGGCAGCCGCTACGCCGATGTCGAGAAGGACATGCCGGAGCAGGTGAACTGGGTGTCGCACAACTACACCCACCTGATGGAGCAACCGACGATCTTCTACGCGGTGGTGGCCGTGCTGGCGCTGGCCGGCGACACCAGTGGAATCAATCTCGCCGCAGCGTGGGCCTACGCCGGCCTGCGCATCGCGCACAGCCTGTGGCAGGGGCTGGTCAACGTCATCGCGGTGCGCGTGGTGCTGTTCACCCTGTCGACGGTGTGCCTGTGGGTGCTGGCGGTGAATGCGGTGCGACGGACGGTGTTCTGAGACGCGTCCGGCCAGCGCGACCGCGTCCGCTCAGCGGTCACCGTTGCGGCGTTGGTGACGTTCCAGGGCGCGACGCGAGCGGGCGCGTACCCACGGCACGACTAAGCGGTAGAGGCAGCGCAGCCAGGCCTGCGGGAACCACCGTCCGCGTTCCTCGAGCGCGACGCGGGCGCGCGGATGGTCCATGAACGCCGGATAGGGAAACGGGAAGCGGTAGTGCCGCCGATCGGTCCAGAACTCCATCGCGCCCAGGTGCTTCACGTTCTTGTAGCCGTAGTGCGCGGGCGCCACGACGCGTAGCGGCGCGCCATGGGCCAGGCCGAGTGGCGCGTCGTTCAACGTGTCCGCCAGCATGACGTCGGGCCGCAGCAGGTCCTCGAGTTGCATTGACGTCCGGTAGCCGTCCTGGCCCTTCAGCACGACGACGTGCGCCAGCGCCGCCGGTCGCGCCAGTGGCACCACCACGTGCTCGTAGAAGTCCGCGAAGCGGTAACCGCTCCACTTCAGGTCGCATACCGACCACGTCGTCACGCAATGGAAGTCGGCGACCTGTTCGACCCGCGGCAGGCCGTCGAGCTCGGTGGAGAGGACCACCTCGCGGGCGACGTCGCCGCCGATGTGGATGCGGACGACGCCCGGGTCGGCCGGGAAGCGGTTCGCGAACAGGCCGAGGCCGAAACGCTCGAACGAGCCGTGCAGGATCTGCCCCGGCGGCAGAGGGCGTTCGGGCGCAGCCATCACAGGCTGCGCCGGCGGGACATCAGCGCGCTCGCCCACACGCGGGGTTGCGGGCCGCCGCGTCGTTCCACGCACGCCCCGCATCACGACGCGCAACTGGCGTCGCCGGCCGCCTCACGCCCCGCGCACCGACCCCAGCGGCCCGGGCACCGGCACCAGCACGCGGCCGTACGCGGTGTTGGCGATGAGCGCGACACCGAGATAGCTCATGCACAGCCCCGCAATGCCGATCAGCCAGCCCGCCGACCAGGCCACCCGCGGCCACGGCGCGGCGGCCTGTTCGAGCGGCGGGCGCAGGTTGAACGCGGCCAATAGCGCGACGGCAACCACGAACAGCAGCATCGCGACGAAAAGGAGCTTGCTCTGCGCCGCCATCAGCGGCACGTGGGCGAGCAGCACGAGTCCGAGGAAGGCGAAAACCCAACCGTTCATCACCAGCGTGACCTGCGCCGGCGGCGCACCGCCGAGCGGAAAAGCGACGAGCGCCGTGGTACAGGCCGGCGCGGCCCAGAACAGGATGCCGAAGAGCAGGTTGAGACTGCCGCCGGCCGAGTCACCCCGACGCAGCGCGACCAGGCCGGTGATGACCTGCACGAGCGCGACGGCGAGCAGCCACACGACCAGCACGGCCGAGTCGCCCGGCCCGACCCGCCCGGTCAGCGCTGCCCACACGGCCGTGGTCCCGGCGCCGAGCGAGAACAGGGAGGCGGGCGAGGCATCGGCCCAATGCGGTGCGGGCGGCGGTACGCTGGTCATGGCAACTCCCCTGGACGTTCGAAGGCGACTGCCCGGGCTGCAATGGCCCGGACGGCGGTGAATCGTGGCGCGCTGGCCATGGTGGAGCACCTGGCACATCCCCTGCTCCGGGCCGGAGTATGGGGAGACCGTCGAGAAGGCGTCAACCATGCACGCGGCAGGTGATATCCAACCCCGGTGGAGCCTTGCCAGCGCTGCCGCGCGTGGGCGCCTGGCATCGATCTCGTCGACCTGGTCGTGCGCGAAGTCGCGTGCTGCCGCCCGCACAACGCCCGGCGTCTTCACCGGTCGCGGAAGCTCGTCCAGGTGTCGCACTGGATCACGACACGGTAGCCGTCGCCGTCCTCGAAAGTACGCCCCAGTCGTTCCCAGTACGGGTTCAGCGAGTCGACGCGCGCGAAGCCGGCCTCGAGCATGCTCGCGCAGCGACGGGACCAGGCGTCATGCGCCGGTTCGTAGAGTACGAGCAGGTCTTCCGGCGTCGGGCCGGGCGTGACCGGGTGGGCACGGCAGAACGTGAACTCGAGATGAAACGTCCCGCCCGGTTCCCCCACCATCACGCCGTCGAAGCCTGCGTGGTCCTCGAAATGACCGAGGCGTGCCCACCCGAGCCCGGCGCGATACATGGCCTCGGCCCGGGCCAGGTCCGTGACCGGGCGTGCCAATCGAACGTGCATGGACAACGCTATCCCCCCTGCCGACATTGCCGAACGCTGCCTGTTCCCACCGGTCGGCGACCTGCCGCCGCGACATCCCATGGCCGGTTACCCGGCCCGTGCACAACCTCCTACGCTCGGCTCCGCGAGCAGCGTGCCGCCCGGCCCGGCCCGAAATACGACGAGCGGGCGGCCGCGCCTGGCGGCGAACACACCGGGTGCCGGCGGAGGAAGAATCCGCCATGCGTCGGTCGCCGACAACCGGCCGCGTGCGTTCGCAAGCGACGTCTTCAGCGGGTACTGCGCCGCATGATCGGGCGCTGCGGCGTGTTGCGGGCGACTTCCTCGAACCCGGCCTTGTCGAACATCGACTTCGCACCCACCCACATGAACCCATCGTTCGATCGGGCCGGTTTGTCGATCGGATAACCCTCCACGATCCTGGCACCGCGCTTCTTCGCGTACGCCACTGCTGCCTCCAGCAAGGCCTGGGCAACGCCCTGCCCCCGATACGCCGAGGGCACCACGAAACAGACCACGGACCACACCCGCTGGTCATCCACCGCTTTCATGGCCGAGGAGCGCGCGAGGCGCCCGTATTCTTCGCGAGGCGCAAGCGAGATCCAGCCGACCGGTGTGTCGCCGCGATACCCGATGAGCCCGGCAACGCTCCCCCCGTCAACCAGCGCCTTCAGCGCAAGTCGATTGGCCGCTGCCCGAACCTCGCCCTTGCCGAGGTCGGGCCGGGTGCTGTCGTAGCGGCATTCCATGCACCAGCAGGCCCGGGCAAACGAGCATCCCTTGCCGGCGAACAGGCTTTCGAGATCGGACCAGCGTTCCTGGGTCAACGGGGCGACGGTCAGCTTCATGGAGGCGTCCTGAAATGGCCAACAGCCCGCTGGCACGCGTCGGGCGACGACCGGAATAGCGGTGGCGAAATGGGCCGCGATGCGTCAGACACCGCGCGGTTGCGGGGATCCGCGCCCTTTCATTCGGTATCGCTGCGCCGCCGACGACCTAGCCATGCCTGCGCCGCGCGCGAACGCGGAACGTGTGCACGAGCAGGACTATAGCCCACGCCGTGACCAGCAGATGGATCGCGACGTTCAGGTAAATGGCGCCGGCCGCAACACCCTGCACGGCCGCGATCGCCTGCACGGCGGCTTCCAGGCCGTTGAAGAGGACGATGGACAGGAGAAGCGCGGGAAGCACGTCCGGGTCGACCACCTCTCGTACGCCCCACAACAGGATCCCGTACCCGATGAGGGTTGCGGCGTAGCCCCGCGCGACCAGGGCGCCTGGTGCGGACAACGCAACCCCGAACTGCAGGAACAAGGGTTCGGGATTCACCAATGCGGCGACGCCGAACGGGAGTGTCAACAGCAGGTTGGCGCGCACGAGCATCTTGATCACGACAGCCCCTCGCAACAGGGGTCCGGGGACCACCGAATTTTCGACCGCCCCTCGCACTTCGATGTGCGATCGAGGCCTGCTTGATGGAAAGAGCCGGCGCACCCGCGGCGGAAGGCGAGGTCGAACGCCGGTCTCCGTTGTGCCGCCAGGCGCAACGTTCTCAAGGTGTAACCCGAATCAATGTGCCTGTCGTCAACTCGACCAGCGTTGCCGGTGGGATGGCAAACACGGCGAATGGCGTGCCGGCCGCTGCCCACACGATGGGAAGTTTCAGCAGATCCTCGTCGATGTAGGTACGGATAGCCGTTCTGTGACCGAGCGGAGGAACACCGCCGATTGCAAAGCCCGTGGCTTGTCGAACGAAGTCCGCCGTGGCCACTTCGATGGGCTCTCCAACGGCCGTGCCAACCCACTGTTCTGATATGCGGTTCGTCCCGGACGCGATCACCAACACCGGTTGGCCGGAGCTCGTGCCGCGGAAAACGATGCTCTTCGCGATCTCCTGCACCGTGCAACCTATCGAGCGCGCCGCGTCCTTCGCCGAACGCGTGGTCGACGGCAGTTCTTTCACTTCACACACAACGCCATGCGAGTCCAGCGCTTCCTGGACTGCCCGTGCCGAGCGACTGAGTTCGTTCACGCTTCCCCGTTACCCGTAACGTATCGTTCTGCCGAGCATGGCGGCGGCCGATCGACGCGGCCGCTCCGGGACGCCGCGGTCAGGTGCCCGCTTCTTTGCCTGTCCCGCGTCGTCAGGGGAGCAGACCCAGCGCCTGCAAGCAAGACTTGGCCAGCGCCTCACGCACGGGCCCCGCTTCGGCGCCTTCCATGTCCATGTTCAGGGCGAAGGGATAATCCAACCCGCCCGCCCTGACCCAGCCGACCCACCAACCGACACCTTCATTCGGAAAGTTCTCCCAACCGGACTTCGCCCACAGGGCCCAGCCGTCGCCTTGCTCCCTGAGCAGTATCGTCTGCGTCTGCACCTGGGCCGTTTCACTCACTGGGAGACGCCTGGCGATGAGCTTCGCCAGGAACCCGGTCTGCTCGATTGCGCTGATCCGCAACGGGCCGTCCAACCAGAAGCGATCGACGACGTGCCCGATGTCCTTGTTTCCGTAGTCGAGAAGGGCGACACCATCGACCATCCGCGCCAATCCTATTCTGCGGGCGAGCACCTGGTATATCGCCACGTTCGACTTCACGATGGCCTCGCGAAGGCTCATGTCCTGCTCCCACGCTTCAACCGGTTGCGGCTGGCCGCCGTACTCGAGGATCTCGTCCACGCTTTTCACCGCACCCAGCGTGAGACCGATGAGCGTGTTCGCGATTTTGAAGGTGGAGGCGGGAACGAAGCGCGTAGAGGCCCGCCTTTCGTTGTAGCCAGTCATCCCGCCCGTTCTCGGATCGCGGACGACGAAGGTGCCCTCCACGCCCGCACGCCGAAATTGTTCGCCCAGGTCCGCACTCTCCGTCCAAGCGGCCGAACACGACATCGAGGCTACCAGCAGGACGAGCGCGGCAAGCGCGGTCGGCATTCTTCTGGCGATGCCCCAACTCACAACGGGCCGCGACTGGCGGCGACGCCCCGAACGGCAGCATAGGAAGGAAATGGGCAAGTGTGGTCCCCCGACGGCTGGCCAGGTGGGGGCTTCACGCAGGGTCCACCCCAAAAGCCGGGTTATGCGCGATCTCCCGAACATGGCCGTCCAAGCCTGAAAAGTAAGCGCAATAGCCGCCCCTTGCCATTCGGAGCAGCGTCTCGAGGAGGACGGCTCCCGCAGCAACCGCTGCCGAAACGATCGTGTCCACTTCTTCTTCGAATTCCACGTTGTGGGCGAGTGTAAACGCGCGGCGGGTCGGTGGCGGTGCGACAAGTCCCGAATCCTTCGCAACGTTCGCGCGCCCGTACAGGCCCAGCCAGGTGCCGTTCAAGGTAGGGGACGTCACCTCGGGCGACGACTCCATCCGCGGGAAACCGTGCGCATTCTCGTAGAAGCCGCAAGCACGCCCGAGGTCGGATATCCCCGGCGCGATCATGCTTATCCGTGGCTTCACGGCATCGGCCTCGGCGCCGGTCCAACACCCGGCCGCCCCGCGCTCGGCGTCGACAACCGCAACACCGGAAGGGGACGGGGCGCTCGCGCGTCAGTCCCCATGGTGGTAACGGGGAGCGCTTTCACTGCCTGCCCGGGGTTGGCGACGGCGCGGGCCCGATAGGTCGTCGGGCGACGATGAACAATCCGTTGTTTCCGTCCGGCTCCCATTCGTACACAGTCTGGAATCCCGTGCTCGCGAGGGTGCCTTTCAGCTCCGCCGACGTGAATACGACGATCTCCGGGAGTAGGCCCACGATACGGCCGAGTGGCAACACGTACCTGAGCCAGGCCATCGTATCTCCGAGGCAGGCGGTGCTGCTGATGAATACGCCGCCCGGCTTGAGCATCCGGTGCGCGTGCGCGATCGCTTCTTTCCAGTTCCCGAGGAGATGGAGAACATTCAGGCCGAGCACGACATCGTATTGCGCTGTTACGTGCTCGTGGTCGTCCAGGGTTCCGCATGCGAAGGCCACGTTGGTCACGTGGTGCGCTTTGCGCTTGCTTTCGGCGATCTCGATCATCCGCTCGGAATAATCGATTGCCACGATATTCTTCACGAAGGGCGCGTGGTGCAGCGCGGTAGTGCCCGTGCCGCAACCGAACTCGAAGACTGCGGACTCCGGGGTCATGTAACGGCGCGACACCGCGAGCTTCTTGTCGTACAGCGCCTGGTCCGGCACCGGCTTCCTGCCATAGCGGTTCGCGATGACGTTCCAGAATCTCGCTCCCCGCGTCATGGCCGAGTCGCTCCCGCGCCCCTTACAGCCACCCTGGGCCAGGCCTGACGGCGACTGGCCAGGGCAGCGCCTATGGGCGCGGGGCGATCGCGCAACCCGCTTGAACCGCATCTCGGGCTGAGGCGCCTCATATTTTTACAACGACCGGTCGATTCTTGAGCCGATACGAACGCCCGACCATCGCCGCATTCACATAGGCCACGCCACTCTCTAGCTGACGCCCCGCACTCGCGTGAACGTGACCATAGCAATGGAGCCGTGGGCGCACCGATCCCACCCGCTTTTTTAAAGCCGGACACCCGCACGACTTCCCGCGTGAGTTTCGGTCGAGGAAACCCAGCGGAGGCGTATGGGTGATCAAGACGTCCGTGCCAATGGGTATTCGGGACCAAGTGATCTCCGCATCTGCCGGCGAAAGATAAAATGCGGCGCCGGTGATCTCCGGCGTCCACGGACTTCCATAGAACTTGTAGCCGCCGATGTCTCTCGACTCGTCGCACAAGAACTCCGCGTTCCTGAACACCGGCTTCCCGCTGTCGAATATCTTTTGGATCTCATAGTCGTGGTTGCCGGCGATACACAGAATCCTTTTGAAGTCCTGCATCGAGAACCAGTCATCCAAGTCCTCGATATCGCCCACATTTGGCGCAAACGCGTTCAGCACATCGCCGCAATGAATCAGGACGTCTCCGGACAGCCTACCCAGCTCGCGGTGATGCCCGTGCGTATCGCTTATCACGACCAGCTTCATAAGCTCTTGGGGCGGATTTTCACCGCCCAACGTTGCGATAGCCTGGACCTGGCGGCGCGGCCCGGTGCGGCCGCGGAAGGAGGCGCGTTCAAGTGCCGCTCGCGATCGTCATACCCGATGTAAGGACGCTACGCTCAGCCGCCCGTGATCCGCGCGCCATCTCCGCCCGGCAGAGCATTCTCGAGCAGATCGACGAGCTTGTCGTCCTCGTCATGAGTGCCTTCCACCAACTGCACAGCCAATGCGGCCCAGCCGGCACAATAGTCCGCTTCCGCTTTTGACAAATAATTATTTCCAAGAAGGTCACGGATGTTCTTCGAGAATTCTCGTCGTGATTTGCCCGAGTTTTCCTTGTTCGCATCTTTCGCGTAGCCCCAAAACAGCGCCCGGGTGGTCTTGTCTCCCAGGAACAGCCCGCGCGCGCCTAGAAGATGGTCGTCATTGATGTCTTCGTTTGCGTCTACCGAGTCAGTTGTTGTACTCATGGCTACCCCCTTCGGGATTGGTCATTACACCGAGACTATTTCCTTTCAGTCCAGGCCCGCCTGACGGGAACTCATTCGATGCGCGGGAGCGGCGCTGGCGCTTCGTCAGTTGTCTGCTATCCAACGTTGCGCTAACCAATGCTTAGCAGCCACGGCCGGAGCGGTAACGCCGGGAAGAAATCGAGCTCTATTAATGTAGAACCGGTTGGCATGGGATCTCAGTCGCTTGCTAAATCAGGCGGCGCCTTACGAGCGGTGCACTTGACTGAGGTCATCTGGCTGAGTCTCGAATACGACGTCCGTTTCGCTGAACTTGAACCATGGCTGGGCACTTCTAACCCAAAAATGCGCTTGCGGCTTTATGGAACTCGGGTCGTCCAGCGTGCCCGGCCATAACGCGACAATTTCCGGCACGCCTTCCTTTGTGCCGTACAAGTTCGTACCGCATTCCGAACAGCGAAACCAGACATACGTGGCAGTTGCCATTTTCCTTTCCCAGCGATGGGTCGCACCGGTTTCCAGGCGGAAAGTCGGCTCCGGGACTATGGCCGCCAGGCCAAAAGCGGACCCACTTCGTTTCTGGCAATCAGTGCAATGACACGCGTAAACAGTCGCCGGTTCGACTGCAATCGAATAGCGCGCCTTACCGCAGACGCAGCCGCCCATTCGTTTCGCACTTTCCATGAACCCGACCCTCCCAAGCCCTCATAGTGATTCGTTCTGCCCAGTCTCGTAGGCTTATCGACGAAAAGCCGATTCGTTCGAACTTAGAGAGAATAGTCGGCGGGACGACTTCTGCACGAATTCTGGCGCCGTATAACGTCGCAAAACGGTGCACTTGACGGCGACCGATCGGAGCGACAGCGACAGAAGGAGCGGTCAAGTGCCAGGTTGAGCGGGATGCTATGTGGCAGCTTTCGCATGTCGTAGAAACTACCTCTTCGCCTTTTTGCACCCATTTACGTTGATGTTTTCCGGGCCTAGGGCGGGTAGGTATTTGTCCATTGTGCAGCGAACAAAGATTTGTTTGGCTTCTCCGTTATTCGCCAAATCGATTTCCGCCGGAAGCGTATTCCGTAACTCCTCAACACATGCGGGGATCGTCAGTTCGAGTGCGGCGCGGCAGTGCTTCAGATCTTTCGACATACAAGCAAATGGCGATCCCGGTTCGTCGCAAGCCTCTCGCATCTTTGCTTCCAGCAATACCAGAAATGCGTCAGTGCCAATGATCTTCGGAGGCCTATCATCTGCGACTGCTCCTGCTCCGAATGCTCCGGCTAGGGCCAGCAGGATGAGCATCTTGGTTCTAATGCGCATGGAGGTTCCTCCGCCACCTACCGCCGCACTCAGTCGCGCTTGACGGCGACTGACCGGTGCGGCAGCGAAGGGAAGGGGATCTTCCCCCAGTTCTGCGTACACCCTTCGTTCTGTCGCTCATGAATCATGCCACTTCGAGCTCATAGCCCACGGGCGTTCGATAGCCCAACGACGAATGCAACCGCCTTTCGTTGTAGAAGAACACGTAGCTGGCGATTGCAGCTCGCAGTTCCTTCTCCGTCGTGAACGTCCGACGATGGACCCACTCTGCCTTGAAGTTGTGGAAGAACGATTCCATCGTCGCGTTGTCCGTCATTTTCCCTTTACGGTTCATGCTCTGGACAACCCCGCGCTCTTCCAACCACCGCTGATAGCGCAGCGCTACATACTCTGCACCCCGGTCGGAGTGAAAGTACAGACCAGAAATCTCCAGGCGCTTCGAGGCCGCCCGTTTGAAGGCCTCCAACGATAGCGAGACGTCCCGGTGACGTGACAACGACCAGCCCACCACTCGGCGCGAGTACAGATCGAGCACCACCGCCAGGTAGCGCCACACCCCGTTAACCTCCAGGTACGTCACGTCACCGACCCATATCTGATCCGGCCCTGTCGCCTCCAGATCGCATATCCGATTCGTGATCTTCGAGAAGAATCGGTTCAGGCCGGGCCGCCGACGATAGATGGCGGCGCACCGAGCTACCAGCTCGTTTTCGCGCATCAGCCGCGCTATTCGATTCTCCCCTACCACTAAACCCTCAGACCGTAAGGCGTTCGTGACCTTCGGGCTGCCATACAGACCTCCGGACTCCCCGAATACCCGCTCAACCGACGTCAGCAGCCGACGATCCGAGCACGCTCGCGCCGATTCACCACGTGACCGCCAGCTGTAGTAACCCGTGCGGCTCACGTCGTATACACGAAGCATCAGCGACAGCGGATACACCTCTCGCTGACTCTCTATGAACTCGAAGACCTCTTTCTTTGTTCCAAAGAGTACTGGATGCCTTTTTTTAAAAGCTCGTGCTCCAGCTTCAGCTGCTCATGCGCCTTCTCGACACGACGCAGCCGAGCAAGCTCCTTCCTCATCTCCATGTCCAAGCTCCCCTTCGTCGACTTCTCCACGATCTTGCCCTCGCGTAGTTCCTTCTTCCAACGGTAGAGCATCACCGGATGGATATCGAGAACGCCCGCTACCGCCTGCGCCTCGACGCCTGGTAAGGCACCAAGCGCTACCGCGGTTGCTTTGAAACTATCGTCGCAAAAATCGTAGTGCTTCTTTCTCGCCATTCGAATACTCCTAATGAATTGCTCATCAGGTGTACGCAAAATCGGGGGAAGTCCCGGGAGCGGTCAAGTGTCAGGTTCATCGCATTGTTAGGCGGCAGCGCACCGACCTTTACGCGACGAAGTTCGGTCGGCGCTATGCGTGTGCTCGCGCGCTGTTCAGAGCCCGCTTTCGAATTTGGACTCATTCTCAGAGGAGACCGGACGCTTTCAGATACGTTCGCCATGCATTCATCACGCTCCTCGCCACGTCCATGCCATCGAGAATCTGTCCTTTGTGCCGAATCTCCAAGCAAAGTCTCCAGCCACCACCTGCCCCTGAGTCTTCACCGTCCACGGACACGATCGCCGGAACGTCACCGCTTCGGGGCGGACGATTCAACTGAGAGTGTTTGTCGAGATTAGCAAGATCAGCTAGTAAGGCAAGAATGGGGTCCGCCGAGATCGTGGACTCGATGGCCGGAGCGACGCTCTTGAGTGAATCCTTGAGATGGTAGGCTTGAATATAGAATGATTGAAGCCGGTGATTCGCCGTGTTAATCGCGGCTCCGCTCATCGTTTCAATGATCGGTTGATCGATACTCGACAACTCGGCCTCCAGCTCCGCCCACCGTCGGCGCCAGTTTCGCTCTGTGTCGCGTGGACGCATCCGTACACCCAATGAGCCAGCGATGTTGATCTCCGCCGCGATCCCGACTGCGATCGTAACGCCGCGGTGGTCGCAAAGTGGGCAAGGGGGTCGTGGCGATAGTTGAGCCCAAGAAGGATCTAGCGGTTCGCCGCAGTTACTGCACGAGATATCTGATATTCGTGCTTCGCCCATTTGCTGAATATGCCGCCTAACGTCGCGTTAACCCGCGCTTGACGGCGAGGACCGGAGCGGTAGCGAAGGGAGCGAGCGGTCAAGCGTCGGGTTCAACGCTTTGTTGGATTTCTTCATCCGGCCAGCACCCTTTTTACTGTGCGTTCTGCTACGAACAACATGGCTCCAAGCACTTGGCCAGTTAAGCCGACAAGCATGCTAATAATGCTCGCTAGCCATGCAGATTCGAGCAGAGATCCGCACAAAGCGATTGTTGCTATGGCAATGAACAAAGCTCGGACAATCGCGACGGGTACAGGCACCCCGAAAATTGGACGTACGACGACGAATGGGCTCCGCCGGCGACTAAACCGGATGCTCTTGCCAGGAGAGGAAACAAAGAGTGTCGGGTCGTCGTCGTTATCTGGTCGTGTACATAGAAAGGTGAATCGCAGCTTTTGCCAGCGGTTAAATACTGGGAGTAGATACTCGCGACGCCGACGATGAATATCAAATTGCTGTTCAGTAGGTTCCTGACCTTCGGGCACCGTCATTTGATCGCGAAATGCAGGTTTCCAGAGGACAATGTATGGGGTGTCTAATATTTCGGTTTTCTCGTTAAGCAAAATAGTTCCGACAGACGAATATATGTCGATTTCGATACCCTCGTAGTCGCGCAACGTGGGGTTTTCTATTTCGATGGTGTAGGAATACAAATTGCGCAGCTCGTGCCCTTCCCAACTTACACGCACTGCACCATATATTTCGTCGTCTGTAGATACACCAATTCGATTGCAAAAAGATACGTACCCGAAGGTAGAAGTCTTATTGCGGATTGCTGTCGCCAGCATCGTTAGGCACGCGCCTGCAACTAGCGATAGCAGCGAAACGACTAGCGGATTTGCAGTGAGTTCATTCATTGCTCAAGAAATCCAACAACTAATTAGATGGAATCGCGAAAAGTCGTAATAGGCGGATTCCGTATCCGTCACCGTTGGGGATAGATGGAATCCGTCGATCACACGGAGCGTAGAAACGTCGGTGTCTCGCCCCGCATACGTTCTCCCCTCGCTCCCCGGCCCCGTCCTGTCAGGTTCGAACACCAGTCCGCCCTGCCCCGTCAGGGATAGACGATACTCAACGCCTCCGCCACCAGCGCCGGGCGTTCCTGGCCTTCGATCTCCACCGTATTCTCGAACGTGAGCTGGATGCCGTCGTTCTTGACGTCGTCCGCGGCGAGGAGCTTCTGTTTCAGGCGTACACGCGTCCCCTCGGGGACCTGGCCGGTGAAGCGCAGCTTGTTGAGGCCGTAGTTGAGGCCACGGCTGCGGTGCTCGATCTTCCAGATGTTGGCACCGAGACGAGGGAGGAGGGACAGGGTGAGGAAGCCGTGGGCGATGGTCTTGCCGCCGGGCATCTCGGCCTTGGCACGTTCGACGTCGACGTGGATCCACTGATGGTCGCCGGTGGCCTCGGCGAACTTGTCGATCATGGCCTGGTCGACGGCGACCCACTCGGAGACGCCGAGTTCCTGGCCGACGAGTTCCTTCATGTCCTTCGGGTACTGGATGACGCGCATGGGCTCCTCTCTTTTTTGGTGCGTGGATAGGTTCGGTTCAATCGGTGGCGCCGCTCGCGGCACGCT
Organism: Gammaproteobacteria bacterium; assembly: GCA_050184115.1. GTDB lineage: Bacteria > Pseudomonadota > Gammaproteobacteria > JACKNG01. The sequence continues at coordinate 284,873 of JBFXAQ010000004.1, read as the reverse complement.
ACGGGTCGCGGCGCTCTCGCCCGGGGACCTGGGTTGGATGATACCCGCCGGCTCCTCGTGCGGGGTCAGGCGGCGACGAGCTGTTCGCTCACGTTCCACAGCCGCGCGGCGAGCGCCATGTCCTGCGAGATGGCCGAACCCGGCTTCACCTTGCAGAACTCGTCGTAGTAGCTGCCGTTGGTGGCTTCGATGCCGTCGGCGCCGGCGAGCCTTACGCTGGTGCGCGCGCCGCGCTTGGCGCTCATGTACGCACCGACCAGGCGATAGAGCGTCCGCGCAAGGGTACTGCGGCCCATGATGTTGGTTCCCACCGGTCCGGGATGCAGACTCCAGGTGAGCAGTCCGTCGCCGGCGTGGCGCCGCGCGAGTTCACGGGCGAACAGTACGTTGCAGAGCTTGGACTGACCGTAGGCGCGCAGCGGTTTGTAGGGCTTCTCGCCGCGGAAGCTGTCGAAATCGATCCTGCCCAGGTGATGCATCATCGAGGCGACGTTGATGACCCGCGGCGTACCCGCCGCGAGCAGGTTCGGTAGCAGCATCTGTGTCAGCAGGAAGTGGCCCAGATGGTTCACACCGAACTGCATCTCGAAACCATCCACCGTCGTGCGCCGCTTGAACGGGAGCAGGCCCGCGTTGTTGACGAGGATGTCGATGCGCGGGTGACGCGCGGCGAGGTCGGCGGCGCAGGTGCGTACCGAGGCAAGCGAGGCGAGATCCAGTGCCACGACCTCGAGTTTCTCCGAGCCTGTCGTGGCGGCGAGATCGGCACGGGCCGCGTCGGCGCGCCCGGCGTCGCGGCAGGCCATCACGACGTGAGCGCCGCCCGCGGCCAGCGCCCGTGCCGTCTCCAGGCCGATGCCGGAGTTGGCGCCGGTGATGACAATGGTCTTGTCGACGAGATCCATGGCTTGCCTCCCCACGCACCACGATCCTGAGCGCGCATCATCGCCGATCCGGGCGGGGATGCCGAGCCATCGCGAGGACCGCCCTCACGGCAATCCTGGCAGGGCCATGGTCCGTGCCTCTCGACGGTCGTGGCACCGGGGCGGCACGACCACGCACGCGACGGCGGGTCGCCGCGCCATGGGCGCCCAAATGTAAAACATCGACAAATTTCCGCGCGAAAGCGCCTGCGGGGTTCCCTTGCGAGCCTGGTCCGGTAGGGTTCGGTCGTCGGTCGTGGCAACGAGTCGCGGCCTTGGCTGTCGTCGCGGTCGGCTTGCCCCGACCGCGGTGCCCGACTCCAAACAGGGAGGTCTACCCACCATGCCACGCAAACCTTTACGCGTGCTCGCCACCACGCTGCTCGCGATCGTCCTCGCCCAGGCAGCCCACGCCACCATCATCAACGCGTCGAGCGGGACGACCGCCGATCTGCAGGGCCTCGAATGGCTGAGCCTGGACGTCACGGTCAACATGTCGCGCTCCCAGGTCGAGAACTCCGCGCTCATCCAGAACGGCGGCTGGCGCTACGCCACGCGCGCGGAGACCGGGACCTTGATCAACTCGCTGTGGGACGGCGTCTACGACGGCTTTTCACCGACCAATGCGCCGGGCGCGCTCGATTTCCTCGCGCACTGGGGCACCTTGTTCACGCCCGCCGGCGTCGGCTACGTCGATCCGCGCGGCGCCAACTTCTTCTTCGGTGACGACGGCGAGTGCGGTGGCGTCAACACCACCTGCGTCGGTCAGGTCCGTCATTTCGCGAACTCGCCGCACACCTGGCAGGTGACGAATGTGCTCACCGGCCAGGCGGAATCGCCCTACGTGCCGGGTTCCGGGCCGGTCGGCGCGTTCTTCGAATCCTTCGGCGGCGATTTCGGCTTGAGCAACGCCAATGCCGCCACCTTCCACACCACCCGGAACGGCTCGTCCGGTTCCTTGCTGGTGCGCACGGCGCAAGTTGCGGTACCCGCACCGGCGGTGCTGTCACTGGTGATGCTGGGCTGGTTGCTCGCGGCCCCCGGACGCCGTTTCTGGTGCTGCTGACGCGCCGCGCAGCTCGACGGGGCCGGCTGCGCGCGGCTCATGCTCGCTAAAAGAACGTTCCGCCGAGCATCACCGGCGACGACGTGTGGCACCGCCCCCCGCCAGCGCGCGCCACTCAATGCCTGCGGTGCAGGCGGACCGGCAGTTCGGCGATGCCGCGGATGAAGTTCGACCGCGTGCGGACCGGCTCGCCCACCACTTCGACGAACTCGAAGCGCTTCATGATCTCTTCCCAGGTGATGCGCAGTTGCAGCTCGCCCAGGCGGTTGCCCATGCAGCGGTGGATGCCGAAACCGAAGGCGACGTGGTGGCGCGCGCGTTCGCGGTCGATTCGGAAGGCGAAGGGATCGGCGATGGCAGCGCTGTCGCGGTTGCCCGAGATGTACCACATCACCACCTTGTCGCCGGCGCGGATCGGCTGACCAGCGAATTCGACGTCGCGCGTGGCGCGCCGGCGCATGTGCAGCACCGGCGATTGCCAGCGGATGATCTCCGAGACCATGTTGGGGATGAGCCCGGGATTCGCGCGCAGCTTGTCGTATTCGTCCGGATGGCGGTTGAGCGCGAGCACGCCACCCGAAATCGAATTACGCGTGGTGTCGTTGCCGCCGACGATGAGCAACATCAGGGTGCCGAGGAGATCCATCGGCCGGTTCGGCAGGTCGCGCGTGGCCTCGCCGCGCGCCAGCATGGAGATGAGGTCGAAACCGTCGGCGTTCGCCGCGCGCTGCTGCCACAGGCCGAGGAAAGTGTGCAGGCACTCGCCGAGTTCGGCACGACGCTGCTCCTCGGTGACCAACGCCGAGCCCGACAGCTCGGGCGTGGCGACGGCGATGTCCGACCAGCGCGTGAGACGCCGGCGCTCGTCGAAAGGAAAATCGAACAGGGTCGCCAGCATCTGCGTGGTCAGCTCGATCGAGACCCGGTCGACCCAGTCGAAGGTCTCGCCCACCGGCAGCCCGTCGAGGATCTGCCCGACGCGTTCGCGGATCACCCCTTCCAGCTGTTTCAGGTTCTGCGGCGCCACGGCACCCTGGACCGCTGCGCGGTTGGCATCGTGCTCGGGCGGGTCCATGGAGATGAAGCTGCGCACTTCGAAGTCGTCCGGCTGATCGGCGATGAGGATGTTGGGCTCGGAGGAGAAGGTCTCGAAATCGCTTTCCACGGCAACGATGTCGTCGAAGCGCGTGATCGACCAGTACGGGCCGAACGCACTCTCGGCGCAGCGGTGCACCGGAGACTCGTTGCGCAGGCGACTGAAGAAGGCGTCCTGGCAATCGTGCTCGTAGAGCTCGGCCTGGCTGACGTCGATGTGTTCGAGTGGGATCGACTGCGGATCGCAGTCCAACATGTTGCGCAGGGTCATGGCTCGCTCCTCCGCGGGTTCACATCTGGAATTCGGGCAGGTGCAGGACGAGGCCGTCGAGGGCGTCGTCGAGCACCACCTGGCAGGACAGGCGCGACGTATCGGTCCGCTCCGGGGTCAGGCCGAGCATGCCGTTCTCGGCAACGCCGGGCGGACCGACGCGCGCGCTCCAGGCCGGGTCGACGATGACGTGGCAGGTGGCGCAGGAGCACTGTCCACCACAATCGGCATCGATGCCGGGCACGCCGTTGTCGAGCGCGGCCTGCATGCAGGAGGCGCCGCTGGCAGCGTCTACCGTGTGCGGCGTGCCGTCGTGGCTGATGAAGGTGACCTTGGGCATGGGCGTTCCTCCCGTTCATTGATACCTGGTCCGGCAGCGTGCGCGCCGGCCCGGGCCGGTGCAGTGCGCTTCCTCACCCCGCGCACGGCTCAGCCGGCGCGACGCAACACCTGTCCCGGCCGCGCTGTTGTCGGCACGCCGCCGGCGATCACGCGCGCGCCGTTGACGAAGACGTCGACGATGCCCGCCGGGTAGCGGTTGGGCGCCTCGAAGGTGCCGCGGTCGATCACCGTCATCGGGTCGAACAGGACCAGATCGGCGAACGCGCCGGCACGGATCTCACCGCGGTCGAGCAGTCCGAACTTGGCCGCGGCGAAACCCGTCATGCGGTACACGGCCTCGGCCAGCGGCAACACCGCGAGATCGCGGGCGTAGTGGCCGAGCACGCGGGCGAAAGTATTGTAGAGGCGCGGGTGCGGGCGGCCATCGAGGGTGGGAATGCCGTCCGAACCGATCATGGTCGATGGATGCCGCAGCACCATGCGCACGTCGTCCTCGCTCATCATGTGGATGATCGCCGTCGCGCCCGGCGCCTGCGCCGCGACGTGTTCGGCGGCGGCGCGTGGAGGCAGCGCGAGATCGTGTGCGAGTGTGGCGATACTCCGCCCTTCCCACGCCGGGTGCCCGGGCGCGGCGGCGACGACGACGTCGTCCGCCGTCACCCGCCCGATGCCACCCGGCGCGACGTCGTCACGGAAAGCACCGTTGTCCAGCACCGCCGCGAGCAACGTGCTGCCCGCGGTGTAGGGGTACTGGTCGGCGTGGACGGCAACACCGCGGGCTTGCGCCTGTTCGATCAGTGCAAGGGTGTCGGCGACGCGGCCCCAGTTGTCGCGTCCGGCCGCCTTGTGATGCGAGACCTGCACCGGCACGCCGGCCGCCTCGCCGATCGCGATGGCCTCGATAACGGCTTCGACCAGCCCGCCGGCCTCGTTGCGCAGGTGGCTGGCATAGAGCGCGCCGGTACCGCGCATGCGCCGCGCGAGGGCGACCAGTTCGACAGTGTCCGCGTAACGACCCGGTTCGTAGATGAGGCCGCTGGAGAGTCCCAACGCACCGGCTTCGAGCGCTTCGTCGAGCGCATCTTCCATCGTTCGCATCTCGGCGTCGGTCGGCGCGCGCGCAGCCTTGCCCATGGCGGCGAGACGCAGCGTGCCGTGACCGGCCAGCATGCCGACGTTGGTCGCCGGGCGCGCCGATTCGAGGGCCGCGAGGTAGCCGGCGTGGCCGTCGTAGATCGGCACCGCCGCGGCGGGTGCCAGCGCACCGATCATCGTGCACGCCGCTGCGTAGGGCGCGGCGCCGAAGCCGCAATTGCCGACGATGCAGGTGGTCACCCCGCCGCGCGTCTTGAACGCCATGTCGGGATGCTGCAGGCAAGCGAAGTCGTCGTGGGTGTGGACGTCGATGAAGCCCGGCGCGAGGGCGAGGCCGGCGACGTCGACGTCGAGTGCCGCGCGCGCGCCATCGAGACTGCCGATGGCCGCGATGCGTGATCCATCGATCGCGACGTCGGCAACGAACGACGCGGCACCGGTGCCGTCGTAGACGGTCGCGCCGCGAAGGAGAACGTCGTAACGCGCCACGTGGATTACCCGCCCGCTATCGGTAGCGCGCCAAACGGCGCCGGCATGGCTCTAATTCGTAATTCGGGGACAGACCACGATTTCCCGTCGCGGGAATTCGGGAATTCGGGGACAGACCACGTTTTCCCAATTCGGGAAATCGTGGTCTGTCCCCGAATTCTCTCGCCGAATTCTCGTGGCCGCGACAGCGGCACCCGCCCTCCGACTGCTCGCCTCGCAAAAGCGGACCGTCGCCGCCGCATGGCTCAGTACTGCACGCGCCGCGTGAAGCCGCCATCGACGACGAGGTTGGCACCGGTGACGAAACTCGCCGCCGGGCTCGCGACGAAGGCGACGGCATTGGCGACCTCGGCCGGCGTGCCCATCCGCCCCAGCGGGTTGGCGGCGAGCGCGGCCTCGTAGACCGCGGGCATCTCGCGCTTGCGCTGCCCCCACACACCGTCGTCGAAGTAGATGGTGCCGGGCGAGACGGTGTTGGCGCGGATGCCCTTCGGTGCGAGCGCGGTAGCGAGATTGGAGACGTAATTGATCACCGCCGCCTTGATGGCGTTGTAGGGCCGCGGGCCACCGAAGGCTTCGAGCGCCGCGGTCGAACTGATGGCGACGATGGCCGCAGCCGCGGACTTTTCCAGCCACGGCATGGCGGCCTCGACGGTGCGCACGGTACCGAGCATGTCGATCTCCATGCCGAGCCGCCAGGTAGCCTCGTCCGGCGTGCCGCCGAGGGCGCTGACGTTGGCGACGACGATGTCGATGCCACCGAGCGCGGCCGCGCTGTCGGCCACCCAGCGCGCGATGGACGCGGTGTCGGCGACGTCCGCCGCCGCGCCGAACACCTGCGCATCGCCGGCACTGGCGGCGATATCGCGCGCGGCCTGCTCGACTTCCGCCGCCTGGCGCGCGCAGATGGCCACCGCACAGCCTTCGCCGGCGAGACGTTCGGCGATGGCACGACCGATGCCGCGCGAGGCACCGGTGACGAGGGCACGCTTGCCCGCGAGTCCGAGATCCATGTTGTCCTCCCCGATCGAGCGGCCGGCCCCGGCGGCGCAGCCTGCTGGCAGACTATACCCGCGCGGGCGCCAGCGTCACCCGTCGACCGGGAGCCATCCAGGCCATCATGCGGACGTCGATGTTGCGACCGTAGTACCGTCGAGTTCCGCAGCGCGGCGGCCGCGACCGCCGGTCGCGACGCTGCTCACCCGGCCGCCACTCGGCGATCGGTCGGGCGCGGCCACGCGGCGCGTGACGCTGCACGCGCGGGCTTGCGACAACGCAGTGCCCGCGCAATCGCGGCACGCGAGACGAGCAGGCAGCGCGTCGCGGACGCTGCCCGATCGAAGTCCGACCGGTCATCCGGTAGTGCGTGGAAGACGTGCGGATTCGCGATGCTATAGTGCGTCCGTCTCGCACAGGGGGGAGGACGCGCGATGAGACGGACCCGGCTCGGTGATCTCGAGGTCTCGGTACTCGGACTCGGTTGCATGGGCATGTCGCAGGCCTACGGCGAGGCCGACCCGGCGGAGAACGCACGCACGCTGAACCGCACGCTCGACCTCGGCATCGATTTCCTCGATACCGCCAACGCCTACGGCAACGGCCGCAACGAGACGCTCATCGGCGAGGTGCTCGCCCACCGTCGCGACGAATTCGTGCTCGCGACCAAGTTCGCCATCGTGCGCCACGCCGACGGCACGCGCGGCGTCGATTGTCGTCCCGAACAGGTCGCCGCCCGCTGCGACGAGAGCCTGGCGCGCTTGAAGACCGATCGCATCGATCTCTACTACATGCACCGCCTCGATCCGAACGTGCCCGTCGAGGACACCGTCGGCGCCATGGCCGAACTCGTCAGCGCGGGCAAAGTTCGTCACCTCGGTCTGTCCGAAGTGTCCTCGGCGACGATCCGCCGCGCCCACGCCGTCCATCCGATCACGGCCGTGCAATCGGAATACTCATTATGGACGCGCGACCCGGTGGGCGGCGTACTGCCGACCTGCCGCGAACTCGGTATCGGCTTCGTGCCGTTCAGCCCGCTCGGCCGCGCGATGCTGACCGGCCGCATCACCGAATCGACGGTCCTGCCCGCGAGCGACCTGCGCCACGACATGCCACGCTTCGTCGGCGACAACTTCGCCGCCAACCTCGCGCTGGTGCGCGAACTGGAACGCTTCGCCGGCGAGCGCGGCTGGGCCGCATCGCAGGTGGCACTGGCCTGGCTGCTCGCGCAGGGCGAGGGCATCGTGCCGATCCCGGGCACGAAGCAGGTGCGCTGGCTGGAGGAAGACGTCGGCGCGGTCGACATCGCGCTCGATGCCGCGGACATGACCTGGCTCGATGCGCTCTTCGCGCCCGCGCGCGTGCAGGGCCACCGCTACACACCGGCCATGAACGCCTCCATCGACAGCGACGAGACGCCGCTCGGCAGGTCGAAGGCCTGAGCACCGCACCACGCCCCCGATGACGCGCCCCGATGGCCAGAGCGCGGCGACCTGTGTCGCCGTCTACGAAGAACCCGATCACAGGGTCGAGATCAGCAACGACTTCGTCTACGCCTACCGCGTGCGCATCGCGCCCGGTGCCAACACGCTGTGGCACCGCCATACCGAGGACACCGTCTACTTCGCCCTCGCCGCCGCACGCGCCCAGGAGGAATTGCCGGCACGCGAAGCCATCGTCACCGAGATCCCGTGCAACGTCGCCGTCTCCCGTCCACACAAGGCCGAGCCGCTGGTGCATCGCGTGACCAACGGCGGCGAGGTCGAGTTCCACATGCTCGGCGCCGAAGCCCTGGCGCGGCCGTCGGGAGCGGGCGCGGGCGAGGCGCCACCGGCCGGCTGGACACTGGCTCTGGAGACGCCGCGCTTCCGCGTGTGGCGGTCCGTGCACGGCAGCACCGCCTGGCACCCGGCGCGACCGGGCCTCCTCGTCGCGGTCGACGGCTGCCGGCTCGGCGACGGCCGCGTCCTCGCGCCGGCCGACTGCCTGTGGGTCGACGCACACGCCAGCTGCGAATTGCCTCCGGGTTTCGACGGCTTCTTCGCCGCGTGGCTCTGAGCACCGCGGCGAACGAACACGTGCGCATCACCCGCGAACACCGACGGTGGTGCGCCTCCAGGGATGACATCGACGATGTCCGCTGATCCCGCGTCCGCCGCCGCGCCGCCGGCGGATCCCCCGCCCGCGGCGCAGCGTCGCGCCTTCTGGGCGGTGTTCCTCGGTTGGATCGTCGACTCCTTCGACTTCAACATCCTCGCCTTCATCCTCATCGACATCCAGCAGAGCTTCACCGTCGACCGCGCGCTGGCCGGCGCGCTCGGCACGGTCACCCTGGTCATGCGCCTGGTCGGCGGCACCGTTGCCGGCACCGCTGCCGATCGGTGGGGTCGCAAGCTGCCGCTGATCCTGTCGGTGCTGTGGTTCTCCCTGTTCGCCTTCCTGAGCGGTTTCTCCACCTCCTACGCGATGCTGTTCGCGCTGCGCGCGCTGTTCGGTCTCGGCATGGGCGGCGAGTGGTCGGCGGGCATGGCGCTGGTACTCGAGCACACGCCGGCGCGCCGCCGAGGACTCGTCTCGGGCCTCATGCTGGGCGGCTGGTACTGGGGCTACCTGCTGGCGGCCGCCGTGTTCCATTTCGTCTACCCGCTGTTCGCGCACCTGCCCGACCTCGCCTGGCGCGTGATGCTGTGGAGCGCGATCCTGCCCGCGCTCTTCACGCTCTGGATCCGCCGCAACGTGAGCGAGAGCCCAGTGTGGCTCGCGCGCCAGCGCGCACTGCGTAAGAGCGGCGACGCCACGCGCGCGCCCGGCTTGTCGCTGACGCGCATCTTCCAGCGCGACCTGCTGTGGACGACCGTCCATACCACGCTCGTGATCGGTTCGTTCATGTGCATCTATTACTCGGTCAACTTCTGGTACCCGACTTTCCTGCGCGATGCCGGCCGCCCCACGCTGCCCTACCTCGCGGCCTTCAACGTCGGCGCCATTGCCGGCACCGCGCTGTGGGGCCTGCTCTCGGAAGGGCGTCTCGGGCGGCGCGGCGCCGCCACCGTGACCATGCTGCTCGGCATCGCCTCGCTGCCGCTCTACCTGCACGCGACCGATCCCTATGCCCTCGCCGCCGGCGCGCTCTGCATGGGTTTCTTTGGCATGGGTATCTGGGGCATGGCGCCGGCCTACAGCAACGAACGCTTCCCGACCGAGGTACGCGGCGTCGGCGTCGGCTTCTGCTACCACGCCGCGGCCGCCATCGGCGCGCTCATGCCCTACCTGCTCGGCACGCTGCAGGACCGCGGCTTCGCGCTGGCCGACGCGATGTCGGCGGCGATGGTCATCGCCGGACTCATGGCCATGGTGATCTGGCTCGGCCCCGAAACGCGCGGGCGCGAATTCACGCCCTGACGCGTGCATGGGCGTGGTGGGGTGGCGCAGTGGGGTCTGACCGCGCGGCTCAAGCCCTTGGGGGCTCCAGTGGGGTCAGACCCCACGGCTCAAGCCGTTGATTCTCTGAAGTTCTGCCCAACCGCCGGGGTCTGACCCCATCGCCGTGCCGTCAGGCCGCTGTTTCAACGACTTGTCGCGCGGTGTCAGACACCGCGTGCTCAGTACCCGCCGTCCGTCAGCGCCCGCGTTCGGGATTGCGCGGTACGTCGCGGAAGGGGCCGCCGTCCAGACGCGGTTCACGCGGCAGGTCGAGCACCCGCTCGGCGATGATGTTGCGCTGGATCTCGTCGGTACCGCCGGCGATCGAGGTCGCGGGCACCGACAACAGGATCTCCGCGATGATGCCGTCGAGCGGGCCATCGCGGCCGGCGAGCAGGGCCTCGGCATCGGCGACTAGGGTATGCACGCGCGCGGCCTGGCGTGCGACCTCGCTGCCGGCGAGCTTGCCGAGGGAGCCCTCCGGCCCCTGCGGTCGGCCGAGTTCGTGCGCGGCACGCGCGCGGCGAGCGAGCCATTCCGACGCGCTCGACAGCATGAGCAGGCGCGCGAGTTCCTGGCGCACCGCGGGGTTGGCGATGCGCCCCGTCGCGCGGGCGCGCGGCAGTGCGAGGTCGACGCGCCCGGCGCGCTGCGGGTACCACTTGTAGGGTTCGAGCACGCTCGCGATCTCGGCGCGCAGCTGGTCGTAGATGCGCCCCGGTCGTGCCGGCGCCTGGCCCCAGCGTCGCAACGCGTCGGCACCGCGACGTTCATGAGCGAGGGTGGTCATGGCGATCTTCCAGCCATCGCCGACCTCGCCGAGCAGGTTCCCTGCCGGCACCACGGCATCGGTGAAGAAGACCTGGTTGAACGAGGCGTAACCGTTCATCTGTTTCAGGGGCTGCACCTCGACCGCGGCCTGGCGCATGTCGATGACGAAACAGGACAGCCCCTGGTGCTTCGGCGCATCCCAGTCGGTGCGCGCGAGCAGGAGCCCCCACTCGGCGTGGTGGGCGCTGGTCGTCCATACCTTCTGGCCGTTGATGCGCCAGCGGTCGCCGTCGCGCTCGGCCCGGGTCGTGGCGCCGGCGAGATCCGAGCCCGAACCCGGTTCGCTGAAGAGCTGGCACCAGGTCTCCTCGCCGGTGAGGATCGGACGCAGGAAGCGGCGCTTGTGTTCCTCGCCGCCATGCTCCAGCAAGGTGGCGCCGGCCAGCAGGCGGATGCCGATGCGCGCGACGCCGACCGCCTCGATGGCGTCGAATTCCTCGTCGACGACCGCGCTCAACGCCACCGGCAGCCCGCGTCCGAACCACTCGCGCGGCCAGTGCGGCATGCCCCAGCCGGAATCGGCGAGGATGCCGCGCCATTCGACGAGGTCCTGATCCGGGTGCCAATGCTCGGCCAGCCAGGCGCGCACGTCCGCGCGCACTGTGTTCTCGTCGGGCACGCTCATGCCGTAGCCTCCACTGCGTCGAGGTAGCGTTCGCGATGCCAGGCCGGTGTGCCCAGCAGGACCTCGGAACTCTTCGCGCGCTTGTACCAGAGGTGGGTGTCGTGGTCCCAGGTGAAGCCGATGCCGCCGTGGACCTGGATGGCGGCCGCGGCCATGGCCATGTACGCGTCCGCCGCCATGGCCTTGGCCTGGGCGGCGCCGGCCCGCGCGCCGGGCTCGTGTTCGTCGAGGGCGGCGGCGGCGTGGTTGACCGCGGCTGCGGCGAGTTCGATGTCGAGCAGGCGATCGGCGAGGGTGTGCTTGATGGCCTGGAAGGAGCCGATCGGGCGCCCGAACTGCATGCGCAGCTTCGCGTACTCGACGGCGTCGGCATGCAGGCGACGGGCGCCGCCGATCATCTCGGCCGCGAGCGCGACGAGCGCTTCGTCGAACAGGCGGGCAAAGGCGGCAGCGATGTCGACACCGGCGCCGAGGCGGCGCGCCGGCGCCGCGGTGAACGTGACTTCGGCCAGCCGCCGCGTCGGGTCGAGCACCTCGAGCGCGCGGCGCGACACGCCCGGCGCGTCGCCGGCGACGAGGAACAAGGCAAGCACGTCGCCGATGCGCGCGAGCACCAAGAGGTCGTCGGCGACGAGACCGTCGACGACGAAACGCTTCGTGCCATCGAGCCGGAATCCGTCGCCGTCACGCGCGGCGGCGAGCGTGATGCCGGACGCATCCCAGCGCCCCGCGGCTTCGACCCAGGCCAATGCCGCCAACCGCGCGCCGCTTACCAGCGCCGGCAGCAGTTCGGACTGCTCGGCCTCGTCCGCACCGCGCCGCAGCATGCCCGCGGCCAGCACTGCCGAACCGAAGAACGGCGCGCACAGCAGCGTGCGCCCCATCTCCTCCATGACGATACCGAGTTCGGCCTGGCCGAAGCCCTGGCCGCCGTGGGCCTCGGCGAGGTGAAGGCCGGGGAGACCCAGATCGTCGGCGAGGCGTGACCACACCGCTTCGTCGTAACCACTGGCGCAGGCCATGCAGGCGCGCACCGCCGTCGGCGGCGAATGATCGTCGAGAAAGCGGCGCACCACGGCGCGGAACTGTTCCTGCTCGTCACTGAACGAGAAATGCATCGTCGGTCCTCCCCTCGCCCGCCGTCGTCGCGCGCGAGCGTGCGCCATTGTAGCGTCGCAACGACGGCTCACCGCGGTGCCGTGAGGGGCGAGGATGAGGAATCTCCGCCCCCGCGAACGGGCCTGGCCGAGGGCGGGGCACGCGGGCTTCGAGGCGTGCAGCCGTTGCGCGATGAATGCGCGCCGCAACCGGCCACGCAAGGTGGCAGACGGACGGCGCTGCGACTTTTGCAGGGATTCCCAAACTGCATACACTGCGTGGCGCGGGTAACGCACGCGTGCGGCAAAGCCCGCTCACTGGCAGCCAGAGCGATGGAGACCCTGCGCATGAACACCGCCACCGACCAGCAATCGATGATGATCGAAACGACGCGCCGCTTCGTGCGCGAACGCATCATCGAACCGGGGCGCGACCGCGCCTACGACGAATCGGCGGACTTCCCGCACGACGTCATCCGCGAGATGTGGGAGCTCGGCTTGATCAATGCCGAGTTTCCCGAAAGCGTCGGCGGGCTCGGCCTCAGCTGCCGCGAGCACGTCGACCTGATCGAGGAGATCAACTACGGCTGCCTCGGCATCGGCACGTCCGCCGTCGCCAACAGCCTCGCCGCGCTACCGCTGATGCTGGCGGACAACGAACCCCTGCGAAAGGAGTACCTCGGCCGCCTCACCCGCGATTTCGGCTACGCCGCCTTCGCCTGCTCCGAACCCGACGCCGGGTCCGACGTCGCCAACCTGTCGACCCGCTTCGAGCGGCGCGGCGACACCGTCGTGCTGAACGGGCGCAAGCGCTGGATCACCAATTGCGACGTCGCCGACTTCTACGTGCTGTTCGCGCGCGAACAGGGCACGCGTGGCCACGAAGGCATCGCGACCTTCGTCATCGAGGCCGGTACGCCGGGGCTGTCGTGGGCGAGCCTCGTGCACAAGATGGGCCAGCGCTGCTCGCACACCGGCGACGTCGTGCTCGAAGACGTCGAGATCCCGGCCAGCCAGATGGTGGTCGGCCCGGGCCACGGCTTCCGTCTCGCCATGGCCACCTTCGACCGCTCACGCCCCTGGATCGCGGCCAGCGCCGCCGGAGTCATCCGCCGCGCGCGCGACGAGTCGGTGCGCTACGCGCTCGAGCGCAGGACTTTCGGCGAGGCCATCATCAACCACCAGATGGTGGCGAGCATGCTGGCCGACATGGAGATCGCCTGGCAGGCGACGCGCGCCTTGACCCATGCCGCCGCGGACGCGGTCGATGCCGGCAACCTGCGCGGCACCCACAGCGCGGCCGCCAAGGCCTTCGGCGGCGACGCCGCAGTGCGCGTGACCGCCGACGCCGTGCAGGTCATGGGCGGCTACGGTTACACCCGCGAGTTCATCGTCGAGAAGCTCATGCGCGACGCCAAGCTGTTGCAGATCTACGAAGGTACCTCGCAGGTCCAGCGCCTGGTCATCGCCCGCGATCTCGCACGCCAGCTCGGCTGAGAGCGTCTCACCGGTTTCGCCGACAGGGGTTTCGCCGACGGGGTCAGACCCCATCGCGACACGAAACTCGCGAACTTTCAACGCGTTGAGCTTCGGGGTCTGACCCCGGGCTGCGTTTGCGGGGTCTGACCCCGGGCTGCGTTGGACTCGACCGGGTCCGACCCCGTTTGGGGTCAGATTCGTTGCCGGGAGTCGCTGTGGGTGGTGACTTTGCTGGCGGCCGTCACACCGGCGCGACGTCGTTGGCGCCACCGTCGAGGTGGGCGACACAGGCGAGCTCGACCACCCGCCACGGCGGCGCGCGTTCGACCGTGGTCACCGAGGTGTTGCCGACGATGAGGTCCGGGGTGACGTCATGCGCCGAAGCGTCGAGGATGCGTTCGAGCAGCGAGCGCAGCACGAGGCCGTGGGTGACCACGGCAATCTCACCGTTAATGCGCGCGGACAGTTCCTGCAAAACGGCCCAGGCCCGGTCGACGCGGGCATGGAACACCTCCCAGCTCTCGCCACCCGGTGGTACGTAGCCCGGCGCGAAGGGGTCGACGTCGCCGAGCTGATCGTAGGGCGTACCGCGCAGGTCGCCGAAATCGCGCTCGCGCAGCAAGGGATTCTCGACGACGTCCAGGCCCGTCGACGCGGCGATGCGTTCGGCGGTCATGCGCGCACGGGCGTAATCACTGCTCAGGACCAGCCCGAGCGGGCGGGTCGACAAGCGCGCGCCGAGGCGCTCGGCCTGGGCGAGTCCGTTCGCGCCGAGCGGCGTATCAGGAAATTGCACCACGCGGGTGGCATTGAAATCGGTTTCGCCGTGGCGGATGAGGAGGAGGCTCATGGCTGGGGTTCTCGGTCGGACAGGCTGGTGGACGGGTCGGGTCGCCGGGGCGGAATGGCCGTGCGGAGACGGGTCACTTTCTTGCGCGCGTCGCCGCCCGGCGGCGTCGCGCAGCGAAAGTATACTGTCCCCGTTCGCGCCGCCGTGCTTGCGCGTGCGTAAGGTTGCCGCTGCATGGCGGTGACGACGATATTCACTTCCAACGCCCCTCCCGGAGTTGCCCATGCCCCGCCCTGCCCTGCTCACCGTGCTGCTCCTCGCGAGCCTGCTGCCCGGCGGCACGAGCGCCGACGAAGTCGGCCTGCTCGAGTTGCTGAACTACTACGAGTATTCGCCTCGACTGATGTCGGCGGGCCAGCCCACGCGCGAACAGTTCCCGCTCGTCGCCGCGGCGGGGGTCGAGGCCGTGATCAACCTCGCGCCG
This sequence comes from Gammaproteobacteria bacterium, assembly GCA_050184115.1. Lineage (GTDB taxonomy): Bacteria > Pseudomonadota > Gammaproteobacteria > JACKNG01. The sequence goes on along the minus strand of JBFXAQ010000004.1, from coordinate 269,867 downwards.
CTGGGCACGCCGGGCGCCTTCGCCGAAGAGGGCGAGGTGGTCACCGCGCTCGGCATGGGTTACGCCCACATCCCGGTCGACTGGGACGATCCGGCCGCGACCGACCTCCACGACTTCTTCCGCGCCATGCGCCACTTCGACGGTCGTCGCGTGCTCGTGCACTGCAATGCGAACGCGCGCGCGTCCGCCTTCGTCTATCTCTGGCGCACCCTCGAACGCCACGAGGACGAGCCGGCGGCACGCGCGACCATGCTCGACATCTGGGACTGGAACGCCGGCTACGAACTCAGGAACATGCCGCAATGGCAGGCTTTCGTCGCCAATGCGCGGGCGGCCGCCGCCGAGCGCGCCGCCGCGGCGAGATGACATGGGTCAACCGCGGCGCAGCGGGGCCGTCTATAGTCGGCCCAGCGTCGCCCGACGCACCGCACGTTTGACCGGATCGAGATCGAGGAGACCGAAGTGGCCGGAGAATTCGACGCCGCGCGGCAATGCATCGCCGACGCCCTCACCCGCGCCGATGGCGACCCCGCGATGAGCGCGGACGTCATGGAAGGCGCCCTGCTCAACACCCTGCTCACCCACATGGCCGGCACTCGCACGCGCAAGGATCTCGCGAGCCTCATCGAATTCCAGCTCGGTGCGGTCGGCGAGGACGAGTTCGTCATCACCCGCGGCTGCTGAACGGCGTTGCCGGGTGCGACGGTGCACGGCGCCGCGTGCGGCGGCACGCCTGATCCGTGCCGGGCGCAGTTCGCGCGACGCCGCGCTCGCGCCATGGTTTCCTCCCGGCGCTTCTCTCAGTCGCCGCGCGCGAACAGTTCCAGCGCGTGCGGCATGGGCGCGCCGGCCAGCGCCCACGCGCGGGTCTGCAGCGTCGCCGCGGGCACCCCGGCGCGGTAATCGGCCAGCATGCGCGCCGGATCGTAGACCGGCCCGATCGGATCGGCGGCGAACTCGGGACCGTACATGTAGGCTGTCCCGTCGGCGGCACTGGCGAAGTTGTCCACCTGGAGCTCGACGAACTGGCCATCCGGATCGCGGTAATAGAGCGAGGTCGTCACGCCGTGCTGGATCGGCACGCGCGGCTCTATGCCGCGCGCCGCGAGGCGCTCGTAGCGATCGAGCAGCGCGCCGAGATCAGGGAAGGTGAACGCCGTGTGCATGAGGCCGGTGCTGTTCGGCGGGCGCTCGACCAGCGCACCGTCGGGCGCGCCGACGAAGGCGAGGCGGTGATGCTCCTCGTCGAAGGTGACGAAACACAGCATCGGGTTCTCATAGACCACGTGGGCCTCGAGCACGGTGCAGTACCAGTCGCGCATCGCGGCGACCTGGTTGGTCATCAGCACGGCATGGGCGAACTTGAGACGGGCGGACACGGTAGACCTCCTTCGGTTCGACGAATCCGAACGGCGCGGCGCCGTCAGCGCGCGGCGCGGGCCGCGGCTTCGCGCGCGGCTCGGACCTTCTCGCTGGTCTGGTTGAACAGCAGCGCGCGACGCTTCTGCTGCTCTTCTTCGGTGAGTTCGCGCTCGCCGAGTTCCTTGCCAGCGGCGCGGCCACGCTGCACGGCGGGGCGCTCGCCGACCTCGTCGACCCAGCGCTTGAGGTTGGGATGGTTCTCCCACACCTGCTCGTCGATGAGCCGCGCGAGCAGGCACGCCCACGGCCAGCAGATGATGTCGGCCACGCTGTACTCGTCACCGGCGAGGAAGCGGTTGGCGCCGAGCTGCGCGTCCATCACCCCGCTCAGGCGATCGACCTCGCCGACGAAACGCTTCGTGCCGTAGACGAGCTGCGCCGGGTCGTCGGTGAGATCCTTGGCGTAGTTCTTGAAGTGATTGGCGTTGCCCATCATCGGGCCGAGGTTCGCCATCTGCCAGTGCAGCCACTGCAGCACACGGTACTTGTCCGCCGGCGCCGTGGGCAGGAAGCGCCCGGTCTTCTCGGCGAGGTATTCGAGAATCGCGCCCGATTCGAAAATCGCCAGCGGCGCGCCGCCACCCAGTGGGGCGTGGTCGACGATGGCGGGCATGCGGTTGTTCGGACTCAGGCGCAGGAACTCGGGCTCGAACTGGGCGCCGGCGCCGATGTCGACCGGAACCAGGCGGTAATCCAGGCCGCACTCCTCCAGCATGATGGTGACTTTCCAGCCGTTCGGCGTGGGCCAGTAGTGAACGTCGATCATGGTATTGCTCCGGTATTCACGCGGGGCGCCCGGGCGGGCGCGGGATTGAATCGATGCAAGAGCATGCCTGCGGACCGTGCGTGCGTCGACGGCACGGCCCGCTGCGGCAGCGCTGTCTGCATCTGCTGGCGGGTGGCTGGCACGGACGAGCGCCCAGCGACCGGCCCCTGCAGTCACGGTAGGCCATGCCGGCTCAAGGTAGACCAGCCGCGCGCAGCGCCGCGCGGTAGCGTTCCTCCGCATCCCCGGACGGGAAGATGCGGCTGACGAAGTCGTCGACGGTGAAGCCGGGCTCGATCTGCAGAACCTGCGCGGCCGCAATGCGGGCGGCGGCGCTGTCGCCGTGCTCGACGGCCGCCGCGACCAGGGTGAGCAGGGTGCGTACGACGCCCGGCGCACGCCGCTCGCCTTCGCGCGCCCAGCGCATGGCGGCCGGGTGGTCGCCCATGACCCAGCAACCGAAGGCGGCGAACTGCAGCACCAAGCCGGCGAACGGCAGGCGCGGTTCGGCGGCGAGCACTTTGACGCACGCGGCGACTCCCTCCGCGGCGGCGCCACGGGCGATGTCGGCCACGCCCAGCATGGTAGTCGCGAAGGCGTAATAGGGATTGAGTTCGAGACTCCGTCGCGCCTCCGCCGATGCGGTGTCGGCATCACCGTCGACGTGGAGGGCCACTTCGCTGGCGACAAAATGCACGTAGTCGCTGTCGTCGCGCAGCCTGAGCGCACGGGCGACGCAGGCATGGGCGGCGGCGGCGTCCGCCGCGCTCACGGCGCCGTAACCGCAAATCACTTCCTCGAGGAGTGCGTTGCCGTACATGGCCAGCGCCATGAAGTTCTCCGGTTCCCGCGCAAGCACTGCGGCGAGCAGCGCGCGTGCTTCGCGATAGTCGGCGCCCACGCTGCGGAACATCAGGCTCCCGGCACGCAGCAACAACGTCGGCGTGTCCGCGTCGGTATCGATGGTGGCATCTCGTACGGCCTCCATCTCGCGCGCATGCAGGGCAAAGCGCACGGCGTTGTACGTGGCATAGGCGAGCTCGTCCTCGGCCGCGAAGGGATCCGCCAGGGCGCCCTCGAAACGGTCGGCGCCGAACTGGCGGCCATCGGCGCGATCGACGATGTGCAGGTTGGCGCGGTAGCGTCCGCCGGCCGCCTGTAGCGCCGCCCTGACCACGAACGCAGCACGGTTCTCCTCGGCCACGACGACGATGCCGGTCTGGTTGGCGAGCGCCGTGGTGAGCGCATCCCGCACGCCGCGCGCGAGCGCTTCGGCGCCGTCGCCCGTCGCATCGAAGGTGGCCACGGCCACACGCGGACGTCGATCGTCGGCGCCCCGGGACGGCGTGCGCGCAGCCGTCTCGCCGCCGCTCAGGTAGATCTCTACCGGCCGCGCGATGTTCTTCAGTTCGTGGCGCCCGCCGGCGCGGAAATCCGCCGCAAGCGTCGGCGCGAGCTGTTCGTGGACAGCAGCGGACACACACACACCGCCGGGGCGCGCCAGCGCCTGCAGGCGCGCTGCGACGTTGACGCCGTCGCCGTAGACACTGCCATCCGCCTTCTCGATCAGTTCGCCGAGATGGATGCCGATGCGGAAGCGCAGGAACCCCAGTTCGGGCTGCGCCGTGGCGCCGGCATCGAGCCCTTGCTGGACTGCGAACGCCGCCCGCACGGCAGCGGTGGTACTGCCGAACACGGCGAGCACGCTGTCACCCGCGGTATCGACAACGCTGCCACCGGCCCGGTCGACCTCGACCCGGAACAGCGCTCGCGCGGCGTCCAGCGCCGTGACCGTGGCCTCGGCGTCGTCCTGTATGAGCCGGCTGTAACCGGCGACATCGGCCGCCAGCACGGCGGCCAGGCGGCGCGTCACGCCAGTGTCGTTCATGGCCGGAGCCGCCGCGGTGCGGATACGCTCGCGCGTCCTCGACGCGGTCGTGCCGACGGGCGATGACTGCGCGGGATACGCGGGCCACGCTCGCACACGCCTGCCGGTTGCCCTGGCACGAGGATCAGACCAGCCGCAGGCGCATGCCGACGAGCTCGATGCCGTTGCCGTCGATGACGCAACCGGCCATCCGCGCCGCGGCCAGCACGGGCGCCGGATCGGGGCAGCACAGGTCGAGCCCGGCCAGGCCCTCGGGGCGACCATCGGCGATCGGCACGAAGCGCAGCGCGGCGCCATCGAGCGGGATGGTCCAGGTCGTGCCCGCCTGCGCCACCGGCAGTTCGGCGATGCTCGCCCAACGCTCGGCCACGGCGCGCGGATCCTCGGCCTGGATCTCGGCCGCCGCGATACCCTGCACGCGTTCCAGCCGGCGCGCGCGCTGCCATTCGGCGCCGGCCGGCAACCAGGGACCGTCACGCTCGTGCGCGCGCGGCCCGACCTGTTCGTCGATTTCGAAGAAGGTACCGCCGGTGTCGCGCGGATGGAGCTGCAGGTTGCGGAAGTCGTCGGTCTCGAAGGCATGGACGATGCGCACGCCGAGCGCCGCGACCCGCGCGCGCCGCGGTGCGTGATCGTCGCACTGGGTGATGACCATGTAGCCGCCGTCGCCGCCGCGGCGCTCGAGGTAACGGCCGGCCGTGGTGCCTTCCCGCAGCGGCGCCACGACCTCGACGAACTGATCGCCGAGCGGCAGCAGGATGTTGTGCAGACCGAACTCGGCGACGGCCGGGTCGCGGTGGCACACGGCGAGGCCAAGGACCTCTTCGCACAGGGCCTGGGCCCGTTCGAGATCGGATGAGACCAGCGCAATCTGTCGCAGGCGCAACCACATGGCGCGTTCTCCGCTGAACTTTCAGGGCGTCAGTGTGGCGGATGCGTGCGCGGCATGTCGATGCGGCGCGACCTTCAGGCCGGTGGCGCGAAGTGCACCTCGTGGCGATCGGCGACGGCGGCGAGCTTGTCGAGATCGAGTTGGCCATCGGGGATGGCGCCGGCGACGGCGCGGAAGAACGCCGCCGCGCCGCTGCCGACACCGGTGAGCGAGAGCATGCGCCCGCCACCGGCGCAGAAGCGGAACCAGTGCGGGGTACCGCCGGGGAGATGTACGAGGGTACCGGCGGTGGCTGTCATCTCGCGTTCGGCGACGCCGAAGTCGACCGCGCCGTCGATGACGAAGAACGCCTCGTCCCAGTCGTGGTGATGCAGCGGTGCGCCGCTGCCCTCCACGCCCTCCTGCAGGAACACCTCGTAGCCGTTGGTCTGCTCGCGATCGACCAGCACGGTGAGACGTTCACCGACGAGTTCGAGGGCGGGGGCGCGTTGCTCGGGAGTGACGACGACGGGAGGACGGGCCATGGCATGCTCCGGCAGTGTGTGGGGTCCTGCAACGATAGACGCTGGCCGGGCAACGCGCAGCACCGAGCGGGCCGAATGTGCACCGCGGTACACGAGACGTGCGCCGTGCCGGGGTTCGCGACGGCCGCAAGCCGCTGCCGCGGTTCGCGGCTGCGACCGGGGCGGCGCCGGCATTGCGGGCTAGAATGCCGCCGTGCCGAAACGACCGCCCAAGCCACGCCACCGTGCCCGCGGCCCGACCCTGCGCGTCTTGCTCGGCGCCGAGATCGCCATGGGGCCGGGCAAGGCCGACCTGCTGGAAGCCATTGCCGGGACGGGCTCGATCTCAGCCGCGGCCAAGTCGCTCGGCATGAGCTACCGTCGCGCCTGGGTGCTGGTCGATACCATGAACCGCTGTTTCCGCGACCCCGTGGTCAGCGCCGCCACCGGCGGCAGCGGCGGCGGTGGCGCCAGTCTCACCGCGCACGGCGCCGACGTCCTGCGCCGCTTCCGCGCCATGGAAGCACGCGCGGCGAAGGCCATCGCGAGTGAGTTCGACGACTTCAAGACGTTGCTGCGCGACGGGCCTGCTTAACCGGGTGGGGCCCTGCGCTCGCGCCCCGGTGGCGCCGCCGGGCGAGACGTAGGGAAGCCATACCGGGAAGGCCTCGAGCGCACGAAGGAAGCGCGGACTTTGGGCGGACAGCGCGGCACCGGCGCGACGAGCGCGCCTTCGGAGCCGGGCTAGGACAGCAGCAACCAGCCGCCTGCGGCCACCAAGGCCACACCGATCAGCTGCCCCACCCGGTCACCTGCCGGCCCCAGCTTCTCGAACAGCATGGCGGCGGTGAGGAGCGCGATCCACAGCATGTTCATCGTGCCGACGACGAACATCACCGCCATCAGCGCCCAGCAGCAGCCGACGCAGTAGAGGCCGTGGTGCAGACCCATCGCGAGCGCCCCGCCATGGCCTTCGCGCCAGAAACCCATGAAGAAGCCGACCGGGGTGCGGCACTGGGTTAAGCAGGCATCCTTGAAACGCGACCACTGGAACAACCCCGCGCCGATCAGCACGCCGCCGGCGAGCGGTGCGCTGGTCAGGCTCATACCCATGCCATCGAGCAGGGCGAGGTGTTCCAGCCCCACCTGCAGCGCGGTGGCGACGATCGCGAACACGCTCCACGCCGCGAGATAGCCGAGCGCGAAGAGTGCGCTGTAGGGCGCCGGCGAGCGGCTGTGCTCGCGACCACGCTGGAAGCGCGCGTGGATGAAGGTCATCGGGGCGGCGGTCGGCAGCATCATGGCGCCGACCATCACCAGCCACATGACGAGGATGGCCGAGATGCCGGCGTCATGCGAGCCGGCCAGGCCCGCGCCGGTGTGCAGCGCGTGCCGGGTCGAGGCCGCCATGTCCCCCGCCATCGCCCAGAGATAGGCCCAGCTCGCCGCGACGATGGCGGCGAGCCCGCCAGCCAGCAGCACGCGCTGGTGCAGCAGCAGCTCGGCCGGCGCGAAGCCGTCGGGTCGATTCACGGAGTGGCGTCGGCCCGGCGAGCGTGATGGCGGCGCGCCGCGAACGGCGCGCGCCGACCCCGTGCGCTCAACCCTGGTAAGCGAAGGGCGAGAAGAATGCAGTGCGCCCGGCCTCGGACCAGGACAAGCCGTGGTCCTCGTACTTCATCTGCTTCGAGGTGGCGAGCGTGGCCGGGAAACCGGGTGCGATGGCGAGCGGGTGGCCGCTGATGGTCACCGGCGCGCCGCCCTGCCCGCTCACCTCCTCGATGGTGGCGGAAGCGACGTCGCCGATCGTCATCGTCATGGTCTTCGCCTCGCGTTGGAAGGCGATGCCAGCGGTGGAGACACCGAGGATCTCGCCGACGTGCGAGGCCAGCGCCGCCGGATGCCCACCCGCCTGGCCGCCGAAGATGGTCGTCAGGGCCTGCTGCTGTTCGGCGCTGGCCGTCTCGTCGATGTAGAGCGCCGCTTTCCACTTGACCTTGGCCATGTTGCCCGGCGACAGCACCGCCATGGCCACGTTGAGGCCGTCGAGCGAGACATCGCCGAGCTTGCCCGCTTCGATGTGCCAGCCGAGCACCACGGTGCACTCGCCCTGGGTCGGATCGCTGAGAAACACGCACGGACAGGCCGCGTCGCAGTTGCAGGTCTCCATGTAGGTTCCCTTCAGGCTCCAGTCGCTCATGGGCTACTCCTTCGTCGCGGTAGATGATGTCGCGTGCCGCGCCGTCACGACCACTGGGGATCGCGGCCGGCAGTCGGCGGGCCGGCCCATGGGACGCCCTGGCCGCGGGCATGTCAAGGCTGGCAGCCCGTTGGTACCTGTCACGGCTCCGTCACGAACCGCTCTGCGCCCGCCCGCGCGCCTGGATGGCGGCGCGCCGCGCGGCGACCTTGTCCGCGCGCACCTCGGCCACGGCGTGCCCCCGCGAGGCGTCGCGTTCGAGCGCGAGCCCTTCTTCGAGCGTAGCGTGCCAGCCGCTGTTCATCACGCTGAGGATGGCGTCGCGCGTGGCCTTGTCGGTGGAGAGGATGTCGCGCGCGAGCCGTTCGCAGTGATCGAGCAGGTCGTCCGCCGGCACCACGCGGTTGACCAGCCCCCAACGTTCCGCGGTATCCGCATCGAGATAGTTGCCGGTGAGGCTCAGTTCCTTGGCGCGGTTGATGCCGACGAGGCGCGGCAGTCGTTGCGACAGGCCCCAACCCGGCACCACACCGACCCGCGCGTGGGTGTCGGCGAAGCGCGCCGCCGGGCTCGCAACGAGGAAGTCGCACATCAGCGCCAGCTCGAAGCCGCCGGTGATGGCATAGCCGTTGACGGCGCCGATGAGCGGCTTGCCGAGATCGCGGAAGGCATCGCTGAGTTCTTCCGCCGTGACGGTCGGCGCGGCGCCGGTCTCGCCGCCGAGTTCCTTGAGATCGAGCCCGACGCAGAAGGCGCGGCCAGCGCCGGTGAAGACGACGACCTCGGTATCCGCGTCCCTCGCGAGTTCGCGCAGGACTTCGACCAGGCGGGTGCGCAACGCGCCGGACAACGCGTTCAATGCCTCGGGCCGGTTGAGGGTGACACGGGTGACGCCGTCGTGGCGGACGACGAGGACGAGATCGGTGGTGGACATGGCGGCGGCTGTTCCCTGCGGTGAGGCCGGTGACATTAACCGGATTTGCGCCGCGACTCGACCGTGGGCTGAACCGGGCCACCGGAAAAAGGGGACGCATTTATATTCTTCATGATGCAGCCGGTCCTTGGACTGGGTGCGGTCGTCCTTGACCGACGCGACTGAGATACAAGCCCGCCGGATGCGCCAGGCTCACTTAGGACGACCAATGAATAAATGGGTCCCCAATTTTCCGACGGGCCGTGGCGCCGGCGCCATCGCGGCGAACTTCCTGCGCAGCCTGCCCACGCCTGGCGCGGACGTCGCCACGGGCGACAGTGACGACATCGGCGACGATCTCGGCGCCTGCGCGATCGACCTGCTGAACCTCGCCGGCCCCGGCGACGCTGCGCACGGCGCCTCGAACACCCGCGCCGCGCGCTCGCGAATTCAGCGGATGCGAACATCGGCGAGATCGCCACCGCCTGCGGCTTCAAGAGCAACGCGCATTTCTGCCGCGCCTGCAGCGCACGTTTCGGTTGTGCACGAAGGCTCCATGCCGGCAGTCGGCGCATGCCCGGGGGACGATGACAGACGGCTGGCGGTGCGGTCGTGTGGGAGGCAGACGCCTGACCGCCCGCCTCAGTCGGTGCGCCCGATCGCGTCCAACCGCTGCTGCAGGGTCATGCCGTCCACGGCATCGAGTGGCAGGCTGAGGAAGAGACGTATGCGGCGCTGCAGTTGCAGCGCGGCCTGCGCGAAGGCCCGCCGCCGCGAGGCGATGCCGCCGCGGGCGGAGACGGGATCGGCGATGGCCCAGTGCGCTGTCACCGGCCGACCGGGCCAGCGTGGACATTCCTCGCCGGCCACTTCGTCGCAGAGGGTGAAGACGAAATCGAACGCGGCGCCCTGCACCGCCGACACCTCGTGCCACGACTTGCTGTACAGGCCGTTCACCGACAGGCCCATCCCGCGCAGCGTCTCCACCGTCAGCGGATGCACCTCACCCTGCGGCTGGCTGCCGGCCGAACGGGCGCGGAAACGCACACCGTCGGCGTGGTTCATGATCGCCTCGGCCATGATCGAACGCGCCGCGTTGCCGGTGCAGAGAAACAGGACGTCGTACCTGCGCGGTGCCGTCATCGGGTGGCCATGTCCATCGCTGGCGGCGGATTGCCGCGGCGCGAAACTAGCGTGCGTACATGACAGTGGCCGTCATCGAACGGTAACGTTCCCGCTTCGTGTACCCAGGCGCTGACCTTGCCCGCCCCGCTCAGAGCACGACTCCGGAGCGAAAAAGGGGACGCGCTTATTTTCTTAATGGTGCAGCCGGTCCTTGGCCTGGGTGTGGTCGTCCTTGACCGATGGTACTGAGATGCAAGCCCGCCGGGTGCGCCAGGCTCACTTCGGACGGCCAATAAATAAATGCGTCCCCAATTTTGCGCGGATCAGTCGAACCGACGGGTTCTCATCACGGCCACCCACACCCCCAAACGAAAAAAGGCCCGCGATGCGGACCCTTGTTCGCCTGAAGGAGAGGGCGGGATGGATTCGCGAACGCTTCTTGCGTTTGCTCACCCCTGCGGGGCGCCGGCGCTGCGCCCCGGCGTCCTGATTTGCTGCGCGAATCAATCGAACCGACGGGTTCTCACCAGGGCCACCCACACCGCCAAACGAAAAAAGGCCCGCGATGCGGACCCTTGTTCGTTTGGCGGAGAGGGCGGGATTCGAACCCGCGATACGGGGTTACCGTATACACACTTTCCAGGCGTGCGCCTTCAACCACTCGGCCACCTCTCCAAATTCTGTTCTGCCCGTCCTGTCATCTGTCTCCGTTCGACACGCACCGAGGGCGGGATTGACTCGGAAACGCTTGCTGCGTTTCCTCGCCCCTGCGGGGCGCCGGCTCTACGCGCCGGCGTCCTGATCCGCTCCGCGGATCAGTCGAACCCGCGATTCGGGGGGGCCATTTGCACACTTTCCAGGCGTGCGCCTTCAACCACTCGGCCACCTCTCCAAATTCTGTTCTGCCCGTCCTGTCATCTGTCTCCGTTCGACACGCACCGAGGGCGGGATTGACTACTCGGCCGCATGCGGCTTCGGCCTACGGCCCGCCGCGTTCCCGTGGCGTTCTCCCTGCGCGTCGCATGAAACGGGGACAGTATACTTTTCGATGTCGCCGTGACCCCGGCAATCCGCGCTGCAAAAGTATACTGTCCCCGTTCCCTGGGCCCCGCGCCGGGCGCGCGATTGTAACGGATCGTCTGGGATTTGGCGCGCCGCGCACGTTGCCTGGCCGGCGGCCCTCAGGCGGCGGCGCGGAAGCGTGCCAGGCTCTGCAGGATCTCGGCTTCGCCTTCGGAGAGTTCGCAGGTGCGTACGACTTCCTCGATGGCGAGCCCGCCGTTCAGCAGTTTCATGGCGTGCTCGAGGGTGAGTTCACGGTCGTCGCCGGCCTGGTGGTGGCGCAGGCGATCGAGTTGCTTCTGCAGGGTGTCGCGCGAGCGCTCGGCGTCACCGATGCGGTCGCCGATGCGCCGCGAGCAGGACAGCAGTGCGCCGAGGTCGCGATCGAGGCGCGCGATCTGTTCGGCCTGCGCCGTGAGCACGGCATCGAGTCGACGTGCGCCGGCACGCAGGCGGACGACGGCGAGACCGGCGCCGGCCAGGGCGAGGCAGGCCAGGGCGAGGACGGGGTAGACGTACTGTTCGATCATTGGGATCACGCGTAGGTGTCGATGTGGCCGTCGTCAGGGCGTTGCTCGTCGGGCTCGTGGCGCTGCTCGCGGTGGTCCGGCGCGTCGCGTCGTCCCTCCTCGTGCGGTTCGACCCGTCGCACCGGGGTGGGCGGTGCGGGCGGAACGACGGCCTTGATGTCCACGGGCAGGCGACGCGTCAGAACAGGCTGGCGGCGTCGCGATCCTCTTCGCTGATGAGCTTGTTGAGATCGATGAGGATCAGGATCTCGTCGGTCCGGCTGTACACGCCCTGGATGTAGCGCGAGCTGTCGTCGTTGCCGACGTTCGGCGCCGGGTCGATCTGCGAGGCGCTGATGTTGACGACCTCGGCGACGCTGTCGACGAGCAGGCCGACGGTGACGTTGCCGGACTCGATGACCATGATGCGCGAGTGGTCGGTGATCTCGCCCGGCATCAGGTTCAACAGCTTGCGCATGTCGAGCACGGTGACGACGTTGCCACGCAGGTTGATGATGCCCATCACGAAATGCGGCGCGCCGGGAACCGGGGCGACGTCGGTGATGCGCAGCACTTCCTGCACCTGCATGACGTTGATGCCGTAGGCCTCGTCGGCCAGGCGGAACGTCACCCAGCGCAGGAGTTCGTCCGGCTTTTCTTCGAATACTGCACTCATCGCGGTGTCCTCTGCTGTCCGTGGGTGTCAGGAATCGGTCACGCCACGGGTTGTCGTGTCATTGCATGCAGGTAGCGTGCCACTCGCTTCTCAGGCGGTCGCCGCGGTAAGCAGGCGCGCACAGACCAGGTCGCGGTCCAGCACCAGGCTGGGCGGTTCGGCGATGGTGCCGATGATCCAGGGCGCATCGCCCCGCTCGCCGCGCGCCGTGATGTCGTCGTTCGTCAACACCACGTCACCATCGGCACGGCACGGGCCGAGCCCGAAGCGCGTGCCGGCAAGATGCACCCAGGACGCGTGGCTGGCATCGACTCGCGCCGCGGCCTGGTAGCGCGGCGGCACGATGGCGGCCGCGCTGAGGTACTCACAGTTGCGCTCGGGCTCGCGCGTGACCGCGGCGACGTCGGTGCTGGCGAGTGCGAAGCGCAGCTGGCCGACGCGGAACAAGAGGTAGCGCGCGGCCAGCGACTCCATGCGCAGCACGCGCTCGGACGGATGCTCGGTGACGTCGGCGTCGTCGAGATGCTCGGCGAAGTAGTTCTTGAGGATGTCCATGCCTCTGCCCTAGCCCGCGATGCGCAGCCGCTGGTTACGCTTCTCGAGCAGGCCGTCGAGGAGCCGCTCGTAGGCCTCGGCGCCGCGCGCCTCGGGTTGCCACACCGTCAGCGGCACGCCCAGCCGACTGGCTTCACGCAACTGGGTGTCGACCGGGATGTAGTCCGGCCACAGGGTGATGTCCTCGCGGCAGCGCAGCGACAACAGGGTGTCACGCGAGGCGCGCGTACGCCGGTCGAACATGGTCGGCACGACGACGTTGGCGAGCCGCCGACCGGTCGAGTTGTTGAACAGTTCGAGCGTGCGCATGAGGCGGTCCAGCGAGCGCAGCGCGAGCTCCTCGGTCTGCATCGGCACGACCAGGAGTTCGGCCGCGGCGAGCGCATTGATCACCAGCATGCCGAGCGTCGGCGGACAGTCGATGAGGCAGTGATCGTAGTCGTCGGCGACCTGCGGCAGCGCGCGCGCCAGCACCCGGCCCATGCCCTTGACGGCACCGCAACGGCGTTCGAGCGAGACCAGCGCGGTCGCCGCGGGGATCAACCAGATGCGCTCGCTGGTCGTCTTGTGCACGACGCCGGGAACCGCGCCGACGGTACCGCTGGCCGCGGCCTCGAAGAGGTCGTGGACGCTCGGCGTGTCGGCGTCCGGATCGAAGCCGAAGTAGCTCGAGCAGGAGCCGTGCGGATCGAGGTCGATTACCAGCACGCGCTTGCCGCGTCGCGCCAGCGCGCCGGCGAGGTTGACCACGGTCGTGGTCTTGCCCACGCCGCCTTTCTGGGCCATCACTGTCCAGGTCTTCATAACGTAATACCCTCCGGACCGGGGAGTTCGGTGACTCGTGTGTAGGTGTTGGGTGGCAGTGCCTCGCGCTCGGTGGCGGCGGACACGCTCGCCGCGACCGACGGCACCTGGCCGTGACGGGCGACGGCGACGATGACGCGGCGGTTGGCCGCGCGGCCCGCGGCGCTGGCGTTGCTGGCGACCGGGTGACGGTCGCCGAGACCGGTGGCCGAGACGCGATCGGCATCGACCCCGGCCGTGACCAGTCGCGCTGCCACTGCCCCGGCCTGGGCCGCGGTGCGCTCCCAGGGCGAGGACGCCTTGCGGTCGGGCGGCAGCTCGTCACTGTAGGCTTCCACCCGCACCGGCACGTCGGCCGCGCGGGCGAGCGCGGCGACGTCGTCGAGCAGGGGCGCGGCGGCGGCGGCCAGCTGCCCGTCGTCCGCCTCGAAGGCGAATGCGACGGGCAGTTCGAGTTCTGTCCAGTCGGCACTTTCGCGCACGACGACGCCGGCAGCCTCGTCGCGCCGCGCGAGCAGTGCACGCAACACCGTGGCGAGTTCACCGGCGTCGATGGCCTTCGGCAGGGCCTGCCAGTCCTCCGCGCCGCCGAGCGCGGCAGGCGCCGCTGCCGCCGGGGCGGCCGACGTCGGCACGCGTTCGAGGCGTTCGACGATGTGCGGATCGGCGAATACCTCCTCGAGCGCCGCCGACAGCACGCGGAACTTGCCGTCGTTGAGCGAGGAGATCGAGTACATGACGACGAACAGCGCGAACAGGAGCGTGATGAAATCGGCGTAGGACAACAGCCAGCGCTCGGCGTGCACGCCGTCCTCGGCCGCGGTATCGAGCAGTTCGGTGTGGAAGAAGCGGCGCATATCCTTGTCCTTCAGCCCGCGGCGAGGCCCTGCAGGCGGGCTTCGACCACGTAGGGGCTGTCGCCCTGGGCGATGGCGACGACGCCGACGGCGATCATCTCTTCCAGCCGCGACTGCTCGCGCACCAGCGCCTTGATCTTGTTACCGGCGGGCAGGAAGACGAGATTTGCGAGACCGACGCCGTAGACCGTGGCGACGAACGCGACGGCGATGCCTTCGCCGAGGCGTGACGGATCGGCGAGGTTGTTCATGACCTGGATCAGCCCCATCACCGCGCCGAGGATGCCGAGCGTCGGCGCGTAGCCGCCGATGCCGTCGATGACGCGGGCGGCGCTGAGGTCGCGGCGCTCGCGCGCCAGGCAGTCGAGTTCGAGGGTTTCGCGGATGACCAGCGGCTCGTTGCCGTCGATGAGGAGTTGCAGGGCCTTGCGCGCGTACAGATCGGGTACCTTCTCGACCAGTTTCTCCAGGCCCAGCAGGCCCTCGCGCCGGGCGATCTGCGCCCAGCGCACGATGTCGCCCAGGATGGCATCCGTCGGCCGCTGCGGCGGACTGAATACCCAGGCCAGCATGCGCATGGCGCGGACGAACACCGGCAGCGGCGATTGCAGCATGGCGGCGCCGAGGCTGCCGCCGACGACGATGAGGACGGCCGGGCCGTTGAGCAGCGCGCGGACCTGGCCACCCTCGAGGTGCTGGCCGAGCAGCACCGCGCCGAGCGCGACGACGAGTCCGGCCAGGCTGAGCGGATCGAGGCGGTTCACGACGCGGCTACCAGGCGTGGTGCGATGGCGTCGCCCGCCAGGACGGCGTCGGCGAGACCCGCCTCGATGACCGCGCGCGGCATGCCGAACACCGTCGACGAGGCTTCGTCCTGCGCCCAGACCGGCGCGCCGACGGCCTTGAGGCTGCAACCACCGGCGCGCCCGTCGTCGCCCATGCCGGTGAGGACGATGCCGAGGACGCGCGGACCGAAGGCCGCCGCGGCGGATTCGAACGTGACGTCGATGCAGGGCCGGTAACGCAGACCCTCGTCGCCGGCGACCACGCGCAGGCGCTTGTCGCGACGACCGACGACGACGGTCTGGCAACCGCCCGGCGCGATGTACGCGGTAGCGGGTTCGAGGCGCGCACCGTCGGTGGCGAGACGGACACGGATCGCGCACTGCCCGTCGAGACGCTCGGCGAAACAGCCGGTGAAGCGCCCCGGCATGTGCTGGGCGACGAGCAGCGGGTGGGGGAAGTCGTGCGGCAGGGCCGCGAGGATGCGGCCGACCAGCGGCGGTCCGCCAGTCGACGCGCCGATGACGATGCAATCGACACCGCGGGTACCCCGGGCGAGGTCGCGCGCCAGCGGTGCCATCCCGATGGCCCTGGCCGCCGGACCGCCGATCGCGGTCGCGCCGCAGCGCAGGGCGGCGAGGCGTTCGCGCAGACGCGCGCCGAAGCGCTCGCGCGCGGCACCGTCGGCGACGCCCGGCTTGGTGACGAAATCGGCCGCCCCGGCGTCGAGCGCGGCGAACGTCGCCTCGGCCCCGGCACGGGTCAGCGCCGAGATCATCAGGATCGGTACCGGCCGCGCCTGCATGATGCGGCGTACGGCATCGATGCCGTCCATCACCGGCATGGCGACGTCCATGGTCACGAGATCGGGTTCGAGACGGGCGGCCAGCGCCACCGCGTTACGGCCGTCGGCCGCGCAGCCGACGACGCGGTAGGCGGGATCAGCCTCGAGACAATCGACGATGCGCTGGCGGAAGAAGCTCGAATCGTCGACGACCAGGACCCGCTTGACGGTTGGGCGCATGCTTGGCTCCGGCAATTCCCGCCGCGTCCTCAACGCCGCGCATAGGCTTCGAGCAGGCCGGGCAGGTCGATGATGAGCGCGATCTTGCCGTTGCCGGTGATGGTGGCGCCGGCCAGGCCCTTGGTGCCATGCAGCAGCGCACCGAGCGGCTTGATGACGACTTCCTCCTGGCCGATCAGCTCGTCGACCAGCAGGCCGACACTCTGGTTGCCGATGCGCGTGACCACGACGTGGCCGGTGCCCGAGGTGAAATCGCGGCTGCCGTTGACCAGCCAGCGCGACAGGTAGAAGAGCGGGATCGCCCGCCCGCGCACGATGATGGTCTTGCGCCCGTCGACCTCGCGCGCCTGGTGGGCTTCGAAACTGATGATCTCCTGCACGTTCACCAAGGGCAGGGCGAACACCTGGCACCCCAGCACCACCATCAGGGTAGGCATGATGGCGAGCGTCAGCGGCACGCTGATGCGGATGGTGGTGCCGACACCGAGTTCCGACTCGATGGCGATGGTGCCGTTGAGCTGGGTGATGCGGGTCTTGACCACGTCCATGCCGACGCCACGACCGGAGATGTCGGAGATCGCTTCCTTGGTCGAGAAGCCGGGCAGGAAGATCAGCTCGAAGCACTCGCGCGTGTTGAGCCGCCGCGCGGCGTCTTCGTCGAGCAGGTTGGAGGCGACGGCCTTGCGGCGCAGCGCCTCGGCGTCGATGCCCTTGCCGTCGTCGCGGATGACGAGCTGGATCTGGTCGCCGGCCTGTTCGGCGGACAGCGCCAACGTGCCGGCGGCCGGTTTGCCGGCGGCGACACGCTCGGCCGGCAGCTCGATGCCGTGATCGATCGAATTGCGCACCAGGTGCACCAGCGGATCGGCCAGCGCTTCGACCAGGTTCTTGTCGAGATCGGTGTCCTCGCCGCGCATCTCGAGCTCGATCTGCTTGTTCAGGTTGCGCGCGAGATCGCGCACCACGCGCGGGAAGCGCCCGAACACCTTCTTGATCGGCTGCATGCGCGTCTTCATCGCCGCCATCTGCAGATCGCTGGTGACGACGTCGAGGTTGGCCACCGTCTGCGTGACTTCCTCGTCGCCGAGCGCGGACTGCAGGTTGCTGAGCCGATTCCGGATGAGGACCAGCTCGCCGACCATGTTCATGATGCGGTCGAGGGTCTCCGTCTCGACGCGCACGGTGGTGTCCTGCTTGGCGCCGCCGCCCTTGGTGGCATCGACTGCTTTCGGAGCTTCTGCTTTCGGAGCTTCTGCTTTCGGAGCTTCTGCTTTCGGAGCTTCTGCTTTCGGAGCTTCTGCTTTCGGAGCTTCCGTCTTTGGCACTTCCGCTTTCGGCACTTCCGCCTTCGGAGCTACTGCCTGCGCGGCCGCGGCCCCCGGCTTTGCCGCCCCCCCGCCGAACTTGCCGGCGCCGTGCAGGTTGTCGAGCACGGCTTCGAACTCGTCGTCGGTGATGAGATCGGCGCCGGTGGCTGGGGCGGTCGTCGCCTCGGCTGTCGCCGCCCGTGCAGCGTCACGCTTGTCGAGCAAGGCCTCGAACTCGTCCTCGGTGATGAGATCGCCCGCCGCCGGTGCGGCCGTGGCTTCCGCCGTCGCGGCGCGCGCGGCGTCGCGCTTGTCGAGCAAGGCCTCGAATTCGTCTTCGGTAATGAGGTCCGCGCTCTCCGCCCCGACCGCGGTGACTTCACCTTCGCCCGCGGTCATCTCGCCGACGATGCGGGCCATCAGGTCGTCATCGCCAGCCGCCTCGCCGGCGCCGGCATCGCCGCTGTCGGTGACATCGAGCAGGTCACCCACCTCGAGCGCGGGATCGGACGCCGGCGCGGCCTCGTCGGCCACCGCCACGGGCGCCGGCGCGGAGCCCTCGGCGTGCGCAATCAGCTGGGCCAGCAACTCGGCCGGCGCGGGTTCGGGCATCTGCCCCGCGCCGAGTTCGTCGAACATGCGCCGCAATACGTCGAGCACCTGCAGGAAGACGTCCATGAGCTGGGCGTCGATGCCGAGCTTGCCATTGCGCAGGAGATCGAAGATGTCCTCGGACTTGTGGCTGATGGCGACCAGGTTCTCGACGCCGAGAAAGCCTGCACCGCCCTTGATGGTGTGGAAGCCGCGAAACACCGCGTTGAGCAGTTCACGACTCTCCGGGTCGCTCTCGAGATCGACCAACTGGGAATCGAGCTGCTCGAGGATCTCCCCGGCTTCGAGGAGAAAGTCCTGCAGGATTTCGTCGTCCAACTCCATCTCGGCTACCTCTGGGGCCGCCCGGGCCGGCGGCGAAGGCTCGTGGCCTGCTGCGCGCGGCGGTTCAGAATCCGAGGTCGGCGAGCAACTCGTCGACATCGTCCTGGTGGGTGACCACGGCGGCATCGGCACGCACCGCCGGACCATGTGATAACGACGGGTCGACGCTCGCCGGCGCTTTCGCCGCGGTGCCGCGGGTGATCGCGCCGCAGGCGCTGACCAGGCCGACGAGCTTTTCCTCGACCTGGTTGACCATGGCGATGGTGCGCTTGATGACCTGGCCGGTGAGGTCCTGGTACTCCTGCGCCATCATCACGTCGGTGAGGCCGCCACGTACGGTCACGCAGCCAGCCTCGCAATCGTCGAGAAACGTCCGTACATCGCACCTCAGCCGCTCGAGATCGGTCGCCCCGTCGACTTCCGCGCGCAACGCCGCGATGCCGTCACCGAGACGATCGTTGATCGGCTGCATGCGTTCGACCGCGGTAAGGGTGCGGTCGGCCGCTTCCTCGGTCTTGGTGATCACGTAGTTGAGCCGTTCGCGGGCGTCGGGCATCTGCTCCTGGGCCAGCGCCAGCAGGCGATCGTCGGCGGCGAGCTTGCCGAGCGTGTCGTGCAGTTCACGGGTCAGCTTGCCGATCTCGTGGAACAAGGCCTCGAACTGGCCGTCGTTGAGGGCTTTCAGCAGTTCGTCCGTGCCGCTCTGGTCGCCGGCCTCGATGGCGTCGACCAGGCGGCGGGCGAGCAGCAGGTGATCGGCCTGTAGCGCGTGCGCACTCATGGCGTTCCCTCAGGCAGCGGCGTTGAGACGCTCGAAGATCTTGCCGATCTTCTGTTCCAGGGTCTGGGCCGTGAACGGCTTGACGATGTAGCCGTTCACGCCGGCTTCGGCGGCCAGCACGATCTGCTCGCGGCGCGCCTCGGCGGTGACCATCAACACCGGCAGGTCGGCGAGCGCGGGATCGGCACGGATCTCCTTCAACAGCTGGATGCCTTCCATGACCGGCATGTTCCAGTCGGTGATGAGGAAATCGAACTTGCCGCTCTTCAACATCGGCAGCGCCGTGCTGCCGTCGTCCGCTTCCTCCATGTTGGTGAAGCCGAGATCGCGCAGCAGGTTCTTGATGATTCTCCGCATGGTGGAGAAGTCGTCGACGACAAGAATCTTCATGTTCTTATCCACGCTTGCCTCCGCTCAATTCGCTGTAGTGCTGTTTCATGAATGCTGTCCTCAGTTCTGCTCGGTCCACTCGGCCATGCGTGCCTTGAGGCGGATGAGCGCCTGGGAATGGATCTGGCAGACGCGCGATTCGCTGACGCCGAGCACTTCGCCGGTCTCGCGCAGGTTGAGTTCTTCCTTGTAGTAGAGCGACATCACCAGGCGCTCACGTTCGGGCAGGCCGGCAATGGCCTCGGCGAGGGCTTCGCGGAACAACTCGTCCTGCACGTTCTCGAACGGCTCCGGAATGCGGCCGTTGAGCCCCTCGGCCATGCCCTCCTCGCCGGCGGGCAGGTCCTCGAAGCTGAACACGCGGTAACCGGTGGCGTCCTGCAGGGTCGCGTAGTACTCGTCGAGCGACATGCCGACTTCCTTGGCGACCTCGGCGTCGCGCGCGTCGCGGGCGAAGCGCGCCTCGATGTCGGCGACCGCCTTGGTGATCGCGCGCACCTTGCGATGGAGCGAGCGCGGCGCCCAGTCGCCCTTGCGGATCTCGTCGAGCATCGCGCCGCGGATACGGATGCCCGCGTAGGTCTCGAAGCTCGCGCCCTGCGAAGGGTCGTAGTTCCGCGCCGCCTCGAGCAGCCCGATCATGCCGGACTGGATGAGGTCGTCGACCTGTACCGTCGGCGGCAGGCGGGTCATCAGGTGATAGGCGATGCGCTTGACCAGGGGCGCGTAGTCGTCGACCAGTTCGTTCTGGTCTCGCTCGGCGACCGCGGATGCCGCTGCCTTCTTGTAGGCCGCAATCTGTTTCATAGTTGAGCTACCCTCCGTAGCGACTCCGCCTGTGCCATGCGTTCGACGAAGAACTCGACGCGACCGCTGGCACTACGGGGTGCAGGCCAGTTATCGGTAACCTGAGCGAGTTTCTTGAATGCCTGGGCGGCAGGGCTCGTGGGGAAGCTCTGGACCAGGCACTGGCGTCGGCGCAGCGCCGTGGAGACGCGGGTGTCTAAAGGAATATTCCCAGCGAAATCGAGACTTACGTCGAGGTAGCGGTCGCACACCTCGAGCAGGCGGGCATACAGCCGGAGCGCCTGGCGGTCGTCCTCGGCGAGATTGACGAGGACGCGGAAACGGTGCCGCCGGGCGCTCTGGTTGAGCACCTTGATGGTGGCGTAGGCATCGGTGATCGAGGCCGGGTCGTCGCACACCACCACCAGCACCTCGTGCGAAGCGTTGCAGAAGTCGAGGGTGTTGGCGGCGATGCCGGCCGCGGTGTCGACGATCATGAAATCCTGGCGCTGCTCGAGCTGGCCGAAGGCGTTGATCAGGCCGGCGCGCTCGCGGGTGTCGAGTTCGGCCATGTGCTGGATGCCGGACGCGGCCGGCACGATGCGCATGCCGAGCGGTCCCTCCAGGATGACGTCCTCGAGCTCGCAGGCCCCGCTGACGACGTCGGCCAGGGTGTGCGTCGGCGCGAGCCCGAGCAGGACGTCGACATTGGCCAGGCCGAGGTCGGCGTCGAGCAGCAGCACGTCGTGACCGCGCTCGGCGAGTGCCGCGGCGAGGTTGATCGACACCGTCGTCTTGCCGATGCCGCCCTTGCCGCCGGTGACGGCAATGACGCGGGTAGCGGCGCCGTGCAGGCGTTGCGCGTCGTCGTGGAAGCTCATGCGCTGAACGCCCGTTCGATGCGCGCCTGGTCATCCGGCACGGGACTGGACTTGGCCAGCTCGACCATGCGTTCGACCAGGGCGCGCGGCGCGACCTCGTCGAGGTCGTCCGGCACGCGCTGGCCGGCGCAGGTCCAGGCCAGCGGCAGGCCCGCTTCGATCACCGCCGACAGGGACGGCCCGAGGCTCGCCGCCTCGTCCAGCTTGGTCAGCACGCAGGCGTCGAGCGGCAAGCCCGTGGTGCGGCGGAACATCGCCGCCGCGCTGGCGTAGTCGGTGGTCGCCGACAACACCTTGATCATGCGGATATCCGCGAGCAGGCCCTCGAGACCGAGCACCAGGTCGTTGTAGCGGCTGTCACCCGGGGCATGTCCGGGGGTGTCGATGACGACCAGTCGGCCGCGGTCGGCTTCGTCGTCGAGCACGTCGGCGAGTTCGTCGACGTTGCGCAGGGTGTAGACGCTCGATCCGATGAGACGGCCGAACGCCTTCATCTGCTGGTGCGCGCCGAGCCGGCGATCGTCCATCGACACGATGCTGACCTGCTCGGGGCCGTGGGTGAGCGCGTAGCGCGCGGCGAGCTTGCTGGCGAGCGTGCTCTTGCCGACGCCGGTCGGACCGAGCAGCGCGACCCGGCCACCGCGTTCGAGCAGGCCACCGTCCCAGACCTTCAGTCGCATCACCAGCAGCGCCAGCGCGCGGTGCCAGCCGGCGCGGTAGTCGAGTTCGTCCGGCACTTCGGCGACCAGCTGGCGCGCCAGCGCCGCCGCCAGGCCGACCTGCGAGAGCACGCGCAGCAGGCGCGCACGCAGCGGGTGGCGGTTGCCGAACTCCGACCAGGCGAGACCCGAGAGCTGGGTCTCGAGCAGGCCCTTCAAGCTGCGCAACTCCTCGCGCATCTGCGCCATCGTCGCGGCGTCGGTCCACAGGTACTCGGCCTGCTCGCCGAGATCGGCGAACAGCGGGCTCGGTGCGCGCGGCGGCGCGACGGGTCTTGCCGGTTCAGGCGCTGGTTCTGCCGCCTCGACGGCAACGTCCGGCCGCTTGCGCGGCGTGTTGCGCCGGGCGAGTTCCTCGGCTTCCTGCTCGGTGAGCTGATCGGCCGTGATCAGCTCGACGCCGCCGTCGACCTTGCGATTGGACAGGATGAGCACGTCGGGGCCCTGCTCCTGTTTGATCATGTCGAGCGCCGAGCGCATGTTGCTCGCGAAGTAACGCTTGACCTTCATCGTGCCGCTCCTGTGGTGCGGGGATCCGTCATGGTTCTACCCCTGTTCCGCTTCTTGACGCCGGGTCTCTGACACCGACGTCCTTCACTGCGCCCGCAAGGCCGGGTCGCCGACCGTCGCCACGATGCGGATCTGGGCATCGTTGGGCACCTCGTTGAACCCCAGCACGTGCAGTCCCTTGACCGAGGGACGGAGGAAACGCGCGAGGAAATCCCGCAGGTTGTCCGCCACCAGCAGCACGCTGGGCTGGTTGGCCGCCTCGCGCTGCCGGTGCACTTCGCCGAGCGAGGTGAGCAGGCGGTTGGCGAGATTGGGTTCGAGGGCCATGGCGTTGTTGCTCATCGTTTCCAGGGACTGTTGCAATATCCGTTCCAGCGACAGGTCAAGGGTGATCACCGGCAGTTCGCCCTGCGGGCCGTTGATCTGCTGGACGATGAGACGGCCGAGCGCGACGCGGGCGAAGGCGGTCAGCGTGGCCGCGTCCTGGGTGCGCGCGGCGTGCTCGGCGATGACCTCGAGCACGCTGCGGATGTCGCGCACCGGGATCTGTTCGGCGAGCAGGTTCTGCAACACCTTCACCACCACCGCCAGCGGCAGCACCTTGGGCACGAGGTCCTCGACCAGGCGCGGGTTGGTCTTCTTCAACCCGTCGAGCAGCTTCTGGGTCTCCTCGTGGCCGAGCAGCGCGTGGGCGTGGTCCTGTACGACCTGCGAGAGATGGGTGGCGATGACGGTGCTGGCGTCGACCACGGTGTAACCGAGCGATTGCGCCTGCTCGCGCTGGTCCTCGCCGATCCACACCGCCTCGAGGTCGAAGACCGGGTCACGCGTGACCGCGCCCTTGAGCTGGCCGTAGACCTGGCCCGGATTGATGGCGAGTTCGCGATCGGGCTGGATCTCGGAGCGCCCGACCACCGCGCCGTGCAGGGTGATCTGGTAACTGTTCGGTTCGAGGTCGAGGTTGTCGCGGATGTGCACGGCCGGCACCAGGAAGCCGAGTTCCTGCGAGAGCTTCTTGCGCACGCCGCGCAGGCGCCCGAGCAACTGGCCGTTCTGGCTGCGGTCGACCAGCGGGATCAGGCGGTAGCCGACTTCGAGGCCGATGGCATCGGTCGGCTGGACGTCGTCCCACGACAGCTCGGCGATCTCCTGCGGCGGTGGTGGCGGCGGTGGCGCGACCGCCGCGGCCGCCTCCCGCTGCTTGGCTTGCTCGTGGCGCCACCAGGCGGCGCCGAGTGCCGCCGCCGCCATGCTCAGGAAGGCGACGTTGGGCATGCCCGGGATCACGCCCATGATCAGCAGCACGGCGCCGGTCACGGCGAGCGTGCGCGGGTTGTCGAACAGCTGTTCCATGACCTGTTCGCCGACGTCGTGCTCGGTCGAGGTACGCGTGACCATCAGGGCCGAGGCAGTGGCGAGCAGCAGCGAAGGGATCTGTGCGACCAGGCCGTCGCCGATGGTCAGCAGGGTGAACACGCGCATGGCCTCGGCCAGCGCCATGTCGTGCTGGGCGGTGCCGATGACCAGCCCGCCGAGGATGTTGATGAACAGGATCATGATGCCGGCGATGGCGTCGCCGCGGACGAACTTGCTCGCACCGTCCATGGCGCCGTAGAAGTCGGCTTCGCCCGCGACCTCGCGCCGGCGCACCTTCGCCTCGTCCTGGGTGATGATGCCGGCGTTGAGATCGGCGTCGATCGCCATCTGCTTGCCAGGCATGGCGTCGAGGGTGAAGCGCGCGCTGACTTCCGAGATGCGCCCGGCGCCCTTGGTGACGACGACGAAGTTGATGATGACCAGGATGGCGAACACCACCAGGCCGACCGCGTAGTTGCCGCCGACGACGAAGTCACCGAAGGCCTCGATGACGTGCCCGGCCGCGCCCGGTCCGCTGTGACCGTTGAGCAGCACCACGCGGGTCGAGGCGACGTTGAGAGTCAGCCTGAGCAGCGTGGTGACCAGCAGCAGGGTCGGAAAGACCGCGAAGTCGAGCGGGCGGCGCGCGTAGATGCCCGCCATCAGCACGATCAGGGCGAGCGAGATGTTGAACGTGAACAGGATGTCGAGCAGGAACGGCGGCAGCGGGATGACCATCATCGCGAGCATCGCCAGCAGCAGCAGCGGCACGCCGATGCCGAGCCGTTGCAGGTTGCCGCTGATGTCCAGCCCGCTGTTCTGTCCTGCCAGGGTCGCCATGTCGTGGACCTCAGTAACTCAGTTCGTCGGGGATCGGGAGGTCGTTCGGCAGGCTCGCCCCGGCGATGCCGTCACGGACCTGGAACACGTAGGCCAGCACGCGCGCCACGGCCAGGTAGAGACCGGCCGGGATCTCCTGCTTGAGCCTGGTCGTGTGGTAGAGCGCACGCGCGAGCGGCGGCGTGCTGAGGATGGTCACGCCATGGGCCGCGGCGACCTTGCGGATGTTCGCCGCCACTTCCTCGACGCCCTTGGCCACCACCACCGGCGCGCGCATCTTCGCCGGATCGAACTTGAGCGCCACGGCGTAGTGCTCGGGGTTGGTGACGACGACGTCGGCCTTCGGCACCTCCTCCATCATGCGGCGCCGCGCGAGCTCGTGCTGCATGTTGCGGATGCGGCCCTTGAGCTCGGGCGAACCGTCGGTTTCCTTCATCTCCTCCTTGAGATCCTGGCGCGACATGCGCAACTGCTTGCTGTGTTCCCACAGCTGGAAGGGCACGTCGACCAGCGCGATGACGATGCTCGCCAGGCTGACGACGACAAAGACGTGGAACAGGATCGCGGTGCCCTGCTCGAGCCCGCCGACGGTGCTGCCGTGGCCGAGCGCCAGGATGGCGCCCTGCTCGCCTTTCAGCGCGACCACCGCGAAGGCCAGCACCAGCACGAACTTGGCCAGCGCCTTCAACATCTCGACCAGCCCGCGCACACCGAACACGCGCTTGATGCCCTTGAGCGGGTCGAGACGCTCGAACTTCGGTTGCAGGGCCTCGGCACTGAAGTTCCAGCCGCCCAGCGCGAGCGGCGCCAGCAGTGCCACGACCACGGCCATGAACAGCACCGGCGCCAGCGCCGCCAGGGCGTCGAGAACGACGCCGACGAAGCGCGTACCGAGCAGTCGCGGATCGTAGAGGTCGGCGCGACCGAAGGTGAAGCTGCCACGCATGACCCGTGCCATGCCCTCGCCCAGATGACCGCCGCTGAGGTAGAGCGTGGCGGCGCCGCCGAGCAGCACGAACATGGTGGTGAGCTCGCGCGAACGCGCGATCTGCCCCTTCTCGCGCGCGTCGTGCAGACGCTTGGCGCTGGGTTGTTCGGTGCGTTCCTGGGCGTCGTCCTGCTCGGCCATGGTCAGTGCGCCTCGAGCACGGCATGGGCGGCGTCGAAACCGCTGTCGAACAAACCCGCGGCGGCGGCGTCGAAGCCCTCCAGGGTGAGGACCACCAGCACCATGCCGAACAGGATCATGAGCGGAAAGCCGACGGCGAAGATGTTGAGCTGCGGCGCCGCCCGCGCCATCACGCCGAGGGCGAAGTTGATCGCGAGCAGGGCGACGATGACGGGCAGGCCGAGCAGGAGACCATCGGCGATGAGCTGGCCGGTCCAGCCGACGACGACCTCGGCCCCGGCGGCCGTGATCCCGCTGGTACCGACGGGCAGCAGGCGGAAGGAATCGGCGAGCAGCTGGACCAGCACCAGGTGCGCATCGATGGTGAAGAACAGCAGCGTCGCCAGCACGATGTAGAAGTGCGCCAGCACCGGCACCTGCGCACCGCTGGTCGGGTCGACCAGCGAGGCGAAGCCGAGGCCGGTCTGCTGGCTGACGAGCTGGCCGGCGAACTCGAACACGAAGAAGGTCAGGCGCAGCACCAGCCCCATGGTCGCGCCGACCACGACCTGCTGGGCGGCGATGAGCAGGCCCTGCGCGCTCAGCGGGTCGGTGGCCGGCGTGACGGCGAGCGGCGCGAGCACCGTGGTCAGGAGCACGGCCAGCACGACGCGGATGCGCGTCGGCACGGCACGCGTGCCGATCACCGGCGCTGCCATGACGAAGCCGGCGACGCGCAGGAACGGCCACAACCAGGCCGTCATCCCGTGCAACAGCTGGGCTTCGGTGAAATGCATCAGCCGATGAGGCCGGGAATGGCCTGGTAGAGCCGTACCGTGTAGTCGGTGATCTGGCCCAGGATCCACGGCCCGCCGACGATCAGCACGGCGACCGTGACGAGCAGCTTGGGAATGAATGACAAGGTCATCTCGTTGATCTGGGTCGCGGCCTGGAACAACGAGACCAGCAGACCGACGGCGAGTGCAGGCAGGAGTAGCACGCCCATCAGCAGGATGGTCAGCTCGAGCGCCTTGTCGCCGATGGTGAGGACGGTTTCGGGGGTCATCCCGCTCTCACGCGTAGAAACTGGCGGCCAGCGTGCCGACGATCAGGGCCCAGCCGTCGACCAGCACGAACAGCATGATCTTGAACGGCAGCGAGATGATCAGCGGCGACAGCATCATCATGCCCATCGACATCAGCACGCTGGCGACGACGAGGTCGATGATGAGAAACGGCAGGAAGATGAGGAAGCCGATCTGGAAGGCGGTCTTGAGTTCGCTGGTGATGAACGACGGTGCCAGCACCGCGAACGGCACGTCGGTGGCCTGGTCGGGGGTGGCGCGGCCGGCGAGTTCGGTGAACAGCACGATGTCGGACTCACGGGTCTGCTCGATCATGAATCCACGCAGCGGGCCGGCGGCCCGGCTGAAGGCTTCGGGCGCTTCGATCTGCTCGTCGAGGTAGGGCGCGACGGCATCGCGGTACACGCTGTCGAGCACCGGGCTCATGATGAACAGGGTCATGAACAGCGCCAGCCCGACCAGGATCTGGTTCGAGGGCGTCTGTGCCGTGCCGAGTGCCTGGCGCAGGATGGCGAGCACGATGATGATGCGGGTGAACGAGGTCATGGCGAGCAGGATGGCCGGCAGCAGGGTCAGTGCCGTCATCAACAGCAGGACCTGCAGGGTCAGCGTGTAGGTCTGCGTGCCATCGCCATTGGTGGTGACGGAGAAGGCATCGAAGCCGCCGAGCGCCGCCGCCGGCCCTGCCAGCAGCAGCCCGCCGACGAAGACCAGCGCGCGCCGGCTCATGCCCCGGCCTCCTCGCACGCCGTGCCGAGCACGGTGTCGAAGGCGGGCGCCGGCGCGGCGCCATCGAAACTGGCCAGGGCTTGCATGCGCCCCGGGCAGATGCCGATCAGCACGCGTCGCTCGTCGACTTCGACCAGCAGCAGCTTCTCGCGCGCGCCGAGCGAGAGGCCTTCGAGGATGCGGATGCGGCCGCGCCCCTGTGGTCTCAAGCCCTGCAGCCGCCGTGCGCCCCAGCTCGCCGCGGCGATCAGCGCGAGCACCACGGCGAGGCCGGCGAAGACCTGCAGCGCCTGGCCGGCGGCAAGCCCATCGGCGGCCGCCGCCGGCGCGGCAAACGCCGCGAGGCAGCAGGACGGCAGGCGGCGCGCGCGGGACATCGTCTTCAACCGAGCTTGCGCACGCGCTCGTGGGCGCTGACGACGTCGGTCAGGCGGATGCCGAACTTCTCGTTCACCACCACCACCTCGCCGTGGGCGATCAGGGTGCCGTTGACGAGCACGTCGAGCGGCTCGCCCGCCAGGCGGTCGAGTTCGACCACCGAGCCCTGGTTGAACTGCAGCAGGTTGCGGATGCTGACCTTGGTCGAACCGATCTCGACCGCCAGCGTCACCGGGATGTCGAGGATGTTCTCGAGCGTCGACGGCTCGCCGCGCGCGCCGTCGGCCGTGAGGTTCTGCATCGCCGCCGGCGCCACGCCATCGATGAGGTCGTCGACGTCGGCGCCGCCGCCCGTCGCCGCGGCCTGTTCGGCCATCGCCGCGGCCCAGTCGTCCTCGGCCACGCTGTCGTTGTCGCTCATTTCTTCACTCCAAGGGAGATGGTCGGGGGGGAGAGTTCGTTGTGGCGGAAGGTCTCGACGACCTTGAGCGCCGCGCGGCCGCGCGAGGCCCCGTAGATGCCGCGGAAGACCGGTACACCGTCGACGCGCGCGACCACGGTCTGCGGCAGCTCGATCGGGAAGACGGTGCCGGCCCTGAGATCGGCGATGTCGCGCAAGGTGATCTCGGTCTGGGTCAGGGTTGCGTCGAGGGTGACCTTGGCGGTCTTGATCTCGTCGCGCAGGATGTGCGCCCAGCGCTCGTCCTTCTCGGTGACGTCGCTCTGCACGCCGGCGTCGAGCAGTTCGCGGATGGGCTCGATCATGGCGTAGGGCAGCGTCACGTGCATGTAGCCGGAGCCGGCCTCGAGATCGATGTGGAAGGTCGACACCACCACCACCTCGCTCGGCGTGACGATGTTGGCGAACTGCGGATTGACCTCGGAATTGACGTAGGAGAACTCGACCGGCAGGACTGGTTCCCAGGCCTCGGTCAGCCCTTCGAAGATGAGATCGAGGAAGCGCCGCACGATGCGCATCTCGGTGATGGTGAAGTCGCGACCTTCGATCTTGTTGTAGAACTTGCCCTCGCCGCCGAAGAAGCAGTCGACCAGCGAGAACACCAGCTTCGGGTTGCACACGATCAGCGCCGAGCCCTTGAGCGGACGCATCTGGAAGATGTTGAGGTTCGACGGCATCAGCAGGGTGTGCACGTACTCGCCGAACTTGGTCATCTGCACACCCTCGACCGAGATCACCGGCGAGCGGCGCAGCATGTTGAACAGGCCCTGGCGCAGGTTGCGCGCGAGGCGCTCGTTGATCATCTCGAGCGTGGGCATGCGCCCACGCACGATGCGATCCTGGCTGGTGAAGTCGTAGTTGCGCGTCGCGCCGTCGGCGGCGCCATCGTCCATCTCGGTTTCGATGTCACCGCTGTCGACCCCGGACAGCAGGGCGTCGATTTCGTCTTGTGACAGGAGGTCGGTATTGGACATGGTCGTTGCGATCCCGTGGGCGCTGCGCCCGGCTCAGTGCATGACGAAGTTGGAGAAGTAGAGGTCGTCGACCCCGGCCTTGCCGATCTGCGCCTCGAGCACCGACTGCACCTCGGCCAGGGCCTGCTGGCGCAAGGCCTCCTTGCCTTCGTTGGGCACGAGGTCTTCGTAGATCTGGCGGCTGAGCAACAGGACGAGGTTGTTGCGAATGGCTGGCATGTGACGCGTGATCGCTTCCTCGATGTCCGGCTCGTGGGTCGAGACCGACATCTCGGCCTTGAGGAACTTGGGCCGATCGTTGCGATCGCGGAAATTGATGACGAACTCGGGCTTGAGGTCGACGTAGACGGCCTCGACCGGCTTCTCCGGCTCAGCTGCCGCGGCCTCCTCGGCGGCCGGCTTGTCGCCACCGGTGAGCGCCAGCGTGAGGCCGACCGCGCCCCCGACCAGGACCAGCGCCACCACGGCGCCGATGATGATGAGTTTCTTGTTGCCGCCGGGGGCGGCGCCGTCCTTGCTGTCGTCTGCCATCGCGATGACTCCACGGGATAGGGTTCGCAACAGCAGGGTGCAAAGCGCATGCCAGACAAGGCAGCGTCTTTAAATCAGTGACTTCGGATAATCTCGGCACTGCTCACGGCGGGATCTTGACGGTCACGGCGTGGCCCGCGCGGGGCGACGCCGAGTTTCCGACGGTCGCATCATGAGGACCCGGCGGTGGCGGCCGGGCGCGCCGTGCGGTGGCGGAACGCGCACACAGCCGGGGGAGCCCCGCCCCTGGCCGCCGTGACTGGCGTTGACGGGGGGCCGGGGAGACTCAGACGAAGGCGTCGACGAGACCGAGGCGAACCATGCGCAAGGGTGGCGCAACGTCCGCGGTGGCGGCTGCTGTGCCAGGCGCGGTATCGGTATCGGCCCAGGCCGGGAGCGCCGCGCGCGGGTCGCCGCGCTGTTCGGGCATTTCGGCGAACACCCCGGCGTTGCCGAGCGCGATGCCGCTGTCGGCGAACGCCGCGCGCAACCGGGGCAGCGCTTCTTCCAGCGCCTCGCGGGTTGCCGCGTGCGTGGCCGCCAGGTGGATCGTGGCCTCGTCTCCAATCACCGTGACGCGCACCTCGACCGGCCCGAGTTCCGGCGGACTGACCGCGATGCGGGCGTGCTGCGCCTGCTGGCCGACCATGACCGAGATGTGCTGGTTGAGTCGTTCGGAGAACAGGCCCTGGTCGTTCACCGGCAGGGCGGCGGCGGCGCGGCCGCCGTAGGTCGAACCGACCTGCGCGGTGTCGCCGATCCGGTGCAGGGCCTGCACGGCCGGGCTGTCGTGGTCGCCGCCGTCCGTGGCCGCCGGCGCCGGGTCGGCGGTGGCCACGAGGGCGGTCGCATCCGGCGCGTCATCGCCATCGGCCAGGATCTTCAAGGCGTCGGCCGCAGCGCCCGGCAAGGCGTCACCGCGTGGTGCCGCGGATGGGGTCGCACCATCGGCGAGGTCGATCGCGCCAGCAGCGGCGTCCGCCGCCTCGCCGGCCGTGCCGAGCGCGAGGTCGCGCCAGGTCGGGACGGCCAGCGGAGCCGGTTCGGTGGAGGTTGGCGCGGCTGGCAGCGGCAAGCCGGCGGCAGCGGGCTGCAGCAAGCCGGCAAGCACTTGCCGCCCCGCCGTCGTCGGGGCCACGAGCGCGGGCGCAACGAATGCCTGCGGCGTGGTCGCTGTCGCCGCCACCGCGGTCTCCGGCGGCGCCATCGTCTGCGCCAGCAGCGCGGCGACGAACGCGCCGATTTCCGCCGCGTCCGCGCCCGGAACGGCGTCGCCCGCGGGCGCGCCCGCTGCCGCTCGCAAGGGCGCGTCGAGGGTCCCGCTCAAGGCCAGGTTGATCGATTCCATGGTCTTCTCCACTCTCGCTCAGGTGCGGCCCGGTGCCGCTCGGCGGGGAATCAGCAAGAGCCGTGCCAGTGATCGGGAAGGCGCATTGCGCCGCGATCGCCGCGCAACCGTGGTGACGCCACCGTTGCGCCACCAGCGCTCGGGTGCGGCCCGGTGCCGCGCGGCGAGCGACCAACGCGGGCCGTGCCGCTGGTTCCGCCGCCGGCGTGCGACGCGGTCGTAGCCTGCCCGCGTTGAAGGCCCGTGCCGGCGAGCTAATTTGCGCGCGGGTCCTTAGAATGGCCGCTCCCGCACCGTGGAGACGACGACGCTGAACACCACCGCGACCCTGCCCGCTGCCCAACACAAGCGCATCCTCGTTACCGGCGGCGCCGGCTTCCTCGGCTCCCACCTCTGCGAGACGCTGCTCGCGGCCGGCCACGACGTCCTCTGCGTGGACAACTTCTACACCGGCAGCAAGAGCAACCTGCTGCATCTGCTCGACAATCCCTACTTCGAGCTGCTGCGCCACGACGTCACCTTTCCGCTCTACGTCGAGGCGGACGCGATCTACAACCTCGCCTGCCCGGCGTCGCCGGTGCACTACCAGGTCGACCCGGTGCAGACGACGAAAACCAGCGTGCACGGTGCGATCAACATGCTGGGGCTGGCCAAGCGGCTGCGCGCACCCATCCTGCAGGCCTCCACCAGCGAGGTCTACGGCGACCCGGAGGTGCATCCGCAAACCGAGGATTACTGGGGTCACGCCAACCCGGTCGGTCCGCGCGCCTGCTACGACGAGGGCAAGCGCTGCGCGGAGACACTCTTCTTCGACTACCACCGCCAGCACGGCATGAGCATCAAGGTGGCGCGGATCTTCAACACCTACGGCCCGCGCATGCATCCCAACGACGGCCGCGTGGTGTCCAATTTCGTCGTCCAGGCGTTGCGTGGACAACCCATCACTCTCTATGGCGACGGCGAGCAGACACGCTCGTTCTGTTTCGTCGACGACCTCATCGCCGGGCTGGTCGCGCTGATGAACACGCCGCGCGAGGTCACCGGTCCGGTCAACCTCGGCAACCCGGTCGAATTCACCATCCGCGAACTCGCCGAGCTCGTCATCGAGATGACCGGCTCGCGCTCGAAGTTGAGCTTCGAGCCCCTGCCGACCGACGACCCGCGCCAGCGCCAGCCGGACATCACGCGCGCCCGCGAACTGCTCGGCTGGGAACCGCGGGTCGCGCTGCGGGACGGCCTCGCCCGCACCATCGCCTACTTCGAAACGTTGCTGGCCGTGTGACCCTGGCCCGCGGGGCGGGCATGGACGTCCTGCGCGCGGCGCGGCGGTGCTCCCGCGCTACGGCCAGCGGCGTGCCGGGGGCGTTGCGACGGCTGCGGTGCGGGCGCCGCGGGGCGCTCAGGCCTCGTCGTCCCCGCGCCGTCCGCGATCGTCGATTTCGCGTTGCTGGCGCTGCTCGTCGCCGCGCGCGGCGTCACTGCGTGCGTCGTCGAGAATGCCACCGAGGGCATCGCGGCGATGGCTCTCGCGCTGCCATTGGCGGATGTCCTCGCGACAACGCGCGGCGCTCTTCTGCGTCTGCCGATCGAGGACCTCGATGGTGCGTTCGATCTGTTCGATGAAGCGTCGCTGTTCCACCAGGCGCGCGGCACTGGCGACGGCGCCGACGCTGCCGAGCTGGCTCACGTACTCGGCGTGGTAATCGCGGAACTGGTCGAGCTTCGCGACATCGGCGTCGTGCGCGCGGCGTGACTCGGCGAGCTGCTGCGAGGCCTGGCGACGCTTGAGCTCGGCCAGCGCGACGATGCGTTCGAGACGCTTGGAACGGGTCATGCCGCGCGTTCCGTCAGCACGGCATCGAGCGCCGCGACCGCGGCGTCGAAACCGACCGCTTCGCGCTGACCCTGGTTGAGGAAACGCAGGATCGGCGCACGCAGTTCGACCGCGCGATCGAGCTCGGGATTGGCGCCACGGGTGTAGGCGCCGACGTTGAACAAGTCGGCATTCTGTTCGTAGAGCGAGTAGAAGTGGCGCAGCACCTTGGCGCGTGCCTGGTGCTCTTCGCCGGTGATGTGCGACATCACCCGGCTGATCGAGGCCTCGACGTCGATGGCCGGGTACTGGCCGCGTTCGGCCAGCCGCCGCGACAGCACGATGTGGCCATCGAGGATGGCGCGCGCGGCATCGGCGACCGGGTCGTTGGGGTCGTCGGCCTCGGTCAGCACGGTGTAGAAGGCGGTGATCGAGCCGCGTCCACCGATGCCGGTGCCGGCCCGTTCGACCAGCTGCGGCAGGCGCGCGAAAACCGACGGCGGGAAACCGCGCGTGGCCGGCGGCTCGCCGATGGTGAGCGCGATCTCGCGCTGGGCCTGGGCATAACGCGTGAGCGAGTCCATCAGCAGCAGCACATGGCGGCCGGTGTCGCGGAAGTACTCGGCGATGCTCGTCGCCATCGCCGCGCCGTGCATGCGCATCAACGGCGGGTTGTCGGCCGGCGTCGCCACCACCACGGCGCGGGCCATGCCCTCGGGCCCCAGGATCTGGTCGATGAATTCCTTCACTTCACGGCCACGCTCGCCGACCAGGCCGACGACGATGACGTCGGCATTGGTAAAGCGCGTCATCATGCCGAGCAGCACGCTCTTGCCGACACCGGAGGGCGCGAAGAGACCGATGCGCTGGCCGCGGCCGACGCTCAGGAGCGCGTTGATCGAGCGCACGCCGACGTCGAGCGGCTCGCTGATCGGTGGCCGGCGCAACGGGTTGATCGGTTCGCCGTAGAGCGGTTGGCGCTGCTCGAGGCGCAGCGGACCGTGCTCGTCGAGCGGTCGCCCGGCGCCGTCGATGACGCGCCCGAGCAGGCCCTCGCCGACGGCGACGTCGCCGGTGCCGCCCATGGGGATGACGCGCGCATTGGGTGCGAGGCCACGCGGCGTGCCGGTCGGCATGAGGAACAGACGTTCGCCGGCGAAACCGACGACCTCGGCATCGATGGCGCTGCCGTTGGGACTGAACACCTGGCAGCGATCGCCGACCGCCGCCTGGCAGCCGACGGCTTCGAGGGTCAGCCCGACCATGCGCGAGAGCTTGCCCTCCACCACCACCGGCGGCGGCTCGGCGAGGCGCTCGAAATAGGTCTGCAGGCCGGCGACCCACTGCGTGCTGGTGTTGCGCGTGGCGTGCACGTGTCAGCTCCCTGGCGCGCGGTCCGATTCGCGCTCGCCGCTGAACATGCGGCTGGCGATGGCGGCGAGGCGCGCTTCGACCGAGGCATCGATGCGCGAGGTCTCGCTCTCGACGATGCAGCCGCCACGTGTGACCAGCGGGTTCGGTTCGAGGCGGTAGGCGACATCGTCGCCACCGAGCGCGAGCGCGTCGCGCACCAGGTCGACATCGTCGGGGTTGAGGTGGATGGCCGTGCCGCGGGTCGCCACGGGCAGGTGGCGCAAGGTCTCGCGCACCACGCCGACGACCTCGCCGGGTGTTGCCTTGAGTTCGCGCCGCACGAGGTGGCGCGCGATCAGGAGCGCGAGTTCGGCGACGCTGGTGACGACCTCCTCGTCGAGGCGCGCCAGCGGCGCGGTGAGATCGCGCAGGAGCCCGTCGAGCAGCTCGGCGCGACGCCGCACCTCGGCCGCGCCACGCTGCTCGCCGGCGGCGTAGCCCTCGGCCTGACCGGAGGCATAGCCCTCCTCCCAGGCTTCGCGGTGCATCTGCTCGATCTGGCGCGCCGTCGGCATGCCGCCAGTGCCGTCGATGCCGCCGATCACCACGCCCTCGACGTTGGGAAACTCGAAGCGCGCGACGTCGTCTTCGGGGCCGGGGCTCACGAGCTGACTCATGCCTGTTGCCATGTGCGTTGCAATCCGCGGGCGCTCATATCATCTGCTCGCCGCCGCCACCGCCGCCGAGGCTGATGGTGCCCTCGTCGGCAAGGCGCCGCGCGACGGTGAGGATCTCCTTCTGCGCGCCCTCGACCTCGGACAGCTTGACCGGCCCCTTGGCATCGAGGTCGTCGCGCAGCATCTCCGCCGCGCGTTGCGACATGTTGCTGAAGATCTTCTCCTTGATGGCGTCGTCGGTGCCCTTGAGCGCGAGCACCAGGTTGTCCGTCGAGACCTCGCGCAGCAGGGCCTGCACCCCGCGGTCGTCGATGTCGACGATGTTCTCGAAGGTGAACATGAGGTCCTGGATGCGTTCGGCGAGGTCGCTGTCGAGTTCGTTGATGCGCTCGCTGATCTTCGCCTCGACGCTGCGGTCGATGAAATTCAGGATCTCCGCCGCGCACTTGATGCCACCCATCGAGGATTGCTGGCCGCCGGCGCCGCCGCGCAGCTGCTGTTCGAGCATCTCGTTGAGTTCCTTCATCGCCGCCGGCTGGATGCCGTCCATGGTGGCGACGCGCATGAGGAGATCGGCCCGGGTGTTCTCGGGCAGCAGGCTCAGGACCTCGGCGGCCTGGTCGCTGTCGAGAAAGGACAGCACGATGGCGATGATCTGCGGATGTTCGAAGCGGATCAGCTCGACGATGGCGCGGGCGTCCATCCACTTGAGCGCCTCCAGGCCCTTGGTGTTGCCGCCGAGCAGGATGCGGTCGATCATGCTCGACGCCTTGTCCTCGCCGAGCGCGTTGGTGAGGACGTTGCGGATGAAATCCTCGTTGCCGATGCCGATGCCGGTGTGCTCACGCACCGACTGGATGAACTCGTCGACCGAGGTCTTGACGTTCGACGGCGAGACCACCTCGAGCCCGGACATGGCGACGCCGATCTTCTGCACTTCGCGCGGGCCGAGGTGCTTCATGACCTCGGCCGCCGCCTTCTCGCCGATCACCATGAGGAAGATCGCCGCCTTCTCGGCCCCGTTCATGCCCTTGCTGGCTTCAGCCATGAGTCGCTCCGCTGGTCGTTTGCGTGGAGGTTGGGTTCGTCACTCGCCGCCGACCCAGCCCTTGATGACCTGGGCGGCGATCTTGGGATCCTGGCTGACGAACTGCTTGACCTGGTCGAGGCTCGGGTCGACGTCGGACGAGGCCAGCAGCGGCTGACCGGCCACGGCGCCCGGCAGGGCCGCGGGCCGGCCATCGGCGCCGACGGCACCCGCCGGCAGCACCTCGCCATCGCGTGCCGCGCCCTGCTCACCCGCCGTGCCGGCCACGGCCAGCGGCTTGGTCATCAGGGACTTGACGGTCGGGCGGATGACGCCGAACAGGACGAACAACGCGAACAGCCCACCCAGCACCTGCTTGCCCACGCTCCACACCCAGGGCTGCTGCCAGATGGGCGGCTCGGGCAGGGGTTCGGCCTCGGGCGGCGTGTGGAAGTCGGCGTTGGTGACGCTGACCGAGTCGCCCCGGGCGGCGTCGAAACCGACCGCTTCCTTGACCAGGCGTTCGAGCCGCGCGAGCTGTTCGGCGTCGAAGCCGGTGGCGACCACTGCCGGTTCTTCCGCGGCGTCGGCGGCACCATCGGCCGCGGCGTCGTCGGCCGCTGTGGCCGGTGCGGCGACCGGCGCCGGGTTGCGCACCACCACCGCGACCGACAGCCGCCGCACGTTGCCGGTGGCCGGTCGGGTATGGCTGATGGTCCGATCGAGTTCGTAGTTACGGGTGGTCTGGCTGCGCCGGTTGCCGGGCGCGCCAGCCTCCGCGGTCGTGGCCGCGGCCGCGCCGTCGGCGCCGGGCGCCGCGACCTGCTCGGGCGCGCTCGCCACGGCGGGCGGCTCGTTGCTGAGCGCGCCGGGTACACCGCCGGCGCCGCCGGCGCCACGGCGCTCCTCCTCGACGAGGTTCTCGCTGCGCACCGCCGGCAGGTCGGGGTTGAAGCTCTCGCGGGTCTGCTCGGTGGTGGTGAAATCGACATCGGCGGTGACCTGCGCACGCACGCCGTCCGGGCCTACCAGCGGCATGAGGATCGCTTCGATGCGCTCGACGAAACTCTCCTCCAGGCGCCGCGTGTACTCGAAGCGCTTGGCCGAGAGCACCAGTTCGTCGCTGCCGCCGCCGGCGTCGGTCAGCAGGTTGCCCTGCTGATCGATGACGGTGACCTGGTCGGGCGACATCGACGGCACGCTGGCCGACACCATGTGGACGATGGCGCCGACCTGGTGCGGTTCGAGGCGACGGCCGTTGTAGAGATCGACGATGACCGAGGCGGTCGGTTCGCGGCGCGTTCGACTGAAGGCCGACTGCTTGGGGACGGCGAGGTGGACGCGCGCCGCCCTGACGTTGTTGATGTGTCCAATGGAGCGTGACAGCTCACCCTCGATGGCGCGCTGGTAGCGGGCCTGTTCGAGGAACTGGCTGGTGCCGAAACCCTGCTCCTCTTCGAGCATCTCGAATCCCATGCCGGCGCTGCGCGGCAGGCCCGCGGCAGCGAGCTTGAGACGGGCGTCGTGGACCTTGTCGGCGGCGACCAGGATGGCGCCGCCGTTGGCGTCCATGCGGTAGGGAATCGCGTTCGACTGCAGGGCATCGACGACCTGCGAGAGATCGCGCTCGGAGAGGTCGGTGTAGAGCACCGTGTATTCCGGCGTGCGCGCCCACAGCGCGACGTACAGACCGAGCGCGACACTCGCCGCCAGCGCCACCATGACGCCAGCCTGGCGCAACAGGAGCAGGAGGGAGGCCTGGGGATTGAGAGCGACAGCTTCAGCCATGATCGATGGGGCCCGCGCGGTTCAGTTCGAGGTTGCCGATGCCGCCCTCACAGCGGCATGTTCATGATGTCCTGGTAGGCCGAGACGAGGCGGTTGCGCACCTGCGTCGCGGCCTGGAAGGAGATGTTCGCCTTCTGGATCGAGATCATGACGTCCGACAGCTCGACGCCCGGGTCACCGCGCTCGAAGCTCGTCGACAGCGCGGCTGCGCGCTGCTGGTTGGTGTTGACGGTGTCGATGGCGTTGCGCAGCAGCGCGGTGAAATCGGTGGTCGCAGCCGGCGCCGTGGCGCGGGTCTCGACGCCCTGGGCCTGCGCGGCCAGGGCGCGCATGCGGGCCAGAACGGCATCGGCGTTGATTGCATCGACGGCCATGATCGGTTCTCCTCGACGTCTGCGGGGCGGTGGTGGCAGGCGACTCAGGCGCCCGGCACCGCGACCCCTTCCTCGCGCATGCGCGCGATCTTGTAGCGCAGGGTGCGCGGGCTGATGCCGAGCTTCTCGGCGGCGAACTTGCGGCTGCCACGGCCCTCGCTCAGTGCACCGAGGATGAGCCGGCGTTCGTGATCCTTGAGGTCGCCGGTGAGCGAGTCGTCGGCCGGCGGCACGGGCACGCCGGGCGCAACAGCCGTCGTCGTCAGGGCAGCGGGCACGAGGGCGGTTTCGAACATCAGGTCGTGGGCATCGATGGCGCTGCCCTGATGGAGGATCAGTGCGCGCTGCATGACGTTGTCGAGCTCGCGCACGTTGCCCGGCCAGTCATAGGCGACCAGGCGCTCGCCGGCGGCGGGCGTGAGCTCGGGCGCTGCCACGCCACCGCGCTCGGCGGCGCGGGCGACCAGCGCGCGCGCCAGCGGCACGATGTCGGCGCGACGCTCACGCAGGCTCGGCACGTGCAACGGCATGACGTTGAGGCGGTAGTAGAGGTCCTCGCGGAAGCGGCCGGCGGCGACTTCCTCGCGCAGGTCGCGGTTCGAGGTCGCGACGATGCGCACGTCGAGGTCGATCAACCGGTTGGAGCCGAGCCGCTCGACCTGGCGCTCCTGCAGCACGCGCAGCAGCTTGGCCTGCAGGGCGAGCGGCATCTCGGAGATCTCGTCGAGCAGCAGGCTGGAATCCTGGGCCTGCTCGAACTTGCCCGGGCAGGCCTTGTAGGCACCGGTGAAGGCGCCCTTCTCGTAACCGAACAACACGGCTTCGAGCATGTTCTCGGGGATCGCCGCGCAGTTGATCGCGACCGGCGCCTGTGCCGCACGCGGCGAATGCTGGTGGATGGTGCGGAAGACGACTTCCTTGCCGACCCCCGACTCGCCCGTGATCATCACCGAGGCGTCGGTCTGCGCCACCCGGCGCGCGAGGTCGAAGACCTGGCGGCTGAGCGGATCGGCGGCGACGACGTCGGCCGGCGGCCCGGCCGGCGGCGCCGGCAGCCAGGCATCGATGCGACCGATCAGGACCTCGGCCTCGAACGGCTTGATGAGGTAGTCGGTGGCACCGTCGCGCAGCGCGCTGATGGCGCTCTGCACCGACTCGTAGGCCGTCATCAGCACCACCGGCAGCTCGCGGTCGGACTTGCGGATCTCGCGCAGCAGCGCGTGCCCGTCCATCGGCGCCATCTGGATGTCGCTGATGACGAGGTCGTAGCGGTGCTCGGCGAGGAGCACCAGTGCGGCGCTGCCATCGGCGGCGCCGGTGACCTCGAAGCCCGCCATCTCGGCGGTATCGAGCAGCGCGTCGCGCAGGGCTTCGTCGTCTTCGACGATGAGGATGTGGGTGACTTGCGGGGACATCATGCGTTTCCGTGGTCGGTCGTCGGTGCGTCGGCGTCCGCGCCCAGCGGCAGGCTGAGCACGAAGCGGCAGCCGCGCGGTGCGGGTTCGAGGGTGAGCTCGCCGGCATGCGCGCCGGCCACCGCTCGCGCCACCGCGAGGCCGAGACCGGTACCGTTGCTGCGCGTGGTGAAGAACGGTTCGAACACCGTGGCGGCGAGTTCGGCGGGAATGCCCGGGCCGTCGTCGGCGAAGGCGAGTTCGAGCACGCCGCCGACCCGGTTCGCCGTGATCGCGATGCGGCCGCGGCCGCCGGCCGCCTGGTGGGCGTTCTCGATGAGGTTGAGCGCGATGCTGGTCAGCGCGGCGAGGTTGACGTGGACGGTGCCGGCCGGGGCCCCGCCGTCGAAGGCGATGACGTATTCGCCGTAGTTGAAGGCTTCGCGTGCGGCATCGCCGAGCGCCGCGAACAGTTCGCTGGCGCCGAGTGGCGCCATCTCGAGCTGGCCGCCACGCGCAAACAGCAGCATCTCGTCGACCAGGCGCTCCAGCTTACGCAGGCCCTTGACCGTGCGATCGATGGCGCGTTCGCGCTGGCCGTCGTCGCGCGCGCGCCTGAGATTGCCAGCCGAGAGCAGCGCCGCTGCCAGCGGCGTGCGGATCTGGTGGGCCATCGCCGCGGCCATCTCGGTCTTGGCGGAGAGGCGCTTGTGGTGGGCCAGCTGCTCGTGCAGGCGGCGGGTTTCGGTGACGTCGTTCAGGAGCAGGATCTGGCCCGGTTCGCCGGACAGCGCCTGCGTCGCGATGTTGACGCGGCGGCCGTCGACCAGCGAGATGTCGTGACCGTCGTCCCAGCGCGGGGCGAAGGCGCGCGCCACCACCGCGCTCCAGGCCTCGCCGTTGTCGACCGTGCCGAGCAGTTCGGTCGCGACCGGGTTGCAGGCCTGCACGCGGCCGCGCTGGTCGAGCACGACGACACCGCCCGGCAGGGCCTCGAGGAGGTTCTCGAGGCGCGCGGCGAGGCGCTGCTTCTCGGCCAGTTCGCGCGCCTGCGCGGTGCGCGAAGCCGCCAGCTCGCGTGTCAACTCGCCGACGCGGCGCTCGAGATCGCGGTAGAACGTCGACAACGAACGCGACGCCTCCTCGAACTCGGCAAAGGCGTCAGTGAGCTGGGCGGCGGTGTTGGCGGGCAGTCGGTTCATGCCTGGTCTCGGTCTCCCGGGGTCGCGGCGTCAAGCCGGCGACTGTCGAGGACCAAGGCAGCAAGGACCGTGCCAGGGGCTACGCTCTCGATTTATCAGCGAGTTAGAGGGCGCCCCGCACGAAAGCGCGGGGCGATTCGTCAAACTTCCGACGTCTGGTTGTCGCGGTTGAGATCGAACTTGCGCATCTTCTCGACCAGGGTCGTGCGGCCCATGGCGAGCTTCTTGGCCGCGTGGGCGACCACCCAGTCGGTATCGTCGAGTGCCTGGCGGATGAGGTCGCGCTCGATGCCTGTGAGGTGCTCCTTGAGATCGAGCCCGGTCTGCGGCAGGCGATGGATGGCGTTGAAGTCCGTGCGCGCCTCGCCTTCGTCGGCGCCGCCGCCCGCACCCGCTCCACGGACCCCGGGGAGGGGTTCCGGACGCGGCGGCACCCGCGCCACGACTTCCGCCGAGCGGTATTTCTCCGGCAGGTCGTGGACGTCGACGACGCCGTTCGGGTAGAGGATGGACAGCCGCTCGACCAGGTTGGCCAGTTCACGCACGTTACCCGGCCAGTGGTATTCGGTCAGCGATTCGACACAGGCTTCGGTCAGGCGGATGGTGCCGCGACCCTCGTGCCCGAGGCGCTCGACGAGATCGTTGACCAGCAGCGGCAGGTCCTCGGTACGTTCGCGCAGCGGCGGCGTCTCGATGGGGAAGACGTTCAGGCGGTAGAAGAGGTCCTCGCGGAAGCGGCCCTCGCGGATGGCCTGTTCGAGGTTGACGTGGGTGGCGGCGATGATGCGCACGTTGACCGACTGGCTGCGGCTGGAGCCGACCCGCTCGAAGGTACGTTCCTGCAGCACGCGCAGTAATTTGACCTGCATCGGCAGGCTCATGTCGCCGATCTCGTCGAGGAACAGGGTACCGCCGTCGGCCATCTCGAAACGGCCCTGGCGCGCGGTGATGGCGCCGGTGAAAGCGCCCTTCTCGTGGCCGAACAGCTCGCTTTCGAGCAGGTCGGGCGGGATGGCGCCGCAGTTCAGCGGCACGAAGGGCTTGGAGCGGCGGTTCGAATGGTGGTGTACGTGGCGCGCCACGACCTCCTTGCCGGTGCCGGATTCGCCGATGATCAGCACGTTGGCGTCGGAGCGCGCGACCATCTCGATCATGTTGCGCACGCGCTGGATGCCGGCACTGGAACCGACCAGGTTGCGGAACAGCTCCAGCGAACGCGGCGAACCCTCCTGGTGACGGTTCTCGCGGTAGGTACGCACCTTCTGCAGCGCGGCGTCGCACTCGGTCTGGCGCAGCGGCAGGTTGAGCCGGGCCAGCGCGTCGGCGTCGAGCTCGGGCGGCAGCTTCACCCCCTCACGTGCCAGCAGCACCACCGGCGTGTACGGGTCGGCGGCCTTGATGCGACGGAACACCTCGCCCATCAGGCGCAGGTCGCCGCAGTCGTCGAGCAGGATCATGTAGGGGCCGGGGCGGGCGTCGAGGTACTGCAACAGGTCGGCCTCACGGTCGACCGCCAGCGGGTGCAACTCGAGGAACTCGAGCACGGTGGTCACGTGGCGACGGGTCTCGGCCTCGCTGCCGATGATCAGAACGGGCGATGGGCTGCTCACGGCCGGCATCCTTGGGGCATGTTGTTATTCGGTCTTGGCAGCGGCGACGGGGCTGGGGACGCCGTGTCTTCGGCCGATCCCGTCGGATTTTCGACGCGGACCAGCGAGGGCCGATTAAATCGACCGTGGCAGGGAGTGTCAAGAAGCAGACGCGCGGCCACAGGCCGCCAGGTTGATCGAACGCAAGCCGCCGCGTCGCGTGGAAAATCGACGCGCTCGCCGGGTCGGCGAACGCCGCCGGCGTGTCAGGCTGCCGTCGCGACGCCGGTCTCGAGCGCCGCCGTCAGGGTGTCGAGGAGCCGCGCGCGCTCGGCGCGCAGTCGTGCGACCACGCCCCACTGCCCGGCATCCACCGCCGCCAGCATCAGGATGGTCAGTTGGCGCAGCTCCGGCAGGCGCTGCTCGGCCAGGACAAATTCACGACGCCCCATGGTTCACACTCCATCGGCCCGACTGCGGGCTTGGCAAGCCGTCTTAGCGGCCACCGACGGGTGCGCTTTAGGCGGGTTCTCGACGTCCCTGAACGTCCCCCCCCCGAATTTGGTGACAGTCACCCAATTCCTGACACTAACCGGCTTGCCCCGAAATTGGTGACAGTCACCGTATTCCTGAAATTGGTGACAGTCACCGTATTCCTCACCGTATTCCGGTCGTCTCGCAAATCGGTGACTGTCACCAAATTATCCGTACCACTCCGCATTCCAGAAGCCGCCGCGCAGCGCTGCAAAGCGTAGCGAGGACGACCAGTTAGCCCGGCGCGAGCGAGCCGAGCACCGGAGTTCACTGGTTGTAAATGAGGAGCGCAGGCGCAGATTTCGCCGGGAGCGAAATCGAACGGCCGTCAAGCCGGCCCGCAGGGCGCAGGGCAGGAAGCCCTGCGTAACGCGCAACGCAGCAGGTGGTCGCCGCAGTAGCTTTGGAGCGCTGTGCCCGCTAGAGGTAGTCGAACAGGCTGAGATCCTGAACTCGTACGAACGCCGCCTGCGCGGCTTCGAGCGCCGTGGTCTGCTGCGCGAGCTTGCTGATCGCCGCCGTCAGGTCGACGTCCTCGAGGTTCGAGCGCAGGGTCTGCAGGTTGATGCCCGAATCCTCGTTGTTGTTGCGTTGGGCGTCGATGGTGTTGAGGCGGGCGCCGGTGCTGGAACGCAGTTCGGCGACCTTCTCCATGGCCTGGTCGAGATCCTCGATGGCGCGGTCCATGTCGAAGCCGAAGCGGGCGGCGCCGGCGGCGTCGTGGAAATCGGTCTCCAGCGCCACCGCGATGTCGTTGACGGTGGCGAACATCGACTGGTTGGGACTCGGCTGGAGGGTGAACTCGTCACCGGCCTGCGGCGCGCCGATGACGGTCACGGCCATGCCGGCAAACCCGATCGCGGCGCCCTCGACGTAGGGCTGCGCGCTGAGCAGCGTGCTGCCAGCGGTGTCGTCGATGACGTCGTAGGTGGTCGCGCTGGTGAAGTTGATGCGGAAGTCGTGCGGCAGGTAGGCCGCGCCGTTGACGATGACATTGTCGCTGACCTGGCCGGTGCCGCTGTTCGCCGGGTTGCGCGCGGCCGCGAACACGCCGTTACCCTTGCGGATGGCGACGAAGGCCTCCTGCCCGGTGAAGCTCTCCTCGACCTGGCGGGTCTCCGAGACCTGGATGCGACGCACGGTCTGGTCGCCGTTGTAGCTGACGTTGCCGAGTGCGTCGCGGATGAACGGACGGGTGGTCACCGCCGCGCCGGCGAAGATGTACTCGCCCGACGCGTTGCGGGTGTTGCCGAGATCCACCAGGACATCGAGTTGCTCGCGGATCTCGGCGGCCACCGCGCGCCGGTCGCTCGCCCCGAGCGCCTCACTGCGCCCCTGGATGAGCAGTTCGCGGGTGCGCTGCAGGACGTGACTGACGCCACCGAAGATGTCGTCGACCTGGGTC
This sequence comes from Gammaproteobacteria bacterium, assembly GCA_050184115.1. Taxonomy (GTDB): domain Bacteria; phylum Pseudomonadota; class Gammaproteobacteria; genus JACKNG01. The sequence goes on along the minus strand of JBFXAQ010000004.1, from coordinate 225,613 downwards.
AGACGCTGCTCGGCAATGACGCCGTTGCGATCGTACTGCTCGACCGCCTGCAGGCGCTCCTTGATCTGCAGCACCGTGGCAGCGGCGACCGGGTCGTCGCCAGGCTGGTTGATGCGCTTGCCGGTGGCGACCTGGCTCTGGATGTCGAGCGAGCTCTTCTGCAGCTCGAAGATGCGGTTCAGCGACTGGGCGTAGATCTGGTTGGTGGTGACTCGCATGGTTCTATCCTCGCGCCGCCTCGATGAGCGACTGGAACACGGCGTCGGCGGCCGAGATGACGCGCGCCGCGGCCTGGAAGGCCTGCTGGTAGCGCAGCAGGTTGGCGGCCTCCTCGTCGAGGTTGACGCCCGACAAGGCGTCGCGTGCGGCCTGCGCGTTCTCGCTCAGCGCGCCGAGCGCATCGCGGCTGATGCGCGCCTGCTGCGCGGCCGCGCCGACCTCGCCGACCAGCACGCCGTAGGTTTCCTGGTAGGTCGCGGTGCCTCCCGCCATCAGCGGCTGGAACTGCATCGCACTTAAGCTCAGCCCGTTGCTGTTGTCGCCCATGCCACCGGCGTTGCTGCGGACGGTGAAGATGTCGCCAGGCAGCGGGGCGCCGGTGATCTGCACCCGCCAGCCATTCAGATCGATGTCGGCGCCGGCCGTGTAGGCGATCAGCGGACCCGCGCCGTTGACCTGGTAGGTCGTCGGCGGATCGTTGAACACCAGCTGCACGGGGTTGAGCAGCGCCGCGTCCGTCGCATCGAGCACCTGCGGGCGGGTGATCTCGCCGCTGCCGATATTGGTCGTGGCGCTCGCGGTGGAGACCGGCGAGGCCAGCGCAATCTTGCGCGCGTCGGCAATGGCGACCTGCATCTGTCGCGGCACGAACTTGGTCGGCTGCAGCAGGTACTGGTCGCCGGCCGCCGGTGGCGAGGTCACCGTGATGGTCAGGCCGTCGACGGTGAACGGGCCGGCGCCCGACAGGGTCTGCTGGCTCAGGTCGGACAAGCGCATCAGGGTGAAATTGGTGCCGTCGTGGGTCAGGCGGTAGTCCGCGGTGGTGAGATTACCGACCGTGGCTGGGTCGAAGGCGAGGCTGATCGAACCACTGTTGGTGCCGAGGGAGTTGACGTCCGGCGGCGGGATCGAGAAGAGATCCCCGCCCAGCGCGCCGTCGAGATCCATGCCCTGGCGGTGCTGCTCGTTCAGGGTGATGGCAAGCGTCGTCGCGAGCCGCCCGATGGCGTTACGCGCGGGGTCGAGGTTGGCGTCGCGAAAATCGATCAAGGCGCCGAGTTCGCCACCGCCGAGGGTGTCGGTGACCTGCGTCAGGTTGCCGCCGACGACCAGGCTGATCTCCATGCGCGAGGCGTCGATCGGGTTGGTGGTGGCCTGCAGGGCAGTGGCAACGCCACCGGTGACGACCAGTTGGCCGTCGCCGAGCACCACGTTGACCATGCCGTCGGCGCGCTGCTGGGTCTGCACCCCGACCAGTCGGGAGAGGTCGTTCAGCAGCTGGTCGCGCTTGTCGAGCAGGTCGTTCGACGGCTCGCCCGAGGCCAGCCCGGCGCCGCGCGCGATGTCGATGTTGAGTGCCGCCAGCGCCCCCGTCAGCGCGTTGATCTTCTGCACCGAGCCGCCGATCTGCTGGTTGACGCTGCGCGAGATCAGGTTGAACTGCTCCTCCTGCTCGGCGATGCGCGACACCATCGATCTCGCACTCTCCAACAGCACCTGGCGCGTCGCCATCAGGCGCGGGTCGTCGTTGGCGTCGCCGACCGACTCGAAGAAGTTCTGCACGCCGCCGGCGACGAGGGCGTCGCCGACCTGGGCGTCGATCTGGTCGACGAGTTCGGACAGCTTGGCGGCGCGGGCCTCGTTGGCGGTCGAGTTGCGCAACTGGTCGACCAGGAACTCATTGGCGATGCGCTCGATCGCCTGCACGTCGACACCCTTGCCAGTGAAACCGTAGCCGATGAACTGCGGCTCGCGGGTCTCCAGGGTCACGCGCTGGCGGCTGTAGCCTGCCGTGTTGACGTTGGCGATGTTGTGGCCGGTGGTGGCGAGGCCCTGCTGGGCCGCGATGAGGCCGGACAGGCCGATTTCGAAGGTACTGCTCGCCATGGAGGTCAGCTCCCTTGGTCAGGGTCGAGGGCGGGGGTGGTGGCGGGATACATGGTCCAGTCACCGGTTTCGATGATCGCGATGATCTTCTCGGCGTAGGCCGGGTCGGTGGCGTAGCCGGCCGCCGCCAGTTCGCGCGCGTACCGGCGCTCACTGGCACCGCTGGCCAGGGCCTCGCGGTAACGCGGGTTGTCGCGGATGAAGTCGACGTAATCGCCGAAGGCGGCAGCCGGCGTGTCGTAGGCGCGGAAATTCGCCGTCACCGTCATGATGCGACCGTTGACGTACTCGGTCGTCGGCACGCGCACGACCGCGCCGTGCCAGTTGCCATCGGCCTTGATACCGAAGTAGTTGTGCGCGCTCCGGCCGTCGGCCTGCTGCATGACATGACGCCCCCAGCCGGTCTCGAGCGCGGCCTGGGCGAGGAGCGCGCGTGGCGGCACGCCGAGTTCGCGCCCGGCCCGCTCGGCGTGGGCGCCGAGCGCGGCGATGAAGCCGGTTCGCGGATCGTCGCCGTCTGCGCTGCTATCGGGCCGCGGCGCACGGCGCACCGCAGCGCTGGGCGCCTCGGCCTGGACGTAGGGTGAAGGGCCGAGGTAGCGGCGCAGCGGGTTCAGTTCGGGCTGGGCACCGGCCTCCCCGTTCACGCGACGGCGTTCGCCCTCCTCACGGTTCGCCGTGTCCGCGCCGAGAAGGGCCTGGAACTGGCGCTGCAGGGCACGGCCGATGCCGAGGTCTTGGCCGGCGGCGATGCTCTGCGCAATCTGCTGGTCGAACATCTCCTGGTAGGTATCGCCGGCCTGGGAGTCGAACAGGCCATCGCCGGGCGAAGCCTGGCGCGCGGCCTTGAGCATGAGGTCGACGAACAGGGCCTCGAACTCGTCGGCGACCTTGGCCAGCGCCGCGGCCTGGTCGCCATGCGACGCTTCGCGCAGCTTCGAGAAGCGCGTGAAGTCGACATAACCACCGGCAGCCGGTGCATCCATTGCATGGGTTCCAAGCGAAATACCTGCCGAACCCATTGCACAAGCAATGCCAAGTTCGGCAAGGCTTTATCTGCTTGTTTTGAAGAGAGATTTTTTCGCCCTGCGCAGCTCGTACGGGCGCGGCGGCAAAGCCTGCCGCCGGTGGCGGCAGGGGCTGCCGCGTCAGCGACCGATCTGCGGGCGGAGCCACCTACGGCGCAGGCGGGTGGGCAGGCCGGTGAGAAACGTAGCGAGGAAGGCCAGCGAGCCCGGCGCGGGGAAGGCGAGCAGGAAAACGGGGACAGTTAACTTTGCGCCAGCGCCGTGGCCGCGGCTGAGTACTCGCGCAAAGTAAACTGTCCCCGTTTTGCCCCCGTTTTGCCCAGGCGCAGCCGCGCCCGCAACGCCGCAGATGGCCTCCGCAGTAGTTTCTCATCGGCCTGCGCGCTAGATGACGATGAGCTCGGCACGCAGCGCCCCGGCCTCTTTCAGCGCCTCGAGGATGGCGACGAGATCGCCGGGCGCCGCGCCGACGCCGTTGACGGCCTGCACGATGTCGTCGAGGGAGACGCCCGGGTTGAACAGGAACATGCGATTGTTGGCCTGCGCGACCTCGATGTCCTGCTTCGGCACCACCGCCGTCTGGCCGCCCGACAGCGGCGCCGGCTGGCTCACGACCGGGTTGTTGCTGATGGTGACCGTGAGGCTGCCGTGGGTCACCGCCGCGGCGCTGACCATGACCTTGTTGCCGATGACGACCGTGCCGGTGCGTGAGTTCACGACCACCTTGGCCGGGGCGTCGCCGGGCGCGACCTCGATGTTCTCGACCAGCGACATGAAGGCGACGCGCTGGGCCGGATCGACCGGCGCGACGACGCGGATCGAGCCGCCATCGACGGCCACCGCCGAGCTGTCGCCGAGCACGGCGTCGATGGCCTCGACCATGCGTGACGCGGTGGTGAAATCGTTGCGGTGGAGGTTCAGCGTGAGGTAGTCCTCGGCCATGAACGGCGTGACCACCTCGCGCTCGACGGTGGCGCCGTTGGGAATGCGACCGACGCTCGGCACGTTGACGGTGATGCTCGAGCCATCCGAACCGTCGACACCGAAACCGCCGACCACGAGGTTGCCCTGGGCCATGGCGTAGACGGCGCCGTCGGCACCTTTGAGCGGGGTCATCACGAGGCTGCCGCCGCGCAGGCTCTTGGCATTGCCGATCGAGGACACGGTGACGTCGATGGCGCTGCCCGACTTGGCGAAGGGCGGCAGGTTGGCGTGGACGATCACCGCGGCGACATTCTTCAGCTGCGGGTTGGCCGTCGGCGGCAGGGTCACACCGAGCTGGTTGAGCATGTTGCGGATGCTCTGGATGGTGAACTGCGTCTGCGAGGTCTGGTCGCCGGTGCCATCGAGCCCGACCACCAGGCCGTAGCCGACGAGCTGGTTCTCGCGCACGCCGGCGAGTTGGGCGAGATCCTTGATGCGTTCCGCGCTGGCCGGCGTGGTCGCGCCGAGCAGCAGTGCCGCGACGATGCCGATGATGGTGCTGCGCAGTGTGCTGGTCATGTCCTTACCCTCGTTGTCGTCATCGGTGTCGTAGTGGGCGCGCGCTCAGAACGGCGACGCCGCACTGACGAAGAAGCGCGTCAGCCAACCGGCGCGGTTGGCGTCCGCCGTGGCGCCGTCGCCGTTGTAGATGATGGTGGCGTCGGCGATGCGGGTCGACGCCACGCTGTTGTCGGCGGCGATGTCGATCGGGCGCACCAGCCCCGAGATCTTGATGTACTCGTTGCCCTGGTTGATGTTCAGGCGCTTCTCGCCGCGCACCATGAGGTAGCCGTTCGGCAGCACGTCGGCGACGGTCACGGTGATGTCACCGGTCAGGGTGTTGGAGACGCTGGAATCGGAGTTGCCGGAGAAGTCGTGCTCGGCGGCGAGATTGGTCTCGAGCGTGTTGTCCTTGGTGCTCGACAAGGGCAGCAGCTTCGGCAGGTTGAACTGCGGCGTCGCACCGAGGATGGTCGGGTTCTCGATACTCGAACTGTTGGAACGCCCGATGGCGGTGTCCGACTTCTTCTGCGCGTTGTTGTTCTCGGTCAGGCGCACGGTGAGGATGTCACCGATGCGCCGCGCCTTGATGTCCTCGAAGAAGGCGAGATCGTGGCCATGCTGGTAGATGGCGCCGCTGGCGGCCTGCGCCGCCTCTGGCGTCACCGGCGCGGCCGGGTAGGACGCCGCGTACTCGGGGTCACGGCGTGGCGTCGAGTTGCAGCCGGCGAGCAGCGCGACGGCGACGAGCGTGGCCAGGCTGGGCAGGATCGAGGCGCGGATGGTGGTCATGGCGGGTGTCTCGCGTGGCGTGATCACAAGGTCTGGGTGATGAACTGCATCATCTCGTCGGCGGTCTGGATGGCCTTCGAGTTCATCTCGTAGGAGCGCTGGGCCTCGATCATGTCGACGAGTTCCTCGACGGCATTGACGTTGGACGATTCCACCGCGCCCTGGATGAAGGTGCCGAGCCCGTTGAGGCCGGCGGTACCGGTCTGCGGGTTGCCGCTGGCGACCGACTCCTTGTACAGGTTCTCGCCGATCGGCTGCAGGCCCTGCGGGTTGATGAAATCGGCGAGCTGCAACTGGCCGACCTGGGTCGGCGTGCTCTGCCCGGCGACCAGCACCGAGACCGTGCCGTCCTGGCCGATGGTGATCGAGAGCGCCTCGGTCGGAATGGTGATGCCGGGATCGATCTCGTAGCCCGAGGGCGTCACCAGCTGACCCTGCGAGTTCATCGACATGGTGCCGTCGCGGGTGTACGCGGTGGAACCGTCGGGCATCAGCACCTGGAGGAAACCACGGCCCTGGATAGAGACGTCGAGCGCGTTGTCGGTCGGTGACAGCTCGCCCTGGGTGAAGACCTTGCTCGTCGCCACGGTGCGCACGCCGGTGCCGAGCATGAGGCCGGACGGCAGCTCGGTCGATTGCGACGAGGCGGCGCCGGGCTGGGCGATGGTCTCGTAGAGCAGGTCCTCGAACACCGGCCGGCTCTTCTTGAAGCCGGTGGTGGCGACGTTGGCGAGGTTGTTCGCGATCACGGCCAGGCGCGTCTGTTGCGCGTCGAGACCGGTCTGGGCGATGTTCAATGCGGAAGCCATGCGGGTTCCTCTGCTTGGGTCAGCCGTTCAGGTTGAGCAGGCGACCGGCGGCGGCATCCATCTGCTGCGCGCTGGCCATGGCCTTGACCGCCATCTCGTACTGGCGGGCATGGGTGATGAGCGACACCATCTCGGCGACGCTGTTGACGTTGCTGCGCTCGAGTGCGCCCTGGACCACGCCGACCGCGGCATCGGCCGGTGCCGAGCTGCCGTCGGCGAGGCGGAAGAGACCGTCCGGGCCCTTGACGAGATCGGCCAGCGGCGGCTTGACCAGCTTGATGCGGTCGACCTGGGCCAGCGTGTTGGCCTCCTGCCCGAGCGGGCGGATGGACAGCGTGCCGTCGATGCCGATCTTGATCGACTGCGCCTGCGGCACCGCGATCGGGCCGCCATTGCCGAGCACCGGGTGACCGGCGCCGGTCTGCAGCTGGCCGTTGACGGTGAGGTGCAGGTCGCCGGCGCGGGTGTAGGCCTCGCTGCCGTCCGGGGCGACGATGGCGATGAAGCCATCGCCGTTGACCGCGATGTCGAGATCGTTGCCGGTCTGCTCGATGGTGCCGGGTGCGAAGTCGATGCCCGGTCGTTCGGTCTTGGCGAAGACCCGTGCGGGATGACCGGGGCCATAGGCCTGCATCGCGCGCATGGCCTCGAAGTCGGCCTTGAAACCCGTGGTGCCGGCGTTGGCGAGGTTGTGCGTCGCCAGCGCCTGCGCGTTCATGGTCTGCTTGGCCGCCGACATGGCGAGGTAAATCATGCGATCCACGGTGGTGTTCTCCGCGTCGGGTCGGGTCGGGCGTCAATCAGCGGATGTTGATGATCGACTGCGTAACGGAGTCCGCGGTCGAGATCACCTCGGTGTTGGCCTGGAAGTTGCGCTGGGCGATGATCAGTGCCACCAGCTCCTGCGACAGGTCGACGTTGGAGTCCTCCAGCGCGCCGCCCTGGATGAGGCCGAGGCTCGCCGTGCCCGGGCGCCCCTCCAGCACCTCGCCGGCGGCGAAGGTCTGCGACCAGCCGTTGCCGCCGAGCGGGCGCAGACCCTGCGGGTTGGCGAAGTTGGCCAGCGCGATCTGGCCCTGCACCGCGGACTGGCCGTTGGTGAAGCGGGCCAGGATGACGCCCTCCGAATCGATGTCGATGCCCGCCATGCGGCCGGTGGTGTAACCGTCCTGGGTCAGCTCGCTGACGCCGAACGGCGCGCCGAACATGGTCGAGTCGGTCAGGGTCAGGGTGACGTTCATGGCGTTGACGCCGGCGGTCGGCGTGAAGGCCGGCAACGTGACCTGGCCGCTGGCCGGCGTGGTCAGCAGGCCGGCGCCGTCGAACACCAGGCTGTTGGCGCCGCCCACCGCGTTGCCGTCGACGAAAGCGTGCATGTCCCAGGTGTTGGTCGCCGCCGCGCGCACGAAGTACATCTGCATCAGGTGCGAACCACCCTGGGAATCGAAGACGTTGAGCGCGGTGGTCTCGTTGTAGGTGTTGGCATCGGTCGCGCTGAACACGCCGACCGGCGGCTGCGCGGCATCGGCGTCGAAGTTGGCGCCGATGCTGACGGCGGTCGTCGCGCTCGGCGGGTTGTTGGCCTGCGACAGGTGCAGCGTGGTCAGCGCGCCGTTGATGTTGCCGGCGGCATCGGCGCCGAAGGCCATCAGGCGGTTGCCGTTGGAGTTGGTCACGAAACCGTCGCGGTCGAGGCCGAAGGCGCCGTCGCGCGAGTAGATGCGCTCACCGTCGTTGTCGAGCATGAAGAAGCCCTGGCCGCTGATGGCGAGATCGAGGGCGTTGTCGGTGAACGAGATGTTGCCCTGGTCGAACTGCTGGGCAACGCGCGCGGTGTCGACACCGCGGCCGGTGGCATTGGCCACCGCGCCCGTACTGGACACGGCAAAGACGTCCTGGAACTCGACGCGCGAACGCTTGAAACCGGTGGTGGCGGCGTTGGCGATGTTGTTGCCGATGGCGTTGAGCTCGGTGGACGAGGCTTCCAACCCGCTGATGGCGGCTTTGAATGGCATGGTGTGCTCCTCGGGAAATGCGGTTGATCAGAGGATCTCGAGCACGTCGCCCATGGCGACCGTGCCGTATCCGTCGACGTTCAGGGTCGGGGCCAATCCGGCACGCGACAGCGAGACGCTGTCGACGCGCGCGCGGACGGCGGATTCGAGCGCCTGTTCGGCGCCGTTGACGATGGCATCGAAGCGCACCGCGTAATGGCCGGCGATCGCCGGCGTGCCGCCGTTGGTGAGCCCGTCCCAGGTGTAGTTCACACGCCCGGCCGGCTGCTGCCCGAGCATTTCCTGGCGCACCACCTGGCCACCGGGATCGGTGATGGTCACGCGTACCGCGCTGGCCTCTTCGGCCAGCGTCGCCGACAGGCCGGCGGGTTCGCCGCTGCGCAGGCTGAAGCGGTCGCTCGGGAAGACGACCTCGCGCCCGACCATGGTCGAGGCCTGCAACGCCTGGTTCGACTGCAGCGACGAAGCCAGCGTGGCGAAGGACTGCTGCAGTTCGCCGATGCCGTTGACGGTGCTGAACTGGGCGATCTGGCCGAGGAAGTCGCCCGACTCCATCGGCTTCATCGGGTCCTGGTTCTTCAACTGAGTCACCATCAGCTCGAAGAACTGCTGCTGACCGAGGGTGGCGTCGTCGGCCTTGGCCTGCTTGTCCTGCAGGCGGTACTGGTCGAGAACCCCGTTGACGATGGCAGTGGTCTTGTCCATGGCTGCTTACTCGTGGTTGGTGCCCGGCGCCTACTGGCCGAGCGACAGGGCCTGGAGGAGCATCCGCTTGGACGCCTCCATGACCTCGATGTTGGACTGGTAGCTACGCGAGGCCGACATCATGTTGGCCATCTCCTCGACCATGTTGACGTTGGGCATGAAGACATAGCCGGTCTCGTCGGCCAGCGGATGATTGGGCTGGTACTCACGGCGCAAGGGCGCGTCGCTCTCGACCACGCCCTCGACGCTGACGCCGGCGACGGCGCCGCTGTCGGCGAAGTCCATGGCCTCGAACAAGAGCGGCGCGAACACCGGCTGGCGTGCGCGGTAGGTCTCGCCGGTGGCGCTGGCGGCGCTGTTGGCGTTGGCCATGTTGCTGGCGACGGTGTTCATGCGCACGGTCTGGGCGTCGAGCGCGGAACCGGCGATGTCGAAGATGCGGAACAGGGACATGCTGCTCACTCCCCGCGCAACGCCGACACGAGGCCGGCGATGCGTCCGTTCAGGAAAGTCATGCTGGCCTGGTAGCGCAGCGCGTTGTCGAGGAAGGCGGCGCGCTCGGCCTGCACGTCGACGGTGTTCTGATCGAGCGAGGCATGCAGCGGCTGGCGGTACTGGAGCGCGACGTCGGCGTCGCCGCCGGACATCCCGATGTGACCGGCCTGGGTGCGGGCCAGGGTGTCGGCACCGCCGGCCGCGGCCAGCACCGCGCGGAAGTCGAGATCGCGCGCCTGGTACCCGGGGGTGTCGGCGTTGGCGAGGTTGGCGGCCAGGATCTCGGCCCGGCGTACGCGCAATGCCACGGCCGAAGCGTGGATACCGAGAGCGTCGTCGAATGAAGGCATGGCTGCGGGTTCCGCGTGAATCCAATTGCGGAACGATTAGCGAAAGCCGTGCCAACTCCCGCGGGTTAGAAGAATCAGCAGCTTAGGACGAGACGGCGGGCGGGGCGGCGGCACGCGGCGGCAAGGGCTGCCGCGTGCCGGCAAGGTTCAGACGGCGGCGCGGATGGCCTCCTCGCCTTCGAGCTGGCCACGGATGACCAGGGCGAGATCGTCGGCGACGAACTTCGGCACCAGCTTGTCGGCGCCGACGCTCTCCGCCATGGCATGGTTGAAGCTGCCGGACAGCGAGGTATGCAGGCACACATACAGGTCGCGCATGGCGGGATGGCCCTTGATGGCCTTGGTCAGGGTGTAGCCGTCCATCTCCGGCATCTCGATGTCGGAGATGATCATGCCGTAGCGGGCGGACATCGGCGGTGCGTCCTCGTCCTCGGCCGCGGCCTTGAGCATGTTCCAGGCCGCGCGGCCGTTCTCGGCGACGTCGTAGGTGACGCCGAGCTGGTCGAGGACCTTCGTGATCTGCTTGCGCGCGACGACGGAATCGTCGGCGACGAAGACGTGGCGCGGCCGTGCATGCGGAGCGTCGGCTTTGCCACGCAGGGCCTCCGAGACTTCCTCCTCGATGCCGACGATCTCGGCCAGGACGCGCTCGACATCGAGGATCTCGATCAGCTTGTCGTCGATATTGACCACCGCGGTGAGGTAATTGTGGTTGCCGATGCCGTGCGGCGGCGGGTGGATCTCGTTCCAGCGCAGGCTGACGATGCGTTCGACCTGGCTGACCAGGTAGGCCTGCACGCGGCCGTTGTACTCGGTGATGATGACGAAATCCTCGGCACTGGCGGCCAGGCGCGGCAGGCCGAGGACCGAGGCGAGATCGATGATGGTCACGGTCTGGCCGCGGGTATGCATGACACCGCGGACGTGCGGGTTCGAGTGCGGCACGGGACGCACCGTCGGGCACTTGAGCACCTCGCGCACCTTGAAGACGTTGATACCGAACTGCTGGCCGCCATCGAGCCGGAACAACAGCAGCTCGAGGCGGTTCTGGCCGGCGATCCGGGTCAGGCGATCGACGCCCTCCATGACGCGGGACATGGGTTGCTCCTGGACTGTCTGGAATGCTGCCCGAAGGTAGCGGCCGCGTGCGGCCGTGCTTGACCACGCCGGCGCCGGGCCGGCGCGGGAACGACCGGCACGACCCTTGCATCGTTGCTCGCGAGCACGTGAACCCTGCCCAACGACGATGGAATGACCATGCTACGAGCCGTATCGACACTCCTAATATGCCTGGGCCTGGCGACGTCCGCCGCGGCCGCCGCGATCCACGATCTGGCCGACATCGAGCACGCCGTGCGGCAATTCGTTGCCACCAGCGCGATCGCTGACGGCGATGTCGAGGCAAACATCGGCCGCCTCGATCCGCGCCTGCGCCTGCCACGCTGCAGCACTGCACTGGACGCACGCTTTCCCCATGCCCGGCGCGCGAACGGTCCGGTCTCCGTCGAAGTGCGCTGCAGCGGGGACAAGCCGTGGTCGCTGTACGTACCGGTGACGCTGACCCGCTATGCCGAGGTCGTCGTCACCACCCGGCCGGTCGCACGTGGCCAGGTTGTCGCCACCGACGACCTCGCGCTTGCGCGTCGCCGGCTCGACGGCACCCGCGCCGACTTCCTCGGCACGCCGGCCGAGGCTGCCGGCCAGGTCGCGCGACGCAACCTCGCCGCCGGCGAAATCGTCGGCGCCAACCAGCTCGAACGGCCACGCCTGGTCAGACGCGGCGACCGCGTCACCTTGTCCAGCGGGCACGGCGGCATCAGCGTCAACGTCCGCGGCGAAGCGCTCGCCGACGGCGGCGCCGGCGAACGCATCCGCGTGCGCAACCTGAGTTCGGCGCGCGTGGTCGAAGGCATCGTGAACGCCGACGGCGTGGTCGTTGTCGGTCGCGGCGCGATGCTGTAGAACGAGCGCAAACCCATCCCGGTACCGCCACCGGGCGATGTGCCAACGGCGTCGCAAACGCCGGCACGCGCCTAAAGTTTCAGCGGTCGGTACCGTTATCTGGCTCAACCATCACCGGAACGACGCACATGGTTTCAGAAATCAAGAGTACCGGCGCACACGTCCCGCAAGCGGTCGATACCAACCTGCGCAACAAGGTCGAACGCACCGGCGCCAGCGGCGCGAGCGCCCCGGCCGGCGGCGACGTGGTCACCCTGACCGACCTCGCGGGGCGCCTGCAGCGACTGAGCGACTCCGTCCGCGACCTGCCGGTCGTCGACCAGGCCCGCGTGGCGGAACTGCGCGACCAGCTCGAGAGCGGTCGCTACCAGGTCGAGGACCGCGAAGTGGCCGACAAGGTCGCCGCCTTCGAAGCCCAGCTCGGCCTGCGCAATGGCGGCTGAGCCCGCCACCTCGGCCAGCGCCGATCCGGCTGCGCGCGAGGCGTTCGAGCGCCTGCTCGGCGCACTCGGCGAGGCGCTGCGCGAGGAGCTCGGCGCCCTGCGCAGCCGCGACGTGGTCGCGCTCGAGGCCGCCGTGCAGACCAAGGCCGGACTGATCGCGGCGCTCGAACAGGCCACCGGCAAATATTGCCGCCCCGGCAAGGCCTTGCCGCTCGAGTGGAACGAGGTCCGCCGGCTCGCCGCGGCCTGCGCCGAGGCCAACCGCATCAACGGCGGCGCCATCGAACTGAACCGCGGCATGGTCGCGCGCCTGGTCGAGATCACCCACGGTGGCCGCCTCGGCCCGGCGACCTACACCGCTCATGGCCGTCTCAAGCGCCGCGACGCTTCCCGCGGCGTGGGCTACGCCTGACCGCGGCGGACGCCGCACGAGCCGATGAAACTGGCGTTCGCCGGCACCCGCCAACGTCGCGCCGAGGCGCTCCCGGCAAACGCGGTCGCCGCCCACGACCCACGCCACCAGGTCCTGCTCAAGCTGTTCACCCGCCACTGCCTGCTCGACCTGCGCTGGGCCGACGGCAGCGCCGCGCAGAGCGCGATCATCGAACTCGTCCCCGAGGACGGCTACCTCGTCCTCGATCGCCCCAAGCCCGTGCCCGCGCACGAACTCGTCGACGCCCAGGCTGCCATTGCCGTGCGTGCGCTGCTGGACGGACGCGAGGTCGCGTTCGAGACCCGCATCGTGCAGCGTGGCGGCGCTGGCGACAGCGACTTCTACAAGGCCCTCTATCCGGACGACGTCGAGTTCCCGCAACGCCGCCGCGAGTACCGCGCCGCCGTGCCGCTGGACAAGGCGCTGGCGGTGCGTGCCGAGGACGAGGCTGGCATGCGACTGGTCGGCGAACTGCGTGACCTGTCACCGGGCGGATTCTCCGCGCGCATCACCTACGACGGTTTCGAGCGCCTCGAGCGAGCGCTCGGCTGGCGCGCGCGTTGCGTCATCGACACCGGCGACGAACCGCTCGAAGCGATCATCGAGATCTGCCACGTCGTGCCGCCGAAGGGTCGATCGCTGGGGCGCATCGGCGCCTGCTTCGTCGATCTCGACGCCCGCGCGGAGCGTCGCATCGAACGTTACGTCGCCGCCCTCGACCGCGCCCAGGTGCGGCTGCGCTGAAATCCCCGCGACGCCGCGCCGCGCAACAGGTCGCGGCCGGCATCGAGATCGTGCCGCGGCGCGAGAACCGCGACCGAGCAGCCCGCGGCACGCGCACGCGCGACCGAATCGCCGAGCACGTGCGGCGTGCTCCAGGCGATACCCGCGAAGACCGCCGGGCACACCGTGCGCATCCCGACGAGCCAGTAACCGCCATCGGCGGCCGCGCCGAAAACGATGTCGGTACCGCCGGCAAGCGCACGCAAGGCGTCCTGCAGATCCGCACACGTGATATCGCGCAGGTCGGAACCGAGCAGCAGGGTCGCACGGGCGCCGGCGAGTGGTTCGGCCATGGCGTCGGCCATGCGTGCACCGAGATCGCGCCCACGCTGCGGTCGCAGGCGCCAACCGGCGCGGCGCAGGTGACGGAAGGCGGCGAGTTCGTCGGCTCGCGCGACGCTGAGCACCCGTTCGACGCCGCCCAGCGAGTCCACCACGGCGAGGGTGCGCGCCAGCGTGCGGGCATAGAGCGCCGTCGCGCGGCGGCGGCCGACGGCATGAGCCAGGCGGCGCTTGACCCGTCCGGCTCGCGGCCGCCGCGCGAAGACGATCACCACCGCGCGTTTCACCGGTAGCCGTACCACCGTGCCAGGCGGATGTCGTCCACGCCGCAGAACCAGGCCAGCCGCAGCCACCACATCAGGAGCACGGTGCGTGCGATACCGTGGCGTCGCCAGCGCCGCGCCGAGGTCAGCAGTGGGCCCGTGGCGCATAGCGGCCGCGCCCGTCGTCTGAGCCTTGCACTCAGTTCGATGTCCTCCATCAGGGCGAAGTCCGGGAAGCCACCAACGGTCTCGAACAGTTCACGTGTCACGAACAAGCCCTGGTCACCGGTCGCGATGGCGGTGAGCCGCGCGCGCCGGTTCATCAGCCATTCGATGACGCGGAAGACCGCCGCGGGATCGTCGAGACGGACGTCGCAACGGCCCCAGGCGGGACAACCGGCGACGACGTCGCGTGGAACCGCCCGTGGATCGCTGTCGGCATGGACGAACCACAGCACCCGGCCACCGGCCACGGCGGCACCGGCGTTCATCTGCGCGGCACGCCCGCGCGGCGCCGTGATAACGATGTCGGCATGCGCGCGCGCCACGCCGAGCGAATCGTCGCGGCTGCCGCCATCGACCACCACCAGCTCGTCGCCGGCACCGCGCCACGCGGCGAAATGGCCGAGCAAAGCCGCGAGGCGCGGCCCCTCGTCGAGGACGGGCACGACGATGGAAACGGCGATCACGCCGGCCGGGGTCTCAGCCGCTCAGTGCGCCGCCGCAACTGCTGCCGCGCCCCGCGGTGCAGCCGTAGCAATGCTCGTCGACCGCGATGGCCGCGCCGGTGAGGTCGTGGTCGAGCAGCTCGCGGACATGGCGCCGCCGACCGCCGAGGCCCAAGCCCAGCATCTGGTTGAAATCACAGTCGTAGACGTAGCCCGCCCAGTCGATGCTGACCAGGCGTCGGCACATGACGTGCTCGAGGTTGGCGGCAGCGAAGTTCTCGACCAGCAGGCGCTGGTACTCGACCAGGCGCCCGTCACGCTCCAGCGCATGGCGGAAGCGCTTGATGGGCATGTTGGTGATGGTCAGCAGGTGGTTGAAGCTGACGCCGTGGGCGGCCAGCTCGCGCCGGTAATCGGCTTCGAGCGTCGCCGGCTCGGGCGGCAGGAACGGCCCGGCCGGGTTGTAGACGAAGTCGAGCTCGAGCGCGCTGCCAGCACGGCCATAGCCGACCGCGTTGAGTTGTCGGATGCCGGCGAGGCTGCGTTCGAACACGCCCTTGCCACGTTGCAGGTCGGTATTCGCCGCCGAGTAGCACGGCAGCGAGGCGACCACGCGCACACCCGCGGCAGCGAGGAAGTCGGCGAGATCGGCCTGGCCCGGTTCGCCGAGGATGGTCAGGTTGCAGCGATCGATGACGGCCAGACCGGCCGCGCGCGCGCGCTGCACGAGATCGCGGAAATGCGGGTTGAGTTCGGGTGCGCCGCCGGTCAGGTCGAGCTCGCGGGCGCCGGCACGGTGGGCGAACTCGAGCACGAGGTCGATGGTCGCCGCATCCATGCTCTCCGTACGCAGCGGACCGGCGTCGACGTGGCAGTGATGGCAGGCCTGGTTGCAGCGGTAACCGAGGTTGACCTGCACGGTTTCGAGCGCGGCGCGGTGGACGGCGGGAAAGCTCGACGAGGCCGTCGTCGCGCGGGCGGTCGCGGTCATGGGGATCTCCGGTTGCGAGGGTCTGCCGAGGTCGTCCTACCACCCCCGAACGGGTTAAAGCGGCACCGCGTCAGCGCCGCTAATTGTGCCAGACATCACCCACCCCGACGCTTCCCTCTGACAAGGACCGCCCCATGCAGTTCAAGACCCTGCTGACCGCGGGATCGACGCTGGTCACCGCGCTAGCCGCCGCGGTGGTCGCCACCGTGCTTTGCGCCCTGGCCATCGACGGTGCACCCGAGTACCTCGACGCCAGCACGCGCGAGGCGGTGTCCGCGCGCAACCTCGCCGGTCAGCGCGCGCTCGAGGCCTACTTCGCCGAACTCGGCGCGCAGTTGCAGACCCTGGCCGGCGACGCCGCGATCGATACGACCCTGCGGATCGACGACGAGCCGGAGACGCCGACCGGCGGGCGTGTCGATGCCGACACCTTCGCCGTGGAAGCGGACGCCGGCGCCAAACTGCAGACGCGGCTCGCGGACGTGCGCGGACGCTTCGGCCTGTCGCGCCTGCTGCTGGTCGAAGCCACGCAGGACCGCGTGGTCGCAATCGCGGGCGACGGCGAGGGCAAGCCGGCGAGCGCCCTCGCAGCCGTCGCGGCGAGCCCGTCTGCGCGACCGCTGCTCGTCGATGGCGGCGACGCCGGCCCAGCCGCGGCATCGGTCGCGTTTGCCATCGACGATGGCGCGCGGCGCCTCGGCACGCTCGTCGCCGAGGTACCGGGCAGCCGGCTGGCGGCCCTGGCCGATGGCGTCGTACTGGCCGGCGATGGTGTCGCGCGGACCACGGCTGCCGCGAAACCGGTGACCGACACGGCGCGGCGCGTCCGCCTCGCCACCCCACTCGACGAAGTCGTCGATGAACGCGGCGACACCTGGCTGGCGGCGCAGGCGCCGTTGGCGCTCGACGGCCTCGACTGGCGCCTAGTCAGCCTGCACGACATGCGCGACCTCCGCGCCCTGCACCACCGCCTGACCCGGGAGTTGCCCATGTTCGCCCTGCTCCTCGTGCTCGGCCTGATCGGCGCCGGCACCACCGTCGGCTGGCTTGCCGCGCGCCTGCTGATACGCCCCCTCGAGGCCACCTGTCGCGAAGCCGGCGCGATCGCCGCGGCGGTGCGCGCCGGTCATGGTGACCTGACCTCGCGTCTCGCCGTGCAGCGCGGCGACGCCTTCGCCGAGGTCGCACGGACAATCAACGAACTGCTCGACGCGACCCGTACGCACCTGGCCGAGATGACGGCGACGCTCGAAGGCCTGCGCGCCGCCGCCGCCGCGGTCGAGACGCATACACAGAAGCTGGCCCTCGGCACGACGGCCCAGATGGGCGAGGCGACCGAGGTCGCCACGGCGATGAACGAGATGGCGGCGTCGATCGACGAGGTCGCGCGCAGCGCGGTGATGGCCGCCGAGCGCACCCGCACGGCCGACGTCTCGGCGCACGAAGGCACCCGCGTGGTGGCGGCGTCGAAGCGCATCTTCGAGCAGCTCGCCGCCGATTTCGATCACACCGTGGCCACGGTCGAGCGCCTCGAGGCGGCCAGCGAGGAGATCGGCGGCATGCTCGGGGTCATCCAGAGCATTGCCGAGCAGACCAATCTCCTCGCCCTCAATGCCGCCATCGAAGCGGCGCGTGCCGGCGAGCAGGGCCGCGGCTTCGCCGTCGTCGCCGACGAAGTCCGCACCCTGGCCGGCCGTACCCAGCAATCGACCCTGCAGATCGAATCGATCATCGAACAACTGCAGGAACAGGCGCGCGCGGCGAGCGCGATGGTGCGCGATGGCCAACAGGTCCTCGGTGAAGGCATCGACCAGGCCCATGCCGCCGGCAATGCGCTGGATTCCATCGCCGCGAGCCTCGGCACGCTCGACGGCATGAATGCCCACGTCGCCACCGCGGCGGAGGAGCAGAGCGCGGTATGCAACGAGGTCAACGCCAACGTCCATCGCATCATGCATGCCGCCGAGCGTCTGCACGAGGTGGTCCAGACCAGTGCCGCGGCCAGCGCGGAACTGCGCGCCGCGGCCGGGCGGGTGCGGGTGGTGGCGGGGAAGGTCGCCGTCTGAGCACGGCGCCGGCAGCGCCGGCGCCGACTGCCCTTCGTGCCCGTGTCGTGACTAACGGCAACGCTCTCGGTAAGGTTGCGCGCGGCCCGCCCACGGGCCGTGCCGACCCAGCCGAGGAGCGACCATGGCCAGCTACAACCTCAATCTCAAGCGCGTCGTCGAACGCCCCGAGCGCTACTTCCCGCGCAAGGAAATCGTCTCGCGCCAGGCCGACGGCAGCCTGTTCCGCTACACCTACGCCGATTTCTGCGCGCGCACGCGGCGCCTCGCCAGCGCACTCGCAACCCTCGGCGTCAGCGCCGGCGACAAGGTCGCGACCCTGGCCTGGAACACCCACCACCACCTCGAGCTCTACTTCGGCGTGCCCTGCGCGGGCGCGGTGCTGCACACCGCCAACCTGCGCCTGTCGGAGGAACACATCGCCTACACGATGAACCACGCCGCCGACCGCGTGGTGTTCTTCTCGCCCGACCTGCTGGCGACCGTCGAGGCGCTCGCACCGCTGCTGACGACGGTGGAACGCTTCGTCATCCTCGCCGACCGCGCACCGGCTTCCAGCCTGCCTGGCCTCGTCGCCTACGAAGACCTGCTCGCGCAGGGTGACCCCGGCTACGACTACCCCGATGTCGACGAGGACGCGGCGGCCTCGATCTGCTTCACCTCCGCCACCACCGGCAACCCCAAGGGCGTCGTCTACAGCCACCGCGCGCTCGTGCTGCACTCGATGATGCTCTCCCACGTGGACTGCATGGCCCTCTCCGAGCGCGACGTGCTGCTGCCGATCGCGCCGATGTTCCACGTCAATTCCTGGGGCGTGCCCTTCGCCGGCGTGTGGGTGGGGGCGAAATTCGTCTTCCCCGGCGAGCGTCCGCACGCCGCCGACAACGTCGCCCTGATCGAACGAGAACGGGTGACCTTCGCCCACGGCGCCGTCACCGTCGGCATCGACATGATGCACCTGCTCGAGCAGGCTTCGCACGACATCTCCAGCCTGCGCGGGCTCATGCTCGGTGGCCAGGCGACGCCGGCGGCGGTGATGCGCTACTACCTCGAGCACCACGGCATTCCCATCGTCACGGCCTGGGGTTCGACCGAGTGCGCGCCGCTCGCCACCGTCACCTACCTGCGCGGCGACCAGCAGGACCTGCCCGACGCCGAGAAGATCCGTATCCGCACCCGCCAGGGCATCCCGGCGCCGTGCGTCGAACGCAAGGTGCTCGACGAGGACGGCGAACTGATCCCGTGGGACGACGAGGCGGTCGGCGAGGTCTACGTGCGCGGGCCGTGGATCGCGACCACCTACCTCGACGAGCCGCGCAGTGCGGAGAGCTTCATCGACGGCTGGTGGAAGAGCGGCGACATCGCCGCGGTCGACGGCGACGGTGTCATGCGCCTGGTCGACCGCGCCAAGGACCTGATCAAGAGCGGTGGGGAATGGATTTCATCCGTCGATCTCGAAAACGCGCTGATGGCCCACCCCGCCGTCAGCGAGGCCACCGTCATCGGCATGCCGCACGAGAAGTGGCTGGAGCGGCCGATCGCCTTCGTGCGTGCGACTGCGGGCGCCGAACACCCCGAGGATACCGCGCTCGCGACCTGGCTGACCGAGGCCGGTTTCGCGCGCTGGTGGTTGCCGGATCGCTACCTGTGGGTCGACGAGATCCCGAAGACCGGGGTCGGCAAGTTCAACAAGCGCTTGCTGCGCGAGCAGCTTGCCCGGTACCTCTAGCAGACCGCCTCACGGTTGTTGCCGCGGCCAGCCGCGCTATTGCGAGCCGGCCGTCACAAGCCGAGGTTGCCCGGCGCGAACAGGCCGTCCGGGTCGAGCGCGCGTTTGAGTTTGGCGAGCGTCGCGCTGTAGGCGCCGAAGCCCTGCACCTGCGGCGCCCATTGCTTGGCGCTCTTGTAGGGCACGCAGCCCGCCGCGATCAGCGCGGTGGCGGCATCGTCGATGGCCGGCGCCACGGCGTCCCACGCCGTGCGTTCGTCGTAGAACGCCATCACGCCGCCGTGCAGGCCACGCCGACACACCACCACCGCCGCACCCCAGGGGAACGCCGCCCAGCGCTGGCGCAGGCCGTCGACGGTGGCGACGAAGGCCTCGAGGCGATCGCAGGGCAACGAGGTCATCAGGATCGCGCAGCGTGAGCGCGTGAAATAGCCGGCGTAGGAATACCAGTAGGACTCGTCGTAGCGCAGGCGACGGAAGTAGGCGGCGTCGAACGCGCGGCATTCGCGCCCGCCGTGAGTGTCCGCGAGTTCGAGCAGGCGCGCGCGGTCGCCGGCCACCGCGGCGGGCTCGCCGCCGAGGTCGAAGGCGGTGCAGAAGCCGGGCAGGCTGTCGGCTGCCACCGCGGGGTCGGCCGCGGTCACGCGTACCTTCACCGCGCTGCCCTCGTAACCGGCGGCGTACCAGGTGTTGCGGGTCAGCTCCGCGCCCTGCACGGCGGCGAGGAAACGGCCGGCCGCGGCGACGCCGTCGAAGCCGATGCTGACGGTGTCACGGCTCTGCGGCAGCGGGTAGAGCCACAGCGCGATGGCCGTGACGACGCCGAAGGTGGCGTCTGCGCCGATGAAGAGCCCGGTCAGGTCCGGACCGATGCAGTAGCGCTGGAAGAAGCCGGCGCCCTCGGCGGCGGCGCTCCCCGTGCGCAACAGGGTGCCGTCCGGCAGCACCACTTCGAGGCCGGCGACGCAATCACCCATGCCCTGCTGGCGTGGCGAGCCGGAGCCGAGCGCATGGGCCGAGACCGCGCCGCCGACGGTGGCCGCCGGCCCGGTCAAGGGCACGATGCCGATGGTCTGGCCGTGCGGGCGCAGCACCTCGGTCAGCGCGGCGAAACGGATGCCGGGTTCGACGACGACGATACCGCGCGCGAGATCGAGCTCGAGCACGCGCTCCATGGCGCCGGTGTCGATGACCACTCCACCGGCATGCGGGTTGATGCCGCCGGCGTACATGGTGCCGCCACCGCGCACATAGATCGGCTGGTGCTCGCGCTGCGCGCGCGCAACCGCCGCCTGTACTTCCTCGACATCGCGCACCCGCGCCACCAGGGTCGGTTCGCCGGGGCGCACGACCGAACAGTCGCGCCGATAGGCGAGCAGGTCGACCGGGTCGGTGAAGACGGTCGCCACGGCCAGGCCGTCGGTCAGACGATCGATGTTCGCGCTCATGCTGCGTCTCCGCTCACCGCACCGAGTTCACAATGCCCTACCAGCCAGGTGACGAACGTGGTCACCGCGCCGCCGGCCGCTCGCAGGTGGCGGGCGCAGCGCGGATCCAGGGTCACGGAGGTGTCGGTACCAGCTTCCGCGAGGCGTCCACGCGCCATGCGCGCCGCCGCGGCGGGTTCCATACGCGGCATACCGCCGCCGGCGCCGCAGCACAGGCGATGGCGATTGGGAAAGCCGGCGTCCTCCAGGGGGATGCCGAGTCGTTCGAGCAGTTGCCGCGCACGCACCTCCTCGACCGGCGCCGGGTGACCCGGACGCGGCTTGAGCTGACAGCTCTCGAGCAGGTGCGGCGGCGCCGCCGCGACGTCCGTGCGCCGGGTGAGCGTGAGTTCGCCCGCCTCGAGCGCGGTGACCAGCCAGTCGAGGAAACCGCGTGCGGCCGTCGCCTCGCCGAGGTGCCGCAGGCACTCGTAGCCGAGTACGACCAAGTCATCCCCCGCGCCCTCGCGCCAGGCCGCCGCCGTATCCGCGGCGCCGAGTTCGGCCAGCGCGGCACCGCAGCAGGTGTCGCCCGCGCGGACGAGGCCGACGTCGACGCCGGCAGCGGCGAGCCACGGCAGCAGGGCCGCCGCATCCTCGTCAGCATGACAGCCGACGTAGAGCTGCAGCCGCGGACCGTCGGCAGCGACGGGCCGCAGCGCCGGCGCCGCGCGCACGCCACCCTGCGCCGTGATCGCCGCGACTGCCTCGCGCAGCGCCGCCGGCGCGAGGCCGGCCTCGGCGAGCGCCGTGCGCAGGCCACGCCCGATCGCCGCCGGGTGCAGGCCGATCGGGCAGGTCACCTCGCAGTTACCGCAATCGGTGCAGGTGTTGACGCGCGCGGCGACGGTGTCGAGGTCGAGTTCCATGCCCTCCGCCAGCGCCCGTGCGATCTCGATGAAGCCACGCCCCGAGTAGGCCGGCGACGGCGCGTGGTGTTCGAGCGTGGCACAGACCCGGACGATGCCGCGTTCCGGCCACACCGGGTCGACGCAGTAGTTGCACGACGCGCAGTGGTAGAGCTCGTCGCCGAAACGCTCGAGGACGCCTGCCACCAGCGTGGCGCTGGCCGGCGCGCTCATCGCGGTGACCCCGAGGAGCCGCCGTCGCGACCGCGGCCGAGACCGAACACGCCGGCGAGCACCGCCGCGCCGACGACGACGATGGCGAGCACGGCGCCGACGTTGCGGCCGATGCGCAATGCAGCCTCGAAGCTCAGCAGGTCGATGACGACGAAGATCGCGATGCCGACCACGGCCAGCACGAACAAGGCCGCGCAGACCTGGACTGTACGCAGCAGACCGGTACCCATGATGACGAACTCCCCTGACTGGCCCGCCCCGCCACACCCGGCGCGACGTCGCCGCATGATAGCGCGTGACCGGCGCGACGCCTGTCGCTCAGGGCGCCTCGCCGCAGGACGCCGCCGGCAGCCCCGCCAGGGCCTCCGGCGGCGGCATTCCATCGACGGCCAGGCCGACGTGTCCAGCGGCGAAGCCATCGCCCGCGCCATCGACCAGCCGCGCGCCGTCATTGGCAAGATTGCTCGAGTATCGATCCGCCCCAGCGCGATCCTCCAGCACGCCGAGGCTGCACACCGGCGCAGCGGCAGCGTAGTTGTACTCGTTCGGGCCCGCGGCGCCCTGCGCGGGCGCTTGCGCGGTATAGACGTCGGCGCCGCCGCCATCGAAGAGCAGCGCCTCGGCTTGCTGCGCGGCGGCGCCCTGGCTCAGCGTTGCGGCGCGGTACTGGTCGTCGCCACCGACCTCGATCAGCATCGCGCGCGCCTGGTCCCAGGCGGCGCCCTGCCCGGCCGCGGTGGTCGACCAGTACAGGTCGCGGCCGGCACTATCGCGCAGCACCCCGGCCGCCTGGTGGACGGCGAAACCCTGGGCGTAGCGCTGGCCGGCATAGCGGTCGTCGCCGGCGGCGTCGTCGAGCAGGCCGAGCCCGCCGAAGTAGCCGCCGCCCTGGCCGAACTCGCCGGCGAAGTAGCGATCGTCGCCGCCGTCGTCGAGGAGCAGGCCGAGGCCGCCGTGATCGTAGGGGCGCGGCCCGTAGCCGACACCCTGGCTCATGGCGAAGTACACGCCCGGTGTGCCGTAGACCGACGGCAGCACGCCGTCGGCGTGGTAGACGTCGTCGCCGCCGTCGTCGTGGAGGACGCCGACCCCGCCCGGCCCGCCGACCCCCTGCGCAAACGCCGGGGCCGTGTAGCGGTCTGGCTTGCCGCCGCGGTCGACGAGCGCGGCACCGCCGTACAGCGCCGCGCCCTCCGACCAGCCGCCGCAGTCGTAGTGATCGCGTCCACCACGATCGTCGAGCAGGCCGAAGCCGAACAGGGCGCTGGCGCAGCCGGCCAGTCCCGCGTGGTAGTCGTCGTCGCCCTCGAGATCGCGCAACACGGCGATGCCGAGGATGCCGGCGGCGGCGCCGCCGAACGACGCGCGGTAGCGATCGTTGCCCCCATGGTCGACCAGCAGCTGGACCGGCGGCGGCCCACCGGCCCACTCGTAGGTGTCGTCACCGCCGAGATCGATGACCGCCAGCAAGCCGTCCATGGTGTAGCGGTTGGCGCCGGCGCCGCCCATGACGACGGCGCCGCGGGCCGTTGGCAGGACGGCCAGCAGTTCACCCTCGATCCCGGCCGGACGCGCGGCAGCGACGGGCGCACGCGGGGTTCCCAGGCGCGCGGCGTCACCGGCCAGCTGTTCGAGCGCGCCGAACAGCGCGAGCAGTCGCGCGCCGTCGACGAGTTGACTGGCGCGCATCACGCGCAGATCGTCACGTTCGATGCTCGCGGGCGGCACGGCGACGAAACGCGCAAGCCACGCCCGACCGTCACCCAGCAGGGCCGACCGACCGCCCGGCAGCGCGGCGAACACCGAGTCGACCGCGCCCGCGAGATCGGCGAGCGCCTGCGCCAGGGCGTTGAGATCAGTGACGGCAGGGCCGGGCGGCAACCGGCACGCCGCATCCCGCCAGCGGCAGAAGCGATCGTGCCAGGGGCTTCGCGAGCGCGCGGTAGCGGCGAACGTATCGCGCACGGCACCTGGCCAGGCCGCCAGGGTCGCGCCGTCGGCCAACGCGCGATCGGCCCAGGGCGAACGGTTGTAGCCAGGGCCTTCCCGCGCGGTCGCGTCCAGCATCGCCGCGAGCGCTGCCGCCACCGTGGCCACTGCCGGCACTGCGGTGGGCCGCGTGGCGCGCGTCGCATACCAGTCCGGCGGCGGCAATCCCGGAACCGGCGCGCGCGCACGCGGCCGGCGCGCCGGCCCCGACCACGCGCCGTGGTCGCCGACGACGAGTTCGACGGCGACCCGTTCGCCGCCTCGTTCACGCAACACCGCAAGGCGATCGCCGGGTGACGCCGCCGCGACGCGGGCACGAAAATCCGCCGCCGCGAACCGCCCACCCTCGACATCGAACAGGTAATCGCCCGCGGCGAAACCCGCTTCCGCGGCCGGGCCGGCGAGGAGGTAGGTGATGCGCAGACCGTGATCGTCGTCGGCCAGCGCGAGACCGACGTAGCCCTGGCCGTCATCACCCGCGAGCACGGACGCTGCCGACAACGCCGCGGCTGGTGCGACGACTCCCACCGCGGGCGGCCGGCTCGGCGTTGCACAAGCGACCAGGCCGGCGGCGAGCGACAGCGCCAGAACGTGGCCGAGCGCCGTCGTCACCGGCCGGGCCCGTTCAGATCGTCGATTCATCCCGCGCTCCGGCTTTGCTAGATTCACCGCTGCACTCGCCAACGGGATCGGGACGGAACGTGTCGATGAGCAGACTGCCGCGTTTCGCGTGGAAGAAGGACAAGGTCCTGGAGACCAAGGTCTCGGTGCTGCAGGGCGAACTGCGCCAACTGCGCTGGGCCCTGTTCGGGGCGTTCTCGCAATGCGCGCGACTGCGCGCCGCGCTCGACGCGCACGGCATCCCACTCGCCCACGACACGCAGCACGACGACTGGTCGCGCACCGAAGCGCGTGAGCTGTTCAAGCTGGCCTGGAAATACCTGTGGTCGTCGGAGGCCTTGTACATCGATCTGCGTGCGATCACCGTCGTCTCCATCGACCACATCAAGTTCGGCAAGAACGGCTTTCGCTTCACCCTCAGCCACGTCCCTATTGACGGCTTGACCGTGCCGCCGAAGGCGCGCTGGTCGGAGCAGGCCACGTGGGACGAATTCACCTGCACGGCATGGTCCTGGAACGGCGGTTTCGGCGCCTGGACGATCGATTTCGATCCGCGCACGCTGCAGGCCGCGCGGGTCGCTGCCAAGGGTGTCGACCCCGCCCTCGACGGGCGCGAGCGTCTCAAGGAACTCAAGCTGCTGATGGAGGAGTGGCGGCAGATCATCGCCGAGAAGACCATCGTCGCAGCCGCGCAGGACATCGAATCCTGAGTGCGCGTGAGCGCGATCGCGCGTCACGCCAGACCCACCGCCGCGTGCGCTGCACGTCTCATCGCGCTCGACAGTCCGCAGCCTGCTCATGGTGCGATTGAATGCGATAAGCATTCTCACTAGCGACAATTCTGCGTGCGCTGCAGCATCCGGTGATCAACAATACGCGACCTCGAAATTCCTGACACCCGCAAGGAGGTCGTCACCATGAAAAACATGAACCGCCGTGATTTCGCCCGCACCTGCGCCGGCCTCACCGCCGTTGCGCTGACCACGCCCGCCGCGCTCGTGCACGCTGCCGACATGCCGCACGTCGATCCGGAATCGGCGCAGGCCAAGGCACTCGCCTACGTGCACGACGCCGCCACCGTCGACACGGCCAAGTATGCCAACTTCGTCGCCGGCAGCCATTGCGCGAACTGCCAGCTCTACCAGGGCGGTGACGCCTGGGGCGGCTGCGGCATCTTCCCCGGCCAGCAGGTCGCGGCCGGCGGCTGGTGCAGCGCCTACGCCAAGAAGGCCGGCTGAGAGCACGCCCGACTCCGTACACGAGGCCGGCTTCAAGCCGGCCTTTTTTTCGCCTGGACCTCGCGCCCCGGGGGCCGTCCCGCCTGTGCTACAGTCGGCGCCCCCACGGCACTTGCAAACGGAGAGAGCGGCATGGCGGACAAGGTCTTCAAACTGGCGGTACTCAAGCTCGGTTGCATCGGCGCCGCGCCCCTGCTCGACCTGCTGCTCGACGAGCGCGCCGACCGCGATGACCTCGAAACACGCGCCTTCACCAGTGGCGCCAAGCTCGATCCCGAATCCTGTGCCGGCGCGACCGCCGACTGCGTCGCCTACGGCGCCGATCTCGTGCTGCTGGTCAGTCCCAACGCCGCCCTGCCTGGCCCGACCCAGGCACGCAAGGCCCTGCTCGAGGCCGGCGCCACGACCATCGCCCTCGGCGACGCGCCGTCGCGCAAAGCCTTCTTCAAGAAGAACGACGATGGCAAGCAGGTCATGAACGTGCCCGATGGCCTGGGCTTCTTCATCCTGCCGGCCGACCCCATGATCGGCGCGCGCCGCGAGTTCCTCGACCCGAGCGAGATGGCGCTGTTCAATGCCGACGTCATCAAGGTACTCGCCGCCAGCGGTGTGCTGCGCGCGGTGCAGAACGAACTCGATCGCGTCATCGAGGCGCTCAAGGCTGGCGAGGCGCCCGCGCTGCCGCGCCTGACGGTCAAACCCGACACCGCGATCGCGGCGGGCGGCTTCGCCAATCCCTACGCCGCCGCCAAGGCCTATGCCGCGCTGGTCATCGCCGAGAACGTCGCTGGCGTCACCACCCAGGGTTGTTTCGTGGAACAGGATGCCGCGCGCTACATTCCGATGGTCGCTGCTGGCCACGAGATGATGCGCGTTGCGGCGCGCCTCGCCGACGAGGCGCGTGAGATGGAGAAGATCAACGACAGCGTGCTGCGCACACCACACGGCGCCGATGGCGGCGCGCGCCGCAAGACCGCACTGGCTGCGCGCCCGGCCTGAGGGCCGGCCGGCACGCGCTCAGGGCTGACCGTCGCGTACGAGCGAGATCGGCGGTGCGGCGGAGGTGCGGGCATCCTGCGCCGCGTACTTCGCCAGCGCTTCCTTGAGCGCCTCGCGCTCCAGTGACAGGTCGGCGACGAGCTTGCGCAGTCGTTCGTTCTCGCGGCGCAGGTCGTCGTCGCTGCGCCCACGCTCGGCCGGTGCGGCCCCATGCTCCCGGCACCAGCGCTCGTAACGCTGGACCGAGATGCCGACATCGCGACAGGCTTCGTCCAGACCGCGCCCGGCGGCGAGGGCCGCGTCGACGCGATCGAGCAGCGCGATGATGTCGCCGGCCGAAAGGCGCGGCCGCGGTGTCACCTCGAGGCCGACGACGGTGGCATCGAGCGCCGCCTCGACGTCCATCGACGGCGCCAGCCCACCGACATCGCCACCACCCTCGGCCACCATGTCGAGCAGCTGCAGCGCGCTACGCACGCACTCACCGAAGGCGAAGACCTGGTCGGTGTCGATGACGCCGGCGGCGAAGGGTACCAGCTGCTTGTCGCGGATCTCGTAGGTCCCGTTGCGGGAATCGAGGTCGCGCAGGAACATCGTGCCGTCCTCGATCTCGAGGCAGGCGTGACGGCGCGATACGGTATCGTCGTAGAGCTTGATGTCGCCCGCGCGCCCGATGATGTAGGTCTGCCTGGCCATTGGCCGCCCAGTCTACTGGCACTCGCGGGCGCGCGCCAAACAGCCCGCGCCGCGCGCCACGTTCAATCGAAGAGATCGCCGAGACGCGGCTGGGCCACGCCGTGCGTGCCCGGATCGATGATCTCGCGTACCGTCACCACCGCCTTTTCGGCCGCCGACAGGTCATCGACACCGGCGCGGGCGACCGGCCGCTTCGCGGCGTCGGTCAGCCGCACCACGCAGGGCAGCAACCGGCGGTGACGATTGAGCGCGACGACGATGGCGACGCAGCCATCGCTGAGTTCGACCAGGCTGCCGATGGGATGCGTGCCGAGCACCTGGATGAGGCGCTCGACAAGGTCGCGCTGGAAGACGTCGACGGTCGCCGCGTAGAGCTCCTGCACCGCCTCGTACACCGGGATCGGTTCCGAGTAGGTGCGCTCGCTGGTCAACGCATCGAAACTGTCGACCAGCCCGGCGATGCGCGCGGCCAGCGGGATCTGACCGCCACGCAGGCCGCCGGGATAGCCCGAGCCGTTGAAACGCTCATGGTGGCTGGCAATGACGGCCAGCGTCCCCGGGGTGAGGCTGTCGAGCGCTTCGGCCATCTGCACGCTGAACTTGACGTGCAGGCGCATGATTTCCGCTTCACGTTCGTCGAGACGACGAGTCGCCCGCAGCAGTTCCTTCGGCAGACGCATCTTACCCATGTCCTGCAGCAGGATGCCCATGGTCAGTTCGTGGATGGCCTGCTTGCGGAAGCCGAGTTCGCGCGCGAGCGCGATGCCCAACACCGCGCTGTGTACGCCGTGGCGAAACGAGAACGGCTCCTCGCTGGCGACCGCGCGGAACAGCATCGCCGGATCCGGATTGCGCAGGACGCTCGCTTCCAGCGCGTAGGCGGCCTCGCGCACGCCGCCGAGCCAGTTGCGCGCGTCGTGGTCGAGGTTCTGCATGAAATCGCGCAGGGCCCGCTTGGTGCCGTCGACCGCCGCGCGGGCGCTCGGCAGTTCCTCGGCGAAGGTCGTCTCCAGCACGTACTCCACCGCCGGCGGGGGCAACGTGACCTGCGTGGCGGCGGCGGAGGTCTTCTGGCGCGCCGGGTCGCCGCCAATCAAGCCAGAGGTGCCGAGTGATGCCGGTTGCACCACCTCACCCTCCTCGGTCAGGGTCACCCGCTCACCGCGTCCCGCTGGCGGCGCGACGCCGCGGTCGACGTCGATGTAGACGTGCTTGCAGTACTTGGCGAGCATGTCCAGCTCGCGCTGGTGCTCGATGCGGAAGCCCTGCAGCTTGAACGGTGTCTCCAGCCACGGTCGGTCGAGCTTGACGACCAGCATGCCCTTGCCGAGATCGGATACGGGTACCTTGAGCGTTTCGATGTTCATGTCGGGGGCTATCCGCGCGTGCCTGGCGCAGGCCGGCGCGCACCTGCAGGTCGTCGATTGTCTGCCGTCGGCCGCCGCGCTTCAACGCCGGGCGGTGGCAGGGCACAAAGCTTTGCACCGCGCCGCGATCCGCCGGCGCCAGCGCCGGGCGGCGCGGCCCCCACTTTCGTCGAAGCTCAGGGCGCGACGAGGCCGACCACCGCGCCGGTGCTGAGGGTCGCCAACGTGCCGGCGACGAGCGCGCGCCATCCGAGGGCGATGATCTCCCCGCGCCGCGCCGGCACCAGCACACCGAGCGCGGCGGTGAGCATGCCGAGACTGCCGAGGTTGGCGAACCCGCACAGGGCGTAGGTCAGGATCAGGCGCGTCCGCGCGCTGAAAGCCTCGGCCGGGCTGGCGGCGAGTTCGAGGTAGGCGAGCAGCTCGTTGAGGATGGTCTTGGTGCCGACCAACGCGCCCGCCGCCGGCGCCTCGGCCCACGGCACGCCCATCAGCCAGCACAGGGGCGCGAAGGCCCAGCCGAACAGCCGCTGCAGGCTGAGCGCGGCGCCGGCAACGGTGAGGTGGCCGAGCGCCAGGTTGACGAGGTGGACGGTGGCCAGCAGCACCAGCAGCATGGCGAGGATGTTGAAGTAGAGCGTGAGCCCTTGGGACGCCCCGGCCGAGAGGGCATCGAAACTGCCGTGGTCGTCGCGCGCGACGACCACCATGGCGCGGGTTTCGGTCATCGGAGGTACCAGCATGACGCAGATGCCGATCGCCGCCGGCAGGCTCATCAGCGACGCGGTCAGCAGGTGTCCGGCGGCGCCCGGGACGACCGGTGCGAGGATGTTGGAAAAGAGCACGAACACCGTCCCGGCGATGGTCGCCATGCCGCAACCCATCAACGCGAACAGCTCACCGCGAGTCATCGTCGCGAGGTAGGGCCGGACCAGGAGCGGTGCCTCGGTCATGCCGACGAACACGTTGGACGCCGCCGACAGACCCAGCGCGCCGCCGATACCAAGGCTGCGTTCGAGCACCGTCGAGAGCCGCCGCACCACCCACGGCAGCACGCCCCAGTAGGTCAGTACCCGGGCCAGCGCGCTCATCACGATGATCACCGGCAGCGCGCGCAGCGCGAGGAGATAGGTCGCGTCCGCATCCGTCACGGCATAGGGCGCCGGTCCGCCTGCAAGGTAGCCGAACAGGAAGCGCAGGGCCGCTTCGGTGGCCGCCTGCAGGGCGTTCATGGCGCGGGTAACGAGATCGAACAGGCCCGCCCCCACGCGCAGTCGCGTCAGGGCGACGGCGAGCACGAACTGCAGGGCCAGGGCGATGCCCACCGTGCGCCAGGGGATGCGTGCACGCGCTTCGCTCGCCCACCACAAGCCGAGGTGCAGCAGGGCGAGCCCGAGCACGGCTTGCAGCGCGATCATCGCCGCGCTCGCCGGGCGTGGCCGTCGCGCACGTCTGCCCTCGGCGTGGCGTGCCGCGCCGCCTTAACGCCCGAGGTCGGGCAGGTAGACAGTGGCGGTAGCGGCTGCCGTGGTCAGGACACGGTCGGCCAGGGTGCGCTTGTGTTCGAGCAGGCGTGCCCGCACTGCCGGCAGGTGCAGAGCGACGATCTGGGTGGCCAGCAGGGCGGCGTTCTCCGCGTTGTCGATGGCGACGGTGGCCACCGGCACCCCGGCCGGCATCTGCACGATGGACAGCAGCGCATCCATACCTTCGAGCTTGGTCGCCGCCACCGGCACGCCGATGACCGGGACCACCGTCTTGGCCGCAATCATGCCCGGCAGGTGGGCGGCACCGCCGGCGCCGGCAATGACGACCTCGATGCCGCGATCGAGCAGGCCACCGGCGTAGGCATGCAGTTTGTCGGGCGTACGGTGCGCGGACACGATGTCGAGTTCGTGCGGGACTTCGAATGCGCGCAACGTATCCGCGGCGGCCTGCATGACCCGCAGATCGGATGCGCTGCCCATGACGATCGAGACCAACGGGCGCTGGGTGCTGTCAGACATCGGTTCCCTCCACGCGGATACCGGGCTTGATGGCGGCGGCGCGCACGAGCGCCGCCTCGCGGTCGGCGGCCAGCACGGTGACGTGCGCCATCTTGCGACCGGGACGAACCTCGGGCTTATCGTAGCAATGTACGAAGACGTCGGCGTCGGTCCGTTCGAACCCGATGTAACGGGGCTTGCCACGCGCGCCCGGCGCGCCGAGCACGTTGAAGGTCACGGCGGCGGCTCGCAGGGTGGCGCTGCCGAGCGGCAGGCCGGCGACCGCGCGCAGGTGTTGCTCGAACTGCGAGGTCGCGCAGGCCTCGATGGTGTAGTGGCCGGAATTGTGCGGGCGCGGCGATACCTCGTTGACCAGGACCTGGCCGGCGCGATCGACGAAGAACTCGAGGGCGAGGATGCCGACGTAGTCGAAGGCCTCGGCGACGCGCGTCGCCAGCTCGCATGCCCGCGCCACGATCGCGGCCGGTGCGACGGCCGGTGCCACCACGGTATCCATGACGTGGGCCGCGGCATCCATCACGATCTCGACGACCGGGTAGTGGAGCAACTCGCCATCGTGCCCGCGCGCGACCAGCACGGCGAGTTCGTAGTCGATATCGACCAGGGCCTCGACCAGCGCCGGCGCGTCCGGCAGCGCGGCGAGTGCGGTCTCGTCGCGCAGGATGGCGACACCGCGGCCGTCGTAGCCGTCGCGCCGCGCCTTCCACACGCAGGGCAAGCCGCGTGGCAGCGACTCACCGGGAGCCCACGCCGCGAAGTCGCTGGTCGGGATGCCGTGACGGGCCAGGAAGCGCTTCTGTTCGAGCTTGTCCTGGATGGTGGCGAGCGTCGCGGCCGACGGCCGTACGATGCGTCCCTCGCGTTCGAGTTCGGCCAGCGCGCCGGCGTTGATGCGCTCGATCTCGAACGTCAGCACGTCGCTCCGCGCCGCCAGTTCGCGCAGCGCCGGCGCGGAATCGAATTCACCGACCACCACGCCCTGCGCTTCGCTCGCTGCCGAGCAGTCGGGATCGGGATCGAGAACGACGACCTCGAGCCCGAGCGCGGCCGCGGCTGGCAGCATCATCTGCGCGAGCTGGCCACCGCCGGCGATGCCGACCACCCTGACCGCACGGTCACGCGCGTTCCCACCCTCTGCTGCCATGCCTGTGTCCGCGAAAAAAGGGGGCGTATCGTAGCCGCGCCAAACGGCCTTGTTAAGGAACGTGGGCGCCGCGAACCGAACTGGCGCGAGGGCGAATACGCGGCGAAGCCACATCGGCAGCCCCCAGGCATAGTCCCCACGCAGCCTGGTGAATGCGTGTCGGGGCATGACAAACAGGCTAGTGCCCGGATTGTGTGCGCACATCCGGACATCCGCCGGCAGGACAGGGGCTGAAGACTGTCAGTATTCTTTACAGCCGGATGACGCCGCTCGCACCGTCCCGTCCGGAGCTCAGCTCCACCGCTAACTTCTTGAATATTCATGTGATTGGTTGTTGACGACGGAACCCGGTGGCGGTGCTGTGACGATCTGTAACGATCCGGACCGCGAAAAGTGTCAACGGATTTTACGTCGCCGCGTGTCGATGACCGATAGCCCTTGTTTGATGCAGGCGCGCACCGTGTTGCGATGGATGTCGAACAGGCGCGCGACCTCCTCCTCCGTGTAGCTCCGGTGGAGCTTGGCGAGGCGGGGATTGGGTCGGCGCTTGCGCATCGTCCTCACTCCCACTCGGCGCCGTGCCCGGCTCAGCAGCTCGCCTGGCGTGCCGCGATGAGGGTCTCCACCAGCGCCCGGATCTGGTCGTCGCTCTTGCCGGCAATCCGCGCGGCGTTCAAGGTGGCGACCTCGTCGGCCGGGCAGCCGACCGCGCGCAGACCGATGGCGACCGGTGGCATGAAGAGCCCCTGTTTGATGTCAAGGTAATGGGCGCTGCGCGAGCGGCCACGCTCACGCAGGACATCCGGCAGTCGAAGGATGGTATGCACCATGCTGGCGCCTCTCGGGGTGTCGTTGAACATGGCGCGAATTACGAGCGAGACAGGGCACTGTCCCGCAAGCTGTCTCGACAAGCTGCCGTAACTACCTGACGGAATAGGACCTTTGCAGCAGCCGCGACACGGGCTAACGAGGTTCGGCGACGATCTGTTTCAACCGGGTGGGCGAGATCCCTTCCTCAGCAGCGACCACGCGCAGAAACGCCTTGGTGCCTTTGGCCTTCTCCTCGCGCAGCCGCGCGATTAACCGAGCCCGGCGCTGCTCGGCCGATTCGGCATCGCCCCCACCCGCTACCGGGTGGTCGATAGCTTGGTTCAACGCCCGGCGGTCGACGACGATGCGCGTGCCCTTGACGTCCACTACGTCGACGACGCGCAACGCGTGCCCCGCCAATTCAAGCACGAGTCCCTCCACGACCCGCATCACTAGGTGAGCCGAGTGCCGGTTACCCCGATAGAGCCCCACTTCCCAGCGATCTCGGTTGATAGATGCACCGCCTGGCGCCATCAATCCGAGCGTGAGAGATAGCCAATCGGCAACCGTGGATGCGGACGCCTGCCATTGCGCCAGGCTCTCGAGCGACACAGCCACGCGGCTGACGTCGTCGCGCTTGGCGCAGACGACGAACGCGCACACCTCACCCGAGGCGCGGTGCGTCACCGCGACCGGCATCGCGCACTGCCGCTCGCAGCCTGGACAAACGACGTCGGCCGCGGTACATGCAGGTAAGAGGAGCTTTTCGGCCTTGAATGTCATGACCGGTGCCGTCGGCCACGACGCCAGCTCGTCTGCGCGGATGTAGACCGCTTCCCCGGCATTGGCACCGATGCGTGCGAGCAGCTCGACCGACGCCTCCCGTGGTGTCATGCCGCACCGGACTCACCCGCGTCGGTCTCGGTCCCGTTGCCCTCGGCCGCCTCTCGCGGCTCGATCCCGGATGCGCGCAGCATGTCGCGCAATTTCAAATCCTGTTCGTCGCACTTGAGCGAGCATGAATTCGGGTGCGTGATGCGGATCACTACCGATTTGGGTTTCTCGCCCGCTCCCCTAGTGACCGTCGCCGACAGCTCTACTTGCGTCACGTTATACAGATGGAGCGGCAATACCCGCCCTACCTCCGCGAGCAACTCGTAGACAGCTTCGGGATTGCGCGCCGTTCCGGACTCGAGCGTCATCCGTTCACCGGGCCGCACCTTGGATGAGAGCCGGAGCTTATTTACGCGCACATCCTCCACCCCGCTCGAGGTATCGAATACGAACTCGAAGCTCCTCTGCCGCAGCGGATTGAGATCGTAGACGCGGGCGTCTTTGGGATCGGGTGGCAATTCGCTCAACTTCAGTAGGGTCGTCGCGAACATCGCCTGTAGTGGTTCGATGGCCTTGCGGGAGCCGCGAAAGTTCAAATCCAGAGCGCCCGCCTGCTTCGAGTAGACGTAAATCACCTCGAATGCGGGATTGTGCGGACGCCGCGCAAATTCGCCACCGACCCACTCAATGGTTTGCTGGGAATAATCCTCCGGGTAACAGAAGAAATAGTCGAATTCCTCGCGGCGGAATGGCTCCACGACGCAGTTCTTGCCACGGCCCTCGGTATGCCGGAAGTAGGTACGGAGCGCATCGGCCAGAGTACTCAAACTCCCCTCGTCAATCGCGGCATAGACGTGTGGCAGGTTCTCTTGCGCTTGCGCCAATATGGAAGGGTGTCCGCGTGGCAGAACAGGCGCGCGCCCTTCCAATACGCCTGGTGTTCGAGGAAAGTGATCATCGCGCGCTCGTAATGATTCGACAAAGCCGCGAGCTTCTCGACAAACTGAGACCGTGCCTCGGGCTCGACCAGATGCCACTCCGCTTCGTCGGTTATCGCGCGAAAGCCTTTCTCGCTCCCGAGTCCAAAAATCTCCTTGAACTCGGCATCCATCGCATGGCGCTCGACATCCCCCAGGCCGAGCCAGGCATCGAACAGAGCATCCGGCTGCGCCTCCTTCATCGACTGGAAGTCAAGCTCTCCGAACAACCCGAATGCATGGAAGTAACGGGCCAATAGCGTTCGGCACCTGGCGAAAGAAGTCCCGGGTTGAGTAATGTCGGGCCAAGCGACCTCCTCCAACCGAAAATTGCGACCCGGTCGTTCGAATCAGGCTCCGGGCACTATAGTTGGTGCGTGGGCATACCCCAAGGGCGCTGCGAGTGGGCCAGCCGAGTCACGTAACGACTAGACTCAATTTTTGAATATCGCAACTTGTACCACTGCTATCAGCGCCCAAACGTGCTTTTCTCACGGTCGATGGTCATCCAGGGGAACGGCGACTCGGCCATGTTCATTTCCCACGATCAGCGTCGCCGCGCCGGCTAGAGTGCGCTGCAGGTGATAAAAGCCGGTCCGCCCATGCTTGGTACATCCGAGATAAAGCGCGCGCTGGTCACCTTCGTCGTCGCTTGCCCAGCACCACGTACGAAAGCCCATGGGATTGATGCGCACCGTTACCAAATCGCCTTCCACCGAAACGTGGTGAACCTGGGGGCGCAATGTCGGCGGTAGTGTGAAGCTGCGCCATTCAGAATATGTCGTCGAACCGTCCGCGCCGAAGGTCACCGCTCGGAATCGCCCCGACGCGCCGGACCTAAGCAGAAAGTCTGCGTTGGCATTGGCTTCAGATGAGGGTTTCAGGGAAATATTGCGCAGCGCAATGCGCCCGCCAATGCGCTTTCCGTAACGAGCGGAATTACGCTTGTTCAATATGTCGGGAACCGAGTTCGGATAGCACGCAAGGATATGCAGATTGTGCACGTTGCGTAGAACGGTGTTGAGATTGGCGTAGCTGTACCGGGGCGCTGAGTCGCCGTCCGCGAGCACGTTGCCGGCGAAGGTCCAGTCGGATGGGACATTGCGCAGAACGGCTTTGTACTCTAGCCACGAATCAGTGATCGCGCGGGTTATCGGCCGCGCCGTATAAGTGTAATCCGCCGAATAGCGGACGCAGTAATTAGAATTTTTCGCGGCATTCGAGAACGCCAGTTGCTCGACCTCGCCATCATTTTGAAGATGGATCAATATCTCGGCGTCGTTACTCGCGAAACCAATCCCGCGGGCTTCGAAACGGATCTCGACGTCGCGCATGTCAGCGCCGTGCGGGTAGGTGTAGAACAATAAATCCAGCGGACCAATGCCGTCAGCCTGGTTGGCGTCGATGTCTGTCCCATCGTCGATATATGAGGACATTCCTCCGTCGTGTAGTTCGAGGGGTCCCCATGATCCCCACGCTTCCAACGACCATTTTTCCGGGTAGGATTTCCGCGGAAAAATATCAGACTCTGAAATTGCTTCGGGCTCGAGCAAAACTGTCTCTCTCGCGGAGTTGAAGAGTGTCGAGAAATACGTTTGACCGTCACACTCAACCTCGAATTGCAACTTTCCTCCACTAGGAACCGGAGCAGACAACTTGATCCCATAGTTGGCAATCGTCTCCACATCCACAAATGCAGTTAATGTGTCAGTCGACCCATCGGGCAGTGACTCCACCTGAGGCTCCGACACGTCATACTCGGAGCGAAGATAAGGTGCGCGAACTCGCCTCGGTTCTCTCGCAACGATCTTCGGTGCGAGATTTCCGATACTCGCCTGGAAAAGTACCTCGGAGATGACGTCGACATCCGGGAGTTCATGTCGACTCGCCACCATGTAACCAGTCAAACTCTTGGTCGTGGCCGCGATGGGCACGACCCTCGTATGGCGAAGGCCATTTGCTGCGAAAATGCGGCCGAACGGCATGCATTGCGCTTCGTACGGCCTCCCATCCGCATCGATGAGCGACATAGTTTCGGCGCTCTCGCCGTCGAAGTTTTCGATTTGATCTCCGATGACGACGAGATCACTCATGCGCGAAAACGTGCGAACGAGATGAGCGGCAGCTTCCGGGCTCAATGCGTAGATGCAGGAGGTCGTAACGGCGCAATCGACTTGCAGCGGCGCAATCTCGAGATATTCCGATAGGAGATACTGATCGCCTTCAAGAATTAGACGATCTTTCGCTTGCTCTCTCAGGAACTCAACCGCTCGCGCGTCGGCATCCACGCCGACGTAACCGAAATGGACAGGCAAATGTCGCTTCAGAGCGCGGTACAGCGGCCCCGCTCCACATCCGAAATCGAGGATCCGAGGATGTTCGATGTTTCGCGCGTGGGTCAACGCGTAGATGAGAGCGACGACATCGCTGAAGGATTGTCGGGTATAGGCATCCCAGTACATGTTGATGTACGCACCATCGCCAGGCCGCTGCAGCGGCGCGACGCGCTCGCGATACTCAGGCGTATACAAGGCTCCCAAAGTGGATCGACGCGGAAAGAACCGCGTCAGGATCTCAAAGGCCATGGGCAAATGCTCCCTGTTCGAAATACATGCCCCGCGGCGCACGAAATAGGAAAATTCAGGGCTCGCTGGCGCGCGCGGATTTTAACCTGTCCGAACACAGGCAAAAAATGGTCATGTCGCCGCCGCGGGAAGTGCCAAGTGCGGCGGCGCAAGGACCGACAACTGAGTTACCTGCCGGCCGTAGTCGTGCGCCGGCGCTCGCGCATGTTGGTCTGTATGGCGCCAGGGCTCTCCGTGGCGCGCATGGCATTTCGCGTCATGCGTAGATGGCTTGGGGTGTCCCTGGAATGTGTTGCTCACCTGGCCAGATCGAGGTGAGCAGTAACGCCGGGTGCGTCAAGGGGCTGGCTGTGGCGAATAGAAATCAGATGCTCAGCCGCGCCGCTGGAACTGGCGCACCTCGCCACCTTGGCGGAGCCCGTCCAACAAGTCAGCCCATTCTTGCATCATCACTCGGCGCTCGCGCAAGTACTCGGCTCGATGATAAGCGGCACGGACTTTGTTCCGTTCCGCATGCGCCAACTGGCGCTCGACGGCATCGACCGGGAAGCGGCCTGCCTCGTTCAGGATGGTGCTCGCCGTGGCGCGAAAGCCGTGGCCGACTATGCGCCCTTTGTAGCCCAGCACCGCGATGGCCTTGTTGATAGTGTTCTCGCTCATGTAGGGCACGCGCTTGTGACCACCCGGGAACAGGTACTCGCCATGCCCGGTCAGGGTGCGCAGTTCCTCCAGTGCGGCAACGGCCTGCCGGGACAGCGGCACGATGTGGTCGGCACGGCCCCTCATGCGCGCGGCCGGAATACGCCACTCGGCGGCCTCAAGGTCGAACTCCGTCCAGCGTGCCGCGCGCAGCTCGCCCGGGCGCACGAAGGACAGCAGGAGTAACTGGAGCGCGAGGCGGGTCTCGGGACGGCCCGGATATTCGACGAGCTTGCGCTGGAACGCGCCCAGTTCGTCCCGGCGCAACGCCGGGTAGTGGCGCGTTTGGCCGGTCTTGTTTGCGCGTCTCCTAGCGCAAGCCAGTGCGCCGTGGCGCGGGTTGCTCGAAGCAGCCGTGCTCACAGGGCTCCGCGAGGGCGACTTGCGCGCCCTGAAGCGCCACCCGCAGCAGCTCAGCCCGGCCGGCATCACCGTCCTGACCAGCAAGACCCGCAAGGCGCTGACCTTCCGGTGGTCCGGCGCGTTGTGGAACGCCGTCTGTGGCGCTCACCGCCCCGAGCGATGAGGGCGACCACCTGTTCGTCGACGACCGGGGCCGCGGGTGGGACGATCAGGATCGATTCTCGAAGGCGTGGAACCGGCTGCGGGCGCAGGCCGGCGCCGATGACCTGCAGTTCCGCGACCTGCGCCGCACCGCAGCGACGTAGGCGAAGGACATCAAGCACGCGGCCGATCTGCTCGGGCACGCCTCGCCCGCGGTGACCTCGCGCGTGTATCGTGTCGCGGAAACCGTCAACCCGGTGGAGTATTACCTATGAGCACCCTCGACATCGTCGCCATGAAGGTGGGTTACGTCGTCCTCACCATCGGTATGCCCGTCGCGATCTGGCTTGCGCTCGATGCGCTGCGGGGCGGGTGGGACCGCTGG
Organism: Gammaproteobacteria bacterium; assembly: GCA_050184115.1. Taxonomy (GTDB): domain Bacteria; phylum Pseudomonadota; class Gammaproteobacteria; genus JACKNG01. The sequence goes on along the minus strand of JBFXAQ010000004.1, from coordinate 186,785 downwards.
CGTCTTAGACAGCGACGAGAATCTTAGACAGTCTCGTCGCTAAGTTGGTGCCGGAGAGAGGAATCGAACCTCCGACCTACTGATTACGAATCAGTTGCTCTACCGACTGAGCTACTCCGGCGGTGCTGGCGAGGGGCGCAATGATAGCCCAAGCGGCGCGGCTTGCGCAGCGCGGTCAACGATTGGATTTGCGCACGCGAATGACGACGTCGACGCTGTCGGCGACGGTGCCCGGCGGCAGCGCCGGCAGGCGCTCGATGCGGACCGCGTCGGACGGGAAATCGGTCAACGCACCGTCGTCGACGTCGAAGAAATGGTGGTGCGGCGCCGTGTTCGAATCGTAGAAGACGCGGGTGGCATCGACCATCACCTCGCGCACGAGGCCACGTTCGGCGAACAGGCCGAGGGTGTTGTAGACGGTGGCCTTCGACACCGAGGCGTCTGCTTTGCTCAGGCGAGCGATGACCTGGTCGGCCGCCAGGTGCTGCTCCCGTTCGAGGAGAATGGCCGCGATTTCAACCCGTTGCTGGGTCGGCGTGATGCCGTGACCTTGCAGGAGCGCCGGGATCTCGTCGCGCTTCAGGGATGGTCGATGAGCCTTCTCGTTCATGGCGGCCAAGTATAACGACGCCCGCGCGCCTGTCTAGATTAAACGCGAATAATTTACATTTACGAACTGTCCTCCCGAGCGCGCGCGGTGCCCGTCGGCGCCAAGCCCGTCACAGTTCCACCCGCGGCGCGACCGCTCAGCGACCGGATCACGCCGTTCGTCGCCGCACGGCTTCCGGTGGCGCGCTGCGTCGACATAATTCCCTGCCATGAACGAGCAGCGCGGTTTCACCATCATCGAACTCATGACCGTGGTCGCCCTGATGGCGCTGCTGGTCACCATCGGCATTCCCAACTTCCGCACGATGGTTGCCAACAACCGGGTCACGTCGCAGGTCAACCTGTTCTCCTCTTCGCTGCAGCTGGCACGCAGCGAAGCGGTGAAGTCAAATCGACGCGTGGTCGTCTGCCCGTCGACGACGGGTACGAATTGCACGGCCGACGTCGACTGGAACGTCGGCTGGATCTCATTCGTCGACCGCGGCGACGGCACGACCATCGGCACACCGAACAACCAGGTCGATGACAACAGCGGCGGCAGCGCCGCCGACGACCCGTGCGGCGCAACCGCCGGCGACGATGCCTCCGACGACTGCATTCTCGAGTACGTCGCTGGCCTCACACCCTCGACGATGACGTTGAAGTCGGACGCCAGCAACGATTACGTCTTCTACAACGGCCTCGGCGCCATCAACGAGGCTGCCACCTTCGTCCTGTGCGACGACCGCGGCGCTGTATCGGCCCGTGCGGTGTTCGTCGAGAACACCGGGCGCGTCAGCATTCGTACGACCAAGACCGACGGGAATGCCCTGACATGCACCCCATAGTCCAACGGCGCCGCGCGCGAGGCATGACCCTCGTCGAGGTGCTCATCGCCATTGTCATCTTCGCCATCGGCCTGCTCGGCATCGCTGCGCTGCAGGTTGCCGGCCTGCGCTATACCAAGGGTTCGCAGACGCGGGCCATCGCCGCCGTCCAGGCCGACAACTTCATCGACCGCATCCGCGCCAACCAGGCCGGTTTCGACGCCAACCACTACGACTCCCCGCCCGATGTGCCAGCGGTCGACTGCCTCACCAACGAGTGCACGGACACCGAAGATCTCGCCAACTGGGACTGGCAGCAATGGCTGAGCGAAACGCGCCAGGCACTCGGCGCCAAGCGCAGTGACAACCTCGAAAACACCGACAGCAACGTCAACGCCTGGCTGTGCGTCGACAGCTCGCCCAACGACGGCACCAACGGCGCCTGGGCCTGCGACGGCAATGGCGGCATCTATGCACTCAAGATCGAATGGCGCGAGCGCGTCGCCGAAGGCGGCGGGCTCGCCGACACCTACTCGAGCTCGAGTGGTGCGGGGGTCGAGCCTGGTTTCGTTCTCAACCGCTACGTCGTGAGGTTCCTGCCATGATGAACCGCCGCCACCGCCGCGAGCGCGGTTTCTCGATCGTCGAGCTGATGACCGCGGTCACCATCAGCCTGATCATGTTCAGCGTCATCATCGAGTTGTTCGCGAGCAACAAGCAGGCCTACCGCCTGCAGGAGGGCGCCAGCCGCCTCAACGAGAACGCGCGCTACGCCGTCTCGCACTTGCAGTATTTCATGCGCCTGGCCGACCACTGGGGTGGCATCGAGGCACAGAACGTCAGCATCGAGACCATCCCGGCTGTCGCCGGCACGGATTGCAGCGGCGCGGCAGTGGTGTCGGCGGTCGGTTTCCGCGGTTTCAACGGTGCCGTGACGCGGCCATCGGCGCTCGATTGCATCCCCGCCGAGAACTACGAAACGACCACCGACCTCTTCTTCATCCGCTACGGCGTGCAGCCCTCCGCCGGTGCAACGGATTTCACCCGCGCGTGGCCCGAGAACGGTGTCCCGCCCGCGCCGCAGGCCACGGTTGCGCCGATTTACGAGGCCCATTTCGACGATGCTTCGAGCCAGGGCATCTGGGTGTCGACCTTGCTCGGCCGACGCGCCGCGATCTTCGAGCGCTCCAAGTTCGGTGACCTGCCGGCCGATCTGCAGATCAACGACAACACCATCAACCAGGGCCGCGGCACCTACTACCGCTTCCAGTCGATGCTCTATTACGTCCGCCCTTGCAGCAATCCGGCGTCGGGCAACAACGCCACCCTGTGCGACTCGGGCGACGATGGCGTGCCGTCGTTGGTGCGCCGCACGCTCAATCCGAACATGACGTTCACTGAGCAGACCGTGGTGTCGGGCGTCGAGAACATGCAACTCCTCTATGGCGTCGACAACAACGCCGATTTCGTCGCGGACCAGTACGAGACCGCGGCGGCCATCGATACCAACGCCGATTGGGACAAGGTCGTTACCGTCCGCGTGCGCCTGATCGTCGCCAATACCGAACGCGATACCACTTTAAAGACCGGCGACAACGACACCCGGGAGTACTTCTCCCTCGACCCGAGCGAGGATCCATGGAAGCCGCCGCAGGAAGCGCGCCAGTTTCGCCGCAACCAGTACGACTTCACCGTCCAGATCCGCAACATGACGAGGGCCTGATCATGGCGAGAACGCACAACCTTGCCACTTCGTCTTCGCGCCAGGGCGGTGTCGCGCTGATCGTCGCCCTGATCATGCTGATGGTGCTGACCATGATCGCCGTGATCGCCATGCGCACGACGACGATCGATCTCAAGATCACCACCAACCAGATCATCGCCAAGCGCGCGTTCCAGGTATCGGAGTCCGCGCGCAGCCGCGTGCACGACGTCCTCGACGACCACAACTTCTACCGTGGCTGGCCGGTCGCCATCGGCGGCACGATACCGGCCTCCACCGGCTTCGCGATCCCGGCCGGTATGACCATCAACGGCCTGCCCGACCTGCTCGCCGTTCCCGGCATCGGCGATATCCATAATCTCAATCCCGCGTTCATCGACATGCGCCTGCGTGTCGATCCCGAGAACGACGGCCAGTACATGTCGAACTACGACATGGCCGGTGACATCTTCGTGACCTTCGTCGGCGTCGGTGGCTCGGTCGGCAGCGATACCGGGGTAGGTACCGGCAACACCGTCGGCGGTGGTGTCGGCGGCGCCGGTGCGCATCGCTATTACCGCATCGTGTCGGTTGCCGGCGGTGGCACGGCGACGATCGCCGGCACCACGACGCGCGCCGTCACCGACGCCATCTATCGCTACGTCGTCACCAACTGATCTCCCACCAGGTGCGAACACGCCGCCGCGGCGGCTATCCCAGGAGCACGCTCATGGACACTGCCTCACACCGCTTGCGCCATTTCATCGCCGGTTTCGCGCTCAGCGCCGCCCTGCTGCCCGCGATCTGGTCCGCACCGCTGTCGGCCGCCAACCTGTCCGGCGCCGACATGATCGACTACACGGCCTTCCCGGTGACCACCGTCTCCAGCGTGACGCCGAAGGTGATGCTGGTGATGTCGCGCGACCACCAGTACTTCTTCAAGGCCTACAACGATTACTCGGACCTCGACGGCGATGGTTTCGTCGAGACCACCTACGACAACAGCATCTCGTACTACGGCTACTTCGACCAGGACAAGTGCTACAGCTACGTCGAGGAGAGCCTGCCGAGCGCGCCCAACATCGACTATTTCAAACCCAAGGCCTTCACCACCGACCACTACTGCGATGCCGTCGATGGTGAATGGAGCGGTAACTTCCTCAACTGGGCCTCCATGACCCGCATGGACATCGTGCGCAAGATCGTCTACGGCGGGCGCCGCTTCCTCGACAACCCCAAGACCAACACCGTCGACGGTGACACCATCCTCGAGCGCGCCCTGCTGCCGCACGACGCCCACTCCTTCGCCAAGTACTACGGCGGCACGGACATCCCCAAGCTGACGCCGTTCAACGTCAGGACCGATACGACCAACGGTGGCAACAACGACGGCGTCGACAACCAGGACGAAGGCATCACGATCTGCAACTCCACCTTCGCCACCAGCGGCCAGTCGCAGACCACCAACGAGCGCCCGCTGATGCGTATCGTGCGGGGCAACTTCGCCCTGTGGGCGGCCGGCGAGGTACGCCAGTGCCGCTTCTCGCAGGAGAGCGGCGGCACCAACAACAACGATTTCGCGGTCTCCGGCATCGATGCCGGACCGAGTTCGCCGTCGAACTCACTGCGCCTCGGCACCGGAGACACCAACGAGCCGGACTGGCGCGTACAGGTCCGGGTGTGCATGGACGGGCTCATCGACTTCACGGAAAACAACGAGAACTGCCGCCTCTACCCCGACGGCAACTACAAGCCGTCCGGGCTCATCCAGGAATACGGCGAGGAGGCCAAGATCGATTTCGGCCTCTTCACCGGCACCTACGAGAAGAACATCAGCGGCGGCGTCCTGCGCAAGAACCCGGGCGGCCTGGGTAACGAGATCAACCTCGACACCGACGGCACCTTCAAGGCCGACCCGAACTCGGCGACGCCCTCGGTCGGTATCATCCGCGCGCTGGACGTCTTCAAGATCTGGGGCTGGTCGTTCCAGAACAGCCGTTACTTCGGCAGCGGTTCATCCGATAACTGCGGCTTCCAGCTGAACTCGATCACCGAGGGCGAGTGCGCGAGCTGGGGCAATCCCATGGCCGAGATGTACGCCGAGGCCGTGCGCTATTTCGCCGGGCTGCAGCCAACTGCCGCTTTCGATGCCAACGACAACAGCTACGTCGGCGGCCTCGACGAGGACGATTGGGAGGACCCGATCGACGACGACAACTGGTGCGCCGGCATCAACCTCGTCGTCGTCAACAGCTCGCTCAGCTCCTACGACGAGAATACCGATCACTTCACGGACTTCGGCGCGCCCGACCCCATCGATCTCACCAATGCCGTGGGTGACGCGGAAGGTTTCACCGGCAAGGATTTCCTGGTCGGGCGCATCGGCGCCCAGGGCCTGCCCGGTAACGACGAGTTCTGTACCGCCAAGAACGTCACTGGCCTCGGCGAGGTCGTCGGGGTGTGTCCGGAAGGGCCGACCATCGACGGCACCTACCGCATCGCCGGCATGGCGCACTACGCCGCCACGCACGACATCCGCCCCAACCTGCAGGGCGACCAGCGCATCACGAGCTACATGGTCCAGCTCGCCACCAACGTGCCCAAGTTCGAGATCGATACCGACAACGGCGTCGATTCGGACGGCGACGGCAACACCGAGAACGATGCCGACGTCACCATCCTGCCCGCCTACCGCCTGGCCAAGAACGACGGCGGCGGCACGCTGGTCGATTTCAAGATCGTGCAGACCCAGACCGAGGTCAACGGCGCGCTGTCGTGGGCCGATAATTCCGCCAATCCGAACGACATCGGCAAGATCGAACTGCAGCCCGGGTCCGGCGTCTACGGCGGCAAAGCCATCGTGCAGTGGGAGGACTCCGAGCAGGGCGGCGACTTCGACAAGGACGTCTGGGGCACTATCTCCTACCGCTATGACCCGGTCGCCAAGACGGTCGAAGTGGCTACCGATGTCGTCGACTACCAAACCAACAACGCCCAGCTGTTCGGCTTCATCATCAGCGGCACCACCCAGGATGGCTTCCACGCCTATTCCGGCGGCGGCGGCTCGAACAGTGTCAACAACGGCGCGGGCGGCGTCCGCTTCGTCGCGTTCTACAACGACCAGGACGTCACGCTCTCGGATTGCGACAACGATCCGTTCGAGAACAACTCGATCCCGGGCACGACCCAGAAGACGGCCAAGAACCGCTGCGAGAGCACCGACCCGCCGCGCTCGTTTACCTTCACCATCGATGGTGCCGGGGCCAGCGCCGGGCTGCTGCCCGACCCCCTGCTGCTCGCCGCCAAGTACGGTGGTTTCATCGACAGCAACGGCAACGACCTGCCCGACCTGCCCGAGGAGTACGACATCCGCGATACCAGCGGCACCAAGGTGCCCGGCGGTGACGGCATCCCCGACACCTATTTCTTCGTGACCAATCCCTCGGCACTGGAAGACGCCCTGCGCGCCGTGTTCGACCAGGTCATCGAGCGCGTCGCTTCCGGTACGGCGGCGGCCGTCGTCGCCAACTCACAGGAAGGCACGGGCGCGGTGTTCCAGGCCCTCTACGATCCCGTCAAGTCCGACAATCTCGGCAACGAGGCGACCTGGATGGGGACGCTACACTCGTTGTTCGTCGACCCGGCCGGCTTCCTGCGCGAGGATTCGAACGGCAACGACAAGCTCGACAACTACAACACCGACAAGGTCATCGAGATCTTCTTCGACGAGGATCTGCGCCGTTCGCGCGTCAAGCGCTTCGGCAGCGAGAGTGACGACGAATTCATCCAGAATTCCGAAAGCGAGGACGAGCTCAACACCCTCAAACCGATCTGGAACGCTCGCGAGCAGCTGTCACTGCTCAGCGACGTGACCACCCAGCGCAGCTATTCCGACACGGCCGACAACGGGCGCTTCATCTTCACCTGGCTGGACACCGATCGCGACGGCATCGTCGCCGTCGACGGCTCGGAGACCTTCCCCTTCACCGCCTCGACCTTCAACAACAGCACCTTCGGCTGGGTCGACGCCTGGGACGGCTTCCTGAAGAACGACAGCGAGGCGGACAAGCTGGTCAATTACATCCGCGGCCAGGAACAGGCCGGCTACCGCAACCGCACCGTCGACTACGACGCCGACGGCACGGCCGAGGTCATCCGTCTCGGCGACATCGTCCACTCGACACCGACGGTCGAGGGTACACCGCGCGGCGCCTTCGACCTGCTCGCGCTCGACGACAGCTACACGGCCTTCCGCGCCAAGTACCTGAACCGCCGCAACGTGGTCTACGTCGGCGCCAATGACGGCATGCTGCACGCCTTCAACGCCGGCTTCTTCGACGTCACCGACAGCGCCTTCAAGACCAAGCTCACGACCGAGATCGAGCACCCACTCGGCTCCGAGCTGTGGGCCTACATCCCGAAGAACCTGCTCGGTCACCTGCAATGGCTGGCGGACGAGGACTATACCCACGTCTTCTACGTCGACCAGAAGCCGCTGACGCTGGACGTCAAGATCTTCGACGACGACACCACCCATCCGGGCGGTTGGGGCACCATCCTGGTCGTCGGCATGCGGCTCGGTGGCGGTCACGACAACAACGGCATCGTGCTCGACACGACGGCCGACGGCGTCGGCGGCGCCAACGCTGCCGACGACGTCCTGACCAAGTCCGCCTACGCGATCCTGGACGTCACCGACCCTGAACAGCCACCCACGGTGATCGCCGAGATCTCGCCGCCCGGCCAGTTCTTCACCACCAGCGCCCCGGTGGTGGTGAACATGGGCGAGGCGCTGCCCTCGGCCAACGCCAACCCGCCCAACAAGTGGTACCTGGTGTTCGGCTCGGGCCCGACCAATCTCGGCACCGCATCGTCGAGCCAGACGGCCAAGATCTTCGCCTACGACCTGCGCGAGCTCTACATCGGCAACGGCGGCGTCATCGAAGACGGCCCGTTCAACGACGAGGGCACCCCGGGCAACGGCATCGGCTATATCGATACCGGCGAGGCGAACACCTTCGCCGGCGATTTCACCGCCGCCGACCAGGATCTCGACATGAAGGTGGAAGCGATCTACTTCGGCACGGTCGGCAACGAGTCCGGCACCGGCGGCAGCTTCTACCGCATGAGTGTCAAGGAAGATCCCGACACGGCCGACTGGAACGAGCCGTTCAAACTGTTGAATGTGAACCAGCCGTTCTCGACCCGGGCTTCGATCACCATCGACAATGCATTCCGCACCTGGTTGTTCGCCGGCACCGGCCGTCACTACACCAACAACGACAAGAACTCCGCGGCCCAGCAGACGCTGTACGGGTTCATCGATCCCTATGCGTCGAGCAATCCGCCGAACACGGAGGCACCGGTCGACCATACCCAGTTCGAGCCCGTCGCCCAGGCGCGCACCTTCACCAACGGTGACGTCAGTCTCGACGGCGACGTCTCGGCCGAGACCACCTTCGATGCCTTCGCGGGTGACGTCGAGGCGGCCGGTGGTTGGTACTTCGACTTCGATGTCGACGGCACCGAGCCCTCCGAGCGCATCGTGTCGAACCCGACGTTGATCGGCGGCATCCTGCTGGCGACGCCGTTCACGCCGGCGACCGACCAGTGCGGCGCCGAGGGTTCGAGCCGCGAGATCGGCCGTGCTTTCAACTCAGGCCTCGTGCCCGAGGAAGGCATCTTCGGCACCGAGCCCTGCCAGAGCTGCCCGGACGGTGTCTACGAGGCCATCGGCGACGTCAACCTCGGCGCCGGCCAGGCCTCCTCGGTGAGTATCTTCATCGGCGCGCAGACCATCCCGGGCGTGGTGACGGGTTTCACCCAGAGCGATACCGGCGCCATCACGAACAACGAAATCAGTACCATGGGCGGTATCCGCAACGGCGAAATCTCCTGGCAGGAGTTCCGCTCGGAATAACAGGCAACAGAGGCAGGCATGATGAACAAGCAGAGATCTCCCCATCGCGCGGCGACCGGCGCTTCCCAGGGGGGCGTGACCCTCCTGGAGCTCATGATCGTGCTCGTCATCGTCGGTATCCTCGCCGCGATCGGCTACCCGGCCTACGTCAATTTCACCGACCGCGCCCGGCGCGCCGATGGCCGTGCCCTGCTGCTGGAAGCGGCAGCGCGCCAGGAGCGCTACTTCTTCGACAACAATTCGTACACCGACGACGCGACCGACCTCGGTTACGTGGTCGGCGCCGGAGGCAGCGGCAAGCGCGAGAAATCCTGTGAGGGCAAAGTGTGCTCCGCGGAGGGCTACTACACGCTCACCATCGACGACTGCGGTGGCAAATCGGCGACCTGCTTCATCGTCCAGGCGACGCCCAACGACAACGGGGGCGACGCGGACAAGATCAATTTCACGGATGACGAGCCGGGGGAGTGCGACGTGCTGTCGCTCGACTCGCGCGGCGCGAAGGGCACCAGCGAGAGCACCAATGCCGACTACGTCGCGAAGTGCTGGGGCAGCTGATATGCCGGGAGTTCAGGCCACGGCTTCGCGCCCCCGGACCAGCCGGGCCGCTGTGCTGGCCTTCGTCGCCGTGGTCTACGGGAGCTCCTCCCTCGCCGCCGGTGTCTACAAGTGGCGCGATGCCGACGGCAAGCTCCACTTCTCGGACAAGCCGCCGGCGGAACAGACCGCGGAGAAGCTCGAGATCCACACTGCACAGGACAAGCAGACGGCACAGCGCCTGAAGAACATGCGCCGCGAGGCGGACAAGCTCGGTACCCCCACCGAGGCCGATGTCGCCAAGCTGGAAGCGGAACGCCAGGAACGCGAACTCGCCATGCATTGCAGCGAGGCGCGACAGAAGCTCAACGCGCTGCTCACCTCGACGCGACGGCAGGTAGTCAACGAGCAAGGCGAGCGCGAGTTCATCGGCGAGGACGAGCGCCAGGCCGAAATCCGCGCCGTCGAGGATCAGATCGCCAAGGCGTGTCGCTGACGGCAGCCCCCGGCCGCCTCGTCCCCGGGGCGGGGCGGGTTCAGATATCGACCAGTTCGTCGACCTCGCGGGTCTCGCCGGCCTTGATCAACTCGCGCGGCATGCTGAACACCACCTGCTCGGTGATGCCGGGCACCTCGGTCACTTCCAATCCGCCACGCTCGCGCAGGGTCTGCACCACCTGGTCGACGAGCACCTCCGGTGCCGAGGCCCCGGCGGTGACGCCAACGCTTTTGCGCCCTTCGAGCCACTCGGTGCGGATCTCGGCAGCGCTGTCGATGAGATAGGCCGGGATGCCCTGCTTCTCGGCGATTTCCTTCAGCCGCGTCGAGTTCGAACTGGTCTGTGAACCGACCACCAGGATGAGGTCGCAGTACTGGACCATGCGCTTGACCGCATCCTGCCGGTTCTGCGTCGCGTAGCAGATGTCTTCCTTCTTCGGCCCGACGATGGCCGGGAAGCGCCGCCGCAGGGCATCGATGATCTCGGCGGTGTCGTCCATCGACAGGGTCGTCTGGGTGACGAAGGCGAGAAAGCGCGGATCCTTCACCTCGAGCTCGTCGACGTCGCCGATCGACTCGACCAGGTACATGCCGCCGCGGCCGTCGGCCAGGCGGCTGTACTGCCCGAGCGTGCCTTCGACCTCCGGGTGACCGGCGTGCCCGATGAGGATGCACTCGCGGCCTTCCTCCTGGTAGCGCCCGACCTCCATGTGGACCTTGGTGACGAGCGGACAGATGGCATCGAACACGCGCAGCTTGCGGCGCGCCGCTTCCTCGCGCACGGCCTTGGCCACGCCATGGGCACTGAAGATGACGGTCGAGTCGTCCGGGACCTCGTCGAGTTCGTCGACGAACACCGCGCCCTTGGCGCGCAGGCCGTCGACGACATACTTGTTGTGTACGACCTCGTGGCGCACGTAGACAGGCGCGCCGAAAATCTCGAGCGCGCGCTCGACGATGCCGATGGCGCGATCGACGCCGGCACAGAATCCGCGGGGGTTGGCGAGATGGATTTGCATGGTATCGGGCTGTCCGTGGGCAGGTTGCGGCTGCGGGGGGCCGATTATACGCACCGGGCGCGCGCAGTTCAGTTCGCGCACCCCATAGACCACATCATCGACGCGGTTATTCGTCCCCCTTCGTGGTCTGGCGCGGCCCGCGCAGGATCAACATCACCGCGCCGACGGAGATCGCCGAATCGGCGACGTTGAACGCGGGCCAGGACCAGCGCTGGTAGTAGACCTGGATGAAATCGACCACGTAGCCGAGCAGCACGCGGTCGACGAGGTTGCCACAGGCGCCGCCCAGCACCAGGGCCAGCGCCAACGGCGCCCAGCGCTGCCCCGGTTCGAGCCGCGTCAACCACCAGGCCACACCACCGCCGACGACCACCGCGATGACGATGAAGAACCAGCGTTGCCAGCCGGGCTGGTCGTGGAACAGGCTGAAGGCGGCGCCGGTGTTGTGCAGCAGGGTGAGGTTGAAACCCGGTACGACGGCACGTGGTACGCCATAGCTGAGGAAGTGGCTCGCCAGCGACTTGGTCAGCTGGTCGAGCACGGCGATGACGACGGCGATCCCCAGCCAGGGCAGCAAAGCCGCGCCGCTACGCACCGCCGTACTCGAAAGTCAGGCGTTCCCGGGCAACCTCGCAGTCGCGCCGGATCTGTTCGGCCATCACGGCGAAGGATTCGAAATTCATGTCGTCGCGGATGCGGTCACAGAACTGCACGGAGATGAGTTTGCCGTAGCAGTCGTCGTCGTAGTCGAAAAGATGGACCTCGAGCACGTAGCGCGGGTCGTCGATGATCGGACGGTTGCCGACATAGGCGACGCCCATGCGCGGTGCCCGGCCGAGCCCGTGCACACGCACGGCGAAAATGCCGGACAACGGACTCTTGAGCCGATGCAGGTTGAGGTTGGCCGTCGGAAAGCCCCACTCGCGCCCCTGCTTGTGGCCGTGCACGACATGCCCCTCGATGCAATAGGGATGACCGAGCATGCGCTCGGCCTCCTTCATGTAGCCATGCCGCAGGAGGTAGCGGATGTAGGTGCTCGAAATGCGCTTGCCGATGAACAGGAACGGTGGTGTCTGTTCGAGCACGAAGCGATGGCGTTCGGCGAGATCGTGCAACAGGCCGAAATCGCCGCCACGCCCGCTGCCGAAGCGGAAGTCATCGCCGATGATCAAGGCCTTGATGCCGAGTCGTCGGACGAGAAACTCCTCGACGAAGGCCTGCGGCGAGTAGCCGCGCAGGTGCTCGTCGAAATGCAGCACCAGCAGCTGGTCGACGCCGCGCTGACGGATGAGGTTGAACTTCTCGCGGAAGCGGGTCAGGCGCGCCGGCGCGCGGTCGGGCGCGAAGAACTCGGCCGGCTGCGGCTCGAAGATGATGACCGTGCTGGGCACGTCGTGCTCCGCGGCATGACGCTTGAGACGCTTGATGATCTCGGCGTGACCGAGATGCACGCCGTCGAAGTTGCCGATGGTGGCGACGCAACCATGGTGCGCAGCGGTCAGGCTATGGGCTCCTCGGATCAGCAGCATCGGTTCGGGGGCATATGCGGCGGCGCGTCATTATAGGAAGGTCTGAACGCGCGGGCGAGCGTGCCCGGGCGGTTTCCATGCGTTGTCGGTGGAGTGCAAAACCACGGCGAACGAGACTTGCCCGCCACGCAGCACGACGCGGCCACCCGTCTCGTCCTACGCAGCGCCCTCCCGCATGATCAGGTGACGTGGCCGCAGACCACATGCGACCAGCGCCAGAGCGTAAGTTGCCGCGCCGAGCGCGATGCCGAAACCGAGCTGCGACGCTCGCGTGGCCGCCGACCAGGCGCTCCAGCTCGCCAAGGGTTGTAGCCACCAGCCCAGCGCCGCGCACATCGCTGCGCTCGCCAGCGACACGCGCAGCGCGAACAGCGGCCAGCCCGGCCCGCGTGCGTAGACGCCCTGCCGGCGCAGCCCGCGCCACAACAGTATCGCGTTGAGGTAGGCCGAGAGCGTCGTCGCCAGCGCCAGGCCGGCGTGGGCCAGCGGGAACACCAGGACGAGGTTGAGAACCATGTTGGCGCCCATGGCGATCATGCCGATGCGCACCGGCGTGCGGGTGTCCTGTCGCGCGAAGTAGCCGGGCGCCAGAACCTTGACCAGGATGAAGGCCAGCAGACCGCCGGCGTAGGCCACGAGGCTGCGAGCCGCCATCTCGACGTCGCGCTCGCCCAGCTCGCCGTACTGGAACAAGGTGCTCAGCATGGGACCGGCGAGCACGGCCAACCCGAGCGCCGCCGGTGTGCCGACGACGAGCACCCAGCGCAGTGCCCAGTCGAGCGTAGCCGAGAAGGTCTCGCGGCTGCCGGCACTGTGACTCGACGACAGCGAAGGCAGGATCACCGTGGCGAGCGCAATGCCGAACACGCCGAGGGGAAACTCGACCAGGCGGTCCGAGTAATACAGCCACGAGATACTGCCGGTCTCGAGGAATGAAGCGATGACGGTGTCCAGCATGAGATTGATCTGCGCCACCGAGACGCCGAAGATCGCCGGCCCCATCAGGACCAGGATGCGGCGTACGCCGGGATGTGCGAAATCGATGCGCCAGCGGATCGGCAAACCGAGGCGACGGACCGCCACGACCTGCAGACCGAGTTGCGCCGCGCCGCCGATGACCACGCCGATGGCGAGCGCCATGACCGGCTCGTCGAGCAGCGGCGCGAGTCCGACCGCGCAGGCGATCAGCGCGACGTTGAGCAGCACCGGCGTGAATGCCGGCACGGCGAAGCGTCCGAAGGTGTTGAGCACTGCACCGGCCAACGCGGCGAGCGAGATCAGGCCGAGGTAGGGAAACGTCACGCGCAGCAGGCTCGTGGCCAGCGCGAGCTTGTCACCCTCGTCGATGAAACCAGGCGCGAACAGCAGGATGAGCACGGGCGCGGCGGCCACGCCGGCCGCGGTGAAAGCGAACAGCGCGAGGGCCAGGACCCCGGACACCGCCCCGATCAACACGCCCACGCTGTCCTCGCCATCGCGTGCGCGGTACTCGGCGAGCACCGGCACGAAGGCCTGCGAGAACGCCCCTTCGGCGAACAGGCGACGGAACAGGTTGGGGATCTTGAACGCGACGAAGAAGGCGTCGGCGGCGAGCGAGGCCCCGAAGGCCCGCGCGATGACGACGTCGCGCACGAAGCCGAGCACGCGCGACAGCAAGGTCATCTGGCCGACCGTCGCGGTCGAACGGAGCAGGGCCCTGGACAGGTGGAGACTCCCGGCGCGGACCCCCTGGCCCGCTGGCGGCGCGATTATACGCGCGCACTCCCCCGCGGCGGCCCCATCCAATTGACATTCGGGGGCGAAAACCGCATATTTGCGCGCCGTTTCAGCATAGACCGTCTTTGGAGCAGGCCCTTGGCTAATTCCCCCCAGGCGCGCAAGCGCGCCCGCCAGTCCGAAAAGCGCCGCCGGCACAACGCCAGCCGCCGCTCGATGATGCGCACCCGTATCAAGCAGGTCATCAAGGCCATCCAGTCCGGCGACAAGGCCCAGGCGGAGGCGGCCTACGCCGTCGCCGTGCCGGTCATCGACCGTGCGGCGGGTGGCGACCTCATCCACAAGAACAAGGCAGCCCGGCACAAGTCACGCCTGATCGCCCGCATCAAGTCGATGGCCTGACGAGGTTGGCCGACCCTGCGCGAGAGCCGGCCCTGTGCCGGCTTTTTCGTTTCCAGGTCCAGGCTGGTCGACCGCCGTTCAGCAGGCGGCGTCGACCAACAGGCTGTCGCGGTGGATCAACTCCGGCTCGCGCGCATAGCCGAGCAGGCCCTCGATGTCGCGCGAGGGATGGCCGGCGATGCGCCGGCATTCCGCCGCGGAGTAATTGACCAGCCCGCGGCCCAACGTACGACCGTCCGGATCGTGCAGGGTCACCAGTTCGCCGCGCGAGAATTCGCCCGTAACCGCGGTCACGCCGACCGCGAGCAGGCTTTTGCCCTGCCCGCTCAGGGCCTGGCAGGCACCGTGGTCGAGGCGCAGGGCGCCGCGCGGCCGGATTGAACCGGCCAGCCACTGTTTGCGTGCCGCGATCTTCTCGCGCGTGGAGTGCAGCAGGGTGCCGACGGCCTCACCGCGCGCAATCGCGCTGAGCACGTCGGGATGGCGTCCGGGTGCGATCACCGTCGAGGTCGCCGAGCGCGCGGCGAGGTGTGCGGCGCGCAGCTTGGTGCGCATACCGCCGCGCCCCCAGGCGCCACCGTCGCCCGCGATGCCTTCGAGCCGCGGGTCGTCGACAAGCGCGTAGCCGATCAACTCGGCCGCCGCATCGAGGCGCGGGTCGGCCGTCATCAGGCCGACCTGGTCGGTCAGGATGACCAGCAGGTCGGCCTCGATCAGGTTGCTGACGAGCCCGGCCAGGGTGTCGTTGTCACCGAGGCTGATCTCGGCCGTCGCCACCGTGTCGTTCTCGTTGATGACCGGAAAGACGCCGAGTTCGAGCAACGTCCACAGGGTGTTACGGGCGTTGAGGTAGCGTTGCCGATCGGCGAGGTCCTCGTGCGTGAGCAGGACCTGCGCCGCACGGCTGCCGTGTTTCTCGTAGGCCTGGTCCCAGCCGCGCACCAGGCCCATCTGGCCGATGGCGGCAGCGGCCTGCAACTGGTGCAGTACGTGCGGGCGTTGCTTCCAGCCCAGCCGCGCGGCGCCCTCGGCGACCGATCCCGAGGTCACCACCACCACCTGGTGACCGGCGGCCCTGAGTTCGACCATCTGCCGAGCCCAGTTCTCGATGGCGGGCAGGTTGAGCCCGACGCCGTCGTTGGTGGCCAGCGCGCTGCCGACCTTGACCACCCAGCGGCGCGCACGGCCGAGCCGTCGGCGCACGTCCTCAGGTGTCGACGTCGTCGTCATGTTCCTCTCGCTCCTCGTGCAGCCAGTTGAAGATGTCCCACATCAAGGTCTCGCAGCCGGCCCCGGTCGCGGCCGAGACGCGGTAGAGCGGACCGTCCCAGCCGCCTTCCTGTAGCCGCGCCGCGATGGCGTCGACGTCAGCCTCGTCGGCGGCATCGATCTTGTTCAGCACCACCCAGCGCGGGCGGGCGGCGAGTTCCGGGTCGTGGTGCTCGAGTTCGGCGGTAATGGTTGCGAAATCGGCCAGCGGGTCGCGCTCGGGATCGAAACCCGAGACGTCGACCAGGTGCAGCAGCAGGCGCGTGCGTTCGAGATGCTTGAGAAAGCGCAAGCCGAGCCCCGCGCCCTCTGCCGCGCCCTCGATGATGCCGGGGATGTCGGCGATGACGAAGCTCTGATCCGTACCGAGCCGCACCACGCCGAGGTTCGGCACCAGTGTCGTGAACGGATAGTCGGCGACCTTGGGTCGCGCCGCCGAGACCGCCCGGATCAGGGTCGACTTGCCGGCGTTGGGCAAGCCGAGCAGGCCGACGTCGGCGAGCAGCTTGAGTTCGAGGCGAAGTTCGCGCGCCTCGCCGGCGCTGCCCGGCGTGGTCTGGCGCGGCGCCCGGTTGATGCTGCTCTTGAAGCGTGCATTGCCGATGCCGTGGAAGCCGCCCTGCGCGACCTTGAGGCGTGTCGTCTCGCCGACGAGGTCGCCGATCAGCTCTGCCGTCTCGACGTCGTAGACGCTGGTACCGGCAGGCACGCGAATGACGAGATCCTCGGCACTCTTGCCACTACGTTCACGGCCCATGCCGGGCTGACCATTGCGCGCGCGGAAGCGGCGCTTGTAGCGGAAGTCGATCAGGGTGTTGAGGCCCGGGTCGATCTCGAGCCAGACGCTGCCGCCGTCGCCGCCATCACCACCGTCGGGGCCACCGCGTGGAATGTACTTCTCGCGACGAAAACTCAGGCAGCCGTCGCCGCCCTTGCCGGCCTCGACGGTGATCGTGGCTTCGTCGACGAACTTCATCTGTCTCGCTCCCGGGCCCCGGCGCGCGACGACCGGACACAAAAAACCCCGTCAGGGACGGGGTTCTCCGGGTCGCCGTGGGCGCCCTGTCAGCTCGCCGGGACGACACTCACGACGCGGCGCTGGTGCGGCCCCTTGCGCTCGAAGCGGACTTCGCCGGTGACGGTTGCGAACAGGGTGTGGTCGCGGCCGATGCCGACGTTGACGCCGGCGTGGAAGTGGGTACCGCGCTGGCGCACGATGATGTTGCCCGCGGTCACGACTTCGCCGCCGAAACGCTTGACGCCGAGACGCTTGGATTCCGAATCGCGGCCGTTGCGAGTGCTGCCGCCTGCTTTCTTGTGTGCCATGGATCAGCTCCTTGCGACGTCGGTGATTTCAATGCGGGTGTAGTTCTGGCGGTGACCAGCCTGGCGACGGTAGTGCTTGCGGCGCTTGAACTTGACGATGCGGACCTTGTCGCCGCGGCCGTGCTCGAGCACGCGGGCCTTGACGCGGGCGCCGTTCAGGAACGGGCTGCCGACATCGACCTGGTCACCTTCGCCGACCATCAGCACCTGGTCGAACTCGATCTCGCTGCCGGCATCGGCGCGGAGCGTCTCGACATTGAGCTTGTCGCCGGCCGCAACGCGATACTGCTTGCCGCCGGTCTTGATCACTGCGTACATCTTGAATTCCCGAGGATGATCTTGCGCCCGGAGACGGGGCCCGGGCCGAGTGAGCGCGCGATGATACGGAAAACCCCGGGGGCAGACAAGGATCCCGGCCGGGAAATGGCAATTTGTACCGGCTCTTGGCAAGATCCCCCGGCCCCGCTCCCAAGACACAGGCCGCCGACCCCGTGGACGACACCCGAGCCCGCCCCGACATCGACCAGCTGCGCGCGCTGGTGGCGGACGACGTCGCCGCGGTCGACCGCCTGATCCGGGCCCGGCTCTACTCCGACGTCGTCCTCATCAACCAGCTCGGCCATTACATCATCGGCGGCGGCGGCAAGCGCCTGCGTCCGCTGATCGCCCTGCTCTCGGCGCGCGCCGCCGGTTATACCGGCACCCGACACGTCGAGGCGGCGGTGATCATCGAATTGGTCCACACCGCAACGCTCCTGCACGACGATGTCGTCGACGCCTCCAAGATGCGGCGCGGGCGCGAGACCGCCAACCTCGTCTGGGGCAACGAGGCCAGCGTGCTGGTCGGTGATTTCCTCTACTCGCGCGCCTTCCAGATGATGATCGACCTCGAGAACATCCGCGTCCTGGAAATCCTCGCCGATGCCACCAACGTCATCGCCGAGGGCGAGGTGATGCAGTTGATGAACTGCCACGACCCCAACACCACCGAGGAGCGCTACCTCACCACCATCCACAACAAGACCGCCAAGCTGTTCGAGGCCGCCGCCATGCTCGGCGCCGTGGTGGCCGGCCAGGGCGGCAGGTTCGAGGCCGCCATGGGCGCCTTCGGTCGCCACATCGGCACCGCTTTCCAGCTCGTCGACGATGCGCTCGACTACAGCGCCTCGCCCGAACTCATTGGCAAGAACGTCGGTGACGACCTCGCCGAGGGCAAGCCGACCCTGCCGCTGCTGTACGCCATGTGGCACGGCACGCCCGAGCAATCGGCCACCGTCCGCCTCGCCATCGAGAAAGGCGGACTCGAACATCTCGATGCCATCATGCGCGCGATTGAATCGACCGGGGCCATCACTTACACTTCCGCCCGCGCTCAGGCCGAGGCCGAGAAAGCGCTGGCGGCACTGCAGGAAATCCCGCTTTCCCCCTATCGCGAAGCGCTCGAAGCGCTGGTCGAATTCGCCGTCCACAGAACGTCCTAGCGTTCCAGTTTCCGCACAGTCGGGGTGTAGCTCAGTCTGGTAGAGCACTGCCTTCGGGAGGCAGGGGTCGTAGGTTCGAATCCTGTCACCCCGACCAACTACAGATCGGAAAAAGCCTCGCTCTCGCCAGAGAGCGAGCGCGGATTTTTGCGAGCTGAAAATTGCGGCGCCGGGAACTGGAACCGTATCCGAGGTTCACGACCGCGACGCAGGCGCGGGCGAACGTCCCGGCGCGCAGCGACGGGACGGTCAATCCTGTCACCCCGACCAACTACAGATCGGAAAAAGCCGCGCTCTCGCCAGAGAGCGAGCGCGGATTTTTGCGAGCTGAAAATTGCGGCGCCGGGAACTGGAACCGTATCCGAGGTTCACGACGGCGACGCAGGCGCGGGCGAACGTCCCGGCGCGCAGCGACGGGACGGTCAATCCTGTCACCCCGACCAACTTTCAGATCGGAAAAAGCCGCGCTCTCGCCGAAGTGCGAGCGCGGGTTTTTGCGAGCTGAAAATTGCGGAGCCGGGAACTGGAACCGTATCCAACGTTCACGACCGCGACGAAGGCGCGGGCGAACGTCCCGGCGCGCCGCGCAGGGGCGTTCAATCCTGTCACCCCGACCAACTACAGATCGGAAAAATCCGCGCTCTCGTCACAGAGCGGGCGTGGGCTTTTTGCGAGCTGAAAATCGTGACGCCAGGAAAAGGAACCGTATCCAGGTTTACGCCTGCAACACGGCGAGTCAGCGAACGAGTGGTTCGACCGCGACCGGCGTACCGTTCAGCCGTGGTACAGCCGACAGCGGGTCGAGATCGTCGTTGCTCACGAGCCGATTGCGATTGATGCCGATCACCTGCGCCTCACCCGTCAACGGCTCGAAGACCCGCGATCCCCAGCCCTGCGCCATCAGGACCGTGCCCGGGCGCAGGTCGTCGTCGATCTCGACCACCGCTTCGATCTGGTCGGTACGCGAGGTCACGCGCACCCGCTGACCGTGCTGCACGCCGCAGGCCGCGGCATCGTCGCTGCACATCGCGATCGTCTCGGCATCCTGGGCGGCGAGGGCAGGTGGCGCGAGATCGGCCAGCCAGCTGTTCATCGTCTGCCGGCGACGTCGCGACACCATCTGCAACGGGTAGTCCGGGTCGACCGCGGAAGACGACGACGCGAGCCGATCGCGCAGACGACCCAGCAACGCCGCGGGCGCAACGTCGATGCGACCGTCCACCGTGGTGAGGCGACTGCGCAATTCGTCGACGGGCGGTTCACCGTAGACCACGCCGTGCGGCGCGTCGCGCAGGGTGCGCCAACTGACGACGCCCGACTGGCGCACCATCAGCCGTGCCAGCCAGGCCGGGTCGAACGCGAGGGCGGGTTCGGCCAACCAGCGCGACAAGCGGGTACCGACACGCAAGGCCGCCGGACCGGCAGCGCCACCGATGAGTGGCAGCTTCATCGCGAAAGCCAGGTCGCGCAGGAATTCCCATTCGTGCCGCACGCCGCTCGGCGGCTCGACTGCCGCGCGCGAGAACTGCGCGAACCGTTCCGCCGTCATGCCGGACAACAGGGGATGGAACTCGCTGCGTTCGAGCCAGTGCGTGGCGGGGATCAGCCAGTGGGCGTGACGGTGGCTCTCGCGCTGGACGAGATCGATGGCGACGAGCAGGTCGAGTTCGCCCAGCGCGGCATCGAGAGTGCGCCCATCGGGACCGCTGACCACCGGGTTGCCGGCCAACATGACCAGCGCGCGGACCTGGCCGGCGCCCGGCGTACGGATCTCGTCGGCGAGTTCCGCCAGGGCGTGAGCGCCCGCGACCGTCGGCAGTCCACGCACGCGGCTGGGCGTGCGGTTCGGGCGGAAGACGGCGTCGCCCGCGCGCAGCGGGTCGACGATGCCCGGGTTGTAGATCCGCCCGCCGACACGATCGGTGCGCCCGGTGACGAGATTGAGCGCGTGACTCAACCACTCGGTCAAGGTCCCGTTGACGCCTTGTGCCGGGCCGGTGCGGGCCAGGCACACCGCGGTTCGCGCGGTTGCGAAGCGCTCCGCCACGTCGCGTATCGCGTCCAGCGGCAGGTCGCAGCGGGCGGCCAGGTCTTCGAGCGATACGGACCGCGCGATGTCACGCAGTTCGGCGATGCCACGCGCCTGCGCGCAGTCCGCGGCGTTCAGCCAGTCGTTGTCGAAGATCACCCTCAGCATCGCGAGCAGCAGCGCCCAGTCCTGGTCGGGGCGCGGCGCGAGGTGGATGTCGGCCTTGCGCGCGGACTCGCTGCGACGCGGGTCGACGATGACGAGCGTCGCGCCTTGCCGCTGGCGCTCGAGGATCCGTTTCCAGCCGTTCGGTACACGTCCGATCCAGCACAGGGTGCTGACGGCCGGATTCGAGCCGAGCAGCAGGAAGCAATCGCAGCGATCGACGTCCGGGTGCAGCATCACCCACGGGCTCCCGTACATCTGCTCGGCGACGTAATGAAGCGCGTTCTGATCGATCGAGCCGACCCAGAAATGGTTGTGTGAACCGAGGCCATTCATGAACAACGACAGCATCACGCTGCTCCCGAAGTGCATGCCCGCCGGGTTGCCGGCATAACTCGCGATCGCCTCGGCGCCGTGGTCGGCGCGGATGCGCGCGAGATGTCGGGCAATGTCCTCGATGGCCTCCTCGTAGGTGGCCGGCAGGTAACGATCGCCGACGCGGCGCAGCGGTTGGCGCAGGCGTCGCGGATGTTCGACCACGTCTCGCGCGTTGGCGGCCTTGACGCAGAAATCGCGCCACGAGTGGCGGTTTTCGCGATCCGGCCGGATCGCGGCGATGCGCCCATCGACGGTCGTGACCGTCAGGCCGCAGGCCTGCTCGCAAATCTGGCAGTAGGTACTGGTGATCACCGTTGACGCCTGGTGGTGTGGTAGCAGCGGACCATGACGGCGGGGCCACCACCCTGTGACCCGGGCCACTGTGCGGGCGCGCCGGCGCGGATGACCTTCGCCATCGAGGACTCCTCCACCCGTCGTCGCTGCTCCATGAGTACGGCCGCCCACCATGCCGGCCGGGGCAATATAATTTACTTGGTTAATTATTCACAAATATCTTGTTTCGGCTTCCCGCGGCGACGCGTTGCCGAACGCCACGCTGATGCACGCCGACGGTCGCCCTCACAAGTTTCGAACGGGTCGCCGGGGACGGTCGCGCAGGAAGCTCGCTCCACTTGAAGCGGCGTACCGAAACGCGTTAAGTACGCGGACCTGCACCGCGCGAGGAACGCCGCGTGCAGGCCTTCCAACACCGGAGGCGGCAGCGATGAAGACCTGGTACCTGGCAGCCCTGGTGTCCTGGCCACTCGTCGCGCTGGCGAACGAGCCGGCGCCCTGCGCCGGCGACGACGCAGCACGCATCGCGGTTTCCACCTACCTGCAGGCCATGCAGGCTCGTCGTTTCAAGGACGCCTATGCACACCTCGGCACGGCCATGACCGACGGGCTCAGTGAAGAAGCTTGGGTGCGCCGGATGGCCCTCGCCTTTCCACGCGGCGGGGTCAGCATCACCGGTATCGATGTCCGTGAGCCGCGCCTGCGGCAGGGCTCCAGCGACTGCAACGAAGCCGCCGTCGTCCCCAACATCCTGCGCTCGCGCGACCGGATCAACGTCGACGGCATCGTCGAGTTCGAACTCTACGAACTCGTGCATGGCGATGCGGGCTGGCGCATCGCCGGTCAGGAAACCCTCTACGACGCGGCACGCATCACGGCGATATTCCCCGACATCGAGATCGTGGAACTCGGCCAGGCCGACCCGAACGCCCGCTAGTAAGGCGCGGCCAGGCATCGCCGGCGCGCCTTGTCAGCGCCGCACGACGCGCCCGATCATGGCGGGCCACCAGCCACGTCCGGGAATCGCACCATGAAGCACGTCGTCGTCGTCCTCACCGAACCCACTGCCGGCCGCGAAGCGGAATACAACGATTACTACGAGAACCTGCACCTCGACGAGGTTCTGGCCTCGACGGGCTGGCAGAGCGCGCAGCGCTTCGAACTGGTCGACGAACAGGGCATGCGGTGCCCGCATCGCTACCTCGCCTACTACGAGGTCGAGGCCGAAGACTCGAAGGAGATCCTGCGCACCCTGAACGCCACACGCGGTCAACGGGTACAGAGCGAAGCCTTGAACAAGGCGACCGCGGGGGTGTGGGTCTTCGCCGCGACCGGCCCCTGTCACACCCGCGACTGAGCGTCGCCGCGCCAACGGCTCAACGGCGGCCGGCGAACTCGTCCCGGCTCGCCACTGCCGACAGCCGGTCGGCATCCTGGCGCGACGGCCGGCGCGACTCGCCGAGCACGACCGCCAGCAGCCAGCGCCCACCGCTCTCCGACCACGGCAGCCAGTCGATGTGCCAGGCATCGCGACGCGCGGCGCCCTGTTCGGCGAGCCACATGGCGATGCGGCCGGCGGGCACGAACGGCGTCGTCAGGAAGGTCGCGAGGACCATGGCCGACCCTGCCAGCAACGCATTCCGCAGTGCGCTCGGGCGCCCCTTGCACGACCAGGCCAGGACCACGGTCAGCGCCCGCCCGGGCGCTCCATGGCAGCGACGTCGTATGTTGCCGGGCGCCCGGTGGATACCGCGCGCCGCACTGCCCCCAGGCGGTTCGGCGGTACGCCGGGCCGCAAGGTTGCGCCGGCGCACCGGTCTACGATGAGATGCTTCTTCAGGCACATGACCGCGGTCACCTGCAGCGTCGATACGGAACCGGTACTTGTGCAGAACCGGGACGCTGACGGACCCGCACGCCAGTCTCGCGCCGGACGGACGGCGTAGGCGCGGCCGGTCGATGCCGGCGGTTTGCCAAGCCGGCGCCATCGGCGTACAAGAGGCGCAAGCCGAGCGGACTACAGGGGAGCGCCAGCCGACATGACCACCTTGATCGCGGGCCTGGCGCTGTTCTTCGCCGCCCACAGCTTCACCATGTTCCGCGGCGCACGGGCGCGCGTCGTCGAGCGCCTCGGCGCCCTGCCCTACCGCGGGCTCTACTCGCTGGTTTCGCTGGCCGGTTTCGTCCTCATCGTGATGGGTTACGGCGACGCGCCGCGCATCGCGGTGTGGACGCCGCCCGCGTTGATGCGCCACGTGACGATGCTGTTCATGCTGCCGGTGTTCGTGCTGCTGGTCTCGGCCTACCTACCCGGCCACATCAAGGCACGGGTGAAGAACCCGATGCTGATGGCGCTCAAGACCTGGGCGCTGGCCCACCTGCTGGTCAATGGCGACCTCGCCTCGCTGCTGCTGTTCGGCAGCTTCCTCGCCTGGGGCGTGGTCGACCTGGTCGCCGTCAAGCGCAGCGGGCGCAGCAACGTGGTGGCCGAACCGCGGGCCGCCTACGATGTCGTCGCCGTCGTCGTCGGCCTCGGCATCTACGCACTCATCGTGACCCGCCTGCACGTTCACATCGCCGGCGTACCCGTCGTCGCCGGCTGAGCGACGTGTCTGCACCGGCTGCGGGGTGGTCGCCGGCGGTGTAACATGCGCGGCCAGCGAGCGCACCGTAACGGGGCAAGTGATGGCGGCCGGCCCGACCCGAGAAGACGAAGCATTCCAGCACCATATCCTGCAGGGGGTCTCGCGGACCTTCGCCCTGACCATCCCGCAGCTGCCGCCGGCGCTCTACCGTGCGGTCGCCAACGCCTACCTGCTGTGCCGTATCGCCGACACCATCGAGGACGATGCCGGCCTGCCGTTCGCCGACAAGCAAGCCTTCGCCGAGCAGTTCATTGCCATCGTCGAGGGTCGCGAGGACGCCGCGCCGTTCGCCGCCGCGCTCGCCCCGCGCCTGGCCGATCACGCCACCGCCGCCGAGCGCGAACTGATCGCCGGCACTGCAGCGGTAGTGCGCATCACACACGATTTCAACGCCGCCCAGCGCGCGGCGATGGCGCGCTGCGTGCGCATCATGGCCGAGGGCATGGTGCTCTACCAGGGCCAGGAGACGCTCGACGGCGTCGCCGACCAGGCGGCGATGGATCGCTACTGCTACTACGTCGCCGGCGTCGTCGGCGAGATGCTGACCACGCTCTTCTGCGACCACTGCCCTGCTCTGGCCAGCCGCGAGACCGAGATGATGCATCTCGCCGTGTCCTTCGGGCAGGGACTGCAGATGACCAACATCCTCAAGGACGTGTGGGACGACCGTGCGCGCGGCGCCTGCTGGCTGCCGCGCGACATCTTCGCCGCCCGCGGCATCCGCCTGAGCGCGGTCGAACCCGGCCGTGGCGGGCGCGATTTCGAGGAGGCCTATGCCTCGCTGATCGGCGTCGCCCACGGCCACCTGCGCAACGCGCTGCGCTACACCTTGATACTCCCGGCCAGCGAACCCGGCATCCGCCGCTTCTGCCTGTGGGCGCTGGGCATGGCGGTGCTGACCTTGCGCAAATTGAATGCCCGACGCGATTTCGCCGACGGTGCCACGGTCAAGATCTCGCGCCGCGCGGTCAAGGCGACCATCCTCTCGACCAACCTGCTGGTGAGGCAGGACGCGGCGCTGCGCGGGTTGTTCGCGCTGGCCTCCTCCGGCCTGCCTCAGCAGCGCATCGCCCTGCCCATCGCCAGCGTCGCGGACATCGCCGGCACGCGTCTCGCGCGCTGAGCGGCCGCACGGTCGCGCCCGGATTCGTCGTCGACGTGCGCTTCGGTATCGTCTGCGCCCTCGCCGCCGAAGCCGGTAGCTTCGCCGCGCCCCGCGGGCGCTGGCTCGGCGAACATGACTACGTCGTCGCGACGTCCGGCGCGGGCGGCGCGCGCGCCGCTGCCGTCGCCCGCGCGCTGACCGACGACGGCGCCGAGGTGCTGGTCAGCTGGGGCCTCGCCGGCGGTCTCGATCCCGGTTGGCGCGCCGGCGACCTGCAGGTAGCCGGCGAGGTACGTGACGCGGAGCGCCACGCCGCGACCGACGCCCGCCTGGCCATGACCATCCTCGAACAACTGGGCGACGGCGTGACCGTCCGACGTGGTGCGTTGCTCACCGTCACCGCGCCGGTCACGCTAGGTTCCGCCAAGCGTGCGCTCCACGAACGTTCGGGCGCGCACGCGGTCGACATGGAATCGAGCGCCATCGCCGACGTCGCGAGTACCATGAACCTGCCATTCCTCGCCATCCGCTGCATCGTCGACCCGGCCGGCTTCGACGTGCCCGCCATCGCGCTTGCCGGCGTCGATGACGACGGTCGCCCGCGCCCGTGGCGCACCGCCGCAGCGGCGATCGTTCATCCCGGCCAGGTACCGGGCCTGCTCGCCCTGTTCGGACACTACCGCGCGGCCATGCGCACGCTCACCGCCACCGCCACCAAACTCACGCGCTGACCTGCACGCCATGGGCAATTTCATAGAGCGGCGCCTGGAGGTCTTCATCGGACACCTCGTCCAGGCCAGCGTGCGCCAGCGCTGGCTGGTCGTCGCACTCATGCTGGCTGCGACGGTTGCGGCCGGTGCCTACACCGCGCGCCACGTCGCCATCAACACCGATACGACCGACATGCTGTCGGCCGACCTGCCTTGGCGCCAGGCCTATGCCGCCTACAAGGAGGCCTTCCCCTACTTCGCCGACACCCTGGTCGTGGTGGTCGACGCACGCACACCCGACCAGACGCGCGAAGCGGCCACCGCCCTGTCATCCGCGCTCGCCGCCGACACCGCGCACTTCACCGACGTCTTCGACCCGGCCGGCACGCCCTTCTTCCAGCGCGAGCAATTGCTCTACCTCGAGCCCGACCGGCTGGAAGCCCTGCTCGACGACCTCGCCGGCGCCCAGGCGCTGCTCGGGCAACTTGCCGACGACCCTGGCCTGAACGGCTTCCTCGCACTGCTCGACGACGTCGCCACGCACGGTGATACGGCACCGGCACGTCTCGATTCGGTGTTGGCGAGCATCACGACCGCCATCGACGCCTTCCTCGCCGGGGATCAGGTGCCGATGTCCTGGCAGAGCCTCATCGCCGGCACGGACGCACCCGCCGACACCCGCGTCGTCTTCACCGCGCAACCACGCCTCGACTATGCCAGCCTGCTGCCGGCCGCGGCAGCCATCGACGCCTTGCGCGAGACCGCGGCACGCCTCGGTCTCGATACTGCGCATGGTGTCACCGTCCGCCTGACCGGCGGCGCGGCGCTCGGCTACGACGAACTCGACAGCGTCATGAGCGGCGCCGAGCAGGCCGGGCTGCTGTCGCTGGTCATGGTCGCGCTGTGCCTGGTGCTCGGTCTGCGCTCGTGGTCGCTGGTCGTTGCGACCCTGCTCGCCCTGGTCGTCGGGCTGTCGTTCACGGCCTGCTTCGCGACCCTCGCGGTCGGCACGCTGAACATGATTTCGGTCGCCTTCGCCGTGCTCTACGTCGGTCTTGGCGTCGACTTCGCCATCCACGTCTGCCTGCGCTACCGCGAATTGTGCGACGGCCGCGACCGCCGCGATGCGCTGCTCGCCGCCACCCGCCATGTCGGTGTCTCGCTCGCCCTGTGCGCGTTGACCACGGCCATCGGCTTTCTCGCCTTCCTGCCGACCAGCTACCGGGGCGTGGCCGAGCTCGGACTCATCTCCGGCGTCGGCATCGTCATCGGGCTCGTCATCAGCCTGACCCTGTTGCCGGCCCTGCTGGAAATCCTGCCGGCGCCACGGCCACCGACCCGATCGCGCACCGCGCACCTGCTCGAACGCTTCGCCGCGCCACAGCGCAAGCACCACGTCCTCGGCCTCGCCGCCTTCGCCGCGTTGCTCGCCGGCTTGTCCCTGCCCTTCGCGCACTTCGATCACAACCCGCTGCACCTCAACGACCCGCAGGCCGAATCGGTGCGAACCTTCCTCGACCTCGACCAGGACGGCGACATGTACAGCATCGCCGTCGTCGCCGCCGACGATGCCGCCGCGCGCGCACTGGCCAACCGCCTGCGCGCGCTGCCGGAGGTCGCCGGCGTCACCATCCCCGACGACCTCGTGCCGCCCGAGCAGGATGTGAAACTCGATCTCATCGACACCCTGCGCCTGACACTGGGCGAGGTACCGACAGTCGGCACGGTCTCGCCCCTCGATGTGCAAACCGTTGCCGCCCGCCAGGCGCGCATCGCGGCGGCCTTGCAGGCGACGACGGGCGACGCGGCGCGGCGCGCGGCGGCGGCAGGCCTCGCCGCCGCGCTCGAGCGCGTGCGCGTTCACCTGGACGGACTCGACGACGCCGCAGCGCGGCGCTGGCTTGGCGCCCTGCAGGACAAGCTGATGCACCACTTCCCAGCCCAGCTCGAACAGCTCGCTATGGCACTGGACGCCGCACCGTTCGGTTTCGAGGACCTGCCGGCCGACCTGCGCGCACGCTGGAAGACCGCCGACGGCCGCGCCCGACTCGACATCACGCCGAGCGCCGACCTCGACGACAACGCCAACCTCGCGCGGTTCGTCACCGCGGTGCGCGCCGTCACCGGGCCAGCGGCGACCGGTACGCCGATCATCAACATCGAGGCCAGTCGCGCCGTGACCACGGCGTTCTACGAGGCGTTCGGTGCGGCCGGCGTGCTCATCGCGATGCTGCTCTACCTCATCCTGCGCCGTGTCGGCGAGGTCGCCATCGTGCTCGCCCCGCTGTTGCTGGCCGGGATCTTCACAACCGCCATCACGGTACTCGCCGGGGTCCCGTTCAACTTCGCCAACATCATCGCCCTGCCACTCCTGCTCGGCATCGGCGTCGACAGCGCGCTGCACATCCTGCACCGCTACAAGACCACCGGCGAGGACGACGCGAGCCTGCTCTCGAGCAGCTCGGCACGCGCGGTGCTGTTCAGCGCGTTGACCACGGCGGCGAGTTTCGGCAACCTCGCCACCTCTCCGCACGCGGGTACGGCGAGCATGGGCGTGATGCTGACCATCGGCCTGACCATGACCCTGCTGTGCACGCTCATCGTGCTGCCCGCGCTGCTGCGCCGCTTCGTCCAACCGACCGGATCGCTGACATGACAGGCAAACCCTGGGACGCCCGCGCCGCGGCCTGGCTCATCCGTCCCTTCATCGACTCACCGCGGGTGATGCCCAATCACTTCACGGCGTTGCGCCTGGCCGTCGGCGTCGCCGGTGCCGCGTGTTTCGCCGGCGGCGACGCACCCAACCTCGCCGCGCTGCTCATCGTCGCCTCGAACTTCCTCGATCACACCGACGGCGAGCTGGCGCGCCTCGGCAACAAGGGCAGCCGCTTCGGTCACTACTTCGATCTCGCGTCCGACGCGGTGGTCACCGTCGGCATGTTCGTCGGCATCGGGCTCGGCCTGCGCAGCGGCGCCCTGGGTGGTGCCGCGGCCTGGATGGGCGTCGTCGCCGGCCTGGCCGTGGCGCTGATCTTCCAGCTGCGCAACGTGATGGAGAGCGCGCACGGCAAGGACGCCACGCGCCAGGCGCAACTGGCCGGCTTCGAGGCCGAGGACGTGCTCTACCTGCTGCCGCTGGTGACCCTCGCCGGCGGTCTCGAATGGTTCCTGCGCGCCGCCGCCGTCGGCGCGCCTGCGGCGGCCCTGTTCGTGGGCTGGCAGTACTGGCGTCTCATGCGCGGGCAGGCCGGCAGCGCGCCATGACCATCCTCGTCACCGGCGCCACGGGCTTTCTCGGCAGCGCCGTCGCACGCGCGCTCGTCGCCGCCGGCGAAGATGTGCGCGTACTGACGCGCGCGGGGACGGACCCGGCCAACATCGCCGGGCTCGCGGTCGAGGTCTGCCACGGCGACCTGCTCGACGCGGCCTCGCTCGCTCGCGCCTGCAGCGGTTGCCGCGCGCTCTACCACGTCGCCGCCGACTACCGCCTGTGGGTGCGCGATCCGGGCGTGCTCTACCGGGTCAACGTCGACGGTACGCGCGCGCTGATGGAGGCCGCCCTCGCGGCCGGGATCGAGCGCGTCGTCTACACGAGCTCGGTGGCGACGCTCGGTCTCCATGCCGACGGACGCCCCGCTGACGAGGACACCCCGGTCACGCTCGCCGCCATGGTCGGGCACTACAAGCGTTCCAAGTTCCTCGCCGAGCGTGCCGTCGACGAGCTGGTCGCGCAGCGCGGACTGCCGGCGGTGATCGTCAATCCGTCCACCCCGATCGGGCCGCGCGACATCAAGCCGACGCCGACCGGGCGCATCGTGCGCGACGCCGCGCTCGGCCGCATCCCGGCTTACGTCGACACCGGGCTCAACGTCGCCCACGTCGACGATGTCGCCGCCGGCCACCTGCTGGCCTTCGCGCGCGGCGAGATCGGCCGCCGTTACATCCTCGGCGGCGACAACCTCGCCTTGAAGGACATCCTCGCCATCGTTGCCGAGTGGTGCGGGCGACCACCGCCGCGTATCCGCCTGCCGCGGCGCGCGGTCTATCCAGTGGCGTGGGTCGCCGAGGCCTGGGCGCGTCTCACCGACGGGCCCGAGCCGCAGGCCACCGTCGATGGCCTGCGCATGGCGAAGAAGAAGATGTATTTCGATTGCGCGCGGGCGCAGGCCGAACTCGGTTACACCAGCCGCCCGGCGCGCGAGGCCATCGTCGACGCGCTGGCCTGGTTCGAGGCGCGCGGCATGCTCGCCGCGCGCTGATCAGCCGCGTCCGGGCTCCGCCTCGACGCGAGCCACGGTGGCAGGCGTCACCGCGTAGGCCGAGGCCAGCACGAGGCTCAGACCAATCCAAACCAGGTCGCGGAAACGCCGTACCAGCGCCGTCGCGACGCCCGCCGAGGCCACCCCGGTCAGGCTGCCGACACCGATCAGGAAGGCACCCTCCTGCGCGCCGAGCCCGGCGGGGATGAAGAAGGCCGCCGTGCGTACGGCTTGCACCATGCACTCGATCATCCACGCCTCGGCGAAACTCACCGGGTAGCCGACGAAGTCCATGATCAGCCAGACCTCGACCACGCCCAGCACCCAGTTGGCCATGGCGAAGGTGAACGACCATGCCAGGCGCGCACCGTGGCGACTGTAGAAGTGCTCGAACTGGCGGTCGATGTCCTCGGCGGCAACGATGGCGCCGGCCAGGCGCTGACCGAAACGCGTGCGGCCGAGACGCCGCGCGACCAGGCTCGACAGCCGCAGCCGCTGCATGAGGAAGAACACCACCGCGCACAGCACGATGAAGCCCAGCCCGAGCAGCGCGGCGAGCTTGTGCGTGCCTTCGATCTCGTCGTGGCCGAGCAGCATGGCGACGCCAATGGCGACGAACACCACCAGCGAGAACATGCTGGTGGTCTTGGCGATGACCAGCGAGGCGCCGGCATCACGCAGCGGGATGCCCCAGTTGACCTTGAGCAGCCAGGCCTTGATGGGCTCGCCGCCGAGCGAGGCGGTCGGAGTGATGTTGTTGTAGGCCTCGCCGATCATGCGCACGACGAACATGCGCCCGGCCCAGCGCCCGTCCAGCGGCGCCGCCGGCAGGGCGACGTGCCAGCTCACGGCGTCGGCGCCGAAATAGAGTGCGTAGACCCCCAGTACCGCGCACAGGCCGCCGACGCCGACCGCGCTGACCTGCTGCCACAACAAATCGAGGTCGGTCCGCCACAGCACCGCCGCGAGGAGCGCGAGGCCGAGCAGCAGGAAGAGGACTTTGGCGAATCTGAGCATGCCGTCGGGAAGGTCGGATGAGTGCGCGTGGCGGATCGGCGCGGCACTATCGCATAGCGGCCGGATCTACATCAATTTGATGCCGGATTCCGGTTGCGGGCGCCGAGCCCGCCAAAGTAACCTTGCCGCGCCGCAATCGCGGCTCCTCACGCCAAGGTACCCGCCGCCATGTCGTCAACCGCTTCGACCCTCACCGCCGCCCCCGACAGCGTGCTCGCCCGTCGCATCGCCGAACTCGACCTCGAGGCCCTGCGTACGCGGTTCCGCGACAACGACGAGTTCATCGCCATCCCCGACTTCATGCCGGCGGACGGCCTCGAACCGCTGCTGGCCGCGTTGCCGGCGCTGGAGCCGCGCGTACACCGCAACTTCATTCCCGGTCACAAGAAGGGTGGCAGCACCTCGCGCTACGATCTCGACGAGGTCGCGCCGGCCTACCCCGCGTTCTACAACGACCCGGCCCTGCTCGCCTTCCTGCGCCGGCTGACCGGGCAGGATCTCAAGGTCTGCCCCGCCGACGACCCGCATACCTACGCGCTCTATTACTACACCGAGTCCGGTGACCACATCGGCTGGCATTACGACACCTCGTATTACAAGGGCAGTCGCTACACCATCCTGCTCGGGCTGGTCGACGACTCGAGTTGCCGCCTCGAATGGGAGCTGCACCGCGAAAACCCGGGGCGCGAGACCGTCCAAGGTGGCTCCGCGCTCGCCCCCGGCATGCTGGTGGTCTTCAACGGCGACAAGCTGTGGCACCGGGTCACGCCGGCCGCAGCCGGCGATCGTCGCGTTGCCCTGACCCTCGAGTACGTGACCAGCCATGCCATGCATCCCGTGCGCCGCTTCGTCTCGAACATGAAGGACGCCATCGCCTACTTCGGTTTCCGCCAGGTGTTCGCCCGCGGCGCGCGGCGCTGATGCAGGCCATCCTCCTCGCCGCCGGGGTCGGCAAGCGCCTCGGCGGTGCCCATGACGGCCCCAAGTGCCTGCTCGAATTCGGCGGACGCAGCCTGCTCGCGCGCCATTTCGACGCCCTGGACGCCGCCGGCGTCGACGGTGTCACGTTGTGCCTGGGCCATGCCGCCGAGGCCATCGTCGCCGCCCTCCCGCCACGCTGGCGTGCGCGGACGGTCGTCCACTACAACCCGCTCTACACGCTCGGCTCGGTGGTCTCGCTGTGGTGCGCTCGCCAGGTGCTCGCGAGCGGCGACGACGTCCTCGTGATGGACGCCGACGTGCTCTACCACCCGGACATCCTCCTGCGTCTCGCCGCGAGTCCGCATGCCGACGTCTTCCTCATCGATCGCGACTTCGTCCCCGGCGACGAGCCGGTCAAGATCTGCCTCGACGGGACACGCATCGTCGAATTCCGCAAGCGCCTGCCCCCTGACCTCCGCTATACTGCCGTCGGCGAGTCGGTCGGCTTCTTCAAGTTCGACGCCGCCACCGCGCTCGATCTCGCCGGCCGCCTCGGTGCCTACGTCGCCGACGACCGCCGCGAGCTACCCCACGAGGAGACGCTGCGTGACCTCGCGCTCGACCCGGCGACGAACATCGCCGTCGAGGACGTCACCGGCCTGCCGTGGATCGAGATCGATTTTCCCGAAGACATCGCACGAGCGACACAGGACATCCTGCCCCGGGTCGATGACCACTCCGACTGAGCCAACGCCAAACCTGCGCAAGACCACCCGGCTGCGCCAACTGCTGACCTCGCCCGGTCTCGATTTCATCCTCGAGGCCCACAACGGCATCAGTGCGCGCATCGCCGAGGAAGCCGGTTTCCAGGGCATCTGGGCCAGCGGCCTGGCGCTGTCGGCACAGTTCGGCGTCCGCGACAACAACGAGGCCAGCTGGACCCAGGTCGTCGACATGGTCGAGTTCATGGCCGATGTCACTCAGGTACCGATCCTGCTCGACGGCGACACCGGCTACGGCAACTTCAACAACATGCGCCGGCTCGTGCAGAAGCTCGAACAGCGCGGCGTGGCCGGGGTGTGCATCGAGGACAAGCTGTTTCCCAAGACCAACAGCTTCATCGACGGCGAACGCCAGGAACTCGCCGACATCGACGAGTTCTGCGGCAAGATTGCCGCCGGCAAGGACTCCCAGCGCGACGACGACTTCTGCGTGGTGGCGCGGGTGGAGGCCTACATTGCCGGCTGGGACACGGCCGAAGCGATCAAGCGCGCCGAGGCCTACCGCCAGGCCGGCGCCGACGCCATCCTCATCCACAGCGCGTGGTCGCGGCCCGACCAGATCCTCGACTTCGCCCGCGAATGGGCGGCGCGCGCACCGCTCGTCATCGTGCCGACCAAGTACTACGCGACGCCGACCGCGGCCTTCCGCGAGGCACGCATCAACCTCGTCATCTGGGCCAACCACATGATCCGCGCGGCCGTCAGCGCGATGCAGGAGACGGCGCAGCGTATCTTCGAGGACGAATCGCTG
The DNA here is from genome assembly GCA_050184115.1 of Gammaproteobacteria bacterium. Taxonomy (GTDB): domain Bacteria; phylum Pseudomonadota; class Gammaproteobacteria; genus JACKNG01. The sequence goes on along the minus strand of JBFXAQ010000004.1, from coordinate 152,915 downwards.
ATCGACGTCGAGGACCAGGTCGCAAGCGTCAAGGAAATCTTCCGCCTGCAGGGCGCCGACGAGCTGGCCGAGGCCGAACGCCGCTATTTCCTCGGCAGTCGCCGCGACGCCCGCGCCATCGTGCTCGCGGCGAGCCGCGGTGACGGTCTCGCCGATCTCACCGACGATCGGCCCAAGGTCATGTTGCCGGTCAACGGCAAACCCCTGCTGCACCGACTGGTCGAGGCCTGCAAGCGCGTCCACATCGACAACGTCACGGTGGTCGCCGGCTACCGCGCCGAGAGCATCGAGGCACCCGGCATCGAGCGCGTCGTCAACGACGCTTACGACACCACCGGCGAACTGACTTCGCTGGCCTGCGCGCGGGCGAGCTTTCGCGACGACATGGTCGTGCTCTACGGCGACCTCATGTTCCGCGGTTACGTGCTGCGCAGCCTGGTCGAGTCGGAGCAGCCACTGACCGTGGTGGTCGATTCGCAGCCCGCGGCCCGCGAAACCAGCGGCGCACCCGACTACGCCTATTGCTCGGCGGTCGACGACCGCTCGCTGTGGGAACAGGAGGTCTGGCTGGAACAGGTCTCGCGCGAGCCCGTCCGCGACGGCCGCGCCGCCGACGGCCGCTGGATCGGCATGCTGCGCACGCGCGGCGAGGGCCGCCGCTGGCTGGGCGAGGCGCTCGAGCGCCTCGCCGGGCGCGAGGATTTCGCCGCGCTCGGTATGGGCGACCTGCTCAACGATCTCATCGCCGCCGGCCATCCGGTGCGCGTGATCTACGTGCACGGTCACTGGATGGACGTCAATTCCCTGCGCGACCTCGAACACGCCGGCCAGTTCACCCTCGGCCAGCGCTGACGCGCCGCTCCCCGGAGAACCGCTGCCGCATGATCCATGCCCGTGACTTCGTCGACGCCGCCCGAGCGCGCGGTTTCGATTTCTATGCCGGCGTGCCCTGCTCCTTCCTCACGCCGTTCATCAATTACGTCATCGGTGACGCCTCGCTCGACTACGTGTCGGCCGCCAACGAGGGTGACGCCGTCGCCATCGCCGCCGGCGCCACCATCGGCGGCCGGCGCGGTGTCGCCATGATGCAGAACTCGGGCCTCGGCAACGCGGTCAGCCCGCTGACCTCGCTGACCTGGACGTTCCGCATTCCGATCCTCGTCGTCTGCACCCACCGCGGCGCACCGGGCGTCGCCGACGAGCCGCAGCACGAGCTGATGGGCACCATCACCGAGCGCCTGTTCGAGACCATGGATGTGCCGTGGCTGACCTTCCCGCGCGAGACGGCCGCCATCGCGCCGGCGCTCGACGCGGTCGACGCCCATGCGGCGACGGCGGCACGACCGCACGCCCTGATCATGCAGAAGGGCACCTGCGAACCGTTCCCCCTCGCCGCGCGGGCGCGCGTGCCCGTTGCCGCGGCGGCGGCCATCACCGGCAGCGGCCACCGACGCGATAGCGGCGCCCGCGTGTCGCGTCATGACGTGCTGTCGCGGCTCGTCGCGGGCACCGACCCGGCCAGGACGATCGTCATCGCCACCACCGGCTTCACCGGCCGCGAGCTCTACGCCATCGACGACCGTGCCAATCACCTCTACATGGTCGGCTCGATGGGTTGCGCGGCTTCGCTCGGTCTCGGCCTCGCGCTGGCACGACCGGACCTGCGCGTGATCGTCGCCGACGGTGACGGCGCGGCGCTGATGCGCATGGGCAATCTCGCCACGGTCGGTGCCTGCGCACCGCCCAACCTCGTCCACCTGCTGCTCGACAACGAGGCCCACGATTCGACCGGGGCGCAGGCGACCGTCTCCGCGCATACCGATTTCGCCGCCATCGCCGCCGCCTGTGGCTACCGCACCGTGCTGCGCGGCGACGGCCTCGACGATGTCGACGCCGTGCTCGCGGCGCCGGCCGGCCCGGCCTTCCTGCACCACAAGATCCGCACCGGCACCCTCGACGACCTGCCGCGACCGAACGTCACGCCGCCGGCTGTCCTCGACCGTCTCATGCGCCACATCGGGACCCGCTGATGCGCACCATCCTGCTCAACCCCGGCCCGGTCACCCTCAGCGCGCGCGTGCGCGCAGCGCTGACCGGCCCCGATCTGTGCCATCGCGAAGTGGAGTTTCTCGACCTGCAGGACCGCCTGCGCCACAAGCTCGGCGCAGTCTACGGCCTAGACGACGCCACCTGGGGTACGGTGCTGCTGACCGGCTCGGGCACCGCCGCGGTGGAGGCGATGGTGGCGAGTTGCGTGCCGCGCGATGGCCGCCTGCTGGTGGTGGAGAACGGCGTCTACGGCGAGCGCATGCGGCGCATCGCCGCCGCCTACGGCATCGACTGCGACAGTCTGCACGCTGCCTGGGGCGAATCAATCGACCTCGCCGCACTACGCGCGATGCTGGCCGGCCAGCGCTACAGCCATGTTGCCGTGGTTCATCACGAGACCACCACGGGTCGCCTGAACGACCTCGCGGCGGTGGCCGCGGCCTGCGTCGAGCACGGCGCGAAGCTCCTGCTCGACGCGGTGTCGAGCTTCGGCGCCGAGGCCATCGACTTCGCGACCTGGCCCATCGATGGCTGCGCGGCGACTGCCAACAAGTGCCTGCACGGTGTGCCCGGCACGGCCTTCGTCATCGCCCGGCGCGCGGCGCTCGCGGCCCTGACCCAACCGCGCACGGTCTACCTGGACCTCGCGGAATACCTTGCGCGCCAGGACGGCCGCGGCACGCCTTTCACGCAGTCGGTACAGACTTTCTACGCCCTCGATGCCGCGCTCGACGAATTCTTCGAGGCGGGTGGCTGGCACGCACGCCAGGCGCTGTTCCGCCAGCGCATGGCTGCCATTCGCGCCCGGCTGGAGAGCCTCGGCGTGCGCCCGCTGCTCCCGGCCGGTGAGAGTTCCTGCGTGCTCGAAGCCTACGAGCTGCCGGAGGGTCGGACGTATGCCGAGCTGCACGCCGCCCTCAAGGAACGTGGATTCATCATCTATGCCGGCCAGGGCGCGTTGTCCGCGCGCGTATTCCGCGTCTCGGCGATGGGTGACATCGGCGCGGACGACCTAGAGCGCCTGCTCGACGCCCTCGGCGACATCCTCGGCTGAATGGCAGGATCGACCGGGCCGTTACGCCGGCGGCGTAACGTCGAGTCCGGTTTCAGGCGCTGCGCGCGGCAGCCGGGCTGTTGGCTGCGAGGCGGGTACGGATGTAGGCTTCGAAGGCCTCAGCCGTGAGACCGGCATCGCGCAGCATGTCGTCGCGCGAACCGTGCTGGATGGTGCGATCCGGCAGGCCGTAATTGGCTATAGCGACCGCCACGCCGGCCGCCGCCAGGCACTCGTTGACCGCGCTGCCGGCACCACCCTGCACGACGTTCTCCTCGATGGTGACGAGCAGTTCGTGGCGTGCGGCGAGCTCGAGCACCAGGTCCGTGTCGAGCGGCTTGACGAAGCGCATGTTGACCACGGTGGCATCGAGCGCCGCACCGACCGCCTCCGCCACTGGCACCATGGTGCCGAAGGCGAGGATGGCCACGCCGCGGCCCTCTCGTCGCACCTCTGCGCGGCCGATCGGCAGCGCACTCATGTTCTCGTCGATCGCGACGCCCGGGCCGCCGCCGCGGGGGTAGCGCACCGCGGCCGGGCCGTCGTGCACGAAGCCCGTGTAGAGCATCTGCCGACACTCGTTCTCGTCGGCCGGCGCCATCACCACCAGGTTCGGCAGGCAGCGCAGGAAGGAGATGTCGTAGGCGCCGTTGTGCGTGGGCCCGTCCGCGCCGACCAGGCCAGCGCGATCGAGCGCGAACAGCACCGGCAGGTTCTGCAGCGCGACGTCGTGCACGACCTGGTCGTAGCCACGCTGGAGAAAGGTGGAATAGATGGCGACGACCGGCTTGAGCCCATCGCAGGCCATGCCGGCCGCGACGTTGACGCTGTGCTGCTCGGCGATGGCGACGTCGAAGTAGCGCTCGGGATACTCGCGCTCGAAACGCACCAGGCCCGAGCCCTCGCGCATGGCCGGGGTGATGGCGACCAGGCGCCGATCGCGCGCGGCCATGTCACAGACCCAGTCGCCGAAGATGTCGCAGTAGTTCTTGGCCGCCTTCTTGCCCGAGGCGACGATGCCGAGTTCCGGGTCGAACGGCGACACGCCGTGGTACTTGACCGGGTCGGCCTCGGCCGGGCCGTAACCCTTGCCCTTCTTGGTGATGATGTGCAGGAACTGCGGGCCGGGCAGGTTGCGGATGTTGCGCAAGGTCGCCACCAGCGCCGGCAGGTCGTGGCCGTCCACCGGGCCGATATAGTTGAAGCCGAATTCCTCGAACAGGGTACCGGGCACGATCAGGCCCTTGACGTGTTCCTCGGCGCGACGGGCGAGTTCCCACACCGGCGGCATCTGCGACAGCACCTTCTTGCTGCCTTCGCGCACCGTCGTGTACAGCTTGCCCGACAGGATTTGCGCGAAACGGTTGGACAAGGCGCCGACATTGGGCGAGATCGACATGTTGTTGTCGTTCAGGACGACGAGCATGTCGGCACCGAGATCGCCGGCATGGTTCAGCGCCTCGAAGGCGACCCCGGCGGTCATCGCCCCATCGCCGATGACGGCCACGGCGCGACGCGCCGAGCCGGTCAGCTTCGCCGCGATGGACATGCCGAGCGCGGCCGAGATCGAGGTGCTCGAATGCCCGACGTTGAAGGTGTCGTAGATGCTTTCCTCGCGCTTCGGGAACGGTGCGAGGCCGCCCCACTGGCGAATGGTGTGCAGGCGCTCCTTGCGGCCGGTCAGGATCTTGTGCGGGTAGGCCTGGTGGCCGACGTCCCACACGATGCGATCCTCGGGCGTGTTGTAGAGGTAGTGCAGCGCGATGGTCAGTTCCACCGTGCCGAGACCGGCGGCGAAGTGGCCGCCGCACTGGCTGACGGTGTCGAGGAGGAAGGCACGGACCTCGCGGGCGAGTTCTTCGAGACTCGATTCGGGCAGCGCGCGGAGGTCGGCGGGCGAATCGATACGGTCGAGCAGGGGGTAACGCGAGTGGTCAGTCATCGGTCAGCTGGCGATATTCTGTGCGTGGCCCGGGTCCGCGCGGACCGTGCATTATGGGGAGGCCCCTTGGGCCTTGCAAGCCGCCGGCGAGACCTGCGATCGACCCGCTCCAGGCCCCCGACGCGGCGTGTGCAGGCGCCCGATCCGCGGGCCCCACACTGTACTTTCGAGGGCCGTTACAGTATGGTTGCGCGCCATTGTGGTATGAACCGCAATTAATTGAAACTCCGAAAAAAATTCCATTCGTTCGTTAAGGATTAAGCATGGGCGTTCCGCTGATTCAGCAGTATCGCGTCGGGCGGTACATCCTCGGTCAGAAGCTCAAGGGCAACACACGTTACCCGCTGGTGCTGATGCTCGAACCGCTGTTTCGCTGCAACCTCGCCTGTGCCGGCTGCGGCAAGATCGATTACCCCGAGGAAATCCTCGACAAGCGCTTGAGCTTCGATGACTGCATGCATGCGGTCGAGGAATGCGGCGCACCGATCGTCTCCATCGCCGGCGGCGAGCCGCTCATCCACAAGGAGATGCCGCAGATCGTTCGCGGTTACATCGAGCGCAAGAAATTCGTCTACCTGTGCACCAACGCCTTGCTGCTCGATCGGCGCATGGACGACTACGCGCCGTCGCCGTATCTCACTTTCTCGGTACACCTCGATGGCAATCGCGATCGCCACGATGCCTCGGTGTGCCGTGACGGTGTCTACGAGAAGTGCGTCGAGGTCATCGCCAAGGCGCTCGGACGCGGTTTCCGCGTCACCGTCAACTGCACCCTGTTCCAGGGCGAATCGTCGGAAGAGGTCGCCCAGTTCATGGACGACATGATGGCGCTCGGCGTCGAGGGCGTGACCATCTCGCCCGGCTATTGGTACGAGCGCGCGCCGCGCCAGGACGTCTTCCTCAAGCGCCTCGGCGCCAAGCGGCTGTTCCGCGGCCTGTTCGAACTCGGCCGCGGGCGCAAGTGGCGCTTCAACCAGTCGAGCCTCTACCTCGACTTCCTCGCCGGCAACCAGACCTACCACTGCACGCCCTGGGGCAACCCCACGCGCAACGTGTTCGGCTGGCAGAAGCCGTGCTACCTGCTGGTCGGCGAAGGTTACGCACCGACCTTCAAGAGCCTGATCGAAGACACCGCCTGGGATCGCTACGGTACCGGCGTCAATCCGAAATGCGCCGACTGCATGGTGCACTCGGGCTACGAGGCAACCGCCGTCAACGACACCTTCGCCCACCCACTCAAGGCACTCAAGGTATTCCTGCGCGGCCCGCGTACGCAGGGCCCGATGGCGCCCGAGGTGCCGTTCCACTACGACGACGAGGTCGCCGCCAAGCCGCGCCTCGTGGCCGAAGGCACGGCGAACTCTGGTTGCAACAAGAAGCGCGTTGCCTGAGCGCGATGCCGCGCGGTGCCGCTTCGCCTTTCCGCGCGTAACGCCCGACGGTGCTGTTGCTGAGTGCGATCGTGGCGGGCCTGTGGCTCGCCCTGCTGCTCGTACCGTGGCGTCCCTGGTCGACGCGGGAAAGCCTGGCGCCGCTGCGCGCCGAGCAGGCCGGGCGAGTGCGTCTCGACGATATCACCGCGCTGATCCCGGCCCGCGACGAAGCATGCTGCATTGCCTCCACCCTGCGCGGGCTGGGTGTCCAAGGCGAACTCGCCCGCATCATCCTGATTGACGACCAGAGCAGCGATGGCACCGCCACGGTGGCCCGCGACAGCGGCGTCGACGCGCTCGAGATCGTCGCCGGCAGCACCCCGCCGCCCGGCTGGAGCGGCAAACTGTGGGCACTCGAGCAGGGACTCGCCCGGGTCGACAGTGACTACGTGCTGCTGCTCGATGCCGACATCGAGCTTGCGCCGGGCATGCTCGCGGCCCTGGCCGCGCGGCGCGACGCACAGGGTCTCGACCTGGTTTCGATCATGGCCAGCCTGCACATGGGCAACGGCTGGGAAAAGCTCCTCCTGCCGCCCTTCATCTTCTTCTTCAAGCTGCTCTACCCGTTCGCGCTCGCCAACGAGCCGCGCTCGCGCGTCGCCGCCGCGGCGGGTGGCTGCATCCTGCTGCGCACCGCGGCCCTGCGTGCACTCGGCGGCTTCGAGGCCTTGCACGACGCCATCATCGACGACTGCACGCTGGCCAGCCGGATCAAGCGTGCGGGTGGGCGGACCTGGCTGGGCTTGAGTCGTGACGTCCGCGCCATCCGCCCCTATGCCACCCTGGCCAACATCTGGAACATGGTGGCGCGTACTGCTTTCACCCAGTTGCGTTACTCGACGGCCTTGCTCGTGTTGTGCACGGCGATGCTGGCGCTGTCATTCGGGGTACCGCTCGCCGCGCTCGCCGCCGGCGATGCGGCCACGGCCTGCGGCCTGCTCGCCCTGGCGGCGCTGACGGTCGCCTACTGGCCCACCGTGCGCTACTACGGCCTCGCCCCGGGTTGGGCCCTGACCCTGCCCTGCGCGGCCGTGCTGTTTCTCGCCATGACCTGGACCTCGGCGCTGCGCTACTGGCGCGGCGAACGCAGCCGATGGAAGAATCGCAGCTACGAACGCCACGCCACGGGCGCCGGCGGCGAGGCGGGGAACCCGGCGCCGTCCAGTGACTCGATACCCAAGGCCTGAAGGAATCCGCCCAGCCATGAAATCCGTGCTCTCGCTCCTGCTGCTCCTGGCCTCGTGCACCGTTGCCGTCGCCGCCGATTCCTCCGCTTCGGCCGAGGCCACGGTCGAACGGCTGCACGCCAGCTTGCTCGATGCCATGCGCGGCGGTGACAGCCTCGGCTACAGAGGTCGTCGCGATATGCTCGCACCGGTGGTGCGGGACAGTTTCGATTTCGACACCATTGCCGGCATCGTCACTGGTCGTGCCTGGAAATCGGCCAGCGCCACGCAGCAATCCGCCTTTCTCGACACCTTCAGCGCGCTCAGCGTGGCAACCTATGCGACCAATTTCTCCGGCTTCGACGGCGAGCGCTTCGAGACCCGCGCGAGCGAGGACAGTCGCGGCTCACGCATCGTGCGCACCGTGCTGATCAAGAGCGACGGCGAGGAGGTGAGCCTCAATTACATGTTGCGAAAATCCAACGATACCTGGCGCATCATCAACGTCGTCGCCCAGGGCGTCTCGGACCTCTCACTCAAGCGTGCCGAGTACACGGCCGTTATCGATGCCGAAGGTTTTGATTCGTTGGTGGAACGCCTGCGGGAAAAAGTCTCGGAAATGGAACGCTGAGGGTCTGCCGCGGGCCTCCACGCTAGTGCGTATACGCCACATCTGTGGCATCATCCGGCGCCAATAACAACGCCCCGAACTCAAAGTTAAGGTCTTGCACACGCCATGAAGTTGCCAGGAATTCGTGCCGTCTCTCCGGCGCTCGCCGCCATCGCCCTGTTGTTCACCGCCGGCTGCTCCTCGACCGCCACGACCGATCCCGGCGACCCGCACGAATCGTTGAACCGCAAGTTCTACGCCTTCAACGACACCCTGGACAAGAACATCCTCGAGCCAGTGGCGAAGAAGTACGCGGCCGTGACGCCCGACCCGGTGCGCGAGAGCGTCACCAATTTCTTCGACAACGTGTCCTATCTCAACACGATCGCGAACGACCTGCTGCAGGGCAAGCTCGAACACTTCTTCAGCGACTCCGGACGTTTCGTGGTCAACTCCACCATCGGTATCGGCGGCCTGTTCGACCCGGCCACCAGCATGGGGCTCGAACAGCGCACCGAGGACCTCGGGCAGACCTTTGGTGTCTGGGGCGCCGGCGAAGGTGCCTACCTGACGCTGCCCTTCCTCGGCCCGAGTTCCTACCGCGACCTGCCGTCACCGGTGATGGGCATCTTCCTCAACCCGCTGACCTACCTGTCTGCGGTCGTGACCATCCCGGTCAATGCCGTCAACGCTGTCAATGCACGTGCCAACCTGCTCGATGCCTCACGCATCCGCGACCAGGCCGCGCTCGATCCCTACACCTTCGTGCGCGAAGCGTGGCGTCAGCAACGCGAGTACGAGATCTACGACGGCAACCCGCCCGGTGACGGTTTCGACGAGTTCATCGAGGGTGAGGGCGACGCGGCGATCCTGCGCGTCTACTGAACGTTAGCGCTCGTCGGCGGCTCGTCCAGGGTCCGGCGTTCCCCTGCTTCACCCGGCGCCGCTTCAGGTGCCGGGCAAGCACTCCGCAACGACTTCCAGCCAGTGCCTGACCGGTACCTGCGCGGCTTGCGCGAGGTGGGTCTGGCAACCGATGTTGGCGGTCACGATGAGATGTGGCCGCGCGGCCATCAGGTTGTCCAGCTTACGCGTGCGCAGGGCCGACGACTTGTCCACGTGGACCAACGCATAGCTGCCCGCCGAACCGCAGCACAGGTGACTCTCCGCCACCGGCACGAGCTCGAAGCCGCAGGCGCGTAGCAGGCTTTCCAGGCGCCCGCCCAGACGCTGCCCGTGCTGCAGGCTGCACGGCGTCTGCACCGCCAGCGGGCCGACACCGGTGACGTTCAGCATGCCGGCGAGCAAACCCGCATCGACCAGTTCCAGCGGATCGCGGGCCAGACCGGCGATGCGCGCAGCGCGTTCGGCGTATTCAGCGTCATCTTGCAGAAGTTGCGCGTAGTCCTTGAGCTGCACGCCACAGCCCGAAGCGGTCACCATCACCGCGTCGGCGCCGGCGGCGACCGCCGGCCACCAGGCGTCGACGACCCGGCGCGCCTGCGCGCGCGCAACGTCCTCGGCGCCGAGATGATGCGCTAGGGCGCCACAGCAATCCGCGCCACGCACCTTGACGAGTTCGATGCCGAGCGCATCGAAGACGCGCGCCGCGGCGGCATCGATGGCCGGGTTGAGCACGGGCTGGGCGCAGCCACCGAGCAACAGCACGCGTCGCGTGTGCCCATCGGTCACTGGTGGTGGCACGTAGGACGCCGGGCGCGGCGGCAGATGGGCTGCAAGCCGCGCCGGCAGCAAGGGGCGCAACAGGCGCGCCGCGGCGACCAGCGGTGCGAAGCGCCGTGGGTAGGGCACCACCGTCAGCAGGGCACGGCGCAGCAGGCGCGACGGCCACGGCGGCGGCGCCCGTCGCAGCACGCGCGGCCGCACCAGTTCGACCAGGCGACCGTAGCGTACGCCGGACGGACAGGTCGTCTCGCAATTGCGACACACCAGGCAATGATCGAGGTGAAGGCGGGTTTCGGCGCCGATCCGTCCGTCCTCGAGCAGCGCCTTGACGAGATAGATGCGCCCGCGCGGTCCTTCCAACTCGTCGCCGGTCAGTTGGTAGGTCGGGCAGGTCGCATTGCAGAATCCGCAATGCACACAACTACGCACGATGGCGGCGGCTTCCGCGCTGAAGTCCTCCGCCGCCATCGCCGCGCTCACCGGTGCACGCATGATCGCCTCAATACCAGGGCCACAGGCGACCGGGATTGAACACCGCGGCCGGGTCGAAGGCTTGCTTGACGCGTTTCATCAAGGTCGCGAGCGTGGTGTCGGGCGGGGCGTGACGGGTAGCCAAGGCGCCGCGAAAGCACTGCACGTGCCCACCGTGACTCGCCGCATACGCAGTGAGCGACGCCGCCGCCGCGGCTTCGGCCGCAACCCAGCGCAAGGCACCGCCCCAATCGACGACGGTGCAGGCGTAACCGTCGGGCTCGGGGGCGGCCGGAGGCAGCGACAGGCGCCAGGCAAGCAGGCCATCACCGTCGCCGAGCAGCGCGGCTCGATGGTCGCGCAACGCACTCCAGGGCTCGAGCGTGTCGCCGATTTCGTCGGGGACGAGCCGGCGAATCGCATCGTCGACCGCGGCCGGACTGCCGGCGAGGCGCAGGTAGAGCGTCGACCCGACGTGAGCCAGACCGGTGAGCGGCCAGGGCTTCGCCTGCAGCGCGACCATCCGGGCGAGCGCTTCGCCACGCTCGACGCGCCAGCACAGGGTTGCTGCACGCGCGGGCCGCGGTATCACGCGCAGCGAGACCCGGGTCAGCACGCCGAGCGTACCGAGCGCGCCGCACTGCAGGCGGGAGATGTCGTATCCGGCGACGTTCTTCATCACCTGTCCGCCGAATACCAGCACCTCGCCGCGGCCGTTGACGAATTCGACGCCCAGCACGACGTCGCGTGCGCTGCCGCGGAAGGGGCGTGCCGGACCAGACAAACCGGCCGCGATGACGCCGCCCACGGTCGACGCAGGGCCGAACACCGGCGGTTCGAAGCCGAGCATCTGGCCGCGTTCGGCCAGCGCCTGCTCGACCTCGGCGAGTGGCGTCCCGGCCCGCACGGTGATCACGAGTTCGCTCGGCTCGTAGTCGAGGATGCCGCTGAGGGGTCGTGTATCGAGCTCTTCGGTCGCCGTGGTCGCGCCGCCGTAGAAGGATTTGGTGTCACCGCCGCGAATGCGCAGCGCGCGTCCGTTGACCGCGGCTTCCCTGACCTGGTCGACGATGAGGGTCAGCGCGGGTTCGGCCGGACGGCGCACGACGGCACCGGTCGCCGCGCTCATGACCTCGCCGGTTGCCCGATGACCGGCGTCGACACCTCGACCGCACCGTTCTGGCCGCGCTGGCGCAGCGCATGGTCGACGAGCACCAGCGCAAGCATGGCCTCGGCGATCGGTACCGCACGGATGCCGACACAGGGGTCGTGGCGGCCCAGCGTGGCGATGTCGGTCGCGGCCCCATGCACATCGATGGTTTCGCCACTGAGGCGAATGCTGGACGTCGGTTTGAGCGCGATGCCGACGACGATGTCCTGGCCGGTCGAGATCCCGCCTGCAATGCCACCGGCATGGTTGGTCGCGAAACGTGCGGGCGACATCTCGTCGCGATGCTCGGTGCCCTTCTGGCCGACGACGGCAAAGCCGTCGCCGATCTCGACGCCCTTGACGGCGTTGATGCTCATCATGGCCTTGGCGATGTCGGCATCGAGACGATCGAAGACCGGTTCGCCCCAACCGGGCGGCAAGCCACGTGCGATGACGTTGATCCGCGCGCCGACCGAATCGCCTTCTTTGCGCAGGGCATCCATGTACACCTCGAGTTCCGGTACTCGGGCAGGCTCGGCGCAGAAGAACGGGTTGGTATCGACGGCCGAGAGGTCGGCGGCGCTGAGTGCGATTGGACCCAGCTGGGCGAGGTAGCCGTGCAGCGTCACACCGTGGGCCTCGGCCAGGTACTTGCGCGCGATCGCGCCGGCCGCCACCCGCATGCAGGTCTCGCGCGCCGAGGCGCGTCCGCCGCCGCGGTAGTCGCGCACGCCGTATTTCTGCACATAGGCGTAATCAGCGTGGCCGGGGCGAAACTTGTCGCGAATGTCGGCGTAGTCGCGCGACTTCTGGTCGGTATTCTCGATCACCAGCCCGATCGGCGTGCCTGTCGTCCGACCCTCGAAGACGCCTGACATGATGCGCACGCGATCGTCTTCACGACGCTGCGTGGTATGACGAGACTGACCGGGCTTGCGGCGGTCGAGCTCGTGCTGCAGATCGGCTTCGTCGAGCAGCAGGCCCGGCGGACAGCCGTCGACGATACCGACGTAGCCCGGGCCGTGGCTTTCGCCCGCCGTGGTCAGCGTGAACAGGGTTCCAAGGGTGTTTCCGGACATCGGCGCATTCTAACAGCCGGGGCTGCGTCCGCGCGGCTCAACCGAGTGCCACGAGATCTTCGCGCGTAAGCACGAAGACACCCTCGCCGCCGTGGACGAACTCGATCCAGGTGAAGGGCAGCGCGGGCCAGCGTGCCTGCACCTCGGGCCAGATCTCGCCGACCTCCACGACCAGCAAGCCATGCGGGGCCAACGCCGCCGCGGCGCCGGCGAGAATCCCTTCGAGGCAAATCATGCCATCGGTGCCGGCATCCAGCCCCAGGCGCGGTTCGGCAAGGTACTCCGGCGGCAGTTCGCGCCAGACGCCGTGCGGCACATAGGGCGGATTGCTGACGATGATGTCGTAGCCGGCCGCCGCCGGCGGGAAGAGGTCCGCCTGGTGCAGCATGACGCGGTCGCCGAGACCATGTCGCGCGACGTTGGCCGTGGCGACGGCGAGGGCATCGGGACTGATGTCGCTGGCGTCGACCCGCGCCGCAGGGAAATAGTGCGCACAGGCGATCGCGATGCAGCCGCTGCCGGTGCCGATGTCGAGCAGGCGCGCGACCGGCCGTCCCGCCCGCCACGGCTCGAAACGGGCGGCGATGAGTTCGGCAAGCGGCGACCGCGGCACCAGCACGCGCTCGTCGACGGCGAACTCGAGCCCGGCGAACCACATGCGTCCGGTCAGGTAAGCGGCCGGGCGGCGGGTCTCGATGCGCGCACGCACCAGCGCCTCGACGGCGGCACGCTGCGCCGCGTCGAGCGGCACATCGAGTGCCGCGGACTCGATGTCGTAGGACCAACCGAGCGCGTGGAGGACGAGGAACAGCGCTTCGTCCTCGGCGTTGTCGGTGCCGTGGCCGAAATGCAGGCCGGCGGCGGCGAAGCGCCGCGCGGCATCGGCGACCAGAGTGGCCGCGCTGGGCACGTGCGACGCGTTCAGCCCGGCTGCCCGGCGAGTTCCAGGAGCACCTCGTTCATGCGCCGGACGAACCCGGCCGGGTCCTCCAGGCGCCCGCCCTCGGCCAGGATCGACTGCTCGTGAAGCAGGGTCGCCCATTGCGCAAAGCGTTCGCCGTCTTCGACGGTGTCGAGCACACGGAGCATGGGATGACCGAGGTTGACCTCGAGAATGCGCTTGGTCTCCGGCACATCCTGTCCGGCTGCCCGCAGCAGCCGTTCGAGATTGGCGCTCATCTGCTCACCGCCCGAGACCAGGCAGGCCGGTGAGGATGTCAGGCGGTGACTCGCGCGGACATCGGCAACGCGTTCGCCCAGCGCTTCGCGAATGCGGGTCAGCACGCCGCTGTCGGCTGCGGCGGTCGTATCAGCCTCGGCATCATCGCGAGTCACGGGCTCGAGATCGGCTTGCAGCACGGACTTGAGGGTCTTGCCCTCGTACTCCGTGAGGTGTCCGACCAGCCATTCGTCGATCGGATCGGCCATGAGCAGCACCTCGATGCCGCGATCGCGGAAGCCTTCGAGCTGCGGACTGTGGCGCGCCGTGGCGAGGCTGTCGCTGACGATGTAGTAGATGACGTCCTGGCCCTCCGCCATACGCGCGATGTAGTCGTCGAGACCGACCAGGTCAGTCTCAGTGCCCTGCTCGCCATGTGTGCTGGCGAAACGCAGGAGCTTGGCGATGCGCTCCTTGTTGGCGAAATCCTCGACCACGCCCTCCTTCAACACGCGCCCGAAGGCCTGCCAGAACTTCGCGTAGTCGTCACCGCCGGCGAGATCCTCGATGAGGCCGAGGATCTTCTTCACCGACGCCGCGCGGATGGATTCCAGCGCCTTGTTCTTCTGCAGGATCTCGCGCGAAACGTTGAGTGGCAGATCATTCGTGTCGACGATCCCGCGCACGAAACGCAGGTAGCGCGGCAGGAGTTCCTCGGCATCGTCCATGATGAAAACGCGTTGGACGTAGAGCTTGACGCCGTGCTTGGCTTCGCGATCCCACAGATCGAACGGCGCCTGCGCAGGCAGGTAGAACAGCGTGGTGTATTCGAGCTTGCCCTCGACCTTGCTGTGCACCCAGCGCAGGGGATCGCCGAAATCGTGCGAGACATGCTTGTAGAACTCGCGATATTCCTCGTCGCTGAGCTCGTTCTTCGCCCGGGTCCACAAGGCCGTCGCCTGGTTGACGACTTCGCGACCCTCGTCCTCGCCGCTCTTGGGCATGCGCACGGGGATCGAAATGTGATCCGAGTAGCGCTTGCAGATGTCACGCAGGCGCCAGCCGTTGGCGTACTCCCGTGCATCGTCCTTCAGGTGCAACACTATCTCCGTGCCGCGCGCGGACCGTTCGACCGTCTCGATGGTGTACTCGCCCTTGCCGTCGCTCTCCCAACGCACCCCGGCATCCGCGGGGAGGCCGGCCTTGCGCGTCGAGACCGTGACCCGCTCGGCGACGATGAAGGCGGCATAGAAACCGACGCCGAACTGCCCGATGAGCTGCGAATCCTTCCTGGCATCGCCGCTGAGCGCACCGAAGAACTCCCGCGTGCCTGATTTCGCGATGGTGCCGAGGTTGGCGATGACCTCGTCACGACTCATGCCGATACCGTTGTCGCGCACGGTGACCGTGGCGGCCTTCTCGTCGAAATCGATGTCGACGGCAAGGTCGCCTTCACCCTCGTACAGGCTGTCGTCGGAGAGTGCCAGGAAGCGCAGCTTGTCGGCAGCATCCGAGGCGTTGGAGATCAACTCGCGCAGGAAGATCTCGCGGTTGCTGTAGAGGGAATTGATGACGAGATCGAGCAGCTGGCGGACTTCGGATTCGAAGCCGCGCTGCTCCTTGGCCGTGGCTGCTGTCATGGCTTGAGCGGATCCTCTTTGTTCAGTGTCGAATGCGTGACGGCACGGCAAATTAGGGGCAGGCGGCGACGAATTCAAGGCCGTTTCGAACATCCATCGGGCGCGCGCTAACATAGCCGCGCCGAACCCGGACCATCCCGACGCCGAGCATCACCGAATTGCGCCCCCGTGACTGAATCCAGCGCCACCGAGCACGGCCGCGCCGCGCCGCCGGTAGCGCGCGAACACACCCCGGTCATGCAGCAGTACCTGGGCATCAAGGCCCGCCACCCGGACACCCTGCTGTTCTACCGCATGGGCGATTTCTACGAGTTGTTCTTCGACGATGCCCGGCGCGCGGCGGAGCTGCTCGAGATCACCCTGACCGCGCGCGGTCACAGCGGCGGCGAGCCGATACCGATGGCCGGCGTCCCCGTGCACGCTGCCGAAGCCTACCTCGCACGCCTGCTCAGGCTCGGCGAAGCCGTCGCGATCTGCGAACAGGTCGGCGACCCGTCCGAGTCCCGCGGACCGGTCGAGCGCAAGGTGACGCGCATCCTCACCCCGGGCACCGTCACCGACGACGCCCTCCTCGACGAGCGCCGCGATAACCTCATTGTGGGCGTGGCGGGTGGCGGCGTGCGCTACGGCCTGGCCAGTCTCGACCTGGGCGCGGCGCGGTTTCGCGTCATGGAGCTGGACAGCGTGGCCGCGCTCGAGGAGGAGATCGAACGGCTCGGCGCGGCCGAGATCCTCGCCCCCGAAACCTTCCCCGTCCTGGCCGACCGCGAGCTCGCACGGCGGGTGCGCCGCCTGCCGGACTGGCGGTTCGACGGTGACGGCGCGCGACGTGCCTTGTGCAGTCACTTCGGCGTCGACGATCTCGACGGCTTCGGTTGTGCCGGCCTGCAAGCGGCCATCGACGCGGCCGGTGGCCTGCTCGGCTACTGCCGCGAGACCCAGGGTCAGGCCCTGACCCATCTCGACAGTCTGACCGTCGAGCATCACGACGCCGGCATTCGCCTCGACCGTGCCACCCGCCGCAACCTCGAATTGACCGAAGCCCTGTCGGGGCGAGCGGAACACTGCCTGCTCGGGGTGCTCGACACCACGCGCACCACGATGGGTGCGCGTCTGTTGCGACGTTGGTTGACCGGCCCACGCCGCGAGCAGGCCGTGCTGCGCCGCCGCCATCACGCCGTCGACAGCCTGCTCACCGTGCTCGACCTCGACGCCGTCCGGGACATCCTGCGCGCCGTCGCCGACGTCGAGCGGATCGCCGCGCGCGTCGCCCTCGGCAGCGCCCGGCCGCGCGACCTCTCGCGCCTGCGCGATACGCTGCCGTCGCTGCCGCGTCTGCAGACGCTGCTCACCGCCGACGCGAGCCCCCTGCTGGACGAACTGCGTGCCGACTGCGCCCCGCTGCCCGAGCTGCACGCGGTGCTCGCCCGGGCGCTGACCGAGTCACCCCCACAACAGGTGCGCGACGGCGGGGTCATCGCGGAGGGCTACGACGCCGAACTGGACACGTTGCGAGAGGCCGGCGCCGATTCCGATGCGTGGCTCGTCGCCCTCGAAAGCCGCGAGCGCGTGCGCAGCGGCATCGCGACACTCAAGGTCGGCTACAACCGCGTGCACGGCTACTACATCGAGGTCAGTCGCGCACAGGCCGGCAAGGTGCCCGCCGACTACCAGCGGCGGCAAACCCTGAAGGCTGCGGAACGCTACGTCACCGCGGAGCTCAAGCAGTTCGAAACGCGCATCCTGGGCGCTGCCGACAAGGCCGCGAGGCGCGAGAAGGCGCTCTACGACGCACTCGTCGAGCGCGTTGCCACTGACGTGCCGCGTCTGCAACGTGCGGCCGCGGCGCTTGCCTCGCTCGACGTGCTGGCGACCTTTGCCGAACGCGCGGCGATACTGCAGTGGGTACAACCGGAGTTCACCGATGAGGCAGTTATCCACATCGCCGGCGGACGCCACCCGGTGGTCGAGCGCTTCCTCGACCAGCCGTTCGTCGCCAACGATCTGGAACTCGGCGAGTCACGCCGGCTGCTGCTGGTCACCGGCCCTAACATGGGGGGCAAATCGACCTACATGCGCCAGACCGCCCTGATCGCCCTGCTCGCCCACGTCGGCAGCTTCGTGCCCGCGACCGCTGCCCGCTTCGGTCCGCTCGACGCCATCTATTCGCGAATTGGCGCGGCCGACAATCTCGCCGGTGGACAGAGCACGTTCATGGTCGAGATGAGCGAGGTGGCCAACATCCTCCATAACGCGACCACGGCAAGCCTCGTCATCGTCGATGAGATCGGCCGCGGCACGAGCACCTACGATGGTCTGGCGCTGGCCTGGGCGGCTGCTGAACACCTCGCGGTCACCAATCGCGCCTTCACCCTGTTCTCCACCCATTACTTCGAACTGACGCGTCTCGCCGAGAGCGCACCAGGGGTCGCCAACGTCCGCCTCGACGCCGTCGAACACGGCGACGACGTGGTCTTCATGCACAGCGTGCGCGAGGGGCCAGCCAACCGCAGCTTCGGCCTCGCCGTCGCCCGTCGCGCCGGGGTACCCAGTGGGGTCGTGCGACGTGCCCGTGAATTGCTGCAATCCCTCGAAGATCGCCCGCCCGGCACCAACGCCGACAGCGCCCCGCAGATGCCCCTGTTCGGAGGTGTTCATCCCGTCGTCGAGGCCCTTGAGATGCTCGACCCTGATGCGCTCTCGCCGCGCGATGCACTGGAGACCCTGTACCGCCTGCGCAGCCTGCTCGACGACTGAAGGATGCCGCCGGTGCAGCGTGCAGCCAGGGCTGTGGATCTCGCGCAAATCTGTTGGGCTGACCGCGGGCAGTGGCTATAATGCGCGCCCCTGTCGTCCACACAGTAGTACGCCGCCATGACTTTTGTCGTCACCGAGAACTGTATCAAGTGCAAATACACCGACTGTGTGGAGGTGTGCCCGGTCGACTGTTTTCACGAGGGGCCGAACATGCTGGTCATCGACCCCGACGAGTGCATCGATTGCACGCTGTGCGAACCGGAATGCCCGGCCGAGGCGATCAAGTCGGAGGATGACCTGACAGACGACGAGCAGCAGTACCTGGGTCTCAATGCAGAGCTCGCGCAGCAATGGCCGGTCATCAGCGAAATGAAGGACCCGCCGGCCGACGCTGACGACTGGAAGGGCAAGCCGGGCAAGCTCGACCTGCTCGAACGCTGACCAGCTTCCCCCGGCCCCACGGCCGGGGCAAAGAGCCGGGGCCGGACATCCGTGTCCAACCCCGGCGACGACCGGAAGCGCACGCGGTCTTCGTGAGCCGCGCTGGTCGATGCCAACGTCCTCCGACCTGAGGTCGCGCTGCGCGCGAACCCCGCATCCATTGAGCCCGAACGCAGCGCCAACTCGCAACCCGGCGCGCGACCCGTCTAAACCGCTGATATTCCCGCAACGTCAAGTAATTAGCTGCTCTCAGGCGCTGCTTTGAATACCTCCGACGAGCGGCATTCGGGAAGTTCTCCCGGCAGCTACCGCGGCGTTGGCCGAGTTGCCCCCCGCGTGTGCGCGGGGTCTGACGGCGGGACCACGAAAGCGCAGTTCGATCCACGGCGCGCTGACATGGATTCGGCCGCACGACGCGAGGTCCGTAACATCCGCTCGGCGGTGACCGCGATCGCAAGAACGACACAGCCCGCAGCAGTCGGCAAGACGTCCCGGAATTGGGTTGCGCTGCTATTTTCCCGAAACCGATCACGCTACACTTCGGACCTTCGAATTCCCGCTTCCTCGGTTCTCGGATGGACAAAACGTTCTGGAAATCAGACTGGTTTGTCGGAGCGTCGCTGTCGTTCGTCTTCCTCGTCGCGTGGTGGTGGGGCTCGACGACGCTCGAACGCCTCGAACGCGTCGCCTACGACAGTGGTGTACGCCTCGCCTCCGGCGACCCCGGCGATCGCGTCGCGGTCGTCGCCATCGACGACAAGAGCATCCAGAACATCGGTCGCTGGCCATGGCCGCGCAACATTCACGCGGCGATGATCGAACGCCTGCGCCAGGCCGGAGCCAAGGTCATCGGCGCCACGATTTTCTATTCCGAGCCCGAAGTCGCGGCAGGGCTCGAATGGATAGAACGATTCCGCGGCGAGACCGAGTCCATCGCCGGACAGGGCGCCGACGTCGGTGGGCTGGTCAAGCTGTACGATGAAGCCGAAAAGGCACTGGACAACGACGCCATTCTCGCCCATTCGATGGAACAGGCCGGTGATGTCGTTCTGGGCATGCAGTTCATTCCCGGCATTCCCATCGGCAACCCGGACGAGGAGTTGCCGGATTACATCACCGCCAATGCCATCGCCGACGACAACATCAGCGACCCGAGCGGCCTTTTCCCGCTGCCGACCCAGACCATTCACGCCACCCCGCCCGTGCCCACCCTCGGGCACGTTGCGCGCGGCATCGGGCACCTCATAAACCCGCTGGATATCGACGGGGGCATCCGTTTCGAACCCCTGGTGATCGAGTATTTCGGCCAGTTCTACCCCTCGGAATCACTGCTCATCGCCGCGGCGTACCACAATCTCAAGGCCAGCGACATCAAGGTCAGTCTCGGCGAGAGCGTGCATCTCGGCAATCTCGAGATCCGCACCGACGATTACCTCAACATCAACACCTTCTTCTACGGCGAGCGCGACGGCGGTCGCCCACCGTTCGATGTCTATTCGTTCGACGACGTTCGCCAAGGCAGCGTGCCGATGGAGAACTTCAAGGACAAGATCGTTCTCATCGGTGCTACCGCGTTCGGCGTCGGCTCGACCCTCTATACGCCGATCGGCGATCTCGGAGGCCCCGTGCTGGTCATGGCGCATACCGTCGCCAGCATTCTCAACGAGGACTTCTTCATCGCGCCGTCGTGGGCAACCCTGGCCGAGTTCTTCGTCATCCTGCTCGTGGCGGCCTACCTGACCGCCCTCCTGCCACGTCTGAACGCCGGGCCCGCGGCGATCATCAGCGTGGTGTTGTTCCTGGCCTTGATCGTCACCGAACTCGCCCTGATGACCAGCCAGGCGATCTGGATCAAGTTGGTCGCGGCGTCCGTACTGCTCGGTGTCGGTCATATGCTGCTGACCACGAAACGTTTCCTCGTCACCGAGGCGAGCAAGCGTCGGGTCGACGTGGAGTCCGCGCTCAGCAACAAGCAGCTCGCGCTGCAATTCCAGCAGCAGGGCCAGCTCGACATGGCCTTCGAGTATTTCCGTCGCTGCCCGGTGGACGAATCCACACTGGAGGCGATTTACGTCCTCGCCGGCGATTACGAACGCAAACGCCAGTTCAACAAGGCGGCGTCAGCCTACGAATACATCGCCAGCAAGAACCCCGAGTTCCGCGACATCAAGGCCAAGGTCAACCGCGCGCGCCAGCTCAACGATACGGTTGTCATCGGCGGCTCGGCGGCAAGCAGCGCGGCGAGCACGATGCTGCTCGACGGCAGCATTTCGAAGCCCATGCTCGGGCGCTACGAAGTGGAGAAGGAGCTCGGCAAGGGCGCGATGGGCGTGGTCTACCTGGGCAAGGATCCCAAGATCAACCGTACAGTGGCCATCAAGACCATGGCCCTGTCCCAGGAATTCGAGGCCGACGAACTCGACGCCGTCAAGGAGCGCTTCTTCCGCGAGGCGGAAACGGCCGGGCGCCTGGACCATCCGAACATCGTCACTATTTACGATGCAGGCGAGGAACATGACCTGGCCTACATCGCCATGGAATTTCTCCAGGGACACGACCTTGCACGCTATACGAAGCCGGATGCGCTGCTGCCAACCGCGACGGTCATGGGCGTCATCTTCAAGTCGGCCATGGCGCTCGACTATGCGCATAAGCACAACGTGGTGCATCGCGACATCAAGCCGGCCAACATCATGTACGAACCGCAGTCCAAGCAGGTCAAGCTGACTGACTTCGGTATCGCCCGCATCACCGATTCGAGCAAGACGAAGACCGGCATGGTTCTCGGTACACCATCGTACATGTCGCCGGAACAGCTTTCGGGCAAGAAGGTCGACGGGCGCTCCGACTTGTTCTCGCTCGGCGTGATGTTCTACCAGATGCTGACCGGACGCCTGCCGTTCCAGGGCGATTCGATGGCAACCCTGATGTACAAGATCGCCAACGAGGCGCACACGGAAGTGGCGCAGCTCCGCCCGGACCTGGCCAAGCAAAGGCCCTGCATTTCGGCGATCATCAACAAGGCACTCGAGAAGGACCCCGAACAGCGGTACCAGACCGGTGCCGAGATGGCGCGCGACATTCAACGCTGCGCCAAGCAGTCGCAGGCCAGCGAAGGTTGAGGAAACCGCCCGCGTGGCCAAGCCCATCATCGAAGTCGCCAACCTCTCCGATACCGGTCAGAAGCGGCCTCACAACGAAGACAGCGCGGTTACCGACAGCGAGCTCGGTCTCGCCATCGTGGCTGACGGCATGGGTGGCTACAAGGCCGGCGAGGTCGCCAGCGCGATTGCCGCCCAGTTGATCCTCGACGAGGTGGCCAATTCCCTGGCCAGGGGCGGCGCCGGCGATTCCCCCGCCGCCAGCGCGCTGGGTCCCGGGTCGCGTGCCCTGCGGGACGCCATCATTCATGCGAACGCCGAGGTTTACCGCACTGCACAAGAGGTCCCGCAGTGCCAGGGCATGGGGACGACCGTGGTCGTGGTTCTATACCGCGATGGCAAGGTCAGCATCGCCCACGTGGGAGATTCCCGTGTCTACCGGCTGCGGGGGAACGAATTCGTTCAGGTGACGCGTGACCACTCGCTGATTCAGGAACTTATCGACCGCGGCTTCTTCACGGCCGAGGAAGCAGCCGCCAACACACCCAAGAATCTCGTCACCCGCGCACTCGGAATCGAGCTGAACGTGGAGGTCGATGTACAGGAACAGGAGGTCCAGGCAGGCGAGATCTATCTGCTCTGTTCCGACGGCCTCAATGATATGGTAGATGATGAAGAAATTCACTTAACCCTAAGTAAATATAGTGCTAATCTTGTAGAAGCGGCCAGTCAATTGGTCCGCCTGGCGAACGAAAAGGGTGGCAAGGACAACATCTCGGTCGTGCTCGTTCGCCCGCTCAAAGGGCGTACGGACGCGCCGAGCCTGACGGCTAAAATCAATCGCTTTCTCAAAAGAAGCAGCTGAATAGGACAGAACGATGGCGAAATTGGTTCTGAGCATGAACGGAGCGGTACTGGGGGAGTTTCCGCTGGACAAGGAGCGAATTTCCATCGGTCGCAAACCAGACAACGACATCCAGATTGACAACCTTGCCGTCAGTGGCAAGCACGCCCTCATCATCACTATTCTCGACGATTCCTTCCTCGAGGATCTCGGCAGTACCAACGGGACCTACGTCAACGGCAAGCTGGTCAAGAAGCATGCGCTGCGTAACGGCGATGTGATCGGCCTTGGTAAGCACGAGTTGAAGTACGTCAACGAGCACGCAACCGCCGACGACGAGGAATTCGAGAAGACCATGATCATCAGGCCGGGCTCGGCGAGCGCAGCCGTAGCCGCGGCCAAGGCTGCGGAGCAGGCCGCCCCGGCCGCCGCACCTGCTGCCGCCGCACCGAGCGCTGGCCCCGCCGCTGCAGCGGCGAAGCCCGCAGCCGGCGGAATGCCGCTCGGTAAGCTCCAGGTTCTCAACGGTCCCATCGCCGGCAAGGAACTTGAGCTGACCAAGGCCCTGATCACGCTCGGCAAACCGGGGACGCAGGTCGCGGTCATCTCACGCCGGCCGCAGGGGTACTTCCTCACCCATATCGAGGGTGACGGTAAGAACGACAACTACCCGGTCGTCAACAGCAAACCCATCGGGCCCCAAGCCTACGCCATCCAAAACGGCGACATCATCGAACTCGCCGGGATCAAGATGGAATTCAGTCTCGTCCGCTAGTTGCGAATTCGCCAACGCTTCCTTTTGACGCTAGCTTGCCGCCGCTCCCCGTAGAGCGGACCTTCTATTTTGTCTTGTGGTCGAACACGCCATCCCATTCGACTGGCGGCGGCTCCTTGCGAAAGTGCTGAATACGCTCGATGTAGATCTCGTAGAGCTGCGGGCTGCGCGAGGTCTGCTTGAGATTGAGGAAATTGAGCTCGGCCATGTCCCACTCCTGCATGCGGTACATGCGCATGGTGTCGTGGTAGAGCTTGAGCTCCTTCTTCCATGCCGCGTCGAGTTCCTCCTTCCGACATAGAGGCTCGAAGATCGCGACGGGCTGCGCCTTGCCCTTGACGCGCACGCGGTCGAGTTCGCGATAGGCGAATTCGGGCACTGCGGCAACCGTGCTCTCGCTGCAGATGATCGCGACCCCGTAGTTCTTCGTGAGGCCCTCGAGGCGGGAGCCCAGGTTCACGGCGTCGCCCAGCACCGTGTAGGCCATGCGAAACTCGGAACCCATGTTTCCGACCGACATCAAGCCGGTGTTGATACCGACGCCGATACGCACCGCCGGCCAACCATGTTCGGCAAAAGCCTGATTGAGCTCATCGAGCCCGGCAATCATCGCCATTCCGGCCTCGAGGGCATGTCGGGCATGGTCGCCATCCGGCAGCGGCGCCCCCCAGAACGCCATGATGGCGTCCCCCATGTACTTGTCGATGGTGCCGCGATTGCGATGGATGACTGCGGTCATCGGGGTGAGAAACTGGTTCATCAACTCCGACAGATCGCGCGGCGATAAACCTTCGGAGAGCGTCGTGAATCCGCGCACGTCGGAGAACAAGACGGTCAGCTCACGGCTTTCCGCCTCGAGGGAATACGCCGTCGGTGCCTTGGCCATCTCGTCAACGAGTTCGGGCGGCACGTATTGACCAAACAGGCCTGTGATCTGCCGCTTGCCGCGCGTCTCCACGAAATATCCGTAGGACATGTGCAGCAGGAACATCGTCAGCACCATCAGCACGCCCGACGCGATCGGTAGCACTACGCCATTGGCCCAGACGATGTGGTTGAAAATCACATAAGCGAAAATGCCCCCCACGGTGAACAGGGTCGTGTAGAGCGGGCTGAGCACCGAACCCGCGACGATCATGCCGATCCCCACGATGAACAGCAGCACGACCTCGGCCCCGAGCGTGTAAGCGGGTGCCTGCAGGGCCGAACCTTCCAGGATGCCGGCGATCAGGTTGGCGTGGACCTCGACCCCGGGATACGCCTCGCCGACCGGCGTGGCACGGAGATCGAGCAAACCCGGGGCACTGGTGCCAATCAGCACGATCTTGTCCTTGAGCGACGCCTTGTCCGCTGTGTTATGCAGAACCTGCACAGCTGGCACGTACTCGAAACTGCCTTGCTTGCCCCGAAACGGCACCAGCGTCTTCGCGCGGTGATCGACAGGGATCGCGGCCGGTCCCACCATCAACCATTCGAGGCCCGGATAGCCGCGCGTATCGAACAACGGCTTTTCGAAGCGTGGCACGATGTCGTCGACGCCCAGCACCCGGCGCACGATCTCCAGTGACAATGAAGCGTAATAGGCATCGCCGTACTTGACGAGCATCGGCACGCGCCGCACGACGCCATCTCGATCGGGTTCCTGGGTGAAATGCCCGGCACCGGCGGCCCGCTCGTTCAACATGGCCAGATTGCTGCCGTATCCCGACGCGGTCAGGAACTGGATGTTCTTGCCCTGGAACACGGACTTGCCGAACACGGGAGCAGGCAGGGCACCCACACGTGGTGTGTCAGAACCGTCGCCGGCATCGATGTTGAAGTAATAGCCCAGGATGACCGGATAGTTCCCGATCACATCCGCGAAAATCGTGTCGTAATCAAGCGAGGGACGTATCTCGTCCAGCGCTGCGCGAAACTCCGCGTCGTCACGCAGGCGCGCATCCGCCATCTTTTCCAACACCTTGAGTCCGGAACTCTCGTCCGGCTCCGCGAAGACGATGTCGAACCCGACGAGGCGCGCCTCGTAATCGTCGAACAAGCGCTGGACCAGCTGCGCAAGCTTGGCTCTCGGCCAGGGCCAACGACCCTCCGCGCGCAAGCTGACTTCATCGATATCGACGATGACGACACTGTCGTCGCGGGTGTTGGGCACCGTCCACTCGAGGTGGGCGTCGTACGCCAGGTTCTCCATCTGGTCTATGAAACCAAGGCGCAAGGCCGTCGAAGCGTGGAGCAGGAACACGACGAGAACGAGTGTCGCGAGCGATACGCGGACCCAATTCTCCTTCAGGCCATTCAACAGCTTCCGCATCACGCCCCCTACGCCAGAACGACCGTCGGCAACGATCGCGTCACGATGTCCCTCGCGCCGCGAAGTCGTCGACAATCCTGGTGACGACCTCGTCGACTGCTGCGTTCATCGCCGCAACGAACCCTGCGATCGAATCGTCCCTCACTGCAACGGCCGCCTCGTAGTCACGCGTCAGCAACGGCACGCGCCCGTGCTCTGCCATGAGGTCGATATGGATTGCGACCACGGCGCGGTCGCCGTCCGCCCCTATAAGTCGTTCGAAGCGCACGATGCGTCCACGCAATGTTCCGGCCGCTCCGACCGGCTCAGTGACAGCGTGCACGCCGAGGCGCGACCGCAGCGCGTCGGCCAGCCCCTGTTGCAACATGTTGCGCGGGCTGTCGATCCAGTAGTGGTAGCGGTATTGCTCGAGTGTCGTGTCGTCGGCGTGTGCATAGATCAATGCGCGTTCGCCATGGACACCGCTGGCATCGAACGGCGGCACGAAAATCAACGCAGCCTCCGGAGCCGGTGGTGGCACCTCACTCATGGCCCGCGGGGCGAGGCGATAGAAAGTATCGGCCGGCGGCGACGACAAGCTCCCGCAGCCCGTGATGAGGACCATGGCTATGGCAAGCACGACGACACGCGGGTACACATTACATCGGGTCATTGGCCCGGCTCCGCACCACTCGAATTACGGATCAGGCGCGACGGATTATCCCGCACGGCGCGGGCGAACTCGTTCATATTACGAGCGCCACCTTCCACATCGTTCATGATAGTGCTCAGATGTTGGTTGATGGTTTTGAGCGCGAGCTCGAGTTCCGCCATCGAGCGTTCGGTGGTGGCGACGGAGTTTCGAATCTCGTTGCGATTCTCGGTGACGAGTTCACCGAGCGAACCGAGCACCCCGCTCATCTGTTGCCGTGTACTTTCGATACGGTCGACCAGTCCGTTCAGGTTCACGGCAACGTCGTCGATGTGCGCGAGGAAGTCACGGACCCGCGCCTGGTTACCCTCCCCGACCATTTCCTTCAAGCTTCTGGCGCTGTCGTCGAGATCGGTCAGAAGCCGATGGGCTTCCGAGATCAGTTCCTGGTCCACCCGCTCATGCAGCATGCGCACGAAGGGCGACAGGTCGTCGCGACGAAAACGTACGAGTTCATCGGCTACCTGCGTCACGCGCTCGTTCAGATTCTGCAGCACCGGCATCACGCCTTCCTGTGACAATACCCGGAAATCGCTCGCTGCCTGGTTCAGAACCGAGAAGATATCCGACTGCCCGCGGCCGTCGATGAAGCTGCCGGGCGCCAACATCTCGTCTGCACTGCCTTGGTCGATTTGGATGGACACCGCGGATATCAAGCCGGACGCCTCGACACCGGCGATACTGTCACGAGGGATACTCCAGCCGGATGCCACGCTCAGCGAAACCTTGTAGCGCACGCCGCGCTCGCTGCGTTCGGGCTCGATGGTCTCCACCTGCCCCACGCGGTAGCCCTCGTAAAAGACGCCCGTACCGAATTTGAGTCCAGATACGTTGTCGTACTCGACGTAGTAGAGATCGGTCGGGCCACTTCGTCCGGTGACGGCAACGAGCAGAACGACGAAAGCCGCGACCATGGCCACGACGAATGCCCCTACGAGCGTGTAATTGATGGTGTCGCGCTTCATCTGCGCTCGTTGCGCCCCCCAAACCGCCCTTAGAGATGCCGACCGACTACCGCACCGCTACGGTGCTGCATCCCGCTACCGCTTCACCGTGCCGAGGATGACGCCACGTTCATGCCGCACGTCCGCCCCGACCCACGTCCCGCCCTACGCCCAGGCTATCCCTCAGTCAGTCGGCGCAGGTATTCGTCAGCATCGACTTCTTCTTCGCGCGGCCGACGATTGAGCAGGTCCTGGACCCGTTCGATGTCCGAATTGCGCACTTCTTCGACCGTCCCGGACAGCAGGATTTTGCCATGATCGAGCACGGTGATGCGATCGGCAATCTTGAACGCGCTGTCCAACTCGTGGGTCACCACGACGATGGTCATCTGCATGCTGTCGCGAAGCTTGAGGATCAGCTCGTCGAGTTCGGCCGCAACGACCGGGTCCAGACCCGCCGACGGCTCGTCGAAAAACAGCAGCTTGGGATCCATGACGATGGCGCGGGCGAGCGCAGCACGCTTGATCATGCCGCCCGAGAGCTGCGACGGGCGCAGGTCACCAAAGCCGCCCAGATTGACCACTTCGAGTTTCATTCGCGCGACGATGTTCATCGTCTGTTCGTCGAGACGGGTGTGTTCGCGCAGGGGGAGCATGACGTTCTCGGCCACGGACATCGAGCTGAGCAGGGCGCCGCCCTGGAACGATACGCCCATGTTGGTGCGCAAATCGTGCAGTTCGTCCGGGCTGGCCCTGGTGATGTCCTTGCCTAGGAGGCGGATCGAGCCACTGGTCGGTGTATGCAGACCGAGGAGGTGTCGCAGCAGGGTACTCTTGCCCGAACCGCTGCCGCCCATGATGACCATGATTTCGCCGCTGGCAACCCTGAAATCGACACCGTCGAGAATCAGACGCGGGCCGTAATGGGTGACGAGATTGGCGACCTCGATAGCAGCCACCTCTCCCGCTGTCCCGGCGCTCACTGCCCCGATTCCTACTGATTGAGGAAATAGGTGAAGGCCATGTCGGCCAGGACGATGTAGGAAATCGCCAGCACCACGGCACGGGTGGTCGACCTGCCCACGCCCTCGGCACCACCGCTGACCATGAAACCGTTGGTCACCCCGACCAACGCGATGATGATGCCGAACACAACGCTCTTCGACAGCCCCTGCAAGATATCATCCGCGGTGATGAAGGACGTGCTCTGGTCCCAGTAGGCGGCATAGCTCAGGCCGAGTTCGACATTGCAGAACACTGCCCCCCCGAGCATCGCCGCGAGGTCTGAGAAAAGAGTCACGAGAGGCAACATGATGATCATCGCGACCATCACCGGTGAAACCAGGTAGCGAACGGGGTTGATGCCCATGACGCGCAGGGCGTCGATCTCCTGGTTGACGTTCATCGTGCCGATACGCGCGGCCAGCGCCGAACCCGAGCGGCCAGCGATCAGGATCCCGGTGATCAGAGGGCCGAACTCACGTGTTACCGAGAGCGCAATGCCGAGCACCACCTGCGTCTCGGCGCCGAATTGCTTGAGTGTGTGAATCCCCTGGATAGCCAGCATCACGCCGATCGCAAACGACAGGATGAAGACAATCGGCAGGCCGTCGATCCCGATTTCGACCATCTGTTGCGCCGCGGCCGAGAATCGCACCGGTTGCCGGCGCGAGCGCCCCATCGTCAGCCAGAAGAGGCTCTCCAGGGTCAGCGCGAAGTAGTATCCGAACTCCTCCAGGAGATCGACGCAGGCGCGGCCGATCCGCTCGAGGTGATGGGCAATCGGCGAGCGCGGGGTCTCAGCCATCCGCCTCGACGCGAGCCGCGACGCTGGCATGGATCGGGAACACCTTATCGAGCCGAGCGAGTTCGAGCACGCTCATGGCGGCCTCGCTGACACCGACGAGACCGAACCGTAGGTTCTTCTTTTTCGCCGTCTGAAAACCTTCGACCAGGCTCGCCACACCAGAACTGTCGATGTAGGTGACGGCAGTGAGGTCCACCAGGGTATCGTGACCGTGTTCGAGGCATGCCAGTATGGCCTTGCGCGCCTCCGGTGAGCACGACAGATCGACGTCGTCAGTAAGAAGGACGACGTCGTAGCCATTCTGATTCGTTACTTCGTAAGCCATCGTTCAGTTCCCGGCAGCTCTGGTTTTCGGTTCGTCGCACCACCATCGGGCGCAGGCTACGCGCCGCGTGTCACTCCACGATTCGCTTGGTCATGCGCAGGACGTTCCCGCCTCTGTCTTGCAGATGGGCGTACGCGCACTCGTCCATGGTCTCCTTGATGAAGAACGTCCCAAGGCCGCCTGGCCGCACATCGTCGAGGTCGCGGGGTTGGATCAGTTCGAAATCGATCGGCGCGGCGAAGTCGGTCAACACGACCTCGATCGCGTCGCCATTATTATTGATCTCGAGCACGATTTCACCCGAGCGATCACCCTTGTAGGCATGTTCCATGATGTTCATACAGGCCTCGTTGACCGCGATGATGAGATCGGAAACGTGCTTCTTGGTCATGGTCAGCTGACTGGTCGCCTGCTGGACCTGCTCACGCACCATCTTGAGGCGCTTGGGATCAGCCGCGAAACGCAGCTCCAACAACCGCGTCGGGGTGTTCAACTTTGGCGTTCCGCTCGACACGCGCATTGCGCGGCCACCCGTCGTCCCGGTGGTTCAGGGTCGGTCAGCATCATCTCGTCAGGTCCACGAGCATGAGAGTGATATCGTCGTGCGTGGTGTATCCCGCTTCGCGCCATGCGTCGACGATCGCCGACAGGCGCATCTCGGGCGACGCGGGCGCCACCGATTCTAGCATCTGTTTCAAGCCCGCTGTCGCCAGTTCTCGCCCGGCCTCATCGACGCTTTCGCTCATACCATCCGTGTACAGGTACATGGCACCGTCACCGAGGACGAATTCGTCGACCGGGTAATCCATGCCCTGGACCACTCCCAGGGGAGGCGCCTGCGCCGGGAGCTCGATGTAGTCGTCACGCGCCCGCCTGAGCAGTGGCGGCTGGTGCCCGCCGTTGGCCAGTTCGCAGCGCCCAGTCAACGGGTCCACGAAACCGGCGACAATGGTCACGAACATACCCATGCTCGAGGTCTCGCAAAGCTCGTCGTTGACGCTCGCCAGCAGCTGACCGGGGTTGGTCGCGCTCTTGGCCAGGCAGCGCAGCAAGCTGGTAGCCTTGGCCATCAGCAGGGCGGCGTTCATGCCTTTCCCCGAAACGTCGGCCAGCGAAAAATAGAGCCGCCCGTCCGGCAAGCGGAAGAAATCGTAGAAGTCTCCCGACACCTCGCGGGCCGGGATGTTGATGCCATGGACCGGGAGGCCACTGTGCCCGCTCGGCGGCAGCAGGCTTTCCTGGATCTGACGAGCGAGTTCGAGTTCCTTGCGCACCCGCTCCTGTTCGACCAGTTCCGCGGCCATGCGGGCGTTGTGGATGGCAAGGGCCGCGGCCGAGGCGACCGTCGTCGCGAGTTGCATGTCGTTGAGATCGAACAGGCCGTCGCTGCTGCGCTTGTTGAGAAGCTCCAGAGCGCCGAGGCACTTGCCGCGGACCGACAGCGGAGCGCATAGGATTGAACGCGTGACGAAGCCGGTATCGGCATCGACCACGGCAGCGAAGCTCGGATTCTTCGAGACATCGCGCACGATCTTGGGTTCGTTGTGCAACACGGTCTGGCCGACGATGCCCTGGTCGGGCGCGAGGCGCAGGCCGCGGATATCCACCGGACCGGCGCATTCCCGGCAGATCAAGGCCGCGTCGCCCTCCTCGAGCAGGAAGATCGACGCCGCTTCGGCATTCAGATAGACCATGAAGCGGTCGATCGCGTGCTTGAGTGTCGCCTCGATGTGCAGTGAACTGGCGAAATCGTGCGTCAGCTGGGCCAGAAAGACCGCCGCCTTGTCGCCGTGCTGGGCGGTGTAGGCGTCGGGCTTCATGCGAGCGAACGCCTGACTTCGTCGAGGTAGCGCGCGGCATCGGGCGGAATACCATCGCGCGAAGCCCGCCACAGTTCGCGTCCCAGCTGGTCCATCATGTGGTGCTCCGCTTCGTGCACGTCGCCGGCGTAGCGCTCGACCGTCTGCCGATAGGCGTCGCGCACGCCATCGGGACGGTCGGTCTGCAATTGTTCCGCGAGGGCAATGTGCAAACCCATGTGCAAGAACGGGTTGACCGTCGGCTCGGCGTCGTCAAAGCCGCCCTGTGCCGGGTCGGCCAGCACCGCGTGGTACTCCGGGTGGGCACGAATGACCCCGGCGACGAGGCTTTCGAGCGGTTCAAGGGGTTCGTCAGCGGCCATCCGCCGCCACACGCGGTGGAAGAAGGCGCGTGCTTCATCTCTCGACTCGACGAACATGGCAGGCCCGTGACACCCGACTCAGTTGTTCACGGCTTGTGCGTGACGCGCCTTGTCCCGCCATTCGCACAAATCGAACACGCGGCACTCCCCGCAGCGTGGCTTGCGAGCCAGGCAGGTATAGCGGCCGTGAAGGATCAGCCAATGGTGAGCGTCACGCAGGAACTCGTGCGGCACACAGCGCAGCAACTTGCGTTCGACCGCCAGCGGCGTCTTGCCCGGGGCCAGGCGCGTCCGGTTGCCAATACGGAATATGTGGGTGTCGACGGCGATCGTCGCTTCGCCGAAAGCGGTGTTCAGCACGACGTTGGCGGTCTTGCGCCCGACCCCTGGCAACGCCTCGAGCGCGGCGCGATCACGCGGGACCTCGCCGTTGTGCAATTCGACCAGCACCCGGCAGGTCTGGGCGATATTAGCGGCCTTGGCGTTGAACAAGCCGATGGAACGGATGTGCTGCTTGATGCCTTCGCTACCGAGCGCGGCCATCGCCACGGCATCGGGCGCCGCGGCGAAGAGCGAACGCGTGGCCTTGTTGACACTGACATCGGTCGCCTGGGCGGACAGGATCACGGCGACGAGGAGCTGGAACTCCGACCCGTAAACGAGTTCGGTGCGCGGCATCGGGTTGGCAGCGCGCAATCGCTCGAAAAACTCGTAGCGCTTGTCCTTGTTCAAGACCTGTCCTCCGGGTCGTGCCCGTGGGCGTGTCAGGGCTCGCCGCCCGAGTGGCCATTCTCGCGTCGCCGGCGCACCGCCTCAAGCACTGCGTCGCGCAGGCGCGCGGGCGTCAGTTCGTCGAGTTCGATGAGCGCATCCGGCGCCGGTCCGACCACCGCGGTGGCCGCGAGGCGGCGGTTGCGCTCATGGTATCGCCGCCGCGCGATCACGGGCTGCCCCGGGTCGGTCACGGGCCGCGGCAGCAGGTCGATGCAGTCGGTCGGACAGACCGGCAGGCACAACCCACAGCCCGTGCAATGACTCACGATCACGGCGTGGCGGGCCAGGCTGGCGCCGACGATTGCGTCGACCGGACAAGCCTGCAAGCACCGGGCGCAGCCGATGCAATCGGCCTGCTCCACTACGGCGACGTGGGCTTCCGCCTCGCCGTGAATCGCCGTCGGCGGATCCAACGCAACGCCCAGGCGGGCGGCGAGAGCGCGCCGCGTCACCTCGCCACCCGGCGGACAGTCATTGATCGAAGCGCGCCCGCCGGCCAGTGCCTGGGCAAATGCGGCACAGTCGGGCTGGCCGCACCGTCGGCATTGCTGCTGCGGCAGCAGGTCGTCGAGCGCCGCGCTCATCTCTCGGGCGGCAGCGTCCATGGCATCGTCGTCCGTACTCGGCGTACCGCCGCTACGCTACTTCACGCGCATGCCGGGCGCGGCGCCGGCATCCGGGGCGACCAGAAAGATCTCCTTCCCTCCCGGCCCGGCCCCGAGGACCATGCCCTCGGATACGCCGAACCGCATCTTGCGCGGGGCGAGGTTGGCGACCATGACGACGTGGCGGCCAACCAAGTCGGCCGGTGCGTAGGCCTGCTTGATGCCGGCGAACACCTGGCGCTTCTCGTCGCCGAGATCGAGGGTGAGTTGCACGAGCTTGTCGGCGCCTTCGACGTCCCTGGCTTCCTCGATGCGGGCGACCCGCAGGTCGATACGCGCGAAATCGTCGATGCTGATGAAATCTTCCTGCTCATCGGTGGCGCTGACCGCTGCCGCCGCCTGTGGAGAATCCTTGCTGGCTTCGATCATCCTGGCTATCCGCTCCCGGTCGACCCGCTGCATGAGCGGTTCGAACTTGTTGATGGCGCCGCCGAGCGGCGTGCGGGCGAGCGCCGCCCAGTCGAGTCCGCTTTCACCGAGGAAGGCCTCGGCGCGCGCGACAGTCGCCGGCAACACCGGCTTGAGATAGATGGCGAGGATGCGAAACAGGAACAACCCCATGCTGCAGACCCGCTGCAATTCCGCCGTACGCGCCTCGTCCTTGGCGATGACCCAGGGACTCCGACGATCGATGTACTGGTTGGCACGGTCAGCCAGGGCCATCACCTCGCGCATTGCGCGGCTGTACTCACGGGCCTCGTAGTGCGTGGCTATCGTCGCCCCCGTGGCCAGGAATTCGTCGAGCAGGGCCGGTTCCTCGATCGCCTCGCCGAGACGGCCGCCGCAACGCTTGGTAATGAACCCGGCGCAGCGGCTCGCTATGTTGACGAACTTGCCCACCAGATCGGCGTTCACCCGTAGTTCGAAGTCCTCGAGATTGAGATCGATATCCTCGATTGCGGCACCGAGCTTGGCGGCGAAGTAATAGCGCAGGTACTCCGGGTCGAGGTGGTCGAGGTAGGTTCGCGCCGTAATGAAGGTGCCGCGCGATTTCGACATCTTCTGCCCGTCGACGGTGAGGAAGCCGTGGACGAAGACATTGCTCGGCAAACGGAACCCGGCACCGGCCAGCATCGCCGGCCAGAACAGGGTGTGGAAGTACATGATGTCCTTGCCGATGAAATGATACATCTCGGCCTCGCTGCCTGCAGCGCAGAAGGCGTCGAAATCCAGTCCGGAGCGGTCACACAAGTTGCGGAAGCTGGCGAGGTAGCCGATGGGGGCGTCGAGCCAGACGTAGAAGTACTTGCCACGCTCGCCCGGGATCTCGAAGCCGAAATACGGCGCGTCGCGCGAAATGTCCCAGTCCTGCAATCCGGCCTCGAACCACTCGTTGAGCTTGTTGACGATGCCCTGCTGCAGCGCATGTTGTTCGAGCCAGTCGCGCAACAGCTCCTCGAAACGGCCGAGGGTGAAGAAGAGGTGCTCGGACTCGCGCAGCTCCGGGGTCGCGCCGGACAACGCCGAAACGGCATCCAGCAGGTCCGTGGGTGCGTAGGTCGCGCCGCACACCTCGCAGCTGTCGCCGTACTGGTCGGGTGTCTTGCAGCGCGGGCAAGTGCCTCGGATGAAGCGGTCGGGCAGGAACATCTGCTTGACCGGGTCGTAGGCCTGGCTGATGGTGCGACGCGCGATATAACCACCGTCCTGCAAGCGCCCGTAGATGAACTCGGCGATGGCACGGTTCTCGGGCGAATGTGTCGAGTGATAGTTGTCGAATGCGACGGCGAAGTCGGCAAAGTCGCGGCGGTGCTCGGCGCCGATACGTTCGATGAGCTGCTCCGGTGACAGTCCCTCCTGCTGGGCGCGCAGCATGATCGGGGTGCCATGGGCGTCGTCGGCACAGACGTAGTGGCACTCATGGCCACGCAGCTTCTGGAAACGCACCCAGATGTCGGTCTGGATGTACTCGACGAGGTGGCCGATATGGATCGGACCATTGGCGTAGGGAAGCGCGCTGGTGACGAGAATTCTTCGCTGGAGGTTCGACATGCGTGGTGACGGCCGTCCGCGCCGTACGCGGCGAATGGGAAAGGGCGGATTATAGGGAGGCCCCGGGGTCGCGGCCATGGCCGTTGGTGTAGAATGCGCGGTCGCTTTTCCGCCCGCCGGCCCCATACTTCCCAGGCAGATCTCACGATGGACCAGTTAGAAGACCTCATCCGCGCCGAACTTCGCGCCGACGTCGACCCCTATCTCGGTACGGACCTGGTCAGCGCCGGCGCCGTCACCGGCATTGCGACCCGCGACAACACGGCCACGATCACCATCCAGCTCGGCTTCCCGGTCAGCCGCTACCGGCCGGAACTCGAGCAGCGCCTGCGTGAACGTCTCGCGTCGCGGTTGCCAGAAATCGAGTTCACCTTCGACATCGACAGCCGCGTCGTGGCTCACGAAGTGCAGAAAGGTGTCAAGCCCCTGCAGCAGATCCGCAATATCATCGCGGTGGCCTCAGGCAAGGGTGGCGTGGGCAAATCGACCACCGCGGCCAATCTTGCCGTGGCATTGCAACAGGAAGGGGGCCGGGTCGGCGTGCTCGATGCCGACATCTACGGACCCAGCCAGCCGCGCATGCTTGCGTCGCAGGGCCGTCCCGAGAGCCGCGACGGCAAATCGATGGAGCCGCGCATCAGTTACCAGTTGCAAACCATCTCGATCGGCAACCTCATCGAGGAGGATACGCCCATGATCTGGCGCGGGCCGATGGTCACGGGCGCGCTCGAACAGCTCCTCAACGACACCAATTGGCAAGACCTCGACTACCTCGTCGTCGACCTGCCGCCGGGCACCGGCGACATCCAGCTCACGCTGTGCCAGCGCATTCCGGTGAGCGGCGCGATTATCGTCACCACACCGCAGGACATCGCCCTGCTCGATGCGCGCAAGGGCCTGAAGATGTTCGAGAAGGTCAACGTCCCGGTGCTCGGCATCGTCGAGAACATGAGCGTTCACATCTGCAGCAACTGCGGCCACGAGGAACACATCTTCGGCGCCGGCGGCGGCGCCGCGATGGCCGAGCAATACGGCGTCGAATTGCTCGGTGCGCTGCCGCTCGACATCCGTATCCGCGAGGGTGTCGACAACGGGCGCCCGACGGTGGCCGTCGAACCCGAATCGCGCATCGCCGAGATCTACCGCGGTATCGCGCGTCGCGTGGCGGCACGCCTTGCGCTGCGCGCGCGGGACTACTCGGCGAAGTTTCCCAAGATCGTCATCCAGAACACCTGATCGAATCTCGCGAGGTAGCGCCGTGCCCGTCAAGTCCGACGCCTGGATCAAGCGAATGGCCGAAAGCCACGGCCTCATCGAACCGTTCGAAGCGAGCCAGGTCCGCGAGGTCGATGGCCGCCAGGTGATCTCGTACGGCACCTCGAGTTACGGCTACGACATCCGCTGCGCGCCCGAATTCAAGATTTTCACCAACATCAACTCGACCATCGTCGACCCCAAGGCTTTCGACTCGGGAAGCTTCGTCGACGTCCACAGCGACGTGTGCGTGGTTCCGCCCAATTCCTTTGCCCTGGCGCGCACGGTCGAGTATTTCCGCATCCCGCGCGACGTACTGACGATATGTCTCGGCAAGTCCACCTACGCGCGCTGCGGCATCATCGTCAACGTGACCCCGCTCGAACCCGAATGGGAGGGGCATGTCACGCTGGAGTTCTCCAACACGACACCCTTGCCGGCCAAGATCTACGCCCACGAAGGCGTCGCGCAGGTCATCTTCCTGCAATCAGACGAACCTTGTGACGTTTCGTACGCGGATCGGGGAGGCAAGTACCAGGGCCAACGTGGCGTGACCCTGCCGAAGGCCTGACGGTCTCAGGCCGCGCGCCCGTGTCGCCCCTCACGCAGGGCGGCGGACTGCTTGCGGACGATGTGCTGGATCAGC
Organism: Gammaproteobacteria bacterium; assembly: GCA_050184115.1. GTDB lineage: Bacteria > Pseudomonadota > Gammaproteobacteria > JACKNG01. The sequence goes on along the minus strand of JBFXAQ010000004.1, from coordinate 115,967 downwards.
GTCTCGCGATCCTCTTCCCTGATTTCCTCGAACTCGATCGCGACCGCAAAGCGGTCATCGTCGTCACGCCGACAGTCGACGACCCGTCCGATCGCGCGCATGGGGTGATGCGACGGCAGCAGCACGATGTCGATGGCAAGGTAGGCATTGAGCGCGAGCGGTGTGGCCGCGGTCAGCGCGATGCCGCCACCGCTGAGACTGACGTCGGTCGGCTCGTGCTCACGATGAGGTCCACCGCGCTCGGAGTTCTCCAGGGCGACGACCCGTTCGATGACCGAGATCTTGCGATTGAGCAACTCGAACACCTGCGCCACGGCCTTGTGCTCCTCGCGCAAGCCGTCGATGAGTTCCTGCAGGCGCAGGTCGACGCCGAGGAGGACGGCATGGAGATTCGCTGCGCGGATCTCGTTGAGTTGGATGAAATCACGCTCGCGAGCAAGGTCTTCTTCGGCGACCAGCCGGTATTTCACCAGGGCGCGGTCTTCGATACGGAAGTAGCGGCGGCGTTCTGTCGTCATGGTGAGGCCTCCAGGTCGGCGCGCGTCGCGGCCGGGGTCACGCTTGGTAACGGGATTCGAAGCATCGCTGTCGGGGTCATGGCGGGAGTCATTCGGCCCGCATGCCGTCACGGATCCGAGACAGCCGCGAGGGTGGTGGTTCCGGCGCCGCTGGCGGGTCGGCGGCGGGCTGCGACCACTCCGGCTCGGCGGGCGTGGGCTGCGACCAATCTGCTTCGCTCGCAGCGGGTTGTGTCCAGTCGGCCGCGGCTGGCGTGGCCTGAATAGCGGCATCCGGCGTGACGGTCTGCATGTCGGCATCGCCGCGCTGGCTGCCCGCTGCGAGGGACCCGGCGGCCGCGACCGGCTCGGACGACTCGACTGGCAGTGGCGTGGCATCCGGCGCCGGCATGTCCGGCACCAGTTGTGGTGGTCGCGGCACCCAGTCCGGCACTTCCTCGGCGGCCGGCGCCTGTGGCGAGGCATCCGGCGCCTGGGCGACGACTTCGCGGCGCGCCGCCGGGCCCGTGGCATCGCTGCGGATCGTGATCTCGACGCGACGGTTGAGGGCGCGGTTCTCGGCAGTGTCGTTCGGGGCCAGGGGATGGGCGTCGCCGTGGCCCTCGACCACGAAGCGGGCCGGGTCGAGGGTGCTGCGGTCGAGCAGGGCGTGGACCACCGAAACCGCACGCGCGGAGGACAGCTCCCAGTTCGAACGGTAGCGATTGGTCTTGATCGGAATGTCGTCGGTGTGGCCGGCCACGGCAATCGTACCGTCGACGGCGGTCAGCGATTCCCGCAGGCGTTCGATGACAGGCTCGAACTCGGGGTCGAAGGTCGCGCGTCCGGACGGGAACGAGCCCTTCTCACGGATACGGATGATGATGGTGGCGCCCTCCGTCTCGATCTGGATCATGCCTTCGTCGACTTCGTGCTGCAGGGCCGCGACCAGGCGCTCCGCATCGAGCAACGCCTGCTCCGCCGCGGCATTGCCACCGCCACCATCGGATTCCTGCGGCCGCGTACCCTCGGGGTCGTCGACGAGCGCGTCGGTGAACTCCAGCGACTGCTTGTCGTCGTCCATGGTTTCCTGGCGGATCTCGTTGATCACGGTCGGGTCGGGGCGTCCCGAACTGAATTCCTGGGCGACGATGCTGGTCCCTTTCGGAACCTCGATGGCACGGATCTCGCGTTGCACGCCGAAGGCCAGCTTCATCGAACCCGCGATGGCCTTGAACTTCATGACGTCGAGTTCGGCGAACGAGAGCAGGAGCACAAAAAAGCACATCAGGAGCGACATCAGGTCGGCGAAGGTCATGATCCAACCCGCGCCACCTCCGTCGTCCTTCTTGGGCGGTTTCCGCTCCGACATGGTGATCCGGCCGGCGCCCTACTCGTCGCCGCTCTTGCGCTTGGAACTGGGCAGGTAGGTCTTGAGGATCTCCTCGATGACCCGGGGATTGCGCCCCTCCTGGATGCCCTGGAGGCTGTCGATGATCATCGACTTGACCATCGCCTCCTCGTTGGCGCGCAAGCCGAGCTTGTCGGCGATCGGGAGGGCGAAGACATTGGCGATGACAGCGCCGTACAGGGTCGTCAAAAGAGCCACCGCCATCGCCGGGCCGATTGCCGAAGGGTCGCTCATGTTCGACAGCATCTGGACCAGCCCGATCAGCGTGCCGATCATGCCCATGGCCGGCGCGGCATCACCGATGGACTTGAAGATGCTCTTGCCGAGATCGTGACGCTCCACCGCCGAGTTGAGGTCGTTGACCAGGGTCTGCCGCACGACTTCGGGCTCGTGACCGTCGACCATCATCTGGATGCCCTTGGCGAGGAAGGCGTTGTTGGTTTCCTTGCCTTCGAGAGCGAGTAACCCGCCTTTCCGCGCCTCGTTGGCCATTTCGACGGTTTGCGCGATCAGGTCTTCCGGCTTGTCGAGCTTGAACATGAACGCGCGCATCGCGACCTTGAATGCGCCGAAGAACTGCCCCATCGTGAATTTCATCATCACCGCGCCGACGGTACCGCCCACCACGATGAGCGCGGACGGGATGTCGACGAACATCCCCACCGAACCACCGGTGAAGATGGCCGCCAGAATGATGCCGAGCGCGGCGATCAAACCGAGCAGAGTTGCGAGATCCACGGTGTCTCCTTCGTAGCGGTCGTGCCAGGTGCTCCGTGCCCGGATGAACCTGCAACCCACCCGGGCGTGCCGACGGCGTCTCGTGGAGGCCGCGGCACTGCCCACGGATAGCGGTCCGCGCGGGGCGAACTTTAGGCTCGGACCGTGTCATCGGCAGGCCCCGCCGCATTCCCCTGCGGTTGCTATACTCGACCGCCGCCCACCCCGTCGGCTTCAATACAACCGGATGACTTGATTGGATTTTTTACCGCTGTTCCTGGATGTGCGAGGACGCTCCTGCGTGGTCGTGGGAGGCGGCGCGGTGGCCACCCGCAAGGCCGCCCTGCTGTGCCGCGCCGGGGCCAGCCTCAGGGTTGTCGCACCGCGTGTGGACGATGCCCTGCGCGAGCTGCTCACCGCGCAAGGCGGCCAACTGTTCCAGCGCGAATTCGTCGCCGGGGATCTCGTCGATTGCGTGCTGCTCGTGGCAGCGACCGATGATGCCGCCGTCAACACCCATGTAGCCGGGATGGCGCGGGAGCGGGGCGTCCTCGTGAATGTCGTCGATCAGCCGGCTGACTGCACCGCGATCATGCCGGCCATCGTGGATCGCTCGCCCGTCCTGATTGCCATCGGTACCGGCGGCAATGCTCCCGTGCTGGCACGCATGCTGCGCGCCAAGCTGGAAACGCTGATCCCGCCGGCCTACGGTGAGCTCGCCGGGTTTCTCGGCGGGCTGCGCGCGCGCGTACGCGAGGCGTTGCCCGATGCCACCCTGCGCCGACGTTGGTGGGAGGCCATTGTCGACGGACCGATTGCGGAGTTGTTCTTCGCGGGTCGGCAGCAGGCCGCCGCCGCGGCCATCGACCAGATGCTCGAGCGGGGACTGGCAGCGCTGCCACCGCGTGGCGAGGTCTATCTCATCGGCACCGGTCCCGGCGACCCGGATCTGCTCACGTTCCGCGCGCTGCGCCTGATGCAGATCGCCGACGTCGTCGTCCACGACCGCCTCGTCGGCGATGGCATCCTCGATCTCTGTCGGCGCGACGCCGAGCGGGTATTCGTCGGGAAGGCACGCACCCGCCATGCCATGGTGCAGGATGACATCAACGGGCTGCTCGCGCGTCTGGCCCGCGCCGGCAAGCGCGTTGCACGCCTCAAGGGCGGCGATCCGTTCGTCTTCGGCCGCGGCGGCGAGGAGATCGAACACCTCGCGGCACATGGCATAGATTTCCAGGTCGTCCCCGGTATCACGGCTGCACTGGGCTGTGCCGCCTATGCCGGTATCCCGCTGACCCACCGCGATCACGCCCAGAGTTGCCTGTTCGTGACCGCGCACCAGAAGGATGCGCACATCGAGATTGACTGGGTGGCCCTGCTCCGTCCGCGGCAGACCGTGGTCGTCTACATGGGTGTGGCTGCACTGCCGCTGCTCGTCGCGGGTCTGCTCGAGCACGGCGCGGACCCGGCACTGCCGACCGCGCTCGTCGAACGTGGCACCACCACACGCCAGCGCACGATCGCAGCCCCGCTGGGCGAACTTCCGGCCCGCGCGGCGGCCATGCAGGTCGACAGTCCTGCCCTCGTATTCATCGGCAGTGTCGTCACGCTGCGCGACCGGCTCGGCTGGTTCGTGCCGGCCGACGCCCCTGCATGATCATCGCTGGGATGCTTGCCGTTCCTGGCAGCCTGACCTTGCCTGGCGGCGCCGATCAAGTTTCGCCACCGGCAGTCGTTACAGGTCCGGGGGATGGTTGCGCCCGGCGGCACGCAGATCGCCAGAGCAGGATGATTTGCGAACACGGCTCACAACCGCGTGTGCGGCGACGTCGCCATCCGCGGCCGTGTCGAAGCGCTGTGCGCCTGCTTCGACACGGCGTCCGAACAATGGACGCCGACAGGGCGTCATTCCCGGCGCCGGACATCGGCGCTATGATTGCGCCCCGGGTAAGGCATCGCTGCTGGCCATTCCCAACATCGGGATGAGGTTGGCACCCGCGATGTTCGACCGGAGTCAGCGCCACGCCATGAACGAGAGGGAGCACATGTGAGGGTCGCGTTGCTGGAGGATGATCCGGACCAGGTCGCGCTGTTCATGGAATGGCTCAAGGCGGCCGGGCATGGCTGCGAGCATTTCGACAACGGCAAGGCCTTCGTCCGCAGCATCAAGCATGACAGCTTCGACGCCCTCATCCTCGACTGGATGGTGCCGGACATGGACGGCTTCCAGGTTCTGCGCTGGGTGCGCGAGAACTTCGACTGGCGGATACCTGTCGTCTTCGTCACCGCGCGCGACCTCGAGGACGACATCGTTCGGGCCCTCGAAGAAGGGGCCGACGATTACATCGTCAAGCCGGCCAAGCAGCGCGAGTTCCTCGCCCGCCTCACTGCCGTGGTGCGTCGCGCAACCCCGGTCGAAGACGGTCAGGAAACCATCGAGTACGACCCTTTCCTGATCGATCTCACCAACCACCAGATCCAGCGCGACGGTGAGAAGGTCGAGGTCACGCAGAAGGAGTACGAACTGATCGTGTTCCTGTTCCGCAACATCGGGCGGGTGCTGTCACGAGCCCACATCCTCGAAAGCGTGTGGGGTCGCAACCCCGACATCAACACGCGCACCGTCGACACCCACGTCAGCCGCATCCGCTCCAAGCTCGCGCTGGCGCCCGACACCGGGTGGAAGCTGTCTTCCATCTACCAGCACGGCTACCGCCTGGAGAAGATCGCGGCCAGCTGAGCCACCGAGGAAGGAAGCCGCCCGGCGCCGCCCTGGGGACAGGGGGGGGAGGATCGGGCCGGCGCCGAGCGAGTCGAGACCGCTGTTGAGACGACCGCGACTGCGGCGAAAGCCTAGTCCCTTCCCGCCATGGCCACTGTGACCGCAATCACAGCCTTTCCTCGCGCTACCACAGGTAGGCCGCGCCGCGCACGCCACTGCTGTCACCGAAGGCTGCCAACACGACGCGGGTGACGATGCTGTCCGAAAACACGTGCCGTATCAGCCCGGCCTCGACCTGCGGCGCCAGTGCGGGCAGGTTCGACAGGCCGCCGGCCAACACGACGATTTCCGGGTCGAACACGTTCACCACCTGGGCGAGACAACGCGCGACGCTGTCCGCGTAGGCCGCGAGCGTGGTTGCGGCAGCAAGCTCGCCGTGCACGGCACGCTCGACGATGCCCGGCACGCCATCCCGAACAGCGACACCACCACCGTCGCGGTAGCTGCGTTCGAGCCCGCTGCCGCTGAGGAAGGTTTCGACGCAGTCGAACCGACCGCAATAGCACGCCCGCCCGACGCCGCTCGCGACATTCCACGGCACGCGATTGTGGCCCCACTCGCCGGCAATGGCATTGGCGCCGGTGACGACATCACCGCCCACGAACAGCGCCCCACCCGTGCCGGTGCCGAGGATCACCCCGAACGCGCTCTGCGCCCCGTCGGCGGCGCCACCGCGGCATTCCGACAACAGCAGGCAGTTGGCATCGTTGGCGAGACGCACGTCGCGACCGAGCGCAGCGGCGATGTCACGCTCGAACGGGCGACCGTTGAGACAGGTGGTGTTGGCGTTCTTGACCAGGCCGCTGGCCGGCGAAATCGCACCCGGCATGCCGATACCGACGGGCAGCCCATGGCCATGACGAGCTTCCAGCGAGGTCACCATGGCGACGATTGCCGCACAGATGCCGTGGTAATCGGTCGTCGGGGTCGCCTGGCGCTCGCGGGCGATGAAACGCCCGTAGTCGTCGATCACTGCGGCCTCGATCTTGGTGCCCCCCAGGTCGACACCGATCCGCAGGCGCGGTCCGGGTGGAGCTTCTTTGGCGGGCTTCATGTGCCTACTGTAAAATCGCCGGCGCCCTGATTGCACTTCCCCACAGCGATAACCGGAACCCGCCATGACCTCTGCCGCCTTGCCCCGTCGACGGACCGTTCCGGTTCGCATCGGCTCGATCACCGTCGGCGGCGATGCTCCCGTCGTCGTGCAGTCGATGACCAATACCGATACCGCCGATGCCGTGGCCACCGCCCGGCAGGTGCAGGCCCTGGCGGCCGCGGGCTCGGAAGTCGTCCGCATCACGGTCAACACCGAAGATGCCGCGCGCCAGGTCGCGCGCATCCGCGACCTCCTCGATGCGACAGGCTGTCGTGTGCCCCTGGTCGGGGATTTCCACTACAACGGCCACTTGCTTTTGACCAAGTACCCCGAGTGCGCCGAAGCGCTGGCCAAGTACCGCATCAATCCCGGCAACGTCGGCTTCGGTCGCAAGAAGGACGCCCAGTTCGCGACGATGATCGAGATTGCGATCAAGCGTGACAAGCCGGTCCGCATCGGCGTCAACTGGGGCAGTCTCGACCCCGCGCTGGTGGCCCGGATGATGGACGAGAACGCGGCGCGCGCAACGCCCAAGGAAGCGGCGGAGGTGACGCGCGACGCCCTCATCCATTCTGCGCTCAACAGTGCGGCGAAAGCCGAGGAAATCGGCCTGCCGCGCGACCACATCATCCTATCGTGCAAGGTCAGCGACGTGCAGGATCTCATCGCGGTCTACTCGCAACTCGCCGCGCAATGCGATTACGCCCTGCATCTCGGGCTGACCGAGGCCGGCATCGGCACCAAGGGCATCGTCGCCTCGTGCGCCGCCATGGGCATCCTGCTCCAGCAGGGTATCGGCGATACCATCCGGGTGTCGCTGACTCCGGAACCCGGTGGCGATCGTACGCGCGAGGTGGTTGTCGCCCAGGAACTGCTGCAGACGATGGGCCTGCGCTCCTTCACCCCGCTGGTTACGGCCTGCCCGGGTTGTGGGCGCACGACCAGCACGGTCTTCCAGGAGTTGGCGCAGGATATCCAGGCCTACGTGCGCAGCCAAATGCCGATCTGGCGCGAGCGCTACCCGGGTGTCGAGGACATGAGTCTCGCCGTGATGGGTTGCGTGGTGAACGGACCGGGCGAAAGCAAGCATGCGAATATCGGCATCAGCCTGCCCGGTACGGGCGAGGCGCCGGCGGCCCCGGTATTCATCGATGGTGAGAAGCGCCTGACCCTGCGCGGCGACAACATTGCCGGTGAGTTCAAGGCCTTGCTCGACGAGTACGTCGAACAGCACTACGGCCGCTCCACCGCCACCCCGGAAAGCTCGACGGCGTGACACGCGACGATCGACAGCGTAGCCGGCATCCTGGCGCGCCGGTCGACCCACCAGTCACCACCGGCACCTGATGCCCCCCGCTACACTGATCGTGGCACGTGCTTTCTGGGGCGTGTGCGTGTTCCGTCTCGGCCCGCAGGACCTGCCGCGCTCGGGCGTCCTCCTGGGGCTCGCGGCTCTGCTCAACCTCGCCCTCGGCATCGTCATCAATCAGCGCCAGCTGCCGTTGGGCTCGGCCATCCTCGTCGCCCTGCTCGAATTCGGCGTCCTCACGGTGCTCACCGGGTTGTTGACGCTCGCCTTTCGCTACCCCCGCCGCCTGGTCCAGACCCTGACCGCGCTGTTCGGTAGTGGCGCGGTGATCGGATCGTTGGCCTTGGTGATGCTCATCGTTCTCGGTGATCTTCCCCAGATGCTGCGAATCGGCATCTTCCTGTGGAACCTGCTGGTCATGGCGCACATCCTGCGCCACGCGCTACGGATTCACATGGCCGCCGGATTCGTCATCGCCATTGGTTACGCGCTCGTGCTGGTCCAACTCATCGGCCTGTTCGGCCGCGCCATCGCCGGAACCTGACGGGGAGTCCTCGCCGGTGCACGTTCACATCCTCGGGATCGGCGGGACCTTCATGGCCGGCGTGGCGCGCCTGGCGGTCGAACTCGGTCACCGGGTCACCGGTTCCGACCAGGCGCTCTATCCGCCGATGAGCGACCAGCTCGACGCGCTCGGCGTCGAGGTTCAGCAGGGGTACGACACCGCCTGTCTCGAACCGGCACCGGATCTCGTCGTCATCGGCAATGCGCTCGGGCGCGGCAACCCGGCCGTGGAAGCCGTCCTCTCGCGGGGCCTGGCCTACACCTCGGGACCCGAATGGATCGAGCACGAAGTCCTGCCCGGCCGGCACGTCATCGCCATCGCCGGAACACACGGCAAGACGACGGTTTCCAGCCTGGTCGCCTGGATGCTCGACCATGCCGGACTCGAACCCGGATTCCTGGTCGGAGGTCTGGTCGAAAATTTCGGTGTCTCCGCGCGTCTTGGTCGGGGTGAGCATTTCGTCATCGAAGCGGACGAGTACGACACCGCCTTCTTCGACAAGCGCTCGAAGTTCGTCCACTACCATCCGCGCACCCTGGTCGTGAACAACCTCGAATTCGACCACGCGGACATCTTTCCGAACCTCGACGCCATCCAGACACAATTCCACCACCTGGTCCGCACGCTCCCGCGCGAAGCTGCCATCGTCCGGCCACAGCCTGATGCGGCGATCGACGCGATGCTCGAACGCGGCTGCTGGTCGCGCGTCGTGACCGTGGCGCGCGAGGCACCGGCCGACTGGTTGTTCGAATGGCACGACGGTGTCACGCGCGACATCTCGCTGCGCGCACCCGACGGCTCGCTGGCGAGCGCGGCCCTGCCATTACGCGGTCTGCACAACGCCTGGAACGTCGCTGTCGCCGCAGCCGCCGTGGCGAACGCCGGCGTCGAGGCGCCGCGCGCCCTGGCCGCGCTGGCCGATTTCGCCAACGTCCGGCGACGCCTGGAGCTGCGGGGTACGCGGCGTGGCGTTGCGGTGTACGACGATTTCGCGCACCACCCGACCGCGATCGCCGCCACCATCGCCGCGCTGCGCGGCAGCATCTCCGGCGGTCGCATCGTCGCCGTGCTCGAACCGCGCTCGAACACGATGCGTCTCGGCATCCACCGTGAAACCTTGGCCGCCGCGCTGGCAGGTGCCGATCGCGTGGTCATCCTCGTCCCGCCGGGACTGCCATGGGACATCCGCGCGGTGATGAGCTCGCTCGCCGCCGTCGAGCTCTACGACGACAGCGCGGCACTGGTTGCCGGCGTCCTGGACGAAGTCCGTGCCGGGGACCATGTGCTCGTCATGAGCAATGGCGCCTTCGACCGCGTCCACGAGCGACTTCTACAGGGGCTCGCGTGATGACCGCGGCTACCGTACGGGCCGGCGTCCCCTTGTTTCCGCTGCGCACCGTGCTCTACCCAGGTGGCGCTTTGCCCCTGCGAATCTTCGAACCGCGCTACATCGACATGATTCGCCGCTGCCTGCGGGAAGACGACCCGTTCGGCGTCGTGCCGATCCTGCACGGCCAGGAAGTCGGGGCCACGCCGCGCTTCCATCCGCATGGAACCCTCGCGCGGATCGAACATTGGGACCAGGGAGCGGACGGCCTGCTCCACCTCGTCACGCGCGGCGGCGAGCGCTTCGATGTGGACAACCACGTCGTGCACGCCGACGGCCTGGTCGTCGCCGACATCACCCTGCGCGCGGAACCTGGAGACATCCCGAGCGACGACAATGCCGGTGCCCTGCTCGCGCAGCTATACGCGGCACGACCCGAATTTGCGCCCGCCCCGCCCTGGCACCTTGCGCGCGCATCCTGGGTTGCCTATCGCTGGGCCGAACTGCTCGCGTTGCCAGTCAGCGACCGGCTCGCACTGCTGACCCTGGACGCCGGCGCCGCGATGCTCGCTCGCATCGAGCCGCACCTGCCGCGGCCACCTGCCCCGGACGCCCACGAGCCTCGACACTGAGTCGTCCCGCCCGGCCTCGATGAGGTCGAGGTCAAGTTGCCGCTGCGGCCGTTCCGTGGCATTTTTAGCACCACGCTGGTCACCCTACGCATTGCTGCGTAATAAATGAAAAACAATAAGTTAGGTCGCCTTTCGCTGCGGATAGCGAAGGCTGGCACCTGCCTGATGGGCGGGTTGCTGTGCAGTTTTGTCGCCTATGCGCCACAAGCTGCCGTGCTCGACAAGCCCGACGACAGCTATCAGTGGCGCCTGTGTCCGGCACAACGCCTGATCCCCGTGCGTCCGGAATACTCCGATCCGACGACCGACCCGGAAAGCATCGAAGTGCGGGCCGATGCCTCGCGCATCGTCGAGCAGGGCCTGAGCCAGTTCAATGGCGACGTCGAAATCGTTCGCGGCGACCAATCGGTCAGCGCGGAATCCGTCGTCTACGACCAGGCGACCGGGGTTTTTCGTGCCGAGGGGCGAACGCACCTGTGGAGCCCCGGCCTGACCTGGGCCGGCGAAAGTGCGATCTACGATCTCGACAGCCGTGTCACTGACCTGTCGGCTGGCCGCTACTGGTTGCAGAACGGCCGCGGTCGCGGCTTCGCGACCCGCTTGCACAACGACCGGGTGGCGCAAATGACGGTCCTTGACCACGTCGACTACTCGACCTGTCCTCAATCGGACGAGTCATGGAGCCTGTCCGCGAGCACGATCAAGCTCAATCACGAGAGCGACCGGGGCGCTGCCATCAATGCCGTGCTGCGCGTTCGGGACGTGCCCGTGTTCTACTTCCCCTATGTCAGCTTTCCGCTGTCAGACCAGCGGAAATCCGGCTTCCTCGCGCCGACGATCGGAACGACGAACGATTCGGGTACCGACATCCGTGCGCCGTATTACTGGAATATCGCGCCGAACATGGATGCCACGCTCACCCCCCGGGTGCTGACGGACCGCGGCGCGATGCTCGAAACCGAGTACCGTTACCTCACCGAATCAATGGAGGGCAAGGTCAATTTCGACTATCTGCCCAATGACCGCTTGGACGATGACCAGGACCGGTCGCTGTTCGGATTCGAGCATCGACAGTATTTCTCTGATGGCCACGGTCAGCTCACCGCGCAATTGAACAACGTTTCCGACGATCAGTACTTCGAGGATTTCGGCAGCAGCATCACCACGACCAGCCAGCGCTTCCTGGATCGCCGACTCAACTATCTGTACTACGGCACCGGAGCCATGGCCTATCTGAACGGCACCGTGCAGGCTTACCAGTCGGTCGATCCGACCATTCCACCGGACGCAGAGCCCTATCGGCGCTTACCCCAGATTGACCATGTCGGCGTATTCACGCTTGCCCGCGGTCTGACCGGTACCATCATCTCGCAGGGGACCTATTTTCACCGCGACGCCGGCCTGACTGGCGGGCGCATCGACGTCGAGCCCTCGCTCAGTTACTACTACTGGAAACCGTATCTCATCATCCAACCGAAGCTCACGCTGACGCAGACCGACTATCTTCTTCACGACCCGTCTGGCCAGTTCGACGACCACGTCAGTCGCACGGTACCCAAAATTTCGATCGACACGCGACTGTTTGCCGAGCGCGACTTGCAGTTGTTCGGCCAGGATTACCTGCAGACCATCGAGCCGCGCATGTTCTATCTGCTGGTGCCGAATGTCGCGCAGGAAGAGATCCCCGTTTTCGACAGCGGGTTGTACATCCTCGATTTCAACAACATCTTTGTCGAGAATCGTTTCGCAGGGCGCGATCGGATCGGCGATGCCAACCAGATTGCGACGGCGGTCACATCGCGCTTGCTCGATGTCGAGAGTGGGCGCGAACTCGTGCGCATGAGCCTCGGACAGATCTATTTCTTTCGCGACCGCTCCGTGCAATTCCCGGGAGCCAGTGCGCTGGACGACTCCGCCTCGACCTTGCTCGGAGAGGGGGCGGTTGCCGTCAGCAAGGATCTCCGTCTGCGCGGCACCCTGCAGTGGGACCCGAATCGCTCTCGAACCGAGAAAGCAGCCATCAACCTGCGCTACCAGCCGAATTTCGACACCGTCTTCAATGTCGGGTACCGGTTGCGCCGCGCAGTCACGGACATCGAGCAGACTGACATCTCGTTCCGCATGCCCGTCCTGGAGAACGTCGCCCTCGTCGGCCGCTGGACCTACTCGCTGCGCGACAAGCAGTCCCTGGAAACTGTGGGCGGCGTCGAATTCGAGAGCTGCTGCTGGGGTGCCCGGATCGTTGGCCGGCGCTTCCTTCTGAACGCAGCGCAGGAGTACGACACCGGCGTGTTCTTCCAGGTCCATTTTCGCGGTCTCGGCGGATTCGGACAGGAGGCGCGGTCAATCCTGCGGCGCGGCATCGGCGGCTACAACGATCCTTTCGAGTAGACCCTGATTGACCTGCAGCGGGTAGCAACCCGCAACCGTTGGGTTACAATACCGCCCGCATCAATTCCGCGCATGGACGCTTGCCCTCATGGCGCAGCGCCACGCTAGAGGTCGTTCGACCCCGCCGAGCCCTCGCCAGCCGCACCGGTTGCGACATTACCAATGATCAGATTTCTCCTCATTGCAATCCTTGCCGCCACCCTGCCGTCGCCGGTACTCGCCGCGGCGGCCACGGAGCTCGATCGCATCATTGCCGTCGTCGACGACGACGTCATCATGGAAAGCGAGCTGGACGAACAGATGGGGCGCGTACGCGCGGCCCTGCGGCAGCAGGGAACGCAGATGCCACCGACGGCCGTGCTCGAACGCCAGGTGATGGAACGACTCGTGCTGGAGAAAATCCAGTTGCAGATCGCCGACCGCTCGGGCATCGAGGTCGAGGATGATGCGCTGGATCGCGCGGTGTCAGACATCGCCGATCGCAACCAGCTCAGTATCGACCAGTTCAAGGAGATCCTGGCCTCCGAGGGCTACGAGTTCGAGCGGTTCCGCGAGCAGATCCGCCAGGAGATCGTCATCGCCAAGGTGCGCCGCGAGGAGGTCGATAATCGCATCTCGGTCAGCGACAGCGAGATCGAGAATTTCCTGCGCAACGAGCAAGGCGCCGAGGACGTCCTCGAATACCACCTCAACCATATCCTCGTCGCCGTTCCCAGCGGCGCCTCGGACGGTGAAATCCGCGCGGCCCGCGACAAGGCCGACGACGCGCTCGCCCGGCTCGAAAACGGCGAGGATTTCCAGTCGGTCGCCATCAGCGTCTCCGACGGCCAGCAGGCGCTCGAGGGCGGCGATCTCGGCTGGCGCAAAGGCGGCGAGATACCCAGCCTCTTCGCCGACCCCGTCAGCACCATGAAGGTCGGCGACATCAGCGGCATCATCACCAGCCCGAGCGGCTTCCACATCATCAAACTCGTCGACAAGCGCGCCGGCGAGAAGATCATGGTCGAGCAGTTCCACACCCGGCACATCCTCATCAAGCCCAACGAGCTGGTATCTCCGGAACAGGCACTCAACCGTCTTCGTCAGCTCAAGCTGCGCCTCGATGGCGGTGCCGATTTTGGCAATCTCGCCAAGACCAATTCCGACGACCGCGGCTCGGCGCTGCGCGGCGGCGATCTCGGCTGGGTCAGCCAGGGCGAAATGGTGTCGGAGTTCGAAGAAGTGATGACCGTCATGCCGATCGGCGAGATCAGCCAGCCGTTCAAGAGCGAGTTCGGCTTTCATATCCTGCAGGTCACCGAAACCCGCGAATACGACGGCACCGAGGAAGTGCGCCGCAACCGCGCGCGGCAGGCCATCCGCCGGCAGAAAATCGAGGAACGCCACCAAACCTGGTTGCGTCGCCTGCGCGACGAAGCGTATGTCGAGTACCGCGAAGCGGAGTGATACGCCCGTTCGCCTCGCCCTGACCCCGGGAGAGCCTGCCGGCATCGGCCCGGACATCACCGTCATGCTCGCCCAGCACGCGCTGCCCGCCGCGCTGGCCTGCTTCGCCGACCCGGACGTCCTCCAGGGTCGGGCGCGGCAACTCGGGCTGCCGCTCGAACTGCGTCTCCTAGCCTCGGCCGCGGAGGCGCGGGAGGCGGATGCGGGTGTGCTGCAGGTCGTCCCGGTGTCGACACAGGCGCCGGTCGTGGCGGGTCGACTCGACCCGGGAAACGCCGAGTATGTCCTCGAGTGCCTTGCGCGGGCCGTCGACGCCTGCCGCAGCGGTGCGGTCGCGGGCATGGTCACGGGCCCGGTCCAGAAGTCGGTCGTCAACGACGCCGGCCACCCGTTCACGGGCCATACCGAGTTCCTCGCCGAGCGTTGCGGTGCGCCGTTGCCGGTGATGATGCTGGTCGCCGGGACGCTGCGCGTGGTGCTGGTCACCACCCATGTCGCATTGCGTGAAGTGCCGGCGCTGGTTACCGCCGAACGCGTCACCGCCATCGTCGAAATCACGGCGCGCGCGCTCAGCGAACGCTTCGGCCGACCGCGTCCACGCATCGCCCTGTGCGGGCTCAATCCGCACGCGGGCGAAGGGGGCCACCTCGGCCATGAGGAAATCGACGTCATCGCGCCGACCGTCGCCAAGCTGCGCCGCGCGGGCCACGACGTCGACGGCCCGCTGCCGGCCGACACGGTGTTCACGGCCGAACAGCGCGAGCGCTACGATGCCATCGTCGCGATGTACCACGACCAGGGTCTTGCCGCCCTGAAAGCCCTCGGCTTCGGCGCGGCGGTCAACGTCACGCTCGGGCTGCCCATCGTGCGGACATCGGTCGATCACGGCACCGCGCTCGATCTCGCGGGCCGCGGCGGCGCGCGCGCCGACAGCCTGCTGGCGGCGCTGCGGCTCGCCCACGGACTCGCCCGCGGCCATGACTGAGCGCGAGAGCCACCGCCCGCGCAAGCGTTTCGGCCAGCATTTCCTCGTCGACCAGGGTGTGATCGACGACATCATCGCGCTGGTCAGGCCGGGGCCCGGCGAGCGCATCCTCGAAATCGGCCCGGGCGAAGGCGTCCTGACCGCCCCGTTGCTGGCCGCGGGCGCCACGGTTCACGCGGTCGAAATCGACCGTGACCTGGCGGCGCATCTGGGCCGGCGCTTCGCCGGCAACCCGGATTTTGCATTGCACAACGCCGATATCCTGGACTTCGATTTCCATGCGCTGGACCCCGTTCCGCCGCGCTGGAAGGTCGTCGGCAACCTGCCCTACAACATCTCGACCCCGCTGCTCATGCGCCTGCTCGATCATGCGGCCTGCTTCAGCGAGCTGGTCGTGATGGTCCAGCTCGAAGTGGCCGAGCGCCTCGCCGCGGGTCCGGGCAGCAAGGCCTACGGGCGGCTCGGCATCATGGCCCAGCGGCGCGCTTCGGTGACCAAGCAGTTCGACATCGGTCCGGGGGCCTTTGCGCCACCACCGAAGGTCGATTCCGCCGTAGTCCGCCTCCTACCGCACGCGATTGGCGGCGACCCGGTTCTCGACCAGCGGGTGGACGCCATCGTCAGGCGCGCCTTCGGCGCTCGCCGCAAGACGCTCGCCAATGCCCTGCGCGGCTTCGTAGGCCCGGCCCAGCTGGAAGCCTGTGGCATTGCCCCGCAAGCGCGCGCGGAAGAACTCGCCATCGCCGATTTCGAACGGCTCGCGGCGGCGCTGCCGGACACCTTCCAGCCCGTGTGACGGCATCGAGACAACCGCGGCAGCTTACTCACAGATTCTGTGGATAAGGTTGTGGGTGAGGCGTGCAGTAGGGTGCCTTCTACCGTGCCGCAGCGGGAAAGCCGTTAGATTGGTCAAGAATTATCCAATTCGAGTTAATATAAATAAAATCAGAATATTAAAGATCGTTTCGAAGGTGGAACAACGGCATTGAGAAGTAAGTGCCGGTTGCCGTCCCGGCGGCGGTCACCGGTGTGCATAACGATGCGTAAACGCAACGCTGCCGGGACTCGCCTTCCTCCCCAGCATGGCCCGCGCCGTCGCCACGGCGCCCACCCTCAGCCGTCCTGCCGCAAAGCCTCGATGACGGCCGCCGTTCGCGGTGCGACGCCGTGCCAGATTTCGAATGCCGCGCCCGCCTGCTCGACGAGCATGCCCAGGCCGTCGACCGCAAGGCGTGCTCCGTGCGACGCCGCCCAACGGGTGAAAGGCGTGCCGGTAGGTGCGTAGACCATGTCGTAGCAGACCGTGTCGGGCCCGACGGCATCCGACGCCAGCGGTGGCACCTCGCCATGCAGGCTCAACGAGGTCGCGTTGATGACGAGGTCAGGGGGGGCGGACGGCGCCTCGCCCCAGTCCAGGCAACGCACTGCCGCGTGCGCGGAAAAGGCGTCAGCCAACGTCCGCGCCCTCGCCGGGCTGCGGTTGGAGATGGTGACACGTGCCGGACCCGCCTCGAGCAAGACCGGCAACACGCCCCGCGCAGCGCCGCCGGCGCCAAGCAGGAGGATGTCGCGCCCGGCCAGCGCGATCCCGTGATTGACCACCAGGTCACGGACCAGGCCGACACCGTCGGTGTTGTCCGCCGCCAGTTGGCCCGCCTCGAACCAGAGGGTATTGGCGGCGCCGGCCAGCCTGGCGCGCGGGCTCAACACCGCGGCAAGACCCCACGCCTCCTCTTTCAGCGGTACCGTGACGTTCATGCCGCGCCCGCCCGCGTGGTGGAACTCGGCCACGGCGCCAGCCAGATCGCCGGGAGCGACTTCGACCCGCTCGTAGATCAGTTCGATGCCGAACTGGCGTGCAAACGCGGCGTGGATCTGCGGCGAACGGCTGTGTGCAATCGGGCTTCCGACGACGCAGAAATAGCGACCGGGCGGATGGTGTTCAGTGAACCAGCGGGGCATGGGATTCGGCGCGGCGCACGCCGCGCACGCGCTCAGCCTTCGGCCTGTTCGAGCAGCCCGCCCTGCAGCACGTAGGTTTCGAAACCGCGTTCGCTGAGCAGGAACGCGGCGGCCGAGCTGCGCCGACCGGTGTCACAGTAGACGATATAGGGGACGGCCGGATCGAGGGAGTCCGCCTTCAGGCGCAGCATGAACAGGGGGATGTTGACGCTGCCTGGCAGACCGTTGTTCTGGTGCTCGCTCTCGAGACGTACGTCGAGCAGTTTCGCCCCCTGGCCGACGCGCTCGTTGGCCTCGTCGAGCGATATCCAGCTCAACATCGGCTCCTTCAACAACGCATTGAAGTCGTCCTTCGACAGGCGCATCAACGTGCCGTCAGTGTCCATAGTGATGGTCGCATTGCGCTTGGCCTCGGACAGCAGTGCTTCCTCGCCAAAGGCATCGCCATCTTTGAGCGTGGCCAGGGTTAGCTCGGCGCCGGTCTTGGAGGCGCGCGTCACCTTGGCCTTGCCGTGCTTGATGATGTAGTAGAAATCGCCGTCGTCACCCTGCTTGATGACGACTTCGCCCGCGCGCATCGGCACTTCCTGCATGCGCATGAACATCTGCTGGATGTTGGCCGGTGGCACCTGCAGGAAAGCCTGCGACTGCAGGATGCGGGTCATCCAGTCGCTGTCGTCGTCCTCGCCGTCCTCGTCGACCTGGATTTCGTTGACCTCGATGCCGGAGAGCTGGTCCCAGGTCAACAGGATGTCGAGCAGGTCCGAATCGAAGCGCGTGATCTTGCACGGCGTCTTGGCTCGTGCCGTCTGCTTGCGCGGCTGGGAGTTGGCCAGGGGATGCTTGGCGGCATCGGTGCCGCCGCGCAGGGTCGTGCTCTGTCCGGCATCGTCGGAGAGCGTCAGCTCGCCCTCGAGCAGGTAGACAGTCTTGCGATCGACGTCGCCCGACTTGAAGACGGTCTTGCCCGGGGCGATCTCCTCGATGAAGGCCTTGCCAGCAAGTTCCTGAAAATTCTCGGCGTTCAGTGCATTCGGCGGAACCAGCGTCTTCAGAATGCTCTTGTCTACGAGTTGACCTTCTGACATGTCACTTCACTGCTGGATTGAGGTGCGAAAGCATCGTCCCCCGGGCCCCACCGGGCGGGCGGCGGGTGGACGGAAAACCGCTGGACGAGCGCCCGGGCAAGCCTGCGCCGGCCATGACCGACAGGGAGAACAGCGCCGCATTGTAAGCGCAGGCCGTGGGCAAGGGAACGGGCACCGGGCAAAATCTGCACCGCGGCCGGGGCGTGACAATGCCCCGGCCGCGCGCATGTCTAGAGGATGTAGCCGCGTTCGTCGTGCTCGCCGATATCGAGACCGCCGGTCTCGGTTTCCGGCGCCACGCGCAACCCGACCACGGCCTGCGTCAGGCGCAACAAAACCCAGGTACCAACCGCGCACCAGGCCGCCGTGGCGACGACGCCGAGCGCCTGCACAGCGACCTGTGAAGCCATCGACATGCCCTCGGCGTACCCCGCACCGCCGAGCTCTTCGGCGACGAACACACCGGCCAGCAGCGTGCCGAGAATGCCGCCGACACCGTGCACCGGGAAGACGTCCAGCGAGTCGTCGATCTGGAGCGTGCGTTTGACCGCCTGGGTCGAGAAGTAACACACCACGCCGGCAGTTAGCCCGATGACGAGCGCACCGCCGACGCCGACGAATCCGGAAGCCGGGGTGATGGTGCCGAGACCGGCGACCATGCCAGTGACGATGCCGAGCACGCTCGGTTTGCCGTGCTTGAGCCACTCGATGCTCATCCAGGCCAGCGAGCCGGCGGCGGCCGAGATGTGCGTGACCAGCATGGCCATGCCGGCGCTGCCGTTGGCGGCCACCGCGCTGCCGGCATTGAAGCCGAACCACCCGACCCACAACATCGAGGCGCCGGTGACGGTCATGGTCAGGTTGTGCGGCATCATCGCCGTCTGCGGGAAGCCCCGGCGGTTGCCGATGACGAGTGCCGTGACGATGGCGGCGACGCCGGCATTGACGTGCACGACCGTGCCGCCGGCGAAGTCGAGCAGACCACGCTCGAACAGCCAGCCGCCGCCCCACACCCAGTGGCACACCGGCACGTAGACCACCATCAGCCACAGGGCGCTGAACAGCATCACGGCGGCGAACTTCATGCGCTCGGCGAAACCGCCGACGATGAGAGCAGGGGTGATGATGGCGAAAGTCATCTGGAACATGACGAAGACCGATTCCGGGATCGAACCCGACAGGCCGTCCCGCGCGACGTCAACGAGCAGCACGTTACCGCCGCCGATCCAGGCATTGAGACCGCCGCCGTCACCGAAGGCGAGACCGTAGCCGGCCAGCACCCACAGCAATGTCATCGCGCAGCTCAAGGCGAAACACTGCATCAGCACCGACAGTACGTTCTTGCTGCGCACCAGGCCGCCGTAGAACAGTGCCAGGCCGGGCAAGGTCATGAACAGCACCAGCGCGGTCGACGTCAGCAACCAGGCACTGTCTCCACTATCCAGCCCATCGGCCAGGACGACCGTTGGCAACAATGACAACAACAAGACAATCAGGCAACGAGACATCGCCATCCCCTCCCAGGTTATTCGTGTGAGCGAATTGAAATGAATGCGTGGGCAGTCGACGCGCGGCCGGCGCGTCAGACCGCGTCCGGACCGGTTTCGCCGGTGCGGATACGAACGACTTCGAGCAGCTCGCTGACGAAGATCTTGCCGTCGCCGATCGATTCGGTGTTGGCGGCAGTGCGGATGGCATCGACGACCTCGTCGAGCTGCTCGTCTGCGACCGCCACCTCGACCTTGATCTTGGGCAGGAAGTCGACCACGTACTCGGCGCCGCGGTAGAGCTCGGTGTGGCCTTTCTGGCGGCCGAAACCCTTGAGTTCGGTCACGGTCATGCCGTGAACACCACGCTCGGACAATGCTTCACGCACGTCGTCGAGCTTGAACGGTTTGATGATGGCGGTTACGAGTTTCATTGCGTCTCTCCAAAGTGCTGGCGGGCGCGCGCGGCCGGCGCGGATGGCCGGAACACGAACCCTCGATTGCGACCCTTCTCGGAACGGCCTGCCGTCCCGCCGCGCCGGCCGCCTGGGTGGGCGGCGACGCGGGTTTGCTACTCACACGAACGGCGCCTATTAACGCATGTCCGGTGAAAATTGCCAGCCGCACGACCCGTGGGTACACCGGCGTTCAACCACTCCCCGAAAGTGACTGAAACGCACGGCGGGGCGCCGCTGACGGCGCCCCGCGATCCACGTCGGATGGTCGGTTGCGGCTGTCCGGGCGAGCCCGAGTTCAGCCCTTGATGAACTCGGGATAGGCCTCGAGCCCGCATTCGCCGATGTCGCAGCCTTCGCTCTCTTCCTCCTCGCTGACACGGATGCCCATGGTCGCCTTGATGATCGACCACACGATGAGGGAGCAGACGAAGACCCAGACGAAGATCATGGCGATACCGAGGAGCTGTGCGCCGAGCGAGGCATCCTCGTTCGAGAGCACCACCGCGAGCAGGCCCCAGATGCCGGCCACGCCGTGCACCGAGATGGCACCGACGGGATCGTCGATCTTGGCGCGGTCGATGGCGACGATGGAGAACACCACCAGGACCCCACCGATGGCGCCGACGATGGTCGCCAGCAGCGGCGAGGGCGCGAGCGGCTCGGCAGTGATGGCGACCAGCCCGGCCAGCGCGCCGTTCAGCGCCATGGTCAGGTCGGCCTTGCCGAACAGGAGCCGCGCGGTGATGAGTGCCGCGATGCAGCCGCCGCAGGCAGCGGTGTTGGTATTGACGAAGACCATCGCCACCGCGTTCGCCTCGGCCACGTCGGACACCTTCAGTTCAGAGCCACCGTTGAAGCCGAACCAACCGAACCACAACAGGAACGTGCCCAGCGTGGCCAGCGGCAGGTTGGCGCCCGGGATGGGGTTGATGCGACCGTCCGCGCCGTACTTGCCCTTGCGTGCGCCGAGCAGGAGCACGCCGGCCAGTGCGGCCGCCGCGCCGGTCATGTGAACGATGCCCGAACCGGCGAAGTCGAGGAAGCCCTTCTGGTCGAGGAAGCCGCCGCCCCACTTCCAGTAGCCTTCGATCGGATAGATGAACGCCGTCATCACCACCGCGAAAGCGAGGAAGGCCCACAACTTCATGCGCTCGGCGACGGCGCCGGAGACGACCGACATCGAGGCGGCGACGAACACGGCCTGGAAGAAGAAGTCGGACAAGCCCGAGTAATAGGTGTCGCCGCCGCTGGCGATGACTGCCTCGGCCGCGTTGTCGGTGGATCCGAGGATGCTCGGCAGGCCTGGCCACAGGGCCGACGCGCCCTCACCGGGGTACATGAGTGCGTACCCGCAAAGCAGGTACATCACGCAGGCCACGGCGTAGAGCACGATGTTCTTGGTCAGGATCTCGGCGGTGTTCTTCGAGCGCACGAGCCCGGCTTCGAGCATGGCGAAGCCACAGGCCATGAGCATGACGAAGGCGCCCATGACGAGAAAGTAAAAGGTGTCGAGCGCGTATTTCACTTCAATGACGGACGCATCCACTGGCTTGTCCTCCTAGATATTCAAATCGGGTTGGGGCGACGCGCGCTCAGAGCGCTTCCGCACCCGTTTCGCCGGTGCGAATGCGCACGGCCTCGATGAGTTCGGTGACGAAGATCTTGCCGTCGCCGATCTTGCCGGTGCCGGTGGCTTTCTTGATGGCGTCGATGACGTCGCCAACCTGGTCGTCGGCAACGGCGACCTCGAGCTTCGACTTGGGCAGGAAGTCCACGACGTACTCGGCGCCGCGGTAGAGTTCGGTGTGGCCCTTCTGGCGCCCGAAGCCCTTGACTTCGGTCACGGTGAGACCCTGGATTCCGATGTCCGACAACGCTTCGCGAGCGTCGTCGAGTTTGAACGGCTTGATAATCGCGGTGACCAGTTTCATTGCAATGTCCTCGTGGCATGCAGGCAGACTCGTCGTCGCCGGCGCTCGCCCGAACGCGGCTCGTGACTTGACGCTGTCGCAATGCATCATGTGTGCCATGGATCTCAACCGACTGATCCGGAAGGATTAACACGGAATTGCCCGATTCCGGGGCAAGGCATTGGCAGGGCCCGGCTCGCGATCTGCACCGTTTTGAAGCAAACAGGCGTCTTGACTGCACCAGCCAGGCGCAGCACGCCGTGGCCGGTCGCGCGGTTATCATGCGCCGTCACCAGTCGGAGACCGTCGAGTGATCGACCTCAAACACATCGAAGCGCTCAGCGCACGGATCAGCGCCTTGCTGCCGGCCGACGCGCGCATGCTGCAAGAGGAATTCAAGAGCAACTTGCGACCGCTGCTGGAGGCGGCGCTGTCGCGCATGGACCTCGTCACCCGGGAGGAATTCGACGCCCAAGCGCGCGTGCTCGCCCACACACGGGCCAGGCTCGAGCGCCTCGAACGCGAGCTGGCGGCGTTGGAGAGCAAGCCTGCAGCCGACTGAACGGCTCGCCCCGTCGGCGCACTCAGGCTAGACTCGCAGGCACGGCCCGCCGGACGCGGGTCCAACTCCATGCAGGGATCGCATGTCACTCGCCATCGTTCATACCCGGTGCATCCATGGCACCGAGGCACTCGCCGTCCAGGTCGAAGCCCATATCGCCAACGGTCTGCCGACGTTCACCATCGTCGGCCTGCCGGAAGCCGCCGTGCGCGAAAGCCGCGACCGTGTGCGCTCGGCGCTGGTCAATTCGGGCTTCGAATTTCCGCAGCGACGCCTCACCGTGAACCTCGCCCCGGGTGACGTGCCCAAGGAAGGCACGCGCTTCGATCTCGCCATCGCCATCGGCATTCTCGCCGCTTCCGGCCAGGTCCCCGCGAGCGAACTCGAAGGTATCGAATTCCTCGCTGAACTCGCCCTCGACGGGACCCTGCGGCCGGCGCGCGCCAGTCTTGCCGCTGCCATCGCCAGTGCGCGCGCCGGACGGGCCCTGGTCGTGGCCACCGCCGATGGTGAGAACGCCGCACTCGTCGCTGGGGCCTGCATCCATCCCGCCACGAACCTCGGCCAGGTGGTGCGACACCTCTGTGCGGTCGAGAAACTCGAGCCGACTCGTCCCGCCGTGCCGCCGGCGACTGCCACCGGTCCAGATCTCGCCGACGTCCTCGGTCAGCCGCGCGCACGCCGCGCGCTCGAGGTGGCGGCGGCCGGTGGCCACAACCTGCTATTGGTCGGTCCCCCGGGTACCGGCAAGAGCATGCTCGCCCAACGCCTGCCCGGCCTGCTGCCACCGCTCGCCCTGGACGAGGCACTCGATGCCGCGGCGCTACGCTCGATCGCGGGCCTCGCCATCGATGCCTCGCAGTGGCGCTTACGGCCGTTTCGCGCCCCCCATCACTCCGCCTCGGCCGTGGCCCTGGTCGGTGGCGGACGGTTGCCACGCCCCGGCGAGATCTCGCTTGCACACCGCGGCGTGCTGTTCCTGGATGAATTACCCGAGTTCGACCGCAACGCTCTCGAAGCCCTGCGCGAACCCCTCGAGACCGGTGCTATCACCATCGCCCGCGCACAGGGCACCCTGACCTTCCCTGCCATGCTGCAACTGATCGCCGCGATGAACCCCTGCCCGTGTGGCTACCACGGCGATCCGCGCATCGAGTGCCGCTGTACCCCGGCCCAGGTCGCGCGCTACCGCGCACGCATCTCCGGTCCCCTGGCCGAGCGCATCGACATGCACGTCGAGGTGGCGCGCGAGAACCCGGCTCTGCTCGCTGCCGCGCAACCGACTGCCGAAAGTTCCGCCAGCGTGTCCGCACGCGTGGCGCGCTGCCGCGCCGTGCAGCAGTCACGCCAGGAAGGGCTCAACGCCCAACTCGACGCCGCCGGACTGCGCCGCTGGTGTCGCACCGCGCCGGACGCCACCGCGCTCCTGGTCCGTGCGGCGGAACGACTCGCGCTGAGCGCGCGCAGCCAACACAAGGTATTGAAGCTCGCCCGTACCATCGCCGATCTCGCCGGTGCCATGGACATCGGCAGCGAACACCTCGCCGAGGCGATTGGCTACCGCGTGTTCGATCGCGGCAATGCAACCCGCTGACGCCGGCAACTAAGGACGTCACAGATCGGACCAGATGCCGTAGCGCGCGAATGCAGAAAGTCAGCCCTCCGGGGAATGGCCAGGACCCGTACCGACCCCGCTTGCGCGGAATGCGATCCGGCGCAGGCCGATATCGAAAGACCATCGCGGGAATGACCGGCCTATGCTGCGGCTACTTCAGTTACCGGAAGACCGTAAACGACGCCGAACTGAGCCCGGCACCTCTTCCGCAAAGGTGACAGGCCGCGTTCAGGCCTTAATCGTGGTCTGTCCCCGATTTCCCCCGTGGTGGATTACTAAATCCGTCCGTCCCCTTTCCTTGCCGGACAAACTCGCTCGTCGTTTCAGAGCCTTCTCAATCGCGGATGGGTTTCGCGAGCCGGGACACTTGGTCGGTCATGCCAAATCGCATGTAGCATTCGGCGGCCAGCCCGAACGCGCGAGCGCTGACGTCGGCTCGCCCCTGGCCCGCGGCGAGTTGTGCGCGAATTTCGTGAAGATCGCCCTCGTAAATGCGATAACCGGTTTCCTCTATGCGCGCATCGTATTCGTCGAGCGTGGTGTCAACCGAGCGCGCCGGATCGCCAGCCTGGATTTGTGCGCGGGCGAGCGCCGCATGCGCGTGCAGGCTCCAGTACATCCGCGTTCCGTCAACGATTGCCACACCGCCTGCGGCCGCCTCGCGCGCAGCTTCCGGTTCGCCGCGCGCAAGTTGAATGGTTGCAATCGTCGCCAGCCAGTGCGGTTCCCAGAACCGGCCGACGCCGCGCGCTCGCACCCAGTCCAGCATCGTCGTGGCCAGTTCCAGCGCTGCCGGCCAGTCAGCGTTGCTGATGAAGGCGTCACAACGCGGGATCGCTGCGAGCATTTCATTGATCGCGCCGAGATTCTCGGCGAGCGCCGCCATGGAGTGGGCCAGTGCGTGAACACGGCTGGTGTCGCGGAGCGCGAAACGGAGTTCATATTCCCAATAGAGTGCCCACAGTGCCTGCTCGGGGTTGTCGCTATCCAATGCCGCCTGGTAGACGCGTGGAAACTCCGCAAGTGAGCCCTCGGGATCGGCAACGACCCCACGAATGTAGAGGCTCACGTAGCGCGCCGCGAGCAGCGGACTGATGGCCGAGTAAGCCGCCCCGAAAGCCGGATCGCTTCCAACGAGTTCGAGTACGGCACGGCAATCGGCTTCAGCGGCGTGCAGTTGACCGGTATACAGATACGCGAACAGTCGGAACGTCAGCACGCCGGCAAGCAACTCTGGGGTGTCGGCATGGTCGGCGAGACGAACGGCCTGCTCGGCGTAGTGGGCGAAGTCCGCCGCGTCGCCCTCATTGCTGCCGCGAAGCGCGCCGTAAAGACCATGCAGTGTCGCCAACGTGGTGATGTTTTCCTCGCGCCTGGCAACCTGGCATGCATGCTCGAAGACGTCGCGACTGAGCGTTGGCGAGATCCCGACTCGCAAGCCGACGACGAGCGCCCTGGAACAGGCGAGGAGGACAAGGCCGTCAGCTTCACCTCCCGCCGGCAGTTGACGGGAAAGCTCGCGGATCTGCAGCCAGTGGTACAGGGCTGCTTCGAGATCTCTGTCGATGGCCCACTCTGCAGCGCGCCGATGCCAGCGCAAGGCATCGATCCACTCTCCGGCTTGCTCGCAGTGATGCGCCAGCAGCGCTGGCCGATTCATCGAGCCGGCTCGTAGACTGTGCTTCGAGCGCGCGCGCGACCGCGGAATGGGACTCGGCGCGGCGCGCACCTAATTGCGATCGGTAGGCGATTTCGTGCGTCAGAGGGTGCTTGAAGGCGTATTCGAATACCGGGTAGAGCGCGCGTTCGTAGATGAAATCTCCCGCCTTCAGACGTTCCAGGGCAGCGTCGAAATCAGCGTCCGTGAGGTCTGTCACGGCCTCCAGCAAAGGGCGCGCGAATTCCTTGCCGATGACGGCGGCGGTCTGCAGCAACCGTTTGGCGGGAATCGGCAGGCGATCGATGCGTGCGGCGAGCACCGATTGGACATTGCTCGGGACGGCGATCTGATCAAGACCACGGGTCAGCCGATAACGCCCGGGACGGCCGGCGAGCGCGCCCTCGTCGACCAGCGCGTGCACCAACTCCTCGGTGAAAAATGGGTTTCCCGTCGTCCATCGCACGATCCGTTCATTAAGCTCGGCCACGGACGGGTCGTGTCCCATCAATTCGGCGAGCAATTCGCGCAATGCGTCGTTGCTGAGTGGCACGAGCGGGAGTTGATGGTAGTGCGCTTTGCCTGCAAAGGCCGCGACGTACTCAGGTCTGAAGTTGAGCACGACCAGACTTCGCCGCCCCTCCGCGGCGCTTACGAGTTGCCTGACGAAGCCATCGCTGCCGGCATCGATCCAATGCAGGTCATCGATGAGGGTTACCGTCACCTGACCGTGTGTGTCCTGGGCATGTACGACGCGGTGCAAGAGTTCGTACAGCTGGCGCTGCCTGACCTCGGTGTCCAGGGCGACCGGTGGCGTGCCTGGGTCGCTAACACCCATGAAGTCGAACAACAGCGGCAGGCTTTCATGTAGCGCGGGATCCAGCAACAGTAGCGTGCCGGCAATCTTCTGGCGGGCATGCGCAGCATCATCGCGGACGTCGATCGCGAAATAGTTGCGAAAAAGTTCGAGGATCGGCAGGTAGGGAATGTTCCTCCCATGTGCGGGGCAGTGGGCCTCGTACACCGGGATGCCGCGTCCACGACATTGCTCGACAAACTCGAGACACAGACGGCTCTTTCCCAGTCCAGGGTCACCGACGATGCCGATCACCTGACCGTGACCGTTTTCGGCATGGGCGAGGGCCGCGTCCAGCGTTCGCAATTCCGTATCGCGGCCGACAAAACGGGACAGGCCACGGTCAACGGCGACATCGAGTCTCGAGCGCGCGACGCCCGGCGCTTCGAGTTCGAACACCGCGAGCGGGGCGGCAAGTCCTTTCAGCGTGGTCTCACCCATTGCGCGGAGCTTGAAAAAACCCACAACCAGGCGCTCCGTATGACCGCTCAGAAATATATGGCCCGGCGCGGCCACTTGTTCGATGCGTTGGGCGATGCCGACGGTCGCGCCTTGCGCGGTGTAATCCATGCGCAGGTCGTCGCCAATCTTCCCGACCACCACGTCGCCTGAATTGAGGCCGATACGAAAACCGAGATTGAGACCTTCCGTAAGCCGCAATTGATCGGCAAATGTTCGCAGTGCTTCGCGCGCTTGCAATGCGGCATGACAGGCTCGCTGCGCGTGATCTTCATGCGCGATCGGCGCGCCGAACAGCGCCATGATGCCGTCACCCGTGTACTGATTGACCGTGCCTTCGAAGTGATGCACGGCGTCTGTCAGGATGGCGAAGTAACGTTCGAGGAGGGTATGCCAGCGTTCTGCATCGAGCGTAGAGGCCAACTGCATGGAGTCCTGGATGTCGGCGAAGAGCACCGTGACCTGCTTGCGCTCGCC
Source organism: Gammaproteobacteria bacterium (assembly GCA_050184115.1). Classification (GTDB taxonomy): domain Bacteria; phylum Pseudomonadota; class Gammaproteobacteria; genus JACKNG01. The sequence continues at coordinate 88,278 of JBFXAQ010000004.1, read as the reverse complement.
TTCGAGCGCTGATTTCGACTGGAGGATTTTGTCGGCGAGATGCCTGGGCGTGTAATCCGCAATGCGGCGTTCCGAATCGGGCCGGTCGCTGGTTTGTGCACGGGGGTTGCGAGCAGCCTGCTGGGGTGCACCGCATTGCAGGCAGAATTTCGCGCCGGTCGGCAGCTCAGCCCGGCATTGCGCACAATGAACGAGAAACGCAGCGCCGCATTCGAGGCAGAATCGCGCCGCCGAAGGGTTATCGTGCTGACAGTTCGCGCACCGCATCGCCGTATTGTAAATCAACGAATTGCTGGACCCGTTCTGCAGCTGGCGCAGCGGATAGGACAGATAAACCGCCTTTATGGCGGCGCGACGACCGCGGCGAAGTGACCATCCCGTCGCGCACCCCGTGTACCAGGCGTCACGCCGGGCCCACCGCGGGCCTGCCGCTGCGCTGAACGAATCCGCGCCGCCGGTGCACGTTGACGTGGGTCAAGGTGACCTGCCGCGGGCTCCCTAGCATCACGCCGTCTCCAACCGCGGAACCGCATGCATGAGCCTTTCCTTCACCGACACCATCGCGGAAATCAACCGCGGCATCGTCGAGCTGCGCCAGGCGCAGCCGGACGCCCTGGCCGGCTTCAGCGCGCTGGCCAAGGGCGCCATGCAGGATGGCGAGCTGTCGTCGGCGACGAAGGAGTTGATCGCGCTCGCCATCGGCGTCGCCGGCCACTGCGACGGCTGCATCGGTTTCCACACCAAGGCTTTGGTTCGCCTCGGCGTGTCTCGCGAGGCGCTGATGGAAACCCTGGCGGTCGCCGTCTACATGGGCGGCGGGCCATCGCTGATGTACGCCGCCGACGCCGTGCACGCCTTCGACGAATTCAGCGCCAAGGCCGCCGGCTGACGGCCTCGATGGGTCAACGCGGTGCGTGGCGGGCGATGAACTGCGCCGCGAGGTGGTCCGACCACGCGGCGATGGTCATCGACGGCGGGCCGCCCGGTCCGCGTGGCAACGCTGCGGCATCGGCGACGTAGAGCCCCGGGTTGTCAAAGACCTCGCCGTTGGCGTCGATCACGCCACGCTCGATGCTGTCGGCGAGGCAGGCGCCGCCGGTCGGATGGACGGTGATGGGCGTCTTGGGCGAATAGATGCGGTGACCGGTGCGACGCGCAATCTCGGCGAAGGCGCCTTTGATCTTCTTGAAGATGGGACTCTGGTCGGGATCGTACTCGATGCGCAGACGTCCCTTGCGTACGCTGACCTCGCCGGTCATGTTGTCCTCGCCGAGGCCGGCGATCATGTAGGCGCGTTTCATGCGCTCGCGGATGAAGCGCGGCAGCGGGTAGCTCTCCACGGCCGGCAGGCCGCCGCCGCCGATGACCGGGCAATCGGGATCGTCGAGCAGACGCACGCCGCCGGTGGTCGGCAGGCCAGTGACCTGCTCGGCGTCCTTCTCGTTGTAGTCCCAGTAACCGAAGTAGTCACCGTTGGTGCCGAAGCGCTTGCCGAGCATCGGCATGCCGCTGAGTCCACCCTGTTCGCGACTGCGCAGCAGGATGCCGAGGGTGTTCAACGTACCGGCGGCGACGATGACGTGATCGGCTTCCAGCGACACCGTGCGACCGTCGTGGTGATCGATGTACTCGACGCGGTAACGCGGCCCGCTGGCCTGGCGGGTGATGGTCAGCACCTCGGCCAGGTCGCGCACGCGCAGGCCGTGCTTCATCGCCGGCGCAAGGTAGACGACGTCGAGCGATGTCTTGCTACCCTTGGGTGAACCGAGGAAACCGTCCTCGCCCGCCTTGTAATCGACTTCCCAGCGCTCGATGCCGTTCTCGTCGGTGATCTTCTGCGGGTTGTCGGGGTCCTCCGGCAGGAGGTAGCCGATGCGCGGATCGGGCGGCGGGATGGCCGGGCCGATATGCTCGGCGTGCTTCTTGAACCGTACGGGCGTGGTGTTCGGGATACGGTGATCGGCCATCGGCGTGGTCGAACCCATGCGTTCGAGCACGGCGTCGTAGTGCGCCGACATGACGGCGTCGGAAATGCCCTCGGCGTGGCCTTCCCAGAAATCCTTGGCCAGCGGGCGGATGTTGATCGCGGAGTAGACGTGGCTGCCGCCGCCGACCCCGGACGAACAGGCAACCGTGCAGCCCTTGCCGAAGTAGAGCTCGAACAGGCCGTGCTTGTTGAGCCGCAAACGATTACCCGGCATGCGGTTGCCGCCGACCGCGCGCAGCAGGCGCGTGAAGAGCTGGCGACCACGCGGCAACGGCGAACGCTTCTCGATGCCCATCGAGCGCACTGGCACGGTGTCGCGCCACGGGCCGCGCTCGAGCACGGTGACTTTGAAGCCCGCCTCGGCAATGCGCGCTGCGGCCACCGAACCGCCGAAGCCGCTGCCAATCACGATGACCTCGGAATCGTTCATCTCGACCTCCCCTGCAAACTGTCGCGACCGGCGGCGTGCAGCCCACGCCCGCCGGCCGCGGTTTCGAGGGCGCAGTATAGACCGTCCGCGCAGACGCTCGCCGCGCTTGCGTGGCCCACGCACTGGCCGCCGTGCGTTGCCGCCGACGGGTCGTGTTTACAATGCGTGCGCCCCGGCGGGGGGCATTACCCGGTGACGGACATCGCGATGAAATTCGGCCTTTGCATCCCCAACAACCAGGGCGTGAACTCGGTCCGCGAGCTCGTCGACATCGCCGCGCTCGGCGAGGACCTGGGCTACGACTCGGTATGGGTGAGCGAGCACCTGTTCCATGCCAGCTATGTCGCCGCACGTCTCGGCGACCGCCCCTATCACGAGGCCCTGACCGTGTTGACGGCGGCCGCCATGGTGACCACCCGGGTACGGCTCGGCACCTCGGTGCTGGTGCTGCCCTGGCACCACCCGGCCCGCCTCGCCAAGCAGGTCGCGACCTTGGATCTGCTGTCCGGCGGGCGGGTCGATCTCGGTATCGGCGTCGCCCAGACCCCGGACGAGTTCGCCAACCTCGGTGTCGACTACGCGAGCCGCGGCGCCCGCACCGACGAGACCATCGATGCCCTGCGCTGCCTGTGGACGATGGACGTGCCGGCGTTCGACGGCCGCTTCAACGCCTTTTCCGGGCTGCGCTTCGAACCGAAGCCGGTGCAATCGCCGCTGCCGATCCTGGTCGGCGGCAATTCGCCGCGCGCCCTGCGTCGGGTGCGCGAGAAGGGCGACGGCTGGCACGCGCTGAGCCGCTCGGCCAGCGAAATCGGCGACTCGATCGCCGCCATCGGCGGCAAGCCGTGTTCGCTGCGCGTGGTGGTGGGATTCACGGACGCAGCGCAGAAACGCCCGCCGCACGAGCGCCGCACCCTCACCGGCACGGCGGAGGACTTGCGCGAGATGGTGCGGGCCTATGCCGCGGCGGGCGTCGACGAGCTGGTCGTCGACGCCAACAATCCCGACCTCGGCGCCACCCGCACCTGCTACGAGCGCTTCCGGCGCGAGGTCGTCGACGCGCTGTAGGCGCGTCGCGGTCAGAGTTTGCGCAAAGCGGGCGCGACCTTCTCGCCGATCAGGCGCAGGCTGTCCCGCACCAGTTCGTAGGGCATGCCGGCGTAGGACACCGCCATGGCCGGGCGCAGGTCGCCGGTCAGCTCGCGGCGCTTCGCCCACTTCTCGATGATCTGCTCGGGCGTACCCCAGGCCTGGTTCTGCACGAAGCCTTCGCAGGCCGCGTCCAGGCCGACTTCCTTGATCGCGCTGGCGCCCGCCTGGTAGGCCTGGTAGCCCTTGGTCTCGCCCCAGTGGGAGCCGTCGAAGTCATAGTGGCGGATGACGCTCGCGTAGTACTTCGAGAGGTACTTGCGCGCGACCTCCTCGGCGACTTTCGGGTCTTCGTGGCAGTAGGTGAAATCGGAGAACACCGGCGCGCCGGGGGTCTTGTGCGGATGGACCTCGCGGAAACGCGCGCGCCAGGCCTCGACCGCGGCGCTGTGCTGCTCCCACGGCAACTGCACGAAGGACATCATGGTGCCGCCGAGATTGGCCGCGGCGACCCCGGATTCGGGGGTCATGGCGACGGAGAAGAACTCGCGGTCGCGGTAACCGTGCAGGGGCTTGGGCGTGACCGGTGTACGCGATTGTTTGAAGAAAGGCGTGTCGTACTCGGCGACGCCGGTGTCGAGGATGTCGAGGATGATCTCGGCGGCCTGGTCGAAGCGCTCGCGGGCGGTGTTCATGTCGACGCCGAAAGCGCGGTATTCCTCGCGTGCGAGCCCGCGGCCGAAGCCGAGCACGAAGCGATCGCCGAGTACCACCTGCAGCATCGCGATCTTCTCGGCGATGCGGGTCGGGTTCTGGTGCCAGGGCAGGATGATCGCACCGGTGCCGATCTTGATGCGCCTGGTGCGCCCGGCGAGGTAGGCGATCCACTGCATGTTGTCCGGCATGATCGAATAGTCCGGATCGAAGTGATGCTCCGGCAGCAGCACGAAATCCATGCCGACTTCCTCGGCCAGCAGCGCGACGTCGGTCTCGTGGCGCAGCATGTCGGCGTCGGACATACCCGCGTGGGTGTTCTGGAAAATGAACTGCAGGCCTACTTCCATCGGTGCTCTACCTCTCCGCTGACAGGGACTCCGGCGCACCCGGTCGGCGCACCACGCGAAAGGTCGAATCATACATGCCTGTGTGGCCGATCCGAGGACTCCCCGCGAACCCCGGCGCCCGCGCATCGATCCGGAAAAATCTGATCCGGGTCGGTAACAACCGACAGATCGAAGGCCTGCGTTCCTGTTATAAAGACACACATAAATCGGTGTGGTCACGGCCCCGCCACCAATAACGACATCTCACGGTGAGGGTAGAGCTGGTGTCACCCCGGCTGGTTATCGCTATTACGTGCACCTGGCTCGCCTTGAGCCCGATCACCCGGGCTGCGGATCTCCTCGAGATCTACACCATGGCACGCGAGTCCGACCCTGAACTGCGCGCCGTCGCCCTCGCTCACCAGGCCTCACAGGAGGTGTACAAACAGGCCCGCGGCGGCTACCTGCCGGCCATCAGCTTCAGCTACGACCACACCGAGACCGAGCAACGCATCCACGACAGCGACAACGTGCTGTTCCAGACCGGGCGCTCGGACTTCCCCACCGATGCGCTGGTCCTGTCTCTGACCCAGCCGGTGTTCCGCTACGCCAACTACGTGCGCATCGAGCAGGCCAAGGCCGAGATCGAGCAGGCCGATGCCGAGCTTGCGCGGGCCGACCAGGCCCTGATCCTGCGCGTGGTCGAGGCCTACCTGGGCGTGCTGGCGGCGCGCGACCGCCTCGATTTCCTCGCCGCCGAGCAGGTCTCGGTCGAGAAGCAGCTGGCGCTCGCCGAGGGCCGCGAGAAGGCCGAGGTCGGACGCGCCGCGGACCGCCTCGAGGCCGCCGCCCGCCAGGCCGCGGTGCTCGCCGACCAGGCCGTCGCGCAGACCAATCTCGACGATGCCTACCGCGCCGTCTACGAGCTGACCGGCGAGACCCCGTCCGAGCTGGCGCCGCTGACACGCGAGTTCCCGCTCACCCGTCCCGACCCCGACGACGTCCAGCACTGGCTCGACGCGGCGCGTGAGCAGAACCGTGAGATCGCCGTGCAGCGCCACGCCGTCGAGGTCGCGCGCCAGGAAGTCCGGCGCCAGGGCGCGGGGCACCTGCCGACGGTCGACCTGCAGCTGCGCGAGGGTTTCCGCGACCAGGGCGGCACGGTGTTCGGCGGCGGCAGCGAGGTCGAGACGCGCGACCTCATGGTCAACGTCAACGTCCCGCTCTATGCCGGCGGCACGGTCAGCGCCAAGCGCCGCGAGGCGGTGCTGCGCCACCAGGGCGAGTTGGAGAAGCTCACCGGCCTCGCCCGCCGCATCGAGCGCGACACCCAGCGCACTTTCAATGCCATCGTCGCCTCGATCGCCCGCATCGAGGCGCTGAACAAGCAGATCGTGGCCCAGGACGAGGTCCTGCGCCTGAAGAAGGCCGGCTACGAGGCCGCCCTCTATTCCAATCTCTCGGTGCTCGACGCCGAGCGCGACCTCTACGCCGCCAAGCGCGATTACGCCGCGGCGCGCTACGAGTACCTGCTCAACGGCCTGCGTCTCAAGGCCGCGATCGGCACCTTGAGCGAAGCCGACCTCGCCGTCTCCAACGGCTGGCTGGAACCGTGATGCACGCGTCACCACGTCGCGCGTCGACGAGTGCCGGGGCATGAGCGAGGAGTCCGACACCCCGCCGCCCCGACGACGGCGCGAACGCCGCCGCGAGACGCTGGGCCTGGAGGCGCTCGAGCAGCGCCTGCTGCTGTCGGCCGATCTGCCGGTCGTCGTCGAACCACCGCCGGATGCCGCGCCGCCACCGGCCGAAACCCAACCGGCCGATCCCCAGGCGGACGCCGACAACGCGCTCTACGTTGCGGATGCACCCGTCGATACGGCCCTGGCGACGCCCTACGCCGAGGCCCTGGCAACACTCACCGCCAGCAGCGGCGACGACGCCGTGGATACTGCCGCACCGGCCGCGGAGGCCACGGACGAGGCGGCCGTGCCGGCCGACGCCTTGCCAGAGAACGGGGCGTCGATGGCACCCGCTACCGCCGCCGGCGACGAGATCGGGGACGGCCACGGCGAGACCACGGCCACGGAGACCGCCGCCGACCAGGCTGCGAAGACCGGCATGTCGGCGACGGCCGCGCCAGGCGAACCCACCACCCAGCCGGGCGCCGCGCCGGCCGTCTTCCGCGCCAGCGAGGACACGCGACCGGCATCCCGCCTGGTCGTCATCGACGCCCAGGTCGCGGCGGGTGCCGATCTCCTGGCGGCCTTCGTCGACGACCTGCAGGCCGCAGCCACGGCCGAGGCACCGGCGGATGCGGACTTCCGGGCCTGGTTCGATGCCACCCTCGACCAGCAACAGGCCTGGAACGCGGCACGCGGTGCCGACGCCGTCCAGGTCTACGTCGTGGCTGCCGGCAGCGACGGGCTCGACGCGCTCGATGACATCCTCGGCCGCTACGACGAAGTCAGCGCCCTGCACCTGCTCAGCCACGGCGACGCCGGCGAGTTGCGCCTGGGCGCGCGGCTGATCGATGCCGACACCCTGTCCACGCAGGCCGATCACTTCCAGCGCTGGGCCGAGGCCCTCGGCCCGGGCGCCGACGTCCTGCTCTACGGCTGCGAGGTCGGCGCCGGCGAACCGGGGCTCGCCTTCATCACCAACCTCGCCGCCCTGCTCGGCGCCGACGTCGCCGCCTCGGACGACGCGACGGGTGCCGCGGCCGCGGGCGGCGACTGGGTGCTGGAAGTGTCGACCGGCGCGATTGCCGCCGCGCTGCCGACGCAAGGCCGTCACACGCTCGGCTGGGGCCAGTTGCTCGCCACCGTCAACGGCAGCGGCGACGACGACCTGCTGGTCTCCAACGCCGCGGTCGGTGACGTCCTCAGCGGTCGCGGCGGCGACGACACCTACGTCTTCGCCGACGGCTGGGGCAGCGACGCCGTGTTCGAGAACGCTGGTGAAGGCAGCGACACCCTCGACTTCTCCGCCGTCACGGCGGACCTGACCATCACCCTGCACGGCGACGGCAGTGTCTCCGTGACCGACGGCACGAACAACGTCAACCACGCCTTCAATATCGAGAACCTCGTCGCCGGCAGCGGCGACAACACCGTGGTGGTCGAGAACGGCGGCCGCCTCGCCGGGCAGCTCGATCTCGGCGCGGGCAGCGACAACACCCTGAACTTCGCCGCGGTCGGCGCGGCGCAGGTCTTCGACATCGAGGCCGACGGCGCCGTCACGGTCACCGTCGGCGCCAACACCCTGACCCGTGTCATCGGCGTCGCCCACCTCGTCGGTGGCAGCGGCAACAGCAGCTTCGTCTTCGCCGAGGGCGGCGCGCTGCCCGGCACCATCGCCGGCGGCGGTGGGGTCAACACGCTCGACTACAGCGCCTGGGACAGCGGCGTGGTGGTCGACCTCGCCGGCGGCACGGCGACCGCGACGGCGGGCATCAGCGCCATCCGCAACGTCGTCGGCAGCAGCGCGGACGACGTCTTCACCGCCAGCGCCGCGGTCAACCGCCTCGCCGGCGGCGCCGGTAACGACACCTACCATCTGAACGGCAACTGGTTCGACGACGTCCTCGTCGAGAACGCCGACGAGGGCCTGGACACGCTCGATTTCTCGGGTCTCGGCGCGAGCCTCGTCGTCGACGTCGGCGCCGCGACGCTCGCGGTCAGCGGCGGCGGTGGCGCACGCAGCTTCACCACCTTCGAGACCCTGGTCGGCGGCGCCGGCGACGATCTCTACCGCTTCGCCGCCGACTGGGGCCCGTTCGAGCTGCGCGAACTCGCCGCGCACGGCAACGACACCGTCGACTTTTCCGCCGTCACCGACGACCTCACCGTCAGCGTGCATGCCGCGGGCACCCTGACGGTCGTCGCCCAGCCGCGCGGCGGCGGCGACACCCGCACCAGCGGCGAACTCGGCAACGTGGAGAACGTCGTCGGCGGCAGCGGCAGCGACACCTTCCGCTTCGCCGAGGCCGGGCGCCTGGCCGGTACCATCAGCGCGGGCGGCGACGCCGACGTGCTCGACCTCGGCGCCTTCGGCCTTGCCGTCGAGGTCGATCTCGGTCTCGCCCTGGCGCGCCTGCGCGGCACCGCCGAGGCGCTGGTCGGCGGACTGGCCGGCATCGAGCACGTCATCGGCGGCAGCGGCGACGATCGCCTGGTCGGCAACGCCGCCGCCAACCTCATCATCGGCGGCCGCGGCAACGACGAACTGGTCGGCGGCGGCGGCGACGACCGCCTCGCCGGCGACGACGGCGACGACACCCTCGAAGGCGGTGCCGGCGCCGACTACCTCGAGGGCGGCGCCGGCCTCGACACCCTCGTCTATGCCAACGATCCGGGCGGCGTGACGGTCGACCTCGCCGCGGTCGATCCCGACACCGACACCTTCGTCGCCCGCGACGGCCACGGCGACGACGACCAGTTCGACGGCATCGAGAACGTCACCGGTTCGGCCTTCGCCGACGTTCTGCGCGGTAACGCCGCCGCCAACCGCCTGCTCGGTCTCGGCGGCGACGACCGCCTCGACGGCCGCGGCGGCGACGACGTGCTCGACGGCGGCGCCGACAACGACTCCGTCAGCTACGCCGGCGATCCGCAGGGCGTGAACGCCGATCTCGCGGCGGGCACCGCCACCGACGGCACCGGCAACGCCGACACCCTCGTCGCCATCGAGAACCTCGTCGGCTCGGCCCACGACGACATCCTGCTCGGCGACGCCGGCGTCAACGTCATCGACGGCGGCGCCGGCAACGACACCCTCGACGGCCGTGGCGGCAACGACCGCTACGTCTTCGCCGACCAGTGGGGCGACGACGCCCTGCAGGACACGAGCGGCACGACCACCCTCGATCTCGGCTCGGTGACCCGCGCCGTCGCGGTCACCCTGCATGCCGATGGCACCGTCTCGGTCGCCGACGGCGAGCATCCGCTGGCCGCGCTCGGCTTCGTGCCCGTCGAGGCCCTCGACCTGCCGAACGACCTCCACACCCTGACCCGCGTCGCCAACATCGGCCGCGTGGTCGGTGCGGCCGGTGGCACGCGCTTCGTCTTCGAGCAGGGCGCGGACTTCTCCGGCACCCGCCTCGAAGGTGGCGCCGGCCACGACGTCCTCGACTACGGCGCCGTCGACGTACCCGTCACCGTCGACCTCGGCGCCGGCAGCGCGAGCCTCACCAACGGCATCGCCGGCATCGACGAGGTCGTGCGCGGCCAGGGCGCGCTCAGCCTGAGCGGCAGCGGCGCGGCCTCCTACGCGCGTGCGCCCGACGGCGTCACGGTCGACCTCGCGCTGGCCGGCCCGCAGGACACCGGGGTCGGCAACGACGTCCTCGACGGCGTCGTCGACCTCACCGGCTCGGCCTTCGCCGACACCCTCTTCGGCGACGCCGCGGCCAACCTCATCGACGGCGGCACCGGCAACGATCTGCTCGCCGGCCGCGCCGGCCAGGACACCTACCGCTTCGCCGACGGCTGGGGCATCGACGTCATCGACGACACCGGCGGCGCCGGCAGCATCCTCGATTTCCGCGCCGTCACCGCCGACCTCCGCTTCACCTTCGCCGCCGACGGCAGCGTCGCCGTCAGCGACGGCACGAGCTACCTCGCGCCGACCGCGAACGTCGCCAGCATCCTCGGCGGCAGCGGCGCGAACGTCTTCGCCTTCGAGAACGGCGCGGTCTTCGCCGGCACCCTCGACGGCGGCAGCGGTGACACGAACACCCTCGATTTCAGCGCCTGGACCAGCGGCGTGCGGGTCTCGCTCGCGGCGGGCACCGCGAGCCTCGCGGCCAATCCCGCCACGCTCCTCGTCGCCGGCTTCAGCCGCATCCACAACGTCACCGGCGGGCGCGGCAACGACGTCCTCACCGGCGACGGCGGCGCCAACGTGCTCGTCGGCGGGGCCGGCAACGACAGCCTCGACGGCGGCGGCGGCACCGACACCGTCTCCTATGCCGATGCCGCGGCCGGGGTCACCGTCGACCTCGCCGCCGGCACCGCCAGCGACGGCAGCGGCGGCACCGACACCCTGGTCTCGATCGAGAACGTCACCGGCTCGGCCTTCGCCGACGTCCTGCGCGGCAACGCCGCCGACAACGTCCTCGCGGGCGGCGCCGGCAACGACACCCTCGACGGCCGCGGCGGCCAGGACACGGTGTCCTATGCGGACGACGACGGCGGGGTCACGGTCGATCTCGGCGTCGGCACGGCGACCGACGGCAATGGCGACCACGACACCCTCATCGCCATCGAGCACGTCACCGGCTCGGCCTTCGACGACGTCCTCACCGGCAACGCCGGCGCCAACCGCATCGACGCCGGCGCCGGCGACGATCTCGTCGAAGGCGGCGGCGGCGACGACGACCTCATCGGTGGCACCGGTTACGACACCGCGAGCTACGCGCACGCCGGCGCCGGGGTCACGGTCGATCTCGGCAACGGCGGCGCGCAGGCCACCGGCGGCGCCGGCACGGACACCCTGGACGGCTTCGAGAACCTCACCGGTTCGGCCTTCGCCGACGTCCTCACCGGTACCGCCGGCGACAACCGACTGACCGGCGGCGGCGGCGCCGACACCCTGGCCGGGCTCGGCGGCAGCGACGTCTACGCCGCCGCCGACGGCGCCTGGGGCGGCGAGAGCCTGGTCGAGGACGACAGCGCCGACACCCAGACGGTCAGCACCGACGTGCTCGACTTCAGCGCCGTCGACGACGACCTCGTCTTCACCTTCCACGCCGACGGCACGGTCTCGGTGACGGATGGCACGCGCAGCGTCGCGCACCTCGGGCATCTCGAAGCGGTCACCGGCGGCGCCGGTACGAACACCTTCGTCTTCGAAGCCGGCGCCGATTTCGCCGGCACGGTCCGCGGCGGCAGCGGGGTCAACACGCTCGATTACGCCGCCTACGGCGCCGCGGTCACCGTCGCCCTGACCGCCGCCGCCGACACCGGCTTCGGCCGCGCCACCGGCACCGCCGGGGTGAGCAACATCCAGCGCGTGATCGGTTCGGCCTTCGCCGACAGCCTCACCGGCGACGACGCCGACAACACCCTCGTCGGCGGCGAGGGCGACGACGTCATCGACGGCGGCGCCGGGCACGACACCCTCGAAGGCGGCGCCGGCAACGACGCCCTCACCGGCGGCGCCGGCAACGACAGCCTGCAGGGCGGCGCCGGCGACGACACCCTCGACGGCGGCGAAGGCCGCGACACCGCGAGCTACGCCGATGCCGTCAGCGGGGTCACCGTCACGCTCGGCCTCGAGCGCGCCCAGGCCACCGGCGGCGCCGGGCTCGATCGCCTGGTCGCGATGGAGAACCTGCTCGGCTCGGCCCACGCCGACGTCCTCACCGGCGACGACGAGGCCAACCTGCTGCGCGGCGGCGGCGGCGGCGACGTCCTGCGTGGCGGCGCCGGTGACGACATCCTCGCCGGCGGCCTCGGCGACGACACCCTCGACGGCGGCGGCGGCATCGACACCGCGGCCTACGACGACATCGCCGGCGCCGGCGTGCAGGTCGACCTCGGACTCGGCGGCGCGCAGGACACCGGCGGCGCCGGCCTCGACACCCTCGTCGGCATCCGCAACCTGGTCGGTTCCGCTCAATCCGACGTGCTGCGCGGCGACGGCGCGCGCAACATCCTCGTCGGCGGCGCCGGCGACGACGTCCTCGAAGGCGGCGACGAGGCCGACGTGCTCGACGGCGGCGACGGCGACGACACCCTGCGCGGCGGCCGCGGCAACGATCTCCTCGCCGGCGGCGCGGACGACGACCAACTCTTCGGCGGCGACGGCGACGACGTCCTCGACGGCGGCGCCGGCGACGACCGCCTCGACGGCGAGGCCGGCGCCGACACCGCTTCCTATGCGACGGCCGACGCCGGGGTCACCGTCGATCTGCGCCTGCTCGCCGCGCAGGACACCGTCGGCGCCGGCCGCGACACGCTGGCCGGCATCGAGAACCTGGCCGGTTCGGGCGACGCCGACACGCTGACGGGCGACGGCGGCGCCAACGTGCTGCTCGGCGGTTTCGGCAACGACGTCCTCGACGGCGGCGGCGGCGCCGACATCGTGCGCGGCGACGGCGGCGACGACACCCTCGTCGGCGGCAGCGGCGACGACGTCCTCGACGGCGGCGAGGGCAGCGACACGGTCTCCTACCGCACGGCCGCGGCCGGCGTCACGGTCGACCTGCTGCGCGGCACCGCGAGCGACGGCAGCGGCGGCGCCGACACGCTCGCCGGCATCGAGAACGTCGACGGTTCCGATTTCGCCGACACCTTGAGCGGCGACGCCGCCGCCAACCGCCTGCGCGGCTTCGCCGGCAACGACACCCTCGCCGGCGGCGCCGGCGACGACGTCCTCGAAGGCGGCAGCGGCAACGACAGCCTCGACGGCGGGGCCGGCAGCGACACCGCGTCCTACGCCGGCGCCACCGCCGGGGTCACCGTCGACCTGCTGCTGGCCGGCGCCCAGGCCACCGGCGGCGCCGGCAGCGACACCCTCGCCGGCATCGAGAACCTCGCCGGCTCGGCCCATGCCGACATCCTGCGCGGCAACGACAGCACCAACGTCCTGAGCGGCGGCGCGGGCAACGATCAACTGGTCGGCCGCGGCGGCGACGACGTCCTCGAGGGCGGCGCCGGCAACGACAGCCTCGACGGCGGCCAGGGCCTCGACACCGCCTCCTGGGCCGGCGACACCGCCGCGGTCAGCGTGCGCCTCGGCGTCAGCGCGCGCGACGGCTTCGGCGGCAGCGACAGCCTCGCCGGCATCGAGAACCTCGCCGGTTCGGCCTTCGACGACATCCTGGTCGGCGATGCGAATGCCAACCGCATCAGCGGCGGCGCCGGCAACGACCTCATCGACGGTGGCGCCGGCGACGACGTCCTTCTCGGCGGCGCCGGCGACGACGCCCTGATCGGCGGCGCCGGTGACGACACCGCGTCCTACGCCGAGGACGAGGGCGGCGTCGACGTCACCCTGGGTGGCGCCGCCATCGACGGCAGCGGCGGCAATGACAGCCTGGTGCTGATCGAGAATCTCACCGGCTCGGCCTTCGACGACGTGCTGCGCGGCGACGCGCGCGCCAACCGCATCCTGGGCGGCGCCGGTGACGACGTTCTCACCGGCAACCGCGGCGACGACGTGCTGGACGGCGGCGAGGGCAGCGACACCGCCGACTACGCCTTCGACCGTGCCGGGGTCGACGTCACCCTCGGCGGCGCGGCGACCGACGGCTGGGGCGATGCCGATACCCTCGCCGCCATCGAGAACCTCGTCGGCTCGGCCTTCGCCGACCGCCTCACCGGCGACGCCGAGGCCAACCTCCTCGTCGGCGGCGCGGGCGGCGACACCCTCGCCGGCGGCGCCGGCAACGACGTGCTCGTCGGCGGCGCGGGCGACGACGACCTCGCCGGCGAGGCCGGCGACGATCTCCTTTTCGGCGGTGACGGCGATGACCGCCTCGACGGCGGCGCCGACAACGACACCGTGTCCTACACCGACGCGGCGGGCGCGGTCAGTGCCGACCTCGCCGCCGGCACGGCCAGCGACGGTAGCGGCGGCAGCGACACCCTGGTCGCGGTCGAGAACCTGGTCGGTTCGGCCTATGGCGACACGCTGCGCGGCGACGGCGCAGCCAATATCCTCGTCGGCGGCAGCGGTGACGATCGCCTCTTCGGCGAAGGCGGCGACGACATCCTCGCCGGTGGCGCGGGCGACGACCTCGTCGATGGCGGCAGCGGCGCGCACGACCGCGCCACCTATGCCACGGCCGGCGGCGCGGTCACGGTCGACCTCGCGCTCGTCGGCGCGCAGGACACCGGCGGCGCCGGCCTGGACGAACTGGTCGGCATCGAGGATCTGCGCGGCTCGCGCTTCGACGACGTGCTGAGCGGCAACGCGCTGGCCAACGCCATCGACGGTGGTGGTGGCGACGACCTCATCGACGGCCGCCTCGGCGACGACGTCCTCGAAGGCGGCGACGGTGACGACACCTTGCTCGGCGGCGGCGGCAACGACACCGCGTCCTATGCCGGCGCGCTGCAGGGCGTCGAGGTCGACTTGCGCGTAGCCGACGGCCTCGAGCAGGCCACCGTCGGCGCCGGGCGCGATCGCCTGAGCGGCATCGCCAACCTCGTCGGTTCGGATTACGACGACGCCCTCAGTGGCGACGAGCAGGACAACCGCATCGCCGGCGGCAAAGGCAACGACGTCCTGAGCGGCCATGCCGGCGCCGACCTCCTCGACGGCGGCGACGACGTCGACACCGTCAGCTACGCCGAGGAAAGCGGCGGCAACGGCGTCGACGTCACCCTCGGCGGCGCCGCCACCGACACCCACGGCGCCGCCGACACCCTGCTCGGCATCGAGAACCTGGTCGGCTCCGCGCACGACGACACCCTGCGCGGCGACGCCAACGACAACGTCCTCAGCGGCGGCGCCGGCAACGACACCCTGGTCGGCGGCGGCGGCAACGACACGGCCTCCTACGCCGACGTCATCGGCGGCGGCGTCACGGTCGATCTCGCCGTGCTCGGCGCGCAGAACACCGGCGCCGGCGGTATCGACGATCTCGCCGGCATCCGCAACCTGGTCGGCTCGGCCGGCGACGACGTGTTGAGCGGCGACGGCCTGGTCAACGTCCTCGTCGGCGGCGACGGTAACGACGTCCTGCGCGGCCGCGGCGGCAACGACACCCTCGACGGCGGCTTCGACGACGACCTGCTCGAAGGCGGCGCGGGCGACGACAGCCTCATCGGCGGCGGCGGCCGCGACACCGCGAGCTACGCCGATGCCAGCGCTGGCGTGACGGTCGATCTCACCCGCACCGACGCGCAGGCCACCGGCCACGGCAGCGACACGCTCAGCGGGATCGAGAACCTGACCGGTTCCGCTTTCGCCGACACCCTCACCGGCGACGCCGGCGCGAACGTCATTCGCGGCGGCGACGGCAACGACGTCATCGCCGGCGGCGCCGGCGGCGACGTCCTGCTCGGCGAAGGCGGCGCCGACACCCTGCGCGGCGAGGACGGTGACGACATCCTCGAAGGCGGCGCCGACGCCGACCTCCTCGACGGTGGCCAGGGCAGCGACACCGCGAGCTATGCCAACGATCTCGCCGGGGTCGACGTCACTCTCGGCGGCGCGGCCCACGACGGCTTCGGCGCCACCGACACCCTCACCGCCATCGAGAACCTCGCCGGCTCGGCTTTCGCCGACGTCCTCACCGGCGACAACAACGCCAACCGCCTCGAGGGCGGCGCCGGCGACGACACCCTCGATGGCCGCGGCGGCGACGACTGGCTGGTCGGCGGCGCCGGCGACGACGACCTCGACGGCGGCGCCGGCAACGACACCGTCGGCTACCTCGATGCGCCGGCCGGGGTCACCGTCTCGCTCGCCGCCAACGCCGCCAGCGCCGACGGCCACGGCGGTGCCGACACCCTCGCCCGCATCGAGAACGTCGTGGGCTCGGCCTTCGCCGACGTCCTCACCGGCGACACCGCCGCCAACCGCCTGAGCGGCGGCGGCGGTGACGACGTCCTCGCCGGCGGTGGCGGTAACGACCTCCTGCTCGGTGGCAGCGGCGACGACACCTTGACCGGCAACGCCGGTGACGACGTCCTCGACGGCGGGCCCGGCCGCGACACCGCGAGCTACCACGCCGACGGCGGCGCAGGTGGCGTGGTTGCCGATCTCGCCGCCGGCACCGCGAACGACACCCACGGAGACGACGACACGCTGCGCGGCATCGAGAACCTGCGCGGCTCGGCCCAGGCCGATCAACTGACTGGCGATACCGGCGACAACGTCCTCGAAGGCGGCGCCGGCGACGATGTGATCGCCGGCGGCGGCGGCCGCGACACCGCCGCCTATACCCACGATGGCGGCGGCGTCGACGTCACCCTCGGCGGCGCGGCGACCGATGGCTTCGGCGGCAGCGACACCCTGACGGGCATCCGCGATCTCGCCGGCTCGGCCTTCGCCGACCGCCTCACCGGCGACGCCGCCGACAACTATCTGTTCGGTGACGCCGGTGACGACGACCTCGACGGCGGCGCCGGCCACGACGTCATGGAGGGCGGCGCCGGCGACGACACCCTGCGCGGCGACGGGCCCGGCAACGACACCGCCTCCTACGCGGGCGATCCGGGCGCAGTGAACGTGACCGTCAACAGCCCCGCCACCGATGGCTACGGCGACAGCGACACGCTGATCCTGATCGACAACCTCATCGGTTCGGCCTTCGACGACCAGCTCACCGGCGACGGCGGCGGCAACGCGCTCGCCGGCGGACTCGGCGACGACAGCCTCGACGGTGGCGGCGGCAGCGGCGACGTCTTCCTCGGCGGCGCTGGCAACGACAGCCTCGACTTCAGCGCCGCCAGCGGCGCGGTCACGGTGCTCGACCCCGACGATCTCGTGGTCATCGCCGACACCGCGCTCCCCGGTGCCGACCTCGCGCTGGTCGTCGGCGGCACCCTGACCCTGAACCCGGGCATCGCGCTGTCGACGCGCGCCATTGCCGGCAACGATTTCGCCAACGCCGCCTCGCTCGGCGCTTCCGGCGACATCACCGTGCACGCGCGTCACATCGCGCTCGGCGCCGGCAGCGGCATCTACGCCCAGGCCGACAACGGCCATGCCGCCGGCACGGTGCTGCTCGACGCACGCGACGACCTGGGCCTGCTCGACAACCTCTTCGGCGGCTGGGTGAACCTGCCCGACTGGCTGCGCGACGCCGCCTACGCGGTGTTCCCCTTCGACGTCGCCAATGCCTCGATCACGCTGACCGGCGCGGATCTCCGCGGCGGCCTGGTCGCGGTACGCGCCAGCGCCGGCAAGATCGATGACTTCCTGCGCGCGGCGATGGAGTTCGACCCGGCCACCGCCATCGACGCCGCCGCCGATACCCTGACCTTTGCCAAGGCGCACGATTTCGCCGACGGCGCCGCGGTGGTCTACAACGCCGGCGAGGACGGGGTCGCGCCGAGCGGACTGACCAGCGGCACGACCTATTACGTCAAGGTCGTCGACGCCTTCACGGTGCGCCTCGCCAGCACCCCCGATGCCGCCGTTGCCGTCAATCTCGCGGCGAGCGGCGCGGTCGGCACCGCGCACACGCTTGCCGTCGCCGAGGGCGCCTTCAAACCGGTCGGCTCGCTCGCCGAGAAGTATTTCGGCTTCAAGCTGTCGCCCGCCTCGGTCGCCGTGGCGACGGCCACGGTCGAACTCGGTGGCGCCACCACCGTCCACGCCGCCAACCTCGTCGTCGAGGCGGATGCCTCGACTTCGGCGACCATCAATGGCTCGCTGGTGAGTTCGCTGCTGACCCCGATCGTGGTCGGCGTCTCCGTGCCGCAGGCCACCGTCACCGTCGGCGGCAGCACCGTCATCACGGCCGGCGGCAACGTCGACCTCGGCGCGACGGCGAAGAGCACCATCGCGGCCTCGACCGGCTTCAACGAGTTCGATTCGACCGGCGCGCCGGCCATCGGCCAGTTCAAGCTCGACAAGAAGATCGACGAGCTCATCAAGCTCGACGAGAAGCTGGTCGGCGCCATCCACGACGCCCTGTTCGGTTTCTTGCCCGAGATCCACTTCGCCGCCGGCGTCGGTGTCGCGAACGCCAGCGCCACTCTCGCCGCCGGCACCCAGGTCAACGCCGGCGGCAACGTCGGCGTCGCCGCCCACGTCGAGAAGTCGCAGAAGATCGGCGCCGAGGCGGAGACCGACGACGGCGGCATCGCGCTCGGCGTGGGCCTGTCGGTGTTCGTCGGCAACGCCACCGCCGCCATCGACGGCACGGTCGTCGCCGGTGGCGGCGTCGAGGTCACCGCCGACGTCATCAGCAGTGAGGACGAAACCAGCGCCGGCGCCTCCGTCGAGGTCGATGCCAAGACCGAACAGAAGAAGGACGAAACCCCGACCAAGGACACCGACAAGTCGACCCAGCTCGAGAACCTCGGCGATACCACCACGGCCGACAGTGACGACGACGATGCCCCGCTCGACGGCGACAACAAGAAGGCCGGCCTCGACGACGACACGAAGAAAGGTTTCGACGACGTCGGCGGCAAGGAGCAGCGCGACCTCGATCCCACCGACAACGCCGAGGGCAAGCCGGGCAGCGCACTGAAGGGTTTCTTCGATCGCCTCAAGCTGACCGGCGCGGCAGCCGTCGCCTTCCACCAGGCCAACGCCACGGCACGCATCGGTGACGGCGCCGACGTCACCGCCAACGGTGGCGACGTCGAGGTCACGGCGCTGACCTCGGGTACGCCGCTCGTCACCGCCGAGACCAAGATCGATCTCAGCTCCAAGTACAAGGAACAGGAACCGGCAGACAAGAAGACCGTCGCGCTCGGCGGCAGCGCGGCCGTGCGCGTCACCCTGAACGCGGCCAGCGCGACCGTTGGCGCCGGCGCCAAGGTCGATGCCAGCGGCGACACCACGGTGCACGCCGAGACTGCCATGCCGTGGGGCTGGGAGCAGGGCTGGCTGGACCTCGAAGCCGTCGACGCCCTGTTCGTCTCCGGCACCGCCTGGAGCAACTTCGACGGCATCGTGTGGGAACCGCTCTCGCGCGGTATCGATCTCGTCAAGGGCTTCGCCAGCATCACCGACGACTACCTCAACACCCGCGGCATGGTCCACGGCTGGGCGCGCAGCGGGGGCGAATCGACCGGCGCCGGCGTCTTCGGCGCGTTCAACCTCGCCTACGTGCAGAACGTCGCCCACGCCATCGTCGCCGACGGCGCCGAGTTGAACCAGCGCCTCGGCGCCGGCAACCACGGCGGGGTCGAGGTCAGCGCCTTGGCCGACGTCACCCAGGTCAACCTCGCCGGCGTGCTGCCGGGCGGCGACATCAAGAACATCGCCAACCCGGCAGGCGCCAAGAACGCCTCGGGCGGTGCACTGAACGTGCTCGCCACCGGCTTCTTCAACGACGTCGCCGCCGAGATCCGCGGCGCCGCCAGGGTCAACGGCGACAGCATCGCCGTCACCGCCGACACCAACCTCTACGCCATCGCCATCGCACCGGTGACGGGCAAGGCCGAGGGCACCCAGCTGAACGGCTCGCTCGCGCTGGGGGTGGCCGTCAACCGCACCTTGGCCGCGATCTCGGGCAACGCCGTGGTCGAGGCCGATGCCGCGCTTGCCGGCGACAGCGACGCCAGCCTGCTGGTCCGCGCGCGCGACGGTTCGGTCATCGTCACGACGGCAGGCGGCGCGGCGTTCTCCAAGAGTTCCGCCGCCGGCTTCGCCGGCGCGGTCAACGTGGTCGTGCGCAACACCGCTGCGCGCATCGGCGACGAAGACGCCGTCGCCCTTGGGACGGGCCACGTCAGCAGCGACGGCAAGCTTGCCGTCAGCGCCACCAACCAGGGCGCCATCGTCGCCGGCTCGCTCATCGGCACGGCGGCCAAGCCGCCGGGCGAGAAGAAGGCGCCGAGCGATCCGAAGTCCGGTTTCGACAGCTTCAAGGAGAAGCTCAGCGGCGGCGCGCAGAAGCTCATCGTCGACCCGGCCAAGAAGGTCAAGCAGGGCGTCGACTACTTCGGCTTCGGCCTCAATTTCGCCTGGGAAGGGACCAAGAACCTGCCGCTCCTGTTCGGCAAGAACGGCAAGGACAACTACACCAAGTTCGTCGACGACTTCGTCGCCAAGAACGAGCCCAAGCCCGAGACCAAGCCGGAGCAGCAGCAGGCGCCGGAAGAACAGCAGAAGGTCCAGAACACGCTCGCCGTGAGCGGCAACGTCAGCGTCAACGTCGACGTCGAGAAGGTCACGGCCGGCATCTTCAACGCCACCGTCACCGACGCCGTTGCGCGGACCGTCGACGCCATCGCCGTCGACGCCGCAAGCGATACCCTGGTCATCGCCGTGGCGGGTTCGGCGGCTTTCGCCGGCAAGGCCGAGAAGAAGTCGACGGGGCTCAGCGCGAGCGGCGGGACGTCCGTCGTCGTCGCCGACACCGTCGCCCGCCTCGACGGCACCACCGTGACCACACCGGGCGCCGCGCTCACCGTCACCGCCACCACGCGTGGCATCGTCGGCAGCATTGCCGGCAGTGCGGCCATCGCGACCGGCAGCGAGGGCGGCGCCGGCGCGCTGTCCGGCGTCGTCAACGTGCACATCAGCAATACCCACGCCGACGTAATCGGCGGCAGCACGCTCGACGTCGCCGCGCTCGCTCTCGACGCTCGCGACCTCGCCGTCACCGGTGGTGTCGCCGGCAGCCTCGCCTACTCCGGCGGCAGCGCCGCGGTGGGGCCGGCGCTGGCGGTCAACGTGGTGGTGGCGTCGGTCGGCGCGGAAATCGTCGACAGCGACGTCACCAGCGCCGGCGACATCGACCTCGCGGCCACCCAGGGCCACGTCACCGGCGGCGTCGCCGCGGCGGGCGGGGTGGTCCGCGGCGGCATCGCGGTGCCGATCTCGCTCGCCGTCAACGTCGTCGATACCACCACCGTCGCGCGCGTCGCCACGCTCGATGCGAACACGCCGCGCAGCGTGCTCGCCGGCGGCAGCCTGGTGCTGGCGAGCCGCGACGACACCGTCGTCGCCAGTATCGCCGGCGCGCTCGGCATCGGGCTCAAGGAGGCGCAGCAGGACAATGGCCAGGGGAATGGCCAGGGCAATGGCCAGAACGACCAGCAGCAGGGCGCGGGCGCCAGCGGCGCCGCCGGCGCCGCGCTCGGCGTCGACGTCGTCGTCAACCGCACGCTCAGCCGCATCGAGGGCGCCCAGGTCGCACTCGACCTGTCGAACCCGGCCGCGGTCGACGCCGCCAACGAGCGCCTGGTCTTCGCCCGCCCGCACGGTTTCGCGAACGGCGACCGTGTCGTCTACGACAACGGCGGCCACGATGACATCGACGGTCTCGCCGCCGGCACGGTGTACGAGGTCGCCAACGTCACCGCCGACAGCCTGCAACTCGTGCCCGACGGCGGCGGCGCCGTCATCGACCTCGGCGCCGCGGCGCTGGCGAACGAGATCCATGGCCTGCGCCGCGCCGACAACCTCGTCATCAGCGCCGACGACGTCGCACTCGACGCCCACCGCGGCAGCGTGCTGGTCAACGTCGCAGTCGGTGCGCAGGGCGGCCAGAACTTCGCCGTCGGCGGCTCGGTTGCCGTCAACACCCTGGTCGCCATCAGCGACGCCGGCATCCGTCATGCGGCGGTCACCAGCACGGGCGACGTCACCCTTGCGGCCGACGACCTCGCCGTCGTCGTCGGTGTCGCCGGCGCGGTGCAGATCGCCGTCGACACCGGCAACCAGGGCAACAACCAGAACCAGCAGGGCAGCCAGGGTTCGACTGGCGTGGCGATCGGCGCCTCGGTGGTGGTCAACGTCGCCGCGCAGAGCGTCGCCACCGACATCGTCGACGCGGTCATCGATGCCAACGGCCAGGTCAGCCTCGCCGCCGACCACCAGGCCCAGTTGTGGGCTACGAGTGTCGCCGGCAGTGGCGCGGGCGCGCGCAGCAGCGAGGGCGGCGGCTTCGCGCTGGCCGGCAGCGGCGCGGTCGCCGTCAACGTCGCCGCCAACACCACGCAATCGACCATCGCCCGCGGCAGCGACGTCACCGCCGGCAGCACGCTCGGTGTCCGCGCCGACGATGCCAGCACCGTGGTCGGCAATGCCATCGGCATCAGCGGCGCCGGCGCCAGCGGCAAGACCACTACCGCGGCACTGGCCGGCGGCGCGGCGGTGGCCGTCAACGTGGTCGACGCCGCTGCCACTGCGAGCATCGACGATGCCACGGTGACAGCCACCGCGGCCACCCTCACGGCGACGCAGGACGCCACCCTGTGGGCGCTCGCCATCGGCGGCGCCGGCGCCGGCGCCAACGCGAGCGAAGGCTTCGGCCTCGGGCTCGCGGGCGGTGGCGCGGCGGCGCTCAACATCGCCGTGCTCGATGCCGCCGCACGGCTCGACGGCGGCAGCCGCGTGACGATCACCGGCGGCGGCGACTTCACCCTGCGCAGCCGCCAGGCCAACGCCGTCCTCGCCGACGCCGGCGGCATCTCCGGCGCCGGTGCGAGCGGCAAGACCAGCGGCGCGGCGGCGGCGATCGGTCTCGGCCTGGCGCTCAACGTCGTCGATGCCCACAGCGATGCCGCCATCGGCCTCGCCACGCTGACCAGCAACGGGCGGGTCAATCTCGATGCCGACGGCGCCAGCACGCTGTGGGCGCTCGCCCTCGGCGGCGCGGGCGCCGGGGCCAGCGGTTCGCAGGGCGCGGGCTTCGCGCTCGCCGCCGGCGGCGCCGTCGCCATCAACGTCGCCAGTGGAGCGACCCGCGCGACCTTGGGCAGCGGCGCCGACGTCACCACCACCGGCATTGGCGGCACCGTCACGCTCGATGCCGACGACGCCACCGTGGTGCTCGCCAACGCGCTCGGCCTCGGCGGCGCGGGCGCCGGCGGCAAGAGCGCGGGCGCGGTGGCCGGCGGCTTGTCGCTCGCCGTCAACGTCATCGCCACCGACGTCATCGCCGAACTCGCCGGCGCCAGCCTCGACGCCAGCGGCGACGTCACGCTCGATGCCGCCCGCGACAGCACCACCTGGGCGCTCGCCATCGGCGGCGCCGGGGCCGGTGCCGGCGGCTCGGAAAGCGCCGGCCTCGCCTTCGCCGGTGGCGGCGCGGTCACCGTCAACACTGTTGCCGGCGCCGTCCGCGCCGGCCTCGCGCGCGACGGCAACGGCGCCGGCAGCAGCGCGCTCCTGCACGGTCACGCGCTCGGTATCGGCGCACGCGACGACAGCATCATCCTCGCCAACGCCGGCGGCCTCGGCGTCGCCGTCGGCAGCGGGCGCGCGGCCGGCGTCGGCGGTTCGATCGGCGGCTCGGTCGCGGTCAACACCGTCGCCGTCGACGTCGACGCCCGTATCGCTGGCAGCCAGGTCACGGACGCCTCGACCGTCACCCTCGATGCCGACGGCGCGACCACGGTGTGGGCGCTCGCCGTCGCCGGTTCGGTCGGTGTCGGCGTCGGCAACCAGGGCGCCGGGGTGGGTATTGCCATCGCCGGCGCCGTCACCGTCAACACCGTCGCCAACCACGTCGGCGCGACGCTCGTCGACGGCAGCAGCGTCGGGCTGACCGGGGCAGCGACCCTCACCCTCGACGCCGACGACGCCAGCACCATCCTCGCCAACGCCGGGGGCTTGAGCGTCGGGGTCGGCGCGTCGAGTTCCTCCGCCGGCGTCGGCGGCAGCGCCGGGGTCGGCGTCGCCGTCAACACGATCGCCGACGAGGTCGTCGCCACCATCGACGCGAGCACCGTCAACGACGCGCTGGCCGTGCACGTCAGCGCCGATGCCGCCACCGACGTCTGGGCGCTGGCGCTGAGCGGCGCGGTCGGCGTCGGCGCCGGCAACACCGGCGTCGGCATCAGCGGCGCCGGCTCCGGCACCGTCAACACCGTCGCCAACACGGTCACCGCGACCATCGACGGCAACGCCGTTCTCAACGCCGCCGCCGGCGGCACCGTCGCGCTCCACGCACGCGACGCCACCACCATCCTCGCCAACGCCGGCGGCTTGAGCGTCGCCGTCGGCGCCGGCTCGAGCAGCGGTGGCGCCGGCTCGATCGGCGCCTCGGTCGCGGTCAACACCATCGCCGGTACCACGCGCGCGGTGATCGGCGAGGCGACCTTGAACGACGTCGCCACGCTCAGCCTCGACGCCCAGGGCGCGAGCACCCTGTGGGCGTTGTCGGTGGCCGGTTCGGTCGGCGTCGGCGCCGGCGGCGGCTCGGCCGGGGTCGGCCTCTCGGGCGCGGGTGCGGCGACCATCAACACCGTCGCCGAAACGGTCGAAGCGGTGCTCGGCGCCAACGCCACCGTCAACCTCGCGCCGACCGGCAGTGCGCGCCTCGTCGCCACCGACGACACCCTCATCCTGGCCAATGCCGGGGGCCTGAGCCTCGGCTTCGGCGGCGGCAGTTCGGCCGGGGTCGGCGTCTCGGTCGGCGGTTCGCTCGCCGTCAACACCATCGCCAACACCATCGGCGCTTACACCGCCGGCGCCACCGTCAACGGCGGCGCGAGCCTCGAACTCCTCGCCCAGGGCAATGCCACGGTGTGGGCGCTGACCCTCGGCGGCTCGGGCGCCGGCGGCGGCGGCAGCAGCGCCGGGGTCGGCGTGGCGGTGGCCGGCGCCGGCGCCATCAATACCCTCGCCCAGGACATCCACGCCGGTATCGGCGTCGACACCGGCAGCAATCTCGGCAGCACGGTGACGCTGGCCAATGGCGGCGTGCTGACCATTCGCGCGCTCGACAACAGCGTCATCCTCGCCAACGCCGGCGGCCTCGCGGTGGCTGGCGCCGGTGGCGGCAGCGCCGGGGTCGGCGTCTCGGCCGGCGCCGCGCTGGCCGTCAACACCATTGCCAACACGGTGCGCGCCGACATCCACGGCAGTACCGTCGGCGGCGCCGCGCTGGTCGCGCTCGATGCCCGCGCCGACGCCACGGTGTGGGCGCTGACCGTGGCCGGCGCCGGTGCCGGCGGCGGCGGTGGTTCGGCCGGGGTCGGCGTTGCGGTGTCGGGCGCCATCGCCGTCAACACGGTGGCCAACACCGTGCAGGCCGCGATCGATGGCGACAGCACGCTGAACCTCGCCAGCGGCGGCGCACTCGAAATGACGGCCCGGGCCGGCACCCTGATCCTGGCCAATGCCGGCGGTCTCGCCTTCGCCGGCGCCGGCGGCGGCTCGGCCGGGGTCGGGGCCGCCATCGGCGGCTCGGTCGCGGTCAACACCATCGCCAACACCGTGCAGGCCTACGTCGCCGGTTCCACCGTCAACGACGCCGGCGCGGTCGAACTCGCTGCCCATGCCGACGCCATGGTGTGGTCGCTGGCGCTGGCCGGCTCGGGCGCCGGTGCCGGTGGTGGCTCGGCCGGCATCGCCGTGGCCGGCGCCGGCGCCGTCACCGTCAACACCGTGGCCGAGACGGTCGAGGCCTTCTTCGCCAACGAAGGTGCCGACCGCGCGGTGGTCAACCTCGTCGACGGTGGCGGCGCGACCCTCGATGCCCTCGACAACACGCTCGTCATCGCCAACGCCGGAGGCGTGGCCTTTGCCGGCGCCGGTGGTGGCGCGGCTGGCGGCATCGGTACCCTGGGCGCCTCGGTCGCGGTCAACACCGTCGCCAACACGGTGCACAGCCACGTCACCAACGCCGACGTCACCAGCATCGGGGCGCTCGCCCAGCCGACCCTGTTCAGCGCCAACCTGAACGGTGCCGGTCGCATCGACGCCCTGGCCGATCGCCTCGAACTCGGCGCCGCCAACGCGCACGGTGTCGCCACCGGCGACGCCTTGACCTATCACAACGCCAGCGGCGGCGCCGACATCGCCGGCCTCGTCGACGGCGCCACCTACTACGCCATCGTCGAGGCCTGGGGCTTCAATCCCACCGAGGCGCTCGACGACGCCGCCGACGTCATCACCCTCGACATCGACCACGGGCTCGTCGACGGCGACGCAGTGATCTACCGCGCCGGCGGCGGCAGCGCCATCGGCGGACTCGACGACGGCGCGACGTATTTCGTCGAGGTGCTCGAGAACACGCGCGGCTTCGCGCCGGCCGGCAGTGTCGACAGCGCCGCGGACACCATCGCGCTCGGCGCCGGGCATGATTTCGTCAATGGCGAGGCGCTGCGCTACGACACCGGCGGCGGCAATGCCGTCGGCGGGCTGGCCGACGACGGCGTCTACTTCGCCATCGTCAACGAACGCAGCTTCGACGGTGTGAGCGCCGTCGATGCCGGCCGCGACACCCTCGATCTCGGCCCGGCGCACGGCTTCGCCGATGGCGACACGGTGTTCCAGCGCAGCGCCACCGGCGGTGCGCTCGGCGCGCTCGCGACCGATACCGCGGTGACCGTCCAGCGCGTGACCGAAACGCGCGGCTTCGCCCTCGCCAATGTCGATGCCGCCGGCGATCGCATCACCGTCGGCGCGCACACCCTCAACACCGGCCTCGCCGTCACCTACCACGCCGGTAGTGGCGGTGGCGTGCAGGGCCTCGCCGACGGCGCCACCTACTACGTCATCGTCGACGGCGGCGATACGACACGGGTTCGTCTCGCGCAGTCACGCGCCGATGCCTTCGCCGGCACCACCATCGACCTCGGGCTCACGCCCGGCGCCAGCGGCAGCGGTTACAGCCTGGTCTCGGACACGCGCGTGCGCCTGCTGAACGGCGGCGTTGTCGTCGATCTCGCCACGGCGGCGAACGACGCCCCCCGCTCCATCGTCGCCAGCCGTGTCGGCCTCGCCGCCAGCCGCGGTGACGCCGTGGCCGGCTTCGCGCTCGACCTCGACGGCGGCGTCGCCAGCGGCGCCAATCACAGCCTGACCTCGAACAGCCGCATACAACTGCGCAGCGCCCCGGGCGGCGCGCTGATCGATCTCGATGCAAGCACCGTGCGCGGTGCCCAGCACAGCCTCGAAGCCGCCTCGCGGGTCAAACTCGCGGCCAGCCGCGCCGACGCCCACGCCGGCCAGGCGCTCGATCTCGGCGCCGGCGCGAGCGGGCTGCACGAATTCCAGGCCGCGCCGGCCATCGCGCTGACCGCGGCCGCCAACACCACGGTGTGGAGCCTGTCGATCGCCGGTTCCGGCGGCGGCGCGGGTGGTGGCTCGGTCGGCGTGGCGCTGGCCGCGGCCGGCGCGGTCGCGGTCAACACGGTGGCGAACGACGTCGCCGCCTTCTTCGACAACGCCCAGGTCACCACGTCCGCGCTCGACGTCGGCCTCGACGCCAGCGACCGTTCGCTGCTGCTCGCCAACGCCGGTGGCGTGGCCGGCGCCGGCGCCGGCGGCGGCGTCGGCGGTGTCGTCGGCACCTTCGGTTATTCGAGCGCGGTCAACACCACCGCCAACACGGTCACCGCCAGCATCGCCGGCGGCACCGTCGACACCCACGGCGACGTCCGCCTCGCCGCCGGCAACGACGCCGTGCTGTGGGCGCTGTCCATCGCCGGCTCGGGCGCCGGCGCCGGCGGCGGTGTCGGTGGCGTGGTCGGCGCGGGGGCAGCGGCCGCCGCGGTCAACACCACGGCCAACACGGTCCGTGCCAGCATCGTCGGCGGCACCACGGTCACCACCCACGGCGGTGACGTCTTCCTGCTCGCGCACGACACCAGCGTGGTGCTCGCCAACGCCGGCGGCGTCGCCGGCGCCGGCGCAGGCGGCGGGGTCGGCGCGGTGGTCGGCACCTTCGGCGCGTCGAGCGCGGTCAACACCGTGGCCAACACCGTCGAGACGGTGATCTCGGCCTCGACCGTCAACGCCGACGGCGCGGTGACGCTGGATGCCACGAACGAGGCGAAACTGTGGGCGCTCAGCGTGGCCGGCTCGGGCGCCGGCGGTGGCGGCGCGGTCGGCGCGGTCGTCGGCACCGGCGCCGCGGCCGGCGCCGTCAACACCATCGCCAACACCACCCGCAGCCGCATCGACGGCGCCAGCACCCTGACCCTGCCGAACAGCGCGGCGCTCACGCTCGGCGCACGCGACGACAGCTTCATCATGGCCAACGGCGGCGCCGTCGCCGGCGTCGGCGGCGGCGGCGCGGTCGGCGCGGTGGTCGGCACCTTCGGCGCCTCGGTCGCGGTCAACACCATCACCAACACCGTCGAGACGATCATCGAGGGCTCGACCGTCGACGCCGGCTCGATCGAACTCGGCGCGGTCTCCGGCGCCGTCATCTGGGCCTTGTCGCTGGCCGGTACCGGCGGCGGCGCCGGCGGTGCCGTCGGCGGCGTGGTCGGCACCGGTGCGGCCAGCGTATCGCGCAACGCCATCGCCAACCTCGTCCAGGCGCTGGTCCGCGGCACTGCCGACGTCGCTGCGCACGACGGCAGCGTGACCGTGCACGCCGCCGACGACTCGAACGTGCTCGCCAACGGCGGCGCGGCGAGCGCGGCCGGCGCCGGCGGCGCGGTCGGTGGCGTGGTCGCCTCGGTCGGCGCCGCGGCCGCCGACAACCGCGTCGACAACACCGTGCGCGCGGCCATCGAACAATCCAGCGCGGCGGCCGCCGCGGCGGCGCCGGCGGCGCCGGTCGGCTTCGACACGACGGCCGCCGACGCCTTCCAGACGCGCATCGATTTCGGCGTCGCCCACGGCCTCGCCAGCGGCGACCAACTGGTCTACCACAACGGCGGCGCCACCGACCTCGGCGCGCTCGTCGACGGCACCGGCTACTTCGTCATCGTCGACGACGCGACCAGCGTGCGGCTGGCGTCGAGCGTCGGCAAGGCGCTCGCCGGCGAAGCCGACGTCGACGTCGGCTTCCTGCCCTTCGGTGGTACGTCGCACCATTTCACGCGGCCGGGCAACCTCACCCTGCAGAGCTTCTCGGCCACCGGCGACACCCTCGACTTCGCCGCCGCCCACGGCCTCGCCACCGGTGACGCCCTGCGCTATACCCACGGCAACGTCGATCCGTCTCACGACTACGATCTCGGCGGCCTCGTCGGCGGCCACGTCTACTACGCCGTCGTCGACGACGCCGACACGCTCCGCCTCGCCACCACGCGCGAACACGCGCTCGCCCGCGAGGCCGACGTCGACATCGCCGCCGCGCCGCTCGCCACCACCCACCACTTCGCCCGCGCCGCGGTCGTCGAGGCCGTCGACAACGTGCTCGACCGCGGCGCCGCGCACGGTTTCGCCAGCGGCCAGGCGGTCGTCTACGACAACGCCGGCGGCGCCGACATCGAGGGTCTCACCGGCGGCCGCACCTATTTCGTCGTCGCCGCCGGCAGCGAACGCTTCGGTCTCGCCTCGAGCCGCGCGCTGGCCATGGCGGGCATCGCCGACATCGCGCTCGAGCGCGGCAGCGCCCTCGGTACGCACGGCTTCACCGCCGTCGAGACCGTCGACGTCAGCGCCGCCGCCACGACCACGGTGTGGGCGCTGACCGTGGCCGGCGCCGGCGCCGGCGCGGGTGGCGCCATCGGTGGCGTGGTCGGCACCGGCGCCGGGGCGGGATCCGGCAACCACATCGAGAACACCGTCGAGGCGAAGGTCACCGACAGCAGCATCACCACCAGCGGGACCGCGGGACTGCGGGTCGCGGCGGCCGATCTCTCGCAGGTCCTCGCCAATGCCGGCGCCATTGCCGGCGTCGGCGCCGGCGGCGCGGTCGGCGGCGCGGTCGGCTCGGTCGGCACCTCGGCGGCCGACAACGCCATCACCAACACGGTGCGCGCGCTCGTCAGCGGCTCGACGCTCGCCATCGGCGGCGCGGTCGAAGTGCTGGCCGATTCACGCGCCACCATCTGGGCGCTGGCCAGCGCCGGCGCCGGCGGCGGCGCCGGTGGCGCCATCGGCGGCCTGGTCGGCTCGGGCGCCGGTTCGGGCGCCGGCAACACCGTCCACAACACCGTCGAAGCGGCCATCGTCGACAGCGGCAGTGCGCTCACGCCGGGCACGGCCGGAGCCGGCATCACGGTGCGCGCCAGCGACGAGAGCACCATCCTCAGCCATGCCGGCGCCATCACCTTCGGCGGCGCCGGCGGTGCGGTCGGCGGCGCGGTGGCGACCTTGGGCGCTGCCGTCGCCGTCAACGAAGTCGGCAACACGGTCACCGCGCGCATCAGCCACAGCGTGCTCGAGGCCAGCGCCGGCGACGTCACGGTGGCCGCCGACAGCGCAGCCTCGATCGGCACGCTGACCATCGCCGGCAGCGGCGCCGGTGCGGGTGGCGCCGGCGGCGGCATCGCCGGTACCGCGGCCGGTGCGGTGTCGCTGAACGGCATCGCCAACACCGTCGCAGCCCGCATCGACGACGGCAGCCACGTGACGGTCGACAACGGCGCGCTCACCGTCGCCGCAACGGATACGTCGATCATCACGGCCGACGCCGGCGGCGTCGCCGTGGCCCTCGCCTTCGGCCTCGCCGGCGGCGGCGCGCTCTCGGTCGGTGGCTCGGTCGCCACGAACACCATCGCTAACATCGTCACGGCCGGCCTCCGTGATGCACGCGCCGACGCCAGCGCCGGCATCGACGTGCGCGCCGCGGGCAACAGCACCATCACGGCTTCGACCCTGGCCGGTGCGGTCGCGCTCGGCGCCGGCGCCGTCGCGGCGGCCGGCGCGGGTGCTGCCAGCGTCACCCTGAATCGCATCGACAACCGCATCAGCGCCGTCATCGACCATGCCGTCGACGGTGTGAATCCCGGCGTCGTGTCGAGTGCCGGTGCCGTGCGCGTGGAGGCCGTCGATACCTCGACCATCCACGCCAGCACCGCGGCCGGCAGCGCCTCGATCAGCGGCGGCGGCGCGGCCGGCGCGATCGCCATCGGCGTGGCCACCGCCGACAACGCGGTCAGCAACGAAGTGCGTGCGACCATCGCGGCGAGCCATGTCGACGCCGCCGGCGCGGTGGACGTGCTCGCCGAGTCGAACCTCACCATCGACGCCAGCGCGGTCGCGGCCAGCATCTCGGCGGCGATCGCGCCGGCCGGCTTCGCCTTCGCCGGCGGCGGCGCCGTCGTCACCAACGACATCGCCAACACCATCGCGGCCAGCATCGTCGACAGCACGGTCGCGAGCGGCGCCACCGTGACCGTGAGTGCGAACGATCGCGGCGACATCGCCACCCATGTCGGGACCGCGGCCGTCGCTGCCGGTGTCGTCGGCGCCTCGGTCGGCGTGTCGGTCGCCGACACGCGCATCGCCAACACCGTCAGTGCGGCCCTCGTCGCCGCCGATGTCGACGCCGCGGCCGTCAGCGTCACGGCGGCGCGCGACACTGTCGCCGACGGCGTGGCCCAGGCAACCTCGGTGGCCGCCGCCGGCTTCGGCCTCGCCGTTGCCGGCGCCATCGCCACCACCGTCGACGCGAGCACGGTGACGGCGAGCGGCGACGCGCTGACGACCATTGCCGCGAGCGGCGCGGTCGGCTTCCAGGCGCTCACCGACGCGATCCTGGCCGCGAGAACCGAAGGCGCATCCTTCGGCAGCGTCGCGCTCGGCCTGAGCCAGGCCACGACCAGCGCGGTAGGAACGCTCGCGGCGCACTACGATGGCGCCATCACCAGCGCCGCGAGTCTCGCCATCGGCGCCACGGCGAACGAACGCGGCAACGCCGCGGCCACCGCCCTGGCCGGCGGCATCATCGCCATCGGCGGCGCCCAGGCGCGCGCCGAAGTCAGTCCCGCGCTCAGTGCCTACGTCGGCGACGGCGCCCAGCTCGACGTCACTGGCCGCGTCGACGTCCTCGCCACCGCAGCGGTGGCCGCCGAGGCCGCGGCCGTCGGCGTCACGCTGGCCCTGGTCGGTGCGGTCGGCGCCTCCAGCGCAACGGCGATTGCCGCGCCGGCGATCGAGGCCTACGTCGGCGACGGCGCCCGCGTCGACGCCGGTGAACTCGTCGTCCGCGCCCGCCAGGAGCTCGTCGGCGGCAATACCCCGGCCGCCAGCGCGGTGGCCGTCGGTGCCACCGGCGGCCTGCTGGTCGGGCTCAACGCCACTGCCGCCAACGCGCGGGGCGCGGGCAGCGCCACGGCCTGGCTGGGGGCCGGCAGCGATGTCACCGTCGGCGGCGCGGCCAGCGTCACGGCGCAGCTGACCAATGACCAGTACGCCCAGGCCGACGGTTTCGCCGGCGGCCTGCTCGCGCTCGGTGCCAACCGCGCCGCGGCGACCAGCGACAGCACCATCGGCAGCTGGACCGCGGCCGGCAGCCAGTTCCACGGCGGCACCCTGACCCTGAGCGCGGTCGGCGACGAGACCAACCTCGCCGACGTCATCGCCGGCAGCGGTGGCCTCGTCGCCGGCGCCGCCGCCAGTGTCGTCACCGATTCGCGGAGCGACACCACGGTGACCCTCGGCAAGGGCGGCGCGGCGAGCATCGACGCCACGCGCCTCGACGTCGTCGCCACCCACACCGCACGCTTCGACGGCCGCGCCGACAGCCACGCGGCCGGCGCCGTCGGCGCTGCCGGTGCGGTGGCGGATCACACCGTCAGCGCCGACATCGGCGTCGACTTCGGTGCGGCCAGCACGGTCGCCGCGGGCGACATCACGGTGGATGCCCACAACATCGTCGACAAGGGTGGCTTCGCCGGCTACAACATCATCGCCGGCTCGGGCGGCATCGTCGGCGCCGCGGCCGCGCGCAGCACCTCGACCATCGCCAACACGACCACGGTCGACGTCGGCGACGGCGCCGTCCTCAGCGCCGGCGACGCCGGCCTCATCGCCCTCGAGGCACGCAGCACCGTCGGCGGTGACGACCGCACCAAGCTCGACGCCGGTGGTGTCATCGCGCTGGCCCGCGCCGAGTCGCAACTCGTCAACGACGTCCACGACAACCGCATCACCGTCGGTGCCGCGCGCCTCGAGAGCGGTGGCGGCATCGTGCTCGCCGCGCGAGCAGCGGCCGATCTGGAAAGCAACGCCAACGCCAAGACCTACGGCGCGGCGGGCGCGGCCCAGGGCGACGCCCTGACCCGCGTCCACGCCGGCAACACGGTCGAACTCGGCGCCGGCGCCGTGCTCGAAGCCGATGACGCCATCAGCCTGCGCGCCGGCCAGACCCGCTTCGGCGCGGCCAACACCTTCGACCTCGGTGCGCGTTCGGACATCTGGAACAAGACCGCCTTCCCGGTCGAGACCGACCCGGTCGGCCACGCCGAGCTCATCGAGACCAACCACGTCGACGTGCTCGCCGGCGCCAGCGTGCGCAGCGGCGGCGACACCGACATCGTCGCGCGCGGCGCCATCACCAACCAGGTCGAGGGCCTCGGCGTCGGCCAGGATCTCTACCAGAAGGCCATCGAAGACGTCGCCAATGCCATCGGCGACGTCTTTGGCGCCGACGACGTCTCGCTGCGCATCGAGACCGCCTCCGACATCGACCAGGCCGACAACCGCGCCACCATCGACGGCGTCGTCGAAACCGGCATCCACCGCGACCAGGCGCTGGTCATCGCCGCCGATATCCCGGCCTTCCAACCGGTCGAGATGAGTGGCGCCGCGGCGCTCGAGTTCTTTGCGAGCGGTCCCGGTAACGCCGCGCGCATCGTGCGCGCCAGCGGCAGCTGGCTCGGTGACGGTTTCGCCGCCGGCGGCATGGTCACCGTGCGCGGCTCGGCCAGCAACGACGGCGCGTACCGCGTCGCGGCGGTGAGCGCGAGCGAACTCACCCTGGCCGCGGACTACGACCTCGCCGCGGAGATCAACGGCAATGCCGGTGGCGCGGTGCAGGTCCTCGCCAACGAGTTCCTCAACGCCACGTTGGCGGTGCGCGTCAGCGGCGCACCGAACCTCGCCTTCTCAGCGCCGGCCGGCACCATCACGCGCGTCAGCGGCAGCTGGCTCGCCGATGGCTTCGCCGTCGGACAGTTGATCACCGTTGCCGACGGCGGTGCCAACGACGGCACCTATACCGTGGCCGCGGTCGACGCCGGCACGCTCACCATCGCCGCGAGCGAGAGCTTTGCCGCCAGCGGCGCGTTCACCGCCGACGTCTTCGCGCGTGCCGTGACCACGGCCGAGATCACGTTGACCCCGGGCACCAGCGTCGATTTCGTTGCCACGCACGCGACCCTGACGCGATCGTCGGGCAGCTGGATCACCGACGGCTTCATCGCCGGCAAGACCATCGTCATCAGCGGCACGGTGGCCAACGACGGCACCTACACCGTCAGCGGCGTGACCGCGACGAAGCTCGAACTCGCCGGCACCGACGACCTCGCTGCCGCCGTCGACGGCACGCTCAGCGTGACCTCGGCCATCGGCAACCAGAGCGCGGCCATGCAGTTCACGCCGCGCGTGGATGCGGTCGCGGCCAGCATCACGCGCGCCGCCGGCAGCTGGGTGAGCGCGGGCTTCGCCGTCAACGACAGCATCACGGTGAGCAATGCCGGCGCCAACAACGGCAACTACACCGTCAGCGGAGTCAGCGCGGCGACGCTCGAACTGGCCGGTGGCGCCGCGTTGACCACGGCCACCGACGGCGACGGTGTGACGGTGACCCGCCACGTCAGCGTCGGCGCCCAACTGAGCTTCAGTACCGCCACGCGCACGATCGTGCGCAACAGCGGCACCTGGGCCGGCGACGGCTTCGCCATCGGCCAGACCGTCACCCTGAGCGGCACGACCTCGAACAACAACACCTACACCATCAGCAACGTCAGCGGCGCCACCCTGACCCTGGCCGCGGGCGCCGCGGTGACCAACGAAACCGATGCCAACGGCGCGAACTTCGCGATTGCCATCACCGTCAACGCCGGCACCGACGTCGACTTCGTCGCCGAGGTCGCCGCGGGCGGCGCCACCATCACCAACCTGGCGGGCAACTGGTCGACCGACTTCGCCGCCGGGCAACGCATCGCGATCGCGAATTCGAGCAGCAACGACGGCACCTACACCATCGCCTCGGTCAGCGGCGCGACGCTGCGCCTGGTGCAGGGTGAAAACCTCGCCGCCGCCACCGACAACGGCGGCAGCGTCCCGACCGCGACGGTCAGCGCGGTGCGCAGCGGCGGCACCATCACCTTCGCGCCGCGCGCCGACAGCGCGCCGCGCATCGAACGCGCGGGGGGTGACTGGAGCGCCGAGGGCTTCGCCGTCGACCAGGTCATCAACGTCAGCGGAGCCGGAGCCAATGACGGCAGCTACCGGATCGCCGCTGTCAGCGCCGGCGTCCTGACCCTCGACCCCGCGGCCGTGCTGTTCGACGGCCCGCCGACCACCGCCGCGACGATCAAGGCGGTCGAGTCGGTCGCGGCCGGCCTGCCGACCAGCGCCTCGTTCCGCTTCGTCAGCGGGGCCAGTGCGACCATCGAGATCCTGAGCGCGCAACGCTGGGACGACCACGGCTTCGTCGTCGGCCAGGACCTCGTCGTCAAGGGCTCGGGCAGCAACGACGGCACCTACCGCATCGCGGCGATCAACAACGGCCTTGGTGGTAACGGCAAGCTGCTCACGCTGGCGGCCGGCGCGGTGGTCGTCAACGAGACCACCAACGCCGCGACCACCGCGCTCATGCCGCTGGCCGGCCATGCCGCCGTCGTCCCCATCGCGCACGACGGTACCGGCACGCTGGATTTCGCGGCGGCGAACAACAGCATCACGCGCAGCACGGGAAGCTGGCTCGCCGAGGGCTTCCGTGTCGGCCAGTTCGTCACCATCCGCGGCGCCACCGCCAACCAGACCGACGCCGCGCACACCTTCCAGGTCGCGGCCATTGACGAATCCGGGCCGAACGCGGTGCTGCGCTTCGCGCCCACCCTGGCCGTGGTCAACGAAAGCGGCGTCGCCGCGGCCGGCGTGCTCGTCACCGCCGCGCCGATCAAGCCGGGCGGCATCATCATCGAGACGCAGACCGAAGGCGTGACCACGCCCGGCGTGGTGGTCGAGGATCTCGCCCAGCGCATCGTCGCCGAGATGGAGCGCCTGCAGGACCTCAAGATCGAACACAGCGGCAACAGCGCGGCGATCGCCGGCTACGACGCCCAGATCACCCAGCTCGAATACCAGTTGCTCGAGCTCGGCCTGGTCGACCCCAATGACGCCGGGTTGGGCAGCGGCAACACCACCACGCCGGTGACCGTCACCCAGGGTTACCAGGTCTCCTACATCGTGGTGCCGCAGATCACCGCGCGCCTCGGCGACATCGTCGTCAGCAGCGACGTCCTCAGGGGCGGCGGCACCCTGCGCGCACCCGGCGACGCCGAGGTCACGGTGCTGAACAAGAGCCCGTACTACCTGCGCATCGAGGGCATCGAAGTGACGAGTGCGGGCGGGCGCGTGGTGTTGAACGGCGTGCGCGTCTACGACAACGCCGACATCACGACCCGCAACGCGGACGGCGTCGTCGCCGGCTTCGCCAACGTGCTGACCGCCAACGACACCGCCGACCCGCTGGTCACCATCCGCAACACCTTCGATCCCGAATCACCCACCGTCGCCGGCACCGAACTCGAGAACGCCCCCGCGCCGGACATCGAGATCGTCGGCGCGGTCAGCAATGCCAACGGCACGGTACGCGTGATCAACGACGCCGGCAGCGTCATCATCCGCGCCGCCGCCGATCTCAACGATCCGAACTCGCCGCGCGGCAGCATCGATGCCAAGACCCTCGAGATCGATGCCGGCCGCGACGTCGTCATCGCCGAAGACATCGTCAACATCGGCGGTGACCCGGAAGCGCAGTGGGCCAAGACCGCCGAACGCTTCGAGACCCTCGACAAGCTCACCGCGAACGGCACGCCGATCAACGGCAGCGGCACCGACAATGCGCCCGACCCGCTGGCCAACCCGTTCGTCGCCAAGGAGGTCGTCGCCGGCAACAACGTCTTCATCACCGGCCGCCTGCTGAATCTCAACGGCCTGGTGCGCAGCGGCAAGCCGGACCAATCCGTGGTGCTGCCGGACACGCTCGATGCGCTGCTCGCGACCTACCTCGCCGACGTCAACGCCCACGGCACGGTCGACATCGACGTCGGCAACTCCAACGTACGCGTGGTCTACAACTACGACACCGATCACCTCGAACTGCTGCCGATCAACGTGCGCGGCGGCTACATGCAACTGACCGGCCACGTTCTCGCCACCTCGCCCGGCAAGCTCGAGGTCATCGACGGCTTCGGGCGCATCCAGATCGACAACCAGACCGCGACGCCGATCGATCTTTCGAGCATGAGCACGGGCCTCGACCAGGCGCTCACGATCGACGACAGCGGCGGTGCCGTCGGCCTCACCTTCGCCGACAACGGCGCGGCGGCGGCCACCATCACGCGGTCGAGCGGCAGCTGGCTGGCCGACGATTTCCGCAGCGGCCTGGTCGTCGTCATCGAGAACTCGGCGGCCAACAACGGCGCCTACCGCGTGGTCGCGGTCAGTGCCACGACGCTGACCCTGGAGTCCACCGCCGTCCTCGTCGACGAGGTCGGCGACACTGACACCATCAGCCTGCGCGGCACCGGCAACGGCATCGAGGGGCGCCTGGTCATCACCGACACCGCCATCGACGCCGTCACCGGCAACGCGCCGCTGGCCGATACCTACACGCCGCTCACCACCGTCTACACCCATGTCGGCGGCGCCGTGCAGAAGAGCGACAACCGCCCGGGCGGCGTGATCAGCGAGAGCGTCGGGCGCACCAGCAGCTACCAGCCGCTCGCCAACCAGCGCTACCTGTGGGTCACCGGCCAGTCACAGACCACCAAGACGGTCGAGGAATGGATCAGTTCGAGCTTCTGGGGCATCGATTTCCTCGTCGCCGACCCGCCGCAGCCGCCGACCGACGTCAAGGTCACGCGCGAGGGGACACCGGTGAAGCTCGACGACGGCACCTACGTCGCCGTCGCCGCCAACGCCAACAACTACACCTACGGCTACACCTCGGTCCTGCTCAACGCCGACGTCAAGTTCAAGAGCTGGGTGGTCAACCACGGCTGGTGGATCTTCTCGACCCAGGACTACCACCTGCAGAAGACCACCACCGAGGGCCGCAAGGACTTCAACACCCACAGCATCAAGGCCGACTACGCCATCGACATCGAGTTCATCGGTTTCGACGACAGCCTCATCACCGTCAACTCGGCCAGTGACATCAACATCAACGGCGTGCTGCGCAGCGCCGGCGGCACCGTCAGCCTCGACAGCGCGGGCACCATCGACCGCGGCAGCGACACCGCGCGCCTCGTCGGCGCCGACATCGTGCTCGACGCCGGCGCCGCCATTGGCGTCGCCCGCGACATCGTCATCGACACCGTCGGCGGCAGCGTCACGGCCAGCGCCGGCGGTGACATCCGCCTGACCGAGAGCGATGGCGATCTCGTCGTCGACACCATCGCCAGCAGCACCGGCGACGTCACCCTGGTCGCCGACCGTGACATCCGCGGCATCGATGCGACGGCGCGGGTCAGCGGCGACAGCCTCAGGTTGGAAGCCCACAACGGCGCCATCGGCGGTGCCGGCGCGCTCGCCATCGACAGCGACGTCGACGGCGGCGACGACGGCACGGTGAGCGCGTCCGCACTCGGCGACATCGACCTCGTCGAGACGGCCGGCGATCTCCGCCTGGTCCAGGCCAGTTCGCTCGACGGCGACGTCCGCCTCACGGTCAGCGGCGGCAACCTGCTCGACGCCAACACCGTCGAGCGCGCCGACACCCGCACCATCAACCAGCTCGCCGCCCTGTGGGACGATGCCCGCCTGCTCGGCGCCGGCGCCGATGCCAGCGCGCAGGAGACCATCGACGCCTACCGCGACGTCCGTACGCGCGAATACCACGCCTACTGGGACGTGCGTGTCGAGAACGCCGTGCTGCTCAACGCCGACACCCAGGTCGACGGCGCCGGTGACACGCTGACGTTCGCGCGCGCCCACGGGCTCACGACCGGCGACGCCCTGCTCTACACCATCGAGGCCGGCACCGGCGTCGGCGGCCTGGCCGACGGCCAGACCTACTTCGCCATCGTCGTCGACGCCACCCGTCTCAAGCTCGCGACGAGCGCGCTGGCTGCCGCCAACGGCAGCGCCATCGACATCAGCGCCGCGCCGGATGCCACGCCCGGCGTCGCCGACGGCGTCATCGGGCTCGCCCGCGTGCGTGCCTACGACCCGGGGTTCACCGTCACCCTGAGCGCCGCCGAGCTCGCCTATTACCGTGACCCGGCCAACTTCAGCAACGGCCAGGCCTTCGACGAGGCGGCCATCGCCGCGCTCGGACTCAAGCGCACCGAGGAATTCCACGCCCTCCACGCCCGCTACGGCGTGCTCGGCGACACCTACGATCCCGACTGGGTCTACGACAGCGGCAACGCCGGTTTCGAGCCGGCCTTCGGCGGCGCGACGGTCGACGCGGCCACGGACACGATCGCGCTCGGTCCGCACCTCTACACCACCGGCCAGGCCGTGGTGTACGGCAACGGCGGCGGCAGCGACATCGGCGGCCTGGTCGACGGCACGTTCTACTACGTCATCCGCATCGACGACGGCCACATACAGCTCGCTGCCAGCGCCGCCGACGCCGTCGCCGGCCTCGCGCTCGATCTCGACGGCAGCGGCGGCGCCGGCGCCGCCCATCGCCTGTCCGACACCGCGGCGCTGGTGGTCGGCGCGAAATGGACCGAGAACCAGCTCAAGAACAGCATCGGCGCCGGCTGGCTGAAGGAGACCACCGACACCCAGATCCGCATCGAGGATCCCAACGTCGTCGGCCACGACATCGTCCTCACCGCGAGCGGCGACGTCGGCGAACTGCGTGACACGGTGGTCATCGAGATCGGCAACCCGGCGGCGCTCACCGCCGAACAGAAGGCCGCGATCGCCGCCTCCGAGCGCGCCGATCTCGTCACCGTCAAGGCCGACACCGACACCATCAACTTCGGTGTCCCGCACGGCCTGGCGAGCGGCGACCAGGTCGTCTTCGGCACCACCAGCCCGGTCGCCAGGCATCCCGAGATCAACGCCAACCAGGTCTACTTCGCCCACGTCGTCGACGACTTCACCATCAGCCTCGCCAACAGCGCCCAGGACGCCATCGATGGCGTCGGCCTGCTCGACATCACCGTCAGCCAGGCCCTCATCAGCGAACGCGAGGACATCGACGTCGAGGCCAGCGGCACGCTCGACGTCGCCGCTGGCGGCCTGGTCTTCATCGGCTCGGAAGGCTCGCTCGCGCTCGGCACCATCACGGCCGGCGCAGCGGGCGACTTCGAGGCCCGCATCAAGGTCGGCGGCGGCCTCGGTGACGACGTCAACGTCGCCGGGGTCAACATCGCCGCCGGCGACCTCTTCCTCGAAGCCGCCACCGGCGCCATCGGCAGCGGTGCGGCACCGGTCACGCTCGACCTCGCCGCCGGCGCCAAGCTGACCGCGCGCGCCGCCGGCGACATCCACCTGACCGAGGTCGCCGGCGATCTCGGCGTCGACACCGTGTTCAGCCGCGCGCACGTCGAACTGGTCGCGGACGGGTCGATTCTCGACGCCTTCGCCAGCGATTTCCTCAACCTGGCCGCCGCCAGCGCGACCTTGCGCGCCGGCGTCGCCGGCAGCATCGGCAGCGCCGCCGACCCGTTCGAGATCGACCTCGACGTCGGCGGTGCGCTGAACGCCTACGCCGGCCTCGACATCGCCATCAGCGAGACCGTCGGCGATCTGCGCATCGGTGAAGTCGTCGCCAGCAACGGCGACGTCCACCTCGCCGCCGCGGTCTCCATCCTCGATGCCGACGACGACCCCGATGCCGACGTCAGCGGCAACAGCGTGACCCTCGAAGCCGTGCTCGGCGGCATTGGCGAGTTCGGTAACGACCTCGATCTCGACACCGCCCTCAACGGCCCCGGCACCCTGACTTCGAGCAGCGTGTCCAACGCCTACCTCATCGAGACCGCCGGCACGCTCAGCCTCGAGCGCATCGCGACCGCGCCGGGCAACACCGCCTTCATCGCCGCCCCGGGCCAGATCCTGAACGGCCGCGGCGACGACGACGACAACGTCGTCTCCGGCGCGACACGCCTGTTCGCCGGCGGCGACATCGGCGCCGCCGGTCATGCGCTGCGCACGGCGGTCGGCTTCATCGAGGGCAATTCCATCGCCGGGCGGGTGTGGGTGCGCAACAGTGGCGAACTCGTGGTCGGCGGGGTCAGCGCGGGCGACGGCATCAGCGCCGCCGGTGCCATCGAGCTGGTCGCGACCAGTCCGGTGACGGTGACCGAGACCATCAGCGCGGCCGACATCCTCATCACCGCCACCGACGACGCCAACGACGCCCTGCCCGGCACCGCCGATCACCTGCTGGTGCAGGCCGGGGTGACGCTGCGTTCGACCGGCGGCAACATCCGCCTCGAAGCCGGCGACGACCTCATCGTCGAGGCCGGCGCGATCATCGAGGCCGCTGGCACCGTCACCCTGCTCGGCGATTTCGGCAACGCGGACGCCGGCGTCGGTTCGATCATCGACCTGCGCGGCGCCATCAGCGGTACCAGCGTGAGCATCGTCGGCGCCGGCGACGACGACGTCATCGTCCTGCGCGGCTCGCTGGTCGAGACCGCCATCGACAGCGGTGACGGCGACGACGTCATCTACCTCGGCAGCAACGCAACGCCATTGGCCAACAGCGGCGGCGTGCTGGAAGGTTTCCTCGCCCGCGTTTTCGTCGATGGCAACACCCACGGCAGCGGCGACAGTCTCTTCCTCGACGACAGCGGTGACCTCGGCGCCAACAGCGGCACCATCGAACCCGGACGCATCACCGGCTTCGGCCTCGGCGTCGGGGTCGATTTCACCCGCATCGAGAACTTCGCCTTCCAGGCCGGCCAGGGCGCCGACACCTTCGATATCCGCGCGACCCCGGCCGGCACCGTGACCCGAGTCAGCGGCGGCGGTGGCGACGACGTCTTCAACGTCTCCTCCGACGCCCCGGCCAACCTCGGCAGCCTGGACGACATCGCTGGCGAACTGGTCGTCGACGGCGGCAGCGGCGACAACACGCTGACCATCAGCGACCTCGCCGAGACCGACGACGAGCTCGTCACTGTCACCCACGACAGCGTCACCGGCATCGCGCCGGCGCCGATCCGCTTCCACAGCGGCGGCGGCGATTTCTCCGGCACCATCAACATCCTCACTGGCGCGGGCGACGACACCGTCGAGGTCGCCTCGGTGTCCGACGCCGCCGTCACCCGGATCGCG
Organism: Gammaproteobacteria bacterium; assembly: GCA_050184115.1. GTDB lineage: Bacteria > Pseudomonadota > Gammaproteobacteria > JACKNG01. The sequence continues at coordinate 46,022 of JBFXAQ010000004.1, read as the reverse complement.
ACCGACGGCGGCAACGACACCATCCGCCTCGCCGCCGGCGTCGATGCCGGCACGGTGATCATCGACAGCGGTAACGGCCTCGATACCCTCGATGCCAGCGCTTCGCAGACCGGCGTCACCCTCACCGGTGGCATCGGCAACGACCTCATCATCGGTTCGGCCTTCGACGACGTCATCATCGGCGGGGAAGGCGACGACATCCTGGTCGGCGGCGGCGGCAGCGATCGCCTGTTCGGCGGCGCTGGCGCCGACACCTTGTTCGGCGACGGCGCCGAGGTGATCTTCGGCGCCGACGGCGGCGTCGTGTTCGCGACTGCCGGCGGCGCCGCCGGCGACGACCTGCTCGACGGTGGCGACGGTGACGATCGCCTGCTCGGCGGCGACGGCGACGACGGCCTGGCGGGTGGCGCGGGCGACGACGTCCTGCTCGGCGACACCGGCCGTATCGAGATCGGCGCGGACGGCCGCCTCGTCGTCACGGCCGACGGCACGGGCGGCGGCAACGATCGCCTCGCCGGCGGTACCGGTGACGACCTCGCCTTCGGTGGCGGCGGCAACGATCTCGTCGAAGGCGACGACGGCAACGACATCCTCTTCGGCGACGGCGGCCGTGCGCTGTTCGGTAGCGACGGTCGCGTCGTCGTCGAGAGCCTCGATCGCTTCGCCGGCGGCAACGACATCCTCTTCGGCGGCGCCGGCTTCGACGTTTTGATCGGCGGCGGCGGCGCCAACTTCCTCGGCGGCACCGGCCGCGACGACCTGCTCATCGCACGCGCCGGCCGCGTCGTCTTCACCAGCAGCGGCGACACCCTGCGCGTGCAGCGTCTGGACACCGACCCCGGCGATCCCGGCATCGCCACCCAGCTCGAGCTCTACCGCGGACTCGAACCCGAACGCGACGCCTGGGGCCAGGCCCTGGCCGCGCAGCTCGCGCGCCGCGCGCCGGCCGCGGACGTCGCCGGCCGCGTGGCCTCGACGGCCTTCGAGACCCGCCTGCGCGCGCTGCTGGATCTCGATGCGCCGCGCCCGCATCATGCCGACGACGCGACGCCGGCCCCGGGCGTGCAGGCGACGACCCTGCCCGACGCGCAGGGCGCAGCGGCGCCGACGACCATCGCCGACGCGGCGCAGCCGACCCGCGTGATGCCGGCGAACGATTTCGCCAGCATCGCTGCCGCGGCCATGGCCCCGGCCCCGGGCCCCGGCGTCGGTCACGGCGCGGCGGCTGGCCCGCGCAGCGAAGCGAGCCTGGTCGCCGCGATTGCCACCCTGTCCGGCTGGAAGCTCGGCCGGCAAGGCGAGGCGGCGAACGGTCGACGCCGCGTCGATACCGCCCGCCGGGCGCCGACCAGGCGTCGCTGGGACGCTGAGCGCACCGCGCTCGAAGACGACCACACGGCCACGCGCACGCTGCCGCCCAGCGTCGCCGGCTTCCGTCATCACGACAACCGCGATTGAGGAGAGCGCGCGCCATGGCCGCAAGTGACACCCCCACGGAATCCAACGTGCGCTGGGACGACAGCCATATCCGCTCGAGCTACGCCAACGTGTGCAACATCGTCAGCAGCCGCGAGGAAGTGAGCCTGTTGTTCGGCATGAACCAGCGCTGGGACGCCAAGCAGAACGAGCTGACCATCGAGTTGTCCGAACGCATCGTGCTCAACCCCTACGCGGCCAAGCGCGTGGCGATGCTGCTGGCGAACGTCATCGAGCAGTACGAACAGAAATTCGGCGCCATCGACCTCGACGGTGCGGCCGCCACGCCGCCCGCGGCGAAACCGGCCCGCGGCGCCAAGTCCTGAGCGCCGCCGCACCCGTGACAGCCGCACCGCGCCAGCCGCGCGCCACTCCCGCTCCGACCACCCGCCGTGCAGCCACGGCCACGCCCGCTCACCCGGCGTCGCCGCGCGCGTCGCTGCCTGCCACGTCGCGCCACGGCGGGCGTTCCCTCGCCGGGCGCTGAGTCTCGCGCCGCACGGCGCGCCTGCGCAATCGCATGTCGGCCCCGGTCGCCCCGTCATCCGACCTGCAGACCTTGTGGCACGCCTTCGCGCACGCCACCAACCAGCAGGCCTATGGCCAGGCCTGGCTCGACCTACAGTGCGCGCGCCTGCCCGGCACGCGCGCCGGCGTGCTCGTGCTCGCCGCCCAGCAGGACGACAGCGCCTTCGAGACCGTCGCCAGCTGGCCCGCCGCCACGGCCGTACCCGCCGCGCTCTCGGCGCTGGTGGAAGACGCCATCGACGAGGCCTGCGGCCTGGTCGGTACGCTCGACGCGGGTACCGGCATCGCCTATCCGCTGAGCATCGACGGCCGGGTCGCCGGCGTGGTCGCGCTCGCCGTCGACCTCGACCGCGACGAGCAGCTCGCCGCTGCCATGGAACGCCTGCAGTGGGGCATCGCCTGGGTCGAGCTGCTGGTACGCCGCCACCAGCGCGCCACGGTCGACGCCGAGCTGCCGCGCCTGCGCGCCGCGGTCGAGGTCGTCACCGCGGTGCTGGCGGCGCCCGATTACGCCACCGCCTGCCTCGCGTTCGTGACCGAACTCGCCACCGCGTTCGACTGCGAGCGGGTCGGCCTGGGCGAATACGAGCACGGGCGCATCCGCCTCGCACGGGTGTCGCACGCCGCCGAGTTCGGCAAGAGCATGAACCTCGTGCGCCTGCTCGAGGCGGCGATGGAGGAAGCGCTGTTCCAGGGCATCGAGATCGCCTGGCCGGCGGCGGCCGAACACGCCTGGGTCACGCGCGACCACGCCGCGCTCGCCGGCGATCGCGGCAGTGCCGCCATCCACACCCTGCCGCTGGTGACCGACGCCGGCCGTTTCGGCGCCCTCACGCTCGAATGCGCCCGTCCACTCGACGGCGAACAGCTCGCCCGCGTGCGCGCCATCGCCGCGCTCAGCGTCGAGGCGCTGGCGGTGCGCCGGCGCGCCGAACGCATGCTCGCCCTGCGCCTGGTCGACGCCGCCCGCGAACAGCTCGAGCGCCTCTTCGGCCGCGGTCACCTGGGGCGCAAGCTGGGCCTTGCCGGCCTGCTCGCGTTCGCCGCCCTGCTCGCCTTCGTGCACATCGATTACCGCGTCAGCGCCGACACCGTGCTCGAAGGCGCCGTGCGCCAGGTGATCGTCGCGCCCTTCGACGGCTACCTGGCGAGCGCACCGGTGCGCGCCGGTGACATCGTCGGCGCCGACGACGAACTGTGCCGCCTCGACGACCGCGACCTGCGCCTGGAACGGCTCAACTGGGCGAGCGAGAGCACCATGCTCGAGCGGCGCTACGAGGAAGCCCTGGCCCGCCACGACCGCGGCGAGGCGCGTGTGCTCGAAGCCCAGCGCGCGCAGACCCACGCCCAGCTCGAACTGGTCGAGAGCCGCCTCGCGCGCACGGTGCTGCGGGCGCCCTTGGCCGGCCTGGTCGTCAGTGGCGACCTGAGCCAGCGCCTCGGCGCGACGGTCGAACAGGGCGAGGTGCTCTACGAGCTCGCGCCGCTCGACGACTACCGCGTCATCCTGTGGGTCGACGAGCACGAGGTCGCCGACATCGAAGCCGGCCAGCGCGGTGAACTGGTCCTCAAGGCCCTGCCGGAGGCGGCGCTGCCGGTCACGGTGACGCGGGTGACACCGCTGACCGAGGCCCGCGACGGCGGCAATCACTTCCGCGTCGAGGCCCGCCTCGATGCGCCGGCCGCGCGCCTGCGGCCGGGCATGGAAGGCCTGGCCAAGCTCGGCGTCGGCCCGCGCTCGCTGTGGTTCACCCTGAGCCGGCCGCTGGTGCGCTGGTTCGTCCTGCAGCGCTGGCGCTGGTGGCCGTGAGCGGGGCACGGCGATGAGCGGCCCCCTGCACAGCGCCGCGTGGTACCGCGTGGCGAGCCTGCGCCCGCGCCTGCGCGCGCACACCGAAGTCCACCGCCATCGCTACCGCGGCGAGTTGTGGTACCTCGTCCAGGACCACATCACCGGCCGCTTCCACCGCCTCACGCCGCAGACCTGGGCCGTGCTCGGCCTGATGGACGGCGCACACAGCCTGGCCGAGATCTGGGACAAGGCCTGCGCGCGTCTCGGCGACGACCTGCCGACCCAGGACGAACTGATCGGCCTGCTCGGCCAGCTCCACCGCGCCGAGATCGTCCACGCCGAACTGCCGCCGGACCTCGTCGAACTCGGGCGGCGACGCGCGCGTCTCGATCGCCAGCGCCTGCTCGCGCGCCTGCGTTCGCCCCTGTCCATCCGCATCCCCGTGTGGGACCCGGAACGCTTCCTCGAACGCACGCGGGGCATCGCGAACCTCGTCTACGGTCCACTCGGCGCGATCACCTGGCTGCTCCTCACGGCCTACGCCCTGGGCCTCGCCGCGCTCCACTGGGAAGCGCTCAGCGGCAACCTCGCCGATCGCGTGCTGGCAGTGGAGAACCTCGTCCTCCTGTGGTTCGTGTACCCCGTGGTCAAGCTGCTCCACGAACTCGGCCACGCCTACGCGGTCAAGCGCTGGGGCGGCGAGGTGCACGAGATCGGCATCATGCTGCTGGTCTTCGTGCCCGTGCCCTATGTCGAGACGTCGGCCGCCTATGCCTTCCCCGGCAAGTACCAGCGCGCGCTGGTCGATGGCGCCGGCATCCTGGTCGAGGTCTTCCTCGCCGCGCTGGCCATGATCGCCTGGACGGCGCTCGAACCGGGCGCGCCACGCAGCGTGGCGTTCAACGTGATGCTGGTCGCCGGCGTCTCGACGGTGCTCTTGAACGGCAACCCGCTGCTGCGTTTCGACGCCTACTACGCGCTCGCCGACCTCCTAGAGATCCCCAACCTCGGCCAGCGCGCCAACCGCCAGCTCGGCGCCGTGCTCGCGCGTGCCCTGCTCGGCGTCGAGCGGCCCGAGCCACCCGCGCGCAGCCGCGCCGAGGCCACCTGGCTCGTCGGCTATGCCGTCGCATCGTTCTGCTACCGCGTCCTGGTCATGCTCGGCATCGCGCTCTTCGTCGCCAGCCGCTTCTTCTTCGTCGGCGTGCTGCTCGCCGCCCTCGCCCTCTACGGCCTGCTGATCCAGCCTGCCCTGCGCCTGTTGCATTACCTCCTGCTCGATGCGCGCACGCGACCGCGACGCGCCCGCGCCGTCGGCGTCACCGTCGGCACCGTCATGCTGGTGACCACCGTCGTCGGCATGCTGCCGTTGCCGCACGCGACCCTGGCCGAAGGCGTGCTCGCGGTGCCGGACGACGCCCGCGTCGTAACCCGCGCCGCCGGCCACTTCGGCGAGCTGCTGGTCGAGCCCGGCCAGCGCGTCGCCGCTGGCAGCACGCTGCTGAAGCTCGACAACGCCGAACTCGACGCCCGCGCCACGATCGCCGCCGCGCGCGTCGAAGAACTGCTCGCCCGCCAGGACGTGCTGCGCGCGCAACGCCGTACCACCGATGCCCTGCTGATCGCCGATGAACTCGAACACGCGCGCGAGGCGCTGGCACGGGCGCGCGAGGCACAGGCCGGCCTGCGGGTGACGAGCCCCGTGGACGGGACCTTCCAGCTCGCCCGGGCCGAGGTTCTGGCCGGCCGTTACCTGCGCCGCGGCGAGACCGTCGGCTACGTCCTCGACGACACCACCCGCCATGCCCGCGTGCTGGTGCGCCAGGACGAAGTCGATGCCGTGCGCGGCGACCTGCACGGGCTCGCCGTGCGCTGCGCCGAGGCCGTCGACACCGTCGTGCCGGCGCGCCTGGTGGGCGAAGTACCGGCCGCCGACCGCACGTTGCCGAGTCTCGCGCTCGCCACCGAGGGCGGCGGCCGCTTCGCCCTCGACCCCGCGGCCCACGAGCGCCCGCTGAGCTTCAACACCTTCTTCCAGTTCGAGATCGCGCTCGACGCCACGCCGCTCGAACGCCTCGGCGAGCGCGTCTACGTGCGTTTCGAACACACGCCCGAGCCGCTCGTGTGGCGCTGGTGGCGCACCGCGCGGCGCACCCTGCTCGAGCACCTCGCGCTGTGAGACGGCGCGTCGCCTGCCCCCGGGACTCGCGGTGAGCACCTGGCCGCAAGTGATGGCGCGGCCCTTGGCGCTGCCCGGCTACCCGGCCGAGCGCGCCGCGCGCGACGAGCGCTGGAGCGCGCGCCTCGGCCACGCGCTGGCCGGCTGGCTGCCGGCGCCGCGTGCCGATAGCCGGCGCGCGCGCCGCCTGCTGCGCCGGGTCGAACAAGCGGCGATTGCGCTCCAACCCGGCCAGGCCGCGCCGCCCGCCGCGCTGGCTGCGCTGCGCGGCCGCCTGCGTCGTCATGGCCTCGACGATGCCAGCGCCGCAGAGGCGCTGGCACTGGTCGGCGCCTGCGCCGCCCACACCCTCGGCACGCCGCCCTACCCGGTCCAGACCCTTGCCGCCTGGTTGCTCTTGCACGGTCGGGCGGTGGAGATGGACACCGGCGAAGGCAAGACCCTGACTGCCGCGCTGGCCGCGGCGGTCGCGGCGCTGGCCGGCCTGCCGACCCACGTATTGAGCGCCAACGACTATCTCACCGCGCGCGACGCCGAGACCTTCGCGCCGTTCTACGCCGCGCTCGGTCTCACCGTGGGCAGCGTCGTCCATGCGCGCGACACGGACGCGCGGCGCAGCGCCTACGGCGCCGACGTCACCTACGCCACCAGCCGCGAGATCGTCTTCGACTACCTGCGCGATCGGCTCGTGCTGGGCCGCCGTGGCGAGATCCTGCAACGGCGCGTGGAACCGCTGTTCGGACGCCTCGGCCGCCATCGCCGAACGCTCCTGCAGGGGCTCCATTTCGCCATCGTCGACGAGGCCGACAGTGTCTTGATCGACGAGGCACGCACGCCGCTCATCATCGCCGGCAGCGGCGGCGCCGCGCACACCGAGGACATGCTCGCCGCCGCGCTCGAACTCGCCGGCGCACTTGCCGCAGGCGACGATTTCCGACTCGACCACGGCAGCCGCCACGTCGCCCTGCAGGCGCGCGGGCGCGCCCGCATCGCCGAGCGCGCCGCCACGCTCGGCGCCGCCTGGGCCGGACGTGCGCGGCGCGAGGACCTCGTCACCCTGGCGCTGGCCGCGCTGCACCTCTACGAGCGCGACCGTGATTACGTGGTGCGCGACGACCGGGTCGAGATCGTCGACGCCCTCAGTGGGCGGATCAGCCAGGGTCGGGCCTGGGAGCGCGGGCTGCACCAGCTCATCGAACGCAAGGAGGGCTGCCCACCGAGTGCGCGGCGCGACACCGTTGCACGCATCGGCTACCCCGATTTCTTCCGCCGCTACCGCCACCTCGCCGGCATGAGCGGCACCCTGCGCGAGGTACGCGGCGAGCTGTGGCACGAGTACGGTCTCGGCACCGTGCGCGTGCCGCGCCACCGCCCGTGCCGACGCGAGCACCTCGGCACACGCGTGTTCGGCCGCGCCGCCACGCGCTGGACGGCACTCGCCGAGCGCGCCACGGCGCTGGTCGCGACGGGCCGCGCGGTCCTCGTCGGCACGGCTTCGGTGGCCGCCTCCGAGCAGGCCGCGGCAGCACTGGCGGGCAGCGCGGTGACCTTGCAGGTGCTGAACGCCAAGCAGGATGCGGCCGAGGCCGCGATCGTCGCCGCCGCCGGCCAGCCGGGCCGGGTTACCATAGCGACCAGCATGGCCGGCCGCGGCACCGACATCGCACTCGAGCCGGCGGTCCTGGCGGCCGGTGGCCTGCACGTCGTCCTCTCCACGCACTACGACTCCGCGCGCGTCGATCGCCAGCTCGCCGGCCGCGGCGCGCGCCAGGGCGACCCCGGCAGCTTCGAGGTCATGGTCGCGCTGGAGGATGTCGACTTCCGCCAGCCGCTGGCCGCGCTCGCCGCGCGCCTCGCCGGCCGCGAACGCGGCGAACTCGGCGGCCTGCGCCGGCAGCTCGCGCGCTTCGCGCTGTGGCTCGAACAGCGGGCGTGCGAGCGACGCGATCGCCGCGCGCGCCACGCCCTCGGCCGCCACGAACGCCAGCAGCGCGACCTGCTCGCAATCGCCGGCCGCGAAGGTTGAACACAACAGTTCGAAGGACGACTACCACGTGCACCCACGCGCCACCGGCGCCTGCCGCGCCCGCCGCTCGCCGCGCCACACCGCCATGACACGACCGCGTGCCGCGCTCGCCCGCCTGCTCTGCGCCGCCGGCCTGTTCGTCGCCGCACAGTCGCCGCAGGCCGGCGAGTACAGCACCAACGAGTGCGTGCTCGAACCGGCCATGGTGGTCGATCTCAGCAGCCCGGTCATCGGCGTCATCGCGCGCATCCGGGTCGACCGCGGCGACAGCGTCAGGCGCGGCCAGCCGGTGGTCGAACTGCGCGCCGAGGTCGAACAGGCCGAGGTCGAACTGCACCGCGCCGAACTCGAGTTCGGCCGTGTGACCTCCAGGCGCAACGCCGAACTCTTCGCGCAGAAACTGATCTCGGCGCAGGAACTCGACGAGGTCGAGATCAAGACCCGCGTCGCCGGGCTGCAGCTCGCCGCGGCCGAGGCGCGCACGCGCCAGCGCGTCATCGCGAGCCCGATCGACGGCGTCGTCCTAGCCCGCCTGATGGACCCCGGCGAATACGTCGGCGAGGAGGCCGTATTGCGTCTCGCCGACCTCGACCCGCTGCACGTCGAGGCGGTGCTGCCGCGCGAGCTGTTCGGCACGCTCACCGCCGACGCCACGGCCGAAGTCACCCTCGGCCAGCCGCTCGGCGGCACGCGCACGGCGCGCATCGCGGTCATCGACCCGGTCATCGACGCCGCCAGTGGCACCTTCGGTGTGCGCCTCGTCCTGCCCAATCCCGACCATGCCATCCCGGCCGGGCTGAAATGCGAGGTGCGCTTCGTCACCACCGCCGAGCTGCCCTGAAGTCCGCCGGCGCGGCCGTCACGCGCGACGACTTGGGCGTGCGTGACGGACACGTGCGAGAAATGCAGGTTAAGCTGTCGCCGATGTTGCCCAACGCCTCGCATCGAGCATGACCGAAATCCAGCCCGACATCCGCGTCAGCGCCGTCAGCCACTACGTCGAGGATCAGTCCGATCCGAGCGCGGACCGCTACGTCTTCGCCTACACGGTCACCATCGAAAACCACGGCACGCTCGGCGCGCAGTTGATCGATCGCCACTGGATCATCACCGACGCCAATGGCCGCGTGCAGGAAGTCCGCGGCGCCGGCGTCGTCGGCGAACAGCCGCAGCTCGCGCCGGGCGCGCGCTACGAGTACACCAGCGCGGCCATGCTCGAAACACCGGTCGGCAGCATGCAGGGCAAGTACGGCATGATCGACGAGGACGGCAACGACTTCGACGCACCCATCCCGGTATTCAACCTGGCGGTGCCGAACATCCTCCACTGAGCGCGCGCGACGGCCGAGCACGCACATGGCGACCTATGCCATCGGCGACATCCAGGGTTGCGCCCGCGAGTTCGACGCCCTGCTGCGGGCGATCCGCTTCGCACCCGGTCGCGATCGGCTGTGGCTGACCGGCGACCTCGTCAACCGCGGCCCCGCTTCGCTCGACGTGCTGCGCCGCGTGCGCGCGCTCGGCGACGCCGCCATCACCGTGCTCGGCAACCACGACCTGCATCTCCTCGCCATCGCCCGCGTGCGCGGCCACAAGCCGCGCCGGCGCGACACCCTGGACGAAGTCCTCGCCGCGGCCGACCGCGACGAACTCCTCAACTGGCTACGCTGCCGTCCATTGCTTCACCACGACGCCGCGCTCGGCTGCGCCATGGTCCACGCCGGCCTGCCACCGCAATGGAGCCTGGCCGAGAGCCTGGCTTGCGCGGCCGAAGTCGAAGCAGCGCTGCAGGACGATGCCGGCCTCGTCGACTTCCTCGAACACATGTACGGCGACACGCCGGCGCGCTGGGAGCCGACCCTGGGCGGTCGGCGGCGCCTGCGCTTCATCACCAACTGCCTGACGCGCATGCGCTACTGCCATGCCGACGGCACTCTCGATCTCGCCGCCAAGGGCGCGCCGGGCAGCCAGGCCGCCGACCTCCTGCCGTGGTACGCGCTGCCGCAACGGCGTACGCGCGACACCACGATCGTCTTCGGCCACTGGTCGACGCTGCGCCTCGACGGCGCGACCTGCCGGGCGTGGAACGTTCACCCGCTCGACACGGGCGCGGTGTGGGGCGACCGCCTGACGGCACTGCGGCTCGAGGACGGCGTGCTGTTCAGCGTCGGCTCGAGCCTGCCGGTCAGCTTCGAGTGAGCACTACCCCGCTGACGTTGACGGGCCGGCCATGCGTCGTGCGCGAAGCGCCGCTTGCGTCCGCGCAACGGGCGCCCCTGCGCCGCACGCCGGCGGCGCGGCCACCGGCTCAGCGTGTCTGCCGGTCGAGCACGCGGAAACGGAAGGCATGGGCGTGCCGCGCGTCGGCCGGATGGTACTCGTTCGAGCGCTCCGCCCACACCGCTTCATCGATGTCGGGAAAGTGCACGTCGCCGTCGACGGCCGCGTCGACCTCGGTGAGGTAGAGCCGGGTCGCCCGCGGCAGGGCCTCGCGGTAGAGCGCGGCGCCGCCGATGATCATGGCCTCGTGGCCTGGTTCGAGGGCGGCCAGGGCAGCCTCCAGCGTCGCGAACACCTCGCAGCCCGGCGCGGTGTAGCCCGCATCGCGTGTCAGCACGATATTTCGGCGACCCGGCAGGGCGCGGCCGATCGAGGCATGAGTACGCCGGCCCATGACGATGGCCTTGCCCATGGTGATGTCGCGGAAACGTCGCAGGTCGTCGGGCAGGTGCCAGGGCAGGGTACCGTCGCGTCCGATCACGCCTTGGGTGTCGCGCGCGACGACGATGCTGAGCGTGACGGCGTCAGCGCCCGGGTGCGCGGACATGGCGTTCACACCGCGACCGGCGCGGGGATGTGCGGGTGGGCCTGGTAGCCTTCGAGGGCGAAGTGCTCGTAACGGAAGTCGTCGATCGCCTTCACCGCCGGATCGATCACCATGCGTGGCGGCGCGAGCGGTTCGCGCGTGAGTTGCAGGTCGGCCTGTTCGAGATGATTGAGATAGAGGTGGGCGTCGCCGAGGGTGTGTACGAAGTCACCCGGCGCGAGATCGCAGACCTGCGCCACCATCATCGTCAGCAGCGCATAGGAGGCGATGTTGAACGGCACGCCGAGGAAGATGTCGGCGCTGCGCTGGTACATCTGGCAGGACAAGCGGCCGTCGGCGACGTAGAACTGGAACATCGTGTGGCAGGGCGCGAGCGCCATCCTCGGCACCTCGGCGACGTTCCACGCGCTGACCAGCAGGCGGCGCGAATCGGGCGTGGCGCGGATCTGCCCGATGACCTCGGCGAGTTGATCGATGTGACGCCCGTCGGGCGCCGGCCACGAGCGCCACTGCACGCCGTAGACCGGGCCGAGTTCGCCGTCGGCGTCGGCCCACTCGTCCCAGATCGAGACGCCGTGCTCGCGCAGGTAGGCGACGTTCGACTCGCCGCGCAGGAACCACAGCAGTTCGTGGACGATCGATTTCAGGTGCAGCTTCTTGGTCGTCAGCAAGGGGAAACCGGCGCCGAGGTCGAAACGCATCTGGTAGCCGAACACGCTCAGCGTGCCGGTGCCGGTGCGGTCGTCCTTGCGGGTGCCGTGGTGGCGCACGTGGCGCAGCAGGTCGAGATAGGTCTTCATGAGCGAGCTTGGTCAACGCGGCGGCGCCGCCGGGGCGCCATTGTAACGTCAGCGTCCGGCGATCCCCTCAGCGCCGGCGCGCGCGCAGCAGCAACCACAGCCCGGCCAGCAGCATGGGCGCCGACAACAGGTGGCCCATGGTCAGCCAGCCGAAGGCGAGATAGCCGATGTGCGCGTCCGGCATGCGCACGAACTCGACCGCGCCGCGCGCAACGGCGTAGCCGGCGAGAAAGGCTCCGGTGAGGCACCCGCGCGGCGGCTCGCGCCGCGCCAGCCAGTTCAACACCAGGAACAGCACCAGGCCCTCCAGCGCCGCCTCGTAGAGCTGGGTGGGATGGCGGGCGATGCCGCCGGCGGCGGGGTGGCTGAACAGCACGCCCCACGGCAGGTCGGTCGGCGCGCCCCACAGTTCCTGGTTGACGAAGTTGGCGATGCGGCCGAGGCCGAGACCGATGGGTATCGCCGGCAGGAGGAAATCGGAGACGTCGAGAAAACCCCGCCCATGGCCGCGTGCGAGCAGCGTGATGGCGATGGCCATGCCGACCATGCCGCCATGGATGGACATGCCGCCCTGCCACACCGCGAAAACCGCGAGCGGATCCTCGAGGTAGGTGGCGAAGTTGTAGAACAGGATGTAACCCAGGCGCCCGCCCAGCACCCCGCCGAGCGCGGCGTAGAAGACGAGATCGCCGACCTGCTCGACGGTCCAGCCGCCGACACCCCGCGCGGCGCGGCGACGCAGGTACCACCACGCCAACGCGATGCCGACGACGTAGGACAGGCCGTACCAGTGGATGGCGACGGGGCCGAGATGGACGGCAACGGGGTCGATGTCGGGGAAACGGATCACGGCAGTACCAGGGCAGCGACAGGTGCGCGCCGGGCCGGCACGCGATGCCGCGGCAGTATAGAGGGCGACCACCGCGCGTGCATGACCGTCGCACCACGCGCGACGTCGCAGCGCGCCCGGTGTGATACGGTGCCCGGCCCATGAACCGACTCGCCGACAGCACCAGCCCCTACCTCCTGCAGCACGCCGACAACCCGGTCGACTGGTACCCCTGGGGACCCGAGGCGCTCGAGCGCGCGCGCGTGGAAAACAAGCCGATCCTGCTCTCGATCGGCTACTCGGCCTGCCACTGGTGCCATGTCATGGCCCACGAATCGTTCGAAGACGCGGCGATCGCTGCGCGCATGAACGCGCTGTTCGTCAACGTCAAGGTCGATCGCGAGGAACGCCCGGACCTCGACCGCATCTACCAGGCCGCGCACCAGCTGCTGACGCGCAACCGCGGCGGTTGGCCGTTGACCCTGTTCCTCACGCCGGACGACCGCCTGCCCTACTTCGGCGGGACGTATTTCCCGCCAGCGCCGCGCCACGGCCTGCCCGGCTTCGGCGACCTGTTGGAACGTGTCGCCGCAGCGTGGCAGGCCCACCGCGCCGACATCGGCGCCTACAAGGACGAACTACGCCGCGCGCTCGGCGAGGCAATCGCCGCGCGCGCCCCCGCCGAGGACGTCGACGCCGAGCTGGTCGACCGCGCCTGCGGCCAGCTCGACCAGGCCTACGAGCCGGTGCACGGCGGTTTCGGCGCGGCACCGAAATTCCCGCAACCGCACGCCCTCGCCCTCCTGCTCGATGCCGCCGCCTGCGCCGAGGACGACGGCGTGCGCCGCCGCCTGCACCAGGTCGTCGACCATTCGCTGGCCGCGATGGCACGCGGTGGTGTGTACGACCACCTCGGGGGCGGCTTCTTCCGCTACGCCGTCGACGACGACTGGACCATCCCGCACTTCGAGAAGATGCTCTACGACAACGGGCCGCTGCTCGAACTGTACGCGCGCCGTGCCGCGGCCACCGGGGATGCCCTGTTCCGCGACACCGCGCTCGGCACGGCAAACTGGCTGCTCGAGCACATGCGCGACGCGGGTGGCGCGTTCTGCGCCAGCCTCGATGCCGATTCGCCAGGCGGCGAAGGCGTCTTCTACGTATGGACGCTGGACGAAGTCCGCGGTGTTCTCGGCGCCGCGCATGCGGAATTCGCGGCCTGCTACGGTCTCGATGGCCCGGCCAACTTCGAAGCTCGCTGGCACCTGCGCCGTGCCGCGCCGGGCGCCGACGACGGCGCTGCCGTGGCCGCGCTTGCCGACGCCCGGGCGCGCCTGCGCGAGGTCCGCGCGGCGCGCCCCGCACCGGCGCGCGACGACAAGGTGCTGGTGTCGTGGAATGCGCTCGTCATCCGTGCACTGGCGGTCTCGGCGCGCCTGCTCGATCGTCCCGGTCTCGGCGCAGCCGCCACCGCGGCGGTCGACCAGTTGCGCCGCGTCCACTGGCAGGACGGCCGCCTGCTCGCGACCAGCCGCGGCGGCGCGGCGCGGCACGCTGCCTATCTCGACGATTACGCCGCACTGCTCGATGCGCTGCTCGAATTGCTGGCTCTGCGCTGGCGTACGGCCGACCTCGCCTTCGCGCGCGAGCTCGCGGCGGTGCTGCTGGCCCATTTCGGCGACGTACAGATCGGCGGCTTCTTCTTCACCGCCGACGATCACGAGGCGCTGGTGCTGCGCACCAAGGGCTATGCCGACGACGCCGTACCCAACGGCAACGGCCTGGCGGCGCGGGGACTGGCTCGGCTCGCCGCCCTGCTCGGCGACGTCGACCTGCACGACGCCACCACCGCCACCCTGCGCGCCGCACAACCCGAGGTTCGCCGGCATCCGGCGGCCTGCGCCACCGTGGTCGCCGCCCAGCTCGAGGCGCTGGTGCCGGCGCCGCTCGCCATCCTGCGTGTTGCCGGCGCGGCCGACGTCACGGCCTGGCGCGGCGCACTCGAGCGCGCCAGCGCGGGACGCGGACAGTGCTATGTCATCGCGGCCGACGAGACGGGGTTACCGGGTCTGCTCGGCGAACGTCGTGCGCTGGGCGATGCCGCGATCACGGCCTATGTCTGCCACGGCCATGCCTGTGCGGCACCGGTGACGACGCTGGCCGACTTCGAGAAGGTGCTGGTGGGCGAGGAACCCGCCGCAGGATGAGCACATCGCCGCGGCGGGCGGCCGCGGCGCGTGCACCAGGACGACCGGTCGTGAACTCAGGCCGCGAGGGTACGCCGCGCGCGCAGCAGCCAGGCCAACGCGCCGCAGAACAACCAGCCGGCGGGCGGCAATGGCACGGCGGTGACCGGGATCACCCAGCCGACGTCACGCAGGCCGGCGACGTCGAGTTCGGTCAGCACCTTGCGCGTGCCGAGATTGAGCGAGGGATCGAATGCCGTTTCCCTGAGCAGGCCGGCGGCAATCCCGTTGGCAACGAAGTCGTCGGTGGTCAGGCTCTGGGTGCCGTTCACCCAGTGCGCCCCGCCGGCCTGTGTCGGCACGTCGGCGCCGAAGCTCGCCACGGCGTCCGGGCCGAGGAAACGGTTCTGGGCGGCGTTCAACTGGTTGGCCCACGAGGCCGAGGTGCCGATACCGAAGACGTGGCCGAGTTCGTGCAGCAGCACGGAGAAGAGATCGGGCCGCCCGCCGGTCGGCAGCGTGTAAGGATCGCTGTGCCAGGTGCGATCGTTGTCGATGCTGAGCGAGCCGCCCCACAGGGCGAAGTCGTTGGCATTCAGGCCGAAGATGTCGGCGAACACGCCGCTGGCGCCCTGACCGCGCGAAGCCATGGCGTTCTGATAGGCGAGCGAACCGTTGACGCTGAACGAACCCGGCCCGGCTACACCCAGCGTGCCCCCACCGAAGGGATCGAGGTCGACGGCGCCGACGAAGATGCGCACGGTGTCCGCGGCCACGCTGAAATTGTCGATTCTCAGGGGTTCCAACTCCGTGAGGCCGGCATTGAACTGGCTGGGATTGGAGAACCGCGCCGAATAGGTATCGAACTGGCCGGGGCCGTGCCCGATGGCGGTCAGCGAATCGGTGAGATTGTTCTCGTACCACGCCCCGGCTTCCTCCAGGGCAGTGCGTTCGAGCGAACCGGCGGCGAAGAAATTGCCGAGGTCGAAGCTGTAATCGAACTCAATGGTGAGCGCCTGCGCGGCCGGTGCAGCGGCCAGGCTGAGCGCGAGGCCGAACACGAAAGGGCGAAATCGATTCACGGGCCGTTCCCTGTACGTGATGGGTCGGCTGCCGGTACCGCGACGCGTGCGCGATACTGACAACTCGGGCAGTCTCGCATGCGCCTGCCGGGCGGCCAACCGCGCGACCCGGTAATCGTTCATGTTTCGCCGCTTGCGCGGCGGTAAGCGACTACCAGTCGAGTGCTTCACCGAACTCGCGCGCGAAACGCGCGGCGAAAGCTTCGCGATCGATGCGGTGGTTCTGCGTGCCGGCGTGCTCGATCTTGATCGCACCGAGCAGCGAGGCGATGCGCCCGGTGGTCTCCCACGGCAGGCCGTTCATCAAGCCATACAGGAGTCCGGCGCGAAAGGCGTCGCCGCAACCGGTCGGATCCTTGATTGCGGCCGGGCGCGCCGGCGGAATGTCGATCACCGTGCCGCCGGTATGGATACGCGAGCCCTCGCCGCCGCGGGTGACGATGCAGGCCTCGACACGCTCGGCGATGGCGGCGGGGCCGAGCCCGGTACGCTCGGCCATCAGCTCCGACTCGTAGTCGTTGACCGTGACCCAGGTCGCGCCGTCGATGAATCGCAGCAGGTCGTCGCCGTCGAACATCGGCATGCCCTGGCCCGGATCGAAAATGTAGGGGATGCCGGCCTCGCGCATCTGGTCAGCATGGGCGATCATGCCGTCGCGCCCATCGGGGGCGACGATGCCGAGCTTGACTCCACCGGCGTCGGCGACCGCGTTCTGCGCGGCGTGGTTCATCGCACCGGGATGGAAGGCGGTGATCTGGTTGTCATCGAGATCGGTGGTGATGAAGGCCTGCGCGGTCAACGTACCGGGCACGGCGGTGACGCAGCGGCGCGGGATGCCGAGGCTGTCCATCCACTCGGCATAGGGGGCGAAGTCGTCGCCGACAGTTCCCATGGGCAACGGATCACCGCCGATCATCTTGAGGTTGTAGGCGATGTTGCCGGCGCAGCCACCGAACTCGCGGCGCATCTCGGGGACCAGGAACGACACGTTCAGGATGTGGATCTTGTCCGGCAGGATGTGGTTCTTGAAGCGATCCTGGAAGACCATGATGTTGTCGAAAGCGAACGAGCCGCAGATGAGTGCAGACATGAGCGTGGGATCCCGCGAGGTTCGAAGCGCGGGCGATGATAGCGGATCGCCCGGTGGCGGTCGCGCCAACGGCGCTAACGCCAGCTGATGCCGCTGCTCGGCGCTCTCACCAGTAGCGAGGTGCTGCTGGCCACTGCGGCGCTGGCCGCCGGCAGCCTCGTCGAACTGTTCCTCGAATTCCGTCTGCACCGGGTGGCCACGGGCCATGCCGTGCTGCAGGTGGCCTGGGAGTATTTTGCCGCCCCGCTCCTGCGCGCAGCGCTGATCGCGGGCTTCGTCCTGTGCGCCTACCCCGCGCTCTACGGCCTGCGCAGCGCGCCATCGCTCAACGTGTTGGTGACGGCTGGCGCGGTGGCGCCGGCCACGCTGGTCAATGTCGCCTTCGTCGCCAGCCTGCTGCTGCCACTGGTCCCGGGCTGGCGTCGTCGCGGCGGCCTGGTACTCATGGTCCAGGGCCTGCTCGCCACCGCGCTGGTCTTCACCGGCTACGCGCACTGGCTGGGCGCGACCAGCGTCGGACCGTGGCCGGGCTTCGTCGAAGCGGTTGCGGTGCTGGTACTCGGCTGGCTGGACTACCTCGTCGGCGAGCACGCCGGACGCCTGTTCGGGGCATGGCTCGATGAGCGTTTCGGCACGGCCGGCCTCGATGCCCTCGCACCGCACGTCACCGCCCTGCTCGCGCAGGTACCGACGCTGGTCGCCTACGGTTTCCTGCTCGGCCGCCAGCTCGCGGTGTGACGAACCTGCCGCAGCCACCGTCGTGAACCGACCGCCAACCGATCCTGCCACGCGCTTCCGGGACCTGCCCGGCGGCGTGCGTGCCGGCGTATGGATGTCCATCTCGGCGGTCACCTATGCCACCACCATCGCCTGCGGTCGCCATCTCGCGCCGGAGCTGCCGGTGTTCGAGATCGCCTTCCTGCGCAACTTGTTCGCCGCGCTGTTCATGGTGCCGTGGTTCCTGCGCATCGGCCTCCAGGCCATGCGCACCACGCGCTTGCCTCGTCACCTGCTGCGCGGCGCGGTCTCGGCCGTCAACGTGTCGCTGCTGTTCGCCGCCGTCGCGCGCATCCCCATCGCCGACATGGCCGCGATCAACTTCCTGCAGCCCGTGATCGGCGCGGCCATCGCCGGGCTGCTGCTCGGCGAGGTCATCGACCGCCGGCGCTGGGCCGCCATCGCGCTCGGTCTCGTCGGCGCGCTCGTCATGATCCGACCGGGATTCACCGTCTTGAACGCCGGCATCCTGTTCGCGCTCGGCTCGGCCGCCGCCGGCGCCGCGGTCGCCATCCTGATCAAGACCCTGGTGCGCACCGAACCGCCCGACGCCATCGCCGCCTGGCTGTTCGTCACCCAGTCGGCCCTGTTGCTGCTGCCGACCGTGGCCGTGTGGCGCTGGCCGCGGCCCGAGCAGTGGGCGCTGTTCGCCGGGATGGGCGTGATGAGCGTGATCCTGCAGCGCACCTACAACCGCGGCCTGGCGGCCGCCGACGTCTCAATCGCCGTGCCGTTCAATTTCACCCGGCTGATCTGGGCCGCCCTGCTCGGCTGGCTGGTGTTCGGCGAGTTCCCCGACGCCTGGACCTGGGCCGGTGGGAGTCTCATCTTCGCCGCGTCGTTGTGGCTGGCGCGGTTGGGGCGCTGAACGCGACGGCTCAACGTGGGCGAGGATCGATGCCGCGCAGGTATACCCAGCGTCCCGCGCTGCGTACGAAGCTCGAACGTTCGTGCAGACGCTCGGCGCGACCGGCCCGCTTGCAGCGGGCGACGAACTCGACCACGCCGGTGGCGTCGCCGGCACCGCCCTGCTCGACGGCGAGGATGCGCAGACCGAGCCACTTGAGACCGGGGTCGTGGTCGAGCGCGGCCGGGCGGGTGTCCGGGTGCCAGCTCGCAAGCAGGTAATCGGCGTCACCGCGCACGAACGCGCTGTAACGGCTGCGCATCAGCGCCTCGGCCGTCGGCGCGGCGGTGACGCCGTCGAGGTACGGTCCGCAACAGGCAGCAAAGTCGCGACCACTGCCGCACGGACACGCCGCAGCGCTCATTGCTCGCGATCCGCAACGGGCGCGAGCGCGCGGGTCGCGGCGGCGAGGCGGGTAAGCAGTTCCGCCGGCAGGCCCCACGGGCGCAGGTCATCGGCGAGGTGCGATTCGAGGTCGGGCGGAACGCCCGCGCGGTGCACGGCGACGACCAGCGCGGCCATGCGCTGGCCGATGCGCAGCAGGGCCGGGCGCAGCGCCTGCTGCAGGTCCGGAGCACCGGTGGTGGTATCCGCGCGGGCCAGTTCGCGTGCCTGCACGAACTTCGCGGCTTCGATCTGAACTGCGTAGAAATGACGCACGGCGGCCTCGTCGGGTCTCGCACCGGACTCACCGGTCGTGGCGCGGACCGCGCGCCAGGCGGCGTCGATCACGGCGGTTTCGCGCGCCCGGTCTTCGACTTCGAGGCCGTCGCGGCGCTTGGCCGCGGCAACCAGCGGCATCAGGCCCAGGCGCTCGTCGATGGCGGCGACGAGCGCGGCGAGCGGCGTCGCGCTGGGCGCCTGCGCGGCATCGCCAATGGCGTCGCGACGCAGACGCGCGAGCGTGCCATCGGCTTCGCGCGCGAGCAGCCAGGTGTCGAGTTCGGCGGCCAGGGCCTCCTGTCCCGGCGCCAGCCAGTACGCCTTGCGATCGGTGGTCCACGGACCGGCCTCGCCGACGTGGGCGAGGCCGCGTCGCCAACCGGGGGCCTCGAGGGTGTCGGTGACGACGGCGTCGACGGCGCCGTCGACGAGTTGGCTGCGCACGGCGGCATTGTCGGCCAGCGCATGGACCTCGGCGCGCGCGAAGCGCGCGCGGGTGACCCGCTCGAGATGGCCGCCGCGATTGACGGCGAGACGGACGCCGGCGCGGTCGAAGTCATCCACGTCGACGGCGTCCGGGTGTACCCGGACATCGTAGAGCAACACCGCGCCGCTGCGCGCGACCGGCACGCTGAAGCGTCCGGCGATGGAACGGTCCGGGCGCACGGTGACCCCGCTCATGACGAGATCGAAACGGCCGGCGGCGAAATCCGCGGCCAGATCCGGCCAGGCGAAGGGAACCCACTCGATGGCGTAGCCGCGTGCGGCGGCAAAGGCGTTGGCGAGTTCGATGTCGAAGCCGTGCAGACCGCTGCCGTCGCGGACGCTGAACGGCGCGTAGTCGCCAGACGTGCCGATGCGCAGCACGCGGGGAACGGGTTGGGCGGCTTCCACGCTCACGGCCGCCAGGGCCAGCAGGCCGACGAGCACGCAACGCATGCTCGAGGCCGTGCGCGGCCGGGCGCGGCCGCCCCCCGCGCCGCGCCTCACGCCGACAGCGAAGCCGGTTGCGCGCTGCGCGCGAGGACCTCGGCGAGGAAACGCCCGGTGTGCGAGGCCGAATTGGACGCGACCTCCTCCGGCGTGCCGACGGCCAGGATCTCGCCGCCGCCGCTGCCGCCCTCCGGGCCGAGGTCGATCAACCAGTCGGCAGTCTTGATGACGTCGAGGTTGTGCTCGATGACGACCACGGTGTTGCCGTGGTCGCGCAGGCGATGCAGCACCCGCAGGAGTTGCTCGATGTCGTAGAAATGCAGGCCCGTGGTCGGCTCGTCGAGGATGTAGAGCGTCTTGCCGGTATCCCGCTTCGACAGCTCGCGCGAGAGCTTGACGCGCTGTGCCTCGCCGCCCGACAGCGTGGTCGCGTTCTGGCCGAGCCGGATGTACGACAGGCCGACCTCGCTCAGGGTCTGCAGCTTGCCGGCGACGGACGGCACGGCGTCGAAGAACTGGCGCGCTTCCTCCACCGTCATGTCGAGGACCTCGCTGATGCTGCGGCCCTTGTAGAGGATTTCCAGCGTCTCGCGGTTGTAGCGCTTGCCCTTGCAGAGATCACAGGGCACGTAGACGTCGGGCAGGAAGTGCATCTCGACCTTGATCACGCCGTCGCCCTGGCAGGCCTCGCAGCGCCCGCCCTTGACGTTGAAGCTGAAGCGCCCGGGCTGGTAGCCGCGCGAGCGCGCT
The DNA here is from genome assembly GCA_050184115.1 of Gammaproteobacteria bacterium. Classification (GTDB taxonomy): domain Bacteria; phylum Pseudomonadota; class Gammaproteobacteria; genus JACKNG01. Next base: position 25,177 of record JBFXAQ010000004.1, on the reverse strand, counting down.
TCGGGGGTGGCGGCGAAGAGGTCGCGTATGGGTGTGAACAAGCCGGTGTAGGTCGCCGGATTGGAGCGCGGCGTGCGCCCGATCGGGCTCTGGTCGATGTCGACCACTTTGTCGAAGTGGTCGAGCCCCTTGATCTCGACATACTCGGCGGGGTTGGCGGCGGCGCCGTTCAACTCGCGCGCGGCATAGGCGTAGAGCGTGTCGTTGACCAGGGTCGACTTGCCCGAACCGGAGACTCCGGTGACGCAGGTCATGAGACCGACCGGGAGGTCGACGTCCACACCTTTCAAGTTGTTGCCGCGCGCGCCGCGGATGCTGAGCTGGCGCTTGGGATTCGGCAGCGTACGCAACAGCGGCACCTCGATGGCGCGCCGCCCGGACAGGTACTGGCCGGTGAGCGACTCGCTGCAGGCGGCGACCGTGTCCGGAGTGCCAGCCACCACCACGCGCCCGCCGTGCACGCCGGCGCCCGGCCCCATGTCGACGACGTGGTCGGCGGCGAGGATGGCCTCCTCGTCGTGCTCGACGACAATCACGGTGTTGCCGAGATCGCGCAGGTGAAAGAGGGTGTTCAGCAGGCGCTGGTTGTCGCGCTGGTGCAGGCCGATCGAGGGCTCGTCGAGGATGTACATCACGCCGACCAGGCCGGCGCCGATCTGGCTCGCCAGCCGGATACGTTGGGCTTCGCCGCCGGAGAGGGTGTCGGCGCTGCGGTCCAGCGTCAGGTAATCGAGACCGACGTTGACCAGGAACTCGAGCCGGAGCTGCACTTCACGCACGATCTTCTCGGCGATCTCGCCGCGCTTGCCCTTCAGCGCAAGGCTGTCGAAGAACTTGTGGGTGGCGCCGATCGGCATGGCGGTGACGTCGGCCAGGTTGTGGCTGCCGATGAAGACGTTGCGCGCGGCCTTGTTCAGGCGCGTGCCCTGGCATTCCGGGCAGGGCTTGTGGCCGAGGTAGCGCGAGAGGTCCTCGCGCACCATGTTCGAATCGGTCTCGCGGTAGCGCCGCTCCATGTTCGGCAACACGCCCTCGAAGGCGTGCTTGCGCTTGTAGGCGCGCCCGCCGCTCTTGAAATAGGTGAACTCGATCTGCTCCTTGCCACTGCCATGCAGGATGATGGTGCGGATGCGCTCCGGCAGTTCGCCGAACGGCGTGTCGATGTCGAAGCCGTAGTGCTGGGCCAGCGCATGGACGAGCTGGAAGTAGTAGGCGTTGCGGCGGTCCCAGCCACGGATGGCGCCGGCGGGCAGGCTGAGCTCGGCGTGCTGGACGACGCGTTGCTCGTCGAAGAACTGCACTTGGCCGAGGCCGTCACAGGCCTGGCAGGCGCCAACCGGGTTGTTGAAGGAAAACAGCCGCGGTTCGAGTTCGTTGATGCTGTAACCGCAGGCGGGGCAGGCGAAGCGCGATGAGAACAGGAGTTCCGCGCCTTCGCCCTCCAGCGGCAGCACGCGCGCCACGCCCTCGCCGAGTTCGAGCGCGGCCTCGAAGGACTCGGCCAGGCGCAGGCGCACGTCTTCGCGCACGCGGATGCGGTCGACGACCACATCGATGTCGTGCTTCTTGCGCAGCGCCAGCACCGGCGGGTCGTCGAGCATGACCACCTCGCCGTCGACCAGCGCGCGCACGTAACCGAGCCGGGCGAGGTGTTCGAAGACCTGGTGGTGTTCGCCCTTGCGGCCTCGGATCACCGGCGCCAGCAGCATCCAGCGCGAGTCCTCGGGCAGGGCCAGCACCTGGTCGACCATCTGCGAGACGGTCTGCGCCTCCAGCACCTCGGCGTGGTCGGGACAGCGCGGCACGCCGACGCGCGCGAACATCAGGCGCAGGTAGTCGTAGATCTCGGTGATCGTGCCGACGGTCGAACGCGGGTTGTGCGAGGTCGATTTCTGCTCGATCGAGATGGCCGGCGAGAGGCCCTCGATGTGGTCGATGTCGGGTTTCTCCATCATCGAGAGGAATTGCCGCGCATAGGCCGACAGCGACTCGACGTAGCGGCGCTGGCCTTCCGCGTAGATGGTGTCGAAGGCGAGCGAGGACTTGCCCGAACCCGACAGGCCGGTGACCACGATGAGCTTGTCGCGCGGCAGGTCGAGGTCGACGTTCTTGAGGTTGTGCGTGCGGGCGCCACGCAGATGTATGGTGTCCATGGAGGGCGCTGCTGATGTGCTGACCGGGAGCGCCGAGCCGCGAGAACTGGCGCGTGAAAAGAGCAAGCGAGTACTATACGGCGTTTTTTCGCCGGCCCTCAAACCCTTTCACCCGTGTCTGCCGAACTCGCCATGAATGCCCTGGAAAAGCGCAGCGCGCTGGTACTCGCGCTGGTGTTCTTCATGCGCATGCTGGGCCTGTTCATGCTGATCCCGGTGCTCGCGCTGTATGCCGAGCGCCTGCCGGGCGCGACGCCCTTTCTCATCGGCGTCGCCATCGGCGTCTACGGCCTTACCCAGGCCGGTTTCCAGATCCCGTTGGGCAGCCTGTCGGACCGCGTCGGGCGGCGGCCGGTCATCGTCGGCGGCCTGTGCCTGTTCGCCGGCGGCGCGCTGATCGCGGCCGCCGCCAAGACCATCTGGCCGGTCATCATCGGCCGCGCCGTGCAGGGCGCCGGTGCGGTGTCGGGCGCGACGCTCGCGCTCGCCGCCGACCTCTCGCGCGACAGCCAGCGCACCAAGGTCATGGCCATCATCGGCATCAGCATCGGTGGCGCCTTCTCGGTCGCCTTTGTCGTCGGCCCGGTGCTGAACGGCCTGTTCGGTCTCGGCGGCCTGTTCCTGGCCTCCGGTGCGCTCGCGCTCCTCGCCATCGCCGTCCTGTTCGGTGGCCTGCCGCGGGTACCGGCGCCGGTGCGCGGCAGCGCCGTGCCGTCGCTGCGCGAGACCCTCACCGAGCCCGACCTGCGCGTGCTCTACCTCGGCGTGCTGACACTGCACCTGGTTCTCGCGGCGAGCTTCGTCGCCATCCCGGTGACGCTGCGCGAAGGCCTCGGCCTCGATGCCGCGCAGCACTACACGGTCTACCTGCCGGTGCTGGCGGTCTCGATCCTGCTGGTCGGGCCGCTGATCATGCTGTCGTCGCGGCGCGGCCTGGCGCGGCACCTGTTCTACGGCTCGATCGCCGGCCTCGCCATCGCCGAGCTGCTGCTATGGTTGTGGTGGGACGATCGTCTCGGCCTCTACGTCGCCCTCACGCTCTATTTCGTCGCCTTCAACTTCCTCGAGGCCTCGCTGCCCGGTTTCATCTCGCGCGCCGCTCCGGCCAGCGGCAAGGGCGCGGCGCTCGGCGCCTACTCGACCTTCCAGTTCATCGGCGTCTTCCTTGGCGGCCTGTGCGGCGGCAGCGTGGCCGGCGCCTGGGGTTACGCCGCGGTGCCCCTGACCTGTGCCGCCATCAGCGTGGTCTGGCTGGCGCTGAGCCTGAACGTGCCGGCCGCGGCGCTCGCCCGACCGGCGCGTCACTGACCCCCCCCTGTCGCGGACCCGGCTTCCGGATAGAATCGGGCGCCGTACACCCACGAACGACCGACCCACGGACGGGTTCATCAACCACAAAAGGGAGAATGCGCGATGGCACGTGGCCTGAACAAAGTCATGCTGATTGGAAACCTGGGCGCGGACCCGGAGGTCCGCTACACCGCTGGTGGCAGCGCGGTGGCGAACGTCCGCCTGGCCACGGCCGAGTCCTGGCGGGACCGCGACAGCGGCGAGCAGCAGGAACGCACCGAGTGGCACCGCGTGGTGTTCTTCGGCAAGCTGGCCGAGATCGTCAACGAGTACCTGCGCAAGGGTTCGCAGGTCTACGTCGAAGGCCGCCTGCAGACGCGCAAGTGGCAGGACCGCGATGGCAACGAGCGCTACACGACCGAGATCGTCGTCAGCGACATGCAGATGCTCGGCGGCCGCGGTGGTGGTGGCGGCGGTGGCGGCGAGGGTGGCAGTGGCGGCGGCGCACCGTCCGGCGGCCGTGCTCCGAGCCGCCCGTCCAGCGACATGGACGAACCGCCGATGGGTGACTTCGACGACGACATACCGTTCTAGGATGCGCCCGGCCCGGCGCCACCCGGCGCCGGGCACCACGAGACCCGACGCCCCCCGCCCCCGGCGTCTAGACCTGCAGCAGCGTGATCGACGGCGAATTGAGTGCCGGGTCGGCGTGGAAGCCACGCACCATGACGACGAACTCGCCGTCCTCGGCGAGCCCGAGCTCGCGCGCCGCGCGGCGCGCGATGTGGTTCGGATTCTCCGTGCCGACGGCGTCGACGTAGTGCGGGATCATGCCCCACATCAGGTTCATGCGCCGGCAGGTGCCGAGATCCCTGGAAATAGCCACGACCGGCGCCGCAGGTCGCGCCGCGCTGATGGTCGCCGCCGTCATGCCCTGCGAGGAAATCACGATCACGGCCCGCGCGCGCACGTCGCCGACGAGCTGCGCCGTGGCGTCGGCGATGGCATCGCCGAAAGGCTTGATGTCGCCAACCGCCTCACCACGGCGGGAGACGAAGTCGAGGCCGGTGTGCCAGTGGTAGCTCTCGGTCTGGCGCGCGACGCGGTCCATCATGCGCACGGCCTCGACCGGGAAGCTGCCGACCGCCGATTCGCCCGACAGCATCACGGCGTCGGCGCCGCTGGCGACCGCGAAGGAGACATCGGAAACCTCGGCGCGGGTCGGACGCACGGCAGTGATCATCGATTCGAGCATTTGCGTGGCGACGATCACGGGCTTGTTCATGGCCCGCGCACGGTTCACCAGTTGGGCCTGGGCCAGCGGTACCTGCTCGGGATTGAGTTCGACGCCGAGATCACCGCGCGCGACCATGATGCCGTCGGCCTCGGCGATGATCGCCTCGCTGTTGTCGAGCGCCTCGGGCTTCTCGATCTTGGCAATGATGCCGACGGTGATGGGCGCGGCGTCGACCAGCGCGCGCAGCTCACGGATGTCCGCGGCCGTCCGCACGAAGGACAGCGCGAGAAAGTCGACCCCGGCGGCAAGGGCGAAGGCGGCGTCGGCACGATCCTTGGCAGTCAGCGAGGGCGCCGAGACATCGGAATCCGGCAGGTTGATGCCCTTGTGGTCGCCGACCTTGCCGCCGGCAACGACCTTGCAGCGCACCGTCTCGCCGTCGATGGCGAGCACCCGCAATTCCGCGGCGCCGTCGTTCAGCAGCACGCGGTGACCGACGGCGACATCGCGCGGCAACGCGTCGTACTGGGACGGGATCAAGTTGGCGTCACCACTGACGTCGGCGGTGGTGATGACGACCTCGCTGCCAGCGACCAGTGCGACCGTACCACCGGCGAACTTGCCCGTACGGATTTTCGGGCCGCACAGGTCGGCGAGAATGGCGGTCGCCGTGCCGAGTTCCGCCGCGACCTCGCGGATCATGGCGATGGCCTGGCCATGCCCCTCGTGACTGCCATGGGACATGTTGACGCGGAAAACGTTGACACCGGCCTCGATCAGCGTGCGGATCATCTCCGGCGTGCCGCAGGCCGGGCCGACCGTCGCCACGATCTTGGTGCGCCGATACTTGAGGAGGTCGACTTCGGTTACGATCGGCATCGCGGCTGGACCCTGTCTGCGGGGGAAAGGCGCCGCCGAGTATCGCACAAAGCCTTGCCGCCCAGACCAGCCGTGGAATCCCGCCCGTGCGCCAGTCCGGCCTGATCCGATCGCGCCGTTTCGCGCCCCTGTTCCTGACCCAGTTCCTGGGCGCGTTCAACGACAACGTGTTCCGCTTCGCGCTGGTGATCTTCGTCACCTTCACGGTCGCCGAGCGCACCGGTCTCGACACCCGCGTGTTGGTGGTGATGACCGGCGCCATCTTCATCCTGCCGTTCTTCCTCTTCTCGGCCTTCGCCGGCCAGGTCGCCGACAAGTTCGAGAAGGCGGCGTTGATCCGCCACGTCAAGACCGCCGAGATCGTGGTCATGGGCCTCGGCGCGCTCGGCTTCTGGCTCGAGAGCTACCCCTTCCTGCTCGCGGTGTTGTTCCTGATGGGCCTGCAGTCGACGTTCTTCGGCCCGCTCAAGTACAGCGTGCTACCGCAGCATCTCGCGCCCGACGAACTCACCGGCGGCAACGGCCTCATCCAGCTCGGCACCTACGTCGCCATTCTCACCGGCGGCCTGTGCGGGGGCCTGCTCGCCAGCCTCGGCCACGCCGCGCCGCTCGCCATCGTCGCCGCCGTCGTCGGCATCGCGGCACTCGGGCGCACAGCTGCCGCCTTCATCCCACCGGCTGCCGCCAACGATCCGCACCTGCACGTCGACCGCAACATCCTGCGCTCGACCTGGGCCATCCTCGTCGAGAGCCTGCGCGACCACGCGCTGTTCGCGCTCATCCTGCTCATCTCGATGTTCTGGTTCATCGGCGCCACCTATCTCAGCGTGGTGCCGACCTACGGCAAGGTGCTGCTCGGCGCCGACGAACAGGCAGTGACCCTGTTGAACGCCGCCTTCACCGTCGGCATCGGTATCGGCTCGCTCACCTGCGAGCGGCTCTCACGTGGACGCATCGAACTCGGTATCGTGCCCTTCGCCGCCCTCGGCATCACGCTCGCCTCGCTCGACGTGTGGCTGGCCGGCACGCCGCCGGCGCCGACCACCACGCTGACCCCGGCGCTGTTCTTCGCCAATCCACACGCCGTACGCCTGTTCGCCGATCTCGCTGTCATCGGCGCCTGCGGAGCGCTCTACATCGTGCCGCTGTACGCGGCGCTGCAGGCGCGTGCGGACCCGCAGTGGGTCTCGCGCATGCTGGCCGCGCTGAACATCGTCGACGCGCTGTTCATGGTGATGTCGGCAGCGTTCACCGTCCTGCTCTACGAGATCGGAGTCGGTATCCCGGGCGTGTTCGGCGTGGTCGGCGTGCTCAATCTCACCGTACTCTTGGCGGCCCTCGCCGGCATGCCGGAGTTCCGCCATCGTGCCGCCGCCCTGCTCGGGCGCGGCGTCGCGGGTTGACGCTTCAGCCGAATACCAGACGCGCGACCTCGGCGAAATCAGCCACGAAGTGCACTTTCATGCCCTGGTGGATGTAGGCCGGCAACTCGGCGAATTCCCCCTCCACCGCCGCCGGCAGGATGATCTCGCGCACACCGGCGCGGCGCGCGGCGATGATCTTCTCGCGAATGCCACCGACCGCGAGCACGCGCCCGGTCAGGGTCAGTTCGCCGGTCATGGCCAGCGCCCGCTTCGGTTTCTCGCGCCGCGCCAGCGACAGCAGCGCAGTGGCCATGGTGATGCCGGCGCTGGGCCCGTCCTTCGGCGTCGCACCTTCTGGCACGTGGAGGTGAACGAAAGCCTCGTCGAAGAAGTCGGGGGCGCCGTCGAACTCGGCGAGATGCGCCGCAACGTAGCTGTAGGCGATCTCGGCCGATTCGCGCATCACCTCGCCGAGCTGGCCGGTGAGCTTGAACCCGCGGTGCTTGCTGTGCACCAGGGTCGCCTCGACGTCCAGCGTAGCGCCGCCCATGGCGGTCCAGGCGAGCCCGGTGACGATGCCGACGCCGCGGTTCGGTGTCTGCTTGCGGAACGGCGCCTGGCCGAGGTAATCGGTGAGGTTGGCCGCCGTCACGCTGAGTCCCTTGCTGCCGCGCTCCCCACGGATGGTGCGGATGGCGGCCTTGCGTGCGATGCGTCCGAGCAGCTTCTCGAGGTTGCGGACCCCTGCTTCGCGCGCGTAGTTCTCGGCAATCGCCTTCATGGCGGCAGCGTTGATGCGTACATCCCCGGCCGCGAGCCCCGCGCGGGCGCGCTGCTTTGGCCACAGGTAACGCGTACCGATGGTCACCTTTTCGGCGGTGAGGTAACCCGACAGGCGGATGACCTCCATGCGGTCGAGCAGCGGGCGCGGGATCGAATCGAGCTGGTTGGCGGTGCACACGAACAGCACCTTGGAGAGGTCCATGCGCACGTCGAGGTAGTGATCGAGGAAGCTCGCATTCTGTTCCGGGTCGAGCACCTCGAGCAGGGCCGAGGCCGGGTCGCCCTGGTATGAATTACCGATCTTGTCGACCTCGTCGAGCATGATGACCGGATTCACGGTACCGGCCTCGCGCACCGCCTGCACGAACTTGCCCGGCATGGCGCCGATGTAGGTGCGACGATGGCCCTTGATCTCGGCCTCGTCGCGCATGCCGCCGACGCTGAAACGATAGAAGCGCCGACCCAGGGCGGCGGCCACCGACTGGCCGATCGACGTCTTGCCGACGCCGGGCGGACCGACCAGCAGCAGGATGGAGCCGGCGATCTCGCCACGCAGCTTGCCGACGCCGATGAACTCGATGATGCGCTCCTTGACGTCCTCGAGACCCGCATGGTCGCGATCGAGCACCTTGCGCGCATGCTCGAGATCGACGTTGTCGGCCGAGGTCACGCCCCACGGCAGGTCGGTCAGGGTGTCGAGGTAGTTGCGCGTCATGCCGTACTCGGGTGAGCCCGCTTCGAGCACGGCGAACTTGTCGAGCTCGTCGTCGATGCGACGCTGCACGTCGGCGGGCACGCGGCGCCCTTCGAGGCGGCCACGGAAGCGTTCGAGCTCGACCGTCTTGTCGTCCTTGGAGATGCCGAGCTCCTTCTGGATCTGCTTGAGCTGCTCGCGCAGGAAGAACTCGCGCTGCTGGACCGAGATGCGCTCCTCGACGCGTTTGCGGATCTCGCTCTGCAGACCGGCCACCTCCAGCTCGTGCTGGATCAGGAGCAGCACCTTCTCCATGCGCCGCAGCAGCGGCACGGTCTCGAGGACCTCCTGCAGTTGCTCGGCGTCGGCGCTGGTCATGGCGGCGGCGAAATCGGCCAGCGGCGAGGCGTCATCCGGGGTGAAGCGGTCGAGAAAGGCCTTGAGGCTTTCCTTGTACAAGGGGTTGAGTGGCAGCAGTTCCTTGATCTTGTTGATGATGGCCAGCGCGTAGGCGCGCACCTCCTTGCCCTGCTCGGGGACCACGCGCGGGTACTCGACCTGGGCCACGAACGGGCGGTCGGCCTTGATCCAGCGCGCGATGCGAAACCGCTCGAGGCCCTCGGCGATGAACTGGATGCGACCATCCTCGCGCATCGGGTGATGCACGCGTGCGACGGTACCCCAGACGGCGAAGTCCTCCGGTCGCGGCACGCTGCTTTCGGCCGGATGACGGCTGTAGGCCAGGCCGACCAGCTTGTGCGGCGTGTTGCCGACGCGCTCGATGGTCTCGCGCCATGGCTCGTCCTCGATCACCAGCGGCATGGTCTGGGCGGGAAAGTAGGGGCGAGCACGCAGTGGCAGGATCAGCAGCTGTTCGGGCAGCACGTCGGTGGCGCGGGCCGGAACCCGGGCCGTGCTGTCGTGCTCGTCGTGCGGGAGGATGATCTGGGGTTGTTGTTCTTCGTTCATGACCCGTCGTCGTTGGTGCCGGCAAGATGCGGCTCACGCCACGACGTGGCCGCCGGCACGAGATGAGGGTCAGGTGGCGGAATTCAACCGCCGGCGCCTTCAAGCGGCGTGGCTGGTAGCGACGCGATCGAGGGCCGCGACGAGTTCGGCGGCGCTCGCGTAGCGCGCCGACGGCTCGACCGCGAGCAGGTGATCGAGCAACGGCTGCAGATCACCGAACTGGGCCGGGAGGATGGGGCGTTCGGCATGCACGTGCTGGAACACGAGCGCGGAAGCGCTCTCGGCGCGGAAGGGTTTCCGGCCCGTCAGCATCTCGTAGAGCATGATGCCGACGGCGTAGAGATCGGCGCGGTGATCGACCGGCTGGCCGAGGGCTTGCTCGGGGCTCAGATAGTTGGGCGTGCCGAGCACGCTGCCGGCATTGGTGAGGTCGCTGGCGACATCGACGCGCCGCGCGATGCCGAAGTCCGCCAGCGCCAGGCTGTCGTCGGCACGGAACATGATGTTGCCCGGCTTGAGATCGCGGTGGACGATGCCACGGGCATGTATGGCCTGCAGGCCGCGCGCGATATGGCGCACGTAGTTCAAGGCATCGTCGCGTGTCATGCCCCGTTCGATGCGCTGCTTGAGATCGCCGCGGGTGAAGAATTCCATCGCGATGTAGCCGTAGCTCGGAGTCAGGCCGAAGTCGTAGAAGCGCACCACGTAGGGGCTGGCGATGCCGGCGACGATCTCGGCTTCGCGGATGAAGCGTTCGACGATGTTGACGTCGCGCACGTGGGCGAGATCGATCACCTTGAGCACCAGGGTGTTGTCGTCGCTGGTGCGCTCGGCAAGGTAGACGCGCGAACTCGCGCCCTGGCCGATGAGGCGCACGAAACGGTAGCCGATGGTGGCGCCGGGCCCGCTCGGACGCGGCGGATGTCGTGCGATGAGCTCGTCGAGGATGTCGAGGTGCGGCGGTCGCACGCGCTCCTCGCGTAGCGTGCGGTCGCAATCGAGTTCGGCCGTGGCGGCGTCGGCGGCGACGAGTTCGCGCACCATGCGCCCGATGCGCCAGGTGGTGACGTCCTGCTTACGGACGTAATCCGCTGCCCCCAGCTTGATCGCGCGCGCCGCGAGGTAGTCGTTGCCCTGGGCGGTCATGAGGATGGTCGGCGGCAGCGGGCGGGTCGCCTGGAACTCGACCAGCCAGTCGAGGCCGTTCTCGTTGCCACCGAGATTGTGATCGAGCAGGACCACGTCGTAGGCGGCCCAGTCGAAATGCGGTCCCGGCTTACCCTGCTGATCGGGGTCGTACTCGGTGACCTCGATGTCGGGCAGGGTCTCGGCCAGCATGCGTCGCAACATGACCATGTATTCGCGCGAGTCGTCGATGATCAACGCCCGCACGGGACGTGACGAGCGGGACTCGAGGTGATGGGCGTGAGAATGGGCCATGGGTCAGTTGCAGCGCCGACGCGGGTTGTCGGCAGTTTGTCGGCCCGCACGGCATGGTACTTGAATCGCGCGCTGCCCGGGGGCGTCAGTCACCCCGAGGCACGACGCAGTCGGCGCAACGCCGGGATCGGGACGCGATCGTCCGCGGCGGGCTGGTAGACGGCGCTGAAATCGGCGAGGCGCGAGGCGAGCTGGCGCGCGCTCGCCACGTCGGCGGCTCCGAACGAGCTGAAGCCGCAACGCGCCAGCGCGAACACCTGATCCGGGCGAACGTCCCCCACCGCGCGAAGATCGCAGGCCACGCCGTTGCGACGCAGCAGGCGCGCGAGGGAATAGCCGCGACCATCGGTGAAATGGCTGAAAGCTACCGCGACCAATGCGCAACGCGCGGGATCGATGGCGAGGTCCTCGATCGCGGTCGCACCGTCGAGCAGGAGGGCGGCCGCCGTCCCGCCCGCGGTGGCGACACGCCAGGCTTCGAGATCGAGGACGATGTGACGTGACGACCGCCCGCCGGTCGCGTCGGGGTCTAGGGTCCAGTCGTCGACGAAGGCACCGGCGTGAGTGGCGTAGTGCATGAGACCTCTCCTGGCGCGCGGCGCGCCGTCAGGCCGCCGCCGCGTAGACACGGGCGCGGAACGGTTCGGGGCCGATGCGCTCGACGGTGTCGATGAATGACTCTCCCGCCTGGCGTTCGGCCAGATAGGTCGCGAGGACGTTGTCGAGCACGGTCACGACTTCGGCAGCCGGCACCGCGGGACCCAGCCGCTCACCCAGGCGTGCGCCGTCACCGGCTATGCCGCCGAGGGTGAACTGGTAGAACTCCGCCCCGCCCTTGTCGACTCCCAGGATGCCGATGTGGCCGACATGGTGATGCCCGCAGGCGTTCATGCAGCCAGACATCTTGAGTTCGATATCGCCGACGTCGTGCAGGTAGTCGAAATCCGTGTAACGGGCCTGGATGGCAGCGGCAATCGGGATCGAGCGGGCGTTGGCCAGCGAGCAGAAATCGAGCCCCGGGCAGCAGATCAGGTCGGTGAGCAGACCGACGTTCGGACTGGCAAGGTCATGGCGACCAAGCGCCTGCCACAGCGCCGGGAGATCGGCCTCGGCGACGTCCGCCAGGACGAGGTTCTGCTCGTGCGTGACACGCATTTCGCCGAAGCTGTAGCGTTCGGCCAACGCCGCCAATGCGTCCAGTTCGTCGGCCGTCGCGTCGCCGGGCGGTTGGCCTGGACGTTTCAGCGACACCAGCACGACGCGGTAGCCCGGCACGCGGTGCGCACGCGTGTTGCGCCGGTGCCAACGCGCGAACTCCCGGTCCCGGGCCAGGCGTGCCGCGACCAGTCCGGCAGCCCCGGCGTCGTCGCGGTAGGCCGGAACGGTGAAGTGCGCGCGCATGGCGTCAAGCTCGTCCGGCTCCAGGCGCAACGCGGAATCGCGGATGAGCGCCCACTCCTGCTCGACGAGTTCGCGCAGGCGCGCCTCGCCGAGCGCGCCGAGCAGGATCTTGATGCGCGCCTTGTACTTGTTGTCGCGCCGGCCGAGGCGGTTGTAGACGCGCAGGATGGCCTCGGTATAGGACAGCAGGTCGCCTTCGGCGAGGAACTCGCGCAGCACTGCCGCGACCCGCGGCGTGCGGCCCTGACCGCCGCCGACCAGCACACGGAATCCGAGCGCCCCTTCGGCATCGCGCACCACGCGCAGACCGATGTCGTGGAAGGCGGTCGCGGCGCGGTCGCTGGCGGCACCGGCGACGGCGATCTTGAACTTGCGCGGCAGGGCAGCGAACTCCGGATGTAGCGTCGACCACTGACGCAGGATTTCGCAGTAGGGACGCGGATCGGCGATCTCGTCCGGGCTGACACCCGCCAACGGGTCGCTGGTAATGTTGCGCACGCAATTGCCGCTGGTTTGGATGGCGTGCATCTGGACCGTGGCGAGGTCTGCGAGGATGTCCGGCACACGAGCGAGTTCAGGCCAGTTGAACTGGATGTTCTGGCGCGTCGTGAAGTGGCCGTAACCGCGGTCGTAGGTGCGGGCCACGTGGGCCAACATGCGCAACTGCTGCGACGACAGGAGCCCGTAGGGGATCGCGACGCGCAGCATCGGCGCGTGGCGCTGCAGGTAGACCCCGTTCATCAGGCGCAGCGGCCGGTAGGAATCCTCGTCGAGTTCACCGGCAAGGAAACGCCGAGTCTGGTCGCGGAACTGGGCGACCCGTTCGTCGACGAGGCACTGATCGAAAGCGTCGTAGGTGTACATCGGCGCGGCTCCCGGCCCGGCGGGCCAGTTGGGGGACGCGCACCGTAGCAATCTATTTTTAGTCCATAAATGAATATTTAATAATTTATTTATTCGTTTTTCGAATTTATGAACACAAAAAAAAGGGCTGCAAGAGCAGCCCTAATACGCTGGTGACAGGTCGAAACCTGTCGGTTCACCCACGGAGGTGTTCAGTGGCCACTGCGAGCCAGCAGGCGCCGGCCCTTGGGCGTGAGGAAGCCTTGCGTGTCGACGAAGCCCTCGTCGACCGCGGCGCGCAGGGTCTCGCGTCCGCCGGCCGTGCGTGGCAGGTAGATGCCGCCGTCACCGTAGTGGCAGGCGATGACGCGCGCGATCGCGCGTTCCTGCTCGGAAGCGTTCAGGCTGGGCAGGGAGGGCGAGGCAGGCAACACCGGGCTATCACTCGAAAGGTCCAATAATTGGAGAGATAGCTTAGATTATGAATCTAAAATGTCAATAATATTATTTAATATATTGTTTTATTTATATTTTTAGGCGAAATTCTTCTCAATCGCCTTGGTGTTGGCGAGCCAGGTAATCGTGTGAGCGCATCTCGCGCAGGCGGCTCGCCGTGCGCAGGAACGGCTTGGCGAGACGCTCGCCGGCGTAAAGCGCTTCCGGCTCGGCGGCGGCGGAGACGACGAGGTTGACGTTGCGGTCGTAGATTTCGTCGATGAGGTTGATGAAACGCCGTGCGGCGTCGTTGTCTTCGCGGCCGAGACACGGGATGTCGCTGAGGAACACGGTGTGATGGCAGCGCGCGATCTCGATGTAGTCGCCGGTCGCACGTGGCCCTCCGCACAGGACCTCGAAGGCGAACCAGGCGACGCCATCGGCCAGGCGCACGGTCGGGATGTCACGCCCGTCGACTTCGAGCAAGGCACCCGGCGTGCCGACGGATGCGGCGACGGCCTCGAACCGCTGCGCGAGTTCGTCGTCCGCCGCACCGGTCGCCGCCACGTAGTAGACCGGCGCCTGCTCCAGCGCGCGCAGGCGGTAGTCGAGTTCGCCGGCCAGTTCGAGCACCTCGAGGTGCGACTTGAGGTGGGCGATCGCGGGCAGGAAACGCTCACGTTGCAGCCCCCCTGCGTAGAGCTCGTCGGGCGCTTCGTTGGACGTCGCGATGAGGGTCACGCCGGCCTCGAACAAGGCCTCGAGCAGGCCGGCGAGGAGCATTGCATCGGTGATGTCGGCGACGTGGAACTCGTCGAGGCACAGCACGCGATGCTCCTCGGCCCAGCGCGCGGCGATGCTCCTCAGCGGGTCGCGCTGCTCACCGAGGGAGCGCAACGCGTGGTGCGTGCGACGCATGAAATGATGGAAATGCACGCGCGCCTTGTGCGCGGCCGGGACGCAGTCGTAGAAGGTGTCGACCAGGTAGGTCTTGCCGCGGCCGACGCGTCCCCACAGGTACAGGCCGCGTACGCCCTGCCACGGCGCCACGCGGCGCCCGAGCAGGCGATCGACGATACCGGCCTCGCGACGCGCGGGGCTTGCCGCCAGCGCCGCGAAGACGCGTTCGAGCGCGGCGACCGCCGCTGCCTGGGCGTCGTCGGGACGGATACGGCCGGCCGCGAGGTCGGCGGCGTAACGCGCGGCCGGCGTCGCCGCCACGGGGTGTGAGTGCTGCTGCACGGTCGGGTTCGTCTGCATCGTCCACGTGCCCCGCGGCCAGCCGCGGGGCGTCGCATTGTAGAACCGCCGCGCGATTTATTCATGGCCACGCTCGCGCCGGCCCGATTCGCGCACGCGGTGCATAATGCGTCGACGCCCCGCGCCCGTACCGGGGCCGCCAAGCGCGCCGAGGAGGCGGCAACATGCCGCAGATCGAACAGGTACAGATCACTTTCGTACCGGCCGAGGACCGCCTGCTGCTGCGCGTGTCGAGCGGGTCGGCGGAGGAATTCCGTTTCTGGCTGACGCGTCGCTTCGTCGCCGCGTTGCGACCGCAACTGGCCGAGCGGCTGTCCGGCCAGGACCACATCCGCCTGCAGGCGAGCGGCGACGCGCGCCGCGAGCTGCTCGATTTCGAACGCCAGCACGCGGTCTCGAGCGCCGACTTCAAAACTCCGTTCAAGGAGGCGCCGCGACACTACCCGCTGGGTGAACAGCCCGTCCTGCTGACCCGCTTCACCCTGCGCCCGCGTGACGACGGCAGCATCGCGCTGACACTCGCACCGGAGCAGGGCTCGGGCATCGATCTCGCGCTCACCCCCGCCCTCGTGCATTCCATCCTCGCGTTGCTCGACACCGCGCTGGCGGGCGCCGCGTGGCAGCTGACCGCCGCGACGACGCCGGCGGCCACCGCCGATACGCCGCCGGCCGTACTCAACTGAAGCGGCGCCGGCCCGTGCATCGGTGAGCATCCGTCGCAAGCTCGTGCTGCTGCTCGGCTTCATCGCCGTGCTGCCGGCGATCCTGACCATCGTCCTGGACGTCGACGTCATCCGCAGCCTCAGCCGCGATCTCACCGCACGCAGCGCCGCCATCCTCGCCGAGCAGGCGCAACGGACCATGAGCCGCATCGCGAGCGAATATGCCGACGTGCTCGACCGCGAGAGCCGCCGCGTACGCCTGCTGGTCGAGTTGCAGGCCGACGCGGCGACGCGCGCGCTCGCGGCGCCGGCGGCCGCACACGCTGGCATCACGCCCTACTTCGACGAAGCGTTCGAAGCTGCCTTGCCCGAACTCGACCTGGTCACCACGCCAGCACCGCGCGTGGCCCGCGAACGCCACACCGCCCCGCCATTGGCGGTGTCCTGGCAGCATGCCTCGCTGCATGTCGTGGCCGGGCTGGAGCGCGGACCGCTGCTCGAACAGGCGCGCGCGCTCGCTTCGCTGGGCGGCTTCTTCCGCCTCGTGCGCGACCCGCAGGACACGCTGCTCGGGTGGCAATACGTCGCGCTCGACAATGGCCTCAGCGCGTCCTACCCGGGTCATGGCGATAATCCGCCCGATTTCGATCCGCGTACACGGCCGTGGTTCGAGGACCAGCTGCGCCAACCCGGCTTCCGCTGGTACCGCCCGCACCACGACGCGAGCACCGCAGCACTGCTGATCAACGCCGCCGCGCCGGTGCGTGACGGCGACGGGCGCGTCATCGGCGTGACCGGGATCGATGTCGACCTCTCCTCGACTTTCGCCCTGCTCGAACTGCCGCCGCACCTGCGTCCCGGCAGCACCGTGATGGCCGTGGCCGTGGTCGGCGCGCCGCTGTTCGACCCACCGCGTGCCATCGTACTGGCGCGCCAGAGCGCGGCCGCCGAGGGCGACTGGCAGACCTTGCCCCGGCTGGCCGATTTCGCCCTCGACGATGCCGCGGCCACGGCGAACATTCGCGCCGCGATGGTCGCGGGCGCCGACGGCGAGGTGCAGGCGCGCGTGCACGGCGAGGACAGCTTCGTACTGTATCGCCACTTCGGCGACGCGCCGGGTTATGCCAGCTACGTGGTCATGAGTGTGCCCGTCGCCGCCGCCACGGCCGAGGCCATGGCGGCCGCCCGCGACGCCGCGGGCACAACGCGCGCCCATCTGCGCGGCCTGCTCGTGCTGGTGCTGGCGGTGACCGTGGTGGCGGCGCTGCTGGCCTTTGCCCTCGCCCATCACTTCACACGACCGATTGGCGAACTCCTCACCGCCACCGAACGGCTCGCCCGCGGTGACTTCGACGCCCGCGCGCGCATCGTCAGCCGCGACGAGATCGGAACCCTCGGACGTGCCTTCAACGACATGGTGCCGCGTCTCAAGGACCATGCCCGCGTCGAAGAAGCGCTGGCGCTGGCACACGAAGTCCAGCAGCAACTGCTGCCCAAGGCGCCGCCTGCCGTAGCCGGCTACGACATCGCCGGAGTGACGCTCTACTCCGAGCAGACCGGCGGCGATTTCTTCGACTACCTCGACCTCGCCACGCCCTGCGGCCGCGGCCGCGCCGTGGTGGTGGCCGACGTCTCCGGCCATGGCGTCGGTCCGGGCCTGTTGATGGCGACCACCCGCGCCCTGCTGCGTGGCGCGCGCGACCGTGCCCTTGCACCTGGCGATCTGCTCGCCCAGGTCAACCGCGACCTCGTCGACGACGTCAGCCGCGGCCACTTCGTCACCTTGTTCCTGCTCGTGCTCGACGCCGGCGGCGAGGGCGCCCTGCAGTGGGCGAGCGCCGGGCACGACCCGGCCATGGTGTGGAAAGCCGCGACCCGCGCGATGACGGCACTGGGCGCCGACGACATCCCGCTCGGCATCGACGCCGACTGGTCGTACGCAAGCCACGACGGCCACGTGCTGGGCCGGGGCGATATCGTCGTTCTCGGCACCGACGGAGTGTGGGACACGCGTCGCGACGACGGCGAGCGCTACGGCAAGGCGCGACTCGAAGCCTATGTCGCGGCTCACGCCGAACGCTCCGCGGCGGATCTCTGCCGGGGTCTCGAACGCGAACTGGCGGCCTTCCGCGGACGCGCGACACAGGTCGACGACCTCACCCTGGTCGTCATCCGGCGCACGGCGGACTGAACCGGCATGCCACTCCTGGTCCTGCTGCTCGTGTTCGCCGCGATCCTGGGGCCGCCGTTGTGGGCACGGGCGGTGCTCGCGCGCCACGGCGTCGAACGCGACGACATCCCCGGCAACGGCGGCGAGTTTGCGCGACACCTGCTGCGCAAAGCCGGCCTCACGGACTACACCGTCGAGGCGGCAAGCGCTGGTAAGGGCGACCACTTCGATCCGAGTCGGCGCTGCGTCGTGCTGTCAGCGCCACACCACGAGCGGCGCTCGCTCGCCGCCGTGGTCGTTGCCGCGCACGAAGTCGGCCATGCCATCCAGCACTACATCGGTTATCGACCGCTGTACGCGCGCCAACGCCTGGCGCAGTTCGCCATCGGCGTCGAACGCTGGGGCGCCATCGCGCTGGTCGCGATGCCCTTCGTGACGGTGATGACACGCAGCCCGGCGGCCGGCGTGCTCATGCTCATTGCCGGTGGCGCGGTGATGCTGGTGCCCGTGGTCGTGCACCTGGTCACGCTGCCGGTCGAGTTCGATGCCAGCTTCGCCCGCGCCCTGCCCATCCTCGAACGCGGCTACCTCGCGCCGGACGACCTGCCCGCGGCACGGCGTATCCTCACCGCCTGTGCCCTCACCTACGTCGCCGGGGCACTGCTCGCGCTGTTCAACTTCCGCCGCTGGATCCGCGTCTTGCGGCGTTGAACGCAGATCAGAAGAGATCGAGCTGGCGCTCATCCGCCTTGGGTGGACGAAAGCGATCGCAGGCCAGTCGATGGTCGGAACGGTTCAGACCCAGCGCGCGGCAGGCGCGCTCGAAACGCTGGCGGACGAGCTGCGCGAACACGCCCTGGCCGACCAGACGACGGCCGAAGGTGGCGTCGTTCTCGGCACCGTCACGCAACTCACGGATGCGCCCCATGACGCGCTCGTAGCGCAGCGGGTAGTGCTGCCTGAGCCAGTCCTTGAACAGCGGGTTCACTTCGCGCGGCAGGCGCAGCACCACGTATCCGGCGTGGCAGGCACCGACCTGCGCGGCGTGTTCGAGCACGCGCTCGAGTTCGTGATCGTTCAGCGCCGGTACCACCGGCGCGAACATCACGCCCGTCGGCACGCCGGCGGCGGCGAGACGGCGGATCGCCTCCAGGCGCCGCTGCGGCGCCGCCGCGCGCGGTTCCATGCGCCGGGCGAGCTCGCGATCGAGCGTGGTGACGGAGACGAACACCTGGACGAGACCCTGCGCCGCCATCGGCGCGAGCAGGTCGAGGTCGCGTTCGACCAGCGCCGACTTGGTGACGATGGTCACCGGGTGACTGCACTCGGCGAGCACTTCCAGAATTCCGCGCGTGATGCGCAACCGACGTTCGATCGGCTGGTAGGCGTCGGTATTGGCACCGAGTGATATCGGTTCACAGCGATAGGACGGACGGCCCAGTTCACGGCGCAACAGCGCCGCGGCGTCCGGCTTGGCGAACAGTCGACTCTCGAAGTCGAGGCCCGGCGAGAGATCGACATAGGCGTGCGCCGGCCGCGCGTAGCAGTAGGAACAACCGTGCTCGCAGCCGCGGTAGGGGTTGATCGAGAGGTTGAACGGGAGGTCGGGGGAACGATTGCGGTTGATGATCGAGGCCGCCCGTTCGTCGGTCACCGTGGTACGTAGCGGGGGCGGCGCCTCGTCTGCGCTGCCCCAGCCGTCGTCGAAGGCTTCACGGCCGAGTTCGCCGTAGCGTGGGTCTGGGCGAAAGCTTGCACCACGACCCTTGGGTGGCTGGCGCGGGCCGTCGTTCAAGTGGCCCGCCCGGATTGCACGACGCGCCGGGAACGATCCCGCGCAATCGCGCTCTCACCCGACATCGCGCCGGTTTTTCTTGCATTGCAACACACAAGCCTCAAAGTTTCCCGTGACACGCCCGATAACTTCATGAATTTGTGTTGCAAATTTGACACGCTTCACACTGGATCAATAGGTTATTTGGAAATTTTCGTGTTAGACTCGCAACACGCTGTCGCTATTGCGCCGCAGAGCGCCCCCAGGGAAGACATGCTCCAAGCCATCATCTTCGACGTCGACGGGACGCTCGCCGATACCGAGGAAGTCCATCGTCTCGCTTTCAACGCGATCTTCGGGGAATTCGGCCTCGACTGGAACTGGACGCCCGCACTCTACGCCGAACTCCTCGCCATCTCGGGCGGTCGCGAGCGCATCACCGCTTACGGCCGCGACCTGCGCGGCCGCTTTGCCGATGATGCCGCGTTCGACGACTTCGTGCGTACCCTGCACCGCGCCAAGACGCGCCGTTACGCCGCCATGGTGAGCGATGGCGCGCTGGCCCTGCGCCCCGGCATCCGGCGCCTGATCGACGAAGCACGCGCGGCTGGGATCAAGATGGCGATCGCGACGAGTTCGGCCCGCGGCAACTGCGACGCCCTGCTCGACAACAACCTGCCACCAGGCTGGCGCGACTGGTTCGTCACCATCCAGACCTGCGACACCGTGCCAGAGAAAAAGCCTTCACCGGCAGTCTACGAAGCAGTCCTGGCCGAACTCGACACCGATCTCGCGCGAGTCGTGGTGCTGGAAGACACGCGCAACGGCCTGCTCGCAGCGCAGGCGGCCGGTCTGGCGACCATCGTCACCACCCATCGCTTCACGCGTGGGCACGATTTTGCGGGCGCCGCCCTCGTCGTGGACTCGGCCGGCGAGCCCGATGCGCCATTCACCGTTGCCGCCGGCGACGCCCACGGCCGCCGCCTGCTCGACGTCGCGTTGCTGGACGCCCTGCTCGTCGATCGCGCGCCGCGCGCGCTGCGCCCCCGGGTGCGTGCTTCCGCCTGATCCCGGCCGCGCCGCGTGACCCTCACGGAACTGCGCTACATCGTCGCCGTAGCGCGGCACCGTCACTTCGGCAAGGCCGCCGAGGCCTGTTTCGTCAGCCAACCGACCTTGAGCGTCGGCGTGCGCAAGCTCGAAGAGGAACTCGGCGTGCGCATCTTCGAACGCAGCCGCAGCGAAGTCATCGTGACCCCCGTCGGCGAAACCCTCGTCGCCCAGGCCGAGGAAGTCCTCGGCGCCGCCGATGCCCTGCGTGAAACCGCCGCCGCCGCCCAGGATCCCCTCGGCAGTTCGCTGCGGCTCGGCGTCATCTATACCGTAGGCCCGTTCCTCGTACCGCGCCTGATTTCCGCGCTGAAAAGGCGCGCGCCGAAACTCGGCCTGATCGTGCGCGAAGGTTTCACCGACGAGCTCGCCGAGGACCTGCGCCGCGGCGAACTCGACGCCGTGATCATGTCACTGCCCTTCCGTGATTCGCGCCTGGTCTCGCGCCCGCTCTACGAGGAGCCGTTCAACGTCGCCGTCCCCAAGGAACATGCGCTGGCTCGGCACAAGTCCGTCAAGCCAGCCGATCTCGCTGGTGAGACCCTGCTCCTGCTCGGCGCACGCAACTGCTTCCGCGAGCAGGTCGTGGACATCTGCCCGGCCTGTCTCGATCTCGAACGCGGCGGCACCGACGACATGCAGCGCACGCTCGAAGGCAGTTCGCTCGACACCATCATGCAGATGGTCGCCACCGGCGCTGGTGTCACGGTCGTGCCCGCGACCATGCCGCTGAACAAGGAACTCGGCCGCCACGTCGTGTTGCGGCCGTTCGCCCGTCCCGTGCCGGCACGCACCATCGCCGTGTTCTACCGGCGCGGCTTCGCGCGCCCGGCCCTGATCAACTGCATCGCCGAGGTGGTGCGTGCCGCGCACCTCGACGGCGTCAAGTACAGCAGCTGAAACGCCGCGCGGCGGCGCTACTTGATGACGACGTAGGCGGCCTGTGCGCCGCGGTGCACGCTCAGCAGCAATTGTCCCTGGATGCCGTCGACGACCTGCACGAAAGCCGCCACCGAGGGCGTCGGCACGCGGTTGACCGAACTGATGATGTCGCCCTCGCGCAGGCCCGCGGCCCACGCCCGTGAACCTGGTTCGATGCCGTGGATCATGACGCCGGCAATGCGACCGTAGGCCGGCGAGTTCTCCGGGATGTCGCCGATGGTGACGTTCGACAGGCGCTCGTTGCGCACACCGGCATTGCGCCCCGCGAGTTCGTCGCGCGCGCCGATTTCGACCGTGCCGTGCTGTTGCCGGCCCTCGCGTACGTACGTCACCGCGACCTTCGCGCCAACACGGGCGAGCCCGATCTGGTTGCGCAGGTCCGCCGCGCTCGCCACCTTGCGGCCATTGAATTCGACGATGACGTCACCGGGCCGCAGGCCGGCCTTGGCCGCCGGCGAACCCGGCGCCACGCTCGCCAGCACCGCGCCCTCGCTCACCGGCAGGTCGAAGGCCTCGACGAGTTCGGCGTTGAGATCCTGGAACTGCGTACCGAGGAAACCTCGCCGTACCTCGCCGAAGCTGACCAGCTGTTCCATGACGTCGTGCGCCATGTTGGCGGGAATGGCGAAGCCGATGCCGATGTTGCCGCCGCTCTGCGAGTAGATGGCGGTGTTGATGCCGACCAGTTCGCCGCGCAGGTTGACCAATGCGCCGCCCGAGTTGCCGGGGTTGATCGAGGCATCGGTCTGGATAAGGTCTTCGTAACCCGTGATGCCGAGCCCCGAGCGTGCCAGCGCGCTGATGATGCCCGAGGTCACGGTCTGGCCGAGCCCGAACGGATTGCCGATGGCGACGACGAAGTCACCGACACGCAGCGCGTCCGAATCGGCCAGTTTCACCGCCGTCAGGCGTTCGGGTGGGATGCGGATGACCGCAACGTCGGTGTCCGGGTCGCTACCGACCAGCTCGGCGGCGAAGTCGCGGCCGTCGCGGAGGTTGACCGTGATGGCGTCGGCGTTGGCGATGACGTGGTTGTTGGTCAGGATCAGCCCGCGCGCGGCGTCGACGATGACCCCCGAACCCAGGCTCTGCGTCTTACGGCGCAGCGCACGCTCGGGAAAGTTGAAGAAGCGCCGGAAGAAGGGGTCGTTGAACAAGGGGTTGGTGCGCAGCTCGACATGACCTTCGGTGGCGATGTTGACCACCGCCGGCGTCACCTGGTCGAGCATCGGCGCGAGGCTGGGCAGCGGTTGACCGTCGGCGATGGCGGGTAGCGCGGCGAGCGCCAGCCGCTCCCCGAGCACGAGCAGGAACACGAGGGTGGCGGCGCAGCGCACGGCAAGGCGCGACGGTAGTTTCATGTCGTTGTGATCCGTTGGCGCCCGCGGTGGGCGTCGATCGATGGTTCAAATCCAGTAGGCGAGCGTGGTCATGACCCGCGCCTGCAGGCCCATCAGCCGGCGCACCGGCCAGGGCATCGGCAGCGCGCCGCGGGTGCGGGCGTCGTCGGCGTGACGTGCCTCGTCAGCCCGCATCACCTCGACCACCGCCCGGCTGCGTCGATCGGCGGGCGGCAGCTCAGCGAGATGGCCCTCGAGGTGACGAACCACCTGGCGCTCGGTCTCCTCGACGAAGCCGAGGCTGGCGCGATCGCCGAAAACCGCCGCCGACAGCCCGATGGCCAGCGCGCCGCCGAACCAGAGGGGGTCGAGCCGGCTCGGCCGGGCGCCGAGTTCCGCCAGGCGGGCCTCGCACCAGAACAGGTGGTCACCTTCCTCGCGCGCCGCCTCGAGCAGGCGCGCCCGGGTACGCTCGCTCCGCGCCAGCAAGGACTGGCCGACATACAGCGCCTGGGCACAGACCTCCCCGGCGTGGTTGACCCGCATCAGGCCGGCGGCGTGACGGCTGGCGGCCTCGTCGAGCGGCGCGACCTGTTCGACCGCCGCCGCGGGATACGGGCGGCGCTGGCGCAGGACGCTCCCGGTGGCGGCGCGCAGCACCGTGTCGAGGCGACAGACGAGGGCGTCGGCGGGTCGCGGACGGCGCATCGCGCAGCCTCAGCCGGCCCAGCCGGGGACGGCGCGGGAGCAGGGCCGGACCCCTGCCGCAGTGCGCCATTTTGCATTGACACCCCCCGGCACTGTCCTTACCATTGCGCGTCTTTTCCCAGCACTTTTGCCCAAACGATGAAAACTTACACTGCGACGCCGTCGACGATCAAACGCGACTGGTACGTGGTCGACGCGACGGACCAGGTGCTCGGTCGTCTCGCCAGCGAGATCGCGCGCCGCCTGCGCGGCAAGCACAAGCCGACCTATACCCCGCACATGGACACCGGCGATTACATCGTCGTCGTCAATGCCGAGAAGATCCGCGTCACGGGCAACAAGACCCAGGACAAGATGTATCACCGGCATTCCGGTTTCATCGGCGGCCTGAAGTCGATCAACTTCGACAAGCTGCGCGCGAAGTCGCCCGAGACGATCATCGAGCGCGCCGTCAAGGGCATGCTGCCGAAGGGTCCGCTGGGTCGCCAGATGTACAGCAAGCTCAAGATCTACGCCGGTCCCGAGCATCGCCACACCGCGCAGCAACCGATCCCCCTGGAAATCTGATCCCATGGCAGCAGACACCCATTACGCCACCGGCCGCCGCAAGACTTCGTCGGCGCGCGTGTTCCTCAGCCGCGGCACCGGCAAGATCGTCATCAACGGCCGTCCGCTCGACGAGTATTTCGGCCGCGAGACCGGCCGCATGGTCGTGCGCCAGCCGCTGCAGACCGTCGACATGGCCGACAACTTCGACATCAACGTCACCGTCGAGGGCGGCGGTGGCACCGGTCAGGCCGGCGCCATCCGTCACGGCATCACGCGTGCGCTGATCGAGTACGACGAGACCCTGCGCCGCCCGCTGCGCCAGGCCGGCTTCGTCACGCGCGACGCCCGCGAGGTGGAACGCAAGAAGGTCGGGCTGCACAAGGCGCGCAAACGGCCGCAGTACAGCAAGCGCTGATCGGCGCACCTTGATTCGAATCCGGGCGGTACGATCATCGCCCGGGCCAACGGCGACAGGAGGTTGCCGTGGACGCACTGCAGGGAAGGCAGGCATGGACGCGGGCTCGCGGCCTCGCCACCGCAACCTATCAAGCGATGGCGGACTGTCCGGACCCCGTATTCCGCGAGCAAGTCACGCGCGCGTCGCTGGCACTCGCGGCAAGTATCGCCGCAGGCTACGAAGGACGCGCCCGCCCGCAGTTCGCACGGTCGCTGCACGTCGCACGCAGCATCTGCGCCGAACTGCGTACGAAGCTCTATGTCGCTGCCGACGTGGGACTCGTGGAAGGAGACGCTGCACAGCGCCTGATCGCCGGACTGGTCGAACTGTCGCAGATGCTGCAAACGCTCATTCATCGCTGCGAAAAGCGGTTCTGAGCGCGAGAGTTTGAACTCGAAGCGCGTAGCTTATAGCCTATGTCGCACCATCCCTTGGGGGATCGTCTAACGGTAGGACAGCGGACTCTGACTCCGCCAGTCTAGGTTCGAATCCTAGTCCCCCAGCCACACCAAGAAAATGCGCGCCTTCGGGCGCGTTTTTTCTTGGTGTGGCTGGGGGACCGGACCTGATGAGAACCTATCGTTCGACAAATTCGCGGAGCGAATTTGGACGCCGGAACGCAGTGACGGCGCCCCGCAGGGGCGAGCACGCGCAGCAAGCGCGGGCGAGTCAATCCGACTCCCGCCACCATCATCGACTCGTAAAAGTGAAGCCGCC
>JBFXAQ010000003.1:89746-541718 GCA_050184115.1 Gammaproteobacteria bacterium | reverse complement strand
AGCTTCTCCAGCGTCTTCTTGCCCAACATCTCTGCCCCACCTCCTTCACCAGTCGGTGAAACAAGGCTACGGCGAGTTCACCCTGCACGAAAATCCTCCTCGGAATTCCGCGATGAACCAAAAAAAAGCGGGAGCCGTGGCTCCCGCATCGCGAACTGCTCGGAGGGCGCTCAGCGGGCGCTGAGCGACACCGCTTCGTTGAGGATCTTAGGCGTCACGAACACCAGCAGTTCCTGCTTGGTGGCGGAGTTCTGCGTCCGCTTGAACAGGCGCCCGAGGTAGGGCAGGTCGCCGAAGAACGGCACGCTGGTCTTGTCGTCGCGGTTGGTCGATTCGTAGATGCCGCCCAGCACCACGGTCTCACCGTTGTCGACGAGCACCTGGGTGGTGACCTCGTTGGTGTCGACGCTGGGAATCCCGGAGAAGACCTGGCCGACGGAGTCGCGATTGACCGAGAGGTCCATGATGATGCGGTCGTCCGGTGTGATCTGGGGCTTCACCTTGAGGCTCAGCACCGCCTTCTTGAACGACACCGCGGTGGCGCCGCTGGAGGAGGCTTCGAGGTACGGGATCTCGGTGCCCGATTCGATCACCGCTTCGCGTTGATTGGCGGTGATGACGTGGGGCGAGGAGATGACCTCACCGCGACCCTCGGCCTGCAGGGCGGTCAACTCGAGCTGCAGGAAATAGCTGCCGATACGGCCAACGGCATACTTGAAGTTGCCCGCGGCCCCGGCAGCGGCAAGATCGACGATGTAATTCTCGTTGCCGTCGGTGTTGTAGGTCGTGGTCCCACCGTAGGTGATGTCGCCGGGCTGGCCACCACCGAGCTCGGAGACGAAGCCGGAACGCTGGCTCTGAGGATCGATCGCCCGGTTCTGGATGTTGCCCGAGTGGCTGAAGCCGAAGCGCACGCCGAGGTCTTTGGAGAAGTCCTCGTTGGCAACCACGATACGCGACTCGATCAGCACCTGGCGAACGGGTACGTCGAGCGCCTCCACCACGGCGCGCACCTCGGCCAGCTTGTCGCTGGTTTCCTGCACGAGCAGGGTGTTGGTGCGGTCGTCGACCGAGACGTTGCCGCGCTCCGACAGCAGGTTGTTGGATTCGTCCTTGATCAGGTTGGCGATGTCCGCCGCGCTGGCGTAGTTGACCTGCATGAACTCGGTGCGCAACGGCGCCAGTTCCTGGATCTGCTGTTGGGATTCCAGCTCGAGCTTCTCACGCGCGGCGATTTCTTCCTGCGGCGCGATCATCATGACGTTGCCGATCTCGCGCTTACCGAGGCCGCGCGATTTCAGGATGATGTCGAGCGCCTGGTCCCAGGGTACGTTCTTCAGGCGGAGCGTCACGTTGCCGCCGACGGTGTCGCTAGCAACCAGGTTCTTCTCGGTGAAGTCGGCGATGAGCTGCAGTACCGCGCGGACTTCGATGTTCTGGAAGTTGAGTGACAGGCGTTCGCCGGTGAAGGTGAACTTGTCCTTCTTGAGCTGCTCCTCCTCGGCCTTGGTCAGCTCGCGCAACTCCAGTGTGAAGACATTATCGGATTGGTAGGCGAGGTGTTCGTACAAGCCGGTCGGCTTGATCACCATGCGCGTGCCGTTGCCGTGCGGGAAGGTATCGATCTCGCGTGCCGGGGTGGCGAAGTCGCCGACATCCAACTTGCGGTCGAGGTTTTCGGGCAGCGCGGTCTCGGCGAAGTCGACGATGACGTTCTCACCCTGTTGCGTGATGTTGATACCAATGTCGGGCGCGGACAGATCGACGATGACCTGGGCTTCGCCATTCGGGCCGCGGCGGAAATCGATGTCGCTGATACTGGCGCCCGTCGCCGCCCCGGGCATGGTCGCCTCGTCGACGGTCGCGGCCTTGAGATCGGCAGGCAATGAGTCCAGCGTCAGCGAGATGGTGTCGCCGCTTGCGCTGACTTCGTAGGGCACGACCTGCGCGAGGTTGACGACCACGCGGGTGCGGTCCTCGGCCTCGACCGCGGTGACGCTCTGGGCAGAACCGATGCCGATGGACTGGGTCCTCTCCGGCAGCGCGATGGTCGTCCCCGGCAGGTCGATGGCGATGCGTGCCGGGTTGTCGATGGTGAAGCTGAGCGGGTCACCGGTGACCGGCTCCGACAGCTTGATCTTGATCTGTACCCGCTCGCCCGGGAGCGCAGAATGGGTGATCCCGTCGAGGGTCGCCGCGAGCGCCGTGCCGGCAGACATCAGCGTCGTCACGAGCGCGGCCGCGGAGATGGCGCCCCTGGCCGGCATCGTCGCCAGTTTCAGGATGTTGAAGCTCGATAGAATGCTCATCTTCCTACCCCTTTGGGTTATTGCTCGGACAGCGCAAGCGCCGCTTCGCGCTCTTCGTAATGCCCCTGCGAATCCTTGATGATTTCCCGGACGTCGATCCGGTCTTCCTGGATGTTGATGATCTTGCCGAAGTTGCGGCCGACGTAGTTGCCGACCTGGACCCGGTGCACGACGCCAGTGGGATCGGTCACGATGCCCCACAGGATCTCGGCGTTCTCGAGCACGCCGACCATGCGCAGGGCATCGAGCTCGTGGCCTTCGAGTTCCTCACGGTTGTGCGTGAGGATCTCGTTGGCATATTCCTGCTGCTGCGCGTCCATGACCTTCTCGACCTGTTTGATTTCGTCTTCTTCGTCGCTGAAGGAGATGAAGGGGTCGCGCAGGCCTGCATCGGCAGCGGTGTAAAGGTAGCGCTCGTAAGGCTTGATCGCCGGCAACGGTTCGATCTTTCCGCCTTCGCGTGCCAGCTTCTCCGCGACGAAGGCCTCGAGGTCGGTCATGTCCTTGGACACACACCCGCTGGCAAATGCGGCCAGCGACACGCATCCGGCGTATACAAGCGGTTTGAACTTGTTTGCCGCTTTCATGATCAGGGCCCCTCGTTCTCATCGATGTAGCGGTAGGTCTTGGCGGTGGTTTCCAGCGCCAGGCGACCGCCCTTGATCGGCGTGATCTTGATGTCGTGACTGGTGACGATGCGTGGCAGGTCGGAAATGCCGCTGATGAAGCGGCCGAACTCGTGGTAGGTTCCGACGACGCGGATCTGGATCGGCAACTGTACGTAGAAATCGGCAGGCTGTTCGTTGCCCGGTTTGAACAACTCGAACTCGAGGCCGGCGCCCAGGCCCTGCTGGGAGATGTCGACGAGCAGCTCGGCGACCTCCGTCTTGTTCGGCAGACGCTTGAGCAGATCTCCGAAGGTCTTCTTGATGTCGTCGAGCTGCTGCTTCAGCGCCGGCAGGTTGGCGGCCTGGCGCTGCTTGCGATCGAACTCGTCGCGCAGATCCTGTTCTGAGCGCTGCAGGTTTTCGAGTTCTGCCCGCAGGTTCTTGATGTCGTATTGCCAGCCGAGGAACCCGATGAGGGCAAACACGATGAGCGCGCCGCCAATCTTGACCGGCAACGGCCAGCTGCCGAGATTCTCGAGGCTGAGGTTGTTGAGGTCCTTCATGTTCATCGGCGTTATTCCTCGGCCTCTTCGTCGTCCGACTTCGGCTTGGTCTGCTGCGCGGACAGGATGAAGTCGGCCACGCGCCGGCTGTCGCGGTTGGCGGTCTGGATGATCGACAGCTTGGGATTCTGCAGCCACGCCGAGTCCTCTACGTTGCGCATGTAGTTCGACACGCGTGCGTTGGACTGGGCGACGCCCTTGATGGTGATGTTGCCCCCCTGCTGCGCGACCTCGGTGAGGTAGACGCCTTCCGGCAGGGTCGAGACCAGCTCGTCGAACAGGTGAACGATCAACGGACGACTGGTCTGCAAGGTCTCGATCGCCTTCATGCGGGCGATCAGGTTCTCTTTTTCCTTCTCGAGTGCTTTGATCTCCGCGATCTTCTTGTTGAGCGACTCGATCTGCTGCTTGAGATAAGCGTTGCGCGAGTTCTGGTATTCGATCAGCTCACCGAAGTACAGGTGCACGGCGAACCAGATGGCCGCCGCCAGCGCCGCGCAAACGCCGAGGATGGCGAGGTACTCCGCTTTCTTCTGCTTGCGGAGTTCTTCGCGCCAGGGAAGTAGGTTAACGCGTGGCATCAGTCAAAACTCCTCAATGCCAAACCACATGCGATCATCAGCGCCGGTGCGTCGTTGGCCAGGGCTTCCGGCTTGACGCGTGACGAGATCGACATCGTTTTGAACGGGTTCGCGACTGTGACGGAGGTGTCGATCTTCGATTGAATCAGGCTGTCGATGCCCTTGATCGATGCACAGCCGCCGGCGATGACCACGTGGTCGACGGCACCGACCTGGCTCGACGAGTAGAAGAACTGCAGTGCGCGGTTGACTTCTTGCGCCATCGATTCCATGAAGGGCTGCAACACTTCGGGTTCGTAGTTGTCGGGCAGCCCGCCTTGGCGCTTGGCGAGGCCCGCCTCCTCGTAGGAGAGGCCGTAGCGCCGCTGGATTTCCTCGGTCAGCTGGCGACCGCCGAACGACTGTTCGCGGGTGTAGATGATCTTCGAGTCTTCGAGCACGCTGAGCGTCGAGGCGGTGGCACCGACGTCCATGACCGCGACTACGTGCGAATCGGCGATGAGTTCGTAGCCGCTGGCCAGCAGCTGCATGGCGTTC
This sequence comes from Gammaproteobacteria bacterium, assembly GCA_050184115.1. Classification (GTDB taxonomy): domain Bacteria; phylum Pseudomonadota; class Gammaproteobacteria; genus JACKNG01. The sequence goes on along the minus strand of JBFXAQ010000003.1, from coordinate 537,120 downwards.
TCGAGCGCGAAGGCCTCCACGTCGACCACCTTGGCGGTGAGTCCGCCGACGCCGAGGGCGGCGACGCGGATGTCGACGTTGTCACTACGCGAGGCGGCGAGCATGACATCGACACGGTCAGGTTCGGTCTCGGAAGGCTGCAGGATCTGGAAGTCGAGGCTGATTTCTTCGAGCGGGTAGGGAATGTACTGGTCGGCCTCGATCTGGATCTGGCTCTCCATCTCGTCTTCCGACAGGTTGGCGGGCATGGTGATGATCTTGGTGATCACCGCCGACCCCGCCACCGCGCAGGCGGCGTTCTTGGTCTTCGTGCCGGACTTGGCTACCGCGCGCCGGATCGCCTCGCCCACCAGCTCGGCATCCGTTATATTCTTTTCCACCACCGAGTTGGGCGGCAGTGGTTCGACTGCATAGCTCTCCACCTTGTACTTGTTGCCACTGCGCGAGAGCTCGAGCAATTTGACCGACGTCGAGCTGATGTCGATCCCCAATAGAGGCGCGTTGGCGCGACGGAAGAGAGAAACCATATTTGTCTTTAAACTCAGTTAGTTAAACGACAAAAATGCGTATTAACCTTAATAATTCGACCTAACTATAGACAACCATCGCCCAAAACACAATCGCTTTTTTGCGTCAAAATTCAATGAAATTCATAGGTTACGGCGCGCTTTTAAAGTAATTAAACATACATATAGCCGTTTCGCCCCCCCCGACCCACTACATGTTGCGCATCGCGTTCTATTCCTTGCTCCTGGCCGGCCTGCTGGGCCTGCTCGGCGTCGCCGGTGTCGTGTGGTACATCGTGCCCCAGCTGCCACCCGTCGAAGCGCTGCGCGAGGTTCATCTGCAGACGCCGTTGCGGGTGTTCTCGCGCGACGGGCGCCTGATCGCCGAATTTGGTGAGAAACGCCGCCACCCGGTAGCCATCGAGGACGTCCCGTTACTCATGAAGCAGGCCTTTCTGGCCGCGGAGGATGACCGCTTCTACCATCACCCCGGGGTCGACTGGATGGCCATCGCTCGCGCCGTGGTCGAGCTGGTACAGACGCGCGAGAAGCGTCAGGGCGGGAGCACGATCACGATGCAGGTGGCGCGCAACTTCTTTCTTACCCCGGAGAAGACCTACGAGCGCAAGTTGAAGGAAATCGTCCTGGCGGTGGTCATCGAGCGCGAGTTGAGCAAGGACGAGATTCTCGAGCTGTATCTCAACAAAATCTTCCTCGGTCACCGTGCCTACGGAGTCGGTGCGGCCGCCCAGGTCTATTACGGGCGCCCGCTGGCGGAACTCGACCTGGCTGAGGTGGCGATGATCGCCGGCCTGCCCAAGGCGCCGTCGCGGACCAACCCAATCAGCAATCCAGGCGCCGCCATGGAGCGCCGCGACTACGTGCTCGCGCGCATGCTCAAGCTCGGCTACATCGGGCAGGCGGCCCATGCTGCCGCTCTGGTCGCGCCGAACACCGCCGAATGGCACGGCCAGGCGGTCGAGGTCTCGGCCCCGCACGTGGCCGAGATGGTGCGCGACCAGTTGCTCGACCAGTACGGCGATATCGCCTACACGGCCGGCTACCGCGTCACCACCACGCTCGAAAGCCGCCTGCAGGATGCCGCCAACCTCGCCCTACGTGCCGCGCTGGTCGGCTACGACCATCGCCACGGTTACCGCGGCGTGGAGGCCCATCTCGATCTCGCGCCCGATGCCGACGACGCCGCGCGCCGCGCGGCCCTTGCCCCCTACCCGACCATCGGCGGGTTGAGCGCAGCTGTGGTCACCGCCGTCGCTGAACAGTCGGCGACGGTCTGGACACGCGAGGCCGGCGCGGTCGAGCTGCCGTGGGTGGGTCTGCAGTGGGCGCGCAAGTACCTCGGAACCGATGCCGTCGGCGCGGCGCCCAAGACCGCCGGCGAACTCGTCGCCGTCGGCGATGTGATCCGCATCCGCTTTCGCGAACCAACCGCTTCCGCGGCCACGGACGCCGCCCCGGCCACCGGCTACTGGCAGCTCGAGCAATTGCCCGCGGTCGAGGGCGCCCTGGTTTCCCTCGACCCGCATGACGGCGCAGTGCGTGCCCTGGTCGGTGGCTTCGATTACGACCGCTCCAAGTTCAACCGCGTCCTGCAGGCGCGCCGCCAGCCGGGTTCCAACTTCAAGCCGTTCATCTACTCGGCGGCGCTCGAGAAGGGCTTTACCGCCGCCAGCTTCATCAACGACGCCCCGATCGTGTTCGATGCGCCGGGGCTCGAGAGCGCCTGGCGGCCGGAGAACTACAGCGGCCGTTATTACGGGCCGACCCGGCTACGCGAGGCCCTGATCAACTCGCGCAACCTGGTCTCGATCCGATTGCTGCGCGCTATCGGCGTCGAGTACGCCCTGGACTACGTGGCTCGTTTCGGCTTCCGGGCGGACGAACTGCCGCGCAACCTGTCTATGGCGCTCGGTTCAGGCGAGGTCACGCCGCTGCAACTCGTCACCGGCTATGCCGTGCTCGCCAATGGCGGACACCGCGTCGATCCCTATTTCATCGAACGCATCGAGGACAGCGAAGGCCAGCAGCTGCACGCGGCGAGCCCGGCGACCGTGTGCACGGTATGCGAACAGGTGGAACTCGACGCCGACGGCGAGCCGACCGATCTCGAGACCCTGGTCAGCATGCAGCATCTGCCGCCGCAGCACCCCGCGCCGCGCGTCATCGCGGCCGAGAACGCCTGGATCATGAACTCGATGATGCAGGACGTGATCCGCTTCGGTACCGGGCGCCGCGCGCGCTCGCTCGGACGTGAGGACCTCGCCGGCAAGACCGGCACGACCAACGATCAGAAGGACGCCTGGTTTTCCGGCTTCAACGCCGACCTCGTGACCACGGTATGGGTCGGCTTCGACCGGGTCGCCCCGCTCGGGCGGCGTGAGACCGGTGCCCAGGCCGCGCTGCCGATGTGGATCGACTTCATGAAGGTCGCACTCCAGGGTGCGCCGGAGGCGACGATGGAGCGACCGCCCGGACTGGTCACGGTGCGCATCGATCCCGATACCGGCCTGCTGGCGGGCGCCGACAACCCAAACGCCATTTTTGAATCCTTCCGCGAAGGCCACGTACCGCCGCGGGGCGACAGCGGGCCGACCGCCGTCGGCGGCGGCGAGCGCCCGGGCACGGCATTGCCCGAGCAGCTGTTCTGAGACGGTCCATGGCCGCACGTCGCGTGCAGCGCCCGGGCGCCGTGCCGAACGAGTTCGCGGTCGTGGCGGCGCGCCATCTCGCGGCCGGGGAGGCCGACGATTTCGACGGGGCACGGCGTCGCGCCGCGCGCGATCTCGGCCTTGACGAACGGCGGGACGCGCCTGACAACCGCAGCATCCAGCGCGCCCTGGCCGAGCACCTTGCGCTGTTCGAACGCGACGACCTCGGCCGCCGGCTGATGCGGCTGCGGGGCGCGGCCCTGCGCGCGCTCGACGCGCTGACGCAGTTCGAGGCGCGGCTGGTCGGGCCAGTGTGGTTTGGCACCGCGACTGCGGCAACGCCAATCACGCTCCATCTCGCAAGCGATGAACCCGAGGCCGTGACCCGCTTCCTGCTCGAGCGTCGCATCCCCTATCACCTCGTCGAACGCCATTGCCGCTTTGCCCGTGGCGAGGAGGCCGATATGCCCTGCTTCGAGGTCGAGATCGATGGCGAGGCATTTGATCTCGTCGTCTTCCCCACTGGAGGTTCGCGCCGCGTGCCGCTGAGCAGCCTGGACGACAAGCCGGTTCATCGTGTCACCGCGCGCGAACTCGTCGCCGTTCTCGAATCCGGTCAATTGTTCACCGATGATCTGGCCGCGCTCGGCTGAGCGTTCCGAACGGCGGTCGACGCGCAAGGCAGCCACCGGCAACGCGCGGTGAGCCAGGTGCCGGCAGCGATCTGCGCAGTGGCAGTGTTTGCGCCGCTGCGCCAGGTTTTCGATTACCGCGTGCCAGCCGACGTGGCACCGCGACGCGGCGCCCGCGTGCAGGTGCCCTTCGGTAACGCTCACCGTATCGGCGTGGTGATCAACGTGCGCGCCGCGGGCGACGATTCGCGCTTGGCGGAACTCAAGCCGCTCGACCTCGTGCTCGATGATGAACCGCTGCTCGACGAGACCATGATGCGGCTCGCGGCATGGTCGGCAGACTATTACCAGCATGCCCTCGGCGACGTCCTGGCGAGCCTGTTGCCGACAACCCTGCGCCGCCGCCACCAGCTGCCGGACGACGGGCGGCGCGGTTGGCGCGCGACCGCCACGGGGCGCGCCGGGCTGACCGAACTCGGTCGCCGCGCACCCCACCAGCGCATCCTGCTGGAGCGACTCTCGGGAACACCATTGTCCGAGCAGGATCTCGCCGACCTGCCCTTCGATTGGCGCGCGGCCTTGCGCCGCCTGCAGGCGCGTGCGTGGGTCGAGACCGTGCGGCTGGGGCCGCCCGCGCCGGCGCTCGCCGAGGTCGGACCGCCTCTGAATGCCGAACAGCGTGCCGCGGTCGATGCCGTCACCGCCAGCCGGGGTGGGTTCCACGCCTGGTTGCTGTGGGGTGTCACCGGCAGCGGTAAGACCGAGGTCTACCTTGATCTCATCGCGCGTACGCTCGCTGATGCGCGACAAGCCCTCGTGCTGCTGCCCGAGATCGCACTCACCCAACACCTGCTCGATCGCTTCCGCCAGCGTTTCGGCAACCGGGTCGGCGTGCTGCATTCCGGGCTCGGCGAGCGCGAGCGTGCACTGACCTGGGACGCCTGCCGGCGCGGGGAAGTGGGGGTGCTTGTCGGCACCCGCTCGGCGGTGTGGGTCGGCATGCCCGCGCTCGGGCTGATCGTGATCGACGAGGAACACGACGCGTCCTATAAGCAACAGGACGGCTTTCGCTACTCGGCCCGCGACGTTGCCATCGTGCGGGCCCAGCAGGCGGCGATACCGGTGCTGCTGGGCTCGGCCACGCCGTCGCTCGAAACGCTGGCGAACGTCGAGCGCGGCAAGTACCGCGAACTGCGTCTCGAAGAGCGCGCGCAGGCCGCGAGCCCGCCGCGCATCGAGTGCGTGGACGTGCGTGGGCTCGGCCTGCGCGGCGGGCTCGGTGACCAGCTCATCGAAGCCATGCACGTCCATCTCGCGCGCGGTGAGCAGGTCATGCTCTTTCTCAACCGCCGCGGCTACGCGCCGCTGCTGATTTGTCGCCACTGCGGTGAACCTCGGCGCTGCGACCGCTGCGACGCTTTTCTCGTCTACCACAAAGGACTCGATGCCGCCCGTTGCCACCATTGCGATCGCCACCTCCCCATGCGCCGGCCGACGAGTTGCTGCGAGCTGCCCGAGGTCGCGCCGATCGGGCTTGGCACCGAGCGAGTCGAGGAGGTCGTGGCGGAACTGTTCCCCGGCCGCCGCGTGTGCCGCATGGACCGCGATACCGTGCGCCACCCGGCCACGCTCGCGGCGATGCTCGAGGACATCGCGGCCGGCCGGGTCGACATCCTCATCGGTACGCAGATGGTCGCCAAGGGCCTCGATTTCGCGGCCATCACGCTGGTCGGTATCGTCGATGCCGACAGCCGCCTCTACGCCCTCGACTTCCGCGCCGAGGAGCGGCTCGCGCAGCTCCTCGTCCAGGTCGCCGGCCGGGCGGGGCGGGCAGAACGCGCCGGGCGCGTGCTGGTCCAGACCCACCAGCCGCACCACCCGGTGTTGCGCCGGGTCATCGAGCAGGGCTACGGCGCCTACGCGCGGTCCGCGCTCGTCGAGCGAGAGCAGGCCGGCCTCCCGCCCTTCGCGGCGATGGCCGTGCTGCGGGCGGAATCCCCCCGCGCGGAACGTCCACTGGCCTTTCTGGCCGATGCCAGGCGCATGTTGCTGGAAGGTGCCGCGGGGGTCGACATCAGCTTTCCGATCCCGGCCCTGATGGAGCGACGGGCCGGCCGCTACCGTGCACTGGTCGTGCTGTCGGCGGCGACACGGGGTGTCATCGGTCGGGTACTCGGGCGGCGCCTCGAGGCGCTCGACGCCGCTGCCCGTGCCGCTCGCGTGCGTCATTCGATCGACGTCGATCCGCAGGACACCTTGTAGGTGACTGCGATGCGCGCCTGGGTGCAGTGCGTCAAAACAGCGGAGCGGCTAGAATCTGCCGTCCAACCCGTCCCCACTTCGTTCGTTTACGGAAGACCGCCCTTGAAACACCTGCTGCGCAACGCGATCGACGCTGCGCTCGCGCGTCTGCGCGACGCCGGCCTGCTCGCCGACGCGCCCGTCGTCGATTATCAGGTCGAAGTCCCCAAGCTCGAAGCGCATGGTGATTTCAGCACCAACGTGGCCATGCTGCTGGCCAAGCCCTGCCGGCGTCCGCCGCGCGAGCTGGCCGGCGAACTGGCCGCTTTAATGAGCGAAGACGCGCTGTTCGCCAAGGTCGAAGTCGCCGGGCCCGGCTTCATCAACTTCGTCGTCGATCCCGTCACGGTGTTCGGTGTCATCGACGAGGTGCTCGCACGGGGTGCCGACTACGGCCGCAATACGCTGGGTGCCGGGCGCCGCGTGCAAGTCGAATACGTCTCGGCCAACCCGACTGGCCCGCTGCACATCGGCCACGGCCGGGGCGCCGCCATTGGATCGGTCATCGCTCGCCTGCTCGACGTCAGCGGCTTCGAGGTCACCCGCGAGTACTACGTCAACGATGCCGGCCGGCAGATGGACATCCTCGCCTTGAGCGTGTGCCTGCGTTACCAGGAGCTTTGCGGGAACGCCGTGGCCTTTCCGACCCAGGCCTATCGGGGCGACTATGTCGTCGACATCGCCCGGGCGTGGCAGGTTCGCAACGGCGACGACTGGGCGGCAGACTTGGGCGCTCCGCCGAGTGCCGCCGATGAAGATGCCGAACGCGCCCTCGATGCCGCCATCGCGCATACCCGTACGACACTGGGCGAGGCGCGCTTTGCGACGCTGCGTGATTTCGCCAAGGACACCATCCTCGAAGAGATCGAGGCCGACCTCGTCGATTTCGGCGTAGAGTTCGACGTCTGGTACTCCGAGGCCGGCCTCATGGCGGGCGGGCTCGTCGACGATGCAATGGCGGTGCTCGAACGCAATGGTCACATCTACGTCGAGGGTGGTGCCCGCTGGTTTCGCAGCGAAGCCCTCGGCGACGAGAAGAATCGCGTGGTCGTGCGCGAGAATGGCTTGAAGACCTATTTCGCTTCGGATATCGCCTATCACCTCGACAAGTTCCGGCGCGGTTTCGCCGAGGTGATCGACGTGTGGGGGGCCGATCACCACGGCTACGTGCCGCGGGTGCGCGCGGCCATCAGCGCACTGGGTGAGGATCCCGGACGTCTGTCGGTGGTGCTGGTGCAGTTCGCTGCCTTGGTGCGTGGCGGGGAGAAAGTGGCGATGTCGACTCGCGCCGGCGAGTTCGTCACGCTCAAGCAACTCGTCGACGAGGTCGGCGTCGATGCGGCCCGCTTCTTTTATGTCATGCGCCGTGCCGACCAGCATCTCGAATTCGACCTCGATCTCGCCACCGCAGAGAGCAGCGACAACCCGGTGTACTACGTGCAATACGCCCACGCCCGGATTTGCAGTGTCGAGCGTCACCTCGCCGAGCGCGGACTGCATGCGCCAAGCACGTCGGTCGAACTTGCGGGCGTACTGGACGTGCCGGCTGAGCGGCGCCTGGCCAAGCTGCTCTGGCAATACCCGGAAATGATCGAGGCGGCGGCGCGAGCGCGTGAACCCCACCTCGTGCCGCAGTACCTGCGGGATCTCGCGACCGAGTTCCACGGCTACTACAACGGACACAAGATCCTGGTCGAGGACGCTCCACTGCGCGATGCCCGTGTGCGCCTGTGCGATGCAGTACGCCGCGTGCTGGCCAACGGTCTCGAGGTCATCGGCGTTCGTGCACCGTCGGAGATGTGAGGACGATGGCCGCGCGCGACTACAAGCACAGTCCCGGCCGCGACAAGCGCAAGCCGGTCGCCGTCCACGGCAGCTGGATGTCGTTCCTCAGCGGTCTCGGTGTCGGCCTGCTCGTCGCGTTCGGCGTCTACCTGTGGTCGGGCCAGTTGCGGCTGCCCGGCACGGGTGACGACCCTGCCGTGGCCGTGCCGGCCGAGGCTTACGTCGAACCCGCGCAAACGGTCGAACCGACCGTCGAGCTACCGCGCCCGAAGTTCGATTTCTACAAGATCCTGCCGGAGATGGAGGTTCCGATACCTGACTGGGAGCTGTCCGAGCGCGAGCACGAGCACGAGGCGGAGGAAGCCGCACCGGATACCGAGCTCGACAGCGGCACCTACCTGCTACAGGTCGGTTCTTTCAAGAGTTTCGACGACGCCGATCGGGTCAAGGCCTCGCTGGCTCTGCGTGGCATCGCGGCCAACATCCAGCGCGTGGTCATCAATGGCCAGGACGTCTGGTTCCGAGTGCATGTCGGACCGCTGACGAACGCGGAGGAGATTCGCGCGATGCGTCTCAAGCTGGTCGAGATCAACATGGATTTCATCCTGCTCCGCATCGGCGACAACCGCGGTACCGCTAACGGGGCCGCGCCGCGCTGAACTCTCTGCTCAGGCCGCGTCCGGTTGCTCGGGCTCGGCAAGGAGGCGTCTGAGGTTCTCGCGCACCGCGGTGTGGAAGGCGGACTCGCGGCGTTCATTGTGAAAGTAGCTGGTCAGGCGTATTTCCTGGGTGAGGTAGAACGACAGCACCTGCTCGGAGTTTTGCTGCCACTGGGTCCAGTTCAACTCACAGTCATTCAACAGTTCGTACTCGCGTTTGAGATTGAGCGAGTGGCGCAGGAACACCGGCCAGGTAGCCGCCATGCCGGAGAGATCGGCTGCCCGGACCGCCTTCTGCTCGGCGGACACGAAACTGCCGTCACGCTCGGTCGCGAGAATGGCCGCGATGACCTTTTGGACCTGGCTCGACGGTGTGCCGAATTCGCCGAGCACGCTTTCTGCAAGTGCCGCCGAGTAGGCCTCCTTGCTGCGATGGCCGAGGGTGAGGTGGTCATCCTGGTAGCCGGCGTCATGAAATAGCAGGCCGTAGTAGACCACCATCGAGTCGATACGAATGTGCTCGGCGGCGCAGCGCTCGAGGATGACTTCGGCCGCTGCCAGGGTGTCCTGGATGTGCGCGAAATTGTGGTACGGCAGGCGCTCGTCATAGAGCGCCCGGGCGCGCGCTTCGAGGGCGGGTTCGCGGCCTGCCAGCCGAATATCCTTCATGACCCGGCCACGCTTCGCCCGTGCGGGGGGCCGGGAAATGGAGCGGGTGATGGGGATCGAACCCACGTTCTCAGCTTGGGAAGCTGATGTTCTACCATTGAACTACACCCGCGCGAGTCGCGATTGTAGGTAGTTGCGCCGTACCCCGAAAGAGCCGGCGGCGTGATGTCGTCGTCGTCGCGGCCACTGGCGTTCCCACCTGCTTTTGCCCGATATCGTGCGCTATCATGCGGCCCATTGACCGCGCCGGCCCGCGCCAACTTGTTCCGGGAGCCGGGATGACGCAGAATCTGCGGCCTATAATAGCCCGGAACTCATGAAGTTAGGATACGTGCTTAACGCCCGGCTCATGAGTGTCTGAGCGCGGGGCTCTTCGGACAGCGACGACGCATGGATACAGCCAAACCCACCATCGTTCTCGTCGATGACAGCGCGGCGATGCGGGCGTTCTTCGAACAGGTCGCTGCCGAGGCCGAGTTCTCCTTGCATGTCTACGAGTCCGCCGAAGCGTCGCTCGACTTTCTTGCCGAGCGTCGTCCCGACTTGCTATTCGTCAACGTCATGATGCCGAACAAGGATGGTTATACCTTCCTCAAGGAACTGCGGACCAACGACCTGCACGGCGACACCCCGACCGTCATGATCAGCTCCAAGGATTACGCTCAGGACCGTGCCGCGGCACGCGAACTCGGCGTGGTCGAATTCGTTGCCAAGCCAATCTCGAAGAAGGCCATCCGGACGCTGGTCGCGAAATACACCGATTGGACTGGCGTCGACAGCTAGATGAGCGAAGCCTTCCTACGGTTCTGGGGGGTGCGTGGCTCGTACGCTGCGCCGCATGACACCCACCTCGGCGTGGGTGGGAATACCTCATGCGTCGAACTGCGCTGGGACGATACTCTGCTCGTCTGCGACGGCGGTACTGGCATCATCTCGCTCGGCGAAGAGTTGATGAAGCACGCCGACCTGAAGGAACTGATGGTCGTTTTCACGCATTACCACTGGGACCACATCTGCGGCCTGCCCTTCTTCCAACCGGCGTTTTCCCCCGAGTGGCGTATTCGCTTCTTCGGACCGGGTGACACGGCAGCGGATGTCGAGAAGCGCCTGTCGGACCAGATGAAGGCGCCCTACTTTCCGGTCGAGACGGAAACCTGGATGGCCGATATCCAGTATGTCGCACCACATACCGATGGTCTGCGGCACGGCCCATTCGAAATCCACCACTTCAACGTTCATCATCCAGGCGTGACCTACGGTTATCGTGTCCGTGTGCGTGACAAGACGGTTGTCTATGTCTCCGACAACGAAGTGCAGTTTCTCAAGGGTTCGATAGCCAAGCGTATCCACGAGTTCGAGGAAGACGAGCACGAATTGCTAGAACGGATGGTGTCTGAGCAACGTACAGCGGAAGTCGGGGCGATTGAGAACGTCGACATCCTCATTCACGATGCGCAGTACACTCCGCACGACTACAACAAGAAACGCGGATGGGGACATTCGTGCTATGTCGACACCGTGCATCTCGCTATCGATGCCGGGGTTCGCTGCCTCTATCTTTACCACCACGACCCCACCTACAACGACGATCAGGTCGCTGCGATCCACCGCGATTGCTTGCAGATCATCCGTGAGCGCAAATCCGACATGGAGTGCCACATCGCCCGCGAGGGCATGAAGATACCTCTCTGACCCGGACGGGCGGACGCTTTAGAAGAGCGTTGTCCCGGGATCTGAAAACCAGCATGAGCGATCACCCGGCAGAGCCACGCGCCATCCGCAGTTACGTGCTGCGCGCCGGTCGCATGACCTCCGCTCAACTACGCGCGCTCGATGACGCCTGGCCATGTCACGGGGCCGCGCTCGGAGATCTCGACGATCTGCCGCGGCTGTTCGGTCGGCGCGCACCGTTATATCTGGAGATCGGTACAGGCAACGGCGACAACCTTGTGGCCACGGCAGCGCGGGAACGGTATTCCAATCACCTCGGTTGTGAAGTTCATCGCCCCGGGCTGGGGCACGCCCTCCTCGGGATCGAGCGCCTGGGTCTTCGCAACGTCCGGCTGATCGCCGCGGACGCGCACGACGTGCTCGCCGCTCTAGGGCCCGGGAGCCTGGATGGCGCCGTGATGTATTTCCCCGATCCATGGCCGAAAAAGCGCCACCACAAGCGCCGATTGCTGTCCGCAGCGTTCCTTGTCGCGCTGGCCCGCTGCCTCAAGCCATCGGCCTGTTTCTGGTTTGCGACCGACGACGTCGACTATGCGACTCAGGTCGCCGAACTCGTCGAAAACACGCCGGGGTGGCGCAACTTGTGCGGGCCGCGAGCATGGGCGCCGCGTCCGCATCGGCGCATCGTGACCCGCTTCGAAGCTCGCGCCCGCCGTGCCGGGCGCCCGGTCCGCGAGCTGCTAGCCGCAACGGTATCAAGCGCCCCCGACGTCTAGCCGCCCGGCGAGATCGCTGAATGAGTCGATGCAGGTAAAGTCGGGGTGTCGGACCTCAACGCCCTGGCTGTCCGGGTAGGCCACGCCGCGCAGGTAACGGATGCCAAAACGACGAGCGGCGTCGAGTACGTTGTGGTTGTCGTCGATGAACAACGTGCTAGCGCCATCAATCGCGCACAACCCGGCCAGACCGTGCCAGAACGCGTCGTCTTCCTTGGGGTGTCCGAGATCGTGGGCGCTGACGACATGTTCGAACCAATGCCCGATGCCGGTCAGGGCGAGCTTGCGCGCCAGACTGCGCGGGTGAGCGTTGGTGGCCAGGACGAGCCGCAATCCGCGTGCCGCGGCCCATTGCAGGAATTCGCGTGCCAGCGGGCGCGGGCGGATATGCATCGCCAATCTCCGTTCGATATCGTGGAGATCGACGCCGAACGTACTGCTCCAGTGATCCAGGCAGTAGAACTCTAGGCGGCCGCGCGCTGCCTCCAGAATCGACCTGATCGATGCCCGAGCGGCCTCGAAATCCAAACCATCGCGCGCGGCGTACGAGCGGGGAAGGGCATCGTTCCAAACCAGGTCGTCGAAATGCAGGTCGAGCAGCGTTCCGTCCATGTCGAACACGATGGTATCGACCTTCTGCCAGTCGATGCCGGCGTCCATGGCGCAAGTCACTCGCAGATTTCGCCGAATTTCTCGCAGATACGCCGGCACTTGTACACGCCGCGCGGATCGACGTTGCAAACCTTGCCCCAACGTTCACAACCGTGGACGCAGCGTGGCTCATCCTCCTTCCCCGTCGTCGAGGTCGAGGCCGGTTGGTGTTCCGTGGATTCGGCGACCGCGAGCGGGGCCGCGACGCCGAAGATCAGCGCCGCTGCCAAGAGCACGGCGGCACGGTGTAGCAGTGGAGTCGTCGTCATGCGTTTCATCTCCTGTTCCGCGCGTATTCTGGCCGCGCGCACTGAACGGCATCTGAACCCGCGCGTGCGACGCGCTGCCAGGCAGTCTAACGGAAAGGTCCTCTGCGGGTTGCTGGCCAGTCTGTTGCTTGCGGCTACCACAGCGCCGGCGCAGACGCCCGATGTCCTCGTGCCGCCGGGCCGTTTTGCCAGTCTCGGCACCCACCGACTGCATTATCATTGCATCGGCAGCGGTGAGCCGACGGTAGTCATCGATGCCGGCCTCGGTGGCAGCGGTCTCGATTGGACGTCCGTACAGCGAGAAGTGGCCGCCTTCACGCGTGTCTGCACGTACGACCGGGCCGGTTATGGCTGGAGCGATCCCGGGCCCGCGCCGCGAACTACTGCGCGAACTGTCGACGAACTTCGCGCATTGCTGGCAAGCGCGGGCGAGACCCCGCCCTTCGTGCTGGTAGGTCACTCGTTCGGGGGGGTTACCGTGCGTCTGATGGCGGCCACCCACCCTGCAGAAGCGCTCGGTTTGATCCTCGTCGAGTCGTCGCATCCTGACGAGTTGCCGATGTCCGAAGCGACGGCCCATCCCGGCCGCAATGCGATCAACCAGAAGCTGCTCTCCGCCTCCGCGGGAGAACTCCCACTACATCTTCAGGCGGCTCGATTTCTCAATACCCGGCGCAAGGCCTTGTTTGCGCAGATGGACGAACTGGCGCATTTTTCCGATAGCGCAAGCCAGATCCGCGCCGCCGGCATGGTCCCGAACATCCCGTTGATCGTCATCGCGCGGGATGGACGGCCCGGCATGGACCCCGACCGGGAACGGCACTGGCGGAACCTGCAACACGACCTCTCGCGGCTCGCCCCCGATGGGCGCTTGGTGGTTGCACGCGGCGCTGGCCACAACGTCCATCTCGAGCGACCGGAAGTCGTGGTCTCCGCGATAGGCCGTATGATCCGCTACCTGCGGGCGGCGTCGTCGTGAGAGATGTGCTCAAGGCGCATGTTGCCGCTGCCGCAGCTCGTCGATCATCGCGCGTGCCGCGGAGAGTGATGTGGCATCGATGCGCGTCTCAAGTTCGTCGCGCGCGTCGCGAGCCGTCGGGCTGGTATCGGCGGCCAGCGAAAGCCAGGCATAGGCCTGCACGAGATCGGTCTCCGCGTTGATCCCGCGCGCGTAGATCGTCCCGAGGTTCATCTGCGCTTCCTTCAGTCCCTGTAAGGCGGCCTGCCGCAACCAGAAGCGCCCTTCCTCGCCGTCAGCCTCGACACCACGACCGAACACGTACATGAGCCCGAGCTGCATCTGGGCTTCACCGTCACCGCCGTCTGCCAGTTGGCGCAAGGTGGATGCCGCTGCTGCCAGGCGTTCGGGATCGTCGGCGTGTCCCAGGTGGATGCGTGCGATCTGCATGGACGCCTGCGGATGCTCCTGTCGGGCCGCCGCCTCGAGCCAGTGCAGTGCCGCGTCCTCGTCGGCGCTGCCGCCCTCGCCGCGTAGGAGCAGCATGGCGAGATTGTACTGTGCCGCGGCGAGGCCCGACTCGGCGGCCGCGGTGAACCAGCGACGCGCGGCAACGGGGTCGGCCGCGACGCCGTTGCCCTTGAACTGCATGAGCGCCAGAAAGAATTGCGCCTCGCGATCCCCTTGCTCGGCGCCGCGTTCGAACCAGTCCGCGGCGCGTGCGGGGTCGGGTTCCTGGCCGTAGCCGCGCAGATTCATGATGCCGAGATTGAATTGCGCGCCCGGCAGGTTCTGAGCGGCGGCTTGTGCGAACAGATCGCGGGCGCGCGGGTAATCAACGGGTACGCCATGGCCCTTCAGGTACATGACGCCGAGGTTGTTCTGGGCGACCGCATCACCTTGCGTGGCGCGCGCTTCGAACAGCTCCGCCGCCCGTGCGTAGTCGCCCGACTTGAAGGCGTCGCCGCCGCCGTCACCGTGGCAGGCTGCGCTCGAGGCGAGATAAATGAGCGGAATCAGCAGGTTGCGGTACATGAAATTTCAGTGTTCGGCTCATTCATTATGGGAATATTTCCCGGGGCTTTCGGCAATTGGCGCGCTACCATCGCCGGCGTAGCGATAGCGTTACGCGCTTGATTTGCGTGACCCCGCGACGCTAGTCGTCGCGGGGGCCTTTTCCTCCACCACCCATCGCCCCCATCCGGAAAACGCCCCAATATCAGCGCTCTAGGTCTGCTGTGACGACCTAGACTTATATTAGCGCGCTGGATACCATTCTTCGGACCTCCCCGAATCTGAGACTGCGTACGCGCCTTGATGGATGCTGTGGCGAGGGAACGTAGCCGCGGGGAGTCGTTGTACAACGTAAAGATTCTCTTGAGGAGGAAGGTCCACCATGAAAAAGAACAACCTGAAGCCCGTCGCCGTCGCCGTCGGTTCGAGTGTTGTCCTGGCACTAGCGACGAACGTCAATGCCACCGAGAACCCGTTCCAGATGGTCGAATTCGGCGAAGCGGTCAAAGTGGCCGGTGAGGCCATGGACATGCAAGGCAACAAGGTCATGATCAACGACGAGACCGGCTTCACCTACGGCGGCGACCAGAAGGCTGGTTACGCGGGCGGCAAACTGGCCACCGGCAAAAAGGACCCCGCCGTGTGCGGTACCTTCGCCGGCGAAAGCTGCTCGATGACCCATTTGCAGAAGTAAGAGCGGACCCGAACCAGGGTTTCGTTCGCATACGGTGCTTTCGAGGCGACAGCAACTCAGCGGCACCGGTCTTGGCCTGCGGCGACCTCACTTGGGGTCGCTGCAGGACACCATCCCCGATAGCGTCAATTTCTTCGAAGTCGCGCCCGAGAACTGGATCGATGTCGGCGGACGACTCGGCCGCGCTTTTCGTCGGGTCATCGAGCAACGGCCACTGGCATGTCATGGTCTGTTGCTCAATCTCGGTGGACCGGACCCTCTTGACCGGGCCTTCATCGCCCGCCTCAAGCGCTTTCTCGATGCGCACGACGTCGTTATCTACGGTGACCATCTCAGCTTCTGCGCGGCCCGGGGCCATCTCTACGAGCTGCTCCCCATTCCCTTCACCGAGGAGGCGATCCGGCACGTAGCAGCGCGGGTACGTGAAGTGCAGGAGATTCTCGAACGGCGGATCGCGGTCGAGAATCCCTCCTACTATCTGACGCTGTCGGAGGAAATCTCGGAACTCGACTTCATCCGAGGGGTGCTCGCCGAAGCCGATTGTGATCTTCTGCTCGACATCAACAACGTCTACGTCAACGCCGTCAACCACGCCTACGACCCGCGCGAGTTTCTCGAGGGGCTGCCCGGCGAGCGAATTGCCTATGCTCATATCGCCGGCCACAGCCACGATGCCCCCGACCTGATTGTCGATACACACGGCAGCCCGGTGAGCGAAGTCGTCTGGTCCTTGCTCGGTGACGCGTACGAACACTTCGACGTATTTCCGACCCTCCTCGAGCGGGACGTCAACATTCCGTCGTTGTCCGAAGTACTTGGCGAGGTTGAGCGCATACGCGAGATCCAACGCAAACACGCCACGAGCGCGGCGGCTTGAACAGGACGGCTACCCGAGTCGTGAGCAGCGAGCCGGAACACGTACGCCTGCAGCGCGCGTTCGCCCTGCACCTGCGAAATCCAGAGACCGCGCCGGCGCCCGGAACCCACGAGGAACGGCGGCTCGCCATCTATCGTCATGCGGTTTACGCCAATATTGCCGGCCTCATGCAGGACAACTATCCGCGGATCCGCGCCTTGATGGACGCCGCCGCGTGGACCGCCCTGATCCGAGACTACATCGTGCGCCACGTGGCCCGCGCGAACGTTTTCGTCGAAGTGCCTGCCGAATTCCTCGCCTACCTCGAGCACGAGCGAACGGTCGTTGACGATCCGCCGTTCCTTCACGAACTGGCCCATTTCGACTGGCTGGAGACGCTCGTTGGCGCGGACACGCGGGAATTGGACTTCGTCGGGGTCGACCCAGACGGCGATCTCCTCGAAGGTATTCCGGTTGCCAATCCGACCTTGCGCATGGCGACCTATCGCTTTCCCGTGCATGCGATCAATCCTGAATATCGCCCCACTGAACCACCTTCGCAGCCGACCCATATCGCGGCATTTCGTGATCGCGATGATTTCTACGGCTTTCTTGACATCAACGAGGCTACTCGGCGATTGCTCGAGCGTGTCGTTGCCGGAAACGGCCTTCGCGGCTTTGAAATCGTCGAACGCCTCGCACGCGAGCTCGAATACTCGGACGTCGCCGGGTTCGTTACGGCGGGCGGTACAATCCTCGAGCGCATGCGGATCCGGGGTGTCCTGCTCGGCGTTGCCGAACCGGGCTGAGTTGAGACGTTGCCCCACCGCCCGCCATCGCGACCTGCGTCAACCTCCTGTCAAACCGGCCCGTGCAACGGGTAGCATTCCGCCATGAAAAGAATCCGCAAGCTCCTCGTCGCCAACCGCGGTGAGATCGCGATCCGTGTCATGCGGGCAGCCGCCGAAATGGACGTGACCAGTGTCGCGATCTATTCGCGCGAAGACCGCTTCTCACTGCATCGCTTCAAGGTCGACGAGTCCTACCTGGTGGGCGAGGACTGCACCCCTGTGCAGGCCTACCTGGAAATCGACGACATCGTGCGCGCGGCTGTCGATGCACGGGCCGATGCCGTTCATCCCGGTTACGGCTTTTTGTCGGAGAGTCCTGAATTTGCTGAAGCCTGTGCGAAGGCCGGCCTTATTTTCGTCGGGCCTCCGCCAGACGTGATGCGCAGGCTCGGCAACAAGGTTGCTGCGCGGGAACTGGCCGCTGCTGCAGGGGTACCGGTCATGCCGGCGACCGGTCCGCTTCCCTACGACCGCGAGACCGTCGAGCGCTTGGCGGAAGACGTCGGCTACCCGGTCATGCTCAAGGCATCCTGGGGCGGCGGCGGACGCGGTATGCGCGTGATCGAACGGCGCGACGATCTCCACGAGATGGTCGAGATCGGGCGCCGCGAAGCCAAGACTGCGTTCGGTAACGACGAGGTCTACTTGGAGAAGCTCGTTCGGCGCGCGCGTCATGTCGAGGTCCAGGTACTCGGCGATTCCCACGGCAATTTCGTGCACCTGTTCGAACGCGATTGCACGGTGCAGCGACGCAACCAGAAGATCGTCGAGCGTGCCCCGGCCCTGTACTTGTCGCAGCAGCAGCGCGAGGACATTTGCGACGCTGCGCTGACCTTGTGCCGGGCAGCCAATTACCGGAATGCCGGCACGGTTGAGTTTCTGCAGGACGCCGAAACCGGCGACTTCTATTTCATCGAGGTCAATCCGCGCATCCAGGTCGAGCACACCGTCACCGAGGCCATCACCGGCATCGATATCGTGAAGGCCCAGGTCCGCATCGCCGAGGGGCACGCCATAGGCACGGCCGAAAGCGGCGTTCCGCGGCAGGAAGACATCCGCATGCGCGGCCACGCCGTGCAGTGCCGGATTACGACAGAAGACCCGGAGAACAACTTCATTCCCGACTACGGGACGATCACTACCTACCGCAGCCCGGCCGGCTTCGGCATCCGGCTCGATGCTGGTACCGCCTATACCGGTGCACGCATCACACGTTATTACGATTCGCTGCTGGTCAAGGTTACGGCCTGGGGTAACACCTCGGAGGAGGTCGCGCAGCGGATGCTGCGCGCGGTGCGCGAGTTCCGCATCCGTGGGGTGAGTACCAACCTGCGCTTTCTCGAGGGCCTTCTGCAGAACACGCATTTCCGTCGTGCCGATTACACGACGACCTTCATCGATGACACACCGGAGTTGCTGGTTTTTCCACGTCGCCGCGACCGTGCCACCCGGCTGTTACGTTTCATTGGCGACGTCATTGTCAATGGCAACCCGGCGGTCGCCAACCGTCCGCGGCCGCGGACCCTGCGTGCACCACGCATCCCCGAATGTCACGAACGGGCCATCGTGCCCGGCACACGGCAGAAACTCGAGGAACTCGGTCCACGCGGCTTTGCGCAGTGGATGCTCGAACAGCCGCAGGCCTTGATCACCGACACCACCTTCCGCGATGCCCACCAGTCGCTGCTCGCCACGCGCATGCGCAGTTACGATATGGTTGCGGTGGCAGATGTCTACGCGAGATTGGTGCCGCAGCTGTTCTCGGTCGAATGTTGGGGCGGCGCAACCTTCGATGTCGCCATGCGCTTCTTGCACGAATGTCCGTGGGTGCGGTTGCGCGCCCTGCGCGAGCGCATGCCCAACATCCTCACGCAGATGCTGCTGCGAGCGTCGAACGGCGTTGGTTACACGAATTATCCCGACAACGTTGTGCGCTTCTTCGTGCAACAGGCCGCGAGCTCCGGTATCGATCTCTTCCGCATTTTCGATTCGCTGAACTGGGTCGAGAACATGCGTGTCGCGATTGATGCGGTGGTCGAAACCGGCAAGCTCGCTGAGGCGGCCATCTGCTACACGGGCAATCTCAGCGATCCGGACTGCCGCAAGTACGATCTCGCCTATTACGTGCGCATGGCGCGCGAACTCGAAGCGGCTGGTGCGCACATTCTGGGGATCAAGGACATGGCGGGTCTGTGCAGGCCGCAGGCGGCGCGCACCCTGATCAGCACCCTGAAGCAGGAAATCGGTATCCCGATCCATTTCCACACTCATGACACCAGCGGCATCGCAGCGGCCAGTGTGCTCGCCGCCGTCGAAGCCGGAGCGGACGCGGTGGATGCAGCGATGGATGCGATGAGCGGCCTGACTTCGCAGCCCAACCTTGGTTCGGTCGTCGAGGCGCTACGCCACGGTCCGCGCGAAGCGGGGCTGGACGTCGACGCAATCCGTCGTCTGTCGAACTACTGGGAGGAAGTGCGGCACGGCTATATCGCCTTCGAGAGCGAGGAACGCTCGGGCGCGTCGGAAGTCTACGTCCACGGCATGCCCGGCGGCCAATACACCAACCTCCGCGAGCAGGCACGGGCCCTGGGCCTCGGCGAACGCTGGCCCGAGGTTGCACGCGCCTACGCCGACGTCAACGACATGTTCGGCGACATCGTGAAGGTCACGCCCAGTTCCAAGGTCGTCGGCGATATGGCCTTGATGATGGTCACAAGTGGGATCGATCGCGAAGCGGTCGAATCACCTGAGGTCGATGTTGCCTTCCCGCAATCGGTGGTGTCGTTTTTCCGCGGCGACCTCGGCCAGCCATACGGCGGCTTTCCGGCCGCTCTACAACGCAAGATCCTCGCTGGAGAAGAACCGATAACCGAGCGCCCGGGCGCCATCTTGGCGCCCTGTGACCTCGAGGCCGAACGCAAACAGGTGGAGCACAAAGTCGAGCGCCACGTCTCGGACGAGGAACTTGCGTCCTATCTCATGTACCCACAGGTTTTCGGCGAATTCGCGCAAAAGCGCCGTCAGTTCGGCGACCTTACGGTGCTGCCGACATCCGTGTTCTTCTATGGGATGGAGCCTGGCCAGGAGATCAACGTCGATCTCGATCCGGGGCGCACGTTGATCATCCGTTACGTCGGCACATCGGATCATCACGACGACGGTCTGCGTACAGTGTTCTTCGAACTCAACGGCCAGCCGCGCCAGGTCAAGATCGCAGACCATTCGCAGGAAGCGACGCGTGCCCCGACGCGTAAGGCCGAAAGTGGCAACGCCGGCCATCTCGGGGCACCGATGCCGGGTCTGATCGCCGAGATCAATGTGCGTAAAGGCGAACGGGTAGCCAAGGGTGATGCGCTGATGACCATCGAAGCGATGAAGATGCAGACGGTGATACGCGCAGAGCGCGACGGCATGATTGGCGAAGTGGTTGTCACGCCGGGCCAGCAGGTCGACGCCAAGGATTTGCTGGCCGTATTTGCCTGAACCGGAAGGAACGCTGCTACAGAAAAGCAAAACCCCGCGCTAAGGCGGGGTTTTTCCGGCGAATTGGCCTCGCTGAGCAAGGTCCTCCTGGGTAGGTGTAGTGCGCTTTGGCAGTGTGACGCGTCACTCAGGCTCGTCTTCGCGTGTCCTCGCCGGTGAGGCTCACGTCGTTTTAGACGGCCTGTTCGAACTATAGCAGCGGATCCTCGGATTTCCAGGCCGGTGAGGGAAATCCCGGTGGGAGTGGTCCGGGCATCCGCGTTCGCTACCGCGCCCCTCAGGCTTCGCGAAACAGGAAATCGGCGACGAAAGGATTCATACGGCGCTCCTGCCCGAACGTGGATTCCGGTCCGTGGCCCGGCACGAACACCACCTCGTCGCCAAGCGGCCACAACCGCGAGCGAATCGAAGCGACGAGTTGGTCATGGTCCCCGCGCGGGAAGTCGGAACGGCCCACGGAGCCATGAAACAGCACGTCGCCGACGAATGCCACGCCATCGGCATGGTAGAAGACCACGTGGCCCGGCGTGTGGCCGGGGCAATGAAGCACTTCGAAACGCTGTTCACCGAACGTCACGCTGTCGCCGTGCTCGAGCCAGCGATCCGGATGAAAGGCGGTTACCGCCGGGAAGCCGTACCGGCGGCTCTGTTCGGGCATGGCGTCGAGCCAGAACGCGTCTTCGGCTTGCGGCCCGTCGATGGTGACCCCGAGTTCGTCGGCCAACATGCGGGCGCCGGCCGCGTGATCGAGATGCGCATGGGTGAGCAGCACCCGCTCGACGGTCACGTCGGTGCGTTCAATGGCATCGCGTATGCGTTCGAGGTTGCCGCCGGGGTCGATGACCGCGGCGCGCCGAGTCGTGCGGCACCAGACCAGCGAGCAGTTCTGTTCGAACGGCGTCACCGGGATCACGAGACGATCGATACGCGGGACCACGGGATCTCCTCCGACAATGGGGGGAGGAGTCTAGCAGAGGCCGCCGAACGGGCGGTGCGCCATAGGGCAGCGCACCGCCGCACCGTTCAGTTCCAGATTTCGTAGGCCGTGATCCAACGTCCGTCGGGCGTGGCTTCGAGCACCCGCATCAGGTTGCCGCTGGTCCAGGGCCCGACGGTGTTCGCCAGGCCCCACACGCCGGCCACGTGCAAGGCGCCACCGTGCATTTCGCACGACACGAGATCGATGCGGTAGGTCGCCGCATCGCCGGGCACCTGCGCCGAGGCCAGGAACTCGGCGATCGGCTGGCTGCCGACGAACGTCTCGTCGTTCGGTGGCATCAGCACGGCCGACTCGCCGTACAGGGCAGCGATTCTCCTCGGGTCGGAACTGCTGAGTGCCGCCTGCCAGGTCGCGTTGTAGGACTCGGCGATGGCGCGGTTCTCCGGCGCTGCGGCGCAAGTCCGGATATCGGCGACAGCGCTGCCCGCGTTACCCAGGGCGAGGCTGGTGGCGAGAGTCAGGATTAGATTCTTCATATCGATTACTCCGAGTTTGGATTCCTCGCACCGGTAAGGGCCGGGACCGATGCTGCGATGCGGCACACGGTAGTCACTGCGATATTCCGAACCAATAGGCTTTCGAGAAATGGATTGTTTCTTAATGAGAACCAATTACCATGAAGCCATGCTCGACCGTTTCACCAGCATGCAGGTCTTTCTCGCCCTTGTACGTCGTGGCACCTTCGCGGCCGCCGCCGAGGAACTCGGCATCTCGCGCGCCATGGCGAGCAAACACATCCAGGCGCTCGAGGACCACCTCGGGCTACGCCTGTTCAATCGCACGACACGAACGACACGCCTGACCGAACCCGGCGAGCGCTACTACGAGCGGGTGTATCGGCTCCTGAACGAACTCGACAACATCGAGGCCCGATTGAGCGAAGAAGTCGGCAGTGTGCGCGGTATGTTGGCAATCGCGGCTCCACCGGCCTTCGGCGCGTTCCATGTCGCGCCCGTGGTCGGTGAGTTCATGCGTACCTATCCCGACGTCCAGGTGAGACTGGTGCTGGCGGACCGTCCGATCGACCTGGTCGATGAAGGAATCGATGTCGCCATCACGGTACGCGAACTCGCCGACACGAGCTACATCGCGCGGCGGCTATCGGCAGTGCGCATGCTGGTCTGCGCGGCACCGGCCTATCTGACCGCGCACGGTCGCCCGCGCAATCCCGAGGATCTCGTCGCCCACAACTGCCTCATCTACTCCGAGACCCCCACGCACATGCATGCGGAGTGGCAGTTCCGCCGTGGCACTGGGGGCTTCGGTGTACGTGTGCACGGCAATTTCGTCTCCAATGTTGGCAACGCGATCCGCAATCTGGCGCTTGCCGGGCAGGGCATCGCCCGGTTGCCGGACTACATCGTGGCGGACGATATCAACCGCGGCACGCTGGCCGAGGTGCTCGCGCGCTTCTCCCCGCCCCTGCGTCCGGTCTATGCCCTCTACCCACACCGCGACCATTTGCCGGGCAAGGTCGTCCGCTTTCTGGATTTCGCCGCGCGCAGCTTTGCGAACGAGCCGCGTCAGGATGGCGCGGAGGGAACGTCTCATTAAATAGAAAATGTCTATCGATATCGGATAATAAATCAATTTCAAAGTCAGTCCATGAGTTCCTAAGCTGTCCACAACCAAGCACAGCACGAGGTCCATGACATGGATATCGACATCGGCATTTCAGACCCCGACCGCGCAGATATCGCCAGTGGCTTGTCGAGGCTTCTCGCCGACAGCTACACGCTGTACCTGAAGACCCACAACTACCACTGGAACGTCACCGGCGCCCAGTTCCAGACCCTGCACACGCTGTTCGAGACGCACTACAGCGAACTGGCGCTGGCCGTCGATCTGATCGCCGAGCGTATCCGCGCCCTCGGACATCGTGCTCCGGGTTCGTACCGCGAGTACGCCGAACTGAGCTCGATCGACGAGGATCGCGACGAGCCCAACGCGGAGCAGATGATTCGCCGCCTCGTTGCCGGCCAGGAGGCCGTCGTCCGGACAGCGCGCAGCATCTTCCCGGTGGTCGACGCGGCGCACGACGAACCGACCGCCGACCTGCTTACGCAGCGCATGCAGGTACACGAGAAGAACGCCTGGATGCTGCGCAGCCTGCTCGAGCGCGGCTGAACCTGCCGATCAGGCAGACCCTCGCACGACAACAACTTAAACCAACCGGAGAAAAACCATGTTCGAGAATCGTGAAGGCCAGCGCGTCCCGCAGGTCGAATTCCGCACGCGTAAGGGGCATCAGTGGGTCGCGGTCAACAGCACCGACCTCTTCGACGGCAAAACCGTGGTGGTGTTCTCGCTGCCCGGAGCATTTACACCGACTTGTTCTTCGTCCCACGTACCGCGCTACAACCAACTGGCTCGAGAGTTCGAGCGCCATGGTGTCGACGACATCATCTGCGTGTCCGTCAACGACGCTTTCGTGATGAACGAATGGCAGGAGGATCAGCAGGCCTGGAACCTGCGCTTCCTGCCCGACGGGAACGGCGAGTTCACCGAAGGCATGGGCATGCTCGTCGGCAAGGAGGACCTCGGCTTCGGGCGTCGTTCATGGCGTTACTCGATGCTGGTGCGTGACGGTGTGATCGAGAAGATGTTCATCGAACGCGAAGAGCCGGGCGATCCGTATGACGTTTCCGACGCCGATACAATGCTGGCCTACCTGGCCCCGGGGGCGGCCAAACCGCTCGATGCGACCGTGTTCACACGGAAGGGTTGTCCGCACTGCGTCCGTGCCAAGGAGGCGCTGGAGCGTGCCGACATCGCATTTGACGAGCTGGTGTTGAACCGCGACTTCACCGACCGTACGTTGCGTGCAGTGACGGCGCGGGCGAGCTACCCGCAGGTGTTCATCAACGGTGAACACATCGGTGGAGCAGACGAACTCGAAGCCTGGCTGCGCGGACGCCGCGCTGCCTGATTCGGCGTCGACATCGCACGGGAAGGGGCGCCGCTCGCTGCCCCTTCCCGTGACGGCAGCTGTCCCTGAGTGCGATGGTGGTGTGCGCGAGGAGTAGGCTTGTTCTAAGCTTGACGCCGAACCGGCCCCGCGAGCGCGGGGCCTCGACCGTTTCGAGGGGAGGGACGGTGAGCAACGCCAACGACAATGGCATCGTCGACGTGGTGGCGGACTACACCATGCCCGGTGTTCGTGCGATCGACGACACGGCGCCGCTGCGCTGGGTCGGCCAGGGTTTCAACGACATTCTGCGGGCGCCCAAGGCCAGCCTGTTCTACGGCCTGGTCCTCGCCGTGATGGGCTGGTCTCTAGTGACCTGGTACGGCGGCGCCGTGGGTCTTGCGCTGACGACGGGCTTCCTGCTCATGGGGCCGTTTCTCGCCGTCGGCATCTACGACGTATCACGCCAGCTCGAGCGCCACACGACCATCGATTTCCTGCGCACGCTGACCATCTGGCAGGAGAATCGTCCAGCCATCGGCTTCTACGCCTTGATCCTCATGCTTTCGCTGGCCGTCTGGATGAGGGTGTCAGTGGTGTTGATCGCCCTGCTCGTGCCCAACGGCTTCGACGACATCACCCACCTGCTCGAGCAACTGCTGGCTGAACCCGGGTCATGGGTGTTCCTGCTCGTCTATCTCTCGATCGGCGCGATCCTGGCGGCCTTCAGCTTCTCGATCTCGGCAATTGCCCTGCCCTTGTTGCTCGATCGCACGCGAATGGACGCCATCACGGCGATGATCACGAGTTTCCAGGTCATCCGCCGCAGCCCGCGGCCGATGGCGCTGTGGGCCGCGATCATTGTGTTGCTGATCGCGGCCGGCTTCATGTCCTGGTTCGTGGGGTTGGTCGTCGTCGTGCCGCTCATCGGTCACGCGACCTGGCATGCCTACCGCGAGGTGGTCGAGCCGGTGGCCGTGACTATGCGTACGCCGTATTGAGAGCCTTGTCTCACCACTCCGACAGGCGCTGCAGCTCACGGGTAGACCAACGCTGGTTGCCCACGAGCACATCGCAGATCGCGGCCAGCAGGGCGATGGCCAAAGCCGGATCGCGTACTTTGATGTCGTCGAAGGTCGCGCGTTCGAGTACCCAGCATTGGGTGTCCGCTGTGGCGATCGCATCGGCGGCGCGTGGCCCGCTCTTGAGCAACGCCAGCTCACCGAAGAAGGTGCCGGCGCCGTAGATCGCCAGGCGCTTGTGATGGTGGGCGGTCGTGGCGAGACGGATCTCGATCTGCCCGCGCGCGACCAGGTAGACCTCGTCGGTGGTTTCGCCGCTGCGGAAAAGGTAGTTGCCGGACTTGATCTCGCGGTTCGGTAGCTGCGCGGCTAGCGCCGCCGCCTGGGCCGGTGCGAGGTAGTGCGCGATGGCGTTGTCAGCCAGGGCGACGACATCGTCGACGCGTGTCGGAGCGCGTTCCAGCGCCTCGAGCAGGGCATTCTCGGCGAACTCCAGGGCTTCGTCGCGGCCGTTGAAGGTCAGCACGGGCGAGGTCACGCCCTTGCGGCTGGCCATGCGGAAGGCGTCCGCAAAGGAGCCGTCGATGCCGGTGCCCGCGTGCAATTCGCAGCAGAGCAACGTGCCGCCGTGATCGTGCAGTCGGTTGGCGATCTGCTGTAGGAAGCGCACTGCCGTGAGGTCGATGCGGGTCACCTTGCGCAAATGCAGGATGATCCAGTTGGGGCCATCGAGGTCCGCACCGAGTTCGTCGATGAGGCGATCCGCGGTGCCGAAGAACAAGTTCCCGCGCAACTCGTAGATCACGATGCGATGGCCGTGCTGGTCGATCAGCGAGCGTTCCGACTGCGGGCGTGAGCGTATCGAGCGCATCTCGCTGGCGCTCGAACGACGGTGTACCACCGGGGCTTTGATCTGTTCACGGATGAACAGCAGGATGGCGATGCCGACGCCGACACCAACCGCGATCATGAGGTCGTAAAACACCGTGATGGCGGTGACGAGGACCGCGATCGCGGCGTCCTGGCGCGTACGGCCCTGGCGCGCCCAGGTCAGGATGTCGAGATCGGCGACGTCGAAAGCGACGGCGATGATTACCCCGGCCAGCGCGCCGATGGGCAGCAGCTTGCCGGCGTCACCGGCGAAGGCGGTGAGGGCCAGAAAGACGATACCAGCGGCGACGCCCACCCAGCGTCCGCCGCCAGACTTGATGGCAATGACGGTGGCCGCCGTCGTGCCTGCGCCGGCCATGCCGCCGAGAAGGGCCGAGGCTGCCTGACCGAGACCCTGACCCATCAGTTCCCGCCGCGAGTCGTGGCGGGTCCCGGTGGCGACGTCGGCGACCACCGAGGTCAGCAGGGTGTCGAGCGAGGCGAGCACGGCGAGCGCCACGGCGGCCGGCACGATCACGGTCCACGGCAAGGTGCCGAGGTCCTGCCAGGCAAAGCCCATGGAGTCCCCGCTGAAGCCGGGCAGGGCGCCGATCATCCACGCCGTCGGTGGTGCCCCGTCGACGAGGCTGGCGCCGACGTGGAAACCGAGCGTGCCCAGGACGAGGCCGGCGATCGGGCCGGGGACCCGGGGCAGGAACCGCGGCACGAGCTTGGTGCCGAGGATGGTCACCACGGCCGCCGCCGCCGGCAGCCACCACCAGGACGCCCAGGTGCCGTCGGCGCCGCCTCCCGACAAGGGCTTGAGCTGTGACTTGATCATGAGAATCGCCGAGCCGGTCATGAAGCCGCTGACGACGGGAAACGGAATGTACTTGATGAGGCGCCCGCCACCCGATGCACCGATAGCGAACTGCAGGATGCCGGTCAGTGCCACGGTGGTGGCCAGGCCCAAGGCCAGGGCCCCGTTTTCCAACCCGCTCGCCGCCAGCGCGCCCAGCGCACTCCCGAGCAGCACGAGCGTGGGTCCGGTCGGAGCGGTGATGAGGCCGCGCGTACCGCCCGCGACGCCGCTCGCGATGCACAGCATCGCGGTCCCGACGAGGCCGGCATAGGCGCCGGCCGAAGCGTCGAAATGACCGATGGCGAACAGGGTGACGCCGAAGGCCATGGCCTGCGGCAGCAGGATGGCGGCGGCGGCGAGACCACCGAGCAGATCACCCGCGGCGGGAGCCGCCCCACCCGACAGTCCCCGCATGTGCATCGCTTATCTCCCGATCAGTGCCGACGCATGCTAGCGCCCGTGCCCGGCCGACGGCTGACGCATGTCATGAAACGTTCACATGGCCACGTGCGGACAACGGTGCGTCAGTCCTCCGCGCCCAGCAGATCGTGGACCAGGCGTACCCAGTAACTGGCGCCGATCGGGATGATGTCGTCGTTGAAGTCGAAATGCGGACTGTGCAGCATGCAGCCGCCCTCGCTCGAGCCGTTACCGATGAAGGCGTAGCAACCGGGTTTCTCCTCCAGCATGTAGCCGAAATCCTCGGACCCGGTCACCGGTTCGACCGCGGTGTCGACGTGCTCGGCGCCGCACACGGCAATGGCGGCGGCCGCGGCGAGATCGGTCTCGCGCGCAGAATTCACGGTCGGCGGGAAGCGGTGTTCGTAGCGCCAGCGGAACGTGCAGCCGTGGCTCTTGCACACGCCTTCGGCGATTTCCTGCATGCGCGTCTCGACGAGCTTGCGGACCTCCTGCGAGAAGCAGCGCACCGTGCCGCGCAGCACGACCTCGGCCGGGATGACGTTGTAGGCGTCGCCGGCATGGAACTGGGTGACGGTGAGTACCGCCGGCTCGATGGCCTTGACGTTGCGCGAGACGATGCACTGCCAGGCCTGAATGAGCTCGCTCGCGGCGAGAATCGGGTCGCGCGCGAGATGCGGCAGCGCGGCATGGCCGCCGACACCCTCGACGTGGACCTCGAAGATATCCATCGCGGCCATCGCCGCGCCCGCGCGCATGGCCATCCTGCCGACCGGCAGGCCCGGCCAGTTGTGCAGCGCGTAGACCGATTCCATCGGGAAGTCGCGGAACAGGCCGTCGTCCATCATCGCCTTGGCGCCGGCCTCGCCTTCCTCGGCCGGCTGGAAGATGAAATGAACAATACCGTCGAAGTCGCGCGTGTGGGCGAGATGTTCGGCTGCCGCGAGCAGCATGGCGGTATGGCCGTCGTGGCCGCAGGCATGCATCACGCCGGCGTGTCGAGAGGCGTGGTCGAAGCGGTTGAGTTCCTGCAGGGGCAACGCGTCCATGTCGGCGCGCAGGCCGATCGCGCGATCGCTGCGGCCGCACTTGAGCGTTCCGACCAGGCCGGTACCGCCCAGGCCGCGCACGAAGGGAATGCCGAATTCTTCGAGCCTGGCGGCGACGAAATCGGCCGTGCGATGTTCCTGGTAGGCGAGTTCCGGGTGGGCGTGGATGTCGCGGCGCCAGGTGGCGTGCTCGTTCCTGCGCGCGGTCAGTTCGTCGATGAGTTGCATGGCGTCGGGCTCCGGCGGTTGGGGCACCGTGCGCACGGGCCGCCCGTGCCCCGGGCGCGCTTCATTTTGCCGTCGCGCATGGATGCCCGGGAATTCTGTCCCTTGGGCCGGCCTAGGTTAGGACGTGATGCCTGGAGCCGCAACGACACCCCGTTATCTGCGCCGCCCTGACCCAGGTCAAGAATCGCGGCTCCCCGCCGCTACCACCCGCAATACCAATAACGGTCAGAAGGGAGGCCGCCGCAGCATGGATCAGAAAACGACATTTGAGCAGGCATCGGAGCACCTGCGGCAGGCCTTGCCGTTGATGGCGCGCAACCGCGTACCCATCGTGCCGCCCAACTATGCCGTCTGGTACGAATACGTGGCCGGGACCAACCCGGCGCTCAAGGAAGCGCTCGATCGGATCCTCGCTGCGGGCGAAGTCGCCGATGAACCAGCGACGCGACGAATCTTCCGCGAGTACCTCGATGGCGCCGACACCACGCGTGCCGAAGCCGCGCAGCGCACGGTGCGGAAACTGATCGAGGCCTTGACCGAATCGGTCGAGACGGCCGGCAGCGAAGTCCATCGTTATGGCCAGTCGCTGCAGGATTGCGCCGCCCAGCTGAGCGATGACATCGGCGCGGACGACCTGCGCAGCGTGGTCGCCGGACTCATCGACAGCACCCAGCAGATGCGTGCGGGCAATACGGCACTGCAGACCCATCTCGAGGAGAGCCGCCGCGAGACCGAGCGCCTGCGCGAGGAACTCGAACAGGTGCGCCTGGAAGCCAAGCAGGACCCGCTCACCGGACTGGCCAACCGCGCGGGCTTCGGTGACCGCGTACGCGAACTCGAGAACGACGCCGATGCCAGCAAGCAGACTCATAGCCTGGTCATGGCCGACATCGACAAGTTCAAGTCGATCAACGACACCTATGGTCATCTCTTCGGCGACAAGATCATCAAGGTCGTGGCGAAGGCCTTCGCCAACCTGACCAAGGGCAAGGATCTCGCCGCGCGGTTCGGTGGCGAGGAATTCGTCCTGCTGCTGCCCGACACGCCGCTCGAAGGTGCACGCGCCCTGGCCGAGAACATCCGCGCCTCGATCGAACGCGGCCGGGTCTACAACCCCAAGACGGGCGAAGAGATCCGGCGCGTGACCATCTCCCTCGGCGTCACCGAGCTGCTCCCTGGCGAGGCCATCGAGGCGACCGTGGCGCGCGCCGACGAGGCGCTCTACCGCGCCAAGAACAACGGTCGTAATCGCGTCGAAGTGGGCGTGCCGCCGACAGCCCTGGCCGCCACTGGCTGATTCGGACTGCCGCGCCGGCCCCTCGAGCAGGCCGACGCGGCGAGGTCAGCGCGTCTCAGGTCCCGAAGGTGTAGCGCACGCGCAGCATGCCGAAGATGTTGCGGCCGGGCGCAGGCTCGAAGTAACGCGCGAAGTTGTCCTCGATGCGGATGTCGGTGTTGTACTTCTGGTTGAACAGGTTGTTCACGCCGAAGCTCGGCGAGAGCGTCACCTGGCCCAGCCGGTAGTCGTAACCGAGCACGAGGTTCGATACGTCGTAGCCCTCGACCTTGGTGCGATTGAGATTGTCGGCATAGAGCGAGCCGACGAACTGCCAGTCCCACTTGGCGTAGAAGCCGCAGTCGTGGCGATAGTCGAGTTCGATGTAGCCGAAGTTGTCCGGCACGCCGGGCAGGGCGTTGCCTTCCGCCGCGACATTGCTGTTGAAGTTGTCGAATTCGAGATCGGAGTGGGTGTAGGAGACGGTCAGGTCGAGGCCGTCGAGCAGTCCTGCGACCAGGCTCATCTCGATGCCGTGGCGGTCGGTATCGGCGTTGTTGAAGAAGGCACGGCCATTGTCGTTGGCGACTGTCGCGACCTCGTCCTCCACGGTCATCTTGTAGTAGGCGAAATCGTAGCGCAGGCGTTCGAACAGGGCGCCCTTGAAACCGGCTTCCCAACCCCGCGTGCGTTGCGGCGCGACGTTGGCAAAGCCGCCGATCTGCGTCGCCTGAGCGTACTCGATGAAGGTCGGCGTCTCGAACGCGGTGCCGTAGTTGGCGTACGGATTGAGGCCGGGGAAGAGGTGCCACATGGCGCCGATGTTCCAGGTGACTTCGTTGAATTTGAGCCGTCCTGACTGGTCGCCGTCGGCGAGGAACTGGTCCTCGATCTCGAAGCGGGTGTGGTCGTAGCGCAGCGCGGCCTGCAGGTCGAGGTGTTCGTTGACGTTGAACTCGTTCTGCAGGTAGACACCGACGGTGTCTGCGATCTGGTCCTCGGCCAAGGTGAGCGGGCCTTCGGCGCCGTTGAGATTGTCGTTGCGCGTGCGTTCGTCGGTCATGTGATCGGCGTCGACGCCGAGGGTCAGGCGGTTGGCATGGCCGGCCAGCGCCGTCGCGTTGCTGTACTGCGCGCCGCCGCCGAAGAAGAAGCGCTCGAAGGCCGAGATGCCGCCACCCTGGAAGGGCAGACGACCATAGAAATCGCGCCAGTTGTAGTAGTTGCGCACGGTGAATTCGTGCACGCCGAGTTCCTTCTCCCACGACCACGCGACCTTGGTGTCTTCGACCTCCTCGCCGGCGTTGAACTGGATCTGCTGTGGTCGTGCGCCGCCGCGGTCGGCGGCGACCAGCGCGGTGTTGAGACCGCCGGCGTCGAGCTCCTCCGGGGCATCGGCATAACGCACGATGAGATGACCGACCGAGCCGTCGGCGAAGTTGTAGGCGAACTTGCTGTTCAGCTTGCGGTTTTCGATGTCGGCATTGCGGCGGAAGCCGTCGTAGTCGAGCCACGAACCGCTGACGAAGTAGTTGAGCGGACCGGTCTCGCCGCCGGTCTTGAAGTGGTAGCGACCGAAGTCGTAGCTGCCGCGTGAAGCGCCGACTTCGGCATACGGCGTCTCCGGACCGTCCTCCGTGAAGATGTTGATGACGCCGCCGGCCGAGGAACCGTACAGCGCCGAGGCCGGGCCGCGCACGACCTCGATGCGGCTGACGTTGACGAGATCGAGATCGTCCAGCGCGGTCTGGCCGTCGGGCGCCGTAGCCGGGATGCCGTCGACGTAGACGCGCAAGCCGCGGATGCCGAAGTTCGAGCGTGCGCCAAAGCCGCGGATGGAGACGCGCAGATCGCGGCCATAGTTGTAGCGGTCGGTGATGAACACCCCCGGTACGCGCGCCATCGATTCGTCGAGGCCGATGAGCTGGCGGTTCTGCACGTCGTCCTGGGCAACCGTGCTGACCGAGAACGGCAGGCTCAGCACGTCACGCTCGACGCGGGTGGCGGTGACCAGGATCTGCTCCATGGCGAGCGCGGGGCTCAGGGGCAGCAGGGCGATGGCGATGCCGGCGGCAAAGGCGCGCGGGCGGCTCGGGGTGCCGTTCAACTCGATTCTCCTCAGTGGTCTTCTCGTGGTCGTCGGAATGCCCGGCGGTGCGACCACACCGGGCAATCGAATCAGCGGGTTACAGCAAGAATCGTGCCCTGTATGGAAAACGCCACAAGCGGCGCCACGGCGCGGAAAACCTCGGCGCGAACAAGGTTGTGGCCTGGCGGCGTGGTCGATATCACCCAGCCAGTCCCGTGTCCTGGCTCTTTTCAACCAGAATCATGGTTGCCGGGGGCGCATGCTCCAGGGCGTTGGGTATCCGTGCCGCCGCCCGCAACGGCGTCGCGGCAGCGGAGGCGTCGGATGGGGCCGCGCGTCTCAGCCTGGCGCCGTCATACCCGCCTCGCGGCGGGCCGCCAGCAGGCGTTCGGCGTGCAGCCGACAGTCCTCGACGGTGTCGTAGCGCGCGGCGTGGATGAGGCCCGTGCAACCGACGGCAGCGTACGCGGCCAGGCGCTCGCTCGTGGCCGACGCGTCGTCGAGCGGCAGACGGGTCAGCGGTACGACCCGTGGCGCGGGGCGACCGGCCGCGGCCATGGCGGCATTCAGGGCCGCGACGGGTTCGGCCAGGGCCGCCGGGTCATCGACCGTCGGTATCCAGCCGTCGCCGTGGGCGACGATGCGGCGGACCACGTGCGCGCCGCTGCCGCCAACGAGTATCGGTGGGCGCGGTGGCCGCGGGCTGAAGATGAAGGCCTGGCCGTTGGCCTCGACGACATCGTTGGCGAAGCAGTCGTGGAGGAAGGCGAGGGTGGCATCGGTGATTCGGCCGCGCTCGGTGCGCGGTACGCCGCTGGCGATGAACTCGGCCGGCATCCAGCCGGCGCCAACGCCGAGGACGAGCCGTCCGCCGGACAGCTCCTGGATCGCCGCCACCCACTTGGCCGTAGCCAGCGCCGGACGGTAGGGCACGACCAGCACCGCGGTGCCCAGGCCGATGCGCTGCGTGATACCGGCAACGTAGGCCAGCGTTGCCAGCGCATCGACGTAGCGACCGCCCGAGCCCTCGGCGTCGTCGGGCGGGATGGCGACGTGGTCGAGGACGTAGAGGTCGTCGATGCCGGCCTCGTCGAGCGCTCGCGCGCAGTCGGCGATGAAGCCAGCCGTCGCCAACGGCCCCGAATTGCGCAACAACATGCCGAGTCTCATCGTCGAATCCTCCCGGATTGGCGGGCGCGCACCGCTCACGACCCGCGTCGTTGGTAGAAGCCGAAAGCCGTCCAGCCGCCGTCGAGGACGACGGTCTCGCCGGTCATGAAGGCGGCCTCCGGACTGGCCACGAAACGCACGGCGTGCGCGATCTCTGCCGCGGTGCCGAGGCGACGCTGCGGCGTCCGTCGCACGAGGTCGGCCGCGGCCAGCTTTCCTGCCTGCTCGAGGTCTTCGATCATGTCGGTGTCGACGTAGCCGGGGGCGACGCAGTTGACGCGGATACCGTAGCGCGCCCACTCGATGGCCAGTACGCGGGTCATGTGATCGACGGCCGCCTTGGAGGTGCAGTAACCGAGCGTGGCCGGGAAGGCATTGCGCCCGAGGATCGAGCCGATGTTGACGATGACCCCGCCGCCGGCGGCGATCATCTGCCGCGCCGCCGCCTGCGCGCAGAGGAAGATGGCCTTGGCGTTGACGTCCATGTGCTCGTCCCAGCTCGCCTCGGTCATGTCGAGCGTGGCCATCGGTTTCGACACGCCGGCGTTGTTGACCAGCACATCGACCGAACCGAGTTCCGATGCAACGGCCGCGAACAGCGCGGTGACTTCGTTGCCGTGCTCGACGCGGCAGCCGTAGGCGCGGGCGGCGCCGCCTGCCGCTTCGATGGCAGCCACCGTGCCGGCGGCATTGTCGGCGCGGGTGGCGACGCAGGCCACGTGCGCGCCGTGCTCCGCGAGTTCGAGCGCGATGGCACGGCCGATGCCGCGGCTGGCGCCGGTGACGAGGGCAGTGCGGCCGGCGAAATGCGGCGGGTGGGTGTCGGTCATGTCGTGCCCCGTGTAGCCCTGGTGACCGCCCGCACCTGCCGGTGAACGATGGCCGAGAGCAGCCCGGCCGCGGCGAAGCCGACCACCGCGATGCCGCTCAACAACAGGAAGTAATGCTGGTGGCCGTCCATGCCCGGTGCGGCATCGAGCAGGCGCCCGGCGATGGGTGCGAAGAAAATGTCAGGCGTGAAACCGACCACCGAGACCAGGCCGACTGCCGAGCCTGTCATCGCCGCCGGCACGCGGGTCTCCTCGAGCAGGGCGAAGTACACCCCGCGCAGCGCGAACACCGCGGCATAGGTGACGATGAGGTTGGCGTAGACGATGGCGATGAAGGCTGGCGTCGCGTCGAGCGTCGCGAGCAGGGCATAGCTCAGCATCAGCACGCCGAACAGGCCGCCGATGGCCCGCCCGGCGCCGATGCGATCGGCGACGAGGCCGGCGACGATGGCGGCAAGCGGGCGGATGTAGGCGCTGCTCGCGGTGAAGGCGGCGGATTTCGTCTCGCTCATGCCGAGCACGTCATAGGCATAGAGCGCGTAGTTATCGAGCCCCTTGTAGCCGCAGTACGCGCACACCACGATGAGCGCCTGCAGCCAGACCAGGGGCCGGCCCAGCACGCCGCGGAGTGCGGTAGGCGGCGCTGCCGCCACCGGCCGCGGCAGGGTCACCGGCAGCCAGCGCAGGACCATGATCGCCGCCAATGCAGTGACCGCGGCGTAGAACACGATCACCGCCTGCATGGCCCGCGCGCGATCGCCGCCGTCGATGCCGGCGTCACCGCTCGGCAGCAGCCAGGCGAAACCGGCCACGGCAAGCGAGGCGACGGCGGCCGCGGCGAGCCCGCGGCCACCGTCGAGCGTGCCGAAGGCGCGGCCCTGCGCACTGTCGCCACCCCATTCGCGCGTCGCCCGGATCATCGCCGCCCAGAACAACAGGATGGTGGTCAGTCCCCAGTAACCGTACAGCGCGGCGAGGCCGCGGGGCCCCGGCAGCGTAGCCAGGTAGAGACCGCCCGCGGCGGTGGCGGCCAGCGACAGCGCCATCAGGCGGCGCGCATCACAACGGTCGGCGAGCGCGCCGCCCGGAAAATAGGCGAGCATCGCCGTGACGCCGTAGACCGCGAAGACGTCGCCGAGCTGGGCGTTGCTCAGGCCCAGCGTCTCCAGCACGGAAGGGCGGAAGTAGCGCGGCAGGTGAAAGGGTAGGCTGAAGATCATCTCGCCGCCGACGACCAGCGCCAGCATCGCCAGGAAGCGATCGCGGGCCGTGGTCGTTGCAGCGCTCATGGCGCGCATTCTAGCCCGTCTCCCGTCACGGCCGTCGCCGCTGGCGCGAGGCTCTATACTGCGGGCGGGTTCACCGGGGGAGAGGAAGACGATGGCGGAGTGGTATCCCAAGCGCAGCTTCGGACAGCTGGTCGACGACGTGTGCGAACGCTTCGGCCCGCGCGAAGCGCTGGTGTTCGGCGAGGAGCGCTACACCTTCGACGAGGTCGCCGCACGCATCGACGAAGTCGCGCGCGGGCTCATCAACCTCGGCGTGATGCCGGGTGACCACGTCGCGCTGTGGCTGATGAACCGGCCGGAGTGGATCTTCACCATGTTCGCGCTCGCTCGCGTCGGCGCGGTGCAGGTGCCGGTCAACACGCGTTTCCGCACCCACGACCTCGCCTACCTGCTCAAGCAGTCCGACGCCCGTTTCCTCGTCACCCACGACGTATCCGGTCCGGTCGACTTCCTCGCCATGGTGCGCGAGGTGGTCGAGATGCCGGCCCACGGTGTCGTCGTGCGCGATCCGGGTTTTCCCGAACTGAAGCGCGTGATCCTTCTGGGCGAGCGTGGGCATGACGGCTGCGTCTCATTCGACGACATGCTCGACGGTGCGGCCGAGGTCGATCCGGAAGTCAGCGCCGCGCGCGCCGCAGCGGTCGATCCCGACCACCCGGTCTTCATCATGTACACCTCCGGCACCACCGGCTTCCCCAAGGGCGTGATGCACAACCACGTCATGCTGCGCCTGATCGAGGAACGCGCGTTCCGCCTCGCCATCACCGAGAACGACACCATTCTCAACTACCTGCCGCTGTTCCACCTGTTCTCGTATTCCGAGGCCGCGCTGATGTCGATGCTGACCGGCGCGCGCCAGGTCCTGACCGAGACCTTCGAGCCCGCGGCCTGCATCCGCCTCGTCGAGCGCGAGCGGGTCACGGTGATGCACGGCTTCGAGACTCATCTCAAGGATCTCAGCGACGCCCAGCAGCGCCTCCGCGCCGATCTCTCCAGCCTGCGCTGCGGCTTGTTCGCCGCCGGCATGCAGAGCGGTGTACCGATCACCCGCCGCGCCGCCGAGGTCCTCGCGCCGCTGGTCACGGTCACCGGCTACGGCATGAGCGAGATGGGCGCCGGCACCATCGTCGGCTCGCTCGGCGACAGCCTCGAACAGCGCGCCGAGACCTCGGGGTACCCGGCACCTGGTTACCGCTTCCGCATCGTCGACCCGGCGAGCGGCGCCGAGCAGCCGGTCGGCACGCCGGGCGAGATCACGTGCAAGGGCTACGGCCTGATGATGGGCTACTACGAGAAGCCGGCCGAGACCGCGGCTTGCTACGACGCCGACGGCTGGTTCCATACCGGCGACATGGGCGTGCAGCGCGAGGACGGCTACATCCGCTTCCTCGGCCGCTACAAGGACATGCTCAAGGTCGGCGGCGAGAACGTCGACCCGATGGAAGTGGAAGGCCTGCTGCTCGGCCTCGACGGCGTGCAGCAGGTTGCCGTGGTCGGCTACCCGGACGAACGCCTGACCGAGGTGCCGGTGGCCTTCGTCCAGCGCACCGACGACAGCACGCTGACCGAGAAGGCGGTGCTCGACTACTGCCGCGGCAAGGTCGCGACCTTCAAAATCCCGCGCCACGTGCTGTTCGTCGAGGCCCTGCCGATGACGAGCTCCGGCAAGATCCGCAAGGTCGAATTGCGCGAACAGGCGCACAGCAGCCTCGGCGCGTCGGCTGGCGACTGAGGGCCGCGCGGACCCGCGCGCCTGTGCGCGGCTTCGCAATCCC
The DNA here is from genome assembly GCA_050184115.1 of Gammaproteobacteria bacterium. Classification (GTDB taxonomy): domain Bacteria; phylum Pseudomonadota; class Gammaproteobacteria; genus JACKNG01. The sequence goes on along the minus strand of JBFXAQ010000003.1, from coordinate 499,888 downwards.
GCGCGGCGCCACGTGCACCGGTTCACGTCTCCGCGCGCAGCGTGGAACGCGGCCCGCGGCGCGCCCTCACACTCTCCCGGTCATGTGAACCAGGGAGAAACACCATGCACGAACGTCACCGCAAGGCGCTGTGCGCCGTCCTGTTCGCCGCCGCCACGAGCGCGGTCGAAGCCGGCGATCTCACCTTCGATTCGGCGGTCGGCGGTGCCGTGGGCGGAGCCATCGGCGGCGCGGTCGGCGCCGAACTCGGCGGGCGCGACGGCGCGATTCTCGGTGCCGGAGTCGGTGCCGCTGCCGGTACCGCGCTCAACACCCGCGAGTACGCCGACGGTCGGCGCTATTCGCGCGGCGACGACTACCCGCGGCAGTTCTACTACGAGCGGGATCGCCATCACCACGACCATGGCCCATCGTTCGGGCGCTTCTGTCCCCCGGGACAGGCCAAGAAGGGGCGCTGCTGAACGCCTCTCAGGCCCGCCTGCGCGCACCCAGCCACCAAGCCAGCAGGCCGAGGCCGATGGTGGCGAGGCCGACCAGCGGCTCGAGCGGCCGCCGCCAGGCGGCGAGCCCGGCGATGGCGAGCGTCGCGCCGACGTAGAGCGCGGGGACCCACGGGTAACCGGTGATCGGCACGGCCGCCGCGCCTTCCCGTGCACGCAGCACGAACAGGCTCGTCACGGTCAGTGCCGCGCTGAGGGAGAGGGTGAAGCCGAGATAGGACAGCAGCGACTCGAGGCCGGCGACGCGGATGACGATCACCGCCAGCACCACCTGTAGCGCGACGGCCGCGCTCGGCGCATCTTCACCCGCCCTGAGCCAGCCCGGCAGCACGCCGTCCGCCGCCATGCGCGCGTAGACCCGCGGACCGGCCATGATCATCGACGACACCGAGCTCGCCAGCGCCAGCACGACGATGGCCCGTACCGCGGCCTCCAGCGGCGCGCCACCGAGCGCGCCCAGCGCGCGGCCGGCGACGTCCTCGAAGCCCGCGACGGCCGCGCGCGGTGGCGCCAGTACGAACACGGTGTTCAGCGCGAGGTAGAGCACCGTGACCAGCACGGTGCCGGTGACGATGGCGCGCGGCACGTTGCGCGCCGGGTCGCGCGCCTCGCCGGCGACGTAGACCGCGGCGTTGAAGCCCGAGTAGCTCAACGACACCCACATCACGCTCTGCGCGAAGGCGAGCGGGTCGAAGGGCGCTGAATGGCCGTCCGTGGCGAGCAGCGGGCCACCCCGCCAGGCGCCGGCGAGACCGCGGTGGGCGGCCCAGGCAAACACCGCGACGATCAAGGCGAGCTTGCAGGCGACCACCACGTTCTGGGCCTGCGCGCCGAGGCACCTGGTGCGTCCATGGAGAACGCCGGCCGCGACCACCGCCGCGATCGCGATGACGTCGGGCGGCAGCCAGGCCGGCCGTGACGACGCCGGCACGAGGTAGGCTTCGAGCGCGCTGGCGGCAAAGGCGATAGCGCCGGTGAAGCCGGCCAGCAGCGAGACACAGCCGCCGACGTAGCCGGCCGCGGGATGCAGTGCCCGGGACAGGAACAGGTACTCGCCGCCGGAATCGGTCAGCCGTCGGGCCAGCGCGGCATAAGACAGCGCCCCGGCCAGTGCCAGCGCGCCGCCGACCGCCCAGGCCGCGAGCACGCGGGCCGGCGTCTGCAGGTCGGCGAGCGCGAAGCCGGACGTGGTGAACACGCCGGCACCGATCATGTTGGCGACGACCAGCGCGGTGAGGGTCGGATAACCGAAGCGGTCGGCCACGGTGGGTCAGGCGCTCGCACTCACGGCCGGCGCAGCGCGGCCTGCCCGCGGGAACCGCGCCGTTCGGGTCGTTCGTCCGCTCATGTTCGCCTTATCCCCCGCGGCGTCCCGGGCGTCATTGATCCATCGCAGTCAAACCCGTCGCGCCGGGACGCTAGAATGCCGCCGAATTCATCCGGAACCGCGATCGTGACCCAATACGCCAACATCACCGAATCCCCCGAAGCGCTCAAGCTCCAGCTCATGGCCTTCATGGACGAGCACATCTATCCCAACGAGGAGCGCTACCACGAGGAACTGAACAGCCTGCCCAACCGTTTCGGCCGCGTGCCGTTGATGGACGAACTCAAGGCAAAGGCCAAGGACGATGGCCTGTGGAACCTGTTCGTGCCGCATAGCCATGGTGGACTGAAGAACGAAGACTACGCGCCGCTGGCCGAGATCATGGGCCGCGTGCTGTGGGCGCCGGAGGTGTTCAACTGCAACGCGCCGGATACCGGCAACATGGAAGTGTTCATGAAATACGGCACGGAAGAACAGAAGAAGCAGTGGCTGGAACCGCTGCTGGCCGGCGAGATCCGCTCCTCCTACTGCATGACCGAGCCCGACGTCGCCTCGTCCGACGCCACCAACGTGCAGACCTCGATCCTGCGTGACGGTGACGACTACATCGTCAACGGCCGCAAGTGGTTCATCACCAACGCCATGTACGAGCGCACGCAGATCTTCATCGTCATGGGCAAGTCCGATCCCGACAACCCCAATCGCCACGTCCAGCAGAGCCAGGTGCTGGTGCCCAAGAACACCCCCGGGGTCAGGATCGTGCGTCCGCTGACCACCTTCGGTTACGACGACGCGCCGATCGGTCACGCCGAGGTGCATTTCGACAACGTGCGCGTGCCGAAGGAGAACATCCTGCTCGGTGAGGGGCGCGGCTTCGAGATCGCGCAAGGTCGTCTCGGCCCAGGCCGTATCCACCACTGCATGCGCCTCATCGGCTGCGCGCAGCGTTCACTCGAACTCGCCTGTAAGCGCGCGGTGTCGCGTTCGACCTTCGGCCGCAAGCTGGCTGAACACCAGTCGGTGCGTGAAGACGTGGCGAAATGCTACGCCGAGATCGAACAGGCCCGCCTGCTCACGCTGAAGACCGCGCGCAAGATGGACGAGGTGGGTGCGAAGGACGCCCGCGATCTCATCGCCGCGGCCAAGATCATCGTGCCCATGATGGCGCAGACGGTGATCGATCGCTGCATGCAGATCCACGGCGCCGGTGGCTTCACCAGCGACTGGTTCATGGCCGAGGCCTTCAGCTACGCGCGCTGGTGCCGCCAGGCCGATGGTCCGGACCAGGTCCACATGATGGCGCTGGGCAAGCAGATCATCGCCGAGTACGCCGATCTCTGAGCGTCCTGTTCGTGTCGGCGACCGTGGTCCCCGCGGCCGCCGCGATCAGAAGTTCAGGAACAGAGTGACCGACGCGATGTGGTTCATCGCGTCGGCACGCCCGGTACGCCGCACGTACTGGTTCATGTAGCCGATCTCGCTGCGCGCCCAGGGCGCGAGTTTGATCCCCAAACCGGCGAACGCCCGGTTCTGATCGAAGCCGTCTTGGGCACCCCAGTCGGCGTCGTTGAAATTGACGAACACCTCGTCCCAGGCGGCGAGGTAGAGGCGTGAACCGTCGCCGAGCGGCCGGCTCAGTTTGACGAGTTGGCGGAAGCGCCAGCCGGTGTCGCCGAAGCTCTCCACGGTGCGTTCCTCGAGCCGCGTGCGGGTGGCCAGGTCGAGGCCGGCCAGTGGCGTGGCGCGGTTCCAGGTGAGCTGCTGCCAGTAACGGTGTTCGGTGACGTCCTCATCGGTACCCTGCGGGTCGTTGTTGACGTGGGCGTAGCCGGCCCATGCCACCAGGCGCGGTGCCAGGGCATAGCCCAGCGCACCGCGCAGGAGACTCTGGTTGAGGTGTGAGCTGTCGTCGTCGTAGCGGCCCTGGCCTTCGATCCAGTAACGGTAGGGCGAACCGTCCGCGCCCACGGTGCCGGTCGCGAGCGCGGTCGCCCAGGTGTGGAAGTCCTCATTCGGACCGGCGAGGGCGCTAGCCGTCAGGCAGCAGAGCAGAAGGGCGGCGCCGGGCCGCGGGAGTCGGGTCACGGGTCTCTCCGGTAGGCGTGGACCGGGCAGTCTACCAGCGAACGCCGCGCACGCTGGTGCTGCCTCGACCGGGTGGTGGGCCCTGAGTGCGGAGGTTGCGGGCGGTGTTGCGTGCGTCTCGGGCCATGCGGTCGTGCGCCCTGCGATCGCCGGTTATCCGCAAGTCAGCACAGCGATGCGCTGCTGGCGCACCTGGTCCGCAACCACCCGCGTCGCGTTTCTCGAGACTCGGTCAATCCTCGCGACGCATGAACAGCGTGACCTCGGCGACGGTGAGGCCGAACTTACGGATGCGTGAGCGGTTGACCAGCACGCGCTCGTCGAGTTGCCACATCCAGTCATCGAAATTCACCCGCCAGGTGCGACCGTCGACCGCGAGATCCATCGTGTAGCGCCATTGCATCGCGTTGCCGCTGGCGTTGCCGCGCGCGGTACCGACGATGTCGCCGGCTCGCCCGCTGAAGCTGCCGCTGCCATCCGGCACGATGCGCCAGGTGCGGGTGTCGCGTTCGCCGTCGGCGTAGCGGAAGGCCTCGTCGAGCACGATGGCTTCGCCATCCCGGTGGCCGCTGATGTCGACCTCGAAACGCCGCACCACGCGGCCGCGCCAGTCCTGCACGATGCCCCATGCCCGTACCTTGCCATCGAAGAAGCGCCGTGGGTCGAAGGCGGGCGTGGTATCCGCGTAGTCTTCCACGCGCACGCCGCCGCAGCCCTCGAGACCTACGGCGGTGAGCAGTACGAGCAGTCCCGGCCAGCGCCGGGCGAGGGTTGAGACGTGTTCGAACATGGCGCTGGTACGCCGCGCGGGCACGGCCCGGATCACGGCCGGCGCGCGGCCTGTTTCAGCGCCGCGCGCCGACCAGCGCGCGGGCGATGACGACGTTCTGGATCTCGCTCGCGCCGTCGAGGTACTGCGCGATCTTGGCCGCCGCGAGATGACGGGCGAGCGGGCGGCTACGTTCCAGCCCGGCCGCGCCCATCACCTGCATGCAGGTGGCGACGCGCTCGAAGGCGACGCGGGTGGCGAATTTCTTGGCATGCGCCGCGGCGAGCGTCGCGCCCGCTGCCGGCGCCGCCACGGCACGCGCGGTCAGCGCCCGCGCCGCCTCGAGATCGGTCGCGCAGTCGGCGAGCATGAACTGCACGGCCTGGAAGTCGGCCACGTGGGTGTCGAAGGCGCGCCGCGCCGTGGTGTAGGCGAGCGCTTCGTCGAGGGCGCGGGTGAGCAGCCCGCAGCACATCGCCGCGACCGCGCAACGTGCGAGATCGATACCGGCCATGGCGGCGCGGAAGGCCGCACCCGGGGCATGCAGCATGGCGTCGTCTTCGATCCGACAATCGCGAAAGCTGAAACCGCCGGTGCCGAGCGCATGGCCGCCGAGCAACTCGTAGGTCGCGCTGCGACTTACTCCGGCCTGAGCGCCATCGACGAGGAAGGCGGCGATGCCGCGCGCACGGGTGCCAGGTTCGGTCTGGGCGTAGGCGCACAGCACGTCGCCGTGCGCGGCATTGCTGATCCAGGCCTTGTCGCCGTCCAGCACCCAGTGCGTGTCCTCGCGCCGGGCGCGCAAGGCGATGGCCTGGGCGTCGCTGCCGGCGCCGGGTTCGGTGAGCAGGAAGGCGCCGATGCGCTCGCCGGCCAGCATCGGCGCGAGGTAGCGCGACCAGTGCAGGGCGCTGCCGTGGCGGGCGATGGCGGCGGCGAGATTGTTGTGTACGACCAGGGCGAAGGTCGAGGCCAGACAATGCCGCGCGAGGATCTCGAGCACCGCGGTGAAGCCCGTGGGATCGAGGCCGGTGCCACCGTGCTCGGCCGGCACCAGCAGGCCGCACAGGCCGGCCGCGGCGGCGTCGCGGAAAAACGCACGTGGCACCGAACCGGCGTCGTTCCAGGCCTCGGCGTTGGGTTCGATGACGTCAGCGCCGAAGGCGCGTGCGGCCTCGAGTACGGCCGCGGCAGAGCTTGCTGTATTCATGCGCGGCAGTGTCGCACGCCACGCGGGTGCGGTCAGCGGTAGGAGGGTCGCAGCGAATTGCGGTAGCGCTGGACTTCGAGGTAGCGCTCGCGCGGCAACACCGTGTGTTCGTAGACCCAGCCGCTGGAGGCGTCCACGCCCTTGTAGAAGAGGTCGCGGCGCCGCGCCGCGCTCTTCAGGCGGACGCCGGGAATGGCGTTTGCCTCGAGCATGGCGCCGAAGCGTGTGCCCTGGTAGGGCAGCATGATGGTCGAGTCGACCGAGTTGCGCAGCGGCCGACCGAGGTGGTCCTCGCCGACGACTGGATTGGCGACGACGAACTCGACGAGCTCGGTCGTCAGGGCGAGATCGGACTCGTCTTCCCAAGGGTAGATCATGGTGAAGGCATCGACCGCGATGCCGAGGCCGTTGGCGATACGCACCGCCTCGTAGTGCTCCTCCACGCTCTGGAACTTGCCGTTGCGCTTGTTGATGAGATCGAGCGAACGCTGCGAACCGGTCTCGATGCCGATGCCGATGCGCCGTCCGCCGGTGTCGGCGAATGGCTGCAACAGGTTCGCGCCGTGGCGCACGACGAGATAGGCATGGGTGAAGGCGCGCCACGCACTGTAGCCGTGGGCCGCGACGCGGGCGGCGAGATCGCGCGTCTGGCGCGGGTTCAACAGGCCGACGTCGTCGAAGAACATCACCGCGTAGTGCTCGCGGCCGAGCGCGCGATGAGCCGCCGCCATGGCGGCGAGGTCGGCGTCGATCATCGCGCGGGGAAAGAAGCGTGTGCGTTCGCCGCCGGCCTCGCAGAAATGGCAGGTGAAGGGACAGCCGAGCGCGGTGACGGTATGGAAGGCCGGCAGGCCGGCGATCTCGTAGCGATAGCGACGCATGAGCGTGAGCGGGCGGGTCGGCGGCGTCGTGATGGTGGCGAGATCCTGCTGGTGGGAGAGGATGCGCGGCGGCCCCGGGTCCGGCAGGCCGGCCTCGAGGACGTCGAGCAGGGGCTGCCAGCCGTCGTGGGGTACGACGTAGTCGGCGCGCTCGTCGCCGGCCTGGGCCACCACCTGGTCGAGGTAGTAGCGCGCGTGGCTGCCGCCGATCATCACGCGCACGTCGGGACGCGCGGCACGCGCCGCGGCCGCGATCCAGCCGGCGTACTCGGCCTGGGGCGTCATGACGGACAGCGCGAGGAGTTCGACGTCGTCGAACAATGCCGGATCGAACGGCCCGTCACTGATCTCGCGCTCGTTCTCGATGAGGATGACGTGGCAGTCGGTCAGATCGCGCGGTTCGCGGCGCCGGCCGTCGGCGTCACGCGGGCAATGGAAGACGGCCAGGCGCGACGGGTAGCCGTGCTGGTCGAGCCAGGCCTGCAGGTAGTGCGGCGCGAGCTGCTGATAGACGAACTCCTGCTCGAGGAAGGGGTCCGGTGGCTTGACGAAGAGGGTCAGGGGGCGGGCCATGGTCAGGCTCCGCCGCGCCGGGCCGCGGCCTGTTCGAGCGCGTGGCCGATAAAGTCGCAGTACGCCGGAACCACGCTCGGGGCGAGTTCGAGCAGGCCGTACTTGCGTTCGCGTAACGCATCGACGAAGCGCGCTCGCACGGGCCCCGCGTGGGCCAGTTCGACCGCGCGCACGGCGTAATCGACGGCGCCGCGGGCGATGGCCTCGGGCAATTCGAGCAGGTCGGCGAGGCCTGCCGTCACCCGCCCGCGCATGAAGGCGCCGCGCTCGGTGACGAAAGGCACCTCGGCCCACAGGGTCTCGAAGCTGGTGTAGCCGCCGCTGAAATGGATGGTGTCGAGCACGACGTCGGCCGCCGCTAGCAGCGCCTTGAAGCCGACCGGATCCTGCGCCGGCACGAACTCGATGCGTTGCGCGAGCGGGCCGAGGTGGGCGGCGAAGCGCTGCTCGAGGCGATCACGCCACGGTGCGCGCGACTCGATCAGGATCACGCGGCCGTCCGGGTCGGCGGCGAGGATGGCGCCGAGGTAGGCATCGAAATCAGGGTGCAGCTTGAACAGGCTCTGCGGGCAGAGATAGATGCGTTCGTCCGCGGCGAAGCCGAACGACGTCCGGCTCGGCCGCGGCGAGGGCATTCCAGGGTCCTCGTAGATGACCGGCCAGGCGGGCAGGTTGACCAACGCCTCGGTGTAGTGCCGTGCGGCGTCGTCGGGTTCGAGCAGGGTCGAAGAGACGAAGTAGTCCATGCTGGCGCGCCCGGTCGTGACGGGGTGGCCCCAGCCCACGCACTGGACCGGCGCGAAGCGTTCGGCGGCGAGCCAGGTGGTGGCGGGGTCCATGCCGACATCGGGGAAGAACACGACGTCGGCATCGAGCGCGGCCAGGGCCTGGCGGGCGGCGCCATGTTCGGCCGCCACCGCGATGTGGCGATCGGCGGCGGCCGCGATGCGCTGCGCGAGCGCGTCCGTGCGCGCGCCGACCGCGACCACGGCGAGTTCGAATTCCTCGCGTGGCAGGGCTTCGAGCAGCGGTGCGTAGAGCCGCCCGATGGTGTGGGCATGGAGGTAGGCCGAGACCACCGCCACGCGCGGGCGGTGCGCGCCACGCAACACCGTGGGCAGTGCCGGTGGTTGCCAGGCGCCGCGGGTCACGGCGTCGATGGCTGCCATCAACTCGCGGTCGTTGGCGCCCTGGTAGGCGAAGTAGAAGCTCGGCGTGCCGACCGCAGTGGCGGGGTCTTGCAGGGGGCCGAGATGGCCTGCGAGGCGGGCGAGGTTGTCGGCAACCCGCGCGCGGTGCGCGGCGATGTCGGCGGCGTCGACGGCGAAGATCGGACAGGCGAGCGCGAAGCGCAGCAGGGTGGCCGGCTCGACCCCACACTCGAGCGCGCGCTTGTACCACGCCATCGCGGCGTCGAAGTCGCCTGCCTCCTCGCGCAGCCGCGCGAGGTTGGTGTAGGGCTCGACGGCCTGCGGGGCGTGGCGCGTGGCGGCGATGAAGGCGTCCTCGGCGCCGCGGGCGTCGCCGGCGGCGTGGCGGGCATGGCCGAGATTGCACCAGGCTTCGGCCCACTCGGGCCGCGCGGCGAGCGCGCGTTCGAAACAGGCGCTTGCCGTGACGAAGTCGCCACGTGCGAGTTCGAGACGGCCGAGGTTGTAGGCGCTGTCGGCATGGCGCGGATGGACGGCGAGGCAGTCGCTCCACAAGCGCGCGGCGTCCTGCTTCCGACCCTGGCGTTCCAGGCTCAAGGCGAGCGTGTTCTGGTGATCGGGCGCATGTGGCGCCAGCGTGCAGGCCTCGCGCGCGGCCTGCTCGGCGGCATCGGCGTCGCCGGCTGACAGTTCGGCCACCGCGAGCAGGTGCCACAGACCGGCGTCTCGCGGTGCTCGCTCGAGCGCGAGTCGGCAATCGTTTGCCGCGCGAACCGCGTCACCGCCGGCAAGATGTGCCGCCGCGCGCGCCGCGCTGCCGCGCACGGTGCGCGGTTTCTTCGTGATTACCGATGATTTGCGGCTCATGCACTGCTCTCCGGAAAATTCATGGCAGACGGGAGAGCAAGGACCGGGCCAGTGTGCCGGCGACGGCGATCGCACGGTGGCCTGTGCTACTGTCGCGGCGCGATGACGGACGCGCTAATGGCCGAGGCGAGCGGGGTATGGCGACAGCAGGCGCGCCAGTGGTCGTTGCTGGGCCCGCCGCTGCGTCCGGCGGCGGTCGATGTCGACTTCGTCAGGCGCGCTGCGACGCGCTGGGTCCGTCGACACGGTCGCGCGCCGCGCGTGCTGCTGCTCGGCGTCACGCCCGAGCTCGCCGGGCTCGCATGGCCGTCGGGCACCACGCTGCTCGCGCTCGATCGCGCGGTGCCGATGATCGCCGGCGTCTGGCCCGGCGATCGCGCCTGGCGTCACGCCGTGTGCGCCGACTGGCGGACACCGCCGTTGGCGTCATCGAGCCGCGATCTCGTCGTTGGAGACGGTGCGCTGAACGCGCTGCCCGTGAGCGCCTGGCCGGCCATGCTCGACGCGCTTGCCACGATCCTCGCGCCGGGTGGCGAGATGGTGTTACGCGCCTTCCTGCGGCCCGACATCGCCGAGAGCACCGCCGCCGTGTTCGCCGACCTGCAGGCCGGACGCATCGGCAGCTTCCACGTCTTCAAGTGGCGCCTGGCGATGAGCCTGCACGGGGATCTCGAGCGCGGTGTGGTGCTCGACCGGGTATGGCGCGCCTGGCAGGCAGAGGTCACCGACCCGGCCGGCATCGCCGCGGCACGTGGCTGGTCGATGGAGACCGTGGCGACCATCGATGCCTATCGCGACAGCCCGACCCGGCTGTCCTTCCCGACCCATCGTGAGCTGCTCGAGCGCCTCGGGCCCTTCGCCTGCGCGTGGGAAGAGCGTCCACACTACGAACTCGGCGCGCGTTGCCCGACCTTCCTGCTGTGCCCGCGCTGATCACCACCCCGTTCGACATGGTGAGCGCGGTCCCCGAGCAGGCCTGGCCAGCGCTACCGGGCGCCGAGGGCGCGATGCTGGCGGCGTTGAACTACCAGTTCGCGCACAGCGAGCGGCTGCCACCGGACGAACTTCACGCCTGTCAGCTCGCCCAGGCGCGCTGCCTGGTCGAGCACGCGCGGCGCACGGTGCCCTACTACCGCGAGCGCTTTGCCGGTATCGATGTCGAGGCCCTCGATGCGACGACCTGGGCGCGCCTGCCACTGCTACCGCGCCGCGCGCTGCAGCAGGCGGGCGAGCGCCTGCGGAGCGAGCGCCTCCCTGCCGGGCTCGGGGAAACCTATGAGAGTCGTACCTCCGGCTCCACCGGTGAACCGGTCGTGGTTCGTCGCAGCGGTCTCGATCGCCTGATGTCGGACGCCATGACGCTACGCGAGCACTACTGGCACGGTCGCGATTTCGCCGCCCACCTCGCGGCCATCCGCGCATTCGACGGTGATACCGGGGCACCGCCTACCGGCACCCTGAACGCAAGCTGGGGTGCACCGGCGAGTCTCCTCCATCACACCGGGCCGCTGTCGCTGCTGGCGTTGAACACCGATGTCGCGCGGCAGGTGGACTGGCTGACCGCGCGCGATCCGGACTACCTCGTGACCTACCCGAACAACCTCGCCGCGCTGCTCGACCACGCCGAGCGCCATGGCTGGCGTCTGCCGCGGCTGCGCGCGGTACGCACCGTCGGCGAGACCGTGAGCGCGGCCTTGCGCGCACGCTGCAATGCCCTGTGGGGCCTGGAGCTCGTCGATCTCTACAGCTCGCGCGAACTCGGCACGCTGGCGCTGCAATGCCCGGTGAGCGGTCTCTACCACGTCGCGGCCGAAACCCACCTGCTCGAGATCCTGGACGACCACGATCAGCCAGTCGCCGCAGGCGCGGTCGGGCGGGTGGTCGTGACCAGCCTGCACAACTACGCCATGCCGCTCATCCGTTACGAGATCAACGACCACGCCGAAGCCGGCCCGCCCTGTCCCTGCGGGCGTAGCCTGCCGACCCTGCGGCGCATCCTCGGCCGCAGCCGGCACATGCTGACCCTGCCGGACGGGCGCCGCCACTGGCCGTTGCTCGGGTTCGCCGGTTTTCGCGACGTCGCACCGGTGGTCCAGTACCAGGTGGTGCAGCATGCGCCACGGGCGATGGAATTCCGACTCGTGGTCGAAAGGCCCCTGACGACGGCGGAGGAGGCCGGGCTCGGCACCCTGCTGAATGCCGCGCTCGGACATCCCTTCGAACTGCGCTTCCGCTACTTCGAGGGCGTCATTCCGCGTGGCCCGGGCGGTAAGTTCGAGGAATTCATCGGGTTGGACGGTGCGTCCGCCGGCTAGCCGCTCCTGCAACGCGGCGACGGGCACGACGGCCTGCCGGGATCGCGCGGTCTCGAACCGATTCGAGAACCGGTCGAGTGTTTCAAAACTTCAAATATCTGGTGACTTAGCGTACTTTGTATAAGTGATTTCTCTCTATTCTGGTTCAGGTCGTGCCGCGACCGTGGAGCAGCCTTGGATGACCCGCCCCCCACTTCCGACGCGTCTTTACCGATGCTGGCGCCCGTTGTGTCTCGCTCTCGCGGGGTGGCTCGCAAGCGCCTTTGCGCCCGTCCACGCCGCCGCCGATCTCGACGAAGCCCTGCGCCTGCTCCAGCAGGGCCAGGCCGAGCAGGCCTACGAGCTGCTCGCCGCTGACGAAGAAGCGCGCGCGGGTGACCCCAACTTCGATTACCTGCTCGGCCTCGCCGCACTCGACAGCGGGCGGACCAGTCGCGCCGTGTTCGCCCTCGAGCGCGTGCTCGCCGCCGACCCCGGCCATACGCGGGCACGCGCCGAGATCGCCCGCGCCTATTTCCGACTCGGCGAACTCGACACCGCGCGTGCCGAGTTCGAAGCCGTACGCCAGCAGGGCGTACCGGCGCAGGTGGCCGAGGCGATGCAGCGCTTCCTGTCGGCGATCGACCAACGCATCAGCGGCAACCGGCGCCTGTGGCGGGCCTATGTCGAGGCCGGCCTCGGCTGGGACAGCAACATCAACAGCGCCACCGATCGCAGCACGATTGGCATCGCCATTCCCGGTTTCGGCGGCGCCTTCGTCAACGCGCGGCTGCCAACGGCCGGCGTCGAGCAGGACGACGGCTTCGCCTCGATCGCGGCCGGCTTCACGGGCAATTACCCGCTCGCCGGCCAGTTCGACCTGGTCGGCGGCGCCAACATCGCCAAGCGTGAGAATTTCTCCGACGAACTGTTCGAGACCAGCAGCGTCGACGGCCATGCCGGCATCGGCTACACCCACGGGCTCGACGCCTTCACGCTCGTCCTGCAGGGCGAGACCTTCCTGCTCGATGACCACACCTTCCGCAACGCCTACGGCGTGGTCGGCGGCTGGAACCGCGAGCTCGACGCGCGCACCCGCGTCAGCGCCTTCGTGCAGATCTTCGGTCTCGACTACCCCGGCCAGGACATCCGTGATGCCATGCGCTACGTCGCCGGCGCCGGCGTCTCGCACGCCTTCGACGTGCGCTACCAGCCGGTGGTCTTCGCCAGTCTCTACGGCGGCACCGAGGACGAGCGGCGCGACAACGTCCCGCAGCTCGGCCACGACTTCTATGGCCTCAGGCTCGGCGGCGAGATGCAGGTGCGGGAGCGGGTCAGCGTGTTCGGCGGCTTCAACGTCGAGATGCGCAATTACGGCGGCCGCGAGGCCTTCTTCCTGCGCACCCGCGACGACAACCGCTACCACGTCCGGGTGGGTCTGAACTACCGTCCGCGCCCGGACTGGGTGGCCAGCGGCGAGGTCGGCTACGTGAACAACCACTCGAATATCGTGATCAACGATTACGACCGCGTCCTGCTCGCCTTTACACTGCGCAAGGAGTTCGACTGAGGCCGCGAGGCCCGGGAGTTGCAGCCATGGGTGAATCGATCCCGTTCCGCCGCCGTACGCTGGCCAGCTTCGTCGCCGCCGCCTGCGGCGCCGTGCCCGCGGTGCAGGCCGCGACGCGCGCCGCCAACGTCGACTTCGTCGTCGGCAAGGTTTCCGCCACGGCGCAGGACGGTAGCAGCCGCGCGCTCAACAAGGGCGCCGTCGTCCAGGTCGGCGACACCATCGAGACCGGCGAAGGGCGCGCGTGGCTCCGCTTCACCGACGGCGGCTACATGTCGCTGCAGCCCGGCACCGAGTTCCGCGTCGACGAGTACCGTTTCGAGGGCGAGGACGACACCGAGGAGAAGGGCTTCTTCAGCCTGCTCAAGGGCGGCATGCGCGCCATCTCGGGCTTCGTCGGCCATCGCAACCGCGATGCCTACCGCGTCAACACGCCGGTCGCGACCATCGGCATCCGCGGCACCGAGTACCTCGCCCAGCTCGGCGACTCGCTCACCGTGTCCTGCGGCGAGGGCGTCTGCGTGGTCGCCAACGAAGCCGGCGAGGTCGTGCTGCAGGCCGGCCAGACCGTCTACATGAAGGACAACCAGTCGCGCGGCGAGCGCCTCACGCGCAAGGTCGTGCTGCCGCCCAACGCGCCGGTGCAGTTCACCCAGGGCGAACTGCGCGATGGCGAGGGCGATCCGCTGCCGGGCGTCGACTTGCCCGCACCACCTCTGCCGCCGGAAGAGCCCGAGTTCGTCTTCTCCGACGACGTCCCGCTGCAGCCCGGCGCCGACCAGCCGGGGCTCTACCTGGGCTTGAGCTACGGCGGCGAGGATGGAAACTTCACCGATACCAGCGATGCGCGGGTGGACACGGGCATCGCGACGCAGTTCGTCACCGCGCGCTTCGACAACGACCTCATCCTCCAGCGCGCCGACTGGTCAGACGACCCCAACAACCTCGTGCCGAACCAGAACGTGGTCATGAACGCGTCGGATTCCGACCCATTCGATATCGACACCGACGGCGTGATCGGCTGGGGCCGCTGGAGTGGCGACACCGTCGACGGCACGTTGTTCGGCGATGGCGAGTTGCGCGTGGACGAGAGTAATTGGAGCATCCACTACGTGGTCGGCGCGCCGACCCCGGAGTCCGACCTCGCTCAACTGCGCGCGACCAACGTGGTCGCTGTATACGACCTCATCGGCGCGACCACGCCGACCTTCGGCGATGACGGTTTCGAAGGCGGTTTCGATTTCGGCGACATTGTCTCGATCAGTGGCGCGTTGGCGGCGAACTTCGGCCAGAGCACCGTGCAGACCAGCCTGGTCCTCGATTTCACCGAAAACGACATCACCATCAATAGCGGCGCCCTGCCGATCGCGGCCGGCGCCGGTGGCGTGTTCGGCGGCAGCGGCGGTTTCGCTTCCTCGACGCTGGCGCCCGGACATCCCTTCAGTACCAGTATCCAAGGCTTCTTCGTCGGCGGCGGCGCCTCGCGCGCGGGCTATGCGTACGAGGTCTACATCGATGCCGGCGGCGGCTCGGATTACCCCATCAACGGCGTTGCCGCCTTCAAGCAGGGTGGCGGTGGCGGCGTCATCGCCTTCGACCCGCCACCCGATCTCTGACCGCCATGCCCGGCACTGGCCGGGCCGTCTTTGCGCGACTCGCGAACGGCCTGCCGGCGGTCGCCTGGCCGGTCATCCCCACGCCGGCCGGCGCCGGCATGCTGGCCCTGCTTCACCAGCTCGACGCCAGCCAGTGGTGGGACGCGGCGCGACTCGAACGCCACCAGCACATCCAGCTTGCGCGACTCCTCGCCCACGCGCGGCGCACGGTGCCGTTCTTCGAGGAGCGCCTGGCCGGTTACGACGTCGGCATAGCGGTGCCGTCGACCGACTTCGCGCACCTACCGCGCCTGAGCAGGGACGAGGTTCACGATCACGGCGACGCATTGCGTTCGCGCGTGGTGCCACCCGCGCACGGTGCGCTGGTTGGCTACGTCACGTCCGGTTCGAGCGGTCACCCGCTGCGGGTCGCCGGCACTCGCCTGCACGGCCTCTTCTGGCGCGCGTTGGTGCTGCGCGACCACCTCTGGCACCGGCGTGATTTCGGTGGTCGCCTCGCGGTACTGAAGGCCAGCGCCGGGGATGTGCTGCACGCCAATTGGGGCGCCGCCACGGCCGGCGTGTTCGAGACCGGGCCGAGCGCGAGCTTCAGCAGTTCGAGAGACGTCGCCGAACAGGCCGCCTGGCTGCACGCCCAGGATCCCGACTACCTGCTCGGCTATCCGTCCAACCTCGGCGCCGTGCTCGGGTACTGTCGCGACCAAGGCTTCGCACTGCCTCGCCTGCGCGAGGTGCGCAGTTTCGGCGAGGCGCTGCCAGCTGACCTGCGCGCCTTCTGCCAGGCCGAGCTCGGCGTGCCCCTGACCGACAGTTACAGCGCCGCGGAAGTCGGCGTCATCGCCCTGCAGTGCCCGCACCACGATCACTACCACGTGCAGTCCGAACACCTGCTGGTCGAGATACTGCATCCCGACGGCCGCCGTTGCGCGCCCGGTGAGCAGGGGCGCGTGGTGGTCACGCCGCTGCACAACTTCGCCATGCCGCTGATCCGTTACGAGCTCAACGATTACGCCGAAGTCGGTCCACCTTGCCCCTGCGGTCGCGGCTTGCCGGTCATCACGCGCATCCTCGGCCGCCGTCGCCACATGCTGCGCCTGCCCGACGGCAGCCGCCACTGGCCGAGTTTTCCGGCCGAGTTGTGGCAGCCCTGTCCGGCCATTCGCCAGTTCCAGCTCGTGCAGATCGCGCCGGACGCGATCACGCTCCGGCTCGTCGTAACGCGGCCGCTCACGCCGGACGAATTCGCCGCGCTCGGTGCGCGCCTCAGTGCGCGGCTCGGCTGGCCCTTCCGCTACGAGATCGAGTATTGCGAGCAACTGGCCGAGCGCGCCGGCTTCGAGGATTTCGTGAGTGTCCTGGACGAGCCCTGAAGGCGAGCCGCGCGCATCGTCGGCAGTCGACTGCGCCCGCCTCGTCAGCGGCCAGCCGGCGGTCACCTGGCCGGTCATTCCCACGCCAGCCGCGGCCGGCATGCTGGGCCTGATCTACCAGCTCGAGGCCAGTCAGTGGTGGGACGCCGAGCGACTCGAACGCCACCAGTACATGCAACTCGCACGCCTGCTCACGCATGCGCGGCGCACGGCGCCTTTCTATGAAGCCCACCTCGCGGGCCTGCCGGCCGCCGGCGCGCTGACGCCAGCGTGGTTCGCCACCTTGCCCACCCTGAGTCGTCGCGCGGTCCAGGCCGAGGCCGATGCCTTGCGTTGCCGCGTCGTGCCCCAGGGACACGGCGAAGGCACCGAATACGCCTCGTCGGGTTCGACCGGGCGACCGGTACGCGTGCTCGGCACCCGCCTGCACGCGCTCTTCTGGCGCGCCTTGCTGCTGCGCGATCATCTCTGGCACCAACGCGATCTTGGCGGCAAGCTCGCCGTGCTCCGAACCCGCATCGCCGATCGCGAGACGCCGAACTGGGGCGCCGGCACCGCCGGTGTCTTCGCGACCGGGCCCTGCGTCTCCTACAACAGCGTCCACGACGTCGCCGAACAGGCGCGGTGGTTGTGCGCCGAGGATCCGGACTACCTGATCGGCCACCCTTCGAACCTGCGCGCAGTACTGCTGAGCTGCACCGAACAGGGCTTGCGTCCGGGGCGGCTGCGCGAGGTGCGCTGCTTCGGCGAGATGTTGCCCGACGATCTGCGCGCGCTGTGCCGCGAATACTGGGGTGTGCCGCTGATCGACAGCTACAGCGCGGCCGAGGTCGGCATCATTGCCCTGCAATGTCCACGACACGAACACTTCCACGTCCAGGCCGAACACCTGCTGGTCGAGATCCTGGACGACGCCGGACGGGCCTGTGCACCGGGTCAGCCCGGCCGCGTGGTCGTCACGCCGCTGCACAATTTCGCCATGCCGCTGGTGCGCTACGAACTCAACGACCAGGCCGTGCCCGGCGAACCCTGCCCGTGCGGTCGCGGGCTACCGGTGATCGAGCGCATCCTCGGCCGTCGCCGCCACATGCTGCGCCTGCCGGACGGCACCACGCACTGGCCGAGCATCCCGGCCAAGGTGTGGCAACCCTGCCCGGCCATTCGCCAGTTTCAGCTCGTGCAGACCGCGCCAGGCGCCATCACGGTGCGCCTGGTCGCGACGCGCCACCTCGCGGTTGCCGAGGCGAGCGCCTTGTTCGCGCGTCTCGACGAACGCCTCGCCTGGCGTTTCGACTACCGCATCGAGTACCACGCGAGCCTGGCCGACGGGGCCGGTTTCACGGACTTCGTGAGTGCCATCGATGAGCCCTGACGGCGCGCCGGAACCATGGCGGTCGGCCGAACTGCTGCGGTTGCTGGAGGCCGGTGACGCGGCCGGGGCTGCCGTACTGGCCGCGTCACGGTGCGCGCGTGAGCCGGACGATGCCGAGGCCTGGTTCCTGCTCGGCTCGGCGCGACACCGCGAGGGGCGTCTCGACGAGGCCCGCGCCGCGTTCGCGCGGGCGGGTGAACTGGCGCCGGACGACGCGCGCGTGCTTGCCGCACGCGCCGCGCTCGATGGTACCGCGGGTGATCACGCGGGCGCGCTCGCGCTATCGCTTCGTGCGATCGAAATCGCGCCCGGCCAGCTGCGTCACCGGGTCAATGCCGCGGTCGCCCTCGAAGCGCTCGGTCGCGACGACGAGGCGCGCCGTCAATACGACATCGTGCTCGAACGCTTTCCCGGCATGGGCGACGCGCGGCGCAACCGAGCGGCCCTGGCCTTGCGGCAGGGCGATCTCGCGACCGCAGCGGCGGATGCCGCTGTCCTCGTCCAGCAGTTCCCGGGCCTGCCCGATCCCTTGGTGCTGCGCGGCGCGACGGCGCTTGCCGGCGGCGACTGGCGGGCCGCGTTGACCGATTACGAGGCTGCGCTCGCGCTCGAACCACACCTCGACCCGGCCGCCCTCGGCCGCGCCGTTGCGCTGGCTGCCGGCGGTGAATTGGCGGCGGCAGACGAGGCGCTGGCCGCGGCCGGCGCATCCGGCCACTACGACGGCGGCATCGACCCGCGACGCATCTACCTGGGCGCGGCTTGGGAGCGGCATCGCCGCGGCGATTGGACCGGCCATGCCGGCTTCGTCGCCACCTTTGCGCGTGTCCTCGCGGCCGGCGACGGACCGCCGGCGGCCCTCGCCGAACCCATGCTGCTGTGGGCGGCCTGCTGCCTGCCGCTGCCGGCAGTGGCGCGCGCGGCACTCACGGCCGCCGTTGCGGCCACCGTTGAGAAACCGGCAGCACGCCGTTGCCACAAGGCCGAGGCGGCGCCCGAGCCCGGCAGCCGGTCGCGTCCACGCCTCGGTTACCTCGGTTACGAGCCCGCGCTCGCGCCGCTGCTGGCGCACCACGATCGCGGGCGTTTCGCGATCCACGTGTTCACGCTGCACGGCAACGAAGTACCGGCGCTGCCCGCTGGCAGCGGCGACGCCGTGCACGCCCTCGCCGGGCTCGACGACGCCACGGCGGCGGCCCGCATCGCAGCCGCCGGGGTCGACATCCTCGTCGACACCCGCGGTTACCTGCCACACGGCCGCCCCGGCATCCTCGCCCATCACGCGGCACCGCTGCAGGTCGGCTACGGCGGCTTTCCCGGCAGCCTCGGCGCGCGGCTGCTCGACTACCGCGTGAGCGATGGCGTGGCGTCGCCGGTGACGGATGACGCCGAGTTCAGCGAGTCCCTGCTGCGTCTGCCGCATGCACACTTGGTGTGCGACTCCGAGCTCCGATCGACGGCGGCCGAGGTCACCCGCACCATGGTCGGACTGCCGGACGATGCCCCCGTACTCGCCTGCCACAACGCGCTGGCGCAGATCGAGCCGGCCGTGTTCGCGGCGTGGATGACCATCCTCCGACGCGTGCCGGGCGCGCTCCTGTGGCTGCGTGAGGGTGCGCCCGGCGCGGCGGTGCGGTTGCGGGGCGCGGCGGCGGCGGCTGGCGTCGCGTCGTCGCGCCTGGTCTTCTCGCCGGCCGGACGGCGAGCACCCGCGGCGCTCGCCGATCTCTACCTCGACACCTGGGAAGTGGCCGGCCAGCACACGGTGGCCGCCGCGTTGGTCAGCGGCCTGCCGGTCATCGCACGTCGCGGCGATCGTTTCGCAAGTCGTGTCGGCGCAGCGTTGGTGTGCTCGGCCGGGTTGCCGGAATGCGTGGCGAGCGACGCCGCCGATTACATCGAGCGTGCCTGCGCACTGCTTGCCGATCGCAGCGGACTCGGCAGCCTGCGTCTGCGGCTCGCCAACCGCGCGGCACCGCTGTTCGACACCGCGGCCAGGGTGCGGGACTACGAACGGGGACTCTCCGCGGCCTGGGCGCGGCACGTGGCGGGTGCGGCGCCGGCCGCCATCGACGTCCCGGACGGGCCTTGATGCGACGTAGCAGTGCACGTGAAGGCGTCGCGTGCCGCGGCGAAGCGTTTCCTGCCGCGCGTCGGCAAGAGGTCGGGGCACGAGACTGCGCGCCTGGCGGCGGTCTTGCGTACGACCTTGGCGACTCCCGCAACGTCGCCGGGACGTTCAGCGCAGGTCGGCGCAGGCGTCGCGGTTGCTGCCCAGGTGCTCAGACCGGGTCGGCCGAATCCTGCACGCGCAGCCCGCCGAGGTAGCGCTTGAAGTTGCGCTGGTAGCGCTCCGCCGAAGCCGTGAGCCCCGCGATCTGCTCGGCGGTGAGTTCGCGCACGACCTTGCCCGGCACGCCCATGACGAGGCTGCCGTCGGGAATCGTCTTGCCTTCGGGGATGAGCGCGCCGGCGCCGATGAGACAGTTGCGGCCGATGACCGCGCCGTTCAGCACCACGGCGTTGATGCCGATGAGCGAGTTGTCGCCGATGGTGCAGCCATGCAGCATGACCTTGTGGCCGATGGTGCAATTGCGCCCTACGGTGAGCGGGTGCCCGGCGTCGGTGTGCAGCACGGCGAGATCCTGCACGTTGGAACCCTCACCGATGACGATGGGCTCGATGTCGCCGCGCAGCACCGCGCCGAACCACACGCTGGCGTCGTTCTTCAACAGCACCGTGCCGATGACGCTGGCCGAGGCGGCCACGAAGTAGTCGCCCTCGGCGCGGACGCGGCGGTCGTCGAGCTGGTAGATCACGCGGTTTTCCTGGTCCTGGGTCGTGAAGGAGCGCGCACCATACCCGCTGGCGCGTACCCGGCTCAACTCGCGGCGCGGGGCCGACCGCGACGACGCAGCGGCGGGCAGGGCCGCCGCGCGTGGCGGCGCGCTCCGTGGTCGCGGACGGTCAGGCGGGTGCACGACCGCGAAATGCGTCGACGCGCGTGGCCGTGCGAGCCGCGCACCCGGCGTCGCCTGGCCGGGCCGGCGCGGGGCCGAAGGCAAGCCACTGTGAGCGGGCCGCGCCACCCGTCGTCACCGGGCAGGAGGCATGGCGGTGCGCCGACGTGAACGAGAGGCCGCCATCGTCCAAGGAAGTCCCGCACCAGTGACTGCGCTGCCTGCTGGCGGTGTTGTGTGTCGCTCGGCAATGCTCATTCGACGGCCACGGACGACGCTTCGCGGCCGGCGCATGCCCCGTTCCCGGGCACGCTCACTCGCGTATTCGAAGCCTTCCCGAGCCGGGACGGTGTCAGCTGCGATCGGCGCGTGCTTTGTCACACGTCCCGCTCTAACATCCGAGCCCATGAGCAAGTACGGCTTCGCCCTCTTCGACACGACCATCGGCCCCTGCGGCCTCGCCTGGCGACCCTCCGGCCTGGTCGGTGTACAACTGCCCGAGAAGACGCCCGGCGCGACGCATGCCCGGCTCGCCGAGCGCTTCGGCGACCTTCAGGCGGTCGAACCGCGCGGCGCCCCGCGGCGAGCGCGCGACGCGATGATCGCGCTGCTCGACGGTCGCGCGCACGATCTCGGCGATGTCGTGCTGGACATGGCTGCGGTCACGCCCTTTCGGCGCGCGGTCTACGACTGGGCGCGCGGGATTCCGCGCGGCCAGACCCGCACTTACGGTGACGCCGCGGCTGCGCTCGGCCAGCCCGGCGCCGCGCGTGCGATTGGCCAGGCGCTGGGCGCCAATCCCTTTCCCATCGTCGTGCCCTGCCACCGCGTACTCGCCGCCGGCGGTAAGCCCGGCGGTTTCAGCGCCACCGGCGGCGCCGCGACCAAGCTGCGCATGCTCGCCATCGAAGGCGCGCTCGGCGGCCAGCAGGATCTCGGCCTCGCCAGCGGCCTGCCCTACGACCTCGACGCCGCGGTTGCCCACCTCTGCGCAGCCGACAAACGCCTGGCGAAGGTGATCAAGGCGGTCGGCCCGCCACGCATCGAGCTGAAGGAGACGGCGAGCGTGTTCGCCGCACTGGCCGATGCCATCGTCTACCAGCAGCTCTCCGGCAAGGCGGCGGCGACCATCCTCGGTCGTGTCGTCGCCCTCATGCCGCGCGGGCGGCGCGGCTTCAACGCCGCCAACCTGATGGCGGTCGAGGACGCCGCGCTGCGTGGTGCCGGCTTGTCGCAGAACAAGCTGCTGGCGCTGCGCGATCTCGCCCGGCGCACGCTCTCGGGCGAATTGCCGACGCTCGGCAAGCTGCGCGGCATGGACGACGAAGCCGTCATCGGGGCGCTGACCGAGGTGCGCGGCATCGGCCGCTGGACAGTGGAGATGTTCCTCATGTTCCGGCTCGGGCGGCCGGACGTGATGGCCGTCGACGATCTGGGTCTCCGCCAGGGCCACGCCCGCATGCTCGGCGAGGACGGTGAGACGGCGCGCCAGGCGCTCGCCGCCTACGCCGAGCGCTGGCGCCCCTACCGCAGCGTCGCCAGCTGGTACCTGTGGCGGGCGGTGGAGCTGGCGCGACAGGGCTGAAACCGCCCATCAGCCCGCTGCGCACGCGACGGGATACCCCTGCCGCCCCCTGCGCGCATGTGATTGAGCTCCCATGTCGGAGCTCGCGGGTCCGTAACACCGTTCCACGGCATCCTGGCGTCGAACACGGGTTGACAAGCAAACGCCTGCAGCAGGCGTGCAGACCGGCGTCGCTCGCTGCTAGGCGTCGCCCAGCCGTCGCGCCCGTCCTGCGCGGACCGCGATCCCGACGCCCGACAACAGCAGCCCGAATGTCCGCGGCAGCGGCACGGCACTGATGGCGAGCGAGTTACCCGCGACATCGAGGACCTCGAGACCGACGGCGACCGTGTCGACGCCGGTTACACCAAGCCCGGCAAGCCCGGGGTCAGACCCCATCGAAATTCAAAAAGCTCAATAAATTAATTTATTAGAAGGAAGGGTCTGACCCCGGGACCTAGGTCGGGTGTCCCTACAGGGCGATCCGGGGGGGCTTGTGTCGGCAGAACGCAGCCGGTGTCGCCGGCCTGCACCTGACCAGCCGGCGGTGGTTGACCGGCTCTGCACCAAGCCCGGGGTCAGACCCCATCGAAATTCAAAAAGCTCAATAAATCAATTTATTAGAAGGAAGGGTCTGACCCTGGGACCTAGGTCGGGTGTCCCTACAGGGCGATCCGGGGGGCTTGTGTCGGCAGAACGCAGCCGGTGTGGCCGGCCTGCACCTGACCAGCCGGCGGTGGTTGACCGGCTCTGGAATCGGGTGAGACGCTTGCCGGCGCCTGACAGGACGTCAGCGCCGCGGCGGACGCCGTTCCGCCCCACCACCATCCGCCCGGTACAAGGAGGTACTCCATGTCCAGACCATTGCGTTTCGAACTCGCCGGTGTTCCCTACCACGTGATTCAACGTGGCAACGACCGCCGGCCCATTGTCGTCAGCGACGACGATCGCACTTTCCTGATCGGTGCGCTGGCGCTGGCGACAACCCGCGCTCCGGTTGCGATCCATGCCTACGTGGTGATGGACAACCACGTCCACCTGCTGGTGTCGCCGCTGGAAGCCGGCAACCTGGGCCGCATGATGCAGTCGGTCGGGGTGCGCTACGTGGCATGGTTCAATCGGCGTTATGGCCGCAGCGGAACCCTGTTCGAGAGTCGCTACCGGGCATCGCTCATCGAGGACGACAACCACCTGCTGGCATGCCAGCGCTACATCGAAATGAACCCGGTCCGCGCCGGGATCGTGAGTCGCCCAGCGGCCTTCTGCTGGTCGAGCCATCGGGCCAATGCCTACGGTCGCTGTGACCCACTGGTCGTTCCGCACCCCACGTATATGGCGCTCGGCGGCGATGTCCGGCGCAGAACGCGTCGCTATCGAAGCCTGTTCGGTACACCGATGGGGTCGGACCCCGATGCGCACGCCGATGGGGTCAGACCCCGAACGGCAAGTACCTGAGCGTGAGAAGGATTTTCTGCGGGAGAGGGTCTGACCCCGCGGGGTAAGCCGTTGCGCGTCTAGTCGAGGTGGAGGTTGATGCGGCGGTTCTGCCGGCCCTTCTTCTCGACCTTGCCGAGGCGCACGGGCCCGATCTCGCCGGTGCGCGCGACGTGGGTGCCGCCGCAGGGCTGGAGGTCGACGCCGTCGACGTCGACCAGGCGCACGCGGCCCTGGCCCATCGGTGGCTTGACCGACATGGTGCGCACGAGATCCATGTTCGCCGCCATCTCGGCGTCGGTGATCCAGCGATAGCCGACCGGGTGGTCGGCGGCGACGAGCGCGTTCAGCGCTGCTTCCAGCGCCTCCTTGTCGACGCCCTCGGCCATGTCGAAGTCGAGCCGGCCCTTGTCCTGGCTGATCGAGCCGCCGGTGACGGGATAGGGCACCAGCGCGCACATGAGATGCAGTGCGGTGTGGGTGCGCATGTGACGGTAGCGGTAGTCCCAGTCGATGACGGCGGTGACCTCGTCGCCCACCGCCGGCAGCCCGCCGTCCGGCGCCGGCAGGTGCAGCAGGCGGCCATCCTCGCCCTTTTGCGTGTCGAGGATGGCGAACGTCGCGCCGTTCATGCTGCGCAGCACGCCGCGATCGCCGGGCTGGCCGCCGCCTTCGGGGTAGAACACGCTGCGGTCGAGTTCGATGCCGTCCGCGCTGCTGGCGACGACCGTCGCCGTGCACTCGCGGAGATAGGCGTCGGCGCGGAACAGTTCGTCGGTCATGGTCGTCTCCTCACAGCGCCGGGCGCCGGGTGTGCCACTCGGTCAGCGACTCGTAGGCGGCAGCGGCGCGGATGATCGCGGCCTCGTCGCCGTGGCGGCCGATGAACTGCATGGCGAGCGGCAGGCCGTCGTCGGTGAAGCCGTTCGGCACGGTGATGCTGGGGTGACCGGAGAAGTTGGTCGGCGCGGAGAAGCGGATCAGTGCCGGCACCTCGTCGTTCGCCATCAGCGCCTGCGGATCGGGCTGCTCGGGCGCCGGGGTCGGCATGCCGGGGCAGACCAGCACGTCGATGCCGGCGAGCAGCTCGTCGAGAAGCGCGGTGGTCGCTTGTCGCTCGCGGGTGGCGCGGGCATAGGCCGTCGCGCTGACCGTCGTGCCGTGTTCGAGCAGGGCGCGGAAGGCCGGGCCGTAGTCGTTGGCGTGCTGCGGGTAGAAGTCGCGGTGGCCAATCAGCGCATCGACGGCGCAGACGTCCAGCCAGTAGCGCGCGCAGTCGGCAAGCTGCGGCGCGTTGAGCTCGACCACGATGGCACCGTTGGCGGCGAGCACGGCGACGGCATCGAACAGTGCCTGTGCCATGCGCGGGTCGGTGTCGGTCGAGGAATACGCGTGATCGATGCCGATGCGCAGGCCCTGGCAGCCGGCCACCAGCGCCGTGCCGTAGTCGCCGGGTGGATCGGTGCGCGTCGCGCCGTCGCGCGGGTCACGGCCTTCGAGTGCGGCGAGCATGGCGGCGCAGTCGGCCACCGAGCGCGCCATCGGGCCGATGTGATCGAGGGTGTCGGCGAGCGGAAAGACGCCGTAGCGGCTCACCTTGCCGAAGGTCGGCTTGATGCCGACCACGCCGCAGGCCGCCGAGGGGAAGCGGATCGATCCCCCGGTGTCGGTGCCGAGGCTGCCGTAGCACAACGAGGCCGCGGTCGCCGCGCCCGAGCCGCTCGACGACACCCCGGCCCAGTGACTGGTCTTCCACGGGTTGCGTGGCGGCGCGAATTCGGGGTGATAGCCGTACAGCGCGAACTCGGTCAGTGCCAGCTTGCCGAGGATCACGGCGCCCGCGGCGTGCAGCCGCTCGACCACCGCGGCGTCGTAACCCGGGCGGAATTCGCGCAGCAGGGGCGAGGCGCAGGTGGTGGGGATGTCGGCGGTGTTGACGAGATCCTTCAGTGCGATCGGCATGCCGTGCAACGGGCCACGGTAGTCGCCTGCCGCGATCGCCGCCGCGGCCTCGCGGGCCTGGGCGAGGGCGAGTTCGGCCGTCACGGTGAGATAGCTGCCAATGCCGGGATCGACCGCGGCGATGCGCGCGAGCATGGCCTCGGTCAGGGCCACGGGCGACAGCTCGCCGCGTTCGATGAGGGGGGCGACGTCGTGCATGGTCGCGGTCAGCAGGCTGGAATCGACGGTCATCGGGGGTCCTCGTCAGTGGGCCGGTTGCGGCGCATCAGCGCGGGGTGGGCGCGGTGGCGTGCAGGCGGAACCAGTAAAAATGAATGTAACGGTCGTCGTAGACGGTCGGCGCGTAGACCTGGTCCTCGGCCAGGAACTGGCAGCTGTCGACCTGGCCGTCCTTGACCATGCGTTCGAGCACCACGCGTATCTCCCTGCGACCGACCTCGAGCCCCGCGGCGCTCGCACGCGCGGCGAGATCGCGCGCCAGCTGCTCGTAATTGGCCACCGTGCCGGCGGCGAGCCGTTCGCGGATCCATTGTCTGACCAGCATGCTGTCCGTTCAGCCCTCCAGCAGGGCGTCGAGCTCGGCATCCTCGGGGAAGCGGCCGCAGGCCTTTTTCGACCACGCCAGGCGTCCGTCGATGGTGATCTCGAACACGCCGCGGCTGCCGGGCACCAGGGTGACGTCGGCGGCGCCCAGCGCGAGCATCCGGTCCCGCGCACGGCGGGCACGCGGTTCGTAGTTTCACATCACGCAGTATTCGATGGCGATCGACATCGCTTCATCCTCGATGGTGCAGGCCGGGTTCAGGCGTGGGCCAGGCGCAGGCGCAGCGCATTCAGCACGCTGATGACGGCGAATTGCCGCACCCGTTCGCGGTCACCCGGCAGGCGCACGCGTTCGACATCGAGCGCGCCGCGGATGTCGAGACCGAGGTAGGTCTGCGCGGCGCCGCTGATGTCGCCCAGATCGTGCTGGCCGGTCGTGGCGATACCGATGTCGGCGCCGAAGGCGGAACGCACGGCGCTGGCGAGCGTCTTCGCCGCCTCGAAGGTGCCGAGCAGGTCCGCCGGCACGCCGAGCAGCTTGCTGCGCACGGTGCCGGCCGTCGGCACGATGCCGCCGCGGAAGACTTCGCCGCGGGGGTCGAGCGCGGAAAGCCGCGTCGACATGATGCCACCGCTGGTCACTTCGGCGACGGCGAGTGTCAGCCCGCGCTCGCGCAGCAGGTCGAGCACGACCGATTCGATGGTGTCGCCGTCGACGCCGAACACGGTGTCGCCGAGGAGCGCGCGCACGTGCGGCTCCTCGGCGTCGATGGCGGCGTAGGCCGCGGCCTCGTCCGCGCCCTTGGCGGTGATGCGTACCTTGAGCCCTTCGATACCGCTGGCGAGGAAGGCGATGGTCGCCTGCCCCGAGCGGTCGAGTTGGGCGATGCGCGGTTCGAGGAGTTCGGCGAGCTTCGATTCGCTGTGGCCCCAGGTGCGCAAGGTGCGCGAGCGGATCACGGCGCTGACCCCGGCGCGGCGCGTGAGGTCGGGCAGGATGGCCGTCTCCATCATCTGGTGCATCTCGTAGGGCACTCCGGGCACGGCGTAGATGACCTTCTCGCCGAGCGGGCACACGAGCCCCGGCGCGGTGCCCGGCTGGTCGGGGATGACGCTCGCGCCGGCCGGCACCATGGCCTGGCGCAGGTTGTTCTCCGGCATCTGCCGTCCGCGCGATTCGAAGATGTGGCGAACGTGGTCGGCGACTTCCGGGTGGAATTCGAGTTCGACCCCCATCACCTCGGCGATGGCCTCGCGGGTGATGTCGTCCTGGGTCGGGCCGAGCCCGCCGCAGCAGATCACGGCGTCCGAGCGCTCGAGCGCCTGGCGCAGGGTGGCGACGATGCGCGCGTGGTTGTCGCCGACCTTGGTCTGGTAGAAGGAATCGATGCCGTAGAGGGCAAGGCGCTCGCCGATCCAGGACGAATTGGTATCGACGATCTGGCCGAGCAGCAGCTCGGTTCCTATGGCAACGACTTCACAACGCATGGTGTCCCGGGTTCCGCTCGGAGGTGACGACGCGGCCGCGCCCGGCGGCCAGGCCCCGCGCGCAGGGCCGGCGGTGATTATGCCCGCGATTCACTTCCGCGTGGCGACGACCACGCAACCGTCGGAAGGGCCGATCGAGATCCCGCGCCTGACCGGCTTCGACACCGCGCCCGGCGGGCGCGCCAGCGCGAGCGTCTTGAACAGGGTCGCCAGCACCACCTTCATCTCGTAGAGCGCGAAGGCCTGGCCGAGGCAGGCGCGGTTGCCGCCGCCGAAGGGATCCCACTCGTGCGGGGCGAACTTGCGTTCGAGGAAGCGCTCGGGGCGGAAGGCCTGAGGCTCGGGGTAGAGGTCGGCGCGCTGGTGCAGCAGGTGGATGGCCGCACAGAGCACGATGCCGGGCGGATAGGTGAAGCCGCCGACGGTGAAGCGGTCCTTCAGCACGCGCACGACGAAGGCGAGGATGCTGCGCGCACGCAGGCTCTCGCGGATGCAGGCGTCGAGCCAGACGAGTTTGTCCAGATGCTGCGGCCCGGGCAGCGCCGAGCCGCACACTTCGTCGAGTTCGCTCTCGATCCGCGCCAGTACCGCCGGGTGGGCGAGGATGCGCTCGAGTGCCCAGGCCAGCGACAGCGCGGTGGTCTCGTGGCCGGCGGCGAGGATGGTGACGACGGCGTCGCGGATCTCGCGGTCGGTCATGGCCTGGCCGTCGTCGTAGCGGAGTTCCAGCAGGTCGCCGAGCAGGCCCGGCGGGCGTGCGTCCGCCGGTCGCGCGCGTTCGGCGACGATGACGCGGAAGAGCGCGTCATCCATCACCCGGCGCCGGCGGTAGAAGGCGAGGAAGCGCGAACCGTCGTAACGTGCCGGCGGGAACAGGGCGTTCATGATGAGCACGAGCGGGTTGCGCGTGATGTCGAGCAGGCGCGTGATGGTCCGTTCCAGTTCGGCGAAGGCCGGCCCGCCATCGACGCCGAGAACGGCGCGCAGGATCACGCGCAGGGTCACGCGCTGCATGGCATGGTCGGCACGCACCGGGCCCGCCCCGGCCCAGGCCTCGGCCGTGGCCAGCGCCTCGGCCTGCATGGCGTCGAAGAACTGGCGCATGCGCTCGCCCTTGAGTGGCGGCAAGAGCGCGCGCCGCTGGCGGGTGTGGGGTTCGTCGTCCAGCACCAGCACCGAGGTCTCGCCGACCAGCGCGGTCAGCACGCGGTTGCCCTCGCCGGCGTGCAGCACGGCCGGCGAGCCGCGGAACAGTTCGCGGATGTCGTCCGGCCGGGTCAGCATGACCAGCGGCGGGAAACCGGCGAGGCGGAAGCTGAACGTTTCGCCGTAACGCCGCGCGCAGTCCTCGAGAAAGGCCAGCGGGGTGAAGGAATAGCGCAGCAACTGCAGC
The DNA here is from genome assembly GCA_050184115.1 of Gammaproteobacteria bacterium. GTDB lineage: Bacteria > Pseudomonadota > Gammaproteobacteria > JACKNG01. The sequence goes on along the minus strand of JBFXAQ010000003.1, from coordinate 470,959 downwards.
GCCGGATGCTGCGTGGGGCCGGGTGGTAGCGCGGGCGGGGCGGTCATGGGATAAAGGTGGCCCCCGGCCCGGCGGCGGTCAAGCAGTCCACGGAGGTCACAGGAGCGATGCGTTTCACGATCGTCGGCGCCGGCGCGCTCGGCACCATCCTCGGCGCGCATCTCGTCGCGGCGGGTCACCCCGTGCGCATGCTCGCGCGCGGCCGGCGCGCCGAACAGCTCGCCCGCGACGGCCTCGTCGTCCACGGCATCGCCTCGCTCTCGCAACCGTGCGAGGTGATCACCGCGGCCGATCCGGCCCGCGACGACGACGTGCTGGTGTTCGCGGTCAAGACCTACCACATGGCCGAGGCCCTGGCGGCAACGTCGCGTCTCCGCCCGGCGAGCGTGTTCTCGCTGGCCAACGGCGTGATGAAGAACGAGCAGTTGCGCGGGACTTTCGGCCCCGTCGCCGTGCTCGGCTGCATGGCCAACGTCAGCGGCGAACTGCAGGTCGACGGGCGCGTACTGTTCACCCGCAACGTGCGCCTGGCCGTCGGCGGGCACGAACCGCGAGCCACCGAAATCGCCGCCGTCATCGATGCGGCCGGCATCCATGCCGACGCCGACCCCGCCATCGAGACCGTCGAGTGGTCGAAGTTCGTCGGCTGGGTGGCGCTGTTCGCGCTGGCCGTGATCGCGCGCACCCCGACCGGCGTATACCTGCACAACCCGCATTTCGCCCGCCTCGGCGTGGCCCTGATCAAGGAAGCCGCCGCCATCGCCGCGGCCCGCGGCATCCCCATCGTCGACCAGTCACCCATGCCGGTGGCGTCGATCGCCGCGGCGGACGAGGCGGACGCCGTGGAGCGCGTGCGCGAGGTCGGCCGCAACCTGCTCGTGAGTGCGCCCGATCACCGCATGTCGAGCCTGCAGGACCTCGACGCCGGGCGCACGCTCGAGGTCCACGAGACCCTGGGCTACGCGGTGGCGGAGGCGGAGCGGCTCGGGCTCGCGGCGCCGACCCTGGCGGCGGCCTACGCCATCGGTGCCGGGCTCGACGCCCTGCGTGGCGCCTGATCGACAAACCATCCAGAATGTGCGGCCGCCGACCGCGCTGACCCCGAGGAGACTGCCGTCATGCCGAGCTACAAGGCCCCCGTCGCCGATACCCTGTTCGTCCTCAACGAGGTCATCCGCCTGCAGGACTACGCCCACCTGCCGGGCTTCGAGGAAGCGACCCCCGACCTCGTCGGCGCCATCCTCGAAGAAGGCGGCAAGTTCGTCGAGGAGGTGCTGCAGCCCTTGAACCAGGTCGGCGACCACGTCGGCTGTACCCGCCACGAGGACGGCAGCGTCAGCGCACCGCCCGGCTTCAAGGAGGCCTACCGGCAGTTCTGCGAAGCCGGCTGGCAGGGTCTCGCGCAACCGACCGAGTTCGGTGGCCAGGGCCTGCCCCACGTCATCGCCAACGCCTTCGAGGAATACCTCATCTCGGCCAACATGGCCTTCGCCATGTATCCGGGGCTCACGCTCGGCGCCATGGCCGCCATCCGTGCTGTCGGTTCTCCCGAGCAGCAGGCGCTCTACCTGCCGAAGATGGTCGAGGGCACCTGGAGCGGCACCATGAACCTGACCGAGCCGCATTGCGGGACGGACCTCGGCCTGCTGCGCACCAAGGCCGAACCGCAGGCCGACGGTAGTTTCAGGATCAGCGGCACCAAGATCTTCATCTCCGCCGGCGAGCACGATCTGACCGAGAACATCATCCACCTCGTGCTGGCCAAGATGCCCGACTCGCCCGACTCGGTGCGCGGCATCTCGCTCTTCATCGTGCCGAAGTTCCTCGTCAACGCCGACGGTTCGCTCGGCGCGCGCAACGCCGTCTCCTGCGGTTCCATCGAGGAGAAGATGGGCATCCACGGCAACGCCACCTGCGTGCTCAATTACGACGGCGCCACCGGCTACCTCATCGGCGAGAAGGAGAAGGGGCTCGCCGCGATGTTCATCATGATGAACGCGGCCAGGCTCGGTGTCGGCCTGCAGGGGCTCTCGATCTCGGAAGTGGCGACGCAGAACGCCGCAGTCTACGCCCGCGACCGCATCCAGGGCCGCGCCCTGACCGGGCCGAAGAACGCCGAGGGCAAGGCGGATCCCATCATCGTCCACCCGGACGTGCGCCGCATGCTGATGAGCGCGCGTGCATTCAACGAGGGTGCGCGTGCGCTCGCGTTGTGGGGTGCGCTGCAGGTCGATCTCACGCACAAGGCGGCGACACCGGAGGAGCGCGAAGCGGCCGACGATCTGATCGGCCTGCTGACCCCGGTCATCAAGGGTTTCTTCACCGACAAGGGCTACGAGAACGCGACCAACGCCCAGCAGTGCTTCGGCGGCCACGGCTACATCCGCGAATGGGGTATGGAGCAGTTCGTGCGCGATGCGCGCATCGCGATGATCTACGAGGGCACCAACGGCATCCAGGCGCTGGATCTCGTCGGCCGCAAGCTCGCCGCCAAGGGCGGCAAGGCCCTGCGCGGTTACATGAGCCTGGTCGGCAAGTACATCAGCGCCAACAAGGAAGACGAAGTGCTCGGGCCGATGGTGGCGAAACTGTCCGAGGCGCTGACCGACCTGCAGGGCGCGACCACCTGGCTCATGACCAACGCGATGGCGAAACCCGACAACGCCGGCGCGGGCTCGGTGCCCTATCTCCACCTCATGGGGCTCGTCATGTTCGGCCACATGTGGGCGCAGCTCGCCGATGCCGCCCAGGCCGGCCTCGCCAGCGGCGAGGGCGATGCCCAGTTCTACGAGAACAAGCTCGTCACCGCGCGCTACTTCTTCTCGCACCTGCTGCCGGAGACGAAGGTGCATCGTGCCCGCGTCGAGGCCGGCGCGGCGAACGTCATGGCGCTGGCGGCGGAGGCGTTCTGATATCAGTCAGTTGACTGGCGGGGTCTGACCCCGGCCGGGAGAAGATCCCGCGGTATGTCAGGTAGATAGCACTTGGGGTCTGACCCCGAGGTATAAGCAGCTAATTACCCTGCGTCGCTGTGTCGCCGAAGGGGTCAGACCCCGAGTCATTAGCGAGCCCCCGCCTTGCGTCCTGGTGTCTGACACCGGGGCATAAGCGATTGATACGGCGGCTCTGGCCCGGCGTCAGCGTTCGTCACCTGCATCCGGCTGCGGCAGCGCATCGACCTCAGCGGCATCGTCCTCCGCCTCGTCTTCGCCTGCGTCCTCCAGCAGTTCGCGGGGCAGGGTCTTCTTCGCCTTAACCCCGAGCCTGATCAGCTTCTCCGCGCGCCCGACCAGGTTGCCGCGGCCGCTGGTCAGGCGCTTGTGCGCCGTTTCGTACTCGTCGCGCGCGCGGTCGAGCAGGGCGCCGACCTTCTCCAGGCTGTCGACGAAGTTGACGAAGGCGTCGTAGAGGCCGGCGGCCTGCTGCGCAATGACGATGGTGTTGCGGTTCTGGTGCTCGTGGCGCCAGATGTTGTGGATGATGCGCAGCGTGCCCATGAGGGTCGACGGGCTGACCAGCAGGATGCTCTTCGAGAGCGCCTCCTCGAACAGCGCCGGTTGGCGTTCGAGCGCGAGCAGCAGCGCCGGCTCGATCGGCACGAACATGACCACGAGGTCGAGCGAGTTGACGCCGATGAGGTCGTCGTAGCGTTTCGCGGCCAGCCCGCTGACGTGTGCGCGCAGCGAGGCGATGTGCTGCTCGGCGTGGTGATCGCGCGCCGCGTCGTCCTCGGCCGCGTGGTATTGCTCGTAGGCGACGAGCGAGACCTTGGAATCGATGATGACGTCCTTGTTCTCTGGCAGGTGGACGACAACGTCGGGCTGGAAGCGGCTGCCGTCCTCGCTCTTGTAGCTCGCCTGGATCGCGTACTCGCGGTCACGCACGAGCCCCGATTGCTCGAGCACGCGCTCCAATTGCACCTCGCCCCAGTTGCCGCGCAGCTTGGCGTCGCCCTTGAGCGCGCGGGTGAGGTTCAGCGCCTCGTCGCCGATGCGCTCGTTCATCGACTTGAGCAGTGTGATCTCGGCGCGCAGCGAGGCGCGGTCGCGATTCTCGGCGTCGTAGATGTCCTCGACCTTCTTGCGGAACTCGCCGAGTTGATCGCGCACGGGGTTCAGCAGCGCTTCGAGCCCGGCCTTGCTGGTCTGGTTGAACTTCGCCTCGCGCGCTTCGAAGATGCGGTTGGCGAGGTTCTCGAACTCGCGCGTGAGGCGGGTCTCCGCCTGTTCGAGCAGCGCGATCTTCTCCTGCGCCGCATTGAGTTGCTCGCGGGCGCGGGTGGTGAGGGCAGCGTGATCCGTTTCCAGTTTCGCATGCACGGTTTGCAGGGCGGCGAGGCGCTCGCGCTCGGCGGCCAGCGCCTGCGCGAGTTCGGGCAGTCGTCCGAGTTCGGCGGTCAAGCGGGAAACTTCGGTGTCGAGCCTGCCGGCCCGGCTGCGCAACTCTTCGATGCGTGTCTCGGCCGCGGCACGGTCCTCGCGCGAAGTCGTGTCCAGGCGGTCGATGTCCGCGGCCCGGCGGGCGTTGTCGTGCTGCGCGGCCTGCAGGCGTTCGGCCAGCGCCGCGTGGTCTGCACGCGCCGAGGCCAGCGCCTGCTCGCTCTCGTCGAGCGCGGCACGCAGGCGCGCGCCCTGGCGTTGCAGGCGGAGGGCGACGATGGAGAGGAGCGCCAGGGCGACGATCCACGGCAGCGCGGCGGCCAGTTCGGGCGGCAAGGCGGGCATGCGGACTCCTGTTCGGGCGGTGGGGTATTTAAGCAGCCTGCGGGTGGCGACGTAAGGGCGGGCCTCGCGGCACGGCCGGTAGGCGCGACGGTGTCTGACACCAGACATCAAGCGATTGATTTCCAGTTCCGAGCCGAACCCGCTCGACGACGAGCGCCGGGCGCGCCAGTTCGCCGTCAACGACTTGATGGCTGGTGTCAGACACCAACCGCGCCGACCCTGGCCGGTCGATGCGCGGGCCGCGTCGGCGAAGCGGCCGGTCGTTGTCGTCCGCCACCGGCCGCCGAGCGTGCCATCCGACGGCCTACCGGCGCGGCGGGCTCGCATCGAGCCGGGACTGCATCCGCTCCCCCACGCCGTTCCGGACACGGTGACGGCGCCCGCCCGTCGTCGCTATCATCGCGCCATCCACAACGGGGAGACAGACGGTCATGATCGAGGACAAGTACGTGTCGACCAAGGCCATGCCCTGGCTCGAGTTCGGCGCCGGCATCGATTTCAAGATCCTGCGCACCAGCCAGGAAACCGGCGCCTGGACGGTGCTGTTCCGCTGCGCCAAGGGCGCCTCGTTCAATCCGCATCGCCACCTCGGCGGCGGCGAGTACCTGGTACTGAAGGGGCGCATGGAAGTGCGGGGCGGCGCCGAGAAGGGCGGCATCACGGCGACCACCGGCGACTACGGTTACGAGCCGAACGGCGTGCTGCACGACGAGACTTTCTTCCCCGAGCCGACCGAGCTCTACTTCACCAACTTCGGCGCGATCCAGTTCCTCACCCCCGAACTCGAGCCCGACTTCGTGCTCGACTTCGCGCTTCTCGAAGAACTCGGCCGCACCGCCAAGCGCCAGGCGGCCTGAGGCCGCGTGCTGCCGGTGTCTGACACCGGCAGCCAACCGCTTGATTGCGCGCGATGTCGCCGCTATCGGTGTCTGACACCGACCATCAACTGCTTGATATTGCGCCCAGCAACGACGGGCAGCGCCGTACCGGCATCATTGACATGAGCGGCGGTGTCAGACACCGCCCCGCCAGCGACGTCAGCTGATGACGAAGCCCTCGTAACCCTTCTCCGCCACCTCGTTGCACAGCTTGCGGTAGGTGCCGAAGCCGCCGATGTAGGGCAGGAAGACGCGCGGCTTGCCGGGGATGTTGGCGCCGAGGTACCAGGAATCGGCTTGCGGGAAGAGGGTCTCGTTGGCGAGGTCCTGCACGTGGTCGTTCCACTGCGCTTCGGCTTCCGGCTTCGGTTCGATGCGTGCCGCGCCCTGTTCACGCAGGTGCGCGATGCACCCGCAGATCCAGTCGACGTGCTGCTCGATCGAGGTCGGCATGTTGCCGAGCACCGAGGGGCTGCCCGGGCCGGTGACCATGAACATGTTCGGAAAACCTTCGCTGGCGACGCCGAGGTAGGTGCGCGGGCCCTCGGCCCACTTCTCCTCCAGCTTGCAGCCGTCGCGGCCGCGAATGCCGACGCGGGTGAGCGGGCCGGTCAGCGCGTCGAAACCGGTGGCGAAGACGAGCACGTCGAGTTCGTGCACCTGCTCGCTGGTCTTCACCCCGGCAGCGACGATGCGCTCGATCGGCGTCTCGCGCAGATCGACCAGGGTCACGTTGTCGCGGTTGTAGGTTTCGAAGTAGCCGCTGTCGAGCGGCAGGCGCTTGCTCGCGATGGGATAGCCCTTCGGGATGAGCTTCTCGGCGACGACCGGGTCCTTGACGGTCGCGCGAATCTTCTCGCGCACGTAGTCGGCGGCAATGTCGTTGGCGCGCTGATCGAAGAGCATGTCGACGAAGCCGCCGAACATCCATTCGAAGCCGCCCTTCTCCCACGTCTCGTCGAGGCGCTTGCGCAATTCCTCCGGCGCGAGGTCGAGCGCGTTCTGGCCGTTGAAGTCGTAGGGCTGGCCGATGGTCGACCAGCGGCAGAACTCGCGGATCTCGCCGATGTTCTTCTTCAGCTCGGCGACTTCCTCGGCCGACAGCTTGCGGTTGCGCGCCGGCACGCTGAAGTTCGGCGTGCGCTGGAACACCGTGAGGTGTTCGGCCTGGCGCGCGATGACCGGGATGGCCTGGATGCCGGACGACCCGGTGCCGATGACGCCGACCCGCTTGCCCGCGAAGTCGACGCCGTCGTGCGGCCATTCGCCGGTGTGGTACCAGGGGCCGGCGAAGTCGTCGCGGCCGGGGATGTCCGGCACGGCGGCGGCCGACAGGCAGCCGACGCAGGTGACGAGGTAGGTCGCCGTGACCGTCTCGCCGTTGTCGGCCTCGACGGTCCAGCGATTGGCGGCCTCGTCGTAGCGCGCACCGATCACGCGTGTACCGAAGGTGAAGGCAGAGGCGATGTCGAAGCGCTTCGCGACGTGTTCGAGGTAGGCCAGGATCTCGGGCTGCGGCGGGAAGCGCGAACTCCAGGTCCAGTCCTGCTCGAGTTCCTTCGAGAAGGTGTAGGAATAGACCCAGGATTCGGAGTCCGAACCAGCGCCCGGGTAGCGGTTCCAGTACCACGTGCCGCCGACGCCGCTGCCGGCTTCGAAGCCGCGGCAGGCGAGGCCCATCTCGCGCAGCTTGTAGACGGCGTAGAGGCCGGCGAAACCGGCGCCGATGACGAGGGCGTCGACGTTCGATGCGGGTGTTTCGTTCAGGGTGGCGGCGCTCGACATGCGGTCTCTCCTCTGCATCGCTTCGAATCGCGGCCCGCGGGCCGCACGACAGGGGCGGGATTCTAATGCATGGCCGTGGTGCGGGCATCGGCGACCGACGCGGCCGGCCGACGCCGCGTGCTACGCTCTCGGCGCCGTAGGGAGGGCGCGGCGGCGCCGGCGGGTGAACAGCACGCCGTCCGCGCGCGGCGGTTCGTTTCACCGTATTGGTGTCGGGGGGAGGACGAACGCGATGCGGGTGGCTGCAGCAGACCCGGGATGGCGCGCTGGCGAGGATGGGCCGGTGGTGACCGGCAGGTGCGCCCGGGAGTACCTGCGCCGGCAATCGACCCGTGCCGACGTATCCGTGTCGCCATGAAGTTCTCCGAAGTGATTGCCGCGGCGCGCGCGCTCGTCGAACAGAACGGCCGCGTCTCGCTGCGCGCGCTGCGGCGCGAGTACGATCTCGATGACGAGACCCTCGCCGACCTCGTCGAAGAGTTGACCGCGGTCCTCGGCGTCGCGGCCCTCGAAGACGGCCGCATCCTGGTCGCCGCCGCCGCGGCGGCGGCCACGCCCGCTGCCGCGGCGCCGACAGCATCCCTCGCGCCCGCCCACTACACCCCCACACACCTGTCCGAGCGCATCCGCGCCGAGCAGGCGGCGCTGGCGGCGCGCGGCGGCAGTGGCGAACGCAAGACCGTCACGGCCCTGTTCGCCGATTTGAAAGGCTCGACGGCGCTGATCGAGGGGCTCGACCCGGAAGACGCGCGGGCCCTGCTCGACCCGGCGCTGCAATTGATGATGGATGCCGTGCATGCCTACGAAGGCTATGTCGCCCAGGTACTGGGTGACGGCATCTTCGCCCTGTTCGGCGCGCCGCTCGCCCACGAGGATCACGCCCAACGCGCACTGAATGCGGCGCTCCGCCTGCGCGACACCGTTCGCGATTACGGTGCTGAAGTCAGGGTGGGGGTCAACAGCGGCACCGTGGTGGTGCGCGCGATTGACAAGGGCGATCTGCGCACCGACTACGTGCCGGTCGGGCATTCCACCAACCTCGCCGCGCGCATGGAGCAACTCGCCGCACCCGGCACCATCCTGGTCACCGCCCAGACTCACGCCTATGCCCGTGGCTGGTTCGAGTTCCGCGCCCGCGGCGCGCTGGACGTGAAGGGGGTCGAGGAGCCGGTCGAGGTCTTCGAACTGGTCGCAGCGAGCGGCGCGCGCACCCGCCTGGACGCCGCCGCCGGGCGCGGCTTGACCCGTTTCGTCGGCCGCACGCTCGAGCACCAGCAGTTGTTGCATGTCTACGAGGAAGTGTTGGCCGGCCGTGGCCAGATCATGGCGGTTGTCGGCGAGCCCGGCCTCGGCAAGTCGCGCCTGTTTCACGAGTTCGAACGCGGGCTGCCGCGCGACTGCCGGGTGCTCCGCGCACACCCCGTATCACACGGCCGCGGCACCGCCTACCTCGCCGTGATCGAATTGCTGCGCGACTGGCTCGGCATCGACCCGGCGGCCGATCACGCCAGCAGGGAGGCCGCGCTCGACCGACACCTCGTACCGCTCGGTGCTGAGTTCTACCCGCTACGCCCCTATCTCGAACGCCTGCTCGACGTCGGCGAGCCACCGGCGAGTTGGGCGCAAATCGATCCGGAGCTGCGCCGGCAACGCACCCTGGAGGCCGTCAGGTACGTGCTCCTGCACGCGAGCACGGTCACACCGCTGGTGGTCCTGGTCGAAGACCTGCACTGGCTGGACGGCGAAAGCCAGCGCCTGCTCGACCTGCTGGCTGACGGCATCGGCGCGGCGCGCATCCTGCTACTGGTCAACTACCGGCCTGAGTATCAGCACACCTGGACGACCCGCACGTACTACAACCGGATACGCCTCGCGCCGCTGGTCGGGCGCGATGCCCGTGCGCTGCTCGACGACCTGCTCGGCCCGGCGCCGGCGTTGGACGAGGCGAAGGCGCAGATCCTCGCACGCACCGAGGGCACACCGTTCTTCATCGAGGAAGTCGTGCAGACCCTGGCCGAGGAGGGCGTGCTGCTGGGCACGCGCGGCGACCACGCGCTGGCGGGCGACCTGCCCGCTCTGGAAGTGCCGCCGACGGTGCAGGGCGTCATTGCCGCCCGTATCGATCGCCTGCCCGAACGCGAGCGTGACTTGTTGCAACGGCTGGCGGTGATCGGGCGCACGTTCTCCATGCCGCTGGTGCAGGCGATCTGCGACGAACCGGAGGATGAGGCCGCGACCCTCCTGCGCGTCCTTTGCGAGCGAGAATTCGTCTACGAACGCCACGAGGGCGGCGTCCCGGGTTACCTCTTCAAGCACGCCCTCACGCAGGACGTCGCCTACGGCAGCCTGCTGCACGCGCGACGACGCCTCCTGCACGAACGCACGGCGCGCGCCATCGAGCAGCTTTACGCCGACAATCTTGATGAGCACCTGGGCGAACTCGCGCACCACTATGCGAACAGCGATGCGCATGACAAGGCCGTCCAGTATCTCCATCTTGCGGGCGCACAAGCCGTTCGCCGCGCCGCCTACCAGGACGCGGAAGGGCTTTTTTCCCGTGCTCTCGACATGCTTCCCAAGCAAGCGGCGTCGGCCGAGCGCGATCGCGCCGAACTGGCTTTGCATACCGAACTCGGTTCAGTGCGCCTGAGCACCCAAGGCTACGTCTCGGCGCAGGTGGAGCAGCACTACGAACGGGCCATCGAGCTGTGCATGCGGATGGAGAACGACGAGGAACTGGTCCCGGCCCTGGCCGGATTGTTCCTGGTCCAGTTCCTGCGCGGTGCGCACGAGCAGGCGCAGCGGATTGCCGAACGCGCCCTGCGCGTGGCGGAGACGACCGGAGCCTCTGGCGATCTCCTGACCGCGCACTACATGCTGTCGCAGAACCTGACCGCGCTGGGTGAATTCATGCGCGCCGGCGCATCGCAGCGGCAGGTGGCTGCGCTCTACGATCCGGGCGAGCACCATGCGCTCGCCGCGCGCTTCGCCGAGGATCCTGGCGCGGTCAGTCTCGGCTTCGAGGCGGTGACGTTGTTCGCGCGCGGCTACCCTGAACAGGCCCTGGCGAGGGCACGGGAAGCGAATGCGCTCGCCAGCGCGCTGGAGCACGATGCGAGCCTGGCGCAGACCTTGTTCTGGTCTGCCGTGGTAGCCATGGAACGCCGCGAATTCGCCGCCGTGCGCCGCGACACCGAACGTTCCCTGGAACTCGCCACGCGCTTCGCGCTGGGATTCGTCACGTTGTTCGTCAACCCCGTGCACGGTGTCGGGCTTGCGGGCAGTGGAGATCCTGACGGCGGAATCGCACTCATGCGAAGCAGTGTTGCGGAATACCTGGAGCATGATGCGCGCTTCTACGCGCCGTTCTATCGCCTGCACTGGGCGAGCGCCGAAGCCGCTTGCGGTCGCATCGCCGAGGCCCTGGCCATCATCGATGACGCACTCGCCGACGCCACCGCGCGTGGCGAACTGCAGCACGCGGCCGAACTCCACCGCCTGCGCGGCGATTGCCTGCTGCAGGTGGCGGCGGATGATGCCGATGCCGCGGCGGAACGCTGCTTCCACGAAGCGCTCGAAGTCGCGCGCGGCCAGGGCGCGAAATCCTGGGAGCTCCGCGCGGCCACCAGCCTGGCCCGTCTGTGGCAACGCCAGGGGCGTGAACGGGAGGCGAAGGAACGACTCCAGGCGGTCTACGACTGGTTCTCCGAGGGTTTCGAGACGGCCGATCTGCGCGAGGCGAGGGCGCTCATCGAATCGTTGTCGAGCCGAATTCGGTGACAGTTACTGTATTTCCAGAAGTGCAAAGGGCCGTACGGGTGGTCCCTTTTGCCGCGTTCGTCCGGACCATGTGCGAAATACAGTAACTGTCACCGAATTCCCGATTTCCCGCACAGACCATCCGGCGTTCCGATCAACAAGTTGGAGCCCGGTGTCAGACACCAAGCACCGATTCCAGCCCGTCCGCTAAATCGCCCGTGCCCTCATCTGCCCCGCGATGTACTCGGCCTGGCGGACGGCGAGCGCGACGATGGTGAGGGTGGGATTGACCGCGCCGCCGGTGGTGAACTGGCTGCCGTCGGAGACGAACAGGTTGGGGATGTCGTGAGCCTGGCCGAAGCGGTTGACCACGCCCTCGGCGGGTTTCTCGCTCATGCGGCAGGTGCCGAGGTTGTGTGAACTCGGGAAGGGCGGGGTGCGCATGACCTGGCGCGCACCGACCGCTTCGTACAGCGCCTGGCCCTGCCGGTAACCATGCTCGCGCATGGCGACGTCGTTGGGGTGATCGTCGAAATGGACGTGCGCGACCGGCAGACCGAAGTGATCGGTGACGGTGTCGTCGAGGGTGATGCGGTTGGTGGCCTGTGGCATGTCCTCGCCCACCACCCACAGACCCGCCATGTTGGCGAAGCCGTCGATCATGGCCGCGAGCTCAGGCCCCCAGCCGCCTGGGTCGAGGAAGGCGGCGGCGAACGGCAGGCCCACGCCGATGGTCTCCATCTCGTAGCCGGCGGCGAAGCCGCGTTCCGGCCGATGGTGCGACTCGTCGGTGATGATGCCGGCCATGGTGGTGCCGCGGTAGAGATGCACCGGCTCGTCGAAGCGCGCGAACACCGAGCCCGAGGTGTGGCGCATGTAGTTGCGCCCGACCTCGCCCGAGCTGTTGGCGAGACCGTCGGGGTACTTCGACGAGGCCGACATGAGCAGCAGGCGTGGTGATTCGAGCGAGTTGCCGGCCACGCACACGATGCGCGCGCGCTGGCGCTGCTCGTGCCCATCAGCATCGAAGTAGACCACGCCGGTGACGCGCCCCGCGGCATCGTGCTCGATACGGCTGACGTGGCATTCGCTGCGCAGTTCGAGCTTGCCCGTGGCGATGCCGGCTGGGATCTCGGTATAGAGCGTCGACCACTTCGCGCCCATCTTGCAGCCGGCGAAGCAGAAACCGAGTTGCTGGCAGGATGCGCGGCCCGCGCGTGGGCGACTGTTGATGGCCATGCGCCCTGTGTGGCAGTCGGTATAGCCGAGCTTCCGCGCGCCGTTGTAGAACACCTTGAAGTTGTTGTTGCCCGGCAGGCCGGGGATGCCATGAGTGCGGGTGACCCCCATCTTGTCCTCGGCGCGGTCGTAGTAGGGCGCCATCTCGTCCAGGCTCAGCGGCCAGTCGAGCAGGCTGGCACCGTCGATGGCGCCGTAGGTCGTGCGTGTCTTGAACTCGTGGGCACGGAAACGCAGCGAGGCGCCGGCCCAGTGCGTGGTGGTGCCGCCGACCGTCTTGCACACCCAGGCCGGCAGCTCGGGGAAATCGCGCGCCAGGCGGAACGAGCCCGAACTCGTGCGCCGATCGCGCCAGGCGAGCTGCTCGAACGAGCCCCATTCGTCGTTGACGAAGCTAGCCGTCGATTGCTGCTTGCCCGCTTCGAGCAGCACCACCGCGATGCCCTGCTGGGCGAGTTCGTTGGCGAGCGTGCCGCCACCGGCGCCCGAGCCGACGATGACCACCGCCGAGGCGTCGTCATGTTCGATGTGCAGCATGGCCGTCTCCCTCGTTCAGGGCGCTGGACTGGCCGACCCGGGCGGGTCGGGCAGCCAGGTGAGATCGTCGAAGCCGCGATGGAGGTAACCGCCCTGGGCGAAAGCCGGCCCTTCGTAGCCGAAATGGGCGAAGGCGAGTTGATTGTTGTATAGCGAGACCATCGCGGTCGAACGCACCTTGGCAAAAAAAGTTCCGTCGGCGATGGCCTCGACGAGCGCCAGGCGCTGCGCGTCGCCCAGTGCCAGCCAATCGCCGCTGGCCTGCGCATCGAGCGCGGCGATGCCCGAGGCGAGGAGGGTGCGCGTGTCGGCATCCGCAGCGGCCGTATCGAGATCCTTGACCACCAGGGCATAGACGGCGTCGTCGAGCGTCGGGTGGGGATAGATGTGGCGCGTGAGGGTGAGCAGGACGCGCGCGCTGCGCGCATCGAGATGGCCCAGTTCGAGCGCCCAGGAGCGCGTCGGGGCCAGTGCAAGCAGGGCAGTGGAACCGGCCCACAGGAAGCCGTACAAGCTCGCCCCGCTGGCGAGGAATCCACGGCGCGTGATCTCGTTGCCTTGCGGCGCGTTGCTCATGTCGGCCCCTCCCCGGTACGACATGGGCGGATTCTCACCCCGCGCGCGCCTTGTTGCCAAGCGTGCGCGGCCAGCGTACGCGGCGCGTGCGGCGATTGAATTCGGCTGGTCGATGGAGTGTGATGGGCCCATCTTCGGCCACCGGGGGGAGGCCGCTGCATGGGCCTGCTCGACGACATCGCACGCGTGCGCGATTACCTGGAGCGCCACGGCCGCGTGTCCTACCGCGTGCTCGAGCGCGAGTTCGGCCTCGACGACGACGGCCTCGAAGACATCCTCGAAGAGTTGGTCGACATCCAGGGCGTGGCCGCACGGGGCGATAAGGCGCTGAGCTGGACGGGCAGCACATCACCGCCAGCCGAACCTGCGGTGCCTGCCCGCGTGCCGCGCACCTATACCCCCAAGCACCTCGCCGACAAGATCCTGCAGTCCCGCGCCGCCCTCGAAGGCGAGCGTAAGCAGGTCACGGTGCTGTTCTGCGACATCAAGGGATCGATGGAGCTCGCCGCCGCGCTCGGCGCCGAAACCTGGCACGAGGTATTGGACGAGTTCTTCACCATCCTCGGCGAGGCCATCCATCGCTACGAGGGCACGGTCAATCAATACACCGGTGACGGCGTGATGGCCTTGTTCGGTGCGCCGATCGCGCACGAGGACCACGCCGCGCGGGCCTGTTACGCGGCCCTGGTGCTGCGCGACCGACTCAAGGTTTTCGCCGACCGACTGCGCGTCGAGCGCGGTGTCGATCTGGCCGTGCGCACGGGCCTCAATTCCGGCGACGTGGTGGTGGGCCGCATCGGCGACGACCTGCGCATGGACTACACCGCCCAGGGTGCGACGGTCGGCATCGCCCAGCGCATCGAGCAGCTGGCCGCGGCCGGGCGCGTCTACCTTGGCGAGGTGACGGCGCGGCTGGTGAGTGGGTTCTTCGCCTTGAGCGATTTGGGACCGTCGCGTCTGGCCGGTGTCGTCGAACCGGTGCGGATCCACGAGTTGGTCAGTGCCAGCGCCTCGCGCACCCGTTTCGAAGTTGCGCGCAGTCGCGGACTCACGCGTTTCGTCGGTCGCGACGCCGAGTTGCAGGCGCTCGAAGCGGCGTTCGCGCGGGCCAGTGAAGGCCATGGCCAGGTCGTCGGCGTCGTCGGTGACGCCGGCCTCGGCAAGAGCCGGCTGTGCCACGAGTTCGTCGAACGGCGGCGCGCGCAGGGGACGGTGGTCGTGGCTGGCCACTGCCCCGCCCACGGCCGCAACATCCCGCTCATCCCCATCCTCGAGCTCTACCGCAACTACTTCGGTATCACTCAACGCGATGCGGCCGAGGAGGCGCGGCGCAAGATTGCCGGCGCCCTGGTCCTGCTGGACCCCGCGTTGCACGCAGACCTGCCCCTGCTGTTCGATTTCCTCGGCGTCGCGGACCCGGCCCGACCGGCGCCGCCGCTCGATGCCGATACACGCCAGCGCCGCATCCTCGACATGCTGCGCCACGTCTACCGCTCGCTCGCCGAACACGGGACCGCGGCAGTGCTTTTCATCGATGACGTGCACTGGATCGATCCGGCCAGTGACGCCTTCCTCGCCCAGATGGTGCAGTTCATCGCCGAGCACAGCCGCATCCTGCTGCTGCTCAACTTTCGTCCCGAGTACACCGCGCCATGGATGCGGCGCGCGCATTACCTGCAGTTGCCGCTCACCCCGCTCGGCCCGGCCGCCATCGAAGCGATGGTGGCGAGCCTGCTCGGCCGCGATCCGAGCCTTGCCGGCCTTGCCCGGCGCATCGTGGACTGGACCGGTGGGAATCCTTTTTACGCAGAAGAGGTCATCAATGACCTCGTCGAGCGTGGCCATGTGACAGGCCGGATCGGGCACTACACCCTGGTCACCGACGGCGCTGGCTTGGCCATGCCGAGCAACGTCCGCGCGGTGCTGGCCGCACGCCTCGACCGCCTGCCCGACAACGCCAAGCAGGTCCTGCAGGCGGCCGCCGTCATCGGCAGGGAATTCGATCTCGCGGTCATCGAAGGCGTCGCTGACTTGCCAGGTGCAGACCTCGCCGCGGCCCTGGAACGCCTCGAGCAGGGCGACTTCGTCTACCAGGCGGTGTTGCACCCCGAGCTTGCCTACGCATTCAAGCATCCGCTGACCCACGAGGTCGCCTATGGCAGCCTGCTGCGAGCGCGTCTAAAGGATCTGCACGCCGCCGCGGCACGGGCGATAGAGGCGCGGGCGGGCGATAAGCTGGACGAGCAATCGTCTCTGCTCGCCTATCACTGGGACGCGGCGGAAGTCGTCGATCAGGCCGCGACCTGGCACGCGCGCGCGGCGAAATGGTCCGAGCTCAGCGACGCGTCCGGTGCACTGCGGCATTGGCGCCGGGCCCGCGAGCTGCTCACGGGGCCGGGCGCCAGTGATGCCATGCTCAGCGCGGCGGCGCGCGCCTGCGCCCACATCATGACCCTGCAATGGCGCCTGGGCGCGCCGCAGGAAGACGTGTTGCGCGATTTCGAACAAGGGACCGAACTTGCCGGCAAGGTGGGTGACATGGTGTCGCTGGCGCAACTCAACGGGGCGTTCGGCGCACACAGGGGAGTGAACTTCGGCCACGCGGACGATTACGTGCGGTATGTGCGCGACGCGATCCGCTGTGCGGAGGCCGACGGCAGCACCGAGTTGCTGTTCGCTCTGCGCTGCACCTACCTGATTCCCGCCCTGGTGGAAACGGGCCGGTGGGAGGAGGTGGTCGCACTCGCCGAGCACGTCGACAACATGGATGTTCCCGACGCGCTTTACGGCTCGACGATCACCGGGACCACTCCCTTGCTCGCCGCGCACGTCTGTACGTACTGGGCACAGGTCAGCCGCGGGTATGGTGAACGGGCCGAACAGGTGCGCGCCCGCATCGTCAGTGGGCCGGTCGTCGAGCAGGCGCAGGAAATCGCGCTCTACGGCGCGACGGTACAAGTCGAGGCTGCCGCCTTGGGCGGCGCCGTCGACGTCACCGTCGCGCGCGCCCGCGACGTCGAACGATTGGCGGCACGGGTGCCGACCACGCTTGGCCGGGTCTTCGCCGGCGTGTCTGCCGGGGTCGCCGCGCGTTGCCGCGGCGACCACGCCGCTGCACGGACGGCACTCGAAGAAGCGCTGCACGTCGCCGATGCTGCGCAGGGTGGCAATTGGTACCGTCCGACCGTGCTTGCTCATCTCGCGCTCACCTTGTTAAGCGCCGGGCACCTGACCGAGGCCGTGACGCGGGCACACGAAGCAGTCGAATTCTGTCGCCCGCGCGGCTGGCGGCTATCGATGTTGCCCTGGATTGCGCGGGCGGAAACCCTGATTGCCGCAGACGACCAGGACGCGGCCCGTGCCGCCATGGCGGAGCTGGCCGAGGTCGTCGACGACACGAACAGCGCCGCCTGGCGCCCGTTCGTGCACGAGTGCCGCGCCGCCTTCGCGCAACGCTTCCACGGTGACTGGGACGTGGCCGCCGAATTGGCTGAGGCCGGGCGTCTGTTCGCCGAACTCGGCGCCATGGGGCAGGTCGCGCGTTTGCGTGCGGCAGCGTCCGGCGATACGTCGATAGTGCCGCTCGGTGTCTGAAACCGAACGGTATGTTGTTAATTGCGGGTACGTAGAGCGAACCCGGTGAACTGCGCGTCCTGCGGTCACGAGCTGTCGAAGGCGGCGAAGTTCTGCCAGGAATGCGGTGCGCCGGCGCAGCGACGGTGTGGAGCTTGCGGCGGCGAACTGGCCGCGACCGCGAAGTTCTGTCCCGAATGTGGCACCACGGTCCAGACGCCAATCGCAACGGCACAGCCTGAACGCCGCCTCGCCGATTACACCCCGCAGCACCTCGCCGAGAAGATCCTGCAGTCGCGCTCAGCGCTCGTAGGCGAGCGCAAACAGGTCACGGTGCTGTTCTGCGATATCAAGGGCTCGATGGCGCTGGCCGCGCAGCTCGGCGCGGAAGCCTGGCACGGCATCCTCGATCGCTTCTTCCGCATCCTCGGCGAGGGCGTGCACCGCTACGAGGGCACCATCAACCAGTACACCGGCGACGGCATCATGGCCTTGTTCGGCGCGCCCATCGCCCACGAGGACCATGCCCAGCGGGCGTGTTACGCGGCGCTGCAGCTGCGCGAGGACCTGCGCCGCTTCGCGCTCGAGCTCCGGCTCGAACGTGGGCTCGACTTCGGCGTGCGCCTCGGGCTCAACTCGGGCGAGGTGGTGGTCGGCCGCATCGGTGACGATCTGCGCATGGACTACACCGCGCAGGGGCACACGGTCGGGCTCGCGCAGCGGCTCGAGCAGTTGGCGGAGGCCGGGCATGTCTATCTCTCCGAGTACACCGCACGCCTCGCGCAGGGGTATTTCGAACTCGCTGACTTGGGACTCGCGAAGCTCGCTGGCGATGGTGGTGAAGTCGGCGTATTCGACCTTCTCGGCGCGACCGGGGTGCGTACGCGCATGCAGGTGTCGCGGGCGCGCGGGCTGACGGCCTTCGTCGGCCGTGCCGACGAGATGGACATCCTCGACAAGGCGCTGGCGCGGGCCCGCGGCGGCCATGGTCAGGTGGTCGGGGTGGTCGGCGAGGCGGGTCTCGGCAAGAGCCGGCTGTGCTACGAGTTCGTCGAGCGCTGCCGGGCACAGGGCGTCGCGGTCTACGAATGCCACTGCCCGTCCTACGGCCGGGCGATCCCATTCATCCCCATTCTCGAGCTCTACCGCAGCTACTTCCGTATCGACGAACGCGAGCCGCCGGAGTCCGCGCGGCAGAAGATTGCGGGCACCCTGGTGCTGCTCGATCCGTCATTGCAGGAAGGCCTTTCGACCTTGTTCGAGTTTCTCGGGCTCGGCGACCCGGCACAACCGGCGCCGCGCATCGAGCCCGAGGCGCGCCAGCGGCAGCTGTTCAACATGCTGCACAAGGTGGTGCGGGCGCAGAGCGCGCGTGGCCAGGTGTCGGTGACCTTGGTCGACGACCTGCACTGGATCGACGACTGGAGCGATGCCTTCGTTGCGCAGATGGTCGAGGCGGTCGAGGGCAGCCACGCGCTGCTGCTGGTCAACTACCGGCCGGAGTACCAGGCGAAGTGGACGGCGCGGGCGCATTGCCAGCAATTGCCGCTGGTACCGTTGGGGGAAGCGGCCCTGCAGGCGATGGTGACCACGCTGCTCGGCACGGACCCCAGCGTGACCGCGTTGAGCGCGCGCACCCTGGCCTGGACGGCCGGCAATCCGCTTTACGTCGAGGAGGTCATCAACACCCTCCTCGAGACGGGCCAGCTCGAAGGCCGCCACGGTGCGTACCGGCTCACGCGCGAGATCGGGGCGCTCGAAGTACCCGCGACGGTACAGGCCATCATCGCCGCGCGTGTCGACCGCCTGAGCGAGACCGCGAAGGCCTTGCTGCACACCGCGGCGGTGGTGGGCAAGGAGTTTTCGCGGCCGTTGCTGGAACGGGTGGTCGAGATTCCCGCGGGCGACCTGGCGACCGCGCTGGAGCGCCTGAAGACCGCTGATTTCATCTACGAGACGGCGCTCTACCCGACCGTCGAGTACGCCTTCAAGCATCCGCTGGTCCACGAGGTGGCGTACGAGACCCAGCTGCGCGAGCAGAGTGCGCGACGCCATGCCCAGGTGGCAGCGGCTTTGGAATCGCTCGAAGCGGGCCGGCTCGACGAGGTCAGCGCGCGCATCGCCTATCACTGGGAGCAGGCGGCCGCGCCCGCTCAGGCGATGACGTGGCACGAACGCGCCGCCGGCGTGGCCGGGCTGAACGATCCGCAGGCTGCGTTGGCGCACTGGGAGAAGGTGCTCGCCTGCGCCGAGGCGCTCGATGCATCCCGCGAGCACCTGCTCACCCAGGCACGTGCCTGCCGGGCCATCCTCGATATCCGTTGGCGCCTGGGCACGAACTACGACTACGCTCGCGCCTTGCACGAAAAGGGTATGGCGAGCGCGGAGCGCGCGGGTGATACCGCGATGCAAGCCGCGTTGCTGCTGAACCACGGGATACTGCGCTGTGTCAGCGCGGGCTATGCCACGGAAGGGATGCATATCGCGAGAGACTGCGTGTCGTTGGCGATTGAATCCGGCGAAATCGAAGTCATCCACGCGGCGCGTAACCTGCTTGCCTGGACGCAGCTCTTCTCCGGTGACATCGACGGCGCGCGGGCCACCGGGCGCGCGCTCATCGATGACCTGCCGGATGACTGCGCCTATGGCTCGCACCTGATGTCGCCGAACACCAACTGGTCGATACGCATGTGCATGAGTTACGTCGTGGCGGTGCGAGGTGAGCTCGACGAATGTCTCAGGTACAGCTTCGCTGCAGAGCGCTTCCTGGGCAACGCACCCGAGTGGGAGTCGTATTCGAGTGCGATCCAGGGGCTGGTATTCGGTCTCCTCGGTGATACTGCGAATCTCGTCGAGGCCGCCCGGGTCGGTCTTGCCAAGGCGGAGAGCAGTGGTGCGGCCATCGCCTTGATGTACAGCGCCGCGGTGATGGGAACCGCTCATCTCGCCACGAACGATCCGGCACAAGCCGTGACCGTCACGCGTCATGGCCTCGATGTCGCCCAGCGCGAGAACGCCGGCGGCACCTTCATCCCGCTGCTCGGCGCGGTGCTGGCGCAGGCCGAAGTGCGCGCAGGCAACCCGGTGGAAGGTCACCGCATCGCCACCGCCATGGTCGAGTTCAGCGTCGAGCGGGGCAATTACTGGGCCTTGACGCCCTGGCTCGCACTGGCCGAAGCCTGCATCGCGCTCGGCGATGCGGACGGCGCCCGTGCAGCGCTCGCCGAAGCACGCGCGCTGATCAGCCGCACCGGCGCCCGCGCCTTCGAACCACCGCTGCACGAGTTGCGCGCCGCCTGCGCCCGCGCCTTCGGCGGCGAGTGGGACGAAGCGACCGAGCTCGACACCGCCCGCCGCCTGTACGCCGAGCTCGGCGCCACCGGCCACGTCGAGCGGCTGGACGCCGCAGACCGTGGTGTCAGACCCCAGCGGCCAAGCCGTTGAACGCGCCTTGCCCGAAGAGGGACTCGGTGTCTGACACCGCACGCCATCTCCTTGATCCACGGTGCGCGGGGAGCTGCGCATGATCTGCGCGTCCTGCGGCCACGAGCAGGCGGCTTCGGCCCGCTTCTGTCAGGACTGCGGCGCAGCGCTCGTGCGGCGCTGTGCGGACTGCCACGGCGAACTCACTGCGAGCGCCAAGTTCTGTCCGGAGTGCGGAACGGCGGTGGCGGTTGCCACGGGTCCTGCGCCGCTCGCGCGCAGTGTCGCCGATTACACCCCGAAGCACCTCGCCGACAAGATCCTGCAATCGCGCGCCGCGCTCGAAGGCGAACGCAAACAGGTCACGGTGCTGTTCTGCGACATCAAGGGTTCGATGGCGCTAGCGCGGCAGCTCGATGCCGAGGAATGGCACCAGGTGCTCGACGGTTACTTCGAGCGCCTGGCGACGGCGGTGCATCGCTACGAAGGCACCATCAACCAGTACACCGGCGACGGCATCATGGCCTTGTTCGGTGCGCCCATCGCCCATGAAGATCACGCCCGGCGTGCCTGCTACGCGGCACTCGATGCGCGCGCGGACCTCGCCGAGTACGCCGAGCGCCTGCGCCTCGAACGCGCGATCGATCTCGGCGTGCGCATGGGGCTCAATTCGGGCGAGGTGGTGGTCGGACGCATCGGTGACGACCTGCGCATGGACTACACCGCGCAGGGGCATACCGTCGGGCTCGCCCAGCGCATGGAGCAGCTCGCCGGCGCTGGCCATGTCTGCCTCGGCGAATCGACCCGTCGCCTGGTCGAGGGCTTCTTCGAGGTGCGTCACCTCGGCCGCGCCAGCCCGCGGGGCATGGAGCCAGTCGAGGTGTTCGAACTCGAACGCGCCAACGAATCACGCACGCGGCTCGACGTCGCCCGTGCGCGCGGGCTGACGCGGTTCGTCGGTCGCGCCGACGAGCAGCACGTCCTCGCCGCCGCGCTGGCGCGGGCGCGCGCGGGCCACGGCCAGGTCGTCGGCGTGGTCGGCGATGCCGGGCTCGGCAAGAGCCGGCTGTGCTACGAGTTCGTCGAACGCTGCCGGGCCGAGGGCCTGGCCGTCACCGAGGCGCACTGCCCCGCGCACGGGCGCAACATCCCCTTCCTGCCCATCCTCGAACTGCTGCGCAGCTACTTCGACGTGCGTGCCGACGATGGTCCCGAGCAGGCACGCCGCAAGGTCGCGGGCACCCTGGCCCTGCTCGACGACAGCCTGCGCGAAGCGCTGCCCGTGCTGTTCGATTTCATGGGCATCGCCGAGGCCGGCGAGGGCGCCGCCGAGGACGATCGCCAGCAGCGCCTGGTCGCCCTCGTCCACGGCCTGTTCCGCGCCCACACCGCGCGCGACCGGCCGGGGCTCGTCGTCATCGACGACCTGCATTGGATCGACGCCGGCAGCGATGCTCTGCTCGCCCAGGTGGTCGCCGCCGCCGCCGGCAGCCGCAGCCTGGTGCTGCTGAACTTCCGCCCCGAGTACAGCGCGCCCTGGATGCGCTCGGCGCACTATCAGCAATTGCCCCTGGTCCCCCTGGCCGAACCCGAGCTGCGCGAACTGGTGGCGCACCTGCTGGGCCCCGAGCCGGCCCTGGCCGAGCTCGCCGGTCGCATCGTCGCCTGGACCGGTGGCAACCCGTTCTACACCGAGGAGGTGGTGCAGAACCTGGTCGAGACCGGCGCACTTGCCGGCAGCCGCGGCGCCTACCGGCTGGTCGAGGACGTCGCGACCCTCGCCGCGCCGCCCAACGTGCATGCCGTGCTCGCCGCGCGCATCGATCGTCTGGCCGAGACGCCCAAGCGACTGTTGCAGATGGCCGCCGTGATCGGCCGCGAGTTCGCCGCGCCGGTGCTGGCCGCGGTCGACGGCCTCGGCAGTGAACAGCGCGCCGCGGCCCTCGAACAGCTCAAGGCCGCGGACTTCGTCTTCGAGCGCGCGCTCTACCCGCGGGCGGAATATGGTTTCAAACACCCGCTCACCCACGAGGTCGCCTACAACACGGTGCTCAAGCAGCGCCGCGCCGAGATCCACCGCCAGGTCGCGGAAGTCACCGAACGCAACGCGGCCGACGCCATCGAGGCCGCCGCCGCGATCATCGCCTATCACCGCGAGCGCTCCGATGACCCACCGAGCGCGGTGCCGTGGCATGCGCGGGCCGCCGCCTGGGGTGGCCACCGCGATATCGCCGCATCCGTGCATCACCTGCGGCGCATGCTCGAACTGCTCGAGTCCGCGGGCGTCGATCCTGCCGCCGACGCCTGGCGCATGCAGGCCTGTTCGGGGCTGATTTTCCTGGCTTACCGGATCGGTGCGCCGGATCGGGAGGTCGAAGGCCTGCTCGACCAGGGCGTCGCGGCGGCGACCCGCATCGGGCGCGGTGCCCAGGCCGCGCTGTTCACCGGGATGCACGGCATGTACCTCGGCGTCGGGCGGGGCGACTGCGCGGCCTACTGGCGGGCAGGGATCGCAGCGGCACGTGCGGCGGACGCGATCGACGATCCCGAGTTGCAATATTGCGCGCGCATCTTCCACTTGTGGGGCGCGATGTTCAGTGGTCGCCTGGAGGAAGCGCGGCAGGTCGGTGCGGACGTGCTGGCACGCAACGACAGCAGGCTCGATTTCGGGCGCCGTTACATGCTGCAAAGTCCGCTGACCGCGCACTTCGTCGGTCTCGCCTTCGCCGAACTGGCGCGTGGCGACCTCGGGGTGGCCGAGGCCCTCCTCGCCCGCGCATTGCCCCTGGCACGGATGGAACGCGATGCCGAGAGCGAGTCGGGGATCACCGCCCTGCTCGCGCGGTGCGCTGGCTTGCGCGGCGATCATGTCGCGCGGCGGCGCTACGCGCGGGAGGCGTTCGATGCCGGCATGCGCTCGGAGAGCCTGCTCGGCCAGATCTTCGGTCCCTTGAACTTCGGCATGACCCTGGTGGCCGATGGTGCGCTCGAAGAAGGCCTGGCCCGCCTCGACCAGGTACGTCAGTGCATCGACGACACCGAAGGCGTGCTGATCCTGTCCGGCCTGGTCGACGCGCATCGCGCCGAGGTGTGGCTGCGCAAGGGCGATCTCACCGAAGCGCGGCGGCTCGCTCGCCACGCGGTCGATCTCAATCGCGCCGGCGAGATCCTCTTCGACCTGTCGCCCTGGCCAATCCTGGCCGAAATCGAAATCGCTTGCGGGGATGCGCCTGCGGCACACGCAATCCTGGACGAATTGGACGCGATCATCGCCCGCACCGGGGCGCGCGCCACGGCGCCCGCGCTGCACGGCCTGCGCGCCCTGTTCGCACGAAGCTTCGGCCGTGAGTGGGACGCGGACGGCGAAATCGCCGCGGCCCGTTCACTCTGCCGCACGCTGGGTATGCCGGGCGAGGGGGAGCGCATCGATTCCTTGCTGCGCCCCCAAGGCGGCTGAGCACGCGGATTGTCGTCGCATGGCGTCGTGACTGCCTGGCCCCCGGGCGAGGTACGTCGGCGTCGTCACACATGTCATCGGCTTGAGAGATCCCGCATCGAGCCGGGTACGCTCGTCGGCTTGGCGTCATGTCCTGCCATGCTCGCACCAGGGTCGTGCCGGACCTGCATGCGCCTTCGCCGAGTGGCAACTCTCACACCGTGCACCCCGCTGCCATGCATCGCGCCCGCCATGGTCTACGGTTGAATAGACGGGGCAATTCGCCGCGTCATCGCTACAAGCACGACACTGAAGAGGAGAGAGGTCATGCCCATAGGCAAAGAAGTCGGTTCGTTCACGTCGACCGCCACGTCGATGACCCAGGCCATCGACGGCGCCGGCAAGCGTACGTTCACGATGAACTTCGAAGGGACTGTCAGCGGCGGCTGGGAGGGCGCCGGACTGACCACGCTTCATGCAACTGCGGCCAACGACGAGTTGAACGCGGGCACGTTCACCGGCACCTTCGCCGTTTACCTCAAGGGCGGCGGCGTCGCGGCCGGCAGCGGCAGCGGTGTGTTCGGCAGCTGCGGCGAGCACAAGTGGCAGTTGAACGGCGTCGGCCTGCTCACCGACGGCACGCGCCTCGCGTTCGAGAGCACGCTGGCGCTCGATGGCCGCAGCCTGCACGGCAAGATGTACGAGATCGGTTGATCTCGCAGCGTCTGGCCCCTGTGGAGCCCGCTTCGGCGGGCTTCGTTTTATCCTGGCAATCGCCCGGGCACCCGCCGTGCGAAGAGGTCGTTCGCCTCCCGCCGCGTGGTTGCTCGCGCGTGGCGGCGTGCAAGGAGTAGCAGCCGCCGGTCACGCGCCCGTGCAGCGCGATTCGCCCGGCGCGCCCGGGCAGGTGTCGCAGCCGGAGGCGCGCGGACACGGATTCTCGCGCGCCTCGCGGCACCGGCGATGAGGTCGCGAGCGGCGCGTGACCTGTCCACGGCGAGTGCGATTTGTCCTGGTCTCGCCCGCCCCGGCCGTTAAGCTGTAGTCCCACACGGCAGCGCGAAGGGGCATCGACGTGAACGAAGCGAACCACGGTGAGCAGCCGGGCGAGATGGCCGGCGACTACGCGCTGATCGTCATCGGCGCCGGCATCGCCGGCATGAATGCGCTCGAAGTGGCGAGTCACTACCTGCCACGCGGTGCGCGGGTGATGCTGGTCGAACGTCGCGCCCGCAGCGGCGGCATGTGGTGCGACACCTACGATTACGTGCACCTGCACCAGCCGCATCCCATGTTCACCGCGGGCGATGTCGCCTGGACGCTCGGCGCGCCGCCGCAGCACCTCGCCAGCAAACCGGAGATCCTCGATCACTTCCAGCGTTGTCATGCGCGGGTGCGGGACCACTTCGCGCTCGACGAACGGTTCGGTTGGGAGTACGTCGCGCATGAGGAAGTCGCCGTCGGTGAAGGTTGGCAGGTCGACGTGCAGGTACGACCGCTCAGCGACGACGGCGGCGCGATTGCCGTGCGTGCGCGTCATTGCATCCGCGCTTTCGGCTTCGAGGTGCCGCGCAATCCACCGCTCGAACTGTCGAGCAAGGCGGTGGCCTCGTTGTCGCCCGATGCCGGCGGCCTGCTCGGCGTGGCCGCGGTCAACCCCGACAAACCGGTGTGGGTGGTCGGTGGCGGCAAGACCGGTATGGACACCGCCCACGCGGTCCTGAGTGGCTGGCCGGGGCGCGAGGTCAACCTGCTGGTCGGGCGCGGCACGGCGTTCATGAGTCGTGATCGTTCGTTTCCCACCGGGCTCAGGCGCTGGTGGGGCGGCCAGCTGACCCTGCGCACCTTCACCGACCTCGCGCGGCGTTTCGACGGCGACAACGAGCAGGCGGTGTTCGCGCATTTCATGCGGCACTACGCGGTGAGCCTGGATCCCGGCTTCGGTCAATACCTGCTCGGCCTGATGTCCGAGGCCGAGAACGCCTACATCCGCGACGGCATTCACGAGTGCGTCAAGGACTATCTCGTCGACGTGGTCGATGAGGACGGCGCGCCCGCGATGGTGCTGCGCAGCGGCGTGCGGCGCCCGGTCGCGCCGGGTACGGTGTTCGTCAACTGCACCGGTTACGTGCTGCGCGGCGCGAGCCACTACGAACCCTACGTCTCGCCGCACGGCACGGTGGTGACGGTGAGCCCCAACGCCGGCATCCACATCCTCACCACCTTCGCGTCCTATTTCCTCACCCACCTGCTCTACCTCGGCCAGCTGCAGACGGTGCCGCTCTACGAGGTCGATCACCACGCCCTGCTGGCGGCGAATCGCACCGCCATGCCCTTCGTCTGCATGGCGCAGATCCTCTACAACCTGCTGCTCATCCTCGACGTCGTGCCGATGAGCGTGATGCGCGGCTGCGGCCTGGATTTCGACCGCTGGTTCCCGCTGCCCCGGCGCATCGCCGCCGGCATGCATCTCGAGCGCAACAAGGCCGACTACGTCGTCCACTGCCGCCGCACCCTCGACCGCGTGCGCGAACGCTTCGACATCCGCTGCGGCGTGCTCGAAGCGCAGCCGGCGGCCTGAGCATCGCGCCGAGCGTTTCGTTGCCGGTGTCTGACACCGCGGGTCAACTGCTTGATTCCGGACTGGTTGGTGGACTAATTGGTGGGACTAATTGGTGACTGTCACCGATTTCCGGGTGCCGGATTCGGGCGCGTGTCTTCATCGGCGTCGGTCGCCGGTGGTGGGCCACAATCGGCAGAGGTCGCGCGTGAGATCAATCTGTTGACGTTCGGTGTCTGACACTGGGCGTCAAAGCGTTGATTGCAAGTAAACTGCCGCGATGCCGCGCTTTGCCGCCAACCTCACCACGATGTGCCGCGGGCAATCCCTGATGGAGGCCTGTACAACGGTGCGGACGCTCGGCTTTCGTGCCACCGAGATCCTCTTTCCCTACGACGACACCGTTGACGGGGTGCGCCACGCGCTTGCTGACGCCGGGCTCGAACTCGTGCTCATCAACACCCCGCCCGGTGACTGGGCGGCGGGTGAGCGCGGCCTGGCGGCGCTGCCAGGGCGCGAGGGCGACTTCGAAGCTGCCTTCGCGCATGCGCTCGATTATGCGAGCGGCCTGGGCGCGCCGATGATCCACGTCATGGCCGGCGTCGAGCCGGCCGGTGTCTCGCGCGCGGCCTGCACGGAGGTCTTCGTCGACAACCTGCGCACGGCAGCCGCGCAGGCGCAAGCACACGGTATCCGTCTCATGCTCGAGCCGCTGAACTGGCGTGACGTGCCCGGTTACCTGCACGCCACGGTCGCCGACACGCGCGCGCTGATCGAGCGCATCGGCGCAAGCAACGTCGGCCTGCAATTCGATTGCTACCACCTGCAGATCACGCAGGGCGATCTTGCTGCAACCATTGCCTCCCATCTGGACATCATCGGCCACGTGCAGTTCTCGAGCGTGCCCGGCCGCCACGAGCCGCAGTACGGTGAGGTCAACCTGCCGTTCCTGTTCGAGCAACTCGATGCGCTCGGCTACGCCGGTTGGGTGGGTTGCGAGTACACGCCGAAGGACACCCTCGCGGCGGGCCTCGCATGGGGGCGGGGCTATGGCCTTGGCCTGCCGTCGGGGTCAGACCCCAACAGGCAATGCTTTGAAAATCATTTGAATTTTACCGGAGACGGGGTCTGACCCCGGGGTGCGATGTCGTTCGACGAACGGTACATCCAGGCGGCAGCGGATCGCACCATGATTGCCGACCTGCTCGGCCGCTATGCCTTTGCCATCGATTACGAGACCGCCGATCCGGCGGCCTGGGCGGCGCTCTTCACCGCAGACGGGCGCTTCGAGATCCCGGTGATGAAGGTGGTGGTCGAAGGCCGCGCCGCGCTGACCGAGTTTGCCGCCGGGCTGCAGCGCACCATCCCCGGTCTGCATCACGTGATGAGCAACTTCTACGTCGATGTCGACGGCGATCGGGCACGCGGGCGCTGTGAGCTGAACGAGTTCCTGCTGCGCCCCGAAGGCATCCACAGCAATCTCATGGGCTGGTACGACGACGAGTACCGGCGCGATGGCTCACGCTGGCTGTTCAGCGTGCGCCGCGTGATGGTGCCGCGCGACGCCAGCCGGGTCGTCACCGGCGGCGTCATCGGTGGGTACTTCGCCGAGTACCTGGCGTTCTGCAAGCGCTACCGACGGGAGGATGATCCGTCCGGCTGAGCGCTCACCCGCGGTGCCACCCTTGGCGGCATCCGGCGTGGACGGACCGCTCGGCGTCGGCGGTCGCGGCGCGACCACCGGCCCGGTCTTTTCAGCTTCGGCGCGCGCGTGAGGGGCCCTTGCCGGCGACCCTGCCGCGGTTCGATGGCGGCGGCCTGCCGTCAGCCTGGGCGGCCGCCATGCGCCGCGCGTACATCACTCGCCGAGTCCCGCCGGCACCGCGATACCTGGCGCAAGGTCGGCGGCCGGCTCGGGTGTGCCCAGCACCGTCGTCAGCGGGATCACCCCGGCCCAATGCGGCAGGGCGAGATCCTCGGCATCGTCGACCGGGCCGCCGGTGCGCAGCTTGGCCGCGGCTTCGTCCAGCGGCAGGCGTACCAGCATCGTCGCCTTGAGTTCCTTGGGCAGGTGGTCGCGATAGTGTTCGCGCGCGAGCGGGATGAGGCGCTCGGTGAAACTGAACAGGAGGTCGGCGCGTTCGGCATCCGGCACGACCTCGGCACAACCGAATACCACCACGCTGCGGTAGTTCATCGAGCAGTGGAAGGCTGAGCGCGCCTTGACCAGGCCGTCGACCAAGCACACCGACACCGATACAGGCGCGCCTTCCGCGAGCAACTGGAACAGGCGACTCGAGCGACTGCCGTGCAGGTACAACGAGTCGCCCATGCGTGCGATGGCGGTGGGAATGGAGAACGGCTGGCCGTCGACGACGAAGGCAACGTGCCCGACCCGGCAGGCGTCGAGGATGGCGTGGACCGTGTCGCGGTCGTAACGGCCGCGCCCGGACATCTGGCGGACATGGCGGCGATCGCCGCGCGGCGGGACGGTGGTGGACATGGCGAGGCTCCGGTTGCGGTGCCGCCTGGACGCAGGCGGGCGATTCCCGGCGACAGTCTACTGCGATGCCGGGTCAACCAGCGGACGACGGCCGCGCGCGTGCCGCCCGCGTGAGCGGTGAGGCGTCGCGCAGCGGCTGTCGCGGCACGACGCATCGGCGCCTCGCCGTCGGCGCACGGCGTGCGGCCGCAGGTTCGCGTGCATATCGCCGCGGGCCGACGTGGTGCGTCAGCGCGCGCACATGCCGCCATCGATGGTGACGATGGTGCCGGTGGTGAAGGCCGAGCGGTCGGAGGCGAGGAAGGCGACCATGTCGGCGATGTGCTCGACCTTGCCGGGTGGGAAGTCCCGGTCGAGCAATTCGCGCCAGCGTTCGGCATCACCGAGCCGCTCGGCGGCGAAGGCGCGTTGCATGGTGACCATGCGCTCGGTCTCGATGTAGCCCGGGTTGATGCCGACGACGCGGATGCCGTCCAGGGTGCTGCGCGCGCCGAGCGCGCGGGTCAGCGCCATCAGCGCGGCGTTGCCGCCGGCGCCGGCAGCGTAGGCCGCGGTCGGCTTCTCACCGCCAGCGCCGACGATGTTGACGATGACGCCGCGCCTGCGTTCGCGCATGGCGGCGTAGAAGCGGCGCGACATGTTGATGTAGCCGAACACCTTGAGATCCCAGGCTGCGCGCCAGCGTGCCTCGTCGATGGCATCGAGGCTGCCGGCCGGGATGGCGCCGGCGTTGTTGACCAGGATGTCGATGTCGTCGTGCGCGGCGGCCAGCGTGTCGACGGCGGTGCTGTCGGCGAGATCGAGGGCGTCCCAAGTCGGCGTGATGCCGGTGCTCGCCGTGATACCGGTGGCGGCGGCTTCGAGATCGGCAGCCGTGCGTGCGACGAGGTGCACGGCGCAGCCCTCGGCGGCGAGCGTGCGCGCCGTGGCGAGGCCGATACCCTTCGAGGCGCCGGTGACCAGCGCGCGACGTCCCACGAGTCCGAGATCCATGCAGTTGCTCCCCTGGCACTTGTTGGCCGACAGTCTACCCGCGCTCGCCGGGCACGGCGTCACGACCGCACCATCTGCGCGGGCGTGGGGCCTGGCCATGGAGCCCGGGTCGAGCGCGCCGGCATGCTGGCCGTCCGTGGTGACATGCGTCGACCCCGGCAGGGGAGGTCGAGAACCGACGGCGCGTGGGGCCGGGCCGCCGCGCAGTGAGCGGGCGACACCCCTGTCGTCCGTTCCCGGCCACCAAGGCGGTGATGTCTGCCGGCGCCCGCGCCGGGGAGACGCGCGGCAGGGCATGCGTACACCGGGCAGCCTCGACGGCCGCTCGCCCCTCGCGCACCATGGGCCGCAAAGCACGGCCGCCGGTTCGTGCGTGCCGTCCCACTGTCATGAACGTTCCCGCACACCTGTTTCCGCTCGCCCTCGCCACCACGCTCGTCACCGCGCCATCGAGGGCGACGGAACCGCCGCCGCTCAGCGCCGAGCGTGGCGACACCGTCACCGAGACCCGCTTCACCGACGGCGACCTCGCCGGTCGCGTCGCCGAGGTCCGCTACACCCTGCCGGGCCGCGACGGCTTCAGTGCCGTCGAGATCCGGCGCACGCGCCTGGAAGCGGACGCCGGCGGGCAACCGCTGCTGAGGGTCGAATCCGCGATGGGTGGGCCGCGTACGATCGCGGTCGGTCCGCTGGTGGCCGGCGCGGCCCAGGTCAATCTGGTCGATCGCGATGGCGATGGCCGCATCGACAGCCTGGCCTGGCGCGCGCCGGCCGACGACGGTGTAGTCGAGACGGTGGACTACGATGTCGACGGCCAGCCCGACGTGCGGCGTACCATCCACGACGGTCGCGTCGACACCGCCATCTGGCTGCGCGCGGGCTGGCACGCATTGCGCGGAGAGGGTGCAACGCGCCACGTCCTCATCGACGGCGCGCGCATCGCGGTGACCAGCGATGGCCGTGGGCGTTTTCGCGAGAGCGACGGGGGTGCGGAATGAAGATCTGGGTCGACGCCGATGCCTGCCCGGGCGCGGTCAAGGAGGTCATCTTCCGCGCCGCCGAGCGTCGCCGGGTCGAGACCGTGCTGGTCGCCAACCGCCCGCTGCAGCTGCCGCCGTCGCCGTGGATCCGCGCGCTCAAGGTCGCCGACGGCTTCGACGTCGCCGACAATGCCATCGCCGCTGCCGTGGCGAAGGACGACATCGTCGTCACCGCAGACATCCCGCTCGCGGCCGAGGTCATCGCGAAAGGCGCGCACGCGCTCAACCCGCGCGGCGAGGTCTACGACGACGACACCGTGCGCCAGAAGCGCGCCATGCGCGACTTCATGGACACGATGCGCGCGAGCGGCGTGCACTCGGGTGGCCCGCCGCCCTACGCCGCACGCGACAAGAAGGCCTTCGCCGACGCCTTCGACCGCCTGCTGGCGCGCTACGCACCGCGCTGAAATCAACTACTTGACCGTCGGGGTGACCGTCGGGGTCAGACCCCGACGGTTCGTCGACAAGCTGTCCGATCAGGGACTTGGGCCGCGGGGTCTGACCCCGTCCGTCACACCGACGATTCGTCGACAAGCTTTCCGATCAATGACTTGAGCCGTGGGGTCTGACCCCGTCCGTCACCGTCCGTCAAAGGACGCCGTGGCGGCGGCAGAACGCGTCGGTGATGTCGGCGATCTGCTGCGGGGCCTCGAACATCGGGTAGTGGCCGATGTTGTCGAGATGCAGGGCCTCACCGTGCGGCAGGGCGGCGACGGTCTCCTCGACCAGCTCGCGCGGCACCCAGAAATCGTCCTCGCCGCGGATCACGAGCACCGGTCGCTGCACTTCGCCGAGCATGCCGAGCACGTCGTGTCGCGCCCAGCCTTCGAGATCGCCGACGGCCGAGCGCTGTGCGTTGCGGTGCTGCCAGCGCAGTTCCTCGACCAGCGCGGCCGGGGTGTCGCGGCCGAGCGACTCGATTGCCGCACGCTCCATCATGTCCTGCCAGCCGGGCGCCCACGACGGGTGCTCGAGGTGGGTGGGGCAGGGGAAGGTCGGCGAGCGGCCGAGCCCTTCCATGGCGATGCCGGCGGCCATCTCGCGCCAGTGGTGAGCGGCGTAATCGAGGGTGATGTCGCCGCCGATCGAGCAGCCGGTGATGACGGGATTCTCGAGCCCGAGCGCCTGGACGAAGGCGTGCACGAACTCGGCGTGTTCGTGGATGCTGCGGTGCTGCTGCCACCGGACCGGGTAGGAGCGCGCATGCCCCGGCAGGTCGAGCGCGTAGGCATGGAAGCCGTGCGCGGCGTAGATCGGCAGGATGTAGCGGTACTCGAGCGAACTCGCGCCGGCGGTGTGGATGCACACCAGCGGATGGCCGCCGCTGCCGCACTCGTCGTAGAACGTCCGCGTGCCGTTGACGTCGATGTAGTGGCCGGTGATGTCTTCGGGGGTTGCCATGAACAGGGTCTCCGGTATGGCGCGGCGTCAGGCCGCGACCTGGCGCAGGGTGTAGGCGAGTTCGAACGTGGCCTCGGTGAGACGGCCGGCCTCGACCAGGTTGCCCTCGATGCGGATGTCGACGCTCAGTTCGCCGACGCGGGTGAGCTTCGGATCGTCATCGAAGCGGCGCTTGCCGGGGTAGGTCAGGTCGGCCCACTTGCGCGCGCCCGAGAGCAGCAACTGCCACGCTGCGCTGCTGCCGCAGAGCTTGAAGGTGTAACCGAACGGCGACGGCGCCGCCTGGTGATCGATGACGCGGCCCTTGTAGACCTTGAGCCACAGGCGGTCGTCGTCGACCTCGATCTGGATCGCGCCGTCGAACACGGCGGCCTGGGTGGCGAACGCGGTATTGGCGTTCAGCGCGTCGACGAAACGCTGCTGCAACGCGGTGTCGGCGAGGAAGGACATGTGGGTCTCCCGGCAAAAGGGCGCTCAGGATAGGGGCAGCTGCGCGCGGATGCCAATCGACGGGAAAGCGCCGCAAGCGGCAGCGTCGACGGCTGCGGGGGGTGTTCGGCAACGACACCCTCGCACGGCCACGGCCTGGGCGTCGGGGTCGGCGACGGCTCTCCTTGCGCACGCATCCGCCGTGTCCGCGCCGGTCAGCCGTACCGGCCGAGCGCCAGCAGTCCGGCATACGCGCCGAGCGGGTCACCGTTCGCCGGCAGGGCGTTGAGCAGCAGCAGGTCGTCGAGCAGGCCATCGTAGGCAGCGAGCCTGTCGCGGCACTCCTCGATCGTCCCCGCGATGGTGAGCGCATCGACGCACTCGTCGGTGATGGCGTCGAGCGCGGCCTCGACCCGACCGGCCGGCATCAGTTCGAGCAGCCGATCGGCGACCGCGCCGAAACCCTGTTCGCGCATGGTGTACTCGTAGTAGGGATGCGGCAGCGGCGCGTAGAAGTGCGCGATGGCGCCGCGTGCCGCGGCGCGGGCGCGTTCCCGATCTGGGTGGACGGCACATACGCCGACCGCCGCCCAGCGCAACGTCGCCGGATCGCGATCGGCAGCCGCCGCCGCTGCCGCCGCGGCCGGGCGCAGCACGTCGCGAAGGTATTCCGGGGTCAGGGTGGCGCCACCGGCGATGCCATCGGCGACGCTCGCCGCCACGCGCAGCATGCTGGGAAAGACGGCGGCGACGTAGACCGGGAACGGTTCGGCGCGCGGACCGACCGTTGGCGTCCAGTCCATGGTGTGAACCTCGCCCCGGAAGTGCAGTCGCTGGCCGGCCGGCGTGCGCGCGGCCTGCTGCAGGATGGCGACGTACTCGCGCATCTTGGTCAGCACGCGGGCGTGTGGGATGCCCTGCCAGGTCTCGTTGATGAGACGGTTGCCGCCGCCGACCCCGAGCACCAGCCGGCCACCGCTGTAGCCGTCGAAATCGGTCGCCGCCATGGCTGCCATCAGCGGACTGTGGCCGTAGGCATTGAGCACGTAGGGCGCGAGGCGGATGCGCCGCGTCGCCGCGGCCATGGCCGTCAACGGCACGTAGGCGCTGCGCCAGGCCTCGGCCATGCCGAGGAGACCGAAACCGGCCTCCTCGGCGCGCACGGCGATGGCGGCGAGATCGGCGACCGTACAGTCACCGCCGGTGAAGATGATGCCGGGTTGCATGGTTCGGACCTCCCCGTCGAGCCATTGAACGACGCTACCTTAACCTGCATCGCCCAGGCGTGTTCGCGGCGCGGACGCCACATCGCCGTCGCTCTGCCGCGCGGCGGGCGCACGGTGGCGAGAGGCGATCTGCGCGAGCCGCGGTCCGGTCGTGCATGTCGTCCGGCGTCTCCGGCAGGCGATGTCGAGGCGACCCCGGCGGACCCGGTCGTTCATCATCGATGCCATCGGCGGGGCGGCTATACTCCCCGCCAGGCCGACGGGGCCGGCAACGAGGGCAGCACGATGGCAGAAACCGCGTGGACCATCCGTGGCGAGTACATGGAGAGTTGCAACTGCGACTACCTGTGCCCGTGCATCTTCACCAATCCGCAAGCTGCGGTGACCTACGATCACTGCACGGCGCTACTCATCTTTCGTATCGACGAGGGCCGCGCCGGCGACGTCGATCTCGGCGGGCTCAAGTTCGCACTGGTGGTGAAATCCGGCAAGGTCATGAGCGAGGGCGGTTGGGTCTTCGGCGCCATCGTCGACGCCGCGGCGAACGACGATCAGCGCGCCGCGCTCACCGCGATCGCCAGCGGCGAGGCCGGCGGACCACCCGGCATGATCCGGCAGAACCTGGTCAGCGATTTCCGCGGCGTCGAGGTCCAGCCGATCGAGTTCGAGATCGCGGGCGAGACGCGCGCAGTCACCATCGCCGACAAGTTGCGCTTCGCCATCGAGGGCGTGCTCTCGCGCCTCGGCAACGGCAAGCCCTACTACCTCGAGAACGTCGGCCACCCGGCTTCGAGCAAGCTCGCGCTGGCGCGCTCGAAGGAAACCCACCTCGACTGTTTCGGGCTCGAACTCGACATCGTCGGCGCCGGCAACAACGGCCATTACGCGAGTTTCGCCTGGGCGGCGTGAGGCGCCCGGGCGGCGGGTCGGTGCCGCCGCGAGGACCGCGCTACCGCCGGCGCGACTCCCCGGCCAGCGCAGCCTGGCCGCGCGCCGCCCAGCCGGGCGGTCCCGCCGCACCTCGCGGTCGCGCACCGCCTTCACAACTTGATGCAGCGCCCCTCGAAACCGGCCAGCACGCATTCGAAGCCTGCCGGGCAATCCTGCGTCACCATGCAGGTGCCGGCCTGCTCGTGCCCCGGCAGTTGCTGTTCGATGAGCGCATCCGGATCGCCGAGCCAGGCCTTGGCGCGCTCGCGGCGTTCGCCGGTGACCGGCCGCGGTGCGACCGCGCCGCCGACGGCCGCGGCCGGATCGGACGGCGCGTCGCCGGCGCGGCCGTAGCACACCCCCGAGGCGCGCTTCTCGCGCTTGATGCAGGTGCCGCCGGGGCCGCAGTCGGCGTCGCTGTCGCAGGCCTGCGCGAGCGGCGCGCACAACAGCAGGGCGGTGACGGCGGCAACCAGCCGCTGGTGGGACCCGGTTCGAACGGTCGACATGGCGGCATCTCGCACGGCAGTTGGGAGGGCCCGATTCTAGCCCGGCGTGCGCGCCCGTGACCCGTTGCGCGGCGCCGGGTTCGGGGCGTAGGGCTCGTCCTGCTGCCGTCGCGATTGCACGCGACCGGCACGATCAGACGGGTCCCGGAATACCGCAGCCCGACGTGGTGTGTGCCGCTTCCCGGTGGGCTCGAGAGACCAAAGGCAAGCGCCGACCCACCGCGGGCTGTTCGGGAACGCTGCGAGTCGAACGGCGGAAAGCGCGGCCCGACACCGCTCTGCCCGCGGATACCTCGACGGTCCGCTCAAGCCCCTGGCGGCGCGCTGCCGGCCTGGTTCGCGATGGCCAGGGTGGCGTGCGCCGTGACGAGCAGCAGCAGCGCGAGCGCGAGCGTGCCGTGCCAGGCATGACACGTCGCGGCCAGGGCGGCGTTGGCGTCGATGCCGAGACGACCGAACAGCGGCAACGCCCGACCGGCGGCGACCTCGCCCATCACGCCCAGCGCGGCTTCGACCAGCACGCCGGTATAGAGCAGCCGGTGCAGGCCGAACACCACGGCGCGCCGCCACCGTCCGCAGCGATAGGCCCGCGCCGGGTTGGGATTGCCGAGCCGCCAGGCGAGACGCGCCAGCATCAGCGCGGTGAAGGCGAGCCCGAGCGCGACGTGCTGGGCGACGACCGCGTCACGCACATGAACCTTGGGTGGCACGTCGAGGCCGCTGACGAGGAGATAGAGGATCAGCAGCAGTCCGACGCTGCTCCAGTGCAGCAGCCGGGCGAGGATGCCGTAGGCGGTCGGGGTGTTGCGGAGTGGCATGGTGGTGAGGTCTCGCGGCGGCGACCGTCGGGCACCGCGCAGGTCGTGCCCGGCGCAGGATCCGGCGCGACGACGACGGCGCCGACCAGGGCCATGCAGCCGCCGTCTGCGCCGCTGTAGGGGCCGCACCCGGCCCGGGGTCGCTCAGGCCGATGCTCGCGGCTTTCGCGTCATTTGCCCGCGTCGCCATCCTTCGTGCGCCAGCGGAAGTCACAGTGCGTGCCCCCCTTGAGCAGGGTCTGACTGCGTTGCAGTTCGAGGGCGTCGCCGATGCCGGCGGTCATCGGTGGATCCATCTCGCAGGTGATCATGGCGCCGAACTCGGTTTCGCCCAATGCCTGGAAGTACTCGGCGTACTTGCAGCGCCGCACGTTCATCGCCAGCGTCTCGTCGTCGTTTGCCAGCGGTTCGACCTCGAGCGCCTCACCCGCGGTGAACATCGGCATGAGGCTGCGCAGGGTGTCGAGCGGATGACCCGGGGTCGCCGCCGCGGCGGCGGCGCCGACACCGCGGGCGTACTCGTCGACGGCCGCGCGCAGGAGTTCGGCCGCGCGCGCCTCGCCGATCTCCGCGCGCAGGCGGCGATAGAGCGGCAGCAGGATCTCGCACTGGATCTTGACGCGGTCGAGATAGGCAATGGGTTCCATGGGGGGGCTCTCCCGGGGCGTTGTCGATAGCAGTCCGTGGTGCGTGTTGCCGACGCGTCGACAGCGCGCCTCAGCGTGCCATCAGGATACGTTCGTTGGCGCCATCGTAAGCGGTGACCCGTGCCGACACGATGGCTGCCGTCGCCAGCACCTCGGCGAACGCCGGGTCGGGCTGTTGGAGGTGGGCATTGAGCTCGGCTTCGCTGGTCCAGATCTCGGTCAGGCGGATCTCGCGCGGGTTCTCGAGATTGACGGCGAACGCGTAGTCGAGGTTGCCGGCATCGCCGCGACTGCGCGCCGCGCGTGCCGCGAGGGCGTCGCGCAGGCGGGTCGCTTCGTCGGGATTCGCGAGTTCGATCGTGCCGAGGATGATGACCATGGCGCCTCCGTGGAAGAGTCGTCGCCGCGGCGATGGCGGTGCCAGCGCGTGCGCAATGACGGCACACGATACTGATTCGCGCGCCTGGCGGAAACGGCGGCGCGGCGTGTTCGTGCGTTGCATCGCCGCATGGTCGTCCGCGGACGCACGTCGGCACCGGACCGCCGGGCCGTCCCCAGCAATCCCGGGGACTTTGTCGGGCATTGCCTGTTCCTCCACCGGGAATTTGTCCCGCGTGTCGCCGGTGCGCCCGCCCAGGTCAGCCACGGGGTCGCGTCGGCTCGATACTGCCGAACCCGGGGTAGCGGCATGAGGCGATGAAAGGTCTCCAGTGGCATTGGATCGCGCTGTGGGCGGTGCTGATGGTGGTGATCGCCCAACCGCTCGGCGACTTCGAAGTATTCGGGTTGCGCTACTACCGTTTCGGCTTCATCGAGATCGTCGGCCGGGTGGTGGCGGCGCTCACCCTGCTGCTCGGCATGGTGCTCTACGCCGGTCTCGGCTGGCCGCTGGCCGTGAATCGCTTCGCACGACTACTGGCGGTGGTGCTGCTCGTCTGGGAGGTCGGCTTGAATGCGGACGTGGCTTACGTGAGTTTCCGGGCGGCGAACTTGTGTGCACACCAGGGCGGTATGCACATCAAGCAGAGGGTTGTTGTGACGGGGTTCGAGTTCGGGGGCGATATCGAGTATTGGGGGGCACGTGGCTTTGCATATCTCGAACGAAGGTATGTCGACTACTACGGCAACGAAGCCTTGCAGCGATTCGAACTCGAAGATGGCAAACGAGTGGTCTCGACTGTCAAGGCGTTCGAGAGCCGGTACAAAGTAACAGGTGGAAGCGCGCCTGCTGGTTACGGTATCGAACGTCACGATGCCGCGATTCGCGACCGCCTAAGCGGCGAAGCAATCGGCGAATGGGTAACGTTCAAGATCAAGCCGGGTTGGGCAGATCGGTTGGTTCTCGTGTTCTTGCCCAGGGGCGATCACGCGCACTGGACTTGTGGCGATGAAGCGCCCGACAGCGCGGGATCATTCTCGCATCGGTATCAAAAGCGCGTTTACTCGGTTGCCGATCTGATAACGGCGACATTGCAACCGTTCGAGTGAGGAAGAGACGGAAGCGATCGATCAGAAGGGCGCCACGGATGGATGCCAGATAGGCGCGATCGTGAAACCGCGACATTGATGTCGCATGAACGAGTAAGGGATGACTCATGAGCATCGAAGAGATTTTTCGCTACGCAGCGTTTTCCGATCTCGCATATGTCGATTGGAACGAACTCGCATGGGGTGAAGGTGCGGATTCCCTGCGCGCAACCGTAGATGCCATTGCTGCCGGATCAGCACCGGAACGTATAGACGACGGTGAGCCGTCGCGTAACGGCCTGGCATCGCAACTATTCGCCCCGAATCAACTCGCCTGGACCATCGCCCACTTCACACCCAACGATCCTGTCACCGGCTTCGCCGCCGCCCTCTTCGAGCGCACCGTGGATGGCGCACGCGAACAGGTGCTCGCCCTGCGTGGCACCGAGGCCATGGTGCTCGACCAGGTGATGGCCGATCTCGTCGTCGCCGACCTGCAGGAGATCGGCGGTCTCGGCCTCGCCTTGTCACAGGCGGTGTCGCTGGTGAACTACGTACGACGCCTGGCGGCGCCGGCGGGGCAGGCGGTCGAGATCCTGGATCTGCAGCGCGCGGCGGTGGCGCCGCCGGATGTCACCGCGGTCGCGGTCGAAGGCCTGCACTACTGGCTCGCGCCGGCGGGGACCACGGCGGGGCTCGGTCTCATCGACCCCGGCCAACCGCTTGCCGTGACCGGGCACAGCCTGGGCGGGCATCTCGCCGCACTTGTGCTGCGGCTCTTCCCGCAGCAGTTCACCCAGGCCGTCGCCTTCAACTCGCCCGGTTTCGATGCCGATTTCGGCATCGAGCAGCGCATCTCGCTGGCGACCCAACTGGCCGTCTACACCAACCCGCGGGTCGGTAGCCTCGCGCTCCTCGCCGAACTGCCGATCCGCGGTGCCCAGGCGAGCGATCGCTTCATCGACGAGTTGCTCGTGCCGGGCTTCGGTCTCACGCCCGCGGCGAACTTCACCGCGCTCGCTGCCGCCGAACGCATCCATTACTTCACCGCCGAAGACCAGGCGCCGCTCGGCGACCCCTCGTTCGTCGCGGGTATCGTCACGGGTACGCCACCGGCGCCGCGCACGGCGGTGACGACCGAGGTCAACACCCACTCCATCAGCGCGGTGGTCGATGCCCTGGCGGTGCAGGCGACGCTGGCGCGGGTCGACCCGTCCCTGTCGCTGGCGGCGGCCGGCAGCCTCGTGGCACACGCCGACAGCGGGGGCGCCTACGCGCTCGAACGCATCGCCAACGTGCTCTCGGAGTTGTTCTTGCCGGGGACGCAGGCGGCGCTGGCCCAATCCGTCGCGCCGGCGACCGGCCAGTGGTTCCTCGGCCCGGCGCCGTTCGCCGCGCGGGCCGATCTGCACGAACGCTTGATCGCCTTGCAGGCGACTGCCACGGGTCATGGTGGGCTGCAGGTCGTCCCGCTGGCGGGGCTGGGGAGCGCGACGCTCCTCGACAACGCGCGCCATGATCTCGCCTGGCGCTTCGCGCTCGAGAACTTCAGCCCCTTCGCCGTCACCGGTGACGCGGCGCTCTACGAACGCCATGCGGCGGCGCTGGCCTGGGACGACCGCGGCGAGGACTACTGGGCGGCGCGCGCCGAATTCCTGCCGCGCCTGCTCGCCGCCTGGGGCAGCGACGATGCGACCACCGACGGTATCGCGTACTTCTCGCACGACGTCGCGGTCGATGTCGTCGATGCACAACTCGGCCTCACGTTCGCGGGCATCGATGCGCGCGACATTCCGGTCGGCCTGCGCGTGGCGACGCTGGAAGGCCTGCGCGGCGGTCGCGACGATGTCGCGCAGATCGTCTTCTCCGGCGCTGGCACTGTCACCGGCGGGGCGGGCGACGACCGTCTGTTCGGCGGCGCGGCCGACGACGATCTCGCCGGCGGCGCCGGCGCCGACAGCCTGGTCGGTGGTGGCGGCGACGATCGCCTCTACCACGCCGGGCGCGCCCTGGGCGAGGACGGTGCCGCCGATCGCCTGGTCGGCGGCAGCGGTTTCGATCGTTACTTCGTCGGCGACGGCGATACCGTGGTGGACGCGGACGGCGCGGGCGCGGTCTTCGTCGGCAGCGCGGGCCTGCCGCTTGCTGGCACCTACCACCGGGTGGGCGACGATACCTACCGTCGCACCGATGGTGCCCTGACCGCGTATTTCCATGTCGCCGGCCCGGCCGCGGGCCTGCTGCGCGTGGTCCGCCTCGACCCCGCGGCACCGTTCGCCATCGATATTGCCGACTACCAGCCGGGCGCGCTCGGCATCGTGCTCGACGACGACGAGGCACCACCGCGCGTGTTCAACGAGGTCACCGGGACGGCCGGCGACGATCGCTTCGAAGTCGCCGCTGAACTCAATGGCAGCGCAGGCGACGATCGCCTGCAGGGCCTGGCCGGCGACGACGACCTCTTCGGCGGCGCGCAGGCCAACGGGCCCTGGGGTGCCGACCGCCTGCTCGGCGGCGCTGGGCGCGACTATCTCTCCAGCGCGACGCTGTTCGATCTCGATCGCCTCGCGCAGGCCGCGGACGACCCGGGCGACCTGCTGGACGGCGGCGCCGACGGCGACATCCTCGTCGGCAACGGCGGCGCCGACCAGCTCTACGGCGGCGACGGTGACGACCACCTCGCTGGCCGCGATGGCGACGATGTCCTGCACGGCGGTGCCGACGACGACGTCCTCACCGGTGGCCCCGGCGCGGATCTCCTCATCGGCGGCAGCGGCAACGACGTCTTGAACGGCGCCATCGACAGCTGGGCGGCCACGACCCGCAGCTGGACGACGCGCCAGGTGACGAATGGCGACGGCCGCGTGATCGACGTCGTCGTCAGCGACTCGTTCGCCGCCGCGACCGTTGCCAACGACGATACCGACACCCTCTACGGCGGCGACGGCGACGATTTCCTCAACGGTGGTGACGGCGACGACCGCCTCTACGGCGAAGGGGATCGCGACATCCTGTTCGGCTGGCGCGGCGACGACTGGCTGGACGGCGGCCCCGGTGACGACATCCTCTACGGCGACACCTTCGGCCTCGGCACGCCGGACGGCGACGGCGCCGATCGCTTGCTGGGCGGCGCCGGCGACGACGAGCTGTTCGGCGAGGGTGGCCGCGACGTGCTCGAAGGCGGTGACGGCAACGACATGTTGGACGGCGGCGACGACGAGGACGTCCTCATCGGCGGTGAGCACGACGACACCCTGCGTGGCGGCGCGGCCACCGATACCCTGC
Organism: Gammaproteobacteria bacterium; assembly: GCA_050184115.1. GTDB lineage: Bacteria > Pseudomonadota > Gammaproteobacteria > JACKNG01. The sequence goes on along the minus strand of JBFXAQ010000003.1, from coordinate 429,221 downwards.
TCGGCGGTGCCGGTCACGACACCCTGGACGGTGACGACGGCGGCGACGTCCTCGACGGCGGCCCCGGTGACGACACGCTGCGCGGCGGTGCGGGGCACGACACCTACATCTACCGCGTCGGCGACGGCCACGACCTCATCGAGGACAGCGCCGGCTACGACACCGTGGTGCTCGCCGGCCTGTCCGCTGCCGCCACGATCGCGGTCGTCGACGCGGGCGATACGCTGCGGCTCGACTTCGGCGCGGCCGGCAGTCTCACCCTCACCGACTGGTACCTCGGCGCGATCGAGCGCCTGGTGACGGGGCCGGGGGTATGGTTCGGCGGCGATACCGTCGCTGCCGGCGAACTGCTCGCCGGCGCCACTGACGGCGCGGGCCGCGCCGCCGAGATCCACGTCTATCGCGGCGAGCAGCTCGACGTCACCCTGGGCGCCGCCGACGCGGCCGCGCTGAGCACGGTGGTGGTCGACGACGCGCTCGCACCGACAGGCTTCACCGGCCTGGTCGGCGCCGACGGTCACTGGCGCCTCGCCAGCGCCGCCGGCACCCTCACGATCGAGAACTGGGCCGCGACGACCATCGAGCGCTTCGTCTTCGGCGACGGCAGCGTGCTGTCGAGCGACGAGGTCGACCTCCAATCCGAGTACGTGCCCGTGGTCGCCGTGACGCCGCGCGTGCAGGCCGCGGTGGCAGGGTTCGCCTTCGACTACCGCGTCCCCGGCACCATCTTCCGCGACGACGATCGACTCGCCCTCGCACTCGCGCCGGTCGCCGGTGGGAGCCTGCCGGGCTGGCTCAGCTTCGATGCCGCGCGCAGCCGCTTGAGCGGTACACCGGGCCTGGCCGATACCGGGCAGCACGTGTTCGAACTCGTCGCCCGCGACGACGCCGGCTACAGCGCGGCGACGACGCTGGTCGTCGACGTCACGCCGCACCCCTTCGCCGGTGCCGCCGCGCTCGACCCCTTGCAGCTGCCGCTCGCCGGCGGTTCCTGGTTCGGCTCGCGCGCGGTGTCGCCGTGGGCCGAGCGCCTGGAAGCGCTCACGGCCGTCGACAGCGACGAGGTGACCAACGGTTTCGGTACGGCCGATGACGAGGCACCGCCGCCCGACCCGAGCGAACGCCGCTTGCTCGACGTCGCCGGTATCGGCGACCTCGATGGCGACGGCTACGACGACCTCCTGGTCGACGAATTCGTCGGCAGCGGTGCCGCGGCCAGGGCCGTCGAGCGCGTCGTGTACGGCCGTGCCGAAGCCTTCGGAACCTGGTTGGATACCAGCGCCGAACTCGTCGCCGGCGCCGCCTTCGAGTTGTCCGGGCCTGCGGTCTACCGTGCTTTCCACGGCGATTTCGATGGCGACGGTCGCAACGACCTGGTCGTCGATCATGGCGACGGCCGCGGCAGCGTGCTCTACGGCGACGCGCAACGTTACGGCACCGGCGTCGCCCTCGACGCCCTCACCCCGGCGCGTGGCTTCGATTTCGAATTCGGCTCGATCGCGGCGCTGGCCGACGTCGACAACGACGGCGCCGCCGACATCGTGTTCGAGGATGCGCGCGTCCTGCGCGGTGGCCTGGCGCGCGCGGATTACGCCGTGCCGGGTGGCGCTCAGGCGAGCGGTGCCGGTGATCTCGGCTGGTTCCTGCCGATCGGCGATTTCGACGGCGATGGCCGGGCCGACGTCCTCGGCATCGATTTCGACACCCTGGCGATCGACATCCTGCTGCTCGACGAACTGGGCGTGCACACCGGCCTGGAGCGTGACGACGCGCGCCGCATCGGCCTCACCGGCCTGCTGCAGGTCGAAGACCTCGGGCGTACCGTGCACGGCGATTTCAATGGCGATGGCCGCGACGACCTCGTTCTCGTCGGCGTCGACGGCGCCGATCACCACGACGATCTGCGCGTCGTCTTCGGGCGCGCCGACGCGCCCGCGGCGATCGATACCGACGCCCTCGACGGCACCGATGGCTTCCGCATCGACGGTTACTGGGAGGTCGAGGGACTGGGCGCCAGCGAGGCGACCCGCGCGTTCGCCAACGTCGGTGACGTCAACGGCGACGGCATCGACGATCTCGCGTTGTCCGATCTCACCATCCTCGACCAGCCGTGGAACGCCCACGTGCCCTTCGTCTACGGCAGCGCCGCCGGCTTCCCGGCCGTCGTCAGGACCGTCGCCCTGGCCGGCGAAGCCGGCTTTCTCGCGCTGTTGCCCGAGCAGGCGGCCGGCTCGCAACGCCTCGTGCGGGCGGCGCCAGTCGGCGATGTCGACGGCGACGGCATCGACGATGTCGCCGTCCTTTCACCGTCGCGCGAGCTGGGCTACCTCGCCCGTGGCGGCGCCGACGTCGCCGGCGGCTTCGTCACCGGTACCCATCGCGACGACCGGCTGGAACTCGGCGAGGACGACGACTTCGTCACCGTCACCGCCGGCGCCGGCAGCGACCGCGTGCTGGTGTTCTCAGCCTTTGGCGTCGCCATCGATCTCGGCGCCGGCGACGACCTGGTCGAGATCGCGCCACGGGTCGGTCTCGGCGACCTGCCCGACGGCACCGACCTGCACGGCCTGGCCGCACGCTTTCCGATCGTGGTCCACGGCGGCGAGGGCGATGAGACCATCGTCGTGCGCGGTGAACCGGTGGTCGTGCACGTGTTCGACGCCAGCGGGCAACGCAACCAGCTCGTCCTCGACGAGCGCTACAGCGCCGCGAACCTGCGCCTCGAACCCGGCTCCATCCGTCTCGACTTCGGCCCCGGGCTGAGCGCGATCCACCTGCACGATTTCGACCCCCTGGACATCCTCGGCGGCCCGCGCTCGATCGGCAGCATCCACTTCGCCGACGGCGCGGAGCTCGACTACGCCGCGCTGGTCGCGCGCGGGTTCGACATCGCCGGCAGCGCCGGCGACGACCGCCTCGGCGGTACCGACCAGGTCGATCGCATCGACGCCGGCGGTGGCGACGATCGCCTCGTCGGGCACGGCGGCGATGATCGCCTCGATGGTGCGGCGGGCGCTGACGTGCTCGAAGGCGGCAGCGGCGACGACGAACTCTACGGCGGCGAGGGCGACGATCGCCTCGCTGGCGGCGCCGGCCGCGATCACCTCGACGGCGGCGCGGGTGACGATCACCTCGACGGCGGCGACGGTGACGACACCCTGCTCGGCGCCGCCGGTGACGACGTCATCGACACCGGTGCCGGCGACCACGTCGTCGACGGCGGGGCGGGTGCCGATCGGATCGTCGGTGGCCACGGTGCCGACGCGATCCACGGCGGCGACGGCCACGATCGGATCGCGGGCGGCGGTGGCACCGATCGCCTCTTCGGCGACGCCGGCGACGACGCCATCGAGGCCGGCGATGGCGACGACCGCCTCGATGGCGGCGAAGGCAATGATCACCTGCGTGCGGGGGGCGGTCGCGACGTCGTGCACGGCGGCAGCGGCGCGGACGTGGTGCTGGCCGGAACGGGTGACGACGTCGTCTACGGCGATGCCGGCAACGACGACCTCCATGGCGAAGACGGCCACGACCGCCTGTTCGGTGGTGCGGGCAACGACGACCTGTGGGGCGGCGCCGGTATCGATCGGCTCGACGGCGGTGGCGGTGACGACACCTACTACTACGCCAGCGGCGACGGTCGCGACCGCATCCGGGACACGTCCGGTGGTGCCGATCGGCTGCGCTTCACCGACGTCACGCTCGCCCCCGGCGATCTGCGCTTCCTGCGTCGCGGCAACGACCTCGAGATCGATCTGCGGCGCGGTGGTGACAGCGTCACGATCACGCACTGGTTCGTCCATTCGCGCTACGCCATCGAACGCATCGAGCTCGCCGACGGGCGCTTCGTACGCCCGGCCGAGGTCGACCAGCTGGTGCAGGCGATGGCGACGTTCGGCGTCTCGTCGGGCGCAGCGGCGCTGCCCCGTGCGATGCCGCCGCGTGCCGACGAGGCGGTGCTCGCGGCGGCCTGGCAAAGCGTCGCCTGAGGGCGAGGCCGTGGAAGGGCTGCGACGTCCGCCATGCACGCCGCTGGTTCGTCCATGCCGCCCGGACGATCGCGCCGGCGTCCCCGCGGTGCGCGACGACCGCCCGCGTCGCCGTTTCCCCGGCGTGCTCGGCGTAAGCGGGCGCTGATCCGATGCCGGCGGCCGTGCCCGTGGCAGCGCCATCCGCGCCGGATCCCGGCCTGCTCGCCCTGGTCAGGCTCGCCCAGCTGCACGAGGTGGCGGCCGACTCCACGCGTATCCGCCACGAGTTCCCCCGCGGCGATGCGCCATTCGACGGCCCGACCCTGGCGCGCGCGGCACGCTGGCTCGGCCTCAAGGCACGTTGCCTGCGCTCCGAACCCGGCCGTCTCGCGCGGATGCCCCTGCCCGCCATCGCCGGTCTCGCGGCCGGTGGCTACGTCCTGCTGGCGGCGGTACGCGACGAGGCGGTGTTGCTGCTGCGAGCGGACGCCGCGCGCCCGGAGCGCTGCACGCTCGACGATTTCGTCGCCGCGTGGAGCGGCGAGCTGGTCCTGGTCACACGGCGTGCCGCCCTCGTCACGACGCCGGGCGCGTTCGGCTTCGCCTGGTTCCTGCCCTTCGTGTGGCGCTATCGGCGCCTGCTGGGCGAGGTGCTGCTGGTCTCGCTGGTGCTGCAGGTGCTGGCGCTGGTCTCGCCGGTCTTCTTCCAGGTCGTCATCGACAAGGTCCTCGTGCATCGCGGTCTCGCCACCCTCGACGTGCTCGCGCTGGGCCTCCTGCTGGTGTCGCTGTTCGAAGTCGTCCTCGGCGGCCTGCGCACCTACGTGTTCACGCATACCACCAACCGCATCGACGTCGCCCTCGGCCAGGCGGTCTTCGCCCATCTCCTGCGCCTGCCGCTGGCCTGGTTCGAGGCGCGGCGCATCGGCGACGTGGTGGCACGGGTGCGCGAGCTCGACGGCATTCGCGCCTTCATCACCGGTTCGGCGGTGACGGTGTTCGTCGACACCCTGTTCACGGTCGTCTTCTTCGCGGTCATGCTGCTCTACAGTCCGCCGCTGACCGTGCTCGTCCTCGCCACCCTGCCGGCCTACGCCGTGCTCGCACTGACTCTCGCACCGTTGCTGCGCGCGCGCCTCGACGAGCGCTTCCAGCGTGGCGCCGACTGCCAGGCCTGGCTGGTCGAGGCGGTTGGCGCCATCGCCACCCTCAAGGCCGCCGCGGTCGAGCCGTCGGCGCGGCGACACTGGGAAACCCGGCTCGCCGCCTACGTCCAGGCGAGCTTCCGCACCACGCTGCTGGCCGAGACAGCCAACCAGCTCGCCGCTCTCGTCAACAAGCTGATGGTGCTGGGCATCCTGTGGCTGGGCGCGCACCAGGTCATCGCCGGGCGGCTCAGCGTCGGCCAGCTGGTCGCCTTCAATCTCTTCGCTGCCCGCGTCGCCGGTCCGATCCTGCGCCTGGTGCAGCTGTGGCAGGACTTCCAGCAGGCCGCGGTGTCGGTGCGGCGCCTCGCCGACGTGCTCGACACCCCGGCCGAGGCGGCGACCACGGCGGCTCGCGGCAGCCTGCCACGGATCGAGGGCGCGCTCCGCTTCGAGGACGTGCGCTTCCGCTACCGGGTCGGGGGCGGTGCGGTGCTCGACGGCTTCGCGCTCGACGTCGCGCCGGGCGAGGTCATCGGCATCGTCGGGCCGTCGGGCGCCGGCAAGAGCACGCTCGCGCGCCTCCTGCTCCGGCTCCACCGGCCCGAGCACGGCCGCGTCCTCATCGACGGCATCGACATCGCCGGCGTCGACCCGGTGCGGTTGCGCCGCACCGTCGCCGTGGTCATGCAGGACAACGTGCTGTTCAACCGCTCGGTACGCGACAACATCGCGCTCGCCGATGCCGCGTTGCCGTTCGAGCGCATCGTGCGCGCGGCGCGGCTCGCCTGTGCGCACGATTTCGTCGTCGCCTTGCCCGACGGCTACGACACCGTCGTCGGCGAGCACGGCGCCACCCTGTCCGGCGGCCAGCGCCAGCGCCTCGCCATCGCCCGCGCCCTGGTCACCGAGCCGCGCATCCTGGTTCTCGACGAGGCCACCAGCGCGCTCGACTACGAGGCGGAGACGGCCTTGCAGCAGCACATGCGCGGCATCTGCGCCGGCCGCACGGTGCTGGTCATCGCCCATCGCCTGTCGGCCTTGCGCGTCGCCGATCGCATCGCCGTGGTCGATGGCGGCCGCGTGGTCGAACTCGGCACGCATCGCGAGCTGGTCGCCCGTGGCGGCTGGTTTGCCGGTCTCGCGCGGCGCCAGGGCCTGGGCACTGACGGTGACGGCCGCTGAGCAGCGCGCACCGTGCGTGCGCTTCTCGTGCTGCGCGCCCTGGTCACGGCCGCCGGCAGCACGGCCCGCGCGCTCACGATGATGGCGCGGCCGCTCGAACCCGGCTTCCTGCCGGCCGCGCTCGAAGTCGAGCACACGCCACCGCTGGCAGCGGCGCGCGGGCTGGCCTGGGCCCTCGTCGCCCTGTGTGCCACCGTCGTCGGCTGGGCCAGCGTCGCCGAGGTCGATACGGTCGCGAGCGCCACCGGTCGCGTGGTGCCGACGGGCCAGGTCAAGACGGTGCAGGCCGAGGTCGGCGGCCGCGTCCGCGCCATCCACGTCGCGGATGGCACCACCGTCGTCGCCGGTGAATTGTTGCTCGAACTCGACGACACCATGGCGCGCGCCGATCTGCAGCGCCTGCAGGCCGCGGCCGTGCACGCAGCGCGCGAGCAGGCGCGGACGCGGGCCTTGCTGGCCTGTCTCGCCGGCGTCGGGTGCGCGCTGACGGTGAACCCGCAGCCGGCGTCCCTGGCGCGCCAGGTCGAGCGCGAGTACGCCGCCTTCGTCGCCGAACGCGCAGCGCTGGGCGAGGAGTTCGCGCGACATCGCGCCGAGCACGCGGCGCTGGTGGCGGAGATCGCCCGGCTCGATGCCGTGCTGCCCTTGCTGAGCGAGCGCGCCGCGGCCCTGCGCGCGCTCGAGGCGCGTGCGCTGGCGCCGCGCACTACCTGGCTCGAACTGGAGGAAACGCGCGTGGCCAAAGCGCGCGAGCGCGCGGTGCTGGACACGCGCCTGGCCAGCGCGGCCGCCGCGGTTGCCGGCAGCGCACGACGCCGCGAGGCCCTGGTCGCGACGACCGAGGCACGCTGGATGGCCGCCGCCGCCGCCGCCGCGAGCGAACTCGAGCGGCTTGCGCAGGACATCGCCAAGGCCGCGGCGGCGGTCGCCCGGCATCGCCTGCGGGCGCCGGTCAGCGGCACCGTGCAGCAGCTTGCCGTCCACACCGAGGGCGGCGTGGTCGCCGCGGCGACCACGCTGTTGTCGGTCGTGCCCGCGGGCGCCGTGCCGCAGGTCGAAGCCTGGATCGAGAACCGCGACATCGGCTTCGTCGCGCCCGGCCAGGCGGCGGTGGTCAAGGTCGAGACCTTCCCCTTCACCCGCTACGGGACCCTGCCGGGGCGGCTGCGCGCGGTGTCGCCGGACGCGGTGCCGCGCGAGGATGGTGCCCTGCTCTACCTCGCGCAGGTTGCGCTCGACCGTGCCGAGCTCACCGACGACGGCCGGCGCCTGCCGATCACCCCTGGCATGGCGGTACGCGTGGAAGTCGACCTCGGGCGTCGCACGGTGCTCGAGTTCCTGCTCGCGCCGCTGCTGCGTTACCGCGACGAGGCGTTGGGCGAACGCTGACGCGCGCGTCCCCCGTGGCACCGCGGGCCGGGGCCGGGTGGCGCGGCGGTTCGCATCGACGCGGTGCGGCCGGCGCGCCGTCCGTTCGTCGCCGACCTGCGCCCGACGCCGTCACGCGATGATCTCGACGGCAATAGGGTGGCGGTGCGGCGCGCCCGGCAGGGCGTACACTGTCGCCGCGCCCGTCCAGCCCGCCCTGCCCGATGTCCGTCGACGAATCACCCGACGCCGATCCCCTCGTTCCCCCGGAACCGATCGAAGTGCCGTGGCAGGAACTGTCGCCGGCCGCGCTGCGCGGCGTCATCGAGGCCTTCGTGCTGCGTGAAGGCACCGACTACGGTGCCGTCGAAGCGGGTTTCGAGGACAAGGTCGTCGCGGTTCGCGATCAGATCGAGCGCGGCGATGCGCTGATCCTCTTCGACCCGGCCAGCCGCTCGGTCGAGATCGCGCCGGTCACGCGGCTGCGTCGGCGCTGAAGCGCGTGGCCTGCCGCGCGGACTGGATGGCAGCGCGTGCGCCGCTGCGATGCGGTACGCGCTGCGCGGGATGACGAACGGGCCGCGAGGGCGTGCGCCCCCGCGGCGGGCGCTCGCGCGGTCAGGCCGCGGCGTTGTTGGAGTTGAAGATGTCGATGTGGAGCTTCCAGTCCTTGCCTTCGCGCTTCCACACGACGACGTACTTGGCCTTGTCCAGCACCACGCCCTTCTCGCCCTTCAAGGTGGCTTCGCCGCGCTCGATGGCGGTGGTGCCGTGCTGCTCGAGGTCGACGGTGCGCAGGTTTGCGTTCTTGATGCCCATGGCGATGGCCCCGGCCCAGAAGCCGGCGATCGCCTTGGAGCCCTTGCAGGCCTTGCTGTTGGGCGGCATGAGCACGGCGTTCTTGGTGTAGAGCGCGGCCATGCCCTTGGCGTCGCCGGCGGCGAGACGCGCGCCGAGTTCCTTGTTGTTGGCCTTGATGGTGTCGGCGAGCGACGGCTTCTTCGCGGTTGCCATGGGGTCTAGTCCTCCCTAGCCGGTGTTCCCGGTCGTGGTTGTATCGCGCGCCAAGTGTAGACCAGGCGCGCGGCTGGGAGGCAGGAAAAACGCGCGCCGAGCCGGCCGTGGTCGCCGCGCTCAGCCGCCGAGCACGGTCTTCAGTTCGGCGAGATTGTGGATGACGTGGTCCGGAGTGATCGCGCCGCGGCCGGTCTGCAGCGGCGGCTCCATGCCGCCGTCGACGATGAGCGCGGTCCGCATGCCAAGAGCGGCGGCGCCGACGATGTCGTGCTCGGGCGAATCGCCGACGAACAGCACGTCGGCGGGCGCATGCCCGGAGAGCTCGAGCGCGTGCTCGAAGAAGCGCCGATCGGGCTTGCAGGATTGCGCCGATTCCGAGCTCGTCCAGTGGTGGAAGTACTCGCCCAGTCCGCCGCGTTCGATGAGCGGCGCGAGCATGTCATCGTCGATGTTGGAGACCACCGAGAGATAGAGCTCGCGTTGCTTGAGGTGGGCGAGGGTGTCGAGGCAATCCTCCTTCAGCACCAGGCAGTCGACGATGGCGACGCGGTGCGCTTCGAGATACCAGTCGAAGACCGCCTCGTCGGCGGCGGCGCCGAGGCGTTCGGCAAAGCCGCGCAGGGTGTCCTGGAAGAAATCGCGGTGCAGGTAGTAGGACTTGTCGGCGTAGGCGTGGGCGGCGGCCTGCTGGGCGCCGTTGTAGGCTTCGCCGAGCTGATGGCGATCGGCCGCGACGCCGAGCCGCTCGGCGGCCTCGGTCAACAGCGCCATGGTCGCGCGCGGTACGTTGCGGTAGCTGTACAGCGTGCCGCCGAGATCGAAGAACACCGCGCGGGTCATGCGAGCACGCCCCCCAGGCGCTCCTTCCAGCCGTGGTCGGTCATGTCCATGCGTACCGGCGTGACGGCGATGGCGCGCGCGGCGACGGCGTCGAGGTCGGTGCCGCTCGGTGCGGCATGTTCGGGGTAGCTGATCTTGACCCAGAAGTAGGGTTGGCCGCGGGCATCGACGCGTGGGTCGATGGTGAACGAACCCGGCGGGCGCTGGCCCTGGGTGGTCAGGCGCACACCGCTGACCGCATCTGGCGGGCAGTCGGGGAAGTTGATGTTGATGAACGACCCGGCCGGCCAGTCGTCGAGCGCGAGCAGGCGGCGGACGAGATCCGGCGCGTAACGTCGCGCCGGCGCGTAATCGGCGACGCCGCCGGGCGGGCGGATCTGCGACAGCGCGATCGAGCGGATGCCGAGCTGGGTGCCTTCCATCGCCGCCGCGATGGTGCCGGAGTAGGTCAGGTCTTCGCCGAGGTTGGCGCCGGAGTTGATGCCCGACAGTACCAGCGTCGGTGGGCCGTCGGTCATGAACTGCCACAAGGCCATCAGCACGCAGTCGGTCGGCGTGCCGCCGACCTGGTAGCGCTTCGGTCCGAGCTGGCGCATGCGGATGGGATTGGAGATCGACACCGAGTGGCCGGCGCCGCTGCGCTCGCCGTCCGGCGCGACCACCCACACGTCATCGGTGATTTCGCGCGCGATCTGCTCCAGCAGTTCGAGGCCGGGGGAGTGGATGCCGTCGTCGTTGGTGATGAGGATGCGCTGCTGGCCGGTCTGGGTATTCATGGGCGGCGAGTATAGCCGGAAGCCATGAACGTCGTGCTGCATTGCACATGCCGCGCACCGCGTTAATTCGCGGCGCGTCCGCGGGCCGACGCCTCGGCGCCGCTCAACCCAGCGGTTCGTCGGCCTGCTGGTCCGGGTGGTACTCGGTGTAGACGTAGATCGGCAGCGAGAGCTGGCCGAGGCGATCTTCGATGATTGGCCACACCACGCTCCACGACAGGCCACCGACACCGGTGGCGAGGCGCGGCAGGGCGAGCGACTTGAAGTTCTCCTGGGCGATCAGCTTGGCCAGGTCGCGCAGGGCATCGCGCACGTTCTTTTCGGTCGCCTTGCCGGGCTTGCCGCCGTGCCCGTAGCCACCGTCCTGGGTCAGCAGGTTGACGATGCGCACACCGCCCGCGCCACCCCACAACCAGGCCGAGCCGGCCTGTGGGTGGTGCTGGTTGCACCAGTGGTGGAAGTCCTTGTGCATGGCCGGGTAGCGTTCGTGCAGTGCGAGCGCGAGGCCCTGGTTCATGGGATCGTTGGCGGCCACGCCGTGAGCGATGACCTGGGCACGGGTGAGGAGGATGTCGCCGGAAACGGGGTGCAGCATGCGGATACTCTCGGTTGGTTCGGCGATCGGTTCGACCGCCGGGTTCGCGAATGTGGCGCATGCTCGCCCATCCGCGCGGCAGCCATCTTGATCTGCCGCAACCGCGGCGGGCGCTCACTGGGTGTTGACGAAACGAACGCCGTCGCGAGACGCCTCCACAACGACGCGGTCACGGGGTGGGGGTGCACGAAAGCGTGCGCGTAACCGCGCCGTGTCAGCGATTCGCGGGGAGCCCGCAACGTCGCCAGGGGTATTCGGGGGACGTCCCAGCCGATGAGGTGATTTCTCTCTCAGGCGGTGAACCCGAGCCAGCCGATGTAGGCGCCATAGGCGCCGATCAGGGCGGCGCCTTCGCCGCGCACGAGACGTTGCCCGGTCAGCGCCAGCGGCCACACCGCGAGCGCGAAGAGCAGCATCACGCCGAGCGTGTCCCAGCCCACTTCGCCGCGTGGTAGGGGCGAGACCATCGCCGTCACGCCGAGAATGCCGAGGATGTTGAACAGGTTGCTGCCGATGACGTTGCCGAGCGCGATGTCGCCCTGGCCGCGCAGGGCGGCGACGATCGAGGCGGCGAGTTCGGGCAGGCTGGTGCCGACGGCGACGATGGTCAGGCCGATCACGGCCTGGCTGACCCCGAGCGCGGTGGCGATGGCTACCGCCGCGCCGACCAGCGCCTTGCCGCCGCCGACCAGCGCGGCGAGGCCGGCGCCGACCAGCAGCAGGTGGTGCGCCATCGAGCCGTGGTCGGCGGGAATGCCGGCGGCGAACTCGGCCTGGTTCTCGGCCGTCTCGCGTCGTGACTGCCACAGGGTGAAGCCGATGTAGGCGAGCAGTGCGAGGCCGAGCACGAGGCCGTCGCCGCGCCCGACCGTGCCGTCGACGAGCAGCGCCACCATCAGCACGCTGGCGGCGAGCATCAGCGGGCTGTCGATGCGCAGCACGTTGACGTGGACCTCGAGCGGACGGATGAGCGCCGCGATACCGAGGATGAGGCCGATGTTGGCAATGTTCGAACCGACCACGTTGCCGACCGCGATGTCGCTGGCGCCGCCGAGCGCGGCCTGCAGCGAGACCACCAGCTCTGGCGCGCTGGTGCCGAAGGCGACCACGGTCAGGCCGATGGCGAGCGGCGAGATGCCGGTGCGGGCGGCCAGCGCGGCGGCGCCGCGCACCAGCCATTCGCCGCCGAAGTAGAGCAGAACGAGGCCGAGCAGGGCCTGTCCGCTGGTGAGCAACCAGGTCGTCATCGCGGCTCGCGGGGCAGGACGGCCTGGCAGTATGTCAGCCGTGCGCCCCGGCGTCGCCGCGGTGAACGCCGCGGACACGCGCGCGATCGCCCGGGAATCATCGCTGCCTCAGCTCGCGGCGAGCTGGCCGCGCACGACGAAGAAGACCGCGCCCAGGATGCACAGCGCCGCCCATAGGTAGTCGAGCTTGAGCGGTTCGCGCAGGTAGAACACGGCGAACGGCACGAACACCGAGAGGGTGATGATCTCCTGCAGGATCTTGAGTTGTGCCACGCTCATGACCGTATGACCGACGCGGTTGGCGGGAACCTGCAAGAGGTACTCGGCGAGCGCGATGCCCCAGCTCACCAGCGCGGCGACGAGCCACGGCTTGTGGTTGAGCGCCTTGAGATGTGCATACCAGGCGAAGGTCATGAAGACGTTGCTGAGGGTAAGACCGGCGACGGCGAGGAGGACGGCGTTCATGGCGATCCTTCGACGCGCCCGCCTGAGCGGGGTTCAGCGCCGCGGCCTGCCGTCCGCGGCGCGGTAAGTCGTGGTGGGGAGGGCGAGGGCGCCAGTGGCGCTCAACCGGTGCGGCCGCTGACGTCGCGCAGACGCTGTTCGACCGCTTCGGCCTTGTCCGCGCCGCCGCCGAGGAAGTCTGGCGCGGCCCGGTAATAGCGCAGCAGGTCTTCGAGCGCCTCGACGTCGTCCGGTGCGAGTTCGACGGCCTGTTCGAGGGCGGCGACGGTCTTGCGCGCCAGCGCCATGGCCTCGATCCAGCCGGCGCGTTCGGCCAACCGACCGTAGCTCTTGCCGAGCAGGTGAGCGCAGCGCGCGCAGTCCGGTGCGACGGTCATCGCCGCTTCGAGCAGGTCAGCGGCGCGCGCGAACTCGCCGGCTTCGTAGGCGCGCAGGGCGAGGAGGTAACCCGGCCGTGCGTCGTCCGGCGTCAGCTCGGCCTGCACGCCGCCGGAAAAGGCGACGAGAACGATGGCGATGAGCAGGGCTGGGCGTGGCATGGGCAGGGCGGGTCGAGCGAAAACGGCGCGGATTCTAGGGGAAAAATCCCCGGGATGCGAGCGCTTGCAGCGCGAACTGCGAGCGCTTGCTGACCTCTCGGTTCGCTGGTGCCGCGGGCCGCTCGGGGTGCAGGCGGTGTGCTCGTCGCCGCGCGCTGTCCTCATTGGCCAGGCGGCCGGCATGCTTCCCCGCGGCCGTCGCCATCACGGTCATTACGTCAGACGGCCGTGTTCGCTGGCGCCGCGCCATCCGGTGCAGCGGCATCTCCGGATCCCGCTGGCGAGCCCGCGCGCGTCGCGCGGGCAAGGACCTCGAGCAGCGCCGTTTCGTCGATCGGCTTGGGCAGGTAGGCCTTGAGCCCGGCGTTGAGCGCATCGCGTTCGTCGATGGTCGCGCTGTAACCGGAGACCAGGATGATCGGCAGTTCGGGGCGCCGGGCGAGCAGGGCGCGGGCGAGGTCGAAACCGGTCAGGCCCGGCATGGTCTGGTCGGTGACGACGGCGTCGACGTCCAGCGGCGTCGCTTCGAAGCGCGCGAGGGCGGCGCGGGGGTCGTTCTCGGTGGTCACCGAGTAGCCCTCCAGTTCGAGCAATTCGCCGAGGAAGGCGGCCACGCCCGGCTCGTCGTCGACCACCAGCACGCGCGTCGGCGCCCGTTGCGCCACGCCGGCCGGCGCCGGCGTGGTGAGCGCGGTGGGGCCGGCTGCCGGCAACAACACCTCGAAGCGCGCGCCCTGGCCGGGGGCCGAGGCGAGCAGCAGGTGGCCGTCGTGCGCGTGCACGATGCCATGGGTCATGGCCAGTCCCATGCCGGTGCCGGCGCCCTGGGTCTTGGTGCTGTAGAAGGGTTCGAACAGGCGGTCGAGTTCGGCACCGGTGATACCGGGGCCGTCGTCGGCGACGGCGATGACGACGAATTCGCCGTCGAACGTGGCGTGGCAGGAGGCACACCGGGCGCCCTCGACCTGGCGCAGGCCGGCCTCGATACGCACCGTGCCGCGCTCGCCGGTGGCGTCGCGGGCGTTGATACAGAGATTCACCAGCACCTGCTGGGCCTGCACCGGGTCGACCAATGCCGCGGGCAGCGCCGGCGCGACCTCGACCTCGACGTCCATGGTGCTGGGCAGCATCGGGCGCAGCATGCGCAGCGAGTCGTCGATCACGGTTGCAACGTCGACCGGCTGCGAGGCCATAGCCTCGGCGCGGCCGAAGGCCATGAGCTGCTGCACCATGTCCCGCGCGCGCTCGCCGGCATGCTGCACCTCGTGCAGGTAGCCCCGCAGCTTCGGCTCGACCGCTTCGCCGTAGCGGCGCAGCGCGAGACCCGAGTAGCCGAGTATGGCGGCGATGACGTTGTTGAAGTCGTGGGCGATGCCACCGGTCAACAGGCCGATCGATTCCATCTTCTGGGCCTGCAGCAACTGCGCACGCAGCGTCTCCTGCTCGATCTCGGCGCGACGCCGCGCATCGATGTCGGCGGTGATGCCGTAGAAACCCAGCACCTCGCCACCCTCGATGCGCGCGCGTGCCGTGATCTCGAACCACTGGTAGACGCTGGTATCGAGACGACGCGCCCGGTAGGCAACGCGGATCTCGTCGTTGTCGGGCCGCGCGAGCTTGTCGCGGAACACCTGCTCGACCATTGCGCGCTCATCGGCGTGGACCATCGCCATGAAGCGGCGCATGTAGATCTTGCCGTCGGCGGCGCGGAACTCCGGGCGCACCGCGGAGATGCTCTTCAGTTCGTCACTGCGCGCATCCCAGTACCAGGGGATCATGCCGGCGTAGGACAGCGCGAGATTGAGGTGGGCGGCGCTTTCGACCAGCGCCTGCGCGGCTTCCTTCTGCGCCGTGATGTCGGAAAGGTAGCCGTTCCAGACGATCGCGCCGTCGTCTTCGCGCACCGGCGTGGCGTGCCCCATGATCCAGTGCACGCGGCCGTCCGGGTGGTGGATGCGTAGGTCTTCGCGCCAGTCGGTCATGGTCAGCGCCGAATGCTCGATGGAGCTCTGCAGGCGGGCGACGTCGTCGCGATGGACGATGGCCAGGATGTTGTCGAAATCGGACTCGGCGGCGCTGCGGCTGAGGCCGAGCAGCGAGCTGACGGCATGGCTGGTATAGCGGAAGGCCATGGTGCCGTCCGGCGCGCGATGGAACTGGTAGAGCACGCCGGGGACGAGTCGCGACAAGGTGGCGAAGCGTCGTTCGGCCTCGCGGCGCTGAGCTTCGAGGGCCATGCGATCGCTGACGTCGATGACCACGCCGCGTACCAGCGACTCGGCGCCATCGCTGTCGGCGACCAGGGCATAGCGCACTTCGACCGTGGCGTAGCTGCCGTCGGGGGCGCGCACGCGGTACTCGATGGCGCTGGCCTGGCCGAGGCCGGGCGGGTGATCGAAGACGTCCTGGACGACGGCGCGGTCGTCAGGGTGAATGGCATCCATGAAGGCCGCGGTCGGCCACGTGTTGCGGTGTTCATCGACGTGGAAGAGTCGGGCGAGGCTGGGCGGCCCGCTCAGTTCGTTGCGCCGGAGATCCCATTCGAACGGCGCGACGTGGGCTTTGTGCATCACGCTTTCCAGGCGTGCGCGACTGCGCGCGAGTTCGGTTGCGGTCTCCTCGCGCTCGGTGACGTCGATGGCGATGCCGAACAGGCGGCGGCTACGGGCGTCGTCGATCAGGCGGTAGCGCGCCTCGACGTAACGCGGGCCGTGCAGCGGATGCTCGATGCGATAGGTCGCGCTCACGCCCGCGCGCCGCGCAGCGGCCGCGTCGATGCCCTGCGCAAAGGCCTCGTAGCGCGCGCGATCGTCCGGGTGGATGCGCGCGGCGACCGCCTCGGCATGGTAGCGACCCGCGGCCGAGGCGATGCCCAACAACTCGGCGAAGGCCGCCGAACAACGTCCGTATGCGGCGCCGACCTCGCGCTCGAACCAGCCCATGCGGGCCTGCGCCTGGGCCAACTCGAACAACTCGGGTTCGACCGTGCTCGCTGCCGGGGTCGGCGCGACGGCCGCGGCGATGCGCAGCAGGGCCGTCTGTTCCGGCAGCCCGTGCAGCGCGCTGATCTCGATCATCTGCGCCGCGGTCACGCCGTCGGCGGTTTCGATGCGCAGGTAACGAGGACCGTCGCCGGCGTGTACCTCTTCGATGGCGGTACGGCAGCGCGCGGCGATCGCCGGTGGAAGGAGGTGTTCCAGGCGTTTGCCCAGCCACTGGCGGTGGCGCCCGTGGCCGGCGTCGGCACAGCCGACCACGCAGCCGGCCCCGTCGACCAGGTAGGTCTCGGGGCCGGCGGCATGCTCGAGTTCCTGCGTGTCGTCGATATCGAGGTCGTGGTTGGCGCGTTGATTCACGCCCGCTTTAGCGGCCGGCCGCGGCCGTTTTTGAGCCGCGCCCGGCGTCGTTCAGAAGCGGCTGGCCAGCGCGCGGGCCGCCGTGCAGGCCTGTTCTACGGTGGCGCGGACGTCGTCCGGGCCGGCCAGCGTAGGGGCCACGACGAGACGTTCGATCGTGGTCAAGCCGACGAAGCCGAGCCAGCCCTCGAAGGCCGGCTTCTGCAGATCGAAGGCCTCCGCCCCGCTGCCCTCGTGGTAGGCGCCACCGCTGGCATAGACGGCGGTCACCGGGCCGTTCACGAGGCCGCTGTAGCCGCTGGCCGGGTCGAAGGCGAAAGTCAGGCCGGGCTGGGTGACGATGTCGATGTAGTGTTTCATCACGTAAGGCAGGCCGAAGTTCCACATCGGTACCGAGAACAGGTACTTGTCGGCGCTCTTGAAGCGCGCGACGACGGTCTCGACCGCGGCCCAAGCAGCCTGTTCCGCCGCGCTCGGCGCCTGGCCGTGGAGGATGGCGTACTTGGCGTCGAGCATGGCGCCGTCGAAACGCGGCAGCGCCTCGGCCCACAGGTCGAGGCGGTCGACGGTGTCGCCGGGGTGCGCCGCCAGGTAGGCCTCGACGAAGGTCTCGGCGACGGTGGTGGAATGGGAGCGTCCCTTGCGCGGGGACGCTTCGACGTAGAGCAGACGGGCCATGGTCGGGGTTCCTTGTCCAGTGGAAGTGGTGTCACGACCGGCGTGGGGGCCGGCGTGGCCTGGGCGGGCGATGATGCCGCATGGCCGCGGCCGCGCAAACCACACCGTGAGGGGGTTTATCCTTGCCGGCCATGAGCCGTCTCGTGCGCCACCCGCTGAACCCCGCCATCCGCCTGATGGACCCGGCGTTCCACGCCGAACCCCTGGCCCACTACGCGTGGCTGCGCGCGCATGCCCCGGTCTACTGGGACGCCGACGCGCCGTTGTGGAAGGGGCGCGGCGCCTGGGGCATCAGCCGTTATGCCGACATCCGTGCGGTCCATGCCGACCACGAGACCTTTGCCTCGCGTTTCGGCTCGCGTCCGGACGCGCCGCCGGTGCCGTCGATGATCAACCGCGATGCGCCCGAGCATCTCGCCCGGCGCGGCATCAACCGCCGCCGCTTCACCCCAGCCGCCGTGCGGCGTTACGAAGCCTACGTGCGCGAGGTCGCCGTCGAACTCATCGAAGGCGTGCGCGGCCGCGGCGGCTGCGACCTCGTGCGCGATCTGGCCATGCCGCTGCCGATGCGCATCATCGGCCGCATGATGGACCTGCCGGATGCCGACTACGCGCGCCTGCTCGAGTGGTCCGATCTCATCGCCACCGGCCTGCCCGAGCAGACGCCCGAGTTCATCGCCGCCGTCCTCGCCGCGGCCGCCGAGTTCGAGGCCTACATCACCGGCTGGCTGGAGCGCCGCCGTGTCGCGCCGGGCGACGACTTGCTCTCGGCGATCGCGAACGCGCGCGTGCTCGGCGACCCGCTAGGCGCCAAGGACCAGGTGCACGAGGCGCTGCTGCTCCTGGTCGGTGGCGACGAGACCACCCGTCACGTGTTGACCGGTGGCATCGTCGCGCTGCTCGATCAGCACGACGACTGGCAGGCGCTCGCCGCCGCACCGGCGCGCATCCCGAGTGCCGTCGAAGAGATGCTGCGCTGGGTCACGCCGGTCAAGACCATCGCCCGCAGCGTCACTCGCGATGTCGAACTCGGCGGTGAACGGTTGCTTGCCGGCGATCGCGTGATCCTGCTCTACGAATCCGGCAACCGCGACGAGCGTGCGTTCGATGCGCCCGAGCGCTTCGATATCGCGCGCGAACCCAACCGCCACCTCGCCTTTGGCGGCTACGGCCGGCACCACTGCCTGGGCGCGCACCTCGCGCGGCTCGAGATCCGGGTCATGCTGGAGGAACTGCTCGCGCGCCTGCCCAAGCTCGCGCGTGCCGATGCCGCGCCGCTGCCGCGCCGGCACGGCACCTTCGTGCTCGGCTTCGAAGCGGTGCCGGTGGTGTTCTGAGCCGGCACCGCGTCGCGCCACCAGCGCGCGAAGCGACCGGCTAATCCAGCACCCGCCGCGCCTGCCACCACTTGGCCCGCCAGTAGCGGTTACGCAGCTTCGAGATGGTCACGCCGACCAGGCGCGAGGCGTGCATGAACTCACCGTTCCTGAGATAGATGCCGACGTGGCGGCTGTTCAGGCCGGTCTTGAAGAACACGAGGTCGCCCATGCGCAGCTCGTCGCGCGCGATCTCGTGCCCGCTGCGAGCCTGGGCCTCGGTGGTGCGCGGCAGCTCGATGTCGAGGCGCGCGCGGAAGGTCTCGGCGACGAAGGCAGAGCAGTCGATACCGGCGCGGCTGCTGCCGCCGAGACGGTAAGGGGTGCCGTGCCATTGCGCGTACTGGGCATAGAGGGCCTGGGCGATGTCACCGCGGGGATCGGGCGCGGCCCGGGGCGGCGGTGCGCTGACGACGGGGGGAGCGGGGCGCGCGTTGCGATCCTCGATCGGGGCCGATCCGCCGCCGAGCAGACCACAGCCGCCGAGGAGGGCCGCGGCGCTGCACAGGACGAGGATTCGGCGTAGCGGCGGCGGACACATGCGCGCGCATTATGGAGAAACTGGGGCGACGCGCCACGCGCGCGCTGCCGTTGGCATCCAAGGCGCGGTCAGCCAGCCGCCAGCGAGCGAGGCCAAGGCCGCGACTGCGACCAGTGCGACGACGGTCAGGACCACGCGGTGGCCGGCGCGGCGGTCGGTGGCGCCCGGTCAGCCGTCGGGCGAGCGCGGGTTGCCGTCGGCCTCGAGGCGCGCCGGCGCGAGGTTCTGCACCTCGCGCGCCGCGGTCAGCCAGCCGGCCAGGGTCATGCCCGGGCGGGTCACCGGTACCGGGATGCCGCGACGTTGGCGCACGAGCTCGGCGACCAGTGCCTCGTCCACCGCCGCCCGCGCGACGCCGCCGCGCGCGAGTGCCGCGGCGATGACCCGCGCGGCTTCGGCCGCGAGGTCGCGCGGATCCTCGGCCAGCGGCGGATGGACCTCGAGGTAGAGCTCGCCGTCGCGCCAGCCGGCGAGCACCGGTTGGTCGACGATGTACACCGGCGTTTTCAGCGCGACGCGCTCGAACAGCGTTTCGATGTCCTCGGGATAGAGACGGATGCAACCGTGGCTGACGCGCATGCCGACGCCGCCCGGCTTGTTGGTGCCGTGGATGAGGTAGTTCGGTTTCGACAGGCGCAGCCGGTGGCGGCCGAGCGGATTGTCCGGCCCCGGCGGCACGGCTGCCGGCAGGGGGTCGCCGGCCGCGGCGTGCTCGGCGCGTACCGAGGCCGGTGGGTACCAGGTCGGATCGCGTGTCTTCTGCGTCACGTGCATCGCCCCGGTCGGTGTCTCCCAGCCCTCGCGGCCGATGCCGATGGGATGGCTGAAGACACGTTGCGTGGCCGCGCCAGCGGCGCCGCTTTCGAAGGCCAGCAGGCGCATGCTCGGCAGGTTGACGACGATGCCGTTGCGCGGCGCGTCGGGGATGACCTGCAGGGTCGGCAGGTAGACCGGCGTGCCGGCGCCGGGCAGCCAGGGATCGACTTCCGGGTTGGCCGCACGCAACGCGGCATAGCCGAGGTCGTAGACGCGTGCGAGATCGGTGAAGGTGTCTTCGTGGCGCGTGCGCATCACCTGCAGCGCGCCGAGCACCTCGGTCGTCGGCGCGACGGCGTCGAAGCGGCGGGTATCCAGCGGTGCGTGGACGACACTCAGGATCTCGGCCGTCGACTCCGGACGCGGTGCGAACGAGGGCAGGGTGCCGGGCGGTAGCGCGCAGCTGCTCGCGGTAACCGCGAACAGCGCAGCGACGACGCGCCGCGTGAACCGGCCACGACAGTCAGCCACCGCGCGGTGCGCGCCGGGCACGGCGTCCGATGCTGCACTGGGGATGGGCTGGGTCATCACGCCATGACGGGCCGTTCTCGGATTCGTGGTCGATTGTCCGCGCTGCTTCGGTCGGGGTGCAACGCCGCCAGGGATACCACGACGGCGGCGCCATTGCCCTCGCACCGCACCGGCGCGTAAATTCGTCCGTGACCTCGACGGCGCGGGCCGACCTGTCGGGTCCGGGGGAGATGACGATGACGCTCGAATTCCGACCGCTGCACCCGACCTTCGTCGCCGAGGCCGGTCCACTCGACCTGCGGGGCGTCGAGGACGCGGAGACCCTGGCCGTGATTCGTCGCGGCATGGATACGTTCGGCGTGCTGGTGTTCCGCGACCAGCTGTTCACCGATGCCGACCAGCTCGCCTTCGCACGGCGCTTCGACGGCGAGTTGCACGCCAAGACCGGCATCGCCGCGCTGGGACCGAACCGCTTCGGCAACGAGGCCCTGACCGACATCTCCAACGTCGATGCCGACGGCGGCCTGTTGCCGAGCGACGATCGCCGGCGCCAGTACGGGCTCGCCAACCGCCTCTGGCACACCGATGCGTCGTTCGAGGATCCGCGCGGGCGCTATTCCATGCTGTCGACGCGGGTGGTGCCGCCGGCCGGCATCGCCAACACCGAGTTCGCCGACATGCGCGCGGCCTGGGACGGCCTGCCGGCGGCCGAGCAGGCACGTCTCGACGGCCTGCGCGTACACCACTCCATCGCCTATTCGCGCCAGGTGCTCGGTTTCGAGTTCTCGGCCGCCGAGGCGGCGCGGCTGGAAGGAGCGGTGCAGCCTTTGGTGCTACGCAATCCGCGCACGGGCAGGGCGGCGCTCTACCTCGCCTCGCATGCTTCGCGCATCCTCGACTGGCCGCTGCCGGACGGGCGGCTGTTGCTGCGGGATCTGATCGAACACGCCACGCAGCGCGAGTTCGTCTACGCGCACGAATGGCGCGCGGGGGATTTCGTCATCTGGGACAACCGCGCGACCATGCATCGCGCGCGGCCCTTCGACGACACGCGCGAGCGTCGCGAGCTGCGCCGGGTGACGACGCTCGACGTCTGAACGCCGGTGCCGCGCCGAACGCGGCCGGCGCGATTACCAGCCGGAGTTCGCCGCCTGGGCGTCGTCGCGGAACGGCGTGGTGAAGATGTCGAGGATGCCGATCGCCATGCGCGCGCCGCCGCGCAACGCCTGGCCGGCAGCCAGCACGGTGCCGCGCGCGGTACCGGTGACGAGGGCACCGACGCCGAAGTTGCTGGCGTCCTTGCCGATCTCGTCGACGATGCGGCCGGGCGAGGTGGCCGAATCGACCGCGCCGGTGGCGATGAGCTGCTCGGCGTATTCGTCGCCGGCGATCATGCGTTCGGCGGCCTGGGTGAGCGGGGCGAGGGCGGCGATGACGACGAAGGCCACCGTGGCGGTGATGAGGCGAATGTTCATGACGGGTGATGCTCCCGGAATGGATTGTCGTGGACGGCGCGCGGGCTCGGACAGTTCGTCCAAGGGGCACCCGGTACGCCATCAAACGCATTATAGACAGCAAGTTGCGTGGTTTTCATCATAAATCACACCAGAAACCGGACGAAAGCGCCGCGGCGCGCGGGAGGGGATCGATGCGGGCATTGCTGTGCCGCGCCTGGGGCGCGGTGGACGAGTTGGAGGTAGGCGAGGTCGACGCGCCGCGGCCGGGGCCGGGGCAGGTCCTGATCGAAGTACGCGCGACGGCGGCCAATTACGCCGACGCCATCATGGTCGGCGGCACCTACCAGACCAAACCACCGCTGCCGTTCTCACCGGGCCTCGAAACCGCCGGCACGGTGCTCGCGATCGGTGAGGGGGTGACCAGGGTGGCGCCCGGCGATCGTGTCATGGCTCTACTGCACTACGGCGGCATGGCCGAGCAGGCGCTGGCCGACGAAGCGGATACCTGGCCAATTCCCGCCGGCATGGACTGGCGCGACGCTGCCGCCTTCCCGGTCGCCTATTTCTCCTCCGACGTCGCCCTGCGCTGGGCCGGGCGCCTCGAAGCCGGCGAGACCGTGCTCGTGCTCGGCGCCGCCGGCGGGGTCGGTCTCACCGCGGTCGAGATCGGCAAGGCCATGGGCGCGCGGGTCATTGCTGCCGCCAGCACCGCGGAGAAGCTCGCCGCCGCGCGTGACCACGGCGCCGACGAGCTGATCAACTACACCAGCGAGGATCTCAAGGCGCGCATGCTCGAACTGACCGGCGAGCGCGGCGCGGACGTCTGTTTCGACCCGGTCGGCGGCGAGCTCTTCGACCCGGCCCTGTCGTCGCTCGGCTGGGGCGGGCGCTACGTCCACGTCGGCTTCGTCGGCGGCGTGCCACGGGTACCGGCCAACCGCCTCCTGGTCAAGAACCGCGCCGCGCTCGGTTCGGCGCTGCGCTACTACCGCTGGCACGCACCGGACAAGCTCGAGCAGTCGGTCGCCGCGCTGCTCGGCTGGTACGCCGAGGGTCGCCTGAAGCCCCTCGTGACCCACGAGCTGCCGCTCGCGGAGGGCGTCGAGGCCCTGAAACTCCTCACCGAACGCCGCGCCCACGGCCGCGTGCTGGTGGTGCCCGGCGCGCCGTTATGAATACCGCGCCCGACGTGGCGGTCGAGAATGGCGGTCGAGGGTCAGACCCCGTCCGGTAGATTTATCTCCATTGATTTAATTAGTTAGCGGTCGGGGTCTGACCCCGGAGTGCCGCCGCAGAAGTGCCGCCGCGCGGTCGAGCATCATGCGTTTGCCGACCGGCGCCAGCGCCCGCCAGTCATCGAAGGAAAGGGGAAGCTGCATGTCCATCATCGTCACCGAGCCGCGGCCGCATGTCGTGCTCATCGCCATCGACAACCAGCCCAAGTTCAATGCCATGAGCCGCGCCATGATGGCGGAGCTGGCCGGCCACTGGGATCGGCTGGAGCAATCCGACTGCCGTGCGATCGTGCTGACCGGCGCCGGTGACAAAGCCTTCAGCGCCGGCGCCGACGTCTCCGGCGACCTCTCGGCGAGCGAGGACACCGCGCGCATGGTCAACCGCGCCCTGCTCAAGACGTCGAGTTACCCGAAGCCCATCATCGCCGCCGTCAACGGCGTCTGTGCCGGCGGCGGGGTCGAACTGATGCTGTCGTCCGACATCCGCCTCGCCGCGCCGCACGCGCGCTTCGGCCTGCCGGAAGTGAAGTGGGGGATCTACCCGTTCGGCGGCGCGACCGCCAAGCTCGTGCAGCAGGTCGGTTACGTGCACGCCATGAAGCTGCTGCTCACGGCGCAGATGATCGGCGCCGAGGAGGCGCGCCGCATCGCGCTCGTCAACGACATCGTGCCGGCCGGCGAACTGGTCGACCGCGCGCTCGATCTGGCCGAGGTCATCGCCGCCAACAGCCCGGTGGCGGTACAGGCGGTCAAGCGCCACGTCAGCGAGGGCGCCGCCGAGGCCGCGCTCGCCCGCGAGCCGGCCGAACAGGCGCGCGGCGACGCCGTGCGCGCCAGCGCCGACTTCAACGAGGGCGTGAGCGCGTTCCGCGAGAAGCGCACCCCGCGCTACTGAGCGGGGCGACACCAATACCGTCAGCGGTGGCGCCGTTGCGGCGCGCCTCAGCCGGCCGCGGCCGGCCGCGTCGCGCTGACCTTGCCGCCCTGGCCGAAGCGGAAGCCCTCGTAGTCCGCTTGCGCGACCTCGTCGCACTTCACGCGGTACGGACCGACACCGCCGATGTAGGGCAGGAACAGGCGCGGCTTGCCCGGCACGTTGGCACCCATGTACCAGGAGTTGGCCTGCGGAAAGAGGGTCGCGTTGGCGACCTCGTTGACGTGCTCCACCCAGGCCTCTTCGGCCTGCGAACCCGCCTCGAGGGTGTCGTAGCCATGGTCGGCCATCCAGGTCAGGCAATCGCAGATCCAGTCCACGTGCTGCTCGATGGAGATGATCATGTTGCTCATCACCGAGGGGCTGCCGGGACCGGTGATCATGAAGAGGTTGGGGAAGTCGCTGACGGTCAGGCCGAGGTAGGTGCGCGGGCCGTCGGCCCACTTGGTCCTGAGTTCGACGCCACCGCGCCCACGCACGTCGACGTTGACGATGGCGCCGGTCATGGCGTCGAAGCCGGTGGCGTAGACGATGGCGTCGAATTCGCGCTCCTGGTCGACGGTCTTCACGCCGCGCGCGGTGACGCGCTCGATCGGCGTCTTGCGCACGTCGACCAGGTGGACATGCGGCAGGTTGAAGGTCTGGTAGTAGTTGGTGTCGAGGCAGGCGCGCTTGGTGCCGATGGGGAAACTCGTCGGGCACAGCGCCTCGGCGACCTCGGGGTCTTCGACGACGTTGCGGATCTTGTTGCGCACGAACTCGGCGGCGGTCGCGTTGGCCTTCTCGTCGACCAGCAGGTCGTTGTACTGCTGCAGGATGGCGATGAGGGTGCCGGTCTGCCAGGCCGCTTCGTAGGCCGCCTCGCGCTCGGCGTCGCTGACGTCGAACGCACCCTTGTCCATCGGGTAGTCGGGCACGCCGAACAGCGAGTAGCGCGATTGCTCACGGTGTTCGGGGTACTTCGCGCGCCAGGCGGTGCGCTCGGCGTCGTCGAGCGGGCGGTTGTAGGCCGGCAGGCTGTAGGCCGGGGTGCGCTGGAAGACGGTCAGCTCGCGGGCCTGGCTCGCGATGATCGGGATCGACTGCACGGCCGAGGAACCGGTGCCGATGACTGCCACGCGAAGATCGCTGAAGTCGACACCTTCACGCGGCCAGTCGGCGGTGTGGTAGCTCTGGCCCTGGAAGTCCTCCGTGCCGTCGATGTCGATGGCCTTGGGCACCGACAGGCAACCGGTGGCGATGACGTAGTAGCGTGCTTCGAAGACCTCGCCGGCGTCCGTTTCGATGCGCCACAGGTTGGCGTTCTCGTCGTAGCGCGCCGATTTCACCCGCGTCTCGAACTGGATGTCGCGCCGCAGATCGAAGCGGTCGGCAACGAAGTTGGCGTAGCGCAGGATCTCGGGCTGGGTGGCGTACTTCTCGCTCCAGTCCCACTCGTTCTGCAGTTCTTCGCTGAAGCTGAACGAGTAGTCCATGCTCTGCACGTCGCAGCGCGCGCCGGGGTAGCGGTTGTGGTGCCAGGTACCGCCGACGCCGGCGGCGGCCTCGAGCACGCGCGCGCGCTGGCCGAGGCCGCGCAGGCGGTGCAGCATGTACATGCCGGCGAAGCCGGCGCCCACGATCAGGGTGTCGTATCTCATCGGGTCTGCTCTCCACTGTCGGGGCCGCCGGCAGGGCTGAAGGGGTGCGTGTGGAACCACACCGGCGCGGGCGGCGGCCGTTCGTGAGGCGGAACTATCCGGGCGGACCGGGCGGATTGCAAGGCGGGTGCTGGCAGCAACCGGCAGGGCTGCGGGTTGCCTAGAATGCGCCGAGCTCATGGCGATACGGAGGCAGATGGGATGCGAGACGCGACGGCGAGTGCACTGGCCACGCGGCGGCCCCGACGATCCCAGTGGACCCGCGCCGCTCGCGGCAGTGCGATCCTGCTGCTGGCCGGGTTCTGGGCTGCCGTCGTCGCGGCCGCCGAGATCCAGGCAGTCTCGCCGCAGGGCAGCGTGCGCGACGTGCGCCAGGTCGTCCTCACCTTCGACAGCCCGATGGTCGCCTTCGGCGATCCGCGGCTACCCGCGCCGGCGACGGTCGACTGCGCCGTTGCGGGGCGTGGGCGCTGGGCCGACGCCCGTCACTGGGTCCACGATTTCGCGCACGATCTGCCGGCCGGGCTGGCCTGTTCGATCACCCTCGCCGATGACCTGCGCGCTCTCGATGGCAGCCCGCTTGCAGGGCCGCGCGCGTACACGTTCGATACCGGCGGGCCGGCCATCCGCGCCAGCAAGCCCTACGACGGCCACGGTTCGATCGATGCCGAACAGGTCTTCCTGCTCGCCCTCGACGCCGCTGCCGAACCGCAATCGGTGGTCGCCAACGCCGCCTGCATCGTCGCGGGCATCAACGAACGTATCCCCGTCGTGCTGCTCGACGACGCCGAGCGCGCCGCGGTGTTCGCTGCCCGCGGTGAACTCGGTTACGACTACTACAACCTGCTGCGCCAGCTCGCCGGTGACGGCGCCACCGCGCCCACGCCGGCCGACCTGGCCGCGGCCGAAACGCGCGTGCTGGCGCTGCGTTGCCAGCGTCGCCTGCCGCCGGACACCGATCTCCGCCTGTCCTGGGGCGCCGGCATCCGCGCGCCGTCGGGTGTTGCCACCGCGGCCGACCAGGCGCTGGCCTTCCACACTCGCGCCAGCTTCACCGTGCGCGTGGAGTGCACGCGGGTCAACGCGCGCGCGCCCTGCCTGCCGCTCGAACCGGTGCGGGTGGTGTTCTCGGCGCCGATCGCGCGCGACCTCGCCGCGGCCGTGACGGTGGTCGACGGCGACGGGCGGGTCTACACCCCCGGCGATGAGGGCGCGGACGCGGCCACGCCCACCGTCGAGGCGCTGGAATATCCGGGACCCTTCCCCGCGCACGGCAAGCTGACGGTGAGCCTGCCGGCCGGGCTCGTCGACGACGCCGGCCGTGCGGCCGAGAACGCCGCACGCTACCCGCTGGCACTCGCCCTCGACGGCTACCCGCCGCTGGTCAAGTTCGATGCCAATTTCGGCATCGTCGAAGCGCGTGGTGGGGCGGTGCTGCCGGTGACGGTGCGCAAGGTCGAGGCGCCACTCGCCGCGCGTGGCCTGCCGGTGCGCGCACTGGCGCTGCAGAGCGATGCGGACATCGCGCGCTGGTTGCGTCGCGTCGACGAGGCGATGGCGCGGCGCGGCGAATGGGTGCCGGGCAAGGACGAGCGCGACGAAGGCCACTGGCGCGAACTGACCGGCAGCACCTCGGTGTTCGGCGACGACGACGCCACGCAGGCCTTCACCGTGCCGACGCCGGCCGGCGACCAGGCCTTCCAGGTCGTCGGCATCCCGCTCGAAGGGCCCGGGCTGCACGTGGTCGAGATCGCGAGCCCCGTACTCGGTGCCGCCCTGCTCGGTCGCGACGCACCGCGTTACGTCGCGACCGCCGCGCTGGTCACCGACCTCGCCGTGCATTTCAAGTGGGGCCGCGATCGATCGCTGGCCTGGGTCACGGCGCTGGAGAGCGGCGAACCGGTCGCCGGCGCCCATGTCGCCATCAGCCGCTACTGCACGGGCGCGGTGCTGTTCGAGGGCGAGAGCGGCGCCGACGGCACGCTGGTGATCGATGCCGATCTCGGGCTGCCACACGGGCAGGACTACTGTTCGGAGTACAGCGATGGTCCGTTGATGGTCAGCGCGCGCGTCGAGGGCGACGTCGGCTTCGTGCTCACGGCCTGGAACGACGGCATCTCGCCCGATCACTTCAAACTGCGGCGCGACTACGGCCCGCGCGGCGTACTCGCCCACACCGTCTTCGATCGCGCCTTGTTCCGCGCCGGCGAGACGGTGTCGATGAAGCATTTCCTGCGCGCGCCGGGCATGCAGGGTTTCGACGTGCCGGCGGCCGCGGCGCGGGTGACGCGCCTGCGCATCGTCCACGCCGGCAGCAACGAGCAGGTCGAGCTGCCGCTCGACCTCGGCGCCGACGGCGTCGGCGAGAGCCGCTGGGCGATCCCGGATTCGGCGCGCCTCGGCGAATACCGGGTGCTGCTGGCCGGTGACGACGCCATGGCTGGGCCCTGGGAGTCCGGTCGCTTTCGCGTCGAGGCTTTCCGCGTGCCGACCATGAAAGCAGTGGTGCAGGCACCGGCCGCGCCGCAGGTGGCGCCATCCGCCGTGGCGCTCGATCTCCACCTCGCCTACCGCGCGGGCGGCGCGGCGAGCAACGCGGCGGTCAAGCTGCGCAGCGTCGTCGAGGACCGCGAGGTGAGTTTCGACGACTACCCGGAATTCCGCTTCGGTGGCGAGGACGTCATGCCCGGGGTGATGCGCGAGGACGCCACCGGCGACGACGGCTATACCGCGCTGTGGCGGCGTTACGGCGATCACGGCGGTGGCGCGGTGCCGGCGCTCCCGGCGCGGGTGATGCCGCTGAGCTTGGACGAGGCGGGCAGCGCTCGCGTGCAGGTCGACGAATTGCCGACGGTCGAGCGCCCGCAGCGCCTGCTCGCCGAACTCGAGTACCAGGATGCCAACGGCGAGCGTTTCACGGCCTCGACCCGCGTGCCGCTGTGGCCGGCCGCGCTGGTCGTCGGCGTCAGCGTCGACGGCTGGGCGGGCACGCGCGAGGCGCTCGAACTCGAGGTGCTTGCGCTCGATCTCGAGGGCCGTCCGCTGACCGGGCGCGCCGTCGAGGTGAGCCTGTTCAAGCGCGACTGGTACGGTTACCGCAAACGCCTCCTGGGCGGCTTCTACACCTACGAGAGCGAGAGCCGGGTGACGCCGCTGGCGGCGCGTTGCGGCGGCGTCAGCGACGCGTACGGGCGAGTCCACTGCACCCTGGCACCCGACGCCAGCGGCAACGTGCTGGTGCGGGCGAGCGCGCGTGACGATGCCGGGCGCGAGGCGGTGACGACGACCTCGGCCTGGGTCGCCGGTGACGACGACTGGTGGTTCGATCCCGGCGCCGGCGATCGCATGGACGTGCTGCCCGAACGCAAGGCCTACGCGCCGGGCGAGATCGCGCGCCTGCAGGTGCGCATGCCGTTCCGCGCCGCCACCGCGCTGGTCACGGTCGAGCGCGAAGGCGTCATCGAGGCTTTCGTCACCCACCTCGAGGGCGACCTGCCGGTGGTCGAGGTACCACTGGTCGGCCACTACGCTCCCGATGTCTACGTCTCGGTGCTGGCCGTGCGCGGGCGGGTCGGCTGGTGGCAGTCGCTGGCCGCCGAAGCGGCGCGCGAACTCGAGCTCGACTGGCGCGTCGAGGGAGGTTTCCCGACCGCGCAGGTCGATCTCGCCAAGCCCGCCTGGCGGCTCGGCATGGCGCAACTCAAGGTCGGCTGGGATGCCCACCGGCTGGCGGTCGACGTCAAGCCGCGCGGCAGTGTCTTCCGCGTGCGCGAGACCGTGCCAGTCGAAGTCAGCGTGAAACGTGTCGACGGCGGTGCGCTGCCCGATGCGGCCGAGATTGCCTTCGTCGCCGTCGACGAGGGCCTGCTCGAACTCGGTCCCAACGACTCCTGGAACCTGCTCGAAGCGATGATGGGCGAGCGCGGCCTGAACGTGCTCACCTCGACCGCGCAGATGCAGGTGATCGGCAAGCGTCACTACGGGCGCAAGGCGGTGCCCCACGGCGGCGGCGGTGGCCGCGGCGCGGTGCGCGAACGCTTCGACACCCTGCTCGTCTGGCGTGGCCGCGTCGCCCTCGACGGCGCCGGCCGCGCGACCGTCGAGCTGCCGCTGAACGATGCCCTGACCGGCTTCCGCCTGGTCGCCATCGCCCATGCCGGCAGTGGTTTCTTCGGCACCGGCGCGGCCAGCATCCGCACCACCCAGGATCTCATGCTGCACGCCGGGCTGCCGCCGCTGGTGCGCGAGGGCGACCGCTTTCGCGCCGGCTTCACGGTACGCAACGCCAGTACGCGCAATCTCGCCGGCACCGTCGAGGCGCGCTGGCGCGCGGCGACCGGCGACGCGGAGACCCTGCCGGCGCAGGCGTTCGATCTCGCCCCCGGCCGTGCCATCGAACTGGGTTGGGCGGTCGAGGTGCCGCTCGACGCCGGCCGGCTCGACTGGGAGCTGACGGCCGCGGCCGGCGACCTTCGCGACGCGCTGAAGGTCGAGCAGGCCGTGGTGCCGGCCTGGCCGGTGCGCACGTGGGCCCAGACCCTGGCGCGTCTCGACACGCCGCTGCGCCTGCCGGCGGCGCCACCGGCGGGCGCCGTTGCCGGACGCGGCGGGCTCGTGGTCCACCTGAACGCGAGCCTTGCCGGCGGCCTCGACGGCGTGCGCGAGTACATGGCGCGCTACCCCTACGTCTGCCTGGAACAGCAGGTCTCGCGCGCGATCGTGGCCGGCGACGAAGCCGAGTGGAACGCGCTGGCCACGCGCTTGCCGCGTTACCTCGACGGTGACGGCCTGCTGCGCTTCTATCCCGCGGCCTGGCTGCCCGGCAGCGATGTGCTCACGGCCTACGTGCTCGGCGTCGCGGCCGAAGCCGGCTGGACCGTGCCCGCCGATACCCTGGCGCGCCTGCGCGACGGTCTCAGCGCCTTCGCCAGCGGTCGCCTGCAACGCGACTCGGCGACCGGCGCGATGGATCTCGCCATCCGCCGCCTCGCCGCCGTCGCCGCGCTGGCGCGCCACGGTGCGGCCGAGGCCGCGATGCTCGAAACCATCGCCATCGATCCCGCCCTGTGGCCGACCTCGGCCGTGCTCGACTGGCTGGACGTCCTGGCGCGGGTCGACGGCATCGCCGACGCCACCCGCCTGCGCGCGCAGGCTTTCGCCGTGCTCCGTGCGCGGCTCGATTTCCAGGGCACCGTGATGGGCTTCGCCACGGCCGCCACCGACGCCGCCTGGTGGCTGCTCGCCTCGGGCGACGTCAACGCCGTACGCGCGGTGCTCGCCGTCGTCGACGAACCGGCCTGGCAGGCGGACGTGCCGCGCATGCTGCGCGGCGCCCTCGCGCGCCAGCGCGCCGGCCACTGGGACACCACCGTTGCCAATGCCTGGGGCGCACTCGCCGCGCGGCGCTTCGGCGCGCGCTTCGAGGCGACGCCGATCAGCGGGACGACCCGGCTCACGCGCGGCGCGCAGCAGCGCGAGTTGGACTGGCCCGGCGACGCCGCGGCTGCTGCGCAAACGCTGCCAGCCATCGAACTGCCCTGGGGCAACGACGACGCGGCGCTCGAACTCAGCCACGACGGCGGCGGCGCACCGTGGGCGCTGGTGGCGAGCCGCGCGGCGTTGCCACTCACCGCGCCCGTATCCAGCGGCTATACCATCACGCGCACGGTGACCGCCGTCGAGCAGGCAGTCGCGGGCGAGTGGCGACGCGGCGACATCGCCCGCGTCACGCTCGACATCGCGGCGCAGTCGGACATGGGCTGGGTGGTTGTCGACGATCCGGTACCGGCCGGCGCCACCATCCTCGGCAGCGGGCTGGGCGGCGACAGCGCCATCGCCACGCGCGGCGAGCAGCGCTCGGGCATGGTCGAACCGGCCTACGAGGAACGGCGTGCCGACGCCTTTCGCGCCTACTATGCCTTCGTCCCCAAGGGCCGCTGGACGGTCGAGTACACCGTGCGCCTCGACAATCCCGGCACCTTCGTGCTGCCGGCGACGCGGGTCGAGGCAATGTACGCGCCGGAGATGTTCGGCGAGCTGCCGAACGCGCCGCTGACGGTGACGACGCCGTGAGGATGCGCCTCGCCGTCCTCGCCCTGCTCGGGCTGGCGACGGTGGCGATGACAGCGACGGCCGCGGCGACGCCGGACTTCGAAGCGGTGCGCGCGGCCTGGCGGCCGTCCTATGCCTGGCTGCTCGACCTGCATGGCGAGCCGCTGCACGCGCGGCGTACGGACGAGACCGCGATGCGTCTCGACTGGGTCACGCTGGAGGAGGTCTCACCCGCGCTGCGCGCGGCGGTCGTCGCCGTTGAAGACCAGCGCTTCGCCAGCCACGCCGGGGTCGACTGGCAGGCGCTGGCGGCGGCGGCCTGGGCCTGGGCAAGCGGTGGTCCACGGCGTGGCGCGAGCACCTTGAGCATGCAGCTCGCGGCGCTGCTCGAACCACGCCGTCTGCGTGCCGGCTTGCACCGCGACGTCTTCGACAAGCTCGCCCAGTTGCGCGCGGCGCGCGCGCTGGAGACGCACTGGCACAAGGACCAGATCCTCGAGGCGTGGCTCAACCGCGTGCCGCTGCGCGGCGAACTGGTCGGCGTACACGCCGCCGCGCGGGTGCTGTTCGGCAAGCATCCCTCGGGGCTCGACGACGCTGAGTCGTGGCTGCTGGCGACGCTCGTGGCGGCGCCGAACGCGTCACCGCGGCACGCCGCGGCACGCGCCTGCCGGCTGGCCGCGCGGCGCGACTGGCCGGTGCCCTGCGCACGCCTCGAACGTCTCGCTGCCGCCGTGCTCGACGGACGTGGGCAACTGCCACCGGTGCCGGCGCTGGCGCCGCAGTTCGCGCGCCGCTTCACCCTCGCGCCCGGGGCGCGCGTGGCGACCACGCTCGACGCGCGCCTGCAGGCCGCGGTCCACGACATCCTGCGCGACCATCTCGCCGCGCTCGACGGGCGCAACGTGCGCGACGGCGCGGCACTGGTCGTCGACAACGCGAGTGGCGCGGTGCTGGCCTGGGTCGGTTCGGCCGGTCCGGCCTCGACCGCCGCGGCCGTCGACGGGGTGACCGCGCAGCGCCAGGCCGGATCGACGCTCAAACCCTTCCTCTACGGGCTCGCACTCGAGCGCGGCTACCTCACGCCGGTCTCCTTGCTCGACGATTCGCCGATCGATCTCGAAACGGCGCGCGGGCTCTACATCCCGCAGAACTACGATCGCGATTTCAAGGGCCTGGTCAGCGTGCGCACCGCGCTGGCGAGTTCGCTCAACGTACCGGCCGTGCGCACGCTGGTGATGGTCGGGGTGGAGGCGCTGCGCGAACGGCTGGTCGATCTCGGTTACGCCGGCATCACCGAGGACGGCGCCTACTACGGCTATTCGCTCGCGCTCGGCTCGGCCGAGGTCAGTCTGCTCGAACAGGCCAATGCCTACCGCGCGCTGGCCAACGGCGGCGCGTGGAGTCCGCTGCGCTTCACGCCGGGCGCGGCCGCGCCAGCGCCACGGCGCGTGATGAGTGCGCCGGCCGCCTTCCTCGTTGCCGACATCCTCGCCGACCCGGCGGCGCGGGCGCTCACCTTCGGCCTCGACAGCGCGCTCGCGACGCCGTTCTGGAGCGCGGTCAAGACCGGCACCTCCAAGGACATGCGCGACAACTGGTGCATCGGCTTCAGTGATCGCTACACGGTCGCCGTGTGGGCCGGCAACTTCGAGGGCGATGCGATGGGCGACGTCTCCGGGGTGCAGGGCGCGGCGCCGGCCTGGGCCGCGATCATGCGCGTGCTGCACGCCACCTCGCCCTCGCGCGCGCCGGTGCCGCCGCCCGGGGTGGTCGCGCACGAAGTGCGCTTCGAGCCCGCGGTCGAGGCGCCGCGCACGAGCTGGTTCCTGGACGGCACGGCGATCGACCGCGTGAGGGTACCGGCGCCGGCGCGCGAGGTCGCGCGCATCACCAGTCCACCGAACGGCGTCGTCATCGCGCTCGACCCCGACATCCCGCCGGAGCACCAGCAGGTCTTCGTGCGCAGCCGCGGCGCGACTACCGGCGCCGCGCTCTACCTCGACGGCGCGCGCCTCGGTGAGGCCGATGCCGCCCACGCCTGGGCGCCACGGCCGGGCTTCCATCGCCTGGAATTGCGCGCGGCCGATGGTCGCGTGGCGGACACGGTGCTGTTCACGGTGCGGCGGCCTTATTGACGGTGCCGTGGCTCGGGCCGTGGGGGCGGTCGGGGTGTCGACGGGGTCTGACCCCGTTCAGGGTCAGACCCCTTGCCGGGGCTCGGGCGTGGTGGCGGTCGGGATGTCGACGGGGTCTGACCCCGTTCGGGGTCAGACCCCTTGCCGGGGCTTGGGCGTGGTGGCGGTCGGGATAGCGACGGGGTCTGACCCCGCGCGGGGTCAGACCCCCTGCCAGGGCTTGGGCGTGGTGACGGGCGTCTACACCGCGATGGCGGTGTAGACGGCGCCGGGACGCGGCCCTTTCTTCGCGTGCATGGTGCGCGCGGCGAGATCCATCACCACCGTCGCGCAGGTGCCGACCGGGAGATCGCCGAGCACGGGCTCCGGGTGGTAGGGCACCGTCAGCGTGCCGCTGCCTGCGCCGCCGGCGAGCACGGCCTGCAGCGCGGCGACATCCTGCGACGTACTGCCCAGCGCCAGCCGCCGCACCGTGTCGAGGCGCTCGGGGGAGGTCGGGATGACGAAGCGCCCCGCGGCGAGGCGCGGAGCGACGCAGTGGTTGGTGTGCGCAAGCACACCGTCGACGGCGGCGAGTTCGGCGGTCTCGTCGCCCGCGATCTCGATGCTCGCGCCGTGGCCGACGGCGTCACCGATGAGAAAGTTGGAGGCCTTGCCGTGTCCCGAGCGGGCGATGGCGTTGCGGGCGCTGTCGAGGTCGGGGCTGTCGAGCACGGCGCGCAGCACCACGTGTACCGGTACGCCGTCGAGGCTGTGCGGAGCGACGAGGAAATTCAGGCACACGCCGAGGCCGGCGTCGTTCAACCCGATCTTGGCCAGCATGCCGGGTTCGCAGAAGGCCAGTACGCGACGGCCGTCGGCATGCACGCTGCGGGTGATGACGGCGAGGTCCTCGAGCGGCTCGAGCCAGTCCCAGGTCTGCCCCAGCACGCCGCCGCGGGCGAAGTAGAGCGCGGTGCACTCGCCGACGGTCGCGTTGAGGATCTCGGTGCGCGCGTTGAGGCAGTAGAGCTGCCACGGTTCGAGGCCGGCGCCCATGGCCATGGCCTCGATCTCGGTGCAGTAGGCGGGCTCGAAGTCGCCGACGAGTTCGCGCACGCGCGTCGCACGTTGCCGGATGGTCGCCGCGTCGATCGCGCTCAGTGTGAACACCTGCTCGCTGTAGAAACGCCAGGCGGCGGCGATGCGTGCGGCAAAGTGGTGTCCGCACGCAAGGCCACGGGCGTGTGCATCGCCGGCGAGTTCGAGGACGGGAAAGCTGTCGTTCATTCGATCGCGTGCGCGCCGGTGAGATCGGGATTGGCCGTCTTCCAGGCGTCCAGCGGGTTGGCCGCGCGCCAGCGCTCGACGTAACGGCCCATCGATTCGAACACCACGCCGTCGTGGCCGGCGAAGTAGTCGAGCAGGCGTTCGAGCATGAGGAAGTAGCGGCCGCGCGCGATGGTCTGCGGGTGCAGGGTGAGGATGTAGACGCCACCCGGCTGGTCGCGCCAGGCGTAGTCGAAATCGGCGCGCCAGTTCTCCTCGATCAGGCTCGGCGCCTGCAGCCCGGTGTTCATGCCGAGGACGAACTCGGCCGGCGGGAAGTCGTCGAGCAGCCAGGTCACCGGCATCTCGACCAGCCCGGTGGTGACGCCGAAGTGAAAGGGGTCGTCGACCGACCAGGCATCGCCCGTGCGCAGGTAGTAGGGGCGGAAATCGTGGCCCATGCAGCTCGAGTCGTAGTGGAAGCCGTGCTCGATGAGCAACTCGACGCTGCGCTCGCTCAAGTCCCAGGCTGGTGATCGATAGCCGCGCGGACGTACGCCGGCGACGCGTTCGAGCGCTTCGAGGCCGCGTTCGAGCACGCGCAGTTCGCCGGCCGGGTCGAAGCTCGCCGGGTTCTCGTGCACCCAGCCGTGGTGAACGAGTTCGTGGCCGGCGGTGGCGATGCGCTCGACCAGGCGCGGCCAGGCGTAAGCGGTGTGACCGGGCACGGCGAAGCTCGCTTCGATGCCGCGCGCGGCGAGCAGGTCGAGCAGCCGCGGCACGGCCACGGCGCCGAACTGGCCACGCGAGACCATGCTCGGGTTGCGCGTCTTGAGCGTGCCGATCCAGGACGACATGCCGTCGAAATCGAAGGTGATGCAGCAGGAGAGCCGATGCTCCGCCATGGTCCCGTGTCCTCCCCGTGTGGACGCGGGGGACGATAGCCGTGCGCGGCTGTCGGCGTCCAGCGCCGGGCGTTCAGGCCACGGCCGCGGCGAGGCTGTCGTCGGCGCTGGCGGTGAGACCCGCGAGCGGCAGCACGACGCGGAACTCGGTGCCGTGACCGGGCGTGCTGTCGATTTCGATGCGTCCGCCGTGGCGCTGCACGATGCCGTGCGACACCGACAGTCCGAGCCCGGTGCCCTGGCCGACCGGCTTGGTGGTGTAGAAAGGATCGAAGACGTGTTCGATGACATCGGCCGGCATGCCCGGGCCGTCGTCGCGGAAACCGATCACGACTTCGTCACCGGCCACGCAGGTGTTGATGCGCAGGTGGCCACGGCCATCCATCGCCTGGCACGCGTTCTGCACGATGTTGAGGAACACCTGGTTGAGCAGGCCGAGATGGCAGGGCACTTCGGGCAGCTCGCCGTACTCGCATTCGAACACCACCCCGTCCTTGTACTGCGGTGCCACGATCTTGAGGGTCGACACCAGGCCGTGGTTCAGATCGGCAGGGCTCGCCTCCAGCGAATCCTTGCGCGCGAACTCGTTGAGGTTGACCACGATGTCCTTGACCCGCAGCAGGCCGCTGCGTGATTCGCTGACCAGTGAGCGCACGTCGGAGAGCACGAAGTCGATGTCGATCTCGCGGCCGAGATCGTCCAGCGAGGAGCGCAGGGTGCGGCTTTGAACATCGTCATGGGCGTCGATCGCGGCGACGAAACGGCCGTGCAGATCGAGCAGTTGTGACATGCATTCGAGGTATTCGTCGAGGGGCGAGAAATTCGACAGCACGTAGGCAATGGGATTGTTGATCTCGTGCGCGATGCCGGCGGCGAGCTGGCCGACGGCGGCGAGTTTTTCGGCCTGGCCGAGCGCCTCGCGGGTGGTCGACAATTCGGCCAGCGTGCCCTTGAGGCGCTGGTACTGGCGTTTGAGGCGGGTCTCGACTTCGTGTCGTTCGAGCAGCACGCCGAGCTGCGCGCTCGATTTCTCGATGAGGGCGACGAGGTCGACCGAGACGCCATCCAGGCCGCCTTCGGGCAGGAAACATTCGACCACGCAAAGTGTGCGCGCGAAGCTCTTCAGCGGCACGGCGATGCTGCCGGCCAGCGGCATGCCGACCAGTTCGCCGAGATCGCGGTAGAAGCGCGGGCTCTCGTCCAACGACACCGCCAGGCACCCGCCCTCGGCGGCACGCGTGACGACCGGCCGATCCGGCGTGGGATCGATGGCGAGCAGCTTGTCCGCGGCGTCCGTGTTGGTGCCGGCGGCGCGGTAGGTGATGCGCGAACGCTCGATGCGGCCGTCCTTGCGTACCGCCACCGCGTTGGCCAGCACCGCGCCGCTGATGCGCGCGATGCTGCGCGTGAACTCGGCCAGGCAATCGGCGACGCCGAGCTCGGTGCGCGAAAATCGGGCGAGCGTAGTCAGCAGATCCTGCTCGACGGCGCGACGCGCACGGTCGTCCTGGAAATCGCGGTAGGTGCGCAGGTTGGCGCCGAGCAGGGCGAGGAAGCGGTCGGCCTGGCAATCGCCTTCGTCGACGATGGCGTCGATGCCGTGCTCGACGATGAGATCGAGGTCCGCCACCGGCCAGTTGCCGCTGCGGCAGGCGATCACGCGCAGGGTCGTCTCGTGCATGACCTTGCGCAGCGTGCGGCAGAAATCGAGAAAGCCGTCGAGACCGTCGGCATCGACGACTGCCAGGACCGCGGCGACATCATCTCGCCGGCGCAGGGTCTTGAGGCCCTTGCGCAGATCCGGAGCGTGTTCGACGACGAGTCCCGTCAGCTGCGGCGTGGCATCGATCGCCGCCACGCAGGCTTCGAACGGTGAGCCGTGCGCGCCGATGGCGACGAGGGTGGTGGTGGCTGGTGACATGCGTGTTCCGCTGCGGGCCGGTGTCGCCCATAGCGGCCACGGCCACGATTCCTAAAGTTCCGCGTGCCCCAG
This sequence comes from Gammaproteobacteria bacterium, assembly GCA_050184115.1. Taxonomy (GTDB): domain Bacteria; phylum Pseudomonadota; class Gammaproteobacteria; genus JACKNG01. Next base: position 391,234 of record JBFXAQ010000003.1, on the reverse strand, counting down.
CCGCTAGCCCGGGCAACCCACCGTTCACGGAGTGCCGCCCATGCCGGTGCGACTCATCTACTGCTCGCGCGCCGCGCGCGACATGTCCCTGCAGGACATCCAGAACATCCTGCGCACGGCCCGTGCGAACAACGACAAGCTCGGTATCTGCGGCATGCTCAGTTACCAGTCGCGCTGGTTCCTGCAGGTGCTCGAAGGCCCCCGCGCCGAGGTCAACGCACTGTTCCTCGACATCGCCGAGGATCCCCGTCACGACGCCGTCACCATCATCGCCTACGAGTACGTCGACGAGCCGCTATTCGGCGACTGGCGCATGGGCTACGCGGCTGACGGTGGTGCCGTCGGTCACTTGTTGCACGAGTTCGGCATGGAGCGCTTCGAACCGCTCGTAATGTCGCCCTTGCAGGCCTTGCGCTTCCTCCACGAGCTGTCGACGGCGCAGGAACTCGCCGCCTGACCCGACGCGGCGGAGTCTGACCCCGAGCGAGAGGGCCTGACCCCGAGCGATAATTCGTTGTTTTTCCTGCATTCCGCCTGAGCCGCGGGGTCAGACCCCGTGAGATCCTCTGGTAATCGCGAGCGTCGCTTCGGCTAAAAACAGTACGATCGTATTGTTTTTTACCGAAGCGCGACCTAAGGTGTGCGCATCATCCGCGCGGGGAGGGCGTCGATGGTCGCCATCACCGGCTCGCCGCCACGCGCCCGCCAGCGGGCCAAGAGTTCGCTGATGCATGCGCGCATCGTCGATGCCTTCATCGACTGCCTCGATCGCCACGGCTACGCGGCGACGTCGATCGGGCGCGTGCTCGATTGCGCCGGCGTCTCGCGCGGGGCGATGCAACACCACTTCCCGGCCAAGGCTGACCTCGTCGTCGCCGTCGCCGAACGCCTCATGCAGACCTCGCTCGAAGTCGTCGCGGTGTCGGCGCAACGCCGTGAGCGCGTTGTTGCCGACGAACTAGCGGCCATGTGGAGCCGCCTGGTCGACACCAGCGCCTACCGCGCGCTGCTCGAGATCCTCAACGCCATGCGCACCGACGCCGCATTGCGCGCGCGTGTCCAGCCCACCCTGGCGCAATGGAACAGCGCGTTCGAGGCGCAGGCGCTGAGGCTCTACCGTGCGGCCAGCGGCGACGACGGCGAGGTGCGCGAAGTGCTGATCCTGGTGCGCTGTGCACTGCGCGGCCTGGTCATCCAGGCCAGCATCGCGCCGGATGCCGACCTCACCCGTGCGGTCGTCCGGCGCCTGATCGACCTGGTCGCACCGCGCCTGCTGCCGCGTGACGCCGACGCCCCGGAACAACCATCCACCGCGCCCGCGCGCGCCGCACCGAGGAGGGCCTGAATGGACCACAACCTGACGCCTGAGCAACGCCAGATCCGCGAGTCGGTGTTGAAGCTCTGCAGCCGTTTCGACGATGCCTACTGGCTCGCACACGACGACAGCGGCGAGTTTCCCGAGGATTTCTGCCGCGCCATCGCCGAGGACGGTTGGATCGGCGTCGGTGTGCCGGAGCAATACGGCGGCGCCGGGCTCGGCGTCACCGAGGCGGCGCTGGTGCTCCAGGCCATCACCGAGTCGGGCGCGGCGAACAGCGGCCTGTCGGCCATCGGTGTCGGCTTCTTCGGGCTCAATCCCCTCATCGCCCACGGCAACGAAGAACAGCGCCGCACCTGGCTGCCGCGCATCATCCGGCGCGAGGACATCGCCTGCTTCGGCGTCACAGAGCCGAATACCGGGCACGACACGACGCGGCTCAAGACGCGCGCCGTGCGCGATGGCGACCGCTACCTCGTCCACGGCGAGAAGGTCTGGATCTCGACCGCGCAGGTGGCGAACAAGATCATGCTCATTGCGCGCACCACGCCGATCGAGGACTGTGCGCGGCCCGTCGACGGCCTGTCACTTTTCTATACCGATCTCGACCGCCGCTACTGCGATATCCGCGTCATCGACAAGATGGGTCGCAAGTGCGTCGACTCGAACGAGATCTTCTTCGACGGCTTGCCAGTGCCGCTCGAACACCGCATTGGTGAGGAAGGTCGCGGCTTCCGTTATCTTCTGCACGGGCTCAATGCCGAGCGCATCCTGGTCGCGGCGGGTCTCGTCGGCATCGGCCGTGCCGCCCTGCAGCGCGCCACCGACTACGCTCGCGAGCGCGTGGTGTTCGATCGGCCGATCGGTCAGAACCAGGCCGTGCAGCACCCGCTGGCGAAGAACTGGGCGGAGCTCACCGCGGCCAACCTGCTGGTGTTCGACGCCGCCGCGCGCTACGACCGCGGCGAGGAATGCGGGGCCGAGGCCAATGCCGCCAAGTACCTCGCCGCCGAGGCGGCTTTCGCCACCTGCACCAACGCCGTCATGACCCATGGCGGCATGGGTTATGCCAAGGAGTACCACGTCGAGCGTTACCTGCGCGAATGCCTCATCCACCGCATCGCGCCGATCAGCCCGCCGCTGCTGCTGTCCTACATCGCCGAGCGCGTGCTCGGCCTGCCCAAGTCCTACTGAATCCGCAACCGGGGAGAACACCCATGGAATTCGCCGTCATCATGGCCACCGCGCACGACAGCTGGAAGGTGGCGCAACGTGCCGAGGCCCTCGGCTTCGACACCGCCTGGTTCGAGGACAGCCAGATGGTCGCCGCCGATCCCTTCGTGGTGATGGCCGCCGCGGCCATGAACACCTCGCGCATCCGCCTCGGCACCGGCGTGTGCATTCCGTCGAACCGCATCCCACCGGTCACCGCCAACATGCTGGCGACGCTCAATTCGCTGGCGCCGGGACGCATCGACTGGGGTGTCGGCACCGGCTTCTCCGGGCGCCGCGCGATGGGCCTGCCGGCGATCGGACTCGACCACCTCAGGCGTTACATCGAGACGGTCAACGGTCTCGTCGCACGCGAGACGGTGGAATGGTCCTTCTCGGGCCGCCAACGGAAAATCCGCTTCCTCAATCCCGAGCGCGACCTCTTCAACACCGACGACCCCATCGCCGTGCACGTCGCCGCCGGTGGGCCGCGGGCGCGCGCCCTGACCGCCGAGACCGGCAGCCACTGGATCGCCATCTACGCCGGCGACGAGCAGGCCCGTGCCGATGCCCGCGCCATGGACGAGGCCTACCGCGCCGCCGGCCGCGATCCGGCCGAGTTCCGCAAGACGGCGTTCGTGTTCGGCTCCGCCATCCGTGATGGCGAAACCTACCACAGCCCGCGCGTGCGCGCCCAGGCCGGGCCGACCGCCATCATGGTCATGCACAACCTGATGGAGAAGCAGTACGGCGATCTCGGCACCGGCGGCATCGCCGACGAGGCCATGCTCGCGGCCTACCAGGCGATGTACGACGCCTACGAACCGGCCGATGCGCGCTATCTCACCCTGCACCGCGGTCATGCACTGTTCCTGCGCGAGGACGAGGAGCCGCTGGTCTCCGGCGAATTCATCCGCCAGGTCTCGTGTTCCGGCACCGTCGACGAACTCGCCGAGCGCGTGCGCGTGCTCGCCGATGCCGGCTTCAACGCCGTCAGCTTCCTCGTCCTGCCGCATCTCGTCGACGCCCTCGACGACTGGGCGCGGGTGATGGAGCGGGTGCGGCGCTGACGCTCGGGGAGCAGCGCGCGGGGCGCCCGCGGCCTCATTCGTGCCGCCGCCAGGTCACCCCCACGCTTGCCGAGCGCGGGCGCGCGGGCGACCACCGAACGGATGCCGTCCACACGGCCCTCGCGGCGCTGAATGCGTGCCGGCGCCCGCCGTGGCTTCGCGCCTGGAGTAAGCTCTGGCCCATCGCGCCGAGCAAGACCACGCCGCCATGAAGACCACGCGCCACCGCGACGCCCATCCCCACGAACCTGACATCGAGATCAACAAGACCTCGCGCCAGCACTTCTGGCAGCAGCCGCAGTTCACCCTGCTGCTCTACCTGGTGTTCATCGTCGTCTCGGCGCATTTCTGGCGTGAAGCGGCCGAGGCGCGCCGCAGCGAGATCCCCTACAGCGAGTTCCTGCGCCACGTCGAGCAGCGCGAGGTGGCCGAAGCGGTCGTCACCGACAGCCGCATCGTCGGCACCCTGACCACCGCCGAGCCCGGCACCGGGCAGCCGCAGCGTTTCTACACCATCCCGCTGTGGAACCAGGAACTGGCTGACAAGCTGACCGCCCAGGGCGTGCGCTACAGCGTGCGCCGCGAGGACAACTGGCTGACCAACTTCGTCTTCAACTGGGTACTGCCCTTCGGCGTGGTGTTCCTGGCCTGGAGCTGGATGGCGCGGCGCATCGGCGGCATGGGGCGCGGCTTCCTCTCCATCGGCAACCGCGTGCGCGTGCACCCCGACGAGCGGCCCAAGGTGACTTTCGACGACGTCGCCGGCTACGACGAGGTCAAGCAGGAGCTGCGCGAGACGGTCGAGTTCCTGCGCGATCCCTCGCGCATCGCGAAACTCGGCGCGCGCAGCCCCAAGGGCGTGCTGCTGGTCGGCCCGCCGGGCACCGGCAAGACCCTCTTCGCGCGCGCCGTCGCCGGCGAAGCCGGCGTGCCCTTCTTCAATATCTCGGGCTCGGAGTTCATCGAGATGTTCGTCGGCGTCGGCGCGGCGCGGGTGCGCGAGATGTTCGACCAGGCGCGGCAGAAGGCGCCCTGCATCATCTTCATCGACGAACTCGATGCCATCGGCCGCACGCGCAGCGCGGGGCCGGCGCTCGGCGGCCACGACGAGCGCGAGCAGACCTTGAACCAGCTGCTGACCGAGATGGATGGTTTCGACGCCTCGACCGGCGTGGTCGTGATGGCGGCGACCAATCGCCCCGAGATCCTCGACCAGGCGCTGCTGCGCGCCGGTCGCTTCGATCGCCGTATCCCGGTCGACAAGCCCGACGTCGTCGCCCGCGAGGGCATCCTGCGTCTGTACGCCAACCGCATGCCGCTGACCGCCGACGTCGACCTCCACGTCGTCGCCCAGCGCACGCCCGGCTTCGTCGGCGCCGATCTCGAGAACATCTGCAACGAGGCGGCCATGCACGCGCTGCGCGAGGGCCGCGAGCGCATCGGCCTGAGCGATTTCGAGGCCGCCATCGATCGCGTCATCGCCGGCCCCGAGAACCGTCAGCGCGTGCTCTCGACCGCCGAGAAGCATCGCGTCGCCGTGCACGAGGCGGGCCACGCGCTGGTCGCCGTCACGGTGCCGACCGGCGAACCGGTACACCGCGTGACCATCATCCCACGCGCCATCGGCGCGCTCGGCTTCACGCTGCAGCTGCCGGTGACGGAGAAGTACTTGTCGACGACCGCGGAGATGCAGGACCAGGTCGCGATCCTGCTCGGTGGCCGAGCCGCTGAACGGCTGGTGCTGGGCGAAGTGTCGTCGGGCGCGGCGAACGATCTCGAACGTGCCACCGAGATCGCCCACGCCATGGTCACCCGCCTCGGCATGAGCGAAGCGTTGGGCCCGGTGGTATGGGGCCGCCAGCAGCAGCTCCAGTATCTCGCCAGCGCGCAGACGCTCGAGGAGCGCAACTTCAGCGAAGCCACCGCCCAGGCCATCGACAGCGCGGTGCGCGCGATCGTCGAGGCCGGGCGCGACAGGGCGATGGAGATCCTCGGCGCGCGCCGTGCCGCGCTCGACGCCATCGCCGCCGCCTTGGAAACCCACGAGACCCTCGACGGAGCGGCCATCGCGCGCTTGGTTGCCGCGCACGCGCCGCCGACGTGACGCCACTCGCGCGGCGCCGCGGGCATCGTCCCGTTCGCCTGCTGTGCTAGATTCCGGCCACCACAAATTGACGACAACCATCGAGAATCCAGGGAGAGACGACATGGCAGGTTGGTTCGAGCTCGGCAAGAGCGCCGACGGGCAGTTCCGCTTCGTACTGAAAGCGGGCAATGCCGAAACCATACTCACCAGCGAGTTGTACAAGACCCGCGCGGCGGCCGAGAACGGCATCGCTTCGGTGCAGAAGAACTGTGCCGACGAAGCGCGCTACGAGCTCAAGGAAGCTTCCAACGGCAAGTTCTTCTTCAACCTCAAGGCCGCCAACCACCAGGTCATCGGGTCGAGCCAGATGTATGGCACCGTCGCCGCGCGTGACAACGGCGTCGCCTCGGTCAGGACCAACGGCGTCTCGACGACGGTGAAGGATCTCGTCGGTTGAGGACGAGCGTCAGGCGCGCAGCCGACCTAGGCAGACATTCAGGCGGCGGCGGCCGGTATCGCCGAGCCGCTTGTCGACGTAGGTGCCAACGGCTTCGCGCGTGAAGCGCTTGCTGCGGATCTCGCGCAGCAATTCGACGACCTCGCGCTCGGTCTTGTGTTCGAGCGCGACGACCAGCATCTCGAGCAGCGTGTCGGTCCACAGTGTTCTGACCACGGTGTCGTCGCCAGCCATATCGTGCGTCTCCTCGTCGTGCGGTCATGGCCGGGCGCCGGCGTGGGCCGCTGTCGCTGCCCCCGCCAGCGTGGTGTGGTGCCCGGTGGTCGTTAGAGCGGCGTGGCGCGGGACGACTTGAGCATGGCGTGCCGCGGCGCGGTTGCCGCGGTCGCCGTCGCCCCCGGATAATCGATGCCGCTCCGCGGCCGGTGGTGGCGACGGGGGCAGCAGGGGAGAGCTTTCATGTCCGTGCCGCCGGTGGCCCGCACCGTATCCGCGCTGATCGACGAACTCGCCACGCGGCACGGCGCGCGCGAAGCGCTCGTTGCCGGCACGCGGCGCCTGAGCTACGCGTCCCTGCGGGACGAGGTGCGGGCGTGCGCGCGGGGCCTGCTCGCGCTCGGTGTCCAGCCGGGCGACAAGGTCGCGCTGCTGATGGGCAACGTGGCCGAATGGATCGTCGCCGATTTCGCCGCCACCGCCATCGGCGCGGTCATGGTCGGCGTCAACACCTGGGCCACCGCGCGCGAACTCGAGCACGTGCTCGCTCATTCGGATACCCGCGTGCTGATCACCACCGGCGAGTTCCTCAAGGCCGACTACCTCGCCATGCTCGATGCCATGCAGCCGCGTGCCGAACGCCTGCCGGCGTTGCGCGACATCGTGCTGGTCGGGCCACGGCGTCACCCTGGCTGCCGCACCTGGGCCGAACTGCTGGCCGCGGGCGCGGCGATCGACGATGCGACGTTGGATGCGGCGACGGACGCCGTCGCGCCGACCGATATCGCCTACCTCCTCTACACCTCGGGTTCGACCGCGTTGCCGAAGGGCGTGCTGCTGCAGCACTACGCGCTGATCGAGAACATGTGGCACATCGGCGAGCGTCAGCGCGTCACCGAGCACGACCGCGTGTGGCTGGCGGTGTCGATGTTCTGGTCCTTCGCCTGCGAGAACGCGCTGTTCAACGTCATCACCCACGGCGGCTGCCTGGTGCTGCAGGAAAGCTTCGAAGCCGGTGCGGCGCTCGCGCTGATCGAGCGCGAGCGCTGCACGCTGTTCTACGGCACGCCCAACATGGCGCAGGCCCTGCACGAACATCCCGAGCGCGCGGCGCGGGACCTCGCCTGCCTGCGCGGCGGTGCGACGCTCGGCAGCGCCGAGCAGATCATGCGCGTGGTCGAACTCGGGGCGCGCGAGATCTGCAATATCTACGGCCTGACTGAAACCTACGGCAACTGCACGGTGACGGACGCCGGTGACCCGCTCGAACTGCGATTGCGTTCGGTCGGGCGGGCGCTGCCCGGTGTCGAGCTGCGCATCGTCGACGCCGATAGCGGCGCCGATTGCGCCGTGGGCGAAGCAGGCGAGATCCGGGTCAGGGGCTACGTGCTGACCGCGTACTTCAAGGATCCCGCGCAGACCGCGGCGGCATTCGACGAGCAGGGCTACTTCCGTACTGGCGATCTCGGTTACCTCGACGCCGACGGTTATCTCTACTTCCGCGGCCGCAGCAAGGAGATGGTGAAGACCGGCGGCATCAACGTCGCGCCGATCGAGGTCGAGGAGATCCTGCTCACCCATCCGGCGGTCAAACTCGCTTACTGCACCGGCGTACCGGACCCGGTGCGCGACGAGGTCATCGGCGCGGTGATCGTCACCCGGCCCGGCGCCGAGGTCAGCGCCGCGGCCCTCATCGAGCACTGCCGCGCCGCACTCGCCGCCTACAAGGTGCCACGCCTGGTGCGTTTCGCGGCCGAGGACGAGCTGCCCCTGACCACCACCGGCAAGCTGCAGAAGAACCGCCTTGCCGCAACCTTCTTCGGCCGACACGACGGCCGCGCCGCGTCCTGAGTCGGCGGCGGACGCCCGTTCAACAACCACACCACAGAGAGGTACGTACAACCATGGCCAACAAGGGACGCCTGCGCGTCGAGGATTACGGCGCGAGCATGCCGGTGACCGGCGAGGCGGTGCAGAAGCCACCGTTCTACTACCGCAACATGGAGATGATGTTCCTCGTCTATCGCACCGACGAGGAAGCCGCTCTCGCCTGGCTGCCGGACGCGCTCGAACTCGACGGCGAGCCGACCGTGACCGTCATCCTCGCCCACTACGGCTGGTCGACCTTCGGTCCGTACCACGAGGCGATGATCTCCATCCGCGCGCGCTTCGAAGGCAAGGTGTGGAGCTACTACCCGGCACTGTTCACCGACAACGAGGCGCCGCTCATCGGCGGTCGCGAGATCTGGGGCTTCGCCAAGAAGCTCGCCCACATCGAGGTCCGCCACGAGAGCGAGGTCATGATGGGCCTGGTCGAACGGCCGACCGGCAACCGCCTGATGACGGCGGTGATGCGCAACGTCACGCCGGTGGCGACAGAGGATTTCGGTATCACCCCGAGCATCTCGCTCAAGATGATCCCCTGCGCGACGGAGTCACCCCGCCCGGCGCTGGCGCAGCTCATCGGCAGCGAGCTCGCGCTCAAGCCGCATCTCGGCGCCAACGGCATTCCCTGTATCTGGACGGGGCCAGGGTCGCTGGTCTACGACGCGCCGTCGGCGGTCGATCCCTGGTATCGCCTGCCGGTGCGCGAGATGGTCGGCTGTTACTCGGGCCTGTTCGACGCCGTGCTCGGACACGGCCGCATCCTCGCCGAGCTGTGAAGGCGGCGCGACGCTTCAGGCCTCGAGTTCGGTGAAGCGCTGGCGGATGGCGAGTGCCTCGGCGCGGTTGTGGGTGAGGGCGGCGGCGCAGTCGGGATCGAACTGGCGGCCGCTCTCGGCCTCGAGGAAAGCGCAGGCTTCGTCCAGCGTCCACGCCCGCTTGTAGGGGCGCACGCTGGTCAGGGCGTCGAAGACATCGGCGACCTTGACGATGCGTGCTTCGAGCGGAATCGCCGTGCCCGCGAGGCCGGCGTTGTAGCCGCTGCCATCGTAGTTCTCGTGGTGGTAGCGGATGATGTTGCGCAGCATGTCGATGTGATCGAGCCGCTCGAGCTCGAACTCCTCGATCAGGGAATGGACGAGGTTGTGGCCGTGGTCGACGTGGGTGCGCATGCGGGCCATCTCCGCGGCATCGAGCGGACCCGCCTTGCGCAGGATGTCGTCCGGTATCGCGATCTTGCCGATGTCGTGCAGCGGTGCGAACAACAGCAGGAACTCCATCCACTCGTCGTCGCGTCGCTCGCGCGCGGGCAGGTGATGGGCGATGAGGTGCGCGTAGTGCGACATGCGCAGCAAGTGGGCGCCGGTCTCCTCGTCGCGGAAGCGACCAAAGCGGATGGCCGTGCGGATGGCCGCCGTGAGGGTATGGATCGAGGCCTGTTCCTGTTCGACGAGCAACTGGACGAGCTGCACGTACACGTCGATGCGGGCGCACACCGCGGGCGTGAAGACGCCGCGCTCGGCGGCATCGAAGAAGAGGAAGCCGAGCAGTCGTTCGCCGGAGAACATCGGCGCGGTGTAGCTGGCGCGATAGCCGGCCGCGAGCAGGCGGCGGCCGTGTTCGCTGTCGTCGTGCTGCGCGGCGTCGAGATCGTTCAGCACGCGTGGTCGGCGGCTGCGCGCGATCTGTACCAGTGAAGGGACGTCGTCGATGGCGCAGGCGTAGGCCGGCAGCGGGTTCTCGCCCCGCGTGCTGTGCAGGAAGCTGTGCAGCTGGTCGGTCGTCGGGTCGAGCAGGGCGACGGCGACGCGGCGGATCTGGGGACAGAACGCCTCGAGCTGGTCGTGGACGGTGAACACGCGCTGGCCGAGGCCGCTCGGCGCGGCGATGCGCAGGTTGCCGTTCGCCGTCAGTGTCATGTGGGGAAACGTCATGGCGTGCGGCCTCCGTGTCGCCTCGATGCGGTATCCGTCGTCGCTGTAGCGGCCCGCGCGTGCCGTTCTGCAGTCGTGGTCGCTGCGCCGGCGCACGATTGGCAACGCCGCCGGGCAGACCGTCGAATCCGCGGTCCTCGTCGAGGGCGCCGCGGGGCGTGGGTTGGCGGCATCCCGACTGCGGTGCAACGTACGCGGGTGACGAATCCAGGCTAGGCTGTGGCTGCGTGCCGCGCCGCCTGGCCGTTGCGCGCATCCTGAGTGGTCGGTGGAGGACGCCATGAATGCGCTCGTGAAAACCTTCTTCCAGGGCCTGTTCGCCTTCCTGCCCGTGTTCCTGACCGTCTACGCCGTGTATGCCTTCGGCGATTGGCTCGACCGCGTCACGGGCGCACTGCTCGGCCGCGTTGCACCGGGGGTGGCCGGGATTCCAGGGCTCGGCATCGTCATCGGCGTGTTGGCGGTGTTCCTGCTCGGCGTGCTGGTGTCTTCGCGGCTGACGCGCTGGATCTACGGCGTGGTCGAACTGCCGCTGCGGCACCTGCCGGTGGTACGCGACCTCTACAGCGCGCTCAAGCAACTGACCGGGCTGCTCGCCCCGGCCCAGGGCGAGGAGGTCGGCCAGGTGGTGCGCATCGAGCACCCGAACTGGCCGCTGGCCGCGATCGGCATCCTCACCCGCGACGACGCCGCCATCGTCGGCGCGCCGCAGGACCGCGTCGCGGTCTACCTGCCGATGAGCTACCAGATCGGCGGCTACACCGTGTTCCTGCCGCGCGCCTGGCTGACGCCGCTCGATCTCAGCGTGGAGGCGGCCATGCGCGGCGTGCTGACAGGCTGGATCCCCGAGCAAGCGCCGCGCCGCCATCCACCCCGCTGAGAGCCCGCCGGCGGCCCGCGGGCGCTTGCGTGGCCGATTTCACATTCTGTGACAATTCGGCTGGCGGTCCCCGCCGGCCACCCGCAGACTCCGCGACATCGCTGCACATACCGCCCGGAGTCCGCCGTGAAAGACGACAAAACGACTCCCCGCACGGTGTGGACGGAGACCCTGCTCGAGATGCTGGTCGCCGCCGTCCAACGTCAGCAGGACACGGAAGCGCTGCGGATCCTGCGGGACATCAAGGCCAAGGGATATCGCAAGTCCGCCGTCATCCGGTTCGCCAGCCGGGCGCTGAACGGCCCCGAGCTCGGTCGGCTCGACAAGCTGATCGGGGTCATGGGCCAGCGGCGTTCGAACGGCACATGATCGCGCACGTCGAGGAGAGGGTTCGATGAGCACTTCCGACGCTTCCCAACGCGACGCCGAATACGACCGCACGCACGAATTCCAGGTCGACGACCTGCGCCTGGACACCGGCGCCCGCACCGTGCTCTGCGCCCTGCTGAGTCCGCGCCAGCAGCCCGGCGTGCCGGTGCGTATCACGACTCCGGCGAACGTCGTGCTCGAAGCCTGGGAGGCGGTGTCGAAACCGCTCGCCGAGGCCGCCTGGGTGCGCAACAACCGCCTGTTGGCGGTGTTCGACAGCCCTGATACGGCCCTGCCGGTGGCGCGTCAGCTGGTCGAGAACCTGGTCTTTCCCGATGAACTGTGTGCCCGCCTCGGCTTGCACGTCGGCGTCGTCGACTGCGTCGACGGTGAATACCGAGGCGAGGCGCTCGGCCTGGTCGAGCACCTCACCCGCCTCGCCAGTCCCGGCTGGATCGTCGCCACGCGCCCGGTCTACGACCGCTTGGCTTACAGCGACCAGCTCAACCTCTACTCGCTCGACCACGTCGCCTTCGGACCCGACCAGGCGCCGTTCGAACTGCTCAAGGTGGCGGAGGACTCCGATTACCTGCGCTCCACCGCCACGCGCCCGCCGTGGGGGCCGTATCGGCGCATGGTGGCGCGCTGGGGCACGGATACCGAGATCGTGCTCGAAGCCGACAGCAAGCCCCTGACGATTGGCCGCGGCCGCGGCAACCGGCTGCGTACCGACGACGCCTTCGTCTCCGTCGAACACGCCCGCATCGTCTACCGTGACCGTGAGTTCCTGCTGCTCGATTCGAGTACCAACGGCACCTTCTGTGCCGCCCGCGGCGAGCCCCACTTCAAAGTGCCGCCCATGTTGCGGCTGCGCAAGCCGGGCACGCTGTGGTTCGGCCGTCCGCCGAGCGATGCCGAGGGCCACAGCCTGTCGTTCTACTTCGACTGACCGCGCGGCGCCGGCGCGACCGGTGCGCGGGCGGTCTTCAGCGATCCCAGATGACGTAGTCGCCCTCGGCGAGGGCGGTCTTCAGCAGGTCGAGCAGGGGGCCCGCCCGGTGCGCGATGCTGACCGGCGTCTCGCGCGGGCGTTCGTCATCGGCATCGTCCGCGCGCGACCGATCGGCGTCGAGCGCGCGGCCCGGCGCCTCGGCGATGGCACCCTCGAGGCGGGCCAGCGCGGCGGGCAGGTCCTCGGCCGCGAACGAACCGGGCACGCTGCCGCTGTGGCCGGCGAGGTGGAGCAGTTCGAGCGCGACCCGCTCGAGCATGACGATGTTCGGCGCGTGCTTGCTCTTGAAGGTGATGGGCATGGCGTTCAGGTGGCCTCGTGCGAGTGGGTTCAGCCGACGATCGGTTGCGCGAGTATCCACAGGCTGGTCATGGTGTAGGCGACCATCAGCACCAGCATCGGCACCTGGCTCCAGATTGCCGCGCGACGCTCGGCGTAGACGTCCAGCGCGACCAGGTGGGACAGGTAGACCGAGAACACGTGGCCGACGACGATGAGAGTGACGACGAGATACCACACCGTGCGTACGCCGAGCAGGCCGGGGTCGACGACGTAGGCGGCCGTGCCGAACAGATCCCAGCCACGCCCGAGCGGATCGGAGGCGAGCGGGATGAGCAACTGGCTGGCGGTGCCGAGCAGGCTCAGGTAGTGCGCGACGTGGTAGGCGATGGCAATCGGCACGAGCGTGCAGACGAAGCGGCCAGCGAGATCCAGCGTACCCGCGGTGGTCGTCGCGGCGGACACCGCGGCGCGCGCGGCGAGTCTCATCGCCCAACAGCACAGCAGGAAGGCGAGCAGGAACAGCAGCGGAAACGCGAACAGCCCGAGCACGCCCAGCGTCGCGCCATCGAGGGCCGGCGCATCGACGGCCAGCGTCGTGACCAGCTCCTGCCAGGCCGAGGTCTCCTTGAAGCCGTCATAGGTGACGAGCGAGAGGGTCAGCAGCACGAACACGACCATGGCGAAGGAGGCCCGGCGCGGTTCGAGCAGGCCGACCGCCGGCGGGCGCAGGGCGAGGACCGGAGCGCCCTGCCCGCGCCGACGCAGTTCGAGCGGGGCAAAGCGCGCGAACAATCCGAACATCACCGTGAACACCTCGCCGTGCTGCAGCCAGTCATCGCGTCCATAGCACAGCATGCCCGCGACCGTCAGGGCCGTGTAGGCACAGAGGATCACGCCCAGGTTCCACGGTACCGCGGCGCCACCCCAGACGTGCTCGCCCCAGCCGAAGGCGAGCATGGCGGCCACCGCCGGCCACATGTCGAAGCCGGCGGGATACGACCGGCCACCGGCCAACGACCGCCCGCGCAGCGCGCGCGACAGGGCGTCGGCCCAGTCGAACAGGGTGCCGAGTGGATTGATTGCCTGCCACACGTCGCCGATGAAGGCGCTCGCGAAGGCCATGCCGACCCAGAACACCACCCACACCATGGTCGGCGCGAGGTTGCGGTCGGGCTCGGGGTTGCCGGCGAGGCCGGCGACGATGGTGGCGAGGAAGAGCAGCACCGCCAGCACGCGGACGACGCCCCCGACGAACGGGTGGGCGAGGAGACGAACCGGCGCATGGCGCAGCAGGTCGTGACGCGGGTGGTCGATGCGCTCGAGCGCCGCCGGCAGGAAGTCGATCACCGCGGCGAAGGACAGCACCAGGGTCAGGCCGGCCCCGGCCAGCCACAGCCACATCGGGATCGGCAGGTCGAACCGCGCCCCGAAGCCATGCGCCCAGGCCAGGGCCGGGAGCAGTCCCAGCGCCAGCCCCATGGCCAGCCCAATGGCCACCCCCGCGCGTGACGCCACGGTCGCGTGCGCGTCACCGCGCATGGTCAGTCCGGGTAGACCTCGAGGTAGAGCAGCGCACCGTGACCGTGGCCGCCACCGTCATCGACGTGGCGTTCGAGCGGGAAGCGACCGCCGATATCCGCAGTGAACTGCAACGTGACCGGGTCGCCGGGCGCGACGCCGGCCTCGATGTCATAGCCGTGAAGATGCAGTTCCGCCGGCGCGTCCGCCGCAACGTGCAGGCTGACGGTGTCGCCTTCGGTCACGCGGATGGTGGACGGCGTCGCCTTGTCCCCCGCGATCGCGATGTCGAAATCCTGCCGCGTGCCACCGGCTTCGCCGCTGACACGGAGTGCGAAACGTGCGGCGATCGGCCGTCCCGCCACGGCATAGGCGCGGTGATCGTTGCTCATCAGGCCGATGGCGAGCTGGTGGGTGCCGGCAGTGAGTGTCGGCAGGGCGTACTCGGGCGTCGTCACGGTGGCGGCCTTGGTGCCGTCGATGACCAGGTGCGCATGGCCTTCGCCGGCCTGGTGGGCCTGGCCGGTCTTGTCCGCGGCGAACTGGAAGCGCGTGGTCATGAGCCGCGCGACCAGGCGGCCGTTGGCATCGCTGACCAGGGTCGCGGCAAGGGTCGGCGCGCTCGCGGCCGGCAGGGTGACGGTGGCCTGCGCGTCCGCCGTCGCACTGGACGCGGGGTGGCCGCCGTCGCCGTGGGCCCAGCTCGCGTTGCACGCTGTGAGCGCCGTGGCCAGGGTCAGTAATGCGACGAGCGACATGGGCGGACGGGTGGCAGGCATGGCGACGGCGGGCGAACGATGACGATGGCGGATGCTGGCGGCCACTATAGCACCGGGTGCTCGGCGCCCCGCCGCCCACACGCGCCGTTGACTGATCCCCGTCACGGTGTCGGTATTCGTATGCCGGCAGGCTGTGTTCGCGAGCGCGGTTGCGCGCACGGGTCCGCGTGGATCGCGCAACGTCTGTCGTGGTTGAATGGCGCGCCGACCGGACTGCACCCGGGCGGATCGGGGCGCGAGGCGCTCGTCGCCGATACGACGAGCAGCCGTGCCACGTCATCACATCCCGGGCAGGAATCTTCTCCATGGCGCCATCCGCACCACTCGACGCCGCGCCCCTGTGGCATCGCGCGCGTCTCGACTTCGCCCGCGTGCGGCGCTATCGCCCGTGGCATTCCGGCCACCTGGGCGCCCTGGTGCATTGCCGTGACGTCACCCGCCGGGGCTCGCCGCACGGCGACGAGGTCCACCTGGCGGCGGCGGTGGGCTGGCTGGAACGCGCCCAGGATGCGAGCGCCGAAGGCGGCATCGTCGGGCGCTACCGCATGAAAGGTGGCTGGACCAGCGCCTATCCCGAGACCACCGGCTACATCGTGCCGACGCTGCTCGCGCTGGCGGCGGACGGCGACGACGCCTACCGCCGGCGCGCCGAGCGCGCCATCGCCTTCCTCCTCGGCACGCAGCTCGACAGCGGTGCGTTCCCCGCCGGCGAGATCGCGGCCAATACCGTCAACCCGTCGCCCTTCAACACCGCCCAGATCATCAACGGCCTGCTCGCGTGGTCGGCGGCGAGCGGTGATGCGACCACGCTCGACGCGGCGCGGCGCGCCGGCGACTGGCTGGTCGGCGTGCAGGACGCCGACGGCGCCTGGCGCAAGTGGTACTACCACGACACACCGGCCTGCTACAGCGCCCACCTCGCGTGCTGGCTGGCCGATCTCGCCGCCGTCACCGGCGACGCCGCGCAGCGCGCGGCGGTCGAACGCGGCCTGGCCTGGATCATGGCGCGCCACGTGCCGGCCAACGGCTGGTTCGAGGCGACCGGCTTCACCGCTGCCGAGCAGGAACTGCGCATCGCCGACCTGCACACCATCGGCTACACCCTGGCCGGACTGCTCGGCATCGCCGCCGTGCTCGAGCGCGAGGACGTGGTCGATGCGGTGGCGACGGCCGCTCGCGCTGTCGGCCAGACGCTCGACCGCCTCGGCTGGCTGCCGGGTGTGCTCGACCACGCGTGGCAGGCGCGGGCCGATTCGGCCTGCCTCACCGGCGACGCACAGATGGCCCTGGTCTGGCTGCGCCTGGACGAGCTCAGGCCGGAGGCCGACTGGCGACGCTGGGCGGATACGGCGCTCGACCTGGTCAAGGCCGCGCAGCTCGTCGATTCGCCGAATCCCGGCCTGCGTGGCGGCATTCCCGGCTGCACGCCGATGTGGGGCTGGTACAACGATGGCGCGGTGTTGAGCTGGTCGGCCAAGTTCTTCGTCGATGCGCTGCTGGCGCGGCGTCGGAGCAAGCCATGAGCATCGAACCGACCCGGCGCCGGCAGGCCGGCCTCGTCCTCGTCGTCGCGGGCCTGCTCGTCAACCCGTGGCTGGTCGGTCGCGTCGCGACCAGTGACGGCACCATCGGCAGCGTCGACGCCTTCGCCGTGGTCGTGCTGTTCGCCACCGCCTGCCTGCTCGGTGGACTGCAGCTCCTCGTGCGCTGGGTCGAACCCCTGGCCTGGGGACGACCGGTCGGGCTGATGCGCGGCGCCCTGTTCGTCGGCTTCTTCGCCGCCGTCGTGGCCGGGGTGTACTGGGGTATCGCGACCTTCAACCGTGGCCACAGCCACACGGTGATCATCCCGGCCGAGCTCGAGAGCGCGACGCCCGAGCAGCGCGCCTGGGCCGACGACTTCTATCGGCGCTCGCTGGTGGCGGCGCTCGAGCACGGCTGGTTCGATTACGACAAGGCGATGGAACAGGGTTTCCAGCCGGACCGCATCAACGGCGATCACTACCCCAATCTCGAGTACATGTTCGACGGCGTGATGCTCGATCCCGAACGACCGGAGTGGCTCATCTATCACAAGACGCCGGACGGCCCGCCGGTGCTGATGGCGATGATGTTCTTCACCAATTCGCTCGAGGAGGTCGGCCCGACCCCGGCCGGGCCCATCGCGCAGTGGCACTACCACCCGTACAACAAGACACGCTGCGCCATCAAGGGACTGTGGACGGTCGGCGACGCCGACGACAAGGGCAACTGCGCTGAAGGCATCCCGGTCACGCGCACGCCGGAGATGTTCCACGTCTGGTTCATCGATCATCCGCTCGGCCGCTACACGGAGATGAAGATCGTCTCCGAGTACTTCCAGGACCACGACTACGACATCCGCCTGTGGCACCCCATTGCCGTCCATTTCGTCATCGCGCTGTTCATTGTCTCGGTGCTGCTCGACCTCGCCGGGTCGATCAGCGGGCGCACCGGCTGGCACCACGCGGCCTGGCTCAACCTCGTGCTCGCCACGATCGCCGGGATCGCGAGCGTTGCGCTCGGTATGACCGCCGAGGTGCTGGTCAAGCCCACACCGCTCGGTCACCAGACGCTGGACTACCACAAGCTGCTCGCCTTCAGCAGCCTGGCCGTGATCGGGATCCTGTTCGCCTGGCGCTACCTGCTGCGGGGCGCGTTCCCGCGCAAGGGCGCGCTGCTCTACCTGGTCGTCGGCCTGGTCGGCGTGGCGAGCATTTCCGGGGCCGGTTACTTCGGCGGGCAGATGGTCTACGAACACGGCACGGCGGTCGGCCTGACCGATCGCTTCCTGCGCGAGCAGTACTGGCGGCAGGTGCGCGAGATCTATGCCCAACCCGCCGACGGCCTGTTCGAAGCGAAGAACCTCGATTGACGGGCGAGCGTACGGCGGCGCGGTGCAAGGCATGAGCGCCTGGCGTGACAGCCTGCGGCGGCGCGCGAAGCCACTCGTACGCGCGGTGCGCCGTGCCGCGGCACGCACCTTCCACGGTCACGGCAGTGCGGAACTCGACCGCGCGCTGGCGGCGGTCGGCCTGGCGGCGGGCGACACCGTGATGGTGCACAGCGGCTTCCGTGCCACCAGCGGCTTCGCCGGCACGCCCAGCGACGTCATCGCCTGCCTCGAGCGCGCCATCGCGCCCGACGGCAACCTGCTCATGATGGCGATGCCCTACCGCGGCGCGACCGAGGCCTATGCCGCCCGTGACCCCCTGTTCGACGTGCGGCGCTCACCGGCGGCGACCGGCATCATTGCCGAAACCTTCCGCCGCCGCGCCGACGTGCAGCGCAGCCTGAGCCCGTTCCACCCGGTGCTGGCGGCCGGGCCGCTGGCGGCGTGGCTGACCGCCGACCACGAGCGCACGCCCTACACCTGTGGCCGCGGCTCGCCCTTCGAACGCCTGCTCAAGCTGGATGGCAGGTTGCTCTTCTACGACGCGCCGTACAGCGCGATGACCTTCATGCACTACGTCGAGGACCGTTGTCGCGACGCCTTGCCGGTCGCGCTCTACGGCGAGGAGCCGGCGCTGGTACGCGTGCGCGACGCCGCCGGCCGCGAACGCGGCGTGAGCCAGTACTATTTTTCGGCCGCGGCGCGCGAGCGGCGTCACTTCGCGCCGATCGAGGCGTTGCTGGAGACGCGCGGCCAGTTGCGGCGCGCCCGGGTCGGCAACTCGCACCTGCTGTGCGTAGATGCCGGCGACGTCCTCGCTGCCGCGACGAACCTGCTGGCCGAAGGCCGGGGGTTCTACCGGTGAGTCGGTGCGTCCGGCCGTCACCCGTCGCCACGTCGAACACGGATTGAGCCATGCACGACCCCGCCGTCCCTGCCACCGCCCCGACCGATCTCGTCGCCATGCTGCGCGGTCACGCCGAGCGCGCGGCCACGGCGCGGGCCTGCGTGTGGCTGGCCGACGGCGAGGCCGAGCGCGAGACCCTGACCTACGCCGAACTCGATCGGCGCGCCCGGGCCGTGGCGGCACGGGTACAGGGCTTTGCCGCGGCCGGCGACTGCGCGCTGGTCGTGCACCCGCCGGGGCTCGAATTCCTGGCCGCGTTCTTCGGCTGCCTCTACGCCGGCGTCATCGCCGTGCCCTTGCCGATCCCGCGCCAGGCGCAGGGTCTCGCGCGCATGGTCGACATTGCGCGCAGCCTCGGCGGCAACCTGCTGCTGTCGACCGCCACCACGCTGGCGCGGCTCGAACGCCTCGACGCCGCCGCCGTGGCGAGCCTGGTCACCCTGCCGAGCGAGGAGACCGACGCGGACCTCGCGCGCGCCTGGCAGGCGCCGACGGTCACCGCGGACGACGTCGCCTACCTGCAATACACCTCGGGCTCGACCTCCGATCGCAAGGGTGTGACCATCCGCCACCGCAACGTGATCGACAACCTGCGCGGCATCGCCGAGCGCTTCGGTCACCACGACGCCAGTGTGAGCGTCAACTGGCTGCCGCATTTCCACGACCTCGGCCTGGTCAGCGGCATCCTGCAACCGCTCCTGCACGGCCACCTCAACGTGATGCTGTCGCCGACCGCCTTCGTGCAGCAGCCGATGCGCTGGCTGGCCGCCATCTCGAACTACCGCGGCACCTATACCAACAGTCCCAACTACGGTTACGACCTGTGCGTGCGCCGGGCGACCCCGGAGCACCTCGCCGCGCTCGACCTCGCCAGCCTGGACGTCGCGCTGAACGGCGCCGAGCCGGTGCGCCCGCAGACCGTCGACGAGTTCACCGCCACCTTTGCGCCCTGCGGCCTGCGCGCGACGGCGATGTACCCGGCCTATGGCCTTGCCGAGGCCACGCTGGTGGTGAGCGGCGCGCGGCGCGATCGCCTGCCGGTCCAACTCGACGTCGACGCCGGCGCGCTCGAGCGCGACCTCGTACAGGCGGCGGCCGCCGGCCCGGCGGCGCGCCGGCTGGTCGGCTGCGGGCAGACGCTGCAGGACACCGCCATCGCCATCGTCGATCCGGCCAGTGCGCGGCGCAGCGAAGGCGTTGGCGAGATCTGGGTGCGCGGCCCCGGCGTTGCCGATGGCTATTGGGAGCGCCCGGATGCCAGCGCAGAGACCTTCGGTGGTCGCATCGCGGGAGAACCCGACGCGGCGCCCTGGTTGCGCACCGGCGACCTCGGCTTCCTGCGCGACGGCGAGCTCTTCGTGACCGGGCGCATCAAGGATCTCATCATCGTGCGCGGCGCGAACTTCTACCCGCAGGACATCGAGTGGACCATCGAGCAGAGTCACGCCGCCTTCCGCGCCGGCTGCGGCGCGGTGTTCGCGGTCGACAACGTCGACGATGCCGGCGACGCGCCGCGGCTGGTCGCGGTGTTCGAGGTCGAGCGGGATCAACTGCGCCATGTCGACGCCGACGAGCTCGGCCGCCTCGCGCGCAGTGCCATCGCCGCCGAGCACGAGCTCAAGCTCGACACCCTGGTATTGCTGCGCACCGGCACGGTACCGCGCACCTCGAGCGGCAAGATCCAGCGCAGCCGTTGCCGCACGGCCTTCCTCGCCGGCGAACTGGCCGAGGTCGGGCGGGCCGAGTCCGGCGACGAGGCCCCCGCTATTCCGCCCGCCGCAAGCGCGGAGCCACCCGCACCGGCACCGCGCGCCACCTCCCTGCCGGCTGGCCGCCACGGCACGCCGGCCGTGACCTCGGCCGACGATCTCCTCGCCTGGCTGCGTGATTACGCCGATACCCGCCTCGACCCGTACCTCATGGACGAGCGGCGCATGATCAGCCCGCCCGTCATGCTCGATTTCGGCAATCACGGCGTACTCGGCCTGCAGGTCGCGCGCAGCCATGGCGGGCTCGGCCTCGCCCAGCGCGACGTGCTGCGCGTGCTCGCCCAGCTCGGCGCCATCGATCTCACGCTCGCGATGATGACCATCGTGCACAACACGCTCGGCATCGGGCCGATCGAGCGCCATGCGCCGGCGGCGCTCCGCGACGACTGCCTGCCGCGCCTGGCCAGTGGGCGCGAACTCGTCGCCTTCGCCATCACCGAACCGGGCGCCGGGTCGAACCCGCAAGCCCTGGCCGCGCGCGCACTGCCCGACGCCGGCGGCTGGCGGCTGTACGGCGAGAAGCTGTGGAGCGGCACGGCCGGCTGGGCGAGTTACGTCAACGTCTTCGCGCAGAACGTCGACGGCGCCAACCAGGTGCACGGCGTCAGCGGTTTCGTCGTGCCGCGCGCGACGCCGGGGCTGCGCATCGGCGCCGAGGCGATGACCTTGGGCATGCGCGGCATGGTGCAGAACGCCATCCATCTCGAAGGCGCGCGCGTCGACAGCGGCAACCTGCTCGGTACGGCCGGACACGGCATGACCATCGCTCAGGAAGCGATGACCCAGGGCCGGTTACACATCGGCGCGGCCTGCCTCGGCGGCATGAAGCGCTGCCAGCAACTGCTGCTGCGCTACGCGGCGCGGCGCGAGATCGCGACCGGGCGCCTGCTCGACAACCCGGTGCTGCTCGAACGCCTCGCCGCGCTGAACGCGGCCACGGTCGCCATCGAGGCGCTGGTCGAGGACATCGCGGATCGCCTCGACGGCGGACGCGAGGTGCCGGTGGAGGCCTACGCGGTGTGCAAGACGGCGGCGCCGGAATGGTTGTGGCGCGCCGCCGACGACCTCGTGCAGTTCCTCGGCGGGCGCGGCTACATGGAACCCAACATGGCCGCGCGCCTGCTGCGCGACGCCCGCGTCGCGCGCATCCTCGAAGGACCGACCGAGACGCTGACCCTGTTCCTCGGTTCGCGCGCCTGTCACGAGGGCGCGGGACTCGCGCGTTACCTCGGTGAGGATCTCGGCCAGGCGGCGTTGGCGGCCCGCGTGGCCGCGACCGTCGCCGAGGTCGAACAGCGCTGTGCCACCGGCGCGACCCGTTTCCCCGGCGTGGCCGGTGCGCGCCGCTATGCCTACGCACTGGCCGGCGAGATCGCGACCGCGGCGGTGCTCGCCGCGGTCGTCACTGCACGCCGCGCCGATGCCGAGGTCGAAGCGTGGGCGTTGGCGCGCCTCGACCACGTCATCGCCGACGCCCTGGCGCGCGCCGCCACCCCGGCGCCGGCGCTGGACCCGGCTGGCATCGTTGCGCGCATCGACGGCTGGGCGCGCGACATCGGCGACACGGAGCCCGTCGCGGCCGGCGCCGATCACGGTCTCGACGCCCTGCTGCGACGCGCAACCCCATCATCGGCCGGGGTGGCGTCGCCAGCGCCACCGCCATCGACGGCGTCATCACCGGCGCCGGCGTCGTCGCCAACGCCAGCCACGGTCGGAACGGCCGCGCCGCCCGCACCGGCCGCGTCGGCGCGCCCGGCGGGGCAGGCGGTGGATGCGGCGTTCATCGAGCGCTACGTCATCGACTGGGTCGCGGCGGAGTTGCGCCTGCCCGCCGCGTCGATGGCGCCGACGCATTCGCTGCTCGATTTCGGCGTCGACTCGGTGACCGCGGTGTTGCTCGCCGTCGCGCTGGAAGAACGTTTCGGCTGCGCGGTCGATCCGGAACTCGTCTACGAACACCCGGTGATCCGCGCGCTGGCCGCGGTGGTGCGCGACGCGGTCGAACGTGGAGCGGCCGCACCGGGCAGCTGATCGCATCGAGTCACGGTCGGCGCGACACGCTTGCAAAACCGCCGCCGGCGGCTACAGTCAGGCATCCGTCGATTGCCAGGAGGGGAGGCGAGATGGCCGCCATCGAAGTTTTCGTACCCGTCGCCGCGACCCGTACCACCACGTTGCCGTTGGCGCCGCGCCGGCTTGCGCTCGACGGTGCACGCATCGGCTGGCTCGACAACCTCAAGGCCAATGCCGGCGCCCTGCTCGACGGCATCGCCGCGCGGCTGACGGCCGCGGGTCATGCCGGCGAGGCCGTGCGGGTGAGCAAGAACGCGACGGCCGCCGCGCCCGATGCGGTGATGGCGCATCTCAGGACCTGCGACGCCGTGGTGCTCGCCATCGCCGACTGAGGCTCCTGTACGTCGTGGTGTATCCATGACGCGATCGCGCTGGAGCGCGCCGGCATCCCCACCGCCGTCGTGTGCAGTGACGAATTCGGGCCGCTCGGGCGCGCCGAGGCGGAGGTGCTCGGCCTGCCCGGCCTGCCGCTGATTGCCATCCCGCATCCGCTGGCCGGCAACGTGGCCGCGCTGGTCGCCGACAAGGCTGCGGCGGTTGCCGACGAGGTGCTCGCGGCCCTGTGCGGCGACGCCGCGAGCATTGTTACTACGCACGCCGCGCGTTTCACCCACCTCACCGAGCGGCGCCTCGCCGGCGGCGCCGTGTGCGTCGATGCCGTCTGTGCTTTCGATCCCGCGGTCTCGCGCGCACCCGGCGGAGCAGTGCGGTGAACCTGTCGACGGTCGAAGTCGACCCCGACGCCCTCGACGACGAATTCGCGGCACGCGGCTGGAGCGATGGCCTGCCGGTCGTCGCGCCGACCCGCGCACGGGTCGAGGCCATGCTGCGCTACTGCGACCGCGCGGCAGACGCCGAACTCGGCACCATGTCGCCGCGCCAGGGCGTGGTCACCCCCGCAATCCTCGCCGTCAATGCCGTCATGGCCGGTTGCCGTCCCGAGTACTTCCCGGTCGTGCTGGCGGCGGTCGAAGCGATGCTCGATCCCGCCTTCAATCTCTTCGCCGTGCAGGCCACCACCCATCCCTGCGCGCCGTGCGTGATCGTCAACGGCCCCATCGCGGGCGAACTCGGCATCAACGCCCGTTACGGCGCCTTCGGGCCCGGCGTGCGCGCCAACGCCACCATCGGCCGCGCCGTGCGCCTGATCCTGATGAACGTCGGCGGCGCCGCGCCCGGCATCCTCGACCGCTCGACCCAGGGCCAGCCCGCCAAGTACGCCTTCTGCGTGGCCGAGAACGAGGTCGAGAGCCCGTGGGAGCCGCTGCACGTCGAACGCGGTTTCGCGGCGACGACGTCGACCGTGACGGTGACCGCGGCCGAGGGGCCGCACAACCTCAACGACCACGTCAGCACCCGCGCCGCCGGCATCCTCGCCACGCTCGAGGGGGCGATGACGGACATGGGTTGCAACAACGCCTACCTCTATGGCCAGCCGACAATTGCTTTCGGTCCGGAGCACGCCGCCATCCTCGCCGCCGACGGCTGGACCAAGGACGCCATCCGCGACTACGTCTTCGAGCGCGTGCGCCTGCCGCGCGCGCTGTGGGCGCAGGGCGGCATGGCGGGCATGTTCGAGGACTTGTTTCCCGACGCCGACCCGGTGCCGATCGTCAAGACGCCGGCCGACCTCGTCATCGTCGTCGTCGGTGGTTTCGGCCGCCACTCCTGCTGGCTGCCGACCTTCGGCGACACCACGCGGGTGGTCACCCGCGCCATCGCGCGCGCCGACGGTACGCCCGTGGCGAGCGTGGCGGAACTCGGCCAGGCCTGAGTCCGCCCCCCGTCAGGGGTCCACGACCTGCGCCGGCCTGGCGTCGGCATCAGCGACGGCGAGCGCGCGCAGCACGGCGGCGGTACGGTTGCGTACGCCGAGCTTGCGGTAGACGCTCTCCAGGCGCGTCTTGATCGTCGAGACCTGCACGCCGAGGGCGAGGGCGGCGGCCTGGTTCGACTTGCCACTCGCGATCTCGACCAGCACCTCGGCTTCGCGCGGACTCAGGCGATAGCGATCGGCGAGGCGGCCGGCCAGGCGGTCGTCATCGGCGGCCAGCCGGCCGGCGCGCTGCAGCTCGCCGCGCAGCGTGCGCAGTTCCTCCTGCGTTCGCGCGTTGCGGTAGGCGAGCATGAAATGCGGCCGCAGCCAGCCGAGCAGGTGGCGCTCGTCTTCGCTGAAGTCGCGGTGCCGCCGGCTGACGGCGAAGAACACCAGGGTGTCGTCGAACTTCTGCCCGATGGTGAGCTGGTAGCGGACGTCGGCGAGTGGTCGGTAGAACTCGGCGTAGAGCCCGTTGCGCTGCCAGGCCGACTGGTCGAGGAAATCACTGGTCTTGACCGCCAGCCGCTCGCCGCCGTCGGCGGCGAGGTGATGCTGCACGGACGGGTGCTGCTCGATGAAGTCGAAGAAGAACGGTCGCAACGTGGCGAAGTTGTCGATGTCCTGGCTCAGCGCACTCAGCGATTCGCCCGTGCGCAGGTCGAGCTCGTTGTGGCAGACCAGTTCGCCGCCGAACTCGCGCTCGACGACGCCGAGCGCGCGACGCCGGAAATCGTCGAGGTCGGCCGCGCCGTAGAACTCCTCGAGCACGCGCGACAGGCGTTCGAGGTCACCGCCGGATTGACGAGTCATGGGCCTCCATCGCACGGCGCGACGCCATGCCGGGTGGACGGAATCATAATGCGCGGCGCCTGCCATCCGCCATTCGGCGGATAGCCAGTCCAGCACGGATTTCGCACGATGACTCCGTGTCGAGTCGCCGTCCCCCGAATGCCCTGCCGAGAACGCCGCCCTGCTGGCGCCGGTTGGCCATCGCCGCTGCAGCCTTCCTGATCGCGGCCGTCGCCGCCGAGGCCAATCCACTCGACCCGACCGTGCGCCACGGCGCGGCCGCCTTCGCCCATGCCGGCGGCGCGCTGACGGTGACCAACGCGCCGGGGACCATCGTCGACTGGCGCCAGTTCTCCATCGCCGCCGGCGAGTCGACCCACTTCGCCCAGCCCGCCGCCGACAGCGCGGTGCTCAACCGTGTCACCGGCGGCGATCCCTCCGCCATCCTCGGCCGCCTGAGTTCGAATGGCCGCGTCTTCCTGGTCAACCCCCAGGGCATCGTGTTCGGCCCGGGCGCGCGCGTCGACACCGCCGGGCTGGTCGCCTCCGCGCTCGACATCGGCAACGAGGATTTCCTGGCCGGCCGGCTGCGCTTCGCCGGCACCGGTGACGCCGCGGTGACGAACGCCGGCGTCATCCACGCCGAGGGTGACGTCCACCTGGTCGGGCCACGGGTGGAGAACTCGGGTCTCATCACCAGCGCGCAAGGCAGCGTGGTGCTCGCCGCCGGGCATGCCGTCACCATCACCTCGGCCGATGCCCACGGCGTCGTGTTCGAGGTGCAGGCGCCGGAGGACACGGCGGTGAACCTCGGCACCCTCGAAGGCGGTACGGCGGCTGCGCTGTTCGGTGCGCGCCTGCGTCACAGCGGCGCCATCCGCGCCGGCAGCGCTTCGCGCGATGCCCAGGGTCGGGTCGTGCTCGCCGCCCGCGACGAGGCCGTGGTGGACGGGACCGCCACCATCGACGTCGACAATGCGGTCGGCCGTGGCGGTCAGATCGCGATTACCGGAACGCACGTCGGCGTGCTCGATGAGGCCCGCGTCAGCGCCCGCGGGGCGATGGGCGGCGGCGAGATCCTGGTCGGTGGCGATGCCCACGGCGCCAACCCGGCGGTGGCAAACGCCGAAGTCACGATCGTGACGGCTGGCACCCGCCTCGATGCCAGCGCCGCCGATGCCGGTGACGGTGGGCGGGTGATCGTGTGGGCCGACGACACCGCGCGGGTGCACGGCACCATCGCCGCGCGCGGTGGCGCGGCCGACGGTGACGGCGGCTTCGTCGAGACCTCGGGCCGGCGTTTCCTCGACGTGACCCGCGCGCCGGACGTCGCCGCGCCGGCCGGGCAGGGCGGCGAGTGGCTGCTCGACCCGGAGGACATCGTGGTGTCGGCGGCGGCGAATTCGAACGCGACCGCGGCGCCGCTGTTCCAGCCGGCCGCGGCCGGCAGCGCCAGCGTGGTCAACATCGGCACCCTGCAAGCGGCGGTCAACGCCGGCGGCACGGTCACCCTCGACACCACCGTCGCCGGCGGGGGCGGCAGCGGCAACGGCGACATCACCTTCGCCGTCGCGCCGAGCTTCGCACCCGGCGCGCCGGCGGTGCTGAACCTGAAGGCCCACCGCAACATCACGCTCGCCTCGCTCGCCGAGAGCGGCGTCTCGACGCTCACGGTGAACTTCCTCGCCAACCAGGCCGGCCCCGCCGGCGGCATCGCGCGCATCAACGGGCCGGTGACCTCGAACGGCGGGCTCGCCCTCGGCGGTGCCGTGACCCTGCTCGGGCAGGGCACCTCCCATACGCCCAACTTCCGCGTGCTGGCCGGTGCGACGGTGACGCTGGATTCGGGCGGACCGGCCGATTTCGTCTACAGCGGCGGCACGGTCGAGATCGACGGCACGCTGGCCTGGGAAGGCAATGCGTTCAACATCCGCGGCGCCGTCGGCACCACGTTCAATATCAACGCCGGCGGCGTGTTCGACATCCGCAACGACCGCACGATGGTGGTCTTCGGCGGCGCCGGCAGCGCGGCGCTGAACGTGCTCGCCGGCGGCACGCTGCGCAAGTCGGCCGGCGCCGGCACCACCTTGCTGTCCGCGGGACAGGGTTGGACGCTGACCAACGCCGGCACCGTCGAGGCGTTGGCCGGCACGCTCTACACCGGCCAGGGCGCCAGCCACACCAGCAGCGGCACGCTGCATGCCGAAGCCGGCGGGCGGCTCGCGCTCGACAACCTGACCCTGACCGGCGGCGCGATCACCGGCGGCGGCACGGTCAATGCTGCGGGCAACGGGCTGGTGGTCAACGGCGCGGTCGCGGTGGAGAATTTCGCGCTGTCCGGCAGCACGCTGACCGTGGGCGCGGCGGGTGCCCTGAACCTGTCGGGCGCCTTCGACTGGACCGCGGGCACCATCGCGGGCTCGGGCGCGATCAACATCGCACCGGGTGCACTGTTCACCGCCAACGGCAGCGGCGCCGACCTGCTGGTCGACGGCGCGGTCGATATCAACAACAGCGGCACCCTGCGCTGGAGCGGCACGAGCAACCTGCGCGGGCGTACCGACAGCACCATCAACAACCTTGCGGGCGGCCTGTTCGACATCCAGAACGATCGCTCGTTGACGGTCAACGGTGGCGACGGCCAGAGCTTCCTCAACAACGCGGCCGGTGCGGTCATCCGCAAGACGGCCGGCGCCGGCACCACCTTGCTGTCCGCGGGGCAGGGTTGGAGGTTGAACAACGCCGGCACCGTCGAGGCGCTGACGGGCACGCTCTACGTCGGCCAGGGCGCCACCCACACCAGCAGCGGCACGCTGCGTGCCGAGTCCGGTGGGCGCCTCGCGCTCGACAACCTGACCCTGACCGGCGGCGCGATCACCGGCACCGGCACGGTCAACACCGCCGGTAACGGACTGGTCGTCAACGGCGCGGTCGCGGTGGAGAATTTCGCGCTGTCCGGCAGCACGCTGACCGTGGGCGCGGCGGGTGCCCTGAACCTGTCGGGCGCCTTCGACTGGACCGGGGGCACCATCGCCGGCTCGGGCGCTATCAACATTGCACCGGGTGCACTGTTCACCGCCAACGGCAGCGGCGCCGACCTGCTGATCGACGGCGCGGTCGTCCTCAACAACAGCGGCACCCTGCGCTGGAGCGGCGCGAGCAACCTGCGCGGGCGTGTGGGCCACACCATCAACAACCTCGCCGGTGGCCTGTTCGACATCCAGAACGATCGCGCGCTGACGGTCAACGGCGGCGACGGTCAGGGCTTCCTCAACAACGCGGCTGGCGCGGTCATCCGCAAGACGGCCGGCGCCGGCGACACCGCGCTCTCCACCGGCCAGGGCTGGGCGCTGTCGAATGCCGGCCTCATCGACGTGCAGAGCGGCACCATGAGCCTCGCCGGTTCGTTCGTCGCGCACAACGTGACCGGCGAGATCCGCGCCGCCAACACGTTCACCTTCGGGGGATTCGGCGGTTCGATCGTGACGCTCGGCGACGGTACGCTGCTGTCCGGCAACGGCACTTTCGTCGCGGGTAATTCGCCGCTGGTCGTCAGCGGTGGGGCGGCAGGTGCCACCATCGCCACCGGCACCACGTTCAACCTCAATGGCCAGACCATCGGTGGCGCCGGCAAGCTGACCAACCAGGGCACGCTGCTCGGTGCCGGCGGCACCGTCAATCCGCAACTGGTCAACGACGGGCTGCTCGACGTGAGCGCCGGCAACCTGGTCGCGAGCAACGGTCTGCAGATGCGCGACGGTACTTTGAGCGTCGGCGCCGGGCGGGTGGTGACGGTCAATGGCAGCGGCCTCGCCTGGCAGGGCGGCACGCTGGCCGGGGCGGGCACTTACAACCTCGGCGGCGGCCTGACCATCACCGGCGCCGGCACGCGCATCCTCGCCGGCCCCACCTTCAACATCCCGGCGCTCACCCTGCCCGGCGGCAGCCTGACCGTGCAGTCGGGCACCCTGAACCTCTCGGCCACCACCACCATCGCGAGCGGCGCGACGCTCGCCTTCACCGGCGGTGCGCTGAATCTCGCCGGGCCGCTCGACAATGCCGGCACGTTCAGTGTTGCGAGCGGACTCTTCGCACTCGGCAACGGCGGCAATCACGCTGGCACGTTCAGCGCCGCCGGCGGCGCCACCATCGCGTTCGCCGGCGGCACCCACGATCTCGGCGCCGGCACCGTGCTCGACGGCGGCGGGGCGTTCACCGTCACCGGTGGCACGGTGAACATCAGCGGCGCCGACGTCACGCTCGCTGCCGGCAGCAGCCTGTCAGCGACCGCGCAGGCGCTCGGTGGCAGCGGCAAGCTCATCAACCTCGGCGCCCTCGCGCTGACCGACAGCACTTTCGCGGGCAGCCTCGACAACCTCGGCACCCTGACCCTCGCGGGGGCGACGGCAGTCGGCGGCGACACCCTGAACCAGGGCGCGATCACGGTCGCCAGCGGCACGGCCGACTTCGGCGCCAATGCACTCGTCCTCGATGGCGGCAGCATGACGGTCGCCGCCGGCGCCACGCTCACCAAGGCCGGCGGCAGTTTCACCTGGAACGCCGGCACACTCGCCGGCGGCGGCAGCTATGTCTTGCCGATCGCGGACCTGAACGGCGGTGCCAGCCGCATCCTGAACGGACCGGTGGTAACTCTGCCGCGGATCAATCTCAATGGCGGCAGCCTCGCGCTGCAGGCCGGCAGCGTGACGGCGACGAACAAGGTCAACGTCGCTGGCGGCACGCTGCTGACCCTCGCCGGCGGCAGCCTCGCCAGCGCCGGCAGCCTCGACGTCGACGGCGAGGTCGTACTGGGCGGCGGCGCGCTTGCCGCCGGACTGGTCGACCTCCACGCCGGCGGCGTGCTGCGCGGCAGCGGCACCGTCACGGGCCCGCTGCTGAACAACGGCACCGTCGACATCGGCGCCTCGCCCGGGCTCATCACCGTCAACGGCGATTACACCCAGTTCGCCAACGGTCTCCTCGAGGTCGAACTCGGCGGGCTGGCGCCGGGCAGCGGCTTCGATCAGCTGGTCGTGACCGGGCAGGCCTCGCTCGGCGGCGCCCTGGCGGTGCAACTCTTCGGCGGCTTCGTGCCGCCGGACGGTGCGTTGTTCGACCTGCTCACCTTCGCGAGCGTGGTCGGTGATTTCGCCACCGTGACCTTGCCGGTGAACGGGCAGGATTTCGCCACCGCCGTTCTCGCCCAGTCCTATCGCCTGAGCGTCACTGGCGCGCCGCCGGTAGTACCACCACCGGTGACGCCACCATCGGTCACGCCGCCAGCCGGTCCCGGGGTCTCGCTCGACGTCGGCGCGCTCGCCTTCCGCCGCGCGTTCGATGTCGGCATCGTGCTGAACGATCGCCTGGGCGGGTTCGTCGACGACGGGACGAAGGATGACGCCGAAGACGACGATGCGGGGAACTTGGTGTGCCGCTGATGGCGCGCTGTTGGCGGCTCGCCGGACTCGTCCTCGCCGCGGGCATCGCCGCGGGCACGCCGCTGGCGTCGTGCGCCGCCGACGCCGGCACGGTGACCCTGGCGCGCGGCACGGTGCTCGTCCACGGCACGGACGGCGGCGCCCGTGTGGTCGCGCCGGGCGACGGCCTCGCGGTCGGTGACACGGTCAGCACCGGTGCCGGCGCCTTCGTGCTGCTCACGCTGGCCGACGACAGCCGCATCGTGCTGCGCCCGGGCAGCACGTTCCGCATCGAGGCGCTGGATACCGGCCCCGCCCTCGCCGCGGCCTTCGAACTGCTGCGCGGCGGGCTGCGCGCGATCACCGGCGCGATCGGCAGGCGCGATCCACGCGCGGTGCGCTTCCGCACCCCGGTCGCCACCATCGGCATCCGCGGTACCGCTTTCGATGCGCGTTTGTGCGCGGCCGACTGCACGGCCGACAACGGCGAGGACGGCGCGGTCGCCGCGGGCCTCTACGCGGCCGTGCGCGACGGCGCGGTGGTGCTCGACCAGGCCGGCCAGGAACTGGTCGTCGGCGCCGGCCAGGCGGCGCGCGCGGACGCGGCCGGCATGATGCTGTTACCCGCGCTGCCGGCTTTCCTGCAACGCGATGCGACGCCGCTGCCCGAGAAGGTGAGTGAGGGCGGCGCGCAGTTGCGGAATTTCGCACCGGCTGCCGACCTGTTCCGGACCTGCACGGTCGACGGCGTCGCGGTGTTCGAAACCGGCCAGCCCGATGGCGCGGCCGGCCAGGCCATCGCACGCAGCGCTGGTGAGCACGCGGCAACGCCGATACTCGTTGCGACGCCCGCCGCGCTCGCCGGGCTCGACATCGCGCCGGCGGCGGGCGGTTCCTCCACGCCCGACGCCAACACGCGCATCAACTCGGGCAGCGGTCGGCCGCCGGGTTCGGGAATGAACACCGGTGGCGGCGGCGCCAGCGAGCGTCCGGGGACCGATACGAAGCGCGCAGCGCCGGCGCCACGCTACAGCGAAGCGACCCAGCGTTACGTCAACGAGCAGCAGAACTCGGAGATGATGGTCTACCGCGAGAAGGACGCGATTCGCGATCATGATGCGGCAACGCCACGACAGAACCTTGCCGACATTTCCAATACGAGACACGAAACGTTCTCTGCCGAGATGGAAATCGGCCAGGCCGCGGGTTTGAATCCCATGGAAGCCGCGGCCCGCGCGACCAAGCTCGCCGATGTCGCGGCCAGGCGCGTGGTCGATGGGAAGGTCCAGGACCAGGGCGTCGCCAACGGCCTGCTCGATGCACCCTCGATGAGCGGCCTCGATCCCACGACCGGATTGAAGTTCGCGCTCAAAACAGAACAGGAGGCGCAGCGCGCCGGGCTCAAGGGCGGCAAGGATGTCCTGCGTGACATGACCCCGGAACAACTCGAACGGGTCCAGCAAAAGCTTCGGCAGGACATCAAGGGCGGCGCTGATCCCAAGGCCCAGGAGGACGCGATCAACAGCGCGGTGAACAGCGTCGTTACGAAAGGCTTTAAAAAGACATTCGGTTCGACGCTGAACCGCTTTCAGAATGCGCAGACCGTCGGTTCAGACGACACCGCTAAAAATCCGTCCAGTCCGGGCACCAACCCGGCGCGTCAACCCGCCAATTCCGGGAACACCAACCCTGGCAACTCGCAGTCACCGACCAATGCCAACGAGTACCGTCCCGACAGCAACGCCGGGCCACCGGGCGGAACGGACCAACCCACGCCGGACAACCCGACGAGCGGCGGGCCCCCTGGCGGCGGCGGGCCCGGCGGCGGTCCGGGCGGTGGGCCATCAGGGATCGATAGCGGCCCGGCAACAGCCCCCGCGCGCGGCGGTGAAAAAGGCGATGCTGGTCAGAGTGACGGCATCAATCTTGGTCTTGAGATCGTGCTGTTCAACGAAGACGGGACGACCAAGACCGTCGATGGCGGCACGACCCACCTGGTTCCTGGATCGGATGGCAACTACCGTCCGGCGGGGCAGGGGACTGGTGGGGGCGAAGGAGCGAGTACAACAAAAGGTGAGGGTGGCGGAGGGACTGCCACCACTACGGAGGGGAACAATGGCAGTACAGATCAAGCGGGGGGTGGCAAAGACGGCAACGGTGATAACGGCAGTAATGGTTCCGGCACCGAGAACAACAACGGAAGCGGTGACGGCGAAGGCAAGAAGGAGTGCGCCGCCGGGCAGGATTGCGGCGAGAAAGCCGAGGAAAAACCGGCTGAAGAACAGGCGCCCACCGAGGAAGCCCCGGCGACCGGCCGCCCCAATCCCATGGCCGACGATCCGGTCAACACGGCGATGGAGATCTACCTCGACTACGCCCTCGGCCAGGGCCAGCGCACCCGGCAGCAGGTGCGCGCCATCGAGCTTGCCACCGGCGGCGCGGTCACCAATCCTGGCGACAACCCCGATGGTACGGGCGCCGGCGGCAGCACCTCGCCCGAACTCGACCTGAAGCACATCGGGGTGGTCGGCGGTGGCGGGGTCGATGGCGGGCGCGGGCCGCGCGCGCCGGAACAGTTCAACCCGCTCGACTTCAAGTCGATCGCACTCGAGAGCGGCGGCGCCGTCACCGATCCGCCGCGCGAAGGCGAGGACGGTGGCGGTGCGGTCGTCCTGCCGATGGGTGTCGGCGGCACCCCGGGCCCGGTCGGCCCCGTCCCGGCCCTGCGTGGCGCAACCGGCTTCGACGCGGGCGCCGCCGCCGCGACCTTCAATCTCAGCAACAAACTCAGGAACTGACCGCCGTGAGCACATGCCGTACGACTCTGCTGGCCCTGCTGTTCTGCCTGGCCGTGACCGCGGTCGCGCCGGTGCAGGCCGCCGATGACACCGATTACGCCGCGCTGGTCGCGGCGAAGACGCGCGCCTTCTTCGGCGGCACGCTGGCGCAATCCGATTTCTCACTGACCGCGCCGTGGCGGCGCAATTTCGCCGCCGACAACCTGGCCGGTCGTGCGCCGGTCGCGATCGAGCAACTCGAACTCACCGAAGTCCGCCTGCCCGACAACCCGGGCGGACTGGAAGGCTTGTTCGCGGTCAAGGCCCGCCTGCCGGCGGCGGCCTGGGTCGAGGGCAAGGAGATACCGGCCGGCAGCTACTGGTTCTCCGGCAGCATCCGTTTCGTCCACACCACGCGCGGCTGGCTGGTGGCCGATGTCGATTTCGCGCTGCTCGACAGCGCCGGCGAAGTCGTCGGCAGCAACTACCTGCCGTGGCGCAACGGCGAGCCCTGACCATGGCGCGCGGTACCCCGGTGGCGCCGACCCCGCGCCGGCGCGCTGCCGCCCTGCGCGCGCTTGCTGCACCCGTCTGCGCCTTGTGGCTGCTGACGGCCGCGGCCGCCGATCTCGGCTTCGCCGTCGACGCCTTCACGGTCGAGGGCGACAACCCCTTGTCGGCGGCCGACACCGCCGCCGTGCTCGATGGCTTCCTCGGGCCCGAGCGTACGCTCGACGACCTCGATGCCGCTGCCGCCGCGCTGACCCGCGCCCTGCACGCGGCCGGCCACGTTCTCGTCCTGGCCGTGGTGCCGCCGCAGACGGTGGCGGGGACGGTCAGGCTCGAACTGGTGCGCTTCACCATCGGCGATCTGCGCATCGAGGAAGGACACTATTTCGACGCCGCCAACGTGCGCCGCGCCCTGCCGACGCTCGTGCCGGGCGCGAGCCCGCGCCTGGCCGAGATCGCGCGCGATCAGCTCTTTGCCAACGAGCATCCGTCGCGCCAGCTCACCACCGTGCTGCTGGAAGGCACGGCGCCCGACACCGTCGACATCGGCGTGCGCGTGAACGAACGGCGGCCGTGGGGCGTGTTCGCCACCGTCGATGACAGCGGCACCGACGACAGCGGCCAGCTGCGCACCGGTTTCGGCGTGCAGCACGCCAACCTGTTCGGCCGCGACCACGCGCTCACCGCGACCTATACCGGTGCGCCGGGCCACTGGGGCCAGATCGAGCAGTACGGTCTCTACTACCGCGCGCCGATCTATGCCCTGCACGGTGCGGTGAGCGTCTACTACACCTACTCGGACTCCGATTTCGGCACCGTGGCGCGCTTCTTCGAAGTGCGCGGGCAGGGTGAGTTCCTCGGCCTGCGCTGGTCGCAGCAGCTCGCGCCGATCGGTGCCTACCGGCATACCGCCGAGGTCGGTATCGAGGATCGCAGTTTCCAGAACGACCTCAGTTTCGCCGGCCTGCCGCTGGGCCAGGACCTGCGCGCGCGGCCCGTGCTCGCGCGTTACGCCGGCAGCTATGCCGGCGCCGGCTTCGTCGCTGACCACGCCGTCGAACTCGCCGTCAACACCGGCACGGGCGGCCACGACACCGCGCGCGCCTACCGCGCCAACCGTGCCGGCGCGCATCCGGCCTGGCAGGCACTACGTTTCGCGCTCGGCTGGACGCGGCCGTGGGCGGACTGGACCCTGGCCGCGCGTCTGCGCGGACAGTTCTCGGAGGACGCCCTCACCGCCGGCGAGCAGATCGGGCTCGGCGGCGCGGCCGGCCTGCGCGGCCTGAACGAGCGCAACGCGACCGGCGATTCGGGCCTGGTCGCGGTCGGCGAAGCGTTGACCCCACCGCTCGCCGGCAGTCTGCGCGCGCTGGCGTTCGTCGATTCCGGTGTGCTGTGGCAGAACGATGCGGGCGGGGTCGAAGGCGGCGACGCGCACGCCACCAGCCTCGGCCTCGGCCTGCGCTGGCAATGGCGCGACCACGCCGCGCTGGCCGCCGACTGGGCCTACGTCGTCAGCGGCGACGAAGGCCAGCAGGGCGCCAACCGCGGGCACGTCGCGCTGCTGCTGCGCTACTGAGCGAATGACCTTTCGATCAACCGACCACAGGCCGGCCTACGGTTCGCTTGTAGCATGGCTGGGGAGGCCTCGATTGCCTCGTGGTGTTCGACCGCGAGCAGTCGAATGACGCGAGCAGCGCACCAATCCGTAGCCTGAACTGAACGTGACGGCGGCGGGCGGGCGTGAGATCAACGCGTGACGCCGCGCGTTCAGCCGCTTCGCCAGAGCGTAAACAAACGCAAACAACCGCGAGGTCTCCGCCAAACGGCGGATGTTGGCCGGTGAGTGTCTCGCGTAGCGTCTCGACGACGCGATGCGCGGACAGCGGAGGCTCCGGCCCATGAAACAGATCTCGACACGGCTCGGTTTCGGCATTGTCATGACGCTGGCCATGGCTGTCAGTGCGTGCACTGTGAATGCGGCGACACTCCGCTACGCGGCGGTCGTGCAAGGCGACGTCACCGTCGCGGGTAATGCGCTTGGCCTCGCCAAGCAGACCAATGCGAACGGCCCGGGTACGCGCGATTCGATCGGCACCTTCATCACGACTGACGGCGGGTCGGTCGATAACGTACCGGCCAACCCGGGCAATCCATGGCCGGCGGGCACCACCAGCCAGTGGCAGCAGAACGGTTCGACGGGTGCGTTGATGCTGCCGCTCGGCAGCACCGTTCTGTACACGGAGCTGATCTGGGGCGGAAGTTATGCCTATGGGGCGGAGAACGTCAGCGCGTTTCTCGACAGCGCGATCCACATCGAGGGTCCCCAGGGTGGCACGCTGCTGGTCGCGCCCGACCCCGTCTCCGCCAGCACGCTCGCCTACAATTCGTCCGGTGGATTCGCCGTGAATTTCTACCAGCGCTCGGCGGACGTGACCAGTTTCGTGGCGCAACAAGGCGCGGGCGGCTACACGGTTCGCGGCGTCCCTGCGACGCAGTCCGATACCGTGAACACGCTGAATGCTGCCGGGTGGTCACTGATCGTCGCGTTCGCTGATCCCAACGCGCCGCTGCGTCATCTCAGCGTCGTCACGGACGGCAGCTTTGTCGAGGACGGCACGTTCTCGGATATCGCCATTACCGGGTTCATGACCCCGGGGACCGGGACCGTGACCGGCCACGTCGTCGTCGCCGCCCTGGAGGGCGATGCCAATGTCCAGGGCGATCAACTTCTGATCGGGCCCCATGCCGCAGGCTTGGTCGCGCTTGCCACTGCCGGTAATCCCGTCGACAACTTCTTCGCGTCGCAGATCAATGATGCGACGGGTGTCACCGACGCCACGGGTTCCTTCGGGGCTGCGAATCACGATGCCGCGGGTGGCTTCAGCGTCAGCGGTGCCCGGCAGGGCTGGGACATCACCGGGGTCGTGTTGTCGAGCGTGGAGGGAACACTCGGCAACGCGCAAGACGAAGTCCTCATCCGCGCCTTCTCCAATGGTGACGGCTTCGTGTTGGGTGCCGTCGGCTTCGCCGTAGACCAGGTCGCAGCGCCCGTACCCCTCCCGGGGATGGCGTGGCCTGCCACCGCGCTTGCGCTCGTCCTCTTGCGTCGATTCCGCACGACGCGCGGGGACCATCGGTAGCGCGCAGTCCGTTACTCGCCCTGGTGGACCTCGCCGCGCTGCCCGACCGGTGGCGGCTTGACGCCCTCGCCCAAGGTGGCGCCGACGATGGCGCGCGCTTCCGCGCGACCGCGTGCGCGGGCCGCGTCGTCGGCCTCGGCGGGGACGAAGGCGTCGCCCGGCAGGGGCAACGGCGTGTCCTCGCCCTGGCGCATGTAGAGCGTGCGGGTGGGGAAGGCGAACTCGACGCCGAGACGGTGGGCAAGGCGCACCGCGTCGAGCAGGAAGCGGTGCCGCTCGCGCAGCTCGGTGCCCCAGTCGGGCGCCTCGAAGAAGATGTAGACGAGGATGTTCAGCGAGGATTCGCCGAGGTCGTTGAAGTAGACGTGGAAGTTGTCCTGGCGCATGTACGGGTGGCTGCGCACGATCTCGCGTAATCCCGCACAGAAGGCCTCGATGCGCTCCGGTGGCGTGTCGTAGGCGATGCCGAAGGTCGAGCTGTAGCGGCGGTAGCGGCGCGCGCCGAGGTTGTCGACATTGGCCGTGATGAAGGTCGAGTTCGGTACCGACACCAGCGAGTTGTAGAACGTGCGGATGCGCGTCGAGCGGAAGCCGATGCGCTCGACCGTGCCTTCGACGTCGCCGATCTTGACCCAGTCGCCGACGTGGAAGGTCTGGTCGAGCAGCACCGTGATCGAGCCGAACAGGTTGCCGGCGACGTCCTTGGCGGCGAGCGCGAAAGCGAGGCCGCCGAGACCGAGGCCGGCGAGGAGCCCGGTGACGTCGATGTCGAGGTTGTCGGCGATGAAGACCACGCCCATCACCGTGACGAAGACCTTGATGGTCTTGGTCACCAGCGGCACCACGGCATCGTCGAGGCGGCTTTCGGTGACGAGTGCGCGATCGAGCAGGTAGGCCGAGAACAGGTCGACCAGGCGATAGGCGCCCCACACCGCCGAGAAGCACACGAGGAACTTGACCGAAACCAGCAGCACCGCCAGCACGCCGTCGGGCAGGCTGAGCAGGTTGAGGCCCGACCACCACACCAGGGCCATCGCCATCAGTCCGAGCGGGCGCAGGATGTCGTCGTCGAGGTTGCGGAAGGCGCCTTCGGCATAACGGCGCCGCCACAGGTGCACGATGCCGTGCAGGCTGAGAGCGAGCAGCTTGTCGAGGACGATACCGACCAGCACGGTCAGCGCGATCCCGGCCCACTGCCACTGCTCGAGAATGAAGCTGCGCTCGCGCAGTTGTTGCGGGATGCGGGCGCGCAGGCGCAGGTGCAGGGGCAGGTCGGAGCGGTCGACCTCGACGCCTTCGGCCGCGCTGGTTGCGAGCAGGTGATCGAGGATCACCGGCAGCGCGCTGACGGTGTCGCGTGAGAAGCGCCAGCCGACCTGCTCCTCGAAGCCGATGGCGATCTGTCCGGCATCGTAGGTCTGGAACACGAACGGCTTGCCGTTCCTGCGCGTGGAGAATCGCGCGGTATCCGGTTCGCGCGTGAGCGTGATGACCTCGTCGAGCATCCAGGCGATCTCCTCGCCCTTCTCGCGCCGTACCAGCGGGTTGACGTCGCCGAGGTCGATGGTGGACAGGGCCTCGTCCAGCGCGCCGTCGCGGTGCTCGCGCAGCCCCTGCATGGCGTCGAGGAAGGTTTCCATGGTGGCGCGCGGGGTCGCCAGGGTGTCCGGGATCGGTGGCGGTTCGGCGGCGGCGTTGGCGGTCGCGGGCGGCGCGGCAGGCGCACCGAACTGGGCCTGGACCGGCGTTGCGCCGAGCGCGGCGCAGGCGGTCAAGGCGAGGAGCAGGCGCAGGACGCGCGCGGCGACGGTCGTGACAGGCATTGTTCTCCCTTGGAGGTGGCATGGCCGGGCGATCCAGTCTTGCCGCTCGCCGCGGCTGCGTCAAAGGACCGCTCGGACCCGTGCGCGCCAGGCGCCGCAGCGAGGCCCGCGGGGCTGTTCAGGCGCGACGGGTCGCCGCGCTCGGCAGTTGCGCCAGGCGCTGCATCTCCGGGTCCTGCAGCAAGGCCGGGTCGGCGAGATAGTCGAGCAGCATGTCCGTGGCGTCGAAGCCCCAGAACAGCTCGTCGTCGACGGCGAAGGTCGGTACACCGTAGACACCGCGTGCGATGGCCGCGTCCGTGTTGTCGCGCAGAGCCTGCTTGACCGCCGGCGCGTCGATCAGCGCCGCGGCATCCGGCACGTCGAGGCGTGCGGCAAGGGTGTCGAGCGCGCCCGCTGCGCCGATGTCGCCGCCTTCGCCCCAAATGAACTCGAAGATGCCGGCGACGGCTTCCTCGCGCGCCTCCAGTGCGATCGCCAGGCGCAGTGCCGCGAGCGGGTTGAAGGGATGCGCCGGCGGAACACGGAAGGGCACGCCGAGCCGGTGCGCGAGCCAATGCGTGTAGCGGTAGGTCTGCACGCGCTTGGCCGGGATCTCGGCCGGCCCCTTGTGTTCCCAATGGCCGAGCAGGCCGGCGAAGAGGACCGGCACGAGCCGCACTTCGAGATCCGCCGGCAGGCGATGGAAATGCCTGAACTGCAGGTAGGCGAACGGCGAAATGAAGTCGAAATACCAGTCGGCGCTGCGGCTCACGATGCGCTCCTCGTTGCGGCGGGGCGCTCATTGTCGCCGGCCCGGCGCACCGGTCAACGGGGCGGCCGCAAGCGTGCGATGGCCGCGCGCGGCGGTTATCATCCGGCAGTTCTCACGTTGCCGGCCGACCGCGCGCCGGCCCCGATCCCGCAGGAGCAGCCCCATGAGCAAGCAGACCGCCACGCATCACGAGGTCATCGTCATCGGTGCCGGCGTCGCCGGCATCTATCAAATCAAGCGCCTGGTCGATCTCGGCATCGACGCCACCGTGCTCGAGATGTCCGCCGATCTCGGCGGCACCTGGTACAACAACCGCTACCCGGGTGCGCGCTTCGACTCGGAGTCCTACACCTACGGTTACTCCTTCTCGCGCGAGCTGCTCGACGAGTGGCACTGGCGCGAGGCCTACTCGAGCCAGCCCGAGAACCTGAAGTACCTGAACTTCGTTGCCGACAAGTTCAACCTGCGCCCGTACATGCAGTTCAACAGCCGGGTCGAGAGCGCGCATTTCGACGAGGACGCCGATCTCTGGCGCCTGCACATCAGCGACGGCCGCGATCTCACCTGTCGTTTCCTCGCCCTCGGCCTCGGCCTGCTGTCGCAGCCGACCCTGCCGCGCATCCCGGGCCGCGAGGACTTCAAGGGCCCGGCTTTCCATACCTATTACTGGCCGCACGAAGGCATCGATCTCAAGGGCAAGCGGGTCGGCATCATCGGTACCGGCGCCACCGCCATCCAGGTCATCGGCGCCATCGCGCCCGAGGTCGGCTCGCTGCACGTCTTCCAGCGCCGCGCGAACTGGGCCGCACCGCTCAACAACTACGAGATCACGGCCGAGAAGATGGCCGAGATCCGTACCCGTTACGACGAGATCTTCGAAACCTGCAAGCGCACCCCGGGCGGCTTCGAACACGAACCCGATCGACGCGGCTTCTACGAGGTCTCGCGCGAAGAGCGCGTGAAGCTGTGGGATCGCCTCTACGACGAACCCGGCTTCGGCATCTGGCTGCAGAACTTCCGCGAGATCTTCACCGACGAGGAAGCCAACGCCGAGTTCTCCGAGTACATCGCCGATCGCATCCGCCGGCGCGTCAAGGACCCGGTCACGGCCGAGAAGCTGGTGCCGCGCGACCATGGCTTCGGCGTGCAGCGCGTGCCGCTGGAGACGCATTACTACGAAGCCTACAACCTCGATCACGTGCACCTGGTCGACGTCGCCGA
This sequence comes from Gammaproteobacteria bacterium, assembly GCA_050184115.1. Lineage (GTDB taxonomy): Bacteria > Pseudomonadota > Gammaproteobacteria > JACKNG01. The sequence goes on along the minus strand of JBFXAQ010000003.1, from coordinate 350,304 downwards.
GACCCCCATCGAGCGCATCACCGCGCGCGGCATCAAGACCAGCGCGGCGGAGTACGAGTTCGACGTCATCGTCTACGCCACCGGCTTCGATGCCATCACCGGCGCCTTCGATCACATCGACATCCAGGGTGTCGGCGGCGAGAAGCTGCGTGACAAGTGGCGCGACGGCCCGCAGACCTACCTCGGCATGTTCATCCACGGCTTCCCCAACCTGCTCATGCCGGCGGGGCCGCAGAGCGGCTCGGCCTCGACCAACTACCCGCGCGGCATCGAGACCGGGGTCGACTGGTGTACGGAATTCATGCAGTACGTGTGGGCCAACGGCTACACCCGGGCCGACGCCACGGCGGCGGCCGAGGAGCGCTGGACGCGCCACGTCGAGAAGATGTACTCGACCATGCTGATGCGCAAGGCCAAGTCCTGGTTCACCGGCTACAACTCCAACGTCGATGGCCACGAGGCGGGCAAGATCCGCTACTTCGTCTACAACGGTGGTTCGCCCAAGTACGTCTCGACCATCAACATGGTCGCCGAGCAGGGTTACGAAGGCATCGAACTCACCGGCGCGCCGGAGCCGCAGCAGGCGGCGCGTTCGGGCGGCTGAAGCCGCGGGCGGCGGCGGTCCCGGTGAGTCACCTCGGCGTCGTCGCGCTGCTGGTCGTCCTCGGCGCCATCGCGCGCTGGTTCCAGCTCGCCTGGGCGGTGCGCATCCCGCGTTCGCCGACGCCCTTCATGGTGCTGTGGGGGCTGGGCGCAGTGCTCGCCGCCATCGCGTTGCTGACACACGGCGACGCGGCGGCAGGGTGGGCGCTGGCCCTGGGCCTGCTCATGCTCTACCTAGGGGCAACCGGTACCCAGCGCACCGCAGGGGATGCCATCGCGGTCGGCGCGCACGTGCCGGCGTTCACCGGCACGGACGAACACGGGCGTACGTTCGACAGCGCGACTCTTGCCGGGCAGCGCTTCCTGCTCAAGTTCTTCCGCGGCCACTGGTGACCGTACTGCGTCGCCGAGTTGCGGCGATGGGAGCTGTTGAGACCGGAACTCGAGGCCGCCGGGGTACGCATCGTGACGGTCTCGACCGACAAGCCGGCCGAAATCCGCGCCGGTCACCGCCTGCACGGACTCCAGGCGACCCTGCTGGCCGATCCTCGCCTCGCCATCACCGATCGCTTCGGCCTGCGTAACCGCGCCTACAACAATTTCAGGCTGCCCGGCCGCCCCGGCCTGCCGGTACCGACCACCCTGCTGGTCGACGAACAGGGGCGCGTGGTCTGGATGGACCAGTCCGACAACTACACGCGGCGTTCCGACCCGGCGGTGGTGCGTCAGGCGCTGGCGCGCTTCGCCGTGACCTCGCCCAACCCGTAGATCCGCCGCACGTTCCCGCCCAGTACCCTGGCCCGCGTCGCCGGAGCGAGCCGTTCCGCGTAGCGCGTGAGATCGTCGACCCAGGTGTGCGGGTGATCGGGATGCGGGTAGTCGGTGGCCCACACGAAGCATTCCGCGCCGACGTGGTCGACGATCAAGGGCGCCGCGGTCTCGTCCGGATCGCTCGAGATGAAGCACTGGCGGCGAAAGAGCTCGGTCGCCGAGGTGCGCTTCGCGCGCAGCGAGCTGGTGTAGGCGTCGAGCCGGTCGAGCAGGGCGCCGATCCAACCCGCGCCCACCTCGAGCACGCCGAGGCGAAGTGCAGGAAACCGCTCGAGGGTTCCCAGCGAGAAGAACGAAATCAGCGCCTGCTGGGTCAGCGCGCGCAGCCAGATGGCCTCGCCCCAGGGTTGGCCGCGCCGTGGCCAGTCGAAGATGCCGGCGGCGGCCGCGTGTGGCGTGAAGGTGGGATGGATGGCGAGCGGCACGTCGAGCTCGACACATTTCGCGAACAGGACGTCGTGACGTTCGTCGCCGTGGATCACGCGGTGATGGTTGAAGGGATTGATCCAGGCGCCCTTGCAGCCATCCTTGACGGCGCGTTCGAGTTCGGCCGCGGCGCCGGCCGGGTCGAGCAGGGTGAGCTGGGCGATGGGCACCAGCCGCCCGCCCGAGTCGCGGCAGAAATCGGCAATCCAGCGGTTGTAGGCGCGCACGTAGGCGAGCGACAGCTCGGGCTCGTCGAGCTCGCATTCCCACAACAGGCCCAAGGTGGGGTAGAGCAGGCTGGCGTCGAGGTTCTCGGCATCGAGCAGGGCCAGGCGCTGGCCGGCGTCGCAGGCGCCGTAGGGGATGTTGTCGACGTAGCGGCGTTCGGGGCTCGGGCGCATGTCGTCCTCGCCCATCGCACCGAGCAGTCCCAGCGAACCCTTGTTGGAACGCGCGGATGGCCGCCCGCCGATCTCGAGGTACTCGTAGCCGTCGTCATCGACGCGGATCCTGAGCGCGCGCTCGCGGTAGCGGTCTTCGAGGTAGTGCTCCCACAAGTCCGGCGGTTCGAGCACATGACCGTCGGCGTCGATGGTGCCGTCGTGGGCAAAGCGCTTGATCTCGTAGGCCATGGTGTCCTCCCGCGCGGCGACGTTAACATCCGGGGCGCGCCAGGGGGAGAGGGCTCGCACCCGGCACCGTCAACTGACCTCGAGGGGAGGACATCGCATGCGCTTTCATCACATGGCCGTATTCGTCAGCGACCTGGAGCAGGCCCTGCGCCTGTGGCGCGACGTCATGGGTTTCAAGGTCATGGTCCAACGCGAGATCCCGGACGGCGACGGCCCCGGGCCCGACGTCTACATGTACCCCAAGCTGCTCGACGACATCTTCAAGGTCGAGGGCGCGCGTTCGCAGATGGCGCTGCTGATGAGCGAGGAGGGCGCGCTGATCGAACTGCAGCAGTGCGAGACGCCGAAGATCGAGCGCACGCCACCGGAGAAGCTGCGCTACGGTCACACCGGCTTCCACGAACTCGGGCTCGTCGTCGACGACATCGATGCCTTCTTCGCCAAGGTGCGCGCGGCCGGCTACGAGACCCAGACGGAGTATGTCTGGGAGTGCGCCAACATCGGCCGCTCGTTCCTGTTCTACGACCACGACGGCAACATGATCCAGATGTGGGAGCATTCCGGGGAGGGGCGCTGGAAATGAGGGCGAAGGCCGGCTGCTGACGCCCTTGCCGCCGGCGGTCGAGCCGGTATGAAAGTTCACAATGGCCGGCTTGATCCGCGCCCGGGTGCGGCCGCACGATGGCGTCGCGTGAGGGGAACGGGGAGGCTGTCATGCGTTTGCGTTCATGGATCATGGCGGGAATCGCGGCATGCCTGTCGCTGCACGCCGGCGTCACCCTGGCGGTCGTCATCATCGATGATTTCAGCAGCGGCGGGCTGGCACCGGCCATCGTCGGTATCACCGGCCTCAACGACCCGAATACCTGGTACGACGCCTTCCAGTCCGGCGGCATGGTCGGCGGCCAGCGCGAAGTGGTGCTGGAGACCGTCGCGGTCAACAGTTCGACCGCCACTTCGGAGATTGCCGTGCAAAACGGCCTGCTCGACGTCGACGGCGGCTTCGATGTGCTCCACCGCCTCAATCTGCGCTACGGCAAGTCGCCGGGCGGCAATGCCCCGCTCGGGCTCGACCTGAGTGGTGCCGATCGCATCCGCATCGAGTTCGATCACGCCAGCGCCGATCTCAACCTTCACGTCACGCTGTTCAACGGCAACACCCCACGTTGGTCGATCAGCGGTGGCACGCTCGCCAGCACGGGCGCCTTCTATGCCGATCTCGTCTTCGCAGACGGTGTGCTCGGGGCGGCGCCCGGCGTCACGGACTTCGATTTCACCGACATCAGCTACCTCTTCGTGCAGACGCAATCCAACTCGCAGCACGGGGCCGACGATTTCGCCATCAGCCGTATCCTCGCCCTGCGCGCGGTGCCGGAGCCGGCCACGGTCCTGCTCCTGGTCGCGGCCGGTGGCGTGGCCGCCTGCCGGCGGCGCCGCCGCGGGAGCGGCTTGTACTCACGCGCGCACCTCGACTACCGTTGACCGTCCGCTGATATCGAAACCGCCGGCCGCGCATCGCGCCTGCGTGGTGCCATAGCAGCGCTCTTTTGCGTCAGACCGGGGAGATTCAGACCATGCGTGTCGGTGCCACCATCTTCAACCAGAACTATGGCGATTGGGATCGTTACGAGGCCGAGGAGCGCGGCGAGGCCGTGGCGCCGCGGCCGGCCAAGTCGGATCGCGAGGTCTTCAACGAGGAGCTGAACCTCGCCCGCATCGCCGACGACACCGGCTTCGACTCCGTGTGGACCATCGAGCACCATTTCACGCCGTACACGATGGTCACCAACCCGCTGCAGTACCTGACCTACGTCGCCGGTATCACGAAGCGCGTCGACCTTGGCACCATGGTCACGGTGCTGCCCTGGCACAACCCGGTGCGGGTGGCCGAGGACGTCAACATGCTCGACACCTTCCTCGGGCCCGATCGCGAGATCATCTGCGGCGTTGGCCGCGGCCTCGGCCGGCGCGAGTACGAGGGCCTGTCGCTCGACCAGGCCCAGGCGCGCGAACGCTTCGACGAATCGATCCAGGTCCTGCGCGAACTGCTCGCGACCGGGCGGTGCGATTTCCATGGCCAGCACTTCGACATCACCGGGCTCCGGCTGCGGCCGCAGCCCGACCGCGATCTGTCGCCGAACCTGTGGTGCGCCGGCGGTACCGACCAGACCGTCGAGATCATCGCCAAGCACGACGTGCGCCCGTTGATCGTACCGACCGTCAGTCTCGACATCGCGCTCAAGACCGCGCGCCGCTACCAGGCCATCCGTGCCGAACACGGCCTGCCGGCGGCGGCGACCAAGCTCGCGCTGTGGACCTACGTCGCCGAGACCGAGGCCGAGGCGCGCGCCGGCGCCGAGCAGTACATGGTCGAGTACGCCGAGTCGGCGCTGCGCCACTACGAACTGCTCGGCGATCACCTGGGCGGTATCAAGGGTTACGAATCCTACGGCGAGATGCAGAAGATGCTGCGCAAGGACGCCACACCCTTCCTGCGCGGCTTCTTCGACTCCCATCCGTGGGGCACGCCGGAGCAGGTCGTCGCGCGTGCCGGCGAGCTGGCCGAGAGCTTCGGCACCGACGAGCTGATGTTCATCTTCAAGTACGGCGGCATGCCGATCGACAAGGCGGAGAAGAGCATGCGGCTGTTCGCCGACGCGGTGCTGCCCGAATTGCAGAAGCTCGCCCCGCAGCCGATGGCGCAGCGCGCGGCGGCCTGAGCGGGCGACGGCGCGGCCGCGCCTGTCACCGATGAAGATCCGTTTCGCCGTCACCCCGCCCGCGGCCGCGCTGGCCGCGGATGCCTTCGCCGAGTATCTCGCCCATTGCGAGCGGCTCGGCTTCGACACCCTGTGGCTGTCGGACATCCCCCTGGGTCCTGGCGGCGATCCGCTGATCAGCCTGACCTACGCGGCTGGCTGCACGCGCCAGCTCAAGCTCGGTGCCAACCTCGTACCGCTCGGACGCAATCCCTGGTGGCTGGCCAGGCAGCTCGCCCAGCTCGACCAGCTGTCCGCCGGCCGCCTGTTGTTGTCCTTCGTGCCGGGGCTCGGCTCGCCGCCCGAGCGCGCAGCGCTCGGATACGGACGCGGTGACCGTGGTCGTGCCATTGAAACGGTGCTCGATCTGTGTCGGCGTTGGTGGGCAGGGGAGGCGGTGAGCGCCGCGTTCGAGGGCGCGCACTTCGATGCCCAGCCTCTCGATCTCCGGCCGCGGCAGCAACCGCTGGAAGTATGGCTGGGCGGCAAGGGACCGCTCGCGCTGGAACGTGTCGCGCGCGTCGGCGACGGCTGGTTGACCGCCGCGGTGACACCGGCCGAGGCCGCCGAGGGTCGTCGTACGATCGAAGCGATGACACGCGAGTTCGAACGCACCATCGACCCCGAGCACTTCGGCATCAGCGTCCCGGTCAGCCGCGGCACGCCACCGCCCGGTGCGCTGGCCGCGCTCAAGGCACGACGGGACGACGGCGACCTCCGCGACGTCGTCGCCACGGGCCGCGACGCCCTGCGCGCGCTGGTCCGGGCCCACCTCGACGGCGGCCTGAGCAAGTTCGTGCTGCGCCCGCTCAATGCACTGGAGACGAACGCCGAGTGGCGCGCCGATCTGGAGTGGATGGCGGACAGCGTGCTCGATCTGCAGTGCTGAGCGGGTATCGCCAGCGCCCGGCCAGCGCGAAATGTAAAACATGATGAGATGAGACCGTGCGCACGGCAGTCGTCACATGGCGCGGGCAGAATGCGCCGCCATAACGACATGCACGAACCGTAAGGAGCCCGTTTCATCATGGCCACACCCGCCAGCGTCATCAGCCTGCGCACCCGCCCGCAGACCCTGCAGAACTACCTTCTCGCCGCCGAACGCGCCGCACGCAGTGACGGCGCCCGTTCGCTGTCCTGGATCGTCTCCGCGGTGTCGAGCGCGACCAAGGGCATTGCCGCCCGCCTGCGTACCGCCGGACTCGATGGTGCGCTCGGAGCGGTCGGCCAGGTCAACGTGCAGGGTGAGCAGCAGCAGGCGCTCGACGTCATCGCCAACGAACTGCTGATCGCCGAGCTGCAATCGCGTGACGGCGTGGTGGTGCTGGGCTCGGAAGAGAACGACGAACTGATCGTGATCGACGAAGCCGATTGCAGCGCCTGTCGCTACGCGGTGCTGTTCGATCCGCTCGACGGTTCCTCCAACCTCGACGTCGGCGGCAGCGTCGGCACCATCTTTTCGATCTACGAAGTGACGACGGGCGCGGAGCAGGACCTGCAGGCCGGCCGCCACCAGGTCGCTGCCGGCTACGTGCTCTACGGGCCGTCGACCATCTTCGTCATGACCCTCGGCCAGGGCGTCGACATGTTCATCCTCGACCCGGCGGTGGGCAACTTCGTACGCGCCGCTGAGCAGTTGCGCATTCCCGCCAGGGGCCGCAGCTACTCGGTCAACGAGGCCAACCTCGACAGCTTTCCGGCCGGTTACCAGCGCTTCCTCGCCGACTGCCGTGCCGGCGGCTATTCCAGCCGTTACGCCGGTGCCATGGTCGCCGACGTCCACCGCGTGCTGCTGCAGGGTGGCATCTTCATGTACCCGCCGACGGCCAAGGCGCCGGCGGGCAAGTTACGTTTGATGTACGAGGCCAACCCCATGGGCTGGCTGATCGAACAGGCCGGCGGTGCGGCGAGCACCGGGCAGGGCAGGATCCTGGACGTGGTGCCGGGCTCGCTGCATCAGCGCGTGCCGGTGGCGCTCGGCAGTCGCGACGATGTCGCGGCACTGGAGGCGCAGCTGGCGGCGGATTGAGCGGGCCGACGCGTCGTCGGTCAGCGATGGAGGGTGGGAGCGCCGGTCGCGATGGCCGGCGAGGCAGGAGGTGGCGGCTGCGTCACTGGCGTGACGCAGCCGCCCGTCACTCAGTCGCGCAGCGGCTCGGTGACTGCCTCGACGACGCCGACACCGACGTTCGCGGCACCCTTGACGGCCTGGCCGGCAGCTTCGACGCCGCCCTTGACGGCGCCGGTGACGACACCGACCGGGCCCGATTCCTGGGCGCCTTCGGCGATCCCCTCGACGACCTTGGCCGGCGAAGAGACGGTATCGGCGGCGCCATCGACGGCGCGTTCCACACCTTCCTCGGCCGACGCCAGCGGCGCCAGGGCGAGACCGAGAACCAGCGCCAGCGCGCTTTCACGAATGCGATGAGTCATTGGGGTTTACTCCCTGTTTGTCTAGTGGCGCGGCGATGTTAGCGCGGAACGCGTCTTCGCGCGCGTGGTAACGTGCAGTCATGACCCGCCTGTTCGAAGAACTGGACTACCAGGAAACGCCGATCGGTGCGATCAGCCTGCGTCGCCGGCGCGAACCGCGCCTGGACGTCGACGTCTACGAGATCAAGCTCGACGACGCGTTCCTGATGTCGAGCCTGTTCACGGCCTCCGAGGTGGCGCTGGCGGAACTCGCCCTGGCGGCACACGGCGGCGAGGCGCTGGACGTCGTGGTCGGTGGACTCGGACTCGGCCACACCGCCGCCGCGGTGCTGGAAGCACCGGCGGTGCACGAACTGGTCGTGGTCGAATACCTGGCGCCGGTCATCGCCTGGCACCGCCACGGCCTGCTGCCGCTGGGTGGGCGTCTCGTCGACGATCCCCGTTGCCGCCTGGTATGCGGGGATTTCTTCGCACTGGCGGCCGCCGACGACGGCTTCGACCCGGGCCGTCCGCGACGGCGCTTCGATGCCATCCTAGTTGACATCGATCATGCGCCGGGTGACCTGCTCGATGCACGCAGCGCAGCGTTCTACGGGCCGGACGGCCTCGCGCGGCTGGCGCGACACCTGGCGCCACGCGGCGTCTTCGGCCTGTGGTCGAACGAACCACCCGACGAAGGCTTCACCGCGCGCCTGGCCGAGGTCTTCGACGAGTCCCGTGCCGCGGCCGTCACCTTCGACAACCCGCTGCAGGATCGCCCGGTCACGCAGACCGTCTACCTCGCGCGCGGCGCTGCCGACTCAACCCCCTGAACACCCGCCGGCGAGGGCCGCGACCGCAGCCCGGCACGCGCCGGCCGCGCGCCACTCGGCCACCGCGCGCCACGACTGGAGGACGTGCGCGATGGCGACGAAACGGGCCAGGGCGTGCGGACGTACGTCGTAGCCGAACACGCCGTTGCCGACGTGATGGGCGATGGTCATGCCGGACAACCACAGGAAGAGGGTGGCGAAGTAGAGCACGGCATCGAGGACGGGCGTGAAGCAGTCCGTGCCGGGGTGCAGCACGGCCGTGCCGCCGGCCACGGCGCGCGCTAGGCGCGAGCGTGTCCAGACCTGCCAGCCGAGCATGCCGGCCAGGCTCGCCAGGGTCAGCGGTTCGTGGCGCGCCCAGGCCAGCAGGTCGAAGCCGCCGCTGCGCGCGAGTTCATAGACCACGGCGCCGATCAGTGACGTCACCAGCCATATCGCCGCGACCAGTTCGCCCAGCGGCGACAGCGGCCGGTCCGTCGCGGCGCCGTCACGTCGGCGTGTCGCCGGCGGACGCAGGCGCGCCAGCGTTCGTTCCGCGGCGCGCACCCGCGCAAGCCCGTCCTCGAGCGGACGACGGGCGGTGAGCCACAGCGCAAGGTCGCCGACGAGGCCGATGGCGAAGCCGGCGACGACGAACAAGGCCAGCGGTGGCGCTGCCCAGCCGAGCAGACCGAGGCCAGCGAGGGTGAAGGTGCTGGTGGCGAGACGTTCGCCGGCGGCGCGGCGCGCGGCCGCCAGCCAGGCGTCGTCGAAGGTGGCCGCGAGGTCGGCGACGGATGGTTCGTCGGGCAGGGTCATGCGCGCGCGGGCAGCAGGGGTTCCTCCCGATCAGCGGCCGGCCCCGCGGAAATTTGATCGATGCGCCCGCGCGTCCGTGCGCGGCGGCGCGCTCAGCCGATCATCGCCGACTGCCCGCCGTCCACCGGCAGGCACACGCCTGTAATGAAGCGCGCTTCGTCCGAGACCAGGAAGAGCGCGGCGTTGGCGACGTCCCAGGCCGTGCCCATGCGCCCACCGAGCGGCACGGCGGCGTTACGCTCGGCGACCAGCGCGGCGCGTTCGCGGCCGGCGGCGACATAGCCCTCGATCGCCATCGGCGTATCCATCAGGCCGGGCATGATGACGTTGGCGCGGATGCCGAAGCGCGCGTTGCCGGTGGCCAGCGCGTGGGTATAGGCATTGAGGGCGGCTTTCGAGGCCTTGTAGCTGACCAGGCCCATGCTGCACACCGCGGCGATGGAGGAGATGTTGACGATCGCGCCCGCGCCCTGCGCCCGCATCACCGGCAGGGCGTGCTTGCAGGTGAACATGACCGATTTCAGGTTGGTGTCGAAGATGCGATCCCAGATCTCCGCCGTCATCGTCGTCGCGCCACGATCGCCGGCGCCGATACCGACGTTGTTGTGCAGGATGTCGAGGCGACCGTAGCGTTCGACGCAGGTCGTCGTGATGGCCGCGCATTGCGCTTCATCGGTGACGTCGGCGACCAGCACGCTGCCCTCACCGCCCTGCTTGGTGAGCAGCTCGAGCGTCTCGTCGGCGGAGTCGCCGTCGCGGTCGACGACGAGCACCGTGGCACCTTCCTGGGCGAAACGCAGCGCGGTCGCGCGTCCGTTGCCGATGGTCGCGCCGGGCGTCTGCCCGGCGCCCACCACCACCGCAATCTTGCCGTTCAACCTGCCCATGGGCACACGTCCTCCTGGCTCACTCGTGGATGTCACAACGCCGTGTCGCCTTTGAACAGGCGTTGCGCGATGGTGCGATTGAGGATCTCGTTGGTACCGTCGGCGACGTTGACGACGCGCAGCGCGTGCCAGGCTTCGGTCAGGCCGAGTTCGTTGGTGAAACCCATTGCGCCGTGGACCTGCATGGCGCGGTCGACGGCACGGAAGCCGACCTGCACGGCATAGGCCTTGGCCATGCTGAGTTCCTTCACGGCGCCCTCACCCTGGTCGAGCAGGGAGGCCGCGTTCAGGCCCATGAGGTGGGCGGCGTGCAGCTCGGTGGCGGACTCGGCCAGGGGAAAACTGACCCCCTGGTAGTTGGCGATGGGCGCACCGAAGGCCTCGCGCCGGGTGGCGTGCTCGAGCGCGCGCTCGAGCGCCCAGCGGCCGTAGCCGACGGCGCGCGCGGCGTTGTAGACGCGCCCGAGCGAGACACCGTAGAGCGCTGCGCGGAAACCTTCGTGCAGCTCGCCGACGAGTTGCCAGGGCTTGACGACGACCTCGTCGAGCGCGATCTCGGCCTCGTCGCCGCCGACGTGGCCGAACAGGCGGATGACGCGTTCGACGCGGAAGCCCGCCGCCGCGGTCGGCACCAGGAAGGCGCTGATGCCGCCCTGCTTGGCGCGCGCACGCTCGCCGTCGGTGACGGCGAACACCACGCAGTAGTCGGCGGTCGGCGCGTTGGTGGTCCAGATCTTGCGCCCGCTCAAGCGCCAGCCCGTGCCGTCGGCCACCGCGCGGGTGGTGATCATGGCGGCGTCCGATCCGGCATTCGGTTCCGACAGGCCGAAGCACATCGAGCGCGAACCGTCCATCAGGCCGGCCATCACGCGGTCGCGCGCCTCGTCGGTGATCTTCTCGAGCATGCGACTCGGCCCGAAGGCCCAGTGGGCGAGTGCGTAGAGCATCAGCCAGTGGCGTGGGCCGCAGTGGTGGAACAGCGCCTCCCAGGCGACGAAGTAGGCGAGGTGGCCGAGCCCGCCGCCGCCGAGTGCCGTCGGCGTGCACATCTGGAAATAGCCGGCCGCGGCCGCCGCCATGCGCACCTCGCGGATCAGGGCGAGCACCTCGTCGCGGTAGCGGCCGTCCTCGCGGTAGCGGGCGCGTGGGTCGTCGAGCAAGTCCGCATGGCGGGCATGGCGCGGCAGCACTTCGTGGTCGACGAAGGCGAGGATACCGTCGCGGGCGGCGGCGACATCCTCGGGCAGGGCGAAGGCGATCGCGCTCATGTCTGCTCCCCTGGCTGTGCGGCGCGGAAGAGGCCCCAGTATAGAACCGCCGCTGGCATCGTTCCGTCACCTGCGCGCCGCCGCGCCTGGCTGCGCGGGTACACTGTGTAGCCTGCGCGCGCCGCCGCGCGACACCGTTCCAGTCCGCCACCAGCACGAGGGGAGAGCCGTGAGCACACTCGATACGAAGGATCTCGGCGTCAGCATCGCCGACCATGTCGCCACCGTCGAAATCCAGCGCCCGCCGCACAACTTCTTCGACATCGATCTGATCATGCAGATCGCCGACACCTACGCGGCGCTCGACGACAACCCCGACTGCCGCGCCATCCTGCTCTGTGCACAAGGCAAGAACTTCTGCGCTGGGGCCAACTTCGGCGCCTCCGACTCGGCCGGCGTGAAGGACGCCTCGCAGGGCGACCTGTCGAACGAACTCTACCGCCAGGCGGTGCGCATCTTCCGCGCGAAGAAGCCGGTGGTGGCGGCGGTGCAGGGCGCGGCCATCGGCGGCGGCCTCGGCCTCGCCGTCTCGGCCGATTTCCGCGTGACCTGCCCCGAGGGCCGCTTCAGCGCCAACTTCACCCGCCTCGGCTTCCATCCCGGCTTCGGCCTCACCGTCACCCTGCCGGAGCTGCTCGGGCGTCAGCGCGCGTCGCTGCTGATGCTGACCTCGCGCCGCATCGACGGCGAGACGGCGGCGGCCTGGGGCCTGGCCGATCTGTGCGTGCCCGCCGACGAGCTGCGCCACACCGCGCATGGCCTCGCGGCGGAACTCGCCGGCTGCGCGCCGCTGGCAGTGATGTCGACGCGGGCGACCTTGCGTCATGGCCTGGCCGATCGCATCGCCATGCAGACCGACCACGAACTCGCCGAGCAGAACACCCTGCGCCGCACCGCCGACTGGGCCGAAGGCATCAAGGCCACCGCCGAACGGCGCGAGCCGAACTTCGCCGGCCGCTGAGGCGCCACGCGGCCGCACGACCCCGCAGATCAACCACTTGCCCGGCGGTGTCAGACGCCGCCGGCGTTGCTTTCAACGACTTGGGCTCCGGTGTCAGACACCGCCGGTTTTCCAGAGTTTGCCTTATGACCCGCACTGCGCTGTTCGCCGACGTCCAGAACGTCTACTACACGACGCGCGAGCGTTACGGGCGGTCGTTCGACTACCGCGCCCTGTGGGCGCGCATCGCCGCCGAGGGCGACATCGTCGCGGCGTACGCCTACGCCACCACGCGTGGTGACGAAGGTCAGCAGCGCTTCCAGCGCGCCCTGGAACACATCGGCTTCACGCTGCGTCTGAAGCCCTACATCCAGCGTGCCGACGGTTCGGCCAAGGGCGACTGGGATGTCGGCATCACCATCGACGTGATCGACTGGGCACCGCGGGTCGAGCGCATCGTGCTCCTGTCCGGTGACGGCGATTTCGCGCTGCTGCTCGAAACGGTGCGAGCACGCCACGGCGTGGCCGCCGAGGTCTACGGCGTGCCTGGGCTGACGGCGCGCAATCTCGTTGCGGCGGCCGATGCCTTCCATCCCATCGACGACGCGCTGCTGCTCGGCTGAACGCGCCGGCCGGTGATGGCCGTACGGGGTGCGCTCGCCGACCGCCGGCGGACGCATGATGCCCGCCCGTGCCTGTTATGCTCAGCCCCGCAACTTCAAGCCTGGGGAGGCGGCGACGATGGCGATGCGCAAGACGATGTTCCTGCTCCTGCTGGCCTGCGCGACGAGCGCGACGGCAGGCAACAATCCCGTCGACGAGCAGTGGTGGCCGAGCGAGTTCGGCGCCGAGGACGAGGCCGGCGCGACCAACTGGATCACCCCTGCCAAGCGCATCGAGGCCGCGCAGCTGGTGCGCCAGGGCGAGGCCATCACGCTCGGCATGCCCTACCACGCACGCATGCCACTCTTCCCCGGGCGCATCTTCTCGCTCTCGATTCCCGGCGGCGGCACGCCCACGCACAACCTGCCGTGGTCGGGCGACGACTACCGCCAGACCTTCGAGGACGAACTGGTCACCGCCCAGATCGGCCAGGTCGGCACCCAGTTCGACTCGCTCGGCCACCCCATGATCAGGGTCCAGGGCAAGCGCGGCTGGGTCGACGGCGACTACCTCTACAACGGCCAGCGGCTGCAGGACATCGGCGGTCCGTACGGTTTGAAGAAGAACGGAACGGAGAACGTCGGCTCGTTCTTCACCCGCGGCATCGTCATCGACCTGGTCAAGCTCAAGGGCGGCAACCTGCCCATCGGCTATCCGATCACGATGGCCGACTACGCGGCGGCCCTGAAGCAGGCCGGCATCGACGACGCACGCCAGGGCGACGTGGTGCTGTTCCGCACCGGTTGGAACGACCTTTGGCGCGACAACCTCGACAAGACCCAGGCCCAGGCGGAAGCCGACAACGCCACCTTCAACAGCGGCGAACCGGGACTTTCGCCCGAGGTCTGCGATCATCTCGCTACCCGCAAGGTGGCCATGGTCGGGGTCGACAACTGGGGCATCGAACCCTACGACTTCGCCGCCAAGGGTGAGCATCCCACGCCGATCGCCGAGCTGAAGGAATGGGCCTACTGCCACATGAACCTGTCGGCGCGGCGCGGCATCTACCTGTTCGAGAACCTCGATCTCAAGGAACTCGGCGAGCGTGCGCCGGGCGAAGTCCTGTTCACCTGGGCACCGTTGAAACTGGTCGGTGCGACGGGCTCGCCCGGTAACCCGGTGGTGGCGTGGTGAAGCACTGCCGCGCAACCTTCATGCGATGAGTGCACCGCCGGAATTCCACGTCGACCCGGCGGCCTTCTGGCGCGATCCCTACCCGGCGCTGGCCGCAATGCGTGCCCAGGCGCCGGTGGCCTTCGTACCCGAGCTCGGCGCGGTGCTGCTGACCCGTCGCGACGACGTCTTCACCTGCGAGAAGAACGTCGCGGTGTTCTCGTCCTGGCAGCCGGGCGGGCTGATGACGCGCCTGATGGGCGAGAACATGATGCGCAAGGATGGCGCGCCCCACCAGGCTGAACGTAAGCAGATGTTCCCGAGCATCTCGCCCGTGACGGTGCGCGATCACTGGCGCGAGCGCTTCGTCGCGCACACCCGCGCGGTGCTCGATGCGCTCACCGGCACCGACGAGATCGATCTCGTCGCCGACTACGCGATGCCGGTGTCCGCGCACGCCCTGCGCGAGATCACGGGGCTCGTGAACCTCGCCCCCGAACGCATGAACGCCGTCTCGCAGGCCATGATCGACGGCTGCGCCAACTATGCCGGCGATGCGGTCATCGAGGCGCGCTGTCACGACGCGACGGCCGAGATCGATGCCGCCATCGATGCGCGCCTGGGCGAAGTCGAACAGGCACCGGACTTCGGCCTGCTCAGCGTGCTGACCCGTGCCGGGCAGGTGATGGACAGCGTGCGCGCCAACATCAAGCTCGCCATCTCGGGCGGACAGAACGAGCCGCGCGATGCCATCGCGGGCACGGCGTGGGCCTTGCTCACGCATCGTGCACAGCTCGCGGAAATTCGCGCGGGTCGCGCGAGCTGGCAGCAGGCGTTCGAGGAATACGCGCGTTGGATCTCACCCATCGGCATGTCGCCGCGGCGTATCGCAGAGGCCTTCACCTGGAACGGCGTCGATCTCGAGCCCGAGAGTCGTGCCTTCCTCATGTTCGGCTCGGCCAACCGCGACGAGACGGTGTTCGAGCACGCCGACGAGTACGACCTCTTCCGCGACAACGGCCGCGCCATCCCCTTCGGCGCCGGGCCGCACTTCTGCGCCGGCGCCGCCGCTTCGCGCTGTCTCATCGCCGAGGTCGCGTTGCCGCTGCTGTTCGAACGCTACCCGCGCATCGAACTGGCCGGCGAGGTGCCGTTTGGTGGCTGGGCTTTCCGTGGTCCGCTGCGGATGCCGGTCAGGCTGGACGGCGGCTGATATAGAACGGAGATAGAACGGGGACAGTTTACTTTTGCCAGGCACTTCAGCCACGGCTCAGCGCCCGGCAAAAGTAAACTGTCCCCGTTGGCGGGGTGGGTCACCCCTTTCAGTGCTCGCTCTGCTTCATCTCCAGGCGGCGGCGGTGCAGGACCGGCTCGGTGTAGCCGTTGGGGTGGTGCACGCCGCCGAAGACCAGTTCGCAGGCCGCCTGGAAGGCGATCGACTCGTCGAAGTTGACCGACATCGGCTTGTAGTCCGGGTCGCCGGCGTTCTGGCGGTCGACCACCTCGGCCATGCGCTTGAGCGTTTCCAGCACGTGGGTGCGGCGCACGAAGTCGTGGCGCAGCCAGTTGGCGACGTGCTGGGAGGAAATGCGCAGCGTCGCGCGATCTTCCATCAGCCCGACGTCGTTGATGTCCGGCACCTTGGAACAACCGATGCCGAGTTCGACCCAGCGCACCACGTAGCCGAGGATGCCCTGGCAGTTGTTGTCCAGTTCCTGCTGGATCTCGTCGGCCGTCAGGCGCTGCTCGCCGAGCAGCGGGATGGTCAGGATGTCGTCCAGGCTCGCGCGCTTGCGGTGCTTCAAGCGATCCTGCACGTCGCTGACCAGCACCTTGTGGTAGTGCGTGGCGTGCAGGGTGGCGGCGGTCGGTGACGGCACCCAGGCGGTGTTGGCGCCGGCCTCGAGGTGGGCCTGCTTGCTCTGCAGCATCTCCTTCATGAGATCGGGCTTGGGCCACATGCCCTTGCCGATCTGGGCCACGCCCTGCAGGCCACAGGCCAGTCCGATGTCGACGTTCCAGTTCTCGTAGGCCTTGATCCACGGTTCGTGGCGCATGGCCTCCTTGCGCGCCATGACCCCGGCCTCCATCGAGGTGTGAATCTCGTCGCCGGTGCGGTCGAGGAAACCCGTGTTGATGAAGATGATGCGATCCTTGGCCGCGCGGATGCATTCCTTGAGGTTGATGGTGGTGCGGCGTTCCTCGTCCATGATGCCGATCTTGAGGGTGTGACGGGGCAGCTTCAGCACGTCCTCGACTTTGGCGAAGAGCTCGCAGGCGAAGGCGACTTCCTCCGGTCCGTGCATCTTCGGCTTGACGATGTACATCGAGCCCTTGCGCGAATTGCGCAGCTGGTTCAGTCCCTTGATGTCGTAGAGCGCGATGGTCGCGGTGATGACGGCGTCGAGGATGCCTTCGGGCGCTTCCTGGCCTTTGAGCAGCACGGCCTCGTTGGTCATGAGGTGACCGACGTTGCGCACCAGCAGCAGCGAGCGGCCGTGCAGGGTGATCGGCCGGCCCTTGGGGTCGAGGAAGTGCAGGTCGGGGTTGAGCGTGCGGGTCATCATGCGCCCGCCCTTTTCGAAGGTGTCGGTGAGGTTGCCGCGCATGAGGCCGAGCCAGTTGCGGTAGACCTCGGCCTTGTCCTCGCCATCGGCGGCGGCGACCGAGTCCTCGCAGTCCTGGATGGTGGTGACGGCGGACTCCAGCATGATGTCCTTGATGTGGGCCGGGTCGTCCTTGCCGACCGGGTGGCTGGGATCGATCTGCACGATGACGTGCAGGTTGTTGTTCCTGATCAGGATCTCGGACGGCGCGTCGACGCGGCCGTTGTAGCCGGCGAAGCGGGTGGTATCGGCCAGCCCGGTGGTGCTGCCGTCGTTGAGCTTCACGGCGAGCTGTGCCCCGACCACCGAGTAGTCGACGGCGTCGGCATGCGAACCGGCCGCGAGCGGCGCGATCTCGTCGAGGAAGGCACGCGCCCAGGCGATGACCCTGGCGCCGCGCTTGGGGTTGTAGCTCGTACCCTTCTCGGCGCCATCGGATTCGTCGATGGCGTCGGTGCCGTAGAGGGCGTCGTAGAGTGAGCCCCAGCGCGCGTTGGTGGCATTGAGTGCATAGCGCGCGTTCTTCACCGGCACCACCAGCTGCGGGCCCGCGAAGTGCGCGATCTCGTCGTCGACGTTCGTCGTGGTGACGGTGAAGTCCGGCCCCTCGGGCAGCAGGTAGCCGATCCGCTGGAGGAACTTCCGGTACTGCTCGTGATCGTGCGGCTTGTCGCTGCGAGACTGGTGCCAGGTGTTGATCTGGGCCTGGATCTGGTAGCGCTTGAGCAACAGGATGTTGTTCTTGGGCGCCATCTCGGTGATGACTTCCTCCAGCAGCGACCAGAAATGGGCAGCCTCCATGCCGAGGTCGGGCAGGACCTCGTTGACCACGAGGTTGTGCAGGGGCACCGACACTTCGAGGTCGGTACCGGCGATGGCGACGTGGGAGGTGGCGGTAGTCAGGAGACCGGAACTCATGCTGGATGTCCTGTGGTGCAAGCGGGCGGGCGGGAGCGGCAGCTTACCCAATGGCCTCGATATTTCAAGGCGAACGCCGTGTGCCTGGCCGCCATTGCCGGACGATCGGCGCTTGTGCAGAATGACCCCCGACCCCGTCCTCCGGAGCGCCAGCCATGGCCGATGACAAGCCTTCCGCCCTCGATGGCGTCCCGCTCGACCGCCGTGAATTCGTGCAGCGCCTGCTGCGCAGTTCCGCCTTTGCCGTACCCGTCGCCCTCGGCCTGTCGACCCTGGCTGCCCGCGAGGCCTGCGCCGAGGATGCTTCGGCTTCGGCTTCGGCAGGCACCGGCGGCGCAGCGCAGTCCGGTGCGGTGCAGGTGGCGGAGCCTGCCAGCGTCGCCCTGCTCGGGCTCGGCGCCGCGGCCGCCGCACTGGCGGCACGGCAGCGTGCGGACGCCACCGACGACACCGACTGAGCGATGTCGGCACCGCCCGCCGGCGTCGCCGTGCGCCGGCTCGGTGACTATGCCCCGTCGGAGCGGGATGCCCTCGCCGCCGCCATCGCGGCGTTCGCGCGGCTGTTCCAGGACGAGTTCGGCCTGTCGGTCTACCTGACCTGGGGCACCCTGCTCGGCGCGGTGCGCGAGGGCGATTTCATCGCCCACGATCTCGACGTCGACCTCGCCTACCTGAGCGCGGCGCGCAGCGATTACGAGGTGGTCGAGGAGCACGAACTGATCGTGCGCGTGCTGGCCGCCCGTGGTCTCGCCGTGCGCCCCGCCTCGCGCGGCCAGATGCACGTCGACGTCGCCGGCGCGCGTGATCGGCCGGATGCGTTCGACCTCGACATCTGGACGACCTGGGTGCGCGACGGCCGCTACTATCACTATCCCGACATCAAGGGCGAGTTGCCCGCCGACGCCGTGGTGCCACTCGTGCCGCGGCTGTTGCGCCAGGCGGAGGTCCTCGCGCCGGCCCGGCCCGAAGCCCTGCTCGACCAGTTCTACGGCGCTGACTGGCGCACCCCGGATCCGGGCTATGCCTGGTACCCGCGTTACCACGGCGACGACGTCTTCGAATTCCTGCGCGCACCACGCGCGGCCGCCGCGGTGCCGCGCCGCCCGCGGCGTGTCGGCGGACTGAACATCGCCGAACGTGACGGGTGTTTCCTCCTCGCCGGCGGCGCCCTGGCCGAACCACAGCGACTGAACGCGACCGCGATGCTGGTCCTCGAACTGTGCAGCGGCGAGCGCGACGTCGCCGACATCGTCCTCGCGGTACAAGGGCTCTATGGTCTCGACGGCGCGCCGGAAGTCGCCGTGCTCGATTTCCTCGCCCACGCCGCGGCCACCGGACTCGTCGACGACGCCGCCGACGGTCCGTGAGGCGATTCTTCATTCGAACCACCACCAGGGGAGCCAGGCATGCAGATCGAAAACAAGGTCGTCGTCATCACCGGTGCGGCCAGCGGCATCGGCCGGGCTTGCGCAGCAGCCTTCGCGCGTGCCGGTGCACGCGTCATGTTGAGCGACATCGATGAAGCCGGCGTGCGCGCGGCGGCCGCCGCCATCGGCGCCGAGGCCTGCGCCTGCGACGTCGGCGACGAGGCCGCCGTCAACGCGCTGGTCGCGGCCACCGAGGCGCGGCTCGGGCCGGTCGACGTCTTCTTCAGCAATGCCGGCATCGCGAGCGGCGCCGATCCGCTGAGCACTCCGCTGGAGGTGTGGCAGACGCAGTGGCAGGTCAACGTCATGGCGCACGTCTACGCCGTGCGCGCGGTGCTGCCGGGCATGCTCGAACGCGGCCAGGGTTACCTGCTGCACACGGCGTCGATGGCCGGCATCCTCACCACCCACGGCAACCTGCCCTACGCGGTGACCAAGCACGCCGTGGTCGGGCTCGCCGAATGGCTGTCGGTGACCTACCACGAACGCGGCATCCGCGTCTCGCTGCTGGCCCCGCTCGGCGTGCGCACGCCGATGCTCGGCGACACCGACTCGGCGTTCGCGAAGCTCGCCGCCGGGCCGATCAAGGAACCGGAGGAGGTCGCCGCGCAGGTGCTGGCCGCGATCGCGTCCGAGCAGTTCCTCATCCTCACCGACCCCATCGCCCAGACCTGGATGGAGCGCAAGACCAACGACCTCGAACGCTGGCTGACCGGTATGCGTCGCATGCAGGCGAAGATGGAGAGCATGCCGTCTTGAGCGCGGCGCGCCGCGTGGCGGAGAGGCGTCCGTGAGCGAACCCTCGGCGCCGCCCTTGCTCGATCCCGCCGCGATGCGGGTGCATTACCTCTATCGCAACGCGCGTACCGGGCTCGTCGTCAACGCGGTGCTCGGCCTGCTCATGGCCTGGGTGTTGTGGGGGCGTGTCGAGGAGACGGCGTTGCTCGCCTGGCTCGCCGCCATCGTCGGCATGTCGCTGCTGCGGGCCGTGCTCCTGGTCGCCTTCGAACGTCGCTTCGAGGCCACCGCGACCGCGCGCTGGGTCGACTATTTCCTCGTCGGTGCGTTGGCGACAGGCGCGCTGTGGGGCGCGGCGCCGTGGTGGTTCGAGCCGCGCATGACGATGGAGACGGCGGTGTTCCTGGCCTTTGCCCTCGGCGGACTGACCGCCGGCGCCGCCGCCGTGCTCGGCGTGGTGCAGCGGGTCTACGTCGGCTACGCGCTGGTCATCATGCTGCCCATCATCGCCTGGTACCTGGCGCGCGGTTCCGACCACGGCCTGCAGATGGCGGCGATGTTGACGATCTACCTCGTCGCCATGCTCGTCACCGGCCTGATCTACCGGCGCATCGTCATGAACAGCATCGTCGTCTCGCACGAACTGGCCGCGGCACGCGACCGCGCCGAAAGCGCGAACCGCGCCAAGAGCGAATTCCTCTCGCGCATGAGCCACGAACTGCGCACGCCGCTCAACGCCATCCTCGGTTTCGCCCAGCTCATCGCGCTCGATCACGAACGGACCCTGAGCGCCGGCCAGCAGGCCCAGATCAAGATGATCAACGACAGTGGCGGCCACCTGCTGGAACTGATCAACGAGGTACTCGACCTCGCGCGCATCGAGCAGGGTCATCTCGAACTGCGGCTGAGCACGGTCGAGGTGGCGGTCGAACTCGTGATGGCGGTCGACCTGCTGCAACCCCTCGCCGCGCAACGCGGCATCCGCCTCGCCCAGCGTTGTCCCGCCGACCTGGTCGCCCGGGCCGACGTCCAGCGCGTGCGCCAGATCCTGCTCAATCTCATCGGCAATGCCATCAAGTACAGCGAGCCGGGCGGCGCGGTCGACATCGAGGCACTGGCGGCGGGGACGGACGTGCGTATCGCCGTGCGCGACGAAGGCCCGGGTATCCCGTCCGAGCTCCAGGAAGCGGTGTTCGAGCCGTTCACGCGCCTCCACGCCGAGACCGAAGGTGCCGGCATCGGACTGACCATCTGCCGCAGTCTCGCGCGCGGCATGGGCGGCGACGTCACCCTCGACAGCATCCCCGGACAGGGCGCGACCTTCTACCTCGAATTGCCGGCCGGCGCCGGCTGAGCGATATCCTCGTCATCGAAGCGCGCTTCCGCGCGGGCCTCGAACGCGGCCAGGCCGCGACCAGTATTGGGCGTCAGCAGTCCCGCCGCGGCGCCAGCGGCTTCGGCCGCGAGGGCGTCTTCGAGATCGAGCTCGAACGTGGTCTCGCTCAGGCGCTTGACGAAGGCGTTGGCGCCGGGGTTGCGGGTGGCGAACCGCCCCGCAACGGCGCGCGCTGCCGCGCCGACGGTCTCGTCGTCGACGACCTCGTTGACCAGGCCCCACGCCAGGGCCTCGTCGGCGTCGAGCCAGCGTGCCGAGTAAAGTAGCTCGAGCGCGCGGCGGCGGCCGACCAGGCGCGGCAGGCGCACCGTCGAACCCCACGCCGGGTAGAGGCCGTACTGCGCATGCTGGTCGCCGAGCCGTGCGCTGCGCGCGGCGACGACGACATCGCAGCACAGCAGGAGCTCGAAACCGCCGGCGAGCGCCAGGCCGTGGACCGCGGCGACGGTCGGCTTCGGCAGCCGTTCGAGGCGCCGGAACACGGCATGACCGCGTGCGACGAAGGCGCGCAGCCGGGCGGCGTCGGCACGCGCGGCGAGGACTTCGTCGAGATCGGCGCCGGTGCAGAAATGCTTGCCGGCGCCCTGGAGCAGCACGGCGCGGACCGTGACGTCTGTTTCGATCGTCGCGAGCGCGGCGTCGAGCGCGTCGAGCAGGCCGCGCGAGACGCAGTTGAAACGCGCGGGCCGATTGAGGGTGAGGATGGCGACTGCACCGTCGCGTTCGTACAGCAACGGGCCGTTCTCGGTGGCGGCGTTCATCGGTCGGCTACCCGCGGTAGGCCGCGTGGCCCGCGCGGGTCGGGACCAGGCGCGAATCGGCCAGCGCGGCGCGGCGGTGATGGACGCAGGCCTGGTAGGGCGGCGAGCGCAGCATGTCGAGGAAGGCCTCGATCGACGGGTACTCCACCAGCAGGACATCGTCCCAGGTCTCGTCGGCCGGTCCGATCACGTTGCTAGCGGCGGCGCCGACGTACACCACCCGGCCGCCGACGTGCTCGACGCAGGCGAGCGCCGCGGCGGCGTAGCGGGCGTAGGCTTCGCGTCCGCTGCACGGCGCCTGCTGCGGGTGCTCGCGGTAATCGGCCTGATCGCGGTAACGCAGCAGGTTGAGCATGGTGACGGCGCCGGCGCCGGCCAACGCGGCAGTGGCGCCATGCAGCTGGTCGGCGGTCGGGTCGAGGGTGGGTGCGGCCACGGTGTACCTCGCAGGACGGGACGGGGCGCCCAGTGTGCCACGCCCGTGCCGTGGCTAAACTCCCGGCGCCGCAGGTCGCTAGAGAAGGCGTCGTCCCGCGCGCGAGGTGGAGCGTGCCCGCTGTACGAAAGACCCCGGCCCGCGAATCCGCATCGAGCATGCTGGCTCACGTCGAGCTGTTGCATGGTGTCGATCCCGGTTGTGCACGGCGCCTGCTGGCCGGTTGCGCGGAGATCGACGTCGCCGCCGGCGCCCGGGTGCTCGAAGCCGGCGCCGACAACGACGCCGTCTACCTCGTGATCGACGGTGAACTCGAGGTGCGTCTGGGTGCCGCGGACGCCGCGCCGGTCGCACGCATCGGGCGCGGCTCCTGCGTCGGCGAGCTGTCCATCCTCAGCCGACTCGCAGTCTCGGCCCACGTGCTCGCCACCCGCCGCAGTCGCCTGCTCGTGATTCCGGACGAAGTGGTGTGGGCGTTCATCGGTGCTTCGCACGAGTTCGCCGTCAACCTGCTGCGCCTGCTGTCCGGGCGGGTGCGCGAGGACAACCTGCGCTTGCAGGACAGTCTCGACGCCCAGTTGCGTTACCAGCGCGCGGCCAAGGTCGACGCCGTGACCGGCCTCTACAACCGCCGCTGGTTCGACGAGGTCGCCACCCGGCAGTGGCAGCGCGCGTGCACCGAAGGCGTGCCGTTGAGCCTGCTGTTCATCGACATCGATCACTTCAAGCAGGTCAACGATCGGCATGGTCATCTCGCCGGTGACGACGCCCTGCGCGGGGTCGCCGACCTGTTGCAGGCCGGGGTACGACCGGTCGACGTCGTGGCGCGCTTCGGTGGCGAGGAATTCGCGACCGTGCTCTACGGCGTCAACCAGGCCGAGGCGGCCCAGGTCGCCGAGCGCCTGCGGCGCGACATCGCGGCACAGGTCCTGCCGGGCACGGCGCGCGCGGTCCGCGTGACGGTGTCGGTGGGGGTGGCGGAACTCGCGCCCGGCGAGAGCCTCGCCGCACTCATCGACGCCTGCGACGCGGCCATGTACGCCGCCAAGCGCGGCGGGCGCAACCGCGTGGTGACGCGCGACGTGGCGCCGGCGAGGATCGCCGCATCCTGAATGTCCCGGGCGCCATGTGCGGCCTGCCTCTGATATGTTGCGCGCTTCACGTCCACCGGGGAGATCGCACCATGAATGCCGCCGCCAACAAGGAACTCGTCCGTACTGCCTGGAACGCCGTCAGCACCGGCGACAGCGACACCTTTCTCGGGGCGCTTGCCGACGACGTCACCTGGACCTTTTTCGGCTCGCACCGTTTCGCCGGCACGATCCGCGGCAAGGACGAACTGCTCAACAAGCTGTTCGCGCCGCTCGGCGAGGTGCTCGAAGGCGGTATCCAGGTCACCATCAACTCGATGACCGCCGAGGACGACCGTGTCGTCATCGAGTGCAAGGGCCGGGCGCGCGCCAAGAGCGGGCTCGACTACAACAACGACTACTGCATCGTGATCGAATGCAGCGGTGGCCGGATCCGTCACGTCCGCGAATACCTCGACAGCGAGCTGGTCACCAGCGTGTTCGGGCGCTGAGCGCCGGCACGCCCGCGCCGTTGCGGTGCCGGCAGGCGACCGCGGGTGCACTCGGCGTGACGGCACAGCTCCGCTGGTCGTACCTGCCCGCCGCTTTGCCGTTCGATTGACGCAATCCGCCGATTGCTGTAGTTAGCGCTTCGGAGGTATGGCGATCCGGTGTCGCCACCCTGGGGGGGACTCGAGTGAATCCGTTCAAAACCGTCTGCGCCGCCGGTGTCTGCCTGTGCGCGAGCCTGGCGCTGGCAGCGCATGCCAACGAGGTGACCTCGCGGGCGCGCACCCTGCTCGAAGCCGGTGACGCACTGGCCGCCTACGAACTGCTGGCCGGCGTCGATGCGCCGGTCGACGATCCGGAGCAGGACTACCTGCTCGGGATCGCCGCCCTCGATGCCGGGCATCCCGGCATGGCGGTGTTCGCCTTCGAACGCGTACTCGCCGCGCGGCCCGACCACCTGTTCGCGCGGGCGGAACTCGGCCGTGCCCTGTTCCGGCTCGGCGAGATTCGCGATGCCATGGCCACCTTCAGCACCGTGCGGTCGATGAACCCGCCGCCGGAGGTACTGGCGCGCGTGGCCGAGTACGAAGCGGCCATCGCCCCCAGCGACCGGCGTGGGTATGCACTCGGCGGCTACGTCGAGGCCTTCTTTGGCTACGATTCCAATTACACGAGCGCGACCAGTGCGGATGCCGTCGCCATCCCGGCCTTCGGCAACGTCGTGTTCACCCTCGACGATCTCTTCACCGAGAACGACAGCGCGACCGGCGGCCTGCGCGGCGATGTCCACCTCGTCGCGCCGCTGACGGCGCGCTCGACGTTCTTCGCCGGCCTCGGTCTCGAGGGCGCTGGTTACACGGAATCCCAGGACGGTTACTTCTACATCAATCTCAACGGCCGCATCGGCGTCCACCACCGCATCGACGGCAACGACACGGTGATGGTCTCGCTCAACGGTTTCAACACCTGGGTAGGCGACCTCGACTACCTGCTCTCGATTGGCGGCACCGCATCCTGGCGTCATGAACTGAGCGCCAGCGACAGCCTCGATTTCTTCCTCCGGGTGGCGACCCTGGACTATGACGAGGTCATCGACTACCGCGACGTGCGCCAGTATCTCGGGGGCACGACCTGGGCCCGGGCCGATGGTCATTGGTCCTATGGTCTCGGTGCGTTCGGTGGCCTGGAAAAGGAACGCGATGACGCGCGGCCGGACGTCGGGCGTGAACTCTATGGCGCGCGAGGTTTCGTCAGCTACGCGTTCGACGACCGCGTGAGCGTCGGCGCCGAGGTCACCGGGCAGTTCAGCGACTACCGTGGCCAGGACAACCTCTTCCAACGCACGCGCGACGACGAGCTCGTGCGGTCGGTCGTCAACCTGACCTACCGGGTGAACCCGGTCTGGTCGGTGCGACCGGAGCTCCGCTACACGAACAACAGTTCGAACATCCGTACCAACGACTACGAGCGTTTCGAAGCGCTGCTGTTCGTACGTCGCGCGTTCGATTGAGGAGACTGCCATGTCGAGGATGCAGATCGTGTTCGTTGTCGCCGCCCTCGTCGGCGGCCTGGCAGTACCGTCGGTACACGCCGCCGGCGCGCTGGGCGGCACCGTCATGTACGCCATCGGGGAAACCCGTGCGCATTCGAGCGACGGCACGGTGCGTACCCTGAGCCGCGGCGACGGCGTCGTTGCCGGCGAGCGGGTGGCCACCGGCGCCGGCCGCCTGCAACTGCGCATGAAGGACGGCGGTCTCGTCGCGCTGCAGCCGAACAGCGAGTTCGGCATCGAGCGCTACGACTTCGATGGCACCGCGGACGGCAGCGAGAACGCGGTGTTCCGCCTGCTCAAGGGTGGCATCCGCGCGGCCACCGGTCTCATCGGCCGGGTCAACAAGGAGCGCTACTCGCTGCGCTCGACGTGGGCGACCATCGGCATCCGCGGCACCACCTACAAGGCGCGGATCTGCGAAGGCGATTGCGCGGTGCCGGACGGCCTCTATGTGAGCGGTGGCGAGGGCACCATCGTGGTGACGAACGAAGGGGGCGAGTTGGAGTTGACGATGGGGCAGCGCGCCTTCGTCGCCTCGGCCGAGAGTTCACCGGTACCGAGCACCGTCGAGCCTGACGTCGCCGATATCCCGGCCCTGGATACCGCGGTCGATGTCGCCGCCGTCACCGACTCGAATTTCATCGCCGGGCAGGCCGTCTTCCAGGCCTCGATCTCCGGCGTCGACGTGGTGCGCCCGCTGGCCGCCGGCGCCGGCGCTATCTCGGGCAGCGGGGTGCTGAGCGGCGCCGGGCGCATCGGCAACACCGATCTCGATGGCTTTGCGCGCTCGGGAGCGGCCCTCGGCTCGGCCGTGCTGAGCGAGGCCGGCATCGAACTCGACATCCTGAACGGTTCGTTCAACGCCGATGGCGGGTTGATCGGAATCACGGGGTCGCGTGTGAACGAGGACGGCGTGACCGAGTCCGGCGCCTTGTTCGTGACCAATGTCGTCGACGTTTCGACCGACGGCATCCTCTACCTCGGGCGCTGGACGGAGGGCACGGCGACGGCCTTCGTCGACGGCGGTTACAGCGCGTCGCTGGAACTCGACGCCAGCGACAGTGCGCATTACATCGTGGCCGTGGACGAGATCATCCTGCCCGTCACGGGGAGCGCCGAGTATCACTTCAACGGTATGACGACGGCCTCCAGTGGAACCGACGGCAGTCTCGGTGCCGGCGTCGTCGGCGGCCACGTGCACGTCGATTTCGGCTCGCAGCACGTTGCGACCTCGTTCGACGTCGACCACCAAGGCCTGATCGCGGTACAGACCTCGGGCTTCTTCCGTGGCGGCACGGCGGCGTTCGAAACGGCCGGCAATGCCATTGGTGCCGGCTGTACCGCCGGTTGCGCGGCGAGCGCGGATGGCTTCCTGGCCGGGGCCGGAGCCACCCCGACCCGCGCCGGCCTGAGCTTTCAGATCGAGCAGCAGCAGCGTTCGATCATTGGCGTCGGCGGCTTCTCGCTGCAGGCCCAACCCTGAACGGGCGCACCTTGCGTGACGGCGGTCGGGCACGACCGTCGTCAGCAACTCAGGCACCGTCGAACGTCTCCTCGCGCAACTTGTCCCGCACGCGTTCGAGCAGTTTGCCGTAGTGGTTGTCGCCGCGACCGTCGCGGCCGCAACCCCAGAACGCGTCGAAGCTCGAGCATTCGATGATGCGTTTGTCTGCCGTCTCGAGCAGCCGTTCGCGCACCGCCGGATGGGCATGGCACTTGGTGTAGAGCGCGCGGGTCATGTAGGTGATGCGATTTCGGCGCCAGCGCGGGCGGTGGCGCTTGAACCAAGCATGCCCGAGACGGGTCGCGATGTCCGGGTGGCGTGCGTCGCGGATACGCTCGTAATGCGCACCGCGCAGGAACTTCATCGCCTGGTAGTAGTGCTCGGCCGACAGCCATTCGTCGTCGTCGAGGGCGAAGCCGTGCGGTGAGTGCGTGCCGAGCAGTTCGTGCGGGTCGCCGCGCACGATGAGTACGGCATCCGAGAGGTCTTCGGGTTCGAACATCGGCCGTCGGCGGCAGGCGCGGGGTGATGGATCAGGCGGGTGCCGCGGCACCGTCACGATCACGCCGCGTGAATGCACCACGCCAGTGCGCCGCCGGGTGACTGGCCGGCAGGCGGTCGCGGCCGAACAGGCGCTGGCGCAGGGTCCCGCTGCCGTACGCCGTGCGCGCCAGGCCGCGCTTGCGCAACACCGGCATCACGTGCTCGATGAACTCGCGGTAGCTACCGGGGATGGTGGCGTTGATGACGTTGATGCCGTCGATGCCAGCCGCCTGCCAGGTTTCCAGGCTGTCCGCGATCTGTTCGGGCGTCCCGGTCACGCGGCTGGCACGGCTGGCCAGCACGCCGATGTCGCGCACCGTCGCCTCGCGCCCTTGCACCGCTGCGCGCACCCAGTCGAGCAGGCTCTGCGCGCCCTCCGTGCGTAACTCGGTCAGCGGCATGTCGAGCGGGCAGGCCCCGAACTCGACGTCCATGACGCCACCGAGGTGGGCGATCATCGCCTCGTGGTCGATGGCTTCGTCGAGTTCCCGATCGCGGCGTCGAGCTTCCTCCTCGGTGCTGCCGACGACGAAGGACAGGCCCTGGAAGAAGCGCAGGTCGCCCGGCGCACGGCCGCATTCGGGCAACAGGGCGCGGGTTGCCGCGATGGCCTGGCGGGCGGCCTCGGGAAACGGCGCGATGAGGAATACCGCCTCGGCATGTCGGGCGGCGAAGCGCATGCCGCGCGGCGAGGAACCGGCCTGGAACAAGAGCGGCGTGCGTTGCGGTGAGGGCGCGCACAGGTGCGGACCTTCGACGCGGTAACGTGGCCCGACGTGGTCGATGCGGTGGACGCGGTGGAAATCGCCGTGCTGGCCACTGGCGCGGTCCTGCAGCAGGGCGCCGTCGTCCCACGAACCCTCCCACAGCTTGTAGACCACTTCCATGTATTCGTCCGCCCAGGCGTAGCGCTCGTCGTGCGGGGTCAGGCCGTCGAAGCCGAAATTGCGTGCACCGTTCGCGAGGCCGTTGGTGACGATGTTCCAGGCGACGCGGCCGCGCGAGGCGTGATCGAGGGTGGACAGCTTGCGCGCGAAAGCGAACGGGTGCTCTTGCACGATGCTGCTGGTGAAGGCGAGGCCGAGATGTTCGGTGTGGCTGGCCAGGGCGGAGAGGATCACCGCCGGATCGTTGCTCGGGATCTGCAGGCCGCTCTCGACGAGCTTGCGATAACTGCCCTGGAAATTGCCGTACAGGCCGTGGACGTCGGCAAAGAAGATGACGTCGAACAGGCCGCGTTCGAGTTCGCGCACGAGATCGATCCACAGTTCGAGCGAATTGAACTCGACCTGGCGGGCATCCGGTCGGCGCCACAGGCCGTGCAGGATATGCGAGGCGGTGTTCATGACGAACGCCGAGTAGAGCAGGGGACGAGTCGGCATGTCCTAGGCGTCTCGGACCTGGCGGCTTCTCGACACTTCCGCGATGGAGGCGCTTGAGCAAGGCAGGCTGGCCATGTCGTCCTCCCCAACGGCTGTGGCGATGCCAGCACCAAACATAAGGCGAGTCGCGGGCCGCGACAACGGTCGCTGGCGCTGCGCCGCTCAGCGTGCCGGCAAGAGCGCGCGCACCAGCCGCCAGGCGAGCAAGATCGCCACTGCCATGACGCCGAGCGCGAACCACAACACCGCCGCGCCCGCGCCCAGCGCCGCCACCGGCGGCACCCCGACCAGGGCAAGACGCGCGGCGACCGCTCGCCAGCGTGCCTCGGGCAGGGCGACGAAGGGGCGCTCGCGGATGAGACCGTCGTGGATGTCGATGACCCGGCTCGCACGCGGCCCGGCGCGGGTGGCGAGCACGAGCTCGAGCCGGCCGTCGTCGTCGAGGTCGAGACCGCCGGCGAAGCCACCGCCGAACAGATCGTGGTCGATGAGGAAGTTGGTGCGATGGAGGAGGCGGCCGGCGCCGTGGAAGTCGAATGCGAAGTGTTCGAGTTCACCGTCGACCTGATGTCCGACGATCACGTCGACGGCATCGCCGTCGAGCCGCCAGCCGAGCGCGGTTGGCGGGACGAGACCGTCGGTGGCGTGTCGTGCCGCCCAGCTCGCGTAACCGATGGCGCCGGCCAGGATCAGCAATGGTGGCGCGAACAGGGCGGCAGCGAGCAGCCGGTAACGCCGGCGCACGTCGTCAGCGCGCCCGCGCGTACGACGAGGTCGGTGTCACCGCGCGGCCGCTGGCCTGGGCAGCAACCACCACAGGATGGCGGCCATGGCGAACAACGCCGGTACGTCGCCGAACAGGTTGGCGTGCTCGGCGTGATCGTGGCCGGCCTGCACGGCCATGATGGCGCCGTGCACGATGCTCGACCAGATGGTGAAGCGGATCAGGCTGAGGTTGGCCAGCGGATCGCGCGCGGCGAGGACGAGAAACACGCCGAGCGTGGCATAGATGCCCGTGATCATCTGTTCGTACTCGCTCTGCCGGGGTTCCCACGCCCAGCCGTCCGGCCACAGCCAGTTCATCAGCGGGTAGACGCCGACGACCAGGAAGATGCCGAACACCCTGAGCGCGAGGCTGAGGTACGCGAGTCGCCGTGCTTCGTCCATCGTGCCGCCCTCCCCGAGGCTGGATACCGCGCGATTATGCGCTTTCCAGCGCCGGCGTGGCCGGCTGCAGGTGGCGCGCGAGGAGCTGCTCGGCAATCTCGATCACACGGGTCTTCGGCCGTTGCGCCGCACGCGCATGGCAGACGTGATGCAGCGGCATGCGGATACAGTTGCGCAACAACAGGAAATGGCGGCCGAGCCCGGCGAAATCCGGATCGGGGTGCATGATGGGGAAGAAGGCGTCGGTGGCCTTGATCAACCGTCCGATCAGTTCCGGGTTGCTGGTCACGTAGCGTGGCTTGGGGCTCGGCAGGCCGTTGTGCAGGTAGCGCAGCGCGATGTCGGAGAACGCCGCCTCGATGCTCTCCGGCAGCATCAGGGGATAGGCCAGCACCTCGGCTTCGGTCGGTTCGTCGATCAGGGACAGCGGGTGGCCGGGACGGACCATCACCGCGAAGTACAGCGGGGCGAGCGGCGTGACCTCGAGCTCACGCCAGCGCTGGAGATAGCTCGACGAGCCGACCACGAGATCGATCTCGCCGTGCAGCAGGCGCGGTACCAGGGTCTGGTCCGAGGCATGGGTGGTTTCCAGCGCGACGTCGGGGTACTCGCGCGCGAAGTCGACGAAGGCCAGCGCCGTCCACGAACCGGCCGCCGCTACGCCGACGCGCAGACGCCCGGTCACGCGGTTCGGGACGGTCGAGACCTCCGCCACCATGTCGTCGACCCCGGCCAGCACCGTGCGGGCGCGCGCGACGAACAGGCGTCCGGCGTCGGTCAGCTGGATGCCGCGCGGCAGGCGGTCGAACAGGCGTTGGCCGAGCGCGTCCTCGACCTCGGCGACGGTGCGCGAGACCGCCGACTGGGTGAGCCCCAGCGTCTGCGCGGCGGTGGTGATGGCCTCGGCGCGGGCCACTTCGACGACCGTACGCATGCGGCGCAGGTCGACGACGTGGGCGGGATCGTTAGTCATTCGGAGATCTCATGTAAACAGACCAAATCATCATTTGACATTATGTCAGCATCCCCGCAGCTTGGGCGACCGTTCGACTCGGAGTGATGCCATGCACCTGGTGCCCGCCGGTCTTGCCGCGTCCGTCATCGGCACCCTGGTGGTGGGGCCGGCCAGCGCCTACGACACCTCGCGCATCGAGGACCCGCAAGTGCACGCCCGTGCGGCACGGGCCCTGCCGGCGCACACCGCGCACCCGGTGCAACGCGTGGAGATCATCGGGCGCAACGGCGGCGTGCGCGAAGCGCTGCGCGAGCTGTACTGGAAGCGCACCGAGGACAACGACTCGCGGGTCATGGTGCGCATCGTCGAACCGGTCGACGAGCGCGGCGTGGCGGTGCTGGTCAACGGCGACGCCGATCGCAAGCAGACTTCCTGCATGTCCCATTCGCCCAAGCTCAAGCAGGTGCGGCCGGTCACCGGCGAATCCTGCTTCGGCAACATCCTCGCTTCCGATTTCACCTACGAGGACTTCTCGAATTTCCACCGCGTCGACGAGCGTGAGCAGGTCACGCGGCGCGACGAAGCCGTGCTCGACGATCATGCCGTATACGTGCCCGAGGCCGACCAGCCAGGCGACAACGCGCACTACAGACGTGTGCGCAGCTACATCGACCAGGCCTTCTGCCTGCCCATGCTGACCGAGTTCTTCGCCCACAACGGCGATCTGCGCAAGGAGCTGCTTGCCGCGCGCGACAGCGTCAAGCAGCACGGCGCACGTTGGGTGCCCTACGGTGTGCCGATGATCGTCCACGAGCGCGGCACGCGAAGCATCTTCGAGGCGGAGTCGGTGGCAATCGATCCCGGCCGGCATGACGCCATGTTCGAGATGCAGGCCTCGAAAACGGGCAATTCCTGAGCACGTATCCGACAGCCGGAGGGAGGGCGCGCGCCATGCACATCCGCAAGTACGATTTCGACTACAGCCGACGTTTCTTTCTCGACCGCACCGCGCGCGGCGTCGGCGGCGCCGGCGTGCTCGGCGCACTGTGGCCGGCGTTGTGCAACGCCGGCGAGGCGACGCCCGCCTATCCCGAGGAACTGTTGTCGATCGAGAGCTACACGCGGGGCCAGGTCAAGGTCGGCGACGTCATCGACAAGGACAACGTCGAGCTGGTCCAGGATCTGCTCGATCCCATCGTCTACCAGGAAGTGATCCAGGACGGCCGCACGTTCGAGATCGTGGCCGAGGAACAGGCGGTCGAGACGATGTACCCGCCGTACTTCCTCGATGCCACGATCAGGAACCAGGGCCAGGCGGTGTTCGACGACGTCGGCAATGTGCGCACCAAGGACGGCCAGCCCTGGATCGGTGGCCTGCCGTTCCCGACCATCGAGGACGGCAACCAGGCGATTGCCAACATCACCCTGTCGTGGGGTCGCCACGACCGCACGCGCTATGCCATTCCCGCCGTCACCGTCGACCCCGAGGGCACGCCGCGCTACGAGTACGACTGGGTGTGGGCCGAGCAGCCGTGCACCGGCCTGGTCGGTCCCGATGCACCGGGTCCCTACCTGCCGGGCCACGAGGACAAGACGCGCATGCAGTCGATCTGGTTCACCTGGACGCCCGAGGTGCGTGGCCACGCCTTCCTCAGCTACTGGCATTACGACCAGCGCGAGATCCCCGAGTTGTGGGGTTACCTGCCGAACCTGAAGCGCGTGCGCCGCTTTCCGGCCAACCAGCGCTTCGAACCCTACATGGCCGGCATGAATCTCTACCTCTCCGATGCGTGGTCGGCGGGCGACCCGATGCTCACCTGGGGCAACTGGAAGATCATCCACCGCGGCCCCTTCCTCGGTTCCTCGCACCACCAGTGGCGGCCGGAGAACGAGAACTGGCGGCCCGAACTCGTCGGCGGGAAGCAGGGCAAGTCCTACTTCAAGGTCGGCAAGTCGCTGATCCCGGAGGTGGTGGTGTTCGAGGGCGAACCGGTCGGCTTCCCCCGCGCGCCGGTCTCGAGGCGTCGCATCTACATGGACGTGCGCAACATGGGTGCCGGCATGGCCATCAGCTACGCGCGCGACGGCGAGATGTGGAAGGGGCTCGAGGGTGGCGGCGGCCAGGCGCTGAGTGGCGCGCACAGTATCACCGCCGCCGATGGCCGTCCGGAGTGGAGTTGGTGGTGGGCCATCAGCCACGACGTCGCGCGCAACGACGTCACCCGCTTCCACCTCGGCCAGACCTGCCGCGGCGGCTGGGAATCGGTCCTCGACCCCGACGAGGACATGGTCAACCAGTACATGACGCAGCAGGCCTTGCGCCGGCTCGGGATCTGACCCCCCCCGTCCGTGCACCCCGCCCGGGGTGGGCCGAGAGTCAGGCGCGTGGCGTGGTGCGTCCCATGGACTAGGCTTGTCGCATGCCCGATTCCGCCCGTGGCCCGGTCATCCGCCAGCTCCTGCCCTTGGGGTTGGCCCGTGCGCTCGTGTTCGTGCACGCCCAGGACGGCGGCACCGTTGGTCGCATCCGCAGCGGCGCCGGAGGACGTTTGCGGCTCGACCCGCTGGGCCGCTGCGAGGGCGTCCCGCCGCCCGTCATCGGTCGTCTCGGTCTACCCGACGAGCAGCTCGGCGCCGGCTGGGACGGCAACCTGCTCTTCTACGGCAAGTGGTTCGACGACATCGGCGAGACCGACGCCGGCTACCAGCTACGGCGCAACATCTCCGCGCTCTCGCGCGAGCGGCTGCTGGAACAGATCCGGCGCGACGAGCAGTACGCCCTGGTTGGCGAGTTCCGCGCCGTGTTCACCACCATCCTCGACGTCAAGCAGCGCGTGCCGTTGGTGTGGCTCGACGATCGCCACCTCGCGCTGGCGAGCTTCCCGGTGGTGTTGCCGGACCTCGCCGACGCGGCGTTGACGACCAAGCTCGCCGGCATCCTGCGCATCATGCTCAAGGCGAGCAGCCGCGACGAGGAGATCGCCGCCACCACGCTCACCGGCATCGAGGTCGACGAGGGGGAGTGAAACGGGCGGCGCAGGAGGGCGCCGGGCAACGTCTGCTGATCGCCATGTGAAGCGCGCTCCCGGTCACGGCTTCGTCAGGCGGAGGTCATTGCACCCGGTGTCCGCGCAGGCATGACCTGCCGCCCGGGGTGTCGTCGTCCCTGCATCGCGTGCACCTCGTCGCCGTGCGTGGGCTCGATGTTGGTCGTCGTCGAAGCGGTGGCAGCAACGGAAAACGTCGCAGTCAGCGTGAGCGACGCGCCCACACGCAGGCGGCGCCGCCTCGCCTCCCGGCGTCGGCGGTGCCTGCCGGCAGCATGGCCACCTCGGTCCCGCGACGGCGCAGGGTTGGTCGACTCGGTGTCGTACCGACCTCCATGCCGCTTGCGAGGTCGTTCCCGGGTGGCGATGATGAGACCCGGCGACCGGCGGGGAGGTGGCGCTGCGCGAGTGCGCGTCGCGGCCGGGCGCGGATGGAGCGAGGCGGCGCGCAGCGGGCGCCAGGGGAGTTCCGACATGCTCGAACGCGTGGCCGCGGCGGCGGCCGATTACCGGCGCGACGGTGTCGCCTGCCTGACCGGGGTGCTCGACGAAGAGACCCAGGCCCGGGTGCGCGAGGTCTACGCCTGGAGCCTGGCCCATCCCACGCCGTCGGGCTGCCAGATGTTCGCCGGCACGGACGGCGCCTTCTACCAGGATCTCAGCCATCCGGCTGCCGCCCACGCTTATCGCAGCCTGCTCACCGAGTCGATCATTGCCGACATCGCCGCCGTGCTCTGGGACGCGCCGGAGGTATGGTTCCTGTACGAGCAGATCTGGCTCAAGGAGGCGGGTACCGCGCGCCGCACACCCTGGCACCAGGACACACCCTACCTCGCCGTCGAAGGCGATCACGTGGCTGTCTTCTGGATCAATCTCGATGCCGTGCCGGCGGCGCAATCACTCGAGTTCGTGCGTGGCTCGTGGCGCGGCACGCTCTACGATGGCTCGGCCTTCGACGCCGCGGACGACACCGCACCGGTCTACGGTACGGGTCTGCCGCGGTTGCCCGACATCGAGGCCGATCGTGCCGCGTGGGACATCGTGCGCTGGGACGTCGGCCCGGCCGACGTCATCGTCTTCCATCCGTCGACCCTGCACGGCGGTGGTGCGACCCGTGACGGCGTGCGCCGTCGCACCCTGTCGCTGCGCCTGTTCGGGCGCGATGCCGTCTTTGCCGCGCGCCCCGGTCTGGCCCCGGCGCCGCTCGTCGCCGGCCTCGACGCAGTGTCTGCCCGGGGGACCTGTTCCGTCATCCGGCCTTTCCGCGGCTGCGGCCCGCGCCGGCAGGATTCGACGCCATTCCCGCGGTCGACGGCGGCCACCAGGTCACCGTCAGCCAGCGTTTGCGCGCCGCCGATGGTGCTCGCCCATGAGTGGCGGGATACCGGCGCTGAGGCCGTTTTTCCCACTCAACGAGCCGGAGGTACTGCTCTTGGACGACCGCATCTCGTCACCGCGCGGCCCCGCCCGTGCATCGAGGGCGACGCCGTGAGCCTGCTCGCGGGGCGTCGCGTCGTCATCACCGGATCCTCGCGCGGCCTTGGCCGCGCCTGCGCCGTCGAGATGGCGCGCCACGGCGCCGCGGTGGTTCTGAACGGCACCGACGCGGCGGCGCTCACCGCGGCCGAGCAGGCGGTGCGGACGGCCGGCGGGCGCTGTGTCGCCGTCGCCGGCTCGGTCGCCGAATCGGCACTGTGCGAACGGCTCGTGCAGACCTGCGTCGAAACCTTCGGCGGCATCGATCTCCTGGTCAACAACGCCGGCCTCGTGCGTGACCGCACGCTGTTCAAGATGAGCGACGCCGAGTTCGACGAGGTGATCGCCGTGCACCTGCGCGGCACCTGGGCGGCGAGCAAGTACGCTGCGCTCGCGATGCGCGAGGCGGGCGGCGGACACATCATCAACGTGGTGTCGAACTCCGGGCTCAGCGGCGGCTTCGGCCAGAGCAACTACGCCGCGGCCAAGGCCGGCATGATGGGGCTGCTGCGGACCTGGGTGCTCGAACTCGCGCGCTACGGCATTCGCTGCAACGCCTTCTGGCCGATCGCCGAGACCGACATGACGCAGGTCGTGTTCGCCAATGCCGCACGGGCCGCGGAAAGCGAGAACCGCGCACCACCGTCGCCGGCGGAACTCGGTTTTGGTACCGCGACCGAGGTCGCGCAGGGCCTGGTGTGGTTGGCGAGCGCGGCGGCCGAGCGCTTCAACGGTCAGTGCCTCACCTTCAACGGCCGCAAGACGGCGCTGTGGACGCATCCGCGCGAGGTCCACGAAACCTTCCGCGAACAACCGTTCACGCTCGCCGACCTCGACGCGCACTACGCTGGCATCGAGCCCGAGCCCATCGTACAGCCGCGTTTCGTGCCATGAGCGACCGTCTCACCGACGAAGCGGCGATCCGCGCGCTCATGGATCGCTACGGAGCGACTGTCGATGAGCGCGATTGGGATGGCTTCGCCGTTCTGTTCACCGATCCGCTGGCGACCGACTTCAGCGGGATCGACCCCGCCTTCGCTCCCGCCACGGTGGCGCGAGCGGATCACGTCGCCGGCACGCGCGCGGTGCTCGCGCAATTCGATGCCACCCAGCACATGATCACCAATGTACAGATCGCGCTCGACGGTGAGCGCGCACGCTGCCGCGCCGTGATGCGTGCCGAGCACTGGCTCTCGGGCCTGCGCGGCGCGCCGCGCTACACCCTGTTCGGCGTCTACGAGAACGAATTCGTGCGCGAGTCCGGGGGCTGGCGCATCGCGCGGCTCGCCCTGCGCGTGACACGCGAGGAGGGCAACGTCGACGTCTGGGCCGCGGCGCTCAGGCGGGCTGGCGCCGCAGGCGGCGGGTGAGGCTGCCGGGCGACGCGGGGAATATGCCGTGGCGGGAATGGGCCGTGACGATCGCTTGGATCTCGACGGGGTCTGACCCCCGCG
Source organism: Gammaproteobacteria bacterium (assembly GCA_050184115.1). Lineage (GTDB taxonomy): Bacteria > Pseudomonadota > Gammaproteobacteria > JACKNG01. The sequence continues at coordinate 313,197 of JBFXAQ010000003.1, read as the reverse complement.
GGGGTCAGACCCCGTGCCGGGGATTCGGCGTGGCGATCCACCATTGAGGTACCAGAGACATGGAACTGCGGAACAAGGGCGTTTTTCTCTTCAGCGAAGGCCTGTCGGCATCACAGCTTGCGCAGGCCGTGCAACGCATCGAGCGTCTCGGCTACGGCGCGGTCTGGTTCCCCGAGGCGGTCGGGCGCGAACCCTTCGCCAAGGCGGCGTTCATCCTCGCCCACACCGAGCGCCTCGTCGCCGCCACCGGCATCGTCAACATCTACGGCCGCGACGCCATGGTCTGCGCCATGGGCCAGCAGACCCTGAACGAGCAGTCGGGCGGGCGCTTCCTGCTCGGCCTCGGCGTTTCGCACAGCCTGCTGGTCGGTCTGCGCGGCCACGAGTACGGCAAGCCCGTCGCCACCATGCGCCGCTACCTCGAGCAGCTGCGCGAATGCCACAAGCTGATCTCGGTCGAGAAGAACCTGCTGGTCGAGGGGATGGACAAACAGCCGGTCGGTAGTGGTGAGCGCGGCGCGATCGTCACGCCAACCGGGGAGATGCCGGTGATCCTCGCGGCCCTCGGTCCGAAGATGACCGAACTGGCCGGCGCCATGGCGCAGGGCTCGCATCCGGCCAACACCACGCCGGAACACACCGCGAAGTCGCGCGAGATCCTCGGCCCGGGGCCCTGGCTCGCGCCGTTCCAGCGCGTGTGTCTCACCAACGACGCCGCGCGGGCGCGCGCCATCGGCCGCCAGCTGATCGGCTTCTACCTGCAACTCCCGAACTACCGCAACGTGTGGCTCGATTCGGGTTTCACCACCGACGACTTCGAGCACGGCGGTTCCGATCGCCTCGTCGACGCCATGCTCGCCTGGGGTGACGAGAACACCATTCGCCGCCGCGTGCAGGAACACCTCGACGCCGGCGCCGACCACGTGCCGGTATTCTCTGTCGATGCGGAGAAGCCGCACCTGCCGTGCTGGCGGGCGCTGGAGGCGATCGCGGCCGGTTGAGGTGCCGCGCGCCGACACGGCAGGCCACCGCCACGGTGAACCGCGGCACGGGGTCTGACCCCGCAGGCCCCGGCACCGAAGCCATACCCCGCGCCGACGGCCCGTCCCCGCGGGGTCAGACCCCGTCGAGGCGCCTTTCACCACCGCGTGTAAGCTCCGGCACGGGGTCTGACCCCGCGGGCCCCCGGCACCGCGGCCAGACCCTGCGCCGACGGCCCATCCCTGCGGGGTCAGACCCCGTCGAGGCGCGAAAAGCCGCCACGGCTTACGCCCGGCACGTGCTTAATAATGCGGCGGCCGCTCCTCGGCGGCATCGGTGGGTCGTTCCGCCCCCGGCCGCGCGGCCAGCGCGCGTTCGGCCTGCGCGAGCCGTTCGCGCAGCAGGTCGATCTCGCGCTGCTGGCAGTAGACGATGTCGCCGAGTTCCTCGGCAGTGCGCTCGAGCCAGGCGAGGCGGAGTTCGAGCGTTTCAGGGTCGATGTCGGTCATGGGCGCATGATGCCATGCATCGGCACCGGCTCGCGGGTCGACGGCGCGGGGCGAGATCGGGGACACTTGCGCCCTTTGCAACGACGACAACGGGGAGAATCCATGAGCACCGCATCCGTGACCGAGACCGTCGCCGCGCCCGCCGCCGAAGTGTGGCGCGTGATGAGCAACTTCGCCGGCGTCGAGCCCAACGAGATGATCGCCGGCTGCTCCACCGAGGGCGAAGGCGTCGGCGCCGTGCGCACCATCACGTTGACCGCCGGCGGTGAGATCGTCGAGCGTCTCGAGAGCCTCGACGCCGCGACCATGAGCTTCAGCTACGCCATCATCAACGACAGCCCCTTGCCGGTCGCCGACTACCTGTCGACGGTGCGTATCCGTGACGACGGCAAGGGCGGCGCCAGCGTCACCTGGTCGAGCACCTTCACCGCGCGCGGCGCGCCCGAGGCCGACGTCGTCAAGCTGGTCGAAGGCGTATACAAGGGCGGCATCGCCCGCGCCCGCGCCAAGCTCGGCCTGTGAGCCAGCGGCGTACCCGGGTGCCCGGTGGCGCCGCGGGCGCGCCGGTTTCGGCGGCCGACAGCAAGCCCAGGCGACGATGACGGTCGACCGCACGAACGCCCTCCCGCCTGCGGACGAACCGGCAGGCGACGCCATGCCCGGCGTACCCACCGCCAACGGGAAGCAGGCGGCCCTACCGCTGCGCTACACCACCCCGCCGGCCTGGGTCGCGCAGGCGCTGGCCGAACCGCTGGCGCTCCTCGCCGACCACGCCCAGCTCGAACGCAAGGCGGCGGTCAACGCGCTCGATCTCGTCAACCGTTGGCCGCGCGACGATCATGCCGAAGCCTGGGTCGGTCTCCTCGCCGCGATCACCGCCGACGAAGCGATGCACCTCAAGGCCGTCACCCGGCTGCTCGCCGCACGTGGCGGGGCGATCCCGCGCGCCCATCGCAACGCCTACGCCAGTGCCCTGCATGAACGCGTCAGGCGCGGCGATGGTCCGCGCGAACTGCTCGATCGCCTGCTGGTCGCGGCGTTGATCGAGGCCCGTTCCTGCGAACGGTTCGAGTTGCTCGCCGCGCACGGCGAGGATGCCGAGCTGGCTGCGTTCTTCGCCGGTCTGTGCGCCTCCGAGCGCGGCCACTACACGGTCTTCCTGCGCCTTGCCGACATGGTCGGCGGCCGTGCGCTGCGCGAGGCGCGCTGGCACGAATGGCTCGACCTCGAAGCCGCGGTCATCGCCGCGCAGCCGCCGGGGCCGCGCATCCACAGCGGCCTCGCGCCCTGAGCTCGTTGCTTCCGTCGCGCGGCGACTGACCCGTTAGTTGCGCGCGGCGACTCGCCGCGACGACGGGCGGGCCCGGCGCCGCCGTGCGACGCCACCAAGCGCGAGCAGCGTGAGCGCCAGCGAAGCCGGTTCGGGTACGGCGCCGGCGCTGGCGCCGAGGAACTGGTCGGGGGTGAGGACGACGTCCGAGATGCGCGCATCGTCGATCACCCCGCGCAGGTACTGGTTGCCGTTGTCCTGCAGGTTGCCGATGCCGAGTCCCGGGTTCCGGCCTGGCAGCAACGCGCCGTCCGGGCGCAGCGCGGTGGTCGTCGACGCGACCTCGTTGCCGTTGATGTACAGGCGCATCGCGCCGGTGGGGTCGTCGAGCGTGCCCGCCACGTGCAGGGTCTCGCCGACGGCGAGACGATCGGGCGATTCGATCGCCACCGCGCCGGCGCCGAGCGAATCGACCAGGAAGCGCAGGTAGCCGTCGCGGATGCCGAGGTAGAAGGGATCGAGCCCGGCGCGGTTATCACCGCGAAAGACGATCTGGTCGAGGGTGAACTGGCCGAGCGACAACGCCGCGAGCGACAAGGTCGCCTCGACGGTGATGCTCCGCACGCGGAAGTCGTCGCTGTCGGCGACGAACACGCGGTCGTTGACGCCGTCGAAGGCGAGACCGACGTCGTTTGCCGTGGCGACGTAGACCGGGCCACCGAAGGGCGTGCCGTGGTGGCCGTTGCCGGACAGGTCGATGACCGCGTTCGTGCCGCTCGCGATCGCACCCGGCGTGCCCTCGGCGAAGTTCCAGTAGGCGATGGTGGTGGCGCCGGCCGGCGCCGCGATGCCGAACAGCAGGAGCGCCGGCAAGAGTAAGGCTCGAAGCGAGTCGCGCATGGTGAAATCCTCGATGTCGTGACGACAGCGCGGGCCCGCGGCCGGCCGCCGGGCTGACATGCAGCAAAGAGCGGGCCAGTTTCGTCTACGCCTTGAATCGCCGCGGTCCCAGGGTCGCCACGCAGCGCCGCGGACGCGATTCCCGCGTGTCACTGTAAAAATGCCGGACACGCCCGCGCGTCGCGCGTGGGTGCAGTCGCGTGGTCGGTGAGCAGATCTACTCAGGCGGGATGCGTGCCTTCGCGCAGGCCGGGTCGCCCGCGCCTGCGCACGTGGCCGGCGGTGGCCGCGCCGACGCCAGGGCTGTCATTTCCGTTGACGGCGCGTGTCAGTCCCCGAGCCACGCGGCATGCTGGGCGGCGAAGCGCAGCAGGGCGTTGGCGCCTTCGAGACCGAGGCGCGTGGCGATGTGCGCGCGATGGTTCTCGACCGTGCGGTGGCTCAGGCCGAGCTCGGCGGCGATCTCGCGGTTGGTCATGAAGCGCGCGACACGCGCCAGCACCGCGCGCTGGGCCGGCGACAGGGTGGCGATCATCCGTTCGGCGCGCGGGTCCGGTGGCGGTCGCAGGGCGCCGCGCACGCGGCCGAAGCGCGGGCTGACGTAGACCTCGCCCTCGAGCACGGTTTCGAGGCAGCGGTCGAGTTCGCTCTCGGTGTCGTCCTTGAGCAGGTAGCCGCGCACGCCGAGTTCGAGCGCCCGCTCGAGGTACTCCGGGTCGTCGTACATCGTCAGCAGGATGCACTCGACGCCTGGCGCATGGTCGCGACACCAGGCGACCAGTTCGAGACCGTCGTGGCCGGGCAGGGCGATGTCGAAGACGGCGAGGTCGGGTTCGGCGACGCGCAGCTGGTGCAACGCCGCGGCGCCGTCCTCGGCCTCGGCGACACTGGCGATCTCCGGGCGCTCCTGCAGGATCTCGCGCACGCCGCGGCGAAAGATGGGGTGATCGTCAACCAGCAGGACCTTCATCGCTCCCCTCCTCGAAGCGCGATCGCGCGAGGTGCAGCGCGACCCGCGTACCACGACCCGTGGCCGGACCGATGTCGAGCGTGGCACCGATCAGCCGCGCGCGTTCGTGCATCGTGTCGAGGCCGAGTCCGGCGGCCATGCCGGCGGGCGGCAGGCCGCGGCCATCGTCCTCGACCACCAGCGACAAGCCGCCGTCGTCGCACCGTGCGGCAAGTCGCACGCGGCCGGCGCCGGCGTGCTTGCGGATGTTGTTCACCGCCTCCTGCACGATACGGTAGATCATGAGGGCCTGCTCGCCGCGGGGCAGCGGCCCGTCGCCCGGCGCATAGTCCCGCAGGTCGACGGTGAGCCCTTCCGCCGCCAGCGGTTCGAACAGGCGCGCCAGCGCGCGGGCGAGCCCGAGGCGGGTGAGCATGGCCGGGTGCAGGTGGTGCGCGACGCCGCGGATCTCGTCGACCACGTCGGCCATCAACTGCGCGCCTTCGTGGAGTGCGCCGGGCTCGGCACCGCGCGCGGCCCAGCGTTCGAGGCGCGCCTTCATGGCGAGCGCGTTCTGGCCGACGCCGTCGTGCAGCTCAGCGGCGAGCCGCCGGCGTTCGCGGTCCTGGGCACGCAGCAGCGCGGCGGAGAAACGTTCCTGAGCGCCGCGCAGACGCTGCTCGGCCTGCGTACGTTCGCCTTGCAGCGTGCGGATGCGATCCGCCATGGCGAAGGACAGCAGCACCGCTTCGAAGGCCATGCCGAGATGCATGACGTAGGGTCCGATCGCGGCGGCCTCGATGACGCCGGCACCGCGCAACGCCCAGGTGCCGATGCCGCTGGCCAGGGCGACGAAGGTCAGGGCGAGGAACTTGGCCTGGCGCAGGCCGCGCACCAGCAGGCAGGCGACGGTCGTTCCCAGCAGAACCAGGGTTGCCGCGATCAGGCCGTAGAGCAGGTATTGCGCGGCGAACGGATCGAGCACGGGGGTGAGCAGGGCCGCGCCGAGACAGGCGAGAACGTGCAGCCGCAGCACCTGCGCGAAGCGCGGCGCATGGCGGGGCGCATCGAGAAAGGCACGGCAGAACAGGGTGCCGGTGACGAGCGTGGCGTAGCCGATGAGGATGCCGGCGACGTTCGCCACCGCCGGCCAGCCAGCCCATGGCAACAGCGTCGTCGGCAGGCCGTCGAGCACGCCGCGAACGGCAGTCGCCGAGACCAGCCAGCCGAGGTACCAGGGCATGCTCGGCAGCGGTGAGGCGATGGCCAGGACGAGGTTGTAGAGCAGCAGGCCCAGCATGAGGCCGTAGAAGGAACCGATGCGCAGCGCATGCGCGGCCTCCGCGCGGGCCAGCGCGGCGGCGCCGGTGAGGCGACCGTCGAAGCGGATCGGGCTCGCGCTCGCGATGCGCAGGAGGACGGCGTCGCCGGGCGCGATGCCGGGCAACGGGAACACGTGCAGGCGTTCGCGCGCGGCTCGCGCGGCGTAGGCGACGCCGTCGCCGCTCACCTGGTGGACGGCGCCGTCCGCGCCTTCGCGGTAGAGGTCGATGCGGTCGAGGATGGGGTTGTCGATCACCAGCCGCGGCGCATCGACGTCAGCCAGCGCGGCCGGCCAGCGCAGGCGGAGCCAGAGCACCGCGTCCGTCAGGCCAAGGGCGAAGTCGCGCGCCGAGGTGGCCGGCTGCCAGGCGTCGTCGCCGCGCGGTGGCCGCGCGGCGGACTCCTCCGTAACGTGGAACTCGGCCGCCGTCCACAGCGTCACCGCATCGGGCGCGGCGCGCGCCGCCATCGCGGGGAGCAGTACGAGCAGCGCGGCAAGCGTGGCCAGGCCGGCCGTTCGCTCGGGTTCCGTGCGCGCGGCGGTCATCGCCTGGATGCGCTCGCCTACGACGCTGCCGCCAGCATCGCCGCCATCTTCTGATGGACGAGGTTGATGGCCTTGAGCGGGCGCACCATCACCTTGAAGTCGACGATGCGACCGTCCGCGTTCCAGCGCAGCATGTCGACGCCGTTGACGTGCAGACCGTCGATCTCGACCTCGAACTCGAGCACGGCGTCACGCTCGCCGACGACTTCGCGCACGTAATGGAAGCTCGGGTTGACCAGCACCGTGAACGCGGCAGCGAGGTAGCGTTCGACGATCGCGCGACCGCGCTGCGGGGTGTGTACGACCGGCGAGTGGAACACCGCGTCCTCGGCCAGCAGATCGTGCAGGGCGGCGACATCGCCGGTCTCGACGAGGCGGTGCCAGGTGGCGATGACAGTGGATTGGGACATGCTCGCTTGCTCCTGGCCGCGTGACGGGCGGCGCGCTGCGGGTATTGGATGGCGCGTGCGCGCGCGGGTCAAACGCGGCTGGCCAGCGCGCGGCGGAGGCGCGGCGCGCTCGCTATCATCCCGCATGCTCCCCGGCCAGGTGCAGCAGGGCCGGCAGCAACGCCAGCCACAGCAGGAACAGGCCCCACACGCGGCCGCGGCGGAGGTCGTAGTCCGCCCGCAGGCGGCGCCAGGAATGCCCGGCGACCCAGTGGCCGAAGCCGAACTCGAAGACCACGGTCATGACGAGCCAGCCGCCACCGACCCGCAGCGCCGCCGCGACGTCGGCCAGCGGCCAGCTTCGCACCAGCAGCGAGGTCACGCCCGCCACCGCCAGCGCGGCGAGCAGGGTCGAGAGCTGGTGCGCGCCGCGCTCGGTCATCCGGCGGCCGTAGGTCCGTTCGCGCAGCGCACCGTTGGCGATGGCGACGAGGGCGAGCAGCAACCAGCCGAGGAGGTAGGGCAGGGGCACGTGCGGGCTCCGTGATCGTGACTGCAGGCGCGCGGGGCGCGTCGACGGCGGTTGAACGTCGGCCGCAATGCCGCCGAACCCCGCGCCGCCCACACCGGGGCGCCAGCGTTGCGCGGATTCGGTATCGTGTCGCGCACAGCACGGGAGGACAACCGCATGAGCGAGGCGATTTCAGCGCGCGAATTCGCGCCGGGTACGAACCTGCCGGCCTGGCGGGTCGAGGCCTACAACGATGCCGTCGACAGCGGCAACGCCATCCACGAGGACGGCACCGCGCAGCGCTACGGTTTCGGCGGCGGGCTGGTGCCCGGCGTCACCACCTACGGCTACCTGCTGCACCCGGTCGTCGCCGCGCTCGGCGCCGACTTCCTCGCCCGCGGCGCGAGCAGCGTGCGCCTGCGCCGGCCCATCTACGAAGGCGAGACGGTCACCGTCACGGCCACGGTCGGCGCGCGTGTCGACGGCGTGACGGTCTTCGAACTCGAGGCGCGGAACCCGGCCGGCGAAGTCTGCGCGCTCGGCAGCGCGCGCTACCCGGCCGAGCGGGGCGACGATGCCGCGCCGCCGGCGCGGGCCGCGATGCCGTCACCGCGCATTCCCGCCACGCCCGCGGCGCTGGCCGCGCTCGGCCTGCTCGGCAGCTTCGAATGCACGCAGACGGTGGACGAGGCACGTGCCTTCGCCGTCGCCGCCGGCGACGCCGGACTCGCCTGCTACGGCGACGTCCAGCACCCGGCCTGGCTGCTGCGCCAGGCGAACTACGTGGTCGATCGCTCGATCGCGCTCGGCCCCTGGATCCACACCGCGAGCGAGGTGATGCACCTCGGCCTTGCGCGCCTCGGCGAGACGCTGGAAGTACGCGCGGCAGTGCTCGAACTCAGCACCCGCAAGGGCAACGACTACGCCGAGTTCGACGTCTTCATCACGGGGCGCGAACCCGTGATGCGGGTGCGGCACACCGCCATCTATCGCCTCGGCGAACGCTGAGACGGCGTGCGTCGCGGCCCGCCCGCGCCGCCACGCGCAAGCGCCGGGCGCGCTCAGCCGCGATCCGGCGCGGCGGGTTCGAGCACGAACACGGCATGCTCGTCGCCGACCTGCACGCTCATGCGCGACCCGTCGCGCTCGAGCACCAGCCGTCCGGGTGTCTCGGCGGCGAGGGTCCAGCCTGGGCGGTTGCCGCGCGCGCGGTAGAAGTCGAGCAGGGTCCGGCCGTCGTCTTCGAGCGCGAACAGCCATGTCGGCGGATCGCCGCCGCCCACGGCCGCGCCGACGCTCGCGCCGAGTGCGGGGGCGATTGCGAAGCCGAGTGCTTGCAGGCGCCCCTTGGCCTGCGACTGGTGCCACAGGGCGAGCACGAGAACCGGGACGAGGATGCCGAGCACGGCGATCAGGCCGGCCTTGCCCTGGCCACCGAGATCGCGTTCGCGCCGGACCACGAAGACGTGAAACAGTAGGGCGGCCAGCGCGACGCTGGCCGCGAGCAGGCCGAGCAGGGTGACGTCCATGCGCCAGGTGGGCGGTCAGGGCGCCCCGATCGGCATGAAGTCCTGGCGCTTCACTCGGTGAGCGCCGCCAGCACCAGGTTTGCCACCGTGCCCATGCGCTCGAAGTGATAGCTGTCTTCCATCAGGCCGGTGGAGAGGAAGGCGAGCGTCAGTTCGCGTTCCGGGTCGACGGTGAAGCCGGTGGAACCCGCGCCGAAACCGCCGAAGGTGCGCGGCGAGTTCATCACGCTGAACAGGCCGGGCAGGTTGCCTTCGCCGCGCATGAAGAAACCGCAGCCGATGTTCGCCGGGTACTCGATCCAGCCGCGCGTGCCGATCCACATGTCGAACAGCACGTTGCGCAGGGAGCCGGTGTGGTTGCGGGTGCAGAAATCGATCATCGCCGGCGACAGGATGCGCGCGCCGTCGAGTTCGCCACCCCGCCGCAGCATCTCGGCGAAGCGGTGCACGTCCTGCACGCTGGTCACGCAGCCGCCGCCCGGGATCTCGCAGCCCGGCCGCACGAGCAGGGTGCCGATGCCCTCGACCGCCGCCGGCGGCAGCAGGGCGGGAATGTTCTCGTAGGACACCTTCACCGGGCACAGCCGGCCCTGCAGGTCGGCGCGCGCGCCGAGCGCGGTGCTGGTCATGCCGAGCGGGGCGAAGATCTCATCATCGAGCATCTGCGCATAGCTGCGCCCGCGGCCGTCGGCGCGCAGGCACAGCGCGGCGATGATGCTGTGGCCGAGCAGGATGGAGTAATTCACCCGCTCGCCCGGCTGCGATTCGAGCGGCAGTCCGCAGGCGAACTCGACGAGCTTGTCGATGTTGCACAGCACCTCGGACGGCACCGGCGGGATCGCCGACATGATGCCGCTGGTATGGGTGAGCAGCTGGTAGAGGTTGACCTTGTCCTTGCCCAGCGTGCCAAAGCCCGGAATGAGTTCCTCGACCGGTGCGTGCAGCTTGAGCAGGCCGCGCTCGACCAGCGACAGCGCCAGCACGTTGGTGAACTGCTTGGCCACCGACATGGTGGCGAACACGCTGTCGGCGGCCATGGCCCGGCCGGCGGCGCGGTCGGCGTGACCGGCGGTGAGGTCGAGCACGACCTCGCCGCGGCGCGCGACCATCATGCGCACGCCGTGGCAGCGGCCTTCGGCGATGTCGCGGTCGATGTACTCCTGCACGCGGACGAGGCGTTGCGGGTCGAAGCCCTGGCGGGCGGCGGTATCGAAAGCGGCGGACTTGGGCTTGGCGGCCATGGAATTCCCCTCGTGTGCGATGGTGATCAGACACGGCCGCGCCCATGCTCCCCGGTGCGGCCATGACGCAAGTATAGGGTCAGCGGCCGGCGTACCGGGCGCGGGGGGAGGGGGCATTAATCGCATTAATCGGGGACAGACCCCGATTAATGCGACTGGCGGACGAGCGAACGTCTTCAGCGCGACCGAACGGACAATCGTGGTCTGTCCCCGATTATGCCCGCGATTATGTCGGTCGCCGTCAATGCCCGGCTGTCCGGCGTTACCCTAGGCGCCGGTTGCGCTCCCCGCGCGGGGCGGCACCCCGTGATTTTCGATCCACGCCCGCCGCGCCTCGAAGGGCTGCGCCACGTAGTCGCGCATGCGCGCCATGGCTTCGTCCGTGACGATGGTCTTGAGCCATTCCTCGGCCTCGACCTTGAGGCCTTCCTCCATCGGCAAGTTGGCGCCGCGGTTGATCACGCGCTTGGCCGCGATCACCGAGATCGGCGCCGATGCGGCCAGCCCACGGGCGATCTCGATGGCGCGCGCCCGCGCGTCCGTCGCGAGTTCGGTGACGAGTCCGAGCTCGAGTGCGCCGTCCGGGTTCACCGTGCGGCTGCGCATGAGGAAGTCCATGGCACGGCCGTGGCCGACGATGCGTGCCAGCAGTTGCGAGCCCGTGCCGGTGAGGATGCCGAGTGCGACCTCCGGGAAACCGATGCGGTAATCGCCGCGCTGGGCGACGCGGATGTCGCAGTTGAGCGAGAGCTCGAGCCCGCAGCCCATGGTGTCGCCCGTTATGCCGACCACGATCGGCTTGTCGAGATAAGCCAGCGCGCGCAACAGGGTGTGGTAGCCGTAGATGAGCGAGTGACTGGCGCGCACCAGCGCCGCCGGGTCGTCGCCCATCTCGACCAGTTCCTCCACGCTGTAGTGGGTGATGTAGCGATCGGGCACGGCCCCGGTCAGCACCACCGCTTGCACATCGGGCTCGCGCCAGCGCGCGATGAGTTCGCCGAGTTCGCCGATGGCCGGCGCGATCATGTAATTGGTCGGCGGGTTGTCGTAGGCGGCGACGAAGACGCCGTCGGTGAGTTCGGTCTGCCAGTACTGCATGTCGTCGTTCTCCCCTGGGTATCGGCCGGGCGGGTGGGTGACCGCCCACTGCCCACGGTAACGGCGGCCGGTGGCGCTTGCCATCACCGCGCGGCCGGCGTCCGGTCGGAGCGCCGCCGGGGACGTACATCGGCGTGCCGCGAACGCCAGGCCCGGGGGACGTCAAGCCCGCGCGGCAGCCCGTCGCAAGTCGCCGTTGTCGCCGCCATCGTCGTCGACGACGAACGCGTTATCGATGATGCTGGCGTGGCCCGGCCGCGGCAGCCAGGCACCCAGCACGAGGAGCAGCGTGGCGAGCACCGCGCATGGACGCGAACGCTGGCGCAGCGCAGGCGCCGGTCGGCCTGTACGTGATCGGAACGGGTCGGCCGGGCCCAACAGGTCGTCCCCGGGCGACGCGCGCATGCTAGCAGCCTGCCGCCCGAGCGAACGTCTGCAACAGGTTGCGCCGTGCTCTCCACGCCATCACGACGCCCGGGCCGAGCAGGTAGACCACCGCGGGCGCGAGTGGCACTGCGCGCACGGTGGCGCCGAGCGCGACCACGCCGCCGGTCGCGCTCATCAACAGCAGGCCGTCGACCGTCGCCGCGGTGATGAGCAGGCGTTCGGCCTGCAAGCCCTCGACGAGCCAGGGGCCCGGTCCGCTGTAGCGCAGCTCCGCTTCGAGTGCATTCGGATCGGGCGTGACGAGACCGGCGGGAATCGATTCCAGGGTGGTGTAGACCGGCGTACCCGCGACGACGGCGAGTTGGCCGACCGTGGTGTAGATGGCCGGGTCGAGGAAGATCGTGCCGATGACGTCGAGACCGAATGCCGTCACGCCGGACACTTCGAGCCCGAGGGTCGTGAACGTGAGCGGGATGGGGCCCTGGGTCTGCCCGCCGGAGCAGCACAGCTGGCCGATCGTGGATGCACTTGCGCGTGGAGCAACCGAGCCCAGCAGCACGAGGAGCAGGGCGGCGGGGAGGATCCTGGGCATCGGCTCGGTCCAGCGAACGAACGAGCCGGCACGATACCCGGGCATGCGGAGGGAAGAAAGCTGCGAGCCCGACCTGCGTCAGCCGGCCTCGCGTGCCTGTGCCGCCAGCACCACCGCGATCACCGCGTTCAGCTGCCGGACGTAGGCGAGATCGAGGAACTCGTTCGGACCGTGGGCGTTCGACTGCGGACCGAGCACGCCGGTGATGAGGAACTGGGCGGCGGGAAAGGCGCGGCCGAGCATGGCCATGAACGGGATGGTGCCGCCTTCGCCGGTGTACATGGCGGGTTTGCCGAAGACCGCCAGCGAGGCTTCCTGGCAGGCGGCGTCGAGCCACGGTGCGACGGCCGGCGCGTTCCAGCCGCTCGCCGCCTGGTCAGCTTCGAAGTGCACGTGCGCGCCATGGGGCGGGTCGGCTTCGAGCAGCGCTTTCACCGCGGCGGTGGCGCGTGCGGCATCGACGGTGGGCGGCAGGCGTAGCGAGAGCTTCAGCTGCGTGCCGGGGCGCAGCACGTTGCCGGCGGCCGCGATCGGCGGCAGGCCGCCGGCACCGGTGACCGAGAGCGCCGCGCCCCAGTTGCGCGCGAGCAGGCGGGCTTCGCCGTCACCGCCCATCGGCGTCGCGCCATCGACCCACGGGTAGGCGGTGTGGACTTCGTCGCCGAGCGCGGCCGCCACGGCGCCGAGCTGGGCGCGCCGTTCGGCCGGTACCTCGGCGTGCAAGACAGCGGGATGGATGCGGCCGGTGGTCTCGTCCTCGAGTCGCGAGAGCAGTTGCCGCGCGAGGCGAAAGCTCGACGGCACCACCCCGGACGCGTAACCCGAGTGCACGCCCTCGGTGAGGATGTCGACGCTGAGCGTGCCGGCGACGAGGCCGCGCAGCGAGGTCGTGATCCAGAGCTGCTCGTAGTTGCCGGCGCCGGAGTCGAGGCAGACCACCAGCGAGGGCGAGCCGATGCGCGGCGCGAGGTGCTCGATGTAGGCCGGCAGGTCGTAGCTGCCCGATTCCTCGCAAGCCTCGATCAAGAGCACGTAGCGCGGGTGCGCGATGCCCTGCGCCTGCACGGCGTGGATGGCGGCCAGCGAGGCATAGGCCGCATAGCCGTCGTCGGCGCCGCCGCGTCCGTACAGGCGGTCGTTCTCGATCACCGGCCGCCACGGCCCGAGATGGGCAGCCCAACCGGTCATCTCGGGCTGCTTGTCGAGGTGGCCGTAGAGCAGCACGGTGTCGTCGAGGCTGCCCGGCACTTCCATGAAGATGACGGGCGTACGCCCGGCGAGACGCACGACCTCGACTGTCAAGCCGTCGACGGGCTGGGCTCGGCACCAGCGCGCGACGTGCTCGGTGGCGGCATCGATGTAGCCGTTGGCCTGCCAGTCGGCATCGAAGTGCGGTGACTTGGCCGGGATGCGGATGTATTCGACCAGCTCTTCGGTGATGCTGGCCGTCCACTGCGCATCGATGAGGCGGGCGGTGCGATCGAGATCCATGGCGGCGGTCCTGGCGCAGGCGATGATGGTTGCGCGCGCGAGTATAGGGGCAGGGCGCGCGGAGGCTCCATCGGGCCATGACCCGGCCAGGGACGGCCACGATCGGTGCGGCGGCGGTTTCAGGCTCCCGCGGGGCTTTCAGGCTTCCGCGGGGCTTTCAGGATCCTGCGTTACCGGCCGACACCCTGCCGATGCGGCACCCGATCGGCGGGTAGCGGAGGTTTCTCGTCATGGACTCGACCGAACTCGTCGCCGTCGGCCTCGTCGGTGCGCTGTTCGCGCTCGGCGCGGGCATCGCGCTGTTCGCCGCCCGGGCCGACGCACGCCGGCGTGCGGTGCGCGGCGAGCACGCCGGGCACGCCTACGCCTTCGAGCGCTTCGAGAACGAACACCAGACGACCCTGCGCCTGCGGTTCCCGGCGGCCATTGCCAACGACATCCTGGTGCTGCGCACCAATGCCTGGGATCGCATCGCCGTCTGCCTCGGCCTCGCGCGGCCGCTGCCGACCGGCGATCCCGCCTTCGACGCTGCGCATGACGTCCATGCCGGCGACGCCGCCGCGGCACGTGCCTACGTCAGCGTGCCAGCGCACCGCGCCGCGCTGGCGGCCTTGATGCGCCTCGACGCCAGCCGTATCGAATTCTCGGTGCGCGCGCAGGCGCTCGACGTCACCTGGACGCGTTCGAAGCGCTTCCGCGCGGCGGTCGGCGACGACCTGCGCCCGGTCGTCGAACTCGCCGCACCGCTGCTCGCCGCGTTGCCCGCGGCCGCGCCTGGGCGCCGCCGGCCGCGTCCCCGCGACGGTCACACGGCCGCCGTGCCGTTCCTCTTTCTTGCCATCGGCGCGTTCGCCTTCAGCGGCATCGCGCTGCTGGCGGGCTACATCCCGATGGAACCCCTCGAGCCGCGCGCGCTGCTGCGGCTGACCGGCCTGCCCATGGCCGCGGCACTCGCGGCATTCCTCGCCGCATCCTTCGCCGTCCTGCGCAACCGCACCGAGGGCCACCGCCTGTGGCTGGCCGGCGCGCTTATCGCCCTGCTCGGCCTGCCCGGTGCGGTGCATTTCGGCGCGGCCTGGGCCAACGGCGCGTTCGATCAGCGGGCACCGGTGACGACTCGGGTCGCCATCGTCGCGCGCGACAAGCGTCCGCGCAGCGGCACGTTCGATTATTTCATCGAGACCGCGAAGCCGTGGTACCCGCCGCGCGCGGACACCGAGATCGCGGTGCCGGCGGCCGTGTACACCGCGTCCGCGCCCGGCCGGCTGCTCGAAGTCACCGTGCGGCCGGGCTGGCTCGGCATTCCCTGGCAGCGTTACCCGGGAGAGGTGCGGGTGATCGCCGCGGACTAGCGCGGCCAGCGCAACGCACGGACCGCGGCGCTCTGCCGCGTCGGTGCTAGAAGGTGTAGGACAGGAACGTCTCGATCACCGCGAAGTCGTCATCGCCGAAAATCTCGCGCGCTGCCCGGTTCGGCGTCGACCAGGCGACGCCGGCGTAGCCGTAGAAGCGCTGGCCGATGAAGTGCTCGACACCGACGTTGATCTCGTCGGCCCAGTTCGTGTCGCTGACCGGCGTACCGAAGTACTGCGGCTCTTCCAGTTCGTGGTGGTAGTAGTAGAAGCTCAGCGCCCACTGCGGTCGCGGGAACGCCTTCACCTTGAACATCTGCGTCACCTGGTTCTGGTTGAACAGGTGGTACTCGCCCGCGATCTCGCCCTGGTACCAGGTGTCCCAGTCGCGCTTGAAGATGGTGAAGTACATGCCGCGGTATTCCTCGTTCTCGGGTGTGTCGAGCTCGTCGCCCGAGAAACGCGCGTAGCGGTAGTTCACGCGCGGCGTCCACGGCAGAGTGGCGAAACTGTACTGTCCTTCCAGGTACCAGCCGACGGCATCGTTGCGGCGACCACCGGCCTGTTCGTCCCGGCCTTTCTGCAATACCCATTCGCCGAACAGTTCGGCGCCCGGCAGGCCCGGCACCTTGACGTTGGCGCCGCGCAGGTTCCAGGCGTCGATGCCGTCGAGGTTGAAGGAGCCGCCCTGCAGCACCTCGACGTACATCGCGCCGAAGGTGCCGGCCGCGAGGTCGACCGTCTCCAGGTTGCCGCCGACCACGCGGCCGTCACGGAAATCGTTGTCGGTGCGCAGCCAGAAGGCCTCGGCACGCACCGGGCGGGTGTTCACGCGCAGCACCGCGGAGTTGCGCCAGGCGAGGAAGGCGCCGGTCCAGTACTGGCCGTCCTCGCCGCCCTGGTTGAAGTTGCCGTCGCCGATGATGAAACCGTCGCCGACGGTGAACTCCTGCGCGCCGAAGGAGAGGTCGACGAGGTCGTTCTTCCAGCCGACGTAGGCGTGGTCGGTGTCGAAGGCCTGGTCGCCGGCGCGCGCGACCTGTCCCGAGAGTTCACCGTCCAGCGTGGTGGTGGCGGCGACGTAGGAGAAGCCCGCGTAGGCGTGCTGCGCTTCGGCCATCGCGTAGTCGAGGGTGAACTGCGGCTTCGCCGCGAGGTAGAGCACCGCGCGCTCGGTCTCGCCGAGGCTGTCCAACGCGCCGAGACCGTAATTGACGTTGTCGCCGTACTGCAGGCCGAGGCGGGTGTTGAAGGTGGGATGAATCGCCAGATCGCCCCACTCGATCGTGTCGAAGGCGACGGCGGCGTTCGCCCAGGCGCCGAGCCACAGCGCCGAGGCGGCGATGACGGCGAGCTGCGATGCCGCCCCGCGCTCATCGTTCGCGTGCCGCTGTCCTGCCATTCCCCTGCTCTCCCCTGGTGACGTGCGGCACGCTGGATAGGGCGTGGCGACGGTCGTCGTACGGCGTATCGTCGCACAGCTTCGTCGCCGACGCGGCGCTCGAACCGTGAGCGAGGCCGCTGGCAGTGCCGATGTCATCAGCGCGGACGGACAGGACCGGGACCGCGATGGGCGCGGCCCTGCCGCAGTTCGTCACGCCGGCGCGCGAAAGGTGTCGGCTTCCTGCGCGGAAGCACGGCAGTGCCGTGTGCAGGTTCGCCGTGCCGGGTAACATGCGAACCCGCCGACCCGTCAAGTGTTCGACAAGAGGTGCCCGATGCCAGAGATCCGGATTCGCCAGATGGTTCACGCCAACATCTGCGTGAGGGACATGGAGCGAACCATCCCCTTCTACGAAATGCTGGGGTTCGAGAAATTCGCCGACCAGGTCTTCGAGCCGGGTGCCGGCGTCTGGCGCGGCCTCGGTCTCGATGACAACCGCCGGTTCAGGGCGGTGTTCATGAAGATCCCGGGCGACAACCCCGTGCCCTTCCTCGACATCATCCAGTTCCTCGATCGGCCCACCGCCGGTGAAGCCTACAAGACGCTGGACAACGTCGGCATCGCGCGGCTGTGTTTCGAAGTCGCGGATATCGAAGCAGTGGCGGCGCACCTTGCAGCGCAGGGTGTGGAGTTCGTCGGCCCGGTGTCGCCCTACGAGACGGCGCCGGGGGTGGCACCATCGGGTGTCGAGGCCCGGTTCCTCTGTGTCAGGGATCCGGATGGCACCGTCATCGAGTACGCGCAGTTCGCCCAGGACGCGCTCGACGTGATCCGCGCGTAGCGGGCCGCGGGAGAATACCCGGAACGGATCACGGTTCCCCGGTCTTGCCCGAAGAACCGCGATCGGTGCCGCAGTGCGCTGGAAGCGCGCGTCGAAGCGCCGCGTTCAGGCGCCGCGTTGGCGACGCCGCTGCCAGGCGGCCAGCAGGCCGACCAGACCACCGAGCAGCGGTGCGCTCGCCGGCAACGGCACGGGCGCGACCTGGATCCAGCCTTCGCTGAAGTCTCGCCAGTCGTACGGCAGTCCGGAGCCGTTGTGTACCCAGGTGTCGCTGAACGGGCTCCAGCCGAGCGTCTGCGCGATCACCGGGTAGACGCCTTCCGGCTGTTCCAGGTACGGCAGGTACATTCCAGTGGGGAGCGTACCGGGTCTCCCGGCGAGATCGGCCTGGGCGATGGTCGGTGGCTGACCGGTCGGGATGCCGCTGACGACGGCGGGCCCGTTGAACAACTGCGTCAGCGCCGACACGATGAAGTAGGCCTCGTTCTGATCCGGCACCTGGATGCCGGTGGGAAACACCGTGCCGTAGGTCTGGCCGAAACCGGTGAACGTCAGGTCGTAGAGTTGGCCCCCCGCCTCGAGGCGGTGCACGCCCGTGACGAGGCCGGAGCCGTCGGTGACGAACGTCGCCGCCGTCGCGCCGGCCGCCATCAGCATCATCAACCCGGCGACGAGCACAGGCCGCCAGCCGCGGCCACGTGGCTCGTCGTGATCTTTCGCAATCGTATTCATCCCGTGTCGTCCTCGGTCCTGTTTGCTGTCGTCGTGATGACCGGTGGCGGTCGCCGACCGTCGCCAATCCCGCGTACGCCCGTCGCGGTGCGTTCGCGACGGGGCAATTCGAACCTAACCCCAACGACCAGCCCTGGACCTGACCGCGCTCAGATCTGCTCCATCGTTTGCGTGCTGTTGCAGGGTCGCGGCGGGGTTGCCCCACGATGCGGGTCGCGTCCCGCGGTCAGAACAGGGTGAACACGCCCGAGCGCAGCTTGAGCCGACGCATGAACTCGGCGTGCTCGTCACGGCGCCCGCGCAGCGCGAACACCAGGTAGGAAGCGCCGCGGATCAGCTGGTAGGTCGCCCACACCAGCGGCACGATGACCGGCGCCAGCGGCAGCAGCAGCGCGACCCAGAAGCCATGGTTGTGGCGGGTTTCGCTGAAGCACGCCCAGGCCAGCCAGGCGGCGACGGCGAGGCCGGCGAAGACGAGATGTTGCGTGGACTCGCTCATGGCGGCGACGGTCGTCGCGCATGCCCTGGTAGGCGACGAAGACGGCGGCGGTCGTTCGAGCCCATGGCGCGCAGCGTCAATGAAGGGGTACGCACGACGTCGTGGTCTGCGAGGCGGCGCGGGCCGGCTAGTCCGGCACGCGCACGGTCAGCTCGACCTCGATGCGGAAGGCCGGGTCCGCCAGGGCCGCCACCCCGACTCCGGTGATCGAAGGCTGCGCGCCGGCCAGCATCTCGAGCACTACGGGGAATGATTCGGCAAGCGCTTCCGGGGTGAGGTCGACGACGAAGATGCGCATGATGGCGATGTCCCGAACGTCGGCGCCCAGCGCATCGAGCGCGGCCTGCAGGTTGCGCACCACGACACGGGTCTGACCGAGGAGATCGGGCGGCACGGGCGAACCGTCGGGTGGCAGCGCGACCTGCCCGGAGACGTAGGCCATGCGGCCCGGTTCGACGATCGAGATCTGTGAATAGCCCACGTTGCCCGCGTCGGGCAGCGTGGGCGGATTGAGGCGGGTGATGGCTTGGGGCATGGTGGTTCCTGGTGATGGCACTGCCGAACGGCAGGCATTGATGGTGGACGCTCGCTCACCGCCGTGCGCACAAGGTCTCACGCACCAGCACGAGGTTGAGCGACAGGTCCGCAACGGTCACTTCGTACGCGCGCCCTGCGCTCCCCGGCAGGGGGCGTGCCTGCACGAAATGTCCGCCCGCCTCGAGCCGTTCGACGAGGCCCGCCGGGTCGGTGAACGCCGGCAGGTCGGGAACCGCGCGCTCGAGCGCATCGAGTGCTTCGCATTCGCCGTGGCGCGACATCAGCATCCAGCGGCCGTGCGGGTCGCCGGCGCAGGCGTCGTGCGGCGCGCCGGCGGCGAGGAGACACATCACGATGGACCAGCGGGAACGGGCCATGAGCTTGCTTGTCTGCCTCGGCAGGTCG
The DNA here is from genome assembly GCA_050184115.1 of Gammaproteobacteria bacterium. Taxonomy (GTDB): domain Bacteria; phylum Pseudomonadota; class Gammaproteobacteria; genus JACKNG01. Next base: position 293,730 of record JBFXAQ010000003.1, on the reverse strand, counting down.
CGGGCCGTGACCGGCTTGCGCCGGGCAGGTGGTGATGCCGCCCTACCCGGCGACCGTCACGCCGTTACGCCGCAGCACCTCGAGCGCCTTGGCGATGTCCGGGGCGGCCGGGTCGATCTCGGCATCGACCTCGGTGAACATCTCCGCCGCCCGGCTCTCGCGGCTGGTGAACTCCAGCATCGATCCGCCGCCCGCGCCGTAGGTGAAGGCATGCACGGTGCCGCGGGGCACGTGGACCAGCGTGCCCGATCGGCACAGGTGGACTTCATCTGCACAACGAAAGGTGATCTCGCCCGTCAGTACGAAGAAGGCCTCGTCCCAGCCATGGCTGTGCGGCGGCGGTCCGCTGCCTTCCGCGCCCTGTTGATGGGTGATGCCGTAGCCGCCGACCTGCGAGGCCGCCGCGAGGACGGTGACCTCGGTGTCGAAGACGTTGAGGGCGGCGGGGCGCTGGTCGGCGTGGGTCACCGTGTGTCTGCTCATCGGGCGGGCTCCGTGGTCGGGGTCGAATGGATTGCCGTGTCGTGCCAATCGGGTATGCCTGCTCGTGCGGGCAGCGAAGAATACCTTCAGCCGTTCCGAGCCCGGCGCGGTTCGCCAGCCTGCCGGCCGCTCACCCGATCGCTTGCGCCAAGCCGATGAGAATACCCTCGGGGCCGCGGATATAGCAGAGGCGATAGACGTTTTCGTAATCGACCACTTCGTCGACCACCGCGGCGCCGAGCCCACCGAGCCGGGCGAGGGTGTCGTCGATGTCCTCGACGGTGAACATCACGCGCAGGTAACCGAGCGAATTGACCGGCGCGGTGCGGTGATCGGAGACGATGGCGGGTGCGTCGAAGCGCGACAGCTCGACGCGTCCGTGTCCGTCCGGCGTGCGCATCATCGCGATCTCGACACGCTGGCCGTGTAACCCGGTGACGCGGCCCGCCCATTCACCGTCGACGTGCGTGCGCCCTTCGAGGGCGAGGCCGAGTTCGGTGAAGAAGACGATGGCGGCATCGAGGTCGGCAACCACGATGCCGACGTTGTCCAGGCGCATGACGGTCACCGCGTCTTGGCGGATTGCCGAGGTGCCGGCGATCGCCGGCCGGGCGCGGCGAGCCCGGCGTGGAGGTCCGTGCACCTGCTCGACCGGCTCGCGCCAGTGCCGGTCGCCCGGCGCCGGTGTCCGGCGCGGGCACCCGGCGCGCGCCGCTGCCCGTTCGCCATGCGCGGGTTCAAGCGGGCCCGCGCGACGCTGCGCGTCGGCAGGCCTGTCCCCGCGCTCAACGCACGTACCGTTTCAGGAAGACGTTCTTGTGCTTGATGCGCCCGTTCTCGAAGGTGAAGAGATCCACGCCGCGCACGGTCCGTCGGCGCCCGTCGGCTGCCGAGAATGCGAAGTCCCACTCGGCATGGGCATGGTCGCCGTCGATGACCGCCGGACCGACCGGGTCCAGGCGGCCATCGGGAAAGGTGGCGAAGATCTGCGTCAGGATCGCCCGGATGGCCGCGTGCCCGACATGGCTGCGACCGAGCCGGTCCGGCCCTTCGGGCTCGTGGTAGGCGCCGTCCTCCGCGAAGGCCGCGACGATGGACTCGACGTCCTGCGCGTTCCAGGCGGCGACGAGCCGCTCGAGGCTCGCGGCAATGCTCATGTTCGGTCTCCCTGATCGCAGCGGATGGGCCCGATGTCACGTCCCGCGCCCGGCGCGCCGGCGCCCATGCGTCCGCGGGCGGTTGGCAGACCGTTCATGGCGTCTCGACGAAGTCCGTCATGCGCAGGTGCCGGCTCATGTCGCCCATCAACGGGCCGTGCACCACCGTGCTCGCGAAACGCCAGGCGCCGTCCTCGCGCACGAATTCGTCGTGGTAGTGACCGGAGAAGATGGTCTGCAGCGGAAAGCCGTCGGTGCCCTGCAGGACCGTCACGTAACGCTCGCCCCTGGCCGTTCCGTTCTGCTCGTCGATGACGAGTTCGATGTTGGTGTTGACATGGCGGGTACGCGGCGTGCCATCCGGGTAGAGGATGATCTTCGACAGGATGTTCTCGTGAACTGCGCGTGCACCCCGACTCGGCGCGTTACCTGCCACCGACCATTCGCCCTTCGCGAACAGTGCGGCGAAGCCGTCGAGGTCTCCACCATCGACGGTGTAGCTGTATCGATTCAGAAGACCGAGGATTTCGTCTTTCGATGACATGGTTGGTTACTCCCCTGCTGATGCCGTGAGCTGGACCCGTACGGAGATGAGCGTGACACCCCTTCCCGGTGCTAGTCCGATTCCAGCATTACACCACTCTCATGCGCCAGCGTGCCCTCCGGGATGGACAACCAGTGATGTTTCCGCTTGCCGTAGAGCGACACCTGGGGCGCCGGGAAGCCGGGATCGACAAAGCAGCCGACGGCGATGCCGACCATGCCGGGCAGCGCCTGCGGCACCTCGAAAAAAACGTTGCTGCCGCAGGTAGGGCAGAAGTGAAAATGGAGGTCATCGCCGCGATCGCCGGTGCGGCTGTAGGTCTTCGTTTCCCCCTGGACGGCGACGTCAGCCGCCGGGTACCACGCATCGAGGTGATAGCTGGAACCCGTCCGCCGCTGGCAGAACTCGCAATGGCACATGAACCGATGCACGGGTTCGCCTCGGGCTTCGACGACGAGGCTGCCGCAGTGGCATTTGGCTGTTCTGTTCAAGCTTGTTCTCCGTGTCGTGAATCAGCGTTCACACGATGAAAGGCACGCCGGGCATGGTGCGTGACGGCGACATCCGCGGCGACCGCGCAGGAAGAGCGCCCACGCGTCGCCCGCGGTCGTTTCCTTCACATCCTGTTCCGCCGGTCGTCGCACACATGCAGGTTCGCGAGCGCCAAGTGTCAAAGATTTTTACAGATCCTCATTGGATCAATAGCTTGGCAAGGTAAGGATTCTCGATTCCTTTACATACGCGCCCTCGGTTCCATGGCCATCGACCGGTTCGGGCACCGGAAACCGATAGGTATCAAGGTGTTGAAAATGCCGGCGCGAAAGTTGCTCAGGGCGTCCGCTTCAACTGCCCCCTGTGGCAAAGGAGCAAACCCGTGAGAGAGCCGATTGAAGGAGCCGTCTTGAACGGCGCCACGACCCAGTGCCCCGCGAGCATCCATCGACACCGCTTGGCAGCCCGTGCCCGGGGCCTCGTGGTGGCATTGTCGCTGTTGGCCTGCGGCGTATGTCATGCCGGCATCATCTACAACGTCAACGAAGTCGGCGGGAACGTGGTGTTCGACTGGTCCGGTTCGATCGATCTCGCTTCGACGCTGGGCAAGGAGGGCGACCGGAATTTCTCCATCCAGACCTACCACTCGTTCAATACGTCCTTCCGGATTGCCGCCGTCGACGGCAACGTCGATGACTACAACCTGGCCTTCACTTCGGCTCCTGCCCTCGGCGTACCCGGCCTGGGCGGCGTCGGCAGCGGTGTCCGCGCCGGCGACATGCTGCTGTTCGAACAGGGCAACTTCAACCAGGTGTGGCTACCCGACAACTACGTTTCCGGCGCAGCCATTGCCGGGTCGATGACATTCACCGGCGCGAGTTTCGCCAGCATCGGGATGGTTCTTGGCTCCTACACCTGGGAGTGGGCGAACGGGAACTTCGCGGATTTCGTCACGATGAACGTCGGCCCGCAGCCACAAGGCGTGCCGGAACCAGCCAGCCTGCTGCTCGCAGGTCTTGCACTGGGCGGTCTGGGCGTGTCGCGGCGACGCCGTATGCGCTGAGGTTCGGCCGGACCCGCGCATGCTCAGGAAACCCGCTTCGGCGGGTTTCTTTTCATTCGGCACAGGCGCGCGTTCGATCGGCATGCGCGCGGCCCGACGCGTGCAACCTGCGATCTAATCCGTCCACTGTCACGCCGCAGCCCTTCAGCACCTGGGCGATGCCCGGCCTCGCCGGGTCGAGCGCGGAATCGACCTCCGAGAACGTCTTCGTCGCCCGGCTCTTGCGCTTAGAGGGAAACAGGCCCGACACCTTTTCACGGGATTGTCACAGCACCCAGTCGGCATCGTCCTTGTAAAACAGCGGGTGGTTGGCGAAGTAGCCTTCGCGCACTTCCTGGAGCTGCGCTTCTGATACGAGCTGCTTCCATCTGGTGGCCATGCTGCGGGAATCCCGTTCCAGGTCGTACCGGCCCGGGGTGTAGTCCCCTGCCAACGACGAGGCACTCGAGCCTATCCTTTCCTCGATAGTGCGGTCCCAGTTCAAATCGGCGAAGTTGAAAAGCGTTCGAAATCTTTCCATCGGTTCCACGCAGATGTCCTCGTAGCGGACGACGAGCGCTTTGTCATGACCACGCAGAGCGTCGTTGCTGAGATTCTGGGTAATTGCCTGAAGGGCTCCCAGCTGCTTCCACGGGCCCGCCGATGTGTCGATGTCGAATCGGCGGGACAAGCGAGACAGGTGACTGGCAGTGAAGCGGGCAGAGAACTGATCGCCGGACCAGCCAAGTGCCGCGAAGCTTGCGGCGACGGCTGCCGGGTGGCGCAACAAGTAGATTACGCGCGGGCTGAAATCAGCGATCAACTGTTCCAGGCATAGTGGGTTGACCTCCTTGATCACGATATGGCGTCGTCTCCGCTGGAGGAGGCGCCACTGTCCGGGATCAATGATGATCCGCTGATCGAAACTCGGTATCCCCCGAAAGGCATTCGACGACCAGCTCCTGTAGGCGATTGGATCGCGGCAGGCTGCGGGGTCGAAGAAGGACGCGCAGGGTGCATGGTCGCGCATGTAGGACTGCGTGATCGGCTCGCGCAGGTAGGCGGCATTGGAAGCGCTGCCGAGAACCGACCCAATCCAGCTCGAACCGCCGCGTGGCAAGGAGATCAGGAGTACTGCGTCCCGTTCGACCGGGAAGAACAGGTTCGCCAGGGGCGTCGCCTCGGGCAGGAGGTGCAATGGCGTGTGGCCCTTCAAGGCGAGCTTCAGGCGATTCTGAATCCTTCGAAGTCTGGAATTCAGAGGGGGCACGAGCGTGCGCTTGCGGATGACCGCGTTGGCGACTGAGCGGTTCTTTCATGGCAAGTTTCGATGGTTTCCCCTCGAACCGAATCAGATCGCGATGCCGGGTTCATTTGTCCAGCGACTGGAAGTCGAACGCAGTAACGGCTTCACTGCGTTCAGGCCCTGTTCCTCCACAATCCGTACGGCCCACGTCCATCCCACGCTCGCGCTTTTCGAAAATTAAGTGCGTCGCCTTTTCGAAACTATTTGTCTACAGAGGAGTGGTTCTTCGCAACGTCGGGCCGACAACCTTTCTAATTCTTTTACCATTTACTAGAAATACGGCCATCGGGCCCTTCCCCTTGATGTCAATTTGTCCACGTGGCGTTGTTTCATAATCGCTCGCGATCAGCTCTGCTGTGCGCTCGCTGACTTGGATTTCGTCTTCGAGTCCTTGCGATTCCATTCGCGAAGCTATATTCACGGTATCGCCCCATAAGTCGTAAATAAACTTACGCTTCCCAATAATTCCCGCAACGACCTCACCGGAATTTATTCCGATTCGTACCTTTAGGCCCGCGTACTCTCTGATGATAGATCTCATGTCTGTCGCTAGTGCGACGCACGCTTGGGCATGATCTTCGCGTTCTTCCGGTAGCCCGCCAGCAACCATATATGCATCACCAATTGTTTTTATTTTCTCTAGGCCGTATTTAGCAGTAAGTTCGTCGAATCTTGAAAAAATCTCATCAAGAAGTTTGACGAGCTCTTCAGGTTTAATCTCCGTAGATAATCTTGTGAATCCCACCAAATCTGCAAACAAAACGCTGCACTTCGAGTATCCATCGGCGAATGTTTTTCCCTCTTTACGCAAACGCTCGGCGATTGCTTTAGGCAGCATGTTCTCAAGCAATGACTCTAATGTTGCGTTGGCTTCAGCGAGCTGCTTTTCGGCTGCCTTCATGCTGGAGACGAATACGTTCGAAAGCAGAATGACAACAATGAAGACCGAGATATGTCCCGATGATTGCGCCAATGGAGATACGGCCAATGAATCTCCGGGAAGTGGATACGCCGGACCGAACTCGACTAATTGCAGATCGCAAATTAGAAACGAGACAAGGGCAAAGGACGTGTAGGCGACCCGAGGAGTAGTCGAGTCACAGAATAGAAGCAGAGCGCCCGTGCCAATACCCAAAAAATACCAATGGTTGAAGTTCGGAAACATTGCTCCGGGAATGCCTTCCACGAGAACAATGAATGTCCAAACAAAAGAAATAGCAATAATGAGTGTGATGTGAATAAGGGGCTTTAGGTCTGATTTTTTCGAGAGCAATAGCGGCGGAATCGCCAGCCCCGCAAAAACGAAATCGATGAGCATCATTTCAATTGCGCCGGACTGAAGCCCAACTGAACCCCAGAATAGTCCGTTTCCTAGAATCACTAGCAAGCTAGCTATCACGGTTACGCGGTAATGTCGGTCACGGACCGCCGCAAATGCTACGTCGGTATAGATTTGGTTCTCGGATTCCATTCAGAGTTTGGTCAAGCGGATTGGCTTGGTGCTGCGTTTTGCCTAGGTTCGTTGGTTTCCGCCTAACGCCCAGCTAGCCTGTGGTTCACAGCGACGACCGGAGCGGCGGCGAAGGGCGGAAGCGGTCAATCGTCAGGTTCAGGATGTTAGAGCGATTTTTCTTTCGCATTCGAATTAACTGCGGCTGCCAGAATTGCTTCGTGCGTTGCTATTAGTGTCTCCACGAATGGCAAGCATTTGTCCGTGAAATACTCGCGAGACTGATTAATTCGAAACGGGTCTAGCATACGATGCACTGCCTGCTCTAGCTCTGCATATTTTTCCGCTTCATATGTACGGATAGCGCGAAATCGATAGGGGGCACTGGTATTGAATAGTTGGTCTATTCTGCGTTCGACCGTGCCCGTGGTGATTCCAATCTTAATGATCTCCTCGCCCGCTTTTGTATAGAGGTTCGTGCCGAGCACGTATAGGGTGCCGATTCCTGCTTCGAGCTTAGATAAATTCTCGGTCTCGATCAGATCCTCATCGACGTCGGATTCCAAGATGGTGCTAGGCGACAGACTGAGGCGCATTGGCTTCTGCGAAGTATCCGCGTAGATATCGGTGGCGTTCTGACGAAATACGTAGATTTGCGCGAGGAGCGCATGGTCGATGTCTTTGTAGTGCCCTTTTTCGACATTCTTTCGATGCGATTCGGTACCGTAATAGTCCGGATATTTGCTTTTGATGAGGTCCCGGATCTCTTGAGGCGTAAGGCCGGCCGGATTCTCCTTTAGCAGTGCTCTGATGACTTCCGCGAACTTCACGCTACATCTCCAAATCGCTATAACGCCCTGTTAACCTGCACTTGACGGCGACGACCGGAGCGGCAGCGCAGGGAGGAAGCGGTCAAATTTCAGGTTCATTGGTTTGTTAGGGATGCGATATACGGCTTCCAGAATGACAGGATGAATCCGCCAATAATCAGTGTGTCGAACAACATAGCAAGAAACTTTGCATGCGACGGACGAATGTCTTGATACTGCTCCGAATCGTCCTCCGGCAGCAGCCCCGCACGAACTCGATACCGGAACCATTGGAGTTCGATGTAGTAACGAGGCAGCGAGATGAAGAATACGCCTATGAGCGAGGCGAATAGACCCGCGACCCAAAGATTCTCGGTGTTTCCTAATGGGGACGATTGCCAAATAAGAATATTCCACATGTATAGGAACGCTAACGCTTTTCCCAATAGATATGCTTCGGTAAACGCCGACAGCTTGATCTTCAAGACGTTGAAATCGAGTGCGTCCGTACCACGATATCTGTCCAGGGCCGCACCGATCTCGAATCCAACGACGAATATCGACATAAAGAGGGTTATCGAGATAAGCGTTATCGTGAGCAGTACGAAATTGATAAGAAAGTAGTAGACGCCCAACGGACCTATAGCGCGCGATCCGTCGGCGAGGCGAACCACGAACCAATAGTCCACGGGAACGCGGCTAGTATTCGTAATGTCAGAGATGTAGTTCGACGTCCCGAACAGGGAAACCCCTAGGATTATCGTGAGCAGAGCGAAGCCCTTTACCCAACTCACCTCCCTTGGGCTATCAGGCTCGCTAATGCTTCTCGCGTAGGCGCGGAGTTCTCCCGCTTGGTTTAATACGACCATCCAGAGCCAGACGCCTAAGCCAACGTATAGTGGGCATACCAATACATATAGGATGAGATTTGCGGTGTCATCGGCGAAGCACATCACCTGTTGATCGGCTCCACAACCGACGAACATGTTCAGGGAGTAAGTCCAACCGGCGTTTACGACGAAACAGAAGAAGAAAGTAGCTACGGCGGAAGCCACACCAACCCCTGCGCCAGAGATGCCTGTCGTGCTCTTCGTAAGCCCTACCGGTATGCCGGGGGCGAGTTGAATAAAGATGAGGCTGACTAAGAACTTCAGCTCTCTAAGTACCGGAAGCTGAAACAGGTCGCGGCAGAACGCGAACGACTGAATTTTGGGATCATCCGGCGCATTAAACACGGCGATTACTCCTGGAAGGTCTCGCGCATCCCTAACAACTAACTAGGTAGATTCGCCACGGCGGATGATTATTCGGAATTCCGCTGCAACCAATTAGACGGAGTCCGTCTATTCTCCAGAACCGCGAATGCACTCCAGATCATCCCGCTGAGGCCTCCAGAACCCCGCCCTCCACAATCCCCACCGCCCGCGTCCATCCCGCACTCGCTCCCCGGATCTTCACCGGGAAGCAACTCACCATGAAGCCGTCGCTCGGCAGTGCTTCGAGGTTGTGCAGCTTCTCGAGATGGCAGTAACCGATCTCGCGCCCGGCCTTGTGGCCTTCCCAGATCAAACCGGCGTCTTGCGTCTCGGCGTACTTGTCCTTGGTGTGCACGAAGGGCGCGTCCCAGCTCCAGCCGTCGGTGCCGGTGAGGCGCACGCCGCGTTCGAGGAGATAAAGCGTCGCCTCGCGGCCCATGCCGCAGCCGGCAGAGACGTAGTCGGGCTGGCCGTAGCGGCTGCCGGCGCGGGTGTTGACGACGACTATTTCGAGTGGCTTCAGTTCGTGACCGATGCGCTGCAGTTCCGCTTCGACGTCGGCGGCCGTCGCGACGTAGCCATCTTCGAAATGGCGGAAGTCGAGCTTCACGCCGGGCTGGAAGCACCATTCGAGCGGCACCTCGTCGATCGTGATGGCACGCTCGCCGCGGTTCATCGTCGAATGGAAGTGGTAGGGCGCATCGAGGTGGGTGCCGTTGTGGGTCATGAGGCGGATCCACTCGATGGCCCAGCCTTCGCCTTCGGGCAGGTCGCGGGTTTCCATGCCGGGGAAGAACTGCACGACGTCCTTCGCCGATTGCTGGTGGGTGACGTACTCGATGTGCGGGCCGTATCCGGGCGGGTCGGAGGCGACGTCGTTCTCGAGCGGCATGGAGATGTCGATGAAGCGGCGCGGCATGGTATCCCCCCCCGATGTGCGTTAGACGGCGCGGGAACGGCCGTCAAGCTCCGCGCTGACCCCGCGCCGGCCCGTGCCTCCCCCCCGCATGCCGAAAGATAGCCCAGGGCGCCGGCCGAGGCACGCCGGCCGCAATTGGTGACAGTCACCAAATTCGAAATGCCGGGGCATGCAATCGGTGACTGTCACCGATTGCGCACCGATTGCGTGACGGGACGCCGGGGCAGGGAGCGTCGCAAAGGGTAACTGTCACCAATATCGGTCCCGACCGCGGCCGAACGGGCACGGTCATCATGTCGCCATCGCCCTGCGCTAACCTTGGCGCTTCGGCATCCGCCCGTTCACGCCGCCACCGTCCGCCCGGAGGACTCCATGCCCAGCCGCCGCCGTTTCATCGCCCAGGCCGCCGCGCTCGCCGCCGGGGTGCCGCGGGTGTTCGCCGCCGCGCCGCACCTGGAGGGCGACCCATTCACGCTCGGTGTGGCCTCGGGTTACCCGTCGCCCGACGGCTTCGTGCTGTGGACGCGCCTTGCCCCCGAGCCGTTCGCACCGGGCGGCGGCATGGCGCCGGTTCCGGTGCCGGTGCACTGGGAGGTGGCCGAGGACGAGCACTTCGGCTCGGTGGTCGCGAACGGCACGTCCTGGGCCGAGCCGGGCTGGGGGCACTCGGTGCACGTCGAGACCCAGCGCCTGCCGCCCGGGCGCGGCTGGTTCTATCGCTTCCATTGCGGCGACGCGACCAGCGCCGTCGGCCGCACGCGCACGGCGCCCGCGTCGGACGCGATGCCGGATCGCCTGCGCTTCGCCGTCGCCTCGTGCCAGCACTTCGAGCACGGGCATTACGCCGCCTACCGCCACATGCTGGCCGACGATCTCGATGTCGTGCTGCACCTCGGCGACTACATCTACGAGAGCACCTGGGGCCCGGTGCACGTGCGCAGCCACGAGGCCGTGCGCGAACCGGTCACCCTGGACGACTACCGCGCGCGCTATGCCTGCCATCGGCGCGACCCTGCCCTGCAGGCGATGCACGCCGCGGCGCCGTGGCTGGTGGTGTGGGACGACCACGAGGTGGAGAACGACTACGCCAGCGATCGTTCGCAGAATCTCGACCCGCGTGAGTGGTTCCTCGCCCGCCGCGCGGCGGCCTACCAGGCCTACTACGAGCACATGCCGCTGCCGCGTTCGATGGTGCCGTTCGGCCCCGACATGCGCATCCACACCGTGGTCGATCACGGCCGCCTCGCACGCTTCTATCTCCTCGACGATCGCCAGTACCGCAGCTACCAGCCTTGCCCCAAGCCGGGCCGCGGCGGTTCGAACATCATCGAGGGATGCGCGGACATCGGCGACCCGGCCGCGACCATGCTCGGCGCGCAGCAGGAAGCGTGGTTCGCCGCCATGCTCGGCGCGAGCAGGAGCACCTGGAACCTGGTCGGCCAGCAGACCCTGGTCGGGCCCTCGGACGGCAAGCCGGGCCCCGGCGAGCGGTGGTACACCGACATCTGGGACGGCTATCCTGCCGCGCGGCGGCGCTTCACCGATGCCCTCGTTGACAGCGCCGTGACCAACCCCGTCACCTTCGGGGGCGACGTGCACTCGTTCTGGGTCAACGATCTGAAACGCGATTTCACCCGGCCCGACTCCGCCACCATCGCCAGCGAGTTCGTGACGACCTCGATCTCGTCCAACCCCGCGCCCGAGGGCATCATCGAGAACGCGCTCGCCGCCAATCCGGGCCACATCCGGTATGCCGTCAGCGGCCCGCGCGGTTACCTGCGGGTGGAGGTGAACGCCGAGGGCATGCGTACCGATCTGCGGGCGCTGGCCGACGTCACGCGCGAGGACAGCGCGTGCGCGACCTTGAAGAGCTACGCGGTCACGCCGGGACGGGCGGGGGCGGAAGAAGCCTGACGCCCTGCTCCTCGGCGTCTGACACCGCCGGTCAAGTGCTCGACCGCCTCGGGGTGTCGCCTGCTGCCACCTGCGCCGCGTCGCTCATGCCGCGCACCTGTACCGGCGGCAGGGGGCCGTTCATGACCTTCGCCCCTAGCGGGGTGACGAACGGTGACAGTTTACTTTTGCGCGCCATGGAGCCGCGGCGCCGCGCCGAGCAAAAGTAAACTGTCACCGTTCGTGCTTCACCGTTCGTGCCGTTGGTGTCCGACACCGCAGGTCAAGTGCTTGATCGTCTGGGGACGTCGCCGGCTGCAGCCTGCGCCGCCTCGATCATCCCGCGTACCCTGGCCGGCGACAGCGGTCCGCTCATGACCTTCACCCCGAGCGGGCGCAGCGCATCTTCCACTGCGCCCATCAGCGCCGTGGTGGTGGCGATGCAGCCGTCCTCGCCGCCGCCCTTGGCGCCGATGCGGGTCGCGGGCGAGGGGCTGACGAGGTGGTGGATCTCGATCTCGGGCGCCGCCCACACCGTCGGCATGCCGTATTCCTTCAGCGTCTTCTGCAACGGGATGCCGTCGGCGTCGTAGGCGAGGTTCTCGTACAGCGTGCCGCCGAGCTGCTGCACCACGCCGCCGCGCACCTGGCCCTTGAGCAGGAGTTCGTTCAACACCACGCCGTGGTCGGCGACCATCCAGATTTTCTTCACCTCCACGCGCCCGGTCTCGGCATCGACCTCGACCAGTGCGCCCTCGGCGCCGTTGGCGTGCGTCGGGTAGAACTGCACCCGACCGAGCGCGTCCGGTTTCCAGTTGACCTGCGGATGGCGGTACTGACCCTGCGCTTCGAGCAGCGGCGCGTCGGCGCGGTCGAGCACGACCTCGGCACCGGGCTGGAAGTAACAGGCATAGGCGAACTCGGCGAAGCTCATCGTGCGGCCGTCGGCGGTGCAGGTGATGACGCCGTTAGCGATGGCGATGTCGTCCGCGCTGCAACCGAAGAGCGTCGCCGCGCCGGTGACGATGCGTTTCCTCAACTTGTCGCCGGCATCGAGCATGGCGCCGACGGCGTACATGGCGCCGCGGCTCGCGTAGGTGCCCGAACCGTAGGGGACGGCGGTGGTGTCACCCCACTGGATGCTGACATCGGCGAGGCGTGCGCCGAGGATGTCGGCGGCGACCTGGGCGTAGCTGGTCTCGATGCCCTGGCCGATGTTCTGCACACCGGTCAGCACCTGTACGCCGCCGTCGGCGGTGATGCGCATGGCGACCGATTCGAAGTTCTGGCACAGCGATCCAGGGAAGGTCGCGCCGGCCGGTTCGATGTAGGGCACGAGGCTGATGCCGAGGTAACGGCCCTCGCCCAGCAGGCGGGCCTGTTCGGCGCGCAGCGCCGGCACGTCCATCAGCCGTTCGAGTTCGGCCATCGACTCGGCGGCCGTACCGTTCTCGAGGATGGGCCCGGTGACGAGCTGGTGCGGGTAGTGCTCGAGCAGGTTCCTTTGGCGCAGGCGCACCGGGTCCATCTCCAGGCGATCGGCGGCCTGGTCGAGCACGCGCTCGATGAGCAGGTTGGCGAGATCCTTGCCGTAGCCGCGAAAGGCGTTGTACGGCGCCTTGTTGGTCACCACGCAGCGCACGCGCGTGCGGTAGACCGGGCAGCGGTAAGGTCCCGGCGCATAGGTGCCGCCGTTGATCGGCATGCCCAGCCCGCAGGCGCGCTCGGCGCCGTCGCAGCCGACGTCGGCGAGGATGTCGGTCTCGAGCGCGAGCAGGGTGCCGTCGCGGGCGAAGGCCGCGCGCGAACGGGTGTGGTAGTCGCGCGCGGCGAAGCCCGAGTGGATCCATTCCGAGCGCGCTTCGAACCAGCGCACCGGGCGGCCGGTCAGGATCGAACCGAGCACCGGCAGGAACTCGCAGTCGACCGAGAGCTTGGCGCCGAAGGCGCCGCCGACGTCGCCGACGACGACGCGGATGCGCGGCTCGGGGATGCCGAACACGCGTGCCAGCATGAGCCGCGAGAGGTGCGGGATCTGGGTCGAGGTGTGGACGGTGAGGCGCTCCTCGGCCGGGTCGTAATGGGCATGCACGACGCGCGTCTCGAGTGGCATGGCGCTCGAACGGTGTGCGCCGATGTGTTCGTCGACGACGAGATCGGCGCGGGCGAACGCGCCATCGACGTCGCCGTGGCTGGTGGCGAATTCGACCTGCAGGTTGGAGCCCCACTCTGGGTAGAGGAGCGCTGCGCCGCTCGCCGTGGTGGCGCTTACGGCATCGACGTTCGCCGGCAGGTCGGCGTACTCGACCTCGACCGCGCGCGCGGCGTCCTCGGCCTGCCAGGGCGTGTCGGCGACGACCAGCACCACGGGCTCGCCGTAGAAGATCACCTTGTCAGTGGCGAGTGGGTAGCGCCGCGGCAGCTTCAGATCGAGGAGATCCATGGTCGGCGCGATCGGTTGCCAGTGCGCGCGCGCCTCCTCGCCGGTGATGACCAGGCGCACGCCGGGCATGGCGCGGGCACGCGTGGTGTCGATGGAGACGATGCGGGCGTGGGCACGGGTCGCGCGGGTCGCGCAGGCATGCAGGTCACCGGGGCCGCCGACGGTATCGGCATAACGGCCGCGGCCGGCGACGAGGCGGCGATCCTCGCGGCGCGGCACCGGTTTGCCGATCCAGCCGCCATCGGCGGACTGCTGTGATTCCGGCACCGCGCGCGGCGCGGCGCGCCCGGCCGCAACCTTGACGGCGTGGATGATGGGCTCGTAACCGGTACAGCGACAGTAGTTGCCGGTCAGTGCCCGGCGGACGTCGTCGTCGTCGAAATCGGCGTCACCGTGCGCGGCGAGGAAGGCCTCGGCGCTCATCAGCATGCCGGCGGTGCAGTAACCGCATTGCAGGGCGTGCGAACTGGTGAAGGCTTCCTGCAGGGCGCTCAGGTGGCGGCCCTGGGCGAGGCCCTCGACGGTACGCACCGTTGCGCCGTCGGCGCGCACGGCGAGGCACAGGCAGGACTTCACCGTGCGGCCGTCTAGTTCGACGGTGCAGGCGCCGCAGGCGCCTTCCTCGCAGCCGATACGCACGCCGCGCGTGCCGGCGTGTTCGCGCAGGAAGTCGACCAGCAGGAGACGCGGTTCGACCTCGGCGCTGACCGTCTCACCGTTGACGCTGAGGGTGACGCGCTGCGTGCTCACGGCGTCACCTCCAATTCCGCCAGCACGCGTGCGAGGTGCAGCTTGTAGGCGGCGTCGCCGTGCTGATCGACGACGGGGGCGTGGTCGGCGGCGCGCAAGGCGGCGTCGAGCGCGGCAGGGCCGTCGCGTTCGACGGCGTCGAGGCGCACCGGTACGGGATCGATGCCACCGACGGCAACGCTGAGCGCCACCCCGCGCCGCACGGCGCAGACGTTGACCAGCGCGAGGTCCTGCGGCTGGCGCGAGAACTCGAGGTAGACGCCACGGGCGTCCGTCGCCCACGGCAGTTCGATGGCCATCGCGATGCGTTCACCGAGTGCGTGGCGGCGAAAGCCGGTGAAGAACTCGCCGAGCGGGAGGCGGGTGCGCTGGCCACCGGGCGCGGCGACGATCACCGCGGCATCGCTGGCGAGCAGCGCGACGGCCATGTTGGCGCGCGGATCGGCCCAGCACAGGTTGCCGAGCGTGGTGCCGAGGTTGCGTACCTGCACGTCGCCGAGCTGTTGCGCGGCCGCTGCGATCCAGGGCATGGCGCTGCCGATGGCCGTGTGCTCGGCCACCTGGCGGTGCGTGACATGCGCGCCGAGGCGCAGCCAGCCGTCCGCGATGACGATGGCATCGTCGAGTTCGGCGATGGTCGACAGGTCGACCAGCGCGGTGGGCGTGGCGTCGCGCAGGCGCATCGCCGGCAGCAGGCTCTGGCCGCCGGCGAGCGGCACGGCGCCGGCGGCGACGTGGCCGAGCGCGGCTTCCAGCGAAGCCGGCCGATGCAGTTCGAAAGCTGCGGGTCGCATGGTCACCGACCTCCCCTGTGCGGTGTCCCTGGAGTGGGTGCGCCAGAGTGTACTGCGCGCCGTGCCGCCCCACCCGTCAGCGCTCGTCGGGATCGCGCTCGCCGGGGTCAGACCCCAAAGGCCAGCGACATGTCCCTGAAATCAAGCTGTTGAACCTCGGGGTCTGACCCCGAGCGGCGCGACGCCGAGTGGCGCGCCGGTCCTCAGTCGTCGTAGCGCAGCAATTGCGCCACGGGGTGGCCGGCGAGGCGGCTTTCGGCCAGCACCTGGTGGCCGGGCCATAGATCGGCGCGCACAGCGTCGAGCGCGCGGTCGGCGAGAACGAGGTGGAAGCGGCAGGTCGGGCGTGACGGTCGCGCCGTACCGGCGGGCGCGGGGAAGGCGAGGCGGTGGGCGTGCAGCATGACCGCGGCGGGATGGCGGGCGTGGATGCATTCTCGTGGCCCGACCAGGCGCGGCAAATCGCGCATGAAGGTGGTCATCGCGTGCTTGCTGGCGAGGTCGTCCAGCGCACGGGCCGGAGCGGGCGGCGACAGCCAGTAGCGGCTGGTGCGATAGGTGGTGAGTGGCCCCGGTGGCGGCGCGAAGTAGCGCTGTGCAAGGGGACTGCTCCAGCAGGCCACCGCGATGAACAGCACCACCAGGCCCACGCTCGCCACCGCCAGGGTTCGCTCCGTGGCCATGCGCGGCAAGGCGCGCGCGGCGCAGGTGCGCAACCCGCAGGCGAAGTAGAGCAGGACGAGCGGCACCAGTGGGTAGAGAAAACGCGTCATGAAATCGGGAAAGGGCCACACCGCGACGAGGCCGAGGTAGAGCGTGACGTAGACCGCGTCCGGTTCGAGCCGACGCAGCCGTGGCCAGGCGCCGAGCAGCGCGAGCAGTGCGACGAGCACGGCCAGCAGCATGGCCGGTGTAGCGGGATGATCCTGGAACACCGCGGCCCAGCCCGGGCCCGCGGCTGCGATGTTCGTGATCACCACCGCGGGCAGGCGGGCGAGATCCGCGACGCGTCCGCTGAACACCTCGACGTAGTCGCCGGGCGAGCCCTGGCCAGCAAGACGGGCGACCACGAGCGGCAAGGCGGCGAGGGCGAGGATCCCCGGCAGCGCGCGTCGTCGTCGCACGAAGGCGCCGATGACGAGTGCCCCGATCAAGGCCAGGCCGACCCCGCGGGTGATGGCGGCGAGTCCCGCCAGCGCCGCCGCCCAGTACCACCAGCGTGGTGTGACAGCGGCCTGTCGTGCGCAGGCGAGGGCGATACCGGTCAGCGCCAGGTAGAGGAATTCACTCCACAACTCGCTCGCGAGCAGCCAGGTCGCGGGCAGGGCGGCCAGCACGGCGAGCACGAGCAGCCCGAGCCGATCGCTGCCGCTCAGCAGGCGCACGTAAGCCGCCTGCGCGGCGAGCGCGACGAGGACCAGCAGCCCTTGCACGAGGTGGGCGCGCGCCAGCGCCTCGCTGCCGGCGCCGGCGAGTGCGAGCAGCGCCGGGTAGAGCGGCGGCAGGTGCGCGACCTGGCGCACGTAGAGCAGCAGCGGATCGTCGGCGTGCGCCGGTGACAGGGCGTCGACGAGCAGGACGTAGAGCGCGTCGTCGGCCATGAATCCGGTGAAACCGACCTGCGCCGCGAAGGGCAGCAGGAGCGCGGCGAACGTCGCCAGCGCGATGGCCCACGCGGCCAGTCGCCAGGCATCCGAAGACCTCTGGGACGAGGTGTCGCGCGTTGTCGGGAGAGGGATTCGCATCGGTACACAAAGGCGTCGGGGTGGATTATGTTGGCGGCCGGTTCGCGGTTGCATCATTGTCCCGCCCGCGTGGGGCGCGCACCACCCGCGGCCGTCATCACGCAGCCGTTCCGTCCGAGGGGAGCCCGATTCCAATGCACGATTCCACCCCGATCCTGGTCGGCGCCGGCCAGTACGTCGATCGCGAACCGCCCGCGCCCGGGCGCAGCCTGTCGCCGGCCGACATCGCCGCCGAGGCCGCCCGCCGCGCGCTCGCCCATGCCGGTGCCACGCAGCCGCTCGAAGCCCACGTCGACGTCCTCGCCGTGGCGCGCCTGTTCGAGCATTCCGTGCGCGACACCGTGATGTGGCCGAACCCGTTCGGCTGCTCGAACAACATGCCGTGGTCGGTCGCCAACCGCCTCGGCGTGAAGCCGCGGCGCGCGATCTACGCCGAGGTCGGCGGCGAGACGCCGCAGCGCCTGGTCAACCAGGTGTGCGAGGCCATCCATGCCGGCGCGACGCGTATGGCCGTGCTGACCGGCGCCGAGGCGTTGGCCACGATCCGCAACGCGCAGCGCGCGGGGGTGAGCTTCGACTGGCACGAGGAGGTCGACGGCGAGTACGAGGACCTGTGGCCGGAAGATCCCATGACCAACGCCTGGGAGACCGCCCACGGCATCACCTATCCCATCCAGGTCTACTGCCTGTTCGAGCAGGTGCTGCGCCACGAACTCGGGCTGACGAACGACGACTACCGCGCGCGCATCGGACGCGTCTTCGCGCCGTTCAGCGCGGTGGCGGCGAGCAACCCCTATGCCCAGTTCCCCGAGGCACTCGACGCCGATTTCATCGCCACGCCGTCGAAGGGCAACTTCCAGCTCTGCGAACCCTACAACAAGTGGATGGTCGCGCAGGACGCCGTCAACCAGGGCGCGGCGGTGGTGCTGACCTCGGTCGGCCTCGCGCGCGAACTCGGCATCCCCGAGGCCAACTGGGTCTATCTCAATGCCTATGCCGATTGCGACGATCTCTTCGTCAGCCATCGGCCGCGGCTCGCGACCTCGCGCGCGCAGGGGCTCGCCATCCGCCGCGCCCTGGACGATGCCGGCCTCACCACCGACCAGCTCACCCATCTCGATCTCTACAGCTGCTTCCCGATTGCGGTCACCGCCGCCTGCGAGCACCTCGGCATCGATCCCGAGTCGGGTCGCGCGCTCACGCTGACCGGCGGTCTGCCCTTCTTCGGTGGCTGCGGCAACAACTACTCGCTGCATGCCATCGCCGAGGTCGTGGCCCAGCTGCGCGGCAAGCACGACGCTCATGCACTGGTCGCCGCCAACGGCGGTTACCTCTCCAAGCATTCGGTCGGCGTCTACAGCCGCCGCCTCGACGGCGCCTGGCAGCCGCGCTCGAGCGCAGCGGAGAAGCGTGCGGCGAAGGAGACCGATGTCGTCATCGCCGAGCAGGCGACAGGCGCGGGCACGATCGAGTCCTACGCCGCGCTCTACGCGAAGGGCGAGCGCTCGGGCGGCTACGTGGTGGGGCGGCTCGCCGCCGACAACCGGCGCTTCCTCGCCGTGATGGAACCGGGTTCGGCGCGCGCGCTGGACCTGCTCTTCGCAGCGCAGCCGATCGGTGCGCCGGTAACCGTGCGCCACGCCGATGGCGTCAATCATTTCGACGCCGCCTGACCGCGGTGTCTGACACCGCGGTTCAAGTGCTTGATTCGCGAGCACGACAGCCGGATGGCGACGGGCTCGACGGAGCCTGTCACGCGACCACCTTCGAACTCCGGGAACCACAGCCATGACCGTCCCCAACCTCGCCGCCTTCGGCTTCGACGACGATTACCAGGCGATCTACGACGCCGCCTACCGCTATGCGCGCGAGGAGCTCTACCCGCTGTGCGAGCGCATGGACAACGACGACTGGTTCCCCGAGACCGAGTTCCGCGCGCTGGCCGGCCAGGGCCTGCTCGGCGTGACCGTACCGGTGGAATACGGCGGTGCCGGCCTCGACGTGCTCGCGCAGTGCTTCATCAGCGAAGCCATCGCCTACTGGAACCATTCGATCTCGGCCGGCATGCTGGCGAGCGACAACCTGTGCCTGCACAACCTCGTGCGCAACGCCAACGCCGATCAGAAGCAGCGCTACCTGTCGCGCTTCTGCGACGGCTCGGTGATCGGCGCGCTCGGCATGACCGAACCGGGCGCCGGTTCCGACGCGCTCGGGTCGATGGCGACCACCGCGCGGCGCGACGGCGACGATTACGTCCTGAACGGGCGCAAGCTGTTCATCACCAACGGCCCGGTCGCCGATGTCCTGCTGGTCTACGCCAAGACCGCGCCGGAAAAGCGCCAGAAGGGGATCTCCGCCTTCATCGTCGAGAAGACGTTCCCCGGTTTCTCGGTCGCGCAGAAGCTCGACAAGATGGGCTGGCGCGGCAGTCCGACCGGCGAACTGGTGTTCGACGACTGTCGCGTGCCGGCCGGCAACCTTGTCGGCGCGGAGAACCAGGGCCACGTCGTCATGATGAGCGGGCTCGACATCGAGCGCGTCATCGGCGCCTTCTTCGACATCGGTCTCGCCCAGCGCGCGTTCGATCTCGCGCTCGAGTACAGCACCCAGCGCAAGCAATTCGGCCAGCCCATCGGCCAGTTCCAGATGGTCCAGGCGATGCTCGCCGACATGTACACCGAGATCGAGTGCATGCGTGCGCTGACCTACCAGGTCGGCCGCGAGATCGTCGACCTGCCCGAGGGCGAGGGCGGGCGCGGCGCCATCCACAAGCGTTCGGCGGCGGCGCTGCTCGCCGCCGGGCGCGGCTGCATGCGGGTGCTCGACCAGGCCGTGCAGATCCACGGTGGCATGGGGTTCATGCGCGAGACCGAGGTCAACCGGCTCTACCGCAGCGGCAAGGTCGGCGAGATCGCCGCCGGTTCCAACCAGATCCGCCAGGTCATCATCGCCGGCGAACTGCTCAAGGAAGCCGGCGGCTGAGCGTCGCCGCCCGCGATCGCGCCTGCCCCGGGGTCAGACCCCGGCCGTCAAGTTGCTGATCGTGAAGCAGAACGCGTCCCGGACGGGGTCTGACCCCGAGGTTTGACTCGTTCGGCCGCGCTGCCTATGGACGCCGGGGAGGGCGGACAATGATCAAAGAGAACTGGGTTCGCCTCACGCTGTGGGTGAGCTGTCCTTTCAACCTTGGGGCGGCGGCGTTGTTCGCGGTACCGGGCGCAGCGCCGGCGCAAGCGGCCGGGCTGCCATCCTCGGCACCGGCGGTCTACACCGCGCTCGTTGCCTGGCTCGTCGCGCTGTTCGGTTTCACCTACGCGTGGCTCGCCCAGCGGCGCGAACTCGACCGTCCCCTGGTCGGCATGCTCGCCATTGGCAAGTGCGGGGTGTTCGTCATCGCCGTCGCGCTCGCGCTCACGGGTTCGGCGGCACCGCGTCTCGCGGCGCTCGCTACCGGCGATCTCGCGCTCGGCCTCTTGTGGCTCACGTGGCTCGTGCAGACACGCACCTGAGCACCGTGACCCTCGGGACGACCTTGTGATGCCCCGCGGGATGAGCCGGACATGTGCCCTTTCAGACGCGGTCGCCGGTGTACCAGGGCTTGATGACGACCTCGGCCTGGGGTGACTGGCGGGCGTCCTCGACGGTCGGTCTCGCGGGGCGGTAGTAGGGGCGAGTAACGACCCCGGCTTGTACGGCATCGGCACGTTCATTGGCGGTCCGGCCGGCCCAGGGCTGGAAGCCGGCTGCCTGGGCCGGGCTCCACGCGACGACGGCGGCGACGGCAATGGCGGCAATCTGTTTCATGGTCGAATCTCCTGAGGGTCTGGCTTGCTGCGGCGCAGTCGCGCGCCGCGTTCGACACAGAATCTAGGGCCGCGGCCATCGAAAGAGAATTTGATTGCTTCTTTGCATTCAATAGTCATTGGCTATGGCTTCGACCACCCGTCGCCGTCCGCGCTGGGCTGACCAGGGAACTCGTCTGCGGGCGGGCCTTTGCCGCCGGCTAGCGAGTCTCGGCCTGCCCTGAGGGAAGCGCCGCGCAGGAGGCGAGGAGCCTGCCAGCCCGTGTCCTCCCCATCCCGGATGGACGGCTCGCGCGCAGGCGTGTACAAAGACAGGCCACGTGGCGCGTGGTGGTACAGCCGACCAACGCCACGATTGGTCGGGTGTTCAATGGAGGGATCCGCGATGTCTCATAAAGCCCTGTTCACGGTCGCCATGCTCGGCGCCCTGGCCCACCCTGCGGCCCAGGCCATCACCTACCAGACTTTCGACGTCACCGCTGCCATTGGTCATGGCGGTAATCTCGGCGATGGCTACATCCGTGGCAGCGGGTCCGATTCGGACCTCGTCAACAACTTCGGCGTGCCTCCTGCCTATGCCAACCCCAACGGCAGCCTGTCCTACGCCTACTCCTACAACCTGCCGTTCGGGCAGTTCGACGTGGCCGGCTTCTTTTCGGGCACTTCGACCTGGGACAACTTCGTCGTCACCGGCAATTCGGTTGACGTTCGCAGCTTTGCCCTGAGCGGAACCTCGGTGAACACCAACCAGGCGCTGTTCAACCTCACCAACGTCGCCAACGTGCCGCATTCGTTGAGCGCGACGCTGGATGGCCGCATGTACGTGCAGTGGACGGCCGATTTCGAATACACCGGGCCATTCAACCAATGGTTGGGAACGCATACCGAGCACGACTACCAGGCGGCCGGCGGTTTCGTCGTCAATGACGCCGGGAGCGGCCTGCAACAGGCCACCGCGGCGCAGTTCGATTTTCTCGGCGCCGGTCACGACCAGGCTGCCGCCGACTACCTCAACGACATGGTTGCCAATCACCTGCCCGCCAACTGGACCCACGCCGGGCTGTGGCTGTTCGCCGACGACTATACGAGTGATAACACCCGGGGCTTTTTCGCCGGCTCACTCATCGGTGGCAGCCAGAAGGGCTACAACATCTGGTATTCGACCGACGAATTCCTCTTCGGGGTGCCGATCCCCGACGCCAACGGTGACGGTCTGTTCTCGATCACCGAAGTCGAGGACCTCGTCGCCAACGGCCAGTTCCCCGACGTGGTCGGTCTGAACCTCGCCGGCAACGGTTTCGCGCAGCTCTACGATGTCGCTCTCATCGCCGGTG
Organism: Gammaproteobacteria bacterium; assembly: GCA_050184115.1. Taxonomy (GTDB): domain Bacteria; phylum Pseudomonadota; class Gammaproteobacteria; genus JACKNG01. The sequence continues at coordinate 271,510 of JBFXAQ010000003.1, read as the reverse complement.
ACGGCGGCGTCCAGACCGTCATCTTCGAGTACGACGAAAACCTGCTCGCTCCCGGTGAGGAAGCGCTGCTGTCGATCGTCCACTTCACCAACGGCATCTGGGAGACGCCTTTCCAGATTCTCGACACGGATGCCAATACCATCACCGTAACGGTCGACAACTTCTCGCCTTTCGCCCTGGTAACGACACCCGTGCCGTTGCCGGCCGCGGCGTGGCTGCTCGGCTCGGCGCTGGCCGGTCTCGCGGTCCGGGGCCGCCGTCCCCGGCGCTGCTGAGCGCCGAGCGCTTGCCGTCCCGCGCTGCGGGGCGGTGACGGTCGACCGCCCTGAACACCGTGGCCGGGTAACCCAGGCCTTACCCCCGAGGGGGCTGCCCCCGTTCAATCCAGCCGCTTGACGGTGCCGCACCCGCGCGATTCGCGGCAGCGGCGCTGCGCCCGCCGTTGCCTCAGGCGACCTTCTGCCAGACCAGTGTGTGGACGGACTTCTCGCCGTCGTTGCCGCGCATCGGCGGCGTTCGCAGGGTGAGCTTGTCGCCCGAGAATTCGTAGAAACGCACCTGGTCCTGGCCGGGCCAGTTCGGCACCGTAGCGCCCTGCACGTGGTGCGTCACCGTGCCGTTGGCGGCATCGACGGTGTAGGTGCCGAAGTAGGCGGTGTAGGTCTGGAAGGCCTCGCGGTACTCGGCGTCGGGGACCTCCTGGGGATTGCGCGAGGAAAATGGCTGGCGGCCCTCACCCATGAGTTGCGCGGCCATGTTGCCGGCGGCGTCGTAGTTGATGCGGCCGACGACGCGCTCGCCGAGCGGGAAGGGCACGCGCCCCGAGGTGCGATCGGAGTAGCTGTCGAGCAGCTGCCAGGTACCGACGAAGACGGCCCTCGCAGCGTCGTTGGTTTGGGAATCGGGCATGATGCGGGTCCGGTTTCTTTCAGCGGGGTCCATCGTGCGCATTCACGTCCGGGCTTGCAAGGCTGCACCGGGTGAGTGGTGCGTCACGACGGTGAAACGTGCCCTGCATGCTCCGTTTACCCGTTGTCGATGACCGCGCACAATGGCGGCCGCCGCCCCGAACGCGCTTCCCCGGAGTCCCCATGCGCTTGCCGTCCGTTATCACCTGTGTCCTCGTCTCGACGATGGCCGTGGCCGAAGAGCCCGCGTCCGAACAGCAGCGCTTGCAGTTGAAACAGGCCTTCGACGGTGCCATGACCTGCTCGGCGTTGGCGGCGATCAAGAGCGAAGCCGCGCTCGGTGACGAGCAGAAAACCTGGGGCAACCGCTCGTTCGCGTTCGGCATGTTCGCCGCCCAGGTCTATTCCAACCTGACCGGGAAGCCGCTCTCTGGCGAGGAACTCGGCCAGGCCGTCAACCAGTACGCCGACGGTCTAGCGGTGATGGTCGAGGAGGAACTCGAGCCCTTCGAGAAGGGTTGTGCAGCGAAGTACGAATTCGCCGACGAGCTCTGTCGGCAGAACGAGTGCCCCTATTCCGAGGTGGTCGAGGCGGCGCCGGCGGTGCCGGCGGCCGAGTAGCTGTTGCCGCGGTGACGGCCGGGTAGCGAATTCGAGCGAATTCGGGGACAGACCACGGTTTACGGAAAATTCGGGGTCAGGCCACGTTCTCCGCGGCCAGTAAACCGTGGTCTGTCCCCGAATTCCCCGACGGGGTCTGACCCCGTGCGGGGTCAGACCCCTTGCAGTCCCTTCGGGGTCAGACCCCTTGCCGCCGCTCGGCCATCATGCTCAGTCCCTTTGCCGCGGTTCGACCATTAAGCCGGGTTGAGCCTGACCGGCAGCGATTCGACGACGCGGAAGCGTGAGCGGTGCGGGCGCACCGTGGCGCCGGCGCGCTCGAAACGCGGGAAGCGTTCGAGCAGCTTGGCAAACGCGATGCGCGCCTCGATGCGTGCGACCGAGTTGCCGGCGCAGGTGTGGATGCCGTGGGCGAAGGCGAGGTGCTTGTTGGGGTTGCGCGCGATGTCGAAAGTCTCGGGTTGCTCGAACTGTGCCGGATCGCGGTTGGCCGCGGCGATGCCGAGATGCAGGAAGGTGCCGGCGGGGATGTCGACGCCGCCGATGATGGTCGGTGCGGTGGTGCGCCGGTTGCCGATCTGCAGCGGGCTCTCGAAACGCAGCATCTCTTCCACCGCCGACTTGATCAGCGTCGGCTCGGCCTGCAGGCGCGCACGCTGCTCCGGGTAGCGCAGCAGGAGATCGACGCCGTTGGCGATGAGGCTGCCGGTGGTGTCGTGACCGGCATTCAGCATGAAGATCGAGTTGTGCAGGATCTCCAGCTCGCTCAAGGTGTCGGCGTCGTCGGCATCGCCCTCGCTCGCTTCGATCAGCGCCCACAGCACGTCCATGGCGTCGGCACCGGGCGGATTGGCGCGCTTGCGCGCGATGAGCGTACGCAGGTAGGCCTTGAAGTCCTCGACCGCCTGGTTGCCCTCGGCGAGTTCCGCGGCCGAGCGCACCGGTTCCAGCGCGCCGAGGATGGCGTTGGCCCAGGCGCGCAGGGGATTGCGTTCGTCGTAGGGCACGCCGAGCAGTTCGCCGATGAGATTCAACGGCACCACGGTGGCGAACTCTTGCGCGACGTCAATGGTGCCGCGTTCGGCGGCGCGGTCGAGCAGGGTGTCGACCATGCGTGCGATGCTGTCCTCCATCTGGCGCAGCACGCGGTGGGCGAAAAACGGCGCCAGCAGGCGGCGTACGCGGGTGTGGTAGGGCGGGTCGTTGAACACGATCGAGGTCGTGTGGTGCTCGTAGAGCGGCGAGTCGCCGAAGCGCGGCTTGAAGTCGACACGCTTGTCCGAGCTGAACAGGGCCGGGTCGCCGAAGACCTGCAGCAGATCAGCGTAACGCGTCAGCAGGTAGGAGCCATCGGGCTGGCGGCACAGTGGCGCGTGCTCGCGCAGCGTGACGAAGTCGGAGTAGGGGTCGCTGGCGAAGGCGTGGTCGCTGGTGGCGAGCACGAAATCGCCGGCGGTCGCCGCGGTGAGACGGCTCATGCAGGGCCCGCGATGCGGTTGACGATGGCGCCGAAGATCGAGCGGCCGTCGGCATCGTGCATCTCGATACGTACGACGTCACCGAAACGCAGCCAGGGCGTCGGCGTGCGGCCGGCCTGCTCGTCGTCGAAGCGCGCCTCGGCCAGGCAGCCATGGCCCGTCGCCGGATCGCGATTGGAGACCGCGCCGGCGGCGATGATGGTGCCGGCGCCGAGCGCGCGCGTGCGCGCGGCGTGGGCGATGAGCTGGGGGTAGGTGAAGAAGGCGTCGACACCGGCGTCCGGCGAGCCGATCCGGCGTTCGTTGACCTGCGAGCGCAGGCGGCCGTGCACGAGCGCGCCATCCCAGGCTGCGCCCAGCGCGTCCGGGGTGACGGCGACCGGCGAGAACGCGCTGGTCGGTTTCGATTGCACGAAGCCGAAGCCCTTCGGCAGCTCGGTGCGCGTCAGGGCGCGGCAGGTGTAGTCGTTCATCAGCATGACCAGCTTGACGTGGTCGGCCGCCGCGGCCGCGTCGATACCCATCGGCACGTCGTCGGTGACGATGGCGATCTCCGCCTCGAAGTCGATGTCGAGGTCCTCGGACGGCAGGCGCATGATGCCGTGCGGCGCGCAGAAGCCGTCGGAGAGACCCTGGTACATGAGCGGTTCGGTGTCATGGTTGGCCGGCATCGCCGCGCCGCGTGCGCGCCGTGCCTTCTCCATGTGGTGGAGGTAGACCGATCCGTCGAGGAACTGGAAAGCGCGCGGCAGCGGGCTGGCCAGCGCGGCCGGGTCGAGGGCGAAGGCGTCCGCGCGCCGGCCGGCGGCGAGCTCGGCGGCGACGGTGCGCAGAGCCGGTTCGGCGCGTCGCCAGTCGTCGAGCGCGTGCTGCAGGGTCGGCGCGATCGTAGGTACCGCGACGGCGCGTGTGAGCGCGTCGTCGGTGACCACCAGGGTACCGTCGCGGCCACCGCAACTGAGACTGCCAAGTTTCATCGAGCTCCTCCGCGGCGCACTTTAGCGCAAGTCCGCGGCTGCAGGTCGGGGTCCGCCTTGCCACGCTCCCTGGGGTGAACGAACATGCCGGTCCCGAGTGCCCCAGCCGTGAAGGAAACGCGATGGCCACCGACCGTATCGAAACCACCGTCATCGGCAGCTACCCGCAGCCCGCGTGGCTGGTCGACCACGACGCGCTGCGCGCGAGCCTGGTACCGCGCGTGCGTGCACCCGCAATCTGGCGCGTTGCCCCGAGCTACCTGGCGGAGGCGCAGGACGATGCCACGCGCCTTGCCATCCGTGACCAAGAGGTTGCAGGTATCGACACGGTGACCGATGGCGAGATACGGCGCGAGAGCTATTCCAACCGTTTCGCCACCTCCCTGGACGGCCTCGATCTCGAACATCCGTTCATCCGCGAAGTGCGCGAGTTCCGCATTCCCATGCCGCGTATCGTCGGCCCCATCGGTTGGACGGGGCCGGTCGAGGTGACCGATCTCGAGTTCCTGAAACGCCATACCACGCGCCGCGCCAAGATCACCCTGCCGGGTCCTTTCACCATGAGCAAGCAGGCCAAGGACGATCATTACGGTGACCCGGAAGCCGTCGCTATGGCCTATGCCGAGGTCGTCAACGCCGAGGCGCGCGCTCTCGCCGCCGCCGGCGCGGACGTCATCCAGCTCGACGAACCGTGGTTGCGCGAGGATCCGGACGGTGCCATGCGTTACGGGGTGAAGGCCATCGACCGGGCGTTGCGGGACATCGATGTGACGACCTGCATCCACCTGTGCTTCGGATACGGTTTCGTGGTGTCGAAAGACAAGCCCAAGGCCTACGCCTTTCTCGAACAGCTCGCCGGCTGCACGGTCGACCAGGTATCGGTTGAAGCGGCGCAACCGGCCCTCGATCTCGGCGTCTTCACATCGTTTCGCGACAAGACCATCGTGCTCGGCGTGCTTGATCTGTCGACGAACGATGTCGAGCCGGTCGACGAACTCGTTGCGCGCATCCGCCGCGCGCTTCCGTTCGTACCACGCGAACGCCTCGTCGTCGCACCCGACTGCGGCATGAAGTACCTCACCCGGGCGGCGGCGTTCGGCAAGTTGAGCGCGCTCAGCGCCGCCGCGGCACGAGTCTGAGCGGCATACCCGCGGCTGTGCGCCGCGCGGTTTCATGTCGACCCCGGGTCCACATCGGCTTCAATCCTCGGCCGCGACGCCCTCGGGGCAGGTCTTCAGGTTCGTGTCGCACACGCTGAGGTAGGCGAGGAATCCGAGCCACAGCTTGCGCTCATCGAGCGACACCGGCGATGGCCCGTCGAGGGCGTAAGGCTGGATGCGCCAGCTCTTCTGCAACAGGTAGAAGTTCTCCTTGCCGGCGATGCCGCGCAACAAGCTGAATTCGCCGTCGCCGCTGTCGGGATTGCGTGCGCAGCGCATGATGACGGCGAGCGTCGGGTAATCGCCGACGCCGCCGAGTTCGACCGGTTGGGCATCGAACTCCGGGCAGCCTCTGGCGAGGTGCGCGGCAATGCGCGAGAGCATGGTCTCGGGGTCGGCATCGGCCTCACCGACGACGACCTGAACGGTCAGCATCTCGCGCCAGTTGTCGCCGTCCTGACCGGCGGGGACGTATTCGGTGGTCGAGAGGTTGTCCTCGACGTCGTCATAGACCTTGTGCCAGCCGTCGGGCTCGGCGAACAGCAGTTGTTCGGATTGCTCGGCGGCGGGTACGGCAATGGCGAGGCCGAGCAGGGTGCCCAACAGGGCGAGACGTACGGGCATGGTCAGGACTCCCGGGGCGCAGCCGCCCCTGTGCGACGCGATAGGGTGCCGGGCGCGGCCGGCGCCGTCCAGCGGGTGCGCGGCTCAGGCGTGCTCGAAGTCGACCAGCTCGGCGCCCTCGGTGACCTGCTCGCCGGCGGCGAAGAAGAAGGCCTTGACCGTACCGTCGGCCGGCGCGCAGATGGTGTGCTCCATTTTCATCGCTTCCAGGACCAGCAGCTTGTCGCCCTTCTTCACCGTGCTGCCGGCGCTGGCGATGAGGCTGATGACCTTGCCCGGCATCGGCGCGAGCAGGCCGGCCGCGCCTTCCTCGCCCTCCCCGCTGGTCTCGAGCGTGTCGACGAGCGTGAGCGGCCACGCGGCGCCGTCGACATAGACGACAAGGCGATCGCCGTCGACGACGACGTCGCCGCCGACGTGGCGCTCGTCGATGGCGACGGCGAGCCGGCAGTCCGCGCGCCGTGTGACCCGCGCCGCGCGAGTGCCGTCGCCGCAGTCGACGATCCAACCGCTGCCGTCCCGGCTGAGCGTGACGACACGTTCCGTCGCGCCGGCGCGCAGCGTCAGGTGCAGGCTGCCGACACTGTTCAGGCGCCAGGCCTCGCCGCTCGCCCAGGGGTTGTCGCGCTCGGCCCTGGCGGCGGCCCTTGCCGCGCGGGCGTCGTCCATGCCGCAGGTGACGGCAAGCGCCGCCAGGATCCAGGCGGCCGCGGGCACGTCGCCGCGCGGGGCGAAGAGGAAATCTTCTTCGCGCTCGATCAGCGCGGTATCGAGGTCGGCGGTGGCGAAGGCCGGCGAGGTGACCAGCCGCGCGAGGAATTCGATGTTGTTGTTGACGCCGACCACGCGGTAGTCGGTGAGCGCGCGGTAGAGGCGCGCCAGCGCGGCGTCGCGATCCTGGTCCCAGACGATGAGCTTGGCGATCATCGGGTCGTACCAGGGCGTGATGACGTCACCCTGCTCGACCCCGGTGTCGACGCGGACGTGGGTCGACTCGGGCGGTCGCGCGAGGTGCACCAGGCGCCCCGTCGCGGGCAGGAAGCCGGCTGCCGGGTCCTCGGCGTAGATGCGCGCCTCGATGGCGTGGCCGTCGAGCGGGATGTCGCGCTGGGCCAGCGGCAGCGCTTCGCCGTGGGCGACACGCAATTGCCACTCGACGAGATCCTGGCCGGTGATCATCTCCGTCACCGGGTGCTCGACCTGCAGACGGGTGTTCATCTCCATGAAGTAGAAGCCGCCGTCGGGGTTGGCGATGAACTCGACCGTGCCGGCGCCGACGTAACCGACCGCGCGGGCGGCGTCGACGGCGGCGCGACCCATGGCGGCGCGACGCTCGGCGGTCATGCCGGGGGCCGGGGCCTCCTCCAGCACCTTCTGGTGACGACGCTGCACCGAGCAATCACGCTCGTGGAGATAGACGGCGTTGCCTTGGGTATCGGCAAAGACCTGGATCTCGATATGGCGGGGTTTGAGCACGTACTTCTCGATCAGTACGTGATCGTCACCGAAGGCGTTGGCCGCCTCGCGCTTGCACGAGGCCAGCGCCTCGGCGAAGTCCTCTTCGCGATCGACACGGCGCATGCCCTTGCCGCCGCCGCCGGCGCTGGCCTTGATCAGGACCGGGTAGCCGATGGCGTCGGCCTCGCCGGCGAGGAAGTCCGGTTCCTGGCGATCGCCGTGGTAGCCCGGCGTGAGCGGCACGCCGGCCTCGGCCATCAAGGCCTTGGCGGCCGATTTCGAACCCATGGCGCGAATAGCGGCTGCCGGCGGGCCGACGAAGACGATGCCGGCCGCGGCACAGGCATCGGCGAACTCGGCGTTCTCGGACAGGAAGCCGTAACCGGGATGGATGGCCTCGGCGCCGGTGGCGCGCGCGACCTCGATGATCTTGTCGGCGCGCAGATACGACTCGCGCGCCGCGGCTGGGCCGAGCAGGGTGGCCTCGTCGGCCAGGCGCACGTGGCGGGCCTCCGCATCGGCCTCGGAGTAGACGGCCACGGTCGCGATGTTGAGACGCCGCGCTGTCTTGATCACGCGGCAGGCGATCTCGCCGCGGTTGGCAATCAGGATCTTGGAGAACATGGCGGTCACCTCACATGCGGAAGAGGCCGAACCGGGTGTCCGGGATCGGCGCGTTCAAGGTCGACCACAGCGACAGGCCGAGCACGCGTCGGGTCTGCGCGGGATCGACGATGCCGTCGTCCCACAACCGCGCGGTGGCGTAGTAGGGATGGCCCTGTTCTTCGTACTGGTCGCGGATGGGCGCCTTGAACGCTTCTTCCTCGGCCGCCGGCCACTCGCCGCCGCGCGCTTCGATGCCGTCGCGACGCACGGTCGCGAGCACGGCCGCGGCCTGCTCGCCACCCATCACGCTGATGCGCGCGTTCGGCCACATCCATAGATAACGCGGTGAGTAGGCGCGCCCGCACATGCCGTAGTTGCCGGCGCCGAAGCTGCCGCCGATGATGAGGGTGATCTTCGGTACCTGCACGGTGGCGACGGCCGTGACCAGTTTGGCGCCGTCCTTGGCGATGCCGCCGTTCTCGTACTTGCGCCCGACCATGAAGCCGGTGATGTTCTGCAGGAACAGCAGAGGCACCTTGCGCTGCGCGCAGAGTTCGATGAAGTGCGCGCCCTTCTGCGCCGATTCACTGAAGAGGATGCCGTTGTTGGCGACGATGCCGACCGGCACGCCGTAGAGGTGGGCGAAGCCGGTGACCAGCGTCGAGCCGTAGCGCGCCTTGAACTCATCGAAGCGCGAGCCGTCGACGACGCGCGCGATGATCTCGCGCACGTCGTAGGGCTTGCGCGTGTCGGTCGGCAGCACACCGTAGATCTCCTCGGGGTCGTAGAGCGGTTCCTCGCTCGGCGCGAGGGTCACCGACTGCGGCCGGCGGCGGTTGAGGTTGGCGACGATGTGGCGCGCGATGGCGAGCGCATGGCTGTCGTTCTCGGCCAGGTGGTCGGCCACCCCGGACAGGCGCGTGTGGACGTCGCCACCGCCGAGATCCTCGGCGCTGACCACTTCACCGGTCGCCGCCTTCACCAGCGGCGGGCCGCCGAGGAAAATCGTGCCCTGGTTCTTGACGATGACGGTGTCGTCGCTCATCGCCGGCACGTAGGCGCCGCCCGCCGTGCACGAGCCCATCACTACCGCGATCTGCGGGATGCCCATGGCGCTCATGTTGGCCTGGTTGTAGAAGATGCGGCCGAAGTGCTCGCGATCGGGGAAGACCTCGTCCTGCTTGGGCAGGAAGGCCCCGCCGGAGTCGACCAGGTAGATGCACGGCAGGTGATTCTCGCGCGCGATCTCCTGCGCGCGCAGGTGCTTCTTCACCGTCATCGGGTAGTAGGTGCCGCCCTTCACGGTGGCATCGTTGGCGATGATCATGCACTCGGTGTCGTGCACGCGCCCGACGCCGGCGATCATGCCGGCAGCCGGGGCGTCGCCGTCGTACATACGCAAGGCGGCGAGCTGGCCGATCTCGAGGAAGGGTGCACCCGGGTCGAGCAGGCCGTCGACGCGATCGCGCGGCAACAGCTTGCCGCGCGCGACGTGCTTTTCACGCGCGGCCTCGCCGCCGCCGACGCCGACCTCGGCGACCTTGGCGCGCAGATCCTCGACCAGCGTGCGCATGTGCGCGGCGTTGGCCCGGAACTCTTCCGAGCGCGGGTTGATGGCGGACTTGATCTGGTTCATGCGGATCTCCCGTCGGCGGAGGCATCCCCGGCGCTCCACAGTGTACTGATTTCGCTGCCGCCTCAGGCCTGCGCGTGGTCGCGACGCGCGCCCGAGCGGCGCGCGCCCCATGTCGGGCCCCGGGTGCGCTGGACGCGTGCCCGGGGCGCAGACCTCAGGCGACGTGCGCCTCGCCGGCAAACTGCCGGATGTCGAAGCTCTCACCCACCATGAGATCCTCGCGGGCGAGGAAGCGCGGATGGATGAACCAGACCAGCAGCGGCAGCAGGACCAGCGATAGCACCATGTTGATGAGCATGATCGCGACCAGCAGCATGCCCATGTCGGCCATGAACTTGAGATCCGACAGGAAGTACCACGGCAGGATGCCGAGCAGCATGATGGTGGCGGTGAACATGATGGCCTTGCCGGTGGTGGTCAAGGCGGCGTTGATGGCCTGCGGCAGGTTGTGATCGTGCGCGGTGTACTCCTCGCAGATGCGTGACAGCAGGTAGATGCCGTAGTCGATACCGACGCCGACGCCCATCACCGCGACGATCACGGCATTGATGTCCATGCCGATGCCGAGCACGTGCATGGAGGCGCCGAGCAGGAAGTTCGACAGGTTCACCGGCACCAGCAGGATCACCGCGGCCATGAACGAGCGGTAGGCGTAGGCCGAGATGACCATGACCGCGATGTTGACGAGGCCGAGGATGAACCAGTGGTAGCGCTCGACCACGCTGTTCATCGCCTGCTGCAGCGCGATCACGCCGGTACCCAGGCGGACGCGGAACTCGGGGTGGTCCTCGCCGACCTGCTCGACGGCCTTGCGCGCGCTCTCCAGCGCGGCATCGACCGTTTCCTGCTTGTTGTCCTTGTACCAGAGCGACACCGTCGAGTTCTGCACGTTGAAATCGACCACGTGGCTGAAGTTGATCGGGCTCGAACCCATCATCGTGGCGAAGCCCGCCGCGGCGATGGCGTCGTCGGTCTGGTCGAGCACGGACCACTTCGGATTGCCGCCCGAGAACAGGCGATTGACCTCACCCATGTAGTCAGTGAATGACAGCGTCGCGCGCGGTTGCAACTCCTGGTTGCGCTCGATGATCGCCTGCAGCTCACCCGAGACCTTGGCCACCTCGGCGGTGCGCGCGATGCGTCGGTTCATGTCGTTGTTCTTCGCCTCGAGCACGATCTCGAGCGTGTTCATGCCGGGAAAGTGCGCGTTGATGGCGCGCACCGCCGTGTTGAACTCGGACTCGTGCCACAGGAGGTTCGAACCTTCGACGGGGTTGCCGATCTTGATCTGCGAGTTGAGGTAGACGGCCGCGATGGCGATGCCGATGAAGACCACGCCGGTGACGCGTGCAGCCGTGCCGAAAGTCAGGCGCGAGATGCGGTCGAGCAGCTGTTCCTGCACCAGGTGGATGCCCGATTCCTTCTTCTCGCCGCCGACGATGTCCTCGAGGTTCCGCGGCGCCGGCAGGTAGGACAGCAGGACGGAAATCAGGAACACGCCGGTCGGGATGATGAACAGCGCCCACATGCCGCAGAAGATGGCGTGGTTCTCCATCGTCTTGATCGGCGCCACGGCGATGAACACGATGCCGAAGACGTCGGTCATGATGCCGAGGATCGACGGCGCCATCATGATGGCCATGGTTACCTCGGCGGCCTTGCGGCGGTCCTTGAGGTGCAGAAGGATTTCGTAATAGCGCTCGGTGTACTGCACGCAGTGAGAGAAGGATCGTGCGATCAGCAACAACGGCACGATCATCAGCAATGGTTCGATCGGCCGGCCAAGCCAGCCGATGAAGCCGAAGCCCCAGATGGCGGCTACCGCCGCGCAGACGATCGGGGTGACCGTGCCGGCGAGGTTGCGCATGTAGAAGATCAGCGCGATGACCAGGGCGGCGAGGGTGACGCCGAAGATGTTGTAGGTCTGCTTCTGCAGCAGGTAGACCCAGCCGGTCAGCGCTGGCTGCCCGGCGAGGTGCACTTCATGGTTGTCGTCGCGCGCCTTGACGACCAGGTTCTGCACGAAGTCGAAGGCCTCGCCGTAGTCGACGGAGTCGAGGAAGGCGGCGTTGATCAGGGTCGCCGTTTCGTCACCGGAGATGTAGAACAAGCGCGCATTGGGTGACATCTCGACGCGGCGGCGGAAGGCCGCGATCTCCTCTTCCGTGTTCGGCGCGCGGTCGTCCATCAGCGGGCGCATGTCGATGCCTTCGGCGTTGGCCTCGGCATAGCGCAGCTTTTCGGTCGAGATCGAGATCACCTGGTCGTGGTCGATGCCCGGTGCGAGGTCGATGTCGCGGGTCAGCTGGAAGACCTTGTCGAGGGTCTCTGGGTTGTAGATGTCGCCGTCTTTGCGCTTGACCATGATCGACATGGTCAACGGGTTGCCGAAGTTGCGGTGCGCGAAGAACACCTTGACGAACGGGTCGTCGAGCGGCAACAGGTCGTTGAAGATGGTGCGGATCTGCACGTAGGGGAAACCGGCGGCCATGCCGACGGTGAAGAGGATGAAAGCGATACCAACAGCGGCGCGGTACCGCATGACCCAGGCGGCCAGACGAAATCTCATGGAATTGGCGCTCCAGCGCGGATAAGGAAAACGGGATTCGGGGTGGTGCGGTCGGCGCAGCCAGCCGCACCCCGGGTTCGGGCGGCGTCAGATGGTATCCGAAAACAACTCCCGGCCAATCAGCATTCGTCTGATTTCTGACGTGCCGGCGCCGATCTCGTAGAGCTTGGCGTCGCGCCACAGGCGGCCGGTGGCGTACTCGTTGATGTAGCCGTTGCCGCCGAGGGTCTGGATCGCCTCGCCCGCCATCCAGGTTGCCTTCTCGGCAGCGTAGAGGATGGCGCCGGCGGCGTCCTTGCGCAGCGTGCGGGCGTGGTCGCCGGCGTCGCAGGCGCGGCCGACGGCGTAGACGTAGGCGCGGCACGCCTGCCAGGTGGTGTACATGTCGGCGAGCTTGCCCTGCATGAGCTGGAACTCGCCAATGGCCTGGCCGAACTGTTCGCGTTCGTGCACGTAGGGCAGCACGATGTCCATGCAGGCATCCATGATGCCGAGCGGGCCGGCCGACAGCACGGCGCGTTCGTAGTCGAGCCCCGACATCAGCACGCGCACGCCGTCGCCTTCGCGGCCGAGCACGTTCTCGACCGGCACCTCGCAGTTGTCGAAGAACAGCGGGTAGGTGTTCGAGCCACGCATGCCGAGCTTGTCGAGCTTGCTGCCCTTGGTGAAACCGGCGAAGTCCTTTTCGATGATGAAGGCGGTCATGCCGCGCGGGCCGGCTTCCGGGTCGGTCTTGGCGTATACCACCAATGTGTCGGCGTCGCCGCCGTTGGTGATCCACATCTTCGAGCCGTTCAGCACGTAGCAGTCGCCGCGGCGTTCGGCGCGCAGTTTCATGCTGACGACGTCCGAGCCCGCATTGGGCTCGCTCATGGCGAGCGCGCCGACGTGCTCGCCGGAGACGAGCTTCGGCAGGTAGCGTTCCTTCTGCGCCGGCGTGCCGTTCCTGTGGATCTGGTTCACGCAGAGATTCGAATGGGCACCGTAGGAAAGGCCGACGGCGGCCGAGGCACGCGAGATCTCCTCCATGGCGACGATGTGGGCGACGTAGCCGAGGTCGGCGCCGCCGTATTCCTCGGCCACGGTGATGCCATGGACGCCGAGGTCACCGAGCTTGCGCCAGAGGTCGGGTGGGAACTGGTTGTCGCGGTCGATGTCCTGCGCGCGCGGCGCGATCTCCTTCTCGGCGAAGGCCTGCACGGACTCGCGCAGCATGTCCACGGTGTCGCCGAGATCGAACTTCATGCCCGGCAGTGTTGCCATGTCTCCTCTCCCCGCGGCGGCGCCGCTGTCGCTGAACTCGCCGGCGCGCGCTGCGGCGAACGCGCGGACCGGTTGCCAAGCCTAACCCTGGCAGGTCCCGACGGAGCGCCATCGAGGTTGCATATCCTGCCACCCCTTATCAAACTCCATCCATGCCCAGACAATCGCCGGGAGACCAGCCGCGACCGCCGCGCAAGGCGGTTTCCCGCGCCGTGACCCCGATCGCCTTCGTGCGCGACATCTGCGCCGCGTACCACCGCTACGGCATGGATCCGGCCGCCGCGCTTACGGTCGCCGGCATCTCCCGCGCGGCCCTGGATGCGCCGGCCGGCGTCATCACCGCGGCGCAGATGGAAGCGGTGTCCGACGCCGCGATGCGCGAACTCGACGACGAGGCGCTGGGATGGTTCTCGCGCCGCCTGCCGTGGGGCAGCTACGGCCTGCTGTGCCGCGCCTCGCTGACGGCGCCGAACCTCGGCCGCGCGCTCGGCCTGTGGTGTCGCCATCACGGCCTGCTGACGGCCGACGTGAGCCTGCGCCTCGTCCCCGGCGAGGGTCTCACCTGGCTCACCATCCACGAGACGCCGGGCCCGGCAATCAGCCGCGAGCTGTGCCTGGTGACCTTGCTGCGCTATGTGCACGGCTTCGCTTGCTGGGCGGTCGATTCGCGCATTCCGCTGGCCGCGATCGAATTCCCCTACGCCGAACCCGCGCACGCCGAGGCCTACCCGCTGATGTTCCCGGGCCCGGTCCGCTTCGATTCCGGGCGGGCCGGTTTCGCCTGCGCCAGCCGCTACCTCGAACTGCCGCTGGTGCGCGACGAACCGGCGCTGCGCCAGATGCTCAAGCGGGCGCTGCCGCTGACCGTGCTGCAGTACCGGCGCGATCGCCTGCTGGTCAGCCGTGCGCGCGACGTGCTCGCCGCACACCTCGAGGACGTTCGCGACGCCGCGGCGCTGGCCGACCACCTGCACGTCTCGGTACGCACCCTGCACCGCCAGCTCGGCGAGGCCGGTACCAGCCTGCAGCGGCTCAAGGACGAGGTCCGCCGCGAGCGCGCGCTGGCGCTGTTGTTGCGCACGCGACGGCCGGTCAAGGCGATCGCGCGCGCCGTCGGCTTCGACAACGAGAAGAGTTTTGCGCGCGCCTTTCGTCAGTGGACGGGGCAGGCGCCGAGCGCGTTCCGCCGGCGCGAGGAGTGACGCCGAGCGCTGGCCGCGGTGCCGGGCCGGCCGGCGCCGTCCGCTATCAGCCCTTTTTCGCCGCGATGCGCGCGATGGCGGCGGCCGAGGCCGACCAGTGATCGTCGTGCAGCCAGGTCGCTTCGAGCAGGGCGGGCTCGGCGGCGCGCACGGCGCGCCAGGCGTCGTCCTGGCGGGCGGCACGGGCGAGCGCCTTGTAGGCGCGCATGATCTGCGGCCGCCGTTCGCGCAGCGGGGCGAGGAAGGCGGCGAGGGTGTCGTCGAAACTTTCGGCCTCGCCCTGCACGGCGTCGGCGAGGCCGAGCAGGCGCGCCTCGTCGGCGGCGATGAATTCCGCCCGGGTGAGCATGCGCAGCGCGGTGGCCGGGCCGGCCTGGCGCATGAGATCGGCACCGCCGCCCCAGGCGGTCGAGATGCACATCTGGCCCTGCACGAAGCCGATGCGGGCGTGGCGTGCGAACACCCGAAGGTCGCAGGCCATGGCGAGTTCGCCGCCGCCGCCGATGGCATCGCCGTTCAATGCCGCCACGACCGGCACGGGGAAATCGCGGATGGCGTCGAGGTCGGCAGTCGAGGCGCGGTTCATCTCGCGCACCGGGCCGGGTTCGCGCAGGCCCTCGAACTCGTGCAGGTCGCCGCCGGCGGCGAAGCAGCGCTCACCGGCGCCGCGCAGGACGGCGAAGAGCAGGGTGTCGTCGTCGGCGTGGGTGCGGAAGCAGGCGCCGAGTTCGCGCAGCACGGCCTGCGAGCAGGCGTTGCGCTTGTCGGCGCGGTCGATCAGGACCTCGAGGACGCCGTTGGTGACGGCGGCGCGGATGAATTCGGCGGCGATGACGGCTCTCCCCGGCAGCGGAAACGGCGCACAGTATAAGGGTGGGCGATACCCGTGCCCGCGTGACGGCAGCCGGTTCCATGCGAGAATGCGCGCCCTGAACCCGTATCCCCGACCCAGCCGTCCGTGTCCGACACTCCGCTCGTCCGCATCACCCACTGCGACTTCGGCTACAGCGCCGCGCGTCGCGTGCTGCACGACGTCACGCTCGACGTGCCGCGCGGCAAGGTGGTGGCACTGATGGGCGGCAGCGGTTGCGGCAAGACCACCCTGCTGCGCCTGATCGGCGGCCAGGAGCGCGTCCAGGGCGGGCAGGTGGTGGTCGACGGCGAAGACATGGCGAGTCTCGACGCCGACGGTCTCTACCGCATGCGCCGGCGCATGGGCATGCTGTTCCAGGGCGGCGCGCTGTTCACCGACATGGACGTGTTCGAGAACATCGCCTTCCAGATGCGCGAGCACACCGACCTGCCCGACGACGCCATCCGCGATCTCGTGCTGATGAAGTTGAATGCCGTGGGCCTGCGCGGTGCGGCGCGGCTGATGCCGTCGGAACTCTCCGGCGGCATGGCGCGGCGGGTGGCGCTGGCGCGCGCGGTCGCGCTCGATCCCATGCTGGTCATGTACGACGAGCCCTTCGCGGGGCTCGACCCGATCTCGCTCGGCGTCATCGGTCAGCTCATCAGGCGCTCCAACGACGCGCTCGGCGCGACCTCGATCGTGGTCACCCACGACGTCATGGAGTCGCTCAAGATCGTCGACTACGTCTACCTCATGTCCGAAGGGCGCATCGTTGCCCAGGGCACGCCGGACGAGATGCGGGCCTCGGCGGTACCGATGGTCCACCAGTTCATCCAGGGCGAGGCCGATGGCCCGGTGCCGTTCCACTATCCCGCCGACGATTACGGCGGCGCGCTGGGTCTCGTCTGATGTTCGCGCGCGCCTTCGACACCATCGCGGACATCGGCGCCTGGGCGGTCGACGCGGTGCGGCGCACCGGCGCGGCGGCGCTGTTCATGCTGCGCGTGCTCTTCGCCTCCGGCACCAGTGTCGCGCGACCACGCCTGACCATGCGCGAGGTCTATTTCTCGGGCGCGCTGTCGCTGGTGATCATCATGATCTCGGGGCTCTTCGTCGGCATGGTGCTCGGCCTGCAGGGCTACGAGACGCTCGAGACCTACGGCTCGGAGGAGAAGCTCGGCGTGCTGGTGGCGCTGTCGCTGGTGCGCGAACTGGGGCCGGTGGTCGCGGCATTGCTCTTCGCCAGCCGCGCCGGTTCGGCCATCACCGCCGAGATCGGGCTGATGAAGGCCACCGAGCAGATCGTCGCCATGGAGATGATGGCGGTCGACCCGGTCGCGCGCGTGGTCGCGCCGCGCTTCTGGGGCGCGGTATTGTCGATGCCGTTGCTCGCCGCACTCTTCTCCGCACTCGGCATCTTCGGCGCCTATATCGTCGGTGTGCGCCTGCTCGGCGTCGACGAGGGCGCGTTCTGGTCGCAGATGCAGGCCGCGGTCGATTTTCGCCAGGACATCATGAACGGCGTCATCAAGAGCGTGGTGTTCGGCATCGGCATCGCGGCGGTCGCCACCTTCGAGGGTTTCGATGCGCCGCCGACCGCCGAAGGCGTGTCGCGCGCGACCACCCGCACGGTCGTGCATTCCTCGCTGCTGGTGCTCGCCCTCGACCTCGTGCTGACCGGCTTCATGCTGCAGCTGTGGGGTGAATGAGCGTGAGCCACCACACCAATCAATCACTTGCCGCCCGGTGTCAGACATCACGGCGGCTCGATAATCAACGACTTGCCCCGCGGTGTCAGACACCGCTGCGGTGCGTCACGGGCAACTCCGGGGTGATCGAATGAACAACCGCATGCTCGAGTTCTGGGTCGGCGTGTTCGTCCTGGCCGGCTTCGCCGCGCTGCTCTTCCTCGCGCTCAAGGTCGGTAACCTCGGCCTTGGCGGCGGCGCTTCGAGCTACGCGGTGAGCGCGAGCTTCGGCAACATCGGCAGCCTCAAGGTGCGCGCGCCGGTACGTGCCGCCGGGGTCACGGTCGGCCGCGTGACGGGCATCGATTTCGACACCGACCAGTACCAGGCGACGGTGACCATGGCACTCGACGCCGGCTACCGATTCCCCACCGATACGAGTGCCTCGATCCTGACCGCGGGGGTGCTCGGCGAGAACTACATCGGGCTCGATGCCGGCGGCGAAGAAACCCTGCTCGAGAACGGTGGTCAGATCACCATCACCCAGTCCGCCGTCGTGCTCGAGCACGTCATCGGCCAGTTCCTCTACGACAAGGCACAGGAGACCTCGCCTTGATGCTGCTGAATCCCTTGCGCGCACTGCCCGGTGCGCTGCTGTTGTGCGCCCTGGCCCTGCAACCCGCGGCGGCCGATCCCATGCCGCCCGATCAACTCGTCCGCACCACCGCCGAAGACGTTCTGGCGGTACTGCGCGCCGACCCCGACGGCGACATGCGCGCGCTGTCCGAAGTGGTCGACACGCGCGTTGTCGACCACTTCGATTTCGGTGCCATGACCCGGCTCGCCGTCGGCAAGCACTGGCGGCAGGCCGACAGCACGCAGAAGGCCACCCTGACCGACGAGTTCCGCACGTTGCTCGTGCGCACCTACTCGGTGGCCCTGAAGGCCTTCGTCGACTACCACATCGACTACCGTCCGCTCGATCTCGCCGCCGACGCGCGCCAGGCCACGGTACAGACCATGGTCAGCAAGGACGGCGGCAAGCCCATCCGCATGGACTACCGCATGATCGCCCGCGACGACGGCTGGAAGGTCTACGACGTGCTGGTCGACGGTGTCTCGCTGGTGGTCAACTACCGCAGCCTGTTCGGCTCGACCGTCGAGCGCTCGGGCATCGGTGGCCTGATCAAGCTGCTGCACGACAAGAATGTCGAGGGTTCGACCGGGTGAACGAAGCGCCGACGCTGCGCATCGAAGGTCCGGTGACACTGGTCACCTACACGCGCCTGCGCGCAGCGCTCGACGCCCATCTCGCGGCGGGCGGTCGCGTGATCGACTGGAGTGGCAGCGCGGCGGTCGATTCGAGTGCCCTGTCGCTGATCCTGCATGGTCAGCGCCAGGGCGGTGCGCTCGAACACCGCGCGCTACCGCCGGCGCTGGATGCGCTGGCGGCGCTGTACGGGGTGGGTGAACTGCTGGCAGGCAGGGCACGGGACGGTTGATGGACTTGCGGCCGAGTCCTTGCGACCGGCTGCGGCGCGTGCGGTGCCAGGAACGGGCATGACCCCGTCCGTGCTGCGCGGACTCGAGGCATGGCTGCAACAACGCTCCGCCGGCGGCATCGTGACGGTGAGCGTGGTCCTCGTCGCGTTGCTCGGCATCGTCGACGGCTTGACCGGTTTCGAAGCGACGTTCGCGCAGTTCTACCTGTTACCGGTCATGGTGGCGGCCTTTTTCGCCGGGCGTCGGCCGGCGTTCGCGGTAGCCGTGGTCGCCGCCGCGACCTGGGGCATCGTCGATTTCCTGAATGGGCACGCGTACTCGCATGGCGCGATCCTGTACTGGAACGCGGCCGCGCGCCTGATGATCTTCGGTATCGTCGGCACGCTGACCGCGGCGGTCAGCCGCCGCCTGGCGGCGGAGCGAACGGAGGCGCGATCGGATTTCCTCACCGGCCTCGCCAACCGGCGCGAATTTCATGCCCGACTGGCCGCTGAACAGGTCCGTGCATCGCGTTACCGGCGTGCCTTTTCCCTGGTCGTGTTCGATGTCGACGATTTCAAGGCGGTCAACGACGGTCGCGGTCACGATGCCGGCGACGCCCTGCTGCAGACCATTGCGTCGACGCTGCGCAAGTCCCTGCGCGCCTGTGACACGGCGGGGCGTCTCGGCGGCGACGAGTTCGCCGTGCTGCTGCCGGAGGCGGAAGCCGACGCGGCGCGGGCTGCGGTGCAGCACCTGTGTGAACAACTCGTGCAGGCAATGAACCACGGCGACTATCGGGTCGGGTTCAGCATGGGTGTCGTGACGAGTGTCGACGGCAGCGCGTCGCCAGAGGTACTGATGAAGTGCGCCGACGATCTTGCCTACGAGGCCAAGCGGGCCGGGAAAGGGGGCACACGCAGTACCGTGATCGGTAAAGCCGAGGCTGCCGCGCACGACCTTCCGGTGGGGTCCGCATAGCGGCGGCGCCATGTGCAGGCAGGCCCAGGGCCTCGCATGAATCCATGCGTTCGGAGTCGTACGGCGCCGAGCCGCGCCCTGAACGGCGCATGTTTCGATCACCGACGTCGATGGTGCGTGGCGGCGGGGAAGCGCCGCGGGAAGATTCTGCTCGGCACGCGGCCCGGCCCGCTACACTCCTCGCCACGATTCCTGTCATCGACAGGCAGAGGGGAGTGAACGATGGACATCGGCGTTTTCAGTTTCAACACCCATTACGGTATCGACCCGGCGACGCTCGCACGCGCGCTCGAAGAGCGCGGCTTCGATTCGATCTGGATCGGCGAGCACAGCCACATCCCGGCGTCACGGCGCACGCCCTACCCGGCGGGGGGCGAGTTGCCACGGCAGTACTCGCACATGATGGACCCGTTCGTGTCATTGATGGCGGCGGGCGCGGCGACCACGCGGCTCAAGCTCGCCACCGGCGTGTGTCTGGTCATCGAGCGTGATCCGTTGATGCTGGCGAAGGAGATCGCAACGCTCGACCAGCTCACCGGCGGGCGCTTCCTGTTCGGCATCGGCGGCGGATGGAATGCCGAGGAGATGGAGAACCACGGCACCGCCTTCGACACGCGCTGGCGCGTGCTGAAGGAACGCGTCGAGGCGATGAAGGTGCTGTGGACCGAGGAGGAACCGAGCTACCACGGCGAGTTCGTGAACTTCGATGCGGTGTGGTCGTTCCCGAAGCCGGTGCAGCAACCGCATCCGCCGGTGATCTTCGGTGGCGGCACGGCGCTGGGGCGCAAGCGCGTGGCGGACTATTGCGATGGCTGGGCACCCATCGATCTGCTGGTCGGCGACGTGCCCGCGGCACTCGACGATTTGAAAGCGCGTTGCGAAGCAGTCGGCCGCGATCCCGCGTCCATCGAGGTCTCGATGTGGTGCTGGGAAGCGCCGGACGAAGCCCGCCTGCAGCATTACCGTGAGCTGGGCATCGCGCGCGTGGTGCTGTTCCTGCCAGTTGATGACCGCGCCGCCGAGATGCCGTTCCTCGATCGATACGCGGCGCTGATCCCGAAACTCACCTGAGCGGGCCGGGACCGCGGTGGGCGATACCCAGCGGTGTCCGACACCGCAGGGCATGGAGTTGAACTGGCCGCCGCTGGCGGTCTGACACCAGCGGTTAACGTTTTGAAATCGACCGTGCTTGCGTGGCCGCCAGGCTGTCTCCGGCGCACCGGCTGGTGTCTGACACCGCCAGATAAGTGTTTGACGCGAGGTCCCGCGGTTCCTGGCGGCCGTCGACTCAGCCCGCCGCGTGGCGCGCGATGGCGTCGATGTGCCGGGCGAGTTCGTCGGCGCGCGAGAAGTAGGCCGAGTGGCTGGCGGCAATCTGACGCACCTCGGCGCAGGGTACGCGGCCGTGCATGAAGCGTTGCCAGCCCGGCGGAACTGCGCGGTCCTCGGTCAACTCGACATAGACCCGCCGCACCCGCCCGAAGCGCTCCGCGGTGGTGCGGGTCGGTACACAGGACGGCGCCAGCGGTTCCGGGGTGAGCAGCAGGTGTGCCAGCGCGCGGTCTTCGGCGCTGCAGTCGGCGTACAGCGCGGCGTCGTAGGCGTCCTCGCGCAGCATGTCCCAACTGCCGTCGTCGGCGCGGAACATGGCGGGGAAGATCAGCGAGTCGGCCGCGTGCGCCGCGATATCGAACACGGTCTCACCATCTTGCAACAGCACGGCGGCGAGGTAGACCGCGTTGGCGACGCGCTCGGGCATGGCCTCGGCGAGCGCACTCAGCACCAGCCCGCCGCGGCTGTGCGCGACCACCGTGGCCGGCTCGGGATCGTCGCCGAGCGCCTGCGCGGCACAGGCGACGTAGTCGTCCAGCGTGATGCCGGCCGGCGCACGCCAGTCGCGGCCGTGTCCGGGCAGATCGGGTGCGGCCACCGTGTGACCGAGCGCTTCCAGGCGCGGCTTGACCTTGTACCAGCACCACGCGCCGTGCCACGACCCGTGGATGAGAACGATGCGAGCCATTGCGAACTCCATAAATGAGAAGGAGCGCGGAGTCTGCGATGACCCGGCTCACGGGCGCGTGCCGTTTCTTGCGCGGATGTCGAGCGGGGCGCTACGAGCGGTGGGGCCTGGCACCGCGGGTCAAGCCGTTGGAGGGGACGGCGTCGGTGTCTGGCACGAGTGAACAAGTCATGGATGGTCGGGGCCGGCACGCGAGCACGCAGCTGCCACCGTGCAGCGCGCCGCGACGATGGGCCGCTTGCCGGCGTCGATGGCAGCAAAGTGCCCCGCGGTATCTGACCCCGCGGGGCACCGAAACTCGCCTGAGCGGGCCGGGACCGCGGTGGGCGCGCGCTGCGGTGCCTGACACGGCGGGGTAAGCCGTGGAACGGGCGGCAGTGCGTGTCTGACAACGGCAGGCAGGTACCGGGTTGCCGATAGCAGGCCACGCCGAAGCGCGCCACGGTGCAGCCGACAGCGAAGATGGGCACCTTCGCAAACCGCTGAAACGACGGGGTCAGACCCCGTTGATAGTGAAGTGTCCCCGAAAATCAACGCTTTGGCCGCCGGGGTCTGACCCCGTCAAGGCTGTCGATCCGGCGTTGGCCGCCGGGGTCTGACCCCGTCAAGGCTGACCCCGTCAAGGCTGTCGACCCGGTGAGGTAGCCGGCTCCGTGACGGACCGTGAGGCTCAGGCCACGTCGAAGCGCGCCACCGTGCAGCCGACGGCGAAGATGGGTAGCTCGGCGGTGTAGCGTTGGCCGCCGGGGTCTGACCCCGTCAAGGCTGTCGATCCGGTGAGGTAGCCGGCTCCGTGACGGACCGTGAGGCTCAGGCCACGTCGAAGCGCGCCACCGTGCAGCCAACGGCGAAGATGGGCAGCTCGGCGGTGTAGAACTGCAGTTCGCCCGGGCCGCCGGCGGCAGCGGCGGCGGCGAGGTAGGTACGGATCTCGAAGCCGCCCTGGCCGCCGTCGCGGTAGGTCTGCAGATCGTCGCCGTAGGTCATGAGCGCATCGCGATCCTGGCGCAGGAGGCGATCGAGAAACTCGCGATCCCAGGCCTCGTTGATCTTCCCGGAGTCGGGGGTGGCCGGCCAGTGGGAGATGCCGCCGGTGCCGACGAGCGCGATCTTCTCGGGTTGGGCGTCGCAGGCGCGGCGCAGCGCCTCGCCGAAGGCCCAGGCGCGGTGCACCGGGGTCAGCGGCGGGCCCTGGCAGTTGATGTTCACCGGCACAACGGTCTTGTCGTAGTCCGGCGTGAGGAAATGCAGCGGGACCATGATGCCGTGGTCGAACTTCCATTCCTCGGCATAGGCCGTGTCGACCGTCTGCATGACTTCGCGGATCAGGCGCTGGCTGAGTTCGGCGTTGCCGGGGATGCGCCGGCGCGGGATCTTGAGCCACGCCGGGTCCTCGATCGGGCCCTCGTAAGCGTCGGCCATGCCGATGCAGAAGGCCGGCATGTTGTTCATGAAGAAGTTGGCGAAGTGCTCGGCGGCAACCACCACCAGGACCTCGGCGCCGGCGTCCTCGATGTCCGCGCGCTGGCGCTCGAGCGCGCTGTAGAAGGCGTCGCGCGCGGCGACGTTCTGCACCAGGTCGGCACGTCCGGTGATACCCGGGCCATGGCTCAACACCCCTGCGTAGACCAGGCTCATCGTGCACGTCCCTCCGCGGTGAAACTCCGCCCCCCGCCGGTCATGGCGTAGACGCCGGCGCGTACCGGGCCATGTTTCTCGATGCCCTGGCGCATGAGGTCGAGGTAGTCGAACCAGGCGATGCCGAGAAAGGCGGCGAAGTGCATGAGGATCTGCCCGTTCACGCCGAGCACGTAGAGCAGGCCGATGTCGCCCGCGCGCAGTGCCTGAGCTTCCTCGTCGGTGAGGTTGTACTCGGCGATGAGGTCGTCGACATCGTCGCGATAGCGCGCCTGCGCACGCTCGTCACGGTTCAGGGTGTAGAGGAATTTCTGCAACTGGTAGAGGCTCATGACTTCCCCAGGCTCGGTACGTGGTGGGTGTCGTAGGCGACGCACACGTTCTTCGTTTCCATGTAGAACTCGAAGCTGTAGTCGCCGCCGTCGCGGCCGATGCCGCTCATTTTCATGCCGCCGAAGGGTGTCGGCAGGTGACGGTTGTTCTCCGAGTTGACCCAGATCATGCCGGCATCGAGGGCCGCGGCGAGACGGTGGCCGCGGCCCATGTCGCGGGTCCACACGTAACCGGTCAGGCCGTACTCGGTGTCGTTCGCGATGGCCAGTGCTTCGGCCTCGTCGGCGAAGGGGATGGCGGTCAGCACCGGGCCGAAGATCTCCTCGCGCGCGCAGCGCATGGCATTGCTCGCGCCGGTGAAGAGCGTCGGGCGGACGAAGTTGCCCTTGCCCTCGAGCGGCGCGGTGATGCCGCCGGCGGCGATGGTGGCGCCGTCGGCGCGCGCGATGTCGAAGTAGCCGCGCACCTTGTCGAAGTGGCGCGGGTGGATGAGCGGCCCGATCTCGGTCGCGGGATCGAGCGGGTGGCCGACCTTGATGCGTTCGACACGCTCGGCGACACGGCGGGTGAACTCGTCGTAGATCGACTGCTGCACCAGCAGGCGGCTCGACGACGTGCAGCGCTCGCCGTTCAGGCTGTAGATCATGAACACCACGGCATCGAGTGCGCGCTCGAGATCGGCGTCGTCGAACACGATCACCGGGTTCTTGCCGCCGAGTTCGAAGTGCACCCGTTTCAGGGTCGCCGCCCCCTGGCGCATGATGTGGCTGCCGGTGGACGATTCGCCGACGAAGGCGATGGCCTTGATCGCGGGGTGCTCGGTGAGTGCCCGTCCGGCTTCCTCGCCGATACCGTTGACGGTGTTGAGCACGCCGGGCGGCAGCCCGGCCTCGCAGCAGATCTCGGCGAGCAGGGTTGCCGTCAGCGGCGACCACTCGGCCGGTTTGTGCACCACCGTGCAGCCGGCAGCCAGTGCCGGCGCGATCTTCCAGGTCGAAAGCATGAACGGGGTGTTCCACGGCGTGATCACGCCGACCGGCCCGATCGGCTGGCGCAACGAGAAGTTCATGTGCTCACCGGCCGGCATCGACTGGCCGTCGCGCGCGGCGGGCGCGCGGTCGGCGAAGAAGCGGAAGTTCTCCGCCGCGCGAACGGCGGCCTTGCTCATGAAGCGCAGGGGCTGGCCGGTATCGAAACTCTCGACCAGCGCGATGTCGCGGCCGCGTGCCTCGATGGCGTCGGCGATGCGATGCAACAACGCACGCCGGGTGTCGCCGCCGAGCGCGCGCCAGGCGGGGAAGGCCGCGGCGGCCGCGCGTGCGGCCTGGTCGATGTCGGCGTCGTTGCCGGCGGCGACCTGGCCGATGACGTTGTTGTCGATGGGCGTGGTGTTGTCGAAATGCCGCCCGCTTGCGCCGGCAACCGCGGCGCCGTCGATGAAATGCCCGAGCGGTGCAGCACGGAAGCGCGCGACGAGTCCGTCGAGCGCGGCGAGGTTCTGGTCGAGTTCGCTCATCGGTGTGTTTGCCTTGGGTCAGCCGGCCTGGCGCCGTGCCATGTGTTCGCGGATGTTGCCGTGCTTGAAGCTGGCACCGGCGTTCATTTCCTGCAGGTCGAGCGACGCGGCCAGCGGGTGCTCGTCCATCAGCGGTTGCAAGTAGCCGCACAGGGCCTGGAACAACTGCGCGCCGGCGGCTTCGCGCACGGCTTCGCTACGGCCGTGGGCGATGCGCACGGTGACATGGACGAAGGCGTTGTCCGGGTCGCCATCGGCGAAGCGGAAATGTTCGAGGCGCACTGCCCGGGTGCGCAACCCGGCCAGGGGGAAGGCCTCGATGGTGGCGGCGCTGGCATGCAGGGTGTCGATCAACTCGGGTACGTTGAGATCGCGGTCGAGGTTGGCCGTGTACTCGATGGTGATGTGCGGCATGGCGGGTGTTCCGTCCGGCTGGATGGCATAAATTTAACATGTTAACTTTAACCGCATACGCGGCAAGGTCAAGCCGCGCGGAGACGCATCGATGAAATTCCTGAGCTTTCGCAAGGAGGGCCGCAGCGGTTTCGGCGCCGTGGTCGAGGGCGGCGTGGTCGACCTCGCCGCACGTTTCCCTGACCTGCCCGACCTGCGCGCGGCCCTCCGTGCCGGGCGCCTCGACGAACTCGCGGCAGCGGCAAAGGGTTGTTTCGCCGATTTCGGCATGGACGACTTCCGCTACCTGCCGACCATCCCCAACCCCGAGAAGATCGTCTGCATCGGCGTCAACTACGCCGAGCGCAACGCCGAGTACAAGGACGGTTCGGAAGCGCCCAAGTACCCGAGCGTGTTCATGCGTTCGCGCGAGTCGCTGACCGGGCACGAGGAGCCGATCCTGCGCCCGCCGGAATCCGCGCAGTTCGACTACGAGGGCGAGATCGTGCTGGTCATCGGCAAGGGCGGGCGGCGCATCGCCGAGAATCGCGCACACGAGCACATCGCCGGCCTCACCATCATGAACGAGGGTTCGGTGCGCGACTGGCTGCGCCACGCCAAGTTCAACGTGACGCAAGGCAAGAACTTCGTGCGTTCGGGCGCGCTGGGTCCCTGGCTGGTGACGCCGGACGAGGTCGATCCCATGGGCTGCCTGCGGGTCGTCACCCGGGTCAACGGCGAGGAGCGGCAGAACGACGTCACCGACAACCTCATGTTCCCGTTCCGCTATTTGATCAGCTACCTCTCGACCTTCTACCAACTGCAGCCAGGGGACGTCATCGCCACCGGCACGCCGAACGGTGCCGGCGCGCGCTTCGACCCGCCGAAGTACCTGCGCGCGGGCGACGTCGTCGAGGTCGAGGTACCCGGCGTCGGCATCCTGCGCAACGAGGTCGAGGACGAGGTCGTCTGAGCGTGGCCGGCCCGGCGACCCGACGCGCAGCGCAGGCCGTCTCCGGGCTGCGTGAGTTCGAACTGTCCCTGCCGATGCAACTGCTCAAGGCACGCGAAGCGGCGATGGCGCGCTTTCGGCCGATGCTGCGTGAGCACGGCCTGACCGACCAGCAGTGGCGGGTCATCCGCGTGCTCGCCGACACCCCCGACCTGGATGCCGGCGAGATCGCGCGACGCAGCCTGCTCCTGGCGCCGAGCTTGTCTCGAATCCTGCAGTTCCTCGAAGCCGAGGGACTGGTGCGGCGGCGGCCCGATCCGGCCGATCAACGGCGCGGGGTGTTCGCGCTGACGGCACGGGGCGAACGCCGCTTCGCCGCAGTTGCGCCCGACTCCGAACGCCTCTATGCCGACATCGCCGCGCGTTTCGGCGCCGACCGGCTCGACGAACTCTATGTCTTGCTCGAGGCCTTCTGTGTTGCGCTCGACGGCGACTGACCGCGGGTATCCGCCGTGACCCGCGCCCGCTACCGCGAGCGCCGTCCGCGCGACGATCTCGACACACCCCTGGCCCGCCTGTTGTGGGCCGAGCGCTACGCCCAGCCGGGCGAGTCCGGCATCGCGGCGACACGCGCCCGCGTCGCCGCCGCGCTCGCTACCGCCGAACCGACGCGCCAGGGGCATTGGCGCACCTGCTTCGATGCCGTGCAGGCGCGGTTTCGTTTCCTGCCCGCCGGTCGCATCCTCGCCCACGCCGGGCTGCCCGGTGATCGCACGCTCAACAACTGCTTCGTCATGGGCGCGCTCACCGATGACGCCGCGGCACTCGACCGCGCGCTCGACGAGGGCCTCGCGACCATGCGCCACGGCGGCGGCGTGGGTTACGACTTTTCCGCGCTCGCACCTGCCGCCGATGGTCGCGCCGGCGGCGGGCCGCTGACCCAGATGGCGCGTTGGGACGCGGCTTGCGCGGCCCTCGATGCGCGCGCGCGGCGCGGCGCGATGATGGCGACGCTGCGCTGCGATCACCCCGACATCGAGGCCTTCGTCGAGGCCAAGCAGGGCGCCGGCGCACTCGGGCATTTCAATCTCTCCGTCCAGGTGAGCGACGCCTTCATGCGCGCGGTCGCCGAAGACGTTGCGTGGCCACTGGCCTTTCCGGCCGGAGACGTACCGCGTCGCGAGGTGCCGGCACGCGCGCTGTGGGCGCGTATCGCCCAAGCGGCCCATGCCGGCGCCGAGCCGGGCGTGTTGTTCGTCGACCGCGTCAACGCCGAGAACAATCTCGGCGACAGCGAGGTGCTCTGCACGACCAACCCCTGCGGCGAGATCCCGTTGCCGCACTACGGCGCCTGCGTGCTCGGTTCAATCAACCTGGTGCGCTTCGTCCATGCGCCGTTCTCACGCCGCGCGCGCTTCGATTTCGATGGCTTCGCCGCCACGGTCGGCGTCGGCGTTCGCCTGCTCGACGATGTCGTCGAGGTCGGTGAATACCCGCTGCCAGCGCAACGCGTGGTGGCGCAGGCCACGCGCCGTCTCGGCCTCGGCGTCACCGGCCTCGGCGATGCGCTGGTGATGCTCGGCCTGAACTACGCGGGCGATCCGGCGCGTGCACTCGCCGGGGATATCGCACGCAGCCTGCGCGACAGCGCCTACGCCGCCTCGGTCGCGCTGGCGCGCGAGAAGGGATCGTTCCCACGGTTCGAAGCCGAGAGCTTCCTCGCCCGGCCGTTCGTGTCGCGATTGCCGCACGACTTGCGCGACGCCATCGCCGCGGACGGACTGCGCAACAGCCACCTGCTCGCCATCGCCCCGGCCGGCAGCATCAGCCTGCTCGCCGGCAACGTCTCCAGCGGCATCGAGCCGCCGTTCGCGGCGCGCTACCAGCGCCGCCTGCGGCGCGCCGACGGCAGCACGGAAGAAGTGACGGTGGAGGACTACGCCTGCCGCCTGTGGCGCACGCGCAAACGCGGGCGCCCGCCGGCCTGGACTCGCGCCGAGGCGCTGTCACCGGCCGCCCATCTCGCCATGCAGGCCGTGTTCCAGCCCTACGTGGACAACGCCATCTCGAAGACCATCAACCTCGCCGCGAGCGCTACGGTCGACGACGTGGCGACGGTGTTCGAGCGGGCCCATGCGCTCGGCCTCAAGGGCGTCACTGTCTACCGCGCCGGCGGCGTGCGCGGCGCGGTGCTGGCGTCCGCGGCCCGCGCCTCCGCGGCGGAGGTGTGCTGAATCGGCACGATCCGCAAGCCTTGGTGCAGGGCCCGTTCAGCACAGATACATACGGCGCGGCAGATGATGGTACCGGCACAGTCGACTAGGGTCCGTCCAGCGTGGGGGCCAGGAGCCCGCGGTTGGCACGTAGGGACGGGCGCCATGCACACGTTGGTGAGAATCGAACAATAGCCAGGCCGCGCGCGAAGCCCGCTGGTCGTCCTACGGGGAAACGACGCGGAGAGCCAGGTGCGAGAATTGTCGTCGAGTGGATGCGTGTCGTGCGCGGCTATTGCTGCGTGCGGCAAGATCTGATATCGCTTGGCAGTGCTGCGAGTCGGGGCGTGGCATCGATACAACCAAGCGGGAATGTTCGGCCAAGCGGATGGCCAGGGGGGAAGCGTGAGTACCGACGGGACCGTTACGCTGGAGCTGCGCAGCGCCGAGGCACCGCCTGTCGCTACCGTACTCGAAGAATCGGCGACCTACTCGCTGACGCGAACGGGTCGACTGGAAGCTTCGGACACGGCAGGCGAGCTGGACCAGCCGCGGTTCCTGGCCCGTGACAGGGAAGTCATCATCAGTCCTCCCATCGATGACCCGCTACTCCTCAACGGACGGCCAGTGGCCGGACCAACGGCCGTGAAACACGGCGACTGGTTGACGATCGGGAATGTCGTATACCAGCTGAAGATCGATTACGGTTCGGCGCGCGGTCCCGATTTGGCGATCCCGGCTAAAGTCGAAGCGGCCGTGAGTGATGCAAATGCCACGGTCACCGGCAATTGCGTGATCATTGGCCGCCTGCCTGCGTGCACCCTGACGATCGATTCGCCCTTGGTCTCGCGCGAACACGCCAAGCTCGTGAGCCTCGACGGAAATTGGATCATCGAGGATCTCGGCAGCAGCAACGGAACCTTCGTCAACGGCCGACGCATCACGCGACCGACGCAACTTGCAATCGGGGACAAGGTCAGCATCGCGACCTTCGTCTATCGCTTTACCGGTCGCGGACTTCGCGCGGAAGGCGAAGACGGGCGTGTTCGAATTGAGGCCACGGGACTCAAGAAGATCATCGGAGCGCGCCGCGGGCATCCCGGTCGCGCCATCCTCGACGATATCTCGCTCGTCATCGAACCGGGCGAGTTCGTCGTCATCTTCGGTGGTAGCGGCAGCGGCAAGTCAACCCTGCTGGACGCGCTCAACGGCCGACGCCCGGCTAACGAGGGGCATGTGGCCTACAACGGCGTCAACCTGTACCAGTCGTTCGACGCTTTCAGCACCACCATCGGCTATGTGCCGCAGCAGGATATCGTACATCGCCATATCACCATTCGGCGCGCATTGGCCTACGCCGCGCGCCTCAGGTTGCCACCTGATACTTCGAACGAGGAGATCGAACACCACATCCTGGAGGTTCTGCGAACGGTTCGACTCGATGAACAGGTTGATTTCAGAATCGATACGCCGGCGCCACTGAGCGGTGGGCAGCTCAAGCGCGTGAGCCTGGCGGTCGAGCTGATCGCCGATCCCGGCGTGCTCTTTCTCGACGAAGTCACCAGTGGTCTGGACGCCGGAACGGATCGTCAGATGATGAGCACGTTCGCCGAGTTGGCTGCCGGCGGCAAGACGGTCGTCTGTGTTACGCATACCCTCGAGAACATTTCCAGTTGCCACCTCGTCGCCCTCCTCCACAAGGGTAAGCTGGCGTTCTTCGGTCCCCCTGGCCGGGTACTGCAGTATTTCGGGATTAATCGTTTCGCGGAAATTTATGACCTGCTCGAGACGCGAGAAGCCGCGGTGTGGGCGGACCAGTATGCGAATTCGAAACTGCATCGGGAATACATAACCGCGCGCATGCGAACCCAATTTTCCGACGAGCTCGCTCACGGCAAGCGTGCCGGAAACCACAGCATCATGGCACGGCGCGCTGGCCAGCTATTCCAGGCTGCAATATTGACGCGGCGCTATGTCGACCTGTTCATGTCGGATACCAAGAATCTGGCCATCCTGGTGCTCCAGGCGCCGCTGATCGGCGCGATCCTCGGCGTGGTCTTCGATTTCGAGGGACCTGTGGCGCTGCGTGCTGCAACGGAAGTGCAGGTCTCGTTCGTTCTCACCCTGTCCGCGATATGGTTCGGGTGTCTGAACTCCGCACGCGAGATCGTCAAGGAATTGCCCATTTACCTTCGTGAGCGCGCGGTCGGTCTGCGCCTGGCGCCCTACCTCGCCAGCAAGCTCGTGCCGCAAGTGTTCCTGTGTACTCTGCAATGTTGCCTGCTCCTCGGGGTCACCTGGTCGATGCTGCCCCTGAGCGGCAGCTTTCTGAGCAAGGCCGCGCTCCTGTCGCTGACAGCGTTCGCGGGCGCTGCGATGGGGCTTGCGGTCAGTGCCTTCGTCGACAGTAACGACAAGGCCATCGCCACCATTCCCATTCTGCTCATACCTCAAGTGATCCTTTCGAATGCCGTCGCGCAGCTGAACGGGGTCAATCTGTGGTTTGCCAAGCTGACGATGTTGTCGTTCTGGGCATTCGATGGCTTGAAGGCCGCCCTGTCGGATGAGGTCCTCGATGCCCGGAGCGTGGACGCAACTCAGGTGGTCTCAGTGCTCGGAGGCTACACGCAAAGTATGTTGGTCATCGCCGCCATGGCAGCGGCGATGGTCGGGCTTGCCACGTTCGGTCTCAAACTCAAGGATCGCCGTTAGCCCGGCACCTCGAGGGATTCGGCTCATGGACAGTGAACTCACCCAGGAAGCAGCCACCGACCTGCGTTCGGCCGGGGCTGGTGGTGGTGCAGACAACGCCTCCTATTGCTGTCCGCGCTGCACGTTGCGCTACTCGCGCGAGAACATCGCTCCGCCGGATTACAAGTGCCGCTGCGGTCTGCAACTGGCGTACCCGTGCTACGCACCGAGCGGAGAAGTGTTGTCGCTTTTCGGTTGGTTGAGTTCGCCGGGCGACATCATCAACAACCGTTACCGCGTGGTGCAACTGCTCGGGCGCGGCGGTTTTGGCTCGACGTATCTGGTCGAGGATACCAAGCTCGGCGCGAAGCGATGGGCTCTGAAAGAGATTCCAGAGCGCATGTACGACGAGCACGAGACCCGCATACTCTCCAAGCTGCACCATCCTTCCATCCCCGGTATTGCAGACCGGGAAGTCGCCGGCGGAATGGTCTACATCGCGCTGGAATTCGGTGGCGGACGGACGTTCGAAACCGCGCGGCGCGCGTCGCCCGACCAGCGGGTCCCTCTCACCCAGCTGGCCCCCTGGGTACGTCAGTTGTGTGACGTGCTTTCCTATATGCATGCGCAGCAACCGCCGGTCGTCCATCGGGATCTCAAGCCGGGCAACGTCCTGCTCGACGATCACGATCGCGTGATGCTGATCGATTTCGGAATCGCGAAAGAAGCCATCGAATCCGAGCATACCCACACCCTTGGCCGTGCTGTCACGCATGGCTTCAGCCCGCCGGAACAGGCGATGGGGGCCGGCACCGACACACGTTCGGACATCTATGCCCTGGCCGCCACCGTCTACTTCATGCTGACTGCCAAGCGGCCTCCGGGAGCGCGCGAACGCATCCAGGGAATCGAGGTCGAGCCTCCCTCTGCGATTGCCGGAGGCATCCCTCCCGCAGTCGATCGAGCCCTGGTCAAGGGTTTGTCGCTCAACCCCAACGAGCGCCAGCAGTCCGTCGACGAGTTCGGCACGGCTTTCGATTACAACGCACGCACCGTTGCCACTTATGACGACATGGGTGGCGCGGGCGCGACGGTTATGATCGACAGCAGCACGTCGCCGCAGACCGGAACGACCACCAATTCGCAGCGCTCAATCAACCTCGGTCCAGACGGGCAGGTCGAGGTCATCGAGCCCGTAGAAAGCCGAAGCGTCAATCGGGGGCTCATTGCCGGAGTCGTCGCGTTCATATTGATGATTGCGGTCGCGGGTACCTATTTCATGATGGCGGGCGACCGCGCTGCTGTGACATCAGTGGATGGGGCATCGACGACGAACGTCGAACGGATGAGCACCCCGGCGGCAGGCGACGGCAGTGGCGATCCCAGCGTCGACATGGTGCCCGAGACCCAGCCGTCGGTCCCGGGGTCCGTTGCTGAGTCCGCGGACCTACCCGTGCCCGGTGCTCCGAAGGAATCGGCGATGGACGTATTTCTGCAACGACGCAAGCCGATTGAGCCGGAGGCTACCGAGTCTGAGCCGGCCTCGGCGACGCAAATCGTCGCTCGCCGCGAGCCAGCCCCATCGAGCAAGCCTGTGACCGAGCCGGAACCGTCCGCCCGGGGAGCGGTCGAGTCGCGAGTGAGCAATCCGCAGGTGGACGTTGCCAAAGTTGAGCCATCGAACGTGAACAGTCCACCGGCAAGCCCGCCTGGGAAGCCGACCAAGGATGAGATCAAGAACGCTTGGCGTGACGCGAACAAGAACACGAAGTTCTACGAGTAATCGGTTCCCGGAACGCTCGTCCTGTGTATGTCGCCAAAGAGGGAGTATCAACAATGCGTAGACCGAGGCTGAATGTGAGAGCAAAACGAAAGTGCGGTCTTCCCTTCATGGCAGATGACGTGCTCGAAGCAGTTTGGACGGTCGTGCGCCTCTGGTGTCGCGGACCTGTCCGTGGACTTAATCGGCTAATCGCAGGAATGCGGCTTTATACGTTCGATCCATTCTCAAGGGCAATGACGACCACGCGGATCACATTGTGTGCGGGCTTCGCACTAGCACTCTCCTGCAATGTCTCCGCGGCCGGGTTCAGTACCGCACCAGGCACCTATGGGTTGAAGATCTACCATGTCGACTCCGCGCTATATCCCTATGTGCAGACGTACTTCAGGACTTTCGACGAGAACAAGGAGCCCCTCGTCAATATCAACGAACTGAATATCGGGCTGATGGTCAAGGGCCGAGCTTACGACCCGGCGAAACGCCAATATCGCGTCGAATCCATCCGACAGAAGCAGGTCGGAACGCGGACCGTTCTCGTGCTGGACGCGAGCAAGTCCATGGTCGGAGTACCGTTCGAAGCCGCACTACGCGCTGCAGCGCGCTATATCGACACGAAACGTCTACAAGACGAAGTGGCGGTGCTGGCGGTGCGTGATTCCAAAGAAGGCTACTCGCTGGTTTCAGCGTTTGAGCGCGATCCTGGGGCGCTCGCGCGCCGCCTGGCCGATGTGCAGGCGGATGGCAATCATTCCCGCATCTACGACAGCATCGCAGCAGCTATGCAGCTCTGCGCCGCCAGCAGCCAGGGTGGCGCTCCCAGCGTTGATTCGGTCATCGTGTCGTGTTCGATAGTCGTTTTTTCCGACGGTATGGACGAGGGCAGTGCGTTATCGCGCTCCGACCTCAACGGGCGTATTACGAATATGCCGATTCCGATTCCAGTCTACTCGCTGGCGTACGCAAGGCAGGAAACCGAACATTTCAAGAACCTCGAGGCACTGTCCAAGAACTCGTTCGGGACCTATTATCGAATCGGCGAAACCTATGACCGGATGCAGCAAATCGTCGAGCAGATTCAGAATGTGCTGCAGAGCGACTACGTGGTTACTTTCCGCGCCTACGTGCCGGTCGACGGCGAATCCCATGCGATCAAGCTGGGTGTCGAGTACCCCTCTGGCAGCAACAAGTTCACGTATGACTCTGCGTCCTTCGAGGCGATCGAAGCGCCGCCGGTCGGCGATGTGCTTGACAAGCTGCGCGAACTGTCCAAGGCCATGGCGCCCGTCGCGGATAACGACCCCTACTATGAGCGGCCCGCGTCGGTTTCGGCAGCGCCCGGTTCTCGATGAACTCGTTTTCAATCGCGTTTCAGCGAAACAATAGTCAAAAGGAGAAGCACATGTTCGCGAATGTTCGTACCAGGAGTCTGGTGTTCATCTTGATCGGGGTTCTACTCGCCGGGTGCAATGCAACGACCAGCCAGAAGTCGACCGCTGGAGGCGCCGTGCTGGGCGCGATCATCGGGGGAGCTCTCGGCGGCTCGAAAGGCGCATTGATCGGTGCGGCCGCAGGCAGCGCCCTCGGGTGGGCAACGGGCAAGGTCATCGAGGCACAAGAAGTCTCGACGCGCAGCCAGACGCAGGACCAGCAGCTATACGGCTACGTCGCGCCCGCAGATAGCATCTTCGTCAACATCAACTCGGCGACGAGTTCGCCCAAGATGATCACGCCGAACAGCGTCATCGAGGCGACGACGGATTTCTCTCTCGCGCTACCCCAGGGCGTCGACCACACGCAGGTAGATGTCAGCGGCGTATTGTTGAAGGACGGCGAGAAGCTTTACGACTTCAAGAGCCAGCCCTTGACGAAGACCGCGGGCGGCTATGCGATCAAGATGCCGGTGGAGATCCCGTCCGTCGCGGAACCCGGCACCTACGTGATTCAGCATCGGGTTACTGCGGGCTCGACCTACGACACAGCGGAGTCGACGTTCGTAGTGACGGCTGGTTGAGTATCACTGCTTGATACTGGCAGGCCACGGCAAAGAGGGGCGCGGACTCGCAGGCCTGGCGCCGAGGCAGTCGCCATGGCCGTGGCTGATTGTGCTCCTGCTGTCCTGTGAATCGGTGCGCGCCGACTATTACCTCGAACCGTGCGCGGAAGAGGTCGAGCGAGCGGCCAATACCATGGTCGAGATCCGTCGGAGCTGGCCCTTGCGACCGACGGGCGACCCGGTCGTCGAGGCCTTGCAGGAGTTCACTGACATGGTCGCCAAGCGGACCGGCGAAGCGAAGCACCGCGAGTGGCGCACCTACGTCGTCCGCGACTCGCAACGCAACGCAATATCGATTGGTGGCGGCAGGATCTTCGTCACCGAGGGTCTGCTGCGCTTCGTCGAGGGTGCCGAAGAACTCGCTGCCCTGCTCACCCACGAGTTCGCTCATCACATCGCCGGTCATTTCTGCGAGGGTGTACGCAAGCGCGGGTGGCTCAGCGGTTGGTTCGGGGGCGGTGAAGATTCTTCAGGCCGGGTCGGCAACTTGGTGGCATCGATGGATCTCGAGCGGGAATTGGAGGCCGATTGGATCGGTGCGTCCATGCTCGAGCACGGTAGCTACAACCCGCGGGTCGCGGTCTACCTGGTCGCACGCATGTTGCGGGCCAACGGACCGGGCGACCAGGCATATGGCGAGCGTATGCAGGCATTGCAGGAGTTCCTGGCCGGGCGCGAGACGAAGCCGTGGACGCATCAAAGCTCCAGTAGTGCGTACCGGCGATTGAAGGAAGCTCTCGAGTAGCGTTCAAGGGGGACGATACCTCCGGCGTGCGGACGACCCCGTTCCTCGACACCGTCCGCATTCAGGCCTCGCCCAAAAGCGCGTCGACCCGCGCGGTCAGTGCATCCTTGTCGTAGAGGTCGTAGTAGATGCCGGCCATGATCTGCTGCGGGCCGAAGAAGAAGCGCTCGTAGAGCACCTGGCGATTGCCGAAGCCCGACACCGCAACGTCGTGCGCGAGGCGGAACAGGGCGATGCGTTCGCGGCTGTCGAGGTTGGCGGTCTGGAAGTAGCGCGCGATGTCGTCGGCGATGGCGCCGCCGAAATCGGCTTCGCAGGGCGTCGCGACGAGCGAACTCGAGCCGAGCAGCTGGACCAGTTCGACGATGCGCGGGTAGAAGCGCGGGAAGAGATTGCGCGAGGTGTCGAGCGGGCGACGCAGCGGCATGAAGTTGCCGAAGCGGTCGGTATGCGCCTCGCCCTCGGCCTGGTAGCGGAACGCGCGCACGCTCTCGGTCATCCACATCGCTTCGGCGATCTGGGCCTTGACGGTCGGATCCTTGTCCTTGCCCGTGGCCTTGGCCATCGCGCACAGCAGGCCGACGGCGAACTCGGCCTTGGCCAGCTTGCCGCACACCACCTGGTGCATCATGTGGATGACCGCGTTGGTCTCGGCGAAGGCGCGGTTGCACATCAAGGGATCGCGGTACATGAACACGCGCTCCCACGGCACCAGCACGTCGTCGAAGGTGACCACCGCGTCCATCTCCTCGTAGCGCGAGGCGAGCGGGGCGTCGAAGTGCGACTTGTCCTCGTCGTAGCTGTCGCGGCAGATCATGCGCACGCCTTGCGTCGCCGTCGGGATGGCGAAGGCGAAGGCGAACGGCAGGTTTTCCTCGGAGGCCGTGAGCAGGGTCGAGGGGAAGACCTCGATCTCGTCGGCGTGCGGGCCGAGTGTCGCGAGCAGGCGCGCGCCGCGCACGACGATGCCGGCATCGGTCTCCTTCACCACGTGCAGTGCGACCTTGTCGTCGTACTTGCCCTGCTGGTATTGCACGTGTGAATACGTGGGATTGACCAGGGTGTGGGTCAGCACGCGATCGTGATCGCGCACGTAGGCATAGAAGGCGCGCATGTTGTCGGCGAACTCGGGTCGACCTTCGGCCAGCCAGTCGGCGCTGGCGGCGAAGGCCGTGACCGAGGCGTTCTTGTAATCCGGCGTGCGTCCGAACATGCCGTGCGACCAGGTCGCCCACTCGTAGAAGGCGTCGCCGCGGCGCTTGACGTCGTCGGCCGATTTCGGCACCAGGAACGACATCGCGTAGCGCCGGCCATCCGCTTCGTAGGTGATCCGATCCTGGTAGGCGGGATCGAACTGGCGGTCCATGAAGCGCGCCAGGGTGTGGGCGCCACGGCAGAGCGTCGGATGGGTGGTGACGTCGGCGACGCGTTCACCGCGCAGCCACACGTCGCGGTCGTCGCGCAGTCCTGCGAGGTATTGCTCGCCGTTGCGGATGCCGGTACCGGCGTCGTGGGTGGTGTTCATCGCTGGTTCTCCCCTGGTTCGTTCAGGTGATGGGTTCATTGGTTGCGGATTCGAGTGTTGCCGGTGCGGTGACGACGAGGGCATCGAGGCCGCGGGACAGCGCGCGCCAGGTCTCGTCGTCGATGCTCGCGCGCAGTTCGCGGTAGGCGGCCTCGACGGCAGGCATCACCTCGCGCTCCAGCGCGCGACCGTCGGCGGTGACGCCGACGATGACCTGGCGGCGGTCCGCTGCCGAGCGTTCGCGCGTGACCCAGCCGCGCGCCGCCATGCGATCGACGATGCCGACCAGGCTCGGTGCCGGCAGCAGGGTGAGGGCGGCCAGTTCGCCGAAGCCGATGGCATCGCGTTCCCACAGCACGCGCAGCACGCGCCACTGCGCCTCGGTGAGGCCATGCGCGGTGAAGATGGCGCGGAACGGCGGCATCACCTGGTTCAGCGCGCGGTAGAGACGCATGGGCAACGACTGGCTGAAGTCCTGCATGAGCGGGTCCGTGCAGATATGAATAATTAATATCTTAATTAAATCGGGCCTGTCAATCGCCGGCCAAGCCGAAGCCGAGCCAGCGTACGGCGGCCTGCCGTGCCTGGTCCGCGAGTTGCGCCGCGAGCGGTGCATCGGCCGCCGCCGCACCGCCGAGATTGACGGCGCCGATGCAGAGCATGAGCACGGCGAGGGCCGCGCCCTCGTCGGCCCGTGGCGGCGGCTGGCCACGTCCGAGTTCCGCGGCCAGAGCGCGCAGCACGCGGGCATAGGCGAGTTGCACGGCGGGATCGGCTCGACGACATTCCGCCGCCAGGGCGGCGAGGCTGCATCCGCGCAGGATCTCGTCGCGATTTGCCGGATCTACATAAGCTGAAAGAATAGTAAGCGCCTCCTCACGTAATGCTTCTGGCGCCTCGCCGCGGCGCGCTCGCAGCTTCTCCAGCAGGCCGTGCCGACCCTCCAGCACGGCTTCGAGCACGGCGGCCTTGGACGCGAAATGGTTGTAGAAGCCGCCACGGGTCAGGCCCGCTTCCTGCATCAGTCGCTCGATGCCGACGGCGGCGTAGCCGTGGGTGCGGAACAGGCGCGCGGCAGTGGCGAGGATCCGTTCGCGGGTTGCCGCCTTGTGGTCGGCCGGATAGCGCATGGCATGTACCCGATTATTAAATGTTGATCATCATATCAAGGCGATCCAGGATGTCCGTCCACCCGAACCCAGGCGCAGTCATGGCCACGGTCATCCTCCACCAGTTCCCGTATTCCCACTTCAACGACAAGGTGCGCTGGGCGCTGGCGTTCAAGGGCATCGCCCACCGCCGGCGGGACTACCT
The DNA here is from genome assembly GCA_050184115.1 of Gammaproteobacteria bacterium. Lineage (GTDB taxonomy): Bacteria > Pseudomonadota > Gammaproteobacteria > JACKNG01. The sequence goes on along the minus strand of JBFXAQ010000003.1, from coordinate 232,828 downwards.
GCCGGGCCCGCACATCCCGGCCATCCGACGCCTGTCCGGCCAGTCGCAGACACCGGTGCTCGAATGGGACGGCGAGATCGTCGCCGGCTCGGCCGCGATCATCGACTTCCTCGAAATACAGGTTCCGATGCCCGCGCTCCATCCCGCCGATCCCGGCGAACGCGCGGCTGCCGAGGACCTCGTCGCGCGCTTCGACCGTGAACTCGGGCCGGCAACGCGGGCGGTGCTCTTCGCCGTCCTGATCGACGAGCCGGATTATTTCTGCGCACTCTTCGCCGGTGACCGTCCACCCTGGCAACGTTGGTTGTACCGCGCGAGTTTCCCGCTCGCCCGCCCGCTGGTGGCACGCGGCAACGCTGTCGACCGGCCCGAACTCGTGGCTCGGGCCGAGGCCGTGACCACCACCATCCTCGCCGACATCGCCACGCGGGTTGCCGTTGCCGACTACCTCGTGGGCAATGCGTTCAGCATTGCCGACCTGACCGCGGCGGCCCTGATCGCCCCGTTGTTCGAACCCCCTGTCACCGACATGGCGCGGCCGCAGCCGCAACCGGCGGCGATGCTCACCCTGAAGGATCGCTGGGCCCGGCATCCCGCCGTGGCCTGGGCCGAGCGCATTTATCGCGACCACGGTGCGCGGTCGTGAGGCGCGGATGCTTTCCATCGGCACGCCCGGATTTGATCACCGTCAAGGCATCCTGCATTCGCGGCCAGGGTCGCCGTCGTCTCGCCGATACTGGCATGGATGAAACGCGCAGACGGCCATACGGCGCCGCTCCCGCTCGGTGCACCCGGCGACCCGCGTGCGGCCCTGATCACGAACGCGGACGAGATTACCGTTTGCATCGATAGTGGCGAGCGCGTCATCGCGGCAGCTGCACTCGACGCCCTGCGAAACCCGCTCGATACCTCCGACGTCATCGCCAGGCGCGAACCGGTCGCGGCACTCTTCCCGAACGACACGCATGAACTCCTGCGTCGCCACCTCGCCGATGCGCGCGGCGGCATCGTTCGTCGCATGCGCCTGGTGCCCGACGACGCGTGGCCCGAACACCAGTTCGATGTCGTCTGCCAGCCGCTCGCCGGGCCGCGGTCCGACGACGTCCTGCTGACCCTGCGCCGGGTCGCGAACACGGTCGCGCCGCCCGATCTCCTGGGTATCGCGCCATCGACTCTCACCACCGACTTCGAGACCGCGCTGGAACAGGTCGGCATCGGGTGGTTCGAGCGCGACCTCGTCGACGATGTCGGCATCTGCTCGCGCTCGGCGGCGCGCATGTTCGGCTACGCGCGACTGGAAACCTATGACACCCAGACTCTCCTGACGCGCGTCCTGCCGGAGGACCGCGCGCACCTCGAAGCCTACTTCGCCGCGGTCCGGCGGGCGCCTTCCGCCGAACCGGCGACGCGCATCCTGCACTACCGCATCAACCACCCCGAGCGGGGCGTGCGCCACATCGAGGCACGGTTCCGCCATGCCATTGCCGACGGCCACCCGCGCGTCCATGGCCTGGTCATCGACGTCACCGATCTCCAGGCCCTCGAGGAGCGCCTGGCGCTGGCCATGCGCGAAGCGCGGCTCGTACCCTTCGAATACGACGCCGCCACGGCGATGGTCGCAGGACCACCGTTGCTGGCGGGGTTCTGGCCCCTTGCTCCGGCGCACGGGCCATGGCCGCTGGCGGACGTACTCGCGGCCGTCCATCCCGACGAACGTGCCAGGCTCGAGCGCCTCGCGGCCGGCGACGCCGCCGATCGCGGCACCGTCGAGTTCCGCCTGCACCGCGGCAATGACGCCTGGCACTGGTTCGAGGCGCGCAGCACCATCGAACGCGGCGACGACGGCGGCGTGCGGCGCATCCGCGGCATCGTCATCGACATCGCCGCGCGCAAGGCCGCCGAACTCGAGGTGCAGGAGCGCGAGGAACGTCTGCGCCTGACCCTCGCCGCGGCCGACCTCAACGTCTGGTATCTCGACCTGCGCGCGCGCCTGCTGCGGCTCGAACCCCATATCGCCGCCCAGCTCGGCGCCGGCAACGATGCGGTGCCCTTCGATACCTTCCTGAACCTGGTCCATGGCGATGACCGCGCGCACCTCGACGCCGCCCTGCGTGACCTGATCGGGTCGCGCAGCCGCGAGCCGCGCCAGGTCGAGTACCGCCTGTGCCTGCCTGACGGTAGCGAGGTCTGGGCCGACACTCGCGCCGGTCTCGTGTGTGACGACGATGGCGAACCGATCGGTGTGCGCGGGGTGAGCGTGGACGTCTCTGCGCGGCGGCGCGCCGACGCCGAGCGTGCCGAACTCGAACGTCAGCTCGCCCAGGCCCAGCGCATGGAGGCCATCGGCATGCTTACCGGCGGCATCGCGCACGACTTCAACAACATCATGGCCAGCATCCTCGGCTATACCGAGCTCGCGCGACGCCGCTTTGCCAGCGACGAATCTTCACGGCTGGCAGCCTACCTCGCCGAGATCCGCACCGCCGGCGAACGCGCGCGAGACATGATCAGGCAGATGCTGGCGTTCAGTCGTGGCGATAGCATGGTGGGCACGCGTATCGAACTCGAACTCGTCGTACGCGAGGCCGCACGCCTGTTGCGTTCGGTCCTGCCGAGCAGCCTCGAACTCGAAATCGACCGCGCGCTCGATCTCGCTTCGACCCCGGTCGACGGCGTCAAGCTGCAACAGGTGGTCATGAACCTCTGCATCAACGCCCGCGACGCTACCCACGGCCGCGGTCGTCTGGCGTTGCGACTCGCACCGTGGACGTCGGGAGTGCACACCTGTGCCTCCTGTCATCGCCCTTTCGACGGCCCCTTCACCTGCCTCAGCGTGAGCGATGACGGGCCCGGCTTCGACGCCGAGACGGCCGCTCGCGCGTTCGATCCGTTCTTCACCACCAAGGCGGTCGGCCAGGGCTCGGGCATGGGACTCGCCATGGTGCACGGCCTGGTCCATGACCACGGTGGCCACGTCCTGCTCGAAACGGCGCCGGGCGCGGGCAGCACCGTGCGCGTCCTGCTGCCCTGCGCGGCGGACGGCAGTGCGCCGGCGGCCGCCATCCGTGGCCGCGCGGCCGACAGGGGTGGCGACTTCCTGGTCGTCGACGATGAACCCGAACTCGGTGCGTGTCTGGCCGAAGCCCTGGAACTGGCAGGGCTGCGCGCCATGACTCTGACGACGGGCACGGCTGCGCTGGAGCGGCTGCGCGCCGAACCGACGCGCTGGGCGGCGCTGGTGACCGACCTCGCCATGCCCGACATGAGCGGTATCGAACTGGTCGCCGCTGCGCGCAGGTTGCGGCCCGACCTTTCCGTGATCGTGGTTTCGGCCTACAGCGACACGCTGGACGACGCCACGATCGAGAGTCTCGGCGTCGCCGCCTGCCTGGCGAAACCGCTCGCGCCGGGCGCACTGGTCGAGGTTGCACGACGCTGCGTGGAGGGGCTCTGAACGGGCACACGAGCGAGCCGGGGGGTGACGCGCAGTACGCCCGGCCGATGCTGCTGCCGTTTGCACGGCGTTTCGCTATGGTCGCCGCCCGATGGGCTAGACTCGCGGGCCCAGCGTGGGAGGAGCCATCGACATGACGACGGGGCACGACAGCGGCTTCGTACGGCGGGTGATGGGCAGTCCGTTGCCGCCCCTGTTGATGCTCCTCGCGCTGATCCTCGGTGGCGTCGCGCTCGTCCTCACGCCGCGCGAGGAAGAACCCCAGATCGTCGTGCCCCTGGCCGACGTTCTGATCCGCGCACCCGGGCTCGACGCCGACCAGGTCGAGCGCCAGGTCGCCACGCCGCTGGAGAAGCTGCTCGCCCAGATCGACGGCGTCGAACACGTCTACTCCATGTCACGTGCCGACGAGGCCATCGTCACCGTGCGATTCCACGTCGGCGAGCACCGCGAGAACTCGCTCGTCAAGGTCTACAACAAGCTGCATTCCAATCTCGACCTGGTGCCGGCGGCGGTGGCGAGCTGGGTGGTCAAGCCGGTCGAGATAGACGACGTGCCGATCGTCGTCGTCGGCCTGTGGAGCAGCGCACCGCAACGCATCGGCGACCATGAACTGCGTCGCCTCGGCGAGGAGATGGTGCAGGGGCTCAAGGCCATCGCGCGCACCAACCGCGTCGAGGTCAGCGGCGGGCGGCCGCGCCAGGTGCGGGTCGAACTCGATGCACTGGCACTCGCTGCGCGGGCGACCACGCCACACGAGGTGGCGCAGGCGCTCATCGCCTCGAACGTGCGCCTGCCGGCGGGCGAACTGCCGGTCGCCAACCGCGTGGTCGTGCTCGAAGCGGGGGACTTCGTGCCCGATGCCGAGGCCCTGGCCGCGCTGGTGGTCAACGTCGTCAATGGCGTGCCGGTCCGGCTCGCCGACGTCGCCCGCATCGCGGATGGCCCGGCCGAGGTTGCCGACTACACCTGGCTCGGCTTCGGCCCGGCTGCCGACCCGGCCTTGCCCCGCGCCGGCCGCTTCCCGATGGTGGCGCTGTCCATCGCCAAGCAGAAGGGCGCCAACGCGGTGTGGGTGGCCGAGGACGTGCATCGCCATCTCGCCCGTCTCGAGCGTGAACTGCTGCCGCCCGAGGTCCACCTCGCCGTGCTGCGCGACTACGGCCGCACCGCCGACGCCAAGGTCGACGAACTGGTCACGAGCCTCGTCATCGCGGTCGTCACGGTGGTCGTCTTCATCAGCCTGTTCATCGGCTGGCGGCCGGCGCTGGTGGTCGCGCTCGCCATTCCCGTCTGCTACGGCGCGACGCTCGCGCTCGACTTCGCTGGCGGCTACACCATCAACCGCGTCACGCTGTTCGCGCTGATCCTCGCACTCGGCCTGCTGGTCGACGACCCCATCACCGGTATCGACAACATTGAACGCTTCCTCGGTCGTGGCAGTGGCGATCGCGCGGGCGCCATCGCCGCCGCCATCGGCGAGATCCGCGGCCCCCTGATCATGTCGACGGTGGCCATCGTGCTGGCCTTCGCCCCGCTCGCCTTCATCACCGGCATGATGGGGCCCTACATGGCGCCGATGGCCTTCAACGTGCCGGTCAGCGTGACCTTGAGCACGGTCGTCGCCTTCCTCGTCACGCCGTGGCTGGCGGCGCGCCTGCTGCCGGCGACGCGACCGCCGGCCGCGCCGGTGGAGCAGGGCGGCACCTACCGCGTCTACGCGCGACTGGTCGGCGCGCTCGTCGCTTCGCGTGGCCGCGCCGCCGCCTTCCTCGGCGTGGTCGCCGTAATCTTCGCCCTCGCGTGCACATTGCCCGCGCTGCGCCTGGTTCCGCTGAAACTCCTGCCCTACGACAACAAGGACGAGTTCCAGCTCGTCGTCGACATGGCCGAGGGCACCACGCTCGAACAGACCGAGGCGGTGGCCGCCGCGCTCGCCGATTACCTCGTCCGCGTCCCCGAGGTGGATACCGTCGCTGCCTTCAACGGTCTCGCCTCGCCGATGGACTTCAACGGCCTGGTGCGTCACGACTACCTGCGCCGCGGCGGGCATGTCGCGGACCTGCGCGTCACGCTCGCGCCGCGCCAGTCACGTGCCGCGCAGTCGCACGCCATCGTGCTCAGGCTCCGGCCCGATCTCGAACGTCTCGCGGCGGCCCACGGCGCGCGGCTCGCCATCGTCGAGGTCCCGCCGGGGCCGCCGGTGCTGGCGACGCTCATCGTCGAACTCTACGGCGAGCCGACCACGCCCTATGCCGAGCTCGAACGCGCCGCCGCGCTGACCGCCGCCCGCCTGCGCGCCGAGCCGCTGGTGGTCGATGTCGACACTTCGGTCGCGGCGGCGCAGCCGCGCCTGCGCTTCGTCACCGACCAGCGCAAGGCGGCGCTGTCCGGGGTTGCCGTCAGCGATATCGCCGGTACGCTCGCGCTGGCCGGCGACGGCCTCACCGCAGGCCATCTCGAGCGCGCGAGCGAGGCCCAGCCGCTGCCGATCCGCGTGCGCCTGCCACTGGCGACGCGCAGTGACAGCGGCGCGCTGGAGTCGCTCTACGTCAAGGGTCGCCCGGGCATCGCCAAGCTGCGCGAGGGCAACGCGCTCAGCGACGCGCCGCAGCCGCTGGTCCAGCTCGGCGAACTCGGCCGGTTCGAAACCGGCACGGTGGCCTCGCCGCGCTATCACAAGGACCTGCGACCGGTCGCCTATGCCTACGCCGAACTCGCCGGGCGGCCACCGGCCGCGGTGGTGCTCGACGTCGCCGCCGATCTCGCCGCGGACGGTGCGCAGGCCGCACCCGCCACGCCGCGGCCGCTGGCCGCGCGCACCTTCCTCGCCAACGGCGGCGGTATCCCTTGGGGCTTGCCGGACGGCGTCACCGCGAACTGGGACGGCGAGGGTGAATGGCACATCACGCTGCGCGTGTTCCGCGACATGGGACTGGCCTTCGCCGCGGCGCTCATCGGCATCTTCTTCGTGCTCTACGTCGAGACGCGCTCGGCGGTGCTGGCGTTGATCATCATGTCGGCCATCCCGCTCACGCTGATCGGCGTGATGCCTGGCTTCTGGCTCTTGAACCAGCTCGGCGAACGCAGCATCGGTGCCCTGCCTGACCCGGTACTGTTCACCGCCACCGCCATGATCGGCATGATCGCGCTGGCCGGCATCGTCGTGCGCAACTCGCTCATCCTGGTCGAATTCGTGCGTGGCGCGCGCGGCGCCGGGCTCGATCTCCGCGAGGCGCTCTATCGCGCCGGCGCGGTGCGCATGCGCCCGGTGCTGCTGACTGCCGGCACGACCCTGCTCGGCAACGTCGTCATCACCCTCGACCCCATCTTCAGCGGGCTCGCCTGGTGCATCATTTTCGGCATCCTGGCCTCGACGGTGTTCACCCTCGCGGTCGTGCCGGCGGTGTATTTCCTGGTCTACGGCAAGGAGGAGGGCGCCGCGCCAGCGAGCGTCTCCACGGCATGAAGCGAATCGTCTCGATCATCGCGGGTCTCGCCCTGCTCGGCGTGCTGATGGCCTGGCAGGCCGGGCTGTTCGGTGTACGCATCGCGCCGCAGATGACGCCGCCAGCCGCCGGTACGCCGGCCGTCGGCGCGACGACCACGGTGGAGGTGGCGGAAGAGCCCACCTTCGAATACGCCACCGGCACGGTCGAGGCGCGCGACGAGGCGCTGGTGTCCTCGCGCATCATGGCCGCGATCCGGCAGGTGCACGTGCGGGCCGGTGACAGCGTGACGGCCGGCCAGGTACTCGTCGAGCTCGATGCGCGCGAGGAGACTTCGCGCGTCGCCCAGGTCGGCCAGGACATCGCGGGTGCCGAGGCGCGCGTGACCGAGGCGCGCTCCCACCACGAACGCACGGCGCGCCTGGCCGCCCAGGGCGCGGCCTCGCGCCAGGAACTGGAACGGGCACTCGCGGCGTTGCGCGCCGCCGAGGCGGCGCTGGCCGGTGCCCGCGGCCGTCTTGCCGAGACCACCTCGGCCCGCAGCCACGCCACCTTGACCGCACCGTTCGCCGGGCGCGTGGTCGAGCGTTACGCCGAGCCCGGTGACACCGCCGTGCCGGGTCGTCCGCTGCTCAAGCTCTACGCGCCCGACCGCCTGCGCCTGGTCGCACAGGTGCGCGAATCGCTCGGTGCCGCGCTCGTCGTGGGCGCCGCGCTGACGGTCCACGTCGATGCCGTCGATCGCGACTTTGCCGCCACCGTGGAGGAGATCGTGCCGTCCGCCGATCCGGGTTCGCGCTCCGTGACCGTGCGTCTTGCGCTGCCCAGCGAGGCCGGGCTCTATCCAGGACTCTTCGGTCGCCTCGCCGTGCCCACCGGCACGGCCCGGCGCCTGCGCGTGCCGGCGAACGCCGTGCGGCGTTTCGGCCAGCTCGAGTTCGTCGAGGTGGTGGGCGAGGACGGCACGAGCCGGCGCTACGTGCGTACCGGGCGGGTCGCGGGCGATGGCCGGGTCGACGTCCTGTCCGGTCTCGACGGCGGCGAACGCGTGCTGCTCGGGTCGGCCGCGCGCTGATCAGTCGCGCGGCCGGCGCGCGCGCAGCACGCTGACGAGACCGCGCACGTTCGAGCGCGGTTCGGCGAGCACGCAGGTGATGGCGATCTCTTCGAGCGCGGCGAGCGTGGCGATCACCGCGGCGAGGCGAAACGGCCATGCCGGCCCGTCGGACAGCACCACCAGCAACGCCGCCGCGGTGGTCGCCACGGCGAGCTTGACCAGCCAGGTGTGGTAGCTCGTGAAGCGGCGGAAGCGCGCGTAGCCGACCAGGCTCGGCACGGCGAAGCTCGCGACGATGGCGCTGAACGCGAGGGCTTGCGCGCGCACGAGATCCGGCCACAACGTCGCCACGCCGATGGCGATGACGGTGTAGGCGACGGCGTCGGCCCAGGAGTCGAGCATGGCACCGAAGCGCGTGGCGTGGCCGGTCAGGCGCGCCACGGTGCCGTCGACGGCATCGCTCGCGAAGGAGGCGGCGAGGATCCACACGAACAACTCGCGCGCACCGAGCAGCGCGCACAACAACATTCCCGGTGCGGCCACCACGAGGCGGAAGGCGGTCAGGGCGTTGGCCAGGGTGAAACGCGGATCGCGCATCAGGACCGTTCCAGGCCGCCGGCCGGCATCACGACGCGAACCAGGCCATCAACGGCACGTGGTCGGACAGTGCGCGCCACGGCGCACCACCCAGGCGCTCGGCGCGCACGGGTTCGAGACCGCGGCAGTAGATGCGATCCATGGGGAACAGCGGCGCCCAGGCGGGGAAGCTGAGTGCATGGCGCCCGTGCAGGGCGAGGAACACCTCGCGCAGGCCGAGCGCCGCGTTGAAATCGCGCTCGGCGCCGCCGAACCAGTCGTTGAAGTCGCCGGCCACCAGCAGGGGTTCGCCGTGCGGCACGTGGGCCTCGATGTGCTCGCACAGCCGGCGCACCTGCGGGCGACGCTCGGCGCCGAGGAAGCCGAAGTGGATGCACACGAGGTGCAGCGGTGCGGTGAGCGCGGGTACGCGGATGCGCGCGTGCAGCAGGCTGCGGCTGGCCGCGAAGGGCCACGGCGAGACGCCGATGTTCTCCCAGAATTCGAGCGGGTAGCGGCTCAGGATCGCGTTGCCGTGGTGGCCGTGGTCGTAGACCGCGTTCTTGCCGTAGGCGTGGTGCGGCCACAGGGTGTCGGCGAGGTACTCGAACTGGCCGTTCTCGGGCCAGTCGGGCAGGCGCCTGGCGTGGCGGGCGTGTTCGCCCTGGGCTTCCTGCAGGAACACGAGGTCGGCACCGCACGCGGCCAGGGCTTCGCGCATGCGCGTCAGCACGAAGGTACGCCGGCCGTCACCGCTGAAACCCTTGTGCATGTTGTACGTCACGAGACTGAGCGCGTGAGCCGTCATCGCGTGGCCTACCAGGGATGGCGCCGCAGGTGCAGGCGGTAGAGCACGGGCGAGGTGAAGCGCACGGTGAAGTGGAAGATCACCACCAGCAGCGGCACTTCCCACCAGCCCAACGCGAACGGTCGCGCCAGCGCGAGGGCCGGCAAGAGGGCTTCGGGCACGGTGTCGAGTACCGGGGCGTGAGCGCTCGCCGGGTAGCCGCGCCGGCGCTTGGCGAAACTGGCGGCGAGGTCACCGGCCATGGTCAGGGCACCGGCGGCGGCGCCGTGATGGACCTCGACGCCGAGTACCGGCGCGGCAAGTGCGCAGGCGAGTGCGGCGCTGGCCAGCCCGCGCCAGGTCTTGGAGGTGCCGAGCAGCGGGCGGCCGTCGGCGAGCACGCGGCCGCCGTCGATCGGCCGTGCCCAGCGATCGCCCAACAGGTGCCGGGCGACGACCGGGGCGCTGTTGGCGACGACGACGAGCAGCAGCAGTTCGAACACGGGCGATGACGACTCCGGGCCGGCGCGCGCGAGGCCGGCGATTCTCGCGCGTTCATTGTGCGCGTCGGCAGCAATGCCGATCTGACCATGATCACGTGTGCCGGTGCGATCCGGGCCCGGCCCGGCAACGTATCACGACCATGTCGCGCGTCATGCCAAGCCGGAAGTCCTGCGGGGGCGATCACCGCGCCGCGGAGGCCGTCTGAACGTGCCGGCCGTCGCCGCCTGGCTGGGTGGCCTGGGCGCCCTGCCGTTCGTGGCACTGGCCCTGTTGATGGCCGTTGGCCCCGCGGGGTTCGCGACCAGCGCCGCGCCGGCGCTGGTCGCCTATGGCGCCGTCATCCTGTCCTTCCTCGGCGGCATCCAGTGGGGCCTGGCGGTGGCCGTGCCGCGCGCCGGCGCCGCGCTCCGCCCCGCTCGCCTGGTCGTCAGCGTCCTGCCGTCACTCGTGGGCTGGATCGCACTGCTGTTGCCGACGCCCGCCGCGGCCATGGTCGTGCTGGCCGTGGCCTTCCTCGCCGTGCTCGTCGTCGACACCCGCGCCTGGCAGCGCGGCGAGACGCCCCCCTGGTATCCGCGCCTGCGCTGGCCGCTGACGCTCGTCGTCGGCGCCTGCCTGCTGCTCGCAGCGGGCGCCTGAAAGTGCCGGCGGCAGGCCGCTCAGTGCATGTGCGGCGCGCTGACCCCGGCCGGCACGCGGATGTCCTCGACCAGCGCGACCACCGCGGCCGGCGGCGGCGGCGTCAACGCGCTGACCACGCAGGCGACGCCGACGTTGAGCGCCGCGCCGAGCGCACCGATGCCTTCCGGTGAGATGCCGAACCACCATTCCGACGGCGCGTTGAGATGCGGCGCGTGGAACTTGAACCAGGCGATATAACCGAGGGTTAAGGCAAGCCCGGCGAGCATGCCGGCCACCGCGCCGGCGGTATTCATGCGCCGCGAGAAGATACCCATGAGGATGGCCGGGAACAGGGAGGCCGCGGCGAGGCCGAAGGCGAAGGCCACGACCTCGGCGACGAAGCCCGGCGGATTGACGCCGAGGTAGCCGGCGAGCGCGATGGCAGCCGCCGCGGCGAGACGTGCGGCACGCAGTTCCGTGCGGTCGTCGAGTCCGCGGGCGAAGGTCTTCTTGAGGAGATCGTGCGAGACCGCCGCGGAGATCACGAGCAGGAGGCCCGCCGCGGTCGACAGTGCCGCGGCCAGGCTGCCGGCGGCGACGAGTGCGATCACCCACGGCGGCAGGCCCGCGATCTCGGGGTTGGCCAGCACCATGATGTCGCGGTCGACGTAGACCTCGTTGGTGCCGTCGCTGGACGCATTGGTGACCCGCCGTGCGCCGTCGGCGCTGCGTTCCTCGCCCTTGAACTCGGGCTTGCCGGCGAAGGGCGGGCCGGGCGCGTAGTCGATGCGGCCGTCGTCGTCCTTGTCGCGCCAGGCGACCAGACCCACCGTCTCCCAGGTGTGGAACCAGGACGCCGCTTCCGCATAGGGCGTGTCGTGCACGGTCTCGATGAAATTCAACCGCGCGAAGGCGCCGACCGCGGGTGCCGTGGTGTAGAGCAGCGCGATGAAGAGCAGCGCCCAGCCGGCCGAGCGTCGCGCGTCGGACACCTTGGGTACGGTGAAGAAGCGCACGATGACGTGCGGCAGGCCGGCCGTGCCGAGCATCAGCGCGAGGGTGATGGCGCAGACGTCGACAGTCGACTTCACGCCCGCGGTGTAGGGCGCGAAGCCGAGATCGATCAGCACCGTGTCGAGCCGGTCGAGCACGGCGACGCCCGAGCCGTCGGCGAGGGTCGCGCCGAGGCCGAGCTGCGGCAGCGGGATGCCGGTCATCAGGAGCGAGATGAAGATGGCTGGTACGAGGTAGGCGAAGATCAGCACGCAGTACTGCGCGACCTGGGTATAGGTGATGCCCTTCATGCCGCCCATGACCGCGTACAGGAACACCACCAGCATGCCGATGGCCACGCCCCACTCGATGCTGACGCCGAGGAAATGCGAGAAGACGATGCCGACGCCGCGCATCTGGCCGGCGACGTAGGTGAAGGAGATGACGATGAGGCACAGCACCGCGACCACGCGCGCGAGGTTCGAGCAGTAACGCGTGCCGATGAAGTCCGGCACGGTGAATTCGCCGAACTTGCGCAGGTACGGCGCGAGCAACAGCGCCAGCAGCACGTAGCCGCCGGTCCAGCCCATGAGATACACGGTACCGTCGTAACCCATGAAGGCGATGATGCCGGCCATGGAGATGAACGACGCCGCGCTCATCCAGTCCGCCGCCGTCGCCATGCCGTTGGCGATGGGGTGCACACCACCACCGGCGACGTAGAAATCGCCGGTGGAACCGGCGCGCGACCACAGCGCGATACCGATATAGAGCGCGAAGGAGAGACCGACGAAGAGGTAGGTGAGGGCCTGCGCGTCCATCAGCACGCCTCCGCGTCGTCGTCGACGCCGTAGCGGCGATCGAGCCGGCGCATGACGGCGGCATAGACGAAGATCAGGATCACGAAGACGTAGATCGCACCCTGTTGAGCGAACCAGAAGCCGAGCTTGAAGCCGAACAGGCGGTAGTCGTTGAGGACGTCGACGAACAGGATGCCGCAGCCGAAGGAGACCACGCCCCAGACGCCGAGCAGGACGGCGAGCACTTTCAGATTGGCACGCCAGTAGGCCGCGGCACGCGCCGCCGCGGATGCGGATTCGGACATCGGACTCTCCCCCTCGGACGAGCGGCGATTCTAGCCTGCATCGCCGGCCGGTCTCGCGGCCACGTCATAGATTCATTCCGACCGCCGTGATGGACGCGCGGTCGGGGCGCCCGCGCACGCGTCACGCGCCGCGCTGGCTGAACGAGCGCGCGGATCGGGGTCGGATCGCGGAGCGACGTCGCGCGCTTCGGTTACCATGCGCGCTCGCCAGGAGTCATCTCGTCCCGTGAGTCAATCAGCGCCCGCCGCCGCGCCGCCCGTCCCTCCGCGCCGCCTGCTGGTGGCGACCCTGCTCGCCATGATCGGCTACGGCCTGGTGGCGATGACCCTGTGCCTGCCGTCATTGCCCTCCTGGAGCGAGACCTTCGGCGTCGCCCGCGACGCCGTGCAGCTGACGTTCTCGAGTTTCGTCATCGGTTTCGGCGGCGCGCAGGTGGTCTACGGGCCGTTGTCCGATCGTCACGGCCGCCGCCGCCTGCTCTTCGTCGGTCTCGGCCTCGCGGTGCTCGGCTCGCTCGCCGCGGCGGCTGCACCGAGCCTCTCCTGGCTGGTCGCCGCGCGCTTCGTGCAGGGCGCCGGAGCCGCCGCCGGCATGGTGCTGGGGCGCGCCATGGTGCAGGACTTCTTCGCCATCGCCGATCGCCCGCGGGTGATGGCCTATACCGGCATGGTGCTGGGACTGTGCCCGCCGACGGCGACGGTGCTCGGCGGCCAGGTCCACGTGCTGGCGGGCTGGCGGGCCAACTTCGTCCTCGCCGCACTGCTGGCCGTGGTCCTGCTGGCCCTGGCCTGGCGGCTGGTGCCGCCGGACCGTCCGGCGAGCGCGGTCACCGATCACTGGTTGCGCGGCTTCGTGCGGGCCTACGCGTCGCTGCTCCGTTTGCCGGCATTTCTCGCGTACTGCGCGATCCTCGCCATGTGCACCGGTGCCTTCTACGTCTTCCTCGCCGGCCTGCCGGTGGTGCTGATCGACTACGGCGTCGGCCCGGCCGAGATCGGCTGGTACGTGATGTTCCCACCGCTCTGCTACATCGCCGGCAACTTCATCTGCAGCCGCCTGCTGAAACGGACCAGCGAGATGCGCATCATGTTTCTCGGCCAGTTCACCACCCTCGTCGGCATCTCGATCACCCTGGCGCTGGCCGGGTTCGGTGTCGATTCCGCGCTTGCCATCACCGCGCCGCTCGCCCTGCTCGGTCTCGGCCATGGCCTGCTCATGCCCTCGACCCTGGCCGGTACGGTGAGCCTCGTGCCGGCGCTCGCCGGCGCGGCGGCGGCCGGTGCGGGACTCGCCCAGCAACTCTTCGGCGCGGTGGGCGGTTACGTGGTCGGGCTGACGACGAGCCCTGACGCGAGCCACCTGGGCCAGCTGTTGTTCGCCTTCATGACGCTGTCACTGCTGGCGCAGGTGGTGCTGTTCATGACGGATGCCCACGCGCGGCACGGCGGCGGATGAGCGACACCGGGCCGCGTCGCCCGCGGTCGATCCGGTCATACCTCGCCCGGCCTGGGCCGCCCGGTACCCCGGACGGCTGATCAGTCCACCAGCCGAACGAATCCCGGCAGTGCCCGCAAGCGTTCGAGCCAGGCGCGTACCGCGGGATAGGGCTCGAGCCCGATACCGCCATCGCCGCTTTGCGAAATCGCGGGGAACGCCGCGACGTCCGCCACGGTGGGACGATCGAGCGCAATCCACTCGCGTTCGCGCAAGCGGCCTTCGTAGAGCGCGAGTGCCGTATGACTGCGCTCGACGGCCGTGGCCTCGTTCACGCACAGCGCCGGGTAGAGCGCCGCCAGCCGGGCATCGTAGGGCCCGAGACGAATTTCGTAGGCGGCCGCCGCGAGCCAGGCATTCACCAGCGCTTCCGCGTCCGCGTCGTCCGGCATCCAGGTTCCAGCCGAATGTCTGCGCGCGAGCCAGACGATGATGGCCTGGGAATCGCGGAGCACCTGCTCACCGTCGACCAGTACCGGGATCTGGCCGAAGGGATTGATGGCGAGAAATTCGGCGGTCTTGTGCGCGCCCTCGAGCAGATTCACTGTCTTGCGCGCATAGGGCACGCCCAGGAACGCCAGCATCAGGCGCACCTTGTAGCAGTTCAGGGAAAGCGGCAGGTCGTAGAGTTCGAGCACCGTGCGCACCCGTCCGGCAGGTGGTGATGGCGGCGCAGCGTAGCGGATCCGCCCTGTGCTGAACAATGCGGGCGTCGCGCTTGATTTGCGGTTCTCCGCCTGGGAATTGGACGGCGCAGCCGCCCGGCGGCTTTTCGGTGTGTTCGGCGGTTACGTGGTCGGATTGACGAGATGCTCCGATGCCGGCCACCTCGGCCACCTGCGGGTCGCGTGCACGACGTCGTCACTGCTGGCGCAGGTGACGTTGTATCTCACCGATGCCCACGCGCGGCACGGCGGCGGTTGAGCGGAATCAGGCCGCCAGCGCTTCGAGCCCGGCCAGCCCGCCCATCACTTCGTCCAGCGCGCGTTCCACGGCGGCGCGGGCGGCATCGAGCTCGGCGCCACCGTGGCCGGCCTGGCACACCCCTTCGAGGGTGGCGGCAGCCTGTTGCACCCCGAGGGCGCCGACGTTGCCGGCCACGCCCTTGAGCGAGTGGGCGGCGCGCGTTGCGGCCTCCGGGTCGGCATCGTCGAGCGCGGCGGTGAAGCGCGCGGCGAAATCGGCCTGGCCGTCGCGGAAGCGCAGCAACAGGCGGCGGTAGAACTCGGCCTTGCCGTTCGCCACCGCGAGCCCGGCGGCGGTATCGATGCCAGGGAGCGGCGGTAGCGCGGCGGCGCTCGTCGAAGGTGCACTTCTCGCAGCCGTCGCCGACGCGCGCGCCGCCACCGCCGGCGGTGTTGCCGCGGGCACGGAACGCGCCGGCTGCACCCAGCGCGCCAGCACCGTGAACAGTTCCGCGGCGTTGATCGGCTTGCCGACGTGATCGTTCATGCCGGCTTCGAGCACCTTTTCGCGATCGCCGCTCATGACGTTGGCGGTCAGGGCGATCACCGGCAGCTCCTTCCAGCGCGGCTGCTGGCGGATCTTCGCCGTCGCGGTATAGCCGTCCATGACCGGCATCTGGCAGTCCATCAGGACGGCATCGAACGACGCGCGCGCGAGCAGGTCGAGCGCCTCGCGTCCGTTGTTGGCGATCTCGGCGTGCATGCCGTTGTTGTGCAGGAGTTCCACGGCGAGGTCCTGGTTGATGTCGTTGTCCTCGACGACCAGGATGCGCGCACCAGCGAGACGGTCGACCGCGGCCTGGACCTTGGCCTGGCGCGCGGCATTGCGACCGCGCACCACCGTGGCATGGCCGGTGGCGGCCATCACGGCATCGAGCAGGACCGAGGGCAGGACGGGCTTGGCGACGATGGCGGCAAAGTCGAGATCGCCGGCGGCTTCACGCAGGAAAGTCTCGCTGCAACCGGTGACGAAGATCACCGGTGGGAGATCCTGGCCGGCGGCGAGCGCCCGCAGGCGCCGCAACGTTTCGCCGCCGTCCATGCCCGGCAGTCGCCAGTCGAGCAGGATCGCCGCGTACGGCGCGCGATCACGCGCGGCCTCGAACAGGGCCAGCGCATCCTCGCCGCTGTCGGCCTCGTCGTGGTCGAAGCCGAAGCCCGCCAACATGTCGCCGAGTACGGTGCGCGTGGTGTGGTTGTCGTCGACCAGCAGCAACCTGAGCGGCGGCAGGCTGGGGATGGATTCGTCGACCTCCTGGGTGCCGATGCGCACGGAAAAGTGGAAATTGCTGCCGACGCCCGGCCGGCTGTCGAACCACATCGCACCGCCCATCATCTCCACCAGGCGGGTGCAGATGCTCAGGCCGAGCCCGGTGCCGCCGTAGCGCCGGGTGGTCGAGCTGTCGGCCTGGGTGAAGGGTGCGAACAGAGTGGACTGCTTGTCGGTGTCGATGCCGATGCCGGTGTCGCGCACGCTGAACTCGAGCACCGCCTCGTCGGCGCGCGATTCGACCGCCTCGACGAGGACCAAGACCTCGCCGCCGCTGTCGGTGAACTTGATCGCGTTGCTGCACAGGTTGGCGAGCACCTGGGTCAGCCGCAACGGGTCGCCGACGAGGTTGCGCGGTACCTCGTGGCCGAAGTCGAACATCAGCTCGATGCCCTTCTCCTGCGCGCGCAACCCGACCAGGCCGGCGAGGTTGTCGAAAACGTCCTCGAGGCGGAACTCGGTCGTCTCGACGTGCAGCTTGCCGGCCTCGATCTTCGAGAAATCGAGGATGTCGTTGATGATGCCGAGCAGGCTGACCGCGGCGCGGTGGGCCTTGCCGATGTAGCCGCGCTGGCGCTCGTCGAGCGCCGTGGTGAGGGCGAGCTCGCTCATGCCGATGATGGCGTTCATGGGCGTGCGGATCTCGTGACTCATGTTGGCCAGGAACTCGCTCTTGGCCAGTGTGGCGGCCTCGGCGATGTCGCG
This sequence comes from Gammaproteobacteria bacterium, assembly GCA_050184115.1. Taxonomy (GTDB): domain Bacteria; phylum Pseudomonadota; class Gammaproteobacteria; genus JACKNG01. Next base: position 215,847 of record JBFXAQ010000003.1, on the reverse strand, counting down.
CGCCGCGCGCAGGGCCTCGGCGTCCTGCTTGCGCTGGGTGACGTCGTGGAAGGTGGCAACGAAACTCGCCGTCTCGCCCGTGACCAGGCGGGCGGTGGCGAAATCGACCACCAGGGTTTCGCCGCAACGGCGCACGAGGGTGATTTCATGGCCGGCGTCGCGTGCGACGACGTCGCCGCCGCCGCGTGCCGCGGCGAGGATACGTTCGAGGCTGTTGCTTTCTGCCGCCGGCAGCAGGCGGCCGAGCGAATGCCCGCGGATGTCGCGCGCTTCGCGATCGAGCATGCGGCAGAGCGACGGGTTGACCTCGAGCACGATGCCGTGGTCGTCGATGATGGCCACGCCTTCGCGCATGCTGCGCACCACTTCGCTGGTGCGCTGCTCGCTGAGACGCATGGCGACGCTCGCCCGTGCGGCGCGGCGGAACAGCAGCACGGTCATCGCCAGCAGCATCACGAGGGCGATGCTGCCGAGGATGAGACGGAACTCGAGCGCCGTCTGGCGCCCGGCGAGACGGGCATCGAGCACGCGCAGCACGGCGTCTTCGGCCACCAGCGTGCCGGCGATGACCTGTTCGTCGGTCAGCGTCGCCGCGTTGTCCGTGGCGCCCGTCGCATCGTTGGTGAGCACCTGTTCGCTCAGTCGATGCACGTCGTAGAGCGCGCGATCGAGGGCTTCCCACGTCGCCGCGTCGCTCAGGGCGCCGAGGCCCGCAAGCGTGTCGATGTCGTGGGCGAGGTGCTGGTAGCTCTCGCGCAGGCGCGCCGCGATGCTGCCGACGACAAAGGGGTCGGCGCCGCCTTCGTCACCGTTATCGAGATCGTGCAGGCGCGCCAGGTCCGCGATCACGGACGGCAGGTGTACCAACGCCATTTCCATCAGGGAGTAGGTTTCGAGGACTGGGTCGAGGATCAGGTTGGAGCTGTCGCCGAGGTCGTCGTACAACTCGAGCAGCGCGTTCATCAGTGCCACGTGACCATCGTGGAAGGCGCGACCGAGTTGGTTCTCGTCGCGGACGACATGCCAGCCGCGGCGCAGGCGCGACAGGATCGCTCGCAGTTCGAGGTCGGTTGTCAGCGTCACGTCGAGGTCGTCGAAGGCCGCATCGATCCCGGCGTTGAGTTCGACGCAGCGTGGACTCGCGGCAGCAGCGGCGCCGTTGCCGCAGGTCGCGTGGTGGAGAGCGAGACCGCCGAGCACGGGCCGCAGTGTGGCCAGCATGCGGGTACCCTGCCGTTCGCGCACGGTGAAGCTGCGGTCACTGTGCAGGGCGGAGACGAGCAGCAGGCCGAGCGTGGCGATGACGACGACCAGGAAGGCGTAGGGCAGGGCGTGTTGGAAGCGATGTGCGGACATGGGCGGACAGCGGCAGAGGTTGATCGCAGCGCTGAGCGGCCGATCACCGTCGATCTTGAACCGCGCCCGGGCGACGCGCCGGGACTCAAGCAAGCAGCGCGGCAGCCGCTATCGCTGCGGTGTGCCCGTGCGGTGTCGCCGGGCCGACGTTGTTCCCGACCACAGGAAGCCCCGCCCGACCATGCTGAACGTGCTGATCGTCGACGACGAACCCGTCAACCACGAGATCCTGCTGGAGTACCTTGCCGGTACCGGCTACACGCTGGACGGCGCCAACGACGGTGCCGAGGCCTGGGCCCTGCTCGAGGCCGATCCGCAGCACTACGACATCGTGTTGCTCGATCGCATGATGCCGCGCATGGACGGCATGGAGGTCCTGCGCCGCATGAAGGCGCACGACGTGCTGCGCTACGTGCCGGTGATCCTGCAGACGGCCAAGAGCGGCACGCACGAGATCGCCGAAGGCATCGAGGCCGGCGCCTTCTACTATCTCACCAAGCCCTACGACGAGGCCGTGCTGCGCTCGGTGGTGGCGACCGCCGCCGACGATCGCCGTGCCCGGCTCGATCTCCTCGCCGAGTCGCGTCGCGGCGCCATCACCTCCGCCATCGCCGAGTCGGCGCGATTCGCGTTCCGCGACCTCGACGAGGCGAACGCCCTGGCGGCCTTTCTCGCCAATGCCTGTCCGTCACCCGAGGCCGCCGTGACCGGTTTCTCCGAACTGCTCATCAACGCCATCGAGCACGGCAACCTCGCCATCGGCTACGACGAGAAGTCGGTGCTGAAGGAGGCCGGCACGTGGCAGGAGGAGGTCGCGCGCCGCCTGCGCGACCCGGCTCATGCCGACAAGCGCGTGACGGTCGACTTCCACCGCGGGCCGGATCACATCGAAGTCGTCATTTGCGACGAAGGGCGCGGCTTCGACTGGGCGCGCTACCTCGATTTCGATCCCGAGCGCGCCATGGACAACCACGGCCGCGGCATCGCCATGGCCAAGGCCTTCAGCTTCGACCAGATCGAGTACCGCGGTTGCGGTAACGAGGTGGTGGCACGCATCGGCCGCGCCGCGGCGCGCCGCGCGGCCTGAACGCGGCGCCTGCCGCCGCCGCGGCGCTCAGATCGCGAAACCGCCCAGCTTGACGTCGAGGTACTCCTCGATGCCTTCGCGGCCGCCTTCGCGGCCGAGCCCCGATTCCTTGATGCCGCCGAAGGGCGCGGCGGCTGCCGTCGGGTTGATGTCGTTGATGCCGACGATGCCGAAGCGCAGCGCCTCGAAGGCGCGCATGGCCTGCTGCAGGCTGTTGGTGTAGACGTAGGCGGCCAGCCCGTAGACGGTGTCGTTGGCCATGGCGACGACGTCGTCCGCATCGGTGTAGGGCACGACGGCGGCGACCGGGCCGAAGGTCTCCTCGCGATAGATGAGCATGTCCGCGCGCACGTTGGCGAGCACCGTCGGCGCGTAGAAATGGCCCTGGGCGTGGTTGCCCGCCGTGAGGCGCTTGCCACCGACGAGCAACTGCGCGCCGCGGGTCACGGCGTCGCGCACCTGGTTGTCGACCTTGTCGACGGCGGCGGCGTTGATCAACGGCCCGACCGCGGACTCGGGATCGAGGCCGTGGCCCGGCGTCAGGCGTTCCACGCGCCGGGTGAGTTCGGCGACGAAGGGTTCGACCTGAGACTCGTGCACGTACATCCGGTTGGGGCTGATGCAGGCCTGCCCCGTGTTGAGGAACTTCACCGCCGCCGCGCCCTTGGCGGCGTGGATGGGGTCGGCATCCTTGTAGACGATGAAGGGCGCATGCCCGCCGAGTTCGAGCGAGATGCGCTTCATGTGCTCGCCGGCGCCGCGCGCGAGCAGCTTGCCGACCGCGGTCGAACCGGTGAAGGTGATCTTGCGCACGCGCGGATCGCTGACCAGCACCTCGCCGACCGGTTTCGGATCGCTGGCCGTGACGAGGTTGATCACGCCGTCCGGCACCCCTGCTTCCTGTAGCAGCTTGAATACTTCGATGGCGATGAGCGGGGTCGCCTCGGCCGGTTTCAGCACCACCGTGCAGCCGGCGGCGAGCGCCGGGCCGAGCTTGCGGGTGAGCATCGAGATGGGGTAGTTCCACGGCGTGATCGCACCGACCACGCCGACCGGCTGGCGCAGGACGAGAAAGCGCTGGTCGGCGCGCGGCGAGGGCAGGATGTCGCCGTAGACGCGCTTGGCCTGTTCGGCGAACCACAGCAGGAAATCCGCCGCGTACTGCGTCTCGACCGTCGCCGCGCGCAACGGCTTGCCCTGTTCGCGGGTCAGCAGCTTCGCAAGCTCGCTCTTGCGCGCGACCATGAGGTCGTAGGCGCGGCGCAAGATGTCGGCGCGGGCGAAGGCGGTCTGGCTGGCCCAGGCCGGGAAGGCCGCCTGGGCGGCGTCGATGGCGGCGGTGGTCTCGGCGGCGCCGCCGTCCTGTACGTTGCCGAGGTGCTCCCCCGTCGCCGGGTCGGTGACGGCGAAGCTCGCCCCGCCGGTCAGCCATTGGCCGTTGATCAGCATGCCATTTCTCCCGCGATTCGATAGCGCGCCCGCAGTGCGGCGGGCGCGGCGATGGTACGTGCGCGGGCGCGTGGCGTCACCCCGCCGGGCGGGGCGAGGCTGGCTTTGGGTCAGTCGCGATGTCGCCGGGCGAGGGCGGCGAGTGCGCCGGCCAGCAGCCAGGCCGGGGCCGGTAGCGGCACGGGTGCGGGCGGCAGGGTCAGCGTGGTAGCAGCGGTGTCCGCGGTCTCGTGGAAGAAGGTACTCGTGGCACCCGGCTGTGACGAGGTGTAGAGCATCTGGCGGGCGGCGAGCAGTTCGGGCAGGCCGCCACCGCCGCCGGCGGCGATGCGATTGTCCAGCGCGGCCGGGATACCGGCGAAGCGGAGCAGGAAGTCGTCCTGGCCGAATTGCACGCCCAGGCCGTCGGCGTCGCCCGCGCCCGGCAGGTCGTGGTAGACGTCGAGCTGGAAGTTGAAGAAGCCCGGCGTGACCTCGACCGCCGGGCGGTAGTCGAAGAACACGGCCGTCGTCGGCAGGACGCCGTTGTCGAAATGGATGCCGTCGACGGCCTGGTGCGTGACGCCGAGCGCGGTGTCGAAGCTCAGGCTCAGGCTCACGTTGACGACGTCGAGCGGTCCGCCCGGGGCATTGCCGGCATCGACGAAGCCGCTGAACTGCAGGTCCGAACTGAGTGTCACGGTGGCGGCCGAGACGACGCTCGCACCGGCCAGCAGCAGGCAGCCGCACAGGCCGGCGGTCAGGGTACGCAGGGCAGAGGGGGCGGACGGGATCATGGGGCGAACTCCGGTTGGGCCGTCGACATGACGGCGGCGTCATTGTGGGCCGCGCGGCGGCCGCCGCCGAGCGAGTGCGTCACACGACCGTCCCATGTCGTGTATCGCCAGCGCGGCTTCGCCCGGCGCGCCAGAGGCGGCGCGCGCACGGCGTCGGCGCCAGCCGCGCACCCGTGGTGAACCTTGTGGCCGCCGTCCTGCATAAACGCCACACCGAGATCATCTCCCGCCGATAGGTCGACGCCGGCGGCGAGACCGCCGAGGAGCTCCCATGACCATGCCATTCGACCGCACCATCCGCGCACTCGCGGCCGATGGCCCACGCGCGGCCCACGGCTGGTGGCTGGTCGCGGGGCTGGTGGTCGTTGCCTGGGGCGCCTGGTTCGTCCTGGCCGAGATAACGCTCTACGAAACCACCGCGCAGGCCCGTGTCGAAGTGGCGAGCGCCGCCCACCCGGTCGCGGCGGCCGTCGACGGCCGGGTCGTGGCGAGCCGTCTCGAACTCGGCGCCCGGGTCGCCGCCGGCAGCGTCCTGCTCGAACTCGACGATCGCGCCGAACGCCTGCACCTGGCCGAGGCCGAGGCCGAGCTCGCCGCGCTGCCGGCGACCCGGGCGGCGCTCGCCGCCGAACTCGCCGCGCAGGAAGCGGCGCTGGCGGGTACCCGTGACGCGCTCGACGACGATCGCGCGGCGATGGCCGCGCGCCTGCGTGAAGCGCGGGCATCGGCGGACTACGCGAGCGCGCGGCATACGCGCCTGGCGCAACTCGCCGCTGACCATCGCGTGGCCGAGATCGACGTCCTCGCGGCGCGCGCCGAGGCCGACAAGGCCGCCGCCCTGGTCGCCGCCGTGGCCGCCGAGACCGCGCGCAATGCCGCCGACGGCGCGACGCGGCGTGATTCGCGCCGCGCCACCATCGAGGCCTTGCGTCGCGAGACAGCCGAGCTCGACGGTCGCGCCGCGGTGCTCGACGCGACCGTGGCGCGGCTCGAGGCCGAACTCGAGCGTTACCGCGTGCGCGCGCCGGTCGCCGGTGTCCTCGGCGAGGTCGCCGCGGTCGAAGCCGGCAGCGTGGTCGCCGCCGGCGCGCTGCTGGCCCAGGTCGTGCCGGCCGGGGAACTCGCCATCGTCGCGAGCATGTCGCCCGCCGCGGTGCTCGGCCGCGTCAAGCCCGGCCAGCCGGCGCGGCTGCGCCTCGACGGCTTCCCGTGGGCACAGTACGGCGCGGTCGAAGCGACCGTGGCGCGGGTGGCGAGCGAGGTCCGCGACGGCAGCGTGCGGGTCGAACTCGAACCGCGCTTCGCCACCGGCCCGCACCCGCCGCTGCAACACGGCCTGCCGGGCACGCTCGAGATTGCCATCGAACGCACCACGCCGGCGCGCCTCCTGCTGCGCCTCGCCGGGCAACGCGTCGCGCGCCCGACGCAGGCAACGACCGTGGCGCTCGCGCCGTGAGCGCACGGCGGCGCTGGTATTGCCCCGAGGTCATCCAGACCTCGGCCATGGACTGCGGGCCGGCCACGCTCAAGTGCCTGCTCGGTGGCCACGGTATCGAGGCGAGCTACGGGCGCCTGCGCGAAGCCTGCCAGACCGACGTCGACGGCACCTCGATCGACGCCATCGAGGACACCGCCTGCCGCCTCGGCCTCGCCGCCGAGCAGCTCGTACTGCCGGTCGATCACCTGTGGACGGCGGCGGCCGACGCGCTGCCGGCCCTGCTCGTCGTCGAGCGCAGCGACGGCTTCGCTCATTTCGTCGTCGCCTGGCGGCGTCTCGGCGACCGTGTCCTGGTCATGGATCCGGCGCAGGGGCGGCGCTGGATGGCGCGCGCCGAACTCGAACGCAGCCTGTTGCGCCATCGCCAGCAGGTCGCGGTGGACGACTGGCTGGCCTGGGCCAGGGACAGCGAATTCGGCGCCATCCTCGGCGAGCGCCTGCGCCGGCTCGGCTTCAGGGCCAGCCGCGCCGGGCGCCTGCTCGACGCGGCGCGCGCGGCGACCGGCTGGCAGGCGCTGGCCACGCTCGACGCCGTGCAGCGCATGGTCGGCCAACTGGTCGCCGCCGGCGCCATCGCCCCCGGCCGCGCAGCGGTGCGCCTGGTCGAGGCCCTGGTCGCGCGCATCGGCGCGCAGCGCGGCGCCGCGCACACCCTCGTACCGGCCCGCTACTGGGCGGTGGCACAGCCGGCCGCAACGCCGCCGGGCACGCTGGTGCTGCAAGGCGTGGTGCTGGTGCGGGTGCGCGGACGGACAGCGGCGGCGACGACGCTGTCGCCAGAGCTCGCCGCGGCGCTCGCCGAACCGCCGCCCCGGCCCTTGCGCGACCTGTTCGCCCTGTTGCGCGACGAAGGCTGGCTGACGCCAGCGGCCCTGACCCTCGCCGTGGCCGTCGCCGCGGCCACCGCACTGCTCGAAGCACTGCTGCTGCGTGGCCTGTTCGATCTCAGCGATGAACTGGTGCGTTTCGACCAGCGCGCCGCGGCGCTCGCCGCGCTGCTCGTCTTCATGGCCGCGCTGGCCCTGCTGGAGTGGCCGATCGCGCGCGAGAGCCAGCGCATCGGGCGGCAATGGGAACTGCGCCTGCGTCGCGCGCTGCTGGCCAAGCTGCCACGTCTGCCGGACCGCTACCTCGCCAGTCGCCCGATCTCCGACATCGTCGACCGCGCCCACGCCGTCACCGCCCTGCGCCAGGCGCCGGCGGTGCTGTGCGCGGGTCTGACGGCCGCGGCCCACCTCGCCTGCACCTGGCTCGGCATCGCGCTGGTGGCGCCGGCCAGCGCCGTATCGGCGGCGCTGCTCGCCGCGCTCGCCATCGCGCTGCCGCTGGCGGCGCAGCGCGCGCTCGCGGAACGCGAGATGCGCCTGCGCAACCAGTCCGCGACGCTGCAGGGTTTCTATCTCGATGCGTTGCAGGGCTGCGTGCCGATCCGCGCGCATGCCGGTGAGCGCGCCGTGAGTCGCGAACACGAGGCCCATCTCGCCGCCTGGATGCGCGCCTTCGTCCATCGCACCCGCCTCGCCCTCGCCGTGCAGGCGGTGCAGCACGCGACGGTGATGCTGCTCGCCGCGCTGATCCTGGTGCGGCACCTCGGTCGCGCCGGTGTCGGTGGCGAACTCCTGCTGCTGGCCTACTGGTTGTTGCGGCTGCCGTCCTTCGCCCAGGCACTGGGTGGCGCCCTGCTGGCCCTGCCGGGGCTGCGCACGGTGGCCACCCGTCTGCACGAGCCCCTGGCCGCGCCCGACAGCGATACCGCCGGTAGCGAGACCTCGACGGCGACCGCGCCGGCGGCGCGCGGGCTCGGCCTGGTCGCGGCCCGTGCGCCGCACGGGGTCGCGGTGCGTTGTCGTGGACTCCGCGTGGTCGCCGGCGGACACACCTTGCTCGACAACATCGACCTGGAGCTGGCGCCCGGCGAGCAGGTCGCCGTGGTCGGCAGTTCGGGCGCCGGCAAGTCGACCCTGGTCGGGGCGTTGCTCGGCTGGCACCGGCCGGCGCACGGCGTCATCGAGGTCGATGGCGAGATCCTCGACGGTCAGCGCATCGCAGGTTTGCGCGCGCAGACGGCCTGGATCGATCCCGCGGTGCAGCTGTGGAACCAGGGCCTGGCGGCGAATCTCACCTATGCCAGCAGCGAGCGCGTGCCGCGCGATTTCGACGCCGTGCTCACGGCCGCCGATCTGAAGGACGTGCTCGCGCGCCTGCCCGCGGGCTTGCAGACACCGCTCGGCGAAGGCGGTGGCCTGCTCTCGGGCGGCGAAGGGCAGCGCGTGCGCCTCGGCCGCGCGCTGGCCCAGGGCGACGTGCGCCTGGTGCTGCTCGATGAACCATTCCGCGGCCTCGACCGCGCCCAACGCCGGCTGCAGCTCGCCCGCGTGCGCCAATGGTGGCCGCAGGCGACCTTGCTCTGCGTCACCCACGACATCGCGACCACTCGCAGCTTCGCCCGCGTCCTCGTCGTCGACGGCGGGCGCCTGGTCGAGGACGGCTCGCCACATGCATTGCTCGCGCGGCGCGACTCGCACTACCGCGCGTTGCTTGCGGCCGAGTTGCGCCTCGAGCGCGAACTGTGGGGCGACCCGGCATGGCGACGCCTGCGGGTCGCCGGCGGCTGCGTCGAGGAACTGCCGTCACCGGCCCATGAACGCCGCGCCTGATTTCGATCGGCTGGCCTGGCCGCTGGCCCGGCTGCCGGACGCCCTGGAGGCACTCGCCGCCGCGGCCGGCGTCGACTGGCCGCTGGCGCCCGGCGCGCTCGCCGGCCTCGAGACCCGCCTGGCCGCGCTCGACCCCGCGCGCTGCGTGAAGGTGGTCGGCGAGGCCGCGGGCATCAGGCTCGAAGCAGTGAGCCAGCCGCGCGATGCCCTGGCGAGCCTGCTCGGCGCCGCCGCCCCGGCCGTCATCCTGCTCGACGATGCGGGGCCGCCACGGGTGCTGCTCCTCGCCCGCCGGCGCGGTCGGCAGCTGCTCCTGCTCGGGCCCGTGGGTGAATGGTGCGCGGTGCCCGTCGCGGCCCTGGTGGCGCGCCTGAACGGCGCCATCGAGGCCGCGCACGCGGTGGAACTGGCAGAGGTCGCCGATGCCGCCGGTCTCGGCCGGCGCGCGCGCGCACGCGCCGTGCGCGCGATGCAGGACGATCGGCTCGGCGAGGAACGGCTGACACAGTGCTGGTTGCTGCGCGGCGACGGCGGCGAGTCGCTGCGGCGGAGCGTGCGTCGCGGGCCGCTGCCACTGCTCGCCGTCCTGCTCAGCGGGGTCGCCTGCGTCACCTATGGCGCCGAGATGGCCGGCTGGAGCGTGCTCGGCAGCGGTGCGCTCGATGGACGGCTCGATCACGGCTGGCTGCAGGCCTGGTTGCTGCTGGTGGTATCGCTCGTCCCCCTGGGCCTTCTCGCCAACGCCCTGCAGGCGCGGTTCGCTCTCGTGCTCGGTCGCCTCCTGCGCGAGCGCGTGCTGGCGGCCGTGCTCGCCTGCGATACCGACGAAGTGCGGCGCCTCGGTGCCGGTCACCTGCTCGCGCGGGTGTTCGAGACCCAGCTGCTCGAGACTCTGCTGGTGCGCGGCGTGTACGGGGCCGCGCTCGCGATCCTCGAACTCGCGTGCGCGGCCTGGGCGATGACGCTCGTCGCCCATGGCGGTGTACTGCTCGCGGTCACCGCGGCCACCTTCCTGCTCACGCTCGCGTTGGCGGTTTGGACGCACGCGCCGCTGGCGCGCGCCACCGCTGTCCGTCTCGACCTGACCCACGATCTCACCGAGCGCATGGTCGGGCACCGCACGCGCGCGGTGCAGGAGCCCGCCTCGCGCCGTCACCGTGACGAGGATGCCCTGCTCGAGCAGTACCTCGACATCGCCCGTGCCGGCGACGATCGCCTGCTGCCGCTGCTGGCGGGCATTCCGCGTGGCTGGATGCTGGCCGGCCTCGCCGCGCTGGCGCCGCTGCTGCTCGATCCGCTGGCCGCGCCGCTCGATCTCGCCATCGCGCTCGGCGCGGTGCTGCTCGCCGGGCGCGGCTTCGGTGCGTTGAGCGGCGCGCTCGCGGTGGCGACGCTGGCGCGCGTGGTGTGGCCGCGGGTGCGCATGCTGCTGGCGCCGCCGCCACCCACGGCGACGCCGGCCGCCGCCGTCGTCGCGGCCCTCGAAGCCGCGCCCGCCGGGCGCGCCGAGGCGGGCGCGACGGTGCTGGAACTGCGGCGCCTCGCCTACCGCTACCCGGGTGCCGATGCCGCGGCGCTGAACGCGTGCGATCTAGTCGTGCGGCGCGGCGAGCGGCTGCTCGTCGAAGGGCCGTCCGGTGGCGGTAAGTCGACCCTGGCCGCGCTGCTGGCGGGCTTGCGCCAGCCGGCCGGCGGGCTTGCGTTGCTGCACGGCTTCGACCGCGCCACGCTCGGCGCACGCTGGCGCCGGTACGCGACGGCGGCGCCGCAGTTCCACGAGAACCACCTGTTGTCCGGCTCGCTCGCCTACAACCTGTTGCTGGGGCGCGAGTGGCCGCCGGACCCGGCCGCGCTCGTCGAGGCCGCGACGGTGTGTCGCGCGCTCGGTCTCGGGCCGCTGCTCGAACGCATGCCGGGCGGGCTCATGCAGGTGGTCGGCGAGACCGGCTGGCAGCTCTCGCACGGCGAACGCAGCCGCGTCTACCTCGCGCGTGCCATCCTGCAACGCGCCGACGTCGTCGTGCTCGACGAGAGTTTCGGCGCGCTCGATCCCGCGAGCCTCGCGCAATGCCTGCGCTACGCCATCGACCAGGTGCCCACGCTGGCCGTTATCGCCCATCCCTGAGCGCGCTCCGCGAGAGCGATTCGAAATGTCTACCGGTTGGCAGTTTTACGCGGGTTGCGATGAACGCTTCCGGCGTTGCACCTGATTAACCGCAGGACAACGCCGGTTATTGCCGGCGCCGAGGGAGGAGGACCGCACGATGGACGACGGCATGCATCACGCGCTCGACGGTGACGAAGCGGTCTGCCCGTTCGCTGCGGCGGAGTCCGACGCTGCCCTGCAGCCGCGCGACGTGCTCGTGCTGCCACTGCACCGGCGCATGGTCAGCCAGTACGTCGAGCGTGACGACGGCGTGACCGAACTCTGCCTCTATTACGACGACAAGGAGATCAGTTTCGACGAACCCGAACTGTTCGCCTTCGGCGAAGGTTTCGCTCGGCGCGCGCAGTTCGTCGCCGTCGAAGCCACGCGATGGGGCGCGGGTTACGCCTGGCCGCGCGTGCGCGCGCTGCTCGAAGAGCTGATCGAGGCCGGTGTGCTCGAACGTGCCGATGGCGCCGCGTTGCGGCGCCGACCCGGCGGCAGCCGACCGAATCCCTTGCCGGCGGCACCGGCGACGACCGTGCGCGGCTGGCAGGACTGCGCGGCCATCACCCGCGAGCTGACCGGGCGCGAACTGCCGCTGGCCTATCTCGAGTGCGTGGTGCCGGTGTTCCGCGTCGCCCACACCGCGCTCGATGACGAGTCGCGCCAGGTCGGCGAGGCGAACGTGTTCCCGCCCGCGCTGCGAGTCGAGACCCCGACGGAGTGGCGCACCTGCCCCTACCAGGGCACGCGCTTCTTCAACGAACGACCGATGAACATCACCGCGCTGAAGGGCATGCGGGCCTGCTGGCCGCAGATGATGACGGCGTTGGCGCGGATTCGCGCAGCCTACCTGCAACGCTTTGCGGGCGCCGGCGCGCCGTGGACCGTGGGCGACGTCGAACGTCTCGCGACGTTGGTCCTGGCGGTGCCGACCTACGCCCTGGTCCGCGCGACGGCGCCCGGGCCGGTGGCACGACTGCACCCGGCATTGTCGTCGCTCTTCCGCGTCACCGACGGCCTGCGCATGGTCATGCACCAGATGTTGTTCATCCCCATCGGTGAGCCGACCCGCGCACCGGACGCAGCGGTGAGCGCGGCCGATATCCACGCCTACGCCGAGCGCAATTACTCGTTCCATTCCGAACACGGTGTGTGCGCCGGTCCACGCGCGATGATCGACGAGTTCCTTGCCGTCATCGTCGACGGGCGCGTCATCCCCAGCGTCACGGATGCACCGCTCGACGCCGCGGTCGCCGCCGCCCTCGACGATCTCGATGCTGCGTTCGACTACGCCATGCACGGCCTGCGCCTCTACGGCACGGTGTTCGCGCTGTGGCCGGCCATGGCGCGCGCCTATGCGAACCTGCGCGACGTACTCGATGGCTGGCCGACCGACGCGGCCTCACCGGCGCTCGTCGCCTTCCGCGATGGACTGGCAGCCGACCTCGAACGCCTGGAACGCGAGTCCTACCTCGCTCGCGAGGACTGGCGGACCGAACGCGAGACGGTCTACATCGACATGATCGAACAATGCAGCCGCGGCCTGCGCGGCGGTGTCGCTATGGCGGCGTCCGCATCGAGCCCGGCGCTCCGCAACGACGACGCCTGGCGACACGATCTGCGCATGCGTATCGATTGGCGCTGCGCGCGCTGGCCGGGCGAGGCCGCCGCCGCGGTCCACGCATTCGCCGACACCGTGATCGCCTTCATCGACCGGGCGCAGGCGGTGGTCGGCGGCGCCGAACTCATCCAGGCGGACATCAACGCGCTGCTCGGCCGCGACCCCGCGCCCCGCGCGCTGGAAGCGGCCGACCTCGACCTGCACAACGCGCTGCAGGGCGAGGTGCGGCGCCGCCTGCCGTTCCTGCCGAGCGCGCTCGAAGACCTGCTCGACATCCGGCTCGTCATCACCGCCGACGAGATCCGGATCGACAACCGTGAACCCAGCGGAGACGCCGCACTGGCGGCTCCGCGCCGAATTCGGACGGCATCGAGCTGACCGAGAACCCGTGCCATTCCCGGCACTACAACCCAGTGGAGAAGAGAACCATGAAGATCAAGGCCAACATCCGTGCCGGCAAGCAGACCCGCAACCGCGGTTCCGACAACCCGGTCGAGACCGAGGTGGAAACCGAAGTCGAAGTCTACGTGCCGCCGGTCAGCCGCTGCGTCGGTATCTGAAGGCACCCGTCCGGGCGGTGACCAGCCGCCGCCCGGGACAAGCAGAAGTGCCTTTCGGCACCGCAACGAAATGGAGAAGTGAACCATGAAGATCAAGGCCAACATCCGCGCCGGCAAGCAGACCCGCAACCGTGGCTCCGACAACCCGGTCGAGACCGAGGTGGAGACCGAAGTCGAAGTCTACGTGCCGCCGGTCAGCCGCTGCGTCGGTATCTGAGGATGCCCGCCTGCACGGGAACGCGTCGTTCCCCCGTGCAGTCGCCGCCGCGGCCCGAAACCGCGGCGGCCCCTCTCGCCCATTCGTGACTTGATGGTCACATCGCTGGCAGTCAAATCGCGGCGCGGCCGCTACAATCGCCGCTCAGTCCACCTCCGCATCGCGTCGTGGTCCTCGCCGGACCGAACGCCCCGATGCCGTATTCAGGATGAAGCCGGCAAATACCGCGGTTCTCGCCATCACCGTCCTCGTCGCGTTCCTCGCCTCGTCGCCGGCGTCGGGCAGCGAGGGCACCACCGCGGTGAGCCTGGGCTTCACCACCGACTACCAGTGGCGCGGCTATTCGAAGTCCGACGCCACGCCGTCCGTGCAGGCCAATGTCGATTACGCCGCGTTCGCCGACGGCTCGGGCTGGTTCGCCGGACTGTGGGCGGCCACGGTCGACTTCGGCAGTCATGATGCCGGCGACGCCGGCTACGAACTGGTCCCCTATGCCGGCTGGAGCGAGGCGCTCGGCGAGGACTTCCGCCTCGACCTGCAGCTGTCGGGCTATTTCTACGACGGCGATGTGCTCGGATTGTCGGGCGATTATGCCGAGGTCTACCTGTTCGCCCATTACCGCGACCTGCTCACCCTCGAGTACGCCTTCGCGCCGCAGGCCTATGGCTCGGACGCCAACCTTCACAGCACCCAGCTCAACGGGCGCTACCCGCTGTGGCGCGAGGTCGAGGCCTCGGCTGGGGTCGGTTTCAGCTGGGCCCGGCGCCTGTTCGAGTACGACTACCTCTATTGGAATGCCGGGCTGACCTGGACGCTCGCGCATGCCGCGCTCGACCTGCGCTACTTCGGCGCCGCCGATACCAACGAGGGCGCACGCAATGCCCGCGAACTCGACCAGGCCAAGGCCAGCGTGGTGTTGACGGTGTCGATCGGTTTCAAGGGACTCTAGAGGTGAGGTGCAGGGGATGTCGCGAGCCCACCGTTACCCGCGACGGTTGTCGCGGTCTGGCGTGAATGGTGAGCAGCGATGTTTCGGCGCCACGTTCCACCACGGGTCCCGGCCACTGCGCGGTTGCATGACGAGGCGATGAACCTGTCCGCCACCAGCACGGATATACCGCTCGAACGGGGTAACGCGGCCGTCCGCCGCGTGTTGCGCCCCGCCGAGTGCCTTCCAGGAAATCCGCCGTGCCTGCATCCGCCCTTGACATCGTGACCGCGCCGTCCACCCGCAACGAGGATCCCGTCGTCGAAGCCCACCTGCTCGAACGCATTGCGGTCGGCCGCGAACGGGCCGCGTTCGATGCCTTCTACACGTTGTATTACGCGCGGCTCGAACGTTTCATCCGGCGCATGGTGCACGGCGACGAGGACGTCCAGGAGATCATCAACGACACCCTCTACGTGGTGTGGGACCGCGCCTCGACCTTCAACGGCACGAGCAAGCCGTCGACCTGGGTGTTCGGCATTGCCTTCCGCAAGGCCCGCGCGAGCCTCAGCCGGCGCTACGCCCAGCCGCCGGTGACGGACGGCGAGGTGGAGGAGGCGGGTGACGGCGGCGCCTGGTTCGGCCAGGTCGAGGCCGACGACTGGCTGGAATACGCCCTGGCGCGGCTCAGCCCGGAGCACCGCGCGGTGGTCGAACTGGTCTACCACCAGGGCCTGCACTACCGCGAGATCGCCGAGATCCTCGACTGCCCCGTCGATACCGTGAAGACCCGCATGTTCTACGCCCGTGCCCGGCTCAAGGACGCGCTGCGCCGCGCCGAGAACGCCGACCCGGGCCGGCCGTGAGCGGCCTGGAGTGAGCGACATGACTGAACAATCCCTCAGCCCGGACCCGCGTGCCGCCTACGACGACCACGACGAGGTCGCGTTGCTCCTGCCGTGGTACGTGAACGGCAGCCTGGACGCGGACGAACGCGCACTGGTCGAACGGCACTGCGCAATATGCCTGACCTGCCGCGCGGACCTCGACGTCGAACGCCGCCTCGCCGCGGCGGTCGCCGGCGCCGATCTCGCCGAGGCCGGCATGCGCCAGGCGCGCACACGCCTGGCGGCGCGGATCGACGCCGCGGACACTCCGGTAGACGCGCTGACGGACCGGCGCGACGCCGTGCGCGAAGCGCGCCGGGCGTCGGCACATGCGCCGCGCTGGGCAGTGGCGGCGGTACTGGCACTGGCCGCGGGCCTGGTCTGGCAGATCGCCGAACGCGGCGCCCCGGGCACCTGGCAGGACGGTGATTTCCGTACCCTCGCCCGTGCGCCGGCCGGCGCGAAGCAGGCGCGCGAACTCGTCGTCGTCTTCGCCCCCGACGTTGGGACCGAGGAGGCTGCCGCGCTGGTCGCGGACGTCGACGGCTACCTCCTGCTGCGGACGGTGCGCCCGGGCGTGCGTCACGTCCGCGTGCGCGGCGCCGCGGACGATGCGGTCGACCTGGCCGCGGCACGGTTGAAGGCGACGGGGCGGGTGCTCTTCGCCGAACCCACGGTCGAGCCGCGATGAGCCGGCGCGCGGGCATCCTCGTCCTCGGTCTGCTGGTGAGCGCGCTGACCACCCTCGTCGGCCATGCCGCCGAGCCCGTACGCAGCGCCGCGGCCCTGCTCGACGACCTCTACGCCACCGATCCGGCCGCTGCCGAGCGCATCGTGCTGGTCCTGCACGAAGGTCGCGGCGAGGCCGAGGTGCCGGGCGGCGCGCGCGCCAGCCAGTACCGCAACCGCGGCACCTACGCGGCGACGACCTGGAACGGGCGCGTGTCGCGCAAGCTGGCCCGGCGGCACGGCCTCGAGTACGTGGCCGACTGGTGGATGAGCGAAGTGGCGCTGAATTGCGCAGTGCTGCGCGTGCCCGCGGGCCGGTCGGTGGACGAAGCCATCACCGCCCTGCGCGCCGACGACGACATCACCCTGGTGCAACCCATGGGCACCTTCCACACGCTCGGGCGCAGCTACAGCGATCCCTATTTCGACCTGCAGGCTGGCGCGCACTACTTCGATCTCGCCGCCCTGCACGAACGCGCCACCGGTCGCGGCGTGCGCATCGCCGTGATCGACACGGGCGTAGCGACCGGGCACCCCGACCTCGTCGGCCAGGTCAAGGCGCAGCAGAATTTCGCCAGTGCGGTGTCGCCGGGATTCGACGACGACATCCACGGCACCGCGGTGGCCGGGTTGGTCGTGGCGCGTCCCGACAACCACGAGGGTATTGTCGGCATCGCGCCGGAGGCCGAGCTGTTCGCCTTCAAGGCGTGCTGGCCGCAAGCCGCCGGCGGTCTCGCCGCCCAGTGCAACAGCTTCACCCTTGCGCTCGCCATCAACGCCGCGCTCCGCGCCGGGGTCGACATCATCAACCTCAGCCTGACCGGCCCGGTCGACGGCGTCATCGAACGCCTGCTCGCCGCCGCCACCGAACGTGGCGTGGTGGTGGTCGCTGCTACGGCGGAGGACGCGGCCGACGGCCCGGGCTTCCCGGCCTCGGTCCCGGGCGTGATCGCGGTTGCCAGCGCCGGGCGCGAGGCGACGGCGGGAGTGGCTCGGGTGGTCCTCGCGCCGGGCGAGGAGATCGTCACCACCGTGCCGGCGACCAGCTACGGCTTTCTCTCCGGCACGTCCTTCGCCGCGGCCCAGGTCACGGGCTATATCGCGCTGCTGCGCGAGCTCCATCCCGGGGTGACCGGGGAGGCCCTGTGGACGTTGCTGCACGCACCGCCCGCGGTCGCCACGACACCTGCTTCGTAACGCGTTCACCACGCGCGTCGTGGGCGTGGCGACAAACCCGTTGACGCCGCGGCCGGCGTGCCTAAAGTGACGGCCTCGCCCATCGCCGCCGTCACGCATGCACCACTGGCTGCTCAAGACCGAGCCCGACGAGTTCTCCTGGGACGACCTCTGCGCGCGCGGCGCCGCCGGCGAGCCGTGGACCGGGGTGCGCAATCACCAGGCGGCGAAGTTCCTGCGCCAGATGGCGGTGGGCGATAGCGCCTACGTCTACCACACGGGTAACGAACGACGCCTGGTCGGCGTGGCCGAAATCGTGCGCGCCCACTATCCCGATCCGGGCGATGCCAGCGGCCGTTTCGTCGCCGTCGACGTGCGCGCCGTCGCCGCATTGGCAGCACCCGTCACCCTGGCGGCGATCAAGGCCGAGCCCGCCCTGGCGGACTTCCTGCTGGTGCGCCAGTCGCGCCTGTCGGTGATGCCGGTCACGGCCGCCGAGCGGCGCGTGCTCGAGCGCCTCGCGCGCGCCTGAGTGAAGCGGCTGCCGAACCGGCCGCGCCGCCACCGGGAACCGCGCGGCCGGGCCCGACTCTCAGGCTGACGCCGAATTCCCCCTCGATCGACAACAAGGACAACAAGCGATGAGCCGATTGCTGCATCCCGATCTCGCCCAGCGTTCGACCGCTGGCCGCATCTGGGGCCTGGTCAAACCCTACTGGCAGTCCGAGGAGCGCGGCCGCGCCTGGCTGCTGCTGGTGGTGGTGGTCGCGCTCAACCTCGGCATGGTCTACCTGCTGGTGCAGTTGAACGCCTGGAACAACGCCTTCTACAACGCCCTGCAGGAGAAGGACTTCGACGCCTTCAAGACCCAGCTCATGCGCTTCGCGGTGCTGGCCTTCATCTACATCGCGATTGCCGTCTACCAGATCTATCTCCGCCAGATGCTGCAGATCCGCTGGCGCCGCTGGCTGACTACGGCCTTCCTCGACGACTGGCTCGCGCATCGCACCTACTACCGCATCGAACTCAAGGCGGGCGCGACCGACAACCCCGACCAGCGCATCCAGGAAGACCTGCAGACCTTCACCGACATGACCCTGGCACTGGCCTTCGACCTCATGCGCTCGGTGGTCACGCTGGTGTCCTTCGTCACCATCCTGTGGGGCCTGTCCGGCACGCTCGAGTTCTCCTTCGGCGGGCAGGACTACAGCATCACCGGCTACATGGTGTGGTTCGCGCTCGGCTACGCCATCCTCGGCACCTGGCTCACGCACAAGCTCGGCCGGCCGCTGATCGGGCTCAACTTCAACCAGCAACGTTTCGAAGCCGATTTGCGTTACGGCCTCGTGCGGCTGCGCGACAACGCCGAGGGCGTCGCCTTCTACGGCGGCGAGGCCGACGAGAAGAAGACCCTGGTGCGGCGTTTCGAAGCGGTGCTCGGCAACTTCTACAACCTGATGATGTGCAACAAGCGGCTCAACTGGTTCACCAACGTCTACGACCAGATCGCCGTCATCTTCCCCTTCATCGTCTCCGCGCCGCGCTACTTCACGGGTGCCATGCAGCTCGGCGGTTTGATGCAGACGGCCTCGGCCTTCGGCCGCGTGCAGGACGCGCTGAGCTGGTTCGTCGGCGCCTACACCTCGCTCGCGGCGTGGAAGGCGACCATCGATCGACTGACGTCGTTCCAGGAAGCCATCCTCGAAGCGGGCGAGGCGGCCGAGCGCGAGGGCATCGCCGCGACCGCCGGCAGCGCACCCGCGCTCGCCGCGCGCGAGGTCGACGTGCGCATGCCGGATGGCCGCGTGCTGCTCGGCGACGTCGCCTGCAGCTTCGAGCCGGGGCAGCACACCCTCGTCACCGGGCCGTCCGGCATCGGCAAGAGCACCTTGTTCCGCGCGCTCGCCGGCATCTGGCCCTTCGGCCGCGGCCGCATCGAGGTGCCGAGCGGGGCGCGCACGATGTTCCTGCCCCAGCGCCCCTACCTGCCGCTCGGCTCGCTGCGCGACGTGGTCTGCTACCCGGCCGGCGCCAGCGCCTTCGACGACGCCACGGTGCGCGCGACCCTCGCCGACTGCGGCCTCGAACACCTCGTCGAACACCTCGACGAGGAACACCGCTGGTCGCAGCGCCTCTCGCCCGGCGAGCAGCAGCGCCTGTCCTTCGCGCGCGCGCTGCTGAACGCGCCCGACTGGCTGTTCCTCGACGAGGCGACCTCGGCCATCGACGAGGAGATGGAGCAGACGCTCTACGGCCTGCTGCGCGAACGCCTGCCCGGCACCACGCTCATCAGCATCGCCCACCGCGCCTCGGTGGCGGCCTTCCACGCGCGCACCCTCAGGCTCGCGCCGGGACCGGACGGGCGGGCGCAGATGGCGATGGGGACGGCGTGAGTGGTTGTCGAGGCCAGGGCCGATGAAAAGCCGTCACCAGCGCACGTCGCTGAAAGCGCTGGTGATGGCTTCGTTCCGACTGATCAGCAGCATCCCCTCGCCCAGACATTGTGCGACGAGCATGCGATCGAAGGGGTCGCGCAGCGGCGAGTCGAGGGTCCCGGCCGTGAGGGTATGTTCGAGCGCGATGGGTAGCATCATGAAGCCGGCCGCTTCGACCAGGCGCGGCAGGCGCCTGACCGCCTCTTCGGCATCCGGCAGGCGCCCCAGGCGCCACTTGATGGCGATTTCCCAGGCCGAGGCCGCGCTCACGTAAACGGTGTTGGCACGATCCGCGATGAGTTCGCGTGCCCGGACGGACAGCGCAGGATCATCGAACAACCACCACAGCAGGGCGTGGGTGTCGAGGAGGAGCTTCACGTCTCCCAGGCGCCGATTTCCTCTGCGGGCAGCGGCTCGAAGAACGCGTCGGTGAGCCGGCCCTTGACGAGGCCGGGGCTTCGTGGCGGCGCGTCCTCCAGCGGGACCAGGCGTGCGCACGGTTTACCGCTGCGCGCGAGGATGATCTCCTCGCCGGCGGCGGCGCGATCGACGAGCCGGGACAGGTGTGTCTTGGCCTCGTGGATGTTGATGATTTCGCTCATGGCAGGGTGATTCGAGAACGGACTAACGTGGTTAGTCTAGTAGGCTGCCCTGGCGTACTCCATTCGATGGACAGGGATGTGCCGTGGATGAGGAAGGCGTTCCTCGACCCGACCGCGCAGCGGGCGCGAACGGCTTCGCAGCAAGCGCCCCCGCGCAACGCCAGCGGATGGCGCGCAGACAAGGCCAAGTTGCCTCAACCCGGATCGGGCCCGCGATCTCGCACCGTCGTTGCCGCGCGCCACAGCAGCGCCACGAGTTCGCCCTGCCGCCGAGTGCCGGTCTTGTCGAGCAGGCGGCGCAGGTGTTGCGCGAGACGACGAAAGCGCGTGACTTGTCGGGACGAAGGCGCGCCCGAGGCGGTATCGAAGACGAAGGCGGCGTACGACCATCGACTGCTGTTGTTGTCGAGGATGGTGCCCATGAAGTCGCCCAGTTCGTAACGGCGCAGGTAATCCTGGTGGAATTCGCTGAGGTCGACCTCGCGAGTCGTCATCAGGGTGAGATCGCTGAAAATCGTTCGCGGTGGCGTGTGCAGCGCGCGTTCGGGGCGTGGATTCACCGTGTAGTAATGCGCGATGTACTCGCCGATGCAGTCGTCTTCCAGGGTGGAGTAGTTGGTTACCAGCCCGGCCGCCTTGACGAGCTGGCTCATGTCGATGCCGACCGCGTCGACCCAGCGCGAGGCTGCCTGCAGCGCAGCAGGCAAGCCGCGGTCGTCCAGTGCCGCGGCGTACAACTGGTCGATGATCTCATCGAATATCGTCATGGCGGTTCAGCCTTTCCGCGCGGTGGCTGTTTGTGCCGGCCACCAGCGACGATCGCGCCAGGACCACGGCGACGCCGCCTGTGCCGGCTCACGTGGTGCCGCTGACTGCGAGCAGGGCGATGAGTTCACCCTGGCGGTGCGTGCCGGTCTTGCGGAACAGGTTCCGGAGCTGGGAACGAACGGTATTGATCGAACGCTGCTGACTGGCCGCGTAACCGGCGAGGGGCAAGCCCTCGACCAGGGCGCGAGCGAGGCGCAACTCGGCGGTGGTCAGCCCGAAGGTGTCCTGCAACAGGGCCGGTGACCAGCTGGTGCGAATGCCCAGTTGCCGCAGGAGCAGGGCCTTGCCCGGCGGTGTCGAGGCGGCTGGCGCGGAGCGAAGCACCTTTGCCAGAGCATGGGGCAGGCCGGGCGAGCGCGGACGCAGCACTGCGTGGCGTGTGTCGCCACTGCCGTCGGCTTGTTGCAGCAGGTCAGCGAGACGTGTCGTGTCGCCGGGATAGACCGCGCGAACACCGCCGTTGCGGCCACGCCGGAGGTATTGCTCGCACAGGTGGATGTCGCCCACGATTCCCGACCAACGGTCGTCGGCGTCGAGCAGCACGATGGCCGCGCCGGTGCTTTCGAGAACGAGGTTCAGCAGGTGCCGGGGATGCATCTCCTTGCCGCCCGCGCCGGCGGTGCCCGGGGTGCCTTGGATCTCGGACGAGTCGATGGGCGATCTGAAGTCTGGCGCTAGTGCCGAGTCGGGTCCATGGTCGTGCTTCATTGCGGGCCTCCTTCCCATCGGAACTCCTGTCTCAAGGAGCGCCCCGATTGTCGGACCGGCGCAGGATCGCCGCATCATCCATTTGGAGGATGGCCGTAGTCAGCTGGCCGGTTCTAAGGTACCGGCCTATCCTTCAACGGCAGGGTGCGCACGCTGCACAGGGGAGGTGTGCGATGGGCCTCGCGGAACGCATGCTGGCGCTGTCGGCGGATTGTTTCGACGCCGCGCTCGATCCGACACGGTGGACGTCGACGCTGGCCGGAATTTCACACGAGCTCGGCGCGGTGGGCTGCGATCTGCACTTGCTGCATGAAGAGGTGACCGTGGCGGCCTACATGGGCGCGCAACCGCCGGAAGTACTCGACGAGTACCTGGAACGCTTCATCCACCGCGAACCCCGCTCCATCGCCCTTGCCACGCTGGCACCGGGACGCTTCGTGGCCGATCCGGATATCGCGGATCGCGACACGTTCGTCCGGCACGACTACTACACCGATTTCCTCGCCCGTGCAGGTATGGGCTGGTGTCTGGCTGCCGTGCCATACCGCAACGGCCCCCAAGAGGCCTACCTCGGTATCCATTTCCCGCGCAGCCGCAAGTTGCCGGACGCCGTGACCCGTCACGCCGCCGGGCTCGTCCTGCCGGCGCTGTCACGTGCGGTGGCCGCGCATTTTCGCCTGGCGGAGGTGGAGCTCGGCCAGGCCATCGCGCTCGAAGCGTTGGACCAGGCACGCGGCGGCATCGCGGTATTGGACGGCGCGGCGCGCATGCTGCTCGCGAATGTCGCGGCCCGGGCGGCGTTCGACGATCGCGAAGCCTTCCTTGTGCGTGGCGGGCGCGTGGTGCCATTGGACGATGGTGCGTCCGGGCGCTTCGAAGCGCTCGTCCGTGACGCCGTCGACGGCGTCGGCGGACGCGGCGGGGCCTTGATCCTGCGTGTCGCCGGTCATGCCCGCTACAGCGTGTTCGTCAACCCGGCGCCGTCGGCGTTGCGCGAGCGTACGCGGGCCGCCGCACTGGTGTTCGTCAACGATCTCCGTCCCAGTATTCACGATGGCGCTGCGCGCGCATTGAGCGAGTTGTTCGGCCTCACGCCGGCCGAGGCCCGGCTGGCGGCCGGCCTGCTGCAGGGTGGCGGCCTGCGCGAACTGGCGGACGGATTCGGCATCAGCTACGAGACGGCCCGCAGCGAGCTCAGGCAGGTGTTTGCGAAGGTGGGGGTACGCAAGCAGGCGGAACTGGTGACGGTACTCGGCAACGCGCTGCGCTGGCGATGAATCGACCACCATCCGTGACTGTCGCGGCGGCGAACCCGGCGATACCCCGTCCTGCGGCTGGCAACGTACCGCCCAGCCTCGGCGTCGCAGGCGCCGTGGCAAGGATGGCGCCATCGAACGGTATCTGACCGCGTCGGCGCGGGCGGCACCTGAGTACGGGTGTGAAGCGTAGTTGCCTGACCCTGAAAGATGCCACTCGGGCGCTGGTTCAGGCTTCTGTGCGCTGCCTGCGACGGGCTGCCATCAGCGCGGCAGCGCCGCCGAGCAGGGCGAACGCCGAAGACACGGTGAACAGCCCTTTACCGCGGGCGCCAGCGCAATCCTGTGCGATGGCGCCCGCGCAACGGGCCGCGCTGAGGTCAGGACACGCCGCGAGTGATCTCGCGCGGACGGCGGCCCCGCCACACGCCGAAGAGCCCTGCCGCGAGCAGGGCGAGTACACCCGGCTCCGGCACGAACGTCGTCACCGCCGTTTGCGTCACGTTGATGCGGCCCACGCGATCGAAGGTGAGGCCGGTGACGAAGGCGAGCGGGTCGTTGGGGTCGAGGCCGGCCGCGAGTTCGATGCCGCCG
The DNA here is from genome assembly GCA_050184115.1 of Gammaproteobacteria bacterium. Lineage (GTDB taxonomy): Bacteria > Pseudomonadota > Gammaproteobacteria > JACKNG01. The sequence continues at coordinate 192,331 of JBFXAQ010000003.1, read as the reverse complement.
ATGCGGAAGCGGTTCACGTCGGCGCCGAAGTTGTGGGTGAGCCCGGCGGTCAGGTCGATGCCGGAATCGACGTAGTCGCCGAGGCCATCGTCGTAGAAGTAGAGGTCGAACAGGCCGTCACCGATGTCGGGCAGGAGCACGCTGGTGAAGAAGCCATCGCCAGTGATTTCGTAGGTGTAACCGGTGGCGATCGCCGGATCGATGAAGACCTGTTGCTCGGGCGAACCGATGGCGAAATCGAAGCAGAACCCGGCCACGCAATTCGGATCGTTGTTCGGCAGCAGGGGATTGACGATGGTGCCCGGCTCCGGCAGTTCCTCCTGGGCGTCGCTGAACGGGTCGGTGGTGTAGAAGCCGAAGATGCCGGTGTAATCGAGGTCGAGGGTGTAGGTGCCGTCGCCGTTGTCGGTGGCGTCGACCAGCCCGGCCGGATCGAGGATGTTGCCGAAGGTGAGGAAGGTCAGCGCATTGAGGAAGTCGAGCGTGACGGTGGCTTCCTGGGTCGCCGAGAAGGTGAACACGTTGTAGCCGGTCCAGTCGCTCGGCAGGTCGGGGTCAGTCAGGCCGGCAGCCTGCCATTCGGCCATCGAGCGCGAGCCGAAGCCGTAGTGATCGTCCAGCGACTGGATGAACAGGTCGACTTCCGGCACCACCGGCAGATCGCCCGGGTCGCGCCAACCGTCGGCGTTGAACAGGGTGAAGTTGAGCGCGGTGAACGCCGGGAACGGGCTGTCCAGGAAGACATTGGTGAAAGCGGGATCGGTGGCCCCGATCACGCGTTGCTCCGGGTTGAAGCCCAAGTCCGGGCTCGAGCGCGTCGGATCGAACAAGGCTGAGCCGGTGCCGGTCTGGGTGCCTTGAAAGTAGTTGCCGAAGAAATCCCGGTAGGTGTAGTCGTAGTCGACGTACTGCGATTCCCAGAGGCCGTCCGGGCGCAGCACCGGGTCGGCGTACTCGGTCGTCCCCTCGTAGTTGAAGTAGATGTTGGAGGTAATCGGCACGATGCCCAGGCCTGGGTCGCCCGTGTCGTAGTCGAACGTCTGCAGGGCGATGGCCTGGTTCGGCATCAGGTGCCAGATGATGTTCGCGTGTGTCGCGCTGCTTGCCGCGAGCAGCGCCAGACCGAGTAGTACGGGACGCATCGGGTTCTCCTTCCGGTTGGATTGGGCGATTCGTTCTCCAGCACATCGCGTGCCATGTGTGACGGGATTCACAGGATTTCTGCCGGAGAAGGGTTGCGCGTGTCTGTGCCAGACGCCGACGAGCGCCGTGCTCGTCGCGGTCATGTTGCGGATTTTTTTAGGGAAAAGCGGGGCGGACCCGGTACGGCCGAAGTTTGCGGGGGGGGGGGCGGTGGTGCATGGGCATCGTGCATGGGGAAGGCTGGCATACGCGATGCAGAGCCCTGACATCGGGAGGTTCGCGGCACGCTTGTAAACCGCGGCACTTCATCCGTTCAGATGAAACCGGGCAGGGTACCGGGCCTCATGCCGCGACGCCCGCGTAGCGCAGCTCCATTCCCGCCCCGCAGCGGTGACGAAAATCAGCTTTTCATCAATAAGTTGCGTCGATCGTTGCGTTCGGGCACCTGGGCCTCAGCGTGGTCGACCTGCGTACCGCCGCCGCCTAAGACCGTCGTTTTGGCGGTGAAAAGGTGTAAAGAAATCGAGACGGGATCTGCATCAAAAGCCGCGTGCGTTTACCCCTCCACCAGCACCAGCAGCGACGGCAGCACCAGCAGGTCGAAGACGAGCGCCAGCGCAATGGTCAGCGCAGCGAAGTAGCCCATCGTCCAGGTCACGGCGAAGTCCGAGAGGCCGAGCACGAGGAAGCCGGTGACGAGGATCACGGAGGTCAGGATCATCGCCGTGCCGGCGGTGGCGTACGCATGCGCGATGGCGTCGGCGGTGCTTGCGCCGCCGCGTCGCCGCGCGTGGTAGCGCATGACGAAGTGGATGGTGTCGTCGACGATGATGCCGACGCAGATGGCGCTGATCACGGCCACCGTCATGCCGATGTTGTGCACGGCGAGGCCCCAGACACCGAAGGCGGCGACAAGGGGCAGCAGGTTCGGCAGCAACGACAACACTCCGAGGCGCAGGCTGCGCACGAGCGCGGTGAAGGTCGCACCGATGAGGGCGATGACCAGCAGGGTGCCGGCCAGCATGCCGTGGATGTTGCGCAGCGAGACGAAGGCGAACATGACGCCGACGCCGGTACCGGAAGCGTTCGCGCGGCCGCCGGCGTGCACGTCGAACCACTGCTCGCCGGCGGCTTTCAGCGCGCGCAGATCGGCCGAGGAGATGTCCGGGGTCAGCGCCGTCAGCCGCAAGGCGCGGTGGGCGACGTCGACCTGGTTGCCGATGTCCTGGCCCTTGGGCAGGGAGGTTTCGAGCATCAGCAGCAGTTGCGCGGCGAGGTCGGGGTCGTCCGGGATGGCGCGGAAGGCGGGGTCGTCACCGTGGACGTTCGCGTTGAGTGTGGCGAGCGTGTCGGTGAGGCAGACGGCGTGGGCGACGTCCTGGCGTGCGCGGAGCCAGGTGCAGAAGTCGGCCACCTGCTGCAGGAAGTCGGGTGCGGCGATGCCGCCATCGGCGCCGCTGTCGAGCACGTATTCCACGTAGTAGCTGCCGACCAGGCGCTCGGCGCTGTAGTCGCTGGCGAGCCGCATGGGGTAACTCGGGCCGAAGAACTTGATGAAATTGTCGTCGAGGCGGGTTTCGGCGAGGCCGAGCGCGCCGATGCCGAGGCTGGCGACGATGGCGAACATAGTGACGAAGGCGTGGCGGCGGCGCGGCCAGCCGCCGACCACGGCGAGCCGTGTAGCCAGCGCGCGGGCGCCGTCGTAGAGCGGCGTGCGGCGCGGGTTGGTGCGGGTGAGCACGGCGGGCAGCAGGGTCACCGAGCACACCGCGGCCAGCGCCACGCCGACCATGACCAGGTTGCCGAGGTGGCGGAAGGGCGGTGAGTCGGCGAAGTTGAGCGAGGCGAAGCCGATCAGCGTGGTCAGCGCGGTGAAGGCGATGGGCAGGCGGTTCTCGGCGACCGCCGTCGTGCTCGCCGCACGCGCGTCGAGCCCGCGTTCACGCGCGGCGACCGCGGCGTGGATGACGTGCACGGCGTTGGCGACGAAGAGGCTCATGACGATGATCGGCGCGACGGCCGAGACCGGCGTGACCGGGTAACCGAGCCAGCCTGCGGCGCCCATGGTGGCGGCGGCGAGCACGCTCACCATGACCAGCACGGCTAGCGCCAGCACCACCGAGCGCCACACGACCAGCGCGATCAGCGCGAACAGCAGCACCATCAGGGGATTGAGACGTTCGCCGTCGGCGAGCGAGGCGCGCTGGAAACTCTGGTCGACGGCCAGCGTGCCGGAGAAGTGGACGGCGAGCCCGGGGAAGCGCTCGGCGAACTCTGCGGTGAGTGCGTGGGCGAGATGGTAGACGCGCGCGGTCTCGGCGTCGTCGATGCCGTTGGCGTTGACCGTGGCATAAACCCCGGCGGTGCGGCCGTCGGGCGAGACCAGCAGGCCGGCGAGGCGTGGGTCGGTCTCGGCCTCGGCGCGCAACGTCGCGAGATCGGCATCGTCGAGTTGAGCGTCGCGTGGGACGAGGTCGCCGATGGCGATGTCGTCCGCGGTGGCGCGCGAGAACTGGAAATTGACCAGCGACTGCACCCGCGCCACGTGGGGCAGGGCGGCGACCCGGTCGGTCAGCCAGCGCAGCGCGGCGAGATCGGTGGCGTTCCACAAGGTGCCGTCGTCGCGCCCGACGGTGAAGGTGGCGGCTTCCTCGGCCCCGAAACGCGCTTCGAAGGCCTCGAATTCGAGGCGCTCCGGGTTGTGCTCGGAGAAGAAGATGTTGAGGTCGGAGGAGATCTGCACGCGGGCCAGGCCCGCAGCGGCCAGCAGCAGGGCCAGGGCGGTGAGGGCGGTGACGAGCGCGTCCCGGTTCAGGCGCATGAGCCTGGTGCAGCGGGTCTCCCGTCGCCGGCGACCGGCAGCGCGGCGCGCCGGCCGTGGCGGTCCACGGCTGGCAGGTTCGCGGCGACGCTGTGCAGGTCGTTTTCCATGGCGCGCACACCATAGTGAATCGCCCAGGCGCATGCACCCGCGGTGGCGGCGGTCTACCCGGTCGGGGTGAACTCCAGCCACTTCCTCGATCCCCGGCGCCGGGTCCGACCCCGCACGGGGTCAGACGGCGTGCGGAATTCGGGGACAGACCACGGTTTACTGGCCGCGGATAACGTGGCCTGCCCCCAAATTCTCCGTAAACCGTGGTCTGTCCCCGAATTCCGGGGTCGGACCCGGTCGAGGCCAGCACCATCGACTCCTCGTGAACCATGGCGCGAGGTTGACCATTCCACGCACCGCGGTCTAGGCTTCCTTACTGAATGTAAGGAGAGAAAAGATGACCACTTCGACCGTGACATCGAAAGGGCAGATCACGCTGCCGCGCGAGGTCCGACGCGCGCTCGGCCTCGATGCCGGCGACAAGGTGGATTTCGTCGCCATCGAGGGCGGCTACAAGCTGGTACCGGTGCGCGCAGACGTCCACGCCCTGCGTGGGCGTTTCGCCGGACGCGCAGCCGGACCGGTTTCTATCGAGGACATGAACAACGCGATATCCGCTGCGGCATGCGGGGAAGAACCGGCTTGATCGGGCTCGATACCAACGTCCTGGTGCGCTACCTCGCGCAGGACGAACCGACTCAGGCAGCAGTGGCGACGCGCATCATCGAACAGGAGTTGACCGAGCAGAACCCGGGTTTCGTCGGTCTGGTTGTCCTGGTCGAACTGGCCTGGGTGCTGCGGCGCCTGTACGGCGCGACGCAGACGGAGATCGTCCAGACCATCGGTGACCTGCTCGCGGCGCGCACGCTGGTCATCGAACAGCGCGACCTGGTCGCACGCGCACTCGCCCTCTGTGGCCACGAGGGCGTCGGTTTTGCCGATGCCGTCATCGCGGCAAGTGCTGCCGCGGCCGGCTGTACCGCTACCGTCACGTTCGACCGCGGCGCCCAACGTCTTGGCATGACCCTGGTGGAGTGATTCCACGCTTCACGATCGCCCTCGTTCCCCAACCCCCGGCGCCGGCTCTGCCCTCGCACGGGGTCGGACCCGGTCGAGATCCCCGGTATCGACTCCCTACCGGCCTCGGCGCCAGCGTCCTGCGCTATGCTCTGCGCCCCGGCACCGCCCGGGAGCGCGCGACATCCACCGCAGGAGCAGAGCATGCCGGGAGCTATCCCCGAGGGCATCCGTGCCGACAACGTCACCGCCTGGCTGGCCGGGCACCTGCCGGCGCTGACCCCACCGGTCGAGTACCGCCTCATCGCCGGCGGTCATTCCAATCTCACCTACTCCTGCACCGACGCGACGGGTCGCGTCTACGTGCTGCGCCGGCCGCCGCTCGGCCACGTGCTCGAATCGGCTCACGACATGGGCCGCGAGCACCGCGTGATCTCGGCGCTCGCCGACAGCGGCGTGCCGGTCGCACCCGCTTTCGCGCTGTGCCGCGAGGTGGGCGTCAACGATGCGCCGTTCTACGTCATGGGCTTCGTCGAAGGTGCGGTGCTGCACGACAAGGACGCTGTCGGCGACATGCCCGCCAGCGAGCGTACGGCGCTCGCCGGGCACGTCATCGAGGTGCTGGCGCGGCTGCATGCGATCGAGCCGGAATCAGTGGGCCTGGGCGACCTCGGTCGCCACGGCGGTTACATCGCGCGTCAGCTCAAGCGCTGGACCGGCCAGTGGGAGGCCACCCGTACCCATCCCATCCCGGCCATGGAGGCGAGCGCGCGACTGCTCGCCGAACACATGCCGGAACAGGTCGGCACGTCGATCGTCCACGGCGATTACCGCCTGGGTAATTTCATCATCGGCGCCGGCCGCATTCGCGCCGTGCTCGACTGGGAACTGTGCACGCTCGGTGATGCGATGTCCGACCTCGCCTACCTGCTCAATTCCTGGGTCGGCCCCGGCGAGACCATCGACACCGTCGACGACCACATGCCAACGGCGGTCGGTGGCTTCCCGCACCGCGATACCCTGCTGGCGCGTTACGCCGAACTGAGCGGACGCGACGTGAGCCACATCGACTACTACCGCGCCTTCTCCTTCTGGCGCATCGCCGCCATCCGCCAGGGCGTGTACAAGCGCTACCTCGAAGGCGTGATGGGCAGCACCGACGGTATCGATCTCGATCGCTACAAGGTGGCGGTGGAGCGCTGCGCGGAGGCCGCGCTGGCGTTGCTCGAGGGTTAGCGCCAGCCCGGGGATCGCCCGAGCGACATCGTTAATCCCCAGCACCGGGTCTGACCCCGCACGGGGTCGGACCCGGTCGAGGTCGACACCATCGACTGCGCCCTAATCCCTGGCGCTGGGTCTGACCCCGCACGGAGTCGGACCCGGTCGAGGCCGACATCATCGACTCCGCCCCAATCTCCGGCACCAGGTCCGACCTCGGCCAGAGGCGGACACTACAGAGGCGCACCGCCCCACAGTTCACCCCCATCGCCGCTCGACCACCTCATCGCCTCTCCGCGAACTGCCGGATCCGTTCCTCGACATCGGGCGGGACGAGGAACTCGTATTTCTTCTTCCCCGCGCGGCGCTGTTCGAGCAGGCCCAGCTCGGCCAGCTTGAGCAGGTCGGCGCGCGCGGTGGCGTAGACCACGGCATGGCTGGTGCGGTGGGACTGCACCGTGTAGGTCGCGCGCGGGTGACGGATGGCGTGGGCGAGGAGCGCGATCTGGCGGTGATTGAGGTCATTCGCGCGTTTGAGTATCCGTTCCACCGCTTCGACCTGCTCGACCTTGCCGCGGATGTAGGCATCGAGGTCGTCGACCGCCCGGCCGATCACCTCGATCTGCTGCAGGATGAAATATGTGAGGTCGTTGCCATCGGTTTCGCTGTGCAGGAAGGCGCGTGCGTAACGTGCCGGTGCCTGCTTGATCTGCCGGCTGATCGAGATGAATTCGAACATCCAGTAACCGTGCCTGAGCATGGCCCAGTAGAACAGGGCGCGCGCGGTGCGGCCGTTGCCGTCGAAGAAGGGATGCTCGTAGGCCAGCCAGAAGTGCAGAACGATGGCGTGGATGACCGGGTGCAGGAAGGGCGGATCGGACGACTCGCGGTTGGCGAACGTCATCATGGCGTCGAGACGCGCCGGCAGCGCGCTGGCGGGCGGTGGCGTGTAGAGCATGCTCTGGTCTCGATCGTCCCAGACTCGCACGCGTTCGTCCGTCGGCCGCTGCACGCGGCCCGCGGCCTGCGGGTCGTCGAGCGTGGCGGCGGTCAGGGTTTCGTGCAGCGTGAGCATGACCGGGAGGGAGAGCGCTTCGTCGCGAAGCCGTCGAATCGACTGCATGGCCAGGTAGTTGTTCAGGATCATCTGTTCGCTGCGGTCACGTGGCCGCCGCCCGGCACGAATCATGTCGGCTGCCACCGCGCGGGTGGTCGAGGCCCCTTCGAGCTGGCTCGAAGTGATGGCTTCCTCGATCAGTGAATTGACGATGAAGCGGTCGCGGGTGTCGGCGTTCGTCACCTGCGCGGGCATACCGACCAGGCCGCCGGCGCGGCTGTCGATGCGATGCAGCGCCTCGTGGATGCGGTCGGTCAGCAGGTAGACGAACGGCCGGCCCTGGGTGTCGCGCAGCGGCAGTTCCCGGTACTGCAGCGAGCGCGCCAGCTTGATGCCAAGCCACCATTGGGCGTGATCGAGACCGGTCGGCGCCTTGCGATGCTGGAGTTCGTCCCAGTGCAGGTAGCGCCCGTTCACCGTGGGCTGGGCACCGCGCTGCAGCACGACGGGCAGTTGCGCATGATTCGCCGCTGCGAGCTGCTCGACGGGCGGCGGGGAGCGCGGGATCTTCATGCGGAGTTTTATTCGATTTTTATCAATTCTTGATGGATTGATATTTTTAGCGACAATCTCGAATCAATCAATATCGAAGAAATTGATAATCATTGAGGAAACTTCATCAAAGGCCTTCGACGCCGGCCGGAGGACCACCTGTTGCGTCACGGCTCGGAATCCGCGGCACGGTGTCCGGCCCCGAACGGGATCAGACATCGCCCAGGTTGGCCTGACCGGTGTGCTCACCGGTCGAGGCCAGACTGGCCCCGTCAGGCCAGCGGACGATGTTGCGCAACTCGGCGTCCGCGCTCGAGCCTAGCCACCGAGATCGGCCCGCAACGTGGCGAGGTCGGGCAGCGAGGCCCGCTCTGGGTCCATGCCGTTGGCTGCGAACCAGGCGCGGTCGCGCCGGGCCTCTCGCGCGGCGTGGGCGAGGATGGCGTCGGCCATGCCCGTGCGGGCCGCGGCGTCGCCATCGGCGTAGACCGCGCCCACCAGGGTGTCGATGGCGGCGGCCAGCGTCGCGCGGGTGGCTGTGGGTACCATCCCGGCGGTTTCGCACCGTGCCAGCACGTCGGCGAGGGCGGTGAGCGCGGCATCGGTCTGCGCACCGCCCGTGACCTCGGCCAGCAGGCGCGCGGCCAGTGTGGTCATGGCGCGGGCAGCAGCGGCTTCGCATGCCTGGGCATCGCGCCATTGCAAGCCGATGAGATCGAGATGGGCGACGAGCAGCTGGGCCTGCTCGCGGGCGAGCGGGTTGTCGCGGTCGATGGCCGGCAGGATGACTTCGCGCAGGGCGCGCTGCATGGTCGCGAGGCGCAGTTCGATACTCGGCATCATGCGGCCATCCTCCCGCCGAGCTTCGCGGCAATCTCGGCCAGCAGCAGGTGCCCGACCGGGGCCAGCCAGCTCAGCAGCACGTCCTGGTGATTGTGGCCTTCAGCGGCCACGCGCAGGCAGGTGGCGAAGGTGTGCACGACCGATTTCCAGGCATTGAGAACCTCGTAGTAGTGCAGGGTGTCGCGGTCGACGGTGCGTCCCGAGCGGGCCTCGTACTCGCGCAGGAAGGTCTCGCGCGGGAACAGGCCGCAGCACTGGAACTCGCCGTGCTCGTCGACCAGGCCGAACAGCTTCTGCGTGACGTAGGCGAGGTCCTCGTGGAAATCGCCGATGTGCGCGAGCTCCCAGTCGAGCACGGCGGTCATGGCGCCGGACGCTTCATCGAAGAGGAAGTTGCCCATGCGGTAATCGGCGTGCACGAAACAGAGCTCGCGGCACGCCGGTGCGTGCGCGCGCAGCCACTGGCGCACCAGGCTCGCAAGCGGGATCTGCTCGGGCGCGTCCTGGCGCCAGATGGCCTCGTACCAGTGCACCTGCCACAGCGCGGCCTGCTCCGGGTAGGCGGTGGGGGCCGTGTAGCCCGGCAGCTCGGCGGCGCGCCAGTCGAAGGCGTGGATGGCGACGAGGTTGTCGAGGAACTGCGGCGCGATGCGCGCCGCCGCCGCACCATAGTGGGTGCCGAGGCCGCTGACCCCGCTGCCGGCGTGGTCGGCCGGCCGCGCGACCCCGGCGACGAAGCTCGTCACCAGGCCCGACTGGCCGAGATGCTCGCCCTCGTGATCGACGAAGCGCACCGTCGGCACCGGCACGGTGCCGTGCATCGCCGCGATCGCTTCGCCTTCGCGCCGGCGGCTGGTTTCGATGATGCTCTCCAGCGGGTCCATGCGCAGCACCAGGCGTTCGGGGGCGGGCAGTGCCTCGTGGGCCAGGGTGAAGGCGAACATCTCCTTCGAGGCGCCGCCGGCCAGGCGCTGCAGGCCGCTGATGGCGGCGCCGGGGTAGCCGTTGGCCGCGCACAGGCGTTCGAGCCCGGCCCGCACCGCGGCATCCGTCGGCGAGGCGTAAGGGCCCTGCGCGCGCTTCTGCAAGGTGCGCGCGAGGATGTCGGCGATGGCCGGCTCGAGATCGAGCGCGGTGTCGGTGTTCATGGTCTGCTGTTCCCCCTTTCGATGATCGCGTGGCTGCCATCGGCCAAACCCGGCACGGTGTCTGACCCCGTACGGGGTCAGACACCGTCGAGGCCAACCCGATCGCCACGCCCAATCCCCGGCACCGGGTCTGCTCCCGCGGAATTCGGGGACAGACCACGGTTTCCCGACTGCGGATAACGTGGTCTGTCCCCGAATTCCGGATAACGTGGTCTGTCCCCGAATTCCGCAAACTCGGGCCGTCCTCGTCGCCGTCTCGTCGACAGGCTGTGGAGTATGCCTTCGTCGCCAGCGACTCCGCGCGGCCCGATCGTGCGGCATTTCGACCGCCTCGCGACGGACGGGTGTGAGAAATCCGGGCCAAGCGCGCAGGCGTGGCGGAGGCGACGCACCCTCGAAGCCATCCGGCTCACCACGGCTCAATCCACGGCACGGTGTCTGACCCCGCATGGGGTCAGACACCGTCGAGGTCAGCACAGCCGCCACACCCCAGTCCCCGGCACCACCCGCTCACGCCACCCGCGATGCATATAATCATCGTCCCCGGGGGAGGGGCGGATTCAAGCTTCGATGATCGACAAGCGTTTCGAGAGCGTCGCGGCCGTGCTCGACGGCGTTGCCGGCCTGCGTGACGGCGCCACCGTGCTGGTCGGCGGCTTCGGCGATGCCGGCGTGCCCGAACACCTCATCGCGGGACTCTGCAGGCTCGGCCTGCGCGACCTCACCGTGGTCAGCAACAACGCCGGCGCGGGCGAGCACGGCCTCGGTGCGCTGCTCGCAGCCGGTTGCGTGGGCAAGATGGTGTGCTCGTTTCCGCGCTCGGCGGGGTCGGTGGTGTTCGAGGAGCTCTACGCGGCCGGCAAGGTGGCACTCGAGATCGTGCCGCAGGGCACCTTGGCCGAGCGCATCCGCGCCGGCGGCGCCGGCGTGCCGGCCTTCTACACCGCGACGGCCTACGGCACGCCGCTCGCCGACGGCAAGGAGACGCGCGAGTTCGACGGCCGCGGCTACGTGATGGAACGCGCCATCCGTGCGGACATCGCGCTCGTCCACGCCGCAACGGCAGACCGCTGGGGCAACCTCACCTACGCGAAGACCGCGCGCAACTTCAACCCGATCATGGCCATGGCAGCCGACACCACGCTCGCCGAAGTGCGCGCACTGGTGCCGATGGTCGACCCGGAGGTCGTCGTCACGCCCGGCATCTTCGTCGACCGCGTGGTGGAGGTGGGCCGATGAAGACGCTCAGCGCGGCCGACATCGCGCGGCGCGTGGCGGCCGACATCGCCGACGGCGCCTACGTCAACCTCGGCATCGGCATGCCGATGCTGGTCGCCGACCACGTGCCGGCCGGCCGCGAGTTCGTGCTGCACTCGGAGAACGGCCTGCTCGGCATGGGGCCGGCGCCAGCCGAGGAAGACGCCGACCCCGACCTGATCAACGCTGGCAAGCAACCGGTGACCATCCGCCCCGGCGGCAGTTATTTCCACCACGCCGATTCCTTCGCCATGATCCGCGGCGGTCACATCGACGTCTCCATCCTCGGCGCCTACGAAGTCGCGGCCAACGGCGACCTCGCCAACTGGGCGCTGCCGGGGCCGAAGCCGCCGGCGGTGGGCGGCGCGATGGATCTCGTCGCCGGCGCGAAGCAGGTGTGGGTGATGCTCTCCACCCACGTCGCCAAGGACGGCGCGCACAAGGTGGTCGAGCGCTGCACACTGCCGCTGACCGGCCTGGCCTGCGTCGATCGCATCTATTCCGACCTCGCGGTGATCGACGTCACCCCGCGCGGGCTCGTCGTCACCGACCTGCTCGCCGGGCTCGAACCCGCCCGACTGCAGGCGCAGACCGGCGCGCCGTTGACGTTCGCCGGCGCCTGCCGTCCCCTCCATCCGGAGACCGACTGATGCGCCATTTCGCCCCCGTTCCCGCGGGCTGCTATCCACCCAACGACACCGCCGCCTACCGCTCGAGCGAGAAGCGCGCGCCGCGCGAAGCGGCCATCCGCATCCCGCACACCGTCTCCGAACGCCGCGGCCCGCACTACGGCGCGGAAGCCTTGCGCCCCCACGCGGCGGATCTCACCACCCTGGTCGCCGGCGGCGTCGCCCAAGGCCAGCGCATCATCGTTCACGGGCGGGTCACCGACGAGCACGGCCGGCCGGAAGCCAACGCGCTGGTCGAGGTGTGGCAGGCCAACGCGGCCGGGCGTTACCGCCACGACGGCGATCGCCACGATGCGCCGCTCGACCCGTATTTCACCGGCGCCGGCCAGGTCGTCACCGATGCGGATGGCCGCTACGAGTTCGTCACCATCGAACCCGGCGCCTATCCCTGGGGCAATCACTTTAATGCCTGGCGGCCGAAGCACATCCATTTCTCGCTCTTCGGCCGCGCCTGGGCGACGCGCCTGGTGACGCAGATGTACTTCCCGGGCGATCCGCTGCTGCCGCTCGATCCGATCTACATGGGCATCGCCGACGCAGGCGCACGCGAGCGGCTGGTGTCGAGCTTCGACCTCGCGCGCACCGTGCCCGACCACGCGCTCGCCTACCGTTTCGACATCGTCCTGCGCGGCGCGTTGGAAACGCCCTGGGAGGAACGGCCATGAGCGCGCTCACGCCCTCGCAGACCGTGGGACCGTATTTCCGTATCGGCCTCGACTGGCCCGAAGCCAACCGTGTCGTCACCGCGGACACCCCGGGCCAGCACATCCTGCTGCGCGGCCAGGTGCTCGACGGCGACGGCGTGCCGGTGCCCGATGCCCTGCTCGAGATCTGGCAGGCCGATGCCGATGGCATCCACCACGGCGAGGGCGGCGACGGTTTCCGCGGCGCCGGGCGCTGCGGGGTCGATGCCGACGGCGGCTTCGTGTTCGAGACGGTCAAGCCGGGCGCCTTCGATGACGCCGACGGCGCGCATGCCCCGCACGTCAATCTCATCGTCTTCGCCCGTGGGCTCCTGACCCACCTCTACACGCGCATCTATTTCGAGGACGAGGCGGCGGCGAACGCGGCCGACCCGGTGCTGGCCGTCGTGCCCGAAGCGCGCCGTGTCACGCTGGTCGCGCGCCGCGAGGGCGATCACTACCGCTTCGACGTGCGCCTGCAGGGTGCGGGCGAGACCGTTTTCTTCGATGTCTGAAGCGCGCGTGCAGGTGGTCGTCGTCGGCGCCGGGCCGGCCGGGCTGATGCTCGGCCGCCTGCTCGGCCAGGCCGGCATCGACTGCGTCATCCTCGAACGCCAGAGCCGCGCCCACGTCGAGGCGCGCATCCGCGCGGGGGTGCTCGAGCACGGTTCGGTGGCGCTGCTCGATGCGGCCGGCGTCGGTGAACGCCTGCACCGCGAGGGCCTGGTCCACGACGGCGTCGAACTCGCCTGGGACGGGCGGCGCCTGCGCATCGATTTCCGCGCCCTGACCGGGCAGGCCGTCACCGTCTATGGCCAGACCGAGATCACGCGCGATCTGAACGAGGCCCACGCCGCCGCCGGCAGCCGCGTGTACTACGGCTGCAGCGAGGTTGCGGTGAGCAATCTCGAGGGGCCCGTGGCGCGCGTCACCGCACGCCACGACGGTGCTGAACTCGCCTTCGCCTGCGACTACGTCGCCGGCTGCGACGGCTTCCACGGCGTCTGTCGCCAGGCCATCCCCGCCGGCGTACGGCGCGAGTACGAGCGCGTCTACCCGGTCGGCTGGCTGGGCGTGCTGGCCGACGTGCCGCCGGTGGCGCCGGAACTGATCTACGCGCGCCACGCGCGCGGTTTCGCGCTGTGCTCGATGCGCTCGATGACGCGCAGCCGCTACTACGTGCAGGTGGCGGCGGACGAGGACCCGGCGGCGTGGAGCGATGCGCGCTTCTGGGACGAACTGCGCCGGCGCCTGCCGGAGGACGTTGCGGCGGCGCTGGTCACCGGCGATTCGATCGAGAAGAGCGTGGCGCCGCTGCGCAGCTTCGTCGCCGAGCCGATGCGCCATGGCCGCTTGTTTCTCGCCGGCGACGCCGCCCACATCGTGCCGCCGACCGGCGCCAAGGGGCTCAACCTCGCCTTCGCCGACGTGCGCGTGCTGGCCGCGGCCCTGGTCGAACATTACGCCGAGGGCAGCGCCGCCGCGCTCGACGCCTACTCGGCGACCTGTCTCGCGCGGGTGTGGCAGGCGGAGCGCTTCTCGTGGTGGTTCACCCAGCTCACCCACCGCCTCGCCGACGACGACTTCGGCGCGCGCCTGCAGGCCGCCGAACTCGATCACCTGGCCGCTTCGCGCGCCCAGCAGCAGGCCCTGGCCGAGAATTACGTGGGCCTGCCATGAACACGCTGTTCGACGACTATCTCGGCGGGCGCGACGTCGCCGCCTGTTTCGAGGCCGTCGCCTTCACCGCTCACATGCTGGCTTTCGAGACCGCGTTGGCCGAGGCCGAAGCGGAGCTCGGCCTCGTTCCGGAGGGTGCGGCGCAGGCGATCCTCGCCGCGGCCGAGGTCGAACGTTTCGACCTGACCGCGCTTGCCGAGGCGACTGCCGCGGCGAGCAACCCGGCCATCCCGCTGGTACAGGCACTGACCGCGCTCGTCGCCGCCACCGACAAGGCCGCCGCGCGCTACGTGCACTGGGGCGCGACCAGCCAGGACGTCGTCGACAGCGCGACGATGCTCGCGGCGCGCACCGCGCTCGAGATCCTCGATGCACGGATCGCACGGGTCGTTGCGCTGCTGATCGACCTCGCCGCGGCGCATCGTGACACGCCCATGGTCGCGCGCACGCTGTCGCAGCAGGCCGGGCCGACGACCTTCGGACTCAAGTGCGCCGGCTGGCTGGATGGCCTGGTCAACGCGCGGCAGGCCGTACACCGCGAGTGCGCGGCGCTGCCGCTGCAGTTCGGCGGCGCCACCGGCACGCTGGCGGCTTTCGGCGGCCACGGTCGCGCCGTCGCGGCGCTGGTCGCCGCGCGTCTCGATCTCGGCGATGCGTCGCCCTGGCACAGCGAGCGCGGCGCCGTGCGTGCACTCGCCGCCGCGCTGGGGCTGGTCTGCGCCGCGGCCGGCAAGATCGCTGACGACCTCGTACGCCTGGCGCAGACCGAAGTCGGCGAAGTCGCCGAGCAGGCCGAGGACGGCCGCGGCGGTTCGTCCGCCCTGCCGCACAAGCGCAACCCGGTGGCCGCCATCGCGGCTTGCGCCGCCGCACGCCGAGCACCCGGCCTCCTCGCCACCGTGTTCGCCGCCTTCGATCATCAGCACGAACGCGCTGCCGGCGCCTGGCACGCCGAATGGCCGGCGCTGGTCGGACTGTTCAGCGTGACGGGCGGTGCGCTCGAACAGCTCGAACGCGCGCTCGACGGTCTCGAGGTCGATACCGCGGCGATGGCGCGCAACCTCGAACGCATGCAGGGGCTCGGGATGTCAGAGGCCGTGGCGATGGCCTTGGCGCCGACCATCGGACGGGCCGCCGCGCAGGCCGTGGTGCGCCAGGCGTGTGGCGTGGCCGCGAGCGCGGGCGAGGGCCTGGCCGCGGTGCTCGGGCGCGACGAACAGGTCATCGCGGTCCTCGGCGCCGACGGGTTGGCTGCCGCGCTCGCGCCGGAGAACCACCTCGGCGAGGCGGGTGTGCTGGTCGATGCCGCCATCGAGCGGGCGCGTGCGTTCGGGCGGTATGCGCCCGAGCCCGTCGTCGGTGCCGAAGACGAAGGGGGAGAGGTGACATGAACGACGACGAACGCCGCGAACGCGGCACGACGACCCGCAGCGCGGTGCTGGGCGCGGCCCATGTCGAGCGCGCCACGGCCAACCGCAACGCCTTCAACGCCGAGTTCCAGGACTTCATCACGCGCTATGCATGGGGTGACATCTGGCAGCGCGAGGGCCTCGACCGCCGTACGCGGAGCTTCATCACGCTGGCCATGCTGCTCGCGCTGGGGCGCGACGACGAGTTTTCACTGCACGTGCGCGGTGCGCTCAACAATGGCCTCACGCAGGACGAGATCCGCGAGATTCTCATGCATGCCGCGATCTACTGCGGCGTACCCGCGGCCAACCATGGCTTCAAGCTCGCGCAGGCGGTCTTCCGCGCCATCGACGCCGGCGACTGAACGCCGGCGCAGGAACCGTCCATGAGCCGTCTCGGCCACCTGCCGCAACTCGACGTCGATCCCTTCGACGAGCAGGTCCTGCGCGAGCCGCACGATTACCACGAGGCGCTGCTGGAACTCGGCCCGGTCGTGGCGCTGCCGCGCTACGGCGTGGTCGCGGTGGGGCGTATCGCGGAAGTCGAGCAGGTGTTTCGCGACTGGCGCCGCTTCACTTCGGCACGCGGGGTCGGGCTCAGCGATTTCGCCACCGAACCGCCGTGGCGGCCGCCGAGCATCGTGCTCGAGGTCGATCCGCCCGCGCACGAGCGCACGCGACGCGTGCTCGCCCGTGCCCTGGCGCCGGCATCGATTGCACGTTTGCGCGAGAACATGGCGGCGGCGGCCGCCGCCCACGTCGAGCGCGCACTCGAAGCCGGCACCATCGATGGCGCCCGTGATCTCGCCCAGGCCTACCCGCTCGCGGTCTTCGGCGACGCCGTCGGTCTCGACGAGAGCCCGCGCGAGAACCTGCTGCGCTACGGCGCGATGGTGTTCAACGCGCTGGGCCCGGACAACGCCCTGCGCCGTCGCGCGCTGGCCGTGGCCGACGAAGTGGTGCCCTGGATCGCGGCCAAGTGCGCGCGTTCGGCGCTCCGCGACGATGGTATCGGCGCCGCCATCTACGCCGCGGCCACGGCCGGCGACATCGACGAGGGCGAGGCGGCGCTGCTGGTGCGCTCGCTGCTCTCGGCCGGGATCGATACCACGGTGGCGACGCTCGCTTTCGCGCTCGACGCCTTTGCCCGTCATCCCGCGCAGTGGGTGCGTCTGCGCGCCGAGCCGGCGCTGATCCCGGCTGCCATCGACGAGGTACTGCGCTGGGCCTCGCCCGTGCACACCTTCTGTCGCACCAGCGTGGGCGATTGCGAGATCGGCGGTGCGGCAGTGCGGGCGGGCACGAAGATCCTGTGCGTGATGGCGGCGGCCAACCACGATCCCGCGCGCTGGGACGCGCCAGCGCGCTTCGACATCGCGCGGCCGCGCCAGGCGCATGTCTCCTTCGGCAGCGGCATCCATGTCTGCGTAGGCCAGCACGTCGCACGCCAGGAAGCGGCGGTGCTGCTCGAAACGCTGGTCGCGCGCGTGGCGCGCATCGAGCCGGCCGGTGCGGCGGTGTTCGAGCCCGGCAACGCCGTCAACAGCCTCGCGGCCCTGCCGCTCGCCCTGCACGCGGCCTGAGCGATGACGGTCCTTCGCGTGATACGCGATCTCGCCGCGGGCGCCGTCATCCTGTCCTTGCTCGCCGCCGGCGCCTTCACGCTGCTGCCGGCGCGACCGCCGGCCAACCTGCCGCCACCGGACTCCGTGCTCGACATGCATACCCACGTCGCCGCGCTCGGCCAGGGTTGCGCAAGCTGCTTCGTCTCGAGCGACCTGACCGACAGCTACAAGTTCGCCTGGTACCTCCGCGCCTTCGGCACCGATGCGCGAGAGATGACCGCACGCGGCGATATTGCGGTTGCAGAACACCTGCGCGATCACGTGCGCAATTCGCGTTTCGTCGCGCGCGCGGTGGTGCTCGCGCTGGACGGCGTGGTCGATGACGATGGTGCCCTCGATCGCGAGCAGACCCAGATCTACGTCGCCAACGATTACGTACGCGATCTCGCGCGCCAGTTTCCCGAGTTCGTCTACGGCGCGAGCATCAATCCCTACCGCCGCGACGCGCTGGCGCGCCTCGACGCGGCGAAGCGCGACGGTGCGGTGCTGGTCAAGTGGATCCCCGCCATCATGCGCATCGATCCCGCCGACCCCGCGCTCGATGCCTTCTATGACCGCCTCGTCGCGCTCGACATCCCCTTGCTCGTTCACGTCGGCGACGAGAACGCCTTCCACCACGCTGACAACGCCCTCGGCGACCCGGTCCGCCTGGCGCGGCCGCTCGAGCGCGGCGTGAGGGTGATCGCGGCCCACCTCGCCACCACTGGCGACAACGGCGGCGAGGAGAACTTCACCCGCCTGCTGCCGATGTTCGCGCGCTACCCGCGGCTGCTGAGCGAGGAGTCGAGCCTGACGCAGCTCAACAAGCTCGGCTACCTGACGCGCGGGCTGGCGCATCCCGGCATCGCCGCGCGCCTGCTCCACGGCAGTGACTGGCCACTGCAGTTCTTTCCGCTGGTGTGGGCGTGGTGGCAGGCGCCGCGCGCGCCGTGGGCGGAGCTGCGCTACGCCGCCGGCCTCGCCGACCCGCTCGATCGCGACATCGCGATCAAGGCCGCGCTCGGTGTACCGGCTGCGGTGTTCACACGCACCGCGACCGTGCTCGGCGTCGATCTCGCCACGCCCGAGTGATTTTTCGCCGCCGGGCGTACCGACCTCGCGCTCCGAGGAACGGACGGCGCGTGTACACTGTGCCGCGCCTGGCGCCGCCGCTGGCCCGTCCGACCCGTATCCACCGCACCGTCACCGCCCGATGCCCGCGTTCCTGCTCATCTTCCTGATCGTCCTGGGCGCTGCGCCGGCCCTGGCCGCCGACGCCGTGCCCGTGCGCGTGGCGACGCTGGACGCGATCGCGCTCTACCCGGAGCACACCGCGCCGGCGACCGTGGTCAGCGACAACACCATCGAACTCGCCGCCGAGATCGCCGCGCGCGTGATCGAGTTCGCGCCGCAGGTCGGCGACATCGTCGAGCGCGGCGCGGTCGTCGCGCGCCTCGACTGCCGCGACTACCAGCTCGCCCTGGAAGCGGCGCGGGCCGAGGTCGAGGTCCTCGCCGCGCGCCTAGCGCTGGCCGAGCGGCGCCTGACCCGCGCGCGCGAACTGGAGGCGCGGCAGTCGCTGGCGGTCGAGATCCTGGACGAGCGCGAAGCCGAACGCACCGTGCTGATCGGCCAGCTCAAGGTCGCCGAGGCGAACATTGCGCGCGACGAGGTGGCCGCCAGCCGTTGCGTCATCGCGAGTCCCTTCCGTGCCCTGCTGCGCCAGCGTCTCGCCCCCCTCGGCCAGTACGTCGCCAGTGGCGACCCCGTGGCCGCGTTGATCGACGTCGAAACCGTGGAACTCTCGGCCGAGGTGCTGGCGGGCGACGTCGCCACCCTGCGCGCGCGCGAGGAAATCGCGTTCATCGCCGACGGCCGGCGCTACCCGGTGCGCCTGCGTGCCGCCGTCGATGCCTTGTCGACCGGCACGCGCAACCGCGAGCTGCGCTTCGTATTCGGTGATGCACGCCCCCTCATCGGCACCCCCGGCGTGCTGAGCTGGACCGACCAGCGTGCCCACGTCCCCGGTCGGGTGCTGGTGCGGCGCGGCGACCTGCTCGGTCTGTTCATGGTCGAGGGTGGCAGCGCGCGCTTCGTCGCCCTGCCCGACGCCCAGGAGGGCAGGGCGAGCGCGGTCGAACTCGCGCCCGACAGCGCCATCGTCGTCGACGGTCATTACGCGCTGAACGAGGGCGACCGGGTGCAGTTGCTGGCCGACTAGCCGGCGCCCGGAAGCACGCCCGGAGCCCGTCGACGTGAAGTTCCTCCACGCGCTGCTGCGCAACCACGTGCTGGCGAACCTCGTGTTCGTGCTGGTGCTGGTGCTGGGCGCCGTCTCCTACGGCCAGATGCCGCGGGCCAAGGACCCCCAGATCAAGCTCAACTGGGTCAACATCATCACCTACCTGCCGGGCGCTGCCGCCGAGGACGTCGAGAAGCGCGTCACCGATCCCATCGAGGAGGCCATCCAGCGCTCGGTGCGTGACATCAAGTTCGTCTCCAGCACCTCGCGCGAAGGTACGTCGAACATCATCGTGCGCTTCGACTACATCGACGAGGCGACCTACGACAAGCGCGTCATCGATCTCAGGCGCGAGGTGCAGAACGTCTACAACGACGAGTTGCCCGATGAAGCCGAGGACCCGGTGTTCTACGAGCTGACCTCCTCGACCTGGTTCCCGACCGCGACCGTGGTCGTGCACGGTCGCGGCCAGGACGACAACCTGCGCCGCCAGGCGCGCTACGTGAAGCGCGATCTCGAGGCGCTCGACGGCGTCGATGCCATCAACGCCCTCGGCCTGCCGCGACCGGAGCTGGTGGTGGAGTTCGATCCCGCGCGACTCATCGGCCTCGGCATCACGCCGGGCGACCTCGCCGATACCGTGCGCGCCTATTTCCGGGACGTCTCCGCCGGTGACATCGCCACCGCGGGTGGGCGCTGGCTGGTGCGCATCAGTGGCACCTCGGCCGATCCCGAGACGCTGGCGGGATTGCCAGTGACGACCGCGCGCGGGGTGGTCGAACTCGGCGCGCTGGCGGCCATCCGCTTCACCACCGAGGAACCCGACGAGCTGGTCAGCTTCAACGGGCAGCCGGCCACCATGCTGGCGGTGACCAAGGAGGAGGATGCCAACGTCATCGATCTGGTCGGTCGCCTGCAGGGCTACATCGATCGCCGCAACGCCCTGGTCGCGCGCACCGGGGTGGAACTCTTCCTGGTCGACGACCAGACGGTGAGCACGCGCGAAGCGCTCGACCTGATGCAGGCCAACGCCGCCATCGGGCTCGCCTTCGTGCTGCTGGTGACCTGGGTCTTCCTCGGTTCGCGGGTCGCCTTCATGACCAGCGCCGGCATCCCGTTCACCCTCGCCGCGACCTTCGTGCTGCTCAACGTCACGGGCATGACGCTCAACAACACCGTGCTGCTCGGTGTCGTCATTGCGCTCGGCATGCTGGTCGACGACGCCGTGGTGGTGGTGGAGACCATCTACGAACGCCTGCTGCGCGGTGAGGCGCCGGGCGCGGCCGCGGTCGCCGGGCTCGTCGAGGTGTTCGCGCCGGTGACGACCTCGGTACTGACCACGGTCGCGGCCTTCCTGCCGCTGGCGCTGCTGCCCGGGGTGCTGGGCGAGTTCATGCGCGTCATCCCCATCGTCGTCAGCGCGGCGCTCGCGCTCAGCCTGCTCGAGGCCTACTGGATGCTGCCCGCGCACGTCATCGCCTTCCGCAGCCGCGAGCCGCGGGAGGCGCGTTGGCGCGAGCGTTTCAAGCATGCCATCCGCCTGCGCTACACGCGTCTGTTGGTCGGTGCGATGCGCCGACCGTGGCTGGCCTACCTGGTGGTGCTGCTGGCCTTCGCGCTGGCCGCGGCCGTGCTCGTCACCGGGCACGTACGGGTCAACTTCTTCCAGGGTGACGCCGTGCGCCTGTTCTACGTCAGCGTGGAGATGCCGCCGGGTACCGCGCTCGAGGAGACGTCGCGCACGCTGGTCGACATCGAGCGGCGGGCGCGCACCGTCATCGAACCGCACGAGCTGCGCGGCAGCGTCGTCTATGCCGGGCAGCTCTTCACCGAGACCGACAACGTCTTTGGCGACGTCGTCGGCCAGATCCTGGTCAGCCTCGAGCCGGCGCGGCCGGGCGATCGCCACGTGTTCGACGTGGCCGACGCCGTCGAGGATGCGATTCGCGACTTCCCCGGGCCGAAGAAGGTGTGGTTGTTGCGCATCAAGGACGGCCCGCCGACGCAGCGCCCGATCAAGCTCAAGGTCCGTGGCGACAACTACCCCGAGATCCTGGAGGTCGTGGCACACCTGCAGGGCTTTCTGGAATCGAACCCGGTCTACCGCGACATCGCGCTCGACTACCGTCCGGGCAATCCGGAACTCGTGCTGCGCCAGGATGGCGAGGCGATCAAGCGCGTCGGCGTGGCGCCGACCACGGTCAGCCGCGCCGTCGCGCTCAACGTCGACGGCGAACTGGTGACCGAGTTCCAGTACCGCGGCGAGGAGGTGCGGGTGCGGGTGCGCGCGGCGAGCGACGGCCGTGGTGACATCGACGACCTGCTGCGCCAGCCCGTGGCCGTGCCGGGCGGCGGTAACGTCGCGCTCGGCGAACTCGTCACCGCCAGCCGCGGCGTCAGCCAGTACAACATCCGTCATCACGACTACAAGCGGGCGGTGACCCTGGAGGCCGATATCGATACCGCGCGCATCGATACCGTCACCGCCAATCGCCTGGTGCTCGACGAGTGGCAGCGCCTGGCCGGCGACTATCCCAACATCGACATCGATTTCTCCGGCGAACTCGATGATATCGAGGAGTCTCTGGACGCGATCACCCTCCTGTTCGTGCTCGGCGTCGGCCTGATGTACATCATTCTCGGCACCCAGTTCCGCAGCTACGGCCAGCCCCTGCTGATCCTGTTCACCGTGCCGCTGGCCTTCACCGGCGTGGTGCTCGGCCTGCTGGTGACCGGCAACCCGCTCAGCCTGTACACCCTCTACGGCATGGTGGCGCTGGCCGGGATCGCGGTGAATTCGTCGATCGTGCTGATATCGGCCGCCAACGACCGGCTCGAAGCCGGCATGAGTCTCAACCACGCCACGATCTACGCGGCCCGGCGTCGGGTCGTGCCCATCCTCATCACCTCGGCCACCACCATCGCCGGCCTGTTCTCCCTCGCCGCTGGTCTCGCCGGCAGGTCCTTCATCTGGGGGCCGGTGGCGACCGCCATCGTGTGGGGGCTGACCTTCTCCACCATCCTGACCCTGCTCGTGATCCCCATGCTCTACCGTACGGTGATGGGCTGGCGAACGGGTTTGCGGCGCCAGGCCGGTAATAGTTCAAGTTCGTCACAGTTCGGCCGCTGACCTCCTCCAGGGTTCGGGCAGGTGCCTATACTGCCCCGACGATGTGATGCCCGCCGGGCATCGAAAGCGGATGGTAGAGCGAATACGGGACACGACTGGGCGGTCATGCTTGACGTTACCGAAGTCCTCACGGGCATCGTCACCGAGCGCGCCGAGGCGCATTTCGATGACCTGTTCGACGGCGCCTCAGCGGAATACCGTGACTTGGCCTGCCGGGCGGCAGGGACCGCGCTGACGGCGATCTCCGGCAGCGACGCCCTCTATCACAACATCGAGCACACCGCCCACGTCACCCTCGTCGGCCTGGAAATCCTCTACGGCAAACAGTGCCGCGATGGCGACCTCACGCCCCGCCTGTGGCTGAACACGATCATCGCGCTGCTCTGTCACGACATCGGCTACGTGCGTGGCCTGTGCCGGATGGATTCCAGCACCAGTCTCGCCTCGGGCCTCGACGGCCAGGCGATGCGTAACGTCGCCGGCAGCAGCGACGCCGTCCTGATGCCGATCCACGTCAACCGCGGCAAGCGCTTCGTCGAGGAGCAGTTCCTCGACGAGGAGCGCGCGGATGTCGGTTTCATCAACGCCTGCATCGAGCGCACCCGCTTCCCGGTCCCGGACGATGCCTGGTACGCGCAGACGGGCGATTTTCCCGGCCTCGTGCGTGCCGCGGATCTCATCGGCCAGCTCAGTGACCCACGTTACTTGAACAAGCTGTCGGCGATCTTCTTCGAGTTCGAGGAGATCGGTTTCAACCAACTGACCGGCTACACCCGTCCGGGTGACCTGCTGACGGGCTACCCGACGTTTTTCGACAACCATGTCGCGCCCTACATCGGTGTGGCCTCGGACTGTCTCGAACAGACCGCCGAGGGACGCGACGTGCTGCGCCACCTGTACGACAACCTCGATCGCGCCCGCGCCGCCTCGGCGACGCCGCTGGCCAACGCCGCCAACGGCTGATCGCGCGGCGCGCCGCCACCGGCGCGACCGACACCTGCCGCTTTTCCATTCCAGGCCCGCCGTTACCCCGGCCGCACGGCTATCATGCAGCGCCTACCCGACATGCAGGGGCTCAGCATGATGCAATCACAGATCCGTCCGGGGCCGTATGCCGTGCTCGCGGCGCTGGGGCTGTTCATCGCGAGCGCCGTTGCGAGCGCCGGCGAGGAAGCGTTCCCACTCGACGAAATCGCGTCGGGCGTCTACTTCCATCCCGGCCAGATGGCCGACCTCGACAGCCCCGCACGCGGTGACAGCGCCAACCTCGGCGTCGTCGTCGGCACGCGTTGCGCCGCCGTCATCGACAGCGGCGGCTCACTGGCGACCGGCCGCGCGTTGGCCGCCGCCGTCGCCGCGCGGACGAGCCGCCCGGTGTGCTACGTCATCAATACCCACGTGCACTTCGATCACGTGCTGGGCAATGCTGCCTTCGTCGGTGACGGCACGCGGTTCGTCGGTCAGCAGGGGCTCGCCGAAGCGATGGCGGCAAACCGCGAGTACTTCGCCGAGCAGTTCTCTGCCGAACTCGACGGCGCGGGCGGTGCGGCGCGGGTCATCGGCCCGGACGACCTCGTCGAGACGCGGATGGAACTCGACCTCGGCGAGCGCACGCTGCTGCTGACGGCGGTCGCGCGAGCCCATTCGACGACCGATCTCACCGTGCTCGACGTCGCCAGTGACACCCTGTTCACGGGCGACCTCGTGTTCCGCGAACGCCTGCCGGTGCTCGACGGCAGCCTCCTCGACTGGCTCGCGTGGCTCGATGGTGCGATGCAGGAAGCGCATGCGCGCGTGGTGCCGGGTCATGGTCCGGTCGACCTGCACTGGCCGGAGGGCGCGCGACCCCTGCAGCGCTACCTCGTGGCGCTGCGCGATGACACCCGTGCCGCCGTCGCCGCCGGCGACTTGCTCGAGGACGCCAAGGCCAGCGTCGCGGTCGGGCCGCGCGGCGAGTGGATACTCACCGAGCGCGCCCATGGACTCAACGTCAGCCGGGCCTACCGGGAGCTGGAATGGGAGTGAGGCTGAAGGCTTCGGCGAGGCGGTGGGTGGCGGCGACCTCGGCTGCGATCCAGGCCGCGTCACGGCCGAGTTCGGCGGCCATCAACGCGGCCACGCGTGGTGCCACCGCGCAGGCGGCAGCCGCGTCGAGGAACAGCGCGCGGGTGTGATAGGCGAGCGCCTCGCCGACGTGCACGGCGAGTTCGGCGCGGCAGGCCCAGACGAATTCGGCCCCGGTGCAGTCGAGCCGCGGATGCAGCGGCGCGGCCAGGCTGGGGTCGGCGCTGGCAATGGTGGCCAGGGCCGGTGCGTCCTCGCCGTAGACGGCGTACGGTGCGTCGGGATCGCCATCGGCAAAGCCGAGGTCGCGGGTGGTGCATTGGCGCGGTGGCAATCCGGCGCTCGCCACGGCGAGATCGACCGCTTGCTCGGCGATCAGGCGGTAGGTCGTCCACTTGCCGCCGCTGACCGAGACCATCCCGCTGCTGCTGACGTCGAGCGTGTGTTCGCGCGAACGCCGCGACGTGGCCGAACCGTCCGGGGCGCCGGCCAGCGGGCGCAGGCCAGCGAATACGCTGCTGACGTCGCCACGCTCGGGCGCGGGGTCGAGGAAGCGGCGAGCGACATCGAGGATCTCGTCGATCTCGGCGTCCTGCGCGCGCGGCACGGCGAGTGGTTCGGCTACCGGCCGGTCGGTCGTCCCCAGCACGACCTGGCCGTGCCATGGAATGGCGAACATGATGCGGCCGTCAGGGGTGTGCGGGAAGACAATGACATCGCCACCGGGATGGAAACGCCTTGGCACGACGACGTGCGCGCCCTGGCTCGGCACGACGTGCGCGCCGCCCGCGACGCCATCGAGCGCGCGTACGCCATCGCCGTAGGGACCGGCGGCATTGATCACGACTCGCGCACGCACGGCGTGTTCCCGGTCGTGTTCCCGGTCGTGCACCACGACGCCACCGGTCCGGCCATGGGCGTCGGGCAGCAACGCGGTCACCTCGGCGTGGTTGAGGGTGAGGGCGCCGGCGCGGCGTGCCCCGGCAAGCAGGGCGAGGAGCAGGCGGCTGTCGTCGAAGCCGGCATCCGCGTACCACAGCGCACCACGGCATCCGTCGGCAACGACCGTGGGCGTGCGTTCGCGCAGCTCGGCGACGTGCAGACCGCGGCTGGGGTAGAGACGTGCGGCGCCTGCCAGGTAGTCATACAGCGCGAGGCCAACGCGGAACTTCGCCCGTTCGAAGCGCGAGTAGGTCGGGATGACGAAGCCGAGCGGGGCTACGATTGCCGGTGCGTTGGCCAGCAGTCGGCTGCGCTCACGGAGCGCTTCACGGACGAGGTCGAGCTGACCGAGGCCGAGGTAGCGCAGGCCGCCGTGGATGAGCTTGCTCGAGCGCGACGAGGTGCCGGCGCCGAACGCTCCGCGTTCGAACAAGGCCACGCGGTAACCACGCCAGGCGGCATCGAAAGCGATGCCGGCGCCGCTCGCGCCACCGCCAATGACGATGATGTCGAAGCCGTCGTTTTCGCCGTCGAGCCGCGCGCAGGCCTCGTCTCGCGTCATGCGCAAGGCGGTTCGTCCCAGCCGCGGGCGCGTTCGACCGCGCGGTTCCAGCGTGCGCGGAGTTCCGCGGTGACCGTACCGTCGGTCCGCGGTGTGAAACGCCGCTCGGCCCGCCAGGCGCCCGCCGCCGCGTCGCGGTCCACATACAGGCCGACTCCCAGGCCGGCGAGCAGGGCCGCGCCCAGCGCCGTGCTCTCGATCATCGCCGGGCGTACCAGCGGGGTGGCGAGGATGTCCGCCTGGATCTGCATGAGCAGATCGTTGACGACGGCGCCGCCGTCTACCCGCAACTCGCCGAGCGCGACTCCCGAGTCCGCGGTCATCGCGGCGGCGACATCGCCGACCTGCAGCGCAATGGCGTCGAGCGCTGCGCGCGCGACGTGGGCGCGCGTTGTACCGCGGGTCATGCCGATCAGCAGGCCGCGTGCGTGCGCGTCCCAGTGCGGGGCGCCGAGGCCGGCGAAGGCGGGGACCAGGACGACGCCACCGCTGTCGGCGACCGTGGCGGCGAGTGACTCGATCTCGCTCGCCTTGCGGATCATGCCGAGTCCGTCACGCAACCACTGCACCGTCGCGCCACCCATGAACACGCTGCCCTCGAGGGCGTAGGTGGTTTCGCCGTCGTAGCGGCAAGCGATGGTGGTCAGCAGGCGGTGGCGGGAGCGCGGCGCCTCGTCGCCCGTGGCCATGAGCAGGAAGCAGCCCGTGCCGTAGGTGCACTTGGCCATGCCGGGGGCGAAGCAGGCCTGGCCGAACAGCGCCGCCTGCTGATCGCCGGCGATTCCCGCGATCGGCAGCGTCGCGCCGAACGCAGTCGTCTCGGCGCAGACCCCGCTCGAATCGACCACTTCGGGGAGGACTTCGGGCGGGATGTTCCACAGCGTCAGCAGATCCTCGTCCCAGCAACCGCGACGGATGTCGTACAAGGCGGTGCGCGAGGCATTGGTAGCGTCGGTGACGTGGCGGTGAGTGTCGCTCAGGTGCCAGATCAACCAGCTGTCGACGGTGCCGAAGGCGAGTTCGCCGCGGCCGGCGCGGCGGCGCAGGGCGGGGTCGGCATCGAGCATCCATTGGAGCTTGGAGGCCGAGAAGTAGGGATCGAGGAGGAGACCCGCGCGCTCGCTGACGAGGGCTTCGGCGCCGGCCGCGGCGAGCCGCGCGCAGGCGTCGGCCGTGCGGCGGTCCTGCCAGACCAGGGCGTTACCGCAGGGGCGGCCGCTCGATCGTTCCCACAAGAGGCAGGTTTCGCGTTGGTTGGTGATGCCGATCGCGGCGACCTGGCGCGCGTCGATGCCAGCGGCGTGCAGCGCACCGCGCGCTGTTTCGCGCTGGCTGTCGAGCAGTTGCATCGGATCGTGCTCGACCCAGCCGGCGCGCGGATAGACCTGCTCGAACTCACGTTGGGCGACACCGTGGAGCCGGCCTTCGGCGTCGAACACCAGCGCACGTGAGCTGGTCGTGCCCTGGTCGAGTGCGAGCAGGTAACTCACGAGGCGTCGGCGGCGCCTGAGCCGCGTATCGCGGCGAGCGTGCGCGCGGGGAAATCGGAGAACACGCCGTCAACGCCACACGCCTGGCAATGCGCGAGGTCCGCCGCGGCGTTGACCGTGTAGACCAGGGCGCGCAGGCCACCGGCATGAACGTGTGCAATGGCCATTTCGTTCACGTCGCCGAGCGGGAGGTGCACGGACCAGGCCCCGAGCGACACCGCGCGCGCGATTGCTGCATTGAGACCTTCATCGCTGGCGTAGAGGATGCCGAGCCTCGTTCCGTCGACGTGGTCGCGGGCGAGGAGCGCGGTCGTGGCGACGTCGAACGAGGACAGGAGGAGGTCGCCTGCCCGTCCCGGGTGCGATGCCAACCAGGGCCGGATGACCTCGAGCACGCGCGCACCGATGCCGGCCTCCTTGACTTCGATGTTGACGAGGCCGTGGCCGTCGACGACGTCGAGCACTTCGCGCAACAGCGGTATGTGTTCACCATGGCTCGTGCGCAGTGCGCGCAGCGCGGCCAGTGTCATCGCCTTGTAGTGTCCGCGACCATCGGTGGTGCGCTCGAGGGTGTCGTCGTGAAGTACGATGAGTTCGCCGTCGAGCAGGCGGACATCGAACTCGATACCATCGGCACCACAGGCCAGTGCGTGCTGGAACGCGCCAAGCGTGTTCTCGTCGAAATCGCCGCCGGCGCCGCGGTGCCCTAGGACGAGCACGGTCCGGGCTCCGCGGCGGACACCGCGCGTGCGGGTAGCAGCCGTGATCTGCGTGTCATGGCGGACCATTGTCAGCGCATCGCACGGGTGCAACAAGCTGCTGGCGGCAACGCTTCGTGGGATCGTGGTTACGAACATGCGATGGATATTCGGCTACGGATCGCTGATCTGGCGACCGGACTTTAACTACAATCAGCGCCGCCGGGCACTCGTGCGCGGCTGGCGACGGCGGTTCTGGCAGGCGTCGCCGGATCACCGCGGTGTGCCCGACGCGCCGGGCCGGGTCGTCACCCTGGTTGCGGACGCATCGGCCCTGTGCTGGGGCGTGGCCTTCGAACCGGCCGCCGACGAACTGCCGGCCATCATCGCGCGCCTCGAGGTGCGCGAGCAGAATGGCTACGAGGCCTGTACGGTCGAACTCGAGTTCGACGACGGCTCGCGCGACCAGGCGCTGACCTACATCGCGCCGCCGCACAACCCGAGTTTCGTCGGCCCCGCACCATTGGCCGAGATGGTTGCGCAGATCGGACGGGCCGTGGGGCCGAGCGGCGCCAACCGCGACTACCTGACCGCCCTGGCCGCGACCCTGGCGGAACTCGAAATCCACGACGAGGAAGTCGAACGATTGCACGCCGCCCTGCGAGCCCTGGAACAATGACCGCACTCGTCTACATCGACCCCCGCGCAGAGAGCCGGCCGTTGACCCAGTTCACCCGTTACATTGGCATCGACTACTCGGGCGCGGAGGCCCCCGTCTCGCGCCTGCGGGCGCTGCAGGTCTATGTCTGCGCGGACGACGGCGACGCGGTGGCGGTCGAACCCTACGACCGGCGCGCCCGTCACTGGTGCCGCAAGGAGGTCGCCCGTTACGTGCACGAAGCACTGCGCGGCGACGACCCCTGCATCATTGGCATCGATCACGGCTTCGCCTTTCCGCTCGCCTACTACCAGCGTCACGAGCTGGCGAGCTGGGACGCCTTCCTCAGCCACTTCTGCGAGGGATGGCGGACGGACTTCGATCACATGCACGTCGAGTTCGCACGACGTGACAACCCGCCAGGCGGTTCGGCGCGCGAACTGCGCCTGTGCGAGCGCTGGACGACCGGCGCCAAGAGCGTGTTCCATTTCGATGTTCAGGGCTCGGTCGCGAAGTCGACCCATGCCGGGATCCCCTGGCTACGGCAGCTGCGTCGTGACCGCAAGTTGCGCGCGCGCACCCACTTCTGGCCTTTCGATGGTTTTACTGTCGAGCCTGGCAAGTCGGTGGTGGCCGAGATGTTCCCCTCGCTGTTCCGCCGGCGCTATCGACGCGCGGAGCGCACGGCGGACGAGCACGACGCCTATGTCGTCGCCTCGTGGCTGCGCGAAATGGATACGCGTGGTGCACTGCGCGAGTATTTCAATCCGCCCCTCACGCTGCCGGAACGGCGCCAGGCCGCGCTCGAGGGGTGGATCCTCGGCGTGCGCTGACCATGGCGCTCGCGTCCTGTTTTACCAAGTGCGTCACAGCGCACGTTGAACCACCCCATGACGTGACCTATCCTCGCCCGTGTTTTGCGGCGCAACATCAGGCGCCGTGCAGCCGGCGGAATTCCTGACGATGGACAAGATCGGTCACATGCGCACCCTGGTCACCGTCGCCAAGCTGGGTTCGTTCTCGGCCGCCGCCAAGGAACTCGCCGGCACGCCGGGCATGGTGTCGAAGCAGGTCAAGCAATTGGAAGACGCGCTCGACGTCCGTCTTCTGCACCGCACGACGCGTGGCGTTTCGTTGACGGACGCCGGCGAGCTGTTCGTCGAGCGTGCGATCGACATCCTGCAGAAGATCGACGAGGTCGAGACGGCCGTCACCGGCCTGTCGAAGGCGCCTCGCGGCGTACTGCGGGTCAACTCGCCGCCCTCGTTCGGCACGCACGTGCTGACGCCGATCATCGCCGCGTTTCTTGCCCGCTATCCCGACATGCGCGTCGAACTCGGCCTGCAGGACGATGAGCCCAACGTCATCGCGTCACGCCTGGACCTGATCTTTCGCCTCGGCAAGCTGCGCGACAGCTCGCTGGTGTCACGCCAGGTCGGACGCGCGCCTTTCGTGTTGTGTGCGGCGCCAGCCTATCTCGCCCGGCGCGGCGAGCCGCGCACGGTCGCCGAGCTCGACCGCCACAATTGCATCGTCGACGGCTCGATCCAGGTCGACGGTAACTGGTCCCTGGAGAGCCGCGGTGGCGGTCGCGTGGTGCAAGCCGTACAGGGCAGCTTCGCCTCCATCAGCACCGAGGCCGTGATCGAGGCGGCGGTCGCCGGCGTCGGCCTGTCCTACGTACCGCGATATGCCGTGACCGAGGAACTCGAACGTGGTGAGCTGGTCGCCATCGTTCTCGACGACGCGGTTCCGATCGCCATGCCGGTTTACGCGCTCTACGGCAGCCGCGACCACGTCGCGGCCAAGCTGCGCGATTTCCTCGAGTTCTTCGGTGGCCACTTCGATGCGGAAAGCGGACGTCATGTGGAGCTCGGCGCGGTTGAACGGCCTGGCGGCGGTTTGGCCGGCGGGACATCCAGGTCGGCGGTCACGCGCGTTCCCGGCTGACCATCAGCCCCCGGGGTAGCCCGGGGTGTAGTGACAATGCCTGCGCCGAAGATGGTGGGCCCGCTCGGACTCGAACCGAGGACCAAGGGATTATGAGTCCCCTGCTCTAACCAACTGAGCTACAGGCCCGGCGGTAGGGGCCGACGCGTTGCGCGCCGGCTTCGACGTGGGGCGGCGGCAGGGCGCGCGCTGTCAGCGTCGCGCGCGCCATTATCCGTGCCTCAATCCAGGAACGTGCGCAGGCGCTCCGAGCGCGACGGATGGCGCAGCTTGCGCAGCGCCTTCGCCTCTATCTGTCGGATGCGCTCACGCGTGACGTCGAACTGCTTGCCGACTTCCTCGAGGGTGTGGTCGGTGTTCATGTCGATGCCGAAGCGCATGCGCAGGACCTTCGCTTCCCGCTGCGTCAAGCCGGCGAGCACTTCGCGCGTGCTGCGGCACAGTCCTTCGAAGGTCGCAGCATCGACCGGCGCCTGGATGTTCTGGTCCTCGATGAAATCGCCGAGATGTGAATCCTCGTCGTCGCCGATGGGCGTCTCCATGGAGATCGGCTCCTTGGCGATCTTGAGCACCTTGCGGATCTTGTCTTCCGGCATCTCCATGCGCTCGGCGAGTTCTTCCGGTGTCGGCTCGCGGCCCTTCTCCTGCAGGATCTGCCGCGAGATGCGGTTGAGCTTGTTGATCGTCTCGATCATGTGCACCGGGATACGGATGGTGCGGGCCTGGTCGGCGATCGAACGTGTGATCGCCTGGCGAATCCACCACGTGGCGTAGGTCGAGAACTTGTACCCGCGGCGGTATTCGAACTTGTCGACGGCCTTCATCAGGCCGATGTTGCCTTCCTGGATCAGGTCGAGGAAAAGCAGGCCGCGGTTGGTGTACTTCTTGGCGATGGAGATCACGAGACGCAGGTTGGCCTCGACCATCTCCTTCTTGGCGCGCCGCGCCTTGGCCTCGCCGATCGACATGCGCCGGTTGATGTCCTTGATCGCGCCGATGGTGATGTTGTTGCCTTCCTCGATGTCGAGCAGGCGCTTCTGCGCGGTCTGAATCTCGGCCGAGCGTTCCTTGATGGCCGCGGCATAGGGCTTCTTCTGCCGCGGCATCGAACGCAGCCACTTGCCATCGGTTTCGTGATCGACGAACACGGCGAGGAAATCCTTGCGTGGCATGCGACTCTGCTTGACGCAGATGTCCATGATTTCCTTTTCCTGCTGCCGGATCTCGTCGACGATCACCCGAACGTGCTCGGCGAGCTTCTCGGTGATCTTCGGCACCAGCTTGAATTCGAGGAACTTCTCCTGCAGTTCCTTGCGCAGGACCTCGGTGCGCGCATGGTCGCGACCGTTACGCTTGGTCGAATTCTGAACCTTCTTGAACAGCTTGCCGTAGTCGTCGAAGCGCGCCGCGACCTCCTCCGGGTCGAGCGCGGTGGCGCCGGAGTCGTCGTCGTCACTGGACGAGTCGTCGTCGTCGTCACTGTCGTCGTCGCTGTCGTTGTCACTCGCGGAACTCGCGTTGGCGTCCGGCTGGGCCGGTTGCGGGATCGCGGCATCCTCGCTGTAGTCGATGAAGCCCGAGATGATGTCGGTGATCTTGATCTCGCCGGCTTCGGCCTTGGCGTACTCGTCGAGGAAGAGCTGTGACACGGTCGGGAAATCGGCCAGCGCGGACAACACCTGGTTGAGGCCGTCCTCGATGCGCTTGGCAATCTTGATCTCACCCTCGCGGGTGAGAAGGTCGACGGTACCCATCTCGCGCATGTACATGCGTACCGGGTCGGTCGTGCGACCGAATTCGTTGTCGACGGCGGCGAGCGCGGCTGCGGCTTCCTCGGCTGCTTCCTCGTCGACGTCACTGTCGCTCATCAGGATGCCATCGAGATCCGGCGGTGTTTCGTGCACCGTGATCCCCATGTCATTGATCATGTTGATGATATCTTCGATCTGCTCGGGATCGACAATATCGTTCGGCAGGTGGTCGTTGACCTCGTGATAAGTCAGGAAGCCCTGCTCCTTGCCCTTGGAGATCAACAGCTTGAGTTGGGATTGCTGGTCCGAGTTGTCGATGTCGTCCAGCGTTTCCATCGCGTCTTGTTTACCTTTGGTCAATGCCTGAGCCTCTTTGGGTGTCAATCCCTTAGGGAAATCTTTAGAAGTGTAGTCTAAGGATCCCGGTTCTCTAGTCGCGGACACGCGGGAAAGCAGCCGGCCAGTATAGGCGTGCGATGCCGGACTTGGCTAGACCGTGCCGGGTTATGAGGGTTCCGTCGGGCCGGCCGGTCACCGCGTCGCGGCATCGGCCGAACTCGTCAAGTGCGTGTACGGCGATGGTTGCGCAGCAGGTCTTTCTGTTCCGCCGTCAGCTGGTCGAGCGGGATCGAACGCAAGCGCTTGATGCGCTCGCTTTCCGCCCGTTCCAACAACCGTTCGAGCGCGGCGCGCATCTCCGTCTCCCTGCCTTCCGCCGGCAGGTTGAGGTCGAGCACGGCGAGCGCTTCGAGCGAGGTGCCATGCGCGCTGTCGCGATAGCGTTCGAGCAGGGCCGCCGTCGAGGTGGTCGCTTCTCGGACTCCGCGCCAGACCTCGAGCAGCAGGCCCGTGGAGGGCAATTCCTCGGCCAGGACCCGCGCGAGCGACTCGTCCAGGCAGCTGGCGAGGCGGGGCTGCTGGACCAGCAAAGCCAGGGCCTGTTCCTCCAGGGAACGGCTGGTGTAGCGGTCGAGCCGGGCGCTGGCCGGACGTGCGGCCGTGGTGCGCCGGCCGCTGAAACCGAGCCGCTGGCGGATCAGTTCCTCGTCGAATTTCGTCACCGTCGCCAGCTGGTGCGCGGCGGTGGCGCGGTGAGCCTGATCGGGGATCTGGCGCAGGTAGGCTTCCGCCTGGGTCACGAGGCGGGTCTTGCCGTCGGCCGTGCTGGTGTCGATGTCGCCTTGCAGATGGTCGAGCAGGTATTCGCCCAGTCCATAGACCCGCCCAGCACTGAACAGGCCGCCCGCGCCATATTCCCGCACCGCGGTATCCGGGTCGTGGCCATCGGGCAGGAAGGCGAAGCGCACCTGGCGATTGCCGGCCATGCGCGGCAGGGCGACCTCGAGCGCCTTCCAGGCGGCGCGGCGGCCGGCAGCGTCGCCATCGAAGCAGAACACCACTTCGGGCACTTGGCGGAACAGGAGGTCGAGATGGTCGCCAGTCACCGCCGTACCGAGCGTGGCGACGGCATGGGTGAGGCCGTGCTGATGGAGGGCGATGACATCCATGTAGCCTTCGACCACGATCAAGGTGTTCGGCTTGCCGGCCTGCAGCGCTTCGTGCAGGCCGTAGAGTTCGCGGCCCTTGTGGAAGACGTCGGTCTCGGGCGAGTTGAGGTATTTGGGCTCACCCTGGTCGATGACGCGGCCGCCGAAGCCGATGACGCGGCCGCGCCGATCGTGGATCGGGAACATGATGCGGTCACGGAAGCGGTCGTAATAGCCACCGCGCTCACGCTTGAGAGTCAGACCGGCGCGGTCCAGCAGTCCGGCGTCGACGCCGTCGGTGGTGAGTGCATCGTGCAGGTTGCGCCAGCCGTCGGGGGCGAAGCCGAGGCGGAAGGTCTTGGCCACTTCGCCGGTGATGCCGCGGCCTTTCAGGTAGTCGACGGCGCGCTCGCGTCCTGTTCCCCGGCGCAACTGCTGCTCATAGAAAGCCCGCGCACGTTCCAGCACGCCATATAGCTCGCGCCCGCCACTGCTGCGTTCACGGCGCGCCTCGCGCGGGACTTCCATGCCGGCGGCGGCAGCGAGTTCCTCGACCGCTTCGACGAACTCGAGGTTGCGGTGCTGCATGAGGAAACCGATGGCGCTGCCATGCGCGCCGCAACCGAAGCAGTGATAGAACTGTTTCTCGCGGCTGACGGTGAAGGACGGCGTCTTTTCGCCATGAAACGGGCACAGGGCCTGGAAATCGCGCCCGGCCTTGCGCAGCGGCAGGTAGGTTTCGATGAGGTCGACGATGTCGGTGCGGGCGAGCAGGTCGTCGATGAATTGCTCGGGAATGCGTCCGGCCATGGGATGCGCTGGCTCCTCGGCATGCGACGCGGATTGTATGCGGTGGGCGCGCCAGGCGGCACGCAGGCGGCGGATCAGCCGGCGAGCAAGGCCTTGACGCGGACGCTGACCTGGCTCATGTCGGCGCGCCCCTTGAGGTTGGCGTTGAGCAGACCCATGACCTTGCCCATGTCGCGCATGCCGCTGGCACCGCTATTGGCGATGGCCTGCATGACCGCCGCATCGATGGCGGCCTCGTCGAGCTGTTCGGGCAGGTAGCCGCCGATGATGCCAAGTTCGTAACGTTCCTTGTCCGCGAGGTCCGCGCGTCCGGCACCGTCGTACTGGGCAATGGATTCGCGGCGCTGCTTGCCCATACGGGTCAGCAGCTCGATGGCGCGTTCGTCGTCGACTGCCGCGCGATTGTCGACCTCGAATTGCTTGAAGGCTGCGGAAACCAGGCGTAAAGCGGCGAGGCGGTCTTTTTCGCCGGCTTTCATGGCCGCCTTGATGTCGGCCATGAGGCGATCCTTGATGGTGTCGCTCAAGGATCGAGCTTCAGAACGGACGTTGACGACGCAGCGATTGACGTGCGGCCTTCTTCTGCCAGCGTTTGACGGCCGCGGCGGCCTTGCGCTTCCTGACCTGGGTGGGCTTCTCATAGAATTCGCGGCGATGGACTTCGGCCAGCACCCCGGCTTTCTCGCACGCCCGCTTGAAGCGGCGCATGGCGATATCGAAAGGTTCGTTTTCTCGGACGCGTACGCTCGGCATAGACTGATTCCAACCTCGGGTTTCTTAGGGTAATGGGCATCAGGGAAACGCCGAATTCTAGCCCTCTCCCGGGTGGGAGTCGAGTATTTATGCGGGTTTCACCCTGATGCGCGTGCTCGGGCTCGAGACCTCCTGCGACGAAACCGGGGTCGCCGTCTACGACGGCACGCGGGGCCTGCTCGCCGACCGCGTCTATAGCCAGGTTACCGAGCACGCTGCGTACGGCGGGGTAGTGCCGGAAATCGCCTCGCGCGACCATGTGCGCAAACTCGTGCCGCTGGTCGAGGAGACGGTCACCGCTGCCGGACTGGCACTCGCGGACATCGATGGCGTTGCCTACACCGCCGGGCCCGGGCTGGCTGGCGCCCTGCTGGTCGGCGCCGGCTTTGCCCGGGCCCTGGCCTGGAGCTTGCGCGTCCCGGCCCTCGGTGTGCACCACATGGAGGGACACCTGCTGGCGCCGATGCTGGACGCCGGAACGCTCGAGATGCCCTTCCTGGCCCTGCTGGTTTCCGGCGGCCACACCCAGTTTGTGCGCGCCGACGCCATCGGCCGCTACGCGTTGCTTGGCGAGTCGCTCGACGATGCTGCCGGTGAGGCGTTCGACAAGGTCGCCAAGATGCTCGGCCTCGGCTACCCCGGTGGGCCCCGAGTCGAGGCCTTGGCCCTGCAGGGCAGGCCAGGTCGTTTCCGTCTGCCCCGGCCAATGACCGACCGCCCCGGTCTGGACTTCAGTTTCTCGGGCCTGAAGACCCACGTGATGAACACCGTCGCCGGCCTCGACGATGATGTGGAGGCCCGCGCCGACGTCGCGCGCGCCTTCAGCGACGCGGTGGTCGATACCTTCGTCATCAAGTGCCGGCGGGCATTGAAACAAACCGGTCTGCCGCGCCTCGTAGTGGCCGGGGGAGTCAGCGCCAATCGTGCATTGCGCGACGCGCTGCAGCGGCTCGGCGACGATCTCGGACGCGAGGTCGTGTTCCCGGCCATGCGCTACGCGACGGACAACGGCGCGATGATCGCCTACGTGGGACATTGCCGGCTCAGCCGCGGTGAGCGCGACGGGGCTGGCTTTCGCGTGCGACCGCGCTGGCCCTTGACCGACCTTGCACCGCCCGCCGCGTCGGTCTGAGTCGCCTCAGGCCTTCTGGCCGATCTTCTTTTCCCGGCCGCCGATGAGATTGGCGATGTTCGGTCGGTGACGCCAGAACACCAGCGCCGCCATCAGGGCGAACAAGGCGACCGCCGCGGGCGGTTGACCAAAGGTCCAGGCAAAGGCGGGCGTGAGCGCGGTTGCGACCAGCGCCGACAGCGAGGAATAACGAGTCACCGCGGCGACCGCGAGCCAGGTCGCGACGAAGGCCAGCCCGAGCAACGGCGACAAGGCGAGGTTCACGCCGATCAAGGTGGCGACGCCCTTGCCGCCACGGAAACCATAGAACACCGGGAATAGGTGGCCGAGAAAGGCGGCCACGCCGATCACCGTCACGGCCGGTGGCACCAGCCCGATGGCGTGAGCGAGCAGGACCGGCACGATGCCCTTGCCGGCATCCCCGAGCAGGGTGACTGCAGCGGCCTTCTTGCCACCGATGCGCAGCACGTTGGTGGCGCCAGGATTACCCGAACCGGCCTCGCGCGGATCGGTGAGCCCGAGCGCTTTGCACACCACCACCGCGGTGGCGACCGAGCCGAGGGCGTAGGCACCAATCGCGAGGAACAGAGTGATGAGCATCGTGCTATTCCAGCGCAAGGGAAGGGGCCGATCAAGCGCGGACCAACTCTGCTACCATCGCGCCACGTTTGCCGAGGGCCGTTGCCTGCCGATGGATATCGTCTACCTCCGGGATCTGCGCGTCGACGCCCTGATCGGCGTGTGGGCGTGGGAACGGCGTATCCGTCAGACCCTCATCATGGACATCGAACTCGGTACCGACTGCAGCCGCGCCGGGGCCTCCGACGACATCGCCGACACGGTCGACTACAAGGCCGTTACCGATCGCATCATCGAGGCAACGCGGGCGAGCGGGTTCAAACTCATCGAGGCCTTGGCGGAACACCTGGCCCAGACGGTTCTGAACGAGTTCGACGTGCGCTGGATCCGCATCAATATCAACAAGCGGGGCGTGCTGCGTGAAGTGCGCGACGTCGGCATCGTCATCGAACGCGGAGAACGGGTGTGACACCGCCGCCCGCCCGCGCGCTGGTCGGCGTCGGCAGCAACCTGGCGCCGGCGCGCAACATCGCCGGTGGATTGGAAATGCTCGCCGACCAGTTCGGCGCCCTGGAATTCTCGACCACCTACGTCAGCGCGGCGCTCGACGGTCTCGGCGATCCCTATTGGAATCTTGCCGTGGCATTCTCGACCGGCCTCAACTGGTCTCAGTTGCGGGCTCGTCTCAAGCTGATCGAGGACCTCAATGGTCGCGTTCGTGGGGCACCCCCCGAAGCTCCGGTGACACTCGACCTCGACTTGCTGGTGCTGCGTGGCGCCGGCGGGCGCGAGGACGAGTTCGATCTGCCACTCGACGGCCTTGCCGGCGCCGGACACGTGCTGGCGCCGCTGGCCGAACTTGCCGGCGACTGGGAGCACCCGGATGCCGCTTGCACCATCGCCGAGTTATGGGCGCGCGCCGCGCCGTTTGCTCCGGCACTCGATATCGTCATCCCGCCGTGGGCGGCGCCCGTGCGCCCGCGCGGCGTCGATGGCCAGGCGCTGTCCGTATGAACCCGAATCCGAGCTCGCGCACGTTCGTCCTGCTTGTCGCCCTGGTCATGGCACTGGCCGCCGCCGGGTGTGCCGATGTGCCTCTGGTCGGCAAGCGCGAACGCACCACCGCCTTCGACGACGCCACCGACAACTACGGCAAGATGCTTCGCTGGGGCTATTTCGACGAAGCTGCAAAATACCTGCGCGCGCAGGATGGCAGCACCGTCGAACCGGACCTCGATCGCGTCGCGCGTTACCGCGTCACCAGCTACACCGTCAGTTCGAAGCTGCTCGCTGACACCGGTCGTGAAGGCCGCGTAGTCGCGACCATCGAGTACTACGAGATCGATTCGGGTGTGTTACGCAGCCTGCGCGACGAGCAGTTCTGGTGGCACGATCGCGAATCCGATAATTGGTACCTGTCGTCCCCACTGCCGGCTTTCGGCATCGCCGGACGGTGAGCCGGCGATCAGCCGCTCAACAGGCGGCCGCCATCGACATTGATCACATGGCCGGTGACGTAGCTCGCTGTCGCCAGATAGCACACCGCGGCGGCGATATCCGCTGGCTCGCCGCGGCGTTCGAGCGGCACCGCGCGCAAGGCCGCGGCACGCATCGCGGGTGCTTCCGACTCCGCCCACAGGATGGCGCCCGGCGAGACCGCGTTGACGCGGATCTCGGGCGCCAGTTCGAGTGCCAACGAACGCGTCACCGCC
The DNA here is from genome assembly GCA_050184115.1 of Gammaproteobacteria bacterium. Taxonomy (GTDB): domain Bacteria; phylum Pseudomonadota; class Gammaproteobacteria; genus JACKNG01. The sequence goes on along the minus strand of JBFXAQ010000003.1, from coordinate 153,199 downwards.
AGCAGGCCGGCCTTCGACGCGCAGTAGATGGCGTAGCCCGCGCGCGGCCGCTCGGCGTGGATATCGACGATGTTGACGATCGAGCCGCGGGTGCGCCGGAGCAGGGGGGCGGCGGCGACGGCGAGGTAGTAAGGCGTGCGCAAGTTGATGCCCTGGATGCGGTCCCAGGTAGCGAAATCGTCGACCGCGAGTGCATTGGAATCGAACACCGAGGCGTTGTTGACCAGCAAGTCGAGTCGCGCACGGCGTTGTTCGATCGCCGCCACCAACCGGTTACCGGCGCGGCGCGCGGCGAGGTCCTGGCGCAACGTGAAAGCCGAGGACGAGCGGATTTCGTTCAGTTCGGCGGCCAGTTCCCGCGCCGCCAGCGCCGAACTGTGAAAGTGGATGGCGAGGTCGAAGCCGGCAGCGTGCAGGGCGCGTACGGTGGCCGCGCCGAGACGCCGCGCGCCGCCCGTGACCAGCGCCAACGGGCGAGCATGCGCGTCGTCGGATGTCGAGCGATGCGTACTGATGCGTGCCGGCCGGCGGGCTGAACGCGGCCACCTCGAACGATGAACGGGGCGCAAAGCTTACCGGATCCCGATCGCGCGGCGCTAGAACGCTCCGCCGAATTGACCGACCGCATTCGTGCGGCCATTACCGCGAGCGCCGACGGTACGATCGGATTCGACGACTTCATGGCGCTCGCACTCTACGCGCCGGGGCTCGGCTACTACGCGGCGGAGCAGGCCATCTTCGGCGCCGCCGGCGATTTCGTCACGGCGCCCGAAAGCGGCGAGTTGTTCGGGCGTTGTCTCGCGCGCCAATGTGCTGAAATCCTGGCGCAGGGCGGTACTACGATCGTCGAGTACGGTGCCGGGAGCGGACGTCTCGCCACGCTCCTGCTCGACCTGCTGACACCCGCTTTTCCCAGCATGCGCTACCACATCGTCGAACCCAGCGCGGCCCTGCGCGCGCGCCAGCGGGCGACGGTCGAGAGCGGCAGGGCGGGACGGCTGGCGCAGGTCGAATGGTCCGCGGATCATCCGCGTCTCGGCGGATGCGGCGTCATCGTCGCCAACGAGGTCGTCGACGCCTTGCCCGCGCGGTGTTATGCACGCGTCGAGGGGCATAGCGGCGAGATTGGCGTGACCTGGAACGGCAACGGCTTCGCGTGGTGTACGCGCGACGGCGAGCCGCCGCCGGCCTTGGCGGCAGTGCTCGAAGGCCGTGACGATGGCTACCGTTGCGAACACATCGTCGGCCTGGATGCCTGGTGTGGCGGATTGCGTGGCGTGTTCGATAGCGGTATCGCGCTCGTCGCCGATTACGGCTACCCGCGTCACGAGATCCTGCACCCCACGCGGCTCGCCGGCACCCTCAAGTGCCATTACCGCCACCATGTCCACGACGACCCCTTCCTGTACCCAGGACTGCAGGACATCACCGTGGCAGTCGATTTCACGACGCTGGCCGAAGCCGCGGGCGGCGCTGGTTGGCACGTGGCGGGTTACGTCACGCAGGCAGGATTTCTCATTGCCGGCGGTCTCGAACGCATCATGGCGGAGGCGGCAAGCGGCAAGGCCGCGGCCGACTATGCGCTTGCGCAGGAAGCTAAACGATTGTTACTTCCGGGCGAGATGGGCCAAGTCGTCAAGGTCATGGCGCTGGCACTCGACTATGATGCACCGCTCAGCGCTTTTGCCCAGGACGAGCGTCAGCGTCTCGGCGGCTTTGCCTGAGCGTACGAGGTTCAACAGCGTCCCGTGACCACGTTCCAGCTTGTCGTCCTCGCCCTGGCCCAGGGGCTGACCGAGTTCCTGCCGATCTCGAGTTCTGCGCATCTCATCCTGATCCCGCAGCTGGCCGGCTGGCCCGACCAGGGTCTGGCGTTCGATGTCGCCGCACATGTCGGCAGCCTGGTCGCGGTGTGCGCATATTTTCGGTGCGACCTCGTCGAACTCGCACGGCACTGGAGCCGTTCGCTCGCCACGCGGCGCCTCGACGGACCGGCGCGGCTGGCCTGGGGCGTGTTGCTCGGGACCATCCCGGTCGGCCTGGTCGGCTTGTTCGGCCACGATTTCATCGAGCGCTCGATGCGCTCGCCGTTGCTGATCGCGACGACCACCGTGACCTTCGGCATAGCCCTGTGGCTGGCCGATCGTTACGGTCAGCGGCGCCGTCCGCTCGAAGGGCTCGGTTTCGGCGATGTTGCCCTGATCGGTTGTGCGCAGGCGCTCGCCCTGGTGCCGGGGGTTTCGCGTTCGGGGATCACCATGACCGCCGCGCTGGCCGCCGGCCTGACGCGCGAGGCCGGCGCGCGGTTTTCCTTCCTCTTGTCGATCCCCGTGATCGTCCTGGCCGGCGGTCTGGAGGTCGTCGCCCTGGCGGCCGCCGGTGGTACCCAGCCCTGGGGGCAGCTCGCCTTGGTCGCGGCGTTGTCCGCGGCGAGCGCCTTCGCGTGCATCCATTTGTTCCTCCGATTCATCGAGCGCCTCGGCATGGGTCCGTTTGCGGTCTACCGCCTGATCCTGGGTGCCGTGCTGGTGGCGGTGTTCGCATTCTGAGCCGGTCGCGGCGTTGCAACTCTCGGCCGCGGACGCGGTCACACAGGACCGGCAGAAGCATCGTCAACGGGGAGCGAACGATGAATCATTTCACGAGCCTGTGTGCCTCCGTCTGCTTGAGCGTCAGCGTGGCTATGGCCACGGCGGCCGAGGATGCCGCGCCGGCCGCGGCCATCGCGACTTTTGCTGGTGGCTGCTTCTGGTGCATGGAAGGACCGTTCGACGCCATCGATGGCGTCCTTTCGACGACTTCCGGCTATACCGGTGGGCAGTTGGTGAATCCAAGCTACGAACAGGTGTCTTCCGGTACGACAGGTCATGCGGAAGCGGTGCAGGTCACCTACGACCCGGCCCGCGTCAGCTACGACGAACTGCTCGAGGTTTTCTGGCACAACATCGATCCGACGACGCCGAACGCCCAGTTCTGCGATCACGGTAACCAGTATCGCCCCGCCATTTTTTTTCACGACGATGCGCAGCAGGCGGCAGCGCAGGCCTCGCGCGCCGAGCTCGACCAGAACAAGCCCTTCGCGGCACCGATCGAGGTGGAGATCACCGCCGCGACGACCTTCTATCCCGCCGAGGACTATCACCAGGATTACTACCTGAAGAATCCCTTGCGCTACCGCTTCTACCGCTTCAATTGCGGACGCGACCAGCGACTGACCGAGTTATGGGGAAAGGCGCACTGAAGTAACGGAGCGACCCCGCTTTGGCGTGCCAGCATCGCGCCAGGCGGCCGCCGATCCCCGTGTTGCCACCGGTGGTTGTCCGTCCGACGCCGTGCTACCTTGACCGCGGTCCGACCGCGGGGTATTCGTCCGTTGCGGGCCGTGCTGGGTTGGGGACAACGAGTCGGGCAGATGGCGGAAACAACGGCGCGGGGTTTGGCGGTCCTGTCGGCGGACATCGTCGGTAGTACGGCGCTCTACGACACCCTGGGCGATAGCGCGGCCCGTGAACTCGTCGCTACCTGTCTCGATGCCCTGCGTGGCTACTGCGCGGAACACGGTGGTCGCGTCGTAGCGGAGATCGGCGACCAGATCGTTGCACAATTCATTGACGTGGCGGCGGCCGCCGCGGTCGCGTCGGAAATCCACGTCCACCTCCAGGAGCAGTACGGCAAGACGGACGAACTGCGTCCGCGCATGCGGGTCGGGCTGCATTTCGGGGTCGTGCCCGCGGGCGGCGATCCGCTGAGCAGCGAGACCCACAAGATTGCCGACTGGGCCTGCCACAACGCCAAGCCCGAGCAGACGCTCGCCACGCGCGCCCTCATCGACCAGTTGCCGCGGATCTTCCGCGCCGTGTCGCGCTACGTCGACGACGAGACCTGGAATTTCGTTTCAATCGAACACGTGGAACTCTACGAGATCATCTGGGATGTCGAGTCGATAACCGCCTACGCCAACGAGAAGCCGGTGCGGGAGGACGGCGGCTACCGCCGCGTGGTGTTCAGTTACGGCGAAGACAGCGTCACCGTCGAGGCCGCGCGGCCGGTCATCTCCATCGGTCGCGCGCAGCACAACGACCTCGTCATCCGCAAGGACCTCATCTCGCGTCAGCATCTCAGCGCGCAATTCAGCCGCGGACGCTGCACCGTGACCGACAACAGCACCAACGGCTCGGTCGTGGTGATGGAGGACGGCACGCGTTTCGACCTCAAGCGCGAATCCATGCGCCTCTCCGGCAGTGGAGTGATCATTCCCGGCAAGCCCGAACAGCAGGACGCCGCTTTCGCGATCAGTTTCCGCTGCGAGTGAGGATCTCGACGCGCGCCTGGTGGATGGCCGCGCGCAGCGTTTCTCCCGCAAGCCCTCGCGCGGCGAGGGCGCGGGCATCGACGGTGGCAGTGATCGCCGCGGCCTCGCGCAGGTAGTCGGCCTGGGGGTAGTCGCGGTCGGCCCAACCCGCGCGGCCGGTGGCATCGATCAGGCAGGCTTCGAGGAAGTGCTCGAAGCGGGTCCCGCGACGCCAGGCGTCGGCCTGCTCGAGCAGGCCGACCACGGTGGCGGGCTTCATCTCCAGGGCGCGGTGCACGCGGGTGTGCAAGGCTGAAACCAGACAGGCCAGTTCGCGGTGCTCGCGCGGCACGCGCAGCCGCGTGGCGAGCATTTCGATGAGGTCGACCCCGCGTTCCTCGTGACCACGGTGTGAGGGCAGCATCTCGACCGGCGTCGTGCCCTTGCCGAGGTCGTGGACCAGCACCGCGAAACGTACGACCTCGGGCGCTGCGCGCCGCTCGGCCTGCGTGAGGGCGAGCAGGACGTGCTCGCCGGTGTCGATCTCGGGGTGATAACGCGCCGGTTGCGGCACACCGAAGAGGCGATCGAGTTCGGGCAGCAAGGCGGCCAGTGCACCGCAGTCGCGCAGCACGCTGACGAAGCGCGCCGGATAGGGCGCCATCAACGCCCGGCGCAGTTCGCCCCACACGCGTTCGGCCGCCAGCGTGGCAAGTTCGCCGCTGGTCGTGATGGCGCGCATCAACTCGCGTGTCTCGGGCGCGATGTCGAAATCGAGCCGCGCGGCGAAGCGCGCGGCGCGGAGCACGCGCAGCGGATCTTCACGGAATGCCGAGGTGACATGGCGTAGCACGCGACGCGCGAGGTCGGCCTGGCCACCGTAGGGGTCGATGATGCGACCGGCGGCGTCCATGGCCATCGCATTGACGGTGAAATCACGACGCGCGAGATCCGCTTCCAGGGTTACGCCCTCGGCGTCGGTGACGAAGCCGGTATAGCCATGACCGGACTTGCGTTCCGTGCGTGCGAGCGCGTATTCCTCGCCGGTGTCGGGGTGCAGGAAGACCGGGAAATCAGCGCCGACCTTGCGAAACCCCCGGGCGAGGAGCTCTTCCGCGCTGCCGCCGACGACCACCCAATCGCGGTCTTTGACCGGGGTGCCAAGCAGGTGATCCCGCACCGCGCCACCAACCTGGTAGATCTCCATCGGTTCAGCCGGACCGGGTGGTCCGGGGCGCGGTTTCAGTCGCGGCCGGCGGCGGTGCGGTGGGCATAGAAGCGGTGGCGGAGGTGGCCGCCGCCGAGGTAACGGGGAACGACGACGCGCATCGACGTCGGCTTGATGGCGAGCTGGTCGAGGCCGTTGGCCTGGGCGCAGACCGAGTCCTCGCTGAGAGAGCGGAGGTTGTCGCGTGAAAAGGGCTTGCCGGGGACGTACTCGAGGACGTTGGCCTGCACGGCGGACAAGAAGTCGTTGAGACCGATCACGCGCACCGGCCGGCCGATGACCCGGCCGAGGTAGCTCACGATCTCGCCCAGCGTCAGGACCTCGGGTCCGCCGAGGTCGTAACGTCGGCCGGCCGCCTCGCGGTCGGTGAGGCAGCGCAGCATCGCCTCGGCGACGTCGTCGACATAAACCGGCTGCAGGCGCGCCTCGGCCCGCGCCAGCGGGAACACGCCCGGCACGAGGCGTAGGAGACGGGCGAAGCGGTTGGTGAAATCGTCGCGGGGGCCGAATATCACCGACGGTCGCACGATGGTGACCACGAGACGCTTGCTGCTTTCGGCCTGCAAGAGCTTCTCCGCCTCGCCCTTGCTGCGCAGGTAATAGCTGGCTGCGAAGCTGTCGGCATTCAATGCGCTCATGTGCAGGAGATGCGGAACGTCGACGGTCTTGCAGGCTTTGGCCGCGCGCAGGGGAATGTCGACATGGGCCAGACGGAAGCCGGTGCCGTCGTCGCCGCGCTCGTTGAGGATGCCGACGAGATTGACGACGGCGTCGAGACCGACGAAACCGTGGTTGTATTGTTCCTGTTCGCGTGGGTCGAGTTCGACCACCTCGGTGTCGGGTAACAGCCAGCAATCGCGGGCGTGATCGCGCGCACGCGTGAAGAGGCGTACACGGTGACCGCGCGCGACCAGGCGGTTGGCGAGCACACTGCCGACGAAACCGCTGCCGCCGAGTATGCCGATGGTCATCCTGCTCATGTTCTGCATTCCGTCGTCCCGGCCGCTCCGGCGGCGGGGATCGGTGGCATCACGTCGGTGATGCGGGTGATCTCGCGTCCCAGCCGCCATTCGTAGACTGCGGCATAGAACAAGGCACGTCTCACGTAGCGGCGCGTCTCGGTAAACGGGATCGTGTCGATCCAGATCTCGGCCGGGATGCAGCTCGCGCCCTGCCACTGGCGCACGCGGTGAGGGCCGGCATTATACGCCGCGGCGGCCATGACGAAGCTGCCACCAAAGCGCGCGACCATGCTCGCGAGATAGCTCGCGCCCAGCGCGATGTTGGTCCCGGGGCTGTAGAGCATTTCCATTCGATCGAGCCGCAGGCCGATCCGGCGGGCGGTCTCGCGCGCGGTCGCCGGCATCAGCTGCATCAGGCCGAGCGCGCCGGCCGGTGAACGAGCATCGACCACGAAGGCCGACTCGGAGCGGATGATCGCCATCACCCGCGCCGGATCGACCTTGCGGCGTCGGCCATGTTCGACGGCCAGCTCGTCGTAGAGCGTCGGAAAGCGCAGTTCGAGATCGTCCCAGGATCGCGCGCGACCGAGCGCGAAAATGGCCTGGTTCTGCCAGCCCCAGGCGGCGGCAACGGCGGCCGCCACCTCGAGTTCGCGGCGTTCCATGCGATCGAGTTCGAAATACCACTCGCGCCGGGCCTGGAAGCGACGGTCGAGCAGGTAGAGTTCGTGGGCTCGGGCGAGGCCCGGACGAGCGCGCAGGGTGGCGAGCTCCGCGTCACTGGCGGCGACCGGCTGGTGATTGAACGTGTACTCGAGGCCGAGTGCGTCGGCGGCGAGGAAGCCGTAGTAGTCACGTTCGCGGGCGAGGGCCGTGAGCAGAGCCTGTGCTGCCGACTCCTGGCCGGTGTGCTGCAGGGCGCGGGCGCGCCAGTAGCGCCAGCGCAGAGCGTCGACCTCGACCGGTGGGGTCTCGGTCCAGCGTACGAGCTCGGGCCATGCTCGTTCGACCAGGGCTTCGCGCACGCGGTAACGCTCGACGGTGGCGTCGACGTGTGTCGCCGGTACCGCATCGAGCAGGCCGATCCGGCGTGGGTGGTCGGACCCGGCGGCGGCAACGGCGAGCGCCGCGGCCGCCGCTCCGCGGTCGTCGGCCGAGAAGGCATAGCGGGTGGCCGCTGTCTGCCAGGCCTGCTCCGCGCCGTCGACGTCCTTGCGCGCGAGGCGGCGCACCGCATGCACGAGGATCTCGCGCGTCGTCGCGTCATCGTCGAGATCGCTGCGCGTGAGCACACGCGCGGGCTGCGCATGGGCGTCCAGCCACACGCCGGCCAGGGACTGCAGTCGGGCGGACGCCAGGCGGCGGGCGAGAAAGCGCGCGAGACCGCTGTTGCCGGCCGCCATGGCGAGGCGGATGCGCGCCCACACCAGTGCGTCGTCCATCGCGGCGCTGGCGTACAGCTGCGCGAAGGCCGGGTCGCAGGCATCGGGCAGCGACTTGCCGCTCAGCCAGATTGCCCGGGCGTCGGCGAGCAGGCCAGCGCCCTGTCCGGTCTCGAGCCGTGCGCGCAATTGCTGGCAGCGCATTTCGATATCGTCCACCGGGCGGTAGAAATCGAGGAAATCCTGCCACTGCCCGCGACGTACGAGTTGTTTCAACCACTCGTCGCGAAGTCGGGTGGCCAGTAGCGAACCGTCCCAGGCCGCGAGGAAGTCGCGTACCTCGTCGCGCGGCAACTGGTGCAGGCGCCGCCGCAGGTCGTCGTAGCGGTAATAGGGGTAGAGCGGGTAATCCTCGAGGCCGTTTACGAGGGTGGCGGCGCGCGCGTGCTGGCCCGCCTGCTGGGCGGCCAGCACGGCGGCGAAGCGCGTACGCGCCTCGTCGATTGGCGTGCCGGCAGCGACGCCGACACCCCAAACGAGCAGGGTCAAGGCGAGAAGGGCAAGGCGCGAATGACGCGCGTGCGGTATCGGCATGGATGCGGGGGCGGGAAGCGCTGGCTCTATACTGCTGGGGTCGGGCCTTGCCGACGACGCGGATACCCTAGCATGCGGGCGTCGGGCCCGGCGATGCGCGGGACTGGCCGTTGCACCGCCATGTGGGCGGCGAAGGCCGTGGACGACAGGAACGGAGCAGCGACGTGTTGTTCGATGCACCAGACGCCGGCCGTGATGGCGGCAGTTTCGCCCCCTGGTCGACAACGGCCACGACCTCCGGTGTCGACACGCGGCGCTGGCGCGTACGTTGCGGGCCGTGCCGCCACGTGCTGGCCGCACCGGCGTGGCGGGTGCGGGTGGCCGGCGAGGAACGGCATGTCCACACCAACCCTCTCGGGTTCAGCTTCGTACTGCGCCTGTACGATGCGGCGCCGGGCTGTCGTGCCCGCGGCGCACCGACGAGCACGTACAGCTGGTTCCCGCCGCTGGCGTGGCAGGTCCTCGCCTGCGGTGGTTGCGGCGAGCATCGTGGCTGGTCCTTTGCAGAGGCCGGAGCGCAGATGTTCGTCGCCCTGGTCGTCGACGGCATCGTCGAGGAAATCGACGCGTGAGCTTCGCCGGCCTGCCTGCCTCGCCAGCGATCTTCCCGCGGGCGTCGCGGAAGCGAAGCACCGGTCCGCGTGGCAGATTGACCGACGGTGGCACATCCGAGCACGTTGCGGTGACCGGGTTGCGCGCACGGCCGCGCTCGGCAGGCGAACCGGCGGCCGCAACAGGAGATGCGTGAGACATGCAGGCAGGATATTCCGACGACGAACGGGCGGTCATCGAACGCGCACTGCGTGAACGCCGGACAGTACACGACTTTCGCGCCGAAACCGTGCCCGACGCCGTGATCGAACGCGCGCTCGAACTCGCACGTTGGGCACCCAATCATCATCGCACCGAGCCGTGGCGTGTCTACCTGCTCGGGCGACGCGCACAGGCCGACATCGCCGAACTCAACGCCCGCCTGGTTGCCGTGCGGCAGGGCGAACGTGCGGCCGAGGTCAAGCTGAACCGCTGGCGGGCGGTGCCGGGTTGGCTGGTGATCACCACGCAACGCAACGACGACGCCTTGCGTCAGCAGGAGGATTACGCCGCGTGCTGCTGCGCGGCACAGAGTTTCATGCTCGCGTTGTGGTGCCACGGGGTCGGCGTCAAGTGGACGACCGGCGCGGTGGTGCGGGAGGCCGCGTTCGCCGACATCGTTGGCTTCGACGCGACGGCCGAACAAGTCGTCGGCCTGTTCTGGTACGGCTGGCCGGCCGGCCCGCTCACCGTGCAGCAACGCCGGTCGCTGGACACCTTCCTGGTGCGGCGCGATTGAGCCCGTGCCCGCGGGCCGCCCGACCGCGGACGCTGGGCGGCGGTCGCCCATGAGCGTGCATGCCGTCGAGTTCGAGGTCGCCACCCGCGGCCGCGGTTTTACCGAGCTGACTCACGATGTCGCCGCCGCGGTGCGCGACAGTGGCATCCGCACCGGTTTGTGCGCGGTGTCCATCGCCCACACCAGTGCCTCGCTGGTGGTGTGTGAGAACGCTGATGGCGAGGTGTTGCGTGACCTCGAGCGCTTCATGAGCCGCCTGGTGGTCGACGGTGATCCCGTATTCCGTCACGACGCCGAAGGCCCTGACGACATGCCGGCTCACGTGCGCAGCGTGCTCACCCTCACCGACGTCAGCCTGCCGGTCCGCGGCGGGCGCCTGCGACTCGGTACCTGGCAGGGCGTGTTCCTGTGGGAGCACCGCACCCGCGCGTACCGCCGGCGCGTGACGGTGACCGTACTGGGCGAGGGCTGATCCGACGGGTCACTGCCCGCCCATGGCGCGTGCGCGCGCCGTGGCATCGCCGCGGGAAGCGGCCGTCGTCGCGTCCGGGGGGTAGGTCCAGCCGCCGAGGTGGTCGTCGATGATGCCGGCAAGGGCCTCGACGTGAGCAGCACCGTCGTTCAGCGCCGCGATGTAGCGCAGCGTGCCGCCACCCATGGCCTTGAACGTAGCCGCGTTCTGCAATGCGATCTCCTCCAGCGTCTCCAGGCAGTCGACGGCGAAACCAGGGCATATGACGTCGATGTCTCCGACCCCGGCCGCGCCCCAGGCGCGCAGCGTCTGGTCGGTGTAGGGCTCGAGCCAGCGCTTCGGTCCGACGCGCGACTGGAAGCTGAGCTGCCAGGCGTCGTCGGCGAGTTCGAGCCGGCTCGCCAGCAGGCGCGCGGTGGCGTGGCACTGGCAATGGTAGGGATCACCAGCGAGGAAGGTGTCGCGCGGGATGCCGTGAAAGGACAGCAGCAGGCGCTCGCCGCGCGGGTGCGTGGCCCAGTGCGCCTCGGCGCTCGTCGCCAGTGCTTCGACGTAGCGCGGGTCGGCATGGTAGTCGGCGATGGTCCGCAGCTCCGGCACCCAGCGCCGCCGGGCGAGGGCGGCGAACACGGCGTCGCCGACGGATGCCGTGGTCGCCGAGGCGTACTGCGGGTAGAGCGGCACGACGAGGATGCGGCGTGCTTCGGCGGCGAGTAGCGCGTCGAGCGCAGTGGCAATCGAAGGCTGTCCGTAGCGCATGCCGAGCGCGACCTCGATGACCTCGCCGTGGCGCTGGCGGAGGACGCTGGTGAGCGCGTCGCGCAGGCGCTCGGAGGTGCGCAGCAGCGGTGAGCCGTCCTCCCCCCAGATGGCCTGGTAGGCGTGGGCGGAGCGGCGCGGCCGGGTGCGCAGGACGATGCCGTGGAGCAGCGGCAGCCATAGCCAGCGGGGTAGTTCGACAACTCGAGGATCGGCCAGGAATTCGGCCAGGTAGCGTCGCACGGCGGCCGTCGTCGGTGCGTCCGGCGTGCCGAGATTGGCCAGCAGGATACCCGTACGCGGTGCCTGCCCGTGCGTGAAATCGGCGCGGCCGAGGTAGCGGCTCATGTGGTGTGAACCCACCGACCCTGCGTCATGACGTCACCCGCCAGCGCGCGGGCGCGAGGCTCGCGCTCGTGGATGGCGCGCCGCGAGCGGCGGCCGGCTCTCGATTCATTCGGTCGTGCTCCACTTCATGCATGCATATACGCCGCGGGCGAGCATACTGGTTCACCCTCGCAGGATTCCCTCAATCATGTTCGTCAAGTCGCTGTCTGATTGCCCGCCGCTCGTCGCCAACGACGGTTGTATGTTGCGCGAGTTGTTGCATCCGAAGAACGATCCGATTGCCCTGCCGTACTCGCTGGCGATCGCCGAGGTTGCGGTCGGCGAGCACAGCTATCGCCATCGTCTCGCGCAGGACGAAGTCTACTATGTCATCGAGGGCCGCGGCCTGATGCACGTCGACGACACAACGCGCGAAGTCGTCGTCGGCGACGCGATCTTCATCCCGGCCGGCGCCGTGCAATGGATCGAGAATCTCGGCGCCGGCACGCTGCGCTTCATGGCCGTGGTCAGCCCACCATGGCGCGAGGAAGACGACGAACGGCTCTAGGCAAGCGCCGAGCCAATGGCCGCCCGCGGGGGCTGTTGCGGACTACTCCGGCTGCGCCGTCGGTACTGGCCGGCGACTGTTCGACCCCCCTCGCGGCCGGCAGCGTCGTGCCGCGATGCAGACCGCTCGGCCAACGATCGCGTTACCCAGGTCCGTTGCGCCCCGGCGCCAGTTCCGAGCGACCGCTCGCTCCGCGCCGCCTGGTCAGCCGACCGCACGCAAACCGGCGACCACCGACTGGCGGTGCGTCCGCCAGACCACCGCACCGCCGGCGGTGCTCACCCCGACGATGCCGGCGACGATGCCGGACGCGGCAATGCGCCAGTCCGGCAGCCACGGCATGTCGAACACCCGGTCGGCCAGCAACCAGCCCGTGGCCAGCGCACCGCAGGCGCCGAGCGCACCGGCCACGGCGCCCAGCAGGACGAACTCCACCAGCATGCTCGCGCTGATGAAGCGACGCGGCGCGCCGAGGGTCTTGAGCAGGATGACGTCGAGCACGCGTTCGCGTTGACTGGCCTGGACCGCGGCGGCCAGGACCAGGATGCCGGCGGCGAGGGCGAAACCCGCCACCCAGCCGAGCGCGTCGGCGACGCGCTCCATCACCTGGCGTACCTGGCGCATGAGGGCGTCGACATCGATCACGGTGACGCTGGGGAAACGCTTGACGAGTTCGGCCAGCAGCGGCGTCTGCGATGGAGGCAGGTAGAAACTCGTGATCCAGGTCGCGGGCGCGTCGTGCAGGAGATCCGGCGTGGTGACGACGAAGAAGTTCACCTCGAAATTGTCCCATTCAACGCCACGCAGGCTGGTGACGACGCCGGTGACGCTGCGATCGGCGACGCTGAACTCGAGCGTGTCGCCGAGCGTGATACCGAGACGTTCGGCCAGACCGCTTTCCACCGACATCTCGGCCTGTGCCGACGACGGCCACCAGCGTCCGTCGAGCAACACGTTGTCGGTCTTCTGGGTCGTCGCCCAGGATAGGTTGAACTCGCGGTCGGCGAGGCGCCGCGCGCGTGGGTCCTCGTAGGTGTCGGGATCGACCTCGGTGGCGCTGATGCGCACCAGCCGGCCGCGGACCATGGGATAGAACGCGACGCCGTCGTGGCCGTGCGTGGCGAGGAAGTCGCGGACGGCCGCGACCTCGTCAGGCTGGATGTTGATCAGGAACTGGTTGGGTGCCTGTTCCGGCAGGCGTGCGCGCCATTGCCCGAAGAGATCGTCGCGCACCAGGCCGAGCAACAGCAGCACGGCGATGCCGAGCCCGATGGCCGTGGTCTGCACCACGCTGAGCCGCGCGCGCCGCGCGACGTTGGCGAGGCCGAATCGCCAGCTCATCGCGGTTCGTGAGCGCATGCCCCCGAGCAGTTGCACGAGCAGCCAGGCAACGCCGGCGACCGCCAGAGCCGCTGCCGTCATGCCGACGAAGGCGAAGGCGACGAGGCGCGGATTGCCGGTGTGCCAGGGCGCGATCAGGGCAACCGCGGCGATCATCCCGAGCACGCGCCCGGCGCCGCCGGCCGGCATGCCGGTACGGTCACGGTTGAGGATGGTGATGACGGGGAGGCGGGTCAGGGTCGTCAATGTCGGCAACGCGAAGCCGGCCAGCACCACCGTCGCGACCCACGCGCCGTACGCCAGCGGTAACAGGGGCAGGCGGGCATCGAGAGCTGCGGCGTCGGGCAGGAACTGTCCGAGGAGGACGTTGTGCACCGCCCAGGCGAGACCGTCACCGACGAGTGCGGCCGTGGCGGCCAGCAGCAGGATCTCGAGGGCGAGGACCGCGGTGATGCGTCGGCGGGTGAGACCGAGGGTCTTGAGGATGGCGACGGTGTGCGCGTGGTGTTCGCTGTAGGCGCCGCCCGCCAGCGCGATGCCGATGGCAGCGAGCAGGATGCCGGCGAAGGCGGCGAGGGCGAGGAAGCGTTCGGCCTGGGTGAACGCCGTCTCCATCTCGGGCCGTGCCTCGCGCGGGTCGATGAGTCGATCGCCGGCGGCAGGCTCGAAGTCGGCGCGGAAAGCCTCGAGCGCGGCAGGTGGGCCAGCCATCAGCAGGGCGTAGCTCGCCCGGCTGCCCGGGACGATGAGATCGGTCGCGGCGAGGTCGGCGAGGTTCATCATCACGCGCGGCGCAAGCGCGAAGACGTCGCCGCCACGGTCAGGTTCGAGGACGAGCACCGCGCCGAGCGGTAACTCGCTGCGGCCCACGGCGAGGCGCTCGCCGACGTCGAGGCCGAGCAATTGGACCAACCGCGGATCGCCCCAGAGCTCGCCACGCGGCGGTCCGCCCGGCGTCCGCCGCGGACGCTCACCGAGCGCCGCGGCGACCAGGGGTTCGCCCCGCAGGGGATAGGCGTCATCGACGGCTTTCAGGCGCACCAGCTGCAGGGCGTCCCCGGCGCCGACGACGCTGCGCAGGGTCACCGTGAGAGCTGTTTCGAGCCCGGCTGCCCGCGCCTGCGCGATGGTCGCGGCGGGGATCGGGTCGCGGCTGGTGAGCGCGAGGTCCCCGGCGAGCAGCGCGCTCGATTCGGCCAGCATGACGCGCTCGACGCGCGCCACCAGCAGATTGATCGAGGTTGCGCTCGCCACCGCGACGACGGCGGCGAGCAGCATCACCAGCAGGCGGCCGCTGGCAAGGTCGCGCCGGAGCAGGCGGAGGGCGAACAAGGGCAGGCGGGTGCTGGCCGTCATGTCGATGCCACGATACGGCCGCCGTCGAGCGCGATGCGCCGGTCGCAGGCACTGGCGAGGCGATCGTCGTGGGTGACGATGACCAGCGTGGTGCCGAATTCGTCGTTCAGCGCGAACAGCAGTTCGACCACGCTCTCGGCGGTGCGGGCGTCGAGATTGCCGGTCGGCTCGTCGGCGAAGAGCAGCGCGGGCGAGGTGCAGAACGCTCGTGCCAGCGCCACGCGCTGCTGTTCCCCGCCCGAGAGCTGGCGCGGAAAATGGTCCATGCGCGCACCGAGGCCGACGCGCCCGAGCAGGTCACCGGCCACGCCCCGGGCATCGCCGCCACCCTTGAGTTCGAGCGGCAGCATGACGTTCTCGAGCGCCGTGAAACTCTGCACGAGGTGAAAGGCCTGGAACACGAAGCCGACGTGATCGCGCCGCAGCTCGGCCCGTGCGTCCTCGTCGAGCGCAGCGAGATCGTGGCCGAGCACGACGATGCGCCCGCTGCTGACCGTGTCGAGCCCTGCCATCAGGCCGAGCAGTGTCGACTTGCCCGAGCCGGACACCCCAGTGATGGCGACGCGCTGGCGGGCGTCAATGGCAAAGTTGATATCATCGAGTATCTGCAATTCGCCCTGGGGGCCGGTGACCGACTTGGCCACGCGTTCGACATCGATGACGGGAGCGCCGGCGGCGCTGCTGTGGATGGTGGTCGGCGTGTTCATGCTCGTCTCGGCGTCGTGGGCCGCGATAGCGGCCGACGCGCCGGTCCTGGTTCTGGGTGACAGCCTGAGCGCGGGCTACGGCATCAGTCGCGAAGCGGCTTGGCCGCAGCTGCTCGGCCAGCGCATGCGCGAGGAAGGCTATCGGCAATCCGTGGTCAATGCCAGCATCAGCGGCGAGACCACGGCGGGTGGCGCGCGACGCCTGCCCGAACTGCTCGCGACGCATCGTCCAGCTGTGGTCGTCATCGCGCTCGGCGCCAACGACGGTCTGCGCGGTTTCGGCGTTGGCGAACTCGAACGCAACCTCGCCGACATGATTGCGCGATCGCGTGCCGCGGGCGCCGCCGTGGTCCTGGTCAAGGTGCGCATACCGCCCAACTATGGACCTCGCTACACTGAGGCCTTCGAGGGCGTGTACGACGCATTGTCCGCGGGAGGCGAGGTCGTGGCGGCGCCGTTCCTGCTGGAACGCTTCGCGACCCGCAACGATGCTTTCCAGGCCGACGGTCTGCACCCTGTGGCCGCGGTACAGGGCGACATCGTCGCGACCGTGTGGCCGGCGATCGAAACCGCCCTCGACATGGCCACGGAGACCAGCGTCCCTTGAAATTCTGCAGCCGTTGCGGGTCCGAGCACATGGTCTGGCGCGTACCCGCTGGCGACAACCGCCCGCGGCACGTGTGCGACAGTTGCGACGAGATCTTCTATCAGAACCCCAACATCGTCGCCGGCTGCGTGCCGGTATGGGGCGACCAGGTCCTGTTGTGCAAGCGCGCCATCGAACCACGTTACGGCTTGTGGACGTTGCCGGCCGGCTTCATGGAGAACGGCGAGACGACCGCCGAAGCGGCGGCGCGCGAGACCTGGGAGGAAGCCTCGACACGGGTCGAGGTGGGCGAGTTGTTCGCGGTGTTCAACCTGCCGCAGATCAACCAGGTCTACATGATGTTTCTCGCCGTCATGCCCGCACTCGAGTTCGGCCCCGGTAGCGAGAGCCTCGACTGCCGGCTCTACGACGAGCCCGACATACCCTGGGACCACTTGGCCTTTCCGACCATCACGCATACGTTGCGCTATTTCTTCGAAGACCGGCGGCACGGCCGCTACACGCTGCACTTCGCCGACATCGTACGCGAGGGCGGCGAGACGGTGTTGCTGGCGCGCCGTGACGCTGCTGGCATGGCCGGCGAAACCTGAACGCCCGGCGCTCGCGCCAGGCGCGTGCCTTTCCCCGATCGAGGAGAACCACATGAGCGAACCGACCCTGTTCGAGCGCATCGTCGAGCGCGAGATACCCGCCGACATCGTCTTCGAGGACGATCGTGTCGTCGCTTTTCGCGACATCAATCCGCAGGCCCCGATGCACATCCTGGTCTGCCCGAAGAAGCCGATCCCGAAGGTTGCCGACGCCGAGGTCGCCGACGACGAACTACTCGGTTACGTCCTGCGCAAGGCGAGCGACATCGCTGCCGCCGAAGGTTACGGCGAAGGGTTCAGGCTGGTGATCAACAACGGTGCCGCAGTCGGGCAGACCGTATTCCACATCCATGTACATGTGCTCGGCGGCCGTGGTTTCGGCTGGCCGCCGGGTTGAGGCGGGCGAGGCTGTCCGTCAGCGTTTCATGGCGTCGAAGAACTCGGCGTTGTTCTTCGTCGCCTTGAGGCGCTCGATGAGGAATTCCATGGCCGCGATTTCGTCCATGGGATGCAGCAGCTTGCGCAGGATCCACATCTTCTGCAGCTCGTCGGGCTTGGTCAGGATCTCTTCGCGGCGCGTGCCGGAGCGGTTGATGTTGACGGCAGGGAAAATGCGCTTCTCGGCAATCTTGCGATCGAGATGCACCTCCATGTTGCCGGTACCCTTGAACTCTTCGTAGATCACGTCGTCCATGCGCGAGCCGGTGTCGATGAGGGCAGTCGCGATGATGGTCAGGCTGCCGCCCTCCTCGATGTTGCGCGCCGCGCCGAAGAAGCGCTTCGGCCGCTGCAGGGCGTTGGCATCGACGCCACCCGTGAGCACCTTGCCGGAGGACGGCACCACGGTGTTGTAGGCGCGCGCGAGGCGCGTGATCGAATCGAGCAGGATGACCACGTCGCGCTTGTGCTCGACCAGTCGCTTGGCCTTCTCGATGACCATTTCGGCGACCTGCACGTGGCGGCTGGCGGGCTCGTCGAAGGTGCTGGAGATGACTTCGCCACGCACCGAGCGTTGCATCTCCGTGACCTCCTCGGGGCGCTCGTCGATGAGCAGCACGATGAGGTAGCAGTCGGGATGGTTGACCTCGATGGAATGGGCGATGCTCTGCAGCATCATGGTCTTGCCGGCCTTGGGCGGCGAGATGATGAGACCACGCTGGCCCTTGCCGATCGGCGAGGCGAGGTCGATTACGCGCGGACACAGATCCTCGGTGCTGCCGTTGCCGAGTTCGAGCTGCAGGCGCTTCTGCGGGAACAGCGGCGTCAGGTTCTCGAACAGGACCTTGTTCTTGGCATTCTCCGGCGGCTCGTAGTTGATGTCGCTGACCTTGAGCAGGGCGAAATAGCGTTCGCCGTCCTTGGGCGGGCGAATCTTGCCGGAAATGGTGTCGCCGGTTCGCAGGTTGAAGCGTCGGATCTGGCTCGGCGAGACGTAGATGTCGTCGGGGCCGGCAAGGTAGGAGCAGTCGTTGGAGCGCAGGAAGCCGAAGCCATCCTGCAGGATCTCCAACACCCCATCACCGGATATGTCTTCACCCTTCTTGGCCTGGGCCTTGAGGATGCTGAAGATGACGTCCTGTTTACGCGAGCGTGCCACGCCCTCGATGCCGAGTTCGTCGGCCAGGTCCACGAGTTCCGAGGCGGGTTTTTGTTTGAGTTCGGTCAGGTTCATCGTCGACTTGCGTAGGGGATTCGGTCACGCACGCCGCGGCGCTGCGCGCAGTCAAGGTGAGTGACGTTGACTAGGATGTTGTGGGGGTCAGGCTCGGCGGGTCGCTTGAGCCTGCGGCAGAACATAGCAGACCGTCATGGCGTCGTCTACCTCGCAAAAGCAGGCATTGCGAGGTGGCTGGCGGGTGTCCCGGGCGACCCGGGACAGGCGTTTCAGACGTTGCTGTCGATGAAGGCTGTCAGTTGGGATTTGCTCAACGCGCCGACGTGCGTGGCGACGATGTTGCCTTCCCTGAACAGCATCAGTGTCGGGATGCCGCGGATGCCGTACTTCATCGAGGTCGCCTGGTTCTGGTCGACGTCGAGCTTGGCAATGGTCAGCTTGTCCAGGTACTCGCCCGACACCTCTTCGAGGATCGGCGCGATCATCTTGCACGGGCCGCACCACTCGGCCCAGTAGTCGACGAGAACCGGTTTATCCGACTGCAGGACGTCGGCGTCGAACGAATCATCGGTGACGTGGATCAGGTTGTCGCTCATCGGTCGCAAGTGACTCACGGTGCAAAAAGGACGGGCATTGTCGACCGATCCGAAATGCAAATGCAAGGCGCGTCAGGCCGGTTTCAGGCCGGTCGTGGACGTTGCCGCGGCAGGGGCGAGAGGCGTTATCATGCGCGCCCGGTCGGCTGCCACGGCGGCCGCCTTGCCGCCTCAATCAGCCGCTCGTCCACGGACCGAGCCGACGGGAGTCTTCCCATGCCCGCCACCACGTTGCGTGTGATCGCGTTCTGCTTGCTGCTGGCGCTGCTGAGCGCGTGCGGCCAGAAGGGTGATCTCTACCTGCCGGACGAACCGGCTGCCGCCGACGTCGAGGACGACGACCGCGATGCATGAGGCGAGTCCCGCCGCGGAGTGCAGCCTGCACCCGGATTGCGCCTATCGGGCCGGACGGCTGGAACTCGATGGTGTCGAACTCGCGGCCGTCGCCGCGGCCCATGGCACGCCTTGCTACGTCTACTCGCGGGCCAACATCGAAGCGCGGTTGCGTGCCTACGAACAGGCCTTCGGTGATCGTGACCATCGGGTCTGCTACGCGGTCAAGGCCAATGACAACCTCGCCGTGATCCGCCTGCTCGGACGCCTCGGTGCCGGTTTCGACATCGTGTCTGGCGGCGAACTGGCACGGGTTCTGGCCACCGGCGCGCGTCCCGGCGACGTCGTCTTCTCGGGGGTCGGCAAGCGTGTCGCCGAAATCGAGAGTGCGCTTGCCGCCGGTATCGGCTGTCTCAACGTCGAATCGCTGGACGAACTCGAGCGCATCGCCGCGGCCGCGGTGCGGCTTGGCGTCATCGCCAACGTGGCGGTGCGGGTCAATCCTGACATCGACGCCGGTACCCACCCCTACATCTCCACCGGGTTGAAGGAGAACAAATTCGGCGTCCCGGTCGGCGAGGCGTGTGCTCTCTACCGGCGAATCGCCGCTGATGCGGCGCTCCACGCAGCCGGCATCGCCTGCCACATCGGATCCCAGCTCACCTCGTTCGCACCGGTCGTCGACGCGGTGCGCGAAGTCGTCGCGCTGGCCGGCGCACTCGAAGACGAAGGAATCGCGCTCGGGCACGTCGACGTCGGTGGCGGGCTCGGTATCCGTTACCGTGACGAGGAACCGCCGGCCATTGGCGAGCTCGTGCGCGCGGTGCTCGACGTCGTGCCCGAGCGCTACACGGTGATGATGGAGCCAGGGCGCTCGCTGGTCGGTGAGGCCGGATTGCTGCTGACCACGGTCGAGTACGTCAAGGACACGCCGGCAAAGCGCTTCGTCATCGTCGACGCGGCGATGAACGACCTTTTGCGTCCGGCCCTCTACGAGGCCTGGCACGAGGTGCGGCCCTGCATCGAACCGGCGGCCGACGCCGTGGCGTTGCCGTGCGACGTGGTTGGGCCCGTCTGCGAGTCCGGTGACTGGCTGGCGCGAGGGCGCGAACTCGCCGTCGCACCTGGCGACCTGCTCGCCATCCTCGGCGCGGGTGCCTATGGTTTCGCCATGGCGTCGAACTACAATGCGCGACCGCGTCCGCCGGAGATCCTCATCGAGAACAGTGGCGCCCGGCTGGTGCGTGCCCGTGAGCGCGTGGAAGATCTCATGCGCAGCGAGCTCGACCTGCTCGGTGGAACATAGGCACCGTAGCGGTGCATTTTGATACCTGATTGCACTAATTCGGTGCGTTCTCCTGCGAGCTGTCGCGCGAACCTCCGACAATCAAAGAGTTGGCGTTGGCATGCATTATGCTCACTGTTGGCGCATGTCGTGAACGCGTGAAGCGGCCGTGGCCCGGGTGCGGGGCGCGGGTCAGCACTCAAGGCACCGACCCTAGGCGACATCTCATTGCATGGTTTGGAGGTATTGATAAATGTCAGTCGAGAGCATTCTGAAAACGATCAAGGACGAGGAGGTCCGCTTCGTCGATATCCGCTTCACGGACACCCGCGGTAAGGAGCAGCACGTCACGGTGCCCTCGCGCGAGATCAACGAGGACTTCTTCGAAGACGGCAAGATGTTCGACGGCTCGTCGATCGCCGGTTGGAAGGGCATCAACGAGTCCGACATGATCCTGATGCCGGACGTCGACACGGCGGTGATGGACCCGTTCTTCGAGGAGAAGACCCTCATCATCCGCTGCGATATCGTCGAGCCGACCACCGGCGAAGGTTACGAGCGTTGCCCGCGTTCGGCGGCCAAGCGCGCTGAGGCTTTCCTCAAGGCGTCCGGTGTCGGTGATACCGCCTACTTCGGACCCGAGCCCGAATTCTTCGTGTTTGACGACGTACGCTGGGGCGTGGCCATGAAGGGCGCCCACTTTTCCGTCGATTCCGACGAGAGCGCGTGGAACTCCGAGAAGGTGTTCGAGGACGGCAACATCGGTCATCGTCCCGGCATCAAGGGCGGCTACTTCCCGGTGCCGCCGGTCGACTCCCTGCAGGATCTGCGCTCGACCATGTGCCTGGTGCTGGAGGAGATGGGGTGCCCCGTCGAGGTGCACCATCACGAGGTGGCGACCGCCGGGCAGTGCGAGATCGGCACCCGCTTCGACACCCTGGTCAAGCGCGGCGACACCCTGCAGATCCTCAAGTACGTCGTCCACAACGTCGCTCATGGCTACGGCAAGACGGCAACCTTCATGCCGAAGCCCCTGGTCGGCGACAACGGCAACGGCATGCACGTGCACCAGTCGATATCGAAGGACGGCGTAAACCTGTTCTCGGGCGACGGCTACGGTGGCCTGTCGCAGACCGCGCTGCATTACATTGGCGGCATCATCAAGCATGCCCGCGCCATCAACGCCTTCACCAACGCCAGCACCAACAGCTACAAGCGCCTGGTGCCGGGCTTCGAGGCGCCGGTGTTCCTGGCCTACTCGGCTCGCAACCGTTCGGCCTCCGTGCGTATTCCATGGGTGTCGAGCCCGAAGGCGCGTCGCATCGAGGTGCGTTTCCCCGATTCCACCGCCAACCCCTATTTCGCCTTCGTCGCCATGATGATGGCGGGCATCGACGGCATCCTGAACAAGATCGACCCAGGTGCGCCGATGGACAAGGACCTCTACGACCTGCCGCCGGAAGAGGAGAAGGGCATCCCGACGGTATGCCATTCGCTCGACCAGGCGCTCGAGGCGCTCGACGCCGATCGCGAGTTCCTGAAGGCCGGCGGCGTGCTTTCGGACGACGCCATCGACGCCTACATCGCGCTCAAGATGGAAGACGTGCAGCGCATCCGTATGTCGACCCACCCGGTCGAGTACGACATGTACTACAGCGTCTGACGCGTTTGCCGCCGGCCACGGTGCCGGCTTGCCACCGAGCCCCCGCATTGCGGGGGCTTTTTTTGTGACGTTCCAACGCGGATCGCCCTGGGGCAAACCGGGTTACACTGCCGACGACGTTTTAGCGGAAACCGGCATGACAGCATCAAGCCCGGGGCGACTCGCGGTCTTCGCGTGTTGCCTGTTCGCGTTACCGGCGCTGGCCGCGCCGGAGGTCTATCGCTGGATCGACGACGACGGCAACGTCGTATTCTCCGATACTCCCGTCGAGGGTGCGGAGAAGATCCAGATCCAGGAACCGACCGTGGTGCCGGCGCAACCCCTACCGCGCCGCAGCGAGAAGCTCACCCCGCCGGAGCCGGTCGCCACCTACGACGCGCTCGCCATCGTCAGCCCCTCCGACCAGGCAACCATCCGCAACCAGCGGGAAATCAGTGTGTCGGTGGCCGTGCAGCCGGGGTTGGATGTCGAGGCCGGCCACCGCCTGCAGCTCTACTTCGACGGCAGCACGTACGGTGAACCGTCGCGCGCCACCCAGTTCATCGTCGCGGAACTCGTCCGTGGCCAGCACAGTCTCGCCGTTGCCGTCGTCGATGCCGACGGTCGCGAGCTCATTCGTGCCGAGCCCGTCGTCATCTTCGTCCACCTCGCCTCCCAACAGCATCCAAGCGCCGGTACCTGACCCTGCCGGGGTTGGTCCGAATCTTGCCACTTCTTTGATCGGATGACCGGCCCGGCCAACGGGCCGCCCGGTGGTACGGAGTTTCGCGCCCAAGTCTTTGATTTTCATTGGTGCGCTCACTTCGTCCCCTGACCTGGATGGACGTTACAGATTTTCATGCACCAATATTGTGCGATATGACCCGGCCTGCCCGCTCCAAATTGGATCCTGCCCTCGACGTCGTCGAGGCTCTGACCACGGCGGTGCTCGTGCTCGACCCGGATCTCCGTGTCCTGCGTGCCAATGCCGCCGCGCTGGCGCTCGTCCAGGCGAGCGAGACGCGCGTCTGCAGCGAACCGCTCGGACGGGTCCTGCCCGGCGCCGACGAGCTGGTCGCCGCGGCCCGGCGGGCCTTCCTCGAAGGCCGTTCGTTCACCGAACGCGGGCTCGACCTCCGCCTCGGCAAGGTCAACACGGCCATCGTCGACTGTTCGATCACACCGTTGTGGCGGCGCGGCAAGGATCCGGCCTACGTGCTCATCGAGATGACCAACGTCGAACGCCACCAGCGCATTCAGTTCGAGGGCCACATGCTGATGCAGAACACCGCCTCGAGTGCGCTCCTCCGCGGTCTCGCCCATGAGATCAAGAACCCGCTGGGTGGTATTCGCGGTGCCGCCCAGTTACTGGAGCGTGAACTCGAGGACCAGCGCCAGGCCGAGTACACCCAGATCATCATCGGCGAAGCCGACCGCCTGCGCGCCCTGGTCGACCGCATGCTGGGGCCACGTGGCGAGACCCTGCTGAGTTCGGTCAACATCCACGACGTGCTCGAACACGTGCGCATGGTGGCAGAGGCCGAGCGCGTCGGCACGGCTGTCATCGAGCGCGATTACGATCCGAGCCTGCCCGAGATCCGCGCCGATCGCGACCAGCTCGTGCAGGCCTTCCTCAACCTCGTGCGCAATGCCCTGCAGGCAGTGGCCGGCGGCGATGGCCATGTCACCTTGCGCACCCGCGTGCAGCGCAAGTTCACCATCGGTGCCACCCTGCACCGGTTGGTCGTGCGGGTGCAGATCATCGACAGCGGCCCGGGCGTCGACCCCGAACTCGGCGCCACTATCTTCTTCCCCCTGGTTTCCGGGCGCGCCGAGGGTACCGGCCTCGGTTTGCCGATCGCGCAATCGCTGATTCAGCGCCAGGGGGGCCTGATTGGATTCGAAAGCGAGCCGGGTCACACCGAGTTCTCGGTGTGGCTGCCGCTGGGAGAGGACGAATGAACAAACAGAACGAAGTCTGGATCGTCGACGACGACCGCGCCATCCGCTGGGTGCTCGAACGCGCACTCGAGCGCGAGCAGATCGCGACGCGCAGCTTCGACAGTGCCGACAAGGTGCTCGCGCGCCTGGAGAACTTCGAGCCGGACGTCATCATCACCGACATCCGCATGCCCGGCACGGACGGCCTGGCCCTGCTGCGCCAGATTCAGGACGAGCATGCCCACTTGCCGGTCATCATCATGACCGCTTACGCCGACCTCGACCGCGCCGTGGCCGCCTTCCGCGGCGGCGCTTTCGAGTACCTGCCCAAGCCCTTCGACGTCGACGACGTCGTCACCATCGTGCGGCGCGCCCTGCGCAAGGCGCACGAGGCGCCGGCCACCGGTGACAGCGTCGAGGAAACGACCGAGGTGCCCGAGATAATCGGTTCCTCGCCGGCGATGCAGGAAGTCTTCCGTGCCATCGGGCGTCTGGCCAACTCCAACATGACGGTTCTCATCACCGGCGAGTCGGGCAGCGGCAAGGAACTCGTCGCGCGCGCCCTGCACCGGCACAGCCCGCGCGCCGGACAGCCACTGATTGCGCTGAACACCGCCGCCATTCCCCGCGACCTGCTCGAATCCGAACTGTTCGGCCATGAGAAGGGCGCCTTCACCGGCGCCGCCGCGCAGCGCATCGGGCGCTTCGAGCAGGCCAACCACGGCACCCTGTTCCTGGACGAAATCGGCGACATGCCGGCCGAATTGCAGACCCGCCTGCTGCGCGTGCTCGCCGACGGCGAGTTCTATCGCGTTGGTGGTCACGAGCCGGTGCGCGTCGACGTGCGCGTGATCGCGGCAACCCACCAGCATCTGGAAGAGCGTGTGCGCGAAGGCAGCTTCCGCGAGGATCTCTTCCATCGTCTGAACGTCATCCGCCTCGAGCTGCCCCCGTTGCGGTCGCGGCCCGACGACATCGAGGCCCTGGCTGAACATTTCCTCCGCACGACCGCACAGGAGCTCGGCGTCGAACCGAAGCGGCTGACCGCGCGCGCAGCGGCGGCGATGCGTGCCTTCGGCTGGCCCGGCAACGTCCGCCAGCTCGAGAACGTCTGCCGACGAGTGATGATCATGGCGCCCTCGCGCGAGATCGATGTCGACGACCTGCCCGCCGAACTGCTCAGCGCCGAGGCCGTTGGCGAAGCACCCAACCAGGAAGACTGGGAGGGCGCGCTCAGGCGTTGGGCGGAGCGCCGCCTGCGTCAGTCGGACGACCCGATCCTCGACGAAGCCCTACCGAAGTTCGAAACGACCATGATCCACGTTGCGCTCAATTCCACCCGCGGGCGGCGCCAGGAGGCCGCCAAGCTGCTCGGTTGGGGCCGCAACACGCTGACACGCAAGATCAAGGAGCTCGACCTCGACGTGTGAGGCGAGCAGTCGCCGTCGGCCAGGGCAGCGAGAAGGCGTGTCGATGGTGGCTGACGTCGACGGGGTCTGACCCCGCGCAGGGTCAGACCCCGGGGCAGGGCGAGAGCGTGTCGAAGGCCCCCGGGCGGCAGACTGCGAGGCGGGGCGAGAACGTGTCGAGCGGCTTTGCGGTCATGCGGCCAGCCACGCCGCGACGCGCCCGGCGAAGTAGGTCAGCACGCCGTCGGCGCCGGCGCGCTTGCAGCCGAGGAGGGCTTCGAGGGCGACGGCGCGTTCGTCGAGCCAGCCGTTCTGTGCCGCCGCCATCAACATGGCGTACTCACCGCTGACCTGGTAGACGAAGGTCGGTACGCCGAACTCCGCTTTCACGCGCTGCACTACGTCGAGGTAGGGCATGCCGGGTTTGACCATCACCATGTCGGCACCCTCGGCGATGTCCAGCGCCACTTCGCGCAGCGCTTCCTCGGTGTTGCCCGGATCCATCTGGTAGGTCTGCTTGCCGCCCTTGCCGAGCTTGGCGCCGGAGCCAACGGCATCGCGGAAGGGGCCGTAGAAGGCCGAGGCGTACTTGGCCGAGTAGGCAAGGATCTTGACGTTGCGATGGCCCTCGGCCTCGAGCGCGGCGCGGATGGCGCCGACACGACCGTCCATCATGTCCGACGGCGCGACCACGTCGACACCCGCACGTGCCTGGGACAGCGCCTGGCGCACCAGCACGTCGAGCGTCTCGTCGTTGAGGATATCGCCGCGCTCGTCGAGCACGCCGTCGTGGCCGTGGGTGGTGAAAGGATCGAGCGCGACGTCGGTGACGACGCCGAGTTCGGGCACGGCGTCCTTGAACGCGGCGATGGCGCGCTGGGCAATGGCATCCGGATTGTAGGCCTCGCGCCCGTCGGCGCTCTTGGCGGCGTCGGGCGTGACCGGGAACAGCGCTACCGCCGGCACACCGAGGGCGTGCAGACGGCGGCCTTCGGCGACCGCGAGGTCGATGCTCAGGCGCTCCACCCCGGGCATGCTCGCGACCGCCTCGCGGCGGTTGTCGCCGTCGAGCACGAACAGCGGCGCGATGAGGTCATCGGTACTCAGGCTGTGCTCGCGCACCAGGCGCCGTACGAAGGCGTCAGTGCGATTGCGGCGCATACGGGTGGCGGGATAACGGGCTTCGATGGGGTGCTTCATGGTCGGTCTCGCCGGTTGCGTGAGCGGTCGGATGGGGGCGTTGCGAGGCGCCGTCGGTTCAGGGCCGCGGTCCCGGCTTTAGCGGCAGTTCGGCGCAAGTCTTCTCGATCCATGCCTCGACCTCGCGCGTGATGGCCTTGGCGGTTTTGCCCGCGGTCTCAATGGGTGGGCCGATGATGACCTCGATCGTCCCCGGGTACTTGAGTACGGCGTTGCGCGCCCAGAATACCCCGGCGTTGTGCGCAACCGGGATCAGCGGGCAGCCGGCCTCGAGAGCGAGCGCCGCACCGGTCTGGGTGTAGCGGCCACGTTCGCCGGCAGGGATGCGCGTGCCTTCCGGAAACAGCAGCACCCACCAGCCGTCACGCAGGCGCTCGACGCCCTTGGCGAGCACCACCTTGAGCGCGCGGGCGCCGGCCTTGCGATCGATGGCGATGGGGTTGAGGCTGGCCAGCCCCCAGCCGAAGAATGGTACGCGCAGAAGCTCGCGCTTCAACACCTGGCATTGGCGCGGGAAGACGAGCTGCAGGGTGATCGTCTCCCACGCCGACTGGTGCTTGCACAGGATCACGCCCGGCGTGTCCGGGATGTGTTCCAGGCCGCGTACCGTCCAGCCGAGGCCGCAGCACAGCTTCAGCCAGGCGATGGTCAGGACCGACCAACGCGTGATCACCGCGTAACGCCACGTGCGCGGCAGGGGGAGGATGAGAATCCCGACGATGCTGAACAGGACGGTCAGCGGCGCGAGGCCGAGGTAGAACAACCCCGAGCGCAGCCGCGTCAGGAACACAGAAGAGCCTCCACGGCGGCGGCCAGGTCGTCGTAGACCGGGATATCGCCCAGCGCACGGGCCTCGGCCTCGCTGACCGGCTCGAGTCCGCTGCGGACCAGCAGCGGGCGCACGCCGGCGGCGAGCGCGGCGCGGGCATCGCTCAGGCGATCACCGATGAACGGCGTGGTACCGCGCTCGATCCCAAGTCGCTCGGCCAGAGCCTCGATCAGGCCGCCGCGCGGCTTGCGGCAGCAGCAGCCGTCGCCCGGCCCGTGCGGACAGATGAAGAAGGCTTCGATGCGCGCGCCGAGGGTTTCGAGGTCGCGTTGCAGGCGCTGGTGGATGGCGTTCAGCGCGCGCATGTCGAAGTAGCCGCGCGCGAGCCCTGACTGGTTGCTGACCACGATGACGCCGTAACCCGCGTGCTGTGCCCGCGCGATGGCTTCGAGACTGCCCGGCAGGGCCTGCCAGTCGTCAGCGGAGCGGATGTAGTTCGCGGAGTCGCGGTTGATGACGCCGTCGCGATCGAGCAGCAACGCGCGCACTCCGGCTCTCAGACGTCGTGCAGCCGGCTGATGTCGGCAACCCGACCGAACAGCCCGTACAGCTGGTTGAGCAGTGCGAGGCGGTTGGCGCGCAAGGCCGGGTCCTCGCACATCACCATCACTTCATCGAAGAAGCGGTCAACCGGGGCGCGCAGGCTCGCGAGCCGTGTGAGGTAGGCGTCGTAGGCATGCGCGGCGAAGGCAGCTTCGACTTCCGGTAGCAGTGCCTCGATGGCCGTGGCGAGGTCGCGTTCGGCCTCGTCGTGCAGCCGCGCGGTGCTCCACGCGCTCGGTGCAGGACCGTCGAGCTTTTTCAGAATGTTGCCGATGCGCTTGTTGGCGGCTGCCAGCGCGGCGGCTGCGGCGTGTTCGCGAAACATGGCGACGGCATCGATGCGCCGCGCAATCTCGCGCGGCGCGGTCGGATCGGTGGCCAGCACGGCAGCGCACACGTCGCCGGGTACGCCACGCTCCTGGTAGTAGCCGCGCAGGCGTTCGCGCATGTAGGTATAGACCTGGGCGGTGGTGTCCGCGACCAACGCAACTTCGCCGTAGATGGCGCGCGCGATCTCGATCACCTCGAGCAGGTCGAGGTCGATGTCGCCCTCGATGAGGATGCGCAGGCTGCCGAGCGCGGCACGGCGCAGGGCGTAAGGGTCCTTGTCGCCGGTGGGCGCGAGACCGATACCGAAGATGCCGACCAGGGTATCGATCTTGTCGGCCAGCGCGACGGCGCGACCGGCCGGCGAGGCGGGAATGGCGTCGCCGGCGAAGCGCGGCTGGTAGAACTCGCCGAGTGCGGCGGCCACCGCGGCGTCCTCACCGTCAGCGCTGGCGTAGTAACGCCCCATGGTGCCCTGCAGTTCGGGGAACTCGCCGACCATCGCCGAGAGCAGGTCGGCACGCGCCAGGTAGGCGGCGCGTTCGACGATGACTCCATCGGCCCCGCAGGCGTCCGCGATGCGCGCGGCAAGGCGCTCGACGCGTGCGGTCTTGTCGGCGAGCGAACCGAGACGCTTCTCGAACAGCATGTCGGCGAGCCCGGCCACGCGAGCGGCGAGCGGTTGTGCGCGATCGGTACGGTAGAAGAAGTCCGCATCGGCGAGCCGCGGGCGGATGACGCGCTCGTTACCGTCCCGCACCAGCGCCGGGTCGGTGCTCTCGATATTGCTGATGGTGAGGAAGCGGTTGGCCAGGCGGCCATCGTGGTCGCGCAGGGGGAAGTACTTCTGGTGGCCCTGCATGGAAGCGATGAGCGCTTCCTCGGGCAGGGCGAGGAACGCGGCATCGAAGGAACCGCCGATCACGGCGGGCCATTCGACGAGCGCGGTGACCTCGTCGACGAGGTCGGGATCGAGCACGGCGTCGAGGTCGTGCTCGCGGCACCAAGCCGCGACTTGTTCGAGGATGCGTGCCCGACGTTGGTCGAAGTCGGCCAGCACGTGACCGTCGCGCGCGAGTGTGTCGAGGTAATCCTCCGCAGCGGCCAGCGCGATGTCGCCGCCGTGGTGGAAGCGGTGGCCGCGCGTGGTGCGGCCGGCGTCGAGGCCGAGCACCGTGCAGGGCACGACGTCGGCGCCGTGCAGTGCCACCACCCAGTGCACCGGACGCACGAATTCGACGTCACCCGCGCCCCAGCGCATGCGTTTGGGGATGGGAAGGGCCGCCAGCGCCTGCTCGACCAGTCCGCCGAGCAACTCAGCGAGTGGACGCCCCGGAATCGCCGCCTCGAAGGCCAGCCATTCACCGTTCTCACCACCGACGCGGCCGAGCGCCTCGACCTCGACCCCGCACGAGCGCGCGAAACCGAGCGCGGCCTTGGTCGGGTTGCCGTCGGCGTCGTATGCCGCCTTGAGCGCCGGTCCGCGGCGCTGCTCGACGCGATCGGGCTGGCGCGCCGCCAGCGCGCGCACGCTGAGCGCAAGGCGGCGCGGACTGGCATAGGGGGTGAGCGTCTCGAAGGCCAGGCCGGCGCCCGCGAGCGCCTTCTCGAACGCGGCGGCGAAGGCCGTCGACAGGCGCAGCAGCGCCTTCGGCGGCAGTTCCTCGGTGCCAATCTCGATCAGCAGCATGGCGCTCATGCGGCGTCCGCCGTGGTCTGCACCAGCGGGAAGCCGAGCGCCTCGCGCGTTGCGTAGTAGGTCTCGGCGATGGCGCGGGCGAGGGTGCGCACGCGCAGGATGTAGCGCTGGCGCTCGGTGACCGAGATCGCGCGGCGCGCATCCAGCAAGTTGAAGGTGTGCGAGGCCTTGACCATCTGTTCGTAGGCCGGTAACGGCAGGTCGAGTTCGATCAGGCGGGTCGCTTCGCGTTCGCAATGGTCGAACCAGCCGAATAGCGCCGCGGTGTCGGCGTGTTCGAAATTGTAGGCGGACATCTCGACTTCGTTCTGGTGATAGACGTCGCCGTAGGTGACGACACGACCGTCATGTTCGGTCCACACCACGTCGAACACCGAGTTGACGCCTTGCAGGTACATCGCGATGCGTTCGAGGCCGTAGGTGATTTCGCCCGACACCGGTCGGCAGTCGAGCCCGCCGACCTGCTGGAAGTAGGTGAACTGGGTGATCTCCATGCCATTCAGCCACACCTCCCAACCCAATCCCCAGGCACCCAGCGTCGGCGACTCCCAGTTGTCTTCGACGAAGCGGACGTCGTGGGCATTGAGATCGAGGCCGAGCGCGGTGAGCGAGCCCAGGTAGAGCGCCTGCAGGTCGTCCGGAGACGGCTTGATGATCACCTGGAACTGGTAGTAGTGCTGCAGGCGGTTGGGGTTGTCGCCGTAACGGCCGTCGGTGGGGCGCCGTGAGGGCTGTACGTAGGCGGCCCGCCAGGGCTCCGGACCAATCGCGCGCAGGAAGGTCGCGGGATGGAAGGTGCCGGCGCCCATCTCCATGTCGTAGGGTTGCGCGACGACGCAGCCATAGGCGCTCCAGTAGCGTTGCAAGGCGAAGATCAGATCCTGAAAAGTGGCAGGAGAATCCGTAGCTTGGGTCATCTGGGCGGCGCCGTGGGAGGGGTCGTCAAGGGGCCGGCAGTATAGCGGCTGGGCGCGGCCTTGAGTATGCCGCGGACGGTGCGCGCGGCACGCCTGGGCGGCTAAAGATCGGCGCCTGTGCGCCGCCATAGATGACCACGACGAGGTAGACGACGATGGCCACCCAGGAACTCCACATCCCCCAGACCACCGGTTGGCGCGCGCTGCTCACGCATGCCCAGCTTGCCGGCGGTGTGCTGCTCGATCCGGAGGTCGAAGAGCACCTGGTGAGTCTCCTCTATCGCCACGTCGGCGCCGAGGTCTCGCCGCGCGAGATCGAGCGCGGCCTGGTCGATCGCGTCGATCGCATTCTCGAAGCAGATACCACCCAACCCTCGGTGGTGGGCGACCAATGCCTGTTGTTCGCGGGCCTCCTGCCCGAACACGCCATCCGCAAGGGCGTGCCGGTGTCGTATTTCGTCGAAGTCGGCCGCAATGCCTACCGCGAGTACGCCTCCAAGCATCGCTCCGCCCTGCACGAAGCGCTGGCGACGGATTTCGTCAAGGCCATGGACGTCCTGCAGACGTTGCGGGCGCTGCAGAGCGGCGCGCCGTGCATCGATGCCTTCAATGCATTCCATCTCTGGCACGACCTCGGCAGTGCCCACGGCTGGCGCGTGTTGCGTTCGATGACCGCCGCGCTGCCGGCCGCCTGCCCGACCAGCCAGCGGGTGCACTGAGCGCGGCTTACTCGGCCGCCGCGGCGGCCGGTTCCTCGGCCTTCTTCTCCTCGACGAGGCTGTCGAAGTCGCGTTCGATCATGCGTCGCTTGTAATCCGGCAGCGCGTAGACCCAGCCGCTGGTGCGCGCCGACAACCGACTGACCTCATCCGTGACCGTCTCCTGCGCTGTGCTCGCCGTGTCGTCGGCCGCGGCGCCTTCCGCCGAGGTCTCGGACGCGTTCCCGTCCTCGCCTAGCGGGGCGGCCGGGATGGCGTCGTCAGCTGCCGCGGGCCTGGCCGCGACGGCGCCTTCGGCGTCGTACGCGAAGCCGAAGGCGGTCCAAGTGACGTCGTTGATCACGTAGTCGCTGAGCGTGGCGACGAGGCCGTCGAAAGTCCGCACCGTCGTCACGCGCACCGGCGCCTGGCCGGTGACGCGGCTGGCCGCGGCGACGTCGTTCAGGCGCAGGTCGAGCAGTACCGCGCCGACGCTCGACACCGTCGCCTTGGACTTTGCCGCGTAGCCCGCCGGCACGTCCTGCAGGGTGAAGAAGTTGTCGGCCGGTTCGTTCTTGGTCACCAACACCGGGGTGGCGCCCGGCACCTCGATGCGTACGCTCCGTACCCGTTGGGTGTCGACGTCGACGATGCCGGCATCGAGCCAGGGGATCGGATCGGCGGGGACATCGAGCGCGCCGTCGACCAGCCACGACTGCGCCTCGGCGGTGCGCCGCACGTAGTGCTGCGAGCCGTCATCGCCACGTGCATTGCCGACGATGAGCGAGACCAGCGGCTCGTCGCCGCCGGCATCCACCTCGACCCGCGTACCTTCGGCACCCTCCTGATCGATGTCGTCGACGCCGATGCGGCCGTAGCGTTCCGGGGAGCGGGTCTTGGCTTCGATGCCGCGCAGGGCGGCGAGCTGAAGCAGGGTGCGCCGCACGTGAGCGGCATCGGCGGGAAAGTCGTCCTTGTTGGAGATGCGCCAGGTTTCGCCGTCGCGCACCAGTCGCGTGGCGTGCGTGGCCGAGCGTAGATCGACGGCGGCGACCTCGTTGATGCGATCGATCAGCGAGGGCAGGAACTCGCTGCGCGTGATCTCGGTCTGTGGCGCCTTGTCTTCGCTGATTTTCCATGCCGCCACCAGCACGACGAGGGTGACGACGCCAAGGGCGAGGGAACGGCCATTCACGGGAGCACCTCCTGCGCGTTCAGGCCGGGCGTCGGCCACGGGCGCGGACCAGGGCCGCGCCGATCGCGACCAGCGCGATGACGATGGGGACGAGGGCGGTGTTGACGAAAATCAGCACCGAGCCGAGGCGCTCGATGTTGCTGCGCAGCTCGTGCTGCACGGCGCGCAGCTCCTTGCGTGTCTTCACCTGTTCCTGGCGGAAACGATCGATCTCGGCTTTCTGCTCGGGCGTCAACAGCATCTCGCCCTCGGTGTCCTCGCTCTGCAGCTCGGCGAGCTTGCGTTCCGCCTCGGCGAGGCGGTCCTGCAGGGCACGCTCACGGTCACGGAACTGGGCCTCGGCCTCACGCTGGATCTGCTGTACGACTTCGAACGGGCGGGTGTACTTGCCACGGCTGCGCAGGCTGATGAGGTCGTCGTTGCCGCCGAGGTTGTCGACGGCGTTGATGAGGAAATCGGCATTGTTGGCGAACGGGTCGGGCAGGCGCATGCCGGCGAAGTCGTTGAAGCGCACCCAGAAGCGGTCTGCCAGGACGTCGGTGTCGGCCACCACGATGACGTTGATCGACGCGGCCGAACGCGCCAGGAAGGCCGCGTCCTGCGGCGCCCGCTTCTCGTCCTCGCCGAGCGGTCGGCCGTCGGGAAAGGCCGTCTCGGCGATGCCCGAGATGCGCATGGCGATGACGTGCCTGGACTCGTCGGCGCTGAAGTTCTCGAGCAGGCCGGCCGGGTTCTGCACGAAGATGACGGCATCGCGATCGATCAGGCCGGCGCCGGGTCCGACGGCGAGCAACGGCACGTGTTGCAGCGCGCTGCCCGCGCTGATTGCGAGCTCGCCGGCGGTGCCCACGTTGACCACGTTGAGTTCGTTGGTGACGAAGTCGTCGCCGTTCAGCGATTCGCCCTGCAGCTGCAGCCACGGCAGGTATTCGACGTCCTGCGTGCCGCGGTTGCCGCGGAAGCTGACGCGTACGGCCGAGGCCGGGTCGCCGAGCACCTTGCCCGTGGTCAGCGTCACGCCCCATTTCTCGAACAGCGGAGCGAGATCGGAGCCGATTTCCGGCATGACGCCCGGGCGTTCGGGGTCGGGCTGTGCCGGATCCTGTTCGGCCATGGGGTCCACGAACACCAGCGCCTTGCCACCGTGCAGAACGAACTGGTCAATGGCGTACTGGGTCTCGCGCGGCAGGTCCTTGGGATGGACCACGATGAGCGTGTCGATGTCGTCATCGATAGCGCTGCTCGCGTAGCTCAGCTCGCGCACGTCGTAGAGTTCCTTCAACAGCACGAACGCGGCCCAGTCCTCGCCGCCGGCACGACCGGTCATGGGGTCGGGCGGCGGCGCGAATACGTTGAGACCGGAGATGAGGCCGATGACGCGTTTCTTCGGCTCACCGAGGCTGTACACCATCTTGGTCAGCTCATACTCCAGCGCGTCCTCGCGCTCGGGGCTGAGCAGCGGCAGCACCTGCTGGTCGTCGGTGGCGTTGGTGCCGACGACGCCGAGGTAGCCGACTTCGCCGCCGGCGCCGAGCGACAGCGCGCGCACGCCGAACGCGACCGCCTCGTCCTCGGCCTCTGAGAACGGTTCCGGGTCGATGACCTGCAGCTTGAGCTTGCCGGCGCTGGCGGCGGCATATTCCTCGAGCATGTCGCGCACGCGCTTACCGTACTGCAGCAGCTGCGGCACGCCGGCGAACTGTTTGGCCGAGTAGTACAGGCGTACCGTCACCGGTTCGTCGAGCGCCTGCAGGATGTTCACGGTACCGTCCGACAGCGTGTAGAGATGGTTTTCGGTGACGTCGAGGCGCCACGTCGTCAGCGCCTGGTTGCTGATGACGTTGATGCCGAGAAAGAGCGCGAGCGCGAAGACGAGTCCACCACCGGTGACGAGTTTGCGATTCATCATGTGGCTCTCAATTGCTCTTGTTGACTTCGATCGCAAGCACGTTGGCATAGAGCCAGAACGCGATCAGCGAGGTGAAGAAGACGAGGTCGCGCACGTCCAGCACGCCCTTCAGGATCGAGTTGAAATGGGTGAGGAAACTGAACGAGCTGATGACGTCGACGATGGCCTGCGGCGCCCAGGCGCTGAACAGGTCGATGACCATGGGGAAGCCGCTCAGGTTGAACGCGAAGCAGATAACGAAGCTGATCACGAAGGCGATGACCTGATTCTTGGTCAGGGCCGAGATGCACGAGCCAATGGCGAGGAAACCGCCGGCCATGAGCAGGCTGCCGACGTAGCCGGCCGCGATCACCGTGTTGTCCGGCAGGCCGAGGTAGTTGACCGTGAGCCACATGGGGAAGGTGCCGGCCAGCGCGACGGCGGTGAAGCACCAGGCGGCGAGGAACTTGCCGACCACGCTCGCCGCCAGTGACACCGGCAGGGTCAGCAGCAGCTCGAGCGTGCCGGCTTTGCGCTCCTCCGACCACAGGCGCATGGAGATGGCCGGGATGAGGAACATGTACAGCCACGGATGGAACTGGAAGAAGGGTTCGAGATCGGCCTGGGCGCGCTCGTAGAAGCCACCGACATAGAAGGTGAAGATGCCGTTCAAGACCAGGTAAATGACGATGAAGACGTAGGCGACCGGGGTCGCGAAGTAGGCCTTCAGCTCGCGGCGGAATATCGTGCCGAGCCCTTTCATGTGCGGTGGACCTCGCCGGCATCGCCGGCCGCCAGGGTGATGGTGCGGAACACCTCGTCGAGGTGGCCGTGTTCGATGAAGAGCTCCGCGGCCGCGACGCCGGCACCCTCCAGGCAGACGCGTGCCCGCGCCGCCGGATTGTCGCCGGGCGGGGCGAAGAGGGTGAGTCGCGCATCGCTGCCCGTGTCGCGGCTCTCGACTTCACCGAGCGTGCTGAGGGCGGCGCGGGCGCGGTCGCGCGCGGTGGTCGGCACGATCACCGTCACGGCGTTGTGGAACCGCGAGCGCGCCGCGAGTTCGCGCGGTGTGCCGCTGAAGATGAGCCTGCCCTGGGCGATGATCACCGCCCGCGTGCACACCGCGTCGACCTCCTCGAGGATGTGCGTCGAGATGAGGATCGCCTTGCTGGGCGCCATGGTTTGGATCAGCGTGCGCACCTCGTGCTTCTGGTTGGGATCGAGGCCGTCGGTGGGTTCGTCCATGACCAGGATCTCGGGATCGTGGAGGATGGCCTGGGCGAGCCCGACGCGGCGCTTGAAGCCCTTGGACAAGGTTTCGATGCGTTGTTCGAGCACGCGTTCGAGATGGATCTGCTGGACGACCTCGCGGATCCGATCGGCCCGCCGCGCACGCGGGATGCCGCGCACGTCGGCGATGAAATCGAGGAATCCGGCCGCGGTCATCTCGCCGTAGGCCGGCGCGCCTTCCGGCAGGTAGCCGATGCGCGACTTCGCTTCCAACGGGTGGGTCTCGATGTCGAAGCCGGCAACGCGGATGCTGCCCGCGGTCGGGGCGAGGAAGCCCGTGATCATCTTCATGGTGGTCGACTTGCCGGCGCCGTTGGGGCCGAGAAAGCCGAGGACTTCGCCGCGTCGGACTTGCAGCGAGACGTCGTCGACGGCCTGCAGGGCGCCGAAGCTCTTGCTCAAACCGTTGACTTCGATGAGGGTCTCCATCAATCCAGGCCTCTTTCGTCCGTATTGTTCTTCGAGTTGTCGTGAGCCGGGCGGAAGCATCCGGGTCGAGCCCGGCATGTCGTCGCCGGCGCGGGTGAGCGCCGCACAGGAGGCTGGGCCGCCCGCCGGCGGCGACAACGCCGCCTCTCGCGATGCGCGTTTCACCGCCATGGATCGCGCAATCCGCGCACTGTTCCTGCGGACATGCAGGATCTGCCCTGCAGGGCTTCCTCGGCTGACCGCGTGTGCTGGAGCGACGGATGACGGCGTTGCGTCGACGTCGGGAAATGTCGCCCGCGTTGCGTTGTCCACGTTCGCGGCGATGGGGCGCGAGTGTTCCACACGGCCGCGGAAAGCGTCAACAGCGAGCCTGGACCACGACGCCCGGCGAAAGTTTCCGTCGGCAGTGCAGGACAGGAACATTCCGTGTCATGCACCTGTCACGGGTGCCGGCTAGGCTGCGCGCGGTTCCGAACGTTGACAGCCGCATGTCGCGAAGATCGTTCGACACCGCCCGCCGTACCTTCCGCGGCGTGTGGATCTCCGACCTCCACCTCGGTTCGCGCGCGGCCCGTGCGGCCGACCTGGGTGATTTTCTCGCCGGCCTGGCGTGCGAAACGCTCTACCTGGTGGGTGACGTCATCGACCTGTGGGCACTCGATCGCCGGCCCTGGTGGCCGCAGGCGCACAACGAGGTTCTGCGTCGGCTCCTGGCCCTGGCACGTGCCGGCACGCGGGTGGTCTACGTGCCGGGGAACCACGATGCCCGGTTTCGCGTCCACGCGGGTCAGCATTTCGGACAAATCGAGGTCGCGCGCGAAGCCGTGCACCGGCGCGCCAACGGCGAACGCCTGCTGGTCGTCCACGGCGACGCCTTCGATGGCGCGGTGACCGCCTCGCGCTGGACCGGCGCGCTCGGCGCGCACGCCTACGAATGGTTGCTGCACGCCAACGGTGTCGTCAACGCGGTGCGCCATCGCTGCGGTTTTCCCTACTGGTCACTGGCTGGCTTCATCAAGAGCCGCGTGCCGAATGCGCGCGATTACATTCGCCGCTACGAGCAGGCCGCCGCCATGGCCGCGGCGGCGGGCGGTTTCGACGGCGTGGTCTGCGGGCATATCCATCATCCGGCACAGCGCCGCATCGGGGCGGTTGCTTACTTCAACTGCGGTGACTGGGTCGAGTCGTGCACGGCGCTGGTCGAGCATCAGGACGGCCGCATGGAACTGGTCAGTGCACAGGGTGTCGCGGTCCGCTCGCATGCTGCGGCAGTGGCCGCATGAGCGAGTGCCTGCGCATCGCCATCGTCACCGACGCCTGGCACCCGCAGGTCAATGGCGTGGTGCGGACCTTGTCGACCACCGCCGACTACCTCGGCCGCGCTGGCCACGAGGTGCTGATGGTGACGCCGGCTGATTTCCGCACCCTACCGTGCCCGACCTATCCCGAGATCCGGCTGGCGCTGTGGCCCGCGCGCGGCGTCGCGCAGTGTCTCGCGGCCTTCGCTCCGCAGGCGGTCCACATCGCCACCGAAGGGCCGCTCGGCCTGGCCGCGCGGGCGTGGTGTCGGCGCCAGGGACGTGGCTTCACCACCTCCTTCCATACCCAGTTCCCAGAGTACATCCGCCTGCGCGTGCCGCTGCCGCTGGACTGGAGCTATGCCTGGCTGCGGCGTTTCCACGGCGCTGCGGAGCGGACCCTGGTGCCGACTCCGAGCCAGCGACAGCGCCTGGTCGAGCGCGGTTTCTCCCGGCTCTGCCTGTGGTCGCGCGGCGTCGACACGACGGTGTTCAAGCCCGACGACGCCGTCGTTTACGAGCTGCCGCGACCCATTCAGGTCTACATGGGGCGCGTCGCGGTGGAGAAGAACATCGAGTCCTTTCTCGCCCTCGAGCTGCCGGGCACGAAGCTCGTCATCGGCGACGGTCCCGACCTCGCGCGCCTGCGCGCGGCCTGGCCCGCGGTGCGCTTCCTCGGCGCATTGTTCGGTCGCGAGCTCGCGCGCCATGTCGCCGGCGGCGACGTCTTCGTCTTCCCCAGCCGCACCGACACCTTCGGCCTGGTCCTGCTCGAAGCCATGGCCTGCGGCCTGCCGGTGGCCGCCTACCCGGTGCAGGGGCCGGTCGACGTCGTTGCGCACGGTCGCAGCGGGATCCTCGACGAGGACCTCGGCCGTGCCATCACGACGGCACTCGGGCTCGACCCGGCCGCCTGCGTGGCCCACGCGGCGCGCTATTCCTGGACAGCCTCAAGCGCGACGTTCGCCGGCCATCTCCACGTCGAAGGCGACCGTCGCGTCACGCCCTGAACGGTCGTCATTGCCTTCAAAAGCGGGTGGCCAGGCAGTATCCTTGCCCGCCCTTCAGCGCCGGCGGAGGCGTTCCGCATGGACTACCCGGACAGTTTCGACGTCATCGTCGTCGGCGGCGGCCACGCCGGCACCGAGGCCGCGCTGGCCGCGGCCCGCATGGGTGCACGTACCCTGCTCGTCACGATGAGCCTGGAGACGCTCGGCCAGATGTCCTGCAACCCGGCCATCGGCGGCATCGGCAAAGGCCATCTGGTACGCGAGATCGACGCCCTCGGCGGTTTCATGGCACGCGGGGCCGATGCCTGCGGTATCCACTTCAAGACACTGAACGCGAGCAAGGGCCCGGCGGTGCGGGCCACCCGCGCCCAGATCGATCGCGGTCTCTACCGCGCGGCCGCGCGCCGCGCGTTGGAGAGCCAGCCGGGACTGACGCTGTTCCAGCAATCGGTCGACGATCTCGTCCTCGCCGACGGACGGGTCGCGGGTATCACTACGCGCATGGGCCTGCGTTTCTTTGCGCCCACGGTGGTGCTGACCGTCGGTACCTTCCTCGGTGGGCGCATCCACGTCGGCGAGGCCAACTACGCCGGGGGCCGGGCCGGTGACCAGCCGTCGAACGCGCTCGCGGCGCGGCTGCGCGAACTGCCCTTCACGGTCGGCCGTCTGAAGACCGGCACGCCGCCGCGCCTGGCCGCGCGCAGCATCGATTTCAACGTGCTGGAAGCCCAGCCCGGCGACGATCCGCGGCCGGTGTTCTCCTTCGTCGGCTCGCGCGCCGACCATCCGCGCCAGGTCGCCTGCCACATCACCACCACCAACGCGCGTACCCACGACATCATCCGCGGCGGACTCGACCGCTCGCCGATGTACAGCGGCGCCATCGAAGGGGTCGGGCCACGCTACTGTCCGTCGATCGAAGACAAGGTGACGCGCTTCGCCGAGCGCAGCGGGCACCAGATCTTCGTCGAGCCCGAGGGGCTCGACGTCGACGAGGTCTACCCGAACGGGATCTCGACCAGCCTGCCGTTCGATGTCCAGTTCGCGCTGGTGCGTTCGATCCGAGGCTTCGAGCGGGCCGTCATCACCCGGCCCGGTTACGCCATCGAGTACGACTACTTCGATCCGCGCGGGCTCGAACCCTGGCTGGAGACGCGGTCGCTGCCGGGGCTCTTCTTCGCCGGCCAGATCAATGGTACGACCGGCTACGAGGAAGCGGCGGCGCAGGGGCTGCTTGCCGGCATCAACGCCGCGCTGCGCACCCGCGGCGAAGCGCCGTGGTACCCACGCCGCGACGAGGCCTACCTCGGCGTACTGGTGGACGACCTCGTCACCCGCGGCACCAGCGAGCCCTACCGCATGTTCACCAGCCGTGCCGAGTACCGTCTGCGCCTGCGCGAGGACAATGCCGACCGCCGCCTGACCCCCGTCGGGCGCCGCCTGGGCCTGGTCGACGATGCGCGCTGGGCCCGCTTCGTAGCCAAGCAGGAGTGCCTGGCCGCGGAGCAGGAGCGGCTTGCCACCACCTGGCTCAGCCCTGCGCGCCTCGACGCCGCCGCTGCCAGCGACGTGCTCGGGCAGCCGCTGCGCAAGGAGCAGAACCTGGCCGACCTTCTGCGTCGCCCGGGCCTCGACTACCGCGCACTGATGTGTCTGCCCGGCGCCGGGCCGGGAGTGGACGACGACGAGGTCATCGGCCAGATCGAGGTCGATGCGCGCTACCACGGCTACATCCAGCGCCAGGACGAAGATGTCGAGCGCCATCGCGCGGCCGAAGAGACCCTCATTCCCGACAACCTCGACTATGCCGCGGTCGCCGGCCTGTCGAGCGAGGTGCGCCAGAAACTCGAGCACCACCGCCCGCGCACGCTGGGCCAGGCGGGTCGTATCTCGGGCGTGACCCCGGCCGCGATCGCGCTGCTGCTCGTGCACATCAAGCGCGCCCGTGGCGGGATGGCGCGCTCCGCTTGAGCGGACCGACGGCGGTCGACCGGGTCGCGATCGCGGCCATCATCGCCGCGGGCGCGGCCACGCTCGGCGTGACGCTCGACGAGGCGCAGCTCTCCCGCCTCGTCGCCTACGTCGAACTCGTGCAGCGCTGGCAGCACGTGACCAACCTCACCGGCGCCACCGATCCACGCCGTTTCGCCGTCGAGCACGTCGTCGACTGTCTCGCCCTGGTCCCATACATCGGTCGCGAACACGTGGTCGACGTCGGCAGCGGTGCCGGCCTGCCCGGCATCGTGCTCGCCGTGGCCTGCCCGGACTCCCATCTCACCCTGGTCGAACCGCGTGCGCGCCGGGCTCGCTTCCTGACCCAGGCGCGCATCGAACTCGCTCTCGACAATGTCGACGTGAGACATGCACGCGTCGAGGACGTCGAGATCGCCCCGCCGTGTGACATCGTCGTGTCGCGCGCGCTCGGCTCGCTGGTCGATTTCCTCGCCGCCACCGTCCACCTCGCCGGCCCGACGACACGGGTCATCGCGATGAAGGGCGTGCTCGATCGGGTGGATCTCGCGGCCGCGGAGGCGTGCGGCGGGCCGGCCACGATCGTGGCGCTGGAAGTACCTGGCCGCGTCGCGCGGCACCTCGTCGTTTTCCATCCCGCGACGGGCCCCGGGCGGCCAGCGGGAGCGGCCCGTGATGTGCCATAATCCGCCGTCCGGGCGGGCGCGCTGGCCGCGCGTCCCCACCATCCGCAGGTAGGCTCCAGCTCCCATGTCTCGCGTACTGGCCATTGCGAACCAGAAGGGCGGCGTCGGCAAGACGACGACGAGCGTCAACCTGACCGCGTCCCTGGCCGCGACCAAACGCCGCGCGTTGCTCATCGATCTCGATCCGCAGGGCAACGCGACCATGGGCAGCGGTGTCGACAAGCGTACCCTCGTCGCGTCGAGCTACGACGTGCTGATGGGCGAGCGCAGCCTCGAGGAAGCCATCGTCAGCGGCATCGAGGCCGGCTACGACCTGTTGCCGGCCAACGCCGACCTGACCGGCGCCGAGGTCGGACTGCTGGAAGAACTCGGCCGCGAATTGCGCCTGCGCCATGCCCTGGAGACGGTGCGTGAGCGCTACGCCTACATCCTCATCGACTGCCCGCCGTCGCTGAACATGCTGACCGTCAACGCGCTCGTCGCGGCCGACGCCGTGGTCATCCCGACCCAGTGCGAGTACTACGCCCTGGAGGGGCTCTCCGCGTTGCTCGAGACGATCGACAAGATCCGGCGCTTTCTCAACCCCGGGCTGCGCATCGAGGGTCTGCTGCGGACCATGTTCGACCCCCGCAACAACCTGGCCAACGACGTCTCCCGGCAGTTGCTCGAACATTTCGGCGACAAGGTCTACCGCACCGTGATTCCGCGTAACGTGCGCCTGGCGGAGGCGCCCAGTCACGGTCTGCCTGCTCTCATGTACGACAAGTCCTCGACCGGAGCGGTGGCCTACCTCGCACTGGCCGGGGAGATGCTGCGCCGGGAAGCCGCCGGCGTCACCTCACCCTTGAACTGAGTGGAACCCATGACGACGAAGAAGCGTGGACTCGGCCGCGGCCTCGACGCCCTGCTCGGGATCGGTGCCGAGCAAGTCACGGTCGAGGAGGAGAACGGCGACCAGCTCAAGACCGTGCCCGTCGACCTCATCCAGCGCGGGCGTTACCAGCCACGCCTGAACATTGCCCCGGAACAGCTCGAGGATCTTGCCGAATCGATCCGCGCCCAGGGCGTGGTGCAGCCGGTCGTGATCCGGCCGCTGGGCGAGGGCGGCCGCTACGAACTCATCGCCGGTGAACGGCGCTGGCGCGCCGCGCAACTCGCCGGCCTCACGCGCATCCCGGCCATCGTCAAGCGCGTGGCCGATGCCGATGCCATGAGCATCGCTCTGATCGAGAACATCCAGCGCGAGCAGCTCAATCCCATCGAGGAGGCGCTTGCCCTCGACCGCTTGGTGCGCGAGTTCGGCCTGACCCACCAGCAGGTCGCCGAGGCCGTGGGGCGTTCGCGCGCCGGCGTCAGCAACCTGATGCGGCTGCTCGAACTCGAACATGGCACGCGCGAGATGGTCGAACAGGGCCTGCTCGAGATGGGCCATGCGCGCGCCCTGCTCGGCGTGGACGGCAGCGTGCAGCTTGAAGCCGCGCGCCGCATCGCCGCTGAGGGCCTCAGCGTACGCGAGGCGGAGGCCCTGGTGCGGCAGTTGCGTGATGGCGGCACGACGGGCAAGCCGAAGCCACGGCAGGTGCCGGTACCCGATCCCAACATCGGCCAGCTCGAGCAATCGCTGGCCGAGCGTCTCGGCGCGCGCGTCGCTATCCGCCACGGCCAAGGTGGACGCGGCACGCTGACCATCAACTACACCTCGCTGGATGAATTGGACGGCATATTGGCGCACATCAAGTAGCGGATTTCCGCAGGTTTTTCGCCGACCAAGCCGGGCCGGGCGAAGTGCTCCCAGACAAGGCTTGCCGCGCTGCGGCAAAAGCGGCTAAACTTCGGCGGTTTACGCGTTCAGACCCATGCGTGTCCACCGAGCATCAACCGTGAGCGGCGGCTCATTACGCGAGCGCTCGCAGCGCACGATGATGCAGGTCGTTGTCGGGCAACTGGTCGTCACGGGGGGGGCGGCACTGCTGGGCTCGCTGTGGGGTATGCGCACGGGCTACTCGGCTCTGGTCGGGGGGCTCGTCGGCGTGATACCGAATTATTACCTCGCCCTGCGCCTGGCGCGGCGGCAGAGGAGCGCATCGGCCGAGCAGGCCCTGCGTGCGATTTACATTGGGGAACTGATCAAGATCGCGTTCACCGCGGCATTGTTCGTCATCGCGATCATGCTGCTCAAGGTGAACTTCCTGGTTGCCGTACTGGGGTACTTGGCGACCGTCACGGTGCACTGGATCGCATTCCTGCGCGCCGACGTGGGTGAGGTTCCGCGCACGCTGGCGCGGGGCGAGAGCGGACCCACGGGCGACTGATCGGTCGAGAACAACGGAGACGAACGGACCAGCCATGTCAGCCGGATCACCCGCTGAGTACATCAGCCACCACATCCAGAACCTGACCTTCGGCAAACATCCCGACGGCAGCTGGGGCTTCGCCCACACCGCCCGGGAAGCGACCGAGATGGGCTTCATGGCGATCAACGTCGACACCATGTTCTGGTCGCTGCTGACGGGCGTGGTGTTCTGCTGGCTCTTCCGCAAGGTCGCGGTCTCGGCCTCGGTGCAGAAGCCGTCGAAATGGCAGAGCGTGGTCGAACTCGCCTTCGAGATGGTCGCGGGCAGCGTGCGTGACGCCTTCCACGGCCGCAATGCGCTGATCGGACCGCTGGCACTGACCATCTTCGTGTGGATCTTCCTCATGAACCTGATGGACCTGGTGCCGGTCGACTTCGTGCCGTACGCCTCGCAGCAGATGGGCATCAGCCACATGAAGATGGTGCCGACGACCGACGTCAACGCCACCTTCGGCATGTCGCTGTCGGTGTTCGCGCTGATGGTGTTCTACGGCATCAAGGTCAAGGGCATCGGCGGTTTCCTCGGCGAACTCGCCTTCCACCCGTTCGGCAAGGCACTCCTGCCGGTCAACCTGGTGCTGGAAACGGTTTCCCTCATCGCCAAGCCGCTGTCGCTGTCGCTGCGACTGTTCGGCAACATGTTCGCCGGCGAACTCGTGTTCGTGCTCATCGCCGCACTCGTTCCCTTCTACCTGCAATGGCTCCTGTCGGTGCCGTGGGCGATTTTCCACATCCTGGTCATCACCCTGCAGGCCTACATTTTCATGATGTTGACGATCGTGTACCTCAGCCAGTCACACGAAAGTCACGATTCGCATTAATGCAAATAGCGAGATAACCAGAGGAGATATTGCTATGGAATCCATCGTTGCCTTCTCAGCGCTTGCCGCCGGCATCATGATCGGTCTGGGCGCGCTCGGTGCCGGTGTTGGTATCGGTATCCTGGGCAGCAAGTTCCTGGAAGGCGCCGCGCGTCAGCCGGAGCTGGTTCCCATGCTGCAAGCGCGCATGTTCCTCATGCTCGGTCTGACCGACGCCGTGCCGATTATCGCCATCGCGTTCGCGGCGCTGCTGATGTTCGCCAACCCCTTCCTCGGCCAGGTCGCACACTAAGCAACCGCGCAATCAGGTAGGCCAACTGTCATGAACATGAACCTGACACTGATAGGCCAGGCGATTTCGTTCGC
The DNA here is from genome assembly GCA_050184115.1 of Gammaproteobacteria bacterium. Taxonomy (GTDB): domain Bacteria; phylum Pseudomonadota; class Gammaproteobacteria; genus JACKNG01. The sequence continues at coordinate 108,344 of JBFXAQ010000003.1, read as the reverse complement.
GATCTTCGTCTGGTTCTGTCTGAAATTCGTGTGGCCGCCGATCCTCAAAGCACTCGAGGAACGCGAGACGCGCATCGCCGACGGCCTCGCCGCCGCCGAGCGCGGCAAGCACGAACTCGAGCTCGCCGAGCAGCGCGCCACCGATCTCATGCGGGACGGCAAGGACAAGGCGCAGGAATTCATCGTGCAGGCGCAGAAGCGTGCCGATGAGATCGTCGAGGCCGCCAAGCAGGCTGCGCGTGAGGAAGGCGACCGCATCAAAAGTGCGGCTGCGGCGGAAATCGAGCAGAACCGCAACCAGGCGCGTGACGAACTCCGTGCGCAGGTCGCGCGCCTGGCGGTCGCCGGCGCCGAGCAGATCCTGCTGCGCGAGATCGACGAGAACGCCCACCGCGACGTTCTCGACAAGCTCGCTGCCAACCTGTAGGGCCGGCCATGCAAGAGAAACTCACCATCGCCAGGCCCTACGCGGCCGCGGCCTATGCGTACGCCAGCGAGCACGGCGAGGTGGACCGGTGGTCGGGTATGCTCGCAGCACTCGCCACCGCCGTTGCCGAGCCGGCATTGGCCACGTTCATCGGCCATCCGCGGGTCAGCAACGAGCAGATTGTCGACGTGCTGTCCGACCTGCTCGGTGACCGCCTCAACGACGCCGGTCGCAATTTCCTGCAGGCTCTGGCAGACGCCGAGCGTCTCGAGATCGCGCCGCAAGTCGCCGAGCTGTTCGAACGCAGCCGTGCCGATGCCGCCGGCGTGGTCAACGTCGAGGTGTGTGCCGCCTACCCGCTCAACGACGCCGAACGACAGAAGATCGAGACCGCCATCCGCGGTCGCGTCGGCCGCGAATGCCGGGTGGAGGCGAGCGTCGACCCGGCGCTCATCGGTGGCGCGGTCATCCGCATCGGCGACTCGGTCATCGACCTGTCCATGCGCGGCCGACTCGCGGCCCTCGAGCAGCAACTCGGCTGAGGTGCCGACCGGACACCGGATTCACGAAATTTAAAGCGTTAGTCGCAGAGGATTGCCATGAGCATCAGCGCAACTGAGATCAGCGAACTGATCAAGAAGAAAATTGAGGGTCTGAAGCTCGAGACCGAGGCGCGGACCGAAGGTACGGTGGTCAGCCTGACCGACGGTATCTGCCGCATCCACGGCCTCGCCGACGTCATGCAGGGTGAAATGATCGAGTTTCCCGGCGGCGTTTTCGGACTCGCGTTGAATCTCGAGCAGGACTCTGTCGGCGCCGTCATCCTCGGTAACTACGAGCACATCACCGAAGGTGACACCTGTCGCTGCACTGGCCGCATCCTCGAAGTGCCGGTGGGCGAAGCCCTGCTCGGCCGCGTGGTCGATTCGCTCGGCCGCCCCATCGACGGCAAGGGCGACATCAACGCGGTGCGCAGCGAGCCGATCGAGAAGATCGCTCCCGGCGTCATCGCGCGCCAGTCGGTCGCGCAGCCGGTGCAGACCGGGCTTAAGTCGATTGATTCCATGGTGCCGATCGGCCGCGGCCAGCGCGAACTCATCATCGGCGACCGCCAGACCGGCAAGACGGCGGTGGCGGTTGACACCATCATCAACCAGAAGGGTACCGGCATTAAGTGCATCTACGTCGCCATCGGCCAGAAGGCGTCGTCGATCAATGCCGTCATCCGCAAACTCGAAGAGCACGGCGCGATGGAACACACCATCATCGTCGCCGCCACCGCGTCCGATTCGGCTGCCATGCAGTACATCGCCCCGTACTCCGGTTGCGCGATGGGTGAGTACTTCCGCGACCGCGGCGAAGACGCGCTGATCATTTATGACGATCTCACCAAGCAGGCCTGGGCCTACCGTCAGGTGTCGCTGCTGCTGCGCCGTCCGCCGGGCCGTGAAGCCTACCCGGGCGACGTCTTCTACCTGCACTCGCGCCTGCTCGAGCGCGCCGCGCGCATCAACGCCGACTACGTCGAGAAGATCACCAACGGGGAAGTGAAGGGCAAGACCGGCTCGCTGACTGCGCTGCCGATCATCGAGACCCAGGCCGGTGACGTGTCGGCCTTCGTGCCGACCAACGTGATTTCGATCACCGACGGCCAGATCTACCTCGAGACCGACCTCTTCAATTCCGGCTTCCGACCGGCCATCAACGCCGGTCTCTCGGTGTCCCGCGTTGGTGGCGCGGCGCAGACCAAGATCGTCAAGAAACTCGGCGGCGGCGTGCGACTTGCGCTCGCCCAGTATCGTGAGCTGGCGGCCTTCTCACAGTTCGCCTCCGATCTCGACGAAGCCACTCGACGCCAGCTCGAGCGCGGTCAGCGCGTGATGGAGCTGATGAAGCAGAAGCAGTATTCGCCGCTGTCCGTCGCCCACATGGCGGTATCGCTCTACGCGGCGGAAGGCGGATTCCTCGACGACATCGAGATCGACAAGATCGGTGATTTCGAAGCCGCCCTGCATGCGTTCATGGGTTCCTCGCACAAGGCGTTGATGGACAAGATCAACGACACCGGCGACTACAACGACGAGATCGAAGGCGGTCTCAAGTCGGCAATCCAGGACTTCAAGGCCAACCACTCCTGGTAAGACCGCCAGGCGACAAAGGTCCACGACTATGGCAGCAGCCAAAGAAATCCGCACCAAGATCGCGAGCGTCAAGAACACGCAAAAGATCACCAAGGCCATGGAGATGGTCGCGGCGAGCAAGATGCGCAAGGCGCAGGATCGCATGACCGCGGCACGCCCTTACGCCGACAAGATGCGTAACGTCGTCGCGCACATCGCGCATGCCAATACCGAGTACCGGCATCCGTTCCTGATTGAGCGTGACGTCAAGCGCATCGGCGTGATCCTGGTCTCGACCGATCGTGGTCTGTGCGGCGGCCTCAATGCCAACCTGTTCCGCCAGTCGCTGCGCCAGTTCCGCAGCTGGGAACAGGAAGGCAAGGAGCTCGATCTGTGCGTGATTGGCAACAAGGGTCTGGGCTTCTTCTCGCGCATCGGCGGGCGAATCGTCGGCCAGGCCAGCGGACTGGGTGATGCACCGCATCTCGAGGAACTCATTGGCACCATCAAGATCATGCTCGACGGCTTCCTCGAGGGGCGCGTCGACCGCGTTTACATGGCCTCGAACCAGTTCGTGAACCGCATGACGCAGAAGCCGACCTTCGAACAGCTATTGCCCCTGGTGCCGGGCGAGGGCGATGAGCTCAAGCATCACTGGGATTACATCTACGAACCCGAAGCACGTGACGTCATGGAGCAGCTCCTGTCGCGTTACATCGAATCGTTGGTGTACCAGGGCGTGGTCGAGAACATTGCCTGCGAGCAGGCCGCGCGCATGGTCGCGATGAAGGCCGCGGCAGACAACGCCGGCAAGCTTATCGAGGAACTGCAGCTGGTCTACAACAAGGCCCGCCAGGCCGCGATCACCCAGGAGCTGTCGGAGATCGTGGGCGGCGCCGCGGCGGTCTGACCGCGGCCGGCGCGCAACAGAATTTTCAAAGATTACTAGGCGACTGAGAGGAACTTCGACAATGAGTTCTGGACAGGTAGTTCAAGTCATTGGTGCTGTCGTGGACGTGCAATTTCCGACTTCGGAAGTGCCCCGGATCTTCGACGCCCTGAAACTCGACAACAGCGATATCACCCTCGAGGTGCAGCAGCAGCTCGGCGACGGTGTGGTGCGTTCCATCGCACTTGGCTCCACCGATGGACTGCGTCGCGGCATGGTCGCCAACAACACCGGCGAGGGCATCAAGGTACCGGTCGGTACAAAGACCCTCGGTCGCATCATGAACGTGCTCGGCGATCCCATCGACGAGCTCGGCGCCATCGGCGAGGACGAGCGTTGGGTCATCCACCGCGAGGCGCCGAAGTTCGTCGAGCTTTCGCCGGCCACTGAGCTCCTCGAGACCGGCATCAAGGTCATCGACCTCATCTGCCCGTTCGCCAAGGGCGGCAAGGTCGGTCTGTTCGGCGGCGCCGGTGTGGGCAAGACCGTCAACATGATGGAGCTCATCAACAACATCGCGACCGAGCACTCCGGACTCTCGGTGTTCACCGGTGTCGGCGAACGTACCCGCGAGGGCAACGACTTCTATCACGAAATGCAGGAAGCCGGGGTCGTCAACGTCAAGGAGTTCGAGAAGTCGAAGGTGGCGATGGTCTACGGCCAGATGAACGAGCCGCCCGGCAACCGCCTGCGCGTCGCCCTGACCGGCCTCACCATGGCTGAGAAGTTCCGTGACGAAGGCCGTGACGTCCTGCTCTTCGTCGACAACATCTACCGCTACACGTTGGCCGGGACCGAGGTGTCCGCGCTGCTCGGCCGCATGCCGTCGGCGGTGGGCTACCAGCCGACGTTGGCCGAGGAAATGGGTCGCCTGCAGGAACGCATCACCTCGACCAAGACCGGCTCGATCACGTCGATCCAGGCCGTGTACGTGCCGGCCGACGACCTCACCGACCCGAGCCCGGCGACGACTTTCGCCCACCTCGACGCCACCGTCGTGTTGTCGCGCCAGATCGCCGAGCTCGGCATCTATCCCGCGGTCGATCCACTCGATTCCACCAGCCGCCAGCTCGATCCGCTGGTCGTCGGACAGGATCATTACGATACGGCCCGGGCCGTGCAGAACACGCTGCAGCGTTACAAGGAACTGCGCGACATCATCGCGATTCTCGGCATGGACGAGTTGTCCGAGCAAGACAAGCTGACGGTCGCCCGCGCGCGTAAGATCCAGCGCTTCCTGTCGCAGCCGTTCACCGTGGCCGAGGTCTTCACTGGCACGCCCGGCAAGTACGTATCGCTCAAGGACACCATTGCGGGCTTCAAAGCCATCGTCGCAGGCGAGTACGACGACTTGCCCGAGCAGGCCTTCTACATGGTCGGTTCGATCGACGAAGCTGTCGAGAAAGCCAAGAAGCTGTAAGAGCCGGAGCGGACCAGCCCATGACCATGACCGTCCACGTCGACATCGTCAGTGCCGAGCGCGAGATCTTCTCGGGCCAGGCCGAGATGATCTTTGCACCCGCCGTGCTCGGCGAGGTCGGCATTGCGCCGGGCCATACGCCGTTATTGACCCGGCTCGGCCCTGGCGAGGTGCGCCTGAAGTTCGCCGAAGACAAGGAAGAAGCGTTCTACATCTCGGGTGGCATGCTCGAAGTGCAGCCGCGCGTTGTAACCATTCTGTCCGACACCGCCGAGCGCGCCGAGGATCTCGACGAAGCCGCAGCCATGAAGGCCAAGGAGGACGCCGAGCGTCTGCTCGTCGAAGGTCAGGCGTCGATGGACTATGCCAAGGCCTTGGCGGAACTCGCCGAGGCGGCCGCCCAGCTGCAGACCATCCAGCGCCTGCGGCGCCGCGGCGGGCGCTGATCCGCTCGGCGGCACTCCGCGTGTCTCCATGCAACGCCGGCCTTGCGCCGGCGTTGCCGTTTGTGGCGGTTGCGTTTGTCCGTCAACGCAGCCGGCTCTATCATAGCCCGCGGCTCCCAACCCGCCACACGCAAGGAAACGTATGTCCGTCACCGTCGTAGTGCTTGCAGCCGGTCAGGGCAAGCGCATGAACTCGGATCTGCCCAAGGTTCTGCATCCCGTTGCGGCGAAACCGATGATCGAGCACGTGCTCGATACGGCCGCGGCCGTCAGCGACGCGACCCCGGTCGTCATTTATGGCCACGGCGGAGAGACTCTGCAGAAGCGCCTTGCCCATCGCACCGTCCTATGGGCCGAACAGCGCGAACAACTGGGTACCGGCCACGCCGTGGCGCAGGCTCTGCCACAGGTACCGCGCGATCGCGACGTGTTGATCCTCTACGGCGACGTGCCATTGCTCACTGCGGCCGCGCTCGCTCCGCTCGTCGCTGCAGCGCAATCGGGCGGTATCGCCGTGCTGACCGCCCACCTCGCCGACCCTACGGGTTATGGCCGCATCGTGCGCGGCGGCGCTGACGACGCGGTGCAGCGCATCGTCGAGCACAAGGATGCCGGCCCGGCCGAGCTGGACATCCGTGAGATCAATACCGGCATCATGGTCGTGAGCGGAGATTTGTTGCACCGCTGGATCCCCGCCCTCGGCAACGACAACGCGCAGGGTGAGTATTACCTTACCGACTGTATCGCCATGGCCGTCGCCGAAGGTCGCAGCGTCGGCAGCGCGACCCTGGCTGACGCCGACGAGGCGCTCGGCGTCAACAACCGCCGCCAGCTGGCCGAGGTCGAACGTCTCTACCAGGCACGCATGGCCGGTTGTCTGCTCGATGCCGGCGTCACTCTCGTCGACCCCGCGCGTATCGACATCCGTGGAGACGTTGAATGCGGCCGCGATGTCCTCATCGACGTCAACGTCGTCCTGCAGGGACGTGTCCGCATCGGCGACAATGTTCGTATCGGGCCAAACAATGTCATCACCGACTGCGACATCGGTGACGGCGTCGAGATCCTGCCCAATTGCGTGCTCGAATCCGCCACGATCGGGTCGCAATCACGGATCGGACCGTTTTCGCGCGTACGACCGGAGACCCGCCTCGGTGTCGACGTGCACATCGGCAACTTCGTCGAGATCAAGAAGGCCGACATCGGGAAAGGCAGCAAGGTCAATCACCTCGCCTACGTCGGGGACGCCGAGATCGGCGAGCGGGTAAACGTCGGCGCCGGCACCATCACGTGCAATTATGACGGCGCGTTCAAGCACAAGACCGTGCTCGAGGACGATGTCTTCGTCGGTTCGGATACGCAACTCGTCGCACCCGTACGAGTCGGACGCGGCGTGACCATCGGTGCCGGCACTACCGTGACCGAGGACGTCGAGGCTGAGCGCCTTGTCATCAGTCGCGTGCGGCAGAAGACCATCACCGGCTGGCAGCGCCCGCGCAAGGACAAGGCCTGAGCGCGGCGCGCGCCCCCCATATCGAACGAAGACGAGGAACCACGCATGGTAGCCACCGCCGATCTCTACGACGCCCACGGCGAATCCCTCCGCATCCTCGCACCAATCTTTCGCGACTTCGGCGGTCATCGCATATTCGAGGGCCCGGTCGCGACGCTCAAGGTTCACGAGGACAACAGCCTGGTGCGCGACGCCCTTGAGCAGCCCGGAGAAGGCCGCGTGCTGGTGGTCGACGGTGGCGGATCCCTGCGTTGTGCGCTGGTCGGTGACAATCTCGCCATGCTCGGCGTGGAAAACGGCTGGGCCGGCATCGTTGTCTATGGCTGCATCCGCGACGCGGCTCCTATTCGCGATCTATCAATTGGCGTCAAGGCGCTCGCCACCAACCCACGCAAGAGCGTTAAGAAGGGTGAGGGTGAGCGCGATGCCGTGCTGCGCTTCGCTGACGTCGTGATCAGTCCTGGTGAGTACCTCTACGCGGACGAAGATGGCGTCGTGATCGCTGACGCTCGGTTAGCGTAGCGAGCGGTCGAGGTACGGTCCGGTGAGCACATTCAAGGTTGCCTGCGTGCAGAATTGCGCCGCCGCCGACCTCGATGCCAACCTGCGCGAGGTCGAGACCCTGGTACGCGCGGCCGTTGCCGATGGCGCCGACCTCGTTTGCCTGCCGGAGTTCTACTGTCTGCTCGAGCCGAGCGACGGTTCCTATTACGAGAACGGCTACGACGAGGATAGCCATCCGGCACTTGCGCACGGTCGCGATCTGGCCACCGAATTGTCGCGCTGGCTGTTGCTGGGCTCGATGCCGGTCCGCGCCGAAGCCGGTAAGGTGTTCAATCGCGGGTTCCTGATTGCGCCTGACGGAGCGGTCACCGCGAGATACGACAAGATTCATCTTTTCGACGTCGTCATCCGCGACGGCCAGGATTACCGTGAGTCAGCCGGTGTCATGCCGGGCGAATCGGCCGTGGTGGCGAAGCTGCCCTGGGGTTCCCTGGGCATGAGCATCTGCTATGACGTACGTTTTCCGCAACTCTACCGACAGCTCGCGCAGGCTGGCGCCGATTTTCTCACCGTGCCGGCGGCGTTCACCGCCAAGACTGGTGCTGCACATTGGCACACGCTCCTGCGCGCCCGCGCCATCGAGACCGGATCCTTTGTCTTCGCGCCAGGACAGTGCGGTGTCCGACCTTGGGGAAGGCGTACCTATGGCCACTCCCTGATCGTCGATCCCTGGGGCGAGATTCTCGCCGATGGCGGCGAAGACGTGGGCTACGTGAGCGCGACGATTGACCCCGCGCGGGTGGCGGAGGTCCGTACCATGATCCCCTCGCTCGGACACGACCGCGCCTTTCTACCGCCGCGCAAGTTCTGAGCGCGGCGGGTTCAGCGCGGGTTAAGTCCGGCACGCCTACGCTTTATCCGACCTTGACCGCGCCATCATCATCCGCGGCATCGCGCCACAGCCCAGTCAAATACCTACGGTATCATTCGCTCATGAGGCGTTCGTCGTTCAGCCTGGCACAGGGGATCCTGCTTGCAACGTTGCTGGTTGCGACGACTGTCATGGCACAAGCTCCTGACGCGAATGCGGCCGCCCAGCAGGCCGCGGCCATGACGGGCGGGCGCGTTCTGGATGTTCAGGTCGGCTATGCCGGCGGTCGCAACGTGTACATCGTTCGCGTGTTGCTCGGAGACGGGCGCGTCAAGCTCGTGCGCATCGACGGCAGCGCGGGAATGGCCGCGCCTGGCGGCGGGCGGCGCTGATGCGCATCTTGGTGATGGAGGACGAGGCTGCCCTGCGCGAGCAGCTCGCGGAGCGTTTGCGGGCCGCCGGTTATGCCGTCGACGTCGCGACCAACGGAGCGGACGGGGAATATATTGGCCTGGAATATCCCATCGATGCCGCCATTGTCGATCTCGGGCTGCCGGACAAGCCGGGTACCGCCGTCATCGAAACCTGGCGCGCCCGTGGCAAGGCGTTCCCCGTCCTCATCTTGACCGCGCGCGGCCGCTGGGAGGACAAGGTTGCGGGCCTCGAGATCGGCGCCGACGACTATCTCGTCAAGCCCTTTCACAACGAGGAATTGCTCGCGCGCCTGCGCGCCCTGTTGCGCCGCGCTGCGGGTTTCGCGCAGTCACGCATCGCGTGTGGCCCGATTGCCATGGACCTGGGTGGCAAACAGGTGACCGTCGATGGCCGCAACCTCGAGCTGACCGCGCTCGAGTACAAGGTGTTGGAATGCCTGATGCTACGCGCCGGAAATGTCCTGTCCAAGGGCGATCTGACCGAGCATGTCTACGAAGAGGACGCCGAGCGCGACAGCAACGTCCTCGAGGTCATCATCGGACGACTGCGCAGGAAGCTCGACCCGAAACGGCTGCTCAATCCCATCGAGACCATTCGCGGCCAGGGTTATCGCCTGCGACTTCAACGTACCCTGATTGACGACTGAGTTTCAGCACCGCCCCAGCGCCATGCGCTCACTGCGCAACCGTATTCTGCTCACCGCGAGTCTCGTCCTGGCGGTGTTCCTGGGCTGTGCCGGCATCCTGCTGGACCGCGCGTTCAGGGAAAGCGCGCTGAACGGTGTCGAAGACCGCCTACGCGGCCGCGTGTACATGTTGCTCGGCGCGGCGGATTTCGATGCGCGCGACACGCCCGGGATGGTGGGGGCCCTGCCCGATCCAGCCCTGGCGACGCCCGGCTCAGGCAGTTATGCACGGATCACCGCGGTCGACAGCGGCGCAATCTGGATGAGCACCTCGTTGCTGGGATTCGCACTCGCTCCGCCCGCTGTTGCTGATGCGCGCACTGGCGTCTGGGATCTCGAACGCGTGCACGGACTCGGGCAGGAGGACCTTTTTGTGTTGCGCTACGGCATCGTCTGGGAGGGCGATGGAGAGCGGAGACCACGCCGGTTCGTGGTCGAAGCCTTTGAGGATTCGACGCTCTACGAAGCCACTGTGGCGCATTTCCGGCGCAGCTTGTGGACGTGGTTCGCCGGCCTCAGCGTGACGCTGCTGTTCATCCAGGGTGTCAATCTTCGTCGTGGGCTGCACCCGCTCGCCGCGGTCAGCGAGGAGGTCCGCGCCATCGAACGTGGCGAGCGTGACCAGGTGAGCGGGGTGTACCCCAGTGAGCTCAGTGGGCTCACCGTCAACTTGAACAAGCTGTTGCGGCATCATCGCGATAGCCTGCAGCGGTATCGCAATGCACTCGGGGATCTCGCCCATTCGATCAAGACACCGCTCGCCATCCTGCGCAACGAATTCGAGGGCAGTAGGGCCGCATCTTCGAACACCGCTTCCGAGCAGATCGAACGCATCGACCGCACCGTGCATTACCACTTGCAGCGGGCCGCTGCCGCCGGGCGTTTGCTGCTCGCGCCGCCATGTCTTGCCGCTCCGGCCATTGAACGAGTGGCCGAATCGCTGCGTAAGGTATACGCACACCGTGCTCTCAACATCGGATGTGTGATTGCCGCCGGGACATTGTTTCCCGGCGACGAGGGTGACCTTATGGAGATCGTCGGAAACCTGGCGGACAACGCCTGCAAGTGGGCACGCAGCGGGGTGAGGATCGAAGCGGGCACCCGGGAACAGAGCGCCGCGGGACGTAGCTTCATCCTCAGCGTTGTCGACGACGGGCCAGGCATACCGTCCAGCCAGGTGGACCGCGTGCTGCAGCGAGGGGCGCGTCTTGACGAAGCGGTCGAGGGACAAGGAATCGGACTCGCCGTCGTGCGTGACATCGTCGAAGGTGTGTATCAAGGCGAGTTGCGGCTGACGGACAGCGGCTCGGGAGCCGAAGCGCGGGTGGAAATTGCGTGGGAGTGACGCCGCGCGGCGCGCGCGACCTTTGATATACTGCCGCGCCACCAACATGGGACGATCATGGCTTCCGCTCTGAACAACCCCCTCAACGCGAACGCACCGGTTGTTGCCAATAGTCTGTGCAACGACGCCTTTACCTACGATGAGCTGATCGACTGCGGCCACGGTAGGTTGTTCGGCCCGGGAAATGCACAACTACCGTTGCCACCGATGCTCATGTTCGATCGCATCACGCGAATCGAGGAGGAGGGCGGTAAGTACGGGCGCGGGTTGATGCACGCCGAACTCGATATCCACCCGGAACTGTGGTTCTTCAAGTGTCATTTCGACAATGACCCCGTGATGCCCGGCTGCCTGGGGCTCGATGCCATGTGGCAATTGGTGGGATTCTTTCTCGCTTGGAAAGGGGGCTTGGGTCGTGGGCGGGCATTGGGTGGCGCTGATATCCAGTTCACCGGTCAGGTAACGCCGGACAAGAAGCTCGTGCGCTACACCATCGACATCAAGCGCATCATCGCGCGAACTCTGGTCATGGGGATAGCAGACGCCACCATGGAGGTCGATGGCGAGCAGATATACGAGGGTAAGGGGCTACGTGTCGGCCTGTTCACCGAAGGACAGCTTTGACGCCACCCGCGGCAGGATTGCTGCGCTCAAATCGAGGGCGATGACTGCTGCCCGATATAGCCGCGTAACATCTGGACCTGTGTGCGAACCGACTCGATCCAGGGATTGATCGACAGCGCGTCCTCGAACGCCAGTAAGGCCTCGCGATACCGCTCGAGCTGCATGTAGCACTGTCCGCGCCCGGACAGGGCTCCGAAGTGGCGTGGTTCGAGTTCCAGGGCCCGTTCTATGTCAGCAAGCGAACCGTTCACATCGCCGCGCAGGTAGCGAACGATTGCGCGCTGATTCCATCCTTCGGCATAACCGGGATAGGTCTCCACAAGACGGTCGAAGAGCTCCGTCGCCGTTTCGACGTCGCCGGATTGCCCGGCGCGACGAGCCTGGGCCAGCAGCTCTCCGGCGGCCGGCACGGGTCCCTCGAACCAGATCGACCAGATCTCCTGTTCGACCTGGGCAGCAAGATGTCCGTTAGGTGCGTTGGCGAGCGAGCCGAACAACTCGTCGAGGCGCGGATCGGTCTGGTCCGCTGACGCGCTGCCGACTACCAGCAGGCAGCCGCACAGAATCGCCCGTAGCGTGCGCGCGGATGTCATTGCGCCATTTCGCCGAAAGCGCGTTCGGCTGCGGCGAAAGTGTGTGCAATCTCGGTAGCCCCATGTGCGGACGAAACGAACCCGGCTTCGAATGCCGACGGCGCCAGATTGACTCCGCCTTCCAACATCGCATGGAAGAAGCGGCGGAATCTGTCCACGTCGCATGCCATGACGTCCTTGTACCCGTCGACCCGGTCGGCGTCGGTGAAGAACAGGCCGAACATTCCGCAGACGTGGTTCGTGCGAAACGCGACACCTGCGTTCGTCGCCGCGCTCTCGAGTACGCCGCACAGCTCGCGCGTGGTGGCCAGCAGATGGTCATGGAAGCCCGGACGGCTTACCAGGTCGAGAGTGGCGAGTCCGCTGGCCATCGCAAGCGGATTGCCGGAAAGCGTACCCGCTTGATAGATGGGGCCTGCTGGCGCCAATTTGTCCATGATCGCGACGGGCCCGGACACTGCGCCGACCGGCATGCCGCCGCCGATGACCTTGCCGAGGACGGTCAGGTCCGGAGCGATCCCATAGAGTGCCTGGGCACCACCGACGTGTACGCGGAAGCCAGTCATTACTTCATCGAAGATGAGGACTGCGCCGTGACGCGCTGTTTCCTCGCGCAATGTTTCGAGGAAACCTGGCAGCGGCGGGATGCAATTCATGTTGCCGGCGACCGGTTCGACGATCACCGCGGCGATTTTGTCGCCGAATTCAGCGAACGCATCTCGGACCTGGTCGGCGTCGTTGTACGTGAGCGTGGTGGTCAGTCCGGCCAGCGCCGCGGGAACACCTGGCGACGTCGGCACGCCCAGCGTCAGCGCGCCCGAGCCCGCCTTGACCAGCAAGGAGTCGGCATGGCCGTGGTAGCAGCCCTCGAACTTGATGATGCGCTCACGGCCAGTGTGCCCGCGTGCCAGTCTGATGGCGCTCATCGCCGCCTCCGTGCCCGAACTCACCATGCGGACCTTCTCCGCGGTAGGCACCAGTTCGACGATCCGCTCGGCAAGCTCCGTTTCCAGTTCGCTGGGCGCGCCAAAGCTCAATCCCCGTTCAAGTTGGCGGCGCAGCGCTTCGACGACATCCGGGTGACCGTGTCCGACGATCATTGGGCCCCAACTGCCGACATAGTCGACATAGCGGCGCGCGTCCGCATCGGTGAGCCAGGCTCCCTGTCCAGAAGTGAAGTAAACGGGGGTTCCTCCAACGCCATTGAACGCCCGTACGGGTGAGTTGACGCCGCCAGGCATGACGCGCAGGGCGGCGGCGAAGAGCTGTTCAGATCGTGTGGCCATGGTTCCCCGGTGTTGGTAGTCGCATGCAACGTAGCGCGGTCGCGCTCGCCGGTGCATTGTCGGGGCTTGGCGCAATGTCCGCAACGGCACGGACGACGTCGCCGTCACATCGAGGGTTTGATCTCGGCAAGTAGGACGACGGCAACGAGTACCATTACCGGTGCTTCGTTCAACCAGCGGTAGAACACGTGGCCGTGCCGGTTGCTATCGTCGGCGAAGCGTCTGCGCAGCTGGCCCAGGTAGAAATGATAGAGCACGAGCAGGGCGACAAGGCCAAGTTTCACGTGCAGCCAGGTGCTCGTGACGAGCCAGTCGAGCCCATTGAGGAAAATGAGCCACAAGCCGAAGCCGATGGTCAGTAGCGCGGCAGGCGCCATGATGCCACGGTAGAGCTTACGTTCCATGACCTTGAACCGTTCTCGTCCGGCATCATCGTCGCAAATCGCGTGATAAACGAACAGGCGCGGCAGATAGAACAAACCGGCAAACCAAGTCACCATGAAGATGACGTGGAAGCTCTTGATCCACAGGTACATCGCAAAATCGAGAGCGATCGTTAGTAGCGTCGCTTTTCGAGGGCGAGCGGCTTCTCAGGCGTCGTGGATGACAACGCGGCCGGGCTTCCCCTTCCGAAGACCGCGCGTACGCGCGTAACGATCGCACTTAAGGCGCGCCACAGACGTGGCAACAGCCAGATCAAAAGCAGGACGAAGCCACCGAGAAGCAGCAGGAACACGGCGGGGTGATTGAGCGCGGTCCATAGACCGCCAACGACCATCAGGTCTTCACCAATCGATGCCGTCCAGTTCGTCATCGGTTCGGGCGAGGTGTTGATCACAGCGCGCGTACCGGCCTTGGCCGCGTGTGTGCCCGCGGCCAGGCCACCGCCAATCAGGAACGCCGCTATCTGCACGGCCGGGTCCATTTCACCCACTGCAGCCGCAGCGAGAACCGCGCCGGCGGGGATGCGGATGAACGTGTGCAGGGCGTCCCAGACGGTATCCACGCCAGGAGCCTTGTCGGCGAAAAACTCAACGCAATACATGAAACCGGCAGCGGTCATGACCAGTGGGTGGGTGAGAACCTCCAGATTCGGAGGTAGTTCCAGAGTCCCGGTCGAACCCAGGATTCCGAAGATCAGCAGGGCGGCGTAGAGATTGATGCCGCTGGCCCAGGCCGCGCCGCCCGCCAGGGCCAGCGTCGGAATCGTCTCGATGGGCATATTTTGAGTATCCAGAGCGGGTACAGCACGCATTGGAAACCGCGCCAGTCATCGACGCAAGGGTGCATTTCCATAGATTATGTGGTCTTTGAGCGTAACTAATTGACGCATAAATGTTTCGCCGCTAATGTCCCGCGCACTGCCGAGAACCCGTCAAGGAACAAGCCGAGTTGCCAGGCAGTCGATAACAAACCGTTCAGGGGTACGCTACGCGCGCCCCGAAGTACGCTCAGCGAACGGCCCGCAGCCCGGCGGCGGTCGCGTGTCGGAGCCCGTGTGAAGCTCGTCATAACTCCCCATCGACCACTGCGCAGACTGTTGTTGACAGTGGCAGGATTGCTGGCCGCAGGCTTGGTCGTCGCATTTGCGCTCGACTATGGGCATTGGCGAGCGATTGCCGGTGCGATGGTCACAAGCGGCGACCAGCGTGAACTTGTCAACGAAGTCGTTGCCCTGAGGCGCGAGAACGATGCTTTGCGTTACGATCTCACGCGAGCGCGGCGGGCAGAACAGATCGCGCGTGCGGCGCGGGAAGAGAATCGCGCGCTTATGGTGGATTTGAAGGCAGAACTTGCCGAGCGCGAAAACGAGGTGCGTTTCTTCCGTGATGCGCTGGGTGACGTGCGAGTGGGAGTTGGCCCGCGCGTTGGAGGGATCCAGATCAAACCGCTGGAGGGCGATGGGCGCTACGGCTACGCACTCGTGATGACTTATATCGACAAGGACGACCGTATAGTCGAGGGACGTGTACAAGTCCGCCTTGCCGGTGAGATGAACGGACGCCCCCGGGCATTGCCTTTCGCGGAAATCGTGGAATCGGGTCCCGCCGCTCTCGAATTCAAGTTCAAGCATTTCCACCTGTTCGAAGGAACACTCAAGATCCCCGCGGAGTTCGTTCCCCGCAGGATTGAGGTCGCCGTCGTCGGTCGCGGACGTTCGGGTGACACCCGTTCCGAGTCGTTCGACTGGGCGGCAGCGCTCAATTGAGGAGATATTGATGTTAGGCAAGTCAAAGAAGCGCAAGCCAAACCGGGTTGATTCGCTGATCGGTCAGCAATCGCACGTACTGGGCGATATTCGATTCGGAGGCGGATTGCATATCGACGGTACCATCAAGGGTAATGTTTCCGCCGATGGGGACGAGCGGGCGACGCTCACGGTCAGCGACCGAGGGACCATTGAAGGCGAGGTCCGTGTCCCGTACATCATTCTCAATGGGCTGGTCAAAGGCGATGTCTACGCCAATGAACACGTCGAACTCGCCTCGAGTGCGCGGGTCGAAGGAAATGTCTACTACGCGTTGATCGAAATGGCCATGGGGGCGGAGGTCAATGGGAAACTGGTGCGGATTACCGATGACCAACGTCCACCGCTGGCCCTCGACCACCACAGCGACCAGGCGGATTGACCTTGGCGAATTTACCTAATGGGTAGCAGGTTGAAACGAGATCGAACTGTACTTACCTTGACTGTCCCCAATCCGGGATTGTGAGCAAATCTATGGAAACCGCAGAAGAACCGTTGATCTTCACCGAAAGTGCCGCTCGCAAAGTGCGGGAACTCATCGACGAGGAAGGTGACGACTCCCTCATGCTCCGTGTTTTTATCTCGGGCGGAGGGTGTTCTGGCTTCCAGTACGGATTCACCTTCGACCAGCAGGAAAACGACGGCGATACGATCGTCATCAAGCAGGGTGTCAAGCTGCTCGTGGACCCGATGAGCGTCCAGTACCTCATGGGTGCTGAGATCGACTATACCGAAGGCTTGGAAGGGTCCCAGTTCGTCATACGCAATCCCAACGCACAGACGACTTGCGGTTGCGGCTCGTCGTTCTCCGTTTGACGGGCGGCCAAATTATCCTTGTCGGTACTTGGCCACGACGTTTCGAGCACGCGGATACCGAACACACGCCCGCCGCCGTCGAGGTCTGCACCGTTGTCGGGAATGCGCCCAAGTCAGGGACGCGGCAGGTAGATCGCACCAAGGTACATTGGCCGCGCAACGTTAGACGTGGTCAATGTGACTGGTTCCCCGCTCGAGCGCCGCTGTGCCAGCCAGGCAAAAGCAGCGGCTTCGACATAATCCGGATCGACACCGTAATCAGTACTCGACGTGATCTTACGCGAGGGCAGACGTGCCGAAAGTTGTCTCATCAGATGACGATTGTGTACACCCCCACCGCATACGATCACGCACGCTGCCGGATCGGCGTCGACCAGTTCAGCGGCGATGGACTCGACGGTTAGCGCGCACAAGGTCGCCTGAACGTCTTCGGAACGGGACACGGGACGTCGTGCGAGATGGCGCTGGACAAATTCCAGATTGAAGTATTCTCGCCCAGTACTTTTAGGGCGCGGCGAGGAAAAATACGGGTCGCTCAGCATGTCCGTGAGCAATTCCGTGTCAACGGTTCCGGCTCCGGCAAAGGTGCCGTCATGGTCGTACGCCTCACCGTGGCAGTACCTCGACCAGTCGTCCATCAGGCAGTTCCCTGGGCCTGTATCGAAGCCGGCATGCGCGTCCGTAGTCCCGGCCCGTAGTAGTGAAACGTTGGCGATCCCACCGATATTGAGCAGAACGCGCGGTTCCAGCGGAGCCCTAAAACACCATGCGTGAAACGGCGGTACCAGAGGTGCCCCTTGGCCACCGTACGCGAGATCGATACTACGGAAGTCTGCCACGGTTGGGCGCCCAGTACGCGCTGCAATTGTAGCGGGGTCGCCGATTTGCACGGAGTAAGCGTGGGGCGGGAGCGGGTGATGACGAAGCGTCTGGCCGTGGCTGCCCAGCGCGATGACTTCGTCGGGGGAGATATCAGCTTCTTTGATGAGTTGATTCGCGGCAGACGCGAAATGGCATCCGACTTCGATATGGAGCGATGCCCAGTCGTGCAACGTGAGACACGAATCGGGCACGATTGCTGCGAGTAGGCGAGCGCGCAAATCTCCGGGGTATTGTATGGTCGCGCTATGTCGCGTGGTGATCCTATCGACCTCGATATCCACGATGGTCGCGTCGATGCCGTCCATGCTGGTGCCCGAAATCAAGCCAAGGTACAAGCCCTGACGCGAGCCGCCGCTTGAGTTTGGCGTACTTATCAATTGCGGCTATGGTTCGGGGCGCCGGCCAACGAGGTCGGGTCAAGTTCTGCTAGGAGCTGAGGATCCGGTTGACCACTTGCGGCATAAAGCGTGTCGAGTTGCGCCATGAACGGTGCCGTGCGCGCGCGAAAATCCGCGAGGTAGCGCTTGTCGAGCGGCTCAGCTTTCGGCAATTCCACGGTCAGCGGATTCCGATGTACGCCATTGACGCGGAATTCGTAGTGTAGGTGCGGGCCTGTTGCAAGGCCTGATTTGCCGACATAACCGATAATCTGTCCTTGCTTGATGGACGTACCACGCTTGATGCCTTTGGCAAAGCGTGACATATGCGCGTACAGCGTGCTGTAAGCGCGGCCATGCTGTAACTCTACCGCGAGCCCATAACCACCGCTCTTGCCGACAGTGCGCACGCTGCCGCTAGCCGTCGCCCGGATAGGCGTGCCCATCGGTGCCGCGTAGTCGACGCCTCGGTGAGCACGAATCGTATTCAGTATTGGGTGCCGGCGGCCGAGGTTGAACTTCGAGCTAATGCGGGTGAAGTTGACCGGGGTGCGGAGGAACGCCTTGCGCATTGCATTGCCATCCTGCGAGTAGTACGCACTTTCCCCCAGGTTGTTCGTATAAAGCACTGCCCGATGACTTTTGCCACGGTTGACGAACTCGGCCGCAAGAATGCGCCCTTGCTTGATCAACACTCCGTCCTTGAAAACCTCTTCGTAGATCACGCTGAAATGATCATCTTCTCGAATGTCCAGCGCGAAATCGATGTCCCAACCGAAAATCTCGGTGAGGTTCATTATCATCGCGTCGGAGAGCCCTGCTTGTTGGCCGTCCACGAACAAAGAGTGCGTGATCGCGGTCGTAGCAGCGGCTACGCGCAATTCCGGTTCCACTGTCTCGACGTGCGCAGAGTAACCGTCGTCCGCGCGCTCGAACCACAGTGAATTCAGTGCGTCGAGTTCGACGACCAGCCGACGCAGTGCGCCATCGATTGCATCGATACGCACGATTTGTCCCGGCTTGAGATTGCGCAGCGCGCGACGCTCGCGGTCGGCAT
>JBFXAQ010000003.1:19746-84746 GCA_050184115.1 Gammaproteobacteria bacterium | reverse complement strand
GGCTAATCAAGCTCGGAGATAGCTGGTTCTCCTCGAAAGCTATTTAGGTAGCGCCTCGTGTATCACTCTCGGGGGTAGAGCACTGTTATGGCTAGGGGGTTCCCAGGAACTTACCAAACCATTGCAAACTCCGAATACCGGGAAGTGCAATCACGGGAGACACACGGCGGGTGATAAGGTCCGTCGTGGAAAGGGAAAGAGCCCAGACCGCCAGCTAAGGTCCCAAAATCACAGCTCAGTGGGAAACGATGTGGGAAGGCAAAGACAGCCAGGAGGTTGGCTTAGAAGCAGCCACCCTTTAAAGAAAGCGTAATAGCTCACTGGTCGAGTCGGCCTGCGCGGAAGATTTAACGGGGCTAAGCTGTGTACCGAAGCTGCGGATGCCAGTTTACTGGCATGGTAGAGGAGCGTTCCGTAGGCCTGCGAAGGTGTGCTGTAAGGCATGCTGGAGGTATCGGAAGTGCGAATGCTGACATGAGTAGCGACAATGCGGGTGAAAAACCCGCACGCCGAAAGCCCAAGGTTTCCCACGCAACGCTAATCGGCGTGGGGTGAGTCGGCCCCTAAGGCGAGGCAGAAATGCGTAGCCGATGGGAAACAGGTCAATATTCCTGTACCTCGACTTATTGCGATGGGGGGACGGAGAAGGTTAGACCAGCCGGGTGTTGGATGTCCCGGTTTAAGCATGTAGGGAGTTCTCTTAGGCAAATCCGGGAGAGCAATCCTGAGGTGTGATGACGAGGTCCCTTTGAGGACCGAAGTGGTTGATACCCTGCTTCCAGGAAAATCCTCTAAGCTTCAGATAAGTTGAGACCGTACCCGAAACCAACACAGGTGGGCAGGGAGAGTATCCCAAGGCGCTTGAGAGAACCCTGGTGAAGGAACTAGGCAAAATAGCACCGTAACTTCGGGAGAAGGTGTGCCCTTTGTACGTGAAGAGCCTGCGCTCGGAGCGGAAGAGGGTCGCAGTGACCAGGTGGCCGCGACTGTTTACTAAAAACACAGCACTCTGCAAACACGAAAGTGGACGTATAGGGTGTGACGCCTGCCCGGTGCCGGAAGGTTAATTGATGGGGTTAGCTTCGGCGAAGCTCCTGATCGAAGCCCCGGTAAACGGCGGCCGTAACTATAACGGTCCTAAGGTAGCGAAATTCCTTGTCGGGTAAGTTCCGACCTGCACGAATGGCGTAACGATGGCCACACTGTCTCCACCAGGGACTCAGCGAAATTGAACTTGCTGTTAAGATGCAGTGTACCCGCGGCTAGACGGAAAGACCCCGTGAACCTTTACTACAGCTTTGCACTGGACTTTGAATATGTTTGTGTAGGATAGGTGGGAGGCTTTGAAGTGTGATCGCTAGATTGCATGGAGCCACCCTTGAAATACCACCCTGGCATCTTTGAGGTTCTAACCTAGACCCGTTATCCGGGTCAGGGACAGTGTATGGTGGGTAGTTTGACTGGGGCGGTCTCCTCCCAAAGAGTAACGGAGGAGCACAAAGGTACCCTCAGAGCGGTCGGAAATCGCTCATTGAGTGCAAAGGCATAAGGGTGCTTGACTGCGAGATAGACACATCGAGCAGGGACGAAAGTCGGTCTTAGTGATCCGGTGGTTCTGTATGGAAGGGCCATCGCTCAACGGATAAAAGGTACTCCGGGGATAACAGGCTGATTCCTCCCAAGAGTTCACATCGACGGGGGAGTTTGGCACCTCGATGTCGGCTCATCACATCCTGGGGCTGTAGCCGGTCCCAAGGGTATGGCTGTTCGCCATTTAAAGTGGTACGCGAGCTGGGTTTAGAACGTCGTGAGACAGTTCGGTCCCTATCTGCCGTGGGCGTTGGAGACTTGAAGGGAGCTGCTCCTAGTACGAGAGGACCGGAGTGGACGTACCTCTGGTGTTCCGGTTGTCACGCCAGTGGCACTGCCGGGTAGCTATGTACGGACGGGATAACCGCTGAAAGCATCTAAGCGGGAAGCCTCCCCTAAGATTAGGTCTCCCCAGATCCTTGAGATCTCTGAAGGACCCTTGTAGACCACGAGGTTGATAGGCCGGGTGTGGAAGTGCAGTAATGTATGAAGCTAACCGGTACTAATTGTCCGTGCGGCTTGACCATATAACGCTCAAGCGTTCTGATTGAGTGCAATGTGTATAACTGCGCCTGAACGACTAATCCGAATTTCGAAACGAGCGGCCCGTGAGGGGCTATATAGAGATAGAACTGACGCTCGTTTCGTACCGATTTGCCTGGCGACAATAGCGAGCGGGAACCACCTGAATCCATCTCGAACTCAGAAGTGAAACGGCTCAGCGCCGATGATAGTGTGGGTTTCCCATGCGAAAGTAGGTCATCGCCAGGCATTTAAACTCGAACCCCCTGCGCGGACACGCGCAGGGGGTTTTTTTGCGCCCGCAGGAAATTTACCCGGCGCTCGTTTCATTGTGCGTGGATTCCATTTCACTACCGGGCTTTGAGACTAGGCATAGCGAGGGCTGCGGGATGTGCACGCCTGGCTGGCGACTCAGTCGGCGGATTGTCGGCCAGCGATACGTGTGGACGGTATGGTGACCTCTCGCCCAGATCTGGGTCGTTCTGTGGACCTCTTCTAGGTTGTCAACCAGCTAGTGGCGTTGAGCGCACACGTTAGCCGAGGTTATCTTGATGGCGATATCCGCCTTGCGGCTCCCGCGAGCAAGGCTTCCAATCGAAGTTCAACTGCTCGGGCTTCCACCAACTCGGTCGGCAGGTCGTCTAGCGTTTTGTACCCGACCTC
The DNA here is from genome assembly GCA_050184115.1 of Gammaproteobacteria bacterium. Classification (GTDB taxonomy): domain Bacteria; phylum Pseudomonadota; class Gammaproteobacteria; genus JACKNG01. The sequence goes on along the minus strand of JBFXAQ010000003.1, from coordinate 81,971 downwards.
CGACGCGGTGAGGGAATGGTGATCGCAGTAAGGCGACTTGAACTTGGTCGCATTCGTATGTCCGTAGAGTGTGAGCAAGGGGCGCCCACCGGCCGCGACGAGGTGGCCGCCACCGGAGTCGTTTGCAACTGAGAATACGAGTCGTCGCGCCAGGGCTACGGTGAACAAGGGCGATTGTTCTGCTGCGGTGCCATCGCCGTATTCCGGGAACACTACACCAGGCAGGCGTTCCTGTATCTTTGTTCGGAACTCGGCTTCCTCCGGCCCGAGAAAGAATACAGGAACGGCACCCCGGGCCATGAACCGCTGCGCGAGTTGCATGAACTTCTCGAGAGGCCAGCGCTTACTGATGCCACCAGCTCCCGGTGATAGACCGACGTACGGTACCCCATCAGGCAAACGCCGGGCAGCGTCAGCTTCGAGGGCGGACGGCACTTCGATTTGGGTTCGTACATCCAGGACGTGGCCGATTGCCAGTTCCATCATGGCGCGGAAGCGTTCGAAAACCGTCATTCCCGTGGTTGACCCGGAAGGTGCAACCGAGGACAGGCGGAATCTCAACGCCGGCGCGACATAGGTACGCGAAGGGATCCGCCCGAGCTTGAGCGCCGATAAGATTCTCGACTCCGTACAAACTACGGCATGGTAAGGTCCACGCAGATGCCGTGGAATCGGCTTCAGTAATCCATCTCCGAGGCCTGTCCGCTCGTGCACCTCGTCGATCAAGCCGGCGACTAGCGGCGCCAACCTGCCTGCAAATATTGAGGGGTTCCGCCCGGTCACCCAAGTGAGATGCATCGTCGGCAGTGATTCGCGAAGCGCCCTCAAAACCGGATACTTGAGGAGACCGTCGCCGATACGATCTCCGGTGACATAAACGAGCAACCGCGGCGCTTCAGTAACGGTTGTAGTGCTTTTCTTCAACGAAATCGGAACCCAACTTCACGTTGATCTCGCGCTTTATCCGCGCACGTTGGTCGTTCGTGATGTATACCTGCCTGGCGAGCTCGAGGAAATCGCCATCAAACCGTTTCGTTGCCTCTCGTTCTCGAAGCTGATCCTCGATCTCCCACAGCCGCTCGTTGATGACCTGGAGATCGAGTACCAGTTGGCTAACCAACGATTCGTCTTGAACCGCGTTACGCCATGCCTCTTCCAGGCTACCTAGTTCGAGTCTTACATTAGCGAGCTTCGCCGCATCGGTAATCCGCTGCTCCTTGATGCGGAGAATGGTGAGCTTGTCTATGAGCTCGCCGCAGGACACCTCGATCTTTATATTCATGTTTGTCTCGGAGCTCTATGCGCCCTGTCCAGTGCCGGATGCGGCAATTGTCCAGAAGTGTCTTTCCGCTCGGCGAGCCGATCTAACGCGCTTTGGTAGGGAAGTGGCGTTCTATCGATTAGTACCGACTGAGCGAGGGCGCGGGCGAGACGCGAGGATTCGGCTAACACCTTGCATGGAGACGGCGACACCGGCGCCCTACACGACCCCGGTCGACGCATCGTTCACCGTAGGCCGGCGTTTATGACATCCAGCGCAGCTGAACCGGGGCAAAGCTCCTTCTCGCCAAGCGCGTTCAGTGGGACCCGCACAGTGTTCAAATGCGTGTGCAGATCCTCCGCGTCCCGTTCCATGTACAGCAGCCCGGTTACGATCTCCCCCTTGGCGGCGTGGGCGTGGAGATAATTCATCGCACCGTTACGGTCATACGGGTCGTAGTCCTCGGCCACCTTGTGAAGCCGGAGCATGCTTCCGTCGTGCTGAAGGACCTCCTCGACCGTACCGGGCGCATAGCTGGTCTTGATCTCCGAACGTAAGGGGATGTAATCCAATCGGTTGACCACTTCGTTGTGCTCTCGAATATAGTCATAGCTCTTCGTCGAACCGGCGTGGTTGTTGAACGTCACGCAAGGGCTGATCACATCGATGAAGGCCGCACCAGGGTACTGAATCGCCGCCTTGAGTAGGGGCACCAACTGTGCCTTGTCACCGGAGAATCCACGCGCGACGAAACTCGAGCCAAGCTGTAGGGCGAGGCCAACGAGATCAATAGACGAGTCGCTGTTCACAACACCACGCTTGGATTTCGAACCTTTGTCCGCGGTGGCAGAAAACTGCCCTTTCGTGAGCCCGTAGACCCCGTTGTTCTCGACGATGTAGACCATGTTCACGCCACGCCTTAGTGCGTGGGCGAACTGGCCGAGCCCGATAGAAGCCGAGTCGCCGTCGCCAGACACGCCCAGGTAGATCAGATCCCGATTGGCGAGGTTGGCGCCGGTCAATACCGACGGCATACGGCCATGGACGCTATTGAGACCGTGGGAGCTACCAAGGAAATAGGTCGGCGTTTTCGATGAACACCCTATTCCGGACAGCTTCGCCACGCGGTGGGGCTCCACGGAGAGTTCGAAAAACGCCTGGATGATCGCTGCGCTGATCGAATCGTGGCCGCATCCAGCACACAGAGTGGAAATCGAACCCTCGTAGTACCGGCGCGTGTAGCCGAGATCATTAACGGCCGCCTGCGGGTGTCCAAGCTTGGGCTTCGTGATATAGGTCATGGTCAGTGGGATCCGTTTCGAGAACGTTGCGTCGTCAACCGGCGGCGGCCGCGCGGCGGCTACCGCGATCGTCGGACACGAGGTGCTGCGCAATCTCAGAAGCGATGAAGCGTGCCGTGATCGGCGTGCCGTCGTAGTGCAGGATCGGCACGAGCTGCGCAGGCGATACCCCAAGCTCGTTGATCAGCAGCGTGCGCAACTGCCCGTCGCGATTCTGCTCTACGACGAAAACACGTTGGTGTTGTGCGATGAAGTCGTCGACTCGATCCGAGAAGGGGAAGGCCCGCACCCGCAAGCCATCAACGCTCAGACCGCCGGATTCGAGCATCTCGAAAGCTTCGTCCATGGCCGGCGCGGTCGATCCGTAGTAGACGACACCGATACGAGCGCCGTTGCTCGTCCGTTCGCGCGGGGCGGGCACGAGTTCCTTTGCCGTCTCCAGCTTGCGCAGCAGACGCTGCATGTTCTCCACGTAGTCCGGGCCCGCTTCGCTGTACTTGGCGTACTGGTCCTTGGTCGTGCCTCGCGTGAAGTACGCGCCCGCAGTGGGATGTGTTCCCGGGTAGGTCCGATACGGGATGCCGTCCTTGTCGACGTCGAGGTAGCGTGCAAACGCCTCGCCGCGCTCGAGCATCTCCCGTGTCATGACCTTGCCACGGTCGTAATGCTGGCCGTCGTCCCAGCGGAGAGGCTCGCAGAGCCGTTCGTTCATCCCGATGTCGAGATCGAGCATGACGAACACCGGCGTCTGCAGGCGATCGGCGAGGTCGAACGCTGCCGCGCCCATCTCGAACGCTTCCCTGGGATCCTCCGGAAACAGCAGCACGTGTTTCGTATCCCCGTGCGAAGCATAGGCGCACGCCAGCAGGTCGGACTGTTGGGTGCGCGTGGGCATACCGGTCGAAGGACCGCCACGCTGTACATCGAAGATGACGGCCGGGATTTCGGCGAAGTAGGCAAAACCGAGAAATTCCTGCATGAGCGAAATGCCCGGGCCAGATGTCGCTGTGAACGAGCGTGCGCCGTTCCAGGCCGCTCCGATGACCATGCCGATGGAGGCCAGTTCGTCCTCGGCCTGGATGATGGCGTAGCGAGCCCCGCCATCGTCAGGGTCGCGGCGGAACTTGCGGCAATGCCTCTCGAATCCCTCCGCTACCGACGATGAAGGGGTGATCGGGTACCAGGCACAGACCGTCGCGCCGCCATACACGGCACCCAGTGCGGCCGCACTGTTGCCTTCGAGAAAAATGCGATCGCCGACGGCATTCGAGCGTTCGACACGCAGCCCCAGTGGGCAACCGAACTCGGCCAGCGCATAGTCGCGCCCCATCTTCATCGCTTTGAGATTCGATTCGACGAGAGCTTCCTTGCCGCGGAATTGCTCGACGACCAGCCCGCGCATGACCTCGTCGTCGATGTCGAGCAGCGCGCCCAACGCACCGACGTAGATGATGTTCTTGAACAACTGCCGTTGGCGCGAATCCGCATAGGTCCGGTTGCACAGCTGGGTCAGCGGCATACCGAGAAGATGGATGTCGTCCCGCATCCGGTTCGGCGGCAGGGGCTTGGTCGAGTCGTAGAACAGGTAACCACCGGGTGAAATCTCGGCGACATCCTGTGCCCAGGTCTGCGGGTTCATGGCCACCATGAGGTCGACACCGCCGCGCCGGCCAAGCCAGCCACGCCCGGACACGCGCACCTCGTACCAGGTCGGCAGCCCCTGGATGTTGGACGGGAAGATGTTGCGCGGGCTGACGGGTACTCCCATGCGCAGGATGGACTTGGCGAACAACGCATTGGCGGAGGCGGAACCGGAGCCGTTGACGTTGGCGAACTTGACGACGAAATCGTTGACCGCCTCGAGCGCTTTCATGGTCTTGAGCTGGTTACCTCTTAGGCGGCGCGGGAGCGGCGCTTGCGCGGGCGACACCCCGGACCGGCATGTTCCATTTCCACCAGGTATTTCTGCATGTCCCATGCACCGGTCGGACAGCGTTCGGCACACAGTCCGCAGTGCAGGCATACGTTCTCGTCCTTCACCATGACGCGCGCGGTCTTGAGTGGTGCGGACACGTAAAGGGCCTGGCTGGTATCGGCGGCCGGCGCATTGAGCCTGGCGCGCAACGCGTCTTCCTCGGCGTTGTCGGTGAAGTTGATGCAGTCGGTTGGACAGATGTCGACGCAGCCGTCGCACTCGATGCACAGACGATCGGTGAACACCGTCTGGATGTCGCAGTTCAGGCAGCGTTCAGCCTCGGCGAGCGCAAGCGTCGGATCGAACCCGAGTTCGACTTCCACCTTGATGTTCGACAGGGCTTGCTTGAGATCCCGCAGCGGTACTTTGAAACGATGGTCGTTGGAGACCTCGTTGTCATAGCTCCACTCGTGGATGCCCATCTTTTGCGAGGTCACGGCGACCCCGGGTGCCGGACGCGCCGCGACATCTTCGCCGCAGAGGAATTTATCGATGGAGATTGCCGCTTCGTGGCCATGTGCGACCGCGCGGATGATGTTCTCCGGGCCGAAGGCAGCGTCGCCGCCGAAGAAGACCCTGGGCAGAGTCGATTGGAAGGTCGCCCGGTCAAGGACGGGCATCCCCCATTCGTCGAAATCGAGACCGATATCGCGTTCGATCCAGGGAAAGGCATTCTCCTGGCCGATGGCCACGAGCACGTCGTCACATTCGACCAGGCGATCGGGTTCGCCGGTCGGTACGAGCTTGCGGCGGCCGCGGTCGTCGTACTCGGCCCGTACTGCTTCGAAGGTCATGCCCGTGAGGCGGCCGTCGTCGTGCTCGACCGACTTCGGCACGAGGTAGTTCAGGATCGGGATGCCTTCGTGCATGGCATCTTCCTTCTCCCACGGCGAGGCCTTCATCTCCTCGAATCCGGAGCGCACGATGACCGTGACGTCCTCACCGCCGAGCCGTTTCGAAGAGCGGCAGCAGTCCATCGCCGTGTTGCCGCCGCCGAGCACGATGACGCGCTTGCCGACGGACGTGGTGTGGCCGAAGGCGACCGAGGCCAGCCAGTCGATGCCGATATGGATGTGCTCCGCGGCTTCGGCGCGGCCCGGTACGTCGAGATCGCGGCCGCGCGGAGCGCCGGTGCCGACGAAGACGGCGTCGAAGTCGTCGTCGAGGACCTTCTTCAGCGAATCGATCCAGGCGCCACTGCGGAACTCGACACCGAGGCGCAGGACATAGCCGACCTCCTCGTCGATGACTTCCTCGGGCAGGCGGAACTTGGGGATCTGGCTGCGAATCATGCCGCCGGCTTTTGCCTCGCCGTCGAACACGACGACGTCGTAGCCGAGCGGGGCGAGGTCGCGGGCGACCGTGAGCGAGGCCGGTCCGGCGCCGATACAGGCCACGCGCTTGCCGTTCTTCGCCCGTGCCTTGCGCGGCATGCGCTTGACCACGTTGCCCTTGTAGTCGGCGGCAACGCGCTTCAGGCGACAGATGGCGACTGGTTCCTCCTCGACGCGACCACGCCGGCAGGCGGGTTCGCAGGGCCGATCACAGGTGCGGCCGAGGATCCCCGGGAACACGTTCGAGCGCCAGTTGACCATGTAGGCATCGGCATAACGGCCGGCCGCGATCAGGCGTATGTATTCCGGTACCGGGGTGTGGGCCGGGCAGGCCCATTGGCAGTCGACGACTTTGTGAAAATAATCGGGGTTACCGATATCGGTGGGCTCCAAGCGCCACTCCTCCCTTCGGGACAGTCATCACCGTGCTCCCGCGCCCGGGCGTGCGACCGCGCCGGGGGCTCCCGATTCTACGATTAGTGCGCGAACGATGCCAAGGGTCGCGGGCGTGAAAACCGCCGCATTCCCGGCCGGTTTGGCCTCGTCGCGCGCGGCGATTAAGCTGCGCGCGTGCAGCTCTCCTTCGTGCCCAACTACCGCGTCATCGACAAGGTCGGCATGCCGCACGTGCTCGACTTCGTCATGCGCCGGCTCGACGGTCACGACACCACCCGGCTCGACTGGATCAAGCTCCTGCCGCTCAATCGCGACACCCTCCTGCACGGTTGCTGCCATTTCCCCTACCGCGAACGCGCGGACGCCGACTGGAAACACGGCTACCGCATCCGCGCAAGCGTCAACGTCGAACTCGCGCCGCCCTTCCGCTATCTCCATTGGGGACGCATCGCGCGGCCAGGCAGCCGGCATGGCTGGGTCTCCGGCGAACAGGAGTTCCTGTTCGCGGATCTCGAGGAATGCGCGCTCCATACCCTGGCTCACGAGTGCTTCCACTTCCTGGCCGATTCGGGTCAGGTCACCGAGCGCAACACCGAGGCCAATGCCAACTGGTGGGCCGATGGCTGGCTCGCCGATTTCCGCCGCGAGGTCGGTCGCGGCGCCTGAGCAGGACCTCGCGGAGCCCGCGGCGGGCCGGCCGGCGGCAGCAAAAAGTGATACCCTGCGCGCGGTTTTTCACCCGTTCCGTCCAGCTTTCCGGAGGCCCCAATGAAGGCGGTAGTCGCGCACGCAATCAACGATTTTTCCGTGGTCAACGTCGATCTCGACCCGCCCAAGGCCGGCGAGGTGCTGGTCAAGATGGGCGCGACGGGCATCTGCCACTCCGACCTGTCCATCATCAACGGCACCATCCGCTGGAAACTGCCCTCGGTCATCGGACACGAAGGCGCCGGCACCATCGAGCAGGTCGGCGAAGGCGTGTCGAGCGTGCAGCCCGGCGACCACGTCGTGCTGTCGTTCATTCCCAATTGCGGCGAGTGCTTCAACTGCCTCCGTCACGAACCCTACCTGTGCCGGCAGAACAAGCCGCACGGCGGGCTGCTCGACGGCACCAGCCGGGTACGCATGAATGGCGAGGAAATCGCCGTCATGTCCTTCCTCGGCAACATGGCCGAGTACTGCGTCGTGCCCGAGGCGTGCGTGGTCGCTGTCGACAAGGCCTTCGATTTCAAGGCCGCCGCGCTGGTCGGCTGCGGCGTGACGACCGGCGTCGGCGCCGCGATCAAGACCGCCGAGGTCAAGCCCGGTTCGACGGTGGCCGTGTTCGGCTGTGGCGGCGTCGGTCTGAACGTCGTGCAGGGCGCTCGTATCGCCGGCGCCGCGCGCGTCATCGCCGTCGATCTGTCGGCCGAGAAAATGGAGATGGCGCGCGCTTTTGGCGCCACCGACACCGTCACCCCGGGTGGCGATTCGGTGAAGGAGATTCTCGACATGACCGGCGGCATGGGCGTCGACTACGCCTTCGAGGTGGTCGGCAACGGCAAGCTCATCGAGGCCTGTTTCAAGGCCACCCGCGCCAACGGCACCTGCACCCTGGTCGGCGTCGGCCGCATGGACGACCGCTTCTCCTTCAACGCGGCCATCCTTCCCTTCACCGGCAAGACCATCAAGGGTTGCATGTACGGCAGCGCCAATTTCAAGGTCGATTTCCCGATGTACCTCGAACTCTACCGTCAGAAGAAGCTCGATCTCGACGGCCTGGTCACGCGTACCTACAGCATCGACGAGGCGGCCGAGGCGTTTGCCGATCTGGAAGCCGGCAAGAACGCGCGCGGCGTGATCGTCTACTGACGGGCGTCATTCGAGCGCACGGCATGGGCGCTGGTCCCGGCATCCTCGCCCGCGAGCACGCCGGGATGCACTCCGCGGACCGCGCGCGGTGCACGCCTGTGAGCGGACGGCCCGCGCGCTGCCGCCCGCGCGCCACGGGTGACCTGGCGGCGCCCTGAACGATGACGGCCCGCCCAGCCCCCGCCCGCATCGCGCCGGCCGTCGGCGTCGTCGTGCCCTGCTACCGCGAGCGCGATCACGTACTGGCCGTCCTCGCGGCGATGCCGCCGCTGGTGACACGCATCTATTGCATCGACGACGGTTGCCCGCAGCACACCGGTGATTTCGTGCGCGCGGAATGCGGCGACCCGCGGGTCAGCGTGGTCTACCACGGCCACAACCAGGGCGTCGGTGCCGCCATGCGGACCGGCTACCGCGCCGCGCTGGCCGATGGCATGGACGTCGTGGCCAAGGTCGACGGCGACGGCCAGATGGACCCCGCCGACATCCCGCGCCTGCTGGCGCCGATCCTGGCCGACGCCGCCGATTACACCAAGGGCAACCGGTTCTATCGCCTCGAGGGGCTCGCCGACATGCCGTGGGTACGCCTCGCCGGCAACACCGTGCTGTCGTTCGTGAGCAAGCTGTCCACCGGCTACTGGCAATCCTTCGACCCCAACAACGGCTTCACCGCCATCGACGCCCGCGTGCTCGCCCTGCTGCCGCTCGAGCGCATCGACGACGGCTACTTCTTCGAATCGGACATGCTGTTTCGGCTCAACACCCTGCGTGCGGTGGTGCAGGACATCCCCATGCGCGCACGCTACGGCGACGAGCAGAGCAGCATCCGGCTCCCGCGCGTGACCGCGACCTTCGCTGCCCGCCATACCGTGAATTTCTTCAAGCGGCTGTTCTACAACTATTTCCTGCGTGGCTTCAGCGTGGCGTCCGTGGAATGGATCCTCGGTCCCCTGCTGCTCGGTTTCGGCATCGTGTTCGGTTTGACGCAGTGGGCGCACAGCGTGACGAGCGGTACCGCGGCCACCGCCGGCACGGTGATGCTGGCTTCGCTGCCCACCATCGTCGGCATGCAGATGCTGCTCTCGGCCATCCACTTCGATATCGGCAACGAGCCGAGCGTGCCCTTGCGGCGACTGCTGGACGGCGGCATCGGACCTGCCGGTCGTCGATGATCGCGGGCGCGACGGCGGGCAGCGGGAACGGCGGGGCGCCCGGTTCCGCCCTGCACCGGACGCGGCCGGGGTGGCGCGAAGCCCTCCTCTTCGCCGCGGCATGCGCGCTGGTCCTCGGAACCTGGCGTGCGCAACTGCCCGCGGCACCGCAGCCGGCTGCCGATTCGCTGCGCTACCTCGGCTACGTCGTCAACCTGCTCGACCACGGTGTGTTCGGCGTCGGCGGTTCGGCCAGCGAGGCGCCCGCGCCCGGACGCGCCAACATGCCGCTCTACCCGGCCTTCGTCGCGGCGCTCTACCTCGGCGATACCGCCGCCCGCGGCGACTTGCGTTGCCTGCTCGAGCCTGCCGCGGGCTGTTCCACGGCGGTCCTCGAACGGACCGTCACCGCCCAGTTCGTCGTCGTCGCCCTCATGCTCGGCTCGGTGTGGCTGGCCGGTTGGCGCCTGCTCGGCCGGGCCGGCGCGTGGGTCGCGGCGGGCGCGGCGCTCTTGTCGGGCCAACCGGCGCCCAACGCCATGCTGTTGCTGACCGAGAATCTCACCTTGCTCCTGTGTGCCGTGCTGACCCTGGTTCTGCTCGCCGACGATCGGCGGGCGGCGCGCGCGGCCTTCGCGATCGGCTGCTGCCTCGGTGGATTGACGCTGGTCAGGCCCGAGTTCTTCTACCTCGGGCTGGCCGGTGCCGTTGTGTTCGCGGCAGCGGGCCTGGTCCGCGGCAAGCGGGCGCTGGCTTTTCGCCGTTGCGCCGCCTACGGCCTGGCGTTCGCGCTCGTGGTCGGGCCATGGGCCGCGCGCAACGCGATGACCTTCGGCTCGCCGGCACTGACGGCGACTTATGGCGGACAGATCCTCGCGCAGCGCGTGAGTTACAACCGCATGAGCGCACGCGAACTCGGCGTTGCGTTCGTCTACTGGTTGCCGGATTTCGGCGACAGCCTGGCCCGTCGCCTCTTCCAGCCTGCGGCCTACGAACGGCTGGGCTTCGGTCCGGGGACGTACTACGCGGAAGGTATGCCTTACCACGCCGAGGTCTCTCGGCGGGTGGGGGGTGATGACCGGGTGGCGCGCGCGCTCATCGTCGACGACGTGCTCGGCCACCCGCTCAAGCACGCCCTCGTCACCGTTGCCCTGGCCTGGCGGGCGGTGTTCGTCGGCAAGCTGTGGGGCCTGCTCGCGCTGGCCGCGCTCACCTGGATCTCGTGGCGGCGGCCCGCGCAGCGGCGCGCGCTGTGGCATGCCGGCGCCCCGGGATGGTTCATGCTGCTGTTCTACGCGGCGGTGTCGGTGAGCATTCCGCGCTACGCGATCTGCCTGCTGCCGGTGTTCGCCCTGGCGCTCGCCGCGGCCTGCCTGCCGCAGGCGCGCCCGTCCGCGTCATGAGCGTCGACCGCCGTCGGGGCTGGCTGTGGCCCGCGCTGGCCAGTCTCCTGCTCGTCGCGATCCTCGTCGGGGTGGCCGATCTCGATGTCGCCCGCGGCCTGCTCGCCAACGTCTCGTGGTGGTGGGTCGCCGCCGCGCTGGCCCTGCTGCAACTCGAAGGGGTGTGTACGGCCCTGCGGATCCGCCTCCTGGCCGGTCCCGGCGCCCGGCTCGACGCGAGTCTTGCCGCCACCGCCTGGTGGGTGGTCGGGCTCGCGGTGCTGCCGGCACGGCTCGGCGAGGTCGGCGGGCTGGTCGCCCTGCGCCGTTACCTCGGGCAACGCAGCGGTGGCGCCATCAACAGCCTGCTGGTGCAGCGGCTGGTCGACGCCCTGTTGCTGCTCGTCCTCGGCGCGGCCGTGCTCGGGGCGGAGCGCGCGCGCAGCGGGCAGGGCGCCCTGTTCGGGCTGACCCTGCTGCTCGCGGCAGGTTGCATCCTGGCCCTGTTCGCGTTGCCGTTGTGGTTCGCGCTCGCCGCGCGCCTGGCCTACCGCTGGCGCGGGCGGGTGTTCGGCCGCAGGCTGCTGCGGATGGCGGTCGATGGCCGCCGCGCGGCGCGGGATCTCGCGCGCGGCGGACGCCTATGGCGACTCGGCGGCCTGTCGTTCGGCAAGTGGTGCTGCAACCTGGCCGCGCTCGGGATACTGATCGGGCTCCTGCTGCCGCAACTCGCGCTCTCCGCGCGCGCGGCGGTGGCGGTGCTGTTCAACCTCGCCGCGGTCATCCCCTTGCAGACGGTCGGCGGCATCGGGATCGGCGAAGTCGCCTTCACGGCCGGGTTCCGCTGGTACGACGTCAGCCTCGAGACGGCGGCATCGGCGGCCCTGCTGCTGCGCGGCGCGTTGTTCGCCGCGCCGGTGCTGTTCTGGGCCCTGGCCCTCGGCGGTCTTGCCGCGTGGCCCCGGCAGGCGGAGGAGACCTCGTGAAACGCGGCGACCGTGCCACCGACGAGCTCTACCACGGCATGCGTGCGCGCCACGGCCGCAGCAGTGCACGCGCCAACGGTTATCGCTACGAAGCCTATTTCCGGCGCGAGCAGGCGGTCCTGCTGTCGCTGCTCGACCGTGACGCGCCGTTGACCGTCGACGCCTGCTGCGGCTCGGGCCTCATGCTGCTGCCACTGGTCGACGGCAGGCGCGCCGTGTTCGGCATCGATTTCAATGCCGACGCCTGCGCCGCGGCGCGCGCCAACGGCTTCCCGGTCGTGCGCGGTGACGCCTATCGCCTGCCGCTCGCCGACGGCAGCGTCGCGCAGATGACCAATTGCCAGTTCTTCAACCAGCAGGACGCGGCCGGTGTCGAGACCTTTCTCACCGAGGTGGCGCGCGTGCTGGCGCCGGGCGGGCGGCTGGTGCTGGTGTGGCGCAACGGCAGCGCGCTCATCCACCGTCTTGCCCACGCACTGCTCACCGTCGTCGATCGTCTGCGCGGCATGAACGTGTTTCCACAACATGTCCATGCCATGGAGGCGGTGGCGGCGCGCGCCGCCGCGGTGGGGCTGGAAGTCGTGCACCGCGAGCTCAGTTGCCCGCCGCTCGGTTGGCGCACGACCGCGACGGCGGGGCTTGCCGGGCGCATCGCCGGCGCCTCGTGCGTACTGGTGCTGCGTCGCCCCGCATGAGCGACGTGCTGACGATCGAGGCGTGCGGGCCCGTGCCCGGCGCGGCCTGGAACCGCTACGTCGAAGCCCATCCGGCGGCAGGTTTCTTCCACCGCGCCGAGTGGCACGCGGTGTACGCACGGCTGCCGTGGATCACGCCCTGCCCGCTGGCCGCGCGTCGTGGCGAGCGGCTCGTCGGCGTATTGCCGCTGGCGGAAGTGCGATGGGGCCCCGGTGGCAGCGCGCTGGTCAGTGCACCCTACTGCGTCGAAGCCGGCGCCATCGGCGACGACGAGGACGTGGTGCGCGCGCTGGAAGCCGCCGCGCTCGGGGAGGCACGCTCGCGCCGGGTAGCGTTTCTCGAACTGCGCCAGGGCGGAGCGCCCAATCCGGCCTGGCCGGTGCACGAGGGATTCGCCACGTTCGCCCGCACCCTCGCCGGCGACGCCGCCGCCAACCTCGCGGCGGTGCCGCGCAAGCAACGGGCGATGATCCGCAAAGGGGAACAGAACGGTCTGCGTCCGTGCCGCGACCTGTCGCTCGGCGACTTCTACGCCCTCTACGCCGCGAGCGTGCGCAATCTCGGCACGCCGGTCTACGACCGCCGGCTGTTCGAGGCGCTGCTCGAGGTCTTCGGTGAGCGGGTTGCCATCCTCGCGCTGGCCGATGACGCGGGCCCGCTCAGCGCGGTCCTCAGTTTCTTCGATGGCGACCGCGTACTGCCCTACTATGCCGGCGGATTGCCGCGGGCACGGGCGCTCAAGGCCTACGACTATCTCTACTGGTGCGTGATGTGCGACGCCGTCGAGCGCGGCTGCACGGTCTTCGACTTCGGTCGCAGCGTCGTCGGCAGCGGCGCCTATGCCTTCAAGAAGAACTGGGGTTTCGCGCCGCGTGCGCTCGCCTACCAGGTGGTACCGGCGGCCAACCGTGCGGCGGCGCCGCTCGATCCGGACAGTCCCTTCAACCGTTTCGCCCGGCGCGCCTGGTCACATCTGCCGCTGGCCGTCGCCAACCGTCTCGGGCCCCTGCTCGCGCGGCGCCTGTACTGATTGCCCAGCTGCCTGCGGCGCGCCGGGCGCGAAGCCCGGCAGCGTACCCAGTGCGGCGATGCGTTCACCGAGGGGTGCGCCCAGACCGAGACGGCCACCGATCCAGTCGAGCCGCGCGAGCGTGTGGCGGCGGCGGCGCCACAGCAACAGGCTCATCGGCGCGCTGGTTCCGGGGAAGCGGAAATAGGGTTCGGCGGCATCGATGTCGTAGGGATGCAGGTAGGTCCAGGCGAGGCTGCCGGCCGGCAGGCGCCGGGCGCGCGCCTCGACCAGGCGCAACGGCAGGTAGCGCAGGTAGATGCCGCCAAGGAAAGGCAGGGTGAGCGGCCCGAGCCGGGTCACCGGGACGGGCAGCTCGACCAGGCCGCCCGGCCAGCGAAACGGCGTCATCGGCGCGCCGGGATAACCGTGCAGCGGATGACCGACGGCCGGCAGCACGCTCGACGACCAGCTGAAGCCGCAAGTGCCGAGCACGTCCACCACCCAGGCGGTGCGCGGGGTGAGCGAGAACACCGGCGCCCGGTAGCCCTGCACGGCCTGCCCGCAGGTGTCGGCCAGGCGCGCGCGGGCAGCGGCCAGCGCGCGCGCGTAGGCGCGCGGTTCCTCCTGCGTGAGCGGCGTGTGGGTGGCCGAGTGCAGGGCCAGTTCGTGGCCGTCGGCGGCAGCCCGGCGCACCAGGGCGGCGGCCTCGGCGACCACGTCGCCGACGATGAACACCGTCGCCCGCACCCCTTTCCCGGCGAGCAACTCGAGCAGGCGTGCGGCATTGTCGAGCCAGCGCCGTGACGGGTCCGAGCCTTGGGTATGGTCCTCGAGATCGAGGGTCACGGTGAGACCGCCGGGCAGGCTCATCGCGGACTCACGCGCGCGAGTACTTGGTTTTGAAGTAGCGCTCGAAGAAGCCCACCGGGAACAGCCGCATGCCGAGGTCGCGCGCGTTCTGCCGCCACCACGAACGCGGCACGTACCAGCGCGAGGCGGCGCGGGTGCGATCCTGCACGTCGAACACGAGGCCCTGCAGATCGGCCTGGTAGGCGGCGTAGGCCGTCGCGAGGTCGTCGTGCCGGACGAGCTGGTCGACCAGCGCGCAGGCGCCGGTAAAGGCCATGGTCGCGCCCTGGCCCGAGATCAGGGTGAGGGTATGGGCGGCATCGCCGATCAGGGCGGCGCGCCCGCGGTACCAGTCACCGAGCCGGATCTGCACCAGCGGATCCATGTAGAACGCGCCGTCGGCCGGGCAGTGCTCGAGCACGCGCCGGGCGAGCGGGCCGGTATCGGCATAGGCGTGGCGCAGGACCTCGGCACGCGCGGCCGGCGGCGGCGCCGCGGCCAGCGTGCTTGCCCACACGAAGACCGCGGCCAGCCCGCCCTGCGGCGTGGTGAACAGCACCATGTAGCGGTCGCGCTCCATGTGCGTTTCGAACTTGTGGCTGAGCCCGGCGATGTTCGGCAGGCGATAGGCCGCGCAACACAGGCCGAGGTGACGCTCGGTGACTTCGTCCGGCCGCCAGCACAGCTGGCGCACGTTCGAATGCGCGCCGTCCGCGCCGATCACCGCGTCGAACGTTTCCTCGCGCCCGTCACCGAAGGTGACGCGCGCCGCGTCGCCGCCGTCGTCGATGGCCGCGATGCTCGTGCCGAAGCGGAAGTCCGCGAGGTTGCGGGCTTCCTGCCAGAGGATGTCCTGGAGGTCGTCACGCATGATCTGCAGGACCTCCACGCCGTCGAACAAGCGCGTGTAGTCGAGTTCGAGCAGGGCGGACGCGCCGCGGTGGTAGCTCGAATGCGTGACCCCGGCGAGGCGTTCGTTGATCGCGGGCAGCAGGCCGAGCGACTCGGCGTAGCGGTAGGAACGGTGCGAGAGCGAGATGATGTAACCGTCGGCACGCACGTCCGGCGCATGTTCGACGACCACCGGGCGCAGGCCGTGGCGGGCAAGACCGATGACGGCGGTGAGGCCGGCGACGCCGGCCCCGGAGACGAGAATGCGGGATTCGGGTTTCATCGAAACGCCTGCCGCCGGCGGCCCGCGCCGGCTCGCTACGGGAAGGCCGGCATCACCTCGCGCGCGAAGAGTTCGACCGACTTCATCGCCTGCGCGCCGGTGAGCCCCGGCAGGTGCATCCAGCACACCACCTCGCTCGGCTGCACGGCATCGCGGTAGAGCTGCAACTGCTCGATGGCGAAGTCGGGGTCGCCGATGATGTAGCGGTTCTTGAAGTTTTCGAAGCCGACCTGCGTCTTGTCGGTGATGACCGAACCGTCGGCCGCGCGGAGTACGCGTTCACCGGCGGCCGAAGCCGCGCCGTAGAGTTCGGTGAAGAGATAGTTGAGCGCGGGCGCCGCCATCTCCTCCGCCTTCGCCTTGGTTTCCGCCACGAACACCGAGCGGATGATGGGGCGCTCGGGGATGGTCCAGCCGAGTTTCGCGGCCTCGTCCTCGTAGGGCTTGAAGTGTTCGACGAGTTCCTCCGGGCCGTGGCGCGGCGACATGATCTGGACCGCCTTGCGTCGGGCCGCGCGGCGCAGCGAGCCGGGCGCGGATACGCCGTACCAGATCGGCGGGTGCGGCGCCTGGGCGGGCTTCGGCGTCATGCGCGTTTCGGGCACCTGGTAATACTTGCCGTCGAAGGAGAAGGTGTCCGGCGAGGTCCAGGCCAGGGTCATCAGATCGAGGCCTTCCTCGAAGCGTCCGATGCGCTCGTCGCGCGGGATGCCGTGCGCTTCGAACTCCGCCGCCACGTAGCCCGGCGCGACGCCGAACACGAAGCGCCCGCCGGAGAGGTTGTCGAGCACGGCGACGTCCTCGGCGAGCTTGAGCGGCGCGTAGAGGGGCGAGAGCAGCACGGCCGTGCCGATGCGCATCGTGCGCGTGACGGCGGCGGCGCCCGCGCAGGCGATCAGCGGGCCCGGGCAGAGGCCGTCCTTCTGTGCGTGGTGCGAGACGAGGAATCCCGAGGCGTACCCGAGATCCTCGGCGCGCGGCAGGCAGTCGAGCATCTCGCGGTAAGGAACCTGCCAGGAGAGGCCGCTGGCCGGCGGCACCTGGAGCGAAAACAAGAGTCCGAATTTCATGGTCGCTTCCCGTCTTCTCAGTTCATGACCGGTGCGATGGCGCAGCCGACCTCGGTCAGGGCCGCGCGTACCGCATCGCCGACGGCAGTCGCGTTGGGGCCGTCGCCGTGGATGCACAGGCTCTCGGCGTCGAGCGTCACCAGCGAGCCGTCGAGTGCCCCGACCTGCCCGGTGGTGACGTAGCGCTTGACCTGGGCCGCGGCGAAGGCGACGTCGGTCTCGTGCTTGGTGCGCTGAATGACCAGCGAACCGTCGGCGGCGTACTGGAGGTCCGGGTAGATTTCACCGACTACGCGAATCCCCTTCTTGCGGGCGGCGGTCGGCAGGGCGGCATCGGTCGGCGCCGGCCAGTACAGCATGGGCTGTTCGCACAGTTTGGCGATGGCGTCGGCAACGGCTTCGGCCACCGCCTCGTCGACTCGCAGGATCGAATAGAACGCCCCGTGCGGCTTGATGTGATGCAGCTTCATGCCGTGCATCCTGAGCGTCGCCTGCAGGGCGCCGGTCTGGTAGACGACGTAGGCGTGCGCATCCTCCGGGGTGATGTTCATGGCGCGGCGACCGAAGCCGAGCAGGTCCGGCAGGCCCGGATGCGAGCCCACCGCGATGTTGTGTTCGCGCGCCATCGCCACCGTCTTGAGCATGGTCACCGGGTCACTGGCATGGAAGCCGCAGGCGACGTTGGCAGTCGTGATGCGCGGCATCATGCCGGCGTCATCCCCCATGTTCCAATTGCCGAAGCTTTCCCCCATGTCGCAATTGATATCCATGGATTTCAGCATGCCGCCCTCCCGTTACTGTGGCCGATGAAAACCCGGCGAGTGTACCGCCGGGCCCCAGCCCCGGCCACCGGCCGGGACCGCGCGCGAGCCCGAGCCACCTCGACGTGGTGCATTTGACAGCCCCACGACCCGCCCCGATAATTCGCCCCCTGCCGCAGGCAGTGATGCCCCGGCAGCGACGCGCCCGTAGCTCAGCTGGATAGAGTACCTGGCTACGAACCAGGGGGTCGGAGGTTCGAATCCTTCCGGGCGCGCCACAAAAATAGGTCCCAACCGGACCTTATTATGTGGAGCGACCGGAGGCCGAAGAGTACCACCCCAGGTTCGACTGAGTCGCGAAGCGAATCAGGTCGCCGGCCACCGGCCGGCGCCCCGCAGGGGTGAGCGCGCGCCCGAGCGCGCGCGAATCAATCCTTCCGGGCCGGGCGCACAGCAACCCCGGAGGCCGATGAGAACCTCCCCAGGTTCGACTGATTCGCGCAGCGAATCAGGACGCCGGCCACCGGCCGGCGCCCCGCAGGGGTGAGCGCGCGCCCGAGCGCGCGCGAATCAATCCTTCCGGGCCGGGCGCACAGCAACCCCGGAGACCGATGAGAACCTCCCCAGGTTCGACTGATTCGCGAAGCGAATCAGGACGCCGGCCACCGGCCGGCGCCCCGCAGGGGTGAGCGCGCGCCCAAAGCGCGCGAATCAATCCTTCCGGGCGACGTTGCGCAGCAACCCGCCGGCAAACGTCTCACCGGGCCTAATGATCGCCCCCCCCCTCGGTCTTGGTTCCGCCTCGCCTTCTCTGCTTCGGCTACATAAACCTGACACCCTTTTCATCCTTTCCGTGGCGACCACGATGTCGAAGACATCCGTGCTCTCGGGCATCGGCGATGTGGACATGGACGCCGTGGCGAAGCCGCCCGAGCCAGTCAACTCGATGAGCGCGATGACTTCCAGGTGAGCGGTGACGGTGAAGAAGTATTGGTGCGCCGCGAGCTTCTCGAACGTGAACGACCGGGTACGGGTTTCGTCGACCAGGCCGTTGGCTTGCGCCGCAGTGGTCGTGAACAGGCTCGCGCTGGTCGTTGAAGACAAGCGTGGCATCTCTTCCGGTCCAGCACGTCAGGATGCCGTCTGGCGGGGCTCGTAGCGCTTGGCACGGCGCCAACCGGTCCCCTGTTCGACTCCGCGCCTTCAATCAACGGACCCGACGACCGATGCGCATCATGCCGCCGCGCGCGATAATCCGTGGCGATCACGGTCGGCAATCGGTCGACGACAACAACCTGGGGAAGCCGCATGACCACAGCCGTGCCCGCCAACGCCGAACTCATGGCGCGCATTCACGAGATCGGGCCGCTGTTGCGTGACAACGCGGTCCAGGCGGACCGCGAACGACGCGTACCGGATACCTCGGTCGAAGCGCTGAAATCGATTGGCGCGTTCGGCATCAATGTCCCGCGCCGTTACGGAGGCCTCGAGGCCGGCGCGCGTGCGATGGTCGAGGCAGCCGCCGCGATCGGCTACTACTGTACGAATGCGGGATGGATCTCGGTCATATCCAGTGTTTCGAGCCTGCTGCCGGCACGCTTTCCGGCGTCACTCTACGAGCGCATGTATGTCGACCAGCGTCCGGTGCCCATGGCCTCGGTGATAGTCTCGCCCGGCGCCGAGGCGGTGCGTGACGGCGAGGGCTACCGGGTGAGTGGCGAATGGCCGTTTGCGTCGAACATCTGGCATGCCGAGTGGGCGCTCGGCGTTGTCGCGATCCGCGACGGTGATGCAACGGCGGCGCGGCCTGGCTTCGCTTTTCTGCAGCGCGAGCAATATGTCGTCAAGGACGTCTGGCACACCATCGGCATGCGCGGCACGGGTAGCAATGTCTTCGTCGCCCGGGATGCCTGGGTACCGATGGACCAGGTCGTCGATGCCGAGGTGGTGCTCGGCACGGCTTTCGAGGCTGCCCCCGCCGCTTCGTTCAGCCAGCGCCTGCCGCCGGTCTCGGTGTTCGGCACGACCATCGCCGCGCCACCGCTGGGAGCGGCGAAAGCGGCGCTGGCACTCACCGTCGATGCCGCGGCCAAGCGCCCGATCACCTATTCCAATTACCAGGTCCAGTCGCGCTCCGGCGCATTCGTACAGGGAGTCGGCGCGGTACGGGCCAAGATCGACACGGCCGAGATGTGTCTGTTACGTGCGGCAGACACCATCGATATTGCTGCGCAGGGCACCACACCGCTCTCGGGCGAACTGCGCGCGCGTATCCGCAACGACATCGGACATGCGACATACAACCTTGGCGAGGCCATGAACGACATCGCGTGGCTGCACGGTACCGCGCTTTTCGCCGAGGCCAGCACACTTGGCCGCTTGTGGCGCGACGTGCACACCGGCATCCGCCACGCGCTCACCGCGGCGCCACTGAATTATGAGATCGGCGGCGCCGCAGCGCTCGGCGTCGAGGCGCCGGCGCGGTTGGTCTGAGACGAGCCCCGGAGGGGGGAGCGTCGCTGCCGGCCGGTCCTGGCATCGAACCGCGAGGCGAGGCCACCTCGCGCGGCACTTTGCCGCGGTCGGTGGCAGGCCCTGGGTTCGTCCAGCCGCATGCCGTGCCGTGTCGGCGCGTGCTGCCGACATGTCGGGTGGAGTGCTCACCCCTCGCGCGGCACGTGCGTCGTCACCACCTCCAACGCCTGCCGCCGGCCCTTACCCACGATCCGTGTACGCACCACCGCCGTGCCTCGCCCTTGGTGCACGATACGCGACGTGATGGTGAGGTGACGTCCTTCGCAAGCGCGGATGTACCAGGCCGAGACGCCCGTCAGCATCCAGTCCGCAGGCAGGGCGGCGGCAGCCGTCGCGGCGGCCAGCGCCGCTTGCAACCCGCCCTGTACGTGTCCGACGCGGTTGGCGAGTTCGGGGCCGTTGTCGACGGTGGCAATGGCGCCACCACGGGTCGGCCGCGCCGCCACGCGCCAGAGTTCGTCGATGAAGGCGCCACCACTGGCCGCGGCGCGCGTGAGCGCAGCATCGACGCGTGACAGGGTGGCGCGCTCGGTGTCGTCGAGTTGCGGCTCGGCGAGAGGCCTGGCCCCCGCGTGAATCGCACTCGGGATCGGGTGCATGGTCACGCCGGGCGGCGGGCGCATCACCATGAAGGTGCCCTGGCCGATCACGGTGGGCTGTCCGCCTGCGTCGAGGGTCACCCGCGACAGCCCCTGGCGCCCAGCCGCACCGTCGAGGAAGCCGGCGAAACGGCTCTCGGCACGCAATGTCCCGCGCATGCGCTGACCACGGAGCTGCAGGTGCAGGCCGACCGTGCCAAGACGCTGGGCCGGTGTCAGGTTGGCGCGCACCACCGTGGCGAGTGCGATGTCGGCGAGCAGCGCGACCACGCCGAAGTGCGGTTCTCCACCCGCGCCGGTGCAGAACTGCCCAGGCGTGACGACGACTGCGGCCGCATCCTGATTGATGGTGCCGAATTCGACGCCGAGGAAGTTGCCGGCGAAATGGAAGCCGGGCGTACGGTTGAGGCCCAGCGCGACCAGCGCGCGCCGGCGGATGGCATCCATGGTCTCATTCATCTCCCGCGCAGGACAGGCGGCACGATACCGAAATGTCCGCGTGCGCGATGCATTGGGGCGTGACGTCGAAGCCGGTATCGTTGCTGTCGGGAGAGGGGCGCGGGGGCGCTGCCGGCGCTGCCCGCGACAATGGGGCGGTCAGCGCGGCGCAGCTCGCCCGGGTTCGAGCCAGGAGGGCGGTGGCCAGGTATGACCGGGGTAACTCAGACCGTGACGGACACCCACTGATGGACGGACCGGGGCCGGCCCTGCTGCGCGACCTGCCCGTGTGGTTCTGGCTGGCGGTCCACTCGGCGCCGGCAGCGTGGTGCGTCTACCACGCGCTTCTCTACAAGCGCGATCCGCGCGCCGCGACGGGCTGGATCATGGCCTGCCTGTTCGTGCCCGTATTCGGTCCGCTGGCGTACTTCTTTTTCGGCATCAACCGCATCCAGCGCCGCGCGCGCAGCCTGCGCCGCGCGTTCTACGCCATCGAGTACGAAGGCCTGCACGGGCGCGACGCCCACATTGCCCGCGCCGAGACCGGCCTCGCCGCCGCGGGCGCCGCGATCACCGGCAGCGCGGTCGTATCCGGCAACGCGGTCACGCCGCTCTATAACGGTGACGAGGCCTACCCCGCGATGCTGGCGGCCATCGGCGAGGCGCGGCACCGCGTGCTGTTGGCCACCTACATCATGAATGCGGACGACGCGGGCCAGGCGTTCGCCGCGGCGCTGGCCGCGGCAGTCGCCCGCGGCGTCACCGTGCAGGTCCTGTTGGACGGCGTCGGCGAGTGGTACTCGGTGCCGCGCATCGCGCGCCGGCTTGCCCGCGCCGGCGTGCGTACGGCGACCTTCCTGCGTCCGCGACTGCTGCCTCCGAGCCTCTATCTCAACCTGCGCAACCACCGCAAGATCCTCGTCGTCGACGACGACGTCGGCTTCGTCGGGGGCATGAACATCAGCGACGGCAACCGTCAGCGCGATGGTCGCGCACGCCGCATCTCGGACATCCATTTCCGACTCGCAGGCCCGGTGGTCGGCACGATAGCCGCGGTTTTTCGCGACGACTGGGCCTTCGCGACCGGTGAAACGCCGCCCGCGCCCGCGACAGAAACGCCGGCCGCCGCACACGGCGCACTCGACTGCCGGGTCATCCCTGATGGACCGACCTACGATCTCGACGCCCTCGCGCTCACCATCCAGGCCGCCATCGGCTGTGCCGTGGACACCATCGACATCATGACGCCCTACTTCCTGCCAGGCCGCGATCTCATCGCTTCGCTGGTCTCGGCGTCGCTGCGCGGTGTGCGCGTGCGTATCGTGCTGCCGGCACGCAACAACCTCGTCTACGTGCACTGGGCGAACCGCAACACGCTCGCCGAACTCATGCAGTGGGGCGTCGAGGTCTACTACCAACCGCCGCCGTTCTGTCATGCCAAGCTGTTCTGTGTCGACGGCGACTATGCACTCATCGGTTCGGCGAATCTCGATGCACGCAGCCTGCGGCTCAACTTCGAGATCGGCGTCGAGGTGTTCGGGCCGGAACTCAACGCGGCTTTGAGTGTGCACTTCGATACCGTGATCGCCAGCAGCGCGCGCTTGACGCTGGCCGAACTCGAACGCCGCCCGGTCGTCGTCCGCCTGCGTGACTCGGCCGCCGCGCTGGTGTCGCCCTACCTGTAGACGACGCTGGCCGGCGGCACCGGCGCGCTACACTGCGGCGATCGCACGGAGAGGACGCGAGGATGGATGGGCTGGTCGGCACCGCAACCGGGGTGTTCCGCATCGTGCACGGCACACCCGGGCAGACGCTCGCCTGCCGCAACGTGCGCGATATCCAGGACCTGGGCGTCGCGCTCTACGCCGGCAGCGCTGCCGGCGTCCACCGTTCGCGCGACGGTGGTTGCAGCTGGGAGCCCTGCGGACTCGGCGAACGCGAGGTGTGGCAGATTCGCGCCGCGCCGGACGGCATGCTCCTTGCGGTGACGCAGCCGGCGGGGTTGTTCCGCAGCGCGGACGGCGGCGACAGCTGGACGGAAGTCGAAGCGCTCACCGCGGTGCCCGACGCGGATTCGTGGTGCGTGCCGATCGAGCCTCCCTTGCCCGGGCGCGCGCGGGCGCTGGTCATCGATGCGACCGACCCCGCGCGGCTGTGGGTGGGCGTCGAGGTCGGCGGTATCCTGTCGAGCCGCGACGCGGGGGCGAGCTGGCAACTGGTACGTCCTGGCGGTAATCCGGACATCCATGTCCTCGTCGCCCACCCCGGGTGTGCCGACGAACTCTACGTCTCCACCGGCTACGGACGCCCGGACGGCATCGCACCGATGGTCGAGGGCAACGCCGGCGTATTTCGCTCCACCGACGGTGGTCAGAGCTGGCACTACGTGTGGGCCGGCATCACGCCACGTTATACCCGCCCGATGTGCATCGACCCGCGCCCGCCGCACCCGCTGACCGTGGCCTGCGCGCCATCCCCCTTCTCGGTCTTCACTGACGAGGGCGGTGCCGGCGCGATGCTCTTCCGGAGCGACGATCGCGGGGGGCACTGGCGCTCGCTCGGCGATGCCGCGCACACGCCGTCGACGGCCAACTTCCACGGCCTCACACCGGCCGGCGACGAATGCGGCAGCGTCCTCGTCGGCACCGACACGGGCGAACTGTGGCGGGTGAGCGCAGCCGGCGAATGGCGATTGTTGGTGTCGGGATTGCCGGCGGTGCTGTCGGTGCTCGATCGGACGGCGTGAACACGCGCTGATGCCGCGCCGCGCGGACCGCGCGCAAGGCGTCGCGGGCACCGCCGGTGCTAGCCGCCGTTCGCCTGGCCGTCGCCCAATTCGTCGCCCAATTCGTCGCGATAATCCCAGCCGCGCATCTTGCCCGGCAAGACGCGCAGCAACTCGCCGTCGAAATCTGCCATCTGCGCCATGTAGGCGCGTCCGCTGGTCTCGCCGAGGTAGCGTACGGCGATGCGGGCGAGCGTCTCGTTGATGGTCGCCGGCCGGCTGAGCGAGGCATTGCCGGTGATCTCCAGCGTGCGGTACGGCGGCGCCTGTTCGGCGACGATGACAGTGACGCGCGGGTCGCGTCGGAGGTGGCGCGACTTGACGTCGTCGGCCTCGATGACGACCGAGAAACCGCCGTCACGCCACTCGTGCCACACCGGCGAGAGCAGGATGGTGCCGTCCGCGCGTCGAGTGGCGAGGATGGCGAGCAGGGGCGCCTCGATCAGTTCCGATAGATCGTCGGCGGTGAGGTTCTTGCGCATCGTCGGGCCTCGCTTCAGGTGGCGGGAGTCTAGCAAGCTGGTGGACAACCACGGCGAGGGTCGTGGGCGACGTTGCGTATCACGCCGTGCATCCTGTCCGCGCCCGACCGTTCGGCTTGGCGGCGGTTCGATTTCGCGCCTGGCGAAATCTGTGCCTGTGGTCCTCGCTTGTCCGCAGGAACTCCGGTCCTCGTCTCGCCCGCGCCGTGCCCAGGTCCTGCCTCGCGGCGCTTGTCCCCGGCCGGCCAAGGCGCGTCGCGTGCGGCACGGCGGCTACTCGCCGATGATCTTCACCAACACCCGTTTGCGTCGCCGGCCGTCGAACTCGCCGTAGAAAATCTGCTCCCAGGGGCCGAAATCGAGCCGTCCGTCGCTGATCGCCACCACCACCTCGCGGCCCATCACCTGGCGTTTGAGATGCGCATCGGCGTTGTCCTCGCCGGTGTCGTTGTGGCGGTAGTCAGCCAGCGGTTCGTGCGGCGCCAGCGTTTCCAGCCAGCGCGCGAAGTCGGCATGCAGGCCACGCTCGTCGTCGTTGATGAACACCGAGGCGGTGATGTGCATGGCGTTGACCAGCGCCAGTCCCTCGCTGACACCGCTCGCGGCGAGGCAGCGCTCGACGTCCGGGGTGATGTTGAGGAAGCCGACCCGGCTCGGGATGTCGTACCAAAGCTCCTCGCGATACGACTTCATGCGTGCCGTGCCCACGGAAGCATCAGGCACCGGCGCCGATCTTGTCCTGCGTCTTCGTTTCGAAGTCGCTGGCATCGTGACGCTCGTGGAGCTGGCTGGCCGGGTCGCCCCAGCTGCGGTTCACCATGCGCCCGCGTTGCGCGGCCGGGCGTGCGGCGATGCGATCGGTCCAGCGCTGCACGTGGGCATACTCCTGCACCGAGAGAAACTCGGCGGCCTCGTAGAGCAGGCCCTTGGCGAGCGCGCCATACCACGGCCAGATGGCCATGTCTGCGATGCTGTATTCGCCGCCTGCAATGTACTCGTGTTCGGCGAGGTGGCGGTCGAGCACGTCGAGCTGGCGCTTCACCTCCATGGCGTAGCGGTTGATAGGGTATTCGTACTTCTCGGGCGCATAGGCATAGAAATGACCGAAGCCGCCGCCGAGGAAAGGCGCGGCGCCCATCTGCCACATCAGCCACGAGTAACACTCCGCACGCGCGGCCGCGGCGCGCGGCACGAACTCGCCAAACCGCTCCGCGAGGTAGAGCAGGATGGCGCCGGATTCGAAGACCCGGAATGGTTCCGGGCCGCTGCGATCGACCAGCGCCGGGATCTTGGAATTGGGATTGATGGCGACGAAACCGCTCCCGAACTGTTCGCCCTCACCGATGTCGATGAGCCAGGCGTCGTACTCGGCGCCGGGGTGGCCGAGTTCGAGCAGCTCTTCGAGCATCAGCGTCACCTTGACCCCGTTCGGTGTTGCCAGTGAATAGAGCTGCAGCGGATGTCTGCCCACCGGCAGTTCGCGTTCGTGGGTGGCACCGGCAACGGGCCGGTTGATCTTCGCGAACTTGCCGCCGCTCTCCATGTCCCAGGTCCAGACGCGGGGCGGGGTATAGGCTGCGGTGTCGGTCATGTCTGCGGTGCTCCTGCTGCCAGGTGGTTGGATAAGTGATCGGGGCGCGGGCGTGACTCCCCGCGAAGGCCGCCACGGTATCAAATCGCTGCCGTGCGGCGCAGCCGCGGGCAAGGAGAGCCTGCCGCGATCGGTGCGCAAAGCCACCCGGCCGGTCTCGCGGCATGACGACGGCAAGGACCGGACGAGCCACCGTGGTGCCGTTACGCGGCTATGATCGGCGCGTCACCGACGCTCGTCGCTTCCCTTCCGGAGCCCGTCATGCCTGGCACTCTCGACGAACTGCTGGCGCGTATCCGCGCGCTGGAAGACGAACTCGAACGCGAGTACGCGCGCCGCCGCGACGCCTTCGACCAGCAACGCGTCGAGATGGCCGAACGCTTTCTCGAGTTCCAGCGCCGACACCGGATCGGCCTGTGGCCCTACCTGCTGCGCAGCCGCTGGCGGGTGCTGGCTTCGGCGCCGCTGATTTATGCTGGCTGGCCGGTGTTCCTGCTGCTCGACCTGTTCCTGAACGTCTTCCAAGCGGTGTGCTTTCCCGTCTACGGCATCGCCCTGGTGCCGCGTCGCGAGTACCTCGTGCTCGATCGCGCCGAGTTGCCCTATCTCAACGCGATCGAGAAGTTCAACTGTTTCTACTGCTCTTACGCCAATGGCGTGGTTGCCTTCGCACGGGAGGTCGCCAGCCGCACCGAGCAGTACTGGTGCCCGATCAAGCATGCGCGGCGGTTGCGTGACGCCCACCTGCGCTATGCGCATTTCGCCGAGCACGGCGACGCCGAGGCCTTTCGCCAGGGGCTCGCGCGCCTGCGTCGCCAGCTCGCCGAACGTGGTGACGAGGTCCCCGACGATCCGGCCTGCTGAGCGCGAGCATCGCGCGCCGGCGGCGACGTGCGCCGGTCACCAGGCCGCATTCCCATGGCGCGGCTGTGGTTGTGAGCGTGCGTTTTGTCGCAGTGGGGAGGCGGTGTTGCTGGCATCGTGTCGACCTCGCGCAGCGCCGGCGCGGCGTCGTGGTTAGAATGACGACCGGCGCGCCCGGAGCGATGCCACCGGGCGGGCCTGCAACCCTGGCGCGTGCACGGTGTCGACATCCTGATCGAAGGCTGACGCGGGGCGCCTGCCCGCGCTGACATGGACGGTGTGCCATGCCTGCGCCTCGCCGCGCGCGCTGCCGCGGCACTGCACGGCCGCATCACGAGCAACCCGCCTCGCCCGCGGGCAAGGACAATGCCCGCAGGCTACGACGCGGGCGCCGGAACACGACATGAACCGCTCGCTAACGTACTTCCTCCCGCTGCTCGTCGGCGCTCTTTGGCTGGCCATCGCCGGTGCCGCATGGGCGCAAGAAATGCCGCCGCCCGAGGTCGAGGTCGTCACCGCCGAGCGTGGCACCGTCGCGCTCGAACGCGAATTGGTCGGGCGGCTGCTGTCCAGCCGCATCGCCGAAGTACGCGCGCGGGTTTCCGGCGTGGTGCTCGAACGCCACTACACCGAGGGCACCGACGTCGCCGCCGGCCAGTTGCTGTTCCGCATCGATCCGCAACCGCTCGAAGCCGCCGTGGCGGCGGCGGAGGCCGCGCTGGCCCGCACCGAGGCGGATGCCGCCAACGCCGCGCTCATCGCCCAGCGTCAGCGCGATCTCTTCGCGCGCAAGCTGGTCGCGCCACAGGACGTCGACAGCGCCGGGGCCGCCGAGCGCAGCACCGCCGCCGCCGTGCTGGAAGCCAGGGCCGTGCTGCGCCAGGCGCGCATCGACCTCGGCTATGCCACCGTCACCGCGCCGATCGCCGGGCGTGCCGGCCGCGCCCTGGTCACCGAGGGCGCGCTGGTCGGCGAGGGTGAGGCGACGCCGATGACCACGATCGAGCAGATCGATCCGATCTACCTCGGCTTCGGCCAGACCGTGGCCGACTTCCAACGGCTGCGGACCGGCGGTGCCGCGGGCACTGCACCGGTGGTCACCGTGGTGCTGCCGGACGGCAGCGTCTACGAGCATGAGGGCCGCCTCGATTTCAGCGACGTCAACGTCGACGCCGGCTCGGCCATGGTGCTGCTGCGTGCCACCATCCCCAACCCGGACCGCGTGCTCCTGCCCGGCATGTACGTCAAGCTGCGCTACACGGTGGGCGAGATTGCCGACGCCGTCGAGCTGCCGCACGCCGCCGTGCTGCGCGACGGCGACGGCGCCTACGTGATGACCGTCGGTACTGACGGCAACGTCACCCGCCGCGCGGTGACGGTGCGCGAGATGCGCGACAGCACCTGGGTGGTGACG
Source organism: Gammaproteobacteria bacterium (assembly GCA_050184115.1). Taxonomy (GTDB): domain Bacteria; phylum Pseudomonadota; class Gammaproteobacteria; genus JACKNG01. The sequence goes on along the minus strand of JBFXAQ010000003.1, from coordinate 54,064 downwards.
GGCGAGGTGGGCGACGGCGAGCAGGTCATCGTCGAGGGGCTCCAGAAGGTACGCCCGGGCGCACCGGCGAAGGTCGTCCAGCCTGCCGCCGACCGCGCCAGCTGAGCCGCCCGCATGCCGCGCTTCTTCATCGACCGCCCGGTCTTCGCCTGGGTCATTGCCATCCTCATCACGGTTGCGGGCAGCGCCGCCATCTTCCGTCTGCCGATCGCCGCCTACCCGCCCATCGCACCGCCGCAGGTGGTGGTGACGGCGAGCTACCCCGGTGCCAGCGCGACGGTGCTGGAGAAGTCGGTGACGGCGGTCATCGAGCAGCAGCTCACCGGCGTCGACAATCTCATGTACTTCGAGTCGACCTCGCGCGGCAACGGCACGGTCAGCATCACGCTCACCTTCGAGTCCGGCACCAATGCCGACATCGCCGCCGTGCAGGTGCAGAACCGCGTCAGCCTGGCGCAGCCGCGCCTGCCGCAGGAGGTCAACGAGAACGGTGTCACCGTGGCCAAGTCGAACAGCGACTTCCTCATGGTGATCTCGCTCGAATCGGACAACCCCGACTTCGACAGCAAGGCGCTCGACAACCTCATCGGCGCACGGGTGCTCGATGCCGTGCAGCGCCTGCCGGGTGTCGGTGGCGCGACGCAGTTCGGTTCGCCCTATGCCATGCGCATCTGGCTCAATCCCGATCGCCTGCGTGCGCTCGGTCTCGGCGCGGCCGAGGTGCTGGAGGCGGTGCGCGCGCAGAACGTCCAGATCGCGGCCGGCAGCATCGGCGCGGACCCGGCGCCGCCCGGCCAGGGCTTCATGGCGCCGGTGTCGGCGGCGAGCCGCTTCACCACGGCTCGCGAGTTCGAGGAGATCATCCTGCGCGCGAACTATGACGGCACCCACGTGCGGCTGTCGGACGTCGCCCGCGTCGAACTCTCGGCCGAGTCCTTCGGCCGCGACGTCCACGTCAACGGCCGGCCCATCGCCGGTTTCGCCGTGCAGCTGTCGCCGGACGCCAACGCGCTCGAAGTGGCCGAGCGCGTGCGCAAGAAGATGGACGAGTTGCAGCAGTACTTCCCGGTCGGGGTGACCTGGTTCACGCCCTACGACACCACGACCTTCATCCGCATCTCCATCCAGGAGGTGATGATGACGCTGATCGAAGCGGTGGTGCTGGTGTTCCTGGTCATGCTGGTGTTCCTGCAGAACTTCCGCGCCACGCTGATCCCGACGCTGGTCGTGCCCGTGGCGCTGACCAGCGCCTTCGCCGGCATGTACGCCGTCGGCTTCTCGATCAACGTGTTGAGCCTGTTCGCGCTGGTGCTCGCCATCGGCCTGGTCGTCGACGACGCCATCGTGGTGGTCGAAAACGTCGAGCGCATCATGAGCGAGGAGGGGCTGCCGCCGAAGGAGGCCGCGCGCAAGGCCATGGACCAGATCACGGGCGCGGTCGTCGCCATGACGACGGTGCTGGCGGCGGTGTTCATCCCCATGGCGTTGGTCGACGGCGCGGTCGGTGCCATCTACCGCCAGTTCGCCCTGACCATCGCCATCGCCATGGTCATCTCGGCGGTGATGGCGCTGTCCTTCACGCCGGCCTTGTGCGCGACCCTGCTCAAGCCCGTGCACGGCGAGCCCAACTGGTTCGCGCGCGCCTTCAACGCCACCTACGGCGGTCTCGCGGGCATCTACCTCGGCCGTGTCGCCGCGGCCATCCGCCACACGCCGCGCTGGATGATGATGTTCTTCCTGCTGGTGGGCCTGGCCGGCTGGCTGTTCGTGCGCATGCCGTCGAGCTTCGTGCCCGAGGAGGACCAGGGCTACGCACTGGCCATCGTGCAGCTGCCGCCTGGGGCGACCATCGAGCGCACGGGCGCGGTGTTGCGCGAGCTCGAGCACGTCATCAGCCAGAGCCCGCTGGTCGACCGCGTGCTCGACGTCGCCGGCTTCAGTTTCCTGGGCCAGGGCGAGAACGTCGGCCTCGCCTTCATCTCGCTCGAGGATTGGGACGAGCGGCGTGCACCGGGGCAGGACGTGCAGGCCTTCATCGGCTGGGCCAACGGCGCGGTGCAGTCGGTCAAGGGCGCGCAGGTGTTCGTGGTCAACCTGCCGACCATCCGCGGCCTAGGTCGTTTCGGCGGTTTCGATCTGCGTCTCGAAGACCGTGCCGGGCTCGGTCACGATGCCCTGGTCGCGGCGCGCAACGCGCTGCTCGGTGCCGCCGCGCAGAACCCGCTGCTGGCGGGGGTGCGGCCGAACGCGCTGGAAGACGCACCGGAGCTGCACTACGAAGTCGACCGCTTGCAGGCGGCGGCGATGAACGTCGACCTCGAAGACGTCTACGCCGCGTTGCGCCTGATGCTGGCGCCGGTCTACGCCAATGATTTCAACTACGAGGGCCGCGTGCTCAAGGTGATGCTGCAGGCGGATTCCGAGTTCCGCAACGCGGCCGGCGACCTGCGTCATTTCTACATCCCCGAACGCGGCCGCGACGGCGCCGACGACGTCGTGCCGCTCGGCGCGGTGGTCAGCGCCGACTGGCGCATGGCGCCGCCCGCGCTCGATCGCTACAACGGCTACGGCGCCATCCAGATCAACGGCGGGCCGTCGCCGGGCCACAGCTCGGGCGAGGCGATGTCGGCGATCGCCGACATCGTGCAGAGCCAGCTGCCGGAAGGCTTCGGCTTCGAGTGGTCGGGGCAGTCCTACCAGGAGATCCTTTCCGGTCAGCAGGCGCCCATCTTGTTCGCGCTGTCCCTGCTGGTGGTGTTCCTCGCGCTGGCCGCGCTCTACGAGAGCTGGTCGGTCCCGTTCGCGGTGATGCTGGTGGTGCCGCTCGGCGTACTTGGCGCGCTCGCCTTCAGTTCGCTGCGCGGGCTCGAGAACGACGTCTACTTCAAGGTCGGCCTGATCGCGGTCATCGGGCTCTCGGCCAAGAACGCCATCCTCATCATCGAGTTCGCGAGTGCCATGCACCGCGAGGGACGGGACCTGCTCGAAGCGACACTGGAAGCCTGTCGCCTGCGCCTGCGACCGATCCTGATGACCTCCATCGCCTTCATCCTCGGCGTGCTGCCGCTGGTCGTCTCGAGCGGCGCGGGCGCCAACAGCCGTCACGCCATCGGCTCGGGCGTAATGGGCGGCATGATCGCCGCGACCGTGCTCGGCGTGATCTTCGTACCCGTGTTCTTCGTCGTCGTGCAGCGCATGGTCGACTGGTTCAGGCGTTCACCGCCCATCGCACCCGAACCGGGACGCTGAGTGGCGCGAGCCACCGGGGTCTGAGCCACCGGGGTCTGACCCCAAGCAACAACTAGCTGATTTGGCAGCTTTGTTTGCCGCCATCGGGGTCAGACCCCGCCATCGCGCAGAACATCGGGAAAATCAGGTGATTGCAGCCTGGGGTCTGACCCCCAATTAGGACGACGGTGGCTGCCGGTCGTTGCAGGCCGTCGACCGTGAACCGCGTGCCTGTCGCCACGCATCCGGTGCCAGGCCGAACCAGCGCCGAAAGGCCTTGCGGAAGCTCGCCGAGTCGGCGTAACCGAGGCGGGCGGCGACATCCTGTACGCGGTTGGCAGGGTCGCCGAGCAGGTTCGCGGCGCGCTCCCTGAGGAGTTCCTCGGCGACGGCCTGGAAGGTCGTGTCGGCGGCGCGCAGGCGGCGGATCACGGTACGGCGCGAGCAATGCAGCCGGGCGGCGACATGGGCGAGCGTCGGCAGACCGCTCGGCATGGGCTGGGCCAGGGCATCGGCGAGCACCTCGCGAACGCGAGTGACGGTGTCGCGTTCGTCGTCGGTACGCGCGGCGACCTCGCAGCGCGCCAGCGCCGCATGCCACGCGCCTTCGTCGAAATCGATGTTGGCGATGTCGCGCCAGGCGGCCGGGATCACCAGCGCGTTGCGGGCCTGTTCGAAGACCACCGGGCAGTCGAAGTAGTCGGCGTAGCGTTCACGGTAAGCGGTGGATGGATAGGCGAGCTCGATGCGCGCGGCGTCCATGGGGCCACGATGCAGCATACGCACGTACTCGTGCATGACCAGCAGCGGCACTTCGATCAGCATGTGACGCACTGTCTGGAGGTCGACCAGCGGCGTCAGCTCGCAGCGGAAATGGCGGCTCTCGCTGCGTCCACGCCAGTCGAGGTAGGGAATGCGGCTCGGCATGTACTTGATGAAGATGTCGAGGCCGTCCCCCAGGGTCGGTGCCGACAGCCAGGCCAGGGTCACTGGGCCATGGAAGTTCTCCGCCATGCGCTTGCCCCAGTGCAGGTGCCAGTCCGGCGCCTGCCTGAGCGGAAGGATGTTGGCGATGCAGCGCAGGTGCTGGCGCATGGTGATGGGATGGGGGTAGTCGGCCAGCGCGGCCGGGGCGATGCCGGTGCCGGCAGCGATGGCGGCGAGGTCGTCGAACTCCTGGGTCAGAAGCCGGACATAGGTGTTCGGCATCAGGGTGCGATCGGGGTCAAGCGGCCGCTTCATGAAGGGCATTGTCACCATTTAACCCCTCGATTGTCACCATCGAGGGCTGGCCCCGGGCCGGACGGCTGCGGATACTGCGCCCCCTGACTTTTCCGGCAATCCGCCGCGCTATCGCGAGGAGAGACTCCCATGCAGAACAGCAAAGAACTCGACGCCGTCGTCGTCGGTGCCGGCATTGCCGGCCTCTACGCGGTCTACCGCCTGCGCCAGATGGGCCTGTCGTTCCAGGCCCTCGATGCCGCCAGCGACGTCGGCGGCACCTGGTGGTGGAACTGCTACCCCGGTGCCCGCGTCGACTCGCAGTCCTACGTCTACCAGTACTGGTTCTCCGACGAACTGCTCGAGGAGTGGGACTGGAGCGAGCGCTTCCCGGCCCAGGGCGAGACCGAGAAATACCTCGGCTTCGTCGCCGACAAGTTCGATCTGCGCAAGCACTACCAGTTCGATACCCGCGTCGCCCACGCGAGCTGGGACGAGGCGACTTCACGTTGGACCATCGAGACCGAGGCCGGTGAGCGCTACACCGCGCGCTATTTCGTGAGCTGCGCCGGCATGCTCTCGACACCCAAGGTGCCGCCCTTCGAGGGCCACGAGAAATACCGGGGCGTCATCGCCCACACCGCGCGCTGGCCGCGCGAGGGCATCGACCTCAAGGGCAAGCGGGTCGGCGTGGTCGGCACCGGCGCGACCGGTATCCAGGTCATCCAGACCATCGCCGGCGAAGTCGGGCACATGACGGTCTTCCAGCGCACCGCGCAGTACGCCGTGCGCATGAACAACGAGCGCTACACCCACGACACCTTCCAGAAGTGGCGCGACCAGTACCCGGAACTGAAGCAGAAGGTCCACCACACCTTCGCTGGCTTCGCCTTCGACTTCTACCTGCCGGCCTGGAGCGAACACACGCCTGAGCAGCGCCGGGCGGAGCTCGAGAAGCTGTGGGCCGACGGCTCGCTGTCGATCTGGGTGGGGGGCTACCAGGAATCGCTGATCGATCCCGACATCAACGAAGAGGTGTCGGAGTTCGTGCGCGAGAAGATCCGTGCGCAGATCAAGGACCCCGCCAAGCGTGACATCCTCACGCCCACCGCCTACGGCTTCGGCACCTACCGCGTGCCGCTGGAGAACGGCTACTACGAGGCGTTCAACCGCGACAACGTCGACATCGTCGACGTGCGCAAGACCCCCATCGAGCGCTTCACCGAGAAGGGCCTGGTGGTCGACGGCAAGGAATACGAGTTCGATGTCGTCATCCTCGCCACGGGGTTCGACGCCGGTACCGGCGCCTTGTCACGCATGGATGTGCGCGGCCGCGACGGCCGTTCGCTGACGGAACTGTGGAACCAGGACATCCGCTCCACCTTGGGCCTGCAGGTGCACGGTTTCCCCAACCTCTTCACAGTCGCCGGCCCGCTCGCGCCCTCGACCGCCTTCTGCAACATGACCACCTGCCTGCAGCAGCAGGTCGACTGGGTGGCCGACTGCATCGACTGGCTGCGCGTGCACGACAAGCACGTCATCGAGCCGACGGCGGAGAAGGAGAACTGGTGGGTCAGCCATCACGACGAAGTCGCCAACGCGACTCTCCTCGTCAAGACCGAGTCCTGGTACACCGGCGCCAACATCGAGGGCAAGCCGCGCCGGCTGCTGTCCTACATCGGCGGCGTCGGCACTTACCGCAATCATTGCGACCAGGTGAAGGAGAGCGGCTACGAAGGGTTCGTCGTCGCCTGAAGCGTGACCCGTCGCGGTGGGCGGGATGCGCCCACCGCGATGCGGCGCCCGGCAACGCCTTGGCCCGTCGCCGTCGTTCAGAGGCGCACATCGAGGTCGTCGGGCGCCCGGCCCGTCAAACAAGCACTTGCGTGTCGGTGTCAGGCACCACAAGCGGACACTGCGCAGTCGCGCGTGGGTTCGGATTCGAGACCGATCAATGACTTGAACTTCGGTGTCAGACCCCACGGGAATCTCTCCGGCGGCTGCCGGGCTCTGACCCCGAGACTGCAAGCACCACCCAAATCGATCAAACAGTTACCTTCCGGGGTCAGACCCCGAGCGTTGTGCAAATCGATCAAACAGTTACCTTCCGGGGTCAGACCCCGAGCGTTGTGCCTGTGTCGAACGGATCGCGGCCGCCAGCGCCGCCTCGCGCGTGAAATCCCACGAGATGTTCCACACCGGGTCGTTGAGCGGCCGGGTGAGGCGGTCGAGACCCTGTTCGAGGAACCACGCGTAGGCCTGGCGATGCCCGGACTCGAAGTCGAACTCGGGTTCGAAGCCCAGCACACGGCGCGCCTTGTCGATGCTCATCACGGCGTGCAGCAGCTTCTGGAAGCGGTGGTTGAACGGTAATGGCGGCGTGAGCGTCGCGAGCACGTCGTCCGGGATCGCGACGATGTCGGGTTCGACGCCGACGATGCGGGCGAGGGTCTCGACGTAATACCGCGCGGTCACCGACTCACCGGTGACGTTGAAAATCTCGCCGTGCGCGGCCGGCGTGGTCGCGGCCAGCAGCAAGGCACGGGCGAGGTCGGCGACATGACCGTAGGGGAAGCACACCAGGCCGTCGTGCGGTAGCAGCACGGGGCGGCGCTGGCGCAGGCGCAGGAACATCGCCATCTCGCCGTCCGGGATGTTGTCGTGTGGGCCGTAGACCGCTGCCGGGCGCACCACCACGTAGGGGAATCCGCGCGCCGTGCGGCGCTCGGCGAGCAGGTGTTCGACCGCGGCCTTGTGGCCACCGTACTTGGCTGGGCGCGAGCGCGTGGTGAGGACTTCCTCGGTCCAGGGGAAGGCGCCCTGGCCCATACGGCAGGCCGCGATCGAGCTGACGAAGACGTACACCCCGCAGCGACCGTCGAGATCCTCGACCAAGGCGCTGATGCCCGCCAGCGGCGCGACCTGCACCGAGGCGCTGATGTCGAAGACGTGGTCCCAGTCGCGGCCTGCGAGCGCGGCGCGCACGGCGTACGGATCATGGCGATCAGCGACGAGTTGTTCCACGCCAGCCGGCGCCGCCGTGCCGCCACGGTTGAGCAGGGTGACGTCATGCCCCTGGCCCAACAGGTGGCGGACGAGGTGGCGACCGATGAAGGCAGTGCCGCCGAGCACGAGGCTGCGCGGTGCACTCAACGGGGCCCGCGCCCCGCGCACATCGTTTGGTCAGGGCGCTCCACGGGGTATATGGTGCCGCGAGGGCGCCCGCTGCGACAGTGGCGGGCCGATCCGGGGAGGGACCGATGGCGCGGACAATCGAGGCCACGTGTTGCATCGTCGGCGGCGGTCCGGCCGGCATGATGCTCGGCGTCCTGCTCGCCCGTGCCGGCATTCGCACCCTGGTGCTGGAGAAGCATGCCGACTTCCTGCGCGACTTTCGCGGCGACACCATCCATCCCTCGACGCTCGAACTCATGCACGAGCTCGGCTGGCTCGACGACTTCCTCGCCCTGCCGCATTACAAGGCACACCACCTGCACGCACGTTTCGGCGGACGCGACTACCGTGTGGCCGATTTCACCCACCTGCCCACCCGCTGCGGCTACGTCGCCTTCATGCCGCAATGGGACTTCCTCGATTTCCTCGCCGCGCACGCCGCGGCCTACCCGGCGTTCGAGCTCCGCATGGCGAGCGAGGTCACCGACATCGTCGCTACTGATCGCCACGTCAGCGGGGTCCGTGCGCGCGATGCGGACGGCGAGCTGATCGTCGAAGCCTCGCTGGTGGTCGCTGCCGACGGACGTTCGTCGACCGTACGCGAGCGGGCCGGGCTGGAGGTGACCCGGCTCGGTGCACCGATGGACGTCCTGTGGTTCCGCCTGCCGCGACGCCAGGACGACCCGGAAGAGCCCGCTGCCAGCTTTGCCGCCGGCGGCATCCTCATCCTCATCGCGCGCGGTGACTACTGGCAGTGCGGCTACGTGATCCCGAAAGGTTCGTTCGAGGCCATGCGCGAAGCCGGCCTGCCGGCCCTGCGCGAAGCGGTCGGCGCGCTGGCGCCGTTCGTCCGCGATCGGCTCGACGACATCCACGCCTGGGACGACGTCAAGCTGCTCAGCGTGGCGGTCGATCGCCTCGACCGTTGGTTCCGTCATGGCGTGCTCGCCATTGGCGACGCGGCCCACGCGATGTCGCCGATCGGCGGCGTCGGGATCAACCTCGCCATCCAGGACGCGGTCGCGGCCGCGCGCCTGCTCGCGGGGCCGCTCGCCCACGGCATGCCGAGTGACGACGATCTCGCCGCCGTGCAGCAGCGTCGCCAGTGGCCGGCACGGCTCACCCAGTGCCTGCAGCTCCTGGTCCAGGAGCGCGTGATCCGCGCCGTGCTCACCAGCCACGGCGAGCTCGAGGCGCCCTGGCCGGTCCGCCTGCTGGCTCGCCTGCCGTGGTTGCAACGCCTGCCGGCGCGCTTGATCGGCCTGGGGGTCCGGCCAGAGCACATCACCTGACGCCCTGCCGACCGCGGCCGTGCCCGCACCCTGGCCTGGATCGGACGGGTCCCGCACAACATGGCGCGCGCTCCAGATACCGCGACGTGGTCGGTTGAGACGACGGCGTGACTCGCTACCATGAGTCGCACCCGCGCCGAGCAGACGGGAGGATGCTTCACGATGCAGGGAAACCAGTCGCGCACTTCGCACATTGTCGGTGAACCACGGAACGCGTCCGCGTGCGCGCGGAAATTCGTACACATGCTGGCGGTGCTGATGGGGGCGGTGTACTTCCTCCCGGTCAGTTGCACGGTCGGCAGTCTGCTCGCGATTCCGTTGACGACGACATCCTGGCACGTTGACAACGGCACCTCGCCGCCCGCTGAATTCCCCGTCGTGGTCCGAGAGCGGGCGAGTGGTGTGCTGCGTGCGGTGCCGCTGGCTACGGTGACGGACGATCGTGAGCAGGAGGTTGTCGACCTCGATGATGGCGAGGCGATGCCCGGAGTGGCCGTAGCCGGAGCAGGCGCTGCTGCCATGACGTGGTTGCAGGTCACGCCCCTGGCAGGCGCGGACAGCATCCCCGGCGAGTACGCGCATGCCTTCGTCGTGCGTGATGCCTACCGTGAATGCCGCAGTGTGTACAGGCCGGGCAGGACCCCTGACCCGCTCTCTTACCATTGTGCGCCGCTCGCGCAGACCGCTATCGTGCTGGCCGCGGGTGGCCTGTTGGCACTCACGCTCGCGGTCCTCGGCCGCGTTGCGGCGGGCGCAACACCTCGCGGCCAGGCTGCCGCGACGGCTGGTGGAACAGGGCGCGTGGCGTTCCCCTGTACGGCGACCGCGCTGGCCGTTGTTACCCTCTGCCTGGCGGGCTTCGAATTGCACAGTGGACGGGAGGCCCTGCGCGAGGACTTCGTCGCCAGGTTCGGCTCCGACCTGGCGGAAATGAACACGCTGGATGACCCGGGGCTCCGCGGCGCGGCGCTGGCCGAGGTCGAACGCTGGAGTGCCGTCGACGATCCCCGCCAGGGACGGCGCGATCTCCAACGCGCCCGCCTGTACGCGATGCGCGTACTCGACCATGTCCCTGGTGACCCCCACGCAACTTTCGCGCTCGCGCTCGGCGATCTTCTCTTGCACGGTCGAGCATCCGGGGCCCTGGCGCGTCTGCAAGCCCTGGCTGAGGCCGCGCCGACAGGGATTGCCGTCGAGGCGCGTGCCTTCGCGGCCGCGGTTCAACGCAATGACCCGGCCGCACGCGCGGACGTGTTGCGAGACCTGGAATCGCTTACCGGTTCCGCCCCGGACTCGCCGTGGCCGGGCACGATGCTGGGCCGGGCCCAACTCGCGGCGGGCGCCTACGACGCCGCGGCCCGGTCGTTCGCGGCGGTTCTGGTCGAACCGAAATGGCATCTGCACCCGGCCGTGATGATGGCAGCGGCAGGTGCGATCGATATGGAGCGGTTCGTGTGTGACGACGCGGACGCCGATTCGCCGTCTGTCGAACTGCAGGGCGAACGGTCACCGATGTCTCTCATGCGAGCCTACGAACACGCGACACGCACAGCAGGCCAGGCGTCCCCGGAGTATCTGCGGTATCTCGTCGATCAGATGAACCTGGCCAACAGCAAGTCGATCGAGAACCGGATGCGCTGGTGTCGCGGCGATGGACACGGACAGCGTCAGGCCGATCGCGCCGCCGCGGCAGCAGACGCGGCGCTAGTGCTCATGCAGGGCTTGCTCGACGGTGACTTCGCCGCGCTGAACGCCCGCGACGATGACTTGCGGACCACGGGTGAGCGTAGCGCCGACGGCCGCTTCGCGCTGGCCGTGTGGTTCGATGATTTCGAACAGGGCTGGCGCGAGAGTCGCCCGGAGCAACGGCAGCGCATCCTGGCTCGGGTCGATTCCTGGATCGGCCAGAGCCCAGCGCAGGTGACGCCTCATCTCGTGAAGGCACTGCTGTTGATCCAGGATGCCTGGATCGCCCGTGGAGACGGGTATGCGACCGAACTGGAGGACTGGCAGACGCGGCGCTTCGCCGACCGCATCGGGGAGGCGAGGCGCGTCCTCGAGCGGGCGCCGCCGTCGTCCCGCGAACATCCCCATTGGTATGTCGCGATGGAAACCGTGGCCCTGGCCGAGGGCTGGGGCCTCTTCGAGTTCAGTGCATTGCTGCACGAGGCGATGGACCGTGCTCCCGATTACCACCCGATCTACTTCGTCGCCGCGAGCTATTTCCAGCCGCACTGGCATGGTAGCCCAACGCTGCTCGAGGAGTTCATCGACACCGCGAGCACGCCCGCGAGCGGCCCGCCGCGGGATGAACTGTATGCACGCATCCAATGGGCGCAGGCCGCCGCCTACGGCGACGGCATGTTTCGCGACAAGGGGGGCGACTGGCAGCACATGAAACGCGGTTTCGAGCAGATGCTGGACGCGTTCCCAGGATCGATGCACAACTTGAATGCGTTTGCCTACTTCGCTTGTCGAGCCGAGGACGACAACACGCTTGCGGACCTGGCCGGGCGCCTCGATGCTGGCCTGCACCTGGACGTCTGGGGGACGTTGTCACAGCGACATCTGTGTCTCGCGCGCGTGCGCGAGGCCGGTGTTCGACCTGGCGGGTGACCGGCGGCACCGCGCCAGCGCCAGGACGTGCGACCGCTGCCGCCGGCACGGCCAGGCAGGACGACTCGCCAATCGCGGATGCGACGGGCAGTCGTGCGCCGCGGCCGCGGTACTGCCGTAGCGGCACGACGTTGCGTGCCCGGTTGCAGCCTGCGGTTGCAATGGCCGCTAGAGAGTAGCCGCCGCGTGCGACGGCCGACCGCCAAGCCTCCCCCCCCCCCCCCCCCGTGCAAGGAACGGCCCCATGAACAAGATCGTCGTCTTCGCCCTCGTGCTGGTCGCCGCCGGCATCTTCCTTCACGACCGTGAACCTGCCTTCGAACGTCCGCCACGACTTACCGCGGAGCGCGCGGACGACGACATGCAGAAGTTCGAGTTCGAATCCTTGCGCGCTGAGGGCAAGCTCTTCGAAGCGCTGGCCGTACCCGGGCACTACACCGTGCTCGAGGGCTATACCGACAGCTGCGGCGTGTGCCGCGCGCTGGAGCGCGAGCTGCCAGCGTTCCTCGCCCGGCGCGGCGACGTCTTGGTGCGGCGCGTGCGCTTCGACGAGCGCGGCGGTTTCCGCGTGCAAGCGGCCACCGAGGACGAAGCGATGGCGCAGGTGCGTGCCTACGCCGACTCGCTGGCCCGTTACCGCGCCTTTGCCGTCGTCGACGGCGAGCAGGGGCCGGGTGTCGGCGCCTGCGGCACGCCCCACGTCGAGATCTACGGCCCGGATGGCAACCTGATGGTGAGTGACCATTGCGAGGGCCGGGTCTTCAAGCACGGCCTCGATTTTCTCCGCCGCTGGATGGCGGCGGAGCAGGATGGTTGAACCCGGCTCAGATCGCTGCCATCTCGAAATCGATCTTGGCCGAACCGCACTGCGGACAGATCCAGTCCTCGGGGACATCGACCCAGCGCGTGCCGGGCGCGATGCCGTCCTCGGGCCAGCCCTCGGCCTCGTCGTAGATATAACCGCAGTTGAGACAGCGCCAGCGCTGGTAGTCGGTGCTCATGGTGCGAGTCTCAGGCGCGGGTGATCGATACCGGCATGTGCCTAAAGCCGTAGAGGAAGCAGGACGCCAGCCGTTCCGGCGGCGCCTCGAGCTTGACCTGCATGTCGCGCTCCAGCATGCATTCGATGAGGGTGGAAAGCTGCAGTTCGGCGAGGCGCGAACCGAGGCAGCGATGGATGCCGTAGCCGAAGGAGAGATGGCGGCGCGCATTCTCGCGCTCGACGTCGAAGCGATCGCCATCGGGGAACACGCTCTCGTCGCGGTTGGCCGAGCAGTACCAGATGACGACCTTGTCGCCGCGGCGCAGACGCTGGCCGCCGAGCTCGGTGTCACGGGTGACGGTGCGGCGCATGTGCGCGATGGGTGTCTGCAGGCGGATGACTTCGATGGCGGCGTTCGCCGCCAGGTCCGGCCGTGCCTTCAGCTTCGCCCATTGCTCGGGATAGCGGTTGATCTGGTGGATGAGGCCGCTCATCGAGTGGCGCGTGGTGTCGTTGCCACCGACCACGAGGAGCGAGATGTTGCCGATGAAGCTCTGCTCGTCGAGGTCGGACATGAACTCCGAGTGCGCCATCATCGACAACAGGTCGCCACTGGGCGGCAGTGCCTTGCGTTCGTCGAACAGGCGCTTGAAGTAGGCGGCCATCTCGAGGATGACGCGTTCGCGCTCGACGTTCTTCACCGGGTCGATGGCAATGTCGATGTTGCCGGTCCAGTCCGACCAGTAGGGGATCTTGTGGCGCTCCTCCCAGGGGAAGTCGAAGAGGATGGCGAGCATGCGCGTGGTCAGTTCGACGGACACGCGCTCGACCCAGTCGAAGGTCTCGCCGACCGGCAGCTCGTCGAGCAGGCTGGCGGTGCGTTCGCGCATCGGGTCGGCCATCTTCTTGACCTCGCCCGGGAGCAGGGCCGGCGTCACGGTCTTGCGCTGGCGGGCGTGCTCGGGATCGTCCATGGCGATGAACATGCGCAGCTGCACGCCGAGGTTCTGCATGTCGGCGATGGTGATGCCGCCGAGCTCCCACGAGGAGGAGTAGGTTTCGGGGTCGGCCTCGACGGCGACGACGTCGTCGTAGCGGGTCACCGACCAGAACGGGCCGAAGGCGCTGTCGGCGAGGTAGTGCACCGGGGCTTCGCGGCGCAGGCGCTCGAAACAGGGTTTGAAGGATTCGTCGAGGGCGAGCTCGGAGCGGCTGACGTCGAGGCGCTCGAGCGGCGTCGTCTGCGGATCGATGCGGTTCGCTGCGGTCGAGAAGGCGGGATTGGCGGACATGGTGTTCTCCCCGTTTGCATGGGCGGTGGCCCGGGCTGATGGAGAGCGAAGCTACGCCTGCCGTGCTGCCGTCAGCAGGTCATTTCTTGACACCGAAGGGGTCATTAAAAGACATTCTCGGGACAAGGTAATAGGCCCCGCGATGTCCGCTACCGTCACCCAGGCCGCACGCCCGACCATCCCCATCACCTACACCCGGGTCATCGCGCGCACGCTCGGCCTGCAGGAGAAGCAGCTCGACACCCTGGTCGCCGGCAGCGGGCTCGGCGGCGCGAGCGTGCTCGCCGATGACACCCTGATCACCTCCGACCAGCAACTGCAGGTGGTGCGCAACGCGCTGCGCCTCGCCGGCGACGACGGGCTGGGCCTGCGCATCGGGCGCGCGCTGACGCCGCCCACCCACGGTGCGCTCGGCTTCCTCGCCAACACCAGCCCCGATCTCGCCAGCGCCATCGATGCCTTCCGCCAGTACCTGCCGGCGCGGGTCAGCTTCACCCACCTGCGGCTGCGCCGCGCGGGCGAACTGCTCGAATGCCATTTCGACGTCGATCTCGATCGTGATGCCGACGTCTATCGCTGCATCGTCGAGGCCTTCAGCCTGTCGTTGCTGGCGATGATCGAGCATGTCCTCGGCGAACCGCTGACCCGTGGCCGCCTGCTGCTCGATTACCCGGCGCCGCCCTGTGCCGCGGCCTATGCGGACTACGTGTCCTGCCCGGTCGAGTTCGCCGCCGGCGCCAGCCTGCTGGTGCTGCCGGCGTCACTCCTCGCTACGCCGAATGCCACCGCCGACGTCGCCAGCCATCGCTTCGCCCAGGCCCAGTGCCGCGCGCTGCTCGAGGGTTTCGAGGGCGGTCGATCGAGTGCGGACCGGGTGCGCCGGCTGTTGCTGTCGATGCCGGCCGCGGCGGTCGACGAGGAGGCTGTCGCGCGCGCGCTGTTCGTCAGCAAGCGCACCCTGGCGCGACGCCTGGCGGCCGAGGGCAGCGGCTTCCGGGCGCTGCGCGACGAGGTCTTCGCCGCGCTCGCCGCGCGCTACCTTGCCGACACCACCTTGACCGTGGAGGCCGTCGCTGGCCTCCTCGGCTACCACGATGCCGCGAACTTCCGCCGTGCGTTCAAGCGCTGGCGGGACATCACGCCCGAACGCTTTCGCGCGCGCCTCACAACCACTGCGGGCGCAGGAGCATGACGAGCCCGAGCGCCAGCATCACCGCGCCGCTCAGGATCTTGAGCGTGCGCCCGGTGCGCGGACCGAGCCGGCGGCTGCCGAGCGCGGCGACCGCGCTGCCGACCATCAGGGCGTCATCGGCGACGTAGCCGGCAATGTAGAGCGCGAGGTAGCCGTGGTAGTGCCAGGCATCGAGGTCCTGGCTTGCGAGCACCGCGGTGTAGAGCGCCGGCAGGCCGGCCGTGCACAGGAGTTCGACCAGGTTCACGACCACCGCGAGCGCGGCCGCGGCGGCCAGCGCGAGGCCGAGCGTCGGCGCCTGCAGGATGCCGCGCATGCGTGCGTAGAGCCCGGGCTTCGCGGTCTCGGGAATGGCGAACGTGTAGCGGCCGGGGTGACGCAGGCCGTCGGCGAGGTTGACCGCGCCCATGACGAAGGCCAGCAGGGCGAGGCCCAGGCGCAGTGCCGTCGTCATGCCGACGGCGAGAAAGACGTTCAGCCAGGCCGCCATGAAGGCGTAGTAGACGAGGCCGCTGACGGCGACGAAGGTGCCGGCGATGAGCGCCATGCGCCAGCGGTCGCGCAGGTGCACGAGCATCGAGAGCAGGAACAGCAGCACCCACATGGCGCAGGGGTTGAAGCCGTCGAGCAGGCCCACCAGCACGGTGAACAGCGGCAGGCCGAAGCGCTCGACGCTGATCTCGCCCAGCCAGCGGTGGCTGAGGGCGGCGGGTGCCGGGTGTGCCGCGGCGAGCAGGTCGTCGAGGGCCGCGGCGGTCGCCGCCGCGCTCTCGAAGCCGACCAGCAGGCGGCCGTCGAGGTGGAAGGCCGGCACCGCCGGCGGCCACACGCCGGCGGTCTCGCACAGGGCGACGAGGTCGGCGCGGGCTTGGGCGTCCGTGTCGACCTCGCGGTAGCGCAGCTCGAGGCCGGGATGGCCGGCGACGAAGTCCGGCAGGAAGTCTTCGGCCGCCGCGCAATGCGGGCAGCCGGCGCGCACGAAGACTTCGAGAACCGGCGCGGCACTGGCGGTCGCGCCGCTGCACAGGGCGAACAGGGCGATCAGCCCGAGGGCGAAATGGAGCGAGCGGCGGCTCGCCGCGGTGTCGTGCATGCGTGGTTCCGTTGGCCCGTCGGCGCGCACGGATGTGCCGCCAGGAACGACAGCGTAGCGGCTGCAACAGCCCCGGGCGCGATCCGGATCAGGCCGGGCGCAATCGCGATGTCGCGAAGCCGCTCGAGGACGCCGAGCACGTGCGCGAGCAGGGCCGGGGACTGGGCGCGCGTCGCCCGTGGCGCGCCGGTCATGGCTGATGAATATGCGGCACGGGACGACGCACCGCGTCGCCAGCGGGCCGCGCAGCCAGTTAGCCGGGGGGTCTCCGGGCGAAAGGGCGCAGCACGCGCTTGACACCGTGCATCAGCGCGTAGGCCGCGCCGATCAGCACCAGCTCTTCGACGAGAACGAGACGAAAGACGAGAAACGCGCCGGCGGCGACGGCGATGGTGGCGAACAGCCAGGCGCCATGGAACACGGTGCGCGTACCGAGCGGGTCCGGCGCGTCGGGGTCGACCCGCTCCTCGGCGTACACGAGCGCACCCAGCGCCGCCAGCGCGATGCCGCTGAACAGCGCCGCGCTGCCTATCCACGCCAGCCATCCGTCCGTTGCCTGCATCGCTCGTTCCGCCCACCAGCCAACCCTGACCAGCATCGATGCTAGGTGAGCGCGTGGTCGCCGACAGCTTCCTGAAGTCCGAATCTGCACCTCGGCGGGCGCGCCGGCGCGAGCCGGGCCGAGGCGCTAATTTGTTATGCTCCGGGCGCCTGAGCGCGGCGGCCCGGCCGCCCCTCGCCGCTGGCGATCCCGGGGGGAGGTCGTCACCGTGTTCATGCACCGCACGCCTGGTTGCGGCCTGGCCCGATGGGCCCGCGGCCCGGCCCGCCTGCCACGATGTCCCCCGCGGATGTGACTAGACGGAACCCTGAGATGACCGACAAGCGTTTGCTGATCGCCAACCGTGGCGAGATTGCCCTGCGCGTCATGCGCAGCGCGGCCGAACTCGGCTACACCACCATCGCCATCCACGGGCTCGACGATGCGGATGGCCTGCACGTGCTGCGCGCCGACCACGCCGCGGCGCTCGGTGCACGCGGCCCGGCGGCCTATCTCGATGCCGCCGCCATCGTCGCCGCGGGCCGCGCCCACGACGCGCGCTTCGTTCACCCTGGCTACGGTTTCCTCGCCGAGCAGGCCGATTTCGCGCGTGCCGTCGAAGCCGCCGGCATGGTCTTCGTCGGCCCGACGCCGGCCCAGCTCGCGCTGTTCGGCGACAAGCTCGCCGCGCGCGACTGCGCGCGTACACACGGAGTGCCCGTGCTCGAGGCCTCGGCCGAGATCACCGGTGCGGCAGCGCTCGAAGCCTTCCGCGACGCCGCCGGTGGCCGCGGCGTGATCCTCAAGGCGGCCGCCGGTGGCGGTGGCCGCGGCATGCGCGTGCTCGGCCCCGAGGACGACGCCGCGCGCCTGCTCGAGCAGGCCAGCGCGGAAGCCGCCTCCGCCTTCGGCGACGGCCGCGTCTACGCCGAGCGCTACGTCGCCCATGCGCGCCACGTCGAGGTGCAGGTGGTCGGTGACGGCCAGGGCGGCGTCACCCACCTGTGGGAGCGTGACTGCTCGGTGCAGCGCCGCCACCAGAAGATCATCGAGATCGCGCCGGCGCCGGGGCTCGACCCGGCGCTGCGCGAACGCCTGCTCGATGCCGCCGAGCGGCTCGCGGCGGCGGTCGCCTACCGCGGCCTCGGCACGTTCGAGTTTCTCGTCGACGCCGACACCGGCGAGTTCTTCTTCATCGAGGCCAACGCCCGCCTGCAGGTCGAGCACACCGTGACCGAGGCGGTGCTCGGGCTCGACCTCGTGGCCGTTCAACTCGCCATCGCCGCCGGCGCCACCCTCGCCGAGTGCGGCCTGGACACGGTCGAGCCGCCACGCGGTTTTGCGCTGCAACTGCGCATCAATGCCGAGTCGTTGGCCGCCGACGGCACCACCCGCGCGGCCGGCGGCACGCTCACGGCTTTCGAACCGGCCGCCGGCCCCGGCATCCGCGTCGATACCGCCGCCCATACCGGTTACAGCGTCCATCCCGCCTTCGATTCCCTGCTCGCCAAGCTCATCGTGTCGAGCGAAGGCGGCGACTTCGCCCGCGCCGTGGCGCGCGCGCGGCGGGCCGCGGCCGAGTTCGTCATCGCCGGCTCGGCGACCAACCTGCCGCTGCTGCGCGCCCTGCTCGAGCACCCGGCCTTCGTCGCCGGCGGCATGCACACGGCCTTCGTCGAGCGCCATGCCGCGGCGCTGGCCGAGGCCGCGCACGCGCTCGCGCCACCCGCCCTGGCGGGCGCGGCGAACCGTGCCCCGAGCGCCGCCGCGGTGGCGGTTCCGGCGGGCGCGACGGTGGTCGGCGCGCCGATGCGCGGCAGCGTCGTCAGCATCGCGGTAGCGCCGGGCCAGGCGGTGCGGCGCGGCGCGGTGGTCGCCCTGCTCGAGGCGATGAAGATGCATCACGAGGTGGTCGCCCCGGTCAGCGGCACGATCGGCGAGGTGCTCGCCGCGCCGGGCGACGTCGTCGACGAGGGCGCGGTGCTAGCCTTCGTCACCGCCGACGATGCGGCCGAGGACGGTCCCGCCACCGTCGCCGCGATCGATCTCGAAGCGCCACGCGCCGACCTCGACGAGGTCGTCGCCATGCACGGACTCGGGCTCGACGCCAACCGCCCGCAGGCGGTGGCGAAGCGCCGCAAGCAGCACTCGCGCACGGCGCGCGAGAACGTCGAGGATCTCTGCGATCCGGGCAGTTTCATCGAGTACGGGGCGCTCGCCATCGCCGCCCAGCGCCGCCGTCGCACGCTCGACGACCTGCGCGCCAACACCCCGGCCGACGGCATGATCGCGGGCTTCGGCACGGTCAATGCCGGTTTGTACGGCGAGGAGCGCGCGCGCTGCGCGGTGCTGGCCTACGACTACACCGTGCTGGCCGGCACCCAGGGCCACATGAACCACAAGAAGAAGGATCGCCTGTTCGAGCTGGTCGAACAGTGGGCGACGCCGGTGGTGTTCTTCACCGAGGGTGGCGGCGGTCGCCCGGGCGACGTCGACACCGACGACATCTGCATGAGCTGGCTGGACTTGAAGACCTTCGCTACCTGGCCGCAGCTGTCCGGGGTGGCGCCGCGCATCGCGGTCAATTCGGGCCGCTGCTACGCGGGCAACGCGGTCATCTTCGGCTGCGCCGACATCACCATCGCGACGCGCAACTCGAACATCGGTCTGGCCGGGCCGGCCATGATCGAAGGCGGCGGTCTGGGCCGTTACGCGCCCGAGGACATCGGTCCCATCGACGTGCAGACCGCCAACGGCGTGGTCGACATCGCCTGCGCCGACGAGGCCGAGGCGACGGCACTCGCGCGCGAAGTGCTCGGATGTTTCCAGGGTTCGAAAGCCGAATGGTCGTGCACCGACCAGCGCCTGCTGCGCCATCTCATTCCCGAGGACCGCCTGCGCGTCTACGACGTGCGCGCGGTCATCGAGGCGCTCGCCGACGCAGGTTCGGTGATCGAGTTCCGGCGCGACTACGGCATCGGCATGATCACGGCGCTGGTGCGCATCGAGGGCCACGCCTTCGGCCTCATCGCCAACGACCCGCGCCACTTGGGCGGCGCCATCGACGGCGACGGCGGCGAGAAGGGCGGGCGCTTCCTGCAGCTCTGCGACGCCTTCGACCTGCCGGTGATCTCGCTCTGCGACACGCCGGGCTTCATGGTCGGACCGGACAGCGAGAAGACCGCGGCGGTGCGCCGCGGCTCGCGCCTGATCCTGGCCACGGCCAACCTCTCGGTGCCGCTGTTCACCATCGTGCTGCGCAAGGGCTACGGCCTCGGTGCCCAGGCCATGGCCGGCGGCAGCTTCCACGAACCGTTCTTCTCCATCGCCTGGCCCACGGCCGAGATGGGGCCGATGGGGCTGGAGGGCGCGGTGGTGCTCGGTTTCCGCAAGGAACTCGAGGCGGCGCCGGACGAGGCCGCACGCAAGGCGCTCAACGACGAACTGGTCGCCGCGCTGTATGCCAAGGGCAAGGGCGTGTCGGTGGCCGGGGCGTTCGAGATCGATGCCGTCATCGACCCCGCCGAGACCCGCGCCTGGCTGGTGCGCGGGCGCCAGGCCGCCGGCCGCCGCCGGCATCGCCGCCAGCGCTACGTCGACGTCTGGTGAGCCGGCCGCGCGGGGGTGTCGTTCAAGTTCCCGGGCCGGCGGACGCTAGAGCAAGGGAACCAGGAACAACGCTGCCGGCCCGCGCACATCCGCGACGGGTCGCGCGCTGTATCGCGACGCCGGGCCGCGCGTGGGTCCGCGACCAGTGGAGACGTCATGACGCTCGACCTCAGCCGCAACACGGTGCTGCTCGCCGACGACGACCGCCTCGCCCGCCAGCTTGCCGTGGACATCCTGGACGACGAGGATTTCGAGGTCACCGCCGTCGCTGACGGCGAGCAGGCCTGGGCTGTCATCGACGAGCAGCCGCGCCTGTTCGATGCCGTCGTCCTCGACGGCCGCATGCCAGGGCTGACGGGATTCGAACTGCTCGAACGCATGAAGCGCGACCCGCGCACCAAGGCAATCCCGGTGGTCATGTTGAGCGGCCTGACCGACATCGCCGATGTCACCGCGGGTATCCGCGCCGGCGCCTATTACTACGTCACCAAACCCTACGAGCCGGAGTTGCTCGTCTCCGTGTTGCGCGCGGCGATAGCCGATCGCAACGATCACGCGGAGGTCGAACGCCAGCTCGCCACCACCGTCGGCGCCATGCCCCTGCTGAGCCGCGCCGAGTTCGTGTTCCGCACCGTCGAGGAGGCGCGTGCGCTGGCCGGCCTGGTCGCGAACGTGGCCCCGCAACCGGCGCGCGTCGTCACCGGGCTGTGGGAGCTGATGATCAACGCCATCGAGCACGGCAACCTCGGCCTCGGCTACGAAGAGAAGACCGAGTTGATCAGCAGCGGCCGCTGGCACGAGGAGATCGCCAACCGCCAGCGCCGCGATCCCTGGCGACGGCGCGTCGTGCGCCTCGTCATCGAACGGGACGCCACGCGTGTACGCTATTTCCTGGTCGACGAAGGCGAGGGTTTCTCGCCCGAACCGTTCCTCGACTTCGATCCGTTGCGCCTGACCCACGCCCATGGCCGTGGGATCGCCATGGCCTGCCGGTTCAGCTTCGATGCCGTGCGTTACCTCGGTCGCGGCAACGAAGTCGAGGCAGTGGTCGAACTCGACGCCGCCGAGGGCGCGCGCACGGTAGCCGCCTGAGCAGCGCGCGCGGTCCGGCGCTCGCCACGGAGCAATTCCTCACCGGTTCTGGTGTATGGTCTCCGCTCGCGGGTCGCCCGACCCGTCGCGAGCGAGAGGCGCGTCGATGAAGTACTGTCCTTTTTGTGGTTCGCCGTTGATGCGGTTGGCCCTGTCCGGTCGCGAACGGCCGGCCTGTCCCGACGCCAAGTGCGGTTTCGTGCACTGGAACAACCCGATCCCGGTGGTGGCGGCCATCGTCGAGCACGCCGACGAGGTATGCCTGGTGCGCAACGTCGGCTGGCCCGCGCACTGGTACGGCCTGGTGACGGGCTTTCTCGAAGCGGGCGAAATGCCGGAGACCGCCGTGCTGCGGGAGGTCGAGGAGGAGATCGGCCTCAAGGCGCGACTCGAGTCCTACGTCGGCATGTACGAGTTCTACCGCGCCAACCAGCTCATCATCGCCTATCACGTGAGCGTCGACAGCCACGCGGTGGAAACCTGCAAGCACGAGATCGCCGATCACAAGTGGGTGCCCGTCGCGACGGTGCAGCCGTGGACGGCCGGCACCGGACGCGCGCTGCGCGACTGGCTCGCCGCGCGCGGCATCGAGCGCGAGATGGTGGATTTCGATCGCGCGTCGAACTGAAATCGATCAATCGCGCGGTCCGGGTACCGGGTCGTAGCCGCTGCCGCCCCACGGGTGACAGCGCAGCACACGGCGCAGCGCGAGCCAGCCGCCGCGCAGTACGCCATGGGTTTCGAGCGCTTCGAGCGCGTAGGCCGAACAACTCGGCAGGTAACGGCAGCGCGGCCCGAGCAGCGGTGAGACGAGGACGCGGTAGACCTGGATCAGCGCGACCAGTGGCAGCGTCGCCAGCCGCCGTCGCGGCGCGCGCTCAGGCGGCGGTGCCGCTTTCGGGGGTTTCGTAGCCGGATTTGGCAAAACGCTGGCTGCAGTAATAGCAATCGACCCAGCTGCGCCCCTCGAATGGCAGGTAGACGAGGGGATGGCCCAAGGCGCCGCCGCCGCCGTCGCAGCCGATTTCGTCGAGGTCGTCATCGACGATCTTGATCTCTCGCGGTTTCGTACTCACGCCGGTATCACCTGCATCATCTGGAGCGGACTGGGCGCCGGCCGGCGGCCGGGCGCGGCGTATTCTAGCCTGCATTTCTCACACCTGTCCGTCGCCAGGCCGTCGCGATGACGCGAACCGCGGCCGCGCGGGGCGGGCCGCCCGCCGCCACGGCGGATCGGTGGCTTGCGCGGCGACAAGTGTTGACCGCTTGGGTGACAATATCGGCCCCGTCGGCATGCCCACGCCTGCCGTTCACCGTCCTGGAGGAAGTCGCCCATGGCCAAAGTCTCGATGCAATCCCCGGTCAACATGGATGCCGACGAGCTGTGGAAACTCATCGGCCAGTTCAACGCCATTCCGGAATGGCATCCGGCCGTGAGCAGCAGCAAGCTCGAGGACGGCGGCCGCATCCGTCGCCTGAGCCTGCTCGGCGGCGGTGAGATCGTCGAGCGCCTCGAGCAGATCGAGGCCGGCGATCGGCTCTACCGCTACAGCATCATCAGCGGGCCGCTGCCGGTGGCCAACTACACCGCGACGCTGCGCGTGAAGGACGACGGCAAGGGGCGGGCGGTGGTCGAGTGGTCGAGCGAATTCGATCCCCAGGGCGCCACCGAGACCGATGCCACGGCCGCCATCCAGGAGGTCTACAAGGCCGGTTTCGACAGCCTGCGCAAGATGTTCGGGGGCTGAGCGGCGCCGGCCGTTCGCGAGGTACCCGCCATGATCATCCTGCGCTTCTCCCCCGAGCACAGCTGGGTGCGGCTGGACGACGACGGCCTCGCCACCGTCGGCATTTCGCCTTACGCCCAGGAGCAGCTCGGCGACATCGTCTACATCGAGGCCCCCGATGTCGGTCGTGACATCACCCAGGGCGAGGACGTCGGCGTCGTCGAGTCGGTCAAGACCACCGGCGAGCTCAGGGCGCCGGCCAGCGGGGCAGTCGTCGCCCTCAACAGTGCGGCGCTCGAAAATCCGGAGCTGGTCAACGAGTCGCCACTCGACGACGGCTGGATCTTCCGCATGCGGATCGACGACGAGGGCGCCCTCGACGAACTCATGGACGAGGACGATTACGCGGAGTACGTCGCCGGGCTCGACTAGCGCGGTCCGTCGCGCCGTGCGCCCGCCGGCGTCACGGTGCCACCGGCGGGTTCGCCTCCAGTTCCGCCTGCCAGCGCGCGAGCTGCGCACCGATCCGCGCGCCGGGCACGATCTGCGGCTGCGACGGCGGCAGGCCTTCGTCGGCCTCGCGCCTGGCGATGGCCGCGCTGGCCAGCCGTGCGGCCTGGACGAGATCGGTCGTCTGCGCGAGCGCTTCGGCGAAGAAGGCTTCGCCGAAGTAGGTCCAGGCGTTCTCGTGGCTGCAGCCGAAGGAACTGCGGTCGGCAGCAGCAGCGGTGAGGAGCAGGGTATCCGGCGAGCGGAGCGGGGCGACGAAGCTGCCCGAGTAGCAGGCTGAAATCACCACCACCCGCCAGCGGATGCCGGCGTCGTCGAGGGCGGCGCGCAGCTCGTGGGCGTGGATGTCGTTCGGTGCGATGCCGGCGAAGTCCGCGGCCAGGGTGGCGTCCTCGTCGCCGTGGGAGGTGAGATAGACGAACACGATGTCCTCGTCGCGGTCGATCATCGTGCCGAGGCGCGCCAGCGCGCGGGTCAGGTTCGGCACATTGGCGAGCGGCAGGGTGTCGCGTGTGTCGGGATGATTGACCAGGGCCAGGGTGTGGCCGCGCAAGCCGAGACGCTGCTCGACGATGTTTTCCGCCGCGCGCACTTCGCGCAGGAAGACATCCTGCCCGGCGAACGGCGCGACGGCGAGAAAGTAGACGTCGACCTGGCCGAGCACGGGCGCGGTGAGGTTGGCCAGTGCATCGTCGAGCAGGGCGGCCTGGTGGTAGTAGACAGCTTCGACGTCGATCGCTGGGGGGACCGGTTGCGGGCGGTAGAAGAGGTCGGCACGGGGCAGCAGCAGGGCGATGGCGGCGAGGCCGCTGGCGTAGCTGGCGGCAGCCGCGAGCGCACGCGGCCAGGGTGTTCGAGGCAGGAGGGCGAGCGCGCGCAGGAAGATCAGCAGTAGCCATGCCAGGGTCGCGGCGTGACGGAAATCCTCGCTGCCGCCGGCGTGCGCGCCGGTCACGGTCTCGACGAGCAGGGCGCCGCCGCCGCTGACGAGTGCCACGGGTATCGCCGCGTTGAGCAGCACGACACCGAGACGCGCGGCATCGTGGAGTGCGCGCGCGGCCCAGCACGCTACCAGCAGCGCCAGCAGCCAGGCCTGGAAATGCGCCAGTTCGGCCGCCAGGCCCCAGTTCCAGAAGGTGCTCGTGGCGCCGGCACCGAGCTTGGCGGCGAGCATGACGACGATCCAGTAGGCGGTCAGGGTCGCCACCACGGCGCGGGGCGAATCGTGGATGGCCGACAACTGCGGTCGGCGCCCGAGCGCCAGCTGCCAGCCGGCGGCGAGGTTGGCCGCGAGTTCGGCGGCGAGGTGTGGCGCGGGCGCGCTCACCGTTGCGCCGGTGGCGGCGCGGGGCGCGCGCAGACGGGAACGATTTGTGGAATCATGCCGTCGATTCGGAACTACGGGAAAACGCCCGCGACTATGTTGACGCCCGCCGCCAAACGCAAGCTCAAGCAGAGCGCGCATCATCTCAAGCCGGTGGTGCTGGTCGGCCAGCACGGCCTGACGGCCGCGGTGATGGCGGAGATCGATCTCGCCTTGACCGCTCATGAACTGATCAAGGTGCGCTTCCGCGGCATGGAGCGCCTCGAGCGTGAGCAGGAGATTGGCCGCGCGGCCACGGCCCTCGTCGCCGAGGTCGTCAGCACCATCGGCGGCACGGCGGTGCTCTATCGCGAGAAGCCCGACAAGCCGCGGGCGCGCGCATGAAGGTCGACCTCGTCGTGCTCGGCGCCGGCCCCGGCGGCTATACCGCCGCCTTCCGCGCTGCCGATCTCGGTCTCGGCGTGGCGCTGGTCGAACGCGGGCCCACGCTTGGCGGGGTGTGCCTGAACGTCGGTTGCATCCCGTCCAAGGCCCTGCTGCACGCCGCCGGCGTGATGAGCGAGGCGCGCGCCATGGCCGCCCACGGCATCAGCTTCGGCGAACCCGTCATCGATCTCGAACGCCTGCGCGGCTGGAAGGACAAGGTGGTCGGCCAGCTCACCAAGGGCTTGGACGGGCTCGCGCGCCAACGCCAGGTGGCGGTGGTGCGCGGCCGCGGTACCTTCTCCGGCGCGCACACCCTCGACGTCACGGCGGAAGACGGCGGCGTCACCACGATCGAGTTCGCGCAAGCCATCATCGCGGCGGGTTCGGAGCCCGTGCGCCTGCCCGGGGTGCCGGCCGATCATCCGCGCGTGATCGATTCGACCGGGGCGCTGGCCCTGACCGACATCCCGGCCTCGCTGCTGGTCATCGGTGGCGGCATCATCGGGCTCGAGATGGCGACGGTGTACGCCGAGCTCGGCAGCCGGGTGACGGTGGTCGAACTCACCGACGGCCTCATGCCGGGCGCCGACCGCGACATCGTCAAGCCGCTGGAGAAGCGGCTGGGCGCGCGCTTCGAAGCGATCTACACCGCCACCCGGGTGACGGCCGTCGAGCCTCGCGCGGGGGACGTCGAAGTGCGTTTCGAGGGCGCCACGGCGCCGGCGGCGGCGTGTTTCGAGCGCGTGCTGGTCGCCGTCGGCCGCCGTCCCAACGGGCGCGCCATCGGCGCCGAGCAGGCCGGGGTCGCGGTCGACGAGCGCGGTTTCATCGCCGTCGACCGGCAGATGCGGACCAACGTCGCGCACGTCTTCGCCATCGGTGACGTCGTCGGCCAGCCCATGCTCGCGCACAAGGCGGTCCATGAGGGACGTGTCGCGGCCGAGGTCGCCGCGGGGCACAAGGCGAGCTTCGATGCCCGCGTGATCCCGTCCGTCGCCTATACCGACCCGGAAGTGGCCTGGGTCGGCACCACCGAGAGCGAGGCGAAGGCTGCCGGTATCGCGTTCGAGAAGGGTGTGTTCCCGTGGGCGGCGAGCGGCCGCGCGCTGTCGCTCGGACGCAGCGAAGGCCTGACCAAGCTCCTGTTCGATGGCGACGGCCGCGTCATCGGTGCCGGCATCGTCGGGCCGCATGCGGGCGACCTCGTCGCCGAGGTCGCGCTGGCCATCGAGATGGGGGCGGATGCCGAGGACCTCGCGCTCACCATCCACCCGCACCCGACGCTGTCGGAGACGGTGGCCCTGGCGGCGGAGGTCTTCAGCGGCTCGATCACCGATCTCTACCTGCCGCGACGGCGCTGAGGCCAGCGAACGCCGGCAACGGGCACGCGGCATTCTTGACAAGGGCGCGGGCGCAGCCCTAGAGTGCGCCGCAACAAATGCTGCGATGCAGCATCTTCTCGTCCAGCCGCGTCGGCGCCGGTTCTCGTCACCCGCCGCCTCGCGCCAGCGCCGATCCCAGGGGAGCGACACATGGACCAGGATCAGATCTTCAGGAACCTGCCGAGCCCGCTCGAACTGAGCGAGGCAATGGCCAAGGTCGGCGAGCAATCCCAGGCCTTGATAGCGCGTTTCATGGAGGGACAAGGCCAGACCGATCTCGCGCATGTCGACCCGCTCGGCCTGCTGCCGGCCTTCAGCACCTTCGTACAGCAACTCGCCCGCGATCCCTCGCGACTCGTCGAGGTCCAGATCCAGGCCTGGAACGCCTACCTGCAGGTGTGGCAGAACACCGCCCAGCGCCTGTTCGGCCTCGGCGCGGTGGCAAGCGCCGGCAACACCAAGGATCGCCGCTTCAAGGACGAGGACTGGGAACGCAACCCCTTCTTCGACTACGTGCGCCAGACCTACCTCGTCACCGCGCAATTGCTGCAGGGCCTGGTCAACGGCGCCGAGGGGCTCGACGACAAGACGGCGAAGAAAGTGGCGTTCTATACCCAGCAGTACATCGACGCGCTGGCACCGACCAACTTTGCCCTGACCAACCCGCAGGTGCTCCACGCGACCATCGAGTCGGGTGGGCGCAACCTCCTCGACGGTCTGAAGAACTTCCTCGAGGACATCGACCCGCGCGACGGCCGCCTGCGCACCCGCATGGTCGACAGCAGCGCGTTCGAACTCGGTCGCAACATTGCCGTCACGCCGGGCAAGGTGGTGTTCCAGAACGAACTCATGCAGCTGATCCAGTACAGCCCGACGACGGCCGAGGTCGACCGCCGTCCGCTGCTGATCATCCCGCCGTGGATCAACAAGTTCTACATCCTCGATCTGCAGCCGAAGAATTCCTTCATCAAGTGGGCGGTGGCGCAGGGATTGACGGTGTTCGTGATCTCCTGGGTCAACCCGGACGCGTCGCAGGCCGCGCTCGATTTCGACGACTACGTCAGGCTGGGGCCGCTGGCCGCGCTGGATGCCGTCGAGGCGGCGACCGGCGAAAGGGAAGTCAACGTCATCGGTTATTGCCTCGGTGGCACCCTGCTCGGCGCGACGCTCGCGCTGATGAAGGCGCGCGGCGACGAGCGCGTCCATGCCGCGACCTTCTTCACCGCCATGCTCGACTTCTCCGAACCGGGCGACCTCGGCGTGTTCGTCGACGAACAGCAGATCGCGTCGCTCGAAGCAAAGATGGCCGAGCGCGGCTATCTCGACGGCGGCGAGATGGCGACGACGTTCAACATGCTGCGTTCGAACGACCTCATCTGGTCCTTCGTCATCAACAACTACCTGCTCGGCCGCCAGCCGATGGCATTCGATCTCCTGTACTGGAATTCCGACTCGACGCGCATGCCGGCACGCATGCACGGCACCTACCTGCGCAAGATGTACCTGGAGAACGTGTTCCGTGAACCGGGCGGCATCAGCGTCGACGGCACGCCGATCGATCTCTCGCTGATCGACAACCCGGCCTGCTTCGTCTCGGCGGTCGAGGATCACATAGCGCCGTGGAAATCGACCTTCATGGGGGCACGGCTGCTCCAGGGACCGACCCGCTTCATCCTCGGTCAGGCCGGCCACGTCGCCGGCATCATCAACCCGCCGGGGCCGCGCCAGTACGGCTACTTCAGCGGGTCGGAGGTCGACGACCTCACGGCCGACGAGTGGTTTGCCCGTGCCGAACTGAAGGAGGAATCGTGGTGGACCGAGTGGGCGACCTGGATGGCCGGCCACGGCGGCGGCAAGGTCGCCGCGCGGGTACCGGGTGACGGCGAGCTGGCGGTGCTGGAGGATGCGCCGGGCAGCTACGTGCGGCGACGGATCACGCCCTGAGCGATGCGCCGGGCGAGCACGCTCAGCGCGGCTCGCGTTCGGGCAGAAGGACAGCCAGGGCTTCGGTGACGTCGTCGTCGACGTGGTTCATCAGTTCGTCGATGGTCTCCGCGTCGACGGCGGTCAGCGCGAGCGCCGTCGCATCGTAGTCGGGGATCGGCTCACTGCTCGCCGGCGACTCCCACGTCACCACCCGCGCGGTGGTCGCCGCGATGGAGACGACGGCGGTGTCGGCCTGGTCCTCGTCGGCGAGATTCTCGATCGCATGGGTGTGCAGCAGGATGGGCATGACCAACCCGGCCGACAGGTTCCAGTGCCGCAGCAGTTCGGCGCTGACTTCGGCGTAGTCGAAGCCGAAGCGCTCGCGCTGCAATTCGAAGTAGGGGCGCCCGAGATCGCGCGCGGCGGCCTGCGCGTCGAGGCAGGCCTCGGGCATCTCGTGGGCGAGGACCAGGCTGCCGATATTGTGCAGCAGTCCGCACAGGAACAGACGCTCCGGCGCCGGCAGGCCGACGCGGCGGGCAAGCTCGCGCGCACAGGCGGCGGCATAGACGCTCAGGCGCCAGAATTCGCGGATGTCGAATACGTCGCTGCGCAATCGCGACAGCGAGCCCACCGCCGACGTCGCCAGAGCCATGTCGTGGATCTGGCGCATGCCGAGCACGCGCACGGCATGGGCGATGGAGTCGATGGGCGCCATGAGGCCGAGGTAGGCGCTGTTGACCAGGCGCAGCACGCGTCCGGCCAGGGCCGGGTCGCTGCTGACGATCTCGGCCAGCATGCGCAGGTCCGTGGCCGGGTCGTCGACCGCCTGGCGGATGCGGACATAGGCCTGCGGCAACGGCACGAGGTCGACCATGCCCTGGACCAGCGCGGTGGCCGGGGCGAGGGGGTTGTGGGCGTGTTCGGGACGAGCCATGGGCGGGTTAGCGGCGATGACTTGCGAAGACTTTAAAGCCGCGCGGGCGCGAGGCCCGATCCGTGCGCTGCGCCACGTTCCGATGGCCCGTCGGCGCGTTGCCACCCCGGTGATTCCGCGCTGAAATGGCCACTCCCTCCCGTACGGACGCCCTCGAACCGCCCATGTCCGTTCCCCCGCGAGCCGATGTCACCCGCCTGCCGCAGGGCGTGCGGCGCCTGCGCGAGCTCGCCGCGCAAGGCGACGCCGAGGCGGCCTATCAGCTCGGCCGCTGCTACACGCACGGGTGGGTCGTCGCGGTCGATCCGGCGCGCGCCCTGCGCTGGCTGCTGGCGGCCGCGGAATCCGGGCATTGGCGTGCGGCCCGCGCCGCCGTCGCCATCCTCCTCGAGACACCTGGCGACGCCGCGACAACGATGCGGGCGCTCGGCGTGCTGCAGGCGGCATGCGCTGCCGGCGACGCCGATGCCCTGGCCCTGCGCGGCTGGTGCAGCCAGCACGGCCAGCTGCTCGGCCGCGACGTGGAGGCGGCGGTTGCCGACTACGCGCGCGCGGCCGACGGTGGCAGTGCCGGCGGCGCCTATAACTTCGCCTTGTGCCTGCTGCGCGGTCTCGGCACCGCGGTCGATGTCGACGGCGCCGTCGCGCGGCTCAAACAGGCCGCTACCCAGGGCCATGCGCGGGCCCAACTGACGCTGGGACGGCTGCTCAGCGAGGGTGCACGCGTGCCCCGCGACGTCACCGCCGCGCTCGGCTGGTACCGCGCGGCGGCGGCCGGCGGTTACGCCAAGGCCCAGTACAACCTCGGCTTGCTGTTGCTCGGTGGCGACGGTCCCGAACAGGACGATGTCGAAGCCGCGAGCTGGATCCGCCGCGCTGCCGAGCAGGGCTTCGGCAAGGCCCAGTTCACCCTCGCCCGGCTCTACCGCCGCGGCCTTGGCGTGGCGCCGGATACGGCCGCTGCGCGGCACTGGCTGGTCCAGGCCGCCACCGGTGGCTACGCCCGGGCACAGTTCGAACTGGCCCGCCGCCTCGCGCGCGACGGCGATGCCGACGGCTCGCGGCACTGGTTGCGCGCCGCGGCAGCGGCGGGTTTCGCGGCAGCCCAGACAGCGCTCGGGCAGGCCTTGATTCGCAGTGGCGAGCCGGCCACCGAGCGCGAAGCCTGCGCCTGGTTCGACCGCGCCGCGCGCGTCGACGGCGCGGCGGCCTACAACCTCGGCGTGTGCCAGCTCGAGGGCCGGGGTACACCGCGTGACCTGCTCGCGGCGCACCGCAGCTTCTCGCGCGCCCTGGCCCTCGGCGCGCCCGCCGCCGCGCGTGCGCTGGACAAGCTCGAACGTCGACTCGACCCGGCCACGCTCGCCATCGCCCGCGCGGCGCGCTCCGTTCCCCCGCTACAACGCGGGTGAAATGGACGGCGCGAGCGCCGTGGGCGCGGGCGCCGGCGGCACCGTCTCCGCTTCGAGCCAGCGCAGCACATCGGCGTAGCGCCGCGTATTGTCGACGAAGTGAACTGCCTGGTAGCCGCGTGCGAAACCGTGCCGCGCGCGTCGCGCCCATTGGCGTTTGGCCAGGCGTGGCAGGAACTCACGCACGTCGGCCCAGCGATCGGGATTGCGCCCGGCGCGGGCGGTGAGTACGCGGGCATCCTCGAGGTGGCCGATACCGAGGTTGTAGGCGGCCAGCGCGAGCGAGGTGCGATCCGGTTCGCGGATTCGTGCGGGCAGGCGTGACTTGCAGTTGGCGAGGTAAAGGGCGCCCCCGCGAATGCTGTCCGCGCCATCGAGTCTGTCGACCCCGTAGGCCGCGGCCGTCTTGCGCGTGAGCATCATCAGCCCGCGCACACCGGTCGGTGAGCGGGCGTCTTCCTGCCAGCGCGATTCCTGGTACGCGACGGCCGCGATCAATGTCCAGTCGAGGCCGGTCTGCGCCGCCATGGCGATGAACTCGTCACGGTAGTGCGGCAGCCGTTCGTCGTAATCACGCAGCAGGGCGCGCGAGGCGACGTAGTCGAAATCGACCTGCGCTGCAAAGTAGCGTGCTTCGAGCGTCGCCAGCTCGCCCGAAGCACGCAGTTCGCGCAGGAACGCGAGTTGGGCCTTGCCGAGGCTGTCATCGATCCCGGGCCGGTACAGCCAGGCCACCGCTTGCGGCGCGCCAAGGTCGAGAAGGGACAGGAGTTCCGGACGGTAGGGCCGGGCGCTGTCGAAATCGAAAGCGGTGACGATGGCGTAATCGAGACGACCGTCCTCGACGGCCTCGAGAAGATCGTCCGCCGTCGCATCGCCGTCCAGCGTCCAGCGAAAGCCGGCGGCGCGCGGGAGATTGCGCGAGATTAGTTCGCGCATACCGCGACCATCCAGGGCCGCGCCGTCGAGCCCGCGCAAGTCGTCCACGCTGCGTGGCGCGACGCGACCACGCCGGTGCACGACGACGACGCGGGCGATGGCGTAGCTCGGTCCATAGCGCAAGCGCACGTCGTCGAGCGCGTCGACCGTGAGCAGCGCCGCGGCGACATGCGCCTTGTTGGCATCGAGCATGCGGCGCAGACCACGGTATCCCTCGGCGATGACGAACCGCGGACGCACTCCCAGCCACGACGCGAAGCGCGTGGCGAGATCGTGCTCGAACCCGGCCGGCCCAAGGGCGCTTTCGTAGTACGTGGTGCCGGAGACGACGGTGGCGATGCGCAGTTCACCGCCCGCGCGGATGACGTCGAGCGTCGGCGCCTGCTTGTCGCAACCGGCCATGCCGGCGAGTGCCAGGACCAACAGGCCGCGGCCAATGACACTTGCGCCGCGCAGCGTCGCCCGCGTAGCTTGGAGCGCCATCCTGCGAGGAAGTCCCGCGATGATCCTGCACAGCCCGCTGCCCGACGTCGACATCCCCAATCTGAGCCTGCCGGCGTACGCGCTCGCGCGTGCCGCGGAATTCGGCGACCGCGCGGCCTTCGTCGACGCAAGCAGCGGACGTTCGTTGTCGTTCAAGGCACTTGCGGAGCAGGTCGAACGCGTCGCCGCGGGATTCGCCGCGCAGGGCATGGCGCGCGGCGACGTACTGGCCGTCTGCCTGCCCAACCTGCCCGAGTTCGCCGTTGCCGTGTATGCCGCGACGACGCTCGGGGCGGTGGTCACGACCATCAGCCCGCTTTATACAGCCGAGGAATTGGAGCGACAACTGAACGACGCGGGCGCGAAATACTTTCTCACACTGGCCCAGCTGTGGCCGGGCTATGTTGCTGTGCTTCCAGCGACGCCCGTCGTACGCAGCTTCGTGATCGGGACCGACGTCACGGCGACCTGCGTGCCGTGGTCCGACCTGCTTGCCAGCACCGGTGTCGCCCCGCGCGTCGACATCGATCCGGCGCGCGATCTCGCCGTGCTGCCCTACTCGAGCGGCACTACCGGCCTGCCCAAGGGGGTCATGCTGACGCACCGTGCGCTGGTCGCCAATTCGTCCATGGTCATCAACGGGCCCAACCCCATCGAAGAGGGAGAAGTCTTCGTCTGCGTGCCGCCGATGTTCCACATCTACGGCATCGCCACCTACCTGGGCACCGCGATGCGGCTCGGCTGTACCGTGGTGTGCATGCCGCGTTTCGATTTCGAAGCCTACGTGCGCGCGCTCGAGACCTATCGCGCGACCTTCGCCGTGGTGGTGCCGCCGGTCGCGCTGGGACTGGTCCAGCATCCCCTCGTCGACAGTGTCGACCTCTCCGCGCTGCGCATCGTGGTGTCGTCCGCGGCACCACTCGCACCTGCCCTCGCCACGGCCATGGCCAAGCGACTTGGAGCGCGCGTGGTGCAGGGGTACGGCATGACCGAGGTTGCCGGTGCCAGCCACGCCCAGCGCGAGGGCGATCCACCGGAATCGGTCGGCGTAGCGCTGCCGAACATCGAATGGAAAGTGGCCGATGTCGATAGCGGCGCAGCGCGCGCCGTGGGTCAGACCGGTGAAGTGTGCGTACGCGGCCCGAGCGTGATGAGCGGCTATCTCGGCAACCCGGTGGCGACGGCCGCGACCATCGATGTCGACGGCTGGCTGCACACCGGCGACATCGGTTACGCCGACAGCGAGGGGCGTTGCTTCATCGTCGACCGGCTCAAGGAGCTCATCAAGTACAAGGGCTACCAGATCGCCCCGGCCGAACTCGAAGCAGTGCTGCTCGCGCATCCGGCGGTGGCCGATGCCGGTGTCGTCGGTCTGCCCGACGACGAGGCCGGCGAGGTTCCCAAGGCTTTCGTCGTGAAGCGCGGTGAGGTCGACGCCGAGACCCTCGCCGCTCACATTGCCGCCCATGTCGCGCCCTACAAGCGCATCCGCGACATCGAGTTCGTCGCGTCCTTGCCGAAGTCACCCGCCGGCAAACTGCTGCGGCGGGAGCTCCGGGAGATAGCGTCGAATCGACCCTGAAGGTCCTCGAAAGGCCCATCGAATACGGTATACTCGCCGCCCCGCAGGGGTGAGGGCCGGTGTGAGCCGGACCGAATCCAATCAGTTGACCGGCGACGCGTAGCGGCGCTGGCAGAAGACAGGCACAGATTCGGAGAGGTGCCAGAGTGGTCGAATGGGGCTGACTCGACGGCCCTGCGCAGCGGGGACGGACGCACGCAGTGCGCCCCGCAGGGGTGAGGGCCGGTGTGAGCCGGACCGAATCCAATCAGTTGACCGGCGACGCGTAGCGGCGCTGGCAGAAGACAGGCACAGATTCGGAGAGGTGCCAGAGTGGTCGAATGGGGCTGACTCGACGG
>JBFXAQ010000003.1:0-19736 GCA_050184115.1 Gammaproteobacteria bacterium | reverse complement strand
AGGGGTGAGGGCCGGTGTGAGCCGGACCGAATCCAATCAGTTGACCGGCGACGCGTAGCGGCGCTGGCAGAAGACAGGCACAGATTCGGAGAGGTGCCAGAGTGGTCGAATGGGGCTGACTCGACGGCCCCGCGCAGCGGGGACGGACGCACGCAGTGCGCCCCGTAGGGGTGAGGGCCGGTGTGAGCCGGACCGAATCCAATCAGTTGACCGGCGACGCGTAGCGGCGCTGGCAGAAGACAGGCACAGATTCGGAGAGGTGCCAGAGTGGTCGAATGGGGCTGACTCGACGGCCCCGCGCAGCGGGGACGGACGCACGCAGTGCGCCCCGTAGGGGTGAGGGCCGGTGTGAGCCGGACCGAATCCAATCAGTTGACCGGCGACGCGTAGCGGCGCTGGCAGAAGACAGGCACAGATTCGGAGAGGTGCCAGAGTGGTCGAATGGGGCTGACTCGAAATCAGTTGACCTCGTAAGAGGTCCGGGGGTTCGAATCCCTCCCTCTCCGCCAATAAATCAATAACTTAGATGTCAATCGTGTCTAATTTTAGGGGTGTTTTGGGGTGGTTTGGGCTCCACTTAGACACGATTTCGGACACGATTTGTCGACTGTAGGTCAGGTGTTTGCCGCCGCCCGATTCCGCCATTAGCTTCGAACGGAGTTGGCGGGACTAGACGTCCGTCTCGCAGCCTCTTTGGAGGCGCTGTATAGTTTTGGTGTCATGGGTAAAAGCCGTCCATCAAAACTGCGCGCGCTTCTGACCCTGCTCTTGATGGTTTTAGGGCCGTTGCAAGTGCAGAGCGTTTTCGCGTGCTCGATGATGGACGAGGTCATGCATGGCGAGTGCTGCTGCGTCGGCCACAAGTCTGACCGAGACTGCATTGATGCAGATTGCGATTCCGCCGCGGACAATCGTTCTGGACCGTGTTGTGAGCGATCGACTCACGTTACTATCGACCACGAGGCACAACAGCATGTGCCGGTCGTCAAACCAGTCGAAATTCGCTCGGACGTCGATCCACCCACTGCGCTCGTTTGCGCCAAGATTGCCTTCCTAACGCCGCCATCACGTGCGGCATACGCTACCGCGTGGCTCGCCTCCGGTGAGCGATGCTCCGCCTCGGATACTTACCTAGTTACGCAGCGCCTGCGTATTTAGACACATCCTTTCCTGACTGCGAGTTGCACGCCGATGGGCCCGGCCCACGGTGTTTGCATTTCTGTCTTGTAACCAAAGGAAAGGAGATGGGCGTTGCATTCCATACGCTTGAAACGCGCGGGTATGACCGCTGCGTTAGCTCTCGCCGCTGGCGTTGCCTCCGCGGATCCCAAATTAGAAGCGGCGGGCGGTGACGCTGCCGAGACGCTGACCGGCGACGGCCTTGTGGCCTGGGTTCTCCGTGTGAATCCAGGCCTGGCCGCAGTTGAAGCCGCCGCTGAATCGGCGGCATTTCGCATCGATCCAGCCGGATCACTCGATGATCCAATGCTGAGCTACGCCGTGGCACCGTTTTCTGCCGGCGGTGACCGGGGCCTGAACCAGCGAGTTGACTTCAGTCAGAAAATTCCTTGGCCCGGAACGCTTTCAGCCCGCGAGGCAGCGGCTCGCTACGACGCGGTTGCGGCGGACCGGGATGTCGATGCACTGCGCTTGCGCGTTACTGCGCAAGCCAAAGCTGCCTATGCGGAGTGGTACTTCGTTCACGCGGCGTTGAATATCCATCATGCCACGCGGGCGTTACTCGAGGAGTTGATCGCGACGGCGGAAACTCGGTATGCGGTCGGTAGAGCCTTGAAACAGGACGTCCTGCAAGCGGAAGTCGAGCACAGCGATCTCGACAATCAGCTTCTGCGGCTTCAGCGGACCAAAGCAACGGTTCAGGTGCGCATCAATGCCTTGCTGAACCGAGATCCCGAAACGCCTTTGGCGCCTGCGGCTCCAATTCGTTTTGGAGCGAGCTTACCGCCGCTGGGGCACTTGCAGACCTTGGCGCTGGCGCAGCATCCCGATCTAGCGCGGCTGGATGCGCGCGTTTCCGCCAGCGATCGCCGCGTTACGCTCGCCGAAAAAGCTTTCTATCCTGACTTCCAGGTTGGCGTCGGTTACAACAGCCTTTGGGACGACACCAACAAACGGCCCATCGTCGGTGTGTCGATCAACGTTCCGTTGGATCGGAGCAAGCGCCGCGCGGATCTGAGTCGCGCACGCGCCGACAAACGGCGCGCCGAGTGGTCTTTGGTAGAACAGCGCGCCGAACTGCTCGCGGATTTAGCACAGGCACGCGCTGAAGTTGTTGAGGCACAGGCCTCGGTCGCCCTCTTTGAACAAGAACTCGTGCCGTTGGCCGCCGAGTATCTGTCGGCATCGATTGCGGACTATCAAAGCGGTGGCGGCGCATTCCTAAACGTCATCACTGCTGAGCAACGCAAATTGAAGACACATCTCGCGATGGAGCGCGCGCGGGCCGACTACGCGCGACGGCTTGCCGATCTCGAGCGATCGATCGGTGGATCGATCGAGTCGCAAAAGGCCGAACACGCCACCGGAGAAGAAAAATGAAACGAAGCAAACTAGTTCTGGGGCTCGCGGGCCTGGTGGCCGGAGTGGCGCTAGCGGCTGGAGCCTGGTGGTTCCTTTCTACGCCGGGCGGCGAACAGCCGATCGGGGCAAACGAGATCAGCATGCCGCGATATCGCGCGGGCGCGTTAGAGATTGGTGTCATGACTGACCCGGCCACGCCCGCAGTCGGCAACAACAGGCTGATCATCGAGATTCGCGATGCCAGCGGCGAACCGGTATCCACCGAGATCGATGCCTACGCCGAGATGCCGGCCATGGGGGCGATGCCCGCCATGCGCGCGCCGGCTGATATCGAGGAAACCACGCCCGGCCGATACGAGGGCACTATGGATCTTTCCATGCGCGGCGAATGGCCGCTCACAATTACCATTGCGCGACCTGATGGCGCGCCGTTGCGGCTGCAATTCGATCTCGCGACTGACCGCGCTGAAATGCCTATTGCCGTAGGCGGCGATCCCGTCGGATCCTCGCGTGGGGGCGAGAGCCCACCTAGGGGCATGCCGCGCTATCGCGTGGGCGACATCGAAATCGCCGTGGACATCGACCCCAAGACGGCTCAAGTGGGTGACAACGATCTCATGGTTGAACTCCGCGACGCGGCAGGTCAGCCGTTGGACGACGTCGACGTTGACGCCTTTGCGCAGATGCCGGCCATGGGCGCGATGCCTGCCATGCGCGCACCGGCTGATCTGACGAGAACGGGACCTGGCCGTTATGAAGGGTCGATGAATCTATCTATGCGCGGCGAATGGCCGCTGACGATTGAGATCTCCGACGCGGTTCGAGGGGACAAGCGCCTGCAATTCGATCTGGCCACGGACCGTGAGGGCTTGACGATCGCGGCGGGAGCCACGCCGGTCGGTGGTGCACCGGTTGGTGCAGCGGATGAAAACGTCATCACCATCGACAACCGGCGCCGCCAGATGATTGGTGTCGAGACGGGCGAAGCCACTCATCGAGACCTCGTCAAAACCATTCGCGCCGTGGGTGAAGTCACGTTCGACGAGACGCGCCTGTCTCAAATCACGCTGAAATTCGATGGCTACGTCGGCGACCTCACGGCCGATTACGTCGGTATGGAAATTTCAAAGGGGCAGCCGCTATTCACGGTGTACAGCCCGGAACTGCTCGCCGCGCAACAAGAGTATCTCGAAACGCGCAAGCGACGCTCCGTCGCCGCAAACGGTCTGCTCCGCGCAGCGCGACAACGACTGGCGCTCTGGGACCTATCGAACGCTGAAATCCAGGCGCTCGAGCGTCGGGGTGTGCCGCAGGACTTCGTAGCAATCTACGCGCCCCGTTCCGGAACGTTGATCGAACGCAATATCACTGACGGCTCCGCCGCCAAGATGGGCCAGACCCTACTGACAATTGCCGATTTGTCGGCGGTCTGGGTCGAGGCGGAAGTGTTCGAAGCCGACCTCGATCTGGTGCGGGCGGGGATGCAAGCCACCGTCACGTTGCCGTATCTGCCGGGACGCAATTACCCAGCTACGGTGGAGTATGTGTATCCGTATCTGGACGGCAAGACCCGCACGGGCCGTATACGCCTTTCTCTCGACAACTCTAACGGCGAACTCAAGCCCGACATGTATGCCGAGGTCTCGCTCAAATCGGACATTGGCCATCGCCTCAGCGTACCCGAAGAAGCCGTGATCGTCGCAGGCAACAGCCGCGTTGTATTCGTCGACCTGGGCGGCGGTCGCCTGAAACCGGTTCGTATCCAAACTGGCCGCTATGCGCAGGGCTTTGTCGAGGTGCTCGACGGACTGTCTCTGGGGGACAAGGTCGTGACGTCGGGGAATTTCCTGATCGCCGCGGAGACCCGGCTCAAGACGGGGATCGATCAATGGTAAATGCCCATGACGCCGGCCGGGGCAACGGTCCGCTCGAAAGGGTGATCGACTACTCGGCACGAAACTGGCTGCTTACTGTCATGCTGGTGCTCGCCGGTGCCGTCTGGGGTTATCGGGCGCTGACGACTGCGCCGCTGGACGCCATTCCGGACCTGTCGGACGTTCAGGTCATCGTCTTCACCAACTGGCCGGGGCGCAGCCCCGACCTCGTCGAAGACCAGATCACCTATCCCCTGACGACCACACTGCTGGCGGCACCGGAAGTGCGCTTCGTGCGTGGCCAGAGCTTTATGGGACTGTCGTTCGTCTACGTGATCTTCGAGGATGGCACCGACATGTATTGGGCGCGCTCGCGCGTGCTGGAATACCTTAATTCGGCTGCGCCCAAACTCCCGGACGGTGTCCGGCCGACCCTCGGCCCGGACGCCACGGGCGTTGGCTGGGTCTACCAATACGCACTGGTCGATAAGACGGGGAATCACAGTCTTGCGGATCTGCGCAGCTTGCAGGACTTCAACTTGCGTTACGCCCTCGAGGCGGTCGAGGGTGTGGCCGAAGTCGCCTCGGTAGGCGGGTTCGTCAAGGAATACCAGATCAACGTCGACCCCAATAAGCTCGCCTCCTACGGCATTCCTCTGCACAAAGTCGTCATGGCGGTACGCGATTCCAACAACGATGTGGGCGGACGCGTACTGGAAATCGCGGGCCACGAGCAGTTCATTCGCGGCCGGGGTTACGTGAAGTCCGTCGATGACCTCGAGGAGGTGGTCATTGGCGTGGGTGATGGTGGCGTGCCGATTCGAGTCGCTGATATCGCGACTGTGAGTCTTGGCCCCGCGTTGCAGCGGGGCCAGGCGGATCTTGATGGTGAAGGCATCGCCGTTGGTGGCATCGTCGTCATGCGCTACGGCGAGAACGCCCTCGACGTGATCGACCGCGTTAAGGAACGGCTCGACGTGTTGCGTGACAGTTTGCCATCCGGTATGGAGATCGTGCCCGTGTACGATCGGTCGAGCCTCATCGAACGCGCCATCGAGACTCTACGTAATACGCTCATCGAGGAGATGCTGATCGTCTCGCTCGTCATCGGATTTTTCCTGTTGCATGCACGGTCCGCCTTTGTCGCTATCCTGACGCTACCCATCGCCATCTTGCTGTCGTTCATCCCAATGTCCTATCAGGGATTGACGGCAAACATCATGTCGTTGGGCGGCATCGCCGTCGCTATCGGCGCGATGGTCGATGCCGCCATCGTCATCATCGACAATGTCCACAAGCGCTTGCACGGGGAATCGCTTCAGGATGAATCCAGAACCCGGGTGATCATCGAAGCGATGCAGGAAGTCGGCCCGAGCATTTTTTTTTCGCTGCTGATCATCACCGTTTCGTTTGTACCGGTCTTTGCGCTCGAAGGCACAGAGGGTCGCCTTTTCAAGCCGCTCGCGTACACCAAGACATACTCCATGTTCTTCGCTGCACTGTTGTCGGTGACGCTGATCCCTGCGCTTGCAGTGCTCTTCATCAAAGGCCGCATCCTCGGCGACGACAGCCGCCTAAACCGGGTGTTGCGGGCAGCTTATGCGCCGGTGGTGCGTTTTGCCGTGCGCTCGCGTTGGCTCGTTATCATCATTGCGGTCCTCGCTTTGGTTGCGACGGTGCCTGTGTACCGATCGCTCGGCAACGAATTCATGCCGCCTCTAAACGAGGGCAGCATTTTGTACATGCCGACTGCACTGCCTGGCATTTCCATCGAAGAGGCAACCCGAGTGATGCAAACGATGGATCGGGAGCTCAAGAAGTTCCCGGAAGTCGAGCGTGTATTTGGCAAGGTGGGGCGCAGCACTAGTCCTACCGATCCGGCGCCACTCTCCATGATCGAAACCAACATCATGTTGAAACCCAATAACGAGTGGCGCGAGGGCATGACCTGGGACCAACTCATCGGCGAGATGGACGGCGCCATGCGCTTTCCCGGTATGCCGAATATCTGGTGGATGCCGATTCAGACGCGCACCGAAATGTTGGCAACGGGCATTCGCTCGACACTCGGGATCAAGATCTTCGGCCCCGAGCTTGGCGTCATCGAACGCACGGGCGTCGACATCGAACGTGCTCTGCTCGACGATGAGCGGACTGCGCCCCATACGCGCAGCGCCTTTGCCGAACGGGCAACGGGAGGATACTTCCTCGACTTCGAGATCGATCGCAAAGCAGCGGCTCGCTTCGGGCTCAATGTCAACGACGTACAGAGCGTGATCGAGGCCGCCATGGGCGGCGTGAAGGTCAGCGAAACGGTTGAGGGACGGGAACGCTACGGCATTCTGGTGCGCTACGCGCGTGAGTACCGGGATAACATCGAAGCGCTCGAGCGCGTGTTCGTGACTACGACATCCGGTGCGCAGATACCAATTACGCAGGTCGCCGACATTCAGTTTCGCACCGGGCCGCCGGCGTTAAGAAACGAAGACGGGCAACTCGTCAGCTTTGTCTTCGTCGACGTGAACGATGACATCGGCATCGCGGATTACGTGCAGCTCGCGCGTGACGTGGTTGCCGATTCCGTGGACATCCCACCGGGCTACCGGCTCGATTGGGCCGGACAGTTCACGTACTTCGAACGCGCCAAGGCACGGCTCTCCGTGCTGGTGCCGCTGACGATCTTCGTGATCTTTTTCATGCTGTACATGCACCGAAAGTCGATGACCGAGACGCTGGTCGTGATGACCGCATTGCCGTTTTCCCTGATCGGCAGCATCTGGTTGTTGTCCGCGTTGGGATACAACCTCAGCGTGGCGGTGGCTGTCGGGATGATCGCCGTCGCAGGTCTCGCCGTCGAGCTTGGGCTATTGATGATGCTCTATCTCGATATCGCATGGCGCAGACATGCCGAAGATGGCTCTCTCGAGACCCGCCAGGACCTGATGCAGGCGATCACGGAAGGTGCCAGCCAGCGCATTCGACCCATGCTGATGACCGGGCTCGCGCTATTCATGGGCCTCGTCCCGATCATGTACAGCACTGGAAGCGGGGCGGATGTGATGAGACGAATAGCCGCACCGATGCTCGGCGGCGTGGGATCGGCT
The DNA here is from genome assembly GCA_050184115.1 of Gammaproteobacteria bacterium. GTDB lineage: Bacteria > Pseudomonadota > Gammaproteobacteria > JACKNG01. The sequence goes on along the minus strand of JBFXAQ010000003.1, from coordinate 12,217 downwards.
CTTGTTCTGGTGTTGATCGTGTTTCCCGCCATTTTCGCGTTCTGGCGCGGACACGGCTTGCCGGCCGCTGCGCCCGACGACGGAAACGATGACCACCTCAGGATGTAGCTACCACCAATGGCACTCTCCCCAGGTCGTTGAGCCATAGCTTCCGTGGCGCGTCTACGCTCTCTCTGGGTGCCGCGATGCCTGCGCCTCTAACGCCAGCAGATTCTTCATGCAACACGGACCCGCCGCCCAAGGCGCTTCGCCCCTCCTTCGAATGGGACTTCGGTGTTTCGGGTGAGCGCTCGAAACTCGATATCAGTCCAAGGGGAACAACAGAGACCATACCCAAGCCTCGGGCCCTTCAGGGAAGAACCCGTGGCCCCGCGGCCGCGTGGGTCTCACCAAGACCGAGGGAATTCTGAGGGCATTGCTCGCTTGACTCCTTAGCATGATACAGAGTCAAGCGTATCGCCGTCTGCACCGGCTATCACGCTTTACCGTCGTGCACCGAACAGCGTGTCTATAAGCGGGCATTCCGGCACGTTTTCGCCGCTGCACGCTTCTACTGTCTCACCCAGAACGCTCTCCATGCGTTTCAGGTCGTCCATCTTCTGCCGCACGGATCTAAGATGGAGCTTTGCAAGTTTTTCGACCTCGCCACAGGACACGGCGTTCCGGTCGACAAGATCGAGCAGGCTTTTCAGGTCGTCGATCGCAAATCCCAGTTCCCGGCCGCGCATCACGAAGCGCAGGCGCTGTTCGTGCGTCTCGTCGTACTGCCGGTAGCCTCCGGCCGAGCGGAGCGGTTCAGGCATCACGCCGATCTTCTCGTAGTAGCGAATCGTTTCCGCGTTGCAGCCCGTTCGTTTCGCCAGATCGCCGCGTGTCATGCCCATGTGGTTCGCACCGTTTTCATGCCTGTGGAAAAAGTGCTTGACCCTGTAGTCACTACAGGGTCTATCGTGCAAGCATCTGAAGGAATCTGCAAGAGATAGCCGATTCGTCATGAGCCAGACACTCAAAAACGAGGGCATTGCCCGGGAGGCGAACGTCTTCGCTCCCGCGGAGCCGGGCCGCGGCAGGCTACTCGCCGCCAGCGGCATCTTTGGCGCGTTGATCGCGTCGTCCTGCTGTGTCCTGCCGCTGGTCCTGGTGACGCTGGGAGTGAGCGGGGCGTGGATCGGAAATCTGACCGTCCTCGAACCTTACAAGCCCTACTTCCTGACCGTTACGGCCTTCCTGCTCGCGGGCGGTTTCTGGCACGTCTACTTCAAACCGAAAAAGGTCTGCGCCGAAGGGACTTACTGCGCGCGGCCTGCCTCCAATCTCTTAAACATGTCGGTGCTCTGGATTGCCACGCTGCTCGTGCTGCTTTCTGCGACAGTCGACCTCTGGGCGCCGTTCTTTTACTAGGAGCACGCGTATGAAACGAGTATCAGCCATCGTTGCCGCCGTCACCTTTGTCGCGTTTTCGGGTGTTGCCGCGATCAACTTCCTGCCGGATGCATGGGCGGCTAACAGCACCGAAGCTCAATCAACCGTCGCCGAACAGACCGTTACCTTCGCCGTTGAGAAGATGACCTGCGCCGCTTGCCCGATCACCGTGCGCAAGGCCATGGAAAGAGTCGAAGGCGTCAAATCCGTAGCCGTTGATTTTGAAGCGAAGACCGCTACGGTCATCTTCGATCCGGCTGTGGCGACGCCTGATCAAATCGGCGCGGCTTCAACGAACGCTGGGTATCCGGCGTCGCCGACATCGTAAGGGCTCACGGTGCAAGATCGCACGTTGCTGTGCGTCGGTATCGTTGGAACCGTAATCGCGGCACTTTGCTGCTTTACGCCGGCTCTGATCGTGCTTGTCGGTGTCGTCGGACTGTCTGCGATTACCGGGTATCTGGACCTCATGCTGTTCCCGGCGCTGGCGTTTTTCGTCGGCCTGACGGTCTACGCCATTTGGCGCAAGCAACGTCGTGACATAACAATGAAAGATGGAGCATGAAGAATGTCGGATTGTTGCAGCGCTGAAGACGTCAGGCATACCCAGCCGGACATTCTCGTTATCGGTGGCGGCTCGGCAGGGTTTTCGGCGGCGATCACTGCGGCCGAGCTCGGCGCGAATGTCGTGATCGCAGGAGACGGCACTATCGGCGGTACCTGCGTGAATGTGGGCTGCGTGCCGTCCAAGAACCTGATTCGTGCCACCGAAGTGGTCCACAAGGGTAACAGCGCCGACCGGTTCGACGGCCTCCGGGGCGCCGTCGAAATATCAAGCTGGAAAGCGCTCGTCCAGCAGAAGCAGCAACTCGTCAATAGCCTGCGCAAGGCCAAGTACGAAGACCTGCTGCCCGAGTATCCGAATATTTCCTACGTCACGGGTCGAGCGCTGTTCACCGGCAACGGCATTGACGTCGATGTGCATGGCACGTGCTACCACGCGAAGAAGATCATTCTTGCCAGCGGCGCTTCGGCGGCTTTGCCGCCGATCAATGGCATTCAGAGCGTGCCTGTGTTGGACAGCACCAGGGCGCTCGAACTCGAAGAGTTGCCCGGCTCGCTGCTGATTATCGGTGGTGGCGTCATCGGCTGCGAGCTTGGACAGATGTTTTCACGTGCGGGCGTCGAGGTGACGATCTGCTGCCGCAGCCGCCTCCTGCCCGACGCGGAGCCGGAAGTCAGCGCGGCTCTGACCGAACACCTCCGCGAGGAGGGTGTGACGATCTGCGAGGGCATCGGCTACCAGAAGATCGAACAGGACAACAAGGGCATCAGACTGACCTGCCAGACGGACGATGGGGAAAAAGTCGTCAATGCCGACCAGGTGTTGGCGGCAGCGGGACGAAGGCCAAACACCAGATCGCTCCACCTCGATCGAGCCGGCATCGAGCTCAACCCCAAAGAAGGCGTCAAGATCAACGACTACATGCAGACCAGCAATCCCGACGTCTATGCCGTTGGCGATGTGACTGGCAAGGACATGTACGTTTACATGGCTGCCTACGGCGGCAAGATTGCCGCGCGAAACGCTCTTAACGGCAACACTTCGAGTTACGACAGCGGGACAATGCCCGCCGTCGTGTTCACAGATCCGCAGGTTGCCACGGTGGGGCTGACGGAAGCCCAAGCCATAGCTAAGGGCCGCAACGTCAAGACAAGCGTGGTCACCCTGGACAATGTGCCACGCTTTATCGCGTCACGGGAAACGAGCGGCTTAATCAAGCTGGTCGCCGACAACCAGACGGACAAGCTGCTCGGTGCGACGGTTCTCGCGCCGGAAGCCGGCGACAGCATACAAACCGTCGTCATGGCGCTGAAAGCCGGGCTCACGGCCGAAGAACTGGGAGAGACGATATTTCCGTACCTGACGGCGGTGGAAGGGCTCAAGCTGGCAGCGCAAGGCTTTACCAAAGACGTGAAGAAACTCTCGTGCTGTGCGGGCTAGTTGACTCCCCACCTATCGGTTATTTTCGTACCTGCATCCCCTGCGTCCTTCGGAATCCAGCGGTAATAGACTCGCGCCGTAAACGTCCAGTCCGTGTGGCCCATCTGTGCCGCGACCCACTGCGGTGACTCGCCAGCCATCAACGCCATCGAAGCGAACGTATGACGCATCTGGCCCGGTGGGCGATAGCGAACGCCTGCCCGTCGGCAAAGCGTGCTCCATTGCCGCGCGCGTAACGCGTGATCTCCCGTCCAGCGTTCCCGGGTATGAGGATTCTGGAATATCTCGACGCCTTTCAGGAACGTATGTTCCTTTTGGGCCTTCAGGGCCGCGAGAGCCGGCGGCAGGAGGTTGACCATGCGCTCACCGGCTTCGGTCTTCGTGTCTTCGATTTCGTCCGCATCCTGAGTGAGCGCACCCTCGACGTAGATTCGGTCGTTGATCCAGTCAACATTACCCCAGTTGAGAGCGAACAGTTCGGAGAGGCGGAGTCCGGTCCAGAACCCGAACTGGACCAGGTTCTGGAGTTGTCCCCTAGCGGCCCCGATGAGCGCAGTACGCTCTTCGTGGCTGAACGGGTCAACCTTGGACTTCGTGTCGGGTGTTGTTGCGCTTCGCGATTTGCGGCGGCGAATAACCTTGTTCGCCATCGGGTGGTTATGGATGAGCTCTTGTTCCACCGCTTCGTTGAGCGCCCGCCGCAGCACGCTGAGCTTGTTGTTCTGGGTTTTCCGGCTCCAGCCCTGGGACTTTGCCCAGTCGCGGATCATGTGCCACTTCAAATCTGTGAGCGTGAATTGGCCAAATTCCGGGATGATCTGGTTGAAGACGATTCGCTTGTCGGTGGCTCGCGAGGATGCCTTCAGATCCTTTTCTTCGCCGTCCCACCAATTCGTAAGGAAACGTTCGACAGTGATGGTCGCACCGGGTTGATCGTTGAACTGCGGTGCGTTCTTGGATTTCGGAAAGGTAGTCGCGTAATCGAAAGTGCCTTTGTCGATCGCGTCCAGGATCGCGGCGCGGTGGCGTTCTGCTCGCTTCAGGTTAGCGGGGGTGGGCTTAAGCTTGACCTTCTCGCGGCAGCGCTTCCCTTGATAGGTGAAGGAGAGTTCGATGGACGAAGCGCTGACGGTGCGGACACCGGTGCGAGGCTTTCTACCCATTGGTGGTAGCCCTCAACACTGATCAGTACCCGCCCGTCCGGTGCTTTTGCCCATACGCGGCCCTCGGGCCAGACGCCGTCCCGGATTTTCGACCGGATAGCGTTTTCCGAATAGCCGGTAAGCTCGGAGCACTTTCTGATCGTGAGCCAGTTGACGGGCACTTCTAAGCCAATTTACGGCAAGCCGATTCGCCGCGCGCATGAACAGCGGAAACACCAAACCGCGAAGCGGAATTAGGTGAGCAAGGATTTTCGAATCGCTTTCGGGAAGCCATGGTGTTCGGCGAAAATGCATCCGTTCAAGTCGAGGGCCGGCACGAGCACCGACAGGAGAAAACATTAGCACCGTGCGAATCATCTGCGCAAAGGGAAAACTCTTAGCACCACGATAACCGGCCGAGGTCTGAGCCATGCCGGCGGAAGAACCGCGATTCATACGAGTTCCCCCTTAAACACGACAACGCCGCAAATCGTAGCGCTCTTATCCAACTCGATAATCCGTTGTGGCCAATCAGGATTTGCGGCCTTGAGGTATTTTTGTCCGTCTTCGACGATCAGTTGTTTGAAGCTCGCCTCCTGCGAGTGCTCGAATTGAACGACGACGTACTTGCCGCTTATCGGTTCCACGTCGGGATCAACGAAGATCAGATCTCCATCGTGGAACTTGGGCTCCATACTCTCGCCACGTACCCGAAGCACGAACGTGTTCTGACTGCATCGGACAGGGCAAGGTAGTAGATCCTCAGCCTCCCCAGCAGAAAAATTGCCGGAAATCGTCGGCCATTGAGTCGCCTTGTCCCAAGAAATTAGCGCGTGTAGACCATGAATATCTCTAGTCGGTGGCTCACCGTGCAGAGTGTCATGGACTGAATTCACTTCCCTGTGCATTTCATCCATCCATCCGTTGGTTTTTCCCATTGCCCGTTCGAGCTTCGTCGCGAGGTTATCGCCAACGGCTCTCGGGGTTCCCTTTGGCGTCGTGAGCTGGTTTCGGATCTGACTCAAGTACGATTCGCTCGTGTTCGCGCGGCGGGCAAGCGCAGCCGCCGACCCGGCTTCCGCGATCAGCAGGTTGAGATTGTCGAGGCGAACACGTTCTCGTACTCGGCTCATTCGTGTATCTGGCTCATTTAGCACGATGATAACTATAAAGATGCTAAATTCATTTGCAAGAACTTTTGCGCATCGCTAAATTCTTATGCATGGAGCTAAGCGATTTTCTCAGGGCGGCAAGTAAGCGCGAACGCGCGGACGTCGCCGTCGTCTGCAACGACTCCGTGTCTTATCTCTATCAACTGGCGGGCAAGCACCGTTACGCGAGCGCCCTGATGGCGGCGCGCATCGAGGCCCAGACTCGGGACGTCGCGGCCCGTTCAGGAGGCCGGCTCAAGACCGTGCCCCGTGAGAGCCTGGTGCGCTATCCGGAGATCTTCGAGCGTGAGGAGCCGTACCTCATGGTCGCGGAAGAGCGGCCATGACCCGCAAGGCGGCTCGGCATGACGCCGACGCCGGCGAGGCACCCGGTGACGTCCTGGAGCTCGTGACCCTCGACGTCGGCCGGATCCACCCGTACGAACACAATCCCCGGCGTGCGCCTAACACGGAATACGACCGCATCAAGGCCTCGATTCGGGCGGACGGTCTCAGCCAGCCGCTCGTGGTCACCCAGCGACCGGGCGAAACTGACTACATCGTGCACGCCGGCGGGAATACTCGTCTGCGAATCCTGAAGGAGCTGTTCCAGGAGACCGGCGACCGGCGTTTCGCGACTGTCCCGTGTGCGATCCGATCGTGGACCCGCGAGGCCGATGTGCTGCTCGCCCATCTCAAGGAGAACGACCTCCGCGGTGACCTGACGTTTCTCGACAAGGCGCTGGCCGTAGCCGACGCGAAGCGGTTTCTCGAGGAGGCTTCGGGAGAATCCTTCACGCAGGCGCAACTCGCGGAGGCGCTGCGGCAATGCGGATACGGGCTGAGCCAGGGTCTCATCTCGCAGATGGCGTACGCGGTCGAGCGGCTTCGTCCGATTCTGTCACAGGCCTTGGAAGGCGGCATCGGTCGGCCGCAGGTTGCCAAAATCCGTTCGCTGGAACGCGCAGCACGCGCAATCTGGATGGCCCGAAGCATCGACACGGAAATCGAGTTTGACCAGACGTTCGATGCCTTGTGCCGACGTTACGACACATCGGAATGGGACATCGCGAGCCTGCGGCGGTCGCTCGAAGCGGAAATTGCCGAGCGCGCCGATAGGAGCATCCATGCGGTTAGCCTCGAGATCGACGCGCGATTATCCGGACGTCACCAGGAGTCTTTCGGCCCGGACGCAACCGGCGAACTTGACGAACCGATTGTCGAGGCTATCGAGCCTGCCCGAACGGCCTCCGGTGAGAATACCCAAGCGCCGCTTGTGCCACGAAACGGAACCACGTCGCCCGCTGAGCGCACAGACCGAGCCACGGCAAAGTTGGCGGCCAGTCCTGGACACCATGATCCTGTTGATGACCAGATAATCGAGGACGATAGCGAAGACGAGACTCCACCGGTCAGCATCGGTACACCCGCTTGCGCAGATCTGAAATCGCTGCGTGCCCGGCTCTGGACCCTTGCGAGCCGATTGGCTCAGCGCAACGGGCTGGGCGATCTCGTCCAACCGCTCTCCGGGCACGGACTCGGTTTCTTACTGCGTGATGTTCCGGATGCGGCCCTGGTCGATCAGCTCGACGAGGATGCACTGGCACAAGTGTCGATGGTGTGGTGGCACCTGGCTGCCTGTTCGGAGCTCACGGTCGCGCCGCTCGACGCTCTCCTGCCCGCGCTACCGGAGGAGTCTGTTCTGAGACGTGCGCTGGTCGAGCAGGACGCCGGCCTACTTTTTGCCAGCGTATGGACACTCGACCCCGGGCACATGGGCTACCGACTCTGGCGCCGCTTGGATGACCGAGACTGGCAGGACTTGCTGGGCCTCATGGACACCTACCGGGCGCTGCGTCGGAACGCCGCAACCGATGACCAGGCCCTGTGGGGCCGCGCATGATTGGTACCAAGGAAGCCGATCTCGTCACCGCCGTATTGCTTTACGCGATGCGGTGCCTGGCCGAGGGCGATCAGCACGCCCTCCGCGCGATGCGATTCGGACCAAGGGAGATCGAAGCCTTGCGCGAGCTGAATCTCGCTGACCTGTATCGAGTCGGCGCATTGCAGGCTCACTGTCTGAGCATTGCGCTCGACCGCGAGGTGTTCTGGCCGATGATCGCCAACCTCCGGGCCTCGCGCGAAGCCGAGGAGCTGCAACGTGATCTGATCCAGGCCGACGCACCGCTCGAGATGATGCGTAGCCTTTTCGGTGTCGGATCGCGCGAATACACCCGGCTACGCCGCATGCTCGCCGTGGATCCGGCCGTCGGCCGACCTCCGGAGCCGGACGAGGAGACCGGCCACCGCTTGTGGCGTGCACTTTCAGCGCGTCTCGAATCGGTCGGCGAGGAAGCACTCGATCCCAAGGAATACTTGGCAGTGCAGGAGGAGTCCGGAGCCTCGATGCGCGCTGTCTGGAATTTGGTTCAGCGCTGGTTGGAGTATGGCGACGTGTACGTTCCGTCGGACACGGTGTCGTCGTCGCAGGCCTCGCCGCCGCCGGAGCAGCGTGCCGCTGGCGGCCAACCACGGTGATCGCAGGATTGCATGGCGCAAGATGACTCGGAAATCCGCCCGGAGACCTATGCCCTCGATGCCCTGATCCGCGAGACCATTTCCCGCAAACACCGCGGCGGCAGCGCCGCCAACTCGGATGCGCTGCTGTTTCTCGGCAACTGGCACCACGCCTTCCCGGTGGTCGTCGTGCAGGATCCGATCCTGGAGCCTGTCGATAAGCTGGTGTGGATGGTCATTTGCCAGAGTGGCAGAGGCTCCGGCGCCAAAGCCGTGTTTCCGAGCTACGCTGACATCGCCCGCTTGGCGAATGTGTCGTCAACCTCCACTGTCTCCCGTGCCATCGCAATCTTGCGTGCGACGCGATGGTTGTCGTTGTGCGCGCGCAGCAGAGAAGCAGACGGGCGATTCGGTGGTAACGTCTATGCGCTGCACGACGAGCCGCTACCTCTGGCCGACGCGCTGCACCTGGATCCTGGGTACATGGCGTTCCTGGAGGACGCGGCGAATCATCACCACGCTAGAGTGCGCCGAGTGGCTGCGGCTGTCTCCAAGTCATTGGATGAAGACATCCAGTTAGGTAAGGACGTGCTGGCGCCGGCCAACCCAATGGAGCGCCGTCTCGAAGCCATCCACGCAATTCAGCGCGGGGGCAACCGCCGCTACTTCAGCTTCAACGCCGACGTCCTTCAGAGCTTGGCGAACTCGGGCGCTCACGTACGTCGCAACCAGGACCAAAATTCGAAGGCGGTGGAACCGGACCCTCAAAAATCGAAATCGGTACTACGTAGTAGTAGTAAATATAAAAATACAACTACAACAACACCAACAGATTCCAAGAGAATCGCGCGCGAGGCCGTGTCGCTCAAAGCTTTGGTCGTTCCACCGCGCCTCAAGGACAACCAGCGTGCGCTTGCGGCGCGATACCTTGCGACGATTCCCGTGGAACATCGGCAACCAGTGCTGGACGAGCTGTCCGGTCGCTTCCAGGCAGAGCAGCACGGGGCCAAGCCGGTCTACGACGAGCTTCGCTATTTGCACCACTTGTGCGTCCAGGTGAACCGCGGCGGTTTCGTACCGAACCTGGGTCTCAAGATTCAGGCCGAGCGTGATCGACGCCGACGCGAGGCGGAACGCATGCGGGAGGAAGCGGCCGAGCGTGAGCGAGAGCGCAAAGAGCGTGCGGCACGACCGCCCGGTGAGAGCCCGCTTGCGGAGATCCGGAAGCTGCTGGGCATGCCGAAGACACCTGACCGAAAGCCTCGCTGATCGTTCATGGATTATTACACTGTAATAATTCAGTCTTGGAAGCACGACGCCGCCTGCGGGCGTTCGAGCTTCAAGTCATATCCTTGCCGTGCATTGATGGTAGCCGCGATTTCATCGGACACCGAGCGCGTGTGAATGTGACCCGACCACCCACGACCGAATCTGCATTGGCCCTATCCGGTGACCAGGGTGCGCTACCCGACGAGGACCCCGGAGTGCTCCGTGGTGGCGCGGTCCTGACCTTGCAGACTCGTCAGGCGCAGCGGCTCGTGAAGGGTCGTGGCTACAGCGCAGACAAGCCGGCCATCATCGGGCTCATCGGCTTCGCCAATCTCGTTCGGTCCGTTTGGCACGGCGCCCGAGCCGACGATCCGTACGCTGACTGGTGGATGCTGAAGATCCACGATGCGCTGGACCAGGCAGAGCGAGAGCTTTCCGACATGGATCGGGCGATCGCGGACAGGCTTGAAGGAATGGGCGCCCTCCAGGTTGTCTTGCCTGTCTCAACCAAACCGTCGCGAGTGAATCTCAACTTCAGCAACCCCTATGCATTTCATGCCGCGCGCGTGATCGGGACATTCGACGCGCTCGCTTGCCAGATCCTGAGTGCGCGTCATGTCGGTCTCCTCACCCGCGATGAAGCAGAAGGCATGCTGCATCATGCGGGACGGATTGTGCGACGCGTGCTGCAAAGTCCCGTCGGTTATCGATTCCTGAGTGTGACGCGGCGCGACGTCAATCACGGCACGGCGAAGGCGTTGCAGGCCATCGATGCCATGGGCGAAGTGCCAGGTGACGTCCTCGCGGGTGTCCGCCGGGCACCGCACGCGCCTGCGGTCGTGAGTGAGCCGAGCCCGAACCCCACCACCGATCCGACAGGTCTCCGTGCATTGCCGAACATCGGGTGACGTCCTGGTCTGGGTGACCCGAAGCGCTGCAGGGGCGGAACACGTTAGTTCTGGTCTCCGATTCTCCCAACCGAATAATCACGACATCGATCATTGTCGTGAGTGCCACCGTGCCGGTATCCGAAGTCAGTGCCCCTAAGCGACTCAGCATCACCCTGGATCCGGGGTTGGTACTGGAACGGTTGATCTTGCGGCGGCTGGCTGACCTGCAGCGCAAGCGGGGACAGGATTGGATTCGGTCGCTGCTGGTGCAGGGGTTCCTCGCGGAGGGTCGCTGGCTTCGCACCGGCGAGCCTGGCGGTAGCCAAAGCCGCGTGCCCGTCGGACCCGCCATCCCAACGACACCGTTCTCTCGATGGCTGCAAGGCGCGCACGACAACGGCGGCAGCGACCAGGAGCCGGCGCCGCATTCTGCGGAGGCGCCAACGACGCCGCCTAGCACGAGCAGCAATGCCAAACCCTTTGCCCATCTCCGCAAGGTGATCGGCTGAACCCTGTAAGCGACGAGCCGGAGGTGACCGTGGCCGACAGCGAGACCCTGAACCCCATCAGCATCGGCCTGGACGACGGCTATGCGTTCACCAAGGTTGCCTTGCCTGACGGGCGTCTTATCGCGATCCCGTCCCGCGCGCGGATCGGTCGCTCCAACGTGACCTGGCTGAACGGCAGCGAACAGCGGGTGTTCGAGTACGAGACCGACGACACACTGTTCGCCGTCGGCGAGGTGGAAGGCGAGCCGACCCATTTCGACGGCTATCCCTTCTCTGGTCTGAACCGCGCCATCGTCCAGCACGCCTTGCACGAAGCTCGCCTGGCGGGACAGTCCGTGCACGCCGTGTCCGGACTGCCGGTCAGCAGTTTCTACCTCAAGGACGGCGACCAGCGGCTTGAGCTCATCGAGCGCAAACGGGCGAGCCTGAAGCAGGCGGTGCAGCCGATCGACGGCCGCCTGCCTGCCGCGATTGCGTTTCACGATGTAATTCCGGAAGCGCTCGCGGCCTGGTACGACCACATCATCTCCGAAGCCAATGGCGGCGTGCAGCTCGAGGCCGAGCGCCTCGGTGTGCCCATCGCGGTGATCGACATCGGTGGTCGAACCACGGATTTCGTGGTGGTCGCCGACCAGGCCGTGCGCCACGACAGCTCCGGGTCGTTGCGTTGCGGTCTGCTGGACCTTAAACGCCAGGTCGCGTCAGCCATCCGCGCCAAGTTCGACCTCGAGGAGCTCTCCGAGCGCGCGACCGACGACGCCGTGCGTAGCGGCAGCGTCCGCCTGTTCGGCAAAACGCACGATGTCGCCGAGGTGGTTCGTGATGGGCGCCGAGAGATCGTCCAGCGGCTGCACACCGAGACGCAGCGGCAGCTGGGGCGTGGCGCCGAGCTCGAGCGGATCCTGTTCGTGGGCGGTGGCGCCGTGGCGCTCGCCGAGGACATCCGGGACTGGTTTCCGAATCAGACCATTGCGCCGCATCCTGCCTTCGCCAACGCGCGCGGGATGCTCAAGTACCTGCGCTATGTCTGTCAGGAGCCGACTTGAAACCGGTTTCATCCGTGGTCACTGCGGTCTCAGTGACACCCGATGCATCGTCGGGCTGTGAAACCGATGCACGCACCCGCGCCCTGAGGCAACGGTGTCAGCCCAGGCGGGGTCGTTCGCGACCTCGACTCAACCCACGCTGCCGGGAATGTGCTCCCGACAGGGATGGCGCGTTCTCCGGATCCCGTTCCGTTTGAAGGAGAAACGTCATGTCCAACGAAGATACGAAGTATTTCGACCTCTACACCACCGGCATCGGTTATCTG
>JBFXAQ010000002.1:0-596660 GCA_050184115.1 Gammaproteobacteria bacterium | reverse complement strand
ACCGCTACCTGAACATGGATTTGCTCAAAGAGCAGAAAAAGGAGCTCTTGCGGCAGGCCGCTTGAGTCCCATCACCCTGACCTCGGCCATGACCACACTTTTGCACAACTTGACGGACACAACCCCCGCGCGCGCCACGGGTGGACGCAGCGGCGTGCGATACTCGGCGCCCGGTCGGCGGCGAGGATGCAAGGTGCCGCGACCATGCAACGGCAAGGGGAGGGACGACGAGATGCGTGTGCCAGTGGAGATTCCCTACGGCGCCTGGTGGTCGACGCCATTCTGCAAATGGCAGACGAGCTTGCAGCACCTGCACGCATTGCAGTTCGCCGCCCATGTCGCGCGCGCGGAGATCGCGCGGCGCCGGTTGCCGCACGATGCCTTCGATTTCGCCGTGCTGGGTACTACCATTCCGCAACAGCACAGTTTCTATGGCGCGCCATGGCTGATGTCGCTGGCGGGCCTGGGCGGCATTTCGGGACCGACCGTGGCACAGGCCTGTGCCACCGGCGTGCGTGCGATCGCGACGGCGGCCAGCGAAATCGCGCTCGGTCTGGCGACGACGGCGCTGGTCGTCACGGCCGACCGCACATCGAACGGCGCGCACCTGTACTACCCTGAACCCGGCGGCATGGGCGGTACGGGTAGCACCGAGAACTGGGTGCTCGACAACTTCGCCTGCGATCCCAATGGCGGTCACGCCATGATCGAGACGGCCGAGAACGTGGCGGCCAAACATGGCATCTCCACCGCCTTGCAGCACGAGGTGGTGCTGCGCCGCTACGAGCAGTACCTGGACGCGCTGACTGACGACCGTGCGTTCCAGAAGCGCTACATGCGCCTGCCGTTCGACGTGCCGCGCCCGCGCTTAGACAAGACCGTCGAGACCATCGCGGGCGATGTCGGCGTGACACCGACTTCGGCCGAGGCGCTGGTGCGCCTGCAGCCGGTACGCGCCGGCGGCACGGTGACCTTCGCCGGCCAGACGCATCCTGCCGACGGCAACGCGGCGCTGGTGGTGACGACGCCGGCCCGTGCGCGTGAACTCAGTGCCGATGCCAACGTGCGCGTGAAACTGCTCGGCTTCGGCCAGGCGCGTGTCGCGCCCGCGTACATGCCCGAAGCGGTGGTGCCGGCGGCGTCGGTCGCGCTGGCCCAGGCCGGGCTCGCGATTGCCGACATCGCGGCAGTCAAGACGCACAACCCGTTCGCGGTCAACGACATCGTCTTCTCACGCGCCACCGGTTTCCCGTGGGAACGCATGAACAACTACGGCTGCTCGCTGATCTGGGGGCATCCACAGGCGCCGACCGGAACGCGCGCGATCATCGAACTGATCGAGGAGCTGGCGTTGCGCGGCGGCGGTCGCGGCTTGTTCTCCGGCTGCGCCGCCGGTGACACGGCGATGGCCCTGGTGATCGGCGTGGAGGTGGCGTGAGGGCCTGCGCGACGGCCCGACGCGGTCACTCCCGGCAGGCGGCGTGGCGCAGGGTCTGCGGCAAATCGCCGCCGCGGCAATCCCAGGTGATAGCCGCCGCCATGGCCTCGCCGCCCTGTTTTGTCACTGCCGGCGTCATCACGAGCGTGCGGCCGTAAGCGTTGGATGGCAGGCGCGGGTGGTTCGCGTAGCGCAACGTCAATACCCCACCCGGACCGATCGTGAGCGCATCGACGAATTTGGCGCGGACTTCGCCCGGTTCGGTTAAGCCTGCTTCAGCATTGCTGGAAGGGAAACGGCCATGGGCGCGGTAGAAAGTCTCCACCGCGGTGCGTTGCTCGAGGCCCCAGAAATAGCCTTTGATGGCACGGGCCCGCTGTTCGATCTGCTCCTGGATGTGAACGCCGACGGCCATGATCGAGATGAGGAGGATGACCGCGCTGAGAATCCACACGATGCCGGGTTTGCCGGCGGGGGGTGGCGGACCATGCTGATTGAGATCGGCATCGCCTGGCCACAGCGCGAGCGCGAGCCAGGCCAGCGCGGGGAGGACCCATCCCCATGGCACGAAGCCGGCTGGCACCACGAGCACGAGTAGTGGCACGAGCCAGCGCGGGTCGCGCCCGATGTCGTGCAGGCGTTGCGCCGTCGCGCGCAGCGCCAGCGCACCGGCCGCGGTGAAAGCGCCCCCGATGAGAAGACTGCTCGTGGCCACTGCCCCGTTCTTGATGTCGGGCCATACGTGCGAAGCGAGGATAGCCAGCAACGTCAGCGTGATCGGAACGACGATCGCCGCCACGAGCAGCAATTTCGCGCACCGCGCGACGTATGCGAGCCGCGCGATCCGGCCCGCGAAGAAGCGCTGTACCGTCCGTGCCAGCCACAGCCTGCGTTCACTCCACATCAGCTGCCTCCGGTCCCGGCGGACAATGTACGCGCGAGACGCGTGGGCCGGCTACCGGGGCCCCGCACTTGGTAATCGTTGGAATGCCATGTAACGAAAAAACTGGATCGGTGATGTGGTTTTTGCGCGCTGCCGCCGCGGTCGCCAGGCCGGAACAGGGTGATATCATTCCGCCCCATCGTTCGCTTGCCAATAACAAAGAGGGGGAGCCATGAATCCATTGAAATCGGTTTCCGGCACGATCGCCGCGGGCTTTGTCGTCGCCATCATCGTCATCGCCGCGCTCGGCGAAGGCACGTTCAATCTCTGGTCACTGACCGTCTGGCTGCATGTCTTCGCCGGCGTGATCTGGATTGGTCTCTTGTACTACTTCAATTTCGTCCAGGTGCCGGCGGTGGCCGCGGCGACGGCGGACAAGGACGGCCCGGGGCCGGCCGCGATCAACAAGTACGTCGCGCCGCGCGCGCTGCTGTGGTTCCGCTGGGGTGCGCTGGCGACCTGGCTGACCGGTGCGTCGGCACTGGAGGTCATGGACGTCGGCATCCTCAACGCGTTCACCTTCGAGCCCGGGGTGCAGATCATCGGCCTCGGCGCGTGGCTCGGGACCATCATGCTGTTCAACGTGTGGGTGCTGATCTGGCCGAACCAGAAGAAGATCCTCGGCATCGTGCAGGCCACGGACGAGGAGAAGGCCAGCGCGCGCGTGGTCGCCCTCATGGCGTCGCGCACCAACACCCTGCTGTCGATCCCGATGTTGATGTGCATGGTCGGTCACGCGCACAGCCTGCCGTTCTGAGTCACCCGCGCGGGTGGCGACGCGAAGCCCGGCCCTGGTCGGGCTTCTCTTTTTGGGGCGCCGGTCCAGTCGGTGGGCGTGCCGCTTCAGGCCGCCGGCGCGGCAGGGGCGCGCGCGAGTTCGTCGAGGATGGCGGCGAGCATGGCGTGATCGTCCGGCCCGGCGAGGGGGATGCTCACCTCGACCCGATCGACGAGCGCGCCGTAGCGCGCGAGCAGGGTTGCCGCGAGCGTGTCATAGGGTGCGGCTACCACCCATTCGTGGAGCACGTCGTCGTTGATGCGACGCGCCATCTCCGTCCAGCGCTGTTGCTTCGACAACTGCGCCAGCTCGGCGGCGAGGTCGCCGAGTCCGGCGCGCTCGAAGGGCAGCCGGTAAGCCGGTGTGCTGACGTAGAAGGCAAGACGCTGACGCGCGATCTCGGTGCGCCGCGCAAGCGTCTGCGAATCGCCAGCGCTGGCGATGAGGGGTTTGAGGCAGAGTTCGAAGCGGCGTCCGTCCAGCCGCTTCGCCGCCACCGCCGGGCGGATGACCTCGGCGATATAGCGCGGTGAGCAGACCGGGTGCAGACGTACCCCGTCGGCGACTTCGGCGGCAACGCCGGCCATGTACGGATTGACCGCGGCGACGAGGATGGGAATGTCCGGATGTTCGAGCGGCGCGGGCGTGAACAGCGGTACCGAGAGATCGAGCCTGTAGCGCGGGCTGTCGAAGTCGAGCCGCGTTTCGTTCTGCCAGGCATGCCAGATGGCGCGCACGGCGCGCACGTAGTCGCGCATCCAGGGTCCGGGCGAGTGCCAGTCCATGCCGAAGCGCCGCCGCACGTGGCCACGCACCTGCGAGCCGAGCCCGAGTTCGAAGCGTCCGCCGGACAGCTTCTGCAGCGTCCAGGCGGACATCGCCGTGACGTAGGGACTGCGCGCGAAAGCGATGGCGACCGAAGTGCCGAGGTGCACGCGTCGGGTCGCCGTGGCGGCGACCGCGAGCACGGCAAAGGGATCGTCCTTGGTTTCCTCCATGAGCAGGCCGTGGTAGCCGAGGTCGTCGATCACGCCGGCCTCACGTGGCACGGCAGCGAGGTCGAGTGGCGACTCGGGTACGGCGAGCCCGGGATCGAGCTTGCCCAGCGGCAGCAGGGTTTCGGTCTTCATCGATGGTGACGCACGGTGCAACGCGCGCAGTATGCCGTTGCGGACCGCCGCGCGGCGAGCCAGCGAGCGGGCAGATCAGCCGCCCTGTTTGGCACTCAACTGGTCGATGACCAGCCCGTTGCGCGCGGCGGCACCGAGCATGCGTACCTGCTGCGGCTGCGCGGTCTGCTCGAAGTCGAGGATGCTGAGCAGGTGGGTCGCGTACCAGATCGCCTTGGACTCGGCGACCAGCATGGCGTCACGGCCATAGGCAGCTTCGTTGGGACCGAACACGCGGTGCTTGAGTCCGAGCGCCTTGGCCGCGGCGTCGTTGGCGACGACGGTGCGTGCGGCGCCGACGGTGACGATTTCGACTGCGCTGACGTTCCACAACGGCACGTTGAGCGCGAGATATTCCTTCAGGCTGGCCTGCCAAGACTCCTGACGCAGATGGGCGCCGGCGTCGAAGATGAGCAGGCGCGCCGGCTGCTTCGCATTGAGGCGGGCCGTCCACAGGCCCGGCAGCAGGCAGTTGGCGGGCGCCTTGGCGAAAAGCGGCGCGAGGGTGGCGTCGTCGTGGGCGTTGGCCTTGCATGCGAAGCGGGCGACATGGAACAGCGTGTGCGGGTGCGCCTGGGCGTAGGCCAGGAACGAGTCGACGTAGTTGCCGATGACCTGCGGCGGCAGCAGTTCTCCGGCGCTGTTGCGGCAGGGGACGGCATAGGCGTGCCCGCTCGGTCCACTTGCCTTGCCCGGCTCGGCGCCGAAGATCTTGGTCGCCATCACCGCGCTCTCGCCCTGGTGCTGACCGGCGAGATCGGTGCCGAAGACGAAGACGGGTTCGTGCTCGAGGCTCCCCTGCACCGGCTTGGTGGCTGTTCCAGCCATGTCGTGTTTCTCCTCCGCTAGCAACGCCCCTGTTCCCGGGACGCCGTCACCTCGGCCTGTAGCGGCTGGCCGGCGCCGAACCTTACTGTTCGGACAGACCGGCCAGATCGGCCAGGACCTCGGCGGGATGATCGCCCGGCTTGACCGTGGCATAGCTGCGCAACACGCGGCCGTCGGTTCCGATCAGCACCGAGACCCGGCTGGCGCGGGCGGCGCCGGGGGCAGCGGCGCCGTAGGCCGCTGACATGGCGAGATCGCAATCGCTGAGCAGGTCGTAGGGGAAGTCGAACTTGGCGCGAAAGGCGGCGTTGGCGGCCGGCGCATCGCTGCTCACGCCGAGGACGACGGTGTTTTCTCGTTCGAAGTCGGGGATTCGATCACGGAACCCCTGGCCTTCGATGGTTCACCCGGGAGTATCGGCCTTGGGATACCACCACAGCAGGACGCGGCGCCCGCTGAAGTCGCTCAGGCTGACGGTGATGCCGTCCTGGTTGGGCAGGTTGAAAGCGGGGGCCGTGGCGCCGTTTGCGGGCAGTGTCATGAAGTTGCTCCTCCCGGGGGGGCGGCTCGCGGCAACGTTCAGCCGCGCGGGCCGGAAAAGCCGAAACGCTTGGCGAGCGAGCGGAACGACTGCTTGATGCGCATCGACAGCTTGGGCGTCGGCTTGCCGGTGGCTTCCGGCGCCACCGTTGCGTGTGACGTGCGGTCCTTGTCCTGGCGCCCTTCGGCGGTGGCGCCGCCGGCTTCCTCTCCTTGCGGACGACGGCGGCCACGGCCGCGCCGGCGGCGCTTGGCCGGTGCGTCGCCGGGGATGCCTTGTTCGCGCGCCGGGCGGGTCGGTGCCGGAGACTCGGTGGTGGACATTGCCTCGCCGGCGCCGGCCTCGGACGAGCGTTCCGCGCGCGGCCGCTCGTCCTGCCCAGGGCCACTGCGTCGCCGCCCGCGCTCGCCGCCGTCACGACGGCCATCGCTCCGCGAACCGCTGCGTGGGCGCTCGCCACGGCCGCCGCGGTCGCCGTCGCGGCGATCGCGTTCGCGCCGTTTGCGCCGCGTCTCGGCGGCGTCGGCCATGGCGTCCTCGACGATACTGTCGCCGCCCTCGCCGCGGGGCCGCCGTGGCGGCAGCGGGGCGAGGATTTCGGGATTGATCGACTCGACCGGGATCTTCTGCTCGATGTAGGCCTCGATGTCCGGCAGGCTCATGGCGTACTCGTCGCAGGCGAAGCTGATGGCGTCGCCCTCGGCGCCGAGGCGCGCGGTGCGGCCGATGCGATGGACGTAGTCCTCGGCATCGAACGGCAGGTCGAAGTTGTAGACGTGACTGACGGCCGGGATGTGCAGGCCGCGCGCGGCGACGTCGGTGGCGACGAGGAAGTTGAGTTCGCCGCGCACGAAGCGGCCGAGCAGGGTCTCGCGCTTCTTCTGCGGCACGTCGCCGGACAGCACGCCGACCTTGTAGCCGGCACGCTCGAGCGTGAGCGCGACGCGCTCGCAGGCGGCCTTGGTGTTGACGAAGACCATGCTGCGATCGGTCTCGGTCTGCGCCAGCAGGCCGAGCAGCAGCGGCAGCTTCTCCTCGCGCGCCGGAAAGTACACCGCCTGGCGCACATTGGCGGCGGTGATGCTGTCGCTCTCGACGACCAGCTTCTCCGGGTCGTTCATGTGCTCGTAGGCGAGTTCGAGCACGCGGTGGCTCAAGGTCGCCGAGAACAGCAGGTTCTGGCGCTCGCTCGCCCCCGGCATGCGCCGGATGATGTAGCGGATGTCCTTGATGAAGCCGAGCTCGAACATGCGGTCGGCCTCGTCGAGCACCATCATCTCGATGGCCTGGAAGCTGACCGTGCCCTGCTTGAGGAAATCGATCAGCCGGCCGGGCGTGGCGATGACGACGTCGACGCCGGTTTCCAGCGCCGCGCGCTGCTTGTCGTAGTCGACGCCGCCGTAGATGAGGGCGAGGCGCAGCCCCGTGTGGGCGCCGATCTGGTGGGCGTCTTTTTCGATCTGGACGGCGAGCTCACGCGTCGGCGCGAGAATCACCGCGCGCGGGTCTTCGGCCCGTCGCTGCGGCAGCGCGTCCTGGGTTAGCAGGCGGTTGTACAGCGCGACCAGGAAAGCGGCGGTCTTGCCGGTGCCGGTCTGGGCCTGGCCGGCGACGTCCTTGCGCTCGAGGGTGAGCGGCAGGGTCATGGCCTGGATCGGTGTGCAGCGGACGAAACCCGCCTCTTCCAGACCCTTGAGCAACTGGGGATGTAACGCGAAGTTTTCGAAACAGACGTCGGTGAGGACTTTTTCGGACACTGGATCTCCGTCGGGTGGGCAGTGGCTGGGGGGCGCGCGGCGCGCGCGGTCGGCCGATTTTAATCGAGACGGCGGCTTTGCCGGGAATATTTTTTGCAGGACTGGTGCGATAGCCGTGTCAGGCGCGTACGGTCGGCGCTCACAGGCCCTGCTTGTCGGCCTGTAGCGCCATCTCCCACGACCAGCGCACTTCCTCTTCCTTGAAGAAGCGCGCTTCTTTGAAGCTGTGCGGCAGGGTCGCGACGAGGCCATCGTAGTGTGTCTGCGCGGTGCCCATGATGCGGGCGATCACGGTGCGGGTGTCGCGTGGCTGGTCGAGGTAGTCGAGCGACATGAGGTATTGGTGCTCGAGCAGGGCGTTGGCGAGGCGTCCGGCCGCGGTGGCGCGCGCCGCTGGCTCGAGCGCGTCGAGGTCGGCGACGGCGGCGTCGACATGGGCGACGTAGGCGTCGATGGCGACACCGGCGCTCGCGGCGTCACCGGCCGCGACCATGGCCGCGGCCTCGGCGAGCTTCTCGCGCGCGTAACCGAGCCTGAGCGCGAGGCGCTCGTCCACGCTGGCGACGGCGAGGCGGGCGCGCTCGGCGAGACCGTCGAGCGCGTAGTCGGGCTGGTCGGGTGTGCGTCCCGGCTCGGGCAGCCACTCGATGTCGCCGAACGCGTTCATGAGGCCGTGGCCGGCCTGCGCCGGTGCGCAGGCCACGAGCGCCAGCAGTGCGCAGGCGAGGGCGGCGGACGGCGTCATGGTCGCACGGGCCGGTCGTGAGAGTGAGCGTCGTGCTCCGTCGGCGATTCGACCATCGACTCGATGCGGGTGTCCATGCCCGCGACATAGGGCGCGACTTCGACCATGAACATGAAGACGGCTGGCACGCCGCCCGGTGCGCACTGCATGAAGACGGCATACACGCCGGGCTCGGGAAAGACCAGCCGCACCGGGATGCGCGGGCCGGGGAAGACGAGTTCGGCCGGCATGTCGATCATCGCCACCATCATCGCGGCCATGCGTTCGGCGCGGGTGGCGGCGTCGAGAGTGCGATCGTGCATGTCGGCGAACATTGCCGCCATGTGCGGGGTGTAACTGTGGGCGTGACCGAAATGCTCGCCGTCGGCGCGCCACAGCGCGACGTGCACCTCGGAACCGAGCAGGAGTTGGAGGTCGGTGACCGGGGCGCCGTCGCGCGCCAGTTCGAGCACGAGTTCGGTCTCGAAACCGGCGACTGGTTGCGTGGGCGAGACGCCGAGCTGCGCGCTGTACGGCCCGACCTGCTTGGCGCGGGCGAGGTCGACGACGACTTCCGGCGGCGGCCCGGGATCACCGACGACGAGATCGAAATGCTTGGTCCAGCCACGGTCGCGGTGGGTGAATTCGCTCACCACGCGGTAGTGACCGGGCCGCGGAAAGGTGTAATCGAAGCTGAACGTGGCAGCCTCGAGATCAGCCGCGGTCAGCGCCCGCTCGTCCTCGTGGTGGACGTGGGCGAAGCTCGAGAAGTCGCGCGAAACGATGAAGTTGTGCACGGCACGTTCGTGCACCACCTGCAGATCCTGCACCGCGCTGCCGTCGCGGGTGTGACGCAGACGTTCGGTGAAGCGGGTCGGTGTGCCGGCGACGAGCGGCGCCGGTTCGAGTTCGAGGGTGATGCGGTAGGGGCCGCCGGGCCGCCCTTCCAGCACCAGCGGCGCGGGATCGCCGCAAGCCACGAGCAGCAGCGCGGCGCCGAGGAGGCCGGCCGCCGCACCGCGTGCCGTCATGGCCTCACTCCGCCGCGGCGCCCGGCGTCTCGAACACGAGATGCCCGGCCGCCTCCTGGGCGTCGTAACGCGCCTGCACCGCCGGCGGCAGCACCGGGTTGCGCTCGCCCGGGAACTTGTCCGGGTAGAGATGCGGGCGCAGGTAGAAGTTCTCCGGCGTGTCGATCAGCACCTGCGTCTTGAGCGGTTCGACCAGCCACTGACGGCGCATGAATTCGGGCGTGAAGATCATCCCGATCTCTTCCGGCGTCCAGTCGCGCAGCGTGTGCGCATCGTGGTTGCTGTAGCCGATGAGGTCGTGGTCGACGTTCCAATAGGTGGTCATCATGGCGGCGTAGCCGAACTCGCCCTGCGCCGGGTTCTGCAGCTCGGCGTTGCGCTCCTCGATCATGATGAGACGACCGTCGTTGCCGTACTTCTCGGTGCGCAGGGGATAGAAGGTGTGCTTCTCCAGCCACAGGACGAGGTACTTCTCGTTGTAGTCGGGCAGCCAATCGCCTTTCGCCGTCGCTTTGACCACCCAGCAGTCGACGCCGCCGTCGGCGCGGTAATGCGGGAAGCTCTCACCCATCGGCCGCAACGACGACGTCTGGCGCTCGACGAAGCCCTGGCCGGCCACGTTCAACGTCACCGTGGGGCGGCTCGGCGGGAAGCGCAGGGTCTGGTAGATGACGTCGGTACCGAGCAACTGCCACTCGAACTCCCACGGGTCGCGCCCGATGACGTCGTCGAAGGTCTGCGAGTTGTCGGGGAAGCGCTGGTCGCGGCGCGGTTCCGGCTGGCGCCGCACGCGACGCAACTGCGGCGAGTAGACGAAGAAGTCCATCTTGGTGCGGAAGGCCTTGTCCGTGCGGTAGGGCAGCCACAGCTGCTGCGCGCCTTCGTTCTCGGGTGGGAAGACGTCGTACAGCGTCCACTTCGAATAGATGTCACCGGCCTTGACGTCCCGCATGTAACCTTCGAAGCCGGGCCGGCCGCCGGTCTCGACGTAGCTCACCGAGGCGCCCTGGTTGATGTAGCCGGAACTGGTGACGACGCCGAAAACGTCGACCAGCGCGTAATCCCAGCGCGAGATGTGCACGAACTCGGCCGAGCGGTAGCCCATCTCCTCGGCGGTGTAGGGCGCCTCGAAGGGCCACGCTTCGGCGGGCACGTAGTCGAGCGCGGCATCGCGCGGGGTCGCGGTGGCCGGGTCGAACAAGGCGCGGTCCTCCGGCGCCATCTCGTCGACACTGCGCCAGGTGCGCTCGGCGGCGTCGCTGATGCCGGTCATGGCGACGACTGCGGCCGCGACGAGGAGGCGGCGGGCAAGCGTTTCAGAACTCATAGCTCAGCTCCCAACCGATGTTGTCCCACTGATTGTACTGACCGTAGATATCCGTCCCCGAACCGGTGTCGTAGCCGTTGTAGACGAGCTGTCCTCGGACGAACTGCGAGAACTTGTAGATCAGGCGCATCTTCGTCTTCAGCCCGCCCCAGTCGGTGTCGGGCCCGCTGATCAGCGGGAAGGCGGTGAACTCCATGCTCAGGCGGTCGCGGGTGAAGGCGAAGGGCCGCGAGAAGAACACCACCGGGATGATGCTCCACTCGTCGCCGAAGCCGCCGCCGAAGCCGAAGCCGAGTTCCTCGCGGTGGTCGATGGTCTGGTACCAGGACGGCTGGAAGATCAGCGTGGTGCGGCCGGGCAGGGCGAACTCGGCGGCGATCGCCGCGCGCAGGGTGTCGCGCTTGGTGGTGCCGTCGGTGTTGCGCCCGGCCAGCGCCTCGGCGCGCTTGCGGAAATCGGCGAAGCGCACGCCGTTGGTGTAGAGCGCCTCGAAGCGGAACACCGCCGGCAGCGAACCGATCAGCGGTACGTTCTGGAAGGTCATGGCGTAGTCGGCGGTGACGCCGGCATGGTGCACGCGCTCGTGGCGCTGCTCGAGCCGGAGTGCCGTCTGGCCATTGTTGATGGTCGTGCCGAGGACGTGGTCGACCGGATTCTTGTCCCAGGCGTACATGTAGACGAAGCCGTAGGTCAGCGCGCCGGCCGAGCGGTCGACGCGGATGCCGTACTGGTGATCGTCGAAGTCGCCGGCCTCGGGCCGCCGCACGTCGACGAGCACGTCGTTGGTGGTCGGCGGGATCAGGGGCGAAAACCACGGCGAACCCGGCAACGGCTGGCGGTCGTGTTCGAAGTCGAAGATGTAGAGCAGCTGGACCGTGCTTTCACCGAGATGGAAGGTGCCGTTGGCCATCCAGGTCGGCAGGCGGCGCCACTCGTAGTCCTCGGTTTCGAGTTGGAAGGCCTCGCGGCGATCCATGGCGTTGACGATGTCGATGAACTGGCCGTCCATCTTGCCCCACGCAACCTGCTGCTTGCCGACCATGAGGTCGAAGCCCGGCCGGCGCCAGCTCACGTAGAACTCGCGCAGCACGCGCTCGGAGGTGTTGTAGAGCTCGGCTTCGCGATCGATGCGATCGGCGAACAGGCCGCGCGAATCCTGCCACTCGTAGACGCCGTCGTAGAGCATGTGGGCGACGCCGCGAATGTCGAGGCCTTCGGCGACGTGGTAGTTGGTCTCGAGTTCGAACAGGTTCTGCAACTGGGCGAAGCGGAAGTCCTTGTCGCGGAAACCGACCCGGCCGTCGTCGTCGAGCATGACGTCCGACCAGTTGCGGTAGAAGCCGCGGAAGGTGAGGTTCGGCAGGGCGCGCTCGATTGGCCGGCGCACGTGCTTGCCGATGGGGTCGAAGCCGGCCATCGCGCGGTCAAACTTGGAGAAGAGGTCGGCAGCAGCGCCCTCGGCCCGGCTCTGCCCGGTCGCGGCCAGCAGGCCGAGAGCCAGGGTGAACCACAGGCCGGCGCCACGCGGTGCGGTGCGTGTCATGGTCGGTCTCCCCGTGCCGCTGATCCCCCGCGCGGCCGATACACGAGTTACGAAGGTTTAGTGTTACCGAGTCTTAGAAAATCTCGGTAACTATATGTCGTTATTAGAAATGTGGAACTTACTGGCAGCCCGGGGCCCGCGTCAAGCAGCGCTGCGCCGCACCAGGGCCGGGGCTGGCAAGGACGCCGGTCCGCACCATCGACAAGCCGTGTCCGAAAAAATTGGTGCAAAAACAAAGCCCGGAAAATCGACGGCTTAGCGCAAGCACCTGATTCGGTTCGGTAACCGTCCTTGGCATGCGGTGTGCAACGCAGCACGGCGAGGACCGCGGCGCGCGGCCGAAACCGATGCGGACCGTTAGTGGAGGACTATCGATGATCGAGACCCTGATCGAGGTGGACGTGAACAAGCCGGCCGAAGCGCAGGCCGACGTCATACACAATCGCTGGCACCCGGACATTCCCATGGCGCGCACGGTCAAGCCGGGCGACGAGTTCCGCATCCAGTGCCTCGACTGGACCGGCGGCCAGATCAACAACGACGACAGCGCCAACGACATCCGCGACGTCGACCTGACCAAGGTGCATTACCTGAGCGGTCCGATCGGGGTCGAGGGCGCCGAGCCCGGCGACCTGCTGGTGGTGGACATCCTCGACGTCGGCGTGCTGCCGGAATCGGCGTGGGGTTTCACCGGGCTCTTCGCGCGCGAGAACGGCGGCGGCTTCCTCACCGAGCACTATCCCGAGGCGCGCAAGGCGTGCTGGGACTACAGCGGCGTGTGGGCGTCCTCGCGCCACATCCCGCACGTGAAATTCCCCGGCACCATGCACCCGGGACTCATCGGCTGCCTGCCCTCGGCCGACCTGCTCAAGACCTGGAACACGCGCGAGAAGGCGCTCTACGACACCGATCCCGATCGCGTGCCGGCGCTCGCCACGCTGCCCTTCGAGCCGACCGCGGTGATGGGCGGGCTCAGCGGCGCAGCACACGACAAGGCCGCCGCCGAGGGCGCGCGCACCGTGCCGCCGCGCGAGCATGGCGGCAACTGTGACATCAAGAACCTCTCGCGCGGCTCGACCGTCTACTTCCCCGTCTACGTCAAGGGCGCGGGGCTGTCGATGGGCGACATCCATTTCTCCCAGGGCGACGGCGAGATCACCTTCTGCGGCGCCATCGAGATGGCGGGTTACCTCGACATCCGCGTCGCACTGATCAAGGGCGGGATGGCGAAGTACGGCGTCACCAATCCCATCTTCAAGCCGAGTCGCATCGACCCGTCCTACTCCGACTACCTCATCTTCGAGGGCATCTCGGTGGACGAGGATGGCAAGCAGTACTACCTCGATGCCCACGTCGCCTACCGTCGCGCCTGCCTCAACGCGATCGAGTACCTGAAGAAGTTCGGTTACTCGGGCGCGCAGGCCTACGGCATTCTCGGCACGGCGCCGGTCGAGGGACACATCAGCGGCATCGTCGACATCCCGAATGCCTGCGCCACGCTGTGGCTGCCGACCGGCATCTTCGATTTCGACATCTCGCTCAATGCGGACGGGCCGAAACCGGTCGACTTCGGCGGTATCGACATGGCCACGACCTCATGACGCAGTTTCTCCCGTGACCTCTGCCTTGCCGGCCTGCGGGCCGGCCGTTTCGGGGTTACGGGATGACCATGTCACGACCGGCGGTGGCGCTTCTGCCGCTGCCGGTAGTGGCGCTGGGGCGATCAACTGACGAGAGGAATCCACCATGCCGGTCTACGACTACCACTGCAGCAGCCACGGTAGTGTGGCGCTGCTGCGCACGATCGCGGCGCGCGACGATGACGTCCATTGCCCCGAATGCGACGCACCGCTGGTGCGCCAGGTCGGTGCGCCGCGCCTCGGCCTCATGTCGGCCACCAACCGCACGGCGTGGGCGCGCAACGAGCGCGCCGCCGACGAACCACGGCGGGTGAGCCGCGGCGGCTGCGGGCACGCCCACGCGCCCGGCGAGTCCTGTAGCGGTGGCGCGGCGAAGAAAGTCGGCGGCGGCCGGCCGGGCAGCCGGCCGTGGATGCTCGGTCACTGAGCACCAACCGTGCCTCGAGGTGGAGCGGGAAGGGCTCCGCGAACCACGAACGGATACGACCCAGTGCGAGGGCCATGAGAAGCTACCGCATCGATCACAAGAATCCGCGGCGCCTGCGTTATGGCTGGCGCCTCACCCCATCAGGACACATCGTCGTCGACCCCGCGCAGCGGCGCTGCATCTACCTCATGCTGCTGCTGCGCGAACAGCGCTTCACGCTTCAGCAGATCTGCAACACGCTCACCGCGCTGGCCCTGCCGGCGCCGCGCCAGGGTGCGTGGTACTGCGCGACGGTGCGCAAGATCCTCGAGCAGAACGAGGGCCTGCGGCCGCTGCTGCCGCACCTCGTGGCGAGCGCGCCAGGCACGGCGCCCGGCCACGTCGACGGCCCGACACCGCCGCGCGCGGGCGTACGGCGCGATTTGCACCAAGCATTCCGCATGCACTCCGGCGTTTAGTGCATACAGACTCGATCGGCCGCGGCGCGGTCGACGGATTTCCCGTTAATTCAATCATTTGTCTCCTTGGCATGCTTACTGCACTGCAACAATCGGGCGTTTTTTCCATTACCCGATTGAGGAGCAGACATGCGCAGACACACTCATCTTCGTTGGCTTGGACTGGCCGTTGCCCTGGCGCTGGGCGGGAACGCGGCAGCCGCCGACTACCCGACGGCCGAGGTCAACACCACCGGGCTCGCGGTCACGGACGACACCGTCACCGTGGGCATCCTGCACTCGGTGACCGGCACGATGGCGATCTCGGAATCGGGCTCGGTCGAGGCCGAGAAACTTGCAATCAAGCAGATCAACGACATGGGCGGCGTGCTCGGTCGCAAGATCGAGGTCATCCAGGAAGACGGTGCGAGCGACTGGCCGACCTTCGCCGAGAAGGCCAAGAAGCTGCTGGTCAACGACAAGGTGGCCTCGGTGATGGGCTGCTGGACCTCGGCTTCGCGCAAGGCCGTGCTGCCGGTGTTCGAGAAAGAGAACGGCATGCTCTATTACCCGACGTTCTACGAGGGTCTCGAGCAGTCCAAGAACGTCATCTACACCGGCCAGGAAGCGACCCAGCAGATCATCGCCGGGCTCGACTGGGTGGCGAAGGAGAAGGGGGCCAAGACCTTCTATCTCATCGGCTCGGACTACATCTGGCCGCGCACCTCGAACAAGATCGCGCGCAAGCACATCGAGAACGTGCTCAAGGGCGAAGTCGTCGGCGAGGAGTACTACCCGCTCGGCCACACCAACTTCGGCTCGCTGATCAACAAGATCAAGCTGAAGAAGCCGGACGTCATCTACTCCATCGTCGTCGGTGGCTCCAACGTCTCCTGGTACAAGCAGCTCAAGGCCGCGGGCATCACGTCTGACAAGTGGACGCTCCTGACGATCTCGGTCACCGAGGACGAACTGCTCGGCATCGGTGGCGAGAACGCCGAGGGCTTCTACGCGGCGATGAAGTACTTCCAGAGTCTCGATAACGAGAACAACAAAAAGTTCGTCGCCGAGTTCAAGGCGATGTGGGGCGACGACAGCGTCATCGGCGACGTCACCCAGGCCGCCTACCTCGGTCCGTGGCTGTGGAAGCTCGCGGTGGAGAAGGCCGGCAGCTTCGACATCGACAAGATCGCGGTCGCCTCCAACGGCATCGAGTTCACCGGCGCGCCGGAAGGCTACGTGCGCATCCACGATTCCAACCACCACCTGTGGAGCAAGACCCGCATCGGCAAGATCAAGAAGGACGGTCAGTTCGACGTCATCTACGAGTCCGATCTGGTCGAGCCCAACCCCTTCCCCGAGGGTTACCAGTAAGGCCGGCCGCGCGGCGGCGCACCGGGATGGAGCGAGCCGGTGTCCGTCGCGCGAACCGCCCCCAGGAGCTCATGCCGGCCACCACGGCTGCACCTTTCAAGCGCACCGACCAGAGGGTTTGACGACATGTTCGAGGGATACACGGCTAGCGAACTCGGTTCCATCTTCGCCATGCAGGGTTTCTCAGGCCTGAGCCTGTTCTGCGTGTTCCTGCTCATGGCGCTGGGGCTCGCCATCATCTTCGGCCAGATGCAGGTCATCAACATGGCCCACGGCGAGTTCCTCACCATCGGCGCCTACGCCACCTACCTGATGTCGGTGGTGGCGGAGAAGCACGCGCCCTGGCTGATGGACTACTACTTCTTCATCGCCATCGCGATCGGATTCGTCGTCGCCTTCGTGGTCGGCTGGCTGGTCGAGTTCTCGCTCATCCGCTTCCTCTACAAGCGCCCGCTCGACACGCTCCTCGCGACCTGGGGCCTGTCGCTGATCATGCAGCAGGGTTTCCGCTCGATGTTCGGCGCGCGCGAGGTCAGTCCGACCCTGCCGGAATGGCTGCTCGGTTCCTGGCAGCTCTCCGACACCATCGAGATTCCGATCAACGGCATGCTGGTGGTCGGCGTCACCGCCGCGCTGACCTTGGCGGTGTTCTTCCTCCTGTTCCGCTCGCGCTGGGGCCTCAAGGTGCGCGCGACGACGCAGAACCGCGTCATGGCCGATGCCGCCGGCATCAACACCGCGCGTGTCGATCGCAACACCTTCGCCCTCGGCTGCGGCATCGCCGGCGTCGCCGGCGCGGTCTTCACGACCATCGCCTCGACCGGACCGACCTCGGGCTCGCTCTACATCGTCGACACCTTCCTGGTGGTGGTGTTCGGCGGCGCGGCGAGCCTGTTCGGCACCATCGCCTCGGCCTTCTCCATCGCCCAGGCCCAGTCGCTCCTCGAGTTCTTCATCAACGGTTCGATGGCCAAGGTCATCACGCTCGCCGCCGTCATCGGCATCCTCATGCTGCGGCCGGAGGGGCTCTTCGCGAGCCGCCTGCGCAAGTGAGCCAGCGAGCGACGACGACCACACTCGACATCGACCCGCACGCGGAGACAAGCACGCCATGATCACCTTGACCCGACGCCTTCTCGGCACCCGATCCGATCTCACCGCGCTGTTGGTTCTGGCCGCGGTGCTGATGGTGGTGATGCCGCTGACGCTCGACATCTTCCGCCTCAACCTGGTCGGCAAGTACCTGACCTACGCCTTCGTCGCCGTCGGCCTCGTGCTGTGCTGGGGCTACGGCGGCATCTTGAGTCTCGGCCAGGGCATCTTCTTCGGCCTCGGCGGTTACTGCATGGCGATGTTCCTCAAGCTCGAAGCCTCGGACCCGGTGACGACCGCCATCCAGTCGACGCCGGGCATCCCCGACTTCATGGACTGGAACCAGCTCACCGAGCTGCCGTGGTTCTGGGTGCCGTTCGAGAGCTTCGCCTTCACGCTCTTCGCCGTGCTCGCGGTACCGACGCTGTTCGCCTTCCTGATCGGCGTGGCGATGTTCAAACGGCGCGTCAGCGGCGTCTACTTCGCCATCATCACGCAGTCGGTCGCCGCCATCCTGACCATCCTCATCATCGGCCAGCAGGGCCTGACCGGCGGCGTCAACGGCATCACGGATCTCCGCACGCTGCTCGGCTGGGACATCCGCACCGACAGCGCCAAGTACGTGCTGTACTTCCTCAACGCGGCACTCCTCATCGGTTGCATCGTGCTCGCGCGCTACGTCCTCTCGGGGAAGGTCGGCAAGCTGCTGCTCGCGCTCAAGGACAAGGAGGACCGCGTGCGTTTCTCCGGCTACGACGTCTCCAACTTCAAGATCTTCGTGTTCTGCGTGGCGGCGATGTTCTCGGCCATCGGTGGCGCGATGTTCACCCTACAGGTCGGCTTCATGTCGCCGTCCTTCGTCGGCATCGTGCCCTCGATCGAGATGGTCATCTTCGCCGCCGTCGGTGGGCGCATGTCGCTGATCGGCGCGGTCTACGGCACGCTGCTGGTCAACTACGGCAAGACCGCCTTCTCCGAGACCTTCCCCGAGCTCTGGCTGTTCCTGATGGGCGCGCTCTTCATCGGCGTGGTCATGGCCTTCCCCAACGGGCTCGCCGGGCTGATCCGCAGCGACTGGCTGAAGCGCGTGTTCAGCCGCCCGCCGCTGGCCGCGGTCGGGGCGGGCAGCAGTGCGGTCGCGCGCGAACCGTCGCCGCCGGCGAAGGACGATGTCGCCAGTGACGACGCGCCGCTGCCGCACGCGCCGACCGGCACCCATCGCTGAGCGGCGTCGACACCCAGGCATTCCAGGAGCACTCCATGAGCACCAGCAGCAACACCGATTTCCTGCTTGCGATCGAGAACCTCACCGTGTCCTTCGACGGCTTCAAGGCGGTCAACGACGTCACCGCCTACGTCGACTACAACGAGCTGCGCGTGGTCATCGGCCCGAACGGGGCCGGCAAGACCACTCTGCTCGACCTCATCTGCGGCAAGACCGCGGCCTCGGACGGCTCGATCCGCTTCAAGAACCGCGAGATCACCCGCCTGCCCGAGCACCGTATCGTGCGCGAAGGTATCGGGCGCAAGTTCCAGACGCCGTCGATCTACGAGAACTTGAGCGTCTACCAGAACCTCGAAGTCTCCTACCCGGTGGCGCGCGGCGTATTCGGTGCGCTGTTCTTCCAGGTCGACGAGACCGTCGACGCGCGCATCCGCGAGATCGCCCAGACGATCTTCCTCGGCGATTGTCTCGACCTCGAGGCCGGACTGCTCAGCCACGGCCAGAAGCAATGGCTCGAGATCGGCATGCTGCTGATCCAGGATCCGGAACTGCTGATGCTCGACGAGCCGGTCGCCGGCATGAGCGTCAAGGAGCGCGAGCAAACCGCCGAACTGCTCAAGCGCATCTGCCAGGACCGCGCGGTGATCGTCATCGAGCACGACATGGAATTCGTCGAGCGCATCGCCAACCGCGTCACCGTGCTGCACCAGGGGCAGGTGCTGGCGGAGGGGCCGATGTCGGAGATCAAGAACAACGAGAAGGTCATCGAGGTCTACCTCGGGCATTGACAGCCCGCGGAACGCATCGCACCAACCCGACGAGGTAACAACATGCTCGCAGTCCGCAATCTCGACGTCGCCTACGGCCAGAGCCAGGTCATCCGGGGCCTCGACATGGAGGTCGCCCACAACGAGATCGTCGCCGTACTCGGCCGCAATGGCATGGGCAAGACCACCTTGTTCAAGGCGCTGATGGGCATCCTGCCGGCGCGCGGCGGGCAGGTCGCCATCGACAGCATCGACGTCACCGCCATGCCGCCGCACCGGCGGGTCGAGAACGGCATCGCCTACGTGCCGCAGGGGCGCATGATCTTTCCCGCCCTGACCGTGCGCGAGAACATCGAGACCGGGCTCGAGACCGCGCGCGAGAAGAAGATCCCCGACGACATCTACGGCCTCTTCCCGGTGCTGTTCGAAATGCGCAACCGCAAGGGCGGCAACCTCTCGGGCGGTCAGCAGCAGCAACTCGCCATCGCCCGCGCGCTGGTCTCGGAACCGCGCGTGCTCCTGCTCGACGAACCGACCGAGGGCATCCAGCCGTCGATCATCAAGGACATCGCGCGGGTGCTGAAGGAGATCCGCAAGATGCGCGAGCTGACCATTATCGTCTCCGAGCAGGTGCTGCATTTCGCGCTCGAAGTGGCCGATCGCATCGCCGTCATCGAGCGCGGCGGCATCGTCTACGAAGGCGCGCGCAGCGAGGTCGACGCGGCTCACGTCAGTCGTTACCTCGCCGTCTAGAACGCCGCGCCGGGCGCTCGTCACGACCCGCCCGACAAACCTCGTACACCACCTTCCAGCGCCCTCTCGAGGGCGCTTTTCACGTCCGTCGTGCGGGTCCGGCGCGGGCACGGTGCAGAGGCCCGGAGCGCGCTCGGCGTTTAGTGCATAAAGCCCTCGGGGCGGTCTTGGCGTTTTGTCTGAACACCATCAATAACAGTTAGTTAGCTTCTTGGCCTGCTTCTTGCTGCAGCGCATCACGGTGCCCCGTCGATACGGCGCGGGCGAGATTCCAGCAAAGGAGAACAACGGTGATGACGAAGATGCATCGCGATGGGCGGACGGCAGCATGGCTGGCGCCGGTGGCGGGTTTGGTGCTGACCTGCGTGGCGCAGACCGCGCTGGCCGGGGCGACGGTGAAGATCGATGACACCAAGTGGTTGAGCCTAGGCGCCGGTGCCCGCGCGGACTTCCGCACCGCCGAGGACTCGGCGCCCAACGGTGATTGGTCGGACGACTTCAACCTCAACAGTGCGCGCCTCTACCTCAACGGCCAGATCCACAAGTACATCAAGTTCGAGTTCAACACCGAGTGCGTGTTCTGTGGCAACAGCGCGCTGGAGGAATGGGTCGTGCTCGATGCCATCGGTAAGTTCGAGTACAGCCCGGCGTTCAACGTCTGGGCGGGCCGCCTGCTGGTCCCGGCCGAGCGCCAGGAGCTCAACGGCCCCTACTACTCGACGACCTGGGACGCCTACAAGACGCCGTTCACGCCGTCCGATTTCAGCACCAATTTCGGCACCGGCGGCGCCGGTGTCTATGCCCGCGACCACGGCGTCAACGTGTGGGGTGCGATCGCACCCGAGGGCCGTCTGCAGTACGTCTTCGGCGTCTTCAACGGCCTCGAATCGTCCACCGGCTTCGGCCCCAACCAGGACGACAACCTGATGTGGGCAGGGCGTGTCGCCTACAACTTCCTCGGTGTCGAGAAGAACCCGGGCTACTACACCTCCGGTACCTACTACGGCGGCGCCGGTGACATCTTCACCATCGGCCTCGCCGCCCAGTACCAGGAGGACGGCTCCGGTTCCTTCCTCAATCCCGGCGATTACTTCGGCTTCAGCGCGGATCTGCTCTACGAGGGCGTCCTCGAGAGCAAGCACGTGGTGACCCTGAACGGCGAGTACAAGAACTTCAGTGCCGACTACGCCAAGGCAGCCTTTGCCGACGCCGATTGCTTCTGCACCTTCGACGGCGATTCCTACTCGATAGCAGCCCTGCTGCTGTTCCCGCAGGAAGTCTTCATCGGCAAGTTGCAGCCCTACGTGCGCTGGACCGAGGTCATGCCGAACGGCAGCGCGGA
Organism: Gammaproteobacteria bacterium; assembly: GCA_050184115.1. Lineage (GTDB taxonomy): Bacteria > Pseudomonadota > Gammaproteobacteria > JACKNG01. The sequence continues at coordinate 575,524 of JBFXAQ010000002.1, read as the reverse complement.
TCGCGACGAGGTCGAGGTCGGCGTGAACTACATCATCGAAGGCCACAACGCCCGCGTCTCGGCTTTCTGGCAGCACGGCGACATCGCCACCAAGGGTCTCAACTATTCGCCGGCAGCCGCCGGTCGCAGCATCGACGCCTTCCGCGTCGCCTTCCAGCTCCAGCTGTGACGGCGAACGCCACCCGCGACAAGCACCCACAGGATCATCACGGAGAAGAACGCACCATGCTGAAGCATCATCGATTCAAGGCGGCCGCGCTGGCCGCCGCGCTGCTCGCACCGTTGGCGCCCGTGCAGGCCGCCGACGACACCATCAAGGTCGGCGTCCTGCACTCGCTGTCCGGCACCATGGCCATCAGCGAGACCACGCTCAAGGACACCATGCTCATGCTCATCGACGAGCAGAACAAGAAGGGCGGACTGCTCGGCAAGAAGCTCGAGGCGGTGGTCGTCGACCCGGCCTCGGACTGGCCGCTGTTCGCCGAGAAGGCACGCGAGCTGATCGCCAAGGACAAGGTGGCGGCGGTGTTCGGCTGCTGGACATCGGTGTCACGCAAGTCCGTGCTGCCGGTGTTCGAGGAACTCGATTCGCTGCTGTTCTACCCGGTGCAGTACGAAGGTGAGGAGTCGTCGAAGAACGTCTTCTACACCGGCGCCGCGCCGAACCAGCAGGCCATTCCGGCGGTCGACTACCTCATGAACGAACTCGGCGTGAAGCGCTGGGTGCTCGCGGGGACCGACTACGTCTACCCGCGCACCACCAACAAGATCCTCGAGGCCTACCTCAAGGCCAAGGGTGTCGCCGCCGACGACATCATGATCAACTACACGCCGTTCGGGCATTCCGACTGGCAGTCGATCGTGGCTGATATCAAGAAGTTCGGCGCTGCCGGCAAGAAGACCGCGGTGGTCTCGACCATCAACGGTGATGCCAACGTGCCGTTCTACAAGGAGCTCGGCAACCAGGGCGTGTCGGCGGAGGACATCCCCGTGGTGGCCTTCTCGGTCGGCGAGGAGGAACTGTCCGGTATCGATACCAAGCCGCTGGTCGGCCACCTCGCGGCGTGGAACTACTTCATGAGCGTGGAGGACGAGACCAACGACGCCTTCATCGACGCCTGGCACGCCTTCATCAAGAATGACAAGCGCGTCACCAACGATCCCATGGAAGCCCATTACATCGGCTTCAACATGTGGGTCGAGGCCGTCAAGAAAGCCGGCACCACCGATCCCAAGGCGGTGCAGGACGCCATCATCGGCGTCGCCGTGCCCAACCTCTCCGGCGGGCTCGCCACCATGATGCCCAACCATCACATCACCAAGCCCGTCCTGATCGGCGAGATCCAGGACGACGGCCAGTTCGTCACCGTGTGGTCGACGTCCGGCACGGTGGTCGGCGATGCGTGGTCGGATTTCCTCGAGGGTTCGAAGGACATCATCGCCGATTGGCGGCCGCCGCTTGCCTGCGGCAACTACAACGTCAAGACCAGCAAGTGCTCGGGACAGAACTACTGATCGGCACGGTACACGACCCGCGCAGGATGCGCTGGTAGACGCCGGGCCGCGCCGCCAGGGAGGGCGACGCGGTCCGTCTTCGTTTCCGGCAGGGATTGTGGGCAGGGGCACGACCGCGGGGCGCACCAGCTCGGTGCGGTCCTCTCGATGACCGCCCAATCAAGGCGCGCACGATCGCATCCGTGGCGTGCGCGCACCGTGGACATTCACTTGCTGAGGCCTGAATCCGCATGCGCACCGCATTTGGCACGCTGTGTGCTCGAGCCGTGGGCATGAGCCCGCAGAATCCCGCATCGCGCACCGCTGGACAGAGCGTTCACCGCGCCGCCCGTCGCGCTGGTGCCGCGTGCGTGCTCCGCACCGTCCTGCTTGCCCTGGTGTTGTGCGCGCCATGCGTCGCGCCGGCCGACGACGCGTCGCTTGCCGCCGCACTCGTCGGGCTCGACAGCCGCAGTTTCGACGACAAGGCCCAGGCCGTGGAAGCCATCGCCGCAACCCGCGATCCGCGCGCGGCCGGCCTCCTGCAAGCGCTACTCGACGGCCGCCTGATGCGGGCCAAGGCCGACGACCGTTTTGTCCTCGCCGTGGACGCAGACGGCGGTTACGCCATCACCGATGCCCTGAGCGGCGCCGCGCTCGGCACCATCGGCAAGCGCAAGCTCGGGCGACTGAGTCTCAACAACGCGTTGCGTACACGGCTGCGCGGCCTCATCGCCGAAGCCGCGCTCGACAATCCCGACGCGGCGATCCGGCGTGCCGCGGTCGAAGCCATGGCCGGCCACCTCGATACCGATAGCCGTGAAGCCCTGCTCCGGCTGCGCGAAGCGGAACCCGACGCACGGGTCCGCACGGCGCTCGATACGGCGCTCGCGCTCTACGATCTCGAGCAGGGCGACGATGCCGCCCAGACCGCGGCCATCGCCGTGCTGCGCGGCTCGCTCGACACCGTCGCGCGTGGCCGCCTGACCGCGCTCGCCGACGACGCCGGGGCGCCGCGCGAGCTGCGCGCGGCGGCCGCTGCGGCACTGGCGTCGATCGAGAACCGCATCGCAACCTACGAATTCGTGCAGACGGTGTTCTTCGGTCTCAGCGCGGGCTCGGTACTGGTGCTGGCCGCGATCGGGTTGGCCATCACTTTTGGCGTGATGGGCGTGATCAACATGGCCCACGGCGAGCTCATCATGCTCGGCGCCTACACCACCTACGTCGTCCAGCTGGCCATGCCGAACCAGCTCGAATGGTCGCTGGCGGTGGCCGTGCCGGCAGCCTTCCTCGTCGCCGCGCTGGTCGGCATTGCCATCGAGCGTGGCGTCATCCGTTTCCTCTATGGCCGGCCGCTGGAGACGCTGCTCGCCACCTTCGGCGTCAGCCTCGTGTTGCAACAGGCGGTGCGCACGATCTTCTCGCCGCTCAACCGCTCGGTCGCCACGCCAGCCTGGATGAGCGGCTCGCTCGAGATCAACAGCGTGCTCTCGCTGACCTACAACCGCCTGTACATCATGGCTTTCGCGGTGGTCGTGTTCGGCGCGCTGATGGCGGTGCTGCGCTACACCCGGCTCGGGCTCGAGGTGCGCGCGGTGGCACAGAATCGCGGCATGGCGCGCGCGATCGGCGTGCGCGGCAACCGCGTCGACGCGCTCACCTTCGGCCTCGGTTCCGGGGTGGCCGGCGTCGCCGGGGTCGCGTTGTCGCAGCTCACCAACGTCGGCCCCAATCTCGGCCAGGCCTACATCGTCGACTCCTTCATGGTCGTGGTGTTCGGTGGCGTGGGGAACCTGTGGGGCACGCTCGTGGCGGGCCTGGGTCTCGGTGTCGCCAACAAGTTCCTCGAACCCTCGGCCGGCGCGGTGATGGCCAAGATCCTGGTGCTGGTATTCATCATCGTCTTCATCCAGAAGCGTCCGCGCGGGCTCTTCCCGCAGCGCGGCCGCGCGGCGGAGGGCTGAGGGAATGGCCAAGGAACGAACGCCCGCTACGTCACGCCCTGACGGCGCCTGCCCGACATGCACTCCCACGCCGGGCCCGCGTCGTTCAGCAAAGGTCTCGCGACGGCGGGCGATTCCAGCATGGGCTCTGAAGCGATGATCACGCGCTGGCTCATGAACGACCGCGGCGGTGCCGTCATGCTCGGCGTGCTGCTGCTCGCCGCGTTGATCGTGCCGCTGGCGAATCTCGTCATCGGCGCCGATTCGCCGCTGCACGTTTCGACCTACACCGTGACCCTGCTCGGCAAGTACCTGTGCTACGCGGTGCTCGCTCTGGCACTCGACCTCGTGTGGGGCTATTGCGGCGTGCTGAGCCTCGGCCACGGCGCCTTCTTCGCGCTCGGCGGTTATGCCATGGGCATGTACCTGATGCGCCAGATCGGCGAACGCGGCGTCTACGGCAACCCGCTGCTGCCCGACTTCATGGTTTTCCTCAACTGGGAACGGCTGCCGTGGTACTGGCACGGCTTCGACATGTTCTGGTTCGCGCTCGTGATGGTCGCGCTGGCGCCGGGCCTGCTGGCCTTCCTGTTCGGCTGGCTGGCCTTCCGTTCACGCGTCACCGGGGTCTACCTGTCGATCATCACCCAGGCCCTGACCTACGCCCTGATGCTGGCTTTCTTCAGGAACGAGATGGGCTTCGGCGGCAACAACGGCCTGACCGATTTCAAGGACCTGCTCGGCTTCGACCTGCAGGCGGACCGCACCCGAGTGGCCCTGTTCCTCGCCAGCGCCACGCTGCTCGCGCTGGCCTACGTCGCTTGCCGCTGCATCACCGGCTCACGCCTGGGGCGGGTCGTCGTCGCGGTGCGCGACGCCGAGAACAGGGCGCGCTTCCTCGGCTACCGGGTCGAGAACTACAAGCTGTGGGTGTTCACCTTCTCGGCGGTGCTGGCGGGGCTGGCCGGCGCGCTCTACGTGCCGCAGGTGGGCATCATCAATCCGAGCGAGTTCCAGCCCCTGAACTCGATCGAGCTCGTCATCTGGGTCGCCGTCGGTGGACGCGGCACGCTGTGGGGCGCGGCGAGCGGCGCGGTGCTGGTCAACTACGCCAAGACGTCCTTCACCGCGGTGCTGCCCGAGGTCTGGCTGTTCGCGCTGGGCGCGCTGTTCGTGCTCAGTACGTTGCTGCTGCCGCGCGGCCTGGCCGGGCTCATTCGCGCGCGGGGTGAATCGCGATGACGCCCTTGATACGCCGCGACCGGGTGTTCGATTTCCTCGCGCCGCCGCTGCCGCCGGACGCACTGCTCGACACCCGCCACGGCCCCATCCTGTACGTCGAGGACATCAGCGTCAGCTTCGACGGCTTCAAGGCGCTGAACGAACTCAGCCTCTACATCGACGACGGCGAGCTGCGCTGCATCATCGGGCCCAACGGCGCCGGCAAGACGACCATGATGGACGTCATCACCGGGCGCACCCGGCCCGATACCGGCAGCGCCTGGTTCGGCAGCCGGGTCAACCTGCTCGCGCTCGACGAGCCGGCCATCGCCAGCGCCGGCATCGGGCGCAAGTTCCAGAAGCCGACGGTGTTCGAGAAGCTCTCCGTGCTGCAGAACCTCGAACTCGCCTGCCACGGCGACAAGGCCGTGTGGCGCACCCTGCTCGAACCGCTGGATGGCGAGCAGCGCGCCACCGTCGAGCGCGTGGTCGACACCATCGGGCTCGCCGCGCAGGCGCACCGCGCAGCCGGCGCGCTGTCGCACGGCCAGAAGCAGTGGCTCGAGATCGGCATGCTGCTGACCCAGCGCCCGCGCCTGTTGCTGCTCGACGAGCCGGTCGCCGGCATGACCCACGACGAGATCGAGCGTACCGCCGAACTCTTCCGCGCGCTGGCCGGTGAGCACTCGGTGGTGGTGGTCGAGCACGACATGGAATTCGTGCGCTCGATCGCCAACAAGGTCACCGTGCTGCACGAAGGCCGCGTGCTGGTCGAGGGCGACATGCAAACGGTGCAGAACGACCCGAAGGTGATCGAGGTCTACCTGGGGGAGTGATGCTCGAGATTGCCGCGCTCAACCAGTTCTACGGCGAGAGCCACACGCTGTGGGATCTCTCGATCGAGGTGCCGGATGGCGCCTGCGTGTGCCTGTCCGGGCGCAACGGCGTCGGCAAGACCACGTTGCTCAATTGCATCATGGGGCTGTTGCCGGTCGCCTCCGGCACGGTGCGCTTCGGCAACACCGACGTCACCCGCCTGCCGGCCGAGGCGCGCGCCCGTGCCGGTCTCGGCTACGTCCCGCAGGGGCGCATGATCTTCCCGCTCTTGACGGTGGAGGAGAACCTGCGCATCGCGCTCGCCGCGCGCCGCGACGGCGGGCGCGAGATCCCGCCGCTGGTGTTCGAGATCTTCCCCGTGCTGAAGCAGATGCTCGGCCGTCGTGGCGGTGATCTCTCGGGCGGCCAGCAGCAGCAGCTCGCCATCGGCCGCGCGCTGTGCCTCGATCCGCGCCTGCTGGTGCTGGACGAACCGACCGAGGGCATCCAGCCCAACATCGTCCACGAGATCGGCGACATCATCGTGCGCCTCAACCGTGAGTTCGGCCTGACCGTGCTGCTGGTCGAGCAGAAGCTGCCCTTCGCGCGCCGCGTCGCCGATCGCTTCGTCATCCTCGACCGCGGCCGGGTGGTCGCGGCGATGCCGACGGCGGATCTCGACGAGGCCACCGTCAAGCGTTACCTCACGGTGTGAGCCGGGTAGGGCGCGTGATGGAGTTCCTCAGCCTCGCTTCCGGCAGCCCGCTCGTCCACGCCGGCATCGGGCTCGTGCTCGGCGCGGTGCACGCCTGCGATGCCGACCACGTCATGACAGTGACGGCCTGCGCACGCGACGGCGCCACGCCGCGCGTGGTGTTCGGCTACGGCCTGCGCTGGTCACTCGGCCACGGGCTGGCCGTGATCCTGAGCGGCACCGCGCTCGCCGTGCTCGGCCTCGGCTTTCCAGCCCTGCTCGGCACCGCCGCCGAAGTCTGCGTGGCGCTGCTGCTGGCCATGCTCGGCCTGTGGTTGATGGCGCGTGCGCTCGGCGCGCGCGGCAGCGGGCATGCCACGCTGCATCGCCGCCTGGCCGCCGCACGCGGTTCGCGCGGCATCGTCGTCCTCGGCGTGCTGCACGGCCTGGCCGGCGCGGCGCCGGTGATCGCCCTGATCCCGCTCGCCGCGCGTCTCGATCCCTGGTTCACCGGCGCCTACCTGCTGTGCTTCTCGCTCGGCGTGGTCGTCGCCATGCTGACCATCGCGGCGCTGCTCGGCGGCGCCAGCGTCGCCGCCAGACGCTGCGGTGCGGCGCTCGAACGTGCCCTCAATGCCGCGGTCGGCGCGGGTGCGCTGGGCGTGGCGCTGCGCATCCTGCTGGAAGTCCTGCACGATGTCGGCGCTGCCTGAACCCGCGCGCTCGTGGCAGGCGCGTCTCGCGCTCGGCTTCGCGCCCGTCGCCGGCCGCACCGTGATCGCACGGCGCGAGCAGTGCGGGCCGCTCACGGTGCAGAAGGCGCTCCACCCGGAGGGCGCGCCGGCGCACGTCTACCTGCTGCATCCGCCGGGCGGGCTGGTCGGTGGCGACACGCTCGACATCGCACTCGACGCCGCGCCCGGCAGCCACGCGCTGGTGACGACGCCGGCCTCGGGCAAGGTCTACCGCAGCGCCGGGCCGCGGGCACGGCAGGATCTGCGTATCGCGGTGGACAACGATGCCTGCCTCGAATGGCTGCCGCAGGACACCATCCTCTTCGACGGCAGCGACTTCGCGCAGCGCACGGCGATCGATCTCGGCGCCGACGCGCGGCTGGTCGCGCGCGAGATGATCGCGCTCGGCCGGCCCGCGCATAGCGACCGCTACGCGCGCGGGCGGCTCGACCAGGCGCTGCTCATCCGGCGTGCCGGGCGCACGCTGCTGGAGGAGCGCCTGCGCCTCGTCGCACCCTCGAACCTGCTCGCGGCGCCCTGGGGCCTCGGCGGCGCGACCGTGTTCGGCGCGCTCTACGCCTGCCCGGCCGGACACGCGGCGCTCGACGCCGTGCGCGCGCTCGCTGCCGCGCCGCTGCGCGCTGCCGCCACGCTGTTCGACGACCTCCTGTGCCTGCGCGTGCTCGGCGACGACGCCAGTGCACTGCGTGACTACCTGGCGCAGGCCTGGGCCGCGGTGCGCGAGGCCGTGGTCGGCGTGCGCCCCTGTCCACCGCGGGTGTGGCGCACCTGAACCCGTCATCGACATCCACCGTACGACCCCCTGCCGGAGCCACGCATGGAACTGACCCCACGCGAAAAGGACAAGCTGCTCATCTTCACCGCGGCACTCGTCGCCGAGCGCCGCCGCGCGCGCGGCGTCAAGCTCAACTACCCCGAGTGCGTCGCGCTGATCTCGGCGGCCGTGATGGAGGGTGCGCGCGACGGCCGCACGGTGGCCGAACTGATGAGCGAGGGCGCGCGCATTCTCAGCCGCGAGGAAGTCATGGAAGGCGTGCCCGAGATGCTCGCCGAGGTGCAGGTCGAGGCGACCTTTCCCGACGGCACCAAGCTCGTCACCGTCCACGACCCCATTCCCTGACGCCGCCAGACGCGAGGAGCCCGCCATGATCCCAGGAGAACTCATCGTCGACGACGGCGAGATCGAGCTCAACGCCGGCCGCCCGGTCGTCGAGGTGGCCGTCGCCAATACCGGCGACCGCCCGATCCAGGTCGGTTCGCACTACCACTTCGCCGAGACCAACCCGGCGCTGGAATTCGACCGTGCCGCCGCGCGCGGCCAGCGCCTCGACATCCCGGCCGGCACCGCGGTGCGCTTCGAGCCCGGCCAGACGCGCGTCGTCGCGCTGGTGCCTTTCGCCGGGCTGCGGCGGGTCTACGGCTTCCGCGGCGCCGTGATGGGCGCGCTGGAGGAGACGCCATGAGCCGCATCGAACGCCGCGCCTATGCCGAGATGTTCGGCCCCACCACCGGCGACCGCGTGCGCCTCGGCGACACCGCGCTGGTCATCGAGGTCGAGCACGATCACACCCGCTACGGCGACGAGGTCAAGTTCGGTGGCGGCAAGGTCATCCGCGACGGCATGGGGCAGAGCCAGCGCGGCGCGGCCGAGTGCGCGGACCTCGTCATCACCAACGCCCTCATCCTCGACTGGTGGGGCATCGTCAAGGCCGACATCGGCATCAAGGGCGGGCGCATTCACGCCATCGGCAAGGCCGGCAACCCGGACACCCAGGAAGGCGTCGACATCGTCATCGGCGCCGGTACCGAGATCCTCGCCGGCGAAGGGCAGATCGTCACCGCCGGCGGCATCGACGCCCACATCCATTTCATCTGCCCGCAGCAGATCGAAGAGGCGCTGATGTCGGGCGTGACGACCATGATCGGCGGCGGCACCGGCCCGGCCACCGGCACCAACGCCACCACCTGCACGCCGGGGCCGTGGAACCTCGGCCGCATGCTGATGGCGGCCGAGGGCCTGCCGATGAACCTCGGCTTCCTCGGCAAGGGCAACGCCAGCCAGCCGGGGCCGCTGATGGAGCAGGTCGTGGCCGGCGCCATGGGCCTCAAGCTGCACGAGGACTGGGGCACGACGCCGGCGGCGATCGACACCTGCCTCGAGGTCGCCGAGGCCGCCGACGTGCAGGTCGCCATCCACACCGACACGCTGAACGAATCGGGTTTCGTCGAGGACACCCTGGCCGCGTTCAAGGGCCGCACCATCCACACCTACCACACCGAGGGCGCCGGCGGCGGCCATGCGCCGGACATCATCAAGGCCTGCGGCGCGTCCAACGTGCTGCCGTCGTCGACCAACCCGACCCGGCCCTACACCGTCAATACCGTCGACGAGCACCTCGACATGCTGATGGTCTGCCATCACCTCGACCCGCGCATCGCCGAGGACGTCGCCTTCGCCGAGTCGCGCATCCGCCGCGAGACCATCGCCGCCGAGGATATCCTGCACGACCTCGGCGCGTTCTCGATGATCGCCTCCGACTCGCAGGCCATGGGCCGGGTCGGGGAGGTGGTCACGCGCACCTGGCAGACCGCGCACAAGATGAAGGTGCAGCGTGGCCCGCTGGCGCCGGACGGCGAGCGCAACGACAACTTTCGCGCCAGGCGCTACGTCGCCAAGTACACCATCAATCCGGCCATTGCCCACGGCATCGCCCACGAGGTGGGCTCGGTCGAGGTCGGCAAGCTGGCCGACCTCGTGCTGTGGAAGCCGGCCTTCTTCGGCGCCAAGCCGGGCGTGATCATCAAGGGCGGTTTCATCGTCGGCGCCGCGATGGGCGATCCCAATGCCTCCATCCCGACCCCGCAGCCGGTGCACTACCGCCTCATGTTCGGCGCCTACGGCCGCGCGCTGACCTCCAGTTCGCTGACCTTCGTTGCCCAGGCGGCGCTCGAGGCCGGGGTGCGCGAACGGCTCGGCCTGCGCAAGCCCATCGCGGTGGTGCGCGGCACGCGCAGCGTGACCAAGCGCGACATGAAGCTGAACGACTACCAGCCGGTGATGGAGGTCGACCCCGAGACCTACGCCGTGCGCGCCGACGGCCAGCTGCTGACCTGCGAACCGGCCACCGTGCTGCCGCTCGCGCAGCGCTACTTCCTGTTCTGAGACGAGGACGCGGCCATGTCACTGCCACTGCTCGACCGCGTGACCGACGCCACGCGCGAAGCCGACGACATCCTCGAACTGCCGTTCGCCGACCGCGCCCGCACCCGCCAGCGCGTGCGCCTCGCGAGCGGGCGCATGGCCGGCCTCGACCTGCCGCGCGGGACGCTGCTGCGCGGTGGCGATCGCGTCGCCGGCGCTGGGCTCGTGGTCGAAGTGCAGGCCGCGCCGGAGACGGTGTCGGTGGTGCGCGCCGCCGCGCCACGCCTGTTGCGCGCCGCGTATCACCTCGGCAACCGCCACGTCGCCGTCGAGTTCGGCTGCGGCTGGCTGGCCTATCTCCACGACCACGTGCTCGACGACATGCTGCGCGGGCTCGGCCTCGAACCCGAGTGCACGAGGCAGGCCTTCGAGCCCGAGGGCGGCGCCTACGGCGGTCACGGCCATGCGCACGGTCACGGTCACGACCACGCGCACGACCACGCGCATCCGCACGACCTTGGCCGCGCGCATGAACACGGCAGCGGCGACGATCGCGAACCGCAGCACCCACGACGCCACGCCGGCGGCCACCGCCATGCCTGATCCACGCTTGTGGCAGCTGATCAGCCCGGCCCTGCCGGTCGGCGGTTACAGCTACTCGCAGGGCCTCGAGTACGCCGTGCACGCGGGCTGGGTGCACGACGAGGCGACGACCCTGGCCTGGATCGGCGCGCTCGCCGAGGACGTCATGACCGCCGTCGACCTGCCGCTGATGGCGCGCGTGCACGCTGTGGCGCGGGCCGGTGACGAGGTCGCCGTGGTCGCGCTCGCCGCGCGCCTCGCCGCCCTGCGCGAGACCGCGGAACTCCGCCGCGAGGACGCCGACATGGCGAGCGCGCTCCGGCGCCTGCTCGCCGCGCTCGCTCCCGAACTCGACACCCTCGCGCTGGCGAGCTACTCGGCGCTGTTCGCGCTTGCCTGCGCCCACTGGAACATCACGCCGCGCGAGGCCCTGGCCGGCTACCTGTGGGCGTGGGCCGAGAACCAGGTGCAGGGCGCGACCCGCCTGGTGCCGCTCGGCCAGACCGCCGCGCAACGCGTGCTGTTCGCCCTCGGCGCCCGGCTCGAGACCTGCGTGGCGAGCGCGCTGGCGCGCGACGACGACGATCTCGGCTACACCGCGCCGGGCCTGGTCTTTGCCAGCGCCGCGCACGAAACCCAGTACACGCGCCTCTTCCGCTCGTGATCCCCGCCCCGGAGAACGCATCCATGAACACACTCGACCAACGCCCGCGCGGCCCGCTACGCCTCGGCATCGGCGGCCCGGTCGGCTCGGGCAAGACCGCGCTGACCGAACGCCTGTGCAAGCGCCTGCGCGAGCGCTACGACATGGCCGTCGTCACCAACGACATCTACACCCGCGAGGACGCCGAGTTCCTGCTGCGCGCCGAGGCCCTGCCGCCGGAGCGCATCGTCGGCGTCGAGACCGGCGGCTGCCCGCATACCGCCATCCGCGAGGATGCCTCGATGAACCTCGCCGCCATCGACCGCCTGTGCGCCGAGTTCCCGGCGCTGGACCTCGTCATCGTCGAGAGCGGCGGCGACAACCTCGCGGCCATGTTCAGCCCCGAACTCGCCGACCTCGCCATCTACGTCATCGACGTCTCGGCCGGCGACAAGATCCCGCGCAAGGGCGGGCCCGGGGTGACGCGCTCGGATCTGCTGGTCATCAACAAGATCGATCTCGCGCCGCTGGTCGGCGCCTCGCTCGAGGTGATGGACCGCGACGCCCGTGTTCAGCGCGGGCCGCGGCCGTTCGTGTTCAGCAACCTCAAGACCGGGGAGGGGCTCGACGCCATCGTCGACTTCGTCATCGAGCAGGGCCTGCTCGAGGCGCGTGCGGCATGAGCGCGCGGCCGCTGTACCGGATGACCTTACCGCGCCGGCGTGCTGCGCTGGCGGCCGTTGTACTCGCCATCGGCGGCACTGTTGCCGGTGCGTCGACGGCGGCGGACGGCCCCGGCCTCGCCGTCGGCGTGGCGGGCCAGGCCGTGCTCGAAGCGTCGGCGCAGACCGCCTTCGAGACCGCGCTCGCAGAGGGCTTCGCCGCCAACGGCTTTGCCCGCGTCGACAGCGCCTGGTGCAGCACCCCGCCGTGTACGCCGGTCGGCGACCACGCGCTCGCCCTCGACGTCGCCGTCGGCGCGGTGCGCCATGCGGAGATCGAAAGCGGCTTCGCCTTCACCCTCGGCGGGCCGCGCGAGGCGGGGCGCATCGAGGGCGAGGTGGTCGCCATCGACTGCCACCTGCGCACCCCGGGCGGTCGGCTCGTCGCCGCGCGCAAGGTCGACCAGCCGGTCGATCCCGCCCGCCTCGGCGACGGCCGCTACCTCGCCAACCGCGTCGAGACCGCCTGCGCGCCGCTGCTCGACGAGCAGCAGGTGGTGGTGCTGGCACCGGCGACGCCGCGTCGCCGCATCCTGCCGACCGCCGACCCGGAGGTCTTCATCGAGAAGCGCCAGGTCGCCGCGGACGCGCCCGTGGATACGCCCGGCGAGACCCCGGCGGATGCCGCCGTCGCCGCCGCGCCCGCCGCGGCAACGTCGACCGTGGCACTGCCTGCAGCGGCCATGAACGGTGCGGCGGCCACGACGACGCTGGCGCCGACGGGCAGCGCCGCCGTGGCACCGGACCCCGCCGCGCCGCGTCTCGCCCGCGAGCGCGAGGGCGAACGCACCCAGTACGTGCTGCACAACAAGGGCGACACCGTCATCCTCGAGTTCGGCCAGCGCCGCTGACACCCGGTTTCAGGCACTTATCGCTCGGTGCCAGACACCGTGGGCAGCGCACCGTGGGCAGCGAGACACCGTGATGGGCGCCTGAGGGGCGCGGCCGGGTCAAGGGGCCGACAGGCGCTGGCCGTAAAACTTTGTGTCAGGGCGGACGAATGCAGACTGTCGCACCACGGGCCGGTCCCGCGTTGCCTAGGGTTGGCCAGACACCGTACGAGAGCGCCCGGCCATGTTTGCACAGGTGATCGACGTCGACTGGGACCACATCGTCGTCAGCGATGCGCGCAGCACCACGCTGCTCAAGGCGATGAACGGACACACCACGCGCGTCGGCGACGAACTGACCGGTGAGGTCACGCGCGGGGTCGGCACGTTCCGTAACCTGTCACGTAACGCGATGCTGGTGGCGTTCGTCGAAAGTGCGGGCAGTGCCGGCGACGGCAATTCGGGGTGATTAGGCGGACACAATACCGGTTACGCGAAGTAGGTATTGTGTCCCCCTAATTGGCACCGCACGCTCACGCCGGGTCTTCGTCGGCTTCGAGGATGTAGGTGACGAGATCCTCGACCACGGCGAGCGAGTCGGTGGTGGCCGCCCAGTCGAATTCGCAACCATAGCGATAGCCGTCGCGCTCGGCCATGCGGTAGTGCACCGCGCAGGCGACGACGACCGGTGCTACCCGCCCCGGCAGTTCGAACCGCAGGTCCAGCCCGGCATGGGCCTCGAGCGCGGTGTGGGTGGCCGCGTCGACGTCGAGACAGACGCCGGTGTTCGAGACGTTGCGGATGCCGACGGGGTAGCCCTGGAACGAGGCCGCTCCGGCGGCGCGTGGCGAGGCCAGCGCGGCCAGCGACGCCGCCGCGGCCTGCCCGGTTTCGCGGTAGGCCGATCGCCGGTTGAACAGCTCGTAGGCCCGTGGCGTGCGCCCCTGCAGGCGCAGGGTGTCGCCGAGGAAGGCGAGGTGCACGACCTGGGTATCGACGGCGGGGCTGGTGCGCACCACCCGCGCCTGCGCCGCGCCGCTGAAGCCGCTGGCGGCGGAACGGAAGCGGACTTCGAGTTCGTCGCCGTCCGTCACGGCCGCTTGGTCGATCTGCAGGCACGCGCCGCCGGCGGCGGCATCGGTGAGGCGACCGGGTCGAACCCACTGGCGTCGGGCGAGGAGTTCGAGATCGAGGTCGTCGACGGTCTCGGCAGCGACGCGGTAGGCGCCGCGGCGGTTGTCGAGTGAGATCGGGTCCATCACCATGCCACCCTCCGAGCGATGCACCCGTCGAGTGTAGTACGGCATTCGTCGTGCGGCGTCGCGAACCCGGTGGAGCCATCGAATTTCACGCTTGGTGCCAGGTGCAGGGCGCCCCAGCCCGCTGACCGGGGCGGTCATCGGCGGGTCGCTCCGGGCGCACGGGCCTGGCCGGGCCGCGGTTGGCGTGACGGTCGTGGTCCCCGCGCGGCATCGCGCTCGAGCCGCGTTATGATGCGCCGTCCATCGGGGGAGGGTGATCGAATTGGCTACCGTGCTCGTCACCGGCGCGGATCGCGGCATCGGTGCGGCGCTGGTGCGCGCCTACCGGGCACGCGGTGATCGCGCCATCGCGGCCTGCCAGCACGACGGCGCCGCTCTCGCGGACGCCGGCCTGGAGGTTCAACCCGGCGTCGACGTCACCGATCTCGCGAGCCTGCAGGCGCTCGGCGCACGTCTTGCCGGCACGCGCATCGACATCCTCGTCAGCAACGCGGGCGCCTACCACGCCGACGCCTACGACGCCGCCGGTTTCGCCGCCATGCAGCGGCTCTACGACATCAACGCGCTGGGGCCGCTGCGGGTGGTGCACGCACTCGAACCGCTGCTCGGGCACGGCAGCCGCATCGGCATCATCACCAGCCGTGTCGGTTCGCTCGGCGACAACCGCAGCGGCGGCCTCGTCGGCTACCGCATGTCGAAGGCCGCGGCCAACCAGATGGGCCTGTGCCTCTACCACGCGTTGAAGCCAAGCGGCATCGCCGTGATGCTGCTGCATCCCGGCCAGGTCGCGACGCAGATGACCGCCCAGCTCGACGGTGCGGCGGAACTCGCCTTCATCACCCCCGAGGCCTCCGCGGCCGGCCTCGTCGCCCAGCTCGACCGGCTGGATCTGCAGACCCCGCCGGAGTTCCGTCACGCCGACGGCACGCTTCTGCCCTGGTGACGTTCACGGGTACCCCACGCATGAAAGTGTTCGGCCTCGCCAAGACCTGGGATTTCCCCGATGCCAGCCCCTACGTGTGCAAGCTCGTCACGTGGCTGCGCTTGGTGGACATCGACTACGAACTCGTCTACGTGCCGTGGCCGGAGATGATCGAACGTGCGCCGCGCCGCAGCGTGCCCTGGATCGAGGACGACGATGGCGAGGTCGTGCACGACTCGCAGCGCATCATCGATCGCCTGACCGCGAAGCGCGGCATCACCATCGACGCGCACCTCGGCCCGCGCGAACGCGCCGAGATGCGCGCCTGGCAGCGCCTGCTGGAGGATCACTACTACTGGGCCGGGCTGGTCCAGATGCGCTGGGTCGAGGATCACAACTGGGCGCTGTACAAGCTCGAACTCGCCGCCGAGCTCGAGCCCTCGCCCGAGGTCGAGCAGTTCTTCCAGGACATCCGCGACTACCTCGTCGGCGAATTCCGCGGCCATGCCGTCGGCAAGATGACGCTGGACGAAGTCCGCGCCGTGGCCTGCGAGGACCTCGACGCCCTCGCCGCGCGGCTCGGCGACCAGCCGTGGCTGCTGGGCGCGCGGCCGAGCAGCGTCGACGCCGTCCTCTACGCCTGCCTGCTGCAGACCTATGCCACGCACTGCACCTCGCCGGTGGTCGATTACGCCCGCACGAAAGCCAACCTCCTGGCCTGGTTCGAGCGCGTGCGCGCGTGCTACTGGAGCACGCCGGGGGCGAGCGCGTGATCACCCTCTACGGGCACGTGCCGGCCTGGGGCATCCCGGATCTGAGCCCCTTCGTCACGACGATCGACCTCTACCTGCGCATGACTGCGCAGCCCTACAGGCTCGTACTCGGCGACCTCGGCCGCGCGCCGAAGGGCAAGCTGCCCTACATCGAGGACGGCGGGCAGGTGGTGGCCGACTCGAGTTTCATCCTCGAATACCTCAAGGCGCGCGACGGCGATCCGCTCGACGGCCACCTCGATGCCCGGGCGCACGCCGTGCGCCTGTTCATCTGGCGCACGATGGAAGAGAGCTTCTACTGGTACCTGGTGCAGGGCCGCTATCGCCGCGATCCCGACTTCGCCCTCTACGACCCGCTGTGGGGGCAGTTCTTCGGCCACCTGTCCGAGGCCGAGCGCCTGCAAGCCATCGCCGACACCCGCCAGCGCCTGCTCACCGAGTTCTACCAGTCCGGCCGCGGCCGTCTCGACTGGGACGAGGTCGAGCACCTGGGCTGCCGCGAAATCGACGCGCTCGCCGCCTGGCTCGGCGACGGGCCCTACCTCTTCGGCGCCACGCCGACCTCGGCCGACTGCGCCGTCCACGCCTTCCTGCAGGGCCTGGTCTACGTGCCGTTCAGCAACGGCATCAAGGACCATGCCCTGAGCCTGCAACCCATTGTCGAATACATGGCCCGCATCTCGGAGCGTTACTACCCCGAACTCCGCGCGCGCCAGAAGGAGTATGCCGATGCCTGAACGGGAGTTGTCCGGGCGCGCCGCACTGGTCACGGGCGGCGCCTCCGGCATAGGACGCGCGTCCGCGCAGGCGCTGGCGGCGGCCGGCGCCGAGGTCATGATCGCCGACATCGACGACGTCGCCGGCCGCGCGGTGGTCGAGGCCGTCGTCAACGCCGGCGGACGCGCCCGCTACCGCCATTGCGACGTCACCGATCGCGCCGCGGTGCGCGCGACGGTGGCGGCGGCCGGCGCCGAGATGGGTGGGTTGGCGATCCTCGTCAACAACGCCATGTCCAACCCGCGCGACGACTACGGCGTCGACCAGCGCTGGGACACCATGCTGGAGAGCGGGCTGACCGCCTACTGGGCGGCGGCGACCGCGGCCGAGGAGCTGCTCATCGCCTCGGGTCACGGCGCCATCGTGCAGATCGCCTCGATCGCCGGCGCCAAGATGGGCATCGCCTTCGCCAGCGAAGCCTACTGCGCGGCCAAGGCCGGCGTGGTCGGGCTGACCCGGAAGATGGCCAAGCGCCTCGGCCCCCGGGGCGTACGCGTCAACTGCATCGCGCCCGGCGTGATCAAGACCCCGCGCCTGCGCTATTCCGGCGCCGACGAACCGGAGTTCGCCGTGCGCAGCCGCCAGGTCACGCCGCTGCAGCGGCTGGGGCAGGCCGAGGAAGTCGCCGAACTGGTGCTGTTCCTCGCCTCCGATCGCGCGAGCTTCATCACCGGCCAGGACATCGCCATCGACGGCGGCCTGTCGATCGCGACGATGTTCGAGTAGCACTACGCCGCGCCGCGCGCCGGCACCCGGCCGGGCATCCCTGCCCGCCGGGCGGCGCGTGTCGCTGAGCGCCGCGCACCGACGGCGCGCCCGGCAGCAGCGGAAGAACCCATGAAGATTGCCATCACCGAGTACCTCCAGATCGATCTCGAACGCGAACGCTGGGAATGCCGCCGCTGCGCGCGCGACCTCGGCGACGCCCGCGACAACTACAAGCGGGGCCTGCTCGTCCACGACCGCGACCCGCGCGAGGTCCACCAGGCGGTGGTCGACCCGGCCCGCTACGCCTATACCTTCGCACCCGACCCGGCCTACACCGCGCTGCTCGAGTACTACTGCCCGGGCTGCGGCACCCTGGTCGAGACCGAGTACACCGTGCCCGGCCACCCGCCGGTACGCGACATCGAACTCGACATCGACAGCCTGAAGGAGAAGGCGCGGGCGTGGGCCGCCGCGCACGGCGGCAGCCTGCCGAGCCCCGAATCGCTGCAGCGCCCGGCCCGGGTGCGCGCGGCGCACGGCCAGGATCAAGGCCATGGCCATGGCCATGGCTGAAGGCGGCGCCGGCATGAAACGCGTCGCGGTCGACATCGGCGGCACCTTCACCGACTGCTTCGTCGCCTGGGACGGCCGTTACATCCAGGCCAAGGCGCTCACCACCCATCACAACCTTGCCACCGGCTTCAACGAGGCGCTGGAACTGGCCGTGGCCGAGCTCGGCATCGGCCGGCGCGAGCTGCTCGGCGCGGTCGACTCGGTGCGCTACTCGACGACCCTCGGCACCAATGCCCTGATCGAGCGCAAGGGGCCGCGCATCGGCCTCATCGTCACCGCCGGCTTCGACGCGGTGGTGCCGCTGTCACGCGGGCGCGGCTACGGTGACGGGCTGTCCTACCAGGAACAGCACGACATCCCGCGCGCGCGGCGCCCGGAGCCGCTGGTCCCGATCCCGCTCATCCGCGCGGCGCGCGAGCGCATCGGCTACGACGGCGCGGTGCTGCTCGCCCTCGACGAGGACCACCTGCGCGGGAGCCTGCGCGAACTGGTCGACGAGGGCGCCGAGACGCTGGTCGTGCTGCTCGCCAACAGCGTGGTCAACCCGCGGCACGAACTGCGCATCCGCGAACTGTTCCAGGACGAGTACCCGGGCCACTTCCTCGGCGCCGTGCCCATGCTGCTCTCGCACCAGGTGGCCGGGCGCAAGGGCGAGTACGGCCGCGCCATGTCGACCATCATCGACGGCTTCCTGCACCAGGCCATGTACCACGGCCTCGGTTCGCTCGAGCAGAGCCTGCGCGCGAACGGCTACACCCGGCCGATGCTGGTCAACCACAACTCCGGCGGCATGGCCCAGCTCAATTCGACCGACGCCCTGCAGACCGTGCACTCGGGGCCGGTCGCCGGTATCGCCGCGGCCGAGCACCTCGCCCGCGGCAGCGCGCTCGGCAACGTCATCGCCACCGACATGGGCGGCACCAGCTTCGACATCGGCATCGTCACCGCCGACGGCGAGCGTCATTACGACTTCAACCCGGTCATCGACCGCTGGCTGGTCAGCATCCCGATGGTGCACCTGGTCACGCTCGGCGCCGGCGGCGGCTCCATCGCCGCCCACGACGCACTGTTGCAGCGGGTCACCATCGGACCGGCGAGCGCGGGCTCCGATCCCGGGCCGGCCTGCTACGGGCGCGGCGGCCGCCAGCCGACGGTCACCGACGCCGATCTGCAGCTCGGCTACCTCGAGGCGGAGAACTACGCCAGGGGGCGCATCCGGCTCAATGCGCGGCGCGCCGAGCGCGCCCTGGTCGAGGCACTGGGCGCCCCGCTCGGACTCGACGCGGTGGGCATCGCCAAGGTCATCAAGGAGACGGTCGACCACCAGATGGCCGACGGCATCGCGACCGAACTCCGCGCGCGCGGCTACGTGCCGGAGGATTTCACCATGCTCGCCTACGGCGGCAACGGCCCGCTGCACTGCTGCGGCATCGCGGCGGCGCTCGGCATCTCGCGCGTGCTCGCCCCGCCGTTCGCGGCGGTGTTCTCCGCGCTCGGCGCGGGCAACGTCAACCAGCTGCACATCCACGAGAAATCCACCTACACCGTGCTCTTCCACACCGGGCGAAAGCAGGTGCTGACCGACTACAGCCAGCTCAACGACACCATCGCCGCGCTCAAGCAGCGCGGCGTCGACGACCTCGTGCGCCAGGGTGTCGATGCGGACGCGGTGCGCTTCCGCGTCGAGTTCGACATGCGCTACGGCAACCAGCGCGCCGAGACTGCGGTTGCCAGCGACATCGAGCGTTTCGACAGCGTGCACGACGCGCTCGC
Source organism: Gammaproteobacteria bacterium (assembly GCA_050184115.1). Taxonomy (GTDB): domain Bacteria; phylum Pseudomonadota; class Gammaproteobacteria; genus JACKNG01. The sequence continues at coordinate 555,891 of JBFXAQ010000002.1, read as the reverse complement.
CCTCATCGGCGCCTTCCACCGCCGCTACGGCGAGCGCTTCGGCGCGGGTTCGCAGGCGACCGAGGCCGGCGTGCGCATCAACACCATCCGCGTCGCGTCCTACGTCGACGTCGGCAAGGTCGATTTCGGTCAGCTCCTGCCGCCGGACGTGCGCCGCGCGGTCGCGCCGCTCGGCAGCCGGCCGTGCCATTTCGTCGGCCACGCCGCGCCGCACGAGACCCGGCTCTACGACGAGCGCGCGCTGGCCGCCGGCAGCTTCGTCGAGGGCCCGGCCATCGTCACCACCGATGCCACCACCTACCTGGTCGAGCCGGGCTGGCAGTTCCATGTCGGCGCCCACGGCGCGGCCTGGTTCCTGCGCGCGGCGCACGAGGACTAGATCGATGAGTTCGACGCCACACATCGACACCGGCGGCGCCCGCCTGGACGCCGCGGAAGCGCGCCTGCTCGAGGCGTTCATGAACGACAACCGCCTGTTTTACGGCCCGGATCCGTCGATCATGCGCAACCACGGGCTGGCGCCGCGCACGCCGGCGGAGGAGGCGGTCCTGAGCGCCGGCCTCGACGCCAACCGCATCAACCTCGTGCGCGGACGCCTGTCCGCGGCGCTGGAAGAGAGCTTCACCATGGTCGAGCAGACCGGCGTCGCGCCCGGCGCGAAGTGGGGCGACCTCGTCTCGTCGCTCTTTACCGCGGCCGGTGATCTCTCGCAGATCGGCCCGCGCGGCATCGTCGGCTTCGCCACCATCTCGCACTACCCGGTGCAGTTCGTCGCCCGCTACTGGGTTGACGATCCGACCGTCGGCGTGCGTGACGGCGACGCCTTCATCCACAACGACTCGCGCTACGGCAACATCCACAACACCGACCAGAGCATGATCATGCCGGTGTTCCACGACGGCGAGCTGGTGTGCTGGGTGGCGACGACCATCCACGAGGGCGAATGCGGCGCCATCGAACCCGGCGGCATGCCCTCGATCGCCGAGACCAAATACGACGAGGGGCTCAAGATGTGCCCCTTCAAGTGCGCGGAGAACTTCCAGCTCAAGCGCGACCTGGTCAACTTCCTGCAGAACTCGGTGCGCGATCCCAAGCTCCAGCTGTTCGACATGAAGGTCAAGCTGCACGCCGCCAACCGCCTGCGCGAGCGCGTGCTCGGCATCATCGCCGAGTTCGGCCGTGACTACCTCGTCGCGACGCTGCGCAAGACGCTGGAGGATACCGAGGCCGAGGTGCGCCGGCGCATCGCCGAGATGCCGGACGGCACCTGCCGCATCGACACCTTCATCGACAGCTCGCTGCGCGAGCAGATCCTGGCCAAGTGGCCGCTCGCCATCACGGTCGCGGGCGAGCGCATGACCTGGGACCTGCGCGGCGCCTGCCCGGAACTCTCCAACCGCTCGATCAACACCACGCTGGCGTCGCTCAAGACCAGCCTCGTCTCCAACCTGCTGGTCTACGTGTGGCCGGACCTGCCGCCCAACCAGGGCGTGTTCAGCCCGATCGAGGTGCTGACCGATCGCAACTCGCTGCTCGACTGCTCGGACGACGCGCCGAACGCGATGAGTCTCATCCCGCTGTTCCGCGCCCTGTCGACGCCGAGCCTGCTGCTGGCCAAGTTCAACTACTGCATGCCGAAGCGCTACACGGCGGTCAGCGCGTCGCACTACAACCAGCCGGCGACCTTCGTCTACGGCGGGCTCACCCAGCACTACGAGATCACCGGCAACTTCTGCGCCGACATCAACGGCAACGGCTCCGGCGCGCGCGAGGACAACGACGGTGAGCACGGCCTGTCGCCGACCTTCGGCGCCTACTGCGACACCGGCGAGTACGAACTGGCCGAGGAGGAGCTGCCCTACGTGCGCATCGTCGCGCAGAAGCTCACCACCGACCGCACCGGCTTCGGCCGCTACCGTGGCGGCATGGGCTACGAGCAGATCGTCACGGTGAAGCACTCCGACGCCTTCGGCTTCATGACCGGGCAGTGCGGCGCCAAGCATCCCAGTGCCTATGGCCTCTTCGGCGGCTACGCCTGCCCGGCCTACCCGCTGGCCAAGATCAAGGGCATCGACATCTTCGCGGTGATGCAGGCCGAGCCGCACAAGGTGAAGTACAGCATCGCCGAGTACATGAACGAACCCGACATCGCCGGCGGGCGTTACCTCATGCAGGATGCCGCGCTCAACTTCGAGATCTGCAACCAGGGCGAGGTCTACATGATCTGCCAGGGCTCGGGTGGCGGTTACGGCGACGTGCTCGAACGCGAGCCGGCGGACGTGATGCGCGACATCGCCGAGAACCTGCTGAGCCGCGCGGTCGCCGAGGCGGTCTACCAGGTGCGCTTCGACGCCGGTGGCGCGCGCATCGACGAGGCTGCGACAGAGGCCGCGCGCACGGCCGAACGCCAGGCGCGGCTCGCCCGCGGCGTGCCCTTCGACGATTTCTGCGCGCGCTGGACCAGGCCTGGCCCGGACCCCGCGCTGCCGTACTTCGGTACCTGGGGCGACAACCGCGGCGAGATCATCGCCCAGCCGCCCGGCTGCGAGCGCGTGACGATGCCGGCCGACGCCGTGCATGGCGTGATGCTCAGCCACCCGCGCGAACGGCGCATCGCAGAACTCGAAGCGGAGAACGCGGCGTTGCGGGCGCGGCTCGCCGCGGACTGAGTGCGCGGCGCGGTGTTCAGGTCGCCGACACCACCGTGCGGCCGAACACCGCGACCGGCGCATCGAAACCCTTCAGGCTGACTGCCGCACGGGTCTCCAGCGGCGCGGCGTCGGCCGTGCCGTCCAGTGCCCGCGCCGTGGTGTCGGCAACCAGCACCTCGCCGGCCGCGGCGCGGTCGGCGAGACGCGCGGCGAGGTTGACCGCGGCGCCGACGGCCGCGTACTCGAGCGGCCCGTGGCCGCCGACGATGCCGACGGCGACCGGCCCGCTGGCGACGCCGGCGCCGATGCCGAGCGCGCCATGGCGCGCGACCACCGGGGTGACCGCGGCGACGACCCGTTCGGCCAGCGCCACCGCGCGCACGGCGTGATCCGCCAGTGGCAGCGGTGCGCCGACGATGATCAGCACGCCGTCGCCGGCGTAGTCCTTGATGGTGCCCTCGAACTCGAGCACGGCCTGGCCGACGGCGTCGTAGTAGTCGCGCAGCAGCGCGATGACGGCCTCCGAGCCACGTGGAGCGGCGAAGGCCGTGAAGCCACGCAGGTCGACGCTCACGATCGAGACCTCGCGGCGCTCGTCCGGCACGGCGCTGCGCAGGCCGTGGCGGGCGACCAGCTCGGCGACTTGCGGCGAGAGGAAGCGCCCGGCGAACTGGCCCTGGCGGCCGCGCAACTCGGCGTGGCGCAGCGCGCCGCCGAGCAGGATGCTGACGCCGACGACGGTGGCGGCGGGCGAGATCTCGATCGGCAGCACCAGGCCGGTGGCCATGATCGGGATGGCGACGAGGAAGGCCACGAGGCGCACGCGCTCGGCGGCGTCCGGGTTGCGGTTGAGACAGAGCAGCATCGACAGCATCCACAGCAGCATGGCGACGGTGAGCGGGGCGACGAACAGGGTCATGACCTCGTTCGACCAGATGCCCGGGCCTGACAGGCCACCGAAGAAGTCGCGCACGCGCAGTTCCGGTTCGCGCCAGCCGTTGATGCCGTAGAGCACCACCAGCGCCTGCGCGATGCGCAGCGCCACGTCGCCGGCGCGCGTGCGCAGGCGGCCGGCCGGGATGGTCGCGCGTACCCGCAGCGACCATTCGAACACGGCGCAGAACGCCAGCACCTCGGGCAGCACCAGGGCGCCGGCCCAGGCCGGCAGCGGACCGTTGGCGAGCAGGCGCTCGAGGGCGAGGTTGGCGAACACCGCGCCGCCGGCCATGGCGAGGCCGATGGCCAGCGCGCGGCTGCTCGCCGAGCGCGGATCGGCGCGCAGGAACGCCCACGCCGTGCCGATCAGGACCAGCCCGGTGAGTGACTGCGGGTCGAGTTCGAACATCGGTGGCCCAGCGGACGCGCGGTGCGCGGTTACGGACCGCACGCTAATGCAGGCGCGCGCGGATTGCCATGATCGACCGGTTCGCCTGGCGTTGCCCGGGATGGCACACTACGCGCCGCCGTGCGGCCGCATGGCACGAGCCCGACTGACGAGCAACCGGAGTTTCCATGACGACCGCGACCACCCCGCCGGCCCTCGCCGAGGGCGACCTGCTGTGGCAACCGAGCCCCGAACGGATTGAGAAGGCCGCCATCACCGGCTTCATGCGCTGGCTCGCGCGCGAACGCGGCGTGCACTGCACGGACTACGACAGCCTCTACCGCTGGTCGGTCGAGAGCCTGCAGGAGTTCTGGGCGGCGGTGTGGGACTGCTTCGAGATCCGGAGCTCCGCGCCCTACACGCAGGTGCTCGATCGCCCCGTCATGCCCGGCGCGAAGTGGTTCGCGGGCGCGCGGCTCAACTTCGCCGAACACGTGCTGCGCCATGCCGCCGGCAAGCGCGAAGCCCTGTACTTCGCCGCCGAGGGCCGGCCCGTCACCGCCATGAGCGGCGACGCCCTGCTGGGTGAGGTGGCGCGCGTCGCCGCGGGCCTGCGCGCGCGCGGCGTGGTGCCGGGCGATCGCGTCGTCGCCTTCATGCCCAACATCCCCGAGACCATGATCGCCTGCCTCGCGGCGACCTCCATCGGCGCCATCTGGTCGAGCACCTCGAGCGATTTCGGCGCCGCCAGCGTGCTCGATCGTTTCCAGCAGATCGAGCCCAAGGTGCTGTTCACGGTCGACGGCTACCGCTACGGCGGCAAGGCCTTCGACCGCCGCGACGAGTCGCGGCGCATCATCGAGGCCCTGCCGACGCTCGAACAGGTGGTCTTCCTGCCCTACCTCGACGAGGGTGCCGCGCCGCCGGTGGGGAATGCCGTCGCCTGGGCGGATCTCTTCGCCGGTGACGTGGTGCCGCCGCTCGCCTACGAGCAGGTCGATTTCGATCACCCGCTGTGGGTGGTGTACTCATCCGGCACCACCGGCCTGCCCAAGGCCATCGTGCACGGCCACGGCGGCATCGTCCTCGAGGTGCACAAGGGCCTCGCGCTGCAGTCGAACCTCGGCCCCGAGGCGCGCATGTTCTTCTACACTACGTCGGGCTGGATCATGTGGAACATCCTGATGTGCTCGATGATGGTCGGCGCGGCGCCGGTCATCTACGACGGCCACCCGGCCGCGCCGCACGTCGACGTGCTCTGGCAGCTCGCCGCCGAGACCCGCGCGACGCAGTTCGGCGCCAGCCCGACCTATCTCGCGATGATGCAGAAGGAGGGCGTGGTGCCGAAGGACCGCTACGATGTCAGCGCCATCGAGGGCGTGCTGCTGACCGGTTCGCCGGCGACGCCGGAATCGATGAAGTGGCTCTACGACAACGTCAACGCCGATCTCTGGGTGACCTCGCAGAGCGGCGGCACCGACGTCGCCGCGGGATTCGTCAGCGGCTCGTGCATCCTGCCGGTGTACGCCGGCGAGATCCAGGCGCGCGCGCTCGCCGTCGATGTGCAGGCGTTCAACGATGCCGGCGAGCCGGTCATCGACGAGGTCGGCGAACTGGTGGTGACCCAGCCGATGCCGTCGATGCCGCTCTACTTCTGGAACGACGCGGGCGGGCGGCGCTACCACGAGTCCTATTTCGACACCTTCCCCGGGGTGTGGCGCCACGGCGACTTCTTCCAGTTGAACGCACGCGGCGGCTGCTTCATCAAGGGCCGCTCCGATTCCACCCTCAACCGCTACGGCGTGCGCATCGGCACCGCCGAGATCTACCGCTGCGTCGAGTCCCTGCCGGAAATCGACGACTCGCTGGTGGTCAACCTCGACCTGCCGGGCGGGCGCTTCTTCATGCCGATGTTCGTCAGGCTCGCCGCCGGCGCGACGCTCGACGAGGCGCTGGTGAAGAAACTCGCGGCGGCGCTGCGCGAGCAGTGCTCGCCGCGCCACGTACCGGACAAGGTCTACGCCGTCGACGCCATTCCCTACACGCTGACCGGCAAGAAGCTCGAGGTGCCGGTGCGCAAGATCCTGATGGGCTACGACCTCGCCAAGGCGGTCAGCCGCGACGCCATGCAGAATCCGGATTCCATCGAGTACTTCATCCGCCTCGCCGCGGAGCAGGCCGATTACTCGCTGAGTTGAAGGAAACGGGGACAGTTTACTTTTGCGGGAAAAATTCCCAGAAAAGTAAACTGTCCCCATTCGGCGGGCGGTTCAGGCTGCCCGCCAGTCGCCACCCAGCGCCACCTTGCGCACGGTGTCGGTGTCGGTCGGCTGGTGACCGACGGCATGGCGTGGCGGCGGCGTCTCGACCACCGTGTTCGACAAGCGGCCGATGCCGCTCACTTCCACCTCGACGACATCGCCGACGGCCATCGGTCGCGAGTTGGCCGGCGTGCCGGTCAACACCACGTCGCCCGGCAGCAGGGTGATGTGGCGACACAGGTCGGCGAGGATGTAGTCGATGCCGAAGGTCATCTCGGCGATGGCGCCTTCCTGGACGACGGCGCCGTTGACATAGGTACGCAGCACGCTCTTGCGCACGTCGACGCCGCGCACCAGGCCGGGACCCAGCGGGCAGAAACCGTCCTGGCCCTTCACGCGCAGCATCGAGCCGGCATCGGTGTCGCGGTAGTCGTGGCAGCCGACGTCGTTGGCCGGTGCGAAGCCGGCGAGGTGGGTCCAGACGTCGTCCGGCGCGACGTTGCGCATCGGGCGCCCGACCACCGCCGCGACCTCACCTTCGTAGTTCAGGTACTGCGTGTCGGCCGGCCGACAGAGCACGCCGCGGTGGGCGTTGAGCGCCGTCGTCGGCTTCTGGAAGTAGGTCGGCGTGACCAGCGCGGGCGCACCGAACTCGACCCGTCGCGAGTCGTAGTTGAGGTGGATGCAAAGGATCTTGCCGGGAGCGCAGGGCGGCAGGTGGATGGCCTCGTCGGCCGCCACGCGGCGGCCGTCACCGAGCAGCAGGGTGTCACCCTCGACCTCCGCCCAGTGCGGCGTGCCGCCGAGCAGGATGCGACGGATCTCGTGACGGGGACCTTCGAGGACGTTCATGCGGTATGGCTCCGGGTTGCGAGACGGCGCACTTCAGAAGCCGCCGGCTTCGAAGGCGTGGCCGTGGACGTCGGCCGCGTAGTATTCGGATTGGTGGGTGGCGTCGCGCCCGCCCCAGCCGTACTCGATCATGAAGCCCGAAGGGCTCTGGAAGTAGAACGAGTACATCTGGTCGTTCGAGTGCTTGCCGAGCTGGATGGTGACCGGGATGCCGGCGGCGCGCACGAGATCGTGGGTCAGGCCGAGGTCGTCGAAATGCTCGGCCTCGATCATCAGGTGATTGAGACGGCGCGTCGGGTCACCGAGACCGAAGGCGATGGCATGGTCGCGCGTACCGCAATGCATGAAATGGATGTCGACCGGGCCGGCGCCGAGGTCGACGCGGTACTCGATCCCGCCACGCATGCCGAGTGCACGGTAGAAGCGTACGCCGGCGTCAGTATCGCGCTGACGCACGAGGCAATGCCCGCAACCGGCACGGCCGGTGCGAAAGCGGCCGTGCATGCGCCGCGCGGGGTGAAAGGGCTTCTGCGGTTCGACCAGCGGACCGTGGAAGATCTCGACCGGGTTGCCGTCCGGGTCGGCGAGTTGCAGCACTTCGAGCACGCGGCGTGCGCGGGCGAGTTCGGCACTGCCGACGTCGAACGCGATCCCGGCGGCGTCGAGCTGCGCCTGCATGGCGACGAATTCCTCCGGGCCGGCCACGCGCAGACCGAGGCAGAGCAGGTCGTCGCTGCCGTCCTCGTGCAGGAAGAAGCGGTGATGCCAGTAGTCGCTGCGCAGGAAGACCTGCCCCGGCGCATCGCCCTCGACGAGCTCGAGGCCGAGGATGTCGCCGGCGAAGGCGCGCCAGGCCGCGAGGTCGCCGACGCCGAGACCGACGTATCCGAGTTCCGTGACTTCGACCATGCGTGCCTCCCCTGCGAACGGTCGTTGCGAATCGCGCGCATTATGCCGCCTGTGCCGCGCCCCGGCATCGGGCGTGGCCGCGACCCGTAACGCCCGGTGACGCTGGCGCATGGGTGGCAATGACGCATAATCGCCGCTCGTCATCCATCACGTTCCACACGCAGGGGAGGAATGCGCCATGGCCAACCGGCTGGGTCTCGAGCAAGCACGCGTCATCGTCGACACCATGTTGAAGGAAGCCGCCGATCGCGGCATCAAGTTCGCCGCCGCGGTGTGCGATCCGGGCGGCGAACTCATCCACCTCGCGCGCATGGACGGTGCCTCGGCGCTGAACGCACGCATGAGTCACAACAAGGCCTACACGGCGGTGAAGTGGCAGATGGACACGCGGGTGCTGAAGACCCGCCTGTTCGACATGTCGCTCGGCGACGAGCGGCGCGAGATCACCTGGTTCTGTGATCCTCACTACACCCCGGTGTGGGGCGGCATCTTGCTGCACGCCGACGACGGCACCCTGCTCGGCGCGCTCGGCCAGAGTGGCGGCACCTACCAGCAGGACGAGGAGATCGGGCAGATCGCGGCGGCGGCGTTCAAGGCCTTGTAGGCGGCAGACGCCGCCGCCGCGGCTTCGTCGCGAGGTCGCGGCGCGGGCAGCGCAGAAGGCGCGCGCCACGCCCGCGGCGCCGTGGTCGGCACGCCAGGCAATCCGGGCTAGGATGTCGCTCGAGCGGGCCAGCCGGTTCAGCGCGCCACCCGGCGTGCCGCGGCTCGCTCACAGCCTGGGGAGGCAGAGTCATGGCCAGCAGCACACGCACCATCCATCACGGCGGTTGCCCGCACGATTGTCCCGACACCTGCTCGATGCAGTTCGAAGTCGAGGACGGCCGCCTGGTCGGTGTACGCGGCAACCCCGATCACCCGCTCACGCGCGGTGGCCTGTGCGTCAAGCTGCGCGACTACGAGAAGCGCCACTACCACCCCGAACGCCTGCTCTACCCGCACAAGCGGGTCGGACCCAAGGGTAGCGGCGAGTTCGCGCGCATCTCCTGGGACGAGGCGCTCGACACCATCGCCACGCGCTGGCGGGCCATCATCGCCGAACACGGGCCGCAGGCCATCGCACCGTACAGCTACCTCGGCCACCAGGGCCTGGTGCACGGCCTGAACGGCGGCGACGCCTTCTTCAACCGCATGGGCGCGACGGTCATGGAGCGCACCTTCTGCGGCGAGGGCGCGGCGACTGCGTGGCTGATGACCTACGGCCCGAGCGGCGGCATGGACCCGGAGTCGTTCCGCCACGCGAAGTTCATCGTCATCTGGGCCTGCAACAGCGTCAGCACCAACCTGCACCACTGGCACATCGTCAAGGACGCACAGAAGGCCGGGGCGAAGGTCGTCGTCATCGACGCCTACCGCTCGCGCACGGCGCGCGAAGCCGACTGGCACATCGCGCCGCGGCCGGGTACCGACGGCGCGTTGGCCATGGCGCTGATCCACGTGCTGATCGAGGACGGCCTGGTCGATCGCGATTACGTCGCGCAGTACACCGAGGGTTACGACGCGCTCGCGGCCCGCGCGGCGTCGCGCACGCCCGAATGGGCCGAGGGCGTCACCGGCGTGCCGGCGGCCGACATCCGCCGCCTCGCCCACGAGTACGCCGGCACCCAGCCGGCCGCCATCCGCATCGGCGTCGCGCTCGAGCGGCATCACGGCGGCGGCCAGACGGTGCGCGCGGTGTGCTGCCTGCCGGCACTGACCGGCGCCTGGCGCCACGTCGGTGGCGGCATCCTCGCCATGCCGGTGTGGGAGCATCCCTACGACTTCAATGCCATCTGCCGCCCGGACTGGATCCCGCCCGGCACGCGCGCGGTCAACAACCTCCAGCTCGGCCGCCTGCTGACCGGCGAGATCCCGCTCGACCCGCCGATCCTGTCCTTGATGTGCTGGAACTCGAACCCGGTCACGCAGGCGCCGGAGGGCGACAAGATCGTGCGCGGGCTGGAACGCGAGGACCTGTTCCTCGTCGTCGCCGAGCACTTCGTCACCGACGTCGCGCGCTATGCCGACATCCTCCTGCCGGCGGCGATGGGCGCGGAGATGGAGGACATCATCCTGTCCTGGGGGCACAACTACCTGACCTGGAACGCGGCCTGCGCCGAGCCGCCGGGCGAGGTGGCCTCGAACCGCGAGATCTTCCGCCGCCTGGCCGCGCGCATGGGCTACGACGAACCCGAGTTCCAGTGGTCGGACGCCGAGTGTCTCGAACACTTCGTCGACTGGTCGTCGCCGGCCTGCGCTGAATTCAACCTCCCGACCTTGCGCGAGCGGGGCTACGCGCGCCTGTCACTCGGCACGGCCGACGATCGCGCGCCGCACCGTGAAGGCCGATTCCCGACGCCCTCGGGCAAGTGCGAGTTCGAGTCGAGCATCGCCGCTGGCGGCAACTTCGTCGCGCCACCTTTCCGCCAGATGTATGCCGACATGCAGGGCGGAGAGCCGCTCGACGCCGTGCCCGACTACGTGCCGCCGCGCGAGAGCCCGGCCAGCAACCCGGCGCTCGCCGCGCGCTTCCCGCTCAACATCGTCTCGCCCAAGAGCCACGGCTTTCTCAACTCCTGCTACGCCAACATGGAGGGCAAGCTGAAGGGGCAGGGCGAGCAGTTCCTGCTCATCAATGCCGTCGACGCCGCGAGCCGTGGCATTGGCGACGGCGAGACAGTGCGCGTGTTCAACGAACGCGGCGCGTTCGACGCGCTCGCGCGCATCTCCGACGACGTCAACCCGGGCATCGTGGTGGCGACGCTCGGCTACTGGCGCCAGCTCAACCGCGGCACGGTCAACGTGGTGTCGAGCGCGGAGTTCGTCGACATGGGGCACGCGCCGACCTTCTCCGACAACCTGGTCGAGGTGGCGAAGGCCTCCTGAAACGGCGCCGCCATTGCCCGGCCGCGCCCGCGTCACGACAGTAGAAAGGGAGTCCGCCCGTGATCAAGGTCTATCACGCACCGCGTACGCGATCGATGCGCATCGTCTGGCTGCTCGAGGAACTCGGCCTCGAATACGCCATCGAAACGGTCGTGTTCAAGCCGGTCGCCGGGCGCCTGTTCGCGCAGCAGACGCCCTTCGGCAAGGTGCCGGCGATCGCCGATGGCGAAATCGAGATGTTCGAGTCCGGCGCCATCGTCGAGTACCTGCTGGAACGCTACGGCGACGGCCGCCTGGCACCGGCGGTGGGCACGCCGGAACGGGCGAAGTACCTGCAGTGGCTGCACTTCTCCGAGAGCACGGCGTTCGCGCCGCTGACCGGGCTGGTCTGGCTGACGCGCTACCGCGACGACGCCGAGGCCCATCCCGACCTCGTCGCCGATGCCAAGGCGCGCGCGGCGATCGCCTTCGAGGTGTTGGAAACGGCCATTGGCGAACGCGAATACCTGCTCGAGGGCGGCTTCTCGGCGGCCGACATCATGATGGGCTTCACCCTGTTCGCGGCGCAGGTGTTCGGCGTCCTCGACGCGCGTTTCCCACGTCTGACCGCCTACCTCGAGCGGCTGCAGGCACGTTCCGCCTACGAGCGCGCGGCGGCGCGCTGATGGCGGCGTGAGCGCGGGCCCGGCGCGCACGGCGCGCGAGCCGACGCCTGCGCGTTATCCGCATCGCCTGCCGCGCCTGTTCGCCGCGACTCGACCGGCCTTCCTGTCGATCACCGCGGTCGCCGTGCTCCTCGGCCTGGCGAGCGCGGCGGCCGATGGCGTCGCGGTCGCGGTGCTGCCGGCACTGGTCGCCGCGCTGTTCGCGGTCGTCGCGCACGCCGCCGGCAATCTCCTGAACGACTACCACGATGCCTTGAACGGCAGCGACGCCGTGAACACGGCGCGCCGCTTTCCCTACACCGGCGGCAGCCGTTTCATCCAGAACGGCGTGCTGCGGGCGACGACGGTGGCGCGCCTCGGCTACGCGCTGCTGGGCAGCGTGGTGCTCGCCGGCCTGTGGCTGGTGGCCACCCGCGGCGGCGGCCTCGTCGCCATCGGCCTGCTCGGGCTCGTGCTCACCTGGGGCTACTCGGCGCCACCGTTCGCCCTGATGAATCGCGGCATCGGCGAGGGCGTGGTGGCGCTGGCCTGGCTGCTGGTGGTGGTGGGCACGGATTACGTGCAACGCGGCGGTTTCGCCTGGACGCCGTGGCTGGCGGGCTTCGCCTACGCCTTGCACGTCGCCGGGGTATTGGCCGTCAACGCCTTTCCCGATCGCGCGGCCGATGCCCACGCCGGCAAGCGCACGCTTGCAGTGCGTCTCGGCGTGCGGCGCGGTCGCGCCCTGTACGCCGCGCTGGTGCTGCCGGCCTACGCCTGGCTGGGCGGGGCGATGGCCATCGGGGTCCTGCCGGGGACGGTCGTGCTGGCCGGTCTCGGCCTGCCACCCGCGGCGCTCGCGGCCCGCGGCCTGTGGCGCCACGCTGCACGGCCGGCCGCCCTCGACCACACCATCGTCGCGGCCATCCTCGCCGCGCACGTGCACGGCCTGGCCCTGGCCCTGGCGTTGCTCCTGGGCTGAACGGCCGACGCCGGGCTGCGTGCCGCGGCCCGCGATGCGATGGTGCGGCAGGCAGCGCGGGGCGGATGTCCGGCCCGGGCAGGGCGCCGCGGGCAGGCTGCGCCCAGCGCCGGGCGTCGTGGGGGGTGCTGCGCCTCCGCGCTAGGCCTTGCCCTCAAGTCCTGCGCCTGCCGGTCGATTCGATGGGGTCAATCGCGCTACGGAGCCCATCGCACGTGCTCAGTTTCGGCATCGTCTTCTTCGCCTTGTCACTCGCCCTCGGCGTCAACGCCGACGAGGGTTTCATGGCGCGCCTCGGCTTCGACCCGGACATCCTGATGATCACCCTGGTCGCCTTCGTGGTCGCCGGCCTGGTCGCCCATCGCCACCTGGCCCTGGTGGTCAGCGTGGTCCTGCTCGCGGCCGGCGCCAACCTGCCACCGACGACCGCGGCCGGCCTCGGCTACGACCCGGACATCGCGCTCGCCGCGCTGTTCGCACTGGTCACGGTCCCCTTCTTCGTGCGCCTGGTCGACGACTGAGCGACCACCGGCGCCGTTTCAAGCGCTGGCGGTTCGCCGCAGGCGCAGGACCCCCGTCACCGCGGCCAACACCAGCGCGCCGGCGGCGACGCCGAGCAGGGCCTCGGCCGTCAGGGGCAGCAACACCTCGATGACGCCGTGCAGCCCGTGCGGCAGGGTGCCGGTGACAGCCAGCGTGAGGTCATGGATGGCGTGATGCGCGAAGGGCAGGCCGTGGGCGAGGATGCCGCCACCGACCAGGAACATGGCCAGGGTGCCGACCACCGAGAGTAGTTTCATCAGCCGTGGCGCCGCGGCCACGAGCACCGCGCCGAGACGTCGTGCGGGCGCATTGTCACGTGCCATGAGGTAGAGACCGGCGTCGTCGAGCTTGACGATGGCGGCGACGAAACCGTAGACACCGACGGTCATTGCGAGCGCGATGCCGACCAGCACCATGACACGGGTCGCGAAGATCGCTTCGCCGACCGTGCCGAGGGTGATGACGATGATCTCGGCGGAGAGAATGAAATCAGTGCGGATGGCGCCCCGCACCTTGTCGCGCTCGTAGGCGACGAGGTCGGTCGCAGCATCGGCGAGCGCACGCAGGTGCTCGGCGTGGTGCGTGGCGTCCTCGTCGGCGCTGTGCAGGAAGCGGTGGGCGAGCTTCTCCACGCCCTCGAAGCAGAGATAGGCGCCGCCCAGCATCAACAGCGGCAGGATCGCCTGCGGGAGCACGGCGCTGATCAGCAGCGCCGCCGGCACCAGGATGGCCTTGTTGCGCAGCGAGCCCATCGCCACGGCCCACACCACGGGCAGCTCGCGCTCGGCGGCAATGCCAGTGACCTGCTGGGCGTTGAGCGCGAGGTCGTCACCGAGCACGCCGGCGGTCTTCTTCGCCGCGACCTTGCTCATCACGGCGACGTCGTCGAGCACGGTCGCGATGTCGTCGATGAGGGCGAACAGGCTGCTTCCTGCCATCGTCTGCTCCGGGCGAGAGGTAGGGGCGCTATTTAACCCGAGAATTCGGTGACAGTTACCGAATTTCGGCGCCCAGAATTCGGTGACAGTCACCCGATTGCGTACCTGGGGCGTATGCTGGTCCGTGTCATGGCGAGCGACGATACCCGCATCGAGCACGACACGCTGGGGCCGATCGAGGTGCCGGCCGCGCGCCTGTGGGGCGCGCAGACCGAGCGCGCCCGTCGCCATTTCGCGATCTCCTGCGAAGCCATGCCGATGGCGCTGGTGCGGGCGCTCGCCGTGATCAAGGGCGCGGCGGCGCGGGTCAACGGTGAACTCGGCGAGATCGATGGCGATGTCGCCGCGGCCATCGCCGCGGCTGCGGCCGAAGTCGTCGCCGGGCGGCACGATGCCGAGTTCCCGCTCACCGTCTGGCAGAGCGGCAGCGGCACGCAGAGCCACATGAACATGAACGAAGTCCTCGCCAACCGCGCCAGCGAGCTGCTCGGCGGTGGCCGCGGCGAGGCGCGGCGGATTCACCCCAACGACGACGTCAACCGCGGCCAGTCGTCGAACGACGTCGTCCCGAGCGCGCTGGCGCTGGCGGCCTGCCGCGCGATCGCCGAGGACGTGCTGCCAGCCGTGGAGCGCCTCGGCGGGGTTCTCGCCGGCAAGGCGCGTGACTTCGCCGACATCGTCAAAACCGGCCGTACCCACCTCATGGACGCCACCCCGCTGACGCTCGGCCAGGCCATCTCCGGCTGGGTCGCGCAGCTTGCGCAGGCCCGCGAGCAGCTCGCCGGCACCCTGCCTGCGCTCGGCCAGCTCGCGCTCGGCGGCACGGCCGTCGGTACCGGGCTCAACGCCCACCCCGAATTCGGCCCGCGCGTCGCCTCGCTACTCGCCGGCGAAAGCGGGCTCGAGCTCGTCTGCGCGCCGAACAAGTTCGCCGTGCAGGGCGCGCAGGATGCCGTGGTTTTCGCCCACGGCGCCTTGAAGACCCTCGCCGTGGCGCTCACCAAGCTCGCCAACGACGTGCGCTGGCTGGCTTCCGGTCCGCGCTGCGGCCTCGGCGAGATCGTCCTGCCGGCCAACGAGCCGGGCAGCTCGATCATGCCGGGCAAGGTCAACCCGACGCAGTGCGAGGCGTTGGCGATGATCTGCGCACAGGTCTTCGGCAACGATGTCGCGATCAATGTCGGTGGCGCCGGCGGCAGCTTCGAACTCAACACCTACCGCCCGCTGCTCGCGTACAACTTCCTGATGAGCGCGCGGCTGCTGGCCGACGGCTGCGACAGCTTCGCGCGCCATTGCGCGGCCGGCATCGAACCCGACCGCGCGCGCATCGCCGCGCTGCTGGAACGCTCGCTGATGCTGGTGACGGCACTGGCCCCGCACATCGGCTACGAACGCGCGGCCGCCGTCGCCCACAAGGCCCACGCCGAGGGCATGAGCCTGCGCGAGGCGGCGCTGGCGCTGGGCGCGGTCAGTGCCGCGGACTTCGACCGCTGGGTCGACCCGGCGTCGATGATCGGGCCGTCGCGCGCCGGCTGAGGCCCCGCCCGGCGGCTGCGCACGCGGGGGTGGGCAGGGCCCTGGCGTGATGAAAGTGCGGGTTGCGCGTCCGTGCGGGCGTCGCCTGCCCACGACGCCGCGACCGCGGCGTCGTCGAACCGTGCAGTCACGCTGGCGCCGATTCCGTAGAATCCGCGCGTGTCCGCTCCGACCAACAGCCCGCTGCGCGCGCTCTCGTTCCTGCTGAGTGCCCAGGTCTTCCTCGCACTGCTCGATGCGGCGAGCAAGTGGCTGGCGGCCGACATGGGCATCCCGCTGATCGCGGCGGTGCGTCATGGCACCCAGGTGCTGCTCATGCTGGCCCTGCTCGGGCCGCACCTGCGCGGGCGGCTGTGGCGCACCCAGCGGCCGTTCGAGCAGGTCGTGCGCGGGCTGGTGCTGGGCGCTTTCAGCCTCACCTTCGTCTCGTCGTTGCGTTACCTGCCGCAGGCCGAGGCCACGGCGATCATCTTCGTCGGGCCGTTGGTGGTGATGCTGTTGGCCGGGCCGCTGCTCGGCGAGCACGTCGGGCGCGCGCGCTGGCTCGGTGCCGTGGCGGGTTTCCTCGGCATGCTGGTGGTGGTGCGCCCGGGCGGCGCGCTGGCGCCGCTCGGCGTCACCTTCGGCGTGCTCGCCATCGTCTGCAACGTCGCGTTCCAGCTGCTCACGCGGCGCCTTGCGGTGGCCGACGAGGCCATGACGACCCTCTTCATCTCGGCCGTCAGCGCGGCGGTTCTGTCGACCCTGCTGCTGCCCTGGCAGGCCGCCTGGGGCGGCTGGCCCGCGGCGCTCGGCACCGGCCAGGTGGCCACGCTGCTCGCGTTGGGTGGCCTCGGCGCGCTCGGCCAGTGGCTGCTGCTGCGCGCCTACTTCTGGGCCGGGGCGTCCTTTCTCGCCCCGCTCAGTTACCTGCAGTTGGCCTGGTCCGGGCTGACCGGCTGGTTCTTCTTCGCGCAGGCGCCCGATGCCGTCAGCGCGTTCGGCATGATGCTGATCGCGGCGAGCGGCATCGGCGTGATGGCCTGGGAGTCACGCGCCGCGCGACGCTGAGAGCGCCAGCCCGGATTTCTCACACCCATCCTGCTGCGGTCGCCGTTCTGCGCGCAAACTCGGGCCGTGCTCGCCGCTGTCTCCTCGACAGATTGTCGAGTATGCCTTCGTCGCCAGCGACTCCGCGCGGCCCGGTTTTGCGGCATTTCGCCAACCTCGCGACGGACGGGTGTGAGAAATCCGGGCTTGGCTACTGCGCGACCCAGCCGCCGTCGACGGGCAGGGCGACGCCGGTGACGTAGCTGGATTTCGCCGACAGCAGCCAGGCCACGGCATCGCCGATCTCGTCGGGCTGGGCGACGCGCTTCATCGGCGTGGCGCCGATCATCTGTTCGCGGATCTTGGCGCTGGCCTCGGTCACGCGGCCGAGCATGGGCGTTTCGATGAAACCCGGGCAGACCGCGTTGACGCGGATGTTGCGCGCCGCGTACTCGAGCGCGACGGTCTTGGTCAGGCCGACCACGCCGTGCTTGGCCGAGTTGTAGCCGGCCGCGCCGGGGATGCCGATGAGGCCGGCGGCCGAGGCCGTGCTGACGATGCTGCCGCCGCCGTCCTGCTTCACCATCTGCGCGATCTCGGCCTTCATGCAGTGGTAGACGCCGGTGAGGTTGACGCGGATGACGCGTTCCCACGCGTCCGGCGCGAGGTCGAGGATCTTGGCCGTCGGCCCTTCGATGCCGGCGTTGTTGAAGGCGCCGTGCAGGGCGCCGTGGCGCGCGACGATGGCCGCCACCGCGGCCTCGACCGCGGCGTAGTCGCCGACGTCGACGTGGACGTACTCGGCCCGACCACCGGACTGCGTGATCGTCACCACCGTGTTCGCGCCTTCGTCGTCCTGCACGTCGGCGACGATGACCGTCGCGCCTTCCGCGGCCAGGATGCGCGCCGTGGCGCGGCCGATGCCGGTGCTGCCGCCGGTGACCAGCACCACGCGTTCGTCAAGCAAACCCATGTGTCGATTCCTCCCCGTGTGTCGATGAACGGGCAGGATTCTATGCGCTCGCGTGCACGCCGCGCGCGACGTCGGTTGAAACGCGTCATGGCGCAGTGCAGCATAAGGGCCCGGCAAGCGATGACGACGGGAGAACGGCGATGGCGGGCGGGCAACGCGAGAAGGGTGAACGGACGGCCGACCGCGATCACGACGCCGCGGCCAAGAACCGTCCGCTGGTCGAGGACATCCGCCTGCTCGGGCGCATCCTCGGCGATGTCATCCGCGAGCAGGAGGGCCGCGCGGCCTTCGATCTGATCGAGCGCGTGCGCCAACTCTCGGTCGCCTACCGGCTGAAGGCCGACAAGCGCGCCGGGCGCACCCTCGACCGGCTGCTCAAGAACCTCTCGGTCGACCAGACGGTCAGCGTGATCCGCGCCTTCAGCTACTTCTCGCATCTTGCCAACATCGCCGAGGACCGCCACCACGTGCGCCGTCGCCACGTCCACGAACGCGGCGGACGGCTGCAGGACGGCTCGCTGGCGCTGGCGTTCGAGCGTTTGCAGCGCGCCGGCGAACGCGCCGGCGACATCGCCGCGCTGCTGCGCGAGGCCTACGTCTCGCCCGTGCTCACCGCGCATCCGACCGAGGTCCAGCGCAAGAGCATCCTCGATGCCGAGCGCGCCATCGCCAGCCTCATCGAGGTGCGCGATCACCTCACCGGCCGGCGCGAGCGCGAGGACAACGAGGCGCTCATCCGCGCCCGCGTCACCCAGCTGTGGCAGACCCGCATGCTGCGCACGGCGAAGCTCGCCGTCGCCGACGAGATCGAGAACGCGCTGTCCTACTACCACGCCACTTTCTTGCGCGAAGTGCCGCGGCTCTACCACGAGGTCGAACGCGCCCTGCCGGGGCACGACATCGGCTGCTTCCTGCGCATGGGTGCGTGGATCGGCGGCGACCGCGACGGCAACCCCAATGTCACGGCGGCGACGCTGCGCCGCGCGCTGTCGCGCCAGGCCGAGGTGGCTCTGCGCCATTATCTGGTCGAGGTGCACGAACTCGGCGCCGAGTTGTCGATGTCGAACCTGCTGGCGCCGGTCACGCCGGCCATGCGCAAGCTCGCCGCGCGCTCGCCCGACCGCAGCGAGCACCGCGAGGACGAGCCCTATCGCCGTGCGCTGGTCGGCATCTATGCCCGGCTCGCCGCTACCCTGCACGCGCTGACCGGCACCGAGGCCCTGCGTCACGCCGTCGCGCCGCAGGACCCGTATCCCTCGCCGCAGGACTTCATTGCCGACCTCGACGTCATCGCCGAATCGCTGCGCACTCACCACGCCGAGGCCCTGATCGCACCGCGCCTGGCGCCGCTCAGGCGTGCGGTCCAGGTGTTCGGCTTCCACCTCGCCACGCTGGACCTGCGGCAGAGCTCCGACAAGCACGAAGCCGTGATCGCCGAACTGCTGCGCGTGGCGCGCATCGAGACCGACTACGCCGCGCTCGACGAACCCGCGCGCCGTGCCTGCCTACTGGCCTTGTTGAACGACGCCCGCGGTTTGCGCGTGCGCGGCGCGCGCTACTCGGAACTGGCGACCGGCGAACTCGAGATCTTCGAAGCCTCTGCTGCCGCGCGCGCGGCCTATGGCCAGGGCGCCATCCGCCACTCGATCATCAGCCACACCGAGGCGGTCAGCGACCTGCTCGAGCTGCTGGTACTGCAGAAGGAAGCGGGGCTCGTACGCGGCACGCTGGACCGCGATGCCGTCGCCGACCTCGTCGTCGTGCCGCTGTTCGAAACCATCGCGGATCTGCGCCGTGCGGCGACCATCATGGGCGACTTCTACGCCCTGCCCGGGGTGCTCGACATGGTCGCGCGCAGTGGCGCCGGGCAGGAGGTCATGCTCGGCTACAGCGACAGCAACAAGGACGGAGGCGTGTTCACCAGCAACTGGGAGCTCTACCGGGCCGAGGTGGCACTGGTGGAACTGTTCGAGCCACTGGAGCGCACGCACGGCTTGCGCCTGCGCCTCTTCCACGGCCGTGGCGGTACCGTCGGGCGCGGCGGCGGGCCGAGCTACCAGGCCATCCTCGCCCAGCCGCCCGGCACGGTGCGCGGCCAGATCCGCCTGACCGAGCAGGGCGAGGTGATCGGCGCCAAGTACGCCCATCCCGAGATCGGCCGGCGCAACCTCGAGACCCTCGTCGCCGCGACCCTGGAAGCGACCGTGCTGCACCCGACCAAGCGCCCGCCGCGGCGCTTTCTCGACGCCGCCGACGCCATCAGCACGGCCAGCATGGCGGCCTACCGCCGGCTGGTCTACGACGACCCGGCCTTCGTCGACTACTTCGCCGCGGCTACGCCGATCAGCGAAATCGCGGCGCTCAACATCGGCTCGCGCCCGGCCTCGCGCAAGGCCAGTTTCGCCATCGAGGACCTGCGCGCGATTCCCTGGAGCTTTTCCTGGGGCCAGTGCCGCGTCGCGCTGCCCGGGTGGTACGGCTTCGGCAGCGCGGTCGAGGCGTGGCTGGCCGACGGCGTGCGCGACGAACGGGTGGACGTCCTGCGCCGCATGCACCAGCGCTGGCCGTTCTTCCGCACGCTGGTCTCCAACCTCGACATGGTGCTGGCCAAGACCGATCTCGGCATCGCCGCGCGCTACGTCGAACTGGTGCCGGACCGGCGCGCGGCGCGACGCATCTTCGAGAACATCCGCGCCGAGTGGCTGCGCACCGATGCGATGGTCAGCCTGATCACCGGCGAGCGCGAACGCCTCGCCGCCAACCCCGCGCTGGCGCGCTCCATCGCCCATCGCTTCCCTTATCTCGACCCACTCAACCACCTGCAGGTCGAACTGCTGCGCCGCTACCGCGACGGCCGCGAAGCGGAGGCTGCACGCGAGCGCCTGCAGCGCGGCATCCACATCTCGATCAACGGCATCGCCGCGGGTTTGCGCAACACGGGCTGAGGGCCGGCAGAGCGGGCGTTGCGGCGATTGACGCGGCCGCGGCTGCTGGTGTCTATTCGGACAAAACGCCCGGAATGCCCACGTGCTCTACCGCGACTTCGCTAGCCAGGACGACATCGACGCCCAGTACAACATCGAGCGGCTGGTACCCGACGCGCGCCGCTGGCTCGAGTTCTTCGTCGAGGCCAGCGCCCGCGCGCGCGCCGAACTCACCTGCGAACGCGACGTCGCTTTCGGTCCGACCCGGGCAGAAACGCTCGACATCTTCCGCGCCGCGCGCGCCGATGCGCCCATCGTCGTCTTCATCCACGGTGGTTACTGGCGGCGCCTGAGCGCGAAGGAGTTCAGCTTCGTCGCCGCCGGCCCGGTGGCGCGCGGGTTCAACGTCGTCGTCACCAACTACGCGCTGTGCCCGGCGGTCTCGATCGGCGAGATCACCCGCCAGAGCCGCGCCGCGCTGGCCTGGATCTACCGCAACGCGCAGCGTTTCGGTGGCGATCCCGAGCGCATCGTGGTCAGCGGACATTCCGCCGGCGGCCACCAGGTCGCACGCCTGCTCGCCACCGACTGGCTCGGGGATTACGGCCTGCCGCCGGATGTCGTCAAGGGCGGTTACGCCATCTCCGGCCTGTTCGACCTGCGCCCGCTGCGCTACTCCTGGCTGCAGCCGATGATCCAGCTCGACGGCGACACCGTGCTGCGCGAGAGCCCGCAGCTGCAGTTGCCGCGCAGCGCACCGCCGCTGGTCGCCGCCGTCGGCGGCGCGGAATCGGCGGAGTTCCATCGCCAGTCGCGGGATTACGTCGCCACCTGCCGCGATGCCGGGCTCGGCGCTGAGTACCACGCGCTCGGCGACTGTCACCACTTCAACGTCATCGAGAGTCTCGGCGAGGCCGACGGCCTGCTGACCGATGCCCTCGCCGAGTTCATCCAGAACTGTCTCGACTGATTGCCGGCGACCGCACTGGCCTCCGGCCGCGACGGTTGCGCGGGTCGCCGGTTGCCGCCGAGTCAGCGCAACTCGAAGCCGCGGTAACCCTCGGCGGCGACGTCGCGGTAGACCTGGTGGAATTCGCTGACGCTGCCAGCCCACAACAGGAAGCGCGGCACGCCCTTGTTCTCCGGGTTGTTGTTGCCGAAGAACCAGGAATCGCGCATTTCGTCGATGATGAGCCCCTTGGAGGAGTCGTAGCAGTGCTGCGTCCAGGCTTCCTCCGCTTCCGGCGTAGGCTGGATCGAGATGTAGCCGTGTGAGCGGATGTAGTCGATGCAGTCGACGATCCAGTCGACGGTGGTCTCGGCGCAGCGCGTGATGTTGCAGAACGTCGCCGGGTGATGCGGGCCCATCGTGGCGAAGAAATTGGGAAAGCCGGCGAACTGCACGCCGAGGTTGGTGCGCGGCCCGTCGGCCCACTTGTCGGCCAGCGACTCGCCGCCCTCGCCGCGGATGTCGATGCGCAGCAACTCGCCGGTCAGGCTCTGGAAGCCGGTGGCGTAGATCAGGATGTCGAGTTCGTAGAGCTTCTCGCTGGTCTCGACGCCCGTCGTGGTGACACGTTCGATGGGCGTCGCGCGCAGGTCGACCAGCTCGACGTTGGCGCGGTTGAATGCCTCGTAGAAATCCTTCTCGCCGGGCGGCCGCTTGGTGCCGTAGGGGTGGTTCTTCGGGATCAGCTTCTCGGCCGTGGCCGGATCCTTGACGCGCTGGCGGATCTTCTCGGCTAGGAACTCGCTCACTTCGTCAGCGAAGGCGCGGTTGGTGAAGATGTCGTTGTAGTTGGCGAACCACAGCGCGAAGCCGCCGCGATCGTAGAGTTCCTGGTACTTGGCCCGGCGTTCTTCCTTGGAGGCGACCTCGGTGCTGGCGCGCGGGTCCATGTCGTGGATGAAGCCGGCGAAGGTCTGCTTGCAATGGTCGATGATCTCGGCTGCGCGCGCGGTGAGATCGCGCTGCTCGTCGGCCGTGATCGGTCGGTTGCGCAACGGGGTGCACCAGTTGGCGGTGCGCTGGAACACCGTCAGGTGGCCGACCTCGGGGGCGATCGACTGGATGACCTGCACCGCGGTCGGTCCGCTGCCGATGATGCCGACGCGCTTGCCGCGGACGTCGATGCCTTCCTTCGGCCAGCGGGCCGTGTGGACGGTGAGGCCGGCGAAATCGTGTACGCCGGGGTAGTCGGGGAGCTGGAAGGCGGACAGGAGCCCGGTACCGGCGACGATGAACCGCGCCCGCGCGCTGCGGCCGTCCTCGGCGGTCACGGTCCACATGCGTTCGTCGTCGTCGAAGTGTACGGTTCTGACACGCGCGTCGAAGTCGTAATGCCGCTTCAGGTCGAACTTGTCGGCGACGAAATGGACGTAGCGCTCGATCTCGGGCTGGCTGGCGAAGTGCTCGCTCCACTGCCATTCCTCGAACAACTCCTTGGAGAACGAGTACTGGTAGGAATAGCTCTCGGAGTCGAAGCGGCAGCCGGGGTAGCGGTTCCAGTACCAGGTGCCGCCGACGTCGCTGCCGGCCTCGAAGCCGTGCACCGTGAGGCCACGTTCGCGCAGGCGGTAGGTGGAGTAGAGGCCGGAAATCCCGGCGCCGATGACGATGGCGTCGTAGGTGGTGGGCATGTTGCTCGGCCTCCCCGGCCGCGTCTGGAGTGCTGGATGCGGAGATTACCAGATGTCCGTACAAGTTCCAGAGGCCGGTCGGGCGCGGAACCGGCGTGGCGGGGATGACGCTGGCACGGGGCTGATCGATCATGCTCCGCACGGCGCTCGTCGTGGCGCCGGATCTGCACGCGATGCCGACAGGAGGGGAAATCGATGACCACGCTGGAAACGCGCCTCGATGCGCTCGAACGAGAGGTCGCCGCCCTGCGCGCCGACCGTGATATCCGCGCCGTGTTGTCGCAATACGCCATCGGCGTCGACGACAAGCGCCCGCACGTGCTGCGGCCGTTGTTCACCAACGACGCCGTGCTCGAGATCCCGGCCTGGAGCGTCACTGTGCGCGGCCGCGAACCCATCATGCGGTTCTTCGAGAACTACTGGGGACGCTTCGACAACCCGCGGCGCTACTACGCCAACGAGGATGTCCGTGTCGACGGCGACACCGCGAGCGCCTTCATGTACTGGCACGTCACCCAGGAGGAGGGCGTCGATTCCGTGCTCGGCTGGGGCACCTACGACTGGGGTTTCCGCAAGCTCGGCGGACAGTGGCTGATCGCACGTGAGGTGGTGCACATCCGCGCCATGACCACGCTCGCGCGCGGCTGGGCCGGGCAGGGCACGATGACCCTGTAAACGCAGTCAGTGCCCGGCGCGTGCCCGCGCCAGCAGCACCCAGGCAAGCAGGGCGGTGAAGCTCATGGTGAAGACGCTGACGATGGCCATGGCCGTAAACAGCCCCTTCACCGTCCAGGCGACGCCGGCGGGATCGCTGAGCGCGCCCTCCGGAACGATGAGCGCGAGCAGCGGGAATTGCAGCCCGATGAGCAGCCAGAACACCACCGGCTGCAGCCAGTAGGGGCTCGCCACCGGCACCGGGCGGATATCGCCGCGGCGTGCGAGGTAGACGGCGAAGACCTGGAAGATCACCCACATCGTCAGCAGCCAGCCGGCGAAGTTCTGCCACGGTACGCCGAAGAAGGCGCCGCCGCCGGCCCACACCCAGTCGCGGCTGACGGTGCCGCCGATGGCGTCGACGCAGAGATCCCACATGGTTGTCACCGCGGCGGCGCACAGGCAGCGTGCCACTGCGATACCACGCGCCGGCGCGCCGAAGGCCTCGCCGAGCAGGATGCCGGCCACGACCCAGGCGAGGTAGCCGGCGACGGCGAAGATCGGACCGATGATGAGGGGTACGTGGAACAGCTTCGGCCCCATCGCCGCGGTGTGGTGGTACTGGCCGAAGGGAAAGCCGGTCACGATCGAGAGGTTCTCGAAGGTGTTGGCGACCACGCAGGCGATGACGAAGTAGACCGCGATGCCCGCCCAGCCGTAGCGTCGCGCGCCGTGCACGAGAGTGAAGGCACTCATCAGGGCGACGTTGACGTAGCGCGCGGCGTTCGCCGACAACACCGCCGGGGCGAAGAAACTCGTCAGCGTGATCGCGGCCCAGGCCGCGATCACGCCCCACAGCAGGCCATCGCCGCGCCGGCTGTCCGCTTCGTTCACGCCGGCCGCCCTTGCCTCACGGCGCCCATGCGCCGCTCGCGATGGCGGCTTCGCGGTCTCCCGCGCGTTGCCACTGCGGCGTGAGGTCGCGCGGTTGACGCGTATCGCGCGCCTCGGTCGAACTCGCTTCCGCGCGCCACGCATCGTCGCCCCAGGCGTTGGGCAGGGCGATCAGCGTGCCGGCTTCGACAATGGTGTCGAAACCAGACAGCGCGGTCGCCACCACGCTGCGCTGGTCGGCGCGATCGTGCGGTTTGCCGGCGCTGTGGCCGAGCGGGTAGTCGACGAAGGCCGCGCGCGGCGGCCACCCGGCGACGAGGATGTCGTGCGCCGAGCCGAGCACGAGCGTCGGGATGCCGTGGGCCTCGAGGTGGCGGGCGACCAGACACACGGTCTGGTGGCACACCGGTCACATCGCGACGAGGAGCGCGCAGTCGACGCGTTGCCGCTGGAACGCCTCGAGCAGGGCCGGCGCGGTCTCCTCGCGCACGCGGCGCTGCGAGTAGACCCCGCCCATGCAGGAGAAGGCCTCGTCGGCGAGTTCGCCGACCGTGCCGTCCGCGACCAGCCCGCGCAGGGTGCCGAGCGGGAAGATGCAGTCCGGGTCTTCCTTCGGGTCGACCAGGTAGTTCTCGGTGATGTGCGAGAAGCGCAGATCTTCGGCTGCGGTGTGCGACGGAATCGCGCGGTAGCCGGCGTCGTCCTTGTAGTGGTATGCGCACTGGCCGACGACGTAGGCGCCGGAGGTCGACAGCAGGCCGAGACGGCTCGCCGCCAGCGGCCGGCCCATGGCGGCAAAGGGGGGCGCATCCTCGGCCTCGTACCAGCGGTAGGGCGTGTAGCCCAGCTTCTCGTAGCGCGCGCGGATGGCGGCCATGTACTCGACGGTCATCGTGTTCGATCTCCCCTTGATGCAGCACAAGTCACGCACCGCAGCGGGCGGCGCAGCGAGGTGGAAGGGTGCGCGAGGGCGGCGTCCGCCGTCAATGCGCGGCGGCCGTCTCGAGCGCGGCGAGCTCGTCCAGCGCACGCTGGCGCATGGCAGGGACGTCGCCTGGCCGGGTCGCGCGCAAATGGGCGACCTCGGCCGCGGTATAGGGCTGGAAATCGTCGGGCAGTCCGGCGGCGTCCATGCGCGGCAGCAGCCAGTTGAGCAGGGTTGCCACCGCGGCGTCGTCGAGCGGCGCCTGGGCGACGCCCGCGACCTGCACGACGAAGGCGCGCCCGGTCGGCGTGCGCAGGAAGCGACCGACCACGCCACGCATGTCGGGCACACCGTTCTGCGCGCTGCCGCTGCCGTCGAGGCGATGGCAGCCGACGCAGAATTGCAGGAAGTCTTGTTCGGGCGGTTGGGCCGATGCCGGCGCCGCGGCGCCGACCAGCAGCGCCAGCGTGCCCGCGACGAGGAGCGGGCGCGCCACGCGCGGGGCGGAAGACATGGTCGGCTGGCGTGGACTCAGCCGGCCTTGGCGCCGGACTCGCCGAGCACCACCGACACCGTGCAGTGGTAGACGCTGCTCTCGTTGCCCATGCACCAGTTGATGTCGTTGTGGATGCCCATGCGGTAGCCGGGGCGTTCGCCTTCGTTCTGGTTGCAGAAGCAGTGCCCGCAACTGGCGCCGCCGCAGCAGTCGTTGTAGCTGACCAGGTAGTCCTTGCCGTCTTCGGGGTTGTGGCAGGTGCCGATCCAGGTCACCGACGACGGCTCGCTGCCGGGCGGGCAGCTCGTGATCGAGCCACCGCAGCAGGTGCACAGCGTGCCGTCCAGCGAACAGTAGCGCCAGTACTCGCAGCGTTCCGGATCGAGCGGGTCGTGCTTGCCGTCGTCCATCGCGCCGTGCTGGGCGCGCGGCTGGCGATCGAAGGGCAGCACTGGCAGCAGGAAGGCCGTGCCGACCAGCACGCGGCCGATGCGCAACAGGGCGCTGCGCCGCGAGGTCTTGAGCGCGACGTTGCGCGCCTGGCGTTCGAAGAAGTCGTCAAACCATTGCATAAGTCACGTCTCCCACGCCTCGGCTCCCCGAGACCTTAAACCATTCGTCTGGCCGCCCGGCGGCCCCCGGCGCGTCCTGCGCGCCGTTCACGCCCCGTTGCCGAGGTATTGCTGGATAGACTCGACGCCCAGTTCCTTCGCCGTGAACAGGCTTTCGAGTTGCTCGCGCGAATTGATCAGCCCCTTCGCGCGCACCTGTCCGCCTTCGTCCAGCAGCACCGCGTAGGGCAGCTTGCCGACCTTGTACGCCATGCCGAGGTCGTGCGACAGCACGTAGGGGAAGGCTTCGAGCTGGGCCTTCTTGTAGAAAGTTCGCTGGCGCGGCTCGTCGCCGTCGCTGGCGAGCACGACGTCGAGCCAGTCGGCCTCGGCCTTGGCGATGGAGCGCAGCACCGGCAGGAGCTTCTTGCACACCGGGCAGGTCGGCGAGAGGAAGAACAGCAGCTCGCCGCGCGCCGACGGGTGGCCGAGCGTGACCGTCTCACCGCCGAGCGCGATCAGGGTGAAGCGCGGCGCCTGTTCGCCGACCTTGGGGCCCTCGTCGAGCATCAGCGCGCCCATCGGCGCGACGCGTTCGTAGAGGATGCCGATCTGGCGGGCGAGGGCGAACACCGCCACCGCGAGCGCGATGACCACCACCCACAGCACGCAGACGGCGACGGCGAGCGCGGTGTTCATGCCGGGCGCCTCAGCCGCGCGAGGCGCGGGCGGTTGGCGATGAGCTGGTTGACCGCGACGTAGAGCGAGTAGGCGCTCAGGGTCGCACCGGCCACGGTGACGTAGTCGATCCAGGCCAGCGGCCTGATGGCGCCGGCTCCGAGGGTGGCGACGGCAGCCACGGTGAGCAGGGCGTTGCGCGCGACCAGTGCCCACGACAGCAGTTGCTCGTCCTCGATGCCGCCGCAGCCGCAACCGACGTCGGTCCGCCCACGCAGCAGGTTGGCGACGACGGCAGTGGTGACGCCGGCAAGCAGCACGATGGCCATCGCGCCGCCGAGCGCGCGCCAGGGCGAGACCAGGGCCAGCCCGGTGACGAGTTCGAACGCTGGCAGCAGCCAGGCCACGGGCCGGACCAGCGCGGCGGGCAGCAGGGCGTAGTTCTCCATTGCGAGTTCGAAGCTCGTCACGTCGCGCAGCTTCTGCCACGCGCCGACCAGGAACACGATGGCCAGCGTCGCCGCCGCGATGTGCTGGAAGACGGTGTCGATCATCGGCCCCACTCGGCGCGACGTGTCAGTGCAGCTGGACGAGGCCGGCGAACTCGCCGACCGGCTTGCTGCGCGCGCCTGGCTTGAGTTCGGGGGCGGTGTCGTAGCGGACGAACTCGGCGGTCATGCCGTCGTAGGTGAACAGCACCGGTTGGTCTTCCTTGCTGAGCGCCATGGCGATGGAGTTCGAGCCCGGCGCGCGCTGGATACGCTTCTTGCTGGCGAGGTCGAACACCCAGATCTCCTTGGCCGGGTTCTTGTGGCTGCCGTCGTAGGCGTTGTCGTGCATGGCGACGTAGAAGCGCTTGCTCGGCGCATGCAGGGCGCTGAGCTGGTAGCCCGAGGGCTTCCACTTCTGGGCGCGATCGGCGTCGTCGACCAGCGCCCACTTGTCCTCGAGCACGGCGGTTTCGCCGCCGACGTTGATCTGGTGCAGGTTGCCCTCGTAGGAGACGAAGTAGTAGCTGTCGCCGATGTGCTCGGCCTGCACGAACAGGGCGTCCTTCTCGGCATCGAAGAGTTTCTCCGAACGCTTCTGGCTGACCGCCTGGCCCTTGTCGTCGAGGGTGATGGTGAGCAGCGTGCCGTCGCCGCACAGGGTCGCGAAACGGCGGGCGTTGGAAGTCGACGGCAGGATGATCCAGCAGCCCGGGGTCTCGATCTCGGCGACGAACTTCTCGGCCTTGCGATCGACCACGGTGACCGAACTGGCCGGGGTCGCGTTCTGGATGATGACGAACCGGCCATCGACCGTCGAGACCATGGTGCCCTTGTAGGGCAGGGCCTGGGCGTGCTTGGCGGGGATGTCGACCTCGGCCTTGAGTTCGAGCGTGGCGGTGTCGTAGACCTCGAACTGGTCGAAGCGCTTGCCGCGGTTGAGCTTGGTGTAATAGGTGGTGGCGAGGTACATCTCGCTCGAGTCGTTCGACAGCGCGGTGAGCGCGAACATCGCCGCCGGCATCGCACCGAGGTACTTGTAGCTGTCGCCGTCGACGACGTGGATGCGGCCGTCGACGACGTGGCCGAGCCCGCCGAGATCGCTGAGGTAGATGCGGTGCGGGGTGGGCGGCGCGAGCTTGCCGCGGGTCAGCGTTTCCGGCTTGATTTCGGCCTGGGCGAGGTGCGACCCGAGCAGCAAGGCCAGCCCGGTGAGGATTGCAGAAGGTACCCGCTTCACGATTCTCGCCTCCCTAGTCTGAGTGCCCCGGCGCGGCCGCCCGGTCCGCGCGATTCTAGGACACTTGTCCGAGTTTTGGGAACCCGCGCAGGACGCGGTGGACAGCCAGCGTGGCGCCTGCGGCGCCGGTTGATCTGCGCCGCGCACTCGGTTCCAATCCAGCGACTGCGACCCGACCACGGAGATTCATGACATGGGACTGCGCAAACTGACCGCGGCTGATGGTTTCACGTTCGGCGCCTACGAGGCCGAGCCCAGCGGCACACCCAAGGGCGGCGTCGTCGTCATCCAGGAAATATTCGGTGTCAACAAGCACATCCGCGCCGTCGTCGACGAGTATGCCAAGGCCGGCTACGTCGCCATCGCACCGCAGATCTTCGACCGTGTCGAGGCCGACGTCGAACTCGGCTACACCGAGCAGGCCGATTTCGACAAGGGCCTGCGCATCGCCTTCCAGGATCTCAACCTCGCCGACACCCTGAAGGATCTCCAGGCCGCCATCGACGCCATGGCCGCGCACGGCAAGGTCGGCGTCGTCGGTTACTGCTTCGGTGGCCTGCTGACCTGGCTGTCGGCCTGTGAACTCGATCGCGTCGCCGCGGCCTCGGCCTATTACGGTGGCGGCATTGCCAAGGAAGCACAGCGCACCGCGCGCTGTCCGGTCATGATGCACTTCGGCGAGAAGGACGCGCACATCCCGATGAGCGACGTCGAGACCATCCGCAAAGCGCAGCCCGACGTGCAGGTCTTCGTCTACGACGCCGACCACGGATTCAACTGCAACGATCGCGGCAGCTTCGATCCGACCAGCGCGGCCACGGCGAAGGACCGCACGCTTGCGCATTTCGACAAGCACCTGACCTCGCCCGACGACTTCGACAAGACCGTCATCATGTCGCACTGAGGTCGCGGATCGCGCCCACGCCCGGGGCCGCGCCGCGGCCAGCGTCCGGCGCGGCCGCTCGCGCCCGACGGGCGGTGCACACGGCCGGCCGGCGTGGAATCGACTCATCCGTTCGCCGCCCAGGCCCAGCCAGGAACCCGTCCGCCATGTTCTTCGAACCCGCCGCCAACCCGGCATTCTTCGGTCCCGAGCACGTCCAGTACCGCGACACCCTGCGCCAGTTCGTCAGTCGCGAGATCGTGCCCTTCGTCGACGACTGGGAAGCCGCGGGCCGCGTACCCGCCGAGCTCTATCGCAAGGCAGCCGACATCGGGCTGCTCGGGGTCGGCTTTCCCGAGGAATACGGTGGCACGCCGGCCGACGAGTTCATGAAGATCGTCGTCTCCGAGGAACTCGCGCGCGCCGGCGCCGGCGGTGTCTGCGCCGCGCTCGGCTCGCACACCATCGGCCTGCCGCCGATCTGCGCCGTCGGCAGCGAGGAACTGCGCCGGCGCGTGGTGCCGGCGGTGCTCGCAGGGGAGAAGATCTCGGCGCTCGCCATCACCGAACCCGGCGGCGGTTCGGATGTCGCCGCGCTGCGGACCACGGCGGTGCGTGACGGCGACGTCTACGTCGTCAACGGCGAGAAGACCTTCATCACCTCCGGCGTGCGCGCCGACTACATCACTTGCGCGGTGCGCACCGACCCACGGGCGAAGGGCGCCGAGGGTATCTCGCTGCTGCTCATCGAGGGCGATACGCCAGGGCTCGAGCGGACCGCCCTGGCGAAGATGGGCTGGCACGCCTCGGATACCGCGACCTTGCGCTTCGACAACTGCCGCGTGCCGATCGGCAACCTGGTCGGCGCAGAGAACGCCGGCTTCCGCTCGATCATGCTGAACTTCAATTCCGAGCGCCTCGGCATGGCCGTGATGGCGGTGATGTACGCCCAGGTCTGCCTCGACGAGGCGGTCGCCTGGGCGCGCGAACGCCATACCTTCGGCCAGCCGCTCGCCGGCCGCCAGGTCATCCGCCACAAGCTGGTCGACATGGCTACGCGCATCGACACCGCGCGCACGCTCGCTTACGAACTCGCCCACTGCGTGCAGCACGGCATCGGGCCGATGAACGAACTCGTCGCGCGCACCTGCATGCTCAAGGTCGTCGCCACCCAGGCCATGCAGTTCTGCGCCGACCAGGCCGTGCAGATCCTCGGCGGCATGGGCTTCATGCGCGGCACGCGCGCCGAGCGCATCTACCGCGAGGTGAAGGTGATGATGATCGGCGGCGGGTCGGAGGAGATCATGAAGGACCTCGCGGCGCGGCAGATCGGGTTCTGAGCGGCGCTGCGGTGTCTGACACCGCAGCTCAAGTTGTTGATCGGAATGACCGTGGTGTCTGACACCAGGCGACAACTTGTTGATTCGACGTCGGCCAAGAGGGTGAGCCGGCATTTGGTGGCAGTCACTGTTCAGCCGGCACGGCTTAATCGGTGACTGTCACGCATTCTCGACTTGACTGGGCTTAATCGGTGACTGTCACTTAATCGGTGACTGTCACGCATTTTCGGGGAGGGGAATCCATGCCCACGCTGGCCCGCTTCGGGCTCGACGACAAGGTCGTCATCGTCACCGGCGCCGGGCGCGGCATCGGCCGCGTCATCGCACGCGAGGCCGCCGAGTGCGGCGCACGCGTCGCTGTCGGCAGCCGCACCACCGGCGAACTCGAATCCCTCGCCGCGGAAATCGCCGCGGCGGGTGGTGAGTGCTTTGCGCACGCGCTGGACGTCACCGATCTCACCTCGATCGCGGCCTTCATGGCGGCGGTGGTCGCGCACTACGGACGCATCGACGTGCTGGTCAACAATGCCGGCTACAACAAGCTGCGGCTTAATCGGTGACTGTCACGCATTCTCGACTTGACTGGGCTTAATCGGTGACTGTCACTTAATCGGTGACTGTCACGCATTCTCGGGGAGGGGAATCCATGCCCACGCTGGCCCGCTTCGGGCTCGACGACAAGGTCGTCATCGTCACCGGTGCCGGGCGCGGCATCGGCCGCGTCATCGCACGCGAGGCCGCCGAGTGCGGCGCACGCGTCGCTGTCGGCAGCCGCACCACCGGCGAACTCGAATCCCTCGCCGCGGAAATCGCCGCGGCGGGTGGTGAGTGCTTTGCGCACGCGCTGGACGTCACCGATCTCACCTCGATCGCGGCCTTCATGGCGGCGGTGGTCGCGCACTACGGACGCATCGACGTGCTGGTCAACAATGCCGGCTACAACAAGCTGGGCCCCCTGCTCGACACCGACGAAGCGCTCTACTACACCATCGTCGACGCCAACCTGAAGAGCGTCATGTTCTGCAGCCAGGCCGCCGCGCGCCAGATGATCGCGCAGGGCGGCGGCGGGGCCATCGTCAACATCTCCTCGCAGGCCAGCGTCATCGGCGCGCCCGAGCGCGGTATCTACAGCGGCGCCAAGGCCGGCGTGAACAACCTCTCGCGCACGATGGCGGCGGAGTGGGCCGAGCACGGCATCCGCGTCAACGTCGTCGCGCCGACCGGCACGCGTTCGCCGCTGGCCGAGCAGGCGATGCAGGACAGCCCGCTGTTCGCCGCGATGGTGCGCACCAACAACCTGCTGCGCCACGGCCTTGCCGAGCCCGAGGAGATCTCGGCGCCGGTGATCTTCCTCGCCTCGGATGCGGCGTCGATGATCACCGGCCAGGTGCTGGTGGTCGACGGCGGCTGGACGATGGTCTGAGGCGCCGCGCACGCCGCCCGCTGCCATACCAGCGGTGCCCGGCATGACCGATAATCGGCCGCCTCGACGATTGCTCGCTGCTCCAGGAGGCTGCCCGTGTCCGATGCCCTGTTCCCGCTCGACCTCGCCAGTGTCGACCACGTCCTCAATACCACCCGCAGCGTGCGGCTGCGGCTCGACCTCGAGCGCGAGGTGCCGCGTGCGCTCATCGAGGAGGCGCTGACCATCGCGCTGCAGGCGCCGACCGGCGCCAACACCCAGACCTGGCGTTTCATGGTCGTGACCGACGCGAAGCTGCGCGCCGGTCTCGCCGAGTGCTACCGCAAGGGTGCCGAACAATACGTCAACAACCAGACGCCGATGTCGCGCACCGGGGTCAGTGCGCTGCGTGAGTACGCTGCCGACGACCTGCGCCAGCAGCAGCGCGAGGCGGTGCTGAAATCGGGTGGCTACCTGATGGAGCGCCTGCAGGACGTGCCGGCGATGATCATCCCCTGTATCGAGTCGCGCTTCGAGCACGAGGCCGACGTCTTCACGCAGGCCTCGATGTGGGGTTCGATCCTGCCCGCGACCTGGTCGCTGATGCTGGCGCTGCGCGCACGGCGCGTGGCCTCGGCCTGGACTACCCTGCACCTGCTCTACGAACGCGAGGCCGCCGAATTGCTCGGCATTCCCGACGACTACACCCAGGCCGCGCTGCTGCCTGTGGCCTGGCTCAAGGGCGGCGAACTGAAGCCGGCGCAACGCTTGCCGCTCGCCGAGGTCAGTTACTGGAATCGCTGGGGCGCGCGGTGAACCGCTTGGGAGTCACGCCGTGATGAAGCGGGTCGTTCTCAAGCCCGGTCGCGACAAGTCCCTTCGGCGGCGTCACCCGTGGGTGTTCTCTGGCGCCATCGCGCGGGTCGAGGGCGGTCCCCAGCCCGGCGACACTGTCGAGGTGGTGGCGAGCGAAGGCGCCTTCCTCGGCCGGGGCGCCTACAGCCCGCGCTCCCAGATCCGAGTGCGGGTGCTGAGCTTCGATGACAACGTCGCGGTCGACGAGGTCTTGATCGCAGGGCGCCTGCAGGCGGCGCTGGACTACCGTGAGCGCCTGTTCCCGGTCCGTCCCGATGGCGTGCGCCTGGTCAATGGCGAAGCCGACGGTCTGCCCGGCGTGGTCGTCGATCGCTACGGCGATTGCGCCGTCCTGCAATGCACGGCGACCAGTGCCGAGCGCTGGCGCGAGGTCATCGCCGACGGCCTCGTCGCGAGCGGCGGCTGCACGAGCGTCTACGAGCGCTCGGATGCCGAGGTGCGCGAGCTCGAGGGCCTTGCCGCGCGCCGCGGGCTGTTGCGCGGCGCCGAACCGCCGCCGTTGATCGAAGTCGTCGAAGGTGGCGCCCGCTACCGTGTCGACGTACGTGGCGGCCACAAGACCGGCTTCTACCTCGACCAGCGCGACAACCGCGCGCGCCTCGCCACGCTGGCCGCCGGCCGCGAGGTGCTCGACGTCTTCAGCTATACCGGCGGCTTCAGCTGTGCCGCACTCGCCGGCGGCGCCACCCGCGTGACCGCCATCGACAGCTCGCACGAGGCCTTGGAACGGGCACGCGACAACGTCGCCGCGAGCGGCTTCGCGGCGGACGCCGTCGAGTGGTTGGAGGGTGATGCCTTCGCCAGCTTGCGCGCGCTGCACGCCGCCGGCCGGCGATTCGATGTGGTCGTGCTCGATCCGCCGAAGTTCGCGCCCACCGCCAAGCACGTGCAACGCGCCGCGCGCGCCTACAAGGACGTCAACCTGTGGGCCTTGCGGCTGCTGCGAGCGGGCGGCACCGTGCTGACGTTCTCGTGTTCGGCCGCCGTCGAACCGGCGTTGTTCCAGAGCATCGTTGCCGGCGCCGCACTCGATGCGCCCTGCGACGGCCGCATCGCGGCCGCGTTGCAGGCCGCCGCCGACCACCCGGTCGCGCTGAACTTCCCGGAGGCCGCCTACCTCAAGGGGCTGCAGATCGAACGCGCTTGACCCGCCTGCCACGCGTCTCTGCCCGTGGTGCTCGAACGGCGCGCGGCGCACGGCCGTGCACGCGCCGGTCGCGACGCGCGGCGATGGAATCCACCTGCGTCACGCGTTGCGCCGTGGCTCGGCGGGGCATCCCGCCACCGCCACGGCGAACAGGCGCGGGAGCGGCGGGCCGGGGAGGAGAGGCAGGGCGGCGTGATAGGATTGCGCCCGCGTCGCCAGCCGCCGTGGCGGCGCCCACACACCACCGTTTCCTGACAACGCATCGTTCGACCGCATGGGCGCTCCCATTCCGTCCAGTCATGCCGCGCAACCCGGCAAGGTGACGCTGGCGCTGCTGGCCAGCGTCCTCGCGCTCGCCTACGGCATCTGGTACGCCTACAGCGTCATCCTGGTCGCGCTGCTCGACGAGTTCGGTTGGACGCGCTCGATGGTGGCCGGAGCGTTCTCCCTCTTCGCCGTCGTCCATGGGTGCGTCAATCCGCTCGTCGGCATTCTCTGCGACCGCATCGCCCCCTCGGCTCTGATGGCCGTGGGCGGGATGCTGCTGACCGGCTCGATGTTCCTGTGCAGCCTGATCGAATCGCCGTGGCAGCTCTATCTCTACTTCGGGTTGATGACGGCCGTCAGCGTTGCCGCCTGCGGCTGGGTGCCGGCCGTGGTGCAGGTCCAGCGCCGCTTCGCCCACCGTCTCGGTTTCGCCATCGGCATCGTCAGCTCGGGGGTCGGCGTCGGCATGCTGGTCGTGGTGCCGCTGTGCCAGGCGGTCATCGACGCCGGTGGTTGGCGCGCTGCCTTCCGCGTGCTTGGCGTGCTTGCCTTTGTCGTCATCGTGCCGGCGGCGCTGTACCTGTTGCAGAGCGCACCGCGGCCGCGGCGGCGCCGACGCGACGCCGCCGAGAGCGCCGCCAGCGCGGCCGACCCGGCTCTCGAGACGCGTTCGATTACCCTGGGCGAAGCGGCCAGGACCGCGCCGTTCTGGCTGATGGTCGGCGCCTTCTTCTTCGGCAGCTTCTGTTCGCAGACCCTGCAGGTGCACCAGGTCGCCTTCCTCGTCGACCATGGCATCGCCGCGCTCACCGCCGCCTCGGTGGTCGGGGTGGTCGGCGTCGCCAGCATCTTCGGCAAGACCGGCGGCGGCTGGTTGTCCGACCGTCTCGAACGCGAACTGGTCTACATCGCCGGCATCGCCATCCTGGTGAGCAGCGTGTTCGTCCTGTTCAAGGTCGGCCACCACACCTCGCCGCTCGGCGCCTACGGCTTCGCCGTGCTGCTCGGCGTAGGCTATTCGGCCACGGCCGCGTTGACCCCGACCATGGTCAGCGATCGCTTCCAGGGCGAGCATTTCGGCTCGATCCTCGGCATCGGCCTGCTCGGCAGCGCCGCCGGCAGCGCGTCCGGGCCGTGGCTCGGTGGTCGCCTCTTCGATCTCACCGGCAACTACGATCTCCCGTTCTTGATCGCGGCCGGCGCCGGGGTCACCGCCGGCGTCGCCGGCTGGACGGCCCGCGTGCTGCGCCGTCGCGCGCTGGCGCACCGCTGAGGCCGCCGTTCGCTGGCTGCCCGCCGCGGCTCGCGCGATAATGCGCCCACCTCGCCCGCCGGGCACGCGCCGCACGCCGGCAGCGCACGGCGCCATCCGCATCCACAGCAGTACAAGGGAGATCCCATGAAAGTCGATTCATCCGTCAGCGCCGTCGTCACCGGGGGCGCGTCCGGGCTCGGCGCCGCCACCGCGCGCGTGCTCGCCGAGAAGGGCGCCAAGGTCGCGATCTTCGACCTCAACGAGGAGCAGGGCAACGCGCTGGCCAAGGAACTCGGTGGCGTGTTCTGCAAGGTCAACGTGACATCGCAGGCCGATTGCGAAGCGGGCTTCGCCAAGGCCCGCGCGGCCATCGGCCAGGAACGCATCCTGGTCAACTGCGCCGGTACCGGCAACGCCTTCAAGACCGCCGGCCGCGACAAGCAGACCGGCGCCATCAACACCTTCCCGATGGACAAGTTCGAGTTGATCATCCAGATCAACCTGCTCGGCACTTTCCGCTGCATCGCGCTGTCGGCCGCCGGCATGATGACCCTCGACCCGCTCGACGAGTACGGCGAGCGCGGCTGCATCATCAACACCGCCAGCGTCGCCGCCGAGGATGGCCAGATCGGCCAGGCCTCGTACTCCGCCTCCAAGGCCGGCGTCGTCGGCATGACGCTGCCCATCGCGCGCGATCTCATGTCCGAGGGCATCCGCGTCAACACCATCCTGCCCGGTATCTTCGACACGCCGCTGCTGCAGGGCGCGCCGGACAAGGTCAAGCAGGCGCTGGCGGCCTCGGTGCCGTTCCCCAAGCGTCTCGGTGTGCCGCCGGAGTTCGCCCATCTCGCCCTGACCATGGTCGAGAACGGCTACTTCAACGGCGAAAGCGTGCGTCTCGACGGCGCCATCCGCATGGCGCCGCGCTGAGCTTCGCGAGCGACCCACGAGCCGGCCGGGGCGACCCGGCCGGTTTTTTTGTGCCCGCGCGAGGCCTCAGCGCCGCCGTGGCAAGCTCGCGATGATCTCGTAGAAGGTGCGCGCGCCAGTCGTGACCAGTTCGACCAGGGCGTCGACGAGATGGCGGTCGACGTGCTCGGGGGCGAGCCGGTAGGTGCTACTGCCGAGCACGCTGACGTTGTTGAGCGTGATGTCGATGGTCTTACCGTCGAGTGCCGCCAGCACCGTGACGTAGGCGGGCACATTCGGGGCAACCTCGATGCGGTAGGTGGTGTCGGAGCCGGCGCTGCGGAATTCGAGTCCGTGGCCGTAGAGCGTCTTGCGTACCGCCTTGTGCACGTGTTCCGAGCCGGTGACGTGCTTGAGCGGCTGGCTGCCGACATGCGCGAAGGTCATGCTGAAGCCGCGGCCCTGGTCGGTGTTCTCGTCGATCAGCTTGAACTGGCGCAGGGTGCCGGTGCGCAACTCGCCGACACCGGTGATGGGGAAGTTGACCCGGTGCTGCAGGGGCACGCTCTCGGCGGACGCCACCAGCGAGGTCAGGGCGCGGCGGGCCTGGCCGAGCCGTGAATCGACGACCGCGGATTTCTCGCGTTTGACGACATCG
This sequence comes from Gammaproteobacteria bacterium, assembly GCA_050184115.1. Classification (GTDB taxonomy): domain Bacteria; phylum Pseudomonadota; class Gammaproteobacteria; genus JACKNG01. The sequence continues at coordinate 518,097 of JBFXAQ010000002.1, read as the reverse complement.
AGCGGCACGACGCGATCGGTCACGCGCGATATCGGGTTGCTGGTGTCGTCCTCGGCCATCGGTGCTCCTTGTCAGTCGAACTCGCCGGCGGGCGACGGACCCGCGCGCCGCGATCATAGCCCTTCGGGCGCCGCGGGGTGCACGTAACAATGCTGAATTTCGCCGCTCGAACCCCGAACGCTTCCGCTCGTCGCGTACGCCGCGATGTGCCCCGCAGCGTCACCTTCTGACGACAAGTCGCGCCCGGCGAGGTGCCCGCCGCCCACCGCCGTTGTCTCCGTCAGCGCCGAGCCGAGACTTCGGTGCCGGGATTCCTGTGAAGACCTTCACAAGCCGGGCATGTGCGCGGGCTAAAGATCGGCGTCGAAGCGGCCGTCATGGCAACAGGCGGATTTCTGGCATGCCGCTTGCTGTCCTTCAACGCGACGATGGGCGTCGGCGCGGAACTCCGGTCGGCATGCCACGTCGAAGGGCGGCCCGAATCGCGGGCGCCCGGTTCCCGGAGAACAGAGACCAAAGGAACACGAACATGAACGAACCCCTCACGCAGATGACCGCCGGTGCTCCCTTAACGAGTGATGCCGGACTGGCCGGTGAATCGGTTCAGCACGATGCGCGCCGCGCGGCCGACCACGGCCTCGATACGGGCGCGCGCGGCTGGCGCTGGAAACTGCCCCGCCAGGGTGTCCGCCAGATGCAGGCGGGTGAGCGCGCAGTGCCGGAGTCGCTGCAGCGCGCGCCGAAGTGAAGCGGGCGCCCGCGACCTGACGCGGGCGTTCTGCCCGGCGCGCCGCGGGGCCCGACGATACGCGAACCGCTACGCGCCGGCTCGCGGCGCCACCCCGGCACCGTCGTCTGCGGCACGCCTGCCCTCGCGGGCCGGCGCCGCCGCCCGCACCCTTTCAGCAATTGCCCGAATGCAGGACCCGTCCGGCGCGCACGCCGGTGTCGCGGCCGTGTTCGAACAACACCTGGCCGTTGACGATGGTGTACTCGACGCCGCGCGAGGTCACCACCAGCCGGCGACCGCCGCCCGGCAGGTCGTAACGCATGGTGCCGGTCTTGTCCGAACCGACCGTGGCGAGGTCGAAGATGGCGAAGTCCGCCGCCAGTCCCTTGGCCAGTCGCCCGCGTTGCTTGATGCCGAAGAAGTCGGCCGGCTCGCTGGTGATGCGCTTGACGGCGTGTTCGAGCGTCAATGCCTGCTCGTCGCGCACCCAGGTGCCGAGCAGGTAGGTGGCATAGCCGGCGTCGCAGATGCTGTCGACGTGGGCGCCGCCGTCCGACAGCCCGATCAGGGTGCGCGGATCGGTGATCAGTTCCGGGATACGGCTCTCGTCCGAATTGAACAACTCGTAGTTGAACTGCATCTGGAGACCATCCTCGATGGCGAGGTCGAGGAAGGTGTCGATGGGGTCGTGGCCGCGTTCACGCGCGATCGAAGCGACATCACGGCCGACATAGGGCGCGAGATCAGGCGAGCTCGCCTCCAGCACCGTCATCACCTCCCAGCGCGCAGTGAAGATGAGGGGACGCTTGAGCGCCTCGCGGAAGGCCGCGCGGAAGGACGGGTCGCGCAGAACGGCTGTCTGCTCCGCGACCGGCTTGTTCAGTACCGGCCCCCAGCACGGCATGTTGGCGAAGATGAACGGCTTGCTGAGATCGATCTGGATGATGAAGGGGCGGCAGGTGCATTGCGGCCGCGAGCCGCGTTCGATGAGGTCGGCGACCTCGACGAGCGTATTCTGCACCGCGTTCGGATCGTCGTCGCGGTTGAGCAGGGCGAGCCAGGTCACCGGGCGACCGGATTCACTGAGAAAGAGGTCGAGCAGGGCGCGTTCGCTGGCGTCGACGCGCGAGACCTCGTTGGTCAGCGCGACTTCGATGGCGCCGCGGCCGACGTCCTTCAGGACGCGTGAATAGGCGCGCAGCTCGTCCTCGCTAGCCAGGCGGCAGGCCAGTGGACGGCCGTGGTAGCCGACGTGCTGGCCGGCGTTGGTGGTGGTGAAGCCGAAGGCGCCGGCGTCCATTGCTTCGCGCAGCAGGCCGGCGATGGTGGTGGTCTCGTCGGCCGTCGCCGCGCGTTCCATCGACGCCTCGCCCATGACGTAATGGCGAAACGGGGTCAGCGCGCAGAGGAAGCCGAGGTTGAGGCCGGAGCCGCGACGGGCGGCGGCCTGCATGTACTCGGGGAAGGTCTCCCAGTCCCAGGTCACGCCCTGCTTGAGAACGTCGAACGGAATGGCCTCGACGTTGACGAGATCCCAGGCCGCGATTTCACGCGTCTCCGGGCGGCAGGGCGCGATGCCGACACCGCAATTGCCCAGCATGACGGTGGTCACGCCATGCCAGCACGAAGGCGAAGTGACGTCGTCCCAGCAGATCTGGGCGTCGTAGTGGGTATGCGGATCGACGAAGCCCGGCGCGACGACGAGGTCGCTGGCGTCGATGGTGCGGGTGGCGGTCCCCGCGATTTCGCCGATGTCGGCGATGAGGCCGTCCTTGACGGCGATGTCGGCATGGAAACGCGGTGCGCCGGTGCCGTCGACGACGGTCCCGTTGCGGATGATCAGGTCGTAGCTCATGGCGGTCGGCTCCCCTCGAAACGAGGCGCCAGAGTACAAGAGACGGCGGTGCGCTGCATCGCCGGCGCAACGCTGTAGGCACGCCGCAGACGTTCCGCCGCGCCGCCACGCCCCGCACGGCCGCGGCGACGTCTGCCGGTCAACGCGTCGCCGCGCCCGCAGCGTTGGTGTCGTCGAGCAGCTGCCGTGCCTCGGCGCGCAGTTCGACCTTGCGGATCTTGCCGGACGAGGTCATCGGGAAGGCCTCGACGAAGATCACGTGGCGCGGGATCTTGAAGCTCGCCACGCGGCCCTTCAGACGCGCGAGCACCGCGCCCTCGTCGAGCGTGGCGCCGGGCCGGAGGATGACGAAGGCCACCGGCACCTCGGCCAGGCGCGGGTCGGGGTAGGCGACCACCGCGGCATCGAGGATCTCGTCCATGTCACGCAGGTAGACCTCCATCTCCGCCGGCGAGACGTTCTCGCCGCCGACCTTGAGCATGTCCTTGTAGCGTCCCATGAAGACCAGCATGCCGTCCGGGCGCACCATGGCCATGTCGCCGGTGTGCAGCCAGCCGTTCGTGTCGAGCGTGTCGGCGGTGGCATCGGGCTTGTCCCAGTAGCCCTGCATCACGGCGTAGCCGCGAATCCACAGCTCGCCCGGCTCGCCGACCGGCTGCTCGCGGCCGCTCTCGACGTCGACGATGCGCGCCTCGTAGTCGTTCATCAGGTACCCGGACGAATGCGTGCGCTGCTCGCGCGAGTGGGCCGGGTTGCTGATGGCGATGAAGGCCCAGGTTTCGCTCATGCCGAAACCGGACACCGTGGGGCCGAACACGTCCTGTACCTTCTCCGCGATGGGCACGGTGCTCTCGACGCCGGAGGGCAGGGTCCCGAGGCGCATGCGCAAGCTGCGCGGACGCGCCGCCTGGGCGTTGAGGAGATCGAGCCAGTGCGCCTCGAAGCCGTGCAGCACGGTGGCGCCCTCGCGCTCGGCGAGGTCGAGCGCGCGGTCGGCGTCGAAGACGTCCATGAGCACCTGGCACGAACCCGCATGCACGCACAGCATGCTGATCTCGCTGTAGGCGTAGATGTGGAACAGCGGCAGGTAGTTCATGTGCACGTCGGCGGCGGTGGCGCCGATGATCTGCGCGCGCTCCATCATGTTGCGGATGGGGCGGTGCGAGTGGACCACGCCCTTCGGATGACCGGTCGTGCCCGAGGTGTAGCAGATCATCAGCATGCCATCGGGATCGACCGCGGCCGCGCGGGCGGCGAGTTCGGTCTCGCTCACGCCGGCGCCGGCGGCGAGGAAGTCGTCCCAGCCGGTGACGTGCGCGAGGCGGGTCTCGCCGAGCACCACGAGGCGGCGCAGGTCCGGATAGTTCTCCACCCGCAACGTGCCGTCTTCGTGACGGATCACCCCCGGCATCGATTCCATCAGCATCCCCTGGTAGTCCACCGGGCCGGAACGATCGAGCGTGATCAGGGTGGCCGCACGCGACTGCGTCACGGTGTAGGCGACGTCGTCGGTGCGGTAACGCGTGTTGAGCGGCACGATGCAGGCGCCGACCTTGGCGATGGCGTACATCAGGAACAGCCACTCGGGGCGATTGGTCATCCACAGCGCGACGCGCTCGCCCGGTTCGATACCGAGCGCGATCAGCGCTTTTGCCACGCGATCGGTCTCGGCGGCGAACTCGGCGTAGGTCCAGCGGCGATCGTCGAAGACCAGCGCCGGGCGCGCCCCGAAACGGCGCGCGGCCTCGTCGAGCAGCCCGCCCAGCGTGCGTTTGCGGAACCAGTCCATGCCATTCTCCCCGGTGGAAACGGGCGCCATGCTAACCGCAGGCCGCAGTGTGCCCAAGGGGGTGCGCGGTGACGACAGCGCGTCGCGAACGCTCAGGCGTGACCCAGCCGGCGGGCCTCCGCGTCCATGACCACGGCGATGCGACCGACGGCGCGCCGCCCGAGGATGTCGTCCATCGCGTCGAACACCCGCGCCAGCGGGTAGGTGCGCTCGACCACCGGATTGATCAGTCCGGCTTCGAACCAGTCGAACAGCTGCTGCATGTGGGCGCGGATGCGCGGCTCGTAGTGGTCGCGCATGTCCTGCGGGCTCCAGCCGAAGTAGAGCCCCATGTTGAGGCCGCAGACGATGAGATTCTTGACCAGCAGGATGTTGGCCGGGATCTGTGGGATGTCGCCGCCGGCGAAGCCGACCGGCATGATGCGCGCCTCGGGCGCCATGCAGCGCAGCGACTGCATGAAGACCTCGCCGCCGACCGGGTCGTAGACGGCGTCGACGCCGCGGCCGCCGGTCAGGTCGAGCACGCGCTCGCGGAAGTCCTCCTCACGGTAGTTGACCAGGTGCTGGGCGCCGTGGGCGCGGGCGACTTCGAGTTTCTCCGCGCTGCCGGCGGTGGCGATGACGGTGGCACCGAGGATCCGGCCGATCTCGACCGCGGCGATGCCGACCCCACCGGCGGCGCCGTGCACCAACAGCCACTCGCCCGTCTTGACGTTCAGCAGGTGCGGCCAGGCCAGGGCCGCGGCGCTGGTCGCGTAGGAATTGGTGAAGCCGATGGCGCGGTGGAACTCGAGGCCGTCGGGTATGGCGTAGACGTTGACCTCGCGCGGGCACGCCACCTCGGCCAGCCCGCCCCAGTCGAGCACCGCGCAGACGCGGTCGCCCGGTTTGAAACGGCGGGCGGCGGGCCCGCAGGCCTCGACCACGCCGGCGACCTCCGTGCCCGGTACGAAGGGCAGCGGCGGCTTGCGCTGGTACTTGCCCTGGACAACCAGGCTGGTGGCGAAGCTGACCCCGGCGGCCTGGATGCGGATACGCACGCGATCGCCATCGAGTTGCGGTTCGGGGACGTCGACCAGCGCGAGGCGGTCGAAGGTCGTCCACTGTTCGACCAGGATGCCTTTCATGGCGATCTTCCTTTCAATCGTGGTGATGGTGGTGAGTCGGTGCGAGCGTGGCGAGGTAGCGTGCGACGTCCTCGGCGTAAACCGTTTCGACATCGGCGAAGGCCTGCGCGCGTTCGTCCCAGGCCGTCACGGCCCCCGTCTCGATGTCGTAGATCCAGCCGTGCAGGCGGGCCTTGCCGGCGGCGAGGTGCGCGGCGACGTACGGGTGGGTGTGAATGTGGCGCATCTGCATGAGCACGTTCTGTTCGATCAGCATCTGCATGCGCGCGTCCTCGTCGAGGCCGGCACCGAGCTGCTCGACGGTCTGCAGCGCGGCGCGCGTGTAGCCGAGCCATTCGCTGACGTGCGGCAGGTGGCCGAGCTGCTCCGGATGCATGGCGCCGCGCAGTGCGCCGCAGTGGGTGTGGCCACAGATGACGATGTGCGGCACGGCGAGCGCGCCGACCGCGAACTCGATGGCCGCCGTCATAGAGTCGGTGTCGTTGGTGTGCGGTGGCACGACGTTGCCGGCGTTGCGGCAGATGAACAGCTCGCCGGGTTCGGTCTGCGTGATGAGCGTGGGGTCGACGCGGGAGTCGGAACAGGTGATGAACAAGGCTTCCGGTTTCTGGCCGGCGGCGAGGTCGTGGAACAACTCGCTCATGGCGGGGAAGACTTCGCGGCGGAACTTGACGACGCCGGCGGCCAGTCGCGGCATGGTGTGACTCCTCGGAACACGTGACCCGTTGCGGGCGGGGACAGTATACGTGTGGGCATGCCGGCAACGCCGGTCGCGGCGTCGTGCGCACGTATACTGTCGCCCTTGCACCAGTACGCCCCGGGGAGGCTATTCGCGATGACAGACAGCACGATCACGTTCGGCACGGCACTGCGCTCGCCCTACGACATCGCCGACTCGGCGCGCCGCATCGAGGAACTCGGCTACGACGTGCTCGGCTGCGGCGAGCACGTGAGCTTCTACGGCGACACCGCCAACGGCTTCGTCTCGCTGTCGGTGGCTGCCGGCGTCACCAGCCGCATCCGCCTGATGAGCGCGATCACCCTGGTACCGCTCTACCCGGCGGCGCTGCTGGCCAAGCTCGGCGCCGCGCTCGACGTCGCCTCGAACGGCCGCTTCATGCTCGGGGTCGGCGTCGGCGGCGAGTTCCCCAACGAGTTCCAGGCCTGTGGCGTGCCGGTCAGCCAGCGTGGTTCGCGCACCGATGACGCGCTCGAAGTCGTCACCCGCACCTGGTCCGGCACCGATGTCAGCTACGACGGCCGCTATACCAAGCTCGAGAACTTCAGCCTCAAGCCGTTGCCGGTGCAGAAGCCGCGCCCGCCGATCTGGGTGTCAGGGCGCAAGGACGCCGCCATGCGGCGCGCGGCGCGCTTTGCCGATGGCTGGCTGCCCTATATGTACACGCCCGAGATGCTGGCCGAATCGCTCGCCAGCATCCGCCGGCACGCCGCGGACTACGGCCGCAATCCCGACGACGTCACCTGCGGCCTGTTCATCTTCTTCGCCGTGCACGAGGACAAGGACACCGCATTCAGGATGGCCGCCGACAAGCTCGGCAAGCAGTACTCGCAGGATTTCTCCAAGCTCGTGCACAAGTACGCGCTGGCCGGCGACCCGGACGACTGCAAGGCACGCTTGCGCGAGTACATCGATGCTGGCGCGCGCTTCGTCTTCGTCAGCACGGCCTGCCCGGACGACTACATCGACACCAACCTCGAGTTGATGGCGCGCGAGGTGATGCCGGCGCTGCGCCAGGAGCCGGCCTGAGCGCTGATGTCCTGGGCACTCCTCGTGCTCGGCTTGCTGGTGTGGGCGAAGGCCGCGCGCGACCTCGTCGTCGACGCACGCGGCGGGGCCGAGGTGTCACTGGGCGGAGCGATGCTGTTCGGCCACCAATGGCTGGCCGGAAGCATGCTTCTCGGCTATGCGGCAGTCGGCCTGGCCGGCATTCCGCCGGCCGCGGGCGTGGCCCTGGCCATCGTGCTCTACCTGGCACGCGGAGCGGTCCGCCACGCGCTCGAGTCGCGCCAGCTCGGGCGCGATCTGCCGGCGGCGCCCGCCGCGCGCGCTGGGCTGGCGCGCCTGGCGGAGCGTGAGCGGGAACTCGGCGGCTAGCCGCGCCGGGACGTCCCGCGCGCTTTCCCCGGTGACCTGCGGACGGTCGCGCGACCTCGCCTACGGTGGCATCGCGGTCGCCGGCGCCGCGGGACTCCAGTTTCGGCGGCAGCCGGCCGCTAAGCGAGGCGTAACCTTCCTCCCGGGCGGGCACCAGCCACCATGCAATGGCGCATCAACGTCACCGACGCGCAGGCGGGCGAGCAGCGCGAGTACCGATTCCTCCAGCCATGCGTGCGCATCGGGCGGGCGGAGGACGCCGAGATCCACCTCGCCAACCGCGATGTGTCACGCGTGCATTTCACCCTTGAACGTACCGATGGTCGTGTCCGCGTCTGCGATTCCAGTCGCAACGGGACCTGGTTGCGCGCCGGTGATCGCTGGTCGCGGCTGTCGGGCGCGATCGAACTCGAACTGCCGGCGACCTTGCGCGCCGGTGACTGGACTTTCGACGTGTGCGCGGAGTCCTCGGCCGAGGAACGCCTGACCGCCACCGGCGGCTACGATCTCGATGGTGACGGCGACGTCTCACCCTGGGAGCAGTCGATCATGTTGCGCCCGGGCGAGCTGCCGACGGTGCGCGAGGCCATCATGGTGTTCGATCTGTGCGAGTCGTCGCTGATCGCGAGCAACGACGATCGCATGGCCTACCACCTCAAGCAGCGCCTGACCCAGATCGCCGAACCGGTGCTGGCCTCGTTCAACCGGCGTTTCTTCAAGGGCACGGGCGACGGCTTTCTCGCCACCTTTGCCGAGCCGGCAGCGGCGCTCGATGCCGCCGTCGCCCTCGAGCAGCGCCTGCAGCAGCGCAACCAGCGCACCCGCAACGAGCCGATCCATTACCGCGTCGCCCTGCATTTCGGCGACGTCTGGGCGCTCGACGTCGGTCACACCGACATCCACGGCAACGACGTCAACATTGCGTTCCGCATCGAGGGCGTGCAGGCCGACGCCTTCGAGGGCACGGTCTCCTCGCTGCCACGGCGCGATCGCATCCTGTGCTCGCGCGCCTTCCTCACCAGCGTGCCGCGCGATCGGCTGCAGGCCGTGCTGGCTGGCCACGTGCAGTGCGGCGAGGCGCACCTCAAGGGCATCACCGAGCCGGTCATCGTCCACTGGTTGCGCACGGCCTACGCCGGCATCTGAGCCTGCGCGGCCAGGTGCGCGGGAATCAACCCGCCGACTTGTTCGCCTCGTACTGCGACAGGTCCGGCGCGTTGTGCGACGACATCGCGGCCTTGCCCTGCGGCTCCTTCAAGGCCGCCGCCGCCCGTTCGTTCTCCATGATTTTCTGCATCACCGCTTCGCCCGCGCGGTCCAGCATCTCCTTGTGCGCGATGACATACCGCTGCGAGGCCCGGTAGGGTTCGAGCAGGCCGTTGACTTCGGGCATGACGTAGCGCGCAACCAGGTCCCAGCTCTTCATCGTGTCGGCCGGTCGTGCCCAGTCGTGGGCAAAGCCGAGTACGGTGCCGAAGCCACCGGTGACCTGCTGCAGGTTGCGAATCGAGGCGATCAGATCGTCCGGCGTGCCGACCAGGGCGACGCCACCGAGATCCATCGAAGCGATGTTGTCGAGCGCCTCTTCCGGCGTCGCATAGGGCTTCTCACCCGGACGCTGCAGGGTGCCGACGATGTACTCGTTGTGCCAGCGCATGAGGCCCGGACCGGCCTCGGCGCGGGCCTGCTCGCGGGTCTCGGCGATGTGGAAGGACATCACCACGCGCCAGTCGCGACGGTCGACGGTCTTGCCATGTTTCGCCGCGGATTCCTCGGCAAAGCTCCATTGCGTCGGCAACGCGGCGAGCCCGGTGGTCGACATCGAACCGAGCGAGAGCACGCCGCAGCCGTACTTGCCGGCCAGAGTCATGCCGGACGGGCTGATCATCGAGGCCACCGCCATCGGCAGCTTCTCCTGCAGCGGCAGGAGCTGCAGGCCGGCGTCCTTGAGCGTGAACCACTCGCTCTCGCACGAGAAGCGCTCGCCGGCGAGCAGGCGCTCGATCACGCCCATCGCCTCGTCCTGGCGGTCGCGCTGGGTCATGGGGTCGATGCCGAGCATGAAGGCATCCGAGGGCAACGCGCCCGGCCCGGTGCCGAAGATGGCGCGACCGCCGGTCATGTGGTCGAGCTGAACGATGCGCTGGGCGACGTTGAACGGGTGGTGGTAGGGCAACGAGACGACGCCGGTGCCGAGCTTGATGTTGTGGGTACGCTGGCCGGCAGCGGCGAGGAACATCTCCGGCGAGGCGATCACCTCCCAGCCGGTCGAGTGATGCTCGCCGCACCAGAACTCGTCGTAGCCGAGTCCATCGAGATGCTCGACGAGATCGAGATCGCGCTTGAGTTGCAGGGCCGGGTGTTCGCCGATCGGGTGATGCGGGGCGAGAAAGGCCCCGAAACGGATGCGTGACATGGAGGTTCTCCCCTTCGTTGGTGAGATGGACGGGGCCGGCAGCGCGGGCGAGCGCGGGGCATGACCGGCCTGCCGTGGCGACGGCAGGTGGGTTGGGGACAGTATACTTTCCGCACGCGCGGAGCCGCGGCGCTGCGCCGGGCAAAAGTATACTGTCCCCAATCCGCACCCTGACCGCAGCCGCACGCGCCGGCGCGGTCTGACCGGGACCGCTTCATGCTGGTGCCGGGAACCGGTGCGAGGACCATTGGCCATGCCCCATCCCCACCCCCTGCGCTGGGCCGTGCTGTTCGGCGTGTGGCTGGTCTACGCCTGCTTCGGCCTCGTCGCCACCAGCCTCGCGCCGCTGGTCGGCGAGATCGAGCGCGACCTCGCCTTGAGTCACGCCGCCATGGGCAGCGTGATGGGCGCCTGGCAACTGGTCTACATCGCCGCCGCCGTGCCCTGCGGCATCCTGCTCGATCGGTTGGGTCCGCGCCGCGCGCTCACCCTCGGTGCGCTGGCCGTGGCGGCCTCGGCCTGGGGCCGCAGCGCCGCCGACGACTACGCCGGCCTGCTCGCCGCCGTGATGTTGTTCGGCATCGGCGGCCCGATCGTCTCGGCCGGTGCGCCGAAGGTCATCGCGAGCTGGTTCGAAGGCTCCGAGCGCGGCCTTGCGATGGGCATCTACATCACTGGCCCCGCGCTCGGCGGGGTGTGCTCACTGACCCTGACCCACGCCTGGCTGCTGCCGCTGTTCGACGACGACTGGCGGCCCATCTTCGTCGCCTGGGCGACGCTCGCGCTCGTCGCCGGCGCGGCGTGGTTCTTCATCGCTTCGCTGCCCGGGGTGCGACCACGCACCGGCGGTGCGGATCGGGCGGGTGCGGTGCCGCACGGCGCGGTCGTCCGCGGCCTGCTCGGTGTGCCCGCGCTGCGCGTGATGCTGGTGATGAGTGTCGGCGCGTTCACCCTCGGTCACGGCTTCAGCAACTGGCTGCCCGAAATGCTGATCGCCGGCGGCATGGCGCCGGCCGTGGCCGGCTACTGGGCGGCGCTGCCGACCCTGGTCGGTATCTTCGCCGCGCTCGCCATCCCGCGGCTGGCGACGCCGGCGCGGCGTTTCGACATCCTCGCGGCCCTCGCCACGGCGCTGCTCGCGGCGACCGTGCTGCTGCAGTTCCACCACCCCTGGCCGCTCGCCGCCGGCCTCGTCCTGCAGGGCGTGGCGCGCTCGACGATGATGACCGTGATGCTGCTGACCCTGGTCGAACTCGACGGTGTCGGCGAACGTCACGCCGGCACGGCGGCCGGCCTTTTCTTCGCCGCGGCCGAACTCGGCGGCATGCTGGGTCCGCTCGGGCTCGGCCTGCTCTACGACTGGACCCACGCTTTTGTCACCGGGCTCGCGGTGTTCAGCGTGATCGCGACCGGGCTGCTGGCCGGGGTCGCCGTGCTGCGCCGGCTGGCACGTGCTTGAACGCCGCCGTTCAGCGCCGGCGGCCGGCGCGCCGCGACCACAGGTAGAGCCCCGAGGCGGCGAGGAACAGCAGCACCAGCGAAGCGAGGTTGACGACGACCGTGCCGAGCGTGCCGAACAGGCGTCCCGAGTGGAGGTCGAGCAGGAAGCGTTCGAGTGACAGGCCGTCACCCCGGTAGGCGCGGGTGATGGCTTCGGCGACGGCGGCCGGCGGCGTGCCGGCGCTGCTCCAGTGCACGGCATCGCCGTCCGTGGCGCGCACGAATTCGCCCATCGTGGCGTCGAAGCGGAAGCGTCCGGCGCTGCTGGCCAGCATCACCCGGCCGCGGGCGTCGCGACCGGCGGCGGTGAGGCCCGCCGGCAGGCCGGTCTCGCGGCCGAGGCGTTCGAGCACCGCGCCGTCGTCGTCGAGCACCAGGGCCTGGACGTCCGTGACCAACAACCACTCGCTGGCGCCCGGGGTGGTCGCGGTCGCGAACACGCCGAGCAGCACGCCCTCGGTGAAGGGGATCTCGGTCGTGTCGAAGTAGAGGTGATCGCCGAGCTGTGAGAACCAGTGTCCGTCGCTCTGGTAGGCCTGCGGCGGCGGCGGCGGCCGGATGCCGTACCAGTCGAGCAGCCAGCGGCTCTCGATCTGGGCGGTCGGCAGACCGAGGCGGTCGCTGTGCATGAGCAGAAGGCCGGTGACGGCGAGGAAGACCAGGAACAGCGCGGCGGCGACGCCGGCCGTGCGGTGCCAGCGTTGGATCAGCCACGTGGCCAGCCCGCGGCGGCGGGGTCTTATCTTGGCCGCGGCGCCGGTGTCGAGATGCTCAGGAGTGGACATGGCGGTCGAGCAGGAGGGCGAGGCGAGCGAGACGCGTCAGGGCCTGCACCGACAGGGTCGCGCCGGAGATGCCGTCGATGCCGCGATCGAGTGCGAGGTCGTCGTCGAGGTGCGCACCGCGGAACTGGTCGGTGAAGGCCGGGTAGCGCACTTCCCAGCCGCGACTCTCGCGGTAGACGAGCACGCGCACGGAACTCAGTTCGCCGTTCTCGACCACGAGCCCGGTGGTGATGAACTGCTCCTTGCCGATGTCGTCGAGGATCCAGGCGGTGCGCCCGGCGCGCGCCCAGTAGCGGATGCGCAGCGCACCGAGGTCGTGGCCCATGATGGCGCGGATGCCGTCCTTGACCTCGCGCTTGACCCACAGCTTCTGCGGCGCCGGCACCTCGCCGCCGAAGACCTCTTCGAGGAAGGCGCGCGGATCCTGGTAGACGTCCTCGGCCTGCACGCCGCCGGTGCCGAGGAGCAGGGTGGCGGTGACGAGAAGGGTGGACAGGAGACGCATGGTAGTGTCGATCAGAACTGGTAGCCGAGGCCGAGGTTGAGGCCGTCCAGCTCGCGGTCGGTGGGGCCGTCGGCATCCTGCCACTGGTAGTCGAACTTGAACACCACCTGCGGGTGCGGCCAGTAGTTCAGACCGACGGTGACCATCTCCATGGTCTCGAAGCGGAAGGCGGCGCCGGCGAGCTGGTTGCGCTCGTCCCATTCCTGGTAACGGCCGAACACGCCGAGCTCCCCGGGGACCCAGCCGAGGGCGAAGCGGTAGGCCGGCTCGATGTACCAGCCCTGCAGGGTATCCGCATCGAACGCGCCCGGGTCGACGCCGGCGCCGCGGTCGCGGCCGAGTTCCCAGCGTGCGTAGAGGGCGCGCAGGCCGAGACCGCTCGAATGCTTCCAGTCGGCGTGGGTCTCGAACAACCAAGCGTCGGCGTCGGCGCGATCGGCGGTGCCGGTGTAATCGGCCTGGTAGTCGAAGGTCGCGGCCAGTTCGAGTCCCGGCATGCCGGCGTAGATGAGGCGCGTCAGCACCGCGGCGTCCTGATCGTCGGCCTCGGCCACCTTGAGCCGCCCGCTGCGCGGCCGGAAAGCGCTGCCGCCGGTGGTGGGCACGACGAGGCCGGAGTGCAGGAACACGTTGTAGGCGAAGCCGGCGCCGAGTTCGCCCCACAGGCCGACGGTGGCTTCGCTCCAGGTCGAGGGAATGATCTCGGACTCGACCGGGTTGCGCTCGACGCCGTAGAACGTGTTCGGCTCGTGGGTCAGGTTGAGCAGGCCGACCGGCAGGATGTCGATACCGGCGCGCAGGTGATGGCGCTGACTGAGATCCATTTCCAGCCAGGCCAGCTCGAGCGCGACCTCGCCGGGCTGGTTGTCGCCGATGAGCGAATGCTCGACTTCGAGCTCGGAGGCGAAGCGCAGCCAGTCGTTGAAGGTATGACTGGCGAACAGCACGAAGCGGTGGAAGTCGGCGCGGTTGACGTCGTCGGCGGCGCCGTCGAAGGCGGTGGCGTCGTCGTCGAGCGCGTTGTAGTGCAGTTCGCCGTAGCCGCCGAGCGTGGTGCGGTCGGCCCAGCGGCCGGCAGCGGCGGTGCGGCGGTTGCTGATCGGGCCCCAGCGGCCGGCCGCGGAGCCGACGCTGGTCGGCGCCTGCGGCACGTTGGTGGTGGCGAGCGCTTCGTCACCCGTCGCGACCTGCTCGAGGGCGTCGGCGGTCGACTCGACCTTGGCGTCGACCTCGTCGACCTTGGCCACCGCGGCCGCGGTGCGCGAGGCGGTCTCGCCGAGCGCGGCGCGGGTGGCAGCGAGCTCGGCCGTCAGGGCCTCGATCTGCTGCTGCTGTTTCTGCACGAGTTGCCAGAGATCCTCGAGGGAGGGCGGGGCGGCGAGCGCGGTGTTGGCGCAGCAAAGCAGGGCGGCGGTGCAAAGTCCCCGGAGCAATCGGGCATTCATGGGCGTTCGGTTCCTCTCGATGGTGCGGGCGGCGCGGCGGGATCCCGGTGTGGGGACGGGGCGCGCGGTCGTTTAAAATGAAGGAAAACTCAATTAAGATTAAATACCAATATGAGAAAGATTATCAATCAATATTTTGATTGGGGCAAGCGCCCGCCCGAAGCGAAGCCTGCGAGTGTCGATGGCGGTCGGCGCCGGACGCTGACGCTGATGGCGGCCGCGAGCGCGGCACTCCTCGTTCCCCGCGCGGCCAGTGCACTGCCGGCAGTGCACTGGCGTGGTCGCTTGCTCGGTGCGCCGGCGGACGTCGTTCTCCACCACGACGACCGCGGCGCGGCCGAGGGGGCGTTGAGCGCGTTGGCGGACGAAGTCGCGCGCCTCGACGCCGTGTTCAGCCTGCACCGCGCCGATTCCGCCCTCGCCCGGCTCAACCGCACCGGCAGCCTCGCCGACGCACCGGCGGAGCTCGGCGAGCTCCTGGCCATCTGCCGCGAGCTGCACGCGGCCAGCGAGGGTGCGTTCGATCCCAGCGTGCAGCCCCTGTGGGACGCCTACGCCAGCCATTTCGCCGGGCCCGACGCAGATCCGGCCGGACCGTCAGCCATGCAGCTCGCAGTGGCCCGCGAACGGGTGGGCTTGGCCCGTGTACGCAGCCACGGGTCACATATCGAGTTCACCCGCCCGGGCGTCGCGCTGACGCTCAATGGCATTGCCCAGGGCTACGTCACGGACCGAGCACGCGCCCTGCTGGCCGCCCACGGCATGCCCCACGCGCTGGTGAATCTCGGCGAGTACGCGGCCCTCGGTACGCGGCCGGACGGCGGCCCGTGGCGGGTCGCGCTCGCCCATCCCGAGATGCCCTGGCGGGTGCTCGGCGTCGCCGAACTCGCCGCCGGGCAGGCCCTCGCCACCTCGGCTGGCGCCGGCACCGCCTTCGATACCGCGCGCCGTCACCACCATCTCATCGATCCGCGCAGCGGACGCTGCAGCACGGCATGGCGCAGCGTCAGCGTGTGTGCGCCGAACGCGACCCTGGCCGACGGCTTGTCGACCGCGCTCGCCGTCGCCCCACCCGTGAGGGCGGCGGCAATCCTCGCCCGTTACCCGGCCGCGAGCGCCTACGTGCTCGACGCGGCCGGTGAGCGGCACATGCTCGGCAACGGTTTTCCGCTCGTCTGAGCGCCGCCCTCAGCGCACCTGGCGGAAGCAGGTGCGCACCTCGTCGACGAAGCTCGCGGGCTGCTCGAAGGCGGCGAAGTGCCCGCCCTTGGGCAGCGCGTTGTAGTGGATGAGGTTCTCGTAGCGTTCCTCGCACCAGCGCTTCGAGGCACGGAAGATCTCGCGCGGGAAGACGCTCGCGCCGGCCGGCATAGTGATCTTCGGCTTCGGCGCCATGATCACGCTGAAGCTCTCCCAGTAGAGACGCGCGGAGGACGCGGCGGCGGCCGGCAGCCAGTACATCATGATGTTGTCGAGCATCTCGTCGCGCTTCAGCGCATTCTCGGGATGACCGTCGCAATCCGTCCAGCACCAGAACTTCTCCAGGATCCAGGCGCATTGCCCGGCCGGCGAATCGACCAGGCCGTAGCCGACCGTCTGTGGGCGCGTGCTCTGCTCCTTGGAATAGCCGGAATCCCAGTCGAAGTAATGCTGGAAACCGGCCAGCGCGGATTGTTCGAACTCGGTGAGGTCGCCCATCACCGCTTCGCTCGGCGACAGCAGCGGCATGTTGGAGTGCATGGCGGCGCAGTGTTCCGTCTCGCTCAAGGCCATGGCATGAGTCACTGCCGAGCCCCAGTCACCGCCCTGGGCGACGTAGCGGTCGTAGCCGAGGCGTGCCATCAGCTGGCCCCAGGCGCGGCCGATGCGCTCGATGCCCCAGCCCGGCGCACGCGGTTTGCCGGAGAAGCCGAAACCCGGCAGGGTCGGGCAGACGACGTGGAAGGCATCGCTGGCCGAACCGCCGTGGGCGGTTGGATCGGTGAGCGGTCCGAGCACCTTCATGAACTCGATGACCGAGCCCGGCCAGCCGTGGGTCATGACCATCGGCAGGGCGTCGGCATGTTTCGAGCGCAGGTGGATGAACTGGATGTCGAGGCCGTCGATCTCGGTGACGAACTGCGGCAGCGCGTTCAGCGCCGCTTCGCAACGGCGCCAGTCGTAGTCGGTGCGCCAGTACTCGCAGACCTCCTGCACGTAGGCCAGCGGTGCGCCCTGGCTCCAGTCGTCGGGCGTCTCGCGCTCGGGCCAGCGGGTGTCGTTGAGACGGCGCCGCAGGTCGTGCAGGGCCTGTTCGGGGATCTCGAAACGGAACGGGCGAATCTCACTCATGGGCGGCCTCCTCTCAGGGCTGTGCGTGGTCGGTTTCGATGTCGGTAGCCAGGGCTGGCAGTAGATGTTCGAAGCGGCGGTCGGTCAAGGCGCGCAGGAAGGCGACGAGCTGGCGCACGCGGGTGTCGTCGAGTGGCTGACCCTGGCCGAGCAGTTCGTCGTCGACGTTGGCGGCTACCTCCGGCTCGCCCCAGGCGCGGCCGGTCTCGGGGTTGATGCCGACCACGGCGTTGTTGACCAGGTACTGGTTATAGAAACGGATCGCGGTTTCGAGGTCGCGGAACACGCCGTTGTGCATGTAAGGCGCGGTGACGGCGACGTTGCGCAGCGTCGGGGTGCGGAAACGACCGTCGGCGGCCGGGTCGGCGACGTCCGCGCGCGCGCCGAGGCCGCGGTCCGGCCCGTCCAGCGCCAGCGCCGGGTTCGCCGGCACGCCGATGTTGTGGTAGCGGTGATCGCTGAACGGTTCGCGGCGAGCGGCACGGGTGTCGTCGAGCAGGTGACAGCGCATGCAGTTGACGAGATCGGAGAAGTACACGCGCCGGCCGAGTTCCTCGTCGACGGTGAGTTCGAGCTCGCCGGCGAGGTAGCGGTCGTAGCGCGAATCGAAGGCGACGAAGGGTGGGGCCCGTTCGAACGCCGCGATGGCCGTGGTGATCGCGGTCATGGCGCGAGCCGAGTCGGCGAAGACGTCGGCGCCGAAGTGGGCCGCGAGGCCGGCGACATGGGCGGGGTTCTCGCGCACCCGCGCGACGACCGCGGCGTGGTCGGCCAGGGCCATCTCGCGCGGGTTGACGAAGGGCTCGGCGGCCTGCGCGGCGAGGTCGGCGGCGCGGCCGTCGAGGAACAACCCGCCCAGCCAGCCCGCGTCGTCGATGCCGTAGGGCGGTACCAGCGCCGCGTAGGCGATCGACGGTGCGTTGCGCGTACCGAGCGAACGACCGTCGTCACCGAGTGAGACCGCGCTGCCACGCGCGTTGGGCCGGGTATCGGCGAAACCGCGTGCGGGGTCGTGGCAGCTCGCGCACGATTGCGTGCGGTTGGCCGAGAGGTTGGGATCGAAGAACAACGCGCGGCCGAGGTCGGCGAGCGCGTCGGCGGCAGCGGTGTGCGTAGCGAGCGTTGCCAGCAGCGCCACCCACGCCGTCGCGCGCCGCGTGCGAGGAGCCAGCACGGCCATGCGCGGCCGCGGCCGGACATGGGACAATCGCGCCATGAACCACGCCAACGATCTGCCCCTCGCGGGTTTCCGCGTCATCGATCTCACCAGTGTCCTGTTCGGGCCCTATACCACCCAGCTGCTCGGCGACCTCGGCGCCGACGTCATCAAGGTCGAGGCGCCGGAAGGCGACGTCACGCGCAACATCGGCCCGGCCCGCCATGCCGGCATGGCCGCGGGCTTCCTCGGCGTCAACCGCAACAAGCGCGGCATCGTGCTCGATTTGAAGCGCGCCGCGGCGCGGGCGGCGTTGTGGCGGCTGGTCGAGGGTGCCGACGTCTTCGTGCACAACATCCGGCCGCAGAAAATACAGGGCCTCGGCTTCGACGTCGACGCGGTGATGGCGCGCCGGCCGACAATCGTCTACGGCGCCCTGCACGGCTACCTCGAAGGCGGCCCCTACGCCGGGCGTCCGGCCTACGACGACGTCATCCAGGGCGAGTGCGGCATGGCCCATGCCTTCGCACTGCGCGATGGCAAACCGGCGCTGGCGCCGACCGTGATCGCCGACAAGAGCGCGGGGCTCATCGCCGCGGTCGCGCTGAACGCCGCCCTGGTCAAGCGCCTGCGCAGCGGGCGCGGGGTCTACGTCGAGATCGGCATGTTCGAGGCGCTGGCGGCCTACACGCTGGTCGAGCACCAGTTCGGCAGCCTGTTCGTGCCACCCGAGGGCGGCCCCGGCTACAGCCGCGTGCTCTCGCCCGAGCGCAAGCCATTTCCCACCGCCGATGGCCATATCTGCATGCTTGCCTATACCGACCGGCAATGGCGCGCGTTCTGGCAGTTGGCCGGGCAACCGGGCACCGCCGACGATCCGCGCTTCCTCACCATGGCCGAGCGCACCCGGCACATCGATGCGCTCTACGCCCTGGCCGGCGCGGTGCTGGCGACGAAGACCTCGGCCTGGTGGCTCGAGGCGCTCGCTGCGGCCGAGATCCCCTGCGGACGCATCAACACCTTCGACGACCTGCGTCGCGATCCCCAGCTAGACGCAGTCGGTTTCTTTCGTCCCTACACGCATCCGAGCGAAGGTGAACTGGAGGTCCCGGACAACGGCGTGCGCATCGATCGCGCGGCGCTGCCGCTGCGCCACCCCGCGCCCACCCTGGGCGAACAGGGCGAGGCCATCCTGCGCGAGGCGGGGCTGGACGAAGCGACGATCCGCGCTGCCCTGGCCGGCTGAGGCCGCGCGGCCCCTTTGCTATGATGGCGCGCGCCGCCAGGCGCCGTGGGAGTTGCCGTATGCCGAGCCTCGATGTCGCGCACGCGTTGGTCGCGAGAGCACATGACGGCGGCCGCAGGGGGAGACGGACACGACATGCCGCTTAGCCTCGAATTCGAGTACCTCGATCCGCAGGCGATGCTGGCTGACCCGCGATTCCGCGTCGTCGAGGCCTTCCTCGAACACACCCGCCGCCAGCGTATCGGCTGGCACTACGCCATCGACCTCGCCTGGATCCATCTGCAGACCGCGCACTGGCCGCGTGGCGCGCGCGTCCTCGATGCCGGTGGCGGCAACGGGCCGGCGCAGTTCCTGCTCGCCGAACTCGGCTTCGACGTCACCAACATCGATCTCGCCCGCCGCCGGCCGCCCCGACACCTGGTCGGCCGCTATGGCCTCAGCGTCGTCGAGCTGCCGAGCTACGCGCCCACCAGCTACGTCGAACACCAGGCGCGCGGCGGCGACGCCTACGTGCCCGGGCCCTTGGATGCCTTCAAGCTCGGGCCCGTGGGCCAGTACCTCATCGGCCTGCGTTACGCCTGGCGGCATCGGCGCTGGCGGCAGGCGGCGGGTTTGCCCGCAGTCGCCCCAGGGCGCCTCACGTGGTGTGTCGGCAACCTGTGCGCGATGCCCGAGATGGCCGACGACAGTTTCGACGCGGTGGTCTCGCTGTCGGCGCTCGAACACATCCCGGGTGAGGCCGTCGCCACGGCAGTGGCCGAAATCGATCGGGTGGTCCGGCCGGGCGGCCCCTGGGCCGTGACGACCTCGGCGACCGAGCGCGCGCAGAGCTGGTGGCACGAAGCGTCCGCCGGCTGGTGCTTCGCCGCCGCCGACCTCGAGCGTCTGTTCGGCGCACGGTCCGCGGCGGGTAACGCCGATGCCGGCACGGTGCTCGCGCATTACCGGCAGTGCGACTACCTGCGCGAACGCCTGGCGGACTTCTATTTCACCAGCGGCAACAACGGCATGCCGTGGGGTGAATGGAATCCGACCTACGTGCCGGTCGGCATCCGTCGCGCGACGGCAGCATGAGAGCGGACGGGCGCGCTCGATGAGAGAGGCGATGCGCAAGCTGTTCGCGCTGCTCAATCCGCGCGAGCGTCGCAGCTTCTTCGTTCTGGTCGTCATCATGGCCTGCGAAGCGCTGCTGGAGATGGCGGGTATCGCCATCATTCCGCTCTACATCACCGCGCTCGCCTTCCCGGCCGGGCTGGCCAGCCAGTCGTGGTTGAGCGAATGGCTGCCGGTGGGCTGGAGCGTCGTGTTCGCGCGCGAGAACTTCCTCGTCGAAGCCGGCCTCGGCGTGCTCGTCTTCTTCGCCGCCAAGAGCGCCTACACCCTCGCCGCGGCGTATTGGAAAGGGCGCTTCGTACAGAACCGCGCACGCAAGCTGAGCCTGCGCCTGTTCGCGGCCTACCTCAATGCGCCCTACGTGTTCCACCTGCGCACCAACACCGCCGAGCTGTTGCGCAACATCAACCACGATTGCGGCCAGCTCGCCGCGCGCGTGTTGATGCCGATGGTCGAGTTCATCGCCAATGCGCTCATCCTCGGCGGCATCCTGCTGGTCATGTTGGCCGTGCTAGAACCTGGCGTGCTGTTCTGGCTGGCGTTGTTCCTCGCCGCCGGCATCGGCAGCACCACCCTGCTGCAGAACCGCGTCAAGCGGCTCGGTATCCAGGCCCAGGAGCAGCGCGGGCGAATCATCCGCACCGTCAACGAGGGGCTGGGTGGGGTCAAGGAAATCCAGGTCCTGGGCCGTGGCGAGCATTTCACGGCGCGCCTCGGCCGGGTTTTCGACGAGCAGTACCACGTCGCCCAGCAGCAGCAGCTGATCGCGCGTTCCATCCCGACCCTGATCGAGTTGACCGCGGTCGCCGGCCTCGTCGGCGTGACCTTGATGCTGCTGCACGGCGGACGCGACACCTCCTACATCATCGCCACGTTGAGCACCTTCGCGGTCGCGCTGACACGCATGAAGGGCGCCGTGCGCGGGCTGATGGACACCTACACCGAGGTCGGCCATTACGTACCGTCGCTCAATGTCGTCTACGAAGGGTTGCAGGCGCTGGAGGGGCCATCGTCGGCGGGCGGCGACAGCGCCGTGGATTTCACCGCGGGTATCACGCTCGAACGACTCGCTTACCGCTATCCCGGTGCCGACCGCGACAGCCTGGTCGAGATCGATCTGCACATCCGGCGCGGCGAGGCGATCGGCTTCGTCGGCTCCACCGGCTCCGGCAAGTCGACCCTGATCGATCTCGTGCTCGGCGTGCTCGAACCTTCCGCGGGACGGGTGCTCATCGACGACCGTGACCTGCGCGACGCGGTGCGCGCCTGGCAGGCGCGTGTCGGCTACGTGCCGCAGCTGCTCTACCTCGTCGACGGCACCGTGGCGGAGAACATCGCGCTCGGGCTCGACCGCACCGAGGTCGATCGCGCGCGGGTCGAGGAAGCCGCGCACGCCGCGGCGCTCATGCCCTTCGTCGAACGCCTGCCCCAGGGTCTCGACACCGTGGTCGGCGAGCGCGGCATCCGCTTGTCGGGCGGCGAGCGTCAGCGCATCGTCATCGCGCGCGCGCTCTATCACCGGCCGGACGTGTTGATCATGGACGAGGCGACCTCGGCCCTCGACAACACCACCGAGGCGGCGGTGATCGAGGCGGTCGGGCGGCTCAAGGGCGATCGCACCATCCTCATGGTCGCGCACCGCTTGTCGACGGTGCGGCGCTGTGATCGCCTGGTGTTCCTGCGCCATGGTCGTATCGATGCCGTCGGCACCTTCGACGAACTGGCCCGCGATCACGCCGAGTTTCGCCGCATGAGCCAGGCATGAGCGGCGGCGCGTCGCTCTCGGTCATCGTCCCGGCCTACAACTACGCGCATTACCTCGACGCGACGCTTGCCAGCGTCGTCGCGCAGGGCGTCGACGACGTCGAGGTAATCGTGGTCGACGACGGTTCCACCGACGACACGGCGGCAGTGGTCGCGCGCTTCGCGCAGGTCACCTACGTGCGCCAGGACAACCGTGGCCTGTCGGCGGCGCGCAACCGCGGCCTGCGCGAGGCGCACGGCCAGTTCGTCACCTTCCTCGATGCCGACGATCTCCTCGCACCCGGCTCGCTCGCGGCACGTCTCGCTTTCATGCGCGCACATCCGGACTGTGCCATCAGCGTGTGCGGCACCCGCCAGTTTCGCGACGCCGACGGCCGGCGCCGCTGGCTGCGGCGCTGGTACCTGCCGCCGAGTGCGCTCGGATTGCGCCTGTGCCATTTCAACATCGCGCCACCGCACGCCTACCTGCTGCGACGGGCGGTGGTCGAGGCCGTGGGCGACTTCGACACGGGGCTGCGTGCCTGCGAGGACTACGACTACTGGCTGCGCGCACTGGCGCTGGGCTACGAACCAGCCTTCTGTCCGCGTGGCGAGGTCTGGTACCGCAAACACGGCGCCTCGATGTCGGCCGACTCTTCCCGCCAGTGGCATCACGACGTGCTCATGCACGAGCGCGTGTTCGACTGGTTGCTGGCGCGTGGCGGGGCGGATCATGCCGAGGCATTGACCGCGGTGCTGGCGGCCTGGTCGGCGGCGCTCACCACCCTGCAGCGGCTGCGCACGCTGACCGTCTCGCCGGGCGCCGCATCCGACGCCGGGCGCCTGAGCGAATTGCTCGAAAGCAATGTCGCCACCGCGGCGGCGGTGGTGCGCGCGTGGCCGGCGGTGCGCTTGACACCACTCGCCGCCCACTACCTGGCGCTGGTACTCGAGCGCCGTGCTCATGGCGCGCTGGACCAGCGCGCGTTGACGGTGACCGCGGCCCTGCTCGAAGCCCTGGCGGCGGGCGGTGCACTGCCGGCAGCAACGGATGGGGTACTGCGTCGCGCCGCGTTGTGTGCCGCTCTCCGGCCGGGCATCGGCGGCGTGCTCGATCGCTTCCGCACCGTGCGCGACTGCCTGTCCGCGGCGCGCCGCTAGCGTTGCCGTCCGTCGACACGCACTGGCGCGGGGCATGGCCCCGCGGCGTCGTTCAAACCGGATCGTGCAACCGTGCGGCGATGCCGCCGTCGACGGCGACGGCAGTGGCGGTCATGGCGCGCGCCGCCGGTGAAGCGAGGAACACGGCAACGGCGGCGACGTCGTCCGGATGGACGAGCCGGCCCTGCGGCTGGCAGGCGGCGAGGCGGGCATAGCCAGCCGGGTCGTCGGCGAACCCCGCTTCGAGCATCGGCGTCGCCGTCGCGCCCGGGCGGATCTCGTTGACGCGGATGCCGGCTGCGGCGAGATCGAGCGCGAGCGCGCGGGTCAGCCCGGCCAGCGCCGCCTTGCTCACGGCGTAGGGCAGGAACCCCGGTTTGCTGAGTTCGGCATGCACGCTGCCGATGTTGATCACGGTGCCACCGGCGGCACTCAGCTCGGCGAGCAGGGTTTCCACGAGCAGGCAGGGCGCGACGAGGTTGACCGCGAGACTCGTCAGCAGCCGTGCGGCGCCGATGGCGCCGGTCGGGGCGAGCAGTTGCACCGCGGCGTTGTTGACCAGTGCGGTGAGCGGATGACCGTCCAGGGCCTCGAGCGCGGCGCCACGGAAGCGCGCGGGGCCGTCTTCGCCGGTGAGGTCGGCGAGATCGAAAATGAAGCCGCGGGTCGCGGGTGGCAGTGCCGCATCCGTACGATCGGTCGCGACGACATGGTAGCCGGCCGCGTCGAAGGCCGCGCACAGCGCGCGGCCGATGCCGCCCGCCGCGCCGGTGACGATGACGCCCGGTGCGCGCTCAGCCATCGGCCTGGTCGAGCAGGGCGGCCAGCGATTCGATGGCGCGCAGGCTGGTCCGCCGTACGGCCTCGACGGTGTTCGAGGCGTTGTGCGAGCCGAACACCACGTTGTCGAAGCCGCGCAAGGCGGCGTCAGCGGCGAGCGGTTCGGTCTCGAACACGTCGAGCGCCGCGGCCCGCACGCGACCGTCGGCCAGGGCCGCGACCAGCGCCGCGGTGTCGATCAAAGGGCCGCGGGCGACATTGACGATACGTACGCCGGGCTTGACGCGGGCCAGCGCGGCGGCGTCCAGCATGTGCCGATTGGTCGCGGTCAGCGCGCAGGTGAAGACGAGGAAGTCGCAGCGCTCGAGGCCGGCCGGCCAGCGTTCGAGCATCACCGGCGTATCGGCCGGCGGCGCGTCGAGGCCGGGATCCCAGGCCACCACCTCGAGGCCCGCCGCATGCAGGCGCGCCGCCGTGGCACGGCCGATGTTGCCGAGCCCGACGAGGCCAGCCACGCGCCCGGCGAGCGAGATGCCCGCCGGTTTCGGCCACTGTCCGGCGCGGATGGCGCGGTCGACCTCGAACAGGGCGCGCGCCAGCGCGGTGACGTAGGCCATGGCGTAGTCGGCCACTTCGTCGCCGAACATGTGCGGGGTGTTGGTGAAACCGAGGCCGAGCTCGCGCGCCGCGGCGACGTCGACGTTGTCGATGCCGATGCCCCATTTCACTGCCGCACGCAGGCGGCCGGCGCGACCGGCGGCGAGCACCGCGCGGGTGGCCGGATCGTCGCCGATGATCCAGCCGTCGTGGTCGGGTACCAGTTCGAGCAGTCGCGCCTCCGGCACGGTCTGAGTGAAGGCCGGCACTTCGCAGGTCATGCCGCGTGCGGCCATCTCCGGCCTGAATTCTTCGATCAGCCCCACCATTGGCGGGCAGGTGACCAGCACCCGGCGCACGCTCACGGCGACTCTCCCTGCGACCGGCCGGCGGCCGTGGCCAGTGCTTCCGCCAGTTGCCAGTCCTCGGCGTCGTCGATGTCGACCGCCTCGCCGCGCGGGATCTCGAACAAGATCGGCCGGCGCCCGATGCGCGCGTTCGTCGCCGCGAAGCTCGCGGCGCTGAAGAGATACAGGCAGGAATTCTCCTCGAACCACGGTTCCAGATCCTGGGTGCGCACGAGGTTGTCGGGATCGTGGTTGATGGGCGCGCCGTCGGCGCGGTAGAAGCGCGTCTGGTGGCGCGTCACGCTGAACAACGAGTCGGCGCGGCCGGCGGCGATGCCCGTGCGGTAGGCATCCAGCGCCGCGGCGACGGTCGCCGCCGACAGGAAGGGGTTGGTGACGTGGGTCATCAGGTAGGTCGTGGCCGGCGCCGCCGCGATGTCGTCGGCGAGCACGAGGTTCATGCTGACGAAATCGCCGCGCAGCGCTTCGGGCCGCTCGCGCAGCCACACGCGCGGGTTCTGCGTGCGCGGGTCGGCAGCGAGACGCTCGACGGCGTCGGTGTTGATGACCACGCGCGACACCGCCGGGATGGCAAGCAGGGTGTCGAGCATCCAGGCGTAGAGCGGGCGGGCGCCGAGCCGGCGGAAGTTCTTGCCCGGTACGCGTTCGCTGTGGGCCTTCATCGGCAACAGCGCAACCAGTTCGTTCATGTTTCGTTTCCAGGGGGTAAAGCGTCGTCGTCGCCGTCGCCGAGCGTGGCATAGGGGATGCGCAGTTCGGCGCGGCGTTCGGCGTCCGGGCCATGCGACACGGGCGGTCGGGCGCGCTTGGGATAGTAGAAGGTGTGCTTGAGGTCCTCCGACGGCGTCGCCGTGTCGCGCTGGCCGAGGTAAGTGCCCCAGAACTGCATCAGGCGGAAGGCGAGGATGCCCGGCAGCTCGTGCCGCAGGTCACCCGCGGCGGCGGCATGGCGCGCGTCGGACCACGCGTTGCCGGCGAAACAGCGCAGGAAATCGACCACGCCGAAGCGTTCCTCCGGTGCGATGCGCCGGAGCGCGATGGCCTCGCGGCGATAGCGGTTCAGCACCTGCGACCAGCGTTCCTGGTGGACGTGGATCACGCTCGCCTCGTGCTGGTAGACGACCCGGTAGCCCTCCTGCACGCGCGCCCGCGCCCAGGCGAGATCCTCGAGCCCGGTCAGGTTCTCGTCGTAAGGGTGCTCCTGCCACTGGCTGCGCCGCACCGCGCAGTTGGCGTTGTTGCAGAAGTAGCCCGAGGGCGCCGCCGCGGGATGGTCGGGAAAGAGCTTCTCGAACACCTCGTGCTCGGAGAACTTGGTCAGCTCGTTGCCGCGCTGCTTGCCGTAGACGACCGCAACCTCCGGGTCGGAAAAGGGTGCGACCATCTTCGTCACCCAGTCGCGGTAGACCGGGTAGACGTGGGCGCTGGCGATGAGCAGATATTCGCCGCTGGCCGCTGCACAGCCGACGTTCAGCGAGCGCCCGAAGGAGAAATCCTCGCGCCGGATGTGGCGCACCACCACCGGGTAGCGCGAGGCAATCGCGAGCGTGGCGTCGGTCGAACCGGAATCGACGACGACCACCTCGACGTTGTCGTGGGTCTGTTCGAGAACGCCGGACAGGAGGCGTCCGATGTGCTCCTCCTCGTTGCAGCAACGGATGATGACGCTGACTCGCGGCGTGGACATGGTGTGCGCTACCCGTGGCTGCCGCGACGATGGATCAGCGACGCAACAGCGCGCGCAGCGTCTGGCGCAGCAGTCGCCGGCGGTACAGCGGGTTGAGCAGCGGGCGCACCCGCCGCCGTTCGCCCTGGCGCGCCAGCCAGGCGTTGGTGAACGCCACGCGCTCGCGGTAGTTGCGGCAGAAATCGGCGCGGGCCTCGCCACCCATCCAGTTGTTGTGGCCGTGGATGCGGTAATGCCCGTGCGAGCCGGCCAGGGTTACCACGCGGCCGAACAGCGGCGCCGGGCGCGAGATGCAGATGTCGGCGCACAGCCGCCAGGCACTGGTCTCCAGCGGCAGCATGCGCGCCAGCACGTCGCGGCGCAGGCTGATGCCGCTCGTCGCGGCGAAGTAGTCGGTCGAATGCTCGACGAAGTAGTCCTCGAGCACCACGCTCGCCGGCAGTTCGGGCGGCATGGTCGCGAACGGGTAGTCGCCGTCGCTCGCCTGCAGGATGTCGAGGTAATGCTGAACCATGACGACGTCGTCGGCGGTGTCGAAGGCGGCGACGGTGGCAGCCAGCTTGTCCGGCAGCCAGGTGTCGTCGGCGTCGAGGAAGGCGACGACCGCACCGCGGCTGGCGGCGAAGCCCGCGTTGAAGGCGGCGGCCTGCCCGGCGTTGTCCTGGCGCAGTGGCACGATGCGCGCCGGGTCGGCGGTGGCAAGCGCCTCGATGACCGTCCACGAGTCGTCGCGCGAGCCGTCGTCGACGATGACGATTTCGAAATCGCCGAACGTCTGCGCCTGCACGCTGGCCACGCACTCGTCGAGGAAGCCCGCGTAGTTGTAGTTAGTGACGAGGACGCTGACGCGCGGCGCGGTCATGAGCGCAGGTACCCGCGTGCCTCGCCGGCGATGCCGGCCAGCACGATGAGCCAGCTCGCGAGGCGGTTGAGGGGGCCGCGGATCCGCGGCGAGAAGATTTCCGTGAGCGCGCGCCGCCAGGCCAGCGAACTCAGCGGCCGCACGCGGTTGGCACGGCGCACGACCACGTTCGATCGACACACGTGGTGGACCAGGCGGCAGACGTAGGCGAAGGCGAGGCGTTCGCGCGGAATGAGGTGGCGCAGGCCGAGCTGCGGGAAGTAGCCCGTCTGGTGGCCGCGGCGCAGGATGCCGAACACGAGATCGGCATCCTCGGCACTGGCCAGCCCCCGCCCGCGACGTCCGAGGCGTTGGCGCTCGGTGTCGGCGAGCACATCGGACCAGTGCTCGAGGAACAGCGGGCGGCGTACCGCCATGCCGGCGCCGATCGGGCACCACGGTCCCCAGTTGAGCTCGTCGCGCACGATTTCGGTGTCGCCGAAATCACGCAGCGCGAGGTAGTTACGCCAGCGTGCGAGCCAGCCGGGCGCACGGCTCTCGAACTCCGGTTCGATGCGCGCGCCCGCGCAGCCGAGGCCCGGGTGTGCGGCGAACAGCGTCTCGACGGTGGCCAGGTAGTCGGGCGCCAGCAGGTTGTCGTCGTCGACGAACACCAGCACGGTGCCGCGCGCGGCGTTGGCGCCGCAGCCGCGCGCCCACACCAGGCCGAGCTTCTCCTCGCGCACGACCCGGCCGCGCGGATGCCAGGCGAGCATGTCGGTGGTGACTGGTGGACGCGAGGCGTTGTCGACCACCAGCAGTTCCCAACGCGACACCGGCAGGGTCTGGGCGCGCAGGTGATCGAGCGTACGGGCGAGGAAGGCCGCGCGCGGGTCGTGGGTGCATAGCACGACGCTGAGATCGGGCGCGTCGGCCGGTGCCGGCGGCTCAGTCGAACAGGCGCGCATAGTCGACACGTTCGAACACTTCGAGCCGTCCGCCGACGGTGGCATTGGCGAGACGCCGGCCTGCCGCCGTGTACACCGCGTGCGCCTTGCGGTACGCGGTCTCCATGCGGTCGACCTGGGGGTCGTGCCAGCGGTAGCCGGCACCGAAGTACTGCGGGTGGAAATGGTTGGGATCGTCGCCGTGCGAAGTCCACACCTGGCCCTCGGACTCGACGTGCGCGGGCCGCACGTAGTTGTGATCCATGCCGACCAGGAAGACCTCGTCGAAGCCCATGTAGAACGCGAGCTGCATGCAGATGTAGGTGACCGTGCCGCCGATCCACATCAGGCGGGCGGGGTTCAGCGAAAACGCAGGGAAGCCGGCGCGCGGATCGAATTCGTAGATGGCGCGGAAGTAGTGGTGACTGTCGCGATCGAACTCCGGATGACGGAACTGGTCGGGGAAGAAACAGGTGGACGAACGCACGTTGCGCAGGATGTCCCGCCAGCGATCCTGGAAGACCAGGAAATCCTCGACCACGTAGTAGGTCGGTTCGAAACCCAGCCAGTCGTAGATGAGGAAGATGCCGTTGACGGCGAAGGTGAACTCGTCACGCAGCGGCGCCGGGTCGACGAGCTTGAGCGAGGGCCCGCCACCGATGATGAAGCAGCGCTGCCCGCGGTGGCGGCCGGCGAAGGCGGTGAGGTCGGGGCGGTCGCGGTGGAGGTGCCAGTAAGCGGCGTGGAACCAGCGCAGCTGCCTGGCGGCGCGCGCGGCTTTGAAGGCGTAGCGTTCCGGCGTCGAGTAGACATCGAGGTAGTGCGGCTTCATGACCGTCCCGCCTGCCATCGCCGTCGTCCTCAGGCGCGACCGAGGTAGCGGCGTGCGCCGGCCGCGAGCTTCTCGCGCAGGTAGGCCAGGCCCGGTGGCATGAACAGGGTGTGATCGTAGAAAGCGACCGGCCAGAAGCCGCGCTGGCGCATGAAACCGCGCACGTCCTCGCGCGGGTTCGCGGGGTCGTCCCAGCCGTGCAGCTCGAGCAGGAACACCGTGCGCCCGGCGGCGAGGATGCGCGAGGCGCCCTGCAGCAGCCGGTACTCGGCGCCTTCGACATCGGCCTTGACGAAATCGGGGATGGCTTCGGCGCAGACTTCGTCGAGGGTGAAGGCCGGCACGTGCAACGGGTCCCACTGCACGCCGTCGGCAACCGTCTCGTGCGGGAACAGGCCGCCACTGACGTTCGAATGGGTGGTGTAGAAGACCACTTCCCCGGCACTGTCGCTGATGGCGCCGTGGATGGCGCGCAAGTCGCAGGCCGAGTCCTGCGACCAGCGCAGGCAGTTGCGTTCGAGTTCCTCGTGGCGCACCGGGTCCGCCTCGACGGCGATGATGCGACCTCCGCGCATGGCGCGACTCGCCGCCAGCGTGTACTGGCCGAGACTGGCGCCGACGTCGACGAACAGTCGGGCATCGCGGATCAGGCGGGGCAGGTTGTCGAGCAGCGCCTTCTCGTGACAGTCGTCGCTGAAATAGGCTTCGTTCAGGCGCGCGTAGATGTCTTCCTTATCCATGGTCACTCTCCGCCGCGTACGCCGTGAGGCCGTAGCGGAATGCATGGTAGTCGGCCAGCGTCGCCCGTGCCTGGGCGAAGCTGCGCGGACGAAAATCCTCGTGGGCGCACGCGCGCGAGGGATCGACCAGGCGATCCTCGGCGAAGAAGGGCCGCAGGTAAGTCGTGTTTACGGGCGGGGTCTGCGCGTGGGTGGCCGCGGGTGTGCTGCGTTTGCCGCCGAAGAGCAGGCGGCGCAATAGCGGTACCGTACCGTCCGGTAGATGGGTGGCGATGCGTACGGCCATGCGATCGAAAGCCGGGTCGCGGCGGATGCCCTGAACCAGTTCGCGCAAGTTGCGCCGGTAGAAGCGCCACGCCGATTCCTCGGCCGCGCCGGCCGCCTCGACCAGGCGCCCCCGCGCGGCGATGGCGGCAAAGCCAGCGAGGAAGTCGTGCCAGCTCATCTGTTCGGGGCCGGCGAGATTGAACACGCCGGCGGCGCCCTCGGCGAGGCGCGCGAGGATGAAGTCGCTGACGTCACCGCACCAGATCGGCTGGATGCGGCCACCGAGATCCTGGAAGGCGACGTCGCCACCATGGAAGGCTTCGAAGATGCGGTCCGTCCACACCCCACCAAAGGGACCGTAGACCACCGTCGGACGCAGGTGCAGCTGCCAGGCCGGCGCGTCCGGCAGCGCGTGCAGGGCTTCCTCGGCGCTGACCTTCTCGCGTGCGTAGCGATCGGCGCGCGGCGGTCTGAGTGGGCTGTCTTCGCTGAACGCGATGCCCGGCGCGAACGGTTCGTAGACCGACATCGAACTGACGTGCACGAGCCGCAGGCGCGGCTGGCGCCGGCGCGCGTCACCGACGAAGGCTGCGAAGCGGCGTACCTGCTCGGCACCGCTGATGCCGCCGCGCGACTGGAAGGGATGGGAGAAATTGATCACCGCTTCGACTTCCCGGTCGAGTACGACGTCGCCCGGGCAGGCCGAATCATAGAGCCGGATGTCGATCTCGTGGCGCGCGAGGTTGGCCAGGCCGCGCGCACTGCCGGCGTAGACGACCGGCTGGAACCTGTCCGCGGCGAGCACCCGGCGGACGAAGTCGTAGCCGAGAAAACCGCTGCCACCGAAGACGGCGATACGCATCAGAAGGCCGTCGGCGCGAAGACCGCGTCACGGTAGGCGCGATCGATGAGGGCGAGGCCGCGCAGGGCGTCGCTCGGGCTCACGCCGCGCGCGTCGCCGCCGGCGACGTGCCGTTGGTAGAAGGCGTCGAAGACGTCGTTGTAGGTGAGCGGCGCGGCGTCGGCGCCGGCGTAACCCGCGAGGTGGAAATCACCGCAATCGAGGGTGAGCGAACCGTCGTCGACACCGGCGACGACGCTGCCGCGTTCGAACGCGAACCGCACGTCGTTCGACAGATGCCGGTTGCGGCTCAGTTCGAGCGTGACGGGCACGCCGTCACCGCACAGGGCGAGGCGGCAGTTGGCCTCGACCGCGCGTTCGCCGGCGCCCAGATCGGCGTCCATCCAGGCACTTTCCAAGGTGAGCTCATCGAACACCTGCAGCAGGAGATCGAGGGTGTGCGGGCCGGTGTCGGCGAGCACGCCGCCGCCGTTCTGCGTGCGCGAGAAGGAGCCCATGGATTGCGCGTTCCAGGCGAACACGCGGCCTTCGCGCGCGGTCACGCGCCGCAGCGCGCCGAGCGTGCCGGCGTTGCGCAGGTCGCGCACCCGGGCGAAGCTGCCGAGCGTGCGACGGATGTGACAGACGATCGCGGGCGTCGGCGTGCGCGCCAGTGCCGCGACGATCGCTTCGCCGCCGGCGAGGTTCCGTGCGAGCGGCTTCTCGATGACGAGGCGTGCGGTGCGCCCGCACAGCCGTTCGACGCCCTCGGGATGGAATTGCGGCGGGCTCGCGATGACGGCGACGGTCCAGGCGTCGGCCGCCGGCGGCGTGGCGACGATGGCGACGGTGGTATCGCCGGCGAACTGTCGAGTGAGTTCCGCGCGTCGCGCCGCCGCCGGTTCGACCACCGTGATGAGGTCGATCGCGCACCAACGGAACAGACGGGGCAGGTGGAAGTCCACGCCGACGGCGCCGCCGCCAATGATGATCGCCTTGTTCGCCATGTGCTCCGGATGCAGCGTCGTCGGGCGTCGTTCGGCGCGCCAGCACCGTCGTGGCAAACGATATTGCGCACGGGGCGACCGGCAGGCACGGGGACGCAGAGTACCATAGCGCAGCGCCGCACGAACGGCGCCGCCGCCCGCTGACGGCGTCGTGCCCGCGCCTGCGCCACGCTGTATAGCGGCCGCATGCGGCGGTCCTCTAACACGGATTCGTCGCGCTGATATGCATGCACGCTCACGTTCGTGGCGTCGCCATCGCGCGGCCCGGCCGTGACGTCGCCGCTCGCGGGTGGCATGCGACATGCTGCGACGCGCATAATGCCGCGCTACGCGCCGCCGCGCTGCGCTGTCTGGACAGGCCAAGAATACAGGGGGAACCATGGCTGCAAGCGGACCACTCAAGGGTTACAAGGTCATCGAACTCGCGGGCATCGGACCGAACCCGTTCTGCGGGATGATGCTCGCCGACATGGGTGCCGAGGTCATCCGCGTCGATCGCCTCGCCGACTCTGGTCTCGGCATCAAGGTCGACCCGAAGTACAGCCTGTTGAACCGGGGGCGGCGCTCGATTGCCGTCGACCTCAAATCGCCCGAGGGCGTCGCCGTGGTGCTGGACCTCGTGGCGAAGGCCGATGCGCTGATCGAGGGCTTCCGACCGGGCGTCACCGAGCGCCTCGGTCTCGGCCCCGACGAGTGCCTCGCGCGCAATCCGAAGCTCGTCTACGGTCGCGTCACCGGTTGGGGCCAGTATGGGCCGCTGGCCAAGGCGGCCGGTCACGACATCAACTACATCTCGCTGACCGGTGCCGCCTATGCGATCGGTGACGGCAACCGGCCGCCGTCGCCGCCGCTCAACCTCGTCGGTGACTTCGGTGGCGGTGGCATGCTGCTCGCACTCGGCGTCGTCGCCGCGTTGCTCGAAGCGCAGAAGTCCGGCCAGGGCCAGGTCGTCGATGCCGCCATGACCGACGGCGCGGCGACCCTGATGGCTGCTCTCTATGGTCTTCACGGCGTGGGTTACTGGACCGACGAGCGCGAAGCCAACGTGCTCGACGGCGGTGCGCATTTCTACAACGCCTACGAGACCAAGGACGGCAAGTTCATTTCCATCGCGTCGATCGAAGCGAAGTTCTACCAGGAGTTCCTCGAGCGCACGGGCTACGTCGATCCCGAGCATGCCGCGCACAAGGACCGCACGCAGTGGGCACCCAATCGGGAGAAGATGGCGGCCCTGTTCAAGACCAGGACGCGCGACGAGTGGTGCGAGGTGCTCGAGGGCACCGACGTCTGCTTCGCGCCCATCCTGTCCCTGAGCGAGGCGCCGAGCCACCCGCACAACGCGGCGCGCGAGACCTTCGTCGAGATCGACGGCGTCACCCAGCCGGCGCCGTCGCCGCGCTTCAGTCGCACGCCGGGCAAGATCCAGAAGGGCCCTTCGCGCGACGGCGCCGATACCGCGGCGGTGCTGGCGGACTGGGGCTGGAGTGCCGACGCCATCGCCGGTCTGCGCGCCGGGGGCGTGATTCCCTGAGGCCGCTGGTGACACCCACCGCGCGTCCCGCGCCACGATCGCGCCTGCCACGAGGCGCGCGGGGGGGCGTCACGATCCTGCGCGGCATCGCCGTGTGCGTGTGCCTCGCGTTGTGCGGCTGTGCCGACGACGATCCGGCCGCGGCCATGCGCCATGGCGACTACGCCACTTCGTCGCGCCTCTACGCCGAGCGTGCCGCCAGCGGTGACGTCGACGCCCGGAACATCCTGGGCATCCACTACTACCTCGGACTCGGCGTCGCGCGCGACTACGCGCGCGCGGCCGCCTTGTTCGAGCAGGCGGCGCTGGTCAACCATGTCGACGCCCAGCGCAACCTGGCCATCATGTACATGAACGGCTACGGTCTGCCGCAGGACAATCAGCGTGCCTACG
The DNA here is from genome assembly GCA_050184115.1 of Gammaproteobacteria bacterium. GTDB lineage: Bacteria > Pseudomonadota > Gammaproteobacteria > JACKNG01. Next base: position 484,248 of record JBFXAQ010000002.1, on the reverse strand, counting down.
GCTGGTTCTTCCAGGCCCACAGCGGCGGCAACCTGCGCGCGCGGAGCTACATCAAGTTCCTGTCCGACAACGTCACGCCGAACGCGGGTCAGAAGGCGCGCCTGTGGGTGGAAGAGCAGATTCGGGCACACCTGCACGGTCAGGCCGCGGAGGGCGCGGCGGCGCCGGGGTCGTGAGCGCGGCGGAGAGTCTTTGCGAACTTGGCGCGCGCGAACAGCACGCGCTGGTGGCGCGCGGCGAGGTCACGCCAAGCGAACTGCTCGACGCGCATCTCGGGCGCATCGCGCGCGTCAACCCGCGCTTGAACGCCATCGTCACGCTCGACGTCGACGTTGCGCGCGCGAACGCACGCCGCCTCGACGCGCTCGCCGCTGACGGCGTCGACCTGCCGCTGCTCGGCCTGCCGCTGGCGGTCAAGGATCTCGCCGCCACCCGCGGCATGCGCACGACCATGGGCTCGCCCATCTACCGCGACTTCGTGCCGGACTACGACGAACTGTTCGTCGAGCGCCTGCGTGCGGCCGGCGCCAATATCATCGGCAAGACCAATACGCCGGAGTTCGGCGCCGGCTCGCAGACCTTCAACCCGGTGTTCGGCGCGACCTTGAATCCCTACGACCTCACGCGGACCTGCGGCGGCTCGAGCGGCGGCGCCGCGGTGGCGCTGGCGAGCGGCATGGTGCCACTCGCTGACGGTTCCGATCTCGGCGGCTCGCTGCGCAACCCGGCGGCGTTCTGCAACGTCGTCGGCCTGCGGCCGTCGCCCGGGCGGGTGCCGTCATGGCCCAAGCAATTTTCGAGCGATGCGCTGGCTGTGCACGGGCCGATGGCGCGCACCGTCGCCGACTGCGCCTGGTTGTTGTCGGTCATGGCTGGGCCGGACCCGCGCGTGCCGATCAGCCTGGCCGACGACGGCGCGATGTTCCGCCGCGAACTCGCGCGCGATTTCCGCGGTCGGCGGGTGGCCTGGAGCGCCGACCTCGGCGGCTACCCGGTCGCGCGCGAGATCACCGCGGTGCTCGAGGCCGCGCTGCCGGCCGTAGACGCGCTCGGCTGCACGGTCGAGGACGCGACCCCCGATCTCAGCGATGCCGACGACATCTTCCGCACCCTGCGCGCGTGGATGTTCCTCGCCCGCGGTCGCGACGACTACGATCGTCACCGTGATCAGATGAAGGACACGCTGCGCTGGAACATCGAGCAGGGGCTGGCGTTGACCGCCGCCGACATCAGCCGTGCCGAGGTCGCCCGCAGTGCACTGGTGGCGCGGCTCGCGGCGTTTTTCGAGAACTACGATTTCCTCCTCTGTCCCGCCACCCAGGTGGCGCCGTTCGCGGTCGAGCAGGAGTGGGTGCGCGCGATCGACGGTGTCGAGTTGCACACCTACCTCGACTGGATGGGGGTGTGTTGCGCGATCACGGTGACGGGTCTGCCGGCCATCTCGGTACCGGCCGGCTTCACCGCCGGCGGTCTGCCGGTGGGGCTGCAGATCGTCGCGCGACGCTGGGCGGATTTGGAACTGCTGCAGTTCGCGCACGCCTTCGAACAGGCCAGCGGTCATGGCCGACGGCGGCCGCCGTTGCCGTGAAGCGCGCGCGACGGCCGCGCCGTGCGGTTCAGGCGCGGGCGCAGGCCGCGTCGTCGGCCAGGCGCGCGACGAGGGCCTCGAACTCGCCGAGATCGAAGGGCTTTTGGATGTAGGCGCTGGCGCCGGCCGCGAGTCCGCGGTCCCGCTGCTGCTCGCCGTCGAAGCCGGATACCAGCAGGATCGGCAGCTCGGCGTAATGCGGCGAGGCCCGCAGGTGCTGGCAGACTTCGATGCCGTCCATGGCCGGCATGGCGACGTCGAGGATCAGGAGGTCGGGGCGAGCCCGCGCGAATTCGGCCAGGCAGGACTGGCCGTCCGTAACGACCTCTACCTCGTAGTCGTCTTCGAACAGGTCGCGGTAGATCTCGCGGTTCATCGCGTCGTCGTCGGCAATGAGCAGGCGTTTGGTGCGCACGGCGTTTCCTGGTACCGCTCGGTGGGGCCCGAGCGTCGGATTCGTAGCGGCCGTCACGCCCCGGAACTTGAGGCCATGGAGGCATTGTTTCATCCGTTTGAGGGAGGTCGCGAGCGGCGGCGGGGCGAGACTGTCGGCGCCACCCGGGGCGCGCGGTACCGCGTTGCCGTCGGCTCACCTGCTTGACCGATGCCACTGCCCACAACCGTCGATCTCGGCTACCTGGCGCTCGTCGCCGTCCTCGATGGTGTCGCCCTGTTGGCCTGGCGACGGCGCATGGCGGTGCTTGCAAGCGCTTGTCTGCTGGCCGGCGTCGCCGTGATCCCGGCGCTCGGCGAGAACCTCTTCATGCGCCTGCGACTGCTCGCCTGGCAGGTCTTTCTCCACTTGCCGCTGGTGCTGCTGGCCTGGGCCGCGGCTGCCGGCTGGCGGCGCCGGGCGGCGCGGCTGGCCGTCGCCGCGGCCATTGCCCTGGCCGTGCTCGCCCTCGATGCCTTCGTCGTCGAGCCGCGCGCGCTCGAGGTTCGCCGGCTCAGGATCGTCGACGACCGCGTGCCGCGCGCGCTGCGCGTGGTGCTGGTCGCCGACCTGCAGGCCGATACGATCGGTGACTACGAGCGGCACGTGCTCGAACGCGTGCTGGCGGCGGCGCCCGACCTCGTCCTGCTGGCCGGTGATTACGTGCAGGCGCCGCCGTCACGGCGGGCCGCCGAGGAGGCGGCGCTGAACGACCTGTTGCGCGATCTCGACTTCGGTGCGCCGCTCGGCGCCTTTGCCGTCGAAGGCAACGCGGAGGATCACGGACGCGACTGGCCGCGCCTGTTCGCCGGTACCGGCGTCACGCCGCTGACGTCGCGCACCACGCTGACGCCGCTGCCCGGTCTCAGCCTGACCGCGCTGACCCTGCGGGAGTCGTTCGCAAGCGACCTCATCGTGCCAGCCGCGCCGGGCTACCACCTCGTGCTCGGGCACGCGCCGGACTATGCCCTCGGTCGCATCGACGCGAACCTGCTGCTGGCCGGGCACACCCATGGTGGCCAGGTGCGCCTGCCGCTGCTCGGACCGTTGCTCACCTTGTCGCGGGTGCCACGGGCGTGGGCCGCCGGAGTGACCGCGCTGCCCCATGGGCGAACCCTGGTGGTATCGCGCGGCATCGGCATGGAGCGTGGCTACGCGCCGCGCCTGCGTTTCAACTGTCGCCCCGAGATCGTGATCATCGACCTCGTCCCGGCGCACGCCGAGCGGCCGTCAGGTGGCGACGAGCAGGATCGCGCCGAGCGCCAGCACGAGACCCGCTAGCTGGCGCGCGCTGAACGGCTCGCCCAACACCATCACGCCGAGCAGTACGGTGATGACCGGGTAGAGCGCCGAGACGATGACGAGCTGGGAGACGTGGCCGCGCTGGGCGCCGAGCAGGTAGGCGTAGACGCCGAGACCGCCGAACACCCCGGCCAGCAGGGCGTAGGAGACGCCGCGCAGCTGCAGGTTCGGCCGGAAGCCCGCGCCGGCCAGGATGGCCACGGCGATGATGGCCTCGCCCGCGACTTCGAAGGCGAAGGCACTCTGTGGATCGATGTGCTGGGTGGCGAGCTTGGGGAAGAAGCGGCTCAGCCCCCACATGGCGCAGCAGGCCAGGCCGGCCCACACCCAGGCGTTCATCGTCGGCCGTCCCGCTCAGCCGCGGTCGAAGGCCGGCAGTCGGCCGTGGTGGGCTTCCAGTTCGCGCAGGTCGTCGTCACCGTGGTCGAGCATCTCGCTTGGCGTGAGCACCAGCCGGCCGCCGGCATCGGGTGCGAGTACGTGGGCGGTGTGGTGGGTGGCGCTGACGAGCTCATTCATGCCGCCGCCGACCAGGTCGGTGGTGCCGTAGCAGGTGCAGGTGTAGAGGCGTTGCGGGCTGGCGGCGAGATAGACGCCGGTACCGCGGATGCCGATGGTGGCGAAACCGGTGTGCACCGGCAGGCGCTCGCGGCGCTCGCCGAACACCGCCAGAAGGGAGCCGGTGAGCAGGCGCAAGGCGCCGAGCACGGCGCCGCCTTCGAGCGTGAGCGCGCTGCGCGGGCCGAGCCGGTAGCTGTCCTCGCCGAGGCTGAATTCGAGCCGTCCGTCCGGACCGACGACGATGGCGTCGCCCGCCGCGATGCGCGCGGCAGCGCCGATGCGCCGGTCGTTGACGAACACCGCGCCGTCGAGGCGGTGGATGGTGGCGGCGGCGTGGGCCGGGCAGGGCAGGGTCGCCGCCAGGGGGACGGCGAGGCTGCCGCCGACGAAGCGGCGTCGCGTGATCATGGTTGTTTTCTCCGTCGGGGCGCAGGGTCTGACCGGCACCGCGGACGCAGGTTCCCCGGCGTTCAGAAGGCCGGGAACAGGCGGTCCTTGGGATACTCCGCGCCGGCCACGTGGCGCGCCGTCATCGCCCGCACCATCTGGTAGACGCGCACGCGGAACGCGGGATCGGCGGAGAAGCGCAGGTAGCTGTCCTTGCCGCTGATGCCGTAGTCCTCCTTGAGCCATTCCATCATGTTGTCGCAGGCATCGTAGACGGCGTGTTCCAACGGCAGGTTGATGCCGACGGCGACGATGGAGTCGGGCTTGTCGATGCGCACGCACGGGAGGCGCTTGTTCTTCACCACGTCGCAACGCAGCTGGACGGTGGCGCGGGTCTCGTCGGCGAGCGCGGTGAACTCGGTGTCGCCCTGGCCGCCGTGGACGTCGCCGACGTAGAGCAGGGCACCGTCGTGGTAGCTGTTGAGGTACACCGTGTGACCGGCGCGGATGTCGCGGCAGTCGATGTTGCCGCCGAACGCGCCCTGGCCGAGCAACGAGGTGTGGACCTCGCGTTCGGCGCAGGTCGCGAGCGTGCCGATGAAGGGCTGCAGGTCCCAGGTCAGCTTGTCGGAATAGCGTCCCTTGCCGTCACGCGTGGTGCCGGACGGCCCCGGCAGGTGCTCGATGACCTGCACGTGGGCCTCGGCGCAGTCGGCCCACTTGCGCGAATCGGCCAGCGGGCCGACGCCGGGAATGATGCCGGTGAAGCCGTAGCGCCAAGGTTCGACGAAATCGATGTGCACGGCGAGGACGTCGCCGGCGGCCACGCCCTTGACGTAGATCGGCCCGACCACCGGGTTGAAGAAGGGCGGCGAGCCCTCGAGCAGCTTCTCCATGTGCGGGTCGTCGACCATGCGGTGCACGGTCGGCGTGTCGCTGTCGTCGGCGATGAGGCCGGTCAGCGCGTCGTCGGTTTCGACCTGGAAGGCTTCGCCGAGCGCCACTTCCAGCACCGGCTCGTCGTGGTAGTCGAAGGCGTAGCGGGTGACTTCCCCGCGCTTGATCTTCTGCATGGCTGTTGTCTCCCCTGGGCACGCGGACGGCGGCGCCGCACGACCGCGCCATTCTCGGCGCAGCACGCGGCGCGCGGCAAGACGCCGTCAGCGCGGCGCGAGATGCACCGGCAGGCCGTAGCGCGGCTTGTAGGTCACCACCGGCAGCGGCACCACCGGGTGGCCGGCCACCGGGGTGACGCGGAAGCGCTGCAGCAGCAGGGCCAGCACGAGCTGGATCTCGAGCATCGCCATGCCGGCGCCGATGCAGGTGCGCGGGCCGGCGGCGAACGGCAGGTAGGCGTAGGAATGGCGCGACTCGCTGCGCCCGGGCGCGAAGCGCTCGGGATCGAAGCGTTCCGGCTCCGGCCAGAATTCGGGGTGGCGGTGCAGCGAGTACATGGTGATCGAGAGGTAACTGCCGGCCGGGATGCGGTAGCCGCCGAACTCGACCTCCTCGGTGGCGCGGCGCGCGATGCCCCACACCGGCGGGTAGAGGCGCATCGATTCCTGCACCACCTGCTTGAGGTAGGGCAGACGCGGCAGGTCGGCGGCCCGTGCCGGTTCGCCGCCGAGCGCGGCGTCGAGTTCGGCGACCAGCCGCTCCTCGACGTCCGGGTGCTGCGCGAGCTGCCAGAACGTCCAGGTCAGCGCCGTGGCCGAGGTCTCGTGGCCGGCCAGCATGAGGGTGATGATCTCGTCGCGCATCTGCTCGTCGTCCATCCCTTCGCCCGTCTCGTCGTCACGCGCGGCGAGCAGGCGATGGACGATGTCGTCGGGCGCGCCGCCGCCCTGCCGATGCAGTTCGACGAGGCCGTCGACGATGTCGTCGAGACGCTGCTTGACCCGTTTGAAGCGGCGGTTGCTCGGTACCGGCAGCCACGGCCACAGCGTGAGCAGCGAAGAGAGCGCCATGGGATGCTGGTTGAGCACTTCGAGGATGCCGGTCATCTCGTCGGCGGCCTCGTCGATGTCGGCGCCGAAGAGCGTGCGGCTGACCACCTGGAAGGTCACCCGGCTCATGTCCCGTTCCAGCCACACCGTCTCGTTGGCCGCGCGCGTGGCCCAGTCCCGCGCCAGCGCCGCGGTCATCTCGTTGATGACGGTGTCGAAGGTGTCGATGCGGCGGTTGGCGAACATCGGCTGCATGAGACGGCGCTGGCGCGCCCAGTCGGGGCCGTCGTTGGTGACCAGGCCGCGGCCAAGGGTGCTGGCGATGACGCGGTAGTCGATGGTGTTCTTGGTGTATTGCGGCCACGCGCGGGTCAGGATCTGGCGCACGTAATCGGGGTGGTTGATGCAGTAGACCGGGAACGCGCCGCGAAAGCGCACGACGTCGCCGTACTCGCGGACGAGGCCGAGGATGTAGTCGGGTGGCGAGGTGCGGAAAGCCTCGTGAATGCGCCACCAAGGCGGGCCGGGCGGCAGGGGCAGGGCGGACGGGCTGGTGGATTGGCCGGCTTCCATCGGCAGACTCCGGGTGGACTGCCGGCCATCGTACAGGATGCCGGCGGCGCCGCTGTGGGAAGCCCCACGCGCCGCCGGCGTGACCGCGCTCAGGCGCCTGGCGTCACTTCTTCGCCAGCGGGTTGACGAACTCGGTCTTGAAGCCGAGCTTGCGCATGCCGACGAGGCAGCATTCGCAGTCCTCTTCGATGCTGCCGCCGCTGGCGCCGATACCGCCGATCACGTCACCCGCCTCGTCGAAGATCGGGTAACCGCCGCCGACCATGCAGATGCGCTCGTCGGTGTGCTGCAGGCCGTAGCCGAACTGCCCCGGCAGCATCACGTCGCGCACCATGTCCGTGGGGCGCTGGAAGGCGACCGCCGTCCACGCCTTCTTCTCGGCGATGGTCATGTTGGCGATACGCCCCTTCTCGGGGCGCAGGCCGCCGCGCAGGTGGCCGCCGAAGTCGACCACCGCCATGCTGCTCGGCCGGCCCTGCGACTGTGCGTAGGCGATGCCTTCCTTGAGCAGGGTTTCCACTTCGACCAGTGTGAGTTCTCTCATTGCTCCATCCTTCTCTCTAAGTGCTCGGTGGCGCGGCGCTCAGCGCCGGAAGTGCGGCATGACGTCCTTGGCGAACATTTCCATGCTGTTGCGGATGTGATGCGGGGCGAGCCCTGACAGCGCCATGCCCATGACGAGGTGGGTGACGCGGCCACGCTTGCGGTAGTCGGCGATCATCTCGCGCACGTCGGCCGGCGTGCCGACCATGGCCTCCTCGCCGAAGACGTTGAACTCCTGCTTGCGGATGATCTCGTCGACCGAGGGGATGCCCTCGATGGCCTGGTCGTCACCGGGCTTGTCGTTGGCCTCGGCGAACCATTCGGCGTACTTGCTCGCGGTGTAGTGCAGCGACTGCGCGGCGTTCTCCCAGGCCTGCTCGCGGCTCGGCGCGACGTGTACCCAACGCAGCTGCGCGGTGAAGTACTCCTGCGGGTTGCGGCCGGCGGCTTCGAGGTAGCCGTCGTACATCTCGACCAGGCTCGGCGGGCCGACGACCTGGAAGTGGCAGCCCATCTTGGCCGCGCGCTCGATGGCCTTGGGCGCCAGCGCACCGACCCAGATCGGCACGTGCGGCTTCTGCAGGCCGGGCGGCACGATCTGGATGTCCTTGAGATAGTTGTACTTGCCCTGGTAACTGACCGATTCGCCCGAGAGCAGGCGCTGCATGATCTCGATGCCTTCGCGCAGGCGCGCGCCGCGCGTGGTGTGATCGATGCCCTGGTCCTCGAATTCCTTGCGGCGGTAACCGAGGCCGACGCCGAGATCCCAGCGGCCGCCCGAGATCTGGTCGATGGTCGCCGAGTCCTCGGCGATGCGAATCGGATTCTGCAGCGGCAGCAGGATGAGAAAGGTGCCGATGCGGATGCGCGAGGTGCGCGCGGCCACCGCGCCGCCGATGGTGCACAGCGAGGGCGAGTAGCCGTCGTCGACGAAATGGTGCTCGGTGAGCCAGGCGTTGTCGTAGCCCATGGCTTCCGACTCGGCGATGAGATCGAGATGGGTGCGGTAGAGATCGCTCCACTCGACGCGGTTGAAGGCTGGGTTGCGGAACGGCCACAGCAGGCCAAAGCGTAGATTCATCGGTTCCTCCTCCTCGATGGTTGTCGGCCGGGTGGCCGCGCGCGCGAAAAAGGGGACAGTATACTTTCGGGCGCCGCGCCAGCAGAGCGCGAAAGTATACTGTCCCCTTTCGCGCGCGAGGGAGGATGCCGATGAGCCGGCCGGCCGGACTGCTCGACGACGACGACGCGCTCGATCTCGACGCGCTGTGGTTGCCCTTTACCCACAACCGCCTGTTCAAGAAGGCGCCGCGCCTGGTCGAGCGCGCCGAGGGCATGTACTACACCACGCCCGACGGGCGTCGCCTGCTCGACGGCCTGTCAGGCCTGTGGTGCTGCAACGCCGGGCATCGCCACCCGCACATCGTCGCCGCGGTCAAGGAGCAGCTCGACGAGCTCGATTACGCCGTCGCCTTCCAGGTCCATCACCCGCAGGCCTTCCGGCTCGCCAGCGCGCTCGCCGCGCGCGCACCCGGCAGTCTCAACCACGTCTTCTTCGCCGGCTCCGGTTCGGAGGCCTGTGACACCGCGCTCAAGGTCGCGCTGGCCTATCACAAGGCGCGCGGCGAGGGCGGGCGTTACCGCCTCATCGGCCGCGAGCTCGGCTACCACGGCGTCGGCTTCGGCGGCATCGCCGTCGGCGGCATGGCCAACAACCGCAAGGCCTTCGCCGGCGCCATGCTGCCCGGGGTCGACCACCTGCGCCACACCCGCGACCTCGAACACATGGCGTTCTCGCGCGGCCAGCCGGAGTGGGGCGCGGAACTCGCAGAGGATCTCGAACGCCTGGTCGCCCTGCACGACGCCTCGACCATTGCCGCCGTCATCGTCGAGCCCATGCAGGGCTCGGCCGGGGTGATCGTGCCGCCGATCGGCTACCTCGAGCGCCTGCGCGAGATCTGCACGCGTCACGGCATCCTGCTCATCTTCGACGAGGTCATCACCGGCTTCGGCCGCCTCGGCCACTGGTTCGCCGCCGAGCGTTTCGGCGTGCAGCCCGACATCGTCACCTTCGCCAAGGGCGTGACCTCGGGGGTGGTGCCGCTCGGCGGGGTGATCGTGAGCGATGCCGTGCACGAGGCCTTCATGCAAGGCCCCGAGCACCTGGTCGAACTGTTCCATGGCTATACCTACTCGGGCCATCCGCTGGCCTGCGCGGCGGGGCTCGCCGCGCTCGAGGTCTACGAGCGCGAGGATCTCTTCGCCGCCGCGCGGCGGCTCGAGGTCTCGCTCGAGCGCGCCGTGCACGGCTTGCGCGACGAACCCCACGTCATCGACATCCGCAATTGCGGGCTGGCCGCGGCGGTCGAACTCGCGCCGCGTCCCGGTGCGCCGTCGATGCGCGGGCTCGAAGTGTTCCAGCACTGTTTCGAGCGCGGCGTGATGGTGCGCTACACCGGCGACACGCTCGCGGTCGGGCCGGCCTGCATCGCGAGCCTGGGCGAAATCGAGGCCATGGTCGAGGCCTTGCGCGACGGTATCCGCGCCGCGCCTTGACGGATACGGGCCGGCGATCGCGGGCCACATCATCGACGCCGGGCTGATGCGGGCCGGCGTCAGCAAACAGGGGGAGAACCACATGCGCCTCGGCGTCGTCAGCTTCAACACCGAGTACACCATCCGTGCCGACGAACTCGCCGTCGCCGCCGAGGAGCGCGGCTTCGACTCGGTATGGTTTCCCGAGCACACCCACATCCCGGCGAGCCGCCGCACGCCGTTCCCGGCCGGCGGCGAGTTGCCGCGCGAATACGTGCACATGTCCGATCCCTTCATCAGCTGCATGGCGGCGGCGGCGGCGACGCAGAACCTCATCGTCGGCACCGGCGTGTGCCTGTTGCCGCAGCACGAGCCGATCGCGCTGGCCAAGACCATCGCCACGCTCGATCGCCTGTCCAACGGGCGCTTCCAGTTCGGCGTCGGCGCCGGCTGGATCGCCGAGGAGATGGAGAATCACGGCACGCGCTTCGAGGAACGCTGGAAGGTGCTGACCGAACGCCTGCAGGCGATGAAGGCCATCTGGACCGAGGAGGAGGCGAGCTACCACGGCAAGTACGTCGACTTCGACCGGATCTGGTCCTATCCCAAACCCGCGACCCGTCCGCACCCGAAAATCATCCTCGGCACGTTCGCCTCGAAGTGGGGCCGGCAGCGCGTCGCTGACCTCGCCGACGGCTGGATGCCGATCGACGTCTACCACGACGACATGGCGGCCGACGTCGCCGATCTGAACGCGCGCCTGCGCGCCAACGGCCGCGATCCCGATTCGATCGAGATCTCGATGTTCGACATCTTCGAGACCGCCGAGGATACGCTGCGACGCTTCGTCGACTACGGTTTCGTCGTCCGCGCCATGCCGCGCTGCCCGACCGAGGACCGCGACACCGTGCTGCGCTGGCTCGACCGCTACGCCGCCATCGGCCGCCGAATCGGCGCCATGTGATCTCGGGGTCTGACCCCGTCGGCGAACGCGAATCACAGAAAAACAACGAGTTGCCTCTCGGGGTCTGACCCCGGGAGCGCTGGGAGCGGGAGAACGCGATGCAGCTGAAACCGATCGACCTCGCCACCGCCGAACGCGTCGGCCTCGGCGTTCAACGGCCCGAGGACGTCGTCGTCACGCGTGACGGCCGCGTGTGGCTGTCCGACCAGGCCAGCGCCTGCGCCGAGGTGCTGGCCGACGGCAGCCTGCGGCGCGTCGGCGCCGCCGGTGGCGCGCCCAACGGCATCAACCTCGACCGCGCCGGGCGCATCGTCATCGCCAATTACGGCCACGACGTCGGGCGCGGTCCACTGCAGCGGCTCGACCCGATCACGGGCGAAATCGAAAACCTGTGCGAGATGATCGACGGTCGTACGCTCGTCACCTGCAACTACCCCGTCATCGACAGCCAGGACCGCGTGTGGTGCACGCACTCGACCTGGGGCGGCGAGGGCTTCGGCGCCGACGCGCCCAAGGACGGCTTCGTCTTCCGCGTCGATCTCGACGGGCGCGTGCAGGTGCTCGCCGAGGGCATCGATTTCGCCAATGGCTGCGCGCTCGACGCGGCTGAGGACTATCTCTACGTGTGCGAGACGGTCGGCTGCGACGTCGTGCGGTTCCGCATCCAGGCCGACGGCACGCTCGGCGCCGCCGAGCCCTACGGCCCCAAGCTCGGTTACGCGGCCCACGAGGTGCAGCACCTGCGCCCGCTGTCGCTCGAGACGCGCAGCCAGCTCGGCCTCACCGACGGCTGCGGCTTCGATGCCGCCGGCAACCTGTGGGTGACGCTGGTGATGGCGAACAAGGTCGTCGCCATCACGCCCGCGGGCGACGTCGTCACCATGCTGAGCGATCCGGAAGGGCGCGTCATGCGCGCGCCGACCAACGTCAGCTGGGGCGGGCCGGACCTCACCGATCTCTACATCGGCAGCGTGCGCAGTGACTACGTGGTCAAGGTGAAGAGTCCACTGCCAGGCATGCCGATGATGCATCAACGCTGACGCACGGAGCGGACGAGATGAACGAACAACCCGCCTTCACGCCACGTGACGACGGTTTCCACTTCGACCAGCTCGGTGACGACTGGTGGGCGACCGAGACCGCGTGGTTCTCCTTCCACGATGCCGAGCGCGGCCTCGGCGGCTGGCTCTATCACTTGTTCCGCCCCAACATCGGCACGGTTGCCGGCGGCGCCTGGATCTGGGACGACACGGCCTGGCTGCCCTGGGAAGTACCGTACTCGGCCAACTACTCGGCACTCGCCATCCCGCGCGACCAGGATCTCACCGACATCCGTTTGCCGACCGGCGCGAGCATCCGCGTCATCGAGCCCTGCCTGCGCTACGCGCTCGGTGTCGACGACGGCGACCGCCTGCAACTCGCGCTCGAGTTCGCCGGTGTCATGCCCCCGGAGCCGCTCACCGCGACCGGTTCGACCTTCGGTTCGGCGCATCATTTCGACCAGTTCGGCCGCGTCACCGGCCACCTCGTGCTGCACGGCGAGCGCATCGACATCGACTGCATCGGCATGCGCGACCGTACCTGGGGCAGGCGTCCCGAGGATCGCCCGCGCCAGGCCGCCTACGTGACGGGCGCGCTCGACGCCGACAACGGCTTCCTCGCCGTCACCAACGTGCGCGAGGACGGCGATCGCGTCGCCTACGGCTTCCTGCGCCGCGACGGTCGCACCGTGCCGCTCGCCGACGGCGAGCGTCGCGTGGTGCGCGATCCCGTCGAGGGCTGGAATACCCGGGTCGAGATCGAGGCGCGTGACGCCGAGGGCCGCGTGTTGCACGCGGTCGGCACGCCACTCAGCCGCATCATCCTCAACCGTCACACCTTCATCGACATCAACACCCTGCTGCGCTGGGAGTGTGGCGACGGCGTCGGCCACGGCGAGGACCAGGACATGTGGCCGATGCACCGTTTCGCCCGTCTCGCCCGCGGGCGGCGCCGCTGAACATGGCGCGCCGTCCACCGCTCCTGACCGAGTTCACCGAAGAGGGGCTCGGGCCAGAGGTGCTCGACGAGATCATCGAGAACCAGGTTCGTGACGGCGAGCCGCCGGCGGCGCGCGCGACACTGGAACGCCTGCTCGCCGACGGTCACACCCGCGAGGCGGCGATCGCGCTGATGGCCTGCGTGCTGTCGGTCGAACTGCACGAGATCCTGGGCAAGGACGAAACCTTCGATGCCGTGCGTTACGCGCTCAATCTCGCCCAGCTGCCGGACCTGCCCTACGTTATCGACGACGACTGAACCCGCCGCCCTCGTACAATGGCTGGCGTACCGTCACCGCCGTTCGAGAGTTGCCTGACGTGGATGACCTGAGACTGCAGGAAGCCGTCGTGTTCCTGGCCGCCGCCGGGCTCGTCATCCCGCTCGGCAAACGCTTCAACCTGAGTCCCGTGCTGGGCTTCCTCATCGTCGGCCTCGCCGTCGGTCCGCACGGGTTCGCGCGCTGGGCCGATGCGCTGCCGTGGCTGCAGCCGATCCTGATCACCGACGTCCCCGGCGTCCGCGCGCTGGCCGAACTCGGCGTGATCTTCCTCCTGTTCATGATCGGACTCGAGCTGTCGTTGGCGCGACTGTGGTCGATGCGGCGACTGGTGTTCGGCTTCGGCGGCCTGCAGATCGTGGCCTGTGGCGTGGCGATCGGCTTGTGCGCCCACGCCTTCGGCAATCCGCCGGCGGCCGCCCTGGTCCTCGGTGCCTGTCTCGCGCTGTCGTCGACGGCTGTGGTGATGCAGCTCCTGACCGAGCAGGGCCGTTTCGGTACGGTCGTCGGCCATGGCGCCTTCGCCGTGCTGCTCGCGCAGGACCTCGCCGTGGTGCCGATCCTGTTCACGGTCGAAGCGATGGGTGGCGGTACCGCGGACATCGGCCTCGCGCTCGCCCTCGCGCTCGGCGAGGCGCTGCTCGCCGTGCTCGCCATTCTCGGCGCCGGGCGCTTGCTGCTGCGGCCGCTGTTCCGCTTCGTCAGCGCCGCGCGCAGTCCCGAACTCTTCATGGCCGCGACCCTGCTCATCGTCATCGCCACCGCCGCGGCCACCCATGCCGCCGGCCTGTCGGCCGCGCTCGGCGCCTTCCTCGCCGGCCTGCTGTTCGCCGAGACCGAGTTCCGCCACGAGATCGAGGTCGACATCGAACCCTTCAAGGGGCTCCTGCTCGGACTTTTCTTCCTCTCGGTCGGCATGATCATCGACCTCGGCGCGATCGCCGCCGAACCGTGGTGGACGGGGCTGTCGATCGTCGGCCTCGTCGCGCTCAAGGCCGTCGCGATCGCGGTCCTGGCGCGGCCGTTCGGTTTCACCGCCGCGCAGGCGGCCGAGATGGGCTTGCTGCTCGGCCAGGGCGGCGAATTCGCCTTCGTCGTCCTCGCGCTGGCGCTGAACCACGCGCTGCTGCCCGAAGCCGTCGCCCAGTTCATGTTGATCGTGGTCGCCGCGACGATGTTCCTCACGCCGCTCTTGGCGCGGCTGGCGCGCGCACTCGGCCGCTGGCTCGCCGCGCGCGATGCCATCGAACACGAGATCGAGTTACCCGGGGATCTCGCCAGCCACGTCGTGTTGGCGGGCTACGGGCGCACCGGCGCGTTGCTCGCGGGCATGCTCGACCGCCAGCGCATCGCACATGTCGCCCTCGACCTCGACATCAAGCGCATCGCCGACGCGCGCGCCGCTGGCGCGCCGGTGTGGCACGGCGATGCGAGCAAGCCGGCCATCCTCGAACGCCTGCGCATCGACGCCGCCAGCGCGCTGGTCGTGACCACCGACGATGCCGCCGCGGCCGAACGCATCGTGCGCGCCGCGCGGCGCCGCAGCGCGAGCCTGCCCATCGTTGCCCGCGCCCGCGACGACGGCCACGCGCGCCGCCTGCGCGAACTCGGCGCGAGCGACGTCGTGCCGGAAGTCTTCGAAGCCGGCCTCGAAGTCGGTCGCATGACCCTCGAACACGCCGGCCTGCCGGGCGAGGCGGCGCGCGAACTGATCGACCTCGTACGCAGCGAGCACGGCCTCGACGGCACCTGAGCGTCGACCCGGGGACCACGACTCAGGCGGCGACGACGAAGCCCTGTTCGATGGCGCGGCCGCCGCGCGGGGTGAGGAGTTCGAAGCGCACCACGCCGTCCGCTGCCGCGGCCATTACGAGTTCCAGGGTGTCGGGCAGCAGCACTGGCGCGCGGAAGCGCCCACCGAGGCGGCGCACACGCTGCGGCTCGCCGTCCAGGACGTCTTCGACGACGCGCGACACCGCCAGCGCCAGCGAGGCGGTGCCGTGCAGCAGGGGCGGGCCGATGCCGCTGGCGGCGGCGACCGCGGCATCGGTGTGGATGGGATTCCAGATGCGCGCGCACTCGGTGTAGACGTGGGACAGGTTGGCCGGCACCTCGATGGTGGCGCGCTGCACGGGTTCGAAGGGCGCACCCGGCCACGCCGGTGGCGACTCCAGCCAGCGTGGCGCTCCGTGCAGGGTCTCGCCGAGGAACAGGTTGCCCTGCCAGGTCCGTGACAGCAGCTGGCCGTCGCCGTCGGTGGTGTCGAAGCGCCAGCCGAGGTAGATACCGGGGCGGCGCTGCTCGACGCCGATGATGGTGGCGCGGGTGACCAGGCGGGCCGGCGGCGTCAACGGCGCGAGCAGGTGCAGGTCATGGCTGGCGTGGACCGTGCGTCGCATGTCGACGTCGTTGGCGACCAGGCTGTCGACCAGCGCCGGCCATTCCGGGCAGACCGGGAACACCGGATGGGTGACGAGCGCGCGGCCGTCGCGGTTGTCGAGATAGCACGCGCCGGTGTCGCCGAGGCTCGCGGCGTAGGCCATGGCCCAGCGCACATCGAGCGCGTGCTCGAAGGCGCGGGTGGTATAGCCGACCAGGCCGGCGTCGAGGGCCACGCCGGACGACCTACTCGGCGCGCGGGTCGATGCCGCGCGCGGTGAACACCTCGCGCGCCGCGGCGACGCCGTTCAGGGCGGCCGGGAAGCCGGCGTAGACCGCCATCTGCAGGATGACCTCGAGCACTTCGCGCGGTGTACAACCGGCATTGAGCGCGCCCTTGATGTGGGCTTCGAGCTGCGGTCGCGCGTTGCCGAGCGCGGTCAGCGCGGCGACGGTGGCGAGTTCGCGTGAACGCAGGTCGAGCGCCGGGCGCGAGACGACGTCGCCGTAGGCGAAGTCGGCGATCCACGCGCCGAGTTCGGGCGCGATGTCGGTGAGACCGGCGAGCGCCCTGGCGCTGTCGCCGCCGGTGATGACGTCGAGCGTGGCCATGCCGCGCGCATGGCGGTCGTCTTCCTCGGCGGCGGCGACACCGGCGAGCAGGGCGAGCACGGGCAGCATCAGAACGGGGCGGCGCATGACAGTCTCCTCGGCAATGGGGGCGTGTCGCACTATAGCGCGCGCCGCGGTCAAGGCTGCGCGCCGCTGGCCGCTAACGCGGGCATGAGCGTGATCGGACAAAGCCTGCGCGCACTGGCGCGACGATGCGGCAGAGCCTGCCTGCTGGCCGGCGTGCTGGCACCGGGCATGGCCCTGGCCGCGGCCGACGTGCGTATCCTCATCGACGTCTCCGGCAGCATGAAGGAGAACGACCCGGCCAACCTGCGCGTGCCAGCGATGCGCCTGATGAGCGAGCTGATGCCGGCCGGTACTGTGGCCGGCGTGTGGTTGTTCGCCGAGGACGCGACCCCGCTCATCGCGCCCGCCGCGGTCGACGAAGCCTGGCGCCAGCGCGCGCGCGCCGAGCTGCCCAAGATCCACGCGCGTGGCCTGTACACCGACATCGAGCGCGCGCTGGCGGCGGCGACGGCCGACTGGCAGGGCGCGCCCGGTGAACGCGAACGCCACGTCCTGCTGCTGACGGACGGCGTCGTCGACGTATCGAAGGATCCGGCCGCGAGCGCGGCCTCGCGCGCACGCATCCTCTCCGCGCAACTCGCCGCGCTCACGGCCAGTGGCGCCCACGTGCACGCCGTCGCGCTGTCCGACAAGGTCGACCGCGAACTGATCCAGGCGCTCACCGACGGTACCGGCGGCTGGCTCGAACGTGCCGACGATGCCGCCCGCCTGCAGCGCATCTTCCTGCACATGCTGGAGCAGACGGCGCCGCCGGTGACGGTGCCACTGGAGGGCAACGGGTTCGACATCGACAAGAGCATCTCGGAGCTCACCCTGCTGGTGTTCCGCGAGGGCGACACGCCGGTCACGCTGACCCCGCCCGGCGCTGCCGCGGCCTGGACGGCGGACAATGCACCGGCGACGGCCAACTGGCGGCACGAAGCCGGCTACGATCTCGTCACCGTCACGCAACCGCCGCCCGGGACGTGGCAGTTCACCGGTACCAGCGACCCCGACAACCGCGCAGTGGTCGTCACCAACCTCGCGCTCGAACTCGCGCGCCTGCCGGCCAGCGTGCTGGCCAGCGAAACGACCCGTCTGGACGCCCGCATGGTGTCCGGCGGTCAGCACGTCACCCGTCTCGAACTGCTCGACCTCGTCAATGCCGCTTACGTCCTCGAGTCCGCCGACGGCAACCCGGCACCGGGTGGCGCGCTCGCCCTCGATCGTGAACGCGCGGTGTTCTCGACCGGGCTCGGCGCGGCCGACGGCGCGACGCTCGCAGCGGGGGTCTACCAGATCACGGTCACGGCCGATGCCGGCTCGTTCAAACGCCAGGCGGTGACGCGCCTGCGCATCGCCGCCGATCCGGTGAGCGTCGCCTACGCGCTCGACCCGGCGACACCCGGCGCGCTCGCGATCGCGGTTACGCCGGACGCAGAACTGACGCGGCCGGAAACGCTGGCCGGTTACGTCACCGTGAGCGACGCCGCGGGCGCGGTGCGGGCGTTGCCACTGCCGCTTCCTGGCGACGACGGTGCCGCGCGGCTGGTCGTCGAGGCCACCAGCGCCGGTCGTCACGAGGTCGCCGTCCACGCCTTCGTCGACACCGCGGGTGGCGCGTTGCGCGTGGCGCCGCCGGCACAGGTCTTCGAACTCGACTGGACGCCCCCACCGGCCGCGCCGGTAGCAGCGCCGGAACCGCCGCCGCCACCACCCGGTGTGGCGTGGCCGCGCTTCGCCGCCTACGTCGGTGGCGGTAACGCGCTGCTCGCCCTCGGCCTCGGCCTGGCATGGTTCGCGTTCGGGCGCGCACGCAAACCCGCGGAGGTCCCCGCATGATCGACCAGCTGACCACGCTCGAACTCGCCGGCCTCGTGCTGAGCGCCGAGTTCGCCCTCGTCGCCTGCGTGGTGCCGGCGCTGCTGTGGCGGCGCGGCCGCAGCCAGACCGCCGCCGAGCGGGGCGATGCGCAGCGCATGCTCGATGGCGTCGAGAGCGCGGTGCCGACCCGGCGCGAGGCATTGGCAACCATCTTCGCCAGCACCTACCAGCTCGAAGGGGACGATCTCGATGCCCGGGTCGACGAGTTCATCGCCCGCGAACAGGCCTTCTACGAGGTCATGACCAGCGTCTATCTCGAACGCGATTCGAGTCGGCTGAAGGAGATCCCGGAGGAGCTGACCAAGGTCATCTCGCCCTGGATCCGGCTGACCCCGCGCAACGCCGTCGATCGTGCCGAGGTCGATTCGCTGGAGGCCACCAATTCCGAGTTGAGCGATCGCAATGCCAAGCTCAGCGCCGAGCTCGAACGCACGCGGACGAGCATGGAGGAGCTCATGCAGGAATACCTGCGGGCCTACCGCAAGGGCGAGTCGGTGGCGTCGGCGGCGGTTGCCGTGGCGGTCGCGGAACCGGCCACGAGCGGCGATGCCCTCGACGCCGACGATATCGAGATCGACTTCGACGACGCCGAGGAGCCTGCGGGCGACGCCCCGGCCGGCGCCGGCGAGACCCGGCGTCTCGACGTCGACGCTGTCGACGAGACGCCGGCGAGTGCGCCCGCAGCGCCGGTCGGCGCGCCGAGCGCGGCCGACGACGTGCTCGGCGCCGACGATATCGACGAACTGTTCGCAGCCGTCGCGCGGGAGGAGGACGACGACATGGTCGGCGCGGCCGACGAAGCCGGGGATGGCGCGGTCGCCGCCGAGGGCGTCGACCTCGCCGCCGCGGATGACCCGGCTGCCGCATCCGCCGACGACCGCGAGATCATCGACGTATCGGTCGACGATGACGATGATGAGCGGCCAACCAAGCCGGCTGCCGGCGGGCTCAGCCAGGCCGAGGCCGACGAACTCGCCGGCCTGTTCGACGAGGAGCTGAACGCGCTCGACGATCTCGACGACGACCAGGCCGCGGCCTGACCTCACCCCACCCCGATCGCGGCACCGCGCCCGGCGCGCGAAGCCGTCCTCAGCGCCGCGTGGCGCGCGTCATCAGGTAGTCCTGGTAGACCACGTTGTCGCGGAAGTAGGCGGCGACGAGGGCTTCGAACTCGGCGCGGAAGGCGGCCAGGCGTTCGGGCTCGGCGGCCAGTGTCTCGACCAGCTTCGCCACCGGCCCGGCGTTGCGCTCGGTGAACAGGCGCATGTGCGCCGGGCTCAGGATCGGGAAGCGCATGCAGGCACGGTCGAACTCGATGTCATGCACGGCCTCGCCGAGACGCTCGCGCACCAGCGCCGGGTCACCCCAGGCCGCCGGTGAACCGACGCCTTCCGGCGGCGGCGGTGCGTACTTGCCGATGAGCAGGAACATGCGCCCGGTGTAGAGCTCGGGCGGCCAGGTCGAGAAGGCGATGGTGCCGCCGGGTCGCAATACGCGCAGCATCTCGCCGACGGTGACCGCCGGGCGCGGCCCGAACATGTGGCCGAACTGGCTCAGCACGGTGTCGAAGCTGCCGTCGTCGAACGGCAGCGCCTCGACGTCGGCCTCGTGGAAGTCGACGTCGAGTCCGGCGATCTCGGCATTCTCGCGTGCCCGTTCGACCAGCTCCGGCGTGAGGTCGGCGCCGGTGACGTGAGCGCCGCGCCGCGCGGCGGTCAGCGCCACGACCCCGGTCCCGCAGGCGACGTCGAGCACGCGCTGGCCGCCGTTCACGCCGGCGAAGCGGACCAGCTCGGGGGCGGTGGTGCCGGTGATCATTTCGAAGGGGGCAAAGGTCGACCAGCTCACGCGGGCGGCGGCCTTGAAGCGGGCGATGTTGTCCATCGGCGATGCGATCCTCGTTGGAGGGGCCGTCATTATACGGTCGCGTCGAGCGCGCCGAGGGTGAGCGGGTGGCCCCACAGCCGCGCCAGCAGCGCCGCCGTTGCGGCATCCGGCCGGCTCGACAGGAAGGTCTCGTGGCCACGGCGCCGGCACGTGCTGCGCAGGCCGGCGTGGTCGAGGCGGCGTGCGAGCTCGCGCGCCACGGCCGGGGCCGGGTCGATGAGGGTGATCGCGTCGCCGGCCAGGCGCGCGATGGTGGCGTGCGCCAGTGGATAGTGGGTACAACCGAGCACGATGACGTCGACGCCGGCGACGCGGAGCGGTGCGAGGTAGCCGTTCAGCAGGGCGCACAGGCGTGGCCCGTCGAGTTCACCGGCCTCGATGCATTCGACCACGCCCGGGCAGGCCACGAGGTGCACGGTGGCGCTGCCGGCATAGCGCTCGCACAGCCGCGTGGTGTTGCCGGCGGTGACGGTCTGGCGGGTGGCGAGGACCGCGACCTGGCCGCTGCGCGTCGTCGCGCAGGCCGGCTTGATGGCCGGCTCCATCGCCACGATGGGCACGCGGTAGCTGGTCCTGAGATGTTCCACGGCGAGCGCGGTCGCGGTGTTGCAGGCGACGACGATGGCCTTGGCACCGCGCGCCACCAGCGCCTGCACCACGGCGTCGGCGCGCGCCACCACGGTGGCGGTGTCGCGGTCACCGTAGGGGGCGTAGGCGCTGTCCGCGGCGTAGACGAAATCCTCGTGCGGCAGCGCGGCGCGCGCGGCGGCCAGCACCGATAAACCGCCGACGCCCGAATCGAACAGCCCGATGGGCGCGTCAGCCGGCGTCATGCGTCATCCGCTGCGGTTTCGCGCGCAGCCGGTTGCGGCCGCAAGGCGTTGCGGTGGTCATCACGGTGCGTGCCCGTCGAATGAACGTCGGCTCAGTAGCCGAGCTCGCGCGCCGCGCGCTCCAGCACCACCGGTACCGACCACGCCGTGCGCGCAAGGCGCAGGTCCTTGCTCGCGCCGCCGGCGTAGAGCGCCGACGCGCTCATCCAGAACGCCGCGGAGCGCATGGCATAGAGCAGGTGGTAGTAGTGGCAGACGTCCTCGTCGATGGTGATACCGGTGGCCGTTTCATAGCGCTCGAAGAAGACTTCGCGCGCGACCACATTGGAGAGCAGGTCGGTACCTTCGCGGTTGAGGTCAGACAGCACGTAGGCAACGTCATACATGGGATCGCCGATGACCTGCAGTTCCCAGTCGAGCACGGCCGCGATGCGGTCGTCGGCAATGAGCACGTTGCCGGTTCGGTAGGCGCCGTGGACGAGCGCGAGGCGTTCGCACGGCGGCGCGTTGGCCTCCAGCCAGCACATGAGATCGGTGAGGATGGGATGGACGGCGGCACCAGTGACCTCGATGAAGTTGCGCCACTTGGCGATCTCGCGCAGCGCGAAGTCCTTGCCGGTGGCGGGCACGCCGAGGAAGTCGAGACCGGCGGCCTCCCAGTCGAGGGTATGCAGGGTGGCCAGGGTATCGGTGAAACTCGCCGGCAGCACACCGCGCGCGGCGGCGGCGGCGTAGTAGGCGCGCCCGTCGCGGCCCCAGGGGTTGGGGCATTCGCCCGGCACCTTCTCCATGACCAGGAAGGGCCGGCCGAGGATGGCCGGGTCGTCCTCGTACCAGTAGGGGCGCGGCGTCGGCAGCGCGGTCGGGGCCAGGCATTCGAGCACGCGGAACTGTTCGCCGAGGTCCGACAGTTCGCGCAAGAGCGCGTTGCCGGGATCGCGGCGCAGGCAGAAGCCCTGGCGATGCGCCTCGCCGCCTTCGCGCCAGGTGGCGTCGAAGAGGAAGGTCTCGTGCGACCAGCCGACCGCGATCTGCTGCAGGTCGACGAGCGCGAGGTCGCGTGCGTCCGGCAGCTTGCCGGCGAGGTAGTCGCGGATGCGGCCAGCGGTGTCGTCGAGGGCCGTGGCGCTCATGCCGAGTAGGCCAGTTCGCGCTCGAGGCGCGCCTTGAGCGTTGCGCGGATGCGCCCGAGCAGGGCCTCGAAGCGAGCGCCGCCGAGCGCCTCGCGATGGGCGTAGAGCTGCTCGATCAAGCGACCGAGGTGGGCGTCCGAGCGTTCGCGCGTAGCGGCTTCGAGTGCACCGACCAGCGCGCGCGGCAGGGCCGGGCCGGCCGCCGCGGCGGCGTGCAGGTCGTTGTAGAGGGCGTCGCCGTCGAGCGCTTCGGCGGCAACGTGGGCCGCCGAGGCGCGCAGTTCGCCGGCCAGCTTGCCGAGCACGACGGCGGCCATGTAGGCCTGGGTCCGTGGGTAGTCGGCGCCGACGGCGGGACCGACCTCCTGGCGCAGGGTGGTGGCGATGCGTTCGAGCAGGTCTGCGGGATCCACGGCGGTTCCTGGTTCGGTCCGGGGCCGGGGATTATTACAGAATGCCCCGGCGTGATGACGGGCCGGAACCGGCGCGTCACACGTTCACCCCGGCGCGTGTCGGCCGCGCCGGGGTGCGCACCGCGGTGGCGGGCGACGCCCGCTCAGGCGAGGCCCAGTCGCGGTCGCGCCCAGGCGGCGAGCTTGGCGATGGCGTCGTCGGCCTCGGGTGCGTTGCCGGCCATGAAGTGGAACACGTGTTGCATCTCGGGGAAGACCTCGCAGCGCACGTCGACGCCGGCCGCCTGCATGCGTTCGGCGGCGCGCGTCGCGTCGTCCATGATGGCTTCAAAGCCGCCGACCTGGATGTAGGTCGGGGGGAAACCGTGGTAATCGGCCCACAGCGGGTTGGCAAGCGGTTCGCGCGGCGAGGTCTGGCCGAGGTAGAGGCCGCTCATGCCGAGCGACATCTCGCGCGAGATCAGGCGGTCGACCTTGGCGTTGGTGTCGAACGACGCCGCGCTGGCTTCCATGTCGTACCAGGGCGACAGCGGCATCACCGCGGCCGGCAGCGGCAGGCCACGGTCGCGCGCCCCGAGGACCACGCTGGTGCACAGGTTGCCGCCGGCGGAGTCGCCGACGGTGGCGACGTGTCCCGCGGCGATGCCCTGGTCGAGCAGCCACTGGTAGACGCGCAGGCCTTCGTCGACCTGCGAGGGGTACTGGTGCTCGGGGGCGCGCCCGTAGTCCAGGATCAGCGCCCGGCAACCGACGGCCTTGGCGATATGGGCGAACAGCTTGCGGTGGCTGAAGCGCGAACCGGTCACGCAGCCGCCGCCGTGGAAGGCCAGCAGCACGCGATCCTGCGCGCAGCCGTGCGGCACGGCCCACAGGCAGGTGGTGCCGGCGGCATCGACTTCGAGGTAGTCGACGCCACCGGGATCGCGGGCGACGTCGCCGCATTTCTCGAGCATGTCACGCAATTCGTCGACGCCCATGTCGGGCTTGGCCGCGAGGGCCTGGACGAAGCTGTCGAAAAGGTTGTCGAGCAGGACGGATTGCGGGCTGGCCATGGTGATCTCCCCATCGTTGCTGGTAGGCGCTGCCGGTTGGCGTGGCGACTATAGCAAGTCGGGTTGCGCCGGGGGCGCGGCCGTCCCGCCGCGCCGGCGACGGGGGGCAACGACGTCAGCCGATGCCGGCGACGACGACGGTGACGTCGTCGTGGGGGGCGGCGGCGCCGCTGAAATCCTGCAAGGCCGCGAACACGCCGGCGATCTCGGCGGTGGGGGAGGCGGCGCCGAGCGTGGCCCGCAGGCGCCCGGGGCCGAAGGCTTCGCCGGCGGCGTCGGCGGCCTCGGTGAGGCCGTCGCTGTAGAGCACGAGATGGCTGCCCGGCGTGACGTCGAGGCACTCGACGCCGGCGTCCAGCGCCGCCGGCTCGAGCACGCCCAGCGGCGGATGCCGTGACGGCAACTCCGCGGTGATCGCGCCACCGGTGACCAGCAGGGCCGGCGGCAGGCCGCCGTTCCACAGTTCGATGCGTGCCCGCGCATGGTCGATGGCGAGCACGCTGGCGGCGACGTAGTAGCCGGTCGGCAGCAACTCGCGCAGGTGCAGGTTCATTTCGGTGACGATATCGGCGACCGCCAGGTCGCGCGCGGTCATGGTCGAGAACACCCGTACCAGCGGCAGCACGCACAGCGTCGCGGCGAGGCCGTGGCCGACCGCGTCGGCGACCAGCACGTAGCTGTTGCCGCCCGGCGCGCGCCGCGCGAGCACGAGATCGCCCGAGAATTCGGTGGCGCTCTCGGTGCGGTGATGCACGGCCGCGTCGGTGAGGTGCGGCGAGCCCATGACGTGTTCCAGCACGGCGGTGGCGAGCTCGGCCTCGTGGGCCTTCCAGTTGCGGTAGCGATCGATGGCCTCGCGGTCGAGCGAGGCGTGGGCGAACACGCGCAGCTTGGCGCGCAGCACGGCCTGGTCGACCGGCTTGACGATGAAATCGTCGGCGCCCGCCTCGAGGCCACGCACGATGGCGGCGCTGTCGTCCATCGCGCTGAGGAAGATCATGGGGATCCAGCGACTGCCCATGAGTTCGCGAATACGGGCGGCCGCGGCGTAGCCGTCCATGCCGGGCATGCAGGCGTCGAGCACGACGAGATCGGCGCCGGCCGCGGCGAAGGCGGCGACCGCTTCTTCACCGTTGCCCACCACGGTCACGCGGTACCCCTCGGCTGCGCACACCGCCTGCAACAGGGCGGCGTCAACGCTTGAATCTTCGGCAACGAGGACTCGAATCATGACGTTTCCAGGGCTGGGCATCCTCCCGGCGTGCTCCGGACGGGCGCTAGGGTACACACGGAGTAGCGGCCGTTCGTCCGATTCTTGCAGTTGCGAGCGCGCTGCCGGAACGGGCGCACAGCCCGGGTGGGTCGTGGATGACAGACGCCGCCGTTCGCGTTGTCATGGCAGCCCCCAATCCGCCAGGACCATCACCATGGCCAGAATTCCGTTCCTGCTCCTGTTGATCGCCGCCCTCGCCGGGCCGACGCCAGCGGTGGCTGCCTCCGCCACCGAGATCGACATCAAGGTCGACGCCGCGCTCGCCCGCTTCACCGCGGAAGTCACCGGCGGCGCCGCGTTCCTGGCCAAGGCCAAGGGCGTGCTGGTCTTCCCCGAGGTGGTCAAGGCCGGCTTCGGCATCGGCGGCGAGTACGGCGAAGGCGCCCTGCGCGTCGGTGGCAAGACCGCCGCTTACTACAATACGGCGGCCGCCTCCATCGGCTTCCAGCTCGGGGCCCAGCTCAAGACCGTCGTGCTGGTCTTCCTCACCGCCGAGGCCTTGCAGAAATTCCGCGCCAGCGACGGCTGGGAGGCCGGGGTCGACGGCTCCGTCGCGCTGGTCGAACTCGGCGCCGGCAAGGATCTCAATACCGTCAATGTCGAGGAGCCCATCGTCGGCTTCGTCATCGGCAACAAGGGGCTGATGTACAACCTCACCCTCGAAGGCTCGAAGATGACGCGCATCGAGCGCTGAGCCGTGGCCGGCGGCGTGGGGGCCTCGATCCCACGGGCGGAATCGCGCACCATCCAGCCTCTGCCAACGAGGGGAGGCTGGCCATGCGTTTCGGCTTGATGTACGACTTCCGCAACCCGCGCCGCTGGTACATCGAACCGCCGCGCTTCTACCGCGCCATGCTCGACCAGATGATCGAGGCCGAGGCGCTCGGCTTCGATCACGTGTGGCTGACCGAGCACCACTTCACCGAGGACGCCTACAACCCGGCCTCGCTGTCGATGGCGGCAGCGGTGGCTGCGGTGACCTCGCGCATCCGCATCGGTACCTTCGTCATGCTGATGCCCTTCATTCACCCGGTGCGCGCGGCCGAGGACGTGGCGCTGGCCGACATCCTCTCCAACGGTCGATTCGACCTCGGCGTCGGCCAGGGTTACACGCACGACGAGTTCAACGCCTTCTGCGTCGACCGCCGCGAGCGCGCCGCGCGCCTGGAGGAGGGCGTGGACCTCGTGCGCCGCCTGTTCACCGAGGACGATGTCAGCTTCGACGGTCGATTCACCCGCGTCAGCCACATGACGCTGTCGCCGAAGCCGGTGCAGCAGCCGCATCCGCCGCTCTGGATCGGCGCGCGCGGGCCGAAGGCGATCCGCCGTGCCGCCCGCCTCGGCGCCCATCTCATGACCACCCTCGGGCCGGACCCGGCGCCGCTCTATCTCGAGACGCTGCGCGAGCTCGGTCGCGACCCGGCCGATTTCCGCATCGCCCAGCTGCGCATGGTCTACTGCGCCGAGAGTGAGGACCAGGCCTGGGACGACGTCGCCGAGCACCTCTTCCACGTCTTCGGCTACTACGAGCGCGTGCTCGGCGAAGCCGCCGACGTCGAGGGCGACGACCAGCCGCTTCCGTTCAGGAGCCCGGCCGAGATCCGTGGCTCGGCCTTCGCCGACGCCGCACTCCTGGTCGGCACGCCAGACCAGGTCGCGGTGAAACTCGCGCGCTTCCGCGACGAGTACGCCTGCACCGACTTCATCCTGTCGAGCCACTTCGCCGGGCTGGACCCGGCGAAGAGCGGGCGTTCGAACGCGCTGTTCGCGCGCGAGGTGATGCCGCGGTTTCGCGACTGAAGGAACTGCAGGCCGGAACCCGCGCCGCCGTCAGATGCGACGGCGGCGCGCGGCGACCAGGGCGAGCGGCGCGAGCAGCAGGGCGACGGGCGCCGGCAGGGGTACCGCGTTCACCGCCTGCGCCCAGTTCGTGCCCGACTCCGACGTGATGCTGAAATCGAGCACGGGTGCGCCGCCGGCCAGTACGCCGGCCGTGCCCGCCCACCACAGCGTGTTGTGGAACAACACGTCGCTGGTCGAATTGCCGGCCACGCCACTCGAACTGCGCTTGCCGGAGACCGCGGCGGCGTAGACGCCGAAGTCGAACGCCTGGCCGTAGACGAAGGGGACGACGAAGGTGGCCACGTCGTTGACCGCCATGCTGGCCGTGCCACCGAAGGTCGAAATAGCCCAGCGAGTGGCTTGGCGGTCGGTCGAGAACGGCGTCCACTGGCTGCCCGGGTCGAACAGGCCCGCGGCGTCGCTCAGTCTGAGCTGCGTCCCGTTCTTGTAGGCCGTGACATTGAACGACGCCGCGGCGGCGAATCCCGCGCCGTGCAGCGAGCCTTCGACCGCGACCAGGCCCACCCACAGCCCCGCCTGCCCGGTGAGCCCTGGCGCGTCGATGAGGATGCCGTCGGTCCAGCCGCCGTTCATCGTGCCCTGGCCGAACCCGCTGTTCGACGAGTTGTTCTGCGCCTGGAACCCGAGCAGGCCGAAGGACGCGAAGCCGCTGGCGCTGTTGACCGACAAGGGACCGCTGTAGCTCGCGCTCGCACTCGCCCCACCACCGGCGAACAGCTTTTCGTCGGCATTGAAATCGCCGGCGACGTAGCTGGTGGTGAAATTGCCGCCGGCGAAGGGCGCGCTGCCATTGCCCATGCCCGCGTAGGCGGCGACGAAACCGCCCGGCGCGGTGACGGAGGCCTGCGATATCGCTGCCCCGGCTTCGTCGTTCGCGACCCCCAGGCCGATCCCGACCACCAGCGCCAGGAGTGCACGTGCCTGTGGCACTTCGATTCCCATACCAGCACCCTCACGATCAACGGGGCGGACCACGTTCCGCCGTGACGGCACCGTGGACGCAAGGGCATGCCCTGCGCAACGGGCAGGGCAGCCTAGCACCGCGCGCTCGAACGTGAATGTGAAAAACTACCGCGATCCCGCACGGCTGGTGGCATCCCCGGCCGGGACGCCACCTGTAACGGCGCAGGACGGGTGGCGACTGCATCACAGCGCCGACGGAGGAACCCCGCGCACATGAACAGCCATCGCATCGCCGTCATCCCGGGTGACGGCATCGGCACCGAGGTCATGCCCGAAGGCGTGCGCGTGCTCGACGCCGCCGCCCGTCGTTACGGCTTCACCCTCGACTGGACGTGGTTCGACTTCTCGAGCTGCGACTACTACCAGCGCCACGGCCAGATGCTGCCGGACGACTGGTTCGAGGTGTTGTCCGGCTTCGACGCAATCTATTTCGGCGCCGTCGGCTGGCCGGCCAGCGTGCCAGACCACGTCTCGTTGTGGGGCTCGCTGCTGCTCTTTCGCCGCGCCTTCGACCAGTACGTCAACCTGCGTCCGGTGCGCCTGCTGCCGGGCATCAGGAGCCCGCTGGCCGATCGCGAGCCCGGCGACATCGACTTCCTCGTCGTGCGCGAGAACACCGAGGGCGAGTACACCAACGTCGGCGGGCGCCTGTTCGAAGGTACCGAGCGCGAACTGGTGATGCAGGAGACGGTGATGACCCGCACCGGCGTCGATCGCATCCTGCGTTACGCCTTCGAACTCGCACAACGCCGCGAGGCGCGCCACCTGACCTCGGCGACCAAGTCGAACGGGCTCTACGTCTCGATGCCCTACTGGGACGAGCGCGTCGCCGCCATGGCCGGCTCGTATCCGGAGGTGCGCGTCGACAAGTACCACATCGACATCCTCACCGCGCACTTCGTGCTGCATCCGGACTGGTTCGACGTCGTCGTCGCCAGCAACCTGTTCGGCGACATCCTCTCCGACCTCGGTCCGGCCTGCACCGGCACCATCGGCGTTGCGCCCTCGGCCAACATCAATCCCGAGCGCCGCCATCCCAGCCTGTTCGAGCCGGTGCACGGCTCGGCGCCGGACATCGCCGGGCGCGGCATCGCCAATCCCATCGGCCAGGTCTGGTGCGGGGCGATGATGCTCGACCATCTCGGCCACGGCGAGGCCGCCGCGGCCGTGGTGGCTGCCATCGAGGCGGTGCTGGCGCAGCCCGCCGGGACCGCGCCGCTGACCCCGGACCTCGGTGGCGCCGCGACCACGGCGCAACTCGGCATCGCGATCGCCACCGCGCTCGAACGCGCGCCCTGAGGGTCACGCGGGTGCCAGCGCCGCAGCCGGCGCGGGGATGGTCGCTGCCACCGCGCGGTGCGCCCACAGGCGCTCGTGGAGGTGGAACGCCACGGTGTTGCAGCACGGTTCGATGAGCGCAACCAGGCCACCGGCGGTGAGACTGCCGGTGATGAGCCAGGCGAGCGTGAAGGCGACCGTGAAGTGGACACAGGCGAAGCTCAGGGTCTTGGTCATGGCGGCTCTCCGTTCTTGATGATGAGAATTATTCTCATCTTTAAGTTTGCCGCCAATCGAAGTTCTCATCGCCTTCGATAGTCCCGGTCAATCGCCCGGTAGTGGGCGGGTCGGCCGGCGGGTGCGTTCAGAGCAGGAACACGACGCCGATCGCCGTCGCCAGGGTCAGGACCAGCCCGGGCAGGATGACGCGGCGCAGGGCGGGCGTGCCGGTGCCGAGCACGATCGCGCCCTTGACCAGCGTGTTCGATGCCGCCGCGAGCACAATGGCGCGTGCCGCGACCGGCAGGGCCGGGCCATCCGCAGTGCGGCTCAGTTCGGCCATCGACAGGGTGATGGCATCGACATCGGCCAGTCCCGAGACCAGTGCCGAGACGTACAGCCCGGCGTCGCCGAACTCGAGGCGCGCCGCGTTGGCCCCGAGCAGGATCAGCATGTAGAGCCCGCCGAACTTGAGCGCCGGGGCCAGTTCGAAGGGGTTCTTGAACTCGGTGTCGGCGTCACCGGTCGCGCGGCGTTCGGCGTAATGCAGCCACGCACAATAGACCACGCTGATTGCGGCCGCCGCCGTCAGCGGCAGCCACACGACGCCGAGCAGGGCACGGTTCAGCGCCGCCACTTCGGCCAGCACGCGCACGAACATCACCGTCCAGGCGAGCAGGATGGCGAGCGCGAGCGGGCGCGCCAGGGCATCCGCGCCACGGCTGCGCGCGGCGAAGCTCAAGGTCACGGCCGTGCTCGAAGCGAGGCCGCCGAGCAGGCCGGTCAGGCCGACGCCGCGCCGCGTGCCGACGACCTTGATCAGCACGTAACCGAGGAAGCTGATGCCCGAGATGAACACCACCATCAGCCACGCCTTGTACGGCACCAGCACGTCGAACGGCGGCGGCCCCCAGCCGTGGCGCGGCAGCACCGGCAGCACGACCAGGGTCAGCACGGCGAAGGTGAGGGTGGCGCGCACGTCCTCGGCAGTGACCCGGCTGACCAGCGAGACCGTCTGCAGCTTGAGCGCGAGCAGCACGGTGGTGGCGACGGCCAGCGCGGCGGCGAATTCGACCTTGCCCCAGAAGCACAGTGCGCCGGCCAGCATGGTGATGAAGGCGGCGACCTCTGACGTCAGGCCGAAGCGGCCCTCGCGCGCGGAGAAGTGGTAGGAGGTGGTGATCATGGCGCCGACCACGAACAGCATGACGGCGAAGGGGACGGCCGAACCCGACAGCGCGCCGACGTAGGCGGTGGTGCAGCCGAGCGCGGCGAGCAGCGCGTAGGTGCGGGTACCGGCGAACAGTTCACGGCGTTCGCTCGCGTCGTGGCTGGAGGCGTACTCGCGCTGCAGCCCGACCAGCAGGCCAAGGCCGACGGCCGAGGCGAAGCGGTAGAACAGGGTGAGGTGTTCGATGTCGCTGTCCATCACGGGCCTCCCGGCAACGGCCTGGGCACGGGCACGATAAGCGCACTGGCGAGTGCGCATCGTGATCGGTGTCAGCGACGCCATGGCGAGTGGCCGTCGGTGGTCCTGTGCCCGACGGCCCCTGGCCAGCGCCAGTAACGCGTCAGCGTCAGTGGCGCACGCCGGTACCGCGCGTGGTCGTCGCCATGCGGTCGCCGGTGTAGGAGCCGAGATACAGCGTATCGCCGACCTCGGCCGCGACGGTGGCGGCGCCGAAGGGCGGTGCGCCGCCGCCTTCGACCACGGTCACGCGGTTGCCGTTGACGGGATCGAGGGCGACGATCGAGAAGCGCAGCTGGCAATAGGGCTGCTCGTGCTCGCAGGCCTGTACGGCTTTGAGGTCCTCGTGATGAGAGGCGACGAGCAACTGGCCGTCGCTGCCCCAGGCGAGGTTGTCCGGCCCGTCGATGGCGGTCGTCCACAGGCGCTTGCCGCTGGCCATATCGAGGGCCCAGGTGCGGTCGCCGAAGTACTCGTTGACGTAGAGCGTGGCGGCATCGTCGCTGATCTCGACGCCGTTGGGCAGCGCGCCGTCGGAATTGACCACCTTGGCCCAACCGCCGCCCGGCGACCAGCGCATGACGTGGCCGATGTCCTCGCGCCGGCGTTCGGAGGCGTACAGGGATTCGGCGCTCACCCCTTGCTGCACCATGTGCGAGGCAATGAAGCCGCCGTCGGGCAGGCCGACGACGTCGTTCATCCAGATGCCGCCGGGCGCGATCACGCAGCCGCGCCACTCGAGTTTCGTCGTCGCCGGATCGTCGCCGTCGACGACCGCGAAGATCTCCACCGATTCGCGCCCGGCGTGGTTGACGACGTAGAGGCGGCCGTTGCTGGTGGGGCCGTGGTGGATGCCGTGAGGATCGAACTGCGCGCCGGGTGCACCCGGGCAGTCGCTCGCGCCCCAGGCGCCGGTGCCATCTGCGCCGGCGGCGGGATACAAGGTGCGACGGCTGCCGTCAGCAGGGACGAGCGCGGTGAGCCGGCCGGTGATGGTGCCGACGAGGTTGCCGTATTCGCTCACCACCAGCAGCTTGCCGTTGGCGAGCACCTCGATGTCCTCGGGATGCTGGAAGCCGCACAGCGGCGTGAAGCCGTTGGCCGCGACACAGTCATCGGCGGCGCTGGCGCTGCCGGCAGACAGTGCGCTCGCCGCGATCAGGAGGGTGGACGGAAGCAGGGCGGAACGGCGTACGGACATGGCTGCACCTCGTGTCGCGGTCGTTGACTCGGAGGCGCCGCAGTATAGCGGCTGCTCGCGGGCGTCAACGGAAGTGCGGCATGACCTGCTCGGCGAACAGCCTGAGCGAGCGTTCGAAGTGCGCGGTGGGCACCCCTGGCAACTGCATGCGGCAGATGATCTCGCTCGGCGCGAGGGCGTCCTGCAGTTCGGCGATGGCGTCGCGTACCGAGGCCGGGTCGCCGACGACGTAGCGCGACGCGAAATTGCGGAAGTCGACGGTGGCCGCGTCGCGCACGAGTTCACCGCGATCGTTGCGCAATTCGCGTTCGCCTTCGGCCGATTTGCGCCCGTACAGACCGAACAGTTCGACGATGGCCGGGCCAGCGAGATCCTCGGCCTCGGCGAGCGTCGGCGCGACGAACAGTTCGCGGATGACCGGGCGTTCGCGGGTGGCGAAACCGACCTTCGTCGCGGTAGCGTCGTAGCGCGCGTAATGCGCCTGCAACTCGGCCACGGTGTGGCGCGGCGAGGCCGTCACCGGGCAGCGTCGGCGCGCCGCGCGTTCGAGCAGGCGTGGGCCGGACACGCCGTACCACAGCGGGATGGTGGTCTGCACCGGCCGCGGTACGACCCGCGTCGGCGGTACGCGGTAGAAGCGGCCATCGTGTTCGAGCACCTCGTCGCGCCACGATGCTTCGAGGATGTCGAGCATCTCCTCGGCGCGGGCGAAGCGCTCGCCGTGCGGCACGCGGTAGCTGGCGAATTCCTCCGACACGTAGCCGGGCGAGACGCCGAGGGTGAGGCGGCCGTCGCTGAGGTTGTCGAGCGTGGCGACGTCCTCGACCAGGCGCAGCGGCTCGTAGAGCGGCAGCAGCAGGACGTTGGTGACCAGGCGCAGGCGCCGGGTCAGGCCCGCAGCGTGCGCCAGTACCACCAGCGGGCTCGGCGCCCAGCCGTTGTGTTGGCCATGATGCTCGGTGGTGTGGAAGGCGTCGAAACCGAGTGACTCGGCCAGCGGCAGCAGGTGCTCGAGTTCGCGGAACGTCTCGCGATGGCTCATCGAACCGTCGCGCGGGGTGATGAAGCTGTACATGAGGCCGAAGCGCATGGCCGGGTGCTCCGTGGTCGTGTTCGAGGGGCGAGGGTCGCACGATGGCGGCCCTGCTGTGAACGGGGCGCGTCGCGCCCGGCCGCGCCCGAGCATGTACACTGGCCGCCGCCAGTCGTCGCGAGCGGCCGCTGGCGACGCCATCCGAGAACAGCATGCAGGAGCCCGCCGATGAGCACGCTCGACCTGGTATCGCCCCTTCCCGGCACGTTCTATCGCCGGCCTTCACCCGACGCCGCGCCGTTCAAGGCCGACGGCGAGGCGGTCGCCATCGGCGACGTCATCGGCCTGGTCGAGGTGATGAAGAATTTCCAGGAAGTAACGGCCGAGGTCGCTGGCAACGGCGTGCGCTTCCTCGTCGAGGACGCCGAGGCCGTGATGGCCGGGCAGGTGCTGGCGCAAGTCGACGCGTGAGCATCAAGAGCGTCTTCATCGCCAACCGCGGCGAGATCGCGGTGCGCATCAACCGCGCCTGCCGCGAGCTCGGCGTGCGCGTGGTGCAGGCGGCGAGTGCCGCCGACGTCGATTCGCTGGCGGCGCGCCTGGCCGACGAGGTGATCGAAATCGGACCGCCGCCGGCCGCGAAGTCCTACCTCGACAGCGAGCGCGTGGTGAACGCCGCGCGTGCAGCCGGCTGTGATGCCGTTCACCCGGGCTACGGTTTCTTGGCCGAAAACGGCGACTTCGCCGATGCCGTGGTCGCCGCCGGCATGCGCTTCATCGGACCGTCGGGGGATGCCATTCGCCTGCTCGGCGACAAGGTCGAGGCGCGGCGCGTCGCCGCCGCCGCCGGCGTGCCGGTGGTGCCGGGCAGCGACGGTCGTCTCGACGCCCTCGCAGACGCCACGACCCTGGCCGACCGTATCGGCTACCCGGTCATGATCAAGGCCGCCGCCGGTGGCGGTGGGCGCGGTATCCGTATCGTGCACGACGCCGAGGAGCTCGCGCGGCAGTTCCCGCAGGCCTCGGCCGAGGCGCGCGCCGCGTTCGGCGACGGCGGGCTCTACGTCGAGAAGGTCATCGAGCATGCGCGCCATGTCGAGGTCCAGGTGCTCGGCGACGGTGAACGCTTCGTGCACTGCTACGAGCGCGAATGCTCGCTGCAGCGACGGCGCCAGAAGGTGTGGGAGGAGGCCCCGGCCATCGGCCTCGATACACAGGTACGCGAACGCCTGTGCGCGAGCGCCGTCGCGCTGGCCGCGGCGGTCGGCTACCGCGGTGCCGGTACGGTCGAATACCTCTACGATCCGCGGACGCACGAGTTCTATTTCATCGAGGTCAATACGCGGATCCAGGTCGAGCACCCGGTGACGGAGATGATCACGGGCCTCGATCTCGTACAGACCATGATCCGCGTCGCCGGCGGTGAACCCCTGCCGTTCACGCAGGACCAGGTGCGCGTGTCCGGCCATGCCATCGAGTGCCGCATCAACGCCGAGGACCCGGCGCGCAACTTCATGCCGGGCCCCGGCACGGTGACGGCGCTGAGCGTACCGCAAGGCGACGGCGTGCGTTTCGATACCCTGCTCTACGAAGGCTACGCGGTGCCGCCCTTCTACGACTCGCTGCTCGGCAAGCTCATCGTGCACGGCCCCGATCGCGAGACCTGCCTCGAGCGCCTGCGCGCGGCGCTGGCCACGCTCGAGATCGGCGGGCTGGCGACCACGCGCAGCCTGCACGAAGCGCTCGCGCGCGATGCCGACGTCATCGCCGGGCGCACCGATACCCGTTTCCTCGAACCCTGGCTGGCGCGCGCGTTCGTGCCGGCCGCGGCCCCCTGAGCGCGCCTGGGCGACGCGCTCCCGAGTACCAGAACCATCCCCGGAGACCCTCGATGAGCAGTCGATTCAGCTTCGGCGGTGACGAGCATCTCTTCGCCGAGTGCGACGAGGAGATGTCCTTCACCGGCTTCTTCAAGGCACTGTCCGTGACGCGGGCGCTGCGCAAGGCGAACCTGCCGGGCGTCAGCGAAATCGTCGGCGGCAACGCTTCCTACCAGATCCGGTTCGACCCTGAACGCATGGCGCCGGACGAACTGCTCGCCGAGGTCCGTGCACTGGACGACGCGGCGGAGCACGCCGACACCGCCTTCGACACCCGCATCGTCGAGATCCCGGTGTGTTACGACGATCCGTGGACGCGCGAGACCATGATGCGTTTCCGCGATCGTCACCAGGATCCGTCCTCCACGGATATCGAGTACTGCGCGCGCATCAATGGCTTTGCCAGCCCGGCCGATTTCATCGCGGCCCACCACGGCTCGCCGTGGTTCGTCTCGATGGTCGGCTTCGTGTGCGGCGTGGCGTGGTATTTCCAGATGGTCGAGCGTCAACGCCAGCTGCAGGCGCCGAAGTACGTGCGGCCGCGCACCGACACGCCGCGCGGCACCATCGGCTACGGCGGCTGCTTCACCGCCATCTATGCGGTGCGCGGCGCCGGCGGTTACCAGATGTTCGGCATCACGCCGATGCCGATCTTCGAACCGGACGGCAAGGTCTCCTACCTGCGCGAGGAGATGGTGCTCTCGCGCCCCGGCGATATCGTCAAGTTCCGTCCTATCGACGTCGACGAGTTCAAGGCGATTGAGGCCGACGTCGCCGCCGATCGCTTCGAGCCGAAGATCCGGCCGGTGCGCTTCGACCTCGCCGAGTTCGAACGCGACATCGACGGCTACAACGCGCGCCTGGTGGAGGTGCTGAAATGATCGAAGTCATCAAGCCCGGCATCTCGACCACGGTGCAGGACCTCGGCCGGCCCGGTTACTACCACCTCGGCTTTCCACAGAGCGGTGCGATGGATCGCCTCGCGCTGCGCAGCGCCAACCTGCTGGTCGGCAACGACGAGGGCGCGGCGGGCCTGGAAGCGACCTTCATGGGACCGGCGATGCGCTTCGAGCGCGATGCCGTCGTCGCCGTCACCGGTGCCACGCTGCCCATCCTCGTCGACGGCGCCGAGCAGCCCGGCTGGACGGCGTTCGGCGTGCGCGCCGGACAAGTGTTGTCCTTCGGCTATCTCAAGGCGGGCGCGCGCGCCTACATCGCCATGGCTGGCGGTATCGACGTGCCGCTGGTGCTGGGCAGCCGCTCGACCTATCTCGTCGGCCAGATGGGCGGATTCGAGGGTCGTGCGCTCAAGGCCGGCGATCGCCTCGCTGTGGGCGCTGTGGCCACGGCTGCGAAAGCAGGGCGGACGATTCCACCGGAACTGCGCCGCAGCCCGGGCAACCCGGCGGCGATCCGGGTCATGCCCGGCATCTACTGGCACCGCGCGACGCCGGCGGCGCAGGCGCGGTTCTTCGCCGACGAATGGAAGGTCGCGCCCGAGGCCGACCGCATGGGTTACCGCTTCCGCGGCGGCAGCCCGATCGAGTTCGTGCCGCGCGAGCCGCCCTTTGGCGCCGGCGAGAACCCGTCGAACATCGTCGATGCGCCCTATGCCTACGGCTGCATCCAGGTCCCGGGCGGGCTCGAGCCGATCGTCCTGCACCGTGACGCGGTATCCGGCGGGGGCTATTTCACCATCGGTGTCGTCATCTCCGCCGACATGGATCTCATCGGCCAGCTGCAACCCAACACGCCGACCCGCTTCGTGCAGGTCGACATGGCGCAGGCGCTGGCCGCGCGTGCAGAGCGACATGCACTGATGGCACGCGTACGCGCCCACCTGGCCTGAACAGACCGACCGGCCGGCCCCACGCCGCCGCGAGGTCGGCGCGGGACGGGCCCACGCAGCGCCCCATGACGGGGCAGAATCCGTTGCTATCCCGCAACATTGCCCCGCGAGCGCGCATTTGGTGCGTACCGTGGCCATCGCCACTTGATATTTATAATCAATGGATTAGATGTTTTCCCGCGGTCGTCGACGGCCACTGAAAATCTTTAATAAATTGATATACAAGGATAAAAGGAGAATATCGCCAAACCGCAACAAACCGTCGCATAAGCGCCGCAAACAAAGCTGGAACATCCCTTGCAGTGCACAGGCCAACGTCGCCTTTTTTCATCGCTTCAGACGTCAAGCCAAAAAGCACTTACCCAGGAGACAGTTCCATGAACAAAGCACTTTCCACCACCGTGGCCGCGGCACTCGCCGGATTCACCAGCCTGGCGGCGCAGGCCGGCGACTGGACGGCGAACGTCTCGGTCTCGAACAACTACCTGTGGCGCGGTCTGACCCAGACCGAGAACGAGCCCGCCATCTCCGGCGGTATCGATTACGCCCACGATTCCGGCTTCTACGTCGGCACCTGGGTGTCGAACGTCGAGTATGCCCCGGCCGACGTGTACTCCTACGAGCACGACATGTACGTCGGCTACGCGGGCGAGTACAACGGTGTCAGTTACGACGTCGGTTACCTCTACTACAACTACGACCACGAGGCCGACATCGACTTCGGCGAGGTCTACGGCAGCCTGGGTTACATGGGCTTCAGCGTGACCGCCTACGTCCTCGCGCACACCGAGGCGGACGAGGACAACGTTCCGGCGGTGGTTGCCGGCACCAATGGCCTCGGTACCTACGACACCGACTTCGGTTCGGCCTACTACCTGTCGGGCGACTACACCTACGAGATCAAGGAAGGCCTCGAACTCGGTGCACACGTCGGCTACCACAGCGGTGACTTCGTCGATCAGTTCAACTTCTTCAACGGCACCACCGATTACATGGACTGGAACGTGTCCGTGGCCAAGGGTGGTTTCTCGTTCGTGGTCAGCGGTACCGATCTCGAAGATTTCGAGGGCGGCGCGCCCGGTCTGCAGAACGACGAGGTCAAGTTCGTGGTGTCCTACACCGTCGACATCGATCTCTGATTGCCAAGATCGGCCACGCGACCGGGCGGGACGCCGCGCGGTCGAGTGGAACACACCGAACCGGCGACCCTGGCGGGCCGCCGGTTTTTTTTTGTGTGTCATGCGTGGCGGTGGCGCGGCGGTAGGTGTGCCGCGCCGCGAGGCGGGATGGCTACTGGGTCTTGAGGCGGCGCAGGCGCTCGTTGCCGGGCTTGGTTTCCTTGTCGCGTGTGAGCAGGTCCCAGATCGAGGGTTCGTCGTCCTTGGCAGCCTGCTTGGCGGGCGCAGCGGCGGCCGCGGCGGTATCGGCCGCGGCAGGCGTCGCGGCGGCGCCGAGTTCCTGCGTGGACGCGGCACAGGCGCGGCGCGCGGCGAGAACCGCGGCTTCGACGGCTTCCTGGGTCGGCAGTTCGCCGGCGGCGCGCATCGAGGCGACGGTTCCCGCGGCGACGCCGCGGCACTCCGGGCTGACTTCCTCCGCGGTGGCCGGCAGGGCGGTGAGCGCGGCGATCGCGGCGATCGCGGCGATCGCGGCGCATAGCGTGGGGGTGGTGGGCTTGGTCAAGATGGCTGTCTCCAGGGATCGATGGGGCATCATTTCAGAGTCCGCAGGGTGAGGCAAAGCGCGTGCTCGTCGTCTCATGGCGCGGCAATGACGAGGGCTTCGAGGTCGAGCGTGATCGCCTGCAGGTCGGCCAGGGCGTGGAAGTAGCGCAGGCGTGATTCGAGGTTGCGGATGCGTGCGTCGGCGCTGCGTTCCTCGCGCAGGTTGACGAGGAAGAAGTCGCTGGCACCAGCGCCGAAGCGTTCGCGTTCGGCCTGTTCGAGCAGCGTCGCCTGTTCGGCTTCGGCGGCGGTGATACCGACGAAATCGCGCGCCGCGTTGAGGCCGGTGCCGAGCTTGAGCACCTCGTTGGCGAGGCGCTCGCCGAGCAGCTGGCGGTCGAGGTCCAACTGGTTCAGGCGCGCGCGCGACTCGGCGACCTTGCCGCGACCGCGGCGCGTCTCGAGCGGGATCGACACCGTGAGGTCGACGATGGCGTCGAGGCCCTGGCGGCTGCGCGCGCCGCCGCCGAGATCGTGGGCGCCCTTGAGACCGAGATCGACGCGTGGCAGGAGTTCGTTCTCCGCCAGCAGGAGGCGCTGGCGCTCGGCCGCCGCGGCGACCTCGATGCGGTCGAGTTCCGGGCGTTGGGCGAGCACGGCGTCGACCAGCGCGCCGGGATCGTCGACGCCGGTCTCGCTGGGTGGGAAACCCGCCGGCAACTCGGCCGCGTGCGGCACGCGCGGTGTCCCCGCGTCGTCCCGCAGGTACAGCGAGAGTTCGATCGCGGCCGCGGTCAGGTCCTGTTCGGCCTGGCGCGCGATGGCCTGGCGGCGCAGCAGGTTCTGGCGATTCTCGGTGACGAAGATGCGTGCGACGTCGCCGGCCTGGGCGCGCTCCTCGAGGCCCGCCATGCGCTCTTCGGCCAGCGCGACCAGGCGCTGGTAGACCTCGAGCTGGCGCCCGGCGGCGACCCAGTTCCAGTAGGCGCGCGCGGCGTTGCGCTGGGTGGTGAGCCGGGCCAGCAGCAGGTCGAGCTCGGCTTCGCGGACCTCGAAGCGCGCGTTGGCCAGCGCGTAGCGCCGTTCGTCGATGACGCGGTCGCGCCACAGCGAGAAGACCACGCCGAGGTTGAATTCGCCGCCGTCGTTGGTCACGCGTTCCTGCTGGTAGACGGGGAAATCGTCGTTGCTGAGACGGTAGCCCGCGAAGGCCTTGGCGTTGGCGAACGGCAACGGCTTGACCAGGCGGTTGTCCACCGCCATGCCGTCGTAGTAGCCATCCGCCCAGACCAGGGCGTCCTGCTCCAGGGCGAGGTCGAAGGCGCCCTCGGCCGCGAGCGTGCGGCCCTCCTGGGCGCGTTTTGCCGCCACCGCGGACTGGATGGCGGGGAAATGGCCGGCCGAGGAGGTCAGCACCTCGCCGAGCGCGAGCCCGTCGGTGGCGAGGACGACACGCGCGCCGAACAGGCCGGCGAAGAAGAGCGCCAGGTGCAGCGACCGCATCACTTCTCGCTGCCGCCCGCCGCCACCGGGGCCGCGACCGGGCGCGGCGGGAAGCGGTTCAACTGGCGCCACAGCTCGTAGCCGAGCCGGACCTCGGACAACTGCACCCAGCCGCGCGCCTGGCTGCCGAGACGCAGGTAGCGATCGTCCGGCCAGGGTTCGGCGGGGTCCTCGCGCACCAGCAGGCGGAAGCGGCCGTTGGCCGAGGCCACCGGGTCGACCGTGGTGACGATGCCGCCGAAGGTGCCGAGCGCAGCCTCCGGCCAGCCGCTGAACTGCACCGCCGGCCAGCCTTCGAACATGATGCGGGCATGCAGGCCGGGCTGGACCAGCGGCGCGTCGAGCCCGCTGACGAACAGTTCGACGGCGCGTTCGATGTCGGCCGGGGCGAAGGTCGCAATGGCTTCGCCGGCCTTGACGATGGTCGCCGTGTTGCCGGCCACGATGTGGACGATGCGCCCGTCCTGCGGCGCGGTGACGACCTGCGAGGACTGTCGCGACAGGCCGATGTCGGCCTTGTTCAAGGTCGCGCGTGCCTCGGCTTCCTTGGCCCGCATCTCCTGGTAACGAATCTTGGCCACCTCGTAGTCCTTGCGCGCGCTCAGCCCGCTTTCGTAGAGCCGTTCCTGGCGTTCGTAGTCGACCTTGGCCGTCTCGGTGGCGACGCGCGCGGCTTCGAGGCGGTGGGAGAGGGCGTTGCGTTCGGCACCGAGGCGTTCGAGGAAGCGCGGATCGAGATCGGCGATCTCGACGATCGGGTCGCCGGCCTCGACGATGCTGCCGTCCTCGACGAACCAGCGCTTGATGCGCCCTTCGACCAGGGCGTTGATCGATTGCACGCGATCCGATGGATCGAGGGCGACGACCTGGCCGCCGCCGGCCGCGGTCTGCACCCACGGGGTGAAATACATGAGCGCGCCGGCGACCAGCAGCAGCAGGGCGATCAGTCCGGCCAGGGCGCGCACCAGCCCGGGCGGCGCGGCCGGCAGATCGTCGAGCAGCACCGCTCGATGACGCACTGCGCCGATGTCGGCGAGGCGGTGGATGTCACCCGGACGGCTCGTGCTCATGCCGTCATCTGCGCCGCGCCGGCGAGCGGTCGCGCGATGTTGGCCGCGACGACGCGCTCGTAGGCGTCGAACACGGCGTTGATGTCGTCGAAGCGTTCCTGGACCTGGAAATCGCACAACACGTAGTCGTCGAACAGCGGCAGGTCACGGCGGTGCGAGAAGCACAGCACGGTCGTCGCCGCCTGAGTTTCGAGATGGCGCAGGATGCGCGTGCGGGCCTCCAGG
This sequence comes from Gammaproteobacteria bacterium, assembly GCA_050184115.1. Lineage (GTDB taxonomy): Bacteria > Pseudomonadota > Gammaproteobacteria > JACKNG01. The sequence continues at coordinate 443,351 of JBFXAQ010000002.1, read as the reverse complement.
CTGAGGGCATCGAACTGCGGTGTCAGGACGAGCACGCGCGGTTGCGCGGCCAGTGCCTGGGCGATGCGCAGCTTGATCACGCCGGCGGTCGACAGCGGGTGTCCGTAGGGTGTGAGCGCGGTGTCGAGGGTCTGCGCCGTCGCCGGCAGTTCGAGGTCGAGGCCGACGGTGTCGAGGAGGACGCGCATGGCGGCACGTGAGAGATCGGGCGCGGCGATGGCGAGGTACTCGGCGATGGTGCATTCAGGCAGTGGCGCCGTGTCGAGGACCTGGACCTGATCGCGCAGGCGGTGGGCATTGAAATCCTCGATGTCGTGACCGCCGAGCAGGACGCGTCCCGCGGCCGGCTGGGCATGGTTGAGCAACACGTCGGTGATGGCCTTAACCTGGGTGCTGGAGCGGGTCAGCAGCAGGGCGCGGCGCGCGGGCGCGATGCTGAGGTCGAGGGTGAAATCGCCGCCCGGCAGGGGCATGCGCGCGGCGCTGAAGGTCACCGCCGGCGACCAGTCGTCGATGCCGTCGTGCTCACGGATCGTCTCGCTCGGCAGGGCAAAGAGCTGCACCAGCTTGCCCAGCGCCGCGTAGAGGTCGTAGTAGAGCTCGAGGTAGTAACCGATGCGGGTCAACCCGTAGAAGATGGCGGCGAGGATGAGTTCGGCCGCGACCAGCTGGCCGATGGTGAGCTGGCCGCGGATGACCAGCCAGCCGCCGATGCCGAGCAAGGCGGCGCTGGCGCCGGCGTAGAGCAGCAGGAAGCCGACGATCTGGGCGAACGTGTAGTGGAAGTGCCGGCGATGTCGGGCGACGTACTCTGCGCGCAGCTGTCGGGTGTGCTCGAGGGCGTAATCGATGCCGCGGGTGGACTTGAACAGGGCGTTTGAGCGGGCCAGCGTCTCGAGCCAGTTGGCGACGTCGTACTTGGTCCCCGAGAGTTCGAGCGAGGAATGCGCGGCGCCGCCGTGGAAGAGGCGAAAGACGAGGTAAGCAGTGCCCAGCACGGTCACGTTGAAGACCAGGAACAGCGGGTGATAGAAGGAAGTGACGGTGATGCCGACGGCGGTCTGCAGGGCGGTCGCGAGTCCTCCGGTGAGCAGCGGCGGCAGGCTTTTCTGCACCGTCATGACGTCGAAGTAGCGATTGACCAGGCTGTCGCGGTTGATCGCCTCGAGGTGGTCGAAGCGGGCGTAGAGCAGGCGCAGCGTGACCTCGGAGACGATGCGCGAGAAGAAGCGGCGCTCGAAGAGCTCCATCAGGTAGACCTGCACGGCCATGAACAGGCCGGCCAGCACCAGCAGGGTGAACAGGACGAGCGCGAGCACCAGCACCTGGTCGACCAGGGCGGCGTTGACCACGGTGCCAATCAGGACCTGCACGGACAGCGGCACCGACAACCCCAACGCGCTGACGGCAACGCCGTAGACCAGCATCAGCGCGTAGAAGCTCCGCTCCGGCCGCAGCACCGCGCGGAACAGGTCGAACACGGGCGGCGCGCTCATGGAGCGCGGCTCAGCCGCCCGCGCGGCAGGGACGCGGGCGCGCTTTTGATTTCATAAATCGTCATATGCATGTATTTGAAGCTATAAATATGACGAAGTAAATAGTATTCTCCACCCCAGTCCTGACACCGGGAGCGATCCCATGCCGAACCGGGTTCTCATCGCGCGCGAGCTGGCGGAACTCTTCAAGCTGCTCGCCCATCCCGATCGTATACGCCTCGTCGAAGAACTCGGCGCCGGCGAGAAAGCGGTCAACGAACTCGGCGACAGCACTGGTCTGCCGAGCGCACGCGTGTCGCAGCACCTCGCATTGTTGCGGGCCCACCGCGTCGTCGACGAGCGGCGCGATGGCCGTCATCGCTTCTACCACCTCGTCCAGCCGGGATTCGCCGCCTGGATCGTCGACGGCCTCGACTTCGTCGAAGGGCGCGAGCAGGTCATCGACCCTGCCCAGATCCGCGCCGTGCGTCGACAGTGGACGATGGCGCCCGGCGACGACGACAGTCGCGGCTGAGCGCTCGCCATGCAGCGCGAGAAACCCTCGCTGCGCCAGCTCGAGTACTTCCTCGCGGTGGCCGATAGCGGCAGCTTCCGCCGCGCGGCCGAGCGCTTGGACGTCAGTCAGCCGACCCTGACCGCGCAGGTCGCCGCGCTCGAGAACCTGCTCGACGTGCGCCTGCTCGAACGCGCGCGCTCCGGCACGCGGCTGTCGCCGGTCGGGCGTGAGCTGGTCGCCAACGCCCGCCGCATCGTCGAGGAGGTCGACGGTTTCGTCGACGCCGCCGACAGCGTACGCAACGGTCCCGGCGGCACCTACCGCCTGGCGACGACGCCGACCCTGGGCCCCTACCTGCTGCCGCATCTGCTGCCGGACCTGCATCGCCGCTATGCCCACCTCCGGCTGTACATCCGCGAGGGCGCCCAGCGCGAACTCGAGCGCGGCCTGGCCGAGGGACGCTACGATCTCGTGCTGTGCCCGATGCCGCTCGACGCCAACGATTTCGTCGTCACGCCGCTGTTCCGTGAGCCGGTCAAACTGGTGGTGCACGAGGACCACGAACTCGCGCGCAAACCGCGCATCGTCGCCGAGGATCTCTACCGCGCCGATATCCTCACCATCGAGGAGCACTACCGCTTTTTCGACCAGGTCGACCAGCTGTGCCGGCGGCTCGGAGCACGGCTTTCGCGCGACTACCAGGGCACCAGTCTCGACGCCCTGCGTCACATGGTCGTGATGGGCATGGGACACGCGTTCCTGCCCGCCCTGTACGTGATGTCGGAGATCCACGAGCAGAGCCAGCTCGTCGTCACCGAGATCAGCGACGAACCCATCGTGCGGGCGCATGCCCTGGTGTGGCGCGCGGCGTCACCCTCGCGTGCGTTCTTCCAGCGCCTGGCCGACGACATGCGCGACATCCTCACCCGGCGCCTGCCGGACGCGGTCACCCCGCTCGAGTAGGCGCGGGACAGTGTGGAGTTCAGCGTGCGGCGAGCTCGGCGGCGCCCAGCGCGCAATCGGACAGCGTGAGCGCCGGCGGCTCGACGTGGACGGCGAACGGCGCGGCCCGGGCGAGGACGTTCAGGCCGAGGATGTTGGCACCGCGGCCGGGCATGACGGCGACGTCGACCGGCCCCAGTTCGCAGCTCGCACCGACCCGGAAATGCTCGACACGGTAGAGCTGCACCGCCTGCACCTTGCCGTTGGCGAGCCGGGCGGCGACGCGCCCGGCGCGTTCGACGCGACCATCGGCGTTGAGCGCATCGAGGAGATCCTCGGTGATGGTGACCAGGCCGGACCCGGTGTCGACCAGGAACTTCGAGCGCACGTTGGCGTTGAGCACGCCTTCGACATAGAAGTTGCCCGAGGCGGCGCGTTCGAGCGGCACCCGCGTGTCGAATTCCGCGGCCGCGCCGGCGGCGCAGACGCTCAGCAGGGCGACACAGGCGAGCAGGGCGAGAAGGTGGCGGTTCATGGGCGCTCTCCGTCAAGTGCTGACGGAGAGGGAGCAATCTTGGGGCCAGTATCCAGGCGATTGAAAAATCAGGGATTGTTCCCAGAGAACCCAGCCGGCGATGCACCGTATGCGTGCGTTGCGCACCAAAATGAGGCGCTTTGCGGGCCGGCAGGCTGGATTGAATCTCAACCTGCCCTGCCTTGAATCGGCCCACCGAATCGCACCTTGGATATAGCAAATTACTATCACATGTTTTCGTCAGCTTGGTCAGCATCCGCGCTGTTCTGCGGGCCTAATAGCCATCCCGCACCGAACGCTTTCGGGGCGCGCCGGCGCGGGACGGGCGGCGGCACACGCGGCTGCTCGAGGTATACCGCAAGAGGAGTGACGAAACATGAAACGCATCTGCTCGAGTCTCGCTGCCCTGAGCAGCCTGCTGGTCCTGCCGAACCTGGCCGTCGCGGCCGACGACGAGGCGATGGTGACCGTGCGTACCACCGACTTCAGTGGCCGCCCGCCGTTCACCCGCCGGGTCGAGAGCCTGCCCGCGGCGGAGGTGGCGCGCCTGGAGCCGGCGCCGGTCAGCGCGGAGATGGTCACCGTGCGCACCACCGACTATCGCGGCCGGCCGCCGTTCGCGCGCCATACCGAGACCTTGCCGGTGAGCGAGGTCGCCCGCCTCGAGGCCGAGGACGCCATCGAAGCGCGCGGCACGCCGTTGCGTCATCGCGCCGCCTTCCGCTCGAAGATCCACTGACGGATGATGGGCGCGCATCCTGCATCGCGTCGCACCGTGGCATGCCCGCCCGGCTGCCGGCGCGATGCGGCGATGACCCGGCCCGGCCCGTAACGACCGCTCGCATCCGACCACCAGAATCCAACGACAACCAAGGACTCCCGCCATGCCCCATTTCGTCGACGGCGTCATCCGCTTCCAGAACGAGGTCTACCCCGAGAAGAAGGAACTGTTCGAGCGGCTCGCGCTCGGCCAGACCCCGGAAGCGCTGTTCATCACCTGCTCGGATTCGCGTATCGAGACGGCGATGATCACCCAGACCGACCCGGGTGAGCTGTTCGTGTGCCGCAACGCCGGCAACATCGTGCCCCCGCACACCAACCAGACCGGCGCCATGACCGCGTCGCTGGAGTTCGCCGTGGCGGCGCTGAACGTGCCGCACATCGTGATCTGCGGGCATACCGAGTGCGGGGCGATGAAGGGTGCCATGAACATCGCCGGGCTCGACAAGCTGCCGCACGTGCGCGAGTGGCTGGGCTACGTCAAGGCCGCGGTCGACATCGTCGAGGAGATCGGCGGCGACCTCGACGAAGCCGGGCGCATGCGCATGTTGCTGGAGCAGAACGTCATCCTGCAGTTGAACCATCTGCGCACGCATCCCACCGTCGCCGCGCGCATGGCCAAAGGCACGCTGCAGATCCACGGCTGGGTCTACGACATCAAGACCGGCGAGGTCAGCGCCTACGACGAGCGCGCCGGGCGCTTCCTGCCGGTCGCCGACCGCTACGCCGCCGAGCTCGCGGCGAGCGCCAGCGCCCACGGCCGTTGCGTCGCTTGAGCGTTCACATCACTGAAGCGAGACGAACATGAACAGCGTCACCGGTGTCCGCGCGGTCCGTCCGCGCTTCTTCGACTTCTCCAACCTGCGCGGGGATCTCTTCGGCGGCGTCACCGCCGGTGTCGTCGCCCTGCCGCTGGCGCTGGCCTTCGGCGAGGCCTCCGGGGCGGGACCCATCGCCGGCCTGTGGGGCGCCATCTTCGTCGGCTTCTTCGCCGCGCTCTTCGGCGGCACCGGCTCGCAGGTGTCGGGGCCGACCGGGCCGATGGTGGTGGTCTTCGCTGGCGTCTTCGCCGCGCTGTCGGGCGATGCCTCGCTGGTCTTCGCCGCGGTCGTGCTCGCCGGCGCGCTGCAGGTCGCGTTCGGCTTGTTCGGGCTCGGCCAGTACATCCGCCTCGTGCCCTACCCGGTGGTATCCGGCTTCATGAGCGGTATCGGCTGCATCATCATTGCCTTGCAGCTCTCGCGCCTGTTCGGTCATGAACCCGAGGGCAGCGGCACCATCCCGGCGCTGACCGCGGTGCCGGCGGCGGTGATGAGTCCGAACGGCGTGGCGCTGATGATCGGTCTCATCACGCTGGCCATCGTCTTCTACTGGCCGAAGGCCTGGAGCCGCTTCGTGCCGGCGCCGCTCGCCGCGCTGGTGCTGTGCACGCTGCTGTCGGTGTTCGTGCCGGGCGCGCCGGTACTCGGCGACATCCCGAGCGGCCTGCCGGCCTTCGTCGTGCCGAGCTTCTCGCATGCCACTTTCCTCATCGTGCTGGAGGCCGCCTTCATCCTCGCCCTGCTCGGCGCCATCGACAGCCTGCTCACTTCGCTGGTTGCCGACAACATGACGCGCACGCGGCACGATTCGGATCGCGAGCTGATCGGACAGGGCATCGGCAACACCGTGGCGGGGCTGTTCGGCGCCATCCCGGGCGCGGGCGCCACCATGCGCACCGTGGTCAACATCCGCACCGGCGGCAAGACCCGCATCTCCGGCATGGTGCACGCGCTTTTCCTGGTTGCCATCGCCATCAGCCTGGCGCCGCTGGCCGAGCGCATTCCGCACGCCGTGCTCGCTGGCATCCTGCTCAAGGTGGGCTACGACATCATCGATTTCTCCTACCTGCTGCGCGCGCACAAGGGGCCGCGCTGGGATCTCGCGCTCATGCTGATGGTGCTCGGCCTGACGGTCTTCGTCGACCTCATCACGGCCGTCGCCGTGGGCGTGGTGCTGGCCGCGCTGGCCTTCGTCAAGCGCATGGCGGACGACCAGCTGGCCGCCTTCGCCGAGGCCATGCCGCGGGCGCTGACGACCGAGGAGCGCAGCCTGCTCGAAGGCGCCGGTGGTCGCGTCGTGCTGTTCGACTTCACCGCTCCCCTGAGTTTCGGCGCCGCAGCGGATCTCGGCCACCAGGTGCGCGAGCGCGTGCAGGAGCACACCGGCGCCATCGTGCTCGATTTCTCCGGCCTCTCGCACATGGACGTCTCGGCCGCGCGCGCGGTCGAGACCATCGCCTGCGATGCGCGCCAATCGGGCAAGACGGTCTACCTGGCCGGTATCGGTGACGCCGTTTCGGGCGTGCTGGCCGGCCTCAACGCCGATCACTGCCTGCCGCGCAATACGCGTTACGACACCCGCGTCGCCGCGCTGCGTGCGGCAGTGGAGGAGACCAGCGGCGCGGTCGGCGCGCCCCCCCGGGCGCCCGTCAAGGCGGTCGGCGCCGACTGACGCCATCCCCCTGGCCGCCGTGCCCCGGTCCGTAAGGACCGTGGGTACGGCGGCTTTCTTTTGCCCGCGTTTCACGGATTGTCATCGTTCTGAAACATAACGGTCAGACAATCGTCACGTTCCCGCAAGCACCACCAGCGCGTCCATTCGGCCGCCACGGGAGGGCTTTGTTCGGGACCTGTCTCAGCCAATCGAACAGGAGTGACACGATGCCATTGCCTTTGCCCGTCAGACCCTTGAAGCACGCCGCGCTGATCGGCGCCCTGACCTTCCCGAGTATCGAAGTGGAGGCTGCCGACCAGGCGCTGCTCGACATCCTGCTCGGCAACGGTGTCATCACCCAGGAACAGTATGACGGCCTGATGAAGAAGGAGTCGCTGACCAGCAAGGACATCCTCGGCGATGCCGCACCGGCCGCGTCGGCGCCGGCATCGGCACCGGCACTCGATGCAGTCGTCGAGGCGAAGGTCGATGCCGCGGTCGAGCGCGCCGTCGATAAGCACCTCGATGCCGCCGCCGAGGAGCGGGTCGTCGAAAAGGTCGCCAAGAAGGTCGAGAGCGAGTTCCCGGTCAAGGCCAGCTACGGTTCGAAGGGCTTCCAACTCGCGACGCGCGATGGCCGCTTCCAGACCAACCTGCAATGGCGCGCGCAGTTGCGCTACACCAACCCCTTCACCGGCGATCCCCGCCAGCTCGCTGCCTTCCAGTCCGAGGAGCAGAGCACCTTCGAGGCACGCCGCCTGCGCATGAAGATCGGCGGTCATGGCTTCCAGCCGTGGCTCAAGTACTACTTCGAGGTCGACCTCGAGCCGACCCGCGAAGTCGACGATGAATCCGAGACCGCCAGTGGCCGGGTCATCGACTGGCGTATCGACGTTGCGAAATTCCCCTTCGCCGAATTGCGCGTCGGACAGTGGAAGATCGACCACAACCGCGAGCGCGTCGACTCCTCCGGCCGCCAGCAGTTCGTCGAGCGCTCCATCGTCAACCGCACCTTCACCATCGACCGCCAGGTCGGCGTGCAGCTGCGCGGTCACCTGTTCGCGGGCACGCCGGCCGACCTGCGTTACTGGGCCGGCGTGTTCACCGGCGAAGGCCGTGGCGTGGAGAACGACGACGAGAACATGATGTGGCAGGGCCGTCTGCAGTGGAACTTCTTCGGCCGCGACCTCGACTGGAAGCAGACCGACGTCGAGTACACCGAGCTGCCGACCGGCAGCCTGGCGTTCGGCGCGATGACCAACAAGGGCCGCTGCACGCGCTGGTCGTCGAGCGGCTGCGGCAACCTCGACGGTTTCGCCAACCCGGCCACGGCCATGGACGCCCAGTTCAAGACCGAGCAGATGGTGCAGGAATTCGCCTTCAAGTGGCGTGGCTTCTCGCTGCAGGAGGAATACCACTGGAAGACGGTCGAGGATCGCCTCGCCGGGCAGAGCTTCGACATGCAGGGTGCCTACGCGCAGGCCGGCTACTTCTTCCACCATCTCTTCCCGATGGTGCCGGCGCCGTTGGAACTCGCCTTCCGCTACGCCTTCGTCGACGAGCCCAACCGCTTCAACCGCTTCCTCGACAACAACCGCGAGGAATACTCGATGGCGGCCAACTGGTTCTTCTCCGGGCACGACAACAAGCTGACCCTGGACTATTCCCACCTGACCCTCGACGAGGCCTTCCTCGCGCGTGACGTGTCCGACGACCGCGTGCGCGTGCAGTGGGACGTGTCCTTCTGAACCACCCGCCTGAGTGACTGTGCCGGGCGTGGCGTTGCCACGCCCGGCCCCTGCCGCGCGCCGCGGTTCCTGTCATCGAACCGTAACAAAAACGTCACACACTGCGCCGGCCCGTCGGCGTTCCGCTTCCGGCATTCGCCGGAACGACGCATTCGGACGGGTTCAACCGGTGCCGCGCCGCGGCAGGAGCCCGACCATGCAATTCCCCCGTTTCTTCAGGCTGCGTGCCGCCAGCTGGGCGTGCGTGTGCGCTGCGTTTCTGCCCTTTGCCACGATGCAGCCCGTTGCTGCCGCAACCGCGGCCGCACTCGAACTCTACGTCGACACGGCATCGAAGCAGGTCTACACGGAGCCCGGTCCCGGACGCGTGCTGCTCGGCCGCTTCGTCCAGGTGGATGCGGCAACGCCGGCACCGGCCGCGCAGCCGGTGCCGACCGTTGCTTCTGCTGCGGCGGTCGCGGCCGCGACCAGCACCGCCGAACCGCCGAGCGCAGGGGCCGCCGTGGCCATCGCGGCGGCGCCAGCTGCGCCACCAGCCAAGCCCAAGTGGTACGACCGCCTCAGCCTGCGCGGCTACACCCAGTTCCGTTACAACGAGATGCTCGATCACGATCTCGACGGCTACCGTCACTACGCCGATCGTTCCTGGTCCGACGACCAGTCGCTGTTCATCCGCCGCGCGCGCGTGGTGCTGAGCGGCGACCTCACCGAGCACCTGTCGGTCTACATCCAGCCGGATTTCGCGGTCACGCCACCGGGCTCGAGCCAGACGCACTTCGTGCAGTTGCGCGACGCCTACGGCGACATCGCGTTCGATGCCGCCAAGACGTTGCGCGTGCGCCTCGGCCAGTCCAAGGTGCCGTACGGGTTCGAGAACCTGCAGTCGAGCCAGAACCGCCTCGCTCTCGATCGCAACGACGCCTTCAACAGCGGCCTCAAGGACGAGCGAGACATCGGCGCTTTCCTGTACTGGGCGCCGGAGCACATCCGGGCCCTGTTCAAGGCCATCAACGAGCGCGGGCTGAAGGGCTCCGGCGATTACGGCGTGGTCGGTATCGGCATCTACAACGGCCAGGGCGCCAACCGTTTCGAAGCCAACGACCAGTTCCACGTCGTCGCCCGTGCCAGCTGGCCCTGGCAGTTCGCCAACGGTCAGATCGTCGAACTCGGCGTGCAGGCCCTGAACGGTCGCTTCGTGCCTGGCGTCGATGCCGGCATCGCGCTGGACGGCACCGGTGACGGCTTCCAGGACGCGCGCTGGGGTCTGAGCGCCTTGCTCTATCCCCAACCTTTCGGACTGCAGGCCGAATGGAACTGGGGCCGTGGGCCGGAGTTGACCGCGGATGGTCGCCGCGTGCGCGTGGCGGCGCTGAACGGCGGCTACGTCCAGGCCATGTACCGTGCCGAGTCGGCCTGGGGCGTGCTGATGCCGTTCGTGCGCTGGCAGTACTTCGACGGCGCGATGAAGTTCGAACGCAACGCGCCCGCGACCGAGGTCACCGAGACGGAGTTCGGACTCGAATGGCAGATCAGACCCGAGATCGAGGTGACGACGATGTACGTGATGACCGATCGGACCAACGTCCTCGTCGCGCCCTACGACGAGATGAGCGGGGACTTGCTGCGCTTCCAGATGCAATGGAACTATTGACGGTGTGAGGGCGGCACAGGTGTGACCGCCCCGGACATGGCGCTGCCCGGACCGTGCCTCGCACGGCCGGGGGCGCGCACCAGGGGAGGAACCGATGTCTGAGCAGGCGGCGCTCAAGCCCGACACCATCAACACGCACATCAACAACGTCTACCCGGCGCTGGCCATGCTGGCCGGCATGCAGCTCGAGGTCTTCACTGCGCTCGGTGACGAGGCGCTGAGCCCGGCCGAGGCCGCGGCGCGTCTCGGGGTGCAGGCGGCCAAGCTGCAACCGCTGCTCTACGCACTGGTCACTGCAGGCTTGCTCGAGGTCGAGAACGGCCGCTTCGCCAACACGCCCGAGGCTGCCGAGTTCCTCGTCAAGGGCCGGCCGCGCTACATCGGCGGTGCGCACAGCGCGTACTCCGACCTGTGGTCGTCGACCATGCACACGGCGGAGTCCATCCGCACGGGCGTGCCGCAGGCTCGCCACGATTTCTCGCGGATGTCACAGGCCGAGTTGTCGGCCTTCATCCGCGGCCTCGACGCTGGCGCCGGCGCCACCGCGCGCCGCCTCGACAAGACCTTCGACATGAAGCGCTTCCATCACCTGCTCGATGCCGGCGGTGGCTCGGGCGGACTCGCGATCGCGCTGGCGAAACTCTGCCCGGACCTGCGCACGAGCGTCGCCGAGCTGCCCAACGTCGCCACGGTGACGCGCGAATGCGTGGCCGAAAGCGGACTCGGGGAGCGGGTCGGCGTGGTCGAGGCCGATCTCGTCGCCGCGCCGCCAGCCGGTGAATACGATGCCGTCGTCCTGCGCTCGGTGCTGCAGGTGCTGTCGGCCGAACAGGCGGCTGCCGCCCTCCGCCATGCCGTGGCGGCACTGGCGCCGGGCGGCGAGTGCTTCGTGGTCGGGCGCATGCTCGACGACTCGCGCCTCGCGCCGCTCGATGCCGTCGCCGTCAACGTCATGTTCCTCAACGTCTACGAGGCCGGCCAGGCCTGGACCGAATCGGAGTACCGCGGCTGGTTCGAACAGGCCGGGCTCAGCGGCAACACGCGTACCCCGATGGCCGGCGGTTACAGCATCATGCACGGGGTAAAGGGCTGACGACCCGTCGCGCGCCACGGCGGGGTACGCCGCGCGACCCGCGTCGCCGACCGTCCGCCGCGGCGGGCCGCCGCAGGCCGCCCGCACGCGCATCATCGCGGCACTGGTCGCGGTGGCTGATCGCGCTCTTGGCCGCGCTGCTGGCGGTCGGGCCGCTGCCGGTCCTGCCACTGCGCTTCGTCGACCCGCCACAGACCGCCTTCATGCTGGCCGCACGCCTCGCGGCCTGGCAGCGCGGTGACGCGGCGTTCGCGCTCGACTACCGGCCGCGCCCGCTGGCCGCCATATCGCCGTGGATGGCGCTCGCCGTCATCGCCGGCGAGGACCAGAAATTCCCCGATCACCACGGCTTCGATCTCGATGCCGTTGCCGACGCCCTGGCCGCGCACCGCGACGGCGAGCGCCTGCGCGGGGCGAGTACTTTGAGCCAGCAGGTCGTCAAGAACGTGTTCCTGTGGTCGGGCCGGAGTTTCGTGCGCAAGGGGCTGGAAGCCTGGTGGACGGTGTGGCTGGAGGTGCTGCTCAGCAAGCGTCGCATCCTCGAACTGCACCTCAACATCGCCGAGTACGGGCCCGGCGTGTACGGCGTTGGCGCGGCCGCGGCGCGCTACCTCGGCGCCGACGCGGCGAAGCTCGACCGTCGTCAGGCCGCGTTGCTGGCGAGCGTGCTGCCGAGTCCGCGCCGCCATGCCGTCGCCGCGCCCGACCACTGGACGCGCGGTCGCCAGGCTTGGATCGAGGCGCAGATGCACAACCTGGGGCTGGCCTGGCTCGAGCGCCTCGACTGACGGCATGCGCCGGCATCCCGTGCGCCGCCAGATGACCGCCATCAGGACGCGACGAGTCGGTCGGCGCTAGCGTCCACGATGACGCGGCGTGCCGCTCGAGCGGACGCTGCCAGCACCACAGCGAGGGAGGTGACCAGTCATGCCGCGAGGTTTTATACGCCGTGGGCGCACGGCGGCGGGTCCACGTGCGCAGCGCACTGCCCCCTCTCGCGCTGCGGGCCTGCGCACGATGAGCGCCCACCCCCTCGAACGCTACGCCCGCCTCGACGACGGCCGCGTGGTCTTCGACATCGCCGTCGACGGCGTCGAGGATCTGTTCGATCACTTCGAGCGCGGCATGCCCTACGGGCGCCGCGATCTCGCCCCCGCCGTTGCCGACTACCTTGCCGAGTGCGCGAGCGAAGTCGGCTCGGCGGCGTTCGTGCTGCGCGTGCGTTTCGCACGCCTGCCGCCCGCGGACGGCGCCACACGCATCGACCAGGCCATCACGTCGTTCTTCGACTACCTCGCGGCGGCCGAACGCAGCGCCATGACGACGATGGCGCGCAAGTCGCTGGTGCTGTTCCTGCTCGGGCTCGGCCTGCTGTTCGTCGCCGTGTGGCTGAACCGCTGGCTCGGCATCGAGCGCTCGGTGGTCGGAGACGTCTTCGGCGAAGGCGTAACGGTCGCCGCCTGGGTAGCCTTGTGGGAGGCGCTCGCCACGTTCATCGTCGAATGGGCGCCGCACCGCCGCGAACTCGCCATGTACCGGCGGCTGGCGGCGGCGGAGGTGCTGCTGGAAGCGGGCTGACGAGGCGGCGTCAGCGGCATGGGGTGCCGGTGTACCGCAACTGACCGTCGCGATGACGGGAACCGACGCCGCGCGTCACGTCATCAATCAACCGCCATCGGCCGATCGCGGCGATGGTCGACGATGCAGAAGAAGCCGAAGGGCTGGTCGCTCTCGTTGCGCAGCTGGTGGGCTTCGAGCGGCGCGATCCAGGCGACGTCGTTGACCGCCAGCGGACGGCGCTCGCCACCCTGCAGCAGCACGCCTTTGCCGCGCGCGCCGATCACGATATGGCCGTGAACGTGGCGCTCGAGGCTGGAGTAGCCACCGGGTTCGACCTCGAAGTAGCGCAGGTCCGTGCGCGAGGGTTCGCCGTGCTTGCCGACCAGTTCGACCCGGCGCACGCCGCGAAAGGCGAGGTCGGCGGCGTCCTTGTAGGGGCTCGATTCGCGCCCGGCCCAGTTGAAGTCGGCGCCGGCGGCGAGGTGGTAGCCGTGGACGACTGGCTGCGTGGGCGCAGGTGGCGCGAGGCGTTCGCCGGTCACCGCGCGCATGGCGTCGAGGAAGCGGCGGGTGGCGACGGCGACGTCGGCATCGAGGTCGAACAGCGCGCCGCCGACCAGCAGCACCGCGTCGTTGCCGTAGGCCGCGCAGAGTTCCGGCACGCGTTCGAGACTCATGCCGCCGGCCGGTGCCGGCAGGGCGGCGGCCAGCCGGCCGAGCGGCGCGCGCAGGGCGGCGGCGATGTCCTGGCCGTCGGCGTGGCTGAAGGGGAAGCGTCCACCGGGGTGGGGGAAGATCGAGACGTCGGCGCCGGCGAGGCGGAACAGCGTGCCCCACAACACGGCCGGGGCGAGGCCGCGGGTGGCGTCGCGGCCTTCGACGCTGGTCAGTGCGGGATGGGCCATGACGGCCAGCGGGTAACGTGCCGCGAGGTCGCGCAGGGTTTCGAGCCCCGTGATCATCGGACACACCAGCACACCGGCCATGCCGCGCGCGGCGGCAAATTCGAAGGCCCGTTCGAGGTCGCCGAAGCGCGCGCTGACGTGCGGCAGGTAGAGGCAGCGGCGTCCCGTCACGGCGTTGGCTTCTTCGACCGCCGCCTGCGCGGTCAGTGCGCGGCGTTTGAAGGACTCGAAGTCGTCGGCGAGGTTCTGGTCGTCCTTGACGATGTCACCGCCGCCGCGGGCGAAGGCCCCGGCGAGCGCGGCGAGTGCGGCGTCGTCACGGCCGCGCGGCTTCAACGCGGTGGCGAGCAGCGGACGATCGTGGACGCCGGTCAGGGCACGCAGCCCGGCGGCGCCGTAGCGCGGGCCGGCGAAGTGATCGAGCAGCACGTCGGGCAGTTCGATGTCGACCAGCCGCGTGCCGGACAGCAGCGAGGCGTTGCCGAAGAGCAGGTTGAGCAGGGCCGGGAACTGCGGGTCTACCCCTCCGAGCGGGTAGGCGATGGTGGCGAGATGACGGCTGTCGTCGTCGCCGATGCGGGTGATCGATTCGACGCGGCCGACCACGCCGTCGAGGATGGCGCGCTCGGTGACCAGTGCCTCGGGCAGTTCGACGGTCTGCTCGTAGGCGATGCGGCGCGCGGCGGCTTCCGGTTCGCCGTCGTGCTCCGATACCAGGTAGGTGGCGCGTAGGGTCTCGGCCGGCGCGGACATACTTTCGCCTCTCGTTCAGCTGCGCGGGGCGCGCAGTGTACAGCGCCCGGCGCGGTGCTTCACGGAGCGGCGTCTTGCGCGTCCTGGCGCGGCGCCCAGTCAGATCCCGAGCAGGGGCTGGACCAGGCGTGGGAGGAGGTCGCGGAAGCGCAATCGACCGGTGGTCACGGCGAGGCAGATGCACTCGCCGTCCTGGGTGATGACCGGCTGGTGCGCGGTACTCTCGTCGGCATCCTCGATGTCGCCGGCGCGGAAGATGCTGTCGCCGCAGAAATAGGCGCCCTTCAGTACCAGGGTCAGCTCGCTGCCGGCGTGGGTGTGATGGGGCAGCACCGTGCCCGGCCGACCGCGCAACAGCCAGGTGCGCGCGTCGGCGTCCTCGCCGAGCCGGCACAGGCGCAGGCCCTGGCCGAGGCCGCGCCAGGGCAGGGCGTCGAGGCTCGAATCGAGGTAGGTCTCGACGCAGCGCTCGATGTCGTCGGTGACGGCGAGCTGGGCGCGCGACACGGCCTGCGGGCGCGGCGTCTCCTGCTCGTGGTGATCGCAGATGTCGCGCGCCGCGAAGGCGACCGGGCGCGTCGGCAGGGCGTGCACGATCTCGCCGCCGAGCTGCTCGGCGAAGGCAACTGCATCGCGGCAAGCCGCGCACACGCCGAGGTGGGCGCGGATGACCGCTTCGAACGGCTGGGCGAGGCTGCCGAGCGCGTAGTCGAGCAGCCACGCTTCGCCCGGGTGATGGGCCGGCGTCATGGTGCGGGGTCCTCCATGAGCTTGCGCAGGCGGTTGAAGGCGAGGCGCGCGCGCGACTTGACCGTGCCGATGGGCAGATCGAGCTCCTGCGCGATTTCGCGGTGCGAGTGACCCTCGACGTAGACCAGCAGCAGGACCTGGCGCTGTTCGGCCGGCAGCTGCTCGAGGAGGTCGGCGATGCGTGAGCGGGCGAGGCCCTGCTCGGGCGTGTCGCCGACCTCGTCCTCCGCTGGCTGCAGGGTGGCGTAACCGTCGTGGGCGCGTGCGCGGCGCTCGCCGGCGCGGTGGTGGTCGATCATGCGGTTGCGCGCCAGCGTGTACATCCAGGTGCGCGCGGAGGCTTTGGACGCGTCGAACAGGCGCGCGCGGGTCCAGGCCGTGATCATGACGTCCTGCACGACGGCTTCGGCGTTCGCCGCATCGAGGCCCTGGGCGACGACCCAGGCGGTCAGGCGCGGGGTGAAGGCGGCGAACAGCGCCTCGAAGGCGTCGCGGTCGCCGTGGTCGCGTACGCGCTCGAGCCAGGCCGTCTCGCGCGCACGCTCACGCGCCGCGGCATCGTTGGCGAGCGTGACGACGTTGTCCTGAGGGTCTCGGGCGGTCACGCGGTTTCTCGTCGGCAGGTGGTGCAGCATAGCCCTTCTACGCCGTCCCGGGGTGGCCGGATCAGGCCGCCACCGCCCGGTCGCGGCCGCGGTGATCCTGCGCGGCGAGGGCTGCGTAAGACCACCGTGGATGATTCCCGGGGCACACTCATGAACGGTTTGGATGGATTGCGTGGTGGACGACGCATCGCGGTCATCGGCGGCGGCATCGCCGGCCTCGGCGCGGCCTGGGCGCTGGCGCGACGCCACGAGGTCACGCTCTTCGAGTCCGCGGCGTGCCTCGGGGGGCACGCCAACACCGTCACGCTCGATCTCGACGGCGCGGCGGTGGCCGTCGACACCGGCTTCATCGTCTACAACGAGCGCAACTATCCGCACCTGGTCGCGCTGTTCGACGCGCTCGGCGTGCCGACGGTGGCGAGCGACATGTCCTTCGCCGTCTCGCTCGACGGCGGTCGCGTTGAGTACGCCGGTTCCAACCTCAACGGGCTGTTCGCGCAGCGGCGCAACACCCTGCGCCCGCGCTTCTGGCGCATGCTCGGCGACATCCGCCGCTTCTACCGTGCGGCGGCCCGGTACCGCGACGAATTGGCGGCCGACACCAGTATCGGCGAGCTGCTCGCGCGCGAGGGCTACTCGGAGGCGTTCGTCGAGGATCACCTGGTGCCGATGGCGGCCGCGATCTGGTCGGCCTCGCGCGCCGACATCCGCCGCTACCCGGCGCGCGCCTTCATCCAGTTCTTCGCCAACCACGGCTTGCTCGAACTCGGCGAGCGGCCGCCGTGGCGCACCGTCGCCGGTGGCAGCCGCGCCTACGTCGAACGCCTCGCCGCCGCAACGCCGTGCCGTCGCGCGCCGGGCGCGGCGAGCGTGCTGCGTGGACCCGACGGCGTCAGCGTGGTCGACGTCGACGGCCAGCGCGGCCACTTCGACGAGGCCGTCTTCGCCACCCATGCCGACCAGGCCCTGGCCCTGCTCGGCGATGCCACCGCGGAGGAGCGGGCCGTGCTCGGCGCGGTCGCCTACAGCCGCAACGTCGCCTGGCTGCACGAGGATGCGCGGCTGATGCCGCGTCGCCGCGCGGCCTGGTCGAGCTGGAACTACCTGCACGATGCCCGACTCGGCGAAGGCGACCCGCTGTGCGTGAGCTACTGGATGAACCGACTGCAGCCACTCGCCACGCGACGCGATCTCATCGTCACCCTGAACCCCTTGGCGCCACCCGCCGCCGACCGTGTGCACGGTCGCTACGACTACGAGCATCCCATCTTCACCGCCGACACCGGGACCGCGCAGGCGCGCTCGGCGGCATTGCAGGGTCGCCAGCACAGCTGGTTCTGCGGCGCCTGGCTGGGGCACGGTTTCCACGAAGACGGCCTGCAGTCGGGCTTGTGGGTGGCGGCGCGGCTCGGCGCACCGGCGCCCTGGGCGGACACGCCGGGCTACGACAGGCTGCCGGCAAGCTACCGGGCCGAGGCGAGCCGTGCCGCCTGAAGCGGCTGGCCTCAGCTCGGCCATCTACCGCGGCGAGGTCTACCACCGGCGCTGGGCGCCTCGGCCGCACAGCCTGCGCTACGGCGTGTTCTATCTGCTGCTCGAGGTCGACGAACTCGACCGGCTGGACGGCGTGTCGCGCCTGTTCGGTGTCGACCGCGCGCGGCCCTTCGCGTTTCGCCAGGCCGACCACGGCGATGGCAGCCCGCGCGGCCTGCGCGCCTGGCTCGACGGCCTGCTCGCCGCGCACCACCTCGGCACCGGGCCGTGGCACTACCGCATGCTGTGCCTGCCGCGCGTGTTCGGCTACGTCTTCAACCCGGTCAGCGTGGTGTGGTGCGCGCGCCCGGATGGCGACATCGCGGCGATGGTCTACGAGGTCAACAACACCTTCGGTGAACGCCATGCCTACGTCGTGCCGGTGACGGCGCCGCACGGAGAAGCCATCGCGCAACGCTGCGACAAGCGCCTGTTCGTTTCGCCCTTCTTCGATCGCGGCGGGCACTACGAGTTCGCCGTCAGCGCGCCGGGCGATGCGCTCGAACTCGTCATCGACTACCACGCCGACGGCGCGCGGCGCCTGCACGCTGCCTTCCGCGGTCGGCGCGAACCGTTCACGGCCGCCAACCTGCGCGCGCTGGCCTGGCGCTACCCGGCGGTGACGGCCAAGGTCGTCGCCGGTATCCACTACGAAGCGCTCAAGCTGTGGCTGAAGGGCGTGCCACTGCACCGCCACCAGCCGCTGGTCGCGACATCCGACGACAACGCCGGGCTGGCCGGACTCGATTCGACCTCGACACCAAGGGAACGCGAAGCATGAAGACATCCTCCAGCGCGGCAACGGTCAACGCCACGGCGCCCTCGACGCCGGACTCCCTGACCGCGCGCCTCGTCGATCTGCTCGGCCGCCGCCTGCGCCGCGGCACGTTGCAGGTCGAGACGCCGCGCGGCGAACGCCTCGACTTCGGCGACGGCGGTGCGCCGCAGGCGACCTGGCAACTGCGGCATCCGCGCGCACTGTGGCGCCTGCTCACCGGCGGCGCGCTCGGTTTCGCCGAGGGCTACCTCGCCGGTGACTGGGACACGCCCGATCTCATGGCGCTGCTCGACCTCGCCGCGGCCAACGAGGCGGCGCTCGGCGCCGCCGCCGGCGGGCGCGGCTGGCTCGCGCTCGGCGAGCGCCTGCGCCATCGCCTGCGCGCCAACTCGCGCCGCCAGGCGCAGCGCAACATCGCCTATCACTACGACCTCGGCAACGACTTCTATGCCGCCTGGCTGGACGACACGATGACCTACTCGGCCGCGGTGTTCGCCACGCCGGACGAGCCGCTCGAGCAGGCCCAAGGGCGCAAGTACACGCGCCTGGCCGACCTCGCCGGCGTCGCGCCGGGTCGCTGCGTGCTCGAGGTCGGTTGCGGCTGGGGTGGGTTCATGAGCCACGCGGCGACGCGCGGCGCCGATGTCACGGGGCTGTCGATATCCGCCGAACAAGTCGCCTACGCCAATGCGCGCATGCAGCGCGAGGGCCTTGCCGGGCGC
This sequence comes from Gammaproteobacteria bacterium, assembly GCA_050184115.1. Taxonomy (GTDB): domain Bacteria; phylum Pseudomonadota; class Gammaproteobacteria; genus JACKNG01. Next base: position 424,529 of record JBFXAQ010000002.1, on the reverse strand, counting down.
GCCCGCGCGGTGTTCCGCGATTACCGCGACGCCAGCGGGTCGTACGAATCGATCGTCTCCATCGAGATGTTCGAGGCGGTCGGCGAGGCCTATTGGGACACCTACGCGCGCCAGCTCGCCTGCCTGCTCGCGCCGGGCGGTCGGGCCGCGCTGCAGGTCATCACCATCGAGCCGGCGCGTTTCGACGGCTACCGGCACAACCCGGACTTCATCCAGCGCCACGTTTTCCCCGGCGGCATGCTGCCGAGCGAGCCTGTGCTGCACGCGGTGCTGGAACGCGCGGGTCTCGCGGTTGTCGAGCAGCATGCCTGCGGGTACGACTACGCACGCACCCTGGCGCGCTGGCGCACGCGTTTCGAGGCGGCCTGGCCGACACTCACCGCGCTCGGCTTCGACGAGCGCTTCCGCCGCCTGTGGCGCTACTACTTGTGCTACTGCGAGGCGGGTTTCATGCACGACGCCATCGACGTCGTGCAGCTCGGCGTCACGCACCGCTGAGCCCGCGGCACCTGCGCCGCGCTCAATGCGCGGCCAGGCGGCGCGAGAGCCAGCGCACGAGTGGGCCGAGCACCGGGAGGTGGGCGTAGAGTCCGCCGGCCGCATCCCAGTAATCGTGGTGGGCGATGACCAGCCCGCTCGTGTCGAAGTGGACTTCCGAGCAGCCGTCGACGGTCCAGGCGCGGTTGCCGAAGGCGCGCAACTCGCCGTCGAGTGTCCAGCGCAGGAGCGCCACCGGGTGCGCGCCGTCGGTACCGCTCCAGGCGCTTGCCCGCACTCTGAAACGTAGTTCGCCGACCTGCGCCAGCATGTCGGCGTAGACGCGTTCGAGGGCGGCCAGGCCGCGCACGTCGTTGAACGGATCGCGGAAATGCACGTTGGCGGCGTAGACCTCGCCGAGGAGGGGCAGCGCGGCGGCGTCGAAGCTTTCGAGGAAAGCGACGTAGCGGGCGAGAGCGTCCATCAATGACGCAACATGCGGCGCCTGGCGATCATCGAGCAGGCCTCGGGCAGGTTGGCGAACAGGCGCATCAGGACACTCATCGTCCACGGCACGCGCACGCGGAAGCGGCCGCGGTCGAGCCCGTGGAGGATGGCATGGGCAGCGTCGTCCGCGTCCATCAGGAAGGGCATGGGGAAGTCGTTCAGCGCGGTCAGCGGCGTGCGCACGAAGCCGGGCTCGACCAGCGACAGCACCAGGCCGGCGCGTTCGAACTCCGGGCGCAGCGCCTGTGCCAGGCGCACCAGGGCGGCCTTGCTCGCGCTGTAGGGGCCGGCATAGGGCAGGCCGATGTCGGCGGCGACCGAGCCGACCAGGGCGACCTGGCCGTGGCCGCGCGCGGCGAGGCGTGGCGTGAGCCAGGCGAGGGTGTCCGTGATGGCGAAGACGTTCAGCGCGAACAGCGCGCGGATGGCCTCGGCATCGAAGTTCGCCAGTCCCTGCGGCTGGTAGGTGCCGGCGTTGAGGATGGTGAGATCGGGCAGGCCGCGCGCGTGTTCGAGGCGCGTGAGTGCGTCGTGCAGTTGGTCGCGATCGGTGACGTCCAGCGGCAGGGCATGGGCGCGCGGGCCGAGTGCGGCGACGGTATCGTCGAGTCGCGCACCGGGTCGCGCGCTCAGCCAAGCTTCGTCGCCTGCCACGACGCAGGCGCGGGCCAGCGCCGCGCCCAGCCCGCTGCTGGCGCCGGTGATCCAGACCCGTCGTGGCCGTTCAGCCATCGTTGTCGGCGGCATCGGCGTCGTCGCGGGCCGCGCGGGTGGGCGCCGCTGCCGCGCAGTCGCGGCAGCGATAGACGATGTCAGAGCCGTCGCGTCCGGCAAAGGCGAGCCCGACCCAACGGCCGTCGGCATCGTGGTAGACCTCGGCTTCGAGTTCCCCGGTGTAGGCGTGGCAGCGCGCCGTCGGCGCCGTTGCCATGACCAGCGGCGACGGCTCGGCGCAGGGCACGATGCGGACCGCGTTGATCCGTCCGGTGAGGGTGTTCAGCACGGCGTCGTCGTCGAGTACGGCGGTGTTCCAGTGATCGGTCGGCAGCAGTGCCGCCGGCGCACGCAGTCGGCCGGCGTCACTGTCGACGAGCAACGCGCCATCGCTGGCGCGGGCATCGAGCGCGAAGGCCGTGCCGTTGTCGTCGACGCGCGCGGCGAGCGCGGCGAGGCGGTCGCCGCACCATTGCGCGCGGGAGTCGTAGCTGAAGCGGTAGAACGGCACGAACAGCACGCGGATGTCGAGCGTCATCCGCGAATGGACCTCGAGCAGGGCGCCCGCGCGGCGGAACTCGGTGACCGCTTCACCGACCGGACGACCGTTGCGCAGGACGTCGAAGGCAATGCGCTCGCCGTAGAGCGCGGTCACGCGCCGTGCCGCGTCAGGCTCGTCGCAGGCCATGGCGGCGCCGGGCCACAACAGAAGCAGGACGGCGAGGAATGCGGCGAAGATGGCACCCAGCGGTGCCAAAAAACGTGCCGCCACCACCCGGCCCCGGGGGGGAGGGGGGGAGGAGGGCGCCGGGTGGCGGCGGCAACGAGCGGACCAACGCACGGTCATCACGCTCGTGGTACGCCGGCTGACCGGCCTTGGATCACCGGTGGCGTCGAACCGTGTGGCTCAGTCCGTCGCCGGGCGCACGTAGCCGGTCAGCGAGAAGCGCTCGGAAATCTCGATCCAGTTGCCGTCCGGATCGACGACGAAGGCATAGCGTGCCACCTCGCCGAGGGTCACCGGGGCGGCGGCGATGCGCCCGCCGCGCGCCGCGACCTGCGCACAGGCGGCGTCGCAGTCGTAGATCTGGAAGGTGAGGTAACGGAAGTCGGGGCCGATGAAGCGCTCGGTCGGCGTGGCGCCCGGTCCGCGCTCGACGAACAGCAGGCTGTCGCCGCAGCGCGCGACGTCCTCGCTCACCGGCTCGAACTCGAGCGCCTCGACGTAGAACGTCATCATGCGCGCGGGGTCCGGAGTCGACACCGTGACGCCGATGCCGACCACGCCGTCGGTGCCGGGCGGTACCAGGCGGACCGCATCGCCGCCGGGATGGGTGCCGGCCCACGCCGGCTGGCCGGCGCGCGCGATGGTCAGGCCGACATAGCCCGAACGCGGCAGCGCCGGCAGCGGATTGGGGCAGTCGTTGACCTTGATGACCGAATCGTGGGCGTCGTAGCGCGACTGCACGATGCCCTCGATGCCGAGCGGCAGTTCGTGGTCGAGGCGCAGCCCGCAGGTCTCGCCCCAGAAGCGCCGCTGCGTGGCGATGTCGTTGGTGAACAGGCCGATGTCGAGGTGGGGCTTGGCAAGGCGCATGGGGAACTCCTCGGAAGTGCTGCGTGCGGCGCGTGGCGCGTTCGGCGCACGGCCGCAGCCGTTCAGGCCGGCAGGCCGTCGGCGGCGTCGTTGTCGATGGCCTGCCAGGCGCCGTCGGTGACCATCTTCATGAACAGGCGGTCGCCACGCTCGGTCTGCTTGACGATGACGGTGGCGGCGATGGCGACGACCAGCACCGCGAAGCTGTAGTGGCGGTAGTCGGCCATCAGCTGCTCGAAGTCGTAGCCGCTGACGCCCTGCGCCTGGAGTTCGCCGTGGTACTCGGCCAGCAGGTCGCGTTCGACGGCACGGCGGGTGGCGCGGTCGAAGGCACCACCGAGGAAGTAGGCGACGTCCATGCCGGTGCCGAGGTAGGCGCTGGTCTGCCAGTCGACGACGGCGATGCGCGGCCCGCCGAAGAGCATGTTGTCGACACGGAAATCGTTGTGCGAAAAACATTTCGGCGCCGGGCGCGGGGCGTTCCACGCGGCATGGTGGCGGACGAACTTGTCGCACAGGCGCATGACCTCCGGGTCCATGCGCGCGCCGTAGGTCTGCTGGAAGTGATCCCACGACTGTTCGACCAGTTCGGTGGTGTAGAAACCCTGGGCGCCGGGCGGCACGTAGAGCCAGGGCTGGTTTTCGAGCTCGCTGTCGTTCCAGAACGCGCCGTGCAGGAGCGCTGCTTCCTTCAGCGCGAGGCGGGCCTCGTCGACGCTGCAACCCTGCATGTGGTCGCCCTGCACCGCCGGCGCGAGGTCCTCGAGGATGAGGGTGAAATCGTTGTCGGGGCCGAGTTCGGCGACGTAGACGGCGGGCGTGTTGATCGCCGTGCGGTGGGCGAGCTCGCGGTAGAACATGAGCTCCGAGCGATAGAAACCCATTTCCTTGCCGCTGGTCGCGGCGACCGGGTTGTCGGAGGGGAACTTGCCGACCACGGTTGCAGGCGCGTCGGCCGGTGGTGTGCCCGCGTAGGTCAGGTGGAAGCGGCGTGTCTCGCCGAGCTGGCCGGTGCCGACGGTCTCGGTGGCGATCGCGCCCACCGTGGCATCGATGCCCTTGCGGTGGAGGGCGGTGCTCAGCCACGCCGGGGTCACCCCTTCGGCCGCGACGATCGGCAAGGTCTCGCTCATTTCGACAGGACTCCCCCTGAACGGCCGCCGCTGCCAGCGCGGCGCAATGTCGCGGGAGTGTAGCGGAGCATCACCGCGCACGGAACGCGCGCCGGCAGTTCAGGCGGCGCGATCGAGGGAATAGGTCGCCGTGGTTCGGGTGCCGCCATCCTCGACGGCGACGTCGCTGCACAACTCGTGCAGGAGCTTGAATCCGCGGCCCCAGGCCACGGTTTCGCCGTCGGTGGCGCGTTCCAGTGCGTGCGGGTTGAAACCCGCTCCGCTGTCGGCGACGCACACGCAGAGGTGGGGCGTGGGGCCGTCGAAGCGGGCGCGCAGGCTGATCGAGACCCAGCCCTGGTCGAGGCGCGCTAGCGCGTCCGCGCGGCGCTGCATGTAATCGATGAACCCCGTCGGTCCGCGTTTCAGCTTGGAATCGAGTTTGAGCACACCGTGGTCGAGTGCGTTGACGTAGAGCTCGGTGACGATGGTGAAGAGTTCGGCGCGGCCGACGGCGTCGCCAAGCAACTCGCCGACGTGATTCAGAACGAGCGGAACGGGGTCGATCTCGCGCAACTGGGCGCCGTGCAGTCGCAGGGCGAAATCCCACGCGCCGGAGCGGACAGGTGCACGCCGCGTGGTGGTGTCGTCGCTCCGCGCCGTGGGACTGACGAGTGCCTCGCTGCACAGGATCTCGAGCGCCGGTTCGGCGTTGTTCGCGCCGCGCTCGGCGCAGAGCAGCACGCGCGTCCCCGGCAGGATCGGGTGATCCTCGAAACCTGCCGGCAGCAGCGCCGCGCCGTCGACGCCGAGTGCGATGGAGGCCGACGCCAGGCTCCGCACCGCGCCGTCCGGCCCGACCAGGCGCAGCGCCGGCAGGCCGCAGTTGGCAGCGCGGATATTGCCGAGATCGGCCTGGACCACGACGTACTGCGCGCCGAGACTCAGTCCGGGCGGCAGCAAGGCGCAGAGTTTGGCGTCGATCGCGCGCAGCACCTGCTCGGGCGCGAAGCCCTTGGCGACCATGGCGTGGAAGACCTCGGCGGTCGGCAGCGCGGCGATCGCCGCGGCGAGGCCCTGGCCAGTGAACCCGCCGAGCAGGACGTGAACGTCGCCGGACGGCGCGCGCGCGGCCAGATGGAAAGCGTTGCCAGCCTCGCGCGCGAACCACGGGCGGGCGCGAATGGCGTCGTGCACGAGATTGAGCGCGGTCACGGCGTTGTCGAGAATGCGTTCGGCCAGGGCGGCGTCGCGTCGCTCGCGTTCGGTGAGGTGGTGCAGGCGCGCGTAGAGCTCCTGGCGGCGCCGTATGGCACCGATGCGCGCGCTCAGCACGCGCAGGTTGGCCGGCTTGGTGAGGAAATCGTCGCCGCCGGCAGCGAGGCAGCGCTCGAGGGTGTCGTCGTCGGCCAGCGCGGTGAGGAAGAGCACCGGCATCGAGTGCCCCGTCGGCAGCGCGCGGATCTGGCGCGTTGCTTCGATACCGTCCATCAGCGGCATCATCACGTCCATGAAGACCAGGTCGAAGGACCGCGAGGCACAGGCGATAACGGCACTCCGGCCGTCAGCGCATTCGGTCACCGCGTAGCCGAGCGTCGTGAGTTGTTCGGCCAGGACCAGCCTGTTGACGCAGTCGTCATCGACGACCAGTGCGTGCGGCCGGAGGGCTGTCGGCGAAGACGGTGAGGGCGAGCCTGTATCCATACCTGGCTGACTTCCGCGCCGGCGATGGTAGGGCCGGCAGCTGTCTGGTTCCGTGATGGGCGCAATTCGACGGCGTCGCACTGGATGGCGGCCGGCGGCGGCCGGACTTTAGATCCGCGGTCGCTTGCCCTCGCACGCCGCGCAGGCGCAGTCCGGGGCAAGCGCGCTCCGGCGGGAGTGCCGCTCTCGACGATCCCCTGCTGGCCTCGCGAGGTTCAGGCGGCGCTGACGCTGACCGCGATGCCGTTCAGCACGGCGTTGCCCGAAGGCCCGTCGACCAGCCCGACGACGAGGTCGTTGGCGCTCGCGCCAGCGTGCGCGCCGGCGTGGGCGAGGCGTATGCCGGCGTGGCGATGGCCGTAGCCGTGCGGCAGGCTGACGACGCCGGGGCGCATCTCGGCATGGATCTCGAGCGGCACCTCGATCTCGCCAACCGCCGAACGCACCCGCGCGAGGGTGCCGTCGGCGAGGCCGAGGCGCGCGGCGTCGTCTGCATGCATGCGCAGCGTGCAACGTTCCGGGCGTTCGATCAGTGACGGCAGGTTGTGCAACCAGGAATTGTTGGAATGGAACTCGCGCCGCCCGATCAGCAGCAGGGCATCGTCACGCGCGGTGTCGGCGAGCGCCGCGCGGGCGTGGGCGAGTTCGCCGTCGACGAGTTCGCCGTCGAGTTCGATGCGTCCGCTGGCCGTGCGCAGGCGGCCCGGCAGGCGCGGCTGCATGGGGCCGAAATCGATGCCGTGCGGATGTTCGCGCAAGGTCGCGAGGGACAGGCCCGGCGAGTCGGCGGTGAAACCGTCGCCGTGGGGTCCGGTGCGCAGCAGGAAATCGATCACGCGTTCGCAGGCATCGTTCCCCTCGACGCGCGCCAGGATGTCCTCGACCACGCAACCGTGGATGGGAGACCCGGGTCGGCCGACCTCGCGTTCGACCAGGCCGCGCAGGTTCTCGTCTTCGAGCACGCGCGGGTCGGCATCGGGCCCGGCGCCGCGGGCGATGAGTGCGAGGCGCATGAGGATGGCGGCCTCGTCGGGCGCCGCGCTGGCGAACACCGCCGGCGAATAGTTGGCGACCGTGCGCACGGCGAAGCGCAGGAAGAAGTAGTCGTAGTGGCTGCGTTCGAGCGGCGAGGGCGGCGGCAGGATGACGTCGGCGTGGCGGGTGGTCTCGTTCAGGTAGATGTCGACGCTGACCATGAAATCGAGGCCGGCCAGCGCGCGATCGAGGCGCGCACCCTCCGGGGTCGACAGCACCGGGTTGCCGGCCACGGTGATCAGCGCGCGCAGCTGGCCCTCACCCGCGGTCTCGATCTCCTCGGCCAACGCCGCCACCGGCAGTTCGCCCATGACCTCCGGGTGACCACTGACCCGTGAGCGCCAGCGCCCGGTGGTGAAGCCGCGCCCACCGGGTTCGCCGTCGTCGGCGCGATCGTGCGGGGCGCGCGGGAACATCACGCCACCGGCGCGATCGAGGTTGCCGGTGATCACGTTGAGCACCTCGGTGGCCCAGGCGGCCAGGGTGCCGAAGCGGTTGGCGTGGGTGCCGATGCGCGCGTAGACGACGGCGCGTGGCGCCGCGGCGAGTTCGCGCGCGACCGTGCGCGTGGTGGCCGCGGGAATGTCGCAGAGATCGGCGACGGCCTCGGGCGTGAAGTCGGCGACGCGTGCGGCGAGTCCATCGAGGCCGCTGGTGAACTCTGCCAGGCGGCCGGGCCGGGCGAGACCCTCGGCGAGGATCACGTGGACGAGCGCGAGCAGCCATGGAGCATCGGTGCCGGGGCGGATGGCGAGGTGACGATCGGCGTGTTCGGCGGTACGCGTGCGGCGCGGGTCGACGACGACCAGGCAGCCGCCGCGGCGGCGCAGGGCGCGCAGGCGCCGCGGCAGGTCGGGCGCGGTCCACAGGCTGCCGTTCGACTCCCACGGGTTGGCGCCGAGCATCAGCAGGTAGTCGCAGCGGTCGACGTCCGGCACCGGCAGCGCCGCCGGGTCGCCGAACATGAGGCCGCTGGCGACGTGCTTGGGCATCTGGTCGACGGTGGAGGCGCTGTAGAGGTGTTGCGTGGCGAGCGCCTTCAGTAGCGGGCGCAGGAACAGCGCGCCGCCGAGATTGTGCACGTTGGGATTGCCGACGTAGATACCGAGCGCACGACGCCGGGGTTCGGCGAGGAAGGGCGCGAGACCGGTGGCAACGCGTGCGAAGGCTTCGTCCCAGCTCGCTTCGCGCAACACCCCGCCGTCACGCACGAGTGGCGCGCGCAGGCGATCCGGGTCGTGGTGCAATTCGCCGAGCGCGACGCCCTTGGGGCACAGATAGCCGCCCGAGAGGACGTCGTCGCGATCGCCGCGCACGCGGGTCACGCGCTCGCCCTCGACGGTGAGCTCGAGTCCGCAGGTCGCCTCGCACAGCGGACAGGTGCGGTAGACGGTACGGCGATCGTCGGTGGTGCCGTTGGCCATGGCGTGTCTCCCCTCGCGCGAGCCTGATGGTCGCGCGCAGTGTAGCGCGGCCGGGGTGCGTCCGAGCGCGCGGCAGGCACGCTACACTGGCGGCGCCATGCAGGGGAGCACACCGCCGATGACCGACGCCGAACACCGCGCACGTGCGCAGGCCCTGCTCGACGGGCACGCCGCGCGGGCACGCTTCGCACCCTTCAGCGGCGCCGAGGCGCTGCCGGGCGTGGACGATGCCTACGCCGTGCAAGCGTACTTCGTCGCCGGCCAGTGCGCGGCGCGCGGGGTCGGCATCGCCGGCTGGAAGATCGGCCTGACCTCGCCGCGCATGCAAGCGCTGCTCGGCATCGACAGCCCCATCGCCGGCGCCGTGCTCGCCGACCGTGTCCATGCGAGCGGCGCGCGGTTCGCGCGCGCCGACCATGGCCGGCTCGGGCTCGAATGCGAGATCGCGGTGCGCCTCGGGCGCGACCTGCCGGCGGCCGGTGCGCCCTACGACTTCGCCACCGTCGCAGCGGCGGTCGAAGCGGTCTGCGCGGCCATCGAGGTGGTCGACGATCGCGATGCCGATTACGCCGTCACCGACATCGGCTCGCTGGTCGCCGACAACTGCTGGAACGCCGGCCTCGTGCTCGGCGAGTTCCACGCCGCGTGGCCTGATCTCGTGGCCGTCGAGGGTGTCGTGCACATGGACGGCGAGATCGTCGATCGCGGCCGCGGCGCCGACGTGCTCGGTCACCCCTTCGTGCCGCTGCAATGGCTCGCCAACCATCTCGCCGCGCGCGGCCAGGGCTTGCGCGCCGGCGACCTCGTCTCGACCGGCAGCCTCGCACCGACGCGTTTCCCCGGTGCGCCCACGCGCTGCCGCTTCACGCTCGAGCGTCTCGGTGAGGTCGAACTCGAGATCGCGTGACGGCGCCAGGGCGCCGCGTGTCGCGGGCGGTAGGCTGTCGCTGCGACCGCGTTCCACGGCAGCGGGAGCAATGGCCGTATGAGCACCGCCGACGCCCTCATCAACCGCTTGCAGAAGAATGACCGTCACCTCGCGCGCTGGGCGCGCCGCGAGGGTCTCGAAGCCTGGCGGGTCTACGACCGCGACATTCCCGAGTTTCCCTACGTCGTCGATCGCTACGGCGACTGGCTACACGTGCAGCTGGTCGAGGGACGGCGGGCACTCGACGATGCCGAGATCGATGACCAGATCGGCGCCATCGCCGGCGCGCTCGAGGTGCCGCGCGGGCGGGTCGCCTTCAAGCGTCGTCAGCGCCAGCGCGGCCTGGCGCAGTACGAGAAGCTCGCCGCGCGCGGCGCACCGTTCGTGGTCGGCGAGCGCGGCCTGCGCTTCGAGGTCGACCTGCTCTCCTACCTCGATACAGGCCTCTTTCTCGATCACCGTGAGACGCGCGCGCTGGTGCGCGACGAAGCCGCTGGCAAGCGCATGCTCAACCTGTTCGCCTATACCGGCAGCTTCACTGTCCATGCCGCCGCCGGTGGCGCGCGCGAGACGGTCACGGTCGACCTGTCGCAGACCTACCAGGCGTGGACGCGGCGCAACCTCGCCCTCAATGGTTTCGACGAGCCGCGTCGCCACCGCCTCGTCCACGCCGACGTCACGCGCTGGCTGACCATGGCGCGGCAGGCGCGCGAACGGTTCGATGTCATCGTGCTCGACCCGCCGAGCTTCTCGAATTCCAAGCGCATGCAGGCGAGCTTCGACGTGCAACGCGATCACGTCGCCCTGGTCGAGCAGGCCGTGGCCCTGCTCGCACCGGGCGGTGTGCTGTATTTCTCGAACAACCGCCAGGGCTTCCGTCTCGACCCCGCGCTGGCCGCGCGCCACGCCTGCGAGGACATCACGGCGCGGACCATTCCGCTCGACTTCGCCCGCCGCCGGCCACACGTCTGCTGGCGCATCCGGCCGGCGGCCGGGAACTCGCCGCCCTCGCCGCGGACGAAGGCCAGGGCGAGGCAAGGGGATGGCGAACCATGAAGTACACGTTGGGCGCGGCCGCGCTGGTGATGGTGTTGGCGACGGTGGGCGCGGCCGTCGCGGCGGACGATGTCGAACTCGGCGGTCCCACGCCGATGAAACCGGTGCCACGCAGTGAAGTGGGCGATCTCGGCGAAGACGAACGCGTCGCGGCGCGTGAACTGCTCAAGGCCATGCCCGAACCGGCGCGCGAGGATTTTCTCAAGCGGCTGCGCGCCGCCCAACCGCAGGCGCGTGCCGAGCTGTTGCGCGGCTTGCTGCCCGCGCACGGTGGTGACGCGGCGCCGACACCGCTGGAGAGGTACTGAGATGTCGAAATCGATGCCGTCGGCGTGGCGCCGCCGTCGCGGCGGAACGCGGCGCGCGGCCGGTCTCGCGGTCCTGGTCGCGGTCGGCGGCTGGCTGGTACCTGCCACCGGCGAAGTCACCAGCATCGGCGACTTCCCCTGCAGCGAGTGGGCCGCGCGGCGCGGCGATGGCGCGCGGGTCGACCCGCCGCAGATGTGGCTGGCCGGCTTCATGACCGGTCTCGCCACGGCGCTGCGCATCGACGTGCTCGCCATCACCGATGCGTCGGCGATGTTCGCGTGGATGGACGACTTCTGCACGGAGCATCCCGACGAACTGCTCTCGACCGGGGCCGGGCTGTTGTTCAACGAACTGCTCGCGCGGTTGCCGGACGGTCCGTCCCATCTCACCGCGCGTTGAACGGCGACGCTTGCGGGCCGGCGCCTGGCTGTCCTATCGTCCGGGGCCGGTGTGACAGGTGCCGCGCGGGCGGCAGGGGAGGACGAGGATGACGATGGACGACGTGGCCCAACTCGAGGCCATCCGACAGCTCAAGGCGCGCTATTTCCGCCTCATGGACACCCAGCAATGGGATACCTTCGGCAGCTGCTTCACCGCCGACATCTCGGCGTTCTACGAAGGCGCGCCACGCGCCAAGCCGGATCTGCCGACCGAGATCGGCTGCGAGGGACGTGAGGTCCTGGTCGACGGCATCCGCACGCTCATGACCGGTGCGCAGTCGATCCATCAGGGCTTCATGCCGGAACTCGAACTGACCAGCGCGACCACCGCACGCGGGATCTGGGCGATGTTCGACTACGTCATGCTGCCGACCTGCCACTTCAAGGGCTGGGGCCATTACCACGAGGACTACGTCAAGGAGGACGGCGCGTGGAAGCTGAAGAAGATCCACCTCACCCGGCTGCACACCGAGGAAAACTTCCTCTGACCGACGCCGGCGTATCGCCTCAGCCGGGCGGCGTCAGTTCGAACACCGGGTAGGACGAGGCCACCGCGGCGAACGCCTCCTCCGGTGCGTCGGGTGCCAGCGGAAAGTAGCGCTGCACGGTCGGTGCGAAACGCTGCAGGTAGATGCGCAGCAACGCGGGCTTCTCCGCTGCGGCCAGTTCGCGCGCGACACAGGCCTGGCGACGGCGTCCGCGCACCAATGCCAGTGACGGCTCTGTGCGCAGGTTACGCACCCAGTGGGTCTCGCCGCGCGGCGCGACGAGGTAGCACCGGCCGTCGACTTCGAGCAGGTTGACCGGTGTCCGTCGAAGGTGGCCACTGTGGCGACCACGCGTCTCCAGCGCATGGTTGTGGGCGAGGCCCACGCCGTGCGCGGTGAGCCAACCGAACAGGCGATTGAACGCTCGTTCGAGCGCGGTTGGCCGGCGATAGGCGGCTAGCGTGTTCATGGCGACGCCCTCGGGTTGCGGGTGAGCGGTCGAAGCTACCAGGGGCGGCTGCACGGGGCCATTGCTGGATACGTGGCGGGACCGCGCGACGATAAGGGGGGGGGCGTGATTCCCATGACGGTGTGGAGGTATTTGCTATGCTCCCGGCCCGCGTCGGCCGCCTCGCGGCGCCCTGCACCTGCCGCGTGTCTGCGAGCCCGCGCCCGGCATCAATGCTGCCGACCACCGCTCCCGGGCCCGCCTCTACCGTGAGAACGACCATGGACGAATCCGCCAAGAAGACCTCGCTGCGCATGATCCCCTATGGCCTCTACATCCTGACCGGCGCCAACGAAGCCGGCGATGTCGCGGCCGCGACCATCAACTGGGTCACCCAGACCTCGTTCAAACCGCCGCAGGTCGCCATCGGCGTCAAGGCGGACTCCGGCGCCCACGACATCGTCAAGGCCTCGGGGCATTTCGCGCTCAATGTCCTGGGCAAGGGGCAGCAGGGTCTGGCCTTCGCTTTCTTCAAGCCCGCCGAACGCGACGGTCACACCGTCAACGGCGAACCGTTCGAGTTCCGCACCACCGGCAGTCCCGTCCTGGAAGCGGCCATCGCCTACGTCGAGTGCAAGCTCGTACATACCTACGAAGGTGGTGATCACTCGGTCTTCGTCGGCGAGGTGGTCGATGCCGGCGTGCACAAGTCCCCCGAGGGACGTCCGGACCTCGCCACGCTCACCCTCGAGGACCTCGGCGAGAAGGTCTTCTACGGCGGCTGACAGGCCGCTGGGGCGTCATCGCCGGGCGCGCCTGGCGGCCGCCCGGGGATCGCGCACGGGACTTGCGGCAACGGTGCAGCGGGCTGGCCGGCGCCGTCGCGGGTCACCCGAGGAGCGGGCATCCGTCATCGCTACGGGTGCCTGGTCGCCCGCGATGCGCCTTCGCCTTGTTCCGGGTAGAGAAAGTCCTTTTGTTAATAAAAAGCTATTACGGGAATATTATTTTTGAAAATCGCCATTACGGTCTGATGCAGGTCAACAAAACAGATTCTTGTTCGCGTGGACCTCATTTTTAATAAAAAATTCCTTTTCGGGAATTCAATGAACTCAATCCGTGACCTGTAATCGACTCCTGGGTATCCGCCCGTTCCTGTTCCCGACCGCTCGGGGTAAGGGGCCGGCGCGACCGCGGCTGGCGACGAAGGCCTGCGTCCTCCTGGCCGGCCTCGCCATGACGAGCGTCGCCGGCAAGGCCGCGGCGCTCGACCTCGCCGCCCTGCAGGGCGATTGGACTTGCGAGCGGCGACCGTGCAGCGGTCGCGTCCTGCACTTCGACGACGGCGATGGCGGCGCGGTATTCACTGGCGATGCCGGCCCCGGCATTCATCTCGCCGCGGGCGCGCGCTGGTCAGTGAGCGAACGCCGCCTGGAGGTCGTCAGCGCGGGCGGACGCCGTTTCTCCTGGATCGTCGTGCGCCTCGACGGCGACGAACTCGTGCTCCTGGACGAGTACGAGTCGGCCTTGCTGACGTTCCGGCGGACCGCGCCCTGACCTCGACCTCGCACGTGCCCCCGATGCCGCGGCAGGCAGTTTTCGCATACCATCGCCGCGCCCCGCGCCGCGCGCGCCGGCAGCGTTCCCTCCAACCCGGAAACTACCGCCCGATGCCGCAATTGTTCGAACCACTCCGTTTCGCGCGTGGCCCGGCCATGCCGAACCGTTTCATGCTGGCACCGCTGACCAACTGCCAGAGCAACCCGGACGGGACGCTGTCCGATGACGAGTTCAAGTGGCTGACCATGCGCGCCACGGGCGGCTTCGGCCTGACCATGACCTGCGCCGCGTTCGTGCAGCCCGCCGGGCGCGGCTTCGCGGGCCAGCTCGGCATCTTCGACGACCTGCACCTGCCCGGCCTTGCACGCCTGGCCGCGGCCATCCGCGCCGCCGGCAGTCGTTCGTCGGTTCAGCTCCACCATGCCGGCATGCGCGCGCCGGCCGCTCTCATCGGCCAGGCTCCGCTGTGCCCATCGGACGATATCGAGTCCGGCGCCCGGGCGATGTCGGCCGGCGAGGTGGACCAGGTCATCGAGGATTTCGTCCGCGCCGCCGAGCGCGCCGAGGCGGCCGGTTTCGACGGCGTCGAACTGCACGGGGCGCACGGCTACCTGTTGTGCGAGTTCCTGAGCGCCGAGATCAACCGCCGCGAGGACGCCTGGGGCGGCGCGCTGGAGCAGCGCGCGCGGCCGCTGTTCGACATCATCGCCGGCATCCGGCAGCGCTGCGGGCCGGATTTCCAGCTCGGTGTCAGGCTCTCGCCGGAACGCTTCGGCATGCAGCTCGGCGAGATACGCGAGGTGGCGCAGCGGCTCATGCGTGAAGACCGCATCGATTACCTCGACATGTCGCTGTGGGACGTGTTCAAGGAACCGCAGGACGAGGCCTGGGCCGGACGCAGCCTGATGTCGTGCTTCACCGAACTCGATCGCGGACGCGTGCGTCTCGGCGTGGCGGGCAAGGTGCGCAGCGCGGCCGACGCCCTGGCCTGCCTGGACGGCGGCTGCGATTTCGTTCTCATCGGACGGGCTGCCATCCTCCACCACGACTTCCCGCGCCGGGCCGGCGCCGACCCGGCGTTTGCCCCGGTCGCGTTGCCGGTGAGCCGGGACTACCTCGCCGGCGAGGGCCTCGGCCGCGCGTTCATCGACTACATGGGCAACTGGCCGGGTTTCGTCGCGGCCTGAATCCGTGCGCGCGCCCGGGACCGGCGCGCGGCCATGACCTGGAGGGCGGGCGTGGTGCGGTCGCACCGCGCGTTCCGCCCGGAGAAACGAACATGTCCCTCCGCGCCCTGTGCGCTGCCGCCCTGTGCACCGTCCTGCTCGGCGCGCTCTGCGCCTGCGTCAGTTCGCCATTGCGGCGTGCGTCGAGCGTTGCCAGCGTGCCGTCCGCCGGGGCGGGGCCGGCACACGAGGCGACCGCGCCCGACACCCTCTACGCCGAGGCGGAGGCCGCGCTGACGCGGGCTCGGGCGGCGTTCGCCGCGATCGAGCAGGGCGACGTCGACGCCGGGCGCGCCGGCCTCGCCAGCGCGCGTCACCGCCTGCGCCGCGCGCGCGCTGCCTGCGCCGACCTGCCCGGCTGCGGGCTGGAACGCATTCTTGCCGCGCAGGACCAGCTCCTCGCCCAGCAGGTCGCGACGCTGGAGGCGAATCCCGGCGGGATGCCGTCAGCGGCAGTCGCCGGGGCGGACGCCGATTCGCCGCTGCTCGACGATGTACCGGCCAGCGCCGAGAGCGTTCGCCTCCTGCGCGGACGTGACCTGGGCGAGCTGATCGAGTTGAACGAACCACTGCGCGCCGCGCTGCGCGAGTGGCTGACCTGGATGCGGCCCTTTCTCCTCGATGCGTGGGAGAACTACGCCTACCTGCGCCACCGTATGTGGCCGGCCTACGCCGAGGCCGGGCTGCCCGAGGCGCTCCTGTTCGGCATCCTGGCCAAGGAGTCTGGTGGCAAGGTTCACGCGGTGTCGAGCGCCGGCGCCGCCGGGCCGCTGCAGTTCATGCCGGCGACCGGTCAACGGCTCGGGCTCGGCGTGCGGAACGGTTTCGACACCCGCTTCGATCCGGCGGCGGCGGCACGCGCCAACGCGGCCTACCTCGACGAGCAGTTCGGGCGCTTCAACGACGACCTTGCCCTGGCACTGGCGGCCTACAACGGCGGCGAGGGTCGTGTCGGGCGACTCTCCGGGATGGGCAAGCGACGGTTCTGGGACAGCCGCATGCAGCAGACCCTGCCGCGCGAGACGCGCGCCTACGTGCCGATGGTGCTGGCGGCCGCCTGGCTGTTCCTCCACCCCGAGCGCTACGGCCTCGAGTTCCCCGCCGTCGACGCTGCGCCGGCCAGCGTGACGCTCGCCGACGCCCTGTCGCTGAACGAACTCGCCATCTGCCTCGGCCAGGCTGGCAATCCGCGTGGTTGGTTCCGCACGCTGCGCAACCTGAACCCGCGCTGGGAGCCGAACGACCGTCTACCGGCGGGCAGCGTCATCGAAGTGCCGCGCGCCGCCGCCGCCGCCTATGCCGAGCGCTGTACCGGCGCTACCGTGGTCGCCGATCTGCACGCCCTGCAGGACGCCCACCTGCCGGGTGGCGAGACCGCCGGCCGCGTGGCCCAGGTCCGCACGCACGTCGTCACGCGTGGCGAGACGTTGTCGGTGATCGCGCGCAAGCACGGTTGCAGCGGCGTGCAGGACATCGCCCGCGCCAACCGCATCGCGGCGCCGCGTTATGCCATCCGCGAGGGGCAGCGCCTGGTGGTGCCGGACTGTCGGACCTGACCGGCGCCGGGGTACGGCGTTCACGGCGCTGCGCTCCACCGTGACGGCAGCGGCACAAACCGCTAGGCTTGCCCCAGGGTACGAACGGCACCGTACGGCAGCAGCGGCATGAGCAACGAACGACGGCACGATTCCCGGCAGGCGGCGCGCGCGACAGCGGCCAGGCGGCTGCCGTGACCTGCTGCGTCATCGCCCTCGCGCTCGCCTACCAGCTCATCGCCGCCTGGCGTGGCCTCAAGCGTCTGCTCGGCATCGCCGAGCGCACACCACGGGCGCCACGCGCGCCCGGTGTGGCCATCGCCAACGCGCTCGCCTACCTGCGCCATCCGACCCTGCGCGTCGCGCTGGTGGCGGTGTTGGCGCTGGAGGCCGGTTTCGCCGGCGCCTACGTGTTCGAGCATCGCACCCACATCGGCAACGAGGTCGCCGCGCGCGTGTTCGATCTCACCGGTTTCGCCAGTGCGCTGTGCGACGGTACGGCTGCCAGCCTCGCCGCCCGCGACTGACACGGCGCGCCGCGCTGCGGCGGCCAACGAGTTTCACACCGCGGGACGTAATCCACCGCGGTTCAATCAACGAGGGAGGTCCACCATGTCCGCCATAGAACAAGACGTTCTCGGCCGTTTCGCCGAAACCCCGCGTGGCCGCAAGGGGCCGGTGACGGCATCGCGTCATCGCCGCAACGCCATTGTCTACGCCGCGCTGTTCCTGCTCGGCCTTGCCCCGACCTGGCTCGGCGCGACGGCCGGCTGGCAGGCCACGGGTCTGGGCCTGCTGCTGCCGGGCGGCGGCTTCCTCGCCCACGGCGCCCACGGCATCGTGCTGCTGGCCATCACGCTGGCGCTGTTCTGGCTGTCCTGCGTGGCCTGGTTCTGGGCCGGCATGGTGGTGGCGCCGCTCACGGTATGGCTGGGCGGTGCGCTGCTCGCGGGCGCGACGGTCGGCGACAGCGCCTGGGCAGCGGGCCCGTGGCTCGCGCCGCTCGCCGCCGCCGCCCTGTTCGCCGGGTTCCAGTACCGCGGCGCCAAGCGCCGCGCCGCCGATCGCGCGAGCTACGAGCTGCGCCAGACCTTCTTCGAGGCCTCGCGCAGCGAGGTCAACGAACGCGTCCGCGCCGAGGCCGAGGCCGGTTCGCGCGAACTCGATCTCGAACAGCTGAAGAGCCTGCGCTACGTCTACGACCGCGCCCTGCAGCCGGTCGGCGAGTTCGCCGGCTATACCGTCATCGATCAATTCCAGCCGGCCGCGCTGCGCTACCAGATCAACCATCTCGGCTTCGCGCTCGCCATCGCCCAGACCCACTACGCGCCGAGCTTCACCGGTTACCTCGGCCAGGCCCAGCGCAACCTCGTCGAGACCTATCTCGACCCCAAGGTGTGGACCTACTGGGTGCTGGAATCGATGTGGGGGCATTTCAACTTCACCGATTTCGACCCGGCGGCCAAGGACAACATCATGCTGACCGGCTGGTACGGCATGCACGTCAACGCCTACATGAAGGCGAGCGGCGACCGGCGCTACGCCGAGCCCGGCAGCCTGACCTTCCGTCTCAACGCGAACACCGCGTTCGAGCACAGTTCGCACACCCTCGCGCAGTCGGTGGCGGACAACCTGCAGCGCTCGGATTTCTGTCTCTATCCTTGCGAGCCGAACTGGGTCTACCCGGTGTGCAACATGTACGGCATGAGTTCGCTGGCCGCCCACGACGCCGTGTTCGGCAGCGACTACGTGCAGCGCCTGCTGCCCAACTGGCTGGACCAGCTCGAAACCGAGTTCACCGACGGCAAGGGTTCGATCATCGGTCTGCGTTCCTACTGGACCGGCCTCGAGATCCCGTTTTACGCCGGCGAGGCGGGCTTCGCTTTCTTCGCCAACGTGTTCTCGCCGGCGCTGGCACGCCGCCTGTGGGCGGTGGGGCGCAAGGAGCTCGCCTTCTGCATCGCCGAGAACGCCGCCGGTCGTTCACGGCTCTCGATCCCCGCCGAGGCCTTGAGCTTCATCGACACCATCGACCCGGGCAACTACCGCAAGGGTTCGCTGTTCCCCTACGCCGCGGTCGCCATCTGCGGACGCGAGTTCGGCGACGACGATCTCGCCAGCGCCGCCATCGAGTCGATGAACGAGGACTGCGGACGGGTCGAGACCGATGGCGTGGTGTCGTACACCAAGGCCTCGTGCCTGGCCAACGTGTGGGCGGTGGAGGGCAAGCTGCTCGGCACCGGCGACTTCCGCAATACCTTCGTCAAGGGGCCGCCGGCGACGGCGCACAGTGGCCCGGCGCTGGCCGAGGCGGCCTACCCGGAGGTGCTGGTGGCGAAGGCCTTCAGCGACGGCGCCGCGCTCGATCTCGTGCTCTACCCGGGGCGCGCAGAGGGCCCGCAGACGCTCGGCTTCGAACGCCTGGTGCCGGGGCGCGAGTACGCCGTGAGCGGTGCGCTCGACACCGTCGTCAACGCCGATCAGCAGGGGCGTGCGCGGCTCGACGTACCGCTCGCCGGGCGCACCGTCCTCAAGCTCGCGCCGCGCGCCTGAGCCAGCTTTGCCACCGCCGGTCGCGAGGTGCGCGGCCGGCGGCGTTGCAGCCGTTCAACGCAGGTAGAACACCAGCGGCAGGACGGCCAGCGCCACCACCAGCGCGAGCGTGCCGTAGAGCACGAGGCGGAAGCGCGGTCCCGCGACGTATTCGCCGCGCATCACCTGCGCCATCCAGTCGTCGGCGCGGTAGCTGAAGCATTCCAGCGGCGAGTAGCCACGTCGCCAGGACCAGGCCAGCGTCATGCCCACGGCCAGCGCCGAGAGCACGATGTTGCGCCAGTCGCTGGCGTTCCACGACCACGCCACGCCCCACGCCAGATCCGACCACGGCCACAGCGGGTAGACCGGCCACGCCGGCCCCGAAGCGATCACGTCACCGGCGATGTGCAGGGGTGACCGCCAGCACGGCGAGCGCAGCCACGCGTACGCGACCCGTGCCCACCGCGAGCCGCCAGCCGAGCAGTGCCGTGACCAGCATGAAGACGACGCCATGGGTGTAGCGGTGATGGACGCCGGCATAGAGCGCGTAGGCGTGGTCGAGATCGAAGCCGTAGGCCAGCCAGGCCAGCGGGTAGACCACGATGTCGATGTCCGGCGCGAGCCCGGCCAGCCCGACGATGCGGCGATTACGGCGCTCGCGCTGGTGCGCGCCAAGCAACCAACCGAGACCGACGTGGGCCGGACCCTGCATCAGGTTGTCCCTCGCACGGCCGCGCCGCGCAAGCGGCATGCCGGGCGACGGTGGGAGCTGGCAAGCCGGCGTGACATCGGGGCGCGGTCAGTACGGCGGCAACAGGCGGCGCAGGCCGTGCGCCAGGACCCAGGCCATGAAGAAGGCATTGCGCAGCCAGGCGCGGACGAGGTCGATGGAGAGGTCGCGCGCCACGCCGCCCAGTATGCGCTGGCGCGCGAGTTCCTCGCCGAGCAGGCCGAGGAAGCGCTGGTCGCGCGGCCAGTCGCGCAGGTTCTCGCGCCAGTGCGCGGGGATGCCGGCGACACCGCTGCCGGCGCCGACGATGCCGCCGACAATGGCGGCGACGGTATCGGTATCGCCGCCGCAGGCGACGGCCTCGCTCACCGCGGTCTCGAAGTCGTCCGCATGCCGCAGCACGATGTGAAGCACAACGGGCAGCGTGTGATACATGTAGCCGCCCACGCCCTTGGTCATACCGCCAGCCGCGCAGAACGCCATCGCCGTATCGCCGCGCGCGGCGCTCGTCACCGCGGCGGACAACACCCCGAGCAATTCGTCGTCAGCAGCGATGATGGGCGCGAGTGCGTCCATCGCGTCGTCCGCGCCGAGCGGTGTGCCGAGCGCGTTCAGCCGCGCCAGTTCGGCGACGATGCGCGCGCCGCGCACGGCCTTCGGATCGCGGTGGGTGATGCGGGTGTTGACGTCGACCAGCGCGTCGAGCAGCGTCACGTCGTCGCCGCACCAGACACCGAGCAGCGCGCTGCGCATGGCCGGCCCGTTGCCGGCGCTGTACACGCCACTGTGCTCCGGCGGGATACCGCACAGGAGTTTGAGACAGGCGCGCAGCGTGGCGAGCCCGATGCCGGCCGGCAGGCCGAGGAACCACCACCGCAGACACCAGCCGAGCGCGCGCGCGAACGCGGCCGGTTCGCCGCCACTGCGCAGCAGGGCCTGGGCGACCAGCGCGGTGTGCTCGGTGTCGTCGGAGATCATGCCGCGGCCCAAGAAGAAGCGCTGGCGCAGCGGCAGGGCACGGAATTTCGCCAAACGCCGCGGCGAGAGACCTTCGAAGGGCAGTCCGAGGGCATCGCCGATGGCGGTGCCGAGCAGGCAGCCCTGCAGCGCGCGGTGCAGGCGCAGGGGCGCGGGCTCGTCCACGGCGCCGTCGGCGACGGGTTCACAGTAGCGTTCGATCTGCTCGTCGCTGAGGTAGGTGTTGTAGCTGTAGGCGAAACGCGGATGGAAACGCATGCTCGCGGAGAGCAGGAACGGCGCCCAGTCGGCGGCGTCGCGCACGCTCGCTTCGTTGCGTACCGCTTCCGACAGCTCGGGCCGGCGGGCCAGTTTCAGCACCACCCCGGCCGGCAAGGTCGCGGTATCAGACAGGCTGAACGGCGCCCGGAACCAGACGTGCCAGTCGACCTCGAACGGAGTCACCACGCGCAGCAGGCTGCGGGTTGCGTTGTCGCTGGCCATCGCTGCAAGCCTCGCCGCGACGCCCTAGCAGGCTGGCGGAAGACGACGACAGAGGTCGTCGACGGCGTTGCCTGTGCGCCCGCGGTCGTCATTCATCCGCAGGAACGCCGGTCCTCGTCTCGCCCGCGGCTTGCCCACGTCCATCCTCGCCACGCTCTTCACCAACCGACTAATCGATGGCGCCGGCCGCACGCAGCGCCGCGATCGCCTCGGCCGTGCAGCCGACACTGCCGAGCAGCTCGGCGGTGTGCTGGCCGAGGCGCGGCGAGCCGCTGCGCACCGGGCAGGCTTCGCCGGCGAAGATGGCCGGCGCGCGCGCCTGTCGCAGGCGGCCGGCATCGGCGTGCTCGTACTCGACGATGCTCTGCCGATGTTTCACACGCGGATCGTCGAAGACGTCGTCGAGTCGGTTGACCTTCGCGCAGGGCACGCCTTCGCGATCCATGCGCCGCACCACCTCGTCGGCGTCGAGGTCCTGCATCGCCGCTTCGAGCAGGTCGCAAAGTGCGGCGAAGTTGGCGAAGCGGTCGGACAGGGTGCGGAAACGGTCTTCGTCGCGCAGGTGTTCGAGACCGAGCGCGCGGCAGGCGCCGTACCACTCCTCGTCGCCGACCACGGTGAGGGTGACGTGGCCGTCGCGCGTCGCCAGCAGGCGGTAGAAGTCGGCGATGGCCGGGCGTGTCTCGTAAGGTTCGTCGCCGGCGAAGCTGTGGTTCCAGTAGGCCTCGGGCCACAGAAAGGCGAGACTCGCATCGAGCATGGAAAGCTCCACGTGGTGACCGCCGGCGCTGCCGCGCGAGCGCGCGAGGAGGGCTGCCGTGATGGCCTGGGACGCGGTCAGCGCGGTGACCTTGTCGCTCGCGATGGTCTTCATCAGCGCCGGCGTGTCGCCGTCGCCCTGCACGTCGGTGAAGCCGGACACGCACTGGATGACCGGGTCGTACACGCGCTGGTGCGCGGCCGGCCCGGTGGCGCCGAAGCCCGAGATCGAAACGTAGATGAGATCGGGATTGACCGCATGCAAATCCTCGTAACCGAAGCCCGAACGCGCCAGGGCGCCCGGTCGCGCGTTCTGCACGAAGACGTCGGCTGTGCGCACCAGTTCGAGCAACCACGGCCGCAGCGCGGCATGACCGAGGTTCACCGCCATCGAGCGCTTGTTGCGGTTCATGTACGCCGTGTAGGCACCGACCCCGCCGCGCCGGCCGCCGACGTGGCGCGAATTGTCGCCGCCGCCACGCGCCTCCCAGCGGATGACGTCGGCGCCCTGGTCGGCGAGCATGCCGGTAGCCATCGGCCCGGCGGCGTTGGTGGTGGCCTCGATGATGCGTATTCCGCTCATGGGTAGCACGGCGTGTCTCCTCCCCGGTGCGAGGGGCCCATTCTACGGATGTGCGGGCGGCGCGACTGCAGTGGTCGACCGGGGCACGGACTGCCCGGATGCGGGCTCGGCCAGCACCGCGGCGCGTGATTCGCGCTGCAAGCGAGCCGGTTCGAAATCCTTGCTCCGCAGATGTGGCAGAGCGGAGGGCGGCGCAGGCGCGGAACCCATGACGACCGCGAGCACCGCTTTAACCGGTTCGCGCCACGCGAAATTGGTGACAGTCACCCTTTTCCCAGAAATCGGTGACAGTCACCTTTTTTCGTCCTTGTCGAGGGCAGGTCGAGACGATTTCGGTGACAGGAAATGGTTGCGGCACTGTCACCGAATCAGTGCCACCGGATTGGTGGGTGCGACGCCAGTACGGCCCGCGGTGACGGGTTCGCGGCTATCATCGTCCCCCTTCCCGCACATCCCGCCCGGAGGATTTCCCCCCATGCATCTCGTCCGTTCCTCGCTCTTCGTGCCCGGGCACAAGCCCGACTGGGTTGCCAAGGCGCGCGCCGCCGGCGCCGATGAACTCATCCTCGATCTCGAGGATGCCGTGCCGGACGACCACAAGTCCGCCGCGCGGCCGCTGGTGCGAGAGAGCGTCAAGGCGCTTCATGCGGCTGGACAGTACTGCTCGGTGCGCATCAACGGCTACGCCACCGGGCGCACGCTGGACGACCTCGAGGGCATCGCGTGCGCCGAATTGCGCGCGGTGATGCTGCCCAAGGTCGAGCGGGTCGAGGACCTCGTCGCGCTCGATACCCTGCTCACCCAGCTCGAACGTCGCCACGGCATCGCCGACGGGTCGATCAAGACCACCCTGCTGCTGGAAACCGCCGGCGCCATGCGCAATGCCTACGACATCGCGCGGGCCTGCCGGCGCGTGCACCAGCTGGTGCTGGCCGCCGGCCCCGGCGGCGATGCCGCGCGGGCGGTCGGCTACCAGTGGACCAAGGGCGGCGAGGAGACGCTCTACCTGCGCTCGCGCGCCGTGCTCGACGCCCGCGCCGCCGGCGTGCCCTATCCCATGATCAGCTCGTGGTGGGACATCCGCGATCTCGATGGCCTGCGTGCAGACGCCGAGCGCAATCGCCGTCTCGGCATGCGCGGCATGTGCGTGATGCACCCGAGCCACGTGCCCATCGTCAACGAGATCTTCAGTCCGTCCGAGTCCGAGATCGCGCACGCGCGCGGCGTGCTCGCGGCGATGGCGGCGGCCGAGGCCGAAGGCCGCGCGGCGGTGATCTACGAGGGTGACATGGTCGACTACGCGATGGTGGCGACGGCGCGCGAGCTGATTGCGCTGGCCGAGAGTCTCGACGCCGCGCGTGCGTCCTGAGCGCGGCGCGGTCAGCCGGCGAGGCGCACCAACGCGAACAACAGGAGCGTCGCGGCAAGCAGTGTGCCGAGCAGCACGAGCAGGGGCGCGAGCGACGGTGACGATGCGGGCGAAGAACGTGCGCACGCGTCGCTCACCGCGACTGCCGTATCCGGTTCCGCCCATTCATCGAGGCGGGCGAGGACGAATGCGCGCAGTGTCGGTTCGAGCGCCGCGGCGCGCGCGCTGAATCGCGCGATCAGCGCAGCGGCATCGAGCGGTGTGGCACCGCCCATCAGCGGCGCCCGCGGGTGACCGCCCGGCCGCGCGCCGTCGTCGATGCGCGCATGGCGCACGCCGCTATCGGCAGCCCATTCGTAGAGGTGTTCGCGATCCGCGCGCAGGGCATAGGCGAGGTGCAGGCGCACGATGCGCTCACCCTCGAACCACACGAAGAGATCCATGTCGTGGGCGTGGAACCAGCGCCGGGGCGGTTCGCCCGGGCGCTGCTGGACGGCGGTGATTTCGCGCAGCGCCGTCACCAGCCCGCATTGCTCACGCCGGCTTCTCCGCCACCAGCTCGACCGGCGCGATCACGCCACGGGCGATGTTCTCGATCATGTTCTTCACCTTCAGCGGCGCGGTGTCGCCCATCAGGAGATGGATACCGAGCGGTGGCGGGCCGCCGGCGGCCTCGGCGCGGGTTTTCAGGCGGGCGAAGAACTCGACGGCGAAGTCGCGGCGGTTACGCTCGGCGACGACGGTGAAACCCGCCGCTTCGAGCGCCGCGCGGTAGTCCGCCGGCGCGGCCAGCGCGCTGCCGGCGGCGCTCGCCGCCCATGGCACGGGGTAGGCGAGTTCGCCCGCGCCGGTGAGCATGATGTCGTAGATGCCGATCCGTCCGCCGGGCCGCACCACGCGGAACAGTGCGCGCGCGAGCGCCGCCTTGTCGGCGATGTTCATGCCGACGTGCATGACGAAGGCGCGGTCGAAGCTGTCTACGGCCTGGGTGAGCGCGGTGGCATCGCCCACTTCGAGCGTGACCCGTGCGCCGAGCCCGACCCAGGCGCACAGCGTGTTGCCGGTGGCGACGTACTCGGGGGTGAGGTCGACGCCGGTCACCTGGCAGCCGTAGCGCGCGGCGGCGAAGCGGCTCGCACCGCCGAGGCCGCAGCCGACGTCGAGCACGTGGTGCGTGGCGGCGATGTCGAGCTGGTCGAGGAAGGCTTCGGTGGCAACGCGGCCGCCGACGTGGAACTCGTCGACCGGGCCGAGATCCTCGACCGTCACGGTGTCGACCGTCTTGCCGAGTTTCGCGAGCCCCTCGGCGATGGCGTCGACGAGACGGCCGTGGGTGTAGTGGGCGGAGACGAGATCGCGATCGGGCATGGTTTGCGTCCGCTGGTCGGCAACGAATTCGCGCCGCGCGGCGCGTGCCGATCCTAGCCCGTATTTCTCTCACGTGTTCGTCGCGAGGGTGTCCGGATGCCGCAAAGCCGGGCCGCGCGGCGTCGCTGGCGACGAAGGCAGACCTGACAGCCCGTCGAGGAGACGGTGACGGGCACGGCGCGGTCTTGCGCGCAGAGCGGCGGGCGCAGCAGAAGACGTGCGAGACATGCAGGCCAGCCCCGTGGCCGGTACGGTCCGTGGGCGGCGCCACGCCTTCTGCCGCCCGGCCTTTGTCGCTTAGGATGCGGGACGGGAGTTGTTCACCAAGGGAGGCGCACCGTGCTGGTCCGACGCACACATCCATCCTTCGTCCGCTACATCGACAAGAGCCGCGAGTACTACGCGGCGCACGGGTACGACAAGCCCTATGCCTGGGCGCACTACGACGCGGTGCCGTTCCAGGCGCTGGCGAAGCCGCTCGCCGAGTGCCGCATCGGTCTCGGCACCACCGCCGACCGCGCGCCGCGCGCCGGCGGGCGCGAGGCCAAGCTCTATGCCGAACCCATGCAACGCAGCGCGCCGCTGCACACCGAGATGTTCTGGGATCGCGACGCGACCCACACCGACGATCCCGAGTCCTTCCTGCCGCGCGCGGCGCTGGCGCGCCTGCGCGAGGCCGGCCGCGTGCGTGACTTGAGCGCGCGTTTCTACGGCCTGTCGACCGATTACTCGCAACGCCAGACCATCGAACAGGACGCGCCTCAGCTCGAAGCCTGGATGCGCGAGGACGGTGTCGAAGCGGCGATCCTCGTCGCGCTCTGACCCGTGTGTCACCAGACCGTGAGTCTGGTCGCACGGCACCTCGAAGCGGCGGGTATCCCGACCGTCGTCATCGGCTCGGCGCGCGACATCGTCGAGGAATGCGGCGTGCCGCGTTTCCTGTTCGTCGATTTCCCGCTCGGCAATCCCTGCGGCAAGCCGTATGACACGGCCATGCAGGACGCCATCGCGGGCGCCGCGCTGGATCTCCTCGAACGGGCCTGGGTACCGCGCACCACGGTGCAACGACCCGAGATCTGGAACCCGGCCGAGGATCTTTCCTGGCGCGCCAACTTCATGCGCGTCGACGACAGCAACCGCGCCGAACTCGCCGCGGCGGGCGAGGCGCGGCGGCGCGAGCAGGCGGCGGTGCGGGCGACGAAACAGGACTGAGCCGGGCGGCACGGCGCCGGCGTGCCTGTCACTCCGCGCTGCGCCAATCCTCGCCCGGCATGATGCGGCGCATGAAGGCATCGAACAGCGGCACCGTGAAGGCGGTGTCGCCGTGGCTCGGGCTCCAGATCATGCCCTTGCCGATGAGCTGCGCGCGGGTCGGCCCGAGCGAGCGGACGTCGCGGCCGAGCACGTCGGCGACGGCGCCCGAGCGGTGCGGGCCGGGGCCGAGCTCGGCCATCGCGCGCAGATAGCGCTTCTCCGTCGGGGTGAGGCGGTCGAAGCGCACGCGGAAGAAGTTCGCGTCCATCGCCGCCAGCGCCGTGATCGAACCGGCCTCGACGTCGGCCAGCGTGATCGGCGACGCCTGCGCGGCGTCCCAGGCGTGCTTGCCCCACTCCTGCAGGAAGTAGGGATAACCCTCGGTTGCCGCCACGATGCGCTCGACGGCGCCCGGCCCGAACGCGACGCCTTCCGCGGCGGCCGGCTTGGCGATGGCGTCGTGCGCCGCGTCCACCGTCAGCGGCCCGACTTCGGGAAATTCGAACAGGCGCTCGGCATAGGACTTCGCGCGCCCCATGTGACCGCGCAACTGCGGCAGGCCGGCGCCGATGAGGACCACCGGCAACTGGCGCTGCGCGGTGCGGTGCAGGGCGGTGATGAGGGCGGCGAGCTGGTCCTCGTCGACGTATTGCAGCTCGTCGATGAAGATGGCGAGCGCGGTGCCGGCTTCCCGCGCGGCGCGCCCGGCGGCTTCGAGCAGGGCCTGCAGGTCGAGTTCGAGATCGCCGTTGTCGGCGAGCCCGGGCTCGGGCTCGAAATCGATGCCGACCTCGATGTCCTGGTACTTGAGCCTGAGCGCGCCGACGAACCCGGCCAGGCCGCGCAAGGCCCGCCGCGCGAGGTCGGCGGCCTGTTCGACACGCGAGAGGCGCAGCAGCGCGCGCCGCAGCTCGGGCGCGAGGATGGCGGGCAGGGAGCGCCCCTCCGGCGCCTCGATGCGCAGGGTCTGGATGCCGACGGCCTCGGCATCGTCGCGCATGCGGTCGAGCAGGACGGTCTTGCCCGCGCCGCGCAGGCCGACCATGAGCAGGCTCTTGGCCGGACGGCCGAGCTTTACCCGTTCGAGAGCGATGCGGATCCGTTCGCACAGGTCGTCGCGCCCGGCGAGTTCGGGCGGTGGCGTGCCGGCGCCCGGGGCGTAGGGGTTGCGGACGGGGTCCATGCGTTGCTTATAGCAGGTTTAGGTTAATTTATCTTTGTCGAATAAATTAACTAAACCCATTCAAACAAGGCGGCAGCTCGGCCCCTCCGGTTGTGGGGCCGTCTCATGCCGACGCGTCGCCCGCCTCCAGCAATTCCCTGATCCGCACCGTCAGCACCGCCGCCCGCGCGCCGTCGGCGACGCGGTGATCGTAGGCGACCGACAGGGTCATCATCGGCGCGATGGCGAGCGCACCGTCGCGGACCACGGCGCGGTCCTCGAGCGCGCCGACGAAGACCAGCACCGGCTGCGGGGTGTTCAGCACCGGGGTGCCGGCGCGGATGCCGAAAGCGCCGAGGTTGGAGACCGTCGCACTGCCGCCTTCGACGTCGGTGGGGGAGAGGCGGCCGTCGCGGGCGGCGGCGGCGAGTTCGCGGGTGCGCGTGGCGATGGCGAGGAGGTCGAGGTTTGCTGCGTCGCGCAGGACGGGCACCACCAGCCCGCGCGGGGTGTCGACGGCGATGCCGATGTCGACCCCCTCGAAGCACACCCGGCTGTCGCCGTCGACGGCGGCGTTGAGATGGGGATGTTCGGCCAGCGCGCGGGCCGTGGCGGCGACGCAGAAGTCGCCGACGGTGACGATGGCGCGCGCGTCGCCGTCCCGTTTCCATTGCGCGCGCAGGCGCTTCACCGCGCCCATGTCGGCATCGACCATCTGCACGAAGTGCGGCGCGTTCAGCCAGGCCTCGTGGGTGTGGCGCGCGGTGGCACGTTCTAGCGGGGAGAGCGCCACGCGTTCGCGCACGGTGCGGCCGTGCCAGTGCTCGACGTTTGCGCGCGGCGGCGCAGGGTGGGCGGCCTGGGCGGCGATGGCCGCCTCGACGTCCTCGGCGGTCACCAGGCCGTCCGGCCCGCTGCCGGTCAGGGCGGCCGGATCGAGGCCGTGCTCGCTGGCCAGGCGCCGCGCCTTGGGCGAGACCGGTGCGCGCGCCGGGCGTGCCGCCGCGACTCCGGCCTCGGCCGCGGACGGCACGACCCGTTCCTCCGGCCGCACGACGGACGGCGCGGCGTCCGCGGCCGGTGTCGCCTCGCCCGCCGCGAGCAGGTGACCGAGCACGGCGCCGACCTCGAGCGTGTCGCCGGGCGCGGCGAGGGTGCCACCGAGCGTGCCGGCGGCCGGCGCCTCGACCTCGAAGGTGGTCTTGTCGGTCTCGACGGTGAGCAGCGCGTCGCCGGCGGCGACCGACGTTCCGGGCGCGACCAGCCATTCGACGATCACCCCTTCGGTCATGGACTGGCCGATGCGCGGCATGCGGATGTCGGTGGTCATGGCCGTTCTCCTCAGGCGAGTAACTGGCGCACGGTGGCGGCGATGGTTTCGGCGCTCGGCACCAGGGCATCGACGAGGTGTTTCGCCGTCGGCACGGGCACGTCGGGGATGGCGAGACGCCTGAACGGGCGGTCGAGGTAGCCGAAGGCGTCCTCCATCAGCCGCGCGCCGATCTCGGCGCCGACCCCCAGGGTTCGGAAGGCTTCCTCGACCACGAGGCAACCGCCGGTCTTCTTCACCGAGGCGAGGAGGGTGTCCCAGTCGAACGGATTCAACGTGCGCGGGTCGACGACCTCGATCGCGATGCCGTCGGCGGCGAGCATATCGGCGGCCTTGAGCGTCCGCCGCAGCATGTCCTGCCAGGCGACCACGGTGAGTGCGTCGCCCTCGCGGCGGACGGCGGCCTGGCCGAAGGGCACGAGGTGTTCGCCGTCCGGCACCTCGCCCTTCATCGGGTAGAGCAGCTTGTGCTCGAACAGCACCACCGGGTCGTCGCTGCGGATGGCGCTCTTGAGCAGGCCCTTGACGTCGGCCGGGGTCGAGGGCACGGCGAGGCGCAGGCCCGGCGTGTGCATGACGTAGGCCTCGGGGCACTGCGAGTGCTCGGGGCCGAAACCGTAGCCGCCCGACGGCGCGCGGATGACCAGCGGCAGGGTGTAGGCGCCGTCGTGGGTATAGCGCCAGCCGCCGGCCTTGAGCAGGACCTCGTCGGCCGCGCACAGCACGAAGTCGGCGAACTGCAGTTCCGCCACCGGGCGCAGGCCGCGCGCGGCGGCGCCGACGGCCATGCCGGCGATGAGGTTCTCGGCGATCGGGGTGTCGAACACGCGCGCGCCGAATCGATCCTTCAGGCCGCGCAGCACGCCGAAGATGCCGCCGTGGATCTCGACGTCCTCGCCGAACAGGACCACGCGCTCGTCGCGGGCGAGTTCCTCGGCCAGGGCCTCGCCGATGGCGGCGCCGTAGGTGAGGGTGCGCGCGCTCATGCCGCGTACACCGCGTCGAAGGCCGTGCGCGGCGCGGCCGGCACCTGCGCGCGTTCGACGGCGAGGCCGGCCTCGATCTGGGCGTCGGCCTCGTCCTCGAGGGCCTTGACCTGG
Source organism: Gammaproteobacteria bacterium (assembly GCA_050184115.1). Taxonomy (GTDB): domain Bacteria; phylum Pseudomonadota; class Gammaproteobacteria; genus JACKNG01. Next base: position 394,318 of record JBFXAQ010000002.1, on the reverse strand, counting down.
GCCGCGTCGACCAGGCCGCGGTCGATCATCGCCTGCACGAAGACCGGCAGCGGGTCGCGCGATTTCACCGCCGCCTGTTCGTCGGCGCTGCGGTAGTCGAGCGGGTCGCCGATGTAGTGGCCGAGCAGGCGCTCGACCTTGGCCTCGATCAACGTCGGCCCCTCGCCACGCCGGGCGCGCTCGGCGGCCGCGCGGGTGGCGTCGTAGACGGCGTCGACATCGCCGCCGTCGACCACCACCCCGGGCATGGCGTAGCCGGCGGCGCGGTCGGCGATGTTCGCCACAGCCGTCGAATGCTTCGCCGACACCGACACCGCCCAGCCGTTGTTCTCGCAGAAGAAGATCACCGGCAGCCTGCGCACGGCGGCGAAGTTGGCCGCCTCGTGGAACTGGCCGCGGTTGGACGTGCCGTCGCCGAAGAAGATCACGGTCACGGCGTCGCTGCCGAGCATCTGGTCGGCCAGCGCGTTGCCGACGCCGAGCACGAAATTGCCGCCCAGGGTGCCGCTCTCGCCCATGATGCCGCGGCCCGGGTCGACCACGTGCATGACGCCGCCCTTGCCGCGGTTGGTGCCGCCTTCCTTGCAGGCGATGTCGCACAGGATGCGGTCGAGCGGCAGGCCGCGCGCAATCCAGTAGGCGCTGCCGCGGTGGCCGTAGAACATGGGGTCGTCGGGGCGCAGCGCCGCGAGCGCCGCGCACTGCGCGAGTTCCTGGCCGGAACCCGGGTGCAGGGTCGCCGGCAGCTCGCCGGCCATGGCGAGCTGGATGACACGTTCCTCGAAGCGCCGCGCGGTGAGCGCGTGGCGCAGGATGGTGACGTAGGTGTTCTCTTCCACGACGGTTCCTCCCCTCGGTGGTCGCGGGCCCGGCGCGGGGTTTACGCGCGCCAGGGTTCGACGATGATCTTGGCGTGCTGTTCGGGCGAGGCCAGCGCGGCGAATGCGCCAGCCACGCCCTCGATGCCGACCGTCCCGGTCAAGAGCGGCGCGACGTCGAGGCGGCCCTCGGCGATGCAGCGCAGGGTGTCGGCGAATTCCTCGCCGCTGTAGCCGAGCACGAACTGCAGGTTGAGTTCCTTGTTGATGCCGAACATGGGTTCGATGTGATCGCGCTGCATGCACACGCCGACCACCACGATACGCGCGTTGGCCGGCACCGCTTCCATGATCTGCTCGATGATGCCCGGCACGCCGACGCACTCGAAGACCAGGGCCGGGCGCAGGTGCGGGCCGGTGAGCCAGGGCGCGCGCGGCGGTGCCTGCGACGGTTCGGCGTAGGCGGCGACCTCGCCCCAGGCCGCGTAGGGTGAGCGTTCGGCGGGGTCGACGACGACGTCTGCGCCCATGGCGAGCGCGAGTTCGCGCCGCCGGGCGGAGAAGTCGGCGGCGACGATGGGATGGATGCCGGCGAGCTCGAGTGCCGCGATCACGGCGAGGCCCACCGGGCCGCAGCCGATGACGAGCGGGGCGTCGTCCGGACCCGGGCGCGACTTGGCCACCGCGTGCACGCCGACCGCCATCGGTTCGGTGAGGGCGGCGAACTCCGTCGACAGCCCGTTCGGCACCGGCACCAGCAGCTTCTCCGACAGGCGCATGTACTCGCCGTAGCCGCCCGGGTTGTCGTTGGAATAGCCGACCGACTCGATGCCCTGCGGGCTGAACACCACCGGCATCGAGCACACCCGCGCGCCGACGGCGAGGGTGCGGTCGGTGCCCGGTCCGAAATCGACGACCTCGGCGCAGAACTCGTGGCCCATGACGACATCGCGCTGCACGTCCATGACGAACGGCCCGCCCGAACGGCGCGCGCCCTCGACCAGGAGTTCCGTGTGTTCGAGGGCGTGCAGGTCCGAGCCGCAGATGCCGCAGGCGAGCGTTTTCACCAGCACTTCGCCCTGGCGCGGTTCGGGGACGGGGATGTCGTCGACGACGAGGCGGTGCTGGCGCATCACGGCTGCGCGCATGGGCGGTCTCCGGTACTGGGGGGCGCCGATTTTAGAAGCGCGACCCGCGGATTTCGAGGCGCCGGTGTTGCCGGCGTTGCGACCGGGCCGCGCCGGGTCGGCCGCGGCGGCCGCAGCGCCGGTCGCGGGCATGGCTACGTCGCCGGCCGACGGCGTAGCGATGTGCTTTGCTGGCCGCAGTTTCGTGTTCAGGGCACGCCAACCGCCCGGGTCCGCGGCGAGGGCCCGCCAGCTCGTTCCGGGGTTGCAGGTTCGGAATGGTCCGAAGCGGTTCCCGGCGCCGGGCCCGGCATGGGAACATCGCCGTCCGCAACAGACCACGAGGAGGAATCAACCATGAGCGGAACGCTCGACGGCAAGGTCGCTTTCGTCACCGGCGCCGCCGGTGGTATCGGCGCCGGCATCGCGCGCTGCCTGGCCGCGGCCGGCGCGAGCGTCGCCATCATCGATCTCGACGGCGACGGTGCCGCGCGCACCGCGGCCGGCCTCGGCGTGCCAGCGCTCGGCTTCGCCGCCGACGCCAGCGAGGAGGGCGCGATGGCGGCGGCCGCCGAACGGGTGGCGCAGGAACTCGGCGGCATCGACATCATGGTCAACAACGCCGGCGGCGGCGGACGGAACATGTCCGAGCTCGGCGTCGGCCTGCCGTTCACCAACGTCACCCAGGCCGGCTGGGACGCGCAGCTCAGCACCAACCTGCGCACCGCTTTCGCCGGCTGCAAGGCGGCCATCCCGTACCTCGAGCAACGCGGTGGCGGCAGCATCGTCAACGTCGCTTCGATCGCGGCGCTCATCGCTGCACCGTCGATTCCCGCCTACGGCGCGGCCAAGGCCGGCGTCGTCAGCCTGACCCGCAGCCTCGCGCTCGAACTCGGCCCGAAGGACATCCGCGTCAATGCCATCTGCCCCGGCTTCCTGTGGACGCGGGCGTGGGAGATGCTGGCCGACCTGCTCAAGGCCGGCGTGCCCGATTACGCCGACCTCGCGCCGCGGGACATCTTTCTCGACCAGGTCAAGCGCTGTACCCCGCTCGGCCGCGAGCAGACGCCGGAGGACATCGGCCACCTCGTCGTCTTCCTCGCCGGTGACGGCGCGCGCAACATCACCGGGCAGGAAATCAAGGTCGATGGCGGCATCACGCTGAACCTGGTGGCGAACTGAAGCCGGCGGGCAGAATGCCCGCGACGACCCCGCGCGGTGGCCCGCCACGCGCGGCTGCACTACAGTGGTCGCGCCGGCCCGCCCGGGCCGGTGAGACCAGGAGAAGCCGCACATGAACCAACCCGCGAAGCTGCCCGCCGGCTGCGACCTCGACGCCGTCGAGTGGATGCAGCTCGCCGGCGGGCCCGAGTTCGACTATCCCATCGATTACGCCTACGCCGTGGCGGGCGCCGACCCGCAGGCGGGTCACATCGAGCTGCTCGTCCGCTGGCAGCCCGGCGCCTACTGTCATTACCACCGCCACCTCGGCCGCACCGCCGCGACCGTTCTGGAAGGCGAGCAGCACATCGTCGAGGAGCGCGATTTCGAGACGGTGCACAAGGTGCGCGAAGCCGGCTTCCAGGGCGCCATCGCCGACGGCGACGTGCACATGGAGTACGCCGGGCCGGCCGGCCTGACCATGCTCTTCAGCATTGACGCGCCCGACGGGCGGCTGTTCGACCTGCTCGATCGGCAGGGCAACACCCTGCTCGAGGTCTCGATCATGGACTTCGTCGAGCGCCGCCTGGGCATCGCGCAGGCGGGCTGAGCGTCCCCCGCTCAGGTGTCCTCGCCGAGCCACGCGGCGAGGGCGTCGGCAGCGTGCTCGAACCAGAGGGTGCCGGTGTCGAACGTGCGCGCGCGCAAGTCGACGATCGCCCACCGGGCGGGGCCGTCGGCACGGCCGCGGTTGCAGTACACCGCGCCCTCGGCCTGGTCGGCGGACTCGGCGAATACCCAGCCGACGTAGTGCGGATGGTCCGCCTGGTCGCTGCGGATCAATTGCACCGGCCAGGGCGGCAGGTAGCGGGCCACGGCGCGACGGCGCAGGGCCTCGTTCTCGATGCGCGCCGTCTCGATCGCCATGAGCGCGATGAATTGCGGCAGCGACAGCGGCGTCGGTCCCACGGCTGCAGCTGGGCGGCGCCGCCTCAGCCTTCGCCCAGCACCTCGTCGATGGTCGCGAGCAGCAGCTCGGCGTGCTCGCGCACGAAGGGCATGGGCGGGCGCATCTTGAGCACGTTGTCGAACTCGCCGATGCGGTTCATGAGGATGCCGCGTTCCTTCATGCGGTTGACGACGCGGCGGGTCTCCTCGGTGGCCGGCTCGCGCGTGTCGCGGTCGCGCACGAGTTCGATCCCGATCCACAGGCCCGCGCCGCGCACGTCGCCGATGAGGGCGTGGCGTTCGGCGAGGCGGCGGAAACCGTCGCGCACGTAGTCGCCCTGCGCGCGCGCGTTGGCGACGAGGTTCTCCCGTTCCATCACGTCGAGCACGGCGCTCGCCACCGCGCACGACACCGGGTTGCCACCGAAGGTGTTGAAGTACATGACGTCGTGGCGGAAGGCGTCGAGCAGTTCGCGCCGCGTGACCACCGCCGAGACGGGGTGGCCGTTGCCCATCGGCTTGCCGAGGGTGGCGATGTCCGGGGAGAAACCGATGAGATCGTGGCCCCACATCGTGCCGGTGCGGCCGAAACCGGCCTGCACCTCGTCGGCGATGACCAGCCCGCCGGCCGCGCGTACACGCTCGGCGGCCAGCGCCATGAAGCCGGCCGGCACGTCGGGCAGCCCCTCGTTGGCGAAGATCGAACAGACGATGAGGCCGGCGAAGCCCGCTTCGCTCGCCTGCAGGTCGGCGATGGCGGCGTCGAGGCAGGCGAGGTAGTGGTCGCGCAGCGCCGCGCCGGTGAGGCCGTGCGGCGCGCGGTAGGCATCCGGGTAAGGGATGGTGCGCACGTCGGGGTGTGGCGTGACGTGGCCGTAGAAGAGGGGCGAGATGGCGTCCACCGCGGTGGTGTTGCCGTGGTAGGTGAGGTTGGTGCAGATCATGCCGCGCCGGCCGGTGGCGTGGCGCGCGAGGCGCAGGGCCTGGTCGTTCGCCTCGGACCCCGTGCAGGCGTAGAGCACGCTGTCGAGATGCGGGGCGAAGGTCGCCAGCAGGCGCTCGGAGTAGTCGAGGATGGTCTCGTGCAGGTAGCGCGTGTGGACGTTGAGCGTCGCCGCCTGGCGCGCCAGCGCCGCCACCACCTCCGGATGGCAGTGACCGACATGGGGCACGTTGTTGTAGCAGTCGAGGTAGCGGCGGCCGTCGGCGTCGTACAGCCACACGCCCTCGCCGCGCACGATGTGCAGCGGTTCGTCGTAGAACAGCGGCGCGCCGGCGCCGAGCAGGCGCTCGCGGCGGGCGAGCAACTTCGCGGTGGTCTCGTTCATAACGGCCTCCGGCCGCGCGCGGTACGCGCGGCACTTCGACGGTCGGTCAGGCGTCCAGCGCTTCGAGCGTCTCGGGCAGGATCTGACCGCCGTCGACGACCAGCGTCTGGCCGGTGATGTAGGCAGCTTCCTTCGACGCGAAGAACAGCGCGGCGTGGCCGATGTCCTCCACGCTGCCGAGTGTGCGCAGGGGGATCGAGGCGGCCATGGTGGCGAGGTAGTCCGCGCCGAGATCGGCCAGGCCCTCGGTGACGACGTTGCCCGGCAGCACGGCGTTGATGGTGATGCCGTGGCGGGCGAGTTCGAGCGCCGCGGTGCGCATGAAACCGAGCTGGCCGGCCTTGCTCGCGCCGTAGTGGCTCCAGCCGGGGTAGCCGGTGACGGGGCCGGTGATGGAGGAGGTCAGCACGACGCGGCCCTGGTTCGACTGCTTGAGCCACGGCAGGCAGGCCTTCACGCACAGGAAGCCGCCCCTGAGGTTGGTCGCCATCACGTCGTCCCATTCGTCCGGATCCATGTCCTCGATGCGGGTCTGTGGGAAGGTGCCGGCGTTGGCGCAGAGGATGTCGATGGCGCCGAACTGGTCGGCCGCGGCCTGGGCCATGGTGCGGGCGCCGTCCCAGGTGGAGATGTCGGCGGCGACAGCGACGGCGTCGCCGCCGAGTTCGGTGGCACAGGCGGTCGCTTCGACGAGGTTGCGCGAGACGACGAGCACCTTGGCGCCGTGGCGGGCAAAGACGCGCGCAAGGCCCTTGCCGATGCCCTTGCTGGCGCCGGTGACGATGACCACCCGGCCCCGGATCGATGTCAGCATGAATTCCTCCCCGTGTGCCGCACCGCGCCGAGCATACCCGAAGCGCCGCCGCCGCCGGTATGCTGGCCGGCCTGACCGGGGAGGGGAGGCACTTGCATGAGCACGCCGTTCGATCGACTGGACGAGCAGGCGCGAACCGCGCATCTCGGCGAGGTCGCGCGCCGCGCGCTGCCGCGCTGGGGGGTGGCGGCGGATACGCCGCTGACCCTGCTCAACATCTCGGAGAACGCGACCTGGCGCGTCGATGTCGCCGGCGAGCCCGCGCCGCGCATCCTGCGCGTGCACCGCACCGGCTATCACACCCCAACCGGGGTGGCGAGCGAGCTGGCGTGGACGGCGGCGCTGCAGGCCGAGGCCGGCATCCCCACGCCACAGGCCATCGCCGCCACCGACGGCAGCCTGATCCAGACCGTGGCGACGCCGGCGCTGGACGAGGAACGCATGGTGGTGATGTTCGAGTTCATCCCCGGCGCCGAGCCCGATGCCAGCGCGCTGGCCGCGCCGTTCCGGCGCCTCGGTGCGGTGGCCGCGCGCATGCACGAGCACGTGCGACAGTGGCAGCCGCCGGCGTGGTTCGAGCGCCTGACCTGGGACTATCCGCACAGCCTCGGCGAACACGGCAACTGGGGCCGCTGGCAGGACGGTCTTGGCGTCGACGCCGAGGCGCGCGCGGTCCTCGGCGAGATGGATGCGATCATCCGCGAGCGCCTGGCGCGTTTCGGCCAGGGGCGCGAGCGCTACGGCCTCATCCACGCCGACCTGCGCCTGGCCAACCTGCTGGAGAGCGACGGCGAGACCCGCGTGATCGATTTCGACGACGCCGGCTTCGGCTGGTATCTCTACGACCTCGCCACGGCGTTGAGCTTCATGGAGGACCGCGCCGACGTACCGGAACTGGTGGAGTCGTGGGTGGCCGGCTATCGCAGCGTGCGCGACCTGCCGGACGAGGACGAGGCCGAGATCCCGACCTTCCTCATGCTGCGACGGCTGACCATCCTGGCCTGGATCGGCTCGCACGCCGAGACCGACCTCGCGCGCGAACTCGGCCTGCCCTACACCCATGCCAGCGTGGCGCTGGCGCGGCGCTACATCGCGCGCTTCGGCCCGGCGACCTGAGCGCTGCGACCGCCGTCGGCGCCGTTCAGGCGGCGTCGTCGACCGCGCGCGGTTTGGGTGGTTCGCCCGGCAGGGTGATGGTGAATGCCGTGCCGACGCCGATCTCGCTGTCGACCTCGATCGTGCCGCCGTGCTCCTGGATGATGCCGTAGGACACCGACAAGCCCAGACCCGTGCCCTGACCCACCGGCTTGGTGGTGAAGAAGGGGTTGAAGATTTCCTTGACCTTGTCGGCCGGGATGCCGTGACCGTTGTCGCGCACGACGATACGCACGCCGTCACCTTCGCGACGCGTGCTGATGGCGATACGGCCCTGCTCGCCGATGGCATGGCTGGCGTTGACGAAGAGGTTGGTGAATACCTGGCCGAGCTTGCCGGCGTTGCACACGACGAACGGCAGTTCGCCGAAATCCTTGTCGATCTCGCAGGTGTACTTGAGCTCGTTCCACACCATCTTGAGCGAGACGTCGATGACGTGGTTGATGTCGGCTTCGGCCAGGGTCGAGCCGTCGGTGCGGGCGAAGGTCTTGAGACCTTCGACGATGTCCTTCACGCGCAGCATGCCCTGCACCGATTCCTCGATGATGTCGGCGGCGTCCTCCATCACGAACTCGAGATCCTCGCTGCTCGACTTCTCGCGGATGACGTCCATGGCCGCGGCGGCGCGGTTGTCGTCGCCGGTGCCGACCGCCTCGCTGAACGAACGGTAGCAGCCGACCATGTCGACGAGTGTCTGCAGGTAGTCGCGCAACGAGTTGACGTTGCTCATGACGAAGCCGATGGGGTTGTTGATCTCGTGGGCGATGCCGGCCGCGAGCTGGCCAATCGAGCTCAGCTTCTCCGATTGCACGAGCTGATCCTTGGCTGCGCGCAGGTCGTGGTTGGCCTGTTCGAGGCGGCTGATGTTCTGGCGCAGCTGGACTTCGGACTCCCGCCGATCGATGCCGGTGCCGAGCTGCAGGGCGGCCGTTTCGACGTTGCGCAGGAATTTCTCGTCGCGGGTCATGCATTCGGCGCTGAAGAACTCGGTCACGGCGACGATGCGACCGAAGGCGCGGATCGGCAGCGCGAACGAGGTCTTCAGGCCGAGCTCGGCGTAGATGTCGGCGCGCGGATTGTCACTGCGGTCGTCGATGTTCTCCTGGTAGACGGCAATGCCCTCGGCGAAGGCGCGCCCGGGTACCCCTTCGCCGCTGCCGAAGCTGAGATCGGCGCAGGCGCCGACCAGGAGCTCGGGATCGAAGTCCTCGCTGGTTTCCCAGATATCCGAGGAGAACAGACGGTCGGCGTCCGCGCCGTCGTCGCCGGGAAAGAACACGTGGCCGCAGGGCCAGCCGCAGCGATTGCACACCGCGCGCACGAAGGCGCGCAGGATGGTCGGGGTGTCGGGGTCCTGCTGGGTGTAGAAGGCGATCTCGTGCAGCAGTTCGAGCTCGGCCGCGCGCGCCTTGACCAGGGCGAGGTTGTCCTCGAGCTGGCTGCGCGCGAGATTGAGCTGCTCGGTGCGCGACCTGAGCTGGCGTTCGGCGTTCTCGCGTGCCTGGCGCTCGAGTTCGAGGGTGCGCTGGAGGAGGGCTAACTGGTCGGGCGTGCTGTTGGCGGTCATAGGCGCGCGGATGGCGAAAGGTGAATGGACATGAGCGTCTCAGCGGCGCTCGTTCGTCACGCGGACGTGCAGCTCGAGCTTGTCCTCGAGATCGGATTCGAACTGGCGCAGCTTGGCGAGCAGGGCGTCGTTGAGTTCGGTGCCGGCGGCGAGCACGATCATGCCGGTCTCCGTGCGCACGTCGCGCAGGAGGACCATGCCGGGCGCCAGCAGGTCGGTGGTGAGGGTGAGGTCGGAGGTGGTCTCCTCCTTCTCCTTGTCCCGTTTGACCACCGCCTTGATCGCGCGCACCACGGTGGGGTCGTAGTGACTGCCCGCGCGCACTTCGAGATAGCTCAGGGCCTGCAGTCGACTGTGACGGGCACCGGTGAGGGTGCCGGTGACAAGCCCGTCGAAGTCGTTGAGGGCGCCGACGATGCGCGCGCCGAGCGGAATGTCCTGGCCAGCGAGACCGTCGGGGTAACCGCTGCCGTCGTAGCGCTCGTGGTGCGAACGGATGATGCCGCAGGCGCCTTCGAGCAGCGGCACCGAGACCAGCAGTCCGGGGCCGATGAGGACGTGCTTGCGCAGGGTCTCGCGCTCGCTTTCGCTCAGGCGGTTTTCCGGTTTGGCCAGCAATTCACTATCCATGCCGAGCTTGCCGATGTCGTGCAGCAGTGCGGCGAAGTAGACGTCCTGCACCTCGCGTGAGCGCAGGCCGATGCTGCGCGCGGTCTCGCGTGCGAGGCGGGCGATGCGCCGGCCATGACCGGTCGCGCTGTTCTCGCGCAGCTCGATCATCTGCGAGAACACCGAGATGGTTTCCTGGTAGGCGTCGCGCAACTGCTGGGTGCGCGCCTCCACCTTTTCCTCGAGCTTCTCGTTGAGCTGTTTGAGCTCGGCGTTCTGCTGCTCGATCAACGCCGCCATCTCGGCGCGTTCGCGCTCGAGCAGCTTCAGCTTGAGCACTTCGGCGATGCAGGTGCGCAGCTCCTCGTCGTCCCAGGGCTTGCTGATGTAGCGGTAGATCTTGCCGTCGTTGACCGCCTTGATGGTCGATTCCAGGTCGGAGAAGCCAGTGAGCAGGATGCGCACCGTGTCGGGACTGCGCTCGGCCACGTGGCGCAGCAGCTCGTCGCCGTTCATCTGCGGCATGCGCATGTCCGAGATGACGATGTCGACGTCGTGCGCGGCGAGCAGTTCGAGGCCCTCCGCACCGCTCTCGGCCGTCAGGATGGTGTGCCCGGCACGGCGTAACAGGCGATTGAGCGCGTTGAGGATGTTGCGTTCGTCATCGACGCACAGGATGGTGCCGCGTGGCACGTTGTCGGCGCGCGGCGGCGCGGACTGGACCGGTCTCGAGCTTTCGGCGGTGACGGCGTTCATGGCGCGCGCGGGTTCCCGGGGTGTTGTCTCGACCCACGATAGCGGCCATCGCGGCGACGGACTTGAGGGTGGGCGGAGATCGCGGTGCCGGGCTGCGACCGGCACCGCGCGCGATCAGGGCGGTAGGTGGCCGCCGCGGGCGGCCTCGACGCTGGCTGCGAGGTCGTGGAGCTGCTCGGCCAGGCTGAGGGCCGTACGGCGGGTCATGCGGTCGTCGTCCATGGCACCGCGCAGGTCGGCCTCGGCACGGGCGACGACCTTGCCGTCGCGGGTGTCGACGAGGAAGGCGCGGACCCAGGAGATCAGGAAGCTGAACTTGTTGGAGTAGCCGATCACGACCCAGCGGGCGCCGGCCGCGCGGCCGAGCGCGGCGGCGCGCTCGGGATGGGCGAGCAGGTAGCCATTGGCCGCCAACGTGGTCAGCTCGGCGTCGACGGGGACTTCGGGCACGTCATCGCCGAGCTGGTCGAGGTGTCGGCGTACCCACGGAGCCAGCCGTGCCACGCGCGCCACCTCGGCCGGCACATCCGGCAGGAGGGTGTCGTCGCGCAGGCCGAAATCGAGCACCACGATGGTACTGGCCGCGGCGGCCGGCGGGGGCAGGGCGAGGAGCGTGGCCAGCAGGGCGATGGCCGCGAGCGTCGCGATGGCGGGGGGTGTCTGCATGGTCGGCAGCTTGGGCGCGCAAGCCTGTCGTGTCCGCGGTGTCCTGCCCGCGCGGTGGCGGGCAATTTGCCCGCCGTCACCTGGGCGGCGTCGGCGACCGCGGTACACTCGCGCCTCGCTCATCCGGGAGACTTGGCGTGCGCCTGAATACCTGGCTGCTCGGCCGCATCCTCGTCAACGGCGGGCTGGTGCTGACGGTCGCGCTCGCGTGGCACCTGTCGACCATCCACCAGGCCAGCCGTGGTGCCACGGAGCGCGCCGCCAGCGCCATGCAGCGCATCCTCGAATTGCAGGCCGTGGGCCTGGCGCAGAACGCCGGGATGTCGCCGCGTTTCCCCGATTTCTACCCGGTGACGCGGGTCGAGCGGCCCGACGGCACCTGCGTGCGACTCCTCGACGCGGCCGGCCGCCAGCTCTACGGCGAGTGCCGCGGACACCATCGCGACGACCGCGTGCCCGCCTGGTTCGCCGGGCTCTACGGTGCGGTCTTCATGCCGGGGCGGACCGAGCAACGCTCGATTGAAGCCGGTCGCCAGCGCGCCCTGCTCGAAGTGGTGCCCGCGGCCGAGGCGGAGATTGCGCGGGCCTGGCGCGACACTGCGGCCCTGGTGCCCTGGTTGTCGGCGCTGGTTGCCGTGTTGTGCGCGACGGTGTGGTGGTCGGTGCGCCGCGCGGTCGAGCCGACCCATGCCATCATCCGCGCCCTCAACGCGCTCGCCGAGGGTGAGCTCGATACCCGCCTCGGGGGCTTCCGCTGGCGGGAGTTCACGCGCATCGCGTGTGCCTGCAATGCGCTCGGCGAACGGCTCGCCGCCGGACAGGCCGTGCGCGCGGCGTTGTCGCGGCGTCTGCTCGAGGTCCAGGATGCGGAGCGCCGCGCGCTGGCGCGTGACCTGCACGACGAGTTCGGCCAACACCTCTCGGCCATCGGCGCGCAGGCGGCGGCGCTCAGGCTGGCATCCGCCGGCGCCGCCGGCGATGCCGAGCTCGCCCGTATCGAGGACAGCGCGGCACACCTGCGCGAACTGGTGCGCGGCCTGCTGGTGCGCCTGCACCCGTGGAGCGGCGAACGCTTCGAACTCGGCGAAGCACTCGCCGGCCTGGCCACCGAGCGCGTGAGCGGCGGCCCGCGGGTCAGCGTGCACTGCGACGCGGCGTGCACCGACCTGCCGCTCGACGTCGCCGCCGCGGCCTACCGCATCGCGCAGGAAGCCCTGACCAACGCGCGCCGGCATGCCGCCGCGAGCACGGTCACTCTCGCCGTGACCTGTGACGGCCATGGCCTCGATCTGCACATCGCCGACGACGGTCGCGGCGCGGATGCGGCGGATCTCGAACGGGGGTTCGGCATCGCCGGCATGCGCGAGCGAGCGGCGGCCTTCGGCGGCCGCGTGAGCGTCACCACGACGGCCGGCGCCGGTGTCGTGGTCGACGTACACCTGCCGGTGACGGCGGGGGGCGCGAGTCCATGATCCGCGTCGCGCTGGTCGACGACCACGCGGTCGTACGTGCCGGCTACCGGGCACTGCTCGTCAGCCAGCCCGATCTCGGCGTGGTGGGAGAGTTCGGCGATGCCGGCAGCGCCTACCGCGAACTCGACGCCCGTGCCGTGGACGTGGTGGTGATCGACCTCGGCATGCCCGGGGCCGGCGCGCTGGAGACCATCGCGCGTTTGCGCCAGCGCGATCCCCGGCTGCGCGCGCTGGTGTTCAGCATGCACTGCCGGGCGAGCTACGTGCACCAGGCCTTCGCCGCCGGGGCGCGCGGCTACGTCACCAAGTCGAGCGAACCGGAAGTGCTGTTGCGCGCCGTGCGCGACGTTGCCGCGGGCAAACGCTTCCTGTCCGCCGACGTCGCCCAGCTGCTCGCCTTCGAGCGCTTCGGCGATGCGCGGGGCGCGCTGGATTCGTTGACCGTGCGCGAGTTCGAGGTGCTGCGCCTGCTGCTCGCCGGGCGCGAGGTCGACGACATCGCCAGCGCGCTCAAGCTGAGCCCGAAGACCGTGCGCAACCTGCACTACATCGTCAAGCGCAAGCTCGGCGTGCGCGACGACATCGAGCTGGTGCGCCTGGCCTTGCGCCTCGACGTGGTCGACCTGCTCGACCTCGGCGACGAGGCCGGCTGACGTGACAGCGGGCGGATGCGGAAAGCGGGCTAGAATCGGCGCACCGTTTGGTGCGTATCGCCGGGGGGGCGCCGATGCAGCTCACGATCGAGAAGAATCTCCGTGTCGCCATGCGCGATGGCGTCGAGCTGGCCACTGACGTCTATCGCCCGGCCGGCGACGGTCGTCACCCGGTGGTCATGCTGCGCCTGCCCTATAACAAGGAACAGCCGGCCCTGTTGTTCCTCGCCGGCGACATCTTGCGCGTGGCCCAGGCCGGTTACGCCGTGGTGGTGCAGGACTGCCGTGGCACCTGGCAGTCCGGCGGCAGCTTCAGCCCCTACTTCCAGGAAGCGGAGGACGGCGCCGACGCGATTGCCTGGGCCGCCGCGCAGCCGTGGTCGAACGGCGCGGTCGGCACCATGGGCGCGTCCTACTACGGCGCCACGCAATGGCTGGCGGCGGGCGAGTCACCGCCCGCGCTGAAGGCCATGGCGCCCTTCATCACCACCGACCAGTACTACGAGAAGTGGACTTACCAGGGCGGTGCCTTCCAGCTCGGCTTCATCCTGCAGTGGGCGACGGCGACCTTTGCCGTCGGCGAAGTCGTACGGCGTCTCGGCGCGGGCAGCGCCGACGGCGCCGCGCTGGGTGCCGCCATCGCCGCCGCCGACGGCGTCGCCGAACGCTACTGGCACCTGCCGCTGGCCGACCTGCGGGAGCTCGCCGAACTCGCGCCCTACGTCGCCGACTGGCTCGCGCATCCCGCCTACGACGACTACTGGCGTGCCATCGCACCGTGTGAGCGCTACGCCCGCATCAGTGCGCCGGCGCTCAACTTCGGTGGCTGGTACGACCTCTTCCTCGGCGGCACGCTGGCCAACTACGCCAGCATGAAGGGGCGCTGCCCGCAGCAGCTCGTCATCGGGCCGTGGGTGCACGGCTACAACGGTGGCGTCTACGCCGAGCGCAACTTCGGCCTCATGGCGCACGACGGCGTCGCCGACGTCACCGCGCGGCAGATCCGCTGGTTCGATCGCTGGCTGAAGGGCGAGGCCAACGGCGTCGAGTCGGACAAGCCGGTGCGCTTGTTCGTCATGGGGCTGGACGTGTGGCGTGATGAGGACGACTGGCCGCTGCCCGACACCGACTGGCAGCGCTGGTACCTGCACTCCGGTGGCTGCGCCGGCAGCATCGCCGTCGACGGCGCGCTGTCGACCGTGGCGCCCGGCACCGAGCCGCCCGACACCTACGTCTACGACCCGCGCAACCCGGTGCCGACCGTCGGTGGCGCGACCTTCCTTCCGGGGCTCTTCGTCGCCGCCAACGCCGGGCCGCGCGACCAGCGCGCGGTCGAGGCGCGCGCCGACGTGCTGGTCTACACGAGCGCCGTGCTCGAGCACGATGTCGAGGTCACCGGCCCGGTGCGCCTGGTGCTCTACGTCGCCTCGTCGGCGCCCGACACCGACTTCACCGGCAAGCTGGTCGACGTCCACCCCGATGGCCGCGCCATGATCCTGACCGACGGCATCCTGCGCGCGCGCTACCGCGAAGGCTTCGATGCGCCGCGCCTGCTGACCCCGGGCGAGGTGGTCTGCCTCGAGATCGACCTCGTCGCCACCGCCAACGTGTTCCGCGCCGGCCATCGCATCCGCCTGGAGGTGTCGAGTTCGAACTTCCCGCGCTTCGACCGCAACACCAACACCGGCGGCGTCATCGCAACCGAGACCGAAGCCGATTTCGAGGTCGCCACCAACCGCGTCCTGCACGATGCCGCGCACCCGTCGCACCTGGTGCTGCCGGTCATCGCGCGTGACTGAGAACCGGGCGTTGCACGAGGACGATGTCGAAGCCTTCGTGCGCCGCTGGCTGGCCTGCTACACGCGCGGCGACGTCGCCGGGGCGCTGGCCTGCTATACCGCGGACGTCGAGTTCGAGGACCCGGTGTTCGGTGAACGGGTGCAGGGCCGCGACGCGCTCGGCGTGCTGTTCGAGAGCTTCTTCCACAGCGGCGTGACCCGGCTCGCCTTCCAGCGCTGGACGGGCGGCGTCACCGGCGGTGCGGTGGAATGGCTATGGACCGCGAACTGGGGACCGGGGCGCACCTTTCTCGGTGTCGATGTCGCGAACCGCAGCTTCAGCGTGCGCGGGGTCAGCGTGCTCGGGTTGCGTGATGGCCTGATCGCACGTCAGGTCGACCTGTGGGACGTGCGCGGCGCGCTCAGGCAGGTCGGCGCGTTGCCGTGAAGACCGCGCGCCGTCGCCGTGAAACGACGACGCGCGGGGCAGGGGACTCGACGGTCGTGCGTCAGCCGGCCGCCTTCTTCAGGCCGGCGCCCGGACCGACACTGTCGGTGAAGTTCGGCCACACCTTCTCGGTCACGAGTTCGAGGCTCTTCATGCACGCCTTCTGCGGCATGTGGTTGTAGATGAACATCCAGAAGTAGTCGACCGGCAGTTCCTTCAGCAGGGCTTCGATCTTGCGGTTGACCGTGTCCGGCGAACCGTGGATGACCAGGCCACGCTCAGAGGCGGTCTCGAAGGTTGCCGGCATGTCCCACGGGCCTTCGCCCGGGCGTGCCACCGCGGCGTTGAAGCCGAACGGCACGAAGAAGTTGTTCCAGATGAAAGCGCCCGCCTCGCGTGCGATGGCCTCGGCCTCGGCGTCGGTATCGGCGACGATGACCTCGCGCGACAGCGCCATGCCCTGGCCGAACTTGTAGTTGCGCCCGGCCGCGTTGGCGGCTTCCATCGCGGCTTGGAAATGGCTGCGCGTGATGCCGATGTCGGTCATCACGGTCACCGGCACCAGCCCGCGCTCCATGCCCCAGCGGATCGAGCGCTCGGAGGTGGCGAAAGGCATGAACATGTCGGGCAGCTGCTTGTCGTAGGTCGGCGGCGCGATGCCGATCTCCTCGATCAGGCCGTCCTTGTTGCAGCCCTGGCCGTAATTCCAGGCGACTTCGGCTGCGGCCCACTTGATGTCCTTCGTCGGCACCTGCCAGTGCTTGCCCTTGAAGCTGAAGGTGTCCTTCTGCCAGGCGTTCATGATGATCTCGAAGTGCTCTTCGAACAGTTCGCGCTTGAGATCCTCGTAGGCATCGCCGTCGCCGGCATCACCGAGCCCGACCTGCTGGCCGAGCACGTTGACCCAGCGTGGCTGGTAGCCGCGGGCGAACCCCGCGAATACGCGCCCCTGCAGCATCTGCGAGACCATGGCGATGTTCTCCGCCAGGTTGATCGGGTTCTGCGAGGGCAGCACGCAACCGAGCTGGCCGAACTTCATGCGCCGCGTTTGCAGGCCGAAGTAGAGATCGAGGATGACGGGATTGGTCGAGACTTCCTCGCCTTCGACGTGGAAATGGTGCTCGGTGAAGCCGGCCCCGTAGTAGCCGTTCTCGTCCATGTACTGCAGCTGCTCGGTCACCTCGCGCAGCATCATCTGGTACAGGTCGGTGCGTTTGCCGGCCATGCCCTGCTTGATGTCTTCGAGGTGGCCGACCGAGGGCAGGTAGAAGGCGCCGATTTGCATGGTGATCTCCCCTCCAGGGAAAGCGTGTCTTGACGGGATGCCGCGCGGGAGGCCGGCCGCAGCGCGGCAGGTGGCGACGGTGCCGGCGCGTGGCGCCGGTCTGGCCGTTATGAATAGGCGATGCGGTGAGCTACCGCTTGATGCAGGTCAACCCGCGGGCAGCGTGGCGGCGATCAGGGCAGCAGCATGCCCCGGATCATGAAATAGAGCAGGGCGGCCATCGCGCCCGATACCGGCAGGGTGATCAACCAGGCGGCGACGATCTTGAGCAACGCCGTGCGCTTGACGAGGGCCTTGCGGTAGGCCTTCTTGAGCATCTTGCGCTCGTCGGGTGACAGCGGCGAAACCGCCGACTGGCGCTTGAGTTCGGCCAGCATCAGCGCCTTCTGCTCGAGCGAGGCTTTCTCGTAGCGGTCGAGAAAGTCCTCGACCACGGCCTGGTCCGCGCCCTGGTGGTGGTGGCGGATCTCGAGCAGCATGTTGGCGTGGCTGGACTTGATGTACTCGCGCAGGAAACCGACGCCGAACACGCCGCCGACCGCGATGTGGGTGGAGCTCACCGGCAGCCCGAACTGGGAGGCCACCAGCACGGTGGTGGCCGCGGCCATGGCGATGCTGAAGGCGCGCATCTGGTCCATGTCGGTGATCTCGCTGCCGACGGTGCGGATCAGTCGCGGGCCGTAGAGCGCCAACCCGATGGCGATGCCGAGCGCGCCGATCAGCATGATCCACAGCGGGATGTGTGCCTCGCTGCCGACCGCGCCGGCGAGCACGGCGTCGTGGATCGCGGCCAGCGGGCCGACCGCATTGGCGACGTCGTTGGCGCCGTGCGAGAAGCTCAGCAGGGCGGCGGCAAAGATCAGGGGGACGGTGAACAGCCGGTTGACGCTGCGCTTGTCGTTGGGCAGCGAGTGCGCGAGGCGCACGATGAAAGGCCGGCACACGGCGAGGACCAGGGCGGCGAGGACGCAGCCGAGGCCGAGCGCGGGCAGGAAGCCGAGCCTGATCACGTGCTTGAGACCCTTCAGCACCAGGTAGGTGGAGAAGGCCCAGGTCATGGCCGCGATCAGCAGGGGCACCATGCGCGCGGCGGCCTCGGTGACGTCGGCCTTGTAGGTGATGGTGCGCTTGATCAGCAGCAGGCAGGCGGCGGCGATCATGCCGCCGAGCACCGGCGAGACGACCCAGCTCGCCGCGATCTGACCGACCTTGGCCCAGTCGACCACGCCCCAGCCGCCGGCGGCGACGCCGGCGCCGAGCACGCCGCCGACGATGGAATGGGTGGTCGAGATGGGCGCGCCGACCGCGGTGGCGATGTTGAGCCACAGTGCGCCGGCGAGCATCGCCGCCAGCATCAGCCAGACGAAGACGTCGGCGTCCGCCACCGCGCCGGGTGCGATGATGCCGTTGCGGATGGTGCCGACGACGTCGCCGCCGGCGATGAGCGCCCCCGCCGCTTCGCACACCGCGGCGATGACGATGGCGCCGGCCATGGTCAAGGCGCGCGCGCCGACCGCGGGGCCGACGTTGTTGGCGACGTCGTTGGCGCCGATGTTCATCGCCATGTAACCGCCGACGATGCCGGCCACGACCATCAGGTAGCTGACGTCGCCGAACTGGGTGCCGGTGTAGAGCAGGATGCCGACGACGAAGACCAGCGCGATGCCGAAGCGGAACAGTTCGCGGCGGCCGGGTTCGGTGGCTTCGTCGATGACGCTGAGGTACTTGAGGGTCACGCGGATGGGTCCCGTGGCTGGGGGGTTGCGCGGCGGCATGATAGCCGACCGGCGGCGGCCGCTGTCCGGCGATCGACCGTGTTGTTGATCGGGGTTCGGTGCCGGTTGCGGGCCGGGCAACGGATTTGCACCGCCACCGCGCCTGTACGACGATACACGCCCGTTTTCCGAGAGGCCCGGCGATGAGCGTTGCAGCGGATCCCAACCTGTGGCGGCAGGACACCCCCGGCAGCGCCGGCTGGCCGCGTTCGCCGCGCCCCGACGCCGCGAACAAGTACTTCATGGTCTCGGCCGATGGTCATGCGCAGGAGCCCGCCGACTTCCTGTCGGCGCGCATGGATGCCCGGTACCAGGATCGCCTGCCAGGTATCGTGCTCGGGGGAGATGGCTCGAAGTTCCAGAAGACCGAGGGCTTCCGGCCGATCCGGCTCAGCGCGCTGAAATTCGAGGGCGAGGATCTCGAACGGGTCGAGGCCGGCCTGAGCGTCGAGGAACGTCTCGCCGCGCACGATCGCGACGGCATCGACTGCGAGATCATCTTCCCCAACAAGGGTCTCACGGTGTGGGCGACGCCCGACGTCGAATTCAGCCAGGCGATGTGCCGGGCGTGGAACGACTGGGCCTGGGAGACCTTTGGACCGCACAACGACCGCCTCGCCCCGATGGCCTGCATCGCCAGCGGCGACGTCGCCGGCGCCGTGGCCGAGGTCCAGCGCGCCGCGCAGCGCGGCTTCCGCGGCCTGTGTCTGCCCTGCAAGCCGGTGTGGGGGGCGCCGGACTGGGAACACCCGAATTACAACCTGCCCGAGTTCGATCCCCTGTGGGCGGCGATCCAGGATTGCGACCTGCCGATCACGTTCCACGTCTCGACCGGGCGCGACCCGCGCACTGCACGCGGCAACGGCGGTGCGGTCATCAACTACGCCGTGCACTCGCTCGCGCCCACCATGGAGCCGCTGGTCAACCTGTGCGCCTCCGGCGTCATCGAGCGCCATCCGCGCCTGCGCTTCGGCTCCATCGAAGCCGGCATCGGCTGGGTGCCGTGGATGCTGACGGCGATGGACGAGGCCTACCACAAGCACCACATGTGGGTGCGGCCGAAACTGAAGAACCTGCCGAGCGAGTATTTCCGTGCGAATGGTTTCGCCAGCTTCGGCGAGGACCCGCCCGGCCTTGCGCTGATGCGCGAGTTCGACCTCGGCGACAACTTCCTGTGGGCCAACGATTTTCCGCACCACGAGGGCACCTGGCCGCATTCCGCCGCCGCCATCGAACGCACCATGGGGCGCCTCGACGACGACGAACGGGCCCGCGTGCTCGGCTTGAATGCCGCGCGCATCTTCGGTTTCGACGTGCCTGCCCGCTACCGCGCGCCGGCAGGCGGGGCCTGAGCCGATGACCCAGCGCACCCTGCGTGGCCGCGTCGCCGTGGTCGGCGTCGGCGAGACCACCTACTACAAGCGCGGGCAGTCCCCGCACGCCGAGTTCAAGCTCGCGCTGGAAGCCATCGTCAACGCCTGCGCCGACGCCGGCATCCATCCGCGCGATATCGACGGCTTCGCCTCGTTCAGCAACGACCGCAACGACCCGTCCCAACTCGCCGCCGCGCTCGGTTGCCGTGAACTGCGTTTCTCGAACATGCAGTGGGGTGGCGGTGGTGGCGGCGGCTCGGCCGCGATCGGCAACGCCGCTGCGGCCATCGCCACCGGCCAGGCCGAGTGCGTGGTGGTGTTCCGCGCGCTTGCCCAGGGCCAGTTCGGCCGTTTCGGCCAGGGCGCGCAGACCGCGACGGTGAGCGGCAATCTCGCCCACACCGTGCCCTACGGGCTGCTCTCGCCGGCACACATGTTCGTCATGAAGTACCAGCGCTTCGCGCACGAGCATGGCGTCGGCCAGGAGGCGCTGCGCGCGATCGCCATCGCGAGCTACACCCACGCACAGTCGAACGAGCGCGCCGTGATGTACGGTCGCCCACTCGACGAGGCGACTTACGATGCCTCGCGCTGGATCGTCGAGCCCTGGCATCTCTACGACTGCTGCCAGGAGAACGACGGCGCCGCGGCCATGATCCTGGTCAGCGGTGAGCGTGCGCGCGACTTCCCCCACCTGCCGTGCTACGTGCTGGCCGCGGTCGGTGGCAGCCAGTACCGTGCCGGCGCACCGGTGCACAACACGCCCGACTACGCGACCTCGAGTTTCAAGACCGTTGCGCCGCGCCTCTACGAGATGGCGCGCCTCGGGCCCGCGGACGTGGACGTCGTGCAGAGCTACGAGAACTTCACCGGTGGTGTGCTCATGAGCATCGTCGAACACGGCTTCTGCAAGCCGTCGGAGTGCAACGAGTTCTTCGTCCTCGACAACCTGCTCGCACCCGACGGCCAGTTGCCGCTCAACACCTCGGGCGGCAACCTCGCCGAGTGCTACATGCACGGCCTCGGACTGAACATCGAAGCGGTGCGCCAGGTGCGCCGCACCTCGACCGCACAGGTGCCGCGCGCCGAGGTGTCGATGGTCATCTCCGGGCCGATGGTGACGCCGGTGTCGAGTTGCATCTTCGGCAGCGAGGCCACGTTATGAGCACGCCCTACCTGCACCCGGGACTTCCGGCACCGGCGCCGACCGAGCTCGATCGCCCGTACTGGGAGGGCCTGCGCCAGGGACGCCTGCTGGTCCAGCGTTGCCGGCGCTGCGATCGCTACCAGTGGGGACCCGAGTGGATCTGCCACCGTTGTCAGAACTTCGATCTCGCTTTCGTCGAAGTCGAGGCGCGCGGGCGCCTCTACAGCCACCAGCGCGTGTGGCACCCGGTGCACCCGGCGCTGAAGGAACAAGGTCCCTACGTCATCGCGCTGGTCGAACTGCCGCATGCCGACGGCATTCGCCTGGTCGGCAACCTGCTCGGTGACCCGCTGCAGGATCTGCGTATCGGCGCCGCGGTCGAGGGCGTGTTCGAGCACCACGCCGACCACGCCCCATCCTTCACGCTGCTGCAGTGGCGCTACGCATGAGCGGTCCTCGCCGGGATGGGCGACTGATGCGTGCAGGCGCCGCCGGATCAGGCCGTCGTCCGGCGCCGTGTGCGCCGCAGGGCGACGAGCGCGATCACGGTCGGCAGGAGTGGCGCCGGTAGCGGGACCGCCGTCGTGCCCCACAGGCGGAAGGCCATGTCGCCGAGCGCGACCTCGTTCTGGTAGGTGAGCCCGCTGTAGAGCGAGACGCGGTCATCGAGCAGCGGGGTGCCACTGGCGCCGGTGAACGGGGCGATGAACCAGAACGTGGCCGCCGACGACAAGCCGAGCCAGTAGTCGCGCGCGGCGTCGAGTGCGAGCGGCGTGCCGAAATCGACGTGCACGCGCACCAGGTTGCCGTCGCTCGCGGTGCCGTCGGTGTCGACCGTCGCGATGGTCGTCGCCTGGACGAGTGGGGCGTTGCCCGGGGCATCGGCACGCACGCGCATGACGCCGGCGGTGCCGGGTGTGATGCCGGCACCGAAACCGGGATTCATGTAGAGATCCATGCCACTGACGAGAACGGCGTCGTCGAAACGCACGTGCTCGGCGAAGTTCTGCTGCCCGGCGATGTTGTGATAGGTGCCGAGGCCGCCGAGCGTACCGCCGATGGTGTCGGGACTCTGGTCCCATAGCACGACCGGTGCGGCGGTGACATCGAAGGCGGCGAGGAGGACGACGAGGCCGAGCAGGCGGGCCGGGCGGAACATGCTGTGAACTCCGTGCAGTCGAGCCGGAACGCTCCGGCGGCGGCTTCGTGCGGCAAGAACGATGCCATTCGGAATCCGTCCGCCAAGCGGCGGATTCAACTCGGGTTTTTCACCGCGTCGCGGGCCGCTCGTGGCGGGCATGTCAAATTTTCTGACAAGCCGCGGCGGCGGCGCCGGCCGCCTTCGGCCAGCTGGCGAATTAAATCAATGGATCCAAGCAGTTGGATGATTTCGACGGCGGCGACTACGGACCGCCTGGCGCGCAGTCGCGGGAGCCGGATTCTCGGCTTTCTTACAGGCCGGTGTCCGCAGACGTCGGCAGCGTGGCCTATTGCCCGCCGAGCGGGTGATCGATGACGTACAGCCAGCGGCCATCGGCCTGCCGGCGCACCACCTCGGTGGTCTGGCCGCCGAGGTCGAGCGGGCTGCCGTCGGCGGCCGTGCCGCCGATGTGCCAGGTGTTGCTGAGGAGCGCGATGTCGCCGTTGGGAACTGCGTAGCGCGTGGTCAGTTCGATGGTGCAGTTCGGGCCTATTTGCGCGAACAGCGCTTCGAAGGCAGCGCGCACCGCCGCCTTACCGGTGACGACCGCGCCATCGAACCCGACGAAGCTGGCGTCGTCGGTATAGAGGGCGACGACACCGTCGAGGTCGCGGGCACGGAAGCGGTCGAGGAACTCGGTGTGGGCGGACTCGGGAGGTAGTGCGGTCATGGCGATTCTCCGTCGGCGGTGGGTGGTGCGTGGCGGGGGCAGTGAACTTCAGGCTGCGCGTTCGAACACCGCGGCGAGGCCCTGGCCGCCGCCGATACACATGGTTTCGAGCCCGTAACGGCCACGCCGGCGCGCCAGTTCGTGCAGCAGCGTGGTCATGATGCGCAGGCCGGTGGCGCCGATCGGATGGCCGAGAGAGATGCCGCCGCCGTTGACGTTGAGGCGGTCGGCGTCGTGCCAGTCCCAGCCGGCCAGCACGCCGAGCACCTGCATGGCGAAGGCTTCGTTCAATTCGACGAGGTCGAGGTCGTCGAAGCCGAGACCGTTGCGCGCGAAGAGCTTGCCGACCGCCGGTACCGGGCCGATGCCCATGGTCGCGGGATGACAGCCCGCCGAGGCCCAGCTGTGCAGGTAGGCCAGCGGCTCGAGGCCGAGATCGTCGAGCCGGTCTTCCGCCACCACCAGGCAGGCCGCCGCGGCGTCGTTCTGCTGGCTGGCATTGCCAGCGGTGACCGTGCCGTCCTTCAGCACCGGGCGCAGCTTTGCCAGCGTCTCCAGCGTGGTCTCCGGGCGGATGCCCTCGTCGCGGGCGAAGACCAGCGGCGCGCCCTTGCGCTGCGGTACTTCGATTGGCACCACCTCGTCGTCGAAGCGGCCGGCTTCCCAGGCCGCGTGCGCGCGCTGGTGGCTGCGCACGGCGAAGGCGTCGGCCTCCTCGCGCGTGATGCCGTGTTCGCGGCCGACGTTCTCGGCCGTCTCCGGCATGCCGGAAATGAAGCCGAAGCGTTCCTCGGGTTGCGAGCGTTCGCGGCCGCGCTGCAGGCGGTCGTGGAAGCTCACCGAGCCCGCGCGCGAGCCCCAGCGCATGTCGGTCGAGTAGTACTCGATGTTGCTCATCGACTCGACACCACCGGTCAGCACGACGTCGGCGGCGCCGGTCTGCACCAGCATGGCGGCATCGATGACCGCCTGCAGGCCCGAGCCGCAACGGCGATCGAGCGTGTAGCCGGCGACCTCGATCGGCAGATCGGCGGCGAGCGCGGCGTAGCGCGCGATGCACGGCGCCTCGCTCGAGGCATAGGACTGCGCGACGACGACCTCGTCGATGCGCGCCGGGTCGAGGCCGCTCTTGCCGAGCACGGCCTTGAACAAGTGGGCGACGAGGACGTCGGCGGTGAGCGGGCGTAGCGTCCCGCCGAAACCGCCGACGGCGGAGCGGAGCGGGGCGACGATGGCAGCGCGACGCAGGTTCATGGTGTTCCTCCGTTACCGTTTGGTGTCAGACACCGGCAGGCAAGTCGTTGATGTAGCGATCGGCGGTGCCTCGCACCAGCGGTCACCCCGGTGAACGATGAACCGGGCCGATCGTGTCCCTCGGGGTCAGACCCCAAGGGACAAGGCGTTGATTTCAAACTTCTCACTCGCGCTGCTGGGGTCTGACCCTGACGGTCACGCCGTTGACGGGGTGGTTGTAGCGCAGCACGTGCGGCAGCATCACGCAGGAGGTCTCGCCGTGTGCCGAGGGGTCAGACCCCGAGAGGCCGTGTGCCGAGGGGTCAGACCCCGACGGTCAAGTCGTTGATGGCGGGTCGACATCGAGCGCCGGCACGCGGTCACCAGGCCGCCTCCAGCAGGCCGAGGATGGCGGCCGCGTCGAGTGGCCGGGGATTGGTCGGGACCCACAGGTCGAGCAGGGATTCCTCGGCGAGCGTCGGCAGCTGCTCGCGCGCGACACCGGCGTCGCGCAGGCGGCCGGGCAGGCCGAGCGCGGCGACCAGGGCCTGGACCTGGTCGGCGAGTGGGGTCGTCGCGTCGCCCATGGCGGCGGCGAGTTCGGCCTGGCGTGCCCCGTTGACGGAGTGGTTGTAGCGCAGCACGTGCGGCAGCATCACGCAGGAGGTCTCGCCGTGCGGCATGCCGGCGGTGCCGCCGAGGATGTGGCCGATGCCGTGGCTGGCGCCGAGGTCGACGCCGCAGGCCACGCCCTGCACCGACAACCAGGCGCCGACCAGGCAGTCGAGGCGGGCGTCGAGGTCGCTCGGATCGGCGAGCACGCGGCGCAGTGCGCCGGGCAGCAGGCGTGCGGCGTGCAGGGCGGTGGCCTCGGTCGGAGGGGTGACGTTGATCGAACAGAAGGTCTCGACGAAGTGATCGACGGCACGGATGCCGGTGCCGAAGAAGAGCCGCGGCGGTGTCGCCGCGGTCAGCGCGCCGTCGAGGATGACGACGTCGGGCGCCATGCTGGCGTGGAAATAGACCTCCTTGCGCGGCACGCGCTCGTCGGTCACCCCGGCATAGGCGGTGTACTCGCCCGCCGACAACGTGGTCGGTACGGCGATGAAGGGCAGCTGCGCCGGCGCCATCGCGTTGCCGACGCGCAGGCGATCGAAATCGGCCACGTCGCGGGTGTCGTTGGCCAGCGCCAGGCAGGCCGCCTTGGTCGCGTCGCACACCGAACCACCGCCGAAACCGATCACGAGATCCGCGTCGTGCTCGCGTAGGGCGTCGACGATGCGCAGCACGTCGGTGCGCGGGGAGTGTGCGGCGATGCCGCTGAGGATGGCCGCACAGCGCTCGCCGAGTGACGCGGCGACCTGCGCCGCGAGGCCACCGCTGCCGGCCAGGCTGGTGTTGGTGACGAGGACCACGCGGCGTGCGTCGCGCTGTTCGAGTTCGGCGGCGAGCGCGCGGGCCGCGGCTGCGCCGTAGACGACGTGCTGGGCCGGTGGAGG
This sequence comes from Gammaproteobacteria bacterium, assembly GCA_050184115.1. Classification (GTDB taxonomy): domain Bacteria; phylum Pseudomonadota; class Gammaproteobacteria; genus JACKNG01. Next base: position 368,835 of record JBFXAQ010000002.1, on the reverse strand, counting down.
TGAGTAACGTCCGCTCCGTGACATGGCTGGTCCCCTGGGTTGGTCAATCGAGGTTTGCACCGGCGCGCGTGCGTGGCATTGGCCGGGCGGGCCGGACAATCCGGCCGCGTGCACCGTTTGATGGTCAGCGATGGTCGCCGCGTACGCCCATCTCGCGCAACAGCGGCAGTACCTCGCGGGCGAAGCGCCGGGTGTCGTCGAGGTAGCCCTGGAAGACCATCAGCACCGCGTCGAGACCACCATCGTGCAGCGCCTTCAGTTTCACGGCGACGTCCTCGGCGGTGCCGACGACGTGCACGGCGCCGGCGCCGACCGACATCATGTCGAGGGTGAAGCTGTCGAACGAACCGCTGCCGATGTTGAGACCATCGAGCCAGTTCTGCGCGGCGACGGCGTCCTTGTGTTCGACGATGCGCGCGATCTCGGCCTCGGCCTCGTCGGCCGAGTCGCGCCACAGCACGAAGGGGAAGGCGGCGGCGCGCACGCTGCGACCGCAGGCGACGGCGCGTGCCTTGACGTCGGCGACGATGGCCGGCGTGGCCTCGATCGACGGCGTCGAGACGAACGCCCAGTCGCACAGGCGCGCGATGACGTCCCTGGCGTCATCCGACACGCCGGCATTGGCGATCGGCGGCGGCGTCGGCGGTTGCGGCAGCGAAACCCCGTTCTCGACGCGGTACCAGGGCGACTCGTGGTTGAACGTACCGGGCGGCGCCGTCCACAGCCCGCGCAGGATCTCGATGAAGGCCGCGGTGCGCTGGTAGCGCTCGGCGTGCGGCAGCAGTTCCATGCCCATCATGGCGAACTCCTCGCGGCTCCAGCCGCTGACGAGGTTGATGCCCCAGCGCCCGCCACCGAGGTGATCCAGGGTCGCGCCCATCTTCGCCACCACCACCGGGTGGAACACCGGCACGTGCACGGTCGAGAAGACCTGGATGCGCGAGGTCTGCGCGAGCAGCGCGGAGGCCCAGGTCATGGTCTCGAGCGAGGTGCCGAGGTAATCGGTGCTGCCACCGAAACCGCGCCAGCGACTGACCGGGAAGAGCAGGTCGAAGCCGGCGTCCTCGGCGGCGCGCGCGATGGCGAGGTTGGACGGCCAGGTCCACTCGTCGGCCACGACCTTCCAGCTCGAAATGGCGTACATGTTGGAACAGTTGGGCATGAACAGCCCCAGCCGGAGTGGTTCGCGCGCTGGCTGCACTACAATCTCCCCCTCGTGACGGCAGCCTCCCCGGCGCCGTGTTGCAAGTTCTGCGAGGACGGGATTATCGCCAATTCGACGTCGGCGGGCAGGGTGCGTGTCCGCGGCCACCTGGCCTGGATTGCGCAGGCGTTTTCGCCCGCTGGACCTCGTCCTGCCGCAGGGGCGGGGCGCGCGGCAAAATCGGTGACGGGGCCCGCCGCGCCGGTCCGCCCTGGCAACGCGAGCGTGCGCAAACCGCTCGTGGGCGAGGACCGGCAGCCATCGCAGCAGGCATGGCAGAGCGCCAGGCTGGCAGCGCCGTGGCGTGCAGCGCTCTGCGTGGCGCTCGGCCTCTACGCGGCCGGCGCCGCTGGTGAAACGACACTCGGTGAAGTCGTGACGACCTGCCGCGCCGCGCTGACCGCCGGTTTCGACGGCGTCGATGCCGCGGCTTGCGAGTGGTTCCTCGACCCTTGTGCGATATGCGGTGCAGAACCGCCGCCGGAACGCTGGTGCGTGCCGCCCGAACTGCCGGCGGCCGCACGTGCCGAACGCCTGCTCGGCGCCCTCGCGCGGAGCGGCGCGGCGCCGGACGCGCCGGCGCGCGCGGCCGTCGAAGCCGCGCTCGCCGCGGAATTCCCCTGCGCGCCGACGGCGGTCGAGTGATGGAAGCCTTCTGGACCGCCGCGGTCAGCCTGGTGTGGGGCCTGCCGCTGGTCGTCGTGCTGGCGGCGTCCGGCACCTGGTTCATGCTGATCAGCCGCGCGGCGCCGCTGCGCCACGCCGGCCACGCCTTCGCGCTTCTCACCGGGCGCTTCGAACGGCGCGACGCACCGGGTGAGATCAGCCATTTCCGCGCACTGTCGGCGGCGCTCTCCGGCACCATCGGCATGGGCAACATCGCCGGCGTCGCCATCGCGATTGCCGCCGGCGGCTCCGGCGCGGTGTTCTGGATGTGGGTGGCCGGCGCGCTCGGCATGGCGACCAAGTTCTTCACCTGCACCCTGTCCTGTCTCTACCGCAAGCCGGACAGCCACGGCGTCATGCAGGGCGGGCCGATGTACTACATCGAGGTCGGCCTGGGGCCGCGCTTCCGCCCGCTGGCGATGCTCTTCGCGGCCTGCGCCATGGTCGGCTGTCTCGGCGTCTTCCAGTCCAACCAGCTCGCCGGGTTGATGCAGTCGGCGTGGGCGGTGCCGGCGCCGCTGACCGGGCTGCTGGCGATGGCCATGGTCGGCTACGTGGTGCTCGGCGGCAGCGTGCGCGTCGGCCGGGTAGCCGGCTGGGTCGTGCCGGCGATGTGCGCGCTCTACCTCGGCGGTGGACTCGTCGTCATCGCCGATCACGCCGAGCGTGTACCGGCGGTGCTGCGTGCGATCGTCCTGGGCGCCTTCGACGTCGATGCCGGCATTGGCGGCGCCGCCGGGCTCACGGTGAAGGAGATCCTCGTCACCGGCGTGCGCCGCGCGGTGTTCTCCAACGAGGCCGGGCTCGGCACCGAGGCGATGGCGCACGGCGCGGCGCAGACCGACGAGCCCGTCCGCGAGGGACTCGTCGCCATGCTGGGGCCGTTCATCGACACCCACCTCGTCTGCACGATGACGGCGCTGGTCATCCTGACCAGCGGGGTCGAGCCGCAGACCGCCGGGGTAGTGACCACCGCGCAGGCCTTCGAAGCCAGCCTGCCCGGCTTCGGTACCGGGCTGGTGTCGGCTATCTTCGCCGCCTTCGCCCTGACCACGATGATCACCTACGCCTACTACAGCGTGAAATGCGCGAAGTACCTCTTCGGCGAACGCCGCGGCGGCGCGTTCGTCTGGGTCTATCTCGCCCTCATCCCGCTCGCCGCGCTGTGGACGCCGGCCACCATCGTCAACATCATCGACACCGCCTACGCCCTGATGGTGATCCCGAACATGACAGCGACCTTGCTGCTGGCGCCCAAGGTGCTGGCGGCCATGCGCGACTATTTCGCGCGCCTCGAACGGCACTGAGGCGCGCCGCGGCGACCACAGCCGCTACACTGTCGCGGCACACCGGGGGAGGGTCGTGATGCTGATACTGGACGGGATACGCGTACTGGATTTCACCCAGTACCTGGCCGGACCGACGGTCGGCCGCCTGATGGCGGAGATGGGCGCGGAGATCATCAAGGTCGAGCTGGCGCCCGGCGGCGACCCCTCGCGCATGCTGCCGATTGCCGAACACGGGCGCAGCGGCTACTTCATCCAGCAGAACCGCGGCAAGCTGAGCCTCGCCGTCGATCTCGGCACCCAGGCGGGCGACGCCATCGTGCGCGAGCTGTTGACCAAGGTCGACGTCGTGCTGGAGAACTTCGGCCCCGGCGTGATGGAGAAGAAGCGCCTCGCCTGGCCCGATATCCAGGTCATCAACCCACGCATCATCATGGCCTCGCTGTCGGCTTACGGCCGCGAGAGCCCGCTCGCGCACAAGACCGGCTACGACTGGGCGGCGCAGGCCTTTGCCGGCGTCATGCACATGACCGGCGATCCGGACGGACCACCGACCCCGGTCGGCGTCGCCATCGCCGACGTCGGTGCCGGCGTGCACGCCTTCTCGGCCATCGGCTATGCCCTGTTCCACCGCGCCCAGACCGGTGCGGGCCAGTGGCTCGACATCTCCATGGTCGACTGCCTGTTCCACATGCAGGACGTCGCGTTGCAGGGCCACACCCTGACCAAGGGTGCCTACCACCCCAACCGCCAGGGCAGCCACCACGAGTTGATCGCGCCCTTCGGCGTCTTCCGCGGTCCGCGCGGCTACCTCGTGGTGTTGTCGCTCCAGCTGCAGTGGAAGAACGTCTGCGCGGCGCTCGGCCGGCCCGACCTGGTCGACGACCCGCGCTACGCGACGCCCGAGGCGCGCGCCACCCGCCGCGCCGAACTGGTCGAGCTGATCGAGGCCTGGATGCAGGATTTCCCGGACGACGAGGCCGTCATCGCCGCACTCGAGGCCCATCGCGTGCCCTGCGCGCCGGTGATGGACCCGGTCGATGCCATCCGGCATCCCTACTTCCGCGAGCGCGGCATGGTGCGCGAGATCGAGGACCCGGTGATGGGGCCGCTCGCCGTGCCCGGTTTCCCGCTGCGTTTCTCGGCCCAGCCGGAACGGCTCGACCTCGTCGCGCCGACCCTGGGGCAGCACAACGCGGACGTGCTCGGCCGCGTGCTCGGTTACGACGCCGCGCGCATCGCTGCGCTGCACGCGGACGGTGTGCTGGTGAGCGCAGCGCGTTGACGGGCCAGGGCGCGACGAATCCGCGCGGAGGGTACGCACGATGCACGAGCTGATGGCGAAATCGATGGCCGAACAAGCCGCGCTGGTGAAGGCCGGCGAGGTCTCGGCGGTCGAACTGACGGAGGCGGCGATTGCCGCCATCGAGGCACTGAACCCGGCGCTGAACGCGGTGGTGCTGCCACTCTTCGACCATGCCCGCGCGCAGGCCCGTACGGTCGATCCGCGGGCGCCGTACGCCGGCGTGCCGCTGCTCCTGAAGGACATGCTGGCCGAGTGCGCGGGCACGCCGCTGACCGAGGCCTCGCGCTTCCTGCAAGGCTACGTCTCGCCGCGCGACAGCGAACTGGTGCGGCGTTTCAAGCAGGCCGGCTTCGTCATCTGCGGCAAGACCAACGCCCCGGAGTTTGCCGCCAAGCCGACCACCGAACCCGAACTCTACGGGCCGACCCGCAATCCCTGGGACGTCACGCGTTCACCCGGAGGTTCGTCAGGCGGTGCCGCCGCCGCGGTCGCGGCAGGCATGGTCGCCGTGGCCCACGCCAACGACGGCGGTGGCTCGATCCGCATCCCCGCGGCGGTCTGTGGTCTGGTCGGCCTCAAGCCGACACGCGGGCGCAACCCGCTCGGACCTGACTGTGGCGATCCCGGCGGCGCCGGTCTCATCTGCGAGCACGTCGTCACGCGCAACGTCGCCGATACCGCGCTGATGCTCGACCTCACCGCCGGCGCCGACGCCGGCGCGCCGTACTTCGCGGTGCCGCCGACGCGGCCCTACGCCGCGGAAATCGGCACCGAGCCCGGTCGCCTGCGCATCGCCTGGAGCGCGCAGCCCGTCATGGATACCGCTGTGCATGGCGACTGCCGCGCGGCGGTGGAAGCCACTGCGCGGCTGTGCGAGGCGCTCGGGCACGACGTCGAGGAAGCGCGGCCGGCAGTCGACGCCAGCGGCTTCCACGACTTCTTCACCACGCTCTGGATCGGCATGATGGCGGCCATCGTGCGCGGCTGGGAGCAGCGCCTCGGCCGCGCGGCCAGCGCCGAGCACTTCGAGCGCCACACCTGGAAGATGCTCGAGATGGACGCCCGCCTGCACCCGTCCGACTACCTGCTCGCGCTCGACGCCATGCAGCGCTTCGCGCGCGCCATGGCGCCGTTCTGGGACGACTGGGACGTGTGGCTGACGCCGACCCTGCCCGAGCCGCCGGTACCGCTCGGCTGGTTCGAGCACGATCGCGCCGAGCCGCAGCGCGGTACCGAGCGCATGCAGGCCTTCATGCGCTTCACCGGCGTCGCCAACGCGACCGGCCAGCCGGCCATCACCCTGCCGCTGCACTGGAACGCCGCCGGCCTGCCGATCGGCGTGCAACTGATAGGGCGCTACGGTGACGAGGCGGGTCTGCTGCGCCTCGCGGCGCAGCTCGAAGGCGCGCAGCCGTGGGCGGCGCGTTACCCCGCGCCGCCGGCCTGAACCACGGCGGTAACGCCGCGTGGTGATGGTTTAATAGCGCGGCGTCGACGGGCACGCGCGAGACGGATTCGGAAAGCACACATGACCAGCAACTTGTTCGACCTGACCGGCAAGGTCGCCCTCATCACCGGCTCCAGCAAGGGCATCGGCCGCGCCATCGCCGAGGAGATGGCGCGGCACGGTGCGCAGGTGGTGATCTCGAGCCGCAAGGGCGATGTCTGCGAGGAGGTCGCCGCCGCCATCAACACCGAACTCGAAGGCCAGGCCGGCGGCGCGGTGGCGATCCCCGCCAACATCAGCTCGCGCGAGGCCATCGAACACCTCGTCGCCGAGACCCGTCGCCAGCTCGGCCACATCGATATCGTCGTCTGCAATGCCGCGGTCAACCCGGCCTACGGACCGATGAGCAAATTGCCGGACAGCGCCTTCGAGAAGATCCTGTCCGTCAACATCATGTCCAACCACTGGCTGATCCAGGCCGTGCTGCCGGAGATGATCGAGCGCCGCGACGGCGCGGTCATCGTCGTCTCCTCGGTCGGCGGCATACGTGGCAGCGAGGTGCTCGGCGCCTATTGCATCTCCAAGGCGGCCGATCTCCAGCTCGTGCGCAACCTCGCCGTCGAGAACGGCCCGCACAACATCCGCGTCAACGCCATCTCACCCGGCCTCGTGCGCACCGACTTCGCGCGAGCCCTGTGGGAAGACCCCGAGTTCCTCGCCAAGCGCACCCAGTTCGACCCGCTGCGCCGCATCGGCGAACCACGCGAGCTGGCGGGAATCGCGGTCTACCTGGCCTCGGCCGCCGGCAGCTTCACCACCGGGCAGAACTTCGTCATCGACGGCGGTTCGACCATCACCTGAACGTGCGTGCCGTCAGGCCGGGCCGTCGATCAATTCGACCTCGTAGCCGGTGAACTTGCGCAGGTTGATGACGCCGCTGTCGAACAGCAGGTACTGGCCCTTGATGCCTTCGAGCACGCCGCCGACCGCAGCGACCTTGTCGAAGTTGTGCGAGGCGATCTTGTCGGGATAGCGGGTGACGGGGTAGGCGATGTCGAGCGGCGTGGCGTCGAGGCGCCACACGGCATCGGCGCCGTGGGCATCGCTGATGGCGGCGAGATCGTCTGCGATCCCGGCGAGCGCGGCAGATGCCGCGGCGGCGAGATCGATGCTGTCCCCCGTGCCTTTCAACATCGCCCGCCAGTTGGTCTTGTCGGCATGGCGGCGCGCGATGGCGACCTCGACCAGCCCGGCGACGTGGCGCGTGGCGGTGCCGAGCAGCGCTAGTGCCTGGGTTGCGCCCTGGTCGAACCAGCGCGTCGGCACCTGGTTCCCGCGCGTGATGCCGACCTTGAGCCCCGAGGTGTTGGCGAGGTAGACGACGTGCGGAACCATGCAGTGCCGCTCACCCCAGTCGGGCTCGCGGCAGGTGCCGGCAGCGTAGTGGCAGGTCTCCGGTTTGACCACGCACAGATCGCAGCGCGCGAGCTTCTGCATGCAGGGATAGCAATGACCCTGGGCGAAACTCTTCTTCGTCTCGCGCCCGCACGCATCGCAGAAGATGCGACCCGTCCAGCGCAGGGCCAGGGGCTGTCCGAGGTGGGCGTTGAGCGGCGTCTCGGCGTCGCCGAGCACGAGGGCGTAGTCGACCGCCGAACCTGGGCGGGCGCGCATCTTGGACAGGGGACCGAGCATGGACGTCGAGCGGACGGAGCGTTGAATTGGGGACAGTATACGTTTCGCCCGCGCCCGGCCGTGTCGGCATGCGACACGGCGAGCATGGCGTTCCCACCCGGTGTCCCGGTCCTGCCGGTGCAGCCCTGATTTGTCCCGCGGGCGCGCCAGCGGGCCGTTCGCGCACCTCCCGGGCAGGTCTATAATCCCGCCCCGACGCCTGTGCGGCAGTCGCGCGGCGCCCGACCCGGAGCGAGCAGGTCATGGCCGACGAAGACGATCACGAGAAGACGCAGATTTTCCTGCGCCCCGCCAACAGCGCGGCGCCGGCGGCACCGAAGCCGGAAGAGAAGGCCCACGAGGTGGTGATCAAGCCGGCGCGCAAGGCTGGCGACGAGACCCGCACCGCGGTCGATTTCGACGTCACCGCGAGCGGTCGGGCGCAACCACCGGCGGCGCAGTCCGCGCCACCGAAGAAGTCCTCCGGCGGGCTGATGACCGCCGTTGCGGTGGTGGCGATCGTGGCTGTCGTCGCCGCGGTCATGCTGTTGCGCTGAGCCGGCGCCCGCCGGGCTCAGGGCGGGCGGAACCCGTGGTGCACGGCGCCCGGGCTGGGTGACTGCGCAGGGGGGAGTGCCGCGCATGCTGCAAATCAAGATCCCGGTCCAGCAGGTCCAGTTCGGGATGTACGTCGCCCAGCTCGACCGGCCGTGGGTCGAAACGCCCTTCATGTTCCAGGGCTTCCTGGTCCGCGAGCAGTCCGAAATCGACCTGCTGCGTGCGCACTGCAGCTTCGTCGTCATCGATTGCGAGAAGGGCATCTCGCCCGGCCGCGGTGTCGCCGCCGGGCTGCCGGCGGACATCCCGCCGGCGCCGCTGCCGCGTGCCAGCGTGCACTACGAGAGCAGCGTCGCCGTCGAGGAAGAGATGGACGTCGCGCGCGAAGTGCGCACCGCGATTGCCGAGCGCGTGGTCGAACTGATGAGCGACCTGCGCGCCGGACGTACGCCCGATCTCGCGGGCATCGGCCAGACCGTGTCGCGCATGGAGGCGAGCATCCTGCGCAATCCGGACGCGTTCATGCTGTTGCGGCAGCTGCGGCGCAAGGATTCGTATTCCTACGACCACTGCATCGATTGCAGCGCGCTGGCCGTGACCTTCGGTCGCCAGCTCGGCCTGCCGCACAGCCAGCTGCACGACCTCGCCATGGGCGCCCTGCTGTTCGACATCGGCAAGTCGCGGATCCCCGAGTACCTGCTGATCAAGAACGGCGCATTGAGCGCCAACGAAACCAAGCTGGTGCGCCTGCACGTCGAATTCAGTCTCGACATCCTCGACAAGGACGGCAGCATGTCGCCGCGCGTGCGCGGCATGGTCGCCTCCCACCACGAGCGCTTCGACGGCTCGGGTTACCCACGCGGACTCAAGGGCGGTGAGATACCGCTGCTCGGACGCATCGCGGCCATCATCGATTTCTACGATGCGGTGACCAGTGAACGGCCGTTCGCCGCGGCCATGTCGCCGCATTCGGCGATCAAGTACCTCTACACGTTCCGCAACACCCACTACCAGGACGAACTCATCGAGCAGTTCATCCAGACCATCGGCGCCTACCCGGTCGGCACGCTGGTCGAACTGGCCAATGGCGAGGTCGCCGTCGTCATCGGGCAGAACCAGGTACGACGCCTGTTGCCGAAGGTGGTGGTCGTACTCGACGCCGACAAGCAGCCGGTGACGGAGGCGCGAACGCTTGATCTCATGGCCCTGGCGAACGAGCCGTCGGATGCCGCCCTGACCATCGCGCGCTCGCTCGAGCCGGGCAGCTACGGCGTCGATCCCGGGGATTTCTACCTCTAGCCGTCGGTGCGAGACGCCGCATGCTCGACACCATCACCGAGTGCCTGCCCGATCGGGCCCAGTTCCTCGCCGCGCTCGCGGCGACGCTGGCCGCTGGCGAAGGCCTGACCGCGGTCATCGTGGTGCGACTGCGTGATCACCGCGCGCTCGAACTCGATCGCGGCTATGCGCGCGCCGAGGCGGCGATGGAACAACTCGCCGGCCGCCTGGCCAGTTGCCTGCGCCCGCGCGATCGGTTCGCGCGTCTCGCCCCCGATGCCTTCGCCCTGGTCTTGCCGGGCCTGACCAGCGCGGCGCAGCCGCTGCTCGCACTGAGTAAGCTACGCCGTGCCTGCGAGCTGCCGATGACCGGGGCCGGCGCCGATTTCCGTCCGCGTTTGTGCTGCGGCTGGCATGCCACGCACGACGAGCCGGACGCCGAGACGCTGCTGCGAGCCGCCGACCTCGCCCTCGATCATGCCTTCGCCCGCAACCTCGACGAGGCGAGTTTTGCCGACTGTCCGCTCGACGTTGCGCCGCCGCCGCTGCGCCTCGGCGCCGACCTCGAGGCCGCGCTCGGCGACGGCCTGCTGGACGTCCGCTTCGCGCCGGTCGTGGACATCGCCGAGGGTGAACTGTGGGCGGCCGAACTCGTAGCTGCCTGGCCCTCGGCGCCCTGGGGCACCCTCGACGCGGCGACGCTGGCAACCCTGGCCGAGGCGCGCGGCCTTGCCACGCCGTTCACGCAATGGCTGCTGAACAACGCATTGCGTGAACGCGCCGAGTGGCCGCCATCGTTGGCCGGCCTGGTGATCGTCGTCGGCCTGCCCGGCGGCGTGCTGGGCGACCCCCTGTTGCCGGAAGTCGTCGAACGCGCCCTGCGCCTGTGGGATGGCGAAGCGGGCCGGCTGGTGTTGGGGATCGACGAGGCCGCGGTGATGGGCGCGCCGCAGCAGGCCGGCGCGCATCTCGCCAACCTGCGCGCGACCGGGGTGAGGCTCGCCCTGTCCGGGTTCGGGGCCGGTGCTTCGTCGTTGTCGCTGTTGCAGACCTTGCCGCTCGACTATCTCAAGGTTGCGCCCGGCTTCGTCGCCAGGATGGCGCGTGACGGCGCCGATCGCGCCGTCGTACAGACCATCATAGATCTCGCGCACAACTTCGGTCTTGCCGTCATCGCCGAGGGTGTTGCCGACGACGACACCCTCGACGAGTTGACCCTGATGGGATGCCGCTACGCGCTGGGTCCGGCCATCGCCGCGGCCGCCGATGCCGAGGATTTCGGCGCCTGGTGCGCGGGCGCGGACTGGACGGCGCCGGCCGCAGGCGCCTGAATTCAAATCCCTCGCAGCGCGCCGAGCGCGGCGACGAGTTCGTCAGCCGAGGACAGCCGGTCAGCCGGATCCTTGGCCAGCAATCGCCGGTAGAGCGGCGTCAGCGCGGCGGCGGCGGCCGGCAGCGCCGGTGGCTCGTCCTTCAGGTGCTTCATGGCCAGGACCGGCAGCGAGTCGGCCACGAACGGGCGCTGCCCGGTGAGCATCTCGTAGAGGATGATGCCGGCGCTGTAGAGGTCCGCGCGGTGGTCGAGCGGTTTCGCACTGACCTGCTCGGGGCTCATGTAGTAGGGCGTGCCCAGGGCACCGCCGGTGCGGGTGAGGGTGATGTCGCCGTCGATGCGCTTGGAAATACCGAAGTCGGCGATGGCCAGTTCGTCGTCACCGCGGAACATGATGTTGGCCGGCTTGAGATCGCGGTGGATGATGCCGGCGCCGTGGATCGCGGCGAGTCCGCGCGCGATGCCGAGCAGGTAGCGCCGCACCGTGGCGACATCGAGACCGAGGCGGATGCGTTGGGCGAGGTCCCCGCGCGAGAAGAACTCCATCGCGATGAAGCCGTAGCGGTTGGTGAAGCCCTGGTCGTAGATGCGCACCACGTGGGGACTGTCGATGGCGCGCGCCAGCGCCGCCTCGCGGATGAAGCGCTGCACGATCTCCTCGTCCTGCGACAGGGTACCGTCGAGGATCTTGAGCACCACGGTGAGGCCGTCGGCGATGCGTTCGCCGAGATAGACCCGCGAGGCACCGCCCTGGCCGATGAGGCGCGCGAAGCGGTAGCCGTCGGCGCCGGCATCGCTGGCGCGGGCAACGACGTCGGCATCGTTCGCGATCTGGGTCGAGGTGCGCTCGAGCGGCGTCGCGGCGGCGCTGACGGCGGTGCCGATGGCGATGGCATCGAGGTCGCGCTTGACCAGCACCTCGCGCACGCCGAGGGCGAAGGCGCGCGCAGTCGCGGCCTGGTCGGGCCGATCGAGCAACAAGACGAAGGCCGGGGGTTCGCCACGCGCGAGGCTGGCCGCGGCGAGGTCGAGCCCGCTGCACGGCGCGGTCGGGCAGGCGCCGGTGACGACGACGTCGAAGCCGGCGAGCGCGGCAGGGTCACGCGGCGCGTCCCCGCTCGCCGTCGAGCGGGTCTCGATCTCGGCTTCCGGCACGGCGCGCTGGACGTAGCGCGCGATGACCGCGGCGCCGCGGCGGGCGTCGTCGAGAACGAGCACGCGCACCGGCGTGGCGCTCAACGCGTCTCCGGCAGCGCGAACACCCACAGCACGCCGCCCTGCGGCACGCGCACGTCGGTGCCCCAGGCCTTGTTGAGGTAATCCTGCTTGCGTTGGGCATCGACGCCCCAGCCCGACAGCACCGCGATGTACTGGCGGCCGTCGACGCTGTAGCTCACCGGTACGCCGGTGACGCCGGAGTTGGTGCGCTGCTGCCACAGGATCTTCCCCGTGCGCGCGTCGAAGGCGCGGAAGTAGCGGTCGTTGGTGCCACCGGCGAAGACCAGGCCGCCCGCGGTGGTCAGCACCGGCCCCCACAGGTGCGACTTGAAGTTGGTCGTCCACACCTTCTCGCCGGTCTTCATGTCCCAGGCCTGCAGTTCGCCGATGTGGTCGCGCGCGGCCTCGGTGGGAAAGACCTCGAGGGTGTCGAAGGTGACCCCGATGTAGAGCTCGCCCGGGCGGTACTTGGCCTTCGACCCGGTCAGTGCGCTGCAGAGGTTGTCGTTGGCCGGCACGTAGAGGTAGCCGGTCTGCGGGTTGTAGGCCTCCGGCGGCCAGTCCTTGCCGCCCCAGATGCTGGGACAGAACTCGGTACGCTGGCCGGTACGCGGAATGCGGGTCGGGTCATAGCTCGGGCGGCCGGACTCGGGATCGATGCCGCTGAAGACGTTCTGTTCGACGTAGCGGTGGGCGTCGACGAAGCGCAGCCCCTCGGCGCCGCGTTCGAGTCGCCACAGGTAACCGTCGCGCCCGGCATGCACGAGACCCTTGACGGTACGCCCGTTGCGCTCGAAATCGATCAGCAGCGGCGCCGAGACCTCGTCCCAGTCCCAGGCGTCGTTCCAGTGGTACTGGTGGTGGGTGCGGATGGCGCCGCTGTCGATGTCGAGCGCGACGACCGAGGTCGAGTACAGGTTGTCGCCGGGGCGCTGGTCGGCCAGCCACGGCCCGGCGTTGCCGGTGCCCCAGTAGGTCAGGCGGGTCGCCGGGTCGTAGCTGCCGGTCACCCAGATGGGCACGCCGCCGCGTTTCCACGCCGCTTCGCTCCAGGTCTCGAAGCCCGGTTCGTCCGGGCCCGGCACCATGTAGGTCTTCCACAGCGATTCGCCGCTGGCGGCGTCGAAGGCCTGGATGTAGCCGCGGATACCGAATTCGCCGCCGGACATGCCGATGACGATCTTGCCGTCGACGGCGAGCGGCGCGAGGGTCATGTAGTAGCCCCGCAGGTAGTCGTCGACTTCGACGTCGAAAGCGACTTCGCCGCTGCGCGCGTCGAGCGCGACGAGGTGGGCGTCGACGGTGGCGAGATAGACGCGGTCGCCCCACAGCGCGACGCCGCGGTTGGTCGGGTGGAGCTGGAACAGGTCGGCCGGCAGTTCGCGGCGGTAGCGCCAGATCTCCTCGCCGCTGCGGGCGTCGATGGCGATGACCTGGTTGCGTGGCGTGCTGACGAACATGATGCCGTCGTTGACGATGGGTGGCGCCTGGTGGCCCTCGTCGACGCCGGTGGAGAAGCTCCACACGGGTTCGAGTTCGGCCACGTTGTCGACCGTGATCGCGTCGAGCGGGCTGTAACCCCAGCTGTCGTAGGTGCGCCGGTACATCAGCCAGTCGCCGTCGGCGGGACTCGCCAGGCGCGCGTCGGTCACGCTGGCGTAGGGGCGATCGTCGGCGCGCGTGGCGGGTGCGGTGTTGACGGCGAGGGCGATGGCGAAGCAGGCGGCAAGGAAACGCGGCATCGAGTGATCTCCGGGTCGCGGTCAGGTGCTCGCGCCGACGGCGCTGGTGAAGCCGTCGGCGATGACGAAGTGCTCGCCCTCGCGGCGCAGGGGCAGCAGCGGCAGGGCGCGGGGCGCCGGCCCGGACACGCGGCCGCCGCGGCGGCGGGGATCGAAGGTCGACTGGTGGCAGGGGCAGACCAGGTGCAGGGCTGCGGCGTCCCAGCCGGTGATGCCGCAGGCGGTGTGGGTGCAGATGCCAGAGGTGGCGAGCACGCCGTCGGCGGCGAGTGCGCGGGTCTCCTCGTCGAGTTCATCCGGCGCGAAGCGCAGGACCAGGATCTGGTTCAGGCGCGAGCGCTCGCGCAGCGTGCCGCTGGCGGTGTCGAACGGATAGGCGAGCAGCGGTTCGGCGTGCAATTCGACGTCGGCCGCAACGAGCGGACGGCCATCGTTCTCCCACGAGGGGAAGGCGAGCAGGTCACCGACCTGCGGCGCCTGACGGTCGGCCGCGGGCGCGGCCTCGGCCAGTACGCCCGGCGGCAGCAGAACGAGGGCACCGGCCGCCTGGAGCAGGCGGCGGCGCATGCGGCAGGCGCTTTGCGGACGTTCTTCGGACATGATGCGGGTCGTCGGGCTGGTGGGTCGGGCCGCACTCTCGCATCACCCTTGCAGGGGCGCAAGCCCGCCTGCCGGTGCCACGGGCCGCGGCCTTCGCAGTCGAAGTTCAACCGGCGCGCTCTTATCATACGTAGCCCTGCACGTTCCGGTTCGTCGATGGCCGTTGCCTCAGTTCATGCCTGTCCCGCCTGCGACCTGTTGCAGCGCGCGCTTGCGCCTGCCGCTGGCGGCAGCCTGTACTGCGCACGTTGCGGAGAGTGTCTGCACGATGGTGCGCGCGTCGACCTCGCACGCGACGCCGCCCTGGCCATCACCGCCCTGGTGCTCATGACGATCGCCAATGCCTTTCCCCTGCTCACGCTCGACCTCAATGGCCAGCGCGAGGCGGCCACGGTGAGCGATGGCGTCGTCGCCCTGTGGGGGCAGGCGCGCTACGAACTCGCGGTATTGCTCGCGCTGCTGGCGCTGGTTGCCCCGGCGCTGCACGCTGTCGCCGTGCTGGTGCGCAGCCATCTGCTGACGCGCCCGCACCGCCGACGCGCCGCGCGCAGCTGGGCGCTGTGGTCTGTCCGCCTCGCACCATGGGGCATGACCGAGGTCTACCTGTTCAGCGCGCTGGTCGCTTTCGTCAAACTCGACGACATCGCGCAGGTGGTGGTCGGGCCGGCGCTGTGGGCCTTCGCCGCGATGAGTCTGCTCACGGCGTGGACCTCGCTGCACGCCGCCGGCGTGTGGGAGCGTCTGCGCGATGACTGACGTCCCCGTCGTTGACGGCGCGCGCTGCGCGGCCGCGACACCGCCGCCGGCCTTGCCCATCGCCGCCGACCACGACCTGACCTGTTGCCGCACCTGCCATACCACCGTGGCCCTGGCGCGCGGCCCGCGCGTGGGTATCTGCCCGGTGTGCGGGGCGCGAGTCCGTGCCCGCCTGACAGCGAGCCTGCAGCGCAGCTGGGCACTCCTGTTGACCGCGGTGATCTGCTACGTGCCGGCCAACCTCTACCCGATCATGACCGTGACCCGCTTCGGGCGCGGCCAGCCCGACACCATCGCCAGCGGTATCGTGCATCTCGTCGAGAGTGGCCAGTGGCCGATCGCGCTCATCGTGCTGCTGGCGAGCATCGTCGTGCCGGGCTTCAAGATCGGCGTACTGGTGTTGCTGCTGGTCTCGGTGCAGGGGCGCTGGCGGTGGCGTCTGCGCCAGCGTGCGCGCCTGTTTCGCTTCATCGACGTCATCGGCCGCTGGTCGATGATCGACGTCTTCATGATTTCGATCCTCGTCGCCCTCGTGCACCTCGGCACGGTGGCGACGGTGACGCCGGGCATCGGGGCGGCCTTCTTCGCCGTCGTGGTGCTGGCGACGATGCTGGCAACCGCCGCGTTCGACGAACGCCTGCTGTGGGACGCCGCCGATGGCCGGATCTGAGCACGAAGCGGCGCCGGAGACGCTGCCCGCGGCGGAAGCACGCGGGGCGCGCGGGCTGTCGTTGTTCTGGCTCGTGCCACTGGTGGCCGCACTGGTCGCCGGCTGGCTCGGCTGGCAGGCGTGGAGCGCACGCGGACCGGAGATCACCATTGTCTTCGCGCATGCCGAGGGTCTCGAACCCGGCCGCACGGCAATTCGTTTCAAGGCCGTCGAGGTCGGCAAGGTCGGCGAGGTACGCATCGCGCCGGATCTCGCCTCGGTCGAAGTACATGCCCGCATTGCGCGCGACTTCGCCCCCCACCTGACCACCGGCACGCGCTTCTGGGCGGTACGCCCACGCATCGGCGCGAGCGGTGTCAGCGGCCTCGGTACGTTGGTGTCGGGCGTGTACATCGAGGTCGACCCGGCGCCGGGCGAGGCGGCGACCCGGTTCACCGCGCTCGATGCACCGCCCATCGTCACGTCCGATGCGCCCGGACGCGCCTTCGTGCTGCGTGCCGCGCGGCTCTACAACCTGCAACCCGGGACGCCGATCACCTTCAAGGACATCGAAGTCGGCGAGGTCCTCGGCTACGAACTGGCCGACGACGGTGAGCGGATCGCGGTGCACGTCTTCGTGCGCGAGCCCCATGCCGCACTGGTCCATGAGAACAGCCGCTTCTGGGTCGCCAGCGGCCTCGATCTCTCGATCGGGTCCGATGGTATCGACGTGCGCACGTCCTCCCTGCAGGAGATGGTGCTGGGCGGCATCCGCTTCGATACCCCGCCCGGCGAGGACGCGCCGGCAGCCGCCGCCGGGCACCCGTTCGAACTGCACGAGAGCTTCGCCGCGGTGGCGGAGTCCGGGTACACCGAACAGGTGCGCTACGTGCTGTACTTCGACGAATCGGTGCGTGGACTCGCGCCGGGCGCGCCGGTCGAGTTCCGCGGCATCAAGCTCGGCGAGGTCACCGAGGTCGGGCTGGAGTACTCGCGGCAGGGGCTCAACCCCGCGATACCCGTCGTCGTCACCCTGCATGCGCGTCGCCTCGGTGACGGCCCGGGCGACATCGAGGACGCCGCCGCGATGGTCACCGACCTCATCGCCAAGGGCCTGCGCGCGCGCCTGCAGACCGGCAACCTGCTCACCGGCCAACTCTACGTCGAGTTCGCGCTGCTCCCCGATGCTCCGGCGCGTTACGTCACCGGTCGTCGCCACTTGCCGCAGATCCCGACCCTGCCAACCGAGTTCGGCGAGTTCAAGAACAACGTGAATGGTCTGCTGGCCGAGCTGCGCGCGTTCCCGCTGTCGACCGTCGGCGAGCGTGCGGTCGGCGCGCTCACCGCCATCGAGCGTCTGGTCGACGACCCGGCCACGGCCGGCGTACTGCGCGCTGCGGGCTCATCGTTCACGGCGGTCGAGGACGCGGCGCGCGCGTTCGAAGCCAGCATCGGTCCCCTGCGCGAGGACCTGCGGGGAGCGCTGGCCGGGCTCGGCGAAGGCTCGCCGTTGTACGTGCGCATGCACGAAACCCTGCGCCAGCTCGAGGCCATGGCGCGCGCCGTGCGCGAGCTCGGCGACACGTTGGAACGAGAACCCCAGTCCGTCATCTGGGGCAAGGAGCCGGGCGATGAAGGCGAATAGGCGCGTGATACGCCGAGGGCTGCTTGCGGGCCTGTGTCTGCTCGCGGCGTGCACCACCGGTGCGCCGTCGCCGCGACCGCGGCACTACCTGCTCGCAGCGCCGGGCGCAGCCGCGGTAATCGCAGCGGCGCCGGGCTGGCAGGTCGCGGTCGGGCCGGTGACGGTCGCGCCCTATCTCGACCAGGCACGCATCGTGACCCGCGCGGATGGACCCGAAGTGACCTTGCACGACACGGCGCGCTGGGCCATGCCACTCGCCGCCGGCGTCGCCGCGGGGATCCGCGTCGTGTTCGAGCAGGCCCTGCCGGGCAGCGTCACCAGCGCCTACCCCGCGGTGACGCCGGTCGGTTACGCGCGGCGCGTCGCGATCGAGGTCACGCGGCTCGACGGCGAGCCGGGCGGGCAGGTCGTGCTCGAAGCGGCCTGGCGCGTCTTCGCCGTCGATGGCCGCGAACTCGACGCCGGCACCGCGGCGTTGACGCAACCGGTCGCCGCCGGGATGACGGCGCTGGTCGCGGCCGAGGGTGCGCTCGTCAGCGAACTCGGCGGGCGCATCGCGGCGCGCCTCGCCGCCACGCGTTGAGCACGCGTGGTGATTTGCGCAGCGGATCTCAGACCAGCAGACCGCCGCCGTCGACGACGAGGTTGATGCCGGTGACGTAGCCGTTCTGCATGAGGAACAGCACGGCGTCGGCGATGTCCTCGGGGCGCCCGATGCGGCCGACCGGCAGCCGCGCCGCGGCCTCGGCGAGGACCTGGTCGCGCGCCTCGCCGAGGAGGTCGTCGAACAGCGGGGTGTCGACGTAGCCCGGCGTGATGGTGTTGACCCGGATCGGCGCGAGATCGAGCGCGAGGGCGCGGGCGAAGGCGTCGACCGCGCCGCACGAAGCCGAGGCGACCGCAGCACCGGGCAGGGGACGGCGCCCCGCGGTGCCCGACATGAAGGTGATCGAGCCGCCGCCCGGCATGCGCGGCGCGGCGTGACGGGCCGCGAACAGCGCCCCCCAGAAGCGCGTGTCGAGCGCCGGGCGCAGTTCGTCGTTGGCCGGCGCGAGACAGCTGTCGAGCACCAGCTGGCCGGCCGTGATGAAGACGTGGTCGACGCTATCGAGGGTCTCGAACAGGGCGCGCGTGCCGGCCTCGTCGGTGGCGTCGAGGCGTTCGACCCGGGCGCTCGGACCGAGCTCGGCGGCGGCCCGTTCACGGCGGACATCGTCGCGCCCGGTGACGACTACCCGCGCGCCGACGTCGCGCGCCGCGCGCGCCGTGGCGAGGCCGATGCCGGAGGTGCCGCCGAGAACGACGACGGTCTGTGCGTTGAGACTCATGCGGGCGTGCTCCTGTGGAGTCGGCGTGACGCGGCGACCTGTCGGGCCGACGTCAGGGCACGTCGGTGACGTCGCCCGGCGGTCCCTCGTGGTGAGGTTGCGGTTCGTGCGGTGGATGCACCGGCACGCCGCCGACCGGCACCGTACGGCCGAGGAAGTCGATCACGGCGTTGCCGAAGATGTCGTTGCGATCGCCGGCGACCATGTGCGCGGCATCGGTGATGTTGACGTACTCGCTGTGCGGGCACAGCGTCAGCCAGTGCTGCGCGCCGTCTTCGCTGAGCACGTCGGAGAGGCCGCCGCGCACCAGCAGCGCCGGTGTGCGGATGTTGCGCCCGCAGGCCTCGAGGCGTTCGCCACGGCGCTGCCAGTCGCGCTTCACTTCCATGAAGCGCGGGTCCCAGTGCCAGCGGAAGCGGCCGTTCGGCATGCGCCGGAGGTTCTTGGCCAGGCCCGAGAGATCCTTGGGCCGCGGACGGTGTGGCTGGTAGGCGGCGATGGCGTCGGCGACCTGGTCGAGGGAGTCGAAGCCGTCGGGCCGCGCGCGCATGAATTCGCCGATACGCGCGACGCCGTCCGGTTCGATGCGCGGCGCGATGTCGACCAGCACCAGCGCGGTGGCGTCGACGCGGTCCTCGCCGATGGCGACGAGACTGGTGCCGCCGCCCATCGAGGCGCCGACCAGCACCGGGCGATGCCCGCCCAATGCCGCGATCACGCACTTGAGATCCTCGACCATGACGTCCTGGCCGTAGACGCCGTCCGGCGCCCAGTCGGAGTCGCCATGGCCGCGCGCGTCGAAGGCGACGGCGTGGTAGCCGGCGCCGCCGAGGTGTTCGCCGACGTTCTTCCACGCGTGGCGGGTCTGGCCGCCACCGTGCTGCAACAGGATGAGGGGGCCACCCGGATCGCCCCAGCTGTCACCGGCAATGGTCACCCCGCCGTGGCCGGGCCAGCGGTGCATGGGATCGGGGGTGCCGGGAAGGCGTTCGCCTGCGCTCATGGATCGTTCGCTCACGTACCGTAACGTCCGGCATTGTCGGGGCTGGCCGTGCGAGGTCAAGTCGGCGGCCGCCGCACCGGCATGTCGGCGCGGCGTCGCCGTGGTAACTTGACGCCTCGTCACCGGCCACCACGCGAGGGGGAGTGCGCATGCACGTCGAGCAGATCTGGACCGCCAATGCCTATCGCAACTTCAACTACCTCATCGTGTGCGAGGAGACCGGCGAAGCGCTGGCCATCGACCCGCTCGACCACGAGAAGTGCCTGCGTATCGCCAGGCAGCGCGGCTGGACCATCACTCAGGTGCTGAACACCCACGAGCACTTCGATCACACCGGCGGCAACGCGGCGGTCATTGCCGCGACGGGAGCGAAGTTGCTCGCCCACGCCAACGCCCGGGATTCGATCGAAGGCATCGATCGCGGCCTCAGCGCCGGCGACGTCATCAAGGTCGGCCGAAGCGTCGAGCTCGAGGCGCTCGACACGCCCGGTCACACCATGGCCCATGTCTGCCTGCTCTCGCACACCGACACCCCGGGACTGTTCTGCGGCGACACGCTGTTCAACGCGGGCGCCGGCAACTGCCACCACGGTGGTCACCCGGCCGAGCTCTACGACACCTTCGCCGGCCAGCTCGCGCGACTGCCCGACCGCACGCTGGTCTACCCGGGCCACGACTACATCGCCAACAACCTCGCCTTCACCCTCGACAGGGAGCCCGGCAACGCGCGCGCCGCAAGCCTGCTGGCGGAGGTCGAACATCAGGATCCGAACGCGCCGCTGGTCTCCAACCTCGCGCTGGAGAAGGAAATCAACACGTTCTTCCGCCTGCACAGCCCGGGCGTCATCGCGCGCCTGCGCGAGGCCTTTCCCGACCTGCCCGAGCAGCCCGACCCGAAGACGGTGTTCCTCAAGCTGCGCGAGCTGCGCAACCAGTGGTGACGGGGCGGCGGCCATGCTGAAACCGATCATCTCCGCCGACAGTCACGTCGCCGAGCCACCGCATTGTTTTCGCGACCACATCGAAGCGGCCTTCCGCGAGCGCGCGCCGCACGTCGTGCACGATCCGAAGCGCGGCGACGTCTTCGTCGTCGAGGGCAGCAAGACGCCGATCCCGCTGGCGCTGGTCTCGGCCGCCGGCAAGGCGCCCGAAGATCTCTCACCGACCGGGGCGAAGTTCGAGCGGCTGCATCGCGGCGGTTGGGACCCCGAGGCCCGTATCGCCGACCAGGTGCTTGACGGCATCGCCGCCGAGATCATCTACCCCTCGGTCGGCATGGAGGTCTGCAACATCCCGGACCTGGCGCTGAAGAGCGCCTGCATGCGCGCTTACAACCGCTGGCTGCTGGAGTTCTGCGCGCCCCATCCGGAGCGCTTGATCGGACTCGGTCAGTGCGCGGTGGCGACGCCCGACAGCGGTATCGCCGAGCTGCGGGTGATCGCGGAGCAGGGTTTCAAGGGCGTGATGCTGCCGGGGATGCCGGGCGAGGCCGACTACAACGACCGGCGCTACGGCGAGTTCTTCGACGCCCTGGTCGAACTGGACCTGGTGCCGAGCTTCCACATCCTGACCTCGGGCGAACAGTTGCGCCAGGCCTTCCGCGGTTCGCGCATCAACTCCTTCATGTCGATCGTGCGCGGCAACCAGGATCTCATGAGCATGTTCGTCTTCGACGGCATCTTCATGCGCCATCCGCGGTTGCGCATCGTCTCGGTCGAAGCCGACGGTGGCTGGATCCCGCACTACATGTACCGCATGGACCACGCCTACCAGCGTCACCGTCACTGGATGCGCGGCCAGGAACTCGAGCGCCTGCCGAGCGAGTATTTCCGCGAGCACATCTACTTCACCTTCCAGGACGACTACACGGCGTTCCAGTTCAAGGATCATCTGAACATCGAGCGCATGATGTGGGCCAACGACTTCCCCCATTCCGATTCGACCTGGCCGTGGTCGCAGGACGTGCTGGCCCGGCAGTTGGGTCACATGAGCGAGTGGGAGAAGAACCGCATCCTGCACGACAACGTGGCGGAGCTGTACCAGCTCGACACCCGCGCCCTCGGGGTGGCGGCGTGAGGTCGTCGGACGGTGAAGGGGGGCGGCCGGACGCTGGCGCGTCGCGCCCGGGCGAAGGATCTTACGAGGCCTGAACAAGCGTGTCGGACAACGAGTTACGTGAACGCACCAAGGCGCGGCGCCTGGAGATGCTGCAGGGCGCGCAGAACCGCCTCGACGCGCAGCAGGGCGGCCGCGCCATCGTCAAGTACGTCTCCGCAACGGTCGATGCCATGTTGCGCGAACTGTGGCAGTCCATCGCCGGCGAGGCCGCGGACAGCGTCGACCTCGTCGCCGTCGGCGGCTACGGCCGCGCCGAGCTCTGCCCGCACTCGGACTGGGACCTGCAGTTCCTGGTGCCGGCGAAACGCGACGCCCACCTCGATGGCTGCATCCAGCGCTTTGCCCAGGTGGTGTGGGATGCCGGCGCGCATCTCGGCCATGCCGTGCGCACGCCGGACGAGCTCAAGCGCTTCGCCGCCAACGATCACCACGCGCGCACCTCGCTGATCGAGTCACGCCTGTTGTGCGGCAGCGGCGCGCACTACGCGCGGCTGCAGAAGAGCGCCGCACCCCAGCACTGGAGCCGGCGCCAGCGTGTCGAGTTCTGTCGCACCAAGCTCGACGAGTGCGCGACACGCCGCCAGGCCAACGGCGACACCGCCTTCTGCATGGAACCCGACGTCAAGAACGGCAAGGGCGCCTTGCGCGACGTCAGCACCATCTTCTGGCTGTCGATGGCCTGGTACGGTGTGCCCGCGGCACGCGAGCTGATCGGCCAGGGCGTGGTCGACGAGGACGAGTTCAACGCCTTCACGCGCGGCCGCGACTTCCTGTGGCGCGTACGCACCGGCCTGCACCTGCTGTCGCGGCGCGAGAACGACCGGCTGCGTTTCGACTACCAGCCGGAGCTGGCCGAGTGGTTCCGCTACCGCGACGGCGGCCGTACCAGCGCGGTCGAGCGCTTCCTCAAGAATTATTTCCTCAACGTGCGCACCATCGCCGACCTCTCGGACATCTTCCTGCTCCACTTCGAGGAGCAGATCAATCCGCCGCCGCGCCTGCGTCGCCGGGTCGATCTCGGTGGTGGTATGGAAGTGCGGCGCGAGGAGATCAGCATCAGCGACATCGACGCCTTCGCCGCCGATCCGCTGAACGTGATACGCATCTTCGTCGAGGCGCAGATGAACGAGCGCTATCTCAACAGCCGCGCGCTGCGCCTGGTGCGTAAGCACGCGCATCTCGTCACCGCACAGGTGCGGCAGTCGAAAGAGGCCAACGCGCTGTTCCTCGAGATCCTGCGCTCGCCGCGCAACGTCACCACGGCACTGTCGCAGATGCACGAAACCGGTGTCCTCGGACGCTTCTGCCCGGACTTCGGCCGTATCACGGGCCATGGACAGTTCGACCGTTATCACCACTACACCGTCGACGCCCACACCATCCGCGCCATCGATATCCTGCGCGACCTGCGCGTGGGCGAGAAGAAATTCGTCGACATGCCGCTGGCGGCGAAGCTGATGGCAGGGCTGGATCGGCCCGAACTGCTCTATCTGGCGCTGCTCTACCACGACATTGCCAAGGGCCGCGGCGGCGACCACTCCGAACTGGGCGAGGAGCTGGCACGGCGCTTCTGCCGGCGCCTCGGGCTGTCCGACGACGACATCGACCTCGTCGCCTGGCTGGTCCTGCACCACCTGCGGTTGTCGAAAACGGCGCAGCACTACGACCTGACCGACCCGCAGGTGATCGCCGAATTCGCGAGTTTCGTCGGCGATCGCGAGCGACTCGTGTACCTGTTCGTGCTGACCGTGGCCGACGTCACCGCCGTCGGTCCAGGCACCTGGACCGACTGGAAAGGCTACTTGTTCAGCCAGCTCTTCCAGGCCGCCGACGCCTGCCTGCGCACCGGCCAGGTGCTGCCGGAGGGCCAGGATGCGCGGATCGCCGCGCGCAAGGACAGCGCCTTGGCGCTGGCCGCGCCGGGCGAGCGCGCCGCCGTCGCGCGCCAGCTCGAGGCGGTGTCGAAGTCGCTCGCCCTGCATTTCCCGCCGAGCCTGCTGCTGTCGCTGTGCCGCCTGCTCGAGCACCAGTCGGGCGCGCATCTCGAGACCAACGAATCGCTGGGCCACACCCGCGTGTTCGCCTGGGGCCGCGATCGACCGAAACTCTTCTCACACCTCACTGCGACCCTCGCCAACGCAAACACCAAAGTGTTGACCGCGCATGCCTACGCGCTGCGCGACGGTCGTATCCTCGACGAGTTCCACGTCACCGACGCCAACGACAGCCCGGTACGCGAGGCTGGCCAGGTCGAACGTCTGCAGAAGCGCCTCGAAGGCGTGCTGGAAGGCGAGGCGCCGCCGCCGATCCCGCGCGTGACCAAGGCCGACGTGCTCATGAAGGCACTGCCGGTCGAGGTCCGCCGCCACGCCGCCGCCGCCCACGACGTCACCGCCATCGAGGTCGTCGCCGCCGATCGGCGCGGCCTCCTGGCGAGCCTGGCCGCGGCCATTGCGGAGGCCGGCGTCGACCTGCGCGGGGCCAATGTCGCGACCTTCGGCGAGAAGGCCATCGACGTCTTCTTCCTCACCGATGGCCGCGGCGTCGAGCTCGACGAGGCAGCGACGGTGCGGGTCATCGAGGCCTTGCGCGAGGCCGCCACGCTCGACCTGTCGACGGCCGCGGCCTGAGCGGCGGACGGGCCCTGCCCACCGCTGGTGGCCCCGCTGGCAGCCGGCGCTGTCGGCACGGTTGCCGAGTTTCCCTAAAGGTTCTGCGTGCCCCGGCCGCTGACCACCGCAGGGGAAGGTATCGAACAGGGAAGGTGAGCGATGGCTGTTTCCACCGTGGCGTTACGCGACGACAGCGGCGACCGGGCCGCGGATGCGACTCTGTTTCGCGACATCGCGCGCTACGCGCCGACCATGCTGTGGGTGTCCGACGCCCATGGGGCGATGATCTTCCTCAACCAGCAATACCTGAATTTCACCGGGCTGACGGCCGAACAGGCCTGTTCGCCGACCTCGTGGAAGGAACACGTTCATCCCGATGATCGCGCGCACGCCATGCGCGCCTACGTCGACGCCCTGCGTGACCGCCGTGCATTCTCCGTCGAGTATCGTTTGCGGCGCCACGATGGCCGCTACCGCGACGTCCTCGACCTCGCCCAGCCGCGTCGGGACGACGATGGCGCCTTCGCCGGTTACATCGGCACCACTGTCGACATCACCGAGCGCAAGGAACAGGAAGTGGCGCTGGTCGAGTCGAACCGCGCCGTACGTGAGCAGTCGCGCGAGCTCAATCTCCTCTATGAGTTGAAATCGGACCTCCAGGTCTGCCGTGAGGTCGTCGAGACGGTGCCAGTGCTGGCCAAGTATCTCGGGCGCCTGTTCGGCGAGCGGGAACTGGCGATTCTCCTCTACAACAATTCGCGCGACCTCGTCGAACCCTTCCTCGCGCTGGGCCACGACGCGGCGATGTCGGCCTTCTCGCCCGATCGCTGCTGGGCGCTGCGCAAGGGCCGCAGCCACTTCGAGGAGAGCACGCCGTTCGGCCCGGTTTGCCCGAACGCCGCATCCTGTGGCGGTGACGGGACGCTGTGCCTGCCGATGACCGCGTTCGGCGACTGCGTCGGCGTGATGCAGTTCGCCGTCGGGGCCGGCACCGCGGCCGCAGCGGTTGAGGCCCTGCAGCATTCCGGTCAGCGCATCGCCGACGAGATCGCGGCAGCCATCGAGGAGCTCAAACTCCGTGCACGCTTGCATCACCAGTCCGTGCGCGACCCCCTGACCCAGCTGTACAACCGGCGCTACTTCATCGAATCGCTGGCGCGCGAGATCAACCGCGCCGAGCAGGGCGGGGCGGAGTTCGCAGTGCTGATGCTCGATCTTGACCACTTCAAGCTGTTCAACGATACCCATGGGCACCAGGGCGGTGATCTCGTGTTGCGCGAGTTCGGCAAGGTCCTGGTGCGCACCCTGCGCGGTGGCGACGTCCCCTGCCGCTACGGTGGCGAGGAGTTCGCGGTGCTCATGCTCGACTGCCCACCGGCAGGCGCCTGGCGTCGTGCCGAGGAGATCCGTTCGGCGGTCGCGGCCATGACCATCGACCACCACGGCACCGTGGTGCAGGGCATCACGACGTCGATCGGTGTCGCCTGTTACCCTGCCGATGCCGCGAGCGTGGAACAGCTGGTGGCGCGCGCCGACGAGGCGCTTTACCGGGCCAAGAAGGCCGGGCGCGATCGCGTCTGCGGGCAGGCCGGGATGGATGCCTGTTGAGTCGTCTCAGGCGGCGAATGACACCACCGCGCGGCCCGGGGTCGTCACCTCGCCGCGCTCGTTCCTGATCCAGATGTCGAGGCTGACGGTCACGCCGTCGATGGCGCTGATGCTGCCGCCGGCGGTCAGGGTCTCGCCGAGCACCGAGGCCCGGCGGTTGGAATATTCGAACTCGAGCAGCCGGCCGTCGTCACCGAGCCAGTCGACCACCACCTGGGTCAGCCAGTCGCCTTGCAGCGGGCCGTCGATGATGACCCCGGGATGATGCTCGACGTCGGTCGTGTAGCGCTCGTCGTAGTGGATGCGGTGGGCGTTCCACACGGCCGCGTTGTAGAGGAACAGCGAGACGTTGGTCGCGGTATGGCGGCGCTCGGGCAGGGCGTCGCCGACGGTCAGTCGTTCCAGGCTTGGCATGGCGTCACCGGTTGATTCGGGTCTGGGTTTCCTGCATCACGAGTTCGCCGTCGGCGCTCTTCACCGTGATCTCGTAGACGACGAAGATGAGCGGACCGGACGAACCCTGCTTCTCGTAGATGTCGGTGATGGCCTTCTCGATGACGAGGCGGTCGCCGGGACGGATGGGGCGGTGGTAGCGCTGGCGGATGCCGCCGGCCATGACCCGCTTGAGCGGCAGGTCCGGGGTCAGGGTATCGCGCCGCAGACCGTCCGGGCCGAGTTCGTCGAGGCCGACCAGGGGACGATCGGCGCCGAACAGGAACATCGGTGGCGCCTCGTCGCCGGCCAGGTACTTCGCCTGGCGCTGTTCGGTGGCGATGGCATATTTGACGATGTCGCGACGCGTGACGTCGAACTCGAGAGGCGGATCGCTGCGGCCGATCCAGGCGCGGATGTCGTCGGTGATCAATTCGCTCATGCAGGTTCTCCGCGCGCCGCCCGCATCAGGCTTTGCCGACCAGCCGGACGCAGGGCAGGGTCAGATCGGCGTCGATGTCGTCGTATGCGATCGTCACCGCCAGACCGGGCGCGAGGGCGTCGGCCGTGGCGTCGCGCAGCGGCGCCTGCAGGCGCACGCCCTCGGCAAGGTCGACGGTGACGGTGCAGTACGGTACCTGGCGCTTGAAGCCGGGATGGAACGGATGATGGGTCACCGTCCAGCTGTGCACCGTGCCGCGCGGCTCGACCTCGCTCCATTCGACGTCCATCGAATAGCAGGCGTCGCACACCGGGCGTGGGTAGTGGCGCAGCTTGCCGCAGCGCGCGCAGCGCTGCAGCACGAGGCGGTGCTCACGCAGCCCGTCCCAGTACGGACGATGCTCGAGGGGCGGTTCGGGTCGGGGCGGCTCTGGCAGTTGGCTGGCCTGTTCGGTCACGTTGGAAGTCCCCGTTCTGTCGACAAGTCGGGTCGGACACACGGCGCCGTGCCGGACAATGGGGACAGTATACTTTTCGCCCACGCTGCGCCGCGGCGATCGCCCCGCGAAAAGTATACTGTCCCCATTTTCGGCGCCCGCGCGGTCGGCCCGTTCAGCGGTGCATGATGGCCAGCGCGCCGTCGCCGAGATCGCCGAAGCCGGTGACGAGGCCGACCTCGGCATCCGCGACCTGGCGCTCGCCGCACTGGCCGCGCAACTGGCGCACGAGTTCCACGATGTGGTTCATGCCGGCGATGTGCGCCTCGGACAGCAGGCCGCCGTGGGTGTTGATCGGCAACTCGCCGCCGAGCCCGATGCGCCCGCCCTCGACGAAGGCGCCACCTTCGCCCTTGGCGCAGAAGCCGAGATCCTCGAGCTGGTTGATGACCACCCAGGTGAAGCAGTCGTAGATCTCGGCGACGTCGATGTCGGCGTGAGTGACCCCGGCCATGGCGAACGCGCGCGAAGCGGCCTTGGCGATGCCGAAGCGGGTCATGTCGGGGCGCTGGGTGATGGCGCTCGGCGAATCCGGATGACCCTCGGCGACACCGCCGATCCACACCGGCGCCCGGCGCAGGTCGCGCGCGCAGTCGGCGCTGGAGACGACCACCGCGCAGGCGCCGGCGCTCTCCAGCGAGCAATCGAACAGGCCGAACGGTTCGCCGATCATGCGTGCGGCGAAGTAGTCCTCGCGCGTCATGGGCTTGCGCATCATGGCGCGTTCGTTCATCTGCGCGTGACGACGGCAGGTCATCGCGACCTCGGCCATCTGCTCGCGGGTGGTGCCGTAGAGCGACATGTGACGGCGCGCCATGTGGGCATAGAACTGCGCCGGGGCGTTGGTGCCGAGCGGCATCTCGAATTCACCGACGATGCGCATCTGCGGCATCTCGGCCAGGCGCTTGGTGATGCGCCCGCCGGCGATGCTGCCGCGGCCGAGGGCGACCAGTACGTGGCGCGCGACGCCGGTCGCGACCGCCATCGCCGCGCTCTGCAGCGCGGCGACCGGGCTCGCGCCGCCCATCGGGGTGGTCGCCGAGTAGCGCAGATCCGGCAGGCCGAAATTGGTGATGAAGTCCTCGGCGATGATGCCGCCGGCGCCGTAGGGGATGACACCGTCGATGTCCTTGGGGTCGAGGCCGGCGTCGGCGATCGCGGCGAGCGAGGCCTCGAGCGTGAGGGCGAGCTGGCTGCGGTTGGTCTCGCGCGCGAATGCGGTCTCGCCGACGCCGCTGACGACGGCCTTGTCGGCCAGGCTGAACGTGGTGGGCATCTCAGCTCAGGCCGGCGACCGGCAGCAGCGCGCCGTGGATGGCGCGGGCGCGCTCGGAGGCGAGGAAGCACATCGCCTCGGCGAGATCGGCGGGCGCGACCCACTTCGTGTGCTCGGCGTCAGGCATGGCGGCGCGGTTGGCCGGGGTGTCGATGATGCTGGGCAAGACGGCGTTGACGTTGATGCCCTGGCCGCGCAGTTCCTTCGCCATCGCTTCGGTCAGGCGCATCACGGCGCTCTTGGCCGCGCAGTAGGCGCCCATGTTGGCCTGACCCTCGCGCGCCGACAGCGCGCCGACGTTGACGATCGCGCCGCGGCCGCGCGCGAGCATGCCCGGCACCACCGCAGCGAACATGTTCTGCAGGGTCTCGACGTTCATGCGATACATGTGCGCCCATTGCTCGGCGCTGGTCTCGTGCACGCTCGGCCCCATGTCGAAGCCGCCGGCGATGTTGAGCACGGCGTCGATGTCGCCGACCGCGTCGACACAGCCGGCGACGACTTCGGGCCGGGTCAGGTCTACCACGTAGCGGTTCTCGGCATCGGCGTCGAAGGCGAGGTCGAACTCGATGACGTGGGCGCCGTGCGCGGCGGCGACGCTGGCCGCGACCCGCCCGAGCGCGCCGTTGGCGCCGGTGACGACGACGGTCTTGCCTTCCAGCAGCATCATGAACCTCCGTTGTCGGCCCGCGCGCGAGGGCGGGCGCTTGAAAACCAGGTGTCGCGGGAGGTGTCAGCGTGGTGTCCGCGCCGGTCGACGTGACGTGGCGGCACAATGCCCCACGGCCGGCGCGCTGGTGGCGTCTCCCCCCGCCCCGAGCGTGCGGCCGAGTCTAGCACAGGCCGGTGACGCGCCCGGGACGTTCGCGCTCAGGACACGCTGCTGGACACGGCGATGTGCGGCCGCTGTTGGATCGTCTGCAGCACCACGCAGTAGCGTTCGGTGAGCTGGACGATCTTCTGCAGTGTTTCGGTCGGGGCATCACCATCGATGTCGAAGTCGAGACGGATGTCGCGGAAGCCGACCGGAGCATCCTTCGCCACCCCCAGCGTGCCGCGGAAATCGAGGTCGCCCTCGGCGCGCACCGTCGAGCGCGTGAGGTTCACGCCGAAAGCCGTGGCCACCGCCTGGAGGGTGACGCCGGCGCAGGCTGCCAGCGCTTCGAGCAGCATGTCGCCCGAGCAGGCCTGGGTGCCGGGACCACCGGTGGCCGGATGCAGGCCGGCCTCCACGAGGCCGCGCGCGGTGTCGAGCCGGCACGCCACGCCGTCGACGCCGTTCGATTCGGCACGGAGCGTGACCACGGCGGCCTCCGGCGTATCGCGGTACTTGTCTTTGATCGGCGCCTGCAGCGCCTTCAGGGTTTCTGCGTCCATGGAGTTTCTCCGGTTGACGCCGCGTTCAATAGACGCCGCCGAGTTTGCGATGGTCCCACGATACGCAGCGTTGTGGGTGGAAACGCAGCACCAGGCGCTTCTCGGCGCGGCGTATGACACTGTCGGCGAACGCGGCGTCGGCGTCAGCGTCCGGCCGGATCCCGCGGATTGCATTGGAATGCGCGCGGCTGGCCTTCATGCAGGCGACGGTCGCGGCGTGGTCGTCGACGATCTCGCCGCGGGCATAGATCACCAGCCCACGCAGTTCGGCGTAATCCTCGCCGCTCTCGACGAGCAGGGTGGTGCGTGGGTCGCGGCGGCAGTTCAGCACCTTCTGGCTCTTGCGGTAGGTGCTCATGGCGACGACGCCGCCGTCCTCGACGCAGAAGTGCATCGGCATGGGATGCGGGTAGCCGTCGCGGCCGTTGGAGACCACGACAACCGTGAGCTGGCTGGCGAGGTAGGCGGCGATCTCGGCCGGACTCATCGCGATCTGCTGGCGGCGTGACATCGTGGGCGGCTCCTCGACGTGTGGCGCGGTGGGTGGGGGCATAGTGTAATGGCAAGGCCGGCCACTGCCCGCGCACGGCCGGCCGCGACACTGCAACCAGAGGAACTGCAACGATGAGCCAGGCGCCGATCAGCCGCTATCCCGTCCCCGACATCAACGACCTGCCCGATGACATCAAGACCCTGGTCCTGAAGACGCAGGAGAAGGCCGGCTTCATTCCCAACGTGTTCCTCGCACTCGCCCATCGCCCGGACGAGTTCCGCGCCTTCTTCGCCTTCCACGACGCGCTGATGGAGAAGGAGAGCGGGCTCTCCAAGGCCGAGCGCGAGATGATCGTCGTGGCCACCTCGGCCGAGAACGATTGCCTCTACTGCGTGGTCGCGCACGGCGCCATCCTGCGCATCCGGGCGAAGAATCCGCTCATCGCCGACCAGCTCGCGACCAACTACCGCAAGGCCGACATCACGCCGCGCCAGCGCGCCATGCTCGATTTCGCGGTCAAGGTGTGCAACAACGCGCGGGCCGTGGAGGATGGCGATTTCGAGGCCCTGCACGGCCACGGTTTCAGCGACGAGGACATCTGGGACATCGCCGGCATCACCGCCTTCTTCGCGCTCAGCAACCGCATGGCGAATTTCATGGGCATGCGACCGAACGACGAGTTCTTCGGCATGGGGCGCGGCTGAGGCCGCGAACGGGGACAGTATACTTTTCGGGTCACGCCTCGCAGGTGGCGCACTCGCCGTGACCCGAAAAGTATACTGTCCCCATTGAACGCGACGGGGGGAACGATGCAATTTCCAGACGGCATCATCGCGGTGGTCAAGCGTGACTGCCCGACCTGCGAGCTGGCCGACCCGGTGTTGAAGGAGATCGAGACGCGCGGCCTGCCGTTGACGGTCTACGTGCAGGACGATCCGGCCTTTCCCTCGACCTCCCGGGTCGTCGACGATCGCGAACTCGAAGCGTCCTTCCGTCTCGCCATCGAAACGGTACCGACCCTGCTGCGTTTCGACGCCGGCAACGAGGCGGCGCGTGCGATAGGCTGGCATCGCGGCGACTGGCAGGCGCTGACCGGGCTCGAGGACCTCGGCGCCGGCCTGCCCGAGCAACGCCCCGGCTGCGGCTCGAAGTCGGTCGAGCCGGGCATCGCCGAGCGCCTCGCGCTGCGCTACGGCGACGTCGTCATGCCGGCACGGCGCATCGAGGTCGCGCCGCTCGAAGACCCGTTCGAGACCTGCTACGAACGCGGCTGGAGCGATGGCCTGCCGGTGGTGCCGCCGACCGAGGAACGTGTCTGGCGCATGCTGCAGGGCACGACGCGTGCGGCCGACGAGGTCGTCGGGCTTGCGCCGCCCAATCACTCGCCGTGCACGGTGGCCAAGGTCGCCATCAACGCGGTCATGGCCGGCTGCAAGCCGGAATACCTGCCGGTGGTGCTGGCTGCCGTCGAAGCCGCTTTCGACCCGGCATTCTGCCTGCACGGTCTGCTCGCCACGACGTGGTTCTCCGGGCCGATGGTCGTCGTCAACGGCCCGATCAGACCCGCCATCGGCATGAACTGGCGCGGCAACGTGCTCGGCCAGGGCAACCGCGCCAACGCCACCATCGGCCGTGCCTTGCAGCTGGTCGTGCGCAACGTCGGCGGCGGCCGCCCGCAGGAAGCCGACCAGGCCGCCTTCGGTACGCCCGTCAAATATGGTTTCTGCTTTGCCGAGGACGAGTCGACGCCGTGGCGCACGCTGGCCGAGGATCGCGGCGTGTCGCGCGAACGCTCCGCGGTGACGTTGTTCAGCGCCGACGGCCCGATCGGGGTCGCCGACCAGAAATCGCGCACTCCGGACCCGCTGATCGATTCGCTGGCCGGCAGCCTCCGTGCTATCAACCATTACCGCCTCGGCAATGCCGCCGACGTCGTCATCGTCATCGGCCCCGAGCACGGCCGCGTGTTCGACCAGGCCGGCTGGAGCAAGGCCGACGCGGTGGCCGCGCTGCACGCCGCGACCCGCATCGAGGGCGTCGATCTCGGCATGGGTACGGACGACGACGCTCCGGTCGCGGCGCCCGCGTCCGAGGGCACGATCGCGAAATTCCGCGAGGGGGGTATCCACCTCGTGCGTGCCGGCGGGGATGCCGGCATGTTCTCCGCCATCATTCCCGGCTGGCTCATGAAGGGCGCGCTGGGGACCGATCCCGTTACCACGGAGGTCAGGACATGACCACGACTCTGCTCGATCCGACCGGCGAGCTCGACCCGGTCCAGCGCCAGCCACTGGCGAAGCCGGCCGCGCTGGCCGGCCTCACCGTCGGCCTGCTCGACATCTCCAAGGCGCGCGGCGACGTCTTCCTCGATCGCCTGCACGAACTGCTCGGCGATCGCGGCATCACCGTCAAGCGCTACAAGAAGCCGACCTTCACGCGGCCGGCGCCACTGGACCTGATCCAGAAGATGGCGGGCGAGGTCGACGTCGTCGTCGAAGGCCTCGCCGACTGAGGTTCGTGTACGTCGTGCAGTTTGCAGGACATACGCGAACTCGACGGTCGCGGCATTCCCGGCGGCTACGTCGCCTCGGAGGTGTTCCGGACCGCCGCGCGCACCCAGGGTGACGCGGTTGGCTTCCATCCAGACGCCCTGTTCGTCGCGCATCCCATCCAGGATCGTACGGACGAAGAGATGCGTGAGCTGGCCGAGGCCGCCTTCCAGCAGGTACTGGGTCTGATCACGCACCCGGCCTGAGCCATGCGCACCGCCCGACGGCGTTCTGGCGGTGCGGTCGGGAACGAAGGAGAACACGATGTACGCGAGACGTGCGCGCGCTTGCTGCCTGGCACTGGCCATGGTCGGCGCTTGCAACCCTGTCCACGCCGCGGGCCACGATGCGCCGCACTGGGGCTATACCGGCGACAGCGGCCCGGCCGTGTGGGCCACCCTGGCTCCGGAGTACGCCGAGTGCGGTACGGGCACGCGGCAGTCTCCCATCGACCTGCCGGTCGCTGTGGGGCTGGACGTGCCGAGCGAGGCGCCGGCCACCCTCGAGGTCTACCACCACGAGCACAGCATGGACGTGGTCAACAACGGCCACACCGTGATGGTCACCTACGACGACGGCGATGCCCTGACCTATGCCGGCAAGCGCTATGCCCTCGTGCAGTACCATCTGCACGCCCCGAGCGAGCACACCGTTGGCGGCCAGCACTTCCCGCTCGAGCTGCACCTCGTACACCGTGCCGAAGATGGTGAACTCGCAGTGGTCGGCGTGCTGCTGGAGAAAGGTACGCACCAGGGCGGCTTCGATCCGGTGCTCGCCCACCTGCCAGGCGCGGTCGATGAGCGGGCTCATGTCGAACATGTGGCCATCGACGTCGACACGCTGCTGCCGGCGAAACGCAATGCCTATGCCTACCTCGGTTCGCTGACCACGCCGCCCTGTACCGAGGGCGTGCACTGGCTGGTCCTGCGTACCCCGGTCGAACTCGATGCGGCGCAGATCGAGGCCTTCGCCGCCGTGCTGCACGACAACGCGCGGCCCGTGCAGCCGCTCGGCGAGCGCCGGGTGAGCACGACCGGGCTGGACGGCGCGCCGTGAGGTCGCGGATGCCGATGCGCCGTGTGGCAATGCGGGCGGTGCGGCGCCGGCCGCACTGAGCTGCCTGGTGCCTGTTCGGCGTGCGCACGCTCTACCAGTTCGAGGTTTCGCACTACTGCGAGAAGGCGCGCTGGGCGTTGGACGTGAAGGGCCTCGACTACCAGGTGAAGAATCTCCTGCCCGGCGCGCACCGTCGCAGCCTGGCGCGGCTCGCGCCGCGCACCAGCGTGCCGGTGCTGGTCGATGACGGGGAGGTGGTGCAGGGATCGGCGGAGATCATCACCTGGCTCGATCGCCGCCACGCGCAACCGGCGTTGACCCCGGTCGGTGCCGAGGATCGTGCGTTGGCGCTGGAGTGGGAGCGCAATGCCGATCGCAATGTCGGCGTGCCGTTACGCGCGGTGTTCTTCGCGGCCCTGCTCGACGATCGCGCCCTGAGCACGCGCCTGTTCACCGCCCATGGACCGTGGTGGGGCCTCGCCTGGTACGCGCTGGCCTTCCCGGCGGTACGGCGCGGCCTGCGTCGTGACCTGAACCTGAACGAGTCCAACGTGGCGGCCGCGCGCGAGCGGCTCGAGCAGAGCTTCACCGCCGCCGAGCAGCGCCTCGCCGGGCGGCGTTATCTTGCCGGTCCCCTGTTCAGCCGGGCCGACCTGGCGTGGTGCGCGCTGATCTCGCCCGCGTTGTTCCCCCCGGCCGCACTACCGGCGCACCTGCAGGCCTTCATCGATGCGCAGCGTGAGCGGCCGCTGTTCGCGTGGGCGCGGGACATCTATGCCGCGCACCGCGCGCGCCGTTAGCAGGCTCGTGAAAAGCGACTCGCGAGGTCGTGAGCGATGTTACGCGCTCGCCCGTGCCGTGCCCGCAAGCGTCCTCGCGACGGCGTCACCACCCTGTTGCTGGAGTGAGGACTACCGCCAGCGCACGACGCGCCGGCGGGCTGGCCCCTGAATCGCCTGCCGCGGCCCGGCGGCGGGCCGTTTCAGGCGCCGAAAATCGGCAACGGCTCGAACCGTTCCTTGAGCACCTGCCCGGCGGCGCCGGTCGCGAGCCAGCCGTCGATGGCGCTGGCATAGACGCGGCGGAAGTCGGTGGTGTAGCGCAGGTTGTCAGTGTCGTCGAGGTCGGTCAGGTCGCAGGGCTGGCCGTAATGCCCGCCGCGTACGCCCTGGCCGGCCAGCAGCATGACGTTGGCGGTGCCGTGATCCGTGCCGAGATTGGTGTTCTCGCCGGCGCGGCGGCCGAACTCCGAGAACATCATCACGGTCACCCTGTGACCCTGGCCGAGGCGCTCGAGATCGGCGAGGAAGCCGTGTACCGCATCCGAGGCGTAGGTCAGCAGGCGCTGGTGCAGGTCGGCCTGCTGGACGTGGGTGTCGAAGGCGTTGTTGCGGAAGGCGAGGTAGTAGAGCCGCGTCGGCAGGCCGGCATCGATGCAGGCCGCGACCTTGTCGAGCTGCGCAGGCAGCAGTCCGTAATCGACCGGCGTGTGGTAGCTGCGACAGGCTTCGCGCACGGCCTGCGACGATTCGTTGGCACTCTTTGCCACCATGTTGAGGAAGTCGCGGTTGGCGTTGCCGGTCGCGCCCTGGGCGACGTTCTCGATCACGCCACGTTCGTTGGCCAGGGTCAGGCGCTGGAAACGCTCCGGGTCGTCGAACACCACCGGCGTGTGGTGGCGGCTGGTGACGGCGAGCGAC
The DNA here is from genome assembly GCA_050184115.1 of Gammaproteobacteria bacterium. Lineage (GTDB taxonomy): Bacteria > Pseudomonadota > Gammaproteobacteria > JACKNG01. Next base: position 332,983 of record JBFXAQ010000002.1, on the reverse strand, counting down.
TGCGCGGTGTCGATGTTGACGATGAAGTTGGGCCGTGGCTCGGGCGCCATGGCATCGGCCAGTCGCCCGACCCAGCCGTAGGCATCGCCGCTGTTCGGCGCCGCGGTATGCCAGTAGGCCATCGAGGTGAAATGCGAGTACGACGGGTTGGCGTAACCGCAGCCGTGGACCACGGCGAGGCGGCCGTCGCCCCACAGGCGGTGCAGTCCGGCCAACCCCGGGTTCATGCCCCAGTGTTCGTCCAGCGCGAGCAGTTGCTGGCGCTTGAGGCCGAGCTTCGGCCGCAGGCGGTAATAGGCATCGTCGCCGTGGGGCACGATGGTGTTCAAGCCGTCGTTGCCGCCCGAGAGTTCGAACACCACCAGGATGCGCTCGCCGTCGGCGGCGTGGACCGTCCGCGGCGTGGCGCCGAACGCCCAGCAGCCGACGCTGGCGCCGGCCGCGGCGCCGCGGGCAAGGAACTGTCGTCGCGTACTCATGCTGTGTACTCCTGCGCGCCGTTGGGGACGTCGATCGGCGCCTCGATCAGGCACTTACCCGTCAGTGTCAGACACCGGGCGCCCAGACACCGCCTCATCCGAGCTGGTACTCGGGGCGGCTCAACATGAGGTGCAGGAGCACGCGCAGCGGCTCCTCCAGCGCCGTTGCGTTGGCCAGCACGTCGGCGCTGCCGAGGGCCTGCTCGAAGGCGTCGGCGAGGCTCTGGCGGGTAGTGTCGTCGAGCGGCACCGAGAAGAACCGCGTCGTGAAGTAGTCGACCACCGCGAGCGGGGTGGCGAGCTCCTGGCCGAGCACCATGCGCGCGAGGTCGAGCCGCGGCAGGTCGCGCTCGATTGGCTTGACCCGCTCGATGGCCATCTGCCAGCCGCGGTAGCTGCCATAGCGGGTGTTGAAGGCCTCCTCGCGATCGACCTGGTTCGACATCGCCATCATGTCCTCGCCACCGCTCATGTCGACATCGACCGGGCGGGTCGCGCTGACCATGTCGGCGCCGGCGCGCAGGCGGCGGTGGACGGCGCGAATCTCCTCGCCCGTGGGGTAGACCGGATAGCGGTCGGCGGGTACGAACTCGATGTCGGGAAAGACCAGGTCGAGGGCGAAGTTGCCGCGTTCGATGAGCAGGCTCGGCGTGATCCAGCTGCGCCCATAGCTCCAGCCGGCGACCGTTGGCGGATGCATCAGGCGCTGGCCGAGGGCGGCGGTAACGACGTTGAAATCGGGCGCGCCGGGCAGATCGGTGAGACCGAGCTTGCGGTAGGTCGAGACGACGTATTCGACCGGACTCTTGATGCGCGTACCGCGGGCGGCCTCGACGTAGAACTCGCGCGAGGCGAACAGCATCGCGAGGAACGGCTTTAACTCATAGTTCATCGCGGCGAGGCGGCGGCCGAGTTCGGCCTGTAGCTCGGCGTCGATCTGGTCGTGGACGAAGAAGCGGTAGAGCTTGCCGGCGAGGAAAGCCGGTGTCGCGGGATGGGCGAGGATGCGATCGATGATGTCGACGCCGTCGAAATTCCCGGTCTCGCCGAAGAAGGTCTTGGGCGCATCGTCATGCTTCGCCGGGTCGGCGTGGAACGTGGTGCCGACGAAGTTCCAGCCGGTGAAGGCGCGCGCTGCTTCGCGGATGTCGTGCTCGGTGTAGTTGCCGACCCCCATGGTGAACAGTTCCATGATCTCGCGCGCGAAGTTCTCGTTCGGTGAGCCCTTCACGTTCACTCCGGCGTCGAGGTAGGCCAGCATGGCGGGGTCCTGGGCGACGCCGACGAGCAGGGTGCGGAAATTGCCGAGGCCCTCGCGCTGGAAGAGTTCGAGCTGGCCGAGCATCTTGCGGTAGTCGCGCACCTTCTCCTCGTTGGTGGCGAAATGGCCGTGCCAGAACAGCGCCATCTTCTCTTCCAGCGGGCGCGGGCTGACCAGCATGCGATCGGCCCACCACTGCGCCACGCGATCGGTCTCCAGCATGCTGGCGCGCAGCCAGTAGAAGAACGCGTTGACGATCGGCTGCAGCGGGCGGTTGCCGCCGGTGCGCACCTTGATGCCGAGTGCTTCGCCGGTTTCCTCGGCGAGCTTGGTCGTGGCCGGGCGGCTGGGCGGGAAGGGGTCGAGCCCCTCGTCGAAGATGCCCGAATGTTCGAACGGCGGCAGCGCGGCGTCGGGTGCGCCGTCGAAGTAGACCAGGTAGCGCACCGCGCCTTCGGCGCCGAGGGCCGCGAGGCGGTCGACTTCGCCCGGCGCGCCGCCGAATCCGGCACGTTCGAGCAGGTGCGCGGCGGCGGCGCGGTCCCAGGCGGCGGCATCGACGGGAGCGAGGCGCTCGGCGGGCGTGGCCGCGTACGCGACCGTGACGAGGGACAGCAGCGCGACGAAGCAGGCGCCCTGAAAGTTTCGCATCGGTCTCCCCTCCGTGCGTGAGGACGGCGGGATTATAGGGGAGGGCAGGGGACGCGGGGAGCGCGCCGCGCTCAGAACATCTCGATCTCGCCGGTCCGTTCGATGGTCTCACAGGCCGTTGCCGTGTCGGCGACGACGCGGTTGCGGCCGCTGCGCTTGGCGCGGTAGAGGGCGCGATCGGCGGCGTCTATGGCCGCGGGCGAGTTCAGCCCGGGGACCACGTGGACGTAGCCGATACTGACCGTGACACGGCCGACACGCGGGAACACGTGCCTTTCGACCTGCGCACGGAAGCGTTCGAGCACCGTGCTCGGGCCGGTGCTGTCGCCGCGCAGGAGGACGACGAACTCCTCGCCGCCATAGCGGAACACGGCGTCGGTGAAGCGGAAGGAGTTCTCCAGCAGGCGGGCCATCTGCATCAGCACCTCGTCGCCGAGCAGGTGACCGTGGTCGTCGTTGACACGCTTGAAGTGGTCGATGTCCAGCAGGGCGAGCCACAGGTCGGGGTGCGCCGCGCCGGGGTACGGGGCGGACAGGCTGAGAAAGCGTTGGTTCAGTGCGTGACGGTTGAGCAGCCCGGTCAGGGCATCGCGCTCGCGCTCGTCGAGCAGAATGCTCTGGTTGCCGAACAGCTCGGTGACCTGGAGCAGCGCGACGCGGCGTACCGGCGTCGCGGCGGGGTCGTCGAGGGTGACGACGCGGCGCGGATTGTTCGAGCCAGGCACCGGCAGGACCACGCGGCCCTGGTCGGACCCCGGTGCCGCGTCACGGCCGAGCACGACCGGTGCCCCGCTGGCCAGGCAGCGCAGCACGCCGTCGGGGTCGATGGGCTCGCGCGCGATGCTGTCGGTGCCGCTGTCGACGCGCCGCAGGCGGACCTCGTCGCGACGGGCCGAACGGGTTCCCGTACGGACATCGACCACGGCGTGCGCCTCGTACAGGCCGACGCGCGAGGTGCCCGTGATCTCGCGCACCAGCTCGAGGTAGGTGCGTACCAGGGTCTCGCCGTCACGGGCGCTGGTCAGGCGCAACGCGGCGTGCTGGAGGAAGTCCGGGAGGTCCATACGCGGTGATCTGCTGGCGTCGCGCATCTTAGCGGTCGGCGGGCATGAAACTTCAGGCCCTGACGGCCGCTAATTGCTCGATAGCAAGCCAGGACCGCGCCGTTGTTGCCCGGCCTGTCGTCGCGTGTTACCAAGTGCCACCAGAGGACGGACGTGGCCCGTGCCACCTGTCGGGGCACACCGTTCCCGCATGCGCACCCCTTGAACCCACGGTGCGCGATGCATCATCGAACCGGAGGTGAGTCCAGCGTGCGGCCACCCGTCCTCATCGTCGACGACCTGGCAGACAACCTCGCCGTGCTCGGTGAGCTGCTGCAGGACGAGTTTCCCGTGCGCGCCGCGTCGTCGGGCGCGCGTGCGCTCGAACTGGCGCGCCTCGAACCGCGCCCGGAGCTGATCCTGCTCGATCTCATGATGCCCGGCATGGACGGCTTCGAGGTCCTCGACCGGCTGGCCCGCGACCCGGCCACGCGCGACATCCCGGTCATCATCGTCACCGCCGTCGACGCGGTGGCGGCGGAGGAGAAGGGGCTCGCCCTCGGCGCGGTCGATTTCATCGTCAAGCCGTTCAAGGCACCGCTGGTGCTGGCACGCGTACGGGCCCAGGTCGAGCTCAAGCGCGCCCGCGATCGGCTGGCCGCGCAGAACGACTGGCTCGAGGCCGAGATCGAGCGGCGCATGCAGGACAACCAGCGTATCCAGGACGTCGCCATCGTCGCGCTGGCGCGCCTCGCCGAGGTGCGCGACAACGAGACCGGCAACCACCTGCGCCGGACCCAGGCTTACGTGCGCACCCTGGCCAGTCACCTCGCACGGCAACCGCGCCATGCCGCGCGGCTGGACGCGCGCACGATCGACCTGATCGCCAAGTCCGCCCCGTTGCACGACATCGGCAAGGTCGGCATCCCCGACGACATCCTGCGCAAGCCGGGCCGCCTCACCTCGGCCGAGTGGGCCGTCATGCAGACCCACGCCGCGCTCGGTGCCGAGGCGCTGGAACGTGCCGAGGCCGATCTCGCCTGCCCGATGGCGTTCCTGAGCTACGCCAAGCAGATCGCGCGGCACCACCATGAACATTGGGACGGCCGTGGCTACCCCGACGGCCTCGCCGGCGAGGACATTCCCCTGGCGGCGCGGCTGATGGCCTTGGCCGACGTCTTCGACGCCCTCATCTCGCGACGGTCCTACAAGACGCCGTTCCCGGTGACGATAGCGCGGCAGATCATCCTCGCCGAGCGCGGCCGCCAATTCGATCCCGAGGTGGTCGACGCCTTCATCGCCGAGTTCGATGTGTTCTGCGCCATCGCCGCCCGTTACGGCGACGGCGGTGACGGCAGCGACGCGCCGCAGGCGGTCATCGCGCTGCCCGCGACCGGAACCGGGGGTGCCTGAGCAGCCGCCGAACCGGCGCGCGGCGCGGGTCGCGCTGGTCTACGCGGCGTTCGGCGCGCTGTGGATCCTGTGCTCCGGTTGGGTCCTGCAACGCCTGGTGCAGGATGCCTCGGTTCTCGCCTCCCTGGAGACGGTCAAGGGCTGGGCCTTCGTCGGTGTGACAGCGGTGCTGCTCTACGCCCTGTTGCGGCGCGACCGTGCGGCGCCGGCCCCTGTCGTGAGTGAGGAGTCCGAGCGACTCCGCCCGTGGGTGCCACTGGCTTTCGCCGCCCTGTTCGTCGTCATCGGTGCCGCCGGCGTATACGGGCTCCTGGCCGAGCGTGAAACGCGCGCTACGAGTCAGCGTCTGCAGGCCCTGGCGGGGGTGAGCGCGAGCCAGCTCGGCGCGTGGTTGAACGATCGTGCCGAGGCGACCCGGATCATCGCCGGTAACGCACACCTGGCCGACCTCATCGGCGCCTGGCTGGCCGGTGGCGACGATGCGCGCGTCGCGGCGGAGAGCATCCTCACCGACCTGCGCGATGTCGGCGCCGGCCACGGTCTGCTCGTGGCGGACGCCGATGGCGCCGTGCTGTGGAGCAGCGCGCCGGCGCCGCCCGTGCTACCCCGCCAGGTGCACGCCGCGATCGCGGCCGCCATCGCCACCGGCCGCCCTCAGCGCACCGACTTCTACGAAGGCTACGGCGTGTCGGCGACCGAACAGGTCGATTTCGTCGCCGCCGTACCGGCCCGCTCCGGCGTCCGTCGCACGGTCCTGGTGCAGCACGGCGAGGTGAGCGCACTGCTGGCGCCCCTGCGCCGCGGCGCCGGTCTTGCCGGCAGTGCCGCCGGCATCTGCCTCGTGCGTCGCGCCAGCGACGGCGGCGTCGTCGTCCACGGCCACGACGGACGCATCGAGCGACTGGCGCCGGCAGACGTCGGATCTACCCTGGCCGCCCGCGTGCTGGCGGCACGACCGACATCGGAGCGCTTGTTGCGCGGCACCTGCGCCAGTACACAAGAGGTGGTCGGGGTTGCCCTGGCGGTGCCCGGGACGGACTGGTGGCTGTTGGCCACCACGCCGGCCGCCACGCTTACCGCGCTGCGTGCGACCGCCGCGGCCTGGGTTACGGGTGGCGCCCTGCTGCTGTTCGCGGCCATCGCCGCGGTGCTGGTCGCGCACCGCCGTCGGCGCGCGCTCGCCCAGGCGCTCGGCGAGGCCGCTGCCCAGGCCGAGCGGGTGCGCGCGCTGCAGCTGCTCGAGGCCATCGCCAGCCACTCGCCCGACGTCATCATCGCCAAGGACCGACAAGGCCGTTATACCTACGCCAATGCAGCCGCGGTCGCCTTCGCTGGCCGCCCGCTGGCGGAGGTGCTGGGGAGTGACGACCGCTCGCTCATGCCGCCGACGCAGGCGGCGACGATCATGGCCGACGACACCCGCGTACTGAACACGGGGCAGGCAGTCGATCTCGAGGAAACCCTGACCTACGCCGACGGGTCCCAGCGACATCTCGTCACCACCAAGGGTCCGCTACGCGATGCCGACGGCGATGTCGTCGGACTGTTCGGCATCGCCCGCGACTACACCGCCCAGCACCGCGCCCAGGTCGAGCGCGAGGCCAGCGAGTCACGGTTACGGTTGTTCATCGAATACGCGCCGGCCTCGATCGCGATGTTCGATCGCGAGATGCGTTATATCGCGGCCAGCCGGCGCTGGCGCGAGGACTACCGTCTCGGCGACGCTGCGCTCGAAGGTCGCTCTCAGTACGACGTATTCCCGGAAGCCTGGGACCGCTGGCGCGACGTGCACCAGCGGGGCCTGGCCGGCGAGACCGTCACCTGCGATGAGGAAGCGTTCGTGCGCGCCGACGGCCTCGTCGACTGGTTGCGCTGGGGCATCCATCCCTGGCGCGACGCCGCCGGCGCGGTTGGCGGCATTCTGATCTCCAGCGAGAACATCAACGCGCGCAAGGCGGCTGCGGAGGCCCTGCTCGACAGTCGCGCGCGTCTCGAACTCGCCCTCGAAGCCGGCGGGATGGGCGTCTGGGAGCAGCGCCTGCCGGACGGCGACATGTTCTGGTCGCAAGAATGCTTTGCCCTGGCAGGCTGGGAGAGCCCGGGCGAACATGGCGGCGCGGTGGCCATCGAGCCGCACCACGCGAGCCTGCATCCCGAAGAGCGCGCGCGCGTGCTCAAGACGCTGGCGAAGGCAATAGCCGAGCACACCACCTTCGTCAGCGAGCATCGTTTCCTCCATCCGACGCGCGGCTACATCTGGGTCGCGGCACGGGGGCGCGCAGAATACGCCAGCGACGGGACGCCGCTGCGCCTGCTGGGCACGGTGCAGGACATCACTGCCACCCGCCAGGCGGTCGACAGTGTGCGCGAAGCGGCCGAACTTCTGCAGGCGGTGGAGGATTCCATTGCAGACCAGCTCGCCGTGCTCTCTGCCGATGGCCAGGTCATCGCGGTCAACGCGGCGTGGCGGCGGGCGTTTGCGGGTGAGGAGACGGATGCCGGCGAGCCGGTCGGCCTGGGCGCCAATTATCTCGCGGTCTGCAGCGCGGCGGCGGCCGAGGACGACAGTGCCGCCGAAGTCGCCGCTGGACTCGGCGCAGTACTGCGCGGAGAACGGCCACTGTTCGCGACCGAATACGCGTGCGAGACCCCGGCAGGAGTGCGCTGGTTTCTCATGACGGCAACGCCACTACGCACGGCAAGCGGCGGCGCGGTCGTGGTGCACAGTGAGATCACGGCGCGTAAGGAAGCGGAACTCGCCAGCGCCGAGGCGGGCACACGGCTCGCCATCGCGCTGTCCGCCGGCGCGATGGGCGTGTGGGAATGGGATCTCACGAGCGACCGCGTCTTCTGGTCCGACGAGACCTGCCGCCTGCTTGGCCGGCCGCCGCATGTTGACGGCGAGGCACCCTTGAGCCTCGCCGATTTCGTCGCTCGCCTGCACGACGAGGACCGCGCCCCCATCATGGACTCCGTGCGGCAGGCCATCGGTGACGGGCACTCGTTCTCCGTCACCTTCCGTTTCCACGGTTTCGATGGCCGCTGGCGCTGGCTGAGCGAGGACGGCCGCGCCGACTACGCCGCCGACGGAATGCCGCTGCGCGTGGTCGGCACGGTGCACGACGTCACCGAGCGCCAGCGCAACACCGAGGAACTGGCACGCCATCGCGAACACCTAGAGGAACTCGTCGTGGAGCGTACGCGCCAGCTCGAGCTCGCCAATCTCACGATCTCCGAGCGCGCGGGCGAGATAGCAACGCTCAACGCCGCACTCGAACAGCGCGCCGATCTCGCCGAGGCGGCCAACCGCGCCAAGAGCGCCTTCCTGGCCAATATGAGCCACGAGATCCGCACGCCGATGAATGCCATCCTCGGCCTCACCCATCTCATGCACAAGGACGAGGTCGAGCCGGCCCAGCGCGAGCGGCTGCAGAAGATCGACGACGCTGGCCATCACCTGCTCGAGATCATCAACGACATCCTCGACCTGTCGAAGATCGAGGCCGGCAAGCTCACCCTGGAGCACGAGGACTTCTCTCTCGACATGCTCATCGCGCGTAGCTGCGCGCTGCTGGTCGAGCGCGCGCAGGCCAAGGGCATCGAGCTGGTCGTCGATACCGGCGACACTCCCGATCGCCTGCGTGGTGATGCGACGCGCTTGTCACAGATGCTGCTGAACCTCGTCGGTAACGCGGTCAAGTTCACCGAGCGCGGCAGCATCGTCGTCCGCGCCCGGGTGGCGGACGATGACGGCGACGGCCTGCTGGTCCGCTTCGAGGTGTGCGACACCGGTATCGGCATTGCCGCCGACAAGCAGGGCTCCTTGTTCGCGCCCTTTGAACAGGCAGATTCCTCGACCACCCGCCGTCACGGTGGCACCGGCCTCGGTCTCGCCATCACGCGGCGCCTGGCCGAACTGATGGACGGTGACGTCGGCGTCGAAAGTACGCCCGGCGTCGGCAGCGTGTTCTGGTTCACCGCGCGGCTGAGGCGTGTCGCCGAAGCCCACGCCACGGCATCGTTCCGCGGTGCCTGCGTACTGGTCGTCGACGACCTCGCCGCGGCGCGCGGCGCGATCGCCGGCATGCTGGGCCTGCTCGGCATGCGGGTGGAGGTCGCCAGCAGCGGTCACGAGGCCATCGACCGCGCGCGCCGCGCGCTGGCCGACGGCACGAACTACGACTACCTCTTTCTCGACAGCGACATCACCGGGGAGTCGTGGCCGGACAACCTCGTCAGCCTGCGCGCGGCGCTCGGTCCGGCGGCGCGTTGCCTGTTGCTGTGCGCCCACCACGAAGCCGATCTCCACGCGGCAGCGGTCGCGCAGGGCGCGGTCGCGCTGCTGGCCAAGCCGGTGACCATGTCGGCCCTGCACGACGCGCTGGTCGGCGCGAACGCCGTCGCGGGACCTGGCGGTGGCGAACCGCGCGTGACCGTGCCCGGGTTGCGCGCGGCACACCGTGGCCAGCGTGTCCTGCTGGTCGAGGACAACCCGGTCAACCAGGAGGTGGCGGGCGAATTGCTGCGCGATGTCGGCCTCGAGGTCGATGTCGCAGACGACGGCCACGTGGCCGTGGAACGCGTGCGCACGACGCGCTACGACGCCATCGTCATGGACGTGCAGATGCCAGGCCTCGACGGTCTCGCCGCCACGACCATCATTCGCACCCTGCCGTTCGGCCGCGCTGTCCCGATCCTGGCCATGACGGCCAATGCCTTCGCGGAGGATGCCGAAGCCTGTCTCGCCGCGGGCATGAACGACTACGTTCCGAAGCCGGTCGAGCCGTCCGTCCTGTACGCGACGTTGCGGCGATGGCTGCCGGCGCGGGGCGGCGCCACCGGCGACGTTGCGCCATCGCTTGCGGGTGCCGCCGCGGAGGGTGAGGACCTGCGTAGTCGTCTCGTCGCCATCCCGGGACTCGACGTCCGACATGGCGAGGTGATGTGCGGAGGCCGCTTTGACCGCTACCTGCGCATCCTCTCGCACTACCGGGCGCAATATGCCGCCGGCATCGCTGAGTTCGCGGCCGACGATGTCGGCGGGGCGCGCAACGCCGCACATGCGCTCAAGAGTGGTTGCGGCACCATCGGTGCGGGCGACCTGCAGCGGCGGGCGGAGGCACTGGAGGCGCGCTTCGCGGTGGCGGGTGGCGATGACGATCCCTGGCCCGAGGCGCGCGCGCTGGCCGCCGACGTCATGGCGCTATGTCGGGCCTTGGACGACATCCTGCCGAACGCGGCCGCGACAGCGAGTACGGTGCCGGTGAGTGCGGCGATGGTGCAGGAACTGGCCGCACGGCTGGCGCGCGGCGACTACGGCGCGCGCGACTATTACCGCGAGCAGGCCGGCGCGCTCGCCGGTCTGCTCGGCGCGGGGCGTGCCACCTTCGAGGCGCGGCTCACTGCCTTCGACGACGCTGCGGCCCTGGACCTGTTGCGCGACTGCGCCAGCCGGGCCGGGATCGCCCTCGCGCCCGTTGCGGTCGCCGGGTCCGCGCGCGGCGACGGCACCGGTTGAATCCCTTGCCTCAGCTGCGCCCGCTCAGCAACTCGTACGCGGCACGGATCTCCTGGGCCTTGGTCGTCGCCACCTTGACCATCTCCTCGGGCATGCCCTTGGCAATCAGCTTGTCCGGATGGTGCTGGCTCATGAGGCGGCGGTAAGCCTTCTTGATGTCGTCGACGCTGGCGTTCGCGGTCACGCCGAGGATGGCGCGCGCGGTTGCGGTATCGAGACGAGCGGGCGCCGCACGCTGGCCGCCGCCGGGGCGACCGGCACCGTGACCACCGTGCGCGCTGCCGCCGGCGGCGCGCACCAGGGTGACGAGTTGCACGTAGTGCGCGGTCGAGAACCCGAGCAGCCCGGCGAGGCGGCGCAGCACCGCGTCCTCGCGCGGATGCAGCTCGCCGTCGGCGCAGGCGGCCTGGATCTGGATCTCGAGAAACATCTGCAGCAGGGTGCGACGGCGTCGACTTTCCCGCACGAACTGGTGGACTGCGGCGTCGCAGTCGAAGCCGACGGTCTTGCCTTCGCGGTAGAGGTTCTTTGCCACCCGCACCTGCTCGGGGGAGAGGCGCATGTCGCGCATCACGGCTTGGGCGTGGGCAATCTCGGCCGGGCTGACATGGCCGTCGGCCTTGGCGACGTAGCCCATGACGGTGAAGGTGGCGGTGAAGAAGGCAGTCTGGATGCGTTCCTGCTCACCGGCGCCGTCCTCGGCACCGTCGAGGCCGCGATCGAACTGGTGCCCGACCGCGGCGCCGAATGCCGCGCCCAGCGGGCCGCCGAACGCGAAGCCCAGTGCACCGCCCACGACCTTGCCCCACCAGCCCATGCCTGCTCCGGAATCGTCACCGCACCCGCTTGCGGCGGCGCACTATAGCAGGCCGGAGCAGGGCCCGAACCGGGGCAGGGCCCGGTCCGGACGTGTCAAGCAAGGGCGTCAGGGCACGACCGAGGTCGGGTCGAGCTTCAAGGCCACCGCGCCTTGCACCGGGTTGTTGTCGAAGATGGTGTAGACGAAGCCGGCCGCGGCGGGGGTGTTACCGAGCACGGTGGGCGTATTGCCGTTCAAGGCGCCGCCGACGAAGGACGCGCAGCCACCGCTGCAGGCCCCGAGGCCGCCGAACGCGACACCGCCCTGGGCGCCGAAGACGTAGCCGGTCGAGGCGGCGCCGTCGAAATGGATCAGCGGCTCGGCGCTGTGGAAGGCGCTGTAGAACGTACCGAGATGATCGACCTGGTAGAAGAGATCGACCTGCGCGGTCGTGAAGTTGACGTCGATCTGGGCGTCGATCGCCCCGATACCCAGGGGGCCGTCGCCAATCGTTGCGGACTTCGAGGCGCCGGCGAAGACATAGCTGGCGTTCCCCAGCGCCGGGATCGAGTTGGCCGGCCGGCCGTAGGCAGCGAAGAAGCTTTCGTTACCCGTCAGCGTCACCGACGTCTCGCCATTGAACTGGGCGAAAGCCGGGTCGACGAAGCGGAAGTCGAAGGCGACCGTACCTTGCGAGAAGCGCTCGATGACGATGTCGCTGGTCGAGCCGGTGTTGTCGAGCGCGAACGCCGACAGCCCCGTCGCGAGCTGGTCGGCCGGCGGACTGACATTGTTCGCGCTGCGGAATACCCGAGCATCGCTGCTGATGGCGAACCCGTCCACGAACGTGAAGATTTCGCCGTCGCTGAAATCCTTGCGCGCACTGGTGAAGCCACCGACGGTGATCTGATCCGGTGACGCGAACTGGATGAAACTACCCGGCGCGCCGAGGTCGCCGACGGGGACATCGCCGACGACGATGCTCTGTGCACCGCCCGTGCCGTACTGCGAACCGCTGACGTAGGTGCTCCCGTTGTCTTCGCCCTCGCTACCGTCGGCGACCGTCTCACCGGTGATCACCGAGGTCTCGACCGGTGGCGCCGCACCGGTCTCGCTCGGCGGGGTGTTGAGATCCGGGACGAAGCCGCCCACCCCGCTCGGCAGGTCGATGATGCCGGCATTGTTCTGCACGAAAATCGTCCCTGCCGCGGTGCGCGTGTAGAGGCCGTCGCGCAGCACGGCGCCCCAGGGGGTGACGCAACTGCCGCCGGCGCAGACGAGGGCGGTGAACTCGGTGCCGCGGATACCGATCGTGCCGACCGGCGTGTGCATGCGGAAGCGTTCCTTCTGGCGGTTGCCGATCAAGCCGGTGATCGCGCGGATACCGCCGTTCAGCAGCTGGAACACGGCGGACTCGCTGCCGTCCTCGGTGCCGCTGAAGTTGTAATCCTCGACCTTGAAATCGGTGCGCGCCTGGAGCGCGACGAAACCGCCGTCGCTGAAGCGCACGTGCATGCGACCATCGAGGGTGCGCAAGGTGTCGCCCGACTCGATCGACGAGCCGCGCTTGAGATCGCGTCGTACGCCGTCCGTACCGATGGCGGCGGCTTCGCCGAAGGCGAACACGACTTTGCCGGCGGCGGCATGTACGACGGCCGGAAACTGCGTCAGTAGCAGGAGGACGAGCGGGCTGATGATGCGCGGAATGATCGGGTTCATCGTGGGTCCCTCCCCTCAGAAGTCGTTGCGCAGGTAGACCATGACGTTGACGCGGTCATAGTCGTTGATGACAAGGGTCGAGTCGTTCCTGCTGTACCTGATCTCCGGACGGACCGACCAATGGCGGTTGACGCCAACCCGCAGACCCGCCGCGACATCGACGAACTCGTCGTCGCGCGAGCGCAGGAACAACGGGTCGGTGCCACCGTAGTCGCTGTCTTCGTAGTTCGCGTTGAGGTAGCCGATGATATTGGGCGCGAAGGTGTACTGGGCGCCGAGGTTGACCCCGAACAGGTCGCGTCCGATGTCCGGGCGCCGGCCTTCCACCTCGTCTTCGGTGCCGCCATAGGCACTCACGAACACCACCGGCGCGCCACGGCCGCCGAAGGCGTGGCCGAAGCCGACACCGCCCGTATAGCGGTCGGCGTCGCGTACTTCCTGGTCGGGGAAACGCAGCGCGGCCATCTGGCCGAACAGGGTGAGCTGGGTCTGGTCGCTCAGGCTGTACTGCCATTGGGCGGTACCACCGAACAGGTCGCGGTTGGGATCGCCGCCGACGAAGAAGCGCTGGACCTGCGCGGCCAGCGTGAACTGGTGACGGTCACGGGTGTAGTGAAATCCGCTCGTGCCGCCGAGGGTGCGTTGGGAGAAATCGGACTGGTTGATGGCGATGCGTTCGTCGAGCGCCATGCGTCCGAAGAACTGCAGGTCGTCGAACCGCTGCACCGGGGTACGAAATCCGAATCCCGCCTGCAGGTCGAAGATCGAGCTGCTGGCCTCGCGTCCGGTGTTGTCGAGATTGAAGATCAGTCCACCGAGTGCCGGCACTGCGACGGACGAGACATCGGTCGCGTTGTTGACGTTCTGGTCGTAACCGGCGCCGAGCTGGATGAAGACGTCGTACGTCGTGCGCGGGCGGTTGAGCTCGCCCTCGATGGCGCTCAGGTAATCGTTGATGGTTCGTTCCATGGAGGCCGGCACGCCGGCGTCCCTGGCATTGCGGAATTCGAAGCCGGCCTGCTCGAGTTCGCCGAGGCGCAGGTGCGCCCGGGCGAGTGCCGCGCGCGCTTCGGCGTTGTCGGGGGCGACGACCAGGACCCGCTCGAGCGCGAAGATGGCTTCCGTTTCGTGGCCTGCATCGAGCGCCGCCACGCCGAAGATGAAGTCGAACTCGGGGTCCCCGGCGCGCTGGTCGGCGAGCGGCGCGAGCAGTGCGTAGGCTTCGCCGTACTTCTGCTGCTGCACGAGGCTGCGCGCGGCAGCGATGGAAGTGACCTCGTCGGGGTCCGCTGCGTTGCTCCGCGCGGGGAGAACTGTAGCGATAACGAGACAAATGACGGCAGACAGTATCCGCGAACTTGGCATATTCCCTGACTCCTCCCTGGCGGGCGCACGTTCACCGAGACAACCCATCATCGAGCGATGCGACATCGCACGTGTTGTTGATCAGCGACAAGTTGAGGCTGATTGTGGCAAAAAACCATTATGATTGCCAGCACCACGGTGGCGCGGCCGGTGTCGTGCCGCCACGGGGGCGTCCCCGTGTCGAAGCCCTCCGGCCTCAATCGTCGCGCAGCGCACCGCGGTGGGCGTCGAGCACTTCCTCGAAGCGCCAGGCCAGGTCGGAATCGCGGGTGATGCTGTCGACGTAGAAGCGCACCAGCCCGCGCATGGCGCTGGTGGCGGCGCGCGGGGTGTCGTGACCGTGGGCGAGCTTGTGCACGCGCTTGAGGTAGCGCAGGAAGAACCAGGTCGTCGAGTAGCGCTCGGGGGTGATGCCTTCGAGGTCCCGGACGTGGCGTTGCACGACCTCGCGGAAGACGACGAAGGCGGTCGGGATGGGCATCGATACGTGAACTCAGGCCGCCGCCGGCGGCGCCTCGACCTTGTACAGGGCGGCAGCGTTGTCCCACAGGATCTTGCGCCGCGTGGCGGCATCGCATTCGCCAAGGCCGTTCTCGATGCGCGCGCGGACCTCGTCGCCGTAGAGCGAGGTGGGATGGGGGAAGTCGGTTTCGAACAGGATGTTGTCGACGCCGACGCGATCGATCAGCCGGCGCGGCGCAACCTGCTCGAACCAGTAGCAGCCGTAGACATTGCGCGCGAAGTACTCGGACGGCAGACGATCGAGGTCGGCGCGCTCCTCGCGTACGTGGTTGCCCTCGAACTGGTAGTCGAGTGCCTCGAGCAGGAAGGGGATCCAGCCGATGCCGCTCTCCACCGAGACGAAGCGGATGGCGGGGTAACGTGCGAGCACACCGCTCATGAGGAGGTCGGCCAGGTGCATGCCATTCTTCATGAAGAAGTCCACCGACAACTCGGTGAAGGTGGCCATCTTGCCGTACAGACGCAGCTTGTCGCGGTTCAGCCCGCCTTCCATGTTGCCCGAGCCGATGTGGAAGCTGACTGGCAGGTCGAACTCGCAGGCGACTTCCCACAGCGGGTTCCAGTGCGGGTCGCCGATGACGGGTTGGCCGAGCGTATGCGGCTCGCCGGTGAAGAGGATGCCGCGGTGGCCGAGCGCCGCGCAGCGACGGACTTCGGCGACGGCGGCGTCGACGTCCCAGAACGGCAGCGAGGTCACCGGCAGCAGCCGACGCGGGTCCGCCGCCGCCCACTCGGTCTGCCAGTCGTTGTAGACCTCGACGCAGGTGAGCATCAGTTCCGGATCGCCGAGTTTGAGGAAGGCCTGGTTGCCGAAGCCGCCGACGTTGGGATAGAGCACCATCGCCCAGATGCCGAGTTCGTCCATGTAGGCCAGGCGCGCTTCGGCGTCGTGGGCGCCGGGGTGCATGTCGGCATAGCCGGCCGGCGGATGCCTCATCGAACCGACGCCGGCGGTGGCGGCCAGCCCGGCCAGCGCGATGCGCTGGTCGCCGAGACACCAGTAGTCGCGGCCCTGGCCATCGCTCTGCACGCGCGGCACGGCGTCGCGCATGTGCGCGGGCACGCGGCTGGTCCAGAGATCCGGCACCTCGCTGACATGGGTGTCGACGTCGATGATGGTGTACTCGGCCATGGCTGCCCTCCCGCGCGATGACCGCGGTATTGCAGCCCGAACGCCCCGCAGCGCGCAAGCGCGCGGCGCTCCGGCGGTGTGCTAGGCTCGGCCGCAGTGCCAGAGCAGGGGAGGATGGCGATGCACTACGACCTCGTGATCAGGAACGGCATGCTGGTGGACGGCTCCGGCGGCCCGCGCTTCCCGGCCGACATCGCGGTGCACGGTGGCCGCATCGTGAAGATCGGACGTGTCCGGGCGCCAGCCACCCGCACCATCGACGCCGACGGCCTGGTGGTCGCGCCCGGCTTCGTCGACGGTCATACCCACATGGACGCGCAGGTGTTCTGGGACCCGCTCGGTTCGTGCTCCTGCTACCACGGCGTGACCACCGTGATCATGGGCAATTGCGGCTTCACCCTCGCGCCCTGCGCGGAAGACGACGCCGACTTCGTCTTCCGCAACCTCGAGCGCGCCGAGGATCTCTCGCGCGACGCCATGCGCGCCGGCATCCAGTGGCGCTGGGAGACCTTCCGCGAGTACCTCGATGCCGTCGACGCCCTGCCCAAGGGCATCAACTACGGCGGCTACATCGGCCACTCGGCGCTGCGCACCTTCGTCATGCGCGAGCGGGCCTTCAGCGAACAGGCAACGCCGGACGAACTCGCGCGCATGTGCCACGAGGTGCAGGACGCGGTGCGCGCCGGTGCCATCGGCTTCTCGACTTCGCGCACCATGAACCACCTCACCTCCGACGATCGCCCGGTGGCGAGCCGCGTCGCCGACTGGGACGAGGTGCGCGCCATCGTCATGGCCATGGGCGACACCGGCGCCGGTATCTTCGAACTCGCCAGCGAGGAACCCGGCCGCAGTCCGCGCCGCCAGCGCGACTATTTCGATCGTCTCAAGCACCTTGCCGTCGATTCCGGCTGCCCGGTCACGTTCGGCATGCCGAGCATCCGCATCGCGCCGGAGCTGTGGCCGGCCTACTACGACCTCGGCGATGAGGTCGCTGCCGCCGGCGGGCGCTTGTTCGTGCAGGCCCACAGCCGCGAGATCTCGACCCTGCTGTCGTTCAAGTCGCACACCCCGTTCGACAACTGGGAGCTGTGGCGCGAGGTGCGCGCGAAACCGCTCGACGAACAGAAGGTGCTGTTCGGCGACCCGGCGATGAAGCGCCGCCTGGTCGACATCGCCACGCGCCCCTATGACGGCCCCAAGGTGGTCGGCGCCGAGGCGCGGCCGCCAGAGTGGGAGTGGGTCTACCACTTCAACGGCATCCGCGACCAGCGCCGCATGAGCGACATCGCCGCCGAGCGCGGCGTGGCGCCGGTCGAGGCGATGATCGACCTCGCGCTGGAGCGCGACTTCGACTGCTTCTTCCGCCAGCCACTCGCCAACGAGGACCAGGACGCGGTGCTGAAGATGATGAAGCACCCGCGCAGCGTCGTGACCTTCTCGGATTCCGGCGCCCACGTCGCCCAGATCATGGATTCCTCGCTGCAGACCCACCTGCTGAGTCACTGGGTGCGCGATCGCGAGGCCTTCACACTCGAACAGGCCGTGCGCATGATCACCCAGGACACCGCGGTGGCCTGGGGCCTCTACGACCGCGGCCTGCTGCGTGAAGGACTCAACGCCGACATCGTGCTGTTCGACCCCGATGCCATCGACCAGGACATGCCGGAACTCGTCAACGACCTGCCGGCCGGCGCGCAACGCCTCAGGCAGACCTCGCGCGGCATCCACTACACCATCGTCAACGGCGAGGTGCTGCTGGAAGGCAACCGGCCGAGCGGCGCTACGCCGGGCCGGCTCGTGCGCGGTCCGCTGGCGCGGACCGGCACCGGCTGAGGCGCGGCCCACGGTGTCGCCCCCGTGTCGACGGTCCCGTGGCGCGGTCCGGATCGGAACGGGGAGCGCAATGGGGACAGTTTACTTTTGGCCGGCTTCGGACCGCGTCGACACGCCGCGGAAAAGTAAACTGTCCCCATTGCCCCACATCACGAGCCCCGGCCACTGTGACCGTGCTCTGGCGTGACACGGTGGCCACCCCCATCGGCGAGCTGGTCGTGCTCGCCGCCGCCGACGGCCTGAAGGCGGTCGAGTTCGCCGATGCCGGCGCGCGGCTCGAACGCCTGCTGGCCCGACGCTATGCCGCCGCCAATGTCGTGCCGGCTAGCGATCCGCTCGGCGCCGGCAGCGCGCTCACGCGCTGGTTCGCCGGCGATCTCCAGGCCCTGACGCCCTTGCCGCGTGCGGCCCCCGGCACGCCGTTCCAGCAGGCCCTGTGGGCCGCGCTCGGCGACATCCCGGCCGGCCGCACCACCACCTACGGCGAACTTGCCGCCCGCCTCGGTCGCGCCAACGCGGCGCGCGCCGTCGGCGCCGCCAATGGCGCCAACCCGCTCGCTATCGTCGTGCCCTGTCACCGCGTGCTCGGCGCCAATGGCGCGCTCACCGGCTACGCCGGCGGCACGTGGCGCAAGCGCTGGCTGCTCGAACACGAGGCGCGGCACGCGCGCTGACGCGCGGCGGGCAGAGCAACCCGGCGCTGCGACAATTTGACGCATTCCCGCGCGGGGCGAACACGGTTAAAAAGCCGCCTCCGTCACCCGTGCTGGAGATCCGGTTTGAGCATCCGTCGTCAAGTCGCGCGCCGCGGCAGTCAGCGTACCTGGCCCTTCACCCTGTCGTTGCTGGCCTGCCTGCCGGCGGTCGCGGCCGACGAGGTTGCCACGGCCACGCGCGGCGCCTCCTACCTCGATGTCGGTGTCGTCACGGTCACCGCCGCGCGTGAAGGCGCGTTGTCGACGCGCGACGTGCTGAGCTCGGTGGATATCCTCGGCGCCGAGCGTCTGAACGACCAGCAGGTCGACAACGCCTGGGAGCTGTTCACCCGCGCCCCCGGCGTCATGACCACCGATTTCAACCAGGGCACGACCTCCGGCAAGCTGTCGTTCCGCGCCTTCAACGGCGAGGGGGAGATCAACGCCGTCAAGCTGCTCATCGATGGCATCCCGGCCAACAGCAACGACGGCAACATGCCGTTCCTGGACGCCGTCTTTCCCCTCGACATCGAGGCCATCGAAGTCGTGCGCGGCACCAACGACGCCCGTTACGGCCTCAACAACATCGCCGGCAACGCCCAGATCGTCACGCGGACCGGCGGCAACTACACCCGCGGGCGGTTGAGCTACGGCAGTTACGACACCGTCGATGCGCAGGTCGCGGCGGGCCTGGAACGGGGCGAGTTCAGCCAGAACTACTTCCTGGCCTACCGCGGCGCGGACGGCTTCCGCGAACATTCCGACTTCGACAAGATGGCGTTCGCCGGCAAGTGGTTCTACCAGCCGGACGCGCTGCCGTTCCGCGCCGGCATCATCGCGCGCTGGTTCGAGAACGACGCCGAGGAACCCGGTTACCTGCTGCGTGGCGATGCCGAGCGCCGGCCGGAGACGTCCTACGCGTTCTCGGCCAGCGACGGTGGCGAACGCCAGGTCGGCATGGTCAGCGGTCATCTCGACGTCGATCTCGCGCGCGGCTGGTTCTGGACCGTGAAGACCTACGCCAACATGCTCGACGACGTGCGCTGGGTGCAGTTCAGCGCCGGCGTCGCACAGCAGGAACGCCAGACCGAGGAGGTGCAGTACGGCGCGCTGACGACGCTGACCTGGCGCCCGCAGGTCGCCTGGCTGGCGGATCTGGTCGTCGAGGGCGGCCTCGACGTCCAGCAGCAGGACAACCAGAGCGAACGCCATCTCGATGTCGCCCGCGTGCGCACGCGCCAGACCCGCGACCAGGTCTTCGACCTCACCAACTACGGCGGCTACCTGCAGACCGTGATCAAACCGTTCGACTGGCTCAAGCTGGTGCCGGGTTTCCGCGTCGACCGCTACGACGGCGCGTTCACCAACCTGCTCGACGGCAGCCGCGCCGACATCAACGACTACGGCACCATCTGGCAGCCCAAGTTCGCCGGCGTGCTCTCCGTCATCGACGGCTACGATCTCTACGGCAACTGGGGCCGCAGCGCGCAGATCGGGCTGGCTGCCGGGACCTACAAGATCCCGCCGCGCAACACCGATCTCGACGCCTCGATCAACGACGGCTGGGAGGTCGGCGTGAAGTTCCAGCCCTGGCCGTGGCTGAACGGCCGTGTCGCCTACTGGGAGCAGGTCGCGTCCGACGAAGTGCGGCGCAAGCTCAACGACCCGACCGGCGATTTCGACAACGTCGGCGCAACCCGGCGCGACGGCATCGACCTGCAGATGAACCTGCAGCCGCGGCGCGAGCTCGACCTGTGGTTCGCGCTGTCGCTGCAGGACGCGGTGGTGGTGACGCCGGGGCCGACCGAGCCGCAGCTGCGCGGCAACGACATCGACCATACGCCGGACTACGTCTTCTCCGGCGGCGTCGACTACCGCTGGGCAACGGGCTGGCGGGCCTCGCTGTGGACCTACGCGCAGGGCGACTACTACCCGGAGCGCGCCAACTCGACCGAGCAGTTCGGCGATTACTGGACCTTGAACATGCTGGTCGGCTGGCAGGTCACGCGCGCACTCGGCGTCGAGTTGCAGGTCAAGAACCTCACCGACGAGTACTCCGAGTACGTGTGGCACGACGGCGCCCAGACCCTCCATTCCCCGGGTGATGGCCGCGCGGTCTACGGCGTGGTCGACGTGCGCTTCGATTACTGAGTCGGTGCACGCCGTGCGCCGTGCGTGGGCCGTGATCGGCGCCGTCCACCGGGTCGGCGGCGTGCTGCTCGGCGCGGTGTTCGTGGTCGTCGGGCTGACCGGCAGCGTGCTGGTCTACTACCTCGAGATCGATCGGCTGCTCAACCCGGCGCTGGCCAGCCACGCCGCCCAGCGTGCAGTGCCGTCCTACGAGGCGCTCTACCGCGCGTTGCGCGCCGCCGAGCCGGCGCGCACCGGGCCCTGGCGGCTCGAGTTTCCCAGCGATCCCGCGCGCCTCGTCGCGGCGCGCTACTACGCGCCGGCCGAGCGCATCACGCGTGGTTTCGCCCCGCTCATGGTCGAGCTCGATCCGGTCACGGCGCGGGTCGTCGAGGCCCGCCTGTGGGGCGACTACGCGATGACCTGGATCTACGACCTGCATTACACCCTGCTGTTCGACTGGCCGGGACGTCGTCTGCTCGGCGGCATCGGCCTGCTGCTGCTGGTGACGATGATGGCTGGCACGGTGCTGTGGTGGCGGACCGGGCGTGGGTGGCGCGACCGCCTGCGCCTGCGGCCGCGGCGTGGGCGCGCGCGGCGGGTGTTCGACTTCCACCGCGCGAGCGCGGTGTACGGCTTCGCCCTGACGCTGTTGCTGATCGTCACCGGCGTGGCCCTGGCCTGGCCCGAGACCACGCGCGGCGTGCTCGGCGGCGTGGGTCCGTTGTGGGCGCCGCCGCCGCTGCGCTCGACGCCGTCCAGCAGCCCGCGCCTGCCGCTGGACGCCGCCGTGGCGACGGCGCGGGCGCGCTTCCCAGATGCGCGACTGGCCTGGATCGAGACGCCGGACGGCGCGCACGGTGTCTACCGCGTCAATCTCCAGCAGCCGGGTGAGCCGAGCCAGCGCTTCCCGCGCACCAATGTGTGGCTCGACCAGTACAGCGGCAGGGTGCTGCACGTGCGCGATCCGCGGCAGGACGGCGCGGGTGACATCGTGCTCAACTGGCTGCACCCCTTGCACAACGGTGA
Organism: Gammaproteobacteria bacterium; assembly: GCA_050184115.1. Lineage (GTDB taxonomy): Bacteria > Pseudomonadota > Gammaproteobacteria > JACKNG01. The sequence continues at coordinate 311,394 of JBFXAQ010000002.1, read as the reverse complement.
GGCTGCCGGTGGGGCCGGCCGCGCACTGGTCTGCGTGGCCGGCCTGTTGCCCACCGCGTTGTGGGTCACCGGCGTATTGCGCTGGCGACAGAAGCGACACGCGCGGCGCACGCTTCGGAGGCGGGCGCGCCACCCGGCGGCGGGCCCGGAAAGCTGAGCGCTCGCGCCGTTCGCCAGGCGCTGCTCGGTGCCACCACGCGTCGCGAGGCGGGCGCGGTTCCGTATACTCCCGGCGGACGGCGCACCCGCGCCGCCCACAGGGGAGGACCGAATCATGCGTACGAACCCGTTGCGCGCGCTGACGCTCGCGACCGCCATCGCGGCCTGCGCCGCCAACCACATCGCCAGTGCTGCCGACGACTGGTACCCGTCCCGCTGGGGCAAGGACGATACCCTCGGCGCGGTCAACCTGATCAGCGACGAGAGCGTCGCGGCGGCGGCGAAGCTGGTGAAATCGGGCAAACGCTACGCGCTCGGCATGGAGGTGTCGCGTGACACGCCGGCCTTCGGCTCGCGCACGGTCGAGACCTTCGTCGTCTCCAACGGCGCCATCTTCAACAATGCCGGCGAGCCCATCGGCAAGGGCCAGGTCACCGGTAACGACGACTGGGGACTGGTGTTCTTCGGCGTCGGCACCCAGATCGACGGCCTCGGCCATGTCGGCATCAATCACACCTATTACAACGGCAACGACATCCACGCGTTCTTCCACCAGGGCGGGCTGAAGAAGTTCTCGACCTCGGACATCCCGCCCATCGTAGCCCGGGGCGTGTTGATCGACGCCCTCGGCTACCTGCAGGAGACGGCGCCGGACAAGGTCATGACGGTCGACGGCCATGCCATGCTGAAGCCCGAGGTCGCTGTCAACGAGGCCGAGATCAAGGGCGCGCTGGCGCGCCAGGGCATTGCTCTGGCCAAGGGTGACGTGGTGCTCATCAATACCGGCTACATGGCGCTCGCGGCCATCGACGCCCAGCGCTACATGGCTTCCCAGCCGGGCCTCGGCAAAGGGGGCGCGCTCTACCTGGCAGGCTTCGACCCCGTCGCGGTAGGTGGCGACACCTTCGGCCTCGAGATCCAGCCGGGCGAGGTCGAGGACGTCTACCTGCCGGTGCACCAGGAGTTCCTCACCAAGCGCGGCATCTACATCCTGGAGAACATCGTCACCCGCGAACTCGCCGCCGACCGCGCCTCGGAGTTCATGTTCGTGCTCGGCCAGGCACGCCTCAAGGGCACGGTGCAGATGATCATCAACCCGGTGGCGATCCGCTGACGCAGTCGGCGCCTCGGCTGATGACGGCCGGGCTCGCAACAGCGCCAGCGGGCGGAGGCAGGTGTGCTTGGCCAGGGAAGGTCCGATTCGTGTCAACCGGAAGGTTGGTCAGGTCCGAGCGTTGCGACCGCGGCGCTGGTCGCGACGAGCATCGACAAGCACCTCGCGCGCGTTACCGTCGCCGACCTGGCCGCGTATCGCGACGACGCCTTGCGCCCGGCGCACTGGCACTGTGGGGGTGTCGCGCCGTCTGCACCGCCTCAGCGGTGCATGGTGAGATAGCCCGGCGTGACCTTGAGGCCAGCGGCCTGGGACATGCGGTTGGCGGCGGCGTAGAACGACGCCGTCGAGATCACCGTCCACATCTGCTCGTCGTCGAATCCGGCGTCGCGCAGGGCCTGGCGATCTTCGGACGTGATGCCCTCGGCGTCGGTCAGCACCTTGACGGCGAAGTCGAGCATGGCCATGTGGCGCGGTGAGAGATCCGCCTGGCGGTAGTTGCGGCCGACGTACTCGGCCAGCAGCGGGTCGCCGGTCTCGCCGCGCAACAGGGCGCCGTGGTGAGCGCAGCAATAGATGCAGCCGTTGGTGGCGGCGCTGACCAGCGCGATGAGTTCGTGTTCGAACTGGGTCAGGCCGGAGTCCGGCCGCATCAGTTCCATGTACTGTTCCATGAACACGCGCAAGCGCAGGTTGTCGGTGGCGAACAACTTGACGAAGTTCGGCATGAAGCCGTACTTCTTCTCGATGCCGCGCACCATCGCGGTCATCTCCTTGTCCAGGTTGTCGCGCTCGCGCAGGTCCAGGTCGCAAAAGGCGCGGGTGCCCGTCAACGGTTCTTCTCGTCCCATGGTCTCTCCCCTTTCGATGGCCTCGGTCGGTCCAGTGTAGACGCTGCGCCGGGGCGCCGCCCGCGCCGTGTTCAGCCGCCGACCCGCGCGCGCACCAGCCAGGTCGCACCGGGCAGGGTGACGGCGCCGTTGCGCTGGTGGCGGGCGAGTTCGGCACGCATGGCGGCGATGGCGTCGTCGCGTACCGCCGCCGGCGCCTCGGCCAGTGGTGCTGCCGCCGGCCCCATGCGGGTCAACCAGTCGACGGCCTGGTCGAGGTCGCCGAGGGTGATGTCGCGCTCGACGCCTTCGAGCGTGACGTCGGCGAAGCCGGCTGCGCCGAGGATGTCCAGGACGCGCTCGCGGCGGCCGAGCGAGAACGGGCCGGGCGTACCCGGCGCGGGCTTCGGCGGTGGCGGGATGACGGTGAATGCGGCGGCCGCGGCCGCACCCATCCAAGGGTTCTCGTCGAGGCTGCGCCAGCACATGAAGCACAGTCGGCCGCCAGTGCGCAGGGCGCGGCGGAGGTTGGTGAACGCTGTCGGCGGATCGGGAAAGAACATCACGCCGAAACGCGAGGTGAGGACGTCGAAGCTGCCCGGGGCGAAGGCATGGGTGCCGGCATCGGCCACTTCGAAGCGCAGGTTCCGCTGCTCGGCGAAGCGACGCCGGGCGACTTCGAGGATGACGGCCGAGATGTCGATGCCGAGGACGTGGCCGGTTTCGCCGACCGCCGCGGCGTACTGCGCGCTGGTCGGTCCGCCGCCGCAGCCGACGTCGAGGACGCGTTCGCCCGGCGCCGCGGCGACGGCCTCGACCAGCACGCGGCTCATTCCCTCGAGCATGCGCTCCAACTGGTCGATGTGTTCGACCCAGCGGCGTCCGCCGTCCTCGTTCCAGAACGTAGCCTGATCGACATCGGCGGGGCGGGGGGACGACATGGCAGACTCCTCGGTGGCGTGCGCGCCATGATGATCGAGTTCACCGACGCGCGCCACCACGCCGGTCCGCATGAACTATGATCGCGCGCTGCCGCCATGCTCGACGATCTCGCCCATCACCCGGATGCCGCCACGCTGCGTGGCGACGTCGCCGTCGTCGGCGCCGGCGCGGCCGGTCTCACGCTCGCGCGCGCGCTCGTCGACCGGGGCCTCGACGTCATCGTGCTCGAAAGCGGGGGGCTCGACTTCGAAGCGGCGGTGCAGGCGCTCGCCGCCGGCCCCAACCTGGGCGAGGATTACTACCCGCTCATCGATAGCCGACTGCGGTTCTTCGGTGGTACGACGGCGATCTGGGGCGGACGCTGCGCGACGTTCGAACCGATCGATTTCGCACCGCGGCCGTGGCTGCCGCTGAGCGGCTGGCCGCTCGACGCCGACACGTTGGCGCCATACCTCGCCCGCGCGGCCGCCGATTTCGAACTCGGTGTCGATGGCGGCCGGGCCACGAGCTGGGACGATGACAGCGCGGCGCGTTTCGCCTTCGATCCGGACGCCTTCGTCAGTCGCTGCTGGCGCTTCGACGACAGCGCCGAGCGTTTCCAGGCGGTGCGCATGCAGGCGCTCCTCGAGCACCCGCGGTTGCGCGTGCTGCTGCACGCGACTGTCACCCATGTCCGCGCGGCGCCCGATGCCTCGCGTGTGGAACGTCTCGACGTCGCCACGCTCGGCGGGCGGCGTGCGACGGTCGCCGCGCGCGCCTACGTGCTCGCCGCCGGCGGCATCGACAATGCGCGCCTGCTGCTGGCCGCGGACGACGTCGAGGCGGCGGGCATCGGCAACGGGTACGACCAGGTCGGACGCTACTTCATGGAACACCCGCACGGCCGTGCGGGGATGCTCGACGCTGGCCAGGGCTTCGCCCTGTGGGCGGCCTTCCAGCGCCAGGTCACGCCGGGCGGTGAGCGCCGCGCACCGGTGTTGTTGCCGAGCCCGACGCTGCAACGCGAGGCGGGCATCCTCAACAGCGCGTTCACCTTCAAACTGCAGGCGCCTCACCCCGAGCTCTCGCTGCGCAAGCGGCTCTACCGGGAGTTGCAGCACGACCTCGCCCCGACGCGCAACAACCGCCGCCTGTGGCAGGGTTACCGCCGCCTGCGCAAGGCCTTCCAGCGCAGCCTGCGGCGGCCCATCGAGCAGGCGCGCTTACGTCGCGGCCTGACCCGCGTGCACGTCATCGTGCGTGGCGAGCAGGCACCCAACCCGGCCAGCCGGGTACTGCGCACGACCGAGCGCGATGCGCTGGGCATGCCGCGCGTTGGCCTCGACTGGCGACTGTCGGCGATCGACAAGCGCACCGTGGCGGTGATGGCCGAACGACTCGGCGCCGAGTTCGAGCGGCTCGGTATCGGACGGCTCACCCCTGCCGCCTGGTTGCACGAGACCGGTACCGCATGGCCCGTCGATCCGACGGTCTCCAACCATCCCGTCGCCGGCTACCACCACATGGGGACGACGCGCATGAGCGCCGATCCGCGCCACGGCGTGGTCGACGGCGACTGTCGCGTACACGGTTACGCCAACCTCTACGTCGCCGGCAGTTCGGTCTTCGCGACGTCGAGCTGGGCCAACCCGACCCTGCTCATCGTCGCGCTCGCCCACCGCCTCGGCGCACACCTGGGCAAAGTTCTGCGCTGACCGGCAAAGCCGCGTATTCCAAGGGGAAATCATCGCCGCCGCGGGGTGGGCCGCTATAATGACGCGCTCATCGATCCAAGCCACGGGGGCGATTCACCCATGCGCCAATACCTTCACATCGACCTGCCGACACGTGACGTCCGCCGCGAGGAATTCACCGGCGCGCAGGTCGCGCGCGCCGGCCGCTACCTCATCGCCCGCACTTTGAACGAACTCGGCTGTGCGACGGTCGATCCACTCGGCCCGCGGAATCCGCTGATCTTTTCCGCCGGTCCCTTCGCCGGCAGCAACTTCTCCAACGCCAACCGCACCAGCGTGGGTTGCAAGAGCCCGCTCACCGGCGGCATCAAGGAAGCGAACGCCGGCGGCTCGTTCGGGCTCGCGCTCGGCCAGCTCGAGATCGCGGGTTTCACCCTGTACGGGGCCAGCGACGAGTGGGTCGTCATCCACCTGCGCCAGGACGGCAGCATCGACTGGGCCGACGCCACGCCCTATCTCGGTCTCGGCAATTTCGACTGCGCGGAGAAGCTGCACGCGCAGTACGGCAACAAGGTCAGTCTCGCCATCTGCAGTCCGGTCGGCGAATGGGGCGGCCTGCTCGGCGGCATCTCGATGAGCGATACCGACCGGCGGCCGTCGCGGCTCGCCGCGCGTGGTGGCGTCGGCGCCGTGATGGGTTCGAAGAAGGTCAAGGCCATCGTCGTCGACTTGCTCAAGATGCCGAACTTCCACGACCGCAAGGCCCTGCTCAAGGGCATCAAGGAATACGGCCAGCTGCTGCGCGCCGACACCGCCGTCAACGCCATGCGTACCCATGGCACGGCCATGGTCGCCGACTACACCAACCACATTGGCGGCCTGCCGGTGAACAATTTCAGCAGCGGCTCACAGGGCCTGCCGGCCGACGGCGTGTTCAAGATGGGCGGCGAGCACATCCGCGAGCGCAACCTCTCGCGCGGGGGCGTCACCTCCCACGCCTGCATGCCGGGCTGCATGATCGAGTGCTCCAACGTCTATGCCGACGAGAACGGTGAGGAGATCACCTCGCCGGTCGAGTACGAGACGCTCGGCCTGATGGGTACCAACTGCGGCCTCACCGATCCCGATGACCTCGCGCGGCTCAACTGGCACGCCAACGATCTCGGCATCGACACCATCGAGACGGGCGCCATGATGGGCGTGCTGCTCGACGCCGGCCTTGCCGCCTTCGGTGACATCGACTTCCTGCACAAGGTGCTCGACGAGATCCGTGCCGGCAGCGAGCAGGGGCGGCTGTGGGCGCAGGGTACGGCCCGGGTCGGCGCGCACTACGGCGTTGCGCGGACCCCCGTGATCAAGCGCCAGGGCATCAGCGCCTACGATCCGCGCGTGATCGAGGTCACCGGCATCTCGATGATGGTCACCGCGCAAGGCGCCGATCACACCACCGGCAATGCCTTCAAGTACGAGTGCAGCGGCAAGGATCTCGACGAGCTGGTCGGCGCCAGCATGGACATCCAGACGCTCTGCGCGACCGCCGACTCGCTCGGCCTGTGCGTGTTCGGTCGTTCGGTGACCAACGTCAACATCGAACTCGTCGTCAAGCTCATCAACGACGCCGTCGGCACCGATCTCACGCCGGAATTCTTCTACGAACTCGGCCGCGAGACCCTGCGCCTGGAAGCACGGTTCAACCATGATGCCGGCTTCACCGAGGCCGACGACGAGCTGCCCGAGTTCTTCTACCGCGAGCCGCTCGAGCCGAGCAACAAGGTCGCCCGCTTCCACGCGGCGGAGGTCAACGAGGCGGTACGGCGCTGGTGGGCGCAACACGTCGCGTGACGCCGCGTCCGCGGCGGGACGGCGGCGTCACCGCATTTGCCGCGCTGCTGCTGGCAGCCCTGGCCGCGGGACGGGCAGGGGCTGCCGACGACCTCGCCACGGTGGCCGAACTCGATCTCGCACGCTACATGGGCGCGTGGCATCAGGTCGCACACCTGCCGAACCGCTTCCAGGATTTCTGCGCGGGCGACACCCGGGCCGACTACAGCCTGCGGGCGGACGGCCGTGTCGATGTCGTCAACCAGTGTCGCGATGCCGCCGGCGAGCTGCATCGTGCCGTCGGGATGGCGCGCATCAATGCACGTTACGACGACCCGGCGCGCCTGGAGGTGCGTTTCGCGCCTGCCTGGCTCGCCTTCCTGCCCTTCGTCTGGGGTGACTACTGGATCCTGGCGCTGACGCCCGACTACGGCGCCGTGCTGGTCGGCGCGCCGGATCGTGACTACCTGTGGATCCTGGCGCGCGCGCCGTCGCTCGATGCAGCCACCTACGCAGGATTCGTCGAGCGTGCCGCCGGCGCGGGTTTTGCCGTCGAGCGACTGGTTCTCGAGCACGACGCAGCGGTCCTGCCCGCCACGGCGCCGTCCCGACCCCGGGATTGAAGTTCCGGCGGCACCCGGCCGCTAACGCCTCCACGGCCACCACCACGGGGCCGCCAGAGGCAGCGTGCATGATCAGCGAACAACCGACGGAACACGAGAACCGGCGTCTCCACTACGAGCTGGAACACGCCATCCGGATCATCAACTCCGAACAGATCGGCCTCGCGACCGGGCCGATCTCGCGCGACGCCTTCATCAACGTCGCCAAGCTGGTGGCCTGCCTGCGCGCGCGCTACCTGCACACCCTGCTCAAGCTCGGCAACGAATGTGGCGATGAATGCATCGACACCGAGGTGGCCCTGGAGCTGAAGCGCCTGCGCGAAGCCTATACCGAGGCCAAGGAAGGGTTCGCCGCACTCGAGCACGCACTCGGACGGGGCTACGTCCACCTGCAGACCTGAGCGCGGCGCGGCGCCCGGCGGCGGCCGCCCGCACCCGCGAAGGGCTGTCGCCGTAACCCCCGCTGCGCCCGGCAGCGAGGGGGCAATACCGCGGCGCGTCCGGAGCACACCGCATGCAGGCTGCCGGTTCACCGCGCCGCCGCGCCTTCCTAGAACTTGTGGACCGCGCTGAACTGCAGCCGCAGCACCTCGCCATCGGCACCATCGACGCGCCGCCGCGCGGCGTAGATGCCCTCGATGCCGAGCGTCGTGCTGCCGAACGGACTCCACAACAGGTTGGCGTGCACCGTGTAGAGCGCCTCGTTCTCGCTGCCATAGGCGCCGTCGTCGTCCTGCCAGGCGTAGCCGGCGGTCAGGTTGGTGCGCCAGCGCGTCGTCCAGAACCGTTGCCACGAGGCGTAGGTGCCGGCGGAGAGCGCGAGATCGATATCGCCCTGCGCATCGACCCGCCCGGCTTCGAAGGCGTTGAAGCTCAGGTAGCGGCCGAGGCCGGTGCCGCCGCTGGCGCTGAGTTTGAGGGTGTCGCGTGGACCCAGGTGCAGGATCCCGGCGAGGCTGCCGGCGGCGGCGAGCCGGGCATCGTCGCCGAGCAGCGGGTCGTCGATGCGAATCTCGCGCGCCAGCGCCGCCAGCGTCCATTCGCCACGCCCGAATGCGTGGTCGTAACGCAGCACGAGGTCGGGCAGGCGGTCGTCGTCGGGGCTGAGGCGCACGCCGCTGGCCGTGTGCAGGGTCGTTTCCGGCGCTTCGATGCCCAAGCGCAGTGCGCCGCCGGCGAGCGGTCGCGTGATCCGGGCCAGGGGTTGGCGCACGTTCACGGCGCCGGCATTGATGCCGTCGTCGTTCAGTTCCGGGAGCGCGCCGACGTTGAGAAAAGTGGTGTAGGTCTGGCCGAGCAGCACCCCGGCCAGCTCGCCGTAACCGTGACGCAGGCGGGCGCCGTAACCGTTGCTCACGCGCTGGTTGCCGCCGCTGCCGAGGAGGTCGAGTTCGAGGTAGGCGCCGGCATCGCCGAGCGTGGTCGGCGTCCAGCTCTTCAGCCACAGGCGGCTGGCGCGGGCGGAGAAGTCGACCTGGTCGTGCTCGCCATTCGATGCGAGCGCAATGGCGCCCGGGTTGAGCAGGGTGTCGTCGAGGCTGCCGGCACCGGCGCTGGTGTGATTGAAGACGAGGTCGAGCTTGATGCGCCCGCCGACCGTGACCGATGGCGCGGCCTGCGTCGGCGTCGTCGCCGGCACGGGTGCAGGTGCCGCGACCGTGGACGGCGGGGCCGCGACCACGGCTGGCGGCGGCGTGGCCGCGGTCGTGGCTGGCGCAGCGTCCCGCGTGGCGAGCCGTGCTTCGAGTTCGGCGACGCGGGCGGCCAATCGCGCGAGCTCAGCCCGCAACGCGGCGACCTCGTCGTCGACCGCGTACAGCGGGCGGGGCAGCAGGCACGAGAGGACCAGCGCGAGGGCGCTGGCGACGGTGGGCCGCATCACGGTGCGCGATCGCGGAAACGCAGGTGGCAGTCCGCACAGCGATGGGCGACGCGTTCCATCTGCGCCGGCAGTTCGGCGTAGCGACTTGCGGCGGCGAGACGGTCGAGCTCCGCCGCTTCGTCGGCCAGGGCACGGGCGAGGACGGTGAACGCGTCCTGCGCCGTGGCATCGGCGCCCGCCGGCGGGCCGATGGCGGCCGCTTCGCCGGCCAGTTCGGTGGCCGCGACGGCCAGTTCACGCGCGCGCGCGAGGCGCTCGCGGTCGATTTCCAGTTCGCTCTGGTTGCGTTCGTGGAGTAGCGCGTTCATGCGCTGCATCAGGTGGCGGAGCCGTTCGCTGAAATGCACCGCTTCGTCCGCGACCGGCGCCGTCGCCGAGGCCAGGGTGAGCGCGAGGGCCGCGGCAAGACATACCGGGCGCAGGTACGGGCGGGGTGGAACGGCCGACATGCCCGCCACGCTAACGCCAGTGCCCGGCGCGGCGGCTGACCTGGATCAACGCCTCGCCGCGCTCCTGCCCGGGCACCGGCTCAGGGCGCGAAGGTCGCCGTGACGTGCTCGGTGTCGAGGTATTCGCGGACCGCGGCGATGCGCCCATCGCGCACGACCATCATGAAATGGTAGACGTTCTGGTAGAGGCGACCGTTGTTGACCGGGCCGTAGGAGGTGGCTTCGACGGACACGCGATCGTCTTCGGCGGTGAGCTGGGTCGGCGTCACGCGCACGCCTTCCGGCATCATGCCCGTCACCTGCCCCAGCAGCTCGGCGAATTGCGGCTTGCTGTAGGTGCCCGACAGCGCGGTGCTGCCGCCGACCCACCAGGTCGCGTCGTCCGCCAGCATGTCGAGCACTTCGCTGATGCGCCCGGCCGAGAAGGCCTCCCAGAAACGCGTCACCAGTGCCTTGTTCTCGGCGATCCCCATCGCGGCTCCCCTCGTGTTGTCCGGCCTGCGAGGGTACTGCATGGGCGGCGCTTCCCGCCATCCCGGGCGGCTTGCCAGCAGCCGGCCTTTGCAGCGACGATTGGGCCTTTCCACGAGCGGTCGCGCAGGTGCGATCGCCGTCAGCACGCCGGAACAAGCTCATGCGACCCATTGACTATTTCGACCGCGGCGCGCGGCAGGCGCCGGAGCGCCCGTTTCTCGTCGGTGACGACCTTGTCGTGAACTTCGCCGAGGCCGCGGGACTCATTGACGACATCGCGCGCGGTCTCGTCGCCGGCGGCTTCGAGCCGGGCGATTCGATCGCGGTCTACTCACCCAACCATCCGCTCGCCGTGATCTGTGTATTCGCCTCGATGCGTGCCGGCGGCGCCTGGGTGCCGGTCAACGTGCGCAATTCGGCCGAGAGCAACGCCGAGTACATGGCCTACGTGCACACGCGCTGGTTGTTCTTCCACCGTGACGTCGAGGCGCAGGCGCGGGTCGTCATGGCCGCGCTGCCGGGGCTCAAGGGTGCGGTGTGTTTCGCTGGCGAGGTCGCCGATTGTATGACGCTGGAGGCTTTCCGCGCGGCCGGACAGGGCCGCGTCCTGCCGGACCGCTCCGATCCCTTCGGTGCGCCGACGCAGGTGTTCTCGCGCTGGCCGACCGGCGGCACGACCGGACCATCGAAGGGCGTCGAGATGACCAACGCCAACATCGTGACCATGTTCGAACTCGGACTGACGCACTACGTCGGCACGCGCCGTGACGACATCGTGCATCTCGCCGTCGCACCGATCACCCACGCCGCCGGCGTCATCATCGGCATCTTCGCCGCCGTCGGCGGCACCACCGTGGTCCACCCGGGTTTCGATGCCGGGCGCGTGCTCGAAGCGATCGAACGCCATCGCGTGACGCACATCTTCCTGCCGCCGACGGCCTACTACGCGTTGCTCGAACATCCAGACGTCACGCGTCGCGATCATTCCAGCCTGCGCCAGATCCTGATCGCCGCGGCGCCCGTCTCCCCCGACAAGTTCCGTCGCGGCGTGGAGGTCTTCGGTCCCGTCATCTGCCAGTGCTACGGCCAGGCCGAGGCGCCGATGCTGGTCTCGATGCTGGCCCCCGACGTGGTCGCGGCGGCCGCGGCCGGCGACCACCCCGAGCGCCTCAACAGCTGCGGCCAGGTGACCTCCTGCACGCAGGTCGCGATCCTGGACGACGAGGGCCACGAATTACCGCGCGGCGAGCGCGGTGAGATCTGCTGCCGCGGTCCGCTGGTCACGCTCGGATACTACGAGCGGCCCGAAGCCACGGCCGAGGCGCGCCAGTTCGGCTGGCACCACACCGGTGACGTCGGCTACCTCGACGACGACGAGTTCCTCTACATCGTCGATCGCAAGAAGGACATGATCATCACCGGCGGTTTCAACGTCTTCGCGACCGAGGTCGAGGCGCCGTTGCTGGCCCAGCCCGAAGTGCTCGAGTGCGCCGTGGTCGGCGTACCCGACGAGCGCTGGGGCGAGTCGATCAAGGCCATCGTGGTGCTCAGGGACGGCGCGGCGGTGAGCGCGGAGATGCTCATCGAGCGGGTCAAGGGCAAGCTCGGCGGGGTGAAGACGCCGAAGTCGCTGGAGATCTGGCCCGAGATCCCCAAGACCGCGGTCGGCAAGACCGACAAGAAGGTGATCCGGGCACGCTACTGGGGTGATCGCGCGCGCGGCGTGAATTGAACCCCGTCGGGCGGCGGCCGCCGGGCCCCCAGCGGCCGGCAGCCCGATGCGTGCCCCGAAGTCCAGCTGCTCCCTGCGCCGTTCAAGTAGCGACCGCGGAGGCCGCTATTCCAGGCATCGCCAGATTCAAGTGATGCCATGGCCGCCATTGCCGACGCCCAGCCCAAGGATCTCTTCGCCAGCACCGCGACGGTGGTCGCCCACCTCGAGGGGGTGCGCCAGATCGCCAACGAGATTTCGCTCGCCGCGGCCAATGCCAAGGCCGTCGCGGCGCGGGCCGGCAACCGCGCCTCCGGCTTCGTTCCGATCACGAATTTCATCGACGAGATGGGCCGCGAGACGCGTCGCCTGGTCGACCGCGTCAACCAGGACGCGCAGCGCATGGTCCGCAGCATGCTGGCCGAGCAACGTCTCGGGGACGCACTCGATCGGCTGCGCAAGGGCATGGATCGACTCGAGCAGGGCTCGAGCTACCTGGACGGCGTCGCGCGCGATCTGGCCCAAGAGCACCAGGTGGCGAGCGAGGCGACGCGACGGCATCTCGACAGCCTGTGCGACCTGCTCGTCACGATCACCGATCACGCGCGTGCCGCGCGCATGATGTCGACCCGCTCGAGGGTCGAAGCCACCATCGCCGGCGATTACCAGGTCAGCCTGGAAAGCGTCGCCGATACCGTCGACAACGCCGCCGAGCACATCCGTGACGTCGTCATGCGATGCCGCGCGTTGTTGCGCTCGATGTACTGACACGACGTGCCCGCGGCGCGGGCGCAGGGAGAGGAACATGCTTCATCAGGAGATCTACGGCGGTCGCCATCACTGGTACGTGTTCGGTCGCGACCCGGACAAGCTCGGCCACATCATCGACACCAACCAATACCTGGTGTGTGACCGGGGCGAGAATTTCCTGCTCGACCCGGGCGGCATCGAGACGTTCTCGTCGATGCTGCCGGCCGTCGCCGCGTGTTGCGACGTGGCCGAGGTCAAGTATCTGTTCGCCTCGCACCAGGACCCGGACATCATTTCCTCGCTCGGCCTGTGGGACAAGGCGGTGCCGCATGCGAAGCTCTATGCGCCGTGGCTGTGGGAAGGCTTTCTCAAGCATTTCGGTTGTCACAACATCGAGTACGTCGGCATTCCGGACGAGGGCATGACCCTCGACCTGCCCTCGGTGAAGCTGCAGTTCGTACCGGCGCACTACCTGCATTCCTCCGGCAATTTCCACGTCTACGATCCGGTCGCCAGGATCCTCATGAGCGGTGACGTCGGCGCCGCCCTCGAGGCCCCGGGTGCGCCCATGTTCGTCGACGACTTCGCCGCCCACGTGTCGAAGATGGAACTGTTCCATCGCCGCTGGATGCCGTCCAACCGGGCCAAGAACGACTGGGTCGCGCGGGTGCGCCAGCTCGACATCGACATCATGGCCCCGCAACACGGTCGGTTGTTCCGCGGCGACGACGTCAAGCGTTTCCTCGACTGGTTCGAGGCGCTGGAAGTGGGCGTGGCCATCGCCCGCGCGGACGCGCTCGAGCCGGCCCAGGAAGCTGCCTGAATCCGCGTTCCGTCGCCGTGCCGGCGGCGGAGGGAGGCGCATGCGTCACACCCGCTTGCCGAGCTGACTGGTCAGGCGTTGCAGGGCCGGTGAAATGTCGTCGCTGGCAATCTCGACGTGGATCAGCACGAGTTCGTCCTCCAGGGCGAGCGCTGCCGCGAGGGCATCGGCGAATTCCGCCTCGGTGCGCACGTGGAAGCCGCGCCCGTGGCCCAGCACACGTGGAATCTCGCTCACCGCCCACGGCTGAACGTCGTTGAAGCGGCCGTCCAGCATCGGTCGTTCCGTGCCGTAACCGGCGTTGTCGAGGACCACCACGATCGGCGACAGGCCGTAGCGCGCGGCCGTCGACACCTCCATACCCGTCATCTGGAAGGCGCCGTCTCCGACCAGCACCAGCGGGCGCCACTGCGGTTCGGCGAGTTGGAGCGCAATGGCCGCGGGTACGGCGAAACCGAGCGAGGCATAGTAGGCGCAGGCGACGAACTCGCTGCGCGAATGGATGGTGAGATCGATGGCGCCGAACAGGGCGTCACCCGGGTCGGCCACCACCGCGATGTTCTCCGACAGCGAGGCATCGAGGCATTCGAACAGGCGCGCCACCGACACCGGGTAGTCGGGCACCGGGGTGAACCGCGCCGGCGCGGCGTGGCAACTCGGTGGCAGCGGCGGCCGCACGGTCAGGGGCGCGGAGCACAGCGCGTCGAGAAAGCTGCCGAGATCGATGCCCTGGTAGTGGTGGCGGCGGATGCTGAGGGTGTCGGCCGAGGCCGCGATCATGCGCGCCGGGTCGAGATTGGCGGTGAAGATGCCGGTGTCGAGGTCGGTCAGCATGGCGCCGAGGTTGAGCACGCAATCGCTGCCCTCGACGGTGGACCGTGCGAGTTCGTTCGACAGGCTGCCGGCATAGACGCCGACGAAGCCGGGCAGTTCTTCGTTGACCACCGACTTGCCCATGATGGTGGTGGCAAAGCGGATGCCGGACTTGCCGATGAAGCGGATGAGCTGGTCCTGCAGGCCGAAGCGGTGAATCTCGACGCCGGCGAGGATGATGGGATTCTCCGCACCGTTCAGCATGCGCATGGCTTCGTCCAGGGCTTCGGCCAGCGTCGCCGGGTCGGGCGCCGGCGGCGACGGCGAGCGCGCGGTGGGTGCGCCGGCGGTGACCGCTCGCGCGGCGCAGTCGCGCGGCAGCTCGAGGTAGACCGGGCGGCGGGTGCGCAGGGCCGTGGCGAGGACGCGCTCGATCTCGGCCGCGGCCGTGTCCGGGTCGTCGAGCAGCGCCTGGGCCATGGTGACTTCACGGAAAACCCGCATCTGGGTGCCGAAATCGCGCACGCGGTGGTGCAGCAGGGCATCGCCCGCCATCTCGGCCGTGCCCGGCGCACCGCTGATGACGACCACCGGCGAGCGTTCGGCGTAGGCCTGGGCGGTCGAATTGACCAGCTTGAGGCCGCCGACGCCGTAGGTCACGGCAACCGCGCCGAGGCCGCGGATGCGCGCATAGGCGTCGGCGGCGAAGCCGGCTGCCTGCTCATCGCAGGTATTGACGAGTTCCAGCGACGAGCGCTCGAGTGCGTCGAACAGGCCCAGGGCGTAATCGCCGGGGATGCCGAACACGTGGCCGACGCCGTGTCGCCCGAGGGCGTCGATGAGGGTCGAGACGATGGTCTGCGTCATGGCGGACTCCCAGCGTGGACGGGCGGTCCATTGTAGGTCGCCGCGCGCGTCCCGCGCTGCCGCGCGTGGTTTGCGGTGCGGTGCCCGATGTGCAAGGCTTGGCGCCCGTTTTCTTCGCCGCCACCGCTCGCGGTCGCGGCGCTCGATCGACCCCGGAGGCGTTCGCTTGCTGCGCTCGGTATGGGCGATCGGCAGCCTGTTGTTGTCAGCCGGGCTTCTGCTGTTCGGCCATGGCATGCATCTCACGGTATTGCCGCTCGTCGCGGAAGACCTGCATTGGTCGGCGGTGCACAACGCGCTGACCACTTCGGCCTATTTCCTCGGCTTCGCCGCCGGCTGCCTGCTGGTGCCGCGCTGGCTGCTCGCGATCGGCCACATCCGCGTGTTCGGTGTTCTGGTGGCGCTGGGCAGCGCGGCGTTGCTGAGCCTCGCGCTGCTGCCCTGGTTCGGCACCTGGCTCGCCCTGCGCTTCGTCTACGGCATCGCGATCTCCGGCATCTACCTCACCGTCGAGAGCTGGCTCAATGCCGAAACCCAGCGCGATTACCGTGGTGCCGTCCTGTCGGTCTACGCCTTCGTCACCCTCCTGGCCATGTTCGGCGCGCAGTTGCTGCTGCAGGAGCTCAACCTCGAGCGGCCGTGGTTGCTGGTCACCGCGACCGTGTTCCTTTGCCTCGCCGCGCTGCCGATCGGGTTGACCCGGCGCCCGGCGCCGCGCATGGTCGCGAGCCCTCACCTGCGCCTGTCGACGTTGCTCAACCCGGCCAACCTGCCGGCATTCGTCTCCGGCGTGCTGGCAGGCACGTTCTGGGCGCTCGCACCGGTCTACACCACCCGCTTCGGTCTCGATGGCCACGCGACCGCGCGCTTCATGGCCGCGGCGGTCGGTGGCGGCATGCTGGTGGTCTACCCGCTGGGCTGGCTGAGCGATCGCCTCGGCCGCGCGGCCGTGCTGAGCCTGCTCGGCTTCGCGGGTATGGTCGGCACACTGGTATACCTGCTGTTCTTCGCCGCCGGCGAAGCCGCGGTCCTGTTGTTCGGGCTCGGCTTCGGTGCCGCCATGATGCCGCTCTACGCATTGTGCGTGGCGCTGGCCAACGACCGCGCCGGCGCGGACGACTTCGTCGAGACGGGAAGTATCGTCATCATGACCAATGCGCTCGGCATGATCGTCGGCCCGATCGCCGCGGGCTGGCTGCTGACCGGGCGCTCCACCGACGTGCTGCTGTGGTTCTGGACAGCGGCATTCGCCGCCTTGGCCGCGGTGGCGGCCGCCATCCGCGCGTCGGCGAGCCCGCACGAAGCCGCGGACACGGCGGCCTTCGAACTCGTGCCGCGCACCGCGCCCGAGGTACTGATGATCGATCCGCGAGCACCGGACGAGGGCTTGGTCGGGGACTCTGACGGGCCGTGCGCGGAGGTGCCGGCGGCCGCGGAGGCCGCCGTGACGCCGATGGCCGGCGATCCTGCACAGGCACCGGCGGCGAAGACGACGGACGCGGTCTGAGCGCGGCCGTCGTCGACGCGCTCAGCGCGTGATGCGGCTGGCGCCGCCGGCCTCGGCGGGCCTGACGATGTCGACCTGGAAGCGTGCCGGCATGAGGTGCAGGTCGCACACCGCGAAGCTGCCGGCGATGGGCTGGGTGGGACGCAGTGCGTCGGCGCCGAGCGCGGCCGCCGCGAAAGTCGCCACGCGCGGTCGCCCGCGCAGCACGCGCTTGAAGTCGTAGGCGGCCTCGAGCTGCACCAGCGCGGCGCCGCCGGCGACGGTCGTTGCGTTCAGCGCCGGCGAGTACTTGATGAGCGCGCCGGCGCCGACCAGCGGAATGGCATCGGTGATGGCGACGTCGAGCAGCAGGTCGTTGTCCCCTTCGACGGTGCCGCGCACGCGGTCGAAGGTCTCACGCAGGTTCACCCGGGCGTCGCGGCAGGCGAAGCCGTAGCGTGCGGCGAAGAACTCGCGCGCGGCAGGGGCGGCACAGAACGCGGCCTGGATGAAGTGGCGCGGCTTGATGCCGGTGCGGCAGGCCACGCCGCACCAGGCCAGTTCGAACGGGCCGATCGCGCTGTCGCGCGCGCGCACGAAGGTCATGCCGTAGATGGCCGGGATGCTCGGGTGCAGGGCCACCGGCAACGCGGCCAGGGCCGCTTGCATCGGCGTCTCGCACAGCACGTAGAGGATCTCGGCGTTCTCGATGACGACGGTGTCCGTTGCCGCCGTGTCCAGCGCAACCGGGTTGACCGGCACCTGGGTCGCCGCGCGTGCGCCGTAGAGGAGTTCGGGTGTGCTGCTCATGCGCTCAAGGCCTCCTTGCGCGTGGCGCCGCTGAAGCGCGGCATGACCTCGGACGCGAACAGGCGCAGGCTGTCGAGGACGTCCTGCTGTGGCAGGTGCTCGCGGGCCTGGATCATGAAGATCAGGTGGTCCGCTCCCGCCGCCTCCCAGCGCGCGACGGTGTCGATGATGTGTTCCGGATCGCCGAAACAGAGCCCGCTGGCGACCGGCTTCTTTGCATCCGGCGCGTTGGGATCGGGACGCAGCGAGCCGAGCAGGCCGAGCGCCGAGTAGTTGTTGGCCGGGTAGGCCTCCGAGACCTCGACGGTCTGGCCGGCCATGTAGCCGAAGGTCGTGACCAGTTCGTCGCCGCGCTTCACCGCGTAGGCGTCGTCGGGGTGGCAGTACATCCAGTTGGCAATCGCGACCTGGTCGTTGACGAAGCCGCCGACCGGTTCGCAGCGCTTGATGCGTTCGCGGTACTCCTGGATGCGCGGCACGTTCCGTTCGACGTCCGAGATGGACAGGATCAAGGCGCCCATGCCGCGATCGGCGGCATCGAACTCGGTCCCCGGTGCGGTCACCGCCACCCACAGCGGCGGATGCGGATCCTGCATCGGCTTGGGCAGGATGCAGCGCTCGGGCATGCTGAAATAGGTGCCCTGATGGCTGAAGCGCTCCTCGGTCCACATCTTCGGGATCACGCGACAGTATTCGTCCCAGCTGCGCTTGGTGTCGTCGACGTTGGCGTTGAAGCCGCCGAGTTCGTTCCAGGTCGAGGAGCGGCCGGTGCCGAACTCGACGCGCCCGTTCGACAGCAGATCGAGGAAGGCGGCCTTCTCGGCCCAGCGGATTGGCGAGTGCATGGCCGGTACGCAGGTGCCGATGCCGAAGCCGAGGCGCAGGTTCTTCGTCTCGCGCGCAACCGCGGTGAGAAACATGTCGGGACAGCTCGAATGGCTGTATTCCTCGAGAAAGTGATGCTCGACGCACCATACGCTGGAGAAGCCGAGTTCGTCGGCGAGCACGGTCTGCTCGATGGCGTTCTCGATCACGGCGCGCTGGTTCGCGGTGGTGAACGGGCGTGGTGTCGACAGTTCGTAGAACAATCCGAATTTCATGGCGGGATCCCCGGGGCGTTGAGCACGGCGTCGCTGCTCGCTGATGCTGCGAGCGTGCCGCTGCATGACCTGCGAAAACGTCCGGAATGTAACCTGAAAGCCCGGCCACGGACCAGCGTGCGCGGACACTGTCGGAATTGACGCCACCGTGGGGGTCGGTAACAGTGGGGCCCGCGAGAGGATCTCCATGACCGAACTCCTGCGCCTGCCCGTCGACATCGAACCACAACCGGACGACACCAGTTGCGGGCCGACCTGTCTGCACGCGGTCTACCGCTACCTCGGCCTTGAACTCGGCCTCGCCGACGTCGTCGCCGGCGTCACGCCGCTGCCGGGCGGCGGCACACTGGAAGTGAGTCTGGCGCTGGATGCCCTGCGGCGCGGCCTCGTGGCCACCATCTACACCTACAACCTGAACCTGTTCGACCCGACCTGGTTCGCGCCGCAGGAGGTCGACATCGCGACGCGGCTGCGCGCGCGCGCGGCGGCGCGCAATGATGCCAAGCTCGATTTCGCCTGCACGGCCTGGTGCGACTTCCTCGCCGCCGGCGGACGCCTGCGTTTCGTCGACCTCACGCGTGACCTGCTGCGCAGCCTGTTGCGCCGCGAAGTGCCGTTGATCGCGGCGCTCAATCTCACCTACCTCTACCGTAACGCGCGGGTGTCCGGGCCGCACGACGAACCGGACGACGTCCACGGCGAGGCGCTCGGGCACTTCGTGCTGCTGTCCGGTTACGACCGCGGGCATCGCAGCATCGACGTCGCCGATCCCTACCCGCGCAACCCGGTCGCCGCCGGCCAGCGCTATGCCGTGCACATCGACCGCGTGATCGGCGCCATCCTGCTCGGCGTGATGACCTACGACGCCAGCCTGCTGCTGGTGGAGCGCGCACCGTGAACGCCTACGTGGTGGTCGACAACCCGCGCCGCTGGGCGCTCGACATCCCCGGCGTGACGACCGTCGCGGCGCGCGATTACCTCACCGATCGCAGCTACAGCGCGCTGCGCGGCGCCAAGGTGTTCAACCTGTGCCGTTCCTACCGCTACCAGAGCGCCGGCTACTACGTTTCGTTACTGGCCGAGGCGCGCGGTCATCGCCCGGTGCCGAGCATCGGCACCCTGCAGGACCTGCGCTCACGCCGCGTCGTGCGGACCTTGTCGGAGGATCTCGACGAGCGCATCCAGCGCCTGCTCAGGCCGCTGCGCTCGGCCCGGTTCGCGCTCAGCATCTACTTCGGCCAGAACATGACCCGCCGCTACCTGCCGCTGGCCCAGGCCCTGTTCGCGCTGTTCCCGGCGCCGCTGCTGCGCGCCGAGTTCGAGCGCAGCGGCCGGCGCTGGGAGCTGCGCGCGGTGAATCTCATCGGCGGCAACGAAGTGCCGGAGGCGCACCGCGCCTTCGTCGCCGAAGCCGCTGCCGCGCATTTCGCCGGCAACCGCGCGCGGCGGCCGCGGCGCCAGCGCGCGCGCTTCGACATCGCCATCCTGGTCGATCCGGAAGAGGCCTCGCCGCCGTCGGACGAACGCGCGCTGGGGCGCTTCGTACGCGCCGCCGATGCCGTCGGCCTCGACGCGCAGCTCGTCACCCGCAACGACCTCGGCCGCCTGGCCGAGTTCGATGCGCTGTTCATCCGCGAGACCACCGCGGTCAACCACCATACCTTCCGCTTCGCCAGCCGGGCCGAGGCCGAGGGCCTGGTCGTCATGGACGACCCGCAGTCGATCATCCGCTGCACCAACAAGGTCTACCTGGCCGAGTTGCTGGATCGCCACGAGGTCGCCACGCCACGCACGCTGATCGTGCACCGGGGCAACGCGGCGGAGGTCGGCGCGGTGTGCGGTTTTCCCTGCGTGCTGAAGGCGCCGGACAGCGCCTTCTCGGCCGGCGTCGTCAAGGCCGGCGACGAGGCGGAACTGGCGGCCGCCCTGGCGCGTTTCTTCGAGACCTCGGATCTCGTCGTCGCGCAGGAATTCATGCCAACCGATTTCGACTGGCGGGTCGGCGTGCTCGACGGGCGGCCGCTCTACGTCTGCCGCTACCACATGGCCAAGCGCCACTGGCAGATCATCCACCGCGACGAAGGCGGACGCACCGCCGAGGGGCCGGTCGACACGCTGGCCGTGGCCGAGGCGCCGGCCGACATCGTGCGCACCGCGGTGCGCGCCGCCAACCTCGTCGGCGACGGCCTCTACGGCGTCGACCTCAAGCGCGTCGGACGCCGTTGCGTCGTCATCGAGGTCAACGACAACCCCAGCATCGACGCCGGCTACGAGGACCGCGTGCTGAAGGACGCCCTCTACCGCGAGATCATGGGCTCCTTCCTGCGCCGCATCATCACGCGCAAGCGCCTGGAGTTCGACGCGCCATGACCCTGCATGCCTTCGAAGGCTTCGGCATCGAGATCGAGTACGCCATCGTCGACCGCGACAGTTACGACGTGCGCCCGATCGCCGATCGCCTGCTCGAACTCGCCGCCGGCAAGGCGACCAACGAACTCGCGCGCGGCCGCGTCGGCTGGTCGAACGAACTCAGCCTGCACGTGCTCGAATTGAAGACCAACGGCCCGGCCCCCGCGCTCGACGGCGTGGCCGAGGATTTCGCCGCCGAACTCCGCTTCGCCGACGACCTGCTCGCGCCGCTCGGTGCGCGCATCCTGCCCTGTGCCATGCACCCGTGGATGGATCCGCACACCGAACAGCGCCTGTGGCCGCACGAGCAGACCGAGATATACCGCGCCTACGACCGCATCTTCGGCTGCCGTGGCCACGGCTGGGCCAACCTGCAGAGCATGCACATCAACCTGCCGTTCGCGGACGACGTCGAGTTCGTGCGCCTGCACGACGCCATCCGCACCGTGCTGCCGCTGCTACCCGCGCTGGCCGCGGCCTCGCCGTTCGCCGATGGCCGGGTCACCGGGCTGCTCGACACGCGGCTCGAGGTCTATCGTGGCAACCAGCGCCGTGTCCCCGAAATCGCGGGGCGCGTGGTTCCCGAGGCGGTGACGAGCATCGACGAATACCACGCGCGCATCCTCGAACCGATGTATCGCGCCATCGCGCCACTCGACCCGGACGGCGTGCTGCACGGCGAATGGCTGAATTCGCGCGGCGCGATTGCGCGTTTCGACCGCGGCGCGATCGAGATCCGCG
Organism: Gammaproteobacteria bacterium; assembly: GCA_050184115.1. Lineage (GTDB taxonomy): Bacteria > Pseudomonadota > Gammaproteobacteria > JACKNG01. The sequence goes on along the minus strand of JBFXAQ010000002.1, from coordinate 289,917 downwards.
TGCTCGATGCGCAGGAGTCGCCGCGGGCCGACCTCGACATCGCGGTGGCCGTCGTCGCGGTGGTGCGCGCGTTGTACGAGGAGCGGCCATCGGCGGCGGCCGCCCAGGCCGCACTCGACACCGCGTGCCTGGCCGACCTCTTCGAGGCCACCGTGCGCGATGCGGACGCGGCCGTGATCGATGACCCGGCCTATCTCGGCGCGTTGGGCCTGGACCCGGCCGCGCCTTGGACCGCCGGCGCGGCCTGGTGCGCGCTGCTCGAGCGCCATGCCGGCCAGCGCTGGCAACGCGCACCGCTGGCGCGGCGCCTGCTGGCCGCGAGCGGGTCCAGCCCGACCCGGGCCGACCTCGCTGCCGTCTGTCGCGGCTTGTGTACGGCGCTCGCCGGCAACACGCTGTTCGGCGTTGCCGGCGACCCGCCGCTCAATCGTTGACGACGGCGAACACCCGGTACTCGACCCGCCCGGCGCGCAGGCGGCCCTGGGCGACGCAGACGAGGTTGTTGACCCAGGCGTATCGGGGATCGCCCGTCTGCATGCGCGGCGCGGTGACGAAATAGCCCTCACCGAACTCGGTCTCGCCCTCGCCGGCGAGCGCCTTCTGCGCGGCGTCGGTCAACTCGACCACGCCGCGGTACTCGACGTAGATGAACGCGCCGTCGTCGGTCTCGAAGGTCGCGCGAACATCGAGATGGCCATGACCATCGGCGAGGGTGAGCCAATCGGCACAGCCGGCGCGGCGGATGGTGCCCTTCAGGCGCGGCCCCTCGAAGGCGCCGCCGTGGACCTCGACGATGGTGCGGTGCCCGTAGGGGCCGGCGCCGACGTCGAGACTCGCGGTGAGATTGGCGTGGTAGGTGAACAGCGGTTCGAGCTTCATCGGGCGGCCCTCGCGCGATCGGACGACATCATTCGCGCACGCCCTTGGGCGCGCGCTGCTTCATGTAGCCGAACATGTAGCCGGCGACGCGGCGCATCTGGATCTCCTCCGCGCCCTCGGTGATGCGGTAACGCCGGTGGTGACGGTAGATGTGCTCGAACGGCTTGTGCCGCGAGTAGCCCATGCCGCCGTGGACCTGCATGGCGCGGTCGGCCGCCTCGCAGCACATGCGGTTGCCCCAGAAGTTGCACATCGAGACCTTGTCCGAGACGGAGAAGGCGCCGTCCTTGTCCATCAGCCAGGCGGTCTTGTGGATCAGCGCGCGCAGCATCTCGCACTGGGTCTGCAGTTCGACGAGCGGGAACTGGATGCCTTGGTTGGAGGACAGCGGCTTGCCGAAGGGCTTGCGTTCGAGCGCGTAGGCGACCGCCTCGTTGACGCAGTACTGCGCGGCGCCGAGGCTGGAAGCCGCCTGGCGGATGCGGTTCTCGTTGAAGAAGTGCTGCACCACCTGCAGGCCGCGGCCCTCGCCGCCGAAGACGGCGGAATCCGGCACCCAGACGTCCTTCAGCGAGACGTGGCCGTGGTCGGTCGGCATGTTGAACGTCCACAGCAGTTCTTCGAGCTTGAAGCCCTCGGCATCGGTCGGGACGATGAAGGCGGTGATGCCGTCACCGTCGCCGGCCTTGCCGGAGGTGCGCGCGAAGATGAGGTCGGCCGGCGCGGTGTGGATACCGGTGTTCCAGGTCTTCTCGCCGTTGATACGCCAGCCGTTGCCGTCGCGCACCGCGGTGGTCTCCATGTGCGTCGCGTCCGAGCCGTGCTGCGGCTCGGTGATGCCGAAGGCGATGAAGCCCTGGCCGGTGGCGAGCGGCTCGACCCACTCGGCCTTCTGCGCCTCGCTGCCGTAATGGAGCATGAGCAGCAGGCCGATGTTGTTGGCGACGATGGCGTGTTCGTTCTGCAGGTCGCAATGCAGGCCCAGCCCACGCGCGGCGAGGTGCTCACGGATCACCGCCATGCCGAGATTGGTGCCGTCGCGACCGCCGAATTCCCGCGGGAAGGCGTAGCGGTAATGGCCGGCGGCGTCGGCGCGGCGCCGCGCCTCGGCCAGCAGGGCCTCCCAGTCCTCGCGCGGACGGCCGCCGTTGTCCCAGTCGGTGCGGGCGTGTTCGCGCCGGTGATCGAAGAAGCGGATGTTGTCGTCCTGTTGTTCGAGCGGAATGATCTCGCGCTCGATGAACGCGTCCAGTTCGGCGAGGTAGGCGGTCAGTTCCGCCGGCAGATCGAAGTTCACGAGACCTCCTTCAACAGTTCGCGCGCGATGATGACGCGCTGGATTTCGCTCGTACCCTCGTAGATCGATGTCACGCGGGCATCGCGGGCGTAGCGTTCGAGCGGGTATTCCTCGGTGTAGCCCGCCCCGCCCATGAGCTGCAGGGCGGTATAGCAGGCGCGGTTGGCGGCTTCCGAGCAGTACAGCTTGGCCATCGAGGCGGCTTTCATGTAGGGCTTGCCCGATTCCTTCAGGAAGGCCGCGTTCATGACCAGCAGGCGACCGGCCTCGAGCTCGGTGTAGGTATCGGCGAGCATGAACTGGATGCCCTGGAAATCGGCGATGCGCTGCCCGAACTGTTCGCGCTCGGTGGCGTAGCGGCGGGCGTAATCGATGGCTGCCTGGCCGACGCCGAGCGCGAGCGAGGCAATGCCGATGCGCCCGCCGGTGAGTTCGCCGACGGCGATGCGGAAGCCCTGGTTCTCGCCGCCCAGCATGGCGTCGGCCGTCACCCGGCAATCTTCGAAGATGACCGGGTTGGTCGACGACGCGCGCTGGCCCATCTTGTGTTCGGCCGGGCCGATGGTGATGCCGGGCGTCGCGGCATCGACGATGAAGCAGGAGATGCCCTTGCCGGTCGGTGCGGCCGCATCGGTGACCGCCCAGACGACGAAGAAGCCCGCGTACTCGGCGCTCGAAATCCACATCTTGGTGCCGTTCAGGACCCAGTCGCCACCATCGCGCGCGGCGCGCGTGGTCATACGCGAGGGATCGGATCCCGCGCCGCTCTCCGAGAGGCAGAACGAGGCGCACGGGCTCTCACCCTCGCACACGCGCGGGATGAAGCGACGCTTCTGCGCCTCCGTTCCGATTGACTGGATGACTTCGCAGACGAGGTTGTTCACCGACATCGCCACCGCGGTGGCGGCACAGGCACGGGCGACCTCGGTCAGGGCGACGCTGAAGGCGACGACGCCGGCGCCGCTGCCGCCGTACTCCGGGTCGACGTTGAGGCCCATGAAGCCGAGTTCGGCGAGCTGCTTCAAGCCGGCCAGGTAGCGCGGTCGGCCATCCGCCGCTTCGAGGGCGGCGGCGACGGGCGCGAGTTCACTCTCGGCGAAACGCCGCGCGGTGTCCTGGATGAGGGTCTGTTCTGCGGTGAGGTCGAGATGCATGGAAGCAAGCGGCTCCGTCGTGTGCTCTGGCGGCGGGTCGTCAGCCCGCGATGGCGTCGAGCATGGGTTGGAAGGTGGCGAGGTCCCAGTAATCGACCCAGCGCGTGATGGCGTCGTCGCGGACGTCGAACAGGCCGGCCACGGGCAGGAGGACCGCGAGTGAACCGCGCACCCACCGTTCCTCGCGCGCATTCATCACCAGCGTGCCTTCGGCGACCTGGTGGAGGATGTTCATCTCGGTCAGGCGGCAGTGGGTGCCGTCGACGAAGGGCTGCAGGAACTCGCACACGGCGTCGGCGCCGGTCATCGGCGCCCACGGTTGGTTGTGGTAGTGGACGTCATCGGCGAGATAGCGACGCGCGTTGCGCATGTCTCCCGTGCTGAGCGACAGGCAGAATTCGCGGACGAGCTCGGAGTGGGTGGCGGACATGGCTGGCGGGACTCCCCGATCGCAAAGGGCCGCAGTCTCGCCGCAGGCCGTGAACGGGTCAATGGTCGCGGGCGCCGTGTACACTGGCCGCGCGGTCCGACAGCAAGGGGACGGGCATGACGGCGGTCGCAACGAACGCAACGAATCACCGCGCCGAGGCCGGCTATCGCTACCCGGCGTTCGAGGTCACGATCACGGCAGCCGAGCAGCGGCGGCTGCATGGCTGGTGCGACATCGCGGCGGATGTCTTCGGCGATGTCGCCGACCCGACCTTCGTCGGTCGCCCTCCGATCCTGCTCAACACCGCGACGATTCAGGCCAGCCGGCCGGGCTGGGGGCCGGTTCACCTGGTCCAGCGCCTGCGCCAGGAACGCCCCATCCGGCTGGACGAAACGCTCCGCGTGCATGGCCAGGTGACGGCGCTCGAGCCACACGCTCGCGGCACGATAATGCTGAGCCGCTGGGAATACCGCGACGCGGCCGGCGCCACGCCTTTCGTCGTCGAGCCGGCGGTGCTGATGATCGACCCGCAGGCGTCAGCGGCGTCGCGATCGCAGATGACCACGACGGCGACGAGCGCGGAGACGGAATGGGAGCCGTTGGCGCGCCACGTCTGCTCGCCAGAGACCACGCTCGGGTACTGCGAAGGCAGCAGCAACCTGATTCATCTCGACCCGGATTACGCGCGCGGCTTCGGCCTGCGGGCGCCGATCATCGCCGGCATGCAGACCGTCAATTTCCTGGTCGAGCCGCTCTACCGCGAGGCACCGCCGGCAGCCGTCGAGATGTGCATCGAGTTCCTGCGCCCGGTGTTCTGGGACGATGAACTCACCGTCAGCGGGTGCCGCGACGCGACCGGACGCCTGGTCGAGATCCGCGCGCTGAACGGTGCCGGCAAGGCCGTTGCCGCGCTGCGTATCGCCCATGAGGAGCACGGCCGTGCGCTGTGACGACGCGCTGCGCGCAAGCATCGCCGAACGCCTGGCCGGTTTCGCCGTGCACGAGGCCGATGCCGTCGATGCACGTGCCGCCGCGGTCGCCGTGACCATCGTCGATGCCGGGCTCGGCGCCGGGTGCAACGGGCTGCCGAACCACGACGACTGGCACGGCGGCGCGGCCCTGCTGTTGACCCGGCGCTCATCGAGGTTGCGCAACCATGCCGGGCAGTGGGCCTTCCCCGGTGGGCGCATCGATCCCGGCGAAACACCGGAGGATACGGCTCTGCGTGAGATGCACGAGGAGATCGGACTCGAGCTGGGACCGGAGCGCATCCTCGGGCGGTTGGACGACTTCGTCACGCGCTCCGGCTTCATCATGACGCCGGTGGTGATCTGGGGCGGGCCGCAACGTACGTTCCAACCCAATCCGGACGAGGTCGACTCGGTGCACCGCATCCCGGTGCCGGAGTTGCTGCGCGGCGATGCGCCGTTGCTGGATCACGTCGATGACGGTGCGCCGCCGGTGCTGCGCATGCCGATCGGCGACGACTGGATCGCCGCGCCGACGGCCGCCATCCTCTACCAGTTCCGCGAGGTCTGCGTGCTCGGGCGGGAAACCCGCGTTGCACATTACGACCAGCCGCGCTTCGCCTGGCGCTGAGTCGGGCTGCGCCGTGCCCGACGAAGGCGGCGCGGCGGCTGGCGCCGTTACGGGAGAATGACGGGGCCCGGGCCGTCGGGATCGCGCAATACGTAGCCCCAGGCGAGGTTCATGCCGGGCCCCCCGGTGACAGCCTGCAGGACGCCGGCGGTGACGCCGGCGTTGATGGCGCCGAGCACGAAGTGGGTGTGGCCGAACAGTCCGCACGGACTTCCGCAATCGGGCGTCCCACCCGGACCGCTGATGCCGGCGCCATTGACGGAACCGCTGACGCCGGTCGAATGCAGGCCATCGGCGCGGTTGAACGCGGCGCCGCCGTTCAAACTCCAGGTAGCCGTGCCGAGCGGTGTCGGGAAACTGCCGGCGAAGTTGGCGTTGACCGAGCCGGAGTCGAAATTGACGTAGATTTCCGCACTGCTGATGGTCGACACCACCTCCGGCTGCTGCACGCCGTTGTGATCGAAGCTGACCACGGGGTGGGTGCCGCCGATGACGACGTTGTAGACCCCCTCGAGACCGCTGCCGGTCGCGGGGATGTCGTTGACCGCCGTCGGTACGTCGACGGCGACGACGATAGCCGAGCCGTTGAGGTTCTCGCCGCCGGCCAGGCCGCTGTGTTGCACGGTATAGCCGGGCGAGAAGCGGGCCCAGCGGATGCCGACGTCCGGCAGCGCGGTGGCGCCGCCGGCGCCGGTCGGGTCGAGCAGGACGCCGGCGCCATTGCGATTGAAGGCGCAAGGCGTCAATCCCGCACAGGCGTCGTGGAAGGTCGAGTTGAATGCCGTGACGACGCCGTTGGTGAGCGTCGCGGTATTGCTGGCGTCGAGGAGGAAGTCGAAGGCCTCACTCTGCAGCTGCAGACCGCCGCCGACGAAGTTATGCGCGAAGCCGACCCACGCGCCCTGCGGCAGGCCGGGAGTGGAGGCGCGCACGCCGCCGAGCCCGAAGCCAGCGACGCCGACGATGTGCGTCGGTGTCTCGATGGTGTAGGCGAGCCCGGCGGCGAGCGGCGCCTGGGTGCCGCGGCTGGCGAAGAAGCCGTCGATGCCGGCGGCATAGACGGCTCCGGCGAGGTCTTTCGCGGTCACCGACACATCGTGGAAGAAGCGGCGATCGAAACTCAGCAGGAGGTCGCCCCCCACCTTGTAGCTGGTGCCGCCGTGGCGGACCGTCATGTCGATCGCGCCGCGGCTGGCGAGGAAGTCCACCGTGAGGCGACCGGCGGTCACGCCCTGGCCGATGGACGAGCCGTCGACGGCGGTCGACAGCGTGCCACCGGTGAAATCGTAGAAGGCTTCGCCGGTGAGCGGCATCGCGCCGGGGTCGGGGCCGAAGATGAAGTGCTCGCTGCGATTACCGCGCAGTTCGAGAACGTCGAAGCGGAAATCGCCGTTGATGCCGATCGCTTCGAGATCGAGGACGAGCATGAAGCCGTCTTGCCAGCGGCCGTGGACGAGACGGCCGTCGCGGGTGCGACCGAAGTCGATCGTCGCGGGCGAGGCCGGGTCCGCCGCCAGCCGATCGATGTCGGCCTGGGCGACATTGCCAAACAGGGCATCGATCTCGGTGCGTAGCTCGGCATTGTTGAGGCCTTGCAGCGCAGTCAGGAAGGCCTTGACGTCGGTGACGATGAACTCGACGCCGCCGTTGGCGCCGTCGCCGGCTCCAATCTCGGCCACGGGCACGCCGTCAACGAGGATCAGGACAGCGTCACCGCTGCTGCTGTCGCCGCGCGCGGTGCCGTAGCCGTCGCCGCCGGCGCGGGCGCCGACGATACCGGTCGCGACAACCGGCGTAGAGGCGCCGCCGTTGACTGCGAAATCGTTGCCGTCGGAGTAGAACTGTTCGTTACCACCCTCGGCGAGGTTCTCGTCGTTGTCGTCGAGGGAACGTTCGAGATCGCTCTGCTCGTCGGGATCGACCTCGCTGCGTTGACCGAAACCCGGGATGTCGAAGCAGCTGGCACCGTTGCAGAACTTGGCCTCGCCGGGCTTGACCGGCCCGCTGTAGCTGCCGGAGGCGAGATCCCAGATGCCGCCGTAGCCGGCCAGGCGCGTACCCGGCCCGCGATCGCCGCAGTTGCTGTCGCAGTGAGAAATCTTGCCCGAGGTGCCGCGGATGCCGATGGTGGCAACCGGCGTGTTGAGGCGGAAATTCTGCTTGTTGCTGCGGCCGATGAGGCCCGTGACCAGACGTACGCTGCCGCGCACGAGGCTCATGAAGCTGCGCTCGCTGCCGTCCGCGCCGCCGTCGAAGTTGTAGGCCTCGACCTTGTACTCCGTGTTGGGCTGCAGGGCTGCGAAACCGCCATCGGTGAAGCGCAGCTGGGTGCGGCCGTTGCGCGTGGTGACGGTATCGCCCGGTACGATGGCGTCGCCGCGCGTCAGCGGACGGACGCTGCCGTCGCCGGCCGTGGCCTGGACCTGGCCGAAGGCATAGACGACCTTGCCGGCTGCGGACACGGCCAGCACCGGCGGCGCGACGAGGGTGAGCAGTGCGATGACGAGGAGGGTGCGATTCAAGGTGGGCATGGCGTTACCTCGCATCAGAAGTCGTTGCGCAGCGTCACCATCGCCTCGAGGCGGTCGTAATCGGTGACGACGATGTTGGAGTCGTTGTTGGAATAGGTCAGCGTCGGCGTCACGCTCCAGTGTTCGTCGAACTGGTGGCGGTAGCCGATGTTGATGTCGACGAAGTCGTCGTCGCGACGGCGATTGAACAGCGGGAAGGCGGCATCATAGTTGCTACGTTGATAGGTCACCGCGCCGTACAGCGTCTGCCGCTCGCTGAACTGGTAGCTGGCACCGCCGCGCATGCCGTAGAGATCGCGGCCGAAATGCGGTCCTCGCGCATCGCTCTTCGGATCCTCGAAACCGGCGAAAAAGCTGCCGAAGACGATCGGCGTGCCGGGCAGCGACTTGAACACGTGCCCCCAGCCGAGGCCGCCGGTCATGCGGTTGACGTTGCGGATGCCCTGGTCGGGGTAATGCACGAACGAGTACTGCAGGAAACTCGTGATCTGGTCGGTTTCGCTGACCGCGTACTGCCATTGCGCCAGCGCACCGGCGCTCTCGCGGTTGGACCTGTTGTTGCGGACGCCGGACTGGGCGCCGTCGACCTTGGTGATGTCGCCCTCCAGCGCAAGGCTGAACTGGTGGGCGTCGCGGCGCAGCTGCACGCCGAACTGGCCGTTACCGCCCAGCGATTTGAAGTCCGGCTGGTTGAGCGGTACGCGATGGTCGAGACCGATGCGGCCGAACAGGCTCAGGCCGCGTTCGACGTCCAGCGGCGAGGTGAAGCGCACGCCCGCGCCGAGACGGTAGACCGGGCTGTCCTGCGTGCCGCTGAGCGTGAGCGGCAGGACGCCGAGGCCGGGGATGCTGACCTGTACCGAGCGATCGTCGGTGGCGCCGTTGACGTTGGTGTCGAAGCCGGCGCCGATCTCGATCCACGGCCGGTAGCGGGTGCGTGTGCGGTCGTGGAAGAGCTCGATCGACGACATGTAGCGTTCGATGGTCTGGCGCGCCTCCGGCGGCAGGTCCATCTCCTCGACGCGCGCGAACTCGTCGCGCGCGTCGTCGGTTTCGCCGAGGGCGAGGTAGGCGCGTGCGAGTTCGCCGCGCGCAGGGCCGTCCTCGGGTCGTGCGTCGACCACGCGCTCGAGGGCGAAGACCGCCTGCAGGGCGTGGCCGGCGTCGAGCGCCGCGATGCCGAACAGGTAGTCGAAGGCCGGCTCTCCGGCGTGCGTGCTTTCCAGCGGCAGCAGCAGGTCGTAAGCCGCGTTGGGCTGGCCCTGGTCGACGAGCGCCTGGGCGCGCGCGATCGGGTCGTCGTCGGCGCCTGCGGCGGTGGCAAGCAGGAGGGCAAGACAGAGCGTGGCAGTACGGGACATGGACGGCACCTTGGGCGTGGCGACCGGCGCGGCGTCTCAACGCCTGTGCGGCGGCCGGGTTCTCGACGTTGCAGAGTGTCGCACAGAAATCTCAGGTTCTCTACCTTACCTCATGATATATCAGCTTTATTTTCCTCTTCGCCGGAATTGCAGGCGGTCTGCCGCAGCAACCAGATGAGCCCGATCTGGCCCTTGTCGGCATCACCCTGGGCGATCAGCTGGCGGTACTGTTGTTGCACCAGGGCGGCGATCGGCATCGGCGAGCCGGTCTGGCGTCCCATGTCGAGGGCGATGTCCATGTCCTTGGCCATGATGCGGGCGCTGACGTCACCGGCGTAGGCGGCCGCCGCCATCCGTCGGGCGTGGTTCTGCAGCACCGCGGAATCGGCCCAGCCACCGGCCAGGGCATCGGGCAGCCTGGCGGCGGCGACGCCGAAATTGGCCGCAAAGTTGAGCCCCTCGGCGACGGCGGCGACAGTGGCGCCGATCAGCATCTGGTTGACCACCTTGCTCGCCTGACCGCAGCCGGTGGCACCCATGTGGGTCACGCGCCCGGCGTAGGCACCGAGCAGGGACTCGACGCGGGCGAGGTCGGCGGCGTCACCACCGGCCATGACGACGAGGCGGCCGGCTTCGGCGCCGGCCACGCCGCCGCTGACCGGTGCGTCGATCCAGCGCATGCCGCACGCGGCCCCGAGGCGCCTGGCGAAGTTTCGGGTGGACGCCGGATGAATGGTCGAGTGGTCGACGAGCAGGCTGCCTGCGCGCCCGCCCACAGCGACGCCGTCGTCACCGAAGACGACGCTTTCCACGGCATCGGTGTCGGTGACGCACAGGAACACGGTGTCGACGGCGGCGGCGAGCGCGGCCGGCGAATGGGCGATGGTCATGCCGAGGTCGGCGAACGCCGCACTCGTGGTGGGATTGCGCGCCCATACCGTGACCGCATGACCGGCGGCGGCGAGGCGTCGCGCCATCACGCTGCCCATGGCACCGAGCCCGATGAATCCCACCCTTGCACTGGCCATGCAGGCGTCTCCCGTTCCGCGCTATGCTCGGCCGGATTGTCGGGGCCGCCCGCTGGCGGCGCAAGAATCCGGGGCCTGTCGGTTGCCGTCCGGAATACAGCACAGGGGAGGACGAACACGTGAGACTCGAAGGCAAAACCGCCGTCATCACCGGCGGTGCCAGCGGCATGGGCCGGGCCACCGTACTGCGCTTTCTCGACGAGGGCGCCAACGTCGTCGTTGCCGACTTCAACGCGGCCACCGGCCAGGAAACGGTCGACCTCGCCGCCGCGCGCGGCCACGGTGCGCGCACGCGCTTCGTCAGGACCGACGTCGCTCGTGAGGCGGACATCGAGGCCATGATGCAGTGCGCGCTGGACAACTTCGGCCGGCTCGACATCGTGTTCAACAATGCCGGCGTCGGTGGCGCCATCGGTCCGCTGACGGAGACCACGGTCGAAGCCTGGGACTACACCTTCGATGTCCTCGGCAAGGGCGTTTTCCTCGGCATGAAGCACGCCGCGCGCATCCTCATCAAGCAGGGCACGGGCGGTTCGATCATCAACACGGCGTCCATCGCCGGCCTGTCCGGCGATGCCGGGCCGATGATCTACTCGGCGGCCAAGGCCGCCGTCATCAGCCTGAGCAAGTCGGGCGCGATCGAACTCGCGCCGCACTACATCCGCGTCAACGCCATCCTGCCGGGCTTCATCTCCACGCCGCTCGCCCACGGCGGTCGCGCCGACAAGATCGAACCGATGTTCGCCAAGGCGCAACCCTGGCCCGAGGCGGGCCAGGGCGAGCACATCGCCGGGGCGGCGTTGTTCCTCGCCACCGAGGATTCACGCTTCGTCACCGGCGAGTCGATCGTGGTCGACGGCGGACTCACCGCCGCCGGGCCGGAGCTGTCGCGACGCTTCCCGCAGATCTCGGCGCGCGGCGCCGGTGTCGTCGGCGTCACCAAGGGCTCGACCGGCGAGGCGGCGGAGGTACGCAAGCTCGGCGGCTGACGCGCGACGCGCTGGCCGGGGTCTGACCCCGGCCGCGTGCCGAAGTCGATTTGTTTCAATGGCTTGATGCTTGGGGTCTGACCCCGAGTACCGCGCCCGGGGTCATTCCCCCGTGAACTGCGCCTTGCGTTTCTCGACGAAAGCCATCACGCCCTCGCGGAAGTCGGGCCGCGAGGCACAATCGGCAAAGGTCTCGGCTTCGAGTTGGAGTTGCGACTCGAACTCGTTCTCCAGCGAACGGTAGAGCAGGCGCTTGGTGTTGCCGTAGACGTGGGTCGGCCCCGCCGCCAGGCGGCGCGCGAGCTTGTCGGTCTCGGACGCGAGCTGCCCGGCCGGGGCGACGAAGTTGATCAGGCCGATGTCGCGCGCGGTGGCGGCGTCGAAGCGCTCGCCGAGCAGTGCGATCTCCATCGCCTTCTTGATGCCGACGGCGCGCGGCAAGTGGAACGAGGCCGAGCCATCCGGGCTGGTGCCGATATGGACGTAGGCGAGGGTGAAGAAGGCGCTCTCGTCGGCGACCACCAGGTCACAGGCGAGCGCCATGCTGACCCCAGCGCCGGCCGCCGCCCCGGCCACGCTGGCCACGATCGGCTTCGGCATGCGGCGCATGGCGAACATGATCGGGTGCAGGTCGTGGATGCGGTTGACGAAGGTGTTGCGGATCTTCTCTGGTGGCTCGTCGAGGTAGCCGTGCATCGATTTGACGTCGCCGCCGGCCATGAAGTGATCGCCCGCACCGCGCATCACCACGCAACGTACGCGGCGGTCGGTTTCGATTGCGTGCAGCTCGTCGCGCAGCATCGCACGCATCTCGAGGCTGAGCGCGTTGCGCGCCTCGGGACGGTTGAAGGTCAACGTGGCGATGTTGTCCTGCACATCGACGATCAGATCGGCCATGACACTCCTCCTCGAACGGGGAGGGCATTGTCGCCAGCGTGCGCGCCGGCGTCCATCGTACGGGCGTTGCGGGTGTCAGCGTTCCTGCAGGCGGCGCAGATGGTCGACGAGGGCGTCGATGCGTTCGTTCACGCGGCGTTCGCCGTAGGGACCCTGGGTGCGCTTGAAGGCCTCGCCCCAGATCGGCATGTCGCGCGTGCCGTGGGCGAGTGGCTGGTCGCGGCCGTCGATGCTGGCGGCGATGCGCGCGGTGGGGAACTCGCTGCCGTTGGCGACGCCGAGGCGGCGCAGGTTGGCCGGCTTGACGGTGAGGCCGCCAGCGAGTGGGCCATCACCACGGCCCTCGCTGCCGTGACAGACCGCGCAGTACTCGACGTAGAGCGCGGCGCCGTCGGCTGCGGGCATGAGGGTCGTGTCGGGGGGCGCCGGCGCGTCGGCGGCGCCGGCTAGGGAGCTGGCGAGCACGAGGGCCGACCAGGCGAGTGCGGGATTGACGGAGTTCATGCGCGCAGGCTAGCAGGCGTCGCGTCGCACCGACTGACTTCGATCAAGCGGGTGCGCCGGCCGCGGTATGAAAAAAGGGCCGCTTGCGCGGCCCCCGTGAGATTGGACGTCACCCAACCTCGTGACCGGGACTGGCCCGGTCGGCATCGACGACGTGTCAGAGGGAGCGATCCCCGTCACGTGCGCGATCCAAGGACTGGTTCGACGTCAAGCTGATCTCACTAGACATTGGATCACCTCCTTTTTCATTCCCGTTGAACACGCCCCGAGTATGAACCTCGCGCACGGCAGCGGCCAGCGCCGCGTGGCGGCCGTGTCGCACACTACCGGCGCCGGTCGCGGCGGTGGCATGATGGCGAGCCGCCGCCGGCCGTGCCGGCGGCCGTTCGCCGTGAAACCGCAGAGGAGGAGGCATGCTGAAACGCTACGAGAAATACCGGGTACTCGAGGTCGACAGCCCGGAAGAGCGCATTCTGCGCATCACGTTCAACAAGCCCGACACGCTCAATTCGCTCGACAAGGACGGCCACCGCGAGCTGACCTACATCTGGCGTGACATCGACGAGGACGACGACGTCAGCGCGGTCATCCTCACCGGCAAGGGACGCGCGTTCTCGGCCGGCGGCGACTTCGGCATGATCGAAGAGATGATCGAGGATCCGAAGACGCGTGCACGGACCTGGAAGGAAGCCAAGGACCTCGTCTACAACATCATCAACTGCTCCAAGCCCATCGTCTCGGCCATCAACGGTGCCGCGGTGGGCGCCGGTCTCGTCGCCGGGCTGCTCGCCGACATCTCGATCGCGGCGAAGTCGGCACGCATCGTCGACGGCCACACCCGGCTCGGCGTCGCCGCCGGCGATTCGGCCGTGATCAACTGGCCACTCCTGTGCGGCATGGCCAAGGCCAAGTACCACCTGCTGCTGTGCGAACCGATGAACGGCGAGGAGGCCGAGCGTCTCGGCATGGTTTCGCTGTGCGTCGAGGACGACGAGTTGCAGGAGCGTGCACTGGCCGTCGCGCGGCGCCTGCGCGATGCCGCGCCGGCCGCGACGCGCTGGACCAAGTACGCACTGAACAACTGGTATCGTATGGCCGGCCCGGCCTTCGACGCCTCGACGGCGCTCGAAATGCTCGGTTTCGCCTCGCCCGAGGCGGTCGAGGGGATCCGTTCGCACCGCGAGAAGCGGGCGCCGAAATTCGATCCGGATTCACCGGTCTGAGTGATTCGCGGCGTGTGCGCCGCACCTGATTGCAGAGGGGAGAACCAGGTCATGAAGATTTTCGCGACAGGGGCCTTGTGCGGCGCCCTGCTGAGCATGGCAGCGGCAACGCCCGCGGCCGATCCGGCGTCGTCGCCGGTCACCGCCGAGCGTCTTGCCGCCGGCACCGGCGATACGTCCGGCTGGGTCATGTACGGTGGCAACTACGAGAACACCCGCTTCAGTCCGCTCGACGACGTCAACCGCGACAACGTCAAGGGCCTCACGCCGGCGTGGCTGTTCCAGACCGGCATCCCGGGGCAGCTCGCCGGCGCCCCGATCGTGGTCGACGGCGTCGTCTACCTCACGGCGTCCTACAACAATCTCTTTGCCCTCGATGCGGCCAGCGGCGCGCCGCTGTGGCACTACGAGCACCAGATGCCGAGCGACCTGCGCATTTGCTGCGGTCCGGTCAACCGCGGCGTCGCGGTGGCCGGCGAACACCTCTTCATGGCCACGCTCGACGCGCGCCTGATCGCCTTCGAGCGCACCAGCGGCAAGATCGTCTGGAACGTCGCCATGGACGATCACAAGGCCGGCTACAGTGCGACCAGCGCGCCGGTCGTCATCGGCGACCTGGTGATTTCCGGCATCGCCGGCGGCGAGTACGGCGCACGCGGCTTCGTCGACGCCTACGACATCAAGAGCGGCGAGCGCCGTTGGCGGGTGTGGACGGTGCCGGCGGCGGGCGAACCGGGGGTCGAGACCTGGGCCGGCGATTCATGGAAGACCGGCGGCGGGCCGAGCTGGGTGGCGGGTACCTACGACGCGAAGAGCGGGCTGTTGTTCTGGCCGACCGGCAATCCCTCGCCGGACTGGAACGGCGACAGCCGCCTCGGCGACAACCTCTACACCAACTCGGTGCTGGCCATCGAGCCCAAGACCGGCAAGCTCGCGTGGCACTTCCAGTACACCCCGCACGACGTCTGGGACTACGACGCCACCAACAACCTGGTCGTCGCCGACATCGATCTCGACGGTCAGTCGCGCCACGTCGTGCTGCAGCCCAACCGCAACGGCTACGTCTACGTCCTCGACGCCGCCACAGGCGAGTTCCTCAAGGGCGCGCAGTACACCGACCGCGTCAACTGGGCGACGGGGCTGGACGCCAAGGGCCGGCCCATCCTCAATCCCGGCTACGAGCCGGTACCGGGCGGGCACAAGGAATTCGTCTGCCCGGGCAACGTCGGCGGCAACAACGGCTCCTTCACCTGGGCCTGGAGCCCGGCCACCCGCCTCATGTACGTCCCCTCGATCGAGTCCTGCGCCAAGATGGTCAAGGAAGAGATCGTGTTCGTGCACGGCCAGCCGTTCTGGGGCGGTGGCCCCGGCGTCACCGAGGGCGAGACCGGCGAAGCCTACGGCCGCCTGGTTGCCATCGATCCGGCCACCGGTGAGACGGCCTGGAAGTACCGCGACGACTACCCCATGGTCGGTGGCGCGCTCGCCACCGCCGGCGGGCTGGTTTTTGCCGGCAACCAGCAGGGCTACGCGCTGGCCTTCGACGACAAGTCGGGCGATATCCTGTGGAAGTTCCAGACCGGTTCGGCGGTACGCGGCCAGCCGGTGACGTGGAAGCAGGACGGCCGCCAGTACGTTGCCTACACCAGCGGCGGTGGCGGTCTCGCGGTCACCATCGTCGGTGAGCCGCCGATCACGACGCTCGGCAGCACGCTGGTCGTCTTCGCGCTGCCGCGATGAGAGTGGCCCACCCGTCCGTCGCCGCCCGCACCGCGCTGCTCGTCGCCTCGCTGTGCGCCGGCGGCACGGTGGCGGCGAACGAGCGCCCGGCACTCGAGGTGTGCATGCTGACCAACAGCCTGCCCTACTCGGCGCGCGGCGGCGCCACCGGTTTCGACGTCGATGTGGCCGCGGCGGTCGCCGCCGAGATCGGCTACCGCCTTGAGCCGGTGTGGGTCGATGCCCCGGATACCATCCAGGAAATCGACGAGGGTGACATGCCGCTCGATCGCCTCGCGCGCGGCGAGTGCGATGCCATCTTCAGCGTACCCGGGCCGGGCGACGAGACCCTGCGCGGTCACGACGGTCTCGCGCTGGGTGCGCCGTACTACGGCGCCGGCTTCGAACTCCTGCGTTGCAAGCCGGAGGCGCCGAGCGAGTTCCGTGCCCTGCGCGGTGCGAGCGTCGCCATCCAGTCGCAGACGGTGGCGCATTTCGCCCTGCTCACGGTCAAGGCCGAACCGCGCAACTATTTTTCGCTCGGCCAGGCGTTCGATGCCGTCAAGACGCGTGAAGTGGATGCCGGGCTGCTGTGGGGGCCGGCCGTCGGCTACCACCTGCGCGTGCTGCGTGTGTCCGGCCTGGCCATACGCGACAAGGCGTTCGCCGCCTGTGACCTCGCCGCCGGTTACGAGCCACCGACCGCGACACGCTGGAACCTCCACGTGGCGACGCGCGCCGAGCGTACCAAGTTGCGCGATCGGATCGATGCCGCCCTGGCCCGCCTCGCTGGCGACGGTCGACTCGCCCGCGTGGCGCGCAGCTGGGGCGTGCCCTGGCATGCCCCGTTCGACGGTACCTACAGCCTCGGCGCGCTCGACGAACTGCGGCGGCCACACTGAGGCATCACGCCGAGCAGGCGCTGGCGGCAGCACCTGCTCTTACCTGGTGGCCACCGTGACGCCGCGCCGGCTCACGCCGGCGCCGGCCACAGCACGGCTTCGCCCCCTTCCGCGTATTGCGGAAACACCGTCACGCTGACCACGCGCCCGCGGGCGATGCCGAAGGTGAGGTCGAGAATGCGGTCGGTGTAGTACTTCTCCTCCGCCGATACCTCGACGTCGAGATCGAGGTGCGGGTATTTCTGCAGCAGGAACTTGGGCGCCAGCCCGATCGGGTTGAAGCCGCGCAGCAGCGTGTAGGGATGGTAGGAGGTGATGTGGGCGAGTCGGTAGTCGTGCTCGGAATCGAACGAGAGTTCGAGGCGCATCAGGCGATAGATCCAGATCTCGGAGACTTCGCCGTCCTCGTGGCGGTCGCGCGTGGTGCGATCGGGCGGGCCGAGTTCGGCGCCGATGGCCTCGCGCGAGTCGCCCAGCCTGAGCGTATCGATCCCGGTATGGGGGATGACTTCCATGCTGCTTCGTTCAGTCCGCGGAGATCCAGCCGGCGAGCACGGCGCGCAGCGCGGTGACGCAGGCCAGCGGCTGGTCCAGCATGACGTGGTGGTGGGCGTCCGGGATGCCGACGATCGGCGCGTGCGGCCCGAGCAGACCGCGCATGTGTGCCACGGTCGCGGCATCGACCAGCGCGCTCCGTTCGCCGTAGAGCAGGGCGGCGCGGCAGGCGAGGTTGGCGCAATGCTCGGGGAAGGGCTCCTCCCAGCGTCGCGCACCCATCGCGGCGACGTCGAACTTCCAGGTCCAGCCGGCGGCAGCCTGGCGCACGGAATGCCGCGCGATGAACTCGACCAGGAAGTCGTTGGCGCATTCTTGCGGCGGCATCAGGCGGAAGCGTTCGACGGCAATCTCGAAGCTCGGGTAGTGGCGCTCGAGCTTGAGCGCGCGGCGCGGCGTCGGGTCTTCCTCGTGGCCGGGCGGCCGGATCGGCGAGTCGACGATGACGACGCCGCCGAGTTCGGCGCCGAGTTTTGCTCCGAGTCGCATCGCCTGGTAGCCACCGAAGGAATGACCGACGACGAAGGGCCGCGCGCCGAGCCCGGCGTCGGCGGCGACGGCGAGCATCTCCGCCGACCGCTGCGCGGCATCGTAGTGCTCGCGCCGCCCGCTGTCCCCCATGCCCGAGAGATCGAGTGCGGCGACGACGTAATCCGCGGCGAGGAAGGGTGCAATGAAGCGCCACCAGTTGGCATGCGCGCCGCCGCCGTGGACCAGCAGCACGCCGCGGCCCGGCGCGGCGCCGGTCGGCGGCGCCCAGCGCAGGTAGTGGATGGGGCAGTCGAGGACCTCGAGCACGTGCGAAGTGAAGGGCCAGGCGAGTGCGGCATGGAACCAGTCCGGTGCCGCGCGCGTGACGGCGAGTTCCGGGGCGTTCCAGTCGGGCAGGGCGGCGGCGTTCATGGGCGGACGGAGCACTTCGCAGCGGATCGGGCCAGCGATTGTATCGAACGGGCTGTTCAGCGCAGGCCGAGCTTCTTCAGCTTGTACCACAAGGTGCGCTCACTGATGTCGAGCAGGCGCGCGGCGCGCGCCTTGTTGTCCTCGGCGCGCGCCAGCGCGGTTTCGATCATGCGGCGTTCGAGCGCGTCGGTATGGGACTGCAGGGACAGCGATTCCTCGTCGCTGACGGGCGGCGTGGCGTCACCTGGTGGCAGTGCTGAGGTGGTGACATTCGGGGATTGCGCGGCGGCCAGGCCGAGTTCGCGCAGGACGAGTTCTTCGAGCGGGGTCACCGCGTCGAGCAGCACGACCCGCCCCATCAGGTTGTCGAGTTCACGCACGTTGCCCGGCCAGGCATGGCGTTCGAGCGCCGCCTGCGCGGCCGGGGTCAGCGCCGGCGCCGGCCGTGCCAGCCGCTGGGCGTGGCGGGTGAGGAAATGCCTGGCGAGCAGCACGATATCGCCGCCTCGCTCGCGCAGCGGCGGGACGTCGACGCGCACGCCTTCGAGGCGGTAGTAAAGGTCCTCGCGCAGTTGCCCGGCGCCGATCGCCTCGCGCGGATCGCGGTTGGTCGCCGCGATGATGCGCAGGTCGAGATCGATGCGACGGTTGGAGCCGACCCGCTCGATGTAGCACTCCTGCAGCACGCGCAGCAGGCGCGCCTGCAGCACGGCCGGCATCTCGGTGATCTCGTCGAGGAAGAGCGTGCCATGGTCGGATGCCTCGAATTTGCCGATGCGCTCGCCGCTGGCGCCGGTGAAGGCGCCGCGCACGTGGCCGAACAGCTCCGACTCCAGGATCGATTCGGGAATCGCCGCGCAGTTGATGGCGACGAACAGGCCGTCACGGCCCGAGGCCTTGTGCACGGCATGGGCGACGAGTTCCTTGCCGCTGCCGGTCTCGCCCACGATCAGGATCGGCAGGGTGCTGGGCGCGACGCTGGCGATGACCTGGTAGAGCGTCTGCATGGGCGCGCTATGGCCGATGAAGTCATCCCAGCCGAGGGTGCGCTCGTCGCGCAGGAAGCGGTTCTCGCGTTGCACGCGGCCGATGCCCAGCGCGCGCGTCACGGCCAGTTCGACGGTCTCGATCTCGAACGGGCGCAGGATGTAATCCAGCGCGCCGAGCTTCATCGCCTCGACCGCGCTCTCGACCGTGCCATGGGCGGTGACGACGATGGTCGGCGGCAGGGCGTCGCGCGCGGCCAGTTCGCGCACCAGGCCGAGGCCGTCGAGGCGCGGCATGCGCAGGTCGGTGATGACGAGATCGACCGTCTCGCGCTCGATCAGCGCAAGCGCTTCGACGCCGTCGCCGGCGCGCAGCACGTCGTGACCGAGTTCGCCGAGCATGATCTCGAGCACGCGTTGCATCTTCACCTCGTCGTCGACGACGAGCACGGTGTGGCGGGCCATGGCTTCAGTCTCCTGCTGGGAGCGGCAGGCGGATGCGCAGGCGCGCGCCGCCGAGTTCGCTGTCGTCGATGGCGATCGTGCCACCGTGGCTCTGCACGATCTCGCGCACCACCGGCAGGCCGAGGCCGATACCGCCGGCGCGGAAGCTGACGAAGGGTTCGAACACCGCCTCGCGGCGCTCGCTCGGGATGCCCGGGCCGTCGTCTTCGACGTCGAGCTGGATCATCGCCTCGACCACGGCCGAGCGCAGGCGGACGTGACCGCCGGGGCCGACCTGCTGGATGGCATTGACGACGAGGTTCTGCAGCACCTGCACCAGCTGGTCGCGGTCGGCGTCGACCGCCGGCAGGTTGCGCGCAGCGTCGAAGGTCAGCGCGACCTGGCGTTCGACGGCACGCCCCTTGACGAGATCGATCACCCGTCCGGCGACGGCATTCAGGTCGACGCGTTCGAACACCGGTTCGCGCGGCCGCGCCGATTCCAGCAGGCTGGTGACGAGGGTGTTGATGCGGTCGCACTCGTTGACCATGAAACCCATCATCTCGCGGCCGGCCTCGTCGAGGCGCTCTTGGCGGCCGATGAGCTGCGCCGAGGAACGGATGATGCCGAGCGGAGTACGCACCTCGTGGGCGAGCCGGGCCGCCATCTCGCCGACCGCCGCGAGCTTGCTGGCTCGCACCAGGTGAGCGCGTGAGCGGCGCAGGTCGTCGACCATGCGGTTGAAGGCGCCGGACAACTCGCGGACCTCGGTGGTGCCGCCGATGTCGCGCGGTGGGGTGTCGATGTCGCGGCCGATGTCGCGACTGTAGGCGGCCAGCGCCTGCAAGGGCTGCGCGCCGCGCGCGGAGATGCGCAGCGCCAGCACGACCGCGCCGAACGCAGTCGCCGCGAGCAGACCGACCAGGGTCCACAGCAGGCCGTGCACGGCGGCGAAGGCCGCGCGTTCCGGCGTGCGTACGAGCAGGGTCCAGCCGAGTTCGGGCAGGCCGCGGTGGGCGCGGGCACGGGCGTAGCCGAACAGCACCCGTGCGCCGCCCGTATCGACCTGCTCGGCGACGCCGTGACGGATATCGGGCAGCGGCCAGGGCGGTGCGCCGTGGGCGCGGGATGAGGTCGCCAGCACGGTGCCGGTGGCATCGAGCAGCAGTGCGTCGCGACCGTTGTCGGCGACGGCGCGGTCGAGCAGGTCGACGACCTCGTGCCAGTCGAGCGCGGCGACCAGGCGGCCGGGCGAACCGGCGCCGAAGACGTCGGGCAGGTCGGCGACGAGGTAGGCGACGAAGCCGCCGGCGCCGCGTTCCGGCCGGGTCAGGTCGAGCACGCTGCCGTCGACTGCGAATTTCAGCCAGGCCGGTGGCAGGTGCAGCGTGCTGCCGATGGCGCTGGCATCGCTGGCGGCGACGACGCGGCCGTTTTCCACGCAAAACAGTTCCGTATAGACTCCGGCGTAAGCCGTCTTGATGTCGTCGAGGAAGCGCGCCAGGCGCTTGTCGACGTCACCGACCCGCACTTCCTGCATCAGGTCGAGCCGGCGCCAGCCCTGCACGTCCTTGACGCGTTCGAACAGCATGGCCTCGACTTGCTGCATCAGGGTCACCGCCTGCGTCTCCAGGTTGAGCCGGATCTCGGCGCTCAGCGCGGCGCGGGCACGCGAGTACGACAACACTGTCATCAAGGTCGCGATCGAGACGCCGAAGGCGAGCAGGGTGACGAGGAGCGTTCGCCGGATGGTCATGACTCATTGTCGCATTCCCGCCCGCGCCACCGCAGCGCGGTCATGGCGCGTGATGGCGTTGTTCGCAGCGCTTCTGGTTGCCGCGGGCGCGGCGGCCGACGATGCCGCGAGCACGCTCGAACGGCCACGCTACGAACTCGGCCGTGGCCTCGAGCTGCCGGCGCTCGATCTCACCCTGGCCGGCTATACCAGCCTGCGCGTGCGTGGCCTCGAAGGACGCGACACGCGTTTCGATCTGCACGACCTCGCCTTGTTCCTGATCTGGCAGCCGGCATCACGCTGGACGCTGTTCAGCGAGATCGAAGGGGAGGAGGTGGTGACCGTGGACGGCCGCGGCCTCAACAACGGCGACACCGAGCTGGTGGTCGAGCGCGCCTACGTCGACTTCGCCGCGGCGCCGGACTTCAACCTGCGCGCGGGGCGCTTCCTCACCCCGTTCGGGCGCTGGAACCTGGTCCACGCCGACCCCCTGGTGTGGACCGTGACGCGACCGCTGGTCACGACCGTGCCCGTGCCCGACCACGCCACCGGCGTCATGGCCTGGGGCACATTGCCGCTCGCCCGCGGCAATCTCGAGTACAGCGCCTTCCTCGACGGCAGCCGGTCGCTCGATCCGGTGCACGGCGAGGCCGAGTTCGAGGAGGTCCACCTGCCCGGTATCGCCAACGATTTCGACTACGCCGCCGGTGGCCAGCTGCGCTACCACTTCCTCGACGAGGCTGCCCAGCTCGGTGTCTCTTACGCCGCCTTCGACATCGACCACGGCCGTGGCCACCACCACGCTTTCGGTGTCGACGGGCTGTATCGCTGGCGGCGCTGGGAGGTGTCCGGTGAGGCCATGTACCGGTTCAACAGCGCCGCACGCACGCGCGACGACTGGGGCGCGTTCGGCCAGCTCGTCATGCCGCTGGTCGGTTCCCTGTACGGCGTCGGGCGTCTCGAGTACTACGCGAGCGGCGTGCTCGGCGAGGACGCCGGGCGCGGCAGCCTCGGCCTCGCCCTGCGCCCGGTGCCGCCGCTGACGTTCAAGGTCGAGTACCACCAGGGCAGCAACGGCCGCGTGCTGCCCGATGGCTGGGAAGTGTCCTGCGGCGTCCTGTTCTAGCGGCCCGATGATCAACATGACGTCGAAGGCCGGGTGTCGGGCCGGCCCAGGATGGCGGGTGAACTCCGTCGCCGCCTGGCCGCACCTGTTGCTGGCGCTCGTCCTGCTCGCCGGCGCCGATCGTGTTCGGGCCGGCGAACTGGCCGTGATTGCCCACCCAGGGGCGGTGACACCGCTCGATCACCGCCAGCTCGCCGACAGCTACCGCGGCGTGCGGCGCGTCGACGAGGACGGACGCCGCATCGTGCCGCTGAACCTGCCGGTCGACGATCCGCTGCGGCGGGCCTTCTCGCTGGCCGTGCTCGGCCGCCTGCCCGAAGACCTCGAGGCCTACTGGAACGAACGCTACTTCCACGGCGTCTCGCCGCCGTACGTGGTGTCGTCGGCCGAGGCCATGCTGCGCTTCGTCGCCGCCACGCCGGGCGCGCTCGGCTACGTGCCACGGTGCGCGGTGGACGCGCGCGTGGCCGTGGTTGCCGAGGTCGCGATTCCCGGCCCCGCCATCGCCTGCGCGGACGCAGCTGCCGCACGCTGAAAAATCTTGCAGACGCAGCTTGCACGCTGACCGGGTCCGGCCCCGACGCTGAGCGCGACCTTGGGTCTCCGTCCCTTGCGGATCAAAGCCTTGGAATCTGGCCCCTGAATTGCTAGGCGGTCCCGGCAAGGGCGCACTGTCGCGCCCCGCCACGAGCAGCCACGGGATCACGCCATGTCGCCAACCAGCCGTTTCCTCCTTCTCGCCCTGTTCCTCGGCGCCGCCGCCGCGGCCCCCGCCGCGCCGGTCGCCACACCGGTCACCGTGGGCGCCGCCCTCGCGCCCATGGACATCAGCGATCAGCACGGCCAGGCCGGCAAGGTCGACGAGAGCGTCCGCGTGCTGATGTTCAGCCGTGACATGACCGCCAACAAGCTGGCCAAGAAGGCCTTCCTCGACAAGCCGGCCGGCTACCTCGACCAGCACCACGCGATGTACCTCATCGACGTCAGTGGCATGCCGGGCTTCGTTACCCGCAACTTCGCGATTCCGAAGATGCAGAAGTACGGCTACCGCATCTTCCTCGACCGCGAGGGCAACCTGACCACCGCGCTGCCGTCGCGCGAGGATCTGGTGATGGTGATGAAGCTCGACCACCTCGCGGTCGAGTCGGTCGACTTCGTCAGCGATGCCGCCGCGCTCGTGCGCGCGGTCGAAGAGGGCGCGCAATGAGGTCCCGCCGGTTTCGTCGCCTGTTGCGCATCGCGCCGCTGGCGGCGCTCGTCGTGCTGCTCGCGGCCTGTGCGGCCGGCGCCCATCGTCCTCTGGATTACGCCGCCGGCAACGACCTGCAGACGCTGGTTGCGACGCACACCGCCACCGATGCGCGCTACGAGCCGGTGCGCGACCGGCCGTGGCTGATGGTCGACCTCGCGCTGCGCTACCGCGCACACGACTACCCGGCGCAGGCGCCGCTCGCTGCACGTCGCGCCTTCGTCGAGGATTTCCTCGCCCGCGCCGAGGCGCAGGGCCGCACGGCCATGGCCGGTGCGCTGGCGCGCATCCCGCCGGCCGCTCTCGCCGACTACGCCGCACGCCACGAACTCGGCCAGGGTGAACCGCGCGAGCGCATTCTCGGCGCCTATGCCGTACACGCGCACAACGCGCTGGAGGCCGAGAAGACCCGCGTCGCGGCCCTCGATGCGACGGCGCTCGATGCCTGGTGGCAGGCGCTGCAGGCCGCCATCGAACCCTCGATCATGAGCCGCGGTCGCCTCGCCCGGCAGCTCGCCACGGCGCCGGCCGTGCCGTTCATCAAGGGCTGGATCGCCTATCACAACTGGCACGATTACCGCGGCCCGTTGAACGCCGATTTCGACGACAGCGTCGCCCTCGCGCCGGCCATGACGGTGCCGGGCGCGAGCTCGATCGCGCGGGCCGACTGGGAACTGCTGGCGCGCTATGCGCCGATCGTGGTGCAGGAGCGCAAGGCGGACGTCGGCTATCCCCGCGGCTGGGACCAGTTCGGCGCGGTCGCGCTCGACGGCAGCACGCTGGATGCCGCGCAGCCGCGCGTCGACAGCGCGGCGCCGGCGCTCTACGCCTTCATCGAACGCAAGCCCATCCAGGGCCGCGAAACCCGCCAGCTGGTCTACGTGCTGTGGTACCCACGCCATCCGGCGCTGACCCGCTTCGACCCGGAGGAGGGTGACCTCGACGGTTGGACGGTGCGCGTCACGCTCGACCAGCACGATCGTCCGCTGCTGCTCGAGTCCGTCTCCAACTGCGGCTGCTACTACAAGGTCTTCCCCAGCGCGACGCTCGAGGCGGCCAGTCGGGCGGCGTGGCCCGAGCGCCTTGCCGACAAGCAGCTCCATCTCGAACAGCACCTCGGCGACGCTTTCGATGCCGTCGTGCCGGAGACCGTTACCGGCTTGGCCGATCCGCGCCGCCGCATCGCGCTCTACTTCAACGCCGGTCATCACCAGCTGGTCACCGTGCGCAGTCTCGACGCCGACGCCGTCGCGGCACTCGCGCCGGCGGTCTATACCCTGCGCCCCTACGACGAACTCGAACAGCTGCCCTTCGGCGATTACCACGCCAGCCTGTTCGGCGAGGACGGCCTGGTGCGCGGGGCGCATCGCCGCGAGTGCTCGCTGCTGACGCCATCCGGTCTCTACCACGCCGGCCATCCGCGCCAGCGCGAGACCCAGATGATCTACTTCGACGAGGCCGATTTCGACGACCCGGGCCTGCTCGAACGCTACCTGCGTCTGCCGCCGGACGCCTTCGGAGACCAGGTGTGATCGAGGAGAGCATCGCCATCGAGGTCGACGGTCTCCGGCTCGACGGCCGCTTCGCCTACGACGAGAGCCAGGGCGCCATGACCGCCGCCGCACTGATCTGTCCGCCGCATCCGTTCCTCGGTGGCGACATGGACAACAACGTCGTCACCGCGCTGCGCGACGCGCTGGTCGCCGGCGGCCTGCCCGTGCTGCGCTTCAACTACCGCGGCATTGGCGCCAGCGAGTGCACGCGCGATCTCAACGAGGACCAGGCGGCGTTCTGGCGTGACTCGTGCTGTCCGCGCTACGAAGCCGAGATCCACCGTGACTGCCGGGCCGCATTCCGGCGCCTGCGCGGCGAGGTCGGTGCGGCCGCGCTGCACCTCGTCGGCTACTCCTTCGGCTGCCTGCCGGCGCTCGAGATCGCGCGCGATGAAGCAGTGTCCCACCTGTTGCTGATATCCCCACCCCTGGCCAAGTGGCACATCGATCCACCGCTGCCGCACGCCGGCGCGGCCCGTGGGCTGTTCTTCGCGCCCGGCGATTTCGCCTGCCCGGAAGCCGATGTCGAGGCGCTCTACGCCGCCATGCCCGAGCCGAAATCGTTGCAGGCCTTCGCCGACGCCGACCACTTCTTCGTCGGCCATGAGCGCGCGCTGGCCGCCGCGGCCAGCCGTTTCCTGGAGGCCGCATGAGGAACCAGCCGCGCATGACGCTCGGCACCACGCCGTGCCCCAACGACAGCTACCTGCTCGGCGCGGTCGCGACCGGCCAGATCCGCCTGCAGGGCGTCGACCTCGCCATCGAGCGTTGCGACATCGAGACCTTGAACGCGCGCGTCGTGGCGCGCGACATCGACGTCGCCAAGATCTCCTGCGCGGTCTGGCACGAGGTTGCCGACGACTATGAACTGCTCGACTGCGGCGCCGCGCTGGCCGACGGCTACGGCCCGCTGGTGCTCGCCAGCCGTGCGCTCGATGCGCGTGGGCTGGCGCGCGCCCGAGTCGTGCTGCCCGGCGAACACACCACCGGCGCGCTGTTGTTCCGGCATTGGGCGCCAGCCTGGGGCACCCTTGCTTACCGAACCTACGACCGCATCGTGCCGGCGCTGCTCGCCGGTGAATACGACGTCGGCGTATGCATCCACGAGAGTCGCTTCACCTACGCCGAGGCGGGCCTGGTCAGCCTGGGTGATCTCGGCGCCTGGTGGCAGGCGGCGCGCGGCTTGCCGGTGCCGCTCGGCTGCTACGTCATCCGGCGTCCGCTCTACGACCGCTATGCCGAACCCCTCGAGCACCTGATGCGTTGCGCGCTGCGCCTCGCAGCGTCGGGCGAGCCGGCCATCCGCGCCCACATCCGCGAACACGCGCAGGAACTCGACGACACGGTCATCGACCAGCACATCGCGCTCTACGTCAACCGCTACACCCACGCGCTCGGCGAGCGCGGGCGCCGCGCCATCGCGGCGCTGGCACCACCGGCGCCACCGCGCGCGGTCTGTGCATGAGCTGCGCCACGGCGTTCCTGTTCGCGACCGAAGCCGAGGCCGCGCCGCTGGTCGAGGCGCTCGCTGCGCGCCCGCTGGCGGGCTGGCCGGCACCGGTGTTCGGCGCCGGCGACGTGGTCGTCGCCATCGGCGGCATGGGCCTCGACGCGGCGCGGGCCGCGGTCGAACGGCTCGCCGCCATGCCCGCGCTGCGACGCGTGGTGAACCTCGGTATCGCCGGCAGCCTGACCGACTCGCTGCGGGTGGGCGACGTGCTCGAAGTGGCCGAGGTGTGCAGCGAACAGCCCCACGCCCCGGCTTTCGTCACCACGCCAACGGGCGGCGACCGCGGCCCGCGCGTGGCGCGCCTGCTGTCGCGCGACCAACCGGTGTTCGACCCCGCACTGCGCGCGCGCCTGTCCGCGCTCGCCGACCTCGTCGACATGGAAGGCTATGCGGTGGCCGCCGCCTGCGCCGAGCGCGGCCTCGACTGCGTCCTGCTCAAGAGCGTCAGCGACGACGCCACCGACCGCGCCATGCTGCACGCCAACCTCGCGCGCGCCAGCCGCGGGCTCGCGGCCTGCGTGCTCGATCGCCTCGAACACTTCAAGTGAAGGAAACCGCCATGCCCGAGTCCCGCTCCCCGCACGCCGCGTACCTCGCCGACGATGCACTGCTCGACCGCGAGGCGACGCTCGCGATGTTCTCCGGTCTCACCCCGGACGGCCTGTTCGACGTTGCGCGACTTGCCAACACGCTGCGCGAAGCGCGCCACGGCCGCCGTGCGACCTTCGTCGACAACCTCCACGTCAACCCGTCGAACATCTGCGTGCGGGCGTGCAAGTTCTGCGACTTCGCGGCGCTCCCCGGCGAGGCCCACGCCTACAGCCTGAGCGAGGACGGCATCTTCAGGAGCGTCGAAGAGCACCAGCCGACCGAGGTCCACATCGTCGGCGGGCTCAACTACGAATGGGGCTACGAGCGCTCGCTGGGGCTGGTCGCCGAACTGCGCCGGCGCTTTCCCGGCCTGCACATCAAGAGCTTCACCGCCGTCGAGATGCACTGGTTCGCGCGCATCGCGAAGCTCGAACTCGAAGACGTGCTGAGCGCCTTCGTCGACGCCGGCATGGATGGCATGCCGGGCGGCGGCGCCGAACTCTTCTCCGAGGCGGTGCGCCAGGCGCACTTCAAGTACAAGCTCGGTGCCGACGAATGGCTGGAGGTGCACGAGCGCGCGCACGCGCTCGGCATCCCGACCAACGCCACCATGCTCTACGGCTTCGGCGAGGGGCTGGCCGAGCGCATCGAACACCTGTTCCGGCTGCGCGAGGTACAGGCGCGCAGCGGCGGCTTCGTTTCCTTCATCCCGCTGGCGATGCAGTACGGGGTCGATTCGACGCGCGCCATCGCGCCGCTGGAGAACCTCGCCATGGTCGCCATGTCACGCCTGGTGCTCGACAACTTCCCGCACATCAAGGCGTACTGGCCGATGATCGGCACGCAGACCGCGGCCACCGCGCTCGGCTGGGGCGCCGACGATCTCGACGGTACGCTGGGCCTGGAGAAGATCGCCCACGCCGCCGGCGCGGCGACGCCCAAGCAGCTCGCCGCCGGCGAGATGCGCCGCCTGATCGAGACGGCCGGCTACGAAGCGGTCGAGCGCGACGGCGCCTACCGGCCGATCGAAAGGGCGCGCGCGGCATGAACGTGCGCCCGCGCATCCTGCTCACGCCCTACCTCAACACGCGGCCGCTGTGGCATCACGGCGCGCCGCATGGCTGCGCGCTCGACACCCTGGCGCCGCGCCTCGCGGTCGAGGCCATGCGGCGCGGTGACGCACTCGCCGCGGTGGTGCCGGTGGCCGGGCTCGCCCGCCTGCAGGGCATCGCCGAACTGCTCGGCCCCTACGGCATCGCCTGTCGTGGCCGCTCGGAGTCGGTGCTGCTGTGCTCGCGCGAGCCCTTCGCGGCCCTGGACGCGACCACCCGTCTCGCGCTCAGCGCCGACTCGATGAGTTCGGTGCGCCTGCTCTACCTGCTGCTCGCGCGGCGTATGCCCGATCGTGGCGTCCCGCGCCTGGTCGCCGTCGACGAGCCGGTCGATGCGGCGCTGATCATCGGCGATGCCGCGCTGCGCGCAGCGGGGCGAGGCGAATGGCCCCATGTCACCGACCTGGCCACGCAATGGTTCCTCGCCCACGGCCGCCCGATGGTTTTCGCACGCTGGGTGGTGAGCACACGGGCCAGCGCCGGTGAGCGCGCGCGGCTGCGTGACTGGCTCGACGACTACGCCGGGCGGGAAGACGAACTGCGTGCGCGGGCGGCCGCCGCCGACCACGCGCGCGCCGGCCTCGACGGCGCCGCCGCGACGCGCTACCTCGCCGGCATCCGTACCTGTCTCGATGCCGATGACCTCGCCGGCCAGGCCATCTACGAGCGCGAACTCGCGCGTTACCCCTGGCCCGCCGCGTTCGGCGAGGCCACCACCCACCCGCCGCTGGAGGCCTGAACATGACCACCACCCTGATGCGCAAACTGGAGCGCGGCGTGCGTCTCGGCCTCGCCGACGGCGTCGAGCTGCTGGCCGGCCAGGTGCCGCTCGCCGATCTCATGCACCATGCCCATGCGGCGCGCATGCGTCGCCATTCCGAGGGCCTGGTGACCTTCGTCTACGACACCAACCCGAACTACACCAACGTGTGTGCGACGGAATGCCGCTTCTGCGCCTTCTGGCGCAACCCGCGCTCGAAGGAGGCCTACACCCTGAGCCCGGCGGAACTCGCCGCGCGGGTGCGGAGCGCGGCCGACGCCGGTGCCACCACGGTGCTGCTGCAGGGCGGCCACAACCCCGCCATCCGCCTCGCCGACTGGCTGGCCTACATCGAGGCCATCCGCGCGGCCTGCCCGGACGTGCACGTCCATCCCTACTCGCCGCCCGAGATCGCCTACCTCGCCGAGGTCGAGGGCATCCCGACGCAGGCCATCGTCGACGCGCTGGCGGCAGCCGGCATCCGCACCCTGCCGGGCGGCGGCGCCGAGGTCCTCGCCGAGCGCGCGCGCCAGCTCATCGCCCCCGGCAAGTGCACGCCGGTGCAGTGGCTCGAGATCATGGAGCAGGCCCACCGCGCCGGCATGAAGACGACGGCGACGATGATGTACGGCCATGTCGAGCGACCGGACGAGATCGTCGGTCACCTGCTGGCCGTACGCGATCTGCAGGATCGCACCGACGGCTTCAGTTCGTTCATCCCGTGGTCGTTCAAGCCGGGCCGCTCGACACTCGGCAAGCAGCTCAAGGTGCAGGCGCACCCGCTCGTCTACCTGCGTGTGATCGCGACCGCTCGTCTGCTCCTGGACAACGTCCCGCACGTGCAGTCGTCGTGGTTCAGCGAGGATCTGCGCACCGGTCAGCTCGGGCTCCTCGCCGGCGCTGACGACTTCGGTGGCCTCCTGTTCGAGGAAAGCGTGCTGAACAAGGCCGGCCATGCCCCGAAGACCAGCCTCGAACGCACCCTTGAGGTCATCGGTGACATGGGCTTCACCCCCGCCCAGCGCAATTCGATGTATGCCGTGACCCGGCGCTACCCCCGTCCCGCTGCCGGCCTCTTCGCCGCCGCCTGAGAGTCCCGCCGGGCGGCCGTCGTGCCGGCCCGGCTCAGAATTCCCACACCGCGCCGACCGCGCCGTAGAACTGGTCGGCGTCGCCGTGGTCTGCCACCACGGGGCTGTCGGCGGCGTCGCCGAGCAGGCGCTGGTAGCTCAAGGTCATCACCGCCGACCAATGCGCGGACAGGCCGACCCGTGTGCCGAGGGCGACGCCGACGTCCTTGAAGCCGCCATCGGCGTCGAAGCGACGCAGCCCCGAGCGCCGCGCCTGCACGGCATCGATGCCGAAGTAGGCGCGGTTGTAGGCGTCGTCGACCCAGGTCGTCGAGACGGTCAGGCTGAACAGCGGGTCGGACAGCGGCAGGCGCACCAGCGCGTTGGTCTCGACCAGGGTGCCGCCGTGGGCACCGGCGACATCGTGCAGGGCATTCACGCGCAGCGCGAAGGGACCGTGCTTGAGGCGCACGAAGCCGCCCGCTTCGAAGGCGCGGTCGACCTCGCCGAGGCCGCGCAGGAAAGCGGCCTCGTCGTCGTTGCGGCCGGCGCGGGTCTTCAGCATCGGGCCGGCGCGCAGGCCGTCGACCAGGACGGCGTTGAGGTCGAGCGAGCGGCCGCGGAAGACGACACGATCGCGCCAGTTCACGCGCAGCAGCGGGACGGCGTCGGCCTCGTAGGCGCTGGCGCCCTCGAAGTCGGGCCCGACCGCGCCGAGCAGGCCGAGGCGCAGGCCCCAGGCCTGCGTCGCCGGCAGTTCCTCGGCGACCGGGTCGAGTTCGAGTGGTTCGGTGGTCTGCAGGCCAATCGGCTGCTGGGCCGTGACGAGGAGTGGCCAGGTCAGGGCGAACAGGAGGGGCCAGCGCGTACGATGGCGCGCACGGATCTCGAACCGGTCGGACATGGGCAGACAATCTTGTTCTAGAATATTTCTTAGAAAGTATAACTAACTAATTAATTTTTAATGAATCCAATCTTCAAATCGAGAAATCACCTGAGCTTGTACCTGGTCCTGGCCATGGCGCTCGGTTCAGCCGTATCGAGTGGTTGCACGGGCGCTGCCCGGCCGGCCGAATTCGCCGTGGCGGCGCAACCGGTGGCGTCGCGCTCACCGTTGGCCGGACAGATCCGTCTCGTGCGTCTGCAGCGTGCCGTCGGCGATCCCCTGTGGACGCCCGAACTCGGCAGCTCGGGTTTCGTCACCGCGCTTGCCCACAGCCTCGCCGCGGCGGGCTACCTGGCGCCGAACGCGGACGACGCGACGGTCGTCGTCACGGCCACGGTCGAACGCCTGGACCAGCCGCTCAAGGGCATCAACTACGACGTGACGTCGAAGGTGCGTTACACCGTCAGCGCCAATGGTGAGATCCGCGACATCCCCATCGTCGCCACCGGCAGCGCGACCCTGGTCGATCATGTCGTCGCCGCCGAACGGCTGCGCATCGCCAGTGAGCGCGCGGTCAAGGCCAACATCCGCGCCTTCCTCGACAAGCTGGCGGCCTGGTGAGGCTGCGCGTGACTCAGAAGGACAGCGTGAGCTGCGCGTAGGCGTACGCCGTGCCGTCCGCGCCGCTCGCCGTCGGCGCGTCGTCGAGAAAGCGGCCATTGGCCAGCCAGGCCGCGCCGCCCTCCCAGCGCAGGTTGCCGGGGCGGATGTCGTAGACGAGGTTGAGCTCGAGCTGGTGACCGACGAAGTGGCCGGCGGCGCCGCTCGCGTCCTGCACGCCGCCCGGTAGCCAGGCATCACGCGCGGCGGCGAGGAAGATGGCGCGGTAGCCGGCGAACGCGGCGAGTCGCGGCGTCGGCGTGATTTCCAGGCGCGCGCCCGGCGTGCTGACATTGCCGCGCAGAATGGCGCCGGCAATGCCGGTCGGTCCGAACTCGAAGCGGCGGGCGCCGAAGAGGGTGTCGAAGCGTCCGTTGTCGCCATCGCCCGGGCGACGGTCACCGCTGGCGTAGTCGTATTGCACGACGAATCGCGTCTGCCAGGCATCGTGGCGGGTGTAACCGAGCGAGACGTGGTGAAAATGGGCGAAATGCTGCACGCGGGCGGCTGCGCTGCTGGCAACGCGGCGCGAGCGTCCGAATTGCAGTGCGGTTTCCCATTCGAAGTCGACGGCGCCGCGCGCGGGCGCACGCCGGGCACGCAGGCCTGGCGTGTAGAGCTCGCGGGCGCGTGTCGGCCCGCCGACAGCGGCGGCCTCGTCGAGGCTGAGCAGGTAAGCCTCGGCGCGAATGCCAGCGGTGAGGTTGCGCTCGTAGTCCAGGCCCCAGAAGCGCACACCGGCGTGCTCGCGGTCGAGCGCCGCGCAGTCGTCGGCCAGTGCCGCCGGCGTCGATGGACGCCGTTCCAGTGGCAGGGTGAAGAAAGCCGTGAGGCGCTGCCCGGCCGGATCGTCCCAGTGCGCGACGAGACCGGTGAAGGCATTCGGCGTGTTGCGGAACTGGTTGCGTGCGACCAGCCGGCGGCTGCCGAGGTCGAGGGTCTGGCGCCCGGCGCGCACGTCGACGTGGTCGCCCGCGACGAAACGGTCGCGGCCGCGGTAGCCGAGGTAGACCTGTTGCGGTTCCAGGGCGTTGACGTCGTCGGTGCCGAGCGGCGTGCCGGCGTCGTCGAACTGCACGCGGGCGTCGGCCAGTTCGGCGCCGGCATAGACGCCGCCGAAGTCGTACTCGGCGGCCAGCCACAGGCGTTCCGCCAGGACCTGGTCACCACCGCTGCCACCATGGCGGAACTGGCCGTCGAGGGTTTCGTAGCGCACCCGGTAGCTGCCGGCCAGGTGCAACGCCGCGGGGGCCCGCAGGGTTTCGGCGAGACGCCAGGGTGCGGCAGCCGTGACGCGCGGTGCGGCGATGGCAGCGGCCGTAGCGGCCGCGGTGAGCAAGGCACCGGCGCAGCGCGCCAGGCGCATCACCCCGGCGTGGCCGGTCAGTGGCTCGGTCACGTTATATCGCTTTAGGCATAACGCAGGGGGATGCGAGGCCGGATGGCAGACTCGGCCATGGCTACCTGCCGGCTACGCCGCCGGCTCAGCCGGCGGCAGCCTCGAACAGGGCACGCGCGGTCGGGTAGTCGGCCTTGCCGTTGGGCGCCCGCGGCACCTGGGCGACGAGGTGCAGGCCGCGCGGCACCTTGTAGCCGGCGAGGTGCTGGTGGACGTGGGCGAGGATGTCCTCGGCCGCGGCGCTGGCGCCGGCGCGCAGGCTTGCCACCGCGCTGACGCGGTTGCCGAAGCGCTCGTCGGGCAGGCCGAAGACCAGCGCATCCTGCACCGCCGGGTGCTTCTTCAGCGCCTCCTCGACTTCCTCGGGGAAGACCTTCTCGCCGCCCGTGTTGATGCAGTTCGAGCCGCGGCCGAGCAGTTCCAGCGTGCCGTCGGCGGCAACCCGCGCCATGTCGCCCGGGATCGAGTAGCGGTGGCCGGCGAACACGCGGAAGGTGCGGGCGGATTTCTCCGGGTCCTTGTAATACGCGATCGGCACCAGGCCGCCGCTCGCCACCAGTCCGACCTCGCCGGAGCCCGGCTGGACCTCGCGGCCGTCCTCGGTGAACACCTTGGTCGTCGGCGACAGGGCGAAGCGCGCGGTTTCGGCCGCCGGCGTGTTCCTGTTCATGATCGAACTGCCCATGCCGCCCTCGGTCGAGCCGAGCAGGTCGGCGACGGTGAGTTCGGGGACGTGGTCGATGAGGCCCTGCTTGATCGGGGTCGAGAACATCGCGCCAGAGGAGATCATCAGGCGCAGCGAGGACAGGTCCCAGCGCCCCGGGTCGGCGTTCAGCGCGTCGAGCAGCGGGCGGGCGAAGGCGTCGCCGACGATGACGAGGTGCTGCACGCGTTCGCGCGCCACGGTGTCCCACAGCTCGACGGCATTCAGGCCACGCGATTCCAGCAGCACCGCCGTGCCACCCATCATGTGCGGCGCCATCATGCCGAGCCAGCAGCCGGTGCCGTGCATGAGCGGCGGCGCCGACATCGCCACCAGCGGCGGCGCCCCGTTACCGGCGCGCTCGCCGACCGTGGCCATGAGCGCCGCGGCATCGGCCGGCGGTTCGAGGCCGATCATCGGCGGGTAGCCGAGGACGAAGAACTCGGTGAACTCGCCGAGCGGGTACATCACGCCCTTGGGCATGCCGGTGGTGCCGCCGGTATAGAGCATGTAGATCTCGTCGCCCTGCGGGGCGACGCGCGGCAGGGCGTCGTGCCGGCCGAGCAGGTCCTCGTAGGCGATCGCGCCCGCCACCTCGACCGCGCCGTTCGCCGTCGGGCCATCGTCGACGGCGACGAGCAGTTTCAGGCCCGGGCATTTCGGCGCCACCCGCGCGATGCGATCGGCGAGCGAGGTATGGAAGACCACCGCTTCGAGATCGGCGTTGTCGAACAAGTAGACCAGTTCCTCGTCGAGGTAGCGGTAGTTCACGTTGATCGGAATGCCGCGCAGCTTGAGTGCGGCGAAGTTGGTCTCGCAGTACTCGGCGCCGTTGTACAGATAGAGGCCGACCTTGGAGTGCGGGCCGAGACCGGCCGCGCTGAAAGCCGCGGCGAGGCGCGCCGCGCGGTTCTCGTAATCGTGCCAGCTGACACGACGTGGACCACAGACGACGGCCATCTGTGTCGGCACGGTATCGGCGACGGTTTCCCACAAGGTGGCGAAATTGAACGACATCGGCGCAGGGCTCCCCGGGTTGGACCAGGCGATTGTCGCCGCCGCGCTCGCGGCGCCGCAAGCGCGCGGCCGGCATCTCAGACGCGCGTGCTGAGACGCGCGAGCCGCGTGGCGAGACTGGCGCCGAGGTTGCGGTAGAGGCGCGCGCCGATGCGCGGGTAGCGGCTGCGGATGCGTTCGAGGCAGGCGGCGTCCAGGTTCAGCAGGCGCACCGGCGTCAGCGCGTCGACGTCGACGGTGTGACTGCCCTCGAACAGGGCGACGCCGCCGACGACGTCACCGCGCCCGAGCGGGTCGAGTTCGGTGGCGCCGCCGGCGTGCGGCACGCTGGCGCGCAGCCGGCCGTCGATGACGACCCTGAGCTCGTGACCGGGTGTGCCGGCGGCGAGCACGCGCGCGCCGGCGGGATGGTCCTCGAGACGTCCGAACAGGGCGACGATGCGCGCCTCGCGCGCGCTCAGGCCGTGAAAGAGGGGGATGGCCTCCTGCGGCGCCGCGCAGCCGAGGTCGAGGGTGAGGGTCTCCCACAAGGTGACGAAGCGCAGGCGGGCGGCCAGCGCGGGGGTGAAGACGAGGTCGGCGAGCCAGGCCAGGAACAGGGTCGCGGCGGCGAGCAGGCCGAACTCGACCTGGTTGTCGAGCTCGCTGGTGAGGAAGGCGAGGAAACCGGCGCACAGCGCCGCCGTGGTCAGGGTGACCGGGCGGACAACCGTGACCAGGGCACGCTCGAGGCCGCGGATCTCGTGGGCCGTGCGGCGCGCCTCGTCGTTGAAGCGGGCGAGCAGGTGGATGGTGTCGTCGACCGCGATGCCGAGCACCACCGAGGCGACGAGACTCGTGGTGAGATTGAGGCCGATGCCGCTCAGACCGAGGATGCCGAAGTAGGCGACGATCGGCAGTGCGTTCGGCAACAGTGCCAGCGCACCGATGCGCCAGGATTCGAACAGCGCCGCGAGCACCAACCAGATGGCGATGGCCGCGGCGAGGAGACTGCTGACCTGGCCGCGCGCGACGTCGTCGACGGTGGCCGCGACCAGCACCGAACTGCCGGTGACGTGCCCGCGCAGGTGCGGCGGCAGCGCGGCGAGACGCGCCTCGATACGGCGCGTCAACGTGGTCAGGGCGCCGGTCTCGACGGCATGGCTCTGGATGCCGAGGCGGGTCGCGCCGTAATGGGGGTCGACCAGGCGTGCGAGCGCGGCGCCGCCGCCGAGCAGCAGCAACTGGTCGAGCAGGGCGGGCGAGTCGGGCACGCCGGCGGTGGCCGGCGCCTCGGGAGCGAAGGCCGTGGCCAGGAGGCGCACGTAGTCGACCAGCGAAGTCACGGCGCCGATCTCCGGCTGCGCCGCGAGCCAGGTTTCGAGGTCGGCGATCATGGCCAGCTGCGCGGGATCGGCAAAGGCGCGCGGGACGTCGGTCTCGACCACCACGGCCAGCGGCACGGCCCCGGCGAAAGCGCTGTCGTAGGCCGCGAAGTCCTGTCGCACCGCGCTGTCGTGGGGGAAGACGTCGAGGTAGTTCGTGCTGACCTCGAGGCGGCTGGCGGCGGCGAGCGCGAGCACACCGAGCAGGCCGCCGCCGACGAGGATGGCGCGGCGATGACCGATGTCGAAGCGGGCCAGCGCGCAGGCGACACGGGTCACCTTGTCATCGGCGTCGCGGCCGCGCGGGCGACCCCGTGTCAAGCCGAGCCCCAGGGGGACGACCGTCAACGCCGCGGCCCAGCCGAGTACCGTGCCGAGCGCGGCGAAGAGACCGAAGGAGCGGATCGCCGCAAGGTTGCTGGTGGCGAGCGCGAGGAAGCCGATCGCGGTGGTCAGCGCGGTCAGCGACAGCGGCACGACGAGCTCCCCGATCGCGGCGGCGGCGGCGTCGCGTGCGCTCCGCCCGTCGTCCCGCAGGCGCTCGAAGGCGGCCACCACGTGCACGGCGTAGGCGAAGCCGATGACGTAGACCGCCGGTGGCAGGATGGCGCTGACGAGGTTGAGTGTCTGGCCGGCGCCGACGAAGGCGGCCAGGGTCAGCAGCAGGCCGTAGAGGCTCGCCGCCAGCGGCAGGACGACACCGCGCACGCTGCCGAGGGCAATGGCCGCGACCAGCGCCGTCGCCGCCACCGCCAGCGGCAGCACCCGGCGGAGATCGTGGAACAGGGCGCGGGCCAGCGCGAGCCGTGCGGCCAGTGGTCCGGTGACGGCATCGTCGACGTCGCCGGCCAGCGCGCGCGAGCGCGCCGTCACCGCCTCCAGCAGCGCGAAGCGGGCGGCGTCGTCGAGCCCGGCCAGCGGCTCGACCAGCACGGCCGTGGCGCTGGCGTCGCGGGCGACGAGGATGCCACCGGCGAGTGGATCCGCGGCGGTGGTTTCGCCGAGTGCGCGCGCCGCCGCGGTGTCCGCTGGCAGCGGGTCGAGGGCGCCGCCGATCTCGGTCAGACCGTCGACGGTCGCGATGCGCGGGGTGTCGGCGAGGCTGGTCACGCGGGCGACGCCGGGCAGTTGCCCGAGCGTCGTCGCGAGTTCGTGCAGGCGCGCCAGCCGCGGTGGCGTGAACAACTCGGGATGAGCCCAGGTGACGACCAGCACGTCGTCGTCGCCGAAGCGCCGGCGCAAGGCGTGGTAGCGATCCAGGGCCGTGCCACTGGCCGGCAGCAGCGCGGCGATGGTCGGGTCGAGCGGCACGGCGAGGTGGCCGTCGTCGAGCAGCACGTCGAGTGCGAGCAGGGCGGGCAGCGCGAGTCCGGCGAGGGTGATGCCGCGTCGGTGCACCAGGCCGGCGAGAAGTTGCGCCAGCACGGTGGTTCAGCGCGCCCGGCGGCGCTTCACTGGCCGCCCTGCAGGGCCGGCAGGCCGAGGGCGTGCTCGGACGGCGCCGCGAGGTCGAGTTCCTCGACGACCAGCTCCGTACGGCTGCCGTGGCGCCGGTCGAACATCACCGCGCGGCGTGGCAGCGCGAGTGCGCCGGCCGGCGCGATGCTGGCCATATCGACCTCGAGCACCTTGGCCGGTTCGCCCGCCGCGGCGAAGAATTCCATGCGCAGCGGCACGCAGGTCGCGGGGTCGAGCCAGGTGACGACGCGCTGGTAGCCGCCGGCACGCGCTGCGCCCACCATCTCGAAGCGCCAGACATCACGCTCGCCGAGCACGGCATCGTCGAGGCGGCGCACACCGGTGGCGGGGGCCAGGCCCTGGAAGGCGGCGAAATCCTCGTAGCTGAAGTCGGTACCGAGCATCGAGCCGGCCAGCGCCTGGCCGGTGATGCGGCGCGTGCGGCGCAACTCCGGCAAGTAGAGGTAGAGCTGTGGCTGCGCGGTCCCTTCGATCATGAGCAGACCGACGCCGGCCCGCGCCGGCGGGGCGCTCATGCGCACCAGCACGCGTGCGTGGCCGTCGTCGAAGCGGCGCCAGGCGAGCGTCGCCACGGACGTGTCGTGAACGCCGTTGCGATCGATGACGTCGAGACTGATGCGCTGGCGTGTGCCGCTGATGCCGGCATGGCGCTCGCCGCAGGCGCGGAGGTCGGCGTCGTCGACCGCAGCGAGCTGGTCGAGCAGGAAGGCCGGCGCCGGATGCGCCCCGAGCATGACGACAAGCCCTGCCGCGAGCCGCAGCAGGCGAGGTGAAAGGACGAACACGGACGGGACCCCTGCCCGGAGTGGCCGGGCCCCGTCACGTTAAACCGGCGCGCGGTCGCGCGCCAAGACGTGCCTACTGCTGAACCGAGCGCAGGAAGATGATGATCTCGAGCAGCCGGCCGCGTACCTCGGTCTCGGCACCGACGCGGGAGGAGTCCTTCCACTCGCCGCCCCACACCGGCATCTCGCGGGTACCGTGGGCGCCCGGCATGCCGCGGCCGTCGACCATGTCGTAGACCTTGTTGAAGGGGAAGTCGCCGCCATTGTTCTTGGCCAGCACGGTGAGATCCGGCGGCGCCTTCTTGAGCACGAAGGCGACCGGGCCGTCACCCTTGGCGTCGAGGCCATGACAGGCCGCGCAATAGTTCGCGAAGCGATCCTTGCCGACCGCGGCGACATCGGCATCGTCGGCTTGCACCGGCGCGGCGCAGGCCAGGGCGAGCGCGAAGGGCAGGGTGCGGGCGAGCCGTGTGGCGCGGGAACGCAGAGCGGTATGCATGTCGGACCTCCAGGCGATGGACGATGGAATCGTGCGTCGACTATCCGACCGCATGCGCGCGACCGTGCTGATTGGAGTCAGATTCCAGGTGTGACAAGCCGTGCCGCGACGGTGGACGGCGGGCGCCCGTGCTGGTGACGCGACCGCTGCGGCAGGCGTTCCCGGCAGGAGACGTTCGCGCAATCCGGGCTAGACTAGCGCCCTCTGTAACGATGCCGAGGGGAGCACACATGGCCGTCGTCGATTACGCCGTCAATGGGCACATCGCCACCATCACCTTGAACCGCCCGGAGGCGCGCAACGCGGTCAACCCGGAGGTCGCCGTGCGTCTCGCCGCGGCCTGGGAGAAAGTCCGTGACGACGACAACGTGCGCGTCGCCATCCTCACCGGCACCGGGACGGCGTTCTGCGCCGGCGCCGATCTCGGTCAGCTCATCCCGCTCATCTCGGGCGGACGCAAGGCCGAGAACGAGTACGACGAACGGGTCCTCGCCGACCCCAAGATCTTCGAGCGCACCTTCCTGCGTAATTTCGACCCGGTCAAGCCGGTCATCGCCGCCATCAACGGCCACGCCATCGCCGGCGGCATGGAGATGACCCAGGGCACCGACATCCGGGTTTCGGTGCCGGCGGCCAAGTTCGGCGTGCAGGAAGTGAAGTGGGCGATCTTTCCCGCTGGCGGCTCGACGGTGCGCCTGACCCAGCAGCTGCCCTTCGCGAAGGGCATGGAACTGCTGCTGACCGGCGACCTCATCACCGCCGACGAAGCACTCGGTTTCGGCTTCCTCAACTACGTCACCGACGACGCCATGGCCAAGGCCATCGAGATCGCGAACAAGATTGCCGCAAACGGCCCCATCGCCGTGCAGGCCATCCGCAAGTCGGCGCGCGCCTGCCTCGGTGTCGAGGAGAAGCGTGCGCTCGATATCGAAACGGAGATCTCGGCGCCGGTGTTCAAGACCGAGGATGCCCAGGAAGGGCCACGCGCTTTCATGGAGAAGCGTCAGCCGGTCTACAAGGGCCGTTGAGCGCGCGGCCATGAATTCGAAGATCTGCGAACGCTTCGGTCTCGACTTCCCACTGTTCGCCTTCAGCCACTGCCGCGACGTCGTCGCCGAGGTCTCGCGCGCCGGCGGCATGGGCGTGTTCGGTGCCGCCGGCATGACGGCCGAACGGCTGGAGGAGGAACTGGCCTGGATCGACGCCCACGTCGACGGCAAGCCCTACGGCGTCGATCTGCTCATCCCCGACAAGGTGCTCGGCAAGCACGAGGCCTTCGATGCCGAGCGCCTGCTCGGCGCCGTGCCCGAGGCACACAAGACCTTCGTCGCCGAGGTGCTGAAGCGCCACGACATCGACCCCGAAGGTCTCGACGAGATGCGTCGCGGCACGCTCCATCTCGGGCGTAACCTGCATCCCTCCGGCGCCGAGGACGCGATGGCGATCGCCTTCCGTCATCCCATCAGCCTGATCGCCAACGCGCTCGGCGTGCCGCCGCCGCGCATGCTCGAACTCGGCCGTGAGCACGGCGTCGCGGTGGCCGCGCTGGTCGGCGCCAAGGAGCACGCCGTGCGCCAGGTGGCGGCCGGGGTCGACCTCATCATCGCCGCCGGCGGCGAGGCCGGCGGACACTGCGGCGAGGTCGCGACGATGGTGCTGGTGCCGGAAGTCGTGGAAGCCGTCGAGGCCATCAGCGACATCCCGGTGCTGGCCGCGGGCGGCATCGTCACCGGGCGGCAGATGGCGGCGGCGATGGCGATGGGCGCGGCCGGCGCGTGGACCGCCTCGGTGTGGCTGACCACCCACGAGGCCGAGACCAACCCGGTGGTGAAGGAGAAGATGCTGGCGGCGAGTTCGCGCGACACCGTGCGCGCGAAATCCCGCACCGGCAAACCCTCGCGCCAGTTGCGCTCGTCGTGGACGGCAGCGTGGGAAGCGGCCGACGCGCCGCAGCCCCTGCCGATGCCGCTGCAGTCGCTGGTCAGCGAACCGCCACTCGCCAAGGCCGATAAGTTGTCGCAGGCCGGCCACGCCGGTGCGCGCGAACTCGCCACCTACTGGGTCGGGCAGGGCGTCGGCCTGATGCACGAAGCACGCACCGTGCGCGCCGTCGTGCAGGAGTTCCAGGAAGACTTCCTCGCTGCCTACGAACGCCTGGGACGTTTCCTGGCCTGAGCCGGCATCAACGACGTGCTCCCCGGTGTCAGACACCGGGAGGCAGGTAGGTACCCACTTGCCCGTCGGGGTCAGACCCCGGCGGCCATGCCAGAGCCGCCGGAATCAAGCACTTGAGCCTCGGGGTCTGACCCCGATTGGCGTGGTGTCAGACACCGGACGTGAGCCTCGGGGTCCGATCGCGGTGCGGAGGCGGGTCTGGGTCGCCTGCTGCGCCGGGCAGGTTCGTCCGTTCGGGGTGCGCCCCGCGCCCTCGGTACCTCGCTACAATGCGCACCGGCCCGCCCGCCCGCGTACCCTGCCACTCGATGCGCCTGCTCCTGGTCGAAGATTCCGACACCCTGCGCGACAAGCTGCGGGACTGGGCGGCCGCGCGTGGCTGGCAGGTCGACGAGGCTGCCGATGGCGCCGCGGCGCTGGCCTTCCTCGACGCCTACGACTATCACATGGTGCTGCTCGATCTCGGCCTGCCGCGCGTCGACGGGCTGACCGTGCTGCGGCGTCTGCGCGAGCGCGGCGGTACCGCGCGCGTGCTCGTGCTCTCGGCGCGCGACCAGGTCGCCGACCGTGTCGCCGCGCTCGACGCCGGCGCTGACGACTACCTCGTCAAGCCGTTCTCCTTCGACGAACTTTCAGCACGGCTGCAGGCGTTGATGCGACGCAGTCTCGAGGCCGCACCACCGCTGGTCACGATCGGCAGTCTCGAACTCGACCCGGCAAAGCGATGCGTGCGGGTCGCTGGCGAAACCCTGCCGCTCAGCCCCAAGGAATACCTGCTGCTCGAAGCGCTGCTCGCCGCACGCGGCCGCGTGATGACCCGCGGCGCGCTGTTCGAGGCGCTCTATGACAGCCGCAGTGACGCCTCGGACAAGGTCATCGAGGTGCTGGTCAGCACGCTCAGGGCCAAGCTCGCGCGGGCCGGGATCGAAGCGCTCATCGAGACCCGGCGCGGTTTCGGCTATCTCGTGCCATGACGACGCCTTGGTCGCTGCAACGTCGCCTGGGCCTGGCCCTCTTGCTCGTCGGCGGCGCCACCCTCGGCAGCCTGTTCGTGGTGTTGGACTTTCTCGTCGATCACGAACTGCACTCGCGCTTCGACGATGCCCTGGTCGCACGCGGTCGTGCGCTCGCCGGGCTGGTCGAGGCGCGCCCGGTCGCCCGTCCCGCGGTCGAGGAACGCTGGCCGGAGTATGCCGCCAGCGGCCACCAGGAGTTCTACCAGGTGTGGGACGATGGCGGCGCCACCGTGGCGCGCTCGGCCTCCAGCCATGCCACCGATCTCGCGCGCCCGCTGCGTCCGGTCGACACTGGCCCGGTGCTCTACGATCTGTTGCTGCCGGATGGCCACCGCGGCCGGGCGGTCGCCTTCACGGTCGCCCCGCCCGCCGACGACGGTCGACACGGACCGCGGCGACTGCTGGTGGTGGCGACCGAGCGCGAGGCGCTGGAAGCGCTGGAAGCGCGCCTGCATGCGAGTCTCGTCGTCGGTATTCTCGGCGCGCTCGCCTTGATGGGGTTCGCCGCCGTCGTCGCCGTGCGCCGCGGGCTCGCCCCGCTGGCCGATTTCGGCCGCGGCATGGCCGCCCGCGCCAGTGCCGGCCGCTTGCGTAACACCGCCACGACCCGGCCGGAGGAGAAGATCGTGCAGGCCGAACAGTTGCCGCACGAACTGCAACCCATTGCGCAGACCCTCGACCGTGCGCTCGACCAGACCCTCGCCGCGCTCGCTCGTGAGCAGCGTTTCGCCCGTGCCGCCGCCCACGAGCTGCGCACGCCGCTGGCCGAGTTGCGTGTGTTGGCCGAGGGCCTGCCGCGGACGACGGGCAGTGCCAGCGATGTCGCCACCATCACGCGCACGATCGATGGCATGACGCGCGCGGTCGAAGCCCTGCTCGCGCTGGCGCGGTGCGAGGCGGGGCTGGACGCGCCGGTCATCGAACCGCTCGATCTCGTCGCCCTGGTACAACGCCAGCTCGACCTGCTGGATACCCTGCGTGCCACGCGCGGCATCGCGCTCGATCTCGATCTTCCGGCCGAACTGTGGGTGAACAGTGATGCCGCGATGCTCGAACGCATCCTCGCCAACCTCCTCGCCAATGCCATCGGCCACGCGCCGCCGTCGACCCGCGTCGCGGTGGCCATACGACGCGCCGCCGGTGCGCTCGAACTCGTCATCGCCAACGACGCGCCGAACCTCGATGCCGCCTGGCTGGACGGCGGGCGGGGTGGCGCAGGCCAGGGCGACGGGCACGCCGGCCTCGGGCTGGCGCTGGCCCGCGCGCTGGGCGGCGCGCTCGGGTTGCAGCTCGCTTTCGCCCTCGCGGAACAGCGCCTGGACGTCGTTCTGCGCGGTCTCGCCTGCCTCGACGACGTATGCGCTCCGTCCTGACCGCGCGCCTGTCGTCTTGCGCGTGTGGACGGATGTCGACGGCTCGCTCGGCGGGTGTGCTCGATGGGCAAGTGCGCTTGCGCTCGTCGCCGCGAATTCACCCGCGGGGCCGCGGCGCGCATGTACCTGCCACCAGGCCTCTACGCGCGCGGCTGACGGCGCGCGAGGTGTCGCTCGACGACGATGAAGTGGTGATGGCAGTCGCGCCAGAGCGCGACGAGGTTTGGGATCACACGTGCTCGTGGCGCGGCGTCCGCGGGCGTGCGTAGCGTTTCGCCGGCGCCGTCGAGCGTTTCGCACCGGCGCGTGTGCGCGGCCCGGTGGCGGTGCGCCGCTACGTTCGGCCGCATCCCGCAGGCGCCAGGACCGCGTGTGGCTTCAGTTGCCCTCGATCATGCGCGCCGCCGCTTGTTCGCGCAGTTCGGGTGGGAAGGCGCGCAGGGACTCCTTCAGCCGTAGCTTGGCTGCGGGCG
Organism: Gammaproteobacteria bacterium; assembly: GCA_050184115.1. Taxonomy (GTDB): domain Bacteria; phylum Pseudomonadota; class Gammaproteobacteria; genus JACKNG01. Next base: position 245,981 of record JBFXAQ010000002.1, on the reverse strand, counting down.
CCAGGTTCGAATCGTCGATACGGCGCTCCAGCGCGGGTGCCAGGGGCGGCCCGGTTGTGTTCGAGTCGTCTATTCGCCGCCCGGATGCCCACGCGGAACGGAGCGGGGGCCGCGTCGCGGCAGGCGGCAATGAGCGCGGGGACGACGGCGCGGCCTGCGCCGAGATCGCGATCCGCTCGCGGGCCTGGTCCTCGATGCCAACGGTCGCTTCGGGTGGTAAACGCTCGATGAGGGCGCGCGCGGCGGCGAGGGGGTCGACGCCCTTGAGGTGGATTTCAGAGTCGAGTGCGATGGCGAGTTCCATCGCCCAGGGTCCTTTGCTCGCCGCGTGCACCGGAATGCGGGCGGCGGCGGCGCGGGTTGCCTCGTCGAGTCCGGTGGAGAAATACAACCGGCGCATGATGTCGGCGTTGGCGGGACGGTCGAGGTCGACGGTTTGCGGCAGGGGCATGCGTTCCAGCAGGTAGCGCAGCACGGCCTGGACGTCGTCGGCCGTATGGCGCTCGTCCGCTAGTTGCAATGGCAGCGGTATTGCCCATCCACGGCGGTTCGCGATGCCGGCGAAGGCCCTGCACAGCGTTTCGAATGTGCTCAGGGTCAGGTCCTCCAGGGCGACGAGGCGCGCGGCGAGTTCGGCCTGTACCGCGGACGTCAACGGCGGTGCCGCCAGGTCAATCGACGATTCAGGGCGGGCCGGCTTCACCCGCGGTGCGCTCAGCGCGGCGCGCTCGGCGTGCCGCGCCTGCGACCATGCGTCGGACAACGCACCGACCGCTGGCAGCAGGTTCACGGGAGGGTCGTCGTCGGCTGGCGCCGCAGCCGATCCGCTCGGCGTGGCACGCAATCCGGGACCGCGCGCCAGCCGACCGACGTGATCGATCAGTCGCCGCACCGTTCCCCAGTGCTTTCGCTTGCTGGCCTCGATGATCGCGAGCACCGCGCCGCCCTTGCTGTCGGCCAGATCGGCGCCGGCCTCGAGTAGTCGCGCGATGGCGTACTGGTCGCCGGCATACGCGGCGGCCACCAGCGGTGCGCGCCCATTCTGCGCGGAAACCGTCGGGTCGGCGCCGTGTGCAAGCAGCGTATCGATCAGGAGGCGTACGCGCCGCACCCGCTCCGCCCGCAGCGACTGGTATGCAGCCGGCCATGGGCCGAAGTCATCGGAGGGCCAGTCGATGAGCATGCGCTGGATCGCCTCGGTGAGCGGCGGCCCGGACTCCTTGTCGACGCAATCCGGGTTGTCGCCGAGTTCGAGCAGCGCGGCGACGCTCGCCGGGTCGACCTCGAGCGTTGCCCGCAGGACGCCGCAGCCCCTGGTTCCGGACGACCGCGGCGAGGTGCGTCGAGCGGCGTTGCGCCGGAGCGCGTCCGTCAGGGCGAGCGCGGGGTGTCGCAGGATGTGCAGAGCAACGCTGTCGCCCGCCATCCCGCGCGTGATGCCCGCCGGTGTGCCGTCGACGTGGAGGCCGCTCGGCACGTGCGGGTTGGCGCCATGGTCGAGCAGGAGCCGCACGAGTGACCAGTGGTTACGTTTGGCGGCCACGCTCAGCGCGGTGTCGTCGTCGTTCGCCGGTAGGTCGGTGTCCGCTCCTGCTGCGATCAATTTCGTCGCCAGGGGGCCGTTCGCAAAGTGGGCGGCATAGTGCAGAGCTGTCCGTCCTTCGTGGTCGCGCGCGTCGGGTTCGGCGCCGTGGCGCAACAGTTCTGCCGCCTGCTCGGACAAACCCGAACGCGCCGCAAGCAGCAGCGGCGTCGCATCCTGCCGGTCGCGCGCATCGATATCCGCCCCCGCCGCGAGCAGGATCGCGAGCGGGTCACCATCGTCGGGCCACGAGCGTGTGGTAGCCAGGACGTGCACGACGCTGTGGCCAGTGCGGGCGTCGACATGGCGCACGTCCGCATGTTCCTCGATGAAGATACGCAGCAATCCGGCGCTCATCCCCGGCGAGCGGATCTGCTGTATCAGCTGCGCATTCAGCGCCGCCCCGTCGGGGGCGGATGCGGCCAGCTTGCGCAGCTCGCCGCGGACCTGGGCCAGGGCGTCCTGCTCCAGGGCCTGCCACTGTGCCTGCTGGGTCGGAGTCAGCGGGCCGAGGTGCTGGCGCGCGACGACGATTTGTCGGTACGTGCCGATGATCGTCGACGACGTCAGCGGGGAGCGCGGAGTGGCTTCGCTCGACGATGTTCCGAGCCGGTCGACGCGCTGGCGGAACTGGGCGAGTTGACGGTCGGCCAGTTCCGCGTCCGCCGCTGCCAGGCACGGCATGGCGATGACCGCGACGGCCAGCAGGACGAGCATGGCGACCGCGGGCACGGTTCAGCACCCCGCAGGGCCGAGACACTCGGCGGTATTGAAATCGTAGATGCGTGAATGCCCCCGCTCGCCGGTGGGCCGCGCAATGCCGCGCGGCACGATGAAGTAGCGCGCATTGGCGCCATAGAGACCTGGTGGAAGTTCGTAATCACCGAGCACCACGAAGCTCTGTTGCCACGGCGGCGCCGGTACGCGTGGTTGCCCATCCGGCCGGGTCGAAAAGTAGCCGCGGCCGAACTTCTCGAGCATGAGGGCGACCCATGCTTCGGCATCGGCCGCCGTGGCCGCGCGCAACAGACCGCGCTGCACGGCGGCCTCCACGCCGAGCGGCCCGGCGCCCGCTGCGCGGGTCGCGAAATACTGTTCGGCCGCGGTACGCGGGTCGCTGATCCAGGCGCTTTCGGGTGCGGCGGCACCGAACGTGAACGTGCTTGCCTTCGAACGTTTCGCGCCGCCGCTGCCGGCCGGCCGGCTCGGCACACTCGGGATGGCGTCCGCGGGTGCGCCTAGCGTGTAGGTGCGGCAGCCGGCGTGCCCGCCGTCGATGAGTTCGCTGACGTCGGTCTCGGGCGGTGCACCGGCGACGACCTGGCGGTGGTAACCGAGCAGGAACACGTGCAACAGGTGCGTGTCGCGGGTGAGCCGGATATTCCAGATCGTGGGTTCGAGACTCGTGAGCACCAGCACCACCGGCGCCGTCGGCTCGTTGACGGCGATGTCGACCTGGGTCGCCTGGTGCCCGCTGTCATCGATCCGAGCGCCGAGCTTGCGTCCGCCATCGACGTTGATCGAGTGGACGACGGCCTCGGCTGGAAAATCCGTCCGGTGACGCCCGCAGACCGGCGGTTCGGGGCGCGCCGCGACGACCGGCGCGGCTGATGCGGACGACGCCGATCGGCTGCGTGGTTCTCGCGGCGGGTCGATGCCAGGCGATGTCGCGGCGGTCGGGTTGGCGGCTGCGGTGGCCGGCGCCGCAACGGGCTGTTCGGCGGGCAGCACGGGCGGTGAGGATTCCCGCGTGAACCAGGACAACCAGCGCGGCGGCCGGGAGGCGGGGCGCGCCGCGTCCAGGCCCAGTTCGCGACGTTGCGCCACGATCTGCGCGACGGGTATCCAGCCGTGGCGCGGATCCCAGTAGCGCATGCGGGTGTCTGCGCCCAGGGCAATGAAAGTACGGACCAGGGCCCATGCGCTTTCAACCCGTGCCGCGACGCGTTCGGCGTCGTCGCGACCAGCGCGCTTCGGTTGATCCTCGGTGCGGAGCGCGAATTCCACCGCGCGACCGAGCACGCATTGCCCCGACTCGTTCAAGGTGTCGAGCTCGGCACCGGCGGCAACCAGCTGGCGCGCGATGTCGCTCGTCGCCGCCGGGGTCGATGACGGGACGATGCGCCGGTCCTGGCGCTCGGTCAGCACCCACAGCACGCCGTTGCCGTTGCGATCGCGGGTGCGCGCATCGACCCCGCGTGCGAGCAGGGCCGCGATGACGGCGGCGTCGAGGTCGAGATGCAGTGCGTGCGTCAACGCCGTCCAGCCGGCATCGTCGGCGCGGTTCAGATCGACGCCGAGTGCGACCAGGGCGTCCAGCGCCCGCGCCGCGTCGACGGGTGGCGCGGTGCCCGGTCTCTTGGTATTGGGCCGCTGTTCGGAGCGTTCGTGCGCGGTCTTCTGCCGCGCGTGCAGCCGCACCCATGCATGCGCGGCGTTCCCACCGGTGTAATCGACGGCGTCGACGTTGGCACCCTGCTGCACGAGGTGGCGTGCGAGGGTGAGATCGATGGGATCTTGTGACAGGCCGGCTTCGATGGCGAGCATGACGGGCGTTGCACCCTGGCGGTTGCGCGCTTCCAGATCGGCGCCGTGGTCACGTAGCGCATCGAGCATCGAGATGCAGGGCGCAGCATCCGGACGAGGTGCGTCGTCGCCGGGCCGGGCACGCTGCAGTACGCAAACTGCCACCGCGCGATGCAGCACGGTATCGCCGTTATCCAGTTGCGAGTTGAGGGTTGCGCCGTCGACGGCGTCGGCCTGCGCGGCGAGCGCGACGTGGTCAAGTGCCTGGATTGCGCTCAGCAGAGCGGCGGCCGGTTCGGGTTCATCGTCGACGCGGGCGTGGGCAAGTGCAGGCTGCAGGCAGTGCACGAGTATGGCGCACGAGAGCAGGTGGCGGCGCCACGGCGTCGCCGGCCATCCGGCTCGAACGCGGTGGGTGTCGTGGTGCGCGCGCGACGGCCTGACGTCTGGCCAGTCGGTCACGGATGACGGCATCACGAATCCCTGTGGACGGCGAGGCCGCGAGCATACCTGCGGCGGGTTCGCGGCGTCCATCGGACGGCGTCGGCACGGGCTTGTGGCTCGCGCTATTGCGCGGTGCCGTCCCCGACGCTGAGCCGCTTGCGGATGGCGCGCACACGAGGCGCGCCGCCGTCGATGAAGTCGTGATGGTTGGGCACGCGCCTGGCGCTCGTCGCAGCAACCTGACCTTGGCATCGTCAATACCCCGGGGGGTACCGGCGCTGGCGCACGGCGCGTGAGCGGCAGGCCGCGACGGGGCCCACGCGATCGAACTCGCGTCGCGGGCAGAGCGCGGCCATGACGCGGCAGTACGGGTCGCGCGCCGCGAAACGACAGGGTTGCTTTCGCCCGTTGAAGACGACCGGCCATGACGGCGCTGCACAGGCCGTCCACGCGTTACGCGACTCCATTGCCAGGCCCGCCGGGGGGCGGTGCGGAGCGTTCGCGAGCGCGGATCCCGGGCGCGTCCGGCTCCCGAGAGACCGGAATGGGAATGGATCGCCTGCGCCCGGGGCGCCGACCTGGGGGACCACCGCGACAGGGGCTGTTCGGCCTGTCGGCGTGGCGGCTCGACCGCGCTTTAAGCGCTTTCAAAGCTTGACCCGCTAGTGTGCCGCCCATGTCGAACATGGGTGGCAGGTGATGGGAATGACCGGGGTGCAGGGCGCGGTGGCGCCGCTCGTACGCTGCCTGGCGATGGCCACGATGGCCGTCGCCGTGACGGTGGCGGCAGACGATGCGCTCGAAGTCAGCGCCGAGCAGCGCGCCCTGCTCGATATCGCCACCGCACCGGTGGCGGCGGCGGACGCGGTGACGCTCGATCACCTGGCGGGGGAGATCAGCCTGCCCATCGCCAGCAGCAGTGCGCTGACCGCGCCGCAGGGCGGGGTTGTGCTGCAAGTGCTGGTCGAGGCCGGCGAACGCGTGCAGGCCGGTGACGTGCTCGCGGTGATCGACAGCCGCGAACTGGCTACGGCGCGCGCCGATCTCGTGCGCGCGCGGGCCGAGCGTAACCTCGCCGCCAGCCGACTCGCACGTGACGAGGCCCTGCTCGCCGAGGGCGTCATCCCGCAGGCGCGGGTCGAGGCGGTGCGCGCCGAACTCGCCGCGCGCAGCGCCGAGGTGACGGCCGCCACCGCGCGCCTCGGCGGGCTCGCGGCCACGCACGGCGGCGGGCGTTACCACCTCGTCGCGCCGATGGAGGCGACCGTGGTCGAACGCCGGGTCGCCGCCGGTGAGCCCATCGAAACTTACGGGGTCGCCTTCCTGCTCCTTGCCGACGCTGGTCTCAGGGTCGATTTCTGGCTGCCGTCGGAATTCGCCGCGGTCGTCGCACCCGGCCAGCTGGCGCGGGTCGGTGCGCTCGAGGCGCGGGTCGACGGACGGGCCGCCGCCATCGATCCAGAAACCCAACTGCTCGCGGTGCGCGCCAGCGTTGCGCCCGGCAGCGGCCTGCTGCCAGGCCAGCGCGTCAGTGTGAGTTTCGATCTGCCGGCACCGGCCGGCGCCGTCAGTGTGCCGCGCGCGGCGCTGGTCCAGGTCGCGAGCGGGGCCGTGGTCTACCGCAGCGGTCAGGGCGATCGCATCGAGCCCGTCGCCGTCACGGTGCACGGCGAGAGCGCCGGGCAGGCGGTGGTCGCGGGCACGCTCGCCGTCGGCGAAGCCGTGGTCATCCGCGGCACCGCGGCGCTGCGCGCCATGGCGCGCTGATCGATGTTCGCCCGCCTCGTCGAATTCGCGCTCGCCCAGCGCCTGCTGGTCAGCGTACTGACCATCGCGCTCGTCGCCGGTGGTGCCTGGTCGTACCAGAAACTGCCCATCGACGCCTTCCCCGACATCTCGCCGACCCAGGTCAAGCTGATCCTGAAGGTGCCGGGCATGACGCCGGAGGAGGTCGAGACCCACGTCATCGTGCCGCTCGAACTCGAACTGCTCGGCATCCCGCGCCAGACCATGCTGCGCTCGATGGCCAAGTACGCCATCGCCGATGTCACCATCGACTTCGCCGAGGGCACCGACATCTACTGGGCGCGCCAGCAGGTCGCCGAACGCTACGCCAACGTCGTCGGCGATCTGCCCGGAGGGGTGTCGGGCGGGCTCGCGCCGCTGGCGACGCCGCTCTCGGATCTGTTCATGTTCACCATCGAGGGCGGCGAGCTCAGCGCCGACGAACGCCGCACCTTGCTCGACTGGACCATCCGTCCGGCGCTGCGCAACATCGCCGGCGTCGCCGACGTCAACGCGCTCGGTGGCGAGGTCCGCGCCTATGCCGTGATCCCGGACGAGGCGGCGCTGGCACGTGCCGGGCTCGGCTTTGGCGACGTCGTCGCCGCCATCGAGCGCAACAACCGCAACGACGGTGCCGGCCGCCTGGTCGAGAACGAGGGTGCGCTCATCGTGCGCGCGGAAGGCGCGATCACGAGTCTCGAAGATCTCCGCGCGATCGCCGTCGCGCGCCACGACGACGTCGCCATCACGCTAGGCCAGCTCGCCCGCGTCACCACCGAAAGCCTCACGCGCTACGGTGCGGTCACCCGCGACGGCCTCGGCGAGGCGGTCGAAGGACTGGTCGTGGGCCTGCGCGGCGCCAACGCGCGGGCGGTGGTCGAAGCAGTGCGTGCGCGGCTCGACGATCTCGCGCCGACTCTGCCGAGCGGAGTCAAGCTCGAGGTCTTCTACGATCGCGCGACCTTGATCGAGCGCGCGGTGGCGACGGTCGGCCGTGCCCTGGTCGAGGCCAGCGTGCTGGTCGTGCTGCTGCTGCTGGTGTTCCTCGGCGAGGTACGCGCGGCCCTGGTGGTCGCGCTGATGCTGCCGCTCGCGGCGCTCGCGACCTTCATCCTCATGCGCCTGTCGGGCCTGTCGGCCAACCTCATGAGCCTCGGCGGGCTCGCGATCGCGATCGGCATGCTGGTCGACGCCGCGGTGGTGGTGGTCGAGAACGCCATCACCCATCTGGGCCAAGCCCACGCGGCGCGCTTGCCGCGCCTGCACGTGATCTACCGCGCGGCCTGCGAGGTGGCCGTGCCCGTGGCGGCCGGCATCCTCATCATCTGCCTCGTGTTCCTGCCGTTGCTGACCCTCGAAGGCCTGGAGGGCAAGCTGTTCGCGCCGGTCGCCAAGACGATCGTCTTTGCGCTGGCCTCGTCCCTGCTGCTGTCGCTGACGGTGGTGCCGGCCTTGTCGTCGCTGCTGTTGCAGCAGCATGGCAGCCACCAGGCGCCGCTGGTCATGCGCCTGCTCGCGCGTGGCTACGCGCCGTTGCTGCGCGGCGCATTGCACCGCCCGCTGCTGGTCGTGATGGTCGCCTTCGGCCTGCTCGGCGTCGGCGTCGCCGCCTGGCTCGCCATCGGCAAGGCCTTCATGCCGACCATGGACGAGGGCGCGATCCTGATGCAGACGGAGAAGCTGCCCTCGGTCAGTCTCGACCAGTCGGCAGCGACCGATCTCGCCGTGCAGCGCGCGGTGCTCGCCGCCGTGCCCGAAGTCGAGCACATCATCGCCCGCCTCGGCTCGGACGAGCTGGGCCTCGACCCCATGGGCCTGAACGACACCGACGTGTTCATGCAGCTGGCGCCGAAGGAGACCTGGCGCGTGCCCGACAAGGGCTGGCTGACCGAGCAGATCCGCCAGGTCATGGAAGGCTTCCCGGGTTTGAGCATCGGCTTCACCCAGCCGATCGAGATGCGCGTCTCGGAGATGCTGACCGGTACCCGCGGCGATCTCGCGGTCAAGGTGTTCGGACCGGATGTCGCGACCTTGTCGCGGTTGACGCGCGACATCGAAGAAGTGCTGCGCACCATCCCCGGCGCCGAGGACGTCTTCCGCGTCTCGACCGACGGTGTCGAGTACCTCAGCACGCGTATCGACAGCCACGCTGCCGGTCGCGCCGGACTCGACGTCGCGACCATCCAGGACGAACTGCGCGCACGGCTGGAGGGGCGCACGGCCGGTGTCGTCATCGAGCAAGCGCGGCGCGTGCCGATCCTGGTGCGCGGTGATGCCGGCCTGCGCCGCGACCCGGCGCGCTTCACCCGCGGCAACCTCGCCACCCCGGACGGCCGCCAGGTGCCGCTCACCGCCGTCACCGCCATCGAGCGCGTCGAGGGACCGGTCAAGATCGATCGCGAGAACGCGTCGCGCTATGCCGTCGTGCAGGCCAACGTCGGCGGCCGCGACCTGGTCGGTTTCGTCGACGAGGCACGCGCGCGGATCGCCGCCGAGGTGCCGCTGCCGGCCGGTTACCGCATCGCCTGGGGCGGCCAGTTCGAGAACCAGCAGCGCGCCGCCCAGCGCCTCGCGCTGGTGGTGCCAGTGGCGCTGGCGCTGATCTTCGTCGTGCTGTTCTCGACCTTCGGCTCGGTGCGCCAGGCGGTACTGGTACTGGCCAACATCCCCTTCGCCCTGGTCGGCGGCATCTGCGCGCTGTGGGCAAGCGGCGAGTATCTCTCGGTACCGGCCGCGGTCGGCTTCATCGCTCTGCTCGGCATCGCGGTCCTGAACGGTCTCGTGCTGGTGGTGTGCATGAACCAGTTGCTCGCGACCGGCATGCCGCTGGCCGAGGTCGTGCGCGAAGGGGCCGAGCGCCGCCTGCGCCCGGTGTTGATGACGGCGGCCATCGCCGCGCTCGGCCTCGTGCCGATGCTCTTCGCCAGCGGCCCGGGCTCGGAGATCCAGCGCCCGCTCGCCATCGTCGTCATCGGCGGGCTGGTGACCTCGACCCTGCTCACCTTGCTGCTGTTACCCGTGCTGTTCCGCTGGTTCGGCACCGCCCGGAGGGCACGTGATGCACACGCCTGAACTCCTGCGCCTGACCCTGCTCTACCCGCCGACCATCGAAGCGCGGCTGGTCGAGGTGCTGCTCGAACACACCCCGGAGCTGCCGGGCTTCACCACGCTCGCGGCCGAGGGGCATGGCACCGATTTCGCGCATGCGAGCGTGCGCGAACTCGTACGCGGCCGGGTACGCCGCGGCATGCTGCTGATGGTGCTGCCGGCGGAGCGCGTCGGCGAAGTGTTGGCGGGCCTGCGCGCGCAACTGTCCAATCCCGAAATCGTGTACTGGAGCGAACCCGTAACGGCGTTCGGACACCTGGCATGAGTATCCGCAGGATGGTCGAAGCCTGCCGGCTCCGCATGTACCGGTACGTGTGCGCCGGCCGCGGCGGCGCGCCGCGTATGCGCAGCGCGGCGCGAAAGCGCGGCATGACGGACCGGGCGTCGCGTGGCGCGCACGGTCCTGAAGTGAACGCGCGACGCATATCGCCGCGCCTCGCGTTGTCGTTCGTATTCATGGTCACTGTCAGCGCGGGCCTGATGCCGGGTGCGTGGGCCGATGCGGTCACGGTGGCCCCCGCCTTCCTGCCCCTCGACGCTCGCGCCGAGGCCGCCATCGAGGCCCTGCCCATGGTCCACGCGGCGAGTGCCCGTGCCGAGGAATCGCGCGCCCGCGGCGACGCGCTGGCAGCGAGCCCCTACGGCTTCGAAGCCACCATCGCGCCGCAGGTGCGCTTCGACCACGTCGCCGAAGCGGCCTGGAACGAGTGGGAAGCCTCGCTGAGCCGCCGCCTGCGCCTGCCGGGCAAGGCCGCGCTCGACCGTGCGCTCGGCGCGGCCGGGGTCGAGGCGGCGACGCTCGCCGTCGACGATGCTCGCCACATGGGCGCGCGCCTGCTGCTCGAACGCTGGTTCGCGTGGCTGCGCGCGGCACTCGCCACGCGGGTGGCCCAGGCGCAGCTCGCCACCGTGCAGGCCGAACAGGTTGCGATCGGCAAGCGCGTGAGCGGTGGCGACCTCGCCATACTCGACGGCGACCGCGCCGCGGCGCAGACCGCGCGCGCCGAACTCGCGGTACGTCAACGCCGCCTCGAACGCGACCAGGCGCGACTCGCCCTGGTCGGCCTGTTCCCGGCTATCGAACTGCCACCCGACCTGCCCACCATCCCGTCGCCCGAAGCGGCGCTGCCCGACGTCGATGCGGCCGTCGCCAAGGCCGTGGCGCGCAGCCACGAAATCGCCATTGCACTCGCCCTCGCCGAACGCCAGCAGTTGAACGCGGCGCGCGTGCAATCCAACGAGCGACCCGACCCGAGCGTCGGGTTGCGCGTCCTCGACGAGTCGCGCCACGACCAGCAGGCGCTGGCAGTGGTCATCTCGCTGCCCTTCGCCAGCGCCGCCAACCGCGCGAGTGCAGTGGCGGAAGGGCACCTTGCCGCCGCCCTGGCCGCCGAGGCGGACGGCGTGCGCCAGGAGGTCGCGATCAACGCGCGCCAACTCGCCGAAGCCGTGGCAGCGCGCCTCGAGGCCTGGCAGGCGGCCCGGACCGCGCTCGCCGCCACCCGCGACGCACTCGCCCGCGTCGAACGCGCCTTCGCCCTCGGCGAGGCCGGTTATGCCGATGTCGCACTGGCGCGCCGCGAACTACAGGACGCCGAGTACGTCGAGATCGCCGCGCGCCTCGACGCCCACGAGACGCGCCTGCGGCTGGCCGTCGACAGCCACGACCTGTGGGCGCGGCACTTCCACGAGGATGTGCACGGGCACGGCGAGCACGCCGAGACGCTGAAGGAACCGCGCTGAGCGCGCATCGGCGCGCTGCAATCAACGACTTGGTGCGCGGTGTCAGACCCCGCGTTCAGCGCAAGGCTGAGCAGAATCAACGGGTTGAGCGTTGGGGTCAGACCCTGAGCGTTGGGGTCAGACCCCCGGACCGCCGCTGCCAGGCGTCGGTGTCTGCTTGGCGCCCTGACTCCTCAGGCCGCGACGATGACTGCGCGTGCCGCGTCGTCTGTCAGCGTGACGGGCACGAAGCGGTCGGCCGGATAGAGGTAGTCTTCGCCCGATTCGTCGATGACGCGGACGAGCCCCGCGCCGTCGCCGGCGCTGTCAGCGAGCCGGCGATAGAGCTTGCGGTTCTCCAACGAGGCTTCGAAACCGGCGTTGTCGATGCAGATCAGGAATTCGTGTGACATCGCTTCAATCCAACAACTGTTTGATCTTCAGTTCGCGGCGGCCGATGCCGTGAGCTTCATACCAGTGGACTTCCGCCCGATGCAGGCTGTCATCGGGCAGTCGCACCACGCAGACCCCTTTACGCTTGCGCCACAAGCCGGGCCCGTAGGCGCGTACGAGGCGGCGCAGTTCGCGGATGCCACGCCCGCGTGCAAATGTCTGGGCGTGACGGATCGGTCCCTCGATCTCGAACTGCATGCGTCGGCCCTCCCTGGCCGCACACGGTTGCGCTCAACCCTAGTCAATGTCGGGGATTCTCGCCACCTCCGTCACTTCGGGCGCTTCTGCCGCGGCACGGCTGAAGCGTGACCTGCCCCGGATCGAGAGGCTCGAGAGAACATTGAAGGCGCCCTCGGCGGCTGCGACGCTGTCGATGAGGCGCCGCCGTCGAATTCGGACCGCCCCGGGTTTGCGTGCGGCAAGCGATGGTGTGTGATCGCAGACCACGCGATCACCAGGAGCCGCTCATGACCCCGTTTCCCCCCGTCCCCCGCGACGACCTCGTCCTCGTCCTCACCCACCTGCAGAACGAGTTCTGGCACCCGGACGGGCGCGGCTACGCCTTCACCCGCGACAAGCTGCCGCATGCGGACACGCTGGAGCGCATCCGCGCCGTGGTCGCTGCCTGCCGTGCCGCGCGGGTGCCGATCATCGTCCACAACGAGACCTTCCGCCCGGGGCATCCCGAACTCGCCGAGCGGCGCGGCGGTTACGTGCGTGGCTCGGGGCGGGTGCTCGAACTGCCGGAGAACGACATGGCGGTGCGCGGGAGCTGGGGCGCGGCGACCCTGGACGAGTTCAAGCCGCGCGCCGGCGCGCCGGAATTCGAGGTCGACAATGCGAAGGTCGATCCCTTCACCGCGAGCGAGTTCGACACCGTGCTGCGCAACCTCGGTCGCCACGTGCTGGTGCTGGTCGGGCTCGCGACCAACTTCGGCATCGAGATGACGGCGCGCAGCGCGAACGAGCGCGAGTACGGCGTGATCGTGCTGGAGGACTGCGTCGACCGCATGCTCGGCGACTACAGCCAGCAGACGCTCGACGTGCTGCTGCCCTACTTCGGGCGGGTGATGGGCTCGGCGACCTTCGTCGCCGAACTCGCCGGCGGCGCCTGAGGCGCTTGCCGGGTCAGCGCCGCGGGCTGCGGCGCAGGCCGGCCAGCAAGCCGCCGACGACGAGCGCGAGTGCGGCCGGTTCAGGCACGGCATTCACGGCCAGCAGGCTGACGTTGTCGAGTCGGTGGGAGACGTCGGTAGTGCCCGCGCCGTTGCTGCGGCCGTCGAGTTCGCCGGCGAAGATGAAGGTGTGACTGGCGGCGCTGGCGACGAAGTTGACTGACTCCGCGATGAAACCCGCGTTGACGGTCCCCGTCGGCAGCAGGAACAGCGCCGAGGCGAAGCTCTGCGTGTCGAGGAAGACGCCGAACGATGGCCCGTTGGCCGCGCCGGAGAAATTGACGCGCACCGCCCGGTCCCAGGCCAGGGTGTACTGCGCGCCGACGGTGAGGCCGGCGACGGTGTAAGCGGCGGTCGAGTCGAGCGTCGCGGCGCCGTTGGTCTCGAGACGCACGACCTTGCCGCCACCGAAGGACTCGACGCCGGCGAAGTTGGCGAACGTCCAGCCGCAGTTGGTGTTCGAAGCGCCGTTGCCGGGCAGCGCAACGATGGCGCAGGTTTCGAAGTCTCCGCTGCCGATCAGGTTGGCACTGGCCGACGGGGCGAGCACGGCGAACACCATGGCCGCGGCGATACGGATGACAACGTGCTGCATGGCTCCCTCCCGGCCGGTCCTGTTCGACACGAGCATAGCCACTCACGACACCGCCGGTTGTCAACGATCGTTACGCGGCCGGGACGCCCGACGCGACTTTGCGCGGATGCCGACACCTGGTGATGGCGGTGGGGCACCGCGGCGCGCTCCAGTGTCCGACACCGCGGCTATACTCCGGGGCACGCACCACGCTCGGGAGGGGAGTCCCGCCGCGATGCCCATCGTCATCGAACCCTTGTCTGCCACCCACGGCTGCACCCTCGGCGCGACCGTCACCGGGGTCGACCTCGCGCGACTCGACGACGACTCGTGGGCGCACATCCTCGACGCCTTCCACGAGCATGCATTGCTGATCTTTCCCGACCAGCACCCTTCGCCAGAGACGCAACTCGCCTTCGCGGGCCGGTTCGGCGCCATCGAGATCCTGATCGAGGGCCAGCCCAACATCGCCATCTCCAACCGTGACGAGCACGGCCAGCCGTTACGTGAAGGGTCGACCTACCGCCAACTCCTGCGCGGCAACGAGGGCTGGCACACCGACAGCTCCTACATGCCACTCGCGGCCAAGGCCTCGGTGCTGTCGGCCGAGGTCGTGCCGCCGTCCGGTGGCGAGACCGAGTGGGCGGACATGCGCGCCGCCTACGACGCGCTCGCGCCCGCGACGCGGGATCGGATCGAACACCTGCACGCCGCCCACTCGCTCTACTACTCCCAGGCGCGCATCGGCGCGGTGGCGCAGTCGGGGGACTTCTACGGCTTCGGCGACGCGGCCGCGCCACGGCGGCCGCTGGTCAAGGTCCACCCGGTGACGGGGCGGCGCTCGCTCTTCATCGGCCGCCACGCCTGCGACCTGCCGGGCATGACGGCGAAGGAATCCGAGCGCTTTCTCGACGAGCTGATGGATTTCGCCTGCCAGCCGCCGCGGGTGCATGCCCACGCCTGGACGCCCGGCGACGTCGCGGTGTGGGACAACCGCTGCCTGCTGCACCGCGCGCGACCCTACGACGACGCCCATGCGCGCGTCATGAGGCATACGCGGGTGCGTGGCGAGGCGGCTTCGGAGACGGCGCTGGACGCCGCCTGAGCAGGCGTCCACTGCGCGAGCGTTGACGTCGCGGCGCGGCGACGTCAGGCGCCGGCGCTCACGCCCCGCAGCACTTCTTGTATTTCCTGCCGCTGCCGCAAGGGCAGGGCTCGTTGCGCCCGGTCTTGCTCACGCGCACGGGTTCGCGTTGCGCCTCGACGCCTTCGGCGAACAGGTAGAGCTTGCGCCCGAGCGCGGCGTGGGCGACGAGCGCGTCGGCGAAGGCGCCGCGGCAGTGCTCGGCCTCTTCGGCGTAAAGCGTCTCGACGCTCTTGCCGCGGCGGCGCTTCGCGCGGCCGAGTTCTTCCTGCACGGCGTCGCGGGCGCCGAAGAAGCTGAGCACGTAGACGTCGGCGTCGAACTCCTCGGCCAGCGCCTCGGGCAACCAGGCGTCCCAGACCTCTTCCAGCCAGGCCTGGCCGAAGTCGAAGCCCTGTGACCAACGCGCGACGGGCGCGTCGTCAGCCGTGTTGGCGAGGAGGTCGTCGACAAAGGCGCAGTCGTCAGGTAGTGCCGGCCGGCCTTCGACGACGCCTTCGTTGATCGCGTTGTAGAGCGCGACCAGCGCTTCGAACACCAGGCGCGATTCTTCGACATCGGCGAATCCCGGGTCCTCGTCGGCAAAGGTCGCCGCGATCCAGTCGGAGGTTTCGGTCGCCTCGGGTGCGCAGCAGACGGCAAACAGGAGGCCCTGCAACTGGTGGATGTCGAGGGTGTCCGCGGGCCGCCCGGCGGCGGCGAGGAAGTCGGCGAGAAAGGCGTGGGTGTCGGTCATGGCAGGGCGCCGCGGCTGCGAGGGGTGCCAGTATAAGGCGGCGCGCGGAACCGCCGCGGGCGGCAGCTACGGAGTCAGCAACGGAACAGCGCCGGAACAGAGGACGGCATGGGGCGCGGAATGGGGACAGTATACTTTTGACCCGCGTACAGCCACGGCTGGAAACCGGCTGAAAGTATACTGTCCCCATTCCGCGCCATTCCGCGCTTTCCCGCCCGCGTCCAACCTCAGCGCCCGTTCAACGACCAGTCATAGTCGATGTCTGCTTCGATGTCGGCGTCGGCGGGCAGGTCGTGATAGCGCCGTACGAAGGCAGCGACGCCGCCCAGCTTTTCGAAGTCGTCTTCGAACCAGTCGTAGATGCGCGTCACGTGGGCGGTGTCACCCTCGATACGCAGGCCCTTGGCCGGGTTGGCGAGGAAGGCCTTCGCCTGGTCGTCGAGCTGGGTCTCGAGCCTGGTCGCGCGGTAGGCCTCGGTACGCAGGTCGGGGCAGCTGACCGAGGCGCAGACGATGGCCATGTGGATGCGCGGCTCGCCCATCTTGCGCAGGCGGCCGTGTTCGATGTCGTCGAGCGAGACGTCCGCGCCGCCGAGCTTGCCGGCGGGTTTCTTCCACACCGGCGAGATGAAGCTGCCGACGTCCTTGATCGAGTCCAGCGGCAGGTGGTCGGCGACCATTTTCACCGCGAACACGTTGTACGCGTTGATGAGGAAGGCGAGTTTCTCGGCCTCGCCGTCGAGTTGTTCGAGCGGGTGGTTCTCGATCGTCTTCACCACCGCGGCGAAGCGCGGATCGGCCGCGATGGCTGGATAATCGACCAGGTTCAGTTCGACGCCGTGCTTCGAACCGCGACTGACGTGGTCGGCGAGCACGGCGTCCCAGTCGCTCCAGTCGGGCTCGGCGGCGTGCACGTGCGAAGCGGCGACGACGAAAGCGATGACGAGGGCGACGAGCAGATTGCGGCGGCGTTGCCGGTGGCGCCGATGGCGCCGGCGTTCGCTGTCGATCATGCGGCGAGATTCCTCTGGCGGGCGACGTCGCCGAGGACGGCGTCGAGGGTCTGCAGGACCTGCTTCACCTGCGCCGCGCTGATCACCAGCGGTGGCATCAGGGTCAGCACGTTGCGGCCGGGGCCGGTCTTGCCGGCGAGTACGCCGGCGTCCTTGAGACCTTCGAGCACGGCATCGGTTTCCGCGCTGGCCGGCTCGCCGTCCGCCGTCACCAGCTCGACGCCGCGCATGAGTCCGAGCCCGCGCACGTCGGCGATCAGCGCATGGCGAACCGCAAGCTGCGCCAGCCCGGCCGCGAGCTCCTCGCCGCGCGCGGCGGCGGCCTCGTCCAGACGGTTGGATTCCAGGAACTCGAGCGTGGCGCGCGCGGCCTCGCTGGTGACGAGGTTGCCGCCGAAGGTCGAGGCGCCCGGGCGGGTGTACCTGGCCGCGACCTCGTCGGTGGTGACGAAGGCGGCGATGGGCAGGCCGTTGCCGAGCGCTTTGCACACCGTGACGATGTCGGGCTCGATGCCCCAGTGCTCGAAGCCGAAGCGCTTGCCGGTGCGGCAGAAGCCGGTCTGGGCCTCGTCCATGATGAGCAGCACGCCGTGGCGGCGCAGGATGGCCTGGACCTTCTCGAAGTAGCCCGCCGGTGGCACGACGATGCCGCCGTTGCCGTGGATCGGTTCGGCGATCAGGGCGGCGACCTGGTCCGGGTTCTCGCGGATGACGTCCTCGATCGCCTCCGCGCACTTCAGCCCGCAGCTCGCGCGGGCGAGTTTCAGCGGACAGTCGTGGCAGGTCGGGCTCGGTACGAAGTGGACGTTGTCCGGAGGGCTCGGATCGGTACGCCAGAACTGCATGCCGGTGAGCCCGGCCGTGAGGTAGGTGCGTCCGTGCAGGCTGCGCGAGAGGGCGATGAAGTCGTTGCGCCCGGTGGCGAGCTTGGCCAGCAGCAGCGCGCCTTCGTTGGCCTCCGAGCCCGAGGTGCAGAAGAAGCTGCGCGTAAGGCGGCCCGGCATGAACTTCGCCAACGCTTCGGCGAGGCGCAGCATCGGCTCGGTGAGATAGATGGTGGTGGTGTGGACGAGCTTGCGCATCTGGGCGATGGCGCGGTCGATGATGCGCTTCTCGCAATGCCCTGAGCTGCTCACGCCGACGCCGGAGTAGCAGTCGAGGTAGCGGCGTCCCTCGGTGTCGAACACGTAACAGCCCTTGCCGCGTTCGAGCACCATCGGCTCCTTGTAGAAGTGGTACACGCAGGGGATGAGAAAGCGTGACTTGAGCTCGAGCAGGGCCGAGACGGCTGGGTCGCGGGGTGCGGTCATGTCAATAGATCCCGTTATCGATATGGACGGATTGGGTGGCCGGCGGCCGTGGGTCGGCCAGCCCCGCGCCGCGTCCGGGCAGGTCGGGCGCCTCGCTGGCCAGCGCGTGGTCGCGTTCGAGCACGCCGGGCAGCAGCATGGACAGATCGCAGCGTGTCATCGCGACCTGGCCGCGTTCGCCGGGCGCTGCCGGCGTGGTGGTGCCGGGCTGGACGATGCGCACGGCAATGCGCTCGCCGTGCGGGTAGTAGTGTCGCGGGCCGGCCGCCGGGCGCATGGCGCGGGCTTCGTGGCAGACCCCGAACAGGGTGTTGCCGTAGCCGCAGAGAAAGTCCGCGCCTGGCAGGGCGGTGGCGAGGGTGGCCAGGGTCTCGGCATCGATGGCCATGCCACCGAGGTAGACGAAACGCACCGCCTCGCGCTCGCGTACGACCATGCGCACGAGCAGGCGTTCCAGCACCACCGGGGTGGTGAAGAGGTAGCGCACGTCCTGGCCCTGGACCAGCCGCAGCGCCTGCTCGATCACGTGTTCGAGGTAGCGCTCGCGGGCCAGCGAACCCGCCGCCAGGCGGCGGAACCAGCGCGGATCGAAATCGACGCTCAAGGCGTCGCGTCCCGTGCTGAGCCGCGCGATGCGCTGCGCGGCCTTGCCGATGACGTGCGGGCCGGACGGCCCGAGCCACAGCCAGTGGCCACCGTTGAAGGTCGCAGCCCCGTTTACGCACTCGAAGAAGGGCGTGACGAAGGCGGCCTCGAATTCGTCCTCGGTATAGGCCGTGAGGCGTGGCGCGCCGGTGGTGCCGCCGGTCTCGGCCAGCACCAGCGGCGTGCCGGCGACGATGTCGCGCGGCACGAAGTCGGTATACGGCCGCATGCCCAGGACCTCGAGATCGAATGGCCCGAGCAGGTCGAGATCGGCCATCGTCGCGATCCGCGCGCGCGGATCGAAGCCGAGCTCGGCGGCGCGCTCCAGCCAGTACGGGCTGCCGCGCCGGGGATGGAAGTGGAGCGCGAGGGCCCGTTCCAGGTAGTCGCTCATGCGCGGGCCTCCAGGCGTTCGAGCAGGACGGGGAGCAGGCAGGTATCACCGAGCCAGGCAGTGGCGACTGCCAGCACCGAGAGCAGGCCGAACTCGCGTACCGGGATGAGCGCGGACGCGGCCAGTGCGGCGAACGCCAGCGCGACGGTGATCGAGGTCACCCACAGGGCATCCCCGACCTCGCCGAGCGCCGGTTCGACGCGGCCGTGGTGGTGCCAGGCATGCAGCAGGTGGATGGTGTCGTCGACGACGATGCCGAGCATGACGCTGCCGACGAAGAGGTTGATGCTGTTCAGCGCGATGCCGCACCAGGCCATGGTGCCAGCGGTGACCACCAGCGGGAGGAAGTTGGCGGCGACGGCGGCGAAGAGCACGGGCGGCCGGCGATAGAGCGCGAGCATGGCCAGGCAGATGACGCCGAGTACCACGGGCAGCATGCGGCCCTGGACGTGCAGCAGGCGATCCTGGGCTTCGAGGATGAGCGGCACGAGGCCGGTGATCTCGAGATCGAGCGCGCCGTGCGGTGTCGCGTCCCAGCGTCGCTCGATGTCGGCGGCGACTTCGCGCCAGGGCCGCGCGTCGACGTTGCGCAGGCGCAGGACGAGGCGGGTGCCGCTGTCGTCCCGGTTGTAGAGCATGCCGCCGAGCCCCGGCACGCGCTCGACGCCGAGGAGTTCCATCCAGTCGAGATCGTGTCCGGCGATGACGGTGGTCTGTTCCGGCAGCGTGGCGAGGCGCGCGGCGAACTGCTCGATGGCGCTCGCGTTGGCGCCGTCGCGCACCGTGTCGCCGGCCGCGGCGCGGATCACCAGGTCGACGGTGAGCAGGCCGGCCAGGCGCTCCTCGATGTGACGGTAGTCGCGCATCACCCGGCTGTCTGCGGCGAAGAAGAACAGGGCATCGGGGTTGGTGGTGAGCCGCGGCAGTGCGGCGGCGGCGGCCACCGCGGCGGCGAACAACGCGATCGCGACGACACCCCGGGCGCGGCGTGGCACGACGAGGCGGTGAACGCGCAGGGGCGGCAGACCGGCATGCGGCGCGAGCCAGGCCAGCAGGGCCGGCACGAAGACCAGCGCGACGGCGAAGCTCACCAGCACGGCGAGCGGCATCACCAGGCCCATGCGCGCGATCAGCGGCTGCGGCGCGAAGTGGAACGACAGGCAGCCGAGCGCCGTGGTCAGGGCGGCGCTGCTGGCCGGCGCGAGGACGCGCGCGATGGCGTCGTCGTAACGCCAGGCGCCGTCCATGCGCCGGGTGAACAGGTGCACCGCGGTGGTCAGCACGACGCCGAGCACGAGCGGCATCAGCAGCAGGGTGAGCAGGTTCAGATCGAGACCGCAGGCGCCGGCGATGGCGAGCGCCGCGCCAGTGGCCAGCGCGACGCCGGCGAGGATGGCGGCGACGACACGGGGCTCGCGCAGGAAGTAGGCGAGGACGAGCACGGCGACACCCAGCAGCAGGGCGATGACTCGGCCGAGATCGCTGCCGATGGTGTCGGCGAGCACACTGCTGAAGTAGGCGGTGCCCGCGAAGGCGGCCGGGATGCCGGCGGCCTCGAGGCCGTCGACGAGGGCGTGCACCACGGAGGCATGGGCGTCGCGGCGGTCGGGATCGAGCAGGATCAGCAGGGCCATGGTGGCGGCGTCGCGGGACACCAGCAGGTGGCGGTAGTCGTTGCTGCGCGCGCCGAGGGCGTCGGCGAGGATGGCACGATCGACGGCATCCGGCGGAAAGTCACGGTCGGCGCCGAGGAATTGCGACAACGGCTCGACCACGCCGGCGACCCCGGGCATGCCGCGCAACTTGTCGACGAGGTCGAACCAGGCCGCGCGGCGGGCGTCGTCATCGAGACTGTCGACGCCGACTGCGGCCATCACCGTGTCGGCATCGCCGAAATCGCGGGCGAGGCCGGCCCAGGCGCGGTAGTGCGCGCTGTCGTGATCGATCCAGTCGGCGTAGTCGTGACCGACCACGAGGGGGTGGGCGAGCAGTGCGGCGAGCGTCAGCGCGATGCTCGCGACGACGATGGCACGCGGGTGTCGCGCGACCAGTCGCGCGAGGACGGCGGCGAGCGGGCTCACACCGCAACCTCTTCGAGCACGTGTTCCTCGATGCGGTGGTAGTAGAGGCCGAGCAGGGCGCCGAACTTGAGGGCGAGTTCCTTGTCGCCGTGAATGCGTACCCGCCCGGCAAAGAACGCGCCGCGGAGGTCGGCCTGGCCGGCGACGATACGCATGAACAGTTCGCTGTCGAGCACGTAGGTGCAGTCGGCAGCGAACGGCGAGGCGGGATCGACGAGGGTCGCGCGGCCGCGGCTGAAATGAACCGTGGTGTCGCCCCCCTGCTCGCCGCCGAGACGGAAACACACCCGCAGGTCGACGAAATCGTGGCGGGCGAGAAAATGACGCCCGATCTCGCCGTCGACCAGGGCGCGGAAGTAGTCGCGAGGCTCGCGCACGCCGGCCACCGCGAGGGCCAGCGCACCAACCCCGCTGCCGTTGCCGTGCCCCGCGCGGTCACCCATCTGGACGAGGAACGCGCGGCTGAAGCCGGCGACGTCGATCGCCCGTGGGGTGTAAGCGGTGGGCGCGCGGAAGCGCGGCGCGTGGTGCAGGTAGGGTTGGTAGACGCGGGTGATGCGGTCGAACTGCTGCTCGAGGCGCGTGCGTGGCTCCGCCTCGCCGGCGGCGACGAAGCGCGGGCCGTCGATGGCGAGTGCGCCGCAGATGCCCTGGCGCAAGGTTTCCAGCGTGGTGCCGGGCCCGGTGACCTGCTGTACGCGCCACCCGGCGGGGGGCTCGGCCAGCGTTGCCAGCACCTGCTCGACGACGTCGTCGACGTGCACGAGGTCGAGCCGGTGACCGGGTTCGGCAGGCACGCGTAGCGGCAGCAGGCAACGCGTGCCGCTGATGCCGATGCCTTGGGCGGCGAGGCGGCCGCGGCCGCGTGCCGCGTCGCGGCGGGCGCATTCGCGCAGGAAGTGCAGGGCCTTGATGAAGGTGTAGACGGTGCTGACGGCGTCGCCGTCGCCGAGCGGACAGCCGCCGACGACGATGCTGGGGCGGATGACGTCGATGGCCGGCCCACGGCCGGCCTGGACGCGCAGGTCCTGCTCGGCGCGGAACTTCGCTTCCTCGTAGGGATTGTGGAAGCCCTGGCCGACGTCGAGGTCGTCGGCGCCGAACGGCAGCGTGGTATCGCCGGCGACGTAGGCGGTCGAAACGTGGACGAAGCGCGGTACGCCGAGGTCGCGGGCGAGCGCGTGGGCGATGCGCGTGCCCTCGCGGTTGTGGCGCGCGATGTCTGCGGCGAGGTGGGTCTCGAAGCGAGTCAGCCCGGCGGCGTGCACGAAGGCATCGGGTGGCGATGCGCGCAGGCCCGCCAGCGCAGCAGCGTCGAGCCCGCAGGCGGGCGCGCTGACGTCGCCGGCGAGGACCTGGATCTCCGGCAGCGGGCGGCCCGCCGGCAGCGGTAGCGGGCGCAGCGTTTCGACCACACGCAGCTGTAACTGGCCGCGGCGTGGGCGTACCAGCACGCTGACGCGATGACCGTCACCGAGCAGGCGGGCGAGCAGGTGACGGCCGAGGTAGCCGGTCGCGCCGGTCAGCAGGACGTGCATCGCGCTCAGCCGTTGGCGACGGCGCGCGGCGCGGCGCCGGGCGAAGGGTCGACGAGGTCGAGCGGTGGCACGCGCGCGATGAAGCCGTTGTCGACGGCCCGCGCATAGAGCGTGGCGAGCCCTTCACGCACGTCGGCTGGCATCAGCAGGGTGTCGGTGTTGGCGAAGCGGGCGACGAAGTCCTCGCGCACCAGCGACTGCGGACCACGGCCAAAACGGCTGGCGAAGGCCATGGCCTCGTCGTAATGATCGAGGGCGTGGCGCATGCTGGCGTGGATGGCGTCCTCCAGCGCGCCGATGAGCCGCGGCCCGAGCGCGCGGCGGGCGACGTTGAGGCCGACCGGCAGCGGCAGCCCGGTGTGCTCGAACCAGCGCGCGCCAAGGCAGCAGATGCGGCGCAACGGCTGTTCGGTGTAGTTCAGCAGTTCCTCGTGGATGAGCACGCCGGCGTCGACCTCGCCGGTGACGATGGCCGCGGCGATGTCGTCGAACGGCAGCACCACCGGCGCATAGCCGCGGTAGAAATAGCGCAGCAGGAAGTTGCCGGTGGTCAGCTCGCCGGGGATGGCGACACGGCGGCCGACCAGCGAATCGAACGTGGTGCCGGCGGCGGCGGCCAGTCCCGGGCCGTAACCGCGTCCCACGCTCGCGCCGGAGGCGAGGATGACGTAGTCGTCACTGATCGCCGGGTAGTGCACCGACGAAATCGCGCAGACGTCGTGAACCTGCCGGCGGCAGCTCTCGTTCAAGGCCTGGATCGGTGCGTGCGTGAAACTCAACTTGCAGCCGGCCGGAGCGGCGATGCGGCCGGCTTCCAGCGCGTGGTAATGGAAAGCGTCGTCGGGATCGGGGGTGTAGGCGATGCTGATGTCGAGAGTCACGAGCGGCCTCGGGATGGGCTGCGGCACATGCCGTGCGTCAGCGCGAGCAAGTTCCACGCCAGTCCTGTCGACCAGGCGTCCGGGTAAGCGATTCAGGCACTTGGCGCCCCCCGACCCGGCCCACCACGGTTCGCGCTGCAAGACTTGCAGACCAAACTTGCGCCGTCACCCGCGCGGCTTCCACGTGGCGGCGCGGTCGATTTCGGCTAGCCTTGAGGCCGCCGGTCGTCGGGGAGATGGCCGCCAACGGGGGAGGCCGTGCGCGATGTCCAAGCTGATTCACATGAATGCGTTCACCCAGTGTTCCATCTGCCACCACTCGAAGGGGCAGTGGAAGCACCCGCTCGACGGCTCGAGCCTGGGCTACAAGGACGTCGACTACTGGGTCGACCTCGCGCGGCTGCTCGAACGGGGCTGCTTCGACACCCTGTTCCTCGCTGACGTCCACGGCACCTACAACGTCTACAAGGGCTCGCGCGAGACCGCCGTGCGCCACGCCGTGCAGTTTCCGAGCAACGACCCGACCCTGATCGTCTCGGCCATGGCCTACGCCACCCGCCACCTCGGCTTCGCCTGTACCTACTCGACCACCTATTTCGCGCCCTACCAGGCAGCCAAGGTGTTCTCGACCCTCGATCACCTGACGCGCGGACGCATCGCCTGGAACATCGTCACCTCCTACCTCGCCGACGCCAACGCCAACTTCGGCCTCGACGACCAGATGGCCCACGACGAACGCTACGCCCGCGCCGAGGAATACATGGAGGTGGTCTACCAGTTGTGGGAGCACTCCTGGGAGGACGACGCGGTGGTGCGCGACCACGTGCACGACGTCCACACCGACCCCGCGCGCGTGCACACCATCGACTACCGGGGCAAGTACTTCTCGGTGCCCGGGCCGCACATGTGCGAACCCTCGCCGCAGCGCACGCCGGTGCTCTACCAGGCCGGCCAGTCCGGGCGCGGCGTGCAGTTCGCCGGCAAGCACGCCGAGGGCGTGTTCGCCATCTACCCGCATCGTGACGCCTGCCGCAAGGGCGTGGCCGAAGTGCGCGCCGCGGCCCGTGCCGCCGGTCGCGATCCGGCGCGGGTGATGGTCTTCCCGGGTGTCACGGTGATCACGGCGCCAACCGATGCCGAAGCGCAAGCCAAGCTCGAGACCTGCCGCCGCTACGCCTCGCCCGAAGGGGCGCTGGCGCTCTTCTGCGGCTGGATCGGCATCGATATCGCGCAATTCCCGCGCGACGTCGAGTTGCGCAACATGAAGACCGACGCCATCCAGGGCCTGCTCAACCACTTCGCCGAGATCGACCCCGAGCGGCACTGGACCATCGACGACATCGGTGAGCACATGACCATCGGCAGCGTCATGCCGAAGATCGTCGGCAGTCCGCAGACCGTCGCCGACGAACTCGAGCGCTGGATGGACGAGACCGACTGCGACGGCTTCAACCTCGTGCCGGTGACGCAGCCGAGCGGCTTCCGCGACTTCGTCGAACTGGCGGTGCCGGAACTGCAGCGGCGCGGCCGCATGCGTACGGGTTACGCCGGCAGCACGCTGCGCGAATCCTACTTCGGCGCCGGGCAGGCGCGGCTGTTTGCCGACCACCCGGCCATGCAGGCCCTGCCGCCGTGGAAGCAGGCGGGCGCGCGCAAGGGCGGCGGGCGACGGCGGCGGCGGGCGTGAGGAGAACGGCCGCCGCGCTGCTTGCCGCGACGCTCTGCGCGGGCGGGACGACAGCCGCGGGCGAAGACCTGCTCGACCTCTTCGAGGCCGTCGACGAGGCGCCGGCGCCTGCCGCGCCGGCGGCGAGCGTGACCGATCCGCGCGCGCAGGCGTTGCTCGAGGCGCTGGCCATCGTCACGGTCCACGTCGACGGCGTCGCCGACGACCGCGGCGTGGTGCGGGTGCTGCTCTACGACGAGGCCGAGGCGTACGTCGCGGGCGATGCCGCGCGCGCGGTCGGCTATGCCGAGGTGCCAGCGACGGCAGGGCGTCTCGATGTCAGCCTGCGCGCGGCCGGCACGCCGCCCTACGCGGTGTTCGCGTTTCACGATGCCAATGGCGACGAGCAGCTCGATGGCGGCGCGCGGCCAACCGAGGGCTACGGCTTCAGCGGAGGCGTGGACTGGCTGCAGCCGCCCTTCGAGCGCGCTGCCCAGGTCACGGTCGAGGGCACGGTGCGGCTGCTCTACCCGGAGCGGACGCCGCGGCGTTGAGGCTTCGGCTGGCCGTCAGATCACGCGTGAGAAGCGCGGTGCGGCATGACTGCCGGCGCCGAGGTAGGCGTCGAACACCATGCAGATGTTGCGGATGAGCAGGCGGCCGCGCGGCAGCACGCGGATCGCGCGCGTCGAGAGTTCGAGCAGGCCGTCATCGGCCATCGCCCGCAACGGCGCGTGTTCGGCGCGGAAGTAGGACCAGAAATCGACGCCGTGGGCAGCGCCGAACGTCTGGGTGTCGAGCGCGAAATGGCACACCAGTTCGTTGATGGCGGCGCGGCGCAGGCGGTCGTCGGCAGTCAGGCTGACGCCGCGCGCGATGGCCAGTTGACCAGTGTCGATGCGCGCACGGTAGGCCTCGAGCGTGCGTTCGTTCTGCGCGTAGCAGTCGTCGACGCTGCCGATGGAGGACATGCCGAAGCCGACGATGTCGCAGCCGCCGTGGGTCGAGTAGCCCTGGAAGTTGCGAGTCAGGTGGCCCTCGACCTGGGCGCGGGCGAGTTCGTCGCCGGGGCGGGCGAAGTGATCCATGCCGATGTAGACGTAGCCCGCCGCGCCGAGGCGCTCGATGGAACGCTTGAGAATCTCGAGCTTGATCGGCGCGGCCGGCAGGGCGCTCTCGTCGATCTGGCGCTGGACCTTGAACATCGCCGGCAGGTGGGCGTAATTGAAGATCGAGAGTCGATCGGGCGCGGCCGCGATGACCCGCTCCAGGGTGCGCTCGAAGCTGGCGACGGTCTGGAAAGGCAGGCCGTAGATGAGATCGACGCTGATCGAACGGAACCCCGCCGTGCGTGCCGCGGCCATGATGGCCAGGG
This sequence comes from Gammaproteobacteria bacterium, assembly GCA_050184115.1. Taxonomy (GTDB): domain Bacteria; phylum Pseudomonadota; class Gammaproteobacteria; genus JACKNG01. Next base: position 219,829 of record JBFXAQ010000002.1, on the reverse strand, counting down.
TCTGGCTCTCGGGCTGGATGCGGTTGACCGCGCGCTGTACGCGCTCGTCGAAGTCCTGCACGCCGAGGCTCAGGCGGTTGAAGCCGAGCGCGCGCAGGTTGCGGATGCCATCGGCGTCGACGGTCCGCGGATCGATCTCGATCGAGAACTCACCGGCCGCGTCGTCGACGAGGTTGAAACGTGCGCGCGTCTGCGCCATCAGGCGCGCCATCTGGTCCGGCGCGAGGAAGGTCGGCGTGCCGCCGCCCCAGTGCAACTGGGTCACCTCGCGATCGGCGTCGAACAGGGCCGCCTGCAGCTCGATCTCGCGGCACAGGCTGTCGAGGTAGGGCGCCGCGTGCGCGCGGTTCTTCGTCACCACCTTGTTGCAGGCGCAGTAGTAACAGACGGTTGCGCAGAAGGGGATGTGGAAGTACAGCGACAGTGGCGCCGGCATCGGCGCACCGTTGCTGTGGGCGACGCTTTCGCGGTATTCGGCCGCGCCGAAGTCGTCGTGGAACTGTACGGCCGTCGGGTACGAGGTGTAGCGCGGTCCCTGGCGGTCGTAGCGGCCGATCAGCTCGGCGTCGAAGAAGACGGCTTGTTCCATGCGCGGATGAAACCGCAAATCCGGCCGCCGGCGCCTGATCCAGCTCAAGCGCCCGGCGGGCGGGCCGTACTCACAGCGTGCGCGCGATGATCTCCTTCATGATCTCGCTCGAACCACCGGCGATGCGCGAGACGCGGTGGCCGGCCCAGGCGCGCGCGATGGGGTATTCCCACATGTAGCCGTAGCCGCCGTGGAGTTGCAGGCAGTCGTCGAGCACCTGCATGAGGGTTTCGGTGGCGTGCAGCTTGGCGATGGCGGCGTCGTTGGCGTCGAGACCGCCCTGCATGTGCAGTTCCAGGCAGCGGTCGACGAAGCTGCGGGTGACGACGGCCTTGGCCTTGACCTCGGCGAGCTTGAAGCGGGTGTTCTGGAAATCGGCGATGGCGCGGCCGAAGGCCTCGCGGCCGCGGGTGTAGTCGAGCGTCCACTGCAGCGCCGATTCCATCGTCACGGCGGAACGGATGGCGATGATCAGGCGCTCCTGCGCGAGTTGCTGCATGAGGTAGTGGAAGCCTCGGTTCTCCTCGCCGAGCCTGTCTGCGACGCTCACGCGTACGTCGTCATAGAAGAGTTCCGAGGTGTCCTGCGCCTTCCAGCCGATCTTGTCGAGCTTGCGACCGCGCTCGAAGCCCGGCGTGGCGGCATCGACCAGCATCAGGCTGATGCCGCGTGCGCCGGCGTCGACGTCGGTCTTGCACGCGGTGATGACGAGATCGGCGAGCTGACCGTTGGAGATGAAGGTCTTCTGCCCGTTGACCACGTACTCGTCGCCGTCGCGCACGGCGCGGGTGCGCATGCCGGCAAGGTCGGAACCCGCTGCCGGTTCGCTCATCGCGATGGCACCGACGATCTCGCCCGAGCACATGCCGGGCAACCAGCGGCGCTTCTGCGCCTCGCTGCCGTAATGGAGCACGTAGGGCGCGACGATGCCGGAATGCAGGTGGAAGGCCGGGCCGGTGGCGTCGACCCGCGCGAGTTCCTCGGCGACCACGGCGACATGGAGGAAATCACCGCCGGCGCCACCGTATTCCTCCGGCACGAAGGGGCACAGCAGGCCGTGCTCGCCGGCCGCCCGCCACAGTTCGCGGCTGACCTGGCCGACGCTCTCCCATTCGGCGTGATGCGGCACGATCTCGCGCTCGACGAAGCGCCGCACGCTCTCGCGATAGATTTCGTGCTCTTCGCTGAAGACGGTTCTCGGGAACATGCGCGGGCTCCATGGCGGGTGCTGCAGAGGCCCGGGAGGCTAGCCCGCCGTCGGTCGTCCAGGCAAGCCGCGCCCGCCGCGCGGCGGCTGCGCGTGGCGGGCGCGGACGGTATCCTTGCACGCCACATCAACGGGAGGACGACGATGAAATTCGGCAAGTACGGCGTGTTCACCTTCACCGACCTGCTCGACGCGCGGGGCCTGGGCGAATTGTGCGGCCGCCTCGAGGAACTCGGCTACTCGACCCTGTGGTATCCCGAGGCGATGGGTTACGAGACCTTTGCCGCCGGCGCCTACCTGCTGTCGCAGTCGAAGAAACTGGTCGTCGCCAGCGGCATCGCCAACATCTACGCCCGCGACCCGTCGGCTTCGGTGATGGGGCACGATGCCCTCAATCGCCTCTACGACAACCGCTTCGTGCTCGGCCTGGGGGTCTCGCACGCGCCGCTGGTGAACGATGTCCGGGGCCACCAGTACAGCCGGCCGGTGGCGACCATGCGTGCTTATCTCGAAGCCATGAACCAGGCCTGGACGGCGCTGGGCAGCATGGGCATGGGTGTCGGCACGGCGCCGCGCCAGGTCGTGCTGGCGGCGCTGGGTCCGAAGATGTCCGAACTCGCCGCCGACATGACCCTCGGTGTCTTCCCCTACAACATCACCCCGGACCAGGTTGCGCTGTCGCGCGCGGCGATGGGCAAGCAGGGGGCCATCATCTGCGAACAGAAGGTCTGTTTGTGCGAGGACCCGGTGCAGGCGCGCGCCGCGGCACGTGCGGCGCTGTCCTTCTACATCGGCCTGCCGAACTACTACAACAACTGGTTCCGCCTCGGTTTCGACCAGGGCGACCTGGAGAACGGCGGCAGCGATCGGCTGATGGACGCCATGGTGCTGTGGGGTAATGCCGCGACGATCAAGGCACGGCTCGCCAGGTACTTCGAGCAGGGTGCGGACCAGGTCGTCATCCAGCCGTTGCGCGCGGACGGCCAGCCGGGGCCGGACTACGCGGCGCTGGAGGCGCTGGCGGGCTGAGGGGCGCATCGCACACGCCGGGGCAGCGCAGCTCGCGGCGGGGCAGTGTCCAGCTGCGGCTGCCGCAGCGATCTGAACCGGCCACGCCCCGCCCACGTAGCAGTCGGAGCCGGCGCCCGCGTTGTGCGTGCGCGCCGTGGCGGGCATCATGCCGGTCCCGCGCGGCGCCCGTGGCCGCGCTCCGCCCGTCGCAGTCCCAGCAGTCGAGATCAAGGGGATGACCGTGTTCAGTTACGTCGACAAGTCCATTCGTGAACGCCTCGAGGCCGACGGCCAGCTGGTCACGCTCGACCGTGGCGGCCGCGTGGTGCCGAGCGAGGACGGTGCCGCCTTCATGTCGGTGCTCGGCCCCGTGCCGATCCCGCGCCTGTTCGACGACGGCGAGGTCATGCTCGAGTGGTACCCCTTCGTGCGCCGCACGGAGCTGTCCGCGGTGCTCGATGCCGCACGCGAGGTGGGCGAGGGCGACACCGCGGCGCTGCGCGAGCTGCTGTCGAGCTCGATGTCGGTCAACTCGGTGTTCGCCCTGCCGGGCTTCCGCGACGCCGAGCGACCCCTGGTGCGCATTCATTCCTGCTGCCTGACGGGTGACGTGTTCGGCTCGCGCCGCTGCGACTGCGGGCCGCAGCTCGATGCCGCCTTCGAGCAGATCAAGGACGCCGGCGCCGGCGCCGTGGTCTACATGAGCGGCCACGAGGGCCGCGGTATCGGCTTGTGGGCCAAGGCCGTCACCTACCTGCTGCAGGACGGTGGCCACAACACCTACCAGGCCAACGTCGCGCTCGGCCTGCCGGAGGACTCGCGCGATTTCAGCGACGCCGCCGTGGTCCTCAAATACCTGCTCGGCGGGCGGCCCATTCACCTGCTATCGAACAATCCCGACAAGCGTGCGCAACTCGAACAGAACGGCCAGCCGGTGGCGGGCGCGGTGTCGCTGATCGCCGGGGTGTGCGAGCACAACCGCCGCTACATGCTGGCCAAGCGGGCCAAGGGCCACGCCATGCCGGAGAATCTCTGAGTCCGAGCGTCGGGCCGGATCGAGGAGCGCGGCGGAAACGGCGCGGCGCCGGCGGGGCCGCTTCCACGCCGGTGGCTTAGGCCGAGTCCTACGCCCACAAACACGCCGCCAGTCGCTAGAATGTCGCGCGGCCGGAGCGGCGATGAGCCGTTCGTTCGCACCACCCGTGGAGGATTCGACGATGACCCGTACCCAACGCGCGGCTCGCCTGTGCACCCTGTTGTTCGCCGCCGCGCTCGCCGCCGGCCATCTCGTCAATGCGTCCGCCGAGGGCACGATCAAGCTCTACCAGGTCTCGAGCGGCATGCTCGAACTCGACAAGGGCTGGCTCACCGCGATGCGTGACGTCGGCAAGAAGATCAAGGTCCCGGTCGCGATGTACATCATCGATCATCCGCGCGGCCTCGTCGTCTACGACACCGGTAACAACGTCGCGGTCTCCGACGGCAAGTGCGAGTCCTACTGGGGCAAGCTGTGTGGCGCCTTCCTCGCCATCCAGAGCCGCGAGGAAGTCATCGACAAGCAGCTGGAGAAATTCGGCTACAAGACCTCGGACGTCAAATACCTGGTGTTGTCGCACATGCATCTCGATCACGCCGGCAACATGGAGATGTTTCCCAACGCCACCATCGTGGTGCAGAAGTCCGAGATGAAGACGGCCTGGTGGCCGGAGAAGTTCCAAGCCGCGGCTTTCGTGCTGGGCGATTACGACGATGCGCGCAACTTCAACTACCTCGAACTCGAGGGCGACTTCGATCTCTTCGGTGACGGCTCGGTGGTCGTGCTCGACACCAAGGGCCACACCCAGGGCCACCAGTCGCTGATGGTCAAGCTGAAGAACACCGGCGCGCTGTTCCTCGCCGGCGACGCCGTCTACACGCCGGAGAACGAGGCCGGCGTGATCCCCGGCATCACCTGGAACACCTACGAGTCGATGCAGTCGATCAATCGCCTGAAGATGCTGCGCGACGCCCACCAGGGCGAGCTGTGGTTCTCGCACGGCGCTGAGCAGTACGACGCCCACAAGCACGACACCTACTACGACTGAATCCACTGGCGCGCCCGCGCCCCCGGTCGACGGGGGTACGGGTCATCGCGTGATGTCACCCCTCGATGCGTCCGTGCTGGTACTCGCCGGCATCGGCAAGCGTTACCGCCGTCGCAGCGTGCTGTCCGGCCTCGACCTCGCGCTCGCGCGCGGGGAGATCGTCGGCCTGCTCGGACCCAACGGCAGCGGCAAGACGACCACGCTGCGCATCGCCGCCGGCTACCTGTGGCCGGACGACGGCGAAGTCCGTCTCGCTGGCCAGGCCTTCGACCCGGACCAGGCCGCGCTGCGCGCACGCATCGGCTACCTGCCCGAACGCGTGCCGCTCTACGACCCGTTCACCGTGGGCGAGTACCTCGGCTTCGTCGCCGCGGCGCGCGGCTTGCGCGGCCAGGCGCGTGACGGCGCCGTCGCCCGTGTACTCGAGGCCTTCGAACTCGGCGACGTTCGTGCGCGCGTCATCGGCCGCTTGTCGAAGGGCTTTCGCCAGCGCGTCGGGCTTGCCCAGGCGCTGGTCGGCGAACCCGACGTGCTGCTGCTCGACGAACCGACCAACGGTCTCGACCCGTTCCAGATCCAGGAAGCCCGGCGCATGATCCGGACCGCTGCCAGCGGGCGCGGGGTGATCTTCTCGACCCACATCCTGCAGGAGGTGGCGGCGCTGTGTACGCGTGTGGTCTACCTCCACGAGGGACGGCTGGTCGGATTGCCGCTGGGTGGCGGGGGGACCCAAGTCGAGGTCGTCCTCGCCCGCGCCGAGTCCGACCCGATCCGGACGCGGGTGCACGCGCTCGATGCCGGTGTCACGGTGCAAGCCCACGCGTCGCTCGGTCACGGTCGCCTGCGATTCGTATTCGACCTCGACCAGGCGCGCGTCTCGCGTGCCGAGCTGGTACGCCTGCTGGCCGGCCTCGCCGACGTCGAGTCCGTAACCGAGGTGACGGTCGACCTCGAGTCCGCGCTCGACGCGGCACTCGGCGCGAAGGACGCTGGCGCATGAGGTCCGGTTTCACCACGCTCTTCGCGCGCGAGCTGCGGCACTACTTCGTCACGCCGATCGCGTGCGTGGTGATCGCGGTGTTCTGGGCCGCCAGCGGCTTTTTCTTCAGCTTCAACGCACTGTTCGTGGCGGCGCCCGACATGGTCTCGGCTTTCCACAACATGAGCCTGCTCCTCATGTTGATGATGCCGCTGGTGTCGATGCGCACCCTGGCCGAAGAGCGGAGCAACGATACGCTCGAACTGCTGCTCACGCTGCCGGTGACCGAGGCGGGGATCGTCATGGCCAAGTACCTCGCGCTGCTGGTCATCCTGTTGCTCATGCTCGCCGGCAGCACGCTGGCCGTGCTGCCGCTGGCGCTGTACGGGTCGCCGGATTACGGCCCCATCCTCGGCGGCTACGTCGGCGTGTTCCTGCTCGGCGCGGCCTTTGCCGCGATCGGTCTCGCGGCCTCGAGTTGTGCCGCCAACCAGGTTGTCGCTGCCGTGCTGACCTGGGCGCTGCTGCTGTTGATGTGGTTCGTCGATTACGGGGCCGCGCTGGACGGCGCCGGCAGCGCGGTACGCTGGCTGCAACACGTGTCGTTCTCCGTGCAGTACCTCGACCTCATCCGCGGCGTGCTGACGCGCGGCGCATTGATCTGGTTCGGCTCGGTGATCGCGGTCGGGCTGGTCGTCGCCACGCAGCTGCTGCGTTCGCGGCGGGCTTGAACGGCGATGACGCGTTCGCAGTGGCCGTCGCGACGTCCCATGTGTGCGCCTGGCGAAGGCGCGGGGCGCCATGCGGCGGGTTCCGCTCCACCTTCCGCGTGCTGCCTCGAACGTCCGTACCTGCCCGGCAGGGTCGGCGACGGGCTGCGCGGCCGCGGGCGCTTCGTGCGCAGGCGCTGAGCAATGGCACGACGCCACGGGCGCCTGCTGCCGGTCGTTGCCGTGCTCGTCATGGCCGCGGCGCTCAACCTGTGGGTGTTGAACCACCCCGCGCGCATCGACCTGACCAGCGGTGGCGTGTACTCGGTGAGCGAGGCGACGGGGCGCGTGCTGGATGGACTGGCGCGGCCGGTCGAGATCGTCTTCTTCCATGATGTCCGCAGCCGTGCGATGCAGGACGCGCGCTACCTTCTCGAACAGTACGCGTCGCTGTCGCCGCTGGTGCGGGTAAGCAGCCACGATCCCCTGCTGGAACCGGCCGCGGCGGCGCGGGAGGGCGTGCAGTTCGCTGGAACGACGGTGATGCGATCGGGCGACCGGCGGGTAGTGGTCAACGGCGCCGACGAGGTCGAGTTCACCAACGGACTGATCCGCGTGACGAGTGACGCCGTCGGCGTGATCTGCTTCACCGACGGGCACGTCGAAAGCAATCCCATGAGCCTGCAGACCCACGACCATTTCGAAGGTGGCGACGGCGCCCATGGCCACTCGCATTCGAGCGGCGGGCGCCCGCTGACCCTGCACGAGCGCCACGGCATGGGCATGGCGAAGAACGCGCTGGAGACACTTGGCTACCGCGTCGAGCAGCGCCTGTTGCTGGCGGGGCCGGGCGCGCTCGACGGGTGTACCGTCGTCGTCGTCGCTTCGCCACAGCAGGCTTTCGAGCCACGTGAGGCGGCGCAGCTCGACGCGGCGCTCGCGGCCGGTACCCCGATGCTCTTCATGCTCGAACCGGGTATCGCGAGCGGCCTCGACGAGGTGCTGGGACGACGCGGCATTCGCGTCACCGGCGAACTCATCCGCGATCCGGCGCAGCACTACTGGACCGACCCGGCCACCCCGGCGGTGACCGATTACAGCCGTCACCGCGTGACGCGACGCCTGGCGCTGACCTTCTATCCCGGCGCTACCGAGCTGCGGCCAGTCGCGGGCGGGTTGCCGACGGACGTCCAGGTGGTGCCGCTGGTCGAGAGCAGCGCGGCGAGCCTGGCGGGGCCCTCGGCCGATGGGAGCCCGGCCGCGCGCACCCTGGCGCTGCTGGCGAGCAGCCCGTCGCGGGGCCTGCGCCTCGCCGTGGTGGGGGATGGCGATTTCGCCACCAACTCGTTCTACGGCGCGCTCGGCAACGGGCAGTTGTTCCTGAATCTCGTCAGCGAACTGGCCGAGCAGGGCAACCTGCTCGACATCGCGCCGCGCGAGTACCAGCTCGGCGAGCTGCGCATGACCAACGCGCAGCTGCGCGCGACCTTCCTGCTCACCACTGTGGTGGGGCCGCTGGCGCTGGTGCTGCTGGCGGCATGGACCGCGTGGCGTCGGCGATGAACACCCGGCTCATCTGGTGGACGGTACTGTGCGCGGGCCTGGCCCTCGGTGCGCACGAGTCGTGGCCTGGGCGAGGCGCGATGCCAGCCGGCGAGCACGGTGACGCACGCTCCGAGCACCTGCTGGACGGTGGCCTCGAGGCACTCGGACGACTGGAATTGGAGACGGGCGGTCACGTCATTGCCGTCGAGCGCACCGGCATGGGCTGGCGCTACGACGGCCATCGGCATGTTCACGGCAACGAGCACGAGCACGAGCACGAGCACGAGCACGAGCACGAGCACGAGCACGAGCACGAGCACGAGCACGAGCACGGCTCGACGGCGGCCGGTGGAGGGGTGCCCAGCGACTTCATCGGCGAACGGCTCGCCATGCTGGGAGCGGCGCGGGTCGAACGCGCCTTTCCGTACGAGCCGACTCGGGCCGCGGAGTTCGGGCTCGAGACCCCGGTCGCCATCATCCACCTGCACGACCGTGCGGGCGGGACGCCTGCTCGACGCTACCGCGTCGGCGGCACCACACCAGACGGTTTCGGGCGTTACCTGCTCGACGAATCCGCGGCCAGGATCGTCACCATCCCCGGCTACCACCTCGACAACCTCGAACGGCTGGTCGAACGCGCGCCGTGAAAGGGGCGAGCGTTCAGGCTCGATTCACCGCCCCGCGTCCAGACTGGCGCCCGGGCTGAGGCCATGTCCTCGGCCGCAGCCACCCCGCAGTGGGGTAATGCCAAGGAGAACGACCATGTTGTACTCGACCCGACGCAAGCTCACGACCACGCTGGCCGCCATCGCCCTGGCCGCCTGCGCCGGCCAGGCGGCCGCCCACGACGAGGGTCGCGGCCGCGGCTACGGCGACATGCGCCACCACGAGCGCCACGGCTACGATCGTCACGGCTACGACCGTCACCACCGCGCGCCCCGCACGTCGTTCAACCTGCACATCGGCACGGGCTTCGGCGGGGCCTGGGGGCCACGCCCGCTATACGCGTCACCGCCCCCGGTCTATGTCGCGCCCGCTCCCGTGTACGTCGCCCCGCCGCCGGTCTACGCCGTGCCGGCCCCGGTCTACGCGCCACCAGTCTACGCGCCGCCGGTCTACGCGGCCCCGGCGCCGGTCTACAGCGCTCCGGTCGAACCCGTGTACAGCGCCCCGACCTACTACCGCGGTGGCGGCTATGCCAGCACCGGGCCGGGCTTCGGTAACGCCGTAGGCGCCGCCATCGGGGGCCTCGCCGGGTCGCAGATCGGCAAGGGTTCGGGCAAGCTCGCCGCCACCGCGGCGGGTGCAGTGATGGGCTACGTCGTCGGCGGCAGCCTCAACGAGCCCTACCGCTGAGCGACTGTCACGGCGTGCGCGCCGGCGGCCGTCCGCTCATAATCCACCCTGCGCCCGCCTCCCGGCGGGCGCAGCGTTTCGAGAACCCGGAGTATCACGATGACGTACAGGACACTCGCGGCGCTGGCCCTGCCCCTCGGCCTTGCTGGCGGCGTCCAGGCCCAGGCCCCCGACCAGGCCGAGATGCAGCGCCTCATGGAACAGGCCCGCCAGATGCAACAGAACATGCCGGCGCTCGATGCCGGTCAGATCCAGCAGATGCAGGCCAAAGCGCAGGAGATGCAGGCCTGCATGCAGAACGTCGACCAGGCCGCACTGGAAAAGCTGCAGCAGGAAGGCGAGGCGGTCGGCAAGGAGATCAAGGCGCTGTGCAGCGCCGGCAAGCGCGACCAGGCGCAGTCCCACGCGATCGACTATGGACGTCGCATCGCGGCGACACCGGCGCTGGCCGAGATGCGCAAGTGCGGTGAGATGATGCAGGGCATGATGGCCGGCATGCCGATGCCAAAGCTACCCGGGCAGGGCGGTGACGGCGGCTCGAGCCACGTCTGCGACGAGATCGAGTAGACCGGCGCGGCCGCGCGGGCTCAGCGCAGCACGTCGCGGATGATCTCGGCGACGATGGCGGACCCGGCCTGGATCAGCACCAGGTCGGTGCCGACGCGCTGCCATTCGTGGCCCGCGACCCGCGGCAGCATGCCGGAGAGGTCCGCCCCGACGTGCTGGCGTGCGATTCCGGGTGGTAACGCCTTGCCACGCGCAAGATTCTTGGCGATTCCCGGCGGTAACGGCTTGGCCCCGGTATTGAGCAGGGCGGTGCGGTCGCCGAGCAATTCACGCAGCACGGCGGCGGAAAAGCCGGCGGCAAGGAAATCCGCGGCCTCCCAGTCCTTGTGCCAGTAATCGTCACCGCGCGCCGCGGCGCCTCGCTGATCGCCGCGACCGTCGTGCTTCTCGCGGTGCCCCGGCTTGACGTTGTCACTGCCGGACGCGTGTGACGGGTGGCTCGCCGCGCTGGGTGACCCCTTGCCGTTGTCCTGGCCCTGGCCCTGGCCCTGGCCCTTGTCCTTGGCCCAGGCGTGGGTGACGAGCGTTCCGGCAGCCAGGCTGCACAGCAACAGGACGGGGACTATCACGCGATGGCGGACGCTGCGCGGGCATGGCATGGGCAGGACTCCTGACGGGCGGGTTTGCACGCTGCCGCGGTCCATGGCGCGACACAAGTGCCGGCACGACGAATTGTTGGGTGCGTCACGCCGTCGGCAGATTCGCGAGACCGCCACGACGGGGCGCAGCGCTTGCTAGGATGCGCCATCCAAACCGCGCCAGGAAGCCGACGTGGCCATTCCCTCCGACACCATCACCCATGCCATCGAGCTCGCGGTCACGCCGGTGTTCCTGCTCGCCGGTGTCGGGGCGGTGTTGTCGGTGCTGGCCAACCGCCTCGGGCGCATCATCGACCGTGCCCGCGTGCTGCGCGGGCGTCTCTATGACGAACACGCGCTGCGCGATGCCGAGGACACGGCGAACGAACTGCGCGTCCTCGACACACGCATGCGCGTGGTCAATCTCGCCATCACCCTGTGCACCTTGTGCGCACTGCTGATCTGCACGGTGGTTGCGGTGATCTTCGCCAGTGATTTCGTCGAGGTCGCGCTCGGCGCGATCATCGCCGGTTGCTTCGTCGCGGCGATGGGCTGCCTCATCGTCGCGCTGCTCGCGTTCCTGGTCGAGATCTACCTGGCGACGGTGAAGCTCTCTATTCGACGTTAGCGGGTACGTGTCGGGGCAGTGCCGAATCGCGAGACTCGTGCTGAGTATCGCGCGGTACCCGCATCGTGTCCTTCAGACCCTGCCGACGACCTCGTCGCCGAGCTGCTTCACGTAATCGGCGATGGCCTGTTCGGTGGCGCCGAGTTCGAACAGGGTGTCGGGTGACTGGCTCGGGAAAAGCACGATCAGGCGGTCGACGCCGAGATCCGCATAGGCCTTGGCGCGGTCGAGATCGATGTTGCCGAACGGGGTGACGCTGATCTCGAGCTTGCCGAGGCCTTGCGGACGCGGGTTCTCGCGCGCGGCCTGCTCGAGCCCGGCCAGGCAGGCCGCGGTGTCCGCCGGCTTGAGCCCGAAACCGTACCAACCGTGGCCGTGGGTCACGCTGCGGGCGAAAGCGCCGGGCACGTGGCCGCCGAAGACCACTGGCGGACCGCCGGCCTGGAGCGGCCGGGGGTAGGCCTGCACGCCGGCGAAATCGACGTACTGGCCGTGGTATGCCGGCTGTTCGTCGCACCAGATGCTGCGCATGGCTTCGAGGTATTCGCGCGTGCGCCCGGCCTTGTCGTTGAAGGGGATACCCAGCGCATCGAATTCGGCCTTGAGGTAGCCGATGCCGACGCCGAAGATCAGCCGCCCGCCGGTGACGACGTCGAGGCTTGCCATCTCCTTGGCCAGCACCAGCGGGTTGCGTTGCGGCAGGATGATGATGCCCGTGCCGAAGCGCACCTTGCGGGTGTGTCCCGACAGGGCGGCGAAGCAGATGTTGGGGTCGACCATCGGGTAGCGCGGCGGCACCGGCGAGGGCGGTACCTGCGGCTCGGGCAGCACCACGTGCTCGCCGGCCCACAGCGAATCGAAGCCCGCGCTCTCGGCGAGCCTGGCGATGCGGATGCTCGCCTCGGGGTCGCCGAGTGGGCCCATGTTGATACCGAACAGTCCGATTTTCATGTGCTGATTCCCTCGAGTGAAGTGCCGTCGCGGTGCCGAATCGGTTGCGGCCGCCGCGCGGACTAACTGCTGCCTTCCGTCTGGATGTGCAGGAAGTCCCCGCAGTGCTTGCAATGCACGGCGTCGTTGTCGTGGCGGTTGAGCCCGCAGCGCTCGCACTCGTAGCGTACCTTCTCCGGGCGGAAGATGGTCTGGATGAGGCGCAGGAAGAGCGAGATGCCGAAGATCATGATGAGCACGGCGAGGATGCGGCCACTGGTGCCGACCAGCGTGATGTCGCCGAAGCCGGTGGTGGTGAGGGTGGTGACGGTGAAATAGAGCGCGTCGACGTAGTCGGTGATGGCCGGGTTGCGCCCGATCTGCAGCACGTAGACCAGCGCCGTCATGATGAAGATGAAGATCAGCAGGTTGACCACGCTGAAGATGATGTCCTCGTGCAGGCGCACGAAGCGCGAATGCTCGCGCAGCTCGCGGATCACGTGGTAGGAGCGCAGCAGGCGCAGCGCGCGGATCACGCGCAGGAAGAGGAAGTTCTCGGTCAGGCTCGGCGCCAGCAGCGACATGATGACGACGAGATCGGCCAGCCCCAAGGGGTTGAACACGAAGCGCAGCCGCTCGCGCGCGATGTACAGCCGCGCGGCGTACTCGACCAGGTAGAGCAGGCCGATGGCCTCCTCGACGATGTGCATGTCGTCGACATGGTGGAGGAAGGAGGCGACGACGAAGTAGAGGATGCAGAGGACGTCGAGGATCAGCAGGCCCCAGCGAAAGCGCACCGCCTCGGCATCGTGGCCGTGGTAGAGGTTGTCGATACGACTGTAGAGCGTGTTGTCCGGCGGCGCCGGCGTGATGATCTCGTCGCTCATGCAGGTCGCCGTCCAGACGTACCGAACACGGTACGCGTCAACAGGGGTCATTCGGCCGCGTGGCGCGGCCGCCTCAATCGAGATCGGGGTGAGTGGCGACGAAGTGCTTGAGCACCGTGGTCAGGTGCTCGACCCGGGCCACGTCACCCTGGTTCGCGGCATGCATTATATCGTCGAGGATCATGCGTTTGAGCATACGTTCGCCGCTCGTGTCCTCGACCAGGTAGGCGCCGAGTTCGGCCGCGATGATCGGGGGTACGTGCTCGTGCTCGGCGATGGCGTCCACTTCGTCCGCCGTCAGGTGCAAATACTCCATGCAGTCGCGCAGTGAAATCATGGCCGTTCTCCCCGGGGCATCGTATGGACCACGCGGCCCATCCCGCCCGGGATGAGCCCGTGATCGCACGTGGCCATTCTGTGCACGACGGTACGCCGCCGGTCTTGACCCCGGTCAGGCGCGGGTGGCGGATTCAACCGCCGACGCGTTCGAGGAAGGCGCGCAGTTCACCGTTGAAGGTCATCGGCTGTTCGAGCTGGAGGAAGTGACCGACGTCCTTGTAGATCTTGATCCGGGCGCCAGGGATGTTGTCGGCGAGGAACTGGTTTGCCTCGACCGGGGTGGCACCGTCCTCCTCGCCGGCCAGGATCAGCGTCGGTTGCTTGATGTCCTTCAGGCGATCGCTGATGTTCCAGCCGAACACGCCGCCCGGGTCGGCGACCGAGGTGAAGAAGACGCCCTCGGTGAAGTTGCTCTCAGTGCGGAAGCAGCCCTCCATGTAGGCGCCGATCTCGGGGCGGGTCTGCTTGGTTTTCGCCGACACCGCGCCCTCGAGCAGGCCACTGAACATGGCGCGCCAGTCCTTCTGCATGGCCTCCGCCATTTCCGGCGGCGCGGCGGCGCCGAGATTGGTGCCACTGGACAGGATCAACAGCCCGCGCACCCGCTCGGGGTAATCGAGCGCGGTCTGCATGGCGATCATGCCACCGATGGAATTGCCGACCAGCACGGCCTGGTCGATGCCGGCGTCGTCGAGGATGGCGGCGACGTCGGCGGCCTTCTCGGTGATGGCGTAGCCACTGGCGGGCTTGTCGGACTGGCCGTGGCCGCGGTGGTCGACGGCGATGACGCGATGGCTGCGCGCGAACTCCATCAACTGGAAGGTCCAGATGAATCGATTGGTGCTCCAGGGATGGAGGAAGACGATGGGCTTGCCGGCGCCGAAGCTCTCGTAGAAGACCTTGACGCCGTTGCGGGTGACGTGGGGCATGGATGACCTCTCCTCTGTGGGTTGCGCGGGCGCGGACGCGCCGCGCCGGGATGATGGCCGGTTTGCGGAGAAATTAGAACCGGCGCGGGTTTGCACGCACGCAGCGCATGCGCCACGCTGGCCGGTGCGGCGGATGCACGAGGACGGGACGGTGGCGGTGGAGCGAGCGACGATCGAATCCCTCAGCGCGGTGACCTTCTTCACCGCCGACATGGCGCGATCCTGCGCTTTCTATGCCGCGCTCGGTTTCGAGGCGATCTATGGCGGTCCCGAATCGGCATTCACCAGCTACCGGGCCGGAACGGGCTATCTCAACGTCGCCGACGGCAGGCCGCCGGAGCGGCTGTGGGGCCGTGCCATCCTCTACGTCAGCGACGTCGATGCCATGTACCGGCGCGCACTCGCCGCCGGGCTGTCACCTGAAATGGAGCCATCGGACGCGCCGTGGGGCGAGCGCTACTTTCACTTGCGCGACCCGGATGGCAACGAGCTGAGCTTCGCGAAACCGCTGGCGCGCTGAAGTGACGCGCCCGGTTTCCGTTCAGGGCGCACCCTGCGCGGTGGCGAAGATCATCCATGCGAAGCACGCGCTGCAGCCGGCATAGAACAGTGCCAGCAGGTAGCCCAGCCACGGGCGATGGGAGAAATCACTCGCTTCGAAGCGCATCTGGTAGCGGCTCCACTGCCACAGTTCGCGGCGCCACAGGAAGGTCACTACCGGGACCACGCAGAAATAGAACGGCACCGCGATGAGGCCGTTGACGAGCGGTACGTCGCCCGTCAGCCATGCCCGCAGGCCGAGCAAGGCCGCGGTGGCGGCAGCGGTCATGAGGGCGACGTCGCCGAACTCGGTGCGTCCACCGCCGAGCAACGGCGGTGGCGGTCGCGGCAGTCCGGCCGCGGCGTTAGCAGTTTCCGCGGCGGGCGCCCGGTACTTGGCGTAGGCAATGCCGCAGGCCGGGCATTGCCAATCCGGGATATCGCTGGCGGCGGCGCGGCGGTGGCCGCACTTGGGGCAGGTCTGGCTCATGGCGATCCGTGCGGGAGAGCAGGAATCCAGTTCAGCGGCCGCGTCCCGGCCGTCCTTGAGCGCCGCGTTCCGCCCTCAGCCGCGCAACGCGGCGGTGGCTTCGCGGTCAATGGCCAGGCCTTCGGGATCGCGCTCGGGATCGCCCAGCACGACCACGCCGTAGACCTCGCGAGCAGCGGTCTGCGAGACGTAGCCGTCGCGCACGTCGGCCAGCACGCGCTCTGCTTCGCGGGTGCGCGGATCGCCCCAGCCGCCGCCGCCATTGGTGATGTAGCGCGACAGTGCCCCGGCGCCGGTGCGCCACACCGGCTGGCGGGCAAACCAGAAGTAGCGGCCTTGCGGATCGAGCGCATGGCTGTCCGGGTCGAGCACGCCCGCGACCGGCTCGGCATGGGCGTAGACGGCGTCGTCGAGCGGCACGATGCCACCCGTCGCGCCGGGTACGCCGGCGGCGTTCTCGAACAGCCACACCGCGCCGGCGCGCCCGGTGTGTCCGCCGTTGACGCCGACCCCGGTGCCTTTCTTCACGCGCAGTGGTGTCGTGTAGTGCTCGGCGGCGGTGGCCCAGTAGGCATCCTTGAGCACCCCCGCGCCGCCGCGGTTGAAGCCGGCGCCGGCGGTGTCGGTGACGTACTCCTTGCGCATCAGCAGGACGGGCGATTCCTGCTCCATGGCCTCGGTCGCGGGGTCCAGCGCGTTGACCATGTAGGTGACGGTGTAGCTGTCGCCGTCGTGGTGGCGATCGGCGCCCCACGGGCCGTGGTCGCCGCCGCAGATGGCGACGTTCTGCCACGGCCGGCCGTCGGCGGTGAGGCCGTGCGCGTTGTGCACCGAGAGCGAGCCGAAGTCGCCGCCGAAGGCGTCGGCGCCGAGCGCGGGTTCGAGCGCGCGCAGGATGGCCGAGAGCAGGGTCTGGGTCGCTTCCCAGTAGAGCATGATGGCGCCGTCCGGCGGTGTCGCCGAGAGCAGGGTGCCGGGCGGCATGACGATGTCGATCGGGCGATAGGCGCCGGAGCTGAACGGGGTGTCGCGATCGACCAGGAGCTTGAAGGCGGCGCCGACCGCGGTCTTGGTGTCGAGCGGCCCGGCGTTGATACAGGTGCGCGCCTGGCGCGAGGAGCCGCTGACGTCGACTTCGACCCGTCCGCCGCGCTTGACGATGCGCGCGCGCGCGACGATCGCCTCGTCGTCGCCGGCGCCGTCGGCGTCGAGACTCTCCTCGCCTTCGTAGACACCGTCGGGGATGCGCTCGAGCGCTTCGCTCATGGCTTCGGCCGCGGCATCGCAACAGTAGGCCACGGTGCCGCGGTAGGCGGCTTCGCCGTAACGCTCGATGCTCTCGACGAGCAGGCGTTCGCCGAGCTTCAATTGCTCGACCATGGTCATGAAATCGGCGTGCAGGACGGGCGCGAAGCGGGTGTTGTCGTAGACCAGGCTGAAGGTCGAGCGCACCGGCCGGTCGTGTTCGAACAGCAGCATCGGCCCGAGCACGAGCCCGTTCTCGTAGACGTTGGCCTTGCCGGCGGAGAAGCCCCCGGGTACCACCCCGCCCATGTCGAGCTGGTGGGCGCGCACGGTGACGAAGCCGAGCGCGCGGCCGTCGACGAATACCGGGCGGATGAAACAGGTGTCGTTGACATGGGTGCCGACGCGGTAGGGATCGTTGCACACCAGCACGTCGCCGGGTTTCAGGCGCTCGACGCCGTATTCCTCGACGGCGTTGCGCACGGCGTCCTCCATGGTGCCGATGAAGACCAGCAGCGAACTCGACACCGCCGGCATGGGGTAGTCCATGTCGGGCGGGCCGGAGACGGTGATGGCGAAGTCGTACCAGTCGCGGATGATGGGTGAGAAGGCGCTGAACATGAGCCCCGTGCTCATGTGCTGCACGGTGTAGCGCAGGCGGTTCGACAGCACCATGGCGGTGAAGCGATCGCAATGATAGGTGTCGAAGAACTCTGCTTCGCTCCAGTCGCGCAGGCGTGCCGGGCGGGTCTCGTCGTGGCCGTCACGGCGTGGCTGCGTGCTCATGTCCGGGCTCCCCGGCTGCCGCATTCGATGTCGGTCGCGTTGCGGCGGCCGACCCGGCACATCGCGACGGCGGTGGCCGACAGAGGCGCGCCGCGCGCGCGGCAGACGCCAGCTGCTACCTCGCCCCACCGAGCGGCAGTGGGGGCCGTTGGGCGCGGAAACGAATGCTTGCTCATGCGGAACTCCCCGGGGATGGGCGCGCGTCGATGCGCGGCGGCAGCGGGCACCCAGGTCGAACCCGGGTGCAACACTGCTCCGGATTCTGGCACGCCGCGGTGAACCGCGGCAACGCGCCCAGGGACGGGTTCGGACTCCCGGCAACGGAGCGCCGCGCGGGTGTTCGTCGCGTCATGGCGATGACATTTGCCGCAACTGCACGGCGAGCCCGGCCAGCAGCAGGCCGGACAGCACCAGCGAGCTGCCGATGGTGCCAAAGCCGAGGCCACCGCCGGCCGGTGACTTGCTTAGGAAGTCGCCGCAGGTCGCACCGAAGGGCCGGGTGAGCACGAAGGCGAGCCAGAACAGCAGCACGCGATTGCAGCGCGTGACGAGGCGTAGGGTGAGCAGGACGACGAGCGCACTGCCGATGACGGCGGCGCCGCCGGCAAAGCCCAGCCCTGAATCGTCGGCGAGGTAGTCGCCGAGCGCCGTGCCGAGGGTGTTGGAGACCAGGATCGCGAGCCAGTAGAAGGCTTCGTCCCGCGGCCGCGCGATGTGGTCGACGGCGAGCGTGCCGGCGCCCCGGTGCCAGGCCCACAGCACCGCGGCGAGCAGGCTGGCGAGCAGCGCGGCGCCGCCCAGGTAGCCGAGCCCGACGCTGCGGTCGAGGTAGTCGGAGAGGGTCGTGCCGGCGGTGCTGGTGGCGACGATCACCGTCCAGTACAGCGCCGGGTGGAAGCGTGTTGCACGCAGTTGCAGGGTGAGGGCGGCGACGAACAAGCCGAGCAGGAAAGCGCTGCTGGCGAGGTAGCCGAGACCGAGCGTCATCGACAGCAAGTCGCCCGCGGTTTCGCCGAGCGTGGTGGCGGTAATCTTCATCAGCCAGAACATCGCCGTGACGTCGGCGACCTTGTTCGTGCATGGCATCGGTGCGCGGTGCTCCATGAGTGGTCAGCGCGCCGCAGCGTGGCGCAGGGGGTGTTAGTGCCCGGTTAAGGGGCTGGTTGTGGCGGGCGAGGTGACGCTTACGACCCGCACAGCGGCAGGCAGCCACGACCGCGCAGCGATGCGCGGCGCGCCCGCCGGCCAGGCTCAGCGCTGGTGCCGCGCGAGCGGGGCAGGCAACCCCGTGCGGTGCAAATCCATGGCGATGGCTACGGTTGAATTTCGGCCCTTCACGGCTACACTGCTGCGTCCGTCCCCGGACCACCGCCCAGCCACGGTGTCACACCCATGAACAAGCCTTCCGCCCCCCTTGCCGCCGCGGGCCGCGCGCCGGACGCCGAGGCCGGTCCGGTCTCGGCGCGCATTCGCGAGCGCATCCTCGCCGCCGGCCAGCGTTTCCACGCCAACGACAACATCGCCGAGTTCATCGAAGCGGGCGAACTCGACGCCCTGCTGGCCGAGGTCGAGGCGCGCATGCAGGGCGTGCTGGAAAGCCTGGTCATCGACACGGCCGGCGATCACAACACGCAGGAGACGGCTCACCGCGTCGCCAAGATGTTCCTCACCGAGGTCTTCCGCGGCCGTTACGCCGCGCCGCCGTCGGTGACGGAGTTTCCCAACGTCGAGCGCCTCAACGAACTGATGATCGTCGGGCCCATCACGGTGCGCAGCACCTGCAGCCACCACCTGTGCCCGATCCTCGGCCGCCTCTGGATCGGTTTGATGCCGAACGAGCATTCCAACCTCATCGGACTGTCCAAGTACAACCGCCTCGCCGACTGGGTCATGAGCCGGCCGCAGATCCAGGAGGAGGCCATCATCCAGCTCGCCGACCTGCTCATGGGCAAGGTCAGTCCGGACGGCCTGGCGGTCGTTTTCGAGGCCGATCACTTCTGCATGCACTGGCGCGGCGTGAAGGACACCGCGACCAAGATGGTCAACAGCGTCATGCGCGGCTCCTTCCTCAAGGACGCCGCGCTGCGACGTGAATTCCTCGCCCTCATCGACCTCAAGAGATGACCATGCTCGTCCGCCTGCTCTACGCCAGCCGTCCCGTCGCGCCCCTGTCGCAGGCGCTCATCGACGCGATCCTCGCCCAGTCGCTGCGCGCCAACCCGCCACGCGGCATCACCGGCATCCTCTGCTACAACGACCAGCTCTTCATGCAGGTGCTGGAGGGCGGGCGCGAGGCGGTCAACGATCTCTACAACGCCATCGTGCGCGACGAGCGCCACCGCGAGGTGCGCCTGCTCGCCTACGACGAGATCGGCGAACGGCGCTTCGGTGGCTGGACCATGGGCTACGTCAACGTCGGGCGCATCAACCCGGCGCTGCTGCTCAAGTACGGTGAGAAACCGGTGCTCGACCCGTTCGCCTGGTCGGGGCGCGCGGCGCTCGCGCTGCTCGACGAGTTGATTGCTTCGGCCGCGGTCGTCAGTCGCGGCAGTTGAAGCGCGGCCCCCGCGTCGCGCCGCGGGCCCCGTTCAGCATTCCATCACCAGCCCGTAGTGCCACGGCGCCGCCGCGCCGAGGTCGATTTCGCACGTGTCGCCGAAGCCGGCCGTAGCCGCCCAGGCCGCGATATCGGCGGCACGCGGGCGGATGGCCAGTGGTGGTCCGCGCGGCGTCTCGATGTCGCTGCGCCAGTGGATGGCGGCGAGGCGGCCGTCGGGCCCGAGCAGGCCTCGCAGCGTCCGCAGGAGCGCGACGGGCGCCTCGACGTGGAGAATGTTGAAGGCGAGCGCGAGCGTTGCCGGCGGGACGTCGAAATCGGCCACGGCGCTGGTGAGGACATCGCAGTGTCGGACGTGGAGGTTGTCGAGTCCGGCGGCCGCGGCGCGCGCGGCGAGCAGCGCCACCAGCCCGGGCTCGATGTCCAGCGCGTACACGTTGCGGCAGGTATGGGCCGCGGCCGGCAGGGCGAAGGTGCCGTAGCCGCTCCCGAGGTCGAGGACGGTGTCGTCGTCGCGCAGGCCGAGGGCCGCGAGCACGGCGGGCGGGTCGAAGAAGCCCGCCCACACCGCCTCTTCGGGCATGCCGCTCTCGCGCCCCTTCATCGACGCAGGAAGTGGACGAGCAGGTTCACCACCAGGCTCACGACCAGCATGGAGGTCAGCGGGAAGTAGAAGCGGCCGCGCGCAGACTCGATCCGGATGTCGCCCGGCAGACGGCCGAACCAATTGAACAGCCACGGCGCGAAATGCAGCGCAAGGCCGAGTGCGAGAAGCGCCGCGCCGGCGGCCATGAGCCACTTACCCATGTCGTGCAGTCCTGCCGGACGCGGGCCGCGGCGTGCCGCCGCCGGCCGCTCAACCGCCCTCGATGGCGGGGAGGAAGCGGACCTCGCTGTCGGGCCCGATGGGCTCGACGAACCAGTCCTGGAAGATCTCGGTGTCGATGGCGACCGCGATGCCACGTTCGAGGCGGGTGCGGATGCCGGGGAAGCGGTCGTCGAGCTGGCGCATGAGTTCGCGAACGTCCCTGGCCGCGAACTCGTGCTCGGTTTCGCCAGCGGCGAAGGCGCGTGCCACGTCGAGTGGCAGGACGACCTTCGCCATGGCTTCGCGCGGGCTTACTTGCCGTCGATGATCGACAGCAGGCGCACCGGCGACAACGGCAGGTCGGCGCAACGCTTGCCGATGGCGCGCGAGACCGCGTTGGCCACCGCCGCCAGCGGCGGCACGATGGGGGTCTCGCCGACACCGCGGACGCCGAAGGGATGGCCGGGGTTCGGCACTTCGACCAGCACGGTGTCGATCATCGGCATGTCGGAAGCGACGGGCACGCGGTAGTCGAGGAAGCCCGTATTGAGCAGGCGGCCGTCCTCGCTGTAGACGTATTCCTCGTTCAGCGCCCAGCCGATGCCCTGCACGGCGCCGCCCTGCAGCTGGCCCTCGACGTAGCTCGGGTGGATGGCCTTGCCGACGTCCTGGATGGCGGTGTAGCGCAGCACCGTGACGTGACCAGTCTCCGGGTCGACCTCGACGTCGCAGATGTGGGTGCCGAAGCCCGGGCCCGCACCGGTGGCGTTGATGTTCGCCTTGCCCGAGATGGCGCCGCCGGTCTTGTCGGCCTTGGCCGCGATGTTGGCGATGCTCAGCGGTTTGTGCTTGTCCGACTCGATGCAGACCGCCTGGCCGTTCTGCCATTCGACCTGGTCGATATCGACGTCCCAGATCTTGGCGGCGCGGCGGCGCATGTCGTTGACGGCGTCCTGCGCCGCCTCGATGACCGCCTTGCCGGTGGCGAAGGTCACGCGCGAACCGCCGGTCAGCATAGAGTAGGGCACCGACTCGGTGTCGGCGACGAGCGGCTTGATGCGCTCGTAGGGAATGCCCAGCACCTCGGCCGCCATCAGCGCCATCGAGGCGCGCGAGCCGCCGATGTCGGGATTGCCGGTGGCGACGATGACGGTGCCGTCCTCGTTGACCATGACTTCGGCGCTCGAGGTGCCGCCGATGTTGAACCAGAAGCCCGAGGCGATGCCGCGGCCCTGGTTCGGGCCGAGCGGGGCCTTCCACTGTGGCGAGTTCTTGGCCGCTTCCAGCGTCTCCTTGTAGCCGATGGGGCCGAACTTGACGCCGTAGGGCGCCTGCGTCCCTTCGACCGCGGCATTCTTCATGCGCAGCTCGAGCGGATCCATGCCGAGTTCCTGGGCCAGTTCGTCGACCGCCGATTCCACCGCGAAGGCGGCGACCGGCGCGCCGGGCGCACGGTAGGCAGCGGCCTTGGGCCGGTTGACCACCACGTCCCAGCCGACGGCATTGATGTTCTTGATGTCGTAGGGCGCGAAGCCGGTCATGCAGCCGAGCATCACCGGCGAGCCGGGGTAGGCGCCCGCCTCGTAGGTCAGCTCCATGTCGCCAGCGACGATGGTGCCGTCCTTCTTGGCGCCGAGCTTGACGCGCGCGGTACCGCCCGAGGTCGGGCCGGTGGCGCGCAGCACCTCGTCGCGGGTCATGACCATCTTGACCGGACGGCCGGCCTTCTTCGCCAGTGCGACTGCCAGCGGCTCGAGGTAGATGACGGTCTTGCCGCCGAAGCCGCCGCCGATCTCGGCCGGGGTGACCTTGATCTTGGAGATTTCGATGCCGCAGATCTTGGCGACGTAGGCACGGACCATGAACTGGCCCTGGCTCGAGCACCACACGTTGACCATGCCGTCGGCGGTGATCGAGGCGACGCAGGCGTGCGGCTCGATATAGCCCTGGTGCACGGTCTGGGTGCTGTAATGACGCTCGACGATGACGTCGGCCTGGGCGAAGCCCGCGTCGATGTCGCCGAGCTTGAACTGGCTGCGCGCGGCGAGGTTGGAGGCCTTCTCCGGCTTCGGTTCGACGCCCTGGGTGAAGAGGTGCTTGTGCAGTACCGGGGCGTTCTTCTTCAGCGCCGCCTCGGCGGTCATGACGGGCTTCAGCACCTCGTACTCGACCTCGACGAGCTTCGCCGCCTGTTCGGCGATGTCCGGGCTGGTCGCGGCGACCGCGGCGACGACGTGGCCGTCGTAGTAGACCTTGTCGCGCGCGATGGTGTTGTGGGCCATGTCGTAGTAGCTGACCACGACCTCGCCGACCGCCTTGTCGTTGATGTCGACCTCGGGGAAGTCGGCGCCGGTGACGACGGCCTTCACGCCCTTCAGCTTCATCGCCTTGTCGACGTTGATCTTCTTGATCTTGGCGTGGGCATGCGGGCTGCGCACGGTGCGCGCGAAGATCATGCCGTTGGCCTGGAAATCGGCGCCGAAGTTGGCCTTGCCGGTCACCTTGTCGACGCCGTCGGGGCGCACGACGCGGGTGCCGATATGGCGGAACTGGCGCCCGCTGTAATCGATGATCTTGCCGACGTTCTCTTCGTTACCCATGGCTCATGCTCCTCGCATTTCAGCGGCGGCGTTCATCACCGCGCGGATGATCTTGTCGTAACCGGTGCAGCGGCACAGGTTGCCGGCCAGCCAGTAGCGGACCTCGGTCTCGGTCGGGTCGGGCTTCTCCTCGAGCAGCGCCTTGGCCGCAACGATGAAACCCGGCGTGCACACGCCGCACTGCAGCGCGGCTTCCTCGAGGAAGTGGCGCTGCAGCGGGTGCAGCTCCTCGCCCTGGGCGACGCCTTCGATGGTCTCGATGGTGGCGCCGTCGGCCTCGACGCCGAGGACCAGGCAGGAGCACACCAGGCGGCCGTTCAGCATGACGCTGCAGGCGCCGCAGTCGCCCGACGCGCAGCCTTCCTTGCTGCCGGTCATCTGCAACTCGTCGCGCAGGCAGTCGAGCAGGGTCTGCTGCGTGTCGCAGAGGAATTCGGCGGGATCGCCGTTGATGGTGGTGGTGACGTGATGTTTGGCCATCGCGGTATCTCTCTCCAGATCAGGCTTGCGCGCGTTCGAGCGCGATGCGGGCGGCACGCTTGGCGAGCACGCCGGCGACCTTGGTGCGGTACTCGATGGTGCCGCGCTTGTCGTCGATGGGCTTGCACGCTGCGCGGCAGGCCTCGGCCATGGCTTCGAGGGCGTCGTCGTCGAGCGTGCTGCCGACCAGTGCCTTGCCCGCGGCCTTGACCAGCAGCGCCTTGGGCGCGACGGCGCCGAGCGACACGCGCGCCGCGGTGCACACGCCCTTGGCGTCGATCTCGAGATTGACCGCCGCGCCGACCACGGCGATGTCCATCTCGGTGCGCGGGATCATGCGCAGATACGCATCGCCCGCGCGCTTGGGCCGCTTGGGCAGGAAGAAGCTGACGACGAACTCGCCCGGCTTGAGGGTGGTCTTGCCGGGTCCGGCGACGACGTCCTCGACCTTCGCCACGCGCGTGCCCTTGGGTCCGGCGATCTTGCAGGTGGCGCCGGCGGCGATGAGACCGGGCACGCTGTCGGCGGCCGGCGAACCGTTGCACAGGTTGCCGCCGAAGGTGGCGCGGCCCTGGATCTGGGTCGAGCCGATCAGCTCGAGGCCTTCGAGCACGCCGGGCCAGGCCTTGCGGAAGGCGCTGTTGGCGCCGAGCTCGGCACCGGCCACGGCGGCGCCGACGCGGAAGCCGCCGTCCTCGCGCTTGACCGCGCGGAGCTCGGGAATGTGCTTGATGTCGACGATGAGCGCGGGGCGCACCATGCCGGCACGAAGCTGGACGAGGAGGTCGGTGCCTCCCGCGAGTACCTTGGCGCGGCCCTTGGCGCCGGCCAGGCATTTGACCGCTTCCTTGACCGTCTGCGGCGTTGCGAACTGGATGTCGGACACGTTCCCCCCGAATTCATTCCTGTGGACCGGAAGCGGCGATTCTACACCGCTTGCCGGCACGGAATAGATGCAGGCGCGGACATAATCCGCGTCGCGTCCGGGCGGTCGCTCAGCCCGGCAGGTTGAGCACGTTCTTCGCGATGATGTTGCGCTGGATCTCGTTCGAGCCGCCGTAGATGGTGGCCGGGCGGGCATTGTAGAACTGGCTCAGTACATCGACCTCGGCGTCACCGACGGTGACCCGGCCGCTCACCGCGCCCTCGGCGCCGGCCGCCTCGACCATCAGCTCGGACAGGCGCGCGAAGGTTTCCGTGCCCCAGATCTTGAGCAGCGACACGTCGGGTCCGAGCGTCTCGCCACGCCGCACGATGTCGGCGAAGCGCTGGTAGGTGGTCTCGAGGTCGAGAACGTCGAGCTTGAGGCGGGCCAGGCGCTCGGCGAAGGCCGGATCGTGGTCGAGGCCGCCGGCCTCGGCCATCGCCTCGAGACGCTTGAGGCAGTACTGCGACTGCTTGGGGCTGCCGATGAAGATGCGTTCGAAGCCGAGCAGGGCCTTGGCGATGGTCCAGCCCTTGTTGATGCCACCGACCAGGCAGTCGGCCGGCACGCGCACGTTGTCGAGGAAGACCTCGCAGAATTCCTCGTGGCCGGCGATGTTGCGGATCGGTCGGATGGTCACGCCGGGCTGCGCGAAATCGATCAGGAAGAAGCTGATGCCCTCCTGCTGCTTGCCTTCCTTCGAGGTCCGTGCGAGGCAGAACATGTGGGTGGCGTCCTGGGCCAGCGTGGTCCAGGTCTTCTGGCCGTTGATGACGAACTCGTCGCCGTCGGCGACCGCCTCGGTGCGCAGGCTGGCGAGATCGGAACCGGCATTGGGTTCGGAGTAGCCCTGGCACCAGACGTTCTCGCCGGCCAGGATCTTCGGCAGGTAGCGCGCGCGCTGCTCTTCGGTGCCGTGGCGGATGAGCAGCGGGCCGACCATCTGGATGCCCATGTCCGGTGCGCGGCCGACACCCCAGCGCTCCTGCTCCTCGATGAAGATGAGGAGCTTGGACGGCGACAGGCCCATGCCGCCGTGCGCGGCCGGCCAGGCCGGCGCGACCCAACCCTGCGCCGACAGCTTGAGATACCACGGCTTGATCTCGGCCCAGCGCGGGCGCGCGCTCGGGTAGCGCATGTCGGCCGGGTACTCGGTCTCGAAGAAGTGACGCACGACGCGGCGGAAGTCGCTGTCGGAGAGCGTGTCCCATTCGCCGTTCGGTGGCAGCGGCGGCAGCGCTTCCGGGCGTGTGTCGAGATGGTCGTCGGTGGTTTCGAGCAATTGGCCGAGCCGGCGCAGGTGGAAGGTCGAGTTGCCGTGGCGCGCGGCGAGGACGAGGGCGCGGTTGAGGTAGAGGCCGACGTTGCACTCGTCGGTATAGCCGATGCCGCCGTGGAGTTGCACGGCCTGGCGGGTGATGAGCAGCGCGGCCTCGTTGGCGCGGTACTTGGCGCGGCTGGCGGCGACCGCGCGTGCGGTATCGTCGGTGGCGCCGTCGAAGCGGGCGAGGGCTTCGTCGACCACACTGCCGACCATGACCGTCTGGATGTAGAGGTCGACCGTGCGGTGCTGCAGGGCCTGGAAGCTGCCGATGGGGCGGCCGAACTGCTGGCGGGTCTTGAGGTAGTCGAGCGTGATGGCGAAGGCCTGCTCGGCGAGGCCGACGAGGTAGGCGGCGGCGCCCAGGGTGGCGAGCCCGCGGGCACGTGCCAGGGCCTCGCGCACTGCCGTGCCGCGGCCGAGCAGGCGGGTGGCCGCGAGGCGCGTCGCCGTCAGCGTGAGATCGCCGACAGCGCTGCCGTCAGCGAGCGCGCGCGGCGAGCAGGTGACTCCGCCGTCGTCCGCCGTCACCAGGAACAGCGCGGGATCGCCGTCGAGATCGGATGTCAGCAGCCAGCCGTCGGCGGTCGCCGCCAGCGGCACCTGGCGCCACGTGCCATTGAGGGTGAAACCGTCCCCCGTGGTGGCGGCGCGCGGCGGCGCCGGCGGCGCGCCGAGGAATTCGCCGGCTTCGGCGAGCGCCGCGACCAGCAGGCGTTCGCCGGTCACCAGTTCGCCGAGCACGGCCGGCGGCGTCGGCAACGCGGCGAGCAGGGCGACCGCACCGACCGCGCATTCGAGCATCGGCTCGGGCGCGGCCACCGTGCCGAGACGGCGACACACCGTGCCGACGGCCTGCGCGCCGAGTTCGAGTCCGCCGGCTGCCTCCGGCGCCAGGATCGCCGCCCAGCCGAGTTCGCACATCCCGCGCCAGGCGTCGGCGGCGAAGGGCGGCGTCGCCCCGCGCAGCTCGCGCAGGCGGCCGACGTCGAGGGCGCGCGCGCAGAAGTCGGCGGCGCTGTCGTCGAGCATGGCGATGGTGTCGTGGTCGGTGGCGGCCCCGGTCGGTGCGGCTTGGCTCATGGTCTGCGGTCTCCGGACGCTGGCGGTCGAGCATGCGATGATAAATCGACAGGCGGACATGGGGGACCGTCGGCGCAGCCGCCGCGCGGCGTCCGCCCCGGATCAACAGCAGCGTGGGAGGAACCCGTGAACCCGGAAGTCGTCAAGCTCGAAGTGGTCGAGGACTATATCGCCGTCGTGCGCTTCGCCAACCCGCCGGTCAACGCGCACAGCCAGCAATTGCTCGCCGAGGTCGCCTGGACCTTCGACACCATCAGCGATCGCGACGACATCCGCGTCGCCGTGCTGACCGGCGAAGGCAAGTGCTTCTGCGCCGGCGCCGACATCAAGGAACGCGTCGGCAAGGCGCGCGAGGCCGGCGACCACTGGCAGAACAGCCGCCGCGCCCGCGAGGCCTACCACAGCATCATGGAATGCCAGAAGCCGGTCATTGCTGCCATCAACGGCCCGGCGCTGGGTGGCGGTCTGGCGCTGGCGGCGAGCTGCGACATCCTGGTGGCGAGCGAACAAGGCTGCCTCGGTCTGCCCGAGATCAACGTCGGCCTGCTCGGCGGCGGGCGGCATTGCCAGCGCCTGTTCCCGCACTCGCGCCTGCGGCGCATGATGCTGACCGGGCTGCGCGTGTTCGGCCCCGAGCTCTACCGGCTCGGCGTGGTCGAGGCCTGCACGGCACCCGAGGACCTGATGGAGACCGCGCTCGGCATCGCGCGCGAAATCGCCGGCAAGAGCCCCGTGGCGACGAAGCTCGCCAAGCACGCCCTGAATCAGATCGAGGAGATGAGCCTGCGCGACGGTTATCGCTTCGAGCAGAGCATGACCGGCGAGTTGAGCAAGACCGAGGATTCGAAGGAAGCGATGCGGGCCTTCGTCGAGAAACGACCGCCGGTATTCCAGGGGCGCTGACCGCGGCCGCCTGCCGGCTCGGCGCTGGCGTTCGCGGATGCACCGATGGTGACCGGGTCACCGCACGGTGGCGCGTACGGCTTACGGTCATGATCGATCTGCTAGGCTTGTGCGCCACCGCGCCGACCGTGGGCGAGCGACGACCGAGCCGTGACCAAGAAGACCGACGCCAACCCGCCGCGCAGCGCGCTGCCCGGCATCGATGAACTGCTGCGTGACGCCGGCGCGGCGCTGCTGATCGACGCCTACGGCCGCGACCTCGTCGCCACTGTCGCGCGCGAGTCGGTCGACCGGCAGCGCGCGGCCCTCGCGGGCGGTCAGCCAGCGACGATCACCGTGACCGGGCTGCTCGACGACATCGCCGCCCGTCTCGCCGCGCTCATGCAGCCGACCCTGGTGCCGGTGCTCAACCTCACCGGCACCGTGCTCCACACCAACCTCGGTCGCGCGCCGCTGCCCGAAGAAGCGATCAGCGCCATGGTCGCGGTGGCGGGTGGGGCGTCCAACCTGGAATTCGATCTCGCCCGTGGTCGCCGCGGCGACCGCGACAGCCTGGTCGAGGACTGGATCTGCCGCCTCACGGGCGCCGAAGCCGCGACGGTGGTCAACAACAACGCGGCTGCCGTGCTGCTGGTCCTGAACACCCTCGCCCAGCGGCGCGAGGTCCCCGTCTCGCGTGGCGAGCTGGTCGAGATCGGCGGCGCCTTCCGCGTACCCGACGTGATGGCGCGTGCCGGCGCGAAGCTGGTCGAGGTCGGCACCACCAACCGCACCCACCGCGCTGATTTCGAGCAGGCCATCGGTCCGCGCACCGCGGCACTGATGAAGGTCCACACCAGCAACTACGTCATCGAGGGCTTCACCGCCGCGGTCGCCGAGCGCGAGCTGGCGACGCTCGCCCACGCGCACGATCTGCCCTTCGTCGTCGATCTCGGCAGCGGCACCCTGGTCGACATGGCGGCTTTCGGTCTGCCGCGCGAACCGACGGTTGGCGAGGCGCTCGCCGCCGGCGCCGACCTCGTCACCTTCAGCGGCGACAAGCTGCTCGGCGGGCCGCAGTGCGGCATCGTCGCGGGAGGCGCCGAACTCGTGCGGCGGGTGAAGAAGAATCCGCTCAAGCGCGCGCTCCGCGTCGACAAGCTGACCCTGGCCGCGCTCGGGGCCGTGCTGCGCCTGTATGCCGACCCGGCGACGCTCGCCGCCCGCCTGCCGACCCTGCGCCTGCTGACCCGCGCGGCGAGTGACATCCGTGCCCAGGCCGAACGCCTGCGTGCGCCGCTGGCGAACGCGTTGGGCGACGGTTACGACGTCGCGGTCATCGACTGCACCAGCCAGATCGGCAGCGGCGCGCTGCCGGTCGAGAGCCTGCCGAGCGCTGGCCTCGCCATCCGTCGGCCCGCTGCCGGCGGTCGCGCGCCCGAGCGCCTCGCCGCGCGCTTCCGCGCACTGCCGCTGCCGGTCGTCGGTCGTGTCGCCGACGGCGCGTTCGTGCTCGACTTGCGCTGCCTCGACAACGAGGCCGGTTTCACCGACCAGCTGCCACTGCTCGGCGACGCGGAGATCGCAGTGTGATCGTCGCCACTGCCGGCCATGTCGATCATGGCAAGACGCTGCTGGTCAAGGCCCTGACCGGCACCGATACCGACCGCCTGCCCGAAGAGAAGGCGCGCGGCCTGACGATAGACCTCGGTTTCGCCTACCACGATCTCGGCGACGGCGCGGTCACCGGCTTCGTCGACGTGCCGGGCCACGAGAAGTTCGTGCGTACCATGGTGGCGGGGGTGAGCGGCATCGACGTGGTGCTGTTCATCATCGCCGCCGACGACGGCCCCATGCCGCAGACTGCCGAACACCTTGCCATCCTCGACCTCCTCGGCGTTGCGCGCGGGGTCGTGGCGCTGACCAAGATCGACCGCGTCGATGGTGCGCGCGTGGCCGAGGTCGAGGCGGCCTGTCACGCGCTGCTCGCGCCGACGGCACTCGCCGGCAGCCCGGTGGTCCCGGTCTCGGCCGTGACCGGTGTGGGCATCGACACGCTACGCGAACGCCTGCTGGCGTGCGCACGCAGCCTGCCGCCGCGCGCCGTGACCGGCAATTTCCGCCTTGCCGTCGATCGCAGTTTCCTGCTCAAGGGCGCCGGCCGGGTGGTCACCGGCACGGTATTCAGCGGCGCCATCGACAGCGAGGCCGTGGTCGTCCACGTCCCCGCCGGCGGTGAGCTGCGCGTGCGCGGCATCCACGCCCAGAATCGCGCCGCGCTGCGTGCCGAGGCTGGCCAACGCTGCGCGCTCAATCTTGCCGGCAGCAGCCTGCGTGACCTCGAACCGAAGCGCGGCGACTGGATCGTGGCCGCGCCCGTGGCCAGCGCCAGCCGTCGCCTCGATGCCGAGATCCGGGTGCTCTCGAGCGAAGCCCGCGCGCTTGCCAACCGCACCCCCGTGCACGTGCACATCGGCGCCGCCGACGTCACCGGGCGCGTCGTCACCTTCGATGGCCGCGCGGTCGAAGTCGGCGCCAGCGCCGCGGTGCAACTGCTGCTCGATCGCGAACTGCATGCCGTGCGGGGCGATCGCGTCGTGCTGCGCGACCAGTCGGCGCGGCGCACGCTCGGCGGCGGCGTGGTGCGCGACCCGCTGCCCGAGATTCGCGGCCGCTCGCGCCAGGACCGCCTCGGCATGCTGGCGGCGATGGGTGTCGAACCGGTCGAGGCGGCCTTCGCCGCGGCACTCACCGCGCAGCCGGGCGGGGTCGACGTCGTGCGCTTCGCGCAGGCCTGGAACCTCGTCCCGGAGGCTGCCGCCGCGTTGCCGGCGGCGGTCGGGGCGATGGTGGTCGAACACGGCGGGCAACGGCTCGCCTTCGAGCGCGCGCGCTGGGATGCGCTCGTGGGGTTGCTGCCGCCGGCACTGGCAGCCTGCCACGCGGCGCAACCCGATCGGCCGGGCGCGACGGTGGGCGAACTCGCCGCCGCGCTCAGCGAGCGGGTCGCGCCCCGGCTGCTCGAACTGGTCGTCGAGGCTGCCGTCGCCGCCGGCACGGTCGAGCGCGTCGGTGGCCTGTTCCGTCGGCCCGGGCACGCGGTCAAGCGCTCGGCGGCCGACGAAGCCTTGTGGAAGCGCGTGCAGCGTCAGCTCGATCGCGACGACATGAAGACGCCGGTCGTGCACGACATGCTCGAAACGCTGCGCGTCGACCTCAAGATCCTGCAGGCCTTCCTCGCCCGCTCGGCCCAGCAGGGCTACGTGGTGCGCATCAGCGACAAGCGCTACCTGCTGCCGGAGACGGTGACGCGGCTGGAGGCGATGGTCCTCGACTTCGCCCACACGCGCCCGGACGGCGTCTTCTCGGTGGCCGATTTCCGCGACGCCAGCGGCATCGGGCGCAATGCGGTGGTGGAGATCCTGGAATATTTCGACAAGGTCGGTCTGACGCGGCGACACGGCCAGGTGCGCAAGGTCCTGCGCCGCACCTGAACGCGTCGTCAGAGGGGAGGACAAACGATGGACCAGCAACTCGACCGGGAGACCGCGGCGGGCCACGTCCGCGGCCATTACGACAGCCGCTTCGCCGGCGTCGTCGCCGCCTTCGTCGACAACTTCGAGCAACGCGACGAGGTCGGCGCGAGCTGCGCGCTGAATCTCGAAGGGCGCACGGTCGTCGACCTGTGGGGCGGACGGACGTCGCGTGGCGGTGCGCCGTGGCAGGCCGACACCCTGTGCACGGTGTTCTCCGCGACCAAGGGCGCGTTGGCGCTGAGCGCGCACATGCTGGCCGATTACGGGCTGCTGGATCTCGACGCACCAGTCACCGATTACTGGCCGGAATTCGGCCAGGGCGGCAAGGAGGGCGCCAGCGTCGCCATGACCCTGGACCATTCGGCCGGGGTGCCGCACGTGCGCGGACCGGTCAAGCCCGACGGCTTCTACGACTACGACTACATGGTCGAGCGGGTTGCCGCCGAACCCGCCTTCTGGGAGCCCGGCACGCGCGGCGGCTACCACGCCATCACCATGGCCTGGACCGTGGGCGAGTTGATCCGTCGCGCGGCGTGCCGTCGATTCGGGAGTCTGTTCGCCGAGACGGTGGCGCGCCCGCTCGGCCTCGATTTCTGGATCGGCGCACCGGCCGCGGTCGAGCCGCGCATCGCGGCGATGATCCCGGCCACCCCCGACGAACCCTGGCTGGCGACGCGTTTCGTGCAGGCCGCGCTGGCTGCCGAGGAGACGCCGACGAAACTCTTCATGCGCGACTTCCTGCTCGTCGACCCCAACGCGCCGGCCTGTCACCAGGCCGAGATCGGCTCGGCCAACGGCGTCACCAACGCGCGCGGCCTCGCCGGCATGTACGCGCCGCTCGCCAACGGTGGCAGCCTCGGCGGGGTGCGCCTGGTCGGTGCCGATACCCTTGCCCGCATGGGCCGGGTTTCGATGGCTTCGCACGATGACGCCACCCTGCTGGTACCGACCCGCTTCGCGCTCGGTTACATGAAGTCGATGGACAACCGCCGCCTGCCGAACGTGGTCAATTCGAGCGTGCTGCTGTCCGAGGCCGCGTTCGGCCATGTCGGTGCCGGCGGCTCACTCGGTTTCGCCGACCCGGCGTGCCGGCTCAGTTTCGGCTACGTCATGAACCGGATGGGGACCGGCCTGCTGCTCAACGAACGCGGCCAGGCGCTGGTCGACGCGGCCTACGACGCGCTCGGTTATCGCTCCAACACCGGTGGCGCGTGGACGGCCTGACGGCGCGCTGACAGGGGCGACCCGGTGGACCTGGTCATGGTCACGACCGGCGGACTGCTGCTCACCGGCCTCGCCGTCGTGCTCGTCGTCCTCGTGCGCGTCCTCGCGCGTGAGCGCACTGCCCACGAGGCCCGCGCCGCGGCCCTGGCGCGGTATCTCGGCGTCCCCCGGCAGCACCTGCCGCGGGCTGGTGGCCAGGCCGGGATCGTCGTCGATGGCGCGGCGCTGACCTGCCATTGCCGGCCCGGCGACCGCCGGCGTCGCAGCCATTTCGAATTGCGCCTGCCGGTTCGCCACGCGGTCGAACTCGAAGTGCGCAGCGAACGCCAGGCCGAGCGGATCGGCAAACAGCTCGGGTTGGTCAACGAGGTGCAGACCGGCGACGCCCGATTCGACGCGCGTTGCTTCGTCGACACGGCGCAGGTCGACTTCGCGCGGCGCTACCTCGCCGACGCTGCCCGGCGCGAACAGCTCCTCGCCCTGCTCGAGGGTGGTTTCGATGTGGTGCGTTTCGATTGCGACGGCATCGCCGCGGTGGTCTACGAGCCGGGCCTCGCTCGCCCCGACGCCGCACGCCTGCCGGTGACGGCGCTGTCGGCGGCGCTGCAGGCGCTGGCCCGCGACCTGCCACGCGGTGGTGCCCTGGTCGATCAGCGGCGCGCCTGGCGCCAGCGTCTTACCGTCGTCTACACGCTGCTCGGTACGCTCGCGGCTGCTGCTCTCGCCGCCGCCGCGTACGTCGCGCCGCGCTACCCGGTGCTCGACGGCTTCGCCCTCGTACGCTTCTCCCTGCTGGCCGCGGTGCCGACCACGCTCCTGCTCGGCGTTCTGCTGATTGCGGCCCTGCGTGGCCACTCGTCGTCGCTCCGGCATTGCTTCGCGGCCCTGCTGCTGGCGGCGACGGCGTCGTTCGCGGGCGGCTGGGCCGGCGCACTGGCTGCGAACGCCGGCTTCGACCGCAGCGCGCCCCGCGCCCACGTCGTGCCCGTCATCGCGCAACACACGCGTGGCGGCAGGCACGGCACGACGTATTACGTGCGGGTCTCGAGCTGGCGGCCCGGGCGCACCTACGAGGAGTTCGCCATCCCGCCGGAGGTCTACCGGGCACTGCGGCCGGGGCGCGACGCCATGCGGGTCGTCACCCGGGCCGGACGCTTCGGCTTCGAGTGGTACGTCGCGCGCGAACCGGACCCCGGCGCTGCCCACCCCGGTACGCGCGCCTTACCGCCCGGCGACGATGCGGCGCTGCCGGAGTTCCACGGCGATTGAGGGATTTGTCACTCGGCATCGGTGGCCCTGCCCCGCACGCGGCTGTTAGCATCCCACGCGGAAGAGCATCGCCACCCGGTGGGGCGCCCGGTCTTCAAAACCGGTGGGGCGGTCACAAGCCGCCCGGGAGGTTCGACTCCTCCCTCTTTCGCCAAATCCACAACGCGCCCTGGGAGGGCTTCGAGATGACCCTGCAAGCGAAACTCGATCAGATCAAACAGGGTGCGGCCAAGATGATCCCGGCCGACAAGTTCGCCGTCATGGACAGTGCGACCAAGGCCCTGCGCGCCTCCGGCATCCTCGACGGCGTGGTCCGGGTCGGCAGCAAACTGCCACCCTTCGCACTCGCCAACCAGTCCGGTGCGATCATCCGCTCGGAGGACTTGTTGCAGCGTGGCGCCATCGTGCTGACGGTGTTCCGCGGCCACTGGTGACCCTACTGCAATGTGGAGCTGTATGCTCTGCAGGAAGTACTCGCGCGTTTCACCGCGCAACCGGCGACCCTGGTCGCCCTGACGCCGCAGCTACCGGCGCACAGCGCGGCGATGGTCGACAAGCACCAGCTCGGTTTCGACATCCTGAGCGACCCGGGTAACGCCTACGCGGCCGAACTCGGCCTGCGCTTCAGCCTGCCCGAGGAACTCCGCGCCATCTACCTCTCCTTCGGCATCGACCTGCCGGCCTGCAATGGCGAGGACAGCTGGACGCTGCCGATGCCGGGTCGCATCGTGGCAGGCAGCGATGGCGTGGTCACCCACGTCGACGTCGATCCCGACTACACCGTCCGCCCCGAACCGGAGACGACACTGGCCGCGCTGGCCCGATCGTAGGACGAGTCCTAAAGCGATTCCGTCCGCCGCGGCGGACGGAATCCATCCCCCGAACCTTCGTAGACTCCGCGCTCGACGCTGGCCGTAGCCCTGCGGCTCCGGCCCGATGACCGCGCTTCGCCGCGTATTTCCGCGCCGCGGGCGACCCCATCCGAAGGCGTTCGTTTTCCTCGTCAACGCAGAGGCGGGCGCGGCTGCGCCGGCTTCCGGGAGCAGCCATGAGCGTCAGCCCGCTTGTTTCACCCCCGTCCTTCGCGACTTCGTCGCGATGTCACAAGCTCGGGCCGCGCGGCGCGGCTGGCGACAACGGCATGCTCGACTATCTGTCGCGAAGGCGGCGGCAAGCACCGACCGGGTCTGCGCGCCGATCGGCGGCCGCAGCAGGAGGGGCGTGAGACATGCGGGCCAATACCCTGACCGAGGCCCTCGCCGCCAATTTTCTCGGCCATGCGCCCGGCTGGTACAAGGCCAGCATCATGGGCTTCCTGCTCTTCAACGCGCTGCTGGTCGTGACCGTCGGCAAGGTCGCGGCAGGCTGGGCCCTGATCGGCGAATTCATCTTCTGCCTCGTGATGGCCTTGAAGTGCTACCCGCTGCAACCGGGCGGCCTGCTCATGATCGAGGCCGTGCTGCTCGGCCTGACGACGACCGACGCCGTCTACGAGGAATCGCTGCACAACTTCCCCGTCATCATGCTGTTGATGTTCATGGTCGCGGGCATCTACTTCATGCAGGAACTGCTGCTGTTCACCTTCACCCGGATTCTGCTCGGCGTGCGCTCCAAGGCCTTGCTGTCGCTCTTGTTCTGCTTCGCCGGCGCTTTCCTCTCGGCCTTTCTCGACGCGCTCACCGTGACCGCCGTGGTGATGAGCGTCGCCGCCGGTTTCTACACCGTCTATCACCGCGTCGCTTCCGGTCGCGGCCACCATGCCGAGCACGATTCCAGCGACGACATGCATATCGGCGAGTTGCATCGCTCGGACCTCGACGAGTTCCGCGCCTTCCTGCGCAACCTGGTCATGCACGCCGCGGTCGGTACCGCCCTCGGCGGCGTGTGTACGCTGGTCGGCGAACCGCAGAACCTCATCGTCGGCGCGGAAGCCGGCTGGCACTTCGGCGAGTTCTTCATCCGCGTGGCGCCGGTCTCGATGCCGGTGCTGGCGATGGGACTCCTGACCTGCTGGCTGCTCGAGCGCAGCGCGATGTTCGGCTATGGCGCGCAGCTGCCGGCACCCGTGCGGGCCGTGCTCGCCGAACACGAAGCGCGCAGCGCGGCGCGCGACGTGCGCACCAACGCGCGGTTGCTCGTCCAGGGCGTGGCGGCGTTGTTCCTGATCGTCGCGCTCGCCTTCCACTTCGCCGAGGTCGGCATCATCGGCCTGACCATCATCGTGCTGCAGACGGCGTTCAACGGTGTCACCGAGGAGGCCCGTCTCGGCCACGCCTTCGAGGCGGCGATGCCGTTCACCGGGCTCCTCGTGGTGTTCTTCGGCGTCGTCGCCGTGATCGGCGACCAGCACCTGTTCCGCCCGCTCATCGACTGGGTGCTGGCCCTCGATCCCAAGCAGCAGGCCAGCGCCTTCTTTCTCGCCACCGGGCTGCTGTCCTCGATCAGCGACAACGTCTTCGTCGCGACCATCTACATCACCGAAGTGAAGAACGCGCTCGACCTCGGCCACATCAGCCGTGAGCACTTCGACGTCCTCGCGGTCGCCATCAACACCGGCACCAACCTGCCGAGCGTCGCGACCCCGAACGGCCAGGCCGCCTTCCTGTTCCTGCTGACCTCGGCGCTGGCGCCGCTGATCCGGCTGTCCTATGGCCGCATGGTGTGGATGGCGCTGCCCTACACGGTGGTGCTCACCCTCGGTGGGCTGGCCTGCGTGATCGAGTTCCTGTGACGGATCGTTCGCCGACCCGGTCGTTCAGTCGCTGAGCACCAGCGGCCCGGCGCCGGCACCCACGGTGCCGATGTCCACGGCGTCGGCGTAACCGGCCGCGCGCAGCGCGGTCAGGCAGTCGACGGCACGTTCGACGGGGACGGCGGCGAGCAGCCCGCCGGCCGTCTGCGGATCGAAGGCGAGGTCGTAGCGCGCACTACAGGCCGGTGAGTGGCGCGCAGCGACGGCGCGCTCGGCGCGACGGTTCTCGCTCAGCAACGTGCTCGCCACGGCGTCGCCGGCGAGGGCCTCGGCACCGTCATAGAGCGGCAGGCGACCGAGCGCGACCTCGGCGGCGTGGCCATCCAGCATCTCCAGCAGGTGGCCGGCGAGACCGAAGCCGGTGACGTCGGTCATGGCATGCGCGCCGTGGGCGACCAGGCAGCGTGCCGCCGCGGCGTTCGACTGCACCATGTGTTCGAGCGCCGCTTCGATCCAGCGTGCCCGCGCCAGTCCGCGCATGGCAGCGGCGAACAGGACACCGGTGCCCAGCGCGCGGGTCAGCACGAGGACGTCACCCGCGTGCACGCCGCGCTTGCCGACCAGCCTGCCGGGCGCGACGTAGCCGTTGACGGCGAAGGCAAGGGCGAGCTCGGCGCCCTCGCCGGTATGACCACCCACGAGGGCGGTATCAGCGGCGGCGAAGACCTCGATCGCGCCGCGCAGGACGTGCACCAGGTCGCCTTGCAGGCGCGCCGGCGCGGCGTAGGGCAGGGTGACCAGGGCGAGCGCGCTCTGCGGCGTCGCGCCCATGGCATAGATGTCGTTCAGCGCGTGCTGGGCGCCGATGCGGCCGAGCATCCAGGGATCGTCGAGGAAGGCGCGGAAACCGTCGACGGTGTGCACGGCGAGGTGGCCGGCCGGCACGCGCACGACGGCCGCGTCGTCGGCCTCGGCGACGCCGACGACGATGTCCTCGCGCGCCGTGGTGTCGAGCGTGGCGAGCGCCTCGCGCAGGATGTCGGCGCCGATCTTGGCGCCGCAGCCGCCGCAGCGCATGGTGTCCACGGGATCGCCATCGGCTGTCGTCGCGGCGGCCTCCATGCGTGGCAATTCGCGGTAGCGGCGCATGAAGCGCCGATCGATCCAATCCTTCCAGGTCCACACCCAGGCGCCGGCCGCGGCGAAACGCCCGCGCGAGGCGACGGCGTGGCGCGCGCCGGTCGAGATGAGACCGAGGAATTCGCGCTGCGGGGTGAACGGCACCAGCGCTTCGCCGCGGCAGGCGCGACGCAGGTTGTCGGCCAGCGGCGGTCCCTGTCGCACGGCGAACACGCCCGACTTCGGCCGCGGGTGCGGCCCGACGGCGGCGACGTCGCCGGCGGCGAAGATGCCGGGCCAGGTGACGGCCTGCAGGCAGGCGTCGACGCGGACGAAGCCGCGTTCGTCGACGGCGAGGCCCGCTTCGCGCGGCCACCCCGGTGCCGCGGCGTGGGTCACCCACAGCACGCTGTCGAGTTCGAGGCGGCGGCCGTCGCGTGCCGTCACGCCGGCGGCATCGACCGCAACGACCTCGAAACCCGTCAGGACCTCGACCCCGGCCCGCGCCAGCGCGGCGCGGTAGCGGCGGCGGGCGCCGGCCGGGTGGCCGGGCAGGATGTCGGCTCCGTTGCCGACCAGGCGGAAGGCAAGGGCGTCGTCGCCGAGCGGGTGGCGCCCGCGCAGACCTTCACGCAGGGCGAGCACGAGTTCGCAGCCGCCGGCGCCGGCGCCGACGACGCCGAGGACGAGCGGGCGCGTACTCGCCTGGACTTCGTCGCGCAGCGCCAGCCAGCGCGCGTGGAAATTGCTCACCGGTTTGACCGGTACGACGTGTTCGGCGGCGCCGGGCACGGTCATCGCCGGCACCGACCCGGTGTCGAGGCTGAGGACGTCGAAATCGACCGGCGGGCGCGTGCGGCACAGCACGCGGCGGGCGACGAGGTCGAGTCCGATGACCTCGTCGCGGTAGAGCCGCGCGTCGGCGAAGCGCGCCAGCGGGGCGAGGTCGATGTGGACGTCGTCGAAGGTGTAATGACCGGCGACCAGGCCCGGCAGCATGCCGGAGTAGGGCGTGTGGGTGTCGCGGCTGATGACGGTGATGCGTACGCCCGGTTCGGGCCGCATGCCGAAACGGCGCAGAACCTCGACGTGGGCATGGCCGCCGCCGACCAGCACGAGATCCTGCTTGACGGGGGCGGCCTGCATGGTGGGACGTGGAACGGCGGGGTGGCGGCTCAGGGCCAGGCAGCATAACGGAAAGGCGGCGCCGGGGGGCGCCGCCCGCAGCGGAAGTTCAGCGCGCGGCGTTGTGCGGGTGGATCCAGTCGTCGCCGCCCTGGCCTGCTTCGTAGCGTTCGAGGCCACCGGCCTACTCGATCTCGGCCATCGCCTCGGCGGTGAACTCCGCGCCCGGCCCGTCGCCGGCAATGACGAACATCAGCACCGAGTAGGCGTCGGCCGGGCCGTCAGTGACGTTCTCGAAACGGCGGATGACGCCGGGCGGGAAGGAGATGACGTCGAGCGGATCGAGATCGGCGTGGTCGACGCTGCCGTCGGCGTTCTCCCAGCTCGCGCGCCAGCGCCCGGTCATGGCGATGAAGGTCTCGTTGGTGTCGTGGTTGTGCATCATCGGGCCCTTGCCGGGCACGGCCTCGCAGTAGCCGAGGTTGAAGCCTTCGGAGATCTTGATCGCCGACATACGCGCGGCCTTGGCGCCGACTGGCGAGGTCATGCCGCCGTCCTCCACCGCCGGCGGCTGGAAGCCGATGACGTTGTAGAGGATGCGCTGGGCGTGCGGCATGTAGCTGTCGGGCAGACCGCCATCGAAACCGCGCAGGTCCTTGAAGCGCGCTACGCGCGCCTGCATGTCGTCGCGGCTGGGGTAGGCGCGTGGAATCCGTTCTTCGAATGCCATGTGGGGTCTCCTCGTGTCGTGGCAGGTGTGCAGAGCGTCCTCAGGCCGGTGCACCGTCGTCGACGCGCAGCGGGTCACAGCTCGGCCGGCCGCGGCCGTCGCGCACGTTGCGGTGCAGGGCGGCGTAGCCGGGCACGCGCGAGGCGAGGCGTGGCCGCACCGCGCGGTGGGCCGCGGGCAGGCGGTGCCAGGGGATGCTCGGCCAGGCGTGGTGCTCGGCGTGGTAGTTCATGTTCCAGATCCAGAAACGCACGAAGGCATTGCTCTCGACGGTGCGCGTGCGTTCGAGGATGTTCCCTTCGAGCGGCAGGCCGGTGTGCTCGCAGGACACCCACAGTGCCTCGAGCGCGTTCGACAGCCACGCCGCGAGCAGCAGCCAGCCGCCGCCCGGCACGAACGGCAGGGCGAGCACGAAGGCCAGCCAGCAGGCCAGTACGACGCGGCTCTCGCGCGCCAGCGCCGCGCGGTCGTCGACGGTGTCGACCCAGCGCGCGAAGCGTGGCCAGTCGCTGGCAGGGCGCAGGCTGATGCCGACCAGCGGACGCAGCTTGAGCAGGAAGAGGCCGAGACCGGACGCCATCAGCCACCAGCCGCGACGATCCGCCGGCCACTCGGCATAGCGCGGGTCGTCCATCAGTTCGGGATCGCGCGCCGGGTCCTGGGTATGTCGGTGGTGTTCGAAATGGAAGCCGCGGTAGACGGCGGGCGCCATCATGAAAGGAATACCGGTGAGCCAGGCGCCGAGGCGGTTGAGGCCGGGCGAGACGAACGCGGTGCCGTGGATGCATTCGTGGAAGGGCGCGAAGAGGCCGGCCCACACCCAGCCCAGTGCCAGCGCCACGGGCAGGGCGAGCAGGGGCGAGGCGTGGACCGCGATGACGATCGCGACGAGGAACGCGAAGCTGCCGAGGTGGACGGCGAGACGCCGCGCGCTCGGACCGTCGTCGCGGCGCTGCACCGCGCGCAGGGCGTCGCCGGTGAGCAGCGGCCGGTGCTCGAACTGTTCCTGCATCACGCGCTCCCCCCGTCACGGCGACGGGGCGATGATAGGGCCGTTGGTGACCGAGGTCACGGGGCGCGGCGTCGCCGCGCGCGCAGGGTCTGGCGACGCCCCTGCCGGGAGCACGCGGGTGCGGCCCGGGGTGCGGCCGGGGTGGCCGCAAGGCGCAGTACAATCGACGCCCGCCCGATCCTGCCGCGCGGAGGCGGCCCCATGGCGAACTTCGAACACTTCACCCTGCGTACCCGCCGCCCCGGCTTCGTCGCCGAGGTGAGCGGCCTCGATCTCGCCCAAGCCCTGGCGCCCGCGGCACTCGATGAACTGCACCGCGCGTGGGTCCAACACCCGGTGCTGGCCATTACCGGGCAGGCGCTGGACGCCGCCGCGTTGGAGCGTTTCGCCGGCAGCTTCGGCGAGTACGGCCACGATCCCTACGTGGTGCCGATGGCCGGGCACGACCACGTCATCGAGGTGAAGCGCGAAGCGCGTGAGACGGCGCCGATCTTCGGCAGCCTGTGGCACTCGGACTGGAGCTTCCAGCCGACGCCGCCGAGTGCGACCCTGCTCTACGGCGCCGAAGTCCCGCCGATCGGCGGCGACACCGTGTTCGCCGACGGCCACGCCGCGCTGGCCGCACTGTCGCCCGCCCTGCGCCGCGTGCTGGAGACCCTGCGCGGCGTGCATTCGGCCGCGCCGTCCTACGGCCCGCAGGGGCTCTTCGCGCGCGACGACGACACCCGCTCGATGCGCATCATCGTCTCGCCGGAGGCGGAACGGCAGCAGTCCCATCCGATCGTGCGCGTACATCCGCGGTCGGGCCGCGAGGGGCTCTTCGTCAACCACGTCTACACCATCGGCATCGAGGGTATGCACGCCGACGAGAGCCGTGCGCTCCTCGAATTCCTGTTCCGTCACATGACGCGGGCCGAGTTCGTCTACCGCCATCGCTGGCAGCCCGGCACCCTGGTCATGTGGGACAACCGCTCCGTGGTCCATTACGCTGACGGCGGCTACGAAGGCCACCGGCGGCTGATGTACCGCACGACCCTCGCCGGCGAAGCGCCGCGCGGCCGCGCCGCGGCCTGAGCACGACGCGACACCGCCGCGTCGTGGCTGGCGGTCCGAACGCCGGCCCCGCGCGTAGTCTTCAGTACAGGCACACCTGTCATCCTCGACGGAGCGCCACGGCGGACGGCATTGACCGGCGCGTCGGGAGGCCTCGTCCGGCGGCCTCCGCGCGACCGATTCGTGCCCGTCGTCAGGGCGCA
Organism: Gammaproteobacteria bacterium; assembly: GCA_050184115.1. GTDB lineage: Bacteria > Pseudomonadota > Gammaproteobacteria > JACKNG01. Next base: position 177,810 of record JBFXAQ010000002.1, on the reverse strand, counting down.
GTCGCTACGGCGCGCGTTAAATCCCACACCACGGGCGCGTTTTGAATTCGCACGCCCGGTGGGGGAACATGGGCCGCCAGAACAATAAAGATTGCATGATTTCCCACGGATCCCCGCGCGGGCGCGCCGTGGCCCGCGCGCGCCACGGGCCACGCGCCCCCGGCGGCGTCGCCAGGCCGACCGCAGCCTGCCGCTGGCCGCTGTTCCTGCTCCTGCTGCCGCTGGTGGGGTGCGGCTACCTGCCGTTCGGCCAGGACAAGGCCGACAAGGACGAGGCCGCGCGCGAGCGGCCAACCGTCACGGTCGCGGTCGAGGGCGTCAAGGGTGCGTTCGCGAAGAACGTACGCGCCCACCTGTCGCTGGCCGCCAAGCCCTGTGACACCGCACCGGCCTACCTGCGTGCGCTCGCCGCGCGGGCCGAGGACGAGGCCGTGCAGGCGATGCGCGCCTACGGCTACTACCAGGCCACTGCCACGGTCAGCGTCGAACGGGTCGACGATTGCCCGCGGGCGACCGTCGTCGTCGAGCGCGGGCCGCGCGTGCAGGTCGGCAGCGTCGATATCGACATCCGCGGCGCGGCCGCCGACGACAGCGGCTTCATGGCGGCGCTCGCCACGCCGCCCGTGCGCGCCGGGCAGGGTCTCAATCACCAGCGCTATGCCGACACCAAGGCGTTGATCGAATCGCTCGCGCTCGGCCGCGGCTACCTCGAAGGCCGTTTCGTGAAGAACGTCCTGCGCATCGACCCCAAGGCGGCGCGTGCCGACATCAGCCTGGTCTACGACAGCGGGCCGCGCTTCGCCCAGGGTGAACTGCGCATCACCCAGACCCCGCAAGCCGTCGACGAGGAACTGGTACGCCGTTTTCTCGACTACACCGAGGGTACGCCCTACCAGGCGGACGCGGTGACGCGGATGTACAGCGCCCTCTCGGCCAGCGAGTATTTCCAGTCCGTCGAGGTGCGCCCGCTCATCTCGGCGCCGGCCGGCCAGGCCATCCCGATCGAGATCGAGCTCACGCCGAGGCCGCAACACAAGTACACGGCCGGACTCGGCGCCTCCACCGACGAAGGCATCCGCGGCCGCGGCACCTACGTCAACCGGCGCCTCAACACCCGTGGCCACCGTCTCAACGCCGAGTTGCGCGCCTCGCTCATCGAGCAGCGCCTGACCACGGCCTACCAGGTGCCGCTGGCCCACCCGGCCGACGAATGGCTGAGCCTGCAGGCCGGCGTGCGGCGCGAGGATCTCGACACCTACGACACCATCGAAACCCAGCTCGGCCTGTCGGCGACCAAGCGCCGGCCGTGGGGCTGGATGGAGACGCGTTTCGTCAACCTCAGCCGCCAGTCGTTCGACATCGCCGACGACAGCCGCACCACCACGCTGCTCATCCCCGGCCTGCGCTGGACCAAGACCACCGCCGACGACCCGCTCTACCCGAGCCGCGGCTACGCGGTCGATTTCGAAATCCGCGGCGCGGCCGAGCAGGTCGCTTCCGACGTCAGCTTCGCCCGCGCGCTGCTGTCGGCGCATGCCGTGCACGGGCTGCCGCTCGGCCTGCGCCTGCTGACCCGCGCCGACGCCGGTTTGTCGTGGTCGCCGGACTTCGGCGAGATGCCACCCTCGGAGCGCTTCTTCGCCGGCGGCGACACCAGCATCCGTGGCTTCCAGTTCGAGGACCTCGGCCCGGTCGACGACCAGGGTGAGGTCATCGGCGGCCGCTACCTCGCCGTGGGCAGCGTCGAGATCGAGAAATACGTGACCGACAGCTGGGGCGTGGCCGGCTTCGTCGATGCCGGCAATGCCTTCGGCGGGGCTGGCAGCGCGACCGGGGTCAAGGTCGGCGTCGGTCTCGGCGTGCGCTGGCGCTCGCCGATCGGTCCGGCGCGTGTCGATCTCGCCCACCCGCTCGACGACGACACCGTGGTGCGCCTGCACCTGCGCATCGGGCCCGACCTGTGAGCCGGCGCGGGCTGTTGCGTCTCGTCACCGGCGTTGCCGCGTCTGTCCTGCTCGTCCTCGCGGCGGGTGCGGCACTGCTCGCCTGGATCGCGGGCACGACGAGCGGCAGCGCCTGGGCCGTGCGCACCGCGCTGGCCGCCGCGGGGCCCGGCATCAGCGTTGGAGGCGTGCGCGGACGTCTGGCCGACGCGCTCGCCATCACCGGTCTGCGCGTCGAACGGGACGGGCTCACGCTCGCGGTCGGCGAGGCCGAACTCGCCTGGCAGGTAGCGGCATTGTGGCGCGGTGAGCTGCACGTCTCCCGCCTCGCGGCGCGCGACGTGCGGGTGGAACCACCGCCGGCCGATCCCGCCGCGACGCCGGCCGGCCTGCCGGCATACCCCGCGTTGCCACTGGTCGTCGTCGTCGACGAGGCCCTCGTCGAGCGCCTCGTGATCGTCCAGGACGGGCACGAGACGGCGCTCGGCCGTGTCGCGTTCAGCGCGCGCGTGGACACCGAACGCGCCACGCTCGAATCGCTCGCCGTCGAGTCCGCGGACTTCACCGTCGCCGGCCGCGCCGGTGTCGCCGCGGGCGACATCCTCGCCGTGTCCGCCGATCTAGCCGTGGACCTGCCACGCCAGGCGTCGCCGGTCTCGCTCACCCTCGGCCTCGCCGGCCGCCTCGACGCCGTGCATGTCGAGGTGCGTGCGAGCGGCCCGGCCAGCCTGCGCCTGGCCGGCGACGTCGATGTGCTGGCCACGCCGCCGACCTTCACCGTCGACGGCAAGGTCGAACCCTACGTGCTCGATGTGGCGAGCGGGGATCGCATCGGGCCGACCGCACTGCACCTCGCCGGTTCGCCGCTGGCGCTCGATTTCGAGCTGGCCGCGCCGCTGACACTGGCCGCGCTCGGCACGCGGCAGCTCAACGTCGAAGGCCACGCCCGCAGCGCCGACGGCGCCGCCTGGCGCGGGACATTGACGTGGCGGGCGCAGGCCGACGACGACACGCCGTGGCCGCTCCCGGGCGGCACGGCGGACATCGATTACGCCGACGACACGCTGGTCGTCGCACACCAGGGCACGGCGCCCTTCACGAGCACGCTCGACCTGCGCGTGACTGCGCTCGCCAGCGTGCCGCGCATCGACCTCACGCTGGACGTGGGGGCGATCGCGTGGCCACCGGCGTTGCCGCAGGTCGAACTCGGCCAGGCCACGCTCGGCGCCCACGGCACGCCGGAAGCGCTCGATCTCGACCTCGCGGGCGACGGCACGTTGCCGGGGCGCGGGCCGTTCGCGCTCGCCGCGCGAGCGCGCTTTGCCGGCGAGCGGCTCGATATCGACAGCTTGCACGCCGATCTCTTCGACGGCGTGTTCGACCTCCACGGCACGGTCGGTCTTGGCGCGACGCTCGGTGCGGTGCTCGACATCACCGCGGCGGGACTCGACCTCGCCCGCGCCGATCCGCGCCTGGCCGGGCGCCTCGGCTTCCACGGTGCGCTCGACGGTCGGCTCGTCGACGGCGAGCCGGCCGGGCGGCTCGTGCTGGACGACGTCCACGGCGACTGGCGTGGCCATCGCCTCGAAGCGCGGGCCGAGCTCGCGCGGCAGGACGGCGTGATCGCGATCCACGATCTCGACGCGGCGGTCGGCGACAACGCGGTGACCGCCGACCTCAGCCTGGGCACGCGGCTCGCCGGCCGCTTCGACCTCGCCGCCCGCGATCTCGCCCAGTTCGATCCCGCGCTCGGCGGCACGATCGACGGCCACGGCAGTCTCGGCGGCCGTGTCGAGGCGCCGGCGGTGACGGTCGAACTGGACGGTCGCAAGCTGCGCTACGACACCCTGCGCATCGCCGCGCTGACGGTGGACGCCGCGCTCGACCTCGCCACCAGCGAAGCCCAGCACGTCACACTCACCGCCAGCGGCCTGGCCCGGGCGCGCGAGCGCTTCGGCGACCTCGACCTCGTGTTCGACGGCTCGCCGGGCGCGCACACCCTCGCCGCCCGGCTCGTCGGTGGCGAGCGCACGGTCACGCTCGACGCCCGTGGCGGATGGGCCGACGGCGCCTGGCGCGGCACCGTCGAGCAACTCGCACTGGGCCTCGGCAGCTTCGGCGCGTGGGCGTTGGCGGCGCCCGCCGCGCTCGCCTATGCCGACGCCGCGATCAGCCTGAAGCGCGCCTGCCTGGCCTCGGGCACGGCCGAGATCTGCGCCGCCGCGCCGCGTGTCGAAGCCAGCAACGCTCGCGCGGACATCGCTCTGAAAGCGATCCCGCTGGACCTCTTCGCCGACTACCTGCCGACCACCGTCGCGCTCAGCGGTACCGTCGCCGGGCGCGCCGAGTACACCCGCGCCGACGGCGTCGATCGCGCCACCGCGGCGCTCGCCGTCAGCGACGGCGCGGTGCGCCTGAGCCTCGCCGACGGCACGGTGGAGACCCTGCCGATCCCCTCGCTCACCGCCGACCTCGACCTCGACGGGCCGCGCCTCGATATCGCCACCGCCGGGTCCGTCGGCGACTGGGTCACGCTCGACGGCGCGCTCGGCCTGGTCGACGGCAGCGTGCTCGATGGCCGACTCGACCTCCTCGCCGCGCGCCTCGACTGGCTGGAGGAGTTCGTTCCCGATGTCGCCGGCAGCCGTGGCCGGCTGCGTCTCCAAGCACGCGTGGGCGGCACCGTCGCGGCGCCACTGCTCGACAGTCGCCTGCACCTGGAGGAGGGGGCGCTGCTGGTGCAGGCGACCGGCATGCGTGTCACGGACCTCGATCTCGCCGTGGCGAGTCGTGACGGCCGGCGTTTCACCCTCGCCGGCAAACTCGGCAACGACGACGGCACGCTGGGGCTCGACGGCAGCATCGAGCGTGCCCCGGCGGACGACTGGCGCGCGCGCCTCGCCGTGCGCGGCGACCACCTTGCCGCGGTGCGTCTGCCCGATGTCGAAGCCGATGTCTCGCCCGATCTCGAATTCCTCTATGGCGACGGGCTGGCTGACATCCGCGGCAGCATCACCTTGCCGCGCGTCCACGTCGCCGTGCGTCACCTGCCGGATTCCGCGGTCGAGGTGTCGGGCGACGAGATCGTCGTCGGCGAAGGGGATGGCGACGACGCACCGCGCGAGAATTTCTTCGTCGACAACGTCACCGGCGACGTCGAGGCGATCATCGGCGACGACGTGCGCATCTCGGCGGCCGGGCTCGAGGCGCGGCTCGGCGGCGGCCTGCGCTGGACCAAGGCGCGCGGTGACGGCATCGGCCGCGGCGAGGGCCGGGTCAGCATCGTCGATGGCGGTTACCAGGCCTACGGCCAGCAGCTCACCATCGAGCGCGGCCATCTCACCTTTGCCGGGCCGATCGACAACCCGGCACTCGACGTGCGCGCCGTGCGTCCCGATCTCGACATCGTCGCGGGCCTGCTGGTCAGCGGCGACGTGCGCGCGCCGCGCTTCGACCTCTTCTCCGAACCGCCGCTGCCCGATGCCGAGGTGCTGTCGTACGTCATCACGGGCGAGGGCTTGAGCGAGGCCTCTTCGGGCGAAGGCAAGCTCATTGCGCGCGCGGCGCTCAGTCTCGGCGCCGAGCGCTCGTCGATGATCACGAGCCAGGTCGCCGACGCGTTCGGCCTCGATGACCTCTCGGTGAATACCGGCACCACCGCGCGCGAGACCTCGTTCACCGCCGGCAAGCGCATTGGCCCGAAGCTCGCGGTGCGCTCGGAGTTCAATCCCTTCGATCGCCTGTGGTCGGTGTTCCTGAACTACAAGCTGACGCAGAACTGGGCGGTGGAAGCCGAGTCCGGCGTGCGCCAGGGCGGCGACGTCATCTATTCCATCGAGCGCGAAGACACGTTGTTCGATCGCGTGTTCAGCCCGGCGCGATGGTTCGACGACGACTGACCGATGCGCGCGGTGCGTGACGCGGCCCGCTGACCGCACTCGGCGTCAACGGACGCCATGTCGCTGCGGTTCGCGCGCGGGCCGCGCAGGGCGCCGCGTTCGCGCGCACCGTGCGCCTTATACTGTCGGCCCACTGCGAGGGGAGGAGACGATGCGCGGACGCGAAGTGTTCATGGACAGCCTGCGGGCGCACGGGGTGACGGCCATCTTCGGCAACCCGGGCACGACCGAGAACCCGGTGCTGGACAGCTTGATCGATTATCCCGGCATCGATTACTACGTCGCCCTGCACGAGGGTGTGGCCGTCGGCGCGGCGACCTTCTACGCCCAGGCTTCAGGTCGGGTCGGCGTCGCCAACCTGCACGTCGCGCCCGGCCTCGGCAACGCCATCGGCATGCTCTACGGCGCGCTCAAGGGTGGTGCGCCGCTGGTCGTCACCGCGGGTCAGCAGGACACCCGCATGCGCCTGCGCAACCCCATCCTCGGCCACGACCTCGTCGCCATGGCGGCGCCCGTGACCAAGTGGGCAGTCGAGCCGAACAGTGCCGACGAACTCGCGCCCATCCTGCGTCGTGCCTTCAAGATCGCGCTCGAACCACCGGCCGGGCCGGTGTTCGTCGCCCTGCCCATCAACGTCATGGAGCAGGAAACCGATATCGTTGCCGACACCGCGGGCCTGCTGCATCTCGATACCGCGCCGGCACCGGCCGGCGTCGCGCGCCTGGCCGAACTGCTCGCCAGCGCGCGCAACCCGGCCATCGTCGCCGGCGACGACATCTGCGCGCAGGGCGCGACGGATGCCTTCCGCGCCCTCGCCGAGCGGCTCGGCGCGAGCGTCTACGTCGAGTTCCTGCGCGCGCGCCAGCCGCTGCCGTTCGATCACCCGAACTTCCGCGGTCGCGCGCCTTACGAGGCGAAGAGAATCGCCGAACTGTTCGCGCCGCACGACCTCGTGCTGCTCATCGGCGGCCCGTTCTTCGAGGAGGTGTGGTATGACCACGCGCCGTTCTTCGCCGCGGATTGCGTGGTCGCGCAGGTCGAGAGCGCACACACGCGCCTGGCGACGAACCTGAGTCTGCATCTCGGTCTCGTCGGTCACCTGCCGGCGGTGTTCGACGCGCTGGCCGCGGCGCTCGACGCGCGTGCAGAAACCGGCGAGCGCGCTGCGGCGACCGCACGCCAGGCTGCACTGGTCGAGGCCCGGATGGCCGAAGCAGCGCGCTTCGAGACCCAGCTCGGCAAGCTCGCCGGGCGTACGCCCATGAGTGCGACCGAGGCCGCGGTCACCGTCGCCCGCGCCATGCCGGCGGACGCCATCCTGGTCGACGAATCGATCACCGGTTCGGGGGAAGTGCTCGGCGCGTTCGGTCTCGGTCGTGGCGACGATTACTTCGCCGGTCGCGGCGGTGGCATCGGCCAGGGCGTGGCCGGTGCGCTCGGCGTCGCGGTTGCGAAACCCGGCCGGCCGGTGGTGGTCTTCTCGGGCGACGGCTCGGCGATGTATTCCATCCAGGCGCTGTGGACCGCTGCCCACCACGCCCTCGATATCGTGTTCGTGATCCTCGCCAACCGCGAGTACCGCATCCTCAAGCACAACCTCGACACCTACCGCGCGCGTTTCGGTATCGTCACCGACAAGCCCTATCCGCACATGAACCTCGGCGACCCGGTGCTCGGCTTCACCGAGCTGGCCCAGGGCATGGGCGTGGCCGCGCGCCAGGTGACGACCGCCGCCGCGCTCGACGAAGCTGTGCGCGAAGCCTGCGCCGCCGGTGGCCCACACCTCGTCGAAGTGCTCGTCGCCGGCAAGCCCGACTGACGGGGTCAGACCCCGTCCGAGCCCGACTGACGGGGTCTGACCCCGTCCGAATCCGGGGTCTGACCCCGTCCGAATCGCAAAGGCCTTGCAATTCAGGGAGTTGAGTCTCGGGGTCTGACCCCGAGTTCAGGCGCTCCCAGCCAGCGGCGAGCGCTCGAGCGAGCGCTGGAAGGCCGGCCGGGCGCGCAGGCGGGCGTAGTAGGCGACGAGCGTATCGAGCTGGGCGAAATCGACCAGCTCAGTGGCGAGGTGGATGCTGTAACCGACCGCGGTGTCGACGGCGCTGAAGCCGCTCGCCAACAGGTAATCCTGCCCACCCAGCGCGCGGTCGACGACTTCGAGCGCTTTCAGCAGCCGGCGCGACTCGAGTTTTTGCACCACCGTCGAGCGCTCCTCGGGTGCGATGAAGACGCGCTGCTGGACGAGGCTCGCGCCGTGCACCGCCATGGTCTCGGCGTAGTGCAACCACTGCAGCCAGGCGACGCGCTCATCATGGCCGGGCGCGCGATGAAGGGTGCCGTCATCGTAGGTCTCGCACAGGTACTGGCAGATCGCGCCGGACTCGAAAACGCGCAACTCGCCGTCGAGCAGGCAGGGCACGCGGCCGAGCGGCGAGATGGCGAGGTACTCGGGCGTGCGCAGGCCGGCCATGCTGAACGGCAGGGTGACGAGTTCGAACTCGAGACCGAGTTCGTGCAGCAGCCACACCGAACGCATCGAGCGCGCGCCGGCGCAGTGGTAGAGGGTGATCATCTTGGGTCTCGCAGATGGTGGCGCAGGCATCTTATGCCGCGCAGGCGGCGCCGTGTTGCAAATCAGAAGGCGATCACGCATAAAGCGCTGCCGCACCGAGCACGCCCCGGTCGCGGCACGACGCGCAACCGGTGGAAAGACCACCCGCGGCGTCCCAAGCGGCGCAATGATGGGTGGCCACGATGGCGCGTTATCCCCGGCTCGAGGTGCGGTCGTCGTGCGGCGGTCGTGGTGTCTTCACGTGTGAGGCGCTGAACGCCGGGCGGCGCATCCTGCGTTTCGGCGGCGTCGCCGTCGATGCAGCATTCGTCGTCGACCGCGCGTCATCGGGTGGTCACGACGACTTCCTGCAGGTCGGCGAAGGCCGTTACCTCGGTTTCTCCGGCACGGCGGATGACTGGATCAACCACGCTTGCGAGCCGAACTGCTACGTGGCGGTCTCGCGGCGCGGGGTTTTCCTGGTGGCGCTGATCGACATCGCAGCCGACGCTGAGCTGACCTTCGACTACGGCTTGACCCAGATCGGCTTTCCATTCCGCTTCCGTTGCCTGTGCGGCAGCGAACTGTGCCGGGGCGAGATCGGCAACTACGACGAGATGCCGCCAGCGCTGCTCGCGCGCTACCGCGCGCTCGGCGCCTTACCGGCCTACGTGGCGCGACGCATCGATGGCATGGGGTTGCCGTCGCGTCGGCGCCGCGCCTCAGTGGCGCGCGCGGCGCAGCAGGATCACGCTGAGATCGTCGGGCTTGCTGGGCGCGCCGTCACCGGCTTCGGCGCGCATGCGCGCGTCGGCGGTGCTGGCGAGGGCGGCACAGCAGGCGGCGAGCGGGCCCTTGCGTACGGCCTCGACGATCTCGTCGACGTAGAGGTTGTCGTAGAGTCCATCGCTCGCGATGACCACGGTATCGCGAGCGGCCAGCTGGAGGGGTGAGCCGATCGCGACCGACATCGGCTCCATGCCGAGCAGGTTGGAAACCTCGTGACGTTGATCGTGGTGGAGGGCCTCGGCCTCGTCGAGCATGCCGGCTTCGACCAGGTAGCCGGTCGGCGAGTGGAACACGCTCTGCAGTTTGACGCGCCCGCGCTGGCCGGCGACCAGCACCCCGCTGTCACCGGCGTGGTAGGTGCGCAGGGTGGTGCCGTTGAGTTCGACCGCGACGAGGGTGGTTGCGCCGCCCGCGCCACGCGCCTTGATCGCTGCATGCGCCGCTTCGAAGCCGTTGAGGATCGCCGCGCGCGGCGCCAGGCTGGTGTCGGCGAGGCAGGCCTCGTGCAACGCGGCGAGGGCGCTACCACTGGCGGCATCGCCGTTGGGGTAGCCGCCAGCGCCGTCGGCGACGGCCGCAATGAGTGTCTCGGCACCGTAGGCCAGGACCAGCACGGCGTCCTGGTTGGGCTGCTCGCGGCCTGGACAGGCCCGCGTCAGCAACGTGACCTCGTAGCCACAGGCGGAGATGGTCTCGGGTGAGTCGACGGAGACACCGGCATAGCGGCGGGGCGGGTTCATGGATGGGTGTCGGGGCGCTCTATTGCCACTTTATGGTTTCGAGATAGTCGCGCAGCTGGCCGGCGGTGCGGAACTTCTTCAGGATCAGCGACCGCTTGAGGCCGCAGATGATGGACTTCACTTCCGGGCCCTGGTTCCGGTAGCGGCGCGCGCCGCCGAGGGCATCGTAGAAGATGCGCACCAGGTCACAGACGTCGGCGTGGATGTTCTCGCGCCGCGGCGCCTCCCAGTGGAAGAGATCGATGAGCTTGACCTCGTAGCGCAGGCCAAAGCGGCGCACGATGATGTTGTCGGTATGCAGGTCGCCATGGTACTCGCGGGCCATGTGGACCTCGGCCATGCCGGCGGCGAGCGCATGCAGCAGGTGCAGGGCTTCGAACGGATGCATGGCGCCGCCGCGCTGGCGTTTCAGCAATGTGCTCAGCAGTTCACCTTCGACGAACTCCGACAGCAGCAGCGTGATGCGATGGCCTTCGAACTCGATGAAATCCTGCGTGTAGTACTGGATCAGGATGTTGCAATGACGCAGTTTGTGCAGCTTGACGGCATAGCGCTTGGCCGCCGAGTTGCGCGGATTGCGATGCGGGAAGAACAGCTTGGCCGCACGTTCGATGCCGGTACCGAGTTCGGTGATCTTGTAAACCTCGCCTTCCCAGCCGGCACCCAGCAGGGCCTCGATGCGGTACTTGCCGGCGATGATCGTGCCGGGCTCGAAACCGAAGCAGGCGATGCGGCAACGCGGGCTCATGGCAGGCATCCGTTCATGACAGCCGCGACAAGCAGGAACCGCCGCCGATCGACGAACCGGTGAGGTTTCCGAGCACCGCGCGGATCGCCGCGGCCAGGCGACGGCACGGGGCGTCGAGAAGCGTCGCGAGCGCAGCGAGGCGCTGTTCCGACGGCGCGCAGGAACCGTAGCCTATGTGGGTATAGGTGAGGTTTCCGAGCACCGCGCGGGTCGCCGCGGCCAAGCGACGGCACGGGGCGTCGAGAAGCGTCGCGAGCGCAGCGAGGCGCTGTTCCGACGGCGCGCAGGAACCGCAGCCTATGTAGGGATAGGTGAGGATTCCGAGCACCGCCGGGACGCCACCTGCCAAGCGCAGCAGCTTCCAGCCGTCCTGTCAGCGGATGGCGACCGGGTTGATGATGGCTTGCACCGACCCCGCGAACCGTGGCTGGCCGAGCACGAACAGGAACTCCGACACGCCGTCCTTCGCCAGTTCACGGGTGTCCATGTTCTCCAGCAGGTAGATGCCGTTCTTCGCCAGCATCTCCTGGTGCACGGGGAAGAACTGGCCCTGCGTTTCGAACGGGATGGCTTCGACGCCGAAGCTGTCGGCACCGACGGCGACGATGCCGAGGCTGGCGAGGTACTTCGCGCCGTCGACGCCGAGCCCGGGTTCGCCCTTCATGAAGCGGGCGCCGTCCTGCTCGGACATGTTCATCCAACCGGTGTGCAGCAGCACGACATCGCCTTCGCCGATGGCGACGCCCTGGGCCTTGCAGGCAGCCTCGATGTCGGCGCGGTTGATGGCGGTGCCTTCTTCCAGCATGGCCTTGCCCTTGAGCTTGGCGATGTCGAGCAGTACGCCGCGGGTGACGATCGGCGGGATGTCGGAGGTGGAGAATTTCGTCAGGCCGGTGACCTTGACGAAATCCTTCACGTGGGTGTTGTTGTAATAGTGATGGTTGACGCCGACGTGACCGAGGCCATCGATCTGCGAGCCGACGCCCATGTAGGTGATCATGAGATCGTCGTTGCCGGTCAAGTGGTTGTCGCCGACCGGCACGCCGGCACCGTCGTCGAGCTGCAGGATTGTCATCTTGTAATAGCGCGGCGGGTAGGCCGGCGAGTCCGGGCCGGTGACGACGCCGAGCGGGTAGGTCTTGCCGGTCTTGACCAGTTCGACGGCCTTGAGCACGCCGGCCGCGCTCAGGCGGTTGACCGCGCCGAGGGTGTCGTCGGCGCCGAAGGGCGAGACGGGCACGTCACCCGCCTGGGCGTTGAGGCTGAGGGCGAGCAGGGCGGCAAGGCTGGCGCGGACGTTCATCTTCATGTGTCTCCCCGGAATTCGAATCGAAGGGCATTCTAAGGAACCTCCGCGAACGTAGTCGAGCGCGCTCACCACGGCGCAGGCGCAGCCATATCGCGGAATGCAATCGACGTGTGCCGTCGGCGAACGTGGGCATGGCGTGCGCGGGGTCGTCAACGGGGAATGCAGGCACGCGTACCGCGATGGTCCGCGGCAGCCTTGCCAGGTTCCGTATACTGCGCCTCCCCGCGCAACCGGCAGCCATCGCTTTGAACGTTCACCTCAAGCTCGTGGCCATGGCCCTGATGTGGGCGACGTCCTATCCGCTCGGGCGCTGGCTCGCCGCCTACGACGCGCCGCAGGCTATCGTCGCCGTGCGTGCGCTGATCGCCTGCGTGTTCCTCGGGGTCATCGCCAACCGTCGCGGTGAACTGCGCCTGCCGTGGTCGCCGCGCCTGCTCGCACACCTGCTGTTGCTCGCCTTCTGCGGCTTCTGCGTGCACAACTTCCTGCTCTTCGAAGCCCTCGAACACACCCGCGCCAACACCGGCGCGGTGATCAACGGCGCCATCCCGGTCGTGGTCGTGGTGCTGGACTACCTGCTGTTCCGGCGCACCGTGGCGCGCTGGTCCGTCGGCGGCATCGCGATCTCCTTCATCGGTGCGCTGATCGTCGTCACCCATGGCGATGTTGCAGCGCTGGTCGACGGTTCGCTCGGCTACGGCGAGGGCCTGTTCCTCGTCGCCATCACCGGCTGGGCGTGTTACTCGATCGCCGCACGGCCGTTGCTCGAGCAGCATGCGGCGCTTGCGGTCACCACCTGGGCGTGTTTCGCCGGCTTCGCCCTGCTCGCGCCGTGGACGGTGGTGTACTGGGAACAGACCCGCGCACTGCTGGCCGAGCCCGGCATCGTCGCCATCCTCGTCCTGCAGGGCTTCCTCACCATGGGGCTCGGTTTCCTGTGGTACTACCAGGGCATCCGCGCGCTGGGGCCGATGAATGCGTCGGTGTACATCAACCTGGTGCCGGTGTTCGGTGTCGTCCTCGCCGCGCTGACGATCGGCGAGATGCCGGATGCGCCGCTCGTCGTCGGCGGGCTCGGTGTGATCGGCGGGCTGCTGGTGGTCAACCGCGCCGAGACGCGGCGGGCGGCACTGCGCTGAGGGTGGTCCGCGCCACATTGTCGGCGGCGTCGAAGGTTGTTAGTGTCGGCGCGAATACTTCGACGAATCCAGGGGAGGAACGCGGTCATGAAGTATTTCCCGGTGCTATGCGCTTGCGTGCTGAGTGTGGCGGCGACGCAGGCGGCGGCTGAAACCTGGCATTTCCTGACTCACGCGGAACTGATCAATCGCTCGCCCGGCCCCGACCGGTTGTGGCAGACCGGTGATGACGTCGACGACCTCGGTGGCGGTTTCGGCGCCAACCCGCAGGGCGCGGCGACGGTCTGGAGCACGTCGATTTTCACCGGCTCGCTGCTCGACGCATTCCTGTATGGAGGCGTGAACCTGGCGGAGCCGTTACCGCACGGTGCCGGTACGGTTGCGCAAACCAGTAACGCTGTCAGCATCGATGCGCCCGGCATTGTGGAAGGCCTTGTCGGCGATGCGTTGAGTCCGGCACCGCCGTCCAGTACGTGGACGGTGGGTCCGGGGCAGACCGTGAGCTGGGATGCCTATTACCTCGATCCGCCGGCCTACCGTACGGTCTCGAGCGGATTCGTCTTCTACCCGGGCGACGTGCCCGGGGTCATCATGGGCGGGGGCGCGGCGGCCGACAATGTCGACTACCTGATGACCTTACTGCCCGCCAACTGGCAGGCCGCGGTGTTCTTCACGGGGCGTTTCACGGATCTCGCGGGTGTCGCCAACGGTGTCGGCGACTTCACCGGATTCGCCTACACCGCCGTGCCCGTGCCGGCCGGCATCGCCTTGCTCGGCGCACCGCTGCTGCTGCTACGCCGGCGCCGTTCTTCCTGAGGCTTCGCAATCACAGGTAACCGTCGGCGCCGAGTTCACGCGCGGTGTCGGCGAAAGCCGCGACCAGCGCGTCGATGTGCGCCGTCGTCATCGGCGTCGAGAGCGCGCCGATGCCGCGCATGGAGAGCTGAACGCCGCGGTTGGCGAGGCCGAGGAAGGCGAGCAGGTTGAGACTGGCGTCGGCGCGTTCGGTGGCGCGCGCGTCGGTGAGCGGCTCTCCGGTCCAGTGGACCTGGAACAGCGAGCCGGCGCCGCTGACCTGGGCCGGCAGCGCCAGCTCGTCGATCACCCTGCGCAGCCCGGCGCGGGCGCGATCGCCGAGCGTGTTGACGTGGGCGATGGCCGCCTCGTCGAGCAGTTCCATCGCCGCCAGGCCGGCCGCCATGGTCATGGGGTTGGCGCTGAAGGTGCCGAGATTGGCCACCGCGCCGTCCGCTTCGAGCGCGCGCATGAACTCGCGCCGCCCACCCACCGCGCCGACCGGGAAGCCGCCGCCGATGATCTTGGCCATGGTGGTGAGATCGGGATCGAGGCCGTAGTAGCCCTGTGCGCCGCCGACCGCGTGGCGCAGCGTGATGACCTCGTCGCAGACGAGCACGATGCCCGCGCGGTGGGTCTCCTCGCGCAGGACGTACAGGAAGTCGGGCGTGGCGGGTATGACGCCGCCCGCACCCTGGATGGGCTCGACGATGATGGCGGCGAGTTCGTCGCCGAACCGCGCGACCGCCTCGCGCACGGCTTCGGCGTCGTTGTAGCGGATCAGCACGACGTCGTCGCAGGCGGCGGCGGGCAGGCCACCGACATCGGCGTGCGGGACGCTCACCCTGACCGGGTCGTCCGGCGCCGGCAGGCCGTGGCCGCCGACCATGACGAAATCCGAGGCGCCGTGGTAGCCGCCCTCGAACTTGCCGATGCGGTTGCGCCCGGTCACCGCGCGCGCAATGCGCAGCGCGACCATCACGGCTTCCGTGCCCGAATTGTTGAACACCACCTGGTCGAGGCTGCCGACCCGCCCGCACAGGTGCTCGGCCAGCGCGTACTCCTGCGCGCCCGGCGCGGAGTAGGTGGTGCCGAGCGCGAGCTGGCGCTCGATGGCTTCGCGTACCGCGGGATGACCGTGGCCGTGGACCAGCGTGGTGTAGTTGTTGTGGAAATCGATGCGCACATTGCCGTCGAGATCGACGCTCTCCACTCCAGCTGCGCGCTCGACGTAGAAGGGAAAGGGCGGGTGACGCAGCAGCGAGCGCGAGGTGCCGGAGGGCACGCGCATCCCGGCGCGTTCCGCGTGGGCCCGTGAACGGGGGTTCTGCGCCAGCCAGGTGCGCCAGGCGGTGCTGTCTTCGAGGTTCATCGTTGCTCCTTGCGCACGGCGTTGACGAAGTCGCGGAACTCGCGCAGGTCGGCCTGCTTGAGGCGCCGCGCGGCGGGCGCGTCGCCGGCCGCGATGGCTTCGACCAGCGCGGCGTGGTTGGTCCAGGAACGCGCGTAGTAGGGCGGCCGCTCGGCCAGCAGCACGCGGATCGCCGCCGTGCAGTGCGGCACGCTGCGCATGCGCAGGGTCTCGATGAGCTGCAGCAGGACGGGACTCTGCGCCGCCTGGTAGACGGCGAACTGGAACTCGCTGTTGCACGCCAGCACGCGGTGGAGATGGCCTTCGGCGGCGGCTTCCTCGACCGCGCGGCAGCGCGCACGGAGCGCGGCGCTGGTCGCGGCGTCGGCGTGGCGGGCGGCGCGCGCCGAGGCATCGCCCTCGAGACTGATGCGCAAGGCCCAGATGTCGGCGGCGTCGCCGTCGTCGAGCGCCGGCACGACGATGCCGCGGTTGGGCTGCACCGCCAGCGCACCCTCGGCGGCGAGGCGCGAGACCGCTTCGCGCACGGGCATCATGCTCGTACCGAGTTCGTCGGCGAGCTGGCGCAGGGTGACGACGGCGCCGGGTTCGAGCCGGCCGGACAGCAGCGCACGCTTGAGCCCGTCGTAGGCGATGCCGTTGAGGGTGACCCGTTCGGCGCGCGGCAGGTCCAGGCCAGCGGCGGCAGTGGCGACAGGGGTGGCGGCGGGCGGCATGGCGACTCCGGTGCGGCGCCGGCGCTGGCGTACTGCGCACGTCGCTGGCTCGTTGACATCTGTGATCACAGCTCAATATAGTCGACCCCGGTTCCAGGGTCACGGGTGGCGCACGGGGATGACGGGAGAGACGGCAGCAGGCTGGCGCATCAGCGTCGACACCGGCGGCACCTTCACCGACGTCGTGGTGGCCGACGACGCCGGACGGTTCACCATCGGCAAGGCCCTCACCACCCCGGCGCGCATCTTCGGCGGCCTCGAAGCCGCGCTGGCCGATGCCGCCGGCAAGCTCGGCCTCGAGGTGCCGGCGCTGCTCGCGCGCACGGCGGTGTTCATCTATGGCACCACGCGCGCGACCAATGCCATCGTCACCGGCAACGTGGCGAAGACGGCCTTCCTCACCACCGCCGGCTTTCCCGACATCCTCGTGCTGCGCGAGGGCGGCAAGTTCAACCCGCACGATTTCGCCACGCCCTTCCCGCGCCCCTACGTGCCGCGCCGGCATACCTTCGAGATCGAAGAACGCATCGACGCCACCGGCGCCGTGCTGCGCGTACTCGACGAGGCGCAGGCCATCGGCGTGCTCGAACGCCTCGCCGAGCGCGGCTTCGAGGCCGTCGCCGTGGCGCTCCTGTGGGCGACCGCGAACCCGGTCCACGAGCAGCGCCTAGGCGAATTGATCGAAGCCCACCTGCCGGGCGTGCCCTACACCCTCGGCCATGCGCTGAACCCCATCCTGCGCGAGTATCGCCGCGCCTCGTCGGTCGCCATCGACGCCTCGATCAAGCCGCTCATGCAGGCGCATCTCCGCGACCTGCAGGGCGACCTCCGTGCCGCCGGCTACGCAGGCGAGATCCTGGTCAGCACCACCATGGGCGGCTGTCTCGACGTCGACAGCGTCATCGAACGGCCCATCCACACCGTGCGCTCGGGCCCGGCCATGGGACCGGTGGCGGGGCGCCGCTACGCCACGCTCGAAGCGCGCCGCGAGCCCGTGCTGGTGGTCGATACCGGTGGCACCACCTTCGACGTCAGCCTGGTGCGCGACGGCCACATCGCCATCACCCAGGAGACCTGGCTCGGCGAGCGCTTCACCGGCCACATGCTCGGCATCCCGGCGGTCGACGCGCGCAGCGTCGGCGCCGGCGGCGGCTCCATCGCCTGGCTGGACGACGCCGGCCTGCTGCACGTCGGCCCGCAGAGCGCCGGCGCGGAACCTGGCCCGGCCTGCTATGGCCGCGGCGGCGCGTTGCCGACGGTGACCGACGCCGCGCTCGTGCTCGGCTACCTCGACCCGGCCTTCTTCCTCGGCGGGCGGATGGCCTTGAACCCGGCCGCTGCGCGCGCCGCCATCGAGACGGTCGCCGCGCCGCTCGGCCTCGGCGCCGAGGCGGCCGCGTTCTCGATCTTCGCCGTCTCCAACGAGACCATGATCAACGCCATCAAGGACATCACCGTCAGCGAGGGCATCGACCCGTCCGAGGCCGTGATCGTCGCCGGCGGCGGCGCCGCCGGGCTCAACATCGTGCCCATCGCGCGCGAGCTCGGCTGCCGCGGCGTCATCGTGCCGCGCACGGCCAGCGTGCTGTCGGCCTGCGGCATGCAGTTCTCCGACATCCAGGCCGAGGCCAGCGCGTCGGCGCCGACCCGCTCGGACGCTTTCGACCGCGACGCCGTCAACGCCGCGCTGGCCGACATCGACGCCCGTCTCGACGCCTTCGCCGCGCGGCTTGCTGCACGCGGCTTCGACCACGTCACCCGCGAATACCGCGTCGACGCCCACTACGCCGCCCAGGTGTGGGATCTCGCCGTCGACCTGCCGGCGCCGCGCATCGCCGATGCCGCTGCCGAGGATGCCCTCGTCGAGGCCTTCCACGCGGCCCACCGGCGGGTGTTCCAGGTCGACGACCGCGCGAGCGCGGTCGAGTTCATCGGCTGGACCGGGCGCCTCGCCGTGGCCCTGCCGGAGGTCGCGGTCCGCGCCGCCGGCGGCGCTGGCGCGCAGGCCCCTGCGACACGTGCGGTCTGGTTCGATCTCGACGGCGCACGGCCGACCGCCATCGTGCGCGGCGACGCCCTCGCCGTCGGCGCCGAGATCGCGGGGCCGGCCATCATCGAGGAAGCGACGACCACGCTGGTGTTGCCACCGGGCACGCGCGCGCGGCTAGGCACGGCGGACAGCTACGTCGTCGAGTTCGACGCCTGAGGAGAGGGTGAACTGATGAGTGACAAGACGTCCGCCGCAACCGCCCGCAGCGACGGCGCGAGCCTCTCGCCGATGCTGCTCGCGGTGCTCGCCAACCGTTTCGACGGCGTGGTGCGCGAGATGACCAACACGATGCTGCGCACCGGGCGCTCGGCGGTGATCAACTCGGCGCGGGACTTCTCCTGCGGCATCACCACCGCCGACAACCAGCTCTTCGCCACCGCCGAGGGCCTGCCCGCGCACACCTACGGGCTCAACCTGCAGACCGCCGCGATGTGCGCCTTCCACGACGACATCGCCGAGGGCGATGCGTACCTGCACAACGACCCCTACAGCGGCAACTCGCACCCGGCCGACCACACGCTGATCGTGCCGGTGTTCTGGGCCGGCCGGCACGTCTTCAACGTCTGCGCCAAGGCCCACCAGGCCGACATCGGCAACAGCCTGCCGACCACCTACCACGCCGCCGCGCGCGACATCTACGAGGAGGGCGCGCTGATCTTCCCGGCCGTGCGCGTGCAGCGCGACGGCCGCAACGTCGACGACATCATCCGCATGTGCCAGCGGCGCATCCGCGTGCCGGATTACTGGTACGGCGATTTCCTTGCCATGCTGGCGTCCGCGCGGACCGGCGAGAAGCGCATCCACGAGGTCTTCGCCAAGTACGGACCCGAAGTCATCGAACGCTTCGTGGCCGAGTGGTTCGACTACAGCGAACAGCGCATGCGCCAGGCCATCCGCGCCCTGCCGGCGGCGACGGTGAGCCGCGAGTCCGCCCACGACCCGCTGCCGCCGATGATGCCGGACGGCATCCCGGTGCGGGTGACGGTGACGGTCGAACCGGAGGCCGCGCGCATCGTGCTCGACCTCACCGCCAACATCGACAACATGGACAACGGCCTCAACCTCTCCGAGGCCTGCTCGATCTCGAACTCCGTGGCCGGCGTGTTCAACTGCCTGCCGAGCGACATCCCGCGCAACGGCGGCTCCTACCGCTGCATCGAGGTGCGCCTGCGCGAGGGCGCGGCCATCGGCATTCCGCGCTTCCCGCACAGCTGCTCGGTGGCGACGACCAACGTCTCCGACCGCCTGTTGAACACCGTGCAGGCGGCGCTGGCCGATCTCGGCGAGGGTTACGGGCTCGCCGAGGGTGGCATCGGCATGGGCGCGGGCATCAGCGTGATCTCGGGGCGCGACGCGCGCCACGGCAATCACGCTTACGTCAACCAGCTCATCATCGGCAACAACGGTGGGCCCGGTGGCCCGCAGTGCGACGGCTGGGTGACCTACGGCATCCCGGTCGTCGCCGGGCTCATGTACCGTGACAGCGTCGAGATCAGCGAGCTCAGCTATCCCATCCACTACCGCGAGATCCGGCTCGCGGCCGACACGATGGGCGCCGGCCGAAGACGCGGTGCGCCCGGCGTGCACATCACCTACGGCCCCAGCCACCACCCGATGACCGTGGTCTTCGCCGCCGACGGCCAGGCCAATCCCGCGCGCGGCGTGCGTGGCGGCGGTGACGGCAACGTCGGCAGCATGTTCGTCGTCGGCCACGATGGAACCCGCACGCGGGCACCGAGCGTGGGCCAGGTGGTACTCGAACGCGGCACCTGGCTGGAAGGCCTGGATACTGCCGGCGGCGGCTACGGCAATCCGCTCGAACGCGAGCCCGAACGGGTGCGCGAGGACGTCCTCGAAGGTTACCTGAGCCTGGCCCGCGCACAGGCCGACTACGGGGTCGTCTTCAACGGCAGTCCGGACGACGACAGCCTGGCCGTCGACGGGCCCGCCACCGCCGCGCTGCGCGCCGAACTCGCCCGCGCGCGCGGGCATTGAACGGGCGCCGGCGACGAACCGGGGTGCGCACCGCTTCAGCGCCCACGCACGAAACGCCGCGCCGGCAGGCGCGGTGGCCGAGTGCCGGGCACCACCGCGCTGCGTGCAGCGCGGCCACCTGACAGAACCTCGACGAGGAGGGCGACACGATCATGGCAACACCCCAGCCGCTCACCCCAGAGGACGAGCGCCTGCCGCTCCTCATCGGCTTCCAGCGCGTGGCCGAGAACACCGCGCGCCAGACCCGCTTCATCGATC
The DNA here is from genome assembly GCA_050184115.1 of Gammaproteobacteria bacterium. GTDB lineage: Bacteria > Pseudomonadota > Gammaproteobacteria > JACKNG01. The sequence continues at coordinate 157,506 of JBFXAQ010000002.1, read as the reverse complement.
ACGGCCGTGGCATCTACGTCTACGACACCGACGGGCGCGAGTACATCGAGGCCACCGCCTCGTTCTACGTTGCCGCCCTCGGCTACCAGCACGAGGAACTCATCGACGCCATCGCACGGCAGTACCGCGAACTGCCGTTCTTCGTCTCCGCCCTGCATCGCACCAGCCGGGTGTCGCTCGAACTCGCGGAAAAGCTGGTGCAGCTCGCACCCGTGAAGGGCGCCCACATCCTGTTCGGCGCCACGGGTTCGGAGGCGAACGACTTCCTCATCAAGCTGCTGCGCTTCGGCGCGGTGGCGCGCGGCGAACCGGCACGCACCACCATCATCGGCCGCCACGGCAGCTATCACGGTGGCACGCTCGCCACGGCCAGCCTGACCGGCGGTCATCACGAGGAGTTCGGCCTGCCGATCGCGGGCTTCCGCCACGTCGCCCAGCCGGACTACCACGGCGACCGCCGTCCGGGCGAGAGCGGGGCGCAATACAGCGCGCGGCTCGCCGCCGAACTCGCAGCGCTGATCGCCGCCGAGCCGCCGGCCAGCATCGCGGCGATGTTCTGCGAGCCGGTCAGCTTCTCGGCCGGTTTCAAGCCGCCGCCGGCCGAGTACTTCCCGGCGGTCACAGCGGTGCTCGACGCTCACGGCATCGAGCTCGTCGCGGACGAGGTCATCACCGGCTGTGGGCGCACCGGGCGCTGGTGGGGCAGCGAGACGATGGCACTTGCGCCCGCGCACGCGACCATGGCCAAGGGCGTGACCTCGGGCTATTTCCCGCTCTCCGCGATTGCCATCGGCGCCGATCTCTACCGCGCGCTGGAGGCCGGCTCGGAGCGCTTCGGCACGCTCGCCCACGCGGCGACCTATGCCGCCCACCCGGTCGGCGCGGCGGCCGCGCTGAAGACGCTCGAGATCATCGAGCGCGACGGCCTCGTCGAACACGCCGCGCGCATGGGCGAGCGGCTCGCCGCGGGCCTGCGCGCTTTCGCCGATCATCCGCTGGTCGGCGACGTGCGCGCGCTGGGCCTCGCCGGCAGTCTCGACTTCCTGCGCCGCGACGCCGACGACCGCCCGGCCAATGACGATGCCGACGCCGTGCTCGAACGCGTCTACGGCGCGCTACTCGAACGCGGCGTGGTCGGCCGGCCGGCCGGGCGCAGCCTCGTCATCGCGCCGCCGCTGATCGTGCAGGGCGACGAGATCGACGAGATCTGCCGGCGCATCGGGCTCGCGCTGGACGACGCGCTGGTGGCCTGAGCCCGCGTTGCGCGGCCGCGCCTCACCCGTCCGGCGGGTGCCCCGATGCCGCCCGTTGCAGCACGGCGAGCAGGGTGTCGTAGTCGACCGGTTTGCTGAGGAAGTCGTCCATCCCGGCGGCCAGGCAGGCCGCGCGATCCTCGGCGAAGGCATTGGCCGTCATGGCGACGATAACGGGCTGGCGGATGCCGTCGAGCGCGCGGATGCCACGGGTGGCGTCGAGGCCGTCGAGGCGCGGCATCTGCATGTCCATCAGGACGAGGTCGTAGGCGCCTTCGCCGGCCTGTTCGAGGGCGTCGAGCCCGTCGTGGGCGAGGTCCGCCGCACAACCGGCCTTGTCCAGCATGGCGAGGGCGAGCACCTGGTTCACGGGATCGTCCTCGACCAGCAGGATGCGCAGGCCCGCGAGCATCGGTGCATCGGCCGCGTGCGTCGAGACCGCCGTCGTCGGCGCCGGTGAAGGGCAGCGCGCGAGCGGCCATTCGAGGTGGAAGCGGGATCCGGCCCCCGGCGTGCTGCTGACCTCGAGCGTGCCACCCATGGCCGCGGCAATGCGTTGCGAGATGGCGAGGCCGAGGCCGGTGCCGCCGTAGCGGCGGGTGGTCGAACTGTCCGCCTGGGTGAAGGGCTGGAACAGGTTTTCCAGCGCCTCCGGCGCGATGCCGATGCCGGTATCCGTGACGCTGATCCGCACCCGTTCGCCGGGCCCGGGCAGTGCCACGACCTCGGCGCTGAGCGTGACGCCGCCGTGCGCGGTGAACTTGACGGCGTTGCCGACGAGGTTGATGAGGACCTGACGCAGGCGGGTGGCATCGCCCAGCACCCAGCGCGGCAGGTCGGTGGCGAGGCCAATGTCGAGGTCGAGACCCTTGGCGCGCGCACTATCCCCCAGCATCGCCGTCGCGTCCTCGATGAGCCTGGGCAGATCGAGTGGCGCCTGTTCGAGGTCGAGCGCACCGGCTTCGATCTTGGTGAAATCGAGGATGTCGTTGATCAGCGCCATCAGGTGATCGCCGCTCGCGCAGACCTGGCGCAGGTGGCGGGCCTGGTCGGCGTCCAGCGGGCTGTCGAGCAGCAGGCGCGACAAGCCGATGACGGCGTTCATGGGGGTGCGGATCTCGTGGCTCATCGCCGCCAGGAAGCGGTTCTTGGCATGGGTCGCGGACTCGGCGCGCAGCAGCGCGGCCTGCAGTTCGGCGGTCCGCGCGGCCACCTGCGCTTCCAGCGAGGTGGCCAGTTCGCGCAGCGCCTGGTTGGCGTCGTAGAGCGCCAGGCTCTTCTCCTCGAGCAGCGCTTCGGCTTGTTTGCGCGCCGCGCGTTCCCGCTCGAGGCGGCGTTGCCAGTGGTCCGCGGGCGGAGGCGCTTCTTCGCTCACGCCGTCCTCGTCAGCACGAAGCGCACGCTCGCGCCATCGCCCTCGTCGAGACTGGTCCGTTCGAGTTGCACCGACTCGCCGTAATGCGCGATGCAGGCGCGGATGAGGCCTTCGGCGAGATCCTCCATGTGGCGCGGCGAGCGGTAGACCATGACGAGGCGATCCGGTCCGTCGTAGGCGGTTTCGAAGCGTGGCAGCTCGGCCTCCGGGTAGAGCTTGCGCACCTCCTTGTGGATGACGTCCTCGATGCCGTGCAACAGCGCGAAGGCGGAATCGACGTCGGTGAAGAAGTGCGGGTAGGCGGCGACGAAGCGCCCGAACAGGTGCGTGCCGAAGGCCTGCAGGAGGTCCGGCACCGGGGTGTCGAGACGCCGCGAGAGTTCGACCACGAGGTCGACCATCTCGCGGTGATCGTAGGTGCCGACAGCGGTGTAGGCGCCGCCCGAGGGCAGCTCGCAGGCGTCGATGATGTCGTCGACCAGCGCCGCCGAATGCTGCTGTTCGACCATGTCGAGAAACTCGGTGAAGACCATGCCTTTCATGGCGTGCTCCGTGGGGATGGCCGCATGCCGCCGGGCCCGGCGCCATGACGATGGTATGGCCGCGGCGTGGGCGTTGAAAGCCGGGCTAGCGGCTGGCCGGGAACGGACTTGATGCGCGGCGTGTGGTGGGTGCGGCAAGCGGTCGCGACGCACCAGGACGGTGCCGGCTGTCGACGGCCGCGGTCGACCACATGATCGGGATCAAGCGCAGCCCGGTGCCCGGCAGCCCCGGGCCGAGGCGACTTGCGATGCAGGCCCGGCCTGGGTCATGCTCGCGACCGCGGCGGTCGGGCGCGCGGAGTGCACGCCGACCGGTCGCACAGGGGAGACGAAGATGTCGGCGGCCCGCTTCGACCGTTCGGACGGTCGCGCCCGACTGGCGCGACCCGGGTCCGCGCGGCCACGGCCGGCGCCCGCCGTCATCCCCGTGCCGTCATCGATCAGGGCACGGTGGCCGCAGGCACCGTGCCACTTCACGAGGGGAAAACCATGAAAGGCGAGGATTTCATCAAGGCGCACGATCGCGTCAAGGATTTCGACTGGCAGCCGTCCTACGTGGAGGCGCCCTCGCGCTACCGCATGCCGTACAAGATCCCGGCCAAGACCAGCGACCCCTTCCGTCACCTCGTGCGTGACTACTGTTCGATGGAGCGCGACAAGGACGATCGCCAGTACGGCGCGATGAGCGACGTCATGGCGCGCGCCAAGATGCCGGCCAAGGCCTCCGAGCGCTGGACCGAAGTGCTCAAGATGGTGTTACCGGTGACCTGCTACGCCGAGTACGCGGCGATGAAGTGCACCGGCCAGCTGGTCGACGCCGTCTCCAACGCGGAACTGCGCCAGGGCTACCTCGCGCAGATGATCGACGAGGTCCGTCACGTCAACCAGGAAGCGCACCTGATGCGTTACCTGACCAAGCACGCGCGCGACCCCGAGGGCTTCAGCCAGGGCATCAAGCTGCGCAACTCCATGTTCATCACGCGTGCCAGCCGCGCCGCGCTCGACGGCTTCTTCGCCGGCAACCCCATCGAGGGCGCGCTGAACCTGCAGGTGGTGGCCGAGACGGCCTATACCAATCCGATCTTCGTCACCCTGACCGAAGTCGCCGCGACCAACGGCGACCAGGCCACGCCGACGACCTTCCTGAGCGTGCAGTCCGACGAGGCGCGCCACATGGCCAACGGCTATGCCACGCTCGCCGCGGTGGCCTCGGTGGAGGACAACCTGCCGCGCCTGCAGCAGGACTTCAACACCGCCTTCTGGCGCCAGCACGCCTTCCTCGATCCCTTCGTCGGCGCGGTCTACGACTACTTCCAGGAACACCGCGGCGGTTCCTACCTCGAAGCCTGGAAGGAGTGGATCGGCGACGACTGGGCCGGTTCCTACATCCGCAAGCTCGAGCCCTTCGGCGTCAACCTGCCGCAGCACTGGGACCAGGCCGCCGAGCGTATCCAATGGCTCGGCCACACCGCGATGATGCTCTTCGCCGCTTCCTGGCCGATGCAGTTCCTGCGCGTCGACCCGCTGACGGCCAAGGACTTCGACTGGTTCGAGAAGAAGTACCCGGGCTGGTACCAGCACTACGGCGCGTTCTGGGAGGCCTATGCCGAGATGGCGGATCCCTCCAGCGGCACGCTGCCGTTGAGCCTGTTCGAGTCCATGCCCTGCCTGTGCCGGGTGTGCCAGATGCCGTGCGTGTTCCCGCGCCCGGATATCTCCACCGTGCGCATCAAGACCCACGGCGGGCGCAAGCACGCCTTCTGCTCGGACGGCTGCGAGTACGCTTTCAGCCTCGAACCGCACCGTTATGCCAACAACCACGCCTGGGACGAGCACTTCGACGGCTTCGGCCTGGCCGATTGGATCGAGTCGGTCGGTGCGTTGCGCGCCGACGGCCGCACGCTGATCGCCCAGCCTCACCTCGACTGGAACCGCATGTGGACCATCGACGACATCCGTAAGGTCGGTTTCGAGATCACCGACCCCTTGAAGAACCTGCCGGCGGACGGCGAAGTGACGGTGCTGCAATGAGCGCGCGCCCATCCGATACCGGGGTGAAGACGGCGCGCGACTTCACCTACATCAAGCCGCAACGCCGCCGCCTCACCGAGTACGAGGCGCTGACGGTGCACATGCAGCCCGATCACCTCGTCTTCGACCGCACCCCCGGGCGGATCGAGGAGACCGAGTGGTACCTGCTGCGCGACGACGGCTCGCCGCTGTGGGACCCGGCCTCGACCGCACTGCGTTCACCCGACTGGTTCGCCTGGCGCGATCCATCCCAGCAGTGGCAGCGCACCTACGTGCGTCACCAGGAGCAGCAGGAGACGTCCCTCGAGCGCGCCACCGAGGACGCCGCACTGGACGGCAGCCTGGCCGAGCTCGACCCACGCTGGATCCGTGACGTGCTGTGCGGGCACTACCGGGCGTGGTCGTTCTTCGAGTACGCGGTGTTCCGCGCCATGTCGCCTGCCCAACGCGAGGCCCTGTCCGATACCCTCGGCAACGCCATCTGTTTCCAGGCCTTCGATCACCTGCGCCACGCGCAGGACGTGATCTGCTACCTGGTCGAGATCGAACACCATTCGGATGCCGTCGACGACGGTCTCGGCAAGCGGCACTGGATGGAAGACCCGGCCTACCAGCCGGCGCGCGCGCTGGCCGAGTCCATCCTGACCTGCCGTGACTGGGCCGAACTCATGCTTGGGGTCAACCTCGTCGTCGCCCCCCTGCTGCAGCAGGTCGCGGTGAGCGAGCTGGTGCGGCGCTCGGCACTGCCGAACCGCGACGCCGTCGCCGCGCAGATCGTGCTCACCGTCGAGCGCGATCGCCGCCGCAACGTCGCTGCCGCGCAGGCCCTGGCCGAACTCGCCGTGGCTGCCGACAACCCGGACGCGGCCGCCAACCGCAACACCATCCAGCACTGGCTGGACGACTGGACCCGGCGCGCCGACGAAGCGGCCGTGGCGCTGGCGCCGGCCTTCGACTCGGTGCCGGTGCCGGCCACCACGCACGCCGAGGCCCTGGCCCGCGCACGTGCCGCGACGGTCGAACTCGTCACCGGGCTCGGCTACAGCAGCCCACTCGGAGGTGCGGCATGAGCGACAAGGGCCGCGACGACGTTTCGTTGATCCTGATGCAGGGTTCGCCCGAGGCCCAGGCCACGCTCGACGTGCTGGAAGAGGACGATCCCGACCTCGTCATCGTCGATCACGACACCTTCTGGAAGATCACCTCGCCCAAAGGCCACATCCAGGTCGACATGCGGCGGGTGTCGGAGGAACTCGGCAACGAGATCTCGCTGTCGCAGTGGCTGGTCATCATGTCGAGCTACATCGGGCGGGTGAAGACCGATCCCTACACCTTCACCCTGACCAGCGACGTTACCGAGATCCACCGTTCCTGAACCACCCGACGCGCGCCGGTCACCGCCACCGCCCCGCGACGGCAGTGGCGGGGCCGGCTGCTGCGGCCCGAGCCGAGCACCATGAGCTACGAAGTCGAACTCGCCCCCGGCGGTGAAATTTTCGAAGTCGCCGAGGGCGAGACCATTCTCGATGCCGCGCTGCGCGCCGGCATCGATCTCAAGTACGGCTGCCGCCACGGCAACTGCTCGACCTGCAAGTACCTGGTCGAGGACGGCGAGGTCGATTTCGGCCACGCCTCGGCCTATTCCCTGCCGGACGCCGAGCGCGACGACGGCTTCGCGCTGCTGTGCTGCGCGACGCCGCTGAGCGACCTGCTGATCCGTGACGATCGCCGACCGGACGGCCGCGCCCGGCCCATGCTCACGCCACGCGACACCACCGCGGCCGTCACCGCCGTCACCTCGCTCACCGCCGACCTGTGGGAATTGCGCCTGCGTGTGCCGGAACCCATGACCTTCTACCCCGGCCAGTACGCCGAACTCACCCTCGATGCCGGTGGCACGGCGGTTCGGCGCAGCTACTCCATGGCCTCGGCACCGGATGGCAGCGGCGAACTCGCCTTCGTGCTCAAGCGCATCGCCGGCGGCGCGTTCTCCGATCGCGTCACCGCGCTCGCGCCGGGCGCCGAACTCGCGCTCCGCGGCCCGTTCGGCACGAGCTATCTCCGCGACGGCCAACGCCCGGTGCTGTTCGCCGCCATCGGCTCGGGGCTGGCGCCGATCCTCGCCATGCTGCGTGCCGCCGCCGCGGTCGGTGACAGACGCGCGTTCACTTTCTACTACGGGGCACGCCGACCGGCCGACCTGCCCTGCGAGGCCGAACTCGCCGCCCTCGGCGGCAGGCTGCCCGGCCTGCGCTACGTGCCGACCCTCGATGGCCTGCAGGACGGCGACGCCTGGGACGGGTCGGTCGGCAACGTCACCCAGGCCATCCAGCGCGAGGTCGACAACGCGAGCAACCTCGACGTCTACCTCTGCGGTGCGCCGGAGATGTGCGAGACGGTCGCCCGTCTGCTGCGCGCCAAGGGTCTGCCCGAGGAGCAGATCTTCTTCGACCGCTTCTTCGCGGCGACCTGAGCGCCGGCGCCGAGTGTCCACCGTCGCAGCAGGCCGTCCGCGGCCGCGCTCCGGCGGTGTGCCGCTCCGCCACGCCGGGTGGCACAATCGGCATGAGCCCGCAGCCACGGTCCGTGCACTTCATGCCCGATCACGATCCCGCCGGGGACACCGGCCTCGACGCGCTACGCCAGCGCCTGCGTGACTTCGCCGCGGCACGCGACTGGGAGCAGTTCCACACCCCGAAGAACCTCGCCATGGCGCTGGCCTGCGAGGCGGCCGAGATCATGGAGCACTTCCTGTGGCTGGACGGGGCTGCCAGTGGCGCACTGACCGACGCAAAGCGAGACGAAGTCGGCGAGGAACTGGCCGACGTTTGCATCTACCTCGTGCGCCTCGCCGACAAGCTCGACATCGATCTCCTGGATGCCGCCAACGCCAAGGTTGCGCGCAACGCCGTGCGCTACCCGGCTGACAAGGTGCGGGGGCGGGCGGTGAAGTACAGCGAAATCGACGGTAACGCCTAGTCGACGGGTTTGATCGCGAACCCGGCGTATTCCACCAGCCGATCCGCCTCGCCGCCCGGCACCCAGATCACCACCGCCTTGACCGGCGTCGTGCCGATGACGCTGTGCCGCACGGTGTCGCCCGGTTGCACGATGCCGAGCATGCCGGGTGAGAGCGCGTGGGCGACGCCGTTGACCTCGTGGCCGAGGGTACCCGCGACGACGTAGAAGAGTTCGAGACTGCCGTGGGCGTGGGCGGCGCCTTCGCCGTACTCGACCGGCAGGTTGAGTTCACCGACTTCGACGTCGCCGCGGCCGAGGTTGGCGGCCTCGGCCAGCATGCGGATGTTGACCGGGCCGGCGACGAGGTTGCGGGTGCCGTGGCTGATGACGTCGTGGTCGGTTGGCGTGGCAGTCGGTGCGGCATGGGCGGCTTCGGCGTCGCCATGGCCGTGCGCGAGCAGTGGCAGGCAGAGCAGGGCGATGAATGTGAGAACGCCGCGGCGATGCAGCTTTGCCGGCGCGCTACGAATGCGCGGGATCAGTCGTTTCATGGCGTCTTCTCCTCCTTCCATCACGTATTCCGTTCGTGCCAGACCGCTTCGAGCCAGTCGGCCACCGTGCCGAGTGCCGGCGCGAAGCCACTCACATCGTAATGCCCGTTGGCCTCGACGCGGGCAAGTTCGACCGGCCGCCCTTGCGCGCGCAGATCGTCGACCAGTCGTTCGATCGCAGCGTAGTCGAAGATGTCGTCGGACGGCGTGGCGAGCGTGTAGACCGGTACCGGCGCGGTGACCCGGGCATTGGGCAGGCCGGCGACCGGGATCGCCGCCGAGAAGCGCTCGGGGTAGTGCTCGACGAGATGCCAGGTGCCGATGGCGCCGAGGCTGTAGCCGCCGACGACGAGCCGCGCCGGGTCGACGGGGTAGTTCGCGCAGAGGGTGTCGACGAGGCCCATCGCGAAGGCCTCGTTGGCCGGCTCCGCCCAGCTCGCGCCGCGCGATTCCGGCGCGACCAGGATCGGTGAGAGGCGGGCCAGCGCGGGGCCGAACAGGTGCTCGATGAGGGGCCGCCCGTAGTAGCGCGTCGGCTGGCCGCCGTAATGCAGCACCAGTACCAGCGGATGACCGGCGGGCGGCGCGGGGGTGTCGGGCAGGGCCAGGGTGAAACGCGCCGGGCGCCCGGCGGCGTCGCGCAGTTCGAGGTCGTGAACGCCGGGCGCGGCGGGGGCGGGGAGCGGGGCGGCCTGCGGGTCGAGGCCGAGGCCGGACGAGGTGGCGGACATGGGTGTGGCTCCGGGTGTGAAGGCTGGCAGCGGCGCGCGGTGCGAGGCTCGCGCGCCCGGATCGGGCATCTGAACCCGCGCGCCGCAGGGCGCGCCGCGCTGCCGGGACGGTCACGTTACCAGACCGCGCGGCGGTCATGGCGTACGTGCCGCGAGCGTGGCTCGCAGTGACGCGCGGGCGCACCGCCGCCGCCCTGACGCCCCGGGCGCGATGCGCTATGCTCACGCCCGCTTCACAGCCGGCATTGCCCCATGGACCCCTTGCTCGCCACATCGGTCGAACAGCCCGAGCCGGGACGCTACGTCCTCGCCTGGGACGCGCGCTTCAGCGCGCAACCGGTGACGGTGCGCGCTGCCCTCGACGCCGCCGCGGTGGCGCAGGGTACGGTCCTCGCCGAGGGCGTCAACGATGGCGTGAGTGTGACCGTGCCGGAGCCCGCGCGCCGCTGGTATTTCCACCTCGCCGCGGACGACGGCGCGGCGCTGGTCGTCGGCGAGCGCGGCGTACCCTTCGCCGGCGGCATCAACTTCCGCGACATCGGCGGCTATGCCACGGCCGGCGGCCGTCGCCTGCCCTGGGGACGGCTCTACCGTTCGGGCCACATGACCCATCTCACCGCGGCCGACAAGGCGCTCTTCGCCACCCTCGGCATCGGCACGGTGATCGATTTCCGCATGGAACTCGAGCGCGCCGCCGAACTGGCCGAGCTGCCGGGCGCGCCGACCCTGCACGTGCTCGGCGTGCCACCCGGGGTCGGTACGAAGGAATTCCTCGACAACGTGTTCGCCACCGCCGACGGTCCCGAGCCCGTGGTCGAGGCCATGCACGCCATCCTGCGCGGGCTCGTGCGCGAATGCACGCCGTACTATGCGCGCCTCTTCGAACGCCTGCTCGAAGCGCCGGCCGGCGCGGTGCTGATGAACTGCTCGGCCGGCAAGGAGCGCACCGGGGTCGGCGTGGCGTTGCTGCTCGCCGCGCTCGGTGTGCCGCTGGCGACCATCCGCCACGACTTCATGCTCTCGGCGCGCTACTTTCCCGCCGAACACGAAGTGCCGCGCGTGATCGAGAAGTACAACGTGCGGCGCGGCGAGGCCTCGCGGGGCATCATCTGGCCCCTGCTCGAGGCGCGCGCCTCCTACCTCGACGTGGTGCTGGAGGCCATAGAAGAAGACTGCGGTTCGATGACCGCGTTCCTGGAAAGCAAACTCGGGCTCGGCCTGGCCGAGCGCGCGCGGCTCGTTGCCGCGTACACCGTCTGACGGGGAGGACCACGACACCATGGCCAAGCTCTACGCCGATACCGACAAGTACGGCTACCAATCCGACTTTCCCATCGTCGAGGCCTACAACGCCGCGGTGAAGGATCTCGTCCGTGCGCGCTTCGCCGAGGCTGGCTGCGAGTGGAAGGACTTCGTCTTCGGCCGCGAGTACGCGGTCATCGACAAGGCCGCCATGCAGTACATCGAGGATCGCCTGCTCGACTACGGCTATCGCTTCGAGCCCTCGGCGATGTCGTCCTCGCGCGAACGCCCCGAGGCCTACAAGGATTCCGGGCTCTACGCCGAGGACTTCAGCTTCGAACATCCCGAGGCGCCGACGGCAGCAGTCGACGCCGACGGCCGCGAGCTGCGCGGCTGCGGCGACAACGTCGTCACCCACAAGCAGAACCTCGTCGGCACCGCGCGCTACGTGCGCACCATAGACAAGGTGCTGGAGTGCCTGCAGCAGGGCGTGGCCGAGGACACCATCGCCATCGTCGACGACTCCGGCGGCACCTTGACGGCGCCGGTGCTGGAAAAGTTCCACGGCGTGCTGTGCGCCGGCGGCACCACGCGCTCGCACCTCGCGATTCTCACCCGCGAGTACAACATCCCCTGCTTCATGAACGTGCGCCTGTCCGGCATCAAGGACGGTGACCGCATCGAGGTCGAGGTCTCGGCGCGCGGCAAGACCGTCGAGGACTACGAGTCCGGCCGCGACGCCTCCGCCCGCGTGTGGCGCCTGGCGAAGGCCTGAGCCGTCCCGAACCGATTGCCGAGGATTACCGCACCATGTCCGACAACAAAGTGACCTACGCGCAACTGCTCGAGACCAACAACCTCATCCAGCAGAACGCCGACGAAACCTACTGGCTGTGCGCCACGCGCACCGTGCAGGAGTCGAAGATCTTCCCGGTCTCGGCCTACATCCTGTTCTCTTACCTCAACTGCTTCTACCGCTACCCGAGCCTGCTGAAGAAGATCGAGGCCTCGATGTCGGCCGAGGAAATCGGCGACCGCGCACGCCATGCCGGCATCAAGATCGTGGCCTGGACGATTCCCTGCTTCTACCTGCTCGGCCGCGAGATGCTCATCAATTGGGGCGTGATCAAGCCGACCGACGCGGTCGAGGACGTCATCTACGTGATGGACTTCTGGAAGCGCTTCCAGCTCTCCTGGCACCGCAACAACGGCAACATCACCAACCGCCAGGCCGATCACCGCGGCCAGATCCTGCCCGAGCAGAAGCTGCAGGTGTTCCACGCCGACGCCTTCGAGTGCCGCGAGGGCGACGCCCTGCACACCGCCGCGCAGGCCTTCCTCGCGACCATCGCCCAGTACGGCTTCCTGGTCTCCTGCGAGAGCCGTCTGACCATCCACAACCACGGGCCGTACAAGATCGCCGACAACCGCGAGATGCTGGTGCGCGATTTCCGCGAACTGGCCGAGTACGACTATCCCTGGCTGGACGGCGTCGGCCGCGATATCCCCTACAACAACCTCACGGTGACGATGATCATCGAGGGCTGTCACATCAACCTGCTCGACGACTGGGGCTCGTTCGAGTCCGAGCCCGAACTCAAGGCCGAACACATCGTCGCCGTCGGCCTGTATTCGGCCGACAACCTCAGCGAAGGTCATATCCCGGTCGGCATGGGCAGCCCGGAGGAACTCACCGCGACCTTCGACGACCTCACCGCGCGTATCAAGGAAGCAACCACGAAGCTGTGGGCGGAAATGTCCGGCTGGACGCGCGACCAGCAGCTCGATGCCGGCGCGCTGGTCTACTTCGGCGTCGGCAAGGAGTTCGCCCACATCGCCGGGGTCTACGACAAGGACGACTGGCTGCTGATCGACGAACGCGCCGAGCGCTTCCGCCCACTGTTGAACGACGAGTACGGCAACCTCTTTCTCGGCGAGCTGGTCGGCTACATCTCCTGCCCGAGCCAGCGCATGCACGAGTACACCATGATGATGCACACCGGCCAGCCGCGCCGGGCGTTGTCGTACTTCCCCTACAGCCTGCTGAACGACGGCGACTACACCGCCTCGGTCGGCGGCATGGCGCCGGGGGTGACCAACCTGCCGGCCAAGAACGACCGTTACCGCACCAGCCAGGGTGTGCTCACGCAGGAAGAGTACAACCGGCGCAGCCGCGAGTTCGTGCCGAAAGCCTGCCAGGAACCCTACCGCTTCCTCTGTGGCGACTGGGTCAAATACCACTACGACACGCCGCTCGCCGACGAGCTGTTCGGCTTCGAGCAGGCCAACTCGCGCCTGCTCGGGGGCAAGGGCGCCGGTCTCTCGCGCGCCGACATCGAAGCGCTGCGCAACAAGAACTGAGGAGGGCGAACCATGGCAACCGAACTGCATCTCCTCATGCACGCCGCGGCGATCCGCAAGCACGGCAGCGCCGCCGACATCGCTGCGATCGCCGGCCTGCCGGCCGCCACGGCCACTGCCGCGCTCGGCGCCGCCTGCGCCGCCGGGCGCCTGGCCGAGGTCGACGGCAAGTACCTGCTGACCCCGGCCGGGCAGATGATCGTCTCTGCCGAGTACTCGCGCTTCTGCGGCGGCCTGCGCGCGAACGCCGATTTCGTCGCCGCCTACGAGCGCTTCGAGATCATCAACCGCGAACTCAAGCAGGTCATCACGCGCTGGCAGACGATGGAACTCGGCGGCAAGACCGTCGCCAACGACCACTCCGACAAGGACTACGACGAGGAAGTCATCGGCCAGCTCGGCGACCTGCACGAGAAGTTCGAGCCGGTGCTGGACGCCTTGATCCGTGGCGATGCCCGTTTCGGCGTCTACAAGCGCAAGCTCGGCGAGGCGCTGGAGAAGGCCGAGGACGGCGCCGTCGAGTGGGTTTCGGATGCCCGCCTCGACAGCTACCACACCGTGTGGTTCGAGTTGCACGAGGATCTCCTGCGCGTGCTCGGACGCGTGCGCGAGGAGTGAGTCCCGGCCCGCGGCAAGATCCTTCGCCGCGTACGGACGCGGGCCTGCCCGTGGTCGCTGACCGCCAGCACGAAACACCGCTGCGCCGATCCGCGGCGCGGCTCGCGAATCATCCGCCGCTCTCAGCGCGGCACACGACGGGGGAGAACGACTGATGGGGCGTCTCGACGGCAAGATTGCCATGGTCACGGGCGCGGGTACCGGCATCGGCCGGGCCTGCATGGTGCTGTTCGCGCGCGAGGGGGCGACGGTGTTCGGCGTCTCGCGCACCCAGGCCAACCTGGATGAAACGCTGCGCCAGGTCGAAGCCGCCGGTGGACAGGGCAGCGTGTTCAGCGCCGACCTCGCTGAGCCGGCGCTGGCCGAGGGCGCGGTGAACGAATGCGTGACCCGCTACGGGCGCATCGACATCCTGCTCAACGCTGCTGGCGTGGGCTACAACCTGCGCGAGACCAGCGCAGGCTCGATGGATCCCATCGACACCACCCCGGTCGACAAGTGGCGCGAAGTGATGGCGCTCAATCTCGACAGCCTGTTCTATGTCAGCCGCATCGCGCTGAAGCACATGAAGGCGGCGCACAAGGGTTCGATCGTCAACGTCGCCAGCATCTTCGGTCTCGGCGGCGCGCCCGATGCGCACACCTACACAGCGACCAAGGGCGCCATCATCAACCTCACCCGGTCGATGTCGGTGGCGTACGTCGACGACAACATCCGCTGCAACGTGGTCGCGCCCGGCTTCGTGCAGACCCAGATGGTCGAGAGCGTCATCCCCATGCTGTTCTCGCCCGAGAACCCCAAGCTCATCTCGCCCATGGGGCGGCCGGCAACGCCGGAAGAAGTGGCCTACGCCTGCCTCTACCTTGCCTCCGACGAGGCTTCCTACTGCACCGGCACCGTGCTCTGCGTCGACGGCGGCTCGACGGCGCGCGCCTGAGCCGCGCCGCCCGCGGCGCGGGGTCAGACCCCAGGCGTTCGCGGCGCGGGGTCAGACCCCAGGCGTTAACCGGTTGATTCCATGCCCGTTCCTGTTTTCCCCAGGGTCAGACCCCGGGGGCGGGGGCACGGCGCGCGAAATCAGTCACCTGGCGCTCAGGGTCTGACCCCGGCGCGCGGTCTCATTGGCCGTCGACGTATCGTGCATCGCTGAACGAAGCGAGCCACTCCGGGCGGTAGACCGCGGCCAGGGTCACCGCGCCGCCGGTGACGAAGGCCTCGGGGAACAGCAGCAAGACGGCGGTCGGCAGGTAGTTGGCCGTCAGCGCGCTGCGCGACATCTCGCCCGCGGCATACAACACGAGTCCGGCGGCAATCGCATTGGCGAGCACGGCCAGCGCGCCGCCGAGGAAGCCGGCCGAGAAGACGTAGACGAAGAAGTGACGGGGGAAACAGCGTTCGCCGAGGCGTGCCCACACGTAGCTGACCGCGACCGGGAGTACCACCAGCACGACACCGTTCATGCCCCAGGCAGCCCAGGCCCCGGTCTTGGCAGCCGTCAGCACGGCCAGCGCGCCAAGCAGTGCCAGCAGCGCCAGTGCCCAGCCGAAGGCGAGGGTGACGAGGGTCGCGCCGAGCAGGTGAAAGGCGGGTTCGCCCCCGGGCGCGGCGCGGATCTGCCACAACGCGACCACTGCCGTGATGGCCGTGGCGAGACGCAGGGCGGCATTGCCGCGGCCGAGCCAGCGCCACGGCGCGCGCCACGTGGCATACGACGCGCAGAGCAGGCAGGCCACCCAGCCGGGTACGGCCCACGGCAGGGTCAGCAGGCTGGCGCCGAATTCCACGCGCGATACGGGCCGTCAGGCCGGGGAGACGCCGCCGGTCCTGCCGTGGACCGCAACGGGTGGCCATGCGCATGCCGGAGAACACGCCCTCCGGCACGACGTGGGCACGGCGCGAGCATCATCGGTGCCACTCACCGCCCGGCGAAGGCCCGTTCGACGGCGCGGGCAACGGCTGCGCGGGCGCCGCTGGCGAGATGGCTGCCGTGGGCGGCGACCAGGGCGTCGAAGTCGAACTCGAGCAAGCGGCGGAACTCACCCTCCAACGACCCGCCGGGCGGGGTCATCGCCTTCAGCCACATCGGGCCGACGATGGTGGTGCGTGGGAAACCGATGAACGGCATCACCATCCTGGCCGGCAGGTTGTTGTGACGATAGTCGCCGTAATGCTGGATGGCATCGGTGGTGAGAAGCAGGCGCGGGCCTTCGATCAGCAACGCCGCCTCCGGCTGCGGCGTACCGCGGAAACAGAACAGGCGGGCTCCCGCGAAGGGCAGGGTGACGTCCTCGGCGAGGGCTTGGTCGATGGGCGGCCGCGGGTGCACGGTGCCGCCCGGCTGGGCCCAGAACTCGGCTTTGAAGGTATCCACGTAGTAGGGATCGTCGATGCCGTGGAAGCAGCCGAGGCGCATCACCCGTCGCACCGTGCCGAGTTCGCGCAGGGCGCGCTCGCCGGCCGCGTCCAGGCGCAGTGGATTGACCAGCGTGAGTTCCGCGCCATGGCGCAGGACGACCATGTTGCGGGTGATGCGCATGAGCGCGTTCATGCGGATCGCACCACGGACGACGAAGACGTCATGCGCGACGGATTGGATCGGGTCGTGAGGATATACCGGCGGATAGGTCATCGTGACACTCCCAGGGATACCTGCTGCGGGAGCCACAGTCTAGCGTGCGGGCCCATTCGGCCGTGTCCGTCCGCGTTCCTCGGGCGGCCTGGCGGGGTCGCCGCCAGCATCGCGCGCGCCTGTCGAGGGGCGCCGCGGCCCCCGGCGGGGAGGGGGAGGGGAGGTCTCCGGGGGCCGCGGCGGGGGACTGCCGGTCAGAGCAGGTCCATCGGCAGCTTGAGGTAGGACACGCCGTTTTCTTCCGGCGGCGGCTTGTGGCCGGCGCGCATGTTGACCTGCACCGAGGGCAGGATCAGCACCGGCATGTCAAGGGTCTTGTCGCGTGCGGTGCGTACCTTCACGAAATCGTCTTCGCCGATGCCCTCGTGGACGTGCACGTTGTGGCGGCGCTCCTCGCCAACGCTGGTCTCCCAGGCGTGGAAATCGCGGGTAGGCGACATGTAGTCGTGGCACATGAACATGCGCGTCTCGTCCGGCAGTTCGAACAGCTTCTTGATCGAACGGTAGAGCACGGCCGGATCGCCGCCGGGGAAGTCGCAGCGCGCCGTGCCGTAATCGGGCATGAACAGGGTGTCGCCGACGAACAGGGCATCGCCGATGAGATAACTGATGCAGGCCGGGGTGTGGCCGGGCGTGTGCAGCACGCGCGCCTCGAGCTTGCCGATCGCGAAGGTGTCGCCGTCGGCAAACAGGCGATCGAACTGCGAGCCGTCGGTCTTGAAGCGGTCGTCCTCGTTGAACACGCCCTTGAACGTCTCCTGCACGGTCTTGATGTGCTCGCCGATGGCGACCTGCCCGCCGACGGTATCCTTGAGGTAGGGTGCGGCGGAGAGGTGGTCGGCGTGGGCGTGGGTCTCCAGGATCCAGTCCACCGTGAGGTGGCGATCGCGGATGTAGGCGATGAGTTCGTCGGCCGAGGCCGTGCTGGTACGCCCGGACTTCGGATCGAAGTCGAGCACGGAATCGACGATCGCGGCGTGGCCCGTTGCCGGGTCGCTGACGACGTAGCTGATGGTGTAGGTGGCCTTGTCGAAAAAGCCTCGGACTTCGGGGTTCATGGACTTGCTCCTTCCTGCGCCAACGGTATGGGACGAGCATACCCGCGCGCCTGGTTGACCTGTATATGTAATTATACTTATATATTGACTCATGAATATAAAAGACATGGAAGGGCGTGCGGACGAGGTCGCGGCGCTCATGAAGACGCTGTCCCATCGCACCCGCTTGTTGCTGTTGTGCCAGCTGGTCGACGGTGAGAAATCGGTCGGCGAACTCGCCCAACGCCTCGGCCAGTCCCAACCCAACATCTCCCAGCAGCTTGCTCTCCTGCGGCGCGAAGGGTTGGTGCAGACACGGCGCGACGGCCAGACCATCTACTACGTCCTGCCGAGCGGACGCTTGAGCCGCCTGATGGGTTTCCTCTACGACACGTTCTGCGAGTGAGTACGTCCGGCCGCGCGGCTTGATCGGGATCGCGCGCGTCACCGGGTGAGCTGGTAATCTCCTCGCGTCGTCGCGCAACCCGCGCGGCATCCGCGCTCCCGGAGACTCGCTGACTTGACCCGAGACAGTTTCACCCGTCTGCCCCTGCCGCGTCGCGCCGTGGCCCTGGTCCTCGCCGGTGGCCGCGGGACGCGCCTGCGCGATCTCACTGCCTGGCGCACCAAGCCCGCGCTCTATTTCGGTGGCAAGTTCCGCATCATCGACTTCACCCTGTCGAATTGCATCAATTCCGGCATCCGGCGCATCGGCGTCATCACCCAGTACAAATCGCACAGCCTGCTGCGCCACCTGCAGCGCGGCTGGAGCTTCCTGCGCTGGGAGGCCAACGAGTTCGTCGAGCTGATGCCGGCGCAGCAGCGCACGCGCGACGAATCCTGGTACCGCGGCACGGCCGACGCCGTCTACCAGAACATCGACATCGTCAACGACCACCAGTCGGACTTCATCGTGGTCCTGGCCGGCGACCATATCTACAAGATGGATTACAGCCGCTTGCTGCAATTCCACGTCGATCACGGTGCGCAGTGCACGGTCGGCTGCATCGAGGTACCGCGCGAGGAGGCGCGCGGCTTCGGCGTCATGCACGTCGACCGCTCGCACCAGATCATCGATTTCGTCGAGAAGCCGGCCGACCCGCCGGCCATGCCGGGCAAGCCCGATCGCGCGCTGGCCTCGATGGGCATCTACGTCTTCAATACGGGCTTCCTCTTCGACCTGCTCGAGCAGGACATCCAGAACCCCGCCTCCAGCCACGATTTCGGCAAGGACATCATTCCCGAGGTGGTGCGTCAGCGGCTCGCCTGCGCGCATCCGTTCGAGCTGTCCAGCGTGATCCCGCCGGACGGTTCCGGCGAAGCCTACTGGCGCGACGTCGGCACGATCGATTCCTACTGGGCGGCCAACATCGATCTCACCATGCCCGAACCCGCGCTCGACATGTACGACCCGTACTGGCCGATCTGGACCTACCAGGAACAGCTGCCGCCGGCCAAGTTCGTCTTCGACGACGCGGAGCGACGGGGCATGGCGGTGGATTCGATCGTCTCCGGCGGCTGCATCGTGTCGGGATCGCGCGTCGCCCGCTCGGTGCTGTTCTCCAAGGTGCGGGTCAATTCGTTCTGTCATATCGACGGCGCGGTACTGCTGCCCGAGGTCGATGTCGGTCGCCATGCACGGCTGACGCGCGTGGTGGTCGATCGCGGCGTACGCATCCCCGAAGGACTGGTCATCGGGGAGGACCCGGCCCTCGACACCGAACGCTTCCACGTCAGCGAACAGGGCATCACGCTGGTCACCCAGGACATGATCGACCGCCTGACCGGCGGTTGAGCGCGCCATCCCGCCACCATGCGCGTGCTCTATGTCAGCACCGAGGTGCACCCTGCGCTGAAGACGGGCGGGCTGGCCGACGTCAATGCCGGCCTGCCGCCGGCCCTGCGCGGCTTGGGCGCCGACGTCCGCCTGCTGCTACCGGCCTTCCCCGCGCTGCTGACCGCGGCGCGGGCGCCGCGGCGTCGCATCGCGCTCGGCGCACTGCTCGGCTGTGCCGATGTCGGCGTCGTGCCTTGCCGCCTCGGTGATGTGCCGACGTGGCTGATCGACGCGCCCGGTTACTACGACCGCGCGGGCAACCCCTATCTCGACGCAGACGGTCACGACTGGCCGGACAACGCCCAGCGTTTCGCTTTGCTGGGATTGGTCGCGGCGCGTTTCGCCGACGGCGGCATCGGGCGCTGGCGGCCGCACGTGGTCCACGCCCACGACTGGCACGCCGCGCTGGCCCCGACCTACCTCGCCGCCCGTGGCGGCGACCGTCCGGCCAGCGTCTTCACCGTGCACAACCTGAGCTACCAGGGGCATTTCGAGGCCGAGGTGTTCCCGTCGCTGCGCCTGCCGCAGCACTTCTTCGCCATCGACGGCGTCGAGTACCACGGCGGCGTCAACTTCATGAAGGCGGGGCTGCATTTCGCCGATCGCATCACCACCGTCAGCCCGACCTATGCCGGCGAGATCCAGACCGC
The DNA here is from genome assembly GCA_050184115.1 of Gammaproteobacteria bacterium. GTDB lineage: Bacteria > Pseudomonadota > Gammaproteobacteria > JACKNG01. The sequence continues at coordinate 137,688 of JBFXAQ010000002.1, read as the reverse complement.
CGAGTTCGGTTGTGGCATGGAAGGCATCCTGCGGGCGCGCGCCGGTGCGCTGGTCGGCATACTCAACGGTATCGATACGCGGGTGTGGGACCCGGCACACGACGACGCGTTGGCTGCGCCGTTCGCGCCGGACGAGGTCGCCGGCAAGGCGACCTGCCGGGCAGCGCTGTTGGCCGAGGCCGGGTTGCGCGCGGACGCCGCCGGCCCGGTGCTCGGCGTGGTCAGCCGTCTGACCGCGCAGAAAGGACTCGATCTGTTGCGAGCGGCTGTTGCGCCACTGCTCGCCGCGGACGGCCGCCTGGTCCTGCTCGGCAGCGGCGACGCGGCCGAGGAGGCTGCCTGGCAGGCGCTCGCCAGTGCCCACCCCGGCACCGTTTCGGTGCGCCTGGGCTACGACGAGGCCTATGCCCACCGACTGTTCGCCGGCGCCGACGCGATCGCCGTGCCATCGCGTTTCGAGCCCTGCGGGCTGACGCAGATGTATGCCATGCTCTACGGCGCGCTGCCGCTGGTCAGGCGTACGGGTGGGCTGGCCGATACCGTGCAGGGCGGGGACGTGGGCAGCGGTTTCGTCTTCGATGCCGCCACGGTCGACGCGCTGGCGGGAGCGCTGGCGCAGCTCTTGCAAGCCTGGGACGAACCGGCGCGCTGGCGGGCCATGCAGGCGCGCGCCATGCGTGCCGATTTCGGCTGGGCGCGAGCGGCCGCGCGTTATCTCGCGCTGTACCGGGAACTGCGGCCGCAGGCCGATACCGTGTCACCGGCCTGACGCGCCGGCGGCACATTGCAACGCGCACGAGGAGCGAATGTGATGGACAGGGGACAGGCTGAGCCGGCGACGAGCGAACATGCCGCGCTGGCGCGCGACATCACCGATCACCTCGTCTACTCCATCGGCAAGGACGCGCGGGTTGCTGCCCCGCGCGACTGGCTGCACGCGCTCTCGCTGGCCGTGCGCGATCGCCTCGTGCGGCGCTGGATGGACACCACCCGCGCGACTTATGCCGAGGACGCCAAGCGCATCTATTACCTGTCCATGGAATTCCTGCCCGGCCGTGCACTGACCAACGCGCTGCTGGCGCTGGGACTCTACGACGACTGCGCGGCTGCCGTCGCCGCGCTCGGTCTCGACCTCGACGACCTCGCCGAACTCGAGCACGACCCGGCACTCGGCAACGGCGGTCTCGGTCGTCTCGCCGCGTGCTTCCTCGATTCCATGGCGACGCTCGCCCTGCCGGGCTTCGGCTACGGCATCCGCTACGAGTACGGCATGTTCGCCCAGCACATCGTCGACGGCCGCCAGGTCGAGTACCCCGACCACTGGCTGGTCGGCGGCAACCCCTGGGAGTTCGCCCGTCCCGAAGTGCTCTACACCATCCGCTACGGCGGCCGGGTCGAGTACCACGACAAGTGCGCGCATTGGGTCGACACCGACGACGTCCTCGCCATGGCCTACGACACGTTGGTGCCGGGCTACGCCAACCGCGCGGTCAACACGCTACGGCTGTGGTCGGCGACTTCGACCGAGGTCATCGACCTGACGCTCTTCAACCAGGGCAACTACACCGCCGCGATCGAGGACAAGAACCGCTCGGAGAACGTCTCGCGCGTGCTCTACCCGGACGACTCCACCGAGCACGGCCGCGAGTTGCGCCTGCGCCAGGAGTACTTCTTCGTCAGCGCCTCACTGCAGGACCTGCTCCATCGCTACTTCGAGACGCACGATTCGGTCGAGCAACTCGCCGACAAGGTCGCCATCCATCTCAACGACACCCACCCGGCGATCGCCATCCCGGAGCTGATGCGGCTCCTGGTCGACGAACGTCACGTGCCGTGGACCCTGGCCTGGCGCCTCGCCACGCGCATCTTCTCCTACACCAACCACACCTTGATGGCCGAGGCGCTCGAGACCTGGCCGGTCGGCATGCTCGAACGGGTGCTGCCGCGTCACATGAAGATCATCTTCGACATCAACGAGCTGTTCCTCGACCAGGTCCGGCGCCAGCATGGCGGTGACGCCGACCTGCTGCGCCGGATCTCGTTGATCGACGAGAATGACGGCCGCCGCGTGCGCATGGGCTTTCTCTCCGTGCTCGCCAGTCACCGCGTCAACGGCGTTTCCAAGCTGCATTCGCAACTGCTGCGCGAGACCGTGTTCGCCGACTTCGAAGCCCTCTTCCCCGGCCGCATCACCAACTGCACCAATGGCATCACGCCGCGGCGCTGGTTGGCGCTGGCCAATCCCGGGCTCGCCCGACTGATCGACCGACACATCGGCGACGGCTGGCGTACCGAGCTCGACCAGCTCGCTGGTCTCGCGCGCCACGCCGGCGACCCGGCCTTCCTCGCCGAGTTCGCCGCGGTCAAGGCCGCCAACAAGGTGGCATTGGCCGCCTGCATCGAACGCACGAGCGGAATCCACGTTGAACCGACCGCGCTATTCGACGTCCAGATCAAGCGCATCCACGAGTACAAGCGCCAGCTGCTGAACGTGCTGCACGTGGTGACGCGCTACAACCGCATGCTGGCCGAACCGGCGCGCGACTGGCAGCCGCGCACGGTCATCTTCGCCGGCAAGGCGGCCTCGGCGTATTTCATGGCCAAGCTCATCATCCGCCTCATCAACGACGTCGCCGCGACGGTCAACGCCGATGCGCGTCTAGGCGGGCGGCTCAAAGTGGTGTTCGTGCCGAACTACAGTGTCTCCGTCGCGCGCATGATCATCCCGGCGGCCGACCTGTCCGAGCAGATTTCGACCGCCGGCACCGAGGCCTCTGGCACCGGCAACATGAAGCTCGCGCTGAACGGCGCGCTCACCATCGGCACCGAGGACGGCGCCAACGTCGAGATCCGCGATGCCGTCGGCGCCGACGACATCTTCCTGTTCGGATTGTCGGCGCCGGAAGTGGTGCGGCTGCGCAGCGAGGGCTATCACCCGCGCGAAGTCGTCGCCGGCAATGCCGAACTGGCCCAGGTGCTTGAGCTGATCGGCGGCGGTCATTTCTCCTCCGAGGAGCCGACCCGCTACCACCCGTTGATCCAGGCCCTGCTCGACCACGGCGACCATTACCTGCTGCTGGCCGACTACGCAGCCTATGTCGCCACCCAGGAACGGGTCGACGCCGCCTACCGGGACCGCGATGCCTGGCATGCCGCGGCCGTGCGCAACGTCGCGGCGATGGGGCCGTTCTCGTCCGATCGCACCATCGGCGAGTACGCCGAAGGCATCTGGGGCGTGCGCCCGCTCGCGCTCTGAGGCGCGGCGGGGCGCTCGCGCAGGACGGCATGCTCGGCAGGACAGACATCGACGCGCTGGTCGCGGCGCGCGATGCCGATCCTTTTGCCGTGCGCGGTTGTCACCGTCGCGGTGAAGTGGTCACCGTGACAACCCTGCGCCCGGGCGCCGCTGCCGTCACGGTGCTGGATGCCGGCGATGCTCCACTCGCAGCGCTCGATCGCATACATCCGGCCGGGGTCTTCCACGGTGCGGTCGCCGATCTCGCGGTGACCACGCGCTATCGCCTGCAGGTCCGCTACGGCGATACCACGGTGGTCGAAGACGACCCCTACCGCTTCGGCCCGCTGCTTGGCGAACTCGACGCCTGGTTCATAGCCGAGGGCCGTCACTTCGCCCTGTGGCAGGTACTCGGCGCGCATCCCGACTGCCGCGACGGCGTCACCGGCTGCCGCTTCGCGGTGTGGGCGCCGGCTGCCAGGCGCGTTGCCGTCGTCGGTGATTTCAACCACTGGGACGCCCGCCACCACCCGATGCGGCGGCGGCCGGAATGCGGCGTGTGGGAACTCTTCATCCCCGCGGTCGGTGTCGGTGCGCGCTACAAGTACGAAGTACTGGCCGGCGATGGGCGGCGCACCCTCAAGGCCGATCCGCTCGCTTTCGCGGCCGAATTGCGCCCCGCGACCGCCTCGATCGTCGCCGACCTGCCGCAGGCCCCGCCACCGTTGGCGGCGAGCGCCGACCCCGACCGGCCGCTGTCGATCTACGAAGTCCACGCGGGTTCGTGGCAACGCGACGAGCACGGCGGCATGCTCGACTGGGATGCCCTTGCCGCGCGGCTCATACCCTACGCCAGCGCCCTCGGTTTCACCCATGTCGAGCTGCTGCCCGTGATGGAGCATCCCTTCGACGGTTCCTGGGGCTACCAGCCGACCGGGCTCTACGCGCCGACCGCCCGTCACGGCGATGGCGCCGGCTTCGCGCGCTTCGTCGCCGGCTGCCACGAAGCCGGGCTCGGCGTGCTGCTCGACTGGGTGCCGGGGCATTTCCCCGACGACGACCACGGGCTCGCCAACTTCGACGGCACCTGCCTCTACGAGCACGCCGACCCGCGCCAGGGCGTGCACCGCGACTGGGACACGCTCATCTATAACTACGGTCGCCACGAGGTCGCCAATTTCCTCATCGCCAACGCCCTGTTCTGGCTCGAGTGCTACGGCGTCGACGGCCTGCGCGTCGACGCGGTGGCGTCGATGCTCTACCTCGACTACAGCCGGGCACCCGGCGAGTGGATCCCCAACCGCCACGGCGGGCGCGAGAACCTCGAGGCCGTGGCCTTCATCGAACGCCTCAACGCGGCGGTCGCCGAACGACATCCCGGCGCCCTGACCATCGCCGAGGAGTCGACCGCCTGGCCCGGGGTGTCGCGCGCGGTGGGCGAGGGCGGGCTCGGCTTCGCCTACAAGTGGAACATGGGCTGGATGCACGACACCCTGGCCTACCTGCACCGCGAACCCGTGCACCGCCGCTATCACCACGACGAGCTGACCTTCGGCCTGCTCTATGCGTTCAGCGAGCGTTTCGTGCTGCCCCTGTCGCACGACGAAGTGGTGCATGGTAAGGGCTCGCTGATCGGCAAGATGCCGGGCGATCGCTGGCAGCAATTCGCCAATCTCCGGCTCTACTATGCCTTCATGTGGGCGCACCCCGGCAAGAAGCTGCTCTTCATGGGCGGCGAGTTCGCCCAGCCGGCCGAGTGGCACCACGACGGCGAACTGGACTGGCAGGCCGCGGCCGCGCCCGAGCATGCCGGCGTCGCCCGCCTGGTCGGCGACCTCAACCGCCTCTACCGCGAGCTGCCGGCATTGCACGCCAACGATGCCGCGCCCGAGGGCTTCGCCTGGATCGACTGCGACGATGCCGCCAGCAGCGTCCTCGCCTTCCGCCGTCACGGCGGCGCCGACGATGCCGTCGTCATCGCGCTGTGCAACTTCACGCCGGTGGTGCGCAAGGGCTACCGGCTCGGCGTCCCCGCGCCCGGCGCCTACCGCGAAATCCTCAATACCGACTCGCGCTTCTACGGCGGTTCGGATGTCGGTAACGGCGACGGGCTCGTCGCCGCGGCACGGCCCGCGCACGGCGCTGCCTGGTCGATCGAGCTGACCCTGCCGCCGCTCGCCTGCGTCTGGCTGCAGCGCGCATGCTGAGCGCACCGGGCCGACCCTGGCCGCTCGGCGCGCACTGGGACGGCGAGGGGGTCAACTTCGCGCTCTTCGCCGCCCACGCCGAACGCGTCGAGCTGTGCCTGTTCGAAGGCGCCGCAGGCCCCGAGCGCGCCCGTATCGCGCTCGGCGCGCGCAGTGACGACGTCTGGCATGCCTACCTGCCGCAGGCCGGTCCGGGCACCGTCTACGGCTACCGCGTGCACGGCCCGTATGCCCCCCACGCCGGGCATCGCCACAACCCGCACAAGCTGCTGCTCGATCCTTATGCCCGCGCGCTGGTCGGCCCTTACGCCTGGAGCGAACGTCACCGCGGCGCCGACCCGCGCCGGCCCGGCCGCGCGGATGGCCGCGACAACGCGGCCTGCGCCTGGCGCGCGATGGTCGTCGACGAGCAGGACTTCGATTGGCAGGGCGATCGTCGACCGGCGACGCCGTGGCGTGACACCGTGATCTGCGAGGCTCACGTCAAGGGCTTCACCATGCTCGATCCGGCGGTGCCGACGGCCCTGCGTGGTACTTATGCCGGTCTCGCCCATCCGGCTGCCATCGCGCGGCTGCGCGCCATGGGCGCGACGGCCGTCGAGCTGCTGCCGATCCAGGCCATGGTCGACGAGCCCATGTTGGCCGCACGCGGTGCGGTCAACTACTGGGGCTACAGCACACTCGGCTATTTCGCACCGAGCGCGCGCTATGCCGGCGGCGCCGAGCCGCGCACGGCTTTCCGTGACATGGTGCGGGCGCTGCACGCGGCCGGTCTCGAGGTCATCCTCGACGTCGTCTACAACCACACCGCCGAGGGCGGTTTCGACGGTCCGACCTACGCCTTCCGCGGGCTCGACAACGCGAGCTATTACCGCCTCGACCCGCACGACCCGGCGCGCGACATCGACCTCAGCGGCTGCGGCAACACCCTCAACCTTGACCACCCGCGCGTGCTGCAACTGGTGATGGATTCGCTGCGCTTCTGGGCCGAGGACATGCACGTCGACGGTTTTCGCTTCGACCTCGCGACCGCGCTCGGCCGCAACGCCCACGGCTTCGAACCGCGCGCGAGCTTCTTCGACTGCCTGCGCCAGGAGCCGGCGCTGGCCGGGCTCAAGCTCATCGCCGAGCCCTGGGACATCGCGACCTGGGCGACCGGTGCCTTTCCGCCGCCCTTCGCCGAGTGGAACGATCGCTACCGCGATGCCGTGCGCGACTACTGGCTGACCGGCCAGGCGAGCCGCGGCGAACTGGCACGACGCCTCGCCGGCTCGGCCGACCTCTTCGCCCACAACCGCGCGAGCCCACACGCCGGCATCAACTTCGTCACCGCCCACGACGGTTTCACCCTCGCCGACCTCGTCGCCTACGCGCACAAGCACAACGAGGCCAACGGCCAGGACAATGCCGACGGCACGGACAGCAACCGCAGCACCAACTGCGGCGTGGAGGGGCCGAGCGACGATCCCGCCATCGTCGCGCGCCGCGCACGCCTCGTCCGCGCCATGCTCGCCACGCTGTACCTCTCGCAGGGCGTGCCGATGCTGCCGGCCGGTGACGACGGCGCACGCAGCCAGCACGGCAACAACAATCCCTGGTGCCAGGACAACGCGCTCGGCTGGATCGACTGGAGTCGTTGCGACGACACCCTCGGTGCCTTCGTCGGCGAGCTCGCCGCCCTGCGGCGCGCGCACGGCGCCCTGCGGCGCACGCGCTGGCTGGCGGACGGCGTGCTGTACAACGGCGAAGCCGACGTGCACTGGTTCGGGCCCGACGGCGCGGCGCTCGACGCACCGGCCTGGGACACGCTCGACGGCCGCGCCTTCGGCATGCGTCCCGGGCGCGACGACGGCGACGACGCGGCGCTGGCCGTGCTGTTCAATCCGCACGCGCAGGCCATCGAATTCGTCCTGCCACCGGCGCCCGGCGCGGCCTGGACGCTCGTACTCGACAGCAGCGCGAGTGGCCTGGCGCTCACCGGCGCGCGCCTGCCGGTGCCACCCGAAGCGGTCGTCGTGCTGCGTTCGCGCGTGGAGCCGGGTCATGGTTGAGGACTGGCGTGCCGCGGCGTTCGCCGCCGGCCTCGAACCGGACTACTGGGACGGCCTCGGCATGCACCGCGTGCTGGGCGAGGACACCGCCCGCGCGCTGCTCGCCGCGCTGGCCACGAGCGACGGCGATGGTGGCGCGGCCGTGCTGCCCGCCGCCGCCTGCGTGACCGTGGGCGAGCCCCTCGCCCTCGCGTGCCGGCTGCCGGCCACCGCGGCCGGCGCCGTCGTGGCCTGGGAAGTGGTCGAGGAGGGCGGGGCCTGCCACGCGGGCACGACGACCGCGATCGCGACAGGGGACGCCGCCGGCGCGGACACGGTCACCTGTCGCCTCGAGACCGGGCTGGTCCTGCCACCCGGTTACCACCAGCTCCACCTGCCGGCGCACGGCACGCGCTGCTGCGTCATCGCCGCGCCGGCGCGGGCCTGGCTGCCGGACACGCTGGCGCGCGGCGCGCGCCGCTGGGGGCTCGCCGTGCAGGTCTACAGCCTGGGCTCGGCGAGCAACTGGGGCATGGGCGACTTCACCGACCTGGCGCGCGTCGTCGCCAGCGCGGCGCGCGCCGGTGCCGCCCTGGTCGGCGTCAACCCGCTGCACGCGCGCCACCTCGCCGAGCCGCACGAGGCCAGCCCCTACGCGCCGGCGTCGCGCTATGCACTCGATCCGCTCTACCTCGATGTCACGGCGGTGCCCGACGTGCAGGCCTCGCCGTTGGCACGGGCGCTGATGGCGGAGGCGGAATTCCAGTCGCGCCTGGCGGCGGCGCGGGCCGAGCCACTGGTCGACCATGCGGCGATCGCGGCGCTCAAGCTGCCGGTGCTGCGCGCCGGCTTCGAGTGCTTCCGCGTGGCGGCATCGCCGGCGCGCCGTGCAGCGTTCGAGGCGTTTCGCGCCGCGGCGCACTGGCTCGAGGACTTCGCCACCGGTGAGGCGCTGCGCCTCGCCTGCCACGTCAACGGCCGCAGCACGGACTGGCGCCGCTGGCCGGCCGCATGGCGCGATCCGCGCGGCGCCGAAGTCGCGGCATGGCGCTGCGAGCACGCGGCCGAGGTCGAATTTGTCGCGTGGCTGCAATGGCAGGCCGACGAGCAACTGGCCGCGGTGGCCGCGGTCGCGCGCGCAGGCGGCATGGAAATCGGTCTCTACCGCGACGTCGCCGTCGGGGCGTCGCCGGTGGGCAGCGAGTGCTGGGCGGCCGGTGGTCTCGTCGCCCATGGCGCCAGCGTCGGCGCGCCGCCCGACCTGCTCAACCACAACGGCCAGGACTGGGGGCTGCCGCCGTGGAATCCGCGCGAACTGGCCGAGCGCGCCTACCGCCCCTTCGCCGAGTTGTTGGCCGCCAACATGCGCCACGCCGGCGCACTGCGCATCGACCATGTCATGGCGCTGCGCCGCCTGTTCTGGATCCCGGCGGGGCGACGCGGCGAGGACGGCGCCTACCTGCGCCAGCCCTTCGACTGCCTCGCCGCGGTGCTCGCGCTGGAGAGCGTGCGCCAGCATTGCCTGGTGGTGGGCGAGGATCTCGGCTCGGTTCCCGAGGGTTTGCGCGAGGCCCTCGCCGCGCGCGGCGTGCTGTCCTACCGCGTGCTGCTGTTCGAACGCCACTGGGACGGCGACGGCAGCTTCAAGCGCCCCCACGAGTACCCCGCGCAGGCGCTCGCCACCGTCGTCACCCACGATATGCCGACCGTCGCCGAATTGTGGTCGGGCGCCGACATCGCGCGGCGCGAGGCGCTGGCGCTCTACCCGGACGCGGATTTCGGCGACGCCGAACGCGGCCGGCGCGAGGCAGAACGCGCCGGCCTGCTGGCGCTCGCCGCGGAACTCGGCCTTGGCGATCCGGGCAACGATGCCGCTGCCGTCACCGGCCTGCTGCACGAACTCGTCGCGCGCAGCGCGGCCATGCTCGCAGTGGTCCAACTCGACGACGTCAGCGGCGAGGACACGCCGGTCAACGTGCCCGGCACCTACGACGAGTATCCCAACTGGCGGCGCAAGCTCGGCGTGACGGTCGAGGCGCTGGAAGACCTGCCGGCGTGGCGGCAGCTGGTGGCGACGATGACGGGCGCCGGACGCAACCGCGGCCGCGGCGCGCCCGGTGATTGACCGCCCGCAAGCACGTCGCCGCCGTTGCACGGGGCCGCGCCGTCTCCAAGCACCGCTCGCCGGGTGCCCGCGGGGTGACGCCGCCAGTGGTCGTGCGACAATCGGTTCCGGAGTCCTCCGCGACGCCCGTCGCCGTTACGGGGTCCGTAGCGGGGGGCGGCGCCGCTAGTCGTACTGTCCCCATTCCGCCCACGGAGGCCGTGCTATGAACGACCAGAACAACGAAGGCATCGGCTACGAACTCGACCCCATGCTGATGGCGGTCTTGTCGAACCGCCTCAACGCCATCGTGCGCGAGATGACCAACACCCTGCTGCGCACCGCGCGCTCGGCGGTGCTCGCGGTGGTACGCGATTTCTCATGCTCGTTGGTGACCGCGGACAACCGCCTGCTGTGCCCGGGCGAGGGGGTGCCGGTGCACATCTTCGGCTCCAACCTGCAGACGAAGGTGATGTGCGAGTTGCACGACGACCTCGCGCCGGGCGACGCCTTCCTGCACAACGACCCCTACATGGGCAACACCCACCCGGCCGACCACATGTTCATGGTGCCGGTGTTCGTCGACGGTGTGCACCTGTTCACGGCCTGCGCCAAGGCCCACCAGGCCGACTGCGGCAACTCCATCCCCAGCACCTACCACGCAACGGCGCGCGACATCTACGAGGAAGGTGCCTTGATCTTTCCCTGCGTACGGGTGCAGAAGGACTACAAGGACATCGACGACATCATCCGCATGTGCCGGCGGCGCATCCGCGTGCCCGAGCAGTGGTACGGCGACTACCTCGCCACCGTCGGTGCCGCGCGCATCGGCGAGCGGCGGCTGGTCGAACTGACCCGGCGCTACGGCGTCGACACCATCCGGCGCTTCGTCGAGGACTGGTTCGCCTACTCCGAGAAGCGCATGGTCGAGGCCATCCGCGAGCTGCCGGCAGGGCGCCTGGAAAGCACCAGCGTCTACGATCCGTTGCCACCGGCGATCCCACACGGTTTGCCGATCAAAGTCGCGGTGACGGTCGACCCGGACGCCGGCCACATCGAGGTCGATCTCACCGACAATGCCGACAACCTGGCGTTCGGTCTGAACGAATCGGTGGCCTGTGCGACCAGCAACGCGCTGTGCGGCGTGTTCAACTGCATCGACCCCACGGTGCCACACAACGCCGGTTCCTTCGCACGGCTGACGGTCAAGCTGCGCGACGGTTGCGTCACCGGCGTTCCGGAGTTCCCGCATTCCTGTTCGATGGCGACGACCAACATCGGCGACCGCATCGTCAATGCCGTGCAGTCGGCCTTCGCGGGCATCGGTGAAGGCCACGGCCTGGCCGAAGGGGCGATGGGCATCGGCCCCGCGGCCGCGGTCATCTCGGGCAGGGACTGGCGCACGGGCGGCAAACCCTACATCAACCAAGAATGGCTGGTGGTCAACGGCGGGCCAGGCACCCCGGTCAGCGACGGCTGGCTCAACTACGGCCTGCCGGTGGCCGGGGGTCTCATCTATCGCGGCTCGGTCGAAGTCGAGGAATCCAAGCACCCCATCCTGGTTCGACACCTGCGCGTGCGCGCAGGCGGCGGCGGGGCCGGCCGCTTCCGCGGCGCGCCTGGCGCCGACGTCATGTATGGGCCGCGCCGCGACCCGATGACGGTGGTGACGATGTGCGACGGCCAGGTCAACCCGCCGCAGGGCGTGCGCGGCGGCCACGACGGACCGGGCGCAAGGACCTACAAGGTGCATGCCGATGGCCGCGAGGAACAGCTGCCCGGCACGGTCGAGCTGACGCTGGCTGCGGGCGAGTGCGTGCGCGGGGTCGAAGCGGGGGGCGGTGGCTACGGTTCGCCGCTGGAACGCGATCCGGCGCGCGTGCTGCGCGACGTGCGCGAGAAATGGGAGACCGTAGAACGTGCGCAGGCGATCTACGGCGTGGAGCTGCTGGGCGACGTCGACAGCGACACGCTCGCCGTCGATGTCGCCGCGACTCTGGCACGGCGCGCAGCCATGCGCTGAGCTGGGCCGGTGCAGCCACGGCACGGGTGCACCGCGGCTGTCGTGCACGTTCAGGCTGCGGCGAGTTCCGCCCGACGCGCGCGGGTTGCGGCCATGTCGATGACGAGGCTCTCGTCGTCGGCATGACCCGAGAAGACCACCCCGTAGACATCCCGGGCACGCTCGATGGTCTCCCAGCGCTCGAGCACGTCCTTCAGCACCCGCGCCGGATCGCGTTCCAGCGGCGAACCGTAGCCACCGCCGCCGGCGTCGACCCCGCGGACCCATTCGCCCGGCGCGAGGCGGCACTCGACCACACCCGGCAGCTTCTCTTCCTGGCCGTCCGGCCTGACCTTGAAGGTTGCGGCGGCCGGTCCGTCGCGGCCGCCGCGCACGCCCTGCGGCGGGTTGACCTGGCCGTCGCAGGACACCACCACCGTCATCGGGTCGCGGCGCGGGCCGTAGATCACCTCGGCGCCGGGCGCGCCGCGGAAGCGGCCGGCGCCACCACCGCCGGCGACCACGCGCAGCGACTTGAACAGCATCGGGTACTTCGATTCGTCGACCTCGACCGAGCCGCGGTACATGAGGCCGGCGGCGACCGGCAGGCCGTAGTTGAGCCAGCCGTCGGTCTCCGGCGTGGCCGGGCCGCCGTTGACCACCAGCCATTCCTGGTTGATGTAGGGGCTGCCGCCGAGGCGCCAGTCCTTGCCCGAGATGACGCCGGCACCGGCGCCCATGCCGACCGCCCCTTCGGCCAGCCCGTGGCCGTCGCCGATGCCGGCGAAGGCGGCCTGCGTGGCGTTGACGATGCGGTCGCCGATGTTGGTCGTCGCCATTGAGCACGAATGCGGGAACTCGGGAATGCCGGTGACACAGCCCTTGCGCAGTTTCACCGACAGGCGGCGGAAGCTGCCCTCGTTGTGCGGGACGTCGGGGTCGAGGCAGTTGAAGACGCCGCAGAGCGCGTTGCTGGTCGCGCAGGCGACCGATTCGTTGAGACCGAAATCGAGGTTGTCGGGGTTGTCGCTGAGATCCACCTCGATGCGCCCGCCGTCCGGGTCGATGTCGATGGCGACCTTGATCGGCAGGCCGTCCGGCAGCACCGGCGGCAGCGGGTCGTAGACCGTGACGTTCTCGAGCCGCCCGGCCGGCAGCTGGCGAATGGCCTCGATCATGCGTTTCTCGGAATAGGCGAACCAGTCCTGCACGAACTGGCGGATGGTGTCGATGCCGTAGCGCCGGGTCAGCTCCGCGAGGCGCCGTTCGCCGATGCGCGCGGCGCCGACGGTGGCGAGGTAATCGCCGTACCACTGTTCCGGTACGCGGATGCGCCGGCGGCACATGCGGATGATGTCGTCGACGTCCTTGTAGTCCTTCTGCACGCGCACGCAGGGGAAGATCAGCGCACCTTCCTCGTAGATGTCGCGGGCGTAGGCGTGGTAGGTGCTCGGGATGGAGTTGCCGCAATCGGCCTGGTGGGCCTTGGCGCAGGTGGTGAACAGGTGCACGCCGTCGACGAACACCGGGCACATGATCATGTGATCGGCCGGGTGGGTGTTGCCCATGTAGGGATCGTTGTGCAGGAAGGCGTCGCCCGGCGCGAGATCCTTGTGCGTGTCGCACATCGACTGCGACTGCAGCGCGCTGCCGAAGATGTGCACCGGCAGGCCTTCGCCCGGGCACAGCAACTGGTTGTCGGCGGTGACGATGGAGCAGGAGAAGTCGCGCACCACCGCGAGCACCGCCGAGCGCGCGGTGCGCAGCAGGGTGTTCGACATCTCGCGCACGATCGCGTTGAGGCGGTTCGACAAGACCGCCATCAACACCGGGTCCATCTCGTAGGCGACCTGGGCTTCGTTCTCGGGCTTGTTCATAGCGCGGCCTCCGCGGGCGGGGTGAGGATGTAACGGCCGCCGGCGCTGACCCGTGCCGTGGCTCCCGGGTTGACGACCAGGGTCGAGGTCGGCTCCTCGATGATCGCCGGACCCTCGATGACGGCATCCGGCGCGAGCTGGTCGCCGAGGTAGATGGCGGTCTCGACGAGGCCACCGGCGAAGTAGGCCGGGCGGCGGCGGTCGGGCTCGGCCCTGACCGTCTTGCCGGCGCGGCTCGGCTCCAGGGTCGGTGCCTTGACGTTCGCCACCAGCCGTCCGCGCCAGTTGAGACACTCGACCGCCTGGCCGGGGTCGGTGATGGCGAACACCCGCTCGTGCATCTGGTGGAAGGCCTCGATGAGCGCCGCGACGTCGGCCTCGCCCTCGAAGCGGTTGCGTCCGACCTCGATCTCGAGCTCCCACACCTGGAAGCGGTAGCGTGCTTCCACGAAGTAGCGCGTGCGCACGTCCGTGAAGCCGCGTTCGCGCAGCCGTGCAGCGAAGGTGTCGAGCTGCGCGTCGATGCTCGCCAGTGCAGCGTTCACACCGTCGTAGTCGAACTGGTCGGTGGCGGTGAGCTTGCTCGCCCCGGCCTCGGTGACGATGTCCGAGAACTGCATGCCGGAGGCCGACAGGGCGCCGGCGGTGCGCGGTACCAGTACCGTGCGGCAGCCGAGTTCGGCGGCGATGGGGACGATGTTGAGTCCGCCCGCGCCGCCGCCGCCGATGAGCGTGGACTCCGACGGGTTGATGCCCTCGTTGATGGTCAGCTCCTTGATGGCCTCGATCATGTTCTCGTTGGCGACCGTGAGGATGGCGAAGGCGGTCCGTTCGACCGATTCGTTCAGGGTCTCCGCCAGCTTGCCGACGACGCGCTTCGCCGCGTCCTCGTCGAGTGCCATGCGCCCGCCGAGGAAGTGCGCCGGGTCGATGTAACCGAGCACCACCGCGGCGTCGGTCACCGTCGGTTCTTCGCCGCCGCGGCCGTAGCAGGCCGGGCCCGGTTCCGAGCCGGCCGAGTGCGGGCCGACGCGCAGGAGGCCGCCCGAGTCGACCCAGGCGATCGAGCCGCCGCCGGCGCCGATGGAATGCACCGCCACCGAGGCCATGCCGAGGTTGTCGCCCGTCCATTGCGGCCCGAGCCAGGTGTCGCGCGAGAACTCGACCTCGCCGTCGCGCACGAGGCTGACGTCGAAGGTCGTGCCACCGGCGTCGCAGACGATGATGTCGCTCGGCAGGCCTTCCGCCTCGACGTAGGCCTGCCCTGCCACCGGCGCCATCGCCGGGCCGGACTTGACGAGGAAGATCGGCTTTTTCACTACGTCGGCGAGGTGCATCACGCCGCCGAAGGAGGTGCTGACCAGGATGTCGTTGGCGTAACCCGCCGCGCGCAGGTCGGATTCGAGGGTCGTCAGGTATTCCTGCATCAGTGGTTTCAGCGAGGCGTCGATGGCCGTCGATGACGCCCGCCGGTACTCGCGCAGGATGGGGTTCAACTGGTGCGAGAGCGTGTACGGCACCCCGGGCAGGCACTCGGCAATCAATTCGCCCACGCGCAGTTCGTGCGCCGGGTTCGCGATCGACCACAGCAGGCACACCGCCACGGCCTCGATGCCGCGCGCGGGGAAACCCGCCAGCAGTTCGCGCACCGCGGCCTCGTCCAGCGCCGTCTCGATACCGCCCTCGGCGTTGACGCGTTCGGGTACCTCGAAGGTCAGGCGGCGCGGGACGTACGGGTCCGGGTACTCCATGCGCAGGTTGTGCGGCTCGGACTTGCCGCCTTCCTTCAGCAACAGGATGTCGGGGAAGCCCTGCGTGGTCAGGAAGGCCGTGCGCGCGATCTTGCGCTCGACGATGCCGTTGGTGCCGCGCGTGGTGCCGTAGAGGAAGACACTGGTCTCGGCCAGCAGGGCCGGCACCTCGAGACCGAGTTCCTCGGCGGCGACGGCCAGTCCCGCAGCGATGCTGGCGAAGGCGCGCTTCTTGTCGGTGAGCGCCTTGCCAACGGTGAATCGGCCACGTTCGTCAGTGACGACGACATCGGTGAACGTGCCACCGGTGTCGACGGAGATGCGATAGGGCATGCGCCGGGCTCCTTGGAGGGGTGTTAGGATTCTGCGCGCGGCAGGGCCAGCGCACGCTACGATCTGACCACCAGCCGGTCAAGCCGACGGCGGCGCCCGCGCCGGCCGTGCGATGCCCCGCAACGAACGGCGAAACCATGTACATCAGTGTCATCGTCGCGACCCGCGATCGTGCCGCGTCCCTCGCGGCCCTGCTCGAGAGCGCCGGGAAACTGCAGCCCGGCGACGGCCTCGAGTGGGAGCTGATCGTGGTCGACAACGGCTCGCGCGACACCACGCCGGCGCTGCTCGAGGCGTGGTCGGGGCGTGCCGGGCTGCCGTTGACCGCGCTGACCGAAGCGACCCCGGGCAAGCCGCTGGCGCTGAACCATGCGCTCACGGTCGCCCGCGGCGACGTCATCGCGTTCACCGACGACGACTGCCTGCTGCCGGCGAGCTGGCTCGACGACATCCGCGCTGTCTTCGACGCCGACCCGGCGTTGGACGGCTTCGGCGGGCGGGTCGAACTCCACGACGCGGGCGATGCCGCGCTGACCACGCGCAGTGGCCGCGAGCGCGTCCTGCTGACTTCGCCGCGCCGCCAGTTCACCCTGCTCATCGGCTGCAACATGGCCCTGCGCCGGGCTTGCCTCGACGCGCTCGGGCACTTCGATCCGCTGGTAGGACCGGGGGCGCCGGTCGGTTCGGGCAACGACGCCGATGTCGTCTACCGCGCGTTTCGCGCCGGCTACCGCCTGAGCTACGAACCCGGGGTGGTCGTCTACCACCACCACGGCCGGCGCAGCGAGCCGGACATCGCCGCACTGCGCCAGCGCTACCTGCGCGGGCGCGGTGGCTTCTACTACAAGTTCATCCGGCGCGGCGACGGTCTCGCGCTGCGCATGGCCGCCGCCGAGCTGTCCAAGCTGCTGCGCCGCATGGTGGCCGCGGCCCTGCGCGGCGGCGAGACGGCGACCTATCGCCAGGACCTCGCCTGGCTCCTCGCCGGCTTCGCCGATCGCCGTCGCGCCGAGCACGCGCAGGCTCAGGCCGAGCGCGACAGTGGGGGCGGGGTGAGGTCGTAACCGAGCGCCGCGGCGACGGCCGCACAGGTCACCCGGCCGGCATCGACGTTGAGCCCGGCGGCGAGGCCCGGATCATCGGCGAGCGCGTGCCGCACGCCCTTGTCGGCCAGCGCGAGGACGTAGGGCAGGGTGGCGTTGTTGAGGGCCAGGGTCGAGGTGCGCGGCACGGCGCCCGGCATGTTGGCGACGCAGTAGTGGACGACACCGTCGACGACGAAGGTGGGCTCGGCATGCGTGGTCGGGTGCGAGGTCTCGCAGCAACCGCCCTGGTCGATGGCGACATCGACGATCACGCTGCCGGCACGCATGCTGGCGAGCATCGCGCGGGTGATCACGTGGGGGGCGGCTGCGCCCGGTACGAGCACCGCGCCGATGACGAGATCCGCCGCGGCGACGTAGTGCGCGACATGGGTGGCATTGGCGTGGACCAGGCGCACGCGCGAGCCGTACTTGTCGGCGAGCTGGCGCAAGCGTTCGAGCGAGGTGTCGAGGAGGGTGACCTCGGCGCCGAGGCCGACCGCCATCTGCGTCGCGTTCTCGCCGACCACACCGCCGCCGATGACGACGACGTGCCCCGGCGCGACCCCGGGCACGCCGCCGAGCAGCACGCCGGCGCCGCCGTGAGCCTTCTCGAGGCAGCGGGCGCCAGCCTGTACCGCGAGCCGTCCGGCGACCTCGCTCATCGGCGCGAGCAGGGGCAGGCGTCGGCGCGCATCGGTGACCGTCTCGTAGGCAATCGCCGTCACACCGGATTCGAGCAGCAGCCCCGCCTGCTCGGGATCAGGGGCGAGGTGGAGGTAGGTGAACAGGACCTGGCCCGGGCGCAGCTGGCGGCACTCTGCTGGCTGCGGCTCCTTGACCTTGACCACCAGTTCGGCGTTGGCGAAGACGTCGGCCGCGGTGCTGGTGATGTCGGCGCCCGCGGTGCGGTAGGCGGTGTCGTCCATGCCCGCGCCGACACCGGCGCCGGTTTCGACCAGCACGCGGTGCCCGCGTGCGCACAGTTCCTGCGCGCTGGCCGGGGTCAGGCCGACGCGGTATTCGTGGTTCTTGATCTCGCGGGGTACGCCGATGAGCATGGCCCGGTCCTCCTGGGAGTGGCTGGCAGGGAGCGCCCGACGCGCTGCCGATGAGTGGCTACTGTAGGCCGGCCCGGACGAAATTGGCTTGCGTATTCGACGGCGGATGGCGGTCGATTTCGAAATAACTGCTGGAAAGTCGACAATCGTTCGAATTTAATTCGAACGATGAAAATCGATGCCACGGATCGCGCCATCCTGGCCGCTCTCCAGGCGGACGGGCGCATGACCAACGTCCAGCTCGCCGAACGCGTGCACCTGTCGGAATCGGCCTGCCTGCGGCGCGTGCGCCTGCTCGAGGAGGGCGGGGTCATCGACCGCTACACCATGCTCGTGGACCCGGTGGCGGTTGGCATCCCGGGCAATGTCTTCGCCGAGATCACCCTGGTCAGCCAGCAGCAGCAGGACCTCGACCGTTTCGAGGCCGCGGTGCGCGAGGTGCCGGAGGTGATGGAGTGCTATCTCGTCACTGGTGAGTACGACTACCTGCTGCGGGTGGTGGCCCGTGACACCGTCGACTACGAGCGCATCCACCACCAGTACCTGACCAAGCTGCCCGGGGTGGCGCGGGTCAAGTCGAGCTTCACCCTGCGCACGGTGGCGAAGAAGACCGCGCTGCCGCTCACGCGGACCTGAGCGGCGACGGCAGGCGCACGGTCGCCGCGCCGTGGTGTACACTGCGCCCCTCGAATCAATGGTGGCCGTTTCGGTCCCCCCGCGGCGTAGCGCCGTAAACCCCGTCAGGCCCGGAAGGGAGCAGCGGTAACGGTATCTGCGGGTGCCGGGGTGTGGCTGATACGGCCGCCGCCTTTTCCCACGGCGCGCCGCGCCGACGAGTCCGAACGACGCCGCCGACCGATGAGCTACCAGGTACTCGCCCGCAAATGGCGACCGCGCAGCTTCGGCGAGGTCCTCGGCCAGGGCCACGTGCTGAAGGCGCTGGTCAACGCGCTGGACGGCGACCGGCTGCATCACGCCTACCTCTTCACCGGCACCCGCGGCGTCGGCAAGACGACGCTCGCGCGGGTTTTCGCCAAGGCGCTCAACTGTGAGCGTGGCGTCTCCAGCCAGCCCTGCGGGGAATGCTCGTCCTGCCAGGAGATCGACAGCGGTCGCTGCGTCGATCTCATCGAAGTCGACGCCGCCTCGCGCACCAAGGTCGACGAGACCCGCGAACTGCTCGACAACGTGCCCTACGCGCCGACCCGCGCCCGCTACAAGGTGTACCTCATCGACGAGGTGCACATGTTCTCCAACCACTCCTTCAACGCGCTCTTGAAGACGCTCGAGGAGCCGCCGCCGCACGTCAAGTTCCTGCTCGCGACGACCGATCCGAAGAAGCTGCCGGTCACCATCCTGTCGCGCTGCCTGCAGTTCAACCTGACGCGGCTTTCGGTCGCCCAGCTCGCCGAGCACCTCGGTCGAGTGCTCGATGCCGAAGGCGTCGAGTACGACCAACCCGCACTCGCGCTGGTGGCGCAGGCCGCCGGCGGCAGCGTGCGTGACTCGCTCAGCCTGCTCGACCAGGCCATCGCCCACGGCGGCGGCCGCATCGTCACGGCCGAGGTCGCGCAGATGCTCGGCACCATCGACCAGGGCCGCGTGCTCGGGCTGGTCGAAACAGTGGCGGCGGGCGAGGGCAGGGCGGTGATCGAATGCGCGCGCGAACTGGCCGAGTACGCGCCGGACTATGTCCAGGTGCTGGCCGAGATGCTCTCGCTGCTGCGGCGTATCGCAGTTGTACACGCCCTTGCGGACGCGGCCGCGGAGGTCGAGAGCGACCCGCGGGTGATCGAGTTGGCGACTCGCGTCGCCGCCGACGAATGCCAGTTGTTCTACCAGATTGCGCTGAACGGCCGGCGCGACCTGCAATACGCCCCGGAGCCGGAATCCGGCTTCGAGATGGTGCTCTTGCGCATGCTCGCCTTCCGGCCCGCGGCGCCGCCGCCGGTGGCCGCCGCCCCGCAGGCGACGCCGCGCGCGGCGCCCGCCAGTGCGCCGCCCACGACCTCGGCGGCAGTCGACAGCGCACGCGCCACGATGCCGGCCGAGGCCGTCGTGGCGACCGCGGCGTCGCTGCCGATGGCCCCGGCCGCCGACGAGGGCGCGGCCGACGACGTCGCCAGCGCGGCCGCCGCGCCGCGCGGCGCGCCCGTGTCGCTCGACTGGGCGCGCACGGTCGACGACCTGGCGCTGGTCGGGCTCGCCCGCGAGCTCGCTCGCAACAGCGCGCTGGCGGGTTACGACGGTCGCGCGCTGGAACTCGTCATCGCGCCGCAGTTCGAGAAGCTCGCCCAGCGTCGCCACGTCGACAACCTGCAGACCGCGCTCGCCGAGCACCTCGGCCACGCGGTGCGTATCGAGGTGCGGGTCGACGCGGGCGGCGAATTGCAGACGCCGAGCCAGCAGCGCAGCGCCGAACAGGCCGAGCGCCAGCGCCAGGCCGAGTTGACCATCGACGGCGACCCGCACGTACAAGCCTTGCGCGCTACCTTCGATGCCACGATCGAAGACGTTTCGGCGCGTTGAATCCACGCGTGACCGGCGCCGCCGCGCCGCCCCGCCCCGAACAGGAGAACGAAGGTCATGAAAGGTGCGCTCGGCGACCTGATGAAGCAGGCGCAGAAGATGCAGGCCGAGGTTCAGCGCCTGCAGGAAGAGATCGCGCGGACCGAGGTCACCGGCGAAGCGGGCGCCGGCATGGTCAAGGTGACCATGAACGGCCGTCACGAAGTCCGCGCGGTGCGTATCGAACCGGCGTTGCTGAGCGAAGACCGCGGCATGCTCGAAGACCTCGTCGCCGCCGCGGTCAACGACGCCAACCGTCGCGTCGAGGTGCTGAGCAAGGACAAGCTGGCCGGCGTGACCGCCGGGCTCGAGCTGCCGCCGGGCATGAAGTTGCCGTTCTGATCCACCGCGAACGTCGCCCATGCATCCGTCGCCGCTGCTCGCCGAACTGATCACCGTCCTGCAGTACCTGCCCGGCATCGGCCCGAAGTCCGCTCAGCGCATCGCCTTCCACCTGCTCGAACAGCAGCGCGACAAGGCCCTGCGCCTGGCCGAGGTGCTGCGCCTCGCGGCCGAGCGCATCGGCCATTGCGCACGCTGTCGCACGTTCTGCGAAGAAGAGTTGTGCCAGCTCTGCCGCAATCCCAACCGCGACGGCAGCGTGGTGTGCGTGGTCGAGAACCCGCTCGATGTCGCGGCCATCGAGCAGGCCGCCGACTTCCGCGGCCGCTATTTCGTCCTCATGGGACGGCTGTCGCCAATTGACGGCATGACGCCGGCCAGCATCGGTATCCCGCTGCTCGAGCAGCGCCTGCGTGACGGCGAGGTCACCGAACTGATCGTCGCCACCGGCACGACCATGGAGGGCGAGGCCACCGCGCACTACCTCAAGGAAGTTGCCACCGAGCACGGCGTGCGCGCTACGCGCATTGCCCACGGCGTGCCGATCGGCGGCGAACTCGAGTTCGTCGACAGCTCGACCCTGTCGCGCGCACTCGCCAGCCGCCACGACTACTGAGCGACACTCGCATCGACAGCGGCCGTCACCGCCCGGAGCACGTCCCATGCAGTATTCCGACCAGAACCTCGTGTGGATCGATCTCGAGATGACCGGCCTCGAACCCGAGCGCGACGTCATCATCGAGATCGCGACCATCGTCACCGACGCCCACCTCACCGAACAGGTCGAAGGACCGCTCGTCGCCATCCATCACGGCGACGACGTGCTCGCCGCGATGGACGACTGGAACACGCGCCAGCACGGCGAGTCCGGTCTGACCGCGCGCGTACGCGCGAGCACGCAGTCGACGGCCGACGCCGAGGCCGCGACCCTGGACTTCCTGCGCCGCTGGGTGCCGCCACGGACCTCGCCGATGTGCGGCAACAGCATCTGCCAGGACCGGCGCTTCCTCTACCGTTACATGCCGGAACTGGCCGAGTTCTTCCACTACCGCAACCTCGACGTCAGCACGTTGAAGGAGCTGGCGGCGCGCTGGGCGCCGGGTCTGCCCGCCTTCACCAAGCAGGGGCGCCATCTCGCGCTCGACGACATCCGCGACTCGATCGGCGAACTCGCCCATTACCGGGCGCATTTCCTGCGCCTGCCGGCGTGAGCGGCGAGGCCGAACTCCCCGCTGTACTCTACGACGCGGCGGCCACGCGGGCGCTCGACCGCCACGCCATCGAGGTCGCGGGGATTGCCGGCTTCGATCTCATGCAGCGCGCCGGCCGCGCCGCGTTCGACGCCTTGCGCGCGGAGTGGCCGCAGGCGCGGCGGCTGGCCATCGTCTGCGGCACCGGCAACAACGGCGGTGACGGTTTCGTCATCGCTGCGCTGGCGCGCGCGGACGGGTTCGAGGTCGACATCGAACTCGTCGGCGCCACGGAGCGCATCACCGGCGACGCCGCGCTGGCGCGCGACCTGGCGGCGAGCGGCGGAGTCGTGCCGACCAGCAGGGGTGAAGCGCTCGCCGCGCGTCTGGCCGCTGCCGACGTCATCGTCGATGCACTCTTCGGCACGGGCCTCGACCGTGAAGTCGCTGGCCGCCAGGCCGACGTCATCGCCGCGATCAACGCCGCCCCGCGTCCCGTGCTCGCCATCGACGTGCCCTCCGGGCTCGACGCCAGCAGCGGCCGCAGCCTCGGCTGTGCGGTCGAGGCGCAATGCACGGTGACCTTCATCGGACTCAAGCAGGGCCTGTACACGGGTGACGGTCCGGCCCACGCCGGCCGCATCGTGTACGCCGACCTCGATCTGGCACCCGCGTGCCTGGCCGCCGTGGCGCCGACCGCGCGGCGCATCGACTACGCGACCATCGCGCATGCATTCGGACCGCGTCGGCGGACTGCGCACAAGGGCGATTTCGGCCACGTCCTCGTCGTCGGTGGCGCGCCGGGCTTTGCCGGCGCCGCACGCCTGGCGGGCGAGGCGGCCCTGCGCGTCGGTGCGGGCCTGGTCTCGCTCGCCACCCATCCGGCGCATGCTGCGAGCGTGACGGCGGCGCGACCGGAACTGATGTGCCACGGTGTCGCCGACGGTGCGGCGTTGCGCCCGCTGCTGGCGCGGGCCAGCGTCGTCGCGCTCGGTCCTGGCCTCGGCCAGGGCGAGTGGGGCAGGGCACTGTTCGCGGTCGCGCGTGACTGCGCCGTGCCGGTGGTCTTCGATGCCGACGGCCTCAATCTGCTGGCCGCGGACCCTGACCTTCGTGCCGGTCGGGTGCTGACGCCGCATCCCGGTGAAGCGGCGCGCCTGCTCGGTACGGGCACGGCGGCCATCGCGCGCGACCGTTTCGCCGCGGCGCGCGCGCTGACCGCGCGTTACGGCGGGCCGGTACTGTTGAAGGGCGCCGGCACCATCGTTCACAGCGACGGTGACCTGCCAGCGGTGGTCGCCGGTGGCAACCCGGGCATGGCGAGCGGCGGTATGGGCGACGTGCTGTGCGGGGTGATCGCCGCGTTGCTGGCCCAGGGTCACGCCCCGCCGGAGGCGGCGACGCTCGGCGCCTGCCTCCATGCCGAGGCCGCCGACCGCGCGGCCGCGACAGGCGGCGAGCGCGGCCTCCTCGCCGGCGACCTGATGCCCTGGTTGCGGACCGTGGTCAATCCACCCCGCTGACTGCGCGCATGCGCACGACGCACTACCGCGCCGAAACCGGCGACGACATGGAGGCCTGCGGGGCGGTCCTGGCGCGCACCGCCCCGCGCGGTCGCTTCGTCACGCTGGACGGCCCGCTCGCCGCCGGCAAGACCACGCTGGCGCGTGGTTACGTGCGAGCTCTGGGTCATGACGGGGCGGTCAAGAGTCCCACTTTCACGCTCGTCGAGACCTACCTGCTGGGCGATGTCACCGTCCATCATTTCGACCTCTACCGCCTGGCGGATGCCGCGGAACTCGAGTTCATCGGTATCGAGGACTATTTCAGCGGCAGCGCCGACATCCTGGTCGAATGGCCGGAACGCGGTGTCGGCATCCTGCCGCCGGCGGACCTCGCCATTCACATCGCCATCGCGGGGACCGCGCGCGAACTGTCGCTGGTGTTCGTTGACGAGGCTTGGGCCGAGCGTTTTCACATCGAGATGAATTTATTTAAATCAAATGGATAGAGATTGATCATAAGGAATACTTGAATTTGTACGAGTAACTCGCTCAAAATGCGCGGAAAGTCTGAGAAACATCCTCTAAGCCCATGCGCAGGCTCGCTTTTCTCATACTGCTGTGCATTTTCTGCAGCACGGTCGACGCGGCCGAACTCAAGGGCGTGCGGACCTGGCGCGAGCCGCCGCGCACCCGCGTGGTCTTCGACCTGAGCGAGCGTGCCGACTACAGCGTGTTCACGATGCGCAATCCCGAACGCATCGTCATCGATTTCAAGGCTACCCGCACCCACGGTCGCCTCGCGATCCCGTCCGGTCTCACCGACCTGCGTGGCCTGCGCCACGCCGTGCGTGGCAAGGACGGCCTGCGCGTGGTGCTCGACCTCGGCCAGTCCATGCGGGTCGACGACGCCCTGCTACCACCGACCGACGACTACGGCTACCGCGTGGTCCTCGACCTCGTTGCACCGGGAGGATCGGCGCCGAGCGTGACCCCGGCCGCTGCGCCCGCGCCGAAACCGACATCGCCGCCGGCCATCGAAGCGCCCGAGACCCTGGCGGCGACGTCGGCGGTCATCGTCACCGCCACCGCGAAGCCGGCCGCGCCGGCCCGGCCCCGTGCGGCGCCGTTGCGCGAGGTCATCGTCGCCATCGATGCCGGTCACGGCGGCGCCGACGTCGGTGCCATCGGGCCGAGCGGGGTCTACGAGAAGGACATCACCCTGGCGGTCGCGCGCGAGCTGGCCGCGATCATCGATCGCCAGCCCGGCATGCGCGCGGTGCTGACCCGTGGCAACGATCGCTACCTCAACCTGCGCGAACGCATGGACCATGCCCGCGGCCAGCAGGCCGACCTCTTTGTCTCGATCCACGCCGATGCCTTCCGCGACCGGCGTGTGAGCGGATCCTCCGTCTACGTGCTATCCCAGCGCGGCGCCAGCAGCGAGGCGGCCAAGTGGCTGGCCGACAACGAGAATGCTTCCGACCTGATCGGCGGGGTGTCACTCGACGACAAGGACGCGGTGCTCAAGTCGGTGTTGCTCGACCTCTCCCAGACGGCATCGATCGAGGCCAGCATCGACCTCGCCAACCACGTGCTCGGCGCCTTGAAATCGATCGGCCCCGTGCACCGCAAGCAGGTTCAGCATGCCGGCTTCATGGTGCTCAAATCCCCCGACATTCCCTCCATCCTGGTCGAGACGGCGTTCATCTCGAACCCGACGGAGGAGAAGCGCCTGCGCAGCGTGGCCTACCGCCGCAAGCTGGCCGGTGCCATCCACGCCGGCATCGCCCATTACTTCAGTGTCAACCCGCCGCCCGGTACGCACCTCGCCGAGGTACGCCGTCACAAGGTCGCGCGGGGCGACACCCTTTCCGGCATCGCCAGCCGCTACGACGTCAGCGTGAACAGCCTCAAGCTCGCCAACAACCTGTCGTCCGAGATGGTGCGCACGGGCCAGGAGCTGCGCATTCCCTGAGCGCGCTGCCGGCGCTGGCGGTCGGCAAAGTGCTAGATTTCGCCGCATGACCGCGCCCCGCGCCGCCATCCGGCCGCTGCCCGAACACCTGATCAACCAGATCGCCGCCGGCGAGGTGATCGAGCGACCGGCGTCGGTGGTCAAGGAACTGGTCGAGAACAGTCTCGATGCGGGCGCCCAACGCATCGATGTCGCACTCGTTGATGGCGGCGTCGGCCGCATCGTGGTGAGTGACGACGGCTGCGGCATCCCCGCCGCCGAACTCGGTGCCGCCTTCAGCCGCCACTGGACCAGCAAGCTCAGCAGCGCGCGCGACCTCGACACCATCGCCTCGCTCGGTTTCCGCGGCGAAGCGCTGGCCAGCATCGCGGCCGTTGCCGCTGTTGCCGTCGTCAGCCGCACCGCCGATGACAGCCATGCCTGGCAGGTCGCCGCCGCCGCCGGAGATGCGCTGCCGGCACCACGACCGGCACGCGGCAACCACGGCTGCCGCATCGAGGTCAGCGAACTGTTCGCGCGCATCCCGGCGCGGCGGCGCTTCCTCAAGCAGCCGCGTACCGAGTTCCTGCACGTGCTGCGGCTGATGCGTCACTTCGCCTTCGCTCGCCCGGACGTCGCCTTCTCGCTCGACCAGCCCGGTTCGCGCGGACTGCGTGTACGGCCCGCGCCCTGGGGCGCCGATGCGCCGCGCTGGCGCGCGGTGTTTGGCGCGGCCTTCGTCGCGGCCGCCTCGCCGGTCGCGCTCGAACTGGATGGCGTGACCGTGGCCGGCTGGGTGGGCGGCGCCGAGCTGGCGGGCAACCAGAACGACCTCCAGTTCATCGTCCTCAACGGTCGCGTGATCCGCGATCGCAACCTGCACCATGCCGTGCGCGCGGCCTACGGTGAGACCGTGCCACCGGGCAGTTATCCGGCCTACGCGCTGGCACTGACGGTGGCTCTCGACAGCGTCGACGTCAACGTCCACCCCGGCAAGCTCGAGGTGCGCTTCGCCGACTTGCGCACCGTCCACGACATCCTGCACACGGCGGTCAGTCAGGCCCTGGCCGGCAGTACGGTGCCAGTGCCCGCTGCGTCGGGCGTACCACTGCCGCTCGGGGAACCGCCGCCGCGCGCCTACCTGCGCCGGGCGGACGTCGCTCGGCCGCCGGCGCTCACCGAGGTGTCCTGGCCAGGACGCCCACTGGCCCTGGTCGGCAGACGCTTTCTCCTCGACGAACACGCTGGCGCGGTGCGTGTGTTCGATCTCGTCGAATGCTGGCGCCGCGTGCTCGCCGTGCGCCTCGCCGGGCCACCGGTACCTCGGCCGTTGTTGCTACCCGAGCGTCTCGACGTCGCCCAGGTGCGCGCCCTCACGGCGCGCGCCGGGCTTGCCGCGCTCGGTTTCGAATTCGCTGACCTCGGACCGGCCGGTGGCGTGATGCGTGCGGCACCGACGGTGTTGCCTGCGCTCGATCTCGCGGCGTTCGTACGTGCCCTGGCAACGGCGCCCGGCGATGACGCGGCCAGCGTGGCGGTGGTGGCCGCGGCCTGCATCGCGCTCGATACCCCGCCACCGCTCAACCGTCGTTTGCTCGACGACCTGGCGCGCGCGGCCGGTCACGCGGGCGTGGCATTGGCGACCTGCGCCCGTCCGCTCGACGCGGCGACCCTCGCGCGTCTCGTCGAGCATGGCTGAGGTGCGCTACGACGGTCCGGCGTTGTTTCTCATGGGGCCTACCGGCGCCGGCAAGACGCGTCTCGCTCTGGCGCTCGCGGCACGCTTGCCGATCGAGATCGTCAGCGTCGACTCGGCGCTGGTCTATCGCGGCCTCGATATCGGCACGGCCAAGCCGACGCCGGCCGAGCAGCAGCGGGTCCCACACCACTTACTCGACATCCGCGACCCGGCCGAACCCTACTCGGCCGCGGAGTTTCGCAGCGATGCGCGCGCGGCGATCGCGGCCATCGCTGCACGCGGTCGCGTTCCGCTCCTGGTCGGGGGCACGGGGCTCTATTTCCGCGCGCTGGAAGAGGGCCTGGCCGAACTTCCGGCGGCCGATTCCACGCTGCGCGCGGAACTGGCGCACGAGCTCGCGCAGGTGGGCGGGGCCGCGCTGCATGCACGACTCGCCGCGGTCGATCCGGCAGCCGCGGCGCGCATCCACCCGAACGATCCGCAACGGCTGTTGCGTGCACTGGAAGTGCACCGCCTGACCGGCCGACCGCTGAGTGCGCTGTGGGCGCAGCGGCCGCTCGAGCGGCTTACACCGCGGCCGTTGAAGTTCATCGTCGCGCCGGCCGAGCGCCCCGAGTTGCACGCGCGCATCGCCCGGCGTTTCGACGACATGCTGGAGCGCGGCTTCGTCAACGAAGTGGCGATGCTGCGGCGGCGGGCGGCGCTGTCGGCCGACATGCCGGCCATGCGCGCGGTCGGTTACCGCGCCACCTGGCGCTATCTCGACGGCGAGTACAGTCTTGCCGACCTGCGCGAACGCGGCGTGGTCGACACGCGCCAGCTCGCCAAGCGCCAGCTCACCTGGTTGCGTCGGGAGCGCGACTGCACCTGGTTGGACGGGCCCGGCGTCCTCGATACCCTGCTCGAGGCGGGCGCGCGGGCGGTCGATTTTGCAATGCAGCCGAACTGATTTAGAGTACGGCGGGGCTTATCAGCGCGAACCCCGGCACGGACAGCCCTCGCGACGGCACCCGACACCGCGAATGCCCATAACAAGAACAAGGAGACTGCCATGAGCAAGGGACAATCACTCCAGGAGCCGTACCTGAACGCGCTGCGGCGTGAGCGCGTGCCGGTCTCGATCTACCTGGTCAACGGCATCAAGCTGCAGGGACAGATCGAGTCCTTCGACCAGTTCGTCATCCTGCTCAAGAATTCCGTCAGCCAGATGGTCTACAAGCACGCTATCTCGACGGTGGTGCCGGCGCGCAACGTGCGCCTGCCGCGTGCCGACCAGGCCGACGATGCCGACGCCAAGGACGACGACGCCTCTTGACCGTCCGGGGTCTCCGCGCACTTGCTTGAACGTCCCTCGGGTGGCGAGCGGGCGTTGCTCGTCCACGTGCAGTTCGCGCCGGACGACGACGACAGCGCGGAGTTCACGGAGCTGGCACGGGCGGCCGCGGTCGCGCCGGTGGCCGCCATCCACGCCCGCCGCACCACGCCCGACGCCAAGTTCTTCGTCGGCAGCGGGAAGGCCGACGAGATCGCCGAAGCCTGTCGCGCCGGGGACATCGAGGTCGTGCTCGTCAACCACGATCTCTCACCGGCGCAGGAACGCAACCTCGAACGGCATCTCGAATGCCGCGTGCTGGATCGCACCGGCCTCATCCTGGACATCTTCGCCCAGCGCGCGCGCTCTTTCGAAGGCAAGCTGCAGGTCGAACTGGCCCAGCTCAAGCATCTCTCGACCCGCCTCGTGCGCGGCTGGACGCACCTCGAGCGGCAAAAGGGTGGCATCGGCCTGCGCGGGCCGGGTGAAACGCAGCTCGAAACCGATCGCCGTCTGATTGGCGTACGCATCAAGCAGATCAACGAGAAGCTCGAACGGGTCAAGCGTCAGCGCCGGCAGGGCACGCGGGCGCGCAAGCGCGCCCTGCTCTCGACGGTGGCGCTGGTCGGCTATACCAACGCCGGCAAGTCGACCCTGTTCAATCGCCTCACCGCGGGTGACGTCTACGCCGCCGACCAGCTCTTCGCCACGCTCGACACGACCTTGCGCACGCTCGACGTGCCGGGTGAGCACCCGGTGGTGCTGAGCGACACCGTCGGCTTCATCCGCCGTCTGCCGCCCGAACTCGTCGCCGCCTTCGAGGCGACGCTGGAAGAAACGCGCGACGCGACGCTGCTGCTGCACGTGATCGACGCCGCCGACGAGGAGCGCGAGCAGCGTGTGGCCGACGTGCTCGAGGTGCTCACGCGCATCGGTGCCGGCGCGGTGCCGGTGATCGAGGTCTGTAACAAGATCGATGCCATCGCCGGGCGTGAGCCGGCCGTCGAGCGCGATGCCCAGGGCCGCGTGCGGCGGGTGTGGCTGTCGGCCCTCGACGGGCGCGGCTGTCATCTCCTGCTCGCCGCCATCGGCGAACACCTCGACGAACGCAAGAACCGCCGCTGGCTGCGCCTGGCAGCGGCGGCCGGACGCCTGCGCGCGCGACTCTATGAATGGGGCGCCGTGGTCGACGAGAGCAACCTTCCGGAAGGCGGCTGGCTGGTCGAGACCAGTCTCGGCGAAGCCCGCTGGCAGGGTTTGCGCGCCGAGCCCGGATTCGCCGCCCTGGTCACGGAGGTTGCCGACGAAGAGGCGCCGCTCGAGTCGGCGCCGGAGGGGTCGGGCGAACTGGTCTGAGGGGCGCTGCGCGGCCGTATAACGGAGCGGCCCCGCTCGTTGCAAGCACGGTTCGTGTGGCCACGAACCAGCTGTGCCGGGCAGGGCGCGCGAAGTTGGTGCAGGGGCGCGTCCGAGCCTGACGCGGCCCGCGCGCGATTGAACATGCAGGGTGTGCCCCTTACAATCGGCGCCCTCACCTGCGCAACCGCACAAGACAAGAGAATTCAATGGCCTGGAACGATCCAGACGGCGACGATCGCGACCCCTGGGGGAACCGCCGCAAAGACCAGGGGCCGCCCGATCTGGACGAGGTCGTGCGCAAGATGCAGCAGAAGCTCGGCGGCCTGTTCGGCGGCGGCCGGGGCAGTGGCGATGGCGGCGGCAACAACGGCGAGAACGCCGCTGTGTGGGCGGTGGTCGGCGTCCTGGCCTTGGCTCTGCTGGCCTGGGAGATGGTCTACCGCATCGATCCGGCCGAGGCCGGCGTGGTCATGCGCTTCGGTAAGTACGTCACGACCCTCACACCCGGCCCGCACATTCGCCTGCCGCGGCCGTTCGAGGAAGTCGTCAAGGTCAACGTCGAGCGCATCCAGACGCTCACTGCCGACTCGGCGATGCTGACTGGCGACGAGAACATCGTCGAAGTGGAACTCGCAGTGCAGTACCGCATCCGCGAACCGCAGAACTACCTGTTCCGCATCGCCGACCCCGAGGTCTCGGTGCAACGGGTCACCGAGGCCGCCATCCGCGACATCATCGGCCAGAGCACGTTGGACTTCGTCATCACCGAGGGCCGTGCCGAGATCGCGGTCAGCGCACAATCGCTGATCCAGGAGATCCTCGACAACTACGAATCCGGCATCGAGGTGTCGAGTGTGAACATGCAGCCGGCCAAACCGCCGGAAGAGGTCAAGGCCGCGTTCGACGACGCCATCAAGGCGCGCGAGGACGAGCAGCGCAAGATCAACGAGGCCGAGGCCTACCGCAACGAAATCGTCGAACGCGCGCAGGGCGAGGCGGCGCGCATCCGTCTGGACGCCGAAGCCTACAAGGAGCGTGTCGTGGCACAGGCTGATGGTGAGGCGAAGCGTTTCAAGCAACTGCTGACGGAGTACGAGAAGGCGCCGGCGGTCACCCGCCAGCGCCTCTACCTCGAAACCATCGAGGAGGTCATGTCGGAGAGCACCAAGGTGATCGTGGACAACGAACAGGGTTCGAGCCTGATGTACCTGCCGATCGACAAGTTGCTCGACCGCCAGCGTGAGGCGGCCGGCGAGAACGACGCGGGCGGCACGACCCAGGAGCGCACGCCGTACGTGCCGGGTACCGAAGACAGCATGCGCGACCGCCGCAGCGGACGTACGCGGGCGGTGCGCTGAGATGGCCGCGCGAATCTTCACCGTCGTCGTCCTGCTGCTCGGCCTGGCGTGGATGTGTACCTTCCGCGTCTACGAGTACGAGTACGCCATCCTCTTCCAGCTCGGCAAGATCAAGCGCTCCGACTACGGTCCGGGACTGCATTTCATGGTCCCGCTGCTGCACAACGTACGCACCTTCGACAAACGCCTGCAGACGCTCGACGCCGAACCACAGCGCTTCCTCACCGGCGAGAAGAAGGACGTCATCGTCGACTCCTTCGCGCGCTGGCGGATTCTCGACGTCGAGCAGTTCTACAAGTCGACTGACGGCGATCCGCGTCGCGCCGGCCTGCTGCTCTACCAGAAGATCAACGATGGCCTGCGCAGCGAATTCGGCAAGCGCAACGTGCAGGAAGTGGTCTCCGGCGAGCGCGGCGCGATCATGAAGACGGTCACGCACATGGCCAACGAGCGTGGCGAGGCGCTCGGTATGGAGATCGTCGACGTGCGCCTCAAGCGCATCGACCTGCCGACCGAGGTGTCGAGCAACGTCTACGAGCGCATGCGCTCGGAGCGCTCGCGCGTGGCGCGCGAGTTCCGTGCTCGCGGCGACAAGGAAGCGATCACCATCCGCGCGGATGCCGATCGTCAGCGTACGGTGATCTCGGCCGAAGCCTACCGTGACGCCGAGAACCTGCGTGGTGCCGGCGATGCCAGCGCGGCCGAGATCTACGCCGAGGCCTACACCCGCGACCCGGAGTTCTACGATTTCTACCGCAGCCTGAATGCCTACAAATCGAGCTTCAGCGGCAAGAACGACGTGCTCCTGCTCGAGCCCGACTCGGAGTTCTTCAAGTATTTCGGCAATCCGCGTGGGCAGTAGCGGCCGCGGTGTGTGCGCGGGCCGACAACGCCCGCCGTCGTGCTAGGCGATCTGCTCACGGCACTTGCCTTGATGATGGTGTTCGAAGGCATCATGCCGTTCCTCAACCCGACCCGCTTCCGCCGCACGCTCGTCACCGCGGCGCGCCTGGACGACCGCAGCCTGCGCGTGGCCGGCCTGGTCTGCATGATCGGCGGCGTGGTTCTTCTCTACGCCGTGCACTGAGTCATGAGCAAGCGTAACCGCTGGCTGCTGCCCGATGGGGTCGACGAGGTGTTGCCACCGCGCGCGTGGCGTATCGAAGCCCTGCGCCGGCGGCTCCTGGACGTCTTCGAACGTTGGGGTTACGACCTCGTCGTGCCGCCTATCATCGAGTACCTCGACTCCTTGCTGTCCGGCATCGGCGAGGATCTCGACCTGCAGACCTTCAAGCTCATCGACCAGGTGACCGGTCGCATGATGGGCGTGCGCGCCGATATCACGCCGCAGGTCGCGCGCATCGATGCGCATCGACTGCCGGCCGAACATCCGCAACGTTTCTGCTACATCGGTCCGGTCCTGCACACGCTGCCGGACAAGTTCGCCGGCTCGCGCAACCCGTTGCAGATAGGCGCCGAACTCTATGGTCATGCGGGCATCGAAAGCGACGCCGAGGTCATCGCGCTGCTGCTGGAAATCCTCGCCACCGCCGGCATCGACGATGTCACGCTGGAACTGGGCCACATGGGGCTGTTCCACGCCATCTGCGAGGAAGCACGTATCGGCGCCGAGGCCGAATCACGCGTGCTCGAAGCATTGCTGCTCAAGGATGCCAGCGGCCTGGCGGCGGTGCTCGACGAGGCTGGCGTGGCCGGCGCGGTCCGCATCCACCTCGGCGCACTGCTCGAACTCAACGGCGACCTCGACGTCATGACCATGGCGCGCGCCGCACTGGCCACCGCACCGGCGGCGGTGACGCGCGCGCTGGACGATGTCGCCCGCCTCATCGAACTGCTCGCGGCACTGGCGCCGCGGGCCACGGTGCATCTCGATTTCGCGGAGCTGCGTGGCTACCGTTACCACACCGGGATCATGTTCGCCGCCTACACGCCGGCGGCCGGTCGCGCCATCGCCTGGGGCGGGCGCTACGACAACATCGGCCAGTCGTTCGGCCGGGCGCGTTCGGCGACCGGTTTCAGCACCGACCTCAAGGTACTGGCGGCACTGAGCACGACGTCGCGCGTCGAGCTGGGGCGCATTTTCGCGCCGGCCGGCACCGCGGCCGACCTGCTCGCGGCGATGCGCGAACTGCGCGCGGCCGGTTACCGCGTGGTACAGGGCCTGCCGGGGCAGGCCGGCGATGCTGCCGCCATGGGATGCGCGCAGCGCCTGAGCGATGCCGGCGGCAGCTGGCAGCTCGAGGATTTATGAATTACGCGCCCGCGCCATGTCGCGGCCGGGCAGTTGTATCGTTGCAGACAGGCAGTTCGTGCTGCGGGGGCTAGTTTGGGCAAATCAGTCGTCATCATCGGTACCCAGTGGGGAGACGAGGGCAAGGGCAAGGTCGTCGACATGCTCACCGACCGCGTCGACGCGGTGGTGCGTTTCCAGGGCGGCCACAATGCCGGCCACACCGTCGTCATCGACGGCGAAAAGACCGTGCTCCATCTCATTCCGTCGGGGATTCTGCGCGCCAACGTCGAGTGCCTGATCGGCAACGGCGTGGTGGTGGCGCCGGGGCCGCTGCTAGACGAGATCGGCATGCTCGAGGCGCGCGGCGTACCGGCCCGCGAGCGGCTGGTGCTGAGCCCGGCCTGCCCGCTGATCCTGCCCTACCACGTCGCGCTCGACCAGGCGCGCGAAAAGGCACGCGGCGCGGCCGCCATCGGCACCACCGGGCGCGGCATCGGGCCGGCCTACGAGGACAAGGCTGCACGGCGCGGCCTGCGCGTCGGCGATCTGCTCTACCGTGAGCGCTTCGCCGCCAAGCTCGGCGAGGTGCTCGACTATCACAACTTCGTGCTCGCCAACTACTACCGCGCCGAGACCCTCGACTTCCAGCAGATCCTCGACGAGTCGATGGCCCATGCCGAGATCCTGGGACCAATGGTCGGCGACGTCGCCGAACTGCTCTACCAGCATCACCAGCGCGGCGGCAACGTGCTCTACGAGGGCGCACAGGGCACCCTGCTCGACATCGACCACGGCACCTATCCTTTCGTCACTTCGTCGAACACCACCGCCGGTTTCGCCGCCACCGGCAGCGGCTCGGGTCCGCGCGTGATCGACTACGTGCTCGGCATCACCAAGGCCTACACCACGCGGGTCGGCTCGGGCCCGTTTCCGACCGAGCTCTTCGACGAGATGGGCGAGCACCTCGCGCGCCGCGGCCACGAGTTCGGTGCCACCACCGGGCGGCCGCGCCGCTGCGGCTGGTTCGATGCCGTTGCACTGCGCCGTGCGCAGCAGCTGAACAGCGTGTCGGGCCTGTGCGTGACCAAGCTCGACGTGCTCGACGGTCTCGACGAGATCCGCATCTGCATCGGCTACGACACCGCGGCCGGCCACCTGCAGTCGGTGCCAACCGGCGCCGAGGGCCTGGCCGAGGTCATGCCGATCTACGAGGAACTGCCGGGCTGGCGCGAATCGACCGTCGGCATCCGTGAATGGGCCGCCCTGCCAGCCAATGCGCGCAGCTACCTCGAGCGCATCGCCGAGATCGCCGAGACCCCGATCGACCTCGTCTCGACCGGGCCGGACCGCGCCGACACCATCGTGCTGCGCCATCCGTTCGAATGACCACCGACGATCCCATCGCCCAGGTGGCGGCGTGGCTCGAGCACGCGCGCAAGCACGAGCCCGAGGATGCCGAGGCGATGTCGGTGGCGACGGTCGACGCCAGCGGACGGCCATCGCTACGCATGCTGCTGGTGCGCGGCATCGACGCACGCGGCTTCGTCTTCTACACCAACCTGACCAGCCGCAAGGCGCTCGACCTCGCGGCCAACAAGCAGGTCGCGTTGTGCTTTCACTGGAAGTCGACCGGGCGGCAGGTGCGGATCGAAGGCCTGGCCGAACCGGTCGGTGCGGCCGAGGCGGACGCCTACTTCGAATCGCGACCGCGCGAGTCGCGCATCGGGGCCTGGGCATCGAAGCAATCGGCGCCGCTCGAAGGCCGCTTCAAGCTCGAGCAGCGCGTAGCGCGCTACGCGGCCACGTTTGCCATCGGGCCAGTGCCGCGACCCGAATTCTGGTCCGGCTTCCGGGTGGTGCCGCGACGCATCGAGTTCTGGGAGAAACGTCCCTTTCGTCTGCACGAGCGCACGCTCTACGAGCGTGGCGGTGAGCGCTGGACGACCAGCCGACTGTATCCCTGAGCGACCGTCGCTTCAGCGCGCGTAGCAGCTGCGCACGGCGGTGGCGCCGCGCGTGCGCATGGCCTGGTACTTCTTCCAGAACGCCTCGTCGATGGCTCTGAGCGGGGCACGCGTGTCGTCCTGGCGATAGCGACGCAGGTGACCCGGGCCGCCGTTGTAGACCGCGTAGGTCGCGCGTGCGAGATCGTCGATCCGTCCGCGCGCTTCGTGTTCCTTCTTTTTGAGCGCGTAGTCGACGAGGTAGTGCAGCAGGATCTCGTTGCCGGCGTGGGCGTTGTAGGCAATGTCGTCGGCAAGGCGATCGACGTCGTAGAGCCCGCGCCAGACGTGGCGGTTGATCTGCATGAGCCCGACCGAACCCGCCGCCGAGCGAATCGGCTCGACCGTGCCGTCGCGCTCGATGAACTGCCGCCAGCAGCTCTCCTGCCACGCGGTTGCGGGCACCAGCACACGGTAGACCTCGAGAAAGCGCGGCGGCACGCGCTGCGCGCCGTCGCCCGTGGCGACGATCTCGGCGAGCAGGCCGTCGACCCGTTCGAGGTAGGCGGCGGGGTCGTCATCCGGCGGCAGCCAGGACGCTGGCGGGTCCGTGGCGGCGACGGCCGGACGCAGCAGCCAGTCGAACCAGGTTGGCGGCGCCGCGCCGGTGTTCGCGCCGGCAAAGGCCGGTTCGGGCGCCAGGCCGTAGAGCTCGCGTAGTGCCGGGTCGGGCCGTTCGTCCCAGGTGAGTTCGGCCGGGTCCACCGCGGGCACGAGGCTGCGCGCGAGCGCGCGCAGGCCGGCCTGGTCGACACGCAGCCCGAACGAGGCGCCGGCGCGATCGAGCGCGCGCAGGGCATCGCCGGCGCCGATGAAGGCGAGGTAGCGCAGCGTGGTGCCGGCGTCGTTGCCGGCGGTGGCGAGCAGCGGAACGAGCCGTGACCAGGTGGCGTGGAACAGTTCACGCGCCGGGTCGGCGCCGCGGACATCGCGGGCGAGCAGGTCGCGCAGGGCGAAGCGGGCGTCCTCCAGGGTTTCGAGCAGGGCGTCGGCCAGTACCGGCGTGGTCAATGCGAGCTGCTTCACCGTCCAGGTGAGGAAGGCATCCCAGTCCTGCCAGGCGGCGTCCCAAGCGGCCAGTTCAGCCGCGGAGAACGGCCGGTCCAAGCTCGCGCGACGCGCCGCCGGCGGTGGCTCCAACAGAGCGAAACCGAGCGCCAGCTCGAGACCTTGCGGACCGCCGATCGGGTGGTCGAGGGTGAGCGTGGCGCGGGCCTGCGCGGCGCTCTCGGGCCAGTCGGCGAGGGCGGCATCGGTCAACGCCGCCGCGGCCTCGCGCAGGTCAGCGACGTCGACGACGAACGCCTCGAGCCGCGGGTGTACGAGACGCTTGACCCAGTCCCACACCACGGTCGGCGCGGTCGCGGCGGCGCCGCTGGTGGCCGCGAGGTGGGAATCGGTGACGCGGAAGCCGAGCCGCGGCCGCTCGGTCTCGACGTAGGGCGTCTCGACGAGATCGAGCGTACCGGTCCAGGTGAACGGCAGCAGGCAGCGCGTACCGAGCGGGGTGCCGCCGCGTGCTTCGAGGTCGAGTGTCACGCTTATGCGGCCGTCGCCGTGGGCGGCAACGCGAGGCCGGGCGACGCTGAGCCGGTTGCAACCTTGGCTGTCGCGCAGCACTTCGAGACGGCCATCGGTGGCCGTGAAGACATGGTCTTGGAGGCCCTGTTCGAGCACCGCGTAGGGCAGGGTGACGGGGACGGTGATGGGCGTCGACGCGGCCCGCGCCGGTGCGGCCGGTAGCCACAGCGCGAGCAGGACCCACGGCAGTCCGCGCAGGAGGAGGTCGACTGGGGCGAGCATTCAGCGTGGCGGACGGTAGCCGTAGCGTTGCGTGAAGCGGAAAACGTCGTCCGGACAGACGTCGATGCAACGTCCGCAGTTGGTGCAATCGCCGGCGACCACGATACGCGTGCCCGTGCCGCGCAAAGCGGGGCTGATCACCTGCGGCTCCGGACAGACCTCGAAGCAGTCGCCGCAATCGGTGCAGGCCTCGCGGGCGTGTGCGGCGACGCGTAGCGGCGAGCCCGTGCCGACCAGCCGGTAGAACGCGCCGACCGGGCACAGGTGCCCGCACCAGCCACGGCGGCTGACCAGCAGATCGAACAGGAACACGGCCACCATCACCGCCCAGCCGGTACCGACACCGAAGACCAGGGCGCGCTGCACCAGGGTCACCGGGTTGACCAGCTCCCACGCCAGCGCACCGCTCAGCGCCGCCGTGACCAGGCACATCGCCATCAACCACAGCCTGAGGCTGCGCTGCGGGCGCCAGCCGGGTGGCAGGTGCAGCCGCGTGCGCAACCAGTGGGCGCCATCGGTGATGACGTTGACCGGGCACACCCAGGAACAGAACGCGCGGCCGCCGACCAGCCAGTAGAAGGTGAGTACCAGACCCGCGCCGAGCAGAGCGGTCGTCGTCACCCGGCCGACGGCGAGCCAGCTCTGCAGGGTGATGAAGGGATCGCTGAGCGGCACGACGTCGAACCAGGTGCTCGCGGCGAGGTTGCCCTTGACCCACCAGATGCCGGTCCAGGGGCCGAGCAGGAACAGTCCGAGCAGGCCGAACTGGGCAGTCCGGCGCAGCACTAGCCAGCGGTGCCGCCGCCAGAAGGGACGGCCGCGCGGCGCGGCGCCACCGTCAGGCGAGGTCGGGACCGACATCGTGGCGCACGAGCGCGCGCGGCAGGACCTTGATCGCGGCCTCGGGATAGAGGCAGTCGGCTTCGCACTTGCCGCAACCGGTGCAGCGGTCGCGGTGCACGGTCGGCACGAAGTAGACCCGGCCGCCTTCCTGTTTCAACTCCATCGTGATGGCTTCGTCCTTGATCGGGCAGGCGTCGTAGCAACCCGTGCAGCGACCGACGCCGGTGATGCTGTAGCAGGTGTCGGTCCCGGTGACGACAGCCACGCCCATGTCCGCCTCGCGGATGTCGGTCAGGTTCTTGTCGAGAGCCGTGGTCGGGCAGGCGACGACGCAGGGGATGTCCTCGCACATCTCGCAGGGCACGTCGCGGGCGACGAAGTAGGGTGTGCCGGTGGCCAGTGGTTCGCCGAAAGTGGCGAGTCGCAGGGTGTCGTAGGGACAGTCGCGCACGCACAGCCCACAGCGCACGCAGGCGCCGAGAAACTCGTCTTCCGGCAGCGCTCCGGGGGGGCGCAGGGCAGCGACCGGTCGCGACGATGCCTGGCGGGCGTGACTGGCGAGCAGCATACCGACCAGGCTCACCGCGCCCGCGGCCTGCACCCCGCGGGCGAGGAAGCGGCGGCGGTCGGCGGCGAAATTGCGCGGCGTCGGTTGGTCGGCCATGGCGGGCCTACGCTAGCACACCGCGCCGGCAGGGCGTATCGGCACGGCCGCGCGTTTCAGATCGCGTGACGTGTGCGGAAAGCGGCGATCTCGGCGCGCACCTCCGGTGCCAGGCGCGCAGGGTCGACGCGGCCGAAGATGCGCCGCAGGACTTCGCGCTCGTCGTCGTCGACGATGCCGTCGGCGAGCGCGAGGCGCTCGCAGAAGGCCAGTTCGGCGGCATCGATGAGACCGTCGTTGGCGAACATGACCAGGAACGAATAGCGCTCGATGGCGCCGGCGCCGCTGCGTGACTCCACGGTGACGGTCTCCTCTCGGGCCCGCGCCATCGCGACGGGCGTGTCGTTGTCACGGAATTGTAACGCGCCGGGTCAGTGCGCGACCGGGGTCGCGGCCAGCGCCTGCCGTGCCGAGCGGTAGGCCGCAAGCAAGGCGTCGCGCCGGCAATCGCCGTCGGCGTCGACGCCGGGCGGCGCGACGAGGTCCAACACCTGCGCGGCGTAATCGGCGGCATCGAGATCGGCGTCGACCGTGGCCGCAGCGTCCTTTGCCAGTTGAGTCAGCGGCAGCCGCGCGCCGCTACCGGCGACGGCGTAGATGTAAAGGCGGTCGATATCGACCGTGGCCGGATCGAATGCAGGCTTGGCATCCTGCCATTTCAGCACTACGTCGAAGCGCGCCTGGCGCGCGGCGGGTTCGAGCACGGCAAAAGCGGAGCCATGGAAGGCCGGGTCGAGGAGGGTGTCGAGGAGGGCCCGCTTGAGTGCATGCGCGTGCGGGGCCTGCTCGAGGCTCGCGCGGAGCGTCGCGCCCAGGGCGGCACGGGTGACAGCCTCGTTGGCGGCGCGGAACTCCCCCGGCACGCCGCGCAACCTGACCTCGCCGAGACGCCATGGCAGCACGGCAAGCGCCAGGCGTTGCTGGTCGAGGTACTGCATCGGGGCAATGGCCGTGGCGAGCAGGCCCTGGTCTTGGAGCGTGCCGGTGAGCAACTCCGCGAGGGCCTCGATGTCGTTGGCGGAGAGCTGGTTGCCATCGCCATGGGCGGCGGCGAGGGTGGCGCGGCGGGCCTCCATGGCGCCGCCGGCGGCGGCGAGCACGGCGCCGATCGAGGAATTGTCCGGACCGTGCAGGCTGATGGTCTCGACGACGTACCGCGGGATGTCGGCCCCGGCGGCGAGGCGTTCGGCCACGCTCGGCAGCCGCGGCAGGGTGGTTACGGCGGCGCAGGCGCCCGTTGCGGTGGCTTGGGTCGCGGCGTCCGACTTCGCGTCGGCGACTGCGGCGGTGGTCGTGGTCGCCGTTGTCGTTGTGGCCGCCGGCGGATTCGTCGACGCGGGTACCGCGACCGTTGGTGGTGGCGCGCGCGCCTCGTCCGGCGCCTCCGCTGCATTCGCCGACGGCCTCACGCCTGGCGTTGTCGTATCGCGCAGGAACCACGCGGCCGCGCCGAGCGCCAGCAGCACGCCCGCGGCGAGCAGCCAGGCGCGCCACCGCCGGCCACCCGCGGGCGGCGTGTCGTCGCGTTCCGCGGCGTCGCCGAGCGCGGCCTGCTCGGGGTCGGTGAACGGATTGTCGAACAGGTCGTCCTCCAACGCGCCGTCGTCCGTGGCGAGCGGCGCGGTGGGCGCGCGCGCGGGTGTGGCTTCGTCGACCGCCGCGAACTCGGCCGCACGCACTTTCGGCGCCTCGACTTCCTCGCTCGGTACGTCCCGCGGTTGACGGCCCTTGCGGCGGCGACGCGCGCGGAACATGCGCCGCCACTCGACGACGTTCTGTGGCCGTTCGTCGTAGCGGAAGGCCAGCGCCGCGTCGACAGCACTCAGGAACGGTTCGGAATAGCGGTCGTGGCCGACCTCGAGCGCGGGCACCAGGACGTCCTTGCCGGTATAGCTCAACGCCTCGCTGCGGTTGGTGGCGTCGGGTGGCGCGATGCCGGCGATACCACGGTAGAGCGTGGCACCGAGACTGTAGATGTCCGACCACGGACCCTGGCGGTCGCTGCCGGTCACGTACTGCTCGAACGGCGCGTAGCCCGGCGTCACCAGCGAGGTCAGCGCGCGCGTCTCGGAGCCGACGGCGATGCGCGCCGAGCCGAAATCGATGAGGACAGGTGAACCGTCCTGGCGCAGGTAGATGTTGTCGGGCTTGATGTCACGGTGGATGAAACCCTGGTCATGCACGGTTTCGAGGCCATCGAGCAGCGGATGTACGAGGTGCTGCAGCAGGCGCTCGGGCAGGCGGCGGCGCTTGCTGTAGATGCTGCCGAGGCTGAGGCCGTCCTCGTAGCGCATCACCATGTAGGCGGTGTTGTTCGCTTCGAATACGGTGTAGACCTTGACGATATTGGGGTGGTCGAAGTGCGCCAGCGTGCGCGCCTCGTCCATGAATTTCTCCAGGCCCCAGGCGAAGCTCCCGGCGCGAGCGTTGGACAACGGGTGGACTTCGAACTCGCCCTCGCGCACGGCGAGTTCGCTCGGCAGGAACTCCTTCAGCGCGACCGGTTGCTTGAGGTTGGTGTCCCGGGCGACGTAGGTGATGCCGAAGCCGCCCTGGCCGAGCGTACCCTCGATCTCGTACCACAGCACCCGTTGGCCGGGCTTCAGCGCGTTGCGGTAGGTTTCGATCTGCGCCATGGAGAACGGCTACCCGGCTTCTTCAACGGCGAGGCGATGATCGCCCCGGGATGCCCGATTGTAGGGCCGGACCGGAAAATATTCATGACCCGGTCATTCACCCGGCCCCGCAGTTGGAGCCGGTGGCGACAGCGCTCAAACCGCGGTGCGTGCGATCTCCGAGATGATGCGCTCGAGATGGCGCAGCGAACGGCAGGGTTCGACGCGGTCGCAAGCGGCGCCGAGCTTGCGCATCTCGGAGTCGCCGGTGTTCCACAGCTGTTTCGGTTCGGGGTTCAGCCACAACACCCGCCGCGCGCGTTCGTGGATGCGACGCAGGGCGCGGTCGCCCGGATCGCTGTAGTTGGAGCGTGCGTCGCCGAGGATCAGGACGGTGGTGCGATGGTCGATGTCGTCCAGCGTCAGGCGTTCGAGCTCGGCCAGCGCGCCGCCGTAGTCCGTCGCGCCCATGCCCCAGCGATTGAGGATCTCGGTGACCGCGTCCTCGACGGGCAGCGTGTCGAACAGGTCGGTGACTTCGCCGAGATAATTCGAGAAAGCGAACGAGCGGACCTTGGGTATGACCTCGCTGACGCTGTAGAGGAACATCAACAGGAAGCGTGCAACCTGCGCCACCGAGCCCGACACGTCACACACCGCCACGACCTTGGGTCGGTCGACGCGCACGCGCTTCCATACGGTGTCGAACAGCAGGCCGTCGTACTCGATATTGCGACGGATGGTGTGACGGACGTCGAGGCGTCCGCGGCGCGCCACCGCGCGCCGCCGGGCGTGCAGGGCGACGAGGCGTTTGGCGAGTTTGCGCACGAGCTCGTGCATGACCTTGAAATCACGCATCTCGACCCGCGCCAGCGGGGTCTTCTGCAACACCTCCTCGCGCAACTGGCGACCGGCGTTGGCGGTATAGAGCAGGAGCTGCTGGTCGACGTGGGCGGCGACGTCCTCGGTCAAGCGTGCCTTGGCCTCACGCAGGCGTTCGGCACGCGGATCGTCATCGTCGGCCTTGATCAGCCGGTAGAGGAATTCCTCGACGGCTTCGATGCCCATGTCCTCGAGCATCCGGCGCATGTACATGCCGCGTTGGGTGAACAGGCGAATGTTCTGCAGCTGCACGTTGAACGCAGCCTGCGCCATGCGTTGCTGCAGGCCGGCGCCGTCGCCGCGTTCGAGCGCGGCGAGCAGGCTGTCTGCACCACTGCCGCCACCGCCGCTGCCGGCCGCGCTACCGCCGGCTTGGTCACCCGCGGATTCGGTCTCGCTGGCGTCGGCGTCCGCGTCGTCCCGCGCGGTATCGGTGCTGACTGCGCGGGAGCTGAAATAGGCTTCGAAGCAGTCGTCGAACCGTGCCTTGTCGTCGATGCTCTTGGCCAGAACCTGCGACAGCGCGGTCTTGAGCAGCGCGCGTTCGCCGAATCCGACCACCTCCAGCGTGGCCGCCGCCTCGATGCTCTCGGCCGTCGACACGCGGACGTCAGCCGCGCGCAGGGCCTTGATGAAGTGGGTAAGCGCCTGCGTCACGAATTCAGTTCTTACCGGCCGCCCGCGTCAGCGCGGGGATCTCCGCATCGACGTTCTCGATGTCGTCCTGGAATTTCAGCAACACGTTCAGGGTCTGGCGCACGAGCTGGTTGTCGAGCTCGTTGGCGTGCATCAGCACCAGCGTGCGCGCCCAGTCGATGGTCTCGCTGACCGCCGGCACCTTCTTCAGGTCGAGCCCGCGCAGCCCCTGCACGAAGTTGACCAGCTGGCCGCGCAGTCGCGCCTCGAGTTCCGGTACGCGGGATTCGATGATGCGCTGCTCGAGCTTGTGATCGGGGAAGGGGATGAACAGGTGCAGGCAGCGGCGCTTGAGCGCATCGCCGATCTCGCGCGTGTTGTTCGAGGTCAGGAAGACCAGCGGCGGATGCTTGGCGCGCACCGTGCCGATCTCGGGAATGGAAATCTGGTAGTCGGCGAGCAGCTCGAGCAGGAAGGCCTCGAACTCCTGGTCGGACTTGTCGATTTCGTCGATCAGAAGCACTGCGCCGTGTTCGGCCCACAGGGCCTTGAGCAGGGGCCGTGGTTCGAGGAATTCCTCGTTGAAGAAGGTGTCGTCGAACTCGTGCAACCGGGCGATGGATTCCTTCAGACCTTGCGCGCCGGCCATGAGGTCGCCGAGCTTCTCTTTCAGCACCTGCGTGTAGAGCAGCTGCTTGCCGTACTTCCATTCGTAGAGCGCGCGCGACTCGTCGAGGCCTTCGTAGCATTGCAGGCGAATGAGCGGCTTGTCGAACAGGCGCGATGCCGCGTTGGCCAGTTCGGTCTTGCCGACCCCGGGCGGGCCCTCGACCAGGACCGGCTTGGACAGGGCCCGGGCGAGGTAGAGCACGGTCGCGATGGCGTCGCTCGCGATGTAACCGGAGGCGGCGAGGCCGCGCTGGATGTCGACAATGGCCGCGCGGGCGGGGGATTCGGTGGGCGCTGCTGCATTCACGGAACGGGGGACCTCTCGACTGTCGGGCGTTGCGCGGCTGGCCGCGGCGATGCGCATGATAACCGCTCGTACACGGCGGTGCGGATCAGGGATGGCGCCGCAACCAGTCGAGCCGCTCGCGCAGGCGTCGCCGCCAGGCCGCGGGCAGGGCTCCGAGGTCGGCGAATCGCTCCAGGGCTTCCCGCGGTGGCCGAACCGCGCGCAGCGTGGCATGGAACTCGGCGATGCTCGGTGCACACGGCAGTCGTTCGATGCACGCCATCTGCGCCCCGGCGGCCAGTGTGCCGCCGTCGAGGACGCGGTAGTACCAGCCGGTGAGGCCGGCGTCGATGATGAACGCGGCCATGCCGCGGGCGTCGTAGCGACGGTCGATCTTCCAGCACGGCCGACGTGGTGCCGTGAC
Organism: Gammaproteobacteria bacterium; assembly: GCA_050184115.1. Classification (GTDB taxonomy): domain Bacteria; phylum Pseudomonadota; class Gammaproteobacteria; genus JACKNG01. Next base: position 93,640 of record JBFXAQ010000002.1, on the reverse strand, counting down.
CTGCAGGCGTACGGCGCCGACCGCGAAGACGTCGCCCAGGCAGACGTCAGCTTCGGCGAGACCGTGCGTGGCGAGGTTCTCGCCGATCGAACCTGGCACGAGATCCCGTGCTGCGCGCGGGAAGGCCGTCGCCAACCTCGGATAGTGCTCGGCGGGGTAATGGTGCAGGGCCTGGTCGGCACCACCGTGGACGCTACGGTCGACCTGGACATCGCCGTCGAGACCGTTGCGACCGAGCGTTACGGCGCCGGCAACCGCCTGTTTGAAGATCCCGCTTGCGGTGCCGTCGTCGAAGGTGCCCGGAGCGGTCGCGCGATAGAGGGCGAGGATGGGCAGGTGCATGGTGCGGAGAGCTTAGCCGGGATCGGTCGAATGTGTGCCGGCGTCCGCGCCGAATCTGCGAAAATGCCCGCCGGAACGATCCCTGGGGGACAACGATGAGCTTTCGCGCGATTCTGTGGGACTTCGGCGGGGTCTTGACGACTTCGCCGTTCGAGGCGTTCAACCGTTACGAGGCCGATCGCGGCCTGCCGCGGGATTTCATTCGCGGCGTGAACGCCGTCAACCACGAGGACAACGCCTGGGCGCGCTTCGAATCGAGCCGCATCGACGAGGACGAGTTCGATTGCCAGTTCCGCGCCGAGACCGCCGCCGCCGGTCACGAGGTTCCCGGCCACGACGTGCTCGGCCTGCTCGGCGGCGCGGTGCGACCGCGCATGGTCGCCGTGCTCGACCGCTGCAAGGCCGACTACAAGGTGGTGTGCCTGACCAACAACGTGAAGTCCGGTCGCGGACCCGGCATGGCCAACTCGACCGCGCACGCGGCCGAGATCGCCGACGTCATGGCGCGCTTCGACCACGTCATCGAATCGAGCAAGGAAGGGCTGCGCAAGCCCGACCCGCGCATCTACGCGCTGGCTTGCGAGCGCATGGCGGTGCCCCCCGCCGAGGTGGTCTACCTCGACGACCTCGGCGTCAACCTGCGGCCGGCGCGTGCCATGGGCATGACCACCATCAAGGTGGTGTCAGAGGCGCAGGCCATCGCCGATCTCGAACGTGTGCTCGGTCTCAGTTTCGCGGTGTGATGCGCACCGCATCGACATCGAGTTCGAGCACCCGCGCGAGGGTGGCGTCGAGCTCGGCGAAATCGACCGGCTTGGTCAGGTAGGCGTCGAAGCCGTGTTCGATCATGCGCGCGACGTGATCCGGGCGCGCGTCGGCAGACACCGCGATGACGGGCAGGCGGCCGAGCGTGGGGTCCGCGCGCACGTCGGTCAGCGCTTCGGCGCCGCTCTTTCCGGGCAGGTTGATGTCCATGAGGATGGCGTCCGGCGGCATTGCCCGCGCCTGCGCCAAGCCGGCGTCGGCCGAGGTCGCCACCACCAGCTGCCAGTCCTGCTTGAGGGCAAAGAACTTCTCCAGCAGGCGGGCGTTGGCCGGATTGTCCTCGATGTAGAGAAGCCGGATCATCGCCGTCGCGGCCGGCCGTTCAGTCCCGGTTGTCGCCGTAACGCGCGCGCAGCGCGCGGACCTGCGGCAGCAGTTCGAGGAAGACGTCGACCACGCTCGGGTCGAAATGGCGGCCGCGCTGCTCGCGCATGTAGGCGATCGCCTGCTCCTCGCTCCACGGTGCCTTGTAGGGCCGCGCCGAGGTCAGCGCGTCGTAGACGTCGCACACGGCGCTGATGCGCGCCTCGATGGGGATTGCCTCGCCGTCAAGGCCGTGCGGATAGCCGTTGCCATCCCAGCGCTCGTGGTGATGCTCGGCGATGCTCGCGGCGAGTTCCAGCAGGCTGCTGTCGGCGCCGCGCAGGAGGTCGGCGCCGATGAGGGTATGCGACTTCATCACCTGCCATTCATCGTCCGTCAGTGGCCCCGGCTTGAGCAGGATGGCGTCGGGAATGCCGATCTTGCCGATATCGTGCATCGGTGAGGCATTGAGCAGCTCCTTGCAGCGCTCGGCGTCCAGGCCGAGATGCTGCCCGACCAGTGCAGTCGCCGTACTCATGCGCAGGATGTGGTTGCCGGTCTCGTTGTCGCGGTACTCGGCGGCGCGACCCAGGCGTCGCACGATCTCCAGGCGCGTGTCGTAGAGCGCGCGCGTGCGCTCGGCCACGCGGCGTTCGAGTATCTGGTTCTCGTTACGGATCCACTGTTGCAGCTTCTCGATTTCCACCAGGTTGCGCGCACGCGCGACCAGTTCGGCTTGATCGAAGGGCTTGGTCAGGTAGTCGCGGGCGCCGTTCTCCAGCGCCCGTACGCGCGTGTCGGCCGAGCGTTCCGCCGTGAGGACCAGTATCGGCGGACAGGCGTCGGCGAAGCGCTGGCGCAGGCGTTCGATGACCTCCAGACCGTTGAGATGCGGCATGTGCAGGTCGAGCAACAGGAGGTCGACCGGGTGTTCGGCGACGAGACTCTCGATCTCGCGCGAATCCGTCGTCGAAAGCACGTTGCGACACCCCGCCAGGTCCAGGATCTTGACGATCAGCGTGACGTTGGCGCTGATGTCGTCGGCGATCAGGAAAGTGGCGTTGCGCCAGTCGTCGATGAGTCCGTTCGGGTATGCCATGGCGCTGAAGTTGAAGGCATGGATTGCGTCGAGGGTGCTTCGCGACAGCGCCCCACGCGTTGGGGTCGGTTGCCGTCGGCTCGGCGCGCGGCGATGATACACGGCCACTGCCGTCTGCGGGAACCGCTCCGGCGGCAGCAGGCCAGGAAGCTCGACCGATGAACAGCGAATTGCCCGGGCCGCGCGTGGTGCATTTCAGGGAGGTGGCCGACGCCGGTGACGACTGGTTCGAAGCCGCACCGGTCGCCCTGGTGCTGGTCGCGGCCGACCTCGGGATCCGGCGCGTCAACGGGCACGCCGCGCGTCTGCTGCAACGGACACCGGCGGTGTCTCGGGGCCAGCTGCTGACCACGCTGCTGCCCGGTTTGCCGCTCGCCGACTGCGAGCGCGTGCTCGGCGGCGCCGAGCGCGAAGTCGAGGTCACCTTGGCGACACCGCCGGCCGGCTCCGGTGACATTCTCCAGGTTCGGCTCGCCGCCTGTTCCCTGCCGAACGGGCCGGGGCTGATCGTCTCCCTCGGCGTCCAGCCCGCGCGGCCGGCGGTGCCGTTCCGCAACCCGGATGACCTGCTGCACGATGTCGGCTTGCTGGTCGATCGGCTGCCGGTGTTCATCGCCTACTACGACCGCGACTGGCGCTACCGCTTCGTCAACGCCCGCTACGAGACCTGGCTGGGGCGCCCGCGTGAGTGGTTCGTCGGGCGCTTGATTGCCGACGTCGTCAGCGGCGATACCTTCGAGACCATCGCGCCCTACATCGGCGAGGCGCTGCGCGGACATGACCAGTCCTTCGAGTTCGTCCGCAGCATGCCGGAGGACGCCGGTGATCGGCACCTGGTCTGCCACCTCGTCCCCGATCGTCGGGCCGGTGGCGGAGTCGACGGTGTGTTTGCGCTCTACGAGGACATCACCGAGCGCCGCCGTGCGGAGGCCGCGGCGACGCAGGCACAGTGGGAAATGCAGGCGGTTGCCGATCACCTGCCGGCCTTGGTCGCCTATATCGACAGCGATCTGCGCTACCGCTACGTCAATCGCCGTTTCGAGGAGTGGTACCGCAAGCCGCGTGCCTGGTTCGTCGGGCGTGCCGTTGAGGAGGTCGTCGGGCCGGTGTTCGAATTGACCGGACCGCTGCTGCGGCGAGCCGCCGCGGGCGAGTTCCTGCGTTTCGACTACCCGCGGCACAACCCGCACTTCGCCAATCCCGAGCGGACGTTGCGGGTCCACCTCGTCCCCGATGCGGCACGTGTCGACGGTGGCTTCGTCGCGCTGATGGAGGACGTCACCGAACAGCTCGCCGCCGAGAACGCCCAACGCCACGCCGAGGCCGAGATCCGCAACATCATCGACACCGTTCCAGCGCTGCTCGCGGTCTACGACATGGAGACCCGTCTGGTTTTTGCCAACGACACTTTCGTCGAGTGGATGGGGGCCGCGGCGGCGACGTTGACGGGCCGGCGCCTCGACGCGCTGTTCCCGCGCGAAGTCGTGACGCAGATTGCCTCGTCGCTCGAGGTGGTTCTCGGCGGCCGCCCGGTCGCCGTGCGCGGCCACGTCATCGGCAGGCGCATCGGGCATGACGGCCCGGGCTACTACCACGTCGAGTTCAAGCCGCTGTGCGAGGACGGCGCGCAGCGCGGGTTCATCGCCTTCGCGATGGACGTCACCGATTCCGTGCTCGCCTTGCGCGCGGTGCGCGAGCAGGAAGTGCTGCTCAGGCAGATCACCGAAGGCAGCAGCCAGGGATTCCTGCTGAGCGACCCCGAACGGCGCCAATGGCTGTATGCGAGCCCCGGGGTCGAGCGCATGTGGCCAACCGCGCGCGCCGTGCAGTCCTGGCTCGACGTCGTACACCCGGATGACCGCGAAGGCGTACGTGAGCAGTTTACCGGCACTCTCACCCGCGGTGGTTTCGAGGCGCGTTACCGCGTCGTCGATAGCAGCGGTGAACCGCGCTGGATCCACGACAAGGCTGATGTGGTGCGCACGCCCGACGGTGGCGGAATCCGCCTCGCCAGTGTGCTCAGCGACATCAGTGACAGCGTCGCCCAGCAGGCTGCGCTCGACCGCCACGGCCGGCGACTCGCCGAGGCGCAGCGTGCCGGTCAGCTCGGCCTGTGGGAACTCGATGTCGATACGGGAGCGATCTACTGGTCGCGCCAGCTGCGCCGCCTGTTCGAGATCGAACAAGCCGAGCTGACGATTGACACAGAGACGTACGCGGAGTTCGTCCATCCGGACGACCGCGATTATGTCCTGCGGCGGGTCGAACTCGCCCTGCGCGGTGAGCAGGACTACGACGTCGAACACCGTGCCCGCCTGGCCAGCGGTCGCGTGCTCAACTTGCTGTCGCAAGCCCGGGTCGAGCGTCACGACGACGGCCGTCCGGCGCGCATGGTCGGCCTCGTGCGCGACATCACGGCGCAGAAGGCGGCGGAACAAGCGCTGAAGGACAGCGAGGAACGCCTGCGCCGGATCACGGAAACGATCGACGACGTGTTCTGGCTGATCGAGGTCGGCCGCCCCGAGTCGATGTACGTGAGCCCGGGTTTCGCCTCGATCTATGGCCGCGACATCGAGCACGCTGGAGGTGACCCCGGGGCCTGGCTCGCGTGGGTGCATCCGGATGACCGCGAGCGCATGGCGCCGCGTTTCGAAGGACTCGTCACCGGTCGCGACTACGAAGCCGAGTACCGCATCATCCGCCCCGACGGTGGCGAGCGTTGGGTGCTGGAAAAGGCCCACGTCGTCCCGGGTAGCAATTCCGCGGCAGTGCTGGTGGCCGGATTGACGACGGACATCACGCCACGCAAACAGGCCGAGATGGCGCTGGCGGCGAGCGAGGCGATGTTGCGCCAGATCACCGACAACACCCGCGATCTGTTCTGGCTGATGGATGCGCGACGCGGCGAGGTCATCTACGTCGGTCATGGCTACCAGCGGATCTGGGGCTATCCCGTCGAGCAGGCGCGGGATGCCGTGCCGTGGCTCGACGCCCTGCACGAGGCGGATGTCGAGCAGACCCGTCGAGCCCGCATCACCCTGCTCACAACGGGCGCGGTCGACGTCGAGTACCGCATCGTGCGTCGGGACGGTGAGCCGCGCTGGTTGCACACCCGGGCGTTCCCCATCCGCACGGACGATGGCGCACTGGTCCGTATCGCGGGCTTCACCGAGGACGTCACCGATGCGCGCAGCGTGATCGAACTGCGTCGCCTCAAGGAAGAGGCCGAGAGCGCCAGCCGCACGAAGTCGGAGTTTCTTTCGCGCATGAGCCACGAGTTGCGCACGCCGCTCAACGCCGTGCTGGGGTTCGCCCAGTTGCTGCTGGTGGAACCGGAGCCGGCGCTGTCGTCCGGGCAGCGCGAGAATGTCGGCGAGATCCTCGGTGCCGGCCGACACCTGCTCGCAATCGTCGACGAGATGCTCGACCTGACCCGCATCGAAATGGGCCAGCTGCGCATCGAACTCGAAGCGGTGGATCTCGACGGCGTGGTCATGGAATGCATCTCCATGGTCCAGTCCCAGGCCATGCTCCGTCGCATCACGCTCCGCCGTCGCGGTTCGGAGAACGGGCAACCGCACCACGCCATTGCCGATCGCACGCGGATCCGCCAGATCCTGCTCAACCTGCTCAGCAACGCCATCAAGTACAACGTCGATGGCGGCGCCGTGACCGTCGAGGTGCAGCGCGTTCACGAGCACGTGCTACGACTGAGTGTGACCGACACCGGACCGGGCCTCAGCGATACGGAACTCGCGCAGCTGTTCGTCCCGTTTCGACGCCTGGAATACGCGCGGTCATCGAGCGAGGGGGTCGGACTCGGCCTCGCGCTCAGCAAGCAGTTGGCGGAGGCCATGGGCGGGACCATCGGCGCGCGTGGTCGTCCGGGCGAGGGCGCGACATTCTGGCTGGAATTGCCGGCGACATGAGGTCCGGCCGCGCCTTGATCGCCCCCGGTGCGTTGGGCATGATGGCCGCGCCGGCCCCGCCCCGCCGGCGCCACCGGGCGACCCTCTCCGCCGCTCGCCGACCCGTTACGCGACACCCGCCACGACCGCGCGACCGAGCCGGTTTCGCGGCCGCCGTCGCCGCCCGGGCCCACTGACGCGCGAGTGGTAGCAGCCATGCCGAATTCGAAGAAGTCCGTGCCCGCGATTCTCGTCGTCGAGGACGACGAACCACTGCTGCGCTTCGTCACCCAGGCCCTGCGCATGGCCGGTTACGAAGTGACCACGGCCCACAGCGCAGCCGAGGCGCGCAAGCATCTCGGCGAGCGGGCTTTCGACCTCGCGATCGTGGACATCGGTCTGCCCGATGCCGACGGCGTCGAATTCGGCCACGGACTGATGGCCGAGTACGCGTTGCCCTACATTCACCTGACCGGCCAGACCGAGGCCGAGGCCTACCAGCGGGCCGCACGCGGCGGCGCGCTGACCTACCTGATCAAGCCGGTCGGCATGGAGCAGCTCATCGCCGCGGTCGAGACGGCCGTGTCGCGGTCGAGCGAGATGGGCAAGCTGCTCAAATCGGTCGAGCGACTGTCGTCGGACTTCGAGGATCGCAAGTCGATCAGTATCGCCGTCGGTATCGTGATGGAGCGGTTCGGCCTCTCCGACAGCGAGGCTTTCGAAGTGCTGCGCTACATGGCGCGCAGCCACCAGGAACGTCTCGAGGTCACGGCCGAGCGACTCATCGCCGGCGGTGGCGGCCTCGACCTCCTGCTCTCTCTCAACCGTTACCTCAACAAGCTAGACGGCGCCGCGCGCAAACCACGCGGTTGAGCGGAGAGCGGCCGGCGCGCCGTTTCCCGCCGGCGCCGACTTGCATAGAATCGCCGCTGCCGCTTCGCGCAGTCTGGATGCTCTCTCATGCTCGTCTTTCGCCAGTTGTTCGACCAGGAATCCTCCACCTACACCTACCTGCTGGGCGACGATGCGTCCGGCCAGGCCGTCATCATCGACCCGGTATTCGAGCAGGTCGAACGCGACAGCGCGCTGCTGCGCGAACTCGGCCTCGAACTCCGCTGCGTGCTCGACACCCACTGTCATGCCGACCATGTGACCAGCGCCTGGCTGCTCAAGCAACGTACCGGCGCGATGATCGGCATTTCGGCCCGCAGCGGTGTCGAGGGTGCTGACCGTTACCTCGCTCACGGCGAGCGGGTGGCGTTCGGGGAGCGCTACCTCGAGGTCCGCGAGACCCCCGGCCATACCGACGGTTGCGTGACCTACGTGCTCGACGACGAATCCATGGCTTTCACCGGTGACGCGTTGCTGATCCGGTCCTGCGGGCGCACCGACTTCCAACAAGGCGATCCGGCACGCCTGTACCGCTCCGTGCGCACGCAGATCCTGGCCCTGCCAGAGCAGACCCGCCTCTACCCGGCCCACGACTACAACGGTCTCACGATGACCAGTGTCGGCGAGGAGAAACGCTACAACCCGCGTCTCGGCGGCGATATCTCGGAGAGCGACTTCATCGGCTACATGGCCAACCTCGGCCTGCCCCATCCGCGCAAGATCGACGTCGCCCTGCCGGCCAACCTCCAGTGCGGCCGGCCGGCCGACGGGGCGGTGCCCGCGGCGGCGCCGGATTGGGCGCCGCTACGCTATACCTTCGCCGGCATCTGGGAGGTCGAACCGCCCTGGCTCGAGGAGTGCGGCGAGCAGGTCCAGATCATCGACGTGCGCGAAGCGGACGAATTCAGCGGGCCGCTCGGTCACATTCGCGGCGCGCGGCTCATCCCGCTGGCCGAACTCGCGCAGCGGTTGGACGAAATCGACCGCGAGCGTCCGGTCGTCGCGGTGTGCCGCGCCGGTGGCCGCTCGGCCCACGCCACGGTCGTGCTCAAGCGCGCCGGCCTGAGCGCCGTGGCCAACCTCGCCGGCGGCATGCTGCGCTGGCGCGCGCAGGGCTACCCGGTGGAGGGTGGTACCGCGGCTTGAATCCAAACCCGGCCGCACATCGGCCGTCGTCTGCATCCATCACGGAGCCAACCATGAAAATCGATACCCTGCTGGCCGCCGCGGCGCCGGCCACCGTCGCCGCGCAGGCGCGCGAGTTCGAAGCCCAGGGCTTCGATTGCGCCTGGACCTTCGAAGCCCGCAGCGACGCGTTCCTGCCGCTCGCCCATGCCGCCGCCGCCACCAGCCGCCTCGAGATCGGCACCAATATCGCCGTCGCTTTCGCGCGCTCGCCGTTCTCCATGGCGCAGATCGCGTGGGACCTGCAGCGCGATTCGGGCGGCCGCATGCGCCTCGGTCTCGGCACCCAGGTCCGGGCGCACATCGAACGCCGCTTCTCCATGCCTTTCGATCACCCGGCGGCGCGCGTCACCGATTACATCCGCTGCGTACGAGCCATCTGGGATACGTTCCAGAACGGTACGCGGCCGAACTACGACGGGCCGTTCTACCGTTTCAAGGTGATCAACGATTTCTTCACCGGCGGTCCGATCGACCACCCACGCATCCCCGTCTACCTCGCCGGCGTCAACGAGCGCATGTGCCAGGCCGCGGGCGAGGTCGCCGACGGTTTCCACGTCCATCCCATGCATTCGGTCGGCTACCTGCGCGACGTCGTGCGGCCGGCGCTCGATGCCGGTGCGCGCAAGGAGGGTCGCACCGTCGCGGATCTCGAACTCTACTCGCCGGTTTTCGTCATCACCGGCGAAACGCAGGCCGAGATGGACGAGATGGAGCGCATGGTGCGGCGGCAGGTGTCGTTCTACGGCTCGACGCCGAGCTACGCGGCGGTACTGGAGTACCACGGCCACGGCGCGCTCGCGCGCCAGCTCAACGGGCTCATGCGCGAAGGCCGCATGGACGAAATGGCGGCGGCGATCCCCGAGGATTTCCTCGAGCACGTCGCCATCGTCGACAAGCCGACCGCGGTCGGTCGCCGGCTACGCGAACGCTACGACGGCGTACTCGATCGCGTGTCGCTGTACATGACCATGGGCGGGGAGGGCAATTTCACGCGCTGGAGCGAACTGGTCCAGGCCATCCACGCCTGAGCGCCCCGGCGCGCTCTTCTCACAGGGACAGCGACAGGCGCGGCGGCTCCTCGATCGGCTGCTGATCGAGGTAGCTGATCTGCTCGTCGAGCATGCGGCGCATGTCCTCGATGTCACGGTAGAGCTGGTCGGCCGAGGCGAGCTTGTGCTCGAACTGGCGACGCGCCTCCACCAGCTGCGCTTTCTGGCGACTGATGCTGTTGGCCAGCGCCATCAGCTTCTTGTAGTAGCTGCGCAGGAGCTGTTCCTTGTCGTCGTTCTCGCGCGCCACGGTGCGGCGGATGGCGGCTTCGCGGTGGCGGATCTCGGCGTTCGTCAGTGCGCGCATGCGCTTGAGCTTGTCGCGGTAGCCAGCCTCGATGGTGCTGGCGCGGGTTTGCACCTGGCGCTCTACCTCGGCCTGGATGCGCGCGCCGAATTCGGCGAGCAGGGACCCGGGGAAGGCGGTATCGGCTGCGGTTTGCGACCGTGACAGGTCGAGGTCGAGATCGTGCCCGGTGGCCTCGACGGCCGCCCCGCGGTCCTCGAGCGCGTCGTGCTGTTCGGTCAGTTCCTCGATGATGTCGGCCAGCGCGCGTCCGCTCGCGGTGTCGGCGTACTTGTCGGGTTCCAGGGTGTCGTTCATCTTCCGTGCAGCCTCCGCGTGCGTGTACAGACCCGCGATACGGGTGATGGTGTTGTCGAGCGGGCTGTCATCGCTGCCGGCTGCCATGCCGGTCTGGTCGTTGTCGCCTGGCGTGACGATCGTGGCGTCCGCGGCGTCGTGCCCGGCGGCGCTGCCGGGCAGGTAGATCACCGTCGCGCTGGGTTGCCGCGCGGCCGGTTCGAGCAGGGCGGGTTCCTGCGCCAGCGCAGTGGCGATGCCGAGGTCGAGGTAAGCGACATCGAAACCACGCTCGGCGAGCAGGAAGGCCGCGATCGCGGTGTGCTCGGCATCGTCTCCGCACAGTACGTAGTGGAAATCCTTACGCAGGCGGTTGCAGTGCAGCCGCAACATGTTGACCGGAATGTTCTCGGCCCCGGCGAAGCTGCCGCTGCCGCGGTCTTCCGGGTAGCGGACGTCGAGCCATACCGCGCCGTCGTCGACGGCGGCGATGGCGGCTGCGAGGTCGAGCGGATGCAGGACTTCGCGCAGGATCAGTTCGATGAAATCGGTCCGCGCCAGGCGCATCAGGCGCCCCTCGGTGAGCATCGTCACCGAGGCATTGCGCGGGCGCCCGGCGATCAGGGCTTCCTCGCCGAACGCGGCACCCGGCCCGAGCTCGGCGAGCTGGACCTGGCCGCGACCGCCGGCGATTGTCCGCGCTACCTCGCAGTAACCGCTCTCGATGACGTAGTAGTAATCGCCCGGGCTGCCCTGGACGACGATGACGTCACCGGCGTGCTGGGTCAGGGATTCCATGCGCGCGAAGATCTGCTGGATGTTGCGCGCCGGCAGGGCGGCGAACAGTTCCGACTGCAACAGTCGAATCATCCAGTCGGACGAGCGCGCGCTGGTGATTTCGCTGACCTCGAGTTCGCTCGTCGTCCGTTCGCGTTCGGCCTGCTCGGACAGGCGGTCGAGTTCGATGCGCCGGAACGAGGCGATGGTGGTGGGCTGGTCGGCGCGCACGGTGTAACGCTTGCGCCCCGGCGGATCGAGGGCGCCGAGCGCCGCCTGGTGCGCGGCCGACAGGGTCCGCGTGACCCGGCCGTGCCAGACCAGTTCGACGCCGCCGGCGACCAGGTAGTGCACGCGGTCGTCACTGGCGTCCTGGAGGTAGACCGTCTCGCCGCGCGCGTAGTGACGCAGGGTGGCGAGTGCGACAGCCTTGTTTTGCAGGCCTTGCGGCAGGCGGTTGAGTGGCAGGCAGCGGCGCAGCCGGGATTCGATGTCCACCCTGTCCCTCCCCTTGGGCGATCTCGGATGTGAAACGAGATAATTCCTATAGTTAGGGGAGATTATTACACCGAATTATCAAGGTTGGAACTGCTCGCGTCGCGGCCCCGATCAAGCGTGGGTGTCGTCTCCGGCCGGTACGATCTCGAGGACCGCGCGGCGACCGAGGCGCCCGCCGAGGCGCGCCAGCCAGTCGAGCAGTGCCATCTGCCAGCCGTACCGGGCGCGCAGGGCTGCGTAGACGCGCCGTTGCAATGCCGGGTCGCTGACCAGGTTGCCGCGCGCGGGGTGCCACGGGCCGCGCAGACGGCCGCGGGCGTCGCAGGCCGCGATCGCCGCCCGATCGCGGCCGCGCAGGCGCTTGATCTTGCCGGCGTCGTCGGCACTGAAGCAGTAGTAGCGCTCGTCGATGACGACGAACCACACCGGCGTGCGCACCTCGCGGCCGTCGCGCCGGTAGGTGGCGAGGCTCAGGTAGCGGACGGCCGGGTCGAGGGGCATGGCTCAGCCGTCGCCGTACTCGGCCGGTCGCTTCTCGAGGAAGGCGGCGATGCCCTCGCTGAACAGCCCGGCCGAGGCACACAGGATCTGGCCGCGATCTTCCAGCGCCGCGGCAGCTTCCAGGCTGGGCGCGTCGATGGCCATGTTGAGCCCTTCCTTGGTCAGCCGCAGGCCCAGCGGCGAACTCGCCAGCATGTCGCGGGCCATGGCGCGGCCGGTCTCGGCCAGCTGCTCTTCTTCGACTACCGCCGAGACGAGGCCGAGGCGCTCGGCCCGCGCGGGTTCGAGGAAGCGCCCGGTCATCATCAGTTCGGCAGCCACCGACTGGCCTACCGAGCGCGGCAGGAAGTAGCTGATGCCGACATCGGTACCGCTCATGCCGACCTTGATCATGGCCACGTTCATGCGCGTGCCCGGTGTGATGATGCGTACGTCCGCGGCGAGCACGAAGGCGAAGCCGCCGCCGGTTGCCGCGCCCTGGGCAAGGCAGATGATCGGCTGCGGGCAGCGGCGCATGGCGACGAACACCTGGCTGACCTGGCGTTGCGCGCGCATGCCCGATTGCGTACTCGCATTGACGGCGTCGGCGGCGCGCAGGTCGTAGCCGGCACAGAACGCGCGGCCGGCGCCGCGCAGGATGACCACGCGTACGCGCTCGTCGGCACGCAGCGACTGGAAGTAGTCGTACAACTCGTCGCACATACGCGGGTTGATGGCATTGAGGCGTTCGGGGCGGTCGAGGGTCAGCCAGTCGATGGCGCCTTCGCGCGCGATGGTGATGGTCTCGTAGTTCATCGGTCGGGGATCCTCTCGGTCAGGGCGCCATCGGCACGTGGTCGGGCTGCGCGGCTACGCGGTCCAGCCAGGCGCGGATGCGCGGGAAGTCGTCGAGCGCGATGCCGCCCTCCGGCGCGACATGCGTATAGGCGTAGAGGCTGATGTCGGCGATGGTGTATTGCCCGCCGACGAAGAAATCGGCGTCGGCCAGGTGGTGTTCCATCACGTTCAACGCGTCGTAGCCGCGCGGACGGCGCTCGGCCAGTTCCTGCTGGCGTGCCGGCGGGTTGCCGAGGTAGCGCACGATATAGCGCGGCGTGGCGATGTAGGGCTCGTGGCTGTATTGCTCGAAGAACTGCCATTGCAGGACCAGCGCATGGAGGTAGCGGTCCGTCGGCAGCAGGGCGGTGTCCGCGGCGAAGTAGTTGAGGATGGCATTCGATTCCGCCAGCAGGCAGCCGTCGTCGAGGCGCACCAGCGGGATGCGGCCGTTCGGATTCATGGCGAGGAACTCGGGGGTGTGGGTCGCGCCGCCGAGGATGTCCACGTGTTCCCAGGTGTGCGCAATGCCGAGCTGAGCGAGCAGCAGCTTCACCTTGTAACAATTACCCGAGTAGATGTCGCCATAGACGTGAGGCATGCGAGGACTCCGCGGTCGGATGGGCTGTCAGACAGGTGTGCGCACCAGCACGCGGCGCTGCTCGACGCCGAGCATGACCACGGCCAGTACCCAGGCGGTGCAGATGGCAAAGGTGAGCCACGCCAGGTCCGCGCCGACCGCGGCTGCTGGTACGGCCCCGGTGACGGCCTTGATCATTCCGGATCCGAGCACCTTGAACAGGCGATAGCCGAGCATGTCGATCCAGGCCTTGGCCTGGAAGGTCAGGCCCGGGTCGACCGGAATGAACAGGAGTTCCTTGGAGGCGCGGTTGATCGAGTACGAGAGGCCGCGGTCGGCGATCTTCATCGCCGCTGCCGTCACGAGGCCGGGCTGGGCGGCGAAGGCCAGCGTGGCGCCGACGAGGGTCAGTGGCTGGGCGGCCAGTCCGGCGATGGTGCCGAAGAGACGGTGCACCAGCGGTGTGACCAGGAAGTTGACGCCGATGGCGACGAAGCCCATCACGGTGAAGAAATCGGCGATGAATTGCGTGCGCCGGTCGACGTCGGCATAGGCGGCATCGATGGCCCGCAGGAACTGGAACTCGACCACCGGTTCGGCGAGCTGCGACAGGCACACGACCAGCGCGATGAGCACGAGGTAGCGGTTGCCGAGCACGGCCTTCAAGCCGTCCCCACGCAGGGGGATGCGCGGCTCGGCGCGCACCTCGTCGAACACGCCGCGTCGGCTGACGGCGAGGTTGAACAAGGCGGTGACGACGAGCAGTACGGCGCAGGACAGCAGGAGATCGGCGGTCCGCATCGGCGTCAGGCGCAGCAATGCGCCGGCCACGAGGCCGCCGGCGATGCCACCGAAAAGCCCGCCGCTGGCGATGAACCAGTAGCTGCGGTGGCCCTCGTCGAGTCGGGTCACGCTGTTGGCGAGGCTCCAGAACTGCTCGACCAGCACGACACTGAAGATGTCGACGAAGATGTAGAAGGCGACCACCGTCGCCAGCCCGCCATCGGCGAGCAGCAGGCGGAAGACACACAGCAGCGCCGCGAACGCGAGCAGCGAGCCGACCACCACCTGGGGCCGGCTGAAACGTGCGACCAACCGGTTGTAGACGCCGATGAAACCCAGCAGAACCAGTGCCGAGGCGATCCAGACGTCGGGAAAAGCGTCGGCGCCACCGTACTCGAGCAACAACGAGCGGCTGGCGGCCTTGACCTGGTAGTAGGCCAGGATGACCAGCAGGAAGCTGGTGAACAGCATCACCGCGCGGCCCATGAGGGCCGGGCGCGGCGGTGTGCCAGGGACCGTCGATGCTGTCACGGCTTGGCGCCCGGGCACGGTGTCAGGTGCAACCGGCCCGCTTGGCCGCAGCGGGGCGGTCGGCGAGCGGGGTGGGCCGGGCGGGACCGTCCCCGCGCCTCCGGCGCAGGTGACGGGGCGGCCGGACGCCGTCTGCGACAAGTCCGCGGGTTGCTGATCCCTGGTCGTTTTTTTTCATTGTCGGCGCGGGGATTTACGGGCAGAATCCGGAACCCATGAACGTGCGGTACATCCTAACGGCATGCGTGGTGGTTTTCACCGTCTGTGCCAGCCACCTTGCCAGCGCCGCCGATTTCCCCGCCTTACGCGATTCCCCCGACCCCCGCCTGCAACGCCTGCTCGAGCGCGGTCTCGGCCGCATCGGTCTCGACGACGCGGTACGCAAGGGCCATCTCGCCGTTGCCCTGGTCGACGTCACTCGCCTCGACCGCCCGCGCGTGGCGAGCGTCAACGGTGACGAGATGATGTACGCGGCGAGCCTGCCGAAGATCGGCATCCTGCTCGCTGCGCTCTACGACGTCGAGCGCGGCAACATGGCGCTCACGCCGAGCTTGCGCAAATCGTTGAACGAGATGATCCGGGTGTCCTCGAACGTCGAGGCGACGCGGGTGATGAACCTGGTCGGCAAGCGGCGGGTCAACCAGATCCTCGCCTCGAGCCGTTTCAAGTTCTACGACACGGCCACCAATGGCGGCCTGTGGGTGGGCAAGGAGTACGGCCCGCGCCCGGCCTTCGAGCGTGACCCGTTGCACAACCTCTCCCACGGCGCGACGGTGATGCAGGTGGCACGCCTGTACTACCTGCTCGAGAGCGGCCAGCTGCTGCGCCCCGACCTCAACGTCGAGATGAAATCCATCCTGTCGCGGCCGGCGATCTTCCACAAGTTCGTCAAGGGGCTGCACGGTCGCAACGTCGAGATCTTCCGTAAGTCGGGCACCTGGCGGCAGTGGCATGCCGACAGCGCCATCGTCGAATCGCCGCGCGGCAGCTACATCCTGGTCGCCCTGGCCGAGGATCCGCGCGGCGGTGAGTGGCTGCCGCTCATCGCGCGCACGCTGCACGACGCCATGTACCCCTCGCAGCTCGCGCGCAAGTAGGCCTGGAAGGCTGTATCGGGCCAGCCTGCCGGGGCCCGTTTCCCACCCACCAAGTTTCCCTGTCGCCGGGGTTTGCCCCATGGTCGGCATCCGCACACGCACGCGTGCGGCGGAACTTCACTCGTCGGTGGCGGTTGCTTCCACCGTGGTGGACGGCGTCGCGGCGTTGTCACCCGCCGCCGGGAGCGCCGGTGCCGCGGGTTCGACCGCCGACGCTGTCGTGGTGCCGCCGGCTGCCGCTGCGGCGGGGGGCGCATGGCGCTTGCGCAGCAGCATTTCGAGGCCGGTACCGAAGCTCTGGTGGTCGACCGCCGAGTTCTTCTTGAGGATGTTCGACATCACCACCACGAGGTAGTGCAGGCGGCGTTCGGCGGCCGGCGACTCGATGATCGCCACCGAGTGCATGAGGTTGAGCTTGTTGCCCTGGTAGGCCTTGCAGACGAAGTCCGGCTCGGGTTCGCAGCGGAACAGTGAGCCGCTCTTGAAATACACGGCGGCGTCGTTCAGTGCCGGTGAGGAGGCGTAGCGGATGCGCCGCTCGGTGACGTACATGAGCTTCTTGAGAATGCGCGACGAGAACGGGTCGACCAGCTTGCCCTGCTCGATGGCAACGAGAAGCTGCATCAGCGCGCGCGGCGTGGCGTGGCTGCTGGTGCCCGAGACGAGCCGCTTGCCGGTGGCCGTGAACAGGCTGCCCTGGCGCAACTGCTGTAGATCGAAACCGTTGCGGGTCAGGGGTTCTTGCAGGGTGCGCGCCAGCAGGTCCTCGAGCTCCGCGCGCGGGGTCGCCTTGAAGAACGCGGCGGCATCGGCGGAGGACACCGGGTAGGCGGCACCGAAGTGGTTGAGCAGCATGCCCTGGCGGATCAGCACCGAGGCCGAGGCATTGGAGCTCGGTGAGATCATCCAGTCCAGGAACTCGAACAGGGTGCCGGGGTCACCGGCCTGCAGGGCGCGGCGGATGAGCGTCTCCTCGTCGCGATCCCAGCGGCGCACGGTGTGACTGTCGGTGTAGACGACGTCGTCGGCGACGATGCGGGTGTCGCGCAGCAGCGCCCAGCGCGCCGCGAGATCGTCGGGAAAGCGGTCGGCCAGTGCCTGCATCCAGGCCACCGCGACGAGCAGCTTGCCGACGCTGCCCGGGTTGTAGCGCACGTCGATGTTGTGCTCGGCGTAGACCGGGGCGTGCGGCTCGGAGAGATCGAGCACGGCAATGGCGTAGCGATCGGCATTGGTACCGAGCAGGCCGCGGACCTGGGCGCTGAACTCGGCGTCGACCGGCGGCACGTGGAAGTCAGGCTGGTCGAGCAGGCGCAGGTCGACCGCGGTCGTCGGCAGCAGCGCGCCCTTGGGCTGCTTCGAACCGGGCAAGGTGCCGGCCTCGACCCGGCGCATGTATTCGAGCCGGCCGATGGCGGTGTCGTCGGCATCGTCGAGCGGCCAGGCCACCGTCAACGCTGGCAGCACGGCCAGGCCGATGGCGAGCAGGGCAGGGGCCAGCCGCTGCCGGGCGGCGACGAATGTGGGTCGCTGGATCATTGCGGGACGCCTCCGAGTTCGACGCTGACGTCGGCCAGGCTGGCCGGCGCCGGGTCCATGTCGACCAGGTACTGGTTGCCGCGCGCGGCGGCGTTGTCGAGGAACGGACGGATCTGGAACAGGCGCAGCGCGCCGTCCTCGAAGCCGAACTCGACGTCGGCCGGGGCCGGACGGCCGTCGGCATCGACAATCGAGGGAAATTGTGTCGGCAGGTCGCGGGCGAAGGCCACCAGGCGTTCGACCTCGGCTGGTTTCAACACCGTGTCGCTGCCGCTGACGGGCAATTGCATGATGCCGCCGGCCGGGTCGACCTGGCGGCGCACGGGGGCGCTGGCCTGGGCCATCAGGCGTACCCGGCCGCTGGCCAGTTCGATGCGCAGCGATTCCGACGACTGGCCGTCGACGGCGCCGCCGACGCCTTCGTTGATCGCGACTGACAGCCAGCCACGGTCACCGCTGTCGATGTCCTGGGTGACCAGCACGCCCGACTTGTCCGCATCGACGCTCTCCAGCAGCAGCACGGCGGGGTAGACGTGTTCGGGCTCGCGCATCAGGGCCTGGCGCCAGGCGAATGCGCGTGCCGTGAAGGGCGAAGCCCATACCCGTGGGATGGCGGCGAGCAGGGCATCGAAGCCGACCACGTTGGGCAGGGTGAGGTTGAGACCGGCGCCGGTGAAACCCGGCAGGTCCTCGACGTTGGTGTCGCTGCGCACGAACACGCCGTAGCTGCCGTGGGCGCCCAGCCGCGCACTCAGTCGACGGTCGAGCTCGGCGGCGAGCGCGGTCGGCACGGTGCTGGCCTCGACCCAGTCGTGGAGCGTGCCGCGGAAACGCTCGGTGGCTTCCGCGCGCGCCGGGCTGCCGGCGGGGAGGGCTTCCAGGGCGCGGTAGCCGGCGACGACGTAGTCGAACATCGGGCCGCTGCCGTCCGGTGCGGGGCCGTCGAGCAAGGCACGGAAGACGCCGAAGGGGATGGCGATGCCGTCGGCCACGGCGTCGGGGTAGTGGGCCTTGAGTTCGCCGAGCTTGGCCGCCTTGGGGCCGACGATGCGACCGGAATCGTCGGCGCGTAATTCGGCGAGGTCGACGGGCTCGCGACGCGTGAGATCGAGCTTGTCGAGTTCGGGTTCGATGAGATGGGTCGGGCCGCTGGATTCCTGCTTGAACAAGGCCGCGAAATCGGGACCGTCCGGCACCAGGTGGACGGCGCCACCGGCGCTCACCGCCAACACCACGCGTTCACCCTCGTGGGCACCGAGAACGTCGAGCAGGCCGGCATCGACGGCGACGTTGGGAATGCCGAGGTTGCGTGCGAGTAGTTGCACGTGGGAGAGCGGGTTGCCCTCGCCGGCGGTGAGGATGCCGGCCACCGGCGGCAAGTCGGCGACGGTCTCCGGCAGCAGGTAGACGCCGTCGGCGCTGAACTCGGCCGGGTCGAGGCCGCGTCCGTCGCGGAGCACCCCGCGCGCGAGCCCGGGGTTCAGCGCGCGCAGGCCGCCGCCCGTTTCACGTTCGAACAGCCGATGTTCGACCCCGGCGAGGCGGTTGGCGTCACGCTGCAGGCCGTCGATCAGCGCCGCGTAGAAGAAGAGCGGACTGCCGCGCAGCTGGTCCTGGATGAACAGTCGCGCCAGCGGCTCGATCTCCGCCAGCTTCTCCTGGCCGCGCCCGAAGACGAACTGCAGGCTGCGGTCGCCCCAGGCCGGCACCAGGCCGAGGTAATCGATTTCGCGACGGTAGGTGGTCAGGGCCACGGTGTCGCCGGCCAGCGCGGCAAGGGCGTCGGCGATGGCACGGCGCTGGCGGGTGGAGACGAGCCCGCTGCCGTAAAGCGCATCGGCGGCGTGGCCGAGCAGCGTGAGCCGCGTGCGGCGTTCGAGCGTGGCGAGTTCGCCGGCCAGTGCGCTCGCCGCGGTGAAGTGTTCGGCTTCGACCAGGCGGCCGACGTCGAGCAGGCGCAGCCGAAGCGCGGCATCGGCGCTGCGCGACACGGCATCCCGGAGCGCCGCCAGCAAGGTGGCGCTGGCGGCGAAGCGCACCCTTGGTGTCGCGCCGGGCGCGAGCGCCGTGCGGGCTTCGCCGAGTGCCGCGGCGAGCGAGGGATCGGCGCTGTCGAGGCGCGCGGTGAGCTCGGTCAGCGCGCTGCCGACGTCGAGCGCGTAGAGGGCGTCGATATCGTCGGCCAGCGCATTGAGCGCCGCGACCAGCGCGGGAACCTCGCGGGTCGCCGCGTAGGCGCGCACGGCGGCGGCGTCCGCGGCCGAGGGCGCGACGTGGATCTTGTTCTTGAGGTTGAGAAAGCCCGGATCCTGCTGCACGAGGTTGGCGGCGTCCTGGCGCACCGCGCGCGCCGAGGTGGTGTCCGCACCGTGTGGCAGGAAACCGGCCAGGGCGCGCCAGGCGAGGAAGTGCGACCCGGTCCAGCGCGGGCGGCCCGCCATCGCCAGCAACAGGCGCCGCGCGCCGGCGCGTTCGCCTTCCTCCTGCAGGGCGCCGCGGTAGTAGCGGGCGCCGCGCAGGATCCAACCGTCGTCGACGCGGATCAGGAACTGTTCGATGGCCATCTGCGCGAGCACGGGAGCGGGGTCGGCGGCATCGAGCAGGGCGTCGATGTCGAGATCGGCGTAGACGTTCGCGACGCGGTAGCCATCCGCGCGCAACGCGTTGGTCGTCTCCGACCATTCGCCGTGCTGCGAACCGCCACCGTAGGGTTCGCAGGCCGAGGGCGTCGGGGGCAGCAGGGTGCCGTCCTTGCAGAACCAGCGGATGCGCGCGAAAGGTCCGCGGCTGCCATCCTTCATCGCCTGGATGCGGGAGTCGGGGGCGCCGGCAGTCGCCGCGCTGACGTCGAGGGTGGCGGTCGTGGCGAGGGCCACGGTGAGGGCCACGGCGAGGGCAAGGGCAGGCAACGAGCGCATCGGTTCGGCAGGTCCGGTAGTCCAGGCGGGTAGGGCGTCATCATAGCGCCCGGGCTTTGCGCGCGGCGAGCACAGGGCCGCCTGCTATAGTTCGCCGCCCGGCGGCAGCCGCGAGTGGCTGCGGCACCATCCACCTGCGACGCGGAGGTACTCGATGGCACGCGATCAATTCAATCTCGACGGCAAACTGGCCGTCGTCGCCGGCGCCAGCCGCGGCATCGGCCAGTCCATCGCCTGCATCCTCGGCGAGTACGGCGCCCATGTCGTCGCACTGAGCCGTGGCGAGGACGGCTGTGCCGAGACCGTCGACCTCATCCGGCGCGGCGGCGGCAGCGCCGAGATGCACGCCTGCCACATCGGCCGCATGGAATCGATCGAGGCGTTCTGGGACTGGTTCCACCGCACCCACGCCGATCGTCTGGACATCCTCGTCAACAACGCCGCCGCCAATCCCTACTATGGCCACATTCTCGACACCGACGTCGCGTCGTTCGAGAAGACCATCGACACCAACCTGCGCGGCTACTTCTTCATGTGTGTCGAGGCCGGGCGACGCATGCGCGACCACGGTCGCGGCGGCGCCATTGTCAACGTCGCCTCGGCCAACGCGCTTTCGCCCGGCGACAAGCAGGGCGTGTACTCGATCACCAAGGCCGGTATCCACAACATGGGCAAGGCGCTCGCCCGCGAGTGCGGCGAGTACGGCATCCGCGTCAACACCCTGGTCCCTGGCCTGACGCGCACCAAGTTCGCCCAGGCCCTGCACGACGACGAGGAATTCATGGCGAAGCAGTTGCCGCACACCCCGCTCGGCCGCGGTGCGGTGCCGGACGAGATGGCCGGTGCCGTGCTCTACCTGTGCTCGGATGCGGCCAGCTACACCACCGGCAGTTCGATCGTGGTCGACGGCGGGTATCTCGCCTGAGGAAAGGCCGGCGCGTAGCCACCTGGCGGCAGCGCTGGCATCGAACCCGCCGCGATTGATCCGTTATCCTCTGCGCTTCGCCACGCTGTTCGCTGGAGGGAATCGATGGCCGACGCCAACTTCGCCGTAGTCTTCCGCGGCCGACTGGTCGAGGGCGCCGACCCGGGCGCGGTACGCGCCAACCTCGCCAAGCTGTTCAACGCCGATGCCGAGCGCATCGAGAAGATGTTCTCGGGGCAGACGGTCATCATCAAGAAGGGCCTCGACGAGGCCGGGGCGAAGAAATATCAGGCGGCGCTGGCCAAGGCCGGCGCCCATGTCGAGGTTGCCCGCACGGCACCGGCGACGCCCGCGGCACCGGCCGCGGTGGACGCCAGCGAGCCGCCTCCCGCGCCAGTCGCGGCCCCCCCTGCGGAGGCGCCCGCGCCCACGGCGGCCGCTGGCGCACCGCGCGCCGCCACCACGAGCAGTGCGCCGCCGCAGACCGTGCCAGCCGCATACGCGAGCGGCAACGCGCCGACCGCCATGGAGGCGAGCATCGACGAACCGGGTGTCGTGCTCGTGGAGTATGCGGCCCCCGTCGCGCCCGACATCGCCACCGATCACCTGAGCGTGGCCGAAGTCGGCGCGACCCTGGTCGAGGCCGAAGCGGTTGCCGAGCCGTCGTACGATCTCTCCGCACTCAGCCTCGACCCGCCCGGCACGACGCTGGCCGAGCGGCGCCACGTCGAAGCCCCCGACTACGATTTCGAGGGACTCAGCGTCGCCGACAACGCCTAGCCGCGCGAGCGCGGCGTCGGGTAAGGCGCCCGGCGTGGGCAGGGGGCGGGTGGTGTGGTTCAATACCGCGCCGCGCGCGGCGCGCCCGAAGCCACAGTCCATGTTCCGATTCGCCCGATGAGTCTCCTGGTCAACCCCCGCGATCTCGATTTCCTGCTCTACGAACTGCTCGACGCCGAGGCGCTGACGGCCAGCGAGGTCTATGGTCATCACGACCGCGAGACCTTCAACGGCGTGCTCGACACTGCCGCGCGGTTGGCGGAAGACCTCTTCGCGCCGCACGCAGCAAAGCTCGATGCCAACGAGCCCACCTTCGACGGCGAGCGCGTGCACATCATTTCCGAGGTCCGGACCGCCATCGAGGCCTACATCGAGTCGGGCTTCATGGGCATGGCGGCGGCCACCGAGCATGGCGGTATGCAGCTGCCCTGGGTGGTGACGCAGGCCGCCTGCGCCTGGTTCATGGCAGCCGACGTCGCTGCCAACGCCTATGCTTTCCTCACCCACGCGGCCATCAACCTGCTCAGCCGGTTCGGCTCGGCCGAGCAGCAGCGGCGCTATCTCGAACCCATGGTCGCGGGGCGCTATTTCGGCACCATGTGCCTGTCCGAGCCGCAGGCCGGCTCGTCACTGTCCGACATCCAGCTGCGCGCCGAGCCGACGCCCGCCGGTCATTACCTGATCAAGGGCACCAAGATGTGGATCTCGGGCGGCGAGCAGGAACTGTCCGAGAACATCGTCCACCTCGTGCTGGCCAAGATCCCGGGCGGGCCACCCGGGGTGAAGGGTATCTCGCTGTTCGTCGTACCCAAGTACCGCGTCAATGACGACGGCACGCTGGGGCCGAAGAACAACATCGTGCTGGCCGGGCTCAACCACAAGATGGGCTACCGCGGCACCACCAACACGGTGCTCAACTTCGGCGAGAGCGGGGAATGCCACGGCTGGCTGGTGGGGGAGGCCAACCAGGGCCTCTTCTACATGTTCCACATGATGAACGAGGCGCGCATCGGCGTCGGCATGACGGCGACCATGAGCGGCTATGCCGGTTACCTCCACTCGCTGCAATATGCGCGCGAGCGGCCGCAGGGCCGCCTGCCGCAGCAGAAGGATCCGACCAGCCCGCAGGTGCCGATCATCCAGCACGCCGACATCAGGCGCCTGCTGATGGCGCAGAAGGCCGCCGCCGAAGGCGCACTGTCGCTCGCGCTCTACTGCGCCTGGCTGCTCGATCGCCAGCGCGTGACCGACGACGATGCCGAGCGCGCGCGGCTCGGCCTGCTGCTCGACATCCTCACCCCGATCGCGAAGTCATGGCCGTCGGAGTTCTGCCTCGAGGGCAACAAGCACGCCATCCAGATCCTCGGTGGCTACGGTTACACGCGCGAGTTCCCGCTCGAGCGCTATTACCGCGACAACCGCCTGAATGCGATCCACGAGGGCACCCACGGCATCCAGGGTATCGACCTGCTCGGGCGCAAGGTCTCCATGCAGGGCGGGGCGGCTTTCGCTGCCCTGCTGGACGAGTATCGCGCGACGCTCGACGAGGCTGCCGGAGTCCTCGAGGTCGCCGAATTCCACGCCGGCCTGGGTGCCGCGATCGCGACGCTGGAGACCACCACGTGCACGCTGGTGGCGCTCAGGGAGGGCGGGGAGATCAATCGCGCCCTGGCCAACGCCACGCTCTACCTCGATGCCTTCGGCCATGTCGTCATCGCCTGGATGTGGCTGCGCCAGGCGCTGGTCGCGACGCGTGCGCTGGACGAGGCGACGGGTGCCGACGTCGATTTCTATCGCGGCAAGCTGCGCGCCTGCCAGTACTTCCACCGTTACGAACTGCCGAAGGTGGCGGAGCGCTGCGCGCTCCTCGACCGCGGCGACGATACCTGCCTGGATACCGCCGAGAGCTGGTTCTGAGCATCGCCTGGGGAGAGAGCACGACATGAGCATTGCCGACACCATCACCACCTACGAACAGGCGCGTGCCGATTTCGATTGGCAGCCGCCGGCGAAGTGTAATTTCGCCCGCGACGTCATCGACCAATGGGCACGCGACCCGGACAAGCGTGCCATCCGCTGGGTCGACGATGCGGGCAATGAGAAGACGCTGACCTATGCCGGCCTGGCCGCGCGGTCGCGACGCCTCGCCAACGCGCTCACCGCTGCCGGCGTGCAGCGCGGCGACACCGTCGTGATCATGCTCGGGCGTAATCTCGAGTGGTGGGAGGTGATCACCGCCTGTCTGCGCATGGGCGCGGTCGCCTCTCCCGGCACCACCCAGTTGAGCCCGAAGGACATCGCCTACCGCATGAACGCGGCGCACGCGACCTGTTTCATCACCGACGCCGAGAATGCGCCGAAACTCGACCAGGTCGCCGGCGAGTGCCCGACCCTGAAGGCGCGCGTGCTGGTTGGCGCCAGCCGCGACGGCTGGCTCACCTACGACGACATCGTCGCCGCCGCGAGCGAGGACTTCGCCACCGCCGACACCGCGGGCGACGACGAGGCGCTGTGCTACTTCACCTCGGGCACCACCGGTTATCCCAAGATGACCATCCATTGCCATGCCTATACGCTGGCCCATCGCATCACGGGCAAGTACTGGCTCGACCTCGGACCCGACGACCTGCACTGGAACATCAGCGATACCGGCTGGGCCAAGGCCGCCTACTCGAGCTATTTCGGGCCGTTCTGCCAGGGCGCCTGCCTGTTCGTCCACCACACACCGGTGTTCGATCCGAAGAAGTCGCTCGAACTCCTCGCGCAATACCCGGTGACGACGCTCTGCGGCGCGCCGACCGTCTACCGCATGCTGGTCCTGCAGGATCTCTCGGCCTGCCGTTTCCCGAGCCTGCGTCACTGCGTCGGCGCCGGCGAACCGCTCAATCCCGAAGTCATCGAGACCTGGAAGCGCGCCACCGGCATCACCATTCGCGACGGCTACGGCCAGACCGAGACGGTGCTGGTATGCGGTAACTTCCCGTTCCTCGAGCCGCGTTTCGGCTCCATGGGCAAGCCGATGCCGGGGATCGAGATGGCCATCATCGACCACGCAGGCCAGCCGCTGCCGGCCAACGAGGAGGGTGACATCGCCATCCGTGTGAAACCCGCGCGCGCGCCCGGCCTGTTCGTCGATTACAAGGGCGACCCCGAGCGCTACCAGGCCTGCTTCGTCGGTGACTGGTACATCACCGGCGATCGCGGTTACGTCGATGACGACGGCTATTTCTGGTTCGTCAGCCGCGCCGACGACGTCATCCTCTCGGCCGGCTACCGCATCGGCCCGTTCGAGGTCGAGAGTGCGCTGATCGAACATCCGGCCGTGGCCGAGTCGGCGGTCGTCGCGAGCCCGGACGAGACGCGCGGCGCGGTGGTCAAGGCCTTCGTCGTGCTGGCGCCCGGCTACACGGGTTCGGACGCCCTGGTGAAGGAGCTGCAGGAGCACGTCAAGAACGTCACCGCACCCTACAAGTACCCGCGCCGCATCGAGTTCGTCGACGGCCTGCCGAAGACCGTCAGCGGCAAGATCCGGCGCGTCGAGCTGCGCGCACGCGAAGAAGGGCGGGCATGACCGACGGGGTCGGACCCCGCCGGCCAGGTGCCTGTTGGCCCGGGCGCCGGGCGACGATGACGGGGTCTGACCCCGCGCACGCTTGAACGCACCCGGCGACGCCCTCGACGCGCGCACGCGGCGCGCGACCATCGTCATGGTCATGCTGAACTCGGTCAGCACGGCCATGATGTTGACCGCGGTCAACGTCGCCCTGCCGGACGTTGCCCGCGACCTCGGCGTCGACGCCGTCACCCTGTCGTGGATTCCCATGAGCTACCTCATGGCGGGCGCTGCCTTCACGCTCGCCTTCGGGCGGCTCGCCGACATGTACGGCCGCAAGCGCATCTACCTGCTCGGCACGCTCGGCGTCATGGTGAGCTCGGTGCTGGCCGCGGCCGCCGGCTCCGAAGTCCAGCTCATCGCCGGCCGCCTGCTGCAGGGCGCGTGCACGGCCATGCTCTATGCCACCAACGTCGCCATCATCTCCTCGGTGTTCCCGCCGGCGCAGCGCGGCACCGCCATCGGCTACACGGTCTCGGCCATCTACTTCGGTCTCTCGGTGGGGCCGCTGTTGGCCGGCTGGCTGGTCGAGATCGCCGGCTGGCGTGCGACCTTCCTGGTCCACCTGCCGCTGTCCGCGGTGGTGCTGTGGATCGGCTTCACGCGGCTGCCGATCGAATGGCGCGCGGAGGAGCGCGGCAGCTTCGATGCGCTGGGCGCGGTGCTCTATGCGCTCGCCATCAGCATCCTGATGTCCGGCGTGTCGCTGCTGCCGGGCGCAAGCGGCATCGCCATGGTGCTGGCCGGCGCGGCCGGCATCTGGCTCTTCTTCCGCCACGAGCACCGGCATCCGCACCCGGTGTTCGACGTCGGCCTGTTCTATACCAACCGCGTGTTCATCATGTCCTGCCTGGCGTCGCTGGTGATGTACACGACGACCTTCGCCAACGTCGTCCTGGTCAGCCTCTACCTGCAGTACCTGAAGGGCATCGCGCCGAGCACCGCCGGGCTGGTGATGATGGCGCAGCCGGCCATCATGACCGTCGTCTCGCCCTATGCCGGGCGGCTCTCGGATCGCAGCGAACCGCGCGTCATCGCCTCGATCGGCATGGCGCTGACGGCGCTCGGGCTCGCAGTGTTCGCCTTCGTCGACGGCGGTTCCTCGCTCGACCTCGTGCTGACCAGCCTGGTCCTGACGGGTCTCGGCTTCAGCCTGTTCTCCTCGCCCAATGCCAACGCCATCATGGGCGCGGTCGAGCGCAGCGACTACAGCCGCGCGGCGAGCGCGATGGCGGTGATGCGGGTGATCGGCCAGATGAGCAGCATGGGACTGGTGGCGATGGTCTTCGCGCTCATGATCGGCCCGGTGCCGATCACCCCCGCGGTCTACCCGGAGCTGACCCGCGCCATCCACACCTGTTTCGCCATCGCGGCACTGCTCGCGCTCGGTGGAGTCGCGCTCTCGCTCGCCCGCGGGCGCATGCACGGCTGAACCATGGCCGGCGTGCATCGCCGCATGCTGCTGCCGGTGTACCTGCCGGCACTGCTGCTCGGCGTACCGGCCCAGGCGTCCTTCGTGCTGCTGCCGCTATATGTACTCGATGCCGGCGGCAGCGCGGCCGCGGCGGCGGCAGTGGTCGGCTGGCGCGGGCTCGGCATGATGGCGATGGACCTGCCGGCCGGCATGCTCGCCGCGCGGCTCGGCGAGAAGACCTTGATGGTCGCCGCGAGCTTCCTGCTCGGCCTAGCCTTTCTCGGTTACGCGTGGGCGGACGATCCGCGCTGGTTCTACCTCATCGCCTTCGTCAACGGCGCCGGCTCGTCGAGTTTCCTGCTCGGGCGCATGGCCTACGTGTCGTCGACGCTGGCCAGCGCCGAGCGCGGACGGGTCATCGCCATGATCGCCGGCAGCCTCCGCCTCGCGGCACTGATCGGCCCGCTCGCCGGCGGCGCGCTGGCGCATGCCATCGGTTACGCGGAAACTTTCGTCGTCGCCGGCGGCTCGATCCTGCTCGGTCTGCTGGTCATCCTCCTCACCGCGAGTGCCGACCGCGGCCAGCGCGACGCCCTGCGCTGGCACGGCTACCCGGCGCTCGCCTGGAGCCACCGCGGCGTCTTCGCCAGCTACGGCGTCGCCGCCATCACGTTCATGCTGATGCGCGCGGCGCGGACGGTCCTGTTGCCGCTCTTCGGCGCGCTGCTCGGACTCGACGCGCCGGCCATCGGCTTCGTGGTATCGGTCTCGGCGGCCGTTGACGTCGCCCTGTTCTACCCGGCCGGCCTCGCCCTCGACCGCTACGGTCGGCGCGCCACCGCGGTGCCGAGCTGTTTCCTGTTCGCCCTCGTGCTGATCGCCCTCGCGGCGGTCGATTCCCACGCCGGCCTGCTCGCCGCGGCGGTCGCGTTCGGCTTGGCCAACGGCCTCTCCACCGGCATCGTCATGACCTGGGGCACCGATCTCGCGCCACCGGCGCGGCGCGGCGAGTTCCTCGGGCTGTGGCGTCTGCTGACCGATCTCGGCACCGCGGCCGGACCGATGCTGGTCAGCTCGGTGGTGGCGCTGGCACCTCTCGCGCTGGCGTCTGCCACGGTCGGCATGGTCGGGCTGGCTGGCGGTTGGGTCGTGTATCGTTACGCGCACGAAACGTTGGCGCGTTGAGCGCCGGGTGCGGAGGAGGGCTGGCATGTTCGAACACGTCCATCTCGACCATGTGGTCCTGCGCGTGGTCGATGTCGCATCCATATCCGCGTTCTACTGCGAGGTGCTCGGTGCGACCGTCGAGCGCGAGCTCGGCATCGGCCTGGTCCAGCTGCGCGCCGGTGACATCCTCATCGACCTCGTGCCGGTCGACAGCGAACTCGGCCGGCAGGGCGGGCCACCACCGGGGCCGGGACGCAACCTCGATCACTTCTGCCTGAGGGTCGAGCCTTTCGACGAGGCGGCCGTGCGCGCGCACCTCGAGCGCATCGGCGCGCCGCACACGGAGACCCGCGAGGTCTACGGCGCGGAGGGCTTCGGGCCGTCGATCTACGTCACCGACCCGGAAGGCAACGTGATGGAACTGAAGGGCGCCGCCACGCGCCGACTCTGATCCCAGGGGCGGCCCGCAGCGCTCAGGCGTCGACGACGTTGCGCCGGCCCCAGCGGAAGAACAGGCGCTGGGGCGGTGCGTCCTGGCCGGCGAGGCGCCGACCCAAGGTTGCCAGAATCATCTCCTGCACCATCATCATCTCGAACCCGGCGGTGTCGTCGAGGCGGATCCAGCGCAGGTCCTCGAGTTCGCCGTCGCCGCGCAATTCACCGCTCAGGCGGTCGGCCTCGACGGCGAAGAAACGGGCGTGGAAACGCAGCGGCTGGAAGCTCGGCGTGATGGCGCGGCCGAGAAAGTCGAGGGCGGCGAGATCCGGGGCGAGTTCGCGCCGCCGGAACTCGGCCCAGGTATCGTGGCCGACCGCGCCGACGTCGCCGGGCGAGCCGTAGAGCAGGCCGGCCTCCTCGAACGCTTCGCGTACCGCGGCCATGGCCAGCGCGTTGGCCTTGGCCTGCGAGTCGCCGACCGCGAGCAGCGGCGGCACGGCGTCGTCGAGGCCGCGCAAGGGGCGGGCGCGGTAGTCGTGGCGTTCGAGCACCCCGCCGGGAAAGACGTAGACACCCGGCTTGAAGCGCGCCTTGCCGCCACGCCGCCCCATCAGCACTTCGTGGTGGGTGCGGCGCTGGCGATGGATGACGAGGCTGGCGGCGTCACGAGGACGCACGTGCGGACGTGGGCTGTCGGCGGCGGGTGGTTTCACGGACTCTCGCGCGGTGTGGTGGCTCGACTCCGCATGATAACCGCCGGTCGCAGCCTGACGGATGGCGCCAGCCCGGGGGCAACGGGCTGCTACACTGCCGTCATGGATCGGCTGACGATATTCCGGTGTTGCCGCGCGGTTGGAGCGGCGGCGCTGCTCGTCCTGGGCGCGCCGGGCGCCGTCGCCGTGACCGTGCACACTTGGATTGACGAAGCCGGCGTGCGGCATTACGCCGATGCGCCGCCTGGCGACAACGGCGCGACCGAAGCGTTCGAAATCGCAGACACCGGCCCGGTGGCCGATGCCGCGACGGACTACTACTCGGTGACGAACCAGTGGGCGCGGGTGCGGGCCGAACGCGAGGCCGCGGCGGCGCGCCGCGCCGAGGTCGCCGCGGCGCGCGCGGCGCGCGAGCCGGCCTGGGCGCCGCCGATCGTCGTCGAGCAGCGCGGTGGCTGGCCGCTGCCCTACGGTGGGTTCTACGGCTTGCCCTATCCGGGCCCCGAACACGCGCCACGCCGACGCGACCGTGGCGCCGCCGACCGCGCGGCCTACCGTGTCGAACCGGGACGCCCGACCTTCGTGCCGACACCGACCCCGGCGTGGCCGCGCGAACGCGGCTGGCATCCGCGCTGAGCAGGCTGTCCGCGCGGGTTACTTGGCGCGGCGGATGACGAAGCGGTAGACGTCGCCGTCCTGGCCGGATTCCACGAGTTCGTGGCCGGTGGTGCGGCAGAAGGCCTGGAAATCGGCATCGGCGGCAGGGTCGGTGGCGAGGATCTCGATGGTGCCGCCGACCGCGACGTCCTTGATTGCCTTCTTGGTCTTGAGGATGGGCAGGGGGCAGTTGAGCCCCTTGGTGTCGAGCAGCAGATCGGCCATGACAGACGTTCTCCGTTGGGCGTACGCGAAAGCCGACGCCGGGCGCCGGCGGCCGGCATCATAACGGAATCGGCGTTATATAAATAACGGTTCTAAACATATAACGTAATTGAATATATGCTGGGCGCAAGGTCCCGGCGCCCGCGCGCGGGGCGAGTAGAGCAGGGGAGCGGCAACGATGGCGTGGTTGGAACGGCTGGCGGACATCGAGGAACTCGAGGATGTGGCGTTCGATGCGGGCCTGGTCGCGCGCATGGAAGCCGCCGGCGGCGCGCTCGCCACCCGCGCGCTGCGTTTCTCCACGCCGACCTTCAAGAGTTACGGTTCGAGCGAACTGAAGGGCTGCTCGAAGATGAGCTTCCCGGCCTTCTCGGTCACTGGCCCGGCCTGCGCGCTGGACTGCGACCATTGTCACGCACGCATCCTCGAACCCATGATCCCGGCGCAGTCCCCGGCCGCGCTCGACTCTCAGGTGCGCCGCCTGGTCGCCGAGCAGGACCTGCAGGGCTTCCTGCTCTCAGGCGGTTCGAACCGTCGCAACGAGATCAAGTACGAGCGCTACTGGCCGGTGGTGGAAGGACTGAAGCGCGACTTTCCGCACCTGCGCGTGGCGGTGCACTCGGCGCTGATCGACGGACCCCGCGCGCGCCGCATGGCCGCCGCCGGCGTCGATACCGCGATGCTGGACATCATCGGCGCCGCCGACACCGTGCGCGAGGTCTACCACCTCGACCGCCCGGTCGACGACTTCGAGGCCGCGCTCGCGGCGCTCTGCGCGACCGGCATGGAAGTCGTGCCGCATATCGTCATCGGCCTGCACTACGGCCGCATTCTCGGCGAGGCCAACGCGCTGGACATCGTCGCGCGGCATGCCATCCACGCCCTCGTGCTGGTGGTCATCATGCCCTTCTACGCCGCGCCCGGAACGTTCGAGACGCCGTCGCCGCATGCGGTCGGCGAGATCTTTCTCGCCGCGCGCGAGCGCCTGCCGGCGCGCGAGGTACTGCTCGGCTGCGCCCGGCCGCCCGGCCTGCACAAGCGCCTCACCGACGCCTACGCCGTGATGGCGGGGCTCGACGGCATCGCCTTTCCCGCCGACGGCACGGTGGCCGTGGCCCGCGCGGTCGGCCGGCCCTGTCACCAGGAACACGCCTGCTGCTCGCTCAAGCTGGCGCAGGCGCGGCGCTCCATCGCCGCGGCCTGAACGCAGCGTGAGCACGCAGCACGTCGACCTCGTGGTGGTGGGCTTGGGGCCCGCCGGTGCGAGCGCCGCGCGTGCCGCGGCGGCGGGGGGCTGTCGCGTGGTCGCCGTGGACCGCCGGCTCGAAGCGGGCTACCCGGTGCAGTGCGCCGAACTCGTGCCCGGACTGGTCGGGCAGGACGTGGCCACGTTCGCCGCGACGCTGCGGCAACCGGTGCGCCGCATGCTGACCCGGGTCGAGGACGCGCCCGCGGACGAACGGTCGCCGTTCCCGGGTTTCATGATCGACCGCGGCCGGTTCGATCGCGAACTCGTCGATGCCGCGCGCGCCGCCGGCGCCGACTGCCGTTTCGCCGAGGCCGTCGTCGCCATCGACGACACCGGTGGCGTGCGCCTCGCCAGCGGCGCGGTCCTGCGCGGCCGCGTCCTGATCGGCGCGGATGGTCCGCTGTCGCGGGTCGGTCGCGCGATCGGCGCCGTCAACCGCGAACTCGTCCATGCCCGCCAGTACACCGTGCCGCTGCGCGAGGCGAGCGACGCCACCGACATCTTCCTGTCCGCCGACATCGCCGGTGGGTACGGCTGGCTGTTTCCGCATGGCGCGCAGGCCCACCTCGGCGTCGGGGTCGGGCGCGCGGCGCGCGGCCGGCTCAAGGCCTTGCTTGCGGACCTGCACGAAACCTTGCACGCCGAGGGGCGGGTCGGTCGCGGCGGCAGCGCGCTCACCGGTGGCGTCATCCCGGTCGGCGGGCGCGTTGCGCCGAGCGGGCGCATCGGCGAGGTCCTGACCTTGCTGGCCGGCGATGCGGCCGGCCTGGTCAACCCGGTGTCGGGCGCCGGCATCCATGCGGCGGTGGTGTCCGGCCGCCTGGCTGGAGAGGCGGCCGCCGCGTGGCAGGACGGTGACCGCTCCGCTGCCGACGACTACGCCGAGGACATCGACGACCTGTTCGGCCGCGCACTGGACCATGCGCTGGCACGCCGCCGCCGCCTCTGGGCGACGGCACGACCCGACGGCGCGGCCCTGCGCGCCGGCTGGATCGCCTATCCCGAGTACTGGACGCGCGAGCGCGATGGCGCGGTCGCCTGAGGAGGATCGATACCGATGAGCTGCTTCGAACGTGATGCCGCGGCGAGTCTGCCGGCCGGTGCCGGCGGCAACGATTTCGCGCGCATGGCGCCGCGCGCACCCACGCGAACGCCGGCGGCCCTGCGCAACGGCGGCCGCGTCAAGCAGGGCGCCGCGGCGCCGGCCGGCGTCTATCTGCCGAACAACAACGTCCTGACCCCGAGCATGCGGTCGCCCGATTACGTGCAGCTCTCGACCGCGGCGGCCATCACCCTCGGCATCATGCCCGGCCGCATGCACCGCTGCGCCTGCACGCGCTGCCTCAATCTCCTGCTGACCTACCCCGAGGGCTGTCGCGCCAATTGCGCCTACTGCGGGCTCGCGCGTCATCGCGAGGCCGATCGCGACTACGCCGATCGCAACTTCATCCGCGTCGACTGGCCGGCGGTGCCGGTGGCCGATATCGTCGACATCGTCGCGCGCGACGTCGCCGGCAGTCCGTTCCATCGCATGTGCATCTCGATGATCACCCACCCGGCTTCCGATGCCGACACGGTGACGGTGCTGAAGCGCTGGACCGAGCGTATCGACCCGGCCGCCATCCCGGTCTCGATCCTGTCCAACCCGACGACCATGACGCGTGACGATGTGGTGCGGCTGCACGAACTCGGCGCGGATATCTTCACCGTCGCGCTGGACGCGGCGACGCCGGTGATCTTCGAGCGCACCCGCGGCAAGGGCGTGCAGTCGCCGCACCGCTGGGACAAGTACTGGTCGGTGTTGATGGATGCCCGCGAGGTCTTCGGCCAGCAGAAGTTCGGCGCGCACATCATCGTCGGCATGGGCGAGACCGAGTACGAGCTGCTGAGCCTCGTGCAGCGCATCGTCGATCTCGGCGGCCACAGCCACCTGTTCTGCTTCTTCCCCGAACGCGGGTCGCTCATGGACCACCTGCCGGCGACGCCGCGCGACCAGTGGCGGCGGGTCCAGCTTGCACGCTATCTCATCGATTACCGCGGCGTGCGCGTCGAGCACATGCGCTTCGACGAGCGCGGCGCGGTGAGCGACTTCGGTCTGCCGCAGGCCGACCTCGATACCATCATCGACGCCGGCATCGCCTTCCGTACCTCGGGCTGTCCGGGCAAGTTCGCCGACGACATCTCGGCCTGCGATCGGCCCTACGGCGATTCGCCGCCGTCCGACGTCGCCAGTTACCCGTTCCAGCCGGTGGCCGTCGACATCCGCAAGATCCGCCGCCAGCTCGACCGCCTGCGCGACGGCGAGACGTGGAGCGAAGGCGAGGACATCGAGCAGTTCGCGCGCTGAGCGCGGTCGGGGCGAAGGTGCGTCCGTTGCGGGTGATCGACACCGGCCTGTTGCCGGGGCGGCGCAACGTCGCGCTGGACCAGGCGCTGATCGAATCCCACCGCGCGGGCAACAGCGCTGACACCCTGCGCTTTCTCGCCTTCAGCCCGAGTGCGCTGGTCGGGCGCCACCAGGATCTCTCGCGCGAAGTCGATCTCGCGTTCTGCGCGGCGCATGGCATCGATGTCGGTCGGCGCGTGACCGGCGGCGGCGCCATCTACCTCGACGAAGGCCAGCTCGGCTGGGAATTGATCTGCGCGCGCGAGACGCTCGGCGGCGGCGCCCTGGAGGATCTCGCCGCGCGCATCTGCACCGCCGCCGCGGCCGGCCTCGCCACGCTCGGGATCGACGCGCGTTTCCGGCCGCGCAACGACATCGAAGTCGACGGGCGCAAGATCGGCGGGACCGGCGGCTTCTTCGACGGCGGCACGCTGTTCTACCAGGGCACCGTCATCGGCGAACTCGATCCGGCAACGATGTTCGGCGCCCTGCAGGTGCCCGGCGACAAGCGCGCGCGCCGCGACCATGCCCCGCCGGCCGCGCGCGTGACCTCGCTGGCCGCCCTGCTTGGTCGAGCGCCGCCGTGGCCAGCCGTGAAGCAGGCCCTGGCCGCGGCTTTCGCCGCCGCCTTCGGCCTCGACTGCGCGACCGGCGAACTCGACGCCCGCGAGGCGTCGGCGGCTGCCGCTTGCTACGCGGACGAGATCGGCACCGCCGCCTTCGTCCACGAGATCGACGGCCTCGGCGCGGACGGCGCGGCGCGGCACGCGCACCGGGTCACCGCGGGGGGGACGATCGCGGTGCACGCGCGTCTCGCCGCGACCGGCACGCCGCGGCTCGAACAAGTGGTGTTCAGCGGAGACTTCTTCGTCACCCCACCCCGCGTGCTGTTCGATCTCGAAGGTGCGCTCAGGCAGGTGGAGGTGGCGCGCGCGGCCGAGGTCGCCGCCGATTACCTCGCCGCGGCGCCCATCGAACTGATATCGGTCGCGCCCGGCGCCATCGTCGAGACCCTGCGCGCAGCCCTGCACGACGGACCGGGCTGATGGACTACCTCGCCCATCTCACGGTCATCCAGCACACCTCGGCGGATTACCTCGGCCTGCTCGAGGACCATCTCGAAGGACGCAAGATCCGCTTCACCTATCACCGGCCGTTCACCGGGCGCGGCGGCATCCCGCCCATCGAGCAGGTGGGCGACGGCCTCGTCCTGCTCGGCGGCGGTCCGTGGGGATCGGCCGGGCCGCGCAACGTGCCGACCCTGGTCGAGGAACTCGAACTCACGCACGCCTGCCTCGAACGCGGTATTGCCGTGCTCGGCTTCGGCCTCGGCGCGCAGATCCTGGCGCTCGCGGCCGGCGGGCGTACGCACCCGGCGCCGCTGGCCTTCACCTGCGAGGATGCGCGACGTGTCGACGACGGCGCGCTCAACGGCTACCTGCCCGAGCGTTTTCTCGACGTCTGCTACGGCCGCGACAGCTTCGAGCCGCCGCTCGGCGCACGCATTCTCGCGGTGTCGGCGAGCGGCCGACCGGCGCTGTTCCAGGTCGGCGACAACGCGCTCGGCTTCAGCGGTCATCCGGGTTTCAAGCCGGCCATCGCCGAGGACCTCGTGATGGAGTTCGAGGAGTCCCCGGCCGATGCCGCGACGACCCTCGCCGCGGTACGGCCGCGGGTGCGCGCGATCGAGGACGCCCTGGTCGTCACCATGACCGGGATCGTGCAGGTGATGGGGTGGATGAAGCCACGGTGAAGCACGGCGCGGAGACCGCGGCGAACGGCACGAGCGGCTTCGTAGCGGGCGCTGGCACCATGACGCGGCTGTTGGCGCCACGCCCGGCGAATTCGGCGCGCTATGATGCGAGGAGTCACACGCGAGGGGAGCCCGGCATGATTCACGGCATCAATCACGTCGCCATTTCGACGCCCGACATCGCGCGCCTGAGCGCGTTCTACAAGGATCTGCTCGGCTTCGAGGAAGTGTTCACGCTCGACTGGGAGAGCGGACACCGCGAGCTCGACAACATCACGGGACTGCGCGACTCGGCGGCGCGGATCGTCATGTTGCGCTGCGGCAACGCCTGCGTGGAACTGTTCGAATACGCCTCGCCACCGCCCAAGGCCGGCGACCCCGAACGCCCGGTCTGCGATCACGGCATCACCCACCTGTGTCTGCAAGTCAGCGATATCGAGGCCGAGCACGCCCGACTCGCCGCCGCTGGCATGCACTTCCACTGCCCGCCGCAGGTGCTGGGCGACATCCGGGCGACCTACGGGCGTGACCCCGATGGCAACGTGGTGGAGTTGCTCGAGGTGCCAGGAACGAGCGCACTGGCGGTGGTGCAGACGACCTGAAAGACCGAAAACGGGCTCAACCTTCTAAATTCAAAGGTTATTCGAAATAGATATATCGATATAACCTTGATTCATATAGCGAGACTCACGATACTGTGTCGGCGTCGCCCGAGAGGGCGCATGGTGCGGCGAACCGGGGAGACAAGTGGATGGCCGATAAGCTCGTGATCGTCATGGCGAATACCGATCCGCGCAATGGCGAGGAGTTGGGCGCGCCGATATTCCAGGCCAGCGTTGCCGCGGCAATGGACTACGAAGTCGAGGTCATCTGCACCGCGACCGCCGGGCGCCTGATGAAGAAGGGCGTGGCGGAGACCCTCACCGTCAAACCAGGCTCGGCGAAATCCGTCTACGATTTCATCAAGGATGCCCACGAGGCCGGGGTCAAATTCTTCTGCTGCTCGCCCAATCTCGATCTTTTCGACATGAAGGCCGAGGACCTCATCGAGGAATGCGAGGGCATCGTCGGCGGTGCCTATCTCATCGAGGCGGTCATGGAAGACGACTGCAAGGTTCTGACCTACTGAAGAGGGCCATGGCGATGAGTCACGCCACCGCGACCCGTGTCCAGCACGCCATCGGCGACCCGTTGTCGGAGGTGCCGACGCGGCCACGCGAGGAACTCGAGGCGATCTTCGGCGACATCCAGGCCGACCTCCGTTACGACATGGAGTTGAACGGCTGCCTCAACTGCGGCATCTGTACCGCGACTTGCCCGGCCGCCCATTACTACGATTTCAGCCCGCGCGAGATCGTCCAGTTGCTCTGGACCGAGAACCTCGAAGGGATCTACGACGCCATGCAGGAGAAGATCTGGGCCTGTGCCCAGTGCTACACCTGCGCCGCGCGCTGTCCGTTCGGCAACTCGCCCGGCGGGCTGGTCATGCTGATGCGCGAAGCCGCCATCAAGCACGGCATGGAGTCGGCCAAGAACGTGCTGCGCCCGTTCAGCCGCGTCATGCTCAAGCTCATCTCGACCGGCAACCAGCTCGCGCCGAACATGATTACGCCCGATCACTTCGCCGACTGGGGGCCCAACATCTCCAAGGTCGATGCGCCGCTAAAGCTGCTGCGCAAGGCCATCCCCATGCCGACCCTGAACACCACGGAAACGGCCTGGGAGGTCAATCTCAAGACCTCGATCGAGCTCTACACGATCTGGGAGATGACCGGCGTGCTCGGCCAGCTCGAAGGTATCGACGAGAACCTCTTCGACGTCATCACCGACATCATGGACGAGAAGCGCGAGGACTATGACGACTGGCTCGAAGACCAGGATGACGACGAAGACGACGAATGAATCCGGTCGCCTGACCAGCGGTGCCCGACACCAATGACGCGAGGAGTACACCATGAGTGATACCACCGACACCCGCGAACGCTTCACCGGCCACGGCGCCGAGTGGCGCGACAGCGACCTCAGCGCAGGCGAGGCGCGAGTCGCCACCGCCTGGGTCGAGCAGCGCGTCGACCGCCGCTCGCTGCTGACCGACAAGGACCGCGTGGCCGACGTGCGCGACGCCATGTGGGAACTCGAACGCGAGGGCGAGATCGTCGTCCACCGCGTCGGCGACGAACACGAACCGGTCACCGTGAAGACGCTCTACGGCTGGGACAAGCGCGTACCCACCCAGCAGTTGTGGCACCACAAGTCCTGCGGGCAGTGCGGCAACATTCCCGGCTACCCGGCCTCGCTGCTGTGGCTGATGAACAAGCTCGACATCCGCTACCTCGACGAGACCGACCAGACCTCGTGCACGGCGTGGAACTACCACGGTTCCGGCATCGGCAACCTCGAATCCCTGGCCGCGGTGTTCCTGCGCAACTTCCACCAGGCCTACGTCTCGGCCCAGGCCGAGGACAAGCCTGCCGGCTACTACTACCCGCTGGTCCACTGCGGGACCTCCTTCGGCAACTACAAGGAGGTGCGCGAGTTCCTCGTCCACTCGGCGGAACTGCGCGAGAAGGTGCGGAAGATCCTGGCCAAGCTCGGCCGGCTGGTCGACGGCAAGCTGCTCATTCCCGAGGAGATCGTGCATTACTCGGAGTGGGTGCACGTGATGCGCGAGCGCATCCGCGAGCACCAGGTCATCGACTGCTCGCAGGTGCGCGCAACCATCCACCCGGCCTGCCACGTCTACAAGATGGTGCCGCAGGACGCGATCTACGACGACGACATCCTCGAGGGCAACCGCGTCGCCGTGTCGACCGGCATCATGCAGGCGCTCGGCACCCAGGTCATCGACTACAAGACGTGGTACGACTGCTGCGGCTTCGGTTTCCGCCACATCATCTCCGAGCGCGAGTTCACGCGTTCCTTCGCCATCGATCGCAAGGTGCGCGTCGCGGTGGAGGAGGCACGCGCCGACGTCATGATCGGCCACGACACCGGCTGCATCACCACGCTCGACAAGAACCAGTGGATCGGCAAGGCTGTGGGCAAGGACTACTCGTTGCCGATCCTGGCCGACGTCCAGTTCGCGGCCCTCGTGTGCGGCGCACACCCCTTCAAGATCGTGCAGTCGCACTGGCACGCCTCGGCGGTCGAGGACCTGATGGAGAAGCTCGGCATCGACTGGCGCCAGGCCAAGGCCGAGTTCGAGGCCTACCTCGAGGACATCAAGCAGGGCGCGCCAGAGAACCTCTACGACCCACGCCGCCGCCTCACCAGTGGCCCCGGCTTCAAGAAACTGGAAACGAGCGCATGAGCAAACCCACCCTGGTGGTCGGCGGCGGGCCGGCCGGACTCGCCGCGGCGCAGGCGCTGGCCAGCGTCGGCCGCGACTGCATCCTGGTCGACAAGGCCGACCGCCTCGGCGGCGCGCCGATCCTGTCCGGCTACGCGAAGCTCGTGCCGTCCGGCGAGTGGGCCAAGGATGCCATCGGCGGCATGGTCGAGCGCGTCGCCGCCAACCCGCGCATCGAAGTGCGCCTGAACACCACGGTGAGTGCGTTCGACGGAAATCCGGGCGCGTTCCGCGCCACGCTCGCCAGCGGTGATCAGCTCGACGTCGGCGCCGCCATCCTGTGCACCGGCTTCACCCATTTCGATTCGGTCAACAAGCCGGAGTGGGGTTTCGGTCTTTTTCCGGACGTCGTCACCACCACCCAGGTCGAGCAGATGATCTCCTCTGGCCAGGGCGTGCGCTGCCCGTCCGACGGCCGCAAGCCGGAACGTGTCGCCATCCTGCTCTGTGTCGGTTCGCGTGATCGCCAGATTGGACGCGAATGGTGTTCCAAGGTGTGCTGTACGGTGTCGGCCAACCTGGCGATGGAAATCCGCGAAGAGCTGCCCGACTGTCACGTCTACATCTACTACATGGACATTCGCACCTTCGGCCTGTACGAGACCAAGTATTACTGGCGCAGCCAGGAGGAGTTCAAGGTCAAGTACATCAAGGCGCGTATCGCCGAGGTCACTTCCGACGGCAAGCGAGTCATCGTCAAGGGCGAGGACACCCTGGTGAAGCGCCCCATCACGATCCCCTTCGACATGGTCGTGCACGCCATCGGCATGGACCCCAACGTCGACAACAAGCGGCTTGCGCAGGTCTTCGGCATCGACCTCGAGAGCCACGGTTACATCGAACGCGGCGACACCTACAACGCGATGGGACAGACCACCCGGCCGGGCGTGTTCGTGGCCGGTGCGGCGATGGGGCCCGAGACCATCGACGACTCGATTGCCCAGGGCAACGCCGCCGCCATCGCCAGCCTCGGCTACACGGCCGTCGCGGTCTGACACGCGGGGCCGATGGTGCTGGGACTGAGCAGGAAGACGAGCGCGGCCCGCGGCATGGTGGCGAGTGTCGCCGAGGTGCCACGCCCGGTGCTGCACCTGTCCGGATCGCGCCTGCGCAGCGCACTGGAAGCCGCCATTGCCGGTTGTGAACAGCACGGCGGTGTGGAGCGCTACATCGCCGCGCTCGAACTCAAGTCACGGCTGTTTCGTGACGCCCTGCTCGGGGCCGACCCGCGCGCGGTCGAACTCGGTACGCTGGTGACCCTTGCCGCATTCATGCCGACGGTACGCCGGCGCCTCGCCCCCATGCTCGAGAGCGGCGGCTTGGCCTACCTGCGCACCGCCCTCGGTGTCCTGCTCGACGGGCGCGAGGACACGCGCAGCACGGATCAACGCCTCGCCGCCTGCCGCGCCCAGTTCCCCGACGACCGCGACCATCGCTGGGTGCGCGATTTCGCCGCCGAAGTGCTGCACAACGTCGATCCGGAACGCTATCCCCTGATGACCCGCTGGGTGTGGGACGCGCGGGCGAACACCGGCGCGCTGCGCGAGATCTGGTTCGGCGAGAACGTCGACCACCTGACCATCCCGGCCGCGGACGACTACGCGACCTTCCTCGTCCTGCGCGAAGAACTCGCCGTATTCCTGTCCGACAACGGCTTCTTCCGCGACATCAACCATTACGT
This sequence comes from Gammaproteobacteria bacterium, assembly GCA_050184115.1. Classification (GTDB taxonomy): domain Bacteria; phylum Pseudomonadota; class Gammaproteobacteria; genus JACKNG01. The sequence continues at coordinate 53,062 of JBFXAQ010000002.1, read as the reverse complement.
CGACCTGCTCCTGGCCGAGGTCTACGCGGAGTACATCTGTGCCCAGGGCGGTACCTACCTGCGCACCGATTTCGCCACGCCCGAAGACCCCATGCAGCATACGCGGCGCATGCTCGGGCTCGACGGTGTCAAGGCCGGGTCGGCGCGCCTGCGCGCCAAGGCGCTCGAGGGCCAGGCGTTCGTGCTCGACGAACAGGCCGCGCAAGTGCGCGTGGTCGACCTCCACCGCGAAGACTGAGCCCATGCCGATCCACGAAGAACATCTGATCCGGCCAGAGAACCTCGTCACCCACGACAAGCTCGTCATCGACGGGGTCGACGTCTCCGGACACTGGAGCACCTTCATCGAGTCGCGCGTGGTGACGGACTACAACGAGGCGTTGCAGGACGAGATCGCGGCCCTGCCCGGCGGCGAACAGATCCATCGCTGCTGGCAGTGCGGCTCGTGCACCAACTCGTGCACTGTCAATGCCATCAACCCCGACTTCAATCCGCGCTACTGGATCTATCTCATCCGCATGGGCATGGAGTCGGAACTGTTGCGCGACCGCGACATCATCTGGCAGTGCGTATCGTGCAACAAGTGCACCTACGCCTGCCCGCGCGACGTCTTCCCCGAAGGCGTGATGAAGGCCACCGCGCACTGGCTCGAGCTCAAGGGGCACACGCCGAAGAGCCCGTCGATGCATTTCGACGAGGAGTTCGCCAGCCAGGTCTTCGCCACCGGCCGCATCGAGGAAGGACGCATCATCCGCGGCTTCTTCGCGCGCACCGGCCAGGCCCTGATGCAGGAGTGGCTGGTCGAGATGGTCAAGCGGCTGCTGCGCCACCTGCCGGTCAAGCTGCTCGTCACGATGGGGCTCGCCAACGTGCTCAAGCCACGCACGCGCGGCTGGGGCAAGGCGCGCGCCGCCATCGAGGAATTCGTTCACGAGCGCGAACAGGCGCAACGCCAGGCGCTCGGGCTGGACGCCCTGGTCAGGGCTGCGGCCAGCGAACTCGATCAACCCGCGCGAGGCGCACGTTCATGAGCAAGTACGAATCGGTCGCCTACTACCCGGGATGCGCGCTGGAAGGCTCGGGGCACGCCTACAACCGTTCGACCCAGGCGCTTGGCAAGGCACTGGGGTTGAAACTCGAGGAAGTGAAGAACTGGAACTGCTGCGGCGCGATGGAAGTCAAGAACATCGACCCCAGGCTGCAGACCTACCTGTCCTCGCGGGTCATGGCCATTGCCGCGCACGACATGGGACACAAGACGGTGATGGCGCCCTGCAACGGCTGCTACCACAACCTCAAGAAGGCGGAATACGACCTTGCCCACGATGCCGAGTCGCGCGCGGTGGTCGAGCGGCTGTCGAGCAAGGCCGGCCACGCCACCTACGAAGCCGGTGGCGTGGAAACCATCCACGCGCTCGACTGGATCAAGAGCGCGATCGGCGAGGACGGCCTGGCCGCGCGCATTAAGCACTCCCTGAAAGGGCTCAAGGTCGCCAACTATTACGGCTGCATGTACACCCGTCCGCGACACATCTTCCCCGAGAAGGACCAGGGCCCGGCTTCGGAGTCGACCGCCAAGCCGCATTTCATGGACGACCTGCTCGCCGCGGCCGGCGCCGAGAACGTCGAGTTCCCGCTCAAGACCGCCTGCTGCGGCGGCGCGCACACCTTGTCCGACTCCGACACTTCGACCAAGCTCGTGCTGAACATCATCCAGGCCGCCGAGGCGGCCGGCGCCGAAGTCATCGCCACCGAGTGCCCGACCTGCCATTCCGGGTTGGAGATGCACCAGGTGCGCGCGGAGAAGAATTTCGGCGTCAAGACCTCGGTGAAGATCCTCTATTTCACCCAGCTGCTGGGCCTCGCGCTGGGCCTGAGTCCACGCCAGGTCGGCGTGCACGAGAACGTCTCGGACAGCATGGCGATGGTCAAGGAGAAGATTCTGAGATGACCGCGCTCGCTAGACTCGCTGTGGCCATCGAGGCACAGGATCTCGATGCCGCCGCCATGCTGACGCTTGGGGAGGCCGTGCTCGAAGCCTGGCACGCGGCGCACGAACGTACGCCGACCACCGGACAGCGTGAGGGTTTCCGGCTGCTCGCACTGCATCGCCAGGGGGCGAAAGCCGAGCCGAGTTTCAATGCCTGTCGCGAGACCTGCCGCGAGCTCGCCTGGCATTACAATCTGCTCACGCTCGAGCCCGACCACGCAGAGCGTGAGCAGCGCCTGGTCATGATGCGTTTCGCGCTTCGGCATCTGTTCCTGTTCGTCAACGGCAAACTGGAGCAGGCGGGGCTGGGCGACTTTTGCTGCGCGTCGCGGTCTTTGCGCATGGCGGACTCGGTGCGGGGCCGGGCACAAGGCGCCTGAGCGACGCAACGCCGGCCGCATCGCGACGGCAGTGGCCACGGATGACAACAAGCAGGGGCGCCACCGGTGAGCGCGCCCACGACAAGACCGAAAGGGGACCGACATGCCAAACGTACGCGGATGCAACCTGCCCGACGAACTGCTCTACGACGTCGAGAATCACACTTGGTACGAGGACCTCGGTGACGGTACCGTACGCATGGGGATGACCACCGTCGCCACCGCGCTCGCCGGCGAACTGGTCGCGTTCACGCCGAAGAAGGTAGGGCGCGACGTCAAGGCGGGCAAGTCCTGCGCCACCATCGAGTCGGGCAAGTGGGTCGGGCCGGCGCGCTCGGCCGCCGACGGCGAAGTCGTCGCGGTCAACGACGCCCTGGTCGAGCAACCCAATCTCGCCAACCAGGATCCCTACCAGCTCGGCTGGATGATCGTGCTGCGTCCGGCCGACTGGGCTGGCGTCAAGGCCGGGCTCACCCCTGGTGTCGAAGTGAGTGCGAAGTACGAGGCCAAGATGGACGCCGACGCCTTCGAAGGCTGCGCGGCGGCGGCCGGCTGAGGGTATGACCGTGGAGGCCCTGCGCGAGCAGATCCTGGAGGCGGCTCCGCTGTGGCTGGCGTGGGGCGGCTTCGCTATCGGTGCGGTGTTCGGTTTCGTCGTCCAGCAGACCAACTTCTGCGCCATGGGCTCGATCTCCGACATCATGTCCTTCGAGGACTACCGTCGGTTCCGTAGCTGGCTGCTGGCCGTTGCCGTGGCGATACTCGGGACCCAGGCGCTGGTCCATGTCGGGGTCGTGGACCTCGGCCTGTCGATGTACGCGGGACCGAGTTTCAACTGGCTCGGCAATACGCTCGGCGGCGTGCTGTTCGGTATAGGTATGGTGTTCGCCGGCGGTTGCACCAGCCGCAACCTGGTGCGCGTCGGCGGCGGCGATCTGCGTGCCCTGGTGGTGCTGGTGACCGTCGGCGTCACTGCCTACATGACACTCGGCGGCATCCTCGGACCGGCGCGCGCCTGGCTCGAGGCGAATACGGCCATCGCGCTCGACGGCTCGCAATCTGCGGCCGCGCTGCTGGCACGCGCCGGAGTCGGCGCCGAGACCAGCCTGAACTGGGTGGTGGGCGGTGTCCTTGCCGCTGGGCTCGTTGGCTATTGTTTTGCCAGCGGCGATTTCCGCGGTTCGCCGCGCCACGTCATCGGCGGCATCGGCGTGGGCCTATGTGTCGTCGCCGGTTGGGCGCTGACCGGTCTCGGCTACGACGAGTTCGCCGATCTGCCGCGCGCCCCGCAGTCACTTTCCTACGTGCGCCCGAGCGGCGACACGCTGGAGTACCTCCAACGCTTCACCGCCGATCGCGTGCCGGGCTTCGGCGTCGCCACGGTACTGGGCGCGCTGGCCGGTTCGCTGCTTGCGGCCGTGGTCAGTGGCAAGTTCAAGCTGATCGGCTTCGCCGATTCCGGCGACACCGTACGCAACCTCGCCGGCGGCGCGCTGATGGGTGTAGGCGGCATCGTTGCGCTCGGTTGTACCGTCGGCCAGAGCATCACCGGCGTGTCGACGCTCGCGATCGGCTCGGTTCTGACCTTCGTTGCCATCGTCATCGGCGGCATCGTCGGCATGAAATGGATGGAGCGCATCCTGCTCGCCGGGACCTGATCTCCTGATCGGCTATCCTGCGCCGTTGTTAGAGGCGTGTGCGGTCGGGGCATGCGCCCGCGATACGAACCGACGGAGTTACGCATGAAGGGATTGATCCCGCGCTGGGAAGAACGCTTCGAGATCGGCATCGAAGACATCGACCTCCAGCACCACTTCTTCCTCAACCTGATCAACCGGCTGGCCGGCGAATTGACCAGTGCACGCGACGAGGAGCGCCGCGCCGCCGTGCTCGCCGAACTCAATGCCTACGCGCGATTCCACTTCCTCAGCGAGGAGAACATGATGCAGCGCGACAGCTACCCCGAGTTCGCCCGCCACCGACGGCTGCACGACGACCTCATCGACAGCCTCTCGGCGCGCGAGCACGAAGTCATCCTGGCCGATGACGCCGCCGCCGTCGACGACATCGTGCGCTTCCTCGTCGACTGGTTCGTCCACCATACCGCAGGCGACGATCGGCTCTACGCGGATTTCGTGCACGGGCGACGAGCCGGCTGACGAGCACCTTCCACGCCTTCCGTCGCGCGTCGGCGCGCAGTACCCTCCCGCTTCGTTCGTCAACGGGCCGAGGAGGGCAACCAGTGAGCTACGATTTCATCGACGTGACGCAGGCGGGGCACGTCACCCGCATCACGCTCAACCGTCCGGAGGTGATGAACGCCATCAACCAGGCCATGCACGACGAATTGCAGGCCGCGTTCGATGTCTTCGCGGGCGACGACGAGCAGTGGCTGTGCGTGGTGGCCGGGGCAGGGGAGCGCGCGTTCTCAGCCGGCTCGGACCTGAAGTCGATCGCCCGCAGTGGCCAGGCTCACGTTTACCCGCGCAGCGGTTACGCCGGCCTGATCGAGCGCTTCGATCTCGACAAGCCGATCATAGCTGCCGTCGATGGCGTTGCCGCCGGCGGCGGATTCGAACTGGCGCTGGCCTGCGACGTCATCCTCGCCACAACGCGCTCGCGTTTTGGCCTGCCCGAGCCCCTGGTCGGGGCTGTCGCCCTCGGCGGCGGCATGCATCGCCTGGCCCGGCAGGTCGGTTTGAAACAAGCGATGGGTATGGTTCTGACCGGCGATCTCGTGAGCGCCGAAGAGGGTTACCGGATGGGTTTCGTCACCGAACTGGTCGACGCCGAACGACTCGAAGCGACGGTCACGGACTGGTGCGAACGGATCCTGCGTTGTGCGCCACTCGCGCTGCGCGCGTCGAAGGAAACGGTGATGCGCGGCCTGGACGAGCGCGGCGTGGAGGCTGCCATGCGCGGGCAGAAGGATTACCCGGCCTTCGCACGCTGGAATACCTCGGAAGACCGTCTGGAAGGGGCACGCGCCTTCGCTGAGAAGCGCAAGCCGGATTGGGCGGGGCGTTGAAGCGCACCGCGACATGAACCGCGCGGCCTACCGGCAGATGAGCCCCCATCAATCGCACCGCCGGAAGCATCAATCGCGGCGTAGCACCGCGAGCGCCGAGAGCGGGGTGCCCGCGGCGGCTGTCGTCCTCCCCTGACCCCTATCGACAAGCCTTGCCCGGCATGCCGAAGGGTGTGCCGGGCATCGCCGTCACGGCGACGCCCGGCACCGACATCGTCGGCTTACCAGCGCGAGCCGCCGCGGCCCGGGCCGCCACGGCCGCCGCCGCCACCACCCGCCGGGCGTTCGCCGCGCGGCTTGGCCTGGTTGACCTTGATGTTGCGGCCACCCATCTGGGTATCGTTGAGGGCCTTGATCGCCGCATCCGCCGCCGCGTTATCGGGCATCTCGACGAAGGCGAACCCCTTCGACTGGCCCGAGAACTTGTCGGTGATCAGGTTGACGCGAGCCACTTCGCCGTAGGCGGCGAAGGTATCGCGCAACTGGTCTTCCGTGACGCTGTACGGCAGGTTGCCGACGTAGAGATTCATCATCATTCAATCCTCGTAAGTGTGTCGATCAGGCTTGACGCCCGCACGCCGTCGACACGCGGCAGGCGGGTGATTTGCCAGTGCACTGGCGAATTCGAGGCCGGAACATCACGTCGCGCCACCAGCGGCGCGTTGGCTGCGCCGGCGGGAACGACGGCGCTTGCGCGGTTGCGCCGGCGTTTCCGCCTGGGCCGGGCGCGGCGCCGCGCGATGACGGCTGCCGCCGGGGGCGCCGCTTTCGCTCGCCGCCGGCGGCGAAGCGCGGCGGCTGAAAGCCGGTAGTGGCAGCTCGGGCACGCGGCGCTTGAGCAGGCGTTCGATGTCCTTCAGCAGGCCGGCTTCGTCGCGGCCGACCAGCGACAAGGCGCTGCCCGACTCGCCGGCGCGCCCGGTGCGACCGATACGATGAACGTAGTCCTCGGGCACGTTCGGCAACTCGTAGTTGACCACGTGCGGCAGGCGGTCGATATCAAGCCCGCGGGCGGCGATATCGGTGGCGACGAGGGCACGCACCGTGCCGTCCTTGAAACCGGCCAGGGCCCGGGTGCGCGCACTCTGGCTCTTGTTGCCGTGGATGGCGGCAGCTTCGATGCCGGCGCGCTGGAGTTGTTCGCTGAGGCGGTTGGCGCCGTGCTTGGTGCGCGTGAAGACCAGCACCTGGTACCAGTTACCCTCGTCGATGAGATGCACCAGCAGGTCGCGCTTGGCCTCCTTCTCGACGCGGTACACGTGCTGGGTCACGGTCTCCGCCGCGCTGCTGCGGCGTGCGACTTCGATCTCGGCCGGGTCGACCAGCAGGTCCTCGGCGAGGCGCCGGATGTCGTCGGAGTAGGTCGCCGAGAACAAGAGGTTCTGACGCCCCGCGGGCAGCAACCGCAGGACCTTGCGAATATCGCGAATGAAGCCCATGTCGAGCATGCGATCGGCCTCGTCGAGAACGAGGATCTCGACCGCCGAGAGATCGACCGTGCGTTGGTCGGCATGATCGAGCAAGCGCCCCGGGGTGGCGACGAGGATGTCGAGGCCGCGCCGCAGTAGCGCTTTCTGCGGTTCGATGCCGACGCCGCCGAAGATCACCGCGCAGGAGAGGGCAAGATCGCGACCATAGGTGACGAAGCTCTCGCCAACCTGGGCGGCGAGTTCGCGCGTCGGGGTCAGGACCAGGGCACGCGGTGCGCGGCCAGGCCGGGCCCGGGCTTTGGTGTCGGCATCGAGACGTTGCAACACCGGCAGGGCGAAGGCCGCGGTCTTGCCGGTGCCGGTCTGGGCCCCGGCGAGGACGTCGCGACCGGCCAGCACGGCGGGAATGGCCTGGCTCTGGATGGGCGTGGGAGTGAGATAATTCTGCGCGGTCACTGCGCGCAACAGTTCGGCCTTGAGGCCGAGACGGGCGAAAGGCATACGAGCTCCGGTTCCAGCCTCCCCTGCGGGTCGCGGGGCCGGTCGAGGTGGAGCAATCTGTTGATGGGAATCGAGGAGAGTCTATCTGGGAGGGAGACGGCCGCGAGGCCTCGACACCGACCGGATGGTGCCGAGGACGCAGCGAGTATAGGCCTGTGATCTTGGAATTGACAGAATTATTTCGCGGTGGCAGGCCGTCGTCGCCGGCGCTCGCGCCGCGCTGGTGAATGCGCGATGCGGCCTGTCGACACCGCAACGCTGATTGCCGAACTCGATGCCTTGCCGGGCACGTATGTCCTGCTGTTGCATTGCGCTCGGCGCGTCCTCATCGGCGTTGGCCGGCGCATTCCCGCGATGTTCGCGCCCGGGTGGTATCTCTACGTCGGCAGCGCGCAAGGGCCTGGCGGCGTGCGCGCTCGGCTCGGGCGCCACCTGCGCGGTGATGGCCGTGTGCGCTGGCACATCGATTACCTGCGCCGAACGATGGATCCTGCTGGCGCCTGGGTCGCATACGGGCACGCGTGCCTCGAGCACACCTGGGCGCGGGAGCTCGCCGGTCAGCGCGGCCTGGACGTCATCGCGGGTATCGGCGCGAGCGACTGTGATTGCGCCAGTCATCTCTTTCATGCCCGGCGACGCCCATGCCTCGCCGCGTTCGCAACGGCTCTGGGCGACGCCGGTTCGCGGCCACCGCAACTCGAACTTGGCATCCGGGCTGCCGGAAGTCCGTATACTGACGCGCGCTCCACCCCCACCGGTCCTGACTCCGACATGAGCCCGACATGAGCCGCTCCGCGACGGCGGTGCCGGAACGTCGCCTGTTCTCGCTCATCTGGCGCGCGTATGCCCGCGCCGCGCTGCTGCCGTTGCTGTGCGTCGAGGTGTTGCTGGTGCTGGTCTACCTGTGGACCAATGCGGCGATTCGCGAAGCCAACATCGAGCACATGCGCGAGGTCGCCAATCAGGGGCTGCTGCGGGCGACGAGCAGCGAGGCGCGTACCGTCGGTCTGCGTCTGCAGGCGCCCGAGCGTCTGATCGAGGTTTTGCGACGCAAGACCGCGCGAGTCGCCGGCAGTCGGGCCGAAGTGCAGGCCGCAGAGCGTGCGCGCCACGTCCGCGCCGACAACGGCGTCATCCACACCAACGCCGACAATGGCGGCGCGGCCGCATTTTACAGCGCGGTCAATCCGACCGGACCGGAGCAGATGGAGAAGCTGCTCCAGCTTGCACGCATCGACGACACCCTCGCCGATGTCGTCGCCGCCGATCCCCTCGTCGTGCAGGCCTACTACAACACCTACGACTCTGCGAACCGCATCTATCCCTACTTCGACACCCTCGCGCAGTACGACGCCCATCTCGACATCCCTGACTACAACTTCTACTACGAAGCCGATGCCGCGCACGACCCCGGGCGTGGCGTGGTGTGGACGGATGCCTACGTCGACCCGGCGGGACAGGGCTGGATGACCTCGGTGATCGCGCCGGTCTACCAGGGTGATTTCCTCGAGGGCGTGGTCGGGCTGGATGTCACCATCGACACCGTCGTCGAGCAGGTGCTGGGGCTCGCGCTGCCGTGGCAAGGTTATGCCCTGCTGATCGATCGGGAAGGGTTCATTCTCGCCATGCCGGCGGCGGCGGAACGCGATCTCGGGCTGGCCGAGCTCAAGCACCACGACTACGCCACCGCCGTCACTGCCGAGGCCCGCAAGCCAGACGAGTTCCGTCTCGCTGCGCACCTGCCGGCGCTTTCTGCGGCGATGGCCGCGGCATCGGAGGGCGTGCGCCAAGTCGTTCTCGGCAGCGGCAAGATCGTCGCCTGGAGCCGCATCGAGGGCAGCGGCTGGCACCTCCTCACGGTTGTGGACGAAGACGAGGTCTATGCCGAGGCGCGCCAGATCGAAGCGCGCTACAAGCGCCTCGGCTACCTCATCATCGCCGCAATGGTGGCGTTCTACGCCCTGTTCTTCAGCTACCTGTACTGGCGTGCACGTCTCATGAGTCGTGAAATCGCCGAACCCCTCGGGCGCTTGAGCGCCACCGCGCGCGCCATCGGTACAGGAGCCTACGACCAGCGCCCGAAGCTGTCCGGAGTGGTCGAACTCGATGACGCCCTGCAGCAGCTCGTTGCCATGGGGCGGGAGCTCGGCGCGGCGGTCGGCGCCCTGCTGGAAGCCAAGAACGCGGCCGAGGCCGCCAACCAGGCCAAGTCACGCTTCCTGTCCCAGATGAGTCACGAGCTACGTACGCCACTCAACGCCATCATCGGCTTCGCCAGCCTGCTCGACTACTCGCGCGACAAGATCGACCCCAGCCTGTACGAGAACATCGACTGCATCATCGAAGGTGGTCGTCACCAGCTGGCCTTGGTCAACGAGGTCCTCGACCTCGGTCGTATCGAATCCGGTCGCGTCGATTTCGAGCCCGAGGATCTCGTGTTGCCGCTCGTGGTCGCGCAGGTCACGCAGTCGCTGCAACCGCTGCTGGCCGGTCGGGCGATCAGGCTCCACGATCACAGCGCCGATACCGACATCGAGATGGTCCGCGCCGATCCGGCGCGACTGCGCCAGGTCCTGGTCAACCTGTTGTCTAACGCGGTGAAGTACAACCGCGCAGGCGGGGCCATCACCATCGAACTGCACGCCGGCACCGAACCTGGCTGGGCCCGGTTGTCGATCAGCGATCAAGGCGCGGGCGTGCCGGCGGCCGACCGCGAGCGAATTTTCGAACCGTTTCAACGCATGCCTGAAGTCGAGAACATCGAGGGCAGCGGCGTCGGTCTCGCCATCTGCAAATCCCTGGTCGAGGCGATGGGCGGCCGCATCGGCGTCACCGACAACGCCGAGGGCGGCGCGACGTTCTGGATCGAGCTGCCGCTGGCCACTTAAGCGGTATCCGGGCCGAGCGGCAGCGTCATGCAGGTCGCTGACGCCGGGCACAGGCCGGCGAACTCGCGGCTCGCGGCAATCGCGGTCGGAGCGGCGGTGCGGGCGACGACAGCGTAACCACGCGCGGCGAAGAAGACCTCCGCCGTTTCCGTCAGCAACCACAGTCGCTCGATGCCGGCCGCGGCCGCCTGTGCTTCGAGGGCATCGAGCAGACTGCCGCCGAGCCCCTCGCCGCGGCTGTCCGGCCGAACAACTAGCGAGCGCAGCAGACCATCGCGGCCGTGGCGCTCGAGGCCGACGACGCCGACGAGTTCGTCCCCCAGCCAGGCGCCGATCAGCTGCACAGCGCTGGCCTCGAGGTCGTCGGCGGGCAGGTTCGCGGCCATCAGCAAGGCCCTGGCCAGGGCGGGGTTGCCGAGCGGGCCGCGGCGTGCGGCGGCCATCACACCCCCCGACGCCCGCTGGCGAGGCCCTCCGGGTGGAGGCTGTCGTGGACGCTGTTGCGCGTGACGACGCGCGCGAACCAGGCATTGACATTGATGAGCCCCGGATCGAGCGGTTGCCCCGCGCCTTCGCCGAAATCGAGCGCGCAGAACAGGATGATGTCGGCGAGCGTGAAGCGTTCTCCGCAGATCCAGCTGCGGCGGCCCATCAGGCCATCGAGCCAGGCCAGCTTGCTCTGCACGATGCTGGCGAGACCTGGCGCGGCTTCGGGCAGGCAGGGCATGCGTTCGCGGAACATCTCCAGCCCGACCGAGTAGCGGAAAGCGTTGTAGAGGTGCTCGGTGATGTTGAGTTCGACACGACGCTGCCACATTCGGGTTTCGGCTTTCTCCAGCGGCGTCGCCCCGATCAGGGGCGGGGCCGGGTGCAGATCTTCGAGGTATTCGCAGATGGCCACGGTCTCGGCGATACAGGTGCCGTCGTCCAGCAGCAAGGCCGGCAGTTGGCCGCCGGGATTGAGATCGGTATAGGGCGGGCGCCGATTGGCCGCGCCGAGGATGTCGATGTCCTGGCTGGGAATATCGAGGCCCTTCTCGTGGAGGAACATGCGCACGGTGCGCGGGTTGGGGCCGAGACCGTTCAGTAGTTTCATGGGCGATGGAGGATGTGTTGTCCGGGCGGTTCAAGCGCCGGCGACGAGCGCCTGCGCACGTTCGTACATCGGCAGCACGCTGCGCCCGTTGTGTTCCCAGATCGGGTCGTGACGCTTGCCGGTCCGATGCAGCTTGACGTTCAGACAGGCGATCGAGGCCAGGCGGTAGTTAGCCAGCGCGTGGAACCAGTCCACGTGGTCGCAGTCCTGGCCGCGCTCGGCGGCATAGAGGGCGCGCACGCGCTCCAGCGGTAACGGGTTGATCGGCGTCCAGCCCGGCGTCCAGATCGAGGTGTCGGAGACCATCAGCAACCAGCCGAGGTCGAGCAGCTGGGCGCCGAGTCCCGACAACTCCCAGTCGATGACGCCGACCAAGCGCCCGTCGGCGTAGAGGCAGTTGCCGGGCTGGTAATCGCCGTGGAACAGGCCGAACGGCAGCGCGGGGGGCAGGTTGTCGAGCAGGGCGCGCTCGGTGGCTTCCGCGGCGCGCGCCCAGGCCGGTTCCGGTGCCTGGGCGTAGATGCGCTCCCAGCGCGTGATTTCGCGTTCGAGCGCCATCGGCTCCTCCCAGTCGGCGAGGTGCCGTTGCCAGTCGAACGCGTGCAGCTGTGCCAGCGTGGTGACGCAATCGGTCCAGAAGCGGGCGCAGTCGGTCGGTGCGCGGCTGACGCCGGGTGCCGGATCCCAGACGAAGAAGGTGTGACCAGGCAGCCGCTCCATGACGATGAAAGGCAGGCTGAACCACGGGTTGTCCTCGTCCTCGCGGGCCCACGGTACGTCCGGTACGGGCAGACCGTCTGCGTGCATCGCCCGCAGCAGCGGGGCCTGGCGGTAGACGTCGGTGTTGCCGCTGCGGCGTACGCCGCGCGGTGGCAGCTTGATGACGTAGGGCCGGCTGGACGCACCGTCGATGACTTCGAACAGGAAGGTGAGTCCGGCATGACCGTCTGATTCGCTGAGTGCGCCGAGCCGGGCACGGCTCCCGAGCTCGTCGGCGATGAAGGCTTCGAGTCCGGCACGGACCTCGTCGAGCAGCACGGCGTGAGTCTCCCCTGAGCGGTGGCGGCCGCTATTGTAGTGGCTCGCGGTGGTTGCGGTGCCCTCGGTCGACGTGCTTCTCCACGCGGCTTGCATCCGCTGCGGGCGCGGCTTAGTTTTCGGGGCCTAGCGACGCGAGAACCCGGGAACGATGACCAATCGAATTCTGACCATTCTGCTGGCTAGCGTGTTAACGCTGGCCGGTCACATCGGTAGCGCGAGCGCCGCCGCGGTCGGCGAGGTCACGGTGCTGAAGGGCAGCGCCACCCGCCTCGGGGCGGACGGCACGCGGACGACGCTCGCGCGCGGCGCACCGGTTTTCGAAGACGATCTCCTCGAGACCGGGGCGAAATCGCTTCTGGGAGTTCGTTTCAAGGACGACACGCGGTTCAACCTCGGCCCGCGCGCCCGGTTCCGGATTGACCGCGTCGACGACGGCGATGACGGTCTGTTCAGCGCCGAGGTGCTGCGCGGGGCGTTTCGCTTCGTCACCGGGCTCATTGCCAAGCGCGGACCCGGCAACATGCGCGTGCGCACCGGCGTGGTCGCCACGATCGGCATCCGCGGCACCACCGTGGGTGGCGAAGTCGAGGGCGAGTCGGCGACCATCGTCCTGCTGGAGAGCGAGGACAAGGCGCCGTCCGCCATCGAGGTCGGCAACGACTTCGGCAGCGTGGTCATCGACCAAGCCGGTTTCGGTACCCGGGTGCCAGACGCCCACAGCCCGCCGTCGCCGCCGGAACGCATGACGCTGCGCGCGATCGAGAACCTGGTCCGCAACATTGCGAACATCCAGCGCATCGCAGTGCCCCGGCCGGGATTCCACTAGCGGGGCACAGGTGCCAGGGATCTCGTGACCCGCGGTCGGGTCGACGAGTCCGACCACTGCGGTGGCGACCGGCGACGTACGTGTGGCCGGCACAGGCGATGCGCCGCGACCGTCCGATCGGTCCGTCGGCGGTCGCCGCCCTGCGCATTCGGAACGCCGTCGATGCATCGCCGTTGCGGACTGGAACGGATCGAACATCTGGCCTACAATTCACTTAATATTTCCTACGTAACCTTCGGTATTTACTGATGAACGAGTTCAAGAACGCATACAGCCGTCTAGCTGGTACCCTGCTGTTGGTGACACTCGCCCTGCCCGCTGGTGCCCAGGTATTCGAAGAGGAAGGTCACCATGAGGCGTTCGTCTGCGACCGCGAGAACTTCGAGAACTGTCTGAACGGGGTGTCGAGCTCGGTCACCAACGGCGCCGGCTTGAGGGCCGACGCCACGCGCATGAAAGACGTGGCCAACGAGCGGCGTCGTCGTCAGCAACAGGGCGGCAGCGCGAACACGGTCGGACTGTTCGGTGCCGAGCCCGGGCTTGCCGCTGGCGACGACATGGGCGGCAGCGTGTTCGGCATGTGGGGCAGCTATTCCTACAACGATTTCGATTCCGACTTCAGCTTCGCGGGGACTTCGCTGGGTTACGATGCCGACGCCCACAATGGGCTGTTCGGCATCGATCGCCTGTTCAACGAGCGCGTCCTGCTCGGTATGGCCTTTGGTTACCAGTCGCTGGAAACCGAGACCTATTTCAATGGTGGTCAGCAGGACAGCGACGGTTACACCATCGCGCCCTACGCGGCACTGCTGTTGAATGCCAATTGGAGCATCGACGTGTCTGGCGGCTATACCTGGCTCGACAACGACCAGGACCGGATCTCGCCGGCCGACGGCACCAACATCAGCGCGAGCTTCGATTCCGAGCGCTGGTTCGTGGCCACCAACCTGAACTGGCTGGCCACCGTGCAGCAGTGGGTGCTGAGTGCGAAGGTCGGTTACTTGCATACCGACGAAGACCAGGACGCCTACGTCGAAGGCGGCAGCGCAGCGTCGGCGGCGGGTGGTGTGTTGCGCACCGTGCAGAAGCGCAATATCGATCTCTCGCAGGTCGTCGCCGGCGCCGAGGTGGCCTATTCCGCACAGTTGTTCGAACCCTTCTTTCGTGCCGAGTACCGCAACGATCTCAGTCGGGACGACGGCAATCGGGCCGGTGGCCTGCCGGGGGCTTTCACCGCCGTGCAGCCGAACGACGATGACGAGGTGCAACTCGGAATCGGCTTCCGTTACTACACGACCTGGGGTGTGACCTCGACCTTCGAATACCAGCGCGTCGAGGGGCGCCAGGCCTTCGACAGCGACCTGTTCATGTTCACCCTGCGCGCGGCGCTCTGAGCGCTGCTCGAACGCGTCATACCGCGCCGCCTGCGGGCGGCGCGGTCGTTTTCGTGAATCCCCGAACGTTCACTCGGCGTGCGGACGCGGCCGCAGAGCGGCATGGCACGCTGGCACGGCGAGGTCATCCGTGGGGTCGGCAAGCCACGCCGTAGCAACCGTCCGTTACCGGGAAACGCGAACCGAGCATCCGGACCGCTCGTTCCATGCCGGCACCGCCAGCCTGCCGTGCGTTATGCCCCCCTCGCGCTCTCTTCCAATGAACGAGCGGCGAACTGCGCATCGATCGGTCTCCCCTGTATGCTGTCGACACGCGCCGCAACGACCCACGGGTACGCCGCGGCGAGTACATTCCACGACATCACCTGCGTCGCGCGGCGCTGCCGCGTGAAGGAGCGTTCTTTGCACTCGTTCGAGCACGCCACTTTCAAGCACATGATGAACGAGGTCGTCGACTACGGTAGTTGCTGCGAGTGCGGCGCCTGCGTGGTTGCCTGCCCGCACAACGTCATCGAGTATGTCGATGGCAAGCCGAAGCAGACTGCCAAGGCCGATGCGCCGTTCGACTATTGCGGGGTGAGCGAAGGCGCCGGATGTGATGTCTGCGCGACAGTGTGCCCACGACTATGGCCACGCGAACTCCACCTGCGTGATGCCGTGTTCGGCGCCGAGCGCGGTTACGAGGACATCTTCGGCGTGTTTCGCCACATCTTCGTCGCGCGCGCAACGCGTCCGGAAATCGCTGATGCTGGACAGGACGGCGGGGTGGTCACGGCCTTGCTGGCCTGGGCGTGCGCCAACGGGCACATCGATGGTGCGGTGGTGGCGGCGGTCGGTGCGGACGACAAGCCGTGCTTCCCCAGCCCCAAGGTAGTGACGACCGTCGAGGCGATCCGGGCCTCGGCCGGCAGCTGGTACACCTACTGCCCGAACAACCTTGCATTAGACGAAGTCGCCGAGCAGGGACTCGAGAAGGTCGCGTTCGTCGGTGTGCCGTGCCAGGTCACGCCCCTACGCAAAATGGCCCACATGGACCCGGCCTTCCTCGTCACGGCGAAGAAGAAGCCCAAGATCGTGGGGCGTCAGCGCGGCTTCCTGCGCGACCCGGCGGCCCGGGTCGGCGTGAGCATCGGTTTGTTCTGCACGGAGGTCTTCCGTCCCGAACTCATGACCGAGCGTATCGAGCAGCAGATGGGCATCCCGCTCGAAGAGGTACGTCAATTCAACGTCAAGGGCGAGGTGCTGATCTACAAGCGCGACGGGGACGTTGCGCGTATTCCGCTCGAAGAGGCGATGGCCGAATACCAACGCCCGGAATGTCGTCATTGCGGCGATTTCTCGGCGGAAATGGCCGACATTGCGTGCGGTGGTGTCGGCACTGATCGCGCCACCATCGTCGTCATCAGGAGCGAGCGCGGCGAGGCCTTGTGGCGTGAATTCGAGGCGGCGGGCGAAGTCGAGGTCGAGCCGATTGCGGCCAACAAGCGCGCGTGGAACATCCTGTTGCGACTCGCGCGGCGGCAACGTGAGCGCGTGCCGTGCGGTCCGCCGCTGTCCGGTACCGAGGCCGGACTGCCGCAGTACGCTGCCGCGGTCGATGCGCTCGACAGCGCGGCACGTCTCGCCGTCGCTGCGAAGGACGCCGCCGAAACGGCGGCATGCCTGGCTGCGGCGTACGGTGCCGAGGCGCGTCCGCGGGACGACATCCGTTACATCGCAGGTCAGCCCATACCTGCCGATCCGGGTGAACCGGCCGCGGGTGAGAAGCGCAAGCTGCCACCACCCCTAGCACCCGCTGGGGGTGGGGCTTCGCCCGGCAGCCAGCGATCCGGACCGGATGGCACGAACCATCGGTGACGAGTGACGGTCGGAGGGTATGCCGTCGCCGCCAGCGGATTATTCGTCGACGTTATATTCTTCAGTGTTATATAGATATTCGATATTGATATATATCGCTCGTTTCGCTAACTTGCTAACCAGGATGTGCCGCGCAGCGGGCAACCAGACCAGGGGAGACACACGAGTGGCGAGCACGCGTCGGGTGACGGTCGGAATGGCGGCAGCACTTCTGTCCGCGGTGACCATGGCCGCGCCGGTCGATTACGTCGTCGAGGACTACCGCATCGCGGTACCCCTGACGGGCACTGCGGGCGATCCCGTACGTGGCGAGCAGATTGCTGTGACCCGTGCCCTCGGCAATTGCCTGACCTGCCACTTCCTGCCCGGCGAGTACGAATTCCCCGGCACCACCGGGCCAACACTCGCCGGTGTCGGCCGCCGCCTCGATGCCGGCCAGTTGCGCCTGCGCCTGGTCGACCCGAAGCAGATCAACCCTTACACGATGATGCCGGCGTACTACCGCACCGCGGGACTCAACGAGGTGGCGGCGGAATTCGCCGGCAAGCCCATCCTCACCGCCCAGCAGGTCGAGGACGTGATCGCCTACCTGCTCACCTTGCAGTAGACGCCCTCTATCACCGGCCCGTTGCCCAATCGGAGGTTCCAGGCATGCACGATTCGATTTTCCGGTCATTACCCGAACGCGCCAGCGGGTGCAGTCGTCGCGAGTGGTTGCGCCAGGCCGCGGCTGCCTGCGGGCTGCTGCTGCCTGGCATTGTCTTCGCCGACGACAAGGCCATGGCCGCCATCGAGACACTCGTCGGCGGTCGCGAAGCCCCGGCGGGCGAACTCAAGCTGACCACGCCGGCCATCGCCGAGAACGGCAACACCGTGCCCATCGCGGTGGAGGCGGGCGGCCGCTTCACCGCCGAGCGTTACGTCAAGAGCATCCACGTCTTCGCGCCGGAAAATCCCGTGCCGGAAGTGGTGACCTTCGAGTTCACGCCGAAAAGTGGTTTCGCGCGTGCCTCGACGCGCATCCGCCTGGCCAAGACCCAGGACGTCATCGCCATCGCCGAGCTGTCCGACGGCAGCGTCTGGCGTACCGCCAACGAGGTCAAGGTCACGATCGGCGGCTGCGGCGGCTGAGAGGAGTACGAATCAACATGGACAAGCCACGCGTCAAGGTACCGAAGAAGGTCAAGGCCGGCGAGCCGTTCGAGGTCAAGGCCCTGATCTCGCACAAGATGGAATCCGGCCAGCGCACCGACGAAGCCACTGGGGCGAAGATCCCGCGCATGATCATCAACTCCTTCACCGCGAAGCTCGACGGTGAAGTCGTCTTCAGCGCCAAGTTCTATCCCGCGGTATCGGCCAATCCCTACCTCGCCTTCTTCGTCGTTGCCGACAAGAGCGGCGAACTCGAGTTCAGCTGGGTCGACGACAGCGGCGACAGCGCTACCGCCAAGCACAGGTTCGAGGTCGGCTGATGCGCGCCGCGGTGTCCGGGCTGATCGTCACCGTCCACCTGCTCGGCGTGCTGCCGCTGTGGGCCGCCGACGACGGTGAGGACTGGGGTACTTACGCGCTGGAGGACGGTCGCCGCAGCGGCTACACCTACGCCGCCGTCGAAACTCGGGCGATGCAGGACGACGAGTTCGACAACTCGGGTTTCATCTGGGTCGAGAAGGGCGCCGAACTGTGGTCGGAAGTGGACGGCAGCGCGGGCAAGGCTTGCGGCGACTGTCACGGCGACGTGGCGGAATCCATGCGCGGCGTCGGCGCGCGCTACCCGGTCTTCGCGCCCGAATTCGAAAAGCTCGTCAATCTCGAGCAGCGAATCAACCAGTGCCGGAGCGAACGCATGGGTGCCGAACCCTGGACATGGGAGTCGGAGCCGTTGCTGGCGATGACCACCTACGTTCGCCACCAATCGCACGGCATGCCGGTGAGCCCCGTGATCGACGGCCCGGCCGCACCCTTCTTCGAGACCGGCAAGGCGTTCTACGAGACCCGACGTGGCCAGCTCGATCTCGCCTGCATCCATTGCCACGAGATGAACTCCGGGAACATGCTGCGTGCCCAGCGCCTGTCGCAGGGCATGTCGAACGGCTTCCCGACCTACCGGCTCAAGTGGCAGACCATCGGTTCGCTGCATCGGCGCATCCGTGGCTGCAACGAGGACGTTCGTGCCGAGACCTACGCGCCTGGTTCGGACGAGTACGTCAACCTCGAGCTCTACCTCGCCTGGCGCGCGCGCGGCCTGCCGGTGGAGACGCCGGCGGTGCGCAACTGATGCTCGAACGACGCCATTTCCTCCAACTCGCACTGGCCCTAGGCGCGGGTGGCCCGTTGTTCGCCAATCCCTTGCGCGCGTTCGCGCAGCAGGGCCTGGATCAGGCGCAGCTGCTCGACTTCGATCCGCTCGGCCAAGTCACGCTGTTGCATCTCACCGACCTGCACGCCCAGCTCGTGCCGGTGTGGTTCCGCGAGCCCTCGATCAACGTCGGCGTCGGCGCGGCCGCGGGTTTGCCACCGCACATCACCGGACGCGATTTTCTTGCGCACTACAACATCGAACCCGGCAGTGCGCTGGCTTACGCTACGGCGAGCACCGATTTCAGCGCGCTGGCGCGGAGCTACGGTCGCGTCGGTGGTCTCGATCGTATTGCCACCCTGGTCCGCGCAATCCGCGGCGAACGGCCGGACAACACGCTGTTGCTCGACGGTGGTGACACCTGGCAGGGTTCCTACACCGCACTGGCGACCCGCGGCGCCGACATGGTGCGCGCCATGAACGCGCTCGGTGTCGATGCCATGACCGCGCATTGGGAGTTCACCTACGGCGACGAGCGTGTCAATGAATTGATCGAATCGCTCGAATTTCCGCTGCTCGCCGCCAATGTCTTCGACACCGAGTGGGACGAAGCGGTGTTCGAGTCGACGGCCTACTTCGAACGTGGCGGGGTCAAGGTCGCGGTCATCGGCCAGGCCTTCCCGTACACGCCGATCGCCAACCCGCGCTACAAGATCGCGTCCTGGTCGTTCGGCGTGCGCGAGGAGGCAATGGCGGCCGCGGTCGAGTCCGCCCGGGCGGACGGCGCCGGCCTGGTCGTGGTTCTCAGCCACAACGGTTTCGACGTCGACCGCAAAATGGCCGGGCGGGTGCCGGGTATCGACGTCATCCTGACCGGTCACACTCATGACGCGTTGCCGGCCGTGGTGCAGGTCGGCAGGACGCTGCTGGTCGCTTCGGGTTCCCATGGCAAGTTTCTCTCGCGCCTGGACCTCGATGTCGGCACCGACGGCGTCAAGGACTACCGCTACCGGCTCATCCCGGTGTTCGCCGACGCCATCGCGCCGGATGCCGAAATGGCGGCCGTGGTCGAGGCCATACGCGCGCCGCACGTCGAACTGCTCGGCCGAGAACTCACGCGCAGTGATTCGCTGCTCTATCGTCGCGGCAATCTCAATGGCACGTTCGACGACCTCATCTGCCAGGCGCTGCTCGAACGCCGCGACGCCGAGATCGCGCTATCGCCGGGTTTCCGCTGGGGAGCGAGCGTGCTACCGGGCGAAGCCATCACCGTCGAGGACGTCTACAACCAGACCGCCATCACCTATCCCGAGGCCTATCGCAGCGAGATGAGCGGGGCACAGCTGAAAGCGATCCTCGAGGATGTCGCCGACAACCTGTTCAATCCTGATCCTTACTACCAGCAGGGCGGTGACATGGTGCGGGTCGGTGGCATCGGGTTCGATCTAGACGTCGATGGCGAGCGCGGCAAGCGCATCGGCAACCTGCGCCTCGCGGCCGACGGTACGCCGCTGGAGGCGGGCCGGAACTACATTGTCAGCGGCTGGGCCTCGGTCAACGAGGGCGTCGAGGGGCCGCCAATCTACGACCTGGTTCGCGACTACCTCGCCGAGCGTGAGAGCGTCGCGGTCACGCCCAACGAGACCGTGAAATTGGTCTGAAATGGAGGGTAACGGTATGCGCAGCACGAGCCTGGCGGTGATTGCGGTGAGCCTGTGCGCCTGTGGCAGCGCCATGGCGGACGACGAATCGTCCGTCTTCGTCACCCGCGCACTGGCCCCCGCGGTCGCCTACCACCTGGCCCATGCCACGCAGGACGCCTGCCGCGCCCGTGATTACCAGGTCACGGTCGCCGTCGTGGACCGCGCCGGCCTGCCGCAGGTGGCCCTGCGCGATCAGCTGGCCGGCAATTTCACCTGGGACATCGCGCTGGCCAAGGCGCGCACCGCGGCCGGTTTCCGCCAGGCGACGCTCGCACTCGGTCGTGCCATGGCTGACCGCCCCGAACTCGGCGTGCTGCACCAGGTAGAGGACATCATGATGGTCGGCGGCGGGGTGCCGATCGAGTACCAGGGCGTGGTCATCGGCGCGGTCGGCGTGTCGGGCGCACCGACACCGCAGGCGGACCACGATTGTGCCCGCGCGGGCTTGGAAGCGATCGCCGATTCGCTACTGTTCTAGGCCTGCTCGCGGCCGCTGCGAACGGCGCGCAGCGCCTCGATCACCGGGGTCGGCAGTCTGGCCGGCTGCTCCGAACTCGCACTCAGGGGCAAGGTGTCGCTGAGCCCGCCGAAGCGGGCGGCGACCGCGGCTGCGAGACCAGCGTGGTCGGCGACGGCGGCGCAGGCCTGCAGCAGCTCGTCCGGCACCGCGGCCGCGAGCGCATCCCACCGCCCCTGCTTGGTCATCACGTTGAGGCGCTCGCCGAGTTCCCTCATCCCGCAGGATTCCAGCACCGGCCAATAGGCCGGTGTCGAACCGTAGAAGCCGATGCGCTGACGCACCCACTCGGCATTCGCCTGCACTTCGGCATCATCGGCGCCGGTGGCAACGAAACCTCCCCCGATGATCTCGAAATCCTCGCGCTTGCGCCCGCTGCGCGCGAAGCCGGCGGCCAGCGCCGGCAGCACGGTCTGCTCGACGTAGGGGCGGGTGCAGAAGGGATGCAGGATGACGCCGTCGGCGACCTCACCGGCGAGTTTCAGCATCGCCGGCCCGACCGCGGCGAGCAGGATGCGCGGCGGCGGCAGTTCGATCGGCTCGGGGCGGAAGTTGGGCGGCATCAGGGTGAAGCGGTAGTGCTCGCCCTCGAAGCGCAGTTCGTCGCCCGACTGCCAGGCGTGCCAGATGGCACGGAGGGACTGCACGTACTCGCGCAGGCGGGGCACCGGTGCGCTCCACGGCACGCTGAAGCGCTTCTCGTTGTGGGCCTTGATCTGGGGTCCGAGGCCCAGAGTGAAGCGCCCCGCGGAGGCGCGCTGCAGATCCCAGCCGATGTTGGCCAGCGACATCGGCGAGCGCAGGAAGGCGATGGCGACACCGGTCATCAGCTCGATGCGCCGGGTGGCGGTGGCGGCGACCGCCAGTGGCAGGAACGGGTCGTGACGGTTCTCGAGCGTGGTGATGCCGTCGTAGCCGGCGTTCTCGGCAGCGGTCGCGGCGTCGCGGCTGGCGTTGAGATCGTGCTGGACGATGGTGTTGAGTATGCGCATGGAGATCTCCGAAGAGCGGGTGTGGCAGTGGTCTTGCGCCGACGTTGACTGTGGCAACATACCGCAACGTTCATCACACAGGGGAGGATAGGTCGATGCGTAACGAACAACTCGTTCATGGCGGCGCGATCGCCGCGTTCCTGGCCGGCGCCCTGGCGGCGTCGCCCGTGGCGGCGCACGAGGACGAAGGTACGCCGCATTCCCAGGCCATCTGGACCTGGACCCCTGAACAGATCGTCGACAAGGTCGACGAGGTCCGTGCAGGACGCGACCTGACGCCGAAGTCGTGGCCCGACGGCGCGCGCGTCGCCGTCAGCATCTCCTTCGACTTCGACACCGAGCCCGTCTGGATCGGCTTCCAGGAGCAGTCGAGCCCGTCGTACATGTCGCGTGGCGAGTACGGCGCCAGGGTCGGTATTCCGCGCATCCTCAAGCTGCTCGACAAGCACGCCATCCCGGCAACGTTCTTCATCCCGGCCATGACGATGGAACTGCACCCGGAGGCGACGCGGCTGGTCCGCGATCATCCCGGCATCGAGATCGGTTTCCATTCCTACGTGCACGAGAACCCGATGCGCCTGACCTCGGTCGAGGAGCGCCAGGTCTACGCTCGCGCCATGGCCATCTTCGAGAAGCACATCGGCCGCAAGCCGGTCGGTTTCCGTTCGGCGGCCTGGGACCTCACCGAGGCGACGGTCTCCATCGTCAAGGAGATGGGCTTCCTCTACGAGAGTTCGATGATGGCCGACGACCGCCCCTACGAGCTCAAGGTCAACGGCGCGGACACGGGGCTGGTCGAACTGCCGGTCGAATGGATCCTCGACGACTGGCCGTTGTTCCAGATCTCCTGGCCCGCCAAGCACGTCGCCGCGCGTAATGCCGAGGACGTGTACTCCATCTGGAAGGACGAGTTCGACGTCGCCTACGAGGAGGGCACGATGTACATCCTCACCACCCACCCCCAGGTCATCGGCCACCGTTATCGCATGGCCATGCTGGACCGCCTCATTGCCTACATGAAGTCCAAGCCGGGCGTGTGGTTCGCCACCCACGAGGACATCGCGCGCTACGTCAAGGAGCAGGCCGGACCGTGAGCGCGACCCTCGTCGAGCACTACTTCGACTACAAGAGCCCCTACGCTTACCTTGCCCAGTCCGCCACCTGGCAGCTGGATCACGAGGTCGGGGTGCAGCTCGAATGGCTGCCCTACACGCTGCAGATCCCGAAGTACCTCGGCGCGGCGGAACTCGGTGCTGACGGTACGGATACCGTCGGTACCCGTAACGACCACCAGTGGCGCCGCGTGCGTTATTCGTACATGGACTGCCGCCGCGAGGCCAACCGTCGCGGCCTCACCATCCGCGGTCCGCGCAAGATCTTCGACTCGGTACCGGCACATGTCGCGTTCCTGTGGGTGCGCGACCAGGGCGACTGGCGGCGTTTCCACGACGCCGTGTTCGAACGCTTCTGGCGCCGCGAACTGGACATCGAGGATCGGGCGGTGCTGACCGGCCTGATGCGCGAACTCGGTTACGTCGCCGAGGGCTTCGGGGATTTCCTGGCCGGGGCGGGACGGGCGCAGCACGACGCCATCCAGGTCCGCGCCGAAGCCGGCGGGGTGTTCGGTGTGCCGTCGTGGCGGGTGGGTGAAGAACTTTTCTGGGGGCTGGAACGCCTGCCGCGGGTGTACGAGGCGATCGGGCGGCCGCTGCCGTCCGCGCTTACTTGAAGTTGCTTCCAGAATCGGGCTGTTCTCTCCAAATCAAATAAACAGGGAATATTTTCAGAACCATTCGCAGCGCATGACGCGCCGACTCGAGGCCGGCGGCGTCATCCATCCACAACCCTCAGGCCGCCGCCGAGAGGCTCGCCTTGCGCACCGCGGGAATGATGTCGGTGCCAAGCAGTTCCATCGCCGAGAGCACCTTGGCGTTCTCGAGACCGCCGATGCGCGTCCAGCACAGGAGTTCGTCGAAGCCGAAATCCCCGGCCATGGTCAGGAGCTTCTCCGTGCAGTACTCGGGTTCGCCGCACACCACCGAGGTGCCGTCGACGATGTCCTCGAACTTGAGCGAGGCGGCGAGGTCACGAGCCTGGCCATAACCTTCGTAACCGGCCACGTCCTGCTGACCCTTGGGCGGCGCGACGTACTTGGCGATGGTGTGGTAGTACCAGTCGACGCGCGGGCCGAAGGTCTTGCGCGCGTCCTCGCGGGTCTTGCCCGGGTACACCATGACGAGGCAGGCGATCTTGCCACCCTCGGGATCGAGGCCGGCCTCGGCGCGGCCGCGCTTGTAGTCGGCCAGGCCCTGGCGCGCGGCTTCGGGGGTGAGGCCGAACACGGTCGACATCATGACGTCGTAGCCCTGGCGGCCGGCGATCTCGAACGTGCCCGGCGACAGGCAGGCCATGTAGATCGGCGGGTGCGGCTGTTGCAGCGGTTTCGGCCGCACGCAGATGTCGTCGAACTGCCAGAACTGGCCGTGGTAGCTGAAGCGGTCCTCGGTCCAGCACTTGCGGATGATGTCGAGGCTCTCGAAGAACATCTCGCGTGATTTCGTCTGGTCGAGACCGAAACCCTTGTACTCGGTCGGCTGGTAGCCACGGCCGACGCCGAAATCGACGCGGCCGTCGCTCATGAGATCGATGAAAGCGAAGTCCTCGGCCACCCGCACGGGATGGTGGAAGGGCAGGATGACGATGCCGGTGCCGAGCCGGATCTTCGACGTGCGCGCGGCAACCGCCGCCAGCGAGACCTGCGGCGAGGCGCAGTAACCATACTCGGAGAAGTGATGTTCGGCCGGCCACACCGAGTCGTAACCGAGGCGTTCAGCCTCGATCATGAGCTCGATCTGGTTCTTCACCACCTCGTGTTCGGTGTAACCGACGGGATTCTCGAACAGATGCAACATGCCCAGCTTCATGGTGACCTCCCGGCGCGGTGCGCCCCTGGTTCGTGGTTGGCTGTCGTCCTGCGCAGCCGTGGTCCATCTGACTGCCGACGAGGCGCGCGGGCTTGATCCTGATCAAGTTTGCGGTGCGTCCAGTCGCGCCGCACGGCGGTATACGCAACCCACGCCAGCCTCTACACTGCGCCCCATGAAAACGCCCAGCGTCCGTCCGGGAGACTGCCTCGACCCGACCCGCATCGTCGATTCCGACCACCCGGCCGTGGTCGCGTATGCCAACGAGCACGCCATCGGTGACGACGATCGCGAATGCGCGGTGTCGCTCTACTACGCCGTGCGCGACGGCATCCGTTACGACGGTTACGGCATCGAGCTCACGGAGCGCGGACTGTCGGCCAGCCGGGCGTTGGAGATCGGGCGCGGATGGTGCGTGAGCAAGGCCGCGTTGCTCGCCGCGTGCTGCCGCGCGGTCGGCATCCCGGCGGCGCTCGGTTACGCCGACGTACGCAACCACCTCTCCACCGAGCGCATGCGCCAGACCATGAAGACCGACGTCTTCTACTGGCACGGCTACACCGCCATCTGGCTGGACGAGACCTGGGTCAAGTCGACGCCCGCGTTCAACCGCGAGTTGTGCGAGAAGTTCCGCATCCGCACTCTCGAGTTCGACGGCAGCGAGGACTCGATCTACCACCCCTACGACCTCGATGGCCGTCAGCACATGGAATATCTCGCCTATCGCGGCGAGTTCGCCGACGTGCCCCTGAGCCGCATCCAGGCGGATTTCCGCCAGCACTACCCGCATCTCTCGGAAGGACTGGGCGAGGGCGACTTCGACCGCGAGGTCGACGCCGAAACCGCCGCCCGCTGAACGCGCTCCGCGCGTTCAGTCGTCGAGCGCGTCGAGCAGGGCGAGCGCCTCGTCGAACCACGCCAGCGCGGCCGCGTTGGTCAGCAGGCCCTTGCGCAGCGTGAGGTGCATCAGCCGCATCGCATCCGGCAGGGTTTCCGGATCGGCGAAGTAGCGCGCCGCAATGGCCTCGTACTCGGCCTGGCGCACGGCGGCGGCGGCCTGGTGACGCGTGACTTCGGCACGCAATTCCCCGCGGCGGGCATGGGTGCCGGCGTAGAGGCGGACCAGCAGCTCGTCCTTGATGACCGGCGGCGCCGCCGGCGTCGACATCCAGGCTCCGAGGGCTTCGCGACCTCGTGTCGTCAGGCCGTAGACCTTGCGCGCCGGCTTGCCGGTCTGTTCCACGGTTTCGAATTCCACCGCGCCATCCTCGGTGAGTCGGCCGAGTTCGCGGTAGATCTGCTGGTGCGAGGCCTGCCAGAAATAGCCGACTCCGCGGTCGAAGGCGCGCGCGATCTCGTAGCCGGTCTGCGGGCGGTTGCCGAGGGAGGCGAGGATGGCGTGGCGCAACGACATGTCGACCTTGACTCCGCGGATGGTCAGGCTAGTCTTATGCAACTATGAGTATATGCTCGAAGTTGCAAGAGCGGCGATTGTAACGCCTGCCGCCGCGAGGAGAGTTCCATGGATGCGCGTGTCACGAATCCAGCCGATCCGGCCCTGGGCGGGCTCGAGCGCCTCGGCCAGTCGGTTGCCGAATGCGAACTCGAACCGCTCGTCGAGGGCCGCCTGCCGGCCGACCTGCGCGGTACGCTCTATCGCAACGGTCCCGGCCTGTTCGACCGCGGCAGTGTGCGCAAGCGGCACCTGCTCGACGGCGACGGCTACGTGCAGGCCCTGCGGCTCGGCGATGGCACACCGCGTTACCGCGCGCGCTTCGTCGCGACCGACAAGTACCGTGCCGAGCAGGCCGCAGGCCGCTATCTCTACCCGACCTGGTCGACGCGGGTGCCCGGCAACTGGCTCGGCAACGTCGGCAACCGGGTCCGCACCCAGGCCGGCGTGGCGGTCGTCATGCGTGGCGGGCGCCTGTTCGCCTTCGACGATACCGGCCAGCCGTGGGAACTCGATCCGGACAGCCTTGCGACCCTCGGCGAGGCGTTGCTCGAGGGCGGCGTCCGGCTGCCGTCCTACAACGCGCACAGCCGCATCGACGGACGTAATGGGGACTGGATCCAGTTTGGTCAGACCTATGCACGCCACACCACCGCGCATGTCGCGGTGACGCCGCGCGACGGTCGGGGCGCGCTGCGCTACGACGTGCCGCTGGGCCGCTCGACCTACCTGCACGACTTCTTCGTCAGCGAACGGTACGTGGTGTTCCTCGTCCACGCGCTCGACTTCGCCCCGCTCGGCATGCTTGCGGGCTTGCGCAGCTTCATCGATTCATTGAGTTGGCGACCCGAACTCGGCAACCTCGCTATCGTCGTCGAGCGCGCCAGTGGGCGCGAAGTCGGTCGTTTCGAGGCGCCGCCGGCTTTCATGTGGCACGCCCTCAACGCCTACGACGATGGCAATACCATCGTCGCCGATTTCGTCGGCTACGACGTACCCGATCACTTCATCGGTGACGACGCCGAGTTCTTCGCCATCATGCAGGGCCGCAAGGGCGTGGCGGCGGCAGCGGGCACGGTGCGGCGTTACCGCATCGATCTGGTGCGGCGGCGGCTCGACCAAGAGATCCTCGCCACCGGCTACCACGAGTTCCCGCTCACCGCGCCGCGCGCGAACTGCCATCGCCACGCCGTCGGCTACTTCACGCGCGGTGGACGCCCCGGCACCAACCTGCACAGCGGTGTCTGCGCCATCGATTTCGAGCGCGGCACCGAGGACGGCTTTGATTTCGGTCCGCACTGCCAGGTCGGAGAGGCCGTGCCGGCAGGCGAACGGGACGCGCGCGCGGCGTGGCTGCTGTGCCTGGTGCTGGACGGAACGGCGGGCCGGACCCACGTCGCGGTGCTCGATGCGGCGCGGCTCGCCGACGGTCCGGTCACACGGCTCGATCTCGGTCATGCCGTGCCGCTCAGCTTCCACGGCTGTTGGCGACCCGCCTGAGGGCGGCTGTCAATCGGAGCCGGCGTTGGGGAAATAGAGCTGCTCGCCGTCACGGCGGAAGGCGGCGATGGCGGCCTGCCCGTCGACGCCGAGCATCCAGTCGATGAAGGCCTGCGCGGCGGCGGCCTTGACGTGCGGATGGCGCGCCGGATCGACGAGGATCAGGCTGTACTGGTTGTAGAGCGCGGGGTCGCCCTGGCACAGCACGCGCAGTCGGCCCTTGTCGCGCTGCGCGATCCAGCTCGCGCGATCGGTGAGGGTATAGCCGCCGAGTTCGGCGGCAACCTGGAGTACGCGGCCCATGCCGCTGCCGGTGTCGCGGTACCAGCCGTCGCGCGCGGCGTCGGGCACGATGCCGGCCCGTGCCCATAAGTCGCGCTCGCGCTGATGGGTGCCGCTGTCGTCACCGCGGGAAACGAATACCGTGCCATGTGCCGCGATGCGTCTGAAGGCGTCGCCCGCGTCGGCAGCGGCGGCGACCCCGGCAGGATCGCTGGCCGGACCGACGATGACGAACTCGTTGTACATCACCGGATGGCGCGCGACGCCGTGACCGGCGGCGATGAAGGCCTCCTCGGCGGCGCGGGCATGGACGAGCACGACGTCGCCGTTGCCGTCGGCGGCATTGCGCAGGGCCTGGCCGGTGCCGACGGCGACGACGCGGACCTCGATGCCGCTCGCGGCGCGAAAGCGCGGCAGCAGGTCATCGAACAGGCCCGAAACCTGCGTCGAGGTGGTCGATTGCAGCACGATGTGCTCGGCGAGGGGGGCCGCGGTCACCCGCGCGGTGATGGCGAGCAGCACAAGCAGGACGGTGCGGGCGAGGCTGGACGGGACGCCTGGTGACATGCTGCGAGTGGTCCGGGCCGGCGCGCCGTGGCCCCAGGATAGCGCGTCAGGGCAGGGCCCGGCAGTCGGCGGACACGCACGCCGATGCCGCCATGGTGGCATCGGCGAGAGCAGTGCCTCAGGCCAGGATCGTGCGCATGGCATCGACGAAGTGGTCGACGTTGGCGCCATTGATGCCGGCGACGTTGATGCGACTCGAATCGACCATGTAGATGCCGAACTCGTCCTTCAGGCGCTGTACCTGCGTCGGGCTGATGCCGAGGAAGGAGAACATGCCGCGCTGTTCGCGGATGAAGCCGAAGTCCTGGCCGGTGGCCGCGCCGAGGCGCTCGGCGAGCAGGTCGCGCAGGCCGTTGATGCGCTCGCGCATGCCGTTGAGTTCCTCGACCCAGGACGCGCGCAATGCTTCGTCGTTCATCACGATCGCCACGATCGCCGCGCCGTGGGCCGGCGGCATCGAGTAGATACCGCGCACCACGCTGCCGAGCTGGCTGTTGACGATGGCGGTCTGCTGCGTCGACGGGCTGACGATCTGCAGGGCACCGACGCGCTCGCGGTAGAGGCCGAAGTTCTTCGAGTACGAACTCGCCACCACCAGTTCAGGACAGGCCTCGGCGAGGATGCGCACGCCGGCCGCATCGGCCTCGATGCCGTCACCGAGGCCCTGGTAGGCGAGGTCGACGAAGGGCGTGAAGCCGCGCTCGTTGGCGAGTTTCGCGACGGCGTGCCAGTGCTCGACCTTGAGGTCGACGCCCGACGGGTTGTGGCAACAACCGTGCAGCAGAACGGTGTCGCCGGCCGGTACTTCGGCCAGCGCTGCCAGCATGCCGTCGGCGTCGAGGCTGTGGCTGGCCTTGGCGTAATAGGCATATTCCTTGATGGCGAGCCCTGCGTTGCCGAGCAGCGGTACGTGGTTGGCCCAGGTCGGACTGCTGACCCAGACCGTGGTGGCCGGTCGCGCGCGCTTGATGAGTTCCGCGCCGACGCGCAGCGCACCGCAGCCGCCCGGGGTCTGCACCCCCGCCACACGCTTGTCGCGCAGTACGGCGTGACCGGCGCCGAACATCAGCGCGCGGGCGACGTCGTTGAACTCGGGCGTGCCGGGCGGGCCGATGTAGGTCTTGGTGGTTTCGCTCGCGAAGCGGCGCTGTTCTGCTTCGCTGACGCATTTCATGATCGGCGTGTCACCGGCCTCGTCGCGGTAGACGCCGACGCCGAGATCGATCTTCTGCGCGCGGGCATCCTCGCGGAACGCGGCCATCAGGCCGAGGATGGGATCGGGGTTCAACGGTTCGAGTGCTTCAAACATGCGGGCGGACGACTCCGGGGCAAACGGCGCGGAAAAGGGCTGGAAAACGGCGCGCGACTATAGCACACGCCGCCACGCGGCAAGCGCGTTTCAGCGCTCGAAACAGCGCGCCTCGGCGGCTGCGCGGCGCAAGGCGGCAAGTTCGTCCTGGTCTTCGTGACGGCCGCGTGCGGCCGTGCTGGCGGCAACGGCGCGGTAGGGCAGGTAGTAGAAGGCCGGCGTCCAGATCGTGCCGATGACGACCGCTGCGACATGGCGCGGCTCGTCCCAGAACATGGGCGCACGATCGAGCGCGGCATCGAACAGCGCGAGGCGGCGTGTGTAGAGAGCGGCGCAGTCCCGGGTGTCGACCGCGGGCAGTTGCACGGTGCCGGGGCCGAGCAGGAGATCGCGGGCATCGGCCACGCGCGCACGGGCGAAAGCGCGCGCCTGCTCTGCGGTCAGCAGCGGGGTGCCGGCGTGGCCGTCGAGGGTGAGCAGGAGCAAGGTCAGGGCGAGCAGGGCGCGCATGCGGGATTTCCGGGACGATGGGGTACTCGTCACGATGTCGGCCTGGACGGGCTGGCGCTTGAATGCTCGCGTGGGCTGCAAACGACAACGGCGGCCCGGGGGCCGCCGTTGCGTGGCGCCGCTGGCGCCGTGAACCGGGGTTGCGCTCAGGGCGCCGGTTCGATGTAGAGGAAGGACAGGCCGCCCGAAGCCCCGATGCCGGTGCTCGATTCGAGGGCGAGCGGCTGCAGGCCGATGTTCTTCGCGCCACCACCGACCAGGGCCTTGGCACCGAGGCCGAGACCGGCCGCGGCCGACAACTCGCCACCGACGTACTTGCCGCCGAGGGCCTTGGCACCGGGACTCACGTCCTCGGAAGCGGCGATGACGGTGAAGGCCATCTTCTCGTCCTGCTTGAAGCTCAAGTCGAGGCCGAGCGCAATGCCGGTCTCACCGACGTACTCCTCTGTTGCACCACCCTTGGCGTAGACGCACTTGACGTCGGCGGTGGAGCGGATCAGCAGGTTCAGACGCGTGCCCGGTACGACCGAGCAAGTCAGCACGCCGACTTCGAGACCACCTGCGGCCTGGGCCTGGCCCAGGGGTGCACCGGCGCAGGCGGCGGCCAGGGCGATTGCGAGTACTTTGCCTGATTTCATGAACGTTCCCTCTTTGTGATTTCTCTGCATGGATGTCCCTGACGGGGCTCCGACGACGCGCTCGGCGCGTTGTGGTGGCTGATTCTCGCAACGGCGCATGAAGAAAGTCCACTGGGCGCGTCACGGATCCGGAGTGTTATCGGACAAGTTCCTGAATGATTGAGTCGCGCGATCGCGCGCATCTCCCGGGGCATTGCCTGGTGTTGCCGAATACTGTTTATATATACAGTAAAACGACAACGGAAGACGACCCGTCATGCCCATGGAACGTCGCGCACCGCCGGCCTATGCTGAGTTGCAGTGCCTGAGCAATTTCTCCTTCCTGCGCGGCGCCTCCCACCCCGAGGAACTGGTCCGCACCGCGGCCGCGCACGGCTATCGCGCACTCGCCCTGACCGACGAGTGCAGCTTCGCCGGCCTCGTGCGCGCCCACGTCGCCGCGCGCGAATGCGGCCTCAAGCTCATCGCCGGGACGGTACTCGAACTCGACGACGGCACCCACCTCACCCTGTTGGCCGACGATCTCGCCGCCTACCGCTCGATCTCGGCCCTGGTCACGCGGTCACGCCGGCGCCAGGCCAAGGGACGCTACGCAGTCGAAGCGCGGGACATCGAGCAACTCGCGCACGGCCTGGTGCTGTGGACGCCGCGACCGACGGGCGACGAGAGCGCCCGCGCGGCCTGGCTGGCGCGGCATTTCGCCGGCCGCGCCTGGATCGCGCTCGGGCTCTTCTACAGCGGGGTCGACGGCCGCCTGCTGGCGCGCGCCCGCGCCCTGGGCACGGCCCACGGCCTGCCGCTGACCGCCGCGGGCGATGTCCACATGCACGACTTCCGCCGCCAGCCGCTGCTCGACACGCTGACGGCGATCCGCCTGCGCACCACCGTGATGGCGGCCGGGTACGCGCTCTTCCCCAATGCCGAGCGCCACCTGCGCCCACGCGAGCGGCTGGCCCGCATCTACCCGCCGGATCTGCTGGCCGAGAGCGTCGCCATCGCCGCGCGCTGCACGTTCAGCCTCGACGAGTTGCACTACACCTATCCGCACGAACTGGTGCCGGCCGGGCAGACGCCGGCCGGCCACCTGCGCGCGCTGACCGCCGCCGGCATGCGCGCGCGCTGGCCCGACGGTGCGCCGGCGCGGGTGCACCGGCTGGTCGAGCACGAACTCGCCCTCATTGCCGAACTCGGCTACGAGGCCTTCTTCCTCACCGTGCACGACATCGTGCTGTTCGCGCGCAGCCGCGCCATCCTCTGCCAGGGGCGCGGTTCGGCGGCCAACTCGGCGGTGTGCTACTGCCTCGGCATCACCGAGGTCGACCCGGCGCGCATGGAGATGCTGTTCGAGCGCTTCATCTCCAAGGAGCGCGGCGAGCCGCCCGACATCGACGTCGACTTCGAACACCAGCGGCGCGAGGAGGTCATCCAGTACATCTATGCCAAGTACGGGCGCGAGCGCGCCGCGCTCGCCGCCACCGTCATCACCTACAAGCTGCGCAGTGCCGTGCGCGATGTCGGCAAGGCACTCGGCATGAGCCAGGAGCAGGTCGAGCGCCTGGCACGGAACCTCTACTGGTGGGACCAGGGCGAGGGCATTCCGGAACGCCTGCGCGAGGTCGGCTTCGATCCGGACAACCCGGTGATCCGGCGCGTCATCGGCCTGGTCGGCGAAATCCTCGGTTTCCCACGCCACCTCTCGCAGCACGTCGGCGGCTTCGTCATTGCCGACGGGCCGTTGTCCGACCTCGTGCCGATCGAGAACGCGGCCATGCCGGAGCGTACCGTCATCCAGTGGGACAAGGACGATCTCGAGGCGCTCGGCCTGCTCAAGGTCGACTGCCTGTGCCTGGGCATGCTGAGCGCGATCCGGCGCACGTTCGAACTCATCGAGGGCCACGACGGCCGGCGCCTGAGCATGGCCGCCATCCCGCCCGATGATCCTGCGACCTACGCCATGATCCAGCGCGCCGACACCGTCGGCGTGTTCCAGATCGAGTCACGCGCTCAGATGGCCATGCTGCCGCGCCTGCGCCCGGCCAACTACTACGACCTCGTCATCGAGGTCGCGATCATCCGCCCGGGGCCCATCCAGGGCGAGATGGTCCATCCCTATCTGCGGCGGCGCAACGGCGAGGAAGACATCAGTTACCCGAGCGAGGAGGTGCGCGCGGTACTCGAACGCACCCTTGGCGTGCCCCTGTTCCAGGAGCAGGTGATCAAGCTGGCCATGGTCGCGGCCGGTTTCTCACCCGGCGAGGCCGACCAGCTGCGCCGCTCGATGGCGACCTGGAAACGCAACGGCGGTATCGAGCGCTTTCGTGCCAAGCTCGTCGACGGTATGGCCGCGCGCGGCTACGCGCCGGCCTTCGCCGAGCAGATCTTCAACCAGATCCAGGGCTTCGGTGAATACGGCTTCCCCGAATCGCATTCGGCCAGCTTCGCCCTGCTGGCCTACGTCTCGGCCTGGCTGAAATGCCACGAGCCGGCGGCCTTCACCGCGGCGCTGCTGAACAGCCAGCCGATGGGCTTCTACGCGCCGTCGCAACTGGTGCAGGACGCGCGCCGTCATGGCGTCGAGGTGCGCCGGGTCGACGTCACCGCGAGCGCCTGGGAGGCGACGTTGGAACCCGGCCGGGAGCGTCCCGGCCGGCCGGCGTTGCGGCTCGGCCTGAGTCAGGTCAAGGGGTTCGGCGAGGCGGCCGCGCAGCGTCTGGTCGCGGCGCGGGCGCAGGCGCCGCTGCAGGACGTCACCGATCTCGCCCTGCGCGCCGGACTCGATCGCGGCGAGCTGCGTGCGCTGTCACGCGCCGGTGCCCTGGCCACCCTGGCCGGCAATCGCCACCAGGCGGGCTGGGCGGCGCTGGGAGTGGAGGCGCCGACCCCGCTGCTCGCCGAGGCCCGCGTGCGCGAGGCGATCCCGTTGCTGCGCCCGCCGCGCGAGGGCGAGGACATCGTCGCCGATTACGCGAGCCTGGGCTTGACCCTCGGGCGCCACCCGCTGGCCCTGCTCCGGCGCCGCCTGGCGCGACGCCGCGTGGTCACGGCGGCGGCACTGGCCGAGTTGCCGCACGGCGCGGCGGTGCGCACCGCCGGGTTGGTCATCACCCGCCAGCGGCCGGGCACGGCCACCGGGGTGGTGTTCGTCACCCTGGAGGACGAGAGCGGCAGCATCAACGTCATCGTGTGGTCCAGCCTGGTCGAGCGCCAGCGCCGCGAGTTGCTCGGCGCGCACCTGCTCGGCGTCGCCGGCGAGGTGCAGCGCGAGGGCGAAGTCATTCACGTCATCGCCAAACGGCTGTTCGACTACACCGCGCTGCTCGGCGAACTCCAGGTCGCTTCGCGCGATTTTCATTGAACGTACTCGCCGCCCGCAGGCGGGTTCATCCCCCTTGCGGCTCCACGTCGTCGTTCCATTCGAGCTCGTAGAGCACGAAGAACCCGGTCGACCACAGGCGCTCGACCCGCTGCGGTCGTCCGTAACCGTACAGGGTGAGCATGGTGGCGAGACGATCGAGGTCGTGGGTCAACACGAAGCGCGGCGGCACGCCGACCAGGCGCCGCCAGCGTCGGAAATGCACCAGCGGATAGGCCGGCTGAACGGGTGTCGTCCGTACCACGTAGGCGCTCGCCCAGGTGATCTCGTCGTCGGCCATGACCGGTTCCGTCCGCCCCCGCAGGGTGTCCTGCAGACGTCGCACCGTCGCGCGCGGCGCGTAGTCTTCGAGGTAGAAGTGCTGGCACAGGTCAGGGGGCCACGCGCGCGGCCTGAGCTGGCCGGCGCAGGGTGCGATCCACTGGCCGCCGATGAGCACGGCCAGGGACAGCACGGCCAGTGCGGCCACTCGTCCGGCGACGTTCAGCGGCAGCCCCGCAAGTCCCGCGCCGACGAGGCCGCCGGCGGCGAGGGCGAGGAGGGGCAGCAGCGGCACCAGGTTGCGCGGGAACGGAACCGCCGGCGCGAGCACAACGGCGGTGGTGGGCACCACGACGACGGCTGCGATCAGCGCCAGCACGCGGCGTTCGGCGCCCGGTGGCACCGCGTCGACCAGCGTCCGCGGTCGTCGGTGGAGAACCCAGCCACCGTAAGCGGCGAGCGGCGCCAGCCAGGCCCACGGCAAGAGTGTCGCCGCCCACCAATGGCGTAGCAGGCCCCCCGCGGTCCAGTAGCTGAAGTCGGTGCCGAGCAGCCGCGTGACCTGCTCGTGGAGTACGAGGTACCACGCCAGGCCGAGCCCGGCCATGACGTACAGGGCGGCCCCGCGCCAGAGCGGCGGCTGCCCGGCCGACGGCCAGGTCGCCAGCCATGCGGCGGTGACCGCCGTGACATTGACGATGATGTTGGTTGGCATGATCAGCACGCTGGCCGTGGCGGCGCCGAACAGTGCGAGCCAGGCGGCCAAGCGGCCCGCGGTCGCCGCGTGCGACGCGGTGACGTAGACCAGCAGCGTCCAGGACCAGGCGAAAGCGTAGCCGCGCAATTGCAGCGCGAAGTCCTGCGCGACTGAACTGGCGGCCATCACGGCCAACGCCACGCAGGCGCCGAAAGCGCCGATGGTCCGCCGCGCGGTCCACCACAACAGGAGCAGTGTCAACGCCCACCCGGCCAGCATGGCCAGTCGCAGCGTGAACACGGACTCTCCCTCGGGATGCAGCACCGCCAGCAACGCACTGAAGAGAATGTGGTTGTTGGGCAGTTCGTAGTGGGTGAAGGGGTATAGCGGGCCGTGCGCGGCGTAAATCAGCAGGGTGACGGCCTCGTCCTGCCACACTTCGTCGTGAAGGTGTGGCGCGACCGCGACCACCCCGGCTAGAAACACCACCGCGGTGATGGCCTTGAGCGCCGCGGTGCCGTTGACCACCATGTGGAGCGACTCATCCAGCGGGCGATTCATACCGTTTCGTGCC
Organism: Gammaproteobacteria bacterium; assembly: GCA_050184115.1. Classification (GTDB taxonomy): domain Bacteria; phylum Pseudomonadota; class Gammaproteobacteria; genus JACKNG01. Next base: position 17,032 of record JBFXAQ010000002.1, on the reverse strand, counting down.
GGCAGTGCCGCATTGCAATCGCTCTATGCCGCCGTACAATGCGCGCCTCTTCATATTGCACCGCAACGGGCTAAGTCCGATATGCAGAAGCCGACCTCGAAACCCGCCAATTCCTGCTTCTCTTCCGGGCCCTGCCCCAAGCGTCCCGGATGGTCGACGGCGGCCCTGCAGGATGCGCTGGTCGGGCGCTCGCATCGCTCGAAGGATGGCCTGGCCCGGTTGCGCGAAGCGCTCGCGGCGACGCGTGAAATCCTCGGCGTACCGGCGGATTATCTTATCGGCATCGTGCCCGGTTCCGATACGGGAGCGGTCGAGATGGCCCTGTGGAACCTGCTCGGCCCGCGCGGCGTCGACGTGCTGGCGTGGGAAAGCTTCGGTTCGGAATGGGTCACCGACGTCCTCGACGTGCTCGCCATCGCCGATGCTCGCAAGCTCGTCGCGCCCTACGGCGCGCTGCCCGACCTCGGCCAGGTCGATTTCGCACGCGACGTCGTGTTCGTGTGGAACGGCACCACCTCCGGGGTGAAGCTGCCCGACGGCGACTGGATCCCGGGTGACCGTGCCGGCCTGACCATCTGCGACGCGACCTCGGCCGCCTTCGCCATGACCCTGCCCTGGGACAAGCTCGACGTCACCACCTTCTCGTGGCAGAAAGTGCTGGGCGGCGAGGCTGCGCACGGTGTCATCATCCTCTCGCCGCGCGCGGTCGAGCGACTCGAGTCCTTCGTGCCGCCGCACCCGCTGCCGAAACTCTTCCGTCTGACCAAGAAGGGCAAGGTCGACCGTTCGATCTTCGACGGCGCGACCATCAACACGCCGTCGATGCTGTGCGTGGAGGATTACCTCGACGCGCTGCGCTGGGCGGCCGGACTCGGCGGCCTCGCCGCGCTGTGCCAGCGCTCGAACCAGAACCTCGCCGTGCTCGAGGCCTGGGTGGCGAAGACACCCTGGGTCGACTTCCTCGCCGCCGAGCCAGCGCAACGTTCGAACACTTCGATCTGCCTCAAGATCGTCGCTGACTGGTTCCTCGCGCTGGATGACGACGCTCAGGCGGAGTTGACCAAGAAGCTGTCGGCGTTACTGGAGAAGGAAGGCGCCGCCTACGACATCAACGGTTACCGCAGCGCGCCGCCGGGATTGCGCATCTGGGGCGGCGCGACCGTCGAGGCCCGGGATCTCGCCGCGTTGTTGCCGTGGCTGGAATGGGCCTACGCCACCATCGCCGCCGAACACGCCGCCTGAGCGGCCGTCCGCCGCCGGAGTCACGCCATGTACAAGGTTTTCGTAGCCGACAAGCTCGCCCCCGAGGGCATCGCCGCGCTCGAGCAGTATCCCGAGATCGAGATCGATTTCACCCCGGGGCTGTCCGTCGCCGACGCCATTCCCCATGCCGCCGCCGCCGATGCGATCATCGTGCGCAGCGCGACCAAGATCAAAGGCGAACTGCTCGCCGCGGCGGGCAAGCTGCGCGTGGTCGGGCGGGCCGGCATCGGCGTCGACAACGTCGACCTCGATGCCGCCACCGAGCGCGGCATCGTGGTCATGAACACACCCGACGCCAACGCCACGACGACGGCCGAACTCGCCATCGCCCACATGTTCTCGCTCGCCCGCAGCCTGCCCAAGGCCGACCGCTCGGTGCGCGAGGGCGGCTGGGAGCGCAACCTGCTCGGCACCGAGATCTCGGGCAAGACGGTCGGCATCATCGGCTTCGGCACCATCGGGCGCCTCTTCGCCGAGCGTGCGCGGGCGCTCAAGATGCGCGTCGTCGGTTTCGATCCCTTCGTCACCGACAAGACCTTCGCCGAGCACGGCGTGGAGAAGGCCGAGCTCGATGCGCTGCTCGCCGAGGCGGACTTCGTCAGCCTGCACTGCCCGGTCACCGAGGGCACGCGCAACCTGCTCAGCCGCGAGCGCCTGTTCAGGATGAAGAAGGGTGCGCGGCTCATCAACTGCGCGCGCGGCGGCCTGGTCGACGAGGCCGCGCTGGCCGAAGCCGTGAGCGGCGGGCACCTCGCCGGTGCCGCGCTCGACGTCTTCGAGAACGAACCGCCCGGCGATTCGCCGCTTTTCGCAGTACCTGATATCCAGTTCACGCCGCACCTCGGCGCCTCGACCCACGAGGCGCAGACCGCCGTCGGCGTCGAGATTGCCCACCAGGTCGCCGCGTTCCTCATCAAGGGCGAGGTCGTCAACGCGGTCAACGTGCCGAGCATGGCGCCGGAAAAGCTCGAGCAGCTCGCGCCCTACATGGACCTCGCGCGCAAGCTCGGCCGCGTGCTCTGCCGCATGGCGGACGAGCCGCTGAGCGACGTCGAGATCGGCGTTTTCGGCGAGGCCGCCAAGCTCGATACCCACCCCATCGCCAGTGCCGCGATGGTGGGCTTGCTGTGCGAACACCACTCGGTACCGGTCAACACCATCAACGCCATCCACCTCGCGCGCCGCCAGGGCATCAAGCTGACCGAGGTGAGCTCGGCCGATTCGCGCGACTACGTCTCGCTGATCCGCGTCAGCGCCCGCAGCAGCAGCCACAGCGTGTGCCTGGAAGGCACGGTGTTCGACGGCCGTCATTCGCGCCTCGTGCGGATCAACGACTACGGCATCGAGTCGCCGCTCGAAGGACAGCTCCTGTTCACCCGGCACGCCGACCAGCCCGGCGTCATCGGTACGCTCGGCGAGTTGCTCGGCCGCCGCGGCATCAACATCTCGCGCATGCAGGTCGGCGTCGCCAACGGCAGCCAGGTCGCGATCGCCGTGCTCGGTGTCTCGCAGCCGCTGGACGAGGCCACGCTCGATGCCATCGCGCGCGTGTCGGCCGTCGACAAGGTGATGCAGATCGGGTTCTGACGCCGCTCTGCACGGTCGCGGGTCGTATTCCCGCGACCGTGCCCTGTCCTACCCTCGAAATTGCTTCAGCGCAGCCGCGCGTCAGTAGCCGACCGGTTTGGTCTGTGCGCGACCGCGGTCCGGCGGTTGCCGGCCTGCCAGCGCGGGCGCTCAGCGGCGCCCGACGCGGCGATGCAGACCGAGTCCCAACAGCGCCATGCCGGCCAGGGCCAACGTCGCCGGTTCGGGCACGTCGCAGCAGGGCTCGTTCGTGCCCGTGCCACTATCGTGGGAGTAGGGGGCGAACACCGAGCGTGCACCGTTCTTCGACATGATGCTGTCGTAGAGATCGAAGTGGATGGCGTCGACACCGGCGCCGATGGTGATCTCGTAAACGTTGATCTGGCCTGCGCCGGCCGAAAGATCAGTCGGGAAATCGTAGATGAAGTCGCCGATCGGCGAATCCGTGAGGGTGAAGTCGCCGAGCCCGAACTCCTGCCATTCCCAGCCATCGCCGTACGTTCCGTGACTGGCGATGGGTTGACCGTTCGACATCAAGGGCAGATCGCCGGCATCGTTGTATTGACGGAAGGTGGCGTCCGTCGCGAGGCTCGGGTCGGTGAAGCCACCGAAGCCGCCGGTGGTCGAACTGGCCAGGGAAATCTCGGCGTCCATCACCCCGGGCGTCACGTCGTGGTAGACGGCCGACAGCTTGACGTCGTAGATGCTGCCCTTGCCACCCGGTCCCGCGACGTTGCCGATCGCCCACAGGCGGATGGTGCGCGATTGCGTGAGGTCGAAGACCCAGGATTCATGGTCGAGGTCGTATACCGCACCTTCGACGTAGAGTTGCAGGACGGGCACGGCATAGGCGCTGGAGACGGCGATACCGAGCAGCGCCGTGGCGAACACGCGGCGGGCAAGAACGAGCGGGTGGGGTAGCTTCATCGTCGATGACCTCGAATTCGACTTTACGGCGTCCTGCGTGGCTGAGGAGCGTTTGTGCTCATGAAACGCATGCAAATGGTGCGCCAAAATATTTTTTATTTTTAATCAATAAGTTATGAATTCCGATCGCGGCGATGGGGCTGACTTGTAAAGAATATGGACAACTAATTCGGTTACGAAATGTGACGGAATCCACATTGATATCCGAAATTCAAGAGCTTAGGTTTCTCGCGCAGCTGTCTCGGATTTCTTACACGCGTTGTCTGGCCATCCTCAGCAGATCCGCGGCAACTGCGCCCCGCTCAGCAGCGCCACGTGGCGCGTGGTGCCGTAGCGCGTGCGCAGGCGCACGCGGCCGTCCCGGGCGTCACTGACCTGCCCGAGCAGGTTCGCCGCTGCGTCGAACCCGCGCAGCACCGCCAGGGCGGCTTCCGCCTGGGCGTTCGGCACCACCGCTACGAAACGGCCCTCGTTGGCGACGTAGAGCGGGTCGAGGCCGAACAGTTCGCACAGGGCGGCGATGGCCGGTTGGATCGCAATGGCCGTTTCGTCCACGGCGATCCCCCAACCGCCGTCGCGGGCCAGTTCGACCAGCGCGGTGGCGAGCCCACCACGGGTGAGGTCGCGCAAGCAATGCAGTTCGATGCCTGCGGCGAGCAGTGCCTGCACGGCGGGCCACAGGTTCTGCTGGTCGCTCAGGATGGGCGTGGTGGTGGCCAGCCCTTCGCGCGCGGCCATGACAGCCGTGCCATGGCGGCCGATGTCGCCGCTCAGGATCACGGCGTCACCCGTCACGATGGCACGCGGGTGGATGTCGAGGCCGTGTTCCTGCACGCCGATGCCGCTGGTGGTGACGTAGATACCGTCGCCGTGGCCGCGTTCGACCACCTTGGTGTCGCCGCTGACGATGGCGACGCCGGCGGCTCGCGCCGCGCTCGCCATGCTCGCGGCGATGCGGCGCAGGTCGTCCACTGCGTAGCCTTCCTCGATGACGAAGGCCGCGGTGAGGGCGAGCGGGCGTGCGCCGCACATGGCGAGATCGTTGACGGTGCCGTGCACGGCCAGCGCGCCGATGTCGCCGCCGGGAAAGAACAGCGGCTTGACGACGAAGGCGTCGGCGGTGGTGACCACGCTGCCGGTGCCGGTGTCGACCCTCGCGCCATCGTGGCGGGCATCGTTGGCGAACGCCGCGGCGAAGACCTCGCGAACCAGGCGCTGCATGAGCGCACCGCCGCCGCCGTGGGCCAGGGTGACGCAGTCGGCGGCCTCTTGCGGCAGCGGGCAGGCGGCGTCCGTCGCGTCGTCGTTCACGTCGTCGTCGCCGCGCGGTAGCGGTAGTAGGCCGCGCACGCACCTTCGCCCGAGACCATGGTCGCGCCGAGCGGATGCTCGGGCGTACAGCGGCGGCCGAACGCCGGGCATTGCGGCGGCTTGAGCTGGCCGGCGAGCACGGCACCGCTGCGACATTCGGCGCTTTCGCCGCCGGCTTCGGCGCCGGCAACGAGACCGAAGCGCACCTCGGCGTCGAAGCGCGCATGGCACGGCTTGAGGGCGAGGCCGCTGGCCGGGATCTCGCCAAGTCCGCGCCAGGCCTGTCGACGCACCTCGAAGATGTCTTCCATCAGGCGCCGCGCGTGGGCGTTGCCACCATCGGCAACCACGCGCGGATAGGCGTTGTCGACCGTCGCCGTACCCGCCTCGAGTTGCTCGATGCAGCGCGCGATACCGTCGAGGATGTCGAGCGGTTCGAAGCCGGTGATGACGATCGGGACGTGGTAGCGCGCGGCGATGGCGTCGTACTCGTCGCGACCCATCACCGCGCAGACGTGGCCGGCGGCGAGGAAGCCTTGTACCCGGTTGTCGGGCGCGGCGAGCAGCCGCGCCATCGCCGGCGGTACGCGGACCTGGGCGCAGAGGAGCGAGAAGTTGTCCAGTCCACGTGCCGCCGCCTGGGCCACGGCCATGGCATTGGCCGGCGCCGTGGTCTCGAAGCCGATCGCGAAATGCACCACTTCGCGCGCCGGCAGGGATGCCGCCAGTTCGACGGCTTCCAGCGGTGAGTTGACCAGGCGGACGTCACCGCCGCGCGCTTTCACGCCGTAGAGGTCGGTCGTACTGCCCGGTACGCGCAGCATGTCGGCGAACGTGCAGAAGGTGATGTCGGGCCGCGCGGCGAGGGCGTGGGCGTGGTCGAGCATCGCTACCGGCGTCACGCACACCGGGCAGCCGGGGCCGTGCACGAGGGTGACGCCGGCCGGCAGCAAGGCATCGAGGCCGTGGCGCACGATGGCGTGGGTCTGGCCGCCACACACTTCCATGATGGTCCACGGCCGGGTTGCACGCGCCGCGATGCGCGCGGCGCGCGCGGCGATGGCCGGTGGATCACGGAACTCGTCGACGTACTTCACGCCGATCCCTCGTCGGCACCGGGCGCGCCCAGTTCGGCCAGGGTGCGCCGCGCGGCGGCGGCATCGAGCCGCGCGATGGCGACGCCGACGTGGGCGAGGACGTAATCGCCCACCGTCGCCTCGGGTACGAAAGCGAGGTTGATGGTCGTGCGCACACCGCCGAAATCGACCTCGGCGCGGCGCGTCAGCGGCGCTTCGTCCAGCATCGCGACGACGCGACCAGGCACGGCGAGGCACATCAGTTGACGAAGCCGTCGATCACGGCGGTGGCCTGCCCGGCGGCGAGCGCGCCGTCGTGCGGGGGCAGGCGTCGCGCGAGGTGCACGCGATGGCCGGCCGCGCGCAGCGCCGCGGCGGCGCTTTCGCTCAAGCGGCGGTTCTGGAAGCAGCCGCCGCACAGCACGATGTCGACGTGCCCGGCGGCGGCCGCGCGATCGACGATGGCGGCGACCAGCGTGGCGTGGAAACGTGCACTCGAGCGCGCCACCGCGACCGCGTGCCCGGCATCGGCCACGAGTGCTTCGATCATCGGCTGCCAGTCGAGCACGCCGTCGACGCAGGGCATCGGGTAGGCGGCGAGCGGGTCGTCGACGGCACAATGTTCGAGCTGGCAGGCTGCCTGCCCCTCGTAACTCTGCACCGCGTCGAAGCCGAGCAGGGCGGCGACGGCATCGAACAGGCGCCCGGCACTGGTCGTGCGCGGCGCGTTGAGGCCGCGTTCGAGGAGGAGGCGGAATTCGTCGGGGACACGCGCTCGCAGCGCCGGGATTTCCCACTGCACTCCGGCCAGCGCGCGGCGCGGGTCGCGCGCCGCGGCATCACCACCGGGCAGGGCGAAGTCGCGCAGGTGGGCGAGGCGTCGCCACGCCGGTCGCGGCGCGCGGCGCACCTCGAGGAACTCGCCGCCCCACAGGTGTCCGTCGGCGCCGAGGCCATTGCCGTCCCAGGCCACGGCCAGCAGCGGGCCGTCGAGCCGGTGTTCGAGCATCACCGCGAGCGCGTGGGCGAGGTGATGCTGTACCCGCCGCCGTGGCAGGGCACCGCCCGGGCCATCGGCATCACCGGCATAGTCCGGGTGGAGGTCGACCGCGGCGAGGCGCGGTGCGACCGCATGAAAGCGCACGAGGTCGGCCGCCGCGTCGTGCATGGCGTCGAGGGTGAGGGCGTCGTCGAGATCGCCCAGGTGCTGGCCCACGATCACGCGCCTGTCCGCCGCCACCGCCACGGTGTTCTTGAGCTGCCCGCCGCAGGCCAGCACCGCCTCGCCAGCCGGCGCCTCGAGAACCACCGGTGCCAGCCCACGGCCGGCGCGCAGACATTGTGGTGCGCCGTCGATGACGCGCATCACCGAGTCGTCCAGGGCGCGCCGGATCGGACGGTCGTGATCGAGCCAGGCCTCGGCGATGTCGGCGAGGCGGGCGTGGGCCTCGTCGACGTCGATCGCGATGGGTTCCTCGGCGCGGTTGCCGCTGGTGCAGACCAGTGGCCGCTGGCAGCCCTGCGCGAGCAGGTGGTGGAGTGGCGAGGCCGGCAGCATCACGCCGAGCGTGCCGAGCCCCGGCGCGACGGCAGCGGGCAGGTTGGCGTCGGCGCGGCGCGCCAGCAGCACGATGGGTGCGGCTGCGCTCGTCAGCAGGGCGGCTTCCGCCGCACTCACTGCGCACAGGGCATGCGCCTCGGTGACACCGGCGACGAGCAGGGCGAGGGGCTTGTGCGGGCGACGCTTGCGCGCGCGCAGATGCTGGACGACGTCAGCGCGCGTGGCGTCGGCCACGAGCTGGTAGCCGCCGACGCCCTTGACGGCGACGATGCCACCGCCGCGCAGGCAGGCGATGGCGGCGGCCAGCGCGGCGGTGCCGGTGGCGGACTCGCGGTCGTGCGCGTGGGCGAAAGCCAGGCGGGGACCACAGGCCGGGCAGGTCGTCGGCTGGGCGTGATAGCGGCGACCGGCGTCGTCGTCGTAGTCGGCCTGGCAGGTCGGACACAGGGCGAAGCCCGCCATCGCGGTGCGCGCACGGTCGTAGGGCAGGGCGTCGACGATGGAGTAGCGCGGCCCGCAGGCGCTGCAATTGGTGAAGGGGTAGCGGTGGAAACGGCTCGCCGGGTCGTCGACCTCGGCGAGGCAGGCGGGACAGGGCGCGAGATCCGGCGGCACGCGTGGTACGGGCACGTCGACGGCGACACTGGGTGCGATATGGAATCCCCGTGCGGCGCGTCGCGGCAGTGCCCCGCACTCGATGCGCTCGATCCGCGCGTGCGCCGGCGGCGCGGCCTGGAGACGCGCCAGCAGCTCGCCCGCGGCCGCACCCTGGGCCTCGATCTCGACGGTGTCGGCACGGTTGCGCACCCAGCCGTCGAGGGCGAGCGCGCGCGCCAGGCGACAGACATGGGGACGGAAGCCGACGCCCTGCACGGCACCGTGGACGACGATGTGCAGCCGGTCACCCGTCGTGCCGTCCATGCTCACTCGCACTCGAAGGCCGCGAGCACGACGTCGGCCGCGGTCGGGCTCGCGATGTCGGTCTCGACGATGGTCTCGATGCGGGCGTCCGCGGCAAGGGTGCCGGCCGCGGCCTGTTCGAAGTGCTCGCGGAAGTGACCGGGCGACATGTGCGACAGCGCGCCGAGGCGCACCGTCACCGACGTCACCCGCGTGGCCTGGTTCGCCGCCGCGGCCTCGAGCAGGCCGCGCATCAGCGCCCGCATCAGAGAGGCTTCGTGCATGGCTCGATCTCCTGGCGGATCTGGGCGCCGACCGCGCCCACGGCCGCCTCCACCGCCGCGCTCGGTGCCGCGCCGTGCTCGAAGCAGGCGCCCTCGATGCCGTAGATCACCAGCCGCGCCGGCAGGCGGCCGAGCGCACGGCCGAGTTCGACCGCCTCGGCCAGGTTGAACGCGTGGCTGGAGGCGAAGTTGCCGAGCGCTGTCGCGAGCGTGCCGTTACCGGCATCGAGGCGCAGCACGCGTCCCGGCGCACCGGCCGGCGCCATCGCGTCGACGAGGATGACGTCGTCCGCCTCGCCCCACAGATCGAGCAACGCGAGCATGTCGCCCGGCGCGGTCAACAGGCGCACCCCGCGCGGCGGCGCCTGCCCGAGGGTGTCGATGACGCGGAGGCCGGCGGCATCGTCGCCGCGCGTGCGGTTGCCGATGCCGATGACGGTCACCGCCCTCATCGCCGCGCGACGTTCAGCTGGAGGAAATGGGTCGAGCAGGAGATACAGGGATCGTAATTGCGGATGACCTGCTCGCACTGCCAGCGCAACGGCTCGTCGGCGAGTTTCACCCGCGGCGCGATGAATTCGCCGAGGTCGTCCTCGATGGTGGCCTGGTTCTGCGAGGTCGGCGGCACGATCTGGGCCTGTTCGATGAGCCCCGCGTCATCGACGCGGTAGGTGTGATGGAGCAGGCCGCGCGGCGCCTCGGTGGCGGCGAGGCCGGTGCCAGGGCGTGGCGTCACGTCGATCGCCGGGGCCCGCGGCAGTTCGAGACCATCGATGATGGCGATGGCCTCGTCGAGCGCCTGGACCACCTCGACCGCGCGCACGACGATGCTCCTGAACGGGTTGCGCACGGAGCTGGAGAGGCCGGCACGGACGGCGGCGTCGCGTGCCGCCGGGCGCAGGCGGTCGAAGTTCAGCGCGAAGCGCGCCAGCGGCCCGACATGGTAGTGGCCGCGCTCGCGCAGGCGGCAGTGCAGGGCCGTGGAGTGTTCGACGTGGTGCTCTTCGAAGTGCGCGTGGTAGTCGCGCTGGTCGATATCGAGCCCGCGATTGCTGACGATGCGACCTTCGTTGAAGGGGTACTCGTCGGGATGGCGCAGGCTGACGAACTCGTAGTCGCGTTCGAAGTCGGGGAACTCGAAACCGGCGACCCACTCGACCGTGGCCAGGGCATCCTCGCGGACGCTGCGCAGGGTCTCGCCGAGCGCACGGAACTCGGACATCGACGGGATCTTCCAGAAGCCGCCCACGCGCACGTTGATGGGATGGATCTCGCGCCCGCCGAGCAGGGCGACGATGGCGTTGCCGGCCTTTTTCAGGCGCAGCCCCCGCTCGACCATCTCGGGCGCATCCTGGGCCAGTTCGACCACGCTGTGGCGGCCGAGGAAATCGGGTGCGTGGAGCATGTAGACGTGGAGCGTGTGGCTCTCGATCCACTCGCCGCAGTAGAGCAGCCGGCGCAGGGTGCGCAGCGGGCCGTCGACGGTGATGCCGCACAGTTGTTCGAGCGCGTGGACCGCGCTCATCTGGTAGGCCACCGGGCAGATGCCACAGATCCGTGCGGTGATGTCTGGCGCCTCGCGGAAGTCGCGCCCGCGCAGGAAGCCTTCGAAGAAGCGTGGCGGTTCGAAGATGCGCAGCCGCACTTCGCTCACCGCGTCGCCCTCGATGACGACATCGAGCGCGCCTTCGCCCTCGACGCGGGCGAGGTAGTCGACCTGGATGCGGCGGCGCTCAGTCATGACGGGGTTCCGGCGGCAGTTCGCCCTGGCGCGTCACCGTGCGGAACGGTTCGGCCCAGGCGTTGAAGGTGTGGAAGGCGCGTTGCAGCACCTCGCGCCGCTCGCCGAGGATGGTCTCGGCATGGGCCGCGAGCGCCGTGGCGTTGGCCAGCTCCTTCGGTCCGAAACAGCCGTAACAGGGGCGGTCGTAGGCCGGGCACAGCGCGCCGCAGCCGGCATGGGTGACGGGGCCGAGACAGGGCGCGCCGCGGGCGACCATGACGCAGACCGTGCCGCGGCGCTTGCATTCGGTGCACACGCTGGCCGAACTGACGTGCGGCCGCCGGCCGGCGAGGAAGGCGCCAACGACTTCGAGCAGCTGGGCCTTGTTGATCGGGCAGCCGCGCAGCTCGTAGTCGACCGCGACATGGTCGGCGATGGCCGTCGAGGTGGCGAGGGTCGAGATGTAGGCCGGCGTGGCATAGACCGCGCGCACGAAGTCGTCGACGTCGGCGAAATTGCGCAGCGCCTGGATGCCGCCCGCGGTGGCGCAGGCGCCGATCGTGACCAGCGCACGCGATTGACGTCGCACCGCCTGGATGCGCTCGGCATCGTGCGGCGTGGTGATCGATCCCTCGACCAGCGAAAGATCGTAAGGGCCGTCCGCGATGGCGCTGGAGGCCTCGGGGAAATTGGCGATTTCGATCCTGCCGGCGACGGCGAGGAGTTCGTCCTCGCAGTCGAGCAGTGACAGCTGGCAGCCGTCGCAGGAGGCGAATTTCCACACCGCCAGCCGGGGTCGTGCGCCGCTCACAGCCCGCGCACCATCATGAGATCCCGCATGCGCGGCCAGTCGAACACCGGGCCGTCGAGGCACACGAAGTACGGGCCGAGCTGGCAATGCCCGCACCAGCCGAGCGCGCACTGCATGTTGCGCTCCATCGACAGCGCGATGGCGGCCGGCGCGACCCCGGCGCGCTCGAGTTCGAGCGCGGTGAAACGCATCATGATCTCCGGCCCGCACAGGAAGGCGTGGGTGCGGGCGGGATCGAAGCGCGCGCGTCGCACCAGAGTCGTCACCACGCCGACCTGGCCGGTCCAGGCGGCGTCGGCGTGGTCGACGGTCTCGGCGACCGTGATGCCGTGAGCACGCCAGTCGTCGAGACAGGCGCCGAACAGGCGGTCGGCCGGGCTGCGTGCGCCGTAGAGCAGGCTGACCGCGCCGAAATCGTCGCGCTCGGCGCACAGGCGTTCGACCAGGGGTTTGAGCGGCGCGAGGCCGATGCCACCGGCGGCGATGACGACGTCGCCGCCGCGGGCCGCGTCGAGCGGCCAGGCGCGGCCGAAGGGCCCGCGCACGCCGATCACGGCGCCGGCGTCGAACGCGGCCAGCGCGCGGCTGACCGGCCCGACTTCACGGATCGAGTGGCGCAGGTGCGTGGCGTCGCCGCCGGAGAACGAGATCGGCACCTCGCCGATACCGAAGGCGTAGAGCATGTTGAACTGGCCCGGCTGCCACGGCGAGGTCTCGCCGCGGGGCGATTCGAGTGCGAGCGTGACGACGTCGTGGCTCTCGCGCGTGGCAGCCGTCACCCGCCACGGCCGCGGCAACAGCGCGTCGTCCTCACGCGCCGGTGCTTCAGTCGCGACGGCCATAGACGTCGACCAGCTGCAGGCGGGTGTCGAGGAAGCGGTCGACCAGCACGCCGGCGAACGCCTTCATCACCGCGTAGCCGAGCACCGGGTCGGCCTCGCACTTGCCGCGCAGGCAGGTGCCGTCGAAGCGCACCACGCCGACGTCGTCGACGGCGCGGGCGTCGAACTGCCATTCGTGCGGCGGGAACAGCCACGACCAACCGATCACCTCGCCAGCGGTGGCGGTGCCGAAGCGGAACGGCCCACGCCCCGGTACCTCGAGTTCGAGCGCAACCGTGCCGCGACGCAGGAGGAAGAAATCGTTCGCCGGCAGGCCGGCCTGGAACAGGAACTCGCCGGGCTTGTAGGCGGCGATGCGCCCGCAACCGGCAATCAACGCGGTGTGCGCGGGGTCGAAACCGCTGAAGAAAGGGTGTTCGGCAATGACGACGTCGAGCGTTTTCATGCGACTGGCCTCGTGGCGTTGTCCATCAACTGCCGCCGTTCGGCGCGGCGCGTCCGGCGCCCTGCGCGTCCAACTCGCGCAGCCGCGCGGTCTCGGCCGTGAGATCGATACCGACCGGGCACCAGGTGATGCAGCGCCCGCAGCCGACGCAGCCGCTCGAGCCGAACTGGTCGTGCCAGGTGCCGAGCTTGTGCGTCAGCCACTGGCGATAGCGCGCCGCGGTGCTGCGGCGTACCTCGCCGCCATGCAGGTAGCTGAAACCGGGATTGAAACACGAATCCCACTGCCGCCAGCGCGTGGCGAGAGCGCCGTCGAGATCGGCCGTGTCCTCGACGCTCGAACAGAAGCAGGTCGGGCAGACCGCGGTGCAATTGGCGCAGGCGAGGCAGCGCTCGGCCACGGTCTCCCAGTGCGGGCTGTCGAGGCTGCGCGCGAGCAGCGCCGGCAGGCCGTCGGTTGCGAGGTGACGGCCCATGCTCGCGCGGGCGTGCTCGATCCCGGCCGCGGCGTCCGCTTCGAGTTCCGTATCGGCCGCTGCCGCGCCGAGGCGGGCGAGCAGGGCGGCGCCGCGCGGGCTGCCGGCGACGGCGAGGAAGCGGTGCCTGTCGCCGTCGACGAGTTCGGTCAGCGCGATGTCGTGGCCGTCGTGTGCCGCCGGGCCGGTGCCCATGTCCGCACAGAAACACGTCCCACCGGCCTCGACGCAGTTCACGGCGACGACGAAGGCCTCGGCGCGTCGCGCGAGGTAGGCGCCGTCGTGGAAGCTGCCGCCGCCGAAGACGCGATCCTGCACGCCGATGGCGGCGAGCTCACAGGCGCGCACGCCGATGAAGGCGTGGCGGGCCGCGTCGTCGGCCTCCGGTGCGGGCACGAAGGCCTCGCCTTCAATGCTCATCTGCCAGACGCGCTCGCGTGGCGGAAACAGGCAGCGTTTCCAGGCTTGCGGGCCGACGTTGTAGCCGAACAGGGCGTCGTCGTCGCGGCGCAGGAGGCGGTAATGACCGGGCGCCTGCTCGTCGGTCCAACCCCGTGGCAGGTCGGCGCTGCCGTCGATGGTGTCGTAGACGATGGCGCCGTCGTGCACGATCGGGCCGATGCAGGTGTAGCCGTCGCCCGCGAGCAGGGCGAGGAGGCGGTCGAGGTCGGCGGTACCGAAATCGTAGGCGGGCGCACTGGACATGGCGATCGACTTTTTATCATGAGTCGGCGCTCCAGGACTTGCCCCGGGTCATGGCGGTCGGCGTCGAGCGTGGCCATGCTGGCAGCGGGTCGGGTGGAAGCCGGACACCGGCGGGAGACCGTGCCGAGCAGGCACGGTTGCCCAGACATGGAACAAGTGAACTGGTCGTCACGGCAGCGCCACCGGCGCGAGCCCTGCACCGGCAGGCACCAACCGTGCCGTCCTGCCCTGGCTGGCCTGGAGGATTGAACGATGACAAGACTGTTGCTGGCGCTCTTGCTGCTGCTGCCGATGGCGAGCCAGGCCGGGATGATCACCGGGCTCCTGTACACCACGGGGACCAGCCTGCGCACGGTCGGCTTCGACGGTACGCAGTTCACCGGCCCGCTCACGGAACTCGAACTGCTTTCGCCGCCGTGGACCGCGATGTCCTACGACGCGGCCAGTGGCCTGCTGTACTACGCGGTCGGCGATCGCTTGCGCGTGGTGGGGTTCGACGGCACCGCGTTCACCGGCCCGCTCACCGAACTCGAATCCCTCTCACCCGACTGGACTGCCATGTCCTACGACGTCGCCGGCGGGCGGATGTACTACGCGGTGGGGGACCGCCTGCGCGTGGTCGGTTTCGACGGTACCCAGTTCACCGGTGCGCTGACCGAACTCGAGCTGATCGCGCCGGGCTGGACCGCGATGTCCTACGACGTCGCGGCCGGACAGATGTACTACTCGACGGGCGACCGCCTGCGCGTGGTCGGTTTCGACGGCACGCAGTTCACCGGGCCGCTGACCGAACTGGAAACACTCTCACCACCCTGGGCCGGCATGAGCCTGTTGTTTGCCGCCGAGCCGCCGGCGGGGATCCCGGAACCGGCGAGCGTGGCGCTGATGGCGCTGGGCGTGGCCACGTGGCGAAGGGGTGCCCGGTGCGCGCCGCGCAGAGCGGATCGCATGACTCGCACCTGACGCGTCGACCGCCCGCGGCGATCGGCTTGGCCCGATCACGCCGTGCAGGTAGCATCGGGCCAGTTCGGCCACCCGGTACCGCACGTGACAACCAGCCTGCGCCCTCTCTGCGTGGCCGTCATCGCCTTCGATGGCGTCATCCCGTTCCATCTTTCCGTCCCTTGCCTGGTCTTCGGCGAGGGGGCGGACGGCGTGCATCCGTTCGAGGTCGTCGTCTGCGCGGGCGAGCCGGGCGTCCTGCGCACCAGCGCGGGATTCACCCTCGAGGGTCTCGCATCGCTCGAGGAGGCCGCGCGGGCCGACGTAATCGTGCTGCCGGGCTGGCGCGACCTCGAGATGCCGCCGCCGCCCCAACTGGGTGACGCGCTCGTCGCAGCGCAGGCCCGGGGCGCGCAGGTCATCGGCCTGTGTTATGCCTCGTTCGCCCTCGCCCACCTCGGGTTGCTCGACGGTCGCCGCGCGACCACGCACTGGGAAGGCGCGGGCCGACTGGCTGAACGGTTCCCGGCAGTGGAGGTCGATGTCAACGCCCTCTACATCGAGGACGGCAACGTGCTGACGTCGGCCGGGACCGTCGCGAGCATCGACGCCTGCCTGCACCTGATGCGCGAACGGCTCGGCGCGGTGGCCACCAACCGCGTCGCCAGGCGCCTGGTCGTGACACCGCATCGCGATGGCGGCCAGGCGCAGTTCATCGAGCAGCCATTGCCGCGCGGGGCCGGTGACCATCGCCTCGCGCACCTCATCGCCGCAGTGCGCGAACGGCTCGACGAATCGCACAGCGTCGACAGCCTGGCCGCTGCGGCCTGCATGAGCCGGCGCAGTTTCACCCGGCACTTCAAGGCGCTGACCGGCACCACCGTCCACGCCTGGCTGCTGTCCGAGCGGCTCGCGCTCGCCCAGGCCTTCCTCGAATCCACCGACTGGCCGGTCGAACGGATTGCCGCGGCGGCCGGTTTCGGCGGCGTGGCCGCGCTGCGAGAACGCTTTCGCGCCGTCTACGGGATCGCGCCGAGCGCCTGGCGCGGCCGCTTTCGCGCGCGGGCGACGGAACCGGTTTGAGCGTACTTCCCCGGGAACGCGGTGTCGCCGCCGCACGAATCGGGGCACGGCACTGCGCGGGGTGCGTGCCGACCAGCGCGTGAAATGAACCGCTGTCGCGTCCGGCCGGCGCGGCAGGCTCAGAACGTGTAGCGCTCACCGTCCTCGGGGACCAGCACGCGGTCGGTCATGCCCTCGTCGTCGAGGAAACGACGCAGGGCCGCGCGCGACAGGGTGCCGGGATTCACGGCGTCCATGTGGCTGGCGATGAGGGTGGCGCCCGGCGCTGCGCGGTAGACCTCGCGCACGTCTTCCGTGCCCATGATGATGGGTTCGTCGGGCAGCACGCGGGCATCCGCGCTGTTTAGGATGATGACGTCCGGTTGGTAGTTCGCGAGCGTCTCGGCGACGCCTTCGTACCACACGGTGTCGCCTGCGAGATAGAGGGTCTTCTCGTCGGGATGACGGAAGACGACGCCGCAGACATCGCCCAGGATCTGGCCATAGAGTCCCTCCAGTAAGGCGCCGCGGCCGTGCTGTCCCGGTGTCTTGCTCAGGGTGATGCCGGCGAAATCGGTCGCCCCGTCGAGCACGCGCGTGTTGCGGAAGCCGGCGAGCTGGATCTGCCACTCGTCGTACGGTGTTTGTGCGAAGACGAGCAGGTCCTTGGGAATGCGCTTGCGCGCCGTCTCGTCCCAGTGATCGGGGTGGGTGTGGGTGACGATGACGGCATCGACGTCGATGACCTCCTCGATCGCGCAGGGCAGGTCGACCAGCGGGTTGTCGAGGTGGCTGTTGACGGTGGCGGGATAGCCGGGCTGGGCGCCTTTCGGATCGAGCATCGGGTCGATGAGGAAGCGCTTGCCGGCGTACTCGATGTTCAAGGTGGCGCTGCGAATCTGTCTGAACTGCATGTGACTCTCCCGGGGTCGATGGCTGGAGGAGCAGTGCTGCCGGTCGCGTCGTGAACCGGGCGACCGCGACGGCGCGCGGTTGTGTCCGTCAAGTTGTGCAAAAGTGTGGTCATGGCCGAGGTCAGGGTGATGGGACTCAAGCGGCCTGCCGCAAGAGCTCCTTTTTCTGCTCTTTGAGCAAATCCATGTTCAGGTAGCGGTGGT
>JBFXAQ010000001.1:1138512-1335891 GCA_050184115.1 Gammaproteobacteria bacterium | reverse complement strand
GCGTTACGCTTCTTCTCGGTGGTCATGGCGCTCTCCTCTGAGAGTAGGTCGACTTGCACAATCAACCTCTTGCCATGACCACCCCTCCGCTCTCAAGCGGTTGTGCACATAAATCCGGACACTACCTTCCGGGATACAAGGACAAGGTCGTGCCATGGCGTGCGACTGGACGGCGGGTTCGAGCAGCCACCTGCCGGCCGTACGACGCAACGCCGGGCAAGGCCAAGGGGACGCGAGCGCGCAGCGGGTGCTGGAGAGCGGCGCTGATCCTGCGCTACCGACAGGTAGGTACGCCTGTCTGAAGCTGCACAACCGGCAAGGTTTCGCCGTACCCGCGGCGTCGCCGCAAGCAACCAATCCGAGGCGCCAGCACGCCTGCACGCGGGCTCGCGCGCGTCCAGGGGCCAACGCACGTGTCTCGGGGTCGCCGTAACGGCGGTTGCCCCAGCACCCGCCCTTGGTGGCAGGCAGCAGGATCGAACGTCAGGACCCGCGCCGGGACAGCCAGGATGAGAATTCGGCACCTACCTCGTCGTGACGCAATGCGTAGTCCACGGTGGCCTGCAGGTAACCGAGCTTGGAGCCGCAATCGTAACGCTTACCCTCGAATTCGAAGGCCATCACGGGGTGTTCGCCGAGCAGAGCAGCGATGCCGTCGGTAAGCTGGATTTCGTTGCCCGCGCCGCGGCCGGTCCTGGCCAGGATTTCCATGATCGAGCCGGGCAGGATATAGCGCCCGACCACGGCAAGGTTGCTCGGTGCCTGCTCCGGCGCCGGCTTCTCGACGATGCTCTCGATGGCGCGGACACGCCCGCTGTCCTCGCGCGTGGCGACGATGCCGTACTTGCGGGTGTCCTCGCGCGGTACCGGCTGCACGGCGATGACGCCGGCCTGGTGTTGGTCGTAGATGTCCACCATCTGCTTGAGACAGCCGCGTGCGCCACCATCGATGAGATCATCGGCCAGGATCACCGCGAACGGCTGGTCGTCCACGGCTGGACGCGCGCACAGCACGGCGTGGCCGAGGCCGAGTGGCTCGGACTGCCTGATGTAGATGCAGGATACGTGGGCTGGAAGGACGTTGCGCACGATGTCGAGCAGCTCGTGCTTGCCGCCCTTCTCGAGTTCCGCCTCGAGTTCGTAGGCCTTGTCGAAATGATCGGGAATCGCGCGCTTGGCCCGCCCGGTTACGAAGATCAGTTCCTCGATGCCCGCCTCGACTGCCTCTTCAGCCGCGTACTGGATGAGCGGCTTGTCGACTATCGGCAGCATTTCCTTCGGATTGGCCTTGGTGGCGGGCAGAAAGCGCGTACCGAGACCGGCGACGGGAAACACGGCCTTGCGCACCCTGGTCTTCATGCCCCCCCCCGTTGCAAGGAAACGACTTTGGCCATCGTCGGCACGGCCGGTGGTTCGCTCCGCAAACGCTGCAGGACGCCCGCGAGTACGCCCTCGTCGTCATCCGCCACGCCCCGCCGAACGTCTGCAATCAGCTGGTCCAGCCAGCTGCGCTCGACGGGCCTTTGCTGCGCCAGCAACAGCTTGTCGTGCCCGGTCGGGCGTAACTGCTCGCCGGCGTGGAACAGCTCTTCGGTGAGACGTTCACCCGGTCGCAAGCCGGTGTACACGAGTTCTATCTCGCTGCCCGGTTGACGCCCGGACAAGCGGATCATCTGCTCGGCGAGGTACCGGATGGAGACCGGTTCGCCCATATCGAGGACGAATATCTCGCCGCCGACGCCAGCGACGCCCGCCTCCAGGATCAACTGGCAGGCCTCGGCCACGGTCATGAAGTACCGACGCGCCTCCGGATGCGTGACGGTCACGGGCCCCCCCGCCGCAATCTGTTCACGGAACAGGGGTACCACGCTTCCAGCCGAACCGAGGACGTTACCGAAGCGCACCGTGATGAACCGTGTTCGCGATTCCTGGTTGCTCGCTTCGCACAGCAACTCCGCGAAGCGTTTGGTTGCACCCATGACGCTGGTGGGCCGCACGGCCTTGTCGGAAGAAATCAGTACGAAACGTTCACAATCGTGCCGCAAGGCTGCCTCGATCACGGTGGCGGTACCCAGCACGTTGTTGCGCAACGCCTCCCGTGCCTGCGCTTCGAGTATCGGTACATGCTTGTAGGCGGCGGCGTGGAATACGCGCTGTGGTTTATAGGTAGCAAATACGCGTTCGACGATGACCTCGTCACAGACGCTACCGAGGATGAAACTGGCGGAAATCCGCGGGAATCGCCCCCTGATCTCGAGTTCCGCACGGTAGAGATTGAATTCCGAATGGTCGAGCACGACCAGGTGAGCGGGTCCGAGGCCCGCGATCTGCCGGCACAGCTCGCTGCCAATTGAGCCGCCTCCTCCGGTGACCAGCACGTTACGCCCGGTGAGCGAGCCCTGAATAGCAGTCCAATCGAGCTGCACCTTGTCTCGCCCGAGCAAGTCATCGATGGCGACATCGCGCAAATCGCTGAGACCGACGCGACCACTGACCACGTCGCGCAGCTGCGGCAAGGTCCGGAACGGGCGTCCACTCGCTTCGCAGGCTTCGACGATGCGCCGCATCTGCTCACCGTTCGCCGACGGTGTCGCGATGATCACCGCGTCAGCAAGATACCGCTGGGAGAGCTCGGGCAGATCGTCGACCCTGCCGAGGACCGGCACGCCGTGGATCCGCGCCTTGAGCAGTCGAGGGTCGTCATCGATGAATCCCACCGGCAGGTAGGCGCGCGTGCGCAACATGTCACGGATCACGGCTTCGCCGGCCGTGCCTGCGCCGACGACGATCACCCGCTGACCGGCGGTCGGTTCGTCCAGGCGCAGCGTACGATCCTTCCAGACGCGGTAGAACAGGCGGGGCCCACCGAGCAGGAAGATCAGGAACAACGGGTAGAGCACGAGCATCGAGCGCGGGATCAGGGCGAGCCTGTTGATGGCGAACAGGACAATGCCGATTGCGACGGCACCGATGCCGGCGGCGCGAATGATGTTCCAGAGGTCCGGCAGACTGGCGAAACGCCACAGGCCGCGGTACAGGCGGAAATAACGTGCAATCAGCGCCTGCACAACCACCACTACTGGCACGGCCAGCAGGTTGGCGTGGAGGAAATCGGTCGGTGGCAAATCGAAATTGAAGCGTGCCAGCAGCGCCAGCACCCAGGCCGCGATGATAGCGACGATGTCGTGAACGATAATCTTGAACTTATGGCTCAGGGCGATCACGACGTGCTCGATGGTTTATCGCCCTGCGGCGGGTAGGACACCGTCGTAATGTACCATAGCGAAATCACCACTCCGTAGCAGAGTGCGCATGCCAACCAGGCACGCACGCCACCGCGCAGCGCGTACCAAGCGAGCGGCCAGCACACCGAAAGATTCAATACCACCAGCGCTGCGACCAGGCGTCGTGGCGACCAACCGCCCACGATCAGACGCTGATACGCGTGACTTCGATGGGCCAGCCAGAAACGCTCGCCGCGCGCCGCGCGTGCGATCAGGGTCAGCGAGGCATCGGCAACGAATGGCGCCACCAAGGCCAGGGGCACGGCGGGTGCGATACCCGACAACCACGCCTGCCAGCCCATCGCAGCCCATTGGAAGCCGAGCAGGTAACTGCCGGAATCGCCGAGAAAGAGCCGCGCGGGAGCCCAGTTGAACAGCAGGAAGCCAGCACAGGCGGCGGCGAGAACGAGTTGGATTTCTGCAAGCGTGGCGGCGCCTGCATGCGCGAAAGCCGCCGCCATCGCCAACGCGACCATCATTGCTTCTGTCGCGGCAAAACCGTCCGCGCCATCCATGAAATTGAACAGGTTGATCGACCACACCACGGCGAACACGAGCGCAGCAGCCACCAAGCCGTGGAGCGTCTGCACCGTGCCCGGCATCGTCATGACCCAGGTCGTCGCCATGGCGAGATGCAACACCAGTCGCACATCGGGCCGTCGCGAACGCCAGTCGTCCCATGCGCCCAGCAGCGCGAAACCAGCACCGGCCAGCAACCAGGACCAGCGCTGGTCTGCGGGCAGGGGCGAAGCGGCAACAGCAACACCGACCACGACAGCAATAGCCAGCCCGCCACCGCGCGGGACCGTACCACTGTGAAGACGCCGTGCTTCCGGTCGGTCGACCACATCGAGACGCGTGAGCACGCCGCGCAACCAGTGACACAGAAGCGCCGCGGCGGCGAAGGCAGCCATGACATGCAGCGCGATGCTCATCGCAGGCTGCGTCCGATGGCTGCCATCGCGGGCTCGAGCGCCGTCATCGGCGTCCAAGCGAGCGCGGCACGCGCGGCACTGCTGTCGACCACCAGTGATCCCAGCAACCGGGCGACGGCGGCGTCGCGACCGAGCGCGTGCCCGAGAAGTGCGAGCCACTCCGGCGGCACGGCGAACAAACGCGGCTTGACCCCTATGCCGATGGCCAGGGCCCGGGCCAGGGCCGGCGTCGAGAGTTCGATGTCGGCGAGCGTGAACGTGCCGCCGACCGCCGCCGTGCTGGTCAACGCCGCGACCACCGCACCGGCAAGATTGTCCACGTAAATCAGGCTGCGACGATTGGCGATTGCAGCGAACGGCAGGGGCACGCCGCGACGAAGTACGTGGGTGAGACGCGCAAGGTTGCCCTTCTGTCCGGGTCCGTACACCAGCGGCGGGCGTAGGATCACGCTGCGCAGACCCGGCGTTTCGCGCAGCGCCTGCTCTGCATGCCACTTGCTCCAGCCATAGTTGTCGAGCGGAGCCGGCGCCATCTCGCCGTGCAGCGGTTGCGGCACCCCGTCGCGCAGCGGCGAACTCTCGCCATTGACCTTGATCGAACTCATGAAGACCATGCGGGAGACGCCCACAGCGGCGCATTGCCGTGCGAGCACCGCGGTCCCGGCTGTATTGACCGCTGCGTAATGTGCGGCGGCACGCGCGTCTTCGTTCCTGCCGCCATGCGTCACGGCAGCGAGGTGAACGACGGCATCGACCCCTGCCAGGGCAGCACTCCAGTTGGTCGTGCCGTCGATCATGCCGACAACAGCCATCTCGTCGGTGCCGACGACGGTCGTGGGCACGCGCGTAGCGGCGCGCACGGTGTGACCGTGCGCCTTGAGTGCGGCGCATACGGCGCCACCGACGAAACCGGTTGCCCCGGTGACGAGAACTCTCATGTGCCCGCCAGCGCGTTCACGCGGGCATACAACCCCAACGTCTCGTCGGCGACCGCCTCCAGCGCGAACTCGGTCTCGACCAGGCGACGGGCACCGGCACCGAGACGTGCGGCCAGCGTGGCATCGTCGGCCAGCCGCTCAATCGCTGCCGCCAGCTCGACCGAGTCTCGCGGCGGCACCAGCAGTCCACTGACACCGTCGCGACAGACGTCGCGGCAGCCGGGCACGTCGGTCGCGATCAGGGGTCGCGCGCACGCCGCGCCCTCGAGCAGCGCCTTGGGCAGCCCTTCGCGATAGGAGGGCAGGCAGACGGCGTGCGCGGCTTGGTACACCGCAACCATGTCACGGCAATATCCGATCCAGCGTACGCTGCCCTCGCGCAGCCAGCCGTCCAGTTCGTCGCGCTCGATTGCCCCGTGGTTATCACGATCCAGATCGCCTGCGAGCACGCACTCGATGTCCTGCCGGCGACTGCGCAGACGCCGCGCCGCGGCGACGAATTCGCGTACCCCTTTGTCAACCAGCAAGCGGGCCGGCAGCAGCACGCGGAACGGTCGCGCTGGGAATGGGGCGGCGGTGTAGATCGAGACGTCGACACCGGCACCACGGATAAGACACGTCCGTGCCACCGTCCCAATCCGTTGGCGGACGAGCTCGGCCTGATCATCCTCGTTCTGCACTAGGTTCCAGGCGCGTCGCCGTGCGCTCAAGCGGCGCAATATTTGCAACAGCGGCCCGCGCACCAGGCGGGCGAGGCGATCGTTGGAGCTGAACAGGTAGCCCAGCCCCGTGAAGGCGTTGATGGTGCTGCACTGCGCATCCGCACCGACCGCCATGCCGCCGAGCAAAATCGGCTTCAAGGCCACCAAGTGAAGGATATCGGGACGCCAGGCGGCGATACAACGGCGAATGGCCGCCAAGGTGTGCAGGTCACGCAGGGGATGGCGCAACGAGCGTTCGAAAGGCAGGCTGACGATCTCGATACCAACCTCGTCAAGATCGTCGGTCGGGCCGTTCACGCGCATACCGACGCAGACATCCCAACCGGCACGGCGTAATCGACAGGCGAGTTCGAAACGGTGCGAACGGAAATACCAATCCTCCGTCACCAGCATGAGCACGCGCGGCGCGCGCGCCACGGTTTCAGTAACCCCAGGCATCGCGCCAGCTCTCGAACATCAGGATGGCCCACAAGTGATAGGCGAGGTTGTGCTTGCCCGCGACATGCGTTTGCCAGGCACCGCGGACCGCTGCAACATCGAAGTAGCCGGCGGCGCGCAGGCGTTCTGGTGCCAGCAGGTCCTCTGCCCATGGCCGCAGTGCACCCCGCAACCAGTGATCAATCGGGACGCCGAAACCCATCTTCGGTCGCTCGAACAGGGCGCGCGGCACATGCCGCGCAAGCAACTCGCGTAATACCCACTTGCCAACCCCGTCACGGACCTTGCAGGCGTGAGGTAGAGACCACGCAAAGCGCAACACATCGTGTGCCAGGAATGGCACGCGGGTCTCCAGGCTCGCCGCCATCGCCGCACGGTCGACCTTGACGAGAATGTCGCCCGGGAGGTACTGCATCGCGTCGCGATACATCATGTGGGCGGCGATTTCGCCGAGCTCGGCTGGCGCTGGCGGGTACATCGGCACAGGCTCGTGCGTACTGCGTACGACAGCGAGCGGGTCGTCGCAGACCGAGATAAGACGCCGATAGACCGCCAGCGGATCGACCTCGGCGGCCATGCGTGCGGCCTTGTGGAGCTTGTCACCCGGCAGCTCGAAGCGCAGGTGCGCCGGCAGCAGTGGACGAGCGACTCCGAGCACGACATCCCACGTCCGTGCCGGGACCATACGCAGCAGCGCCGCGATCGCGCGGCGCAGCGCCAGCGGGCAAACGGCTAGGCGCCGCCACAGTTCGAGCGCAACCGTGTAGCGCGAATAGCCAGCAAAAAGTTCGTCACCGGCGTCGCCGCTCATGGCCACGGTGACGTGCTGACGCGCCAGGCGCGAAACGATCAGAGTCGGGATCTGGGACGAATCCGCGAACGGCTCGTCGTATACCTGGCACAACTGCGGGATGGTCGAGCGTGCCTCCTCGGCGCTGACGTAGAGCTCGGTGTGGTCCGTGCCGAGATGTCGCGCGACGGCCCGCGCATGCGGCGCCTCGTCGTACCCATCGATGTCGAAACCAATGCTGAAAGTGCGCACCGGCCGTACGCTCTGCGCCTGCATCAGGGCTACCACGGTCGATGAATCGATGCCGCCTGAAAGGAAGGCCCCGAGCGGGACGTCCGCCACCATGCGCTCGGTGACGGCGCGCGATAGTACGTCTTCGAGCGCGTCGACCGCGGCGACTGCCGAGCCGCTGAACGGCTCGGCGAGAGCCTTGGAAATACTCGCGCTGAGAGTCCACCAAGGCTGCGAGGCGGGTATGGCTGTAGCCTCGCGCGACACCGTCAGCACGTGCCCGGGCGACAACTTGGAGATCCCCTCCAGCAAAGACCACGGATCGGGTACGTAGTCATGGCGCACGAACAACGCCAGCGCGCTTCGGTCGATCGCCGGGCGAAAACCGGGCATCGCGAACAGCGCCTTCAATTCGGAGGCGAACACCAGCCGACCGTCGTGCATCCCGTAGTACAACGGTTTCTCGCCGATGCGATCGCGGGCCAGGCTGAGGCGACGCTCGACACGATCCCACAGTGCGATGGCGAACATACCATCGGCCCGCGACAGCGCGGCATCCAGGCCGTAACGGACGATCGCGGCAAGGAGCACTTCGGTGTCCGAGGTGCCGCGAAACGCGACCCCGGCCTGTTCCAGTTCGGCACGCAACGGGCGGTGGTTGTAGATCTCGCCGTTGAACGCCAGCACGTAGCGACCGCAGGCGGAATGCATCGGCTGGGCACCGGTAGGCGACAGGTCGATGATCGAGAGGCGCACGTGTACGAGCAGGATACCGGCCTCGTCGTCGCGCCAGCTGCCGTTGGCATCGGGACCGCGATGATGCAGTGCGCCGCACAGCGCATCGAGGTCGACGGCGCGAGCGCCGCATCGTCCGAATTCGAGATAGCCGACCAGCCCACACATGGTTCAGCGCGGTCGCAGCTCGACCGGTACCGGCTGTCCGGCGCCGCTGGTCAGCCAGTCGTAGAGTCGTTCGTAACGCGCAACGCACGCGTCCTGGGCAAAGTGTTCAGCGACGCGCGCCAGCCCGGCGCGACCGAGCCGTGCCCGCGCCCCGGCGTCGGCGGCCAGTTCGGCAATGGCCCTGGCCAGGCTCGCCGGATCGCACGGCGGGACCAGACGCCCAGCGACACCGCCGAGCGCCTCGCCGTTACCACCGACATCCGTGGCAATCACCGCAAGTCCTGCGGCCATCGCCTCGAGCAGGGCGTTGCTGAATCCCTCCTGATGCGAAGGCAGGACGGCGAGATCGGCGGCCGCGAGCATCGGGCGGGGATCGTCAACCAGCCCGCACCACGTGATTTTTTCGGCCACGCCACACGCCTGCGCCTGTGCCGCCAGGTCCGCGCCGACACCGTCGTCCCGTCCGCAGCACAGCAGGTGCCATGACCGTGGCAGCCGAGCCCGCGTCAGTGCGTGGATCAAGTCGGCATGCCCCTTGTAGGGAATGAGATTGGCGACGACCACGAGTACAAACGCATCTTCGGGCAACCCGAGCCTGGCGCGCGCGACAGCGCGCGGTGGCAACGCGCTCGCCGCGACGCCGTTGTAGATCAGCGCCAGTTGCGTCGCGGCGACGCCCTCTTCGACCAGCTCTCCAGCGACGGCGCGCGAATTGGCCACCACTGCATGCATGGCGCGATGGAGGCAACGTTCGACCAGTGCGGCGCCAGGGTAACGTCGTTGGTAGAGTCGCAGGCTGCGCCGGCTCATCACGCGTCGCGCCGAACTGCTCAGCAGGCACACCGGCGCGCCGACCAGGTAGGCTTCGGGCAACATGAAATGGACGATAGCCGGGCGCCAGGTGCGCAGCGTGCGGCGTAGTGCCAGTGCACTGTGCCACAAACCGAGCACACCGTTTGGGACACGATCCGCATGGAGGACGTCGATACCCGCCGAGCGCGCTTCGTCTTCCAACGCGGCGCCCTGCTTGAGGACGAAGATGGCAGGCTCGAAGCGCTGACGGTCGAGCCCCGCATAGACTGAGAGGAGCTGGCGCTCGGTTCCACCGACGCCCAGCCCGCCGATTACCGCAAGCACACGGTGGGCACTACCACCAGACGCTGTCACAAGTGCAGCGCCGCATCTGCCGCGTACACCGCGCCCGCCGTGGCACCGTCGCGGCACGGCGTCGCGTGCCCCTTGTCGGCGCGCGCGGCCGATCCGCGCCCGCTGCCGACACCACGCCACCGACCGGCAACCGCGTCGTCGAGTCTGACAAACGCCACGCGACGGCCGCGGCGACCGTACCCGCGCGCGCGCCATCCGGAGGGGTGAGGACGGCCCGTGTTGGAGCGCGGCGAATTCCGGGTGTCAATGAAGCACATTTGAGTTCGGCACCTGGGTCGTGTCCACCGTTGTCCGGGGACTGCGTCGACGGGGCGTTCGTACCGGTTTCAATGGCTGGACGGCATGACCACGTTGTGGAGGATCGCGGGCACGAACACGCGGGCGGCACCGAGTTCATCGGACAGCCAGGCGTGGTTTGCCTGAGCGTCGGCACCGAGGTCGGTGAACAGCACAGCGTCGAAGGCAGCGGCGGCGGCCGGGCTGCTCCAGACCGGACGCCCGATGAATCGCGTCAGGGCGGTGGTACGGTCGACAATGCCCAGCACCTCAAGGTCGAAATCATGCGCCCGCACGGAGGCGATTTCGGCCAGTTCGGACACCCCGGCGAACACCACCCGATGCGCCCCGCTCTGCTCGATCGCGCCGAGCGCCTCGCCAAGCGCGCGCCCGGCCCGGTGGTAGTAGTCGAACGAGGCCGCGAGGTACTCCGCCGTGAGACGGCTCTTCTCGGCGAATCCGCTGGGTGTCAGGTAGTAGAGATAGCGGTTGGCCGGTGCCTGGCGGATCTTGATCAGCCCCTTGCGCAAGCATCGTTTCAGGTAGGAGTTCGCCAACCCGAGCGCGACGCCGAGCTCGCTCGCCAGGTGGCGCTGGGTCACGTCGCTCTGGCGGTCGATCGCCTCGAGGAATTGCAGCGTCAACAAATCTTCGCGGTCTGGTTTCATGGTCATGCGTTCACACGGTGAACGGAGACTACCACGAACGGCCCGCAACGGCGCCTTCGGCCGGCGTGGCGGTTGTCATCATTCCAGTACTCGCGTGAGCAGCTGCGCCATGCGCCGGCAGGTCGGCATGTGCCGGGCCACGGCGTCCTGCGTCACGCTCGCGGTCCCCCCCCACCAATCCGCCGCCGGCAGATCCACCGCGGCGTCGAACAGGCAGGCCAGGAACCGCTCGAGCACCGCGTCGTCCGCAGGCGGCGTCGCCAGCGCCGCGTCGAGCGCGTCGCCGAGCCGGGCGAGATTGTCGGCGCGAACCCAGCCACCCTCGACGATCTGAATCGGCGACGGGCCGAGAAACAGCACCGGCCGCCGGAGAAGCACGGCTTCCAGCCCGACCGTGCCGGTCAGCGTGACGACCGCACGCGCCGCCGACAGGAGCGCGAAACCATCGGCCTGCGGCGCGACCAACAAGACTCCCGGCATACGCCGGATGCGCGCCAGGAAGCCACGCGGCCGGCGGCCAGTCATCGGCAGATGCTCCTTGACAACCACGCGCCAGCCGACTGGCAGGGCCTTGGAAAGGCTTTCGATGACCGCCAGCTGGTCGGTGAACTCGGGACATGCAGCCGAGACGCTCATCTCCGGTTCGTAGTGCAACGCGTAGTAGACGTAGGGCGCTTCAATCACCTTCTCAACGACGTCGAAGCGTGGCGCGAACAACGGCCAGGTTCCGAACCACCGACGGAGTTCGAAGACCAGGCGGCTCTCTGGGTAGGGGTAGGCAAGCGCCTCCGGCGGACGTCGTCGCAACCAACGCCAGGCCAACGCAGCGAGCAGGACGGGGCTCGGCGCGGTGAAAGTCATGCGCCGAGCCGCAGCCATGTATTCCGGCGCGACCGGCCGTCCACGGAAATCGGCAAGCCACGCGCGCGCCACCGCCTGGTTCGCCGCACTCGGCGCGCCGTCGGCGAATTCAGAACGAAAGCATGGCTGCATGGCGCGCGGATCATCGAACAGGCACATTTTGGCGCCGAGACCGATGTGCTTGGGCGTCACGTAGGTGATCCCGTGGCGTCGGGCGAGATGCGCAAGGGCGATGCCGGCGGCCTCTTGCGCCGGTGGCGCCAGGACGGCATCGAAACCCCGCCCGAGCAGGTCGTCGAGGAAATCGAACAAGCCGCTCAGGTAAGCCGTACGCCGTGCGGGATCCGCGCCAATCTGCCGCAAGGGGCTGGTCGGGAACACGCCTCCCGACACCCAGCCGGCCGACAGCTCGCGGTCCGCAATCGCGGCATGGCGAACGATCTCGCGACCGAAACGTGCCTCCAGCGCCGCGCCATCAGCAGGGCCGGCGCGCGCCATCCACTCTCGTTCACGTTCGGTCAGGCAATGGATCGCGGCGAACGAGAGACTTCCACGGCGACGAGTCAAATGCTCGTGCACGCTGTGATCGATGAGAACCAGACCGGTCAGTTCGATGCTCGCGCCGCTTTCCCCGAGCGCTTCGAGAAAGGCCAACGGCCACTCGACGAAGTCAACGTTGCAGACGACGAGAACGCGCACGGTCGGCCCGCGTCACCAACGCTAGAGAAACTTCGTCGCGGCGAAATCCAGGCTCGGATCGCCGTCGGCGATGAAGCGTTCGACACGCTCCATGCGCCAGAAGGGCGGCCCGAACGGAGCATTGGTCAATGGCCGCGCACTGTATTCGTAAGGGATCATGACCTCGTCACTCGCCGTGTACTTGAGCAACATCGCGCATCGCTCCGCGTAGCCGTCTGGCAAGGTCACGGATTTCGGGTCACGCAGCATGCGCGCGTAATCATCGCGGTCACGCGGGGCGATCACGCCGACCGGATAATCGTACGGGCCCCAATCGCTGCACATCACGCAGGCCTTGCCCTGGACCCCGAGTTCCAGCACCGACGTGCCGTTCCACATCACGCCGATATCGATGAGTGGCAGGATCTGGTGAAGATTGAACCAACGGTGGCCAAGGATGATGACATTGCTCGGTAGTTCGACGTTGAGCATGTCGGTGAAATACTCGTCGACCCGGCCGGCGATGTCCGACCGCAACTCGTGCGGATGCGGCTTGACCAACAGCAACACGTCGTCCGCGCCCCGCACGGCATCGACCGAGTGGTTGAGCCAATCCTTCATGTCGGCGTGTGCCGGGCCGTGTTCCCACGGAATGCTGAGGTCGAAGATGATCTTGCCGAGCAGGCAGGCCACCGCGCCACCGCGCGCTCGGTGTGCCTCGATGCGCTCTTGCACCGCGCGCGCGGCCGCCGCCGTCGGACGATCCGTCGCGCGATTCATACCGACCCAGCCCTGTGCCTCGCGCATGATCGCCGCAACATCCTGTCCTTTCGACATCCATCGCTCGAATGCCTCGCGATGCGCCAGGTACGGATTGCTGTGCGGCCACAGCCGGGTCATGTTCTCGAGGGAAATGCATTTGGAGACCATTTCCTTGTCGGCATAGTAGGTCTGGTAGCCCTGTTGCAGCCAGACGAAGTGCATGTCGCGCTTGTAGCCGATTTCACGGCAGAAAATCACGTAAACGGCGTTCGGTGCGAACTGGGCGGAACTGCCCACTAGACGCACAGGACGGCCCTGGCCCGCGACCTGGGCATAGATGCGGAATGCGATCTGCAATGCCGAGTCGGCGCTCTTCAGGATCGATTTGAACACCTTGCTCACCGCCGGGTCCCTGATGTCGACGTGGTAGCGCCCGAAATGCCGTCCAAGGCCTTCCCAGATCGGATGGAAGAAGTTGAGACCCTGAGCCGCGCAGACGCCGTTCTGCCAATCGATATCCCACTCGTATTGCAAGGTCAGGCCCTGTCCCAGCGGCAGGCCGAAGAACTGGTCGACGACGTCGTCGTTGGTGCGTTCGACCTCGATCGGCCAGCGGTCGATCACGATGGTCGCCCATCCGAGCTGACGCAGGCGACATAGCACGAGCAGCACGCTCGCGATGGTGTAGACGCAAGTCTGGGTGGTTACGAAGACGTAGCCCTGCGGCGTGCCGGGCTGCGGAAATTGCTGCAGGATGCTCGCAGTGTCCTGCCAGAACCGGCGACTGCGCAGGGCCTCCTTGATCGTACGCAGAAGGTCCCGGCGCGAGGTGATGAACACGACCACGGCCGGTAACACCGGCAACAAACCGGCGAGCAGGAGTTCGCCGGCGCCCGGGTCGCGCGACGCCTGCGCGAGCAGGGCCAGGCCATAGGTAGAACAGGCCGCGATTGTACCGATGAAGATTGTCATCAGTACGAGCCGGCCGCGTAACGGCAACGAGCGTCGACGCACCAGTATCATCGCCACCAGGGCACTGACGGTCGCAAGGACGAGGAATCCCAGGATGAGCACCGTGGCGACACGCGCGGGCCACAGCACCGTGGAGTCCCAGTGCAGGGCTCCCACGCAATGCACGACCACGGCGAAAACCAGCATCGTCGTCGTCGTCAGCACAGCGCAGCCGAATGGTGCCAGGTACTCCCAGCCAAGCATCGGCCGGGCCACGGACCAGTCGTCGTCGCGGGCGACGAAGTTACCGGCATAAGCGCCCCAAAAAAGCGCCCGGGGGCCCTTTGCGCCCTCGTCCGTGCTGGCGCACAGACGACGCGCGATCAGCATGGTGGAGCCTACCGTCATCAGACCGAGGGCCACGAGTTCGCCCAACAACGCGCCCTCTCCCAGCAGACCGGAAGCGACCAGGACGGCACCGGCGCAGGCGGCGCAGTAGACGGCGATGTACCGCAGCGTGGACGGTGCCCAACGCTGCCCTGCAACGGCGGCCAGCACCGCCAGTGCACCGGCGAGCGCGGCGAAGGTAATGCCGAATCCGTCGAACAACGCCCCCTCGGCGCGCTCACGCCCATCGACAACCGCCCCTAGCAGGACGACACCGACGAGCGCAACGACGGCGCCGACGGCCAGGTGTCGGGGTGACGCGACAGGCGTAGCCGGGGGCGGCGCCGCGCGCACGCCGGCGCCCGGCGCCACGCCGGTCGTGCCGAACCGTGGCGCGGGTTCGACTGCAGGAGGTATGGCCAGAGGTTCGAGGCTGTTACGCATGGTTCCCTTGCGCGCAGATGCGACGGACGAATTCGGTTCAGATGACTTGCAGGCCCAGTCGGACCTGCCGGATCTCGCGCTGGCCGAACAGGGTGTCCCAGGCCAGCAGGGTACGCTCCAAGGAGAAGCGTTCGAGCACTTCGCCCGCGCGGGCCGCCAGTTGCCGGGCCAGCACGGGGTCATCGAGCAGGCGTGCCATGGCTTCGGCAAGCGCAGCGACATCCCCTGGCGGAACCAGCAGACCGTCCACGCCATCGCGGACGATGTCCGCCGGTCCGCTGGGACAATCTGTTGCTACGACCGGCAGACCGAGCGCCATCGCCTCGGCCAGCACCAGCCCGAACCCCTCGTAGCGCGATGACAACACGAACAGCTTGCCAGCGCGCAGCGCTGCGGCCGGCTCCGACGTGGCGCCAGGCAAGTCGACCGCGGCGTCAAGGCCGAGGCTTCGACGTTGTGCTTCCAGTGCGGCCCGTGCGGGGCCTTCACCGTAAATGCGAAGGCGCAAGCCCGGACGCGTCGCGCGGACCGCGGCGAAGGCTTCGAGCAGAAGGTCGAAGCCCTTTTGTGCCGTCAGCCGCCCCATTGCGACGATGAGTTCGCCGTCGAGCGCCGGCAGCGGCCCCGCTGGCGGTTCGGAGATTGGATTCCAGATGCAGTACGCGCGCCGTCGCAGTGCGTGCGGCAGCGCGTCGAGGATCCCGCGCGACACCGTAACGATGGCGGTGGCCCGCCGATAAGCGAGATGGCGCAGCAAACGCCAGCTGCGCGGCAGGGGGTGTTGCCGCGGGTCGACGTGTTCCACGACGTAGGTCCGCAGCCCGAGGCCCGGGCTCGCGAGCAGGGTCAGGACGTTGGTGCTGTCGCCGTGGGCAACGACGACATCGGCGTCGCAGCTCGCCAATGTCCGACGCAGCATCCGCACCCGGCGCAGGTTGTTGAACAGAGCCTGCAGGGGCGACGCGCTGGCGGCGAGCAAGCCCAGTTGGCGCAGAACGACTGAGGCATTCAACACTTGTTGCGGGGTAGTCGTCGGCGGCGTGAAGGTGATCACGGTAACGGCGTGTCCGCGCGCGCTCCAGCCGTTCGCCAGCAGTGCCGCAACACCCTCGGCGCCACCACGGGCCAAGGACGAGACGACGACGGCTAGACGCACGCTTGATGCGCCTGGCGCGACGACGTCGCGCGTAAGCGGCAACGACGGCACATCGAGGTGGGCGGAGTGGCTGCGGGCATGACCAGCTCTTCGGTTCGGAGGCAATTAGGCGCGGCACCCGGGGCGGGCGTCGCGCCCGTCGGCGGCGGCTCCGGCCAGGGCTCGATCACGCGAGGCGCGGAACGCTACCATGCGATTTTCCGCATGGTCAACACACCGCGTCGTGCCGCCGCCGGGACGACGCCATCGGTGCCCCCGGTACGATGTCGCTCATCCATTTCAAGCACGCGGCGCGCGGCGCCGCCAATCTCGCGCTCGCCATGCCTGGCCTGCATCGCCTGGCGCGTGCGGCGGCGCGGCGTGGTTGGCTGCCTGAACGCGTCTGGAGCGGTTACGACGGGCGTCACCCGTTCGTGGTCTCGCTCGGCGACTCCCGGTTCGTCTACGAACTCGTGCCCGGCGACTACGTCGGTATGCCGATCTACTGGCGCGGTCTAGACGCCTACGAGCCGGATACGCTGCCCGTGTTCGCCCGCCTCGCCCGCCGCGCGCGCGTGTTCTACGACATCGGCGCCAATACCGGGTTGTTCACCCTCCTTGCCTGTGCGGTCAATCCGACCTTGACGGTGCGAGCATTCGAGCCGGTCCCCACGACGCACGCTCAACTATCCCGGCACGTCGCGGCGAATCACCTCGTTGCGCGGGTGGAGGCCGTGCGTCTCGCCGTCGGTGCCGCGCCAGGTCGTTTCGAGTTCGGCATCCCCGACGGCGTGTACCCGACCTCCGCCGGCTTTTTCCTCGTCGACGGCCACCACTCTCCGCGCACGACCATCGCAGTCGAGCAGACCTCCATCGATGCCGAGAGCGTGCACCATCCGCCCCCGGACCTCGTCAAGCTCGATGTCGAAGGACACGAAGATGAGGTCCTGAACGGCATGCCTCGGCTACTCGATGCAACGCCGCCGGTGATCCTATTGGAGTGCCTCGACGACGGACCGGCGGATGCCATCGAACGACGTCTCGGCAGCCACGGCTACCGCTTCCTCCAGCTGACCGCCCAAGGCGCCCTCACACGTCCCCGGCTGAGCGGCTACGCGGGATCGGCAGGGCGCAACTGGTTGTGCTTGCCGCCGGGCGCGGCCCCCTGATACTGCGGTTGGGTTTACTGGGCCGCTACGCTTGACTGCGGCTGCACCGGGCCGTATGTTCACGCCCTGAACACGCTGCCGTCCGAAACGCCGGGGCACCGGCGGCGAGCACTGTGAGCGATTTTCCATCGGTTCATTCCGCTGGCCGCCAACCGTGCCGCAGCCAGCGATCACGTTCAGCTCTGCAATACCGTAGCTCGCAAGGCCACCGCATGCCCCCATCCAGCCCGGCTGAAGCCACCGCCGAGACCTCCGTCGCCGACGGCAGCTCCGAGCGTGTTCTCCTGACATCGGAATCCGGCTCCCCCTTTCGGATTGCAATCGACGATTACTGGCGCGGCTACCGACGTCACGAATTGTGGGTGCGTCTCGGCTGGATGGAGGTCAAACGTCGTTATCGCCGTACCGTGCTCGGACCGTTCTGGGCGACCGGTCACATCGCGGTCTACATCCTGTGCGTGGGTTTCGTCTTTTCGAGCGTGCTCGCCACCGAGCGTGACACCTACATCCCCTATCTCGTCACGGGCTTCCTCGCCTGGATGTTCATCTACAACACGCTGCAGGAGGCCGGCGGAGCCTTCACCGGGGCATCCAGCCTGCTGCAGCAGATCCCGTTCCCGTATTCGATGTTCGTCTACATGACGATCTGGCGCGGGCTGGTCGTGCACGTGCACAACTACGTGCTCTATCTCGCTATCCTGCTGATCTACTCGGTGAACCCCGGATGGCACCTGCTGCTGCTGCTGCCCGGTTATGCGCTCGTGCTCGTCAACCTGGTCTGGATGTGCATGTTCCTGGCCGCCATCACGGCGCGTTTCCGTGACATGCAACAGCTCATTGCCGCGATCATCCAGGTGATGATTTTCGTCACGCCGATTTTCTGGTCGCCCGAGATGATGAGCGAAATGAAGCGGGCCATCGTCCTCACGCCCAACCTGCTCTATCACCTGACCATCGTGCTGCGCGCGCCACTACTGGGCCAGACGCCCCCCATGCTCAGCTACGCGGTGCTGAGCGCGACCGCCCTGATCGGCCACTTGCTGACCCTCCGCTATTTCGGCAAGAACCGCGCCAACATCATTTTCTGGATCTCCTGACAATGGCTTCCATCACCGCCGAGAACCTGTGTCTCGACTACCCGATTTACGAAGCCAGCCGCAGCTTCCGCACCAAGCTCTTTGCCCGCCACGTCGGTGGTGTCATTGCCGAGGGCAAGAACGGCGGCGTGCCGACGATTCGTGCACTGAGCGATATCAACCTCGATCTGAAGGATGGTGACCGCCTCGGCTTCGTCGGCCACAACGGTGCCGGCAAGACCACATTGCTCAAGGTCCTGGGTGGCTTCTACAAGCCGACCGAGGGCAGTATCCGCATCACCGGCCATTCCTATTCGCTCGTCACCATGGGCATCGGTATCGATCCGGACGACACCGGCTACGAGAACATCATGACCTGCGGTCTATACCTGGGCATGAGCCCGGAGGAGATACGGGAGAAGACCGATGAGATCGCGGAGTTCACCGAACTCGGTGACTTCCTGCACCTGCCGGTGAAGACCTACAGTACCGGCATGGTGGTACGCCTGACGTTCGCCATCACGACCGCGACCAAGCCCGAGATCATGCTCATGGACGAGGGCATAGGCGCGGGTGACGCGCGCTTCGCGCGCAAGGCGAAGCAGCGTGTGGACGACATGATCACGAGTTGCTCGATCATGGTCGTGGCGTCCCATTCCACCAGCCTGATCCAGGAGTTGTGCAACGAGGCCGCACTGCTCTCGCACGGCACGATCGTGGCACGCGGTGCCGTCGACGACATACTCAAGCAGTACGAGGAGATGAACAGTGCAGCATCCTGACCAGCAGGTGACGGACAAGGACTTCCTGGCACGCGACCTGCGGTCGCCGGAATTCGATTTCAACGGCAAGTCGATTCTCGTCACCGGCGGAACGGGCTCCTTCGGTCGCCACTTCGCTCGTACCATTCTCAATCGCTTCAAGCCGCGCCGCCTCGTCATCTTCTCGCGCGACGAGTGGAAGCAATACGACATGGGGCTGACATTGAGCGATGCCGATCACCCGTGCCTGCGTTACTTCATCGGTGACGTGCGTGACGCGGCACGCCTGGAGATGGCCATGCGTGGGGTCGAGTACGTCGTCCATGCCGCGGCCCTCAAGCAAGTACCGACAGCCGAGTACAATCCGTTCGAGTGCATCCACACCAATGTTCTCGGCGCCGAGAACGTGGTGCAGGCCGCGATACGCGCGGGCGTCAGGAAAGTCATCGCCCTGTCGACCGACAAGGCGGCCAGCCCGCTCAACCTGTACGGTGCATCCAAGCTTGCGTCGGACAAGATCTTCGTCGCGGCCAACAATCTCGCCGGCTCGAACGGCCCCCGCTTCAGCGTCGTACGTTACGGCAACGTGGTCGGCTCGCGCGGCAGCGTGGTACCGCTGTTCCGCCGCCTCATCGACAACGGCGCCACTTCGCTACCGCTGACCAGCCGCGAGATGACGCGTTTCTGGATCACGCTCGAGCAGGGCGTGAACTTCGTCATTTCCTCGTTCGAACTGATGCGCGGGGGCGAGATATTCGTGCCACGCATCCCCTCGATGCGTATCGAGGATCTCGCCCAGGCCATGGCCCCCGGGCTCGCCACCCACGAAATCGGGATCCGGCCCGGCGAGAAACTGCACGAAATCATGATTACCGAGGACGACGCCCGCTTCACCCTGGCGCTCGACGACCGCTACGCCATCATGCCGTCGTTCCACGGCTGGGAAGCCGACGAACGCGCCGGCGGCCCGCGCGCGGTGCCGGCGAATTTCCGCTACTCGAGCGACAGTAACGACGAGTGGCTGAGCAAGGAAGACTTTCTGCGCATCGTCGAGGCCGACCACGCATCCCATGCCTGAAGAGGTCCTGCCCTACGGCCGCCAGGTCATCGACGACGATGATATCGCCGCGGTGGTGGCGGCCTTGCGCGCTGACATGCTCACCACGGGCCCACTGGTGGCGCGCTTCGAGCAGGCCTTCGCCGACCGCGTCGGCGCGGCGTACGCGGTCGCCTGCAACAGCGGTACGGCGGCCTTGCACCTGGCAGTCGATGCGCTCGGCATCGGGCCAGCCGACGCCGTGGTCGTCCCCACACTCACTTTCCTCGCCACGGCGAACTGCGCGCGCTTCTGTGGCGCGGATGTGATCTTCGCCGACGTCGACCCCGACACGGGGCTGCTCACCCCCGCGACCTTCAGCGCCGCACTGGCCCGCGCCCAGCGGCGGGTGCGCGCCGTCATCCCGGTCCATCTCGCCGGCCAGGTCGGCGACCTCGCGGCAATCCGGTCGCAGGCGAACGCAGCGGACATCGCCGTCATCGAAGATGCCTGCCACGCCCTCGGTACGCGCTACGAGGCGGATCCAGGCAGCGACTCGGCGAGTGTCGGCGCCTGCGCGCATTCCGATCTGGCGACGTTCTCGTTCCATCCGGTGAAGACCATCGCAGTCGGGGAAGGCGGCATGGTCACGACCAACGACAACGCCCTGGCGACACGCATGGCCGAGTTCCGCAGCCATGGCATGGTGCGCGATGCGGCGCGCCTGTCCAATGCCGCCCTCGCCTTCGATGCCGATGGCACCGCCAATCCGTGGTACTACGAGATGCCGCGCATCGGTTACAACTACCGAGTCAGCGACATCAATTGCGCGCTCGGCTTGAGCCAACTGGGCAAACTCGACGCTTTCGTCGCGCGCCGCGCTGCCTTGAGCGCGCGTTACGACGAACTGCTCGGCGAGCTGGCGCCGTCGTTACGTCTGCCGGCACGCACGCCGCGGTGCACGCCGGGTTGGCACCTGTATGCCGCGCGATTCGACTTCGCTGCCATCGGACGGAGCCGGGCGCAGGTCATGCGCGCACTGCGCGCCGAGGGCGTCGGCACCCAGGTCCATTACTTGCCGGTGCACCGGCAGCCCTACTACCAGCGTCTGTACGGCGACATCACGCTACCCGGCGCCGATGCCTATTACGCCTCGACATTGTCGTTGCCGCTGTTCCCGGCCATGCGCGACGATGACGTCGACCGCGTCTGCGCCGCCGTGCGCCGCGTGATCGGCGCCTGAACCATCGCGAGGCCAACGCCATGAATCAACGCAGCATCCGTATCGCCGGCCGTCTGATCGGAGCCGACGCCCCGCCCTTCGTCATCGCCGAAGTTTCGGCCAACCACAACGGCGACCTCGATCGTGCGCTCGCCATCATGACCGCCGCGCGAGACGCTGGCGCCGATGCCATCAAGCTGCAGACCTACACCGCGGACAGCATCACGATCGATCACGACGGTCCGGAGTTCACGATCAGCGGCGGGTTGTGGGATGGCTACACCCTGTACCAGTTGTACCAGGAGGCGCATACCCCGCCGGACTGGCACCCTGCCCTGTTCGAGCATGGGCGCAAACTCGGCATCCCGGTCTTCTCGACTCCATTCGACGAATCGGCAGTCGATTTCCTCGAGGAACTCGGCGCGCCGGCGTACAAGATCGCCTCCTTCGAAGCCATCGACCTGCCCTTGATCCGCAAAGCGGCCAGCACGGGCAAACCCTTGATCATCTCGACCGGAATGGCGAATGAGATCGAGATCGGCGCGGCGGTCGACGCCGCTCGCGGAGCCGGATGCGATGAACTCGTGCTGCTGCATTGCGTCAGCAGCTACCCGGCCCCGGCCGACGAATACAATCTTCGGACGGTCGCCGACCTCGCCCGCCGCTTCGATGTCGTCGCCGGCCTGTCCGATCACACTCTCGGCATCGCCGTCGCGGTTAGCGCGGTGGCGCTCGGTGCGGCGGTCATCGAAAAGCATTTCACCATGCGTCGCAGTGATGGCGGTCCCGACTCGAGCTTCTCGCTCGAACCGGACGAACTCGCCGCGCTGTGCTCGCAGTGCCGCATCGCGCATGCGGCGCTCGGTCAACCGACCTACGACCGCGTCGGCAGCGAGCAGGGCAACGCGATTTTCCGCCGCTCGCTCTACGTCGTCGCGGACATCGCCGCCGGCGAACCGTTCACGACGACCAACGTGCGCTCGATCCGACCGGGCCATGGTGTCGCGCCGGATCGTATGCGCGATTTGCTCGGGCGGACCGCGCCGCACGCGCTCAAGCGCGGTACCCCGGTCACGCCCGATCTGCTCGGCGACTGAGCCTGTGCACACGCGGCCCGGTTCCCGTGCGCGACGCGCCCTCCCGGCATGCGCCTGATCCGACATCTCGCAAAGGCCATCCGCAATCCGCGCCGCGCGCTCGGCGTGGCGATCCATCACCTCCTGGTCTCGTCGTTGGTAACGCCGCTGGCGCGCGTGCTGGGCCCGCGCGGTCTCGCGTGGCTGGCGTGCCAGGCCTGCGAGGTCGCGCCGAACGGTGGTGCCGGTACGCGCGTACTGGTGCTCAACCGGCTGTATTTCGCCAAGGACGTCGACCAGTTGCGCGAACGCGCGGCGGATCTCGACCTCGTCTCGCTCGATACCCACATCCTCTCGCTCGCCCAGATGCAATGGCTGCCGCCCGAACTGTGCGAGCAGATCGCTTATGCCGCCCGTAGCCGCCCCGAACACGCCTCGGCGTGGGCAACCGCTGAAGCCTACGCTGGCCACCTGCTCGACATGGCGCGGGCACGTTGGGACGTCGCCGCGGTACTGGCCTCGAATGTCGACTACTGGCAACACGAGTCGTTTCGCCGCGCCTGCCGCGTGCGCGGCGTGCCCTTCCTGGTCCTGTGCCAGGAAGAACAGACCGTGCGCTCGGTCTACGAGCTGTC
Organism: Gammaproteobacteria bacterium; assembly: GCA_050184115.1. Taxonomy (GTDB): domain Bacteria; phylum Pseudomonadota; class Gammaproteobacteria; genus JACKNG01. The sequence goes on along the minus strand of JBFXAQ010000001.1, from coordinate 1,313,346 downwards.
CCTCGACATGTACCGTGCCCCTGGCTTTCGCTATGGCGGTACCGCCGTCGCAGTGTTCGGCCCCGGTACCCGCGACATGCTGATCGAGAGCGGTTGCTGCAGTCCCGCCCAGGTACACATGGTCGGCGCGCCGCGTTTCGATCCCTGGCTCGACGGCTCGGTCGGCGTGCAGCCCGCGCGCCTGGTTACCTTGCTCGCCTTCGAGGGCGAGCAGTATTTCGCGCCGATTTGTTACGAGGAGACCCTGCGAGCGTTTGCCGCGGCGTCAGTCCGTCACGCCCGCTGCGGACTGGAGTTCGTGCTCAAGTGCAAGGACGCCGCGGACGAGGCCCGTGCGCGCGACCAGCTCGCGCGCACGGACCACCGCTTGACGCTCACCAACGCGGCGCCGCTGACCGAGTTGCTGCCGGCGTCGCGGCTGGTCATCGGGTACAACTCGCTGGCGGTCATCGAAGCGCTCTTCAGCGACGCCGAGGTGGTCATCCCGCAATGGGGCGACGCCGCGCGCCCGGCGCGTGAGCAGATTGTCGACCCCGCCGACTCCGCCTGTGCCGCGGTCTACCGCTTCGCGTCATCGCCGGCAGAGCTCGGTCGCTTGCTCGAAGAAGCCGTGCGCACATCGCGACCGCAGGCGGACCGTGCGGCCCGACGCGCCCTGGTAGGACGCTGGTTCCACCTGCCCGAGGAGGGTGCCAGCACGGCGACTGCACGCTTCATCCGCGACCACGTCGCCGCGGCAAAGCTCGGTACACCTGACATCCTCGCTCACGGAGCGGTGACGTGAATCTCGGCCTCGGCAGCGTGCAGTTCGGCACGGCCTACGGCGTAACCAACGCCGGCGGCGTGGTTCCGGGCGACGAGGTCGGCACCATCCTTGCGCTGGCCGCGCAGCGCGGCGTGCGCGTCATCGACACCGCGCACCTCTACGGCAACGCGGAAGCCGTCCTGGGCCGCGAATTGCCCCGGCCCCATTCGTTCCGCATCGTCACCAAGACACCCAAGTTCGCCGGCGCGGGCGACGCCGGCGCCGTCTCGGGCGCCCTCGCGGCGGCACTGGAAGCATCCCTCGGCGCGCTCGGAGAGGACCGCGTCGCAGGACTCATCGTTCACGACTGCGGCGACCTGCTCGGTCGCCATGGTGACGCCCTGTGGGCGGCGCTGGAAGCGCACCGTGCCGCCGGCGCGGTCGAGCGCATCGGTGCGTCCGTCTACAATGGCGCCGAGATCGATGCCCTGCTCGAGCGCTACCCGCTCGAACTCGTGCAACTGCCATTGAATGTCCTCGACCGCCGCCTCGTCGTCGGCGGCCAGCTCGCCCGGCTCGTGGCGGCCGGAGTCGAGGTCCACGTGCGCTCGGTATTCCTGCAGGGGCTGGTCCTCACTCAGCCCGATCGACTCGACGCCCGTTTCTCCGCCCTGCGCGGGCCACTCGCGGCGCTGCGCGCTGCGCTGACTGCCGCAGGCCTCGGCGTGGTCGAGGGTGCCCTGCGCGCCGTTGGCGGACTGCCGGGCATCGGCACAATCGTAGTCGGCGTTACCTCGGCGGCGGAATTTCGTGAGATCCTGGATGCCGCCGAACGCGCGGAGAGTTCATTGCCGCGCATCGATTTCGAAAGCTTCGGCTGCGACGACGAACGCCTGCTCAACCCGGCCCGCTGGGCCGAGCTCGAACCCATCGCGACTTCCACGGAGAGCCCGACATGAGCCAACTCAGGAAATGCACCCGCTGCGGGCTGCCGGAAACCTACGAAACCATCGAATTCGATGCCGACGGCGTATGTAACATCTGCAACGGGCACAGCTACCGCGACGAGAAGATCGATTGGGACGCACGCAGGAAGATGCTCGACGATCTCGTCGAGGAATACCGTGGGAAGCACGACTACGACTGCATCGTACCGTTCTCCGGCGGCAAGGACTCGACCTACACGCTGTGGTACCTGGTCACGCAGTTCAAGCTCAAACCGCTGGTCGTGCAATTCAATCACGGCTTCATGCGCGAGCGTCTCAAGCAGAACAACGAACAGACCTTCAAACGCCTCGGCGTGGACGTGCTGTCGTTCACCCCCAACTGGCGCGTGGTCAAGCGCCTCATGCTCGAAGCGCTACGCCGCAAAGGCGATTTCTGCTGGCACTGCCACACCGGCATCTTCTCCTATCCGATGCACGTCGCGGTCAAGTTCCAGGTCCCGCTGGTGTTCTGGGGCGAGCCCTCGGCGGAGTACACCCAGTATTACGACTACCGCGACGACGAGATCGAGGAAGTCGACGAAACGCGCTTCAATCGCTTCGTCAACCTCGGCATCACCGCCGAAGACATGCACGGCATGATCAAGGAGGACTTCGACCTCGATCCGCGCGACCTCGCTCCTTACACCTACCCCAAGCTCCGTGATCTCAACCGCCTCGGCTACCGCTCGGTGTGCCTCGGTTCCTTCATCAAGTGGGACGTCAAGAAGCAGTTCGCGATCATCCGCGACGAACTCGGCTGGCAGGGCGACCAGGTCGAAGGCATGCCGTGGGAGGAGTACCCGTACGAGAAGATCGAGTGCTACATGCAGGGCATGCGCGACTACATCAAGTTCGTCAAGCGCGGCTACAGCCGCGTCAGCCAGATGACCGCCATCGATCTGCGCAACGGCCGCATCACGCCGGAACACGCCCGGCACCTTGTCGAGACCTACGAGGGCAAGAAGCCGCGCTCCCTCGACATCTTCCTCGACTACCTCGGCCTGACTGTGGAGGAATTCAACGACATCGTCGGCCAGACGGTCATCCCGCCCCACGAACCGGATTTCGCCGCCAACGAGTGGTCCGAGAAGCCGTGGGACTACGACAACTGGTACCGCGAGCCGCCGGAGCATCGCGGCGTCGACTTCCGCGTCATCGATACCAGCCGCCTGACCCGCAAGTAATGCAGGGCCGATGATCGGGATCCTCGACAATGGCATGGGCAACCTGCGTTCGGTGTGGAATGCAGTCTACGAGCTCGGCTACGACCCGGTACTGGTCGAAGACGACACCACCCTGGATGACCTCAGCCACCTCGTCATTCCGGGTGTCGGTCATTTCGGCAGCGCCATGCGCAACCTGGTTGCGACCGGTCGCGACCACCGCATCGTGGAGTTCGCCGCCAGCGGACGCCCCATCCTCGGCATCTGTCTCGGCATGCAGTTGCTCGCCTCGCGCGGAACCGAGGGTGGCGACACAGCGGGCCTCGGCCTGATCCCGGGTGCCGTCACCCTTCTGCCGGCAGCCGATGGCCTGCGACTGCCCCACGTCGGCTGGAACACCGTGCACGTACGACACGCACACCCGGTGTTCCGCGGCCTGAAGCCAAATCGCGACTTCTACTTCGTCCACAGCTATGCCATGCGCTGCGACGCCGACACCGACTGGCTGGCCGAGACCGATTACGGCGAACCGTTTACCTGCATCGCCGGCCGCGCCAACGTCATCGGCTTCCAGTTCCATCCCGAGAAAAGCCAGGTCAGCGGCTTGCTCTTGCTGAAGAATTTCTGCGCCTGGGATGGCACGTGCTGAAGAAACGCATCATCCCGGTGCAGCTGCTGATGGGCGGACGCCTGGTCAAATCGCGCCGCTTCCACGACTGGCGCGACGTCGGCGACCCGGTCAAGAGCTCGGCCGTGTACAGCTCGCAATCAGCGGACGAACTGCTGTTCCTCAACATCGACCGCGGCGAGCGCTCGCTGGAGAGGCTGGCAGAGGTGATCGAGGCGGTCGCCCGGGAATGCTTCATGCCGGTCGCCTTCGGCGGCGGCATTCGCAGCTTCGAGGATGCCGCGTTCCTGATCCGTAACGGCGCGGACAAGGTCGTGATCAACTCGGCGGCATACGCCGATCCCAGTATTCTTTCGCGGACGGCGGAGGTTTTTGGCACGCAGGCCGTCATCGCCGCCATCGATGCCATCCGGGACAGCACGGTCCCGCAGGGCTATCGCCTCTACTCGAATTGCGCCAAGACTGCCGAGGATCTCGACCTCGACACCCATGTCGCGCGCTGCATCGCCGCGGGTGCCGGGGAGATATTCATCCAGTCGATCGATCATGACGGCATGATGAACGGTTTCGACCTGCCCTTGATCAAGCGCGTCGTCGACCGATCATCGGTTCCTGTGATCGGCTGCGGCGGATCGGGCAACTATGCCCAGCTACGCGATGCATTTCTCGAAACGGACGTCAGCGCGCTGGCCTGCGGCAGCCTGTTCAACTTCTCCGACAGCAACCCGATCCGGGCCAAGGCCTACCTGTCCAACTACGGGCTGAGCTTCAAGGTGGTATGACGACGACAACGGTGACTTCGGCGCGGCTGCTGCTGCGTCCGCTCGACGACGGCGACTGCACGCCGGATTACGTAGCCTGGCTGGAAGATCCCGAGGTCAACCAGTTCCTCGAGACGCGCCACCAGCCGCAGACGCTCGAATCCGTGCGTGAGTTCGTGCGCGCCGTCAACGCCCGCGACAACGAACACCTGTTCGGCATCTTCCTGCGCGAGGGCGCGCGCCATATCGGCAACATCAAGGTCGGCCCGGTGCTCGCGCGCCACCCTGTCGCCGACGTCAGTCTCCTCATCGGGGCGCGCGACTGTTGGGGCCAGGGCTATGCAGCGGAGGCCATCCGCGCGGTCAGCGAGCACGCCTTCCGTCATCTCGGCGTACGCAAGCTCGCGGCGGGCATGTACGTCGCCAACCAAGGCAGCCTGCGGGCATTTCTCAAGGCCGGCTACCGGCAGGAAGGCCACCGCCGCGCCCATTACCTGGTGGGTGACCAGATGAGCGACGTCATCGAGGTCGGGCTGCTGCCCGCGGACCTCGCATGATCCTGGCCGTCCTGCAGGCGCGCATGTCCTCGCGTCGACTGCCCGGCAAGGTCGCCCGGCCCATCCTGGGCCAACCGATGTTGGCGCGGCAGATCGAGCGAATCCTGCGTGCGAGCCGCATCGAGAAGCTGGTGGTGGCCACCAGCATCGAACCGGAAGACGACGAGGTTGAAGGAATCGCCGCCGCGGCCGGCGTCGGCTGCTTCCGTGGCGCGCTCGACGACGTCCTCGATCGCTTCTACCGTGCCACCCTGCCGCACGCGCCCAGCCACGTCGTGCGCCTGACCGGCGATTGTCCGCTGACCGACCCCGCGGTCATCGACCGTGTTGTCGAGTTCGCACTCGGCGGCGACTACGACTACACCTCGAACACCGTACGACCCACCTGGCCTGACGGGCTCGATGTCGAAGTGGTCACCCATGCCGCGTTAGCACGCGCCTGGCACGAGGCGACTGCTCGCGACGAACGCGAGCACGTCATGCCTTACTTGTGGAGGCGACCGGAGGTCTTCAGAATCGGCAGCGTCGAACAGGACACGGATCTCTCCACGCTCCGCTGGACCGTCGACGAGCCGAGCGATTTCGAGTTCGTCGAACGCGTCTACGCGGCGCTCTATCCCCGTGATCCCGCGTTCACCACCGCTGCCATCCTCGAACTGCTCGCGCATAACCCCTCGCTCGGCGCGATCAATGCCGGGCATCAACGCAACGAAGGCCTGCTGAACCCCATTGGGAGTAACACGGATGACTGATTCGACCGCCGCCCACGCCGTCGCCCTGCGCTCGTTCGCCCAATCGGAGGCCTTGCTCGCGCGCGCCCTCGAGGTCATACCGCTCGGTACGCAGACCTTCTCCAAGAGCCACGTGCAATACCCGCGTGGCGCCGCACCGTTCTTCGTCGAGCGAGCGCAAGGCTCGCGGGTGTGGGACGTCGACGGTAATGAGTACGTCGACTTCGTCAACGCCCTGGCCGCCGTCACCCTCGGCCACTGCGATGCCGACGTCAGCGCCGCGGTCAGGGCCCAGCTCGAACAGGGCACGATCTTCTCCCTACCGCACCGCCTCGAAGTCGAAGTCGCGGAATTGATCGTCGACATGGTGCCGTGCGCGGAGCAGGTGCGCTTCGGCAAGAACGGTTCGGACGCGACTTCCGGTGCGATCCGCGCTGCGCGCGCCTACACCGGTCGGGACCGCGTCGCCGTCTGCGGGTACCACGGCTGGCAGGACTGGTACATCGGCAGTACCACGCGCAACAAGGGCATCCCGCGCGCGGTCTGCGAGCTCACCCACGGTTTTGCCTACAACTCCGTCGATTCGCTGGCGCAGTTGCTCGCAACCCATCCCGGCGAGTTCGCTGCCGTGATCCTCGAACCGATGAACGTAGTTCAGCCGGCGCCCGGATTTCTTGCCGGCGTCAAGCAATTGTGCCGCGACCACGGCGTGGTCCTGGTGTTCGACGAGACCATCACCGGCTTCCGTTTCGCCAACGGTGGCGCGCAGGAGCTGTTCGGGGTGACACCCGATCTCGCCACCTTCGGCAAGGGGCTCGCCAACGGCTATCCGTTGTCGGCGGTCGCCGGCCGCGCCGACATCATGCGCGAATTCGAGGACGTGTTCTTCTCGTTCACGATGGGCGGGGAAACGCTCTCGCTCGCCGCCGCGCTGGCGACGATGAAGAAGCTGCGCGAGGAGAACGTCGTGTCCAAGGTCCGGCAGCGCGGCGAAACGTTGCAGCGCGGCGTCGCGGCCGCGATCGAGCGCCACGGCTGCGGTGAGTTCCTCGCCTCCGGCGGCGACCCGACCTGGTCGTTCCTGATCTTCAAGGATGCCGGCGACATCAGCCTCTACACCATCAAGACACTCTGGATGCAGGAAACCCTGGCGCGCGGCATCATGTCCGTCGGCACGCACAACCTGAGCTACGCGCACGACGATGCCGACATCGAACGCGTGCTCGCGGTCTACGACGAGATCTTCCCCATGCTGCGCGACGCCGTAGAACGTTGCGCCTTCGACGAGTACCTGCGCTGCGCGCCGCTGGAGCCGCTGTTCAAGGTGCGCTGACGGCACCGCCCTCCGCGCGCTGGACGTAGCCGCGCGCGCCTTCCGCCGGCGCGTAGCCGGCGGACTGGAACAAGCGGTGGGAGGCAACGTTTTCGTCCAGCACGTCTGCGTGGATGTCGGCGTCCGGCACGAGTCGCCGCGCCAACTCGAGCGCCGCCCGACCGATTCCGCGCCGGTAGTGGTCCGGCGCAACCAGGATCGAAATCTCAAACTGCTCTGGCGCACCTTCCGCGCCAGGCAATCCATCCAGGCGCACGAGCCCAGCGGGGCGGCCCGCGCACGTCACGATGCTGAAAAGACAGTGTGGCATGGCGAGGCGCCGCGTCATCCACGCAACGTGTTCAGACAACGTCGGCACCGCCGGGTTGCGCGCATAGCGCCGGGTCTCCGGATGGCACTGCCAGCGGTACACCAGTTCCACATCGTCCGTCAGCGCGGGCCGCAAGAGCACCTCGGCGCCATCACTCGAGCGTGCGGGCATCATTGCCATGGCGACGCGTGCCGCGCCGCGGCCATCGACGAGATTGAGCCCGCTGTCCGCCATCAGCCGACGTGCATCGGCATCAGCGAGCAACGACGTCACTGCTGCGGCGATGCCGGCGGAACTGATGTCCTGCCATCCGCCGAGGCTGCGTGCCGCACCGGCCGCGACGAGTCCCTCGGCATTCGCCTGTTGGTTGTCGGCGACGACGGCGAGCAACATTGGCACGCCGAGGCAGCACAATTCGAGGCAGGATACGCCCGCCGCGCTGAGGGCGATGTCCGCAGCGGCGACGAGCTCCGCGTAGCGCGGACTGTCGATCGCGAGATGGACATCGAGCTCGGTGGCCGCGACGCGGGTCTGCAAGTCCGGCAACGTCTCCGCGCCGCGACCGATGAGGACGTCGACCCGGCCAGCGAAGCCGGCAGCGGCAAGGCCGTCGAGGGTGGTCATTGCGAGACCACGGATGTCGGTCAGGCCGTAGCTGACGACAATGCGCGGCGGCCCTTGCCGACGTACGCTGGCATCGTGGCCGGGACGCCTCCGCGCTGCCACGATCGACTCCCGCAGCAATGCGTAACGCGCGCCGGCGAGCACCTTTGTAGGCGCCGACGCCCACGGCAGGTAGTCGCGGGCACGGCGACCGGGGGTCTGGTCGCAGATGATTTCGCAATCGTGGTCACGTGCGCAGAGGTCGTCGACCACCAGGCGCTGCCGAGCCCAGCCCGCTGCCGCCTGCTCGAAATCCCGCCCACGACCATAATGATCCAGGACCAGCCAGTCACAACCGGCTGGCCAGCGCGCCCGCATCTGCGCGATCTCGGCTGCGCCGTCGGCGACGTCGAGCTGCAATGATTCCATCCCTGGTCGCATGAAGTCCGCGCAGGCGAAGGTATCCGCGTCTGCCGCCAGTGAAATCCGCGCACCCGCGTTCACCAGGGTATCGGCCAGTGCCCGGCATCGCATGGCGTGACCGCCGCCAATGCGGGCATTGGCATCGAGCCGGAACACGACATGGGGCTTGGCGCAGCCAGTTGTGGGAATCACGGGAATTGAGTCGCTCGCAGTGGGATTCGCAGGCGATGCAGTGTAGCCGGCCGTGCGCCCCCGTGCAGCGTCACGGTCGCACAGCCGCCACCCTACGGGTTTTCCCGGTCTGGCGCCCACGAACCAATTGGGCTAACGTCCTCGCGCTTCCGAATCCAGATGAGCCTTGCGATGCTCAAGTACATTCCTGCCCGACTGCGTGCACCGTTACGGCAGCACCTGTGTGACTTCATCGACAGCCGGGTACAGGCAATTGCCGCGGCGCGCGCCGAGACCGCCGGCGAAATCGACACGATTCGCCACGAACTGTCTGTACTGGAAAGCCGCCTGGCAGCGGCACTCGAGGCACGTACCTACGGACTCATTCACCCATCGCCGCCGGGCGGAACGGCGACTCCCGGCAACGCCATCAGCCGCAGCCTCGACGAGGCCGTGGCTGAGGTACGCGCACGCGGTCTCCGCCGCATCGCCGTGTGCGGCGATGCAAGCTTCCACTCGGCCTGCGCTGCAGCGCTTGCGGCCACGTTACCGGACATTGCGCTGCACTGGGTCTCACTGCATGTCGGCGACCTTGGCGCCGGCGCGCAACGCCTGCGCGACCTCGACCTGGCGAATGTCGACGGCTGCGTCGTCGGTGGCCGGGATGTACGTGTGACCTGGACCCGCCTGGTGCGCGAAATGGCCCAGCGCGGCTGCGCGCGCCCAGCATTCTGGGTCGCCGAGGGCTTCGAGTTCTGTGTCGGTCAGGTAACGTTCCCGGCGGCGATCGAGGCCGCTCAAGCCTACCTGTTCAACCACTTCGACGAGTACTTCCACCTGCGCGAACCACTGTTGATCGAACTCGAGACCTATGATGGAACACACGGAGTGTCGAAGTGGCTGGTCATGCGTCCGAACGAATCGCTGCGCATCGATCTCGATGACTATCTCCCGCAGCGTCGTGGCGCCGCGGCCATCGCGGTCGCCGTGACCGCGCCACAACTGACTGGCGGACGGCACATGCGCTGGCGTTTCTGCGCCGATATCGAATGGCGAGATTCTCTCGCCAGCCTGCACGGTGCCCACGATGTCACCCATGCCACCGCCGGAACTGAGTTCATGCAGGCGCGTTCCGGCCTTTATCCAGGCGAGGTCGCTTTCACCCTGCCCAATCATTACCGCGACATGCGCAACGGCGCGGACGAGGTCAACTGCCTCGACGGCCGCAGGCGCTATGTCCAGAGCCGGGATCGCAGTGCTCGTATCGACGAACTCAGCATAGTCGTGCCGGACCGGCCGCCGGAGTTCGAGGACTTCGTCGGTGCCAGTTTCGACCAGTACACGACCCCATTTTGGTATGCCTTCGGTAGCCGCCCCGACGGCGGTAATTGCCTGAGCGCCAACCACATCCAGGGCCACGCCCATGCCTTGCTCGACACTCCCAATCCAGCTCACCCGTTCAGCGCCAGCAGCGCGGAGATCCTTGCCCAGGACGTCCTGACCTGGCCCTACGCGGTACCCGTGCTGAAAGCCGAGTCGGCCCTCGAACTCGGCCTGTCGTTCGATTCCTCGTGGCCCGCCCTGCGCCAATTCCTGGTGCGCGCCTACGATGCCGACGGTCACTTGCTCGAAGTCGCCACGTACCGGCAGGAAAATCCGGGCGTCATGTATGCCGATGCACTCGTCGACGCGTGCGCCGCCAAGCACCGTTCGACCGCTGCGATGTTGCTGATCGCGCCGGACTGGGCCGGCATGAATCTCGACCCGCAGACCAACGCGGTGCGCCCACTCGTCGATTTCGTACTGAGACACCGCCATAGCGGCGATTTCGATGTCACGGAGTTCCAGAACAGCTGGCGGAACCTGGACCTGTTGGTCGAGGACATGCCGCACTGGATTTCGCCGGGGCACCAGGTTCTCGGCGGGACCAATCTCTACGGACGCGCGGTACTGCGACAGGGCTGGCGCACGGGTGTGCTGTTAGTGAACGCGAGCGGCAACCTGCGCCATGATCGTACGATCGACTACCGCGCCAAGCTGTTCAACCGCGAGGGTGCCGTGATTGAAAGCAGTCACGCCCTGGCCGCCTTCACGTGGGAACTGCATTGGCTCGACGAACTATTTCCGAACTGCCCGGAGCACTTTGGCAACGACAGCTATGGTGCCATGACGATTCGATCGCGCTCTGGCGACTTGCTCGCCCAGTTGGTCACCGTAACCTCGTCCCAAGCTGTCGCGCTGCAACACATGTGGGGATATTGAATCCGGTGAGCCAGCCCGGGATTCTTCCGGATGTTCCTTACCGGACCATGAGGCAATGGCGACTTCAGGCCACGCCCAGCATGGCTCCCAACCAGCGACGCCAGGCAGGTCGCGCAGCGGTCATGTACCACGCGGCGCCGCCGTAGAGCGCCTGGAGTTCGAGCGCACCCCCGAGACGTTGCGCTGCGACAAGGCGCGCAAGCGGCATGCGGTCCATCAGGGTGTCATGGGCGTCAGCGTCGACGGACTCCCACTCGCTGCGACACGCGCCCAGGTAGGCCAGACCGCGCTCGGCGTCGAGCGCATAGCCAGCGGTACCGGCCAGGTGGCAACGTGCGAGAAGGCGCTGTGCATGGCCGTAGCCTGCGGCGGCCGCCCGCGTGACCAGTGCGCGTCCGGCCGCGACATCGTAACGGCGGCCATCGCCACGCAGATGGCACCCGCCCAGGCGGTACAAGGCCGGTGGGTAGCCTGACGCCGCTGCACGCGCGAATTCGGACCCGGCCAGCGCCAGGTCGCCACGCGCATAAGCGAGGCACCCACGAAGATTGACGACGACTGGATGGCCACCCGCAGCCGCCTCCGGTGTGGCCCCTGACACCGCGCCGCAACGCGCGAGGACATCGCCTGCAGCAAGCGCACGCTCGAGCCAGCGCGCGGAAGCTTCCGCATCACCGCGGTGTCGCAACAGCAGGCCGGCGAGATTGGTCATGGCTGTGGCGTCGCGTTCGGCCGCGGAAGTGAGCAATTGCAGCGCGCGGTCGACACCGTCTGGACCACGCCCCGTCAGGCAGTACAGCACGGCCGCATTGCAGGCACAGGCAGGCGATCGTTCGGCGTTCCGCTCCCACGCCGTACGAGCGCCCTCGATATCTCCCGCGCGGAACGCTCGATCGGCGACGACGAGAACACCCAGGCGCACCGGGTAGGTGACCAACCTATCGGGCGCCGCGATCTCGTCACGCGTCGGCACCTCCATGTCGGCATCCAACGCGGCGGCGGAAGGCGCTACTGGTTCGGCCAATTTCGTATCATCCAGAATGCCTGGTAAGTGGTGTCGTCGACCCGATGGCTGGCCATCAGGCGCCGCGCCTTGTCGCCGATTTCATCGGCTCGTTCCCAGGTACGCGGGCGTGGCGCGCAGGTCACGATTTCATTCATTAGGGTGGCATGCTCGGAAGCGCCGAGGATGCCTCGCGCGTGGCCGTCGTCGACCAGGTACAGAGCGTAGTCGAAAAAGGAGTAGATCATCATCGCCGCGACGAGCTTTAGTAGCAGCCCGCGATCGCTTACCGGGCGCGTGATGAAATCACGAACATAAAGCGCGTCGCCGGCGTACAGACGAGCGCTGAGGTCATTGCGCCCGACCGCGAAATTGAGATGCTTGCGCGTGTAGTACCCCGTGGTGTCGTGCGCAGAACAATATTCGCGTGCCGTACGCAGATCGAACAACAGCATGCCGCGTTCACGCAAGTAGTCATCTACATCGCGAAACAACGGTTGTCCGCGATAGAGTTCGATGAACTCGACCTCGACCTCGATGGTCAGCACGGCGTCCCAGTGCTCATCATCGAGTGTACGAAGGATGTCGAGCTCACTGCCTTGCGTATCGAGCTTGAGAAGGTTCGGCGCCGGCCGTGCGTGCTGCCGCAGGAAATCCGCCACGGTAATGGTTTCGATGTCGACGACACGGTCGATTCCGCGGTAGTGGCTGTCGTTGAAGAAGCGCTGCTCGTCGTCGTTGGGCGGATAGAACGACGACCCCGAGGGGGCGTTGAGGACGTAGAACTTCTGCGTTCCGGTGTGGCCGCCAAGCGCGACGGGAAACCACTTCACGTACGGCTCGCTGTGCTCAGCAGCGTAAGCACAGGCCGCTGCATTTGGCTCGAACGCATCGACCTCGATGACTTCGCCGTACGGTCGCCACAAGCCGTGCACGCCGCCAGCTGCGCCGACGTCCATGCAGGCGAGCCGATCGGTGCCGAGATAGGTCGTCAGGTAGCTGCCAAGTGCCGTCATGGATGCATCCAACCATTCTCATTCGTGGGCGTGCGCACCGTCCGTCGCCGGCCGCCCGCCGGCACCCGCGAAGGCGATGTTAACGCGCGGCCCGCGGCGCTCCAAGCCTCAGCTGCCACGTTCAGCACGCGGGTTGCGCAGCAGGAACGGTCCCAGCGCGAGCACATCCAGACCGCTGTCGAAGAACGCCTTGATTGCATCTTCCGGCGTACACACGATCGGCTCTTCGTGCATGTTGAAGCTCGTGTTGACCAGCACGCTGAGACCGCTCAGCGCGTGGTAGGCGGTGAGGATGTCGTGGTACTCGGGGTTGACCGACCGTTCGATCACCTGCGGTCGCGCGGTACCGTCGATGTGGACGACGGCTGGCGCCTCCTCACGGCAACGCCGCGTCACGTCGTAGGTAACCGTCATGAACTGGGCCGTGTACGCCGTACGGTCGTCGTAGCCGACCAGCAGATTCGCCGCATCTTCAGTACGCATCACCGGCGCGAACGGCATGAACTCGGTGCGATGCAACTGCTTGTTCAGCCAGCCGTTGACCTCGGCGCGATCCGCCGGATAGAGAATCGAACGATTGCCGAGCGCGCGCGGGCCGAATTCCATGCGCCCGCTGCAACGCGCGACGATGCGGTTTGCTGCGAGTTCAGCCGCCACCGCCCTTGCCATGTCCGCCGGCCGCTCGGCTACGCAACTCGCGGCTGCGAGGGCGTCCGCCATCTGCTGTTCGTCGTAGGCCGTGCCGAGATAGACATCCGGTAGCCGCCTTGGTGGCAACACCGAGCCAGCACAGGCCTGTGCGGCAAGATAGGCCGCGCCTACGGCCAATCCACCGTCGCCCATGCCCGGGAACACGAACATCTCGTCGATCCCGGGTAGCGCCGCGATGCGCTGGTTGGCCTTGACGTTGGCGTGCACACCGCCCGCCAGCACGAGGTGTCGGCGGCCGGTGCGGGCGAGGAAGTGCGCGACCATCGAGCACAGGACCTCCTCCAGATGCGCCTGTACGCCGGCTGCGATGTCTTCACGCGAAAAGCCCGCGAGGCGTTCACGCAGGGTGCGCAGGCAATTGGCGAACACGCCACCGCGGTTTCGGTACTGCCCCCGCCGTTCATCCCACTGCAGCAGGTCAGCGAACACGGCCCGCGTGCCGGACGGATCCCCGTAGGCGGCGAGTCCGGTGGTCTTGCCGGCATGGTGCGCCTTGCGAAATCCGCACAACAAGGTCGCGAAGTTATAGTAGACGCCGAGCGAATCGTAGAACGAGGTGGCATGCAGGGTGTGCAGGCCGCGCCGTTCGTCCGACCACGTCTGCACCTTGCTGCACAGGGCGTCGCCGAAGCCGTCGTTGGTCACCACGAGAGCATCGGCATGTCCGCCAGCCCAGTAGGCCGATGCAGCATGGCAGTCGTGATGCTCGTAAGTCTTGATCGGCGCATGCACTTCGAGATCCGCGAGCAGGCGACCGAGTTCCTCTACGCGCTGCCGCGCCCGCCGCTCCAGCATGGCTTGATAACCCGGATGGGCGGCGAACCGGCTCATCAGGTAGCCGCCGCCCGGTACGCGGTCCAAGGCCTCGGCCAGTGACTTCTGCGGCAGCGCGCTGCCGTCGTCCGCGCAGAAATCGTTGTTGAGGGGAATCCTGGCGCCCGCTGCCGATAACCCGGCGAGAGCCACAACGTCGACGTCGGTGGGGCTCACCCCCGCGAGCGCCCAGATCGCTTCGAGCGCGGCATACGGGATTCCGGCGGCCATCTTCCGGCGCGTGAGGCGCTCTTCGTTGATCGCGGCAAGTACCTCGTTCCCGCGGACTACGGCCACCCCGGCATCGTGCGAATCGCAGATGCCCAGCACCAGCGGGTTCGGGTTGCCTGGTGTCATGTTGCTGACCGGTACAGCGTACGCGTGCCGATCGGGCGTTCCAACTTCGATTCGTCACCCGCCGAGAGCCCTATGCGCACACCGGGCAAAGCGCCGCCGCTCCTCCGTACAGCGCCCGCTATCGCGTCAGGCATTACCATCACCGCGCAGATCGGCGACGAGGTCGGCATAGCTGCGCCCCGCGCCCGGCCAACGGGTCTGCTTCCAGTCCGGGCACTGGCCGCAGAACGCGTGCGCACGGTAGTCGTCCTGCAGATGCGCCGCGCGCAGAGCGCGGTAGAACTCACCCTGCCAGGCCTCGCGAATGGTCGTCTCGCGGAGATCCGCGAACTCCGAGCCGTGCACCCAGTCCTGCGGGCAGAATGCCAGACAACCGCGGGGCGTGACGATGACTCGCTCCCACGGATAGAGGCAGGGCCGCCGCGGTTCGCCGGCGTCCTGGCGCCGTAGAATCGCCGCCAGCCCTGATATCGCACCGGCGCTCGAATGTATGCGCCGAACGACGACCTCATCGGCGCCCCGCTCGCGCCACAGGCGCTCGAACTCGGGTGCCTCGGCGCTGTTCTCCGGTTGTTCGACAAAGCTCACCACGATCCGCGCTGGGCTGCCGGCCTCCCGGTTCCACGCGATCAGACGTTCGACATTGGCACGGGTGACGTTGAGATCGCCGTTGACGCGCACGCGCGCATACGTCTCGGGCATCACCGCGTCGATACTGATATCAATCATATGGACGCCCGCTTCCAGCAAACGCCGCGTGCGCTTCTCGTTCATGATCGTACCGTTGGTCGTCAAGGTAACGAACACGCCGGAATTTTGCACCGCGTATTCGATCATGTCGTAGGCCTGGGGGTGGATCAGCGGCTCACCCTCGCTGGTGTAGCGTATGTACTGGGTCTTACCTCTGCCGTATTCCCGTATCTCGTCTATTACCTGGCGATTGACCGCCGGGTCCAGATACCGCGCCTGGTAGTGTAGTGACTGCTTGAACTCCGGGTGAGGACAATGAATGCAGGCGAGATTGCACACCTCTGTACAGTCGATCACTACCTGAGATGGAAATTCCGCTGACAAACGTGCATAGAAGCCGTACTGCGGAGTTTCAACTTCATCCGCGTGCGATGCCGCTTTCCCGTTCATTTAAGATCTCCTCGAATTCATTACGTCCATATATAAGAAGACGCATCCGGGCCGGAGTTGAAAAGCAAATCGAGAATGGATAGCGGTACATCCGTCACTCTAACCTGCGGATAGCTCGGGTAAGAGTAATTCATCCATTCCAACTCGATTCCAGCAGCTTGGAACTTCGTTTCGTCGATGTAGTTCTTTCCGGCAGGACCGGACAGATATCGAGTTGCCGACACAGCCTGACACAGATCGACGATGCGACGGACAGGGTCGTCTGCGTCGACGTCCATTTCTGAGGCGCGCAGAAATGACGGGGCACGTCCAACCTGCGCGAAGCCCCAGCGAACCGTCCTTTCCGCCAATGGAGCCAACCGCTCCCAGGAATCAGAAACCAAATAGCGTAGTTCATCACGGTACGTTTCAAAGTGTGGGTACTTTCCGTATGACTGCTCGATCGTGGCCCACATCTTCCGCTGCCATCCTCGGGTGTTATCGATCTCGATGTCCTTAATCTTGGCGTTGTGTCCACCTGCTTTTCGCACCGGAACGGTGAGCCACTTGACGCCGTCGCGAGTCATGATTCGATTCCGATTGAGCCAGTTCCCAGACGTGTACTGAACCGTGTCCAGGAAAATCACGATTTCAGCTCGCGACATCAAATCAAACTGGCCCCGCCAGGGAAGAAAGCATGGCTGCAGAATCACAACGGTACGGTCTGATCGCAATGTAGACCGCCCTTCAGTCGGTCGAGTCAGAAGTACGGATAGATGCTTCCCCCGCGCCGTAAACGGCGCGAACCGCATATGGCTGACGAGAGATGTTCTGCTTGTAGATCCGGGACAGCAACGCCATTGTCAACGACCAAGCCATCGCGGAAATTCCAAGTACGACAACGACGAAAGTTGCAAACCAGATTTCGACGAAACTCATGGCATGCGATAACACGGCTTTATATAGGGTCAATGCACTCCCACCCGTCGCGCCAAGTAACGAAAGATTCGCGCCGAGCTTAAATGGCGTTTGAAACTGATCGTCCGTGTAAGCCATGTAGATATCAGCGTACACACGTAATCGCATCCAAGTATTCCAGTGTGATGTGCCGCTGAGGCGTTCCCGGTGATCTACCGGCACTTCAGTGATCGTGGGACGCAACGCGTACGCAGTGGGGTAGACATCGGAATAATAATGCCGAAGGACCAGAATCCGTTCGACAAGCGCGCGTGAGAAGGCCTTGACCGCGCCGAAATCAGCCACATCAATTCCCAGCACGGCTTTGATGACCGCGTTCCCCCATCGCGATGTCAGAACATCCTTGATGTTGTCCTTGCGCTGCTTCCGAACTCCGGAAACAAGATCAAATCCACTGCGCAATGCGGCGACCAACTGCAATATCACCTCGGGTTCATACTGATAGTCGCCATCAAGGGTTACAACGTAATCGCCTTTGGATTCGGACAATCCGGCAAACAGCGCACGCTGCTGACCATAGTTGCGCATCAGTTCAACATACGTCACCCGCTGCTGCCCTGCGGCCAGTTCGCGCAGCACCTGTTGCGAATCATCACTGCTGCCATCGTCGACATAGATCAATTCGTAGTCGAACTCGTCCTGTCCGTCGAGCGTGGCGCTGATCGCGGTGAAATAGGGCAGGATGATCTCGCGGTCGTTGTAACTCGGGATGACCACGCTGATGAGGGGACGGTGCGCAAAAGTGGACATCACGAATCAGCCTGCGCGCCGAACGCGAAAAAAATCAAAGACTGCGTTGATGACCGAATCGCACGCATCGGCGTCGAGGGTGTTGTAGAGCGGCAGGCGCAGCAGTCTTGCGGCCGCCGATTCTGTGCACGGCAGCGGCGCCGGCGTATGACCGATGCGCCGTCCCATCGGCGAGTCGTGTAACGGAACGTAATGAAAAGCGGCGCCGATGTGTCGCTCGCGCAGATACGCGAGGAGCCCGTCGCGGGCCCGCTCGGTATCGGTCAGAACATGAAAAAGGTGGTAGGTCGTTTCGGACCACGTGGGGATCACCGGCAGCTGCAACAGGCCTCGTTCGGCGAGCGGCGCGAACGCCTCGCAGTACTGTGTGAATCGACGGCGGCGCAAAGCGAACACCTCGTCAGCCGCCTCGAGCTGTCCACGCAGTACGGCAGCGGCGAGTTCGCCTGGAAGATACGAGGAACCGACATCGACCCAGGTGTACTTGTCGATCTCACCCCGCAAGAACGCACTGCGGTTGGTGCCCTTCTCGCGCAGGATCTCCGCCCTCGCCACCAGCTCCGGGCGGTTTACCGCCAGTGCGCCTCCCTCGCCACTGACGAGCGTCTTGGTGTCGTGAAAGCTGAAACAGCCGAGGTCTCCGATGGTTCCCAGAGAGCGCCCCTTGTAGCGCGCGAAAATCGCGTGTGCGGCATCCTCGATGACGAGCAGCCCGTGGCGCGCCGCGACGGCATTGATGGCGTCCATGTCGCAGGCGACACCCGCATAATGAACCGGCACGATCGCCCGCGTGGCGGGGCCGATGGCACTGTCGAGCAAGGCCGGATCGAGATTGAGCGTGTCCGAGCTGATGTCGACAAATACCGGCCGCGCGCCGCGAAGG
Organism: Gammaproteobacteria bacterium; assembly: GCA_050184115.1. Taxonomy (GTDB): domain Bacteria; phylum Pseudomonadota; class Gammaproteobacteria; genus JACKNG01. Next base: position 1,295,043 of record JBFXAQ010000001.1, on the reverse strand, counting down.
CAGAATGCGTTGGCCGTCGAGCTGAAGGTGAACGACGGCATGATCACGTCGTCGCCCGGTCCGATATCGCTCAGGAGCGCCGCCAGTTCGAGCGCGTCAGTCCCAGACGCGGTCAACATCACTCGGTGTCCGTCGAGCCGCTCTCGCAGCAACGCTTCGGAGATGCGGGAGTGCACGCCGTCACCCGAGAGCTTGTCGCTCGCCAGCACCTCGAGTACGTATCGGCTCTCGGCTTCACCCAGGCATGGTTTGTGAAACGGGATAGGCAACGGCGTGGCGGTACTGACTCAAGGGCAGGGAAAAGGCGCGCAATTGCTGTGCGGGCCGCTGCCGATTATACCGGTCGCCCGAGCCGTCATCCAGCAGCGACAGCCACCAACAGGCTATACTGCGGACCTCGCTTGCCAGTCGCTCAGGGCCGCGTTCAGCCACATGGACATCATCGTTACGGGAGGTGCCGGCTTCATCGGCTCTGCGGTGGTCAGGCACATCCTGACGACCAGCCCGCATCGCGTACTCAACGTCGATAAGCTCACCTATTCGAGCAGCCTGCTCAACGTCGCAACGGTCGCCGATGACCCCCGTTACCAGTTCGTGCAAGCTGATATTACCGACGGCGAAGCCATGCACCGGCTGTTTCGTGAGTTTGCACCCGAGGCCATCCTGCACCTGGCCGCCGAGTCGCACGTCGACCGCTCGATAGATTCTCCGCGTGCTTTCGTCGAATCGAACATCGTCGGCACCTTCGTGTTGCTCGAGGCAACTCGGGCTTATCTCAGCACGCAGCCACGTGAGCGTCGCGAACGATTCCGCTTTCACCATGTTTCGACCGACGAAGTGTTCGGGGATCTCGGCGAGCATGGACGATTCAACGAGACATCGCCGTATGTCCCCAGCTCCCCGTACTCGGCATCGAAAGCCGCTGCCGACCATCTCGTCCGTGCCTGGCACCGGACCTATGGCGTGCCGGTTCTGATTACCAATTGCTCAAACAATTTCGGCCCGTTTCAGCATCCCGAGAAGCTCATCCCGACGATGATCCTGAACGCGCTATCGGGTCGAGCCCTGCCCGTCTACGGCGATGGCTGCCAGGTCCGCGACTGGCTCCACGTCGAGGACCATGCAATCGCACTGCTGCGCGTCCTCGAACACGGCGAGATCGGCGAGACCTACAACATCGGGGGTGCGTGCGAGCGTCGCAATATCGAGGTCGTCGAGACGATTTGCCGCGCCCTCGATGCCAGCAAAGCACCGCGGCCGCCAGGCGTTGCGTCGTTCGCGGAACTCATCAGCTTCGTCACCGATCGTCCAGGCCATGACCGCCGCTATGCCATCGACGCCAGCAAAATCGCCGCCGCTCTCGGCTGGCGACCTCGCCACGATTTCGAAACCGCGCTGTACGCCACCGTGCGCTGGTACCTGGACAACCTGGACTGGTGTGATGCCGTTGCCGGTAGTCGCGCCGCACCACCGCGGCTCGGCCTCGGCCGGGCCGTCTGAACGACCCGCGAGTATCCACCATGACATGGAAAGGCATCATCCTCGCCGGTGGTTCCGGAACACGCCTGTACCCGGTCACCACGGTCATTTCCAAGCAGCTGTTGCCGGTCTACAACAAGCCGATGGTGTACTACCCGCTGTCTGTCCTGATGCTCGCGGGCATTCGCGACGTGCTCCTGATTTCCACGCCGCGCGATCTGCCCGCCTACCGCGAACTGCTGGGTGACGGCAGCGACTTCGGACTGCGCATGGAGTACCTCGAGCAGGCGCAGCCAGAAGGCATAGCCCAGGCTTTCGTGCTCGGCGGCGATTTCATTGCCGATGACCCGGTCTGCCTCGTGCTGGGCGACAACATCCTGTTCGGACACGGCCTCACCGACCTGCTCAAATGCGCGGTGGCGGAACCGGCCGGCGCAACCGTCTTCGCCTACGCGGTCCGCGACGCTGGCCGCTTCGCCGTCGTGGAGTTCGACGCTGAGCACCGCGTACTGTCGATCGAGGAGAAGCCGCTCAACCCCCGCTCGCGCTGGGCCGTACCGGGTCTTTATTTCTACGACAACGAAGTCGTCGACATCGCCCGGCGGTTGCGGCCGTCTTCGCGAGGCGAGCTCGAGATAACCGACGTCAACGCCGCTTACCTGGAACAAGGTCGCCTGCGCGTGCAGCTACTCGGACGGGGTTATGCCTGGCTCGACGCCGGCACGCATGACAGCCTCGTCGCCGCATCGCAGTTCGTGCAGACGATCGAGAGCCGGCAGCGCTACAAGATCGCCTGCCTCGAGGAAATCGCCTTCAATGCCGGTTGGATAGATGCCGACCGGGTGGTTTCGCAGGCCAACCGCTATCGTGGTACCGAGTACGGCGAGCACCTGGCTTCCTTGGTCTCGCCGTTACCCTGACTCATAGCCGACTCACGGCAGCCTCGCGCAGTCGAGCATTCGACCGTCTTCCAGCGACTCGGCCACGTAGACGCGGGCGAAGCCCCGCTCGGCGGCGGCCGCACACCGCGCCGCGTCGTCCACATCGCGGCCGAACGAGCGCGCATGATCGTATTCGGGGTAACCGTAATAGCGATTGAGATCGCATGGCTCGGACGCCGGAGGCAACCCGAACAGCAGCGGTAGACCGGCATAAGCCGGGATCAACATCGGCGCATTGCGGCAATGTACGGGATTGAGAGTCCAGTACGTGGTGTTGCCGGGCAGAACCTGTACGAGCACATCTCGCGCGCCGGCGATCCCGGCTGCGGCGAACTGGCGGGCGAGTCGCTCGCCGGCCATGTGCGTGCGTAACGCCGCGATCGCGGCGAACCGCCCGTCGGCACCACCCCAACCGCGTTCGCCGGACTGTCCGCCTGCCTGCTCGATGAGACGGTCGGTACGCTCGGCGAAATTGCTTGTGGCGTTGCGCTTTGTCGGCGTCTGCATCCAGCAGACGACCAACACGATTACGGTCGCGCCTGCGGCTGCCGCGGCGTATCGACCGGCGCCGCAGCGGGTCGCCGCGCCGGCAAGGTAGATGACGCCGAGCCACGTCGCGATATTGAGGAAGTAGTAGGCCGAGCCACCGCCGATGCGCAGGACCAGCGCCGGCACGGTGGCCGCCACCACCATCACCGCAAGCGCCTCGAACCATGGCCGACATGCGGTGTGCGCACGCCACCACGACCAGGTCAACAGCGGCAGCAGCACCCCGACCACGGTCAGGTTTCCCATGGCACCGTCCGGGTAGGCGCGCGGGAAGTGCCACGGATCGAAGGCCGTTTCCGAGACGTGCGACGACGAGGCGGTGGCGAACATCAGGAGCGCGAGAACCGTACCGATGCCAGCGAGACTCAGCACCGCCACCACACGGTGCCGCTCCGCCCGGCGGACGACGAGGTAGGCGCTGCCAGCGGCGAAGCACGCACCCACCGACAGTTTCGTCAGCGCCAACACCGGCAGCGCGGCCAACAGTGCGAGCAGACGCGGTCGACGCCCCGGACCGAACCCATGCGCGGCAAAGTCTCCGAGCGTCGGCAAGGCAGCGAGGAACAGGATCAGCGCCAGCAGGTACGATTCGGAGACCAGGTAGGACATCCAGTCGCGCAGGTCGACCACGGACAGCCAGGCGAGCGGCCCCGCCAACAAGAGCACGGCCACCGCGCAGCGCCGTGCCGCGACCGTCCCCACAACGTGCGCGGTGGCGGTTTGCAGATAGAACACGAGCAGGGGGATGCCGACGATGGGCGGCACAATGCCGTAAGCGAGCGTCACCGGGATACCGGCGAGCTCGGCCAGCGCGCCGACCCAGAGATGTGACAGGGCGTGGTAGCGGATGGGAACGAGGCCGTCCAACCCCGTGCTGACGGCGCCATAGCCGCGGATCATCGACGCGATCGCGGCGTGGAACAGCGGGTCACCATTCTGCACGCCAGCGGCGGCGGTTTCCGGCGCCAGCACCCCGGTATAGGCGATGCCGTTGAAGACCAGGAAGTAGGCTACGCCGGCGACCAGTCCGAACGCTACCGCAACCACGGTGACGCCCACGGACAGCGTCGCGGCTGAGCGGGCCCAGGTCATGGCCATCACCAGTGCCGCGGCGAGGAGCAGTCCGATACCGACGGTCGGGCCACCCGCAAGGCCGACGATCGGGATACCGAACATCAATACGAGACTGACGAGGAACCCCACGGCAGGCGGACGCTGCGCGAGGCTGGCCGCGCCTGACGAGACCACGAAACTGTACAAGGCGAGCACCACGGACGGTCCGACGATGGGCGCATCGACCTGCTGCCGACACCACGCAACCGCGACGGCCGCTGTCGCGGACATCGCGGCACAGGCCAGGGCGAGCACGACCGTCGTGCTGCACTCGACGCCGAGGCGCGGTAACCGTGGATCGACGTTCAATGAGGGTGCTCGCGCGAACTCGGCAAGGCCCGGCGAGCCAGGGCCAGCGCGACGCCCGGAATGGGCAGACGCGTGGGCAACCGCTTTTCGGCCCAACCGAGCACACGCGCCGCGCGTAACAGGTGACCGAGCCTTGCATGGTGCAGGAGCTTGCCCCAGCTCGGCTGCTGCCAGTCCTGGCGAATCTCGATGCCTACGAGGCCCGTGCGTTCGAGCAGTGACCGCACGCCGCGCCGGCTCATGAAACTGGATACGCTGGGCGTGAACATCCAGTAACGGCGACCGAAGACCCGTGCCGTGAGACTGTCGGCGAGCGGCAGATTGGTCGCCAGCACGCCCCCGGGGCGCAATACCCTGGCCACGCGTTCGAGCTGAGCGTCGGGATCGGGCAGGTTGGAGAGCGTGCCGTACATGAGCACGAGGTCGAACGTCGATTCGCTCACTGGCGCGGTGAGGAAGTCACCGCAATACACGTCGAGCGCGTAACGCTCGCGCGCGAACTCGACGAACTCGGCGGCGAGATCGATGCCATGCACGCGGTAACCGTACTCGACCAACGCGGCAAGCTGACTGCCGGTCGCACAACCGATCTCGAGTGCGTCGGCCGGTGGTGGTACCAGTCCGAGCAGGTCGACGCTCGCACGGGCGCGCGCCTCGACCAGCCGATTGGCCTCGTCGGCGAAATAATCATGGTAGCCGGCACCGGCTTCGCGAGAGGAACCTCGGTAAGCCGCCGAGTCATACCAACGTGCCAACGAGTCTGCGCGGATCTGCGGGGCTTGCAGCCAGCTCGCACAGGCTCCGCAACGCTCGAATACGACCTGCCCCCAGGGATGATCGAACTCGCGCCGCACCCCGCCGCCGAGCAGCTCACCGCATACGCAGCGCGGCCTCGCCTCGTACTCGAAACGCATCAGTACCGGGCCCCGCATGCGCCGCGCCGGCGCCGCTGGACGAGGCTGCGGTCGTACGCTGACGCCACGGCTGCTGTGCCCCCCACCTTCATCTGTTCTCGGCCTGCTCGCTCGCGTTGTGGTCGCCCGGAATTGTAGACGAAGCGTCGGCGTCCCCCAGTCGGACACCACGCTCGCCGGACGAAGTATCGATACAGCCAACGCCGCGCCGTCCACCCTGGGGATGCCATGGGGTCGAAGGAACGTTCGGGACAGTCATGCTTCGCACTACTCGGCCGGTGGCATCAATCGACCATAGGCCGACAGTGGCGGCGCTCCGCGCAGGACCGCGCCGATATCGGACTCGACCATGGCCGAGACCGCACGCGTGAAGTGCACCGGATCGAAGTAATTGCGGTCATCGGATGTCAACGCGGACACCGCCATGTAGTCGAGCACCGAGAGGTTCGGCCGGACACTGGCCATCGCACCCAGGCGCCCCTTGCATTCGGCCAGGCTTTCGGCGCGCGCCGCGAGATAACGTGCGTGCAAGGGTGGCATTACCAGCAGTATGCGCGTCGCCGTCGCAGTCGCATCGAGCAGGGCTCGCAATTCGTTCAGGCGAGGATAGGTCCATCCGGGGTGAGCCCGCGCGGGAGCCATCGCCAGTGGCGGGATCTCGTCAGTGGCCCCGCCGTGCAACCGCGCGGCGACCGCTCTGGCCTCCCACGCCGGCAGGTCCCTGGTGAAATCCCGGTAGCCGTCGCGACGGTATTTCGCCTCGCGTTGTCCCAGCAGCAGTTCAGCCATGCGCACTGCATCTTCGAGCGCCTTGTCGTTGAACAGGTAGGCAACGTCGTTCCACCGCGAGGCGTCGTACATCCACTCGGGGAAATCGCGGAAGGTGTAGCGCTCCATCTCTGCCGCCCGGTTGCACCACGTCTCGTCGACACCGAGAACCAGGAAGCGGGGGCTAGGATGATGGCGCAGGAAGAGGTCATAGATGCGCCGCTGCTCGTAGGCCGTGGCCGAGTTCATCGCGAGGTTGGCAAAGCGTGCACCGGTCGCAGCGCCGAGCGCACTCGGGTCGATCAGGCGCGAGGTCGAAGTACCGATAACGACTGAATCGAAGGCCGGGTCGCGCGCGATCGCCGGGTAGGAGAAACGCTGGTTGGTGGCAATCGGAGCTCGGTCCAGCGCCGGTGAAAAGGGTACGTTCTGGTAGGGATCCAGAATCAGAATGAAGGCATAGAGTACGGACGCCAGCACCAGGGCGGTGAGGAGCAACCGACGGCAGTACAGCAGCCAGTCCATGCTCAGAACTGGAAGTAGATGAACTCGAGCGCGCGACCCTGGCCGACACGCATGAGGATCGCAACCAGCAGCAAGGCGAGCAGCGAACGGGCGACCGGGGTCGCCAGCAGTCGCCCATGCGCCAACTCGACATTGCTCGGACCGGCCAGCGCGAAGGCCGCACCGAGGCCGATCACGATCCAGCCGTCGTCGTCGAACTTTCCTGTCCCGGCAATGCCAACCATGCCGTTCAACACGTTCGCGGCGACGCTGAAACTCTCGGCACGGAACAACACCCAGCCGACGACGACGAACAACAGGGTCAGCAACCAGGCAGCGATCGCCGGCAGCGGTGGTCCGTGCGCGCCCCACCAGCGGTTCACGCAGACCCCGAGTCCGTGCAGGCCGCCCCAGGCGACGAAGGTCCAGCCGGCCCCGTGCCACAGCCCACATAACAGCATCGTTCCCAGCGCCACCGCATAGGTTCGCCCCGCGCCCTGGTGACTGCCACCGAGCGGGATGTAGAGGTAATCACGCAGGAAGCGTGACAGGGTCATGTGCCAGCGTCGCCAGAACTCGCGCACACTGAGCGCACGGTAGGGTTTGTCGAAATTGAGCGGCAGATCGAAGCCGAACAGGCCGGCGAGGCCCATCGCCATGTCCGAATAGCTGGAGAAATCGAAGTACAACTGCAGGGAATAGGAGAGCGCGGCCTGCCACGCCGACAGGCCGCCCGGCACGGCGAACTCAGCTGCCCCGAAGCCGGCGTCGGCGAGCGGCGCGAGCTTGTCGGCGAGGAAGACCTTCTTGCCGAGACCGAGGATGAGCAGGATCAGCCCGCGCGCGATGGTCTCGGTCTGCGGCGCGCGTTCGCACACCACCCGGAACTGCGGGATGAGTTCGTTGTGGCGCACGATAGGACCCGCAATCAGCTGCGGGAAGAAAGCGACGTAGGCGGCATATTCCGGCAGCGTGTACAGCGGCGTTTCGGCGCGTCGCAGGTCGACGAGGTAGGAGATCTGCTGGAAGGTGAAGAAACTGATGCCGAGCGGCAGGACGATGGTCCATGGCTCGAACGGCACACCGAGCAGGGCCAGTACGCTCTCAGCGAGAAAGTTCGTGTACTTGAACAGGCCGAGCACGGCGAGGTTGAAGACGATGCCGAGCACTAGCCAGATGCCCTGCCGTGTCCTCGTGTAAGACGCGGCGGTGAGCCAGTTGAGACCTATCGTCGCAAGCAACAACGGCAGAAAGCGGACGTCCCACCAGCCGTAGAAGAGGAGCGAGGCCAATGCCAGCAGTTCCACGCGCAGACGCACTCCGGTGGCAACGCCGTAATAGGCCAGCAGCGTCAGCGGCAGGAACAGCAGCAGGAAGACCTGCGATGGAAACAACATGTCAGATCGGCGGACGTACCGCGCTGGTCAGGTGGCCTGCGCGGGCACAGACCAGGAATTCGGCCCGTTTCCGTCCGCACGCCGCATGGGGCCCGTCGAGAACCGCCCGACGGCGGTTCTCATCCCACCGCCGGCGGGGATACCACGCTGCTCAGCGGCCGACGCAATGGTACTCGAAGCCGAGTGCCTCGACCGCCGCGCGTTCGTAGATGTTGCGCAGATCGATCAGCGCGCGGCCACGCATGGCGGCGCGGATGCGCTGGAGGTCGAGGCCGCGGTAGGCGTTCCATTCCGTGAGCAGAACAACCGCGTCGGCGTCCCTACACACGTCGTACATCTCGTCGCAGTAGACGACCTCGGCAGGCAGTAGTCCACGCGCTTCGTGCATGCCTTGCGGATCGTGCGCCAGGATCTTCGCGCCCTTCTCCAACAGGGGCGGCAGGATGGAGAGGGCCGGCGAGTCACGCATGTCGTCCGTCTCGGGCTTGAACGTGAGCCCCAGCACGCCGATCGTCTTGCCGGCCTCGCTGCCGCCGAGGGCACTTCGAATCTTCTTGATCATGCGCGCCTTCTGCGCGGCGTTGACTTCGATGACCGCTTCGACGATGCGGCTGCCCGCGCCGTGCTCCTGCGCGATGCGCACCAGGGCCTGGGTGTCCTTGGGGAAGCACGAGCCGCCATAACCCGGCCCCGGGTGCAGGAATTTCGAGCCGATGCGACCGTCCATGCCCATGCCCTTGGCCACCGAGTGCACGTCGGCGCCGACCGCTTCGCACAGTACCGAGATCTCGTTGATGAAACTGATCTTGGTGGCGAGGAAGGCGTTCGCGGCGTACTTGATCAGTTCCGCGCTTTCGAGATTGGTGACGAGGATCGGCGTCTCACGCAGGTTGAGCGGGCGGTAGAGTTCGCGCAGCCGCTTCTCGGCGCGCTCGCTCTCGACGCCGATGACGACCCGATCCGGACGCATGAAGTCGGCGATGGCGGCGCCTTCGCGCAGGAACTCGGGGTTGGAGGCGACATCGAAATCGGCTGCGGGATTGGTCTCGCGTACGATGCGCTCGACGTTACGTGCCGTACCGACGGGGACCGTCGATTTGTCGACGATGACGGTGTAGCCCTCGAGGTGGGTCGCGATCTGGCGCGCCGCCTCGTAGACGTACGTCAGATCGGCAAAGCCCTCGCCACGCCGGCTCGGCGTGCCCACGGCGATGAACACGAGGTCGGCGCCGCGCACGGCCGGGCCGATATCAGTGGTGAACTGCAGCCGTCCGGCGGCGACGTTGGCTTCAACCAGGCGATCGAGACCGGGTTCGTAGATGGGGATGCGGCCGGCCTTGAGCTTGTCGATCTTGGTCTGATCGACGTCCACACAGGTGACGTCCGCACCGAACTCGGCGAAGCAGGTTCCCGACACCAGGCCGACGTAGCCCGTGCCGATCATCACGACCTTCATGACGTCACAACCGCCAGAGGGTCACGCCCGCGGGTATCGCGTCGCGATCCAGGCGTCCCTTGACATCGAGCACGGCGCCGCGGCCGTCGGCGAGACGCGCCGCGACCAGCGGCCAGCCGCCACTCAGGTAGTCGCGGTGCGGCACGGCAAAGATGACCACGCTCGCGGGCTCGAGATCCGCGAGCGCCGTGAGTTCGATGCCGTATTCCTCTTGCGCTTCGTGGGAATCCGCGAACGGGTCGTGTATCTGCACCCGGATGTCGTAGGTACGGAGTTCCTCGACGATGTCGATGACCCGGGTGTTGCGCAGATCCGGCACATCCTCCTTGAACGTAAAACCGAGAATGGTGACCACGCTGCCGCGCACCGCCCCGCCCGCGGCGATGAGCTCACGGATGGCCTGCTGCGCGACGTGCTGCCCCATGCCGTCGTTGATCGCCCGCCCGGCCAGAATGACCTGCGGGGAGTAGCCGAGGATGGCCGCCTTGTGCGTCAGGTAGTAAGGGTCGACGCCGATGCAGTGGCCGCCGACGAGACCGGGTTCGAACTTGAGGAAGTTCCACTTGGTACCGGCAGCCGTCAGCACGTCGCGGGTGTCGATGTCCATGCGGTCGAATATCAGCGCAAGCTCGTTCATCAACGCGATGTTGAGGTCGCGCTGCGTGTTCTCGATGACTTTGGCCGCCTCGGCGACCTTGATGGTCGGCGCTCGGTGGACGCCGGCGGTGACCACGCTGCCGTAGACGTTGGCGACGATGTCCAGGATCTCCGGCGTCTGCCCCGAGACCACCTTGGTGATCTTGGTGAAGGTGTGTTCCTTGTCGCCGGGGTTGATGCGCTCGGGCGAATAGCCGACGAAGAAGTCCTTGCCGCACTTCAGCCCCGACATGCGTTCGAGCACGGGCACGCAATCCTCCTCGGTCGCGCCCGGGTAGACCGTCGATTCGAAGACCACGATGTCGCCGCGCTTGATCTGCGCACCGAGCGTCTCCGAGGCGCGCAGGACCGGCGTCAGGTCCGGCCGCTTGGCATGGTCGATCGGCGTCGGCACGGCGACGATGTGAAAATCGGCCCGCTTGAGATCCGCCGGATCGGAGGTGAACAGGATGTCGCTGGCGGCGAGATCCGCGTCCTCGACCTCGAGCGTGCTGTCGTGACCGCCCTCGAGTTCGGCGATGCGCGCGGCGTTGATGTCGAAGCCAACCGTCTGCGCGCTGCGCCCGAACGCCACTGCCACCGGTAGACCGACATAACCGAGGCCGACCACCGCAACCTTTCTGTCATGCGTGCTCATGGGATCTTGTAATACTCCTTGTACCAGGCCACGAAGTTCGCGATGCCCTGGCGGATCGGGGTGCCCGGCTTGTAGCCGATGTCATCGACCAGGGCCTGGACATCGGCATAGGTATCCGGAACGTCGCCAGGCTGCAGGGGCAGCATGTTCATCCTGGCCTTGATGCCAAGACATTCTTCGAGCGTTGCGATGAAATCCATCAGCTCGACCGGTGAATTGTTGCCGATGTTGTAGATGCGGTGCGGTGCCCGCGCCGTACCCGGATCCGGCTCATCACCCGACCAGTCGGGGTTCGGCGTGGCGATCGTGTCCAGGCAGCCGATGACGCCACCGACGATGTCGTCGACGTAGGTGAAATCGCGCCGGTGCTTGCCGTAGTTGAAGACGTCGATGGGCTCGCCAGCGAGGATCTTGCGCGTGAACAGGAACAAGGACATGTCCGGGCGGCCCCACGGTCCGTAGACGGTGAAGAAGCGCAGGCCCGTCGTCGGCAGTCCGTAGAGATGGCTGTAGGTGTGCGCCATCAGCTCGTTGGCCTTCTTGGTCGCCGCGTACAGCGAGACGGGGTGATCGACGTTGTCGTGGACGGAGAACGGCATGCGCGTATTGGCACCGTAGACCGAGCTCGACGAGGCGTAGACGAGATGTTCGACCCCGTTGTGCCGGCAGCCCTCGAGCACGTTCATGGTGCCGACGATGTTGGCATCGATGTAGGCGTGGGGATTCTCCAGCGAGTAGCGCACGCCGGCCTGGGCGGCGAGGTGGACCACGCGCGCGGGCCTTACCGTGGCGAACAGCTCGGCCATCGCCGGGCGATTCTCGATGTCGAGCTTGTGGAACGTGAAATTCGCGTGGTTCTCGAAGCGGCCGAGCCGTCCGAGCTTGAGCGAGACGTCGTAGTAGTCATTGAGATTGTCGACGCCGACGACCTCGTCGCCGCGTTCGAGCAGCTTGTCAGTCAGGCGTGCGCCTATGAATCCGGCAACGCCGGTGACCAGAACCTTCATAGTGGGATCGAGTGCCTCCGAGACCGGCGCATTCTACACAATCGCTTCCAGCGCGGTGTTAACAATTGGCGCTCGCGGCGCCCTCGAAATCGGCGTATCTGGTAGCATGTCGCACTTTTCACGCGCGGGAGAATCAAGCATGTCCGATGCCGCCCACCCCGGCCTCGATTCCGTCGCGGTCGACACCGCGAACCTCTACCGCGAGGAGTCGATCACCGATCTTCATGCCGCCACCATCCGCCGCCTCGTGCCGATCCGCGTCGATGGCAGCGATGACCCGGCCCGTCCACAACGCTTCATCGGCGACACTACCCTGATGACCCAGATGGGCCCGATCCCCGTCCAGTTCCCGCTCGACGCCGACTCCCTGGAAGAGGCCTGCCGGCTGTTCCCCGAGGGCGTGCGCGGTGCCATCGAGCGCCTCAACGAGCGCGCCCGCGAACTTGCCCGCGAGGAAGCCTCGCGCATCGTCGTCCCGGGGCAGGGTGCCGCACCCGGCCTTGGCATGCCCGGCGGCGGCAAGTTCCGCATCGACTGAGCCACGTTCGCGCGAGCGCGTTACGGCGCGTCCCCCGTCCCGACACGCTCGCCGTGAGCGCCGTCCCTCCTTGCCTCGAGGTCCGCGACCTGACGGTCGAGCGTGGCCGTCTGACCCTCGTCGAACGGTTCGATCTCGAAGCTCGGGCCGGTGCACTGGTCCAACTCAAGGGCCCCAACGGCAGCGGCAAGACATCGATCATGCGCACGCTCGCCGGGCTGGTCAGCCCCGCGGCCGGCCGCGTCTGCTGGCGCGGCGTGCCACTCTCGGGTAGCGGCACTTTCCTCGCGGAGTTGAACTACATCGGCCACCTGCCCGGCTTGAGCGGCGAACTCGATGCGCTCGAGAACCTCGCCTTCCATGCCGCGCTCAGCCGGGCGCCCCGCCGCTGCCAGCCGCTCGCCGCGCTCGCCCGGCTCGATGCCCGCCGCTTCGCGCGCCGTCCCGTACGCCAGTTGTCGGCCGGCCAGCGCCAGCGCGTAGCGCTCGCACGGCTGGCCCTGTACGACACGGTGCTGTGGTTGATCGACGAGCCCTTCACCGCGCTCGACATCGAAGGCCGCCGCCTGCTCGAAGGCCTGATCGACGAGCACCTCGACGGCGGCGGCATCGTCCTCATCGCCACCCACCAGGCGTTCGACAGCCGCCACCCGGTCGACGTCGTCGAACTCGGGAGTCCCGTTGCATGAGCGCACCCGGCGTGTTCGCCGCGGTCATCCGCCGTGAGCTCAGGCGCGCGCAACGCAACCACAGCGAGGCGGTCTACCCGCTCGTGTTCTTCGTCCTCGCCGTGATCCTCTATCCCTTCGCGCTCGGGCCTGATCCGCAGGCGCTGACGGACGTCGCCGCCGGCATCGTCTGGGTCGCCGCGCTGCTCGCCGCGAGCCTCTCGCTCGATGCCCTGTTCCGCAACGATTTCGCCGACGGTTCGCTCGAACTGGTGGTGCTCTCCGGGGCGCCGCTGGCCCTCGTCGGCCTGGCCAAGTCCCTCGCCCACTGGTTGCTCTCCGGCCTGCCCATCGTGGTGCTCACGGTGCCCCTCGCACTCGCGCTCGAACTCCGTGGCGAGGTCACGGTCATACTGGCCGCGAGCCTCGCGCTCGGCACGCTCACCATGAGTCTCATCGGCGCCGCCGTGAGCGCGCTCACGGTTGGCCTGCGCGGAGCCGGCATGCTTCTGGCAATGTTGATCCTGCCGTTGTACATTCCGCTCCTCATTTTCGGCGCCGCCGCGACCGCCAACGCGGCGCTCGGACTCGACGTCGCCGCCGAGCTCTACTTCCTCGCCGGCCTGTTCGTGCTCGCCCTCACCCTCACGCCCTGGGCGATCGCGGCGGCACTACGGATCCGCATGGGTTGATGTTCACGTTTCTGCACAAGTACGCCTCGCTGATGCACTTCTACCGTCTCAGCGCACGCCTCGCGCCGTGGTTGACGGCGGTGACCGCGGTGCTGCTCATCGCGGGACTGGTCGGCGGACTGGTATTGGCGCCGGCCGACTACCAGCAGGGCGACAGCTTCCGCATCATCTACCTGCACGTGCCGAGCGCGTGGATGTCGCTGTTCGTCTACATGAGCATGGCCGGCGCCGCCTTGAGCACGCTGGTGTGGCGCATCAAGCTGGCCGAGATCGCGCTCAGGGAGAGCGCGCCGCTCGGCGCCGCCTTCACCTTCCTCGCGCTGGTCACGGGCTCGATCTGGGGCAAACCGATGTGGGGTACCTGGTGGGTATGGGATGCGCGCCTGACCTCGGAACTGATCCTGCTCTTCCTCTACTTCGGCATCATCGCGCTGGACGGCGCCATCGACGATCGCCGCACGGGCGCGCGCGCCGCCGCCGTGCTGACCCTCATCGGCGTGGTCAACATCCCCATCATCCATTACTCGGTGGAATGGTGGAGCACCCTGCACCAGGGTCCGACGGTGAGCAAGTTCGACAAGCCCTCCATCGATACCCGCATGCTGATTCCGCTGCTCATCATGGTGATGGCCTTCACGTCCTACTACGCCGCCGCACTCGGCGCCCGCATGCGCGCCGGCATCCTTGCCTACGACCACAAGGCCAGCTGGGTCCGAGCCATGGTGCGCGAGCGCCAGTTACACCATGCATGACTTCCTCGCCATGGGCGGCTACGGCGCCTACGTGTGGACGTCCTATGGCATCGGCGCGCTGGTGCTCGGCCTGGTGGCGCTGGGCGCGCGGCGCGCCGAGCGCAGGGCGCTGGACGCGCTGGCCATCGACCTTGCCGGAGACGACGATGACCCCACGGCGTAAACGCCTGCTCGTGATCCTGCTCAGCGTCGCCGGTCTCGGCATCGCCGCAGGCCTCATCCTGACCGCGTTCAACAAGAACCTGATGTACTTCTACAGCCCGACCGAGGTCGCCGCGGGCGAAGCACCGCAGAACCGGCCGTTCCGGCTCGGTGGCATGGTCGTCGAGGGCAGCGTGATGCGCCAGCCGCAGGGCCTGGCCGTGTGGTTCACGCTCACCGACTTCCACAAGGAACAGGTGGTCTACTACGAGGGCATCCTGCCCGATCTCTTCCGCGAGGGTCAGGGCATCGTTGCCAATGGCCAGTTCAACGAAACCGGGGTGTTCGTCGCCAGCGAGGTGCTGGCCAAGCACGACGAGAACTACATGCCGCCAGAGGTCGCGGACGCCGTTGCTGCCGGTAAGGCGGCCGGTGACCACACGCCGTGATCGTCGAACTCGGCCATTTCGCCCTGGTCCTCGCGCTGGCGGTAGCGCTGCTGCAGGCGGTGGTCCCGCTGGTCGGCGCGGCGCGCGGCGACCTCGCCTGGATGACCTTCGCGCGCGGCGCCGCGCGCCTGCAATGCGGCTGCGTGGCACTCGCCTTCATCGCGCTGACCTGGGCCTTCATCGACAACGATTTCAGCGTCGCCTACGTCGCCGCCAACTCGAACTCGGCGTTGCCGCTGGCCTACCGCATCTCGGCCGTGTGGGGCGCGCACGAAGGATCGTTGCTGCTGTGGGTGCTGCTGCTGGCGGTGTGGACGGCCGCGGTCAGCCTGCGCAGCGGTGGCCTGCCGGCCGCCTTCGTCGCCCGCGTGCTGGCCGTGATGGGCCTGATCAGCGTCGGCTTCCTGCTCTTCATGCTGCTGACCTCGAATCCCTTCCTGCGCACCATTCCAGCACCGGCTGATGGCGGCGACCTCAATCCACTGCTGCAGGATCCGGGGCTCATCATCCACCCGCCCATGCTCTACACCGGCTACGTCGGCTTCTCGGTCGCCTTCGCCTTCGCCGTCGCCGGCCTCATCGGCGGTCACCTCGACAGCGCCTGGGCGCGCTGGGCGCGTTCCTGGACCCTGCTCGCCTGGTCCTTCCTCACCGTCGGCATCGCGCTCGGCAGCTGGTGGGCCTACTACGAACTCGGCTGGGGCGGCTGGTGGTTCTGGGATCCGGTCGAGAACGCCTCCTTCATGCCCTGGCTGGTCGGCACGGCCCTGGTCCATTCGCTGGCCGCAACCGAGAAGCGCGACGTCTTCAAGAGCTGGACCGTGCTGCTCGCCATCGCCGCCTTCGGGCTCAGCTTGCTCGGCACCTTCCTCGTGCGCTCCGGCGTGCTGACCTCGGTGCATGCCTTCGCCACCGATCCGACGCGCGGCATCTTCATCCTGGTGTTCCTCGCCATCGTCATCGGCGGTGCGCTGACCCTCTACGCCTGGCGCGGACCGCGCACGCTCGGTGGCGCCGACTACGCCCTGACTTCGCGCGAGACATTCCTGCTCGCCAACAGCGTGCTGCTGTCGGTGGCCACCGGCACGGTGCTGCTCGGCACGCTCTACCCGCTCGTCCTCGATGCCCTCGAGCTCGGCAAGATCTCGGTCGGCCCGCCTTACTTCAACGCCGTTTTCGTGCCCCTCATGGCTCCCCTGCTGGTGCTGCTCGGCATCGGCCAGGGCGCGCACTGGAAGCGCGACGGCATGGCGCGCATCGCGCGCGGCCTGGTCCAGCCGCTCATCGCCACCGTGGTGGTGACGGGCGGCGCGGTGGCGATGCTCGAACCGGGCCATCGTCTCGCTGCTGCCTGCGGCCTCGCCCTCGCCACCTGGGTGGTGCTGGCGACGCTCGCCATGGTGGTGACGCGCTGCCGCTCGCGGCAGCGGCCGTGGCTCGCCCTGCTCGGCCTGCCACCTGCCTTTCTCGGTCAGTGCCTCGCCCATGTCGGCTTCGCGGTGACCGTGGTCGGCGTCACCCTGGTCAGCCTCTACGGCGTCGACAAGCATGTCCGCATGGCACCGGGCGACGTCGCCGAACTCGGTGCCTATCGCTTCGAATTCGTCGCCGAGGAGGCTGCCGACGGCCCCAATTACGACGGCCGCGTGGCGCGCTTTCGCGTCGCTCGCGCCGAACGCGAACTGGCGGTGCTTACCGCCGAGAAGCGCGTCTACCGCGTGCGCGGCATGCCGATGACCGAGGCCGGCATCGTGCCGGGACTCACGCGCGATCTCTACGTCGCCCTCGGCGAGTCACTCGACGGTGGCGCCTGGAGCGTGCGCCTGAGCGTCAAGCCCTTCGTGCGCTGGTTGTGGCTGGGCGCGCTCCTGATGGCGGCCGGCGGCCTGCTGGCGACGCGCGACGCGCGCTTCCGCCGCGCCGTGCTGCAACGACGCGAGCACGCCGACGCGGCCGTCCAGGCCAGCCGCTGAGGCCGCCGATGCGCTACGCCCTGCCCATCGGCCTGTTCATCATCGTCGTGGTGTTTCTCGCCATCGGCCTCGAACGCGACCCGCGCTACGTGCCATCGCCTTTGATCGGCAAGCCGCTGCCGGCCTTCTCGCTCCCGGTCCTCGACGAGGCCGCCGCGCCAGTCGATCGCGCGGCGTTCGGCGGACGGGTCTTCCTACTCAACGTTTGGGCCTCGTGGTGCGTCGCCTGTCGCGAGGAGCACCCGGTGCTGAACACGCTCGCCGCGCGCGGCGTGGTGCCAGTGATCGGGCTCAACTACAAGGACGAACGCGCGGACGCGCGGCGCTGGCTGGCGCAGCGCGGCGATCCCTACGAGACCAGCCTGTTCGACCACGAGGGCAAGCTCGGCCTCGATCTCGGCGTCTACGGCGTGCCCGAAACCTTCCTCGTCGACGGCGCCGGCATCATCCGCTACAAACATGTCGGCCCGCTGACCGAGGCGGTGCTGGAACGCGACGTGTTGCCGCTGGTGCGCCAGTACGGGGGCGGCTCGTGAAACCGTTTGCGTTCGCCACCCTGGCCGTGCTGCTCACCGCGCTGGCCCCGCTGCCGCTGCACGCCGCGGATACGCCGCTCGGTTTCGACGACCCCGCGCTGCAGGCACGCTACGACGACCTGCTCGCCGAGCTGCGCTGCCTGGTCTGTCAGAACCAGTCGCTGGCCGATTCCCACGCCGATCTCGCCCAGGACCTGCGCGACGAGGTCCACCGCCTGCTCGCGACCGGTGCGAGCGACGACGCCGTGCGCGAGTTCATGGTCGCACGCTACGGCGATTTCGTGCTCTACGAACCGCCGCTCAAGGCGACCACCGTCGCGCTGTGGTCTGCACCGGCCCTGCTCGTCATGGTCGCGGGTGTCATCGTCGTACGCCGGGCGCGGCGCGGACAGGAACCGCCGCCAGCACCACTCGACGAGGCAGAACGTGACCGGCTCGCCGCGCTGCTCGACGCCGAGCGTCGCCGACACTCCTGATGTTCCTCGTCGTTCTCGTCACCGCCGCGCTGGTCGCGGCCGTCCTCGCCCTGCTGCCGGCCTGGCGCGCACGCGCCGCGGCCGACGACGAGACCCGCGCCGATCACCTGCGCCGCCTCGACGAACTCGAGGCGGACATCGCCGCAGGTGACGTCGATGGGGCGTCAGCGGCACTGGTACGGGCCGAACTCGAGCGCGCCGTGCTCACGGCCACCACCGCGACCGCGCCCCCGGTCCGCGCCGGCAACCGTGCCCTACTCGCACTGCTGGTGGTGGCGGTGCTCGGCGCGAGCATCCCGCTCTACCACCACCTCGGCTCGCCACGGCTGGCCGAGTTCGCCATCAGCCACCCCGGCGCCGACGTCAGCGAGCCGCGCAACGCCGTCGAACTCCTGCTCGACGAGGTCCGCGCGCGCACGGTCGCCGTGCCCGGTGACGTCGAGGCTTGGACCGTCCTCGGCCGCACCACCCTGTCGCTCGGCCGCTACGACGAGGCGCTCGCCGCTGCCGAGCGCGCACACGACCTCGCTCCCGATGACGTAAGTGGCCTGCTGCTGCTCGTCGATGCGCTGGCCATGCACGACGGCGGTCGGTTCGGCCCGCGCGCTCGCGAACTCATCGGCCGCGTACGCGTACTCGAACCCGGCAACGTCACCGGGCTGGTCCTCGAAGGCATCGCGCTCGAACAGGACGGCGCACGCGAACAGGCCCTGGCCGCCTGGCGCCAAGCGCTCTCCGCGCTGCCACCCGGCGCCCCATTCCGTCACGAGCTGGAGATGATGATCGCAGGTGTCGGTGGCGTCGTCGGGGCACCACCGGCGACGGCGGGCGATGCCCCCCCGATGCGCGCCCTCGACCTCGACGTCACGCTTGCACCGGGACTGGGCACGGGCCTCGCGCCTGACACCGCCGTGTTCGTCCTTGCGCGCGCCACGCAGGGGCCGCCCGCGCCGCTCGCAGTCACCCGTCTCACCCTGGCCGAGCTGCCGGCGCGCGTGCGCCTCGACGACAGCATGGCGATGGTGCCCGGGCACACGCTCAGTGCACACGACACCGTCGAAGTGGTCGCGCGGGTGTCCCGTTCCGGTGCGCCGCAGGCCGGTCCCGGCGACCTCGAAGGCCGCCTGACGGTGCAGACCGCGGGCGAAAGCGGTGCGCTCGGCGTCGTCATCGACACCGTCGTGGAATGACCTGTGGCGCTGAACCAAGGGCGCCCGCGCAAGCCGCACCCCTGCCGCTTGCGTCCCCCGGACCGCGCGCCTACTCTTGCTGTCCCTTGTCGCGTGGCCCCGATCGCATGACCTATTGCCTGGCTATCAAACTCAACGCGGGCCTCGTCTTCGTGTCCGATTCGCGGACCAATGCCGGCGTCGACCAGATCAGCACCTATTCGAAGATGCACACCTTCGGCATCGACGGCCAGCGCCAGTTCTGCCTGCTGACCGCGGGCAACCTCGCCACCAGCCAGGGCATCGTCAACCAGCTCAAGCACGACATCAACCAGGGCATGCCGATGTCGCTGATGACGATGAAGACGCTCGAGGACGCCGCCGACTACGTCGGCCAGGTCAGCGTGATGCAGCAGCAGAAGACTGGCGGCGGCCCCGACTTCGAGGCCAGCATCATCTTCGGCGGCCAGATCCACGGCGCACCGCCCGACGTCGTCCTGATCTACCCGCAGGGCAACCACATCTCGACCTCGCGCACCACGCCCTTCCTGCAGATCGGCGAGAGCAAGTACGGCAAACCAATCCTCGATCGCATCATCGCGCCGGAAACGGCGCTGCACACGGCCGTGCTGTGCGGACTGGTGTCGATGGATTCGACCATGCGCAGCAACGTCACCGTCGGGCCGCCGATCGAAGTATTGGCCTATGCGACCGATTCCTACGTGCTGAAGAACCGTCTCGCCCTCGACGAGGACAGTGACTACCTGCGCGAACTGAAACGCAACTGGGACGCGCGTCTCAAGGATGCCTTCCGCTCCCTGCCCCACCCGGCCTGGGCCGCGGCCTGGGACAACCCGGTCGAGAACCCCGGCAGCAGCGGCTGACCCGCGGCAGCGGGTTCCTGCGCGCCAGGCGCCCGTTCAGGCCGGCGGCAAGAACCAGGTCGCCTCGATGGCCGCGTGGAGGTCGGCGAAGTCGACCTGCAGGGTGTCTATGAAGTCGTGCAGGCCGCCGGCCGCGAGCACGGCATCGAAGTCCGCCCGTTCGACCCGGCGCAGGGCGTGGCGGGCGGCACGTACCGCCGCGGCATCCTTGGGCAGGGCATCCAGCGAATGGCGCAGTTCCTGCAGGCAATGCGCGACGGCACGCGGAAACTGGCGGTCCTGCAACAGGAAAGTCACAACCTCGTCGGCGCGCACCCGCTCCGGTACCAGCCGCCGGTACATCTGCAGCGCCGATAGCGAGCGCAGCACGCTCATCCACAGTACGCTCTCGTATGGGCTCTGTGCGCCCTCCGGCACGTTACCGCCGTGCATCCAGCTCACCCAGGGAAAGACGTTGGCGATGCCGACATCGACGATGCGTGAGGTCATGTCGGCGCGTTCGAGGTAACGCCCGGCGCTGAGGAACTGCCAGGCGGCGTCGCGGCTCATGGTGCTGTCGAGACCACCGACGATGAACTGGCAGGCATTGATGACATGGGTCAGGAAGGCGTCGCGGCCGCGACGCGCAAGCGCACCCTCCATGTTGTCCTGCAGGTACAGGTGCAGGTCGTTGATGCCTTCCCAGGAGTTGCTCGGCACGATTTCGCGCACCGTGCGCGCGTTCTCCCGCGCCATCGCGACGGAGGTGCGCACGGATGTCGGGTTGGTGAGGTCGGCCAGGTAGAATTTGACCACGTTGCGTTCGTCGGCCCGGGTGTAGCGCTCGGCGAACCCCGCCTCGCTGCCGGTGATGGCGACCAGCGATTCCCACACCAGCTTGGCCGGGCGCGGCAGGTCGAGCAGGACGTTGCCGTAGACGTTGATGAGGCGAGCCGTGTTCTCGGTGCGCTCGAGGTAACGTCCGAGCCAGTAGAGTCGTTCAGCGACGCGGGACAACATCAGTCGACGATCCAGGTATCTTTACTGCCGCCACCCTGCGAGGAATTCACCACGTAGGAACCCTTGACCAGGGCAACCCGCGTCAGCCCGCCGGGCGTGACGTAATGGCGACCGCCCTGCAGTATGAATGGTCTCAAGTCGACGTGGCGCGGCTCGATGCCGCCCGGACATACCGCCGGGCAGGTCGACAGCGAGATCAGGGGCTGGGCAACGTAGTTGCGGGGATTGGCGCGGATGCGACGGGCGAACGCACGGCGTTCACGCTCGCTGGCCGCCGGCCCGATCAGCATGCCGTAGCCACCGGACTCGTTGGCCGGCTTGACCACCAGCTTCTCGAGATTCTTCAGCACGTGATCACGCGATGCCTTTTCCCCACAGCGCCAGGTGTGCACGTTGGGAATGATCGGCTCCTCGCCGAGGTAGTAGCGGATCAGGTCCGGCACGTACGTGTAGACCGCCTTGTCGTCGGCGACTCCCGCGCCCGGCGCATTGGCAAGCGCCACCTTGCCCTTCAGCCAGGCACGCATCAAGCCGCTCACGCCCAGCGCCGAGTCGGGGTTGAAGACCTCGGGGTCGAGAAAGAGGTCGTCGATGCGCCGGTAGATGACATCCACCCGCGACGGCCCGGCAATGGTGCGCATGTAGACGCAGTCGTCGTCGCCGACGAAGAGATCAGGCCCTTCGACCAGTTCCGCGCCCATCTGCTGGGCGAGGTAGGAATGCTCGAAGTAGGCGGAGTTGAAGATGCCAGGGGTCAGCACGACGACCTCGGGGTAATCGCCGCGACGCGGCGACAGCGAAGCCAGCGTATCGAACAGGTGCGAGGTGTACTCGCCGATCGGACGCATGTTCTCCGATTCGAACAGTTCCGGGAACACGCGCTTGGTGACCTTGCGGTTCTCCAGCATGTAGGAGACGCCGGACGGTACGCGCAAATTGTCCTCGAGCACGTAGAAGGTGCCGTCGCGATCGCGGATGAGGTCGGACCCGCAGATGTGCGCCCACACGCCGAACTTGGGCTTCATGCCAACGCAGGCGGCACGGTAATTGCTCGACTCCAGAATCAGTTCGCGCGGCACGATGCCGTCGCGGAACACCTTCTGCTCGTTGTAGACATCGTTGATGAAATGGTTGAGTGCCGTCAGGCGCTGGATGAGACCGGCTTCGACCCGATCCCATTCGCTCCCCGAAATGGTGCGCGGGATGATGTCGTAAGGCCACGCGCGATCGATATTGGTGCCCTGGGCATACACGGTGAAGGTGATGCCCATGGTCTTGACGGCCAGTTCGGCGGCGAACTGGCGCTCACGGATCTCTTCCGGCGTGAGAGAACGAATATGCCGGGCGACCGCGCGCCCCGCCGGGCGGTAGCGCCCGGGCGAACTGATCAGCTCGTCGTAGAAACCGTTGGGGTCATAGGATTTCCAGGAGAATTTCATATGATTGAGCAAGCAATCTTTATTCCATCATGCTAGTTGCGTCGGGCAAAGGCAATCTGCGAGGACCGTCCTCTTGAGCATACGCGTCGCCATTCGTCATCACACCGACTACCGCTTCGATCGCCTGGTCACACTCGCGCCGCACGTGCTGCGCGTGCGACCCGCGCCGCACAGTCGCACCCGTATCACCGGCTATTCGTTGAAGGTCGAACCGGCCGAACATTTCATCAACTGGCAGCAGGACCCCTACAACAACTACCTCGCGCGACTGGTCTTCCCCGAGCGCGCCCGGCACCTGACCGTCGATGTCGAAGTCATCGCCGAGATGGTCGCCATCAATCCGTTCGACTTCTTTCTCGAGGAGTCGGCGATGCAGTGCCCCTTTGCCTATGACGATGAGCTGCGTGACGATCTCGCCCCCTACCTGGCCATCGACGAGCGCGGGCCGCGCCTCGATGACTGGCTCGCCGCAGTTCAGCGCGAGCCGACGCCGACCATCGACTTCCTGGTCGCGCTGAACCAGCGCCTCGAACGCGACATCGACTACGTGGTGCGCCTCGAACCGGGCGTACAGACCTGCGAGGAAACGCTCACCAGCGGGCGCGGCTCGTGCCGTGACAGCGCCTGGCTGCTGGTCCAGATCCTGCGTCACCTCGGGCTCGCCAGTCGCTTCGTCTCGGGTTACCTGGTGCAGCTGGTCGAGGACGTTGCCGCCCTCGACGGTCCGAGCGGACCGAGTGCCGACTTCAGCGACCTGCATGCCTGGACCGAGGTCTACCTGCCCGGCGCAGGCTGGGTCGGCCTCGATCCGACCTCGGGCCTGTTCGCCGCCGAGGGCCACATTCCGCTCGCCTGCACGCCGCATTACGGCCATGCCGCGGCCGTCGAGGGCGCCACGGAGCGCTGCGAGGTCGAGTTCGATTACAGCAATACCGTCGAGCGCGTGCACGAAGACCCGCGCGTGACACTGCCCTATGACGAGCACCAGTGGCAGCGCATCCATAACCTCGGCCAGTCCGTCGACGCCCGCCTCGCCGCGGCTGACGTCCGCCTGACCATGGGCGGCGAACCGACGTTCGTCTCGATCGACGATTTCGAGAGCCCGGAATGGACCATCGCCGCTGACGGCCCGGCCAAGCGCCACGCGGCGGAAGTCCTCCTCGATCGCCTCAAGCGCCACTATGCCCCGGGCGGGCTGGTTCACCACGGCATCGGCAAGTGGTATCCCGGCGAACCGCTGCCGCGCTGGGTGCTGTCGGTGTTCTGGCGCCACGACGGCGAGGCCCTGTGGTCGGACCCGGCGCTCCTGGCCAGCCTCGCGCGGCACTCGCCACCGCTCGTGCAGGGCGTCGACGAGCGCTTCGCGCGTGCACTGGCCACGCGCCTGGCACTGGCGCAGGAACACGTGCACACCGCCTTCGAAGACACCTACTACTACCTGTGGAAGGAAGGCACGCTGCCGGTCGACATCGACCCGCGCGACGCACGCCTGCTCGAACCGCTCGAACGCGACCGCTTGCGCCGTCTGTTCGACAGCGCGCTGTTCCGTCCGGCCGGCTACGTGCTGCCGCTGGCGCGCCGGGCCGAGGGCGGCTGGCAGAGCGGTCCGTGGCCACTGCGACGCGGCGAGCTCTACCTGCTGCCCGGCGATTCGCCGCTCGGCCTGCGCCTGCCGCTGAACTCGCTGCCGGCGACCGGGGTCGAGGACACGCCGCCCCCCGCCGACCCGTTCGCGCCCGCACAACCGCTGCTGCCGCGCCACTGGTACCTGAACGCACCGCGCCAGCCACGCGGCCGCGCGGTCGACGACGACCCCGGATCGAGCAGCGACGCGATCGTGCGAACGGCGCTCTGTACCGAGGTGCGCGACGGTCGCCTGCACATTTTCCTGCCACCGCTGACTCGCCTCGAGGACTACGTCGAACTGGTCCATGCGGTCGAGGCCACGGCCGCCGAACTCGGGCAGGCGGTCGTCATCGAAGGGTACGAACCGCCGCGCGACGCGCGCCTGCGCCTGCTCCAGATCACGCCTGATCCGGGGGTCATCGAGGTCAACGTGCAACCGGCGCACGACTGGGACGAAATGGTCGAGCTCACCGAGACGCTCTATGCCGAGGCGCGCCAGGCCCGACTTGCGACCGATAAGTTCATGCTCGATGGCCGCCATACCGGTACCGGCGGCGGCAACCACGTCACCCTCGGCGGACCAACGGCGGCCGCTTCGCCGCTGCTGCGCCGCCCCGATCTGCTCGGCAGCCTCGTCACCTACTGGCAGAACCACCCGTCGTTGTCCTACCTCTTCTCCGGGCTCTTCATCGGCCCCACCAGCCAAGCGCCACGGGTCGACGAGGCGCGCGACGATCGCCTGCACGAACTCGAGATCGCGCTCGCCCAGCTGCCGGCCGGCGGCGATGCGGTGCCGCCGTGGCTGGTCGACCGCATCATGCGCAATCAACTCATCGATCTCACCGGCAACACCCACCGCGCCGAGTTCTGCATCGACAAGCTCTATTCCCCTGATCACGCCGGCGGTCGTCGCGGCCTGCTCGAGTTCCGCGCCTTCGAGATGCCGCCCCACGCGCGCATGAGCCTGACCCAGATGCTGCTCATACGTGCGCTGGTGGCGCGCTTCTGGGACGCACCCTATCGGCAGCAACCGGTGCGCTGGAACACCGAGCTGCACGATCGCTTCATGCTGCCGTGGTTCGTGTGGCAGGACTTCGGCGAAGTCATCGACGATCTGCGCGCGGCCGGTTATGCCTTCGAGCGCGACTGGTACCTGCCGTTTTTCGAGTTCCGCTTCCCGCGCTTCGGCAGCGTCGTCGCCGACGGCGTCGAGCTGACCCTGCGCACGGCACTCGAACCCTGGCACGTGCTCGGTGAGGAGAGCACGGCCGGCGGCACTGCGCGCTACGTCGATTCCTCGGTCGAGCGTCTGCAGGTCGAGGTCACGGGCTTCGTGCGTGAACGCCACGCCGTGACCTGCAACGGCCAGGTGGTGCCCATGCGGGCGACCGGCCAGCGCGGCCAGTTCGTCGGTGGCGTGCGTTTCAAGGCCTGGGACCCGCCGTCCGGCATGCATCCCACCATCGCCGCCCACAACCCGCTCACCTTCACCCTGGTCGACCGCTGGAACGCGCGCGCCATGACCGGCTGCCGCTACCACGTCATGCACCCGGGTGGGCGCAACTACGACACCTACCCGGTCAACGCACGCGAAGCCGAAGCGCGCCGCCTGGCGCGCTTCGAGATCGGCGGCCACGAGCAGGGACGACTCGAGGTCGGCGTACCACGCTTCGCCGCCGACATGCCCTGCACCCTCGACCTGCGGCGCGGCTGAACCGCTTCGAACCGGCGCTCGCGCCGCATCGCGGGCGGTCGCGCGCCGGCTCGGCGTGACCCAGATCGGGGACCAGGCGATGAGCGTGCCGTTGCGGACGCCTGCCAGCACCGCCACCGACCAGCAGGCGTCGACTAAGCGATCACCGAGCTACACCACGCGCAGTTCGCGATCGTGCGGCAGGTGCTCCTTCTCGTAGAGCAACGGCGCGCGAGCCTCGATGAGGAACACACCTGCACCGCGGTTCGCGCGCGACAACTCAGCGACAAACAACGCCACGTGGTCGACGACGTCCTCGCACGCGAGTTTGCTCTTGTTGCGCATCAGGATCTCGGGCGCGTGCTGCGGCAGGCAGGTGACTAAAGCCGGGGGCATCTCGAACTCGTCGGAGCCGGGCTGGTAGGTGGCGCGGCTGGGACCGGATGGCCCGCACAGGCCGTGGCCGAGGACGACGATGTCGGCATGGTCGGGGAACAGCCCGCAATCGGCGATACGCAACCGGTCGCGCGCACCGGGCAAATGCGCCGGGCTCGGCGCGTGAGCAGGGCAACCGAGGATGCGCAACGGGTCGACCGTGACAAGACGTAAGCACGCTGCTCCGTGACAGCGTGGCGGCGCTACCCCGGAACCCGCGTCGGCTCGGACACCCGGGGCGGCACAAACCACGCCCGCCCGGGGTGTCGCCAGGAGCCACTACGGGCGGTCGATTGAACCCTGGCAGAACGGGGTGGACAAACAGGGCGAGGCCAATCGCGTCACCGAACCGCCGCATCATCTGGCGCCGCCGCCAAACGGACGGCGCATCCCCCGGACAGCCCCAGACAGCGGGCGGCGGTCGGGACTCCGCCTCGGACCGTCCATTCCCATACCTCCGAGCGCAGCTCGGAAAGGCAGTCAAACATGCACATCCGGAAATACGACTTCGATTACAGCCGACGTTATTTCATGGAGAAGGTCGCGACCGGCGCCGGCTCCGCCGGTATCTTCGGCGCGCTGTTCCCGCTCATGGCGGAATCCGGCGACCACTACAAGGCCTACCCCGAGGAACTCATGAGCATCGAGGCCTACACCAAGGGCAAGGTCAAGGTCGGCGACGTCATCAACAAGGACAACGTGGAACTCGTCCAGGACCTCATCGACCCGATGCTGTTCCAGGAGGTCACCCAGGACGGGCGCGAGTTCTTCATCCTACCCACGCAGACGGAGATCGAGCGCCAGTTCCCGCCCTATTACCTCGATGCCACCCTCAAGAACTGGGGCCAGGCAGTCATCGGCGACGATGGCAATGTCTGGACCAAGGACGGCAAACCCTGGATCGGCGGCCATCCCTTCCCCGACCCGCAGACCCCTGAGCAGGTTCAGGCCAACGTGGTGCTGTCGTGGGGTCGCCACGACGCCGACATCTTCGCCATCCCGACCTACGCCCTCGATACCGAGGGCGAGATCCAGTACGAATACCACTTCGTCTGGGCGCAGCAGCAGACCATCGGCCTCGTCCACCCGGACAACATGGCCACCGGACCCTACCTGCCCGGTAAGGAAAACATGCTGCGCTACCAGTCGGTGTGGTTCACCGCGCCCAACGAC
This sequence comes from Gammaproteobacteria bacterium, assembly GCA_050184115.1. Lineage (GTDB taxonomy): Bacteria > Pseudomonadota > Gammaproteobacteria > JACKNG01. The sequence continues at coordinate 1,267,669 of JBFXAQ010000001.1, read as the reverse complement.
ATCAAGGGCACGGCGTTCATGAACGAGTGGTATTACGATCAGTCGAAGTTCCCGGAACTCTACGGTTACCTGCCGGCCTTCAAGCGCGTGCGCCGGTTCCCGACCAACCAGCGTTTCGAGCCGCTCGTCGCCGGTATCAACCTGTTCCTCTCGGATGCGTGGGCCGCTGGCGACCCGATGCTGACCTGGGGCAACTGGAAGATCGTCCACCGCGGCCCGATGCTCGGCGCCATGCACTACAACTGGCGCCCCGACCAGGACAACTGGCAGCACCCGACAGTCGGTGGTCCGAGCGGCAAGTCCTACTACCGTGTCGGCAAGTCGCTCATCCCCGAGGTCATCGTGCTCGAGGGCGAGCCGACGGGCTTCCCGCGCGCACCGCTGTCGAAACGGCGCGTGTACTTCGATGCCCGCAACATCGAGTACCCGCAGGCCATCTCATACGATCGTCGTGGCGAGATCTGGAAGTCCTTCGAACCGGGTTTCGCCGCCTACGACACCACCCTCGACCTCGCCAAGGGCGTGCCCGACTACGGCCAGCACAAGAAGGTTGCCGCCGACGGACGCACGGAATGGAGCTGGAACTGGGTCATTTCCAATGACATCCAGTCACGGCGCATCACGCGCTTCTGTCAGTCGCAGCATTGCCAGGGCGGTTGGGAGTCGGGCTGGGACAACCAGGGCCAGGCCGAAGACTTCATCAACAACTACATGACACAGTCGGCGATGCGTCGACTCGGTACATGAGCGCCAGCTGAGGTTTCGGGGCGGGCTGCCGTCCGCCCCACTCTTCACCGTCTCCAGGGGATTCAGTCCAGACCGATCGAGAACACGCTCTCGAGATCGTGGGGCGAGTAGGTCTTGAACGCAATCAGGGTTTCGGTGCGCGCGATGCCCGCGACCTTCACCATGCGCTCAGTCACCATGTTCGCGATGTCCTCGTTTCGCTTCACGCGCACGATGGCGATGACATCGTAGCTGCCGCCCACGGAGTAGACTTCCGAAATCTCGGGAAACTCGGCCAGTGCCTCGGCGACCGCATTGGCGTGACCATGGTGAGCCTGGATGAGGACGATCGCTGTGACCATGTCGCGAGCACCTTGGAGATTCGTTCGTCGAAGCGCGGAGCGCTGCATGTTACCGGCAATCCAGTACGTCGCGGCAAGGCGCGAACGTGCATTTTTTTGTTGCGCCGCAATATCCGATCTCGCCGGCAGCGGGAGCGGCCGGCAGTCGGCGATTTTTTTTTTGAACCCGTCCCGACCACCGTGGCACTCAGTCGTCGGACCGTCGCACCGCTCGCGTGCGGTCAGGCTTGGACGAAATCCATCAGGTGCGCTACCTTATGCCGCCGGTGGGCCTCCGAAGCATCGTATGAAGCCTGACCGCAACAGGAGCCCGGGACGCGGTCCTCAACAGAAAGCTCCGACTCGTTCAACCGATTTGCATCGGAAAGGCAGGGGAAAATATGCATATCAAGAAATACACCGACTTCGACTTCAGTCGTCGTGCCTTCATGGAGAAGACCGCGCAGGGCTTCGGCACCGCGGGTATTCTCAGCGCACTGTGGCCGCTCATGGCCGAGTCCGGCGACACCTGGGGCGCCTACCCGGAAGAACTGACCGACATCGAGGCCTACACCAAGGGCAAGGTCAAGGTCGGTGACACCATCAACAAGGACAACGTCGAACTGGTCCAGGACCTGATCGACCCGATGCTCTACCAGGAGATCACGCAGGACGGACGCGAGTTCTTCATCCTGCCGACGCAGACCAAGCTCGAAGAGCAGTTCCCGCCCTTCTACCTCGATGCGACCCTGAAGAACCAGGGCCAGGCGCAGTTCGATGCCACCGGCAACGTGTGGACCAAGGATGGCAAGCCGTGGATTGGCGGCCACCCCTTCCCGAACGCGCAGACCGGTGAGGAAGTCATGGCCAACGTGACCCTGGCCTGGGGCCGTCACGACGCCGACATCTTCGCCATCCCGACCTACGCGCTCGATACCGAGGGCGAGATCCAGTACGAGTACCACTTCGTCTGGGCACAGCAGCAGACCATCGGCCTCGTCCACCCGGACAACATGGCCACCGGACCCTACCTGCCCGGCAAGGAAAACATGCTGCGCTACCAGTCGGTGTGGTTCACCGCGCCCAACGACATCAAGGGCACGGCGTTCATGAACGAGTGGTACTACGACCAGACCAAGTTCCCTGAACTGTACGGCTACCTGCCGGCCTTCAAGCGCGTGCGCCGGTTCCCGACCAACCAGCGTTTCGAGCCGCTCGTCGCCGGTATCAACCTGTTCCTCTCGGATGCGTGGGCCGCTGGCGACCCGATGCTGACCTGGGGCAACTGGAAGATCGTCCACCGCGGGCCCTACCTCGGCGCGATGCACCACAACTGGCGTCCCGACCAGGAGAACTGGCAGCACCCGACGCACGCCGGCCCCGCTGGCAAGTCGTACTACAAGGTCGGCAAGTCGCTGCTGCCGGAAGTCATCGTGCTCGAAGGCGAACCGACGGGCTTCCCGCGTGCACCGCTGTCGAAGCGCCGCGTCTACTTTGACGCCCGCAACCTCATGTACCCGCAGGCTATCTCGTACGATCGTCGTGGCGAGATCTGGAAGTCGTTCGAACCCGGTTTCTCCTACTACGACACCGACCACAACAAGAACAACTATCCGGGCATGCCCGACTACGGCAGCCACGTCAAGAAGGCCACCGACGGCCGTTCGGAGTGGAGCTGGAACTGGGTTATCTCCAACGACATCCAGTCGAAGCGTATTACGCGCTTCTGCCAGTCGGAGACCTGCCAGGGCGGTTGGAAGTCCGGTTGGGACAACCAGGGCAAGGCCGAGGACTTCATCAGCAACTACATGACGCAGTCGGCCATGCGCCGTCTGGGTACCTGATACCTCGGGCAACCGACGTCAAGGACCGCGGGACGGGCGACCGTCCCGCGGTTTTTTTTCGCCCGTTGATTGACCCTCATCAGGCAAGTACGTCGCGTCTTCCAACGCGTGTCTCATCCGGCTGCGCTAAGCTTCCTTCCTCGCAACGACCCGACGACACGACATGACCGACCCAGCACGCCCTTCGCGCAGAATCCTCATCGTCGGCGGCGGCACCGCCGGTTGGATGACCGCCGCGCTGTTCGCCCACGCCTGGCAGAAGCAGGGGTTCGACATCACCCTGCTCGAATCCAGCGCCATCGGCACCATCGGGGTCGGTGAAGGCTCGACGCCGAAGATGCGCCGCTTCTTCGACCGCCTGGGTGTGCCGGAAGCGGAGTGGATGCCCGCTTGCAACGCCACCTACAAGTGCGGCATTCGCTTTCCCCGCTGGGCCACGCGCAAGGGCTACGAGAGCTACTACCACCCGTTCTTCTCGCACGACGACGACGCCACCATCCGCGCTTTCTTCAACAACGTGACGCTGCGCAATCGCAACTTCGACGTTCCGGCCCACCCCGACGTCTTCTTCGTCTCCAATTACCTCGCCCGACAGAAGCGGGCGCCGCTACCCGCCGCCGGCGTCGGTTATTCGGCGGATTACGCCTATCACTTCGATGCCAGCGGCATCGTCGCCTACCTGAAGGACTATGCCGCCGCGCGTGGCGTACACCATGTCGTCGATACGGTGACCGCCGTGCGCCAGCACGAGAACGGCGATATCGCCGGAGTCGACACCGAGCACCACGGCGACATCGACGCCGATTTCTTCGTCGACTGTACGGGTTTCGCCAGCCTGCTCGTGTGCAAAACGTTGGGCGTGCCGTTCAATTCGTACAAGGACATCCTCTTCAACGACAGCGCCGTCGCGATGCCGACCCCGCACGATGTCGACGGTGGCCTGCCCTCCGAGACCATGTCGACAGCACTCAAGTACGGCTGGGTGTGGAAGATCCCGCTCACCAACCGCTTCGGCAATGGCTACGTCTACTCGTCTTCCTACGTCGACGCCGACGCCGCAGAGCGCGAACTGCGCGAGCACCTCGGCCTGCTCGATGCAGATGTAGAAGCGCGCCATCTCAAAATGCGCGTCGGGCGCGTCGCACACAGTTGGGAGCGCAACTGCCTCGCCGTCGGCCTGTCACAGGGGTTCATCGAACCGCTCGAAGCGACCGCGCTGATGATCGTGCAGGACACCGTCGAGACCTTCATGCAGCGCTACGAGCAGGGCGGTTTCTCCGACCGCTACCGCGCCGAGGTGAACGAGAAGATCAATCTCATCTTCGACGGCGTGAAGAACTACATCTTCATGCACTACAAGCTGAATAGCCGCGATGACACCGACTATTGGATCGACAACCGCGCCAACCCACATGTCTCTGATGATGTCGCGCGCATCCTCGCGGTGTGGGACAAGGGCGGCGACCTCCTCGGCGAGTTGCGTGACCAGGCTTCACGCCTGGTCTACAGCCCGACATCGTGGTACTGCATCCTGGCTGGCATGGGGCGCTTCCCGCGCTCGCCGAAGAAACCCAAGCCCAAGCTGCAGGTCGCCGACCCGGCGGATGCCAGGCGCTATTGCGAGGGTCTCGCGCAGCACTTCCCGGACCATCGCGAAGTACTGGCGCACTTCGCCGGCGCCGGCTGAAGTCGCGCCCTGACCCCGCCACGGGTCGCGTCGCGGAGTATGGTCGCCTCGGCGTACGTAGGCGCCGAGACGGCGCCCGCTCAGTACTGGTCGCGGAACTCGGGCATCTTCTCGCCGGGGAACCAGCGGTCGACGTCACTCTGCTCGAAGAGCGTTTCCTGGGCATCGATACGCCACCCACCATCGACGGCCACCACGGTGTACAGCTCGAACTCGGTCGTGCCCTGGTTGTTGAACTTGTCCCGTGACTTGAGCACGTTCGGCACGATGGTGCTGCGGGTGCAGCTGGCATCGTCCGTCGCCGCCTGCGGCGCACGGATGTCGATACCGAAGATGTTGACCTCGCCGCCTTCGTAGAACAGCTTCTGCAGGGCTGCCCAGTCGCCTCGACCCTTGCCGTCTGTCATGTTCGGCGTGACGTTGTCGAAAGCGTCCTCGAAGCGATGTTCCTGCATTGCGACGAGGTAGCGCTCGACCGCGACGCGTGGTCCTTCGCCCTGGGCACAGGGTTCGGCGCCGGCCTGCTGGCCGGCGAACGGGCCGGTCAGGGCAACGGCAAGCAACAGGTAGCGATACTGCATGTGCGTGACCTCCCCGTCACCGTTCGCGTGTCTAACGCTGCGCGCGCCGATGCAGGCGCACGTTGAGATTGACCGGTCGCATGGCGAAAGCGAGCTGCTCCTCGACGGCCTGGCGTGGCGCAGCAAACTCGACATCGAAGTTGCGCAGCAGCATGGACAGCACGGTACGGATCTGCAACAGCGCGAGGTTGCGGCCCGGGCAGAAACGCGGCCCCGTGCCGAAGGGCAGGAACGTGGTCGTATCGTGCGGCTCGGTCCGCTGGTCTTCGTGGTGCAGCCAGCGGTCCGGATCGAACTCGGCGGCGTGGCCGAAGTTCTCGTCACGCGTGGCAATGCGCCGGTTGAGCAGCATCACCACCGTACCCTTGGGGATTACGTAGCCGAGCATCTCGACATCCTGCAACGGTTCCATCGCGTTGATGGGAGCGACCGGCTTGAGGCGCATCGCCTCGCTGTAGAACGCCTCGACGAAGGGAAACTCGTGGGTCTGCTCGATGGTTTCGGCGACGCTTGCACCACCGAGCACGGCGTCGATTTCGGCGCGGGCGCGGGCGAAATGCTGCGGGTACTCGAGAAAATAGTTCACCGTCCAGGCGATGGTGTTCGCCGTGGTGTCCTCGCCGGCGAGCAGCAAGGTGCACACGTTGGCGAAGACGTCGGCGTCGGAGAAACCGATACCCTCGGCCTGCTGCGCCGCAATCATGGCCTCGAGGAAATTGGTCGGCGCCGCGAACAGGCCTGGGTCCGCCGCCATGCGCTGGTGTACTTCCCGAATGATGTCGTTGACCTGCTCTTCGAGTTCGTCGAGCGCCACGTCGAGCGCGCGGTCCCGGGGCAGGCGCACGTAGCGCCAGTAGGCGAACGGCGCGTTGACCCGCCAGTTCAGCATCGGGAAGACCTTGTCCAGGTTGTGCTGGATGACAGGGCCGTCGGTCTCGAGGGTGTTGAAGTCGATGCCGAACGCGAGCTGGGTGGTGACGTCGACCGTGAAGCGCATCAGCTCGCGGCAGAGATCGAGCGTCGTGCCCTCGTCGGCGGCGCGTTCCCAGCGCCGCAGCAGGCGCGTCGTTGTCACCTGCAGCTTGGGGAAGAAGGGCTTGAGATGCGCGGTATTGAGCGCCATCGCAACGATCTTGCGCTGCCGGCGCCAATCGTCACCCTCTGAAGAGAACACGCCTTTGAGCCGCATCTCGCGCGTCGACGCCTCCACCGAGCGGGTACGGCGGAACATGTCCGGGCGCTCCCGGTGCATGCGCTTGATGACGTCCGGATCCGACACCGCGGCGAGCTTGCGCGGACCGATGCTGAAACGGTATAGCGGTCCGTAGGTGTCAGCCCAGCGCTCGAGGATGAGATGGAAATGATCGAAGCGCAGCTGCAGGAGGTTGCCCAGCAGCGGCAGGCGCGGCGGCCCTTCGAGTTCCTCGTAGCGCCTCAAGGGGGTCGGGACTGCAACCATCGACATGCTCCCGTCAGGTTCGGATTTTCCAAGCAATAGCGGCGCGATCCTAGCAGGTTTCCTCCCGGCGCCGGCCCGCCAACGAGGTCAAGCCGCGCCCCGCCGCGCCCGCGCCTGCCCGTCATCCCGGCCACTCGACGACGACACCAGGCCGACACCAGAGTCCCGCCGCTACAGCGGTACATTTGGCTGCAGCAACCGCCCCACCTGCGCGGATGACCGACTCAATCACGGACGTTTCTGCTCCCTCGCGCTATTTCCGCCAGGCCACCGAAGCGACCCAAGAATGCGGCGTCCGGTGGTGGCAACGGTCCCGACGCGTCGCACAGGACGGCACTGGCATGGTGGCTGGCGGCCGCGTGCAACCGGCGATACAGACCGGCGACCAGTTCGCGGGCAGCATGTCCCGGCCAATCGACCGCGAGCAGCTCCGCCGGCAGGTCGGGCGTGCGCAGGAGAATGCGGCGGTACTCGTGGATGAGCAGGCAACGCAGTTGGAACGCCGTCGACGGCGACGGTATCCGTCCCGTCTCGAGGTCGTCCGCGCACGGCTGGAAGCGCTCGATGAAAACGCGCAAGCGCGCCGCTGCCTCATCGAGTTGCCAGGCCGCGCCAGCGAGATCCGACAAGGGATCGAGATTGGCCGTGCGCGCCCGCCAGCTCACGACACGCTCCGCGAGCCCGAGTTCGTCGAGCACGTCGGCCAGCGCCGCGTCGTCGGCACGAGGATGAGCGAGCACGCCGGCCGCCAGGGCACCATAACCGAGCCAGCCGAGCCGCTTGCGCAACTCGTCGCGCGTCACGGTGTCCAGTGCCCCCGGCATGACCAAGGTCCATTCGCCGTCCCAGGCCGGGTCCGCCGCGGCATAGATGCGCGTCGCGGCACGCGCGTAGTGCCGCTGGCCGAACGGCGTCAGGCGGTAGAAGCTGCGCCGGCCGCGCTGCTCGGCGGCGAGCCAGCCGTCCCGCGCCAGGCGGAACACCGCGGTGCGCACCTGGCGCGCATTCAGACCGAATCCGGCCATCACCTCGACCAGGCTGCCGAGCCACACGCAACCGCCCTGCAGCGAGACGACGTCGCCGAACAGGGTGATGGCGAGCGATCCCGCACGCGGCGGTGCGGCGGCCAGCAAGCCGGCAACGACGCCGTCCAGCCCGGCGCTGACGCCGGTCTCAGACGGCGCGATCGAAATCGACCGTGACCTCGTCACTGACCGGGTGCGCCTGGCAGGTGAGTACGTAGCCGGCGGCGACTTCGTCGGCGTCGAGCGCATGGCAGAGATCCATTTCGACCTCGCCCGCGGTCACCCGCGCCTTGCAGGTGGCGCAGGCTCCGCCCTTGCAGGCGTACGGCAGGTCGACGCCGGCGTCGAGCGCGGCGTCGAGAATGTTCTCACCATCCGGACTCAGGTCGAGCTGCGTGGCGCGGCCGTCGACACGTACCGTGACGCGGCTGACTTGCCCGGCGAAACGGCGCGCACGTTCGTGGTGGCGGGCGACTGCCGCCGCGGCATCGTCGGCACTGGCACCGAACAGCTCGTAATGAATGCGCGCCTCGTCGATGCCGCTCGCACGCAAGCCGCGCGAGACCTCGGAGATCATGCCCTCCGGGCCACACAGGAAGAATTCGTCGACCGTTGCGAGATCGAGCAGGTTGCGGCACAACGCTGCGCCCTTACGGTTGTCGATGCGACCGTTGAGGATGTCGGTGTCGCGCTCTTCGCGGCTCAGCACGTGGATGAGCTGGAAACGCGCCATGTAGCGGTTCTTCAACCGCTCGAGTTCCTCGCGGAACATGATGCTGGCGACACGCTGGTTGCCGTACAGCAGCGTCACCTGGCTGTCCGGCTCGCGCGCGAGCACCGACTTCACGATCGACAGGACGGGTGTGATGCCGCTGCCGGCGGCGATGCACAGGTAATTGCGGGCTCGCGACGGGTCGAGGGCACTGGTGAAACTGCCATCCGGCGGCATCGCCTCGACGACGTCGCCAACCGCGAGGTGCTCATTGGCGAAGGTCGAGAAGCGCCCGCCTGGCACCGCCTTGATCGCCACCTCGAGCGCGCCGTCGTCGATGCCGCTGCAGATCGAATACGAACGCCGCACTTCCTCCCCGCCGATCTCGTGGCGCAGCGTCAGGTACTGGCCGTGCTTGAAGCGGAAGCGCTCTTGCAGGGCACCCGGCACCTCGAAGCTGAGGCAAATGGCATCGTCGGTGAGGCGGCGCAACCGCGACACGGTCAGGGGATGAAATTCGTTCACAGGCATTTGAAATAATCGAAGGGCTCGAGACATGCCCGGCACCGGTAGAGGGCCTTGCAGGCCGTGGATCCGAACTCGCTGACCTGCTCGGTGTCGCAGCTGCGACAGCGCGGGCAGGCGATCGCCGCGCCGTGCAGGCGCAGCACGTTCTTGTCGCCGGTGGCCTCCAGCGGCGGCGCGATTCCGACCTCGAGCAGCTTGCGGCGTGCCGCGGGCGTCAGCCAGGCGGTGGTCCAGGCCGGCGCGAGGCGCGTTTCGACGACGACGTCGTCGTGGCCGGCGGCAGCGAGGGCCGAGCGGACATCGTCCTCGATGGCATGCATCGCCGGGCAGCCGCTGTAGGTCGGCGTGATGACCACGTGCACGCGGCCGTCCACGATGCGGACGTCGCGCAGGATGCCCAGATCGGCGATGGTCAGGATCGGGATCTCGGGGTCGCGGACGGCGTCGAGCGCCGCCCGCACGTTCGCGGCGGTGACCGCGACCGTACTCACCATTGCTGACCGGGGTAGGCGCGCTGTACGAACTGGAGCTCGGCCAGCAGGCGCCCCATGTGCTCGGTGTGCAGGCCGGCACGGCCGCCCGCGGCCTGCCATTCGGCCGCCGGCACCTGCAGGCCGGCCTCGGCGAGCCGCGACATCACCTCCGCCTCCCAGCGCCCGCGCAGCAGGCCGAGATCGGGCGCGACACCCGCCGCCAGCATCGCGTCGTCGACCGCGTCCGGCGTGAACAACTCGCCCGTGTAGCTCCACAACTCGTCGAGCGCTGCCTGGCAGCGGGCGTGGCTCTCGGCGGTGCCGTCACCGAGCCTGAGCACCCAGTCGCCGCTGCGCCGTGCGTGATAGGCCGCCTCCTTGACCGCCTTGGCGGCGATGGCGGCGAGCTCGTCGTCAGCGGACGCGGTCAACGCCTCGAACAAGTGACGATGGTAGACATCGAGCATGTACTGGCGCACGAGCGTGAAGCCGTAGTCGCCGTTCGGCAGTTCGCACATGAGGAAATTGCCGAACGCGCGCTCGTCGCGCAGGTAGGCCAGCGCGTCCTCGTCGCGCCCCTGGCCCTCCAGCCGACCGGCATGGCCGTAGAGCATGCGCGCGCGCCCGATGAGATCGAGCGCGGTGTTGGCCATCGCGATGTCCTCCTCGAGGAACGGGCTGTGACCACACCATTCGGACAGGCGTTGCCCGAGGACGAGCGCGTTGTCGCCCAGGCGCAGTACGTAGGTGAAGTGGGCGTCGCTCACAGCTTGAGGTCTTCCGGCACGTCGTAGAAGGTCGGGTGACGGTAGACCTTGTCCTCCGCCGGATCGAAAAACGCGCCTTCGTCCTCGAACTGGCTGGCGTGGATGTCGCTCGACTTCACCACCCAGATGCTCACCCCTTCCTGGCGACGGGTGTAAGTGTCACGTGCGGACAGCAGCGCCTGTTCGGCGTCGGCAGCGTGCAGGCTGCCGATATGCTTGTGGTCGAGGCCACGGCGGCTGCGCACGAAGACTTCCCACAGCGGCAGGTGTCGTTGACTCATCTCTCGTTCCTCAGGCGGCGTCGCCGGCAGCGCGACGGCGTTGTTTCTCGGCGTGGGCGAGCATCGCTTCGCGCACCCACGCGCCGTCCTCGTGGGCACGACGCCGGTCGCGCATGCGGCTGCGGTTGCACGGGCCGTTGCCGGCCAGCACGCGCTGGAACTCGTCCCAGTCGATCTCGCCAAAGTCGTAGTGGCCGCGCGCCTCGTTCCAGCGCAACTCGGGATCGGGGATGGTGAGACCGATGCGCTGGGCCTGCTCGACCGTCTGGTCGACGAACTTCTGGCGCAGTTCGTCGTTCGACTGGCGCTTGATCTTCCATCTCATCGACTGCTGGGTGTGGGCCGACTCGGCGTCGTGCGGACCGAACATCATCAACGTCGGCCACCACCACCGATCGAGGGCGTCCTGCGCCATGGCCTGCTGCTCGGGCGAGCCCTGGGCGAGCGTCTGCATGATTTCGTAGCCCTGGCGCTGGTGGAAACTCTCTTCCTTGCAGATACGCACCATGGCGCGGGCGTAGGGACCGTAGGAGGTCCGGCACAACGAGATCTGGTTGACGATAGCGGCGCCGTCGACCAGCCAGCCGATGGCGCCGACGTCGGCCCAGCTCAGGGTCGGATAATTGAAGATGCTGGCGTACTTAGCGCGGCCCTCGAGGAGGTCGTCGAGCATCTCCTCGCGCGAGACGCCGAGGGTCTCGGCAGCGCTGTAGAGATACAGGCCGTGGCCGGCCTCGTCCTGCACCTTGGCGAGCAGGATGGCCTTGCGGCGCAGGCTTGGTGCCCGGGTGATCCAGTTGCCCTCGGGCAACTGCCCGACGACCTCGGAATGCGCGTGCTGGGAGATCTGGCGGACGAGGTTCAGCCGGTACTTCTCCGGCATCCAGTCACGCGGTTCGATCTTCTCGTCGGCCGCGATGACGGCGTCGAAGCGTGCTTGTTCGTTGTGCGGGGCGGGTGTCGCCATGCTTGAGACCTCGTCCGGGATGGGAAATGCCGCCGACCGCGACGGCGGACAAAGTATTACATAATTTGATTTATATTCCAGATTTTTGTAACACGAAATCCGCGAGTGGGACAGCAACACCTACCCGGCCCGCGCACGAATGACCATACTGCGGCCCGCCCTGCCCCATCCCGCACAGGAGTCCCCACGCATGTCCAGCCAGCTTCCGGCCATCGGCCTGGTCGCCGTTCCCGGCCGTCGTCGTCGCACCCTCGAACTTGCCCGTGAGATCGAACAACGGGGTTTCAGCGGCCTGTACTGTCCCAGTCTGGGTGACGGCGTGGCGCTCTGCGAGGCGCTCGCCCTGGTCACCGAGCGGATTCCGTTCGGCACCGCCATCGCGCCGATCTACTACCGTCAGCCCGAGGACTACGCGCAGACGGTGAGCTTCATCCACGAGGTCTCGGGTGGCCGCTTCCAGTTCGGCATCGGCGTCGCCCACGCGCCCTCGCTGGCCCGCCGGGGCTTGAGCGGCGGCAAACCCCTGGCCGACACCCGCGAGTTCGTCCAGCGCCTGCGCGCGACCGAGGGCGCCGGCGAACTGCCGCCCGTGGTGCTGGCCACCCTGCGCCGGCGTATGACGGCACTTGCCGGTGAGATCGGCGACGGACTGGTCTTCGCCAACGCCGCGCGCAGCCACATGGGCGAGTCGCTCGCGGACCTGCCGGCCGGGCGCGCCGCTGAGCCGGGTTTCCTCGTCGCCAACATGATCCCGACCTGCGTCGATGACGACCTCGAAGCCGCCCGCGCGGTCAATCGCCGCACCCTGTCGTCCTACGCGCTGCTGCCGAACTACCGCAACTACTGGCGCGAGGCCAGCTACGCCACGGAGATGGATGCCGTCGAGCGCTGTATTGCCGAGGGCCGGACCGCCGACATCGGCGCGTGTCTCTCCGATCGCTGGCTCGATGACACCACCATCGCCGGGCCGCCGTCGCGGGTACGCGAGGAAGTGGCACGGTGGTACGCGGCGGGCGTGTCGACCCCCATCCTGGTGCCGAGTTCGGCCCACGGTGGCCAGTTGAAGGCCTTCGAGGAATTGTTCGCGGTCTTTGCTTGAGCAGCCGCCGGTTCAACCGGGTGGAATCAAGCCCAGCGCCGCGCGAAAACGGTGTTGCAGCAGCGCGCCGTCACGCGGTGGCAGCACCATCGGCGAGTTGTCAGGCGCGACCTTGATCGCCGCGAACAACGGTTCACAGGCCTCGTGAAGGCGTGCCCGGAACGCGTCCACGGCGGCCAGGTCGCGCAGCGTGGCACTCGCGGCGATGCCTGCGCCGCGCGCCACGGCGGCCAGGTCGGTCACCGCGGCCGTGTGTGTGGGCTGTCCACCGGTTTCACCGTAACGCTCGTTGTCGATGATGGCGATGGCGAGATTGGGCGGGTGGATCCGCGCGACGGTGGCCAGGCTGCCCAGTCCCATCAACATCTCGCCGTCGCCTGTCACGACGAGAACGCGTCGCCGCGGCTGCGCCAACGCGAGGCCGAGCGCCATCGGCACCGCCAGGCCCATCGCGCCCCACAGGTAGACGTTGGCCGGGTCGTCGCCCGTCGCGGCGACATCCCAGGTCGTGCCACCGAGACCGCTGACGACCAGCATTTCGCCACGCTCCGCCAGCAGAGCGGCGACGACGGCACGGCGCGCCGGCAGCGGCGTACTCATTGCGCGAACACCTTGGCGCCGATCACTCGCTGCGCGATCAACACCGCCACCGGGGGGCCGCCGGAGAAAGTCATGCGGGCCGCCGCGCCGACGGTCGGCAGGACATCGTCGGCGTGCTCGGCACGCAGCACGACGACGCCCAGTGCTTCGAGCACCGGCCTCACCGCCTGGCCCATCGGGACCTGCCACGGGTTGGCTTCCCCCCACTCGCCCCGCATGGTCACGACGAGCAGCAACGGCAGCGCACTGGCGCGCGTCAGCGAGCCGATGGCATTGATGCAATTGCCGACGCCGCTCGATTGCATCAGCACGGCGCAGCGCCGTCCACCGAGCCAGGCGCCGGCCGCGAGGCCAATGCCTTCCTCTTCGCTGGTCAACGCGACGGCATCGACGTCCGGGTCCGCCTCGGCGAGCGCGATCAGGCGCTGGTGACCGGCATCCGGCACGTAGGCCACGAGCGTGACGCCGCTGGCCTTCAGCACGTCGTGCAACCCCTCGCGCCAGTCGACGTCGACGGCCGCGCTCATGGCGAAACCCGCGGCATTTCGCGCTGGACCTCGATGCTTCGCCTGGCCGTCGACGTTAGAATGCGCCGGCACGCCCGGCTCCGCCATTCGTCTCGAAACCGATCCATGAAATCCGTGTTCCGCATGGTTACCGTCCCTATCGGCCTGCCCCGCAGCGATTCTAGCGAGCAGCGAATACTGCGTGCACGGCCGAGGGCGTTCGGGCTGGTGATGGCGTTGTACGCACTGTTGGCGACCTTCCCCGGGTCCGCCGCCAATACCGTGCAGCAACCCATCGACGTCCTCCGCGAGCACGTCGCCGCCGGTATTGCCGTGCTCGAGGACCCGGCCTACGACGACCCCGCCACCCACGACGCCCAGCGCGCGCGCCTGTGCGGAATCGCCAACGAGATGTTCGACGTCTACGCCTTCTCCCGCCTGGTTCTGATGGGCGGCTGGAACGACTTCAGCCGCGCCGAGCAGGGCGAGTTCGTCGCCGTGTTCGGCGATTTTCTCTGCCGCTACTACCTCTCGCGCCTGCAGCTCTACTACACCGACGAGGAGGTGCGTTTCGGTATGCAGGAGATGAAGTCCGACAGCCAGGCGGTGGTCTCGGCCAGCGTGCTGTGGCAGGGCAACAGCATCCCGGTCGAAGTACGCATGGGCTGGCGCGACGGGCGCTGGCGCGCCTACGACATCCTGGTCAGCGGCATCAGCGCAGTGCTGGTCTACCGCGCCCAGTTCCAGCCCCTGCTCCTGGGCGCGTCACCGCGCGCGATCATCGACGACCTGCGCCGGCGCATCGCCGAGCAGGGTTGAGCCCGCATCGCGCCATCGTCACCGGAGAACACTCCATGCCAGACACCGACCGTGTCGCCATCGTCACCGGCGCCTCGCGTGGCATCGGGCGCGCGATCGCGCTCGAACTCGCCGCACAGGGTTGCGACATCGTGCTGAACTACGCCCGCCGCGCGGACAGCGCCGCCGAGGTGGTCGCGGCCATCGAAGCCGGAGGGCGGCGCGCGCTCGCCGTCCAGGCGGACATCGGCGGCGCGGAGGCCGCGAAGCGGCTATGTGGAGCGGCGCTGGATTCCTTCGGCCGCATCGACGTCGTCGTCAACAATGCCGGCGTGTCGTCGAACGAGACCCTCATCGCCGACACGCCGGAAGAGGCCTGGCGCGAGATGCTCGCGACCAACCTCGACGGCGTCTACCACATGGTGCGCGCCGTGGTGCCGCTGATGCGCGCGCAGGGTCACGGCCACATCGTCAACCTGTCGTCCAACGTGACCCAGCGCATGCCGGCGACCTTCGGCCCCTACACCATCTCGAAGGTTGCCGTCGAAGCGCTCACGCGCATCCTCGCCAAGGAGGAGGGTCCGCATGGCATCCGTGTCAACGCCGTCGCGCCGGGGCCGATCATGACCGAGATGCTGGCCGGACTGCTCGAGCACATGGGGCCGGAGAAGGCCGCCGCCTTCGTGCGCTCGGTACCGCTCGGGCGCACGGGCGAACCGCACGAGATCGCGGCCATCGTCGCCATGCTCGTCTCCGATGTCGCGAGCTACGTCACCGGCCAGGTGGTCTACGTCAACGGCGGCGGCCCCGGCGGGTGACGGGCGAATCCGGCCGCCCCGCGTATAGTGCGGCCTTGCCCACCGTTCCCAGCGCCAGGAGCCTCCCATGACCACGGCCGCCGCCAACGTTCGCTCCATCGCCCAACTGCCAGGCCCGCGGCGAGCCCCGCTGGTCGGCAACCTGCACCAGATGGACCTGCCCCGCCTGCACCAGCAGCTCGAGCGCTGGGCCGACCAGTACGGCCCCATCTACCGCATCGCGCTCGGTCGGCGCCAGCGCGTGTGCATCAGCGACCTCGACACCATCAACCACATGCTGCGCGAACGCCCGGAGACCTTCCGCCGCACCCGCCACATCGAGAACATCATGGCCGAGATGGGCTTCAACGGCGTCTTTTCGCGCGACGGCGAGGCCTGGCAGCGCCAGCGCAAGGTCGTCGCCCATGCGCTCAACCCGGCTCACCTGGCGCAGTTCTACCCGGCCATGCGCGAGACCACCGAACGCCTGCGTCGACGCTGGGTCGGCACCCACGGCGCGGCGGTCGATCTGTGCCGCGATCTGATGCGTTACACCGTCGACGTCACCGCCCACCTCGCCTTCGGCATCGACGTCAATACCCTCGAAACCGACGGCCCGGTCGTACAACAGCAGCTCGACCGCGTCTTCCCGATGCTGTTCCGGCGTACCGTCGCTCCCTTCCCCTACTGGCGTTTCGCCAGGACCCGCGCCGATCGTGAGCTCGACCGCGCGCTGGCCGCGATCCGCGTCACCGTGACCGAGTTCACCGAGCGCTGTCGTGCGCGCCTGCGCGAGCAACCCCAGCTCCTCACCCAGCCGACCAATTTCCTCGAGGCCATCCTCGCCGCGCAGGCCGCGGAAGCCGTCGACTTCTCCGACGACGAGATCCACGCCAACGTCATCACGCTGATGCTGGCCGGCGAAGACACCACCGCCAACACCCTCGCGTGGGCGTGCAAGTTCCTTATCGATTTCCCGCAGCACTTCGCCAGCGCCCGCGCCGAGGCCGACGCCGTGCTCGGTGCCGATGCGGTTGCCGCCGATCTGGAGGCCATCCGGCGTCTCGATTTCATCGAGGCGCTCGCCTTCGAAACGATGCGTCTCAAGCCCGTCGCGCCGATCCTGGGCGTCGAACCCAAGGTCGACGTCGAACTGCTGGACTGCCAGCTGCCGGCCGGCACCGAGATCGTGGTGCTGACCCGCCCTAACGCCACCAACGATACCCATTTCGCCGCCGCCGAGCGCTTCGACCCGGCGCGCTGGCTGCGTGCCGACGGCGGCCCGGAGCCGCACAATCCGCGCGCGTTCATTCCCTTCGGCGCGGGGCCGCGCTTCTGCCCCGGGCGTGGCCTGGCCCTGCTCGAGATCAAGGCCGTGCTGGCCATGCTGGTGCACAATTTCGACCTCGCCCTGGCCGACCCAGCGCGCGACGTCCGTGAAGTGCTCAACTTCACCATGCTGCCCGAGGGCCTCAGGGTGCGCTTCGCGGCGCGCACTTGACGACTGTCGACCATCTGGCGGTAAATGGCGCGGCGCGCAACGCACGGCGCGCCGTCCGATTTCGCATAACAGTCAAGGGGATCGTCATGATCACGAAGGGGATCAAGGAGCTCTGCGCCGAAGCCGAGCAGGAAATCCAAACCATGACCGTCGAGGAAGTGCTCGCCGCCCGCGACGACCCCGATGTCCAGCTGGTCGACATCCGCGACATCCGCGAGCTGTGGCGCGACGGCGCCATCCCCGGCGCTACCCACGCCCCGCGCGGCATGCTCGAGTTCTGGGTCGACCCGCAGAGTCCCTATCACCGTGAGGAATTCGCCTCGGGCAAGAAATTCATCTTCTACTGCGCCGGCGGCATGCGCTCGGCGCTGGCCGCTCAGTCCGTGCACCGCATGGGCCTGGCACCGGTCGCCCACATGCGGGGCGGCTACGGCGCCTGGGTCAAGGCCGGTTACCCGACCGAGCCCAAGGAAGCGAAACTGCCCAAGCCCAAGGAGTGACGGCCGGCCTGCCTACAAGGCGAGCCCGGTGCCCTCGGCGAACTGCCGCATGCAGAAGTAGTCGCGCCACCCGGTGATGAGCCCATCGCGCACCTCGAACGCGCCGGCCACCGGCAAAGCAAATGCCCGCCCACCGGGCGGCGCGAAATGATCGAGGCATTCGTTCATCACCAGATTGCCGACGGCGACCTGGCGCAGCGTTTCGATGCGCACCGGCCCCGTGACCTGGAAGAACCCGGCCAGGGTGTCGCGCACCCCTTGCGGTCCGTGGACAGGCGGGAACGGCATGTTCTGGTAGACGCAATCGGGCGCGATGTAGACCAGCGACGATTCGAGATCCTCGTTGAGTGCCTGGCAGAACGCGTTGACCACTTCTTCGGGCGACATGGTGTGCTTCCTCCGTTCCTATTACCCGGAGCACGCATGGTAGCCCGCCAGTCGCGTGAGGCGCACCCGGTGTATCCGTTGACGGGCGCCCGCTGAACATCGCGAGAGATGGACGTCATGGATGGACTCGAACCGCCCCGCAAGATCCGTACGGATGCCAGCGCTGGCGCACCACGTGGCGGCAGCCCGACGACCATTGTCGTCTGCGATCCCACCGGCATCGTCCTGTCAGTGGCCCAAGGCGGGGGCTACGGCGGTCACGTTGCGGTCGGCCGCACACTCGAAAGCCAGCTACCCGAGGGCGACCGCACACTGTTCCGCGCCAATTTCGAGCGTGCCCTCGGCCATGAGGGCACGGCGGCTTGTGAATGTATCCGTGAAAGCGGCCTCGCCACACCGATCTGCGAGTGCGAGGTCACGGCGTTACGTGATGGCAGCGGAGCGTTCAGCCATGTCGTCGTCCACCTGCGCACCGTCCAGGGCTATGCCGGCATGCGTCCGCTGCACAGCGAAGAACGCTTCGACCTGGCCATGGCCTGCGCCGGCGCCGCCTGGTTCGAACGCGACCTCGTCACCGATGTCGGCATCGGCTCGCCGTCGCTGGCCGAGATCTACGGCCTCGACGATCCGGCCGGTCCGTGGCATTACGACGACATACGCGCGCGCATCCTGCCCGAGGACCGCCCGGCCTACGACGCCACGGTCGACGCCGCGCTCGCGTGCCGCGCGGCGGACGACGGCGTCCACGTGCTCGATTACCGCATCCGCCGCCGCGATGGCGGCGTACGCCATCTCAAGGTCAGCTACCGGAACTATTTCGACGAGGCGCAACCCCGCGCCTACGGCGTCGTCTTCGACGTGACCGAGGCGCGCACGACCGAGCACGACCTGCGCGAGCAACGCGACTGGCTCGAGTACGCCGCCGCGGGCGCCAATATCCTGCTATGGGACGTCGATGTCGCCAGCGAGCGCATCCGGGTCTCGGCCAACCGCGACACCTTCTTCGGCGTCACGGTCGATGGTGACGACGCCCGCCTCGAACATTACCTCGCCATCGTCCATCCCGACGATCGCGCGCAGCTCGCCGACAGCATCGAGCGCATCGCGCGCGGCGAGGCCGTGCGCTTTGCCCACTACCGCGTACCGCAGGCCGACGGCAGCCTGCGCTGGTTCGCGGCCAGCGCCCGTTGCATCGGCGACGGCGCACAGGACTCGCGCCGCATCATCGGCGTGACGCGCGACGTCAGCCGCGACGAAGCGATGGTCCGTACGCTCCGCGAGACCGAGGACCGCCTCGCGCTCGCCATGGAGCAGGCCGGCCAGGTCATGTTCGAGTGGAACATGGAAGACGACCGGATCAACGGTACGGCCGCTCTCGCCGCGCTCTACGATCTCGAACGGGTCGACGGGCCGTGGACGATCGACGACCTCGCCGCACGCACACACCCCGCCGATCTGGCGGCGCTGCGTACCCAGTTCGCCGCGACCCTGCCACCCGCGGTACCCGTCGGCGGCACCTTCAGCCACGAGTACCGCATCGTCCAGCGCAACGGCAGCGTGCACCACGTCGAACTCCACTACCGTGGCTACGCGGTACCCGATCGGACCGGCACGCGTGTGCTGGTGCTGATCGCCGACGTCACGACGCGCAGGCAGCGCGAGGCCGAGCGCTTCGAGAACGCGCGGCGCCTGGCCAACATCGCCGCGCTGGTCCCCGGCATGGTCTACCAGTTCAAGCACCATACGGACGGTCGCTACAGCTTTCCTTACAGCAGTGACGGTATCCGCGCCATCTACGGACTCGATCCCGAAGACGTCGTCAACGATGCTCGCGCCGTGCTCGCCGTGATACATGCCGACGACGTCGAACAGGTGGTGCGCACCATCGCGCACTCGGAGGCCACCCTGGAACCGTGGTCACACGAGTACCGTGTGCGCGGCCGCGACGGCGCCGTCCGCTGGGTCGTCGCCCACGCCAATCCCGTGCGCGAGGACGACGGTAGCGTGCTGTGGCACGGTCACATCATGGACATCACCGCGCGCAAGGTTGCCGAGACCGCCTTGCGCGACGGCGAGGCGCGGCTCAGCCTCGCGCTGGCCACGGCCTCGATGTCGGCCTTCCAGTGGGACGTCGCCACCGATGCCATCACCGTCACCAACGCCGCGGTCGGTCCGGCCGGGCCGGCACCGCCGCGGACCATGCGTGAATTCATGGCCCTGGTGCACGAGGACGATCGTGCGCGGGTCGGCGCAGCCATAGCCCGCGCGCGCGACGGCGCACCCGGCGACACGGCAACCGTCGAGTTTCGCACCGTCTCGGAGCGGGGTCGCGTGGCCTGGCTGGAGGCGCGCCTGCGGCGGCTCGACGTCGTCGGTACCATCAGCGGCGTGGTGGTCGACGTCAGCGCGCGCCGCGAAGCGGAAGACGAACGCCGTCGACTCTACGAACAATTGCTCCAAGCCCAGCGCGTCGAGGCCATCGGCCTGCTGACCGGTGGTATCGCGCACGACTTCAACAACGTGCTGGCCGGCATCCTCGGCTACTCCAAGCTCGCGTTGCGCCGCTTTGGCGACGCGCTGCCCGACGGCCTGGCGGAATACCTGGGTGAGATCCGCAACGCTGGCGAGCGGGCCCGGGACCTCGTCCAGCAACTGCTGACCTTCAGCCGCGGCGAAGCCGTCGAAATGGGCAGCGTCGACCTCGCGGCCGTGGCGGAACAAACCCTGCGCATGCTGCGCCCGACCGTACCGAGTTCGATCGAGTTCGCCTTCAGCACGGCGGCCGACCTGCCCGGGGTGCGCGGCAACCCGGTGCAGTTGCAACAGATCATCGTCAACCTGTGCATCAATGCGCGCGATGCGCTCGGCGGCAGCGGCCATATCCGTATCGCCCTCGAGCAGCGGCACCAGCCGCGTGCGGCCTGCGCGTCCTGCCACCTCGACTTCGCGGGCGAATTCGTCGTTCTCAGCGTCACCGACGATGGCCAGGGCATCGCCGAACGGGACCTGGCCCGCGTCTTCGAGCCGTTCTACTCGACCAAGGCCGACAGCGGACACGGCAGCGGCATGGGTCTGTCGATGGTGCATGGCCTGGTCCATGGCAGCGCCGGCCACGTCCTGCTGCACAGCGCCGCAGGCCAGGGGACACGCTTCGAGATCTTCCTGCCGCTGGCCGCACCGAACCCGCACGACAGAACGGTCGATGACGGCGCCGCACCCCTGCGCGACGCCGCCACCGCCACGGCGATACTGGTCGTCGACGACGAACCGGCCGTGGCTGCCTTCCTCGGCGAGATGCTCGAACTGCACGGCTACGAGGTCACGGTGATGAACGACCCGCGCGAGGCGCTGGCCGCCGTCGAGCGCGACGGTGCCCGCGTCGACCTGCTGCTGACCGATCAGACCATGCCCGGCATGACCGGCGCCGAACTCGCCGTCGCCGTGCACGCATCGCTGCCCAGGCTGCCGGTCATCGTGGTCAGTGGCTACAGCGCCTCGCTCGACGCTGCCGGCGCCTCGGCACTCGGTATCGACGCCCTGCTCGCCAAGCCGATTGACGAAGCGGCATTGCTCGCGGCCATCACCGACGCCCTCGCCAGCCGGGCGTCGGCGGGCTGAAGGCGCAACCTCGCACAGGTGGCCGCGCGCCGCCTGCTGGCACACTGCTTGGGCCGGCCACGCGACGCGCGTTGCACGGCGCCGCACCGCGCAGTCCGGCAATCCGTCCGCTCACGGGACACATGCGTGCAGCGTGTCGCGGTTCCGGGCGGCTACCCGCGAACCGCGTGGTGCTGACGGCGGTGGGCCTGCAGATCGACCGCCAGCTTGAGCAGCACGAGCAGGACCAGCGCCGGGATCGGCGAATCGGCCGCCATCACCAGCATACCGCCGACGATGATCGTCACCTGCATCACGGCGACGCGCGCGTAGGGCGCCTGCATGAGATCGCGTGTGGTCAGCCAGGTGTGCTCGCCGCGGGCGATGAAGTTGGTTGCGAACGATACGCCGTGACTCACGACCAATGCGAGCAGCGCCGGCCACAGCGTGCCGAGCGTGGTCGCAACCTCGGCCAACGGGATGCCTGCGCTGCGCTCGCCACCGAAGAGGGCGAACAGGAACAGCAGGTGGACGCTCATGAAGGCCCCGTAGTGACCGACGAAGAACGGCGCGGCGACCAGTGCGCCCCAGCGTGCCACCACCGCCAGGCGCAGCACGTTGTACAGGCCGATCACGACGCTCTCGGCCCAGTACAGCAGGAGCACGTCGAGCACCCGCCAGCCGAGCGCGGCGACCCCGGCCAGCGGCACCAGGTTGGCCAGGACCAGGGCCAGGGTCGATGGCGCCGACCAGGCCGTCAGCGGCGCGGCCGCCGCAGGTGGCGTCGGTGCGGGTGTCCTGGCCTCGGCTGCGGCCCGCTGCAAGGCGGTGTCGGCCAGCACCCGGTCGGCGGCATCGAGGCGACCGGGCGCGAGGCGCTCGCGCACCGCCGTGACGAGTGCGGCGGCCGCGCTCGCATCGAGGCCCGAGCCGCAGCGCATGGGGATGCCGAGGTAGTCGAAGGCGAGGTGCGGCCCGCGCCACTCGTCACCGCGTTCCTTGTCGCCGACGTCCACGCGCAGATCGACCACGCGTGTCGCCGGGAACTCGGCCTGGACGCCGAGACGCAGGATCTCGAAGCGCAGCACCAGGGTATCGCGATCGACCATCACGACTTCGGTCGCGGCGACGAAGAGCAGCAGCACCAGTGCAAGCAGGAGCACGCCGAGCGACCAGCCCAGCAACCAGAAGGCGTGAAACAGCGTGGTGGTGAGGTCGAACAGATCGCCACCCGGTCGTTGCAGGTGGCTCGCCACGCCCAGCAGTGGCACGCAGAACACGGCCAGCATGACGGCGACGAAGGCGACGGCCGGCCAGGAACGCGGCAGCGGCAGCACGCGCTGCCAGCGCTCGGCGCCCGACCAGGGCCAGCGCACGGCAAAGCGGAACGGCGGGCGCTCGCTCGCCGGCAGGGCGCGCAGGCGCGCAACGCTGCTGGGTTGCCTGGCCGACATGACGCGATGGATTCCGGTCGCAGCGGCGGTCCGGCGCGCGTATCCGGGTCAGCCGTTCAACGCCACTGGCCGCCACGCGCCGGCTTGAGGCGTCCACGTCCCTTGCGCGGCGGCGCACGCCGCGGT
This sequence comes from Gammaproteobacteria bacterium, assembly GCA_050184115.1. Lineage (GTDB taxonomy): Bacteria > Pseudomonadota > Gammaproteobacteria > JACKNG01. Next base: position 1,244,913 of record JBFXAQ010000001.1, on the reverse strand, counting down.
CCGCGGGGCGCGGTCTGCGCCGCCGGCACCAGGCAGTCGTCGCCGTCGCCGATGAGATCGGCACGTCCGAGCTGCCTGAGCGCCGCGCGCAGGGTGTCCCAGTTGGCCTCGTCGTGGTAGCGCAGAAAGGCCTTGTGCAGGCGGCGCTGCGGCAACGACTTCGCGCTGAACACGCGCTCGCCCTTGTAGGAGAGCTTGCGCAGCGGATCCCGCTCGGCGTGGTACATGGCGGTCGCCAGCGCCATCGGCGAGGGATAGAAGGTCTGCACCTGGTCGACGCGGAACTTGTTGCGCTTGAGCCAGAGCGCGAGCTTGACCATGTCGCTGTCTTCGCAGCCGGGATGGGCGGCGATGAAATACGGGATCAGGTACTGCTCCTTGCCGGCCTCGCGCGAGTAGCGATCGAACAGACGCTTGAAGCGGTAGTAGCTGCCCATGCCCGGCTTCATCATCTTCGCCAGCGTCGCTTCCTCGCTGTGCTCGGGCGCGATCTTGAGATAGCCGCCGACATGGTGGGTGACCAGTTCACGCACGTACTCCTCGTCGAGCACGGCGAGGTCGTAGCGCAGACCGGAGGCGATCAGGATGCGCTTGATGCCCGGCAGGCGGCGCGCCTTGCGGTAGAGCTCGGTGGTCGGCTTGTGGCTGGTCTCGAGGTTGGAACACACCGTCGGATAGACGCAGGACAGGCGCCGGCAGCTGGCCTGGATGGCGTCGTCCTTGCAGTTGAGACGGTACATGTTGGCAGTCGGGCCGCCGAGGTCGGAGACGACGCCGGTGAAGCCCGGCACCTTGTCGCGGATGTCCTCGATCTCGCGCAGGATGGATTCCTCCGAGCGGCTCTGGATCACCCGCCCCTCGTGCTCGGTGATGGAGCAGAAGGTACAGCCGCCGAAGCAGCCACGCATGATGTTGACCGAGGTCTTGATCATCTCGTAGGCGGGGATCTTCGCCGTGCCGTAGGCCGGGTGCGGGCGGCGCTGGTAGGGCAGGTCGAACACGCCGTCGAGTTCCGCCGTGGTGAGCGGAATGGGCGGCGGGTTGACCCACACCTCGCGGTGGCCGTGACGCTGCACCAGCGCGCGCGCGTTGTGCGGGTTCGACTCCTGGTGCAGCACGCGCGAGGCGTGGGCGTAGAGCACCGGGTCCTTGCTGACCTTCTCGAACGACGGCAGGCGGATGACGGTGCGCTCGCGCGCCGCCGTCGCCTGGCGGTGCAGGGGCATCGGCACCACGCGCACGGTCTGCGCGCCCTTCTCCGCCTCGGCGCACGCCGTCGTGGCCTCGACTTCGTAGGGGTTGGGCAGGGCGTCGACCTGTTTCGGCCAGTCGACGCGGGTCGAATCGAGTTCGGTCCAGCCGGCCGGCAGCTGGCGGCGCAGCACGGCGGTGCCACGGATGTCGGTCAGCGTGTCGATGGCCGCACCGCGGGCGAGCCGGTGGGCGACCTCGGCGATGGCGCGCTCGGCATTGCCGTAGAGCAGGATGTCGGCGTCGGCGTCGACCAGCACCGAGCGTCGCACGCTGTCCGACCAGTAGTCGTACTGCGCGATGCGGCGCAGGCTGGCCTCGATGCCGCCGAGCACCTGCGGCACGTCCTTGTAGGCCTCGCGGCAGCGCTGGGCGTAGACCAGCACGGCGCGCTCGGGGCGCCGGCCGGCCTCGCCGCCCGGGGTGTAGGCGTCGTCGCTGCGCAGCCGCAGATCGGCCGTGTAGCGGTTGATCATCGAATCCATGTTGCCGGCGGTGATGCCGAAGAAGAGCGTCGGCCGGCCGAGTGCGGTGAAGGCCGCGGTCGAGCGCCAGTCGGGCTGGGCGATGATGCCGACGCGGAAACCCTGGGCCTCGAGGAAGCGCCCCATCACCGCCATGCCGAAACTCGGGTGATCGACGTAGGCGTCGCCGGTGACGAGGACGACGTCGCAGGCGTCCCAGCCGAGCGCGTCCATCTCTTCGCGCGCCATCGGCAGCCACGGCGCCGGGCCCAGGCACTCGGCCCAGTGCCGGGGATGGCCGAAGATGTCCGGGGCGCTGACGGGTGCTGGCATGGGACTGGCGTACTCGGTCGGGGGCGCTGCCGACCCGGCAGCCACGGCATTGTCGCTCATGCGCCCGGCGCCGTCGCCCATGACGGTCGTGCGGTCTTTCAAATCCCGGCCGGGCAGCGCCCCCCCCGCGCCGCGGGGCACGGCTTGCATGCTTTTGCGCGGCGATGATTCAATGCGCGCCCGCCACGAGAGAGGCTGCCCGTGGTCCTGCACCTGCTCGACGTCCTCGGCACCTTTGCCTTCGCCCTGTCGGGCGCGTTCCGCGCCGTGCGCCACGAACTCGACCTGCTCGGGGTTGCCGCGCTCGCCGTCGCGACCGGGGTCGGCGGCGGGTTGGTACGCGACGTCCTGCTCGGCCTGACACCGCCGCTGGTGCTGGTCGACCAGCGCTACGCCCTGGTCTGCATCGCCGCCGCCCTCGTGACCTTCTTCGCCGCGCCGCGTATCGCGCGCCGCTGGGATCTCGTGCTCGCCGCCGACGCCGTCGGCCTCGCCGTCTTCACCGCGATCGGCGCCGCGCGCGCCGAGAGCGTCGACGCCGTGCCGCTCACGGTCGTACTGATGGCGACGTTGACGGCCTGCGGCGGTGGCGTCATCCGCGACCTGCTGGTCAACGAGATCCCGGCGGTGCTGACCCACGATTTCTACGCCAGCGCGGCGCTGCTCGGCGGCACGGTGTTCGTCCTGCTCGGCAGCGCAGGGCTCGGCGACGACGTGCGCATCGCCCTGACCATCGCCGTCACCCTCGCCGCGCGCGTGCTCGCGATGCGCCTGCGCTTCAGTCTGCCGCGCGTACGCGCCCTGCCCGAATCGCCCTCGCAGCTGACCCGCCGGCGGCGGACCCACGGTGACCAGTAGTGAGAGCCCGGAGGCGGTTGACGGGTATCAATGGCGTCGGCGCGCCGATCGGCTAGAGTTGCAGGCGTCATGATCCGCAGCGGGAGTCCCCAGCCATGAGCGCACTCGAACACATCCTCGTTCCCACCGACGGCTCGCAGGGCGCGCTCGACGCGGCGACCTTCGCCGGCAACCTCGCCCGCGACACCGGTGCCCGCGTCACCCTCCTCGCCGTGCACGCCGAGGACATGCTAATGCCCTACGCCTGGGGCGCCGGCGAATGGCCGGCCCTGCCCGCCAACGCCGTGCTGTCGATGGAGGAGATCCGCGCCAGCGTCGAGAAGGCGACGGCCGAGAACGAGTTCGCCCAGGGCGCCAACGCCCTCGGCGAACTGCCCGCTGCCGCCGGGCGCGTGCAGCTGTGGGGGCACGCGGCCGAGGAGATCTGCCGTTACGCGATCGACAACGGTGTCGATCTCATCGTCATGGGCACGCGCGGACGCTCCAGTTTCTCGCGCCTGCTGCTCGGCAGCGTCAGCACCCAGGTCGCCAACCACGCCACCTGCCCGGTCACTCTGGTGCGCTGAGAACAGTGCGCGGCGGCCGCCGACGCGATAGTCAGGCGTCGGCGGCGAGATCGGCGAGATAGCGGAACAGCACCCGGGCCGCGCGCGGCGGCTTGCCCGCCGCGGCTTCACGGCGAGCTTCGCCGGCGAGACGCACGGCCTGAGCACGGTCGAACGCGGCGAAGCGGGCAGCGAGTTCGTCGACGATGCCGGGCGCGCCCTCGATCAGTGCGGCGCGCCAGCGCTCGACCTCGTGGAACGCCCGCACGGATTCGCGATCGGGTTTCTCCAGGCGCTCCAGCGCAGCCCGCACGGCGGCGACGTCGGTCTTCGCGAGCAGCCCGCTGGCATAGCGCACCTGGCGTTCGAAGGCCTGGCGCTTGAGCCGGCGCGCAGTGGCCAGCGCACCGCGCACGTCGTCATCCAGCGGCAGGGCCGCGAGACGCGCGTCACCGAGCGCGGCGAGTTGCCGCGCCAACGCCTGAATCGCGGCGTGCTCGCGCTTGACCGCGGAGCGGCTCGGACGGGCCTCGCCGCCATCCTCGTCTGCGTCGTCCTCGAAATCGTGCTCGTTCATGCGTCCTCCGACGCCCCGGTGGCGCGTTATGATCGCACAGCCGCGACCACCGCCACCGCGGCATCGCCAGCCACGCCGGAGCCCGCATGAGTACAGCCCGCCTGCAGCGCCTCGCCGCGCTGCTCGAACGCAGCGTCGTCGCCCTCGCGCTGCTCGCGCTGGCCTTCCGCGCCACGCTCTACGGCTCGCTGCCACGTGCTGTCGGCGCAATCTACGGCACCGGCGACGTGATCGACTTCGCCCTCGCCGTGCTCCTGTTCGCACTGTGCACGGCCTGCGCCGCGCTCGGCGTCCTGCTCGCGTTGCAGGCCGGCAACGAGCGCGAGCGCGGCATGAGCTTCCGCCCTGCCGTGGTCGGCATGACGACCTTCGTCGTCTACTACCTGCTCCACCCGCTGGTGCCCGATTTAGGCCCGCCTACCACACCCTGAGCCGCCACGAGGAACCCGGCATGAAAGACCGTCATTTCGAGATGATCGAGACCAACGGCGTGACCCTGCGCACCGTCGTCGAGGGCGGCGGCCCGCTGGTGGTGCTGCTGCACGGCTTCCCGCAGTGCTGGTACCTGTGGCGGCACCAGATCGACCCCATCGTCGCCGCCGGCTACCGGGTCGCCGTGCCCGACCAGCGTGGCTACGGCGCCAGCTCGTGCCCGCCCGCCGTCGAGGATTACGACATCCGCGCCCTGACCGCCGACGTTGCCGGCCTGGCCCGCGCGCTCGGACACGACGACTGCATCGTCATCGGTCACGACTGGGGATGCCTGGTGGCGTGGAACACTGCCCTGCTCCACCCGCAGGTATGCCGCGCGGTGATGGGCCTGGCGGTGCCGATGTGGCGCGCGAGCCCGGCCGTGATCGATCCGCCCGGCATGGACGATCGCTTCTGGTACATCCGCTACTTCCAGCAACCGGGGGTGGCGGAAGCGGAACTCGAGGCCAACCTCGAACGTGCGCTGAAGAACATCTACGTTGCGATCAGCGCCGACAGCCCGCGCGGCACCTTCATGCGCCAGCTCGAACACCCCGCCAGCAGCGGCGCGCTGGACGTGTTCCCCGAGGTCGACACCCTGCCCGCATGGCTGACGCGCGCGGACCTCGACTACTACCTTGCGCAGTACCGCCAGAGCGGCTTTCGCGGTCCCATCAACTGGTATCGCAACTTCATGCGCAATGCCGACATCACGCCCGAGAACGCCCGTTTCACCCAGCCGGCGGCCTTCGTCGCCGGCGCCGAGGACGACGTGCTCCTGTTCGACCCGGGCTGGCGGGAGCGTTTCCCCAAGGCTTTCGACGATCTGCGCTTCATCGAACTCATCGAGGGCGCCGGGCACTGGGTACAGCTGGAGAAGCCGGCCGAGACGACCGCGCAGATCCTGCGCTTCCTCGCCGAGGTCGACGGCTGACGGCGCCGTCGCTTCAGTGCGCGATCTGCGATTTCAGCTTGTAGAAAGCGCCGTCGAAGGCGCCGAAATAGCGTTCGACCTCGGGATGGTTGACCGGCGTGCCGCTGTCGTCGGCGAGCAGGTTCTGTTCGGAGACGTAGGCGATGTAGGTCGACTCGGCGTTCTCGGCGAGCAGGTGGTAGTAAGGCTGGTCCTTGCGCGGGCGCACGTCTTCGGGGATGGAGAGCCACCATTCCTCGGTGTTGCTGAAGGTCGGATCGACGTCGTAGATGACGCCGCGAAACGGAAACAAGCGATGCTTGACCACCTGGCCGATGAGGAACTTGCCATCGCGGACGATGCGCGGCGTCGACTGGTCTCGGGTAGGGCTTTCCATGGCACGGATTCTACCCGAGCGCGCGCGGCGATCCGGCAATGCCCGACAGTTCACCGCATGCTGCGAGCACTTGCCACGTGAATCCGGCGCGCGTCGATCTGCACGTTCACACCACCGCGTCGGACGGCGCGCTGGCGCCGGCCGACGTACTCGAACGCGCCCGCGATGGCGGCGTCGACCTGCTGGCGATCACCGACCACGACACGTTCGCGGCCTACGATGTGCTCGCCGCGTCGCCACCGGGTCCGCGCCTGGTCACCGGCATCGAGTTCTCGACCAGCTGGCGGCGCATCGGCATCCACGTCGTCGGTCTCGGCGTCGACCGTCACGGCGACGCCATGCGGGCCGCCTGCGCCCACCAGTCGGCGGCGCGCGAAACCCGCGCTCGCGCGATCGACGAATATCTGCGCCGGCGCGGCATTCCCGACACCTACGCCGGCGCCGCCCGGCTCGCCGCCGGTGGCGCCATCGGCCGGCCGCACTTCGCCGCCCACCTCGTCGAGCGCGGCGTCGTCGCCGAACCCGAACAGGCCTACAAGCGTTACCTCAAACGCGCCCGCGAAGCGCATGCCGTCGACTTGTGGGCGACGCTCGGCGCCATCGTCGACTGGATCCGCGATGCCGGCGGCGTCGCCGTGCTCGCGCACCCGGGGCATTACCGGCTCACGCACATGCGTCTCGACGAACTCGTCGCCGACTTCGTGCGCACCGGCGGTGGCGCACTCGAACTCGTCAGCGGCCACCAGCATCCGGCACAGACGACGACGCTCGCCACGCTCGCCCGCCGCCACGGCCTCGCGGTGTCGTTCGGCAGCGATTTTCACCGCGTCCGGCCAGGCCAGGACGGCCCCGGCGTGACCGTCGAGGTGCCGCGCGGCCTGCGTGCGGTGTGGGAGGACTGGTAGCCGCTCCGCGAACGCCGCACCTGATCGGATCAGGCAGCTGAATTGGCGCGGGATTGGGGACAGTACACTTTCGCGGGCGCTGACGCCCGGTCGAAGGCTGTCGCGAAAGTATACTGTCCCCAATCCCACCCGACCGTCACGGTCAACGTCCCGTCACGCGGCGCGTGGCGTCGCGAAAGCGCGCGCTCTGCTCATCGCTGCCGCGCAGTTCGCGGTTGATGGCCTGCTCCGCGGCCGTGGCCGCGTCGACCAGGGTCGCCTGGTCGATGATGCGCTTCGATTCCCGCACCGCTCGCGGCGAGTTGCGGCCGATGGCGGCGGCCATCTCCAGTGCCGCCGGCAGCAGTGCCGCCGGTTCGTGCACGCTATTCAGCAGGCCACAGGCCAGCGCCTCGGCAGCCTCGAAACGCCGCGCGGTGAAGATGAGCTCCTTGGCCTTCGCCGCGCCGACCAGGCGCGGCAGGGCTGCCGCCCCCACCACCAGGCCGTACTCGGCGCCGGGCAGACGAAAGCTCGCCGTGCTCGCGCCGAGGCGGATGTCACAGGCGATGGCGAGCGCCGCACCACCGCCGAAGCAATAGCCGTTGATGGCGGCGATCAGCGGCAGCGGGCAGCGCTCCACGCGGGCAACGGCGAACATCGCCGAGCTGACCTTGGCATCGCGCGCGCCGGCCTCCACCCCGCTCGCCTCGAGCATGTCCTGGCCGGCGCAGAAGGCGCGTTCGCCGCTGCCGGTGAGGACGATCGCGCGCACGTCGTCGTCGCTCTCGGCAGCATCGATGGCAGCGATGAGGGCGTCGGCGAGCGCCGCGTTGATGGCGTGATGGCGCTCGGGGCGGTGCAGCTCGAACAGTGCCACCGCGCCTTCGCGGCGCGTGCGCAGCACCGCGCTCATGGCACGCTCACAGTGGCCCGGGTCGCACCGGATCCTTGCCGTTCCAGCCCTTGGCCGCGTCCTCTACCAGCATGAACAGATCCTTGAACACCTGGTTGTTGTCCCACAGCTCGATGAAATGCCCGACTGTCGCGACGGTATCGAAGTAGACCAGCGGCGCACCGCCGACCGTGCACTCGAAGGCTGCCTCGTGGCCTAGCGCGCGGTAGTGCGCACAGGCTTCGTCGTAGTTCTCCGGCATGATGCCGAAGTGGTGCACGCCGACCCGCCCGGCGTCGAGGAATTCCTTGTACACCGAGGGCGCCTCGGTCTCGCAGTAGATGAGTTCGATCTGGAGATCGCCCGAATTGCCGAGCGCGAGCGTGACGTCGGCGTTCGACGGTCCGCCGCGATAGCGCTGGTTCTCCAGCGGGCAGTGCTCGAAGAGGAAGAACGGGCCGACCTTGAGTTCCTCGGTCCAGTATTTCAGCGCGGCATCGAGATCGCGAACGACGTAGGCCAGCTGGCGCACGGTCTGTAACGGTTGGGTCATGCGGCAAACTCCCCTGCCTGGGTGGAACGGAGGCCGGACATTAGCGCGAAAGCACGGCCGGCGGGAAGCCGGCGCGGGATCCCTGTCGCGACCGTGGTCGTGGCCATCATTGCGCGTGGCGGGCACGCCTCGCCGCCAACCCAACGACGCGCGGTCGCGGCGCGAGGCGCGGACGTTCGGCCAGCAGCCCCGGGCGGGGCAGCCGTTACCCGATGCTCAACCGCAGGGTACGACGCGGCGGAAGGTGTCGCGCGCCCACAGCGCCTGGCCGTCAGGGGTACGCCCGTCCTGGTGCCACTTGTCGGTCACTTCCAGGCAGAACGAACCCGCGCTCTCGGTGCGCGGCGTACCGTCGCCGGGGCGCTCGCCGCCGACCTGCAGATCCGGATTGTTGTTGACGTAGCTGGGCACGATGGTCTGGCTGGCACAGCCGCACAGCAGCGCGCCGTACAGAATGTACCCGAGGGTTCGCGATGACATGGATTCTCCGGGCGCGCGGTGCGCGCAATGGATACGTTCGAAAGACCGATCAGGCGGTGAGAACTCACCGGCGCGCCGCCAGGAAGACCGGCGCGGCGCGCATCCTGCGCCGCCGCGTGGCCGGTCGTCAAGGCGCGGTTGCGGCGTTCACGCGGCAACGCCCACCTGCTACTTTGGCGCGCCCGCCATCGGAGTTCAGCCCATGCTCGAGCGCGTCCGCGCCATCGCCGTCGAACAGGCCTTCGCGCGCCACCTCGGCGTCGAACTGGTCAGCGCCACCACCGACCACGCCGTGCTGCGCCTGCCCTACGCGCCGCATCTCGGCGACGACCGCGTCAACGGCGGCGCCATCGCCTCGCTGGTCGACCTCGCCGCGACCTGCGCCTTCTGGTCGCACCCGTCGATCGGCCCGCGGTCACGTGGCGCGACCATCGGCTTCTCGATCAATTACCTCGAACTGGTCGTCGGCGACACGATCACGGCGAGCGCGCGGGTACGTCGGCGCGGCGGCAGCATCTGCGTCGGCGACGTCTCGGTGACCGACAGTCGCGGGCGTGAAGTCGCGCTGGCCAACGTCACCTACAAGCTCAATCCCTGACAAGCCTGTGAAAAACGACGGCGGCAACGTTGGACGTCACATGGGAGGGGCCGGCCCTGCGCCCCGCGCACCAACACGACGGCGGCTCGATTTCGCTTGCGATGTCAGTCGGCAATCTGCTGACCGCGCCGCGTGGCTCGCTATACTGCCCGGCCACGCCTGTCACCGTCGTTGTCGGAGAAATGCCCATGCTCAGTCGTACCCTGCCCGCCGCGCTGCTCGCGCTGGCCCTGTCCGCGCCCGTGCTCGCCGCCGACGCCGCCCTCGAAGCGGCGGCCACCGCTGGCCACCGTACGGCCGAGAACATCGCGCGCAACGCCGCGCGCCACCCGGTCGAGACGCTCGAGTTCTTCGGCATCCGCCCCGACATGACAGTGGTCGAGATCTGGCCGGGCGGTGCCGGCTGGTACACCGAGATCCTGGCGCCCTACCTGCGCGACGGCGGCAAGCTCATCGCCGCCAACTTCGACGGCAGCACGGGCATCGAATACTTCGCCAAGGCCGCCGAGTCCTTCCAGGCCCAGCTCGCCGGCAACCCGGCGGTCTACGACAAGGTCGAGGTCACGGCGCTGATGCCGCCAGCCAAGCTCAGCGCGGGCCCGGCCGGCAGTGCCGATCTCGTGGTGACCTTCCGTAACCTGCACAACTGGGTCATGAACGGCTACGCCGAGGCCATGTTCAAGGCCATGTTCGACGTCCTCAAGCCGGGCGGCACGCTGGGCATGGTCGCCCACCGCGGCACGCCGGAGATGGTCGGCGCCGAGGCGGCGAAGACCGGCTACCTGGCCGAGAGCGAGGCGAAGCGACTGGCCGCCTCGGCTGGATTCGAATTCGTCGCCGCGAGCGAGATCAACGCTAACCCGAAAGACACCAAGGATCACCCCAAGGGGGTGTGGACGCTGCCGCCGAACTTCCGTGCGGGTGACGTCGATCGCGACAAGTACGCCGCCATCGGCGAGAGCGATCGGATGACGCTCAAGTTCCGCAAGCCCTGAGATTCACGCACCCGCTCAGCGGATGACGCGCGGGCGGAACGGTTCCCAGCCGGTCGCCGGCTCCGCCTGCCGGCGCTGGCCATCGTGCTGGCGCCCCAGTGTCGACAACGTCCGGCGGCCGAACAGTGCCTCGTCGTAGGCGCGGCGCTTGCGCGGATCCGACAGCACGGTGAAGGCCTTGTTGATCACCGCCGCGTTCCACTCGTCGCCGCCGAGGTCCGGGTGAGCCTTCAATTTCTGCATGAGCGTGCGGTACGCCGCCTGGATGATTGCGGCCGGTGCATCCGGCTGCACGAAGAGGACACGGTAGTAGTTGCGTTGATTCTGTCCGTTGCGCCCGGGCATGGCTTCGATATCCGCGGATGGGTCCAGTGCGGGTTAGCGGCGCGAACCTCGGCGGCCTGAAATCAGGATTCAATGCACTCGCGGCGGCACCGCCGATAATTCCAACCGCCGCGCGGCGAGCCGTTCGCGCACGGCGGCGTCGGGCGCGAGAGCGATGGCGCGATCGAGTTCGTGGCGGGCCATGTCCGGCACGCCCGCGGCCAGCCACAACTCGACCCTTTCGATCAGGAGCGGCAGGGGATCGGCTGCGAGCAGCAGCTGGTAGCCGCTGAGATCGAGCGCGCGCGCGGTCTCGCCGCGATGCTGGGCGATGAGGCGCAGGTTGTTCAACATGCGCAGCACGATGTCGACCGGCGAGGCCGGCGCCAGCGCCGCCGCCGGCGTGTGGCCCTGTGCGGCGAGCGAGCGCGCGAGTTCGGCGGCGTCGAGCAGGCGCATCGCGAACGGGTCGACCATCTGGCCTTCGACTTCGACGAGGAAATGGCGCGGGAAATTGATGCCGCGGCCGGCGAGTCCGAGCCGCTCGGCGATGCCGAGCACGACCAGCGCCAGGGTGATCGGAATGCCCCGGCGACTTTCGAGTACACGCGCCAGCGAGCTGTTGTCGACGTGGTAGTAGGCCTCGGCGCCGCTGAAGCCGGCGCCTTGGAGGTAACCGACCAGTGCGGTCGCACTCGCCGGCGTGCCAACGGCGGCAGCGTGACGCGCGAGTTCGTCACGGACCCAGGCCACGTCCGTCGTCGGATCGATGATCCGCGCGACCAGCAGACCGCCGCTCACCGCGTCGTGCGGCGTGCGGGAGAAGGCGCGGAACTCTTCGGTCAGGGGCAGTTCGGTCATGGGCAGATACGTGGCACGCCAGGCGCCCCACCTTGGCCGATCGCTACGACCACTACAAGCAGGGCGCGGCGCCGGTCGGGTGGGTTCATCACAAGGGGTTAGCACGTTCGCGAACAAACACCGGGGGCATCCTCGCCGGCGCTGCGCGTTCGACCCCGACCGGCCTCGCTACCTGTTTCGCCGGCCTGTTAGCATGCCCCCTCGAATCACCCACCCGAGCGGAGGAAGACGTTCATGAGCGACCCGATCAAGGCGGCCAGCGAGAGTGGCTGGATTGCCGAGCACCGCACCAAGTACCTCGCCGATCCCAAGGCCGGCCACCTGTGGGACTCGACATTCGCCGGCGGCCCCGGCCCGCTGCCGACCCTCTTGTTGACCACACGCGGGGCGAAATCCGGCCAGGAATCGGTCATGCCGCTGCTGTACGGCAAGATCGACGGCGGCTACGCCATCATCGCCTCCAAGGGCGGCGCGCCGAAGCACCCCGGCTGGTATCACAACCTGATGAAGCAGGGCACGGTGACAGTGCAGGTCGCCGAGGACGTGTTCCAGGCGCGCACCCGCATCGCCACCGGCGACGAGCGCGCACGCATCTGGAAGCAGATGGCCGAGATGTACCCGCCCTTCAGCGATTACCAGGCCAAGACCGAGCGCGAGATCCCGGTCGTCGTGCTGGAACGTGCCTGAAGCCCCGCTTCCCGGGCGGCACGGGCCGCGCGGCAGCGTGTTGTCCGGCATGTTGTGGATGTTCCTGGTCTCGTTGCTGCTGTTCTGGCTGCCCGGCATCGGCGCCTTCGTCGCCGGCATCGTCGGCGGCATGAAGGCCGGCGGCATCGGCGCAGGGCTCCTCGCCGCGGTGTTGCCGGGGCTGGTCTTCGGCCTCGCACTGGCCTTCATCGCCACGGCGCTCAGCGGCATGCCGGTGTTCGGCCTGCTCGCCGGCATGAGCGGACTCCTGCTGGTCCTGCTGCAGCTCGGGCCCTTGCTGGTCGGGGCGCTGATCGGCGGCGTGCTGGCCTGAGCGCGTCGCCGGCCTGGCGCCCACGGTCACCGTGCCGATGAAGGCGCACGACTTGCCGGATGGGTCCGCACCCTTCCACCTCGGCGACTTCCTCGCCGGCCCGGCCCGTGACGCCAGCCGCCTCCATCGCGGACGCGCCGGCGGCCACACCGTCGAGATTCGCGAGGCGGCCAGCTTGCGCTGGTTCAGCGTCGGCGGCCGCTTCCCCCAATCGATGATGCGGGTCGACGAGCCCAGTGCCATCGTCCTGCCCAACCAGCTCACCATGCTGTCCGCGCTGACCTGGTGCGGCTTGCCGACGCGCATGCTCGACCTCGGTGCGGGCTGCGGCAGCTTCGAGCGCTTCTTCGCCGCCCGCCTGCCGGCGTGCGCGGTCACCGCCGTCGAGCGCAGCCGGGTGCTGGTCGAACTCGCGCGGCGCCACTTTGCGCTGCCGGCAGGTATCGAACCCCGTATCGCGGATGCCGCCGAGTGGCTCGCCGACGCGGACGACGAGATCCGCTTCGACCTCGTGCTGTGCGACATTTTCGACGGCGAGCACCACCCGGACTGCCTCTTCGATCCCTGGTTCTACGCCGATTGCGAGCGCCGCCTCGCGCGCGGCGGCGTCTTCGTGCTGAACGCCTCGCCGACCGCCGAGAGCGAACTGGTCGAGATACTCGTCGCCCTGCGTCAGGCTTTCGAGTGGGTGGTGCTGGCGCCGGTCGCCGACCACGGCAACGTGGTGGTGCTGGCCGCACCGCGCCGGCCGCCGGGCGAACGCACGCGCCGTGAGCGCGCCCGCGCGCTCGCCGCGCAACTCGACGTCGGCGCAACCTGGCTGGCGCCAGCCTGGGAACGCCTGCCGAGTCGCCGCCAGGTGCTGCGCGGCGGGCCTGCTTGAACGAGGCGCCGGACGATGGCCTGCCGGCCACTGGTGGCGGGCGCGCCGGCGAGGTCTTCCGCGTGTTCCTCGCGCTCGGCCTGACCTCCTTCGGCGGGCCGCTCGCCCATCTCGGCTATTACCGGCGCGAACTGGTCGAGAAGCGCGCCTGGGTCAGCGGCGAGGACTACGCCACCCTGCTCGCGCTGTGCCAGTTCCTGCCCGGCCCGGCCAGCAGCCAGCTCGGTTGCGGCCTCGGCTGGCTGCGCGCCGGCTGGCGCGGCGCGCTGGCCGCGTGGCTCGCCTTCAGCGCGCCGTCGTGGCTCCTGATGACCGCTTTCGCCCTCGCCCTGCCGCGCCTCGGCGGCGTTGCCATGAGCACCGCCCTGCACGGCCTCGAACTCGTCGCCGTGGCGGTCGTCGCCCACGGCCTCGTCGGCATGGCGCGTCAGCTCTGTCCCGACGGTCTGCGCCGGGTGCTCGCGCTCGCGACCACCGCCGCGCTCGTCGTCGGCGGCAGAGCCTGGGCTCAGCTCGCCGCGATCGGCGCCGCTGCCCTCATCGGCAGCCTGCTGCTGCGCGGACTCACGCCGCCACGCCCGCTCAGCCGCCCACCGGCCGCCCGCCACGCCTGGCCGGCGCTGGCGCTGGCGCTGTTCGCCGTGCTCCTGGTCGGCCTGCCCTGGCTCGCCGCAGACGATCCCGTTGCCGCGATTGCCGCGGCCTTCTACCGCGCCGGCGCTCTCGTGTTCGGCGGCGGTCACGTCGTCCTGCCCTTGCTCGAAGCGAGCGTCGTCACCCCGGGCTGGGTCACGCCGGCGACCTTCGTCGCCGGCTACGGCGCGGCGCAGGCCGTACCGGGGCCCCTGTTCAGCTTCGCCGCCTTCCTCGGCGCCAGCCTGCCGCCGCCGCTGGGCGGGCTGCCGGGCGCCGTGCTCGCCTTCGTCGCACTGTTCGCGCCCGGGCTGCTGCTGCTCGCCGGCCTGCTGCCGCTGTGGCACCGCGTCACCCGCCACCCGCGCGCCGCCGGCGCGGTGGCCGGGATCAACGCGGCGGTCGTCGGCCTGCTCGCCGCAGCGCTGTACGACCCGCTGTGGACGCGCGGCATCGCCGATGTCGGCGACGCCATTGTCAGTGGCATCGGCTTCGCCTTGTTGTGGCGCTGGCAGCGCAGTGCCCTCGTCGTGGTGGCCTGGTGCGTGGTGGCGAGCCTCGCGCGGCCGTTGCTTTGCAGCTGAGCGGCCAGTCAGGGCGCTCGCGGCACCTGCAGGCCGGCGGCGAACCAGTCGACCAGGGCGTCGACCAGCGCACGCAGGCGGGTCGACAGGTGGCGGCGGCGCGGGTAGAGCGCGTAGACACCGAGTTCGCGCGGCTCGTAGACGAAGGGCAGCGCTTCGAGTCGCGCGTCCGCCAGCGCCGCCGCGATGACGAATTCGGGCACCATGCCGATGCCGTGCCCCTGCAACAGGAGCTCGCGCACGAACAGCGCACTGTTGACCTGCACACGCCCCTGCACGCGCAGGGTCTCGCCGCCCGCGAAACGCCACTGGCCGGGCTGGCGGATGTTGGTGTCGGCGATGAGCACGTGATCCTGGAGCTCCTGCACCCTTTGCGGCCGCCCGTGCCGCGCGAAATAGGCCGGCGCCGCGCAGCACACCACGCGGGTGACCGCGAGCCGGCGGGCGACGAGGGTCGAATCCTCCAGCGCGCCAACGCGGATGGCGACGTCGGTCGCCTCCTGCACGAGGTCGACGTAGGCATCGGACAGGACCAGTTCGAGGACCAGCCCCGGGTGACGATCGCGGAAGTGCTGGACGAACGGCGCGAGGTGGAGTTCCGCGAAGGTGCGCGGGGCGGTGATGCGTAGCAGCCCGTCCAGGGCTGCGTCGTCCCGTCGCACGCGGGACTCGAGGTCCGCGAGGTCGGCGAGCAGCTGCCGGCAGCGTTCACGGTAGCCCAGGCCGGCCTCGGTCAGGCGGACCTGGCGGGTCGTGCGCACCAGCAGCTGCACGCCGAGTTCAGCCTCGAGTTCGCCGACCAGCCGGCTCACGGCAGCCTTGGAGCGGCCGAGTTGGCGCGCCGCTGCCGAGAAGCTGCCGCTCGCCGCGACCTGGTCGAAGCACTGCATTGCGGCCAGCTTGTCCATTGTCATTGTTCCAAAATAAGAGACAATCAATTTCGATTCTAATTGATTGTCTCTGGATTGAATGCCTCGAATAATGCCGGGCCTCGCTCACCGCCGCCGGAGTCTGCAGGCATGTCCGAGTCCCTGCCCAGCGTATTCGTCTCGCATGGCGCGCCGACCATCGCCACCGAGGACAGTGCGAGCCGACGTTTTCTCGCCGGCCTCGGCGCCAACCTGCCGCGGCCACGCGCCATCGTCGTCGTTTCGGGGCATTGGGAGTGCAGCTGCCCGGCCGTGCTGTCGAGCTTGCGGCCACCGACCATCCACGACTTCTACGGCTTTCCGGAAGCGCTGTACGCCCTGCACTACCCGGCACCGGGCGCACCGAGCGTGGCCCGCCGCATCGAGCAATTGTGCGCCGCGGCCGACGTTCCGCTGATCAGCGATCCGGCCCGCGGTCTCGATCACGGCGCCTGGATCCCGCTGCGCCTGATGTACCCGGAACACGACATCCCGGTTACCCAGCTCGCCGTCTGCCCGAACCACGACGCCGCCTACCACTGGCGCCTCGGTCGCGCGCTGGCGCCCCTGCGCGAGGAGGGTGTGTTGATCCTCGGATCGGGCGCAATGACGCACAACCTCGGCGACGTGCGAGGCCTGCACCGCGGCGGCGACGTCGTTCCCCTCGATTATGCCGGCGACTTCTGTCACTGGATGGCGACGGCGATCGAAGCCGGCGATACCGAGGCCCTGGTGGCGTGGCGCGAACGCGCGCCCCACGCGCTGCGCGCCCACCCGAGCGAGGAACACCTGCTGCCGCTGCACGTCTGCGCCGGTGCCGCCGGCGAGGACTGGCGTGGCCACCGCCTGCACCACGAAATTCTGCTCGGCGCCATCGCCATGGACGCCTACCGCTTCGAACCCGCCCTGCGCCGGGCTGCCGGAACGCGCACATCCACCTCAGCCAAGGAGACATCGACATGCGATCCCCGTATCAAGGCCTGCTGCTCGCCCTCACCCTGACGGGGGCGTCCGCGCCGCTCGCCGCCGCGGAATACACCCTCGACCCGACCCATTCCTTCGTCGAGTTCCGCGTCCAGCACCTCGGCTACAGCTGGCTCTACGGGCGCTTCAACGCCCTCGAAGGCAGCCTGCAATACGATGCCGCCAATCCGACCGCCAGCCGGGTCGCGCTGACCATCGACGTCACCTCGATCGACTCCAACCACGCCGAGCGCGACAAGCACCTGCGCAGCGCCGACTTCCTCGGCGTGGAGACCTTCCCCAAGGCCACCTTCACCAGCACCGGCTACCAGGGTGACGCCGAACGCGGCGTGCTGACCGGCGTGCTCAATTTCCACGGCGTCGAGAAGACCATCGAGATCCCGGTCGAGAAGATCGGCGAGGGCGAGGATCCCTGGGGCGGCTACCGCGCCGGTTTCCACGGCACCTACACCATGACCCGCGCCGACTTCGGCCTCGACTACGACCTCGGCCCGGCCGCGACGACGGTCCAGCTCGAACTCGGCATCGAGGGCATCCGCAAGTAGCCCCTCATGCCACAATGCGCGGCGGTGGCGTTCCGCCGCCGCGTGAAGGCAACCACCCCGACTAAGGAGCAGGACATGAGCGATCCCGTACGCGCCGCCGACACCCCGTTCGGCATCGACGTCGAAGCCGGCAAGAACTACTGGTGGTGCAGCTGCGGGCGCAGCGGCAAGCAACCGTTCTGCGACGGCTCCCACGCCGGCACCGCCTTCACGCCGGTCAAGTACGAGGCGACCGAGACCCGCAAGGTGTTCTTCTGCGGCTGCAAGGCGACGGGCAAGCAACCGCTCTGCGACGGCGCCCACGCCAAATAGGGCGAGCCCGGTACCCGTTCGCAACCGGTACAGGGTACCCATTTTCTCGCGGCGGCGACGCACCGCCGCGCCGACCTGACTGGCAGGCGACCGTCAGTCCTCCCAGCCGGGCAGACCGTCGTCGAGTTGCACGCCGAAACTGTTCAGGGCCATCGATACCAGGTTGTACTGGCCGACGGCGAAGACGAGGTCCATCAGCTGCTCGCTGGAGAGGTGCGTGGCCAGCGCGTTCCAGGTCTCGTCGGTGATGAAGGCATCGGCGTGGAGTTCATCGGTGGCCTGGAGCAGCAGGCGGTCGAGTGCCGAGATGCCTGGCGTCGTCGGTCCGCTCTTCGCACTCGCGATGCCCACTTCGTCCAACCCGCAACGACGCGCAATGACGACGTGCTGCCCCCACTCGTAACCCGCGCGACACAGGTAACCGATGCGCAGGATGACCAGCTCGCGCTCGCGCGGCGGCAGGCTCGACTTCATCAGCACGTGGTTGGCGAAGACCAGCCAGCGGCGCATCAGTGCCGGGTAGTTCGCCATGGTGCGGAAGACATTGTGGTCGGTACCGGCGGCGACGAAGGGCGCCATGATGTCGGCGACCTCCGGGCTCCATTGTTCCGGTGCGAGCGGTGCGAGACGGGGCTTGGACAAACGCATGCGGGGACTCCTCTGGCGATGACGCGGCGACCCATGGGCGGGCCGCGGCAATCATGCCATGCGGGTCGTTGCATCCGGGCAGGGCACACTCGGCGGTGACGGGCCGGCCGCCTGGGGCCAAATGGCCGGCGGGTGGTCGGAAGTTTGCGTGGGGTCCGCGTCAGCCGGACCTGGACCGTACGGCGTCAGCGCGTGTCGGCTTCGAGGACCAATGCCTGTTCGGGCCGCGTCGCGACGTAGGCGGCAACGGCGAGCAGAATGCTCGCCACCAACAGGCGCACGGCATCGGAGTGCACGAGAACGGTGGTAATCACGGCCGAGATCAGCATCGAGGCCAGCGCGGCGCGCTTGCCGGCGCGGCAGATCACGCCGTGCTCGCGGAAATCGCGGATGGGCCGGCCATAACGCGGGTGGGCGAGGATGCGCGCCTCGAGTTCGGGGCAGCTCTTCGAAAAGCACACCACGGCACCGATCCAGAACACCGTCGTCGGCAGCACCGGCAGGAAGATGCCGACGAAGCCGATGGCGAACAGACCGACCCCGGCCACCATCAGGAGGTGACGGACGAGGGTCGATGGCGTAGGCGATGCGTTCATGGTCTGCACGTTAGCGGACCGCGCGGCGCCAGGCTTGAGCGCGGCGCGGCGGCGCCGGTCGATTATAGACGCCATGGCCACGACCGGCAGGCGGCTTCGCCCGCCGGTCAGATCCGCGGCGCCTTGCGCGTGCGCAGCGGTTCGAGGCCGTCGATCGGCTGGCCCATGTGCGTATCGACGAACGCGACGAACTCCGGGTGAAAGCGCGCCCGCCGCGGTTCCCACCAGCGTCCGAATCCCGGCCCCGTGCTCGCATAACGCACCGTGTAGCCGATGCGCCGCACGGTAAAAGGCTCTTCGAGTTCGACCGCGCGCAGGTAGGTCGCCTGCGTCGAATCCCACAGGTAGAGCCCGAGTTCGTCCCAGCGGTAACGTTCCTCCTCGCTCATCGCGTCCGGCTCGCGCATGCCCTTCAGCCACACCGCGAGGTTGTCGCCCTGCAGCAGCACCTCGCGGAAGCGGTTGGTGGCATCGCGCAGCGCGTCAATGGCCGACAGCCGCGCAAGGCGATTGGAGCGCTTCATCTCCTGCGCGAGATAGATCAGCGACGCGACCACCGCGAGCGAGCTGATGAAGCTGCCGAGGTAGCCGAGAAACTCGACCATGGACATGTCGTCGATACTCCGTGTGGCGCGACCGCGGAAGACTAGGCGGGGTCAAGAGATCTGGCAACGGGGGAAGCATTCGGAGTGCCGCCCGTCACGGCCGAGGAAACCGAGCAGAAGCACTGACCAAGGACAGGCGACGGTCAGTTCATCCTCGCGAGTAATCAGAGCAACCAGAGATAGACCGCCGAGCGGAAAGGGGACGCACTGATTCTCCGTCCCCAATTCGCGTCTTGTGGCGAGTCGCTTCTGACACCGAGCGACGCCAATACCCTGCGTCAGGATTGTTGACGGTTTGAGCGAAAATAAACAGTTTGAAAAGCAAACAATCGGGGACAGACCACGTTTACGAACAATCGGGAACAATCGGGGACAGACCACGTTTACGAACTTAGCCGAGACAGCCTAATTGTGGTCTGTCGGTACTTATCACGAAACCGTGTCTACGGTTCGTGGGATACTTCTCGCGAACTGGAGAAGCACGGATCTCGGGGGCAAAGTGAAAGTTTCTAGATCAGCCTTCGCGGCGGGAAGCTTTGCTGTTGGGTTTTTCGCCGGAGGATCTTTTATTCACCGTTGTACATTAGGGATAGCATGGGTAGAGATGGCGGCGCCGTGGTCGATTGCCCTGGCAAGTGTGGTACTGGCGGTAGTGATCAAGAGTTACACTCGGGCGGCGCTTGCAGTCGTCGGACTGTTTATCTCGATGTACTTCGTGCTTGCCCCAGCATACCTATCCTATGTACACGAGAATGATATCCGCATTGGGAAGTCTGCAATGATGCATGACGCCAAAAGTGGACTATCGGAAGGGAGTTTCCAGTAAACCGCAGTTCAATGGAAACCATAGATATTTGATCAATCGCGTACGAGAAGTTGTCCTATCCGGTTTCGCTGAACCGAAAGGCTGTTCGCCCTCACATGATGATCGAGTTCGACGTTCGGTCGCTTCTCGTTTCCCTGCCGCTCCAAAGGCCGCTGTCAAGCGCACGTTAACAAGCTGCTAGGCCATCAGGAGCTTCGCGATGCATCTAATCGGTTTTTGGATTGAATCGCTTTTGGATGACAGGTATTTCCCACCTCAGGAGCTTGTCGGTGAACTTCCAGCGGAAGCGAGGGAGTGTGTCGCGGCCTACCTTGATCAGGGAATCGTGTTCAAGAGATGTCGTGGCAAGTCGTGGTGCCGTTTCGGATGTAGACATCTCGATATGGGTAATAAAGACCTTACCGATGGGACGTGGGTATGGCCAGAAGGGCTTGGCCACTACATTCGCGTCCATGGCGTTACGCTTCCTGACCAGTTTCTCAATCACGTACTCGGCGGCGGAAGCCGCGCGCCAAACAATATCTCCGACCAAATACCGAGCGATGAGCTATGGAGCGAATGGTGCAGAACCACTTCTAGTCGGCACCTTCAGCCAGTATTGGCAGATGCGCTCGCACGCACGAATTCAAGAGCTGCAGAGCTTCGCGAAGCTCACTGGAAGCATCGTGAGCTTGAAGTCGGGGTATCCAAGACCAAGTGTCTTCAACGGGATTGCCCCAGCAAAGCGCTTGCCGGAATGGTTCTCTGCGCAATGCACGCATCCCTCTTAGATGACTTCCATGCAGATAGCGCGGTCTACTTTGAAGGACTATTGGAGGCGCTGAGCGCTACCCCCCCAATCTAAAGGGCGCCGTGGCGCTGGGTGTCTCGGCACAGTTCATCGGCGCCTTGGATGACAGGAAGGCGCCGCCAGAACTCAAATTCATTCGCAGGAGTAGTAAGAAGAATGGCGCGCTTGCCGTATCGTCGTGCCTTATGGCTTTGTTCCTCCTCGTCAATGGCGAGTCGCCACTAGCTTTCGGCGGTGCATGTATATTCGCCTTGTTCGCTCTATTCTCCGCACTCCGTGCGGCCTCTGGCTTCCGGTTATGAAAGTCCACAAAATGAAGACTACGGTGAGCGCTGGATTAGCGGCCAGGACATCTGGCCGGAACGTCTTTTGGAATATTTGAAGGATATTTATTGGTCTCACGTTTGCGGGCCGGCTGCGAAACAGGGAACTGAACAATCGGGGACAGACCACGTTTTCGAGCTTAGCTGCTACGTCTTAATCGTGGTCTGTCCCCGAATATCCCCCTGGTCGGGCGCCTTGGCGAACAATCCGACAATTGATAGGCTGCCGGCGCATTCGATCAACGTGAACTCTTACGGGTCCATTCTGAGCGTGGGCGGAAGTGCGCGCCGAATCGGCGCGCTTCAAGAATCATCCGCAGTGACACCAACCCAGAGGAACCAGGACTTGTCGGACGAAGAAAAGATCCGCGAGATCATCCAGATCTACTTTGACGGCATGTATGAATCCTGTGCAGAGAAGTGCTATGCCGCGTTCCACCCTAACGCTCGAATCGCCGGCTGGCACGAAGGCAAGTTCGCTGATCTCTCCGTCAAGGAGTGGGCCGATTTCTGCGCGGCCATTCAGCCGTCCCCGAAAGCCGGTGGAGTACCTCCACGGCTCGAGATCATTTCGGTGGAAGTCCACGGCGATATCGCATCGGCATGGATAATCGATGACAACGTCGGATACACCTTTCGTGACATCCTCGCGTTCGTCAGGATAGACGGAAACTGGTCTATCTACACCAAACTGTGGCATACGGTGGGACCGGCCCAGCCTGGCAAGTGAGCGCGCTCCTGCGCGTGAGGGATCGGAGAAGGGGACACAGAACAATCGGGGACAGACCACGTTTGCGACCCCGGCCCCGACGGCTAAATTGGGGTTAAATTTGGTCCGTCCCCGAAAGTCCCCGCTCTCCACCAAGGGCATGTAGTCGACCTGACTCCGCTGCCAGCACCTCGCGCTGACGCGGTCCCGCGCGCGACGCCGGCCCTACTCCGCCCGCAACGCCTCCACCGGATCCAACCGCGCCGCACGCGCCGCGGGCAGCAGGCCGGCACCGATGCCGATGACGATCGAGACCACCAGCGCCCCGCCGACGAACGGCCACAGAACCGCCAGCGGTAGCCCCGGTACCAACGCCCGCGCCGTACCGACCAGGGCCAGGGCCACGGCCACGCCAACGGCACCGCCGGCCGCGCCGAGCACGGCCGACTCGACGAGAAAGATGCGCAGGATGTCGCCGCGGCGCGCACCGAGCGCGCGCAGCAGGCCGACTTCGCCGGTGCGCTCGCTCACCGCGATGGTCATGATCGTAGCGATGCCGAAAGCGCCGACGACGAGCGAGATGGCGCCGATGGCGGCGACCCCGGCGGTGAGGATGTCGAGGATGTCGCCGAGGACGTCGAGCATCTTGTCCTGGGTGACCTGGGTGAAGTCGACCTGGCCGTGGCGCGCCACGAGCAGCCGTTCGATGTCCCGCACCACCTGCGCAGAGGGTTCGCCCTCGTCGTAGGTGACGTCGATCTCCATCACACCTTCGCGGTCGAACATCTCGGTCGCGCGGCCGACCGGGATGAACACGGTGTCGTCGAGGTCGAAGCCGAGCATCTGGCCTTTCGCGGCCATGACGCCGATCACGCGGAAGCGGTCGTTGCCGATGCGCACGCGCTCGCCGAGCGCGTTGTCCTCGCCGAAGAGTTCACGGTACATGCGCTGGCCGAGGACGACGAAGGGCCGCGCGCCGCTGAAACCGTCGTCGGGCAGGAAGCTGCCGCTCGCGACCGTCATGCGCCACACCGCCGGCATGTCGGCGCCGACGCCGAAGACCGTGGTGCGCCGCGCGCGCGCGCCGGCCTCCACCTCGGCATTGCCCTGGACCAGCGGCACCACGGCGGTCACGGCCGGCACGCGGGTCAGCGCCGCGGCATCGTCGACAGTCAAGGGTCGTACGCTCGAGATGGTCGCGCCGGAAAGGCCGAAGGTGGTGTTCTTGCCGGGTTGCACGGCGATGATGTTGGTGCCGAACTGGGTGAACTCGCCGAGCACGAAGCGGCGCACGCCCTCGCCCACCGCCGTCAGCAGGACCACGGCGAGGATGCCGACGGCGATGCCGAGCACGGTGAGGGCCGAGCGCAGGCGTTGGCCGCTGACCGCACTCCAGGCGAAGTGCAGGCGATCGACGGCGCGCATGCTCATCGCCGCGCCAGCGCCTCGACCGGGTCGAGTCGTGCCGCGCGGCGTGCCGGCACCACGCCGAACACGAGGCCGGTGCCGAGTGCGACAACCAGCGCCGTGACGATGGCCCACGGCGGCGCCGCCACCGGGTAGCTCGGCCAGGTATGCGCGACCGCCGCCGCGCCGGCGAGGCCGACGGCGAGACCGCCCAGCGCGCCCGCTGCCGCCAGCAGCACGGCCTCGATGAGGAACAGGCGGCGGACATCGCCGGTGCGCGCACCGATGGCTTTCATGAGCCCGATCTCGGCGCGGCGCTGGGTCACCGCGACCAGCATCACGTTCATGATGAGGATGCCGGCGACGGCGAGGCTGATGGCCGAGATGCCGGCCACGCCGAGGGTGATGGTGCCGAGGATGCGGCCGAGGGTCTCGACCACGCTGTCCTGGGTGATGACGGTGACGTCGTCCTCGCCCTCGTGGCGGCTGGCGATGATGTCATGCACGGCCTTGGTCGCCCGCGCGAGGTCTGCGCCCGGCCGGACGCTCGCGATGACGCGGAACAACGACTCGCGATCGAACAGCATCTGCGCCGAGGCCACCGGCACGATGACGAGATCGTTGAAGTCCACGCCCACCGAGACCCCTGAATCGCGCAGCACACCGACCACGCGGAAGCGGCGATCGTTGACGCGGATCCAGCGCCCCACCGCGGGCGCGCTGCCGAACAACTCGCGATGGAGTTCGTAACCGAGCACGCACACGGCTGCCGCGCGGTGCGGATCCCCCTCCGGCAGGAACGTGCCCTGCCCCATGTCGAGATGACGAACGCTCGCCATCGCCGCGGTCGAACCGAGCACGGTCACCTCGCGCTCCAACCCGCTCGCCACCGACACCGGCGCGCTGCCGACCATCACCGGCGCCACCTCGAGGATCTCCGGCCACGCCGTCAGTGCGTAGGCGTCGTCGATGGTGAGATCGCGCGGCGTGGTGCCGAGAATGGGCGGCGGGCCGCCGGTCGTCTCGTTGCGTCCGGGCAGGATGCTCAGGAGGTTCGTGCCGAGCGCCTCGAACTGGCCGACGACGAAGCCGCGCGCGCCCTCGCCGAGCGCCGTCAGCAGCACCACCGCGGCGACGCCGATGGCGGTGGCGAACGCGATGAGGAGGCTCCGCCCGCGGTTGGCGGCGAGCGCGCCGAGGGCGAGCGTGAAGCTGTCCCGCCAACCGAGTGCGGTGCGCTCAGTCACGCTCGTCGCTCTCGATGCGGCCGTCGACCAGGCGCAGCCGGCGCTGCGCGCGGCGCCCGAGCGCGGGATCGTGGGTGACGACGATGAGGGTGATGCCGCGCTCCCGCCGCAGTTTCTCCAGCAGTTCGACCACCTGCGCGCCGGAATGGCTGTCGAGGTTGCCGGTCGGCTCGTCGGCCAGCAGCAGGCGCGGTTCGGCAATCATGGCGCGCGCGATGGCGACGCGCTGGCGCTGGCCACCGGAGAGTTCGGCCGGGCGGTGATGGGCGCGGTCGGCGAGATCCATCGCCGCCAGCATCGCCGCCACCCGCTCGCGCCGCTCAGCCGCCGGCACGCCGGCCAGGGTCAGCGGCAGCTCGACGTTGCCGGCCGCCGTCAGCCGCGGCACGAGGTGGAAGAACTGGAAGATGAAGCCGATCGAATCGCGCCGCAAGGCGGCCAGTTCGTCGTCGTCCAGCGCGGTCACGTCGCGGCCCTCGAAGCGGTAGCTGCCGTTGCTCGGCCGGTCGAGCAGCGCGACGAGATTCAGCAGGCTGGACTTGCCCGAGCCGGACGGCCCCATGATCGAGATGTACTCGCCGGGACCGATGTCGAGATCGATGCCATCGACGGCATTGACGATACTGTCGCCGAGGACGAAGCGGCGCGTGATGCCGCGCAGTTCGATCACCGGCGTTGCCACTTCAGATGCCGCCGGGCGCGGCCCGCTTCACGGCGTTACCTCGGGCGTCACCCGGGCGCCCGCGACGACCCCGGCGCGCCCGGTCGACAGCACCACCTGTTCGCCGGCGGCGAGTCCGGCAGTGATCTCGGTGTATTCCCAGTTAGCGAGCCCGGTGGTGACGTCCCGCCGCGTGAGCAGGCCGCTGCCCGCGTCGTAGGTCAGCACGTGGTCGCCCTCGATGACGGCCTCGCTCGGCACGCGCAGGACGTCGGCGCGGCGCTCGATCAGCACCTCGATGTCGGCGCTGTAGCCGGGCAGGAAGCGCGCGGTGTCGACGCCGGGTGCAAAGGCCACTTCGACCTCGACCGTGCGTGCCTGCTTCTCGCGGTCGAGCACGTAGTTGGCGATGCGTCGCACCGAGGCATCGCACACGCGGTCGGGAAAAGCATCGAGCGTGACGCAGGCCGACATACCGGTGACGATGCGCGGCGCGTCGACCTCGTCGATCGGCGCCGAGACGTAGATGCAGCCTGGGTCGATGAGGTCGACCGCCGGTACCGTGGCAATACCCGGCGGCGAGGGCGTGAGGAACTCGCCGAGCTTGACGTCGAGTTCGGCAACGACGCCGTCGAAGGGCGCGCGCAGGCGGGTGCGCTCGAGCGCTTCGCGCGCCACGGCGATGCGTGCGGCGCTGACCCGGGTCGCCGCCAATGCCCCCTCGCACGCCGCCTGGCCCGACTCGGCGCGGGTCTGGGCGTCATCGGCAACCTCCTCCGCGACCAGCTTGTTGCGCCGGAGCTTGGCCAGGCGGTCGGCCTCGCGCCGCGTGCCCCTGGCCAGCGCGCAGGCTTCCCGCGCCTGGGCATGCGCCTGGCCGGCCTCGCTCTCGGCGAGGTCGAGCTGGGCGGCGAGGTCGCGGTTCCAGATCTCGAGCAGGAGCTGGTCGGCGGCGACGTTCTGGCCCTCGACGACTTCGAGCGCGGCGACCTGCCCCGCCGCCGCCGGCGACATGCGTGCGCGGCGGCAGGCCTCGACCGTGCCGACGCGGGTGTTGGCGACGGTCGCGCGGACTTCGCCGCGGCCGACCTCGCCCAGCCGCACGGCGATCGGTTCCGGGCGCGTCAGGTGCCAGGCCAGCGCACCGAGCGCGGCGACGATGACCACGATCACGACCCAATGCTTCATCGGTGGCGTTTCCATCCGGAGCGGCGAATGCCGTGCCCATGCTACACGCCGGCACCACGCGCCGCGCGGACGCTGCCAGTCCGCACTTGACGCCAGTCACGCCATGGGTGAAACCGAATGGGCACAGTGGGCGGGTCACGCAGCGGGAGGTGGGGTCATGCGCATCGGCGTACCGAAGGAGATCAAGAACCGCGAGAACCGCGTCGGGCTGACCCCGGACGGCGTCGCCCGCCTCCGTGGCCAGGGCCACGACGTGCTGATCGAGGCCGGCGCCGGGGTGGGCTCGGGCTTCGCCGACGACGCCTACACCGCCGCCGGCGCGCGCCTCGTCAAGCAGGCCGCGGCCTGGGATGCCGACCTCGTGGTCAAGATCAAGGAACCGCTGGAAGCGGAGTACGAGTACCTGCGCGGGCAGATCGTCTTCACCTATTTCCACCTCGCCGGGGTCACGCCCGACCTGACGACCGCGCTGCTCGACAGCGACACCACCGCCATCGCCTACGAGACGGTCGAGGATGCCGCCGGGCGCCTGCCGCTGCTCGCGCCGATGAGCGCCGTCGCCGGCACCATGGCCGTGCCCATGGGCACCTACTACCTCGCGCGCTTCAACGACGGTCGCGGCATGCTGCCGGGGCGCATCCTCGGCGAATCCTTCGGCCACGTGCTCGTCATCGGCGACGGCGTGGTCGGCCGTCACGCCGCCGCGGCCGCGCTCGGCCTCGGCGCGCAGGTCACCATCGCCGGGCGCCGTCCCGAGCGCGCTACGGCGCTGCGTGCCGAACTCGGCGAGGCGCTGGAATTCATCGAGTCGACACCGGCGAACCTGACAGGTGCACTCGCCGGGACCGATCTCCTGGTCGGCGCCGTGCTGCTGCGCGGCGCACGGGCGCCGCACGTGGTCAGCCGCGCGATGGTCGCAGCAATGCCGGCCGGCGCGGTGCTCATCGACGTCAGCATCGACCAGGGCGGTTGCATCGAGACCGCGCGGCCGACCTCGCACTCCGACCCGGTCTACACCGAGTGCGGCGTGATCCATTACTGCGTGACCAACATGCCGGGCGCCTACCCGCGCACCTCGACCCTCGCGCTGACGCGCGCCACCGGCCCCTACGTCGAGCGCCTCGCCGCGCGCGGCCTCGACGCGCTGCGCGAGGACGCCGGTTTCGCCCGTGGCCTCAACACCCTGAACGGCCAGCTCACCTGCGCCGCGGTGGCCGAGGCGCTCGGGCTCGAAGCGCGCTACCGTGCCTTCGACACGGCCTGACGGCCCGTGCCCCCTGACCTCGATCAACACGGTATGCGCGCGTCTGCGGTCCAATCGACGACCGGGTTCATGCGGGGAGCAGGAGCGACACGATGAGTGACGCCAACGAGGCGCGCGCAACGAGCGCGACGCATTCGACCATCCACAAGCAGGCCAACCCCGCCTGCCCGCCCAACCTCGACGACTACGACGCCGTGCGCGCGGCCTTCTCCTGGGACGCCGCCCGCGCACGCCTCGACAGACTGCCCGGCGGCGGCCTCAACATCGTCCACGAGGCACTCGACCGTCACGCTCGCGGGCTCCGTGCCGACCGCACCGCGCTGCGCTGGCTGGGCATGGACGGCAGCCGCCGTGAACTCTC
The DNA here is from genome assembly GCA_050184115.1 of Gammaproteobacteria bacterium. GTDB lineage: Bacteria > Pseudomonadota > Gammaproteobacteria > JACKNG01. The sequence goes on along the minus strand of JBFXAQ010000001.1, from coordinate 1,217,019 downwards.
CTACGCCGAACTCCTCGCCGCGAGCTGCCGCTTTGCGCATGCGCTCGGCGCGCTCGATGTCAGGCCGGGCGAGCGCGTGTTCGTCCTCACCGGTCGCGTGGTCGAACTCTACGTTGCCGTACTCGGCGCCTTCCGCGCCGGCTGCACGGTGTGCCCGCTGTTCTCCGCCTTCGGCCCCGAACCCATCGCGACGCGCATGGAACTCGGTGACGCCCGCGTGCTGGTCACCACCAGCGCGCTCTACCGGCGCAAGGTCGCGGGCCTGCGCGCGCGTCTGCCGAATCTCCGCCACGTCATCCTCACCGACGGTGCGGGTGACGAGGAGGACTGCCATGCCTGGCGCCACGTCGTCGAGCAGGCATCCGACGACTACACCCTGGTCGCGACCCGCCCCGAGGACATCGCCCTGCTGCATTTCACCAGCGGCACGACCGGTAAGCCGAAGGGCGCGCTGCACGCCCACCAGGCGGTCCTCACCCACCATCTCACCGGGCATTACGTGCTCGACCTGCACGACGAGGACATCTTCTGGTGCACCGCCGATCCCGGCTGGGTCACCGGCATGAGTTACGGCATCATCGCGCCGCTCACCTGCGGCGTGACCAACGTGGTAGTCGAGGCCGAGTTCGACGCCGCCACCTGGTACGGCGTGCTGCAGAACGAGCAGGTCTCGGTGTGGTACACCGCGCCGACCGCCATCCGCATGCTGATGAAACTCGGCAAGGAGGCGCTCGCCGGCTACGACTTCGCGCGCCTGCGCTTCATGGCCAGCGTCGGCGAACCGCTCAACCCGGAAGCCGTGGTATGGGGCAACGACGCCTTCGGCATGCCCTTCCACGACAACTGGTGGCAGACCGAGACCGGCGGGATCATGATCGCCAACTACGCCGCGCTGCCGGTCAAGCCGGGTTCGATGGGCCGGCCGCTGCCGGGCATCGAGGCGGCCATCGTCGAACGCCGCGCCGACGGCGGCGTCGACATCGTCACCGAACCCGATCGCGAAGGCGAACTCGCCCTGCAACGCGGCTGGCCATCGATGATGCGCGACTATCTCAACGAGCACGAACGCTACGAACGCTGCTTCGCCGGTGACTGGTACCTGACGGGCGACCTCGCGCGCCGCGACGCCGACGGCTACTTCTGGTTCGTCGGTCGCGCCGACGACGTCATCAAGTCGGCCGGCCACCTCATCGGCCCGTTCGAGGTGGAGAGCGCGCTGATGGAGCACCCGGCGGTGGCTGAGGTCGGCGTCATCGGCATTCCCGACCCGGTCGCGGGCGAACAGGTCAAGGCCTTCGTGGCGCTCAAGCCCGGCCACGAGCCCTCGCTCGAACTCAACCGTGCGCTGCTCGGCCATGCGCGCAAGCGCCTCGGCGCCGCCGTCGCACCCAAGACCATCGAGTTCCGCACCAACCTGCCCAAGACGCGCAGCGGCAAGATCATGCGGCGCCTGTTGAAGGCACGCGAACTCGGCCTGCCCGAGGGCGACCTCTCGACCCTGGAGAGCGACGAGAAATGAGCACGTCCAAGCTCCGCCTCGACCACCAGCACCTGCTGCATCTCATGCGCGAACTGCTGCGCATCCGCGTCTTCGAGACCAAGTGCGCCGAGCTCTACCAGCGCGAGAAGATCCGCGGCTTCCTGCACCTCTACGACGGCGAGGAAGCGATCGCCGTCGGCATCATGCAGGCCTTGCGCGAGGGCGATGCCGTCGTCGCCACCTACCGCGAGCACGGCCAGGCGCTGGCCCGCGGCGTGCCCATGGATCGCATCATGGCCGAGCTCTACGGCGTGCAGGAAGGGCTCTGCCGCGGCCGCGGCGGCTCGATGCACCTCTTCGATCGCGAACGCCGCTTCCTCGGCGGCAATGCCATCGTCGGCGGCGGCCTGCCGCTCGCCGTCGGTACCGCGCTCGGCGATTCGATGCAGGGCCGCGACGCCGTCACGGCGTGCTTCTTCGGCGAGGGCGCGGTCGACGAGGGCGAGTTCCACGAGAGCCTCAACCTCGCCGCGCTGTGGAAGCTGCCGGTGCTCTTCGTGTGCGAGAACAACTTCTACTCCATGGGCATGGCGCTCGATCGCGCTGAGTCGAATCCCGACATCGCCGCCAAGGCGGCGAGCTACGGCATGACCAGCGAAGCGGTCGACGGCATGGACGTACTCGCCGTCGAGGTCGCCGCGCTCCGCGCGGTCGAGGCCATCCGCGGCGGCGGCGGGCCGTACTTCCTCGAATGCCGCGGCTACCGCTTCCGTGCCCACTCGATGTTCGATGCCCAGCTCTACCGCGACAAGGCCGAGATCGAGGCGTGGAAGGAGAAGGGCCCGATCGCGCGTTTCCGTCACTGGCTGGAGGACAGCCACCTCGTGTTCGAGGACGAGTTCGCGCGCCTCGAGGCTGAGGTCGGCGAAGAAGTCGCCGCGGCCGTCGCTTTCGCCGAGGCCGGTACGCCTGAGGCGGTCGAGGAACTCACCCGCTTCGTGACCCTCCCCGAGGTGCCGGCATGAACGCGCCCGCCGCGCTGACCTATCGCGAGGCGATGAAGCTCGCCATCCGCGAAGCGATCGAGAACGACTCGCGCGTGTTCCTGATGGGCGAGGACGTCGCCCGCTACGGCGGCTGCTACGCCGTGACCAAGGGGCTCGCGGCCGAACTCGGCGAGGAGCGCATCCGCGACACGCCCTTGTCCGAATCGGCCTTCGTCGGCGCCGGCATCGGCGCGGCGATGGCCGGCATGCGGCCCATCGTCGAGATCATGACGGTCAATTTCAGCCTCCTCGCGCTCGACCAGATCGTGAACACCGCGGCGACCCTGCCGCACATGTCGGGCGGCCAGTTCGCCGTGCCCGTGGTCATCCGCATGGCGACCGGCGCCGGGCGCCAGCTCGCCGCGCAGCACTCGCATTCGCTGGAGGGCTGGTACGCCCACGTGCCGGGCCTGCGCGTGCTCGCACCGGCCACGGTCGAGGATGCGCGTTACATGCTCGCGCCCGCGCTCGCCGACCCCAACCCGGTGCTGATCTTCGAGCACGTCATGCTCTACAACGCGAGCGGCGAGATCGATGCGAACGTCACCGCGGTCGACATCGACAAGGCCAAGGTCCGCCGCGCCGGGCGCGACGTCACCCTCGTCACCTACGGCGGCAGCCTGCCCAAGACGCTCGCCGCGGCGGACGCGCTCGCCGCTGAGGGCATCGAGGCAGAGGTGGTCGATCTGCGCGTGCTGCGCCCGCTCGACTGGGACACCGTCGCGGAATCGGTCGCGCGTACCCACCGCTGCGTGGTCGTCGACGAAGGCTGGAAGACCGGCTCGCTCGCCGCCGAGATCAGCGCCGGCCTGGTCGAGCGCGTGTTCTTCGAACTCGACCAGCCGATCGCCCGCGTGTGCAGCGCCGAGGTGCCGATCCCCTACGCCGCGCACATGGAGCAGGCCGCGCTGCCGCAGGCGGAGACCATCGCCGCCACGGCCGGCGCGCTCGTGCGCCCGGCCTGAACGGCGGCCTCACGGTGCGCGAGTTCCTGCTGCCCTCGCTCGGCGCCGACATGGAATCGGCGCGGGTGGTCGAGTGGCTGATCGCGCCAGGGGATACGGTCAAGTCCGGCGACCTCGTCGCCGTGCTCGAGACCGACAAGGGCGCCATCGACATCGAGATCTTCGAGAACGCCGTGATCGAGGCGCTGGTCGCGCCGCTCGACGTCGACCTGCCAGTCGGCGCGGTGCTCGCCACTCTGCGTGACGGCGCGGATGCGACCGCCTCGCCGGCGCCTCCCGCATCGACCGCTCCTGCATCCACCCCGGCCGAAGCGGCATCGGCCGCCGCTGTCACGCCGGCGACGGGCGACACCGGCGCCAGGTCGCACGCCGAGGCGCCACGCGCAACGCCCCCGGCCGCGCCGTCAGGCGCGCCGGCGCCTGCCGCGGGCGGCGCAACGGTATCCGGCACCGACGGCTTCGTCCGCGCGAGCCCGCTGGCGCGCCAGCAGGCCGCCGGGCAGGGCATCGACCTCGCTGCGCTCACGGGCAGCGGCCCCGGCGGTGCCATCCTCGCCGCCGACCTCGCGCAGACGAAGTCGGCGGTCGCGCCGGCCGCGCGCCCGCGTGGCTTCGACGCCGCCAGCATGCGCCGCGCCATCGGCGCCGCGATGAGCCGCGCCAAGCGCGAGATCCCGCACTACTACCTGAGCCAGGCCGTCGACCTCGGCCCGGCGCTGGCCTGGCTGGCCGACTACAACGCAGCCGTCGATGTCGCGAAACGGCTGCTGCCGGCGGTGCTGCTGGCCCGCGCCGCGGCGCGCGCGCTCGCCGCCCACCCGGCCTTCAACGGTCACTATGTCGACGAGGCCTTCGTGCCCGCGGCGGAGGTCAACCTCGGCTGGGCGATCGCGCTCCGCGGTGGTGGCCTCATCGCACCGGCGCTGCGCCGCGCCGACCAGGGCTCGCTGGACGAACTGATGGCGGCGCTGCGCGACCTCGTCAAGCGTGCGCGTGGCGGCGGCCTGCGCGGCTCGGAACTGACCGCGGCCAGCGTCACCGTGACCAGCCTCGGCGATCGTGGCGCCGACCTCGTGTGGCCGGTGATCCATCCGCCGCAGGTGGCGATGCTCGGCTTCGGCGGCATCGCCACGCGGCCGTGGGTGATCGACGGGGCGGTCGTCGCGCGGCCGGTAGTCAACCTCAGCCTCGCCGCCGATCACCGCGTCAGCGACGGCCATGCCGGCAGCCTGCTGCTCGAGGCCATCGCCGCCGCGCTGGCCGCGCCGCAGGACCTGTGACGATGCCCATGCAACCCGTGACCGGCGCGCTGCCGCGCCTCACCTCTCAGCCCGGAGACAACCGTCCCACATGAGCACCACCGCCACCCGTACCCTGGTCGCCGAGCTGCTGGCCGACATCGCGCCCGAAGCCGAGCTCGACACCGTCGACGACGGCGAGGACCTGCGCCAGGCGCTCGACCTCGATTCGATGGACTTCCTCAACCTCGTCGTCGCCCTGCACGAGCGCACCGGGGTCGACATCCCCGAGGCCGACTACCCGAAGCTGTTCAGCCTCGCCGGCATGAGCGCCTACCTCGGCACGGGCTGAGGGCGTCGGCGGACAGCCGCTGATGAGGCGTTCCGGCTTTCATGACCGCCTTGCCGCGGACGGGCGCGACACGTAGGAACCTCAAGACGACCGCGCGGTGATCCCGACACCGTCGCCCGCGCACCGCCGTCGAGGCGGCAGAGCCGATCTCAATCGCCCTTCATGGCGTCACGGATGCGCGCATAGCCGTGGCGCAATTCCTCGCCGAGCAGGCCGAGCGCGCTGCCGACGTCCTTCGACGCCGCGCCGGCCGAGGCCGCGACGTCCTTCGCGCGGGCCTGGAAGTGCTCCCACTTCGGTTCGAGCCTGTGCCATTCCTCGCGCACCTCGGCCTGCGCGAGATGCATCCGCACGTTGAGTTCGTCGCGTTCCTGGCGCAGGTGTTCGAGCAGCCGAGCGGCGTCCTCTTTCATCTCGTCGAGCGATTTCATCGTCATCGGGCCATCCTCCGCGCGTGCAGCGCCGTCGAAACGGGCTGCTACTGTGGCGCGACACCGCACCGGGCTCGCTGATCCCGATCAGCCGCGGTCGTGCGGCCGGCCGCACCGCTTGATCGGCGGCAAAGCGCCCGTCCTCGCCGCCGCATAAGGTTCCACCGACAACACCGTTCATGGGGACTGCACCATGCCGCCGATGCAGCACAGCATCGCCCGCAACGTCGAGGCGATGGAGATCTCGGTCATCAAGGCCATGGCGATGCGCGCGGCGGCCACCCCGGGCGCGGTGTCGCTGGCCTGGGGTGTGCCCTCGTTCCCTACCCCGCCGCCGATCCGCGCCGCGGTCGCCGCAGCCCTGGAAGCCAACCCCGTCATCGGCCGCTACACCCTGCCGGACGGCCTACCCGAACTGCGCCGCCTGGCGGCGGAACGCCACCGCCTCGACACCGGTGTCACGGTCGACGCGGACACGCAACTCGTCGTCACCGCCGGCAACATGCAGGGCATGAGCGTGCTGCTGCACGTGCTGCTCGATCCGGGCGACGAGGTCATCGTCACCGATCCCGGCTTCGCCTCGCACGTCCAGCAGGTGCGCCTGTGCGGCGCGGTGCCGCGCTACTGGAAACTCGACGAGGCAGCCGGCTGGACGATGGATATCGGCGCGCTGGAGGAACTGGTCACACCGCGCACGCGGGCCGTCATCATCGTCTCGCCGTCCAACCCGACCGGGCGCATCTTCGATCGCGACAGCCTGCTCGGCCTCGCCCGCATCGCGCGCGAACACGGCTTCATGGTCGTCGTCGACGACCCCTATTCCCGTTTCACCTACGACCACGCCGACTGCTTCAACCTCGCCAGCGCCGTGGAGTTCGCCGACCACCTCGTCTACCTGTTCACCTTCTCCAAGGCCTACGCGATGAGCGGCTGGCGGCTCGGCTACCTGGTCGCGCCGGCGGCGCTCAAGGCCGAGATCCTCAAGGTCCACGACGCGAATCTCATCTGCGCGCCGCACGTCAGCCAGGCCGCGGGGATCGCCGCACTCTCGATGGAACCGCAACCCTGGCCGGAGTTCGCGCGACTCCTCGACGCGCGCCGCACGCTGATCTGCGAGCGCCTCGACCGCGTGCCGCATGTGTTCGCCTACCAGCGTCCGCAGGGCGCCTACTACGTCTTCCCGCGCATCGTCGCCGCGCACACCGATTCGCGCAGCTTCGCCATCGACCTGCTCGAGCGGGTCGGTGTCAGCGTGACCCCGGGTTCGGGTTTCGGCCCCGCCGGCGAGGGCCACGTGCGCATGGCCTACTGCGTCGACGAGGACACCATCAACCAGGCCTTCGATCGCATCGAGGCGCATTACGGCCACGACGCCTGATGCGGATCGTCGTCGCCCTCGGCGGCAACGCCCTGCTGCGCCCGGGCGACACCGCCGATGCCGCCACCCAGCGCGCCAACGTGCGCCGCGCGGTCGCGGCGCTCGCGCCACTGGCCGCCGAACACGAATTGCTCATCGCCCACGGCAACGGCCCGCAGGTCGGCCTGCTCGCCCTACAGGACCGTCCCGGCCACTACCCGCTCGACGTCCTCGACGCCGAGACCGAGGGCATGATCGGGTACCTCGTGCAACAGGAGATGGACAACGTCCTGCCCCCCGGCCGGCGCTGCGCGGCCCTGGTGACACAGGTCGAGGTCGCCGCCGACGACCCCGCGTTCGAGCACCCGACCAAGCCGATCGGCCGCCGCTACCCACCCGACGAAGCGCGCGAACTCGCCGCACGCCTCGGCTGGCGCCTGGTCGAGGACGGCGACGGCCTGCGCCGGGTGGTGGCCTCGCCACGACCACAGGCGATCGTCGAGCGCGACGTCATCGCCTGGCTGCTCGCCGCCGGCGTGGTGGTGATCTGCGCCGGCGGCGGCGGCATCCCGGTGGTGCGCCGCGCAGACGGCAGCCTGGTCGGGGTGGAGGCAGTCATCGACAAGGACCACGCCAGCACGCTCCTCGCGCGTGAACTCCATGCCGACGCCCTGCTCCTGCTGACCGACGTCGACGCCGTCTACGACGGCTGGGGCGGCCCGGCGCCACGCGCCTGGCGCGAGGTCGATTGCGCGACGCTCGCCGCCCACGACTTCGCCGCCGGCAGCATGGGGCCGAAGGTCGCGGCGGCGTGCGCGTTCGCGGCGAGCGGTGGCTTCGCCGCGATCGGGGCGCTGGATGCGGCCGCAGATCTGCTCGACGGGCGTGGCGGGACACGGATCCTCGGCAACCCGGCGGCGACGCGGTACTGGGACTGAGGGTTGCCGGTCCCCCGGCGATGGATTGGTAACGGTTGCTTTACCAAGCGCACGCGCAGGGAAAGATTGCTTTACCAACGCCGTCGCCGAGCATGCCGCCGGTGGCGCGATAGGCAGAACCCGGTTGCATCCTGCCCATTTAGGGCATTATTCTGCCCGAAATGGGAAACTTGGCGCCTCACCTCTCGTCCCGCCCGGCCCGCCGCAAGGCCGCCGCCGGCCGTGCCGATGTGTCCACGAGCCTCGCCGACGCCCTCTTCACCACCACCCAGCAACGCGTGCTGGCCCTGTTGTTCGGCCAGCCGTCGCGCAGCTTCTTCGCCAGCGAGCTGATCGAACTCACCGGCTCCGGCTCGGGCGCCGTGCAGCGCGAGTTGAAGCGCCTGAGCTCGAGCGGGCTCGTCACCGTCAGGTCCATCGGCAGGCAGAAGCACTACCAGGCCAACCCGGATTGCCCGGTGTTCGATGAGCTCTGCGCCCTGGTGCGCAAGACCGTCGCCATGGTGGAACCCATTCGCCAGGCGCTCGCACCGCTCGCGCAGAAGATCGAGCGCGCCCTGGTCTATGGCTCCGTGGTGAAGGGCACGGACACCGCGAGCAGCGACATCGACCTGCTGGTCGTCGCCGACGACCTGACCCTGGAAGCGCTCTACGCGGCGCTCGCACCGGTCGAGGCGAGCCTGGCCCGCCAGGTCAGTCCGACCCTCTACACCCGCAAGGAGTTCGACGATCGTCGTGCGGCCGGCAACGCGTTCCTGACCCGCGTGCTCGAAGGCGAGCACCTCGTGCTGATCGGCAGCGAAGATGACTAAACGTGAACTCGACAACCTCGTCCGTACGGGTCAACTCAAGCCAGAGCCACCCGCCAGCGCCGAACTCGAAGGCCTGCTGCGCTCCGGCAGCCGCCGCTTGGTCGATGCCGCCCGCGGAGATCTCAGTTTCGAGAGCCGCTTCGACCTCGCTTACAACGCCGCGCACGCACTGGCACTCGCGGCTCTGCGCGCCAACGGCTACCGCTCCGAGGCCCGCTACGTGGTGTTTCAATGCCTGCGACACACCCTCGACCTCCCCAACGAGCAGTGGCGGGTACTCGACCAGGGTCACCGCAAACGCAACCTCGCGGAGTACGAAGGGGAGATGGATGTCGACGAACAACTCGTCGAGGCCATGCTGCGGGTGGCAGCCGAGGTGGAGCGGCGGGTGATTGAACGGGTCGCGAAGCTCCTTGGAGATTGACGCGTGGCGCGAGCGAAGAACGGGGCGCTAGCCGAAAGGCGAACCTCTGCCGACGTCGGCCATGACCTGCAACACGGGCAGCGGGATGGCGTGGCGAGCGACGCCTTGGTGCGTCCAACGGAGGATGGTGCTTGGCCGTAATACCAAGCCACCTTGCCATTCCGCCCCCGTCGATCCCACGCCACACTGTTCGCAATCATCCCGAGCCGAATTCCGCGTGTCCGAACCTCGTCCGCAAGCACCCGAACCCACCGCCGTCGCCGCCATCGCCCGCCTGCTCGAAGCCTACGCCATCGAGCACGTCCGCCATCGCCATGTCGCGGTCGCAACCATCGACGAAGCCCAACGCCTCGTGCCGCACCTCACCGTCGATCTCCTCAAGACCGTCGCTTTCGAGATCAGCGGCACGTCACGCGTGCTGCTCGTCGCCGTCCGCGCCGAGGACCAGGTCGACTACCGCGGGGTCGCCGCCGTCGCCGGCTGCAACCGCCGTGCGCTGCGCCTGCTGCCGCCGGCGCGGGTGGCGGCCGAGTTCGGCTTCGAGGTCGGCGGGGTGGGGCCGTTCACGGTCGATCCGCGCATCGAGGTGGTGCTGGATGCGGTGGCGATGGCCCTGCCGCGGGTCAAGGTCGGCGGCGGCAGCCGCACGATCACCTACGAACTCGCCAGCGCCGACCTCGCGCGCCTCGGCGCCGTGGTCGCCGGCGTATCGAAACGTGGCGCGACGTGATACACCGTCGGCCATGAGTCCCGCTGCCCGGAACGACGCCCTCGGCGACCGCGTCCATGCCGACGAGTTGCGCCTCGCCACCGCCATCGGCCAGCAGATCCGCCTGTTCCGCTCCGAGCTCGGCATGACCATCGCCGAGGTCGCCACCCAGGCCGGGCTGTCCGCCGGCATGATGTCCAAGATCGAACGCGGCGTGGCCTCGCCCTCGCTCAGCACCCTGGTCGCCGTCGCGGCGGTGCTGAACGTGCCGGTGACGGCCTTCTTCCGCAAGTTCGAGGAGGAGCGCGACTGCTCCTACGTGCGCGGCGGCGAAGGTCTCCTGATCGAACGCGTCGGCACGCGCGCCGGCCACGAGTACCGCCTGCTCGGCCACAACATCAACAGCGCGGTCAGCGTCGAGCCCTACCTCATCACCCTCACCGACGAGTCGGAGGTCTTCCCGCTCTTCCAGCACGCCGGGGTCGAGTTCATCTACGTGCTCGAGGGGGCGATGCGTTACCGCCATGGCAAGAAGCTCTACAACCTCGAGCCCGGCGATTCGCTGTTCTTCGACGCCGAGGCCACGCACGGCCCGGAAGTGCTCGTCCGGCTGCCGGTGCGCATGATCGCGGTACTGAGCAAACCGCGGGAGGAACGCTGAAAGGGCTTGCCAGAATTTGCACGAGAGGATAAAAATATTCCTCACATGCAAATCATCGCCAGGTAGCCCGATGTGCGGCATCGCCGGACTGTTCGCCAAGACGCCTGAATTCGAGGCCGAACTCGGGCAGCACTTTGCCGCCATGCTGGTCGAGATGACCGACCGCGGCCCCGACAGCGCCGGCTTCGCCATCTACCGCGATGCGCGGCCCTTCGGCCAGATCAAGATCACCCTGCTCGCCCCGCCGGGCTACACCTGGTCCGATTTCGAACACCGCCTGCGCTCGCGCTTCGGCGGCATCGTCGAACTCGCGCTGCACGACAACCACGCCGTGCTGATCGCCACCGACTGGGGCCCGGACCTCGTCGGCTGGGTACGCGAGGACTGCCCGGAACTGCGCATCCTGAGCTCGGGCGGCGCCATCGAAATCTACAAGCAGACCGGCCTGCCGGCCGCCCTGGTCGAGCATTTCGGCGTCGCCGACATGCGTGCCAGCCATGCGCTCGGCCACACCCGCATGGCGACCGAGAGCGCGGTCACCGTCGCCCACTCGCACCCCTTCTCGACCGGCGAGGACCTCTGCCTGGTGCACAACGGTTCGCTCTCCAACCACAACCGCCTGCGCGCCGACCTCGCGCGGCGCGGCGTGCACTTCGCCACCGACAACGATTCCGAGGTCGCGGCCGGCTACCTGACCTGGCGCCTCGCCAGCGGCGACAGCCTGGAACAGGCACTGGAACGGGCGATCGCCGATCTCGACGGCTTCTACACCTTCGCCGTCGGCACGCGCGAAGGGTTCGCGGTACTGCGCGATCCCATCGCCTGCAAGCCGGCAGTCATCGCCGAGACCGACGCCTGGGTGGCGATGGCCTCCGAGTACCGCGCGCTGGCCCACCTGCCGGGTGCCGCCGGCGCCCGCACCTGGGAACCGGCGCCGGGACGCATCTACAGCTGGAAACATTGAGAGCCCGTGAAGAAATCACCTCGCCTGCTACGACGTCCCCTGAACGCCCCTGGCGGCGTTGCGGGGCCCCCACAAATCGCTTACGTAGCCCGGCTACGCGCGCGATTTTGTGCACCCCCACGCCTTGCCAGCTGCATTCAGGAAACGTCTCGCGACTGCGGGCGATTCCTTCGCAGGCTCTGACATGAGCCACACCTTCGACCTCGCCGCGGCCAGCGTGCGCGAACTCAACCGCGCGCTCCACGCCGCCAACGGCAGCGCGCGCGCCGACAGCTGGCTGATCGAAAACCCGCGCGGCCTGCACAACGTCGCCGTCGGCCTCGATTGCGCACTCGACGTCACCATCGACGGCCACGTCGGCTACTACTGCGCCGGCATGAACCAGCAGGCCCGCGTGACCGTGCTCGGCAACGCCGGGCCGGGCTGCGCCGAGAACATGATGTCCGGCACGGTGACGGTGAAGGGCAGCGCCTCGCAGTACGCCGGCGCCACCGCCCACGGCGGGCTGCTCGTCATCGAGGGCGACGCCAGCGCGCGCTGCGGCATCTCGATGAAGGGCGTCGACATCGTCGTGCGCGGTTCGATCGGCCACATGAGCGCCTTCATGGCGCAGAGCGGGCGCCTGGTCGTCTGCGGCGATGCCGGCGAGGCGCTGGGTGACTCCATCTACGAGGCGCGCCTCTACGTGCGCGGCACCGTCGCCTCGCTCGGCGCCGACTGCGTCGAGAAACCGATGAAGGACAAGCACCGCGAGGAACTCGCCGAACTCCTCGCCGCCGCCGGCATCGACGACGTCGACGCAAGCGAATTCCGCCGCTACGGCTCGGCGCGCAAGCTCTACAACTTCAAGGTGGACAACGCCGATGCCTACTAGTCCGCATGTCTCACACGTGTTCGTCGCGAAGCGATCGCGCTACCGCAGCAGGAGGGGTGTGAGCCATGCCGGCTAAACCGAAACGCAAGCGCCGCAAGGGCGCCGCCCAGCCGCCGGTGTCGCCGGCGCTGCGCGAATCGGCGACCTTCCCGCGTGCCGTCATCGCCGAGATCCAGCGCGCCGCCGCGACCGGCATCTACGACATCCGCGGTTTTGGCGCCAAGCGCCGCGTGCCGTGCTTCGACGACCTGCTGTTCCTCGGCGCGAGCATGTCGCGCTACCCGCTGGAGGGTTACCGCGAGAAGTGCGACACGGCCGTGACGCTCGGCACGCGTTTCGCCTCGAAGCCGCTGGAACTGAAGATTCCCGTCACCATCGCGGGCATGAGCTTCGGCGCCCTGTCCGGGCCGGCCAAGGAGGCACTCGGCCGCGGCGCGACGCTCGCCGGCACCAGCACCACCACCGGAGACGGCGGCATGACGCCGGAAGAGCGCGCGCACTCGCAGCTGCTGGTCTACCAGTTGCTGCCCTCGCGCTACGGCATGAACCCGAACGACCTCCGCCGCGCCGACGCCATCGAGGTGGTCGTCGGCCAGGGCGCCAAGCCCGGCGGCGGCGGCATGCTGCTCGGGCAGAAGATCTCCGATCGCGTCGCCACCATGCGCGACCTGCCCAAGGGTATCGACCAGCGCAGCGCCTGCCGTCATCCCGACTGGACCGGCCCCGACGACCTCAAGATCAAGATCGAGGAACTGCGCGAGATCACCAACTGGGAGAAGCCTGTGTTCATCAAGATCGGCGCCGCGCGTTCGTACTACGACACCGCGCTGGCGGTGAAGGCCGGCGCGGACGTCATCGTCCTCGACGGCATGCAGGGCGGCACTGCCGCGACCCAGGACGTCTTCATCGAGCACGTCGGCATCCCCACGCTACCGGCGCTGCGCCAGGCCGTGGAGGCACTGCGCGAACTCGACATGCACCGCAAGGTGCAACTCGTCGTCTCCGGCGGTATCCGCAGCGGGGCGGACGTCGCCAAGGCGCTCGCCATGGGCGCCGATGCCGTCTCCATCGGCGTCGCCGCGCTGATCGCGCTCGGCGACAACAGCCCCGAGTACGACGACGAGTACCGCGCGCTCGGCAGCGCCGCCGGCTTCTACGACGACTGGCACGAGGGCCGCGACCCGGCCGGCATCTCGACCCAGGACGAGGCGCTCGCCGCGCGCTTCGACCCCGTCGCCGGCGGGCGCCGCCTGGCCAACTACCTCAACGTGCTCACGCTCGAGACGCAGACGCTGGCGCGCGCCTGTGGCAAGAGCGACGTGCACAACCTCGAGCCCGAGGATCTCGTCGCGCTGACCATCGAGGCGGCCGCGATGGCGAAGGTGCCGCTCGCCGGCACCGACTGGATCCCGGGCCAGGGCTCGTTCTAACACCACGACGGAGGACCGGCGCATGGCCACCGATCTCGCCCAGGTCGCGAAGAACCGCGGCATCGAGTACTTCCTGATCAGCTACGTCGACCTCTTCGGCGTGTTGCGGGCCAAGCTCGTGCCGGCCGCGGCGATCAAGGCCATGCAGCGCAACGGCGCCGGCTTTGCCGGTTTCGCCACGTGGCTCGACATGACCCCGGCCGACCCCGACCTGTTCGCCGTGCCCGACCCGGCGAGCCTGGTGCAGCTGCCGTGGAACCCCGCCATCGGCTGGGTCGCGGCCGATCTCTGGATGGACGGCAAGGAGGTCGAGGCCGCGCCACGCACGGTGCTCAAGCGCCAGGTCGCAGCCGCCGCCGCGCAGGGCTACCGCATGAAGACCGGGGTCGAGTGCGAGTACTTCCTCGTCAACGCCGACGCGAGCGACATCTCCGACCCGGCCGATCGCCAGGCCAAGCCCTGCTACGACCAGCAGGCGCTGATGCGCCGCCTGCCGGTGATCCGCGACATCTGCGATGCCATGCTGAAGCTCGGCTGGGGTCCGTACCAGAACGACCACGAGGACGCCAACGGCCAGTTCGAGATGAACTGGGACTACGACGACGCCCTGGTCACCGCCGATCGCCACGTCTTCTTCAAGTACATGGTCAAGACGCTCGCCGAGCAGCACGGCTACCGCGCGACCTTCATGCCCAAGCCCTTCGTCAACCTCACCGGCAACGGCTGCCACACCCATGTCTCGGTGTGGGACAAGGCCGGGCGGCGCAACCTCTTCCTCGACAAGCAGGACGACCTCGGCCTGTCGAAACTCGCCTACCAGTTCCTCGGCGGCATCATGCACAGCGCCACCGCCTTGTGCGCGGTGTTCAACCCCACCGTCAACAGCTACAAGCGCATCAACGCGCCGGTCACGACCTCGGGCGCGACCTGGTCGCCCAATGCCGTGACCTACGCCGGCAACAACCGCACGCACATGATCCGTGTACCCGATGCGGGCCGCTTCGAACTGCGCCTGATGGACGGCTCGACCAATCCCTACCTGTCGCAGGCCGCGGTGCTCGCCGCCGGCCTCGACGGCATCGCCCACCAGCGCGATCCGGGCGCGCCGACGCACGTAAACATGTACGTCGACGGGCACAAGATAAAGTCCGCACCGCGCCTGCCGGCGACGCTCTACGACGCGCTGCGCCTGCTGGAGAAGAACAAGCCGCTGCAGGAAGCCTGGGGCAGCGAGGTCATCGATTCCTACATCAAGCTCAAGATGCAGGACTGGCTCGCCTACACCGCTCATCTCAGCGAGTGGGAACGGCAGAACACGCTGGATTGCTGAGCAAGCGTGTCGATTCGCCTGCTCAAGTACGCCTTCGTCGAGGACCACGCCGAGCAACCCTGGTTCGGCACGCCGCGGCCGCTGCGCGACCACTACGACGTCGTCATCATTGGCGCCGGCGGCCACGGCCTGGCCTGCGCCTACTACCTCGCCCGCGATCACGGCATCACCAATGTCGCCGTGCTCGATCGCAGCTACCTCGGCGGCGGCAACACCGGGCGCAACACCACCATCATCCGCTCGAACTACCTCACCCCGGAGGGCGTGGCGTTCTACGACGCGAGCCTCGCGCTGTTCCGCGATCTCTCGCTCGAACTCGACACCAACATCTTCTACTCCGAGCGCGGCCACTACACGCTGGCCCACAACGAGTCGACCCTGCGCACCGCGCGCTGGCGCGCCGAGGTCAACAAGCATTACGGCATCGACAGCGAGGTGGTCGACGCCGACGCCGTCGGTCGCGCCATCCCCGGCATCGACCTCGCCTGCGGCGGCAACCACGCCGTCGAGGGCGCGCTCTACCACGCGCCCGGCGCCGTCGCCCGCCACGACGCCGTGGCCTGGGGTTACGCGCGCGGGGCCGTGCAGCGCGGGGTCGAGATCCACCAGCACACGGCGGTCACCGCGATCACGACCAGCGCCGGCCGCGTGACCGGGGTCGAGACCACGCGCGGGCGCGTCGGCGCCGGCTGCGTGCTGAGCGCGGTCGCCGGCGAGACGCCGCGGGTGCTGGCCATGGTCGGCCTCGACAGCCCGATCGAGATCTTCCCGCTGCAGGCCTGCGTGACCGAGCCAGTCAAACCCTGGCTCGACACCATCATCGTGTCGGGCTCGCTGCACATCTACGTCAGCCAGAGCGCGCGCGGCGAGATGGTGATGGGCGCCGCGCTCGATCCGCTCGAAGTCCACCAGCGCCGTTCGACCTTCGAGTTCGTCAGCGGCCTGGCCGACCAGATCCTCGACCTCTTCCCGGCCATGGCCGCGCTCAAGGTCAACCGCCAGTGGGCCGGCATGGCCGACATGACCCCCGACTTCGCCCCGGTCATGGGCACCACGCCGGTCGACGGGTTCTACCTCGACGCGGGCTGGGGCACCTGGGGCTTCAAGGCCACGCCGATCAGCGGCAAGACCATGGCGGCGACCATCGCGCGCGGCCGCGACCACGACCTCATCGCGCCGTTCAACCTGCGCCGCTTCGACGACTTCCGCCTCGTCGGCGAGAAGGGCGCGGCGGCGATCGGGCATTGAGGACCGGGCTGCCAGCGTCATGAAGTACGCCGATTTTCCCGGCCTCGGCCGTCGCCCCTACACCGAGTTCGCCCAGGCCGGGGTGCTCGAACCGGAACCGGCCGAACTCGCGCCAGACGCGGTCGCGCGCTGGGTCTACGCGCGCAGGAGCGTGCCGCGCGAGCGCGTCGAGTGGTGGTACCACCTGCCGACACGGCTGTGGTTCAAGGTCCGCCGGGATACCGGCAGCGACCAGGTGCTCGCCGTCGAAGCCGCGCGCGGCGCGCCGCCATGAGCGGTCGCCTGCCGCCCCGCGACGGCGAGTGGATCGACCGCCGCACGCGTTTCAGTTTCGCGTTCGAAGGCGAGACCGTCGAGGCTTTCGACGGCGACGTCATCACCAGCGCACTCCTCGCCAGCGGCCGGCGCACGCTCGCGCGGAGCTTCAAGTACCACCGCCCGCGCGGCGTGCTGTCGTTCGCCAACCACGACGCCAACGTGCTGGTCGAGACCGAGCAGGCGACCAACATCCGCGCCGACGTCAGCCGCCCCGTCCCGGGCGCCGTCTACCGGGCAGTCAACACCTGGGGCGGGCTGCGCCACGATGCCGGCCGCGTGCTCGGACTCTTCGCGCCGGTGCTGCCGGTCGGCTTCTACTACAAGGCCTTCCACCGTCCGCGCCGGGCCTTCCCGTGGTGGGAGAAGCTCATCCGCCATGCGGCCGGGCTCGGCCGCCTGCCGACGGCCGGCAGCACCCCGCGCCTGCCGCGCCGCCACGCCTGGTGCGACGTGCTGGTGATCGGCGCCGGCGCCGCCGGCCTCGCCGCGGCCGACGAGCTGGCCGCACGCGGCGCGACGACCATCCTGGTCGACGAGAACCCGCGACCGGGCGGCAGTCTCAACCACCGCGACGCCACGAGCGACGAGGGCCGCGCCTTCCGCGACGACTTGCTGGCGCGTCTCGAGGCCACCCCGCACGTGACAATCCTTGACGAACACGTCGCCAGCGCCTGCTATGCCGACCATTGCGTCGCCGTGGTCGGCGACGGCGGCATCGTGCTGGTCCACGCACGGAGCGTGATCGTCGCGAGCGGCGTCTACGAACAGCCGGCCGTGTTCCCCGACAACGACCGGCCCGGGGTGATGCTCGCCGGCGCCGCCGCACGCCTCGCCCACTGCTATGCCGTCAGGCCGTTCGAACGCGGCGTCGTCATCGCCGGGCATGCCGACGCCTACCGCCAGGCACTGGCACTCCGCGACGCCGGGCTCGCCATCGACACCGTGGTCGACCTCGACGACGGCGCCGCCCGCCGGGCCGCCATCGACCACGCGCGCGGCGCCGGGCTCGAGGTCATCACGGGCGCACAGTTGACCGGGACCCACGCACGGCGCGGCGAACTCGCGGCACTCGACGTCGCGGTGGGCGGGGCCGCGCACACGCTCGAATGCGACGGCCTCCTGATGGCCGTCGGCGTGGCGCCGGCCGCGGGCCTGCTGGTGCAGGCCGGCAGCCGCCTGCACTACGACGAGCGCCTCAGCATGCACCTGCCGCGGGACCTGCCGCCCGGGATCTTCGCGGCCGGTTCGGTCAACGGCGTGTTCGACTTCGCCGGGCGTGTCGCCGATGGCCGCTTTGCCGCAACGGCGGCACTTGCGACGCTCGGTTCGGCCGCGGCGCCGGCGCCCGCCGCCCGGCCGGCGCCCGCCGCTGAACCGGTTGCGCACCCCTACCCCATCCACGCCGCGCCTGCGATGACGGCCGGCCGGGACAAGGCCTTCGTCGATTTCGACGAGGACCTCACCACGCGCGATCTCACCACCGCCATCCGCGAGGGCTTCGATTCGATCGAGCTCCTCAAGCGCTACTCGACGCTCGGCATGGGCCCGAGCCAGGGCAAGGTGTCGAACGTCAACGGCATCCGCCTGCTCGCGGCCGCGCGGAACAGCACGGTCGCCGATATCGGCATCACCACCCCGCGCCCCTTCGTGCAGCCGGTGCCGCTCGCCGCGCTGGCCGGGCGGCGCCTGCGCCACGCCGCGCGCACCCCGCTCGACGCCTGGCACCGCGCCGCCGGCGCACATATGAAGGAAGCCGGCGCCTGGCTGCGGCCGATGCATTACGGCGCCGGCGAGCCGCGCGCCCGTGTCGAGGCGGAGTACCGCGCGGTGCGCGAACGGGTCGGCCTCATCGACGTCTCGACCTTGGGCAAGGTCGAACTGTTCGGCCGCGACGCGCGCGCCCTGCTCGACTACGCCTACCCGTGTTCCTTCACCCGCCTCGAAGACGGCATGACGCGCTACGTGTTCATGGTCGACGGCAGCGGCACCCTGGTCGACGACGGCGTGTGCGGGCGGCTCGCCGCCGATCACTACTACCTGACCACGACCACCACGCAGGCCGCCCACGTCGTGCGCCAGCTCGAACTGTTCGCCGCCCAGCTCGACCTCGACGTCGCCATCGTCGATCGCACCCAGGCCTGCGGCGCGCTCAACCTCGCGGGGCCGGCCGCGCGCGCGGTGCTGGCACCGCTGACCGACCTCGCCCTTGGCCACGCCGACTTCCCCTACCTCGCGCTGCGCGAGGGCGAGGTCGCCGGGGTCGCCGCGCGGGTGATGCGGGTCGGCTTCGTCGGCGAACTCGGTTACGAGATCCATGTCGCGGCGAGCGCGCTGTGGCACGTGTGGGAAAGCCTGCTGGCGGCCGGAGAAGGTCACGGCATCGCGCCTTTCGGCGTCGACGCCCAGCGCCTGCTGCGCCTGGAGAAGGGTCATTGCATCGTCGGCCAGGACACCGACGGCACGACCAACCCGCACGAGATCGGGCTCGGCCGTGCGCTGCGGCGCGACGGCTCGCGCTTCCTCGGCCGCCACGCCCTCGGCCTGCTGGCCGGGCGCACGGCGCGCACGCTGGTCGGTTTCACCGCGCCGCTCGACGCCGCCGCCGAGCTCGCCGAATGCCTGCTCGTCATCGACGGTCAGCGCATCGCCGGGCGCCTCACGAGCGTCGCGCCGAGCCCGCTGCTCGAGCGCACCGTCGGCCTCGCCATGGTCGAGAGCCGGCTCGCCGCGCCGGGCACGCAGCTCGCCGTGCGCCTCGCCGCGGGCGGTACTCGCCTGGTCGAGGTCTGCGCGCTGCCGTTCCACGATCCGGGCAACACGCGGCAGAACGCAGGCGATGCCGCGCTGCCGACCGCGGCGCGCGGCGACGGCCCGCCCGCGCTCGCGCGCCGCAGCCCGGCGCTGGCGATACTCGGCGACAGCGGGCTCGAGGTCGACGAGCGCGCCGGTCTGCGCATCGCCGCCCGCGCCCGCCACGGCACCGATACCAAGACCTACCTCGCCGATCTGAGTGCCCTGCGGCGGCGACTGGTGGTCGGCCGTGGCGCGGCCGACTGGCTGCGTCGCCACGGCGCGCCGGTGCCGTCAGGCGTGCAGGACAGCCTGGCCTGGGGCGACGGCGGCCTCGTCGTGCGCAGTCATCTCGACCAGTACCTCGTCATCGATGCCGTGCGGCCGCTCGACACGGCGCTCTTCGACGCGCCCGACGGCCGCGACGGCGACACCCTGGTCCTGTCGCCGGAGATGGCCGAGTTCGCGCTCGGCGGCACGGCACGGCGTACGCTCGTCGAGGAGTTCTGTGCCACGCCGCTCGCCCTCGACGGCCCCTTCTGGGCGCAGGTGCGCTTCGCTCACTGCAACGCCGCGCTGTGGCAGTTCGCGGGTCACGAGCCGCACACCCGCATCCTCTGCGCCAGCGCCGACGCGCCGTTCCTGTTCGAGGTGCTGCGCGACGCCCTCGGCGCCGACGGCACGGTGATCGGTTTCGACGACTACCTCGCGCGGGTCACGACCGCCGGTTAGCGGCTGCCCTCAAGACGCGCCGGGTCGCAGCGCGTGCTCGTCGACGAACGCATCGACCAGCGCGCCGAGCCCTGGGGTGTCGAGGTCGGCGAACTCGTAGCGCGCCCGCTCCACCGGCTTGTCGAGGCGCACGAGGCGGGCGAGATCGCAGGGCGTCGCCATCACCACCACCTCGGCGGCGCTCGCGTTGATGGTCGCGGCCAGCGCGGCGAGTTGCGCCGGCGAGTAGCCGACGGCCGGCAGCACCGGGCCGATGTGCGGGTAGTCGCGGTAGACGGCGGCGATGGCCGGGTGCGCGCTCGCGCGCGGATCGACCAAGGTTGCGATGGCCGCTGTCGCGACGTGGCCGGCGCCCCAGGGCATGCCGCCGTGGGTGAGGGTGGGGCCGTCCTCGACCACCAGGACGCGCCGGCCGGCGACGGCCTGCGGGTCGTCGAGCGTCACCGGCGAACCGCCGTGGACCAGCGCGGCGCGCGGATTGGCCGCGCGCGCCGCCACCGTCACCGCGTCGATCGCCGCGGCGTCGGCCGCGTCGCACTTCGCCACCACCACGACGTCGGCCATGCGCAGCACGGCCTCGCCGGGGTGATGACTGGTTTCATGGCCGGGTCGCAGCGGGTCGACCAGCACCACGTGCAGGTCCGGCCGCACGAAGGGGAAATCGTTGTTGCCGCCGTCCCACACGATGACGTCCGCCTCCTGCTCGGCGCGCGCGAGGATGGCGGCGTAGTCGACGCCGGCAAAGACCAGCGAGCCGGTCGCGAGGTGCGGTTCGTATTCCTCGCGCTCCTCGACGGTGCAGGCGGCGGCGTCGAGATCGTCGACGCTGGCGAAGCGCTGCACGGCCTGGCGTGCGAGATCGCCGTAGGGCATGGGGTGGCGCAGCACCGCCGGGGTGAGGCCGCGCGCGCGCAGCCGGCGCGCCAGCCAGCGCGCGACCTGGGACTTGCCGCAACCGGTCCGCACCGCCGACACCGCGATCACCGGCAGGCGCGAACGGAGCATGGTGCGGCCCGGTCCGAGCAGGCTGAAGTCGGCGCCGGCGGCGAGTGCGAGCGAGGCCTGGTGCATGACCGTCGCGTGGGCGACGTCGCTGTAGGCGAAGACCACTTCGTCGATGCGCTCCTCGGCGAGCATCCGCCCGAGTTCGCCCGCGGGCCGCACGGGGATGCCGTCGGGGTAGCGCGGCCCGGCCAGTTCGGGTGGGTAGCGGCGCCCGGCGATGTCCGGTATCTGGGTCGCCGTGAAGGCGACGACGTGGCAGTCCGGGTCGTCGCGGAAGACGGTGTTGAAATCGTGGAAATCGCGCCCCGCGGCGCCGAGGATGACGACCCGCCGCGCGCCCCTGGCTCCACCCATGTCCGCTGACCTCCCCTTGCTTGCCCGCGACAGCCTGGCGAATCGCGCGATGCCCGCGTTGACCACGGTCAAGGTCATCCGGCCGCGCCCCTTGAATCCGCGGCGGGCGCGCCCATCTCGCCCGCCATGCAAGACACCTTACACCTCGTCTGTCCCGCCTGCGGACAACTGAACCGCGTGCCGCACGCACGTCTCACCGAAACGCCGATCTGCGGCAAGTGCAAGGACGGGCTCGTGCCCGCGCACCCGGTCGCGCTCGACGACGCCCGTTTCGAGCGCTACGTCGGCCGCAGCGAATTGCCGGTGGTGGTCGACTTCTGGGCCGCCTGGTGCGGCCCGTGCAAGGCCATGGCGCCGGTCTTCGAGCGCGCCTCGGCGGAGTACGCGGGCCGCGTGCTGTTCGCCAAGCTCGACACCGATGCCGCGCCGCGCACGGCCGGGGCCTGGAACATCCGTTCCATCCCGACCCTCATCGTGTTCCGACAGGGTCGCGAAGTGGCCCGCCAGGCCGGCGCTCTCGATGCGGCGCGTTTGCGCGCCTTCCTGCAGGCCGCCTAGCCGGGACCGTACTCAGGTCCGCGGCGACGAACCGCCCGGTCGACAAGGCCCGGGGCACTGCGTATCGTCGGCCTGCACGCGCCAACGGCGCACCGAGGAGAACAGCCCGCATGCCCGATCATCGCCCGCGCGCCGTGAACCGTATCGTCGCCGGACAACCGACGTCGGACGGCGCCGGCGTACGCCTCTACCGCGTTATCGGCGGCCAGGCCCTGCCCGATCTCGATCCCTTCCTGCTCCTCGACGAGTTCGTCTCCGACGACCCCGACGACTACATCGCGGGCTTTCCCGAACATCCGCACCGCGGCTTCGAGACCGTCACCTACATGCTCGCCGGACGCATGCGCCACGGCGACAACCTCGGCAACTCGGGGCTGCTCGAAGCGGGCAGCGTGCAATGGATGACGGCCGGCCGTGGCATCGTCCACTCGGAGATGCCCGAACAGGAAGACGGCCTCATGTGGGGCTTCCAGCTGTGGGTCAACCTGCCGGCACGCAACAAGCTGCGCACACCGCGCTACCAGGACATCCCGCCCGGCGACATCCCGCAGGTCGGTGTCGCCGACGGCGCCCGCGTGCGCGTCATCGCCGGTGCCTGGGGCGAGGTGCAAGGCCCGGTACGCGACATCGACGCCGCGCCGATCTATCTCGACGTCGAACTCGATGCCAGCGGAACGCTCGATGTGCCGCTACCGCGCGGGCACGCCGCCTTCGTCTATTGCTACGGCGGCAGCGTCGCCATCGGTGAAACGTCCCCGACCCTGCTCGAACGGCGGCGCCTGGCCGTGCTCGACGATGGCGATGACGTCCGCCTCGCCGCCGCCAACGACGGCGCCCGCGCGCTGGTCGTCGCCGGCCGACCGTTCGGCGAACCGGTGGCGCGCTACGGACCGTTCGTGATGAACACGCGCGAGGAGATCATGGCGGCGATCGAGGATCTGCGCAGCGGGCGCTTCTAGGTCAGGGCGACGCAAAGCTACTGCGGCGACAATCTGCGGCGTTGCGAGCTCGCCTGCGCTCCTCATTTACACCAGTAAACTCCGGTGCTCGGCTCGCCCGCGCCTTGCAGCTGGTCGTCCTCGCGACGCTTTGCGTCACCCTGCCGGCACCGTTGACATGGAGCACGCTTGCTCGGCTGCAGGCCGCCGCCACGGTGGACAGTGCTTTATTCCGCCGCCCGTCCCGCCAGCCACGCATCGAGCGCGTGCGCGATCGGTTCGTAATCCTGGTAGCCGACGGTGATGCCGGTCAGCCCGGTTTCCTCGTCGCCGACGACCAGCGCCGGAAAGCCCTGGATGCCGATGCTCTGCGTGGCCATGAAGTCGTTGCCGGTCTCGAGGCGCGTGACCTGGTCGTCGAGGCAGGCCGCGAATTGCTCGCGTGCGAAACCGAGACCGCTGGCGACGTCGGTGAGCACCGTCTCGTCGGTGACGTCGCGGTTGGCGGCATAGAAGGCCACGTGCAGGGCGTGCAGCATGCGGAACTCGCTGCCGGGTTCGAGGCGGCGCGCGGCGACGATCGCGCGGCAGGCCGGCTCGGTGTTGTAGACGAAACCCGTGCGGTCGAAGAAGCCGAAGTCGAAGGGCTGGCCGCTCGCTTCGTGGACGTGCTGCCAGTGCTCGCGCACCGACGCCCGGGTGCGCGCATCGAGCGGGCGCGTCTCGTGCGGACTCAGGCCACCGACGACGAGGCTCAGGTCGAAGCGCTCGCCGTAGGCTTCGCGCACGCGCGCCATGACCGGGTTGAAGCCCCAGCACCAGGAGCACATCGGGTCGGCGAAATAGAGCATCATCGGTACGCCCATGGCGGCACTCCCGTCGATGGTCGCGGCGCGTCGGTCACGGCCACTCGAACCAGTATTCCTTGCGCTCGCGCTGGTGGTAGCCGCGTCCGGCGGCATCGGTGACGGTGACCTCGGTGGTCGACACCGCGTGTCGCGGTACGAGGTCGGCAGCACGGGTCACGACCTCGGTCACGCTGCGCGAGCGCGCGGCGGTGATGTTGCCTTGCAGCTTGCCGCTGGCGGCGAGCGACTCGGCAAAGCCGGCCAGCAACGTAGCGAGTTCGGGGCCATCGATCAGGGTGGTCATGCGCAACCGTACGTGATCGGGAGCGCCGGGCGCTGCACCGAGGTGCTCGACCAGCACCTCCTGGTCGAGCTTGCCGCCGAGCGCGGCCACCGGCACGTGCGCCTCGAGCTGCTGGCCGGGCGAAAGGTCGAGCCCGTTCCACGCCGCGACCCACACGTTCCAGATCTCGCCCGATTTCTGCTGTAGCAGCTGTTGCATGCGCGGCGAGCGCAGGACGCGTTCGAGCTGCGCGCGCTGGTCCGCCGGCGTCTGTTCGGGTAGCAGTTCGAGCACGCGCTGGAGGACGAGGTTGAGGCCACGCACCCCCCGGTAATCGCCCGTCGCCGACAGGCGCATGCTCGGCAGGGCCGAGGTCAGCGCCGCCAGCGGCCCGAGCCTGGCGACCACCTCCGGGCGCGTGGCGTCCTCGCCGTTCATGGTGAGCAGTGCGAACTCGTCAAAGGCGAGTTCGAGTTCGCCGTCCTCGGCGGCTGGCACCGCCGCCAGGGTGACGCGGTAGCGCGCCGTACTGACCAGTCCATCCTTCTCCACCGTGCTCTTCACCGTCGCAGTGGCCGGCAGCGGCCAGCCGAAGGCGAAATGCTCGGCGACCGCCGTGCGCGCGAACAGCGCACCGAGGACGAGCAACACGGCGCACAGCGACGTGCACGGGGCCGCGCGGGTCACAGCCGCGGATCCGGGTAGTCGATGTCGACGATGACGTGCGCACCGAGCCCGTCGAGCTCGATCTCGTCGTCACGGGCACGACCGAGCAGGCGGCGGGCGACCGGCGAATCGAGACTGATCGCGCCCGCACCCGGTTCGGCTTCGTCGGCACCGACGATACGGTAGCTGCGCGCGGTGCCGTCGTCCGCCTCCAGTTCGACGCGCGCGCCGAAGTACACGCGCTCGGCGCTGTCCGGCCTTTCGCTGACCACTTCGAGCTGGGGCATGCGCCGCTGCAGGTAGCCGATGCGCCGATCGATTTCGCGCAGCTCCTTCTTGCGGTACTGGTACTCGGCATTCTCCGAGCGGTCGCCCTCGGCCGCTGCCGCGGCCAGGTGCTTCACCACCTCGGCGCGCCGTTCCCACAATGCACGCAGCTCGGCCTCGAGCCGGCGATAACCCGCAGCCGTGATGTAGGGAGCCGCGCGCGCGGCCGGCGGTCGCCAACGTCCCATGCGATGTCGATGCCCCGACGTGGTCGTGAAGGGCGCATGATACGGCCTCGACCACGGCCGCGGCAGGCTGGCCGCCGGCTGGCGCCCGGCCCGGCGCTGCGGTTATCGTTGCAGCGGCGCCGCCGGCGCGCCCGCGACGCCACCATGCCAGTACCTGGCAAACCCACCATCCAGTTGCCCGAGGGGAGGACCTCCATGCGACGCGATATCGAGTTCAAGGCCGACGGGGTGACGCTCCGCGGCTGGCTGTACAAGCCCAACCGGGGCAAGAGCCCCTTCCCCACCGTGGTCATGGCCCACGGCTTCTCCGGCGTGAAGGAGATGACGCTGGACAAGTACGCCGAGGTGTTCTGCGCTGCCGGCATGGCGGTGCTGGTCTACGACAACCGCTGTCTCGGCGCCAGCGGCGGCCGGCCGCGGCAGGACATCGACCCCACGATGCAACTGCGCGATTACCGCTCGGCCATCACCTTCGCGCAGTCGCAGAAGGAATGCGACGCGGATCGCATCGGTGTGTGGGGTACGAGTTACACCGGCGGCACGGTCTGCGCCGTCGCCGCGCTCGATCGCCGCGTGAAGTGCGTGGTCAGCCAGGTGCCGTTCCTGATCGGCTGGCGCAACCTGCAGCAGTTCATCCCGGTCACCGGCATGCGCGACTTCGAGAAGATGCTCGACGAGGACCGTCAGCGGCGCGTCGAGGGCAAGCCTTCCGCCTACATGAAGATGTGCTCGCTCGATCCGAACGAGCCGCACCTCTTCCCCGGCGCGGCGACCTACAACTACATCCACCAGTTCCTCGACGCCGACCCCAAGTGCACGTGGCAGAACCGCGTCACCCTGCGCTCGATCGAGTACATGGCCGAGTACGACGTCAGCGGATACATGGTGCGCCTCGGCACCACGCCGCTGCTCATGATCGTCTCGCGTTTCGACACCACCACGCCGACCGACATCGCGCTCGACTGCTTTGGCATGGTCAAGGGCCCGAAGAAGCTCTTCGTGGTCGAGGCCGATCACTACGCGGCCTACACCGATGCCTTCGACGAGACCAGCGCCGCCGCGCGCGACTGGTTCGTCGAACACCTCTGACGGCGGCCCCCGCGGCCGGTCCACGACCGGCCCGCGCAAGCGGGCCGTCAGTGGGCCGGCGCGCCGTGGTGGGTGTCCATGCGCCGCGCGAACCACGCCCCGAGCGCGGCGATGCCGAGGCCGGCGGCGCAGAACGTGGCGCGGTAGCCGACGGCATCGATCAGCCGCCCGCCGACGAACACGCCGAAACCCTGGCCGAGAAACAGCATGAACACCCACAGCGCGACGGCCGTACCGCGCGCTTGCTGGGACAGCTCCGTGGCCTGCATCTGCATGGTGTTGTGGAAGAGGTAGAAGCCGAAGCCGCAGCTCAGCAGTACCAGCGGACACATCCACCAGGCCGGGACCCAGGCAAAGAGCACGAAACCGGCACCCAGCAGTAACGAACCCCAGGCGACCATGCGCCGCTCGCCGAGCACGCGGACCAGGCGGTAGACCGCCGCCGCGTAGACCATGCCGCCGAGACCGTAGGCGCCGAGCACGATGCCGATGCGCGCGTAATCGAGGCCGTGGGCGTGGCGCAGCCAGGCACCGAAGTAGGCCAGCACGCCGAAGATCAACACGCCTTCCAGGGTGCCGACGATGATGATGCGGCGCGAGCGCTGTTCGCGGAACAGCCTGGCGTAGATCGCGAGCACCTCGCCGAGCGGGAGCGTGTGGGCGGAACGGTCGACACCGCGCTCGGCGCGCGTCCACAAGGCGCAGGCGACGACGGCCGTGGCGATGGCGAAGACGTAGAAGATGTGCCGCCAGGCAAAGTACTCGGCGACGATGCCGCCCAGCGCGCCGCCGGCGATCTGGCCGAGCACGAGACCGTTGACGTAGCGGCCGATGACCGGCTGGCGCACCGCGGCCGGGACCTCGTCGGCGATCCAGGCCATCGCGAGCGGGATGGTCGCGGCCATGAACACGCCCGAGCAGAAACGCAGCAGGGTGAGTTCGCCGAGCGTACGGGCGAGGCCCGAGAGCGCGACGAACACGGTCGCGGCACCGAGCGCGAGCGCGATCACGCGGACCTTGCCGTAGCGGTCGCCGATCGGCCCGAAGACGACCTGGAACGCGCCGTAGGGCACGGCGAAGGCGGTGACGATGATGCCGACCTGGCCGACGCTGCGGCCGAACTCCTCGGCGATCAGCGGCAGCAAGGGTCCGGTCACGGTCATCACCGCGACGACCACGAAGGCCACGGCGGCGAGCAACAGGATGGTCAGGTTCAAGGTCCGGCTGGGCCCCGCGGGCGACGACGAGGCGGCGACGTTAGCCGCTTGCGTCGGAACTGTCCACGCGTCGACACGCCCGACGACGGCCACGCGCGTGCGGCGGTCGCGCTTTGTCCCCCCGACACGGCCCACGCGGTTGCCGCTGCACTCGCGGGGCCGCGTGCACCCGATCTGCGCGGCACGCCTTCGAGCATGGTTTTGTCACCGGTCGCCATGCTCGTCCCCGGTTTGCGGCAGGGCGCGCGCCGCGCGACGACAACACGCGAGGAATGCGGGCTAGAATGACGGCCCCCGGGGCGGTCCCGCCCCGTCACGCAGGCCCGGGAGATGGACAGGACCGCGCTCGACAGGTTGCTGGAGATCGGCTTCGAGGTGGCCGGCGATTGGTTGCTCGAGGACGGCGAACCCGTCGTCGAGCTGAGCCGCTATGCCAGCGCCGCGAACGTCCTGTATGCCTTCGCCAGCGGCGACGAGCTGCTCTACGTCGGGCGCTCCGGGCGCAGCCTGCGACTGCGCATGGACGGTTACCAGCAGGGCGGGCCGTCGCGCTCGACCCGCGCGCGCAACCGCGAACGCATCCTCGCCATGCTGATGGTCGACCAGCCGATCGAGGTCTACGCCCTGCCTGACCCCGGTAACCTCCATTACGGCTCGTTCCGCATCAACCTCGCCGCCGGCCTGCAGCACAGCCTGATCGAGAGCCTGCAACCGCCCTGGAACGACAGCGGCGCGCGCGTCGTACCGACGCGTGCCGCGAAGAGCGTGCGACGACCGCAGCCGCGCCCCCGGCCCGTGGTCGACGACGGCCATACCTACACCGATCTCACCACCGATCGCCCGAGCTACCGTTTCCTGGTCGGCTACCACTACCTCGACAAGGGCTACTTCAACGTGCCGCTGCGCTACTCGCGGTTGTTCGGCGGCGACCAGGAGAAGATCCGCATCCTGTGCGGCCGCGAGCGCGATACCATCCACGGCCACATCGACCGCGCCACCAACACCAACGCCTCGCCGCGCATCATCGGCGGACGCAAGCTCAAGCGCTGGTTCGAGGAGAACGCGGGGCTCAACAATCCGGTCGACATCGACATCCTGGCGCCCAACGCGGTGTGGCTGCGTAACCCCGGCACCCGCTTCTGAGCGAGCAACGCGTACGCTGCACGCGACTGGCGCAATGGATTAAACTGATTCGCGTTTCGCCATGGACAAGTCCCTCAAAAACCTCGCCGTGCTCTATGCCGATGTCTCCGGCAGCACGCGGCTGTACGAACAGTACGGCGACGCGATCGCGCGTGCCGACATGGCGAAATGCATCGAACTGCTGCAGAACGTCGGCAAGGGCCTCTCGGGCGAGACCCTCAAGACCATCGGCGACGAGATCATGGTCGCCTTCGCCGAACCGGTGAAGGCCGCGCTGGCGGCGACCGAGATGCAGGCCAGCCTGCGCCGGGTCGGCGAGGAAGGCGCGTTCCAGATGGGCATCCTGCACATCAAGATCGGCTGGCATTACGGCCCGGTGGCCTGGCGCGGCGAGGATCTCGTCGGTGAAACCCCGATCACGGCCCAGCAGATCATCAAGCTGGCCAAGGCCGACGAGATCCTGACCTCGAAGCAGGCCATCGACACCTTGCCGCCGCCGCTCTTTCCCGAGGTCCATCCCATCGACCACGTGCCCGCCGAGGCCTTCGAAGGTGAGTTGCTCATCTACAAGATGCCGTGGGAGCGCACCGGCGACGAGACGCAGATCAGTTCCAAGCCGCGCCTGCAGGCCGCCGCGGTCGAGATCGTGCTGTCACTCGAGTACGACGGCCACCGGGTGCGCGTCGACAACCGCAACAACACCTGCGTGGTCGGTCGCGGCCGTCACGTCACCCTGCAGGTCAACGGGCGCCTGACCTCGCGCCAGCATGCCGAGATCAACCTGCGCCACGGTCGCTTCAGCATCCGCGACGAGAGCACCAACGGCACCTATATCGTGCTCGAGGACGGCACACGCAAGCACCTGCGCCGCGAGGAAGACGTGCTCGTCGGCCGCGGCACGCTCGGCTTCGGTTCGTGGCCGGAAGACGACCCGGGCGGCGCGGTCCGCTTCGACTGCGGCGAATAGCCGCTCCTGCCGTTCAGATTCCGCGCGCGCGGCGCGCGTGGCTGACGATGCCGAGCATCGCGTAACCATCCATCATCGCGCCGACCGCGATCAACGACCAGGCGACGGGGGCGGACGCCAGGACCGGCACCAGTTCCGGCGTCGCGAGCCCGCACACGCCGCCGGCGAGACAGGCCACGCCGACGGTGTTGAGCACCAGCAGGGGCAGGGGGAAAGGCAGCCCGGCGGGCTGCGGCGTCTTGGTCATCATCGCGGTTCTCCGTGTTCCTTCGCGTCAATCGTGGTCGACGGACAGTACCGGCTGGGTCTCAGAATCGCCCACCAGCACCGTCATGAGATTGGTCACCAGGCGCACGCGGGCGGTGTCGTCGAGGCGCACGACCTCCTCGGCCGCGAGTCGCTGCAGGGCGAGGTTGACCATGCCGACCGCCCCTTCGACGATCTGCGTACGCGCGGCGACCACCGCCACCGCCTGCTGGCGGCGCAGCATGGCCCCGGCGATCTCCGGCGCGTAGGCGAGGTGCGAGATGCGCGCCTCGACGATTTCGAGGCCGGCCAGTTCGCAATGACTCTGGATGCTGTCGACGAGCAGCCTGGCAACCATGTCGAGGTCGCCGCGCAGTGACTCGTTGCCGTTCTCGTCGCCGTCGTACCAGCGCTCGCTGACCACCTGGCGCACCGCCGACTCGCTCTGCATCGTGACGTACTCGTAGTAGTTCTCGACGTCGAACGTCGCGCGCGCGGTGTCGGCCACCCGCCACACGATCACCGCCGCCACCTCGATCGGGTTGCCGGCGCGATCGTTGACCTTGAGCGTGGGCGTGTTGAGGTTGTGTGCGCGCAGCGAGACCTTGTGCTTGGCGTAGAACGGATTGACCCAGAAGAATCCGTCGTCGCGCAGCGAGCCGGCGTACTTGCCGAAGAACACCAGCACGGCGGCCTGGTTGGGTTCGAGTACCAGGAAGCCCTTGAGCAGGAAGGCGAGGAACGGCACGGCAAGGATGCCGGCCACCGCCGGTTCGCCGCCACGCAGGGCCACGGGCGCGATCAGCGACCAGGCCGCGATGGCCACGCCGACCAGCCATAGGGGCAGGGCCAGCCAACCGGACAGGGCTCCGGCATCGCGTTCGTCGACTTGTCCGGCCATGGCGCGCTCCTTCCGCGGGGACGAATCATCCTGATAGCGTCGTCGTGGACGCGAGCTTGAGGTCAACGATGCCCCCTGCGGCCCGCCCGGCCGGGCGAGCAGCGCCGACTGCGACTAGGCGGGGCTTGCCGGTCCGGTCGCGCGGGTCTGCGCGGCGACGGCGCGCGCCAGCAGCAGGCCGGCGAAGAGGCAGGCGGCGACGACGTAGTAGATGCCGCCGACGATACCGTGATCGAGCAGGCGGCCGAGCAGCGGCGGCCCGACCGCGATGCCGACATCGAGCCCGGAGTAGACCACGCCGTAGACGCGGCCGGTGGCACCGGGCGGCGCCGCGGCGCGGATGAGGAGATCGCGCGACGGCCCCGACAGGCCGGAACCGAAGCCCATCACCGCCATCAGGGCGAGCGCCAGCGTCGCGCCCGGCCAGCCGCTCGCGACCAGTGCCGCGGCGCCGACCGCGAGCAGCAGCGCGAGGGTGATGTTGCGCTCGAGCACGCGGCTGTGCGTGACCAGCCAGCCACCGGCCAGCATGCCGACGCCGCTCGCCAACATGTAGAAGGTGACACTCATCGCCGCCGGCGCGAGCGCGAGGCCGTAGGCGCGTTCGAATACCGTCGGCGAGAAGCCCTGCACACCGCCGAGCGCGGCGGCGACGCAGGCGAAGAAACCAAAGCACAGCCACACCGCGCGCAGGCGCAGGAAGGCGAAACCGGAGGAAACCGGCGGCGTACCGGCGACCGGTTCGACGTTGGCGGCACGGCTGAGCACGTCGCGCGACCACCACGCGCCGGCGATCGCGGCGAGCGGCAGCACGGCCGCAGCCAGCACCGCCGCGCGCCAGCCGAACGGGGTCGCCACGGCGAGCATGAACACCGGCGCCGCGGCCCAGCCCAGGCTGCCGGAAAGACCATGGACGGAGAACGCCGGCCCCAGCCGCGGCACGCTGACGCGGTGGTTGATGAGCCAGAAATCGACCGGGTGGAACACCGCGTTGCCGAGACCGAACAGCACCGCGGCGCCGAGCAGGCCGGCATAGCCGGATGCGCTCGCCGCGACCACCGCGCCGGCGGCCAGCGCGAGGAGACCGCCGACGAGTGTCGGCAGCGCGCCGTGGCGATCGACGATGAAGCCGGCCGCCGCCTGGCCGAGGCCCGAAACCGTGAACAGCACGGACATGATGAAGCCGAGCTCGGCGTAGGACAGCGCGAAGGCCTCGCGCAGCCACGGGAACAGCGGCGGCAGGACGAGCTGGAAGAAGTGGCTGACGAGATGGGCGAAGGCGACGACGCCGACCACGCGGGCGTCGTCACGCCATGGCACCGGCGCGCCGGTGGCGGGCGCGAGCGTGCTCACCGCGCGCCCGCGTCGATCACGGCCCGACCAGCTTCCTGCCGTAGGCGGCGGTTTCGACCAGCGCGGTATCGAGGTATTCGGCGACGTGGGTGATCTTGCCGCCCTTCACCGTGAAGACGAAGGCGTAGTCGTTGTCGTAGCGCAGGCCGTGGATGGTCTTCGCCGAGCCGTGACCGAGCACGCACACGCGCTCGCCCTCGCCGATCAGCTCGTCGACGTGGACGACGAGATCGCCGTCGATCTGCTTGCGCCAGGGCACGAAGAACTTGTTGACGATGTCGTCGAGGCCGCGATAGACGCCGGACACCGGCGTCGTGCCCTTGAGGTCGTAGACGATGTCGTCGGCGAACAGCGCGAAGGCCGCCTCCGCCTCGCCCTTCGAGACGTGGTCGAACCACGCCTGCACGATCTTCTGGTTCTCCGTCATGGCTGCGCCTCTCCCCCGTTGCCCGCGCCGCCGCGCACGCTGTCGTCGCGGAACGCTGTTGTTACACTGGCCGCGCACCATAACCCGGCGGTCCAGTCCGCGCCACACCCGGAGAAGACGATCGATGAAAGCGATGTTGAGCATCACCCCTGGCGGCCCCCAGACCCTGCAATTGCAGGACGCGCCGGTGCCCGAACCCGGCGCCGGTGAAGTGCGCATCCGCGTGCGCGCCTGCGGCGTGAACTATCCCGACACCCTGATCATCGAGGACAAGTACCAGTTCCGTCCCAACCGCCCGTTCTCGCCGGGCGGCGAAGTCGCCGGCGAGATCGATGCGGTGGGCGAAGGTGTCGACGGGCTGGCCGTCGGCGACCGCGTCATCGGCATGGTCGGCTGGGGCGGCATGGCCGAGTACGTCGTCACGCGCGCGGTGAAATGCGCACCGATCCCGGACGGCATGCCGTGGGACGAGGCCGCCGCCTTCGTCTTCACCTACGGCACTTCCTACCACGCGCTCAAGCAGCGCGGCCAGCTCGGCCAAGGCGACACCCTGCTCGTGCTCGGCGCCGCCGGCGGCGTGGGACTGGCCGCGGTCGAACTCGGCCGCGCCATGGGCGCGCGCGTGATCGCCGCCGCCTCGAGCCAGGAGAAGGTCGACCTCGCCTGTGCGCACGGGGCCGCGGCCGGCGTGGTCTACCCGCCCGGGCCGTTCGACAAGGACGGCGCCAAGGCCCTCGCCACGCTGTTCAAGGATGCCGTCGGCGGTGACGGTGCGAACGTCGTCTACGACGGCGTCGGTGGCGCCTATGCCGAGGCCGCGCTACGCGCCATCGCCTGGGAAGGACGCTTTCTGGTCGTCGGCTTTCCCGCCGGCATTCCAGCGATCCCGCTCAACCTGCCGCTGCTCAAGGGCTGCCAGATCGTCGGCGTGTTCCTGGGCTCGTGGAGCGAGCGCGACCCGGCCGCCAACCAGCGCAACATCAATGAACTGGTCCAGCTCTACGCGGCCGGCAAGATCAAGCCGCACGTCTCAGCCCACTACCCGCTGGCCAAAGCCGGCCAGGCCATCACGGATCTTGCCGAGCGCCGCGCGCTCGGCAAGATCGTGGTCATGATCGACGGTTGAGTTCCAGCTACGCCATCGCGCTCGCGGCGGCCACAGGCCGCGGCGCGGGCACTGCCACCAACCACACTCGCGCGAGCAGCCAGGCGGCGGCCCAGCACACCGCCACGGCGGCGAGGTCGTGGGACAGGAAATGCGCACCGCGGATCTGCTGGGCGAAGCCCAACACGGCGCCGGCAGCGAGCGCCGCCGCCGCGTAGCGCCCGGCGCCGGACAGACCGTAGTAGCGGGCGTAGAAATACCAGCCGCACAACGCAAAGCCACCGCTGGCATGGGCGGAGGGGAAGCAGCCCTTGCCGAGCGCGACGAGGTCGCGGCCGAGCCACAGTCGGTTCGGCAACCAGCCGCCGTAGCGTTCGAGTTGCGAGGGACAGGCCAGCGGTAGCAGGTGTTTGCCGAGGCTGACCACGGCCAGCCCGGCGAGCCCGGTCAGGGCGACGTAGGCCAGCCCACGGCGCCAGCGTCGCAGGCGCGGGTGGTACGGGCTGACGAGCGCGAGCACCACCGTCGACAGTTCGATGGCCGTCGACCGCTTCTGCGCCCTGGCATGGAGGATCTTGGAGACCAGGAAGTCGTGGCGCAGCGACCACGCCCCACCCTGCCAGCCGTAGAGCAGGTCGGCGAGCTGGAAATCGAGGCCGCTGGCGACGATCAGGATCATCAGGCCCAGCGCCACCACCGCCGGCGCCAGCGTGGCCAGCGAAACCGGCGTCACGGCGTCAAGGCGGCGCGACGGCGGCCGCGACCGAATCGCCCCCGGCGAGCGGCTGCCACGCGTTGAGACCGTGGCTGTAGATGTAGCTCGCGCCCTGGTACAGCGCGACCGCCTCGCGCACGAGCTCGTCGTTCAAGCCTGGCCGCCCGTCGTAGCCGCGCAGCAGGCTGCGCCCGGCGCGGTGACGGTCAATGCGCCGCTGCGGGGCGAGCACGGTGACGACGCCGTCCTCGATCAGGCCGAGATCCTGGTAGGTGCTGATCAGCGCGCGCGGCGCGGGCTGGGCAGCGGCGAGGATATCGCGGCCGAGGAAGGCGGACTGGTAGTCGAGACGGAGCAGCCCGAGCAGGGTCGGCGCGACATCGACCTGGCTGGCCAGGGTCTCGACCCGACCGCCAGTGACATGCCGGGGTGAGTAGATCAACAGCGGCACGTGGTAGCGCGAGGCCGGCAGGTCGACCTTGCCGGCCGCGTTGGCGCAGTGGTCGCCGAGGATGACGAACACCGTGTCGTCGAACCAGGGCTGGGCGCGTGCCCTGGCGAGGAAATTGTCGAGCGCCCAGTCGGTGTAGCGTACCGCGTTGGCGCGCCCGCCCTGCGGGCCCGGCACGCGCCCCTCGGGGTAGGTGTAGGGCCGGTGGTTGGAGGTCGTCATGATGTGCATGAAGAAGGGCCGACCGCTGGCGTGGCCGCGCGCAGCGACGGCGAGCGCCTGGCGATAGAGGTCCTCGTCGGACATGCCCCACGCATTGGTGAAGCCGATCTCGGCAGCGGGCGTCGAACGCTGGTCGACCACCGCGTAGCCGTTGCCGGCGAAGAACGCGCCCATGTTGTCGAAGTAGGCGCGGCCGCCGTAGACGAAGGTGCTGTCGTAGCCGGCCGCATCGAGCACCCGCCCCAGCGACCACATCCCGCTTTCGCGCCCGAGGCGCTTGACGATGGCCTGTCCCGGGGTGGGTGGCAACGACAAGGTCACCGCTTCGAGGCCGCGCACGGTACGCGTACCGGCGGCGTAGAAGTTCTCGAACACGAGGCTCCTGGCGGCGAGATCGTCGAGATGCGGCGTCATACCGCGGGCGTCGCCGAAATGTCCCATGAAGTCCGCGCCCAGGCTCTCGACCATGATCAGGACGACGTTGAGACGGCGCGGCGCGCCCGGGTTGTCGACCTCGCGACGGATATCGAGTGGCGTGTCGCTGAGAAAGCGCGTCCCGGGCGCGGCCAGCGTGTCGCGCAGACGGCGATCGACTTCGGCCAGCGGCAGCGTCGGGTAGAAGCGCTCGTAGTCGAGTTCGTTGTTACGGAACGCGGCGAAGAACTGGTACGGCCCGTTGCTGGCGAACTCGCTGGCATAGGGGTTGGCGAAAGTCTCGCGGGGCCGCTGGTCGAGCAAACCGGCGAACGCGGCGACGACGCCCCACAGCGCCACGGCCAACCATGGCCGCGCGCTTGACGGCCGCGCCAGCAGGGCCTCGATGCGCGGGCGCAGGAACCAGTAGGCGATCGCGGCCAGCGCGCAGTCGGCGACCAGCAGCCACACCACACGGTACGACTCCCAGATGTTACCGAGCACTTCACCCGTATAGACGAGGTAATCGACGGCGATGAAGTTGAAGCGCGTGCTGAACTCGTCGAAGAAGATGAACTCGGCTTCGGCGATGAAGCCGAGCAGCAAGAACAGTGCAAGCAGGACCGCGTGGACCAGCCAGCGCAACAACCGCGTCGACCACCAGCGTCCCGGCGCCAGCAACAACACCACCGCCGGGGCGAGCAGGAAGGCGCCGAAGGCGAGGTCGTAGAGCAGGCCGCAGCCGAATACCGCGGCATAGTTCGATGATGGCAGGCGGCCGGCACCACCGGCCGTGACCATGAGCCCGGCCCGGGTCAGCGTGGCGACCGTGACGGTGGCGGCGAGCATGACACCGAGCAGCGCGAGGCGCGGCCCGGAAAGAACTCCGCGCAGGCGCGCACGCAAGGTCGACATCAGCAACGTCGTCGGGTGGGGTTCGACATGCCACGAGTGTCACGCGCGCGCCGTTAATCGCGCGTTAAGAGCCCGCCCACGACCGCGCCGGCCACGCCGTCGCCGGCGGACTCAGGACACCCGTTCGCCCATGTGCAGAACGACCTGCGTACCCCGTCCGGCCGCGCTGTCGAGCGCGAGCCTCCAGCCCAACCGCTCGCAGACCCGCGTGACGAGGTCGAGCCCGAGCCCCTGGCCCGACGATTCGGAACCGCGCACACCGCGTTCGAAGATGCGCGGCAGCAGGGCGGCGTCGATGCCAGGGCCGGCATCGGCGATCACGAGGTCGGTGCCGCGCAGCGTCACTTCGAGATCGGAGCCGTCGGCGTGGTCCCAGGCATTACCGAGCAGGTTGTTGACGACGCACAGGAACAGGCCGCGCGGCACGTCGAGCTGCGCGTCCTCGGCGATCGTGAGACGCACCGCGTCGAGCGGCACACGCCCGGCGTCGGCCTGCAGGCGCAACGCTTCCTCCAGCAGCCGCGCGGCGCTGACCGGTTTGCCGTCACCACCGCTCGCGCCACGCGCCAGGAACAGCAGGGCGTCGATCAGGGCCTGCATCTGCTCGGCCGCGGCGCGCAGCCGGGCGAGGCGCGGGGCCTGCGCGCTGGTCGGCTCCAGGGTCCCGGCGACGAGCTGGGCCGAGCTCAGGATCACTGCCAGCGGAGTCCGCAACTCATGGCTGGCATCGCGGGTGAAATTTCGCTCGCGCGCACTGAACTCGTCGAAGCGGACCAGCACCTTGTCGAAGGCGTGGGCGATGGCGTCGAGTTCGCCCGGCAAGGCCCGATCGCGCAACGGCGGGCGGGTCAGTCCCGGCTCGATGGCGGCGAGCTTGCGCTCCAGGCCGAGCACCGGCGCCAGCACCAGGTTGGACAACCACAACGACAAGGCAATGCCGGCGAGCACGGCGCTCGCGCCGGCCCAGGTCGCGATGTCCTGCAGGCGCCGTTCGAGCAGTTCGATGGGCTCCTGCTCGATGTCCCGCACCAGGTAGAGTGTGTGCTCGTCGAGGCGCCGCTTGGCGACACCGTACTCGCGCGCACCGATCGAGATCTCGGCATGGACGCCCGGCGCCAGCCCGCGCAGCTCGGCTGGAAGCTGCCGCTCGGCGACGTCATCGACCAGGAAGCCTTCGCTGCCAGCGGGCGGCGTGGCGGCGTCGATGCCGCCCTCGATGACCGCGTCGGCGTAACGTTCGAACTCGCCGCGCAGTTCGCTGCCGATGAATTCCTCCTCCATGACCTCGAGGAACTGGTTGATAGCCAGCCAGAACCCAGCAATCAATACCGCCGACAGGAACAGCGAGCCGAGCAGGAAGCGCGCGCGCAGGCTGAGTTCAGGTTTCGTCATCGAGCCCGAGGCGGTAGCCGGTGCCGGCCACGGTATGGACGAGCTTGCGCGCGGCACGGTCGTCGATGGCGCGTCGCAACGCATGCAGATGGACGCGTAACGAGGCCTCGCTGTCGGGCGGCGCGTCGGCCCACAGGGCGTACTCCAGATCGGCCCTCGGCACCACCGCCGGGGCGTGGTGCATGAGGACATCGAGCAGGCGCAGGCCGCTCGGCGTGAGCTTGAGCAGGCGTCCGCCGCGCCGTACCTGGCGGGTGTCGAGATCGAACTCGAGATCGACCACCACCAGTCGCCGCATGCCGCGCTGGCGACGCCGCAGCAAGGCCTGCAGGCGCGCGTACAGTTCGTCGAGGTCGAACGGCTTGGTCAGGTAATCGTCGGTGCCGGCGGCGAAACCGTCGAGCTTGTCCGCGGTGGTGTCGCGCGCGGTGAGCATGAGCACGGGCGTGTCGTCGTCGTGCTGGCCGCGCAGACGCCGGCACAGTTCAAGACCGTCGAGCCGCGGCAGGGCGATGTCGAGCACGATGGCGTCGTAGTCGCCGGCACCGGCGAGTTCGAGGCCACTGGTGCCGGTGTAGGCGAAGTCGACCATCGCGCCGGCGGCCTCGAGGAACTCGCCGATATTGGCGGCCAGCGCCGCGTTGTCCTCGACCACGAGTATCCGCATCGTGCCGCCCGTCGCGCCGACGTCAGGCGCCGTCCAGTCCCTGCGGCACATCGTCCATGCGCACGGCGACGAAATGGCGACTGAGGAACTTCCAGCCCTGCGGTGTCGCCATGTACTCGTCGGTGTAATAGCCCGCGCCCATGAATTCCATGTTGTTGCGCGCGCTGTGCAGGTCGAGGTAGCAACGTCCGCTGGCGAAGCTCTCGCCGTTCAACTCGACGACGTGATTGTGGATGTAGGGCCGCGGCTGGATGCCGAGCCCGCTGGCGAACATGCGACGCAGTTCTTCGCGCCCCTTGAAGGTGTAGGTCTTGCCGCCCATCTCGGCGACGAAACTGCCGTCGACGGTGAACAGGTCGACGATGCCATCGATGTCGTCACGCCAGACGCAATCGCAATAGCGGCGCGGCAGGTCGCGAATGGCCTCGCGCGCGACGAGCGCGGCGACCTGTTGATCCAGATTTGCCATGTGGTCCTCCCCTTGCTCCAGTGGGCGCCAGTATAGGGTGCCGACGGCAGGGCGCCACGCGCTATCGGCCGGGGCATGCGGTCTGCAATAATCGGCCGCCCGCCGGCTTGCGCGCCGTCACGGGACGAACGCTCCGCGGCGCGCGGCGCCACCACGGGCGCCGCGGCCGCCACACAACCGGGCCCCACGGCCCGTCAAGCAGAGGAACACAGCGATGATTGGATACACGATGGTCGGCACCAACAATCTCGACGCCGCGGCCAAGTTCTATGACGCCCTGTTCGGCGAGACCGGCGGCAAGCGCGTGATGGAGACCGAGCGCATGGTGCTGTGGGGCTGGGGCCAGGGCACGCCGATGTTCGGCGTGGTCAAGCCCTTCGACGGCAATCCCGCGACGGCGGGCAACGGCACGATGATCGCGCTCTTCTGCCCCGACCATGCAACCGTCGACAAGCTGCACGGCAAGGCCATGGCACTGGGCGCGAAGGACGAGGGTGCGCCGGGCCCGCGCGGTGACGCCTTCTACGGCGGCTACTTCCGCGATCTCGACGGCAACAAGATGGTGTTCTTCAACATGTGACCTGTCCCGGCCGGGGCGCTGGCGCGCTCCGGCCGCCTTTCACCTTCCCCACCGAGCAAGGCCATGACCGCCTGCGAAACCCTCTGGTTCGAAGACGTCCGCCCGGGCGAGACCTTCCATTTCGGCCCCTACCACGTCGATCGCGCGGAACTTCTCGAGTTCAACCGGCGCTGGGACCCACTGCCCATCCACCTCGACGACGACGCCGCCCGCGCGCGCGGACTCGAGGGCCTGAGCGCGTCCGGCCAGTACACGCTGTGCATCAAGCAGGCGATGCTGAACGGCGCCGCCTGGCGCGAGGCCATCATCGGCGCGCTCGGCTTCGACGAGTTGCGCTTCCCGCACCCGGTGTATCCCGGCGACGACATCCGCCTCGAGATCGAAACGCTCGAGACGCGGCCCTCACGCAGCAAGCCCGACCGCGGCATCGTCAGGTTCCACTTCCGCCTCTACAACCAGGACGAGGTGCTGGTCCTGAGCTATCTCGATACGGTGATGTTCGCGCGCCGGCCGGGCTGAATAGCGCGCCTGCGTGGCGAATGCCACGCGAACGCGGCCGGCCGCCCTGGCGCGCCGCGATCCACGGCTCCACACTCGACGGGCGTCTCCATTCATCCCCCGGAGGTGACCCCGATGCGACATCGCAAACCAGCCATCGCCGCCGCGCTGCTCGGCCTGCTCGGCTCGAACCCCGCACCAGCCAGCCCCGCCACTCCCTGCCCCGGAAACGACGGCGGGCCGCGCCGCGCGGTGATGGCCTACCTAACAGCGATGCACGAACACCGCTTCGCCGATGCCTACGATCACGTCGACGACGGCATGACGGACGGCCGCCCGCGCGCCGACTGGGCAGCCCTGCAGGCGCGCGCCTACGGCCCGGGCCGGGTCGAGATCTACGGCGTCGACCCGCGAGCGGCGATGGTCGACGGTGACGACCACACCTGCACGAAGCGGGCGGTGGTGCCCAACCTCCTCTCCGCGCGCGACCGTCTGAACGCGCATGGCGCGGTCGAGTTCGAGCTCTACCACGTGGTGCGCGAGGAAGGGCAATGGCGGGTCGACGGCCAGGAGACGTTGTTCGACGATGCGGCCATCACGCGCTGGTTCCCTGAAACCGAGATCGTCGAGGTCGACGCGCCTTGACCCCTGCACTCAGCGCGGCGCCGGGCGCAGCAGGTTGAGACTCGCCGCCGCGGTCAACGCGGCCACGCTGCACAACGGCACGGTGTAGCCGCCGCTCACGGTCGCCAGCGCCGAGACGGCCGCCGGTCCCGCGACCAGGCCGCCGTATAGAAAGAACAGGCTGCCGCCGGTCGCCGCGCCGATGCCGGCCGGGCCGGGATCGCTGGCCACCTCGGCCAGGAACACGCCGTTCCAGCCGAAGCCGAGCGCACAACCGAGCACCACCACCAGCACGACCGTGGTGAACGCGCTCTCGCCGTCGAGACCCGAAAGGACGACGAGACCGAGCGCGCTGCCGATGCCGAGTCCGGCCAGGATGGCGCGCGCGCCGAGGCGGTCGGCGGCCCAGCCCATCGCCACGCGCAGGACGGCGCCCGTCGCCTGCGAGGCGGCGAAGAGCGCGCCGGCCAGCCTGAACTCGAGCCCGATCACCTCGACGAGGTAGATCACGACGAAGGTCATGACCGTCGCCTGGGTCGCGGTCAGGCAGAACGCCACCAGCAGCAGGCGCCGCAGTCTGAGATCCCGCAACACGGCACTGACTGCCTGCCACGGCGAAGCCAGGGTGAGCGCGGCGTGGCGATCCCGATCGTCGTCCAGCGCGTCGCGCAGCGGCTGGATGGCGATCACCGCCAGCAGGGCCAGCACGACCGAGGTCACGACCGCCCCACGCCAGCCGATCGCGTGCACCATCGCCGGCACCAGCAGGCCGGCCAGCAAGCCGCCGAGCGGCGCCCCGCTCTGCTTGAGCGAGAACACGAGGCTGCGCGCGCGCGGCGGGGTCACGCGCGCCAGCACGTGCGAACCCGAGGGCGTGTTGGGTCCGTAACCGAGGCCGACCAGGGCGGCGGCGAGGTAGAGCAACGGCAGCGAGCCGGCGAGCGCGAGCAGCAGGCAGCAGGCCGAAAGGGTCATGCCGAGCTGGTTGGCGCGGATGCCGCCGAAACGGTGGATGAAGCTGCCGCTCGCGGCGGAAAAGAACATCGCCGAGACGAACACGATCGAGACGAACAGCGCGATGTCCGTGGCGGCGACGCCGAACTCGGGCGCGATCTCGGTCGCCATGACCGGGATGGTCATGAACATGAGCACCGTCACCGTCTGCGTGCCGAGCATGGCGAACACCGCCAGGGGCAGGTTGACGGCGGGCGGTGGCGTCGGGGCGTTCAAGGGCGGCGCGTGGCTGCGGGCAGGCGTGGTGCGGGCGCACAGTATAGGGGCCGGCGGCGACCCGCGAAGCAGCAACCACCGCTGCCCCGGCCCCGCGTGACGGCGAGGCGGTCCGCTCGCGCGCCGGCCGCCCGGCGCCGCGCGCGCGACGGACAGGTCCGCGCGCCAGGCACGGCGCCCGGGCACGCCTCCGCTATACTCCGGCCCGTCATGCGCTGCCACCCCCTTGTCCTCGTCATTGGCGCGTTGCTGATCGCAGGCGTGGCGTACCAGGCCGGCTACCACGCAGCGCCCGCTCCGGCTCCGGATGCGCCGGTTCCGGGCATGCCGACCGTCCCCGCCATCGTCTGGCCACCGCCGCCGCCGTTGGAGGCCTTCGCCCTGACCGACGCCCGCGGCGAACCGCTCGGCCCGGCTCGCCTGCGCGACCACTGGACCCTGCTCTTCTTCGGCTACACCCACTGCCCGGACATCTGCCCGACCACCCTCGCGACCTTGCAGCAGGTGCACACGGCACTGCGGGACTCGCCCGGCTTCCAGGCCCGTGGCCAGGTGCTGTTCGTCTCCATCGACGGCGAACGCGACACGCCGGAGCGCCTTGCCGAGTACACCGCGTACTTCGACCCGGCCTTTCTCGCCGCCAGCGGCCCGGAGCGCGAGCTGCGTCATCTCACGCGCCAGTTCGGCGCGCGCATCGTGCGCGTGTCGGGCGAGGAGCCCGCCGAATACTGGTTCGATCACCCGGCCTCGATCCTGCTGCTCGGCCCGGATACCCGGGTCGCGGCGGAGTTCAGCCCGCCGCTCGACGCCGCCGACATCGCCGCGCAGGTGCGTGAGATCGTCGCCTACTTCGACGCCGTGCGCTGAGCGCGCGCGGCTCTCGCAACGGTTGCGCGCTGCGCCTCAGGCGCTGCGCACGTTCAGGTCCGGCAGGCCGTAGAAAGCGACGAGCAGGCGGGACAGCGCGTGGCCGTCGTCGGCGCCGGCCAGTTCGCGGATGGAATGCATGGCGAAGGTCGGTACGCCGATGTCCACCGTGCGCACGCCGAGCGCGGTGGCGGTGAGCGGGCCGATGGTGCTGCCGCAGCCCATGTCGGTGCGGGTGACGAAGCTCTGCACGGGCACCGCGGCCAGCGCCGCGGCGTGGCGCGCAATCGCCGCGCTCTCGCTGTTGGTGGCGTAGGACTGGTTGGCGTTGACCTTGATCACCGGCCCCGCGTTCAGCAGCGGACCGTGGCGGCCATCGTGCTTGTCGGCGAAGTTCGGATGGACGCCGTGGGCGTTGTCGGTCGAGATCAGGAGCGAGCGCGCGATCGCGCGCGCCAGGGCCTCGTCGCCGCCGGCGATGCGTTCGAGCACGCTGCGCAGGAAGTTGCCGCGCGCGCCGGCGGTCGAACCGCTGCCGACCTCCTCGTGGTCGTTGGCGACGAAGAGCTGGGCGTGTCCGGCCGGGGCGTCGAGCAGCGCGCTGAGACCCGTGTGGCAACTGAGCAGGTTGTCGAGGCGGGCGGCGGCGACGAACTCGTTGTCGAGTCCGATCACCGCCG
The DNA here is from genome assembly GCA_050184115.1 of Gammaproteobacteria bacterium. Taxonomy (GTDB): domain Bacteria; phylum Pseudomonadota; class Gammaproteobacteria; genus JACKNG01. The sequence continues at coordinate 1,173,581 of JBFXAQ010000001.1, read as the reverse complement.
CGCGCTGGGTGTCGTAGAGCATGAGCTCGAAATCGAGCAGCTCCTCGCGCGCGAGCGGGCTCTTCTGCGCCTTCAGCCGCGCCTTGATCATCGCGTCGAGATCGAAACCGCCGCCGCCGGCGAGTGCCAGTACCGGCGGCAGCATGGTCTGCTTGTTGACCGTGCGCTTGTCGTTGGCCTCGCGATCGAGATGGATGGCGAGACTGGGAATGACCGCCACCGGGCGCTCGAAATCGATCAACGTGGAGGACAGCCGCCCGCCGCGGTTGCGCGTGGTGACGCGGCCGGCAATGGAGAGATCGCGATCGAACCACGGGTTCAGCAGCACGCCGCCGTAGACCTCGACACCGAAGCGCAGGTAGCCGTGCGTTTCCAGGACCGCGTTCGGCTTGAGCTTGAGGCAGGGGCTGTCGGTGTGGGCACCGACCATGCGCAGGCCGTCCTCGGCGATGCCGCGCGCGCCGAGGCGAAAGGCGACCAGCGAGGACTCGTTGCGCGTGACGTAATAGCGCCCGCGCGGCACGAGTTGCCAGGGCTCGCCCTCGTCGAGGGCGGTGAAGCCGGCGGCGTCGAGACGGCGACGCATCGCGGCGACGGCGTGGAACGGCGTCGGCGAAGCGTCGAGGAAGGCCAGGAGTTCCTGGTCGAAGCGTGACTTGGACATGGCGCGATTGTAGAGCCGCCGGAGCGATTAATCATGACCGTGGGCGGCCCTGCGCACCGCCCGGGCTACGCGAATCGGCGTATCTGTGGGATAACGAAGCCCGCCGCAGAGCGCGCTGGCGCCGGTGACAGGCCTGCCTGCGCCGCCGACGCCTTGCGCGCCGCGTCGCCAACCCCGAGGAGAACCCGCATGACCGATACCGTGCTGTTCGACGTCGCCGAGCGCGTCGCGACCATCACCCTGAACCAGCCGGAGAAGCTCAACGCCTTCACCGATCCCATGCTCGAGCGCCTGGTGGCATGCGTCGACGAATGCGCCGCCCGCGACGACGTGCGCGCGGTGGTGCTGACCGGCGCCGGGCGCGGCTTCTGCTCGGGCGGCGACGTCAGCGCCATGGGCGCCGCGGCCGACAACCGTCCGCACGTCACCAAGGGCTACATCGACACCACCATCCAGGCCTTCCCGAAGCGCCTGGCGCATTTCGACAAGCCCATCGTCGCCGCCGTCAACGGCGTCGCCACGGGCGGCGGTCTCGATCTCGCGCTCGCCTGCGACATCCGCGTGGCAGCCGCGAGCGCGCGTTTCGCCGAGACCTACGCCCGTCTCGGCCTGCTGCCGGGCGGCGGCGGCGCATGGTTCCTGCCGCACCTGGTGGGACGGGCCTGGGCGCTGGAACTGTTGCTCACGGCCGACTTCATCGATGCCGAACAGGCGCTCGCGATCGGTCTCGTCAACCACGTGTGGCCGGACGCGGAACTGCTGGCGAACGCGCAGGCGCTGGCCGCGCGCATGGCACGCCTGCCGCCGCTGTCGGTACGCCTCATCAAGCGCGCCGTCGATCACGCGGCGCAGGCCGACATGGCGACCTGCCTCGATCTCGTGGCCTCGAACATCGCCATCGCCAAGACCGGCGCCGACCACGCCGAGGCCATCGCCGCCTTCCGCGACAGGCGCGACGGCGAGTTCGTCGGCTACTGACGCAGGGGCTCAGGCGCGGGAGACGAGGTAACCCGCGCGCGGGTAGTGCACGGCCACCTCGCCGACCGCCGGGTCCTCGCGTAACACCACCACCTCGTTCGCGCGCAGGCGCACGAGGCGCCCGACCGTCGTCTCCGGGCCGTAGTCGTCGGCAACGATGCTGACGGTGTCGCCGGCCGCGAACGGCGCATCGGCCGGTACGCCGCCCGCGATGTCGGCTGGCGTTGCCGCCTTCGCCGCCGCCAGTGCGTCGGCCCCGCTCATGGCCGTCACCTCGCCTTCGCCAAAACCGGCGATGCGCGCGCACCAGGCCGCGAGCGCCGGCCGCGCGGCGACGTGCGCGGCCAGATCGGGCGCGTTCTGCATGAAGCGCACCGGGTGGTAGGCCGCGGCGTCGGCCAGGGTGAAGTCGGCGCCGAGCAGGAAGGCAGTTTGCGCAAGCTGGGCATCGAGCAGGTCGAGCGCCTGCAGCGCCTGTTCCAGCGCGTGCGGGGCGGCGGCCTCGATGGCCTCGCGCGAGAAGCCGGGCGACATGGCGCGGCGATCCTCGAGGAAACCGGGCGGCAGGTCGTCGAACAGGGCGAGGATGGTCGGCGGCACGGCGAACAGGAACAGGCGGTGATCGGCCCAGTCCTCGACCACACCGATGGCGCCGGCGAGGGCCGCGGGGATCACGGGGCGCGCGGGATGGAGTTCCTCGATGCGCCGCGCGATGCACACGGTGTCGCAATAGATATCGGCACCGACCTGCATGGCCGGGATGCGGCGATTGCCGCCCGTCAGCGGCACGAGATCGGGCTTGGGCATCATGATGGGCTGTTCGACCGCCCGCCACGGCACACCCTTGTAGGCGAGGATGCGGCGGATCTTCTCCGAGAAGGGCGACAGGGCGTAGTGATGCAGGATGATCTCGGACATGGGCGATGGGCTCCTGGTGACGGGATGACGGACTCAGGTGTGGATGACGGCAATCACTCGGGCAGGGCGAAGGCGATGACGGCATCGCCCTGCGGGAAACGGAACAGGGCGTGCCCGCCGGCGGCCACGGCAACGTACTGGCGACCGTCGACCCGGTAGGTGACGGCCGGCGCATTGACCCCGGCACCGGTGGCGAAGCGCCACAGGCGTGCGCCATCGGCGGCATCGAAGGCGCTGAAGTCGCCGTTCGACTCGCCGGCGAAGACCAGCCCGCCGGCCGTCGCCAGCGCGCCCGACATCAACGGCAGCGGGCTCTTCGCCTGCCAGCGGATCTGGCCGTCGCGGGGATCGATGGCGGTCAAGGTACCCCAGCGCTCGGCGTCGTTCATGAAATCGAGCACGTTGACCGGGTGGCCGTCGGCGCCGGATTCGAGGCGATAGCGCGTCGGCTGGTGGCTGGCCGGCACGTAGACGAGGCCCGTACCCGGGTGCCACGCGGCCGGCGGCCAGTTGGCGCCGCCGGCGGCGCCCGGGGCGGCGAGGATGCCGGCGGTCGTCGGGCGGTGGAACATCATCGCGTTCTGCGGCACGAAGGGCTCGGAGCGGCGCAGGGGCTCGCCGGTGCGGCGATCGAGGATGTAGAGCCAGCCGGTCTTCGATGCGGCCGCGAGCACGGGGCGCGCCGTGCCATCGGCCCGCGGCAGGTCGAGCAGCACGGGCGGCGAGGCGCTGTCGTAGCCCCAGATGTCGTGCGGCACGACCTGGTGGTACCAGCGCAGTGCACCCGTGGCGACATCGAGGGCGACGAGCGACGAGGTGTAGAGGTTGTCCCCCGGGCGCAACTGGTCGGCGTAGGTCGGCGAGGCGTTGCCGGTGCCGAAATAGACCAGGCCGAGCGCGGGGTCGATCGAGGGCGAGGAGTAGATCGAACCACCGCCGCCACGCCAGGCCTCGCGGTGGGCTGGCGCCGCGGCGCGCTCGGCGTCGAGGTCGCGGTGGAGATCGTCGCCGAACGCGGTGGTCGGCGTGAAATCGCCTTCCCAGCCCTTGGCCGCCGTCGCGTACCAGCGCCACAGCAGGCGGCCGTCGTGGGCATCGTAGGCGGAGAGGAAGGCGCGCAAACCGTCGCGCACGCCGGGGCGGCCGAGTACCGAGGCGGACTGGGCTTCGGCATCGCCGAGCACCGCGCTGTAGCCGGTGCCGCTGACCCCGACGAACACGCGGCCGCCGTGCACCACCGGGGCCATGTTGCCGGCGAAGCGGGTGTAGCGTTCGAAGGCGCCGGGGTGTGCCGGATCGTAGACCCGGATGGCGTCGAGATCGGCGGGGTCGTCGCTCTGCGGATCGACCACCGGGATGTCCCACACCACCGAGCCGTCGCTGGCCTCGAGCGCGATGAAGCGGGCATCGGCCGTGATCATGTACAACCGCCCGTAGCCCCAGGCGAGGCCCCGGTTGTGCACCCCGCAGCACAGGTCCTCGGTGGCCAGGCGATGGCGGTAACGCCAGCGCTCGGCGCCGCTCGCCGCATCGAGCGCGATGACGTCGTTGCCCGGCGCCGTCAGGTACATCACGCCGTCGACCACCAGCGGGTTGGCCGGGAACGTGCCGAGCTTGCCGGTCTGGTGGATCCAGGCGGGCCTGAGGCGGGCGACGTTGTCGCGCGTGATGTTCTCCAGCGCGCTGTAGCGCTGGTTGGCCCAACCGTGGCCGTAGGTGAGCCAGTCGTCGACCGCTTCGCCGGCGGTGGCGAGGCGGGCATCGTCGGCAGCCACGGTGGTCGTCAGCAGGAGGCCGGCGAGAAAGCCGACCCGCAGGCGCCGATGTGCGTGATTCATGTCGCGGCCCTCCCCGGCTCGAGCGGCGCCCACTGTAACAGGCCGGTGCAAAGGTTCTGCGCAGGCTGTCGTCTGCGTGACGCGCCACCCGGCGCGCCCTGCCCGGCAGGTCGAGCGTTCGGTCCGGCTGCCGACGTCGTGCGCAGTGCGTGCCGCACGCTCGTTTCAGGAAGCGCCGGCACGCGGCCCGCCTGCCCGGGGAGGGCCGCCGGCAGGCGCCAGGTCAGGGCGCGAGATCGAGTTCGCCGGCCAGTGCGTCCAGCGCTTCCTGCGCGGTGAGCCAGGCCTCTTCCTGTGTCGCCAGCGCCTGTTGCAGGCTGCCCTGTTCGCGCAACAACTGCTGCAGGTCAGCCTTGCGCGCCGCCTCGTAGAGCGCACTGTCCGCCAGGCGCGTCTCGAGCAGGGCCAGGCTGGCGCGGCTGGCGTCCATCGCCGCTTCCAGGCGCGCGACCTCTTTGCGCAGGGGCGCGAGCTGGGCACGGCGCGCGGCGGCGTCGCGGCGTTCGGCGCGGGCGTCACGCGCTGAACGCGGCGGCGCGGGCGATGGTGTTGCGGCCGTGGCCGGCGCCGTCGCGGCGCGCGGTGCCGGGCGCCCGGCGAGGTAGCGGTGATAGTCGTCGAGGTCGCCGTCGAACGGCGCGACGCGGCCGTCGGCGACCAGCCAGAACTCGTCGACCGAGTGGCGCAACAGGTAGCGGTCGTGGGAGACCACCACCAGCGCGCCGCCGAAGGCCTGCAGGGCGACGGTGAGGGCGTGACGCATCTCGAGATCGAGATGGTTGGTGGGCTCGTCGAGCAGCAGCAGGTTGGGTCGCTGCCAGGCGATGAGCGCGAGCGCCAGGCGCGCCTTCTCGCCCCCGCTCATGGGGCGGATGGGGGTGAGCGCGGCGTCGCCGTGGAAATCGAAGCCGCCGAGAAAGTTGCGGATGTCCTGCTCGGTCGCGCGCGGCGACAGGCGGCGCACGTGGGTCAGCGCGCTGGCGTCGAGATCGAGCGCCTCGAGCTGCTGCTGGTCGTAGTAACCGCAGGCGAGGTGGGTACCGGCGGTGCGGTGGCCGGCGAGCGGCGCGAGTATGCCGGTGAGGCCCTTGATCAGGGTCGACTTGCCGGCGCCGTTGGCGCCGAGCAGGCCGATGCGCGCGCCCGGATGGAGGTTGACGCGGACATCCTCGAGTACCGCGCGGCCGTCGTAACCGAGGGCGACGTCGCTCATCACCAGCAGCGGATCGGAGACCTTGTCGGCCTCGCGAATGCGGAAGTCGAACGGTGAGTCGACATGGGCCGCCTCGACCTGTGACATGCGGTCGAGTTCCTTCAGCCGGCTCTGGGCCTGGCGCGCCTTGGTCGCCTTGGCGCGAAAGCGCGCGACGAAGGCCTCGATCGACTTGATCCGCGCCTGCTGCCGCTCGTACAGCGCCTGCTGCTGGGCCAGGCGCTCGGCGCGCTGGATCTCGAACGCCGAGTAGTTGCCACGGTAGGTGCGCACGGTCTCGTGCTCGATGTGCACGATGGTGTCGACCGTACCGTCGAGGAAGTCGCGGTCGTGGGAGATGACGAGCAAGGTGCCGCGGTAGCGCTTGAGCCAGCCCTCGAGCCAGTCGGTGGCGTCGAGGTCGAGGTGGTTGCTGGGCTCGTCGAGCAGCAGCAGATCGCTCGGACACATCAGCGCGCGGGCGAGGTTCAGGCGGATACGCCAGCCGCCGGAGAAGGCGTTGACGGCGCGCGTGCCGTCGGCCGCGGCGAAGCCGAGGCCGTGCAGGAGTTGCGCAGCGCGGTAATGGGCGTTGTAGCCGTCGCGCTGGTCGATCTCGGCGTGCGCGGCGGCGATGGCGTGGTCGTCACCCGCGGCCTCGGCACGCGCGAGTTCAGCCTGCCAGTGGCGCAGCTCGCGATCGCCGTCGATGACGTATTCGAGCGCCGGGCGGTCGGTGTATTCCACCTCCTGCGCCATGTGCGCGATGCGCAGCCCCGCGGGGATGCGGACGTCGCCGGCATCGGCGCCGAGTTCGCCGAGCAGGAGCGCGAACAGGCTCGACTTGCCGCAACCGTTGGCGCCGGTCAGGCCGGCGTGCTGGCCGTCGTGCAGGGTGAAGCTCGCGTTCTCGAAGAGCGCGCGGCTGCCGCGGCGCAGGGTGACGGCTTCGAAGCTGATCATGGTGACGGGTGCGTCTCAGCCAGGCTGGCCGGCCGAGGTCGCCCTTCAGTGATGGTGGTGGCCCGGGCCGTGGGCGTGACCGTGGGCCTTCTCCTCGCTGCTCGCCTCGCGGACGTCGACGATCTCGACCTCGAACGTCAGCGTGCGTCCGGCCAGGGGATGGTTGACGTCGACATCGACGACGAACTTGCCGGGCTTGACCACCGTGACCTGGCGCGGACCGTGCTCGGTGTTGACGGCAATGAGCTGGCCGGGCCTGAGCTTGCCGCGGGTCATCACCGCCTTCATCGGGATGCGCTGCAGGGCGTCGTCGTGGCGCGGGCCGTAACCGTCCTCCGGGCTCAGCGTGACGGTGAAGCGCTCACCGCTGGTTCGTCCGCTCATCGCCGCCTCGAGGCCGGGCACGATGCCCTCGCGGCCGTGGAGGTAGAGCATCGGCTCGTCGGCGCCGGAACGCTCGATCTCGGCGCCGTCGGCGTCGCGGAGCACGTACAGGAAACTGACCACGCGGTCCTTCTCGATGTTCATCGCACCTGCCTGGATGGGTTGTCATGGCGCGCCGGCGGGCGCGGCGCGCGGCGATTGTAATGCAGCCGGGCGACGACCTCACGGCGTCCTGCCCGGGCGAGGGGAATTGCGTAGAATCGGCCGCGGTTGATTTCACCCGGAGCAGCGCCATGTACAAGGTCCTCGGCATCATCAAGCGTCCGGTCGGCATGGACTTCGAGGCCTTCAAGACCTGGTGGCTGACCGAGCACGCACCCAAGGTGCAGCGCTGGCCGGGACTGGTGCGCTACCACATCAACCTCGCCACCACGCCGGACCAGGTCTTCGACGGCGTCGCCGAAGTGTGGTTCGAATCGCGCGCGGCCATGGAGGCGGTGTTCGACACGCCCGAAGGCCAGCGCGCGCGCGAGGGTGCCACGGCGACGGCCTCGAGCATCGCCATTCTCATGACCGAAGAACACGTCATCGTCGGGTAAACACATCCATGTCGAATCCTGCGCCGCAAGCCATCCATCTGCGCGATTACACCCCGCCGCCGTTTCTCGTCGATACCGTCGAGCTCGACGTCGATATCCGCGAAGGCGGGACGCGCGTGACGGCGACGCTGGCCCTGCGTCGCAACCCCGCGGCCGAGGGCGGCCTGCCGCTGACCCTCGATGGCGACGGCCTGAAGCTGCTCGACATCGCCATCGACGGCCGCACGCTCGATGCCGCCGCCTACGAGATCGACGGCGACCGCCTGGTCGTCGCCGAACCGCCGGCGCGTTTCGAACTCACCACCACGGTACGGATCGATCCCGACAGCAACACGCAGCTGATGGGCCTGTACCGTTCCAAGGACGGCTACTTCACCCAGTGCGAGGCGGAGGGCTTCCGCCGCATCACGTGGTTCGTCGACCGCCCCGACGTCATGGCGCGCTACACCACCACCATCCATGCCGACCGGGCGCGCTTCCCGCAGCTCCTCTCCAACGGCAACCAGGTCGCCCACGGCGACGAAGCCGGCGGGCGCCATTTCGCGCGCTGGGAAGACCCGTTCCCGAAACCGTCCTACCTGTTCGCCATGGTCGCCGCGAAGCTCGACAAGCTCGAACGGCGTTTCGTCACGGCCTCGGGGCGCGAGGTGCGCCTGATGGTGTTCGTCGAACCGGGCAAGCTCGACCAGAGCGACTTCGCGCTGGAAGCCCTGCAGCACGCCATGCGCTGGGACGAGGAAACCTTCGGCCTCGAACTCGATCTGGACCAGTACATGATCGTCGCCGTCGGCGACTTCAACATGGGCGCGATGGAGAACAAGGGCCTCAACATCTTCAACACCAAGTACGTGCTGGCACGGCCCGACACCGCCACCGACTTCGACTACATGATGCTCGACCGGGTGGTCGCCCACGAGTACTTCCACAACTGGACCGGCAACCGCGTGACCTGCCGCGACTGGTTCCAGCTGAGCCTCAAGGAAGGCCTGACGGTGTTCCGCGACCAGCAGTACGGCGCGGATCGCTATTCGCATGCCGTGCAGCGCATCCAGGAAGTGCGTCAGCTGCGCGCCGCGCAGTTCCCCGAGGACGCCGGCCCCATGGCCCACCCGGTGCGGCCCGAGTCCTACATCGAGATCAGCAACTTCTACACCGCCACGGTCTACGACAAGGGCGCCGAGGTGGTACGCATGATCCACACCCTGCTCGGCGCGGAGCGCTTCCGTGCCGGCATGGATCTCTACTTCGCGCGCCACGACGGCCAGGCCGTGTGCACCGAGGACTTCGTCGCCGCGATGGCGGATGCCTCCGGCGTCGATCTCGAACAGTTCAAGCGCTGGTACGGCCAGGCCGGCACGCCGGTGGTCGAGGTACGCGCCATCCGCGACGAACCGGCGCGCACCCTCACGCTCGAGTTCAAGCAGTCCTGCCCGGCGACGCCGGGCCAGGCCGACAAGGCGCCGTTCCACATCCCCGTCGCCGTCGGCCTGGTCGGCCGCGACGGTCGCGACCTGCCGCTGCGGCTCGCCGGAGAACCCGGCGCCGGCGCCGGCACGCGGGTGCTGTCGCTGACGGAAACAGCGCAGTCGTTCACCTTCGTCGACGTCGACGACGACCCCGTGCCGTCGCTGCTCCGCGGTTTCTCCGCACCGGTCCAGCTGCGCTACGACTACACGGCGGCCGATCTCGGCCACCTCGCCGCTCACGACAGCGATCCCTTCAACCGCTGGGAAGCAGGCCAGCGCCTCGCCCTCGACGTCCTGCTGCACGCCATCGACCAGCACCGCGCCGGCCGCGAGGTACGCTTCGACCCGGCCCTGGTGGCGGCCTTCGCGCGGGTACTCGACGATGCCGCCGACGACCCGGCCTTCGCTGCCGAGGCCCTGACGCTACCCGGCGCCGGCTACATCGCCGAGCAGATGGACGAGGTCGACCCGGACGCCATCCTCGCCGTGCGTACGGCCCTGCGCCGCCACCTCGCGCGCGAACTCGAAGCGGCCTTCGCCGCTGCCTACGTCGACTACGCCGTCGCCGGCCCCTACAGCCCGGCGCCGGAACCCGCGGGGCGCCGCGCGCTCAGCAACCTCGCGCTCGGCTACCTGATGGAACTCGAGACGCCGGCCATCCGCGCGCGCTGTCTCGATCAGCTGCGCACGGCCAACAACATGACCGATGCCATGGCTGCTCTCACGGCACTGGCCAACTGCGACTGCCCCGAGCGGCCGCTCGCGCTGGACGAGTTCTACGCGCGCTGGCGCGACGAACCGCTGGTGGTCGACAAGTGGCTCGCGGTACAGGCCTCCTCGCGCCTGCCGGGAACGCTGGCCGAGGTCCGCCGCCTGCTCGACCACGAGGCCTTCGACCTGCGCAATCCGAACAAGGTGCGCGCGGTCATCGGCGCCTTCTGCCACGGCAACCACGCGCGTTTCCACGCCGCCGACGGCAGTGGCTACGCCTTCGCCGCCGAGCAGGTCATCGCGCTCGATGCACGCAATGCCCAGGTCGCCGCGCGCATGGCGCGCGCCTTCGACCGCTGGCGCAAGTTCGATGCCGCACGCCAGGCGCACGCGCGCGCCGCGCTCGAGCGCATCAGGGCGACCGCGGACCTGTCGAAGGACACCTTCGAGGTGGTGACGCGCGCGCTCGACTGAGCGGGCTGCCGGGATGAGGACGGGATACGTCTGGGCGGGTCCGCGCCCGCCCAAGAGTATCCCGTCCCCATTGCTTGTCCCCGCTGCTTCGGCTGCGCGGCCCCCAGACGAAAGCGGCGCCCGCAGGCGCCGCTGATATCGTCCCGTCGGGCGCGCGGGCTTACTTGCCCTTGCGCTCCTTGGTCTCCTTGATCACCTCTTCGGCTATGTTGCGCGGGCACGGCGCGTAGTGCGAGAACTCCATCGAGAACTGGCCGCGACCGGAGGTCATGGTGCGCAGGTCACCGATGTAGCCGAACATCTCGCCGAGCGGCGCCTCGGCCTTGACGCGGACGCCGAGCGGGTTCGACTCCTGCGCCTTGATCATGCCGCGGCGGCGGTTGAGGTCACCGATGACGTCGCCCACGTTGGCATCCGGGGTGAAGACGTCGACCTTCATGATCGGTTCGAGCAGCTGCGGGCTCGCCTTCGGCATGGTCTGGCGATAGGCCGCGCGTGCCGCGATCTCGTAGGCGATGGCCGAGGAGTCGACGGCGTGGAAGCCGCCGTCGGTCAGGGTGACCTTGAGATCCTGCACCGGGTAACCCGCCAACGGGCCCTCGTCGATGCTGACCGAGAAGCCCTTCTCGACCGCGGGCCAGAACTCGCGCGGCACGTTGCCGCCGGTGACCGCCGATTCGAACACGAAGCCGGTGCCGGTCTCGCCCGGCTCGATGGTGTACTCGATTTTGGCGAACTGGCCCGAACCACCGGTCTGCTTCTTGTGCGTGTAGCTGTCTTCGACACGCTGCGTGATGGTCTCACGGTAAGCGACCTGCGGCTTGCCCATCTCGACCTCGACGCCGTGCGTGCGGCGCAGGATGTCGACCTTGATGTCGAGGTGCAGTTCGCCCATGCCCTTGATGATGGTCTCGCCCGATTCCTCGTCGGTCTCGACGCGGAAGGAAGGGTCTTCGGCGATCATCTTGCTGAGCGCAATGCCCATCTTCTCCGAGCCGGCCTTGTCCTTCGGCGCGATGGCAATCGAGATGACAGGGTCCGGGAAGACCATCGGTTCGAGCGTGGCCGGGGCCTTCGGGTCACACAGGGTGTGACCGGTCTGCACGTTCTTCATGCCGAGCACGGCGACGATGTCACCGGCCTGGGCCGAGTCGACGTCGTTACGCGAGTTGGCATGCATCTCGACGATGCGGCCGATACGCTCGGTCTTGCCGGTGAAACTGTTGAGCACGGTCGTGCCCTTCTCGATGCGCCCGGAATAGATGCGCAGGAAGGTCAGCGCGCCGTAACGGTCGTCCATGATCTTGAACGCGAGCGCGCGCAGCGGGCGGGCTGGATCGACGATGGCCTTCTCGCCGGTCTCGTTGCCCTCGGGGTCGACCTCGGGCTGCGGCTCGACTTCGGTCGGATCGGGCAGGTAGTCGACGACAGCGTCGAGCACCAGCTGCACGCCCTTGTTCTTGAACGAGGAACCGCAGTAGGTGGGGAAGAAGCTCAGGTTGATGGTGCCCTTGCGGATGCAGCGCTTGAGGGTCTCGACGTCCGGCTCCTCGCCCTCGAGGTACTTCTCCATGACGTCGTCGTCCTGCTCGACGGCGGTCTCGATCAGGGTCTCGCGCCACTTCTCGACCTTGTCGACCATGTCGGCCGGCACGTCCTCGATGTGGTAGTTCATCGGGTCCCCGGAATCGTCCCAGATCCAGGCCTTGCGCGTGAGCAGGTCGACAACACCCGTGAACTGGTCCTCGATGCCGATCGGCAGCGTCATGACCAGCGGCCGCGCCTTGAGAATGTCCTCGATCTGCTTGACCACGCGGTAGAAGTCGGCACCGATGCGGTCGAGCTTGTTGACGTAGATGATGCGCGAGACCTCGGAGTCGTTGGCATAGCGCCAGTTGGTTTCGGACTGCGGCTCGACGCCGCCGGAACCGCAGAAGACGCCGATACCGCCGTCCAGCACTTTCAGCGAGCGGTACACCTCGATGGTGAAATCGACGTGCCCGGGGGTGTCGATGATGTTGAAGCGATGGTCCTTCCAGAAACAGGTCGTGGCCGCCGACTGGATGGTGATTCCGCGTTCCTGCTCCTGCTCCATGAAGTCGGTGGTCGCCGCGCCGTCGTGCACCTCGCCGATCTTGTGGATCTTGCCGGTGAGCTTGAGGATGCGCTCGGTGGTGGTGGTCTTGCCCGCGTCCACGTGGGCGAAGATTCCGATGTTGCGGTACCTGGAAAGGTCGGTCATAGCTGCTCTCTGCAAAAACGTGCTGGGGAATTACGTGCCGGGGCAATATCACCCGGGCCCCTGACACGCGCGGAGCACGCCTCGCTGACCCTGGGTGATGGACCGGGGAAACCGGTCGGGGGGGCCGCCCTGTTCGTGGCACGGGCGGCGTCGGCGCGCATGTTAATGGGAGCGAGGGCGAAACGGAACGACTTCGCGCAATTTTTTCGCGGCTTGCGCCGGTTACCGGGGTGCCCCCGGTCCGCCGATCGCGGTCGGTTCCCGGGTCCGGAAGGCGGATTGCAGGCCGGCTCTGCGAATTGAGCGGTCCGCCCCTGTGGGAAGCCCGTCGCCGCCGGCTCGCGGTCATGCCCGTGCTCCGCCACGGCGCTCACTGGATGCGCCGGCGGGAGCAGGGCGCGCGAACCGCATCCCCTGTCTTACGGCGCTGCGGGCGGTTCGCCGGGATGACCGCGCCGCGGAATGACGTTACGCACCCCGCCGAGCGGCTCGGGATTGTCGCCGCGGTAGCGGGGGATGACGTGAATATGGGCATGCCACACCGACTGCCCGCCGGCCGGCTCACAGTTGACGCCGAGGTTGAAGCCGTCCGGCGCACGTTCGGCGACCAGCAGCTCGCGCACCGCCCGCGCCAGGGCGAAGCAGGCGGCATACTCGTCCGGCTCGAGATCGAAGATGGTCCGCGCGTGGCGTTTCGGCGTAACCAGGGCGTGGCCGGGCGACACCGGCCAGGCGTCATAGAAGGCACGCGCGAAGTCGTTCTCGAGCAGCACCGGTCGATCCAGGTGGCAGAAGATGCACGGGTTGTTGGGATCCATGCGGGAAGCGGTCCTCAGGTTGTTCGTTGCCTGCTCGGCCGCCGCGGTCCGAGCGACCGCCGGTCGGCTGAATGCGGGAATACGTCACCATTCTTGACCTAAAGTCTCCCGAAACCGAACCGCTAATTTCGATTGATACGATACAATCGCTCGAAACGCTCTATTCGCTATCACCGCGCGCAAGTCACCGTCGCCAACGGCGGCCCGGTGGTTCACGGTTCAGATCACGAGGGGTGAACGTCCGCCATGCAGATGGAAGAACACGCACTGACGCCGGCCGACGTCGCCGCTTTGCTCCACGTCTCACCGGTCACGGTCCGCACCTGGGCCAGCCGCGGCGAACTCGAAGCCATCGTGACCCCCGGCGGCCACCGCCGCTTCTCGCGCGCGGCCGTGGAACGCTTCGCGGCGGCCCGTGGCATCGCGGTGCGCTTTCCGGCCAGCGGCCCGCTGCGCGTGCTCATCGTCGACGACGACGCGATGCTCGCCGGCCTGCTCGACGAGGTGCTGCGCGAGGCCGGAGCAGCGACCGCGATCGCCGCCGACGGTTTCGACGCGGGCCTCGCCCTGTTGCGTTTTCGCCCGGCCGTGGTCCTGCTCGATCTCATGATGCCGGGTCTCGATGGCTTTGCCGTCTGCAACCGCATCAAGGCCGACCCGGCGAGCCGCGGCATCCGGGTCATCGCCATGACCGGCTATCCGACGGTCGACAACGTCGAACGCATCTGCGCCGCCGGCGCTGAGCGCTGCCTGGCCAAACCGTTCGACCTCGACGCCCTGGTCGCGCTGCTCGGCCTCACTTCGCTCGAGGTATCGGCGCAGTGAACGGCCAGGCCCCTGGTGCCCGCTTCGACGTCATGGCCGCGCTGGCCGACGCCATGCCCTCGCGCGTGCTGATCGTCGACGACGATCCCTTGCAGCGCTCGCTGGCGGCCGAAATCCTCGAAGCCCCGGACTACGCAGTCGAGGCGGTCGGCGGCGGTGCGGCAGCCATCGCCTGCCTGGCCCGCGCGACCTACGACGTCATCCTGCTCGACCAGCACATGCCGGACATGAGTGGCGATGACGTCTGCCGCCACGTCCGCCGGGTGCTCGGCGATGCCATGCTGCCGATCATCGTCGTGACCGGCAGTTCGTCCGCCGACCAGCTCGAACGGAGCTTCGCCGCCGGCGCGACCGATTTCGTGCGCAAACCCTACCAGGCCACCGAACTCATCGCGCGCATCGAGAGCGCGGTCAGCCGCAAGCGCCTCACCGATCAGCTCGACAGCGCCGAGGAGGTCATGTTCGCGCTTGCCCGCATGGTCGAGGCACGCGACGGCGCCACCGGCGATCACTGCTCGCGCCTGGCGGAGCTCTCCGTGCGCTTCGGCCGCGCGCTCGGCCTCGGCCCCGAGCAACTGCTCGCCCTGCGTCGCGGCGGCGTCCTGCACGACATCGGCAAGCTCGGTATTCCCGACCGCGTGCTGCTCAAGCGCGGGCCGCTCGACGACGACGAATGGGCCATCATGCGCACCCACACGCTCATCGGCGACCGCCTGTGCGCGAGCCTGCGCAGCCTGCACCTGACCGCGCCCATCGTCCGCTCCCACCACGAACGCTGGGATGGCAGCGGTTACCCCGACGGCCTCGCCGGCGCGCAGATCCCCCTGCTCGCTCGCGTATTCCAGTTGTGCGACATCTTCGACGCGCTGACCAATGCGCGCGCCTACAAGGGCGGCATGGCGGCCGAGGAAGCGCTGGCGATCATGCAGGGCGAATGCGACCGCGGCTGGCGTGACCCTGCCCTGATGCGCGCCTTCCGCGATCTCGTCACCGGCCTGCCCGAGGTCGCGCCGCCCGCGATCGAGGAGGATGACCTCGGCCGTTCGTTGTTCACCGCCGTCGTCGCCACCGGCGTGCGCGTACCGGGCGACGACGGATGACGAGCAGCCCTTCGCCGGAATTCCTCACCCTGCGCGCCGCCGACATCGGCGTGCCGATCGTCGAGGCCATGGCCCGCGAACTCGATGCGCTGCGTGGCGCCCTCGATGCGCATGCCATCGTCTCCGTCACGGACGCGCAGGGGCGTATCGTCGCCGTGAACGAACATTTCTGCGCCATCAGCGGCTACAGCCGCGCGGAGCTGCTCGGCGCCAGTCACCGTCTCCTCAAGTCGGGGGCGCATCCCCCCGCCTTCTACCGCAACCTGTGGCGGACCATCGCCGGTGGCCAGGCCTGGCACGGCGTCATCGAGAATCGCACCAAGTCCGGCGAGCCCTACTGGGTGCAATCGAGCATCCTGCCATTGCGCGACGCCGCCGGCGTGACCACGGGCTACCTGTCGCTGCGGACGGACGTCAGCGCCATCGAACGCCAGCGGCGTGCGTTGCGCATCATGGCGCGACAGGTGGAACGCGACGACCGCTTTGCCGTCCTCGCCGAGGCGGTAGGCGTTGCGCGCCACGCCCGCGTAACCGCCGTGCTCGCCTTCCGCAACGGCCACGACAACGTCGACGTGATGGCCTACTGGCATGCCGAGGGCCACACCGCGCCGCCCCGCTTCGCCCGTGCCGGCACCACCGCCGCCTTCAATCCGCGCTCCACCCTCACCCTCGGCCGCGACGCGCTGCTCGCCTGCGAGGGCGATCCGCTGCTCGTGGAGCCTCTGGAAACCGTCGAACTGACGCCGCTGGTCGACGACGACGGCCATGCGCTGGGGCTGCTGTGGATCGGCGGGCCGCGGCTCGCCGATTCGGGCGACATCGATCTGCCGCTGACCGAACTCGCCGCGCGCCGCGCTGCTGGCCACCTGCAGCGTGATCGCGCCCAACGCGAACGCGACGAGCAGCGTGCGTGGCTCGAGTTCGTCATCGACGGCGCCAAGGCCGGCATCTGGGACTGGGAACTGGACTCCGACAAGGTACGCTTCAATCCGCGCTGGGCCGAGATGCTCGGCTACCAACCGAATGAAGTCGCGCCCGATCTCGACAGCTGGGAGCGTCTCGTCCATCCCGATGACCACGCCATGGTGTGGCGCAGGATCGAGGCCCACATCGCCGGCGAGACGCCTTACTACGAGAGCGAACACCGGCTGCGCAGTGCGTTCGGCAGTTGGCTCTGGGTTCTCGATCGCGGCATGGTCACGGCGCGTGACGCGTTCGGCCAGCCACGCCGCATGTCGGGCATGCATCTCGACATCACGCAACAGAAACAAGTGCAGACGGCCCTCGCGGCTGAGCAGGAGCGTCTCGAGATCATCCTGCAGACGACCCCGATCGGGCTGTGGGAATGGGACCTCGCGACGGACGCACTGGTAATCAGCCCGCAGTGGCTGGCGCGTCTCGGCTACGACGAGGCATCCCGTCCACGCACGGCCGATGCCTGGCGGGAGCTGGTGCATGTCGAGGACCTGCCCGCCCTGCGCGCCATCAAGGACGCCCACCTCGCCGATGCCAACGTGCCCTACCTGGCCGAATACCGCATGCGCACCGCGGCCGGCGAGTGGCGCTGGGTGTTGAGCCGCGCCAACGTCAGTGCGCGCGATCGGCACGGCCAGCCAACGCGACTCAGCGGCGTCCACGTCGACGTCCACGAGCAGCACGTCGCCGCGGCCAACCTGCGCGAGCAGGAGAACCGTCTCGAACACATCGCCGCCATGGCCGGACTCGGCGCGTGGGAATGGGACGTGCCCGGCGGCGGCTTCACGGTCAACGCCGAACTCGCCCGGCTGCTGGGCTATGACGCCGCGCACTTCCGCCACGTCGACGACTGGATTGCCCTGCTCCATCCCGCCGAACACGCGCACATCATGGCCCTGGTCGAAAGACACCTGGCCGGATACAGCGCCTATATCGAGACCGAGGCACGTGCCCGCCACGCCGACGGCACCTGGCGGTGGATGCTGAGCCGCAGTTATGTCGCCGAGCGCGACGCCGACGGCCAACCGCTGCGCATGGCCGGCGTGCAACTCGACATCCACGCCCGCAAACGCGCCGACGAGGAACTGGCGGCCTCCAAGGCGCGCCTGGAACTGGTGCTACGCAGCGCCGATGTCGGCCTCTACGATTGGGATATCGTCAGTGGCGCCCACCAGGTCGACGAACGCTGGGCCGGCATGCTCGGCTACGAAGTGGCTGAACTCGCACCCGACATCTCCACCTGGCGCGACCTCGTCCATCCCCAGGACCTGCCGACCATCGACCGCGAGTTGGAGGCCTTGCTGAGCGGTGCGACGGACACCTACGCCCACGAGACGCGCTTACGCACCAAGGACGGCAACTGGGCGTGGGTATTGGACCGCGGCGCGATCATGGCGCGCGACGACGATGGCCGCGCGCTCACCGGCGCCGGCATCCACATCGACATCACCGAGCGCAAGCGCGCCGAGGCCGCGCTGGCCGAGAGCGAGGCGCGCCTGCGGGCGCTCATCGAACACTCGCCCGTCGGCGTGTGCATGAGTGATCTCGCCGGGCGCATCACCTACGCCAATCCCGTCGTCCGCGCCATGCTCGGCCGCGCGGTCAAGGGCTCGTTCAACCGCGCCTGGGCCGGCTCGGTCCATCCCGACGATCGCAAGGAAGCGCTCGGCGCCTGGGATCGCTATATCGCCGAGGGCGGCAGCGAGTTCGATCGCGAGTACCGCATCGTCCGCCAGACGGGCGAGGTGCTCCACGTCCACGTCCGCGCCGCCCCGGTGCGCAACGGCGACCTGGTGCTCGGCCATGTCGGCATCTTCGAAGACATGACCGCGCAGCGTTCTTTCGAGGACGAGAACGAACGCATGCGCCGCCAGGTGCAGCAGGCGCAGAAGATGGAGGCGATCGGTCAGCTCACCGGCGGCATCGCGCACGACTTCAACAACATCCTCGGCGGCGTGCTCGGTTTCGGCGCACTGGCCCTGCGTCGCTACGGCGCCGACGGCCCGCCCAAGCTGATCGAATACCTGGAGGCCATCGTCGCGGCGGGCGAACGCGGCCGTGATCTCGTGAGCAAGATGCTGGCCTTCAGTCGCGGCACGCCAGGTGAGGACGTCAAGCCACTCGATCCGGGCGTCATCGTCAGCGAAGCATCGAGCATGCTCGAAGCGGTGATTCCTGCGGGCATCCACTACCGTCTCGAACCACCGCCGGGCGACCTGCCGGTAGTGCTGATCGACGGCGTCGAACTGCACCAGGTCCTGGTCAACCTGGTGGTCAACGCACGCGACGCCATCGGCGAACACGGTCGGATCCACGTCCGCCTCGGCCTGCGCGAGTTCGACGCCGTCGAGTGCGCGGCCTGCCATCAGCCGATCGTCGGCAGCTACGTCGAGATCGCGGTCAGCGACGACGGCTGCGGCATCGACGACGATGGCCTGCGGCGCCTGTTCGAGCCGTTCTACACCACCAAGGAAGTCGGCAAGGGCACCGGCATGGGCCTGGCCGTGGTACACGGCGTGTTGCACCGTGCGCATGGCCACATCCTGGTCGAGACGCGACCGGGTGCCGGCACCACCTTCCGCGTGCTGTTGCCAGCGGTCGCCGGACGTGGCCTGGTTCAAGCGTCGGCGCCGCCGCGCGCGACGGCGACGCTGCGCCCTGGTCTGCGCATCCTCGCCGTCGACGACGACGGCGCCATGCTCGGCTTTCTCGGAGAGTTGCTCGGCGAACTCGGCGCGACGGTCACGACCTGCGCCAATGGCCGCGAGGCGGAACGACGTTTCCGCGCCACGCCGGACAACTTCGACGTGCTGCTCACCGACCAGGCCATGCCGGGCCTCAGTGGCCACCAGTTGGTCGAAACCCTGCGGCGGCACCGTCCGGAATTTCCGGCCGTGGTCATCAGCGGCAATCTCGACGGCGCCGGCATCGAGGCCTTACGCCGCGACGGCGTACCGGTACTGGCCAAACCACTCGACGAACAGGCGCTGGTGGTGGCGCTGGAATCCGTCGTCGGCGCCGGTCCGAACGCCTGAATCCGCCGACAGTGATCGTCGGCCCGGCACTTGTGGTGCCCCACCTTGCCAGCGAACGCCCCCAGTCCGCCGTCGCGAACACGCCCTGGGAACTGGTGGCGTGGCCGCAAACCCGGCGGACGCCGGCTGACCCGTTCGCAGCGCCTCCCGCGCACCGACGCTACACCCGCGGGATGACCTCGCGCACCAGCAGTTCCAGTGAGCGTATGACCTGCGCGTGCGGCTGCCCTGGAAACTGCATGCGCAGGATCATGTTGTCGACGCCGACCTCGTCACGATAGCGGCGCAACTCGCGCGCGCAGAATTCGGGATCGCCGATGATGTGGCGGTCGCGACGGAAGCGTTCCGTTTCGAAGTACGGATCGTCCGGCGAGTCGACCCGGCGCCGAGTGCCATCCGCCTCGTCATCCCAGAACGGCAGAAAGGGTGCGCAGTAGACCTTGCGGTAGATATGCAGGAAATACGGCTTGACCTCGTCCCAGGCGCGCGCGTGGTCATCGGCAACGTAGAACTCGCGGATCAGCGCGCGCGGATACTCGGCCGGGTCGCGCCCGCAAGCGCGCAGTGAGGCGGTGTAATCGTCGAACTCGTGGCGCGTTTCGGCAAGGTTCGTGATCAACGAAATCAACAACGGGTGGCCGCGCTCGGCAGCTTCGCGACGAGATTTCGCCGTCCCCGCACCGAGCCAGATCGGCGGGAAAGGCCGTTGCGCTGGCAGCGGTGACAACTGCACGTCGTCGAACTGGTAGAAGCGCCCACGATGACCGAAGCGTTCGCCTGTCAGCGCGCGGCGGACGATGTCGAGCGCTTCCTCGGTCATCGCCTTGCGGCGCCTGATGTCGACGCCAAAAGCGGCGAACTCGTGTGGCCGGTAGCCGCGCCCGATGCCGAGTTCGAAGCGCCCACCGGAGGCGAGGTCCAGCACCGCGGTGTCTTCGGCCAGGCGCAACGGGTGACCGTAGAACGGCGCCAGCACCACGCCCTGGCCGATACGGATTCGACGTGTGCGTCCGGCGATCGCCGCCGCCGCGATCATCGGCGCGGGACAATAACCGTCGGCGAGGAAATGATGCTCGGTCAACCACACCTGATGGAGGCCGAGTTCGTCGGCGCAGGCGATCTGATCGAGCGCCTCGGCATAGACTTGCGCCGGGCTGACTCCGAACTCGGCCGGCGCCTGCAGACTGTAGAAAATCGAGTAGTGCATCGCGTTCTCCTCCGCTGCCCGTACCGCGACGGCAGTGTAAGCGGCCCCGCGGGCGGCTTACCGCGCGGCGACGGCGCGCCCGATTGACGCAACACCTGCCCCTGCCTAGGCTTGCACGGACCCCGCATCGACGAGGCTTACCGATGAAGTTCGGCATCTTCTACGAACACCAGCTGCCGCGGCCGTGGACGGAACTCGCCGAGTACGAGTTGTTCCAGCAATCGCTCGAACAGATCGCGCTCGCCGACCAACTCGGTTTCGATTACGCCTGGGAGGTCGAACACCACTTCCTCGAGGAGTATTCGCATTCCACCGCGCCCGAAGTCTTCCTCGCCGCCGCCAGCCAGCGGACGAAGAACATCCGTCTCGGTCACGGCATCATCCAGCTCACCACCAACCAGCCGCACCGGGTCGCCGAGCGCGTCGCCACGCTCGACCTGATCTCGGGCGGACGGGTCGAGTTCGGCATGGGCGAGGGCGCCGGGCCGGCCGAGCTGCACCCCTTCGGCGTGCGCGTGCGCGACAAGCGCGATCGTTGGGAGGAAGCGGTCAAGGCGATCATGCCGATGTTCACCGAGACCAGCTGGGAGTTCCACGGCGAGTATTACGACTTCCCCGCGCGCAACGTCATCCCCAAGCCCTACCAGAAACCGCATCCGCCGCTGTGGGTGGCCTGCTCCAACATCCAGACCATCGCCAATGCCGGGCGCTGGGGCATGGGCGCACTCGGCTTCTCCTTCGTCTCGCCCGAAGCCGCCACCGCGTGGGTCAACAAGTACTACAACATGCTGCTCAACGAGCAGCAGCGCCTGACCGAATACGCCGTCAACCCGAACGTCGCCATCGTCAACGGCTTCATGTGTGCGCAGACCGACGAGGAAGCGATCGCCAAGGCTTCCGGCTGGACCTTCTTCATCTTCGCCCTCTCCTACTACGGACGTAAGGGCATCGACGCACCCGGCACCGGCAACCTGTGGGCCGAATACCAGGACTGGCGCAATTCCGACAAGGCGAAGGCAGCGCTGACCAACGGCCTCATCGGCTCGCCGGAGACCATCCGCAAGCGCCTGCGCCAGTTCCAACAGGCCAACGTCGACCAGGTCATCCTGCTCAACCAGGCCGGCAAGACCTCGCACCAGGACATCTGCGACAGCCTCACCCTGTTCGCGCACGAGGTCATGCCCGAGTTCCACGCCGACGAACCACGCCACCAGCAATGGAAACAAGGCGTGCTCGCGGGCGACATCGTGCTCGAGGATCTCGACACCACACCCTACGACCTTTACAGCCACCAGAACGAGGACATCGTGCGCGAGTCGCCGGAGCAGCTGAAGGCGCGCATGGCGGCAAAGGAGGCAGCGGCAGGGGGCGGTGGTTGAGTCTCCGATGCCGGTGACGCGCGCTGCACGTGGCCTGTTGACGGCCGCTGCTGTCACTCTCGCTCGTGCCAGCCTCTCTCGCGCCGGCATCCACCCTGTTGCGGGTGACACCGCAGGTCGACGCTCGTGTCTCGGCCTTCGGCGCCAGTGAGGTGCTGCAGCAGCACGGCGCCCTGACGGTGCGCAATCACACCACGCGTCGAACTGCACACGTTCGGTGGCAAGCAGCGCCACGCAACCGACCCACACCGAGTCACCGGCTCGCTACGCTGCTGACGCCATCATTGTTTACGAATGAGGACCTCCACGCAGCCGCCTTCGGAACGTACGGCGCCGCCCCGTCACGGCGCACGGTCCGCGGCATCGCGGACACGATGCAGGGCAGGGCATCGGGGCACGCACGGCAAAGCAACCGCTTGTCGGCAAGGCCTTGATCAGACTCGGCTTGGACGAAGCAACGATACCGGCGCACGACCACCGCCCTTACGCTCAGCCACCGCGCCGAGCGATGCGCGCTGCGCCGCCGTGCGCTATCGACATCCCCCGCGCCGTCCCCGGCCCATGCCCCGAATCGACGATGGGCCGGTGCGTCCCGCGCCGTCGGGGCGATTGCCAATGGCGCGGCGCCCTTCCAATATCCGTCGACACCAACAACCAGAAGTCGATTCGAGGAAGGTACCCGCATGAACACGTATCCAGGGTTCGGTCGCGGTACGCCCACGATTGGCACGCGCTGCTCGTGCACGAAGCGCGCGCCGCGGAGTTCGTCTTCGACACCGCGAGCGGGAACGTCCTCGTCGACGGCACGGCTTCGTCGGCGGTCCACGGCACACCATTCACAACCTTTCTCGGTGCCGAAGGCACGCGGGTCTGGCGCTTCGCGGGTGATCTGAATTTCGCCGCGGGCGATGTCTTGACGGCTACCGGCAACCTTGGTGTCACGCTGCACGCACTGAACAACGTCACCATCGATCCCCTGGCGCGGATCAGCGTCTCCGCCGGCACGCAATGGGGTGCCGGCGGCGGCGCCGGCGGCACGATCAAGTTCCTAGCCAGTTCGGTCGAGACCGGTGCGACGACGGTCATCGACACCCAGGGCGGCCTGGGTGCGGCGAACAACGGTGGCGGTGACGGGCGCTTCCTGATCGCAGGTAATGCGGCGACCGGCACCGGCCTCGTGCTGAACGGGACGCGCCAGAAGAACTATCTCGGCCTGGTCGAGAGCCAGTGGGGAGCGAGTAATCCGTTCCAGTCGCATGGCCGGTTGACACCGTTCATCCCCGACCTGGCGTCCGGCGCCGAGATCTTCGGCCTGCTCGACAGCGCGCTGGTCGATGCGCTGCACGGCGCGTTCGACGGCCTGCGTGCCGTCGCCAATGGTGCCCGGGGCGCAGTGCTGCGGATGGACATCGGACCGGGCGCCTACGGGTTCGGGTTCCTCGGTTTCGACATGCTGCTCTATCTGAACCTGACGGATCTTGCGATCGACGACCCGATGCTCGGTGTCGTCGTCGACGGTATCGGCGAGTCGAACCACCTGCGCGCGCTCGCGGCAGGCGGCGTGTTCAACGTCGCCCCCGGTGTCATCACGGACCTTGGCGCATTCGACGTCTGGGCGACGCTGATCCCGGAATCCGCAGCATTGACCGTCAACGCCACGGGCTTCGTCAACGGGCGTGCCCTCGACGAAGTGAGCGGCCTTGCACTCGCCAACGGCGAGTTCGCTCTTTTGACCACCGCACCCGTCCCGTTACCGGCCGGTGGGCTGCTGCTGGCATCCGCCGCGGCGATGTTGCTGGGCCGCGCGCGACGGCGAGCGATGCATCGTATCGGCGCTTGACGCGCGCACTGGCTGCGTCGGTGTCCCGATTCGCTTTCGCGAATCGGTCGAACCCGTGGGGTTCTCTCCAACTGGGGGACGCCATGATCACAAAAGCCGGCTGGTGCCGGCTAGCGGCGAGGCGCTACTTCGGTGTTTACGGGATTGACTGCTCGGCCGCTGGCGCGACCTCGGCCTGCGGCCCGCCGCGCGATGCACGGCGTCCTCCGGATGCTGCGCATCCTCCGTCGAACGCGCTTGTTGCGCGTTCTCGCCCCTGCGGGGCGCCGTCGCCAGCCCGAAGGTCTTGTCCGTGTTCGTCGCGAGGGCGTCGAGGCGCCGCAAAAACGGGCCGCGCGGAGTTGCTGGCGACGACGGCATACTCGACAGTCTGTCGAGGAGCCAGTGGCGAGCACGGCCCGGGTTTGCCCGCGGATCGGCGGCCGCAGCAGAACGCGGACATGACCTTCGGGCCATGCTCCGGCGTCCCGATTCGCTTTCGCGAATCGGTCGAACCCGTGGGGTTCTCTCCGACCGGGGGACGCCATGATCACAAAAGCCGGCGATGCCGGCTCGCGACGAGGGGCTACTTCTGTGTTTACGGGATTGACTGCTCGGCCGCTGGCGCGACCTCGGCCTGCGGCCCGCCGCGCGATGCACGGCGTCCTCCGGATGCTGCGCATCCTCCGTCGAACGCGCTTGTTGCGCGTTCTCGCCCCTGCGGGGCACCGTCGCTACGCTCCGGCGTCCCGATTCGCTTTCGCGAATCGGTCGAACCCGTGGGGTTCTCTCCGACCGGGGGACGCCATGATCACAAAAGCCGGCGATGCCGGCTTTTGTGATCATGGCGTCCCCTAGGGGATTCGAACCCCTGTTACCGCCGTGAAAGGGCTAATCTCGTTTCCGGTGACGGCCATTAATAGCCATTAAAAACAATTAGTTGCGGTTTTACCGTGGAAGTGTTTCCATTCATTTCCAGCTCCGGCCAACGTCGAATTCTGGACAAAACTTGGACACGCCCGGGAGGCACGACCGCAACACCGATGGCCCGCTCGACCCGCGACAGCAAACTCGAAACCCGCGCGGCGCGCGACCGCCTCGCCGCGCGCCCGAAGCCGTACTGGCGCGCGATCCACAAGGGCCTCGCGCTCGGCTACCGCAAGGGTAAGGTGGGCGGCTCGTGGTGCGCGCGGCGCTACCTGCCCGATGGACGCCACACGATGGCCGGTCTCGGGCTCGCCGACGATCACCGGGACGCCGACGGCGAAACCATCCTCAGCTATTACGAGGCCCAGGAGCGCGCCCGTGCCTGGGCGGACGCGCTCGACGCGAGCTATCGAGACGGGCGCTGCTACCGAGTGCGGGACGCGGTCGATGACTACCTGGCCTGGTTCGCACTGAACCGCAAATCGCACGCCCTCACGGTCGCGACCTGCGAGCGGCACATCCTGCCGGCGCTCGGTGATCTGCCAGTCGCCACGCTGACCGCGCCGCAGATCCGCGCCTGGCACCAGAGGCTCGCCACCCATCCGGCCCGGTTGCGCACGGCCAAGGGCGCCGAGACGCCGAACCTTCGCCAGGACAACGACCCTCGCGCCCGCCAAGCGACAGCCAACCGCATCTTGAGCGTCCTGAAAGCCGCACTCAATTACGCCTGGCACAACGACCAAGTGGAGAGTGATCTTGCCTGGCGCAAGGTGAAGCCGTTCCCACGCGTCGACGCACCTCGGATCAGCTTCCTGTCGCCTGCTCAATGCGTAGGCCTGGTTGATGCCTGCCCACCGGATCTGCGTCGTCTCGTCCAAGCGGCCCTTTACACCGGGGCCCGCTTCGGCGAATTGGCCCGGTTCAAGGTGAGTGATCTCGATCGGGAAAGCAGGACTCTCTACGTCGCCAAGAGCAAAAGTGGCCGCGAACGCCATATCACGCTGACTGTCGAAGGTCTGGCGTTCTTCGAACGCTTGGCACGGTATCGATTCGGCGATCTACCCCTGCTCGTCCGTGCCGACGATGCGCCGTGGAAAACCTCGCAATACAGCCGGCCATTCGCCGAGGCCTGCCGCCAGGCAAAGATTGACGTCAAGTTCAGCTTCCACGGCCTGCGCCATACTTATGGCGCGGCCCTCGCGCGCGCGGGCACGCCACTCCAGATCATCGCCGCCGCGCTCGGCCACCGTGACACGCGGATCACCGAGCGCCACTACGCGCACCTGCTACCGAGTCACATCGCCGACACGATCCGGGCCAACCTGCCCGATCTCGGCGCGGGGCCGCGGCCCCGGATGGCCGCAGACTGAAGGCGGACGCGCACAATCTCCTTTTCACAGAACATGTCCTAGCCCTAGCCGTCCAATCAACGGCCGGATGGAACTCAGGAACCGTTCCATCTAAGTTTGCCAGCCGCCGTGCCCGCTACGCTGTGGAGGTTCGCCCCAAAATGACATCGAGTACCCGCAAAAAGAGGCGGACAAGTGGCCACCAGCGTAAGCCAAAACATTCCACGGGTGGGGCAAACGACGGAGCTGCCCCTGAGCATCGGCGGATCGGTTCTACCCGCGAGATACTCGATACCCGGATGCCAGGAGAGACTGCAGCATCATCCGGCACGATGCCATCAGGCGCGCACAGCGGCGACGACCTGATCAACGACGAAGCCGTCCAGGACGCCCTGCTGAGCGTGCTGCACGGGTTCGACCCAGAAGCATCGTGGGAGTTGATCCGGTACTTCCACGATCGACTCAAGTTCAACGATTCGTTTGATCACGACGCCCTTTTCACATTCATCGCGCACGTGTTCGACCGTCTCGTCGAGAAGGGCCAGCCAGCAGAGGCCGCATTCGGGCTCAAAAAGGCTCGTGGTGAACGCGCGCGAGAGGATCTGACCGAGCGAAACCTGGCGATCGCGGCGGCAGTCATCTTGAGCATGCGTCGTGGAAATACGTGGGAAGCCTCTATCGATTCGTCCGCGCAGCAATTTTTTGGAGCGGATAAGGGAGTCGCTGCGACGAGAGCAGCCTATGTCGAGTACAAAGAATCCTTGGAGCAGTGCTCCGACCGATTTCTTGAATCCTTGACGGCCTTTGATTTTGATTAGTCGGTCAAATCGAACGGATTTGACCGTTTAGTCGAGGTACCCGACGACCTCGATACTCCACGCAGGAGCGCGTGTTCCCGCGCTTGAGGAGTATCGAGATGACGTACGACTCTCGTAACGCCGCCACCAAGGGCCGGCGCTTGATCCGCAGCATGAGCCCGGAAGCCGACGCGCGAACGGGCTACAAGAAGTCGGCACGCGCGGGCAAGGTGCTCGACGGGCTGCTTCCTCCGCCCATCGCGCTCGGCGGCCGGGCCAGGGCGTTCCTGTCCGACGAGTTGGATGCGGTCATCGCGGCCAGGGCGTCGGGTGCGTGCGACGACGACATCCGCGCACTCGTGCGCGCGCTCGTCGCCGCCCGCTCTGCGACGTCCGGGCGGATCGCGTAAGGCGCGCCGGCGAATGCTCGGGTGCCATGGCGGTTGCCGCGGAGCGAACGTCCTCGCCAGGAACGGTGACGTCCTCAGAACGGCGCCACCCGGCGGTTACTCCCTGTCCCAAGGGTCCAGGCTGGTTAAAGCCACCGCACGCCTTGACGTTGCCGTCGACACGGCGCGGAAAAGCGCCGCGGCGCCCGGATCGGACACTAACCCAACCATCTCGGCGAGCGGTCTGCGTGCCGAACCAAACCGCGTTGCCTCTAACGCCCGACCTGTCAGCGTCATCGAACCGGACCGTTCCTTGAGCGTCGCGCGTTTGGTGGCGCCGCTGGCGCGGTTCCCATCGTGACCCGGCCCGAACTTATCCGCGCCCTTCGGCGTTGGTGCCTTGATCTCGAAGTGGATGCGTATGCGAAGAGCCTTCTGCACGTTCTAGTGCAGTACGTCAATGCCAACGGCGAATGCCACCCGTCGCTGGAGCGGATCGCACGCGAGGCCGGCATGTCCGTGCGCAAGGCACGGAACGTGATCAAGGAACTCGAAGTTTCCGGCCACCTGGAAGTTCGGCGCAGCGCCGGTCGTCTCTCGAACGTCTACCGCATTCTGCACGAACGCGATCGGTCTTCGCGGAACACAAGTTCCAACCCGGCACCGTGTGCCGAGTCGAAGACTAGCTCCGACTGGAGTCACTCCATCCGTCAACCCGGCACGCAAGGCAGTGTTGAGCGCGACGCCAACGCGGTGCGTCCTGTCTCTCAACCCGGCACGCGAGGTATTCCAACCCGGCCGACCGTGCCTCCTATTGGTAATGAACGGGAATCTCGGGGCGACCAGCCAACGGAGCCGTCGCCCGAGGTTCTCCCCCATGGGGGGGGGATGACCTTAGCCCGCCGGGGCGGCGCATGACGACCAATGCGATCACCTCGACAGCCGCACATCTCACTGACAAGGGGTTCAGCCAACTGATGCGTCGCGACCTCATACCTGCGCGATTGCACGCCGCACTCGAAGGCCGCTGGCCGGACATCTTGGAACGCCTCGGCATCCACCCTGATTACCTGCGTAACCGCCACGGTCCCTGCCCGGCGTGCGGCGGCAAGGATCGTTACCGATTCGATGACTATCAAGGCCGTGGCGACTTCTTCTGCAATCAATGCGGGGCCGGCGATGGTTTCGCCTTACTCCAGAAGGTCCATGGTTGGTCATTTCCTAAGGTGCTCAATGAAGTAGCGCGCACCGCTGGGCTCCCAGCGCCCGTCGGGGAACCCTCGCACATGACGGGGCCGCGCCCTGCGACGGGGCAGCGCGATGACCGAGACAAAGCATCGATCCAGAAGCGGGCTGCCGATAAAGCCGTCGCTCTCTGGGCTAAGGCGACTCAACCCCACCCAACGCATCAGTACCTACGAGGTAAGGGGATCGCTGCCGACGGCATTCGGCAGCTCCGCGAGTCACTCGTCGTCCCCGTCCGCGACGTTCAAGCGAAGTTATGGAGTTTGCAGTTCATCAACCCCAGGGGCGAAAAGCGGTTCCTTCGCGGCGGTCGCACTAAGGGCTGCTTCCATGTCATCGGGAAACGAACCCCTCGCGTCTGGTTGGTTGAAGGCTATGCGACGGGGATGTCGGTGCACCAGGATTACGGCGATTGCGTCGTTGTCGCGTTCTGTTGCGAAAATCTTCTTCCCGTCGCGACTGCCATCACGGAGGAATGGAAGTCGGTTGAACTGACGGTTATGGCTGACGATGACTGGAACACGCCTGGCAATCCCGGCCACGCCGCGGCTGAGCGCGTCGCCGAGAGACTCGGATGTGCTTGGCACTATCCGGAATTTCCTCCCGCGCGGCCGCCGTGGGCCACGGACTACAACGATGCCCAGCGCCTGTGGCGGACGCGCGGCGCCGTCCCATGATCAATTTGCGACCGCACCAAGAGCGGGCCGTTCGTGAACTCCGGGACGGATTCCGAGCTGGTCATCTCCGACAGATCCTCGTGATGCCAACTGGGGCTGGCAAGACCGTCACCGCCGCTCACATCGCAGACTGTGCTCGACGCAATGGGAACCTGCCGCTCTTCATCGTCGACCGCATTGCGCTTGCCGACCAGGCTGTCGAAACAATGGTCCGCGCAGGACTTAGAACCAGCCTACTCCGGGGTGCCGAGTCGCGGATGGTCACTGGCCACGACGTCGTCGTCGCATCGATCCAGACGCTCGCACGTCGAAAGCTGCCTGATGCTAGCCTCCTACTCATCGACGAATGTCACATCCTGTATCGAGCGCATGCACGGCTGCTAGAGCGTTGGGATGCCGTTCCGACCATTGGCTTGACGGCGACACCGTTCACCCGAGGCCTTGGCCAGTATTTCACGAACCTCGTAGCACCGACCTCAATACAAGAGCTTACAGACAACCGTCTCCTCGTCCCGGCGATCCCGTTTGGTCCCGCGAAGTTTGACGTCGACGCCGTGGCGATTCGAGGGGGCGACTACGTCGTCGGGGAACTGTCCAAGGCTGTGAACCGCGTCGAACTCCACGCCGAAGTGGTGTCTACCTGGAAACGACTCGGGGAGGGTCGTCCGACTCTCGTGTTCTGCGTCGACATCGCGCATAGCAAAGCCGTCGCCAGTGCATTCCAAGAGGCCGGGGTCAACGCCGCCCATGTCGACGGTTATATGGACCGCCAAGAGCGCCAAATCTCGATCGAGCGATTCCGAATCGGCGAGATCACAGTTCTGTGCTCGGTCGCCTGCTTAAGCGTAGGTTTCGATGCCCCCAACGCGAGCTGCTTGGTCCTGGCGCGGCCGACAAAAAGCCCAACGCTCCATGTGCAGCAGATCGGCCGGGGCCTTCGAGCATTCGAGGGGAAGACCGGGTGCATTGTGATCGACCATGCAGGGAACATCGAACGATTCGGACTCCCATCTGACCTCCAAATAGGCGAACTCGACACTCACGAGAAAACATGGCCCGTACGGCTCTCGAATGACCCGCAGCCACGACCCTGCCCCAGTTGTGCTCACTTGAAGCCGCCTCGGATCCACAGTTGTCCAATCTGCGGCTTTTCACCCGAACGGCAGAACACGGTCAGAACGCTGGACAGCGAAATCGTGCCACTAACGGATCACGCTCGAAATCACAGCGACCGCCGCCTGTACCAGGAGTTTCTCGGCGTTGCCAAGACCTTTGGCAAGTCCCCCGGATGGGCATTCCACCTGTTTGTTGAGATGAAAAAGACCAAACCGCAAGGTTCATGGGCGCATCTGGAACCGATCGAGCCCAGTTCGGCGATGCGAAATTTCGCCAAATCTCAGCTCATCCGGTTCGCGAAATCACGGAAGGCTACGAGAACATGATTGGCTTGCCCGTGTCGGCGACTTGCGTCGTAGGGCGCCCCTGAAAGAAGTAGTCCCCGTCGGAGAAAATCACATGTACATAGAGCAGGGACCATCGCGGTTACTGACAGAAAGCGAAGCAGCCTACTATCTCAAATTGAGCCGTTCAACATTGCGCCAGCAGCGCATGCAGAATCGGCCGGTTGGGCGCTTGCGACTGATTCCCTTTATCCGCATCGGGCGCAATATTCGCTACGACGTCCGTGACCTGGATGCGTGGATCACTCGGCAAAAGGGACACGGTCGGGAGCCCGGATGAACCGCGTGGCATCTCGGCGCGGATGACCACCGGTCAGTGCATTGTCACCAGCACAGTGTTCATCGTAGTACAGGAAAGGACGATGCGGTTTCCACACAGGTTTCCACCAAAAGACCGAATAATTGGAGTGAACTGTGCCGCGAATTTGCTGAAACGATTCTTAGAGATAGACCGATGACGTCTAACCAAACCACGAATAATCGCGCTCGCTACAGCATCGATTGGGCTGCTATCGTCAGCGAGGCCGTGGTTGGAGTCAAAAGCATTCGGCGGATCGGTCAGGACCATGGCGTATCCCATACGGCGATCGTTAAGCATCTTCGAAAGCAAGGATTGGTTGCAGGTAGCCTGCTCCACAGGGTCCACGAGCGAACTCAACGACATCTCGACGGCGGCTTAGACGAGCTGGAATTCGATAAGGCCATTATGATGAGCGCGGCGGTCCAAGTTCAGGTCATTCGAGAGCATCGAATGCAAATCAACCGACAATGGACAGCCCTCGATAACCTTACTTCGAAGCTCCATATCGCACTTACGACGGGCGAATCCGATCTGGCCGGATTGACGCGCACATTGGAGTCCGCCGTACGGTCACTTACTCGGCTGATTGCCATGGAAAGACAGGCCTATGGAATCGGGAAAGAGCCCCAAAGCGGCAAACGAACATATGAAGAACGTTTAACTGCACTAAAGGAGCAATTTAGTAACGATTCCGGCCCGATCGCCCCGGAGCATGAAACGGCTTCCGACACGAAGGCATCTCCAGCCTAATTTAGGTCACAAATAGTGCCTTTCGGGGCTGGAGCTGGAATGCTCTCTTACTGGTTAATTCGCAGTGCTCGGCAGCACACTCGGGGTTCTTTCGCGCCGCAAAATTCCAATTCGTTGTCCTCCGGCGCCCTGAATTCCGTTCGACGGACGATGCCGTAGCATACCACTCGATCGTGTGGTAAAACTGCGCCATGCATAGAACCCCGGCCGGAGAAACTCGCGGAAAGGTCCACGACTTTGTCAGCCGCCGCATTCTGCGCGGTAGCCCGCCTTCAGTACGTGAGGTTCAAGAGGCATTCGGGTTCCGATCTACAGCCACGGCGCGTCAGCATCTCGATGCATTGGTTGAAGCGGGCGCGCTGGAAAGAGATCCGGGCCGCGACCGCGGTTACAGGCTTCCCGGCGCGTGCGAGTCGGGTATGGCCCCGGTCCTCGGTCGCGTGCAGGCCGGAAACCTGACTGAGGCGATAGAACTCGCCGAAGGCTACGTCCCGGTCGACGCAAAGCGGGCCGAGTCCTCATTTGCACTGGTTGTGGTCGGCGAGAGCATGGCAGGACGCGAGATACACGACGGCGACATCGTGCTGGTTCAACGTGGCGCATCGGTTAAGCCGGGCGACGTGGTCGTCGCGCTCGTCGGAGATGAAGCGACTATCAAGACCTTCACGAAGGTGGGTCGCCGTATCGTGCTCAGGGCTGAGAACCCAGACTATGCGGATATAGTGCCAACCCCAGACGGCCCTGAGTTCCGCATTTTGGGCCGCGTTTACGAAATCCGGCGGCAACTTTGACGCGCAATCCCTTTGCAGACCTCAATGCGGCGCAGCGCGCAGCCGCGACGTTCGGTCACGGTGGTGGCGACGCAGCGTGGGCAAGCGGACCATTGCTGGTCATCGCGGGCGCAGGTACTGGTAAAACCACCACACTCGCTCACCGCGTGGCACATCTGTGTCTGAACGGGGTTTCCCCAGAGCGCATTCTGTTGCTCACATTCACTCGCCTGGCCGCACGCGAGATGGCGCAGAGCGCCGAGCGAACCGTGTCGGCCGTGCTGGAAGCGCGCAACGGCGGTCGCCGCGGCGGTACGCCAAGCGACATCGAATGGGCCGGAACCTTTCACGCCATCGGCGCGCGCCTGTTGCGCCACTATCACGAAAGTCTGGGACTCGAAGATTCGTTCTCAGTGCTCGACCGCGGCGATAGCGCGGACATGATGGACTACGAACGCCAGTCGCTTGGCTTTCATCGCTCGCGGGTGCGCTTTCCACAGAAAGCCGCCTGCCTGGACATCTACTCGCGCACGGTCAACGCGCAATGCGAGTTGAAGCAGACGCTTGCAGAGTCATTCCCGCATTTCTCCGAATGGCACGATGAATTGAAGGCGCTATTCGCGGCATATGTCGAGCGCAAGCTCAAACTGCAGGTGCTCGATTATGATGACCTGCTGCTCTACTGGTTGTACCTGGTTGAGGACACGCGCATCGCCGCTGACCTCAGCGGACACTTCGACCATATCCTGGTGGACGAGTACCAGGACACCAACCGCCTACAGGCCGAGATCGTTCGCCGTATTCGGCCCGATGGCGCGGGGCTCACCGTGGTCGGCGATGACGCACAGTCGATCTACGGCTTCCGTGCGGCTGAAGTCGAGAATATCCTCGGTTTTCCAGCGCATTACCCCGGTACTAAGGTCATCACGCTTGAGGAAAACTACCGCTCGACCCAGGAGATCCTGGATTGCTCGAACGCCCTGATGCGCGAGGCGGACCGAACCTATCAGAAGGCCCTACGTTCGGCGCGAGGTCACGGTTTCCGCCCGGAGCTGGTAACCGTGGAAGATGAGCAGGAGGAGGCGCTGTACCTCTGCGATGCCATCCTTGAGCGCCGTGAGCAAGGCGTGCGTCTGTGGCACCAGGCGGTGCTTTTCCGCAACTCGCGGCACACCATGCGCCTGGAACTTGAGCTCGGTAAGCGCGACATCCCTTATGTTAAATACGGCGGACTCAAGTACCTTGAGACGGCCCATGTGAAAGACGTACTCGCGGTGCTGAACTGGGCTGACAATCCGCGCAACGACATGGCCGGGTTTCGCGTGCTCCAGATCCTCGACGGCATCGGCCCAGCCACCGCGCGTAAAGGCTGCGAACACCTGGCAGCAAACGATGGCGACTTCGCCGCTCTGAGCACGATGAGTGGCGTGCCGGCTGGGACGCTAGAGCAGTGGTGCGCGATGGCAAGTTTGCTCGCGGCGCTCGATGAGGCACCGTGGCCAGGGCAGCTTGAGCGGGTGCTGGATTGGTATCAGCCACACCTCGAAAGGCGCTATGGCCAGGCGTTCCCGCGCACGGGCGATCTCGAACAATTGCTCCAGTTGAGCAACGACTATGCGAACCGCCGGGCATTCCTCACGGAGCTTACTCTCGACCCACCGAGCGGAAGCGGGGACCTCGCTGGTGAGCCGCACGTCGACGAGGATTTCCTGATTCTTTCCACCGTGCACTCGGCCAAGGGCCAGGAATGGGACACCGTCTACGTACAGCATTTCAGTGACGGCACCTTCCCCAACGAGTTCGCGGCCGGCGACAAGAACAAGCTGGAGGAAGAACGGCGCCTCGCCTACGTGGCGCTGACGCGAGCCAAGAACCGCCTTGTGCTGGTGAATCCGTTCAAGTACTTCGTGCCCCAGCAGCCGCGCTTCGGTGACCGACACGTGTATGGCACCAAGAGCCGCTTCCTGACCGAACGGGTGCTGGCCACCGTGGACCAGGCACACTGGTCAAGCCGTCCGGATGCACGTCCGAGCTGGGACCAAAGCGTGCGCGTCGACCTCAAGCAACGAGCGCGGACGATGTGGCGCTAGTCGCCGCCCGCATGCTTGTGCAGGCGGTCAATCCATTCGTCCAGGTGTAGAGGTCAACGGTCTAACTGCTACCCTCCTTTCCTGACCCCATTTCGCGCCCTGGGGCTTGAAACCGATACCAGGCAATTCCGGCAGGATTCAGTGCATGGCCCTCAGCGCGAACACGGACGACCGCATCAGCCGCCAGCGGCTCATACTCCAACTTTGAAATTTGATTCGCTGCCCCGCTAAATCAGAATTGCTTTCGGAGCTGTGAGGGCACATTCGCGCACCACGAAACAATTCTCTACAAAACGCTACAGCTTACCCAAGTAGAGTCGTTTTCTCGA
Organism: Gammaproteobacteria bacterium; assembly: GCA_050184115.1. Taxonomy (GTDB): domain Bacteria; phylum Pseudomonadota; class Gammaproteobacteria; genus JACKNG01. The sequence goes on along the minus strand of JBFXAQ010000001.1, from coordinate 1,138,910 downwards.
ATTAGGATTGCGATGCATGGCCACGTCAATCAAAAGTTCGTTTGAACGCATCATTCTCGCTGCGCTTCTCTTTTTGTCGTCGACAGTGATCGAAGCATCACCATTGTTTGCAATGAATAATTCGTCACTGAGCCAGATCGATCAGCTAACGGGCGCCGATATGTTGGTGTCAAATCTCGACTTCAACGGCCTACACGGAGGCCTTGTTTACGGTGACGGCTACTTGTTTGCGATTACGCATAACGGGACTTATCGAATCGACCCGGCGACAGGGCAGGACACATATATAAGTTCGTTCCGCGCCAATAGCCTGGGCGCAGACATCGCTTATGGAGATGGTCAACTTTTCGCGATGAATTATTCGTCGCTAAGCCGAATCGACATCGCAACCGGTGCCG
>JBFXAQ010000001.1:1067442-1138502 GCA_050184115.1 Gammaproteobacteria bacterium | reverse complement strand
GGGCAGGACACATATATAAGTTCGTTCCGCGCCAATAGCCTGGGCGCAGACATCGCTTATGGAGATGGTCAACTTTTCGCGATGAATTATTCGTCGCTAAGCCGAATCGACATCGCAACCGGTGCCGATACACCAATATCAAATCTCGACTTCAACGGCCTATATGGAGGCCTTGTTTACGGTGACGGTTACTTGTTTGCCATTACGCATAACGGGACTTATCGAATCGACCCGGCGACGGGGCAGGACACATATATAAGTTCGTTCCGCGCCAATAGCCTGGGCGCAGACATCGCTTATGGAGATGGTCAACTTTTCGCGATGAATTATTCGTCGCTAAGCCGAATCGACATCGCAACCGGTGCCGATACATTAATATCAAATATCGACTTCAACGGCCTATATGGTGGGCTCGATTATGGCGATGGGTATCTCTACGCAATCACTCATAACGGCACATATCGAATCGATCCTTTAACCGGAAGTGATATGTTGCTGAGTAACTTTCGCTCTGGCAGCTACGGCGCGGACCTCGCATACGTACCGGAATCGCGCCCGACGCATCCAGCACCCGAACCAAAAGCAATTGCCTTAATACTCACTGCCGTTCTGACACTGACTTGCCTGATGCACTCTGGACTCCGGAGTACTCTTCTGCCATGAGAGGTGGCTTGATGCGGTCACTCCTATTAATTTTTGGATTGATTGCTACATTCAGCACGTCTGCCGCGCTTTTTGAGGTTACTGCAGACGCGGTTCTGGAGGATTCCAATTTTTTGCCATCGGTGTTCTCTAACGGAGATTCGGCTCGCCTCGTTTTTCGGATTGACACTACGGCCCCCGATCTATCGCCCGCTTCTGATGTGTACCTGATGAGACCGCAAACTGACTGGTCCCTGAGTTTTAGTGCCTTGAGCGTTTTCGGCTCTGGAAATCTCGCTCTCGGCTTTATCGGACCAACCGTCTGGGGTTTTACGGGTGCTTCCGAAGCATCCAGTCAATTAGGTGGCTGGAGCGGTCAAACCTCAATTAAAGTTCACGGCGAGGACCGTCCGAATGGATTCTTGGGAATTGTCAATAGTCTGGATGCGTATTTCCGGACGATCAGCTTCGAAGTATCTCCTGGTCGGTCATTTTCTAGTCCCAATGATGCATTGCTAGCCATCATTGCTGATGGCTTTGCGGACGCGACGCTGATATTGACGGTTAGTACGCTCAATGATCCGGGAAGTTCGATTGCGTTCTACAAGGCGACGGTCGAGAGCGTCATGGCTAAGGAGGTGCTAAATGTCGAGACCCCAGACACTCAGGCTCTGTTAGCTGCTGGCATATTGGGGCTAACGTTTCTCCGAAATCGAGAGGGCAAGCTGAGAGGCTCGGTATGATCCTCGCGCGACTGCTGCGCATTGCCTTTTTAATTGCTCAATTCAGCGAAGCTCAGATCATCGAGGCTATGCAAAAAGATCCCGGACGGCGTTCCCGCCACATACCTCTGTCGAACGCGTGGGTTCAAGGACGCGACGTTCTATAAGTGGCGCTCGGAGTACTGCAGCACGGAGGCTGCGGATTTGAAGCTCCTGCGGGAACGTGAGGACGACAATCGACGCTTGAATCAGATATGCGCCGACATGTCAGATAACCGACCAATTGATTCTTGAAAACGACCGCTTTCCAGAGGCGTCTGACAGCGTTCGCAACTCCTTGGGCCGAGTATCGGCGGAAGTCTAAAAACGCTTTCTTGAAACCTGCCGGTCAACGAGGCCACGCGCCGCCCGGGCATTTCGGTTGCCGCGCTTTCCCATCACTTCTCTGGTGCGTGTGGAGCAGTCTTGGAGAACCGGAACGTCGTGTCTATCGAAAATGAGCCGAATCCAGCACCGAGAACCGAAAAGGGTTCAAGCGGTAGAAACGAGAACTAACGCGTCCGCTGCGACTGGGAAGGAGAGCGTGAGTGTCCGGGCAGCCCTCTGGGCGCCGCGAATATACTCCGTGGCGCCTCAGTCAGTCGCACGGACTGGAAGAGCTATATCCTCCCTTTGCTGTTCTTCATCTGTAGAGATGACCTCGTGGCCGACAGAGGCTTTGCCGTTATTGAGCAACGATACGTTGTACGACACTGACACCAACGCCAACTTCACGTGCAATCTTTCGTATCCCTTTGCCATCTTTGCGGGCCGAAAGTATTTTCTTCTCGATCTGCGCGGACACGCGGGGGCGGCCCAGCTGCTTCCCTTGAGCGACGGCGCGAGCAAGACCAGACTTGACGCGCTCCTGGATCATGGAACGTTCGAACTCGGCGAATACTCCGCACATCTGGAACATGGCCTTGCCTGCTGGTGTGGTCGTGTCGACCCCCTGCTGATGCAGGTAGAGGTCGACGTTCTTGGCCTGGATCTCGCCCAGAAAGGTCACTAGGTGCTGTAAGGAACGGCAGAGCCGATCGACCGACCAGGCCATCACAATATCGATTTCGCGCCGAACGGCGGCACGACACAAAGCGTCAAATTGCGGCCGCTTCTCGCGGCCCTTGGCGCCGCTGACGCCGTGATCGATAAATTCGCCCACTACGAGCCAGCTCATTCGATTAGCGATGGAGCGCAATTCGATAAGTTGGTTATCTGTGGTTTGACCGTCTGTCGAAACTCGAGCGTAAATCGCTGCTCGTCGGTGCTTAATCTCTTGATCGGGCATGAACGAAACTCCGATGGTGCCGTCCGGAAGACCGTCAAAAGTGTAGATAGTGAATGTACGGAAAACAAATAATATCCGTACTACTCAACGAGGTTTCCTAACCCGTTGAATATAGGCGCCACGCGAGATCCATTGAGCAAGGGGATTTCCGTACACCCCTATTCGCCTGACCTGTCGAGGTAGGGCGACAGCACCTCCACCCGGTTCCCGAAGGCCCATAACCACCAGATGCGGAGCAGCAGGGCGGGGCGCTGGGCAAGAAGCCGTTACGCGGACGGCGCGCCGTTAATGCGCCCGTTCCTTCGTCGTCGTACCAACCGTAAGGGGTCGGTGCCTGCATCTAGTCGATTGGTGGGGTAGTTCATTTCCCTGAAAAATCAGAATCATAGACGCGCCATTCATCGTCCGGCCGGTCCTCTGTCTCGGTCGTCAACGCTACGAAGGTCGCCACCATGCCGGTAGCTACCGCCCAGAGCGCGTGAGCCGCTCTTGAGAAAATCCCAGCTCTCATTGACTTCGTGTCCTATCTGTCTCTTGACAAGTTAGGCCGCTGGGAGATTACGGGCAACTCCAAGCTGAAGTAGGCCATGCAATAGATAATCGCAAAAACAGCGAGTTGTGTGTGAATATATCGTATGTTATAAATTCTAATAATTGTCATGCGATCGATTTTTTTATAGTCAATGAAACCAGAGCAGATCCGCAATCTTCGGAAGTCGATGAGCCTGACCCAGCAGCAGTTTGCTGAGCTGCTAGGAGTCTCCTTCGTCACCCTCAATCGCTGGGAGAACGGGCAGTCCAAGCCGTCGGCCATGGGGCTTTCAAAGCTCCGGGGGCTCGATCGTCGTGGCTCAGGTGTGGCGGCTCCGGCCGCAGAAGCGGCGTCCATATCGGCAGCGGCGCCGGCCGAGGAGCATCGGCTGGACTTCCTGGGCGACGCCAACGCCCTGCGGGTGCTCGTCGAGGGTGAGCGCCTCTCCTACGGCCACCTCTTCAACCCAGCGTTCGCCACCGAGATCAGCGAGATCGATCCGCTCCCGCACCAGCGCATCGCGGTGTACGAGCGGATGCTGCCCCAGAGTCGGCTGCGCTACCTGCTGGCGGACGACGCCGGCGCCGGCAAAACGATCATGACCGGTCTATATGTGCGGGAGAGCCTCACCCGCCGCACCATTCGCCGTGTCTTGGTCGTGGCGCCTGCGGGCCTTGTGGGGAACTGGTATCGGGAACTACACAACCTATTCCAGCTCCAGTTCAACATCGTCACAGGCAGCGATGCCAAGGACGGCAATCCGTTCGTCGGACCCCAAAGCGATCTAGTCGTAGTGAGCGTGGACAGTTTGCGCAGCGCGCGCCTGTTCAACTGCCTGCGCGACCCGACCGTAGCGCCTTACGACCTGGTGGTCTTCGACGAAGCCCACAAGCTGTCGGCGAACCGCGATCCGGACGGCACGTTTCGCCCCACCGATCGCTACCGCCTAGCCGAGGCAATCGCCGGCGTCCGCGAGCTGCCCGACGACTGGAAGATGCCGTGGGCGGCGCATCACCTGCTCCTCCTGACCGCGACACCCCACATGGGCAAGGAGTTTCCCTACTACTGCCTGTGGCGGCTGTTGGAGCCAGAACTGTTCAGCACCGAGACGGCCTTTGCGCGGTTTCCACGTGAGTCCCGTAACCGGCATTTCATTCGGCGCGTCAAGGAGGAGATGGTCGACCTGCACGGTCGCCCCCTTTACCCCGAGCGCCTATGCGACACGGTGAGCTACGAGCTTACCCAGGGCGAGGTTAGCGAGCAGGCCCTCTACGACCTGACCACGTCCTACATCCGCCATTACTACAACCAGGCACGGTTGCTCAATCGTCAGGCGGCACGTTTTGCGATGACCGTCTTCCAGCGCCGGCTGGCCAGCAGCACCTGGGCCTTGCTCTGCTCCTTCCGCAACCGCCTCAGCAAGCTGGACCGACTGATCGATGACATTCAGTCCGGCCGGATTCCGGAAGAAGAGCTGCGCGCCCAGCAGCAGCGGCTCGATCGGAAGGTGCGCGAAGGCAAGCTGGTGGACGTGCTCGCCGCCAAGACTGCCGACGAGGAAACCGTGACGGGCGGCGAGGAGGAGCATGAGGAAACCGAGGCCGAAGCGCTGGGTGCCTTCGTTGCCACCAGCCTCGCCGAGCTGATGGATGAGCGGCAGAAGGTCCTGGAACTGATCGGGCTGGCAGAGGCGGTACACACCAGTGGTCACGAGTCCAAGTTCGACCGGATGAGTGCGCTGCTTCGGGCGCCGCAGTACCGCGACCACAAGGTCATCATCTACACCGAGCACAAGGACACCCTCAATTTCCTGATGCGTCGCCTGGAGGGCATGGGCTATGCCGGGCAGGTCGCCTTCATCCATGGCGGGCTCAACTTCGAACAGCGTGATGCCCAGGTGGAGCAATTCCGTAGGCCGCATAACGGGGAGCATGGAGGCGCCCGCTTCTTCGTCGGCACCGACGCCGCGGCCGAGGGCATCAACCTCCAGTTCTGCTGGATCCTCATCAACTACGACATCCCGTGGAACCCGGCCCGCCTCGAGCAGCGGATGGGCCGTATCCATCGTTACGGCCAGAAGCGCGATAAGGTGGCCATCCTCAACCTGGTAGCCGGGAAGACGCGCGAGGGCCGTGTGGTCAAGACGCTGCTCGACAAGCTGGAAGAGATCCGCAAGCAGCTGGGTTCGGACAAAGTCTTCGATGTCGTCGGCCGCATCTTCGAGGGCATGTCTCTGACCGAGTACATCCAGCGCGCCGTCGAGTCCGAAGACGAAGCGGATCGTGAAGCAATGGAGCTTGCCGGTGAACTCACAGTCGAGCAGATCCGGGCCATCGAGGCCCGGGAGGAAAGCATCTATGGCCGAGGCGGCGAGGTGAAGACCGCCCTGCCGCAGTTGCAGGAGGCGCTCGCCATTGAGGAGATGCGCCGCCTCCTTCCCGGCTACGTGCGCCGTTACCTCGAGCACGCTGCGCCCCTGATCGGCGTCGATTTGGTGGGCGATCTCGACGGGCAGTTCTTCCTTCGGCCGCGGCGCCGTGGCGTGGTGGAGAGCCTGATGTCTCTGCTCGAAACCTACCCGGAATCAGCCCGCAACCGCTTTACGGTCTATCGACCCTGTGATTCGCGCGACGCCATCTTCCTGCATCCCGGCGAGCCCGTCTTCGAGCGCCTGTCGAGCATAGCTATTGATAACAGCCGCAGCGCCGGCAAGCGGGGCGCGATCTTCACGGACGTCTCCGCCACTGCGCCTTATCTTTTCCATGTCGCACGCGTCAGCGTGATGCGAGCCGTCGATCCGGGTTTCCCCGCCTTTCACACCGAGGAGGTTGTCGAACAGCGACTCGTCGGGGTCAAGCAGTATGCCGACGGCCGCATGATCGAGGCGCCCGTGGAGCACCAACTTCTATTGAAGCCGGCCGCCAAGGCCAACCCCGGCAGCGTGGTGTTCCTCGCCCAGAGCGACACATGGCGCCTCGCCGGGGAGCAACACATCAAGACCGAGTTACTCGGCAAGCTCGCGGAGTTGCAACAACTCGCCGCGCGGGGTCGCTTGGTCGAAACCGAGGATCACCTGGTTCGGGCCTATGACTACCAGGAGTCGGAGCTTGCCGCCGCCCGCAAGCGCTACACGGAGAAGGCGCGCGAAGGCAATCGGTCGGCGCAGACCGAATTGGAGCGGATTAAGGAGCAGCAACGGAGCATCAAGGAGCGCCGGGCGCTGGCAATCCGGCAGACTCGCAGAGAGGTGGACCTGATCCAGCCCGGTGCCGTGGAGATCATCGCCACGGCGCTCGTTCAGCCCTCCCAGGACCCGGAGGACGTCACGGCCCGCGACGCGGAGGTCGAGCGCATCGCGATGGAGGTGGCGATCGCCCATGACGCGGCCCAGGGGGCCGATGTCAAGGACGTCTCTACCCCTGAGAAGGCGCGGCTCGCAGGCCTCTCCGACTACCCGGGCTTCGACCTGCTTTCAAAGCGGCCGAATGATGAGCGCGGCATCGAGGTGAAAGGCCGCGTCGGGACCGGCGCGATCGAGCTAACCGAGAACGAGTGGGCGCGTGCCTGCAACCTGCGGAATCGGTACTGGCTTTATGTGGTGTTCGACTGTGGGACTGCCTCGCCAAGGCTATTCAAGGTGCAAGACCCCTTCGGCAGGCTGATCGCCAAGTCCCGCGGCAGCGTGGTGATCGGCTATAGCGAAATCGTGCGCAGCGCGTCGGAGTGAGGAGGAAGCATGAGTATCCCTGAAAGCCAACTCGAAACGTGGTCCCGCCAAGGAGCAACGAAATCCGCCAACGCGATCTACGAGCGCATTCGCTCGGCTCTAAAGACCGATGCTGTGCTGTTGGAGTCGGCGCGCGACTTTGATGTGTTTCTTCAAGGTTCCTACCGCAACAGCACGAATATCCATGGCGACAGCGACGTTGATGTCGTTGTGAAGCTCAAGCGGACCTACATGCCCGACTACTGCCGCCTCGATGCATACACGAGAAGCGTCGTGGAGGGGAATGCGCAGTCCGCGACCTACACCTTTACCGATTTTCGGCGCGATGTCTCGAACGCTATTCGCCGAGCCTTCCCGAATCACGATGTTACGGACGGCGGGAAGAGCATCAAAATTCCGCGGACTTCCAACAACATCCCCGCGGACGTGGTGCCCTGTCTTGAGTATCGGCTCTATCTTCCGCCACGAACTCTGTTGAGTGAGGCCAGTTACGTCGACGGAATCTGGCTACGCGATGTACAGCGCAACTATGAGGTGGTCAGCTTTCCCAAACAGCACTACGACAACGGCGTGACCAAGCATCGCCATACGGCCGATTGGTACAAGCCGACCGCCCGCGTCTTCAAGAATGCGCGGGGATGGATGGTGGATCGCGGACTGATCCAGGATGGGGTTGCCTCATCCCATGCCATTGAGTGCCTCCTGTTCAATGTGCCTCATCAGCAATTCGGCGGGAGTTACCAGACGACCTTCATCAATGTGGTGAATTGGCTGGCCGGGGCGAATCTCACCGGATTCGTCTGCCAGAACGGCGTGCAACGGCCTTTCGAGCAGAACCGGTGGACGATCGAGAAAGCGCAGGCCTACATCGGCGCGCTCGTCCAGATGTGGCAGCAGTGGGGGCAGAATGCACGGGTACGCTTCTGACAACTTCTTCCGCGGCCCGAAGATTTACTTCGCCATTGGGGTCATGGCGATCGGCGCTTCAGGCGCCGTGCACGCCCTCAGAAGCATTCCACCGCTGGCCGGATTTGTGGATGCCGCCGCGCTCTCTGCAGGCGCCATCTATGCCGGATTGATCTTCCTGTACGACCGCTGGGGCTGGCGCTGGTTATCTACCCTGAAGAACCTCAATGGCACATGGGCGGGGGAGATCAGCTCGTCGCACAACGGCGGCGCACGAGTGCCCTGTGTGATGCGAGTCCGCCAGACATGGACCCGGATGGCGATCGAGCTCGAAACGGAGCAGTCGCGTTCACGCACAACCATGGCGGCGCTGTACGAAGAGCAGCCCGGCGATAACGGTTTAAAGTACGAGTACGTGTGCGAACCCAGAAATCTTGCCGTGCAGACGATGCAAACGCATCGGGGCATCTGCACGATGAATATTGCCACGAGCGCTCATGGATGGCGTTTGAGCGGCGACTACTTTACCGGTCGCGGCAGAGAGACGCGCGGCGAAATCACTCTGCACCGCGTCAGCCGTGATCTTCTCGACTTCGACGCTGCTTTGAAGAAGGAATACGAATGAACGACAAACGCCTCATCGAAGTCGCCTTCCCGTTGAGACAGGCGTCCATTGACTCGGTGCATGAGAAGAACGTCCGTCACGGGCATATCTCCACCCTGCATATCTGGCCGGCGCGCCGCCCCTTGGCGGCGTCCCGCGCGGCGCTCATCGCCACGCTACTGCCCGATCCCGGTGACAAGGAAAAGCGTGATGAGATCCTGAAGCGCCTGGGCGGTACACTCAAGAAGACGACCAAGAAAAAGAAGATGCCCAACGGTCGCGTGGAGGAGATCGATGCCTGGGAAACGGCGGGCGGCATCCTGCACTGGGGCAACGAGTCGTCTCCGGATCTGGACTGGTTCCGGGAGGAGATCCGCAAGGCCTATGGCGGCCGCGCGCCAAAGGTGCTGGACCCGTTCGCTGGAGGCGGCGCGATACCCCTGGAGGCAATGCGCCTGGGATGCGAGGTGACAGCGGTCGATATCAACCCGGTGGCGTGGTTCATTCTCAAGTGCACCCTGGAGTATCCGCAGAAGCTCGCAGGCCAGAAGCGGAAGCTGCCGGACTTCGCGCTGCAAGACCCCGAGTTGATGGCAGCGTACTTCAAGGCCAAGGGTCTGAAGCCCGCTGAGATCAAGCGGCATCTGCGGCAGCTTGCCCCATCCTCACCTGATAAAGGCGCCGAGGGTGAGGGCATCTCGCGCGGCGAGAACTTCGATCTACTGGATCATCCCGACCTCACCCCAGGGCTGCTGGATGCAGACCTCGCCTGGCACGTACGCGCCTGGGGACATTGGGTGCTCAAAGAGGCGCGCAAGGATCTGGCGCGCTTCTATCCGACCTACGCCGAATACTGTGCGGTGAAGCCGTACCGGGTCGTGCCGCTGGACTCGGAGGAGCGCCTCAAGCTGGTTCCCACGAATGACATCGGCGAGCCGCAGGTGAAGCTGCTGAACACGGGGTTCGATGAGACCTATCTGGAAAACCCCGCCAACCCGCGCTGGGTTGCCAAGCCCGCCGTGGCCTATCTCTGGGCGCGAACCGTCCGGTGCAAGGCCTGCCGTGCCACCGTGCCGCTCCTGAAAACCCGGTGGCTAGCCAAGAAAGACAATAAGCGCGTTCTGCTCACGATGCGCCCGCTCGAAGACAAGACCGGCGTCGTATTTGGCATCGATCCTGACGTCAAAGCGAAGGGCGGCAATGCCGCGCAAAAGCGGGAACACGACAAGAAGCTTGGCGCTGGCACCATGAGCCGGGCGGGTGTTACCTGCCCCTGCTGCGGCACCATCATGACTATGGAGGATCTCCGACTTGAAGGTCGGGCGCGACGACTCGGAGCGGTCATGACCTCCGTGGTAATGGATGGCCCCAAGGGTAAAGAGTATCGCCTACCAACCGCGCTGGAAGTAGAGATGGCTCAGGCGGCCGAAACGGAGCTAGTCCACGTATTTGCCGATGTGCCATTTGGGTTGCCGACCGAGGCCACGCCCAAAGGGGGTAGCGGTGCATCAAGGGCCTTTTCCGTCGACGGTTATGGCTTTGACCAGTGGTGGAAGCTGTTTACGCCCAGGCAACTGCTTTCCTTTGCCGCGTTTTCAGCGGCGAACAGAAGCGCCACGGAAGCCATGCAGGGGCACGGTTACAGCCCCGAACAGCAGGAGGCGATATTCGCGTACCTAGTGTGCTCCTTCGATCGGATGCTGGATTTCAACTCTCACCAGGTCTCTTGGATCACGAGTGTCGAGGCGATCGGTCATACCTTCGTTCGGTATGCCCTGCCAATTACGTGGGACTACAGTGAATCGGCATCGATCAACTACGTTCGCGGCGGTTGGCGGATGTCTATGGAGGCCGTCTGCGAGTCGATCGTAACGATCACCCGCGCGGCAAACTCGCTGGCCCCTGTGCCCAAAGCGGTTCGGCAAAGCGCGATCGAGTGTATCCGAGCAGGCAACTTCGACGTCGTCGTTACCGACCCACCGTACTACGATGCGATCCCGTACTCGGACCTCATGGATTATTTCCATATCTGGGATCGGCGCCAGCTTTCTACCTTGTCGGCTCAGTACTCGGTGGCGTTCGAGGAAGCGATCGGAACCAAATGGGACAAGGATAAGAATGACGGTGAGCTGATCGACGATTCCAGCCGTTTTGGCGGTAACGCTGAAGCGTCCAAACGCAATTACGAAGCTGGCATGGCACGGGCCTTTGCTGCCTGCCATTCGGCATTGAAGCCAGAGGGGCGACTGGTGATTGTCTTTGCGCACAAGCAACCAGATGCATGGGAAACGCTGGTGGGGGCAATCATCAAGGCGGGTTTCGTGGTGGATGGCAGTTGGCCCATCCAGACTGAGCAAGCCGCCCGGATGAGGGCTCAAAGCTCGGCGGCTCTCTCATCTTCGGTCTGGCTTGTCTGCCGCAAGCGCGACCCCATGGCCCGCGCTGGCTGGGATAGCCGAGTCATCAAGGAGATGGAGAGCAATATCGTCACGCAGTTGCGGGATTTCTGGGACGCAGGCATTCGCGGCCCCGACTTTGTCTGGGCGGCCACGGGCCCGGCGCTAGAGGCCTACAGCCGCTACCCGGCGGTGAAGAAAGCCTCCGAGCCGGGTGTGCTGATGGGCGTGGACGAGTTCCTGCGCCACGTGCGCCGCATCGTGGTGGATTTCGTGGTCGGCCGCGTCCTGACGCATGGCGAGGCGGAGGCTGCGGTCGGCGATCATCCCCTAGACGACGTCACCACCTACTACCTGCTGCATCGGAACGACTTCGGCCTCAAAGACGCACCGGCGGGCCCGTGCATCCTGTACATGGTGTCGTGCGGATTGCCGGAGCGCGACCTGGTCGATCAGTACGAGCTGCTGGCACGGGGTGGCGGTAGGTCCGAGCCGGAAGCTGAAGAGATTGATTCGGGTGAGGAAGGGGACGAAGGGGAAGCGGAAGCCGAAACGTCCGGGGGCGGCGGCAAGTTTAAGCTCAAGCCTTGGTCTGCGCGGCGTCACCGTTCGCTTGGCGAAGACACCACCGGGGGGCGTCCGGCACCGCTGATCGATCAGGTGCATAAGCTGATGCACCTGTGGAAGGCGGGCGATGTAGCCAAAGTGAACGACTACCTCGATCGCCGAGGGTTACGCCGCAGCCATGTCTTCGCGCAGCTCATCCAGGCATTAATCGAAAAGAGCCGCGACGAGGGGCAGAATGATGAGTGCTCGATTCTCGAGCGTCTCGCGAACCATTTGAGGACCGTGGGCAGCTCGTCGCAAAGCGCGCTGACGCTCGAGTAGAGATCGGAGAGAACAAGATATGGCCAAGATAACCGCTAAACCCTGGCATGGAGTGGTGCGCGTTCGCGCCGACATCATGAGCGAGGAGCTGTCGCTCAAGGCGTTCGCCGCGGACCTCTATGACGTGATGCTCGGGCGCAACCCGGGCGTCTACCACGATCCGAAGGAGTTCTTCTCCCTCACCTATCCCACGGTGCGCCTGCGCGACCTCGCCCGCGACGTGACTCGGCGCCTGGCGGGCATGTCGGAGAAGGCTGTGCGCCAGCTCCACATGACCTTCGGCGGCGGTAAGACGCACTCCCTGATCACCCTGGTGCATCTGGTGAACGAGCCCGATACCCTTCCCGACATCCCCGCCGTGCAGCAGTTTCGGACCCATTGCGCGATCGAGGGCGGGTTTCCCAAGGCCCGCGTGGCGGCCGTGGTGTTCGACCGCCTGGATGCCGAGCAAGGCATGGAGGTCAAGGCGCCGGATGGGACGCTGCGCACGCTCAAGATGCCCTGGAGCGTGCTCGCCTGGCAGCTCGCGGGTGAAGCCGGCCTGCGATTGTTGAAGGACGACGGGTCGGAGCGTCCGAGCCCGCCCGCCACCAACGTGATGGAAAAGCTGCTCGGGCTCGCCCGCCAGGATATGCCGTCGATACTGATCCTGTTCGACGAGGTGCTGTGGTTTGTCCGCACCGTAGCCGATCAGGACCCTGCCTGGGTCGGACGCATGGCCGACTTCCTGCACAGCCTTACGCAGGCGGTCGCCAAGGTGCCGCAGTGCTGCCTGGTGGCTTCGCTGCTGGCCTCCGACACCAAGAAGATGGATGAGCTGGGCAAGCGGATCAGCAAGGAGCTCTATGACGAGTTCAAGCGGGTGGCCGACGAAGGCATCCAGCCGGTGGAAAGCCACGACGTGCCGGAGATTCTGCGTCGCCGGTTGTTCGAGCTGGAAAGCTACATGGACCAGGGCCAGTGGCCGCAGCAGGTCATGGCCGCACTCAACAGCATCGAGACCATCGACGAATACACCAAAAAGCACCGCGCCCAGGAAGAAAAACGCTATCGCGATGCCTATCCCTTCCACCCGGATCTGGTGGACCTGTTCTACGCGAAATGGACGCAGCTGGAGGGCTTCCAGCAGACCCGCGGCATTCTGAAGACCCTGGCGACGGCCCTGCGCGATGCCGAGAAGTGGGACCAGCTGCCGATCGTCGGTGCCCAGGTGTTCCTGGCCGCCCAAGGCGAAGAAGGGCTGAGCATTGCGGCGAGGGAGCTTGCCAACATCGCCCAGGTGGAGCAGTACGAGGGGCGGCGGCAGAACTGGCCCGCGATCCTGGAGGCAGAACTTGCACATGCCAGCAAGGCCCAGGAAGGCCTCGGCAGCCTGAGCGGACGCGAGGCCGAGCAGGCCGTGGTTACGACCTTCCTGCATTCCCAGCCGATCGGCCAGCGGGCCGTCACGCGCGATCTGAAGCTGCTCGTTGGCGGTGGAGCGCCCGACCGCATCGAGTTGGACAAGGGGCTGGCGCGTTGGGCAGATACTTCCTGGTACCTGGACGATACCTTCATCGACGATCGGGAAGATGGACTACCTAAGCTTTGGCGTCTGGGCTCGAAGCCGAACCTCAAGCAGATGCACCATGATGCGCGCAGCCATATAAGCCCGACGGTTCTAGACGAGGTGCTTGAGAAGGAGATCCGCGGCGCGTCGAAGCTTTCCGAGGGCGCGCGCGGCGCCGGCGTGAAGGTGCACATGCTGCCGGCGCGGCCTTCCGAGATCGAGGACGACGGCGAGTTCCACTATGCCGTGCTCGGACCGAAGGCAGCCTCCGAAGGCGGCAAGCCGAGCCCCGAGGCCAAGCGCTTCATCGACGAGACAACTGGCCCCGACAAGCCGCGGGCACTCAATCGGAATGCAGTAGTGCTGGCCGTGCCTTCCAAGGAAGGCATCGAGGTGGCACGCGAGAAGGTGCGTGACTTGCTCGGCTGGGAGAAGGTGCGGGAGATGCTAAAGGAACGCGACGACGTGGATACCGCCGCGACCGCGCGCCTGGAGACCAACCTGCGGGCTGCGCGCGGCGAGATGGTCTCGCAGATCGTGATGGCGTACAGCATCGCGGCGACCGTAAACGACGCCAATGACATCGCCGCCTATCGCATCAACGTCGACAACGATCCGTTGTTCGGCAAGATCGTGGCCGACAAGCGGCTACGGATCGAGAGTACGGCGGTCAATGCCGAAGCCCTGCTGCCGGGTGGACCCTATGACCTCTGGGCGGAGGGCGAGAAGGCTCGTTTCGTGAAGGATCTTGTCGGCGCATTCGCCGCCACGGCGCGGTTGCCGAAGATGCTCAATCGCACGGCGATTCTGGAAACACTGCTCCAGGGGTCCGAGGCGGGAGATTTCGTCCTGCGCGTGACTCGCGGCGACAAGTCGGTCCGGACGTTTTGGAAAAGCCGGCCCGACGAGACCGCCCTGGGAGACCCGAGTCTCGAGGTTGTTCTGTCCGACGTGGCGATGCTAACCGAACTCGATTACGCCGTCCTGGCACCGGGGACCTTGCCTGGGTTGTGGGACAACGAATCCATCACCGTCGCCGATCTGTCCTCTTACTTCTCCGGCAAGCACTTCGTGCCCATCGACAAAGGGGACTACACGGAAAACCTGCTCATTCCAGCCGCCGAGGAAGGGGCGATCAAGGCGGCAGTGGGCTTGGGCGTCAAGAACGGGCGAATTTGGCTGGTGAACGGCACCATCAGTGTTCTTGGCGAAGAAGTGCCGGCAGGATTCTTGAACGACCAAGCCGTGCTGTATCCACCTCCCGCGCCCATCTCCTCAGCGGATTTGTTGCCCGCCCAGCTTGGTAGTGCTTGGGCTGGCGATGAGACGACTGCTCATCTGCTCCATGCCGCGATCTCCGCCATGGCAGGTAAACCGCTGCCCTGGACACCAGTTCGGCAGGCACTGGATGACGGGTTTCGCCTGGGGCTATTCGAGCGGACGCTGGAGTCTGGACCTTGGCCTTGCGACCTTGGTGGAGCGAGCGCAATAAAGGTTCGACTGGTCAAGGGGGTGAAAGAAGCGCCTGCGCCTACTCCCGGTACCAAGGTAGCGAGCGCTGACCTGGAAACTCACGAGGTGCAGGATCTGGCTGACCAGATAGATGAGCTTCGGCAGGTGACTGCGGGGCATGCCCTACACATCAAGGTCACGGTTGAGTTCGGCGAAGCAGGCAAGGTCGAGCAGGAGGTCATCGACCGTGTCAATGGTATTTTGGGCAAGGTCAAGACAGGTTGGCAAATCAACTGAATCGGCGAGTGAAGCAATCCCGCGAGAGTTGGGCGTAGTGCTTTCGCCGGAGCATCGACGTCCTGATGGCGGTTCATCATGATGCCGGGTACAGATCAATTTTGAGAACGGGAAATGAACGATGCGGGCAGATGCATTCCGGCTTGAGGTGGTACTAAGCGAGAAGCAGCAGTGGGTGGTGCCCGTCTATCAGCGGCATTATGAGTGGGAAGCCAACGAAGACAAGCAGATCCCGAAACTCTGGGAGGATTTGCGGGACAAAGCAGAGGAGCATCTCGACGGGCGCCGTGCGTACCCGCATTACTTCGGAGCGATTATTTACTCGGAGCCTTCGCGCCAGCCGTTCGGCACGATACGCAAGCGCTATCTGGTAGACGGGCAGCAACGTATAACAACCTTCGAGCTGGTGCTCATCACGATGCGAGAAGTTGCCCGCGAGCGTGAATTGCCGCGGATTCAGGACGTCGTAGAAACGTATCTCTTCAACGAACTCGGTAAAGGCATGGCCGAGCCCGAAAGGGAGCGGTACAAGCTTTGGCCTTCTGCCTATGACCGCCAGCTTTACCGGAACATCGTCGACAATCCGCGGAAGAGCATTCAGAAGCTCGAGAAGAAGTATTTCTATAAGAATGGGAATCTCATTAAAGGTCAGGCTCCGAACCTACTGAGAGCCTATTGGTTTCTGCACGAAGCCATCAACGAATTCATCGACGATCGCGTCAAGAATGATGGATCGACGGCCGAGGATACGCTTGACGCCCTGTTATCAGGCTTCCTCTCCGGCTTCCAGATTGTGATGATTCATCTCGACGAAAACGACGACGCACAGGAAATCTTCGCATCGCTAAACGGTATGGCGAAACCGCTGTCCCCATTCGATCTAATTCGTAACGATGTCTTTCATCGCGCCCGCAAGACCGGCGAGGACGACGAGAGGCTGTTCGACGAACGGTGGAAAGAGTTCGAGGGACCTTTCTGGAGCGCACAGGTTCGGCAGGGTCGCTTCAAGCGTGCAAGGGCGGATCAGCTGATCTCACACGCTGTCGTCGCGGAAACGGCAAGAGAGGTAAATACGGGCAAGATTGCGACCGAATACCAGCACTACGCACGCGAGAGAGACTTCCCGACAGTAGGGGAAGAGCTTGACATCCTATTACGTCACGCAAAGACCTACCGTGGGATGGAAGAGCTCTCCAATCCGGTAACGAATCGGCTAACTCAGGTATTGCGGTACTGGGACCTGTCCACCTTTCACCCGGTAGTACTCTGGATCAATGCACAAGAGGTTGAAGACGAAGAGAAAGAAAGCTTGTTCAGGATTCTCGAGAATTACGTTGTTCGACGCGAGCTGTGCGGGCTGACGACCAAGAACTACAACAAGGTCGCGATCATGATGATCCGTAGCCTGAATGAGAATGGCACAAATGTCGTTGCGTTCGCCGCGGACTTGGCCGCTCTGACTGGTGACGCGTCTAGAATGCCCAGCGACGGTCAAGTCTTGGAGGCTGCAACAACACGCGGAATCTATGGAAGCATCCCCGCAGCGAGACTACGTTACATCTTGCAGCAGCTTGAATACGGCAAGCGCACGAAGTTTGATGAGACGACGCTCGACACGAGCAACCTAACGATCGAGCACGTTATGCCACAGAAGTGGGCGGAACATTGGCCGCTCCCAAGTGGAGCCATTGCGCCATGCGAGTCGACGTTTCAGGCGACACTGAACGGGAATGTCTTGGATGACGAGGCAAAGTCGCAGATGGAGGCCAGGCAGCAAGGAATCAATACGCTTGGAAACCTGACACTCGTGACTGAGGCGTTGAATCCCAGTCTTAGCAATGGTGCTTGGGCTCAAAAGCGTGCACGGCTCGGAAAATCGCTACTCGTCCTCAACCGAGAGGTGGCTGAGGTTGATGTGTGGGACGAGCAGCACATTCATAAGCGTGCATCGGATTTGGGGGCGCTCGTTAACATGATTTGGCCTGCGTCGCCGTAGCTGGTAAGCGGGTTCTATGGATATGCGTGAAATCTTCCACGCTCTGACTGATCTGCGTGGCGAGGATCGAAGCTTGCACGGCAAGTCCGCCTGACGGGTTGGCATCATCGAAGAAATGCGCATTTCAAGCCGGCTATTTAGGATAGAGCTCGTCGCGATCGGGACGCTGACGGCTATTCGTAGTAGCGGCAATACGTGGAATGTCCTGCGTGGACCGTACGCGGCCGAGGCTTTCGCTGTCGTAAGTCAGGCCGTGCGCGACCGCGAGGCGCAGCGCGGGGGACTGTCCGAGTGCCTGCCTCCCCGCCAAGCCGGTCAGATAGCCACGCGAGAGCAGGGGTAGAGGGCATTTGAGTTGTGTGCTCGCGCGCTCAAGCGCAGCACGATAGACCTCACACTCGGCGCCGCCGCCAAGCAGGAACGTCGGCACCCCCTGACGCCAGGCCTGCGCATGCGGCCAATGTAGGCGCGCATCGGTCATGACTTTCACGATACGTGCCGCCATCGTAGTCGTGAACGCCTGGTCGGCTGCCGCAATACTGTTCCCTGGCACGCCGAGCTCAATCGCGAGCGCGTCGGCTGTGGGGACGGCGCTGGTATCGTCCCAACGCTCACGCGCTTTCCCGGCCGCTTTGAGGCGCTCCATCATCAAATGATGGGTCCCCAGGAATTCCACCGCACTACTGAAGATCGGAAAGACGTTCTCGCCCTGGTGTTCATAGACGTTGAAACAAGCCATATCGACCGTGCCGGCGCCAACGTCGATCAGCAGATGCGGTCCGTCCGCGCGCTGCGGTGAGAACACATAGCCTGCAATTTCCGCGATGAACTCGGGCACGATGCGGAGTTCATCGAGATCCGACATCGCCTGCTCGCCCCTCGCCGCGATCAGTTGGCGCGCGGCGCCATAGCCGATCTCGCCAGGCTGCAGACTAAGTCGCCAGGCAGCGCGTGCTAGGTGTTCGTAGTGTTGCAGTAGCGTCTGCGAGCTCCAGGAATTCGCCGGGCAGCCTAGATTGACGGTCCAGGCGACCCGACGATCACGCACGAGATCGGCGCAGGACTCCCAGACCCAAGCACGGATGTAGCGAAACGCCCAGGCGAGAAATATGGCGACCCGAGCGTCCGCGTCAGGATCCGCCGGCGCGTCTTTCCGGAGCAGGGGCAGCTTCAGCTCGGACCGTACCGGACCGCCATAGCGCATTGCACCAGGCCGCACCCGGTCACCGCTCAGTTCGGTGAGTTCGTCCGGAAAATAGAGCGGCAGCTCCCCATCCAGCAGCCCCTCCCAGCTGACGAAGCGTACCTGGCCTAGCAGGCTAACGGCCGCTTTCGAGTAAGCACTGCCGAAATCGAGGCCGATGCGGATTGGCAGCACCCGTCCGGCAACAGCGCCGCCGGGTTGCGTCGCTGTGCCACGCGCAACCCAGGGTGCTGGCTCATGGGCATAGGTGTTACGGGCGGTCTGCCTCAGGCGATCCGAAGGCGCCGGAGCTTCTGCTGCATCCTCGGGGGGGGTAGCGGCCGTAGGCGGTGCGGCCCGAGGCTTCTCTGATTGTGGTCGTGCCGCTGGTGTCCGCGGCGGTCGTGGCTCTGTTGCCGTTGATGGTCGTGGCGGGGCTTCCGCCGCGGCCGGCCGGACCAGTACACGAGCTTGGCCCTTGAAGAGTTTCGTCAGCATCGCCTTGAGATCGCGCATCGCCCCTCCTACCCTGCTACTCCACTCGGATCACGCCGGCACCGATGAACTGCTTGTCAGCTGTCACGTTCTCACGCCCAGCGATGGCCTCGAGGCGCAGCGCCATACGCGACTCGAGCTTACGCATCTGGCCCTCGGTAGCGGCGACGAGTGAGCCGCGCCCGGCTTCGAGATGTTTCGCGCGCGTTTCCCGCAGGCTCGCCATGCGCCGGTCCAGATGCTCCTTGATGGTCTGGCGCTGGAAACGTGCGCGATCGGAGTTTTCTGCGCGACGTGCCGCAAGAGCCTTGCGATAGCGCTCGCCGAGCACCGTCTCCGCCAGGTCGAATGCAGCCAGTACCTGCTCCAGATCGACGATATGCTTCGCTTCCAGCCAGTCCTGCCCCTTGAGACGGGTCATTTGAACGAGGAGATCGCCGGCATCGTCCGCAAGCAGCTCTGCGTTCCGCAGATCGACCACGGCAACAGCCATCACCTCTTCTTCTCTCACGCCACCGAAAGCCCAGCGTTGCACGTAGAAGGCGTAGTCGCCCTCCGTGCCCGCCGCGAACGCTGCACGCTCGACGCGCAATGCGACCAATGGGTAAAAGTGTTCCTCTCGAATACGCAGATCTTCCGTGATGTAGCGGATCAGAGGATGGAATTGGTGGACTGTCTCAACGCCGCGCTCTGCGGCAGCGCTGATACGGTTCAGGAAATGACACAGGCAGGATGTACCGCTCGCGAGCCCCGTCTTGCCCTGTTGCCCATGCTCACGCATATAATCTTCGAGCCGCAAGGCAAGCTCGCTTGGCAATTGGATACGAACCCGCATGCGATCGTTACCCTCCTGCGCGAAACGATGACCGGGCGCGTAGCCTTCGAGATAATCCTTGACGTAGACGTAGAGGTCATCCTCGGTAACCCGGCGCGAAAGCTCCCGCGCCGCTTCGATGCGCTCCATCACGCGCTGCCCATGGGCCATCATGTGCGCCGCGTTGCGTTCGAGTTCCTCGCGCTGCAGGCGCAGGTTTTCGAGCGTCTGAGCGGTCTGCTCGATGCGCGTCGCTTCCTCCTCCGGCGATAACGGGCGTTCGAACAAGGACGACTCGAGCCGACGCACCGCGTCGCCTACTACAGCTTCGGCCTCGCCCAGGGCCTCTTCGAAAATGCGCAAACGCACGAAAAGGCGATCGACGATGCGCGCGTCAATCGTGTTTTCGTAATAAAGATTCCAGATATGGATCAGATCGGCCTGCTGCCCCAGGCGGTCGATACGGCCGATGCGCTGTTCGATTCGGGTTGGATTCCACGGCAGATCGTAATTTACGAGCACGCGGCAGAACTGCAAATCGACGCCTTCGGACGCGACTTCGGTCGAGATCAGGAAACGCAGCGTGCGGCTGCGCTCGAATTCGTGGATCACTTCTTGTTTGGATTTACGCATGCCGCCCAGGAGCAGCAGCGACGGGAGGCCAATCTCGTTCAGCCGTTCGACCAGGTAGCGCGCGGTTGGTCGGAACGTCGTGAACAGAACGATTTTCTCGCCAGGGTGATCGTGCAGGAACCGAACGGCCACTTCGCGCAGCCGTTCGAACTTGCTGTCTTCATCGCGCAGCGACGCAAGTTGCAAGGGATCGACGCGCCGCGGGATCATGGCCTGCAGCGCTTCACGCAGGCTCTCACCCGTGATCTCCTCTTCGATTTCATCGTCGAGTTCGGGCTCAAGATCTTCCACCAACTCCTCGAGCGCCGCCTGCCCGCCGAACCAGGCCTGGGCGATCGCAGCAGGAGACGAGCTCACCTGGCGCTGTGGCATCGAGAGCAGGAAGCCGTCGCTGATCCCGCGCTTCAACGCGTAACGCCGTACTGCGTCAGTCACCGCGTCGTAGAGCGCGCGCTCGGCCTCTTTCATCGGCACTGCCTCGCGCTTGACCTCTCGTAGCACGCGCGCCGTCGTCACATCGCGCTTACGCGTCCGGGTGAGTACATGCGACAGTAGATTCATGCGCTCTAGGACATCGGCGAGTTCGGCGCGATACGCACGGTCAGCGAGGCGGGCATCAGTCGGCGGATCGGCGAGCACCTGCTCGAGCCGGGTCGAATCCCAGAAGAGCCGGATCTGATGAGCTTCTTCGAGGAGCTCCACGACTTGTGCCGCGGGGACCTGCGCGTTCAAAACTGCGTCGCGCGCCGCAATCAGCGGTTGATTCACCGTCAGCATCAAACTGAAGGACTGCTCGGTCGGAAAGTGGTCCGGATCGATAAGATTGAGCAGATTGAACAGATCACGGTTGCGCAGATTTATCGGTGTCGCCGTCAGCATCAGCTGGTACAGGGTGCAATCGCGGAGCAAATCACCGAGTTTCCATTGCGAACTCTCGCGATTGCGCATGTAGTGCGCTTCATCGAACACTACGAGGTCGAACAGAGCCTCGTTGTCGCGGTTGCCGTCGAGCAGATCGGCGAGGCGCCAGCGTGCACTGGGTGCGGCAGGTCGCTGCCCTTCACCCGCGGGGCGCCAAGCTTTGAGTGGGCGCGCCGCCGAGTAACTGATAATCCAGGCGCGGCCGTCCCCGCTATAGGCGCGCGGCTGCTCGAGTTCGTCGAGCAGCCGCGCGGCATCCACCAGTAAGGCATCGACGCCGAAGCGCCGACGAAGTTCGGCGCGCCATTTCTCGCGCAGCATCGCGGGGCAGACCACGAGCAGTCGGCGGAAATCGAAGCGCGCGCGGAGTTCAGTCCAGATGAGACCGGCTTCAATGGTTTTGCCGAGCCCGACTTCGTCCGCGATCAGCAGGCCGTTGACGGGCGATTCGAGTAGAGTCAGCAAGGGGCGGTACTGGTGCGGATAGAAATCGGTCTCGGTGATCCCCATCGCGTAGACGAGGTTCGCGAGCCGGCCGGCGAGGTGAACGAAGGTCAGGCTGCGGCGGAGTTCAGCTGCGCGCCCATAGCGGCCTTCGCGTGCGAGCACGTAAGGGTCGAGCTCAGGACTCTCAGTGACTGCTTCCAGTTCATCCGTATGCAGATAATCGGCAATACCGTCAGCCCAGCGCACCTGAACATAAACGCCGGACGGCCGCTCGCGCGGCACGGCATTGGTCACCGTGCCGATGCGTCCTGGATTGTCGATGCCGCGAACCGTAGTCCCTGGCGCCAGTATCGCCATGCCTGCCCCTCCCCCAGTCAGGATGATAGCGAATCGGCGCGGCGACGCTAGTCCGTGCGGCGCGTGAACTTGGCCCAGGTAACGAGATAATCGGCCTCGTGGTTGGTAAGCGCGAAGGGTGACGTCAGCCCCGTAATCGACTGCAATTTGGACCTGGACTAAAGTGGCGCTCTAAGGTCCGCGAATACAGGAGAAAGGACATGGAGCGTTCGAAGTATTCCGACGATCAGATCACCTAACAAGCTGCGCCAGCACGATGTGGGCGCGGCGGTCGGCGACGTCTGTCGCTAGCTCGAAGCTCTGGACCGGGCCTACCCGAAGGCGAGGTATCTAGTGTCCCTCGTCGACAACTACGGCGTGCGCAAGAGCCACGCGGTCAACACCTAGTTATCCAGGCACCCGAAGATCGCACTCTCGTTCCAGCGTGCCTATTATCCGGTGGTCAATCGCATCGAGCGCTTGTTGAAAGCACTGCACGACACGGTCACACGCAATCATCGCTGCCGCTCACTCGAAGAGCTCTGCGCGCAAGCAGCACGCGTCCTCGAAGTCGCACAGCCATTCCCGGGTGCCGGGTAGGTGTGCGCCAAAATGGTCGTGTAGCGATCCACCGATCCGCTATTTTTCGTTCCAGTCGAGTTTCAGAACATCGCGGGTGAACAACTCGCTATCGCCTCCTGACTGCAGCACACGGCTGCCTTCATAGATATCGGCTGCGTATTCCTTTAAGACCGCTCGTTCAATGGCCTCTGCTTCTTCTCTATCTGCGTATTCCCATTGTCTCAACAACACCAGTCTTCTTCTGTCTGCCCTGCAAAATCGAGCATTTAAGTCGTTGCTCGTAACGCCGATTTTCCATAGGTGGACCTTATTCACGGTGAACCGTGCGTAATAAACCTTAGTACGCCAACCGTATTTCTTCGGTTTATATGAGGGACTGCGCATCAGATCTTCTCTCGCCTTGCTGGCCAGCGTGACATAGATGTCGTCAGGTAATTCCTCGTTCCGGCTTCTTGGTGCGATCTTGAGCACCAGCAGATTCCTCCGGCCCAATGCTCCTCTGTTGCAGGAGCTTCGTTCCCGCTCTGGCGCCCGTTTGAGCGCCTGGAACCAGCCCCTTTCGAAATCGTTGTGCTCTGCGCTTCCTGGCCTGTAGGGATTAACGTAGCGCACTCCATTCTCGTGATAGCTCCGGGTTCCCTCTTGAATGTATTTGCTCATCGCAAGTCCTCCGTAGACGTGTAACCCGGATGCCCTGTGTGTGGTCGAGCTGGCACGAGCGACAATGGAATGTAACGAGTACGATTCCTTAAATGCCGTTACACCTTCAAGAGGCCGCCATGAGCAAAAAAGCGTTACAAAGCCAAAACGAGGTGTTCTTGATCCAAAGCCACGGCAACGTCTTAGTGTGGGATTTCTTCGCCGAAGAAATCGTAGAGGCCGCGAACAACGCTTTAGCGAACTGTTCAGCGTGCGATGCGCCCGAGCACCAAGTTCTTCACGAATTGCGAGCGTGGATGAATCGCTACCTCGAAGAGGGGATTTCGGATGAATTTCTAAACGACCTAAATGCCGCGTTACACGAAATCCGCTACTCGAAGTACGTGTTGCCCTTGGATCTGCTCCCTTCTGAAAGCGGTTTCCCTCGAAACGGTTATATAGCCAAATACGAACGAACTATGTCGCCAACTGCCGTGGCGGCGGATGATTTTTCAAAGTTGCTGACCAGCGGGATGCTCAGGCGGTTGAAGCTATGCCAATCTCAAGATTGCCAAAGGTTCTTTCTTGGGCCACCACAGGCGAAATGGTGTTCCAAGACGTGTGGTTCGAAGTTCCGAGTCCGCGCTAAGCGCAAGCGCGACGTTTCTCGAAGCCGATAAGCGATCCACGCAATGCCTCGAAAATTCACACGACTAGACCTGATGGCCCTTATTTGGTCCGAGCCACTGTCCAAGGTCGCACCACGCTTAGGGATTTCCGATGTTGGCCTCGCCAAGATTTGCCGTAGACATCTGATCCAGCGCCCACCGCAGGGCCACTGGGCCCGGAAGCCGGAGGATCGCGCTCCACAACCGACATCTTTGCCCAATTGCCCAAGGCCCGAGCTCGAGACGATCACCCTCCCCGATCTCGACAGGAAGGCAGCCGAGGCGGTCGAACCTTCCGACCTACCGCCCGACATTCGCGACGCCATCGCCCTCGAAGCCAAGCCGACAGCCAAGATCCGAGTCCCAGAGCGGATCACCCGGTACCATCCACTCCTCGAATCGACCCGGTCGGCGTTCAAAAAGCCATTCACCGATCAATTCGGACGTCAGTTCAGTCGTGCCTCCGGCGTCTTCGAGATCAACGTGTCGAACCCGCAGCTCCAGCGCGCCGTCCGTATCGCCGATACGATGGTCAAGGCGCTTGAGAGCCGCGGCTGGACGATTTCCCTCGATCCCAAGTCGGGTTGCCAGGCAACGCGATTGGGCCAAACCATGACACTATCGTTGTTCGAACCGAGCAAGCGGTTCCGCCATGAACCGACGCCGCAAGAGCGCGCCCAGGAAGCGCGGACTGGCCACGGCTGGTATCCCAAATTCGACTACCGGCCCACGGGGCTCCTGACCCTCGCCGCTGACCGCGATCGTTACGCCCGGGGTGCCACGCTCGCAGAGACCCCTACCCGGCCGCTTGAGCTTCGTCTGAACGAGTTCGTGGTACGTCTCACGCGTCTCGCCTGGCGCAACCATTGCGACGCCCTGGAACGCGCTGAACAGCAACGCCTGTTGGCTTTAAAGCAGGCTGAGCGACACAAGCAGTGGCTCCGAGCGCAAGCCAAACGCAAGGCCATCGAATCGCTCAAGCTGGAAGCGAAACTCCACGGGGAAGCCGAAGGTATTCGGGCCTACGTTGCGGCCGTCCGCAGGCGCTCAGACAGCGCAGACCTTCAAGCCTGGGCAACATGGGCCCTGAACGTTGCTGAGCGACTCGATCCAGCGACTCAGGGACACATCACTTTGGGCGCAATCGACACTGCGATGAAACGACGCGGCGACAACGAAGCCTACGACTGACACGTTTAGGAGCAGCGTCGACCGATTTGACACCCGACCGTAACCACTTCGAGTCACCGCGCGAATTCTGGACAAAACTTGGACACGCACCCTATCGACGAACAGGGTGTCGCTAACGAATTGGTTTGAAAGGCGGAAATGGCGTCCCCTAGGGGATTCGAACCCCTGTTACCGCCGTGAAAGGGCGGTGTCCTAGGCCTCTAGACGAAGGGGACGGGAAGGTGGTGGAGCCAGACGGGATCGAACCGTCGACCTCTACAATGCCATTGTAGCGCTCTCCCAGCTGAGCTATGGCCCCGTCGAATGCTGGCTTGACGCTTCTGACCTCGTCGATTCCGTCGCGAGATCAAGCCGTTACGGCCCAGTGTCAAGGGCGCGCAGGTTACGGAATGGCGGCCTTGCTGTCAAGCCGGGTCGACGCGTTCGGCGATGTAGGCGAGCGCCGCATCGAGACGCTGCAGACAGTGCTGTTTGCCGACCAATTGCAGGGTGATGTCGATGGATGGCGAAGCACTGCTGCCGGTCACGGCAACGCGCAGCGGCTGGGCGACCTTGCCGAGTTTCATGTCGTGGGCCGCGGCCGCCGCTTCCACCGCCGCATGCAACGCTGCCGGTTGCCAGTCGTCGAGCGCGGCCAGCGCATCACGTAACGTCGCCAGTGGCGCGGCGACGCCGAAGCGCAGGTGCTTGTGCGCGGCATCCTCGTCCATCGACTCGAGCGGGCCGAAGAAGGGCGTGCTTTTCTCCGCCATCTCGACCAAGGTTCGGGCCCGGGTGCGCTGGGCGTCGACCACCGCGGCCAGATGCTCCTCGTCGTCCGTCACGAGTCCGGCAGCAGCGAAATACGGTCTGGCCGCCGCCACGAGGCCGTCGAGATCCATGGTCTGGATGAACTGCTGGTTGACCCAGGCGAGCTTGTCGGGGTCGAACGAGGCCGAGGCCTTGTTCACACCGCTGATGTCGAAGTTCGCGATGAGCTCGTCGAGGGTGAAGATCTCCTGGTCGCCATGCGACCAGCCGAGGCGCGCGAGATAGGTCAGGAGCGCCTGCGGCAGGATGCCCTGGTCGCGGTACTCGAGCACGCTCACCGCACCGTGGCGCTTCGAGAGCTTCTTGCCATCGGGCCCGTTGATCATGGGGATGTGGGCGTAGACCGGGCGCGTCGCGCCCAAGGCTTCGAGGATGTGAACCTGGCGCGGCGTATTGTTGAGGTGATCGTCGCCACGAATGACGTGGGTCACGCGCATGTCGATGTCGTCGACGACCACCGTCAGGTGGTAGGTCGGCGTACCGTCCGAGCGCGCGATGATGAGGTCGTCGAGTTCACTGTTCTGGAACGTCACCGCGCCACGCACATGGTCCTCGATGACGATCGCGCCATCAGGCGGGGTACGGAAGCGCACGACTGGCGAATTGCCGTTGTCGGCGTGGCGGTTGTCGCGGCAGTGACCGTCGTAGCGTGGCTTCTCCTTCGCCGCCATCTGCTGCTCGCGCAAGGCGTCGAGGCGTTCGCGTGAACAGAAGCAGTGGTAGGCGCGGCCGCTGTCGAGCAACTGCTGCACGGCCTCACCGTAACGGTCGAAGCGCTGCGTCTGGTAGTACGGTCCCTCGTCATAATCGAGTCCGAGCCAGGTCATGCTCGCAAGGATGGCGTCGACCGCTTCCTGGGTTGATCGCTCGCGGTCGGTATCCTCGAGGCGGAACACCATCCGCCCGCCGCGACCGCGCGCGTACAGCCAGTTGTAGAGTGCGGTGCGCGCACTGCCGATGTGCAGGTAGCCGGTCGGACTCGGCGGGAAGCGGGTGACGACGGTCATGGGCAGCTTCGGGGCGTTTGAGGACCGCGCATTATAGAGTCCGGGTCGATAGATCCCCACGTCCCGCCATACCGTCGCAACCGGCCCGTTCAGGTTGACCAATCTGCATACCCGGGGGGCCTTGGAGCGTGTTCGACCCGCCTGCCGGCAACACCTGAATCGCCACCCTTCGCGTAAGCGGTTGATTAGTTCAGCGGGAAAGCACTGCCTTCACACGGCAGGGGTCGCCGGTTCGATCCCAGCATCGTCCACCAATCAATTCAATCGCTTAGAAACCACGACGGTGCTTGATCCGGCTTCCAAACGATTATCCGCCGCAGCATCGCCACACCCGTTCGCGAACGAACGGAGTGCGCCATGGCCTCTTTCAGGAAACGCGGCCGTGCCCCGTGGCGAGCGCGTGCGCGGAAGACCGGTCACCCCACGCAGACGCCGACATTCGAGCCGGTTCAACATCGAAGGCGAGGTCGCTTTCATCACCGGCGGCTCGCGCGGCATCGGCTACATGATGGCGCGCGACGATGTCGAAACCGGCGCGCGGGTCTATGTCGCCGCAAGCATCGGGGAACGCTGTGGAGCTGCCGCGGTTGAACTGTCGGTGTACGGTGAACGCCATGCACTGCCAGCCGACCTGGCGACCTTTGACGCCATCGATGACGCCGCGGTACGCCTCGCCGAGCGCGAGGATTCGCTGCATATCCGAGTCAACAATGACGGCACCGGCTGGGGCGAATCGATCGCTCGCTTTCCCGCAAAGGGCAGGGACAAGGTGGTCGCTCTCAACCTCGAATCACCGTTCTTCCTGCTCCAGCGCCTGCTGCCGCTGCTCGTTAACGCGGCGCGCACTGACGCTCCGGAACAGGTCATCAATCTCGTCTCGGTTGACAGCATGCACCTGCCGCCCTGCGGCAATTGTTCCTACGCCGTGGTCTCGGTGTCGTGCTGCCGGTGGACGGCGGACTGACCGGGGCCTGATAGTTCATTCCGGCTCCGCACCCGCGGACCCGGTGTCGGTCACGGCCACGCTCGGGCAAACATTTCTCAGCTGCAACGACGACCGCGCCGCCGGACCAGCAGCGCCAGCGGCGGAACAAGCAGCCACAGCGCACCGGGCAGCGGCACGGTCGATACCACCGCGAGGCGGGCCACATCGGCGGTGCCGTCAAAATCGGCCACGATGGAGAACTGCCATTCGAGGCCCGCGCCCAGCGCCGCGAACTGGAAATCGCTGAACGCACCACTGATGCTTTCAGCAAGGAGCACGTCAAACACGTCTCCGGCCACCGGCACGAAATCGTCGAGCAGCGCGACGCTCAGCATGCCGGTCACAGTCGCGTTACCGGCGACCTGCAACTGATCATGGCCATCTGCCGCGCCGGCGCCGCCGTAGCCGGCGATCTCGAGCAGTAGTTCGCCATCGGTACCGAGTTCCATGTCGCCGCCGAACACGACCACGCCCGGGCTCGCGCCGGGGCTGTACCCGCGATTGAACACGGTCGTGCCGTTCTGCGAGAAATAGCCCGGGCCGGCGACATTGATATCGAATATCGCGGTTCCGGCGACGTGGACCTCGCCTTCGTTCACGAACACATCCGCCGGGTCGAGCGCGTTGAAATGTGTTACCCCGGAGACCACCACGTCTGCGCCGGGGAGATTGCGCACGGAGCCGTTGATAGTGGCATTCAGCGCGTTGAGGATGCCACCTTGCGCCAGCTGATTGGCCAGGGTCAGCGTACCGCCGGTCACGGTGATGACACCCTGGTTACTGGCGCCCGTTCCCGCCGCGGTGAAACTCGCGGTGGACCCGCTGACGATGAGTTCCCCGTCGTTCGCGACGCGCGTTATCGAACCCGAGGAGACCACCGACAGGCCCGGGCCGACGTTCAGCACGTCACCAAACGTGGTGGTGGCGCCGGTACCGATGACCAATGGCCCGGTCAGTTCCAGTTCGCCGCTGAGCAGCGCCAGGGTTCCGCCGTCATTCAGCACCGTGCCGGTACGCAGGCGGCCGCCCTGCAGAATGAGCGTGCCCTGCTGCCACAACCGCGTTGCACCGGTGACCGATACCAGCGCACCGTTATCGATGCGTAACAGGCCGCTGCCCCGCGCTACCGACTCGTCGCCGCCCAGATTGAGGCTGCCGTTCACTGACCAGCGCGACGCCGCGCCGCTGACCCGCGCCTCGCCACTGCCTGCCGAGCTCCAGCCCAGCACCGCGGTGCCACTCGTCACCTGCCCGCCGGTGATCGAGAGTTCGCCGTGGCCTGAGTCACCCACCGCGAGCCAGTCGGTACTGTTCCACGAGCCGCCGCTGACGGTAACCGTGCCACTTACGCCGTTAGACGAGCCGATGGTGCCAATACTGTTGCTCACCTGGCCACCGGCAAGGATCTCGAGCACCCCATTTCCAAGGTCGCCGACCCGGAGCGTGTCGCCCACATTGAGTTGCCCCGGACCGACGCTCACCTTGCCACTCCCTGCCGAGGCCAAGCCGACAAATACATCGTCGGAAGAGACCTCGCCGCTGTCGTTGATCGTCAGGATCCCGGTACCGCCGATACCGACAGCGAGCGAACCGGTATTGAACCAGTGACCGTTACCTACCGTGACTTCGCCGGACGCGCCGCTGACCTGGCCGATCCGCCCCAGGTTGCTGGTCACGGTGCCGCCGTTACTGATCATCAACCGTCCGGTTCCGGCGCTGCCAACCAGCAGCGAGCCGTTGTTGATCCAGTTGCCTCCGGCGACTGTCACCAGGCCATCGGAACCGGACGCGAGGCCGATCACGCCAAAGGCGTTGTTCATTTGTCCGTCGGCGCCAATCAGTAACTCACCCTGCCCCGCGTTGGCGACTCGCAGATCGCCCCCGACAAACCAATTGCCGGATGCAATCGTCACCGCGCCGGACGACCCGGCGAGGGCGCCGACGATCGCGATATCAGAAGTCACCGAGCCGCCGCCGGTGATCGTCAACTCGCCATCACCGGCATGCCCGACGGTAAGGTCCCCGCTGTTGTTCCAGGCGCCCCCGTTGACGATGGCAATGCCGAGTCCGGTCGTGTCATGGCCAAGATAACCATCGGCGTTGGTAACCACGCCCGCCGCATTGATATTCAGTGTGCCCTGTCCTGCATGTCCGACGAAAAGATCGCGGTCCGCGCCGGGACTGACGCGATTGCGCCAGCTGCCGTTCGCGACCGTGACCGTGCCGGAGGACAGCGCAGCACGGCCGACGTAGCCGGTTACGTTGCTGACCTCGCCACCGTCAATCGCCAGTGCGCCGCTGCCGGCATTGCCGACGGTAAGGTCGCCGCTGCTGGTCCAGGTGCCGTCCAGGACCGCGACCGAGCCCAGCGAGCCGGCGTTGTCGCCGATCGTGGCGGCGGTGTTGCTCACCTCGCCACCAGTCTCGATCCGCAGTTCACCGTTGCCGCCGTTACCGACGAGCAGGATCCCCTGGTTGTTCCAGAAGGTGCCGTCACCGACGGCGACCCTGCCAACCGCGCCCGCGTTCTCGCCGATCCGCGCGCCCGAGGCCAGCGACAGTCCACCACCGGGTCCTTTCAGCTTGAGTTCCGCGTTATCGCCCGCATTCAGACCGACAAAGACGCCCGCGGTGGCATTGTTCAGCGCATAACCGTGGCCGTTCATGTCGAAGGTCACCACACCACTACGCACCTGCAGGCGATCATTGGTGACGTTGCTGGCGAAACTGACCTGGTAGGTGGCAGGCAGATTGAAACGCGCGATATCCGCCGCGCCAGGAACACTGGCGGGCAACCAGAAAAAGGACGTGCCGAAGCTGCCGCCGCCCGGATTGGCCCAGTCGATGGTGGCGGCAGGCACCGCAACGCTGACTGCTCCGGCTAACGCACCCAGCATGAAGGCCATCCGCCGCGCGATGCTTCTGCCAGTGGTTGCACAGGGTGGCCGCCGCACATGCCGATCGTCGTCTGCCCGGCTGGTTTGCTGTTCTGCCATGTCGCTATTTCCTGTGCTCACACCCTACATCGTCCATGTCGTGCGCGACGGCGGCAGCATCCGCCCCCGGTGAAAAGGTGCCAGACACCGTTTTCGGTCCGGTTCGGGGTGTCGGAACCGTGGCCCTGCCACCGATGGTGCAAAAAATACCCGCAAGGGATGCGGGTATCTTTTCCGGTTCCGGGTACTGCCTGACGCGGCTACCGGGATACACGGTTTCCCGGGTGGCTTGCGGCGAAGCAGCGGCTGCGCTGTCAGCCAGCGTTGCGCCGGCGGCCGTAACCGAAGCCCGCCAGCGCCAGTCCCAGCAACGCAAGCGAAGCGGGTTCCGGTACCGGATCGAAATCACCGACGAAGGTCAGGCCGTCAACGTCCGGCAGGTTGCCGCTGATCAAGTTCGCCGCGAAGGTGGTGGAATCGTACTCGAACAGATCGCCATTCAGGCCGGCCGAAAAGAACCGGTTCTGTTCGTAGTCGAAGGTAAAGCCGACATCGTTGGTGAACGGCAGTCCGCTCGCCAGCGTCGTAGCCGCGCCGGTGCCACGATCAAGACTGTAAATAGCGCTGCCGCCGGTGCGTATGCCGATCAGGCGATCCAGCACCGAGTCGTACGCGAGGCCGCCGATGTTGAACCCGGTACTTCCGATCAGCGTTGCCGCGCCCGTGCCGGTATCGAACGAAAAGAGTTGCCCGGCGGTCGTCGTTCCGTAGAGGACGTTGTTCAGCGAATCGAAAGCCAGGCCGAAGAGGTCGCGGACCCCGTGGCCGCCGATCAGGCTCGCGGCGCCGGTGTTACGGTCAACGGTGAACAGCCGGTTGGCGGCTCGTCCGTCGGCGAAATACAGGGTGTCGGAATTGCGGTCGTATGCCAGGCCACCGAAATTGTCATCCACGCCGAGCGAGCCGATCACGGTTGTATTTCCGTTTGCCGGATCGACCGACACCAGATTGTTCCCGGCCCGGGCGACACCGTAGAGCAGGCCGGCATGGGCGGCACCGGATAGCAGAAGAAACAGCGCCGCCAGCGCGGTACCCGCGACAATCCGTCGCGGTGGGATGAAGGTCGTGGCCATTGAATGCACTCCAGTTGAATGATGGTCAGAGGTCAGGGCGCTTCATGCAATAATCAGGCCATTATGAATTTTTCTTAATAAATTCAATAAATTAAATATATACAAGACGCGTACGAGGTGCAGGGCCTCTCCCTCGTGTAAAGAATTTCAGAAACCGGGTCACCGCTTCCGGTCTTAACCCCTTGATTTCACTATCCGGGTTAAAAATTTTTACACTTTTTTCACCGTTGCCGCGCTCGTTACCGGCGCACCACTTTCCGGTGCCGCAATCGCGGTAGATCGTGGTCCTGCTCATGCGCACAGGCCCTGCAGGCACGCCGAATCTTTGCGGCAGCGATCCGGGCCACCTGCCAGCTGGCGATCGAGTCCGATGCGATTGAACCAGATGATGCAGCCCGAGCAGGTCGGTAAAGCCCATGCCGCCATGGACTTCAGGAAAAACGTGTCAGACACCGATTCCTCACGCGCACTGCCGATGTACAGGTAGCCGGTCGGACTCAGAGGGAAGCGGGTGACGACGGTCATGGACCGCTTCGCGGCACTCGAGGACCGCGGATTACGGAGTCCGGGTCGATGGATCCGCACGTCCCGCCAGCCCGTCGCAACGGGCCCGTTCATGCTGACCAAACCGAGTGCCCGGGGCTACCTTGGAGCACGTTTGACCCGCCTGCCGGCCACGCCTAAAATCGCCACCCTTCGCGTAAGCGGGCGATTAGCTCAGCGGGAGAGCACTGCCTTCACACGGCAGGGGTCGCTGGTTCGATCCCAGCATCGCCCACCAATTCGCCGCCCGGCATCCAGACCAGCGTCGGCGGCGCGCATCTCCGGTTTGCTGCAAATTGAGCGTACGACGGCTCGGTTGACGGGGCGATCGATGTATCCATTCCTTGGCAGCGAAGCGTCCCCAACGCCGTTGCGTCTTCAGTAGCGACGGACCCGTCTGTCCTCCGCGCTCCGGATGCTCATTGGCCCAGGTGCCATCGTCATAGGGCCTGTTCCGTGCGAGTCGGGAATCACCCGCTCCATATCGAAGGCAGCGGCTGAGCGACAAAACGTGATCCGCGACAGAGCCGATCCAGCCTTCGCGTGCACGTCTGCTTTCGATCCGCGAACTTCGCCAAAACACCCGGGCGGCTGGCGACGGCTACGTCGAGGGTGCCACCGCCGCGTCGTGATGACGCTCAGGCCCCGAGTTGGGCACGGTTTACGTGTAAAGAATCCTTTACACCCTGCACCGTGCCATCACCTCTCCCATAACCCTATGAATATTCGACATTAATTCTCGATATCGCGTCGAAAACACCCGGCCTGCGCCGCCGAGCGCAGCCTGTGTGGTCAAAAATCCTGACAGGGCTCCCAATAAGTTTTTCTAACCTACTGTATTAAAAACCAAAAAAAACATGGTTAGCTTTTTGCATGATTTCCTGCACGTGGCCATGGTTTGCCTTCGCTGCCAGGTCGTAGAACTCGAATAACCAACTGTATCGGGGGACTCCAACACCATGAAGATCTCGCATCGCCTGTTGCTCGGTTTAGTACTGAGCGTGGCCTGTGTGGCCAACGCCAACGCAGTCCTCATCTTCGATAACTTCAAGGGCACCAATGCCTCGAACTACACCGAGGAAACGCGCAATGCGACGCGCACCTTCGGCACCGTGCTGAACAGCCTGCAGACCACGCTGGTCAACGACATCCGCCTGCGCTGGCGTGCGAACGACGACATGGATGTGACGCTCGGCATCTGGGACAGCATGCTCGGCGGAACCGTCGGCAGCCTGAACTGGACGCCGACGGCCAACAACCTGCTCTATTCGCAGACCATCAGCGTGGTCGGCAACCCGGGCGGCCCACTCGACTATCTCACCTTCACCGGCGTCGACTTCACCTTCCAGGCCAACCACCGCTACGACATCGGCATCTGGGGGACCAACGGCACCCTGCTCGGCAGTTGGGATATCCACAACGGCTGCGACAACGTCAACACCGTCCAGGGCGGGTTCGAGTCGATCAACAGCAACGCGAACATCGAGGCTGGCAGCAGCAACGAGGGTTATGCCTGCGTCGATCCGCACATCCAGCTCCTGCGCAACGACCAGGGCGCCGTGCCGGAACCGCTGTCGCTCGCGCTGGTCGGCCTCGGCCTGGGTGCGATGGGTTTCGTGCGGCGCGCCGCGCGCTGAGTCACGCCCCATCGTCCGCAAGAAAACCCGCTGCGGCGGGTTTTCTTTTGTTCGCGAACCGGCCGAGCTGCCGCTATCGGACGTGCGCTGGTTCGGCTTCGATCGATGTGACGCCTGCCCTACCGCGGCAAGACGCTGTCATAGTCCCGTGCGCAAAACGTAAGCAACCCACCACGTTCACTTGATGGCCGAGTGTGAAGCCGGTCCGCGCAAGCGGTGCGCATCGGTTGCTGCGTTGGCAGGCGATGACGCACACCCGCGGCGCGACTGAGCGCTGCCGACGACGCTCGCCCTCTTTCCTATTAACGTCAACCACGCCCCAACCGCCGACCTGCGTCCCCGGGCCTTGCTCCGCCGCGACCGCTTGCGCATTCTGCGTACCATGAAGATGCGGATGGTCAAGCGGCGGCCAGCGCCGACGTGGGTGGCGCGAGGCACCGAAAGTCGGGATCGCGATGTCTGACCTCGTCCGCGACGCCATCGACATGCGGCCGTTGCTGCGCGAACACGCCGCGCAAGTCGAACGGGAACATCGACTCTCACCAGCTGTCCTCGAGGCCCTGCACACAGCCGGCGCCTTTCGATTGCAACTCGGCGCGGCGTTCGGCGGCCCCGCCGCGCCGCCGCCGACCTACCTCGAGGCCCTCGAAGAGTACTGCCGCGGCGACGGCTCGAGCGGCTGGTGCGCCATGGTCGGCACCGAATCCGCCGCTTGCGTGGAGGCCTACCTCGATCCTGCCGTCACCCGCGAGATGCTCGCCGCCGCACCCCGTGCGGTGGTCGCGTTCACCGTCGTCGGTCACGGCAAGGCGGTGGCGACGCCGGACGGCTACCGCGTCACCGGACGCTGGCGATTCGCCAGCGGTTGTCGCCACGCGGACTGGCTGTCGGCCCTGTGCGTCGTCCATGACGGCGACCAGCCGGTGCTGCGCGCGAACGGCGCACCGGCCACGGTCGTGTTCGCGCGTGCCAGTGATGTGGTCCTCCACGACACCTGGCAGGTCAGCGGACTGCGCGGCACGGCCAGCGACGACTTCGAGTTGCGCGATATACCGATCCCGGCTTCGCATACCTTCGATATCGCCGCACCGCCGCGCGACCCCGGCGCGGCGTGGCGCCTGCCGCTCGGCGTGCGGCTCGCCATGAGCAAGGCGGCCGCGGTCTGCGGCATGGCGCGCGGCGCGATGGACGCCTTGTGGCCGCTGCTCGATCGCACGCCGTTCGCCGGCGCGAAGCCCGCCCGCGAGGAAGCACGCGTTCACAGTGCGCTGGCGCAGGCCGAGGCCAGCCTGGAGGGCGGCCGCGCCTACCTCTACCGCGCCGTCGACACGGCTTGGGCCCGCGCCCGGGCCGGCGATGCGTTCAGCGTCGAGGCCGTGGCAGACCTGCGCCTCGCGATCGTCTGGTCTGCACGTCAGGCGGTGTCCGCGCTCAACCTCATGCAAGACATCGCCGGCACCGGTGCCGTGCTCGATGCGGACTTCGACCGCGCCGCACGCGACATCGCCGTCGCGCGCCAACACATGCAGTTGCAGGGACACATCCTGGAAGACGTCGGACGCGTGCGTGTCGGCCTGCCGCCGCGCAATCCGCTGTTCTGACGCGCCGAGGACGCGGCCCCCTCTGGCCGCACGAGAGCGCCAGCCCGACCCGGCGAGGTTGCTACAATCACCAGCGCCATCAGCCTGGGGAGGGCCCGCATGGACAACGTCGCCATCACCGGCCGCGGCGTCATCTCGCCGATCGGCCTCGACATCGAGACCTTCAACAAGAACCTGCTCGCGGGTACCGTCGTGGCGCGCGCCGCGCCCTGGGAAGAGGGGCACGAGAACATCTGGATGTCGCTCATCGACGATTTCGATCCGTCGGTGTGGATGGAGGACCGGGTGGTGCGCAATTCCGCGCGCTTCGCCCACTACGCCATCGCCGCCGCGGCACAGGCGGTGGCCGATGCCGGCATCGAAACCTTCGACCCACTGCGCACTGCCATCGTCATCGGCAGCGCGCTGGGCGGCGTCGATTGCTACGCCGAAGACCAGGAACGTCTCGACGAGGGCGGGCCAGACGCCATCTCGTCCAAGTTCATGGCCAATTCGCTGCTCAACATGCCGGGCGCGCACATTGCGCTCCGCTTCGGATTGCACGGACCGCAACTCGCCATCGCCACGGCCTGCGCCTCCTCGCACGACGCCATGGGCATCGCCGCGCGCATGATCGAAACGGGCGAAGTCGATGTCGCCATCACCGGCGGCACCGATTGCGCGATCAGCCCGCTGGTCTTCTTCGGTGCGCGCAACAACAAGATGTTCACCCCGCAGCCGGATCCGCTGAAGACCTGCCGCCCGTTCAACAAGGAGCGCTTCGGCGTGATGCTCGGCGAAGGCGCCGGCATGTTCGTGCTCGAACGCGCCGACCACGCGCGCAAGCGCGGCGCCACCATCCACGGCCGCCTGCGCGGCTACGCGACGCTCGCCGACGGCTACCACCCCTCCTCGCCCGAGCCCGAGGGCCGCTGGGAACAGCGCGTGATGGAACTCGCCATCGAGAACGCCCGCCTGCCCGGCGGGATGGACGACGTCGATGCCGTGGTCGCCCACGGCACCGGCACGCCGGTCGGCGACATCGCTGAACTGGCGGCGTTGAATCGTCTCTATGGAAACCGCCAGACACGCATGCGCGTGACCTCGCCGAAGGGCAACTTCGGCCACCCGCACGGGCCTGCCGGCGCGCTCGGCCTGCTCGCCGGCCTGTTCGGCATGCAGCAGAACGCCCTGATGGCAACCGCCGGCACGGACGACGAACGCGATCTCATGCCCGAGGTCGATCGCCTGCACGCCGTGATCAAGGAACCCGCCGAGGGGCGCATCGACACCCTGCAGGTCAATGCTTTCGGTTTTGGTGGGCAGAACTCGTCGCTGATTGTCACGCGGGAATAGACGCAAGAGCGACGCCATCGGCAACCGGAACCGCCGGCACGCCAGTCCATGTCCAGCCCACGCGCGACGGACGTGCGACACGATGGTGGCCGAATCCGGACACTGGACTACAGTTAGGACATGGCGGCACGGGACGGCCGCGCGGTGTGCGTGGTCCTCTCGCCTCGGGCAAGTCTCGAATCGATCACCCGGCACGGCCCCCCGTGGCCGCCAGTCCGATACGCCAGACACCGCGGCCATCACGGTCGCGTGGTGCGAATCCGCACCCGCCCCCGTGCATCGCCTCACCGCGCGGCGATGACGTAGCGCAGGATCTCGACCACCTGCGCCGGGGTGCGCGCCCAGGCCATGGCCGCCGCATCGACTTCCTTCAGGGGATGGATGATGTCGTCGTCGTGCAGGGTGACGTAGGGCTTGCCGAGTGCGGCGAGCTGGCCGGCATCGAACGCCGCGTTCCATTGCTTGTACTTGTCGCCGAAACGCACCACGGCGAGATCGCAGCGTTCGATCAGCGTGCGCGTTCGCATGGCGTTGACCTTGGACGACTTGTGATCGCGCCAGAAGCCATCGTTCTCGGCGCCGAGCAGGTCGCCGGCCGCATCGCTCGCGGCATGGTCGGTCACGGCCGAGGTGAAGCTCACGGGTAGATCGTGCGCGGCCGCTCCAGCGACGATCTGGTCGCGCCAGTCGGTGTGGATCTCGCCGGATAGGTAGACGTTCCAGTTCATATCGGGGCTCCTGTCTCTGCCCGGCATCGACGCGCGAGGCGCCGCGCCGATGTCCGATGCGACACCGGCGACGCGTGCCGATCCGGGGCGATGTCATTGGCTTCAGCCTCGATTTTGCCTCACCCTGTCGCCGGGTTCGATCCAGCAGCGATGGGGAGCATGCGCATGGACACACCGCGATCGTCGGTCCTCTTCACCAACGGCCGTGTCGTCACGGTCGATTCCGCTTTCAGCGTCCACCAGGCAGCGCTCGTCGCCGACGGGCGCATCTTCGCCGCCGGCACGGATACCGAGGTCGGCGCGATCGCCCCGGCGGATGTCCGCCGCATCGACCTGGCCGGCCGCACGCTCATGCCCGGCTTCATCGACACCCACGGCCACATCGCCCTGTTCGGGCTCGATCAATTGAAGGTCAGCCTGACCGGCGCGACGACCCGCCAGGCGATCCTCGCTCGCCTCGAGGCGGCGGTCGCGGCGAGTACGCCGGGCGCGTGGATCGTCGCCATGCCGATCGGCGATCCGCCCTACTTCCTCAACGCCAACGCGATACGCGCAGCGGGCGAGGTGCCGACACTCGGCGAACTCGACGCCCTTGCCCCACACAATCCGGTCTACATCCAGGCGCCGACCAACCGCGTGCCGAACTTCGCGGTGCTGAACAGCGCTGCCCTGCGCGCCGCCGGTATCGATGCAGGCACCAATGTCTCGCCGTATACCCGCGTGCTCGCCGATGCCAATGGCCGGCCCACCGGCATCGTCGAAGGCGCCATGCAGCCGATCTACAACTTCGACCCCCTCTACCAGCGCGTCGAACAGGTGGCGCCCCAGGCCGGCTACGCCGAGGTGCGCGACGGCATCGCGGCGCTGGCACCGCACTTCGTCGCCCACGGCACCACGACCTTGCTCGAAGCGCATCTCACCGACCCGGAAGAACTGCGCGCCTACGCCGAACTGCGCGCGGCCGGGCGACTGCCGCTGCGTATCTTCTACACCTTCGAGATCGACTTCACGCGCAGCCTGGACGAGATCCGCGAGTTCCTGCGCACCGTGCGCTTCGCCGCCAACGGTGGATTCGGTGACGACGCGTTGCGCGTGTGCGGGGTGAGCATCGGCCTCGACGGTCCCTACTGGCACGGTGCGGCGGTCCACGATCGTCCCTACCCCGGCCCCTTCGGCGAGATGGTCGAGCCAGGCCCGCTGTGCGGGCGCGAGCACTACGACGCCATCCTCGATCTCGCGGCAGAGATGAACTTCCGCATCCACGCGGAGGCTGCCGGGCGCGGCTCGATCGGCATCGCGCTCGACGCCTTCGAACGCATCGACCGACGCACACCGATCCGCGACCAGCGCTACGTGCTCGAACACTGCGAGTTCCCGACGCGCGAACAGATCGCGCGCTGCGCGCGCCTCGGCGTAGCGCCGACCACCTCGACCAACTTCGTCTGGGGCAAGGGCGCCGAGGTCTACCGCGAACGGCTCGGCGCGGACGACTGCGCGGTCGCGATCCCGCTGCGCGACTGGCTGGACGGCGGCGTGCCCATCGCGCAGAGCACCGATTGGGGCCCGCGCGAAGCCATGTTCACGCTGTGGCAGAGTCTCGCCCGCCAGGCCGGCCTGACCGGCGAGATGATTGGCCCCGGCCAGGCCATCACGCGCGAGGAGGCCATCCGCGCCTTCACCTGCAACGGCGCCTGGGCGCTCCGCATGGAGCACGAACTGGGCTCGATCGAGGCCGGCAAGCGCGCCGACCTCATCGTCCTCGGTGGTGACGTGCTCGATTGCCCGCTCGACGCGCTGCGCGAGATGGCAGTCGACCTCACGATGATCGATGGCGCGGTGGTCTACGAGCGTGATTGACGGGGCGTGTGACCAGTGACGGAAACCGTCTAGGCGTCGACGCCGCGCGCATCGAGCGCGCGCGCCAGTGCGCCGTAATCGATCTTGGAATTGTGGCGGGCATCGAGCGGAATGTGCGGCACGCGCACCACGTGGTCGAGCCCGGCCCAGGCCAGGGCCGCGCCGACGGTGGTCTCGTCCGGCCCGGCGTCGGTGGTTTCGTAGGCCAGCACGCGTCGGCCCGCGCGGAGCGCGAGTGCCGCACGTCGCACGCCGGCGAGTTGCTGGGCAGCGCACTCGACGGCGAACGGGTACAGGCGCCCACGTGCGTCGTCGATGCCGGCCGCGCAACGGCCGAGCAACCACAACCGGCCGTCCGCATCGAGACGCCCGAGGTCGCCGGTGCGGTGCCAGCGCGTGCCGCCGACGTCGAACTTGGTCTCCGCGTCGCCGATGCCGCCGAGGTAACCGCGCACGACGTGCTCGCCGCTGACGACGATCTCGCCGACTTCGCCCGACGGCAGGCACGCCGCGGCGAACGCGGCATCGGTGTAGGGCCCGCACGGCTCGCCCCAGCGGTTCGGCAGGATGGCCAGGGTGATGTCCGCAACCGGCACGCCGGCGAGCAGGCCCGCACCGTCACGCATCGCGCGGTAATCCGCTGGCGCGATGGCGTTCGCCGCGACGTGCGCGATGGGCTCGGCCTCGGTCGAGCCGTAGACCGCGATCAGCTCGCCCTGCGGCAGGCGTCGGCGTGCGCGCTCGACGAGATTGGGAAAGACCGGGCCGCCGCCGACGTGGAGCCGCGCCAGTGGCGCGAGGTCGCCACCGTCGGCTTCGCAGGCCTCGCAGAGGCGTTCGACGAAGGCCGGCGCCGCGCCGCAGCTCTGCGGTGCGAGGCGGCGCAGCTGGGCGAGCACCGTGCGCCCGTCGATGTGCCCCGGCCGGCGCAGGTCGGCCTC
Source organism: Gammaproteobacteria bacterium (assembly GCA_050184115.1). GTDB lineage: Bacteria > Pseudomonadota > Gammaproteobacteria > JACKNG01. The sequence continues at coordinate 1,098,042 of JBFXAQ010000001.1, read as the reverse complement.
GGCGATCACGCTGGTCACCCCGGAGGCGAGGTTGGCGAGCAGGAAGATCGGCAGGGTCGTCAGGTCGCGTTCACCGGCGCGCAGTGTGAGCGCGCGTTCCAGCGCGCGGTGCTGGGCGAGCAGGAAGCCGTGCGACCGCACCACCGCCTTGGGCGCGCCCGTGCTGCCACTGGTGAAGGTGACGAGCGCGGGATGGTCGTCGGCGCAAGGCTCCACGGCCTCGTCGGTCGCATCCGCACCACGCAACGCCGCCGCGCAGGACTGGGTCAACGGCAGCCACGCGCCGAGCGCAAGCTGCACGGGGACACGGCGCAGCTCGCCGACCACGCAGCGCAGCAGGTGGGCGCGTGGGCTGGCGACGAACGCGCGCGGGGTCACCCGCCGCAGGCAGGCGGCGACGTGCGCGCGCCCGGCCGAAGGGTCGAGGAACATCGCCACCGCACCGAGGCGTAACGTGCCGAGCAGCCAGACGTAGAGCCCGGCGCTCATCGGCGCGAGGAACAGCACGTGATCGCCGGGTGTCACGCCGCGCCGCGCGAGCGCCACCGCGGCGCGTGCCGATTGCGCGGCGAGGGTGGCGAAGTCCATCGTCGAATCGCGCCCACCGCGGCTCTCGATGATGGCCGGCTGGGTGCCGCGCACCCGCGCCTGGTCGAGCAGGACCTGGACGAGGTTCATGGTGGTGGCAGCGCCCGGCCGTAGAGGGTGTAGCGCCGCAACACGCGGGCATAGCGGCGGCTGATGTTGCCCGACTTGTTGGCGTCGTGCATGAGCGCATGGACGATGCGTTCGAAACCGGCGGCGGCGGCCCGCGCGTGGCACTCCGCCGCGAGCCAGGCGCCGAGCCCGGCCAGCCGGCGGTCGGGATGCACGGCGACGGTCTTGATGACGGCGCTGCGCACGCGGCCGCGGCGCGCGGCCTCGGTGATGTCTGGAATGGCGAAGAGGAAGCCGACCATCTCGCCATCGCGCTCGGCCAGCAGCACCAGGCGCGGGTCGACGTACTGCGCGATCGGCCGGTACTGGGCGATGAACTCGTCGCGGGCGATCGGCGTGTAGAGGAAATTGTGCGCGAAGCTCACGCAGGACAAGGCGTGGATGGCGGCCAGCTCGGCTTCGAAGCGTGCCGCGTCGAGGTTGCGCAGGGTCACGCCCGCCCCGCGCAGCCGATCCGCCACCCGCGGCACCCGCGGATCGACCCAGGTGAGATCTTCGGTGACCGACGAATGGTAGCCGGCCACGGCCGCGAAGCCGGCGGCGCGGAAATGATCGTTCCACTCCAGCGGCGTCCACGGCTCGAGGAAGAACGGCGGCTCGCTGCCGGCGTCGCTGACCAGCCGGTAGCCGCGCCAGGTGTTGCCGTCCATCGGCCCGACCGCCTGCGTCGCGCCGTGCCGCGCGAGCCGCGCACAGGCATGCGCCAGCAGTTGTTTCGCGGGCGCACCCGGCGCCGCGGCGAAATGGCCGATGACGCCGAGTTCGCGCCCGTCGTACAGCGGCGTCGCACGCCACCACAGGGAGCAGCGCGCGACGAGCACGCCGTCGCTGTGGGCCAGCCAGTGCTCGCCGGCGCCGTGGCCGCGGACAGTGTCGGTGGCGCAGGGTTCGATACCGCCCGGCCCGCTGTCGGGCGGCGGCTGACTGGCCGGGTCCCAGCGCTCGAACACCAGGCTCATGGCGACAGCAACCGCCACGCCGGCAGTGCGAGCAGCGACGCCGTGGCGCTCGCCGCGGCCTGTGTCACCCAGCGCTCCATGGAGTACGGCGCCGCCCGCAGACGCGGCCAGCGCAAGTGGAACACCAGCAGCGTGACGACGACGGCGGGCAGCGCGGTCGCGGCGAGTTGGAGCGTGCGTGCATCGGCCCCGTGCAGCAGGACATAGGGCAGGAACGGCACCACCCAGCCGACCAGCGCACAGCGCGCGAGGGTGGCGGCGCGCACGCGGGTGACCTCGCCCCGGTCGCTCGCTGCGCGCCCGACCACGGCGAGTTGGCCGGCGAAGGCGGTGGTGCCGAGGAACGACCAGTCCTCGGCCGGGAAGCGGGTGGAGAGCAGCAACCAGGCCAGGCCGACGGCCGAGAAGCTGAGCACGCCGCGCAGGTCGTGGATGCGCCCATGGTGACGGCGATCGAGCGGCCACAGGAGCGCGTAGCTGGCGAAGCACAGCACCGGCGGCAGCAACCACACCAACCCGCCGACGCTCCACAGCACGTGGGCGATGAGGACCGTCGCGACCAGCGCGCTGGCATCGAGCGTGGTGCGTCGGCGCCAGCCGACGACGAACCCCGCGAGCAGGGCCAGCACCACCAGGCGGCTGGCCAGCTCCGCCGCCGGCATGTGCTCGATGCCGCATAGCAGCGCGAAGGAGAACAGCGGGATGAACAGGTTGTCCAGGCCGCGCCAGGCCACCAGTTCCACCAGCATGACGAGCACGCCGATCTCGACGCCGATGAGCAGGGACTCGGCGCGCCCGGTGTCGGTGGCGAGCAACAGCGTGACGTGGGTGCACAGGAAGGCCACGAGGAAGAAGGCGATGGCGCCTTCGAGCGACTTGATGCCGCCGTCGAAGTTGGCGAACTTCACCGTGCCGTAGCGCACGCCGATGAGCGCCGCGGTGGCGTCGGCGAGGGTGAGCAGCAGGATCGGGACGACGTAGTGGACCGGCGCGCCCTCGGCCAGCACGAAGACGATGGCGACGGCGAGCGGGAAATAGATCTCGCCGCTCGATTCGCGCTCGACTGCGTGCAGCACGCTGCCCAGGCGCTCGCGCAACTGGCGCACGTGGCGCAGCGCGAACATCGCGCCGACGGCGAGCGCGGCGAGCGTCACCACCGGCCAGGCGGCGGCGAAGAAGAGCGGGAAGGTCAGCGTGACCAGGCCCATGCCGACGTGCAGGCACTTGCGCACGAGCTCCGGGTGCGGCGAACGGCGCGCCTGCCACAGGCGCAGTGCCCCGGTCAGCGCGCCGAGCATCGCCAGCACGGCCAGCATGCCGGTGAGCGGCGACGGCGTCATGCCCGTTCCTCGACCACGAAGGCGCTGTAGAAGAACGCCTTGTCCCGCGCGAACAGGGCGTCGGCGAGGTCGCGGCGCTCGCGCAGTTGCGCGGCCAACGCCGGCGGGCGGCGGCGCGGCGCGAGCATGTTCCAGTAGGCCAGGCGGGCGCCCGGGCGCGCGGCGTCGGCGATGCGTCCGAGCAGTACCGCGCTGTTCGCCTCGGACATGTATTCGAAGATGTCGGAGAGGTTGAAGCGATCGACGCTGCCCGGCCCGAGCTCGTCGAGAAAGCGCTCCAGCGAGGATGCATGCCATTCGAGGCGATCGAGATTCGCGCGGATCGTCTCGAAGTTCTCCGCGCGCAGGGCATGCGGCAGGGCTTCGCCGTGCGTGCCGGTCAGGATCCAGTGCAGGTAGGGGTTGTGCGCCGGCTCCAGTTCGACCAGCGCATGGCGGGCGCGCGCCAGGATGCGCTCCGCGACCGAGCCTTCGACGTAGCGGAAGAAACTCGGATCGCGCCCCAGCCAACCCATCACGCGGCGCGAGAAGAACACGGCGAACATCGCGCGCCAGCGGCGGTTGTTCCACACCGCCTCGTAGAACTCCTCGCGCGCCGCGCGCGAACGCGGTTCGAGCAATTGCGCGACCGTCGCGCGCGGATGTACGCAGGCCAGCGCCCAGTCACGGAACAGGGCGAAGTAGCGTTCGAACTTGCCGGCGCCGCCGATGCCGGCGGCAATCGCATCCGCGTGGGCATCCCAGAAGGCGCGCGCCGCGCCGTCGAGCAGGCCGCGACAGCGTTGATAGAGCGCGGCACGGCGCGTGCTCGGCCGTGAGCCGACCAGTTCCAGCAATTCGCCATGTGAAAGCTCGCGGTAGGCGGCGACGCGCAGGGCGACGCAGGCGAGTTGCGCCGGCGAGAGATCGAGTGCGACGACGCGCGCCGGCGCCGCGGTGAGCAGGGCGAGGCTGTTGTCGCCGGCCGAGGCGATGGAGATGCAGACGTCACCCGCGCCCACCTCGAGCCCGGCGAGCAGCACGTCGGCATCCTCCCAGCACTGCGCGTAGCGAATGCGATCGAAACGTGCGCGGCCGGCGACTTCGCTGTCCATGGGTTCAGTCCCGCGGCGGTGACGGCCTGGGGGCGTCCGCCGTGGCCATCGCGGCGGCGTCGGCCGTTGCGGACGACGGCGGCGGGATCCGGCGCGCCACGCCGCTCGCGCCGTCCATCTCGACCCACTCGCCGTCCTGCAACCAGTCCATCACGCCGGCCACCGACACGATTGCCGGGATGCCCATCTCGCGCGCCACGATGGCGGCGTGCGAGAGCAGGCTGCCGCGTTCGACGAGCAGGCCCGCGCAGGCCGGGAACAACATGATCCAACCCGGGTCGGTGCGCTCGGCGACGAGGATCTCGCCCCCGGCGAGGACCACGCCGCGCGGATCGCGCACGACGCGGACCGGTGCGCGCACGATGCCGGGACAGCAGCCGAGCCCCTGCACCCGCTCACCGCCCGGGTCGCCCCCGGGCGCCGGCGCAGTCGTCGCGACGAAGCGATTGCCCTGGTGCACGGCGCCACGCGTCTCGAAGCGCTCGGCCGGCGCCGGCTCGTCGCGGTAGCGCGCGAACTCGCGCCGGCGCACGGCAACGAGGGCGGCGAGATCGGTCGTCGTGGCGGTGCCCTCGACCATGGCCAGCACTTCCTCGACCTCGAGCTGGAAGACGTCGTCGGCGGCGTCGAGCTCGCCGTTGGCGACCAGGCGACGCCCCATCTCGACCAGGATGCGTCGCACGCGCCCGAACAACCGGGTACGTTCGAAGCGCAGGTTCTCACGATCGCGCACGCGGGCACGGGCGTTGTTCAGCACCCAGGCGAACACCCGCCGCCGCCACGGATGACCGGCGAGCGCGGCGGCGAGGCGGGCCTCGGCGGTCGCCCGCACCTGCCCCTCCACGCTTGCACCGTCACGCGCTGCACCGTGCCGCGCGAGCTGCGCCACGGCGCGCATCAGGGTGGTGGGATCGTCGTGCAGGGTCGCGCTCTCCAGCTTGAGTTCCTCCATGCAGCGATCGCCGAAGCGTTCGAGGTAGGACCGCCAGGCCGCCGCGAAATCCGGGTGACGACCGATCTCGGTAGCGGCGCGCGCCGGTGCTGCCGTCGCCAGCATGGCGACGAACTCAGGGTGCGGTCGGGCCAGCGTGGCCAGCTCGACGATGCGTCGCGCCGGTTCCGCCGACACCATGCCGCCCTCGCCACACAGCAGGTCGTTGTGCAACGTGTCGGCACCGTCGGCGCACCAGCGCGCGGTGAGCTTGCGCAGCACGCCGTGGAAGATCATGGCGAGAAAGTCGTTGATCAACGGCGCGTCCCAGCGCGTGAGCAGCTGTTGCTCGAGCATCCGGTAGCCGGCAGCGAGCTCGTCCAGGCGCTGCACGGCGAGCGGCGGCCGCGGCTCGGCCAGCGCCGCGGCGAGACGGGCGTGGAAATCGCGAATGGTGCGCTCTATGAACAGGTGATGGCCGACGAGCAGCAGCACCATGCGCGCCAGGTAGAGCGCATCGACCAGCCGCGCGGCGGCGCCCGCGCGGCCGAGTTCGGCGACGAGCGCCGCGGGCATCGCTTCGCGCACGCCCATCATCTGCTCCATGAAGCCGCGGTTGAGCGTGAAACCGGGCAACAGGGCGAGCGCGCGGTACCAGCTGTTGAGGTTGTAGTACACGCGCCCGCGGATGAGCCCGAGCATGTTGCGGAAGGTCCGTGCATGGGCCGCCACGCGGCGCTTCGGCACGCCCATCACCAGGCAGAACTGCCGATAGACCTCCTCGTAGGCGCGGCGCGCGAAGGAGAAGGTCAGCGGCGTGGTGATGCCGGCATAGCTCTCGGCGATGTTGCTGTTGTCCCACACGATGCGCTCGCCCTCGGCATCGGCGAGTTGCGCGAGCGCCGTGATCGGGCGCGACTGCAGCAACAGGATGCGCCCTTCGTACAGCGCCCACTCGATGTCCTGGGGCACGCCGAAATGGGCTTCCGCGCGCTCGGCGAGGCGCGCGACCGCGATGGCCTGCGCATCGCTGAGTACCGGCCGCGTGCGTTGGTCTTCGGGCAATGCCACCGCGGCGACGCCCTCGACGCTGCCCGGCGCATGGCGGTGCGCCTGCGTCTTGTCGACGATGCGCCGCTCGATCACCTGCCCGTCGCGGTCGACGTGCCAGGTATCGGCGTCGGCTTCGCCGGAGACGAGCGCGCTGCCCAGGCCCGGCACCGCGCTGACCACGCGCCGCCCGCGCGCCCCCGTCACCGGGTCGGCGCTGAAGGCGACCCCGGCGGCCTCGGCGTCGACCATGCGCTGGACGAGCACCGCCGGCGCGACCGGAATGTCCGCCAGGCCCTGCTCGGCGCGGTAGGCGCGCAGGCGTGCGCTGAACCCCGAACGCCACACGTCGACGACGCGCGCCGGGACGTCGGCGGCGGCGACGAAGAGGTAGCTGTCGAGCTGGCCCGCGAACGAGTGCCCGCGACCATCCTCGTCGATGGCCGAGGAGCGTACCGCGTAGGGCCCCGGGCCGAGCTCGGCGAGGGCCGGTGCGAGCATCGCCTGCACGGCCCCCTCCGCGCCGGCCGGCGAGTCGCCATTGGCAAAGCCCGCGGCACCCGCCGCATCGACCGTCAGCGCGAACCACGGCGGTATGGGTAAGCCGGCCTCGCTCAGCGCGGCCAGCGCCGCGGCCTTGCCGCCGATCTCGCTGGCCTCGGCGATTTCGCCCATGCTCACCGTGAGGCGGGCGCTCATGACAGGTTGCGCAGGGCGAACGGCACGGCGCCGATGACCAGGTACATCGACAACGTCCAGATGCCGGACAGGATCTCGAGTCGCCGTCCGCTGCCGCGCGCGGCGCCGCGCACGAAGCCCACGCCGACCACGGCGGCACTGGCGACGAGCACGGTGAGGACGCTGGCGGCGGGCTGCAGGAAATCGATCGCGCGGGCCGCCATCGCCGCGGCGCCCGCGCAGGCGAGCATCGCGCCCAGCCACGCCAGCACCGCGCGGCGACGTCCCCACAACACGCTGTAGGTCTCGACACCGGTCTCCTCGTCGGCGGGTGCGCGCGTCTTGCGCCCGATCTCGAGCACGATGCCGTTGAGGAAGCTCACCAGCAGGAACCACGACAGGCCGGCCGGCAGGCTCGCGCCACGCACCAGCCACTCACAGGCCGTCGCATAGAAATCGACCAGCGGCATGATCAGCATGTGCGTCCACAAGTAGGTCACGGGCCGCGCCTTGAGCCAGGCCGGCGCGAAGAACTCGACGCTCATCAGCGCGAGATAACTCCACGCGGCGACGAGGATCAGCGTCAGTGCGGGTGCCGCGAGCAGGGCGAGGGCGCCCTGCACCAGCGCGGCGCCGAGGCCGACCCAGCCGAGTTCGCGCAGGCTCACCAGGCCGCGCGGTACCGGTCGGTAGGGACGGAATCGGGCGTCCTCCTCGTAGTCCTTGAACTCGTCGGCGATGCGTAGCTGGAGAAAGAACAGGAAGGCGGTGACGAAGGCGATCACGGTGCCGAGCGGTGGCAACGACGTCGCGCCGCGCAACAGGGCCGAGTAGCTCACCGCCGACAGGCTGAAGGCCAGGATCAGCGGTCCGTGGGCGAGGACCGGGAAGCGTTCGCGCTGGTAGACCCACCAGCGTGCGCTCATGACGTACGGCCGGGCCGTCGCGCGAGACTCTGGTGCGCGCGGGTGAAATGGCCGGCGCACAGCGCGCCGATGATCGACAACTCGCCGGCCAGGCACAGCGCCGCGGCGAGTTCGGCGAAGGCGCGCGCGTGGCCCGCGCCGGCCAGCCCCAGGATCTCCAGGCAGGCGCGCTGGGACGGCAGCGCGGTGCCACCGCCGACCGTGCCGACGACCAGGTTGGGCAGGGTCACGGCGACGTACAGGCCGTCGTCCTCGGCGAGTTCCATGCGCGTCACGCCGACCGCCGACTCGGACACGCAGGCGGCATCCTGGCCGCAGGCGATGTAGAGCGCGGCGAGACCGTTGGCGTAATGGCCTTGCACGCCCAACGTACCCGAGAGCACGCCGCCCATCGCCGACATGCGCCAGTAGTCGACCATCTTCGCCGGCGTGGTGTGCAGGAGTTTCTCGACCAGCCGGCGCGGGAGCTGGACCTCGGCGCTGACCTTCTTGCCACGCACGCGCTGGTAGGACTGCGCCGAGGCCTTCTTGTCGCCCGAGTGGTTGGCCTCGACGAAGTGGTAGCGCGGGATCGTCGGGCAATGCGCGACGATGTACGCCACGATCGCGTCGGTCGCGATGGTGACCATGTTCTGGCCGGCGGCGTCGCCGGTGGTGAAGTCGAAAATCAGGTAGACGTGGTTGCCTTCGAGATCGATGTGCAGGTCCTTGAAGCGGCCGTGGCGCGTGGTCGCCTCGCCGACCTGCTTGAGGGTGTCGAGATGCTCCGCGATCCAGCCGAGGAACGCACCCGCTTCGGCCAGCGAGTCGAAGGCGAAGCCCGGCGCGCGCGCGACGCCCTCGTCGAGCAGCGCCGCGGCGCAGCCCCCGGCGGCACTGATGAGCAAGGCGCCGCGGTTGTAGGACGCCACCAGGGCGGCCTCGGTGGTGGCCAGCGGCACGTAGTAGTCGCCCTGGGCGAAGAGGCCGTTGACGCGCAGCGGCCCGGCGACCCCGACCGGCACCTTGACCGTGCCGACGAAGTTCTCGATGTTCGCCTCGTAGGCCGCTGCCCGCGCGCTATCCGCGGTGTCGAGCAGTTCGGCGCGCGCGCCGGCGGCCTGCGCGTCGAGCAGGGCCCAGCGCTTCGCGAGCATGTCCGGCGTGATGCTCTTGCCGTGCGGAAAGCGTGGCGCGGTCGGGCCGCGGCGCGGGGCGAGGCGCTCGACCAGCTCCTGGCCGCTGCCCCGCTGCAGCAGTTCCATGATGTAGCGCAACGCGCGGTCGACATTGGTCGACATCGTCCCTCCCCTGGCATCCCCGGCGGCGCGTGCGCACCCTCGGTCGCGCGGCGCCGACTGTTCCCCGACCGCGCGACGGTCCGATCGGCCGACACGGTCGCGGCCACCGGCCGCTCGCGACCGCAGGATTGTGCATGGCCAGCCCGGTGGCAGGCAACGCCGTCATCTCCCAGGCGCCTGCGAGATCCGGCGGGGTCCGCGCCAGCGCGCTACACTGCGGCGGCCGACGATCGCCCCGGTCGCCGGCCACGCTGGGGGAGCGCGCATCATGACGACGATCGAAACCGACGTGCTGATCATCGGCACCGGGCCGGCCGGCTCGGCGACCGCGGCACTGCTGTCCACCTACGGCATCGACAACGTGGCGGTGAACCGCTACCGCTGGCTGGCCAACACGCCGCGCGCGCACATCACCAACCAGCGCTGCATGGAAGTGTTGCGCGACCTCGGCCGCGAGGTCGAGGACGAGGCCTACCTGCACGGCGTGCACCAGGACCTGATGGGCGAGAACGTCTTCTGCGAGAGCCTCGCCGGCGAGGAGATCGGACGCATGAAGAGCTGGGGCAAGCACCCGCGCTCGCGTGCCGAGCACCTGCTCGCCTCGCCCTGCCACATGATCGACCTGCCGCAGACCCTGCTCGAACCGATCCTGTTCGGCACTGCCTGCCGGCGCGGCACGCAGGCGCGCATGTCGACCGAGTACCTCGCCCATGAACAGGATGCCGACGGCGTCACCACCACCTGCCAGGATCGCCTGAGCGGTGACACCGTCACCATCCGCTCGCGCTACCTGGTCGGCGCCGACGGCGGCAACTCGCTGGTCGCGCAACACGCCGGGCTGCCGTTCGCCGGTCGCATGGGCGTCGGCGGTTCGATGAACATCCTCTTCCGCGCCGACCTCTCGAAGTACGTCGCCCACCGGCCCTCGGTGCTCTACTGGGTGATGCAGCCGGGGGCCGACGTCGGTGGCATCGGCATGGGCCTGGTGCGCATGGTGCGGCCCTGGTACGAGTGGCTGATCGTGTGGGGCTACGACATCAACGAACCCGCGCCCGAGGTCGACGCCGCCTTCGCGACCCAGGTCGCGCGTCAGCTGGTCGGCGACCCGGATCTCGAGATCGAGCTCATCTCGGCCAACACCTGGACGGTCAACAACCAGTACGCGGAGCACATGCAGAACGGCCGTGTGTTCATCATGGGCGACGCCGCCCATCGCCACCCGCCGTCGAACGGGCTCGGCTCCAACACCTCGATCCAGGACGCCTACAACCTGGCCTGGAAGCTCGCGCACGTGATCAAGGGCCAGGCCGGGACGCCACTGCTCGACAGCTACTCGACCGAGCGCGTGCCGATCGCCAGGCAGATCGTGACCCGCGCCAACCAGTCGATCGCGGAATTCGGCCCGATCTTCGCGGCGCTCGGCATGACCGGCGGCACCGACCACGCACGCATTCGCGCCAGCATGGACGCGCGCTGCGACGCCACGCCCGACGCCGCGCGGCAACGCGCGGCGCTGCGCGAGGCCATCGCCTTCAAGCGCTACGAGTTCGACGCCCACGGCGTGGAGATGAACCAGCGCTACCGCTCAGCGGCCGTCGTCACCGACGGCCAGCCCGAGCCCGCGTTCGAGCGCGACGCCGAATTGCATTACCAGCCGACCACCTGGCCGGGCGCGCGGCTGCCCCACGTGTGGGTGTTCGACGACGCGACCGGCGCGGAGGTCTCGACCCTCGACCTGTGTGGCAAGGGCCGCTTCACCTTGTTCACCGGCATTGGCGGCGAAGCGTGGGCGCTGGCGGCAGGCGAGGTCGGCGCCGAGCTCGGCCTCGACCTCGCGGTGCACGTCATCGGGCCGCGGCGCGCGCATGTCGACCACACCGGCGACTGGGCGCGCGCGAACGAGATCGAGGATGACGGCTGCGTGCTGGTGCGCCCCGATCAGCACGTCGCCTGGCGCGCGACCGGGCTCGCTGCCGACCCGCGCGGCGAATTGCGCCGCGTGCTCGGCGCGATCCTCGCCCGCTAGGGCGCCGCGCCACCGTTGGCGCGAACGGTGGCAGAGCGACACCCTGCAACCCACGCCAGCGAGGTGCACACGGTGCGGCGGTCGCCCGGCGCGATCGCGTCGGCCTAGAATGGGCCACGCCATCCTGCCTCCCGGGAGTGCCCGCCATGACCCAGCCCAGCCGCAGCCTGCTCTGGATGGCCGTGTTCGTCGGCCTCGTGCTGATCGGGCTCTCCTTCATCACCGGCCCGCTGGTCGCCGCGTTCCTCGCCAATCCCTGGTTCAACGGCGTGATCCTCGCCGTGCTCGCCGTCGGCCTGGTCATCGACGTGCGCCAGGTGTTGTCGCTCTACCCCGAGATCGCCTGGGCCGAGGCCTGGCGCCAGGGTGAGCAACAGGCCGCGCAGGCCGCGCAACCGCGCCTGCTGGCTTCCATGGCGCTGATGCTGAGCGGCCGCGGCGACATCTCGCTGTCGGCAACCTCGCTGCGCACCCTGCTCGATTCCATCCGCACGCGGCTCGAGGAGTCGCGCGACCTGTCGCGCTATTTCATCGGCGTGCTGGTCTTCCTCGGCCTGCTCGGCACCTTCTGGGGACTGATGGCGACGGTCGGCTCGGTGGCCGGGGTGATCCGCGGCATGGCCGTCGATGGCGCCGACGGCGCAACCATCTTCGCCGACCTCAAGGCCAACCTCGAAGGGCCGCTCGGCGGCATGGGCGTGGCCTTCTCGTCCTCGCTGTTCGGGCTGGCCGGCTCGCTCGTGCTCGGCTTCCTCGACCTGCAGGCCGGTCACGCCCAGAACCGCTTCGTCAACGAACTCGAGGAATGGCTCTCGGGCAGCACGCGCCTGTCGAGCGGCCTGATGGCCGAGGAAGGCTTCGCCGGCGGCGCGCCGGCCTACGTCGAGGCCCTGCTCGAGAAGACCGCCGACAGCCTCGAACGCATGCAGCGCGCGAGCCGCGACGACGACGCCCTGCGCGAACGCCTGCACGGTGAACTGGCCACGCTCGGCGACACGCTGACCCGCTTCGGCCGGGCGCTCGGCGAGCAGAACGAACGCCTGGCGCGGCTCGGCGACGGCCATGCCGAACTCGCCGCCGCGCTCAACCGCCTGGCCCAGGCGCGCGGCGACGCGCCCCTGAACGACGAGTTGCGCGAGGAGTTGCGCCTGCTCTCGCGCACCGTCGCCAACGCGCTCAAGGCGCGCGCGCCGTGAGCATCGCGCGCCGCCGCCGGCCGCTCGACATCTGGCCGGCGTTCGTCGACGCCATCGCCTCGCTGCTGATGGTGGTGGTGTTCGTGCTGCTGGTGGCGGTGGTCGGCCAGCAGTTCCTCACCGACGCCCTGCTCGGGCGAGATCGCTCGCTGGCGCGGCTCAATGCGCGCGTCGATCAACTCGCCAACCTGCTATCCATGCAGCAGGCCGAAAGCGCGCGGCTCGACCACGAGCTCGCCCTGCGCTCGGCCAGCCTCGCCAGCAGCGAGCAGGCCCTGGCCGTGGCGCAGGACCGCGCTGCGGAGCAGGCCGCGGAACTCGAACGTCGCGCGCGCACCCTCACCGCACGGGACGAAGCCCTGGCCGAGCAGCGGGCGCGCCTCGCCACGCTCGAGCACGACATCGCGGCGCTCGAGGCGCTCAAGGCGCGCATCCACGGCGAACTCGAAGCGACGCTCGCCGAGCGCGACGACATCCGCGCCCGCCTCGCCGAGGAGAACGCGCTGAACGTGGCCGCCCAGGCCGAGGTCGAACACCTCAACCGCCAGCTCGAGGAGCTGCGTCGCCAGCTGGCGAGCCTCGCCGAGACACTCGAAATCGCTGAGCAGGATGCCGCCGACAAGGATCTCCGTCTCGCCGAACTCGGCCAGAAACTCAACCTCGCGCTGGCCAACAAGGCGGCTGAACTCGCGCGTTACCGCTCGGATTTCTTCGGCCGCCTGCGCGAGGCGCTGGCCGACACGCCCGGCATCGAGGTGGTCGGCGATCGCTTCGTGCTGCCGGCCGAACTGCTCTTTCCCAGCGGCACCGACGAACTCGGCCCGGCCGGGCGCCGCCAGGTCGCCCACGTCGCCGAGACCCTGAGCAGCCTGATGGGACAGATCCCGCCCGACCTCGACTGGGTGCTGCGCGTCGACGGCCACACCGACCGCCGCCCGATCAACACCGAACGATTCCCGTCCAACTGGGAGCTGTCGACCGCGCGGGCGATTGCCATCGTCCACGAACTGGTGCGCTTCGGCATTCCACCGCGCCGCCTCGCGCCGACCGGCTTCGGCCCCTATCACCCCATCGATGACGGCGACGCCCCGGCGGCGCTGGCACGCAACCGGCGCATCGAGTTCAAGCTGACGAGTCGTTGAGCGGGATCCCGATCGCCGCCAGCAAGGCGCGGAAGCGCGGCGACTCGCGCCACGGCTCGTACTCGCGCGCGACGGCGAGCCAGGCGAGCGAGCGCGAGCGCGCCTCGCAGGCGGCTTCGAGCGCCGCGAACATGGCGTCTTCCTCGCCGAGTCCGGCGAGGACGGTCGCGCGCCGGTAGGGCGACACGTAGCGCTGCGCGGCCAGTGCATCGAGCTCGGCCAGCGCCGCCCGTGCGCGCGCTTCGTCGCCGGCGACGGCACAGCAATGGCCGAAGGATTCGAGCGGCAGGGTGTGGCCACCGGGCAGGTCGACGGCGATCTCCAACGCCGCGCAGGCCTCGGCCAGGCGTCCGAGCTCGCGCAGGACATGGCCGCGCACCCAGTGGCCGCCCCAGAAACCCGGCTCGGCCTCGGCGAGCTGCCCGGCGTGGTTGAGCGCACGGTGGAAATCACCAGCCTGGTGGTACTGCCAGGCGCGGTTCATCAGCACGCCCTTGTTGAAGGGATCGACGCGGTAAGCGCGCTCGGCGTACTCGATGGCCATGTCGAAATCGCCCAGCGACTCGTGGTAGAGCGCGTACTGCACCAGCGCGCGCACGTCGCTCGGGTTGAGCACGAGGGCGCGCTCGAACTCGGCCCGCGCGCCCGGCCAGTCCCAGCCGTACTTGAGTTTCATGATGCCGAGAAAGGCATGCCCCTCGACCGAGTCCGGGTCGAGTTCGATGGCCCGCTCGGCCAGGCGCATGCCATAGGGCAGCACCTCGTGCGGCGCACGCAGTTCGAGCCCGTAGGTGCCGTAGGAGCAGTAGCAACCGGCGATGCCGGCATAGGCCGCACTGTAGGCGGGGTCGATCTCGAGGGCGCGCTCGAACCAGGTGACCGCCTGGTCGAGCCCCTGCTCGGTCAGCTGCATGCGATGCCGCCGCCCCTGCAGCACGGCTTCGATCGCGGCCGGGTTGGCGGTCGCTGCGGCGACGCCGAGGTCACTGCCGCCATCGCGACCGATGGTGCGCGCGAGCGTCGTACCGATGGCGCGCGCCACCTCGTCCTGCGCGCGCAGCATGTCCGCCAGCGGCCGCTCGTAGGCGTCGGCCCAGACGTGCAGATCGGGCGCGGCCTCGATCAGCTGCGCGGTCAGGCGGAAGCGATCGCCGAGCGGCAGGTAGGTACCCTCGTAGACGTAGCGCACGCCGAGCTCGGCGGCCATCTCCGCCAGCGGACGACCGCTCTCGCGGTACCGCATGACCGAGGTGAACGAGGTCACACGCAGGGCCGGGTTGCGGCCGAGATGGTTGATGATGGCGTCGGTCATGCCGTCGGCGATGCACACCTGGGCCGGGTCGGGCGATAGGCAGACGACCGGCAGCACGGCGATGCTGTTGGCGGGCGGCGCTGTCGCCGGCGCGGCGGCGGGCGACGCGTCGTTGCGCTCGAAGCGCATCACGTAGGCGCCCTTGGGCAGCTCGAAGCGCAGCGCGTCGCCGGCCCCCGGGCCATCGTGGTAGTCGCGCAGCTTGGCGCGCAGGCGGCCGGCCTCGACCCGCACGATGGCATCGACGGACGGATCGAAATCGGGGGCGCGGTCGAAGACGTCGACGCCGAGGGTGTAGCCCTTCAGCCGCTCGGTCTCACCCGCGAGACTGCACTCGACGAGATAGCGCAGCAGGCGCTGTTGGCGCGGTGCATCGGCGAATTGCGGGCTCGCCAGGATGCGTGCGAGCTGCTCGTGTACGGCGCTGTCGTCCATCCCGCTCCGAAGTTCCGTCCAGCGATCGCCGCGCGGGGTTAGTTACGGTAAGAAACTCGGCTACCGGCGGCCGGCCCATGATACTCGCCACCGTCGTCCGGCAGCAGGTCGGGCGGCGGGACGAGCGGCGGCGGGCCATGACCGCGCGCGCGGAACCGCCGCCAGGCTTCGCGGACGGCCTCTACTCCCCCCTATCGAGGAAGCACACATGAAGAAACTACCGTCCGTCGCAACCGCTCTCGCCATCGGTCTGCTGGCCTCCCTGACCGCCACCGCCGAGGGTTTCATGCCCTGGACCAGCGCCATCGACAAGGCCGACCTCAATGGCGACGGCATGCTCACCATGTTCGAAGTCGAGCGCTTCAAACCGGTCACCGAGTTCCCCGGCTTCCAGCCGTTCATGGCCGATCACTTCAAGGATCTCGACGCCAACCAGGACGGCATGGTCGACCGTGCCGAACTCGAGCGCGCCAAGGAACTGTTCGGCATGACCGACGCGCAGATGTCGGAGGCCTTCTTCAAGACCCAGGGCTTCATGCCGCGTAACCCCTGAGCGGGCGTCCGACCGCCGCCGCGGCGCAACGCCGCGGGGCGCGGGCGGCGCGACGGACACCGGTGCCGCGCCGTCGCGACGGGGCTATTTCTGGATCGTGCGCAGGTAGGCGACGACGTCGATGATGCGCGCACGCACGCCGATCTCGCGCTCGCCGGCATCGGCCCACACCTTGCCCCAGATCGGCATCTCGGGCGTGCCGTGGGCAATCGGAATGCGCCTGCCGTCGATCACCGCGCGCACCTTGGCGGCCGGGAAGTCGCCACCGTTGCGCTCGGCGAGGCCGGTGAGGTCGGCGGGCGGCGTCGTCAGCATCGGTGCGAAGGGGCCATTGCCGGTGCCGTCGCTGCCATGACAGACCGTGCAATGCTCGACCCAGGCAGCCTCGCCGACGCCATGGGCATCGCCTTCTTCTTCGGCCGCTACCGGACCACCGATGGCGACCGCGACTGCCAGGCCGAACAGGCCGCTGCGCTTCGAATTCATGTCGGACGTTCCTCTCGTGGGGAGGCCGCAGGATACCCATGGCGAGCAGCCGGCGCCTTGATGGGTGTCAAGGCGTCGCGGCAGGCGGCCGTTCACGGGCGCAAGATCCGGGATGCATCGACTCCGGCAAAGCGCCATGCTGCGCCGTGAAGAACGAGGATCGTCCCGCATGCCCAAGCTGCTACCGCCGCGCTTCACGGCGCCCGTCGTCCTGCTCGTCGGCATGCACGGCGCCGTGCACGCCGCGACGCCGACCTTCCCACCCGGCCAGTACGAGCTGGCCTGGCAGACCGTCATGCCCCACCTCGACGAGATGCGCCGGCAGACGTCGACCGCAACCCGTTGCCTCGACGGCACGCCCGACGCCCTCTTCCCGGTGCTGGAACAGCCCGCGTTGCGCGGCTGCGCCCTGCAGCCCATCGGCGCGGCGCCGGGCGAACGCTGGCGGCTGGTCTGCCAGAGCGAACGGGTTGCCAGCGGCGAAGCGCGCCTCACCCTGCAGCGTACGCAGCTGCGCGGCGACCTCGCCATCAAGATGGGTGGCAAGAACATGACCTTCACCCAGCACGCCGAGGCGACCCGACGCGGTGCCTGCACGGACCGTTGAGCGGACTTCAGGTGGCGTCGTGGAAGATCAGGCCGAGCACGTGGCGGTGACCCGCGGTCACCTCGCTCACGCCGTGACGCAGCTGCACGCGGTAGTCGCCGCGCGTGCCGCGCACCGGGCGCGCGTCGACGGCGAAGACCACGGCGTCACCCTGGCCCAGCGCCACCACGCTGACCCGTGACTGCATGCGCGGGCGCTGTTCGGTGAGGACGAACTCGCCGCCGCTGAAATCCCGGCCCGGCGCCGAGAGCAGGATGGCGACCTGCAGGGGAAAGACCTCTTCGCCGTAGAGATCGCGATGGAGGCAGTTGTAGTCACCGGCGCCGTAGCGCAGCAGCAGCGGCGTCGGCCGCTGCTGACCGGCGGCATGGCAATGCGCGAGGTAGGCTTCGAGCGTCGCCGGATAGGTTCGGGACAGCCCGAGCCGCGCCGCCCAGGTGTTGGCGATCGCCGCCAGCGGCGGGTAGAGCGCCGCGCGCAGGCGCGCGATCGGCGGCGGCAGCGGGTAGGCGAAATAGCAGTACTCACCGCGGCCGAAATTGTGCCGCGCCATCACCACGCGGCTGCGGAACTGGTCCTCCTCGTCGTAGGTTGCGGCGAGGGCGGTGCAGGTCGCTTCATCGAGCAGGCCCGGGATGCGGGCGAAACCGCGCTCGTCCAGCGCGGCGCCGAGGTCATCCCGGTCGAGGGCGCTCGCCGCGGTCGCGACCGGCGCCCGTGCGCCCGCGTTCACCTGCCGGCCTCGAGCGAGAGCAGAGCACGCTTGCGCGCCACGCCCCAGCGGTAACCCGACAGGCTGCCGTCGGCCCGCACCACCCGGTGACAGGGAATGGCGACGGCCAGCGTGTTGGCCGCGCAGGCGCCGGCCACCGCGCGCACCGCGCGCGGCTGGCCGATGGCGCTGGCGATGTCCTGGTAGCTCGCGGTACGGCCGGGCGGGATCGCGGCGAGCGCCTGCCACACGCGTTCCTGGAAGGCGGTGCCGCGGATGTCGAGCGGCAGGTCGAGCCCGCGGCGCGGTTCCTCGACGAAGCCGATCACGCGCGCCACCGTGGCCTCGAACGCGGCATCGCCGCCCACGAGTTCGGCGCGGTGGAAGCGATCCTCGAGTTCGTGCACGAGCGCCTGCGGATCGTCGCCAAGGCTGATGGCGCACAAGCCACGCACGGTGGCCGCGACCAGGATGCTGCCCAGCGCGCATTGGCCGACGGCGAAGCGGATGGTCTCGCCGGCGCCACCTTCGCGGTACACGCTGGGCTGCATGCCGAGCGCGCCGGCACTGGCGGCATAGAAGCGACCGTTGGAATTGAAGCCGGCGTCGTAGATGGCCGCCGTGACGCTCTCGCCCTCGGCCAGGGCATCGCGCACCCGCACCTTGCGCCGCGCCGCCGCGTAGGCGCGCGGCGTGAGGCCGGTGACCTCCTTGAACACGCGGTGGAAATGGTAGGCACTCAGGCCGGCGGCCGCGGCCAGGGTGTCGAGTTCGGGCAGGTCGGGGCTTTGCTCGATCAGGGCGCAGGCGCGTGTCACGGCGGCGACATGGCGTGCGTTGCGACCGTCGCCGCCCGGCCGGCAGCGCTTGCAGGCGCGGTAGCCGGCGGCCTCGGCCGCGAGCGGGTCGGCATGGAAGCTGACGTTCTCGCGGCGTGCCTGGCGCGAGGCGCAGCTCGGTCGGCAATAGACGCCGGTCGTGCGTACGGCGTAGACGAAGTGACCGTCGGCGTCGGCATCGCGCGCACAGACCGCCGTCCACCGGGCGGCGTCGTCGTCGAAGCGGTCTGCGGGCAGGGCGTTCATGCGGGCGTTCATGCTACTCCTCCTCCGGGCACTGACCCAGGTTGCAGGGTGCCCAGCATGCCGCGACGGCCACGCGGCGCGCAGCCCGTCGCTTGCCGTGTAATTCGCCGCACGCCGCCCACGCCGCCGACTTGCACCGCTCACTGCGCGCCAAGAAAATAGCCCTCCCCAGCCCCGGAGCGCCCCCCCATGAGCCAGCCGAACCCGCAGACCGATGCCGCCTCCGCGCTGACCTCCGTGCTGGAAGACGGCATCCGCACCGTGACCCTGGCGCGGCCGGAGCGCTACAACACGCTGACCAGCGCCGTCATCGCCGCGCTCGACGCCGAGTGGGCCCGCATCGCCGACGACGCCGACACCCGCGTGGTCGTTCTCGCCGCGACCGGCAAGGCCTTCTCCACCGGCCACGACCTGAAGGAAATGAACGCCCATCGCGACGAAGCCTTCTACCAGCAGCTGCTCGCCGATTGCTCGAAGATGATGCAGGCCATCGTCGCCCTGCCGCAGCCGGTCATCGCCCAGGTCCAGGGCATCGCCACCGCTGCCGGCTGCCAGCTGGTCGCGACCTGCGATCTCGCCGTCGCCGCGGCCAGCGCGCGCTTCGCCACCAACGGCATCCACAACGGCTTGTACTGCGCCACGCCCGCCGTCGCGCTGAGCCGGGTGGTCTCGCGCAAGCACGCGCTGGAGATGCTGCTGACCGGCGATTTCATCGACGCCGAGCGCGCCGCGGCCATCGGCCTGGTCAACCACGTGGTGCCCGACGCCGCCCTGGCCGACGAGACCCGGGCGCTGGCGCGGCGCATCGCCGACAAGTCGCAGTTCGCGGTGCGCCTCGGCAAGGCCTCCTACTACCGCCAGGCCGGCCAGGCGCTCGACGGCGCCTACCGCGGCGCCGGCGCCGACCTCGTGTGCAACCTCATGAGCCGCGATGGCCAGGAAGGCATCGACGCCTTCATCGAGAAACGCAAGCCGACCTGGCGCGACTGCTGAACGCCGCGCCGGCGCCGATCCGAACAGAAACCCCAGGGGAGTATTTCATGAGCGACCAGGTGTCGAACCCATACGACCGCGACCTCGACCAGGTGCCGGCGAACTACGTGCCATTGACGCCGCTGAGCTGGTTGTCACGCTCGGCCGCCGTCTACCCGGAGCGCACGGCCGTCATCCACGGCGCGCGCCGCTTCACCTGGGCCGAGACCTTCCGCCGCTGCCGCCAGCTCGCCTCGGCCCTGCAGCGCCGCGGTATCGGCCGCGGCGACACCGTCGCCGTCATCGCCACCAACATTCCCGCCTTCTACGAGGGCCTGTTCGGCATCCCGGCGGCGGGCGCGGTGATCAATCCGATCAACATCCGCCTCGACGCCGACGCCATCGCCTTCATCCTCGACCACGGCGAGGCCAAGGTGGTGATGACCGACACCGAGTTCGCGCCGACCGTGCGCGAGGCGCTGACCAAGTGCCAGGCGAAACCCCTGATCATCGACATCGCCGACGAGGAAGCGCCCTGCCACGACCGCCTCGGTGACATCGAGTACGAGGACTTCCTCGCCGAGGGCGACCCCGAGCATCCCTGGGAGCTGCCCGACAACGAGTGGCAGGCGATGGCGCTGTGCTACACCTCGGGCACCACCGGCAATCCGAAGGGCGTGGTGTATCACCACCGCGGCGCCTATCTCAACGCCATCGGCTGCGCGATGGCGTGGAACATGACCCACCACCCGGTCTACCTGTGGACCCTGCCGATGTTCCACTGCTGCGGCTGGACCTTCCCCTGGACCATCGCCGCGCTGGCCGGCACCAACGTCTGCCTGCGCCGCATCGCGGCGAAGAACATCTACGACGCCATCGACGCGCACCAGGTGACGCACTTCTGCGGCGCGCCGATCGTGCTGAACTTCATCGTCAACGCGGCGGAAAGCGAGAAGAAGCCCTTGCCGCACACCGTCGAGGTGATGACCGCCGGCGCCGCGCCGCCGGCCGCGGTGCTGCGCGCGACCGAGCGCGCCGGCTTCCACATCACCCATACCTACGGCCTGACCGAGACCTACGGGCCGGCGGTGTTCAACGCACCGCAGGATTACTGGGCCGACCTCGATGACGACGCCTATGCCGAGACCCTCATCCGCCAGGGCGTGCGCTACCACGTGCTCGAGGATCTCGACGTGATGGATCCGGAGACGATGCAGCCGGTGCCCCGCGACGGCGAGACCCTGGGGGAAATCATGTTCAAGGGCAACGTCGTCATGCGCGGCTACCTCAAGAACAAGAAGGCTACCGACGAGTCACTCGCCGACGGCTACTTCCATTCCGGCGATCTCGCCGTGATGCACCCGGACGGCTACCTGCAGATCAAGGACCGCTCCAAGGACATCATCATCTCCGGCGGCGAGAACATCTCGTCGATCGAGGTCGAGGAAACGCTGTACAAGCACCCCGACATCCTCGAAGCGGCCGTGGTCGCGCGCCCCGACGAGAAGTGGGGCGAGACGCCCTGCGCCTTCGTCACCCTGAAGGCGGGCGCGGGCCCCGTCAGCGAAGCCGACATCATCGGTTACTGCCGCGAGAAGCTGGCGCACTTCAAGGCGCCGAAGACGATCGTGTTCACCGAGCTGCCGAAGACCGCGACCGGCAAGATCCAGAAGTTCAAGCTGCGCCGCGAGGCCGAGGACATGGGCTCGCTCTGAGTCCGCGTCGAGCATCACCCGGCAACCGCGCTCCAAGAGAATGGAGCGCGGCGATGGGGATCCCTCAGCTGAACAACCAGGGCGCGTCGGTCATGCGCCGTTCTTCGTAGACCTTGATGTCGTCGGCGTACTGCAGGGTCACGCCGATATCGTCGAGACCGTGCAGCAGGCGCTCCTTGAGGCCCGGGTGGAAGTCGAAGCGGTGGACCATGCCGGACGGCGTGGTCACGGTCTGCCCGTCGAGATCGATGACCAGGCGGTAACCCGGGTTGGCCGCGACCTCGTCGAACAACTGGTCGACCACGTCCTCCGGCAAGGTGATCGGCAGCAGACCGTTCTTGCACGAGTTGCCGAAGAAGATGTCGGCGTAACTCGGCGCGATCAGCGCGCGGATGCCGTAGTCGTGCAGCGCCCACGGCGCGTGCTCGCGCGACGAACCGCAGCCGAAATTGTCGCGCGCGAGCAGGATGCTGGCACCCGCGTAGCGATCCTGGTTGAGGACGAAATCGGGATTGAGCGGCCGCCGCGAGTTGTCCTGGTCGGGCTCACCCTTGTCGAGGTAACGCCACTCGTCGAACAGGTTCGGGCCGAAACCGCTGCGCTTGATCGACTTCAGGAACTGCTTGGGGATGATCGCGTCGGTGTCGACGTTCGGCCGGTCGATGGGGACGACGAGTCCATCCAGGCGTTCAAAGGCTTCCACGTTCAGAACTCCCTCACGTCGACGAAGTGACCGGCGATGCCGGCCGCGGCGGCCATCGCCGGGCTGACCAGGTGGGTGCGTCCGTTGCGACCCTGGCGCCCTTCGAAATTGCGGTTCGAGGTGCTCGCGCAGCGCTCGCCCGGATCGAGCTGGTCCGGGTTCATGCCCAGGCACATCGAGCAGCCCGGCATGCGCCATTCGAAGCCGGCCTCGGTGAAGATGCGGTCGAGCCCCTCGGCCTCGGCCTGCTGCTTGACCAGGCCGGAGCCCGGCACGACCAGTGCGGCCTTGACCGACGCCGCACGCTTGCGGCCCTTGACCACCGCGGCGGCAGCGCGCAGGTCCTCGATGCGCGAATTGGTGCAGGACCCGATGAAGACCTTGTCGACCGGAATCTTCGTGATCGGCGTGCCGGGATCGAGATCCATGTAGCGCAGGGCGTTCATCATGCCGATGCGGCGCGTCTCGTCCTCGATGCCGCGCGGGTCGGGCACGACGCCATTCACCGGCACCACCATCTCGGGTGAGGTACCCCACGACACCTGCGGTTCGATGGCGGCGGCGTCGAAGCCGTGCTCGACGTCGAAACGGGCGTCGTCGTCCGAGTGCAGGTCGGCCCACGCCGCCACGGCGCGCGCCCATTGCTCGCCAGTCGGTGCGTACGGCCGCCCTTCGACGTAAGCACGGGTGACGTCGTCGAAGGCGACGAGGCCGGCGCGCGCACCGGCCTCGATCGACATGTTGCAGACCGTCATGCGGCCTTCCATGCTGAGCGCGCGGATGGCCGCGCCGGTGTACTCGATGGTGCAACCGGTAGCGCCCGCGGTACCGATGGCGCCGATCACGTGCAGGATGATGTCCTTGGCGGTGACCCCCGGCCCGACGCTGCCACTGACGGCGATGCGCATGTTGCGCGCCTTGCGCAGGACCAGGCACTGGGTCGCCAGCACATGCTCGATCTCCGAGGTACCGATGCCGAACGCCAGCGCCGCCAGCGCGCCGTTGGTCGCCGTGTGGGAGTCACCGCAGACGATGGTCATGCCCGGCAGGCTCCAGCCCTGTTCGGGGCCGGTGACGTGGACGATGCCCTGGCGCACGTCGCCGATGTCGTGGTGGGTGATGCCGTAGTGGCGGCAGTTGCGGGTGAGGGTTTCGAGTTGCACCCGCGCCACCGGGTCGGTGATGTTGGTGACGTCGACGGTCGGCACGTTGTGATCGGAGACGGCCTTGGTCGCCTGCACCCGCCACGGTGCGCGACCGGCGAGTTCGAGGCCCTCGAAGGCCTGCGGCGAGGTCACCTCGTGGGCGATGTGACGGTCGATGTAGACGAGCGCCGAACCGTCGTCGAAGGACCGTACGACATGCTGGTCCCAGAGCTTGTCGTAGAGCGTTCTGCCGGGCATGCGAATCTTCACTGGCTGTGAGGGGACGGCGATTCTACCACTTCACCGGTAGGCCGGTGGCGGGAACTCCGGTACACTGCGCGCGTCGAATTCGCCGTGTTTTCCCGCTGTTTTTCCCGCCCGGAGGCCGCTTCGCCCATGCGCAAGTCCATTGCCCTGCTGCTGCTCATGCTGCTCGCCAACCCGGCCGCGGCCGATTTCAACGACGGCGTCGTGGCGCTGATGATGGGCAAGTTCGACGAGGCGCTGCAGACCTTCGTGCCGCTGGCGGAATCGCAGGACCACGCGTACGCGCAGTACTTCCTCGGTCGCATGTACGCCGGCGGCCAGGGCGTCGAGCAGGACACGACGAAGGCCGCGGAGTGGTATCGCAAGGCCGCCGAGAAGGGCGTCGGCGACGCGCAGTACCGTCTCGGCGACATGTACGAGAACGGCACCGGCGTGCCGGCCGACATGGAATATGCCTACGGCTGGTACAGCGTCGCCGCCCACGTCGGCAACGCCAAGGGTGCGCAGGCCTTCGAACGGGCCCGGGGCAAGTTGTCGGCCGACGAACTGGTCGAGGCGGAGAAGCTCTCCAGGGACTTCATCGAGAAGTACGGCAGCGTGCCGCAGAGTACCGCACGCCAGCAGTGAGCCCGGGGGCGGGCTCAGGCGTCGAGACTGACGAAAGCGCCGCGCGGCAACGAGCTGGCGCCACCACCCATCTGGTCGATCATCCGCGCCAGGAGCACCGCGCCGTCACGCAGGCCGGCGTAGTGCCGTTCGCGTTGCAACCAGGCGTTCTCCGCACCCGGACGTATCCAGCCGTCGGCGCCGACGCCGGGCGCGCTACCGGCAGCGCCCGCGGCGCGCGGGCCCTGCACCGCACGCGCGCGCTGCAGGCGCGAAGCCGATAGTTCGATGCGGGGGCTGTCAGGCATGTCTGATCGGGGTTCCGGCGAACGGCTGGGGACGGGTCACTGTGCCGTGGTCGGCGCGGCGCGCTCCGCGACGCGTTGCACGAGCTTGTCGAGATTGGCCAGCGAGTGCATGTGCAGGTAGATCAACTCGAGATAGTCCTTGTCGAGAAACTGCTTCACGGTCGCCGCCTCCAGTGCCTTGAGGCGCGCCCGCGTCACGCAGTGCAGCCCCGACAGCGAAAACTTCTCACCCGAATTCATTGCCACGTTGGCCTGCATCGGTTCGAGCAGGCCCGCCTTGTCCACAGCATCGCAGAACTCGCGGGTGATCAATGTGTGCTGGTGGAAATCACGCAAAAAATTTACCGAATTTGACAATAGCTCGCCGTGTTCGCCGTCCTTCGCGATGAGCGGCTGCCCTTCCCGGGCGGTGTTGAAGCCGGAATAGGCCTCGTCGATGCAGACGGTGAGCTGGTCGCCGCCATCGGCCGCGGTGGCGAGAATGAACGGGTAACGGCGCACGTAGGCCGGGATGTAACCGGTCTGCCAGCGGCCGTCCGCGTCGACCACCAGGTTCTCGTTGGCGCGCAGGCCGAGCAGGACGGCCGGCGCCAGTCCGCCCGCACCATCGCGCGCGAACACGATGGGCAACTCCCGCCCCGCGACCACGAACTCGCTGGCAGCCACGTAGACCGAGTTGCTGCCGGCGGCGAACGAGTAGCCCTGCTCGGGATCGATGTACCAGTCCTTGTGCCGCTCGCGGCTGAGCGCGACGACCTCGCGGTAGAAAACGGGTAACCGGGGATCGGGCGTTGCCATGGCGATCAGAACCGACGATGCAGCGTCGGCAGCACGACATCGCCACTCCAGGCGACGCGGCCATCGGCGCCGATGCGGACCGTGCCGGCGAGCTGGTTGACGGCGCGCGGGTCACCGAGCTGGTTGAGCAGCATGTCGTCGAGCTCTTCCTCGAACTCTTCGAACTCGCCGTCGAGATCGTCGAATTCCGGTTCGCCGCCGTCGTCGGCCGGCGCCGGTTCGGCAGCCGGGGCCGGGGCCGGCTCGGCATCGAAGGACTCGACTGCCTCGTCGAGGTCCTCGAACTCCGGCGCAGCCGCGGGTTCCTCGGCCGACGGCGCCGCTTCCTGCTCGATCGGCTCGAACGGTTCTTCGGTCGCCTCGTCGAACGCCGGCAGTTCCTCGGCCGGTTCGGCCTCGTCCGCGGGCGCGGCCTCGTCGGCGGGTTCCAGGGTTTCCTCCGCCTCGAACACGTCTTCGAACTCGTCGCCGAAATCGTCGCCGAACTCGTCGGCCTCCTTGGCCTTGTTGTAGGCCACCAGCTGCTCCTGGTAATCGAGGAAGTTCTGCAGCTGTTGGCGGTAGCCGGCGAGCAGGCGCTCGCCTTCTTCGCGGTCGATCTGACCCGCTTCGATGAGGGCCTCGAGGCGCGAAATGCGCTCGTTCAGGGCCTCGATCAGCGCCACCAACTCCTCCTCGGTCACGCTCGGTGCGCAACCCTCGGCGTCCTCGCACTGGTCGAGCGACAAGGCGATGCCATTGCCGATCTGGCCGAACAGCGAGAGGTCCTCCTCGAACAGGGAGGAATCGACGAACGATACCGCCTGCAGCAAGGTGAGCACCGCGGCCGGGTTGGGGAACGACACGCGTGCGTTCTGGAACAGGGCGTTGGAGGTGACGCCCGGGGCGAGGAGCGACGCGGCGCGCACGAAGCGACCGTCGATGGTGACGTTGGTGCCGCTGAGCGTGGTGAAAAGGTTCGTATCGGCGATCACGACGGCCGATTCGCGCGCGTTCGATTGCACGCTGAACTGAACCTGCTGCTGACGGGCGGTGTCACTCTGGGCGACCGCCACGGTGCCACCACCCATGTTCATGATCATGTTCGTGGTGTTGAGCAGCTCGCCGGTCGCGGCAAGCGCGGCCTGGCGGCCGGTGATCGTCACCGTCCCCGTCTCCGGGCCGGCGATGTTGCCGAGCGCCGTCCGACTCACGTCTGCCACGGCATCGAACGTCACGATGGCGTCGCCGAAGGCGATCATCACGATCTCACCGCCGGTGGCACCCGCGGCACCGGCGGTGACCCTGAGGGCCTGGCCAGGTGCGTTGGTCAGCTCGATCGCACTACCGAGCAGCATCAGGTTGCCGCCGGTGATGAAATCCTCGGTGATGCCGATGTAATTGGCGTTGGCGGATTGCAGGACGCCGTCCAGCATCGTGGTCGATCCCTGCTTGGTGAACAGGCGCCCGCCGATGGCCAGGGTGCCATCGAAATTCTCGAAGGCCGCGGCGTTGATGTGGCCGACATCGTTCACGGCATCAATGAACAAGTCGGTGCCCGGCGGCGGCACGAGGCTCAATACCGGCCCCACGGCTGAGGAAACATTTCCTTCGATGCGCATGAACCCGGTGCTCGTATCCAGCGCGAGATCGTTCACCACCACGACATCGGTGAAGGTCAAATTGGCACCGGTGATATCGCCCCGCAACGTCGCGGTTCCGGCATAGGTCTGACTACCACGCGCCCCACCTGCTCCGGACGTATCCACCGCGGCGAAGCTATGTACACCCGCTCCGCTGACCGTCACCGCACCGCCGTTGGTCGTCGTCGCCCCTTGAACCGTGACACCTCCCGCCCCGCCATCGAGGCTCACGGCTCCACTGGTCGTGACACTGCCGAGGTTCGTACCGCCACGACCCGTGACCGCCAGGCTCGCCGCGGTCACGGCGCCACCGACCGTGACCTGGTTGTCGCCGGCGTTGATGGTCAGATCGTTGGCGGTGTCCAGCGCACCGGCCACCTCGACCGAGCCAGCTCCCGTTGTGGTGAGCGTCTGCGCTCCGCCGGCGCGGTTGAGGGTGAGGTTGCCTCTAATGTCGACACCTAGCGCACCGAAAGACGTCGTCTCATCGTCGATCGTGACGTTCCCCGTGATCGGCCCGAGGAAACTGAACCCGTTGAACGTGAAATCACCCGTGTTGACCGTCTGTGCGGTCTCGAAGCTGGCGAAGTTGATTTCCGGATTACCGCCCGAGCGCAGCGTTCCGGAGTTGTTCGCAGTGAGATTCCAGACCGGTGTCGCAATTCCACCGAGCGCTACTAGGCTGTCGGTTCCACCGCCGCCGTTGACGGTGACCGGTCCATTGCCCGGCGCGGCCGAAAACGAGATGGTGTCGTCAGCTGCGCCGAGCAGCAGCGTTTCGATACCACTGAACTCGGCGAAGGTGGCATCGGTGCTCTGCATGCCATCAGACACCAGGAGAGAATTCGCCACCACTTCGATGGTTGCCGTGATCGGCGAGTTGGCGTCGTAGGCCGTCGCATTGATCGTATCGTTACCGCGACCGCCCTCGAGGGAACCGTTCCATACAACGCCGTTCTCGAAGATGAAGACGTCGTCGCCCGCATCGATGCCGTCGGCTCCGAGATCATCCGCGTCGACAAAAACAGTCTCGTTCGGGTCATTTGCATCCACGAGGCCGTCGTCAATTTCCACGCCCGAGAAGGTGATTTCGAGCGTGCTGTCGATACGGGTGATATCGGTCAATGTGCTCCTTGGGCCAACAGGCGAACCCACGCGCAGTTCGATCGTATCGGCAATGCCGTTTGCAGGGATATTGGTGTCAGAGAAGGTGAAGGTATCCGCGAGGACGCTGCCAACGAGCACGTTCGTACCGCCCTGACCGACAATACCGATGGTCGAGGCGCCCGCCTTGATCGTGCCGTTGCGGCCGGACGTACCGGGGAGTTCGTCGAACTTTACGTTCTGACCGTTACCGCCGCCCGCGATCGCGCCGTTGGGGCCAAAGAAAAACGTGTCGTTCCCCGGCCCGGCCAGGATGCTGAAATTGCGGAACGTCGTCGAGAAGCTACCGACGCCGAAATGACCGGCCGGAGTTGGGGCCACAGCGGAATTGAATTCACCGGTTCCCACGTCCGTGATGATCCAGAACGTGTCGCCGTCGGGCCCCGTCAGCTGTGACGAGTTGTTGCCGATCACGGTATCGACATTGAAGAACGCCCCGGATATCAGGTCGCCGGCGTAACCAACCTGTTGAATTCCCGAGAAGTCGATGGTGTCGAAATCGTTACCGAGATCGATGCTACCGACCAGGCGTGATTTGTCACCGGAGGTATTCGCCGGCGAGGGGGGATCGGTCAGGGCCGGCGGCGGATTCCGCGGAGTGCCGAACTCGACTTTATCCGCACCGACGTCGCCCGCGATATTGGCAGTAACCGTTATGCCCGTGACGGTATCAACCAGGGAGAAGACGTCCGCACCCTCGTGCCCATTGAGCTGACCGTCGAGGGCGAGGTTGGTATTCGCATTGAAATCGAACAGATCGTTCCCCTGGCCACCATCGATCACGTTGCCGGGCCCGGTGGCAGTCAACTCAGCGTCGACCGTCAGAACCCCGCCGGGAGCATCGAGTGCCGCGAACAGCCCGAAGTCCGCATCCAGCTTGCTGATTGTCAGGGGAGCGGTGTTGAACGTCAGGTCAGTTTGAGCGGCGAGCGTGAATTCATCGTCGACAAGATTCGTGTAGTTGCCCTCGAACTGGATGAAACCTTCGGAGACGATATCGACCTCGTCCGGCGCACCGGCCGGTGCGCCGGTCTGCAGGGCGGTGATACGGAGGTTGCCGTCGACGCTTCCCGCGGTGCTGCCGTTCGAATCCGCATCTTCCTTCAGCGAGGCGAGAAAGACGTTCGCGCCGCTCTGGATCTGCAAGCCGGCGTTCGCCTCGTTGATCGATACGTGGATGCGGTCGGCCAGAGTACCGACGTCTCCACCGGCAATAAGGCGAAGATCGCCCGCGGTGTCCTTACGTAGGATGACGTTGTCGGCCAGAACGTCGCCGGTCGCATCGACGTCTTGTACGACGGCGCTGTCAAAAGTGACCGTGCTGGTGTTGTCGAGTTGGAAGTCGATGTCACCGCCGGCGATGATGTCACGGGCGATGGTTACGGTGATGCCGCCGATTGGGTTGTGTTCACGAATGAACACGTCGCCCGTCGGGATCGCCAGCGCCTGAATATGGGTGTCGAGATCGATAAAGCTACCCGCATCCAGGACAAGATCGGTCGAGCCAGCGTCGCCATCGGCCGTGATGATAGAAAACGCGTCACTGTCGATGACATCCGCAATAACCGTCAACGAGTTGAATGTCGAACTCAGGTTTCGGAACCGCACTGCCGCGTTGGAGTCGATTTCCACGTTCGAGATGTTGTTGCTGTTTGGACCGCTGATCCCGTCCACGATCACGTCACCGGCACCGCCATCGACGATCAGCAGGTTCGCCCTGACCAGCTGCATTTCGGCGCCGTCGAGCCGGTAATCGCTGCCCGGGTTCAAGCTGGCTCCAATGCCCATGCCCCGATCATCGCTTTCCCGCAGCGTGAGCGTGCGGCCCGTCGCATCAATGCCCAGGCTGGGCGTTCCAGTATCGATAGCGATATCCGCTGCTTCGATGTTGCTGTCGCCACCGGTCACGCTGAGCAGGCCGGCAGCACCGGTGATCGCAAATGTTCCCTTGTCGACGACATCGGCATCGGCGTCCGCATCACCCGTAAGACTTCTGCCCGTGACGGCGACGTTATTGATCACTATGCCATCGTCAGCCGTGAAGAAGAGGTCACCGAGCGCAGTACTCTGCGCCGTGACCGCGGCATTGATCTGGATGTCCTGGACGCCGCCCGAATTGTTGGCATCGTCAGCAACCAACGTGATGCTATTGGCGTTGCCGCCGTTGGTCCGTGCCGTGACCGGACTGGACACGACCAGGCTGCCATCCAGTGCTCGAAGGTCGATCGCGCCATCGAACGTCCGAACCCCGATTGTCGGTGTACCAAACGTGCCGATTTCCAGACCATTGACATCGTGGAAAACGAAATTGCCCGCGCTGTTGTTCAGGATATCGCCGGCCAATACGCCATCGACGACGTCATGCAGGCCCGAATCGAGGATGACGGCGCCGCGCGCGAGTATTTCGACATTGGAGGCGAGGATCGCACCACTAAGGCCATCGCCGACAGACGTACCAATGTTGAGTCGCAGGTCACCATAGGGTCCAGGACCCGCGGCTTGGTTCTCCAGGCCGATCTGCCGGTTGATGGTGAGAGAGCCGGTCGTGGTGGACAGCGTCGTCAGCGTTACGTTGCCCTCGTTGGTGTCGATGCCTACGGTCGCACTCAGACCGTTCACGTTCACCGTGTCGATAGTCAGATCGTCGGTGTCCACAAACACCAGGTCGTCCGCCGTCCCGGCGTCCGTCATGTTCACTGCCAATACGTTGACGTCGTGCAGATTGGAATCCAGCGTCACCGCGCCGTCCGCAATGATCTGCAAGTCGCCCG
>JBFXAQ010000001.1:0-1067432 GCA_050184115.1 Gammaproteobacteria bacterium | reverse complement strand
TCGGTGTCCACAAACACCAGGTCGTCCGCCGTCCCGGCGTCCGTCATGTTCACTGCCAATACGTTGACGTCGTGCAGATTGGAATCCAGCGTCACCGCGCCGTCCGCAATGATCTGCAAGTCGCCCGCCAGGATTTCGCCGTTGGTGTCGTCGTCCGTGATCGCCGCGCCAGTATCCAGCCTGACATCACCAAAGTCCGCCGTAGCCTGGTTCTTCACCTCGACGATCTCGTTGACCGCCAACGTGCCGCCCGTCGTCAGCAGCACGTCACCCTCGTTGGTGTCGATGCCCGTCGTCGCGCCCAGCGCGTTCACGTCCACCGTGCCAATGGTCAGATCATCGGTGTCCACAAACACCAGGTCGTCCGCCGTCCCGGCGTCCGTCATGTTCACTGCCAATACGTTGACGTCGTGCAGATTGGAATCCAGCGTCACCGCGCCGTCCGCAATGATCTGCAAGTCGCCCGCCAGGATTTCGCCGTTGGTGTCGTCGTCCGTGATCGCCGCGCCAGTATCCAGCCTGACATCACCAAAGTCCGCCGTAGCCTGGTTCTTCACCTCGACGATCTCGTTGACCGCCAACGTGCCGCCCGTCGTCAGCAGCACGTCACCCTCGTTGGTGTCGATGCCCGTCGTCGCGCCCAGCGCGTTCACGTCCACCGTGCCAATGGTCAGATCATCGGTGTCCACAAACACCAGGTCGTCCGCCGTCCCGGCGCCAGTCAGGTCTGCCGCCAGCACGTCGACATCGTTGGCCGCCGAATCCAAGGTCACCGCGCCGCCCGCGATGATCTGTAGGTCGTTCGCAAGCACCTTGCCGTCGTTGGTCAGCAAGTCGTCATCGGTGATCGTCGTCGCGGCCTCCAACCTAACGTCACCCGTTGCTCCCGCGTCAAGCGGTTGGAGGATATTGATCGCCCCTGCGGTCGCGGTGACGAGAACGTTCTGGTTGTTGGTCGAGATGCCTTTGGTGAACGCGAACGGCGCCGCACCCGTCGCGACATCGACCACGCCACCGATCTGAACATTGCCGGTGCTCTGAACAATCATCACAGTGCCCGAAATCGCCGCTGTCTCGCCAAGCGCGTACCGCGTGGTCGTTGTCGTACTGTTCAAGCCCGTGATATGCACCGCACTCGCAGTGGACACCGCGATGTCGGTAGCGTCGACCGTCAAGGTCGGAGTCGTGTTGTTCAGGGTAGCGGCCAGATGATCGAGCGTTCCCGTCGCAAGGCCTATCGTTCCATTCGGCGCGAACAGATCGAGCAACGTGCCGTCGAAACCGGCGTGAAACGCGATACCGTCGCCGCTGCCCGTTACCGCGACGTCATCGCTGTTGTCGAGGATGTTTCCGTTGTCCGCGATGAGCCGCAGGGTTGCGGTCCCGCCGAAATCCAGGTCGAAATCGCTCGCCATGTCGAGGACGATGTCACCGGTATCGGTGCGGAACACGGACAGGCCATTCGCATTGATGCTGTCGCGGAGCCCTTGGTCGTCAAGGTGGAACGTTACGGGGAATACGTCGCCACCCAGTCCAGCGGTGTCACTACCCAAATAGAGAGTCTGGTGGTAGAGGAGTTCGACGAGAGCGCCGACCAGATGCGGCCAAGTCACGTCATTCAAATTCGTCCCCAGATCGGCATTGTCCGCGGAAATCGCTCCTCCCGAACCTCCCGCGACCAAACGTGTATTCAACCCATTATCTGGATTAACCGGGTCCGTGCCGGAGTCTTGCAGAGTCGTGTCGCCAGAGCCATTGGCCACGTCAGTGGTGATGTTACCGTCGACCGCGTAGACGTCGCGATTACGCACGCTGGAAGCACCACCGGGCGTCATCCCTGCAGTCGAAACAACCACGTCGTTCGCGGAAACAAGCACGATATCGCCGGTATCGACACGGATGCTGTCGTTGATCTCTATGCTATCTGCCGTAATGCTCAGTCCATTGCCGATCACCACGTTGAACAAACCCAGCGTCGGGGCATTGTTATCAGTCGACGTGAACCCAGTGCGACCGTCGAACCGCGTGGTGCCGGTTCCGGCCAGCTGTGTGAGTGACCCGACCTTGAATGTCTCCGCGCCCGGGTTGACCGGATCGCCGAAGGTCACATTCCGTGCGCTGTTGATCAGTACTGCGCCGAGCACATTTCCATTGCCGACGTTCCTCAGGAACTGAACATCGCCGCCGCCGGCCGTAATCGTCAATGCTTCGGCCGCGCCGGCACCATCGCCGTCGAGCGTGGACTGGAACGCGACTGAACCCACCGCGCTGGCCGCGTCGCCCGAAGTGTTGATCGTGAAGGTACCGTCGCCGGCGAGTACCACCGGGCTGACGAAATTCACGGCCCCGCCGTCCGCCGCGTCGTTGCCGCTCCCTCCCGTGGTCGTGATCGCAGCCGCCGTGGTGTCGACGACGATAGAGGTACCAGCGGTAATCGAAACAGTGCCGCCGTTACCATCGTCGGTACCGCCGGTGGTCGAGGAATTGCCGCCCGCCGCGACCAGGGCCGCGTTGAGATTGACTGCGCCGGTGCCGCCATTGAGCGTGATGGTGCCTGCGGCGCCGCCGTCGCCATTGCCGCTCAGGTTGTTGCCGCCACTGCTGGTCACCCCGGCGCCCACGGTGAGGCCGTTGGCGTTGATCGTGACGTTGCCGCCGATGCCTCCTGTCGCCGTACGCCCACCACCGCCGGTAGTCGTGATGGTCCCGCTGCTGGCGAAGGAGGTGTTCGCCGTCAGGTTGACCGTGCCCCCTGCACCTCCGGCGCCACTCGTCACCGCGGCCGCACCGGCCGAGTTGACCGCGCCGGCGATGGTCAGTGTGGTCGCCGTTGCATTGAGGGTGATATTGCCGCCCGTACGGTTGTTGAGGGTGTCGCTGGCTGCGCCGGCAGTGTCGATGCCGTTCTGCACGTCGATCGCGGTGTTGGTGATCGACACTCCGGTCGGTGCCGCGCCGTCTCGGGCCTGGGCGACGAGTGCCCCGGTCAGCAACGTGGTCCCGGTACCCGTGGTCTGCGTGAAGCTGCGCACATTGATGTCAGCATCGGCCGTTACATTGCGTGCCGACGAGATGGTCAGCGCGCGAATCTTGTTCGCGCCGCCGGTCAGCTGGCCTGTGAAATGGATATTGCCCGTGCCAGCAGTGAGCGTCAGGTTGCGGTTGGCGGATCCTCCGGTCAGCGTATCGGAGAACGTGATATCGCCGGCGCCCGTTCCCGTATTCACGGTCAGCGTACCGGTGTTGTTCAAGAAGACCGGCCCGACGAAATCGACGTTCGCATCGCTGGTCTCGATACTGGCCACCGACCCGCCGACGTTGATGGCACCGCCGCCGGTGCCGGCGGTCAGGGTGATCGTGCCGAGCGGGCTGCTGGCGCCGAGTGCCGACAGGTTGCTGGCCAGGTTGACGTTACCGGTGGCCCCCAGCGCCGTAAGCGCGATGGGCGCGGCAGTGCCGGCAGTCGCGCCCGCACCACCGTCGGTGGTGACGTTGGCGACACTGACCGAGCCGGCGCCACCACCGGCGCCCGCGACGCTGACGGACACGCTGCCGCCGTCGCCACCGGTTTCGCCGCCGCCACCGGCGGCCGCGCCGCCGACCGCGGTGAGCGCACCACCGACGCTGATATTGCGCCCGCCGGCGTTCGCGCCCGTGATCGAGAGGACGATATCGCCAGCGTCGCTACCGTCTATGTCGACGCCGTCGGCCGCACTGGCGCCGGCCGAGGTGGTCACCGAGGTTACGGTGATCGCCCCGTTTGTCGCACTGAGAGTGGCGCTACCACCGGCGCCGCCGGCTGCCCCGACGCCGTCTCCCGGGGTTACGTCGGCGCCGCCGCCGAAAGTATTCACGGTCGTCACCGCGATCGTGGTGCCGGCATTGACCGTGACGCTGTTGCCGCTGCCGCCGGCCCGCGCCGTGCCGTCGTTGGCCCCATCGAGGCCATCACCGCCGCTGGCGTCGAGTTCATCGACGGCCACGGAACCACTGGCGACGAGGTTGATCGAACCGGCGTTACCCCCGTTGGCATCGCCTACGGCCGCTGTACCTGCGGTCAAGAGCGTACGCGCGGCCAGATCGATATTGCCGGCCTGAACGGTGATCGCGAGATCGCCGCCGTCGACTGCACCCTGGGTTTCCACGTTCGTATCGCTGGTCAGATTGCCCGTCTGCACGGTCAGCGTGAGATTGCCGCCGTCGCTTTGGAAATTGCTCTGCAGGTTGAGGCCGTCGAGCGTGACGGTGTCGACTTCGGTAATGAACGAATCCGCTGTCTGGGTCGTGAGATCGAGGTTGGTGACGTCGATGTGCGCAGCGGAATTGCCCGTTGCCGTCCCGAACTGGGCGGCGCTGAGAACGAGTGTGCCAGCCGCGACTTTCGTGGCGCCGTCCGCCCCGACATCGACGATGCCATCGGCCGTCAGCGTGACGGTGCCGTCGGCGCCCCGGGCCGCGGTATTCGAGCCGCCGAGCGCGGAAACAAGACCGTTCAATGTGATCGCGTTCGCGCCGCCGAGCGAGGTCAGCTCGACGTCGCCGGCCGCGCCGCCGGTGCCGGCCGCGGTAGTGGCCGCACCACCGGCAGCGTTGACCGAGACAATGGCGACCGAACCGCTGCCATTGGCCTCGTCATCCTCGACACGCAAGACGACGTTGCCACCCGTACCGCCGGTGGCGGCGCGCACAGCCGTTCCGCCAACGGCATTGACGGCGCCGTTCAGGGTGATGTCGCGGTCGGCATCCGCGTTGTCCACCAGCACGGTGACCGTACCAGCGTTGGCACCGGCCGCGGCGCCGGTGGCGCTCGCACTGGCACCCGCCGAGGCATTGATGCCGGCGACCACGATGCTGCCATCGGTCGCGGTCAGGCTGACGTTGCCGCCGGCCCCACCCACCGCCCCGTCCGCCAGGTCGCCTGCCGCGGCGGCCGCGTTACCGCCAACGGCGCTGATCGTGCCGGTCACGAGGTCGCTCGCCGCAACGATGGTCACGTTGCCGGCATTACCACCCGCCGATGCGTTGGTATCACCCGTGATATCGATCGCGGTACCGCCATCGGTAAAAATCTGCCCCAAGGTGACGGTCAACGAACCAGTCACCGAGACATTGCCACCGGCGGACGCATCGACGTCGATGCTCGGCGCGCCACGGGCATCGATCGTCTCGCTGAGATCGATTACACCGATGACGTTCAGCGTGACGTCGCCGCCGTCGCTACCCGCGTTGAAAGTCTCGATGCCCGCCGAGTCGGTAAGTCCACCACCCTGCACGGTCAGTTCGATATCACCGCCCGCGGTAGCGAGGCCGGTACCGGCGATGTCCAGCCCGTCACCGCCGGCGTCAGTTTCGATGACGAAAATCCCGCCGCCGGTGGCCGAGGCGGCGAGACTGGTGGCGTCGATGTCGATGGCGGGGTTCGCACCTGCTGCGCCGATGCTCCCCGCAGTCATGGTCAATGCACCGGTCGTGACCAGGGTATGCGCGTCGGCAACCGATTCGCCGATGGTTCCGGTCTTCGCACCCTCGTTGTCGGCCGTCAACGTGACCGCATGCCTGGCCGCGCCGAGCGTGGTATCGATCGAACCCGTCGCGCCGAAGACGATGTTCTCGCCGGCGACGAACGTGAGAAGTTCGCCATCGACATCGTTATCGAGCGTAACTGCAGCGTTGATGGTGAGATCGTCACCCGCAGTGCCGCTGTTGCCGGCCGTGAAGGTCGTCCCCGCAGTCAGATTGACCGTGTTGCTGATTGTCAGGGGACTGCTCGCGCTGATGGCGCCACCGCCGGTCGCCAGCGCCACGGTATCCGCATCGCCGTCGACCAGGTTCAAAGCCCCACTGCTCGCGACGAAGACGTCGCCGCTGCCGGCGTTGTCGACGTCCAGCAGGGCCGTCGTTGTGCCGGGGTTGGTCGACGCGATGTTCAGGGGGTTCCCACCGTTCGCACCGACGTTGCCGCCTGCCTTGAGCAGTATCTGTCCGTCGGTCTCGATCGCAGCGAACGCGCTGTCTGAATCGGCGATCGCCCCCGCGGAGTCCAGCGTGACCGTTGCACCCTTGACCGCAACGTTGACGCCATTAGTAAGCGTGATGTCACCTGCCGTGGTCGTCAGGCTGACATTACCGGTAGCGCCACCCGAGACACCCGCTCCGGTTGTCGTCAGGCCGTTGCCGCTGCTGATGAACTGGTCGCCGGAGGTCGAGGTTTGCAAGAGCACCGGGCCGGTGGGTGCTGAGAGATCGAGCTGATCCGTGTCGTTGACACCGATTGACGTCCCGCTGAGCAGCACCGGCCCATCGGTCAAGATGGCGACGCCGTTGGTCGTGTCGGCGGTATCGACGATCGCGCCGTTACCTGCGATCAGCGTGACTCCCGCGGCGACGACGGCGTCCGTGGCGGCATTGTTCAGCACGATACCGCTGTCCAACGATGCGATTTGGACGGTGAGCGCGGCATCGTTGATGCTGTTGATCTGCAGCTGATTGCCGGTCTCGTCGATATCGATAATCGTACTACCGGTGATATTCACGTCGACCGCATCTGCCACCGGGCTGAACGTTCCCGAGAAGCTGTTGAACGCCGTGGAGGTGTTCAGATCGACACTGCCGCCGGCGAGGATGGTGACGGCGGTAGCCCCGGCGATGTCGAGGTCGGCCAGGCCATCCGTACCGCTGCCGATATTGCGGCCGGCATCGAGCGTCAGGGTGCCCGTGGTCGTAACCTGGGTCGCGTCCGTGGTGTCGTCGCCAGGCGTTTCGTCGAGAATGTCCC
The DNA here is from genome assembly GCA_050184115.1 of Gammaproteobacteria bacterium. Classification (GTDB taxonomy): domain Bacteria; phylum Pseudomonadota; class Gammaproteobacteria; genus JACKNG01. The sequence goes on along the minus strand of JBFXAQ010000001.1, from coordinate 1,060,657 downwards.
GCGCGCTCTCGAGCTTCACGTTTCTGACGCCGAAATTCGTGTTCTCGATCGAGATGTCGTCCGTCGCGCCCAGCGTCTGGAAGTGCAACGTGCCGGCCGTGATGGCCGCGACCTCGGCCGTCGAGACGTCGAACGCGCTGGCGCCGTTGATGCTCATCGCGTTGCCACTGTTGGCGACGAGCTTGACCGTGTTCGTACCAGCATCGATGGCATTCGCGGCGTTCACGAGATTGCCCGCGGTCAGCGTGATCGGCGCGTCCGTGGAATCGATGTCGCCGCCGAGGGTGAGCGTACCGCCCGCGGTCAACACGATTTCGCCCGCCGCGGTACCGCCCGTCGTCACGCCGGCGGCGCCGACCGCCAGGTCATTCGCCTCGGTGACGTAGATTCCGCCCTGCACGGTCGATGCGGTGAGCGTGGCGACGTCAGTCGCGATGGCGTTGCCGACACCCGTGGCGCCGATGGCGCCCGAAGCGTTGAGCGCATCGCTGACGCTGAGAGCGAGCGTATCTGCGGTGATCTGTGACGTGGCCGTGCGAACGATGTCGCTGCCGTCGGTCTTGCCATCCTGCGCAATGGTGACCGTGGCGGTACCGGCATCGAGGTTGGCGAGGGTGATGTCGCCGGATGTCTGCCCGCCACCGGCACCGGCGGCGACCGTGATGTCGATATTACCGGGCGCGGCTCCGGCGGTCGTATCGATGGTCACGCCATCGGCCATGGTGAAGGCGCCGGCGCCGGCGTCTCGCTGGGCGGTGACGACCGCGGCGTCGTCCGAATTGGCGGTGGCGCTGAATCCGCCGCGCAGCGTGACATCGGCATTGACGGCGATGCTGCGGCCGGCCGCGAGGTCGAGACCATGGTCGTTGCCATTGCCCGATGCGTCGACGGCGTCGTCGATGGTGATGTCGTTGTTCGCCTTCAGAATGACATCGGCGCTGTCGAGCAGGGTGACGAGGTTCGCTGTCGAAATGAAGCTGCTCTCGTCCGGCACATCGGTGAATTGATCGCCGAAGTCCGCGAGGTCCGTGGCGTCGACGATCGTGTTGTCGGCCGGACCCGGGTCGACATCCGCGACGAGGATATCCTTCGGATCGAGCAGCAGGCGGCCAGTCGCGCCTTGCGGCGCGGAGAGATCGGCGTCACCCTCGAAATCCAGGTGATTCTTGCCCGATACCTCGGCGAACCCACCATCGCCGCCGTCGGCGCCGCCGCGCGCCTCGATCGTGCCTGCATAACGCGTGGTGCCATCCGCCCACACGATGACCTTGCCGCCGTCGCCGTCGCCTGTGGCGCTGGCGTCGATGCGGGCCTGTGCGCCGACGACGGTCACCCGTGCGTTGGCGATGTCCGGATTGCTGCCCTGGTAGTCACCGCCGATCAGCGCTTCGCCGCCGCCGGTGGCGCCACTGACGTCGACCACCGCCTCGCCGACCACGCCGACCTTGTCGCCGAGGACCCGTGCCTCGCCACCGTGACCGCTCGCGCTGGTGGCCGAAATCGTGCCGCTGTTGAGCGTGGTATTCGTCGACAGGAGGTGCACGGAGCCGCCTTCGCCACCAACCGCGTCGGCACGCATGTCGCCGACATTGGAGATGTTCGCCGCGCTCACTCGCACCGCGCCGCCACTGCTCATGGCGTCGGCCGCGGAAGCATCGATCTGCCCGGTGTTGAGCACCGACGCCCCCGGCCCCATGCCGACCAGCATGACCTTGCCACCGCGGTTCTCCACCCGCCCGGCGCGGATGACACCGCTGTTGTTGATGGCGTTCTTGAACACGCCGTCGGCGGCGCTGGCGGTGATGAGCACGTCGCCACCCTCGGCGACGATCTGCCCGGTGTTGGCAACCTGGTCGTCAATCGCCTTGGCATTTTCGAGCACCGCCTCGTCGACGGTGAAACGCAGCAAGCCGTCCCCGTCGAAGTCGACCGTGACCTTCTCACCGGCGGCGAGCTGCACGCGCCCGGCGGTGGCGACGATGACGCCCTCGTTGGCAACGCTGGTGCCGACCAGGGCGACGTCGCCGTCGGTGGCTTCGATGGTGCCCTGGTTGACGACCCGCCCGCCGGCGTTCTTCAACGCCTCCAGGCTGTAGCTGCCGCGCATGAAGTCGTCGATGCCGACCTGCATGGCGCCGGCCACCAGGCTGCCGACGTTGACCCGCGCGCCGGGCTTGAAGAACACCCCATTGGGATTCATCAACACGACGCGGCCGTTGGCCTTGACCTGGCCGAAGATCTCGCTCGGGTTCTGGTCGAAGATGCGGTTGAGGGTGGCGGCGCGTGCGCTGGGTTGCTGGAACTGGACGGTCTCGTGCTTGGCGACGTTGAAGCTCTGCCAGTCGAGTGCAGCCCTCGCGGACTGCTGGGAGATGGTGGTGACCGGCCCGCTCTGGGTGATGGCCGCCTGGCCGGCGCGCACCTGGCCACCGGTCGGCCCGGCGACGACCGCTTGCGGTCCGAGGCCCAGGACCACGCCCGGCACAAGGGCGAGACGGACTGCGCGTGACAGCGGGTTCAGTGAACTGGCGGGCCCATTCGTCCCTGCCGCGTTCGGCTCGAAATGACGGCTGCTCATGACGTCAACACCCTCCGGCTGGCGCACTCGATGCGCCGCGCGCCCGTTTCTGAAGTCGGGCCAGTTTAGTTATCAGGTAGTTGGCGGGTCCGTGAATCACTTCACACCGGATTTCCACTACCTCGCGAATGTCACGCGCCTGCGAAAGCGGTGCTACGCACCACCCGGTGACCATGCGGGTGCACGGCCCAGCAACCGTGCACCCCGCCGACGGGTCGAGTGCCCGCTCAGAAGAAGAAGTTCAAATCGACCCAGTATTGCGGTCGTTTGTCGTTCTCCGGGCGTGGGCTGCCCACCGGCGTGGCGATCGTGAGCTTGCTCGAAAAGACCTTCGGGTTGTTGAACGAGAGGGCAAAACCGATGGCGTTGAAGCGTTCGGATTGCTTCTCCGTCGGCAGCGCACTGTTCAACTGGCCCGTGGACCAATCGTAAAAGATTGAAAACTGCATCAATTCACCCCAGGTGCGATTGCCGAAAGCCGGCGCATCGGCGATGAACGGGGCATTGATGATCCATTCGAGGGAGGCGAACAGGGCGCGGTCGAACAATTGCTCGGTCGGACGATAACCGCGCACGTTGTTCGGACCGCCGACGCTGTACTGCTCGAGCGGCACGAGGAGGTCGGGTGACCACATCGCTTCGAAGGTGAGCAGCAGGTTGTGGTTGTCGAGTTTCTCCCACAGCGGCGTCAGCGACTGGAACCGCGACGCACTGAGGAACACCTTGTTGAATTCACCCACGGCGAACTCGCCAGTGCCGCTCTGGCGCGACGGTTGGATCGACGCCGGCGTCTTGCCCATGGCGCCGAGGAAATCGTTGAAGCCGTGCGCGATCTCGAAATAGGCCGCGTTGAGGCCGCCGAAGCGGGCGTCGACGTTGTCGAAGTTGAGTTCGAACGCGGCAACCGTGAGGCTGTCGATGCTGACGCCGCGGCCGAAGGACTTGGTGCCGCTGCGCTTCTTCGACAAGCGCGCACCGACGCTGAGATTCATCAGGCGGCCGCGGATGAGGTCGTTGCTGAGCGCGACGTAATAGTTGCGGATATCACTGTAGATGTCGGAGTCGCGGAACTGCCCGCCGACGTCGAACTGGTTGCGGCTGATGCCGATGTTGAAGACGCTGTCGTAGAGACCCGTCACCGGCACTTCGTAGTCGACGGCGTAGAAGAACGTGTTGTCCGGGACCGCGGTGTGCTGCGCGGTGACATCGAGACGATCGCCCTGGCCGAGCGGATTGTTCCAGGTCACCTTGCCGAGGTAGCGGTTCTGACCGGTCTCGCTGATGCCGTGGTTGTCCGCGCGCAAGGCCAGCTCCAGGCGGTCCTCGTCCTGCACCTTGACGACCATGTCGGCGGTGCCGACCTCGATACCCGGCTGGAACACGCCGAATGACGACTGGCCCGGCAGGTCCGAAACCCGCAGCAGGGCCGACTCGGTTGCGTCCTTGGTGATCGGTTGTCCGACGAGTGAGCGGAACGGCGCTTCGAGCACTTCCGCGCTGTAGAGTTCGTTGCCCTCGGTGACGACCCGCCCGAGCAGGCCTTCCATGACCTGCAACTTGACCGCGCCGTCTTCCACTGTCTGCACGGGCACGAAAGCCTGGGCCAGGATCAGACCGTGCTCGCGGTAATACTTGGTGACCTCGTCAGCGACTTCCTGCAGGCGGCCGACGGTGAAGCCGTCGGGCCGATCGGCCAACGCGGCGTCGACGATGCCCTGCACGGCGCTGAGCTCGATATCGAATTCCGGCCGATCCTGCGCGCCGGTGAGCACGAAACTGGATACCTCGATGAGCTCGCCCTCGTCGATCTCCAACGGGCGATCGGCCACGGGCGGCACTTCGAACAAGGGTTCCGCGGGCGGTTCCGGCGGGATCAGCTTGCGGTCCTCGCCTGGCCGGATGGCACCGGGGCGCGCCGCGTCCGGCAGGTCCGCCAGCTGTGCGAGCGAGGTGTCGTTGACTTCGAAATCGGCGCCGTCGCCGGGGCGCAGGGCACCGGGGCGCGACGGAATCGGCAGGGCGGAGCGATCGGCGATCTGCACGGCGTTGCCCGTACCGGGGCGGACGGCACCCGGCCGCACCGCGTCCGGTGCCTCGATGAAGGCGGCATGGCTCGTGGTCGTGGCGGCGAGCAGCAGGACGGCGCTCAGGCATCCGGGACGATGGCGATCACGCGCCCAGCGGTAGGTGGCTCCGATTCGCATGAGCAATCTACGTTGTCCCCCTAACTCCCTGAATCCCCTGGAACCCATCCGGTCCAAGAGCTATCCGCCCTCAGCGGCGGAGTATACCCACGCAAACGCCTTGCCAGCAAACGCGAAATTGCCCCTGCCCGCGAACTCCGCAGCGCAACAAACTTGACCGCCCGAACCGCGCGCACGGCTTGCCGCACCGTGGTGGTGCAGTCGTGCTACGGCTCGCTTGCGGGAGCAGCGGGGTTCGCGGCCGTTGCGGCCGGCTGGTCCTCGAGGGCCGCTCGCCAGGCCGCCGCGTCGCCGTCGCCGCGGTCGACGGGAAACTCCGCGGCAATCTTCTCCAACGCCGCCTGGCGGATTTTCAGCGCGGCCTCACGGCGCAGACGCTCGCGGACCTGCGGTTCGATGGCCTCGAAGGCCAGCATCTCGGATTCGATGGCCTGTCCGCGCTTGATGATATGGAGTCCGTCGGCGGTTTCGATGGGATCGCTGATGCCGTCGACCGGCAAGGCCTCCGCCGTACCCGCCACTGCCGGCAACATTTCGTCGACCCGGATCAGCCCCATGTAGCCCTCGTTGAGGCGGCTCTGCTGGTGCCCGGAATATTGCTTCGCCGCCGCTTCGAAGGTGGTCTTGCCGGCGCGCAGGTCGGCGACGAGCCGCTTGGCGAGTTCGCTGGCCTGCTTGCGCTTGGCCGCGTCTTCGCCATCGCCATAGGGCAGGAAGATCTGCCAGATGTGCATGCGTCGCGGCACGCGGAAGGCGTCCGGGTTCTTGTCGTAGGCTTCGCGCACCTGCTCGTCCGACGGGAACGCCGGGTCGAGATTGCCGCGCACCACCTGGTTGAGATAGGCCTCCGCCAGCACCCGCTGGCCAGCGCGATGCATCAGTACCTGGATAGCCTCGTTGCGATCCGCGCCGTTGGCGTAGGCCGCCGCCAGGACCGCCTGGTTGACCGTCTCCTGCTCGACGAACTTGGCGAAGTTATCGGCGTCATCGAGGATCTGGGCGCGCTGTTGCGCCGGCAGCACGGCCAGCAGCTCGCGCAATGCGTCGACGTCGATATGGGCCTCGAAAGCCGTCGTCGGCGCCGGCGCTGCCGGCTTGTCGACGAGTTCGACCGTGCCCTCGGCGTCGGACGGGCCCAACCAACGGGCACCGAACGCACCGATGAGAATCAGCAGAGCGCCGAGCGCCACCGCCCCGAGCACAGGTATCAACCGCATGTTCGAATTCCTTCTGTTGGTCCATCGCCGGCGGCGCGCAGTGTAACGCGCCCGGACACTCGCGCACATCGCGCGCGGCGCCGCGCGAACGTTCCGATCCGGTCGCCCGCCCTTCGCCGTCGCGGCCAGAAACGTGTTGATGTATAGAGACTTGTTCCATAAACTTCAGCGCACGCCGACCTTGGCCGCCCCTGTCGACCGCGTCCCTCGCGCGGCCGCTCGAGCACCCAGCTGACCGATCATCCCGAGGACGCGACCGGGTTTCTGCATGGCCCCCAAAACGACCCACCTGACCATCGTGTTCGCGGACATCAGCGGCAGTACGCGCCTGTACGAGGTCCTGGGCGATGGGCCGGCGCGGGCCCAGGTGGCGAGTTGCCTGCAGGTGCTGACGGACGTCACCAAGCGCCACGGCGGCTCGGTCATCAAGACCATCGGCGACGAGCTCATGTGCACCTTCCCGACCGCCGAGAGCGCGGTCTCGGCCGCCTGCGAGATGCACGAGATGCTGGAGGACGAGGTGGTCGAAAGCCCCTCGGCCGGTCAGATCTCGCTCGCCATCCGTATCGGCCTCCATCACGGTCCGGCCATCCTGGAGGCGGGTGACGTCTTCGGCGATGCGGTCAACGTCGCCGCGCGCATGGCCTCGATGGCCAAGGCCGGCCAGATCATCACCACCCAGTCGACCATCGACGAGCTGCCGCCGATCCTCAAGGCCAGCTCGCGCTTCATCGACCGGGCGCCCGTCAAGGGCAAGAAAGAGACGATGGACATCTTCGAAGTGCTGTGGCAGCAGGAAGACGTCACGCGCATGTCGACCGGGGTCATCCCCGAACCGATCAACCGCGCGCAGCTCGACCTGCGCTACCACGATGACCGCGTTACCGTCGACGCCGAACGCAGCCAGGTCGTGCTGGGGCGCAGCAAGACCGCCGACATCGCCGTGGCCGAAGCCCTCGCCTCGCGCCAGCACGTGCGCGTCGAACACCGCCGGGGCAAGTTCTTCATCATCGATCAGAGCACCAACGGCACGTATGTCTTCTGCGATGGCAGCGAGGCCTTCCTGCGCCGTGAGGAGATGCCCCTCACCGGCAGCGGCAAGATCAGCCTCGGCCGTTCGTTCGCGGAGAACCCGCAGGAAATCGTGCATTTCAAGACGGACGGGTGATGCACGACCTGCCGGGCCAGGGAGCTTTCCGCGCCGCCGCGTACGGTCCGGCGAGCGGGCACCGCGAACCGAAGTGACTGCAAGACTGGACGTTATGAGCGACAAGCCCTTCAGCTGGACGTCGGCATTGATTTCCGACGTCGGCAAGGTCCGCAAGCTGAACGAGGACTCCGGCCTGGAGCGCTGCGGCGACGGCCTGTGGGTGGTCGCCGACGGCATGGGCGGCCACTCGGCGGGCGACCTCGCCAGCCAGCTCATCGTCAATTCGCTCGGCAAGCTGACCCTGGGGGACGATCTGGCCCCGCTGGTCGACCAGGTCGAAGACGCCGTCATGCACGTCAATGCGCGGCTGTTCGAGGTCGCCAACGCGCACAACCAGACCAGTGGCAGCACCGTCGTGATCCTGCTCATGCGCGGGCGCCATGCCGTGACGATGTGGGCCGGCGACAGCCGCCTCTATCGCCTGCGGGACGGCGAGTTCAACCAGCTGACCACCGACCACACGCAGATCGAGGCCTACATCGAGAAGGGGTTGATCGATCGCAGCGAGGCGGAGGGACACCCGTCGGGCAACATGGTGACGCGCGCGGTCGGCGTCACCGACTCGCTGGCAATGGAAATGGACATGTACGAGCTGGCCGGCGGCGACCGTTTCCTGCTGTGTTCGGACGGTCTCGACAAGCACGTCAAGGACCCCGAGATCGCGCGCCTGCTCGCCTCTGGCACCCCGGCCGAAGCGGCGCGTGCGCTGGTCGACCTGACCCTCGAACGGGGCGCCATCGACAATGTGACGGTCTGCGTCGTGGAGGTCGCCGCGGCATGAGCACGCAGACAGGCATCAGCATGGCCGTCACCGGCGGCCCGGGCATCACGGCCGCTCGCAGCGGCGACGCTTACCTGGCGCACCACGACGTGCGCGGAGACGGAATTCATGGCTGATTTCAAGACCACACTGGAGCGCCTGTCGCGCCGCGAAATCGAGTTCGATTCGGTCGCCGGGAACATCGACAAGCTGCTGCGCAAGAAGCCACAGGCCGCGGTCGCCATCATGGACCAGCTCAAGCAGGCGGTCACCGAGGACGTCATCGACACCGAAACCTACGCGCGCTTGCGGGCCTGCGTCGCGCGTCACGTGGAAGCCGCGCCGCTCGGCGGCCAGGACGACGAACGCACGCAGTACGCGGGCGACGGCGACGACACCGGCATCCTCGACATCACCTCCGGCAACAACTACGACGCAACGCGGGTCGAACGCACCGCCCCGCCCGGCGACGACGCCACCGAGATCGTCGACGGCACCGCTGCCGCGACGCCGATGTCCGGCCACACCACCGGCATCGATTTCGACCTCGGCTCGGACAGCGGCACCCAGACCGGCTCGTCGTGGCCGAGCGGTGGCACCGATACCGGCCAGACCGGCACCGACTGGGCAAAACCCGAGCCCGGTGCGGCAACTACGCGCCTCGGACCGGGCGGCGTGCTGCGCGGCCGTTTCGAACTGACCAAGGTGCTCGGCCAGGGCGGCATGGGCGCGGTCTACCTCGGCAGGGATCTCATCAAGGTCCGGGCCAAGGACAAGAAACCGGAAGTCGCACTGAAAGTCCTCAACGAGGATTTCAAGCAGCATCCCGATTCCTTCATCGCCCTGCAGCGCGAAGCGAGCCGCCAGCAGAAGCTCGCCCACCCCAACATCGCGACCGTCTATGACTTCGACCAGACCGAGGACGGCCTCGCTTTCCTCGTCATGGAAGTGCTCGACGGTGAGCCCCTGAACGACTTCATCAAGAAGGTCGTCAAGCCCAAGGGCGGGCTGCCCTTCGCCGAAGCGTTCCCGATGGTCCAGGGCCTTGGCAACGCGCTCGTCTACGCCCACGACCGCAGCATCGTCCATTCGGACTTCAAGCCCGGCAACTGCTTCATCACCAAGGAAGGTCAGATGAAGGTGCTCGATTTCGGCATCGCACGCGCGGTCAAGGCGCCGGGCGCGGCCGAGGGCGAGACGACCATCTTCGATCCAGGCAAACTCGGCGCGCTGACCCCGGCCTATGCCAGTCTCGAGATGCTGGAGGGCGAGGAACCCGATCCGCGCGACGACATCTACGCGCTGGCCTGCGTCGCCTACGAACTGCTCACGGGCAAGCACCCGTTCAACAAGATCCCGGCCAACAAGGCGCGTGACGCCGGCCTCTCGCCAGAACCGGTCAAGGGCCTCACGCGCAAGCAGTGGCGGGGCCTGCAGCGCGGCCTGGCATTCGAGCGCGCAGGACGCAGCCAGAGCACCGGGCAGTTCCTCGAGGAATTCGAGGGCGCGACCTCGCCGTGGAAGAACCCCTTCGTCATGGTGCCGGCGATCACCGCCCTGGTCATCATCGCGGGTTTCTTCCCGGCCAAGAACTACCTCGAGAACCGCGACATCGAAGCCCGCATCGCGATGGCGAAATCGGGCGATGCGGCGCAGATCGAGACCATGCTGGGCAACCTCACCACCGACGACATCGCGGCGGACAAGCGCGACCGCATCTTCACCGCGGCCAAGGACGAGATCATCGGCTACTTCGAAGGGCGCGCGCGCGCCCAGTTCGCCGTCGACAAGGGACAGTTCGACTTCACCGGCGCACGCCGGACGGTCGAACAGGCCAAGGCATTGTCGGCGGTGTACAAGGACTCGAGCGTGCTCGCCGATCTCGAGCGCGACATCCAGGAGTCGGAGAACCGGCTGTTCAACGAGCAGTTCGAGAAGTTCAACACGGCGTTGGAGAATGGCGCCCTGCTCGCGGTCGACGGCGAAGACGACATCTTCGACGCGATGAACGTGGTGCGCCAGGTCGATCCGAAGCACGCCATGCTGACCGACCGCCGCATTCCCGGCGCCTACGCCACGGCCATCAACACCGCGCTCGAGAACGAGGACTACGATTACGCCGACGAACTCGGCCAGATCGGTCTAGGCCTGATCCCCGACAGTGCCAACCTCGCCAACCTCACCGACAAGATTGCGGGCGCCCGCGACCGCGCGCAGACCCGTGCGCGCATCCTGACCGCGATTGCCGCCATCCAGCAGGCCGAGGACTCGGACGAAGGCCTCGCGGCCTACGTCGATGTCGCCGGTGCCATCGCCGATCTCGCCCGCGCCGATCCCGGCAACGAGTTGCTGGAGAAGTTGCGCACGACGGTGCAACCGCTCGCGGTCAAGGACCTCGCCGCACTCGAGAGCAGCAAGGCCTGGGGCAAGAGCGCCCTGATGGGTGGCGACTTCAAGTCCCTGCTGCGTGGCCTCGGCCTGCACGAACTCAACGCCCGCGCCGCCGCGCTCGGCGTCCAGTTCGACGGCACCGTGAGCACGGAGCGCAATGCCGTCACCGCGGCGGTGGCCAGTGGCGAAGTCACGCCGCAGGCCGAACAGGCACTCCAGCGCCTGGCCGCCATCGCGCCGCGCAACGTGCGCACCCAGAACGCGCGCGACCAGGTCGCGATGGCCCTGCTGCAACGCGCCTACGGGGCGCGCGACGATGGCCGCTATGACGCCGCCGACCAGGCCTTGGCGGCGGCTGTCGCGGTCGCCCCGCGCGACAACGTCACCGCGCTCGTCGGCGCCGAACAGGCCCGGGTCGCGGCCGAGCGCGGTCTCGACGACGCCGCGCGGACGGCGGCGCGGGCGCAGCGCCAGTCGCGCTTCGACCAACGCCTCGCCGAAGTGCGCGCCCAGATCGGCACCCTCGGACTCGAACCGGCCGCCTACGACCAGGCCCTGGCCGGCCTCGAAGAACTCGCCGCGCTCAATCCGGGCAGCGCCGCCATCGACGAGTTGCGCGGCACACTGGCGCAGGCGATCAACGACGGCGCGCGCCGCATGGGCGAAGCCGACCGGTGGGACGATGCCGTGGACGTCACCCGTCGTGCCCTGATCGACCTGCCCGGGGCGAACGAGCTCGCGACAAGCCTGGCGTCGCTCGAGGACTCCCGCCGGCAGTTCGTCGTCGAACAGGAGAAGAAGCTCGTCGCCGACGCCAAGCGCGACATCGAGCAGCTGCTGCAGGAACCGACCGCCGACCGCGACTGGCGTGCCAGCGTGCGCCAGAAGATGGAGGACATCATCGCGCTCGGTGAGCCGGGCGACCCGTGGCTGGCCGAAAACGGTCGGCGCATCGCACAGACCTACATCGAACGCGCGACCGCCATGCGCGGCGAACAGCGTTTCGCGGAGGGCGCCAACCTGCTCGCCGACGCCGAACGCTTCGCACCCGATGCGCCCGGTCTCGCCGACGAACGCGCGGCCCTGGCCGCGGCGACCGAGGCGTTCGAGCGTGAGCAGGCCGAACAGGCGCGCCTCGCGCGTGTCGACGGCCTCAAGGAGACCTTCCAGACCCAGGCCCGCGCCAACGACGTCGTCGCCGCGCAGAAGACCCTCGACGCGCTGCGCGTCGAGTTGGGTGACACGCAGGACGCGTTCGTCGAGAAGGAGGCGCCACGCATGCTCGCGGCGGCCTACTACAAGCTCGCCACGCAACGCGCCGCCGCGACCGATTTCGCGGCCGCGCTGCGTTTCGCCAAGGCCTGCGCCGAGCTGCAGCCGGAGCGGCTCGACTGCAAGAACGCCGTGCGCGACTACACCGTCGACGGCAACAAGCAGGATCTCGAGAAGATCTTCGCGCGCGGCGGCAACTTCGACCTCGGCGAGGTGATGTCGAAGATCTCCGAAGTCCAGGTCCTCGACCCGGGCGTCTTCAGCCGCTCGGAGGGCCAGTGGGCACAAGCGCTGGGCCAGCGCCTCGAAGGCCTCAAGGAATCCGCCGGCACCGGCGCCAACTCGGTCATCGAGCAGGCGAAGGAGTTGTTCGCCGGCAACCAGCTCATCGCCGCCATCGAACTGGTCAAGCTCGAAGTGCCGCCATCGCGCTACGCCGCCGAGGTCAACGCGGCCATGGACAAGGCCATGCTCGGCGAGGCGCGCGAGCTGCTCAAGAAGGCCAACGAGTCCGAGGCCGAGCATCCGGACATCGTGCGCCTCAAGGCGACTTTCAACGCCCGCGTCGGCGACGCCAAGGAATTGTTCGACACCTACAAGAAGCAATACACGGCCGGCGCCTACGAGGATGCTCTGGCGACGATGGAGAAGGCCCTGTCGGTATGGGCGGACAGCGGCACGTTCCGCAAGGAGCACGCGCGCGTGGTGGCCAAGCTCCATCCGACGGACACCGGCGGGACCGCAACCGACACCGGAGACCGGCCGATCGCGCCGCCGCTGCCGGCTACCGACCCGTGCGAGGCCCGTCTCGCCGGGCACGGCAAACGCCAGAAGGGCACCTGTTTCTACTTCGTGTCGGGCAACCAGCGCGGCCCGACCATGGTGGTCGTGCCCAAGGGCAGTGGCGTCGACAAGGCCTTCGCCATCGGCAAATTCGAGGTCGCGGTGGGCGATTACAACCGCTACTGCGTGCTGAGCAAGAGCTGTGAACCGCGCCGCGGCGTGGAAGCACGCCAGCCGATCACCGGCATTTCGGTCGAGGAAGCCCAGGCCTACGTCGCGTGGCTGTCCGAACGCACCGGAGAGAAGTTCCGCCTGCCCACCATCGCCGAGTGGACCTACGCTGCCGAGGCCGCCGGCGATCAGCCGAAGAAGGACTACAACTGCCGCCTCGAACAGAACGGCCAATTGCTCAAGGGCCAGGGCACGATGGGCGTCAACACCGGCAAGCCGAACGGCTGGGGCCTGTACAACTACGTCGGTAACGTCCAGGAATGGGTGACCTCCGGCAGCGGCGTCGTCGCCCGCGGCGGCGCCTTCGAGGACACCTTCAGCAAGTGCGACATCACGCTGGAGAAGAACCACGACGGCCAGGCCGACGAGGCAACCGGCTTCCGCGTCGTCATGGACCTCAGCTGATGAGCGTGTACGCCGGAACACCGCGAACCATGTACGTGGAGCAAGGCTAGCGTGGCGCAGAGCAAGGACACGTTGCGCGGCCTGTCGCGTGGCTACGCGGTCGGCGACATCGACCGCGAGGCCTATCGCCTGCAACGGCGCGAGCTGATCGGCGCCGTCGTGGCCGGCGAGCGTGAACTCGTGCCTTTCTCCGCGCCGGCGCCCGAATCACCAACGGTGTTTCCCTACGAGGACGACGAGGGCGACACCACCCAGGAAATCATCCCCGCGGTTGCCGCCGATCTAGGGACCAACGCCGCCGCGGGCGGACGCGGCCCGCTGCTCGCCGTGGTGATCGTCGCGCTCTGCGCCGCCATCGGCATCGGCTGGTGGCTGTGGCGGCCGGCGGCCGCGCCCGCACCGGCCGCTTCACCCGCCGCTGCCCAGCACGAGACGGCCCCGGCACCCGACCCTGTGGCACGTTTCCTCGCCGTCAACGTGTGGAACCTGGACAGCTTGAACGGCTTCGTCGCCGAGTGGCAGGACCTCGATGCTGCGGCGCGGGCCGAACTGGTCGAACACGGCGCGCTGCGCCGTCTCGGTGATGCCGTCCTCGCGCAGATCGCGGGCGAAACGGCGTTGATGGATCTCGGTGATCCACGCGACGCCCTCGATGCCCAGGAGCGCCTGCTCGACTTCGCCGACCGTCTCGCCATCGACGATGCCCGCCTCGAGCGCGCGCGACGCGAATGGCACGAAGCGCGCAGCCGGCAGCCGGACGGCGACCCGCTGGAGACGCCTGCCGCCGACGATACGGCGCGCGACACCGACGTGCCGAGCGCCGCGCCCGAAGGCGCCGCCCTGCCGGCGCCCGCGGAGCCCGGTGCGGTGGCCGCCCGTCCGTTGCCGCTGGAACCGCGGCGCGCACTGGCCGCGCCAACGCCCGTGGATGCGTCGCCGGCAACCACGCCGTCGTCGGTACCCGCGCGCAGCAATTGCAGCCGGGACCTGGTCGGCGCCGCCCTCCCGTTCTGTATCGACGTCGTCGGCGATGCCTTCCGTGGCCCGGCGCTCGTGGTCGTCGCGGCCGGGCAGTTCGACATGGGCGGCGAAGGCGCACACGAAACCCCGCGTCATGCCGTCGACATCAGCGACCCCTTCGCGCTCAGCATGTTCGAGATCAGCGCGGCCGAACTCGCGCGCTACTGCGCGGACACCGGCCGCAACTGCCCGGTACAACCCTGGCCGGAACCGGCGCTGCCGGCGGTCAACGTCAACTGGTACCTGGCCCGCGACTACGCCGCGTGGTTGTCTGAACTCACCGGCGCGGAGTATCGCCTGCCGAGCGAAGCGGAGTGGGAGTTCGCCGCGCGCGCGGGATCGACGGCGGCCTATCCCTCCGGACGCGACCAGCTCGCACCCGACGACGCCCGTTTCGGCCACGGTGGGGCGAACGGGCGCCCGCTCGCGGCGAACGACCGCAGCCTGGACGGCAACGCTTTTCGTCTCTATCACATGGCCGGCAACGTGCGTGAATGGGTCGCCGACAGTTGGTTCGACGACCATGCCGGCGCGCCTGCCGACGGCAGCGTACGCCGCGGCGAGGGCGCCCTGCGCGTGGTGCGCGGCGGCTCCTACGCCGACGACGCCGGTGCGCTCCGTTCGGCCGCGCGCGCGGCGCTCGCCGCCGACACCGCCGACGCCTACACCGGCTTCCGGGTCCTACGCGTCCTGGCCAACTGAAGTCCCCGGCTTGCGTCCGCGCGGCGGGCCGGTAACATCCGCGCCATGCCGCTCCAGGTCAATCTCGATCCGTCCGAACGTGACAACTTCGCCGCCCTGGCGGCTTGTTGGTGGGAGCCGGACGGCGCCAGTCGCACCCTTCACGACATCAACCCCTGTCGCCTCCGTTACGTGGGCGACCGCGTCACTCTCGCCGGCGCCCGCGTTGCCGACATCGGCTGCGGCGGCGGCCTGCTCAGCGAAGCGCTGGCGCGTGCCGGCGCGCAGGTGACGGCCATCGATGCCAGCCCCGAATTGATCACGGTCGCCCGCGAGCACGCCGCGCAGGGCGGCCTCGTCATCGATTACCGCGTGCTGCTCTCGGCCGACCTTGCGCAGGAGGCAGCGGGCCGCTTCGACGTCGTCACCTGCATGGAACTGGTCGAGCACGTCCCCGACGCCGACGCCCTGCTCGCCGACTGCGCCGCGCTGCTGGCGCCCGGCGGCAGCCTGTTCGTGTCGACCTTGAACCGCACGGCGCGCGCCTATGCACTCGGCGTCGTCGCGGCGGAATACGTGCTCGGCCTGGTGCCGCGCGGCACCCACGACTACAACCGTTTCGTGCGGCCTTCGGAACTGGCCGCCGCCGCGCGCCGGCGCGGGCTTGCCGTGCTCGACGTCAGCGGCATGCTCTACAACCCGTTCACGCGGCGTGCGCGCGTGGTCCGCGAACCCGGCGTCAACTACCTCGTCCACCTGCGCCGCGACGCGGCGCCATGACGACCTCGTCCCGCGCGGTCCTGTTCGACCTCGACGGTACCCTGCTCGATACCGCGCCGGACCTCGCCCGAGCCCTCAACCGCGTGCTCGCCGACGACGGCCTCGCTCCGCTGCCCTTCGCCACCATCCGTCCGCACGTCTCCCACGGCAGCACGGCGCTGGTCCGGCTCGGCTACGCCTACGCACCCGGCTCGGCGGAGTTCGAAGCCCGTCGCCAGCGCCTGCTGGACGCCTACCACGCCGAAGTCGCCGTCGAGTCGCGCCTGTTCCCGGGCATGGCCGCGGTGCTCGACACCCTCGAGGCGCGCGGCCTGGCGTGGGGCATCGTGACCAACAAGCCCGGCTGGCTGACCACGCCGCTGCTCGCCGCGCTCGCGCTCGATCGCCGCGCGGCCTGTGTCGTCAGCGGCGACACCACGCCGCGCGCCAAGCCGCACCCCGACCCGCTGCTGGCGGCAGCCGAGGCCCTTGGCGTGCCGGCCGCGGCGTGCCTCTACGTCGGTGACGCCGAACGCGACGTCATCGCCGCGCGGGCCGCCGGCATGGCGGTGCTGGTTGCCCTCTACGGCTACCTCGCGCCGGGTGACGAACCCGCGCGCTGGGGCGCGACGGCGTGCATCGAACAGGTCGCGGATGTTCTCGCGTGGCTGTGAGCACGGCCGCCGCCGACACCCTCCACCCGGCGCGCGCACCAGGCAGCGATTTCTACTACGCGAGCCTCTATCACCGGCCCGCGCTGCGCGAGACCTTGCGCGCGGCGGCAGCCCTGCGCGCTGAACTGCTGGCGATCCCGGCGAGCTGCAGCGATCGCGGCGTGGCCCACGTCAAGCTGGCCTGGTGGCATGACGAGCTCGCGCGCGCCGACGGCAGCGCGCCGCGCCACGTACTGACGCAGGCGCTGCAGCCGCTGTTCGCGCGTGAACCGGCGTGGCGCGAGACCTGCCTCGGCCTCGTCGAACGCTTGAACGACGCGTTGTCGGCAACGGAACGTGGCGACGAGGATGCCCTGCGCGCGTGGTTCGACGCCCTGCACGGCGATTTCGCCCAACGGCTGGCGCGCCTCGCCACGCCGCGTCTCGCCCTCGCCGATGCGACGGTGCGGGCGATCGCGGTCGATACCGAGCTGCTGCGCGCCGTCCTCGAACTGCGCGCACAGCGCCAGGCCGGCCCACTCCCTTTCGATCACGCCACGCTCGCGCGTCATGGCCTGAGCGCCGGCCAGGTACGCGATGCGCGGCGGACGACGGCGCTGGGCGCACTCGTCAGCGACACGCTCACCACGCGCCGCGATCGACTCGTCGCCGCCATCGCCGCGCTGCCGCGCCACCAGCGCCGCCACGCCCGCCTGGCGGTGACGGGTGCGCGCCTCGTGCTGCGCGCCACCGCCCTGACCCTGGCCGACGGTGCCGCAGTGCTCGAACGGCGGGTCGAGGCAACCCCGGTGGACAAGCTCTTCATCGCCTGGCGTACGCGTTACGTCGGTTGACCTGGCGCCCGCCCGCGACGGTGCGCGATCACGCGGCCCGCGATGCCGACCGGCGCTGCCGGAGTACCGTCATGTGTCGCGGCCGAGCGCGGTGCCGTCGTCGCGCGGCAAGCGCAGGTGCACGCGCAGGCGGCGCCAGGGCGCGGCCGGGGCGTTGTCGTCGAGCAGGACGACAGCATGCACCGCACCGTCCTCGGCGCGCAGGCGGAACACCGTCAACCAGGCTTGCACGAACGGTACGCCGACGAGCGACGCGCCGATGACCTGGCCGTTGCGACGGGTCACCCGCCAGCGGCCGTCGCGGGTACGCAGCACGGCGACCGCGTCCCGTGCCGCTGGCACGCGTCGTCGATACACGCCGGCACCGAGGTTCGCGCAGACGAGTACGCTCGCCGCCAGCCGTGCATCCGCCGCCGGCAGGGCGAGCCAGGCCAGACCGAGCACGAGCACGTGCGCGAGCAGGACGATCCGCGCCCAGCGGCGCGACGTAGAAAACGCGAGATGAACAGGACTGTCGAATCCGGCCACGTGTCCTTCCCTGGCGCGAGGCAGCGAGCTGGGGAGGATAACGGCACCGGCGTGCGCTTGAAATTCCCACGCCGCGAAAAGATACTACCCGCCCATACGGCGGCGTCCGTGGGCCCGCCGCAACCACGCCCCCTATGAACTCGAAAGACCAGCGAACGGACCAGCAGGGCCCGGCGGCCGACGATTCCGCAGCAGCGCCGGCGACACCGCCGGACGAGCCGCCACGACCGCGCGAAATCGGCGGCCCCAAGGGTCTCGAACCGACCCGCTACGGCGACTGGGAGCGCAAGGGTCGGTGCATCGACTTCTGATGCCCCGCGGATGCCCGCACGGCGGGTCGGCGGCGCATCGCCTGAGCAATTCTTGACAGCGAACGACACGCCTATGGCCAACAATCCCTTGTCACCGCATCTGCAGGTGTACCGCCCGCAGCTGACCTCGGTGCTCTCCATCTCCCACCGCATCAGCGGCGTGTTCCTCGCCGTCGGCACGGTGATGATCCTGTACTGGCTGGTGGCAGCGGCCGGCGGTCCGGTCGCCTATGCCGAAGCGCAGCGCTGCCTCGGCGCGTTGCCAACGCAAATCGTGCTGTTCGGCTGGACCTTCGCTTTCTATTACCACCTCGCCAACGGCCTTCGTCACCTGCTGTGGGACACCGGCCGGGGCTTCGACCTCGACACCGTCTACAAGACCGGCTACGCCGTCATCGCCGCGGCCGTCGTCCTCACGCTCCTGACCTGGGCCTGCGTGATCGCGCAGGGAGGTGCCGCATGAGCCTGCGCAGCCCGCTCGGCCGCGTGCGCGGCCTCGGCTCCGCCAAGAGCGGTGCCCATCACTGGTTGCACCAGCGCCTCACCGCCATCGCCATCGTGCCGCTGTCCCTGTGGTTCGTGAACGCGCTGCTCACCCACATGCACGACGACCACGCCACGCTGGTTGCCTGGATCGGCTCGCCGCTGGTCGCCGCACTGCTGATCGCGCTGCTCGTCGCCGTCTTCTACCACGCCAAGCTCGGGCTCCAGGTCGTCATCGAAGACTACTTCCACGACGACCTGGTCAAGGTGGCGCTGCTCGTCGCGATGAAGCTCGGTCTCGCCTTCGGCGCCCTGCTCGGCGTCGTCGCCGTGCTCAAGATTTCCTTCGGATCCGCGTGACGGGAACCCTCCATGCCTGCTGAATACAACCTCATCGAACACAAGTACGACGTCGTCGTCGTCGGCGCCGGCGGCGCCGGCCTGCGCGCGACCTTCGGCATGGCGGCGGAAGGCCTCGCCACGGCCTGCATCACCAAAGTGTTCCCGACCCGCAGTCACACGGTCGCCGCCCAGGGCGGCATGAGCGCCGCGCTCGGCAACATGGGGCCGGACGACTGGCGCTGGCACATGTACGACACCGTCAAGGGCTCCGACTGGCTCGGCGACCAGGACGCCATCGAGTACATGTGCCGCGAGGCCATTCCCGCCGTGATCGAGCTCGAACACTACGGTGTGCCGTTCTCGCGCACCGAGGCCGGCAAGATCTACCAGCGTCCGTTCGGCGGCATGACCACCAACTTCGGCGAAGGCATCGCCCAGCGCACCTGCGCGGCTGCCGACCGTACCGGCCACGCCATCCTGCACACGCTCTACCAGCAGTCGCTCAAGCACGACGCCGAGTTCTTCATCGAGTACTTCGCCGTCGACCTCGTGATGGACAAGGACGGCGTGTGCCGCGGCGTCATCGCCTGGAATCTCGAGGACGGCACGCTGCACCTGTTCCGCGCCCACAGCGTGGTGCTCGCCACCGGCGGCTACGGCCGCAGCTATTTCTCCTGCACTTCGGCCCACACCTGCACCGGCGACGGCAACGGCATGGTGCTGCGCGCCGGCCTGCCGCTGCAGGACATGGAATTCATCCAGTTCCATCCCACCGGCATCTACGGCGCCGGCTGCCTCATCACCGAGGGTGTGCGTGGCGAGGGCGGCTACCTGACCAATTCCAACGGCGAACGCTTCATGGAGCGCTACGCGCCGAACGCCAAGGACCTCGCTTCGCGCGACGTCGTCTCGCGCTCGATGACGATCGAAATCCGCGAGGGTCGCGGTGTCGGCACCATGCAGGATCACATCCACCTGCATCTCGAGCACCTCGGCGCCGATGTCATCAACAAGCGCCTGCCCGGCATCGCCGAGTCGGCCGCGATCTTCGCCGGTGTCGACGTCACCAAGGAGCCCATCCCGGTGCTGCCGACCGTGCACTACAACATGGGCGGTATCCCGACCAACTACCACGGTGAAGTGGTGACGTTGAAGGACGGCAACCCCGATGCCGTGGTGCCGGGACTCATGGCCATCGGCGAAGCCGCCTGCGTGTCGGTACACGGCGCCAACCGCCTCGGCTCGAACTCCCTGCTCGACCTCGTCGTCTTCGGCCGTGCCGCGGCCAAGCGCTGCTCGGCCGAGATCGTCCGCAACCAGTCCCACCCGACGCTCGACAACGACGCCGTCGACCGCGTGCTCTCACGCCTGGACAAGCTGCGCCATGCCGACGGCAGCGAACCGACTGCGAAGCTGCGCCTCGACATGCAGCGCACCATGCAGAACTATGCCGCGGTGTTCCGCACCGGCGACGTGCTCGAGGAAGGCAAGGTCAAACTCGCCGAGACCTTCGCCGCCTTCCCCAAGGTCAAGGTCAGCGATCGCTCGCTGAAGTGGAACACCGACCTGCTCGAGACGCTCGAACTCGACAACCTGCTCGGCTGCGCCATGGTCAGCATTGCTGCTGCCGCCAACCGCACCGAGAGTCGCGGCGCGCACGCGCGCGAGGACTACCCGGATCGCGACGACGAGAACTGGATGAAACACACCCTCACGTGGCTCGGCGAAGACGGTGCGGTCAAGTTCGACTACCGCCCGGTGCACATGTACACCTTGAGCGACGACGTCGACGTCGTGCCGCCGAAGAAACGCGTTTACTAAGCCGGACGAGTACGACCCATGGCGAACTTTTCCCTCCCCAAGAACTCGACCATCGGCCAGGGCAAGGCCTACGACCATGCCCAGGGCGCCAAGCGCTCGCGCACCTTCTCGGTCTATCGCTGGGACCCGGACAGCGGCGAGAACCCGCGCGTCGACCACTACCGCATCGATCTCGACAAGTGCGGGCCGATGGTGCTCGACGCCATCATCTACATCAAGAACGAGATCGACCCCACGGTGACCTTCCGGCGCTCGTGCCGCGAGGGCATCTGCGGTTCGTGCGCGATGAACATCGACGGCACCAACACGCTGGCCTGTACCAAGGCCATCGAGGACATCGACGGCGACGTCAAGATCTACCCGTTGCCGCACATGAGCGTGCTCAAGGATCTCGTGCCGGATCTCACGCACTTCTATGCCCAGTACGCCTCGATCAAGCCGTGGCTGCAGTCGCAGACGCCGGCGCCACCGGACAAGGAGCGACTGCAGTCGGTCGAGGAACGCGAGAAGCTCGACGGGCTCTACGAATGCATCCTGTGCGCCTGCTGCTCGACCAGCTGCCCGAGCTACTGGTGGAACGGTGAGCGCTACCTCGGTCCCGCCATCCTGCTGCAGGCCTACCGCTGGCTGGTCGACAGCCGCGACGAGGCCACCGGTGAACGCCTCGACGAACTCGAGGACCCGTTCCGTCTCTACCGCTGCCACACCATCATGAACTGCGCGAAGACCTGCCCCAAGGGTCTCAATCCCGCCAAGGCCATCGCCGAGATCAAGAAGATGATGGTCGCGCGCGCCCTGTGAGCGGTGAGCGCGCGTCGTAACCGCCTGCGCTGGCGCTGCCGCCGCGGCATGCGCGAGCTCGACATGCTGCTCGAACCCTGGGTCGCGCAGCATGCCGGCGGGCTCGACGACGCCGAACTCAGCAGCTTCGAACGCTTCCTCGATTCGAGCGACATGGACCTCTACGCCTGGTTCACCGGGCGTGGCCTGCCCGACGACGGCGTGCTCGCCGCCTGGGTCGAGCGCATCCTCGCTGACAGCCGCGCGTCGCGATGAACGCGGACGACTTCTGGCGCCAACTCGCCGGCGACACGTGGTGCGAGGCCACCGCCGACACCGCGCCCGGCGATGCACTGAAAAGCCCGCTCGATCTCGCCATCGTCGCCGTGCGCGGCGCCGATGCGCGTGCCTTCCTCCACGCCCAGTTCGCCGCCGATCTGCGCACCCTGTCCTCAGGCGACGCCGTGCTGACCGCATGGTGTTCGCCCAAAGGCCGCGTGCTGTTCGCGCCCACGGTGCTCGCGGTCGACGACGGCTTCGTCCTGCTCGTCGACCCGGCCCAGGCCGACGACCTCGTGCGCCGGCTGCGCATGTACGTGCTGCGTTCGCAGGTCGAGGTCGAGGATCTCGGCGCGAGTTGGGCCGGCATCCGCACGAGCGGGCTCGCACCCGCGGCGGCAACCGGCCTCGTGGTCGCCCGCGAAGGCGAACTGTGCTGGTACCTCGGCCCGCAGCAGGCGATCACCGACTGCTGGCCGACCCTGCCGGCCGCTGCCGTCGGGCCCGCCACGGCACGACTCGACGCCATCCGGCGCGGACGGCCGCGCCTTGGCCCTGCGACCGCCGACCAGTTCCTGCCGCAGGAACTCGATCTCGACCGCGGGCGCGGTGTGAGCTTCGACAAGGGTTGCTATCCCGGCCAGGAGATCGTCGCGCGGGTGCGCTATCGCGGCAGCGTCAAGCGACGACTGGCCCGGCTCGCCAGCGCACAGGCGCTCGCGCCGGGCGATCGCCTGGTCGACGCCGACGGTGACGCCCCGCGCGCCACCGTGGTGGACGCGGTAGCGCTGGCCGGTACCTGGGAAGCCCTCGCGGTGCTCGATGTCGACGCCACTCTGGTCGCGCCCGCCACGCGCCCGGACCTGGCCTGCCGCATCCTCGAGCGGGCGCCGACCGCGGTTGTCGACTGACGCTTCGTCGCCCGCGCACGGACGGGTCGTCCGCCGCGACGATTTTGCGTCCTCGCGCTGGCTGCCCGGGCCCCACCTGCCGACGATCTGGGCCAGCCTGTGGCGACGTGTCCCGCCGCTCGAACTCGCCTTCGAGCGCCTCGAATTGCCGGACGGCGACTTCGTCGACCTCGCCTGGACGCCGCCGCGCGACGCGCCACTGGTGATCGTGCTGCACGGCCTCGAGGGCAGCCATACCTCGCGCTATGCTCGTGCGGTGCTGGCATTGCTCGAGCGCGGCGGATTCCGCGGCGTCCTGATGCAATTCCGTGGCTGCGGCAGCATGCCGAACCGCCTCGCGCGCAGCTACCACTCCGGTGATACCGGTGACCTCGCCCATTTGGTCGACACCCTCACGCAGCGCATGGGCACACCACCCTTCGCCGCCATCGGCTACTCGCTCGGCGGTAACGTCCTGCTCAAGTGGCTGGGCGAACTCGGTACGACCGCGCCCCTGCGCGCGGCGGCCGCGGTCTCGGTGCCCTTCGACCTCGCCGCCTGCGCCGATCGCCTCGGGCGCGGCTTCTCGCGCCTCTACCAGCGCCAGCTCGTCACCAGCATGCAGCGCAAGTACCGCGCCAAGTTCAGTGATGGTGAGGGTCCGCTGCGACCGGCCGATGTCCCCCGCCACGCCACGTTCTGGACCTGGGACGACGCCGTGACAGCGCCGCTGCACGGCTTCCGCGATGTCCACGACTACTACGCGCGCTCGAGCTGCCGGTCCTTCCTGCACGCGATCCGCGTACCGACGCTCGTCGTGCAGGCCGAGGACGATCCTTTCGTCCCAGCGAGCGCGATCCCGCGTGCCAACGAGCTCGGCCCGCCGGTCACCCTCGAACTCACCCGCGGCGGCGGTCACGTCGCCTTCATCGGCGGCGCGTCGCCGTGGCGTCACGATTACTGGTGTGAGCCACGCCTGGTCGCCTTCCTGCGCGGCGTCGCCGGGCACATGCGGGCCGGTAACGACGTCGACGAGTACAATGCGACACCCTGACCGCCCTGGAAGCCGGCCGTGCTGACGACCCTGTTCAACCCCCGCCTGCTGTTCGCCGCCACCGCGCTGACCTGCGCCGGCCTGCTCGGCTTCGGCTACTACCTGCAATTCCACGACGGTCTCGAACCCTGCCCGATGTGCATCTTCCAGCGCCTGTGTTTCATGGCCGTCGGGCTGGTCGCGCTGCTCGGCGCACTGCATGGTCCGCGGGATCGCGGCGCGATCGCCTACGGCACGCTCGCCGCCGTGGCCGCCACCGTCGGCGGCGCCATCGCCGCGCGCCAGGTGTGGCTGCAACACCTGCCGGAGGACCAGGTCCCGGCCTGCGGCCCCGGGCTCGAATACATGCTCGAGATGTGGCCGCTCGCGGAGGTCATCAAGAAGGCGCTGCGCGGCACCGGCGAGTGCGCCAGCGTCGACTGGACCTTCCTCGGTGGCTCGATCGCGGAATGGTCGCTGGCCTGCTTCGCCGGCCTGCTCGCGATGCATCTCGCCGCCATCGTCCACCGCCTGCGCAGGCCGCCGGGCGCGCTCCGAGGAGATTCACCATGAACGATCGCAAGTCCCCCGCCGTGTTCCTGCACGCGTCGCGCACGCTCGCACTGGTGCTGCTGCTCGTCACGGTCGTGACCGCACGGGCGGCGGACGAGTTCAGCGCCAACGCCCTGGCCGGAATCGGGCGGGTCCAGGTCGCCGTCGAAGGGATCGCCGACGAGTTCGCCCGTTACGGCCTGACCACCGAGGAGATGCGCCAGCGCGTCGAGGCGCGGCTCGCCGCTTACGGCCTGCCCGTGGTCGACGCCACCACCGCGCGCACGCAGCCCGATGCCGCCCAGCTGCTGGTCAAGCTGACCACCAACCGCGACCAGTACTCGATGTATTTCTACGCCGTGTCGCTGCGACTCAAGCGCAAGGTCCCGCTCGATGCCACTGGCAGCAGCTACGCTTCGAGCGAGGTGTGGTCGGAAGGCCAGCACGGCATCCTCAACCCATCCGATCTGAAAGCCGTCTACGGCTACGTCGACACCCTGCTCGACGCCTTCGTCAACGCCCACGGCCGCGACAACGCCGGTCGCCCGCTGGCCGCGCAGGACTGAAAGCCTCTCTGGTCAGGACACTTCCGCGGTCGCCGCGATCTGCGCGTCGACCACCGCCAGCGCGCTGAGATTGATCACCCGCCGCACCGTCGCCGAGGGCGTAAGGATGTGTGCCGGGTAACGACAGCCGAGCAGGATCGGGCCGACCGCGACCCCCTCGCCGAGCACCGTCAGCAGGTTGAGCGTGATGTTCGCCGCATCCATGCTCGGCATCACCAGCAGGTTGGCCTGGCCGTCGAGACGGCAATCGGCCAGTGCCTTGTCGCGGATGGCGGGGACGAGCGCGGCATCGGCCTGCATCTCGCCGTCGATTTCGAGCTCCGGCGCGAGTTCGCGGATCAGCCCGAGCGCCTCGCGCATGCGCACCGCGCTCGGCGCGTTGGTGGTGCCGAAATTGGAATGCGACAACAGCGCGACCTTGGGAGCGAGCCCGAAGCGCCGCACCTGCTCGGCGGCGAGCAGGGTCATGTGCGCGATCTGCGTGGCGTCGGGCTGGTCGTGGACGTAGGCGTCACAGAGGAAATAGGTGCCCTTGCGCAGCACCAGCACGTTCATCGACGCCATGTCGAGACGCGGGTCGCGTGCGCCGAGGAGCTGGCGCACGTGCACGAGGTGGTCGTGGTACTCGCCGACCATGCCGCACAGCATGGCGTCGGCGGCGCCCCGTCGCACCATCATCGAGGCGATCACGGTGGTGTTCGAGCGCATGACGTCGCGCGCGTCCTGCAAGGACACGCCGCGGCGCCCCATGATGCCGTGGTAGGCCTCGGCGTATTCGCGGTAACGGCGATCGGACTCGGTGTTGACGACCTCGAAGTCGACGCCCGCCTTCATGCGCAAGCCGAGTTCGCGGACGCGCTTGCCGATGACCCGCGGCCGCCCGATCAGGATGGGCAGGGCGAGGCCGTCGTCGACCACCGTCTGCACCGCGCGCAGCACGGTCGGGTCTTCGCCGTCGGCGTAGGCGAGGCGCTTGCGCTCGGCCTTGGCCCGGGCGTACAGCGGTCGCATCAACAGCACCGACTGGAAGACGAACTTCGACAGCTGGTCGCGGTACTCGCGCAGGTTCTCGATCGGACGCGTCGCCACGCCGGAGCGCATCGCCGCCTCGGCCACCGCCGGCGCGAGCTCGGTGATGAGCCGCGGGTCGAAGGGCTTCGGAATCAGGTAGTCGGGACCGAAGCGCAGTTCCTCGCCGCCATAGGCCGCGACCACCACGTCCGAGGCTTCCTGGCGGGTCAGGCGCGCCAGCGCCTGGACGCAGGCCAGCTTCATCTCCTCGGTGATGGTGGTGGCGCCCACGTCGAGCGCACCGCGGAAGAGGTAGGGGAAGCAGAGGACGTTGTTGACCTGGTTGGGATAGTCGGAGCGCCCGGTGGCGATGACGGCGTCCGGCTGCGCCGCGCGCGCCAGCTCCGGCATGATCTCGGGCGTTGGGTTGGCCAGCGCCAGGATGAGCGGCTTGTCGGCCATCGTCGCCACCATCTCGCCCGTGAGCACGCCGCCAGCCGAGAGCCCGAGAAAGATGTCGGCGCCGACGATGGCCTCGGCGAGCGTCCGGTGCGGCGTGGTGCGGGCGAAGAAGGCCTTGTGCTCGTCCATCTCCTCGACGCGGCCTTCGTAGATCACCCCGGCGCGATCGCTGACGATGATGTTGTCACGCGGCAGGCCCAGGCTGTCGAGCAGGCGCAGGCAGGCGATGGCGGCGGCACCGGCACCGGAAGCCACCAGGCGTACCTCCTCGATGCGCCGCCCGGCCAGTTCCAGCCAGTTGAGGATGGCGGCGGCGGCGATGATCGCGGTGCCGTGCTGGTCGTCGTGGAAGACCGGGATCTGCACGCGGTCCTTGAGCTTCTGCTCGACGAAGAAGCATTCCGGTGCCTTGATGTCCTCGAGGTTGATACCGCCGAAGCTCGGCTCGAGGCTGGCGATGATGTCGACCAGTGCGTCCGGATCGGTCTCGTTGATCTCGATGTCGAAGACGTCGATGCCGGCGAACTTCTTGAACAGGACCGCCTTGCCTTCCATCACGGGCTTCGCCGCCAGCGGGCCGATGGGGCCGAGCCCGAGCACCGCCGTGCCGTTGGTGATGACGGCGACGAGGTTGCCGCGGTTGGTGTAGAGCGGCGCCGCGTTGGCGTCGGCGGCGATGGCCTCGCACGGCGCGGCGACGCCCGGCGAGTAGGCCAGCGCGAGATCGTTCTGGTTGGCGAGCGGCTTGGTCGGCGCGATCTCGACCTTGCCGGGGCGCGGCAGCTGGTGGTATTCGAGCGCGCGGCGGGACAGGTTGTCGTCAGCAGTGGTCATGGCGAATCCTCACCCGGCCCTGCGCGGCGGGTCATTGCATGGGAAAACCGGGCGGCAGCTGCCCGCGCATGCCGCGCATCATGTTCTTCAGCGCGCCCTTCTTCGACAGCTTCTTCATCATCTTCTGCATCTGGTCGAACTGCTTGAGCAGGCGGTTGACGTCCTGCACCTGGGTGCCGGAGCCGGCCGCGATGCGGCGCTTGCGCGAAGCCTTGATGACGGCCGGGAACTGGCGCTCGTGCGGCGTCATGGAGTCGATGATGGCGCCGAGGCGCTTGAGTTCGCCGTCGTTGACCTGGCTCTTGACGTTGTCGGGCAACCCGCTCATGCCCGGCAGCTTGCCGAGCAGGGCCTGCATGCCGCCCATGTTGGCCATCTGGTCGAGCTGGTCGCGGAAGTCCTGCAAATCGAAGCCCTTACCCTTCTTGAGCTTCTCGGCGACCTTGAGCGCCTTGTCCTGGTCGACCTTCTGCTCGACTTCCTCGATCAGCGACAGCACGTCGCCCATGCCGAGGATACGCGAAGCCATGCGGTCGGGATGGAAAGGCTCCAGCGCGTCGGTCTTCTCGCCTGTACCGAGGAACTTGATCGGTTTGCCCGTGATCCGGCGCACCGACAGCGCGGCGCCGCCACGGGCGTCGCCGTCACTCTTGGTCAGCACGACCCCGGTCAACGGCAACGCCTCGTTGAAGGCGCGCGCCGTCGCGACGGCGTCCTGGCCCATCATGCTGTCGATGACGAACAGCGTTTCGTGCGGGTTGACCGCAGCGTGCAGGCGTTTGATCTCGTCCATCATCTCGCCGTCGATGGCGAGACGCCCGGCGGTGTCGACGATGAGGACGTCGTCCTGCGCGCGCCGCGCCGCAGTCAGTGCGGCGGTGGCGATGTCCTCGACGCGCTTGCTGGTGTCGCTGGGGTAGTGATTGGCGCCGATCTCGGCAGCGAGCACCCGCAGCTGCTCGATGGCGGCGGGTCGATGCACGTCGCAGCTGACCACGCCGACCTGCTTGCCCTCGGCGCTCATCAGGCGCCGCGCGAGCTTGGCCGCCGTGGTCGTCTTACCCGAGCCCTGCAGGCCGGCCATCAGCACCACCACCGGTGGCTGTGCGGCGAGATCCAACGCGCTGTTGGCCGTGCCCATCAAGGCCGTCAGCTCGTCGCGCACGACGCGGATGAAGGCCTGGCCGGGCGTCAGCGTACCAATCACTTCCTGGCCGATGGCGCGCTCACGCACGGCGGCGAGAAAGTCCTTGATGACGTCGAGACCGACGTCAGCCTCGAGCAGCGCGACACGCACCTCGCGCAGCGTCTCGTCGATGTTCTCCTCGGTCAGGCGCGCGCGCCCCGAGAGATTCTTGACGACCTCGCCTAGGCGCTGGGTGAGATTCTGGAACATGCTGAATTTGCTCGGATTAACCGCATTTGAGCCGAGCGCGCCGCGGACTGCCGCGCGCTTCATAAGGGGCAGCAATTATGCCATCATCTCGCCTCCCATGGTTGCCCCCGCGCCTTCATGAACATCGTCCTGTTCGGGCTCGTCGCCATCGTGCTCTATGTCACGGTCGCGCTCCGCTCGTCGACCGGGACCCTCGCCGCTGCGGGCGGCAACACCCTGCGCTCACCGACCGTCTTCCTCGCCTTCGGCGCGCTCGCCGCCCACGCGCTCGCGCTCTACCCGATGACGTTCACCGCGCAGGGTTTCAACTTCGGCATCTTCACCGCGGCTTCGCTGGTCGCGTGGCTGATCGCGGTCATCACCGTCCTCGCCACGACGCGACGGCCGGTGGCCAGTCTCGCCGTCGTCATCCTGCCCTTTGCCGCGGTGGTCGTGGCGCTGTCGCTGGCCTTCTCGCACCCGCATATCATCCAGGAACACGCCCCCGGCATCGCGCTGCATATCGCCTTGTCGCTGGTCGCCTACGCCCT
Organism: Gammaproteobacteria bacterium; assembly: GCA_050184115.1. Taxonomy (GTDB): domain Bacteria; phylum Pseudomonadota; class Gammaproteobacteria; genus JACKNG01. The sequence continues at coordinate 1,031,821 of JBFXAQ010000001.1, read as the reverse complement.
GTTCGCCATCGCCGCCGTGCAAGCGCTTTACTACGCAGTCGCCGAGCACCGTCTCAAGTCCCATCACCCGGTGATGAACTTCCTGCCGCCGCTGACCGTGATGGAGCAGACCATGTTCCAACTCACCGGCATCGCCTTCGTGCTGCTCAGCGTGGGCCTCGCGCTCGGCGTGTTCTACATCGAGGACGTTCGCGGCCAGCATCTCGCCCACAAGATCGTCTTCTCGGGCCTTGCCTGGCTGACCTTCGCGGTGCTGCTCGCCGGTCGCCGCTGGCGGCGCTGGCGCGGCCGCCATGCCGTCAAGTACGTCATCGGCGGCACCTGCCTCCTGGCACTCGGCTTCTTCGGCTCGAAGATCGCCCTCGAGTTGATCCTCAACCGCGCCTGAGCGCGGCCCATGGACGACTTTCCCGTTCTCGCCCTGTTCGCCGCGCTGTTCGCCCTGATCGGGGCCTCGGCTTATTTCTCCAGCTCGGAGACGGCGATGATGGCGCTCAACCGCTATCGCCTGAAGCATCTCGCCGAGCGCGAGCACGGCGGCGCACGGCGCGCGCTGGCGCTGCTCGAGCGCCCGGATCGCCTGATCGGTCTCATCCTGCTCGGCAACAACTTCGTCAACATCCTGGCGGCGCAGATCTGCACGCTGCTGACCTTGCACCTGGTGGGCGAGAGCGGCCTCATCGCCTCGACCCTGCTCCTGACCGCCGTGGTGCTGGTGTTCGCCGAAGTCCTGCCCAAGACCCTCGCCGCCCTGCACCCCGAACGCATCGCCTTCCCTTCCTCGCGCTTGCTCGGCCTGCTGATGTGGCTGCTCTACCCGCTGGTCTGGCTGCTCAACCAGATCTCGAACGGCACCCTGTCGCTGTTCGGCATCAATCCCCAGGGCGGCGCGGTCGACGCGCTGAGCCGCGAGGAACTGCGCACGGTGGTCAAGGAAGCCGGTGCGATGATCCCGCACAAGCACCGCGAGATGCTGTTCGGCATCCTCGACCTCGAGAACGTGACGGTCGAGGACATCATGGTGCCGCGCGGCGAGGTCTACGGTATCAACCTCGAAGACGAGTGGAGCGACATCCTCGAGCAGCTCGTGACCTGCCATCACACGCGGGTGCCGTGTTACGAGGGCAACCTCGACAACGTCGTCGGAGTTCTGCACATGCGGCGCGTGGCCCGGCTGCTGCGCTCGGACGAATTCGACCTCGACGATCTTCGCGGCATCCTGCTCGAGCCGTATTTCGTGCCGATGACGACCGATCTCTACGTTCAGCTCCTCAATTTTCAGAAGGCACGTCAGCGCATCGCCTTCGTCGTCGACGAGTACGGGGATTTCGTCGGTCTTGTTACGCTCGAAGACCTGCTGGAGGAGGTCATCGGCGAGTTCACCACCGATCCCCAGCTCTACGTGCGCGACGTCTACCCACAGGCCGACGGCAGCTTCCTCGTCGACGGCAGCGCCAATATCCGAGAGATCAACCGCGCCTACGGCTTCGATCTGCCGAGTGACGGGCCGAAGACCATCAACGGTCTGATCCTGGAGACCCTCGAGGACATCCCGATTACCGGCACCACGTTCCGCATCGGTGACATGACCATCGAGATCGTGCAGACGCTGGAGAAGTCGGTGAAGACGGCGCGCCTGACGCTGCTCGGCGAGCGTGGCGCCGCGACGCAGGCCGACGCCGACCAGTGACCTCGTGCGCACGTCCCGCGTGATCGTGAACGATGGTCAATGCGCGCTGCGGAACAACCCCGCGTCACGAGCGTCTCAAGCGGTCTGGTAAAGTGCTCCTCCACGACTGCCGCTAGGTACACGATGTCCAACCGTACCGCCACATGGTTGCTACTCTTCGGCGCGCTGAGCTGCGGCGTGCCGTTCGCGGCCCACGCCGCGCTCGCGCCGGACAGCGCCGCCGGGTTCCACGAGAAAGCCATCCAGTACGAAGCCCAGGATCAGGCGCTCGAAGCGATCATCGAACTCAAGAACGCCCTGCAGGCCGACCCCAATCACCTGCCGTCGCTGATCCTGGCCGGTCGCATCTACCTCGAACAGTCGCTCGGACTCGCCGCGGAAGACTCGCTGCGCACGGCACTCGCCGCCGGCGCCGATCGCGGGCTGGTGCTGCCGCTGCTCGGCGATGCCCTGCTGTTGCAGCGCAAGGCCGCGCGGGTCCTCGTGGAACTCAAGCCGGACGGCCTCGCCGATGCCACCGCCGCCCACGTGCACGCGTTGCGCGCCCAGGCCCATCTCCTGCGCCACGATACCGCCGAGGCGGAGGAGGAAATCGAACGCGCGGAGGCCCGCGTTCCCGATTTGCTGGAAGCACGCCTGGCGCGCGCGACCCTCGAGATGCACGAGAACGAGCCGCGCGCCGCGCGTGAAATCGTTGCCGATGCCGTCACCCGCCATCCCAAGAGCAGCCAGGCCTGGAGCCTCTACGGCGCGGTCCTGCATGCCTTGCGCGAACCGTCCGCCGCGCTCGACGCCTACGGCAAGGCACTCGAACTCACACCGCGCAACCTCGACGTCCGCATCGCCCGCATCGGCCTGCTCATCGACCTTGCCCGCGACGCGGACGCGATGCCCGATCTCGATTACCTGGACGAAGAATTTCCGCAGGAACCGCGCGCGGCCTACCTGCGCTCGGTCATCGCCGCCCGCGCGGGCGATCTCGAGGCTGCCGGGGCCGCGCTGGAAGTCGCGATCACCGCACTGACGCCACTCGACGAGGAAGCATTTCGCGACGACCCGGCGCTGCAACTCATCCTCGGCATGGCCAACTACGGCCTGCAGCGTTACGAGGCCGCGGCCGCGCCGCTGCAAGCCTACATCGCCAAGCAGCCGAACGACGTCGGTGCACGCAAGGCGCTCGGCGACATCCTGTTGCGGCTCGGCGCGGCGCGCCGGGCCATCCCGGTGCTCGAACCGCTGACGAGCCTGGCGCCCAACGACGGCCGCGCGCGCCTGCTCCTGGCCACGGCCTATGCCATCAGCGGTTACGAGACCAAGGCCACGAGCCTGCTCCAGGACGTCACCGGACAGAAACACAGCGCCGCGGCCGCGCGCGGTCGCCTCGCGATGCTGAACATCGGCGCCGGTCGCGTCGAACAAGGTCTGTCCAACCTCGCTGCGGCCTTCGCCGAGGATCCGTCCGATGCCCAGGGCGGCATCGGCCTGGTGGTGACCTACCTGCGCCAGAATCGCCTCGATGAAGCGGTCAAGGCGGCGCGCGTACTCGCTGCCACCGACCCCGCGAACGCGGTGTTCGGCAACCTGCTCGGCATCGCCTTGTTCTCTGCCGACGAGATGACCGAGGCGCGCGCGGTGTTCGAGCGCATCCTCACCGAAAAGCCTGATTTCCGCCCTGCCGCGATCAACCTCGCCAAGCTCGACCTGCGCACCGGCAATCTCGATGCGGCCCGCGCGCGCTTGGAGCAGCTGCTCGCGGTCAAGCCCGACGACTCCAAGGTCATCCTGGAACTGTCCCGTGTCGCGCTGGCGGCGGGCGACCAGCGCGAAGGCCTGCGACTGGCCGAAGACGCCGCACGGCCGCGCAAGGCCGGGCTCGACGCCCTGTTCCACCTCTACGACCTCTACCTCGCCGACAACAAGCTCGACAAAGCCTATGATCTCGCCCTGCGCGCGAAGGCCCGCGCCGAAACCAACTTCGAGGTGCTGGAACGGCTCGCCACGGTCCTGGTGCGTCTCGACCGCCGCGAGGACGCACGCGCAGCGCTCAAGAACATGTCCCAGGTGGCCGGCTTCGACCCTGGCAGACAATTGCGCACGGCGTCCTTCCAGATCCGCATCCGGCAATTCGCCGACGCCGAGTACTCGCTGTTCAAGGCGCTGCAAGAGAACCCCGAGCACACTGGCGTACGGCTGGCACAGGTCGAGGTCTCGCTGGCCAAGCGCGATTTCGCGCAAGCCCGCGAGCGCGCCTCGGCCCTGATAACCGAGCATCCCGACCTCGCAATGGCTTTCGTGTTTCGCGCCCAGGCCGCGCTCGGCCTGAAGGATTACGCTGCCGCGCTCGACGACTACGACCAGGCCAACGCGCACCGCCCGACCACCGAGGGCACACTCGGCGGCTACCGCGCACTCGCCGCTGCCGGGCGCCAGGACGAAGCACGCCAGCGCCTCGAACGGTGGCTCGAACAGCATCCGGACGACATCTCGGTCAAGGCCGCGCTCGGCGAGCACCTGATCCAGGCGGGCGACCTGGCGCAAGCCCGCGCGCTCTACGCCGAACTCGTCGCGACCCGCCCAAAGGACGCCGCCCTGCTCAACAATTTCGCCCTGCTGAACCTCGAACTCGGTGACCCGGCACAGGCGCTCGAAATCGCGCGTTCAGGCTACGGCATCGCCCCGCAGGACCCGGTCCTGAACGACACGCTGGGCTGGATCCTCGCGCAGACTGGCGCGCATGAAGAAGCCTTGAAATACCTGCGTGAGGCGGTCGCGCGCCGCGCGGCCGACAACGAGATCCGCTACCACCTCGCCGTCGTCCTCGACAAGCTCGGACGCGCCGGCGAGGCGCGCCAGGAAGTCGAGCATGCGCTGGCCAACGGCCGCGCCTTCGCCAGTCGCACCCAAGCCCTCGCGCTACGCGACAACCTCGCAGCCGGCGCCCCCTGACCCACTCCCGGTGTCAGGATTCTTTACACGCGCGAACCGGCGCGCGCCGCGTGGAATACCGGCCCACGGACGGCTCGGTGGCGCTCCGGTACCGGCCCGGGAGGCGGCTGGGATTGGCGGCGGGCGATCTCGTCCCGTACCCGATTCCCGCCCGGTCACGTGGATATAAAACGTTCCGGAACAAGGAGTTGTCTTCGTTCGCGGAGCCATCCGGGGCGCTTGCAACGAGATGCGCTGGGCGGACGAGGTGTGAAGATTGGTTACAAGAGGCTCGAATGTCGGCTGCTCGGTGGTTGGGTGGTCCCACGCCGGCTAAGATTCGCGTCGTCGCCAGCCATGGCCCGCGACGCTTTGTCGAGCTACAGGGTGTCAATGGAATTTACAGATCGTGGGCACGAGGGTCTGCAGCAGACAGAGCGATTTCCGTAACCGAATGAAATTCAAAAATAAAAATATTCCGGCCCAGATTTTGCACACAAGAACGCAATGCCCGCTGGATACCCCCTCGGGGCCCGGCGGCACCAGATTCGACGATGGGATGAAATCCATGAACAAGAAAATCACGGTATCCGCGCTCGGCGCGCTCTGCCTCGCTTTCGCTGCGAATTCCTACGCCTGGTACAACTACAACAACTGCGGTGATGGCGGCGGCGGCGGCGGCGGTGGCGGCGCCACCTGCACGAGCTACGACTGGAACTTCACCAGTACCGACCCGGATTCCAATCCGCCCGGCATCGCGGTCGACGCCACGGGTTATCACCAGAACACCGACTACAGCAATTTCATCGCGCGGCCGCTGACCATTTACGGCGCGGATCACCTCTCGCTCAACTACGACAACAACTGGGGCAGCGGTGGCGAAGGCTCGCCCTACCACGCCTTCGACAACTCGGGTGGCTACGACCTCGTGATCTTCGAGTTCGAGTCGCCGGTCACCATCTCCCAGATCTCGATGGGCTGGTGGAGCACCGATGCCGACTTCTCGCTGTTCGCTTTCGAGCCGGTGCCGCCCGGCTCCGAGTGGGGGCCCGACACCCCGCCGGGCAGCAACGGTTTCTCCTACACCAACATGATCGCCAACGGCTGGAACCTCATCGGCAGCTTCGACTACGACGAGAACGACGTCAACGGCTCCCTCGACCTCGAGGCCGTCACCAACGGCAACATCCTCAACTACGCGTCGAGCTTCTGGGCCGTCGGCGCGGTCATGGATGCAGTCGTCAACATGGGAGCGACCTACGGCAACGGCGTGGTTGCGGGCGGCAACGACCGCTTCAAGATCGCTTCGATCTCGGGTTGTTACACCGACATCCCACCGCCGCCGCCGAACGAGAGCGTGCCGGAGCCGGCCTCGCTGGCCATCGTCGCACTGGGCCTGGTCGGCGTACGACTGCGCCGTCGCCGCAGCACGGCGGCTGCCTGATCGCACACCTCGTTCGCCAATCGCGATATGACGACCCCGCCTCGGCGGGGTCGTTTCGTTTCGGGCACCTGCGGTACGAAGGGTCGCGCCGGTCGCGCTCAACCCTGGGCCGCCTCCAACGCTTCGCCGAGGCGTGACACCACGGTTACCTCGATGCCATCGGGCAGGGGCTTGGGAACGTTGCCGCGCGGCACGATAGCGCGGCGGAAGCCGTGCTTGGCTGCTTCGCGCAGACGTTCCGGGCCGCCGGGTACGGGCCGGATCTCGCCGGCCAGGCCAATTTCGCCGAAAGCGACGAGATCGTTGGGCAAGGGCCGATCGCGCAGGGAGGACAGCACCGCGAGCACGATCGCGAGATCGGCCCCGGTCTCGGTCACCCGCACACCGCCGACGATGTTTGCGAACACGTCGCACCCCGCGGTCGACACGCCGCCATGACGGTTGAGCACGGCGAGCAGCATCGACAGGCGGTTCTGGTCCAGGCCGACGGTGACGCGGCGTGGGTTGCCGAGTTGTGATTCGTCGACCAGGGCCTGGACCTCGACCAGCATCGGGCGCGTGCCCTCGCGCGTGACCATCACCACGCTGCCGGGCACCGCGGTTTCGTGACGGGACAACAGGATAGCACTCGGGTTGGCGATCTCACGCAGGCCCGCGTCGCTCATGGCGAACACACCGAGTTCGTTGACCGCGCCGAAGCGGTTCTTGATCGCGCGGATCATGCGGTAGCGACCATCCGGGTCGCCCTCGAAGTAAAGCGTCGCGTCGACCATGTGCTCGAGCACGCGCGGGCCGGCGATGCTGCCGTCCTTGGTCACATGCCCGATGAGATACAGCGCGGTGCCGCTGCTCTTGGCGAAACCGACCAGTCGCGAGGCGCATTCGCGAACCTGGCCGACGCTGCCGGGCGGTGATTGCAGCGCGTCGGAGTAGACGGTCTGGATCGAGTCGATCACGAGTACCGCCGGCTTCACCCGCGCGGCCTCAACGAGGATGCGTTCGAGATCGGTTTCGGTCAGAAGCTTGAGGTCCGCCACCGGCAGCTTGAGCCGCTCGGCGCGCAGCGCGATCTGCGCGGCCGATTCCTCGCCGCTGACGTACAGCGCGTCGACACCGTTCAAGCCGCGTGTCGCCGCCAGGCTCTGCAGCAGCAGGGTCGTCTTGCCGATGCCGGGATCACCGCCGAGCAGGACGACCGAACCGACCACCAGCCCGCCACCGAGCACGCGGTTGAGTTCGCCGAGCCCGGTGTCGAGGCGCGGTTGCTCCTCGGTGGCAACCTCGCCCAGGGTTTGCACGCGGGGCGCCGTACCGCCGCCGCTGAACCGCTGGCGCTTGTCCGGCGTCGCTTCGACGCGCGTCTCCACCAGCGTGTTCCAGGCCTCGCATTCGCCGCATTGGCCGGACCATTTCGCCGCCAGCGCGCCGCACTGCTGGCACTGGTACTGGGTCTTCGCTTTCAAGGCGTGCCCTCGGCGTAATGGGCGCGCATGCGTACCCGGCACAGGAGTTCGTAGGGAATGGTGTCCGAGGCGCGCGCGACGTCCTCGACGGGAAGGCCCTCGCCCCATAGCGTGACCGGATCACCGAAAACAGCCTGCGGCACCGGGCGCAGATCGACGGTCATCATGTCCATCGAACAATTACCGATGACCTGCGTGCGCACGCCGCGCACCAGCACCGGGGTACCGGTGCGCGCATGACGCGGATAGCCGTCGGCATACCCGTAGGCAACCACGCCCACGGGCATCTCTTCCGGGCACACGAAGGCGCCGCCATAACCGACGGCCTCGCCGGCCGCCACACGGCGCACGGCGATGAGGCGCGAGCGCAGCGTCATGACCGGGCGCAGATCGAGATCCGCCGCCGGCACGTCGTCGAGAGGCGAGACGCCGTAGAGCATGAGACCGGGCCGCACCCAGTCACCATGCGCGGCGGGACGCGTCAGCAGCGCGCCCGAATTCGCCAGGCTGCGTTCACCCGGCGTGGCGCCGAGCATCGCCTCGAAGCGGGCGTGCTGGGCGGCGACGCTGTCGTCACCACGACGATGCGCGTTGGCGAAATGGGTCATGAAGCGCAGCGGCGCAGCGCAATCGCGTACCGCCTCGACCACCTCGGCGAAGCGCCGCGGGTCGAAACCCAGGCGATGCATGCCGGTGTCGAACTTGAGCCACACCGGCAGGCGACAACGCGCTGCGTTGAGCATCGCGACCTGTTCGTCGGTGTGCACCACGACCTCGAGGCCGAGGCCGACGATGGTGGGAATCTCGGCAGCTTCGAACGGCCCTTCGAGCAGTACGATGGATTTGCTCGCGCCGCCTTCGCGCAGGGCTACCGCCTCCTCCAGCGAGGCCACCGCGTATGCGTCGGCAGCGCCGAACAGGCGCGCCATGCGGGCAATGCCGTGACCGTAGGCGTCGGCCTTGATCACGGCCATGACGCGCGCGCCCGGTGCGCGACGGCGGACGATCTCGAGGTTGTGGCGGGCGGCCTGCGGGTCGATGATCGCCCGCGCGGGCCGCGTCATTCGTAGTCCCCGCCGAAGCCCTCGTGCGAGAGGTTCTCGAACAGGGTGTACTCGCCGAAGAAGCGCAGCTTGCAGGTGCCGATGGGACCGTTGCGCTGCTTGCCGATGATGATCTCCGCGATGCCCTTGTCGGTGCTGTCCTCGTTGTAGACCTCGTCGCGGTAGATGAACATGATGACGTCGGCATCCTGTTCGATGGCGCCGGATTCGCGCAGGTCCGACATCACCGGGCGCTTGTCGTTACGTTGCTCGAGGCTGCGGTTGAGCTGTGAGAGCGCGATGACCGGGCACTCGAGTTCCTTCGCCAGCGCTTTCAGCGAGCGTGAGATCTCAGAAATCTCGGTGGCACGGTTCTCCTTGGTACCGGCCACCTGCATGAGCTGCAGGTAGTCGATGACGATCAGGCCGAGCCCGTGTTCGCGGGCGAGCCGCCGGCAGCGTGCGCGCAGGTCGCCCGGACTCAGTGCCGGGGTGTCGTCGATGAACAGCTTGACCTCGCTCAGCATGCCGACCGAGCTGGTCAGGCGCGGCCAGTCGTCGTCCGACAGCTTGCCGGTGCGCACCTTGTGCTGATCGATGCGCCCGAGCGAGGACAGCATGCGCATGGCGAGCTGCTCGCTCGGCATTTCCATCGAGAAGATGGCGACCGGCAACTCTTCCTTGATGGCGGCGTTCTGCGCGAGGTTGAGTGCGAAGGCCGTTTTACCCATCGACGGCCGACCGGCGATGATGACGAGGTCGGACTTCTGCAGGCCGGCCGTCTTGCGATCGAGATCGTAGAAACCGGTGGCGACCCCGGTGAGCGGGTTGTCGCGCTGGAACAGGTAATCGATGCGATCGAGGGCGTCGACCAGCAGTTCCTTGATGGGACGGAACCCGCGCCGTCCGCGTGACTCGCGCTCGGCGATCTCGAACACCAGGCTCTCGGCGGCGTCGAGCAGGTCGTCGGGGCTGCGCCCTTCGGGACGAAACGCGCTGTCGGCGATCTGGGTGCCGGCGCTGATCAGCTCGCGCAGGATCGCGCGCTGGCGCACGATGTCCGCGTAGGCCGCGATGTTGGCTGCACTCGGCGTGTTCTCGGCGAGCTGCGCGAGGTAGCTCATGCCGCCGACCGCGGCGAGGCTGCCATGGCTGTCCAGCCACTCGGCGACGGTGACGACGTCGAACGGCTTGTTGTCATTGGCGAGCTGCTGCACGGCGCTGTAGACGCTGCCGTGATCACGCCGGTAGAAATCGTCGGCGCTGATCTTCTCCGAGACCTGCACGAAGGCCTCGTTGTCGAGCATCAGGCCGCCGAGCACGGCCTGCTCGGCCTCGATGGAATGAGGCGGGACCTTCAGCGCGTCGGTGGCGAGGTCGGCAACGAAACGAGCGGGCGAGTCGAGTGCCATGTCTTCAGCAGCGAGCGACCGCAGATTGAAGGCGCGGCGCGGCGGGAGCCGCGACACCGGCGCGGCGCGCGGCACGCCGTGCATGCCCTGCTCCGGGCACGCTGTCGCGGCTGCGCGCCCAGACCATCATCAATCCTGGGCGACGCCGTCCTCGGCCACGATGCGCACGGTGATCTCGGCATTGACGTCGGCATGCAGATGCACTTCGACGGCGAAGTCGCCGACCTCGCGCAGCGCGCCGTTGGGCAGGCGTACTTCACGCTTCTCGATGGCCACACCGGCCGCATTCACCGCGTCGGCGATGTCAGCGGTGCCGACCGAGCCGAACAGCTTGCCTTCGGCGCCGGCCTTGGCGGTCACCGTGACGACCATGTCCTTGAGCGCTTCGGCACGAGCGGTCGCCGACCCCAGGGCGTCGGCCTGGGCGCGCTCGAGTTCGGCGCGCTGTTCCTCGAAGCGGGCGATGTTGTCCGGCGTTGCCGGAACCGCCTTGCGCTGCGGGACGAGGTAGTTACGGCCATAGCCGGCGCTGACCGTGACGCGGTCACCGAGCGCACCGAGACGATGGATCTTTTCGAGCAGGATGACGTCCATAGCTTCTTTCCTCGAGCGCGGAAGGCCGCGCGTTAGCAAGGGCACCGCCGTCGGTGCCGGATTCTTCTCACGGCTGCCTTCCGCAGGGTCGTCGCGGGATGCAGCCCGTCAATCGTCGCCTCCACGGCGGGGCGCGAGTCGGCGGAAGTCGCTGACGCTGTCGGCCACGCCGGCAGTGGCGAGCACCGGGCCGACGATCTGGGGCGTCAGCGCGAGCAGCACGTAGAGCCCGACCAACCAGCCCCGGGCCAGCGTCACCACGCGCGCACGGTGGTGAATCACCGCGAGACCCTGGAAGGCGAACAATACCACCACGATCACGAAAGCGTCACCGGCGATGGCGAAGCCGCCAATGCCACCGTGGTCGGCCAGCATGCCGCCGCCGCTCAGCGCCGCCAGCGGCAGCAACAGGCGGGGCAGGCGCAGTTCGCGGAACTCGGCGCCGAAACCGCCGGGGTTGTACAACACGCCCTGCCACCAGCGCGCCAGCAGGATCGTGGCGGCGAACAGGGCGAACATCGCGACCAGGGTCCAGTGGTGGACCTGGTGGGCGATGATCGCGACCTGCTCCGTGCCCAGCCGCGGCCCGCCTTCGGCTGACAACGCGTCGAACAGGGCGCGCAGGCGTGCAGCCCAGAAGGCGTCGACATCACCGACGCCGAGTCGCATGGCGATGGCGTACGCCGCAACCAGCGCCGCGATCATCATCAGCGGCAGGGCCTGGCGCTGCGTGCGCGCCAGGTTCAACGCCATCAACCAGGCCGGCAACCACACCACCAGTCCGAGCACCAGCACCGGCTGCGCAGGCAAACCGAGACCGAAACGCACGGCGACGATGAAACTCGCCGCCAGCGCCATGATCTTCAGCCCTTCGCGCGACCCCTGCCGCAGCGCCGTGAGGCCGACAGTCGCCCCGCTGAGAACGATCAGGATGCCGATCGACAAGGCGCCGAGCAGGGTCGCCGCCGCCACCGCCGCCGCCTGGAACGGCCCGCGCATGGCGAACCGCGCGAGGAAGCGCACGGCGATTCGCCGTCAGTGGCTAGTGCGCATCGCAATACGGCAGCAGTGCCAGGTAGCGTGCCCGCTTCACTGCCGTCGCCAACTGGCGCTGGTAGCGCACCTTGGTGCCGGAGATGCGGCTCGGCACGACCTTCCCATTCTCGGTGATGTAGGCCTTGAGGGTGGCGAGATCCTTGTAGTCGATCTCCTGGACGCCCTCGGCCGTGAACTTGCAGTAGCGACGCCGCCGGAAAAACTTGGCCATGCTCTGGATTCTCCTGTTACGCCGTTACGCTTCCGCGCTTTCGGTCTTGTCTTCCGCCTCGGCGGCGCCGTCGGCGGCCTTGTCGGAGTTGGAGTCGGACGAACCGCGTTCGCGGTCACGCTCGCGCTGGCGACGATTGCGCTCCTCGTCGCGCTCGGACTGCTCGTCCTTGGCCTGCGCGATCGGCGACGGCTCGGTGACGGCCGCTTCCCGCTTGACCACGAGGTTGCGCAGCACGGCGTCGTTGAAACGGAACGCGCTGGTCAGTTCGTTGAGGGTGGCCGCGTCGCACTCGATGTTCATGAGTACGTAGTGGGCCTTGTGGACCTTGTTGATGGGGTAGGCGAGCTGGCGCCGGCCCCAGTCTTCGAGACGGTGGATCTGGCCGTTGCTGCCTTCGATCATCGACCGGTAGCGCTCGATCATCGCGCCGACCTGTTCGCTCTGGTCAGGGTGGACCAGAAACACGATTTCATAGTGCCTCATTGGCGCTCCTTACGGATATGAAGCTTCCCGACCTGGCGGTGAAGCAAGGAGGTCTGTGGCCCTTGCGGGGGCGCGTATTCTAGGCTGCCGGCGCCCGCCGTGCAAAGGCGGCGGCGGAGGCGCGGCGCGGGTTCTGGGCGAGCCCGTGCCGTCAACCGCAACCCATTGATTCATGGACCTACCGCGCTACGCGCTCGGTCGATGGTCGCTGCCGCTTCCCACCCGTCGCTGCCGTCGCACCTCGAACAGGCAGACGGCGGCGGCCGTGGCCACGTTCAGGCTGGGTACGCGGCCGGCCATCGGGATGCGGACGAGATGATCGCAGCGCTCGCGGGTCAGGCGACGCAGCCCGCTGCCCTCGTTACCGAGCACCAACGCCGCCGGTGCGGTGAACTCCGCGGCGTAGAGATCGAGTGCGGCATCGTGGGCGGTCCCGGTCACCCACACGCCGGCGGTCTTCACGGCATCGAGCGCGCGCGCGAGGTTGGCCACCGGCACCAGCGCGACGGTGTCGAGCGCGCCGCTCGCCGCCTTTGCGGCGACGCTCGACAGGGGCGCACTCTTGTCGCGCGGATAGATCACCGCGTCGACGCCGGCGCCATCAGCGGCGCGCAGGCAGGCGCCGAAATTGCGCGGATCCTGTACCCCATCGAGCACGAGCAGCAGAGGCGGCGTGGTCGAGCCCCGGGCCAGCAGGTCGTCGAGCGGGTGCATCGCCGGCGGCCGCCGCCGCAGCACCACGCCCTGGTGCCGTTCGTCGCCGTACAGGCGATCGAGCGTGCGCGGCTCGACGCGCTGCACGGCAGCACCACAGCGCCGTGCCTGCTCCGCCAGCGCGTCAGCGGACTCGTCCTCGTGGCCCTGACGCAGCCACAGCTCGAGCGCGCTGTCCGGCGCGAGTTCCAGGGCCAGGCGCACGGCGTGCCAGCCGCCGATGACCAGGTCACGCTCGGCCATCAGCGCCGGCGACGGCCGCGCCGACCGCGTTCCACGGCGGCGTCGGCGAGCGTGAAATCGATCTTGCGTTCGTCGAGGTCGACCCGCGCCAGGCGGACGTCGACCGCCTGGCCGAGACGGAACTCGCGGTGGCTGGCCCGCCCGCGCAACACGTGGCGCGCAGCATCGTAGAGGTAATAGTCGCCGGGTAGCTCGGTGACGTGCACGAGCCCCTCGACGAAGATGTCGTCGAGTTCGACGAACACGCCGAACTCCGCGACTCCGGAAATGATGCCGGGGAAGGTCTCACCGATGCGCTCCTGCATGAACTCGCACTTGAGCCAGGCGATGACGTCGCGGGACGCGTCGTCGGCACGCCGCTCGCACATCGAGCAATGTTCGGCGAGTTCGGCCATGTGGGCCTGCTCGGCGCCCTCGCCGACGCCAAGCACCGCCTTCAATGCGCGATGGACGACGAGGTCGGGATAGCGGCGGATGGGCGAGGTGAAGTGGGTATATGCATCGAGCGCGAGGCCGAAGTGCCCGCTGTTGTCCGGACTGTAGACGGCCAGTTTGAGGCTGCGCAGCAGGACCGTCTCGACCAGGCGCTGATCGGCGCGACCGGCGGCGACCGCCAGCACCGCCGCGTACGATTCCGGCGTCGCCACCTGGCCGAGGTGGCCACCGAGACCGAGTTCGCCGAGGAAGCGCCCGAGTTCCTCGACCTTGTCCTCTGCCGGGACGTCGTGCACGCGGTACAGCGCGGGTTCACGGCTGCGCTCGAGGCGCCGCGCGGCGGCGACGTTCGCCGCGATCATGCATTCCTCGATCAGCCGGTGGGCGTCGACGCGCACCGTGCCCTCGATGCGCGCGATCTTGCCGGCGTCGTCGTAGTGGAAGCGCGGTTCAACGGTGTCGATGTCGAGCGCGCCGCGTGCCTCGCGCGCTTCGCGCAAGCATCCGTAGAGGTCGTAGAGGACGCCGAGGTTGTCGGCCACTGCCCTCGCCAGCCCGGGCAGCGCGGCGGCATCGCCGTCGCGCCAGCGCTGCACGTCGGTGTAGATGAGACGTGCATGCGAGCGGATCACCGCCTCGAAGAAGCGTGCGCGGCGGACCTCGCCCGTGCCGGTGATGGTCAGCTCGCAGACCATCGCCAGGCGTTCCTCGTCCGGCACCAGCGAGCAGATACCGTTCGACAGCGCCTCGGGCAGCATGGGGATGACGCGGTCGGGGAAATAGACCGACGTGCCGCGGCGCCGCGCTTCGTCGTCGAGCGCGCTCCCCGGGCGGACATAGTGCGCGACATCGGCAATGGCCACCGTCAGGACGAATCCGTGGACGGTGCGCCGCGCGTGCACGGCGTCGTCGAAGTCGCGGGCATCGGCGCCGTCGATGGTGACCAACGCGAGGCTGCGCAAATCGCGACGCCGCGCCAGCTCCGCCGGAGACACACGCTGTGTCACGCGTGCGGCCTCGCGCCCGGTTTCGACCGGCCATTCGCACGGCAGGTGATGGCTGCGCAGCGCGATCTCGATCTCCATGCCCGGCGCCATGTGCTCGCCGAGGATCTCGACAATGCGCCCGACCGGCTGCTGGTGGCGCTCGGGCTGCTGTTCGATGACGGCGACGACGATCTGGCCGTCGTGGGCACCACCCTCGGCACCGGCCGGGATGATCAGGTCCTGGTTGAGACGATGGTTGTCAGGCACCAGCCGGCCGAAGCCGCGATCGCGGAAGTAGCGCCCGACGATCCGCTCGTGGGCACGTTCGAGGATCTCGACCAGGTGACCATAGGGGCGGTCGCGCCGATCGAAGCCCGCGACACGCACCAGCACCTTGTCGCCGTGCAGGGTCCGGCAGGCTTCACGCGGCGCGAGGTAGATGTCGTCGCCGCCCGCTTCCGGGCGTACGAAGGCGTAGCCGTCGCGGTGCGCGAGCACGCGCCCCGGCAGCAGTTCCATGCGCTCGGCCAGGCCGTAACGTTCGCCGCGGGTACGCACCAGCTGACCATCCCGGGTCATCGCGGCCATGCGCCGCTCCAGTGCGCGGCGAGCCGCCTTGCGCGTCACACCCAGCGCTCGTGCAATGCCGTCGAAATCGCTCGGCGCCGCCAACGCGGCAAGTGCGCGCAGGATGTCGTCGCGACCGGGCAGGTCCTCGACGTGCTCGTACTCGGTCGCCTCGCCGCGGGGCGTTCGGGGTGGTTTACGACGCATTGACTCGCTCAGGCCGAATGGGTAGATTGCGCGCCTCTTGCCGAGGTGGCGGAATTGGTAGACGCGCTGGCTTCAGGTGCCAGTTGGGGAAACCCAGTGGAGGTTCAAGTCCTCTCCTCGGCACCACCACTGCGTGAATGACTTCCTGCCGCTGCCGCGCGCCGACCGCGCTCGCACAGACGGCGCGTGAAGATCGCCTCCAGCATGCCCGGTGCTGCGTGCCGCACGGCGGGTTACAGCGCGCGATCGCGGGATCGCGCGCCGCATCGTTCAAGCCGCCCCGATTTGTGCCGACCACAGGTCCTGGGCCTGTTCCCAGCCGACCACGGCTACCGGGCTGCCGTCTTCGTTGATGAACTGCAGCGGGCCGAGGAAGGTCATGTAGAACTCGCTCGGCACGGGGAAGTAGGTCTTGTCGTGACGGGCGTTGCAGGACTCGTAGCCGTAACCCATCGCCAGCGCCGTCGCGCCGCCCTCGTCGACACCGCCGCGCACCTCCATCTTGCCCTTGGTCAGCAGGTACTCGCCAGGGCCTACGTGGATGTGCCGCGCGAACGACGAGCCCGCCGGGCAATCGAAGATAGCCGTCCACGCACCCATCTCGGGCGACACGTGCAGCAGCTTCCAGCGGATACCACCTTCGGAGAAGGCGTCCGGGAACGGTTGCCACTCGAGGTCCTGCACCTGGACGTATTCCTGCGCAACTTTCGGCTTCATCGCAACTCCCCTGCTTGAATGGTGCGCGCAGTATAAGTCAGCCGCCCGTGACGCGGTTCCCTCGCCGCGGCCGGTTGGCTACCATGCGCCCTCGCCGGCCCGCTGCCGGCTCCCCGGACGGCTCGCCATGACCCAGAACCGCGCGGGCGGACTCATCCTCCACCCGGTCGACAACCGCCGTACCCGCGACGATTTCGTGCGCGTGCCGTGGGCCATCTACGGCGACGATCCCCACTGGGTACCGCCGCTGCTGCTGGAGCGGAAGGAGGTCCTGGCACCCAAGCAGCCGGTCTTCGAGCACCTCGACTGGCAGGGCTGGGTCGCCTACCGCGACGGCCGCGCGGTCGGCCGCATCACCGCCCAGGTCGATCGCCTGCACCTCGAACGCCACACCGACGACACCGGTTTCTTCGGCTTCATCGAGGGTATCGACGCCGAAGTATTGGGCGTGCTGACACGCAGCGCCGAGGATTGGTTGCGCGCGCGCGGCTTGCGCCGCGTGCGCGGACCGTTCGGCTTCAACATCAACCAGGAAGTGGGGCTGCTGGTCGAGGGCTTCGACACGCCGCCGTATTTCATGATGACCCATGCGCGCCCCTTCTACGGGCCGGCGCTCGAAACGCTCGGCTACACCAAGGCCGCCGACATGTTCGCTTACCTCATCCCGGCCGATTTCCAGCCGCCGCCGGTGATGCGATCGCTCTACGCACGCCTGCAGCGCGACGTCACCATCCGCCCGCTGGACCCGCGGCGCAAGGATGCCGACCTCGACATCCTGCGCGACATCTTCAACGACGCCTGGGCCGACAACTGGGGCTTCGTCCCATTCACCGCGCACGAATTCCGCACCATCGGTCACGAGATGCTGATGATCATCCCGCCCGACTTCATCCAGATCGCGGAGATGAAGGGCGAACCGGTGGCCTTCATCGTGCTGCTGCCGAACGTCAACGAGTGCATCGCCGATCTCGACGGCCGACTGTGGCCCGGCGGCTGGCTCAAGCTCCTGCGGCGACTCAAGTTCGGTTACCCGCGCAGCGCGCGCATCCCGCTGATGGGTGTGCGCCGCCGCCTGCACAACACCCGCTACGGACCCGGTCTCGCGCTCTCGGTGGTCGAGGCGCTGCGCGCCCCCGGCCTGCGCAAGGGCCTCGAAGAGGTCGAGATGTCGTGGATCCTCGAATCGAACGAGGCCATGAAGAACATCATCGAGACCCTCGGCGGCCACGTCACCAAGCGCTACCGGGTCTACGACAAGAGCCTGGGCTGAACGACGGTGCGCTGCTCGTGCCCGCGTTCCCGATCCGGCCTGCCCGACGCTCCCGTCGCGGCACCGCCCCGCCGGCACGGCGACGGATGAGCGCCGCGCCATCGGTGCGGGCGGTGGTCCTGGCCGGCGAGCGTCCCGGCGGTAACGCACTCGCGCGCAGCCACGGTCTGCCGGCCGGCGTGCTGGTGGAAGTTCATGGCCGCAGCTGCCTGGCCAGGGTGCTCGATGCGCTGCGCGCCAGTCGTCACGTCGCCGGCGGCGTGGTGGTCGGGCCGGCGGCGGCCATCGTCGCCGGCGACGCCGGCCTGCGTGGCCTGCTCGAGGCCGGCGATTACCGCTGGCTGGCGCCCGCCGACGGTCCCTCGGCCAGCGCCATGGTCGGCGCCAGCGCGCTCGAATGCTTTCCCCTGTTGCTCACCGCCGGCGACCACGCCCTGCTGACCCCGGCCATCGTCGACGACTTCTGTACGCGCGCGGCCGCGGTCACAGCGGACGTCGTCATCGGCCTCGTGCCCTGGTCGCGCGTCCACGCGGCGTGGCCGGAATCGCAACGGACCCTGTTGCGCTTCGCCGACGGTGCCTGCTGCGGGTCGAACCTGTTCCTGCTGCGCACGCCGCGGGCGCTCACCGCACTCGCCTACTGGCGCACGCTCGAACGCGAACGCAAGCGACCCTGGCGAATCGCGCACGGGATCGGCTTCGGCACCCTGCTGCGCTACCTCGGCGGACGCCTCGACCGCGCGCAGGCCCTGGCCCGCCTGTCGGCGCGCGCCGGCGCCGCGATCGCCGCCATCACGATCGATGAACCCCGTGCCGCGGTCGACGTCGACTCGGCCGCCGACCACGCGCTTGCCGAGAGGATCCTGGCGCATGACTGACACGTCCGCTTTCTACCGCTGGCGCCGCGCGCTGGTTCACCGCGCCGGCAAGCAGTTCCTGCGCGCCGTGACCGATTTCCAGGCTCGCCACTCGCTCATCGGCACCGCCCCGGTCCTGCCCAACGACACCTTCGACTGGGTCCCGCGCCTCGAAGCGGCATGGCCGGGTGTACGTCGCGAGTTCGACCAGGTCTGGACTCACCCCGAGGACATCCCGGCCTTCCACCAGATCTCGCCCGACCAATACCGGATCTCCAAGGGCGATCACTGGAAGACGTATGCGCTCTATATCTTCGGCCAGCCGGTAGCGCAGAATTGCGCGGCCTGCCCCCAGACCGCCGCCCTGCTCGCCAGCCTGCCGCGCCTGCTCAATGCGTGGTTCTCGATCCTCGCGCCCGGCTATCACATTCCGCCCCATCGCGGCCCGACCCGCGCGCTGGTCCGTTGCCACCTCGGCTTGCGCGTCCCGGCCGACCGCGAGCATTGCTGGATCCGCGTCGACGACGAGATCTACCACTGGCGGGAAGGCGAGGCGGTGATCTTCGACGATACCTACGAACACGAGGTGCGCAACGATACGCCCGAGTACCGCGCCGTACTGTTCATCGACATCGACCGCCCCATGGACACCGTCGGCACCTGGTTCAACGCCGGCATCCTGCGCCTCATGCAGGCGACGCATTACGTCAAGGACCCACTGAAGAATCTCGCCGCCTGGAACCGCCGGGTCGCCGCGCGCCGGTGACTCACCGCCACCTGTCGAACCGCCCGCGCGAACGTGTTAGAGTCGCGCGCGCCGCGCCACCGGGCCGGCTTTTTCGCGGAATCCGTCCCCCACCATGAAAGCAATCATCCTGAGTGCCGGCCAGGGCCGGCGGCTATTGCCCTTGACCGAACAACGCCCCAAGGCCGCGCTCGCGGTGGGCGCACGGGCGGTGCTGGAATGGCAGTTGCACGAAATCGCCCAGTGCGCGGTCGACGAGGTGGTGGTGGTGACCGGTTTCGGGGCCGACTACGTCGATGCCATCGTCGCGGGCCAGCACGACGTACCGGCCCGCGCGCTCTACAACCCCTTCTTCGCCGCCTGCGACAACCTCGGCACCTGCTGGGTCGCGCGCCACGAGATGACCGCGCCTTTCGTCATCATCAACGGCGACACGCTGTTCGAGGCCGCGATCCTGCAGCGCCTGCTCGACGACCGCGCGCGCGCGCCGATCACGCTAGTGACCGACAGCAAGCCGAGCTACGACGCGGACGACATGAAAGTCGTGGTCGCGGATGGCCGCCTGCGCCGCGTCGGCAAGCAACTCGACGTCAAGCGCGTCACCGGCGAATCCATCGGCATGATGCACTTCGACGCCCATGGCGCGCAGCGCTTCCGCGAACAGGTCGAATTCATGATGCGCCACGGCAGTGGGCTCAAGCAGTGGTACCTGTCGGCAATCGACACCCTGGCAGGCGAGGACATCGTCACCACCTGCGCCATCGACGGCCTCAGTTGGGGCGAGATCGACGACCGCGCCGATCTCGAGCGCGCGGCCGGCATCGTCGCCGGCTGGTGTCCACCAGCGCGGCAACGCACACCGGCCACGAACTGAGCCCGCCGCGACGCCTCAATGCGGCGTCGTCACCACCCGCACGCGACCGCCGGTGCCGGCAGCAAAGGTATCGCGATCGAGCAGGTACTTGATCGATTCGCTGCTGACCGAGCGCCCGCCCTTGACGACGCGCGCCGCGCCCTCGAGGCGCACGACCTCGGCGCGCGGTTCGAACTCGAGACGCTGGCTCTGGCCTTCGAATGCCTCGGCGTCGTCGCCTTCCTGGACGTGGATGCGCGCCGGCGCGCCGGTGACATCGATGCGCGCGGGGTCGCGCAGGCGGCCGCTGATGACGGCATGGTCGGCGGTCACCGTCCACGCGCCGCTGCGCATGAACAGCCCGCCGCTCACGGTCAGGCTTGATGCGTCGTCGGCCTGACGTGCCTGTTGAGCGCGGATGAACACGGTATCGTCGCGCACGCGCAGCGGTGGCTCGGCCTCCGCGGCGCCGGCGCGCGGTGCGAGCAGGGCCGCGACGAGCGCCAGCACGAGGCGCGCATGCAGTTGCGCCGCACGGGTGCGCTGACCATCATAGGACGCTTTGCCCACGGGCTCCCTCACCTCATCGCCAGCCATTCTGCCGTGTTGATCGATCGATACCTGATGCGCGAAATCGGCGCGAGCACCGCGACGGTCGCCATCATACTGACGGTGATCTTTCTCGCCTACAACCTGGCCCGCTTTCTCACCGACGCCGCCAGCGGGCTCCTCGACGCTGCCGAGGTCATGCAGCTGACCGGCTACAAGGCCGTGATCGCGCTGGAAGTCCTGCTGCCGCTGGCGTTCTACTTCGGCATCATCGTCGGTTGCGGGCGGCTCAACCTGCACAACGAACTGGTCGTCATGCGCGCCTGCGGCATACCGCGCCGCCGCCTGCACCGGCCCTTGCTGCTGCTCGGTACGCTGCTCGCGACGCTGGTCGCAGTGCTCTCGCTGCAAGCCCGGCCGTGGGCCTACGAGCGCCTGTTCGCGCTCAAGGATCGAGCCGAGAGCGCATCCGAACTCGATCGCATCAAGCCTCAGCGCTTCTACCTCTACGAAGACGATGCTCGTACAGTCTACGTCGAACACATCGGCGCTGATGGCGGCGCCCTGCGCGGCGTGTTCATTCGCACCCGCGGGTCTGAAGGCATCGAACTCATCACGGCCCCACGCGCCACGCTCGACGCCTTCGCCACACCACTCACCCATCGCCTGATACTGCACGAGGCCAGCGTGTTTCTCGTCGCCAACGCCCCACCCGACCTGCTCGGTCGCTTCGCCGAGCTGACCTTGTCGCTCGACGCCACACGGCCTATCGACCGCGAATATCGCACCAAGTCGGCCGCCACGCTGCAACTGTTGGGCTCGCCCGATGACGACGATCGCGCCGAGTTGCACTGGCGCCTGTCGACGCCTTTGTCGACGCTGTTGCTCGCTGCCTGTGCGCTGATGCTGGTCGATCAGCGTCCACGCGAGAGCCGCTTCGCGCGGCTGCCGCTGGCGGTCGCCATCTACGCGGTCTACTACAACCTGCTCGGCGTCAATCGGACCTGGGTCGAACAGCAGGTGGTGGCGGGCCTGTGGTGGGCGCCGGCCCTGCTGGCGGCCGCCCTCGTTCTAGGCTCGTGGTGGCGACGCGCACGCGGCGGTCTGCGCTGATGCTGATTGCCCGTTACGTTGCCGCGCATTTTCTCAAGGCCGCCGGCATCGCGCTGGCCATCCTGCTCAGCCTGTTCAGTTTCCTGGCCCTGGCCGAGGCACTGGAGGACGTCGGCAAAGGCGCGTTCACCACCGCCGACGCCATCGCCGTAATGCTCCTGACGACGCCGGCGCGCCTGCTCGACCTGCTGCCCGTCAGCACGCTGCTCGGCTCGGTGCTCGGGCTCGGCCTGCTCGCCAATCACCAGGAGCTCACGGCGATCCGGGCCGCCGGCCTGTCGGGATGGCGTCTCGGGGGCATCCTGGCCGCCATCGCCGGCGGCCTTGTCGCGCTCGCCCTGACCCTGCAGTTCATCGTCATCCCGCTGGCAGAACGACAGGCACAGGAATTTCGCGCCCGTACGCTCGAACAGACGGCGCGTGGCGGGGCGGAGTTCTGGAGCCGGCGCGACCAGCGCATCATTCGCGTCGGCGAGGTCGCGTTCGGACGCATCCCGTCGGACATCGAGATCTACGAAGTCGACAAGGCCAACCATCTCGCGCGCGTGCTGCTTGCCGTGCGCGCCGACATCCTCGGCGCGCACACCTGGTTGTTGCACGACGTCGAGGAACGGATCATCGACGGCGAGACCGTGTCGGGCCGTCACCTCGAGACCTTGCGCTGGGCGAGCTTCCTGTCGCCCGATCAGATCTCGACCCTGGTCAGCCCGACGCATGCCCTGTCGCCGATCGACCTCTACCGCTACCTGCACGAAACAGCCGGGGCGGGCCTCGACACCCGCGAGCACGAGGTGCGCTTCTGGCAACAAGCGAGCCTGCCCCTGACGCTGCTCGGCATGGCCTTGCTCGGGCTGCCGCTGGTTGCCGGGACTGTGCGCGCGCGTTCGACCGGGCTGCGCGCGGTCGTCGGCGGCGTCATCGGTATCGGCTTCTACCTGGCCGAACGCATCACCGGGCAGCTCGCGCTGCTGTTTCAGCTCGACCCGGCGCTGACAGCACTCATGCCATCCATACTGGTGATGGCGGCGGCGGTGCTCGCGATCCGACGTCTCGGCTGATCAACCCGCGGTCCAACTGTCGCGCTCGACTTCGCGCGCCCGGCCGCTGGGGTCGACGGAGACCAGACGCATGGCGAGTTGCCAGCGCGCATCGCCCGCCGCCGTGCATTCGAACACGCGGTAGGACGCGGGTGCGTGGCTCGCGGCATTGGAGGCGGAGGCTGTCGCGAAGACCCGCGTGACCGGACCGAGGCGGGTGGCGCGGTTACGATGCACGTGACCATGCACGACCAGTTCAACGGCGTGGCGCTCGAGCAGCAGGCTGAGGACGTGCGCATCGGCGAGCGCCTTGCGCCGCGCGCACTGCCCCGGTTGCGGCGGGTGGTGCAGCATCACGCAACGCAAGCGGCCGCGACTGCGCGCGAGCAGACCGTCGAGACGTTGCAGCTGGGCCTCACCGATCGCCCCGCCGGCGGACCACCACGGCATCGGCTGCGCCGAGCACAGCCCGATGACCGTCAACGGACCACGTTCGAGGCAGGTCGGGAAGGCGTCCGACGTGGCCGACGCCGCGAGGCCGAGGTAGGGCGCCCAGGCCGCCAACGCGGGCGCGAGCGCGTCCGGCTGGTAGAAGTCGTGGTTGCCCGGCACGATGCGCACGGGCACCGCACCAAAGGCATCGAGCCAGGCCCGCGCCTCGGCGATCTCACCGGCCAGGCCGAGCTGCACGAAATCACCGCTGACGAGCACGAGGTCCGGCTGCTCGGCGAGCGCGGCGGCGCACAGGGCGTCGAGCACCTCGCGCAGATGGTGACGGCGGCGGCGGCGATGCCACGACAGCATGCCGAGGCGGCGCTTGCCAGCAACGTCGGCGTAACGGTAATCCGCGAGGCTGCTGAGATGGGGATCGCTCAAGTGGACGAAACGCATGGAGTGCCCTGCGCCGGCTTGGCGCGGGCGCGACTAAATCACTATAATTGCTGGCTTTTTCACCCTGTACGCCGAACAGCATAGCATGACGATCGCCGCCTGCATCATCGGTACGAACACGTTGGAACTGTGGGGTCTGGACGCGCGCGAGCGTGTCGCCCGCCAGCTTCGTGGGCTCGGTGTCACCCTCCTCGACGACCTCGCGAGACTGCCCGCGACCACCAGCCAGGTGCTGCTCATCCACGCCGATTACCTGTTCGAAGTCAGAACGTTCAAGGGCCTGCTCGCGCATCCCGGCGCGGCCCTGGCCTGTCCCGCCGACGGCCAGGTTGCGGCAGCGCTGCTGGAACCGGCGACCGCGCAGGTGGTGGCGGCGAACTGGCCGGCGAGCGACACACTGCCGGCAGGCGTGGTGTTGCTGGAACCGGCCGCGCTCGAAGCATTCGACGGCCACCTGCGCAAAACCGCACCACCGCTGCTCGAACCGCTCGCTGCCGCGCGCCGTGACGAACTCGAATCACTGCTGTACGGCAATGCCTACAAGGGCATCACCGATTTCGTCACCAAGTGGTGGTGGCCGCGGCCGGCACGCTATCTCGTGGGCGTGTGCGCGCGGGCCGGCGTGACGCCCAACATGGTGACCCTGACCGGCGTCGTCCTCATGCTGTGCTCGTGCGCCTGGTTCTATCACGGGCAGTACGTCGCAGGACTGCTCAGCGGCTGGGTCATGACCCTGCTCGACACCGTCGACGGCAAGCTCGCGCGTGTCACCGTACAGAGCAGCCCCCTCGGCCACGTCCTCGATCACGGCATGGACATCATCCACCCACCGTACTGGTACGTGTTGTGGGGCCTGGGCCTGGGTCTGCCGGCGGTCGGCGGCATCGAGCTGTCCGTGCTGCACCTGGTGATCGTCGGCGGCTACATCGGCGGTCGCCTGTTGGAAGCGCTGTTCCACGCCCTCGGTCGCTGCAGCCTGTTCGCCTGGCGGCCGTTCGACGCCTATTTCCGCTTGTTCACCGCGCGCCGCAATCCCTGCCTGGTGCTGCTCAGCCTGCCGACCATGGTCGGCCGTCCCGACCTCGGCCTGCTCGCGGTGGCAGGTTGGACCGCGCTCAGCACGGCCATCATGGGCATACGGCTGGCGCAGGCCGCACTCGTCCGCCTGGGTGGACCACCCCTCGAATCGTGGCTTAGCGAACCCGATGCCGCGACGCGCCACCCCGCTGCCTACGCCAGCTTCTCGGGCACGCGCAAAGCCTATGGCTGACGACGACGCGCCGCAACGCTTCGCGACCCTGCTCCGCGAGCGCTTCGGCGACGGCGTGCTCGCCGTCGTGCTCTACGGTTCCTACCTGCGTGGCAAGCGCGACACGGTGCTCGACTTCTACGTCCTGCTCGACGACTACACCGCCTTGCACGCCCCGCTGGCGGCTATCGCCAACCGCCTGCTGCCGCCGAACGTCTATCACCTTCACGCCGGCCCGGGCATCGGTACGGAAGCGGCGAAGTTCGCCACCGTCACCTTGAGCCACTTCGAACGCGCCATCGCGCGCGGCTTCCATCCCTATTTCTGGGCGCGCTTCGCCCAACCCGTGATGGTGCTGCATGTGCGCGACGATGGTGTGCGCACCCGGCTCGACGCTGCCGCGCGCAGCGCCGCGCGGCGCATGATCGAGGCAACTGTCCCGCTCCTCGGCGAGACGTTCACGACGACGGACCTGTGGCGATCCGCCTTCACTCTGACCTATGGCTGTGAGTTGCGCAGCGAGGATCCCGCCCGCGGCGCCGAGCTCGTGACGGCCTACGGCACGGCGCTCGAGGTCATGACGGGTGCGCTCGCCGCCGAGTGCGGCCTCGCGGCAACCACGCCCGGGCACTGGCGCCGCCGCGCGGCCGATCCCGCGCGGGCGCGGCGTGCGTGGTGGGCGCGCCGCGCGCTCGGCAAGTGGCTGTCCGTCGCCCGCCTGTTCAAGGCCGCTTTCACCTTCAACGAGCCGCTCGACTACATCCTGTGGAAAGTCGAGCGGCACAGCGGCGTACGCGTCGAGGCCAGCGCGCTGCAGCGCCGCCACCCGTTGCTGTTCGGCTGGCCGGTGTTGTGGCGCCTGTATCGTCGTGGTGGATTTCGATGAACGCGACCGTCCCCGTGCCGACGCCGGCGTGGCGCAACGTGTTGCGAAACTTCCTGACCCTGCTCGGTGGGCGCGCCGCCGGCGGCGTGCTGGCGCTCGCCGCCACCCTGCTCAGCGCGCGTGCGCTCGGCCCGGCCGACTTCGGCACAGTGGCACTGATCCAAGCGTATACGCTGATCATCCGCAGCGTCATGAACGTCAAACCCTTCGAAGCGGTGATCCGCTACGGCGTGCCACTCCACGACGATGGCGATCGCGGCGGCCTCGCGCAGCTCCTGCGCACACTCGCCCTGGTCGATATCGGCAGTGCCCTGCTGGGTGCGCTGGTCGGCGTGGCAGGTGCGCCGGTGATGGCCTGGTGCGGTGTGTGGTCGACGGAGGTCACGCCGATCGCGATGGCCTACAGCCTGCTGCTGCTGACCTCCGGCCAGGGTACGGCGAGCGGCGCCTTGCGCGTGTTCGATCGCTTCGATGCGATCGCCCGGACCCAGGTCGTGAGCAACGGTGCGCGACTGGTCGGCGTGGCGCTGGTCGCCTGGGTGTTCACGCCCACCGTGCCGGCGATCGCGGCAGTCTGGGCCCTCGCGCAGGTTCTGCAGAACGTCATGATGCTGGGCTACGGCTGGTCGGTCACCCTGTCCCGCCTCGGTGGGGAACTGCTGCGCGGCCGGGCGTCGCCGCGGGCCACCGCCGCTCGCCACCCCGGGATCTGGAGCTTCCTCCACGTCGTCTACTGGCAGAGCTCGCTCGACGTGGTGCCGAAATCGCTGGGCACGGTCCTGGCGGGTGGCCTGCTCGGTGCGGAAGCCGCGGCGCTGTTCCGCATCGCGCGCGAGTTCGGCAACGTCGTCGCCAAGCCCGCCCTGCTCGCACGCCAGGCCATCTACCCCGACCTTGCACGCTTACAGCACCGCGCCGACCGCGGTTTCGGACGCCTGACACTGGCCGTCGCCATCGTCCTCGCCTTACCGGCGGCGCTCGCCACGGCCCTCGCGGCCTGGCTCGGCGCCGACATCCTGTGCGTCACCGTCGGCGCGGAATACGCCACCGCCGCGGGACTGCTGACGTGGCTGGTCGGCGCCGCCACCGTCGAACTCGCCGCCGCGCCGCTGCGCCCGGCCGCCTACACCCTCTCGCGGGCCGGGGCCAGCCTGCGTGTGCAGGCGCTGGCGGCCCTGCTCTACGTCGTCTTGTTTGTGCTGTTGACGCCGTCGATGGGACTCATCGGTCCTGGCGTCGCGGCGCTGACGATGTCCCTGGTGATGCTGAGCGGGACGGCGTGGGTGGTGCGGGCCGCGCTGCGGCGCGACACGCGCGGATGACTCAGGCCGCGCAGCCCGGCAGGTGCCGACGTACGGCGTCGTCGAACGCGGCGACGATGGCGTCGACCTGCGCATCGTCGTGCGCCGCGGTGACACTGACGCGAATGAGGCTGCCCCCCTCCGGCGCCGCCGGCGGCAGGATCAGGTTGGTGTACACGCCGCTGTCGAGCAGGCTCTGCCAGCAGAGCAAGGCGATCGCGCGGTCGGCAAAGCTGACGCCGACCACCGGGCTGACATGCGGGCCGAGCTGCAGTCCCAGCGCTTCGAGCGCGCCGTAGAGACGCTGCGCATTGCGCCACAGCTGCGTGCGCAGTTCCGGACGGTTGGCAACGTGCCGCAGAGCCTCACGCGTGGTTGCGATGACCGACGGGCAGGGCGAAGCCGTGAAGATGTAGGGACGACTGGCGTAACGGAACAGGCCGAGTTCCGCGTGGCGACTGGCACAGAAGCCGCCGATCGAACCCAGGCTCTTGCTGAACGTGCCGACCACGAAGTCGGTCTGCTCGAGCACACCCTGGGCCTCGGCCAGTCCGCGGCCCCCGTCACCGAAGACGCCGAGCGAGTGTGCCTCGTCGACGAACAGGTAACCGCCGTGTTCGGCTTTGACCGCCGCGTACTCGGTGAGCGGCGCGCAATCACCGCGGATGCTGTACAAACCCTCGACCACGATCAGGGCGTCGTGCGCACGCTCGCCCAGGCGCCGCAGGCGCTTGGCCAGTCCGTCCGGGTCGTTGTGTTTGAAGCGGAAGATGTCAGCACCGCTCATGCGGCAACCGTCGAAGAGGCTGGCATGGGCCTCGGAGTCGAGCAATACGGCGTCGCCTTCACCTAGCAGTGCGACCAGCGAGCCGAGGTTCGCGGCGTAACCGGTCGAGAAGACCATCGCGTGAGGCATGCCGAAGAACGCGGCGAGCTCGGCTTCGAGCTCGAGATGAGCACGGTAGGTCCCATTGGCCATCCGTGATCCCGTGGTGCCGGTACCGGACTCGGCAAGTGCCCGTTGACCGGCCTCGATGCACTGCGCGTCGAAAGTCAGACCGAGATAGTTGTTGGTCCCGGCCATGATGGTACGGCGACCGCGGATCATCGCCTCGGTCGCCGACAGGACCTCGTCGATGACGATATCGGTGGGGTTGACCGGCAGCGCGGCGAGCAGGTCGCGGGTCGCGGCAGCGGAGCGGAAACGTTCGGACAAGCTCATGGCGGCTTCACCTGGGAATCGTTCGACTGCGGGCAAATGGCCGCGCGGCGCCGGCAGCGTCGATGCGAGCGCTCGCGCGAAACGGTCTGGTTCTCGTCGGGTTCGGTGGAACAACGCCACCGCGGGCGGGCCGGACGTGCGCGGCGCGGGCCGCTCCGTTCATGCGCGAAGAAGCCGCGCGGCGCCACCAGCGGATGACGCAGCCGCATGGAGGCTCGTCCCTGATGCCCGATCCGCGTCCGCTGCTGTGGACGCCGCGTTTCACCCGGCAAGCAAGCGCGCGACCACCGCGGCGAGATCGCCGACGGTATTGACGTCGGCGAGGGTGTCTTCATCGATGGCGAGGTCGAAGTGATCCTCGACCTCACACAAGTATTCGATCACCTGGATCGACTCGAGTCCGAGATCGCCAATCAGGGCGGTGTCTGCGGTCATCTGGGCCGGTCGATCGAGGGTTTTCGTCAGCAGCGTGACGAGGTCCCTGACGATGGCATCGTGCGCCGGCTTCACCATGCGGGAGTCTGCCCGGCGGCCGACCGGCACCACACCCGACGACGCGCGCGGGCGCCCGCGCTGCTACTGGCATTGCCGGCGCCCGATAGCGGGAGAAGCGGTGGCGAAGTTCTTTTCACAGGCTCTCGGTCTACTCGTGGGTGGTTGGCGCGAACATGGCGTTCACGCCGTCGCCCAGGGCGATTTGCGGGCGCCAACCGGTCGCCGCGGAGAGCGGTTGATTATCGCAGAGCCAACAGGAAGCGGAAAGCTCGTTGACCTTGCCGGGTGTGAGCATGGGCAGGTAACCGAACACGCGCGCCAGCAGCAGGTTGACCCACGCGATCGCGGCGAGCACGAGCCGCGGAACGGGCACCAGGGCAACCGGCAGGCGACCGCGCGCGTGAGCGACGATTTCGCTCCAGTCGTAGCCCTTGGTATGACCGTCGTCGAGCTCGAACGTGTGCCCGCGGCAAGCCTCGAAGTGCTCGATCACGAGCCGCACGGCACGGACGAGATCGGCCACGTGCAGGAGCGCAAGGCGTTGCCCTCGGGGTCCGAGTCGCGGCGCCAGCCCGTGCCGCACGGCAGTGAACAGCGGCAGCATCTCGCGGTCGCCGGGGCCATAGACCGCGGGGGGGCGCAGGATCGCCCATTCCAGCCCCGCACCCGCGGTGAGTGCATCCTCACCCGCGCGCTTACTGGCAGCATAGTCGGAGAGGCAGGGGCGGCTCGCGGCGAGCGATGACAGCAGTACGACCCGCGGCCGCGACATGACCTCGACCGCGGCGCGGGCGAAACACCCCACCCCCGCAATGTTGGCCTGGTCGAAATCGTCAGCGTCACGACCACGCACGGCGCCGGCGCCGTAGATGGCGAAATCGGCCTCACACAGCACCGGACGCAGGCCATCGAGGTCGTCGAGTTCCGAGTAGTGGACGCGGGCCGCCGGCTCGACCGCGTCACGGTGGGCCGAGGATGGGCGCACGACGACCGTCAGGGCATGACCTGCATCGAGCAGTTCGCGTTGCAAGTGGCGACCGATGAAGCCGGTCGCCCCGGTGAGAACTATCCGGAAACGGGCCTCGTCGCGCTCACCCATGCGCCCCGGCGACGTTGCCGGTCGTACCTTCCATGCGCGCCAGGAAGTCCTGCTTCGCCTTGGAACGTGACAACTTGCCGGACGAGGTCCGTGGCAGGGTGCGCGGTGGCACCAGGTCGATGTGGCAGCTGATGCCGAAATGCGCCGTGATGGAGGCCCGCAGCTCGTCGATGAGGGCGCGGGCCTTGGCCGGGTTGGTCTCGCGCGACTCCACCACCATCACCACCTGGTCCGTGCCGTTGTCGTCGGCGAAGGAGAAGGCGGAAACATTGCCGAAGCGCACGCCCGGCAGGCTTTCCGCCAGGTATTCGAGGTCGTGCGGCCAGATGTTGCGACCGTTGACGATGATGACGTCCTTGCGTCTAGCGGTCACCACGACGTGATCGCCGACGCGGTAACCGATGTCGCCGGTGTCGAGCCAGCGGTCCTCAGACAGCGCCTCGGCGGTGGCGGTGGGATTCTGGAAGTAACCCGTCATCACGCTCGGCCCACGCAGGCAGATCCGGCCGCACTGGTAGTCGGGCAGATCGTTGCCGCGTTCGTCGCGGATGGCGAGTTCGAAGCTCGGCAGGATCTTGCCGCAGTCGACGAAGGTCAGCGTGCTCTCGGCGGTCGCCTCGGCATCGTCGACCAGCTCGACCAGGCCGGCGGTCGACATGGCCTGCTTGTCGACCTTGACCGCGCCGATGCCGGTGCCGAGTTCGGCGAAGCTGATGGCCAGGGCGCATTCGGCCATGCCATAGCAGGCGACGAAGGCCTTCGGATCGAAGTTGGCCGGTTCGAGCACGTGGGCGAACTGACGCAGGGGTTCAGGGTGGATACGTTCAGCGCCGACGCAAGCGACGCGCCAGGCGCTGAGATCGTAGCGATCCTGGTCGGTCAGGCGCAGGCGCTTGGCGCACAGGGCGTAACCGAACGGCGGACTCGAGGAAATCGTGCCGCGGTTCTGCGAGATGACCTTGAGCCACAGGCGCGGGCGCATGGCGAAGGTGCGCGGACTGAGGTAATCGGCGGAAAGCTGGCTGCCGAGCGGCAGCAACACGAAGCCGACCAGCCCCATGTCATGGTAGAGGGGCAACCACGCCACCATGCG
Source organism: Gammaproteobacteria bacterium (assembly GCA_050184115.1). Lineage (GTDB taxonomy): Bacteria > Pseudomonadota > Gammaproteobacteria > JACKNG01. The sequence continues at coordinate 1,000,968 of JBFXAQ010000001.1, read as the reverse complement.
GTCGTTCTCGGTGATCTTGAGACCGTGCACGGCGATGTCGCGCAGGTTGGTCATCACCGTCTTCTGCGAGATCTCGACGCCGCGCGGGAAACGCGTGCTGCCGGAGGTGTACTGCAGGTAGGCGATCTCGTCGGCGCGCAGCGGTTCGAGGCCGCCCTCGCGCTCGGGCAGCAGGTCAAATTCCTCGGGCGTGCCGGCCTTGACGAGGTTGAGGCGCTCGACTGCCTGGCGCAGGAAGGCGACGTGCGATTCGGGCGCTACGGCAATCTCCGCGCCACAGCTGTCGAGCATGCGCTCGAGTTGCTCGACATAGGCCTTGCGACCGCCGAGCTGGAATCCCGCCGGTAGGGCGACCGGGATGTAGCCGGCGTACTGACAGGCGAAAAAGAACCGATGAAACATCGGTTCGGTTTCAGCCACGATGGCCACGCGCGCGCCGCGCTTGCAGCCCAGGCTGCGCAGGCGTCGGGCCAGTTGGCGCGCCTGTTCGCGCAAGTCGGCATAGCTCACGACCGCGAACAGTTCGCCCTTGCCATCATAGAAGTTGTAGCCGGTCTCGCCTTCCGCAGCGTATTCGAGAGCTTCTACCAGGGTGTCGAAAGAGGCATTGCGCAAAGGCAATAACTTATTGATTTTAGTGGCTTTCATCGTGAATATGGATGCATTGCTCTGACTGAATCAACAAGCCGCGCTGGCGTGGCTCGTTCCCCCTTGATACAGCGGGCGGGATTATAACCGGTTCGTAACATTTGTGAGGTTTTAATCCTCGAATCTGGCTGCGGACGGTGAGCGCCGGGGCGCGCGGTGGGCTGGATTTGATTATCGTTCGATTGGCCGCGCGCTCGAACCGGTTTTCGACTATGGGTGCGGATTTTCGTCGTCTGCGCCGCGATATGCAATCGATAATTTGGCGAGCTCGGTAGTGCACGCCGCCGTTTGCTGGGACAGGTGGGTGGTTCAGGGGTTCCGCTGCGGCCGGCCGGCGTCGCGCCTAGCGCTGCCGCGCAGCGCGACCGTCATTCGAAGATGCCGTGCAAGTACCACTGTCGTGCGCCGTCGAGCTCACGGTAGATCCACAGGCGATCGCCACGTGGATGACAGGCGATGAAGTAGTCGCGGTCGAGACGCTCCTCGCCCCACCAGGCGTTCTGGATGCGTTCGCGTTCGGATGCCAGTTGCAACAGGCCGTGGAATACCGGCTGTCCATGCCGCAAGTGCAAACGCACCGGCTGATGCAGCAACCACAACGGTCGGGGCGCGAGTCGGGCCACGTTGTGCGCCAGGCTGTGCGGTGCGCCCTGGTGGCGCACGACCGCCGGCACACGGCGGGACGCCTGTACCGGATGGTGGAGCGCGAGCATGCGCAGACTGCGCAGCACGGCTTCGCCGTAACGCGTGCGCAGACGATCGACGAAGGCGGCATAAGCTTCACCCTGCGCCGCGTCACGCGCGCCGAAGAGGTCGTCGCAACGCGGCGTGCCGGCCGCGACCAGGTCGTCGACTTCGAGCAGCACTGCATGCGCCGGTACCGCCAGTTGCCTGCGCGCCAACAGCTCGCGCATCAACAACAGCAGGTGCCCGGCATCGCGTCCAGGGCGGGCGAGTTCCAGCGGCAGGCATGCGCGGTGACCACCGCGCCCCAGCAACGACCAGCGCAGGCGCCGGGCGAGGACCTGGCGCGCGTTCAGGAACGCCACCAGTTCGCACACCAAGCGTTCGACGGCGAGCATCAGGCCGCGCGCATTGTCGACCTCCCAGGGCAGGTCGACGACGCCCTCGAAGCGGTTGGGGAGGGCGAACGCCGGGCGCGGATCGGGTGACAAGCCGAACAGGCGATCGAGTTGATCGATCAGCTCGGGGGCAAAACGTCGCGCCAGGCCGCCGCGCGGCAGGCGCCGGCAATCACCCAGGTTGCGCGCGCCGAGCTGGGCCAGGGCATCGTGCCAGCTCGACGGCAGGCGCAGGGCCGCCAACGGCAGCCCGGCCAGGCGCGTGGTGAGCTGGCAGGTTTCGGTGATCACCTCGCGTGGCCGCGTGCGCGCCAGCAGACCAGCCGCCCCGGGGGTCGGCGCGACGGCGTAATCAGCGTGGTAGCCGAGTTCGCGCAAGCCGCGACGCACGCGCCTGAGCAAGGCGTCGAAACCGCCGAACAAGCGGAGACTGCCGCGGATCTCCAGGACCAGCCCGTCTTCACCCTCGACACTGACCTGCGGGGAAAACTGTGTTGCCCACACGCACAGCTGGCGTAAGGCCCGCTCCTCGGCCCGCGGATTGCGCTCGACGAGATCGAACTCGCCGAGCGCGTGCGCGGCACCGAGTGGCAGGTCCGGCCGGATGCCGAGCGCGGCGGCGCGGTGATTGCAGCACAGCACCACGGCCCGGCGTTGTCCGCTCTGTACAACCACGCGCGGCAGGTCGTCCGTGACACCGCGCGTCATCGCCTCCAGGGCCAGCAACGGCAGGTGCAGATGCAGCCACAAGGCCGAGTTCGCCTGACCCTGTGCGGTGGGCAGGGGCTTGCCGCTGCGTGAGGATGCCCCGAGTGAGCGCGAGCGGGCGCCACCGTGGCGCAGGGGCAGGGCGTTCACGATGGAGTCCGCCCGGCCATCGTTGGCTGTCCCCACCCGCTACCCGGCCCGGTATCGACGGGCGGCTTCCTGCCCGGGCCCTTACGCATCGCACGCGGCCTCGGTCGGCACGATGCGGCAGCGCGCGCCGTTGCGCCCGCCGTGCGCCTTGAGCACGGTGAGTTCGAGGGGTGGGGGTCCGGCGTCGGCCGCCAGCGGGCAGGCTTCGAGGGCCAGCCGCAGCGGTGCCGGCGAGGCCTGCCGGGCGCGGGCCGACGGGCGGAACAGTACGCCCCAGGTGAGGCCGGTCTCGGCTGCCAGTTGCAGGCGACGCAAGGCGAGCATGGGCACCTCGTCGAGCCAGGCCAGGGCCGCCCCGCAGCCCTCGAAACGCAGGGCCTGCTCGCAGGCCCACAGGGCTTCGCGGTCGCGTGTCGCGGCGGCCTCGGGCAATTCCACGACCATTACGCGCGCAAGGTCGACCCCGTGTGCATGCAGCGCCGGCGCATAGGGCGCATGCGGAGGATTGACCCAGACGATCCAGCGTTCTTCACGGCTGAGCGCGGCCAGTGCCGGCAATACCGCGTGCAAAGCACCGCGGGTGACCGCCGGGGACAGGATCTCGGTCAACCCGCTGCACGGCCAGCCGCCGCCCGGGAGGATGGCATCGAGCCCGGCATAGCCGCTGCGGCGCACGGCCTGCGGCGACAACTCACCGGCGCGCCACACGCCGGCGCGGCGTATCAACTCCTCGAAGTTCATCGCGTCGCGGTGCGCAGTACGCCGACCCCGAGCCCTTCGATGACGAGTTCCTGACGGTTGAGGTCGATCTCCAGCGGGGCGAAGTCGGGGTTCTCCGCCAACAGCTGCACCTTGGCCCCGCGCCGACGGAAACGCTTGACGGTGACTTCGTCGTCGATACGTGCCACCACGATCCGGCCGTTGGCGGCCTCGCGCGTGGCATGCACCGCCAGCAGGTCGCCATCGAGGATACCGGCATCGCGCATGCTCAGGCCGCGCACGCGCAGGAGGTAGTCGGCACGCGGCTGGAACACCGTCGGGTCGATGGCCTGGTATTCCTCGATGTGCTCGACGGCAAGCAGCGGCTGACCGGCCGCGACCCGCCCCACCACCGGCAGACCGGGTGTGCGCAGGTGTTCGTCCTCGACCACCCGGATACCGCGCGAAGCGCCGGGGACGAGTTCGATGGCGCCCTTGCGGGCCAGTGCGCGCAGGTGCTCCTCGGCTGCGTTGGGCGAGCGGAAGCCGAGCGCCTGGGCGATCTCGCTACGCGTCGGCGGCAGGCCGTGACGCCGGATGGCGGCGCGGATGAAGGCGAGGATCTCAGCCTGGCGGGCGGTGAGGCCGGCAACCATGACAAAACCTGTATATAAAAACAGGTGTCAGTATATACAGGTATCGACCGAACTCAAGCGCACGCGGCACGCCGGCATCACGCCGTCGGCGCCGGGCGCTATCCGTTATACTCGCCGCGCCCGCGCGGCCCGCATCACCCGGTGCCCGGCGCCATGTCGGCGGCGCCGTTGCCGACCACCATGCCGCGTGCCAGCGACCAGGAACCGCTCATGACCGATGCCGCCAGCCCCATCCCCTGCACCCTGTTTCCCGGCGACGGCATCGGCCCCGAGATCACCGCCGCCACCCTGAGCGTGCTCGACGCCCTCGGCGCGCCATTCGAGTGGCACGAGCACGTTGCCGGGGCGACCGCCGCGGCGCGCGGCGACGATCCCCTGCCACCGGCCGCGCTCGAGGATCTCCGCGCCACGCGCCTGGCACTCAAGGGACCGCTGGCCACCCCGCTCGGCTCTGGCTACCGCTCGGTCAACGTGCGCCTGCGCGAAGCCTTCCAGCTCTATGCCAACGTGCGCCCCGGGCGCTCGCTCCTACCCGATGGCAAGTTCCCCGATGTCGACCTCGTGCTGGTGCGCGAGAACACCGGCGGCTTCTACGTCGGCGTCGAACACTTCATCCCGATCGGCGACGACCCCCACGCAGTGGCCGAGGCGACCGGCATCCTGACCCGCGAGAACTGTCGTCGCATCGCCGAGTTCACCTTCGAGTACGCCCTCAAGCACGGCCGGCGCAAGGTCACCGTGGTGCACAAGGCGAACATCCTGAAATCACTCACCGGGCTCTTCCTCGAAACCGTGCAGGACGTCGCCGCCGGCTACCGCGATCGTGTCACGCTCGAGGATCGCATCGTCGACAACTGCGCCATGCAGCTGGTACTGAACCCGGCCCAGTTCGACATGATCCTGACCACCAACATGTTCGGCGACATCCTCTCCGACGAGGTCGCCGGCCTCATCGGCGGTCTCGGCCTCGCCCCCAGCGCCAACATCGGCAAGGACGCCGCGATCTTCGAGGCGGTGCATGGCTCGGCACCCGACATCGCCGGGCAGGACAAGGCCAACCCCACCGCCCTGATGCTGTCGGCCGCGCTGATGCTGGAACACTGCGGGCAGCTCGAACGCGGCCACCGCCTGCGCGAGGCGGTCGTGCGCACCGTGGCCACGCCGGCCACCCGCACCGGCGATCTCGGCGGACCGCTCGGCACGCGGGCCTTCGCCGCCGCCGTGATCGAGAACCTCTGACGGCTCGACCGATGGCCAATTCCGCGCAAGGCCTCGAACGCCTGGTCAAGGCCTTCGGCTACTCGATGAAGGGTTTCGTCGCTGGCTGGCGTCACGAGGCAGCGTTTCGCCAGGAGACCCTGCTCGCACTGGTCCTGCTGCCGTTCGCACCGTGGCTGGCACGCGACCTCTTCGATGCCGCCGTGCTGGTATCGAGCCTCCTGCTGCTGCTCATCACGGAGCTGTTCAATTCCGCCATCGAGGCGCTCACCGACCGCGTCGGCACTGAGCACCACGAGCTGTCCGGGCGGGCCAAGGATCTCGCCTCGGCGGCGGTGTTCCTCGCCCTGGTGCTGGTCGCGGTGACGTGGGGAGCGCTGGCCTGGTTGCGCTGCGCCGCCTGAACGGCCGGAGGGAAACCCACCCGCGTCGACGGTGGCAGGCCACTTCCCGACGGGCGTGACGTTACTTGCTCAGCGCCCTGGCCAGCTCGCGGCTGGTCGTCTGCAGGCGTTCGATGAGCACTTCCTGGAACACCCGGTTGAGGCGCACCTGGGTCGGCAACGAAGCCCATTCCTTGTAATCGCGCTCGACCTTGACGATGGTGGAATCGCGGTTGGCGACGACCGCGGCGGTACGCCCGATGTCGGCGAGGTACTCCATCTCTCCGAAACAATCGCCGGCCTCGAGGTCGCGGATGCGGGTGCCATTGATCGTCACCGCCACCGAGCCTTCGGCGACGACGTAGAAGGCGCGTTCCTTGGCGCCCTCGGCGAAGATCGCCTCGCCGGCGCTGTAGTCGCGCCAATCCGCCGTGCGCGCGACCTCCTTCAGCTCGTTCTTCGAGAACGCGGCGAAGAAGCGCAGATCCTTCATCCTCTCGATCTTCTGCTCTTCGCTCAGCATCACCGGTGAGCGCTGCAGGATTTCGAGCACGCGGCCGAGATCGTCGGCAATCTCGCGGCCCGTCTTGTAGCGCTTGGCGAGTTCCTTGGTCAGCATCTTCCTGACCACGCGCCATACCGGCTCCGGCACCTCCGGGCGGACCTCGGTCAGTACCGGGGGATCCTCGTTGACGACCTTGTGGATGAGACCCGACAGCCCCTTGGCGGCGAACGGCGGGGCTCCGGCGAGCATCTCGTAGAACACCGAGCCGAGCGAGAAGAGATCGGACTGCGGCGTCAGCTCGTGATCCTGCGCCTGCTCCGGCGACATGTAGAGCGGCGAGCCGAACCAACCGATGATCTGGGTCTGGTCCACACCCATGCGCCGTGCGATACCGAAATCGCCGAGCTTGGCCACGCCCTCCTCGGTCAACATGATGTTGGCGGGCTTGATGTCACGGTGCATGACACCCTTGGCATGGGCGTAATCGAGCGCCTCGGCGGTCTGCCGGATCAACTCGCACACCCGTTTGATCGGCAGCAGCGTGTCCGGCTTGCAGTACGAGCGCAGGGTGTCGCCGCCGCTGATGTACTCCATCACCATGTACGGCATGCCGTTCTCCTCGCCGGCCTCGTAGACCTTGAGGATGTTGGGATGATCGAGTCGGCCGGCCGAACGCGCCTCGTTGACGAACATGCGCTTGGCCATGCTCGAGGCATCGTCCTCCGCCTCGGCATTGGTGGCGACCTTGATGGCGACAGGACGATCGACGTAGGCATCGTGGCCCTTGTAGACCACGCCCATGGCGCCCTTGCCGAGCACGTCGACGACGTCGTACTTGCCGATCTTCTCCGGCTTGTGGTCTTGCAGGCTCATGCCGGTTCTCCACCCATGACGACGCGGTCGCTCTGGTCGTAGAGGAAGTCGATGCCGATCTCGCGCATGGTGTCGCCGAGGTCCGCGCCGGGGAGTTGCTTGGCGACGGTCTTCTTACCCATGAAGTGCACCAGCTCGTTGATCGACTTGGCCATGGCGAAGTCCTTGGGATTGCCGCGTGCATCGCTGATGAAACCGCTGCGGACGCTGACGAAATCGACGTCGATCGACTTGATGTAGTCGTAGTTGTCGTGGCCGCTGCCGAATTCGTCGAGCATGAAGCGGCAACCGAACTCGCGCAAGGTGCCAATCAATTCACTCGCCCCGGTGACGTTCTCGACGACGTCGTGGTCGGGCAGGCCGAAGCAGATTCGTCCCGGCGGCACCGGTGTCTCCATGAACTCGGCCATGAGCAGCCCGGCGAGATCCTCGTTGCGGACCGAGGCCGACGACAACGGGACCATGACCAGTGCGTAGGTGTCGAGTTCGTCCTCGTGGTCCTGCATCCAGGCCAGCGTGCGCCGGAACACCCACAGATCGATCTCGGCGGCGCGCGCCGAACGCGCCAGCGCCGGCGCGAACTCCGTCGCCGGGACGTGCGAGCCGTCGGCCCGCCGCAGGCCGACGGCGACGTGCAGGCCGGGCAGACTGTCATCGCTGGTCAGGCTCGTGACGTGCTGGCCACTCAGGACCAGCGTCTGCTCCTCGAGCGCGCGCTCGGCGAGTTCGACCAGCGCCTCGATGCGCCGGCGCTGCTCGTTCTCCGAGCCGGCGACGTAAATCGCGCCACAGCCCATCTCGATGGCGGTCTCGCAGGCTTCGCGCGCCGCCTCGAGCAGGCCGGCGGCGTCGACCAGGGCATCCTCGCTGCTGGTCAGGCCGATGGCGAACTCGGCACGCGCCGCGCTGGCGGCGCCGGCATCCACGGTGCCGCCGCCGACTTCGACGGTGGCGTCGGGATCGAAGTCGGCGCCGAGCAGCGGCACGCCGAGCGCCCGCAGCGGCTCCACCGCGGCTTGCAGCTTCTTGTAGGCGCCCTGCATGCCACCGTTCGGCCAGTACACGCCGAGCACCGCGCCGTCGAGGCGGCCGAAGACGACGTCCTTGCCGCGCACGCGCCGGGCGAGTTCACCGGCGAATGCCTTCAGCAACGCGTCACCGACGGCCGCGCCGTGCGCTTCGTTGAGGGCGCGCAGGTTGGTCACTTCGATCTCGGCCACGGCGACATTGCGCGCCGCGGCCGTCTCGACGTCGGGCAACTCGGCGTCGATCGCCTCGGCGAAGAATCGCCGGTGAAGAAAGCCGGTCAGCTCGTCGCGGGTGGCTTGTGCCTCGACGTCGCGATGGAAGCGGCCGACCACACCGAGCATGGCGCGGCCGACGGCGTTGCCGGCATCGTCGGCATCGAGCGTGCGCAGGATGCCTCGGCGCAGGTACATGGCGACCTGCTGCAGCGTCAGGCTGTTGGCCTTGTTGCCCTGCTCGTCGACGAACACGTAGCGGTTGCCGCGGGCATCACGCCACACCAGCGTGACCAGCGTGGGATTGGCGCTGGTCGCGTTCATCAGCATGCGCTGGCCGACCTCGAGCTGGCGCGAGCGTTCGAGCCACTTGTGCCATTCCTCCGGCCAGTCGGAACGCTCGGCGCCGCCCTCGGTGGTCTCCAGCGACTCGCCGCGACGTTCCTCCAGCACGCGTTGCTGACGCTCGCACGATTCGACGACATCGGCGACCTGCTCACGGTATTCCGCCTCCTGCTCGCGCAGGATGTCGTCGAGTTCGGCGGCGAAGTCGTCGAACAAGCCGAAATCCTCCTCGAACTCGTCGTTGGCGCGCCCGACCAGCGCCTTGACCCGCTGGTGCCGTGCCTGCTGGCCCTCGCTCTTGCCGTCACGCAAGCGCGCGAGACGTTCGAGCACGCGCCGCACCGGGTGGTCGTCGTCGACGAAGAACTGGGAATCCTGGACGGCCGCGCGATGAACCGATGGCTGCAGCCGGGTCAGGTGCTGGCGTGCGCCGCGCGCGACCATGGCATCGTGCAGCAGCGATCCGAACAGGCCAGCGACGACCTCCATGGCGTCGCTCGCCTCGGCGCCGAGTTCGCGTTGCGGGATGCCGGCGGCACCGAGCGCGGCGCTGATGCGTTCACGGATGTCGTCGACGGCGAGCGGCTCGCCCTCACCGGTGGCGAACTCGCGCTGCAGGGCCGCGAGGCCGTGGGCGAGCTGGGTCGTCGAATAGACGTCGTGGCCCGGCGCGCCGGTGCCGGCCGCGAGCGCCGCGTCCGGTAGCAACTGGCGACGCAGTGCGAGTTGAGCCTGGGCCGCCGTGTAGGCGCGGCCGATGTTGACCGGCCCGGCAGCGACCGGGCCGCGGGTCCAGCCGGCATAGGTCATGCCGTGCGCGGCCATGGCTACGCCGGCGTCGAGGCCGCCACCATCCGGCACACTGCCCGTATCCCCCGCGGCCATCGTCGGCAGGCTCGGCGCAGCCGCCTCCACCGTACCCGGCGGCAAACCCGGCGACGCGGCCTGTACGACGCCCGGCGGCAGACTCGGCGAGGCCGCTTGCACGACGCCCGCGGGCACGCTCGGTGGTGCCGCCTGCACACCACCCGGCGGCATGCTCGGTGGTGCCGCCTGCACACCACCCGGCGGCATGCTCGGTGGTGCCGCCTGCACGACGCCCGGGGGCATGCTCGGAGGTGCCGCCTGCACGCCACCGGGCGGCATGCTCGGTGGCGCCGCCTGCACGACGCCCGGGGGCATGCTCGGAGGTGCCGTCTGCACGACGCCGGGCGGTACGCTCACGGGCGCCGCCTGCACGCCGCCCGGCGGCACGCTCGCTGGCGCCGCCTGCACGACGCCCGGCGGCGCATGCGATGGCGTCGCCGTCGCACCATGACCGTGGTAGGTGTCCGGCGCCGGCATGAGATCGGACAAGTCCTCTTCGACGACCGTAATCGGCGCTGTCTCGCCACGGCCGGTCGCGTCGAATCCCACGTTGCTGGGCGGGCGGCGCCGGATGGCCGGTTTGCCCCGCTCGATCACCGGCAACACGCCGCGTTCGATCAGTAACGCGTTGACGGCGTCGTAGAAATCGCCGAGCCGGGCCGACATCACCTCGTGCAGCACCCGGAAGACGACGCTGGTCACGCGGCGGTCGGACTGCAGGCCCTTCAACGACTCCGCCACCGCGTTGCACAGTGCGCTCGGGCCGATCGGCAGACCGCTGGCGTCGATGTCACGGTTGGCAAGGAAGGAGAAACGGCGCGTGAGCTGGAACAGGGCTTCGCTGAATTCCGGTTCGAGTTCGGACACCATTTCGGAAATGGCAAGGAACTCCTCGAACTCGTCCTTCTCGATCAGGGACAGGTCGGACAGCCCGATCGACTGCGGATCGCGATCGTGCGCGGACAGCGTGTTGCGCAGGTTGCGCACGCCGTCCTCGATACGCGGCGCGACATCGTCACGCAGCGCCGCCTGGCGGCCACGCAGCTCGCGCTGGCCGTCGAGAAAGCGAGTCTCGTCGACGTTGTTGCCGGCGTCGCGCGCACGCATGAAGAGTTTCTCGTCGACGCGATCGATGAAACGTTCGACCAGCGCGCCAACCTGCTCGGCGACCACCTCGCGCAGCGGTTCGGCGACGGCGGCGAACTCGGGCGCGAATTCCCCGGCCGGGGTGTCGCCGGCCGCCGGGGCGTCCGTCTCGGGCAGACCCTGCGGTGCGGCCAACTGGCCGAGCAGGCGCAGGGTCGCCTCGTCGGCTTCGGCGAAGGACACGCCGATACCCTTGGCAACGACCCGCGCGACGCGCAGGGCGAGCTGGTAGTCCTGCTTCTCGCCGCCAACCATGAGTGCGAAGTAGAGCGTCGCCGGCGCGTCGATGTCGGCATTGGCATACGCCGCGGGATCGGCACTGATGAACATGCCACCAAGGCAGAAGTCACGCGCCGTGCATGGCACTGGGGCATGGCCGGACACGGCGAGGTAACCATCGAGGTTGATGGGTACGCGTGCAAAGCGCCGCTGCTCGGCGCCGCCGGATTGGCCGTGACCTGCGCTCATCGCTCCGGGTTTCGTTTCAAGACGCCCATGCTGGGCCCCGATCCGCGGGGCTGGTAACCGGTCCTCGACCGCCTGCGGAACCGACGCGCGCCGCGCCCGCACCGCGGCGGTATGGCAAGGCGCTCGATTGTAACACCGTGGCCATCGCTCGCGCGGCGCCCGCCAGGCACGGCCAGGGCCGGCTCCAGCCGGCGCCGTTACCGCATTTCGCGCCGTGAGTACTTATAATTCCGCGCCCTCGAACCCGCTGCCCGCCAACCAGGACCCGCTGCCCCCGATGGAAGACAGACCCACCAGCACGCCGGCCAACTTCATTCGCCACATCGTCGAAGCCGACCTCGCCAGCGGCACGCATGGCGGCCGGGTGGCGACGCGCTTTCCGCCCGAGCCCAACGGCTACCTGCACATCGGCCACGCCAAGTCGATCTGCCTCAACTTCGGCACCGCGCTCGAGTACGGTGGCTCCTGCAACCTGCGCTTCGACGACACCAACCCCGCCACCGAGGACGAGGCGTATGCCCGCGCGATCGCCGACGACGTGCGCTGGCTGGGCTTCGACTGGGCCGAGCGCCTCTACCATGCCTCCGACTACTTCGAGCAGCTCTACGCCTACGCCTGCGACCTCATCCGCGCCGGCAAGGCCTACGTCGACAGCCAGAGCGCCGAAGAGATCCGGGTCACCCGCGGCACGCTGACCGAACCGGGGCGGGCGAGCCCGTGGCGCGACCGCGATGTCGCCACCAACCTCGATCTCTTCCAGCGCATGCGCGCCGGCGAGTTCGCCGAGGGCAGCCACGTGCTGCGGGCACGCATCGACATGGCCTCGCCCAACATCAACCTGCGTGACCCGACCATCTACCGCATCCGCAGCGCGCCGCATCATCGTACCGGCGACCGCTGGCACATCTACCCGATGTACGACTACACGCATTGCATCTCCGATGCGTTGGAAGGCATCACCCATTCGCTGTGCACGCTCGAGTTCGAGGATCACCGCCCGCTCTACGACTGGGTGCTCGACCAGCTCGACGTGCCCTGCCACCCGCAGCAGATCGAATTCGCCCGGCTCGAACTCGACTACACCCTGACCAGCAAACGCAAGCTGCTCGCGCTGGTGCGCGAGGGCCACGTCAGCGGCTGGGACGACCCGCGCATGCCGACCCTGAGCGGCATGCGTCGGCGCGGTTATCCGCCCGCCGCCATCCGCGAGTTCTGCGAGCGCATCGGCGTGACCAAGAAGCAGACCGTGATCGAGTTCGGCGTGCTCGAGAACTGCGTGCGCGAGGAACTCGACCGCAACGCGCCACGCGCCATGGCCGTGCTCGACCCGCTCAAGGTCGTCATCACCACCCTGGACGACGATCACCTCGAATGGCTGGAAGCGCCCAACCACCCGAAAGACGCCACCCTCGGCACGCGGCGCGTGCCGCTCACGCGCGAAGTCTGGATCGAGCGCGAGGACTTCATGGAAGACCCGCCGAAGAAGTTCCATCGCCTCGCGCCAGGACGCGAAGTACGCCTGCGCTACGGTTACGTCATTCGCTGCGACGAAGTAGTGCGCGATGCCGACGGCCACGTCGTCGAACTGCGTTGCAGTCACGACCCCGCCAGTGGCGGCGGTCAGACCGCCGACGGCCGCAAGGTCAAGGGCATCATCCACTGGGTCTCGGTCAGTGCCGGAGTGGCGCTGGAAGTGCGCCTGTTCGACCGCCTCTTCGACGTCCCCGATCCGGCCGCGGCGGAGGATTTCCGCGTCCATCTCAATCCCACCTCGCTCAGTGTCGCGCAGCCGGCCTGGGGTGAGCCGTCGCTGGCGCAGAACGCCGCGACCAGCTTCCAGTTCGAACGCCTCGGCTACTTCTGTCGCGACAGTGTCGACGACGCGCCGGGACACCCGGTATTCAATCGCAGCGTAACCCTGCGCGACACCTGGGCACGGCTGCAGGGTGGCGCGAACGACTGAGGCGACCGCGCTACTTCTCCTCCAGCGTCCACACACCGTCCCAGTGCGCCGGCGGTGGATTGCCGCGGTAGTGCAGCGCCCGCGCGCGCAGCCGCCAGCTCGGCTGGTCGTCGGCGTCAATGCCGAGCACGGTATCGAAGCAATCCACCGCCCCGCTCCAATCCTGTGCACGGTAGCAGGCGAGACCCGCGGCGAAGACGTCGAGCAGACGGGACTCCGCCGCCGAGGCGATGTCGCTGCCCAATCCACGCACCTCGAACACCGGCAGCGGCATCGCGCGGCCCTTGACGCGGATGAGGTCGAGTTCACGCAGACGATACTGGCCGTGCAGTTGCTCGCGCGTGCTGCCGCTGATCAGGATTCGCGTGCCGAGTTGCTTGTTCGCCGATTCGAGACGTGCCGCGGCGTTGACGCCGTCACCGATAACCGTGTAGTCCATGCGCCGCGCCGAGCCGATGTTGCCGGCGACGACGTCGCCCGAGTTGATGCCGATACGGGTCTCGAACGTGGGCTGACCGGCGCTGCGGCGCCGGGCGTTGAACACGCTCAGCACGTCCTGCATGCGGATCGCGACCTGGACCGCGTTGTCGGCATCGTCAGGGCCGGGGAACGGCGTGCCGAAGACGGCCATGATGGCGTCGCCGATGTACTTGTCGAGGATGCCGTTGTAGGCGAACACCACCTCCACCATCTCGGTGAAGTACTCGTTCAGCAGCGACACCGTGGCCTGCGCGCCGAGACGCTCGGCGATGGTCGAGAAGCCGCGGATGTCGGAGAACAGGATGGTCGCCGGCTGTGAGCGCCCGCCCAGCACGGCCTCGCCTTCGGCCAGTACCTGTTCGGCGACCTTGGCCGTCATGTAACGCGCCATCGTCGCGCGCACGCGCTTGTCCTCGGTGATGTCCTCGAGGATCAGCGTGCAGCCGAGGGCGGCGCCATCGACATCCGCGAGCGGTGACGCCGCAAGGTTGACCGATACGCGCGTCTCGTCACGCCGCACCAGCACGGCGTCGAGCACGGTTTCGGTGCGGCGTTCGTTGACGACCTTGTGGATGGCCTCCAGCACCCAGGCGTTGTCGCGCCCGAACAGCTTGTAGGCCGGCGCGCCGAGCATGTCGGGCGCGGGCAGGCGGAACAGGCGCGCGGCGGCGTCGTTGAGCTTGACCAGGTTGTACTGGGTGTCGAGGGTGACGACGGCATCGGACAACGAGCGCAGCACGTTCTCGCTGTAGTTGCGTTCGTCGAGCACCTCGCGAAACAGGCGCGCGTTGTCCAGCGCGATGGCGCTCTGCGCGGCGAGCATCTCCAGCCGGCGCTGGTCGCGCGGCCGGAACGGCCCGCCGCGGCGATTGAGCACCTGCACGACGCCAACGGCGACGCCGTGCTTGTTGATCACCGGCACGCAGAGGATCGAACGCGTGCGGTAGCCGGTCTTGCGGTCGACCGCGGGGTTGAAACGCGGATCGGCGTAGGCATCCGGAATGTTGACCGCTCGCAGCGTGCCGAACACCTCGCCCGCGATGCCGACCGTCGCCGGGATGCGGATCTCGCGTTCGGCGATGCCCTCGGCCACGCGCGACCACAGTTCGTCGCGTTCCGGGTCGTGCAGGAACAAGGTGCTGCGCTCGGCTTCGAGCAGATCGGTCGCGATGCCGATGATCTTGCGTAACAGCTTGTCGATGTCGAGCTCCGACGACACCGCCCGCGTGACCTCTAGAATGTGCGCCTCTTCGCGCACCGACTCGCGCGCGCGCTCGGCGAGATGAGCGGACTCCAGCACCGAGGCTGTGTGGGTGGTGAAGGCCTGCAGCAGGGCGCAGTCGGCGGCGGAGAAATCGCCGGCGCGCTTGTTCAACACCTCCGTCACGCCGATGACTTCGCCGCTGCGCGCTCGCAGCGGCACGCACAGGATGTTGCGCGTGCGATAACCGGTGTCGGCGTCGACCGCGGCGTTGAAGCGCGGATCGGCGTAGGCGTCATCGATGATCGCCGAACGGCCGTCCTGGAACACCTGCCCGGCGATGCCGCTGTCGGCGGCGAAGCGGATCTCCTGCGTCAGCTCGCCCTGCGCGACGCGCGAGAAGAGCTCGTCCGTCTCGGCGTCGTAGAGAAAGAGCGAACTGCGCTCGGCGTCGAAGGCCTCGGTGACCAGGGTCATCAGGCGCGTCAGCATGAGGTCGAAGGACAACGGTTCGCGCACCTTGCGCGTGGCCTCGACGAGGCTGTCGAGCTGGCGCGCGAGATCGTCGATCTGGCGCACCAGCACGTCACGCTCGGCCGCCGACAAGGCGCCGACCGCGCTCGCCAGCACCTGGTCCTTGAAACGCCGTTCGAGCAGGTCGTAGACCACGCGCGAACCGGCGTCGCGCCTGTCCTTCCCGCCGGAGCCTGATGTCTTCATGCTGTCACCCCCGCCCGCGGCGGGTCGTCATCGATGGATGCGGGCGAGATGTCACGAACCCTGCCCACGGCGCAAGTGTGGGTCGCGGCGAAAGATGCAATCGAACGGGATTGCGCGATGTAGCAATCGTTAACCTCGGCCTGACAATCCGCCACAATTCGCCATCATCACGCGTCGCTCGACCCGGCTTTCCCACCGGCGTTCCGCACGCTGTTCGCCTGCGCACCGCGCCGGGCATGACTCCGCACCGGAGCGCACCCGTCGCCGTGGTGGATCGCCGCGCGCACCGGCGGCGCCCGACGCTTCGCGCAGATCGGATTCATGACCGCCGCACGACCGCATGTCGAACACGCGGGGGAAATCCGGGCTAGACTGGCGCCCCACCCCGCCCTGGTAGCTCAGGGGATAGAGCAACCGCCTCCTAAGCGGTAGGTCGCAGGTTCGATTCCTGCCCAGGGCGCCAATCCCCGCGGCGCCACATCACCACGAGAGGCCGACGGGCGCAGCCGTTCGGAGACAAACGGGCGTGGCATCGCCGAGGCGCATTTTGCAGGGAAACAGGGCCGGAGGGATCACGCTCCCAGCCGCGCGCGCTACCGGGGCGCGTTCAGCGTGGTCCCCGCCGTGTCCGCGCACGCGCGCCGGGTACCAGCAGGGCGGCGCCGAACAACATCGATACGGTCGGTTCGGTCACCGCCGTCGCCACCGCGTAACGTGATGGCAGCACGTCCCAGCCGACCCCGGTCGTCACGAGTTGGACGGTGGGATCACCCACGGTGACCAGCATGCGTGTCGACGCGTTCCGCGGCGAGCCTCCGCCGAGCAGTGCGTACGCAAAGAGTGCATCGCCGAGCGTCGCGGTACCGTCGACATGGACGCCGAGGGCCGGTCCGACGAGCAGGGCGAACTCGCTCGCCAGGAGCTTGTTTCCCCACCACACCTGCGATGTCAGGCGCGCCTGGTTCTGCGCGAAGCTGCCCTCGACGAGTTCGACGTTCCAGCGACCGGCGGCTGCCGTGTCGACCACGACGGCGCACGCAGGTACGGCCACGGTGAGCGCCAACACCAGTGTGATCAGCCGAAGTCTCATCGTGTCGAGGACGTTACAAGTCATGGTTCGATTTTCCATGCCATCGACCACCACGGAATCAAACGCGCTCCGCCGGCAGTCGGCGTCGATATTCAGTGCACCGAATGGCGCGTCGAGCGCCACCCGAAGGTGCGGCCACCAGCCGGTTCGCCGCGCAATACGCCGGCGATACCGACGACCTGCGCCAGGAGGAATACAACCACCGCCAGCGCGAACAGCGCACGGAACACACCGAGCACGGCGCCTTCGACAGTACAGTCGCAGCCGCTGCGCCAGGCGATCATCCACACCAGCAGCGTGAGCGCCGCACCAGCGAGCGCGGCCACGCCACCGACGAGGAGAAAGCGGGTGATCCGCGCGGCGTCGCCGTTGTCCGCCAGCATGTCGTGCCCTCCACGTGACGAGCTCGGGGCACAGGATAGGCAGGCCCTTGTGGCCTTGCCCTGACACGGGTCAGTTCGAGCTCAGTGCCCGCTGAAGCGCGCCGCCCGCTTCTCGACGAAATGCGCCACGCCCTCGCGAAAATCCGCGGAGGCGAAGCTCGCCGGCATCTCGGCGTTGCCAATCAGGATGGCGTCTTCCAGCGATTGCTGCACGGCGCGGTAGACCTGGCGCTTCATGACCCGGATGGAACGGGGCGAGACGTTGTCGGCGAGGTCGCGGGCATAGGCCATGACTGTGTCCATCAGGGTATCGGCGGCCGCGAGATGGTTGACGAGCCCCATGCGGTGGGCCTCGCCGGCGTCGAGCTTGCGCGCCGAGAGCAGCAGGTCGAGCGCGTTGGCATGCCCGACCAGCGCCGGCAGCAGCCACGAGATGCCGTGCTCGGCGATGAGGCCGCGGCGCGCGAAGGCGGTGGTGAAGACGGCATCGCTGGCGGCGAAGCGCACGTCGCAATAGAGCGCCATGATCAGGCCGAGGCCGGCGCAGGGGCCGTTGATGGCGGCGACGATCGGTTTCGGCACGGTGGGGAAGTAGGCGTAGCGCAGGGAGAAGTCGGGCGGCAGGTCGAGCCCGCCGGAGACCCCGCCGGGGGCCGGGTCCTGCGGCCGGGTGTCGGTGCCGGCGGCGCTGGTGTCGGCCAGCAGGTTCATGTCGGCGCCGGCGCAGAAGCCGCGCCCGGCGCCGGTCAGGACGACCACGCGCACGGCCTCGTCGTTCGCCGCCGCCGTCATCGCCTGGCGCACTTCGCCCTCCATCGTGCGCGTCCAGGCATTGAGCTTGTCCGGACGGTTCAGGGTCACGGTGGCGATGCCGTCGGCAACGGCGTAGGTGATCTCGGTGTAGGTCATGCTGGGGTCTCGCTCGCGATCCACGGGCCGCCGAGTGTACGAGAGCCTCGCCGGGTTGGCACGGCGCCGCGGCGCGGGCACCCTATCGGCGCCCGCCGGCCGGCGGGGCGCACACGGAGCACGCCATGACCTACGAACAGATCCTCTACGCGGTCGAGAACCACGTTCTGACCATCACGCTGAACCGTCCCGACAAGCTCAACGCCTTCACCCACCGCATGCTCGACGAGCTGCTCGACGCGCTCGATCGCGCCGATGCCGACGACGACGTGCAGGCCATCGTCTTCACCGGCGCCGGGCGCGCCTTCTGCGCCGGCGCCGATCTCTCCGCCGGCAAGGACACTTTCGACCACGACAAGCGCGCCGATCGCGAGTCGGGCCTGCATCGCGACGGCGGCGGACGCCTGACCTTGCGCCTGTACGAGTGCAACAAGCCGCTGATCGCGGCCGTCAACGGCGCCGCGGTCGGCGTCGGCGCCACCATGCAACTGCCGATGGACATCCGCATTGCCTCCGAGCAGGCCCGTTACGGCTTCGTCTTCGCGCGCCGCGGCATCGTGCCCGAAGCCTGCTCGAGCTGGTTCCTGCCGCGCGTGGTCGGCATCTCGAAGGCACTCGAATGGGCCTATTCCGGACGCGTGTTCCCGGCCGCCGAGGCGCTCGCCGGCGGCCTGGTCAGCGAGGTCGTCGCAGCTGATGCCCTGCTCGACCGCGCCTACGCCATTGCCGGCGAGATCGCGGCCGAGACGTCGGCGCTGTCGGTCACCCTCATCCGCCACCTGATGTGGCGCATGCTCTCGGCCGATCACCCGATGGAGGCGCACAAGCTCGATTCGCGCGGCGTCTATCACCTCGGCCGCGGGCCCGACGCGCGGGAGGGCGTGGCCTCCTTCCTGGAAAAGCGCCCGCCGGCCTTCAGCGGCCGCGTGTCGAGCGACCTGCCGCCGTTCTTCCCATGGTGGTCACCGCGCGATTTCGAATGAGGCAGCGCTGACGCCGACGAGCGGTCGGGCGATCGGCAGCCCCGATCGCTCCGCTCACACGCGCACCCGCGTCCAGCGCCCGCTGCGGAACCACGCCCAGGCCACCAGTGCGACCGCGAGCTCGGCCACGGCGATGGCGACGAACACCCCGCGCGGTCCCAGGTCCGCGACCTTGGCCAGGCCCCAGGCCAGAGGCAGCTGCAGGGCCCAGAAGCCGACAAGGTTGATCCAGGTCGGCGTCCAGGTATCACCGGCGCCGTTGAAGGCCTGGGTCAGGGTCATGCTCAAACCCAGGAAACCGTAGCCGAGACCGACCAGAGCGAGACAGGCGACGCCGTGCGCGATCACGGTCTCATCGGCCGTGAAGAAGCCCACCAGCGACGGCCCCGCGACGACGAAGAGCCCGCCGACCACGGCCATGTAGCCGACGGTGTAGACCATCACCACCCGTACTGCCTCCCGCGCACGGCCCGGGGCGCCGGCGCCGAGGTTCTGGCCGACCAGGGTGGCGGCGGCGTTGCTGAAGCCCCAGGCCGGCAGGATGGTGATGTCGATGATGCGCACGGCGATGGTGTAGCCGGCGACGGCGACCCCGCCGAAAGCGGCCACGAGCCGCATCAGGAACACCCAGCTCGCGGTGGCGACGAGGAACTGCAGGATGCCGCCCGCGGAGACCGCAAGCAGGTGCCAGGACAGGCGCACATCGAAACGCAGGTCGGCGCGGCCGAGCGCGAGATGCGGCTGGCGACCGGCCAGCTTGTAGAGCAGGTAGGCGACGCCCACGCTGCGCCCGAGCGTGGTGGCCAGCGCCGCACCGGTGACGCCGAGTTCGGGGAACGGCCCGAGACCGAAGATGAAGCAGGGATCGAGCGCGATGTTGAGCGCGTTGGCCAGCACCAGGGCGCGCATGGCGATGGCCGGCAGGCCGGCGCCGCGATAGGCGGCATTGAGGACGAAGATGAAGACCACCGAGGCGGCGCCGCCGAGCAGCAGCCGGGTGTAGCCCGCTCCGGTCGCGATGACGTCCTCGCCGGCGCCCATCGCGCGCAGCACCGCGGTACCGCCGGTGACACCGATGGCAGCGACGAGCACGGCCGTCAACCCACCCAGCCACAGGGCCTGGCCGGTGACGCGGGCCGCGCCACGATCGTCGCCCTCGCCGACGCGGCGCGCGACCAGCGCGGTGACGCCCATGCCGAGGCCCACGGCGACGGCGTAGACCAGGGTCATGACCGCCTCGGTCAGGCCGACCGCGGCGACGGCCGCGGCACCGAGACGGGCGACGAACCAGATGTCGGTGAGCGCGAACACCGACTCCATCGCCATCTCCAGGACCATGGGAATGGCGAGCAACACAACCGCGGCATGCACCGAACCGTGGGTGAGATCGGCCGCGCCGGCGCGGAAGGCACGCGCGACGAGATCGCGCCAGCGCAACCTTCCGCCGCTGACCTCGTGCCACCCGTCGTTCATGTGCTCATCGCCGGTGTGGGCGCGTGGTATCGTGGCGTCGAGTCCCGACCGATGCCGTCCGCCAACGCCGCGTGATCCCGATTTCGCTGCCGCATCTCGCGCTGTCCTTCGTGCCGCTCGTCGCCGTCGCCATCGTGTTGTGGCGCTGGGCGATTCCCGTACGCACGCTCGGCTGGGCGACGCTGCGCATGGTGTTGCAGTTGTTCCTGATCGGCTACGTACTGACCTTCGTCTTCGAGGCCGATCACCCGTTCATCGTCGTCGGCGTGCTGGCGGTGATGCTGACGGCTGCGAGCGTGATCGCGTTGCGGCCGCTCGAGCGGCGTCGACCCGGCCAGTACCGTCGTGCCTTCGTCGCCATCGCCGGCGCCGGTTTAGCCACCCTCGTCGTGGTCGTCGCCGGCGTGCTCGATCCGCCCGATTGGTTCGAGCCCCGCACGCTCATTCCACTCGCCGGCATGATCTTCTCCAATGCCATGAACGCGGTCAGTCTCGCCGCCGAGCGCTATGCCCAGGCCCGCAGCCGCGACACGGCCGCGCTGACCGCGCGACGCGAGGCGCTCGAAACGGCGCTGATCCCGCTGCTGAACTCGTTCTTCGCCGTCGGCCTGGTCGCCCTGCCGGGCATGATGACCGGCCAGATCCTGTCCGGCGTCGCGCCCCACCTCGCCGTGCGCTACCAGGTCATGGTGATGTGCATGACCCTGGGCGCGGCCGGCCTCGCCGCCGCCGCCTACCTCGCCCAGGAGGCGCGCGCCGACCTCGACGAGGGGCGCGCAGCATAACCGCACCACCCACGCGGTGGCGTGACATTCGCCATAGACGAACCGAGGACATCGAACATGACACGACAATGCCAGGACAAGGTCGCGCTAGTCACCGGCGGCGCATCGGGTATCGGCCGGGCGAGCGCCGTCGCGCTGGCGCAGGCCGGCGCGACGGTGATGGTGGCCGACCGTGATCACGACGGGTGCGAGGAGACGGTGGAGACGATCCGCGCGGCCGGCGGCAGCGCGGCCCTGCACGTGGTCGACGTCGCGCGCGAAGCGGAGGTCGAACGGTTGGTGGCGGAAACCGTCGCCACCTTCGGTCGCCTCGATCTCGCCTTCAACAATGCCGGCGTCGGCGGCACCTTCGCCAAGACTGCCGACTACCCTGCCGAGGACTGGGACCGCGTCATCGCCGTCAATCTCACCGGCGTGTGGTACTGCATGAAATACGAGATCCGCCACATGCTCGAACAGGGCGGCGGCGCCGTCGTCAACACGGCCTCGGTGGCCGGACTGGTCGGCATGGGCGGTGTGCCCGCCTACACCGCAGCCAAGCACGGCGTGGTCGGGCTGACCCGCAATGCCGCCATCGAGTACGCGCGCAACGGCATCCGCGTCAACGCGGTATGTCCGGGACTGGTGCGCACCGCCATGACCGAGGGCGCCGAAGCCGCCATGCCCGGCTTCTTCGACCGCCTCGCCAAGCAGGAGCCGATCGGCCGCGTCGCCGAACCGGACGAGATTGCGAGCGCCGTGGTGTGGCTCCTCTCCGACGGCGCCTCGTACATGACCGGCCACGCCCTGGCGGTCGACGGCGGCTTCGTCGCGCGCTGAGCGCGATCGCGGCGAGCCGGCTCGCCGCCTCCGGACGCCTCAGCCGAGCACGACGATGCCGTCGGCCGCCAATGCCGCGATGGCAGCGGGGTCGTAGCCCGCTTCACCGAGCACTTCGGCCGTGTGCTGGCCGAGCACCGGCGCCATGCGCGGCGCGCGCTTGGTCTCGCCCGCGATGCTGATCGGGGAATCGACCGTGCGCAGGCCGCCGCCGTCGACATACGACGGGTAGAGACCGTTGGCCGCGGCCTGCGGGTCGTCGGGCAGGGCTTCGTAGGGCTGGACCAGGCCGTGGGTCACACCGTGGCGGTCGAACACCTTGCTCCAGGCGCTGGCCGCGCGCGCGGCGAAGACGTCGTCGAGGATCGCGACCAGCGCGACGTTGTTGCTCGCGCGCAGCGCCGAGGTCGCGAAGCGCGGATCGTCCTTGAGATCCGGCCGATCGATGGCGGTGCAGAACAGCTCCCACTCGAACGCTTCCTTGACCATGGCGAGGAAGAGGTGATGGCCGTCACCGGTGCGGTAGACGTTGACCAGCGGGTTCGGCGCCTCTGCGTGGCTGATGGGCTTGAACGCCGCGGCGCCGCACAAGGCCGCCTGCGCCATGATGCCGTTGGCCCACAGGCCACTGGCCAGCAGCGAGGTCGCCACCTCGCCGCCGCGCCCGGTGCGTTCGCGACGGAACAGTGCCGCCATGATCGCGCCGAACAGGGCGAGCGCGGTCGGGTGATCGCCCATACCCGGCGCCGACAACGCCACCTCGCCGTCGCGCGGGCGCACGAGATCCATCAGGCCCGAGCGTGCCCACCACGCGGTGGCGTCGTAGCCCGGCCGCCCGGCTTCCGCCCCGGCGGCGCCGTAGCCGCTGACGTGGGCATAGACGAGGCGCGGGTTCAACGGCGCGAGATCGGCGTAGCGCACTTCGAGTTCGGCGGCGACGTCCGGCTGGTAGTTGGTGATGAAGACGTCGGCGTCGGCGACCAGCTGCTTGAGGATGTCGCGCCCGGCGGCCTGCTTGAGGTCGAGCACCACCGAGCGCTTGTTGCGCCCCTCCAGCATCCAGGCGTACGGCTGCTCGGAATCGGGCAGGGTCTGCAGCAGGTGCAACAGGCGCAGCGGGTCGCCATGTCCCGGCGGTTCGACGTGGACGACGTCGGCGCCGTAGTCGCCCATGATCGTGCCCGCGCCCGGCGCAGCGACGAAGGTCGCCACCTCGACCACGCGGATCCCTTCCAGCAGTCCAGCCATTGCTTTGTCTCCCCCGGATGAGGGCACAGTGTTAGCACGCGGCCACGGCTGGTGTCACCCGGGGTGCTTCAGGCCACGGCGCGGCGGCGGCCGAGCAGCAGCACGCAGGGCGTCAACACGACGAACACGGCGCAGATGGCCCAGAAGACGTCGTTGAAGGCGCCCATCTGCACGTGGCGGAACAACTCGGCGGCGAGCTTGACCGGCGCATCCGGCTCATCGAGCGCGATGTCGGTGCGCTCCAGCCAGTCGTAGACGCGCGGGTTGGTCGCGCTGACGTGTTCGCCGAGACGGTGCCAGTGGACCTGCTCGCGACGCACCAGGAAGGTACTGGTGAGTGCGATGCCGATCGATCCGCCCATGGTGCGCATGACGTTGTAGAGCCCGGCGGCGTCGGCGCCCTTGTCGGAGGGGATGGTCTCGAACGTCGCCGTCGACAGCGGCGAGAACACCAGGGCCATGCCGAGGCCGAGCACGAGCCCCGGTTGTGTGAGCGCGAACATGTCGGCGTCGAGCGACAGGCGCGCCATCAGCGAACTGGCAAAAGCCGAGATCAACATGCCGGCCATGATCAGCCAGCGGCCGTCGACGCGCGATGCAACGAAGGTGCCGATGACGATCATCATCACCGCGCTGACCGTGCCGCGCGGTGCCAGCACCCAGCCGGCAGTGTCGGCGGGATAACCCATGACGTCCTGTGCCAGCAGCGGCCACATCACGATGGTCGAGTACATCGCCAGCCCGTAGCCCGCCATGAGCAGGTTGCCGGCGGTGAAGTTGCGGTCGGTGAACAGGCGGATGTCGACGATGTTGTGCTCGCGCCCGAGCGCGCGCACGACGAAGAGAGCAAAGGCGCTGCCGGCGAGCCAGGCCAGGATCCAGATGAAACCCGAGTCGAACCAGTCGCGGGTGTGGCCCTGGTCGAGCAGGGTCTGGAAGGCGCCGAGCGCGACCGAGAGCAGGACCAGCCCGCCCCAGTCGGTGGCGACGTCGCGCCGTGCCGGCGCACCGCCGACCTCGTCCAGCATCAGCACGATGGCGATGGCGCCCAGCGGCACGTTGATGAAGAACACCCAACGCCAGCTCCAGTATTCGGTGATGTAGCCGCCGATGACCGGCCCCAGCACCGGCCCGACCATGATCGCGAGCCCCCAGATCGCCATCGCCTGGCCGCGTTTCTCGCGCGGAAAGGCGTCGAGCAGGATGGACTGCGAGATCGGCACCAGCACCGCGCCGAAGGCGCCCTGGAAAAAGCGGAACAGCACCATCGATGCGAGGCTCCACGACAGCCCGCAGGCCGCCGAGGTGGCGAGGAAGCCGGCCACGCCGGAGAACAGCACCAGGCGCCGGCCGAAGCGGCCGACCAGGTAGCCGGTCAACGGCATGACGATGGCCGTCGATACCAGGTAGGCGGTGATCATCCAGGTGATCTGGTCGGGGGTGGCGCCGAAGCTGCCCATCATGTGCGGCAGGGCGACGTTGACCACGGTGGTGTCCAGCACCTCGAGCAGGGCCGTCAGCATGACGCCGACGACGACGCTCCACGCCGGGCGCTGCACGGCAGGCGCGACGGCCGCGCTCACGGCTCGACGTCGACCGTCACCGTGGCGCTGGCACCGACGCGCAGCGGACGCAGGTTGTCGGGATCGTCGTGGCGCGGGGCGATGGCGATGCGCACCGGGAACCGCTGGGTGACCTTGACCCAGTTGCCCGTCGCGTTCTCCGGCGGCAGCAGCGAGAACACCGCGCCGGAACCGGCGCCCAGGCTCTCGACCTCGCCATCGAGAACCAGCCCGGGATACATGTCGATCGCGAGGTGCGCGGGTTGGCCAGGCCGCAGGTGGGTGAGGTCGGTCTCCTTGAAATTCGCCTCCACCCACCAATGGCGATCCTCGACGATGGAGAACTGCGCGCGCTCTTCGATCACCATCGCGCCCTCGCGCAGCGTGCAGTTGGAGATCCAGCCCGAGACCGGCGCCACCACCCGGGTGAAGGACAACTCCAGTTCGGCCGCGGTGAGTGCGGCGGCGGCCGCGCGCAACCGTGAATTCTGGTTGCCGCGCTTGCCGAACTGGCTCTCGGCCCGGCGCAGATCGGCGGCGGCGCTGGCCACCGCCGCCTCGGCTTCGGCCTCGGTGGCGACGGCGTTGTCGTACTCGGCCTCGGCGATGAGGCTGGCTTCGTTCAAGGCCGTCGCGCGTTCGAGGCTGCGCTTCGCGCGGGCCAGGGTGACCTTGCGTTCCTCCAGGGTCGAGCGCGCGACGCCGACCTCGGCGTCCGACGCGCCGGTGGTCTGTGCCGCCATGTCGTAGGCCGCCCGCGCAGCGTCGACCGTGGCGGCGAACGTCGCCGGGTCGATCTCGAACAGGATGTCGCCAGCCTCGACGTGCTGGTTCTCGGCCACGTGGACCGCCACCACCGGTCCCGACACGCGCGCCGCAATGTCGACGATGTGCGCCTGCACGTAGGCGTCGTCGGTCGTCGGGTGCCGTTCGCGCCAGGTCCAGTACTCGCGCAGGCCGTAGCCGATGCCGGCGCACAGCGCGATGACGATGAGCGTGCGCAGGCTGCGCATTGAGTTCCTCCGGTTAGCGGGGCAGGCGACGCCGTGCGCGAGGGCACGGCACGGACGCATGCTGGAGGCGCGATTGTAGCGGCATGCCGTCGCACGCGGTCGGCCGCTGGCGCCGCGGCGCGTGGCCGCGACACGGGCCCTGCCCACTGTCCGTCGAACGACGGGCGGTGCGCGCGCCGGCCGCGCACACTGCAGGCGCTTTCCGCGCGAACATCCGCTGCTTTCACTGGCCAGCCGATTTGGATAGCGTGGGTGGCCCGCGCAAGACGACTACGAGGAGGCAGCACCATGGCGCGCATCCGCATCGTCGCCAGTGACGACGTCGCCTGGCGACGCACCGACGAGCTCGTCGAGCCGGCCACCGCGGCGGTGATGTCGCGCGCCGAGCGCGAGGCCGACGTGCGTATGCTGCATGCCGGCGCCGACGGCGGCCTGCAATTGTTCGAAGCCCGCATCGCGGCGGACGAGACCATCGCCCTGCACGCCCACGCCGAGGACGAGATCATCTACGTCCTCGAAGGCGAGTTGCGCATCGGCCGCAAGCGGCTCGGCCCCGGCACCTCGCTGTTCGTCGCCGGTAACACCCTCTACGGTTTCAGCACGGGGTCGGCCGGCGTGCGCTTCCTCAATTTCCGCGGGCGGGCCAACACCAGCTTCATCCCACGCGAGGCCTTCCTCGCCGGCGCTACAGACGGCGACTCCGCGAGCTGAAGCAGTCAGGCGCTGATCGGCGGTCGCCGCGCGGCCCACGGCCGCGCCTGTTCGAGCTGGGCGGCGAGACGGATGAGCGTCGCCTCGTCGGCCTCACGACCGACCAGTTGCACGCCGATCGGCAGGCCGGCGCGCGACCAGCCGAGCGGCAGCGAGATGGCCGGCATGCCGGAGGCATTGAACGGCGCGGTGTAACAGCAATCCGGCCCCATGCGGGTGTCGTCGTAGGTCTCGACGTCGAGTTGCATGTCGTAGTGACCGTGCGTACGCGGCAGCATCGGCAGGGTCGGCATCAACCAGGCATCGAAGGGTGCCATGGTGCCCGCCATGGCGACGCAGGCAGCGCGCATCTGTTCGAGTTGATTGGAATGGTCGATGGCGCTGAACGACCGGCCCTTCTCGATCATCGTCCAGTAGAGGGGCGCCATGTCGTCCGGCCCGGCCGGACGCCCGACCACCGGCGCCATGGCGTCGAAGAAGGCCGCCGTCTGCGCCGCGATGAGCGCGGTGTAGGTCTTGTAGAGCGGCCAGTAGGTGTAGGGCACCGGTCGCGGTTCGACCTGGTGACCGAGGTCCTCGAGCAGGCGCGCGGCGTCCTCGACCGCGGCGCGCACCTCGCCGTCGAGCGGCGTGCCGTGATCCGGCGTGTCGGTGACGAGCGCGATCCTGAGCCTCCCGGTCGGCGCACCGACCTCGGCGGCGAAGGCGCGCGGCGGCACGGGCAGGCGGTAGGGTTCGCCCGGCAGGCCGCCGGCCAGCACGTCGAGCAGCACCGCGGTGTCGCGCACGCTGCGCGAGAGACCGAAGATGATCGCCCCGCCGTACCAGTAGTCCACTGCAATGGGTGCGAGGCTGATGCGCCCGCGGGCAGGCTTCAAACCGACCAGGCCGCAGTTCGCCGCCGGCACGCGGATCGAGCCGCCGCCGTCCGAGGCGTCCGACACCGGGGTCACGCCTGTCGCCACGGCCACCGCCGAACCGCCGCTCGAGCCACCCGGCGTGCGTGCCGGATCCCAGGGGCTCCGCGTGACGCCGTGCAGGCTCGACTCGGTGGCGAGGCACCAGCCCTGTTCGGGCGAAGTCGACTTGCCGAAAGGTACCGCGCCGGCGGCCTTGAGCCGCGCGACGATGGCCGCGTCGCCAGGCGCTCGCTGGTCCTTCAGGTACGGCAGGCTGTTGGTGTAGGGCTGTCCGCCCCAGGCCGTCGCCAGTTCCTTGACCAGCCACGGCACGCCGACCAGCGGCCCCATCGGCAGCGCGGGGTCGCGCGCCCGCTCACGCGCGACTTCATAGGCCCGGTGGGCGAGGAAATTGAGTTCCGGGTCGATGCGCTCGGCGCGCGCGATCGCCTCCTCGACGACTTCCGCCGCGCTGACCTCGCCCGCCCGTACCAGCGCGGCCAGGCCGACCGCGTCGTGATCACCGTATTCGCTGAATGCCATCGTTCCTGTCCCCCGTCGGATGCCGGGTTCGATTCTCGGTCGAAGCGCGCCTTGGAACCAGTGCCGGTGGCTTGCCGCTCGCCCCACTCCAGCGTGACCGGCAACGCTGCGCGTTCGCCGCACGGTTGCACGCTCGCCGGCGCGCTGTGCCGAAACGTCCCGCGCGAGAGTCGTCTTGCGGCGGGCTCGCGCCCGAGACTCGAACGTATTCCTGACACGGAACAGGGCAACTCGTCGTGGCCTGCGAAAAACTGATGTAGCGCTGCCACGAGCGAGCGCAGGGGTGGCCTGGCATGCGGCCATCGCAGTTCGCGCACGACCTGGGCGCGGTGGTTCGCCGGGCGCGTGAGCCGGGCAATGACAGTCGAAGGGAGCGTCCGATGAAACCGACAACACTTACGCTGGCGATCGTTCTCCTCGGTAGCGGCCTGCAGCAGGCAGGGGCCGCCCAGATCCCGTTCATCGACGTCACGGCGACGGGGACCTTCGTCAACAGTCTCACGCTGCTCACCAACGGCATCTTCCCGGGCGAGGGTTCGGCCTGGAACTCGGCCGCGACGGTGCAGTTCACCCGCTACTCCGCGGCGGCCGACACGGAATATTTCGTCTTCGACATGGGCGCGTTGTTCACCGTCACCGACATCGTGCTCTCGGTCGACAACAACGATAGCTATACCATCGAGTACGGGACCAACGGTTCGACCTGGTCCACCTTGACAGTGGCCGATCGCACGTTCGGTGAAGTCGGCAACGGCATGGACACGCTGTCCAGCGTGGCGGGCAACGCCGAATACGTCGCCGGCATGGATTTCCCGCCGTCCGGGCCGGCACGTTATCTCAGGGTCTACGTCGACGGCTGGGGCAACGTGCCGCAGAACCTCTTCTCCGATCCTTACGTCGGCGATGGCGCGTTCGCCATCGGCGAGTTCCAGGCCTTTGGCGAGGTCTACGTCCCGCTGCCGGCGGCCTGGCTCCTCGGCGGCAGCGCCCTGGCCGGGTTGGCCGGGTACACGCAGCGACGGGCCGCTCACCGCGACGCGCCCAGCCACCAGCCCTGACCGGGGGCGACGGCCCCGCACGACGCCTTGCCAGCACGGGGACACGGGCCGCGGCATCGACGCCGCGCCGGGCGTGGCTACAATCGCGGTTCGCCCTGGACCCACGGAGCCGTCGCATGAACCACGCCGAACTCGCTTTCCACGATCTGACGGAGCTGGCCGCCGCGCTGCGCGCTCGGCAGGTCTCTTCGCTCGACGTCACGCGCGCGATGTTCGAGCGTATCGCCGCGCTCGACGGCCGCCTGCATGCCTACGTCAGCCTCATGCAGGACAGCGCCGAGGCCGAGGCGCGCGCGGCCGACGCCGCCTTCGCGCGCGGCGAGGACCGCGGGCCGCTGCAGGGCGTGCCGGTGGCGGTGAAGGATCTCTGCGATGCCGCCGGCGTGGTCACCACCGCGGGCATGCCGGTGGTGCGCGCGAACGTGGCCGCGGCCACGCGCGACGCCACGGTGGTGGCGCGGCTGCGCGCCGCCGGCGCCGTCATCCTCGGCAAGCTGCAACTGACCGAGGGCGCGGTCGCCCATCACCATCCCGCTGTGACCGTGCCGGTCAACCCGCACAACCCGGACTACTGGAGTGGCGCCTCGTCGAGCGGTTCCGGTGTCGCCGTCGCCGCGGGCCTCTGCTACGCCGCGCTCGGCTCCGATACGGGCGGCTCGATCCGCTTCCCCTCCTTCGCCAACGGCATCACCGGGCTCAAGCCGACCTGGGGCCGGGTCAGCCGTGCCGGCGTCTTCCCGTTGTCGTGGTCATTGGATCACGTCGGCCCGATGGCGCGCTCGAGCGCCGACTGTGCCGCCGTGCTCGGCGCCATCGCCGGTGCCGACGATGCCGACCCGACCGCGCTCGACGTTGCGGTCGACGATTACCTCGGCGGCATCGTTACCGGCATCCGCGGCCTGCGCGTGGGCTTCGACGAAGCCTGGGCCACTGACAACGTCGACCCCGCCATCGCCGCCGCCCTGCACGCCGTGCTCGATGCGATGCGCGTGGCCGGCGCGCGCGTCGTGCCCGTGCGCATGCCGTCGACCATCGAGGTCATCGCCGCGTGGGCGCCGCTGTGCACGGCCGACGCCGCCGCCGCGCATACCGCCACCTACCCGGCGCAGGCGGCCGGTTACGGGCCGGGTCTCGGTACGCTGCTCGACGCCGGGCGCGCGGCGAGCGCCGTGGACTACGCACTGGCGCACGACGTGCGCCTCAATTTCCGCGGCGCCCTGGCGGCCGTCTTCGATGCCGTGGATGTCGTCATCGCGCCGGCCTACATGCGCCAGAACCCGACCCTCGCCGCCTTCGCCACCTTCGGCGAAGCCGAGCAGGACTGGCCCGAGTTGATCCGCTTCACCGCGCCGTTCGACATCAGCGGCACGCCGACGCTGTCGCTGCCGACCGGCTGCAACGGCGACGGCGCGCCGCTCGGCATCCAGCTGCTCGGGCCGCACCTGGGCGAGGCCACGCTGCTGCGTGCCGGCCATGCGCTGCAGACGGTGACCGACTGGCATCGCCGTCGTCCGGCGCTCGGCTGACGCGTCACGAGCGAATTCCACACCACCCGCGCGGTTCAGCCGGGACCGCGCGGAATGTTATCCTTGCGCCATGTCGTGCCATGCCGATTCCGGCACGGCGATACGGTTTTTAGCGGGCTTTCACCGTGCAGCCGACCGGCCGCACGGAATCGCAGCAAGCTGCACAGTCGTGCCACACGGGCGCCCCGTGCCGTCCGTGTTGCGCAGGCCGTCGCCGTGCGACCGACATCATTGCGAATTTGCCGTGCCTGCCACGGCTCAACCTACAGGAGCATTCGATGGACAGTTGTCTGAAGTTCTACATCAACGGTGAATGGGTCGACCCGACCGATCCGAAGCCGCTCGACGTCATCAATCCCGCGACCGAGGAAGTGATCGGCCAGATCATGCTCGGCAACGCGACCGACGTGGACAAGGCCGTGGCCGCCGCGCGCGCCGCCTTCGATTCCTTCTCGCGCACCAGCGTCGCCGAGCGTGTCGAACTGCTCGAGGCCATCCAGGCCGCCTACAAGGATCGCTACGGCGAAATGGTCGAGACCATTTCGGCCGAGATGGGCGCGCCGGTGTGGCTGTGCAAGGCCGCGCAAGCGGCGATGGGTCCGGCCCATCTCGGCGCCACCATCGAGGTGCTGAAGAACTACCGGTTCGAGGAACAGCGCGGCAACATCACCCTGCGCCGTGAGCCCGTCGGCGTGTGCGGTTTCATCACGCCGTGGAACTGGCCGATCAACCAGATCGCCTGCAAGGTCCTGCCCGCGCTCGCCGCCGGCTGCACCATGGTGCTGAAGCCGTCCGAGGTCGCGCCGCTCAACGCCGCTATCTTCGCCGAGGTGCTCGACAAGGCCGGCGTGCCGAAGGGTGTGTTCAACCTCGTCAACGGCGATGGTCCGTCGGTCGGCGACGCCATGTCGCGTCATCCCGGCATCGACATGATGTCCTTCACCGGCTCGACCCGCGCCGGCATCCAGGTCGCCAAGTCGGCCGCCGACACCGTCAAGCGCGTCGCCCAGGAACTCGGCGGCAAGTCGGCCAACATCATCCTCGACGATGCCGACCTCGAAAGCGCGGTCACCGGCGGCGTGCAGGGCATGATGCTGAACTCGGGGCAGTCGTGTAACGCGCCGAGCCGCATGCTGGTGCCGGCGAAGCTGCACGACCAGGCCATGGCGATCGCGAAGACCGCCTGCGCCGGCGTCAACGTCGGCGATCCCAAGATGAAAGATTCCAACATCGGCCCGGTCGTCTCCAAGGTGCAGTTCGATCGCATCCAGGCCCTCATCCAGAAGGGCATCGACGAGGGCGCGACCCTGGTCTGCGGCGGTCCCGGGCTGCCGGAAGGCCTCGATCGTGGCTACTACGTCAAGCCGACCATCTTCGCCAACGTCAGCAACGACATGACCATCGCGCGCGAGGAGATCTTCGGGCCGGTGCTGTGCATGCTGCCCTACGAGAACGACGAGGACGCCATTCGCATCGCCAACGACACCGTCTACGGCCTCTCGGCCTACGTCTCCGGCGGCGACGCGGGGCGCGTGCAGCATGTCGCCAACGCGCTGCGCGCCGGCAACGTCCACGTCAACGGCGCCGGCCTCGACTTCCACGCGCCGTTCGGCGGTTACAAGCAGTCGGGCAACGGCCGCGAGTGGGGCGAGTTCGGCTTCGAGGAGTTCCTCGAAGTGAAGGCGGTGATGAAGCCCGCGGCGGCCTGAGCCGGGCTTCGTTCACCGGGGCGGTCGCGCGGCCTCCCCGCCCTGCTTCGCGGCAGGGTTGCGACGCGCACGATGCGGGCCTCGGCCCGCATCGTCGTTTTCGGTATCCGGCGTCTTCAGGGCAGGTGGATCTTGATGCCG
The DNA here is from genome assembly GCA_050184115.1 of Gammaproteobacteria bacterium. Lineage (GTDB taxonomy): Bacteria > Pseudomonadota > Gammaproteobacteria > JACKNG01. The sequence goes on along the minus strand of JBFXAQ010000001.1, from coordinate 968,763 downwards.
GCGAAGACGAAGCGGCCTTGCTGCGGAATGCCGTAGCTCTCGGCGTAATCGGCATCGAAGATGTTGTCGGCGCCGGCGTAGAGCTGCACGCGCCTGCCCGGCAATGGCACGGATACGTTGACGTCGACGACGAGGAAGTCGTCGAGTTCACGGCGCACCAACGGGGTGGTGCGAGAGTAGAAGAACTGGTCTGCGGTGTACTCGGCGCCGAGGTGGAGGGTTGCGGTGTCGCGCCAGGTGTAGTCGGCGCTCAGGGTCATGCGATGGGTCGGCGTGTACTGCTGCTGCTTGCGCTCGGTGCCCGGGGTGCGGTCGCGGTTCCACAGGTAGCTGTAGCCCGCGCGCAGGTTGACACCGAACCAGTCGTGTTGCTCACCGAGCACCTCGACGCCGCGCAGGTCGAGTTCGGCGACGTTCTCGAAGCGCTCGCTGATGAGATCGGTCTGAATGAAGTTTCGGACGTCCTGCTCGAACACCGTCAGGGCGAGGCGCGTCGCCACGCCGGGGCGCCATTCGATGCCACCTTCGACGCTGTCGGCCTGTTCGAAGACCAGCGCGGGATTGCCCTGGTCGGGATCGTAGAGCTGGTTGACACTCGGCACGCGGACCTTGTGCGAGCCGGCCGCGCGCAGGCGGATACCGTGCGCGAAGTCGTAGTAGCCGGCCAGGCTGTAGCCGGGCCTGGCGGTGGTCGCTCCGCCGTCACGCACCAGCGCGTGGTAACCGAAACTCGCGACGATGGCAGCCGTCGGCCAGGGGTCGAAGGCGTACTCGATGGCCGCCGAGTAGACCTCGATGTCGCGTTCCTGGGTCAGCAGGCGCTGACCGAAGCGCAGACTCGGCACGCGCTCGACGCGGTTGTTGCCGAGGCCGAGGCCCACGCCGCCCCCGCCGGCACCTGAACACAGGCGCACGTCGACCAGCAGGTCGCCGACCTGCGGGTCGGCCACGAGCACGGTGCGGGTCGTCGTGTTGGTCGTCGTCACCGGCACCAGGGCGTTGGGATCGACGGCGTCGAGGGCCTGGAAGTTGACGTTGAACTGGTCGTTCGGCGTGCCACCGCTGGCCTGGATCTCGGCTGCGCCCCAGAAACCGTTGGCAAGCGTGCGCCGCATCGTCACCGCGCTGTAGGCGTCCGGCAGGCCGGCATTGGCGAGCGCCGGCAATTCGAAGAACTGCGCCACCGTACCCTGGTCGAACAGCCAGCTCGCGGTCTCGCCGTCGAACAGCGCATCGCCCTGCTCGGGGCGGCGGAAGTTCACGCGGATGGCGTAGTTCCAGCCGTCGATGTCGTCGGCGCGGATGTTGATGTTGCCGATGTCGCCCTGGCTGCCGATGGCCTGGGCCCAGGTCAGGCCGGCGAGGTCGAAGGTGGGACTCGGGCTCAGGTAGACGTACTTGAGGTAGGTCTCCGGGCCGAAGTTACTGCCGGTGAGGTTCTGCAGGGTGAAGTCGATGCCGCCGCCGGGCCGATCGCTCGCCGTGAGGCGGGCGACCGGCGCGTTGCCGCCCGCAGCCGAGGTCGCGCCGAAGCCGTTGGTCGAGGTCAGGGTGTAGTCGAGCACGTAGGTCGAGGCCGGCGTCCCGGAGGGCGTGAGGGTCGTGTTCTGCGTGGTGGTGGTGACCGTCTGCTGGGCGGCGATCGGCAGGTCCTGGATGACACAGTCGCTCTCTAGCTGCTCCTGGCGCGCGGCGAAGGACACCGCGAGCCGGCCGAAATGCTCGCCTTCGTAGGACAGGATGTCCTGCACGCCCGTGATGCGCCCACGCGTCTCGTCGACGTAGGTGTTGCGGACGGTCGGGTCGCGGGTCGGCCTGAGGGTGGCGTCGGCGAAGCGTTCGGTGACGGTGACGTCGTTGGTGACGTAGGTCCAGGCGTGGTTGCGCCAGCCCGAGGACGGTTCGAACAAGGCGCTGGCCTGCACGTACCAACCATCCTCGCGGCTGGCACGCTCGTAGCGCGGGCGGCTGGCGAAGATGTCGCCCTGGTCATCGAACACGCTGGTCGGCACGCCGCGCTCGCCCTCGTAATAATTGAGGGTCAGGCCGAATTCCCAGTTCTCGATCGGGCGCCAGTTGGCCACGGCGTAGAGCGTGTTGCGGGTGAGATCGCTGTTGAAGCGCTTGCCGCCATCCTCGGTATCGGCCGGCGCGAAATCGTCGGACAGGCGCCAGGCGTTGCGATGACGCCGCCCCACCGAGACGAACAGGTCGCCGTCGGGAAAGCTGGTCGAGAAGGTGCCGGCCAGGCGCTCGGCGCCGAGGTCACCCGACTCGAGCTGCAGGTCGCCGCGCGGCGGTCCGCTGCCGCGCCGCGTGACGATGTTGATGGCGCCGGCCAGCGCACCGTCGCCGTAGAGCTGGGAGCCTGCGCCGGGCAGCACCTCGACCGCCTCGATGTACTCGGTCGGCACCACGGTCGGATCGAAGTTGCCGTCGCCGACCGCGTTCAACGGTACGCCGTTGATGAGGATCTTGACCTGGCGCGTGCGCAATCCGCGCATGTCGATGCGCGGCGTGCCATCGCCGCCCGTGCGCACGTTGATACCGGGCAGGAGTTCGAGCACTTCGTCGAGGCTGCGCGCGTTGGCGCGCTCGATGTCGACGCGGCGAATGCCGTAACGGGTGCCGGCGTTGGTGCTGACGCTGAGCGGCGCCGGGGTGCGGCGGCCGAAGACGACGATTTCGTCGAGGACGCTGGTGGGTTCGGCAGCGCCGGCGCCAAGTGCGCACGTGCAGCCGAACGCGCAACTCAGCAGGCGATACCGGAGGTGACGGACCACTTCCCGCTGGCGCCCGGCACGCGGCCGGGCGCGGCGACGAGCCGGGACGGGCACCTCGTCGCCAACGGGTCGTGCGATTCAGCGCGTGGCGCGCAGCGCGCGGCGACGCCCGCGCAGCAGCACCAGCGCGCCGCCGAGCAGGGCAATCGGCGCCGGCAGCGGTACCGCGGTCACCGCGAAGGAGAGGTTGTCGATGACGTACTTCGAATTGCCCTGCAGACGAATCTCGTCGATGACGCCGAACTCACCCCCATAGACGAATGTCACCCAGCCGTCGGCCAGGACCCAGTTGATCGTCGAGAAAGCGTGCACGAGTCCACCGCCGTTGAAGATGCTGATATCGATGTCGCCATCGTCGGTCGGACGGCGGTAGTCGAAGCTGAAGGTCGCGGTCGCCTCGGCCAGTTGCACCAACACGTCCGGCGGGTTGTTGTCGAGATGCAGGAGTTGGTTGTTGGCATCCTCACCCGGCGCCAGGGTGTAGTTGTTGAAGTTCCCAGGGGTCTTGATGACGGCCTTCTTCGCCCCACTGCCGGACGCAAAGGTCGCACCGAGCGCCGTGTAGGGATTGGTCTGGACGAGGTCGTCGAGCACACTGACGTAGGGCTCGTCGAAAGTGATGGTGACGGTGGCGGCCGAAGCGGCTGCCGGTAGCAGGCCGGCGAGGCCGAGCACGGCGGCGAGGCCGAGGTGGCGAACAGGCGGAAACATGGACTTGAACCCTCCGGCAGCAGTGAAACGGCGTGCTCGGTCATTGTTGTCATGCGGCGCCGCAAGCTAGCGCAGCGAGGTCGAAGATCAAATATGCAAAACCTGACATGTGCCGTCTTTCGCGGTTTCGTCGTGCCGTTATTTGCCATCTGCGTCGCACTGGCCGCGCACGCCGAAGACGCCACGCCGCGTCCGCCGCTGCGCGCGCTGGTCGTAACCATCGTCGCCCAGGACGGCTTCCTCGACTGGCTGCTTGCCGACGCCGTCGCGAGTGGCCGCATCGCGCCGCTGGACATCGCCACGGCGCACGTGCGCGCGATGCCGCAACGCCTCGCCGAAGAAACCTTCGATCTCGTCATCGCCCATGACCATGCCCGCCCGACACGACGCCTGGCGAAGCGCGGTACGCTGGTCGACGGCCGGCTCGTCTTCGCCAACCCGCAGGCGATCATCGGTCCGGCCACCGATCCAGCCGCGGTCGCCCGGGCCACCAGTTTCACCGACGCCATCGCCCGCATTGCCGAGGCTCGCGCCTGCTGGCTGTTCAACACCCACGGGGGCCTCGCCGCCATCCAGCGCCCCGCGCGCGAGGCGCCGGTGCGCCCCGCCTGCGTGGTCGACGAACCGGCCAATGCCGGCGCGACAGCAGTCCGTGCCGCGGCGAAAGTCGGTGCCTACACGCTGTGGGGTTTCCATCCGTACACCCGCGGCAAGCACCCTGGACAGGCGGCGTGGGTCATGGCCGACCCCACGCTGATCAGGCCGCTGCGGGCCTGGCGGGTGGCCGCCTCGTCACGTGTTGACGAAGTCAGTGCGGTACTGGACGAACTCGCGGCCGAGGCGGCGGGTACGCGCCTGGCGACCTTCCGCTTGCACGGTGATACGGTCAACCAGGCGTGGTGGCCGCCGCGTGATGCGGCGGTCGTCGAAGCGGGCGCGCGCCGTCAGGCGCGGTGACGGCGACGCAGACGGGCTGCGCCGAGCAGGCCGATGCCGAGCAAGGCTGTGCCGGCGGGTTCCGGCACGTCGCCGATCTGGTCGATCGGATCGAAGGTGCTGTTGAATTGCCACGACAGGATGTCGTGGTCGGCGCCGGCGAAACCGGTACCGGAGGTGAAGCCGACGAAGGCGTCGGTCTGGCCGAGCACGCTGACGAGGTCGACGGTATAGCTCAGCAGGGCCGCGACCGGGCGGATGCCAGTGGTGTTCACGCGCACTTCGAGCAGGTCGTTGACGCCATCGTAATCGACCCAGGCGGTGAAGATGTTCTGCGGGTTGTCGAGATCCGCGATGTCGATGCTGGTGACCTTCGAATTGACGTCACCATCGAGGTCGATACCGACGTGGTTGCCGTTCGGGTCGAGGCCACCGTTGAACCAGTTGTCGAACTCGATGCCGACGCTGTTCTGCAGCCCCTGGTAACCGATGCCGCCGCCGATACCGCCAGAGGTATTGGAATTGGTTTGCACGGTGAACACGATGCCGTCGGCGCCGCCGTTCTGCTGGTCGCTGAAACGGAAGCGGAACGCGGTGCTGAACGAGGCGTCCTGGTCGAGGGCGATGGCCGTGGTCGAGAAGGCGCTGCCGCCCTGGCTCGTGTTGTTGGTCAGGCGCAGGACCTTGTTGCCGTCGAAATCGGTCACCGCGCCGCAACTCGCGCCATTGGGTACGCCGCCCGCGCAGCCGTGAATGACGGCCGTCTGCCCGTTGACCTGCAAGCCGTTGAGACTCGAGAAATCGTTGTAGAGCAGCGCGACCGCGCCGGCATCTTGCAGGCCGGCGGCGAGCAGGCCGACGCCGAGCGCCGCGCTTGCAGCGAGACCGCGCGCGATCGAACGCGACGGGTGAAATTCGTGGGACGGCCGGGTGATGGCAGGGCGATACATGGGGGTCGGGGCTCCGTGAGCTAGCGGGTCGAAGGATGCTCACGTCTTAGCAATTTGCGAACCAGCTCCGGCGCCCCCGGACAATTCCTTTCGAATTCATGACCTTGGTCGGAAGGTACCGGCGCCGGGCCGGAACCCTTCCAACGGCGATGTAAAAAGCGTTGACACCCGATCGGCCCTGCGACCCGGCGCGCGGCCTCACACGGCCGAGGATACGCATTCAAAAACAGTGGGTTGAGAATGATGCAGTGCTGTCAAATTCGCTGACAATGCGAACGCCGCCCGCGGTGGCGCGAACAGCGGTGGGTCAGCGCCCCGCCGTGCGCGGTGGCTGCATCGCGCCGGCGAACAGCACCGCGCCGATCGCCGCGCCACACGCGCCGAACGCGGCGTGCGTCAGCACCACGTAGCCGAGGCCATGTCGCAGCGCGCCGGCTTGCAGTTCCAGCGCCGCGACCAGCACCGCAAGCACCATGGGCTTGAGGGCGAAGGCGACCGCGCCGCACAGCGCCGCGGTCGACCCCTGGCGCAGCAACGCCGGCGACAACCACCAGGCGAGATCGATCGCGCCGGCGCAGACCAGGTAGCCGGGCGCATTGAATACGCCGTGACCGCCGGCGCCGAAAGCACTCGCGCCGGCCGCATAACCAACAGCGGCGAGCATGCCCGCGAAAGCGACGCTCGAACCGGCACGCGCGAACACGATCGCTGCCATCCAGAACACGCCGAAGTGGCCGGGCAGACCGACCGAGAGATCGAACACGCGATGGAAGGCCGCCAGCATGAGGCCCGCGCCTAGCAGCGCGAGGCCATGCCCGAGCGTGCGCTCAGGGGCGGAAGGCCTTGAGGCGCTGCTTGTCGATGCAGGCGTAATCAGCGTGTTCATGCGATGTTCCTTGTTCAACGAGAAGGACGGACGAACCGTCGATGCGCACGGGTCGCGGCCATGGACCGAGCGCGACGCGCGTATCGGGCCGGTCGCGCAGGCTGCCGCCGTCGAGCACACGGATGTCGTCGACGCCGGTGGCGTCGATGATCTCGGCGACGCTGGCGACGCCGTCGGTGAGTTCGCGCAGGCGACGCTGCCACAGGTAGCGGCCATCGTTACCCTCGGCGAAGAGTCCGATGCCGGCGAGCGATCCGATGATGCCGTCGCGCGTACCGGTGAGGCCCTCGAGCCGGATGCCGGCAGCCGACGCCGCCCGGCGCGCGCGCGCCTGGTCGACGACCTCGGTCTTGGCGGCGCGACCGAACTCGATCACCTGCACGGCCTGCGCCGGGCTCGCCAGGCACAACCCGACGTCCGAGCCGCGCGCGGCAACGTCGAGCATGAAGGCGCGACAGAAATCGAACAGTGCCTCGCCGTCGTCCACCGCCGCCACCTGCAGGCACGCGCTGCTGTTGTGCGAGGTATAGGGAATGCGATCGTCGACCAGCAGTTGGTGGCGCGTGACGCCCACGCCGCGCGCGAGGCCGGCTGCCTCGATGGCGCCGACGAGGCTGCGCGCACGATGGCCCGTACCGCGCGTGTCGGGGTTGTCGGTATCGTCGATACCGATGAGCCAGAGGCTCTCCGTGACGGCTTGCAGCATCGGGATGTCGGTGTCGGGCCGGTCTGGACGATGGTCGGCGATGTTAGCAAAGTGCCTGCCCGCGCGGCGACTGCCGCGCAGCTGCGCGCCGGGTTCTGCATCCGCCGCCGGATCAAATATGATGCGGCGTGCCGGTCCGGCAGGTAAGTGCAGGAATCAAATGGGAATCAAACTCGGCCTCGTATTGCGCTGGCAGGTCGAAATCGAGGGCGAACCGGTCCTCATCGAGCCGCTCGTGTTCACCCTCCTCGGCGGCATCCGTCACGGCGGCCACCTCAACTACGCGGCGCGCGAGGCCGGCGTCTCCTATCGCCATGCGTGGGGCCTGCTGCGCGATTGGGAGGGCCGTCTCGGCAAACCGCTGGTGTCGGCGCGACAGGGCCGCGGCGCGCACCTGACGGCCTTCGGCGAGACCCTGCTCGAGACCACCAGCGCGGCGGCCGCGCAGCTCGCCCCGGCCCTCGACATGGCGGCGCTGGAAGCGGGCGCGCGCCTCAGCGAAGCGGCCGATCCGCGCCGTCATCCGGTCACCATCGCCTCCAGCCACAGCGACGCCGTGCTGGCCCTGCGCGAGCACCTCGCCGACCGCCACCGCGTCACGCTCGACGTCCTCGGCAGCGAGAGCGCGCTGCACCGCTACCGTCGCGACGATGCCGACATCGCCGGCTTCCACCTGCCGCAGGGCGAACTGGGCCGCACGGTCGCCGCGCGCCTGATCGAACTGCTCGACCCCTCCCGCGACATCGTGTGGCTGCTGGAGAAGCGGCGCCTCGGCCTGATCTCGCGCGCCGACGCGCCGTGCCGCGCGCTCGCCGACCTGGTCGACAGCGGGCGACGGTTCATCAACCGCCAGGCGGGTTCCGGCACGCGCCTCGCCTTCGATGGCCTGCTCGGCGCCGCCGGCATCGCACCGGGCAACATCCGGGGCTATGCCGACGAGGAGTACTCGCACACGGCGGTTGCCGCGCTGGTCGCGAGCGGCCATGCCGATTGCGCCTTCGGCGCCGAGGCCCCGGCCATGCGCATGGGTCTCGCATTCGAAGCGCTCGTCGACGAGCGCTTCTACCTGGTCGTCCGCCGCGATGCCGATTCCGCCTTGCGCCGCGTGCTCGCGGAGTACTGCCGCGCTCGCGACATCGAGGGCGCCGCGACCATGAAAACGGACGAGTTCAACCCGACCGTCGCGGTGCTCAAACGCGTCCACCGGGCCGGCTTCTGGAAACAAGTCGGCAAGCCGAACGGGCGAACATGACGCGCGCCGCGGTGGCACGTATGATCGCGCCCCCGCGTGCAGCACCGAGGTCCCGCGAGTCATGAGCCAGGCCAGCACCGTATTCATCGACGGCGAAGCCGGTACCACCGGCCTGCAGATCGCCGAGCGCCTGGCCGCGCGCGACGACATCGAGCTGCTGCGTCTCGCCGACGGCGCGCGCAAGGACCCGGCGGCGCGGCGCGAGGCCCTCAATGCCGCCGACGTCGCCATCCTCTGCCTGCCGGACGACGCCGCGCGCGAAGCCATCGCGCTGATCGACAATCCGCGTACGCGGGTCATCGACGCCTCCACCGCCCACCGCGTCGCCGACGGCTGGACCTACGGCTTCACCGAGTACGAACGTGGCCAGCGCGAGCGCCTGCGCACGGCGACGCGCATCAGCAATCCCGGCTGCTACGCGCTGGCCGCCATCGCGCTGGTCCGCCCCCTGGTAGCGGCCGGACTCGTGGCTGTCGACTGGCCGGTGACGATCCACGCGGTGTCGGGCTACTCGGGTGGTGGCAAGGCCCTCATCGCCGCGTTCGAGCAGGCCGGCGCCCCGGACGCCATCACCAGCACCACCTACGACTACGCGCTGACGCTCGCCCACAAGCACGTACCCGAGATCACGCGCTGGGGCACGCTCGCCCACGCGCCGATCTTCCTGCCGGCGGTCGGTCGCTACTACAAGGGCATGCTGGTGCACGTACCGCTGCCCCTGTGGGCGATGCCCGGACGGCCGACACCGCGGGCCATCCACGACGCCTACCGCGCGCACTATGCCGGCGAGCACTTCGTCACGGTGGCCGATTTCGACAGCGGAGCGGGCCTTGCACGCCTCGATCCGGAAGCGCTGAACGGCACCAACGAACTCCGCCTCTACGTCCTGCACAACGCGGAGCGCGGTCAGGCGGTGGTGGTCGGCCAGCTCGACAACCTCGGCAAGGGCGCCTCCGGCCAGGCGGTGCAGACACTCAACCTGCTCATCGACGCCGACGAGGGCCACGGCCTGTAACAGCGCGTTCGCGAGGACGGCGCATGGCCGGCCGTCCCACGTGATTTGCGTGCGGGTTTGTCACGCCCCCTTAACCTTGCCTGCCTAGGCTTCCCCGCGACGACGAAGCCGATGCGCTCGTCGCCGCCACCGTTTCAACGGGAAGCCGCCCCGATGTCCGCGACACCCCGCGTCGACGCCCTCCACGACCGCTTGTTCCACGCCCTCCATTCCCACGCCCTGGTCTACAACACCTGCTGGGAGGATCCGGCCATCGACCGCCAGGTGCTCGAACTCGGACCCGAGGACGAGCTGCTGGTCATCGCCAGCGCCGGCTGCAACGTGCTCGACTACGCGCTCGCCGCACCGGCGCGCATCCATGCCGTCGATCTCAACCCGCGCCAGATCGCGCTCAACGAGCTCAAGCTGGCGGGCCTGCGTGCACTGGACTACGAAGACTTCTTCGCCGTCTTCGGCAAGGGTCGTCATGCCCGCTTCGAGGCCCTCTATCACCATCGCCTGCGGTGGCAGCTGAGTCCTTTCGCGCAGACCTACTGGGACCATCACGGACGCGTGTTCCAGGCCCGCGACGAGGAGCTCGGTGGTCTGTACTTCCATGGTCTCGCCGGCAAGGTTGCCCGCGGCTTCCATCTCTACCTGCGCTGCCGCCCGCGGCTGCGCGCCGCGGTCGACGCCCTGCTCGACGCGCCGACGCTGGACGCACAGCGCGAGGTGTTCGAGCGCCGCGTCGCACCGCTGTTGTGGCGGCGCGAGCTGGAGTGGTTGTTGTCGCGCCAGTTCACCCTCGCCCTGCTCGGCGTGCCGCGCCCGCAACGCCACGAAGTCGAGGCCCAGCACGCCGGCGGCGTCGCCGCCTTCGTCCGCGAGGCGATCACGCATGTATTCCGCGAATTGCCCATCGCGAGCAACTACTTCTGGCGCGTCTACCTGACCGGCGGTTACACCCCGACCTGCTGTCCCGAGTACCTGAAGCCCGGCAACTTCGCCCGCCTGCGCGACGGCCTCGTCGACCGCATCGAACTTCACACCGGCTCGGTCACCGGGTTCCTGCGCGCCCGGCGCGCCGACATCTCCCGCTTCGTCCTGCTCGATCACATGGACTGGATGGCTGGGGTGTGGCCGGCGGCGCTGGCCGACGAATGGCAAGCCATCCTCGATTGCGCGCGGGACGGCGCGCGCGTGGTCTTCCGCAGCGCGCATGCGACGCCGGCCTACCTCGACGCCGTGCGCGTCGACGGCGGGCAGACCGCGCTCGCCGAGCGGCTGGTCTACCATCCCGCGCTGACCCGCGCCCTGCAGCCCTTCGACCGCGTGCAGACCTACGCCGGCTTCCACGTCGCGGACGTCGTCACATGAACGCAAACCGTTTCGGCGACGCCCAGGTGTTGTGGCAACTGCTGCGCGGCCAGCCGCGCGCCGGCGACCACCGCGAGCGCCTGGAACGCTTCTACGCCCCGCAGGCCGGGCATTACGATGCCTTCCGCGAACGCCTGATCGCCGGTCGCGCGGAGCTGCTCGACCGCCTCTGCCTGGACAGCGGCCAGTACGTGGTGGAACTCGGCGGCGGTACCGCGCGCAACCTCGACTACCTCGACGACGACCTGCGCGCCGCGCTCGCGCGCATCGATATCGTCGATCTCTGCCCGTCCCTGCTGGAACGTGCGCGGGCGCGCTGCCGCAACTGGGACAACGTGCATGTCGTCGAGGCGGATGCCGCGAACTACGCGCCGCCCGCGGCCGTCGACCGTGTGTACTTCGCCTACGCCCTGACCATGATGCCGGAATGGCGCGCGACGCTGCGCAACGCCTTCCGCATGTTGAAGCCCGGCGGGCTGGTCGGCGTGGTCGACTTCGGCCTGCCGCGCGCACCGGGCGCGGGATGGCCCGGCCGCGCCCGCAGCGCCTTCTGGCGCCGCTGGTTCGGTCACGACGGTGTGCGCCCCGACCCCGCCCACGGCGCCTACCTCGACGGCCTGTTCGAACGCGTCGAGCGGATCGAGGGTGCGAGCCGGGTGCCCTACCTGCCAGGGCTGCGCGCGCCCTGGTATCTCTACGTCGGCCGCAAGTGAGGGAAGCTCTGAACAAGTGGCCGCGGCGCCCGCTGGTACTCGGTGGCGCCCAGCGACGCCAATTTGTCGGCCATCAGCTGCGCTTCGCGGACGATGCGCGCCTTGCTGCCGTGCAATCTCGCTCACTCGTGCAGAGCTTCCTGGGGAGGTTCAGACGATGAAACGCCTGCTCGTGGTACTCGATTTCGACGGCCTGCTGGTCAATGCCTACGACCTCATCCGCGAAACCTTCGCCACCTTCGACCTCGACGTCGGTGACGAGAGCCGCTTCCGCAACCGCCGCAAGTTCCTCAAGTACCTCGGCGGCGGCAAGGAGCTGCTCGGCAACCTCACCCATTTCGCCCTGCCCAAGAAGCGCAGCCTGCGCGAGGCGCTGACCCGCGTCTACCTCGCCCGGGGCCGCGTGCACGAACCCTTCGTCGGTTACGTCAATGCGTGCATCCGGTCGCCCGACGTGCACATCGGCGTAGTCAGCCGCAACTTCACCCTCAACCCGGGCGCGACCATCCGTCACGTGCTCGCCGTCAGCGGCATCGACGACGGCAATCTCGATTTCGTCATTCCGTTGCCGATCGGGGCGAAGAAGACCAACGTGCTCGACGGCATGGTGGCGTCGCGCTACCGCGCCCGCTTGCTGGCCGGCGACGAAATCGCCGATTACCGGGCGGCCCAGGCCACCGGCTACACGCCGTTGATCGCGACCTACGGTTTCGACGGCGACGAACGCCTGCGCGTGCACGGCGAGGTGCCATCGGCGGTGCTCTTCGATTCGCCGACCACGCTCGCGGCCCGCCTGTGGACGCTGAGCGCGCTCTATCTAGACCCACCGTCGCGCGCGGCGCGCGAACGCGCTCAGGCGACGCCGCTGACCCTGGTCGGCGCGGGTGCCTGCTCGCCGCACAGGTCGGCGCAGATCCCGGCGCCGATCTCGTAGCTGCGCAGACGCGCGGCGTGGTCGTGGATCTGCGCGGCGAGCATGACCTCGTCGGCCCCGGTGGCATCGATAAAATCGGCCAATTGCGCACCCACCTGCGCGCGGTCGCCGACGAAGCAGTACCGCAACGCCCGCTCCACCCCGGCCCGCTCGGCCGGCGTCCAGTAGCTGTCCATGTCCTCGATCGGCGGCTGTACCTCGCCGGGCGCGCCGCGGAACAGGTTGGTGAACTGGATCTGCATCGAGGTGTACAGGCGCCGCGCGGTCTTCTCGTCGTCGGCGACATAGAGCCCGGCGCCGACCATCACGTACGGTCGTTCGAGATGCACCGAAGGGCGGAACTGCGCACGGTAGATGTCGAGTGCTTGCAGCAGGGCATCGGGTGCGAAATGCGAGGCGAACGCATACGGCAGGCCGAGCCACGCCGCGAGCTGGGCGCCGAACAGGCTGGAGCCGAGGATCCAGGTCGGCACATCGAGGCCGGCGCCCGGCACGGCGCGCACGGCCTGGCCCGGCGCCGCCGGCGCGAACAGGGCGAGCAGTTCCTGCACGTCCTCGGGAAAACGGTCGGCATGGGTGGTGGCCGCGCGGCGCAAGGCGCGCGCCGTCAGCTGGTCACTGCCCGGCGCGCGGCCGAGACCGAGATCGATGCGCCCCGGGTACAGCGCGGCGAGGGTACCGAACTGCTCCGCGATGACCAGCGGCGAATGGTTGGGCAGCATGATGCCGCCGGCGCCAACGCGGATGCGTTGCGTAGCGCCGGCAACATGCCCGATGACCACGGCGGTGGCCGAACTCGCGATGCCGGGCATGTTGTGATGCTCGGCCAGCCAGTAACGGTGGTAGCCCCACTGTTCGGCGTGGCGCGCCAGATCGACACTGCGCCGGAACGCCTCCGTGCAATCGGTACCGGCGGTGACCGGCGCGAGGTCGAGGATCGAAAAACGCTGCATCATGCGCCCTTGCTCAGGCCGCGCGGCGGCGACGCTTCGGGCGCGCCGTGGCGAAGGTTTCGCCCGGCCCCGGGCGGCGATGGAACTGCCCGTCCTTCATCACCGCGGTGATGCGCGAGCGGTCCTGCAACACGGTGAGATCGGCCAGCGGATCGCCGTCGACGACCAGGAGATCGGCGAGGTAACCGGCCTTGACCCGGCCGAGCTTTTCACCGCTCGCACCTGCCCAGGCTTCGCCGCCGTAGGCGGTCGCCGCGCGCAGCGCTTCCCACGGCTGCATGCCGAAGTAATCGACCATGTGTTCGAGATCGCGCGCATCCGAGCCGATGGGGATCCAGGCGAAGCCGTAATCGCCGAAGGGCAGCACCCGGATGCCGGCCTTGTGCATGAGCGTCATGCTGCGGCATCCGCTCTCGAACTCGCGCTTGTTGCCAATGGCCTCGGCGATGTCCGGGGTGATACCCCAGTCGGCCGCTTCGAAGGTGGTGTTGTAGCGCGCGGCGATGGCCGGCGTCACCCAATGCCGATCGGCGACCCGGGCCAGCTTTTCGATGGTCGACTCGCTGGCGAAAGTGGCGTGGTTGATGAATTCGACACCGTACTCGATGCATTGCAGGACGCCCGAATCGGCGTGCGCATGGGCGGCGACGCGGCGCCCGAGACGATGGGTGGTCTCGCAGATGGTGCGCACCTCGTCGTCGGTCATGGGATTGATGTCGCCCGGCAGGCCGCCCATGGTCAGGCTGTCGCCGGAATTGTTGAACTTGACGATGTCGACGCCCTCGCGGATCTGCTCGCGGATCGAGCGGCGGAACGCCTCGGCGCCGTTGCAGATGAGCCCGATCGAGGGGATCTCGCGGTCGAGACGATTGTCGTCGCCGAGGCCGCCGGTGACGGTGTACTCCGGTGTGCAAGCACGGATGCGGGGCCCGGGATAGTGCCCCGCGTCGACGGCATTGCGCGCGACGAGTTCGAGCCGCGGCTTGGCCGAGGCCATGCCGATGACGGCGGTGAAACCGTAATCGAGGTAGGTGGCGAGGTTGCGCATGGTGACCAGCATGTGCTCCTCGACCGGCAGCGCGGTGATGTCGGCAATGCTGGTGGCGTTGTTGTACGTGAAGTGACAGTGCGGGTTGACCAGGCCGGGCATCAGGGTGGCGCCACCGCCGTCGACGACCTCGATCGCCTTGTTGCGCGCGATGCGCTGGCCGCCACGGGCGACCGTCTTGATGCGGTTGCCCTGCACCAGCACCTCGGCCGGCTCGAGACCGTTCTCGCTGCCTTCGAAAATCCGCACGTTGGTGAACAATGTCGCAGTCATGGAAGCTCTCCCCGGCAGCGTGCGCGGACCCCGTGTCGCGCCGTCGAACGGCCGCCGGCGGTCATGTAAGCAGGAAGCGCCGCGAGGTTCAATTGTCACCGGCAAGGCCGGCGCCACGGCGGGTCATGAATCCGGCCGGGGCGCGGTCTAATATGACCATGGCGCAGCTCGCCGCTGCCCCGTCGCTCATGCTCGCGCCGTCGCGGCCGAGCCGCACAACCTACCGGAGGACCCATGAAACTCTACGATTGCCAGATGGCGCCCAACCCGCGCCGCGCCCGCATCTTCATCGCCGAGAAAGGCCTCGACATCCCGCGCCAGGAAGTGAGCATCGTGGATGGGGAGAATCTCAAGCCCGAGTACCTCGCGGTCAATCCCTGGGGCACGCTGCCGGCACTGGTGCTCGACGACGGCACCGCCATCACCGAGGCGCCGTGCATCATGCGCTACCTCGAAGCCCTGCATCCCGAACCCAACCTGCTCGGGCGCGACCCGCTCGAGGCCGCGCGTATCGAAGCCTGGGAGCGCTTCAGCGAAATGAATGGCATGCAGGCCATCGGCGAGTACTTCCGCAACAAGTTCGAACCCTTCGCCGAGCGCGCGATGCCAGGCTACAGCGGGGTGAAGACCATCCCCGCCCTGGTCGAACGCGGCCAGCAGCGCGCGGCGTGGTTCTACACCCAGCTGGAGAAACGCCTGTCGCAGAGCGAGTACCTGGGCAGCGATCGCTTCACCGCGGCCGACATCACCGCCTTCTGCGCGGTCGACTTCGGTCGCAACGTCGGCCTGGCATTTCCCGCCGGCAACGCCGCCACCACGCGCTGGCATACCGCGGTCAGTGCGCGTCCGAGCGCGGCGAACTGAGCGCCTGCGCAGCGATACCGTAGTCGTCGCAAGCGCCCCTTGACGCCCGTGGCGGCGTCGGGGGCCGTGGAATCTCGCACGCAGCGTGTTCCATGCGCGGGATCTTCCGCGTACCACCACGCCTGGCCGGAGTCATCCGGGAAGCGCCTCGCGAGCGTGCGCGGCTCAGGCCGCGCCAACCGGCAGGCGCAGACCGCGCGCTTCCAGGCGCGGCACGACCTCGGTGAGGAAATACGGTAGCTCGTCGAGGTAGTTGACGAACGCGACAGTGGCGCCGCCGAACCCGGCCGCTGCGATCGCGGCGAGGCCGTCAGCGACGTCGTCGGGATCGCCGATCAGCGGGTAGACGCCGTGCCCGGCGGCGAAGTTGATCCTGAGCGCCTCGATCTGGTCGCGCGGAAAAGACTGCGCGTGCATGCCCATCAGGCTCATGAGGCGATCGGCCGCGGCGAGATCCGCGTGCTCGACCGCATAGTGATGATGGTAGTCCTCGGCTTCGCGCCGACTCGGCCGGCACACCACGTAGGTCGTGGTGAAAACCTGCAATGCGCGTTGATAGCGCTCCTGCGCCAACGCGCGCCACTGGCGCACGGTGTCGGCGCCGCTGGCGAGGTCGACCATCACGGTGAACAAGACGTCACAGTTGCGCGCGGCGAAGTCGCGACCCTGGTCGGAGGAACCGGCGTTCATGATCGGCGGTAAGGTGCGGCCGTGCGGCTTCGGCGAACACACGGCGTGGCGCACGGTGAAGAACTCATCCTGCCAGTCGAACGGCTCGTCGGCCTCCCAGGCCCGTCGGATGAGGTCCCACCAGCACTGCCCGTAGCGGTAACGGGCATCGTGCGCTTCGGGCAGGTCGAGGCCGAACATGTCGTACTCGGGCTGGTTCCACCCGCAGACGACGTTCAGGCCGAAACGCCCGCCACCGATGGCGTCGATGGTGGCGAACTGCTTGGCGGCGACCAGCGGATGGGTGAAGGCAGTATGCGCGGTGGCGAAGACGGAAATGCGCTCGGTGGCCGCCAGCAGCCCGGCGCACCACGTGATGGTCTCCAGCGACTGGCCCTGGAAATCGGTCGCGCCGCCGTAACCCGTCCAGCGCGCGATCGGCAGCAGGAATTCGATGCCGCCGGCCTCGGCCATGCGCGCCAGCGCGAGATTGTTGTCCCAGCTCGCCTCCCAGCGTTCGGGTACGGTGGTCGCGGCCATGCCGCCGGAACAATTGGGCGAAAACAAGCCGAGCTTGAAGCGGTTGCGGTTGAACATGGTGCTGTGCGGCCGGCGCGACATCGCTGCCTCCTTCCCCTGGTTGATGCCTGGCCGCGTGGTTGCGGCGCGCGCAGTATCCCGCAAGAATTCGCCTTCACCAAACCGCACGGGGAGTCGTGGCGTGAGCGGAACGTTCTGCGAGATCGAGACCACCGGCGGGACCTTCCGCGCCTGGCTGACCACGCCGCCGCGCGGCAGCGGCCCCGGGATCGTCCTGCTGCCCGACATGTTCGGTCTCGATGCCGGCCTGCGCAATCTCGCTGCGCGCCTCGCCGAGGAGGGCTACGTGTGCATGGTTCCGGACCTGTTCTGGCGTCTCGAACCGGGGACCGCGCTGGAGGAGGGGCAGCGTGCGCAGGCGCAGGCCCTGCGCGCGCGCTTCGACGTCGACACGGGCGTTGATGACGTTGCCGCGACGGTGTCGGCCTTGCGCGCGCAGCCGTCTCACCAGGGCGGGATCGGCCTGGTCGGCTTCAGCCTCGGTGGCCTGTTGGCGGTGCTTGCCGCCGCCCGCGGTGGTGTCGATTGCGCAGTCGCCTATTACCCCTCCGGACTCGAACAGCACCTCGGCCAGCTCGCCGCCGTGGACTGCCCGCTGCGCGTCCATCTCGGGGACAACGATGACAAGTTACCCGCGGCGGCGCGCAAAGCCATCACTGCCGCGTGCGGTTCGCGGGCCCGGGCGCAGGCGCACGTCTACCCGGGTTGCGCGCACGCCTTCGCGAATCAGCACCGCACCGCGTACGACAAGCCGGCGGCGATGATGGCCTACTCACTCACGCTGGCGGTACTGCGCGGCGTGATGGGTCCGATCTACGACCTCTCCGCGCTGTGGGATCTGCACACCGCGTACGAGTTCGAAACGCGCAACGTCGATGCCACCATGGCGACGATGGTCGACGAGCCCTACGTCAATCACATTCCGACCATGACCGGCGGTGTCGGCCACGACCATCTGAAGCGCTTCTACAAGTACCACTTCGTCAACTCGAACCCGCCCGACACGCGCCTCATTCCGGTGTCGCGCACCATCGGCACCGACCGCCTGGTCGACGAGATGATTTTCTGCTTCACCCACACCTGCGAGATTCCCTGGATGCTGCCGGGCGTGGCACCGAGCGGACGCTATGTCGAGATCCCGCTGGTCGCCATCGTCAACTTTCGCGGCGAGAAGCTCTACCACGAGCACATCTACTGGGACCAGGCCTCGGTACTGGTGCAGGTCGGCCTGCTCGACCCGGCTGGCCTGCCGGTGGCGGGCATCGCCACCGCGAAGAAACTGGTCGACGAGACCCTGCCGTCGAACGAATTGATGGCGGCTGGCTGGGCACGGAGCGAAGGACAGCCCTTATAGTTCGCTCGGCGCCTGCCGCTTCGCGCGCCCGTCGCACCCGCGATTCCCTGCGTGCGCCACTCCGCGCGCGCCGTGCATGAAAAAAGAGGCCGCCCGAAGGCGGCCTCCACGACCTTGGCCGGAAGATTCGCTCAGCGACCTTCCGTCAGGTAGTTGACGTCGAGCAGACGCTTGATCTTGCTGAAGTCGTTACGCGGGGCGGAAATGCCGCGCGTCGGCACCAGGGTGCCACGATTGTTCTGCAGGTCGATCACGTTGATGCTCTGGAAGACCTGGAAGTTGGTACCTTCCGGGGTTTCCTCGCCATTGAACTCCTTCGCCTCCTGGTCGAACTGCGGGTCTTCCGACCAGATCTTGGTCAGCTGCCACACCTTCCACAACTCGCCGGCCTTGTCGAAGGCGTTGGCGTAGTAGGACTCACCCGAGACACGGTCGACGCAGATGAACTTCGTCGAGTAGGGGTGGTTCGCCGACTTCGGGTACTGACGCATGATGTCGACCTTGCGCAGGGCGTAGTCGTCCTTCACCGCCCAGCCGTTGGGGCCGTAGTAGATGGTGTTGGTTTCACGCGAACGTGCCACCACCAGCATGCGCGCGGTGCCGATGTATTCCCACTCGTGCTCCATCGGGCGACCGTTGAAGCCGTAGAAATCCTCCAGCGTATGGTCGGTGCCGAGCAGCGAGTCCGACTTCACCTCCACCGAGATACGGCGCACGCGACGCAGGCTGGGAATGTAGGCCCAGGAGTCGTCGGCCTTGCGCGGATCGTCGTAGCGCAAGATGAGGAACGCCGTACCGGCGATGTCGAACGGCGAGGTGAACCCGGTGTACTCGCGGAACTCGGTGTTCTTGGCGAAGCCTTCACCGTTGTTCAGCTTGTAGCCTTGGTCGGCGAGGTCCGCACGGTGCGACATCATGACGCGCTTGTACGGCCCGGTCAGCACGCGCTCGAATGAACCGCCACCGGTGTAGAACTTGCTGTAGGTGTTGTTCATGATCTCGTGACCGGAGTGCTCGCCGCCACGACGGACCCACACCCAGTGCACTTCACCGACCGTCAGGCCTTCGTTCTGCCAGCGGTACATCCAGTTCCACACCATCTTCCAGCCCGATTCCGTGCCCGGGGTGTACTCCTCGGGATCGAACGGACGGCCGGCGGTGTAGTTCTCGATGGCGTTGTCGGAAGCCAGCGTGGCCGTGCCCTTGAACTTCTCCGTCGCCTCCATGTACATGGGGGCCGGAGTCAGGTCACCGGCATCCTTGATGGTCATCTCCATGCCATCGAAGATCCACTCGTCCTGGAACTCGGTCGGGATGAACGGCCGCACGAGGTCGGCCTTGTCGATGGTGATGACGTCACCATCGACGAACTGCGGCTCGGCCGACTGGTTGGCCTGCACCCATTTCATGAAATCGTCCGGGCCGTAGGCATTGGCCGCGAACGGCGTGGCCGCGGCAGCGGCCAGCATGACCGCCCTGATGTGCTTACGCATGCGTGTCTCCTGCTTGGTCCAGGCGCACTTGGGCGCCTGCGTTTGGTATGACTGCACCGGGGCTCTCCCCTCGCCCTCCCGCGGACAATCGACAGCCCGGCGCGGTATCCCGTCAGCACCCCGCGTGTCGACGCGGCGGTGACGGGCCGGGCGACGCTAGCACGGTAGCTGTGAACGGGATGTGAAGCGGTGCGGTCGGAGGTGCCCGACCTTATGGTTGCGGCGCAGCATCGGGATTCGGAGGCTGCTCGCCGTCACAGCGAAACGGTGACCGCGTACGTTCAAGCCGGACGTCCACTTGCCGCTATCCCGATGGCAATCGCCAACTCAAGGTGCCATCCAGCAATCGGATCCATGAAGAACAACAAGTCCACCCTACGTCGTGTCGCGACCGACCAGCTGCGCCTGGGTATGTACGTGACCGAGCTGTGCGGGTCATGGATGGACCATCCGTTCTGGAACACGAAGTTCAAGCTCGACAACCCGGCCGATCTCGAAACCCTGCGCAACAGCGCGGTCAGCGAGGTCTGGATCGATACCGCGCGCGGGCTCGACGTCGCCGACGAGCCAGTGCATGCGGCGGAATCCGCCGAGGAGCGCGAGGCGCGTGTCGAAGCCGAGCTCCACGAAACGATTGCCATGCCGAGCGAACTGCCCGCGCGTGTCGAACTGCAGAGCGAAGTCGCGCGCGCCGCGGCCATCTGTGCGCGGTCGCGCGAGGCCGTCACGGACATGTTCCGCGAAGCACGCATGGGGCAGGCTGTCGACACCGCTCAGCTCGACCCGCTGGTCGAGGACATCTCGGGTTCGGTCCTGCGCAACCCCGGCGCCCTGATCAGCCTGGCGCGTCTCAAGAACCAGGACGACTACACCTACATGCACTCGGTCGCGGTGTGCGGCCTGATGATCGCGCTGGCCCGCCAGCTCGGGTTGGACGAGGCGCAGGTGCGCGAGATCGGCCTCGCGGGACTCATCCACGACGTCGGCAAGGCCCGGGTCGACCTCGACGTCCTCAATAAGCCAGGCAAGCTCACCGACGCCGAGTTCGAGCACATCAAGAGTCATCCGCAGGCGGGCTACGAGCTGCTGGCCGAAGGCGGCACCGCCGGCGCCATACCCCTCGACGTCTGCCTGCATCACCACGAAAAGGTCGACGGCACGGGTTACCCGCATCGGCTCGACGATTCGACCTTGACCCTGTTCGCGCGCATGGGCGCGGTGTGCGACGTCTACGACGCCATCACCTCCGACCGTCCCTACAAGGCCGGCTGGGACCCGGCCACGGCGGTGCGCAAGATGTACGACTGGAGCAAGGGACACTTCGACGCCAAGGTGTTCCAGGCCTTCGTCAAGACCGTCGGCATCTACCCGGTGGGTTCACTGGTCAGGCTCGAATCGGGGCTGCTCGCCGTGGTCTCCGAAACCGATCCGGCCAAGTTGCTGACCCCGCGGGTCAAGGTGCTCTACTGCACGCGGCGCAAGGCACGTACACGCGTCACCGAAGTCGATCTCGCGGCCGGTGGCGGCAAGGATCGCATCGTCGGCTGGGAGAATCCCGAGCAGTGGGGATTTCCGGAGCTCAACTCGCTGTGGGCCGGAGAAGAAGCGGTAGCCCAGCAGCGCCGCGGCGCTGCCTGATCGCAGCGTACCGGTTCCAACTCCGGACGTGATCGGTGTCCTGGCCAGCGCTCTATGCACCGGGCGGGCGACCCGAAACACGGTAACACCGCCCTAGCCCGCGCTCAGCGCCGTCCCTTCACAAGCTTCCTTGTCGCGCTCGGGCAGGAAACCGCCGGCCTGCATCTGCCACATATGGGCATAGTGCCCGCCTCGGGCCAGCAGTTCCGCATGGCTGCCGCTCTCGAGAGTGCGCCCTTCGTGGAAGACCACGATGCGGTCGAGATGGGCGAGCGTTGACAGGCGGTGGGCAATCACGACCACCGTGCGTCCCTGCATCAGGTGCGCCAGGCTGTCCTGGATGTTGCGCTCGGTGACCGAGTCGAGCGCGCTCGTCGCCTCGTCGAGCAGCAGGATCGGGGCCCGCTTGAGGATCGCCCGGGCCAGCGCGATACGCTGGCGCTGGCCTCCGGACAGCTTCACGCCGCGCTCGCCGACCAGCGAGTCGTAGCCATCCGCAGTCGCCATGATGAACGCGTCCGCATGCGCGCGGCGCGCGGCCTCGCGGACCTCCTCGTCGGTTGCTTCCAGGCGGCCGTAGCGGATGTTTTCCAGCAGGCTGCGATGGAACAGCATCGGGTCCTGCGGGATCATGGCGACGGCCGCCCGCAGGCTCTCCTGGGTAACACCGGCGACATCCTGGTCATCGATGAGTACACGGCCCGACTGTGGTTCGAACAGGCGTAGCGCGAGGTTGACCAGGGTGCTCTTGCCGCTGCCCGAATAGCCGACCAGGCCCACCCGTTCGCCGGCACGGATGACGAGGTCGAGATCGGTGAACACCTGCTGCCCCGGCCCGTAACCGAAAGTCACGCGATCGAAGCGGATCTCCCCGCGCGACACCGTCAAGGGCACGGCGTCGACGCGATCGGTCACCTCGTGCGGACGCACGATCATGGCCACGCCATCGGCGATATTGCCGAGATACTCGAAGAAATCCAGGAAGCGCCGGCTCAAGCCGCGCGCCTGCTCGATGAGGAGCAACGACAGGCTGGCGGCCATGGCGAAGTCGCCCGCGCCCATGCCGCCCGCGCTCCACACGCGCAAGGCGTAGCCGATCACGCCGACCATGAGCAGCATCGCGGCGACGAACTGGAACCAGCGGATACCTTCCATGAACCAGAACGTCCGCCGCGCTCGGCTGACCTCGAGGTCGAGGTAGTCGTCGAGGTAGGCGCGCTCGAAGTCGCGGCGCGCGAACAGCTTGGCGTTCATGATGTTCGACACCGAGTCGACGATCTTGCCGCTGACGACACTGCGCGCGGCGGCATAGTCACGCGCATATATCCGACAACGCTGCGCCAGCAGGAACGACACGGTGACGTAGACGGCAACCCAGGCACCCAGCACCGCGGCGAGTTGCGCACTGACGCCCGCCAGCAGAACGAGGGAGACCATGAACGAGATGGTCAGTGGCCAGAAATCGAACAGCACCGTCCATAGCGTGTAGGCAACGCTCATCGCCACCTCGGCGATGCGGTTGGCGAGCGAGCCGGCGAAATTGCTCATGAAGTAGCGCTGCGAGTGGTGCTGCAGGTAGGCGAACAACTCTCGACGCACGCGCCGTCGCATCTCGGGCCCGAGGATTACCAGCAACGTACCGCTGGCGCGCGAGAACAGCACGACGCCGAGGTTGAGGAGCGCGAACAGCCACAGCGGCGCCTCGACCACGTCCATCACGGCAAGGCCGCCGGCCTGTGCCGCCGCCACCCCGTCCATGATGCGCTTGATGGCGTAGGGCAGCATGATCGAGCAGGCCGATTGCCCCGCCTCGAGGAGCACAATGGCGCACACGAACAACAGGTAGATGCGGCCGTAGCGCAGGCAGAAGGCGAGCGTCGTTGCCGGCAGTGATGGCGCTCCGCGATCGGCGCCGTCGAGCGGTTCGGTTGCCGCCTCGACGACCATGTCGGGACGCTCAGCGGCCGCCGGCGACATCGACCAGCGCACCGTTGACGTACGACGCCTCGTCCGACAACAACCACAGAACGGTGCGCGCGACTTCCTCGGCCTCCCCCGCGCGGCCCAACGGCACCTGCGGGCCGAGCCGCTCGACACGATCGGGGGCACCGGCGCTGGCGTGGATGTCGGTGCGGATGATACCCGGCCGCACCGCGTTGACGCGGATGCCTCGGGCTCCGAATTCCTTGGCCAGGCCCAGGGTGAACGTGTCGATCGCCCCTTTGCTGGCCGCGTAATCGATGAACTCGTGGGGCGAGCCGAGCCGCGCGGCGGCCGAGGAGACATTGACGATGCTGCCGCCGGCGCCGTGTGCCAGCATGCGCCGCACCGCCTCGCGGGCGCACAGGAACGCGCCCAGCACGTTCGTGTCGAAGGTCGCGCGTAGACGCTCCGCGGTGTACTCGACGAAGGGCATCACGCGGCCGGTGATGCCGGCATTGTTGACCAGTCCCACCAGCGGCAGTCCGCAGGCATCGACCGCGTCGAAGATGGCTTCGACGCCGGCCTCGCTCGCGACATCGCCCGGGCACGGCACGGCCCGGCCACCGGCGACCTCGATGGCCGCGGCCAGCGTCGTGGCCGCCGCAGCGTCGCGCCGGTAATTGAGCGCCACGGCGTAACCCTGGCCGGCAGCCGCGCGGGCGATGGCGGCGCCAATGCCACGGCTTGCGCCCGTCACCAGCAGGAGCTTGTCCATGATGCTGTCCTTGATTCCGATGCCCCCGTGCGCGAAGCGACGGGCCGGGCACTATAACGGATCGGTGCAGGCTCAGTCGGCGCGGGCGGTGAACACCGCGCGCAGCGGCGCCGGATGGCCCTCCAGCGTACGCGTCGGGTCCCCTGGCAACAGGCATTGGGCGAGCGATTCGAATTGCATCCACGGTGTACTGCGCTGCTCGGCGGTCGTCGTCGCCGTGACGTCGAGCAGGCGAATGTCATTGAACCCGGTGGCCGCCAACCACCGTTCGACCAGCATGCAGTCCGGCACGATCCAGACATTCCGCATGCGCGCATATCGCCCGTTCGGCACCAGTGCATGCTCGCCGCGTACCACCAGGGTCTCGAGCACTAGCTGCCCGCCACGCACCAGCGCCCGGCGCATTTCGCGCAGGTGGCCGAGCGGGTCGCGGCGATGGTAGATGACGCCCATCGACAAGGCCGTGTCGAACGTGGCCAGGGGCCGACCGAGCACCGCGCTCGGCAGTGGGAGGACCACCACCGGCACATCGCGCGCGTAATGCCGCAACGCGCGGAACTGCATCACCGCGAGCGGCGACGGGTCGAGGCCGAGCACAAATGCCGCACCGCCTCCCCACAGGCGCCAGGCGTAATAGCCGTTGCCGCAGCCGACGTCGAGTACGCGGCGACCGCGAAGATCTGCCAGGTAGGGGGCTACCCGATCCCACTTGAGATCGGAGCGCCATTCGGCGTCGATCTCGATGCCGAACACGGAGAACGGCCCCTTGCGCCAGGGGTGCAATGCGAACAACGCCCGTCGCAGTCGAACCAGTGCGGCGGTAGCTGGCGCCGGTGCTGCGTGCACGCAGACCCCGTGCGTGGCCTCCAGCCGTGTACCCTCGAGAGGTGGCAGTGCGTCGAGCGCGGCCTCCCATTCGATCCGGCGGCGGTCGTTGAACCAGGCAACGGGAACCTGGCCTTCGAGTTCGGTCAACCAGCCCGCCGCCGGAGCCGGCATGGCTTCACGGACGCGCGCGAACGCCGACCGCAGGTAGGGATCCGATTCGATGGCACGAGACGCTTCGTTCATGACGTTGCCCAGGCGAGGCTATGCCGGAATCTTCGCGCCAACGGCGGCGCGGGCGAGGCGGCCCCGAGGCGCGGGCAGCGCGGCGCAGACCTGGCGCACCGGCGACGGTCGGCCAGCCGACTGATCGTGAGCGTCCGCCACGACTTAACCCGATGCCCCGGGCGTGCGATGATCGCCGCCCTATTCCGAGGAGCTTGCCGCGTGGCCAAGGTCGGCGACATCATCGACGCCCGCAATGCCGAGTGGCGTTTCTCCGGCGTCGCCAGCACCCAGTTCGACGCCCACGTGGCACGCTCGGTGCCGTTCTATGCCGAGTCCCATGAACTGGTCCTGCGACTGTCCGATTTCTTCGTGCACGAGGAATCACGCGTCTACGACCTCGGTTGCGCGACCGGCACCCTGCTCGCCGGGCTGGCGGCGCGCCACGCCGATCGCCGCCTGCGGTTGATCGGCCTCGACCAAGAAGCGGACATGGTGAGACTTGCGCGACAGCGTTGCGCCGAGCACAACGCGTGCACGATCGAGCAGGTCGACATCGCCGCGTTCGACTTCGAGCCCTGCGATCTCGTGGTGGCGTGCTATACGCTGCAATTCGTTGCGCCGCGCGTGCGCCAACAGGTGTTCGATGCCATTTACCGCGCGCTCGAGTGGGGCGGCGCGTTCGTGCTGTTCGAGAAGGTCCGCGCTCCGGACGCGCGGTTCCAGGACATCATGAGTTCGCTCTACGTCGATCACAAGCTCGACCAGGGCTACAGCGGCGACGAGATCGTAGCCAAGTCGCGCAGCCTCAAGGGCGTGCTCGAACCGTTTTCGCGCGAGGGCAATCTCGGTCTGCTCGAACGTGCGGGCTTCGTCGATGTCATGTCCGTGTTCAAGTACGTCTGCTTCGAAGGATTTCTCGCGATCAAATGAACGCGCCCGTCTCCCGCGAGGCTGCCGTCAGCGGCACCGTCGCCGCCTTCTATCATTTCACCGCACTCACGGACTTGCCGGCGCTCCGCGCGGCCTTGCTCGCCCACGGCCACGCACTCGGGGTCAAGGGCAGCATCTTGCTCGCCCCGGAAGGCGTCAATGGCAACCTCGCGGGCCCACGCGAACGGGTCGAGGCGATGCTTGCCCACCTGCGTGCGCTCACCGGCGTGGAGGCACTCGCGGTACGCCATGCCCCTGCGGCGCAGGTTCCGTTTCGAAGGCTCAAGGTCAAGCTCAAGCGCGAGATCGTGACCCTGGGCATCCCGGCACTGAGCCCGCCGCCCTGCGCGGGCCGACGCGTCGGGCCGCGCGATTGGGATGCGCTGCTGCGCGATCCGAACGTGCTGGTCATCGACACGCGCAACGACTACGAGTACCGGATCGGGACATTCACCGGGGCGCTCAACCCGCGCACCGGCCACTTCCGCGAATTTCCGCGCTACGTCGCCGACCACCTCGGCGAGCAGCGCGACCGTCCAATCGCAATCTTCTGCACGGGCGGCATCCGCTGCGAAAAGGCCAGCGCGTACCTGCTCCAGCAGGGCTTCGAACAGGTCTATCAGCTCGAGGGGGGCATCCTGCGCTACCTCGCCGAGACCGCCCCGGAAGCCTCGGCATGGCAGGGCGACTGCTTCGTGTTCGACGAGCGCACCGCGGTCGATCACCAGCTCGCTCCGGCCGCTTACGAGCAATGCCCCGCCTGCCGTGGCCCGGTCGCGGCCGCAGAACGCGGACAGCCAGGCTACGAGGCCGGCGTGTCCTGCCCGGCCTGCCACGCCGAACTCACCGCCGAGCGGCG
This sequence comes from Gammaproteobacteria bacterium, assembly GCA_050184115.1. Lineage (GTDB taxonomy): Bacteria > Pseudomonadota > Gammaproteobacteria > JACKNG01. Next base: position 942,089 of record JBFXAQ010000001.1, on the reverse strand, counting down.
TCGCGCGCTGCGCGAACGGGCTCGCCAGGTGCGTCTGGCCTCAGCCCGCGGCGAGGCACATCTCGGGGCGGTGATGGAGCCATCGTCTTGAAGTGGCCAACGTGCTCTCAGGCGAGGTAGGACTCCAACAGCGTCGCGATCTCGTCACGGCCGGCCCGCGGCGGTTCGAGCGGAAACCACAGCGCGGCCTTGGCCAGAATCTGGTCGGCAATCAACCCGCCGTCGAAGAAGCCGTGTTCGTCCCGGCACTGCGCGGGGAAACGCGTGACCAATGCCAAGGCCGCGCCGAGCAGGATCTCACGTTCCGCCGCACGCGCCACGGCGGCCGGAGCCGCGCTTTCGTCGCGCACACCGGGGACCACGCTGGCGATGAAATCGAGCAACTGCTCCGCGCAGGCCGGCAGGGCGGTGCCCCGCTCGCGGGCCCATGCGCGTAAACCTGCCGGCGCCACCGCTTCTTCACCGGCTATGCCCGGCGCCGAGGCGAGCTGTGTCATGAGCGCGTTCGCCCACGTGGCGCTGCCGGCACCGAGCGCGTTTGCCCAGTTGTCCGGGTCGACACCAACCAACAGCGGCAATGCTTCGTCTGCCAGACGCCAGACGTCGCGCATCAGCCAGGTTTCGTACAGTGCGGACAGTGCCGCGTCGTCGGGCTCGACGCCCAGCGCAGCGCGCAGCCGCGCCACCAGTTCCGCGGCCTCACTCACGGCGCGGCGTAGGTCACACGGTAGATGCGGCCGCCATGATCGTCGGACAGCAGCAACGAGCCGTCCGACAGGGTCGCAAAATCGACGGGGCGTCCCCAGTAGGCCTGGCCGCGCAACCAACCCGTGACAAAGGGCTCGTAGCCGGTCACCAAACCATCTTCGTCGAGGAACGCGACCATGACGCGATAGCCGGCCTTCTGCGTGCGGTTCCACGAGCCGTGCTCGGCGACGAATAGCGCACCCCGGTAGCGCTCAGGGAAGGCCTGCCCCTGGTAGAACTCGACCCCCAGCGGCGCGACGTGCGCGCCGAGCGCCAACGCGGGAGCGACGTACTCCCGTCCCACGCCAGTCCCCCCGAATTCCGGGTCGGACAGATCGTCACCGTGGCGAAAAGGGAATCCGAAATGCTGGCCACTGGTCGTCACCCGGTTGATTTCGCCCGGCGGCCGGTCGTCGCCGAGCCAGTCACGACCGTTGTCACTGAACCACAGCTCGCCGCCGGCTGGATTCCAATCGAAGCCAACCGAATTGCGCACGCCGCGGGCCACTACCGTACGCTCGCCTCCTTCTGCTGTCATGCTCAGAATCGTGGCATAAGGCGGCGGAGGGTCGCACACGTTGCACGGGGCGCCGACCGGTACGTAGAGACGGCCGTCGGGCCCGAAGGCGATGAACTTCCAACCGTGGTGCGCGTCGGCAGGCAGGTCGTCGACCACGACGGTCGGTTCGATGCCGGCGACGGTCGTGCCGTCGACGCCGTCGAAGCGCAATATCCGGCTGACTGCCGCGACGAAGAGTGAGCCGTCGCGGTAGGCGATACCGCTCGGCATGTAGAGCCCTTCCGCCAGCAACTCGACGCGCTCGGCCCGGCCATCGCCGTCGTCGTCATGGATGGCATGCACGAGGCCGGCCTCGCGCGAGCCGGCGAAGACCGTGCCATTGGCACCGATAGCCAGCTGGCGGGCGTCGCTCACCCCCTCGGCGTATGTCGCGATCGAGAATCCGGGTGGCAGGACGAGGTCGTCGGCGTCGAATGCCGGCGCGACTCCGGCTACGACGGCGCCGATCGCCAGCACCGCGACCATGCCTGGGCCGCGGACCAGCGCCCGTAAAATGGTTGCAAGACGGCGCACCAGCCCGCGCTTCGTCCGCCCGCCGCTCAGAATTCCTGCGACATCTTCTCGGTCGTGACCGACAGTCGGTGGATCAACGTGCGCAGGAATACTTTGAGGAAACGCACCTGGCAGTTAAGCGAAACCTGACTGATGACGGTCGAATTGACCTTCAGCAGCGAAGTCGGGCCGCGCGCGACGATCGTCGCGGTGCGCTTAGTTTTCGCCAGGTAGCCCATCTCGCCGAAGCAATCGCCCGCCAGCAACTGGCGTAGATCCTTGCTGTGCTTCTGCACCGAAACCTCACCGTGCACGATGATGTAGAAGGAATCGTCGAGTTCGCCCTCGACGATGATCTCGGCACCATCCTGATAGTCCTGCCACTTGCCGGCTCGCACGATTTCCCAGATCTCTGCATCGGGAAAGCCGTCGAAGAAATCGAGCTGCTTGACGGCGAGGAACTGCTCCTGCTCGGAGATGTTCTCCTGTGGCGCTTCGAGCAACGAATCGAAGGCCTTGCTCAGGTCCGAGGCCAGCTCCATGCCCATCTGGTACCGCTCGGCGCGATCCTTGGCCATGGCGCGCTTGACGATGCGGGCCAGTGCTTCCGGGATCTCGGAGCGGAACTCGCGCACGTCAGCCGGATCCTCGTTGAGGATGCGCTGCACCAGGCGCGAGAACGACTCGGCGGCGAACGGGTGCTTGCCGGTGAGGAGTTCGAACATGATGACGCCGAGCGAGAAGATGTCGGTCTGACTGGTGATGTAATCTTCCGTGACCTGCTCCGGTGACATGTAGCGGGGCGAGCCGACCATGCCCATTGGCATGGTCTCGGTGGAATCCATCTTGGTCAGGTGTGCGATGCTGAAATCACCGATTTTTACGTCGCCGTCCTGGGTGACCAGAATGTTGGTCGGCTTGATGTCGCGGTGGATGACGCCTTGCTTGTGCGCGTAGTCGAGAGCCTTGGCGCACTTGAAGATCATCTCGACGACCTTCTCGATCGACTGCAGGTTGTCCGCGCGGCAGTAGTCCTTGAGCGTTTCCCCGCCTTCGACGAGTTCCATCACGATATAGCAGGTGTCGCCGTCGACGCCGGCGTCGTAGATGCCGATGATGTTGGGATGGGTCAGGCGCCCGGCCGTGTGCGCCTCGTTGAAGAACATCTTGCGGTAACGATCGCCACCTTCCTCGTCGTTGAGTTGTTCGGCGTGCGCCACCTTGATGGCGACCTGGCGATCGATGTAGGGATCGTGCCCGAGATAGACCGTGCCCATGCTGCCGCGGCCGATCTCGCGCATGACCTCATATTTGCCTAACCTGTCGGCGATCTGGGCGCTCATGATGCTGTGCTTTCATCCATGGTCATGACCGCGGCCGGTACCGGGCCCCGCCGCAAGACGGTCGGAAAGCGGCAATCTTCGGTGAATGGGGTCATATTAATTGAATTCCCGCACACTGGATAGCAAGGCGGGAAGCCGGCCAGGGCCGCCAACCGTCATGCCGGGACCGCTGCTTGGCACCACCTCGTCACGACTTTATCAGGACTTCAACGAACCCGAGTTCTCCCCCCCATGAAACCGACACTTTCGCCACTAGTGAGCGAGTTGCGGCAACGCGCCGCCAAACACGACGGCTTGTCCGTCGAGCGCCTGTTCGACTGGGAACCCGACCGGCTCCAACGCATGTGCGCCAGCGCAGCCGGGATCACGCTCGACTTCAGCAAGCAATGCCTCGACCGCGGCACCCTCGCTCTGCTCGCGCGCGTCGCCGAAGGCGCCGGCGTGGCGGCGTCACGTGATGCCATGCTGGCGGGCAAGATCTGCAACCCGACCGAAGGCCGGGCCGTCCTGCATACCGCGTTGCGCGCATCCGGCGACGCGCCCCATGCGCGTCTCGTCTCCGATGTGCGGGAACGCATGGCCGTGCTCTGCGCATCCATTGCCGACGGAGCGCTGACCGGCGCCACCGGTGCGCGTTTCACCGACGTCGTCAACATTGGCATCGGTGGCTCGCACCTCGGGCCGCAACTTGCCTGTGATGCCCTGCGCTACCAAGCCGCGGGTTCGGTTCGCAGCCACTTCCTTGCCAACGTCGATGGCGGTGAGTTCGACCGGATTACGGCCACCCTCGATCCGCGCAAAACCCTCTTCATCCTTGCCTCGAAATCGTTCACCACGGCTGAGACCCATCTGAACGCGCTGTCCGCGCGCGCGTGGCTGGGCGCGGCACTCGGCGCAGACGCCGATCCTGGCCGCCATTTCGTCGCGGTCACCGCCAATACCGCGCGGGCCGTCGAGTTCGGCATAGATGCAGAGCGCATCTACCCGATGTGGGACTGGATAGGCGGACGCTACTCGATGTGGTCGGCGATAGGCCTGCCCATCGCGCTCGCCGTTGGTATGCCGGCGTTCCGCGAGCTCCTCGCCGGTGCCGCAGCGATGGATGAGCATTTCGCCGCCGCCACGCCCCTCGAAAGCCTGCCCATGCTGATGGCGCTGGTCGGCGTGTGGAACCTCAATTTCCTAGGCGCCGAGTCCTATGCCGTCGTGCCCTACGACGACCGTCTGCGCTATCTCCCCGACTACCTGCAACAGCTCGAGATGGAAAGCAACGGCAAGCGGATCGGGCTCGACAACGTCGTGCTCGATCACCACACGGCGGCCGTGACCTGGGGCGGCCTAGGCACCAACGCCCAGCACGCCTTCTTCCAGCTCCTGCACCAAGGCACCCGCTTCGTCCCGGTCGACTTCGTCGTTGCGCTGAATCATCCCGCGGCGCGTCCGCAACACCACGATGCGCTGGTCGCCAACTGCTTCGCCCAGGCCGAGGCCCTCATGCGTGGGCGACGCTACGACGACGCCCCCGACGTGCATGGCATCGATCTCGGACGTCATCGAACCGTGCCGGGAAACCGGCCGAGTTCCATGCTGGTGATGGACGAACTGACGCCACGCACGCTTGGCGCACTGATCGCGCTCTACGAGCACAAGACCTTCGCGCAGAGTGTGATCTGGAACATCAACGCCTTCGACCAATGGGGCGTAGAACTGGGCAAGGTGCTGGCGGCTGACATCCTGGAGGAATTTCAGGGCGGTGCGATTTCGCATCCGCACGACCCGTCGACGGCCGCGCTCGTCGCACGCTACCTGGCAGGCCGGCGCCGTTGAGGCCCGGCGTCAATTGACGCTGTTGCGTACCATCATCTCTGTGGTCTTGGACAGGCGATCGATGAGGGTCTTGAGGAACACCTTGTAGAAACGCAACTGGCACTCGTGGGAGACCTGCTCGATCAGCGTCGAGTTCACCTTCATCAGGGCAACCGGGCCGTTGGCGGTAACAGTGGCCGTGCGCTTGATACGGTTGAGATAGCCCATCTCGCCGAAACAGTCGCCATCGTGGAGCTTGCCAACGAACTGCCCTTTCTTGCTCACGATGACGTCACCGCTGATGATGATGAAGAACGAGTCTTCGACGTCACCCTCGGCGACGACACGGTCACCGACGTCGACGTCCACCCACACGCTGGCTCGGATGATTTCCCAGATTTCCGAATCGGGGAAACCACGAAAGAACTCGAGCTCCTTGACCCGCTCGAACTTGTCCTTGATCGAAATGTCTTCCTGCGGCCGTTCGAGATGGGTGAACACCATGCTGAGATCAGAGGCGAGATCGATTCCCATGCGATATCGACGATCGGTGGTCTTCTCGAGCGCACGGCCGATGATGCGTTCGAGCATCTCGGGCGTGTCGCTGCGGTATTGCCGCATCGGGGTCGGCTCTTCGTTGACGATCTTGTGCACGAGGGCCGAGAAACTCTCGCCGCCGAAGGGATGGTGGCCGGTGACGAGCTCGTAGGCGACGATTCCGAGCGAGAACAGGTCGGTCTGGTTGGTGATGATGTCCTCGTGGACCTGCTCAGGCGACATGTAGCGCGGTGAGCCGACGAAACCCATCGGCATGGTCTGCGTGGTGTCGGTACGTGCGGCATGGGCAATGCTGAAATCCGCGATTTTGACGTCCATGTCTTCGGTCAGAAGGATATTCGACGGCTTGATGTCCCGATGAATGACCCCCTGACGGTGGGCATAGTCCAGCGCCTTGGCACATTTGAATACGATCTCGGCCGCCTGGTGCAGCGGCAACAGTCGTTCCGGGCGGCAGAAATTGCGTAACGTCGTTCCGGAGGCGACCAGTTCCATGACGATGTAACACATGTCGCCATCAACGCCGGCGTCGAAGATATCGAGGATGTTCGGGTGGCGCAGCATGCCCGCGGTGTGCGCCTCGTTGAAGAACATCTTGCGAAAGCGCTCGCCCGTATCCTTGTCCTTGAGCGCGTCGGCCAGAGCCACCTTCACGGCGACGGCGCGGTCGATATACGGATCGTAGGCACGGTAGACCACGCCCATGCTGCCACGGCCGATCTCGTCCTCGATCTCGTACTTGCCGAGCTTTGTCGGCACATTGTCCTTCATGGGGATTTCACTTCCCGCAGAGCGTGCACGCCGCCCCTAAACCTGCTGCTTCCGCTTTCCCGCGCGACGCGGAGCGGCGCCGCGCGGGCCAGCCGCGCAAATGGTCGCCATTGCGTCACGCATTTGCAAGGTTGGTGACGAACCCTCACCTCCAACACCGGTCCAACGTCACGGTGCGACGTATAATGCCGCCATGAGTCAGAACAAGCCGGCTTCTTCGCTGCCTGTCATTCTGCTGGCCGTGGTCGTCATGGCCGCGGCCTTTGGCGGCGGCATGTGGTTGTCGGCGTCGCACCAGGGCGACGGTGCGGTCGCCGTGGAAGGTCTGCTATGGCCCGATCCGCCGCGGCTCGCCGGTTTCCACCTCGTCGACCAGGCTGGGGCGCCGCTGGATGCCGAGGCGCTACGTGGACACTGGTCTTTGCTGTTCTTCGGTTTCACTCATTGTCCCGACGTGTGTCCGACCACGCTGGCGACGTTGGCGCGTGCGCAGGAGCAACTGCGCCGCTTGCCAGCTTACGGGTCGGACGGCCGCGTCGTGTTCATTTCCGTGGACCCGGATCGTGACAGACCGGAAGTCATTGCCGAATACGTGAAGTACTTCGCACCTGACTTCGTCGGCGCAACGGCATCGGAGAACGAGCTGCGGGCTTTCGGGCGCGCGCTGGGTGTGCTGTTCATGAAGGTCGAGCAGACCGACGGCGCTTATTCGGTCGATCATTCCGCGGGCATCTTCTTCGTCAGCCCTGAACTCGATCTGGTGAGCGTCTTGACGCCGCCCTTCAGTGATACCGACATCGTGCGCCGCTTCGGTGCCGTCAGCGAATTCATCGAGAAGAACGGATGAACAGTCTGCTGGGTCCTGGTAGCGCCGCGCTGGCGGCCGGCTTGCTGGCCTGCGGCGGGACCGCCGCCTGCGACGGCCTGCGCGCGGACGGCGGCTGGTTGCGCCAGCCCCCGCCCGGCGCCGGCAGCGCGGCAGGCTATGTGTTGCTGATGAATGCCGGCGACCGGCCCATGACGGTCCGTGGGGTTTCGAGTCCGGCTTTTGCTCGCGGCATGATCCACGAAACGCGCTACAGCGAAGGCCGCGCCGAAATGCGCCATCTGCACGAGATCGTGATCGCTCCCGGCGCGCAGATCGAAGCGCGCCCCGGTGGTATGCATCTGATGCTGAGCGAACCAAAGCAGCCGCTCGCGCTTGGTGACATGATCGAAATCCACTTCGACTGCGCAAGCGGTGACCCGCTGATCACCTGGTTGCCGGTACGACGCACCGCGCCGGACTCGTGACGGGTCGCGGCGCGCGGCGCGCTTTCGTCGCACTGCAATTCGCACTGCCCAAGCACGCTCTGTCGCGCACGATCGGCTGGCTTGCCAGGCGTGAGTGGGGGCCGCTCACTCACAGCGCGATCGCCCTGTTCATCCGCGTTTTCGGCGTCGACATGACAGAGGCTATCGAACCGGCAGCATCCGCCTACCGCAGCTTCAATGCGTTCTTCACGCGAGCCTTGTCCGACGGCGCGCGCCCGATGCCGAGCGACGAAGCCGTCGTCACGTCGCCGGTCGACGGCACCGTCAGCGCCTGCGGGCAACTGGCCGCGGGTACCCTGCTGCAAGCCAAAGGCGTCTCCTACCGCGTACTCGACCTGTTCGACGGCGATGCGGAATTGGCGGCGCGCTTCTCGCTTGGCTGCTTCTTCACGGTGTACCTGGCACCGTACAACTATCACCGGGTGCACATGCCAACAACCGGACGCGCGGTTGCCCTGCGCCACGTACCCGGGGCACTGTTCTCGGTCAATGCGGCGACGACGCGAGGCTTGCCCGGACTGTTCTGCCGTAACGAACGTACAGCGGTGGTGTTCGAGGGTGAGCACGGGGATTTCGCACTGGTCATGGTCGGCGCCATGAACGTCGGTAGCATCGAACTGCGGCTACCAACCGGGCACCCTTTCGCGAACCGACCGGCGGCGACGTCGCGCGCCGGTCAGAGTCACGTTCTGAACGAGCTGGCGCTCGGGCGTGGTGCGGAATTCGGTCGATTCAACATGGGTTCGACCGTGATCCTGCTCGCGACGCCCGGCGTGCTGCGGCTGGATCCAACATTCGCCGCCGGTCAACCGATCAAGGTCGGAGAGCGCCTCGGCGAGCCGGCGTGAATCGGTGGCCGCCGCCCTGTAGTCGGCGGCGGCACTCGCCCGCCGCCGCTGTCTTCAGATACCGTTGACGAGCATGGCCGAGAGGCAGACGGACATCAGCGCGCCGGGCAGGAACCCGAGCGCGAGAACGGCCAAGCCGTTGACGCTGAAAACCAGCGCGACATCCTCGCCCGGGCCAGCGCCGCCCCGTTCGACCTGCTGCGGTTCGTCGAAATACATCAGCTTGACCACCCGCAGGTAGTAGAAAGCCCCGATCAGGGAGAACAGCACGGCCACCACGGCAAGCCAGGTGTTGCCAGCCGCCACGAGTTCCTTGAGCACGAACCACTTGGCCCAGAATCCGGCAAACGGCGGCACCCCGGCCAGCGAGAACATCAGGATCAGCATGATGAAGGCGTGCCAAGGGCTGCGTTTGGCCAGCCCGGCAAAATCCTGCAGGCGGTCAGACGCGTGCCCTGGCGACGCCAACAGGATGATGGCGCCGAAGGCACCTGCGCTCATCAGGGCATAGACGATCACGTAGAACATCGAGGCTGCGTAGCCGAGGGCATTCGCGGCGATGATTCCGATCAGCAGGAATCCCATGTGCGAAATCGTCGAATAGGCCAGCATGCGCTTGAGGTTGGTCTGCGCAATGGCCACGATGTTGCCGATCGCCATGGACACGATCGCGAGCAGGACCAGCATCGATTGCCATTCGCCGGCGACCGCGCCGAGACCGTCAGCGAGCACGCGGACCGCCATGGCGAAGGCCGCGAGCTTGGGCGCGGAGCCGATGAAGAGGGTCACCGGCGTCGAGGCCCCCTGGTAGACATCCGGCACCCACATGTGGAACGGCGCAACACCGAGTTTGAAGGCGATCCCGACCAGGACGAAGACGAGACCGAAGGTGAACAACATGTGGCTGCGGTCGTCGGTCACGTGATCCGACAGCATCGCGAGATCGAGCGTTCCCGCCACACCGTAGAGCATCGACATCCCATATAGCAGCATGCCCGACGCCAACGCCCCGAGCACGAAGTACTTCATCGCCGCTTCGGACGCGGCCACCGAATCGCGTTCCATCGCGACCATGGCGTAGAGCGACAACGACAGCAACTCCAAGCCCAGATACACGGTCAGCAGGTTATGCGCGGAAATCAGCACCATCATGCCGATGGCAGCGAACAACGCGAGGATGTAGAACTCGGACTGCACCTGACCGTGTCGCTGGAAATAATCTCGAGCGTAGAAAAACGCGAGCATGACCAGCATCAACATGAAGGCCTTCAGCACGGCGGCCATGGGGTCGAGAACGAAAGTACCGTCAAAAGCCAGGACGATCTCGTTGGGAAAGCACGCGGCTACCTGGCCGAGCACGACCAGCACCGAGAGCATGGCAGCCCAGAAAGTCGCGGCGTTGCCGGTACCGCGCCGGTAGACATCGACGACGAGGACCAGGCAAGCCAACCCGGTGAGGGTGGCTTCGGGCAGCACGTTGGAAATGTCGTTCATCGACCGCGACCTTATCGGATTTTCGAATGCTGGATGTGGGCGATGAGCTGATCGACGCTCGCGTGCATCATGTCGAACAGCGGCGCGGGCCATATACCGAAGACGAGTACCGCGACCGCGAGCGCGAGGAGAACGAACCTCTCTCGCCCGTCGATGTCGGTCAAGGCGGCGACCTTCGGACCGGCGACGGCACCGAACACCACGCGCTTGTACATCCACAGCGTGTAGGCGGCACCGAGGATCAGGGTCATGGCGGCCAACACCGCGTACCAAACGTTCGCCTTGAATGCCGTCAGGATGACGAGAAACTCACCGACGAAGCCCGAAGTGCCCGGCAGGCCCGAATTGGCCATGGCGAAGAGCATCATGAACGCCGCGAATACCGGCATGGTGTTGGCAACGCCGCCATAGTCGGAAATCTGGCGACTGTGCAAGCGGTCGTACATGCAGCCAATGCAGAGGAACAATGCGCCGGAAATGAAGCCGTGGGAGATCATCTGCACCATCCCTCCCTCGATACCGCTCGCTGCCTGGTTCCAATCGCCCGTCCCGGCCGCGACCTGGAACACGATGAAAAAGCCGAGCGTAACGAAGCCCATGTGCGAGATCGACGAGTACGCGACCAGCTTCTTCATGTCCTGCTGCACTAGGGCAACGAAACCGATGTAGACGATCGCGACCAGGGAGAGCGCGATCATCATCCAATCGAGCGACGCGGCGGCGTCCGGTGCGATCGGCAGGCTGAAGCGCAGGAAACCGTATCCACCCAGCTTGAGCATGATCGCGGCCAGGATCACAGAGCCACCGGTTGGCGCCTCGACATGAGCATCCGGGAGCCAGGTATGCACCGGCCACATCGGTATCTTGACGCCGAAGGCAAGCAGGAAGGCGACGAAGATCCACTGTTGCTCTGCGAGCGTGAGTGCCGCGCCGTGCATGTCGGCAATCGCGAAGCTGCCGCCCTTGAAATAGACGTACAGCAGGGCCACCAGCATGAGCACCGAGCCCATGAACGTGTAGAGGAAGAACTTGATGGTGGCGTAAACACGGCGCGGACCACCCCAGATACCGATGACCAGGAACATCGGTATCAGCAGGGCTTCCCAGAAGACGTAGAAGAGAATCGCGTCCAACGCGCCGAAGACACCAATCATCAGCCCTTCCAGAATCAGGAAGGACCCCATGTAGAGGCTGAGACGATCCTTGATCACGATCCATCCGGCGAGCACGACGAGTACGGTTGTGAACGTGGTCAGCAGGATCAAGGGCAGTGCGATACCGTCGATACCGACGTAATACTCGATGCCGAAGGCGGGGATCCACGGTACGCGTTCGACGAACTGCATACCCCCCTCGGCATTGTCGAAACCCTGCCAGAGGAGAAGAGACAGCACGAAAGTACCCAACGCGACCAACAAGGCGTCATTGCGCACCGCGCCGTCGTGCACGCGGCTTCCGGCGAGCGCAACCCACATGCCGCCAATGATCGGCAACCAGATAGTCAGACTGAGGATGGGGAAATCAGCGGCCATGCGTCGTTACTTCGTGCGGCGTTAGGTTCGTACTCGGGAGCAATGAACGCATCAGGCGAGTACGCCGTGCACGAAGACGCCGAGCAGCACGAGCAGCCCGAGGATCATCGCGAACGCGTAGTGGTAGAGATAACCCGATTGGATATGGCGGACGACGCCGGCCCACCAGCCCACGGCACGGGCTGAGCCGTTGACGATCAGGCCATCGATGATGGCAACATCGCCCCCGCGCCACAGGGCCGCGCCGAAAGTGCGCGCGCCACCGGCGAAGAACCAGTCGTTGAAACGGTCGAAACCGTACTTGTCGAGCAGTACCCGGTGGATGAGCGCCAAAGACCCGGCGACGCGCGGCGGGATATCCGGGCGCTTCATGTAGCAATACCAGGCCGCGCCCACACCGCCCATCGCGAGCCAGAACGGCGGCTGCATCAGGCCATGTGTGACCATTCCAAGCACGCCGTGGTAGTGCTCGCCGAGATGGGCGAGAACGTCGTGGGTCTCGTGCACGACGATGCTGGAACCGAAGTAGGAACCGAACAACATGTCACCGACGAACCAGGCGCCGGCCAGCACGGACGGCACGGCGAGTGCCATCAGCGGAATGGTTACCACTTTCGGCGATTCGTGGAGGTGTTCCCGCGTGTGGTGATCCATGCGTTCCTCACCATGAAATACCAGGAAAACCAGCCGGAACGAATAAAGTGCCGTGATAAACACGCCGCTCAGAACCGCCGCGTAGGCGATGCCCGAGCCCGGCAAGTGCGAATGGTGCACCGCCTCGATGATGGCATCCTTGGAGAAGAAACCGGCGAAACCGGGAAACCCGATCAACGCCAGTGAGCCGATCAGACTCGTCCAGTAGGTGACGGGCATGTGGCGCTTGAGGCCGCCCATCTTGCGCATGTCCTGCTCGTGGTGCATGCCCATGATGACCGAACCCGCGGCGAGGAACAGCAAGGCCTTGAAGAAGGCGTGGGTGAAGAGGTGGAAAATAGCCGCGGCATAGGCGGAGGCGCCGAGTGCGACGGTCATGTAGCCAAGTTGCGACAGGGTCGAATAGGCGACCACACGCTTGATGTCGTTCTGGACCAGGCCGAGCAGTCCCATGAAGAACGCGGTGGTGGCGCCGATCAGCATCACCGTCGACAGGGCGGTTTCCGACATCTCGAACAGGGGCGACATGCGCGAAACCATGAAGATGCCGGCCGTAACCATGGTCGCCGCGTGGATGAGTGCGGAAATCGGTGTCGGACCTTCCATCGAGTCCGGCAGCCACACGTGCAACGGCACCTGCGCCGACTTACCCATCGCGCCGACGAAGAGCAAGAGGCAGATCATCGTCATCAGGGACCATTCGTGACCCGGCAGCACCGTGACAACGGCATTGTCGAACTTGGGCGCGGCCGCGAACACCGCGGTGTAATCGAGCGAACCGAAATACATCAGAACCGCTGCGATACCGAGCAGGAAGCCGAAATCGCCCACCCGATTGACCAGGAAGGCCTTGAGATTGGCGTAAATCGCGCTGTCACGCGTGTACCAGAATCCGATCAGCAGGTAGGAGACCAGGCCCACCGCCTCCCAGCCGAAGAACAGCTGCATGAAGTTGTTCGCCATCACCAGCATCAGCATGCTGAAGGTGAAGAGCGAGATGTAGGCGAAGAAGCGCTGGTAGCCGGGATCGTCGTGCATGTACCCGATGGTGTAGATGTGCACCATCCACGATACGAAGGTCACCACGACCATCATGGTCGCGCTGAGCTGATCGACCAGGAAGCCGATATGGAAGTCGACTCCGCCTGTCGACAACCATGTGTAGAGGTTGGCGTTGTACGGGGCCTCGTCGCCGACAACGATGCGCGCGAACGGGATCAGCGACAGGAGGAACGACAACCCAACAGCGCCGGAGGTGACCCAGTGCGCGCCGGCACGCCCGATCTGGCGACCGAACAGGCCGGCCAGAACGGCGCCGACGAGCGGCGCCAAGACGATGGCGAGACAGATATTACCCATGTCTCAGTCTTTCCTCTTCAACTCGTACACTGCACTCATTCGGTCCGCTTCAGCCTTTCATCATGTCGAGATCTTCGACATTGATGGACTGGCGGTTGCGGAAGAGCACCACCAGGATGGCCAGACCGATGGCTGCTTCCGCCGCGGCCACCGTCAGGATGAAGAACACGAAAACCTGTCCCGCAACGTCGCCGTTGAAATGCGAGAAGGCAACGAAATTCATGTTCACAGCAAGCAACATCAACTCGATGCACATCAGCAGCACGATGACGTTCTTGCGGTTGATGAATATGCCGGCGACGCTCAGGCAGAAGAGCACGGCGCCGATGACGAGGAAATCCGCAAGTGCGAGCACGATCGATTCTCCTCAGGACTGGCGTTCGGCGTCGACCTTGACCAGGCGCACGCGGTCGGCGCGCCGCACCTGCACCTGACGTTCCGGCCGTGGCGCCTTGGTCTGGCGGGTGGAGCGCAGGGTCAGCGCGATGGCGGCGATGATGGCCACCAGCAGGACCACTGCGGCGATCTCGAACGGCCAGATGTATTGGCCGTAGAGCGCGAGACCGAGTTCGCGCGTGTTGCTGTAATCAGCGGCATGAGTTGCCGCGGCGGGAACCTGGTCCAAGCCGAAATTCCGTGGCCCTACCACGGTGCCTACCGCCACCATCATGACCAGCGCGACGATCGCCGCGACCGGCAGGTAACGCGCGAATCCCTCACGGAGCTCGGCGATGTTGATGTCCAGCATCATGACCACGAACAAGAACAACACCATCACGGCACCGACGTAGACCAGCACCAGCGCGATGGCGAGGAACTCGGCTTCGAGGAGCAACCACAGCCCGGCGCTGGAAAAGAACGCCAGGACCAGAAACAGCGCCGCGTGCACCGGGTTGCGCACCGTGATGACCATCGCGGCGGCAAAGATCAGCAGGCCGGCGAAAACATAGAAAACCAACTGTTCGACCATGTGATCAGGCCATCCTGCGCTCGGTTGTGGCGGTGCCCAGCCTCAACGGTAACGCGCCTCGGCGGCACGATCGGCGGCGATCTGGGCTTCGAAGCGATCGCCGTTGGCGAGCAGCTTGTCCTTGGTCATCAGCAGGTCACCGCGCTTCTCGCCGTGGTACTCGAAGTGACGCGTCTCGACGATGGAATCGACCGGACACGACTCCTCGCAGAAGCCGCAGAAGATGCACTTGCTGAGATCGATGTCATAACGCGTGGTTCGGCGAGTGCCGTCGTCGCGCGGTTCGGATTCGATCGTGATGGCGAGCGCCGGACACACGGCCTCGCAGAGTTTGCAGGCGATGCAGCGCTCCTCGCCGTTGGGATAACGGCGCAGCGCGTGCAGGCCGCGAAAGCGCGGCGATTGCGGCGTCTTTTCCTCGGGGTACTGCACCGTGACCTTGCGCTCGAACAGGTAGCCGCCCGTCAGGCGCAGACCCTTGACCAGTTCCCACAACGTCAGGCTCTTGAGGTAGCTCGCAACCGTACTCATCTCAGCACCTCCTTCAGACGCCGGCGAACCACGGTGGGACCCGCCACACGACCATCGCCGATACAACCACGATCCAGACGATGGTGATGGGAAGGAAAACCTTCCAGCCGAGGCGCATGATCTGGTCGTAGCGGTAACGTGGGAACGTGGCGCGGAACCACAGGAACAGGAACAGGAAAAAGCCGATCTTTGCCAGCAACCAATGGATGCCGTCCGGTATGCCCGGTACCGGCGACAGCCAACCACCGAGGAACAGCACCGCGGAGAGGCCCGAGACCAGGATCATGTTGGCGTACTCGGCGAGAAAGAACAGCGCGAAGGCCATGCCGGCGTACTCGACGTGAAAGCCGGCGACGATTTCCGATTCTCCTTCGCTGACGTCGAAAGGCGCACGGTTGGTCTCGGCCACGCCGGATATGAAATAGATGAGGAACAATGGGAATAGCGGCACCCAGAACCAGCTGAAAACCGACAAGCCCCCGCGCTGCGCTTCGACGATGTCGCCGAGATTGAGGCTGCCGGCCGCAACGAGTACGCCGACCAGAGCGAAGCCCATGGCGATCTCGTAGGAGACGATCTGGGCCGCCGAGCGCATGGCGCCAAGGAAGGCGTATTTCGAATTCGAAGCCCAGCCTGCAACGATGATGCCGTAGACCCCCAGCGAGGTCAGCGCAAGGATGTAGAGCAGGCCGGCATTGATGTCGGCCAGCACCATTTCCGCACCGAACGGGATCACGGCCCAGGCCGCCAGCGCCGGGCCGAGGGCCAGGATTGGTGCGAGCAGGAACAGGAAGCGGTTGGCCCCGGTCGGGATGATGACCTCCTTGGTCAGCAGCTTCAGGGCATCGGCGATGGGCTGCAGCCAGCCGCGCGGTCCAACCCGGTTAGGGCCGATACGGACCTGGATGTAACCGATGATCTTGCGTTCGGCGAAGGTCAGGTAAGCCACCGCGCCCATCAGGGGCAACACGATGCAGAGAATCTTCAGCACGATCAGCGCCGTCAGTACCAGCGGCTGGGGCAAGAACGCGCCGAGTTGGGTTTCGAGAAACGCGATCATGTTCATGCCGCCGCCTCCCCGCTCGCCCGGGTCACCGTCACCGGGCGCCCATGCACGGCGACGTCAGCGAGTGCCCGACGGGCGCCAGCGACGAGACAACCGCCGTCCGGGACATCGGCATCGACGATGAGTCGCGCATCGACCGTGACGTCGCCGCTGCTCAAGGTCACCATGGCGCCATGGTCGAGCCCGAGCTCATCCGCGGTAACCGGCGCCAGCCGCACGCAGTCGTCGCCGGCCTGCGGCATCTCCTGCAATGCGCCGGCATGGCGCACGAGGCCGTCGACGCGATACATGGGGACCTCGACAATCGTCTCGAGCTGGTCGGCGGCGACGCTATGCGCACTGCTCTCCAGCGTCGGCGTGGCGCGACTGCCGCCCTGCACCTTGCCGGCCAGGTTGTCGATGGCGCGCGTGACGTCACCGATCGTGACAGCCTCGAAGCCGTCGAGTCCGAGTCGTGCGCCGAGCATGCGCAGCACCTTCCACGCCGGACGCGCTTCTCCGCGCGGGCGCACCGCCGCGGCAAAGGCCTGCCAGACACCGTTGGCGTTGACGAAGCTGCCCTCGTTCTCGGCCAGCATCGCGATCGGTAGTTGGAGGTCCGCGACCGCGTCCAGCGCCGCGCTCTCGAAGCCGCCGAGCGCGACGACGAACTCGGCGCCGTCGAGGGCCGTGCAGGCGGTACGCGGGTCGGCGCAATCCAAATCCGGCTCGAGGCCCAGGAGCAGGTAGGCGCGCCGCGGCTTTGCGAGAAGCCCGCCGGCGTCGGCGCCGGGCCGATCGATGACGCGCCCGGCCGGGCCGCGGTGCGGGACCGCTCCAGCCAGCCACGCACCGGCCGCGTTGGCTCCCACCGCAAGGTGGCCGCTGGACGCGCCGAGCAGATCGGCGAGGGCCTTGGCAAGCTGCACCAGCACGCCACGCCGCGGGTGCTGGTCCACCCCGGCGCCGGTCAGGACCAGGGGGCGAGCGGCCGCGACCAGCCGTGCGGCGGCGGCTTTCACGCCGTCATCAACCGGGCTCGGTGCGGACACGACCTTGTCGAGCGGCGCGGGCAACACCGTCTGCTTCAGCGCCGCGACCTCGGCCACGACGGCGGCGAACCGCGCCACCAGGTCGCACGGACGGGCCACCAGCTCGGCGGCGAGCGCGTAATTGCAATCCCGGCGCAAGGTATCAACGGCCACGACGGCGGCGCCCCGCAGGGCGGCCTTGCGCACGCGCAGGTTGACCAGCGGCGCCTCGTGACGCGGGTAACAACCGAGCAGCACGACGGCATCCGCCTGCTCGATGTCGGCCAACGGCGGCAGGGTCGGGTAGATGGGTTCAGCGGCCTGGTCGGAGAAATCACGCTGGCGCAGGCGATGGTCGATATTGTGGGAACCCAGCTCGCGCATCAGCTTCTGCAACAGGAACAGTTCTTCGGTCGTCGCCGATGGCGACGCCAGCGCCGCGATGGCGTCGGCGTCCTCGCCGGCGATTGCAGCGAAGCGCTCGCACATCAGCTCGAACGCGCTGTCCCAGTCGCAATCGACCCAGCGTCCGTCGCGCTTGATGCGTGGTTTGTCCAGGCGCGCGGCGTTGTTCATACCGAGGTAACTGTAGCGATCGCGATCGGACAGCCAGATCTCGTTGACGGCGTCGTTCTCACGCGGCACGACCCGCTTCACCACCGCGCCCTTGACGTGGAAATAGAGGTTCGAACCGAGCCCGTCGTGCGCAGCGATGCCCTCGCGCTGCTGTAGTTCCCAGGCACGGGCGGAATAGCGATAGGGCTTGTTGGTCAGCGCGCCAACTGGACACAGATCGATGACGTTGCCCGACAGTTCCGAGGTCATGGCCTTGGCAACGTAGGTGCCAATCTCCATGTGCTCGCCGCGGCCGGTAGCGCCGAGCTCGCGCAACCCGGCAATTTCTTCGCCGAAGCGCACGCAACGCGTGCAGTGGATGCAGCGGGTCATGTCGGTCTGCACCAGCGGACCGATGTTCTTGTCGCGTACCACGCGCTTGCGTTCGGTGAACTGGGAGACATCCCCACCGTAACCCATGGCAAGGTCCTGCAACTCGCACTCGCCGCCCTGGTCGCAGATCGGGCAATCCAGCGGGTGGTTGATGAGCAGGAACTCCATCGTCGCGTGCTGTCCGGAGATCGCCTTGTGTGAGCGCGTGAAGACTTTCATCCCGTCCATGACCGGGGTGGCACAGGCCGGCATAGGCTTGGGTGCCTTTTCCACCTCGACCAGGCACATGCGACAGTTCGCGGCAACGCTCAAGTGCTTGTGGTAGCAGAAGCGCGGGATGTAGATGCCCGCCGCATCGGTCGCCTCGATCAGCATGGAACCCTTGCGGGCCTCGATCGACTGGCCGTCGACTTCGATCTTTACGTTTTCGTCGCTCATGGTTCGCTGTCGCCGCTCAGGCCGCCGCAGAGCGGTCCTTGGCCTCGAGGATGCTGTGCCCGTGCTCTATGTAATGGGCGAACTCGTGGCGGAAATGGCGCACGAAACTGCGTACCGGCATCGCCGCGGCGTCGCCCAGCGCGCAGATGGTGCGTCCTTCGATCTTGCTCGCCACGAGGTCGAGGCGGTCGAGGTCCTCGGGTCGGCCCTGGCCCTCCACAATGCGGCTCAGCATGCGATACAGCCAGCCGGTGCCTTCGCGGCACGGTGTGCACTGGCCGCAGGATTCGGCGTAGTAGAAGCGCGATATGCGGCGCAGCACCTTGACCATGTCGGTGGTCTCGTCCATCACGATGACCGCGCCCGAACCGAGCATGGAACCGGCCTTGGAGATCGAGTCGTAATCCATGTCGCAGCCGAGCATGACTTCGCCCGGCAACACTGGCACCGACGAACCACCCGGGATCACGGCCTTCAGCTTACGCCCACCGAGCATGCCGCCGGCGAGTTCCAGCAAGTCCTTGAACGGCGTTCCCATGGGAATCTCGAAATTGCCCGGCTTGGTAACGTGGCCGCTGACCGAGAAGATCTTGGTGCCGCCGTTATTGGGTTTGCCGATCGCGGCGAACCACTCGGCGCCATTGCGCAGGATGGTCGGCACCGAGGACAACGACTCGGTGTTGTTGATCGTGGTCGGCTTGCCGTAGAGACCGAAGCTGGCCGGGAACGGTGGCTTGTAGCGCGGCTGCCCCTTCTTGCCTTCGAGGGACTCGAGCAGGGCGGTCTCCTCGCCGCAGATATAGGCGCCCGCGCCGAGATGGTCGTAGAGGTCGAAATCGATGCCCGAGCCCTGGATGTTCTTGCCCAGCAGGCCAGCGGCGTAGGCATCGCGCAGGGCCTGCTGGAAGTGTTGTGCCGGCTCGTCCATGAACTCGCCGCGCATGTAGTTGTAACCGACGGTGGCGCCGATGGCGTAACCGGCGATGGCCATGCCCTCGACCAACGCATGGGGGTTGAAACGAAGGATGTCACGGTCCTTGCAGGTACCAGGCTCGGATTCGTCGGAGTTGCAGACGATGTACTTCTGCATGTCGCCCTTGGGCATGAAACTCCATTTGATCCCCGTAGGGAAGCCAGCGCCGCCGCGACCACGCAGCCCGGACGCTTTGACGACCTCGATGACGTCAGCCGGCGGCGTGCGTTCAGCGACGATCTTCTCCCACGCCTGGTAGCCGCCGATCCTGCGGTAGTTCTCGTACGTCCACGGTTCGTCGAATTGCAGCGTGGCGTAGCAGTTCTGGTTCAGCTTGATGTCGCTCATGAGAGTCCGTCCAGGATCTCGTCGACCCGCTCGGGCGTGAGGTTCTCGTAGTAGACGTGATCGACCTGCATCATCGGCGCGCCGCAGCAGGCCGCGAGGCATTCCTCCTCGCGCTTGAGGAAGATGCGACCGTCGGCGGTCGACTCGCCGAGGCCGATGCCCAGCTTGCGCTCGATGTGGGCGACGATGTCGTCACTGCCACGCAACATGCACGAAACGTTGGTGCATACCGCCACGCAATGCCGCCCGCACGGTTCGGTCTCGTACATCGAATAGAAACTCGCCACCTCGTAGACCGCGATACGTGGCAGTTCGAGGTAGTCGGCGACGGCATCCATCAACGCGGTCGTGAGGTAACCCTGATTCTCGTGCTGCACTTCGCTCAGCGCGGCGAGCACGGCCGAGCGCTTCTGCTCGGGCGGATACTTGGCAAGCCACGCATCGATGACTTCGCGCGCGTGTTCTGACAGGGCGGGGGCGGTCTGTTCGCTCATCGATTCATGGCTCAGCGGTCGATCTCACCGAACACGATGTCCATCGTGCCGATGACGGCGACGACGTCGGCGAGCATGTGCCCGGCGACCATTTCGTTCATCGCCGACAGGTGGGCGAAACCCGGCGCGCGCGCCTTCATGCGATATGGCTTGTTGGCGCCGTCAGAGACGAGGTAGATACCGAACTCGCCCTTGGGATGTTCGACCGCGGCGTAGACCTCGCCGGCCGGCACGCAGTAGCCCTCGGTGAAAAGTTTGAAGTGATGAATGAGCGATTCCATGTCGCCCTTCATCTCGCCGCGCTTGGGCGGGGTGAGCTTGTGATCGTCGAGGATCACGGGGCCGGGATTCTCACGCAGCCACTTCACGCACTGCTTGATGATGCGGGTGGACTGGCGCATCTCCTCGACGCGCACGAGGTAGCGATCGTAGCAATCACCGTTGACGCCGACCGGGATGTCGAAATCGAGGTCGGCATAGACTTCGTAGGGCTGCTTCTTACGCAGGTCCCAGGCGATGCCGGAGCCACGCAGCATGGGACCGGTGAAACCAAGCTCCAGCGCCCGCTCTGGCGTCACGATACCGATGTCGACGGTGCGCTGCTTCCAGATGCGGTTGTCGGTCAACAGGGTCTCGTACTCGTCGACGCAGGCCGGGAAGCGATCACAGAAGTCGTCGACGAAATCGAGCAGTGAACCCTGACGGTTGGCGTTCAGCTCGCGAACTTCCTTCTCACCGCGCCACTGCGAGGCCTGGTACTGCGGCATCTGCTCGGGCAGGTCGCGATAGACGCCGCCGGGGCGGTAGTAGGTGGCATGCATACGCGTGCCCGAAACCGCCTCGTAGCAGTCCATGAGATCCTCGCGCTCGCGGAAGCAGTACAGGAACATGGTCATGGCGCCGATGTCGAGACCGTGTGCGCCGAGCCACATGAGGTGGTTCAGGATGCGCGTGATCTCGTCGAACATGACGCGGATGTACTGCGCGCGCAACGGTGGTGTGATGCCGAGCAGTTTCTCGATCGCCATCACGTAGGCGTGCTCGTTGCACATCATCGACACGTAGTCGAGCCGATCCATGTAGCCGATGCTTTGGTTGAACGGCTTGTTCTCGGCCAGCTTCTCGGTCGCGCGGTGCAGCAGACCGATGTGCGGGTCGGCACGTTCGATGACTTCGCCGTCCATCTCCAGCACCAGGCGCAGCACACCGTGCGCCGCCGGGTGCTGCGGCCCGAAGTTCAGGGTGAGGTTGCGAATCTCAGGCATCAGGCGTCTCTCGCACCGGTTTCGACGAGTGCAGCCAGTCCTCCTCGCGAATAACGCGGGGCACCAGCGTGCGCGGCTCGATGCTGACGGGCTGGTTGACCACGCGCCCCTTGGCCGGGTCGTAGCGCACCTCGACGTAGCCCTCGAGCGGGAAATCCTTGCGGAACGGATGACCGATAAAGCCGTAGTCGGTGAGAATGCGACGCAGGTCGGGATGGCCGTTGAAGAGAATGCCGAAAAGATCGAAGGCCTCGCGTTCGTACCAGTCGGCGACGGGCCAGATGCCGGTCACGGAATCGACGCGGGGCGGCTGGCCGTCGGTGTAGACCTTGACGCGCAACCGCTGGTTGTGCGGGACGGACAGCAATTGGTAGACGACCGCGAAACGGCGGCCATCGCCTTGCGCAGCGTGCACACTGCCGCGTGCCACGCCGCGACTGAATCCGGCCGCGGTCGCGCGCTGGGTCTGCCAGTCGGCGTGACCGTAGGCCAGGTAATCGACGCCGGACAGGTCCGACAGCTGCGTGAAACCCAAGTCCGGGTCGTTCTTCAGCCGGCCCATGACGGCGATGACATCAGTCGGGGCGATCTCGATGGTCAACTCACCGCGATCGATACGAGCCGCCTTGAGTTGGTCGCCGAGCGCCTCCATCAGGCGCGCGTTCAGTTGTTCAAGCTTGGCACTCGGCATGACGGCGACTCAGGCGCGGCTGATGGTGTTGGTACGCTTGATCTTGTTCTGCAGCTGGATGATGCCGAACAACAGCGCTTCCGCCGTCGGCGGGCAACCCGGGACGTAGATGTCGACCGGAACGATGCGATCGCAGCCGCGGGTCACCGCGTAGGAGTAGTGGTAGTAGCCGCCCCCGTTGGCGCAGGAACCCATCGAGATGACCCACTTGGGCTCGGTCATCTGGTCGTAGACCTTGCGCAGCGCCGGCGCCATCTTGTTGACCAGGGTGCCGGCCACGATCATGACATCGGACTGTCGCGGACTCGGCCGGAATACGATGCCGAAGCGGTCGAGATCGTAACGCGAAGCGCCGGCGTGCATCATCTCGACGGCGCAGCAGGCGAGGCCGAAGGTCATCGGCCACATCGAACCCGTGCGCGCCCAGTTCACCACCGTGTCGACCGTGGTCGTGATGAAGCCGCGGTCCTGCATCTCACTCATTCCCATTCCAGCGCCCCTTTACGCCACTCGTAGATGAACCCGACGACGAGGATGCCGAGGAAGATCATCATGGCCCAGAAGCCATAGGCGCCGATGTCCGGCAGCACCACGGCCCAGGGGAAGAAGAAGGCGATTTCGAGATCGAAGATGATGAACAGGATTGCGACGAGGTAGTAGCGCACGTCGAACTTCATGCGCGCATCCTCGAAGGCCTCGAAGCCGCATTCGTAGGGCGTGACCTTCTCGCTGTCGGGGCGGCGAACGCCGAGCAGCGTACCGATACCGTAACTTGCGCCGAGGGAAACCACCCCGATCGCCACGCCGATTGCGACGAAGATCAGGATCGGCAGATAGAGTTCGAGCACTACTCGTATTCCCAGAGTTCTGCGTGCGCCGGCTAGGGACCGGAGCCACGGCCCGACTCTCGTTCGTCGCGCGCCCTTGTCCAGGCCGCGACGTCAAGCCGGCATGCGGCGCGTCGCCACTGTTTGGTGCGGATGGCCGGAGTCGAACCGGCACGCCTCTCGGCACTGCCCCCTCAAGACAGCGTGTCTACCAATTCCACCACATCCGCAGAGTCTGTTTACGCCGACGCCTGGTGTTTCGAGCGGCGTCGCGTCCGAGCGCGACATGATACGAAATGCGCACTCCGCGTTCCATAAGAAAAACGCATCGGCAGGCATCCGGGCGCCGCCCGTGGCGCCCGCGCGAGCGCGTTACTCGCCGCCTGGCGCTGCGGGCACCTCCTCTTCGGCGGCCGGCACCGTCGGGACGTCGTCGACGGCCGGTGTCGGCATCGTTACAGCCGGCGGCGCTTCGTCGACCCGGTCGAGCAGGCTGCTCGATTCGAGCGTACGGCCATAGAGGTGGGCCAGCAGCATGCTGTTGGCGAGGAACAGGGCTGCGAGTACTGCCGTCGTGCGCGTCAGGAACGAGGCCGAACCGCGCGCGCCGAACACCGTCGCCGACGCGCCGCTGCCAAAGGCCGCGCCGGCCGTGGCGCCCTTGCCTTGCTGCATGAGAATGATGCCGATCAGCAGCACCGCCAACACCAGATGCACGGCTAGCAGGATGGAAAAGGTCATGGACATGCGATTCGCCCCTCCGGGCTGTGATTCAGGCCGTGGTGGCCGCTGCCGCGGTGCAGATGGCGAGAAACGATTCGGCCTTGAGCGCGGCGCCCCCGATCAACCCGCCGTCGATGTCGGCCATTGCTAACAATTCGGCCGCATTGTCGGGTTTGACGCTGCCGCCGTAGAGGATGCGCAGGGCGGCCGCGCGGGCGGCGTCGCGCGCGCCGACACGCGCCCGGATCCAGGCATGCACTGCCTGCGCCTGTTCCGGCGTGGCAGTTTCGCCGGTACCGATGGCCCACACCGGTTCGTAGGCGACGACGAGGCGGTCGAGCACCTCGCCGAGCTGCGGCAGGGCTAGGACCGCATCGAGCTGGCGACCGATGGCCTCTTCGGTGCGACCGGCGCGGCGCTCGTCCAGGGTCTCGCCGACGCACAGGACCGCGACGAGCCCGTCGGCTTGGGCGCGGACGACCTTGGCCGCGACGCGCACGTCGCTGTCACCGAAGAACTGGCGCCGTTCCGAGTGCCCGACCAGCACGTGGCTGCAGCCACAGTCGCGCAGCATCGCGCCGGCGACTTCGCCGGTGTAGGCGCCCGGCGTGTGCTCGGAGCAATCCTGCCCGCCGAGCGCGACGGGTGTGCCGGCCAGCGCCATCCCGACCTGGGCGAGATACGGCGCCGGCGGGCACAGCAGCACGTCGATCGCGGCGGGTGCCGCGGCGGCCACCTGACCGGCGAGGTCGTCGGCCATGGCCGACGAGCCGTTCATCTTCCAGTTTCCGGCTACCAGGAGGCGTCGCATGCTGCTCGGGACCGCGGGCGTTGGGGGCGAAGGGTGGCGCATGTTAGCGGCGTGACCGGCCGAGATCAACGCGATACGGCGGCCCGTGCATGGGCGCAATGCCGCCTCAGGACACAAGCGTCGCAACGTGGAACGGCGCGGCAATGGGACTTGGCATGCGCGACGACGAGTGCGTGGTACTCGTTGTAGACCGCCGTGTCCCCGCCCAGCGCACGCTCGCACGCCTCGCGCACGGCGCGCTCGGATTCGTCGCCCGCAATCCAGCCCAGTCGCCCGAACAGGCGCCGTGCATAGGCGTCGACCACGAACAGCGGTCTGTCGAACGCGTAGAGGCAGATGACCGCGGCAGTTTCGGCGCCGATACCCGGCCGCGCGAGCCAGGTCTCTTCAAGGGTCCGGTCGTCGAGAGTGGCCAGGGTGTCCATCCCACCCTGAGCCAGTAGCCAGCCCGCCAATGCATGCAGGCGCGCGGCCTTCTGCCGGTAGAAGCCGGCCGGGCGCACCAGCGCCTCGAGCCGTGCCGGGGTGCTCGCAGCGAGGGCAGCCGGGCTCAGCAGGTCCGCGGCACGCAGCGCCGCCAAGGCGATCTCGGCGTTGCGCCAAGCCGTGCGCTGGATGAGCAGGGCACCGACTACGACCTCGAACGGACTCTCGGCCGGCCACCAGAACTGGGCGCCATGGTGCGCGAGCAGCGCGCCGAACACGCGCTCAAGGCCGGCGCGGTCCAGTGCCATCGGCGGCCACGGCCGGGTCCACTCCGACCAGCGCGCAGAGATCGGCAAGCAGCATGCCACCCAGTTCCACCGTGCGTCCCGCACGCAGGTCGGTCGGCAGCATGACGTTGCCGAAACGCACCCGGATCAGGCGACTGACCTGCACACCCTGCGATTCCCACAGGCGGCGCACCTCGCGGTGGCGACCGCGTTGGACGACGCAGTAGTACCACTGGTTTGCGCCCTCGCCCTCGCCTACCGAGATGTCGTCGAAACGGCTCCGTTCACCCTCGACCTCGACGCCGCTACGCAGGCGCTCGAGCATCGCGCGGTCGACCTCGCCGTAGATCCGCACGGCGTACTCGCGGTCGACGTGGTAACGGGGGTGCATCAGGCGATGAGCCAGCTCGCCGTGATTGGTGAACAGGAGCAGACCGCTGGTGTTGATATCGAGGCGACCGATGTTGATCCAGCGCCCGCGCTTCATGCGTGGCAGATCGGCAAAGACATCCGGGCGCCCTTCCGGATCGTGGCGCGTGCACACCACCCCGGCCGGCTTGTTGTAGGCGATGACCCGCAGTGGCTCGACCGGGGTCTCGATCCGAATCGTTGCGCCACCGTCGATCTGCACGCGGTCGCCCGCGCGGACCGGCTGACCGGCGCTGGCCGGGAGCCCGTTGACGCACACCCGGCCGGCCGCGATGAGGCGTTCGATCTCGCGCCGCGAACCGACCCCGGCGCGCGCCAGGACCTTTTGGATCCGCTCGCCCCCGTCGGGCCGGGTCGCGCCCGGCGGACGGCCGCCGTCAGGCGTAGGGCGGCGCGTCATCGGCGTCATCGGCGTCATCGGCGTCATCGGCGTCATCGGCGTCATCGGCGTCATCCGCGTCATCCGCGTCATCCGCGTCATCCGACAACGCGGCCTCGATCTCTCCTGCCTGGACTTCGGCCGCGGCGTCGGCGAAGAGGTCGGCACTGACGCCATCTATGTCCTTGAGCTCGGCCAGGGTCGGCAGGTCGTCGAGAGATTTCAGCCCGAAGTAGTCGAGGAATTCGCGCGTTGTCGCGTAGACGGACGGACGGCCCGGAACATCGCGGTGGCCGACGACCTTTATCCAATCGCGTTCGAGCAGCTGGCGCATGATATTGCTGCTGACCGCGACCCCTCGAATATGCTCGATCTCGCCGCGCGTGATGGGTTGGCGGTAGGCGATGATGGCGATGGTCTCGAGAAATGCGCGCGAGTAGCGTGGCCGGCGTTCTTCCCACAGGCGACTGACCTGTGCGGCATAGTCGGCGCGCGCGCGAAAGCGCCAACCGCTTGCGACCTCCGTCAGCTCGACGCCGCGTTCTGCGTAGTCCCCCTGCAACGCGGTGAGGGTTTCGCGCAGGAGTTCGCGCGCCGGCGCATCCTCGCCCTCGGCGCCGAGCAGCTTGCCCAGTCGATCCAGCGATAATGGCGCCTCAGACACCATCAACAGCGCTTCGACGACCGGTTTCAGTTCGTCCACATTCATCCTCGATGCTCCGTGGCTCAGCGCCTGGGAAGGAGATGCCCGCCATTGCCGGGCGTCCGTCGACCACCCCGGACAAGCCGAGGAACTGCTGGATTCCGCCCGCTACATCCCGTCGCGTCGATGCGTAGCGCAATCGCCGCGATCGCACGCGGGACGTTGACGATACTTGGCGGCAAACCGGGCGAGACGACCACGGACGCTCACGCCACCAGCTTGACGTAGATGGGCTCGTGCTCGCCGTTCTGCACGATCTCGATGAGTGCTTCCTTGAGCAGTTCCAGAATGGCAATTAGCGTGACCACCACCCCGGCGCGGCCCTCACCGGCCTCAAAGAAATCATGAAAAGCGGTGAAGCGTTCCCTGTTTGCCCGCCCCAGTACCTTGCCCATGCGCTCGCGCACCGACAGCGCCTCGCGTTGGACACGGTGATCGGCGAACATCTCGGCCCGTTGCAACACGTCGCGGAACGCTTCGAGCACCGCGTCGAGCGTCACCTGGGGCAGCGGCTGGGTTTGCACGTTGCGCTCGAAATCGACGATGACCTCGTGCCAGTCGCGCTCCATACGCGGCATCGCATCGATGTCCTCGGCGGCCTTCTTGAAGCGCTCGTATTCCTGCAGTCGACGGACCAGCTCGGCACGCGGATCGCTTTCCTCCTCGCTCTCCGTGCGTGGTCGCGGCAGCAGCATGCGTGATTTGATCTCGGCGAGCAGCGCTGCCATCACCAGGTACTCGGCGGCGAGTTCGAGCTTGATCTCCTGCATCATGTCGATGTACGCCATGTACTGCTCGGTGATGCGGGCGATCGGGATGTCGAGGATGTCGAGGTTCTGCCGCTTGATCAGGTAGAGCAGCAGGTCGAGCGGTCCTTCGAAGGCTTCGAGGAAGACTTCGAGGGCGTCCGGCGGAATGTAGAGATCCTTGGGCGGTTCGGTGATCGGCGTGCCCTGCACCACCGCGAACGGCATCTCGACCTGGGTTGGCGGCGCGGGGCGCGTCTCCGCCTGCTCGTCGGGCACACTCATGTCAGCGATAGACCAGGCTCATCGCCTGGCGTACGTCGTCCAGCGTATCGCGGGCGACGTCGCGGGCCGCTTCGCAACCTTCGTCGATGATCGCGCGTACGGTGTCAGGATCGTTCTGGAACTCCTCACTGCGCTCGCGGATCGGCCGCTGTTCGTGCAGGACCGCGTCAATCACCGGTTGCTTGCAGTCGAGGCAGCCGATGCCGGCGGTGGTGCAGCCGTCGCGCACCCACTGCCGAGTATCGTCGTTCGAGTAGATCTCGTGGAAGCGCCATACCGGGCACTTTGCCGGGTCGCCCGGGTCTGAGCGCCGCACTCGCGCCGGATCGGTCGGCATGGTGCGCAGCTTCTGGGTGACCGATTCGGGCGCTTCGCGCAGGCCGATGGTGTTGTGGTAGGACTTCGACATCTTCTCGCCGTCGAGCCCCGGCATCTTGGACTCCGGCGTGAGCAGGGCCTGCGGCTCGGGCAGGATCGCCTTGCCGCCGCCTTCGAGGTAACCGAATAAACGTTCGCGGTCGCCGAGGCTGATGTTCTGTTGTGCCTCGAGCAACGCGCGGCCCTTCGCCAGCGCCTCGAGATTGCCACCCTCCTGGTAGGTTCGCCGGATCTCGAAGTACAGCTTGGCGTTCTTGCGCCCCATCTTCTTGGCTGCCGCCTCGGCCTTCTCCTCGAAGCCGGGCTCGCGACCGTACAGATGGTTGAAGCGCCGCGCCACCTCGCGGGCCATCTCGATGTGTGCGACCTGGTCTTCCCCTACCGGCACATGGCCGCCCTTGTAGATGAGGATGTCGGCGGCCTGCAGCAGCGGGTAACCGAGAAACCCGTAGGTCGAAAGATCTCGCTCGCGCAGTTTCTCCTGCTGATCCTTGTAGCTCGGCACGCGCTCGAGCCAGCTGATCGGGGTGATCATCGACAGCAGCAGGTGCAACTCGGCATGCTCCGGCACGCGCGACTGGATGAACAGCGTCGCTTCGCCTGGATTGATACCTACCGACAGCCAGTCGACGACGATGTCATAGACCGTCTGGCTGATGATCGCGGTGTCGTCGTAACTGGTGGTCAGCGCGTGCCAGTCGGCCACGAAGAA
The DNA here is from genome assembly GCA_050184115.1 of Gammaproteobacteria bacterium. Taxonomy (GTDB): domain Bacteria; phylum Pseudomonadota; class Gammaproteobacteria; genus JACKNG01. The sequence continues at coordinate 913,151 of JBFXAQ010000001.1, read as the reverse complement.
GAAGCATTCGTACTCGTGCTGGAGCTGCACCCAATTCTTGAGCACGCCGTGATAATGGCCGAGGTGGAGTTGCCCGGTCGGCCGCATGCCCGAAAGGACGCGACGGTTGGCGGCGATGGTCATGGCTGGCGGTTCCGAATGCTCAAGTTGGCGCGATGCGCACGGTGTCGTCCCGGTCGCCCGTGCCGGCTACAGGCCCAGCGCCGTCATCAGCGTGGCCACGGCATCGAGGGCCGGCCCCAGTACCTGTTGCAGCAGGCCCGTGGCCAGCAGGAGCAGGATCAGCACCAGGCCGAAGGCTTCGAGGCGGTTGTAGCGAACGGCCCAGGCAGCCGGCAGCAGGGCCGTCACGATGCGGCTGCCATCGAGTGGCGGGATCGGGACGAGATTAATCATCATGATGGCTGCGTTGAATATTATCCCAGCCTGGCACAGGTAGATCAAAGCGCCGTGACCGACGCCGAGATGCTTGAGCACGAGTGCGAACAGCAGCCACCCGGCCAGCATCAGGAGGTTGGCCGCCGGTCCGGCGAACGCGACCAACGCGATACCGGGGCGCCGCGGGTGGAGGCGTGACCAGCGCACCGGGACCGGCTTGGCCCAACCGAAGAAAAGGCGGGTCCCGAACAACAATTCGCCGAGCACGTAGAGCGCGAAAGGGACCAGCACCGTGCCCACGGGGTCGACGTGTCGCAGTGGGTTGAGCGACAAGCGACCGGCGTCGGCGGCCGTCGTATCGCCGAGCTGCAACGCGGCCCAGCCATGCGCAATCTCGTGCACTGTCACGGCCAGGATCGCCGGGATCAACAGCAGTGGCAGCGCGAGGGCCTCGGTCACGGTCGCGTCACGCGAGGTCGGCGATGTGCTCGACCGGCCCCTTGCCCGCGCGCAGCAGGGCCGGTTGCTCGGCGGAGAGGTCGAGCACCGTGGTCAGCTCGATGCCGATCGCGCCGGCATCGACCAGGGCATCGACGGCGTGACCGACGGCCGCCGCCATGTCCTCCGGCTCGGCATAGGGCAGGTCGAGATCATCGTTCATCAGCGTGGAGGCGAGCAGCGGTTCGCCGACCAGTTCGAGCAACCCGCTCAGGAAGGGGTGGTCGGGAATGCGCAGCCCGACCATCTTGCGCTTCGGATCCTGCAACCGGCGCGGCGTCTCGCGCGTCGCCTGCAGGATGAAGGTGTAGGGTCCGGGAGTCAGCATCTTCATGAGTCGAAAAGCGGTGTTGGAGATCTTGCCGTAGTTGGCCGCGATCGCGACGTCGTGGCACATGAGCGTGAAATAGTGGCTGCGCTCGACGTGGCGGATGGCACGAATGCGATCCTCGGCCGTCTTGGTGCCGACGCGGCAGACCAGTGAGTAGCTGGCGTCGGTCGGGCACACCAGCACGGCATCGCGCGCCAGCAGGTCCGCAGCCTGCTGCATCAGCCGCTTCTGCGGATGGGTCGGATGCACGCGGATATGCAGCGCTTTCATGGTTCCGGGTCGGGAGCGTGGTGGGTTCGCGCATGGCCGCGCGAGCTGGTCATGGCGGGTCGGTTGAGGCACTATTGCCGCGCCGTAAGGGCGGCGAGTTTAGCAGCCGCAGACCACGGCACAAGCGCCGCGTGCGGCGACGGGACCCGCGCCGCGCCGCCCTTTCAGCACAGACAAACGCGATGTCCACCAGGCGAGTAGAACTGATCCGCAACGCGCTCGAAGCGGCATTGAGCCCACGCGAGCTTGATATCGTCGACGATAGCCACCGGCATGCCGGCCACGCAGGCGCACGCGAGGGCAAGGGCCATTTCAGCGTGCGCATCGTCGCCGAGGCCTTTCGCGGATTAGCCCCGCTGGCGCGCCATCGCACGGTCTATGCGGCCCTGGGCTCACTCATGCAGAGCGACATCCACGCGCTAGCCATCGATGCCCGCGCCCCGGAAGAGTAAGGTCCGCGTGGCGACGAAGCGCGACGCGTGGACCTCCACCGGCAGGGACTCGCGCCTGTGCTGCGGCGACCAAGCCGAACTCTTCGGCACGCTGGCGGCGGACAGCGTCGATTGCGTGTGGACCGATCCGCCCTACTTCCTCTCCAATGGCGGCACCACCTGCCAGGCCGGACGCCGTGCCCGCGTCGACAAGGGCGGCTGGGACCGCAGCCAGGGTATTGCCGCCGATCATGCCTTCAACCTCGCCTGGCTCGGTGAGTGTCATCGCGTGCTGCGACCGGGCGGCACGCTGTGGGTCAGCGGTACCCATCACGTCTATCTCTCGGTCGGCATGGCGATGATGGAACTCGGCTTCCGCCTGCTCAACGACATCGTGTGGGAAAAGCCCAACCCGCCGCCCAACCTCGGCTGCCGCTGTTTCACGCATGCCACGGAGACGCTCCTATGGGCGGCAAAGCCCGGCCCAGGCGCGTCCGGGCGACACACCTTCAACTATGCCGAAATGAAGGCCGAGAACGGTGATCGGCAGATGAAGAACGTCTGGCGCTTCACCGCGCCCGGCGGCGACGAGAAGACCCACGGCAAGCACCCGACCCAGAAGCCGCTGGCCCTCATCGAGCGCTGCCTGCGCGCCAGCACCCTACCCGGCGACCATGTGCTCGATCCGTTCGCGGGCTCGGGTTCGACCGGCGTCGCCGCCATCGGCCTCGGCCGTCGATTCACCGGCTGGGAGATCGAGAAGGCCTACGCCAATCTCGCAGCGCAGCGTCTGCGCGCAGCCGAGCGCGCGGTGGCGAGCGTGCGATGAGGGCTGCGCTCGGTGACGTCGGCGCACTGGCGGCGGAACTCGTCCGTCGCCCCTCGGTGACGCCGACCGACGCCGGTTGTCTCGACGTCATCGGCGCGCGCCTTGCGGCGCTCGGCTTTACGCTCGTGCGGCTGCCGCGTAACGGGGTCGACAACCTGTGGGCCGTGCGCGGAGAACGGGGGCCCTGCCTGGTTTTCGCCGGCCACACCGATGTCGTTCCCCCAGGCCCGCTGGAGGAATGGCGTACCCCACCGTTCGAGCCGGTGGTGCGCGACGGCCTGCTCTGCGGGCGCGGCGCCGCCGACATGAAGGGCAGCCTGGCGGCGATGGTCGTCGCCGTCGAACGCTACCTGGCGCGCGTGCCGGACGGTCCCGGGCGCATCGCTTTCATCCTGACCTCCGACGAGGAAGGGCCTGCCACTGACGGCACGGTGCGGGTCATGGAATACCTCGACGCCGAGGGCATCGACATCGACTGGTGCATCGTCGGCGAGCCGAGTTCGGCGGTACGCCTGGGTGACACCATCCGCGTCGGACGCCGCGGCTCGCTAAATGGCCGTCTGACCGTTCACGGCGTACAGGGTCACGTGGCCTATCCGACGCGCGCCGACAATCCCATCCACCGCCTGGCGCCCGCACTGGCGGAACTCGTCGCGCGGGAATGGGATGCCGGCAACGCGTACTACCCGCCGACGTCTTTCCAGGTCTCCAACCTGAACGCGGGCACCGGCGCCGAGAACGTCATTCCCGGCGCGCTCGAGGCGCGCTTCAACTTCCGCTTCAGCACTGCGTCGACCGCTGCTGGCCTGCAGGCGGCCGTGCACGACACCCTCGACAGACATGGCCTGCGCTACGACCTCGACTGGAACCTGTCCGGCCAGCCGTTCCTGACGGCCGGCGGTCGTCTCGTGGAGACCGTGTGCGCCGTCATCGCCGAGCGCCTCGGCGTCGACTGCGAGCAGTCGACCGGTGGAGGCACCTCGGACGGCCGCTTCATCGCCCCGCGCGGCATCGAACTGGTCGAACTCGGCCCCAACAACGCGACCATCCACAAGGTGGACGAATGCGTTGCGCTCGACGAAATCGAGCGCTTGAGCGAGGTCTACGAGGAGATTGTCACCCGCCTGCTCGATGCCTGATGACCTGCTGCCTACGGCAGTGGGCGGCGAAGCCGGTGCGTGCGATCAGCGGCGGGCCCGTCAGGGTGACGGGCCCGGAGTGAGATTGCCGGATTCGGCTCAGCCGTGCGAGGACTTGTCGAACTGCGCTTCTTCGGTAGAACCGGTGAGCGCGGTGACCGAGGACTGGCCACCCTGGATGACGGTGGTGACGTCATCGAAGTAACCCGCGCCGACTTCCTGCTGGTGGCTGGCGAAGGTATAACCACGGTTCTTCGCCGCGAATTCCCTTTCCTGCACCATCTCGACGTAGGCGGTCATGCCGTCCTTCACGTAATGGTTGGCGAGGTCGAACATGTTGTACCACATGTTGTGAATGCCGGCCAAAGTGATGAACTGGTACTTGTAGCCCATGGCGCCCAGCTCGCGCTGGAACCTGGCGATGGTGGCGTCGTCGAGGTTCTTCTTCCAGTTGAACGACGGCGAGCAGTTGTAGGCGAGGAGCTGGTCCGGATACTGCTTGCGGATCGCTTCGGCGAAGCGCTTGGCCTCGTCGAGGTCCGGTACCGCGGTCTCGCACCAGAGGAGATCGGCGTACGGTGCGTAGGACAGGCCGCGGTCGATGGCCTGGTCTAGACCGGCGTTGGTGACGTAGAAGCCTTCGGCCGTACGCTCACCGGTGATGAACTTCTGGTCGCGCTCGTCGACGTCGCTGGTCAACAGGTTGGCGGCATTGGCATCGGTACGGGCGAGGACCACGGTCGGCACGCCCATGGTGTCGGCGGCGAGACGCGCGGCGACCAACTTCTGGATCGCTTCCTGGGTCGGCACGAGGACCTTGCCGCCCATGTGACCGCACTTCTTGACCGAAGCGAGCTGGTCCTCGAAGTGCACACCCGAAGCGCCCGCTTCGATCATGCCCTTCATGAGTTCGTAAGCATTCAAGACCCCACCGAAGCCGGCCTCGGCGTCGGCGACGATCGGCGCGAAGTAATCAATGTCACCATTGCCCTTCTGCCACTGGATCTGGTCGGCGCGCTGGAAGGCATTGTTGATACGGCGGACCATGGTCGGCACCGAATTGACGGCGTACAGCGACTGGTCGGGGTACATCGTCTCCGAGGTATTGCCGTCGGCGGCGACCTGCCAGCCCGAGAGATAGATGGCCTTGATTCCACCCTTGACCTGCTGCACTGCCTGGCCGCCGGTCAGGGCGCCGAGGCAGGGCACGAAGTCTTCTTCGTTGACCAGCTTCCACAGCTTTTGCGCACCACGCGTGGCCAACGTGTGTTCGACACGAACGCTGCCGCGCAGGCGCACGACGTCCTCGGCGGAGTACGGGCGGGTGACACCCTTCCAGCGCGGGTTGTTGGCCCAGTCTTCACGCAGCTCTTTCGCTTGCTCCTCGAATGACGACATGTCTGTTTCTCCTGCCAGTATCACAACGTTCGCCAGGCTTCCGGCGCCTCGCGTAAGGGCGCGCCGACAAGCAGCGCCAGTGGCGCGCGACGGCTTCCAAGACGGAAGGGACCGGGGGCATGCCAGGATGCATCCGTCCGCGACAGTGCCGCGCCACATTCGCCGCGGAACCCGGGAACGCCCCTGACCTCCAAGTGCACTCGAACCGGCCGCGTGTTCTAGGCGCCCGTGAAGGGGCTGCGCATGGCCGGGCGATGCGAGCCGGGCAAAGTACGTTGCACTGCATCAATTGTCAACCGAACCGCGCCGACTTTTCGATCTTTAACCTTGCCTCGAAGACGCCTCCCGGCGCGCTTCGTGACGACGGTTGGGAAACCGCTGCCAGGCCGCGCAGGCGATCTTCAGCGGCCGGGCAATTGAGCTAGTATGGAGCCCGGCAGCGCACTGCCCGCCAACGCCCTCGAACACGTCGCCGAGTCAGCCCCGATCAAGATCAATGTCCGATCAGCACGAACACCATCGCGATACCGGGATCGCAGTCCAGGAAGCACGCCCCAAGCTCAAGAAGCCGCCGATGTACAAGGTGGTGATGCTGAACGACGACTACACACCCATGGAATTCGTCGTCCACGTGCTCGAGAAATTCTTCCGTATGAACCGTCCTACCGCGACGCGTGTCATGCTCGAGGTGCATACCCAGGGAAAAGGGGTGTGCGGTATATTCACTCACGAGATCGCCGAGACCAAGGTATCGCAGGTCAATTCCTATGCGCGCGATCACGAGCATCCGTTGCTGTGTACGCTCGAACTCGAATCGTGAACGTTCATTGAGGAGCACGCCGTGCTAAGCAAAGAACTCGAAGTCACCCTCAACATGGCCTTCAAGGAGGCCCGCGAGCAGCGTCACGAGTTCATGACGGTCGAGCATCTCCTGCTCGCCCTCATCGACAATCCGACCGCGGCCAAAGTGCTGCGTGCCTGCGGCGCCGACCTCAACCTCCTGCGTCGCCAGCTGACCGATTTCATCCACGAGAGCTCGCCGCTGTTGCCCGAGGACGAGGATCGCGACACCCAGCCGACGCTCGGCTTTCAGCGCGTACTACAGCGCGCGGTGTTCCACGTGCAGTCCTCCGGCAAGAAGGAAGTCAACGGCGCCAACGTGCTGGTCGCGATTTTCGGCGAGCGCGAGAGCCATGCCGTGTACCTGCTCAACCAGCAGAACATTGCGCGCCTCGACGTGGTCAATTGCATCTCGCACGGCATCTCCAAGGTCGGCGAGGAAGAGAACAACGACGAAGCCGCGCCGCAGAGCGAAGAGGACGGTGAACAGGGCGAATCGAGCAGCAGTGCTTTGAGCGCCTACTGCACGAACCTCAACGAGCAAGCCGCGGCGGGCAAGATCGACCCATTGATCGGGCGCCAGGACGAACTCGAACGCACCATCCAGATCCTGTGCCGGCGGCGCAAGAACAACCCGCTGTTCGTCGGTGAAGCCGGCGTCGGCAAGACCGCCATCGCCGAGGGCCTGGCCAAGAAGATCGTCGACGGCGAAGTACCCGAGGTGATTGCCGACGCCACCATCTACTCCCTCGACCTGGGCGCCCTGCTCGCCGGCACCAAGTATCGGGGTGATTTCGAGAAGCGGCTGAAGAACGTGCTGGCCCAGCTCAAGCGCGAGCCGGGTGCGGTGCTGTTCATCGACGAGATCCACACCATCATCGGCGCCGGCGCGGCTTCGGGCGGCGTGATGGATGCGTCGAACCTCATCAAGCCCATGCTTGCCTCGGGCGATCTCAAGTGCATCGGTTCGACCACCTACCAGGAATACCGCGGCATCTTCGAGAAGGACCGTGCGCTGGCACGCCGCTTCCAGAAGATCGATGTCGGCGAACCGAGCGAAGACGAAGCAGTCAAGATCCTGCAGGGGCTGAAATCCCGCTTCGAGGATCATCACGACGTTCGCTACACCAACCAGGCGCTGCGCTCGGCGGTCGAGTTGACCAACCGTTACATCAACGATCGTCACCTGCCGGACAAGGCCATCGACATCATCGACGAGGCCGGCGCGCGCCAGCGCCTGCTGCCGACTTCGAAGCGGCGCAAGACCATCGGCGTCAGCGACATCGAGGAAATCGTAGCCAAGATTGCCCGCATTCCTCCGAAGTCGGTCTCGACCTCGGACCGTGATGTGCTGAAGAACCTCGAGCGCAACCTCAAGATGACGGTGTTCGGGCAGAACGATGCCATCGAGACCCTGGCTGCCGCCATCAAGATGTCGCGGTCCGGGCTCGGCCACACCGAGAAACCCATCGGTTCCTTCCTCTTCGCGGGTCCCACCGGCGTCGGCAAGACAGAGGTCACACGCCAGCTCGCCCGCATCATGGGCATCGAACTGATCCGGTTCGACATGTCCGAATACATGGAACGCCACACGGTGTCACGTCTGATCGGCGCCCCGCCCGGCTACGTCGGCTACGACACCGGCGGCCTGCTCACCGAAGCCGTGACCAAGCAGCCGCACGCCGTGCTCCTGCTCGACGAGATGGAGAAAGCCCACCCGGACGTCTTCAACATCCTGCTCCAGGTCATGGACCACGGGACGCTGACGGACACCAACGGTCGCAAGACCGACTTCCGCAACGTCATCATCGTCATGACCACCAATGCGGGCGCCGAGCGCATGAGCCGTGCTTCGATCGGGTTCGCCGTACAGGATCACTCCAGCGACGCGACGACCGAAATCAAGCGTATGTTCAGCCCGGAGTTCCGTAACCGGCTCGACGCCATCATCCAGTTCAGCGCACTTACACCCACGACGATCAGCCATGTCGTCGACAAGTTCCTGGTCGAGCTCGAGACCCAGCTCGACGCCAAGAAGGTCACCATGGACGTGGACGCCAGCGCGCGCGAATGGCTGGCCGAGCATGGGTACGATGCCGTCATGGGTGCACGTCCGATGAGCCGGCTGATCCAGGACAAGATCAAGAAGCCGCTCGCCGAGGAGTTGCTGTTCGGACGCCTCGTCAACGGCGGGCACGTCGGCGTGACAGTGCGCGACGATGATATCGCCGTCGAACTCGAGGTCGACGAAACGGAGAAGGCGACCTGACCGCCGGCGCTGCCGCCGGCCGGCATGAAAAGGCGGCCCGTGGCCGCCTTTTTTCATCCGACCGCGGGGCCGACGACAACGACTTCAGGCGCTGCTGCGCTTGAACAATGCAGCCGAATTGCGCTGATAGTTGTAGAGTTCGCGCCGCGCCACCGGAAGTTCGTCGAGCTCACCGGCCGCGAAACCACGTTCACTGAACCACTGCACGGCCTGGGTCGTGAGTACGAACACGGTCACCAATCCGGCTTCGCGAGCGCGCCGTTCGAGTTCCTCCAGCAAGAGATCCCCGAACTGGCCACCACGGTAATCCGGATGAACGGCGATGCAGGCGATCTCGGCGCTGCGCGCTTCGAGATACGGGTAGAGCGCGCCGCAGGCGATGACGGTCCCCTCGCGCACCATCACGACGAAATGGTCGATCTCGTTCTCCAGTTTCTCGCGTGAGCGTTTGACCAGGATGCCCTGCTCTTCCAGCGGCTGGACGAGTTCGAGGATGCCGCCGACGTCCTCGACCTTGGCCGAGCGCAGCTGGTCGAACGGTGCGCTGGAGAGCATCGTGCCGATACCGTCGCGGGTGAACAGCTCGCGCAGCACTGCGCCGTCCACCGCGTGGCTGATCACGTGCACGCGCTCGACACCGAGCTGGCAGGCTCGGATCCCGGTGTCGAGCAGTTCGCGGGCCTCGCCGTCGCGTGGACTCGCTTCGCGCAGTTCGCGCGCCTGACGCACCGTGAGCTGCCGGTACAGCTTGCCGGCATCGTCGTGAATACCACCCCGCCCGGTGACCAGGATGAGCTTTGCCGCACCGAGTTCACTCGCCACCGCCGCGGCGAGGTCCTTGGCTTTGAGGTTGAACAACTCGCCCGTCGGCGAGTAGCCGATGGGGGGCAGCAGCACGATTTCGCCGCGCTCGAGACGAGCCTCGAGGCCCTCACGATCGATGCTGCGTACCGTGCCGGTGAACATGAGGTCGACACCCTCGATGATGCCGGCCGGACGCGCGACGACGAAACTGCCTCCGGCCACCTTCGTCGGCTCGCCGCCGAAACTAGCACCGCGCGTGCCGAAGCAGAACTCGGCTTCGATCTGCAGGCGCAGCGCGCCGACCACTTCGCGCACATGGGCCATCGTCGAGGCGTCGCTGACACGCAACTCGCCGACCACGCGTGGCGAGATCCCCTGTGCGGCGAGGCGGCGCTCGATCTGCAGGCGCGCGCCGAACACCACCACGAGGCGGACGCCGACGGAGGCCACCAGGACGAGGTCGCGAACCAGGTTGTGGAAGCCGTGGTCGTCGACGGCGCGGCCATCGACGTAGACGACGAAGGTCTTGCGGCGATGGCGACGGAAATAGGGAGAGACCTGGCGCAGCCAGGCCACCACGCCGCCGTCGTCGTCGCGCGCCGGGATTCGATCATTCATCACAGCAGAACCGTTCGATCAGGGTGCGCAGGATACCGATCATGCTGTCGATACGCGCGATCTCGACATGCTCGTTGGGCTGATGCGCGACGGCGATGTCGCCCGGCCCGAAAATCACCGACTCGCAGCCGAGCGCATTGAAGAACGGACCTTCGGTGGCGAATGCCACGCTGCGCGCCCGATTACCGCTGAGTGCCTCGAGCATGCCCACCAAACGGGAGTCCCGCGGCGTCTCCAGCGCCGGCATCGGCGCCATCGGCAGCGTGAGCTGGCCGTTGGCGCCAACCGCCGCGCAGCGCCGCCGCACGATGTCGCCGATTTCCCCCACGGCGTCCGCGATGGCCAGCTCCGGCACCAGGCGGATGTCGAACAGGAGTTCGCAGCGGGCGCAGATGCGGTTGGGGCTGTCACCGCCCTCGATGCGACCGAGATTGAGGGTCGGCCCGGGAACCTTGAAGTCGGCGTCGCGGAAACGCTCCGCCGCCGCCGCGCGCCACGCGCGCAGGTCGCCCACGATGTCGTGCATGCAGTCGAGCGCGTTGATGCCGAGCGCGGGTTCACTCGAATGGCCGGAGCGTCCCTCGACCTCGATCCGACCGATCACGATGCCCTTGTGCTTGTGGATCGGCACCAGCGCGGTCGGCTCGCCGATGAGCGCATAGTCGCCGAGCGGAACGCCCTGATCGACGAGGCAGCGCGCGCCGGCCATCGAGCTCTCCTCGTCGGCCGTGGCGAGCAGTGTCAACGGCCGCCGCAGACGCCGCGCATCGAAACCCTCGAGCGCGGCCAGCACCACGGGGAAGAAGCACTTCATGTCGGCGCTGCCGAGGCCGAACCAGCGGCCGTCGCGCTCGCTCAACACGAAGGGATCGCTGTCCCAGCCGGCAATGTCGAAGGGCACGGTGTCGGTATGGCCGGACAGCACCAAGCCGCCTTCACCGTGGCCAAGACGCGCAATCAGGTTGGCCTTGTCCGGCGCCCGACCGACCGGCTGGCGATTGACGGCGAATCCGGCCTCTCCGAACCAGCCGGCAAGGCGCTCGACGACGGCGACGTTGGCCATGTCGTGAGCGGGGTCGACGCAACTCACGCTCGGCAGCGCGACGAGTTCGCCGAGGCGTTGCTTGACCAGTTCAAGGGTGTCGGACATGCGGCCGCTCCTCGCGCGCGGGTGCGGCATTCTACATGTCCCCGCTCCGAACCGACGACGCGGGCATTCCTGCTCGGCCTGGGGCGCTTCGATCCACGAGCGGGCTGGCGCTATCATGAGCGCCCTTTGCAACCCGCCCAGCCCGCCGGAGATCCCTGATGGCGCAGAAGCTCAACAAGATCAGTGAACGCATCACCCAGCCGCGGGCGCAGGGCGCCTCACAGGCGATGCTCTATGCCACCGGCCTCACCGAGGCCGACCTGTCCAAGGCGCAGGTCGGCATCGGCAGCGTGTGGTACGAAGGCAACCCGTGCAACATGCACCTGCTCGACCTCGCCGACGAGGTCAAGCGGGGCGTGCAGGAAGCCGGGCTGGTCGGCATGCGCTTCAACACCGTCGGCGTGTCCGACGGCATCTCGATGGGCACCCGCGGCATGAGCTACTCGCTGCAGTCGCGCGATCTCATCGCCGATTCCATCGAGACCATCATGGGCGGCCAGTGGTACGACGCCAACATCTCGATCCCCGGTTGCGACAAGAACATGCCCGGCTGCCTGATCGCGATGGCGCGGCTCGACCGGCCGTCCCTGATGGTCTACGGCGGCACCATCAAGCCCGGTTACAACAAGTCCGGACAGACCATCGACATCGTGTCCGCCTTCCAGAGCTACGGCGCCTACCTCGCCGGCAGCATCAGCGAGGACGAGCGCCAGGACATCGTCCACCACGCCTGCCCCGGCGCCGGCGCGTGCGGCGGCATGTATACGGCCAACACCATGGCCTCGGCGATCGAGGCGATGGGCATGTCCCTGCCTTACAGCTCGTCGACCCCCGCGGTCGATCCGGCCAAGCGCGAGGAGTGCCGCCGCGCCGGCGCCGCGGTGCGCCTGCTGCTGGAACGGGACATCAAGCCCAGCGACATCATGACCCGTGCGGCGTTCGAGAACGCCATGGTCATCGTCTCCGCGCTGGGCGGTTCGACCAACGCCGTGCTCCACCTCATCGCCATGGCCCGCGCCGTCGGCGTCACGCTCACCATCGACGACTTCCAGGCCGTCAGCGACCGCGTGCCCTTCCTCGCCGACCTCAAGCCGAGCGGCCAGTACGTGATGGAGGACGTGCACAAGATCGGCGGCACGCCGGCGGTGCTCAAGTTCCTCATGGCCGAGGGTTTCATCGACGGCAGCTGCCTGACGGTGACTGGCAGGACGCTGGCCGAGAACCTTGCCGACTTGCCCGGCCTGCCGGCCGATCAGAAGGTCATCCGCCCGCTCAGCAACCCAATCAAGCCGAGCGGCCATATTCAGATCCTGAAGGGCAACCTCGCCCCCGGCGGGTCGGTGGCCAAGATCACCGGCAAGGAGGGTCTGCGCTTCGCCGGCCCGGCACGCGTCTACGACTGCGAGGAGGACATGCTGGCAGGTCTCGAGAACAAGGAGATCGGGCGCGGCGATGTCGTCATCATCCGCTACGAAGGCCCGAAGGGCGGACCGGGCATGCCCGAGATGCTGACCCCGACCTCGGCCATCATGGGCGCCGGTCTCGGCGAGCACGTCGCCCTCATCACGGACGGCCGCTTCTCCGGCGGTTCGCATGGCTTCATCGTCGGCCACGTGGTGCCGGAAGCCCAGGAAGGCGGTCCAATCGCGCTGATCGAAACCGGGGATCTCGTGACCATCGACGCGGACAGCAACCGCATCGACGTCGATGTCGACGCGGCCGAGATGGAGCGCCGTCGAGGGGCCTGGACCGCGCCGCCCTACAAGAGCGACCGCGGCACCCTCTACAAGTACATCAAGAACGTCAAGAACGCCTCGGAAGGCTGTGTCACCGACGAGTGAGCGACGAGCCGCGGATGCCGCCACCCGCGGCATCCGCGCTCACATCTGCTTCTTGTACTCGTTGTAGTACTTCAGTACCCGGCGCACGTAGGTTTGCGTCTCGGCGTAGGGCGGAATGCGGCGGCCGTGCTTGATGACGGCGTTCTCGCCGGCGTTGTACGCCGCCAGCGCCAGCACCACGTTGTTGTCGAACATGTCGAGCAGGTCGCGCAGGTAGCGCGTACCGCCACTGATGTTGGCGTTCGGGTCCCGGCGGTTGCCGACGCCGTAACGCTGGGCCGTGCCCGGCATGAGTTGCATCAGGCCGACCGCGCCGGCGGTCGAAACCGCGTCCGGGTCATAGGCCGACTCGGCGGTGATGACCGCATGCAGCAGGGCCTCCGGCAGGCGGTTGGCCTTGGCTGCGCCGGCAATCGAGGGTTCGTATTTCTTCCGATTCCGCGCCACGTTGCGGTAATCGACCTTGGCTTCCTGCCAGCCTTTCCAGGTCTTGACCAGGCGCTTGTAGCCGCTGTGCGACGGCCGGTCGGTCAGGTGCACACGACCGTGCTGGTCGACGTACTTGTATATGTCGGCGTCGGCGAGAAACGGCAGCACGAACAGCGTCGTGCTCAGCAGGAAAAACAACAGGCGCTTTTTCATGCTTCTCTAGCCAGTTACGGGATCGTTCTAATGTAATTTATCTGAATATTCTATAACCAAATGAAATATATTCAAATATTTCCAAGGTCAACAGGGCATAGAGCGCCGCGAGGAGGTCGTCCAGCATGATGCCGAACCCGCCGTACACACAGCGGTCGGCCCAGCGCACCGGCCACGGTTTGACGATATCGAAAAACCGGAAGGCGCAGAATCCGACCACGACGCCGACCAGGCCGCTGGAACAGAAACTCAACGCCACCAGCATGCCGACGACCTCGTCGAGCACGATGGCGCCGTGGTCGTGCTCGCCGAGGGCGCGCGCCGTGCGTGCGCACAGACCGATCCCGCTTACGAACAACAAGCCCGCCGTCGCCAGTATCGGCAGCGCTCCGGCATTCGCCAGTGGCCAGTAGAGGAGCAATGCGGCGGCGCTGCCGCAGGTGCCCGGCGCCCAAGGACTCAAACCGCTGCCGGCGCCGAGCGCGAGCCAATGGCCCGGGTCGCGCAGCATCCGAACCGGTACGCGCGCGGCGTCCGGCGCGTTCAAGGCACCGCGTCCTCCGCCGTGCTCCCCTTCCACCCCTCGAACGCACTCAGCCGCGCCAGCATGGCCGGGGCTATGACGCGTTCGATGTGGTGGCCGTCGATGACCCAGGTCGGATAATTCCTGATACCGGCCGTCTCGCAGGCCGTGGCGCGGACCGCGCGCGGGCCATTGGGCGAACACTCGACGTAGGGCAGGTGGTCAGCGGCGGCGCCGAACAGCTCCTTCTGCTGCTGGCAATGCGGACACCAGCTGGCGCCATAGAACAACGCACCGCGCGCGCCGAGGTGCTCGGCCAAGGCGACCAGGGTCGGATCAGCCGCGCGTGTTCGATCGAGCAGGCCTGTGGCGTCGGCGTGCATGGCAAGGCCCAGCACCACCGCCGCGGCAACGCCCGCGCCCAGCGGACGTGCGGCCGCGCCTGCCACCTGACCCCGCCACGCCAATACGCAAGCCAGTGTCATGACGCCGAGTGAGACCAGGCAGTAGGTGCAAGTGGCGCCGATGAAGAAGACCGACACCGCCGTGAGATACACGCTGGTCGCGACGCCCGTCACGCAGAGAAACAACGCCCAGGCCTGGCGTCGCGCCGCGCGGCGCACGCCCAGCGCGACCACGGCGATGGCGGCATAGAGCATGAAGCCCCACAGGGCGAGCGGCACGCCGAGGAAGCGTGACCAGGCGCTGCCCTGCACGATGTCGCAACCGGAGCCCGCGCCGCAATAGGGCAGACCTGCAGCGCGCGACGCGCCCCACAGCAACACGACCGTGACCACGCAGCCACAGCCCGCGACCAGCGCGAGCCGCAGGTCACGCGTGCCGCGTGGCGGTACGGCAGCTGTTTCGCCGTGCGTCGTCCTGCGCATTCGGGTTCTGCGAGACATGTCGCGGCTCTCCGTCGGTCATGTGGCGCACACGAACGCGCCCCGCGTTCGCGATGGCCCGCGAGTGTAACCGCGTGGCCGGGCGCGATCACCTCATGCCGCCCCTTTCCGCGAGTGCATCCAGTAGACTCTGTCTGCGACGGACACCGCACCGCGTGGAACGAGGGATCACGATGCAGCTTACGTTGGCGCAACTGGCCGCGCGCTTCGCGCTGGAGTTCGAAGGCGACCCGACGCTCGTATTGACCGGCGTCTGCGGCCTGTCCGATGACGCCGCCGGTCACCTGTCGTTCGTGGGCGCGGACAAGTATCGCGACGCCGCCGCCGCCAGCGCCATCCCGGCCTTCGTCACCCGACCGGGTTGCATCGTCGCGGGCAAGGCCAACCTCTTCCACGACCACCCCGAGTACCTGATCGCACGCATCGCCGCGCTGTTCGCGCCGAGCCAGCTCGGCGGCGCGGCCGACGGCCACGTGGGGTGTCACCCCGGCGCGGTCATTGCGCCGTCGGCCCGCATCGCCGAGGACGCCTGTGTCGGTGCCTTCGTCGTCATCGGTGAGGACGTCGTCATCGGTCCGCGTACACGCATTCACCCGCACGTCGTGATCATGGACCGCTGCCGCATCGGTGCCGACTGTATCGTCTATCCGCACTGCACGCTGCGCGAGGACAGCGAACTCGGCGAGCGGGTGATCCTGCAACCGGGCGTTTCGATCGGCGGTGACGGCTACGGTTACGTGCTGCACGAGGGCCGGCACGTCAAGATTCCCCAACTCGGCCGTGTCGTGCTCGAGGACGATGTCGAGGTCGGCGCCAATTCCACCATCGACCGGGCGCGCTTCCACGAAACCCGCGTCGGTCGCGGCACCAAGATCGACAACCTCGTCATGCTCGCGCACAACGTCGTCACGGGCGAGGACTGCCTGCTGGTGTCGCAGGTCGGCGTGTCCGGCAGCACGCGGCTCGGTAACCGCGTGGTACTGGCCGGCCAGGTCGGCACGGTCGGCCACGTCACCGTCGGTGACGACGTCACCGTGCTCGGCAAGGGTGGCATCACCAAGGACGTGCCCGAGCCCGGTGTCTACGCCGGCATGCCGCTCAAGCCGGCGCGCCTGTGGCGCCGGGCCATGGCACGGCTCTACGCGGGGCTACGCTGACGCGCCGCCGCGGCGCACTTCGAGCACCAGGATGCCGGCGATGATGAGACCGGCGCCGAGCACCTGCGGTGGATGCAAGACCTCCCCCAGCACCAGCATGGCCAGCACGATGGTCGCCGGCGGACCGATCGAGGAGACGATGGCCGCCCGCTGCGCGCCGATGCGGCGGATGCTGGCCGAGACCATGAAGAGCGGGATGACGTTTGTCGCCGCCGTCATGAACACGATGAGCCCCCAGGCACGCAGCGAGATGTAGAGATCGCTCGCGCTGCCGAAGACGGCGAAGTGCGCGCCCAGCGCCAGAGCCGCACCGCTGCTGGCGAACGTGATGAAGACCACGCTGCCGGCGGCCCGCGCGACGCGCTCGTTGGCGATGAGAAAATAGGCGAAGCTCGCCGCCGAGCCGAGCACCAGCAGGGCGCCAAAGGCGTTGGCCTGCCACAGGCCGGCATCGAAGCCGCCGACGGCGAAGACGACGCCGGTATAGGTCATGGCGACGGCGCCGACGACGCGACGCCCTGGCCAGCGACGCGTCATCACGGCGCGCGCGATGACCACCAGCACCGGGTAGGAGAACAGCAGCACGCGCTCGAGGCTGGCGTCGATCAGGGTCAGCGCGGCGAAATCGAGCCACGCACCGAGGTAATAGGTCGTGACGCCGGCGAGTGCGGCGCCGACGACGAGGTTCGGTGCGACCAGCCCGACCGCACGCGGGCCGACTCGATAGAGCGCCCAGGCCCAGACCAGGGGCAGGGAAACCCAGGCGCGCAGCAGCAGGATGACCTCGATGCCGACGCCCTCGCGGTAGAGCAGCTTGGCGAGCACGCCCTTCATCGAGATCAGCACCGCCCCCGCCAACACCATCAGGACATCGCGATAGTCGCCCGCGCCAGGTGCCGCCACGGCCGGTCCGGGCACGGTTTCGCCCGGCGCGGATCGCGCTCCCGTGCCGGACGACATGTCTCTCAAGCGGCCGGGCGGGGCGGGAAGGCGCCGGCGCGGCTGACCATCGCCGGCATGGTCGCGTCCAACGGCCCTTCGAGCCACTTGGCGGTGGCGATGACCGCATCGAGGTCGATACCGGTCGCGTAACCCATGCGATGCAGCAGGTAGAGCACGTCTTCGGTGCCGACATTGCCGGTTGCGCCGGGCGCGAAGGGACAGCCTCCGACGCCGCCGCAGCTGGCGTCGACGATGCGCACACCGGCCTCGATCGCGGCGTAGACGTTGCCGATGCCGGTGTTGCGGGTGTTGTGGAAGTGCACGCGCAATGGGATCGCACCGAGCACCGGGCGCACCGCCGCGACCAGCCGCGTGACATCGGCCGGCACGGCGACGCCGATGCTGTCGGCCAGCGCGATCTCGTCGACGCCGGCCGCGGCCAGGATGCGCGCGAACTCGACCACCCGTGCCGGCGCCACCTCGCCCTCGAACGGACAGCCGAAACTCGCCGCGATGGTGACGCCGAAAAAGCGCCCCGCCTCGCGCGCGCGTTGTGCCATGGCGGTGACCACGTCGAGCATCTCCGCCGCGCTGCGGCCCTGGTTGCGCCGACAGAAGGTGTCAGTCGTGACGACGGCGCAATTGAGCTGTTCTATGCCGCAGGCGAGCGCCCGCTCCAGCCCCTGCTCGTTCAGCACCAGCCCAATGTAACGGACGCCTTCGCGTCGCGGCAGGCCGGCGACGATGGCGTCGGCATCGGCCATCTGCGGTACGCGCTTGGGATTGACGAAGCTCGCCACCTCCAGGCGCCGCACGCCTGCCTCGACCAGGCGCGTGATGAATTCGAGCTTGGTCGCGGTGTCGACCAACCGCGGCTGGCTCTGCAGGCCGTCGCGCGGCCCCACCTCGACGATCTCTACGCTGTCTCCCATGCCTGCGCTCCTCCTCGGGCCGTGCAGACGGCGATTCTACCCAATCCGCCCGGCCGCCTCGTCGCCGTCGGCGAACGCCTATACTACGGCGCTCCCGTTCGGACCCTGCTCGAGGCCTACACAGACCATGCCTGCATACGACTACGACCTTTTCGTCATCGGTGGCGGTTCCGGCGGCGTGCGCGCCGGGCGCATGGCCGCAAACCTCGGCGTCCGCGTGGCCGTCGCTGAGGAACGCTACCTCGGCGGTACCTGCGTGAACGTCGGCTGCGTGCCGAAGAAGCTGTTCTCCTACGCCGCGCACTTTGCCGAGGATTTCGAGGACGCCACCGGTTTCGGCTGGTCAGTTGGTGCGCGCCGCTTCGACTGGGCCACGCTCGTGCGTAACAAGAACACCGAGATCGAGCGGTTGAACGGCATCTATCGCCGCCTGTTGATCAATGCCGGGGCCGAGGTCATCGAGGCGCGCGCGCGGCTGGTCGGCCCGCACACCGTCGAGGTCGCGGGGCGTACCGTCAGCGCCGAACGCATCCTCGTCGCGACCGGCGGCTGGCCCTTCGTGCCCGAATTCCCCGGCAGCGAGCATGCCATCACCTCGAACGAGGCCTTCTTCCTCGAACGGCTGCCCGAACGCGTGGTGGTGGTTGGCGGTGGCTACATTGCCGTCGAGTTCGCCGGCATCTTCAACGGCCTCGGCTGCCGCACCACCCAGCTCTACCGCGGGCCGCTGTTCCTGCGCGGGTTCGACGACGATGCGCGCAGCTTCCTCGCCGAGGAGGTGCGCAAGAAGGGCGTCGACCTGCACTTCGAGCGCGACGTCACCGCGATCGAGAAGCGCGGGGATAACCTCCTGCTCACACTCAACGAAGGCAGCACGCTCGAGTGCGACCTCGTCATGTACGCCACCGGTCGCAAGCCGCTCACCGCCGACCTCGGCCTCGAGGCCTGCGGCGTGGCGGTCGACGCCGGTGGCGCCATCGTCGTCGACGACAACTACCGCACCAACGTGCCCTCGATCTACGCCATCGGCGACGTCACCGACCGCGTCAACCTCACCCCGGTCGCGCTGGCCGAGGGCATGGCCCTGGTCTGGCACCTCTACCGCGACCACGAACGCCCGGTCGACTACGAGTACATTCCGAGCGCCGTGTTCAGCCAGCCCAACCTGGCCACGGTCGGCTACCCCGAGGCCGCGGCGCGCGCGAAGTTCGGTGCCGACAACATCGTCATCTACCGCTCGACCTTCACCCCCCTCAAGCACACCCTCTCCGGCAGCCAGGAGAAGACCCTGATGAAGCTGGTGGTGGAACGCGACAGCGACCGGGTGGTCGGTGCGCACATGGTCGGCCCCGATGCCGGCGAGACCATCCAAGGCCTGGCCGTCGCGCTCAAGGCGGGGGCGACCAAGACCCTGTTCGATCGCACCATCGGTATCCATCCGACCTCAGCGGAGGAATGGGTGACGATGCGCGAACCCGTGCCGCCGGCGAACGACTGAGCGACTGCCCACGAGCACGGTCGCGCTGGCGGCGCACGCCGGGCCTTGGATCGCCGAGGCCGTCTCATCACCCGCACACCGGACGGGCCTCGCCAGGGCGGGCCGTCGCACCGTGCCGGGACGTCGCCGCAAATCACGTTAGACTGCCATACAGACGAACCTGCGGAGCCGTTCCCCATGCTGACCCGCTTCCTGCTCGCTACCTGCCTCGCCTTGGCCGTGACGTCGAACACCGCCGTCGCCCTCGACGACGGGCTCGCCGTCGGCGACCCTGCACCCGATTTCGCCCTGCCGGGCTCCGACGGCCGCCTCCACCGGCTGTCCGATTACCGCGGCCGTACCGTGGTCTTGGCCTGGTTCCCCAAGGCCTTTACCGGGGGCTGAACGGCCGAGTGCAAGTCGCTCCGTGAGGGTGGCAGCCTGTTGCGCAAGTTCGACGTGGTCCATTTCATGGCCAGCGTCGACGATCTCGAGACCAATACCGCGTTCGCCCGCAAGAACGACGCCGATTTCCCCGTTTTGAGCGATGCCGACAAAGCGGTCGCCCGGGCCTACGGCGCTCTCGCCGAGGCGGGCTACGCGCGGCGCTGGACGTTCTACATCGACGCCGAGGGAACACTCGCCTACATCGACAAGGAGGTCAACGCGCTGACCGCGGCCGTCGACATCGCGACGCGCCTGTCGGCGCTGGGCGTGCCGCCCGCCAGCCCGTCCACGACCACGGGTGACCGCGACTGAGCACGGTCACCGTGCCGCCGGTGGGCTACCAACCGTTGCGGTGGATGAAGAGATCGAGGTCCTTGCGCGGCGCGGCCTTGAAGTCCGTGCCCTTGGTATAGGCGATCGGTACCAGGGCAACCTGGGTGTACTCCTCGTAGGGAATGCCGAGGATGTCGGCCGCTTCGCGCTCGAACATCAGGTGGATGGTGGTCCAGCAGGTCCCGAGCGCGCGCTCGCGGGCAGCCAGCATGAAGCTCCACACCGCGGGCAGGATCGAACCGTAAAGCCCGGCGGCGAGGTCCGCCGGGGCGCCCTCGTAGCGCCCGCTCAGCACCGGTACCATCAACCACGGGGCGCGACCCATGTTCGCGCCGAGGAACGCGGCCGAATCGGCGGCACGTTCCGCAATGGGTTGCATCTGCGGATCGTTGGCGTGCAGGTTGTAGATCGAGAACGGTTGCTCCGCATAGATCGGCCAGGCCTTGGCGTAGAGGTCACCGAGGGCTTTGCGCTTGTCGGGGTCGTCGACCATGACGAAATGCCAGAACTGTCCGGCCGAGCCGGTCGGCGACTGAACCGCCAGTTCGAGGCATTCGCGGATCACGGAAAACTCGACGGGCCGGTCGAAATCGAGGCGCTTGCGCACCGCGCGCGTGGTGGTCAGTACCTCGTCTACGCTGAGACCGAGCTTGCTCATGGTGTGGGCTCTCCTGGGCGACTGAACAGGCGCGCCATCATAGCCCGCGTGGCCCGGGTGATCACGACGACGGGCGGTTGATCGGCGTGGCTCGGCGGCTGGTAGCATCCTCGCTCAGCCACGACAGCCGCGAGGAAGCGATCATGTCCACTGATACCAGCAGCGTGACCCTGGTCCGCAACGCCATCCACAACCCGGGCGAACCGCGCCACTTCATGCGCGTCCTGCCCTGCCCGGACGTCGTCGTCGTGCGCGCCGGCGACGTCGAGATCGGCCGCTCAGCGCGCGCCACGGAAGTCCGCGAAGTGGCTTATGACATCTACCCGCCGGTCTTTTACCTGCCGCGCGACGACCTCGTCATGGCACGATTGCGCGCCAACCCGCGCAGCACGCACTGCCCGCTCAAGGGCGATACCGAGTACTTCGACATCGTGACCGACGAAGGCCTCATCGCCGAGGCCGCGTGGTCCTACGTGGACGTCATCGAGCGCGCGGCGGCGCTGCAGGGGCTGGTCGCTTTCGATACCCGCAAGGTCGAGGTCAGCATCGAACGTACGCGCTGACCCGAGAGCCCGGGCACCTCGTCGCCGATTAGCCGGTCAGGGCCGCCGCCGGCTCGTGCGGTGGCGTACCGGAACGACCACCAGTCAGATGACGGAAACGTGCGATGAGCAACACGCCGGCGGTACACAGGGCGACCGCGAGACCAATCCAGATGCCCTGTGCGCCGGCGTCGCCGCGGACACCGAGCAACCAGGCCAGCCCGAAGCCGATGCCCCAGTAGTTGAATGCGTTCAGCATCAAGGGCACACGCGTATCCTTGAGACCGCGCAGCGCGAAGGCCGCGGCAACCTGCACACCGTCGCCGACCTGCAGGAACGCGGCGATGCGGAACAGATCGGTGGCGAGCGCTGCCACCGCGGCATCGGCGGCGTAGAGCGCGGCGATGCGCCTGGCGAAGAGCAGGGTCGTGATGCCAGCTAGCAGCGAGAGCCCGCCACACAAGGCCATGCCGGTGTAGCCGATCCGCGCTGCGGCCGCCATCTCCCCGCGCCCGACCGCCTGGCCGACGCAGACGGTCAAGGCCATGCCGAAGCCGAGCGGCACCATGAACACCAGTCCCGAGTAGTTGAGCACGACCTGGTGCGCGGCAACGGCCACGGTGCCGAGCGCCCCCATCATCAGCGCCACGGTGGTGAACAGGCCCGACTGCAAAAACAGGGAACAGCCGATCGGCGCGCCCAACAGCAGCAGCCGCCACAGGGTGGGGGCGTGCGGCCAATCCCAGCGGGCAGGGAGCGCGAAGCGCCGGTAGCGCGGCGCGCGCAGGGTGTGGCCAGCCAGCATCGCCAGCATCAACCAGAACGCGATCGCGTTGCCGAGGCCGCAGCCCGGCGCGCCCAGCGCCGGCGCGCCCAGGCGGCCGAACAGAAAGCTGTAGTTGAGCGCCACGTTCAGCGGCAGCGCCAGGGCCATCACCGTCATGATCGGCACCGTGCTGCCGACGCCCTCGTTCATCTGCTTGAGGGCGTGGTAGCCATAAGCAGCTGGCACACCCCAACTGAGCAGGTCGAGATAGTCCTGGGCAGGTGCGATGACCGCCTCGTCGATGCCGACCCAGCGCAACAGCGGCGTACACGAGCGCATGGCGACGACCACCGGCAGCGTGACCAGCAACGCCAGCCACAGGCCTTGGCGGGTATCGGCGCCGATGCGCTCGTGCTGGCCCGCGCCGTAATGCTGGGCGACGGTCGGCCCGAGCGCCATGACTGTGCCGAGTCCGAGCAGGAAAAGCGCGATCCAGACCCCGGACCCGATGGCGACCGCGGCGAGCGCGCCCGGCCCGAGCGTCGCCGCCATCAGGGTGTCGGCCACGGCGACCCCGATACTGAACACGTTGGTGACGATGATCGGACTGCCGATCCGCGCGATCGCGGCGACGTCGCGTCGCCACGCCGGGCGCCGGGCAGGGCTCATGCCGCGCTGTCGATGGTGGGTACGGCGGCCAGCAGGCGTTGGGTGTACTCGTGGACCGGGCGGTTCAGCACCTGCTCGACCTCGCCGTGTTCGACGATACGCCCCTGGTACATGACGGCAACCCGGTGGGCGAGATAGGCGACGACGCCGATGTTGTGCGTGACGAACAGGTAACTCAGGCCGAGGCGGTCCTGCAGGCCGCGCAGCAGTTCGAGGATCTGGGCCTGGACGGAAACGTCGAGCGCGCTGGTCGGTTCGTCACACACGATGAGGCGCGGCTCGACCGCCAGCGCGCGTGCGATGCAGATGCGTTGACGCTGGCCGCCGGAGAACTCGTGCGGATAGCGCGCGGCATGTGCGGACTCCAGACCGACCTGATCGAGCAGTTCGGCGACGCGGCGGTCGCGCTCGGCGCGGGAGCCGCCAACACCCTGCGCGAGCATCCCCTCCTCGATGATGTCGCGGACCAGCATGCGCGGATTCATCGAGGCGTACGGGTCCTGGAACACGATCTGGAGATCCGCCCGATAGCGACGCAGGGTCGCGGCATCGACCGACGCGAGATCCTTGCCCAGGTAGCTCACCGTACCGCCATGGGTGGCGATGAGCCGCAGCAGCCCCTTGCCCATGGTGGTCTTGCCCGAGCCCGACTCACCGACCACTGCCAGGGTACGACCCTGCTCGATGTCCAGGTCGACACCGTCGACGGCCTTGACGTAACCGACGGTGCGTTTGAACAGGCCTTTGCGCACCGGGAACCAGACCTTGAGATTGCGCACCGTCATCAAGGTCTCGCCACTACCAGGCCGCGGTGCATGGCCGTCGCGTACCCGCTTGTCCCAACTCGGCAGCGCAGCGAAGAGCTGCTTTGAATAGGCGTGTCGCGGCGTACGGTAGAAGTCCGCACGGCTGCCCTGCTCGACCACCTGGCCCTGCTTCATCACCACCACGCGGTCGGCAATCTGGTGGGCGACGGCGAGATCATGGGTGATGAACAGGATGCCCATGTCATGCTCACGCTGGATTCGTCGTATGAGGTCGAGCACCTGGGCCTGGATGGTGACATCGAGCGCGGTGGTCGGCTCGTCGGCGATCAGCAGGCGCGGGTCGCCGGCCAGGGCCATCGCAATCATCACGCGCTGCTTCATGCCACCCGAAAACTGGTGCGGGTAGACCTCGAAACCGGCGCCGCGGTCCGCAATGCCGACGGCGTCGAGGAGTTCGGCGACGCGCGCGCGCATGGCGACCCCGCGCAGACCCTGGTGCCGCGTGAGTACTTCACCGATCTGCTGGCCGATGGTCATCACCGGGTTCAGCGACGACTGCGGCTCCTGGAAGATCATGCCGATGGCGGCGCCGCGCACGTCACGCATGCGATGCTCGGGCAGGCGGAAGAGATTCTCACCGGCGAGGTGGACGCTGCCGCTGGCAACCCGCGCGACCGGCGGCAGCAGGCGTGCAATGGCCAGTGCGGTGAGCGACTTGCCACTGCCCGACTCGCCGACCAGCACGACCGTCTCGCCGGCGCCGACCGCGAAGCTGACGCCATCGACGGCGCGGACGCGCTGCTCGCCGGCGCCGAACTGCACGGCGAGATCGCGGACTTCGAGCAGGCTTCCGTCGCTCACCGCGCGTCCTCGCCGAAGGCGTCCCAGCCCGCGTCGGCTGCGAAACGCGGACCGTGCTCGGCTTCGAGCTGACGCAGGCGCGTGAGGATCTCGCGTACGCCACGTTCGCGAGCGTAGTTGAGGGGGCCGCCGCGGAAGGGCGCGAAGCCGGTGCCGAACACCATGCCGACGTCGACCAGGTCCGCATCGGCGACGATGCCCTCGCGCAGGCAGGCAACCGCTTCGTTGAGGAGACGCAGCACCAGGCGGTCACGGATGTCGGCGGCGGACAAGTCGCGACGGCCCTTGCTCACCGCCCGCGGGCGGCGCTTGCCGTAGGCGTAGAAACCCTGCTTGGACTTGCGGCCCAGGTGCCCACGGGTCACCTGGCCGCGCAACGCCGCCGGTACTTCCCCCCCGAATGCGGCGGCCAGGATCTCTCCCACGTGCAGGCAGATGTCGAGGCCGACGGTGTCGGCCAGCTCGAGCGGCCCCATCGGCATACCGAAGGCCCGCGCGGTTTCGTCGATGTAGGCTGTGTCGACACCTTCATCGAGCAAGCTGAAGGCCTCCTGCAAGTAGGGCGACAGGACACGGTTGACGAGAAAGCCGGGCGCGCTGCGCGCCGGCAGAGGCAGGCGATCGATCGTGGTGACGAAACTCGCGGCACGCGCCGTGATGGACGCGCGCGTCGCCTCGCTGGCGACGATCTCGACCAGCTGCATCTGGGCGACCGGATTGAAGAAGTGCACGCCGACCAGGCGCGCCGGGTCGTGCAGTGCAGCCGCGATCGCCGTGAGTTCGATGCTCGACGTGTTGGTTGCCAGCAGGGCGTCCGGACGGGCGCGTGCCTCGAGTTGGCGGAACAATGCGCGCTTGGCCTCGACGTCCTCGATGATGGCCTCGATCACGACATCGGCCTGGGCGATACCATGACCGTCAAGATCGATGACGAGGCGATCGCGGGCGACGAGGCGCTCGTAGCGGTCGCGCACGCGGCGCTGGAAGAGCTGCTCGGCACGACGCACCGCGCCGCCGACGTACTCGGCGCCCCGATCCTGCAGGGTCACCTGCATCCCGCGCAGCGCGCACCAGGCCGCGATGTCACCGCCCATCACGCCGGCACCGACGACGTGTACGCGGCGGATGGGCTTACCGGCTTCGCGGCCGAATCCCTTGAGCCGCTCCTGCAACAGAAACAGGCGGACGAGATTGCGGCTGGTCGACGTCGTCAGCAGTTCCGCGATCGAGCGCGCCTCGGCGCGGTACATGCCCTGTTCATCACTGCCATGGCGCGCCCACAGGCGCAACAGGGCGTAGGGCGCCGGGTAGTGCTTCTCGGGCGCCCGCTTTGCGACGACCCGCCGCAGGCCCCATTCGACCAGTGGCCGTAGCAGGCCATGTGACAGCGCCTGTTTCCACCACGCGGGCTCCTGTCGCGAATGCCACATGCCGGCGAAGTGACGCGCAGCGGCGTCGAGGTGGCGCAAGGGCACCGCGCGGTCGATCAGTCCGATCGTGCGGGCGCGACGCGCGTCGAGTCCGCGCCCGGTCAACATCAGGTCGAGCGCGGCCACGGCGCCGCACTGGCGGACCGAGCGAACCGTACCGCCGAAGCCCGGGTGAATGCCGAGCAGGATCTCGGGGAAGCCGAGCCGCGTCGACGAGGCGTCTTCCGCCACGATATGACGACAGGCCAGGGCCAGCTCGAGGCCGCCGCCGAGGCAGAAGCCGTGTACCCGGGCCACGGTCGGAAACGGCAGATTCTCGATGCGCGCGAACAGGGCGTGCACTTCGTCGATGCGCCGCGCGGTCTGGTCGGGGTCGAGCATGTCGTCGAAGGCGCGGATATCGGCCCCGGCGGCAAAGCCGTTGGCCTTGGCGGAGTGCAGCACCAGGCCGCGCGGACGCGCCGCGACGACGACATCGAGCACGCCGGCGAGCTCGCCCAGTACGGCCGCGGACAGGGTGTTGGTCGAAACGCCGACGCAATCGAGCGCCAGCCACAGGAGATCGTCACTGTCACGGGCGAGCCGCCAGTTCTCGACTCCTGCCAGCTCGACCGCCTCCATCGCCCCCGTGTCAGCCCGCTTGTCGTCCATCATCATCAGGCACGCTCCAGCAGCATCGCGCCGCCCTGCCCGCCACCGATGCAAATGGCGGCGACACCGCGCCGGGCCTGCCGCTGTTCGAGCACCTTCAGGAGGTGCAACACGATGCGCGCTCCGCTCGTCCCGACGGGATGCCCCAGCGCCACCGCTCCGCCGTCGACGTTGAGTCGGTCGTCGTCGATCTCGCCCATCGCGCCGCGCAGGTTGAGTTCGTCACGGCAATAGGCTTCGTCGGCGAATGCGCGCTGACAAGCCAGTACCTGGCCGGCGAAGGCCTCGTTGATCTCCCAGTAGTCGATCTTGTCGAAACCGAGCCGGCGACGCTTGAGCAGCGGCGTGGCGGCGTGGACCGGGCCGAAGCCCATCTGGCGCGGGTCGAGCCCGGCCCATTGCGAGTCGACCATGCGCCCGAGCACTGGCAGGTCGTACTGCTTGACCGCGGCTTCGCTGGCGAGCAGCAACCAGGCGGCGCCGTCGGTGATCTGCGAGCTGTTGCCCGGCGTGACGTTGCCGAACTCACGGTCGAAGAACGGTTTCAACCGGGCCAGCTTGTCGAGCGACGAATCCGCCCGCACGCCGTCGTCGTGAAGATGAACGCCGCCAGTGTCGTCCACGAGCGGCACGATCTCGTCGAGGCGACCTTCCTGCTGCGCCGTCATCAGGCGCCGGTGACTGCGCACCGAGTAGGCGTCCATGTCGGCGCGGGTGATGCCGTAGCGGCGGCTGATGAGTTCCGCAGTCTGTCCCATCGAGAGACCGACCACCGGGTCGGTGAGGCCGAGCAGGAGCGCAATCACCGGTTTGAAATGCGCAGGCCGCAACGCAGTCAGGAGCGTCAAACGCTGCTTGAGATCCCGCGCCGCCATCCACTGGGCGAGCCAGGTCGCCATGCGCGGACTGAGCAGGACCGGCGCATGACTCATGGCCTCGGTGCCGCCGGCAAGGACCATTTCGGCGCGCCCAGCGCCGATATCTTGCGCGGCGCAATCGATCGCCTGCATACCGGTGGCGCAATTGCGTTGCACGGTCCAGGCCGGCACGCGGTCGCCGCAGCCGAGTCGCAGCGCGACGACTCGCGCGATGTTGGCTTCCTCCGGCCCCGGCATGATGCAGCCGAGGATGACCTCGTCGAGCGCATCGGGCGCAAACGGCTGGCGAGCCAGCAAGGCCCGGCCGGCGTGGACCGCGAGGTCCGACGGCTTGAACGGACCGGGCCCCGTGCGTGCCTTGAGAAACGGCGTGCGCGCGCCATCGACGATGAAGACAGGCCGCGCCGGTGCATGCCCGGCGGCGGAACGTGAAGCACTCACGGCCATGTTTGCGACTCCAACGACAGCACCACGTTCCTGCTGTAACGCCTCAACGCGCCCCCCGCAGGCGCGGATCGAAAGCATCACGCACGGCGTCGGCGAACACGTTGGCGGCCAACACCAGGGTGAACATGAAGGCGAAGGCCGCCAGCAGCGACCACCATACCACCGGCTCGCGCGCGAGTTCCAACCGTGCGCTGTTGATCATGTTGCCCCACGATTCCATGCTCGGATCGACGCCGATGTCGATGTAGGTCAGGGCCGCTTCGGCGAGGACGAGACCACTGAAATCGAGCACGATGGAAATCATGACGATGTGCATGATGTTGGGCACGATGTGGCGCAGCAGGATGGTTCTGTGTGGGACGCCGAAAGCGCGGGCAGCGGAGATGAAATCGACCTCGCGCAGCTTCAGTGCTTCGCCGCGCAGGTAGCGGCACAGCCCGGTCCAGGTGGTCACGCCGAGGATCATGCACAGCGCCAGCAGACGCAGGTCGGCGCGCGCGGCGAGGCTGGTGTAGGCCGCCGAGTTGCGCGCCATGTAGACCTCCAGCATCAGCGCCGCCGCGGCGATCAACAGCACGCCCGGGATCGACGACAGTGTCGTGTAGAGATACTGGATGACGTCATCGACCCAACCACGGAAATAGCCGGCCGCAATGCCGAGTACGATTGCGAAAGGCAGCATGACGAGCGTCGTCAGCGTACCGATGAGCAGTCCCGTGCGGATGCTCTTCAGGGCCTGGTAAAGCACGTCGTTGCCCGTCTGGTCCGTACCCAGCACGTGGTAGTAGGGGGCGAGGGCCGCACAAGAACCGCCTGCCAGGAGAATCACGCCAAGCGTGGCCAGGATGCTGCGCCACGGTGCGTGGAGGCGGCCGCGGGCCATGGCGACAACGATGTAACCAGGCGGCAGACGACGTCGCCAGGCCAGGCCGACAGCGATCGACGCGCTGATGAGCGACCAGACCAGCAGACCGGCACCGATGCCCGCACCGACGCGGCACAGAATGTCGGCGCCACGCTCGCTGTCGGGATCGGAGAGGTGGGCGCCTGCATGTTCCAGGCGCGGATGACCTCGGCGCGTGCTGCCATCCGGCTGTTCGATCATCTCCTTCGCGTAGGCACGCACGGCGAACGGCGCCGAGTAGGTTTTCTCGACGCGTTCGCGCAGCGGCGCGAGCGCGACGTCGAGCAGGCTGCGAATCTCGGCACCATAGGCGACCTCGCCGTTGGGCCCGTCGCCCTCGAGCGCCGGATGGAAATGAAACGAATCGAGCACTGCGATGACCAGGTAACTCAGCAGCACCACCGCGGCCGCCATGCCGAGTGGACGACCGCCTACCTGCCGCCACGGCGCCACCAGGTGTTCACGGCGACGGGCGAAAAATACGTAGGCGAGCGCCAGTGCCAGGAGCACGAAAAAGAGGACGTCCGTCTTGAGCACTACGAGTTGCACGAAGGCCGTCCTCAACCCAACCGCACACGTGGGTCTACGACGGTGTAGGAAATGTCAGTCAGGATGAGTCCGACGATGTAGAGCACCGAACCGAGGAATACCATGGCGCGCACGATGGCGAAGTCCTGGCTCTGGATTGCCTCGATGGTGTAGCTGCCAAGTCCTGGGATGCCGAAGAAGGCCTCAGTGATGAGACTGCCGAGGAAGAGCGAGGGCAACACCACCACTACGCCGGTCAGGATTGGGATGAGCGCGTTGCGCAACACGTGGCCGTAGAGCACCGCCTTCTCACCGAGTCCCTTGGCACGCGCGGTACGCACGTAATCGCGGTTGATCTCCTCGAGGAAGATAGTGCGATACCAGCGCGTGCCATGGCCAAGACCACCAACGACACCGACCAACACCGGCAGAATGACGAACTTGGCCGCTACCCAGCCGGTCTCGAATCCCGAGATCGGCACCAGGCGTAGCACTTTGCCGACCACGTACTGACCGCCAATGATGTAGAAAAGACCCGATATCGACATCATCGCCACGCACAGCACCACGGCCCAGGTGTCGATGTAGGTGCCGCGGAAGAAGGCGATGGCGAGCGCGAGACTTATCGTCAGCAACAGGCCGACGGCGAAAACCGGCAAGGTGATCGCGAGACTCGGCCACATCCGCTGGGAAATGTCGTAACCGATGTCTCGGCCGCTGTCCGATTGGCCGAAATCGAACAGGAACAGGCGCACCGTGTTGCGGTAGAAAATGGTGTCGGTGGCCTGCGCGATGCCACCCTGCTCAGTATTCCACAACAACGGCTTGTCGTAGCCGCGCTCTGCCTTCCACTTGGCAACGGCCTCGGCCGTGACGTGCTTGCTGCCGAGATGCAGGCGGGCCATGTCCTCGGGCGAATTGACGACGAAAAACAGCACGAAGGTGATGACGTTGACTCCGAGCAGTATGGGCACTGCGTAAGCGATGCGGCGGACGATGTAGGCGATCATCCGACGGCCGCCTTCTGCCTTGCCCGGTAGGTACGCCATGCCGGCACCGCCGATATGACCAAGAGCCCGACTGAGCCAGCGACGGGCCACACGATCGGACGGTTCCATGCGCGTCGCTTCTCCGCACGCGCCTCGGCGTCGATGGTCTTGTACTTGAGCGTATTGCGGCCCATCAGGTTGGGCTTGGCGTTGCCGAACCAGGAATGGAACAGTGTGTAGGCGGTCGGGTGGAAACCCCACAGCCACGGGGCATCGCGGCGCACGATCTCGACCATCTCGTTGATCAGCGACTGGCGCTCAGGTCCGTCGGCCATGGAGCGCATGCGCACGAACAACTCGTCGAAACGCTCGTCGTGGTAATTGACCGCGTTCTCACCATGA
Source organism: Gammaproteobacteria bacterium (assembly GCA_050184115.1). Taxonomy (GTDB): domain Bacteria; phylum Pseudomonadota; class Gammaproteobacteria; genus JACKNG01. The sequence continues at coordinate 882,505 of JBFXAQ010000001.1, read as the reverse complement.
TGGTCCGCCTTACCATTGGGGCCGTAGAGCAGGAACAGGAAATTCTCAGGGTCGGGGTAGTCGGCGTTCCAACCCCAACCGAAAATCTGCGCGGTGCCCTTGCGCACCTTTTCCTGGAAGCGGTTGTAGTCCGTAGCGCGGATGACAAGCTGGATACCGAGTTTGTCGAATTGCTTGCGGTACCAGTTCAGCAGCGACTTGCTGCCTGGTCCGCTCGATACCGTCTCGAAATAGAGCGTGAGCTGTTTGCCGGTGCCTGCATCGCGTCCGTCGGCGTATCCGGCCCGACGCATCAACTCGCGGGCCTCCGCGATATCGCGCCGCACCGGCCGCCCATCGACCCAGCGGTACACGTAGGGATTGACGCCGTCCGCACCTTCGACATGACCGAAGATGCCTGGCGGGACGGGTCCCTGAGCGGGCACGCCGCGGCCGTTGGCGAAAATCGAGATGAGCTCCTCGTAGTCGACTGCGATCGAAATCGCGCGACGCAGCAGTCGGGCACGCTCCTCGTCGCCGCCGACAATCGGGTCGAGCATGTTGAAACCCATGTAGGAGATCGACGTCGTTACCGCCGTGATCAGTTCGATGCCCTTGTCTTGCATGATGTCGGTGAGCTGGGCTTCACCTTGGGCGTTGAAGCGAATCGCCTGATCGAAGCTGTCGGCGAGGACGTTGGAGACGTCGTAGTAGCCCTGCAGGAATTTTGTCCACTCGGGAATCGGTTCCTTTTCGAGGCTGTAGTAGGCGACATCGATGAACGGCATGCGTTCACCGGCATGCGCGAGTAATCCGGCCTCAATGTCGCCCGGCTCGCCTTCGGTGGGGTAACTCTCGCCGCGGAAATTCGGATTGCGTTCCAGCACCATGCGGCGGTTGGGATTGTTGTCCGTGAGCATGTAAGGCCCCGTTCCGATGGGGTACCAGTCCAACGAGATGTTGCGTTCCTTCATTCCAGGGCGACCGTAGAAGACGTCCGCTTCCCACGGCACCGGGGCGAAAAAGGACATCGCCAGCCAGTAGCGGAACTGCGGGTACTTCTCGGTGATGACGATCTCGTAGGTGTAACGATCGACGACCCGCGCTCCCGGGAAGTCGTGATCGCGTAAGTCCACCGGCGACGCGCTCTCCTGTTCCATCCTCCGCAGGTGCTCGCCGAACTCTCCGAGCCCCTTGATGTACTTACTCATGAGCCCCGCCAGTGGCGAATGCAAGCGGGGATGAACGAGTCGCTTGATCTGGTAGACGTAGTCTGCCGCGACTAGTTCGCGCGTCCCGGCCTGGTCGAAATCGGCCAGGCGCTTGCGCTCGCCGAGCGTCGTCTCATCGAGCTCGTGGTACACGTAGCGCCCATCCGCGTCTACCGCGAATGCGGGGTGTGGCTGGTAGCGGATGCCCGGTTGGATCGTGATCCGATAGACAGCTTCGGCGACCGCTTCGCGTGGTGCGTCTTCCGGCAGCAGCTTCCCGGCGGCGTCGTGGTAGCGGGGCTCCGGCAGGGCGACGGCCGTCAGCGGAACCAACTGGTAAGGACGCTTCAGGAAATGGTACTGGACCACCGGCTCGTAGATCTGGCCGGTGAATACCGCCTCGTTCTCGCTATAGGACGACACGGGGTCGAGGTGCTTGGGCCGTTCCGAGAACGATCCGTACATGATCGCGCGTGAGCTATCGGCAGCGGGATACGGGCTGTTCCAGGGTTCGTCACCGCAGGCCGCGAGCATGGTCGCGACGACCATGCCGGTACAAATGCGTAGCCAGGCTCGAAGGGGGGACTGCAAGATCGAAATGCCGCTGCGCGAATGGCTGGCAATTATAGGGGAAGCTTCGTAGCGCGAGCGAGCCATACCGGGTACGGGCCATTCGTACGGAAGCGATGCCCGCGATCGCCGCCGACTGCGAGACACCGTTTCCTAAAGTCCCGGCGGACGCTGTACACTTCAGCCACCGCGTGACCGCGGAAACCAGCTTGATCGAGGACGTTCATCCGATGGGAATTCTGCAGGGCAAGCGCGCGCTCGTCGTCGGCGTCGCCAGCAACAAGTCCATTGCCTGGGGTATCGCGCAGGCCATGCACCGTGAGGGTGCCGAGTTGGCGCTGACCTATCAGAACGACCGTCTGCAGTCGCGCGTCGAGGACTTCGCAGCCCAACTCGGCTCCGAGATAACCCTGCCTTGCGACGTCGCGAGCGACGCCGAGATCCAGGGTGTATTCGACGGTCTGGACGATTATTGGGACCACTTCGACATCCTGGTCCATTCCGTCGCGTTCGCCAATCGCGAGGAACTGCAAGGCTCCTATCTCGACACCGTGACGCGCGAAGGTTTCCGTCTCGCCCACGACATCAGCTCCTACAGCTTCGCCGCGCTGGCCAATGCCGCCCGCCCAATGATGAAGGGACGCCAGGGCGCCATGTTGACGCTCAGCTACCTCGGTGCCGTACGGACCATGCCGAGCTACAACATCATGGGCCTGGCGAAGGCCAGCCTCGAAGCCAACGTGCGCTACATGGCCGAGAGCCTCGGCCCCGAAGGCATACGTGTCAACGCTATCTCCGCCGGGCCGATACGTACCTTGGCCGCTTCCGGAGTCAAGGACCTGCGCAAGTTCCTCGATTACGTGGAGAAGACCGCACCGCTACGCCGCAACGTGACCATCGAGGAAGTCGGTAACGTCGCTGCCTTCTTGTGCTCCGATCTTGCGTCCGCGGTGACCGGCGAAATCTCCTATTGCGACTGCGGTTTCAACATTCTCGGCATGGCCGGCATCTGAGGGCCGCAGCGCCGGTGCAATCGTCCCACGCCGGCTACTTGCTCTGGGCGATCCTAGCCGGCGTGGTCGCCGGTATCGTCTGCGGGGCGCTGTTCGGGCCCACCATGCTCGCCGTGGAGTGGATGGGGACGCTTTTCCTCAACGCACTCAAGATGACCATCATTCCGCTCATCATCGCGGCGGTCGTGTCGGGGGTAGCGTCGCTGGGCGACGTTCGGCGACTGGGCCGCGTAGGCGCGTACACCGTGCTGTATTACGCCAGCACGACCGCGGTTGCAGTCGCGCTCGGACTCATCGTCGTCAACATCATCCAGCCCGGAGTGGGCGTGGCCGAGCTCAGTCGCGAGATCCCCGGCGAGATCGCCAATCGCGAGCCGACCGGCTTCGCCGATATCGTCCTCTCGATGGTCTCACCCAATCTCGTCGCGGCGGCAGCGGATACCCAGCTTCTGCCGCTCATCGTGTTCTCATTGCTGTTCGCCGCGGCACTCACGACCACCGGCACGCGAGGCGAAACCCTGATTGCGTTCTTCGATGGTTTGAACGAGACGATGATGAAGGTGGTCGTCTGGATCATGTACCTGGCGCCGGTGGGAATCTTCGCGCTGGTTGCGACCCAGCTGGGCAAGGCCGGTGGAGGAGCGGCTTTCCTCGCTCAACTCAGTGCCGTCGGCAAGTACGTCGCTACCGTGCTGATAGGGTTGGCACTGCACGTCGTGTTCCTGCTCGCGGTGCTGCGGATCCTCGGTCGCCGGGGTTTCGATTACGTGCGCACACTGTTGCGTGCGCTGCTAACGGCGTTTGGTACAGCCAGCTCCTCGGCGACGCTACCGCTCACCATGGAATGCGCCCGCGAAGCTGGCGCGGATGAACGCGCCGTACGCTTCGTGTTGCCACTCGGGGCCACGATCAACATGGATGGCACCGCGCTGTACGAAGCAGCCGCGGTCATGTTCATTGCGCAAGCCTATGGTTTCGACCTCGGACTCGGCGAACAACTCGTCATCTTCGTCACCGCAACGCTCGCGGCCATCGGCGCCGCCGGCATACCTCAGGCCGGACTCGTGACGATGATCCTCGTGTTATCGGCAGTCAAGCTACCGCTCGAAGGTATCGGCCTGTTGCTGGCCGTGGATTGGTTCCTCGACCGCTTTCGCACGGCCGTCAACGTCTGGGGAGACGCCGTGGGAACAGCGGTCATCGCACGTCTGTTCTCTCACCAGCCACTGCCTGCCCTCGACTGAGTAAGCCGGGAGCGGGCTAGCCAATCTCAGAGATTCTTGTCCAGGATCTTGACGTCACTGTGAGCGCGCAGGGCGTCGACGAACCCCTGCCAAGTCAAGGCCGCCCGACTTCCGAGCATTTCCAGCTGGACGGCATCGACCTGGTTGCCGGCGAGGCCGTCCGCCGCCGGTGTTTCGACCTTGCCAACCCGCACCACCGCGTAGTCCGACTTGCCGATCGGCAGCCCAGTGTAGACAACGTCGGTACCATCGACGGCGGTTCGGAAAGCGCTCCGCAGCACGGCGCGATTGACGTCATCCGAGTCGCGGCCGGCGCCTTCTACTTCCTGCCAGTCATAGCCCGCGCCCTCGATCACCGCGGCAACCGTCTCACCGGCTCGGAGCCGCTCTATCATGGCGTCACCTGCAGCCGCCGTCTTCTCCTTCAAGCGCTCGGTTTCGAAGGCCTCACGCACTTCCGACGCAACATCGGCGAAGGCCGGAATCGCGGAAGGCTTGTGCTCGAACACGCGTATCGCAACGACCCGTCCGTCCTCTAACTCGACAGGCTCGCCGTTCAATCCTTCTACGAGTACCTCGGTCTCGAAGGCGCGGGCCGCCACCTTTTCGGAAAACTCGTCAGCTATTTCCGCGCGGGTCAACAGCTCCGTACGATGTGACTCGAGAGCGAGAGCCTCCGCCGCGACATCGAGCCCGTCGGGGTGTTCGTAGACCAGGTTGGAAAATTGTTCAGCTTGCTCGAAGAACAACTTTTGCGCTTCCGCGACCCGGTAGGCACGTTCGACGTCGTCCCGCACGTCGTCGAAAGATTTCTGGCCGCCGGGCTTGATCGCCTTTAGCTTGATGATGTGGTAACCGAACTTGGTTCGCACGGGTTCGCTGATCTGTCCTTCAGCGAGCGCGAACGCAGCATCCTCGAATTCGGGCGCCATTACACCACGACCGAACATGCCGGTTTCGCCGCCTTCGGTGCTCGAGCCGACGTCGTCTGACAATTCCTTCGCCAAGTCCTCGAACGGTTCTCCAGCGCGGGCGCGCTGCAGCGCTGCCTGCGCCTCGCCGAGTGCCGCATCCGCCGTCGCCGGATCGGCGTCGGCCGGGACATGTATCAGGATATGGTTGACGTTGCGCTCTTCCTCGACCGCAAAGCTGGCCTTGTTGTTATCGTAGTACGCATGCAACGCCGCATCATCGACTCGCACATCGTCCTCCAGCGCGGCCGCTGAGATCTGTATGTACTCAAGGCGCACGCGCTCGGCCACCCGGTACGTTTCCTTGTGTGCTTCAAAATAGGCTTGGACCTCTGCCTCGCTCGGTGTCGCAAGATCCCCGAAGGTAGCCGCCGAGATGATTGCATAACCGATATCGCGCTTTTGCAGGCGGTACCGCTCTACACCCTGGGCTTCCGCCTTGGTTACGAACTCCGATGCCGCGATCCCAGCGCGCAGTTGCGCCTTGGCTATGTCATTGCGCAATTCCCGCTCGAAGCCCGCCTGAGTCAGACCGATAGTCGGCAAGCGCTGTTCGTAGAGCTGACGAGAGAAGCCGTTTTCGTCTTGGAACGCCGGGATCTGCTGCAATTGCATCGCGACCTGTCGGTCACTAATGCGGATGCGGGTGTCTTCGATCAGGCTCGCGAGTAGGCGTTCGTCGACGAGTTGCTCGAGCGCCCTTGTCTTGATCTCGGTGCTGTCCCAGTCTGCGTCCTTGAATGTATCCCCCATCATGGATTGGGCTTGCTGACGGAAGCGCTGCAGATGCTCCTGAAACTCTTGCAGCAGGATCTCCTGCCCCTCCACCTCGGCGACCACCACTTGGCGCCCGGCGCTGATGTAGCTTTCGATGCCCCACAGGGCAAAAGTGAGGATGATAAAACCAACGATGATGGCGACGATCAGCCCCTGCGATCGTTCACGAATGGCCTGAAGCATGGTGCTTGGTCCCGCTCGAACTTCGTATGCGGTCCAGGGCGACTGCGCGGGGGCGCCGTAACTCAGCGCCGCCCGTGGTACCCCCCGGATACGCGAAGGGCGCACCCACTGGGCGCGCCCTTCGATGTCACAGTGCGAAATATATGGCGGAGTGGACGGGACTCGAACCCGCGACCCCCGGCGTGACAGGCCGGTATTCTAACCAACTGAACTACCACTCCAGTGGCAATCTCTGGTGGGTGCTGAGGGGTTCGAACCCACGACCTTCGCCTTGTAAGGGCGACGCTCTCCCAGCTGAGCTAAGCACCCGATGCGCGTCTGGGAAGCGCGCTAGTTTACGGCATCCTTGAGCGCTTTGCCAGGTTTGAATCCCGGGACACGCGATGCCGCGATTTCGATGCTTTCACCCGTCTTCGGGTTGCGTCCGGTGCGGGCTGCCCGGTCACGAACGGTGAACGTTCCAAAGCCGACAACCGAAACCTGATCGCCTTTCTTGAGCGCCTTCGTGATGCCGTCGACCATGGCATCCACCGCCCGCGTCGCGGCCGCTTTTGACAGGTCTGCCGCCTCGGCGACTGCATCGATGAGATCCGCTTTGTTCATTGAACTGCCCCCTTGGGAATGATCCAGCGTGGATGGCCGGCCGGCCTTGTCGTTCATGCGTCCCTGAGCGCCCCGTGCAGGGCGCGTGCGTTATAGCAGCCCCTCGATCCTACCGTCAAGAAAGACCAGAGCGGCTGGAGTAGAGACCGGACCGCCTCGGCGCTAATGATGCCGCAGCATGTCACCATCTTCATCGCTCTCAGTAGATTCCTTAGCAATGGACTTTTCGCTATCGGCTTCGGCAGGCAACGGATCGGGCAGTCGTTGCAACGCGATTTCGAACACTTCGTCGATCCAGCGTACGGGCTTGATATCCAAGCCTTGCTTGATGTTCGCCGGGATTTCCTTGAGTTCGCGCTCATTCTCCTGCGGTATTACTACCTGCTTGATGCCGCCGCGCAGCGCGGCTAGCAACTTTTCCTTGAGGCCACCGATCGGCAGCACCTCACCACGCAACGTGATCTCGCCGGTCATGGCAACACTGGACTTGACTGGAATTCCGGTCAACGCCGAAACCATGGCCGTACACATGCCCACGCCAGCGCTAGGCCCATCTTTCGGCGTCGCGCCTTCCGGCACGTGGAAGTGGACGTCGTTGCTGGCGTAGAAGTTCGGCGCGATTCCGAGCGAGCGCGCACGGCTACGCACGACGGTCATCGCGGCCTTGATGGATTCCTGCATCACGTCGCCTAGGCGACCGGTGTAAATCTCCTTGCCCTTGCCGGGCACGACGACGGCTTCGATCGTTAGCAGGTCGCCGCCGACTTCGGTCCATGCCAACCCGGTCACCTGACCAACCCTGTCTTCCGAGTCGGCCAAGCCGTAACGGAACTTCTTCACGCCAAGGTACTTGTCGATGACTTTGGGCGTTACTTGGACGGTCTTTTCCGCCGGCTTCTGCAGAATGCCTTTGACCACCTTACGACAGATTGTGGCGATCTCCCGCTCCAGGTTGCGCACACCCGCTTCCCGTGTGTAGTAGCGGATGATCTCGCGAATAGCCGCTTCCGAAACTTTTATTTCATCCGACTTGAGGCCGGCGTTCTCAATCTGCTTTGGCAAAAGGTACTTCTGCGCAATGCTGACCTTCTCGTCTTCCGTATAACCCGAGATACGGATCACTTCCATGCGATCGAGCAGTGGCGCGGGGATGTTCAGACTGTTGGCCGTCGTGACGAACATGACTTCAGAAAGATCGTAATCAACCTCGAGGTAGTGATCGTTGAACGCATTGTTCTGCTCTGGGTCCAGCACTTCGAGCAATGCCGAGGCCGGGTCCCCTCGAAAGTCCATCGCCATCTTGTCGACCTCGTCGAGCAGAAACAGCGGGTTCCGCATGCCCACTTTGGACATGTTCTGCAGAATTTTTCCGGGCAACGAACCAACGTAGGTGCGTCGATGGCCACGAATCTCCGCTTCATCCCGCACGCCACCCAACGACATACGCACGAATTTGCGATTCGTCGCACGTGCGATGGAGCGGCCGAGGGAAGTCTTGCCGACTCCGGGCGGCCCGACCAGACACAGGATCGGACCTTTCATCTTCTTCACCCGCAGCTGTACGGCAAGGTACTCGAGGATGCGTTCTTTGACCTTCTCCAGGCCGTAATGGTCAGCCTCGAGAATCTCCTCTGCGCGGGTCAGATCGCGGCTGATCTTTGAGCGCTTCTTCCATGGAACCGACAGGATCCAGTCGACGTAATTGCGCACGACCGTAGCCTCCGCGGACATGGGCGACATCATCCGCAGCTTCTTGAGTTCGGCCTCTGCCTTCTCGCGAGCTTCCTTTGGCATGCCTGCTTTGACGATTCGACCAGCGAGTTCCTCGAACTCGTTGACGCCATCCTCGATCTCACCGAGTTCGTTCTGGATGGCCTTCATCTGTTCGTTTAGGTAGTACTCGCGCTGGCTCTTCTCCATCTGCTTCTTGACGCGTCCACGCAGCCGCTTCTCGACCTGCAGCAGATCGATTTCCGATTCCATCAAGCTGATGAGGTGCTCCATACGCTCCCGCAACGGCACGAGCTCGAGAACCTCCTGCTTCTGCTGAATCTTGATCGACATGTGCGCGGCGATGGTGTCGGCGAGACGTGACGGATCATCGATACTCGAAAGGGACGATATGATCTCCGGCGGAACCTTCTTGTTCAGCTTGACATACTGATCGAACTGTCCCATCAGCGAGCGCGCCAGGACTTCGGCTTCACGGTCGGATACCACTTCAGCTTCGATCTTCTCGACCTCGGCCGCGTAGAGTTCGTCGGTATCCGTAAAGTGCACGATGCGTCCGCGGTAGACTCCTTCGACGAGAACCTTGATCGTGCCGTCGGGCAGCTTGAGTAGCTGCAGAATATTGGAGACCGTTCCAATCTCGTGAATGTCATCCGGCTGGGGGTTGTCGTCGCCGGCATTCTTCTGGGCGACGAGCAGGATCTGCTTGCCTGCCTCCATCGCCTTCTCCAATGCTCGAATCGACTTATCACGGCCGACGAACAGCGGAATGACCATGTGCGGGTAGACGACCACGTCACGTAGTGGCAGAACCGCCAATTCTGTTACGGATTCACTCATGAGAAAGTCCTCGCGAGGAACTGGCGCGAAGGGCGCGCCTGCCCCGTAGGTTCGAAACGGTAGGTATGGCTGGCCGCGTGTCGCGCCGCAACGTCATTCGACCCGTTGCGGTCAGAGAGGGGAAACCGGCGGCGCACTCGAGCGCGATGCGCCGCGCGGGTACAGCAGCACTCGCGCCACTCAATCGGGCGCAGCTTTCGAGATCTCCGAGTTCTCGTAGATGATGAGAGGACTCGACTCGCCCTTGATTGCTGCTTCATCGACCACGACCTTCGTCGCATTCTCGAGCGACGGGAGTTCATACATGGTGTCGAGCAGGCTTTGTTCAAGTATGGAACGCAGGCCGCGCGCACCTGTCTTACGCTCCACCGCCCGACGGGCCACCGCGCGTAACGCATCCTCGCGGAACTCCAGTTCGCACGACTCCATCTCGAACAACTTTCCGTACTGCTTGGTGAGCGCGTTCTTGGGCTCGACCAGGATCTGGATGAGCTGTTCCTCGTCGAGCTCGTCGAGCACGGCCAACACGGGCAGACGACCGACGAATTCGGGGATCAAACCGTACTTGATGAGATCCTCGGGCTCAACCTGATGCAGCAACTCCGTTGCAGTTTTCTTGTCGTCCTTGCTCTTGACCTCGGCGGAGAAGCCGATCCCGCCCTTCTCGGAGCGGTCACGGATGATCTTGTCGAGACCCGCGAAAGCACCGCCGCATATAAACAGGATGTTGGAAGTATCGACTTGCAGAAACTCCTGTTGCGGATGCTTCCGCCCACCTTGCGGTGGAACCGACGCCACCGTGCCTTCAATCAGCTTTAGTAGAGCTTGCTGGACACCTTCACCGGATACGTCACGGGTGATCGAGGGGTTGTCTGACTTCCGAGATATCTTGTCTATTTCGTCGATGTAGACGATGCCCGTTTGTGCTTTCTCGACATCGTAATCACATTTCTGCAGGAGCTTTTGGATGATGTTTTCGACGTCCTCACCGACATAACCGGCTTCGGTCAGGGTCGTCGCGTCGGCAATCGTGAAAGGCACGTTGAGCAGACGTGCGAGCGTTTCAGCAAGCAAGGTCTTGCCGCTTCCGGTTGGGCCAACCAACAGGACATTGCTCTTGGCAAGTTCGACGTCGTTCTGTTTGATGCGGGTCTCGAGCCGCTTGTAGTGGTTGTACACCGCCACCGACAGGATTTTCTTGGCCTGCCGCTGCCCGATGACGTACTCATCGAGGATGTGGTTGATCTCCTGTGGAGTCGGCAGCTTGCTGCCCACACCACCGGGCGCCTTCTCCTGGATCTCTTCGCGGATGATGTCGTTGCAGAGTTCGACACATTCATCGCAAATAAACACCGATGGGCCGGCGATCAGTTTGCGTACTTCGTGCTGGCTCTTGCCACAGAACGAACAGTACAGGAGTCGGTCGCCGTCTCCCTTGGAGTTCTTGCCTTCGCTCATTACCTATCTACCTCGCTCGCACGACACCCGGTCCATCCGCTATTCCTTGACCGTTTCACGCTTCGAAAGCATGGCGTCGATAATGCCGTACTCCGCCGCCTCCTCGGCGCTCATGAAACGATCCCGGTCCGTGTCATTCTCGATCTTGTCGAGTGGCTGACCGGTGTGTTGGGCCAGAATGTGATTGAGCCTGTCACGCGCCTTGAGGATCTCGCGCGCGTGGATGTCGATATCGGTCGCCTGCCCCTGAAAACCGCCTAGTGGCTGGTGGATCATCACGCGCGAATGGGGCAGGCAGTACCGCTTTCCTGCCGCCCCGCCGGCGAGCAGCAGGGCCCCCATGCTTGCGGCCTGCCCGATGCACATCGTACTGACGGCCGGTTTGATGAACTGCATGGTGTCGTAGATCGCCAGTCCAGCAGATACCGAACCGCCTGGCGAATTGATGTAGAAATGGATGTCCTTGTCCGGATTCTCGGACTCCAGAAAGAGCAATTGCGCCACGATGAGGTTGGCAACGTAGTCCTCAACCGGACCGACAAGGAAAATCACGCGCTCCTTGAGCAGGCGCGAATAGATGTCGTAGGCGCGCTCGCCGCGAGCGGACTGCTCGACGACCATCGGTACCAGGTTGAGTGCCCGCGGGCCGTTGCCCAGCGAGGAATCGAAAATATCAGGGGCCATCAGGAGCTCGCCTCTACCGTTTCGTCAGTCTGCACCGGATTCATTAGAGCGTCAAATGTAGTTGTCTCTTCAATAACTTGGGCTCGTTCCGCGACCCAGTTCACAACTTCGTCTTCGAGGCAGATCCCTTCCACCTGCTGCAGTTGCTGTGGATTGTCGTAGTACCACTTGACGACCGCGGCCGGGTCCTCGTAGCTGCCCGCCATCTCTTCGATCATCTGGCGGACCTTGGCCGGATCGGCACGCAACGACGCGCCCTTGATGATTTCGGCCATGAGCAGCCCAAGCTTTACCCGCGTGCGCGCCTGCTCGGCCACCCGCGTATCGAACTCCTCTGCCGCATCGGCCGGATTGATGCCGCGCATGATGAGGTCCCGCGCCACCTGTTGGCGCAGGCGGTCGCTTTCGCTCTTGACCAGTGTGGACGGCACCTCGAACTCGTTGGCCGACGCCAGCTTCTCCATCACCTCGTTGTTGAAGCGCTGGCGCAAGGTGCGGTCGCGCTCCTTGGCCATGTTGGCTCGAACCTCGGCGCGGAATGCCTCGAGGTCGCCGCCTCTGACGCCGAATTTCTCCATGAAATCCGCATCGATGGTCGGCAGGACGGGCTCGGCGATTTTCTTCACGGTGATGGCGAACCTGACCGGCTTGCCGGCGAGGTCCGTGTTGCGATAGTCGTCAGGGAAGGCCAAGTCGAGTTCCACGCTGTCACCCGCGGTCCGGCCACGCAGTCCATCCTCGAAACCGTCGATCATCATTCCGGAACCGAGCTCGATGTCGAAATCGTCGCCACTGCCACCCTTGAAGGGCTCGCCTTCGATGGTGCCCTCGAAGGTAATGGTCAGCCGATCGCCGTCCTGGGCCGGACGTTCGACCGCGAGCCACTCACGGTTCTGCTCACGTAGCTTTTCGACCATCACATCGACATCGCCGTCTCCGATTTCGCATACGCTTCGCTTGACTTGGATTCGCTCGACCGCGGTCAACTCGATCTCGGGAAAGACTTCGAAGGTCGCGGTGTAGGTAAGCCCGGTCCCGGGCGCGCTGGCCACCGGATCGATGACCGGCTGGCCCGCGGGTCGCAACGACTCCTTGTCCAGGGCCTCGCCGAACGAGCGCTGCAGGAGCTCGCCGACGATTTCCTCGCGCACCTTCTTGCCGAAACGCTGCTTGATCACGGCTGCGGGCGCCTTGCCCTGGCGGAAGCCGTCGAGGCGGACGTTCTTGCGCAATTCGTCGAGACGCGTCTGCACCTCGCCGGCAATGCGTTGTTCGGGGATTTCTACGGTCAGACGCCGCTCGAGCGTCGAAGGCTTTTCAAGTGAGGTTTGCATGGACGGAATCGTTCTGCCGGGATACATCCGCAGCCGCACCGTCGTCCGGGTACGCCTTGGCGGACTTGGTTTACAGGATGATTATGGTGCGAAAGGAGAGACTCGAACTCTCACGGGTTGCCCCACTGGCACCTAAAACCAGCGCGTCTACCAATTCCGCCACTTTCGCCTTGCCGCACGCGGTCGACGTGCGGACCCTGAGAAGGGGGATTTCGCAGCGCACCGCGCCGATGCCCCCTGCGCCTAGGCGGCGAGCGGGCGGACGCATTATAGGTGCACGTTCACCCGGTTGACAGCCCTTCACCAGGCGCTCCGCCCGTCGACCCCTGCTATACTCGCCGGCGCGTGAGAGCGGCGATTCCTGCCTGTTAAACAAGGAGATAGTGCCCATGCGCTCCCTCTACCCAGCCGCGATCGCGGCATTGCTGGCATGCTCGAGTGCGGTCATCGAGGCACGTACGGTGGTCGAATGCATCGATGCCGACGGCAACTCGTCATTTCGCGACAGCTGTCCGCCCGGCATGGCAAAGAAGGGCGAGAAGGACCTGGGGGGCGTCGGGCCGCGCACAGATCCGGCCCTCGGCGCGGCCGCCATCGCCTACCCGATCGTGCTGTACACCGTACCGGCGTGCGACGCCTGCGACGTGTTGCGCCATTCTCTAACCAGCCGGGGACTGCCTTTCAAGGAATACGATGTCAGCAACGACGCAGCCCGCCAAACGGAGCTGCAGGAACGCACCGGCGGCCTGACCGTGCCATCCGCCACCGTCGGCGAGAATGTCATCTCCGGTTACAACCGCGATGCGCTCGATGCCGCGTTGCAAGAAGCAGGCTATCCGCTCACCTCGGCAGGCAACGTCGCCCAAGAGGGCTTGGTACCGGGTGCCGCGGAGTAGCACGGCATTCATCCCGTGTTCGCCTCGTCGCTGGAAGCCGAGCAGGCGTTTTACGCCGCCTTCGAGGCAGGTGATCTCGAAGCAATGATGAGGGTGTGGGCCTACAGCTTCGATATCGTCTGCGTGCATCCCGCCGGTCCCCGACTTGAGGGGGTGGACGCCATCCGGCGCAGCTGGCGGCACATCCTCGCCGACCCGGTACTGCGCAGCTTCGACCTGCGCGGTCGACTCGTGGTCGGCAGCGATGACATCCGCATCCACACGCTGGAGGAGCACATCGGGGTGCCGGGCAGTCATCTCTACGCCCCGCCCGTACTCGCGACCAATGTCTATCACCGACTCGATGATGGTTGGCGCATGATCCTGCACCACGCCAGCATGCTGCCGCCGCCGGGCGCACCGCCCCCAGTCCCGAACGGCCGCGTGCACTGAGCACAGCGGGGCCTCGGCCTACCGGCGTCCGGCCCGTTCTCCTCAAGCCCGCCATGGAATGGCCGCTGATCTCCCGGTCGCTACCACGATCCCCGCTACCGATGGCCGCATCGTCGTCCGATCCCCGCCTGCCCCAACGCATCGGTCGCTACGAAGTGGAGCGCCTGCTCGGCCGCGGCGCGCAGGGCGCCGTACTTCTGGCCCGCGATGCCGAACTCGATCGCGCCGTCGCCCTAAAACTCCTCAAGCGAGACCCTGCCAGCGAACCGGGAACACTCGCCAGCGAGGCCCGCATCGTCAGCCGTCTGCAGCATCCGAACATCGTCACGCTGCACGACGTCGGCACCTACCACGGCTGTCATTACCTCGTGTTCGAGTACATCGAGGGTCTCTCGCTGAAGACACTGATCGACAACGAGGGGGCGTTGCCGTTCGCACGCTGCGTTATCCTGATGAGCCAGGTACTGGCCGGTGTCGCCTACCTCCACGAACACGACATCATTCATCGTGACCTGAGCCCAGCCAACATCCTGGTCGGCCAGGACGGCGTACCCAAGGTCACGGATTTCGGCATCTCCGTGTTGCGGCATTCACTTGACCCGAACACGGACAGCAGCGCCGCGGGTACGCTGCGCTACATGGCTCCGGAATCATTCCTCGAACAGCCACCGACCCCGGCCGTCGACGTTTTCACCCTGGCCTCGATCTTCTACGAGACGCTCACCGGCCGTCGCCTCTTCGACGCCGATGGTCCGGGCGAAATCATCAACGAAATCATGCACGGCCCGGCCGTCGACATGGTCGCCCGCGGGTTCGACGTCGATCCCCGCATCGCGCGCATCATCATGCGTGCATCGCAACGTGACCCGGCGGCACGGTACTCGACGGCACGCGAAATCAAAAACGAACTCGACATGTTCCGCCTGCCACGCCAGGAGAGCGACACCGGCGCCGATATTCACAGTACGGTCGAGTTTCTGCTGCGCCGCATGAGCTTCAAACGGGGGTTCTCTTCCCTGTCGCAGCATGTCGGACAGTTGCTTGAAATTGCCTCGGAGGACTCCCTGGCGCCGGCCGAGCGCCTGGTCAACATCATCGCGAAGGACATGACGCTGAGCCAGCGCGTGCTGACCATGGCGAATTCCGCTTACTACGGCAAAGGCGAGATCACGGCGCTGGCGCGTGCCATCGTCCTGCTCGGTCTCGACCAGGTGCGTATGTGCATCGTCGGCGTGCTCCTCGAGAACGAGTTCGAAGCCGGTTCGCCCGCCCTGCGTGAAGCCATGGCACTGTCGTTCCACAGCGCCGCGCTGGCCAAGGCGCTGGCCCCAGCGTTCGGCATCCGCAGCCGCCCGGAGGCGTTCAGCTGCGGCATGTTCCACGACCTTGGCCGCATGCTGACCATGCACTACTTTGGCGAGGAACACGCCGAGATCCTCGATCGCGCAGCCCGGCTGCACTGCGACGAACTGACCGCGTCGCGCCAGGTCCTGGGCATCGCCTACCACGAGCTCGGCGCTGCTGTCGGCATGCAATGGAAGCTCGGACCGACGCTCGTCGGCGCCATGAAACCGCTACCTCGCGGGGTAGCGGCCGAACCGACGAGTGACGCTGAACGCCTGCGACTTTGCGCGGCCTTTGCCAATGCCGTCGGCCGCATTCGCTTCGATTACGACGCCGCTGACTATCGCGACGTGATGCTCGCCGATGTCGCGCACCGCGTCGGGCCGGTCGCCTGCCTCGACCCCGAGGAGTTCCAGGCCGCCCTACGCGAAAGCGCCGAGCTGACCGCACGCTATGCGCGTCTGCTGGGCATCCCCAAGACCGATGGCTCCGGCATCTCGCGTCTGGTGGCGGCGGACGACTGGGCCGGAGCAGCTTGAGCACCGGTCCGATGAAACCATTCGTACAAGCGACCGGCGTCGCGACTTAAGTGGGCCGTCGCCATGCTCGGAGTGGCTCGGGGCAAAAAAAACCCGGCGTGGACCGGGCTTCTTGCGGCGACCACGCGTACCAGCGGTCATCCAGCAGGAATGGTGGGCCATGTAGGAATCGAACCTACAACCAACTGATTAAGAGTCAGCTGCTCTACCAATTGAGCTAATGGCCCGTCTGAGCGGTACCGCGCTGGTCGCTCGTGGCGTCCGGCGCATCGAATATGGGGTGGACGATGGGGATCGAACCCACGACATCAGGAGCCACAATCCTGTGCTCTACCAACTGAGCTACGCCCACCATTGAAACCAACAGGCCTGCGCCGATTGGCGCCGGGCAGTCTCCTGCTCGACCGGCGGTGTGGCGCGCCGGTTCCGGATGCTGCACGCAATACAGCCTATCGCAACGTTTGGCGCGCCTGGCAGGATTCGAACCTGCTACCCTCGGCTTAGAAGGCCGATGCTCTATCCACATGAGCTACAGGCGCACATGCCTGTGGGCCGCTGGGCGCGGCGCTGAACGGCCCGAACCGCGTCCGCTCGCGCCGCATCGTCTATCGCCCAGTGGTCGGGGCAGAGGGATTCGAACCCCCGACCCCCTGCTCCCAAAGCAGGTGCGCTACCAGACTGCGCTATGCCCCGGTACGTCGTCCGAACCGTTACCGACTTCACGGGAGGGGCGATGATACGCAGGCACTTGCGGAGCGTCAACGCGCTTAACCGCGACCGCCGCGGTCTTGCACCGGCCGCGGCACATCGGCACCATGGCGCCCCCGCCGTCGGCGGACCGGTCGCGCCTCGGGCAGCGGTGGGTGCCGCGCCCGGCGACCCCTCGTGCCATCGTTGCGGAGCCTTCCATGACCTGCGTGAAACTCGAAACCACCCTCGGCGCCATTACCCTCGAACTCGACCAGCAGGCTGCCCCGGAAACGGCGCAGAACTTCCTCGATTACGTCGAGAGCGGTTTCTACGACGGCACGATCTTCCATCGCGTCATCAACGGCTTCATGATCCAGGGTGGCGGCATGGACCGGGACATGAACCAGAAGCCGACCCGTTCACCGATCCGCAACGAGGCCAACAACGGCCTCAGCAACGAAGCCGGCACCATCGCGATGGCGCGTACGTCCGATCCGCATTCGGCCACGGCACAGTTCTTCATCAACGTGAAGGACAACGACTTTCTCGATCACACCGGCCAGAACAGCCAGGGTTGGGGTTACTGCGTGTTCGGCAAGGTCGTCGACGGCATGGACACGGTCGAAGCGATCAAGGCCGTGGCGACCGGCCGCCACGGCCCGCACCAGGACGTGCCAGTGGAAGCAGTCGAGATCCGTACCGCGACCGTCGTTACCGATTGAGCAATCGGGGCAGCGGGCCGCGATGACGACCCTGTTCGTCTCCGACCTCCACCTGAGCGCGGCGCGGCCACATAAACTCGAGTTGTTCCTGGCTTTCGTCGCCCGTGCCCGGTCGTCTGCGACCACGCTTTACATCCTGGGTGATTTGTTCGAAGTCTGGATCGGCGACGACGACGATGACGATGCTCATCGCGCGGTGATCGACGCCCTCGCCACGCTCGCGGAAGCCGGCGTACGGGTCGCCTTCATGCCTGGCAATCGTGACTTTCTCTGCGGCGCCGACTTTGCCCGCCGTACCGCAGCCCGCCTGCTGGCCGACTATGCCGTCATCGACCTCGCTGGCGAGCGTGCCGTGCTCACCCATGGTGACCTGTTGTGCACCCGCGATTTCAAGTACCAGCGCTTTCGTCGCGTCGTACGCAATCCGCTTGTTCAACGCGGATTTCTCGCCACGCCCCTTGCCTGGAGGCGACGTATCGCGAGCGGCACGCAAGCTCGCACCCGCGCCTCGATGGCACGCAAACCCGAGACCATCATGGATGTCGAAGAAGCCGCCGTGCGGACGGTACTGCGCGCGCACGACGCGACCTTGCTGATCCACGGCCACACCCATCGACCGGGGCTGCACGAGGTCGAAGTCGACGGCCGTACGTGTCGTCGTCTCGTGCTCGGCGACTGGTACGAGCAGGACGATGTCGTGCTCCACGACGGCGGCGAACTCAAGCGCTTGCGGATCGCCGAGTTCCTTACCTCCTGACGCCCGCGCTGCCCGCTCAGGCTGCGAGCGCGAACACGGCGGACACCAGCAACCACACCACCAGCACCCGTCGCAGCAAGGCGAGCATCTGGTTCAAACGGTACAGACGCGGTTCGCTGCCG
Organism: Gammaproteobacteria bacterium; assembly: GCA_050184115.1. Taxonomy (GTDB): domain Bacteria; phylum Pseudomonadota; class Gammaproteobacteria; genus JACKNG01. The sequence continues at coordinate 864,405 of JBFXAQ010000001.1, read as the reverse complement.
ATGACTTCGTGCACGCGCCCGTAATCGGTCGCTGCCAGCGCGGCCCGCGCCAACAACTCGCGGCCATGCCCCCAACGCAGGAACCCGACCTCACGGGTTGAATCGAGCACGGGCACCAGGGTGCCGGCGAGCCCCAGGGCGAGCACCGTCATGCGCACCGGCACGTACTCGATTGCTTCGTGCAGGTTGGCGAGTACGCCGACTGCCTCGTCGTCGAGCCCCTCGGCGCGACGCAGGTTGCTGACAAGTCGACTGGCCACGGCGCCGACCGGCCCAACGACCAGGAACCAGAACACCGGCAGATACCACGCCCGCATCGCGGCCAACGCCAGTGCCGCCAGTTCGGCGCGCCCGGCATCGAATTCAGCGTCGCCACGATGCGCGCCGAGGTCGATTGCATCTGCCTCGTGCAGATATTGTGGCCGGCGCACATCCGTCAACGTGCCGTCTAGCAACTGGCGATGACATGCGACCTCGGCGGCGAGATCCTCCGGGCCGAGCATCAGCACGAACACCACCAAGGCGAACGCATGGCCGAGCAACGGGGCGAGGTCGTGCAGCAGCACGCTGACGAGCAGCACGGCAACGACCGGCACCCCGACGATGGTGGCCACTGCCACTACTCCGCGCCAGGCTTCCCAGCCACCGCACACGCGTTCGACCCAGGCCAGCCACTCGAAACTCCAGCGCATGGTGCGCCAGGCAGCGACGCCCCCGACCACGAATTCGAGTGCGACGCCGGCGAGGATGAACAGGAAATGGAAGGTGATACTCATACCGCAAGTCCCGCCCGTAGCCGGCTCCAGTCGAACAAGGGTCCCGGATCGGTCTTGCGTCCCGGCGCGATATCGCTGTGGCCAACCACGCGGTCGGCGCCGAGTGCCGGGTAATTCGTGCACAGCGTCGTGAGCAGCGCGACCAGCGCAACGTACTGGCGGTCGGTGAATGCAAGCGAATCGCAGCCCTCGAGTTCGATGCCGATGGAGAAATCGTTGCACGCCTCGCGTCCGCGCCAGGCGGACCGACCGGCATGCCAGGCACGCGCCGCGCAAGATACGAACTGCGTCAGGCAGCCGTCGCGGGCGAGGAGAAAATGCGCCGATACCTTCAACGCACTCAGCCCTGCGAAATAGTCGTGGGCATCGTGATCCAGACGATTGAGGAAGAGATCCGCTACGCAACCCGTGCCGAACTGCCCTGGGGGAAGGCTGATCGCATGGATGACGACCAGTTCGACATCCACGCCGTCCGGACGCGCGTCGAAGTTGGGCGACGGTACGTGACGGGCATTGTCGATCCAGCCGTCGGCGGACATGGTCTGCTTCAAGGGCATCAGCCGTGCGTCACGACCGTGCCCTCCGCTCGTCCGCTGGCGCCGTGCATTCAAGCAGGTTGTGCCAGCACCAACGAGAACTTGAGCCCTGCCGACTCGTAATGCCGGTCGACACGGAATCCGGTCTCGACCAACAATTCCTCGAGCGCCGTGCGCGTGAACTTGCAGCTGATCTCCGTGAGGATGTTGTCACCCTCGTGGAAATCGATAGTAGCGTCGACGCCGGCGAAGCGAACGCTCTGATCTCGCATGGCGATGAGATGCATCTCGATGCGCGATTCGAGCGGATTGAAGTGGGCATAGTGTTCGAAGGCGTCGAGATCGAAATCCGCACCGAGCTCGCGATTCAGCACGCGCAGCACGTTGAGATTGAACTCGGCCGTGAGGCCGGCATCGTCGTTGTAGGCTGCGTGCAGTACATCGGGTTCCTTGACCCGGTCCGCGCCGAGCAGAAGGCTGTCGCCAGCGCTCATCGTCGCCCGCACCTCGCGCAGGAAATCGCGCGCGTCGGCCGGCGCGAAATTGCCGATCGTCCCTCCCAGGAACACCACCAGGTTGCGCCCGGCTCGTCGCGGCAGGTTGCCGAGACCAGCCGTGTAGTCGCCGACCAGGGGACGCACGTCCAGCCAGCGATAGTCGACGCTCAGCGCTTCACCGCTCGCCACCAGGATCTCGTCGCAGACGTCCACAGGTGCATACAGCGGATGACAACCGAGTCGGTCGCAGGCATCGAACAGGTGACGGGTCTTGCGCGAGGTGCCGCTGCCGAGTTCGACGATGCGCGCCGGCTGACTGTGCTCGATGACTTCGGCGGCAATTTCCTCGAGCAACGCGCTCTCGGTACGCGTCGGGTAGTACTCGGGCACGTCGCAGATCCGATCGAACAGCAGGGAGCCGCGTTCGTCATAGAAATACTTGGGCGGCAGACTGCGCGGCGCGCAGAACAGGCCGCGCGTGACGTCCTCCGACAGGCTGGAAACGGGCCGCGTCGGCCGTATCGTTTCGCAGGCAATGCGGTTGATGGTTGCGGTGTTCACGGTCTGGTGCATATGCGATACTCGCGCGCCTTCGGCGGCCCCAGGGCGGCCCGACACGGCCGCCGCCGTGGTCGTCCACGGGGATTCTGAAAGAAGCGTGCGGGCAGGCTCCGGACGTCACGCGCGCCGCGCGAGAAGCACAGCCATGAGACAGATGAGCCTCCCGGCGCGACCCGCAGCGACAACCAGGCGCGACACTGCGATTCGTTCAGGTTGCGCCCTAGGTTAGCACCCGCGACCGCAAGATACACGGCACCCGGCCCCGCATACGACCATGTCCACGCACAAGACCGGTTCGATGATGTACGTGCTGGCCGTCGCCGCTCTGATCGGCTTGCTGACGTGGCTGTTCGCCGAGCGTTTGGCGGAGCGGCGCAATCCGAATCGCGACGTGCTGTCCTCGGTCACCGACGGCGGCGTCGCACGCGTCGTGCTGGTACGCAACCGCGCGGGGCATTACGTCGCCAGCGGCCGCATCGAGGATGTCGACGCCGAATTCATCGTCGATACCGGTGCCACCGACGTCGCGGTATCGGTCGAGGTCGCCGCAGCCGCCGGCCTCCGGCGCGGGCGGCCCCGCGCCGTCGCCACCGCCAACGGCCAGGCAATCGCCTATGCGACCCGCATCGGACGGATCGCGCTCGGCGAGATCGTCGAACGCGACGTCCCCGCCACCATCGTGCCGAACATGGGTGACATCGAGGTCCTGCTCGGTATGAGCTTCCTGTCCCGTCTCGACTTTCGCCAGCGCGGCGACCGCCTCGAACTCGAACAGCGCCCGCTCGCCGCCGCAGGTGGCAACGGCCACTCGCTGTAGTCACCAGCACCGTGGCGACGATCGAATCCTGGCTCCATACGCTCAGCGGCGCGTTGTGGAGCGAGTATTGCCTCGTCCCGCTGCTGGCCGGGGTTGGCGTCTACCTGACCTTTGCCCTGCGCGCCTTCACCTGGCGTAACCTGCTGCGCGCCTTCACCCTCTTGTGGCGCGGCCGCCGTCACAACCCGCACGAGAGCGGCGAGATCTCACCCTTCCAAGCTCTGATGACCGCACTCGCCGCCACCGTCGGCACCGGCAACATCGCCGGGGTCGCCACCGCCATCGGACTCGGCGGTCCCGGCGCCGTATTCTGGATGTGGGTCATCGCCCTGTTCGGCATGGCGACCAAGTACAGCGAGGCGGTGCTGGCGGTGCGTTACCGTGAGGTCGACGATCTCGGCAACTACGTCGGCGGACCCATGTACTACATCCGCAACGGGCTTGGCCGAGGCTGGGGCTGGCTGGCTGCCGCCTTCGCCCTGTTCGGCATGGTCGCCGCGTTCGGTATCGGCAACATGGTGCAGGCCAACTCGGTCGCCGACGTCCTCGGCACGCACTTCGGCGTACCGACGGTCGCAACCGGGCTGGTCGCCGCCGCGCTGACCGCAGTGGTGGTCATCGGCGGCGTGCGTCGTATCGCCACCGTCGCCGGCGCCGTGGTGCCCTCGATGGCGCTCCTCTATGTCGGTATCGCACTGGTCATCATCCTGCTCAACGTCGAAGCGGTACCGGCGGCGCTGGGGTTGATCATCGAGCGTGCGTTCGAGCCGGCCGCTGCCGGCGGCGCCGGCCTGTGGGTGGCGATGCGCTGGGGCTTCGCCCGCGGTTGCTTCTCCAACGAGGCCGGACTCGGCAGCGCGGCCATCGCGCACGCCGCGGCCCGCACGCACAACGCGGTCGAGCAGGGCATGATCGCCATGCTCGGAACGTTCATCGACACCATCGTCATCTGCACGATGACGGCGCTGGTGATCATCGTGACGGGTGCCTGGCTCGGCGCCGACGAAGGGGCCGCGCTGTCGGCCAGTGCGTTCGCCCTCGGCATCGGCGACCTCGGTGCGCCGATCGTCGGCATCGCGCTGGCCCTGTTCGCTTTCACCACTGTCATCGGTTGGAGCTATTACGGCGAACGCTGTGCCGAGTACCTGTTCGGCACGCGCGTGATCGACGGCTACCGCGTGACCTGGGTGATCGCGGTATTCCTAGGCGCGGTGTTCGAACTCGACGTGGTGTGGGCTCTCGCCGACATCACCAACGGCCTCATGGCGCTGCCCAACCTGTTCGCCCTCATCCTGCTGAGCCCCGTGGTCGTGAAGATGACCCGCGAGAGCCGGGCGCACGGAGCGCCGCGCCATGCGCAACCACGGGACTGATTGCATGCTCGATACGACACCTCCGCGGCCGCCGGCCGATCTCGATCGCCAGGTCCGTGCCGCACTCGAAGAAGACCTCGGCAGCGGCGATGTGACCGCCACCCTGATCCCGGCCACGCGCGAGGCCATCGCGCAACTGGTCTGTCGCGAGGACGCCGTACTCGCGGGCCGGCCTTGGTTCGACCGCGTGTTCGCGCTGCTCGACCCGGCCGTCGTGATCACCTGGCACCAGGATGACGGCAGCCTGGTGCGGGCCGGCAGCGTCGTGTGCGAGCTCAGCGGCCCCGCGCGCGCCATCGTCACCGGCGAGCGCACCGCGCTCAACTTCCTGCAGACCCTCTCCGGCACGGCGACGGCGACGCAGCGCCATGCCGCCGCGCTGGGCGACTCGCCGACCCGCATCCTCGACACGCGCAAGACCTTGCCGGGCCTGCGCACGGCGCAGAAGTACGCAGTGCGCTGCGGCGGTGGGCTCAACCATCGCATGGGACTGTACGACGCCGTCCTCATCAAGGAGAACCACATCGCCGCCGCCGGCTCCGTCGCCGCGGCCATCGGCGCAATTCGCGCGGCCCACCCGGGCCTGCCGATCGAGATCGAGGTCGAATCGCCGGCCGAACTCGAACAGGCCATCGCCGCCGGCGCCGACATGGTCCTGCTCGACAACTTCGGCGCCGACGATCTCGAGGCCGCCGTGCGCCGTGCGCGTGGCCACGTGAAGACCGAGATTTCCGGCGGCGTCGAACTCGATCGCCTGGGCGCGCTGGCGCGGGTCGGCGCCGACTTCATCTCCGTCGGCGCACTGACCAAGCACGTCCGCGCAATCGATTTCTCGCTGCGGGTTCAGGCCTGACCAGCAACCGTTCCGGCCCGCCCGGGATCCGCCTTGCTGACCTGCCCCATCCGCGCTAGGGTGCGCTGCCACCGCGCGGAGTAAGCCGATGAAGAAGATCCTCTTCCAGCTCGACACGGACCCCATCCCGAACACCTTCGACACGGTGGTCGCCTACGATGGTGGCGCCGATCACGTGTCGACGCGCGGGAACGTCAAGCCGAGCACCGTGGGCACCATGGTCGACGGCGCGGTGTTTACGCGGCCGCCGAAACAGAAGAAGAACACCGCGCTGTTCGTCACCGGCTCCAACATGGGCGAAGGCGAGGCCGTGCTGGCGTCGATCCGCAACCATTTCTTCGGCGACTTCCGCGTCTCGGTGATGCTCGACAGCAACGGCTCCAACACTACCGCGGCCGCCGCCGTCGCCTTTGTCAGCAAGCATCTCGACATCAAGGGCAAGCGCGCGGTGGTCCTCGCCGGCACCGGCCCGGTCGGCCAACGTGCCGGCGTGATGCTGGCCGAGGAAGGCGCCGAGGTCGTGCTGACCTCGCGGCGTCCGGACCGCGCCGAGACCGCCTGCGAAGCCATGCACCGCCGCTTCAAGGTCGACCTCATCCCGGCCGGGGCTGGCGATCCCGCTGCGTTGCGCAACGTGCTGCGCGGCGCCAACATCCTCATCGCCACCGGCGCGGCCGGTGTGCAGCTGCTGCACGAGCACGCGTGGCGAGATCTCGACGACCTCGAGATCCTGCTCGACGCCAATGCCACGCCGCCCCTCGGCATCGAGGGCATCGACCTCATGGATCGCGCCACCGAGCGTCACGGCAAGGTCTGCTACGGTGCCATCGGCTTCGGTTCGTTCAAGCTCGAAGTGCATCGCGCCTGCATCGCCAAGCTGTTCGAAGCCAACGACATCGTGCTCGATGCGCCGGAGATATTCGCGCTTGCCAAGGACATGATGGCGGCGCGCTGACAGCGGCCATGTGCGGCCGCTACACCCTGCACGCCGATCCGAGCGAGATCGCGGCGACACTCGGCGTGGCGCCGCCGGTGGAGTTCGCGCCGCGCTACAACATCGCACCGACCCAACCGGTCCCGATCGTATTCGCCGCCGATGGCGAGCGCCTGTGGCACTTGGTGAGCTGGGGACTGGTGCCGTCGTGGGCCCGCGATCCCAAGATGGGGGCACGCTTGATCAATGCGCGCGCCGAGACCGTCGCGGAGAAGCCGGCCTTTCGCGCCGCCTTCCGCCGGCGCCGTTGCCTGGTGCCAGCCTCCGGCTACTACGAATGGCAGACCGTCGGCGGCGGCAAGCAACCCTGGTATATCTACCCCGCAGCCGGCGGCTGCCTGGCCTTCGCCGGCATCTGGGAGCACTGGCAACGCGACGGCGCGGTCATCGAGAGCTGCGCCATCCTGACCTGCGCGGCGAACGCCAGCCTCGCCGTGGTCCACGACCGCATGCCCGTGCTCATCGAGCCCGCCGATTTCGCCCGCTGGCTGGCGGCGGAAAGCGCCGGCCCGCCACCGCTCGACCTGCTGCGTCCCGCCGCGGACGGCACGCTGCGATTGCACGCGGTCGGCAAACGGGTAAATTCTCCGCGTCATGAAGGCTCCGACTGCATCCGTCCACTGGCCGACGCGGCGCAATGAGCGGCAGCGCGCCGGCGCCGCGCCGTTGCTGGCAACCTTGTTGCTCGCCGCGGCCGCGGCACGCGGCGCCGAGCCGCCCGCGGCGGCGGCACGTGTCCTCGGCGGGCTGGCCACCGGCGAATACGACGCCGCCCTGATAGCGCTCGAGACGGCGGCCGGCACGGGTGATCGACTGGCTGCGCGCTGGCTGGGCGACGCCTACCACGCCGGCCGCGGAGTCACGCGGGATCCTGCCGCCGCGCTCGACTGGTGGCGACGCGCGGCGGCCGCGGGTGACCGCGAGGCCGCGTTCAATGCGGGCCTGCTGCTCCTGCGCGACGGTCGCCACGCGGAGGGCGTCGAGCTGCTCGGGGAGGCCGCTGCCACCGACGACGCCCTCGCCTGCTTCGTGCTCGGCACCTGGTATGCCCGCGCAGCCGACGACGCTCGCGCCCGCAGCTTGCTGGAATGCGCCGCGCAGCAGGGTTACGCACCGGCCCAGTACAACCTCGCCCACCTGCTGACGCAGGGCGAGACGCCCGACCTGACCGCCGCCCGCCGGTGGTACGGCGCGGCGGCACCAACCTTCGCGCCGGCCGCGGCCGCGCTTGCGGCCCTGGGCGACGACACGACTACGCCCGCCAACGACACCATGGTCTTAAGTAGCGCCGCGCCAGCGGCGTCCTCGCCGCGCGACTGGGTACTGGCGCAGCGCGACGATGCCTATACCATCCAGGTCGCCGCCGGCCGTGACGGCGCGGCACTCGCGCGGCTGCTCGCGGATCATGCAACGAACTGGCCGGCGGCCTGGTTCATGCACCGACCGGAAGCGCGTGAGCCCTACAGCGCGGTGGTCGGTGTGTTCGACAACTACGCCGAGGCTGAACAGGTGCTGGCTACGCTGCCAGGAGCGCTGACCGGCAATTCGCCCTGGATCCGCCGTTTCGAGGTTCTCAAGCGCGAGCTCCGCGCGGCATCGACGACACCCGCCGCCGCAGCCGCGACGGCGCCGTGAAGGTGCTATCATCGGCGCCTTCCGAGTCAGTTCGCAGGGCGGCGATGTCCCGGTTCGAAGAGATCCTGACCGCGCGCAGCGAAGACCTCCTCAAGACGCTGTACCGCTCGGCGGCCAACCAGGACGAACCCGCCGCGACCGGTCAGGCGCGCGCGCGCCAGATCGCCCGCGGACTCGGCCTCACCTACCCCCAGCTGGTCTGCGCGGTTGGCTTCAACGCCCACATCCAGGAACTGTCGGACGTCATCGCCGTGCTCGGATTCGATTCCTACGACGCCCTCGCGCGCGAGCGCAACCTCGCCTTCATCAGCGACATATACCAGCAGCTCGGCGTCAAGGACGTGCTCGCAATCTACCAGCACGTGACCGGAAACCTCGCCATGCTGCAGGTCATCCAGCACCTGCTGCAACGGCGCCTGGAAAAGCTCGAGGAACGCATCGAGGCAACGGTCAACTCGGTCTTCATCGAACGCTACAAGAAGGAGATGCGCGCGATCTACAACGATGGCGTGGCCCAGATCGATTTCGCGGAGAAGCGCCTGTCCAACACCCACAGCGGCTTCCGTGCCCTGCTCAACGAGGTCGCCCTGATCGTCGAGAGCCGCCTCATCCCGGTCGGCGACATCTTCTTCCGTGATGCCATCCTGCCCGAGGAAAAGCGCCGCTTGATCATCCGCGGTCTCATCCCGCGCGAGCTGGTCGAGGCGCGCCTGGCCGACGCCTCGATCCCGGCCCAGGAGCGCAAGGTCCTCGAAGACCAGATCAAGCTGCTCGACGCCTGATCACCCGAAGACGCCCATGGCCAGCTTCCGCGACATCCTTCTCGCCGACGACAGCGGGCTGGTGCGCATCTTCTACAAGGTGCGGGCCGGCAGCGAGTCCGACTTCATCAAGAAGATCAACCACGCGGCGGCTCAGATCGGCGTCAACCACAGTCAGCTGGTCTGCGCGCTCGGCTTCAACCGCTACATACGCGACCTCACCGACATCCTCGAACTGCTCGGCTTCTCCTCCTACAAGCTGCTCACCTACCGTCGCAACGAGCTGTTCAGTACCGACTGCTATCGACAGCTCGATATCGACAACGTCATCGACATCTACGCCGCGCAACTCGCTGACAGCGAACTCGAAAGCCACTTGCTCGAACTCGTGCCGCAGCGCCTCGCGCACATCGAGGCGCGCCTGGAGGAAACCCTCGATCCGGCCATGCTGATCAGCTACAAGATGGAAGTGCATTCGATCTACTCGGCGGGCATCGCCACGGCCGAGTTCGCCGCGGCGCGCGTTGCGGCGCCCATCGCCGATCTCCGCCTGAAGGTCGAGGAAGTTGCGATGATCGTAGACGGCGGCCTGATACCTGCCGGCAACCTGTTCTACTCAGACACCCTGCTACCGGCCGAGAAGCGCTACCTGGTCGAGCGCGGTCTGGTCGATACCGCGATGATCCGCAACCGCCTCGGCAACGCCGACATCTCGGAAGACGAACGCCAGATGCTGGAGGATTTCCTCTGACGCGGGCCGCGGCGCTCCGCGGCCTGCAGTTCAGGACGATTTCGCCATCCGCGCGAGATCCAGCCAGGTCTCGACCACGGTGTCGGGATTGAGCGAAATGCTCTCGATGCCCTGGGCCATCAGCCACTCGGCGAGATCCTCGTGGTCCGACGGCCCCTGGCCGCAGATGCCGACATACTTGCCGGCCGTGCGGCAGGCGCCGATGGCACGACTCATCAATGCCTTGACCGCCGCGTTGCGCTCGTCGAAGCGATCGGCGACGAGGCCGGAATCGCGATCGAGCCCCAAGGTCAGCTGGGTGAGATCGTTCGAGCCGATGGAAAACCCGTCGAAATGCTCGAGGAAGTCCTCGGCCAGCAGCGCGTTCGACGGCAGCTCACACATCATGACCACGCGCAGGCCGTTGTCGCCGCGCACCAGGCCGTTGGCAGCGAGCAGTTCGACCACCTCGCGCGCCTCGTCGGTGGTGCGCACGAAGGGCACCATGACCTCGACGTTGGTCAGGCCCATCTCGTTGCGCACGTAACGCAACGCTTCGCACTCCATCTCGAAGCAGGGGCGGAAGCTCGACGCCACGTAGCGCGAGGCGCCGCGGAATCCGAGCATGGGATTCTCCTCGTCCGGCTCGTAGCGCTGGCCGCCGATGAGGTTGGCGTACTCGTTCGACTTGAAGTCGGACAGGCGCACGATCACCGGCTGCGGCGCGAAGGCCGCGGCGATGGTCGCGATGCCCTCGACCAGGCGCTGGACGAAGAACTCGCGCGGACCGGGGTAGGCCGAGATCAGCGGCGCGATGGTCGCCTGCAGCTCGACCGGCAGGCTGTCGTACTCGAGCAGGGCGCGCGGGTGGATGCCGATCATGCGGTTGATGATGAACTCCAGGCGCGCAAGACCGACGCCGCGGTGCGGCAGGCCGGCGAAGGCGAAGGCGCGATCGGGGTTGCCGACGTTCATCATGATCTTGACCGGAACGTCGGGCATCGCCGAGAGCTCGATCTCGCGATGCTCGAATGCGAGCCGGCCGGCGAAGACGTGGCCGGTGTCGCCACCGGCGCAACTGACCGTCACCTCGGCACCGTCGGCGACGCGCTCAGTGGCGTCGCCACAGCCGACGATGGCGGGCACGCCGAGTTCGCGCGCGATGATGGCGGCATGGCAGGTGCGCCCGCCACGGTTGGTGACGATGGCCGCCGCGCGCTTCATGACCGGCTCCCAATCCGGGTCGGTCATGTCGGTGACCAGCACGTCGCCGGGGCTGAGCCGGTCCATGTCCTCGATGCTGGTGATGACGCGCGCCACGCCGGCGCCAATCTTCTGGCCGATGCTGCGGCCTTCCGCCAACACCGGTCCGTCGCCCTTGAGTTCCCAGCGCTCGATGACCTGGCCGGCGCGGCTCTGCACGGTCTCCGGGCGCGCCTGCACGATGTAGAGACGGCCATCGTTGCCGTCCTTCGCCCATTCAATGTCCATCGGCCGGCCGTAGTGTGCCTCGATGGCGACGGCGAGGCGCGCGAGCTGTTCGACGTCGTCGTCGTCGATGCAGAAGCGCATCCGACGGACCTCGTCGACCTCGCAAGTGATGACCGGCTCGTGCGCGGCCTCGGCGCCGGTGGCGTATTCCATCTGCAGGTGCTTGGAACCGAGGTTACGGCGCAGCACGGCCTTGCGGCCGGCGGCGAGCGCCGGCTTGTAGACGTAGAACTCGTCAGGGTTGACGGCGCCTTGCACCACCATCTCGCCGAGGCCATAGCTGGCGGTGACGAAGACGACGTCGCGGAAGCCGGACTCGGTGTCGAGGGTGAACATCACGCCCGAGGCACCGATGTCGCTGCGCACCATGCGCTGGATGCCGGCCGACAAGGCCACCTTGTGGTGATCGAAGCCGTGGTGCACGCGGTAGGAGATGGCGCGATCGTTGAACAGCGAGGCGAAGACGTCCTTGATGCGACGGACGACCTGCTCTATGCCGGAGACGTTGAGATAGGTCTCCTGCTGCCCGGCAAAGGACGCCGTCGGCAGGTCTTCGGCGGTGGCCGAGGAGCGCACCGCGACGGAGAAGCTTTCGCCCTCGGCGGCACACATGGCCGCGTAGGCCTCTTCGATGGCGTGCTGCAGGGCGGGCTGGAACGGGGTGTCGATCACCCACTGGCGGATCTCGGCGCCGGCGCGGGTCAGCTCGGCGACATCGTCGACGTCGAAGCTCGCCAGGCGCGCCTTGATGCGCTCGTCGAGCGCGTCGTGGGCGAGAAAATCGCGAAAGGCCTGGGCCGTGGTGGCAAAGCCGCCGGGCACGCGTACGTGGGCCTGGTCGAGGTGACGAATCATCTCGCCCAGGGATGCGTTCTTGCCGCCGACACGTTCGACGTCGTCCATGCCCACGTCCCGCAGGGACACGATATACTCGTTCATCGCTTGCTTTGAGTCCTCAGCCTTGAACCCGTTGGCCCGCGCGCAGCCGGGTGACCCGAGCGGCAACAGGGGCGGGATTGTACCCGAGTCGCGCACGCTGCCGTAAACCGTGGAAAGGCCATGAAACGCCGCGTATTCTTCATTTCCGATCGCACCGGCATCACGGCCGAGACCCTCGGCGCGAGCCTGCTCACGCAGTTCCCGGACATCGAGTTCCTGCGCCATCACATTCCGTTCGTGACCAACGAGCTGGCGGCCCGCGCGGCACTGGCCAACATCGCGCGGCGCACCGCTGACGACAGCGAACCGCCGCTGGTGTTCAGCACCCTCACCGACCCCGCCGTGCAGCGCATCGTCGCGGCGTCCAGCCCGTTCGTGTTCGATCTGTTCGGCACTTTCATCGAGCCGCTCGAGGCCGCGCTCGGCTGCGCCTCGTCGCACACCGCCGGGCGCATGCACGGCATCGGCGACAGCAGCGCCTACGAGCGCCGCGTGTCGGCACTCAACTACACGTTGGGCCACGACGACGGCCTCTCGCCGCGCGATCTCGACGAAGCGGACCTCGTGCTGGTCGGCGTTTCGCGCTGTGGCAAGACGCCGACCTGTCTCTACCTCGCCATGCACTACTCGCTGCGCGCCGCCAACTACCCGTTGACCGACGACGACTTCGAGAACAACGTCCTGCCACGCATCCTGCGTCCCTGCCGCGACAAGCTCTACGGCCTGACCATCGTGCCCGAGCAGCTCAGTCGCATTCGCCGTGAACGCCGCCCGCACGGCGACTATTCGACCCTGGCGCGCTGCCGCGCCGAGGTGCACCAGGCCGAGGCCCTGTTCCGCACCGAGAACATCCCCTTCCTCGACACCACCACCGTCTCCATCGAGGAGATCGCCGCCACCATCGTGCGCGACATGGGCCTGCATTGACGGCGTCACCCCGGTGATCGCCGCGCCGCTCGGCGGGGCGCGCGGGCGGGTCGCGGGTGGCGCGACCTGCCTGATGATCGTGCTGTCGCTCGCCGCCGGCCTCGGCCACGGCGCGATCCCGGCCTGGCCGGCCGGCGTCGCCGCCTGGCTCATCGGACTCCTCCTGCTGCCGACGGTGTCGTCGTTCCAGCGCCTGCAGACCGGCTTCATGGTCGGCATCGGCGTCATCGCGCTCGGCGTCGCGATCGCTGGCGGTGCCGACGACGTCGTCGCATCGCTGGTGGTCGGCAACCAGGCGCTGCTCGCCATGCTCGCCACCGTCTCCTTCCTGCGCATGGTCACGCACACCGGCGAGCAACCCGGCGAGCGGCTGCCACGCGGCCGTCGCGCCTTGTGGCAGACCCTGCTCGCGACCCACCTGTTCGGTGCGGTGATCAACATCTCGGCGGCGTTTATCATCGGCCAACGCATCGCCCGCGACGGTTCGCTGACCTCGCTGCAGGCCAAGGTGGTCTCGCGCGCCTTCACCGCCGCCGCCTGCTGGTCGCCCCTGTTCGCCGCCATGGCGGTGGTGCTGCACTACGTGCCCGGGGTCGACATGTTCCACGTCAGCCGCGTCAACCTGGCGCTGGCGGTGCTCCTGCTCGGCTGGAGTGCACTGACCCTCGCCCACGATGCCGAGGTCGACGACTTCGTCGGCTTTCCCCTGCACCGTGAGGCGCTTGCCGTCCCACTGCTGCTCTCGGCCCTGGTCGTCGGTCTCTACCTCCTGCCCACCGGCTGGCCCATCCTCAGCACCATCATCGTCGCTGCCCTCGGATGCGTGGCGCTGCTGCGCCTCGGACGTCCGCTGGGCGAGACACGGCGCCTGCTGCTGCACCACGTCGAGCACGAACTGCCGCGCATGGGCGGCGAGTTCGCACTCTTCCTCGGCGCCAGCGTGCTCGCCGGCGGCATCGCCGCACTGGCCGGCGTCGGCCATCTCGACCTCGTCATCGACCCGCAGCATCCGCGCGAGGGCATCCCGCTACTGGTCACGCTGGTCGCGCTGACCCTGGTCGGCATCCACCCGGTCATCAGCGTCGCCACGCTCTCGGGCCTCTTTCCGCCCACGCTGGCGGCGCCGGATCTGGTCGGTATCGTGGTGCTGATGGCGTGGTCGGTGGCCCTCGGCACCTCGCCCTTTTCCGGCACCACGCTCGCCATGCAGGGCCGTTTCGGCATCCCGGCGACCCGCTTCCTGCGCTGGAACCTGGCCTACCTCGTGGTTGGCCTCGTACTGGCCAGCGCGGTCCTGGTCGCGGCGGATTACTTTGCCTGGGCGTGAGGCGACGCCACGGCGGCCGGCGCGACCAGTTCGAACGCGAGGCGCGCCCGCCCACCGTAATCGACGACGTAGTGCCCCGGCCGTCCCGGGTTCATCCTGCCCAGCGTGCCGGTGATGAGCAGGTGGCCGGCTTCGAGCGGCCAGCCGGCAGCGTAGAGATGGTTGACCAGCCACAGCAGCGCCGCGAGCTGGTCACCCATGGCATTGCTGGCATGCCCCTCGTCGACGGCCTCGCCGTCGCGTGTGAGCACGAAGGGCAGGTCGTTGGCGGCGCCGAGGCGCGGCAGCGCGAACGGCCGGCCGACCACGTAGGCAGACGAAGCCATGTTGGTGGCGACGATGTCGACGCCGGTGAGGCGCTCCGGCTGGTCGTAGTGCACGGTCGGCAGTTCGACCACCGGCACCACGTCACGGATGTAGGTGGCGAGGTCGTCGAGTGACTTCATCGGCCGGCGGATCGCCGAGCGCAGCAGGTAGCCGACCTCGACCTCGATGACGAGACCCGGGTGCTCGTCCAGCGCGATCGCCGCGCCGTCGTCATGCGCGCCGTCGGCGAACAGCACGCCGCTGACCGGGCCGTTGAGGGCAAAGCGCGCGCGCCCGGCCGGGTTGGTGAAGCCGGCCTTGTAGCCGCCGATCGGACGCGCCAACCGTTCGACGTCGACCAGCGCGTGCTGCACGGCATAGGCCTCGTCGAGGGTGAAGGCGGGGACTAGGTCGGACAGGCGCGGCAGCGGATTCCCGCGCGCCTGCTCGACGCGGATGATGTCGGCCCAACCGTCGGCGTCGGCGCCGGCTTTGGCGGCCGGTGCGAGGCCGCCGAGGACGGCGGCGAGCAGCGCGCCCCATGGTGCGATTGTCGGCATGTGTCTCCCCGGGTGCAGCGGCGTCACGTTGATCGCGTCGCGCGCGGTTTGCGATCATGCCCGCGATGACCCGCGTGACTCAAACCCCGGACGCTGCCCCGGCGCGAGCGGCGCGCCTCGTTTTCGCTCCACGCGGCCGTGCAGGTAACGACGAAGCCCCGCGCGCGGCCCGCCCGCAGTATCATGCCGGCGGGCCGGTCGGGCGCGTGCGCGACGGCCGGTGCTTTCGAACAGCCGTCACCAGCGGCGTCGACGCCAATCCGCCGAGCGAGGCCGAAATCCTGGACGACCACGATGCCCATCCCAGCCGCGCCCCGTGCCGCGGCGCCACCCGGCGACGCGCCAGGACCATGTCGCACGTGCTGCCGACGGCGCGGCCCGCGCCGCGCGTTGACGGGCGCGCCGGCAGGTCCTGAGCACGCAGCGATCCCCACAGTGTCCGGGCCGCCGCAACGCAACTGCCGCCGCGCGCTGCTGCCAGCCTTGCTGCTGGCCTCGGCGAGCTGCTTCGCGGCCGGCCTCGGCGAGCGCGAGGTACCGGTATTCGAAGCCCTGCTCAACCATGGCCTGGAGGCCGGCGTTCCGATCGTCGTCATCGCCAAGGTGACTACGGGCGACCCGGCTGCCATCGGCACCCACGCCGAGGAAGCGGCCACCCTGGTCGCCGATCTGGGCGCGCCGCCCGAGGTACTGGAAGACTGGATCCGGCGCAACGCCACGCAGGTCCCGATCGATCGCCCGCTGCGGCTCGACCTCACCTACCAGCTGCTGGAGAACGACGACCGCGCGAAGTTGTTCGCCGCCGAGGCGCCCCAGATCGCCTGGAGCCAGTTCTTCGAACGCTACCGCGGCGCGCCGGGCCTACTCGCCCTCTCCCGTGCCGGCTTCGATGCCGGCTTCGAGCACGCGCTGATGTACATCGAGCAGCACTGCGGCGTTGAATGTGGCGCTGGCAACCTGGTCCACCTGGCCGTTGGCACGGACGGCACCTGGCACGTGCACGGCGCCGTGCCGCTGTGGATGGCCGACGACATCCCGCCGCCAGTTGACGCCCCGGTTGACGCCCGGGTTGACACCCCGGCCGCCCCACCCGCAGCGACACCGAGCGACTGAATCGCCATGCACACCACGCACACCAACCTCGCCGCGTGCTCCGCCGTGCCCGGAGGCGCGTGTCATGGATGAGTTCGCCCCCGGGACCCGCGCCGTCTGCGTCTTCTGCGGCGCACGCGACGGCATCGACGAAGCCTACCGCGACGCCACTGACGCCTTCGGCCGCGAACTCGCCGCGCGCGACATCACGCTGGTCTACGGCGGCGGCAACATCGGGCTCATGGGTGTGCTCGCCGATGCCGCGCTCGATACCGGCGGTCGCGTGGTCGGTGTCATTCCCGATTTCCTCGTCCTGCGCGAGGTCGTCCACACGGGTTTGAGCGAAACGCTGATCGTCGACGACCTGTTCGAGCGCAAGGCGCTCATGATCGAGCGTGCCGACGCCTTCGTCGCCCTGCCGGGCGGCATCGGCACCTACGACGAAGTGCTCGAGGTGATCGCCTGGCGCCAGCTGCGCCAGCTGCGCCAACCGATCGGACTGCTCGACGTCGGCGGCTATTTCCGACCCTGGCTCGCGCTGCTCGAACACACCGTTGCCCAGGGCTTCGCCAGTCCAGGTGACATCGAGCACCTGATCGTCGAGCGCGATCCCGTGCTGCTGGTCGATCGCATCCACGAGGCGTTGATCGCATGAGCCGCGCGGGCCGCGCCTACGCCGGGGTGGTGTTCGACATGGACGGCATCCTGATCGATTCCGAACCGCTGTTCCGCATGGCCGCGCAGCATTCGGCGCGCGAGATCGGCTACCAGCTCAGCGACGAGACCTACGTCGCCTGGATGGGCCTGCCGCCGCGCGCGGTGGAGGCCGCGGTGCGCGAGAGCATGGGCGAGGATTTCCCCATGGAGGCCTTCCGCGAGCGCTTCCGCGCCATCTGGACGGCCCATACCGATCGCCACGGCGTACCGGCGCAACCGGGCATGGCAATGCTGCTGGCTGCCCTGCGCGAGCGCGACATCCCGTTTGGCGTCGCCACCTCGACCCAGCGCGACCAGGCCGAACGTTCGCTCACGCTCGCCGGCCTCGGTGCGTTCATCGATCACATGGTGTGCGGCAACGAGGTCGAGAACGGCAAGCCGGCGCCCGAGATCTTCGAGCGCGCCGCCAACGCCATCGGCGTCGCGCCGCAGCGCTGCGTGGCCCTGGAGGACTCCGCGGCCGGCGTGCAGTCCGCGGCCGCCGCGCGCATGCTGACCATCATGGTGCCCGACCTGCACCGGCCGAGCGCGGCCATCGCCGCGCTGGCCCATTACGTTCTGCCCTCGACGACCCGCGCCGCCGAGGTCGTCCTCACACTCTTCGACCACGGACCCTGAACCATGACCGCATATCGACCCTACGTCCTCGCCGCACTCCTGGCCTGGAGCGCCGTCACGGCGGCACAGACCGCAGCGGAGGCCGCAGCGCCACCCGCGGTGCCGGATGCCGCCACCGCGCAGGCCGCCTGGGAAGCCTTTGCCGCCGACCCCGTGGCACGCCTCGACCGCACCCAGCCCTTTCTCGACTTCATCCGCGGCAGCGGCGAAGTGCACATCGTGTTGAACGAGAACCTGCTCGGCTGGATGTACGACGAGGCGCTGGCGCCCGAGCGCAAAGCCGTGCTCTACGCCGCCTTCCTCGGTGCCAACATGGCCGCGCAACTCGCGCGCGGCGAGGCCGGCAGCGACGACAACGCCGGCATGCGCGGCGCGCTGACCGCCTACCGCGCCCTGCGCGGCGGCGACGCAGCCTTCCACCTCGCCCTGTTCGACCGTCTCGATGCCGCCGACGCCACCGGCACGTTCGACGCCACGGTGATCGAACTGGCTGGGGCTACGCCCTGACACGTGCGATCCCGCTCCATGACCGCCTCTCTCGAAGCCCGCACCTGCGACATCACCGCGCTCGCCGTGGATGCCATCGTCAACGCCGCCAACGAAAGCCTGCGCGGCGGCGGCGGGGTCGACGGCGCGATCCACCTCGCGGCCGGCCCCGGACTGCTCGCCGAATGCCGCACCCTCGGCGGCTGCCCGACGGGCGAGGCACGCATCACCGGCGGATATGACCTGCCGGCACGCCACGTCATCCACACCGTCGGCCCGGTATGGCAGGGCGGTGCACGGGGTGAGGCCGCGTTGCTGGCGAACTGCTACCGCAACGCGCTCGCGCTGGCCGCCGAACACGGCCTGGCCAGTCTCGCCTTCCCGGCCATCAGCTGCGGTGTGTACGGTTACCCGCACGCCGCGGCGGCCGCCATCGCCGTCGCCGAGGTGCGGGCCGGCGTCACGCGTCACCCGGGCATCGAACGCGTTGTCTTCGCCTGCTTCGGCGACGCCATGCTCGCCCACTATCAGGCCCTGCTCTGACCATGGCACGCAAGACCGGCTATCACCGCGCCACGCTCGCCATCGTGTACGACTTCGATGGCACGCTGACCCCGCAGCCAATGCAGGAATACACCGTACTGCCGCAGCTCGGCATCTCTGGCGAGGCGTTCTGGGCCGAGGTGAATGCGGAAGTCGCACGTACCGGCGGCGACGCCATCCTCACTTACATGCGCCTGCTGGTGGAGAAGATCGAGGCCAACAAGGCCCACCTCTCGCGGGACGACCTGCGCCGCCTCGCCGCGGGCATCGAGTACTACCCTGGCGTCGAGAGCTGGTTCGACCGCGTCAACGCCTACGTCGACGAACACAGCGGCGGAACCGTGCAGACCCGCCACTACATCGTCTCGGCGGGCCTCGGCGAAATCCTCGAAGGCATCAGCATCAAGGATCACTTCAGCCGCATCTATGCCTCGCAGTACTACTTCGATCACCACGAGGCGGCGCGCTTTCCCACCGTCGTCATCAACGACACGGCCAAGACCCAGTACCTGTTCCGCATCAACAAGGGCCGCGAGCAGCAGCTCGAGACCATCAACGAGTACATGCCGGAAGGCGAACGCCCCATTCCCTTCCAGCACATGCTCTACATCGGCGACGGCCTCACCGACGTGCCCTGCATGACGGTGGTGAAGAACTACGGCGGCTTCGCCGTCGCCGTGCACAAGCCGCGCAGCGAGGAGTCGGTCGCGGTGTGCCAACGCCTGGTTGCCGCCAACCGCATCGACTTCTACGCTCCGGCCGATTACCGCGCCGGCAAGCGGTTGGAACGCCGCATCCACAAGATCCTCGATCTCATCCTCGCCCGCATCAGCTTCGAGCAGGAGCGCCACCGCTTCCTGCAGGAAATCGGCCACGACGAGCGCGGCGAGTGAATCGACAACCCTGTCACGCCCAAGGTCACCACGTGAACAAACGACGTCTTCTCGCCCTGTGCCTCGTCCTCTTGCTGAGCGCATGCTCGCGCGTGCCGGTCCCCAAGCTGCCGCGCCTGGGCGGCGGCGACGACGCGAAAACGACGGCGGCGCAGGCAACCGCTGCGACCGTCGACCAGACCGCCACCCCGCGCGACATGCTGACCGCGCACCTGGTCAACCCGCGCCTCGACCCGGCCACCCCCAACATGACCGTCGGCAAGCTCATCGAGTACGCCGACCGCTACCTCGCCTGCGACTGTGCCGCGACCCGCTTCGTGCGCCGCTGGGAGCGCACCGCAGAGGGCTATCGCCTGGAGACCAACTCGGGTGCGGTCGCGCCGTTGGAATTCGTCTGCCGCGATGCCGGCGAGGATCGCGAATGCTTCCTCACCGAGATCGACCGCGGCGCGCAGTCCGACAAACTCGACGCACGCTTCGTGCCGGGCGGCGAGTTCATCCGCTTCCTCTACGACAATGGCGTGCGCTGTGCGCGCGAGGAACCCTGCCCCGAGTGAGGGAATCGCGATGGCTGGCGCTGCCGGCGGCACGCGCCGCGAGGTACTAGCGACCGGGCAGACGCTATAAGATTGGCTGCATCCGCTTCTATTCCGGTGATTCGACAACCATGGCTGTACAGGACGACGATCCGCAGGAAACCCAGGAATGGCTCGATGCGCTCGATGCGGTCATCGACGTCGAGGGCGTCGAACGCAGCCACTACCTGCTCGAGCGCCTGATCGACCAGGCCCGCCGCTCCGGCGTCAACCTGCCCTACTCGGCACGTACCGCGTACATCAACACCATCCCGCCGCACAAAGAGACCTACACGCCGGGTGATCCGGCGCTGGAATGGCGCATCCGTTCGATCAACCGCTGGAACGCCATGGCCATGGTGGTCAAGGCCAACCGCAAGAACAGCGAACTCGGCGGCCATATCGCGAGCTACGCCAGCGCGGCGACCCTCTACGAGATCGGCTACAACCACTTCTGGCATGCGCCGAGCGACGCGCACGGCGGCGACCTCGTCTTCTTCCAGGGCCACTCGGCGCCCGGCATCTATGCCCGCGCCTACCTGCTCGGCCTGCTCGACGACGCCCAGCTCGACAACTTCCGCCAGGAGGTCGACGGCCAGGGCCTCTCGTCCTACCCCCACCCGTGGCTGATGCCGGGCTTCTGGCAGTTCCCTACCGTCTCGATGGGGCTCGGGCCGATCATGGCCATCTACCAGGCGCGCTTCATGCGCTACCTCGAGAACCGCGGCCTCATCGAGCGCCAGGGGCGCAAGGTGTGGGCCTTCATGGGCGACGGCGAGATGGACGAACCCGAGGCCTTCGGTGCCGCCGCGCTGGCTTCGCGCGAGAAGCTCGACAACCTCGTCTTCGTCATCAACTGCAACCTGCAGCGTCTCGACGGCCCGGTGCGCGGCAACGGCAAGATCATCCAGGAACTGGAAAGCGACTTCCGCGGCGCCGGCTGGAACGTCATCAAGGTCATCTGGGGCTCGGCCTGGGACCCGCTGCTGGCGCGCGACAAGAAGGGCCTGCTGCGCGATCGCATGGAGGAAGCCGTCGACGGCGAATACCAGGCCTACAAGGCGTTCAACGGCGCCTTCGTACGCGAGCACTTCTTCGGCAAGTACGCCGAACTCAAGGCCATGGTCGCCAACATGAGCGACGACGACATCTGGCGCCTCAACCGCGGCGGGCACGACCCGCACAAGGTCTTCGCCGCCTACGCCGCCGCCGTCGCGCACACCGGCCAGCCGACGGTCATCCTGTGCAAGACCGTCAAGGGCTACGGCATGGGCGAGGCCGGCGAAGGCAAGAACATCACCCACCAGCAGAAGAAGATGGGCGAGGAGTCGCTGAAGGCCTTCCGTGACCGCTTCAACATCCCCATCTCGGATGCCGACATCGCCGCGGCGCCGTTCTACAAGCCGGCCGACGACAGCCCGGAGATGGTCTACCTGCGCGAGCGCACCGCGGCGCTCGGCGGCTTCGTGCCGCAGCGCCGCCAACGCACCGACCACGCCCTCGCGGTACCGGGGCTCGACATCTTCAGCGCCGTGCTCGAAGGCTCGGGTGAGCGCGAGATCTCGACCACCATGGCCTTCGTGCGCCTGCTCTCGGCGGTGCTGCGCGACAAGCAGCTCGGACCGCGCGTGGTGCCCATCGTGCCCGACGAGGCGCGCACCTTCGGCATGGAGGGCATGTTCCGCCAGCTCGGCATCTATTCCGCCGTCGGCCAGCTCTACGAACCGGTCGACCACGACGAGCTGATGTACTACCGCGAGGACATCAAGGGTCAGATCCTCGAGGAAGGCATCAACGAGGCCGGCGCCATGAGCTCGTGGATCGCGGCCGCCACCGCCTATTCCAGCCACAACCTGCAGATGGTGCCGTTCTACATCTTCTACTCGATGTTCGGCTTCCAGCGTATCGGCGATCTCGCGTGGGCCGCCGGCGACATGCAGGCGCGCGGTTTCCTGCTCGGCGGCACCGCCGGGCGCACCACCCTGGCCGGCGAGGGCCTGCAGCACCAGGACGGCCACAGCCACCTCATCGCCGCCACCATTCCCAACTGTGTCAGCTACGACCCGGCCTTCGGCTACGAGCTCGCGGTGATCATCCACCATGGCCTGCGCCGCATGCTCGAACGCCAGGAGAACGTCTTCTATTACCTGACGGTGATGAACGAGAACTACGCGCACCCGGCGATGCCCGCCGGCATCGAGGACGACATCGTGCGCGGCATGTACCTGTTCAAGGAGAGTGCCAACGCGCGCGTGCAACTGCTCGGCTCGGGCGCCATCCTGCGCGAGGTCATCGCCGCCGGCGAATTGCTGGAGAGCGATTTCGGCCTGCCGGCCAACGTGTGGAGCGTGACCAGTTTCAACGAACTGCGGCGCGAGGGCCTCGAATGCTCGCGCTGGAACATGCTGCATCCGCTCGAAGCGCCGCGCACCGCCTACCTCACCAACCGACTGGCCGAGCACCAGGGACCGTGCATCGCGGCGACCGACTACATCCGCGCCTACGCCGGCCAGATCCGCGAGTACGTACCGCGCCGCTACCGCGTGCTCGGCACCGACGGCTTCGGCCGCTCGGATTCGCGGCGCAAGCTGCGCGAGTACTTCGAGGTCAACCGCCATTACATCGTCGTGGCAGCGCTGAAGGCGCTGGCCGACGACGGCGAGATCGAGCCCCGGGTGGTGGCCGAGGCCATCGCCCGCTACGGCATCGACGCCGAGAAACCGAACCCGATGAACCAGTAGGGCGCGCGCATGGCCACCACCGAGATCCGCGTTCCCGACATCGGCGACTTCGACCAGGTCGACGTCATCGACGTGCTGGTGAAGCCCGGCGATACCGTTGCCCCAGAGGACCCGCTCGTCACCCTGGAGAGCGACAAGGCGACCATGGACGTACCCTCGCCGGCCGGCGGCACCGTGCAGTCGGTTCACGTCACGGTCGGCGACCAGGTGGGCGAAGGTGCGTTGATCGTGACGCTCGAAGCGGCCGACACGCGTGCCGCCGCACCGAGCGCGACACCCGACGAGGCAGCGGCGCGCGTCACCGCCGCGGATGACGACGACACTCGCCCCGCGGCCACGCCCACCGCGCCAGCATCACAACTGCCAGTGCCACAACCGGCGGCGCGGCACCCGTCCGGCGACACGACGGTGGAAGTCCGCGTGCCGGATATCGGCGACTTCGAACACGTCGATGTCATCGACGTGCTGGTCGCGCCGGGGGACATGGTCGCCGCCGAGGATCCGCTCATCACCCTGGAGAGCGACAAGGCGACCATGGACGTGCCCTCGCCGGCTGCAGGCCGCGTCGAGCGCATCGCTTGCGCGGTGGGTGACAAGGTGTCCGAGGGCGATCTCATCGTCGTCCTGCATGGCAGCGCCGCACCGACCGCGCCCACACCGACCACGCCGCCCGCCGCCACACCATCACGTGCCGAATCGGCAACTGCAGCTGCGCCCGCGGCGACGGCCGCCGCAGCGGACGCGCCTCGCGCAAGCGTCGCCACGGCGTCGGCCAAGGCCCATGCCAGCCCCTCGGTGCGCAAGTTCGCGCGCGAACTCGGCGTCGACGTCAGCCTGGTGCGCGGCAGCGGGCCCAAGGGCCGCATTGTCAAGGGTGACGTCCAGGCCCACGTCAAGGACGTCATGCATGGTACGCGTGGCCAGGCCGGCGCAGGCTTCGCCCTGCCGGCCGCGCCGGACATCGATTTCAGCAAGTTCGGCGAAATCGAGACCACACCGCTGAACAAGATCCGGCGGCTCACCGGGCAGAACCTGCATCGCAGCTGGATCACGGCACCCCACGTGTTCCAGATGGACAGCGCCGACATCACCGAGCTCGAAGCCTTCCGCCGCTCCAAGGCGGATGAGGCCGAGGCCAAGGGCGCCAAGCTCACCCTGCTCGCCTTCCTGGTCAAGGCGAGCGTGGTCGCGCTGCGCAAATTCCCCGACTTCAATGCCTCGCTGTCGGCCGACGGCGAGGCGTTGATCCATAAGAAGTACTTCCATATCGGCGTCGCCGTGAACACCGATCACGGCCTGGTCGTGCCGGTCATCCGCGACGTCGACAAGAAGGGACTCTACGAGCTCGCCCTCGAGGTCCGCGAGCTGTCGACACGCGCGCGCTCGCGCAAGGTCACGCCGGCCGAACTGCAGGGCGCCTGCTTCACCATCTCGAGCCTCGGCGGCGTCGGCGGCACGCAATTCACCCCCATCATCAACCTGCCCGAAGTGGCCATCCTCGGCGTCTCCCCGGCGGCGATGCAGCCGGTCTGGCGCGGCGGCGAGTTCGTGCCGCGGCTCATGCTGCCGTTCACGTTGTCCTACGACCACCGCGTCATCGACGGCGTGGCCGCGGCGCAGTTCACCCGCTTCCTCACCACCGTCCTCGGCGACATCCGACATATCCTGCTCTGAATGCCCGCACTGGCAGCACGACGTCGTCCGAGACACGGCGCGGATACGGCGGCGGCCGCATGCGCGCTCGGGCGCCCTGTCCGCTACCGCGTGCGCTGAGCACACCCGCCCGCTGCACGGCATGTTCGGATTCGACGACCTCGCCCGTACCCCGCGTGACGAGCGCGCCGGCCTGTCGGTCGCGGTCGAGCAGGAACTGCGCAACCGCGTGCGCACGGAAGTCGCGCGGCGCGCCGTGCCGGGTATGTTCGCAGTGGTCTTCGGCGCCGTCGCTTGCGGCATCCTGAGCGGTCATGCCAGCGACGCGCCGGCCGTTTTCGGCGCCATCCTGGCCGCCATGGCGACGGCCATGCTGGCCCGTGTGCCGTACATCCACAGCCTGCGGCACGACGGCGCCGCGTGCGCCTGGCGCGACGAACCGCGCTTCTTCGCCGCCGCGCTGCTGATCCCGCTGGTGTGGGCCGCCTACAGCGCGCTGCTGCTGCTGAACTACGCCAACCAGTGGTTGAACGCCGGCATCCTCGCCTTCACCGCGGCGATGTCGAGCAGCGTCGTCATCACCTTCGGCATGTGGCGCAACCTGGCGCTGGCCTACATCGCCCTGCTGCTGGTGCCGACCGCCGCGGTCGGCCTGTTCCTCGGCTCCAACCTCGGCCTCGGCGTGACCGCGGGCTGCGCCGTGTTCAGCTACTACCTGGTCAGCCAGGTCGCGAACTGGAACCGCTTCTTCTGGTCGTCACAGCTTGCCAATGCCCACCTCGAACGACGCACGCTCGAACTCGCCGCGGCCAAGGAGGCAGCGGAAGCGGCGAGCCGCGCCAAGTCCGAATTCCTGACCTGCATGAGCCACGAGTTGCGCACGCCCATGAACGCGGTGCTTGGCTTCGCCCAGCTCATCGAGCTGACCGCCGAGCAACCCGACGAGGTGCGCAGCAACGGGCGCGAGATCCGCGCCGCCGGCCAGCACCTGATGTCGCTCATCGAGGAACTGCTGGATCTCTCGCGCATCGAGAGCGGCCAGCTCGCGCTCGACGTGCAGGCCATCGACCTGCCGATCATCGCCGCGCGGGTGATCGAGACCCTGCGCGGCGCCGCACCGACGGCAGTGGACTTGGAACTCGAGATCGCCCCCGACCTGCCGCCGTGTCACGGTGACCCGCTGCGTGTGCGCCAGGTGCTGGTCAACCTGGTCGGCAATGCCATCAAGTTCACGCCGCGAGGGCGGATCAACGTAAGCCTGGCCGCGCCGTCGGCGGACGCGGTCGAGATGCGCGTGAGCGATACCGGCATCGGCATCGAGCCGGACCTCGTCGAGCACATCTTCGCGCCCTTCGTGCAGGGCGACAGCTCGCCAACGCGGCGTTTCGACGGCACCGGGCTCGGGCTCACCATCAGTCGCGAGCTGGTCGAGGCCATGGGCGGGGAGATCGCCGTCACCAGCCAGCCCGGAGCCGGTTCCGATTTCGTCGTACGCCTGCCGCGGCAGCCGCCCCGGGGCGAGGCCGGTGCACTGAGCGGGTAAGAACTGCTTTACAGGCCCGGATGGTTTTGCCGATCGTCGCCCAAGCGCTTGGTAAAACTTCAGATATCCGTCTGGAATCGACGCCGAGGGGGGGGCTCCGGAGGTCCATCGATTTTGCAGCCCCGCTCGCAACCTACGAACTGGCCCTCGATACCAACCCTTCGCTCGGTACCAGGTTCATCGCCTTCGACCCCATCCGGGGCGGCAATCCTGGGGCCGGCGGCCTGGTCATCTGGGATAACGTCCCCGATGACAACGGCACCGGCAGCGGCGGCGGCACCAGTTTCGTCGGCCGCGAAGCCAACTACGCGGCCGGCCTGGCCGCCAACGACGTCGCGCAGAAGTCGTGGAAGGCGCACTGGTTCTTCGACCCCGGCTTCGACCCGACCGTCGACAGTACCTACGACATCACCCTCACCGCCGTCGACGGTGGCCGGACCGTCGCGCGCACCGCGATCCAGATCATCGTCGGCGCCGGCGGCGCCGCCGAAGCACCCGAGCCAGCCACGTTCGGCCGCGCCGCGCTGGGCCTGCTCGGCGAGGCACGCCGGCGCCGCGACTGAGGCCGTCGCGGTAGCGGCTCCCGGCGTCGCCAGCCCGTCGCCGGGAAGCCGTCACCCCGACCCGGGACGGCCCGTCCCGGGTCCCTCCCCCCACGCCCGTCAGCAGTGCACGGCGGGACGCCGCGAGCGGCTATGCCGGCTCCGGCCCCGCTTGTGCGCGGGCAGCGGCCGGGCACCGCTCCAGCGGCAGCAGACCCCAGCGTCGGGCAGTATCATGGCCTACTCGCATGCCGCCGCCGACGGACCACCGTCAGCAAGGGGTGGCCTGTGTCGAGCCTCGGCCTGATCCGGAGTCCGCGCCGCCATGTCCTGCCAGCACCCTATCATTGCCATCACCGGTCCGTCGGGCGCCGGCACGACCTCCGTGATGCGCACCTTCGACCAGATCTTCCGTCGCGAAGGGGTGCACGCGGCCTTCGTCGAAGGCGACAGCTTCCATCGCTACGACCGTGCCGCGATGAAGCAACGCATGACCGAGGAGTGGGCGCGTGGCAACCACGGATTCAGCCACTTCGGCCCGGAATCCAACCTGTTCGAGGACCTCGAGGCACTGTTCCAGGGCTACGCCGAGACCGGCCAGGGACAGACACGCAAGTACCTGCACAGCGAAGACGAAGCGGCGCCCTTCGGTCAGCCGCCGGGTACCTTCACCGAATGGGAACCGCTGCCGGCCGAGTCAGACCTGCTCTTCTACGAAGGCCTGCACGGGGCGGTGAAAACCGCCGCGGTCGACGTCGCCCGCCACGTCGATCTGCTCATCGGCGTGGTCCCGGTGATCAACCTCGAATGGATCCAGAAGATCCATCGTGACAAGTCGGCGCGCGGCTATTCCACCGAGGCCGTCACCGACACCATCCTGCGGCGCATGCCGGACTACGTGAACTACATCGTGCCGCAGTTCTCGCGTACCCACGTCAACTTCCAGCGCGTGCCGCTGGTGGACACGTCGAATCCCTTCGTCGCCCGCCATATTCCGAGCCAGGACGAGTCGATGCTGGTCATCCGCTTCGCCGACCCGCGCGGCATCGATTTCCCCTACCTCTTGTCGATGCTGGCCGGTTCGTTCATGTCGCGCGCCAACACCATCGTCTGCCCGGGCGGCAAGATGGATCTCGCCATGCAGCTCATCTTCACGCCGATGGTGTGGCGGCTGATGGACCAGCGCAACAAGGCGCGCCGCACCGCGGCGGCCGCGCCGGCCGTGCTCGACGAAGCCGCGACGCTACGCACCGTCGGCAAGGAGCGCGGCTGAAGGCACCGCCGTCGCGTCGCGCCGGGCGGCGCCGTCACGCACATTGCTTATACTCCGCCGCAGGCCAGCGTCGAGGACCCGCGTCATGAGCAAGCTCACCGTCAACGCCGTCACCCATGACGTCCGCAGCAGCCCCGACACCCCTCTCTTGTGGGTGCTGCGCGACGAGCTCGGCCTGACCGGCGCCAAGTACGCCTGCGGCAAGGCTTTGTGCGGGGCTTGCACGGTATTCATCGACGGCAGGCCGGTGCGCGCCTGCGTGACCCCGCTCGCCGCCGTCGGTACGCGCCCGGTGACGACCATCGAGGGCGTCGACTCGGCCACGGCCACCGCCGTGCGCCAGGCCTGGATCGAAGTCGAAGTCGCGCAGTGCGGCTACTGCCAGTCCGGCCAGGTGATGAGCGCCATCGCCCTGCTCGAAGACAATCCGCGGCCCGACGCAGGCGCCATCGACCGCGCGATGGACGGCAACCTGTGCCGTTGCGCGACCTACGCACGCATCCGCCGCGCCGTGCTGCGCGCCGCGGAGCTGCTGGCATGAGCGCGCACATGCATCCGGAAGTGAACGCCGGCACGAGCGTCTTCGTCCTCGATCGCCGCGACTTCCTCCGCCTCGGCCTCGCCGCGGGCGCCGGGCTCGTCCTCGGCGTGCGCCTGGCCGGCGCCGCCGACGATGTCGTCCTCGAAGCGGTGATGCCGGACGTCTTCGTGCGCATCGACGAGGACGACACCGTCACCGTCATCGTCAAGCACATCGAGTTCGGCCAGGGCACGTTCACCGGCCTGCCGACCGTGGTCGCCGAGGAACTCGATTGCGACTGGTCGCAGGTCCGCGCCGAGGGCGCGCCGGCCGACCCGGCACGCTACGCCAACCTCAACTGGCGCGGCGCCCAGGGCACCGGCGGCAGCTCGGCGATGAACAACGCCTACACCCAGATGCGCCGCGCCGGCGCCACCGCGCGCGCCCTGCTGGTGGCGACGGCGGCGCGCGCGTGGCAGGTCCGCCCGGGTGAGATCGCGGTCAGCCGCGGCGTCGTCAGCCATGCCGCGAGCGGACGCTCGGCGCGCTTCGGCGAACTCGCGGTCGCCGCGCGCGCCGAACCCGTGCCTAAGAACGTCACGCTCAAGGACCCGGCAGACTTCGTCTACATCGGGCACGACCTGCCCCGCCTCGACATCCCGGCCAAGAGCGACGGCAGCGCGGTCTACACGCAGGATTTCCGTCTCCCCGGCATGCTGACCGCGCTGGTCGCCCACCCACCGCGCTTCGGCGCGATCGTCGCCGGCATCGACGATGCCGCCGCACGCGCCCTCGCCGGCGTGGTCGAGATCGTCAGCCTGCCGAGCGGCGTGGCCGTCGTCGCACGCGATTTCTGGACGGCGAAAAAGGCGCGCGAGGCCCTGCGCGTCGAATGGGACGAGACGACGGCCTGCCGCCGTTCGAGCGCCGACATCCTCGCCGAGTATCGCGAGTTGGCCGCGCAACCGGGATTAGTTGCGCGCGACGACGGCGATGCCGCGGCCGCACTGGCCGGTGCGGCGATGCACCTCGACGCCGATTACGAGTTCCCCTACCTCGCCCACGCCTCGATGGAGCCGATGAACGCCGTCGCGCGCTTTGCCGATGGCACGCTCGAGATGTGGTACGGCGTGCAGGGTCAGAGCCTCGATCTCGGCAACCTCTCACGGGCGCTCGACATCGACCCCGCGCGCATCACGCTCAACATGCTCTATGCCGGCGGCTCGTTTGGCCGCCGCTCGCACTTCGCCTCGGATTACGCCGTCGAGGCCGCGCGTATCGCCAAGGCGCTGCCGGGGCAGGTGGTGAAACTGGTGTGGACGCGCGAGGACGATCTCCGCGCCGGCGCCTACCGTCCGCTCAACCTGCACCGCGTGCGGGGCGGTCTCGACGCGCAAGGCGACATCGTCGCCTGGCAGCATCGCATCGTCGGCCAATCGATCCGCGCCGGGCTGGCCGACCCGCCGCCGCCCGGCCAGGTCGATCACACCTGCGTCGAGGGTGCGTCCAATTTCACTTATGTCATCCCCAACGTGCGCGTCGAATCGCACCAGCCCGCGCTCGACATTCCCGTCCTGTGGTGGCGCTCGGTCGGCCACACCCACACCGCGTTCGCCGTCGAGACCTTCCTCGACGAACTCGCCCACGCCGCCGGTCGCGATCCGTTGGCGCTCCGCCGCAGCCTGCTCGCCGACGATCCGCGGCGCCTCGCGGTGCTCGAACTCGCCGCCAGCAAGGCTGGCTGGGGTACACCGCTGCCGGCGCGCCGCGGCCGCGGACTGGCCGTGCACCATTCGTTCAAGACCTGGGTGGCCGAAGTGGCCGAAGTCACCGTCGCCGACGACGGCAGCTTCACCGTCGACCGCGTGGTGGTGGCCGTCGACTGCGGCGTGGCCGTCAATCCCTCGATCGTGCGCGCGCAGATGGAAGGCGGCGTGGGCTATGCGCTGTCGGCGCTGCTCGGCGAGGCCGTGACCCTGGTCGACGGCGTCGCCGAGCAGGACAACTTCGATACCTACCCGCTGCTGCGCTGCTCGCAGATGCCCAAGGTCGAAGTGCACATCGTGCCCTCGCGCGAGCATCCCAGCGGCGTCGGTGAGCCCGCCGTGCCGCCGCTGGCCCCGGCGGTCGGCAACGCCATCTTCGCCGCCAGCGGACGACGCCTGCGGCGCCTGCCGTTCGTGACCACGGCTTGATGCAACACGAGCGGCACCGCTCACCCGAGGGGGTAGCCACCTTGAATCCGTCCGTCGAACTCACCCTCGGCCCTCGCGGGATCGCCACGGTGACGCTGAACCGCCCGGCCGTGAACAATGCCTACGACGAGAATCTGCTACGCGGCCTGCGCGACGGTGTCGCCGAACTGCGCGAGAACATCGCGGTGCGCGTGGTGCTGGTGCGCGGCGCCGGGCGCCATTTCCAGGCCGGCGCCGATCTCGACTGGCTGCGCACGGTGGCCGCGCAGGACGCCGCCGCCAACCTCGCCGCTTCGCGCCTGACCCTGGCCGCCGTGCACGACCTGTGCTGCCTGCCGCAACCGACCATCGCTCTCGTCCACGGCGCCTGCATGGGTGGCGGTACCGGCATTGTCGCGGCCTGCGACATCGTCGTTGCCAGTCGCGACGCCCGCTTCGCCATCAGCGAAGCACGCTGGGGCCTGGCCGCCACGATCATCTTCCCTCACCTCGTCGCCGCCATCGGCACACGCCATGCACGCCGGTATGCCCAGACCTGCGAAGTGTTCGACGCTGACACCGCGAAGCACATCGGCCTGGTCCACGAAGTGTGCGACCCCGGCGCCCTCGACGCCGCCGCCGCGCCACTGATCGAACACCTGCTGCGCGCCGCGCCGGGCGCGCTGGCGGAAACCAAGCAAGGCGTGCTCGAAGCCGGTGGCTTGCAACTCGACGAGTCCGCGCTCGACCGGCTGGCGGCGGCGCACGCAGCGCGGCGGCAGCATGCTGAGGCGGCGGAGGGTATCGCGAGCTTCGCTGAACGGCGGGACGCGACGTGGTACCCGGGGGTGGCCGAAGCACCGTCGTGATCGCCCGCGCCGGGCGTCGTCGACGGTCCGCGCGCGGGCGCGAAGCAGCGACCGCCACCCCGCTCGTGCCGCTTCGCCCGTGCGGCCGCGCTCACCGATCACTCGCGACGCGAAATCAATGCGAAGTCACGGGGCATCCGCCCCGCGGGGCAGTTTCGGCAGCCCGTCGTCGAACCGCGAGAGGTCGATGAGGCTGTCCTCGCAGTGCATGTGTACGCGCGGTGCCCACCGCTCGCTGCGCGCCAGGGCCTGGTCGTCGAACAAGGTCGGAAAGATCCCACTGGCGGAAAGCTGCTGCCCGTTGAACGGGCCATCAAAGGTATTGAAGACCCGCGTCCCGCAGTTTGCGCAGAAATGTCTGTGCAGGTGTTCGCGGGTGATTTCCGAATGGGTGTACCACTTCAGCCACCGGTCGCCCCGGGTGACCCTGAATGCCGACGCCGGGATCCAGGCCACCTGGTAGAGCGGCGCAGCGTGGGCACGCCGGCAGCTCTCGCAGTGGCAGTAACCCGACACCAGCGGATGTGTGTCGGCGGCGACCAGGAATCTCACTTCGCCGCAATAGCACCCACCGGATGCGTCTTCTTCGTTTTGCGTGGACATGCTTTTTCAATCATCCGTTGGTTGAAGAAAAATCGACGTCGTCGGAGGTCACGGATTCTCGGTACATTCGCTAGCGAACGGGAAGGCGCAATCTCACAAGGCCGCTGAATCCGCACGCTCGGTGAGGCAGGGCGCCGGCGGTGATTCCGGGCTTGCCCGTGCCTTGCAGACTCCGTGGCGAGCACGTGTTCGACAATCACTTCCAAACCCGTGCGCACCGCCTGGGGTCAGACCCCATTACGCCAAGCAAAGGCCTCACGAACAACAGGTTAAGGCGCGGGGTCTGACCCCGACAGCATGTCGTCGAGGCGTTCCCGCGCCTCCAGCAGTTCTTCCATCATGGCGTAGACCACCTCGCGCACGCTGGTCTCCTCGTGCATGTCGCCGACCAGCTGGCCGACCGGGTAGGTGAGGAAATCGTGCGCACGGACGCGCTCGACCCGGGTGCGGCCTTCCTGCCACCACAGGTAGTTCTGCAGTGGCGCCGGCAGTACCGGCGGTGCGTCCGGCCGATCCCAGGCCGCGCTGAAGGCATTGCGCAAGGTGCGGCAGGGTTTGCCGGTAACGGTGCGGGTGAGGATGGCGTCGCCGGCCTCGGCGGCGAAGAGCTTCTGCTTGATCTCGGGGATGACCTCGCTCTGCACGGTCTTCAGCCACACCGAGCCGGTCCACACACCCTCGCAGCCGAGCACCAGCGCAGCGGCGAGCTGGCGGCCGCGGCCGACGCCACCGGCGCCGAGCACCGGCAGCGGCGCGACGGCATCGACGATGCTCGGCCATAACACAATCGAACTCACCTCACCGGTGTGGCCGCCGGCCTCGGTGCCGACGGCGACGACGAAATCGCAGCCGACGTCGCGGTGCTTCTGCGCATGGCGCGGCTTGCCGGCGAGCGCGCCGACCTTGATGCCGCGGGCGTGGGCACGCTCGACGATCGCGGGTGGCGGCGGGCCGAGGGCGTTGACGATGGCCTTGATGGGATGCTTCAGCGCGATCTCGATCAACGCCAGGCTCTCGCGCGGGGTGAAGTTGATACCGGCGAGGATGTCGCGCTTGATGGCCGCTTCGTCCTGTGGCGGCAACGGCGGGATACCAGCCTCGTCGAGCAGTTCGCGCACGAAGGCGAGATGCGCGGGCGGCAGGGCATGTTCGAGATCGCCCTTGGCCGCGGCATCGTCATCCATGCTCGCTGGCATGAGCACGTCGATGCCGTAGGGCCGGCCCTCGATATGCGCATCGATCCAGGCCAGTTCCTGCTCGAGACGGTCGGGATGCATGCGCCCCATGCCGAGGATGCCCATGCCGCCGGCCTTCGAAACCTCGACGACCACGTCGCGACAATGGGAGAAGGCGAAGATCGGCAGCTCGATGCCGAACATCTCGCACAGGCGGTTCTTCATCGTGGAACTCCGCAGGGACGAATGGGGACAGTCTACTTTTCCCGGCCACGGCGGTGCGCCCCCACAGCGTGAAATCGAAAAGTAAACTGTCGCCATTCACCCGCAGCCAGGAGGTCACCGCCATGCCCATGCCCCTCGACGGCATCCGCGTCATCGAACTGAACCGTGTCGCCCCAGGCAGCTACTGCACCATGATGCTGGCCGACATGGGCGCCGAGGTCATCCGCGTCGAGACGCCGCGCGGTGCCGGCGGCGACAAGGACAATGCCGTCGCCGACGACGACATCTGGGTGAAGTCGGAATACACCAACCGCAACAAGCAGAGCATCACGCTGAACCTCAAGCACCCCGACGCGCAGGCCGTGGTGCAGGATCTCGCCCGCACGGCTGACGTCGTCGTCGAGGGCTTCCGGCCTGGCGTCACCGCGCGCCTCGGTTGCGACTACGCGACCCTGTCCGCCCTCAATCCACGCCTGGTCTACTGCTCGTTGTCGGGCTTCGGGCAGGATGGACCCTACGCCGCCCGCGCCGGCCACGACCTCAACTACCTCGCGCTGGCCGGCGCGCTCGGCCTGGTCGGCCATCGCGAGGGGCCGCCGGTCATCCCGCTCAACATCATCGGCGACTACGCCGGCGCCACCCTGCACGGCGTGGTCGGCATCCTGCTCGCGCTCCTCGCGCGCCACGCCTCGGGCCACGGCCAGCACGTCGACGTGTCCTACCTCGATGCGAGCTTCGCGCTCCTCGCTGCCGTGCCCGGCATTCGCAATTTCTTCGTCGGCGGGCCGGAACCGGCGCGTGGCGACAACGTGTTCGCCGGGGAACAGCCCTACTACACCGTCTACGAGACGGCGGACGGCCGCTGGCTCACCGTCGGCTGCATGGAGCCCTGGCTGTGGCACAACTTCTGCGCCGCCGTCGGTCGTCCCGAACTCGCCGCCGCACGCATGCAGCGCGACGATTTCCAGCGCGCTGCATCAGTCGCCCAACGCGACCATCACGCCGAGGTCGCCGCCATCATCCGCACCCGCCCACTGGCCGAGTGGGTGGCGCACTTCGCGGCTACCGACGTCTGCGTGGCCGAGGTCAACACGCTGGCCGAGGCGCTGGCCGATCCCCAGCTGCGTCACCGCGACATGATCGTCGCGGTCGACGATCCCGCGCTGCCCGACGCCGTGCAGCCCGGCATCCCGATCAAGCTGTCGGCGACGCCGGGCGCGATCCGCTCGCCGGCACGACCGGCCGGCGCCGACAACGACGCCGTCCTCGCTGCACTCGGGCGCACGCCGGACCAGATCGCGGCCCTGCGTGCCGCCGGCGCCATCTAGGTCAGGACACGCGCAGACATGCGGGTGAACGCGTGGCGCCCGGCCGGTGATACGCGCCAACCGCCCGCATCCCAACGCCCCCGAGGGCTCACCGACACGCATTCGACGCCCCAGGCGCAGCCCTTGTCTGCGCTGCTTTGGTAAGCTAGCTTACGGTTTTCGCGTAGCGCTTCGCTGCGGCTCGGGCTGCCGCCAGCGCCAGCCGCACCCGCGCGGCCGCGCGCCAAACGGGCGACGCCGTCACCACCGAACGACCGTGTACGGGTAACCCGCGGGTAATTGCCGCCGGAGACGCTCAGCCCGCGGCACCGTTTCCACGAACACCCGAACGCGAGGCCCCCGAGTGTGACCCCGATCGACTTCGACCCCACCCGCCGCGACGTCCAGGTCGACCCCTATCGTTGGTATCGCCGCCTGCGCGACGAAGCGCCGGTCCACTACATCGAACCGCTCAAGGCCTGGGGCCTGTTTCGCTACGACGACTGCAAGAACACCTTCCTGCATCCCGAAGACTACTCGGCCAGGGATTTCATCGCCCAGGCTTTCGGCGATCTCGACCCGGTGCCGGAGACGACGTCGATCATCGCCATGGATCCGCCCGAGCACACGCCGCTGCGCAAGCTGACGGCCACCGCGTTCGTGCCCTCGGTGACGCGCCGCATGGAGCCCAAGGTGCGCGCGATCGTCAACGGCCTGCTCGACGAGATCGAGGCGCGTGGCCGCGAGTTCGACTTCGTCAACGATTTCGCCGCCTACATCCCGGTCAGCGTGACCGCGGAACTGATCGGCGTCGACCCGGCCCAGCGCGAGAACTTCAAGGTGTGGACGGCCGACCTGCTCAATGCCGCCAACCGCGCCAGCCTTTCCGCGGCCGACGTCGCGCGCATCCGGGCGAGCGTCGCCGAACTCAGGCGCTACCTCGAGGGTGCCATCGCGGAGCGCCGCGCCAACCCGGCCGACGATTTCATCTCGACCCTGCTCACGGCCGAGATCGACGGCGACATGCTCCAGGAGATCCAGGTGCTCAGCACCACCATCCTCACCCACTTCGGTGGCTCGGAAACGCCATCGCATCTCATCAGCAGTTCCCTGATCGCGATGTTCGAAAACCCCGAGGTCCACGCGGCCGTACTGGCCGACCACGCGCTCGCGGGTCCGCTCGTCGACGAAACCCTGCGCTACTGGTCGCCGGTGAACCTCGTGTTCCAGACCGCGACACGCGACCTCGAACTCCACGGCCAGGTCATCCCCGGTGGCGCCTACGTGCTGTCCTACATCAGTTCCGCCAACCGCGACGAACGCCGCTTCACCGACCCCGATCGCTTCGACCTTGCGCGTGACCCGCACGGCCACCTGTCCTTCGCCCACGGCCCGCACTACTGCCCCGGTGGTTCGCTCGGGCGGCGCATGGGCGCGATCGCGATCGAGACGGTGCTGGAACGCATGCCGAACATCCGGCGGCTCGGCGACACCACGGACTGGTTGTCGTCGTTGTGGGTGCGCGGTGCACGGACCCTGCCGGTCGCGTACTGAAGGCATCGCCGAAATCGACGAAGCGCGGGGGAGCATCGCAACATGACCGACGGACTCATCATCAGTGGCGGCCTGGTCGTAGACGGCCTCGGCAACCCGCCACGACGCGCCGACGTCGTCGTGCGCGATGGGCGCATCGTGGGCGTGCACGATGCCGCCGAGCCACCCGTCGTGCCGCCAGCCGCGCGGCGCATCGATGCCACCGGCATGACGGTCATGCCCGGCCTCATCGACGCTCACTGCCACATCAGTTTCGACGAGCCGAATTCGAACGACGAGTTGTTCTTCCATCGACGCGAGGGGCTGGCCGCGATCATCGCTGCCGCCCACGTGCCCAAGCTGCTCGCCGCCGGCGTCACCGGCTTTCTCGATGCCGATTCCCTGTACGAAATCGGCGTCGACCTGCGCGATGCCATCGAGGCCGGCATCGTCACCGGGCCGCGCATGGCGACCGGCGGCAACGCCCTGCTCACCTCGGTCGGCGGCACCGCGGGCCGCCTGATCCCCGACGAAGGGCGCCGTGGCTACGGCCTGGTGGTGAACGGCCGCGACGAGATCGTCCAGGCCGTGCGCCGCCAGATCAAGAACGGTGTCGACTGGATCAAGGTCCACGTCACCGGCCTCACCCCGCGCCAGCGGGTGGCGGGTGAAGTGCAGGTATGGAGCCTGGACGAGATGCGCCTGGTCTGCGATACCGCCCACGAACTCGGCACACCGGTGGTCGGCCACTGCCGCGGCGCCAGCAGCACGCGCGACGCCGCGCTCGCCGGCATGGACATGATCCTGCATGCGACCTACATGGACGAAGCGGCCCTGGAGGCGGTAATCGAGCGCCGCGTGCCGATCGTGCCGACCTTCACCTTCCAGGCCAATCTCGCCGACTACGGCGAGGCCATCGGCGCCTCGCCCGCGATCCGCGAACTGTTCCGTCGCGAGATCAGCGAGTCGGCTGCGATGCTGCGACGCGCCTACGCGGCCGGTGTGCCCCTGTTGTGCGGGACCGAGAGCGGCTTCTCGCTCACCCCCTACGGCGACTGGCATTACCGCGAACTCGAAGTGTTCGTACGCGACCTCGGCTTCACCCCGCTCGAGGCCATCAAGGCGGCGACCAGCGACAACGCGGTGGCGCTGCGCCTGGAGGGCGAGACGGGTGCGATCGAGGCGGGCCGGCTGGCCGATATCCTGGTCGTCGACGGCGACGTCGCCCGCGACGTCACGCTGCTCGGCGAGCGCGCGCGGATCCGTCACGTAATCCTCGACGGCGCCGAGGTCAGCCTACCGGCCATTCCGCCGCGCCGCGATCCGCCGGGCTGGCGGCCGTCGCACTACGGCTCGCGCATTCTCACGCGCGACGTGGTCGACGGGCTGAGCGAGTCGACGGTCGCGAAACCCGGGGCCCCGGCACCGTGAGCCTCGCCGACGCCGAGACCATCGACGTCCACGCCCATGCCGTGCTCGAAGAGACCTTCGGTGCCGCCGGCGCCCATGGCCCGGAGCTCGGTCACGAAGAGAAACCGCGCTTCCGCGTCGGTGACTACGAACTCCTGGGCGTGCGTTACCGCGGCAGCCCGTTCATGGATCCCGCGCTGCGTCTCGCCGCCATGGATAGCGCCGGCATCGACTTCCAGGTGCTGTCGCCGAATCCGCTGACCTACTTCCATTTCATCGACACGCCGACCGCGGTGGGTTTCTGCCGCACACACAACGACGCCCTCGCCGCGGCGATCGCCCCGCATCGTGAACGTCTCGGCGCGTTCGCCGCCGTGCCGATGCAGGACATCGACGCCGCCATCGAGGAGACGCGGCGCGCGGTCGGCGAACTCGGCATGTTCGGACCTTACGTCGGCACCGATTTCGGCCGCAGGCTGAACGACCCCGCGCTCGATCGCTTCTATGCCGCGCTGATCGAACTCGACGTGCCGTTGTTCATCCATCCCGCGCCGGCCGGCATCGACGGACCACCCGGGGACCCCGGCTTGCGGCAATTCGATCTCGACATCATCGTCGGCTTCGCCGCGCAGGAGACCATCGCCGTCGCCACGCTCATCTACGGCGGCGTGCTCGATCGCCACCCGGCGCTCGATGTCTGCATCAGTCACGGCGGCGGTGCTACCGGCTATCTGTTTGGCCGCATGGCGAGCGCGGCGCGCAAGCGCCCGTGGGCGAGCGCGAGCCTGCGCGCGGACGGCGCTTTCGAGACCTTGCTGCACCGTCTGTGGTTCGACATCCACGTCCACGCCGACGACTCGCTGGCCCTGCTCGAACGCCACGTCAACCGGGACCGGCTGGTGTTCGGCACCAACTTCGCCGGCTGGGACCAGCAAGCCGGCAACCTGCGCGACGAAGCGCGGGCCTACACCGCCAACGCGCGCCGCCTGCTGCGCGCGGGCACGCACTGATCAACCGGGGGGAGAGCCATGTCCGAAATCGCCGAGCTGAAAGCCGCCATCGACCGCCTCGAATCGCGTCACGCGATCGCCGATCTCGTCACCGCCTACGCCATCGCCTGCGACGAGCACGACATGCCCCGCCTCGTCGACCTGTTCACGGTGGACGGTTGTTTCGACTCGCCGAGCGGCGCGATGGTCGCCAACGGGCGCGATGCCATCGAAACCATGTTCATCGAACTGTTCAAGGTCCGTGGGCCAGCCTTCCACTGGACCCACGATCACAGCGTGAGCTTCGACCCGCACGATCCGAACCGCGCCAGCGGCCTCGTGCTGAGCCACGCCGAGACCTGCCCGAGCGACGTGGTCAGCTGGGCCGCGATGCGCTACCACGACGACTACCAGCGCGACGACGGCGTGTGGCGCTTCAGGAAGCGCGTGATCAGCTTCCTCTACTACGTGCCCGTGACCGAGTACCCGACCGCCTTGAAGGATCGCAACCGCCTGAGCATCAAGGGCCAGCGCCTGCCGGCCGACTACCCGGAAACCCTCGCGCCGTGGCTCGAGTTCCACCGCACCCACGTCGCGCCCGGCGCCTGAATCCACGACCCGGGAGTCCGTCATGAATCGCACCGAGCAGATGCGCGAACTCACCCGCCGCGCGCTGGAGCACTACCGCAACGGCACCACCGACCAGGCCGAATCGGTGATGCGCATCCCGGTCGCCGCCTACCTCGACCCGGACCGCTACAAACGCGAGATCGAACGCGTGTTCAAACGGTTGCCGCTGGCTCTCGCCCTGTCGATCGAGATTCCCGCACCCGGCGACTACCGCGCGACCGAGGTGCTCGGCGTACCCGTCATCCTGGTGCGCGGCCGGGATGGACGGGCCCGCGCCTTCATCAATGCCTGCCGCCA
This sequence comes from Gammaproteobacteria bacterium, assembly GCA_050184115.1. Taxonomy (GTDB): domain Bacteria; phylum Pseudomonadota; class Gammaproteobacteria; genus JACKNG01. The sequence continues at coordinate 824,914 of JBFXAQ010000001.1, read as the reverse complement.
CCGCGGCGCGCAGGTGTGCAAGCCCGGTAACGGCCACGCGCGCGTGTTCACCTGCCCCTACCACGCCTGGGCCTACGACAGCGAAGGCCGGTTGGTCAGCCGTTACGCCGCCGACACCTTCGGCGAAGTCGATCACGACCAACTCGGCCTCACCGAATTGTGGTGCGAGGAGCGGGTCGGGCTCGTCTACGTCCTCCTGACGCCCGGCGAAACCTGCGCTATCGACGACTGGCTGGGCGACTTCGCCGCGGAGCTTGCCCATCTCGCGCTCGACAGCTGGACCATCTTCGAAACCCGCGAACTCGACGGCCCCGGCTGGAAGGTCGCGCTGGATGGCTATCTCGAGGCCTACCACCACAACTCGCTGCACGGCAGGACGGTCGGCAAGTTCACCATCGGCAACCTGCTCGTACTCGATACCTGGGGCCCGCACCAGCGCCTGACCTTCGGGCGCAAGTCGCTCGCCGACCTGGTCGAACAACCGGAGTCGGACTGGAACGTGAACGCGCACATCCGGCTCATCCACAACTGCTTTCCGAATCTCTCGATCTCGGGGATCCTCGGCGACCACTGCCTGGTCAGCCAAATCTTTCCCGGCCCGACACCGGCGACCACGACCACGCGACAGGTAGTGCTGGTCGCGGAACCACCCACCACGGAGGCCGCGCGCGCCGCCTCCGAGGCCTTCAGCGCCGTCGTCCTGCAGGCCGTGCGCGACGAGGACTACGCGGTCGGCGGCACCATCCAGGCCGGTCTCGGGTCGGGTGCCAACCGCGAGTTCGTCTTCGGGCGCAACGAACCAGCAGTGCAGAATTACCACCGCACCATCGCGCGGCTGATGGGCGAACCAACGTCCTGACTGCGCAGAGGGCACCGCCATGAACGACGACGAACTGCAACGCCTTGGCGACGATTTCGACATCGAGAGCCCGGTCTTCACCACGCGCTTCGAGGACGCCATGGCGCATCTGGTCGCGCATTGCCCGGTCGCGCACAGCAACGTCGGACCCGGCGGCTACCGCGTGTTCAACCGTTACCGCGACGTGCGCCGCTGTGCGCAGGATTGGCGCACCTTCTCCAGCAGCGACGGCTGGATGATGGACCCGCCGGAAGGCAACCTGCAGATCATCCCCGAGGATACCGACCCGCCCTACCATTCGAACTGGCGGCGCGCGCTCAACCCCTTCTTCACCGTTGCGGCGTGCGCGGATCTGGAGGCGCATGCGCGCAACTACGCGCGCGAACTCGCCGAAGCCGTGGCGCCGCGCGGGGGCTGCGAGTTCGTCGCCGATTTCGCCGCCCAACTACCGGGGCTGGTCCTGTTCAAGCACATCATGCGCGTCCCCATCGACGACCTGCCGATGCTGTTCGAGGAGATCGACGTCTATTCCTTCGGCCCGCTGGAAGCGCGCGCGCCGGCATTCGAGCGCGTGTATGCCTACCTGCAGCGCTACCTGGAGATGCGCGCGACGCAGCCGCCCCAGGGCGACATCGTCGACGTCATCCTGGCCGGCGTCGACCGCGCGGACGGCCCGTGCCCGTGGGTGGACAAGGTGCATACGGCGCTCGACGTGGTGTTCGCCGGTCTGGCCACCACGACCACGGCCCTCGGCGGCGCGATGGTCGAAATGGCCGGAAAGCCCGCGCTGCGCCGCGCGGTGATGAACGACGCGCAGGCGATGCGTACCGCGGTCGAGGAAACGGTGCGTCTCTACGCGCCAGTGGTGATGGTCGGACGCAGCGTGCGCACCGACACCGAGGTGGCGGGAGAAGCTTTGCGCGCCGGCGACCGTATCGGGCTCAACTTCGCCGCGGCCTCGCGCGATCCTGCGGTGGTCAGCGACCCCCACGTGTTCGACGTCAGCCGCGCGGAGGTGGTGCACACGGCGTTCGGCGTCGGGCCACACCGTTGCCTCGGCGAGCATCTCGCACGCCTCGAGATCCGCGTCGGCGTCGAGGAATTCCTCAAACGCATTCCCGACCCCGAACTGGTTCCGGGAGCGCAACCGGTCTACGAGAGCGGCCAGTTGCGCACGGTGAAGAACCTGCAGTTGCGCTGGGCGGACTGACTGCGCGGTCGGCGGGCGAGGCCGGCGACCGCGATACACGTCGCGCATCCCGGGTCGACCTCGCCCGCGTCGAAGCGTAGTGTGGTCAGCCAGTTCTCCCGCCGAGACACCTGCAGGAGGTATCCCCGATGAATCATCCCGGTGATCCCGCGCGCCGTCGCTTCCTCAAGGTCGGTGCAGCCGCCGGCGCGGCAGCGCTAGGCCCCCAGGTACTTGCCGCCGGCGGCAACCACGTGCGCAGCTACCGCCGCCTCGGCCGCACCGAACTGAAGATCTCCGACATCTCCTTCGGCTCGAGCCGCCTGCGCGAAGGCCAGGAGGATCTCGTCCACTTCGCGCTCGATCGCGGCATCAACTACTTCGATTCGGCCTATGGCTACACTGGCGGCGACTCGGAACGCGTGCTCGGCCGTGCGCTGAAGGGCAAACGCGACCAGGTGGTCCTGGTGTCGAAGGTCGAAAGCAGTGCCGACTGGCCGGCCGCGCGCATGATGGCCGAACTCGACGAGTCGCTGCAGCGCCTCGGCACCGATTACATCGACATCTATCTCTGCCATGCGGTCAACGACGTCGAACGCCTGGCGAGCCCGGCATGGACGAGCTTCGTCGATACCGCGAAACAGGCCGGCAAGATCCGCTACACCGGCATGTCCGGCCATGCCGGGCGGCTCATCGAATGCCTCGACTACGCGCTCGACCACGACCTCGCCGACGTCATCCTGTGCGCCTACAACTTCGGCCAGGATCCGCGCTTCTACGAAGACATGACGCGTTCGTTCAACCTCGTTGCCCGCCAACCCGACCTGCCACGGGTGTTGGCCAAGGCCAAGGCGAAGGACGTCGGCGTGGTGGCAATGAAGACCCTGATGGGCGCCCGGCTGAACGATATGCGACCGTTCGAGAACGGTGGTTCGACCTTCGCCCAGGCCGCGTTCCGCTGGGTGCTGTCGAACGGCGACGTCGATGCCCTGATCATCTCCATGACCGAACAGGCGCAAATCGACGAGTACCTCGGCGCCTCCGGTGCCAGCACGCTCGCCGCCGGCGACCGCGCGCTGCTCGAGCGCTACGCCGAGATGAACGGCATGACCTACTGCCGTCACGCCTGCGACGAGTGCAGCGGCGCCTGCCCCTACGGCGTCGCCATCTCGGATGTGCTGCGCACGCGCATGTATGCCACCGACTACCGCGATCCCCGCTTCGCGCGCGACGAGTACGCACGCATCGGCGCCAACGCGGCGCCCTGCCTCGCCTGTGACGGCACGCCCTGCCAGGGCGCCTGCCCGCAGGGCATTCCGATCGCCGAGATGTGCGCGCCGACCCACCGCCTGCTCGGCTGAGGACCAACGGCGGGGCCGCCGGCCCTGCCCGTGTTCGCCCCGGTCACGGCGCGAACGCGTGTGGCGGGCGTGCACGGTCGAGGATGGAACAACGGCCGGCCTGCAAGCGCGAGTGGTCGGCCGCCGCCCTTGCCGCGCGCCACGGGCGCCGCTTAACCTGCCGGGGTTGCGTCACGAGGGGGAGGTGGCATGGGGCGATACCTGGTCGGCGTCGATGTCGGCGGCACGTTCACCGATTTCTGCGCCTGGGCGGAGGACACGCGCGAACTCGCGGTGTGGAAGAACCTGACCACGCCGGACGATCCCACCGCCGGCATCCTCGCCGGGCTCGTCCGCATGGCCGATCCGGGTGCGATCGCCAACCTCCGGCTCGGTACCACGGTCGCCACCAACGCCATTCTCGAGCGCCGTGGCGCACGCATCGCCTACGTCACCACGCGCGGCTTCCGCGACATCCCCTTCCTGCAGCGCGGGCACCGCAAGGGCCACTACGACAGCGGCTGGCAGCGCGCTCGACCGCTGGTACTGCGGCGCGATTGCTTCGAGGTCGACGAACGCCTCGATGCCGAGGGACGGGTGCTGACGCCGCTCGACGAGCACAGCGTGGAGGCCGTCGCGGCGGCCATCGGCGCCGCAGGCGTCATCGAGGCCGTCGCCGTCAACCTGCTGTTCTCCTACATAGACCCGGCCCACGAACGCACCGTGCGCGCCCGGCTCGAGCAAGCCCTGCCGAACATCCCGGTGTCGATCAGCTACGACGTGCTGCCGAAGTGGAAGGAGTACGAGCGCGCCTCGACCACCTTGGCCGACGCGTACATCAAGCCGGTCGTGCGGCGCTACCTCGGCAACATGCGCGAACGCCTCGACGCTGCCGGCGTCACCGCGCCGGCCGCGCTGGTCAAGTCGAACGGCGGCGAGATGAGCCTTGCCGCCGCGGCCGCGCAACCGATCCAACTCGCGCTTTCCGGCCCCACCGGTGGGGTCGTCGCCGCGCGCGCCATCGCTGCCGAACTCGGCATCGACCACGCCGTCACCCTCGACATGGGCGGTACCTCGACGGACTGCTCGACCATCGTCGACGGCGAGATCAGTTTCACCACCGACTTCGAGATCGAGTTCGGCCTGCCGGTGCAGATCCCGATGATCGACATTCGCACCATCGGCGCCGGCGGCGGTTCGGTGGCCTGGATCGATCGCGGCGGCATGCTGCGCGTCGGCCCCGAGAGCGCGGGCGCCCTGCCGGGTCCGGCCTGCTACGGATTCGGCGGCGAGCGCGCCACCGTCACCGATGCCAACCTCGTGCTCGGCCGCATCAATCCGGCCAACTTCCTCGGCGGCGACATGGCCATCGCCGCCGACCGCGCGCGCGCCGCCGTCGCCGCCATCGCCGACCCGCTCGGCATGGAGGTCGAGGACTGCGCCATGGCCATCCTGCGTATCGTCGACAACAACATGGTCGGTGCCTTGCGCACGGTGCTGATCGAGCGCGGCCGCGATCCACGCGACTTCGCCCTCGTCGCGTTCGGCGGTGCGGGGCCGCTGCACGTCTCGGATCTCATGGACGAAGCCGGCATCCCGCGCGCGGTGGTGCCGCTGCACCCGGGGCAGTTCTCCGCGCTCGGCTTCGTGCTGACCGATGCACGGGTGGATCTCGAACGCACCATCCAGATGACTTCGCAACGCTTCGACACGGCGCGCGCCCGCGATCACCTCGCCGAGTTGATCGCGGCGGCGCGGGCCGATCTCGCCGGCCAGGGTTACCTCGCCGAGCCCGAGATCGCACGCTCGATCGACCTACGCTACCTCGGGCAGAACTACGAACTCGAAGTGCCGTTCGCCTTCGACGAGTTCACGGCGGACGAAGTGAGGACACTCTGGCGCGACTTCCACGCCCTGCACGAGGCGCGCTTCGGCTTCCATATCCCGCAGGAGACCATCGAGGCCATCACCCTGCGCTGCACCGTGCGCTGTGCGACCGCCAAGCCGGACTTCCCGTCCCTGCCCACGCGCAGCGCGGCGTTGGCTCCGGCGGGGCGACGCCGAGTGGTCTTCACCGACGGTGCCCATGACACCCCCATCCACGATCGGGCGTCGCTCTGTGCCGGCGACCGCATCGAGGGTCCCGCACTGGTCGAGGAAGCCGCCTCGGTCACCGTGCTCGGTCCCGCCCATGTCCTCGAGGTATCCGCGCATGGGCACCTCGTCATCACGCACGCCTGAACGGCAGCCGCCGGAGGAAGCCATGGATTTCGTCACCATGAACATCATCGACAGCACGATGCTGTCGATCTGCCGCGAGATGGGCATCACGCTCATGAAGACGAGCTACTCGACCATCTTCAACGAGGCGCTCGACTTCACCTGCGGCATCGCCTCGCCGCGCGGCGAGATGCTCGCCGCGGCGGAGTTCTGCCCCGCGCAGATCGGCGGCCTGCCGCTGCTCATCCGCTCCTGCCTGCAGGAGATTCCGCTCACGGAGATCGAGCCCGGTGACGTGCTCGTACACAACGATCCCTACCGCGGCGGCCTGCACACGCCGGAGCACACCCTGTTCTGCCCGGTCTTCGTCGATGGCGAACTGGTCGCTTTCACCGTCGCCATCGGCCACGTCGCCGAGGTCGGCGGCATGGTGCCGGGCGGTTTTCCGTCCGAGGCCACCGAGATCTTCCACGAGGGCATCCGCGTGCCACCGGTCAAGATCAAGAAACGCGGCGAGGACGTCGTCGAGGTGTGGAAGCTGTGGCTGGCCAACGTGCGCACGCCACGCCACAACTACGGCGACATGCGCGCCATGATCTCGGGCGTCGAACTCGGCAGCACGCGCCTTGCCGAAGTGGTGCGCAAGTACGGCCGCGAGGTCTTCACGACGACCTGCGACGATCTCATGGACTACGCCGAGAAGCGCATGCGGGCCGAGATCGCCGCCATCCCCGACGGCCGCTACGACTTCGTCGATTACATGGACAACGACGGCGTGTCCGACGCGGAGATCCGCATCGAGGCGCATTGCCACGTCCAGGGCGAGCGGCTGGTGGTCGACTACACGGGCTCGAGCGCTCAGGTCAAAGGCCCCATCAACGCCACCCTCGGCGTCGCCTGGTCGGCGGCCTACAACGCCATCCTGCACCTGACCGACCCGACCATTCCGAAGAACTCCGGCTGCTTCCGGCCGATCAAGGTCATCGCCCCGCGCGGCAGCATCGTCAACGTCGACTACCCGGCGCCCGAAGTCGGCGGCAACACCGAGGCCCATCCGCGCATCGCCGGCGCCGTCATCGGCGCGCTGGCGCAGGCCGCACCCACGCGCGCCATGGCCGGCGAGGGCGGCACCCATCTCAACTTCGTCTTCGGCGGCCACGACCACCGTCACGACGAATACTTCGCCTGCTACGACCTCGAATCCGTCGGCTGGGGCGCGCGGCCGCACGCCGACGGCAACGACGCCACCGATTCCATCAACGGCAACTGCCGCGTGATGCCGGTGGAGGTGTTCGAGACGCGCTACCCCTGGCTGACCGAGGAGTACAGCCTGCGCGCCGATTCCGGCGGCGCCGGCCGCCAGCGCGGCGGCCTGGGCACGAAAAAGGTCTACCGCTGCCTCGATGCCGAGATCACCGCGTCGCAGCTGACCGATCGCCACCAGCACCGCGCCTACGGCCTCGATGGTGGTGAGCCCGGCTCACCCGGCATGACGCTCTTCCATGCGCGCGACGGCGCAGACTGGCAGACGATGATCGAAGCCTTCGCCAAGCGCTCGACGAGCAAGTGGTCCAACGTGACCTTCCGCCCCGGCGACCGCGTGCAGATCCTCACCCCCGGCGGCGGCGGCTGGGGGCCGCCCTGCGAGCGCGACCCGGCTGCGCTGGCCGACGATCTCGCCGACGGCTTCGTCAGCGCGGCGGCGGCGCGGCGCGACTACGGCGCGCAGGGAGACGCGACATGAGATTCAGCGCCAATGGTTACTACGTCGAACGCTACGTGAAGTGCGACTGCTGCGGTGTGCTGGTCTACGATGCCGGCATCACGGTCGAGGATGCCACCGGCGAGCGCCGGCTGTACTGCTCGCCGTGGTGTCGCGAGTGGCAGGCGCAGAAGCTCGCCGGCGTCGAATCGCCGCAGGTCGAGCTGCCGTTCGGGGTCTGACCCCGTTCGTCGGCGGAAAGCTCGTCTATTCAAACACTTGACGCTCGGGGTCTGACCCCGATGGCTGACCCATCAATGACATGACTGGCGGTATCTGACACCGCTCCCACGATTCCCGGAGATCACCCCATGCGCCGTCTCGCCACCGTGCTCTTCGCCTGCTGCGTACTCGCCGCGACCGCGACTGCCGACGACGGCGTGCCGGCGGCTTACTTCGACAACGGCGGGCGACCCGATGCCTTGTCTGGCGGCAGCCGCCGCATCCCCATCGACACCCCGGCCGGCCGCTTCGAGGTGTGGGTCAAGCGCATTGGCAACAATCCGCGCCTCAAGCTCCTGCTCCTGCATGGCGGACCGGCCATGGGCCACGAGTACCTGGAGGCGGTCGACAGCTACCTGCCGGGCGCCGGAGTCGAGTACTACCACTACGCCCAGCTCGGCTCCTGGCTCGCCGACCAGCCGGACGACGACCGCCTGTGGTACATCGAGCGCTTCGTCGACGAGCTCGAACAGGTGCGCGTCGCGCTCGGTCTCGATGCCTCGAACTTCGTCCTGCTCGGGCATTCCTGGGGTGGCATGCTGGCAATGGAGTACGCGCTGACGCACCCGGACAAGCTGAAGGGCCTCATCGTCTCGAACATGATGGCCAGCATTTCGGCCTACAACCGCTACGCACAGGACGTGCTGATGCCGAAGATGGACCCCAGCGCGCTGGCTGAAATCCAGGGCTTCGAGCGCGCGGGCAAGACCGATGACCCGCGCTACATGGAACTCATGATGCGCGAGCACTATGTCAACCACGTGCTGCGCCTGCCGCCCGAACAATGGCCGGACCCGGTCATGCGCACCTTCGCCCACATGAACCACCACGTCTACGTGACCATGCAGGGCCCGAGCGAACTGGGCCTGTCCGGCACACTCGAGAACTGGGATCGCAGCGCCGATCTCGGCCGTATCGCGGTGCCGACGCTCGTCATCGGCGCGCGCCACGACACCATGGACCCGGCCTACATGGAATGGATGGCGAAACAGATGCCGCAAGGTCGCTATCTCTTCTGCCCCGAGGGCAGCCACCTCGCGATGTACGACGATCAGAAGACCTACTTCGCCGGCCTGCTCGACTTCCTGCGCGAACTCGACGCGAACGAAGACTGAAGGCGTCTCAGCCGTTCAGGTGCGCATAACCGTCCAGCGCGCGCAACACGGTCGCCTCGTCGCCCAGTGGCAGGCGCAGGATGGCGCGCGCGGCGCCCGTATCGCGCGCCCGCGCCAGCGTCTCGGCGCTCTGGGCCTCGTCGGCGAGGAAGAACAGCGACACCTCGAGGGCATCCGGATCGCGGCCGTGCGCACGCATGCGCGCATGGACGTCGGCGATCTCCTCGCGCGCGGCGTCGACGTCGAAGGCGAGCGGCAGCCAGCCGTCACCGTAGCGGGCGACCTGCTCACGGCCGAACTCGGTGTTCAGCGTTCCGAGTACCACCGGCGGTCCTTCCGGACGGAGTGGCTTGGGATACTGCCAACATTCTCCGAAGCGCACGAACTCGCCATCGAAGCTCGCCCGCTCCTCGCGCCACAGCGTGCGGATGGCGGCGAGGCGTTCGCGCAGCTCGCGCCAACGCGTCCTGAAGGCGACGCCGTGGTGACCCATCTCGGCCACGTTCCAGCCCGCCCCGACACCGAAGATGAAACGCCCCTCACTCAACCGGTCGAGACAGGCGACGTGCTTGGCGAGGTTGATCGGGTGGTGCTGGTTGAGCAGGCAGATGCAGGTGCCGAGCTTGATCCGCGACGTCACCGCCGCCGCGGCCGCCAGCGTCGTGAACGGGTCCGACATGTGCCGGTATTCCTCCGGCAGGAAGAACAGGTTGTTGCCGCCCATGGGCATGCCGGTTTCGGGCTCGGCGGGTTCGTCCGGCCCGGGCACCGGGATGTGGGTGTGCTCGGGCACCCACAGTGATTCGAAGCCGCGCTCCTCGGCGGCGCGGGCGAGGTGGTCCGCGCGCATCGTGTACTCGGTATTGAAGGAAAAGACGCCTAGTTTCACGCGGGATCTCCGTTAGCCTGTCCAATCGTTGCGGGCGTACTGGCGAATCGCCGCCGGCGCGCCGCGGGGCGGGCCGCAAGATAGCCCAGCGCCGCCGCGTCGTCGCCTGCCGGGGCGGTGGCGGCAGCGCTGACGGCAAACGCGGCCGCCGCCGCTTGCGTCGTTTGATATTTGATCGATAATACGAATCATTCTCATTATTGATTATTTATCATGAACGTCCTCCTCGCAGACGCCGTCGACTTCCTCCTGCTCGGCGGCCCCGTGATCGCGATCCTCGGGCTGTTCTCGCTCGCCGCTGTCACCGTCGCCCTGGCCAAGGGCTGGCAATGGTGGCAGCTGCGCCCGTTGCGCGGGGCGCCGGTGACCACCGCCCTCGACCACCTCGAACAGGGCGAACGCCACCAGGCCCTGCTGATGGTCAAGGGCCAGCGCAACCCGCGCGCCCGGCTGCTCGCGCAGACCCTCGGGCTGCTCGAGGATCCCGCCCTCGATCTCGCCGCGGTGCGCGACGAGGCAATGCGCCAGGCGCGCGCCACGGTCGCGGGGCTCGCCAGCCACCTGCGTGTGCTCGATCTGGTCGCCAGCCTCGCCCCCCTGCTCGGCCTGTTCGGCACCGTGCTCGGCATGATCGAGGCCTTCCAGGCCATGGAAGGCGCCGGTGCGGCGGTCAACCCGGCAGTGCTGTCCGGTGGCATCTGGAAGGCGCTCCTGACGACCGCCGCCGGCCTCGCCGTGGCCATCCCGGTTGCGCTCGCCCACGGCTGGTTCGAACGCCGCGTCGAGGTCGAGGCCGCCGGCATGCGCGACGACCTCGATCGCGTCTTCACCTGCGCCGCGCGCAACCCGCGCACCGCCGGCACGACCCGGTCGCAGCAGGGATGAGCACCGGCCTGCGCGACGACGCGGCGGACTTCGGCGACTTCACGCCGCGCCGTTCGACCATCGGCCTGACGGCGCTCATCGACGTCGTCTTCATCCTGCTCATGTTCTTCATGCTGAGCTCGAGTTTCGTGCGCTGGCACGCGGTCGATCTCGCCGTGCCCGCGGCGGCGGCAACACCGCGGGACGCGCCGCCGCCGCTGCAACTCGTGCTCGCTGCCGATGGCGCCCTGGCGACGAGCGACGGCATCACGCGCCTCGGCGATTACCGTGCGCTGCGGCCGGGCACGCTGCGCGACCTCGCCGGGGGGCGTGCGCTCGTGCTGCGTCCGCGCGGCGACGCCACGCTGGAAACCATCGTCGGCGCCAGCGAAGCCCTCCTGCGGGCGGGTGGGCGCGATGTCGCCCTCGGCGCGCTCGCCGCAGCGCAGGCGACGCCATGAGTACCCACCTCGCGGCGCCGCGGCGCCGCGCGCGCAGCATCGATGACCAGCTCGTTCCACTGATCAACATCGTCTTCCTGCTGCTGGTGTTCTTCATGGTCGCCGGCCAGGTCGCGCCCACCGGGAATCTCGAGGTGGAGCCGCCGGCATCGCGCAGTCGCGCGCCACTGCCTACCGAGCCCATGCGCCTGGTGCTCCGCCGCGACGGCGCGCTGAGCCTAGACGGTCGTGCCGTTGCAGCTGTCGACCTCGGCGCGGTGCTCGGCGAGGCGGCGCGCCGCACGCCGGTCGCGCTGGCCGCCGACCACGACGTTCGGGCCGCGACCCTCGCGCCGGTCCTGACGGCGTTGCGCGCCGCCGGGCTCGCCGAGGTCACGCTCTACACCCGCCGCGCGGACGAGACCTGAATGCAACGCCTGCCCTGGACCGGCGCCTTCGCGCTTGCCGTCGCGCTGCACGCGGCGCTCGCGCTCGGCTATCTCGCCCGCGGGCAGCACGCGCCCGTGGCGCTCGCGCCGGGTGAGGGCGGCGGAGTGACCGTGGGTCTCGCCGACGGCGACGACGCGCCGCTCGGCGCGCCTGCTGTTGCGGACACCACGACGCCGCCCACGGCGCCCGCGGAGCCAGTGGAACCCGCACCGGCGGAACCTGCTTGGCCCACCGCGCCGCCTCCCGTCGTCACACCGCCGCCCGCCCCGGTGATGGCGCAGGCGCCGCCGGAGCCACCGCCCCCCACGCCGGCGCCGGCCCCGCGCGAAGCTCCCCCGCTCGAGACACCGCGCGTGGTGGACACGCCGCTCGCGCCGCGTCCGGCCGCACCCGCGGCCACGGTGCAGAGGACGACTCCGACCACCGCGACGACACCCGCCACGACGACACCCGTCACGACCAGGGCCGGCGCGCCCGTCGCGACGCCGAGCCGCCTCGCCCGCGCCGACACCGGCGCCAGCGCGGGCGGCACATCCGGCCGCGGTCCACGGCGCGGCGACGGCGGCGACCCGCGCGCGGCACGCGACTACTTCCGCGCACTGATGGCCTGGCTGGCGCGCCACAAGGCCTACCCGGTCGCCGCCAAGCAGCGCAAGCACCAGGGCGTGGTCACGCTCGCGTTCACCATCGCCCGCGACGGGCGTGTGCAGAGCGCGCGCGTCGAGCGCGGCTCGGGTCATGCGGAACTCGACCAGGCCGCGCTCGACATGCTGGCGGCGGCCAGCCCGGTGCCGGCCATTCCCGATGCCCTCGGCCGCGACACGCTGAGCCTCGCCATCCCGATCGAATTCTCTCTCATCACCAAGTAACCGCACTGGAGTCAGCATCCCATGACCGCACCCGATCCCGCCCTCGTCCGTCGCCCTCAGACACTCCGCCGCGCCGGCGTCAGCCCGACGAGCGCCGGCCGCAACGCGCTGGCGCTCGGCATCTCGGCCGCCCTCGCCTCCGGCCTCGCCCACGCCCGGGACGGCGAGACCATCGAGCTCGACACGCTGCAGATCGAGGAGCGCACCATCGACACCAATCCCTATGCCCAACCCGGCGCGCCCTACAAGGCGCGGGTCTCGGGCGACCGTCGTCACGTCAAGGAACTGGCCGAGACGCCGCAGACCATCACCGTGCTGACCCAGACCCAGATCCAGGAATCGGGCCGCTCCGATCTCAAGGAAATCCTGCAGGCCCAGCCCGGCATCACCATCGGCACCGGTGAGAACGGCAACGCCTTCGGCGACCGCTACGTCATCCGTGGCCACGAGGCGCGCAGCGACGTCTTCGTCGACGGCCTGCGCGACCCGGGCATGACCACGCGCGAGAGCTTCGCCACCGAGCAACTCGAGGTGACCAAGGGACCGAGTTCGACCTTCGCCGGCCGCGGTTCGACCGGCGGCGCCATCAACTCCGTGACCAAGCAGGCCAGCAGCGAGTACGACTTCACCCGCCTGCAGGGCGCCGGCGGCACCGACGACTACCGCCGCTTCACCGTCGACAGCAACCAGAAGATCACCGACGCCATCGCCGCCCGCATCAACCTCCTGCACGCCTACGAGGAGGTGCCGGACCGCGACCCCGCCGACCGTGAGCGCAACGGCGCCGCGGTGTCCGGCGCGTGGACGGTGAACGAGCGCCTGCGCGTGGTCGCCGACTACTACTTCCTCGACGCCAGCGACGACCCCGATCTCGGCACCTACATCGTGCCGGGCGGCGGCGCGCCGGTCGACGATCTCGAGGTCTACACCCAGGACGAGGATTTCCTCGAAACCGAAATCCATACCGCGACGTTGCGCATCGACTACCGCCTCACCGACTGGCTCGACGTGCAGAACGCGACCCGTTACGGCGTCACCGACAACGGCTATGTCCTGACCGGCGCGCGTGGCAACACGCGTCACGCCAGCGATCCCTTCGCGCCTGGCGTCGAGACCGTCTCGCTCAGCACCCACCAGGGCTGGCAGGAAGTCGACTACGTCGTCAACCAGACCAATTTCTTCGCCGAACAGAGCCTCTTCGGCATGCGCCACCAGGGCCTGTTCAGCGTCGAGTACTCCGACCTCGGCGTGCGCAACGGCGTGTTCAACGTCACCAACGCCGGTGCCACCAACTGCGTGGTCAGCGGCCGCGGCGGCGCCGCGCCCGGCTACTGCCTGGTCGGGCCGGGTGGGCAGCCGGTCGCCGACGTCGACGATCTCCTGCAGCGCCAGATCACCCGCAGCGCGTTCGACTCCGATTACGACATCGAGACGGTGTCCGTGGCGCTGATGGACACCATCGATCTCACCGAGCAGTTCGCGCTCTTCCTCGGCGTGCGCATGGACAGCTTCGACTACGCGAACATCCTGCGCGCCACCGACGGCACCATCACGCCGTTCGAGTACTCGGACACGCTGTGGAACGGCCACGCCGGTCTCGTCTACCAGTTCATGCCGATGGCCAACGTCTACTTCACGTGGAGCACCTCGGCCAACATCAACGGCGGCGAGTCCGACGTCGGCGGCAGCTGCGGTTACGGCGGCCTGTGCGGCGACCAGGCCCAGGTGCCGGCGAGCCAGCCGGAGCAGACCGAGAACCTCGAACTCGGCACCAAGTGGAACCTGTTCGGCGGCAGGCTGCTGGCCACCGCGGCCCTGTTCCAGATCACCAAGGACGACGTCATGGAGAGCGTCGGCAACGCCTACGCCACGCTCGGCACGCTCAACACCGGCAAGAACCGCGTTCGCGGCATGGAGTTCTCCGTGGTCGGCAACATCACCCGGGCGCTCAGCACCCAGTTCGGCGCGGCACGCATGTCCTCCGAGATCCTCGATTCCTTCAACCTGGCCGACATCGGCCGCAACCTGGCCAACTTCGCCGACGACAGCCTGTTCTGGCAGCTGCGCTACCAGTTCACGCCGCAGTTCGCGGTCGGCACCACGGTGTCGTACAAGAGCAAGATGTTCACCGGCCAGCCGGACACGGCGGCGGGCTTCGATGCCACCACCGGCACCTACGCCTACGAAGTGCCGAGCTACACCGTGCTCGATCTCTTCGCGAGCTGGGACTTCAGCGAACAGCTCCAGGTACGCGTCAACGTCGGCAACGTCACCGACGAGGACTACTACCTCGCTGCCTACCGCAGCGGCGCGTTCGCCTACATCGGCGACGCCCGCAACGCGCGCGTGGCGCTGACCTACGCCTTCTGACCGTGGCCCGCAGGCATGGCGACTCACCTGAACCGCGGTTCCCACCTCCTGCCCAAGCTGGCGCGCATCCCGCCCGAGCTCATCGCGCTGCGCGACTACGCCGAGCGCGCCGCCGACCACCTGCCGGCGCCGATACTGGCCTGGCTCGACGGCGGCAGCGGCGACGAACGCACCGTGGCCGCCAACCGGGCCGCCTTCGCACGTCGACCGCTGGCCGCGCGCGTGCTGCGCGACCTCGCTCGCGGCGGCGGCGCGACGCGCGTGCTCGGCTGCGCGCTGACCCATCCCATCATGCTGGCGCCGGTGGCCCATCATGGCCTCGTCCATGCCGATGGCGAGTGCGCGACGGCGGCCGGCGCGGCGGCGGCCACCACGCTGTACGTGGTCAGCGCGCTGGCCACGCGCAGCCTCGCGGACATCGCCGCCGCGGGGCCAGGACCGAAGTGGTTCCAGCTCTACTGGCAGGCGAGCCGTGAGGCGACCCTGGCGCTGGCCGCCCGCGCGCATGGCGCGGGTTACCGCGCGCTGGTCTTCACCGCCGACGCCCCGGTGTCGAGCATCCCGGAACGCGCCCAGCGCGCCGGCTTCGCCCTGCCGCCCGAACTGCGGCCGGCGAACGTCGCGCCGCCGACGCCGCGCGAGCTCGCGCGCGGCCGCAGCGTGATCTTCCAGGGCTACATGGCCGACGCGCCGTGCTGGGAAGACTTCGCCTGGCTGGCGCGCCACAGTCCCCTGCCGCTGCTCCTCAAGGGCGTGCTGCATGCCGACGACGCCGCCCGCGCAGCGGATGCCGGCGCCGCCGGGGTGATCGTCTCCAACCACGGCGGACGCGGGCTCGACGGCCTGCCGGCCAGCCTCGACTGCCTGCCGGCGGTCCGCGCCGCGCTCGGCGCCGAGGCCACGGTATTGCTCGACGGCGGCATCCGTCGTGGCACCGATGTGCTGGTGGCGCTCGCGCTGGGCGCCAACGCCGTGCTGATCGGCCGCCCGCAACTGCACGGCCTGGCCGTGGCCGGCGCGCTGGGCGTCGCCCATGTCCTGCGCCTGCTGCAGACCGAGTTCGAACTCGCCATGGCCCTGGCCGGCTGCGCGCGCGTCGCCGACATCGATGCCGGTGTATTGCACGCACCGGCCGGATACGCACCGTGCTGATCGTCGTCGACGGCGTGCTCGGCGCGGCCGAGGTCGCCGATCTCCGTCGTCGCCTGGAAGCCGCGCAGTGGCGCGACGGCCGCGCCACTGCCGGCAGCCAGGCGGCGCGGATGAAGTCCAACGAGCAACTCGACGATCGCACACCGCTCGCGCGTGAACTCGGCGAGCTGGTGCTCGCCCGCCTGCATCAATCGCCGTTGTTCACCTCGGCCGCGTTGCCGCGGCGCATCTACCCGCCGAAGTTCAACCGTTACCACGACGGCGGCCATTACGGCGTGCACGTCGACAACGCCGTCATGACCCACCCCGGCGACGGCACGCTGATGCGCACCGATCTCTCCGCCACGCTGTTCCTGAGCGAGCCCGCCGATTACGACGGCGGCGCGCTGGTCATCGAGGGCGAGTACGGCGCACAGGAGGTGCGTCTCGGCGCCGGCGACCTCGTGCTCTACCCGTCGACCAGCCTGCACCAGGTGACAGCGGTGACGCGTGGTGTCCGCCTCGCCGCCTTCTTCTGGATCACGAGCCTCGTGCGCGAGACCGAACGCCGCGCCCTGCTGTTCGATCTCGACCAGTCCATCCAGGCGCTGTCGCGGCAGGCCGACGGCGCCGTCGCGAGCGAGGTCGCGCGCCTTACCGCCGTTTATCACAACCTCGTGCGGCAATGGAGCGAGGTCTGAGCGAACGACGGCTGGCGGTCGAACCGATCCGCGGTGGCATGCCACGGACGGCCTGCCCGTGCCCGATGCCGCGTGCTATGTTCCGGCGCATGTCCGCCGACGCCGCGACGCCGCCCCCCGCCGCACAGCACCGCTCGCTCGTCCTGCGCACGGCGACCTGGCTGCTCACGCTGGCGTGCTTCGCGCTGGTGCTGCGCAAGATCGATGTCGCTGCCGCGCGCGAGGGCCTGAGCGCGGCGGCCTACCTCGCGCGCTTCTTCGCCAACGCCGACTGGCCACGCTGGCTGGCGCTGATGGTGCCCTACTCGGTGTTCTTCTTCCTCGTCGACGCCCACGTCACCTGGCGCGTGGTGCGCTGGTTCAACGCGCCCGATTTCGCCTTCGGCCGCATGCTGCCGATCCGCGCCAGCGCCTACATCCTCTCGCTGGTCAACGAACAGGTCGGCAAGGGCGCGATCATGGCGTACCTGTGGCATCGCCACGCCGTGCCCGCGTGGCAGGCGCTGTCCTCGATGGTGCTGCTCGGCATGATGGAGATCTACCAGCTGCTGCTGTTCTCGGCCGTCGGCGTGGCGCTGTACTACCCGCTGGTCGAGGCGGCCTCGTCGCGGCTGCCGCTGGCGACCATCCTGCCCGCCACCTTCGCCCTCGCCGCGCTCTACCTGCCGCTGCACATCGCCTACTTCCGTGGCCGCCTGCTGCCGCGTTCGCGCCTGCGCGAGGCGCAGGCCTGCCGCGCTTTCCGGCTCGCCACACCGCGTCATTACCTGCTGATCGTGCTGTTGAAGGCGCCCAATCTCATCGGCGCGGTGATCGTCTACACACTCGCGCTCGAACTCTTCAACGTCGAGGTCGAGTTCGGCCGCATGCTCGCCTTCCTGCCGGTGATCTTCCTCGCCGCCGCCCTGCCGCTGCCCTTCCACGCCGGCGCGCTGGTGCTATGGACGGTGCTGTTCCCCGACTACCCGGAAGTCGGCGCCTTCAGCCTCGTCATGCATACCTTCTTCGTGCTGTTCAATGCCGCCATCGGCGTGCTCTTCCTGCCGCGCGCCAACCGCGAGCTGTTCGGAGACAGCACGCCGGACGCGCCGTCATGAGCGCTGCACGTGGCGTCCCGCGAACAACCAGCCGCGCGGTCCACGCATGAGCAGCACCACCGTCGACAGCAGCACCAGCCAGCCGCCGGCAGCAAGCACGGTGGTCGCCCAGGGCGCGGGGTCGAAGTGACTCACGACCAGCGCCGCGCCGGCAATGACGAAATAGCCGATCCCGTTGGCGCGGCCGAGGCGCGAACCGCGGAAGGTGCCCGCACCCAGGCGCGCCGCCCAGGCGTAACGGGCGAAGGCGAACACGATCAGAACCGGCAGTGCCAGCGGCAGCAGGCCGCGCGCGGCCGCTGTCGCGATGAGCAGCGTGACGAACAGGCAATCGGCACCGTGATCGAGCAGCGTGCCGAGCTCGGACGCCTCGCCGCGACGCCGCGCGAGACGGCCGTCGCAGACATCCGACAGCACCGCCCACGCATAGAGCGTGCACGACAGCCAGGCGACGTCGGCCCACAGCGCCCAGGCCGCGGGCGGTGCGGCCAGCATGCGCGACAGGCTCAGCAGGTGGGCGGGGTTGGGCACGCTGGCCTGGGCTCGATGGTCAGGACGTTGGCGCCGTGAAGCGTCTGCTCGTCACTGGCGCCAACGGCCACCTCGGCCGCCGCCTGATCGCCGCGCTGCCGGCGAACGTCGAGATCGAGGCGGTGGTGCGCAGCGCACGTGCACGCGATCGCCTCGCCCGTCATACCGGTGCCCGCGCGGGCCTCACCATCCACGTCCTCGACCCCGCCGACCCGGCAGCGCTGGCGCCGCTCGCAGCGCGGACCGAGACCGCGGTTCATCTCATCGGCACCATCAAGGAAACGCGCGACAACCGTTACGTCGATTCGCACCAGCGGCCGGTCGCGGCCCTGCTCGCCGCCGCCGCCGCCGGCACGCTGCGGCACGTGCTCTACGTCGGCATCCTCGGCGCCGCGGCCGACAGCCCTTGCGCGTGCCTGCGGGCCCGTGCCGGGGTCGAAGCCCTGCTCGCCGATTCGCCGGTCGCCAGCAGCGTCGTGCGCGTGCCGATGGTCATCGGCGAGGGCGACCGCGCGAGCGCCGCGCTCGCCCGCCGCGCCGGCGCCCGCCGTGCCTGGCTGTGGCGCGGCGAAAGCCTGGAGCAACCGATCTACGCCGGCGACGTCATTGCCGCCATTCGCGCCAGGATCGACGCTGCCGCCGATCCACATCGCGTGTTCGATCTCGCCGGCCCCGAATCGCTGTCGCGGGCGGCGTTGGTCGCGCGCGCGGCGCACCTCGCCGGGCTGAGACCGCGCATCCACTCGCTGCCGCTGGCCGGCGGTCTCGCCATCGCGGGCCTGCTCGAACGTCTGCAGGCGCGCCCGGCTATCACCCGCGACATGCTGCGCGTCCTCGATCACGACGATGCCATCGACGCGCGACCGGCTGCCGCCGCGCTCGGCATGGCGCTGACCCCGCTCGACACCATGCTCGCGCGCTGCGTCGTGCCACGGCTCACACGGACCCCGTGAAGACCGCGCGCTGTCCCCAGCGTTCCTCGAACCGATACACCATGGGCATGGGAACGCAGCGCGAGACCACGCTCGTGTGCCGGGGCGTCACGGCCGAAGCGGTACAAGCTTCGGCTCAAGCCTGCGGCCGGTAGCGCAGCAGCACGCGCGAGCCGTCGGCGAGACCATCGCGGAAGCGCGGCCCCCACGACCCCCATTCAGCGGGGTACTTGGCGCCGAACGCTTCGAGTGCGCGCGCATGGAATGCGGCATCGGCCTCCAGGCGGCCCTCGACGCGCAGGTGCGGCGCCGACAGGTACGCACCGTCCGCTTGCTTCCACACGCCGAACTCGCCGACCCACGCCCGTGCCTGCGCCAGGCCCTGGGCGACCGCTCGCGCGCGCCACGCCTTGGCGCTGGTACAGACGACGATGTCACCATCGAGATGGACGAACCAGACCTCGGCCTGGCAGCGGCTGTCGCTGCCGTCGGCCCGCGTCGGGCAGAGATAGACCAGCTGTGACTTGTCGAGCGCCGCGATGGCCGGTGCGGTGTCGGCGAACACCCGCGTGGCGAGCGAGGGCGCGACGAGCAGGGCCGTCGCGGCGGTGAAGAATGTCCTGCGATCGAGATGCATGGTGTGCTCCGTTGTCGTGAGACCGGGCATCAGGTTAACCCGGAATCGCCACGCACGCCGGTTGTAAGCCCTGCCCGCCGTGCGGCCCCGCGCTGGGCAGGGCCGCTGTCCACGCGCACAATGACCCGGACCCGGACTCACAGGAGATCGCCATGACCACTTGGCGGGAGACGCTGCGCGAGCAGTGCGCGCGGCGCCCGTGGTGGATGAACGCACTGCTCGCGTTCTGCCTCTACATGAGCTTCGTCTACATGCCGTTCGACCTCTTCCTGAAGCCGGTCGCGACGGACCACGAAATCTGGTTCGGCGTCGCCCTCACCGGCTGGTGGGCGAAGGCCACCGAACCGCTGCACTGGCTGATCTACGGTGCCGGCGCCTGGGGCTTCTGGCACATGAAGCGCTGGATGTGGCCGTGGGCCGCGGTCTACTCGGCCCAGGTCACCATCGCCATGCTGGTCTGGAACGTGGTCAACCCGCACGGCCGCGGCTGGTTGGCCGGGCTCGTCGCCGCTGCGCTCTTCGCCGTGCCGACGGTCGCCCTGTGGCGGGCGCGCGAGCGCTTCGATGCAGTAACACGGACGAACAGGTGAGGCGATGGACACGGGGTCATTGCGGGCCGGGCCGCTCGCGGTCATGGAGGGCCTTCAACCCGTCCCGCGCTAGCGACGCCACGCTGCCGTCTGCGGCCGCGGTCATACCCCGGGACAGACCGCGCAGTATCGCTTCTCGTGGTTCGCGCGAACGCTGCGCTCCGAAAGCGGCCGCTCGCGCGCCGTGCCGGTCAGCACGCGCCCGTCGGGCGACTTATCGAGGGAGGTCGATTATGGGGTGGCGGGTATCGACTGGCGATCCCCTCGCAGGTGAGAGGGGCCGACGCGGGAGAAGGCGAGTATCCGCAACGGCGGTGCGGATCACAGCGACGGCCGCGAGCGGCCGTCGCTGTGGATGACACGTCAGGCGCGCGTGCCGCGGCGGACGGCGCAACCGAGCAGGCTGACGGCCAGCAGCGCCACCGATGCCGGTTCCGGCACGGCATTGGCGCCAACCGTGCCGATGACCACCGCGCCCTGGTGGGCGACGGAAACCGGGGTGCCGAAGCGATTGACCGATTCGGTGCTGTTACCGGTCCCGGCGCAGTTCGAATTCAGGCCTTCGACGCACCACCAGTTCTGGCCGCTGCCGGGGTTCGGGTTCTGGAACAGCGCGAAGCCGGACGAGCCGGAGAAGTTGAACACCAGGTCGGTGAGCGTGGCGCTCAGCAGCGAGCCGGACACGGCCAGGCCGGAATTGCCCGGGTTGATCAGGGTGAACGGACCGTTGCCGTCGCCGTCGTCGATGGTGAGCGACCAGCCCGTGACGTTCGCTGAGCCGAGCACGCCGAGGGTGCCGTCGGTGGTGATCGAACCCACGACCGAGCCCGGGCCGATGGTGCGATTGACGTTGTAGGTGATGGGCACGGCCTGCGCGGCGATGGGCGCCAGCACCAGCCACACGGCAAGAATGAGCAATTTATTGAATTTCATGCAATTTTATCCTTGTGACAACCATGGGGCCGCACCCTTGGGAGTCCAGCCCGTCGCGCATCCACCACCGTCGACGGATGCCCTCAGCCGGCGTCAAGCAAATTTCAAGCCAACAATAATAATTATTTAAAATCAATAGGTTAATTTTATTTTTCGAATGCCGTGCGGCAACCGATGTAAAGATTCCCGACACCGCGTGCACCCCGCCACCCCGGGCAGAACGACGACCTGGCATTTTTTTCAATTCTGACAGTAAGTTGCTCGCGATCCGCGGTGTAAAAAATTTTGACAGGCGCGCCATGCCCGGCCTGGCGGCAGGCGCTGGACCGAACGGCCGGGCCGCGGTGCCCGGGTGCGACCACGCCGTCAGCGCGGCGTCGCCGACGTCGCAACCCCGGCGGCGCCGGGTGTACCGGCTCTCACACGCACCAGGTAATGCCCGACGTGCTCGCGGCCATCGTCCACGCCGAGGCCGCCGGCGCCGTGGCCGATGCGGGTGTTGACGGCGAGGGCGTCGGTGAAGCGCTGCGCGTCGACCTCGACGAGGGTGGCGACGGCGACGCCAAAGGCCGCCAGCTCGCGCACCTCGTCGATGACACCGTGGCTCATGGTCCGCGGAAAGCGGGGGTCGTCGCACTGGGCCGGCGTGCAGGTGTCGCCGAACACGCCGATGTAGCGTTCGACCCGTGGCACATGGTCCGGCCGGGCGAACGTTCCCATCGGCAGGTCGCGCAGTCCGAAGTGGCGCCAGAGCGTGACGAGGTCGTCGCGCGTCGCGTGGCGGAAGCCGGCGAAGCGGCCATCCGCCGCCAGCGCTTTCTTCATCGCCGCGTAGCTGTATCCTCGCGTCAGCGCGAGGTCGAGCCAGTCGAGCCCGCTGACCGTGTCGCGCGTGATCGCGCCCGCACCGAAGACGGGGTCATCGATGACCACGAAGCGCTCGGGCTCGGCATGCGCCGACAGCGCGGCATGGGTAAGGACGAACAGGGTGAGGACGTGTTTCATGAGCGACATGCGGATGCTCCTGCCATCACGGACGCCGCGCACGCTGGTCGGACAATGCGACCGTTCCGTGACACGGCGCCGGCCGTCGCCGCTCGCCCCGCCGACGCGCGCCCCGTCCTGAGATGTCGGACGCCTCCACCGCCCCCGTGACCCGGCCGCGCGCCGGGCGCCTGGTCGGTCTCCTCGGCCTCGCCCAGGTCGTCTCGTGGGGCTCGCTCTACTACGGCTTCTCGCTGTTCGTGCTGCCGATGCAGGCCGAGCTCGGCTGGTCCCTCACGCGGTTGAACGGCGCGCTGACGCTGGGTCTCCTGGTCGCCGGCGCCTGCGCCTATCCGGTCGGCGCGCTCATCGATCGTCACGGCGGGCGGGCGGTCATGGGCACCGGCTCGGTGCTGGCCGTCGCGGCCCTGCTGGCGTGGTCGCGGGTCACCACTCCGCTCGGCTTCTACCTCGCCTGGGCGCTGATCGGCATGGCCATGGCGGCAACGCTCTACGAGCCGGTATTCATCGTCCTCACCCGCGCGTTCGGTGGCGGCGCACGCCGCGCCATCACCACGCTGACCCTCGTCGCCGGCTTCGCCAGCACGGTGTTCATGCCGCTGATCGCGACCCTGCTCATACATCTGCCCTGGCGCGACGTGCTGGTGGTGCTCGCGCTCATCGTGGCGCTGGTGACCTGGCCGGTGCACTGGCGAGTCCTGCCCGCCGGTCGCTTCGGGCATGCTGCCCACGCCGCGCCGGCCGCGCCCGGCACGCTCGGTACACGCCTGCGCGACCCGGTCTTCTGGGGCCTGACGCTGTGGTTCACCGCCTGGTCGGGCACCGCCAGCGGACTGATGTTCCAACTCGTGCCCTACCTCGAGAGTGCCGACGTCGCCCAGCCAGTGCTGCTCCTCACCGTGGCCCTGGTCGGCCCGAGCCAGGTCCTCGGAAGGCTCGTGCTGATGCTGGCGGGCGATCGCGCCGCCACCGTCGCCGTCGGCGCCTTCACCACCACGCTCACCCCGCTCGCCGTGCTGGTGTTCATCCTCGCCCCGCCCGAGCTGCCCTGGCTGGCGCTGGCCGCGATCGCGTTCGGCATCGCCAACGGCATCTCGACCATCCTGCGCGGCACGGCGCCGGCGGAGTGGCTCGGGCATGACGACATCGGCCGGGTGATGGGCGCGATGGGCGCGCCGATGCTGCTGGTCGCCGCGCTCGCGCCGCTCGCCACGGCCGCGGTGTGGAGCGCGAGCGGTAGCGCACGCGCCATGCAGTGGCTGGTATTCGCCATCGCGCTCGTCGGCGCCGCCGGCTTCTGGCTCGCGGTCGGCGCGCGCCGTCTGCAGGCCGTCCGCGCCCCATCGCGCGGTGACGGCGCAAGCAGGTAGGATGCGACGCGTCGCCCGGGAATCCCGCCATGTACCGCAACCTCGACGCCCACAAGACGCTCGCCACCGTCGAGCAGCTCGAACGCCGCATCGGTGAGCGCTTCCCGGACGCTGGCCTGCACCGCGTATGCGGCGAACTGCGCACCATCGCCACCGAGAGCAAGGCGCGCACCGAGTGGATCGCGCAGCCCAACTTCATGCTCCGCGGCGCGGTCACCGGGGTGCTCGCCGTGCTGGTCGCGGCCCTCGCCTACAGCCTGTCGCTGCTCGAGTTCTCGCTGAACGCGATCACTGCCACGGAGCTCGTGCAGGCCCTGGACGCGGTCATGAACGAGATCGTGCTGATCGGCGCGGCGGTGTTCTTTCTGGTCTCCGGCGAACGCCGCATCAAGCGCGCCCGCGCGCTCGGTGCGCTGCACGAGCTGCGCTCCATCGCCCACGTCATCGACATGCACCAGCTGACCAAGGATCCCGGGCGGCTGCGCGGCGACGGGCCGTCGACGCCGTCCTCGCCGCGCCGCGCGATGTCGGCCTTCGAACTGACCCGCTACCTCGACTACTGCAGCGAAATGCTGTCCCTGACCGGCAAGCTCGCCGCGCTCTACGCGCAGGGCTTGAACGACGACGTCGTCGTCGGCGCGGTCAACGAGGTGGAGACGCTGACGACGTCACTGGCGCGCAAGATCTGGCAGAAGATCGTCATCCTCGAACGCCTGCAGGACGCCGACGGCTGAGCCCGCCCGCAGACCGCGGGCCCTACTCGATAGGCGTCAGCGGCCGTCCGGCGGCGTCGATCTGGTGAGCGTATTCGCAGATGCCGTAACCGTCGAGCTCGCCGTGACGCCAGCGCGTGAGCCCCTCGATCACCGCCATGTGCTCGTGCCCGCGCGCGATCAGCGGCACGCTGCGCAGCACTTCGCCATCGAACCGATACTCGGCTCCGCGCTTGTCGCGCGCGACCAGGGTCACGGCCCGCTGGCGCAGGCCGTCGCTGGCGAGCCCGGTCGTCACCGCCATGCCGCGCAGGCTGACGACTTCGCCGTCGCGGTACAGCCAGCCCCGCTCGAGCGTGCCGTCGGCGGTGCCGACGCGGATGCCGCCGAGGTGCAGGTCGTCGCCGAAGTTCATCGAGAACCAGCGCCAGTAGCGCATGCCTCGGCCACCGTCGGTACGGCGCGGGCCCCACGACTTGTCGCGGTTGCCGCGCCCGGCGAAGGCGATGTCGGTGCCGGCGATGCTGACCCGGCCGGCCCAGCGCCCGGCTTGCTCGAAGTGCCCGCTGGCGAGCGACCCGGTGACGGCGGCGCCGGTGGCATCGGCAACGCGCCGGCCTGCCGTGTCGACCCCGATGGCCGGGCCCAGCGCCTCGAAGGTCGCCTCGAAGACGAGGTCACGGCCGTCGTCGGCGCACCCGTGCGCCGCCAGGCGCCAGCGCTGCATCGGCACGAGGCATTCGGCACGGATGGTGTCGAGTGCGGGGTGGCCGGGATCGGGCAGGGCGCTGGCACGCGCCGCGGCGAGACGCGCCGTGTCCTCGCCCGGCAACCACAGGCTGACGAAGGCATCGGCATGGGGTTCGTTGGGGCGGATGGCGACGCGCGCGAAGAAGCCGCAGTCGCTCGCCGGGTCGTAACCGTTGAAGTAGTACGACTCGCTCCAGTTCGGATCGTCCTCGATGGCGTGGCCGAGATCGTGGCGGTCGTCGAGAATGGGCATGACGCGCCTCGCTGTCCTGAACGCTTTACGCGGTTGCCCGTCGGCGCGCCGTCAGGTGCTCAGTAGCGCGGCACGTCGGGGTCGATCTCGCGCGACCAGGCGTCGATGCCGCCGGCGAGGTTGGCGACGTTGGTGTAGCCCTGCGCGCGGAAGTACTCCGCCGCCGCCTGGCTGCGCACGCCGGAATGGCAGTGGAAGACCAGCAGGGCGTCGTTCGGCAGGGTGTCGATGAAGGCAACCGCATCCTCGTCGAGCAGCATCGCGCCCGCGATGGCGGCGATATCGCGTTCGGCCTGTTCGCGCACGTCGAAGAGATGATGCGGCGCGCCCTCGTCGCGCAGCGCCTTCAGCTCCTGCACGCTCATTTCGCGCACCGGCGCCGGCGAGTTGGGGTTGTCGATGACGAAGCCCGGCCCCTGCGGGGTGTCGACGAGGTCGACCTTCAGGCCATCGGCGCGGCGCGCCGAGGACGGATCGAACAGCACCTCGATGCCATTGTCGGCGGCGGCGATCTCGAAGCCGCGTGCCGGGGCCAGGTTGAACTGGTGCTGCCACTGGCCGTCGATGCGCAGGTGCACGGCGAGTTCGGGGCGCTCCTCGCGCGCGGCGCGGATGGCGTTCGCGGCGGCATCGCTGATGTGGATCGTGGGCGGCGCGAGCGCCGCCGCGTCGACGCCGAGGGCGCGCGCGAGATCGCCGCTGGTATACATCTGCTGCACGAGATCGCAGCCGCCGACGAACTCGGCGCCGATGTAGAGCTGCGGGATGGTCGGCCATTCGGAGAACTGCTTGATGCCCTCACGCACGGCCTGGTCGGCGAGCACGTCGACGGTGTGATAGTCCTCGAGCAGGCCGTCGAGGATGCCGACCACGGTGGCCGAGAAACCGCACTGCGGTTGCTGGCGCGTGCCCTTCATGTAGAGCACGACGGGATGGCGGGCAATGGTCTGTTCGATGCGCTCGCGCAGCGCGGTATCGAGGCTCATGGGCGGGCTCCTGGGCGGGGACGGGCGGCCAGTGTAGGTGAGGCGGGAGCCCGCTTCACCATTGCAGATCGTCGGGAATTTCGAACTGTGCGTAGTACTCGTCGAGTTGTTCGGCGCTGGCGTCGTCGTCCTCGCGCTTGATCACGGCCAGCGGATCGCGCTCGGCGATGCGCGCCGCGGTGCCTTGGTCGACGACGGCGTAGTTGCGCCGCAGGCGCACGATGGCATAGCGCGCGGCGGTCAGTCCGGCGTGGATCTCCGGGGTGACGTAGACACGCTTGACCTTGCCGCCGTCGACGAACTGGAAGATGTCGTCGCCCGGCACGCGGTCGGCGCGGTGGGCGGTGACGAGCTGCTCGATCTCCGCGGCCAGCGCGCGCTTCGCCGCGCGCTCCTCGCGCAGGCGGTTGCGCTCGAGATCCTTGGCGCGCTTGGCCTCCTCGGCCTCGCGCGCGGCCTTCTTCGCCGCCTCGGCCTCGGCCGTGGCGGCGGCGTCGCCGGCGCGCTGGCGGCGCGCCCGCTTGTGCTTGGCCGACTTGGATTGCTGGGCCTTCTCGCGGCTGACGAGACCGGCTTCGAGCAATTGTTCCTGTAATGACTTGGCCATCGGTACTGGTTCGGACTGGAGTTGAAAGTCAGGGGCGCACGGCGCTCAAACGGGCTCGGGCGAGCGTATCAATTCGAAGTTGCGCCTGGCCACCCGCAGCGTGGTGTCGATGTCGAGCGCGCCGGCCGCGCCGACCTCGGCCAAGAGCGCCACCAGGCACGGATCGGCGGCGTCGCGGGCGGCATCCTGCACCCGTTGCAGCAGCCACTGGTCGTAGCTGAAGACGGCGCGCGTGACCTCGACCGCCGCCGGCGTCCCGCAGCCGAGCGTGACGCGATGGTCGCCGAAATGCCGCGGCAGGACGGCGCCAGGAGCGTAGCCGGCCAGCGCGGCCTGCGCTCGCGCGGTCTGCGCCCGGAGTACGGGCAGGTAGTCGCGGGCGAGGCATTCCAGCACCGGCACCACGCTCGGCGGCAAGGCCTCGATCGGTGCCATGGCCCGCCCGGCCGCAACGCCGTCACGCAGGCGCTCGACCCAGGCGCACACCCGCGGCGCGCTCGCGCGCATTACGCGTCCCGAGTTGGGATCGCGGTAGAGGTGGGCATAGAGCGGGCCATAGAAGGCGAAGTCGCCGAGCGTGGGCGCGTCGCCGAGCAGGTAGGGCTGCACGGCGAGATGGGCCTCGAAGTGCCCGAGGAATTCGTGGTAGCTGGCCTCGATCGCCGCGCCGCCGGGGCCTTGCGCGCCCAGCGGTCCGAGCCAGCCGGCGAAGCGCGCCGCGATCTTCTCGCCGATGCGCGCCTGTTCGGCCGCGTCGCGTTCGGGGTCGTTGTTGCGGCCGAATTCGGCCACCGCGAAGTCGCGGTCATGGACCCAGCGGTAGTGGAGCGCCGGCATCTTCAGCCACTCGTCGCCGAGCAGTTCCAGCCAGCGGTCGAAGGCGCCTCCGCCGGGCAGGCCACTGTCGATGCGTGGCGCGGGATGGCGCGCCTCGAACCAGTCGATCATCTCGGTGGTGTCCTGCAGCGTGGCGCCGTCGGCGGTGACGACGACCGGGATCACCGGCCAGCCGACGCGCGGCAGGATGACCTCGTCGAACACCGCCCGCGTCGCCAGGCGCTCCTTGAACGGGATTCGCTTGTGCACGAGGTAGGCGCGGATCTTGCCCGCGTAGTACGACACCTCGGCGCCATAGAGGGTGCAGACCGGTGCGGTCACGAGTGGACGGGGGCGGGCAGTGGATCGATCAGAGCGTGAGCACCGCGCGCGCGACGTCGCGGGCGCGGTAGGCGGTATCCCAGCGCGAAAGGTGCGCGTGGTCGACGAGCCCGAGCGCAACTTCGCCGAAGCGCGCGAACTGCAGCGCCGCGGCCAGGGTGCAGTCGGCAACGGTCGGCCGCGCACCGCACAGGAACGCGCGGCCATCGGCCAGCACGCCATCGAGGTAGGCCAGTGCCGCTGGCCACGCACCCTGCGCATGCTCGGCCACTGCCGGGTTGGGCGGCAGGCCGATCGGCGAGCGCGTGGCGTGGATGTAGCGCGCGACCGGCATCATCAGGCGCACGTCGGCGATGCGTTCGAGTTCGCGGGCGCGGGCGCGTTCGCGCGGCGTCTCGCCCCACAGCGGTGGCGCCGGGTGAAGTTCCTCGAGGTAATCGATGATGGGCAGCGACTCGACGATGGTCGAGCCATCGTCGAGTTCCAGCACCGGCAGGGCGCCGAAGGGATTGAGCGCGCGGAAGGCGTCCGTGCGCTGCTCACCCTTGGGCAGCTTGACGATGGCGTCGTCGAGCACGATGCCGGCGCCGCCGGCGTTCTTCTCGGCGACGTAGAGTCGGACCTTGGTCGGGTTCGGCGCGACCTGGAACCAGTACAGCTTCAAGCGCGGATCTCGCGATTCGTGAGTATCGTCCCCGTCGCGCAGGGTCGCCGATCAGCCCGGGACGTCTGCGCGCGGGGTTGTGTACGCGGGCTCAGGCGGCCCGCTTCGCCCGGGCCTTCGGTGCAGGCTTGGCCCGGGTCGCGGTCTTGGCCTTCGGCGCGGCCTTGGCCTTGGCCTTGGCGGCTTTCTTCCTGGCCGCGTGTTGTTGGCGGATGCGCTCGAGTTCCTCCCAGCCGAGATACTGGGTGAAGCCGTTCTTGTTGTAGAAGAGCACCGGGCCGTTGCAGATGAACAGGTACTCGGTGTCTTCCAGCGCGGTGGTCGCGCCGTGCAGCATGCCGTTCGGTTCGTAGACGTAGTCGCCGGCGTTGAGCGTGCCGGTACGGACCTGGAGCTTGCCGGAGAGGATGAAGGTGTGCGAGGCCGAGAGGTGCTTGTGCTCCGGCGCGACGTAACCCTTCAGCCAGCGGAACAGTACCGCCCAGGTGCCGCTCTCCGATCCCGTCCACAGGATCTTCATGAACGCGCGTTTCGGATCGTTGTCCTGCGGGATCCATTCCATCTTGCTGGCCTCGACCAGCGTGTCCATCAGCTCGGAATTGAGCGGCTTGATCTCTTGCGGTAACGGCATGGTGGCTCTCCCCTGGGTAATGTCCCCGTGATTTCGGATGCAGTGGCGCTCAGTGGCCCTGCTCGTCGATGACCTGGCGCTGAGCGGCGGCGGCCGCCTCGATGGCACGGTTGGCGTCCTCGGCCTTGGTGAGGGCGTCGGTCTGGGCCTTGAAGGCGGACTCGGGCGCCTCACCGCCGGAGCAGCCGGCAAGCAGGGCGCCGAGCAGGCAGGCGGCGGCGAGATGGCGGGTCATGGCGGCCTCCCCGGCCCGTGGCGGGCGCGTTGGAACGGCGCCGAGCCTACCACGATTCGATCGCGGTCCGCAGGTCGAGCTCGAAGCTCCAACCGCCCGCTGGCTGACGCCACAGGAACTCGTAGGCATCGACGATGGCGTCGAGGCCGATGACGCCGTCGGCGCCGAGTTTCGCGACGTAGTCGGGAAACTTCTCACGCGCCTTGTCGCCGTCGATGACGCCGTCGATGACGACGTGGCCGACATGGATGCCGCGCGGCCCGCCCTCCTTGGCCGCGGCTTGCGCCAGCGCGCGCAGGCCGGCCTTGGCGGCGGCGAAGGCGCCGAAGTTGGCCTTGCCGCGCAGGCTCGCGCTGGCGCCGGTGAAGAGCAGCGTACCGCCGCCGGCGTCCATCGTGCGCAGGGCTTCGCGGGCGGTGACGAAGCCGCCCAGGCAGCCGATACGCCAAGCCTGTTCGAAGTAGGCCGCATCCATCGCCGCGAGCGTGCCGGGCATGTTGTTGCCGGCGTTGTAGACGACGAGCTTCACCGCGCCGAGCGCGCGGGCACGCTCGAACAGCGCGACGATATCGGCTTCGCGGGTGACGTCCGTGGCGACGCCGCTGGCCTGCCCGCCCGCTGCGCGAACGGCGTCGGCGACGGCATCGACCTTGGCCTGCGTGCGGCCGGCGGCAACGACGTGGAAACCGTGACCGGCGAAACGCCGGCAGAGCGCTGCGCCGAGGCCCTGCGCGGGGCCGACGCCGATGACGATGGCAACGTCCATGGAATGGCTCCTGTCGTGGTGAGTCGGTCGCGCTCAGCGCCCGCTGCCGAGGTTGGACACGCTGAAGAGCTTGCGCACCTGCGACGGTTTGAGGTTGACGAACTCGGTCGAGCCATCGAGTTCGGCGGCGATGTTGGCCGTGCCGTCGACCAGGTTGACGCCGATCGAGGCACGCCAGCGTGGCGTCGACAATTCCGCTGGCGGCGCGGCAACGTCGTCACTGTGGGCATAGACGGTGGCGAAGGTCTTGACCAGGCGATCCTCGCGATCGAACACGAGGGTGAGCGGGATCGAGCCGGTCTGCTCGTCGACGAAGATGATGCGCCGGCCGTAGGGATGACCGTCCCAGCGCGGCACGGCCTCCACCACGAAGCAGGGCCGCAGCTGCCAGCGGTCGAGCGGGATGGTGCTCGTCGGTCCGTGGAAACGCGGCGGCGAAGCAGCTGAACTCGCCACGTGCAGAACCACCTTGCGGCCGAGGTAGCGCCAATCGTTGTCCATCACGAGGCCCGAGAAGCCCTCGAAATCGTCCAGCGTCCAGTTGGTGCCGATCCAGCTGTCGGAACGTTCCTTGGCCGACAGGCGCCGCACGCGCCGCTCGGTCGGCAGGTAGGAGTTGACCTGGTCGCCGAGGGTCTGGTCGAGCGGGCGCTCGACGACCAGCTTGAGGCCGGCGATGTCGAACGGCGAGAGCATCTCGATGTACTCCTTGAACAGGAGTTCGTCGGCGCCTTCCAGCTCCAGGCGGTAGTCGGCATCGGCAAGCTGGGCCAGGCGCGAGAAGTAGACGCGGTGATAGAACATCGTCACCGAGCGCTCGACATGACCGCCGCCTTCCATGCCCTCGAGGAGGTTGCCGGACGCACCGTCGGCGGTCGCCTGGATGAAGCTGACGACGACCTCGTTGCGGTAGCCGTAGTTCTGCCAGCGGTGAATCTGGTTCCAGGCCACCATGAATCCGCCCGCGACGGCATCGGCAGCCAGGACCTGGTCGGTCGAGAACGGCCGCCCGGCGGTGTA
This sequence comes from Gammaproteobacteria bacterium, assembly GCA_050184115.1. Taxonomy (GTDB): domain Bacteria; phylum Pseudomonadota; class Gammaproteobacteria; genus JACKNG01. Next base: position 793,615 of record JBFXAQ010000001.1, on the reverse strand, counting down.
GTTCTCGAGCCGGCCGTCGGCTCCGATCGAGGCCTGGCCCGCGAAGCGTTCCGTGGCGGCCGCGTACACGGGGTAGAGCGGGTAATCCTGGCTCGGCGTCAGCTCGATGCGCAGGTCGGGGAAGTCGAACTGCCCGGCCAGGCCCGGCGCCAGGTAGGCGGTCAGGTCGTCGAGGCGTTCGACGCCGTAGGTCCCGGGCGCGAGGCCATCGACGGGGGCATCGGCATGGCTGGCGAGCCAGTCCATGACGTCCTGCAGGTTGGCGGCCGTGGCGGGCGCGGCGACGAGCAGGCCGAAGACGAGCAGGCCGAAGACGAGCGGGACGAGACGGGCAGCGGGCGAACGGAACACGGTGACGAATCCTCCGTGACGGGCGCCCGGCGCGCACTGCCGGGCGCGTAAGACATCAGGCAAGCGGGGCGACGGGCGGCGCGGAACATCACCGCGCCGATTGCACACGCACCCGGCCATCGGCATACCCGCGGCACCGGGCCGCGGGTGTCGCGGGATGCCTCAGCAGACCTCGAACAGGCCCGCCGCGCCCATGCCGCCGCCGATGCACATGGTCACCACCACGCGCTTGGCGCCGCGGCGCTTGCCCTCGATGAGGGCGTGGCCGACGAGGCGGCTGCCGGTCATGCCGTAGGGATGACCGACGGCGATCGAACCGCCGTTGACATTGAGCCTGGCATCGTCGATGCCGAGCTTGTCGCGGCAGTACATGACCTGCACGGCGAAGGCCTCGTTCAACTCCCACAGGTCGATGTCGTCGACTTTCAAGCCGGTCTGCTTGAGCAGCTTCGGAATCGCGAACACCGGGCCGATGCCCATCTCGTCCGGCTCGCAGCCGGCCACGGCGAAGCTGCGGAAGATGCCCAGCGGGGTGAGGCCTTTCTTCGCCGCCATCGCGGCACTCATCACGACCTGGGCCGAGGCGCCGTCGGAGAACTGGCTGGCGTTGCCGGCGGCGATCACGCCGCCCTCGACCGCCGGGCGGATCTGCGACACGCCCTCGTAGGTGGTGTCGGGGCGGATGCCCTCGTCGGCGGCGCAGGTGACCTCGCGGGTGGTCTCCTCGCCGGTGTTCTTGTCGACGATCTTCATGGTCGTCTTGAGCGGCACGATCTCGTCGTCGAACTTGCCGGCCGCGCGCGCGGCGGCGGCGCGCTGCTGGCTCTGCACGCCGTAGCGATCCTGGTCCTCGCGCGCGATCTTGTAGCGGCTGGCGACCTGCTCGGCGGTCTGCAGCATCGGCCAGTAGATGGCCGGCTTGTGTTCGAGCAGCCACGGGTCGTGCACGAAGGTGCTGTTCATCTCGTTCTGCACGCAGGAGATCGACTCGACGCCGCCGGCGATGAAGATGTCGGCCTCGCCGGCCATGATGCGCTGGCTGGCGAGCGCCACCGTCTGCAGGCCGGACGAGCAGAAGCGGTTGACCGTCATGCCCGACACCGAGACCGGCATGCCGGCGCGCAGCGCGCACTGGCGAGCGATGTTGTGGCCGGTCGCACCCTCGGGGTTGGCGCAGCCCATAATGACGTCCTCGACTTCCTCGGGCGCGAGGCCGGCGCGTTCCATGGCGGACTTGACCACGTGGCCGCCGAGGGTGGCGCCGTGGGTCATGTTGAACGAGCCGCGCCAGCTCTTGGCCAGCGGCGTGCGCGCGGTGGAGACGATGACTGCTTCGTTCATGGGCGGATCCTCGCGAAGTGCGTAAGAAGTGGACGGGGCCGGCCATGGTAAGCGATCGCCCGGCCGCTGCACCACGCGGCGGACCGTGTCGCCGTGGCGATCGCCACTACTTGGCGGCGGCCTGCGCGGCGGCGGCGAGGTGGTGGCCGACCCGCGCCACGTGGCGGCCGACGCGGCGCAGCCAGCGCACCGCTTCGAGGCGTTCCGTGCCGCGCTCGACCGACAGATCCCGCCGAGCCATGGCCGCTGCCGTCGCCGCGCGGAAGGGCTGCACCAACACGCGCAACTGTTCGTTGACCGCCGCGCCGCTGGCCGCGGCGAGGTCCGGTCGGCCGCTGGCGAGCTGTTCGATGATGGCGTGCGCGGCACTGACGAAGGCCTGCCGCTCCGGGTCGAGTTCATCGACCGCGCGCGCGGTCGCCGCACGCACGGGTTCTTCCTCCAGGCGCTCGTGCAGGCGCTGCAGGTGATCGAGCGCGTGGACCAGGGCGAGCAGGCGTTCCCACTCGCCACCCCGGGTACCGCGCAGATCGATGGCGCCGACGAAATCCTGCAGATCGTCGAGCCGGCGCTGCAGGGCGGCGAGGTTGGTCGCCTGTTCATCGGCGCGCTCGTCGAGCACGCGGTTGATCTCGCACAGCAAGGCCACGAAGACCTGCTCGACCGCCTTGTGCGCAGCGGCGAGCGCGAGCAGCGGCTGTTCGAGCAGGGCCTCGTCCAGACCGGCGACGCGCTCGCCGACACGCGGCCGCACCAGGCGTTTGACCAACCGCGCGAACGGCCCCGCGAACGGCAGCACGAGGAGCACGCCGAGCACGTTGAAGCCGGTGTGGAAACCGACCAGCATGAACTCGACATCGCCCGCGCGCAGCGCCGGCCACAGGCGATCGACGAGCCCGGCGTAGACATCGACCAGGGCGAAGGCCAGCACCCCGGTGGCGAGGTTGTAGATGACGTGCGAGAGGCCGGTGCGGCGCGCTTCGAGCGAGGCGCCGACGGTCGCCAGCGCCGCCGTCACGGTGGTGCCGACATCGGCGCCGATGACGATGCAGGCCGCCTGTTCGAAGCCGAGCAGGCCGGCATAGAGCGCCGTCAATGCTGCCACCACCACCGCGCTCGAGGCCTGGGTGACGAGGGTGAAGCCGATGCCGAGCGCGACCAGTTGCAGCCGCGCCGCGAACGACGTCGCCGGCACGCCGGCGACGCTGATGCTGCCTTCCAGCCCGCGCATGCCGTCCTGCAGGTGGGCGATGCCGACGAACACCAGGGCGAAGCCAGCCAGCGCGAGTCCGCCGTGAGCGAGGCGCCCGCGCGCGAACAGGCGCAGCACCGCGCCGACGAACACCAGCGGCAGGGCCAGCGTGCCGAGGTCGAGCTTGAAACCGACCAGCGCGACCAGCCAGCCGGTCACCGTCGAGCCGATGTTGGCGCCGAAGATGATGCCGAGCGCGTTGTCGAATCTCATGAGGTCGGCACCGACGAAGCCGACGGCGGCGACCGTGGTCGCGCTCGACGACTGCAGCAGGGTGGTGGTGGCGGCGCCCGTCATCGCACCCGACAGCGGCGTGCGGGTGAAGCGCATCAGGTGCGCGCGCACGGCATCGCCGGCGACCTCGCGCAGGCCGCCCGTCATCAGGATCATGCCGAGCAGGAACAGGCCCAGCCCGCCGAGGGCGTCGATGACCAAGGGCAGGGTAGCGGCAGGCATGACGTGCGGTCGCGGGCTCCGGCGTGCGAACTGCTATTCTCTGCCGCCTCGCCAAGGCGCGCACGGAGGTCGATCAATGAACCGCCATCAACTGCACTTGAACGGCGTGCGCACGCCCTGCCTCGATTCCGGCGGCGAATCGCGCGAGGCCGTGCTGTTCATGCACGGCAATCCCGGCAGCGGCGCCGACTGGGAAGACCTCGCGAGCCGCGTCGCGCCGCACTGCCGCACCCTCGCGCCCGACATGCCGGGCTTCGGCCGCGCCGAGAAGCCGGACGATTTCAACTACACCGTCGACGGTTACGCCGATCACATCGAGGCCCTGCTGGCCGAGCGCGGTATCGACCGCGTGCACCTCGTGCTGCACGACTTCGGCGGTGGCTGGGGCCTGGCCTGGGCGACCCGCCACCCCGAGCGCGTGGCGAGCATGACCTTGTTGAACATCGGCGTGCTGCGCGGCTACCGCTGGCATTTCATGGCGCGACTGTGGCGCGCGCCGATCGTCGGGGAACTGGTGATGGCCACCACCACGCGCTTCGGTTTCCGCCAGTTGCTCAAGATCGGCAACCCGCGCGGCCTGCCGCGCGAGTACGTCGACCAGATGTTCGACAACTTCGACGCCGGCACGCGCCGCGCGGTGCTGCGCCTCTACCGCGCGACGGACGACCTCTCGGGCGCCGCCGACGCCGCCGTCGCCGCGCTCAAACCGCACGACATCGACTGCCTGGTCATCTGGGGCAAGGCCGACATCTACCTGCCGTGGCGCTACGCCGAGGCCCAGCGCGAGGCCTTCCCGCGCGCCGAAGTGATCTACCTCGACGACAGCGGCCACTGGCCGTTCATCGACAACCCGGAAGCAGTCGCCGCAGCGGTGGTGCCGTTCATGCAGCGGGTGTGTGGAGGCCGCGAAGCGAAAACCCGAGGGTAAGCCGCGCCGCTGGCCGCGCCCCGCGCCAGGCGCTACCCTCCGGGCTCCCGCCCACCCGGAGCCCGGCCATGCACGACCTCGTCATCCGTAACGCCCTCATCGTCGACGGCTCGGGCGAACCCGCGCGCCACGGCGACATTGCCATCGACGGCGAACGGCTCACCGCGCTCGGCGGCAAGGCCGGCGCGGGACGCCGCGAGATCGACGCCGGCGGGCTGGTCGCCGCGCCCGGCTGGGTCGACGTCCACACCCACTACGACGGCCAGGCGAGCTGGGACCCCTACCTCACGCCGTCCTGCTGGCATGGCGTGACGACCGCGGTGATGGGCAACTGCGGGGTCGGTTTCGCGCCCGCCGATCCGGCCCGCCACGACTGGCTGATCGGGCTCATGGAAGGCGTCGAGGACATCCCCGGCACGGCGCTCGCCGAGGGCATCACCTGGGAGTGGGAGACCTTTCCCGAGTATCTCGACTCGCTCGAACGCGGCCAGCGCGCCTTCGACATCGCCACCCAGGTACCGCACGGCGCGGTGCGCGCCTACGTCATGGGCGAGGCCGGCGCGACCGATGTCGAGGCCTCGGCCGAGGAGCGCGCCGCCATGGCCGCCATCGTCGGCGAAGCGATGCAGGCGGGGGCGGTCGGCTTCTCGACCTCGCGCACGGTGCTGCACCGCTCGATCGACGGCGAGGTCGTACCCGGCACCACCGCCGACGCGGCCGAACTGCTGGCGATCGCGTCCGCCATGGGCGCGGCCGGCGGCGGCGTGTTCGAGGTGGCCTCGGACCTCGCCCCGGAAGGGCGTGAACTCGACTGGATGAGCGCCATCATCGACCAGCACCGTTGCAAGGTGACCTACGCCTGCATCCAGAACGACGAGGACCCGGGGCAATGGCGCCGCCTGCTCGACCATGCCGCCAGCCGCCCGGGGCTCTACCCGCAGGTCGCCATCCGCCCGCCGGGGGTGCTGATGTGCCTCGATGGCACGCACCCCTTCACGGGCCGGCCGAGCTACCTCGCCATCGCCGACCTGCCACTCGCCGAGCGCGCACGCCGCATGCGCGACCCCGAACTCCGTGCGCGCATCCTGGCCGAGGCCGGCGAGCGTCCGGCGCGCCTGCTGCGCCTGCTGTTCATGGAAGGCAAGGCGATGCGCTCGCCGATCGCCGACTACCACCGCCTCTACTGGCTCGGCTCGCCGCCGGAGTACGAACCGGCGCCGGAACGCTCGATGACGGCCTACGGCGAGCGGCTCGGCATCTCGCCCGAAGCCGCGGCCTACGACTGCCTGCTCGAAGACGACGGCCGCGCCTTCCTGTACTCGCCGCTGTTCAACTACAACGCCGGCAACTACGACGTCGCGCGCGAGATGATGCTGCACCCGGCCACCGTGCTCGGCATCAGCGACGGCGGCGCGCACTGCGGCATCATCTGCGACGCCGGCGCGCCGACCTATCTCCTGCAGCACTTCGTGCGCGAACGCACACGCGGGCCACGCATCGGTCTCGAACAGGCGGTGCGCCTGCAGACCCGCGACACCGCCCTGCTCTACGGCTTCGCCGATCGCGGCCTGCTCGCGCCGGGCCTGCGCGCCGATCTCAATCTCATCGACGTCGAACGCCTCGCGCTGGCCGCGCCCTACATGGCCCATGACCTGCCGGCGGCCGGCAAGCGGCTGCTGCAGAACGCGCATGGCTACGCCCTGACCGTGGTGCGCGGAACGCCGACCTTCGAGCACGGCGAGGCCACCGGGACCCTGCCCGGGCGCCTTCTGCGCGGGCGCCAACGCGCCTGATTGGCGATTCGGGGCGTAATTCGCGTAATTCCGGACCTAAATCGGGGACAGACCACGGTTTTCCAAATCGTAATTCGGGGACAGACCACGGTTTTCCGTCGGGGCGTGATTTGGAAAACCGTGGTCTGTCCCCGAATTACGCGGAGAGAAAACCGTGGTCTGTCCCCGAATTACTCCACCGAATTGCTCCACCGAATTACTCCGACCATCATCTTCAACGGCATGCTGGATAAGAGCGCGAAATTCGCGGGCGGTCTCACCGACGGCCGCGCCCGCCGCGCGCGGGATGGCACGCCCACACTGCCGGCCTTGGCGCAGGGCGAATTCTGGGCCCGCGCCAACGGCTGCAGCGGGCCCGCGACCCGGGCGGAAGACAACGCAACGCTGACCGTGTGACGGTATCGCTGCCCTGCAGGCAGCGACATCGTGCACTACGTGTCGAACCAGTCCGGCCATGCCTGGCCGGGCGGTAAACGCGGGTCACGGGCGGGTGACGCGCCCGACCCGGCGCTCGACGCGACATCGTTGATCTGACTGTTCTTTGCCGGGCTGCCGTCGAAGCAACGCTCAGCGCGGCCCGACGAGCACGGTCAAGCGGAGACGAATCACGTCTTCCGCGTCGGGAAATCAGGCGCTAGTCCCCGAAATGCGCCCTGTTATGCTGCCCGGCACGCACCCCGGAGAGGCCGTATGAAAACCGTCCACGGCGCCTGCCCCCACGACTGCCCCGATACCTGCGCCTGGCAGGTCACGGTCGACGACGATGGCCGCGCCGTGGCGCTCGCCGGCAACCCGGAGCACCCGTTCACGCGCGGTGCGCTGTGCGCGAAGTTGAAGCGCTACCTCGATCGCGTCTACAGCGAGCGGCGCATCCTTCACCCCATGAAGCGGGTCGGGCCGAAGGGCGAAGGCCGCTTCGAACGCATCTCGTGGGACGCGGCCATCGATCTCATGGTCACGCGGCTGCGCGAGACCCTCGATCGCGACGGCCCGCTCGGCGCCATGCCGTGCAGCTTCGCCGGCACCATCGGGCTCCTGCACCGCTACGCCGGCGAGCGCTTCTTCGCCCGTCTCGGCGCCACCGGCCTCAATCGCGACATCTGCGGCAACGTTGCCTACGACGCCGTCGCCAGCACCGTCGGCGCCGGCGACACCGTGCCGCCAGAGGAACTCGCCCGGGCGCGACTCATCCTCATCTGGGGCAGCAACACGGCGGTGACCAACGTGCACCTGTGGGGCGGCCCGCTCCGCGACGCGCGGCGCGCCGGCGCGCGCGTGGTGGTGGTCGACCCGGTGCGCACGCCGACCGCGGCGCATGCGGACTGGCACGTGCAGGTGAAACCCGGCACCGATGCCGCGCTCGCCCTGGGTCTCATGCACGTGATCGTGCGCGACGGCCTGCACGATACCGATTATCTCGCCCGCCACAGTATCGGCTTCGACGAACTCGCCGCGCGCCTGGCCGATTACCCCCCGGCGAGGGTCGCCGCAATCACCGGAGTCGCTGCCGCCGACATCGAGCAACTGGCGCGCGAATGGGCCACCACGCGCCCGGCCGCGCTGCGCCTGATGGTCGGCATGGAGCGCTATTCGAACGGTTTCAGCGCGGTGCGCGCAGTCGCCTGCCTGCCGGTGCTGACCAACGCCTGGCGCGAGCGCGGCGGCGGCCTCGCGCATTTCACCGGCGACCTCTTCGCCGAGGCGCTCGATCTGCGGGTGCTGTTCCCCGGCCCGGAGGAGTACCCGGCGCCCTCGCGCACCGTGCACCTCGCCCAGCTCGGCCGCGTGCTGACCGACCCGGCCATGACGCCGCCGATCACCTGGATGCTCGTCTACAACCTCAATCCCGTGGTGACCATGCCGAACCAGAACCTGGTCGTGCGCGGGCTCGAACGCGAGGACCTCTTCACCGTCGTGCACGAACAGTTCATGACCGACACCGCGCGCTATGCCGACCTGCTGCTGCCCGCCACCACCCAGGTCGAACACTGGGAGCTGATGCCCTCGTGGGGCCAGACCTACCTGGCGCTGAATCCGCCCGCGATCGCGCCGCTCGGCGAGGCCATCGCCAACACCGAGCTGTTCCGCCGTCTCTCGCATGCGCTCGGCTTCGACGATCCGCACCTGCTGTCCGATGACGAGAGCCGCATACGCGCCCTGCTCGACCGCGACAGCCCGCGCCTGGACGGCATCGACTTTGCGCGCCTCGAACGCGATGGTTGGGCCGGGCTTGCCCTCGATGACGGCCCGCACCCGCGCGCCGCCGGCCGTTTCACCACCGCCAGCGGCAAGGCCGAGCTGTACGCCGCCGCGCTCGTGGAGGCCGGTCTCGACCCCCTGCCCGGCTACGTGCCGATCGAGGACGCGGCCGACGCCCTGCCGCTGCGCCTGGTCTCGGCCAAGGTCGCGCACTTCCTCAACTCCGAGTACGTCAACCTGCCCCACCGCGGCACCGCGCGGCATGCACCGGAGGTGCAGATCAACCCGGCCGACGCCGGCCCGCGCGGCATCGCCGACGGCGACACCGTGCGCATGTACAACAAACTCGGCGCCATCGAAGCGCACGCCCGTGTCTCCGCCGATACCGCCCCCGGCATCGTCTCCATGCCGTTCTCGTGGTGGTGCGAATCGACCCTGAACGGCGCCGGCGCCAACGCGCTTACCCCCGACGGGCTGAGCGATCGCGGCTACGGCTCGAACGCCTTCGATGCCCGCGTCGAGGTGTGTCGGCTCGGCTGACGGGGCGCCCGATACACGACGGCAACATTTCCGCTACGCAGCGACCACGGCGCCGCAACGCGCCGCCACTAGGCTTGCTCCCCGAGGATGCCGGCACGTGCCGTCGTCCCACTGGTCGCAACGCGAGGAGCAGCCACCATGAACGAGCCGAGCCGTCCCCTCGGGGTCCTGTCAGCCATCGCCGTCGAGATCCTCGGCGCACTGCTGCTGTTCGGCATCCACCTCGGCGCGCAGGCCCTGCTGGCCCTACCCGTCGCGTGACGACTTCCACGACCGGGGCGGTGGCCGCAGCGCCGCCGTGCCACGATAATCCGGGGCCGCGCCCCCGACTGGAGCACCTCATGACCCGCCGCCGCTTCGTGCCGTTCGCCCTCGCCCTGCTCGCTGCCAGCCTCGCCGTCGAGGCCGCGAACGATGGCCGACTCGCGCCCCTGTTCGACGACCTCGGCAACCACCACGCCGTCGTCACGACGGTGTCGGCGGAGGCCCAGCGCTATTTCGACCAGGGCCTGGTCCTGAACTACGGTTTCAACCACGCCGAGGCGGTGCGCTCGTTCCGCGCCGCACAGCGTCTCGACCCCGGTTGCGCGATGTGCTTCTGGGGCGAGGCGATGGCGCTCGGCCCCAACATCAACAAACCCATGGACCCCGCCGACGCGCCGGCCGCGCGCGCCGCCATCGATCGCGCGCTGGCGCTGGCCGCGCATGTCACGCCGCGCGAACGTGCCCTGATCGAGGCGATGAGCCTGCGCTATGCCGTGCCCGCGCCCGCCGATCGCGGTGCACTCGACACGGCTTTCGCCAACGCCATGGCCGGTGTCGCCGCGCGTTATCCCAACGACCTCGATGCCGTCACCCTCTACGCCGAGGCGCTCATGGATCTCATGCCCTGGGACTACTACGACGCTGACGGTCGGGCGAAACCGCGCACCGACGACGTCGTCGCCGTGCTGGAAGGCGTGCTCGCGCGCAACCCCGATCATCCCGGCGCGATCCATCTCTACATCCACATCGTCGAACCGTCCTCGACGCCGGCCCGCGCCGAGGCCGGCGCCGACCGTCTCGCCGACCTCGTCCCGGGTTCCGGCCACCTCGTGCACATGCCCTCACACATCTACCTGCGGGTAGGCCGCTACAAGGACGCCACCGCCATCAACGAACGCGCCGCGGCGGCCGACGAGTCGTATATCAACCAGTGCCGCGCACAGGGCTTCTACCCGGCGCTCTACTACCCGCACAACCTGCATTTCCTGTGGTACACGGCGAGCCTGGAGGGACGCAGCGCCGCCGCCATCGCCGCCGCGCGCAAGCTGGCCGACAACGTGCCCGCCGGGCTGATCGGCGACATCCCGCTCATCGAACAGTTCCTCGCCGTGCCGCAGTACGGCCTGATCCGCTTCGCGCGCTGGGATGCCGTGCTGGCCGAACCCGAGCCGCGTGCCGAGCACCGCTTCGCCCATGCCATGTGGCAGGCGGCCCGCGCGGTGGCGTACGGCGCGCGGGGCGAAGTCGAGGCCGCGCGCGCCGCGGCCGCTGCCCACGCCAACGAAGCGGGTGTCTACGGCGCTGATGCCTTTCAGAAGTACGGCTATCCGGCCGACGTCCTGTTGGCCATTGCCGGACACCTCGCGGCCGCCGGCGTGGCCGGTGCCGAGGGCCGTGACGATGCCGTGATCGCAGCCCTCGAAGCGGCCGTCGCGCTGGAGGACGGCCTGCCCTACATGGAACCGCCGTACTGGTTCTTCCCCAATCGCCAGTTGCTCGGCGCCGCGCTCCTCGCGCGCGGCCGCGCGGCGGCGGCCGAGGCGGTCTACCGGGCCGATCTGGAACGGGTGCCGCTGAACGGCTGGTCGCTGGCGGGACTGGCCACCGCGCTGGACGCGCAGGACCGCGGCGACGAAGCGACGACGGTGCGCGATCAGCTCGCCCGCGCCTGGCCGGATGCCGACGTCAGCGTGGACGGCGAAGGGTTGCGCTAATTCTGAGTGCGCCGTCCGGGCGAGGGTGAAGGCCTCGTCCATCGTCGCGAGGCGCGCCCCGCATGACGCTGGCCCGGTGGCTGCGCGGACGCGCGCGATGTCCGGAATCCCGGCGCCGCTGCCGCGGGCGCACGGTGCGTCGCGGCAGCAGCCGCGCTGCCCGCGTGCGCTCTCAGCCGAGCAGCGCGCCGTGCTCGCGCAGGATCTCGCGCAGCAGCGAACGGTGGCAACGGCTCTCGTCGGCGCAATAGCAACCGACCGCGAAGTCGGTCCGATGCGACAGCGCCGCCAGTGTCTCCAGCACGTGGCGTGCATCGGGTTCGGCCATCGCCTTGCGGTAACGGCGCGCGAAGCGCTGCCACTCGGCTGCCGTGGTGGCATCGAGCGCGAGGCGCACCTCGGCCTGGCCCGGCGCGAGCAGCGGCAGCCACACGTCGTACCAGTCGTCGCGCGCGAGGTGCTCGCGCTTCACCCCGCGCGGCGGCCGCCTGACGGTGCCGATGCGCAGGCCCTCGCCTGGCAGGCGTGGCGTACCCAGACGCACGATGCGCACGCTCATCGCCGGCGCACCGTGGCTCGTTTCGCGGCGGGAATACCCATGTTCGCCTCCTGTACGCACCGACGCAGACTGGAACTGAGCGCGAAAGCGTAGCGCGTATCGCCGTCACCGCGCGCGACCATCGCGCGGCGACAACCGCGGCAGGCCACGGTCCGGCCGGCGGCGAGCGGCGGCGATGGCGGCCGGGCTCCGGCGCTGTCCCCGGCATCCCGTCCTGTTCGCCAAGCCCTGTGGCGGTCGCGGCTGGCATCGACGACCGCCATCCCCGATACTCTGCCCCTCGATCGCGCCATGAACACCGCTCCACCACCCACCGCGCGTTTCGCGCTCAACCTGCTGCTCGACGACGCCGCGCGCCTGCTCCTGCTCAGGCGCGTGGCGAGTGCGCGCCTCGGACCCGGCCTGTGGGGCCTGCCGGCCGGCAAGATCGAGGCCGGAGAGAGCCCGGCACAAGCCGCGGCGCGCGAGATGCAGGAGGAGATCGGCCCCGGGCACGTCGTCGAATTGACCCGTTACCTGGGCCCGATCCGCGACACCTTCTACGGCGGCCAGTTCGAGATCCACCTCTTCCTGCAGCGCTGGCGGTCCGGCGAGGTGGTGCTGAACGACGAACACACCGAGTGGGCCTGGGTCGCGCCGGAGGACTTCCACGCCTACCCGGTGATGGACGGCATCGACGAGGACATCGCGCTGCTCGGCTTCTGGCCGCAACATTTCCTGCACCGCGATCGCATCCCGCCGCACTTGCGCGACGCCGACGCGCACTGAGCACCCGCGGATGGCGAAGCGTCAGTGGAATCGTCGACAGAGCGCGATTTCGGTGCGAGCGGCGAGTTCCTCCCGAAATCGCGAAATCGAAATCGGGGACAGACCACGATTTCCCCCTGACGCCCGACGCCGAAGAACGGGGAATCGGAGGAAATCGTGGTCTGTCCCTGATTTCGGTGGTCTGTCCCCGATTTCGCGCCCCCGCGTTCGGTTCCTGATGTCCCGACATCGCGACGACGGACGATGAGCACCGTCGAGCTGCATTGCGAGACCGTGGGCGCGGGGCCGGACGTCGTCGTCCTGCACGGCTTGTTCGGCGCCGGGCGCAACTGGCTGAGCATCGCCCGCGCGCTGGCCGGCGAGTTCCGCTGCCACTTCGTCGACCTGCGCAACCACGGCCGCTCGCCGCACGCCGCCTCGATGACCTACCTGGACATGGCGGCCGACGTCCGCGCCCTGGTCGAGGGCCTGGGGCTGGAGCACTTCACCCTGGTCGGGCACAGCATGGGCGGCAAGGCGGCGATGACGCTCGCGCTGAGCGATGCGACGGGCATCGACCGCCTGGTCGCGGTCGATATCGCGCCGGTCAGCTATCCCGACCGCTTCGCCGACATGATCCGCGCCATGCGCGCCCTCGATCTCACCGCCATCCGCCGTCGGGCCGAGGCGGACAGCGCGCTCACCGCGGCCATACCCGAACTCGCCGTGCGCCAGTTCGTCCTACAGAACCTCACTTTCAGCGGTGGCGCGGCCGGCTGGCGCGCCAATCTCGCCGCGCTGGAGGACCAGATGCCGCACATCCTCGGACCACTGCCGGTGCCCGCCGCGGCGCGCTTCGAGCGGCCGACCTGGTTCATCCGCGGCGAACTGTCCGATCGTGTCCGGCCCGAGCACTTCGAACTCATGACGCGCTGGTTCCCCGGCCATCACCTCGAGACCGTCGCTGGCGGCGGCCACTGGCCGCATGCCGAGGCACCGGAGGCGTTCATGCAGGTCTTCCGTCGCGCGCTCAGCGCCTGAAATCGCCTCCGGGTCGAAGGGCCACTCGGTGTCTGACCCCGCACGTGGGGTCAGACACCGTCGAGACAAGCCAGCCTCCATCTCAAAGGGCAAGCGCCCTGGACCCCGCCAGCGGGGTCAGACACCGTCGTGACATCCCAGCCGCCACGTCCGAGGACGAACACCGCGCATTCGCGGTGTCAGACGTCGTCGAGGCTTGCCAGCCACCCCGTACCATGTCCATCCCTGCAGTAGTTTTTCCCCGCCCCCGTAGGCAAAATGCCGCCCTTTCGCCAACCACTCATCCCGGGATCCGCGCGCCATGGCCAAGCTGAACGTCAAGAAAGTCGTCCTCGCCTACTCCGGAGGCCTCGACACCTCCGTCATCCTGCAGTGGCTGAAGGACGAGTACGACTGCGAGGTCGTGACCTTCACCGCCGACATCGGCCAGGGCGAGGAACTCGAACCGGCGCGCGCCAAGGCCACGCGGATGGGTGTGAAGGAGATCTACATCGACGATCTCACCGAGGAGTTCGTGCGCGACTTCGTGTACCCGATGTTCCGTGCCAACACCATCTACGAGGGCGAATATCTGCTCGGAACCTCGATCGCGCGGCCCCTGATCGCCAAACGCCTGGTCGAGATCGCGCGCGCGACCGGCGCCGACGCCATCTCCCACGGCGCCACTGGCAAGGGCAACGACCAGGTCCGCTTCGAGCTCGGCGCCTACGCGCTGGAACCCGGCATCAAGGTCATCGCGCCGTGGCGCGAGTGGAACCTCAACTCGCGCGAGAAACTGCTCGCGTACGCCGAGACCCACGGCATTCCCATCGAGTACAAGAAGGGCGCGGGTTCGCCCTATTCCATGGACGCCAACCTGCTGCACATCTCCTACGAGGGCATCGTGCTCGAAGACCCGTGGGCGGCGCCCGAGGAATCGATGTGGCGCTGGACGGTGTCGCCGGAAGCCGCGCCCGACCGCTCGACGGTGCTGGAACTCGAGTACGCGCGCGGCGATATCGTCGCCATCGACGGCGAGCGTCTGAGCCCGGCCGCGGTGCTGCGCAAGCTGAACGAGATCGGTGGCGCCCACGGCATCGGTCGTCTCGACATCGTCGAGAACCGCTACGTCGGCATGAAGTCGCGCGGCTGCTACGAGACGCCCGGCGGCACCATCATGCTCAAGGCCCACCGCGCCATCGAGTCGCTGACACTCGACCGCGAGGTCGCCCACCTCAAGGACGAACTCATGCCGCGCTACGCTTCGCTCATCTACAACGGCTACTGGTGGAGCCCGGAGCGGCGCATGCTGCAGGCCATGATCGACCAATCCCAGGAGCACGTGAACGGCCGCGTGCGCGTGCGCCTCTACAAGGGCAACGTCATCGTCGAGGGCCGCGAATCGACCAGCGACAGCCTGTTCAACGCCTCGCTGGCAACCTTCGAGGACGACGCCGGCGCCTACAACCAGGCCGACGCCGAAGGCTTCATCAAGCTGAACGCCCTGCGCCTGCGCGTCGGCGCGCAGCGCCAGGGCTGAACACCCTGCGCGATCGCTGCCGCGGCCTCACCGCCGCGGATCGGTGACCGCACCGAGCACCGCGCGCGGCGAACACGCGCCCGCGCGGTCGTGACTGCCGTCACACCCTCGTGCTCCGCTCTCCCCTTTCGTGACCGTCGTCACGCCGCACGGCCGGCGCTTGTGACGACCGTCACGCCGCACTGCCTGTCCGCAACAATATTTTTCGTTGTCCTCGCGTGCCATTGCGCGCGGTCACCAGACATCACGAAAAGCAAGGCCCAGGCAGACGCTCCATGGCAAGACAAATCACCGTTCAAGGCTACGTCGAAGCGACCGCGGTCGAGGCGGAGATACCCGCCGCGCCGCATCGCGTGTCCGCCGACGCGCGCGCATTCGGCTACACCTTTCTCGCCGCCAACCTGCTCGCACTCGCCGCCATCGGTGCCGCGCTCGCACCGCACGCTCCAGCGCCGGTGCTGGTTGGTTGGGCCAGCTTCACGCTGCTCAACGCGCTCTTGCTGAGCTGTGCGCGCGCCGGCGTGGTGGTCGGCGATGCCGCTACCCGGAGCCCCGTGTTCAACACGTCGATGGCGGCCGTCCTCGGCCTCGCCTGGGGCGGCGGCATCTTCCTGCTCGTGCCGGCGACTCCACCATTGGCCTACGCCGTGCTGATGGCCGCGGCATTCGCGGTCGCCATGGCCGCGGTGCCGGTCTTCGGTACCGAGCGCCAGGCCGTCCTGTTCTTTCTCGCCACCTTCGCCGCGCTCGCCATCGGCGGCATCCTGCGCGACGCCCGCCATCCACTCGCCGCGCTGTGGGTCGGCGCCGGCATCGGCACCCTGCTGCTCGTCGCCGGTGCCTGGTTCGATGGTCACCGCCGCCTGCGCGACGGCCTGCGACGCGTCCTCATGACCGGCGACAATACGTATCCCGACAACGCATGGCGACGCACCGCCGACGCCGATCTCGTCACCGCGGCGGCACGGCATGTTCACGCCCTGGCCGATGAACAGGCGGCGGCCGCGCGCGACCGACGCATCCTGCGCGCCCTCGGCGACGCCATCGTCAGCGTCGACGCCGACGGCCGCATCGATACCCTGAACCCGGTTGCCGAGGTCTTGCTCGGCTGGACCGCCGCCGAGCTCGTCGGCCGGCCGCTCGAGGACGGACTGCGCCTCAGCTTCCCGCCCGACGCCCGCAACCAGGCACGCGAGATCTTCGACCAGGTACGCCGCACCCGCCGTCCCCAGCTCGGCAGCGATCACACTCAACTGATACGCCGCGACGGCGTCACCTACGGCATCGAATACAGCGTCACCCCGGTCAAGGACGCGCGCGGCGAGTTCGCCGGCGCCGCCTACCTGCTGCGCGACGTCACCGAGAAGCGCAACCGCGCCGAATCGATCGCCTGGCAGGCCACCCATGATTCACTCACCGGTACCATCAATCGCGCCGAGTTCGAGCTGCGGCTCAAGAAGTTGCTGCGCCGCGCGCAGGACAGCGGCGACCACGTCCACAGCCTGCTCTACATCGACATCGATCGCTTCAAGTTCATCAACGACAGCTTCGGTCACGCCGCCGGTGACAGCGTGTTGAAGACCCTGGCCGAGATCCTGCGCACGCGCATCCGCGGCGCGGACACCCTCGCGCGCATCGGCGGCGACGAGTTCGCCGCCCTCCTCTACAGTTGCGGTCGCGACAAGGCCCGTCTCATCGCCGAGGGGCTGCGCCTCGCCATCGAGAAGCACGCGTTCGACTGGCAGGGCCTGGAATTGCGCGTGTCGCTCAGCATCGGCATCGTCGAGATCAACGCCGAGAGCCGCAGCACGCCTGAGATCGTGCGTGCTGCCGACACCGCCTGCTACACGGCCAAGCAGTTCGGCCGCAACCGCGTGCAGTTGTTCGACCAGGACGCGGCACAGAATGGCAAGAACTCGCGCGTGTTCGACTTCGTCAAGGACATCCAGACGGCCATCCACGGCAATCGCATGGAGCTGTTCTACCTGCCGCTGGAGGCGACCGCCGCGACCGGCGCGCAGGCCATCGCGGCCTGCGAACTCAGCGTCGGCATCCGCAACGCCGACGGCGAGTTCCTCACCCGCGACGAGTTGCTCGAACTCGCCAGTCGCTACCAGCTGATCGAGGACATCGACCGCTGGGCGATCAAGGCCGCGGTCGATGCCCTGCGCCTCGACCACCCCGCGCTGTGCGGGATGGACCTCGTCATCGTGCCGCTGTCACAGCAGTCGATGACCGACGATCGCCTGCTCGACTTCGTCACCTGCCTGGTACGCGAGGACCCCGCGGTCGGTCCGCGTCTCGGCTTCAGCTTCGACGAGGCGGGGCTGGTCGGCCATCTCGAGCACGTGCGATTCTTCGTCACCACGCTCAAGGAATGCGGCTGCCGCTTCATGATCGGCGATCTCGGCTTTGGCGCCGAGGGCATCGACATCATCAAGTCCCTGCAGGCCGACTTCCTCGGCATCCGCGGTCGCCTGGTGCAGAACATGCTGCACAGCACGGTCGACTACGAGGTGGTGTTGGGCCTGAGCCGTATCGCGCGCTCGCTCGGCATGCGCACCGTGGCCGAGGACGTCGACGCTACCTCGCTGCGCGAAGCACTCGGCAAGATGGGCATCGAGTACGCCAAGGGCCTCGCCGACACGAGTGCGCGGCGGGTGTCGATCTACAGCGAGGCGCAGTGGGTGTGACGCCGCGCTGATACGCGCCGGCGGTCCTTGCCGGCGCCCGATCCGGTGAGCCTCAAGCCGTGCGCTGTTCGAGACCGGGAATGGCCAGCGACTGCACGTCCGGGTAGAGCTCGTTCAGGGGTACCGAGCGCCCGTTGGCCTGCACGATGCGGCAGTGCATGCGTTTCAGGCGCCGTGGTTCGGCGGCGCCGCAGGAGTGCGCGATGACGCCCAGTTCGTGGTGCACGTTCTCGGCGTAGCGGCGCACGCGCTCGGCCTTGTCGGTGGGATCGAGGCCGCGTTGCAGGCGCTTGTCGTGCGTGGTGATGCCGGTTGGGCAGGTGTTCTTGTTGCACTGGAGCGCCTGGATGCAGCCCAGCGCGAACATGAAGCCGCGCGCCGAGGTGACGAAATCGGCCCCGGCGCAGATCCCCCAGGCGACCTCCGCCGGCGTGATGAGCTTGCCACTGGCGATGATCTTGGTGCGGTCGCGCAGGCCGTACTGCTTGAGCAGGTCGACGACCAGTGGCAGGGCCTCGCGCAACGGCAGGCCGACGTTGTCGATGAGGCTCATCGGCGCGGCGCCGGTGCCGCCGTCGCCACTGTCGACGGTGATGAAGTCGGGCGCACTGCCGAGACCGCGCGCATGGATCTCGAGGAACAGCTTCTCCATCCAGGCCAGTGAACCGATCACGGTCTTGAAACCGGTCGGCTTGCCGGTGACGTCGCGGATGCGATTGATCATGTCGAGCAGGTCGCGCTCGTTGTTGATCTCGGGATGGCGATTCGGGCTGATCGACGGGGCGCCGAGCGGGATGCCGCGGATCTGCGCGATCTCCTCGGTGACCTTGGCCGCCGGCAGGATGCCGCCCTTGCCGGGCTTGGCGCCCTGCGAGAGCTTGAGTTCGAACATGCGCACCTGCTCATGAGCGGCGATGGCGCGCAGGCGTTCGTCGGACAGCCCGCCGTGCTCGTCGCGCACGCCGTACTTGGCCGTGCCGATCTGGAACACGATGTCAGCGCCGCCCTCGAGATGGTAGGGCGACAGGCCGCCCTCGCCGGTGTTCATCCACACCCCGGCCATGCGCGCGCCCTTGGACAGCGCCAGCACCGCCGGCCGCGACAGGGCGCCGTAACTCATGCCGGATATGTTGAAGATGCTGCGCGTGCGGTAGGGCTTCGCGCAGTCCGCGCCGATGGTCACCTCGCGCGGCTGGGCGGCGTCCTCGTCGAGGGTCGGGTAGGCGGTGTTGACGAAGATGACCGTGCCGACCGGGCGCAGGTCCTTGGTCGAGCCGAAGGCGACCGTCGAGTCGACGCCCTTGGCGGCGCGGTAGACCCACGCGCGCTCGGCGCGGTTGAATGGCATCTCCTCGCGGTCCATGGCGAAGAAGTACTGGCGGAAGAACTCGCCGAGCCGCTCGAACACGTAGCGCAACCGGCCGATGACCGGGTAGTTGCGGCGCACCGTGTGCGTGGTCTGGGTGATGTCGACGACGTAGAGGACGGCGATGGTGATGACGCCGAGACCGAGGCAGAGGACGAACACCGCCGCGATGGCGTTGACGACGAGCATGAACGTCGACGATTCCATGGAGTACTCCAGGCGTGAGCGGGCCGCGCACGCCCGGGAGCGCTGCGGGGCGCGCTCATCTTACGCGCTGGCGATCGGGCGCGACCAGCCCCCGCCCAGCAGCAGCCTCAGGCGTCGACGACGAGCGTGCCGAGGACGATGTCGCGGGCGTGGAAGTCGGCCAGGATGTCGAGGCCGTGCCGCACCACCGACGCCGGTTCCGGATGGGCGAGTTCGGCCGCAATCTGTTCGAGCAGCGCGCGACCCGACCGCGTCTCGTTCTCGACGATGAGCTGCAGCAGGCGCGCCGACACCGCGTTCAGCTCCATGAAGCCGACGCGGTCGTCGCGATGACGGAACACCACGAGGTAGGTAGGCGCGGGCGGCGCCGCCGCCGGCTGGAAATCGGGAGCGATGCGATGAACCGGGAAGCGATAGCAGCGCGCCTGCATGACCGGGTTGGCACACGGGCGGCCGTGCTCGAGATCGGGCGCGGCATCGACCGCGATCTCATCGAGTTCACGGGGATTGAACAGGATCTCCGCTTCCAGCCATTCGTACTCGGCCAGTTCGCGCAGGAACGGCGGGTCGCCGGCAACCTCGCCGCGCGCTTCGAGGTAATGCAGGAACTCCTGCGGCATCTTGGGAAACAGCGGCGTGCGAGCGCGATGCCGCGCGTAGTACTCGCGCACCAGCGCATGCCAGCGGTCGTCGTCGTAGAGGCTGCGCAACACCGGGAAGGCATTGGCCATGAAACCCTCGACGTTGCGGTAGAGCAGGCCGCGGTAGACTTCGAGGCGGCGCTCTTCGACCCCGGCCGGCGGTGGCGCCTGCGCCGGGTCGCGCATGTGCGCGGTGAAGACCCGCTCGACCGTTGCGAAGCCGCGCTCAGCCACCGACCGCGCTCTGCTCTGCCCGCGCGCGCGAAGGTGCGGCGGCCGCTGCCTGCAGGCGGCCGACCTGCGCGACTTCGTCGATCAGGGCGGCCAGTGGCGGCAGGTTGAAATCGCGTTCGAGCAGCGTCGGCAGCAGGCCGAAACAGTCGTAGGCGTCGGCCAGCAGGTCCCACACCGGGTCGACGACGTCGGCACCGTGGGTATCGACGATGAGGTCCGGCGCTTCGACATAGTGCCCTGCCACGTGCACGTAGGCGATGCGATCGCCGGGCAGCGCACGGAGGAACTCGCGGGCGTCGTAACCGTGGTTGACACTGTTGACGTAGATGTTGTTGACGTCGAGCAGGAGGTCGCAGTCGGCGCGCTCGAGCACCGCGTTGACGAACTCGAGTTCCGTCATCTCGGCGCCGGGTGCGCAGTAATAGGAGACGTTCTCGACCGCGATGCGCCGCTCGAGGATGTCCTGCACGCGGCGGATGCGGCCGGCGACGTGCTCGACCGCCTCGGCCGTGAAGGGGATCGGCATGAGGTCGTAGAGGTGGCCATCGTCGGCGCAGTAGCTCAGGTGTTCGCTGTAGCAGCGCACCTGGTGCTCGGCCATGAACTGACCGACGCGGCGCACGAAGGCCTCGTCGAGCGGGGCCAGGCCACCGAGATTGAGCGAAAGGCCGTGACAGACGAACGGGTGCCGCTCGGTGAAGGCACGGAAGCGCCGACCGAGCGGACCGCCGAGATCGAGCCAGTTCTCCGGCGCGATCTCGAAAAAGTCGACCGGGCCGGGACCCTGGTCCTCCAGCGGGCGCAGCAGCGCCCGCCGGAAGCCCAGGCCCTTACCGGTAACGGGAAAGCCGTGCGTCATGGCACGTCTTCGACCGGGCGGCGGCGATCAACCGCCGCACTTGCCCTCGCCGCACTTGCCTTCGCCACCCTTGCCGGCGTCGTCACCGGACTTGCCGGATTCACCGCACTTGCCTTCGCCGCCTTTCGACTCACCGCACTTGCCTTCGCCGCCCTTCGACTCGCCGCATTTGCCCTCGCCACCTTTCGACTCGCCGCACTTACCCTCGCCATGGTTGTCGGCAACCATGTAACCGCTCGAGTATTCGACGGCGCCGAAGGGGTTGTCGGCGGCATTGGCGATGGGCGCGGCCACCAGGCTGATGGCGAAGGTGGTGCCGAGCGCGGCGGCGATCGGCTTCAACGGGTTCTTCTTGTCCATGGTCGGATGTCTCCTGCTGATTGGGATGATTTTCTTGTCGCGTGATACCGGCCCGGCAATCGCGCCGGCCAGGCCGGCCGCGGCTCCCCGAGGCACCCGGCAATAGACCGGGTGCCGGGCGCGAGGTTCCCGGCCGCCCGGCGATTATTGATGAGGCCGGACGCGCGGTCGAGGTCCACGCCCGGTCAATCCGCGGGACGGCGATCAATCGATACCGGTGCTGCGCGGCCGCATGTGGGGGAAGAGCAGCACGTCACGGATCGAGGCCGCGTCGGTCAGCAGCATGACCAGGCGGTCGATGCCGATGCCCTCCCCGGCCGCCGGCGGCATGCCGTGCTCGAGCGCGCGGATGTAATCCTCGTCGAAATGCATGGCTTCGTCGTCGCCACCGGCCTTGGCGGCGACCTGGGCGCGGAAGCGCTCGGCCTGGTCGTCGGGGTCGTTCAGCTCGGAGAAGCCGTTGGCCAGTTCGCGCCCGGCAACGAAGAACTCGAAGCGGTCGGTGATGAAGGGGTCGGCGTCGTTGCGCCGTGCCAGCGGCGAGACTTCGGCGGGGTAGGCGGTGATGAACACCGGCCCGTCGAGTTTGGGCTCGACGGTCTTCTCGAAGATCTCGATCTGCACCTTGCCGAGCCCCCAGTCGTCCTTGGTCGGGATACCGAGCGTACGCGCAACCCCGCGTGCTCGCTCGAGGTCGTCGACGTCGTCGGCGACGAGGTCCGGGTTGAAGGCGAGAATCGATTCACGCACGGACATGCGCGCGAAGGGCGCACCGAAGTCGTACGTACGTCCCTGGTATTCGATCACGCTGCTACCAAGCACCTCGGTCGTCAATTCCCGCAGCATCTGCTCGGTCAGGTTCATGAGGTCCTCGAAATCGGCGTAGGCCTCGTAGAACTCGAGCATGGTGAACTCGGGGTTGTGGCGCGTCGACAGGCCCTCGTTGCGGAAATTGCGGTTGATCTCGAACACCCGCTCGAAGCCGCCGACGACCAGGCGCTTGAGATAGAGCTCCGGCGCGATGCGGAGATAAAGCTGCATGTCGAGCGTGTTGTGGTGGGTCACGAAGGGCCGCGCGCTGGCGCCGCCCGGGATGACCTGCATCATCGGCGTCTCAACCTCGAGGAAGCCGCGATGAGCGAGGAAATGGCGGATGAAATCGATGATTGCCGAACGCGTGCGGAACACCCGGCGGGTGTCGTCGTTCATGATGAGATCGACGTAGCGCTGGCGGTAACGCGCCTCGACATCGGTCAGGCCGTGCCACTTGTCGGGCAGCGGCCTGAGCGCCTTGGTGACGAGATGGATCTCGTCCACCATCACCGACAGTTCGCCGGTGCGGGTGCGGAACATGACGCCCTCGGCGCCGACGATATCGCCGAGATCCCAGCGCTTGAAATCCTGGTAGACGCCCTCGGCCAGGGCATCGCGGCGCACGAACAGCTGCACGCTGCCGCTCATGTCCTTGACGTGGGCGAAGGCCGTCTTGCCCTGCACGCGCTGGCTCATCATGCGGCCGGCCACGGCGACGCGCTCGCCGCGCGCCTCCAGTTCCTCGGCCGACAGGCCGGCGAAACGTTCCTGCAGCTCGCCGGCCAGCGCGGTGCGACGGAAATCGTTGCGGTAGGCGTGGCCGCGCTCGCGCAGCTCGGCGAGCTTGGCGCGACGCTGCGCGATGAGCTGGGCCTCGGTGCCCTCGTTCTGACCGTTCTTCGCTTGCTCGTCGCTCATGGCGCGGATCCCGTCACAGGCCGGACTTGAGGCTGGCCTCGATGAACATGTCGATGCCGCCGTCGAGCACGGCCTGGGTGTTGCCGGTCTCGACGTCCGTGCGCAGGTCCTTGATGCGCGACTGGTCGAGCACGTAGGAGCGGATCTGGTGGCCCCAGCCGATGTCCGACTTGCTGTCCTCCAGCGCCTGCTGTTCCTCGCGCCGCTTGTGCATTTCGAGTTCGTAGAGCTTGGCGCGCAGGAGCTTCATCGCCTGGTCACGGTTCTTGTGCTGCGAGCGCTCGTTCTGGCATTGCACGACGACGTTGGTCGGCAGGTGGGTGATGCGGATGGCGGAATCGGTCTTGTTGACGTGCTGGCCACCGGCGCCGGAGGCACGGTAGGTGTCGACGCGCAGATCCGCCGGGTTGATCTCGATGTCGATGTCGTCGTCGACCTCGGGCGAGACGAACACCGAGGCGAACGAAGTGTGGCGGCGGTTGCCGGAGTCGAACGGCGACTTGCGCACCAGCCGGTGCACGCCGGTCTCGGTGCGCAGCCAGCCGTAGGCGTAGTCACCGCTGAACTTGACCGTGGCGCTCTTGATGCCGGCCACTTCACCGGCCGAGGCTTCGATGAGTTCGGTCTCGAAATCGTGGCGTTCGCCCCAGCGCAGGTACATGCGCAGCAGCATCTCCGCCCAGTCCTGCGCCTCGGTCCCACCGGAGCCGGCCTGGATGTCGACGAAAGCGTTGGCCTCGTCCATCTCACCGGAAAACATGCGCTGGAACTCGAGGTCGGCGAGCGCTTGCTCGGCGCCGTCGAGGTCCGTGCGCACGGACTGGGCGGTGTCCTCGTCTCCTTCGTCATCGGCCATCTCGAGCAGGTCGCCGGCATCGCGCACGCGCTGGCCGAGGTTGCGCAACGTGTGCACCACGCGCTCGAGCTGGGCGCGTTCGCGACCGAGCGCCTGGGCGCGCGCGGGGTCGTCCCACACGCCGGGGAGCTGCAGCTCGCGCTCTACTTCCGCCAGTCGTTCGGCCTTGGCATCGTAGTCAAAGGTACCCCCTCAGCGCTTCGATGCGCTTGTGCATGTCCTTGATGGTGTTGTAGACGGCGTTGAGTTCCATGGTCCGGTCGCAGGGGGGAAGGTCGTGGAAGGCCGCGCATTGTAGCGAGTGGCCGCGAAGCTGGGAATCGCGCGGCGCCCGCTCGCTTCAATCGATCGGCCGGACGTGATCGACCACGAGTTGCAGGGTGTCGATGCCACCGTAATCGTTGACGTCGAGCTTGTAGTAGGCATGGATGCGCGCCGCGCCGCGGTACCACGGCTCGTCGGCGGCGCCGAAGGCGATGGCGGCGACGGTGTCGGCGGTGCCTGGCGGACGCAGCACCAGGCGGGCGTGGCGGCGGCCGACCACGCGGCGATCGACGACGTCGAAGGCACCATCGAAACGCGGCTCGGGGAAACCCTGGCCCCACGGCGCGACCTCGGCGAGTTCGCGCGCGAGATCGAGGTTGAACTCGTCGGCCGCCAGTTCGCCGTCGCTCTCCAGCGCCTTGTGGCGGAGCGCCGGGTCGAGCTGGGCATCGACGGTGTCGACGAAGGCGCGCTCGAACTCGTCCAGGTGCGCGGCCGGCAGGCTCAAGCCGGCGGCCATGGCATGACCACCGAAGCGGCTGACGAGCCCCGGGTTGCGCGTCGCGACGAGATCGAGCACGTCGCGCACGTGGACGCCGCCGATGGAGCGCGCGGAACCCTTGAGCTCGTCGCCCTCGCCGCGCGCGAAGGCGATGGCGGGGCGATGGAATCGATCCTTCACCCGCGCCGCGACGATGCCGACCACGCCCTGGTGCCAGTCCTCGTGATAGAGACAGAAGGCCGCGGGCAGAGCGGCGTGGTCGGCGGGCAGCGCCGCCTCGATCAGCTCGAAGGCGTGGTCGCGCATCTCCTGTTCGATCTCGCGGCGCTCCTGGTTGAGGCGGTTCAGTTCGTCGGCGATGGCCGCGCAGCGATGCGGGTCGTCGGACAGCAGGCACTCGATGCCGACGCTCATGTCGGCGAGGCGCCCGGCGGCGTTCAAACGCGGGCCGAGCGCGAAACCAAGGTCGCTCGCCACCAGGCGCGCGCGGCGCCGGCCGGCGGCATCGACCAGGGCCGCGATACCCGGCTGGCAGCGCCCGGCGCGGATGCGCGCCAACCCCTGTGCGACGAGACGGCGGTTGTTGTGATCCAGCGGCACGACGTCGGCGACGGTGCCGAGGGCGACGAGGTCGAGCAGATCGGCGAGGCGCGGTTCGGCCAGCCCGCGCGCGGCGAACCAGCCGCTCTCGCGCAAACGCGCGCGCAACGCCGTCATGACGTAGAAGATGACGCCGACCCCGGCCAGGGCCTTGCTCGGGAAGGCATCGCCCGGCAGGTTGGGATTGACCATGGCGTCCGCTGCCGGCAAATCGGCGCCCGGCAGGTGGTGGTCGGTGACCAGCACGCGGATGCCGCGGGATTGCGCGGCAGCGACCCCGGCCACGCTCGACACGCCGTTGTCGACGGTGATGATGAGCGCGGGCGCGCGCGTGGCGGCGAGTTCGACGATCTCCGGGGTGAGGCCGTAGCCGTACTCGAAGCGGTTGGGGACCAGGAAGTCGGTGTCCGGCGCGCCCATCGCGCGCAATGCGCGCACGGCCAGCGCAGTGGACGTCGCGCCATCGGCATCGAAATCGCCGACGACGAGGATGCGCCCGCCCGCGGCCATGGTCGCGGCGACGAGTTCGCTCGCGCGTTCGAGGCCGCCGAGCAGCTCCGGGGCATGCAACCCGGCGAGGGCGCTGTCCAGCGCCTGCTCGTCGGCGATGCCGCGCGCCGCCAGCACGCGCCGCGTGACCGGGTGCCAGCGCGCCGACAACGCGGTGTCGTCAGCAACCGCCCGGCGCACGATGCGCGGCGC
The DNA here is from genome assembly GCA_050184115.1 of Gammaproteobacteria bacterium. GTDB lineage: Bacteria > Pseudomonadota > Gammaproteobacteria > JACKNG01. The sequence goes on along the minus strand of JBFXAQ010000001.1, from coordinate 767,895 downwards.
GGCGATCACGGCGTCTCCGCCGCGGCCAGCAGCGCCTGCCAGCGCGCCAGGAACGACGCCGGGCGCCGCCACCAGCGCCGCGCGGCGCCACGGGTCAGGACAAAGCGGCCGTGCGCCGTGGCTACGGTGAGACCCGCCACGCGCCCACCGCGCAGGGCCGCGACGGCGATCTCGAACACCGCCGGCCAGTCGGTCGCGGCGCCGGCCGCGGCGTGAACCGCGAAGACGACGACCACGTCGCCAGCGGTCGCCGCCAGGACCGCGTCGAGCCGCGCCGGGTCGGGGTCGTGTTGCGCACCCACATGCGCGGCGACGACGTCGAGTTCGCCGTCACTGCCGACGAGTGCCGTCGGCACCGTACGGTGCGGCGCCGGCAACTCGCCCCAGCCCCAGGGCCACACGCTGTTGACAGGTGGTTTGCCGGCGGCGAGCCGCGCGTGGTTGGCGGTACTGTCGTGCAACACCATTTGCATCTCCGTCAGCACCCGGCGCAACTCGCCGAGGCCCCGGCGCATCGCCTGGTCGGGCTCCAGCGGTACGCCGCGCAGGCTGCGCGGCGAGGCGCTCGGCACGGCCGGCGCCGCGGGCCAGGCGAGGTACCAGCGGTGGGGCACAGGTCCGCGCCGCAGCGTGATGCCGTCGGCGGCGAAGTGCGCATTGAGGTCGGCGATGAGGGTATCGGCCTCGGCTGCCGTGACATCGAGCGAGGCGGCGTCGAAGAGCACCAGGCGAGTAGGGTCGGCGCGCAGGTGCACCGGGTCGGCGCGCAGCATCACGGCGCCGCTCGGCAGGCCATCGAGGTCGAGGCGAGCGGCCGCCGCGGCCAGCGGTGGCGAGGCGTCGCCCTGCCAGGCGATGCCACAGGCATCGAGCAGCGCGGTTTCGAGTCCCGGCCAGTGCGCGCTGGAGAAATCGGCACGTGCAAGCACGGCGGCCACGCCACGCGCGGTCGGCGACGCAGCCGCGGTCAGCGCGGGTAACAGGTCGGGCACCAGGATCTCGAGGTGTGGAGCTGATTCCGCCACCTCGCGCTACTCAGGGATTGCCGATGCCCCGCCCGCCGGTGTCCGGGGCAGCAGGTCTCGATGGATAGCGTGCCGCGCTCACGGTACCCGGCACGCTGACGGCGACACGAACACCTGCTCAGAGGCGGTCGAGGATCGCCCGGCGCACGGCGTCGCTCTCGGCCGGCACCTCGATGACGCCGCCGGCGCTCTGCTTGATCGCGGTGTCGGGATCCTTGAGGCCGTGGCCGGTCAGGGTGCAGGTGACGACGCTGCCTTCAGGGATCTTGCCGGACTCGATCTCGCGCAGCGCACCGCCGAGCGAAATCGCCGAGGCCGGTTCGCAGAAGATGCCTTCGCGCTCGGCCAGCAGGCGCTGGGCGGCGAGGATCTCGTCGTCGGTCAGGGCCTCGAACCAGCCGCCGGATTCGCGGCTCGCGGCCCAGGCGAGATCCCAGGATTGCGGGCGGCCGATGCGGATGGCGGTGGCGACCGTCTCGGGGTCGTCGACCATCTCGCCCTTGATGAACGGCGCGCTGCCGGCGGCCTGGTAGCCCAGCATCACCGGGCGCTTGTCGGTGACCGCGGGGAACGGATAGCGGCAGGTGTCTTCGCACCAGGCGCAGGCGGCGGTGGCCGGGGTGACCCCGGCGTACTCGGAGAAGCCGGTCCAGTAGGCGCTGATGTTGCCGGCGTTGCCGACCGGGATGCAGTGGAAGTCGGGCGCGCGGCCGAGGGCGTCGACGATCTCGAACGCGGCCGTCTTCTGGCCCTGCAGGCGGTAGGGATTGATCGAGTTGACGATGGTCACCGGGGCGACCTCGGCCATCTCCTTGACGATACGCATGCCGTCGTCGAAGTTGCCCTGGATCTGGATCACCACGGCGCCCTGGATCATCGCTTGGGCGAGCTTGCCGAGCGCGATCTTGCCGCCCGGGATGAGCACGAAGGCGCGGATGCCGGCGCGCGCGGCGTAGGCCGCGGCGGCGGCCGAGGTGTTGCCGGTGGAGGCACAGATGATGGCCTCGGCGCCCTCGCTGACGGCCTGCGTGACCGCCATGGTCATGCCGCGATCCTTGAACGAACCAGTCGGGTTCAGGCCCTCGAACTTGGCGTAGATCTCGACCTCGCGGCCGAGCGCGCGCGGAATGTTCTCCAGCTTGATCAGCGGGGTGTTACCCTCGCACAGGCTGATGATGCGGGTGTCGGCGGCGACCGGCAGGCGATCGCGGTAGCGCTCGATGAGCCCGGTGTAACGCGTACCGGCGGTCATTCGAAGGTCTCCATGCGGTAACGGGTGATGCTGCCTTCGATCTCGGGCAGCGCTTCCATGCGGTTGATGGCGGCGTCCATGGCCGCCTCGCGCACGCGGTGGGTGAGGATGATGATCGGCACCGTCGCCGCGCCCGCCGCCGGCTCGGGCTGGCGGATGGCTTCGATGCTGATGCGCAGATCACCGAGGATGCGCGTGATCTCGGCCAGCACGCCCGGCTGGTCGACGGCGCGCATGCGCAGGTAGTAGGCGGTCTCGACCTCGCGCATGGCGGCGAGCGGGGCATCGGACAGCGCGTCGGGCTGGAAGGCCAGCGAGGGCACGCGCGCGTCGGGTGCAGCCGACATCGCACGCACCACGTCGACGAGGTCGCCGACCACCGAGGAAGCCGTCGGATCGGCACCGGCACCGGCGCCAGAGAGCAGCATCGGGCCGACCGCGTCACCGCAAATCTGCACCGCGTTCATGACGCCGTTGACGTTGGCCAGCATCAGCCGCGCCGGCACCAGCGTCGGGTGCACGCGCAGCTCGATGCCATGCTGGCCGCGTGCGGCGATGGCCAGATGCTTGATGCGGTAGCCGAGCGCCTCGGCGTAACGGATGTCGTCGAGCTCGAGGCCGCGGATGCCCTCGACGAAAACGCGCTCGAAGTTGAGTGGGATGCCGAAGGCGATGGCGGCGAGGATGGTCAGCTTGTGCGCGGCGTCGATGCCGTCGATGTCGAAGGCCGGATCGGCCTCGGCGTAACCGAGCGCCTGCGCCTCGGCCAGCACTTCGTCGAAACTCGCCGCGCGTTCGGCCATCGCGGTGAGGATGAAGTTGCAGGTGCCGTTGATGATGCCGGCCAGCCACTCGATGGTGTTGCCGGCGAGCGCCTCGCGCAGCGTCTTGATGACCGGGATGCCGCCCGCCACGGCCGCCTCGAAGGCGACCATGGCGCCGGCCGCGTCGGCGGCGGCGAAGACCTCGTTGCCGTTCAGCGCGATCAACGCCTTGTTGGCGGTGACGACGTGCTTGCCGTTGGCGAGCGCGCGCAACACCAGTTCACGAGCCGGCTCGAGGCCACCAATGAGCTCGACGACGATGTCGATATCGGGATCGTCGACGACCGTGAATGGGTCGGTGGTGAGCGCGATACCGGCAGTGTCCACCGGCCGTGGCCGCTCGAGATCGCGCGCGGCAGCACGCACCACCTCGATCGAACGGCCGGCGCGCCGGGTGATCTCGCCGGCGTTGCGGCGCAGCACGTTGAGCGTGCCGCAGCCGACGGTGCCAAGTCCGAGGACGCCGATCTTGACGGGAGGCAGGGTCGCCATGGGTGAGGGTTCCTGGGTCAGAGCCTGTGAGAGGGGCGCCCGCCGTCGCGAGACGTTTCTTGAATGACGTGGGCCCGGCGAGGGGGCGCGCAAAATCGCGCACGTCGCAGAGCTACGTAAGCGATTCCTGGGGTCCCCACAACGCCGTCAGGGGCATTCAGGGGACGTCGGAGCAGACGAGGTGATTTCTCCACGGGCTGTCAGCCGACGTTGCGCATCATGTCCTTGATGCCGCGGATGGCCTGGCGCGTGCGGTGGGCATTCTCGATCAGGGCGAAGCGCACGTAATTGTCGCCGTACTCGCCGAAACCGATGCCGGGCGACACCGCGACCTTGGCCTCGGCGAGCAGCTTCTTGGAGAATTCGAGCGAGCGCAGGTGCTCGAGTTCGGGCGGGATGCGCGCCCATACGAACATCGTGCCGCGTGGCACGTCGACGTGCCAGTCGGCGCTTTCCAGGCCCTCGCACAGCACGTCGCGACGGGCCTGGTACATGTCGCGGATCTCGGCCACGCACTCCTGCGGCCCTTCCAGCGCCGCGATGGCGGCGACCTGGATGGGCGTGAAGGTGCCGTAGTCGAGGTAGGACTTCATGCGCGCCAGGGCGTAGACGAGATCGCGGTTGCCCACCATGAAGCCGACCCGCCAGCCCGGCATGTTGTAGCTCTTCGACAACGAGAAGAACTCGACGGCGATGTCGCGTGCACCCGGCACCTGCAGGATCGACGGTGCCTTGTAGCCGTCGAAGACGAGGTCGGCATAGGCGAGGTCGTGCACGACGTAGATACCGGCCTCTCGCGCGATCTCCACCACGCGCTCGAAGAAGTCGAGCTCGACGCACTGCGCGGTGGGATTGCTCGGGAAGTTCAGCAGCAGGAGCTTCGGCCGCGGCCAGGTGTTGCGGATGGCGTTCTCGAGTTCCTCGAAGAAATCGATGCCGGGGCCGATCGGCACGTGGCGGATGTCGGCACCGGCAATGACGAATCCATAGGGATGGATGGGATAGGCCGGGTTCGGCACCAGGACGGCGTCACCGCGGTCGACGGTGGCCATGGCGAGGTGGGCGAGCCCTTCCTTCGAACCGATGGTGACGATGGCCTCGCTGTCCGGGTCGAGTTCGACGGCGTAACGCGTGCGATACCAGTTGCAGATCGCGCGGCGCAGGCGCGGGATGCCGCGCGACACCGAGTAGCGGTGGGTGTCGCCGCGCCGGGCCGTCTCGCACAGCTTGTCGACGATGTGCTGCGGGGTCGGCTGGTCGGGGTTGCCCATGCCGAAATCGACGATGTCCTCGCCGCGGTGGCGGGCCGCCATCTTGAGTTCACCGACCACGTTGAAGACATAGGGCGGTAGCCGGTCGATACGCGAAAATCCGGTGCTCACGGGGGCTTGCTGCTGACTCGGGGGGCTGAGCGAGGCGGCAAAGCTACCGACCGCGCGGGGGCCTGTCAAACGGTTCCATGCGCGGGAAAAAACGGCCTTGCGGGCAGCATTTCGCGGCGCATGTCCGCATAATGGAAACATGACCAACGACCTCCTCATCAGCGCCCGTGAGCGCCTGCTCGAACCCGTCGGCATGGACGTCGCGGATCTCGGCCAGGTCATCGGCGTCCTCGCCGGCGGCAGCATCGACATCGCCGATCTGTACCTCGAAGCGACGCGCAGCGAGTCGTGGAGCCTGGAGGACGGCATCGTCAAGGAAGGCGTGCACAGCATCCGCCACGGCGCCGGCGTGCGCGCGGTCGCCGGCGAGCAGACCGGCTTCGCCTATTCCGACGATCTCAGCCTGCCGGCGCTGACCGCGGCCGCCCGCGCCGCTCGCGCCATCACCCGTCAGGGCCAGGACCGCGACGTCCGCCTGCTGCCGCCGGCCGGGCCGACGGTGTCACTGTACGGTGCCGACGATCCGCTCGAAGCGGTGGCGACACCGGCCAAGCTCGAGGTGCTGCGCCGCCTCGACCAGCGCCTGCGCGCGGCCGACCCGCGCGTGCAGGAGGTCATGCTGAGCCTGTCCGGCCAGCACACGGCGATGCTGGTGCTGAACGCAGACGGCAGCCTCGCCGCCGATGTGCGTCCGCTGGTGCGGCTGAACGTCGGCGTCATCGTCGCCGAGGGCAAGCGCCGCGAGACCGCCACCTATGGCTGCGGCGGGCGCTACGATTACGCGCAACTGCTCGACGGCGACCAGCCCGAGCGCGTCGCCGACGAGGCCCTGCGCCAGGCGCTGGTGGCCCTGGAAGCGCGCGACGCCCCGGCCGGCGAGATGACGGTCGTGCTCGGCCACGGCTGGCCCGGCATCCTGCTCCACGAGGCCATCGGCCACGGCCTCGAGGGCGACTTCAACCGCAAGCGGACCTCGGCCTTCGCCGGGCGGGTCGGCGAACGTGTCGCCGACGACGCCTGCACGGTGGTCGACGACGGCACCCTCGCCGCCCGTCGCGGCTCGCTCAACGTCGACGACGAGGGCACGCCGACGAACTGCACGGTCCTCATCGAGCAGGGCCGCCTGCGCGGCTACCTGCAGGACCGCCATAACGCGCGGCTGATGAACGTTGCCCCGACCGGCAACGGACGGCGCCAGTCCTATGCCCATCGCCCGATGCCACGCATGACCAACACCTACATGCTGCCCGGGCCGCGGGAAGCCGAAGAGATCATCAGGAGCGTCAAGCGCGGGCTCTACGCGGTCAGCTTCGGCGGCGGCCAGGTCGACATCACCAACGGCAAGTTCGTCTTCAGCGCCAGCGAGGCCTACCTCATCGAGGACGGCCGCGTCACGGCACCGGTGCGCGGCGCGACGCTCATCGGCAACGGCCCGGACGTGCTCACCCGGGTTTCCATGGTCGGCAACGACCTCGAACTCGACCCCGGCATCGGAACCTGCGGCAAGAACGGCCAGTCGGTGCCCGTTGGCGTGGGTCAGCCGACTCTGCGCATCGACCGCCTGACGGTGGGTGGCACGGCGACCTGAGTCGACCAGCGGAGGAATTGGGGGACAGTATACTTTCGCGCGCGCTGCACGGGGTCTGACCCCGAATTCTAAGAGATTGATTTCACGGCCTATTTCCTACGATCCGGGGTCTGACCCCGAGAAAGACTAGAAGCGTTCGAGCTCGGGGTGCGGCAGCTGCCCGCGATGGACGTGCATGGCACCGAACTCGGCGCAGCGGTGGAGCGTGGGCACGGCCTTGCCCGGGTTGAGCAGGCCGCGCGGGTCGAAGGCCGCTTTCACGGCGTGCATCTGCTCGAGTTCCGCGCTCGAGAACTGCAGGCACATCTCGTTCAGCTTCTCGATGCCGACGCCGTGCTCGCCGGTGACGGTACCGCCGACCTCGACGCACAGCCGCAGGATCTCGCTGCCGACCCGCTCGGCGCGCTGGAGCTGGTCGTCGTCGTTGGCGTCGAAGGCGATCAGGGGGTGCAGGTTGCCGTCGCCGGCATGGAAAACGTTCGCGATGGGCAGACGGTACTCGCTGGACAGCACGGCGATGCGTTCGAGGACCGCGGCGAGGCGGCGTCTCGGGATGGTGCCGTCCATGCAGAAATAGTCAGGCGCGACGCGCCCGAGCGCGGGAAACGCCGCCTTGCGCCCGGCCCAGAAGCGCAGGCGTTCGTCCTCGCTGGCCGACACCCGGATGTCGCGCGCGCCGCTCGCCGTCATCACCACCCGCACCTGTTCGACCTGGTCGGCGACCTCGGCCGCGTTGCCGTCGACCTCGCACAGCAGGATGGCGGCAGCGTCGAGCGGGTAGCCGGCGCCGCAGTAGGCCTCGGCGACCTCGATGGCGAGCTTGTCCATCATCTCGAGCCCGGCCGGCACGATGCCGGCGCCGATGATGTCAGCCACGGCGGCGCCGGCGGCGCCGACCGAATCGAACGCGGCCAGCACCACGCGCGCGAGGTCGGGCCGCGGCAGGAGCTTCACCGTGACCTGCATGATGACACCGAGCAGGCCCTCCGAGCCGTGCGCGAGTGCCAGCAGGTCGAGACCGGACGCGTCGAGGCCGCGCCCACCCAGCCGCAGCCACTCACCGTCCATGGTCAGGAGTTCCACCTCGATCACGTTGTGCACGGTCAAGCCGTACTTGAGGCAATGCACGCCGCCCGAATTCTCGGCCACGTTGCCGCCGATGGAGCAGGCGATCTGGGACGAGGGGTCGGGCGCGTAGTAGAAGCCGTGCGCCGCCACGGCCTCGCTGATGGCGAGATTGCGCACACCCGGCTCGACCGTCGCCGTACGGTTGACGACGTCGATATCGAGGATGCGATTGAAGCGCGCGAGGCTGAGCAGGCAACCGTCGGCCAGCGGCAGGGCGCCGCCGGACAGCCCGGTGCCGGCGCCGCGCGTGACCAGCGGCACGCCGGCCTCGCGGCAGGCCCGCACCACCGCCTCGACCTGCTCACGGGTATGCGGCACGGCGACGAGGCGGGGCACCTGGTGGTAGGCCGAGAGCGCGTCGCACTCGTAGGGGCGCATCGCTTCGCGCGTGGTCAGCAGCGCGTCGCGCGGCAGCACGCGGGCCAGGGTCGTTTCGAGTGTCATGATTCGGCGTGCTCCGGACGGATCGGAACGACTCCGGGCGGGCACCACGGCCACACGACGGGCACCGCGTCAGTCGAAGACGTGGTCCGACGGTATCACGACGACCCCTTCCGGCGTGACGTCGAAGCGCCGCGCATCCTCGGCCGCATCGAAGCCGATCTGCTCGCCGGGCGGGATCTGCACGGAGCGGTCGCAGATGCAGCGACGCAGCTGCGCGCCCTCGCCGACGCGCACGTCGGAGAACAGGATGGTGTCCTCGACCGTCGCGCCGTCGTCGATGTAGACACGGTTGCCGAGCACGCTGTGGTTGACGCCGCCGCCAGCGATGACGGTGCCGCCAGAGACGATCGAGTTGACGCAGATGCCCTCGTTGCAGGAGCGCCCCGGTACCGTGCGCGCCGGCGGCCGTTGGGTCTGGTAGGTGCGGATCTGCCAGTTCGGCTGGTAGAGATCGAGCGGCGGCTCGAGTTCGAGCAGATCCATGTTCGCGTTGTAGTAGGCGTCGAGCGAATCGAGCCGGCGCCAGTAGCGGTCCTGCGACACGCGCCCCGAAGTGCCGCCGAAATGGTAGCCCACCACGCGCTTGAACGCGCCGAGGTTGCGACCGATCAGGGCGGTCAGAGACAGCCGGCTCGGCGGCTGACCGTCAAGGGTGTGCAGGAGGTCGATCAGCGCGCTGCGCTTGAACACGCTCACCCGCATCGGCCACAGCAGAGCATCGTCGCCGGCGGCGACGCTATGGCCTTCGCGCACCGCGCGCACTTCGTCACCGGCGAGTTCGAGGGCGGCGGGGAAGTCGGCCCCGTGGGCGTTGTGCGCCGAGACCCCGGCGATGGTGACGTCCGCGCCCTGGGCGGTGTGCCAGGCCAGCAGCGCCGCGTAGTCCATGCGGTAGATCTGTTCGCCCGAGATCAGGATGACGTTGTCGTCGCGCACGCCTTCGAGCAGGTAGAGGTTCTTGTACAGGGCATCGGCGGCGCCGGCGTAGGTCGACACCGTGTGCCCGATCGGGGGCGTCACCGGCGTGATGAATTCACCGAGGTCGGTGTTGTAGATCGACCAGCCGTCGCGGATGTGGTTCTGCAGCGACAACGCGTTGTACTGCGTCATCACCAGGATGCGGCGCAGGCCCGAATGGAGGCAATTGGTGAGGGCGAAATCGATGATGCGGTAGGTGCCGCCGAACGGCATCGCCGCGGTGGCACGCCGCGCGGTGAGCGGTTCGAGGGCCTTGCCGTCGCCAATGGCCATGACCAGGGCGACAGCGTCGTGGAGATCGGAGATCAGCATGGCATCGACTTCGTGTGGGGGCGCGGCGCACCGGCACGGCTGTCGACGACGCCGCGTCGCGGTCGTGCTCGGGGCGCGCATTATACGCGGCGACTGCGCCGAGGAAAGGCGCGAAGACCTGCACCGGCAGGGCGCACGGCCGCCCCGCCCGCGGGCAACGGACGGCGCTACAGGACGGCGCGCATGTTGCATCGCAAACCCGAACCGGTTCTTATAATCCGTGCTAGTTTCCCGCGACCTCTCAGCGTCTTCGAACACGGCACCCGCATGGCGGAAGAATTCCTCGTCAACATCACGCCACAGGAAACCCGCGTTGCCGTCATCGAGAACGGCGTGCTGCAGGAACTCGCCGTGGAGCGCGCGCGCAACCGTGGCCTGGTCGGCAACATCTATCTCGGTCGGGTTTGCCGGGTCCTGCCTGGCATGGGGGCCGCATTCCTCGAGATCGGCCTCGAGCGCACCGCCTTCCTGCACGTGTCCGACATCGCCGGCGCGCGCCGGCCGGGCGAGAACGGCAACGACCTGACCATCGATCGCGCGGTGCGCGAAGGCCAGGACCTCGTGGTGCAGGTGACCAAGGATCCGCTCGGCAGCAAGGGTGCGCGCCTGACCACACACATCAGCGTGCCGTCGCGCTACCTGGTCTACATGCCCGAATCGAGCACGGTCGGCATCTCCCAGCGCATCGAGGACGAAACCGAACGCCAGCGCCTGCGCGACCTGATCATGGAACTGCGCCCTGGTCTGCGACCGCTCGACGACCTCGGCACGACGCTCGACCTCGCACGCAGCGCCAATGCCAACGGCTCCTGCGGGGGCTTCATCGCGCGCACCGCCGCCGAGGGCGTCAGTGCCGACGAACTGGCCGGCGACATGGTCTTTCTCGAACGCCTGTGGCAGTCGATCCAGGAACGTCTGCAGGACGCGCGCGCGCCGGCCCTGATCTACGAGGACCTGCCGCTGCTGCTGCGCACCATCCGCGACATCTCGCTCGCCACCGCCGAGAAGGTCCGCATCGACTCGAAGGAGAACTACACCAAGGTGTGCGAGTTCGCCGCCGACTTCACCCCGGAACTGCTGCCGCGCCTCGAGCACTACCCAGGCGAACGTCCCATCCTCGATCTCTACTCGACCGAGGACGAAATCCACCGCGCGCTGCAGCGCAAAGTCGAGCTGAAATCGGGCGGCCACCTGGTCATCGACCAGACCGAGGCGATGACCACCATCGACGTCAACACGGGCGGCTTCGTCGGCCATCGCAACCTCGAGGAGACCATCTTCAAGACCAACCTCGAGGCGACCCAGGCCATCGCGCGCCAGATCCGCCTGCGCAACCTCGGCGGCATCATCATCATCGACTTCATCGACATGTCCGATCCCGAGCACCAGCGCCAGGTGCTGCGGGCGTTGGAGAAAAGCGTCGAGCGGGACCATTCGAAGATCACCATCAGCGAGGTGACCTCGCTGGGGCTGGTGCAGGTGACGCGCAAGCGCACCCGCGAGAGCCTCGAGCACGTGCTGTGCGAATCCTGCCCGACCTGCGCCGGGCGCGGTTCGGTCAAGACCGCCGAGACCGTGTGCTTCGAGATCTTCCGCGAGATCCTGCGCGAGGCGCGCCAGTTCGATGCCCAGAGCCTGCTCGTGGTGGCCTCGCAGGAGGTCGTCGACCGCATGCTCGACGAGGAATCGACCTCCATCGCCGAGCTCGAGGAGTTCACCGGCATCCCGATCCGTTTCCAGGTGGAAGCGGCCTACACGCAGGAACAATACGATGTGGTGCTGCTGTGAGCGGCACGGCCGGGCGCCCGCCCTTCCCCGTCCGCCGACATCACCTGAAGGACTCGCCGTGGCGTGGCCCCGGGCGGCGACGCGGAGCGCGCTTGGACAGCCGGGTCGAGCACTGCACCTGAGCCTGCGACACCGGACGCCTTGATCCGGCTCCCCATGCCGCGCTTCGTCGTCGCCCTCGTCGAGCTCTTCTGGAGCGTGCTCGCGGCCATGCTGCTGGCGGGCGCGGCGGTCATCGCCTTGTTGCGCGTGCTGCTGCCCGAGGTCAGCACCCAGCGCGAGGCCATCGCCGCCTGGATCGGCGAGACCGTCGGACGACCGGTCGTGATCGGGGAGATCGACGCGCGCTGGTCGGGCTGGATCCCGAGTATCGCGGTCACCGACATCACCGTGCAGGACGAGGCCGGCAAGGCAGAGCTGGTCGCCTTCGAGCGCGCCACCATCGACATCGCGCCACTGGAATCGCTGGCCAGCGGCGCGGTGCGGCCCATGCGCCTGACCCTGGCCGGTGTCGCGCTCACGCTGATCCGCGACGACGACGGTCGCTTTCGCGTCGCCGGTATGCCGCCGCCCAAGTCGCCCATCATCAAATGGCTGATCGAACAGGATAATTTCACCGTCACCGAGGCCGACCTGACGATCATCGACCAGCGTGCCCAGGTCAGCTTCGCGCTCGACGACCTGACCGTGAACGTGCGCAATCGCGCCGGGCGCAAGTTCCTCGACGGTGCAGTCGACATGCCCGCGGCGCTCGGCGGTCACCTGCTCTTCCGCCTCGAGGCCGACCGCAGCCCGCTCGAGGCGGGTTGGAACGGCAGCGTCGACGTCCGCCTGCAGGACGCCGACAGCACCTTCCTCGCGCGCCAGGTCGACTGGCGGGGTGACCCGCCGCCGATGGCCCGGGTCGACGTCATCGCGTGGACGCGGTGGCAGGACGGGCGCCTCACCGGTGCTGATTTCGATCTCGCCGCGCGCGCGTCGGCCGAGGTGACGCCGCCGCGGCCGATCCTGGCGGCGCGTGGCCAGCTCACCCGCCGCGACCAGGGTTGGCGCATCGACGTCGGCGAACTCGTCCTGCCGGCCGGCGAGGGCGCCGCGGCGCCGGCCGCCATGAGCGCCGCCTGGCACACCAGCAACGGCCATCTCGCCGCCGTCGCGCTGCGTGCCCGCGACCTGCCGCTGGCACCGCTCGCGCTGGTCGCCGGCGGCCTCGCCCCGCTCGACGCCGACCTGAGCGACCTGCTCCGACAACTCGGGCCGAGCGGCCTGCTCACGCGCTTGGAAGCGACCTGGTACGAGCGGCCGGCCGCGCCGGCGCGCTACTACGCGGAGTTCGCGGCCACGCGCCTGCGTGTCGCTGCCGGCCCGCGCAGCCCGGCGCTGGCCGGGCTCGGGCTCAGCGCGCGCTGCAATCGCGACGGCGGCTACCTGCGTCTCGACAACGAACTGTTGCGGGTGGACGACGAGCGCCGCCTCGTCGCGCCGCTCGAAGTCAGCGCGCTCGACGGTACGGTTGCCTGGCAGCGCGGTAGCTCCGACACGTTCGACCTGCGGGTGCCGCGCCTCGCGGCGCACGTCAATGGCGCCGAGCTGCGCTTGCAGGGCGGCGTGCGCGACCTGTTCGGCGCGCAGCCACTGGCCGACCTCGTACTCGACCTCGACCACGCCGATGGCCGTCGCCTGCACGAACTCCTGCCGCGCAAATTGCTGCCAGCGCGCGGCGAGCAGTGGCTGCGCGAGCTGATCGAGGCGGGCGAAGTCCACAACGGCCGGGGGCTGGTGCGCGGTGCGCTCGACGCGCTGCCGTTCCGCGACGCCGAGGGCGTGGTGCGCTTCGACTTCGACGTCCGCGATGCGACGCTGCGCTATTCCTCGCGCTGGCCCGAAGCCCGCGCGGTCGACGGCCACGTCACACTGGACGGCGCCCGCGCCACCATGCAGGTCGCGCGCGGCCGCGTGCTCGGTGCAACCCTGGCGTCGAGCACCATCGAGGTGCCCAACCTGTACACCCACGAACGCATGGTGCACATCAGCGGTTCGGCTCACGGCCCGGCGCAGAGCGCGACCGACATCGTCATGGCCAGCCCGCTCAAGGACGGCAAGGCCGCGCGCCTGCAGGAACTCGACATCGGCGGGGACATCGACGTCACCCTCGACATGAACCTGGCGCTGTTCCCCGACGGTCCGCGCGAGGTGCTCGGCCAGGCGCGTTTCGCCGGCAACCGCATCGATGCGCGCAAGCAGCGCATCGTCCTCGAGGACGTCAACGGCTCGGTCAGTTTCACCCGCGGCGACTGGTACGGCGAGGGCCTCACGGCGGTGTTCGACGGTGCCCCGGTCGGGCTGGTCCTCAACGGCGGTCTCGACGATCCCAATTACGACAGCGAGTTCCGCATGACCGGCACCTCGCCGGCGCCGATGCTGCTGCGCTACCTCGAACGCTACGCGGCCCCCGTCTACCACTGGCTCGAACACAACCAGGGCGTGGCGGCGTTCAGCGGCGAGCTGCCGTGGAAGGCGGTGCTGACCATCCCGGTGGCGCGCGCCGACGCGCCGCCGCTGCCGCAACGCCTGTCCCTCGAATCGAGCCTGCGCGGGCTCGATATCGACCTGCCCTGGCCGTTCGGCAAGGGTTCGGGCGAGCGCAAACCGCTGCGCATCGAGGTGGCGCTCGCCAACGGCATCGCCGAGCGCACGCGCGTCGATTTCGGCGACACCCTCGATGCCGAGATCGCCGCCACTCGCGGCGACGACGGCAAGGCCCGGGTCGAGCGCGTCGAGGTGCTGCTCGGTACGCTGGCGCCGGAGTTCGTCGGCGCGCCGGGTTTCACCGTCAAGGGTTACGCGCAGCAGTTGCCGCTCGGCGAATGGGTCACCTTCCTCGGCCGCTCGGCGCGCGCCGCGGCCGCCGTGCCGGCCGCTGAGCTGCCCCTGTCGTTCGACGTCCAGGTCAGCCATCTCGACCTGCTCGGGAGGGTCTTCGACGACGTGCGCCTGGCCGGCCTGCGCGATGCCGCCGCCTGGCAGGTCGACATCGACAGCCCCGGCAGCCGAGGCAAGGCCGTGATCCCGCGCGACAGTGCAAGCGGGACGCTGCAACTCGACCTCGATCGCCTCACCCTCGCCAGGCGCGCACCGGGCGACGACCCGGCGACTCCGGGCTCGCTCGATCCGCGCCGCTTCCCGGCGCTGGCCATCGACATCGGCGCCTTCACCTACGGCGATGTCGCGCTCGGCCGCGCGACGCTCGTCACCCGCCGCCACGCCGACGGCCTGACGCTCGAACGCCTGGAGTGCCATGCCGAGGACTTCGAACTCGTTGCCCGTGGCGACTGGCTGCTCGACGACAACGGCCAGCACAGCCAGTTCGACATCGACGTCGAGGCCGGCGAGCTGGCCGGCCTGCTGGCGCGCTTCGGCTACAACGTAGCCAACATCGAGGGCGGGCAGACCGAGATCGGCATCGACGCACGCTGGGACGGCACGCCGGCGGATTTCAAGCTGGCCGGCCTCAACGGACATTTCGACCTGCACGTCACCGACGGCCGCTTCCTCGACATCGACCCCGGCGGCGGACGCCTGTTCGGCCTGCTCAGCCTGCAGACCCTGCCGCGGCGGCTGTCGCTCGATTTCGACGATCTCTTCCAGAAAGGTTTCGCCTTCGACAACATCGACGGCCTGTTCATGATCGAGAACGGCAACGCCTACACCAACAGCCTGCTCATGGACGGCCCGGCCGCGCGCATCGACGTCTCCGGGCGGACCGGCCTCGATGCCAAGGACTACGACCAGCACGTCGTGGTGACCCCTGCGCTGTCCAACACCCTGCCCGTCGCCGGCGCCCTGTTCGGCCCCATCGGCGCCGGCGCCGGCGCGGTCTACTACCTCGGCCAGAAACTCTTCAAGTCCATCCCGGAGCAGATCGACAAGTTCCTTTCGCGCGAGTACGCGGTCACTGGCTCGTGGGACAATCCGACCATCGAACGCATCTGACCGCGCCCGCCTGGAGCCGCCATGGACACCCTCTGGAAACCCCACGTCGTCACCGCTAC
Organism: Gammaproteobacteria bacterium; assembly: GCA_050184115.1. Lineage (GTDB taxonomy): Bacteria > Pseudomonadota > Gammaproteobacteria > JACKNG01. The sequence goes on along the minus strand of JBFXAQ010000001.1, from coordinate 752,630 downwards.
CGTCGTCAAGCAGGACGACCGCTACCTGTGCGTCGAGGAGGAGATCGAGGGCCTGCGCGTGTTCAATCAACCGGCCGGCCACCTCGACCCGGGCGAGACCCTGCTCGACGCGGCGGTGCGCGAAACCCTGGAGGAGACCGCCTGGCACGTGCGCATCGACGCCCTGACCGGCATCTACCTCATGGACACCGAGGTACCCGGCAAGACCTTCCTGCGCTTCTGCTTCGCCGCCAGCACGCTCCGGCACGAGCCTGCGCGGGGCCTCGACAAGGAGATCGTCGCCGTGCACTGGTTGACCCGTGCCGAGCTCGAAGCCTGCCGCGCGAATCACCGCAGCCCGCTGGTGCTGCGCGCGATCGACGACTACGAGACTGGCCAGCGCTATCCGCTGGACATGCTCAAGGCCGCGCTGCGTGACTGACGACTGGCTGCCGGCGTCGGCCGGCAGCGACCCCCACGTCGTCGTCGCCCTCTCCGGCGGCGTCGATTCCTCGGTCGCCGCCCTGCGCGTGAAACAGGCCGGCCTGCGCTGCTCCGCCCTGTTCATGAAGAACTGGAACGAGCCCGCCGACAGCGGGCAGTGCCACTGGGAGGACGACGTTGCCGACGCGCTCGCGGTGTGCGAGGCGCTCGACATACCCATCAACACGGTCGACCTCTCGGCCGATTACTGGGACCACGTGTTCGAGGACTTCCTCGCCGAGTACCGCCGCGGCCGCACCCCCAATCCCGACATCCTGTGCAATCGGGAAATCAAGTTCCGCGCCTTCGTCGACTGCGCACGCGCGGTCGGCGGCGACTGCATCGCCACCGGGCACTATGTCCAACGCGGTCAGGAAGATGGCCGCCACACCCTGGCAAAGGGCGCCGACGCGAACAAGGACCAGAGCTACTTCCTCTACACCCTCGGCCAGGACCAGCTCGCCCATGCGCTGTTTCCGGTCGGCGACCTGGCCAAGCCCGAGGTGCGACGGCGCGCAGCCGCGGCCGGCCTGCCGACGCACGAGAAGAAGGACTCGACCGGCATCTGCTTCATCGGCGAGCGGCCCTTCCGCGAGTTCCTGTCGCGCTTCGTCGCCGCGCAGCCGGGGGACGTCCGCACGCTCGACGGGCGCGTCATCGGCCAACACCACGGTGCGGTCTTCTACACCCTGGGCCAGCGCCAGGGGCTCGGCGTCGGCGGCGTGCGCGGCGCCGCCGAGGCGCCGTGGTTCGTCGTCGCCAAGGATCTCGAACAGAACGTGCTGACCGTGGCCCAGGGCCACGATCACCCGGCCCTGCAGAGCCGGGAACTCGACGCCACCGACCTGTCGTGGGTGGCCGGCGCGCCACCGTCGCTGCCGGCCCGGCTCACCGCCAAGACCCGCTACCGCCAACCCGACCAGGCGTGCACCCTCGAGGCCATCGTCGACGGCACCGCCACGGTGCGCTTCGATGCCCCGCAGCGGGCCGTTACCCCTGGGCAGTCGGTCGTGTTCTACCTTGGTGCACGCTGTCTCGGCGGCGGCATCATCGCGCTCACGCGCTGAGCGTGGCCGCTCGGCCGGCTACACCTGCGCCACTGAATGGCCGATAATGGGCGGCTGAAATGCGCCCTTTTCGGCCCTGACTGAACTCACGGAGACACGATGAACAATTCATTTGACGCCCGCATGGAGCTCACGGTCGGCGACAAGAAGTACGAGATCTACAGCTGTGCTCGCCTGGCCGGGAAATACCCCGTCGACCGCCTGCCCTTCGCGCAGAAGATCCTGCTCGAGAACCTGCTGCGCTTCGAGGACGGCGTCAACGTCACCCGCGAGGACATCGAAGTTCTGGCCAATTGGGACGCCAAGGCTACGCCTGAGCGCGAGATCGCCTTCACCCCGGCGCGGGTGCTGATGCAGGACTTCACGGGCGTGCCGGCGGTGGTCGACCTCGCCGCCATGCGCGACGCCATGCAGGCGATGGGCGGCGACCCCGACAAGATCAATCCGCTGTCGCCGGCCGAACTCGTCATCGACCATTCCGTGATGGTCGATGTCTTCGGCACCGCCAGCGCCGCCGACGAGAACGCGCGCATCGAGTTCGATCGCAACAAGGAACGCTACGCCTTCCTGCGCTGGGGCCAGGCCGCATTCTCGAACTTCGCCGTGGTGCCGCCGGATACCGGCATCGTCCACCAGGTCAACCTCGAGTACCTCGCCCGCGCGGTGTTCGCACGCGAAGTCGGCGGCGTGCTGCAGGCCTATCCCGACACCGTCGTCGGCACCGATTCGCATACCACGATGATCAACGGTCTCGGCGTGCTCGGCTGGGGTGTCGGCGGCATCGAGGCCGAGGCCGCGATGCTCGGCCAGCCCATCACCATGCTGATCCCGCAGACCGTCGGCTTCCGTCTCACCGGCAACCTGCCGGAAGGCGCGACGGCCACCGACCTCGTCCTGCGCGTGACCGAGATGCTGCGCAAGAAGGGCGTGGTCGGCAAGTTCGTCGAGTTCTTCGGTCCCGGTCTCGATCACCTGCCGCTGGCCGATCGCGCGACCCTGGCCAACATGGCGCCCGAGTACGGCGCGACCTGTGGCTTGTTCCCAATCGACGCCGAGACGGTCAACTTCCTCAAGGTGTCCGGGCGCAGCGCCGAGCAGTGCGCGCTGGTCGAGGCCTATGCCAAGGCCACTGGCACCTGGCGCGACGCGTCCAGCCCGGAGGCCGTCTACTCCGACGTCCTCGAACTCGACATGGGCAGCGTCAAGCCGGCGCTCGCGGGTCCCAAACGCCCGCAGGACCGCCTCGACTTGAGCTCGGCCCAGGCCGTCTACCGTGCCGCCCTCGACGAGGCGGTCTCCGACCGCGCTGCCGGCGGCTGCGCCGAGGTCGAGATCAACGGCGACAAGGTCGCCGTGCGCGACGGTGCTGTGGTCATCGCCGCCATCACCTCGTGCACCAACACCTCGAATCCCTCGGTGATGGTCGGTGCGGGTCTCGTCGCCAAGAAGGCCAACGCCCTCGGGGTCAAGGTCAAGCCCTGGGTCAAGACCAGCCTCGCACCGGGGTCGCTGGTGGTGTCGGGCTATCTCGACAAAGCCGGCCTCAGCCCGCATCTCGATGCGCTCGGCTTCAACACCGTCGGCTACGGTTGCACCACCTGCATCGGCAACTCGGGCCCGCTGCCGGTGCCGGTCAGCGAGGCCATCCGCTCGGGCGACCTCGTCGCGTGCTCCGTGCTGTCGGGCAACCGCAACTTCGAGGGCCGCGTCCACGCCGAGGTCAAGATGAACTTCCTCGCCTCGCCGCCGCTGGTCGTCGCCTACGCTATCGCCGGCACGCTGGACATCGACATCACCAAGGATGCGATCGCCAAGGACAAGGACGGCAAGGACGTTTTCCTCAAGGACATCTGGCCGACCGCCAAGGAGGTCCAGGACACCATCGCCGCGACCATCGACTCGAAGATGTTCGGCGATTCCTATGCCAACGTTTTCGCCGGCGACGCGCGCTGGTCGGGCATCCAGGTCGAAGCCTCCAATCGCTACTCGTGGGACGACAGCTCCACCTACGTGAAAAACCCGCCCTATTTCGTCGATATGCCGAAGACACCGGGCGCGATCCAGCCGATCGGCGGCGCGCGCGTGCTGGCCAAGCTGGGTGACTCGATCACCACCGACCACATCTCGCCGGCCGGCTCGATCAAGAAGGACACGCCTGGAGGCCAATACCTCATGGCCAACGGCGTCGAGCCCGTCGACTTCAACTCCTACGGTTCACGGCGCGGCAACCACGAGGTGATGATGCGCGGCACCTTCGCCAACATCCGCCTGCGCAACCAGCTCGCGCCGGGTACCGAGGGCGGCTGGACGCGCCACCAGCCGAGCGGCGAGCAGATGTTCATCTACGACGCCGCCATGCGCTACAAGGAGGAAGGCACGCCGCTGGTCATCCTCGCCGGCAAGGAATACGGCACCGGCTCCTCGCGTGACTGGGCCGCCAAGGGCACCATGTTGCTCGGCGTGCGCGCCGTCATCGCCGAGAGCTTCGAGCGCATCCACCGCTCCAACCTCGTCGGCATGGGCGTGCTGCCGCTGGTTTACAAGGACGGCCAGAACGCCGACTCCCTCGGCCTGAGCGGCCAGGAGGTCTACACCATCGAGGGGCTTGCCAGCGGTGCACGCGAAGTCACGGTGGTGGCGGAAGCGGCCGACGGCCAGGTCACGCGCTTCCCGTGCACGGTACGTGTCGACACGCCGAAGGAGTGGGAGTACTACCAGCACGGCGGTATCCTGCAGTACGTGCTGCGCCAGCTGGCGGCCTGAGACAAGCCTGCGACGTAACGCGGGGCCGTACACCGACCCCGCGGCGATCGAGCAAGCCCGGTGAGGGCAGACAAACCGGGCCTCGCGAATTCGCGCGGAGCGCGGGCGAGAGAGAACCGCGGACCGCCGCACCCGCACGGGCAACACATGCCCTGCGCCGCGCGGCGTACCTACGCGGGCCTCGCTAAATAAACGGCGTACCGCCGCCGCTACCCCCCACAGGGCCGCCATCCGGCCGCCCGTGACACCGACCTTGGGGGAAGCATGCGATGGCAGCCACCGCAGAGGGAGTATTGGGGGGAAATCGATCCATGGCCACGCATACCTTGTCCCAGGCCTTCGTCAGCAACTTCCTGGGCCACTCACCGAACTGGTACAAGCTGACCGTCATCGGCTTTCTCATCGCCAACCCCATCCTGGTGGCGAGTGCCGGTCCGTTCGTCACCGGCTGGGTGCTGATCGTCGAGTTCATCTTCACGCTGGCGATGGCGCTGAAGTGCTACCCGTTGCAACCCGGCGGCCTGCTCGCCATCGAGGCGGTACTGCTCGGCATGACCTCGCCGGAGACCGTCTACCACGAGGCCGAGCACAATTTCCCGGTCATCATGCTGCTGATGTTCATGGTCGCCGGCATCTATTTCATGAAGGAACTGCTGCTGTTCGCCTTCACCAAGCTGCTGCTGAAGGTCGAGTCCAAGGTGTTCCTGTCGCTGCTCTTCTCGCTCGCCGGCGCCGTCCTCTCGGCCTTCCTCGATGCGCTGACGGTGACCGCGGTCATCATCGCCGTCGCGCAGGGCTTCTACCACGTCTACCACAAGATCGCTTCCGGCAAGCAGTACCACCACGATCACGACGCCTCGGGTGACGACGAGGTGCACGAACTGCACCGCTCCGATCTCGACAACTTCCGCGCCTTCCTGCGCAGCCTCATGATGCACGGCGCCGTCGGCACCGCGCTCGGTGGCGTCTGCACGCTGGTCGGTGAACCGCAGAACCTGCTCATCGGCCACGAGGCCGGCTGGCACTTCGTCGAGTTCTTCGTGCGCATGGCGCCGGTCTCGATGCCGGTACTGGCGGTGGGCCTCATGACCTGCGCGGCACTCGAGATGACCGGCTGGTTCGGCTTCGGCGCCCGCTTACCGCAGGTGGTGCGCGAGATCCTCGCCGACTACGAGGCCCACGAATCATCGAAGCGCAACAAGCAGGCCGAGGCACGCCTGTGGATCCAGGGCCTGGCGGCGGTGTTCCTCGTCTTCGCGCTCGGCTTCCACGTCGCCGAGGTCGGCGTCATCGGCCTGACCGTCATCGTGCTGGCCACAGCGTTCAACGGCATCACCGAGGAACACCGGCTCGGCCATGCCTTCGAGGAGGCGTTGCCCTTCACCTCGCTCCTGGTGGTGTTCTTCGGCATCGTCGCCGTGATCCACGACCAGCACCTGTTCACCCCCGTCATCGAGTGGGTGCTGCACCTCGACGGCGCTTACCAGACCTCGGCCTTCTACATCGCCAACGGTCTGCTCTCGGCGATCAGCGACAACGTGTTCGTCGCCACGGTCTACATCTCCGAGGTCAAGAACGCGCTCGAAGCCGGGCACATCACGCGCGAGACCTTCGACATGCTGGCAGTCGCCATCAACACCGGCACCAACATCCCGTCGGTGGCGACCCCCAACGGCCAGGCCGCCTTCCTGTTCCTGCTGACCTCGGCGCTGGCGCCGTTGATCCGGCTGTCCTACGGCCGCATGGTGTGGATGGCGCTGCCCTACACCATCACCATGACCTTCACCGGCCTCGCCGCGGTCAACTTCCTGCTCCACTGAGCCATTCTGACGCGGCCGAGCGCTTGCCAGCGCCGGCCGCACGCGGTCACAGTGCCGGCATGACCCGCCGGCTGCCCACCCACCTCATCGCCCTGCTGTGCGCACTGCTCGCCTGGGCGGCGCCAGCTACTGCTGCCGCCGCCGACAGCGACGCCCTCGCCGCCGACGATTTCCGCCTGGTCGCGCTGCTACGTGCGGCGCGCGCCCGCGGTGCGCCGAGTGCGCATGCCTTTCTACTGGTCGATACGAAGGGTATTCGCGCCGCGGATCTGGCAGGTAGTGTCGGCTCCGACGACGACACCCCGTTGAGCGACGACGCCCTGTTCCGTATCGGTTCCATCACCAAGACCTTCACCGCGCTGGCCCTGGTCATGGCCGCCAACGACGGCGCCCTCGATCTCGACGACCCGCTCGACGCCGTCGTCGGCCCGGGTCTGATCGACAACCCCTGGGCGGCGACCGCGCCGGTGCGGATCGTTCACCTGCTCGAACACAGCGCGGGCCTCGCCGATCTCGCCGGCGCCGAATTCGATCCACGCGATCCGCGCCCGGTGCCGCTGGCGAAGGCGGTGCACGACCATGCCGAGGCCCGCCGCGTGCTATGGCCGCCCGGACGCTACTTCTCCTACACCAACGCCGGCGCCGGGCTCGCCGCTTATGCCCTCGAGCGCGCCACCGGCAGCGATTTCGAGTCGTTCCTCGCCACACGAGTCCTGGCACCCCTCGGCATGACACATGCGAGCCTGCACTTCGACGACGCCGTGCGCGCCCACCTCGTCCCTGGCTATGATGCCGACGGCCGCACGGTCCTGCCCTACTGGCAGCTGCTCTACCGGCCCTTCGGCGCGCTCAACGTGCGTCCGCGCGAGATGGCCGGGCTACTGTGCCTGCTGCTCGGGCGGGGCGTTCTCGACAATGCGCGCCTGCTGCCGGCCGACGCCGTGACCCGCATGGAACGTCCGGTGACCACCCGCGCCGCCGCCAGCGGACTCGATTTCGGTTACGGCCTCGGCCTCTACAGCTGGTACCACGACGGCACGCGCTTCTTCGGCCATGGCGGGGATGGCGATGGCTACCTTGCCCATTTCGGCTACAGCCCCGCCGTGGGTCTCGGCTATTTCCTCGTCATCAATGCCTTCGACCACGCCACGCTGGACGTCATGCGCGAGCTCGTCGAGGATCGCATCGTCGCCGCCGCGCCCGCAGTCATACCACCGCCCGTGTACCCCGACGACCTGCCCGCCGCCGCGCTCGGTCCCTACCGGGCGCTGACCGCGCGCTTCGGCGCGTCCGTCGACGACCGTCCGGGCCTGGTGCTGGAACGCCGCGCTGACGGCCTCTTCAGCCGGCGCGACGAGGCGCCGGCCGAGCGTCTGCTGCGGGTCGACGCGACGCACTGGCGGCGCGCCGGCGACGGCGGCCCGACCATTGCCCTGCTTCCGGACGGCGACGGCTGGCTGTTTCTCGGTGAACGCGGCAACTTCCAGCGGAGGAGCACACCGTGACGGATCTCGCCTCGCTCGGCCTCGACGAGTCCGACCTCGAATTCACCGCCGTGCGCGCGCAGGGTCCGGGCGGACAGAACGTCAACAAGGTGGCGACCGCCATCCTGCTGCGCTTCGACATTCAGCGCTCGCGCCTGCCGCAACGGGTCAAGGAAGCCCTCCTCGCCCGCGGCGACCGCCGCATCTCGCGCGAGGGCATCGTCTCGATCAAGGCCCAGCGTTACCGCACCCAGGAGCGCAACCGCGAAGATGCCCTGGAGCGCCTCGCCGCCCTGATCGCGGCAGCGCGCGAGCGGCCCCCACCGCGCGTACCGACACGCGTGCCGGCCGGCGCGCGTCAGCGCCGCCTCGATGCCAAGCGCGAGCGCTCGGGCGTCAAGGCGATGCGCCGCCGCCCGCCGGGTGACGACTGACACCGGCCGCGGTTGGCCCGCGCGATCCGGCCGGTTATAGTTCGGCGCACGCTGTCCTAGGGAGGTCATCTCATGCCGCGTACCGCGCTTCTGCTCATCCTTGCTTACTGTCTCACCGCCTGCGGCGGTGACGAGCCGCCGGCCCAGGCACCGGCCAGCAGCACGGCGGCCGCCCCGGCCAGCCCGCCGCCTGCGGCCAGCGAACCCGCGGCCACCGCGGACACCACGGCCATGCCGGCGGCGGCCTCCGACGAGGAGATCAGCTACGACCCGATCGATGTCTCCAAGCTGGAGAACAGCTGGTGGCAGCAGTATTCGGCCGGCGGCTGAACGCTTTCGCCCGGAAGCGTTCGCGCTTCCGGGCCACGACGAGGACCTGACGTGGAATTGCTGGATGCGATGCATTCGACCGGCACGTGCCGGTATTACAAGCCCGATCCGGTGCCGGACGCGGTGCTGCACCAGGTGCTGGATTGCGCGCGCTGGGCGCCGAGCGGCGGCAACCGCCAGCCGGTCAACCTGGTGGCAGTGCGCAACGTCGACACCAAGCGCGCGCTCCAGGATCTCTACCTGCCGTTCTGGAACGAGTACGTCGCCGGCATCGAAGCCGGCACGGTGCGACTCGGCTCGCGCGACCGGCGGGTGCTCGAGGCGGCCGACCACTTCGCGCAGCACCTCGCCGAGATCCCGGTCTTCGTCGTCGTCTGCGCGCGGCTCGCCGACGTCCATCCGACCGATACGGGGCTCGATCGCCTGAGCATCGTCGGCGGCGCCTCGATCTACCCTGCCGTGCAGAACCTCCTGCTCGGCGCCCGCAACGCCGGTCTCGGCAGCGCGCTCACCACCTTGCTCTGCGCCGTCGAGCCCGAGGTCAAGCGCCTGCTGGCGATTCCGGAGGACGTCTCGACCGCGGCCATGATCACCCTCGGCTGGCCGGCGCGGCCCTTCCCGCGCCAGCTCAATCGTCGGCCGCTGGACGAGATGGCCTGGGGCGAGCAGTTCGGGCAGCCCCTGGCGGGCTGATCAGCCGGCACCCGCGCGGGCGTCCCGGGACCGTCGCCGTGCGGCCCCGGCGATCAGATGCCGAGATTGCTCAGCGTGACCATGATGTCGTTGAGGATGTTGGTGACGCGCGGGTGCTCGACCTCGAACGCTTCGACCTGTTGCTGCACCTTGTCCACCAGTGACGCGTGATCTTCGGGCGTTTCAAGCGCCTCCAGTTCGTGCTCCATCTCGTCAGCGAGTGCGCTCAGGCGCGCGCGCGCGGCTTCGGACCCGGGACCGAGTTCCGTCAGCTCGCGGCGCAGCGCGCCGAGTGAATCCTTGAGTTCTTGCTTGCTCATGGGCGTCTCCAGGGGCGGTCAGGCAATGGCCGGCGTCGCCGCAGCGGGCTCGGCATCGACATACAGCAGTTGCAGGTCGGTGAGAAAGCGGAAACCCACCGCGGTCGGCGCGATACGCTCACCTTCCTGCACGAGCCAGCCGCGCGCGAATGCCGCCGCCAGTGGTGCGGCGAAGGCCGGGTGGGTGGCGGGAAGACCGGTGCGACGTTCGAAATCGGCGACGAGAAAACCGTCGCTGAGGCGCAGCGCGTTGAGGGCATATTCCAGCACGCAGGCGGCGCCCTGCGTGTACGTCTCTTCGTCGATCGCATCGCCGGACAGTGCCGCGGCCATGTAGCGCTCGGGACTGCGCACGCGCACGCGTCGGCGCAACCCGGCGTCGACGGTCTGCTTGCCATGGGCGCCGGCGCCGATGCCGAGGTAATCGCCGAACTGCCAGTAGTTGAGGTTGTGCCGCGCGGCGCGACCGGCGCGGGCATGGGCCGATACCTCGTACTGGCGGTAACCGGCAGCGGCGAGCCGGGCGAGGCCTGCGTCGTGGGCCTCGGCGATGTCATCGTGCGCGGGCAGGGGCGGCGGCTTGCGCGCAAAGGCCGTGCCTTCCTCGAGGGTCAACTGGTACCAGGAAATGTGCTCGGGGCCGTGCGCGATGGCTTGCGCGAGGTCAAGCAGCGTCGCGTCGACGGCAACGCCCGGCAGGCCGAACATGAGATCGAGATTGAGATTGTCGAATCCTGCCGCGCGTGCCGCCGCGATCGCGGCGTGCGCGGCGGCGCCATCGTGCACGCGGCCCAGCGCCGCCAGCGCGGGATCGTCGAAGCTCTGGATGCCGAGCGACAGCCGGTTGACCCCGGCCGCGCGGTAGCCGGAGAAACGCGCCGCCTCGCTGCTGCCGGGATTGGCTTCGAGGGTGATCTCGCAGTCGGCGGCGAGGGTGACGCGGGCGGCGATGCCATCGAGCAGGCGCGCGATGGCCGTGGCCTCGAACAGGCTCGGCGTGCCGCCGCCGATGAACACGCTGGCGACCCGCGGTGCGCTCCAGTCGCGCAGCTCGCGCTCGAGGTCGGCAAACAGGGCGTCGACATAACGCGTCGCCGGCAGCACGCTGGCCCGAACATGCGAGTTGAAATCGCAGTAGGGGCACTTGCGCACGCACCACGGCAGGTGGACGTAGAGGCCGACGGCGTCACTCATTGCCGGCCGCTCCGAGTTCGGCGCGCAGCGCAGCGGCAAGCCCCCTGACGGCGCGGCCGCGATGACTGAGCGCATTCTTCTCGGCGGGCGCGAGTTCGGCCGCGGCGCAACCGCGCTCCGGTGCGCGAAAAACCGGGTCGTAGCCGAAACCACGCTCACCGCGCGGCGCCTCCAGCACCTCGCCCCACCACTCGGCGCTGGCGATGAGCGGCAGCGGGTCGGCGGCATGGCGCAGGTAGACCATCACGCAGACGAAGCTGCAGCGGCGCGCCGCGCCGTGGTGGGAACGCATGGCCTCGAGCAGGCGGGCGACGTTGGCGGCATCGCCGGCAGCGGGCCCGGCGTAGCGCGCCGAGTGCACCCCGGGCGCACCTTCGAGCACCGGTACGACCAACCCGGAGTCGTCAGCGATGGCCGCACGCCCGGTGACGGCGGCGGCGTGACGCGCCTTGATGATGGCGTTCTCGACGAAAGTCGTGCCGGTCTCCTCGGCTTCGGTCACCGCGAACGCGCTTTGCGCGTACAGGGTCAGCGGCAAGCCGGCGAGCAGTTCACGGAGCTCGGCGAGCTTCCCGGCGTTGCCACTGGCAAGAACGACTTCGCGCACGGTTCAGGCGATGCCCAGGGCACCACGACCGCGGCCTCGCCGCACTCGCGCGCTCCCGGCAGGCGCCACCGCGCCGACGCCATCCGGCCGCACGTACGTGGACGAAGATCGGCGCGTGGCCCGCGGCATGCGTCCTCAGCCCTGGCGGGCCGCTTCCTGCCGCGCGATGAGTTCGCCGATGCCGGCGGTGGCGAGGTCGAGCATGGCATCCATCTCCTCGCGCCGGAAGGCATGGCCCTCGGCGGTGCCCTGGATCTCGACGAAGTGCCCGCCGCTGTTCATGACCACGTTCATGTCGGTCTCGGCATTGGAGTCCTCGGCGTAATCGAGGTCCAGCACGGGCACGCCCTCGTAGATGCCGACGGAGACCGAGGCGACCGCGCCGTGCAGGGGGTTGCGGCTCAGCTTGCGCGTCGCCATGAGGTGGTCGATGGCGTCGGCCAGCGCGACCCAGGCGCCGGTGATCGAGGCCGTGCGCGTGCCGCCGTCGGCCTGCAACACGTCGCAGTCGAGGGTGATGGTGACCTCGCCGAGCGCCTGCAGGTCGACCACCGCGCGCAGCGCGCGGCCGATCAGGCGCTGGATCTCCTGGGTCCGCCCGCCCTGCTTGCCCTGGCTCGCTTCGCGCCGCATGCGCGAATGGGTCGAGCGCGGCAGCATGCCGTACTCGGCGGTGACCCAGCCGCTGCCGCTGCCCTTCAACCACGGCGGCACGCGCGGCTCGACGCTGGCCGTGCACAGCACGCGCGTATCGCCGAACTCGACGAGAACCGAGCCCTCGGCGTGGCGGGTGAACTGGCGCGTGAACCTGACGTGCCGCATCTGGTCGGGGGCGCGTCCGCTGGGACGTGAAGACATCGTGAACCTCGCAGGAAAACCGGCGCCGCATTATAACCGGGCGTGGCAACCGGTCCGGAGCGCTTCGACCCAGCGTGCGCGGCCCTCATCACACCACCGACGCGCGCGCAGGCTACTAGCCGCGCCCTACGAACACCGGCGCGCCGCGGCACGTCGCTACGCCCGCTCGCCGGCGCGTGCCGCCGGCCGCACGCGCGGGCGCGCAGAACTTCCGGGTTAAGATTGCGCCGCGGCGCGCTGCCGCGAGGCCCCGGAGAATCGCCGCGATGCCCTACAGCATGACCGCCTTCGCGCGGCACGAATTCGACGAACCCTGGGGCCGTGGCGCCTGGGAATTGCGCTCGGTCAACCACCGCTTCGCCGAACTCGGCGTCCGCCTGCCGGAGGAGTTCCGAGCGCTCGAGACGGCCGTGCGCGAACGCGTCAACGCACTGGTCCGGCGCGGCAAGATCGATTGCACGCTGCGTGTCGAGACCACCACCGCGACGCGCGATCTGCACGTCAACGAAGCGGCCGCGCGCGCCGTCGTGCAGGCGGCCGAGCAAGTCGCCGATCTCTGCGCCAACCCGGCGCCGATCAATCCGCTCGAAGTGCTGCGCTGGCCCGGCGTCACCGAGGTCGAGGCGGTCGACCTCGACCAGGTCCGCGCGAGCGTACTCGACTACCTCGACGACGCCCTCGACGCTTTCCTCGCTGCCCGCCGGCGTGAGGGCGAGAAACTCGCCCAGCTCGTTCATCAGCGCCTCGACGGCATTCGCGACCAGGTCGCGCTGCTCACCGTGCGCGTGCCCGAGATCATCGAGAACGTGCGCGAACGCCACGAGGCGCGCATCCGCGAACTCGCCGAGGGCATCGACGAGGCCCGCGTCGAGCAGGAATGCGCGCTGCTGCTCCAACGCCTCGACGTCGCCGAGGAACTCGACCGGCTCGCCACCCACGTCGAGGAGCTCGCACGCGTGCTGGCCCAGGATGAACCGATCGGTCGCCGGCTCGATTTCCTCCTGCAGGAACTCAATCGCGAGGCCAACACGCTCGGTTCGAAATCGGCCCACGTCGACACCGCCGGTGCCGCGGTCGAACTCAAGGTCCTGATCGAGCAGATCCGCGAGCAGATCCAGAACATCGAGTGAGCGTACCCTCAATTTTCATGCCGCCCGTGCCGCTGACTGTTGCCGTGACGTTCCGCCCCCCGCGCGCGCCGGCGCGGATGGAACGACGCCACCGGAGCGAGAACGACATGCAGGCACCCCGATTGTGCAGCCCCGCGGCACGCCCTGGTACGGGCCGTCCCGTAACGGCGGCCCCGCGATGACAACGATCCCGCGCGGCCCGCAGCGCGCCAACGGCCACCTGTTCGTGGTCTCGGCGCCGTCGGGTGCCGGCAAGACCAGCCTGGTGCGGGCGCTGCTCGCGGCGCGCGACAACCTGCGGGTGTCGGTGTCGCACACGACGCGCGCCCGCCGCGACGGCGAGGTCGACGGCGTCGACTACCATTTCACCGACGCCGAGCGCTTTGACCACATGGCGGCGGCCGGCGAGTTCCTCGAGCATGCGACCGTGTTCGACCACAGCTACGGCACCTCGCGCGCCGCGGTCGCATCACTGCTCGACGCCGGTCACGACGTCGTGCTCGAGATCGACTGGCAAGGCGCGCGCAGCATCCGCGCCGCCGCCCCCGACGCCATCTCGATCTTCGTCCTGCCGCCGTCGCTGGCGGCGCTGGAGTCGCGCCTGCGCGGCCGCGGCGACGACAGCGCGGTGATCGCGCGACGCATGCGCGATGCCCAGCGCGAGATCTCCCATTACCCCGAGTACGACTACCTGGTGGTCAACGACGACTTCGACCAGGCACTGGCCGCCTTCGCCGCCATCCTCGACGCCACCGCCCAGCGGCGCGCCGCGCAGACCCTGCGCCACGCCGCGCTGCTGGCCGAACTCGTGGCGCCTTGACGCCGGCTTTGCTATAGTCCCGCCCCCTTTTCCGCCACGCCCAACAGGATCCTGACCATGGCACGTGTGACTGTCGAAGACTGCCTGCCCGCCGTCGACAACCGGTTCGACCTCGTCCTCGTGGCCAGCCGCCGCGCCCGCCAGATCGCTCACGGCGCCCAGGCGCTGGTCGACATGGAGAACGACAAGCCGACCGTCGTCGCCCTGCGCGAAATCGCCGCCGGCCTGATGAACGAGGAGATCCTCGACGAGATCGACGCCAAGGAACGCGCCGCCGAGGAGTTCGAGCTGGCCGTCGAGTTCGCCGAGCAGCAGGCGGCGCAGATCAACGACGACTCCGACTTCTGATCGGCCTGGCGGCCGCGCGCCGCCGTCCGGGCATGTACCCCCGCCCCAGTCCGCCCGCCACATCTGCCCCCCGGGTCGCGCCGCGACCCGCCGGTCACCGGCCATGAGTACGGCCACGCCGCTCGCGCCGGATACCGCACTGCGCATCGACGATCTCTGCCGGCGCACCCGCGGCTATCTCTCGCCCGACCAGATCCGCGACGTCCGCCGCGCCTACCGCTTCAGCGCCGAGGCGCACGAGGGGCAGACCCGCCAGAGCGGCGAACCCTACGTGCAGCACCCGCTCGAGGTCGCCGGCATCCTCGCCGAGATGCACATGGACCACGAGACGTTGATCGCGGCCATGCTGCACGACGTCATCGAGGATACCCGCATCGCCAAGGAGCGCATCAGCGAGGAGTTCGGCGCCGAGGTCGCGCAGATCGTCGACGGCCTGTCCAAGCTGACCCAGATCGAGTTCGAGTCGCATGCCGAGGCGCAGGCGCAGAACTTCCAGAAGATGTTGATGGCGATGGCGGACGACATCCGCGTCATCCTGGTCAAGCTCGCCGACCGCGTGCACAACATGCGCACGCTGGGCGCGCTCAGGCCGGACAAGCGCCGTCGCATCGCGCGCGAGACGCTCGAGATCTACGCCCCGATCGCCCAGCGCCTGGGCATGAACGCCATCCGCCTGGAACTCGAGGAACTCGGTTTCGAGGCCCTCTACCCGCTGCGTTACGGTGTACTCACGCGGGTCATCCAGAAGATCCGCGGCAACCGCAAGGAAGTCGTCGCCAAGATCAAGAACCGCATCAAGCGCCAGCTGCGCCAGGAACAGCTGGTCGCCCACGTCGCCGGCCGCGAGAAGCACCTCTACAGCATCTACAACAAGATGCGCGAGAAGCACCTGCACTTCTCCGAGGTGCACGACGTCTACGCCTTCCGCATCATCGTCGACTCGGTCGACACCTGTTACCGCACGCTCGGCGTGGTCCACAGCCTGTACAAGCCGGTGCCGGGCACGTTCAAGGACTACATCGCCATCCCCAAGGCCAACGGCTACCAGTCGCTGCACACCGTGCTGTTCGGACCCTTCGGCGTGCCCATCGAGGTCCAGATCCGCACCAACGAGATGGACCAGGTGGCAGAGGCCGGCATTGCCGCGCACTGGCTGTACAAGACCGGCGAGAGCGCGGCGAAGAGCGCCCACAAGCGTGCCCGCGACTGGCTGCGCGGGGTCATCGAGATGCAGCGGCGTGCCGGCAACTCGCAGGAGTTCCTCGAGAACGTCAAGGTCGACCTGTTCCCCGACGAGGTCTACGTGTTCACGCCCAAGGGCGAGATCATGGAACTGCCGCGCGGTGCCACCGCTGTCGACCTCGCCTACGCGATTCACACCGACCTCGGCAACACCTGCGTCGGCTGCCGCGTCGACCGCCGCCTGGCGCCGCTGCGCACCCCGCTCAAGAACGGCGACACCGTCGAGATCGTGACCGCACCGGGCGCGCGCCCCAATCCGGCCTGGTTGACCTTCGTCGTCACCGGCAAGGCACGCGCGAATATCCGGCACTACCTCAAGAACCTGCGCCAGGACGAAGCCACCTCGCTCGGCAAGCGCATGCTGAACCGCGAACTCGAGCGCTTCGAGGCGAGCATCGACAGCCTCGACCCGGCGCGGGTCAAGGCGGCGCTGGCGAGCTTCAACCTCGCCTCGCTCGACGAATTGCTGTCGAACATCGGCCTCGGGGTGCGACCGGCGCCGCTGGTCGCCCGCGCGCTGGTGCCGAGCGGCATCGAGGAGCGCCTCGAGGACGGCGCGCGCCGCCGCCCACGCAACGATGGCGGGCCGGCGCCGCTGCTGATCCACGGCACCGAGGGCATGGTCGTGACCATCCCCAAGTGCTGCTACCCGATCCCGGGCGATCCCATCATGGGCTTCATCACCGCCGGACGCGGCATCGTCATCCACCACCCCTCGTGCAAGAACGTGGTCGACTTCAAGAACGCGCCCGACAAGTGGGTGGACGTCGAGTGGGCCGACGACCTCGACCGCGAGTTCTCCGCCGAGATCGTTCTCGACGTGCAGAATCAGCGCGGCGTGCTGGCGACCGTGGCGGCCGGCTGTGCCGATCAGAACGCCAACATCGAGGGCGTCGAACTCTCCGAGCGCGACGAGCACTATTCCAAGATGCGCCTGGTCATCAGCGTGCGCGATCGCAAGCACCTCGCGGACGTCATTCGCGTGTTGCGCGGGGTCAAGACGGTTTCGCGCGTACACCGCAAGCGCGCTTAGCAGAGCGCTGGAGAACTACTGCGGAGGCCATCTGCGGCGTTGCGGGCGCGGCTGCGCTGCTCATGTACCCATGTACACTGCGCTGCTCGCCTTCCCCGCGCCTTGCAGCTGGCCTTCCTCGCTACGTTCTCCAGCGCCCTGCCCCTAACCGATGACGTGGATTCATCCGCGCTGGCGCTGACGCAGGCGCGGCTGCGCTGCTCATGTACCTGCGTACGCTGCGCTGCTCGCCTTCCCCGCGCCGGGCTCCCTGACCTTCCTCGCTACGCCTTGCGTCACCCTGCCCCGGGGCTAGAACACGCCGCCCGTTCGCGGCGTTGCGGGCGCGGCTGCGCTGCTCATGTACCTGCGTACACTGCGCTGCTCGCCTTCCCCGCGCCGGGCTCGCTGGCCTTCCTCGCTACGTTCTCCAGCGCCCTGCTCCGATCTGATAGCGCTGCGTTTGTGCATGGCGCCGCAAAGATGCCTCGGCTGCTCTTCTCTTCCACCTTCATATCCGGCGCTGCTGGACTTCGCCGTATTGCTCGCTGGCCTTCCAGCTACGTTATCCAACGCCCTACCCGCATCCCACGACGCCAGGGCCGTCGTCACCGGTGCACAGGCGGCTACAATGGCGCGGCGCCGCGCGCGCGGCGTTCCATCGCAACCGCCAGTCGAGGATTCCAGCATGAACCGTTCGGCCATCCACACCGACGAGGCCCCGGCCGCCATCGGCACCTACTCGCAGGCCATCGTCCACGGCGACACCGTCTACCTCTCCGGTCAGATCCCGCTCGACCCGACGACGATGGAAATGGTTGCAGGTGACATGCGCGCCCAGGTGGTGCGGGTGTTGGAGAACCTGAAGGCAGTGGCCACCGCAGCCGGCGCCAACCTCGACGACTGCCTCAAGCTCAACGTCTTCCTGACCGATCTCGGCCACTTCGCCCTCGTCAACGAGGTCATGGCCGAGTACTTCGCCAAGCCCTACCCCGCGCGCGCGGCGATTGGCGTTGCCGCCCTGCCGCGTGGCGCCGCGGTCGAGATGGACGCCGTCATCGCGCTCAAGCGCTGAACGCGTCGTTCGCGCGATGTCCGCGCCTCGCCTGGAGGATCCGGTCGAGCGTCTCGCCGGGATCGGCCCGAAGCTGGCCGAGGCGCTGGCGAAGCTGCGCATCCACCTGGTCGGCGACCTGCTCTTCCACCTGCCCCTGCGCTACGAAGACCGTACCCGGTTGACACCCATCGGCACCCTGCGCCAGGCGCGCGAGGCGCTCATCGAGGGCACCATCGATGCCGCCCAGGTGGTGTTCGGCCGCCGCCGCGCCCTGCTCTGCCGGGTCAGCGACGGCAGCGGCGCACTGCACCTGCGATTCTTCCACTTCAACCGCTCGCAGCAACTGCGTCTCGCCGCCGGACGTCGCGTGCGTTGTTACGGCGAGGTCCGGCGCGGCCCGCAAACGCTGGAGATGGTCCACCCCGAAGTGCAGGTGGTCGACCCCGACCAACCGACCCCGGTCGACGCCGAACTCACCCCGGTCTACCCGACCACCGAGGGGTTGCACCAGCTGCGCCTGCGCCGCCTCACCGACCAGGCCCTGGCCCTGCTCGACGAAGATGGCGCGCGCAGCGCCGACATCATCCCATCGGCCTTGCGCGAGCACCTTGGCCTGCCGTCACTGGCCGCGGCGCTGCGCTTCGTGCACCGGCCGCCGCCCGATGCCGATACCGAGCGCCTGGCGGAGAAGATGCACCCCGCTCAGCGGCGCCT
Source organism: Gammaproteobacteria bacterium (assembly GCA_050184115.1). Lineage (GTDB taxonomy): Bacteria > Pseudomonadota > Gammaproteobacteria > JACKNG01. Next base: position 734,275 of record JBFXAQ010000001.1, on the reverse strand, counting down.
GGTGTTCGAGGAACTGCTGGCCCACCAGGTCAGCTTGCGCCAGCTGCGCGCCAAGGCGCGCGCCTTCGCCGCACCGGCGGTCAGTGGCAGCGAGCTGCGCACGCGGCTCGTCGCCGCGCTCGGCTTCACGCTGACCGGCGCGCAAACCCGCGTCATCGGCGAGATCGACGAAGACCTCGCCAGCGGCGTCCCCATGCTGCGCCTGCTGCAGGGCGACGTCGGCGCCGGCAAGACCGCCGTCGCCGCGGCCGTCGCCGCGCTCCTGCTCGATCACGGCCACCAGGTCGCATTGATGGCACCAACCGAACTGCTCGCCGAGCAGCACGCTGCGAACCTGCGACGCTGGTTCACGCCACTCGGCATCGAGGTGGTGCTGCTGACCAGTCGCCTGACGAAGAGTCAGCGTGCACCGCTGCTTGCCTGTCTTGCCGAACGCCCGACCACGCTCGCCGTCGGTACCCACGCGCTGTTCCAGCAGGACGTCGCCTACGCCAACCTCGGCCTCATCATCGTCGACGAACAGCACCGCTTCGGCGTCGACCAGCGTCTCGCCCTGCGCGACAAGGGCGCGCGCGAAGGCTACCGGCCGCACCAGCTGATCATGACGGCGACGCCGATACCGCGCACCCTGGCCATGACCGCGTATGCCGATCTCGACGTCTCGATACTCGACGAGCTGCCACCCAACCGCAAACCCGTGCGCACCGTCGTGCTGGCCGAGAGCAAGCGTGCCGACATCGTCGCGCGCATCGCCGACCTCGTCGTCGAAGGGCGCCAGGTCTACTGGGTGTGCCCGCTGATCGAGGAGTCCGAGCTGCTCGAAAGCCAGGCCGCGACCGAGACCGCGACCCAGCTCGCTGCCGCCCTGCCCGGCATCCGCGTCGGTCTCGTCCACGGCAGACTCGCCGACCGCGAGAAGGATGCCGCCATGGCCGCCTTCGCCGCCGGCGACACCGACCTGCTCGTCGCCACCACCGTCATCGAGGTCGGCGTCGACGTGCCCAACGCGAGCCTGATGGTGATCGAGAACGCCGAGCGCCTGGGCCTCTCGCAGCTCCACCAGTTGCGCGGCCGCGTCGGGCGCGGCGCGCGCCACGCCGACTGTGTGCTGCTCTACAAAGGACCGCTGTCATTGCTCGCGCGCCAACGCCTGGAGGTGATGCGCCAGACCACCGACGGCTTCGTCATCGCCGACCGCGATCTCGCCCTGCGCGGCCCGGGCGAACTGCTCGGCACGCGCCAGGCAGGCGCCGCGCAGTTCCGCATCGCCGATCTCAGCCGCGACGCCGCCCTGCTCGGCGACGTCCAGCACGCCGCCGAGGTCCTGCTCGCCGAACATCCGACGATCGCCCAGCAACTGGTCGAGCGCTGGCTGGCGCGGCGCGTCGAGTACGCCAACGTTTGATGCGCCCCCGCGCTGTCCGCACTTGTAGAATCACGTGATGTGCCCCCCAACCGCACGCGCCCAAGCCACCTCGCGCCATGTCCCGCTGGCGCCGCGCCAACGCGTCGCCGCCTACCTGCGCCTCGCTCGGCTCAACCGTCCGATCGGCATCCTGCTGCTGCTGTGGCCGATGCTGTGGGCGCTGTGGCTCGCCGCCGGCGGCCTGCCGCGTTTCGACGTGCTGGCCATCTTCATCGCCGGCACGGTGCTGATGCGCTCGGCGGGCTGCGTGATCAACGACTACGCCGATCGGCATTTCGATGGTCACGTCGAACGCACGCGTGACCGTCCACTCGCCACCGGCGCGGTGTCGGAACGCGAGGCGCTGGTGCTGTTCGCGGCGCTGATCGTGGCTGCCGCGTTGCTGGTGCTGCTGACCAACCGGCTGACCGTCCTGCTTGCCTTCGGTGGCATCGCGCTCGCCGTCTCCTATCCCTACGCCAAGCGCTACACCTACCTGCCGCAGCTGCACCTCGGGGCGGCGTTCGGCTGGGCCGTGCCGATGGCTTTCGCGGCACAGTCGGATGCGCTCAGCCCGTTGACCTGGCTGACCTTCAGCGCCGCAGTGCTGTGGGCGGTCGTCTACGACACCGAGTACGCCATGGTCGATCGCGACGACGATCTCGTGCTCGGCATCAAGTCGACCGCCATCCTGTTCGGCGAAGACGACCGCGTGATCATCGGCGTGTTGCAGCTGATCATGCTCGGCAACCTGCTGCTGATCGGTCACCAGGCCGCGCTCGGCTGGCCGTTTCACCTCGGCCTCACCGCCGCGGCCGCGCTGTTCGCCTACCAGCAATACCTCATTCGCGCGCGCGAGCGCGCCGCCTGCTTCGCTGCCTTTCTCAACAACAACTGGGTGGGCGGGGCGATCTTCGTCGGCATCGCCGCGAGCTACGTGCTCGACGCAGCGGGTTGACGCGGCGGGTGCTGTGCAGGGTCGTCGGCGGCAGTCCGGAGCAGCGGCCCGGGACGTGCGCCGCGGCCGCTCAACGCGCCGACAGGCGCGCCGCGTCGGTGGCAGGCGCGCGCCAGGCCGCCACGCGCGCTGCAACCGCGCTCTGGGCCGTGGCATCGAGCCCCTCGCACAGCAGGCGGTGGTTGTCGGCGGCGAGCGCGGGCCGCGCGTCCCGCGCGAGTTCGAGCAGGGCACAGGCCTCGATGCGATCGGGCGCGGTGCCGATGCCGTCGGCATGCAGGTAGGCGAGATTGACCTGCGCTTCGGCGCTGCCGTTCTTCGCCGCGCGGATGTACCAGACGAGCGCCCGGTCGAGATCGTGCGGCCAGCCCTGGCCGGCTTCGAACAGCATGGCCAAGGTCAGTTGCGCACGGACGAGACCGGCCTCCGCCGCCGCCTCGTAACCGGCGCGGGCCGCCTCCAGATCGCGCGCGACGCCACGCCCGAGACGCTGCAGGCGGGCGAGGTTGTAACGCGCTGCGGCGTGATCGGCCGCGGCGGCCGCGGCGTACCAGCGCGCCGCCTGTTCGTCCGACCGCGGCGTGCCTTCGCCGCGCTCGTACTGCACACCGAGCGCGAAAGCGGCCTCGGCGTCGCCCGCTGCGGCGGCCTTGGAGAACCAACCGAACGCGTCGCGCGGGCTCTTCGCCACGCCCTCGCCGAGGGCGTACATGCGGCCGAGCTGGCGCTGGGCGGTGACGTCGCCGGTGCTGGCGTAGTCGTGCACACGGGTGACGGCATCGGTGTTGCCGCGCCGGGCGGCGCGCAGGTACCACTCGCGGGCATCGGCACCCGTCGTGGCGGCGGACGCACGGCCGCGTTCGAGCATCAGGGCGAGGTTGTACTCGGCCTTGGCATAGCCTTGTTCGGCGGCACGGCGATACCAGGTGAACGCCGCGTCGTCGTCGCGCGCCACGCCTTCGCCGTTGTCGTAGAGCAGGCCGAGGGCGAACTGGGCGCGGGCGTCACCGCCGGTGGCGAGCGGCTCGAAGCGTGCCAGCGCCTCGGTGTAACGACCCTGCTTGTAGGCCGCCACGCCGGCAGCGAAATCGGCCTTTGCCGGCGCGGCCTGTGCGAGCAAGGCGACGGCGAGCACGGCAGCGAAGGGAGAACGGGCGGTCATGACCAGGGATAGCGGCCGGCCACCCCCGCAGCTGCAGGATCGCGGTCGCGGCCTGGCGCGCCTTGCGTTCCGCGCCGCGCTGGCCGGCGTCGCCGCGCTGTCCCTGCTGCCGCTGCCCAACACTGGTGGCCTCGATACCCTGCCCGGTCTCGACAAACTCGTCCACCTGCTCATGTACGCAAGCCTCACGGCACTCGCGCTGCGTGCCCATCCGCGCAGGCCGCGCTGGCAGCTCGCCCTCGCGCTCGCCGCTTACGGCCTCGCCTTGGAAGGCGTGCAGGGCCTGTTGCCGGCGCGCACGCCGTCGGCGGCCGACGCCGTTGCCAATTGCATGGGGATCTCGATAATGCTGTTCATCGTCGCGCGGCAACGGGATCGACGCCGCGCCGAATCCCGAACCCGTATCCGGACGACATGAACGAAGCCCCTACCGACAACCGGCCGCTCGCCGGCATGCGCGTCATCGAGATCGGCCAACTGCTGGCCGGCCCCTTCACCGGCACCATCCTCGGTTACTTCGGTGCCGAGGTGATCAAGGTCGAACCACCCGGCCAGGGCGACCCGATCCGCGGCTGGCGCGAGGTGCGCAACGGCACCTCGCTGTGGTGGGCGAGCCTCGCCCGCAACAAAAAGTGCGTGACACTGGACCTGCGCGAAGAGCGCGGCCGCGCGGTGCTGCGGCGGATGGCCACCAAGGCCGACGTCTTCATCGAGAACTTCCGCCCCGGCACGATGGAGAAATGGGGGCTCGATCCCGACAGCCTCAAAGCCGACAACCCCGGGCTGATCTACGCCCGCATCTCGGGCTACGGCCAGACCGGCCCTTACGCGCCGAAGGCCGGCTTCGCCTCGGTGTGCGAGGCCTTCGGCGGCTTCCGCTACGTCAACGGCTTCCCGGGCCAGCCACCGGTGCGGCCCAATCTCAGCATCGGTGACACCCTGGCCGGCATCCATGCGGCGCTCGGCGTGCTGCTGGCTTACATCGGCCGCCAGCGCGACGGCCAGGGCCAGGTCGTCGATGTGGCCATCTTCGAAGCGGTGTTCAACCTGCTCGAAGGTGTCATCCCGGAATACGCCGGCGCCGGCGTGGTGCGCCAGCCATCGGGCTCGACCCTGACCGGCATCGTGCCGTCCAACACCTACCGCTGCGCCGATGGCCGCCTGATCGTCATCGGCGCCAACACCAACTCGATGTTCAAGCGCCTGTCCGAAGCCATGGGACAGCCAGGCATGGCCGGCGATCCGCGCTTCGCCGACAACGCCGGGCGGGTCACCCACCAGGCCGAGATCGATGATGCCGTCGAGGCCTGGACACGCGGCCTGCCGGCGGCCTCGGCTTTGGCCGCACTCGACGAAGCCGGCGTCGCCGCGGGGCCCATCTACGACGCGCGCGACATGTTCGAGGACCCGCAGTACCGGGCCCGCGGCCTGTTCCAGGAGGTCACCATCGACGGCCAGCCGCTGACCATCCCGGCCATCGTGCCGCTGCTCTCGCGCACGCCGGGCGGAACGGATTTTCCGGGTCCCCCACTCGGCAGCCACAACGATGTGGTGTACGGCGACTGGCTCGGACTCGACCAGCAGGAACTCGCGGCGCTGCGCGACGACGGGATCATCTGAGCGACGGTGCGACGATCCGGCGACAGCGACGCCAGACGCCTGTTCGCCTACGGCACATTGATGTTCGCCGAGGTGTTCGGCGCGGTGTGCCACGCCACCCGCCCGGCGCGTCCCGCCAGCCTGCGTGATTACGCCCGTCATGCCCTGCGCGGGCGGGTCTACCCGGGGCTCGTGTCGGCACCCGGTGCGTGCACCGAGGGCGTGGTGTTCGAGGGCATCGACGCCGCGCTGTGGGCGCGGCTCGACGCCTTCGAGGGGGCGTTGTACGAGCGACGGACCGTCACCGTCGAAGACGCCGCTCACGGCCGCGTGATCGCCGCCGAGGTCTACGTGATCGCGCCGCGCGCGCGCCGCCTGCTCACCGCCGTTCCCTGGGACGCCGATGCCTTCCGCGCCCGCCATCTCGCGACCTACCTGGCTCGTCATGGCTGAGGGCGCCACGTTCCTCACCATAGGTCACTCCAACCGCAGCGCGGCGACCTTCGTCGGCCTGCTCAAAAGCCACGCCGTGCGCCTGCTGGTCGACATTCGCGCGTTTCCGCGCTCGCGCCGCTTCCCGCAGTACAACCGCGCGGTGCTGGAGGACGTACTGAACAGCCGGGAAATCGCCTACTACTGGCTCGGTGACCTCCTCGGCGGCTTCCGCAAGCCGCACGCCGACTCGCCCCACACCGCGCTGACCGACGCCGCCTTCCGCGGCTTCGCCGACTACATGGCCAGCGCCACCTTCGCCGCCGGCATCGCCGACCTGCTGGCGCGCGCGGGCGAGCGACCGACCGCGCTGATGTGCGCCGAGGCCGACTTCCAACATTGTCATCGCCAGTTCATCGCCGACCACCTGTTGGCGCGTGGCATCGCGGTACGCCACATCATTGGCAGCAGCGAGTCCGTCAGCCATCGATTCAGCCCCTGCCTCGATGTCGACGCCCGACCGGCCGTTTACAATAAGCACGACCAGGGCGACCTGTTCGGCGGCACGTCGCTGATGTGAGCCGTCGCGCGCGCCGCCGAACCCCATGACCAGGAGTGCCTGAATGTCAGTGCGCGAGCGTGATCGCCGAATCCCGTCTGCCGATCCCCACCCGGGATGTCCGTGCCTGCCGCGGCTCCCACGAGCGTCCGCGGGCGCGAGCCACCCAAACCACGCCGTCGGCGCCGCCTGAGCGGCGGCCCACGCCATCGTGCTGTACCCGCTTCGCCGGCCGCTTGCCGCGCTGTCGCTGGCCCTGTGCCTGGTCCTGCCGACGCTCGCCCACGCTGTCGATCTCCCCGACGGTGTCGCCCGCGTGCTGGCCAAGCGCAAGGTGCCGGCCGATGCGCTGAGCCTGGTCGTGCAGGCCGTCGACGAGGACACCCCGCGCCTCGCGCTGAATGTCGACGTGCCGCGCAACCCGGCCTCGACCATCAAGCTCGTCACCACCTGGACGGCACTCGACCTGCTCGGGCCCAACCACACCTGGGCGACCCGTGTCTACGCGCTCGGGCCGATCAGGAACGGCGTGCTCGACGGCGACCTGCTCATCAAGGGCTATGGCGACCCCTACCTGGTGCTGGAGGATTTCTGGAAGATGCTGGGCGCGCTGCGCCGTCTCGGCGTACGCGACATCACGGGCCGCCTGCTCATCGACGACAGCCAGTTCGCTACCGACGAAACCGATCCCGGCGCCTTCGACGGCCAGCCGTTCCGCCTCTACAACACGCTGCCCAGCGCGTTCATGGTCAATTTCCAATCGGTCGATTTCGTCATCACGCCCGACGCCGCGCACGGCCGCGTCGACATCACGACCGTACCCGAACTGCCCAACCTCGCCATCACCAACCAGATCCGTCTCATCAAGGGCGCCTGCCGCGGCGACCAGCCCAAGATCGGTCTCTACGCGGCCGGCCCGGCCGAGCCGGACCACGTCCTGTTCCGCGGCGAGATGCCGTTCTCCTGCCGCCACTACCAGATCGCGCGCAGCGTCATGACGCCGGCGTCATACGCCTACGGCGTGTTCAAGTCTCTCTGGCAGCAATGGGGCGGCAGCATCGGCGGCGGCGTCGAACGCGGTCGCTTGCCGACTGGGCAGAAACCGCTCATGACCTGGCGTTCGCGCGAACTGGGCGAAGTCATCCGCCCACTCAACAAGTGGAGCAACAACTTGATGACACGGATGCTGCTCTACTCCATCGGCACATCGCGCTACCCGGCGCCGGTGACGCGCGAGCAAGCGCGCCAGGCGCTGCGCGAACACCTCGACGGTCGCGGCCTCGACACCACTGCACTGGTCGTCGACAACGGTTCCGGGCTGTCGCGCGACGCCCGCGTCACCTCGCGCTTCATGCGCGATCTCCTGCGCCTCGCCTGGCGCTCACCGCACATGCCCGAGTTCCTCGCCTCGCTGTCCATCGTCGGTCGCGACGGCACCACCCGCAAACGCTTCCGTGGCGGCGAGGAGAATGGACGCATGCACCTCAAGACCGGCAGCCTCGACAGCGTGTCGGCCATTGGCGGCTACGTGCACACGCCGTCCGGCCGCACCTTCATCGTCTCGATGATGCTGAACTATCGCGGCGCCAACTGGGGCATCGGCACGGAGATTCAGGATGCACTGCTGGCGTGGGCGTACCGCCAACCCTAACAGGACGGTGAAAAGCTACTGCGGAGACCATCTGCGGCGTTGCGCGCTCGCCTGCGCTCCTCATTTACACCAGTAAACTCCGGTGCTCGGCTCGCCCGCGCCTTGCATCTGGTCTTCCTCGCTACGCTTTGCCTCACCCTGCCTCGATCCGGGAACGCGGGGTCTTCTGTTTCGTTGCGGGAGAGGAAGCCGGCGGGATGCCCTTCAGCGCCCCTCCAGCGCGGCGTCCAGGCGCGCCAGGATGGCATCGAGCATCGCGGGCGAGGTGGCGAAATTGAGGCGCACGAAGCCTTCGCCGTCAGGGCCGAAATTGCGGCCGTCGTTCAGGGCCACGCGCGCTTCGGCGAGGAGGTACTCCTGCGGCGAGGGCGCGAGTCCGAGCGCGCGCATGTCGAGCCAGGCCAGGTAGGTTGCCTCGGGGGCGTGGTGGCGGACGCCTGGCCAATGCGTAGCGACATGACGGGCGACCTGGTCGCGATTGCGGCGCAACTGCTCCAGCACCTCGTCCAACCACGGTTGGGCATGGCGCCAGGCGGCGTCCACCGCCGCGATGGCCAGGGTGTTGGTACCGCCGCGGGCGTGGGCCGGCACCGCGCCGAAGCGTTGCTTGAGCTCGGCGCTGCCGAAATGCGCGAAGGCCATGCACAGGCCAGCGATGTTGAAGGCCTTGCTCGCCGACATCAGCGTCACCGTGCGTGCGGCGATCTCGGGGCCAAGCGCGGCGATGGGGATGTGCGGGCGATCGCCGAGGACGAGGTCGGCGTGGATCTCGTCCGACACCACGACCAGATCGCGCGCTATGGCGAGCGCGGCGATACGTTCGAGTTCCGCGCGCGTGAAGACCCGCCCACTCGGATTGTGCGGATTGCACAGCATGATGAGCCGGGTGCCCGCATCGATGGCAGCCTCGAGTTGGTCGAAGTCAATGACGTAACCGTGGCCGTCGTCGACCAGTGGACAGTGGACAGCGCGGCGACCGGTCTCGTGCGCGGCGTGCAGGAAGGGTGGGTAGATGGGCGTCTGGATGACGACGCCGTCACCGCGTTCGGTGAGCGTTTCGAGCGCGAGGTAGAGCCCCTGGACGACGTCGCTCAGGATGATCACGTCGCGCGCGTCGATGTGCCAGCCGAACCGCGCGGCGACCCGTTCGGCGAAGAGATCGGGCAGGCCGGTTGCGCGGTGCGCGCGCGGATAGCCGAAATCCGCTACGTCGATGCGTTCGGCCAAGGCCGCACGGATCGGTTCGGCGACGACGAAGTCCATGTCGGCGACCCAGGCAGCGAGCACGTCTTCCGGGTAGTGGTGCCACTTCTCGCCACGGCGGCGCCGCAGTTCGGATTCGCTGAAGGGTTCGAGCGCCATGGTGGCGGAGTCTAACCGCTCGCCGACAACGACGGAACCGCGCCTCCGGCGGCCAGCGGCAAGGGCGATGCGCCGGCAGCGGGTGAACTGTCGCGGTGGCGTCGAGGACGAGCGCGCCCCGCTCGCCAACGTCGCGCCGGCAGGCTCGGGACGATTGCTATGATCGCCGCATGCAGATGCTGCTCACCGGACATACTCACGGCTTGGGCCGGGCGCTTGGCGAAGCTGCGCTGGCGCGCGGCGCGACGGTTTACGGTCTCGCGCGCGGGCGACTCGAACCGGCGCCAACCGGGCTCGTCCAGGCCCAGGCCGATTTCGCCGCGCCCGCCGCGCTGGCCGCGTGTCTCGACGCGCTGGTGCCGACGACCGCGGCGCTCGACGTCGTCATCCTCAATGCCGGCGTGCTCGGCCCCATCGCTGCGATGGTCGACACCCCGCTCGACGAACTACGGCAGGTCATGGACGTCAACGTGTGGGCGAACAAGGTCATCCTCGACTGGCTGGTAGGCCGAGCCGCGGTGCCGGGCCAGGTGGTGCTGATGTCGTCCGGGGCCTCGCAGAGCGGGCACTTCGGCTGGGGCGCCTACGCGTTGTCCAAGGCCGCGCTCAACATGCTCGCGCGCCTCTACGCCCACGAACTCCCCCACAGCCATCTCGTCGCGCTGGCGCCTGGTCTCGTTGCCACCGCCATGCAGGACGAGCTCGCCCGTCACGACGCCGCGACATTTCCGTCTCTGGCCCGGCTGCACGCCGCGCGCGGGACGGCGGACATGCCGACGCCGGCCGTCGCCGCGGCGCACCTGCTCGACCTGCTACCGGCGCTGCAGCGTTTTCCCAGCGGAGAATTCGTCGATGTCCGCCGCGCGTTTCCCGCCGTGCCCGCACCGCCGTCGTGAGCGGAAACCCGACGTGTCAGCCCGGACGCCCCTCGACGACCCGCACCGGCGCGCCACGACCAAGGCGGAGATATTCGGCGGCATTCTGCTCCGCGCGCGCGACCTCGAGCACGCCGAAGGAATTCACAAGGGCCAGCAGTTCACCAGGCCCCGCGTCGCCGTAGGTACGGCGCACCGGGATGTCGTGCCCGCCGGCCTGGACCCGCGGCGCCTGCAGGCGCGCCAGTTCGTCACCGCCGACGTTGGTGATGAGGTTGCCGAAGTGATCGCTGGTGATGACCACACCGTGCAGGGCGCCACCCCGCCAGCTCGCCGGTTCCACCACCGAGGGCACGTAGTCGGCGCCGGGCTCGCCGCAGGCGCGCGGGTCCAAGGTGCCGGCGGCAAGCGCGGCGGCGAGGGGCGCGAAGATGTCGCGGCCGTGGAAGGTCGCGCTGATGTCCTCGAGGCGATGGCGGTCGATCACCGCGGCCGGCAGGCGCCGCACCTCGGCCCCGGTACGCTCGATCACTTCGCCGAGCAGACCGTTGTCCGGTGCCAGGAAGGCATGGCCGTCGCCGAGCGCGAGCAGCACGCTGCGATCGGTACCGACCCCCGGGTCGACCACCGCGAGGTGGACCGAGCCGCGCGGGAAATAGTGGTAGGATCGCGCCACCCAGAACCCCGCCTCGACCGGCCAGTGGACCTGTGCTTCGTGCGTCAGGTCGATGATGCGGGCGGCGGCGAAACGCTCCACGATGACCCCTTTCATGACGCCGACGAAAGGCCCGCGATGGCCGAAATCCGTCGTCACCGTGATCACGCCGCTGGCTGAAAACTGCTCGCTCATGGACTCCCCGCGTACCCCTTCCGGCCGGCCCGATGCCCGCCTCCCCCGGCGCTCGATGATCGGGGGTCATCGACGCTGGCGCAAGCGATGAGGCACTGGCCGTGACTGGAACGGGCGCGCCGCGCGCCGGCTGGGACCGCATCGTCTGCCCGGTGTGTGGCGGCAACGATTTCGCGCCCCTGTTCGAGAAAGGCGGCGAACCCTTCGTGCGCTGTACCGCCTGCACGCTCACACTGATCAACCCGCGCCGGCCCTTCGCCGAGATCCGCGCCGGCTACGACGCCGCCTACAGCGCCGGATACACACGCAAGGCGGACAAGAAACTCAAGCGCGCGCGGCGTCGTGTACGGCGCCTCGCGCGCGAGTACGCGCTTGCCGGGCGCTGGCTCGATGTCGGCTGCTCGGCCGGCTTCGTCGTGCGCGCCGCCGCCGATACGGGCTTCGAGGCGCACGGCGTCGACATCGAGACCGCCGGTATCGCCTACGGCCGCGCGGCGCTCGGCCTCACGAACCTGCGCGAGGGCCTGCTGCACGAACAGGGCTATCCGGACGGCTGGTTCGATGCCATCTCGTGCTACGACGTCATCGAGCACGTGCCCGACCTGCACGCCTTCGTCGCCGAACTCGCGCGCATCCTCGCCCCAGGCGGCGTGCTCGACCTCGGCACCCCCGACATCGGTCACTGGCGCGTGCCACGCGCGCTCGCGACCTGGGGCGAGTTCAAGCCCTCCGAACATCTCTACTATTTCGATCGCCATACGCTGGCGCGACTGCTCGCCGCGCACGGACTGGTCGTCGATCGCGTACGTTTCGCGCTGAAGCCGGGCCTCAAGGTCTGCGTGCGCCACGCCGCGCTGGCGTAGGGCGAGCGCGCCGCCGAGGGCGCACCGGTCTCGCTGTCGGATCAGGCCTGCGCGCCGCACAGGCGCGCAAAGCCCGCGGCGAGGAACGGCACCATGTGGGCGTGGATGGCGGCGAGGTCGTCACTGCGGCACAGGCCGGCCGAGAGCACGTCGACGCGCCCGGTGTCGGCGAACGTGATGGTCATGGCGCCGACCAGGAAGTGGAATCCCCAGTAGATGCGCTCCGGGGCTGCCTGCGGATAGGTTTCGCGTACGCGGTCGATGAACGCGCGCGCCACCGGGTCGAATTCCTCGCTCATGAGCTCGGCCGTGCGGCCGGGCGCATCGGCCATCTGCGCCACCACCCGGGCATAGTCCTTCCAGCCCGGCCCGCCGTGCAGGCTGCGTTCGAGGAAGGGCCGCGAGAAGGCGTCGACGAGGGCCTCGATCGGCGCGCCACCGGGCAATGCCTCGAGCAGCGCCATGCGTTCGGCGTTGAGCTCGGCCGAGCGCCGCCGCACCACCGCGCGGTAGAGCTCGGCCTTGGGGCCGAAGTGGTAGTTGGCCAGCGCCAGCTCGACCCCCGCCTCGCGGGTGATCTGGCGCAGCGAGACACCGTCGTAACCCGACCGCGCGAACAGCCGCTCGGCAGCGTCGAGGATGCGCTCGCGGGTGAGTTCAGCCCCGCGTGGTCTGGTGTCTTCGGTCATGCCTTGAACCTGTTTGAACGATCGTCTAATTTTGAACGACCGTTCAATATCACGCCGATTCTGACAAATCGGCGCGGCCGCGGCCACCGCCGCTGCTGCACAGGGGAGATCACAGCTTGAGTTCCTATCTCTGCGGCCTGGACATCGGCGGCACGTTCACCGATTGCGTCCTCATCGACGACGACGGGCGACTCACCATCGCCAAGGCACCTTCGACGCCGGGCAATTTCGCCGCCGGCGTGATGGAGGCCATTGCGCGCGCCGCGGCCAAGATCGGCCGCGACGTCAACGCCCTGCTCGAGGACATCGACGTCCTCGCCCACGGCACCACGGTCGGCACCAACACCATCATCCAGCGCCGCGGGGCGAAGATCGGCCTCATCACGACCCGCGGCCACAACGACGTGATCCACATCATGCGCGGCTCGCGCGGGCTGTCCGGACAGGACATCAAGCTCATCGTGCACATTCCGGAGAGCAGGAAGCCCGAGCCGCTGATCCCCAAGCGCCTGGTGCGCGGCGTGTCCGAACGCGTCGACTGCTTCGGCAAGGTCATCGTCGAATTGAACGAGGACGAGGCGCGCCAGGCCATCGTGGAACTCCGCGACGCCGGTTGCGAGGCGCTCGCGGTGTGCTGCCTGTGGTCCTTCCTCGAACCCGCGCACGAGCAACGCATCAAGGCGCTCGCGGCCGAACTCGCGCCCGACCTCTACGTCACCTGCTCGCACGAACTCGCGCCCAAGTGGGGCGAGTACGAACGCACCACGGCCGTTGCGCTGAACGCCTACATCGGCCCGGTCACCGTCGGCTACGTCACCCGCCTCGATGCCCAGCTGAAGGAACTCGGCCTCAAGACGCCGCTGCAGATCACGCAGTGCGCCGGCGGCACCATCACCGTGCCGAAGGCGCAGGATGCACCGCTGCTGACCCTCGACTCCGGCCCCGTCGCCGGCGTCACCGGCTCGGTCTACCTCGGCCAGCTGATGGGCTATCCGAACGTCATCACCACCGACCTCGGCGGCACGTCCTTCGATGTCGGCGTCATCCACGACGGCCTGCCGGTGGTGTCCTACAAGAGCCTCGTGCACCAGTACGAGTACTTCCTGCCCAAGGTCGACGTGCAGACGCTCGGCACCGGCGGCGGCTCCAAGGTATGGATCGACCCGACGACCAAGAGCCTGCGCGTCGGCCCCGATTCCGCCGGCGCCGATCCGGGCCCCGTGTGCTACGGCAAGGGTGGCACCGTGCCGACCACCACCGACGCCGATCTCGTGCTCGGCTACCTCGACCCGGACAACTTCGCCGGTGGCACCATGAAGCTCGACCGCGACGCCGCGGCAGCTGCCCTGCAGAAGCTCGCCGACGAACTCGGCATGGACCTCTACGAACTCGCCAGCGGGGTGGCCACCATCGCCGAGTTCCAGATGGCCGACCTCATCCGCAAGGTGACGGTGCAGAAAGGCCTCGACCCGCGCGATTTCGTCGTCTTTGCCTTCGGCGGCGCCGGCCCGGTGCACATGGGCGTCGCCGCGCGCGAGCTCGGCGTGGCCAAGGTCATCGTGCCACAGGGCGACACCGCCGCCGTGTGGTGCGCCTTCGGCGCGGCCTCGGCCGACATCCTGCACGTCGACGAGCAGGTCTCGATCATGTCCTCGCCGTTCGACCTCGGGCGCGTGAACGCCATCCTCGCCGAACTCGGCGAGAAGGGCCGTCAGCACCTGCTCGATGACGGCGTCGCCGCCGCGCGTCACCAGTTCCGCTGGTCGATCGACATGCGCCACCGCGGCCAGATCAACGAGGTCGAGGTCGATCTCGACGGCGGTGTGCTCGACGAAGCCGGCCTCGCGGAGTTGCGCGAGCGCTTCGTGCAACGCTACGAACGCCTCTACGGCCGCGGCGCCGCGCTGCGCGGCGCGCGCCTGGAAATGGTCACCTTCCGCTGCCGCGCGTCGGCGGTCTCGCGCAAACCCACGCTCGCTGCCGCCGACACGCTGAGTGACGTCGTCGCCAGCGATGCGCAGACCGGCACCCGCGACATCTGGTGGGCGGAATGGAAGAAGCTCCGCCCCACGCCGATCTACGACGGCTACAAGCTGGTACCCGGCAATCACCTCGACGGCCCCTGTGTCGTCGAGACCACCACCACCTCGATGGTCGTCCACCCGCAGCAGCGCATCAGCGTCGACGCACTGGGCAACTTCGTCATCGACCCCAACGTCTGACCGCGGGGTCTGACCCCGTACAAACGCGAGAAGCGCCGCGAAACAACGAGTTAACGTCCGGGGTCTGACCCCGCGAAGGAGAAGGCCATGCCCCGCATCAGTGAAATGACCGATGTCGATTTCAACGGCGTCGAGCATCCTTACGTGCCGCCGCAGAAGCTTCGCATCAGCGACAAGCTCCGGCTCCATCGCGATTTCGATGCCGATGTCGATCCGGTCACCTACGAGGTCATCCGCCACAACCTGTGGCAGATCAACGAGGAGCATGGCGCCACCATCCAGCGCCTGTCGGGGTCACCGGTGGCGATGTACGCGCTCGACCTCAATCCCTCGATCCTGACCGAGGACGCCGAGTTCGTGTATTTCGGGCCCTACATGCAATACATGTCGGGGGTCACCGACACGCAGGTGAAATGGACGCTCGAGTTCCGCTCCGACAACCCCGGTATCCGCGAAGGCGACATGTTCATCGCCAACGATCCGTGGGTCGGCGCGGCGCACCAGCAGGACGTCATGCTGCTGTGCCCGGTGTTCTGGGAAGGCGAGCTGTTCTGCTGGGTGACCAACTGCCTGCACCAGTACGACATCGGCGGCATCACGCCCGGCAGCTTCTGCCCCTCGGCCGAATCGGCCTACGAGGAAGGCATCATGCTGCCGCCGCTCAAGATCATCGAGAACTACGAGATCAGGAAGGACATCGAGGCGGTCTACCTGCGCGCTTCGCGCAAGCCGCAGCTGGTCGCACTCGACTTCCGCGCCCAGGTCGCCGGCAACACCACCGCGCGTGAGCGCGTCATCGAACTCATCAAGCGTTACGGCGCGAAGACCGTCAAAGGCGTGATGAAGCGCATCATCGACAACTCCGAGAAATCCTATCTCGAGAAGATGGCACGCCTGCCCGACGGCGAGTGGTACGACCGCACCTACATCGAGGCCTGCCGTCCGGGCGATCGGCGTACGCACCGCGTGGTGCTCGGCCTGCGCAAGGAAGGCACCAAGCTGACCTTCTTCAACGACGGCTCGGCAGCGCAGGAAGGCGCCATGAACGCGACATACTCCGGCTGGCGCGGCTCGATCATGGTGGCCATCAACGAACTGTTGTGCTGGGACCAGTACTTCGCCTGCGGCGGCGCGCTGCGCCACGTCGACTTCGATCCGACCCCCGGCACGCTGAACTGCGCCGACTTCCCGGCCTCGGTCTCGACCGCGCCCATCCAGTCGATGGAGATCTCGCTCTACCCGGCCTACAACGTCATCTCGAAGATGATCTACCCGGATAGCGAGATGCGCCGCGACATCATGTGCATCGGCGGCACCAGCCAGTGGCCGGCGACGCTGTTCCGCGGCACCGACCAGTGGGGCGAGCGCTACGGCTACCTGCTGGTCGATCCCATCGGCGGCGCCATCGGCGCCTTCTCCATGGCCGACGGTATCAACACCGGCGGACAGTCACGCACGCCGATCTGCCAGCTGCCCAACATCGAGCACACCGAGCAGAGCTTCCCGGTGCTGTTCCTCTACCGCAAGGAACTGCCCGATTCGGGCGGCGCCGGTCGCTATCGCGGCGGGCTGTCGGCGGAGTCGTGCTTCATCCCGCACAACACGCCCTTCATCACCCAGGACACCTTGTCGTCCGGCAACGCCACGCCGACCTCGCCCGGCATGATGGGCGGCTATCCGTCGACCACCAACGCCTACACCTTCGTGCGCCAGAGCGACGTATTCGCGCGCATGGAGGCCGGCGCCATGCCTGAGGACATCGCCGAGCTCAGCGGCACTGAAGTGACGCTGCAGCTGCGCGAGGAGAACTTCGTGCAGAACCCGGCCGACGTCTACGCCGTGCGCTGGACGGGTGGCGGCGGCTTTGGCGACCCCTTCGATCGGTTGCCTGCCGACATCGAACAGGATCTCGAGGATTTCGCCATCACGCCGGAAGCGGCCCGCGCAATCTACGGCGCGGTGCTCGACGAAAGCGGTCACGTCGACGTCGAGGCCACGCTTGCCGAACGCGAACGCATCCGCCTCGCGCGGGTCAACGGCCACGGCGGCCGGTCACGTCCGGGAACACTGCTGTTCCAGGCCGCGGCCAACCTCGACGTACGCCAGGATCACGCCGGCAGCTACTGGGCCTGCGGCAAATGCAGCGCCGATCTCGGCCCCGCCGAGGCCAACTACAAGGATCACTGCATACGCGAGGACCGGCCGGTTGCGGCATCGAATCCGCTCATCGGCGATCCGCTGCGCTACATCGACGACGACGTGAGTTTCCGCCAGTTCTATTGCCGCGGGTGTGGCGCGCTGATCGACAACGAGATTGCCGTCAGCGACGAACCGCTGTTACACGACATCCGGCCCACCGCCGCCTGATCCACGGGGGCCAGGGCCGGTCCACCCGGATGGTGGGCCGGACCTGGCGCGGCTGAGGCGTCGCGCTACGCTCAGTGCTCCTTCTGGTACTCGTCGTGGCAGCCCTTGCACACCTTCACGGTGTCACCGAAGGCCGCCTTCATGGCTCCCTCGTCGCCGCCTTTGGTGACGTCCGCCAGCTTGGCGGCTTCCTTGCGCAGGGCCTCCATGCGCTGTTTGAAATCATCGAGGTTGTCCCACAGTTCCGGCTTGGCTTCAGATTTCGCCGCCGCGGTGTCCGCGGTGAAGGCCTCTTCGCTCATCGGCGCCAGCACCGCCAGGCGCCCGGCGAGAAACGCGAACTTGCCGGCATCGAAATCCATGTCACCCTTGACCATCGCGCCCATCGGGCCGACGTTCCAGGCCATGCCCATCATGATGCCCTGCCGGTAATGCACGGCATCCTCGGGTTTGCCGCTGCCATGCGCTGCCCCCGTACCAACTAGGCCCAAAACGGCCACGCCCAGGATCACTCTTTTCATGTCATTGACCTCACTCGACTTGTGCTCACAGGTTGACGATCGTAACCACCACGGCGGCGCTGGCCAGCGCGGCCAGAGCGGCTCGCCACGGCGCGGTCGGCGCCGCCTCGGGCGCGGGTGCAGGCAGTTGCTTGCAGCCGTTGAACATGGCGCCCACCAGGCGCTCGCCCTTGCGCAGCCGATGCCAGGCAACCGCCGCCACGTGCAGCGCGATCAGAACGCATAGCACGTTGAAATTGACGTGGTGAATGCCGGTCAGGAGATCGCTCAGATCCTTGCCGACATGGCCGTAGAGAGGGCCTTCATTGAACAGGTCGTCGTTGGCGAACAGCCCCGTGCCAGCCTGCACCAGCAGGCTCACGAGCAAGGCGACGATCATCCAACCGCCGAGCGGATTGTGCCCCACCGCGCCGGACGGTGCGCGCGTCCAGACCATGCGCGCGGATTCGAGCACCCGCCGCGGGCCGTGCAGGAATTCACCGAAACGCGCATAGCGACTGCCAGTGAATCCCCACGCAATGCGGAACAGGACTAACCCGAACACGGTGTAACCGCACCACATGTGGTACTTCAAGGTGACGCCGCCTTCCTCGGCACTCCACCACGCGAAACACACGAGACCGACAATCGCCCAGTGGAACAGGCGCACCGGCAGGTCCCAGACGCGAACGCGATAGGTACTCATGCACCCCAGGGTACACGACTGGGGTGGCGCCCGGAACGCGCGCAGGCGGTGTCGCTGCGGTGAGGAAAGCGGTCAGGGCACGCCGAGGGTCTGCGCTTCCCGGCCGACCACGACCGCGAGGTTGTCGACGGTGAGGCGGTCACGGCCATCGCGCTTCGAGCGGTACAAGGCCTCGTCGGCGCGGTGAATGGCTTCCGCCGCGCCCAGGCGCTGGCCGTACGGGTGGCAGACCGAGATACCCAGGCTGATGGTGAGGCCTTCACCGCCGACGCGCGGCACCTCGATCGCCCTGGCCCGCGCGAGCAGACGTTCGCCGAACTCGCGCGCGGCGGTGGCATCGGCGTGTGGCATGGCGATGAGGAATTCCTCGCCGCCATAGCGCCCGACCATGTCCGAATCCCGCAGGCTCTCGACCAGCGTATGTGCCATGCGCTCGAGCACCGTGTCGCCGACCTGGTGACCATGGGTGTCGTTGATGCGCTTGAAGTGGTCGATATCGACCATCACGACCGCAACGGGAAAGTCGTAGCGTTGGCTCTGGTGCAGGATCTGTTCCAGCAGTTCGATGCTCGCGCTGTGGTTGTACAACCCGGTCAGGCTGTCCCGGATGGCGAGGTCGGCCAGTTCGCGATTGCGCTCCTCCAGTTCGTGCGTGCGGTAGCGGACGATCGTCTCGAGGTTCTGGTTGAGTTCCGCCAGTTCCGCGTTGGTACGCGCGATTTGCGCTTCCTGCGAGCGACTGTCCTGGGCCATGCGCTCGGCCATCGCCACGGTGAGAGCGACAAACTCGGCCAGGGCACCAATGAACAGGCCGTACGCCGAGAGCGGCGAATGAGGTACCACGCCGAGCATGTCGAGCGCGGCAGCGAGCACGCCGATAACGTAGAACGTCCACCCCGCGAGGAAATACCCCGCGAAGCGGTCACCTGCACGCAACGCCCGCACGCACAGGACCACGACCAGGGGACACAGCACAATGGCCGCGGCGATGACGGCGCGGGCGCCGAGCGAGTTGCCGCCGACCTGCATCGCGCAACCAATCGCGGCCAACACCACGACGCCACCCAACGGCCAACGCCAGCGAGGCCAACGTGAGAGATCGAGAAAGCGATCCAGAAACAGCAGACCGGAGACAATGGCCAGCGTCACGAAGACAGAAGGCAGGTATTGTTGAGCCCCCCCGGCGTTCGGCCACAACAGCATCATGCCGTAGCCGCTGACCGTCGCCATCATCAACGTGAAGGCGACGATGTAGAGGGAATAGAAGAGGAACATCGGCCGGCGCAGGCGCACGAAGATCAGGCCCACGGTGACGGCGAGCGCCGTCATGCTGCCGAAGAATCCGCCGAGCCAGAAGTTCTCTCGTGACAAGGACTGACGGAAGGTACGCGTCTCGCGCAGGCGCAGCGGGACTTCCAGTGCGCTGCGTCCGCCGTCCAGACGCAGCAGGTATGTGACCGTGCGTCCCGGTCTGGGCGTGAGTTCGAAGGCAAACCCCCGATAGCCGAACGGCCGCGACGCGTATGGCCGCATGTCGCCCGTCAGCACGCGCTGCACGACCTCGCCGCCGTCGAGCACGAACAGTTCGACATCGTCGATGAGCGGCATCGGCAGGACCAGGGCCAGCGAATGCGTGCGCCCGGGAGACCATTGCAGCGCGAAGCGCGCCCACGTCGGCTTGGCACCAAAACCGGCGTTGATGCTGTCAGGCGTGGCGGGCCGGAAGTCGTCGCTCGTGGCGACGGCCTGCGGTTCGACGGTGTCGCCGGGAGCGGTGAGCAGGCCGTACCAACCATAGCCAGCGGGCTGCTCGAAAGGCGCGTCCGCGACGGTGAGCGCCGGGACTGCCGCCGCCGCCGGCACACACAGGCTCGCCCACAGCAGGCAAGCCAGCGCGCGCAGCACCAGCGTGTAGCGATTGACCATGCGTTGCCGCCGCACGGGCTCGGCCCAGACGGCGTCCTTCGTTATCTGTTTATGCGCGTTAGCCTATGCCCAAGGTGGGGCATCGTCCAGCGCCAAGTGTCTGGCAGGCTGTAACAAATCGTAACGGTTGCGGCGGTGCCGCGGGACCGCCGGGGAATCAGCGTCGAGGTGCCGTGAATCGTGGTCGGGCGGTGCCGGCCCGGGCAGTGCCGGGCCGGCCAGGGCGGCTCAGGCGGCCACCATTTCGCTGCGCAGGCGCGCCGTGGCCTGGACGTCGACCCGCATCGAGGCAGCATCGATGACCACCCCGTAGTGGCTACGGGCTGCTTCCAGGGAGATGTACTCGTCGAGCACATCATCGAGCACCGCGTCGACGTCCCGCTCCAGCGGGCTGCCCCAGCCGCCACCGCCAGTCGACTCGAACATGAATGTCTCGCCGTACCGGAAGGGCACACTGGCCAGCAGCGGACTCTTCCAGTTGCCCTGCCCATCCAAGCCACCGATGACCTCACGGCGACCGTCGGCGTGGATCTTGGTCTGGCGCTGCACGTCCGAACGACGCCCACCATTGACCCCGGGGCTGCCCTCGAGCGTCCGGGCGGACTCCATGCTGAGCTCGCCGTCTGCCAGGTAACGCACCTTGAACACGGCGCCGAGCCCGCCACGGTGGCGGCCCGGACCGCCGCTGTCGGTACGCAGCTCGAAGGCCTCGTAGGCGATCGGGAAGAGCAGCTCCGCGGTCTCGGCCGGCATGTTCATACAGTTGCCGAGCGGGTCCTCCGTCACGTTCATGCCGTCGGCGACCGGCGTGCCGCCCCAGCCGCCGGCCGGGAGATCGGAGAACACGTCGGTGGAGCCGTCGGGCGCCGTCACCGAGGACACGAACCAGTTGCACTCGGCATTGGTCGAGCCGGTGATCTTGTCCGGGCAGGCCTTGGCGAGCGCTTGCCAGATGGCGCTCGTGATCTTGCACGACGTCAGCGTCGTGCAGCCGATGGTCGGCGCCGGCCACTTGGCGTTGAGCCAGCAGTTCTCCGGCAGCTTGATGGTGATCGGCTCGAACATGCCCTGGTTCTGCGGCGCGTAGGGCGCGAGGAAGAACTGCAGCGAGTAGAGCGTGGCCGAGGCGGTGTTGGCATAGGGCGAGTTGATCGCACCCTTGACCATCGGCCCCGTGCCCTCGAAGTCGACCGTGATGTCCGAGCCCTTGATGATGAGCTTCACCTTGATCGGAATCGGCTCGTCCGAGTGGCCATCGGTATCGGCGTAGTCCTCGGCTTCGTACACGCCGTCCGGCATCTCGGCGATGCTCTTGCGCACGATCCGTTCGGTGTATTCCTGCAGCTGCTTCATGGCGGCCTTGAGCGTCGCCGCACCGTACTTCTCCGCCGCGCGTTCGAGTTCCTGCTGCGCCGCCTTGAGACAGCCGACGTGCGCCTGCAGGTCGCCCTTGACGAAGTGCGGGGTACGCGTGTTGTTCATGATGATGGCGAGGAGATCCTCGCGCACCTGGCCCTGGTCGTAGAGCTTGAGCGGCGGCAGGCGCAGGCCTTCGCCCGCGATGTGGGTGCCGCCGAAGGCCTGGCCGCCAGCGGCGCCACCGCCGAGGTCCATCCAGTGCCCGCGGCTGACCGCGAAGGCGAGGATGTCGCCGTCGAAGAAGATCGGCATCAGGAAGGTGATGTCGTTGATGTGCGTGCCGCCCTGGTAGGGATCGTTGACGACGTAGACGTCGCCCGGCTGCATCTGCTCGCGCGGGTAGCGCGCGATGATGGCCTCGGCGCTGAACTTCATCGCCGCGAGGTGAATGGGGCAGTTCGCCGCCTGCGACAGCAGCTTGGCCTCGCTGTCGTAGATGGCGTTCGAGAAATCGACCATGTCGGCGAGGATGGGCGAGAACGAGGCCCGCTGCAGCACGGTCGACATGCGGTCGGCGGCGTATTCGAAGATGCTGCGCAGCACCTCGAAGGTGACCGGGTCGACCCGCGTCTGTTCGATGACGGAGGCGTCGATTTTGACCTTCTTGTCCATGGTTCAACTCCTGCGGGCGCGCGGCCCGGACGGGTGATTGGCTGGCAGGGGACTCAGGCGATGTCGATCAGCATGTTGCCGTAGGCATCGACCTTACCACGGGCCCCGGGCGGAAGCACCGCACAGGCATGCTCGAACTCGACGATGCAGGGCCCCTGGACCTCGGCTTCGGCGGCCAGCGCGTGGCCGTCGTAGATGTTGCTGTCGTGCCAGGCGCCGTCGAAGTAGGCCTGGCGCGTGCCCTTCAGCGGTTCGCGCCCGCTGGCGCCGACCGTGACCGCCGGCGGCCGCGCGGTACGCCCGATCGCGGTCACCGCGACCGACACGATGGCCGGGGCGAAGTCGTCCGAGCTGACGCCGAACTCGCGCTCGTGGCATTCGTGGAAGGTCTTGGCGATGCGCGGCAGGTCGGCGGCGGTCAGCTTGCCGTCCGGGATCGGCGTCTCCACCTCGTAGCTCTGGCCGACGTAGCGCATCTGCGCCGAACGGGCGACGACGATGTCGGCGGCCTTGACGCCGTCGGCCTCGAGCAGCGCGACGGCATCGCGTTCGAGCACGCTGTAGAGCGCGTTGATGGCCTCGACGTCGGCCTCGGCGACGGGGCAGAAGTAGAACGCCTCGAGATCCTGGCGCAGATCCATCGCGGTGGCGCCGAAGGCCGAGGCGACGCCGGCCTGCGCCGGCACGATGATGCGCGGGATGTTCATCGACTCGGCGACGAAGCAGGCGTGCATGGCGCCGGCACCGCCGAAAGCGGCGTAGACGAAGTCGCGCGGGTCGCGGCCACGGCCGACCAGCACCTTCTTCACGGCTTGCGCCATGTTCTCGCAACCGATGCGGATCATGCCGTCGGCGGTTTCGATGGCCGACAGGCCGAAGCGTTCGGCGAGACGCTCCATGGCCTGCTCGGCGGCATTACGGTCAAGTTCCATCTTGCCGCCGAGAGTCGGCTCGATGCGCCCGAGCAGCAGGTTGGCATCGGTGATGGTCGGTTCGGTGCCGCCGAGGCCGTAGCACACCGGGCCGGGGCTGGAGCCGGCCGACTGCGGTCCGACGCGCAGGCTGCCGCCTTCGTCGACCCAGCCGATCGAGCCGCCACCAGCGCCGACCGAGTGGATGTCGAGCATGGGCACGATGACCGGGATCTCCCACTCGATCTCGTGGTCCCGGGTGATGAGGCCCTTGCCGTTCTCGACGATGGAGACGTCGAAGCTGGTGCCGCCGACGTCGGTGTGGATGATGTTGGGGCAGTTGCCGAGCTGTTCACTCAGGTAGGCCGCGTAGGCCACGCCACCGGCCGGGCCGGACTCGATCAGTTCCTCGGGATGCTGGATCGCGGCTTCGACGCCGGTGATGCCGCCGCTCGATTTCAGGATCATCAGGCGGCCGGCGAATCCCGCGTCCTTGAGACTCGCCTCGAGGCGCTTGAAGTACTGTTCCATCACCGGCATGGTCGCCGCGCGGATGGCGGTGGTGGTGAACCGCCCGTGCTCGCGGAACACCGGGCGGGTGTCGGCCGAGGTCACGCAGTAGATGCCCGGATTGCACTCCAGCACGATGTCGCGCATCGCGTTCTCGTGCGCCGGGTTGACGTAGGCGTTGATGAAGGCGATGGCGACCGACTTGATGTCGTGGGCCTTGATCTTCTCGGCGATCTCGCGCGCACGGGCGCGGTCGAGCGTGCGCACCACCTGACCCTTGACGTCCATGCGCTCGTCGATGCTGTAGCGGAAGCGCCGCTTGATGATCGGCTTCGGCTTGGTCTGGTAGGGGTCGTAGAGCTGGGCGCGGTGCTGGCGGCCGATCTCGATGGTGTCGCGGAAGCCTTCGGTGGTGATCATCGCGGCCTCGGGGTAATCGCGCGTGATCAGCGCGTTGGTCGCGGTGGTCGTGCCGTGCATCAGGTAGGCGACGTCACGCGCCTCGATGCCGGCCTCGGCCAGCGCGTTCATCACGCCGCGCGAACGGTCGTCCTTGGTCGTCAGCACCTTGGCGGTAACCTCGCGGCCGTTGCCTTCCTGCCAGGCATAGAGGTCGGTGAACGTCCCGCCTACGTCGATTCCTACGCGCCACATGGTGCATCCCCCGCTGGTTTGGCTGTCGTTCCGATCTGCTCCGAAGTATTCAGTCGCGCATGCGCCCGGCCTTCGGATCGTACATGGGTGTGAGCGAGGCGCGCGCCGTGTAGACGCGGTCTGCCTGCTCGATGGTGTAACTGCCCGCGTTCACCCACTCGGCGCTGACGCCGGCCGCGCACTGCACGTAGCCGAGCGCGCAGGCCGCGCCGAGCGTGTGACCGTAGCCGGACGAGGTGATGTAGCCGACCCGCTCGCCGTCGCGCAGGATGGGTTCGTTGTGGGTCAGCACGGGTTCCGGGTCGTCGAGCAGGAACTGCACGAGGCGGCGGCGCGGCACGCCTGCCGCGCGCTGTTCGAGCAGGGCCTCGCGGCCAATGAAGCCACCCGCCTTGTCCCACGCGCAGGTGAAACCCAGGCCGGCGTCGAGCAGGCTGTCGCAGGGGCCCATGTCGTGCGCCCACTCGCGGAAGGCCTTCTCGACGCGCAGGCTGTTGAGCGTATGGTAGCCGCAATGGCGCAGGCCGAACTCCGCGCCGGCCGCGACCAATCGATCGTAGACGGCAACGGTCATCTCGCTCGGCACGTAGAGCTCCCAACCGAGTTCGCCGGTGTAGGAGAGGCGCAGCGCGAGCGCGTACTGGTAGCCGATCTCGATCGGCTGCAACGTGCCGAAGGGAAAGGCCGCGGTGGAGAAATCGGCGCTCGACACCGCCGCCAGCAACGCCCGCGAATGTGGCCCCTGGATGTTCAACATGCACCAGGCGCCGGTCACGTCGGTGACCACGCAGCAGGCTTCGTCCGCGATGTGCTCGCGAATCCAGGCGTCGACGTGGGTGGTGGTGAAGGCCGGCGTGACGACGAGGTAGCGATCGGCGGCGAGGCGCGTGATGGTGAGATCCGTCTCCACCCCGCCGCGCACGTTCAGGAACTGGGTATAGACGGCGCGGCCGATGGCGACGTCCATGTCGGCCGTGGCGAGGCGATTGAGCACGCGCACCGCGTCGCGACCCTGCACCAGCAGCTTGGTGAACGAACCCTGCTCGAACAGGCCGACCGCCTCGCGCACGGCGCGGTGTTCGGCGGCGTTGTTGTCGAACCAGTTCTGGCGCCCGAAGCTGTATTCGTAGCGCGGCGCCTGGCCGGGGTTGGCGTACCAGTTGGCGCGCTCCCAGCCGGCCGACTCGCCGAAACAGGCGCCGGCCGCGGCGAGGCGGTCGTGCAGGACCGACTGGCGCATGCCGCGCGCGCTCTCCCACTGCCGGTTCGGCCAGTGCATCTGGTAGGCGATGCCGAGCGATTCGACGCCGCGGTCGACGACGTAGGCGTGGTTGTTCTGCACCGGCTGCAGGCGACGAATGTCGACATCCCAGATGTCCATCGGTTGCACGCCGTCGTTGATCCATTGCGCCATGACGTGGCCGGCACCGCCGCCCGAGAGAATACCGAGCGAGTTGAAGCCGCACGACACGAACAGGTTCTTCACGTAGGGCGCGCGGCCCATCAGGTAATTGTGATCCGGGGTGAAGGATTCAGGACCGCAGAAGAACTGTCGGATGCCCGACTCCATCAGGATCGGCACGCGCTGCATGCCGCGCTCGATCCACGGCTCCATGCGTTCCCAGTCCGGCTGGATCTCGTCGAAGCAGAAATTCTCCGGAATGCCGCCGACGCCCCACGGTGCCGCCACCGGCTCGAAGAAGCCCAGCATGATCTTGCCGGCCTCCTCGCGGATGTAGGCGCTGCGCCCGGGGTCGCGCAGGATCGGCAGCCGGTTGTGCACGCCCTCGATCGGTTCGGAGATGAGGTAATAGTGCTCCATCGCCTGCAACGGCAGGTCGACACCGATGCGCCGGCCGAACTCGCGCCCCCACATGCCTGGGCACAGCACCACCACCTCCGAGCGGATGTCGCCGCCAGCGGTGCGCACGCCGACCGCGCGGCCCTGCTCGATGATGACGTCCTCGACCGGGGTGTGCTCGTGGATGGCAACGCCCCGCTGTCGCGCGCCCTTGGCCAGCGCCATGGCGACATCGGCCGGGTTCACGCGGCCATCGTTCGGAAAGTAGAAACCCGCGACGAGATCGTCGACGTAGGCCAGCGGAAAGAGCTCCTTCACTTCGGCCGGCGTGACGGCATGGTTCTCGACGCCGAACGTGCGCGCCATGGCGCAGCCGCGCGCCATCTCCTCGCGCTTGTGTGCGTCCATGGCGAGCTGGATCGAACCGCAGCGGATGAAGCCGGTGGCCTGGCCGGTCTCCTGTTCGAGTTCCTGGTACAGCCTCAGCGAGTAATGGGCGAGCTCGGTCTGCGCCTCGGTGTCGCGCAGCGTGGTGATGAGCCCGGCCGCATGCCAGGTAGTCCCGCAGGTGAGCTGCCGGCGTTCGAGCAGGACGACATCGGTCCAGCCGAGCCGCGCCAGGTGGTAAGCGATGGAACAGCCGATGATGCCGCCGCCGACGATGATGGCACTGGCGTGGGAAGGCAGGGCACGCTCGGTCATGGTAGGCAGGGCCCTCACCTGGCCACGGATGGAGTTCGACGAAAAATGAAAATATCAGATTAAAATTTTACTTAAAACAGAAATTTTGAATTTTCTTTAGACGAGGGTATGCGAGAATGCCGGCTGACTGTGCCCGGCAGGGATCGATGGACGACAGGCGATGACGCAGCAAGCCGCCCCACGCGCAGAAGACGGCCCGGAGCCGGCCGCCGAACTGCCGGAATTCGACGGCCACGAAGTGCGCGCGTTACGCAAGGCGCGGCGCTTTTCCCTCGCCGTTCTGGCCGAGCGCAGCGGACTTTCCGTCGGCTACCTGAGCCAGGTCGAACGCAACCAGTCGACCCCCTCGGTCAAGGCGCTCTCCGCCATCGCGCGCGCACTCGACGTCACCGTGGGCTGGTTCTTCAGCGGCGGTAACGCCGGACCGCGCGAAGAGAAGGGGCTGGTCGTGCGCCGGGACAACCGCCGCCGCATCATCTTCCGCGACGGCTTCGTCGACTATCTTCTCTCACCGGGTCTCGACGGCGCGCTGGAACTTCTCATCAGTCACTTCAAGCCCGGCGCGACCACTGGCGAACCCTACACCCACCGCGGCGAGGAAGCGGGCCTGGTACTCAAGGGCCGGCTGGAAATCACCGTCGGCGATCGGCGCGTGGTGCTCGAAGAAGGCGACAGCTTCACCTTCGCCTCGACCGAACCACACGGTTACCGCAACCTCGATGAGGGCGAGACCGTCGTCGTCTACGCCATCACGCCGCCGTCCTACTGACGGCAGCGCGCCAACCAGCCTGGACGTCGGCAGGGTTGCGGTCGACCCGCTTCACGTCGCCCGTGGCCATGCGGCGTCGTATGTAATGGCTTGGCCGACGTTCGGCGGTAACATGTCACAAAAACCCCGCCAGCCCACGGGAGAAGCGACATGGCAGAACGCAGCATCAAGGACATCATCGAAGGACAGGACGTCCTCACCATCCAGGTCACGGCGACGGTGGCGAAAGCCGCCGACCTCATGAAGGCGCGCGGTGTCGGGGCCATCCTCGTCCTCGAAGGGGTCAACCTCGTCGGCATCTTCACCGAGCGCGACGCGCTCTACCGGGTCGTCGCCGAGGGTCGCGATCCGACTTCCACGCAGATCGCCGAGGTCATGACGGCCAACCCGACGACGGTCCGTCCCGACAGTCCGTTCGGCCAGGCGCTCGAGATCATGCACGTCGGTCGTTTCCGCCACGTCCCGGTCGTCGACCAGGGTCGTCCGATTGGCATGGTGTCCTCGCTCGACGCCATGGGTCCCGAACTCGAGCAGTTCATGTACGCCGTCATCGTCGAGGAACAGACGCGCGACATCCTCGCCTGAGGCGCCTCGACGAGGCGTCGCCGACTGCAGCCGGGGGCCGGTTTCATGCCCCCGTTGAAACGTTGTAGAGTGACCCCGCCCGCGCCCGTGGCCGCGGCGCGCCACGGGGGAATCACCATGAAAATCAAGCGTCCCACGCTCGACGAGATCGAGCTCATCGCCGACCAGTACGGCCTCGATCTGTCCATCGAGGATCTCGAGTCCTTCCAGGGCCTGATGGACGGCACGCTGGCGTCCTACGAGCGCATCGACGAACTGGCTGAGCCGAAGCCCGAGGTCAAGTACCCACGCACGCCCGGCTACCGCCCCGAAGGCGCGGCCAACCCGCTCAACGCCTGGTACTACAAGTGTTCGATCACCGGCGCACGCAACGGCAAGCTCAAGGGTCGCACCGTGGCGGTGAAGGACAACGTCTGCGTTGCCGGCGTGCCGATGATGAACGGCGCCTCGGTGCTCGAAGGCTACATCCCCGACATCGACGCCACCGTGGTCACGCGCATCCTCGACGCCGGCGGTGAGATCGTCGGCAAGTCGGTGTGCGAGAACCTGTGTTTCTCCGGCGGCAGCCACACCACGGATTCCGGGCCGGTGCTGAATCCGCACAACCCGGCGCACTCGACCGGCGGTTCGTCGTCCGGCAGCGCCGCGCTGGTCGCGGCGGGTTATGTCGACATGACCATCGGCGGCGACCAGGGCGGCTCCATCCGCATGCCGGCGAGCTGGTGCGGCGTCTACGGCCTCAAGCCAACGCATGGTCTGGTGCCCTACACCGGCGCGTTTCCCATCGAGATCACCCTCGACCACCTCGGCCCCATCACGGCCAACGTCACCGATTGCGCCCTCATGCTCGAAGTGATCGCGGGGCCGGACGGCCTCGACCCGCGCCAGGCCGGGGTCAAGGCCGAGCGCTATACGCGCGCGCTGACCGGCGACGTCGCCGGGCTGCGCGTCGGCATCGTGCCCGAAGGCTTCGGTTGGGCGGGTGCGTCCGAGGCCGATGTCGATGCCAGCGTGCGCGACGCCGCGCAGCGCTACGCCGCGCTCGGCGCGGTAGTGGAGGAAGTCTCGGTGCCGATGCACCGCGACGGCATCCACATCTGGAACGGCATCGCCGTCGAGGGTGCCACCGCGCTCATGATCAAGGGCAACGGCATGGGCACCAACTGGAAGGGCTACTACAACACGGGCCTGCTCGACGTCTTCGCCCGCGGGCGGCTGACGCGCCCCAACGACCTCTCCGAGACGACCAAGCTGGTCATGCTCACCGGCCAGTACATGGAAGATCACTACCACGGCCGCTACTACGCCAAGGCGCAGAATCTCGGCCGCCGCCTGCGCGCGGCCTACGACGCCGCGCTCGACAACTACGACGTCCTGCTCATGCCGACCATGCCGATGAAGGCCACGCGCATCCCGCCCAAGGGCTGCCCGCGCGAAGAGTACGTGGCGCGCGCGCTGGAGATGGTGATCAACACCGCACCCTTCGACGTCACCGGCCACCCGGCGATGTCGGTGCCCTGCGCGATGTCGAACGGTCTGCCGGTCGGCATGATGCTGATCGGACGACACTACGACGAAGCGACCGTGCTGCGCGCCGCGCACGCCTTCGAGCAGGCGGGCGCCTGGAACGCCTGAGCGGGAAACGGTCGCAGCCGACGCGACGGGTGGACACGCACCATGCGTGATGGCCTCGGCGGCGCGTCTTGCCGTGCCCGCCTACAACGTACACCGGTGGCAGCCGCCACCCTGGCACCGTGGCAACCTGCCAGGCCGGTGCGATGCTGACCGCCCCACCCGGGGCCACTCGAACGGGAGACCGACAACTGCCATGAACGGCATCCACGACCTCGGCGGCATGCACGGCTTCGGTCGCATCGAGCGCGAGACCGACGAACCTGTCTTCCACCACGAGTGGGAGAAACGTGTCTTGGGCCTGTTCCTGCCGCTGGCCGCGAGCGGCCTGTTCAACGTCGACGAGTTCCGCCACGCCATCGAACGCATGGGCGCGGCCGCGTACCTGCAATCGAGCTACTACGAGCACTGGCTGCACGCCATGGAGACCCTGGCACTGGAGAAAGGCATCGTCACGGCCGAGGAGCTGCGCCGTGGCCACGCCGTCGGCGGCGGCACGCGCGCAACCCCGGCGCTGACCGCCGCGGCCGTGCCCGCCGTGATCGCGGCCGGCGTCAGTGCGCGCGTCGACGCCACCGTCAAGGCCAAGTTCCAGGAGGGCGACATGGTGGTGGTCAAGAACATGCACCCCGTCGGCCATACGCGCCTGCCACGCTACGTGCGCGACAAGCTCGGCTGCATCGATCGCGATCACGGCGTGTTCGTGTTCCCCGACGCCGCGGCGCACGGCAAGGAGAAGCCGCAGCATTGCTACAGCGTCTACTTCAGCGCCCAGGAGCTGTGGGGCTCGCGCGCCTCGCGCAACGATTCGCTCTATGTCGACCTCTGGGACGACTACCTCGTGCCGGCCTGAAGTGCTGGCCTGGCGACACCCTGGTCACCACTCCGACATGCTCCCGCTCATCGCGACCCGCATGACGCCAGCCGTGCGCCCTCCGCCGCGCATGACCCGGCGCCGCAGCGGCACGCACGGTGCATCGCCGTGAGCGACGGCCAGCGTCGCTCGCTCGACAGCCTGTTGGACGAGGTCAACGCGCGCTTCGAGCGCCTGCGTCATCCGCGCGGTACGCCGCCCGCGGATGCGCCGGCGGCGATCCACGCCAGCGTCGAAAGCGTTGCCTATATTCGTGCTTTCTGGCCCTGCCTGGTCGACCTCATCGCCGCCGATCCAACCCACCTCGGCCTGAGCGTTGCAGTGACCCGCGACGGCGCGACCCAGACCCTGTCCGCCGACGATCTCTGCGCGGCCTTCGTCGCCGACCCCGGCAACCCGCTGCCCGGCGACGAACGACGCCGGCAGGGCGCGCTCCTGTCGGCACAGGCCGTCATGGGACGAGTCCTCAACGTCGCCACGGCGGCCTTCGCCGACGACCTCACCTCGTTGCCGCGACGCTGCCCGCTCGACTACCTGGTCGATGCCCGCCGCTTCGTCTCGCTGCGCATGTTGCTGCCGCTGCGCGGCGACGACATCAGCGCCGTCGGTGGCAACGCGCCGACGCTGGTCATGGGCGGCACGGCGACGGCGCTGACGATGTGCTGGAACCTGCTCGGCCGCCTGCCGGACGCGTGGCGCGAACTGACCGGCGCCACCCTCGATGCCGCCACCGCCGAAGCCTTGTGGTCCGACACGCGCGAACTCGTCTTCCGCATTGGCGGCGGCAGCCTGGCGGCCTTCGTCGCGCTGGCCAGTGCGTGTGCGCCCAACCCCGAGGCCATGCAGTGGGAGGGCATGACCGACCTCGGCCTCGAGCGGCGCGGCGCGCGCTTCGGCTGGACGGTGAGCGAAGCGCTGGTCGAACGCTACTTCGACCTGCTCGGTGCCGTCGTCGACGGCCAGCAGGGCGAGTACCTCGGCTGCGCGGCGCTCTACGCCCGCGCCGCGCCGCTGCCGCTGGCTCCGCAATGGGCAGACCCGGTCGACGGGGAACGCGAGGAACAGGTCTTCGCCGAGTTGGTGCGCTGGATCACGGCCGTCGCGCGCCGGCACTATTTCCCGACGCTCGCCGCCTGAGCGGCCAGCGCCCGACGCGGCGATGACAGCGCCCCCGGCAGCGACGCGCGCGCTCGAAATGACGGCCCTGGCGCTGGTCGGCGCGGCTTTCACCAACATCTACGTCACCCAGCCCATCCTGCCGGCGCTCCAAGCCGAGTTCGCCACCGACACCGTGCACGTTGCGCAGACGGTGTCGATGGTGCTGGCCGGCATCGCGGTGGCCAACCTGCCCTTCGGCTACTTCGCCGATCGCCTGGCGTTGCATCGCATCCTGGCCGTGGGCGCGGCCGCCATCGCCGCGGCCGGCCTCGCCTGCGCGCTGACCTCGCACCTCGGCCTGCTGCTCGCCGCGCGTTTCGCGCAGGGCCTGTTCATCCCCGCGCTGACCACCTGCCTCGCCGCCTACCTCGCCAAGACCCTGCCGCCGGCACGCCTCAACGTCGTCATGGGCGCCTACGTCGCCGCCACCGTGCTGGGCGGCATGCTCGGTCGCCTGCTCGGAGGCCTGGTCGAGCCGCTGGTCGGCTGGCGTTGGGCGTTCGTGGCCGCGGCGGCACTGGTCGCCGGCGGCGGGCTGCTGGCACTGCGCCTGCTGCCGGCGGCACCGCACACCCACGCCGCCGAGCACCGCGCGGTGCGCTACGTCGAACTCCTGCGTCGGCGCGAGCTGCTCGGTGTGCTCGCCTGCGGCGGCTGCGGGCAGGCCATCTTCTCACCGGTGTTCAACACCCTGCCCTACCGCCTGGCCGAGCCGCCGCTCGGGCTCGGCACCGGGCAGTCGACCCTGCTCTACCTCGTCTACCTGGTTGGCATCTGGATCGGGCCGGCTTCGGGCCGGCTCAGCAATCGGATCGGCAACGGCAACACCCTCGTTCTCGGCAGCCTCGTGTTGATCATCGGTCTCGCCCTGCTCGAGGTGGCCTCGGTGCCCTGGATCGTTGCCGGGCTAGTCGCCGTCTGCGGCGGCTTCTTCGCCGTTCACGCGGCCGCGGTGGGCGCGCTCAACCGCAAGCTCGTCGCCGGGCAGGGCCGCGCCAACGCGCTCTACGTGATGATCTACTACCTCGGCGCGAGTCTTGGCGTCAGCTGGTCGGCCTGGGTCTACCAGCAGGCAGGCTGGACGACCCTGATCGTGCTCGCCATGGCGCTGGCGCTGGTACCGCTGGCCATCGGCCTCGGCGAGCGGCGCACCGCGGCCGTAGCGGTGCCTTGAGATTCCGCCTGCGCGACCGCGCCGCGCTCAGGGTTCGCGCGGCGCGCGTGCCACCCACGGTCGATTGACCAGCATCAGCCCGCTCAGCACCAACGCCCCGCCCACGAGCACCGCGCCGCCGGCTTCCTCGCCGAGGAACAGTGCCGCCGAGAGCACGCCGAACAGCGGCACGAGGTTGATGTAGACGGCCGCGCCGACCGTGCCGAGTTCGACCACGGCCTGGTAGTACCACAGGAAGCCGAGCGCCGAGCCGCCGTAGCCGAGGAAGAAGATGAGCGCGAGAGCGCGTGGGTCGCCGGCGATGGCCACGGTCGCCGCCGGTTGCAGCGCGAACACCGGCGCCATCATCACCACGCCGACGAACACGGCGTAGGTCGTGACCAGCAGCGGCGAGTGCTCCTCGAGCAGTTCGCGCCCGACCACAGAGTAGACCGCCCACGACAGACCCGAGAGGAAGATCAGGATCTCGCCGGCGCCGAGCTGCAGCGCACCGAACGCGCCCGGTTGGCCGTCGACCAGTACCCAGGCGGTGCCGGCGAAGGCCAGCACGACGCCGGCCAGGGTCAGACGGTCGGGCAGGCGCCGGTAGAGGCAGAGATCGAGCAGGACGACCTGGGTCGCGATGAGGGCGAGGATGAGCGATGCGCTGGTCGCGCTGGTTGTCTCCAGCCCTTTGTACATGAGCCCGTTGTGCAGCACGATGCCGGTCAGGCCCAGCACCGCGAAGCGCCACCAGCTGCGCCGCGGCACACGGGTGAACTGGCGCGCGGCGGCGGCGAACCAGCCGAGAAAGAGCGCGGCCACGACGAAGCGCGCACACACCACCACCACCGGTGCCTCGTAGCTCGCGAGGACGCGGCCGATGGTCGGCGTCGCGCCCCAGAACACCGCGGCGAGCAGCAGTTTCAGTTGCACCGGCATCGGACCAGGCATCGGCTGCCGCTTCCTCCCCCGTTCGGTCCCGGCTCGAGGCGCAAAATGGTAACCTCCGCGGGCGCCGCGCGATACGCGGCGACTCGTCCTGCATCGCACGACCCGGAGCCCGCCATGCTGATGACCGCCGCGGATTACCGCGAATCCCTGCGCAGATACACGCCGCGCGTGTTCATCGACGGCCGCGCCGTCGACTGCGTCGCCGACGACCCGCGGCTCGCGCCGGGTATCAACGCCATCGGCGTGACCTACGACTACGCACTGGACGCCGGACGCGCGGCGCTCGCCCTCGCGCCCGGTCTCGCCGCCGGCAGCACCGTCAACCGCTTTCTCGCCCTGAACCATTCCAGCGACGATCTCCTGGCCAAGCTCGAATACACCCGCCTGGTCTGCCAGGAGACCGGCTGCGCCATGCGCTACCTCAGCATGGATGGGCTGAACGCCCTGTGGCAGATGACCCACCGCGTCGACGCCGCCACCAGTGGCGAGTATCACGCGCGCTTCCGCGCCTACTTCGAGGACGTGCAGCGGCGCGATCTGACCGTCGGCATCGCCATGACCGACGCCAAGGGCAACCGCGGCCTGCGCCCGCACGAACAGCCCGTCGCCGACGCCTACGTGCACGTCGTCGAACGCCGGGCCGACGGCATCGTGATCTCCGGGGTCAAGGCCATCGTCACCTCGGGGCCCTACGTGCACGAACTGCTGGTGCTACCCGGCCGCGCCATGAGCGCGGCCGATGCCGATTTCGCCGTCGCCTGCGCGGTGCCGGTCGACGCCGAGGGCCTGACCATGATCTGCCGCCCGGCCGGACGCCCCGGCGAGAAGAAGGCCCTGTTCAGCAGCAAGTACGGCCAGACCACCGCGGTGTGCGTGTTCGAGCGCGTGTTCGTGCCGTGGGATCGTGTCTTTCTCTGCGGCGAGACGGAACACTCGGAGTTCCTGACCAAGTCCTACGCCACCCATCACCGCCACACCTGCATCGGCGCGCGCGCCGGCTTCGGCGATCTCCTGATCGGTGCCGGCGCGTTGATGATCGAGGCCAACGGTCTCGACACCGGCCGCAACACCCACCTGCGAGACACCATGGTGGAGCTGATCAAGACCGTCGAGGGCATCTACGCCTGCGGCGTCGCAGCCTCGGTCTACGGCATCGCCGACCCGGCCGGCAACATCGAGCCCGAGCCCGTCTTCTCCAACATCGGCAAGCTCCTGCTCGGCAACCAGATCTATGACATGCATCGCCTCGCCCACGAGGTCTCGGGCGGGCTCATCGTCGCCCTGCCCGGGCCCGACGACGATCACAATCCGGAGGCCGCGGCGAGCCTGGCCGAGGTTCTGCAGGGCCGCGCCGACATCCCCTACGACAAGCGCGCGCAGGTCGCACGTTTCATCGAGGACCTCACCGCCTCCGACGCCGCCGGCTGGATGTCGCTGATCAGCATCCACGGCGGCGGCTCGCCGCAGGCGCTGAAAGCCGAGATCCACCGCCGCTATCCCATCGACGATCGCAAGCGCCTGGTCGAGCGCCTCATTGAGCGCGGCCTGACCCGCAGTGAACCCGGCTGCGCCCGCGAGCCCGGCCAATGCTGCGACGACGGCTGCAGCGACAAGACCAGGTCCTGAGGCAGGAGATCCCATCCATGCAAGCCATCGCCCTCGTCACCGGCGCCGCCAGCGGTATCGGCGCCGCCACCGCCCGCCTGCTCGCCCGTGACGGTTTCCACGTCCATCTCGCCGACATCCAGGACGAACCCGGCCGGCAACTCGCGGCCGAACTGGGCGGCGTCTATCACCATTTGGACGTGCGCTCCGAAGCGGATTTCGCAGCCGCGTTCGCCCTCGTCGCCGACCGTCACGGCCGCCTCGACTGCCTGGTCAACAACGCCGCCATCGTCGGCGTACTCGGCCCCATTGCCACGCTCACGATGGAGCAGTACGACCTCTCCCAAGCGATCATCCAGCGCAGCGTCGTCATCGGCACCAAGCTCGCCGCCCGGATCATGCAACCGCAGGGGTCCGGCAGCATCGTCAACGTCGCCAGCGTGGCCGGTCTCAAGGGCGGCTGGTCGCCGCACGTCTACGCCGCGTGCAAGGCGGCGGTCATCAACTTCACGCAATCCGTCGCACTCGAACTCGCCGAGGACGGCGTGCGCGTCAACTGCGTGTGCCCGGGTAACATCGCCACGCCGATCCACACCGGTGTCACCGACGAACGCTGGAAGGCGCGGCTGGACAAGATCCGAACGGAGTCGGCGGACATCCAGCCCATTCCGCGCATGGGCGAACCCGAGGAGATCGCCGAGGCCATCGCCTGGCTGGCATCGGACAAGGCCAGCTACGTCACCGGCCACGCCCTGGTCGTCGACGGCGGCCTCATGGCCGGGCGCCTGTGGCGCGAACAGCCGCCGTTCTTCAAGGACTTCCACCCGGCGCGGGGATGAGTTCGATGCCGCCGCGCTTCGGCGTCTGCCTGCTGCCGACCGACCGCACCCTGCCGCCGCCGGCGCTCGCACGTGCGGTCGAGGAGCGCGGGCTGGACATGCTGTTCTTTGCCGAGAACAGTCACGTTCCCGTCCAGCACCGCAAGAATTCCTATCACCGCGAAGACATCGTCGAACCTTTCGCCCGCATGCACGATTCGCTGACGGCGCTCGCTGCCTGCGCCGCGGTCACCGAGCGTATCCAGCTTGGCACCGGTGTCTGCCTGCTGACCGAGCGCGATCCCATCGTCACCGCCAAGGCGGTGGCGACGCTCGACCATCTCTCGAATGGGCGCGTCGTCTTCGGTATCGCCGGCGGCTGGATCAAGGAGGCGATGGAACACCACGGTTCGCCCTTTCGCGAGCGTTGGCGCATCGTGCGCGAGCGTGCGCTCGCCATCCGCACCCTGTGGCGCGACGACCCGGCCGAGTTCCACGGCGAGTACGTCGACTTCGACCCCCTGTGGCTACATCCCAAGCCGCTGCAGCCGGGCGGCCCGCCGATCTACATCGGCTCCAATTCCGACAAGGTGCCGGCGCGCGTCGCCGAGTACGCCGACGGCTGGATGCCGATCTACGACCGTTACGCCGGCGATCCTCTCGACGATCTCGCGCGCGCCTGCGACGCCGCCGGGCGTGACTTCGGCGAGATGACGGTGCTGCTGTTCGGCGCACCGCGCGATGCGGCCGTGATCGAGAATTTCAGCGCGCGCGGTTGCGACGGCTTCGTCTTCCTCGTGGCGCCTGAGGAACTCGACAACGTGCCACGGGCGCTCGATGACCTCGTCACACTGCGCGCGCGTACCGGGTTGTGAGCCCGGCACGCATGGGTTTGCGCACTACACCCCCCAGAAGTCGAAAAACCGCCACGACGGGTCTTCCATCATCGGTCCGAGAATATCCATGTCGCCCCGCTCGGTGCGCCATTTCAGATAAGCCTCGTAGTGCTCTTGGGTTTCCCACAGTTCGACGATGATGATGCGGGTAGGATTTGCCCGATCACGAATCATGTGCAGTGTGATGCACCCCTCGAAGTCACGGGTGTCCGCCACAATCTCCTTGAACGTCTGCTTGAGCTTGTCGTGACACCCGTCCTTGATGCCGAATTCCAATAATACTTGGCATGCCATGGCTCGTTTCCTCACGCGTAGTTTTCACAAGATCGACGCTCCTCCCGGCCGCGCCGTTGACGATCCGCTTCAATCGGCGTTGTCGCCGATGCAGCGAGATTTGTCCCGAGTCCGCGGCGGACGCTGGCTACCGCAGGCGGATGAACAGGTGCGGTCGGACGGCGCCTCGGTCGGCTTCGCGGTCCGCTGATGGTGCCGCGCCGCACGATGGTCGTTCCGCTCAGCGCTTCTCGATGCCACGGCGCACGAGCTCATAGTTCTCGCGCGCGACATCCACCGCGGTCTTCTTGCCGCCCGGCCGGTACCAGAGACTGATGTTGAGCAACTGGTAGATGGCCAGGGTGGTGGCTTTGACGTCGATCTTGCGAAACTCTCCGCCACGCATGCCGCGGCGAAGGATGGCGACAATGATGCTTTCGTAGCCGTTGCGATAGGCGTCGATCTCGTCGATCTTCGATAACTCCCGTCGCGTAATGCCGCCGTAGGCCGTCATACCAGCCACCATCATCCAGTAGTTCGTGTCGAAGTACTCGGCATGGGCCGTCATCTGGGCTTCCAATTGCTCGCTCGCACTCGCGCCCTTAGCCGCGTCGACCCGGGCACGAACGTGCGCGAACATTTCACTGGTGATGGTCACGCCGATGTCCGTGATGATCTCCTGCTTGGTCGCAAAGTAGTGATACAGCGCCGGCCGGGTAAGGCCGAGCTTCTTCGCGATGTCCGCCATCGAGCACTGCTCGTAGCCATGCTTGGCAATCAACTCGGCGGCCGCAACGAGGATGCGTTCGCGCTGATTCTCCGTCTTCGGCGGCCGACCTACAGGCCTCTTCTTCCTCATCTGCGACATTGTCGACCCCTGGTCCGTTTGCATCGACACGCATTCTGCCATTGACAGCGCGCGAAACTAGTGTATTTATTTACTTACTTGTAAGTCAAATATTATCCTGCCGAGCAAGGAGTCGACAAACGTGAAGTTCAACCTGCTGTGCCTGCCAACCGTTCCGGCCACGCCGGAAGAACGCGCCCGCCTGCGCCCCATCGGCCGCAACAACGACAAATACCAGGAGATGCTCCACGAGCTGCGCGAGATCACCATCCTCGCCGACGAACTCGGCTTCGACGCCTTGTCCACCACCGAACACCACTTCCACTCCGAGGGCTTCGAAGTCTCGGTCGCGCCCCTGCTCTACTACGCCGATCTGGCCGCCCGCACTCGTTCGATCAAGTTCGCTTCGCTCGGCCTGGTCCTGCCCACCTGGGACCCGGTACGCGTCGCCGAACAGATTGCCGTGCTCGACCACCTCACGCGAGGACGCTACATCGCGGGCTTCGCCCGCGGCTACCAGGACCGCTGGACCAACGTCCTCGGTCAGCAATACCACGTCACTGGCGCGCCGATGGACGGCTCCGCGGTCGACCTGCACAACCGCGAGGTCTTCGAGGAAGTTTTCGAGATCATGAAGTTGTGCTGGACGCAGGACACGGTGCGCCACCAGGGCAAGTACTACGAGATCCCCACGCCCTTCGAGCAGGGCATACGGCGCTGGCCGGTCGCCGAGAACTGGACGAAGAAATACGGCGCCTTCGACGAGATCGGTGACGAGGGCGAGGTCCGGGCGATCTCGGTGGTGCCCAAGCCCTATACGACGCCGCATCCCGAGATCTGGCAGCCCTTCTCGGTCAGCGAATCGACCATTCGCTGGTGCGCTGCCGAGGACATCGTACCCTTCATCCTGATCTCACATCCGCCAAGCTTTCGCACACTGTGCGAGGCCTATCGTGACGAAGCGGCCAGGCAGGGGCGCGAGCTGGCCCTCGGTCAGCGGGTGGGCGCCTTCCGCGCGGTGCACATCGGCGATACCCGGGCGGAGGCCCACGCCCTCGGCGCCCGCACGCAGGGCCCCGGCTTCATCGAGTATTTCTCCGGCTTCGGCTTCCTCGAAGCCTTCCGTTTCCCCGGCGAGACGACGCCGGTGCCCAACAACTACCAGCGCCTGCTGGACGCCCGTTATGCCCTTGCCGGTACGGTCGACGACGTCAAGCGCGAACTCGACGAGCTCCGCAATAACGTCGACATCGAGTGGTTCGCCTGGTACTTCGACCAGGGCTTGATGCCTCTGGACGAGGCCAAACGGCAGCTCGAGCGTTTCGCGACGCACGTGATGCCGGAATTCAAAGACTGAAAGCACGACCGTCGAAGCGAGCGCCCATGCACTTCGGAAAAGAACCCGTCACCGGGACCTACAAGGCGACGTCCATTGGCAAGGGCCCTGATGCTGCCGGCTGGCACACCTTTGCCCTGAACTGCGAAGGAACGGTCAAAGGCGCCTGGACAGGCGTCAGTCTCATGACGATGAACGCGGTAGCGGCGGACCTGGCCAGCGGCACCTGTACCGCGAGCGCGGTGGTCTCGATCGATGCGCCACTGTCACGGCGACGGCATCTGGGATGCTCGCAGCCTGTGGTGCCCCCAGTGCGGCCGGACGGTTTCGGTTTGCTCGCCGACGGCAGGCGATTCGCGTGCGCGGGCATGATGGCACTCGCCTGCCGTTCGCTCGACGGGGAACTGTATGTCCCCGCCTGAAACGGCTCGAGGCCAATCGCCGCGGGCGCCACGGTGGAGGGCCGGGCTTTTTGCGGATCACTCAGCGCCGATCACCGCATCGAGTTCGGCAAAGCGACCGGCCAACTCGCGGTCGAGCGCCCGCCCGCGTTCGAAGAGCACACGGGCCTCGTCCACCCGGCCGTTTGCCACGGCCCACTCGGCAGCAAGGAACCAGGGCATGGCCTGCTCGGGCTGGCTGGCTGCCGCCGCTGATAGCGCGGCGATCGCCGGCTCGTAAGCACCGACCGCGTGGAAAAGACGGGCGACGGCGTGGAACAGCTTGAAACGCCGCGACACCGGCATGCCCAGTGCCGCCACGCGGCCGCCCTGCGCAGCAACGTCGCGGGCATCGAGCGGGCATGTGCCGGCTTCAACGCGACCGACGAGATCGAGCATGGCCTTGGCCACGAAATTGCTGACGCGGGTCTGTCCTGTGAGGGCCGCGTCGAAGCGTTGCCAGTTACGGTGCGGATCACGGCCGTGGCGGCAATCGATGACTGTTGCGAGCAGGGCGGTGTCCGGTGTTTCGATGTGGTTCAGCAGGATCAATGCCGTCGTCACGTCATTTCGTTCGCGCGCCAGCCACTCTGCCAGTGCAATACGCGCGCGCAACGAATCCGGGTGCTGCACGAAGAGGTCGGTATAAAGCCGTTCGGTCGAACTCCAGCTTGCCACGCGTGCGGCTGTCGCCAGCGCGAATGCAGCCAAGGCGATGGTTGCGAGTGCGCCGCGTGCCAGCCGTCGCAGAGGCAGTTCCGCGCCAACCGCGGCGACAGCGACGAACACGCCAATCGCCGGCAGGTAGGTGCGATGTTCAAACATCATCTCAACCTGGAACACGCTCGATTCGAGTATCTGCCCAGCGAGGAACAGACCGATCCCGAAGCTGACCAGGGGCCGACGTCGACGCCAGTGCACGGCCAGCAGGACGAGGCCGACGATCAGCAGCAGGCCGGCCAGGGTCGACGGTGGGTCGAGCAGGCCGCGCGAGAGCGCCAGGTCGTCGTGGTAGAAACCGAGCGCCGACAGGCGGGGGACGAACAGCAGGCCGAGGTAAATAGGCACGACGCGACACTGGGTAAGCAGGCGCTCGGACAGCGTGTAGTCGACCCATGTGTATGGCGTCACGAGCAGCGCTTCGTAGTGCAGTACCAGCAGTGCCGAACCGACGAGCGCGGCGCCGGCGCTGCCCCACCACAGCATGCGCGTGAACCACGCCGGCCGCGGACAGTCCCGCAACACCGTGCCTTCGAGCAAAAGCCAGTACACCGGCACCAACGCGCCGTTCTCCTTCGACAATGCGGCCAACGCCGTCAGGCCGCTAGCCGTCAGCAGCGCGGTGCCGCCGCTTCCACCCGCGGCCTGGCGCCGGCGCGCTGCGAGGTAAGCCAGCAACGCGAGCAGTGAGAACAATGCGGCTAGCTGCGCCTGTCGCTGGTAGGTATAGAGCGTGGTGCTGACGAACAACGGGTGCAGCAGCCACCATACGGCGGCGAAGGCCGCGCACCACTCGGCGGCGGGGCGCTCCGTCGCCACCCACGCGAACAGCCGCCGCGCGAACAGGAAGACCAGCAGGCCGGTGACGAGGTGCAGTGCGAGGTTGACCGCCTTCCAGGCCGCGAGTCCGTCGGCGAGGCGCGCGTTGAACAGGAAGGACAGCATGGCGACTGGGCGGCCGAGCGGACCGAACTCACGAAACACGGAGTCGACATCAACCGCCGCGGGAGCTTTGACCAGCGGATGGACGACGGCGAAATCATCGAGGATATAGCCACCGTCGAGCCCCGGATGGTAGATCGACGCAGTCACCACGCAGGCCACGAGCATCGCGACCATTGGCCGGCCGCGCCACGCGCGGTGCCGGCTCTGGCTGTTCGTGTCCACTGCCGCTTCAGGGTGCATCGGCCAGCCACTTCTCCAGCGCAGCGATGCCGTCGGCGGCCCACCAGCGCACCCTGTGCCACGGCAGTACGATGAGCGTCGGCTCGCCGACGAAGAGCGGCGTGGCGACGTACTGTGGGTACTTGGCACGTAAGGCCGCGACAGCGGCCTCCCAGTCCGCATGCGAGCCCTCGGCGATATCGGCGTCCGCATCGAGCTTCACCCACCACAGGCTCCGCCAGTTTGCGTCGTAGTGATCGACGACCAGCGATACCCGCGGTTCGCGTTCGAGGTGACCGAGCCGGGCGAGACGCGTGCTCGCCTTGGGTTTGCCGTCGATCGGCGAGAACAGTGTCTGCCCGACCCGCGCGCAGACGATAGGCAACACCTCCGGTCGTCCATCGGCCGTGACGAGTCCGAGCCGCGCGACGGGGACGCGATCGAGCAGGGCGTGCAACAGGTCGGATGGGAGCGCCGGCGCGGCGGCCATGTTCAGGCCGTGGGCTCGAAGCCCTGCGAGAACGTGCCCTGTGCGCGCTGTCGCCGACCGCCGACATCGTCGGGTCGATCGACGGTGACCTTGCGCAGCACGGCAAGGTAGCCAGGCTCCGTCTCGATGCGATCGCCGTAGCCGTTGTCGACCAGGAAGCGGCGCAGCAACGGCAGACGGTGGCAGGGCACCCACATCACGAGGTGATGCTCGAGGTGGTAGTTGACCCAGTAGGGCGCGAAGGTCAGCCGTTCGAGCGGGTTGGCCAGGGTCGTGCGCGCATTGCCGAAGGCGTCGTCCGCCGCGCGCACGCAGGCGTGTTCGGCGATGTTGCGCACGCGCAGGACCAGCTGTTGCCAGGTCAGCAGCGGCAGCAGCCAGAACATGGCGTAGGCCCAGGCATGACCGGCCGCCGCGGCGAGCGCCAGCAGCGCCGCGTTGGTCGCGAGCTGCGGGCCGAGCTGTCCGACAAAGCGCCGCACGCGTCGCGCCAGTGGCCACCCCGGGCGGCCGAATGCCTGGGTGAACTGCGCGCGGCGCTGCGAGAACCCGGTCCGACCCAGTAGATCGCGCAGCAGCTTGCGGCGCAGGCTCGCCCGCGTCACCGGGTAGTGACCGGTGAGGACGATGTCCGGATCCTCGGGGCGCTGGGTGTGGCGGTGATGCTTGAGATGGTAGGTACGGTAGACGCCGGTGTCGGCGAAGGTCGGCCAGGCGCAGGCGAGCTGCGCCACCCAGCGGTTGAGGAACGGTGTGCGGAACAGCGCGCCGTGGGCGGCGTCGTGCATCAGGATGAGCAGGCCGAGCTGGCGGTTGCCGATGACGGCGATGGCGAGGAGCCAGGTCAGCGGGTTGGGCCAGGCGACGGCGAGCGCGGCGCTGCCGACGATCAGCGCCCAGGCGTGGACGACCAGCCACGCTCCCCAGGCGTCCGAGCGCGCCCGCACCTGCTCGAGCTGGGCCGGGGTGAGGAGTTCGCTGGCGGAGGGCGCGTCGGACATGGGGTGAGACGTCGCCGCGCAGGCGGCGTATATGGAAAACGTGAAACCATTATAGGGAGTGCGCACAACCAGCGCGCGCCCGGGCCCGCCCATCGTGACCACCGTCTTCCCGCTGCTCGGCAACCAGCTGTTCCCGCCCGAGCTGCTCGAGCCTCATCGCGACGCCCATTTCGTCATGGTCGAAGACGCGGGCCTGTGCCGCTACCAGCCGCACCACCAGCAGAAGCTCGTGTTGATGCTGACCGCGATGCGGGCCCATGCCGCGGAACTCCGCGCGCGTGGGTTCACGCTCACCTACCGCCGCCTCGACGATGACGACAACCGCGGCCTCCTGGCCTGCCTCGGCGAACTCGCCGGGCGTCTCCGCGCCACCACGCTGCGCCATTTCGAGGTGCTGGGGCGACGCACCCGCGCCGACGTTGCCGACTGCGCGGCGCGCTACGGGCTACGCCAGGAGGTGCTCGCAAGTCCCATGTTCCTCACCACGCTGGACGAGTTCGACGCCCACCTCTCTCGTGACCGCCGGCCGTTCATGGCGCGCTTCTACCGCCGCGTGCGCCAGCGTCATCGCATCCTGCTCGACGCCGATGGCGGTCCGCGCGGCGGGCGCTGGAGTTTCGATGCCGACAACCGCCAGCGCCTGCCGCGTGGCCGCGTTCCACCGGGTTGGCCGCCGGTGGAACGCACCCGCGAGGTCGAAACCGTCATCGAGCTGGTCCGCCGCGAATTTCCCGCCCACCCGGGCGATGCGCGCAACTTCCACTGGCCGGTGACGCGCATCGAGGCCCTGGCCTGGCTGGACGACTTCGTCCAACGGCGCCTGGCCGATTTCGGCCCCTGGCAGGATGCCCTCACGCAGCGTTCCGACCTGGTCTACCACGCCGCCCTCTCGCCGCTGCTCAACCTCGGCCTGCTCACACCACGCGAGGTGCTTTTCCGCGTACTCGACCACGCCGCCGTCCACGACGTTGCGCCGAACAGTCTCGAAGGCTTCGTCCGCCAGCTGCTCGGCTGGCGCGAGTTCGTGCGCGGCGTGCACGAGCGCTTCGGCGCCGAGCAGGCCCGGCGCAATTTCTTCGAGCACCGTCGGCTGCCGGGGCCGGCCTGGTGGCGGGGCGAAACCGGCATCCCACCGCTCGACGACGCCAT
This sequence comes from Gammaproteobacteria bacterium, assembly GCA_050184115.1. Lineage (GTDB taxonomy): Bacteria > Pseudomonadota > Gammaproteobacteria > JACKNG01. The sequence continues at coordinate 689,676 of JBFXAQ010000001.1, read as the reverse complement.
TCGCGGCGCGCTCGCACGTGGCTGGAACCACCACATCCAGCGCCTGATGGTCGTCGGCAACCTCATGCTGCTGGCCGAGATCGCCCCGCGCGAGGCCTATCGCTGGTTCATGGCGATGTACGTCGACGCCTATGGCTGGGTGATGGAAGCGAACGTCTACGGCATGGCGCTCTACAGCGACGGCGGCCTGTTCGCGACCAAACCCTACGCCTGCGGCGCCAACTACCTGCTGAAGATGAGCGATTACCGCCGCGGTCCCTGGTGCGACGTGGTCGATGGTCTCTACTGGCGCTTCGTCGCCCGCCATCGCGACTTCTTCGCCGGTCATCCCCGCCTTGGCATGCTGGTCGGCAATCTCGATCGCATGGACACGGCCCGGCGCGAACGCATCGACGCCGCGGCACGGCAATTCCTCGATCGCCACACCACGCTGCCCCGCGCGGCCGGTTGATCCCCCCCGATGTGGAGGCAAGAATAGCGGCCTCCACGAATCCCCCGGATCGCCCAACTCCATGCTCGACCAGTTCCGCCGGCTCGGGGCCGGCTTGTCCACGATCACCGAACGCTGGGTGCCGGATGCCTGGGTGATCTGCCTGATGCTGACCGCGATCGCCATGTTGCTCTGCATGTTCGGCGCCGGCGCCTCGCTCGAGGAGACCGTGCTCGCGTGGGGCGGCGGGGTGTGGAACCTGCTCGGGCTCGCCATGCAGTTCACCATTGCCATGGTCGCCGCGCACGCCTGCGTGGCGTCGCGCCCGGTCTACCGCCTGTTCAGCTGGATGGCGTCCCTGCCCAATCCCGAGCGTCCGGTGCAGGCGCTGATCCTGGCCGGCGTGTTCTCACTCGTCATGGGTTACATCAACTGGGCGGTGTGCCTGGTGTCGTGCGCGCTGTTCACACCGTTCGTGCTGAAGAACAACCCGCGCGTCGACGTGCGCGTGCTGATCTGCGCCTCCTACCTCGGCCTCGGCACGGTATGGCATGGCGGTCTGTCCGGTTCGGCGCCCTTGATCCTCGCCACCCCGGGCAATCCCCTGCTCGACCCGGCCAGTGGTACCGCGGTCGTCTCGCGCCTCTACCCGGTGACCGAGACGCTCTACAACCACTTCAACGTCGTCTTCCTGTTCGTCATCGGCATCACCGGCCTCGTCGCGACCTGCCTGGTGCATCCGCGCGAAGGCGTGCGCACCATCACCCCGGAACAGGCCGACGCCATCATGCCGAAACCACCGGAGATCGACCCGCCGCCGCGCACGCCGGCCGAGTTCATCGATCAGAACCGCTTCTGGATCCTGCTTTCGGTGGTACTGCTGGCCTACCCACTGGGCCATTCGGTGGTGACCAAGGGCTTCGGCACGAGCTGGACCATCAACGCCTACAACATCACCTTCCTGGTGCTCGCGCTGGTGCTCCATGGCCGTGCGCCGTCCTTCCTGCGCGCCTGCCGCAACGGCGTCGACTCGGCCTGGGGCATCGTCGTGCAGTTCCCGTTCTATGCCGGCATCTTCGGCCTGCTGCAGAACACCGGACTCGGCAAGTGGCTGGGCGACCTTTTCGCCGAGGTCGCGACGACGACGACCTATCCCTGGATCGTCTACGTCTACTCCGGCGTCATGAACCTGTTCGTGCCATCCGCTGGTTCGAAGTGGATGATCGAGGCGCCCTTCCTCATCCCGGCCGGCGATCAGCTCGATGTCTCGGTCGTCACCGTGCTGCTGGCCTACGCTTACGGCGACTCGACCACCAACCTCATCCAACCGTTCTTCGCCATTCCCATCCTTGCTGTCACGCGCCTGCGTTTCGGCGACATTGTCGGCTACACCTTCATGGTCGCCGCGGTGTGCTTCCTGGTCTGTACCGCGGCGATGTTCATCATCCCGGCCCAATGGTGAGTCGGGCCTGAGACCGGCTTTCAGTCGTCCTGATCGTCGAGATCGGGCGGACCGGCGGCATCGGGCCCGCCGTGGCGATGGCGACGCATCTGCTGGCGCTGCTCCGGTGTCAGGACCTGCTGCATGGCGTGACGACCGCGCGCGCGCAGGATCTCCATCTCGATCATGGCCTTGGCCTGACGTTCGGCGATCGCGCGCACGGCGGCCTCGTCGAAGGTATCGGCTTTGAGCGTCCGACGCATGTCGCGCCGCGTCTCCACCAGCGTCTTGACGTAGGGCCGGGCCTGTTCGCGCTGCTCGGCCATCAGCGCCTCGATCCGCTGGCGTTGCGCATCGTCGAGATCGAGCTTCTGCGCCATGTTCTCGATGAAGAAGAGATCGCCGCCGAAACCGCCGTGCGGTTGAGCGCCGAACGGCGGCATCGCCCAGGCACCGGGGGCGAGGAATATCAGCAACGCCAGGGCGGCGCGGCGAACGGGAAGACGAATTTTCATGTCGAGTTCTCCTGTCGAGGACGATCCGTGGAACCGACGCGCCGTCCGCTGGTGGCGCGCATGAGCATACTCTCGGCCGTCACCGTGTAACGAGTGTGGAGTGCTGCCGCGCGCGCACGACCCAATCGTGCAGGCATCGTGGAACGGGCAGGGAAATCATGGAATTCGCTTGCCCCGCGCAACCCGGGTGGCGCAACATCCGGGCTCCTGCAGTGTCCGCCCCGCTCGTCGCCATGCGCGTCCGTCTCGTCCACAAGCTGTTCCTCGCCATCGTGCTCGCCAGCTTCGGCAGCATCGTGTTGTTCGCCGCCACCACCCACTGGGTGATGCAGCGCAGCTTCGTACACTACCTGAACGAAGCGCGCGAGACGCGCCTGCAGGACCTCGCCGAGAACCTCGCCGAACACTACGCCGCCAGCGGCGGTTGGCAGGCCTTGCGCGGCGATCGGCGGACCTGGAGACGCCTGTTGTTCGACGCCTCGCCACCGCCGCCGCCCGACGGTGATTCCACGTCGCGCGGCGGCGCGCGGCGCCCTCCGCCGCACGGCGGCCGCGGGCCGGTCGCCGTCTACGACGCCGAGCATCACCTGGTCGTCGGTCGCCTCGCGTACTCGCCCGATTTCCAGGCCAGCCCGATCGTCGTCGCCGGCGAAACCGTCGGATGGGTGGCGATGCCACCGCTGGCCCGCCCGACCGAGGCGCGCGACCGCCGCTTCGAGCGCCGCCAGGCGCAGGTGCTGATCATCGGCGGGGTGATCGCCGCGTTGCTGTCGATCGCCGTCGCCTGGCTGACCGCGCGACGGCTGGTGGCACCGATCCGCGCGCTCGGCGGCGCCGCGCGCGAACTGGCCCAGGGCAATTTCGGAACCCGGCTGCCGCCCGGCGGGCGCGACGAGATCGGTCAGCTCACGGAAGATTTCAATCTTCTCGCCCGCGCCCTGCACGAGAACGAATCGGCACGGCGGCGCTGGATTGCCGACATATCGCACGAACTGCGCACGCCACTCGCCATCATGCACGGCGAACTCGAGGCGGTGCAGGATGGCATCCGGCCGAATGACGCCCGCCTGGTCGATTCGCTACAGGTCGAGACGACCCGCCTGCGACGACTGATCGACGATCTCTACCAGCTCGCCCGCGCCGATATCGGCGCGCTCGATTTCGAATTCCGGCCCCACGAACTGGCACCGCTGGTGGCACGCGCGCTGGAGCGTTTCGCGCGGCGTCTCGACGAACGTGGCCTCGCCGTCGAACAGGCGCTCGAACCCGAGCTGCACATCCTCGCCGACGGCGCGCGCCTCGACCAGTTGCTCGACAACGTATTGGAGAACTGTTGTCGCTATGTCGAAGCCCCGGGCGTGGTGCGGGTGTCTCTGCAGAGGGTCGACGACCACGCCGTCATCGCGGTCGAGGACAGCGGCCCCGGCGTGCCGGAAGGCGAACTCGATCGCCTGTTCGAACCGCTGCAACGCGGTGAAGCTTCGCGCAATCGCCGCAGCGGCGGTTCGGGCCTGGGCCTCGCCATCTGCGAGCGCATCGCCCATGCCCACGGCGGGCGCATTTCGGCCGTGCGCGCCGCCGGCGGCGGTCTCGCCGTCCACCTCGAACTGCCCCTGCAGGAATCCCCATGAGTCAGCACATCCTCATCGCCGAAGACGAGCCCAAGATCGCAGCCCTGCTCCACGACTACCTCGTTGCCGCGGGTATGCGCGTGAGCATCGTCGATGACGGCGCGGCGGTCATGGCAGCCGTCGCCGAACACACGCCCGATCTGCTATTGCTCGATCTCATGCTGCCCAATCGCGACGGCCTGTCGCTGTGCCGCGAGCTGCGCGAGCAGGGTCGGCTACCAATCATCATGCTGACCGCCCGCGTCGAGGAGATCGATCGCCTGCTCGGCCTCGAGCTCGGCGCTGACGACTACATCTGCAAACCATTCAGCCCACGCGAAGTGGTGGCACGGGTCAAGGCCGTGCTGCGGCGCGCGCCGGCCGGCGCCGATGTCGACACCACGGCAGACGGCGCCAGACCGGTCCTCGACATCGACCAGGCGCGCATGCGCGTCAGCGTCGATGGTCATCGGGTCGATCTCACCCGGGTGGAGTTCAAACTGCTGGCGACGCTGGCCGCGCATCCCGGCCGCGTCTACCGCCGGGACGAGCTCCTCGATCTCATCTACGACGACTATCGCGATGTCTCCGATCGCACCATCGACAGCCACGTCAAGAACGTGCGGCGCAAGCTCGAACAGGCGGCGCCCGGGCGCACGCTCGTCCATTCGGTGTACGGCGTCGGCTACAAGCTCGAATTCGAGTAGCGCGGCAGGGACGCGCACGGCGGCGAGAATGGGGACAGTATACTTTCGCCGTGCGCCGTGCCGCGGCTGTATGCCGGCAAAAGTATACTGTCCCCATTTCTCATTCTTACCGTCCGCGCTCACACCCGGCAGAGGACCGATGCTCATCACCATCTCGCCCGCCAAGACCCTCGATTTCGATTCGCCGCTGAAACTGTCCCGGCACAGCATGCCCGCGCTAGGGGACGAAGCCGCAACGCTCGCCGCCATCATGCGCAAGAAGCGTCCCGCCGAGCTGAAGGCCTTGATGGGGATCAGCGACAAGCTCGCCGAATTGAACGCGGAGCGCTTTCGCGACTGGGCGAAGGTGCCGGCCGAGGGTACGCGCCAGGCCGTGCTGGCTTTCATGGGTGATGTCTACACGGGGCTCGACGCACGAAGTCTCGACGCGCGCGATCTCGACTGGGCGCAGAAGCACCTGCGCATCCTGTCCGGGCTCTACGGCGTGCTGCGTCCGCTCGACCTCATCCGTCCCTATCGTCTGGAGATGGGCACGGCGCTGGCCACGCCCCGCGGCGCCAATCTCTACCAGTACTGGGGTGAGACCCCCACACGGCTCCTGAACGAGCAGGCCGCAAGCCTGCGGACACGCTGGCTGGTCAATCTCGCGTCACAGGAATACTTCGGCGTGGTCGCACGCAAGCAGCTGGGACCGGCCGTTGTCACCCCGGTGTTCAAGGACTTCAGTAACGGGCAGTACAAGGTGGTGAGCTTCTTCGCCAAGAAGGCGCGCGGACTGATGACCCGCTTCATCATCGAAAATCGCCTGCGCAAGCCGGCCGACCTGCTCGACTTCGACCGCGAGGGCTACCGGTACGCGCCGGAGGAATCGAGCCCGGACGCCCCGGTGTTCAAGCGTCGCCTGGCCTGAGCGCCCATGCCGTGCGCGCCTGGCCGTAGGCAGTCGTCCGGCGAAACGGGATAATGCCGCCCGGTTCACCACGGAGATTCTCGATGGCCGCCAGCCGCATCCACATCCTCGCCGTCCTCGCCCTGCTGCTCGGCGCCGGTGGCGCCCTTGCCGACGAGTCACCGCGCGTGGTGCTCGAAACGAACCGTGGTGACGTCACCATCGAACTCGACGCGGCCAAGGCGCCGCGCAGCGTCGCGAACTTCCTCGAGTATGTCGCGGCGGGTTTCTACGACGGCACGATCTTCCACCGCGTCATTCCCGGTTTCATGGTCCAGGGCGGTGGCTTTACCGCTGACATGATCCGCAAGCCGACCCGCGACCCGATCGAGAACGAGGCCGACAACGGCCTGCAGAACAAGCGCGGCACCCTGGCCATGGCGCGGACCCAGGATCCGCACAGTGCCAGCGCACAATTCTTCATCAACGTCGTCGACAACGATTTCCTCGACCACCAGGGCAAGACCCCGCGCGGTTGGGGTTACGCGGTGTTCGGCCGCGTCGTCGACGGCATGAGCGTGGTCGACGACATCGCGGCGGTCGAGACCGGCAACGTCGAGGGCATGGCGGACGTGCCCCTGGAAGCCGTCGTCATCGAACATGCCCGCGTACTCGGCACCGCGCCCTGACTGCCGAAACGCCGGTATGCCGTTCATGATCCGCTGCACCGACCGGCCCGGTGCCGTCGAGCTGCGTGTGGCGACACGCGCCGAGCACCTCGCCTACCTCGAACCCCACCTGCCGCGCATCCTCGCCGCCGGCGCCCTCCTCGACGACGACGGCCAGCCGGTTGGCAGCCTCATCGTGTTCGATACCGAGGACCGCGCGGAGGCCGAGGGCTTCGCGGCCGAGGATCCCTACAACCGGGCCGGGCTGTTCGAAGCGGTCGAAGTGACGCGCTGGCGCAAGGTGATCTTCGACGGCAAGATCTGCACCTGAGGCCATCAGCCGCACGCCCGACGTCGGGCAGGGAGCGGGGAACATATGCTTTCGCACCGCGTGCAGTCGCGGACACCAACGGGGGTGAAAGCAGGCTGTCCCCATGCTGCTGGCCGTCGTCGCGCAGCGCCGCACGTTCGCCCCGTCCCGCAACGACCACCATGCCCCTGCTCACCTTCCAATCCGTCAGCCTGAGCTTCGGCGACCAGGTCATCTTCCGCGACGCCGATTTCGCCCTCGAACCCGGCGAACGAGTGTGCCTGATCGGCCGCAACGGCGCCGGCAAGTCGACCCTGTTCAAGCTCATCACCGGTACGATCCAACCCGACGATGGCGAGGTCGTGCGACAGGGCGGACTCGGCATCGCCCAGCTCGACCAGGCGCCGCCGCGCGACGTCGAACTCGACGTGCGCGAGTTCGTCGCCGGCGGCCTCGCCCACCACCGCGCGCTCATCGCGCGCTACCACGCGCTGACCGCCACGCCGCTCGACGACGCCGGTATGCGTGAGCTCGAAGGCGTGCAGCGTGACATCGAGATCCACGGCGGCTGGGACGTCGATGCCCGAGTGGCTGCGGTGATCTCGGAACTCGACCTGCCGGCGCGCCGCCGCGTGGCGGAACTCTCGGGCGGCTGGCAGCGCCGGGCTTGCCTCGGTCGTGCGTTGGTCGCGCGCCCCGATCTGCTGCTGCTCGACGAACCGACCAACCACCTCGACCTCACCGCCATCGAATGGCTGGAGAACCACGTACGCAACTTCGGCGGCACTGTGCTGTTCATCACCCACGACCGCGCCTTCCTGCGCAACCTCGCGACACGCATCGTCGATATCGATCGCGGACGCCTGCGCAGCTGGGCGGGCGACTACGATCGCTACCTCGACCTGCGTGAGCAGGCCGAGGCCGAGGAAGCCCGCAACAACGCGCTGTTCGATCGCAAGCTCGCTGACGAGGAGAATTGGATTCGCCAGGGCATCAAGGCGCGGCGTACGCGCAACGAGGGTCGGGTGCGTGCGCTCGAGCGCATGCGTAGCGAGTACGCCGCGCGGGTCAAGCCGGACGGCCGCGCGCGCATCGAACTGCAGGATGCCGAGCAGTCGAGCCGGCGGGTAATCGAGGCGCGTCACCTGTGCTACGCGTACGGCGAACACGCTGTCATCCGCGATCTCTCGCTCAAGATCATGCGCGGCGATCGAATTGGCCTGATTGGCAACAACGGTGTCGGCAAGAGCACCCTGCTGCGCCTGTTGCTCGGCGAGATCACGCCAGCGTCCGGCACGCTCAAGCTCGGTGAGAACCTCGAGACGGCCTACTTCGACCAGTTGCGCCGGGAACTCGACCCGCGGCGCAGTGTCGCCGACATCGTCGGCGAGGGCCGTGACCACATCGAGATCAACGGCAAACCGCGCCACGTCGTTGGTTACCTGCGTGGGTTCCTGTTCTCGGCGCGCCGCGCCATGACGCCGGTCGGCTACCTCTCCGGCGGCGAATGCAACCGGGTCATCCTCGCGCGCCTGTTCAGCCGGCCCAGCAACCTGCTGGTGCTCGACGAACCGACCAACGATCTCGACGTCGAGACACTGGAAGTCCTCGAAGCGCAGCTCGCCGAATACCAAGGCACCGTCATCGTGGTCAGCCACGACCGTGCCTTCCTCGACAACGTCGTCACCAGCACCATCGTGTTCGAGGCCGACGGCGAGGTCAGGCGCTATCCTGGCGGTTACAGCGACTGGCTACGCCAGGGCCGCGGACTGGCCGTCGGCGAGAGCGAAACACCGGCACGCGAGCCCCCTTCCGCGATGGCAGGGGAAGCGACGTCGGCCTCCGCCGCGGCCCCCACCGAGAAGCGTCCGGGCAAGCTCAGCTACAAGCTGCAGTACGAACTGGACGGCCTGCCGGCCCGAATCGAACAACTGGAGACCGCGGTCGGAGAACTGGAAGCGGCGACGGCCGATGCGGCGTTCTACGCACAACCCTACGAGGCGGTCGAACGCACCCTGACCGATCTCGCGTCTCGTCGCGGAGAACTCGACCGCGCGATGTCGCGCTGGGACGAGCTCGACACGCTGGCGCGGAACGGGAGTTGAGGCCGACAGGCGCGCCTACCGGGACGGCGGCGCGAGCGTGATGCACAGGTCGACGGTGTCTGACCCCGGCTGGGGTCAGATGCCGCGCCGCGGGAACACGGCAGGGCAATGCGTGCGTCTACGAGCCTCAGGTGCCAAGCCGGCGCAAAGCCGCCACGGTCAGGAACTCGTCGTAGACGTCGACCCCGCGGTTGACCCACCACGACCAACCGCCGGAGATCTCCCTGACCTGCTTGAGCCGCGACATGTGGTTGCTCTGCACGTCGTGCGCATGCACGTGCGTCCAGGACCAGTAGGGGTACTTGCCGTCCATGACCTGCTTACCCTTGTTGTCGTAGACCGAATAGGCGCCGTCGAAGGACTTGAAGGGATCACCCTTGCGGTCGTAGGTGACCATCAAGATCGGCAGACCGGTGCGGGCATCGAACCACACCCGCTTCTTGCTGATCGGCGCGCGCGCGTAACCGGTCGGCTCGGCCTCGCACACGATGGCCTCGGGTACGAGCTCGACGTTGGTATCCCAGAACTGGTTACCCTGCGCGCCACCGTGGGTCTTGCCTTCCCAGTTTTCGTCATCGGAGTCCCAGTTTTCGGTCAGTCCAGCCAGGAACGGGCCGCGCGCGACCTCCTTGTAGTTGCCCCAGGTGAGGAAGGGATCGCCCGCTGCCCAGGTGTCGGAGAAGTAGAGGTGCGAGCCCGGCAGCAGCGGCTCGAAGCGCTGGCTGGTGGGGAAGCGCCTTACGCGCTTGAATTGCGGCAGGTAGCCCTGCAGTTCGGGGAACTGGCGCTGGTCGTACGGCCACACGTTCAGGAACGAGGATCCCTTGTAGTCCTGCGGGATGGTGAACAGTACCGACTGGTAACGCAGCTTGTCTTCGTGGCCCGGCCAGTACGGCATGGGCTCGACGCTGACGCGCCCGGTCGGCGCGAATTCACACCACACCAGCTCGTAGCGGTAACCGATCCTGCCGTCGGCTTCCTGTTCGAAGGTCTTGACCGGGTAGAAGGAGACGTCATGCCGCCCCCAGGTCAGGGTGATGGCGGCGAACAGCTCGGTGGCGTTGGTCGGCTCGGGAAAGGGATTGCCGCCGACCCACGGCTTGCCGTCGCCGACCACCACGTTGCCGGTATCGTCGAAGCGTGCCATGCCCTTGTGACGGAAGGTCGCCTCGATGTACTCCATCGGGCTCAGCTTGGTGATGTCGGTGCTCGCTGGCACCACACCGAGCACCCGGCCCTGCTGCTTGATCTGCAGGTAACGCACCGGGTCGAGCAGGTCCTGCACGAGATCGACGTTATCGGCGTTGATCACATCGCCGGGTTTCAGCGCGCCCTTGGTGTACTGCTCGATCGAGAGCAGCTCCTCGGGATAGGACTTGGTGAAATCGCCGTTCTCCGCCGCCGTCGTCCAGACCGGTGCGAGTACCCCGGCGCCCATGAGCCCCGCCGCGCTCTTCTCGAGGAAGCGGCGCCGCGAATAGTCCGGGGTATATTTTCTGATACGTATCATCGGTCTCTCCTCAACGATGCTCGTGCGGATTCAGACACACAATGCGGCGAACAATTCATCGATGCGCGCGGTGTCGAGATGCCGCCCGATGAAGACCAGGCGGCTGTCGTGATCGGTATCGGGCCAGCTATCGAGCCAGACGACAGGGTAGAACTTGCCCTGGACGGCGTGCAATACGGCCGGTGCGTCGCCCTTGTCGCGAAACGCGGCGATGCCCTTGATGCGCAGGATGTCGTCGGCGAACAGGTTGACGACACGATTGAGGAACACCGCCGTGCCGGCGAGGCTGAGCGGGGTGGCGTGGCGGATAATATGGGTCGCGTACTCGGCGCCGTGATCGTGGACGTGCGCGTGGTCGGTCGCGACCGCGCGCGCCGCGGACTCATCCCGCCCGCCCCACCACGCGCCGACGTCGCTGGCACATGGCGCGGGTTGGAACAGGCCGCGATCCAGGATGCGCGTCGGCTTAACCTCGCCGTGGACGGCCTCGATCCGCTCGGCACGCGGATTGATGTCGGCCAGGCGTGCGAGCAGGTCGGCGCTGGCCGCGGCATCGACGAGGTCCGTCTTGCTGAGCACCACGATGTCCGCTAACGCCAGCTGGCGCAGCGCCGTGTCATGCGCGGTGAGCGTGGCGCCACCATGCTGGGCGTCCAGCACGCAGACGACGGCGTCGAGGCGATAGACCTTCATCAGCGGCGCGTTCGCCATCAGGGTGTGGATCAACGGTACCGGGTCGGCGAGCCCGGTGGTTTCGACCACCACCCGCGCAAACGCCGGGACTTCGTCGAGACAACGGCGCTGCCAGAGATCGCGCAGGGTCATCACGAGGTCGCCGCGGATGCTGCAGCACAGGCAGCCGTCGCGCAGTTCGACGATGTTCTCGGCGAGATCGGCCACCAGCAGGTGGTCGATGCCGACTTCGCCGAACTCGTTGACGATCAGGGCCGTATCGGTGAAGGCCGGGTCTTCCAGCAGATGGCGCAGAAGGGTGGTCTTGCCGCTGCCAAGGAAGCCGGTGAGGATGGTGACGGGGATGTGTTGCACGCGATGGATCGTCGGCGGTGACGCCGCACCGATGTTCAATCGGCGGCGGTCGCCGTCTTCGTTTCGCACCGCGACGCCGCGCGGACGGTCTCGTACTGTGGCCTGCGGTCGGTCGGCAGGTATTCGAGACTCTTCGCGATCTCCTCGAACAGCGGGCAGGACTCCTCCGGCCGCGTCGAGTTGTTGCGGATGCGGATGCGGTTGAGCATGCCGTCCCACCAGATGGCCATGGTCGGTACGGCCTTGTCCGTGATGACCTGCCAGGCGCTGTCGGCTTCGAACGGCTTGTCGACGGCCTCGGCCGTTCGCGCGAGCAGGCTCCAGGCGTCGCCGGAACTCGGATGCTGCTTGGAGAAATCGCGCGCCGCGTCATAGGCCGCGCCGTCGTCACCAGTCTCGATCAGGGCTTCGATGACGAGGCTGCGCACGCGCTTGTCCATGTCGGGCTGATCCTTGACCGCCGGCGCCACCAGGCGGGCGAGTTCGAGACGTTGCGCGGTGTCCTTGCGCTCGGCGATCCAGGGATAGAGGAATTCCATCTGCCAGCTCGGGATGCCCGCGGCGGCGAGCTGGCCGATGAACTCGGCGACCTTGGCCTGATCGCCGAGGCGGTCGTAGAGTTGGAGGCGAGACCATGCCAGTGCCCGGCGGATGTCGAGGTTGTTCGTACCCTTCTTCTCAATCTGGTCGAGCGCTTTCAACACTTCGGTCGGCTGCGGGTCGACCAGCGCGCGCATCTGCAGCAGGACGGCGAAGTTGAACGGGTCGGCCTTGTCCGCCTTGGGCAACTTCTGGAATGCCGCGATGCCCTGCTTGGCGGTGCCGATGGCGGCATCGCGTTTGCCACGCGCGATCTTGTCGCTGAAATCGCGCGCGATGATGGCGTAGGCCGTACGCTCGACGTCGCCGTTGAGCTTGTCCGAAGACTTGATGCCGCTCAGCGACTGCAGGGCGGTCGCGGCATTGTTGGCGGTCTGGGCGATCATCAGGCGCGCCGAATCGGCGTCGCGGTCCTGCGGACTCTGCTGCACGAAGCGCTGCGCGGCAATGCGCAATGACTTGCGGTTGGCGATGGAGCCGCCGGATGCTTCGCGCGCGGCGTAGACGGCATAAAGCAGCTTGGTCGCCGCCTGGTTGGTCTCCGCGGCGAGGTCCTTCTTGCGCAGGAGCCTCTCCAACTGGTCAATGGCCGGCTGGTAGATCTCGGCCTTGTAGGCAGCCACGGCCCAGCGATAGCGGTAGTAGTCGAGGTTGACCCCGGGGGGCACGACAACGCTGTTGAAAAACGCCTCGTACTTCTGCATTGCGTTGTAGAAATGATCGTACTGCAGGGCGAACTCCGCTCCGGCGAGATCGGTCCAGGGACCGATATCGACGCTGGCGAGTTCCTGCGCATAGGTCATCATGTCCCGAACCAGTGATTGGTCGATGCGACCGGCGCCAATCAAGGCCTTGAGACGCTTGGCCGCGGCTTCCGGACGGCCGCCGGCCTTGCGGCTCTCCTGCAGCAGGGCGAAGGCCTCGATGCGCATGATCTTGGCTTCGTTGTCGTCGATATGGCCCTTCACGGCGACATCGCGCACGTCGCCGCTGCGCGCTTCGAGCAGCCGGAGTTCGAGTTGTACCGCCTCGCGGATGGGCGAATCGGCTTCCGACGCCAGCGCATCCTCCAGGGCCTGGAAGATCTGGCGGGCGCGGTCGATTCGCCCTTGCGCCATTTCGGCGTAACCGACTCCGAGCCAGCCGCCGTAGACCAGGCCGGGGCGGAACAACTGCATGGAGGCGGCGCGGAAGCCCTTCATGGCCGGCAGGACGGCCTGGATACGCAACCCCTCGTCCTTGATGCGCCGTGCGATCTCGAGATCCATCCAAGCGCGCCAGTACGGGAAGGCGGCGAGGCTGAACCCGATGTCGTCCCAGTCCTGTGAGCGGTAAAGGCGCTCGAGCGCGGCCTCGTCCTCGCCCGCCGCCGCTTCCATGGCCGACAACCGCTTCTCGGTCTGGTTGCGCATCTCCTCGAGCAGTCCGCGCAACTTCTTGAGTTCGGCGTCGCTGGCATCGGACTGGCGTACCTCGTCGATCACGGGGCCGACGTCGTTGGCAACGCGGGCGAACTCCTTCGCCTCGGGTTGCAGTTTCAACTGGTCGAGCAGGGCCTGGGTGCGGGCGATGGCGTCGCCCGCGGCACTCGCCGGGTTCGCCAAGAACAGCAACGTCGCAATCAGCACCGAGGCCAGACGAGCAATGTCGCGACGCGGGGCAAGACGGGTTCCGGTCAACGCTTGCATCACAGCACGTCCAAAAGGGCCTGCATCTCGTTGGCGAACTGGTCACCCATGATGAGTTTGATCAGGCGCTTGGTGAGCTTGACCTCGCCATCCAGCGTCGCGGTGTCGCCGCGCCCGGCCTCGCCGATGACAAGGAACGCGTGCATCGGCGCGCTGCGGTAGAGGGCGCGCGCGACCTTGCGCCCGACCTTGGCTTCGAGCAGGTGAGGATTAGCCTGGTCGCTGACGTCAAGCGTCGACACCGTACCGCCGCGGCGCACGAAACCTTCGACCTGGCGCACCACCTTGGACAACTGTTCGTCCTTGATCGGCGCGTCACCGATGAGAATGATCAGGCGTCGCGCGCCGAGCCGCCAGCCGGATTCCTCGATGGCCGACTGCAGGCCGGCATCGATGGCCTCGAACCAGTCGCCCCCGCCCTCCGCCTTGAGCGTGGACAGGAAGCGGTAGAGCTTGGCGGTGCTGTAGGTCAGCGGCTGCACCCGGGTGGTGAACTCTGGATCGTCACGATCGCGATAAGCGACGAAGCCGAAACGCGCGATCGGTACCAACGAGCGCACGATCTGCGAGATGTCCTCGATGCGGTCCTTGACCTCGTCGATCACCCAACCCATGGACCCGGTTGCATCGATACAGAACACGACGTCGAGGCCCGCCTCGCGCAAACCGGCGACGTAGGCGGCAAAGCGCGCCGTGCCGTCGCCGAGACCATTGCCGATGCCGGTCTTGAAGCCGCCGATGCCACTGCCCTCGCTGATCGGCACGGCGCCAAGGCCACTCGGGATCTCGATGCCCTCGAAACCGCCCGATTGAGCCTTCATGGCTACGGTCACGTCGGGGGGCGGCGGCGCCACCGCTTTCGGTGCAATCAGGATCTCGGGTGGATCGAGTTCGAGCTCTTCCTGGAACTCGAGTTGCTCCTCGGGCGGTTCGGGCTTTTCGATGAGCGGCTCGGGCGGCTGCTCCATCACGATCTGCACTTCCGCTTCCTGCGGCGGCGGAGGCGCGAGGGGTTCGATCTTCTGACCGACGCGCCACGATACGAGCGCATGGATGACGGCCGAGAACGCCAGCAGCGAGATCCAAACCAGGGAGCGGCGCGTCGACCGAAGCATGGCTTCAGCTGGCGTCGGCGCGCCGCTGGGTGACCAGCACGAACTGCAGGATGCCGGCCTCCGCGGCGACCTTCATCACCTTCGATACCGTCAACGCATCGACCTTGGCATCGGCATGGATCTTCAGCTTCTCCTCGCCCGAATACTTCGCGAGCATGGTCTTGAGGCCCTCCAGATCGGTCGGGCGGTTCTCGAATCGCATGACACCGCCCTTCTCGATGCTCAGAGTCGGTATCTGTGGCGGCGGTTCCGCAAGCTGCGTCGAGAACGGCGGCGCGACGTTGTAATCCGGCTGCAAGTTGCCGGCGACCATGAAGTACATGAGCAACAGGAAGATCACGTTGATCATGGGGATCACGTTCTCTTCCTGGGTCGCCTTGTTACCGACGATGCGGCGACGCAATTCCTGGTAGTCGGAGCCGTGGCGAATCCTGCGCGGCATACTACGGGCCCTCGGTCGAATCGAAGCTGCGCGCCGCCGACAAAGCGATGTTGTAGATGGCGTGCTGGTTGAAGAGATCCATGATGTCGACTGCCTGCTGCAGCTGGATGTCGGGGTCCACCGCGAGCATGACACGCGTCTTGTCGGGTTCGGTGATCGAGGCGGCGTAGCCGGCGAGCGCCGCCATGCTGCTCTCGGCGCCGTTCAACCACAGGCTGCCGTTGGAGTGCAGTTCGACCGCGACCATGAAGGACTCGGTCTGCGCGCCGGAGCTGCCCGCCGATTGCGCGAACTCGATCGCGCGCGGGCGCAGGAAATTGGTCTGCAGCATGAAGAACACGAGCAGGATGAAGACGCAGTCGATCAGCGGCGTCAGCGACATCCGTCCCGAGCGCCGATGCTTGCGCATCGGCAGCAAGGCCTGGCGAGTGGCGTCCAAGGCGTCAGGCCTTGGTCTGCAGCGTCAATACGCGGGTGACGAGGTCCGTGACCTGGTCGGCCAGTCCTTCGAGCCGGGATTCCAGCAATGCGTGCATGACCGCGAACGGAATGGCGATGGAAAGGCCAACCGCCGTCGTCAGCAACGCCTCCCAGATACCGCTGGCGAGCGCGGAGGATTCGCCCGCCGCGCCCGCACTGACCGCGAGGCCGCGGAAGGCGTCGATCATACCGAGCACCGTACCCAGCAGACCGAGCACTGGGGCGAGGTAGTAGATCAGCTCCAGCGGTCGGAGGTTGCGTGAGTAGTTGCGCAGGAACACCGCTGCACGGCGCAGGAGTTCGTCGTGGAGGAGGTCGACGTCCATGGTCGCACGTGCCTCGAGCCCGAACTTGATGTCCCGGGCGACCGCCAGGCGCGATCGGTCGAGGATGTCGCGCGCCTTGTCCTGCTCGCCTGCCTGCCAGTGGTCGATGGCCTTGTCGATACGCTGCACCGTGGCGCGGCCGGCGCCCGAGAACTGCAGGAACTTGATCAGGGCGAGCGCGAGGCCGTACACCGAAGCGGCGAGCAGAACCGCAACGACCGGTCCGCCGAGCTTCAGGAGCATGCTGGCGCCGGTGATGATTTCGGACAGGACGTCCGGATTCGCGGTCGATTCCATGGTGCTGGCGATTCCCCTCGCGTTGAGACCGCACGCAGGATACCCGATCCATGGTGGCTGTGGAGGTCAGGTAAACATGTGATTTACGCCTGTTTACTTGCCCGCAGCTCATGTTGCAGGTGCGTTAGTCCCGCCGTGAGAACGCGTGGTAGCGCGGCCCGGCAACGCGGCGGATTCATTCAATCGGGGCGTGGCGACCGCGATTCGCGTTCTATTGGGGGACAGACGTGGGTACTGGCGATGTAAAGCGACAATCGGGAAATCCCTAAAAGAAAGAGCCGGCATTTAGCCGGCTCTGAGGTTTCATTCGGGCTACATCAGGTCGATCAGAAGAAGTACGTCAAGCGAGCGAAGATTTCGTCCGCGAAGTCGATTGTCTCCGTAATCGTATCGTTGTCACCACCCGGGGAACCGATGACCGTGGCGTACAGATCCCACTGCCACTTAGCAGACGGCCGATAGCGTACGCCCGGCTGCACAAGGTAACCACCGGCCACATCGACAAGGAGGGACATGTCAAGACGCCAAATGAGGTTCGGGAATGGCTGCTGGAACGCAAATACTACGTAGTTAGCGCTGGAAATCCCCCGCGGTTTCACCGCATCCGGATCGAAAGCGGCCGGGGTGAAGTCACCTGTGACCGGGTCGATGAAGGTGCTTATCCCAGGCGCATTCATCTTGTCCAAGTCGCGGCCGAACAGGTCCGTCGAAGTGCGGTGCATCCACTGCGCTACCATGTAGGTAGCGGGGAAGCTTGAGGACAGCCGCTGGTATTTTTCCAGAATCAACGCCGAGACGACATCGTCAACCTTGGTGTAATGTTGGCTCAAATCGTTGGTTATGCGCTTATTCGGGGTCACCGCCACTTCACCGCGAACGATCAACTGATCGAGCCACTCGTTGTCCGAGTTAACCACGTAGTTGCCGCCGACCATGAAGATGTTCTCACGCTTGAAGTAGCGGCCAACGGAGGTTCCGATCGGTCCATAGGACGTGCGGAAGCCATCGACCGTTCGTGCCAAGTCGGCGAATGTGTACTCGTCGCCGAAGCCGAAGATATCGCGCACTTCCCACTTCGACGTTGGGAACTCGTTGATCAAAGCGCGGGTGGCGTGGAGGCCGTCGATGCGGCCGTCCTGGATACCGGACCACACTTGATGGACGCCCTGCGGCCCCTGGAGGTCGCCATAAAACGGGTTGCCGCAACCGTTCGCCATGACGCGGCTGCCGTTCTTGGTCGGCATCGGAACACCCAGGTTGGCAAATCCCTGGCGGGCGTCGTCAAGGCTTCCTGTCCCAAAATTGGGGTCGCCAACGCCGAGACCCTGGGCGAGCGCCGACCCGAAGAATTGGCCAAAACCGAAGGGCTGGGCGAACAAGTTAACTACGTCATGACTGTCGTTTGCGCAGCCGCTGGGGTTGGTGAAGCTCTGGTAGTTGCCACCCTTCCCATGCGGCCGGTCCACTCCGGCAAACACACCGTCTTGGTTACGGCGATTTACCCACCCGATAATGCCGGTGAACTGCTCGGTCAGCGGCATGGTCAGTCGCATACCATAGTTCCACGCGCCCTCAGCATCGTCCATGCCAATGCGCTCATCGAGGGTCGCCGAATAAGTCGGCACGAGGTTATACGGGCTCTCCTGCGCGGGCAGGATAGTGGGTGAGAACAACTGGCCAAACGCGTCGAGTTCCCAGCCGTTGTCGAAAGTGTAGCTGAGGCGGACACCCGGCGACGCGATGCGCTGGTCCTGATACTCCTCAGCGCCTGGACCCAAGGTCAGGTGGCGGCGCAGGTCGAGTCCGTTGGCGACGTCCATGGTGCGGAAGAAGTAGGCCTCACCCCAGGCGATGACCTGGTTGCCGAGTCGAATCCACAACGGCCCACGGTTCCAGTCAACGTACAACGCGGGAATATCGATGATAGCGTCGGGTGAATTCCATTCGGTAACGGTACCGCGCGAACCCCACATCTGACTTTTGAATTGGTCGCCGATATAGGCATCTGTAAATTGCGGGGACGCGTCGTAGAACGCACGCAGCTTCATGTAGGCCGAGAATTCGTTATTGAATTTTGCCTGGATGTCCAATTCAGCACGCGTATTGAATGTGTTGAATATGGTGCTGTCGTCGTAGTTCTTGTAGGGGTCGCCGGGCAACAGGTAACCGGCGCCCAATCCGCCAGTCGACGGGCAGCTTGCAGCGAATTGGTTAGGGAAAGTTGATTGCCCATCGATTGGACGCGGGCCGAACCCGGTCAGACCGACTCTACCTCCGAGATCAGCAGCACGTGCTGCCTGGTTTTGGCAGACGTACGGAACCGTCGGATAGAACCCGGCGGGAAGTCCGACTCGCGTACCGGCTACGGGGCCTGCGGTCACCGCGAAATTACCGAGCACGCCGTTCCGCAGCCCTTGTGTCGCCTCGGAAAAGAGACCGCCGATTCGGCCGTTCACGGTGTCGACGTGCAGCGAGGTGGGCGCCACGGCGTTGGCACCGGTACCGTACGGTAGTCCGCCAATGGTACCGTTAGCCGTTACACCACCGGCACCGAACCCCGCATCCGCGCCGGCATAGGTCACAAGTGGAGAGACGCGATTGTTGAATGGGTTACCCGAACGATTGTTCGGATTTTCATTTAATCCGTAGGCAATCTCCTGCCGGATGAAACCTGTGATATTCCAATCGATTGCCGTCGCCACGCTACTGTACAGGCCGCCAACAACGACGGCCCCGCCCAGTAACGCTCGCGCGAATGTGTGCTTCATCACTCCCGCTCTCCTCTTCTTTAGATGTGTAGCTCTAAGGGTTCCCCGGTAGGACCTGGACGGCAGCCAATCTGGTTGTTGTTTGCCGGATACAGCCCAAATGTCATTCCACCGGATAGCCGGTAGTTGCGCTATTAGCTAACATTCGTCCAGTCGTGTCAACGCTTTTTTAGCCGCGATTGCAACAAACAGCCTGATGGCAGGATCGTTTTGTTTGTTTTTCACAACAAATCGGCGGTCCACCATGCGGCGGTGGATGTTGCGTTGCCGCAAATCGTCTGACGCAAAAACGAAACGGCCGGCGAGAAGCCGGCCGCTGTAGGGACGCGAACGGGGCATCGCCGGCCCCGTCGCGACAGGCAGGTGCTGCTTACTTGATGACGCGGGCGATGGTGCCGCGTACGCCGACCACGTACACGCTCTGCTCGCGCAGGAATCCCTTGCCGCCCGACGAGGACTCGGCAACACCGGCCCCGACGCCCTGGTACCAGGTGCGGATGACGTTGAGATCGTTGCTGGTGGTGAACGTGGCGCCGTCGTCGCTCGAACGCAGCATCTGGCGGATGCCGGTGATCACCACCTCGCCGTTGCCGTACCACACGCCGAGCAGGTTCGCGTTGGTTGGCACCTCGAGACGATTCCAGGTCTCGCCGTTATCGGTGGTCTTGAGCACCACGCCTTCCTGGCCGACACCGAAGCCGGTGTTGCTACCGTCGCGGGCGAGGAAGAGGTCGAACACCGACTCGTCGCCCTTGTTCACGGCGGTGAAGGTGTCGCCGCCGTCGGTCGAGCGTAGGATGAGACCGAACTCGCCGGAGACGAAGATGGTGCCGTCTTCCAGCACCAACACGCCGTACAGGTGCGGCTCGTAACCCTCGTCGTTGAACTCGCCCCAATCAAGTGCGATCGGCTCCCAGCTTGCGCCGAAGTCGCGCGAGCGACCGACGAAGCCGAACTCACCGACGGCGATTGCGGTGCCCGCCTCGTTCATGTCGACGTTGAGCAGACGTTGTGTCAGACCGCTGTCGACGACCGTCCACTCGCCATCGCCCTGGCGGGTCATGGCGAAGCCCTGCTGACCCACCACGAGAGTGCGATCGCCGGCGCGCGTGACGCCGAGCAGCGCCAGCGTCGTCTTGGGCTCGAGCAGGTTCCAGCTGCCGCCACCATCGGTGGTTTCGAGCATCAGCCCGAAATTGCCGACGGCGAGGCCCCATTCGCCCTTCATCTCCAGTTCGTAGAGCGCGTCGTGGGGAATGCCGGAACGGATGATCTCGATTGATTGTTCGCCCGCCTCCTCCTGCGCGCCGGCCGTACCGCCCAGGGCGATGCCGAAGAGTACGACGGCCGCCAGCGTGAACATGCGGCGGTTCAACTTGGTTTTGTTCATGTCTTGATGGTCCGGTTGTCTGCTAATGGTTTCAGTGTTTCGCCACGGCATCGTGCGCGTCCATGAGGGTCTGCATGTCGACGTTCTCCGACAGGATCAGATGCTCGCGCTCGATGAACTTCGGCTTGAACAGGTAGACCAGCAGCGGCAGCACGACCAGCGCGATGACCATGTTGATGAGCATGATCATGACCAGCAGCAGGCCCATGTCGGCAAGGAATTTGAGCTCCGACAGGAAGTACCAGGGCAGGATGCCTATGAGCACGATGGTGGCGGTGAAGGCGATCGCCTTGCCGGTCGTGGTCACGGCGGCCTGGATGGCATCGCCGTGGTGCTGCGAATCGCGGAACTCCTCGCAGATACGGCTGAGCAGGTAGATGCCGTAGTCGATACCGACGCCGATGCCGATGGCCGCGATGGGCAGGCTGTTGACGTCGAGACCGATGCCCATCAGCACCATCACCGCGCCCAGCAGCACGTTGGAGAAGTTCACCGGGATCAGCAGCAGAATGCCGGCCGCGATGGAGCGGTAGGCGTAGCTGCAGGTCAGCAGGATGACGAGGTTGAGGAAGCCCAGGATGATGTACTGGTACTTGTCGACGGTGTCGTTGACCGACTGCTGCAGGGCGATCGCACCGGTACCGAGACGCACGCGGTAATCGTCGTGATCGAGACCGATGACGTCGAGTGCGGCGCGTGTCTGCGCGAGCGCGGTGTCGACGGTGTCCTGCTTGTTGTCCTTGTACCAGAGCGACAGCGTACCGTTCGACATCGTGAAGTCGGTGACGTGCGAGTACGCCTTCGGGCTCGAGCCGACCATCAGCGCATTGGTCGCCGCGCTGATCGATTCGCTGCTCTGGTCGAGCGGCGCCCACTTGGGATTACCGCCGGAGAACAGGCGATTCGCCTCGGGCAGGTAGTCAGCCCAAGTCAGCGTGGCCTCGGGCGGCGGATCCTGTGCCTCGAGATAGCGCTGCATCTGGAACATGGTGCCGATGGCACCCGGGTTCGAGGTCAGGAAGCGGTTGTTCTTCTCCTTGCCCTCGAACACCACCTCGAGCGTCATCAGGCCCGGGAAGTGAGCGTTCACCGCGCGGACGGCGGTGTTGAACTCGGAACTCTCCTTCAGGAGGTTGCTGCCCTCGACCGGGTTGCCGATGTGAATCTGCAGCATCAGCCAGGTACCGACGACGGCGAGCACGGCGACGATCGGTGTGGTGATGCGCGCACCGGCGCCGTGGGAAACCTTACCGACCACGGCCAGCAGGTGGATGATGCTGTCGTGCCAGCTCTTCTCCTCGGCCTTGCCGATGAGCTTGGCGACGTTCTTCGGCGCCGGGAAGTAGGACAGCAGGATCGGCGTCAGGAACATGTTGCAGGGCACGAGGATGGCGGCCCAGAAGCCACAGAAGATGGCAAAGCGCTCCATTACCGGGATCGGCGCGACGGCGATGAGAAACAGGCCCGCGGCATCGGTGACGATGCCGAGCACGCCGGGCGCCATCATGACTCCAAGCGCGAGCTCGGCTGCTTTCTTACGGTCCTTCAGTTCGTAGTAGAGCTCGTAGTAGCGCTCGATGAACTGCACGGCATGACTGAACGAGCGCGCGACCAGCAGCAGCGGCACCACCATGATCAGCGGCTCAATCGGGTCACCCAGCCAGCCGACGAAGCCGAAGCCCCAGATGGCGGCGACGACGCTGACCGCGATCGGCGTGACGACGCCGGGGATGTTGCCCATGTAGAGCACGAGTGAGATCAGCAGGGCCGCGGCGGTGATGGCGAAGATGCTCAGCATCTGCACTTCGTAGCGGTAGACCCAGCCGGTCAGCATGGGCTGGCCGGCGACGTAGACCATGTGCTTGTCGTCGCGCGCGTCCTCCACCAGCTTCTGCACGTACTCGAATGTCTTACCGTAATCGAGCGAGTGCTCGATGAACGTGGCGGTGATGAGGGTGGCGGTCTCGTCCTCGGAGATGAGGAAGGTGCGCACGTTGGGCGCCTTGTCGACCGCGGCAATGAACTTGGCAATCTCGTCGTCGGTCTGCGGCGACTTGTCCTCCATCAGCGGGCGCATGTCGATGCCGAACGGGGTGGCTTCGGCAAACCGTGCCTTCTCGGTCGTGATGGAGAGGATCTGGTCGTGGTCGACCGAAGGCGCAAGGTCGATGTCGCGCGTGAGATCCCACACCTTCTGCAGCGTGTCGGGGTTGTAGATGGTGCCACCGTCCTTGACCTTCACCATCATCGTCACGGTCAGCGGGTTGCCGAAGTTCGGATGATCCTTGTAGGTCTGGACGAAGGGATGACTCTTGGGGAAGAGGTCGGAGAAGATGGTCTTGAGTTCGACCTTGCTCAATCCAACCGCGAAGAATGCCGTGATGCCGAACAAGACGCCGGCGACCAGCAGGCGGTTGTTCATGGTGAACGACGCCAGGCTGTAGCGTATGCCTTTCATAGACCTTGACTCCCCTATCCCGTTACGCGAACCACTCGCACCGCGCCGGGTTGATCCTGTTATTTGGACTTGTGACGTCGTCTTGCACGACGTCTCAGCTGTTGTCGTCCGACCGCCGCAGACTCGCCTCGCGAGCGCAACGGACGGGAACCTCCGCGGGCGATTATCACAAATTTGTCCGCGTCCGTCAGACGCCACCCGAGAAGCGCGCGAGGCACCGTTGTCGATGCGAACGGGCGACTATAGGGTGGCCTGCGCGAGCCTGTCAACCGACTAATTTATATATGGATTTTCCGGATCGCCGAACGACATTGGCGAGGCTCGTGATGACCCGTGGAGCGGTCGCCCGGTCGTTCCGCCATGAAATCCAAGCCATCCCCGCGCCGGCGCTGATGACCTGCGATATGATTCCCGCTACCTGACGACGAACGCTTTTGACCGTGCCCAAGCGCCCACCGACCGCACCGCCGCGCACGCCGACGCCGCGCGGCGAGGAAGTCCTCGACACGCTCGAAGACATCGTGCTCGCCGAAGGTTTCCGTCATCTCAACGTGGCCACCATCGCGGCCCGCCTGGCTTGTTCCAAACGCACGCTGTACGCCCTGGCCGACAGCCGCGACGCGCTGCTGCTGCGCGTTCTCGATCGCTTCTTTGCGCGCATCCGCGAGGACGCGCAGCTCGCGCTGGCCCGTACCCGCGAGCCACGCGAGCAGGTCTACGCCTACCTGCAGGTAGGCGTACGCGCCGCCGAACGCCTCAGCCAGGCGGCGGTGCGCGATATCCAGACCTGGCCGCCGGCCTGCGCGATGTGGCAGGAACACGTCGCGCAGCGCGTCGGGGGCTTGCGCGGGATCATCGAGGAGGGTGTCGCCAGCGGCGCGTTCCATGGCATCCAACCGGCCTTCGTCGCGGAGATCGTCTTCGCCGCCATCAACCGCGTGCGTCAACCGGACTTCTACCAGTCGACCGACCTCAGCCTGTCGGAGGCCTTCGACGAACTCTATCGCCTGCTGCTGGCGGCGATCACACCACCGGAAGACGCCGCGCGTCAGCGCGATACCCGTCCACGCCCGCGCTCAAGCGCGCAGCGCGCGCAGCACTGACAACACGGTCTCGGGCTGGGCATCGGCCGGGATCGTGCCATAGAGCAGGCGCCCTGCTGCGGCGGTGGCATCGAGCGGGGTCTCGCCACGCCAGAACGCGGCATTCAATCCGCCACCGAGCCGCGACTCGGCGGCCGTATCGCCAAGTGCCGCGAGCGACGTCGCGGGCAACAGGACGAGGTCGGCGTCCAGTCCGCCGGCATCGAAGACGCCATCCTCGCAATCGACGAACGACAGCGCCGTCGCCCACTGGTAGTGCCGCGCGGCACCGAACAGGGGTTCATAGGCGTCGACTTCGTCTGCGTTCAATTGCGGCGTGCCGCAGCGGCTGAGCAGGAGACCGGCCAGGGGTTTGTCGGCATGTCGCCGCACCAGCGCGGTCAGTGCCGTGGTGACGTCATCGAGATCGTCGAATGAAGCCCCGGCACCACCGAGCAGATCGGCCGGGGCGCGCACGCCCAGCACGATGTCGAGTTGACCACCGAAACGGTGCACCAGCGCGTTCAGCACCTGATCGACGAAGTCGTTGGCGGCGGCCGCGCCGAGGGCTTCGACGACGGCGCTCGCCTCGGTGGACGTCGCGCCGAGAAACGGCCCGACGACGTCGACGGTCAGCACGTCGCTCTTCAATGCGCCCTGGGCCTGGATCAGCGTGCCGGCATAGCGCGCGGCGTCACCGTACCAGTCACCGCCGCCGCCAGCGAAAACCTGCCGCGCGTAGTCCTCGAACTCCAGCCACAGCAGCGTGTCGCTGCCGTCATCGACGAAACGCTTCAACACCGACGCCGCCAAGTCCAGCCCTCCCCCGATTGTCACGGAGCGCGCTCGTTGCAGCGCTCACTTCGCCTTGCGTAAGGCCTCGAGTTCCGCTTCGAGCTTCTCGATGCGCACGTCGCGCGGATCCGGCATCATAATAGGTACGATGGCGTCGGCCGGACAGGTGTCCTCCGGCGTGCCACGGTAAAGCAGCTCACGTTCGTTCCACGAGCCGTAGTACGGCAGGTGGGCCGGCGGCTTCGGTGCTTCCCAGCCGGCGACGAACTCCTTATACGGTTTGCCGCGCGCGATACGTGCTTTGCGTTCCGCCGCGCGTGCCGCCTCGGTCGCTTCGACGTCGACCGCCGCGGTCTCTTCGTCGAGCACCACGTGGTAGATGTTGCGCACGGTGTTCAGCGAGATGAGCTCGTTCTTGAAGTCGCGAGCGACCGACTCCGGCTCGCGCTCGAGCACGTCGCCGTAACCGCCGCCCGATCCCTGGGTGATCATGTACAGCTCGCCCGGCTGGGCGAATTCGAGCTGCAGCCCCATGTGGTGGGTCGAGTACTTCGCGCCCGGGAACGGCCGATCGTTCATGATGTCCTCGATGCGGAAGCGCAGCAGGTCGCGCTTGTCCTTCATCACTTCGAAGACGTTCACTCCGCGCACCTTGCACAGCGGGTAGCAACCCGGCGCGTAGCCGCCGAAGATGCCCATCGTGGTGGGGAACTTGGAACCTATCGAGCAGCACATGAAACCCCACATGGAGGTGTCCTTCATGGTCGCGATCTGCTGGTAGCCGTGGCCGCCGCGGAACTTACCGAAGCCGTTGGCATCGCGCATCAGGCGATGCGGCACGATCTTCATCAGCGGCACTTCCTCTTCGATCAGCTCCTGCTCGCCGATGTCGGCCATGGGCGCGAAGATCGGCGCGATGGAATGTTCGCCGTCACGGTTCCAGCGCGCGGCGCCGCCCATACCGTTGAGGTCGGCGCAGACGTTGCCGACCAGTTCGCCGTACTGGTTCACGCCGCCGTAGAGGAAGGTGACGATCATGTTGTACCAACCGGCGATGACGTCGGTGGCGCGATGCCCGGCCGAGTAGAGGAACTTGGGCACGCCGATCTGGATGGCGGTGAAGCCGGGGAAGAAGGTCATCATCGACTGCGCATTGGGCGCATCGGCCGAGCAATGCAGGGCCGAGCGGCGATCGGTGACCACCGTCATCGGCGCGAACACCGCCTGGTTGCGCGGCAGGTCCGGCCACACGAAGCTCAGGAACTCCTGCGCAAGCATGCCCTTCAGCGAAGCCAGCACGGTGTTGTTCGCGCGGTTGAGGAACTCGGGGCTCGAGCCGCGGAAATCGATGATCAGCTCGTCGTCGACCTTGTGCAGCTCGCAGCGGATCTTGATCAGGCAGTTCTCGCGCAGCGTGCCGTCGGCAAAGAGGTTGGTACGCACCTTACCGTCCGGCCAGGTGGAGAGGCGCCGACGCGTCTCCTGCTCGGTGTCGGTCAAGGTCTTGCGCAGGGTCGCGATGACCGCTTCGACACCGTACTCGGCGATGGCGTCGCGCACGCGGGCTTCCATGCGCATGGCGGCGAAGAGTTTCGACTTCATGCCTTCGAGCTGGAGCTTCGGTTCGCGCACCGAGTTCTGCAGGAAGGTCATGATGTCGCGGCGGAACTGGTAGTTTTCGCCGACCTTGAACGGTGACATCTTGAGCCCTTCGTCGAACGGCGATTCGGCCGCCGATGGCATGCCGCCCGGCTCGCAGGCGCCGTTCTCGCCCTCGTGCACGATGGCGCCGGTGAAGCACACCAGCTCACCCTCGTGGAACACCGGGATCATGAGACTCTGGTCGGTGTTGTGGATGTTGCCGTAGCGCGCATCGTTGTGCATGAAGATGTCGCCCGGCTTGAGGCCGACGGTGGGATCATCCTTCCAGTACTTGAGGATGAACTTGCACGGATGCTGGGTCAGCACGGAGAAAATCAGCACGCCACCCATGGAGGCCATGGCGAGGTCGCCCTGCGAAGTCCACACGCCCGAGATGAGATCGCCCCACTTCGCGCCGGGCGCCGCGCCCATCTGCTCGACCATGTCGAACGATTCGTTGCAGGCCGTCTGCAGCTTGTGGCGCACGAGGTTGATCTGGTCGGCGTCCTCGAACTTGCGCAGCGCCTCGAGTTCGCGCGCCGACACCGGCGCCACGCTGTGGTCTTCCATGATCTCGGGATCCGGCCCGAGAAACAGTACATTGTCCTCGAGGAACTTCTCGATGACTGATTTTTCCTGGTCACCACCCATGTCTGACTCCTCCCCTGCGGGGTCGCGTTGTCCGAGTTACGCCTGCTTGACCATCATCGCCGAACCCATCTTGCCCATGGTGAGGCGCCAGCCGGGTTCGACGAGGTAGGTCGTGCGCGGCGTCTCGATGAGGGCCGGCCCGTCGATGTTCATGCCCTCGGTGACAGCGGTGTGGTCGTACACCGGCGTCGTCATGGGCTCGTCGATCTGCGGGAAATAGCACGGCCGTTCGGTGCGCGGCACGGGCTTGAGTTCGTTTGACGCCGTCGAACGCTCGAGCGTGAGCTTTTCGTGCTCGACGTAGGACACCACGCGGATGACGTTGATGCGCACGCCCGCTTCCGGCGCCTGGCTGCCCTCACCGAAGCGCTGGGCATAGTTGATGCTGAAGCGATCGAGCAGGGTGATGACGTCCTGCGGCGAGCTCAGACGATCGATCGGGCTGACCACGCTGACCTGCGCGAGCTGGTTGCCATAGCGCATGTCGAGTTCGAGACGCGTCTTGATGTCGGCCTCGCTCGCGCCCTGGCGGATGAGATCCTCGCGGCCGCGTTGCTCCAGTTCCACCACCGTCTCGTTGAAGACGCTGTAGTCCTCGAGCACGGTACGGAAGGTCGCGTCGTAGAGCATCAGGTAGAGCGACTTCTCGTGGATGTGCAGCTGGTTCATGTTGCCGGCGCCGAGCGCCGAGAACACCGAGGAGAACGGTGGGATGAGGATCTTGGAGACCCCGATCTCCGCTGCGTAGCCACAGGCGTGAATCGGTCCGCCACCGCCGTAGCTCAGGATGATGAAGTGCTTGGGGTTGTAACCCTTGACCGCGACTTC
This sequence comes from Gammaproteobacteria bacterium, assembly GCA_050184115.1. GTDB lineage: Bacteria > Pseudomonadota > Gammaproteobacteria > JACKNG01. The sequence continues at coordinate 661,883 of JBFXAQ010000001.1, read as the reverse complement.
TTTGAAGATCGCATTCGCCATGTTGGCGTCGACCTTGCGCTTGATCGCCTTGGCCGCATCGATCAACGACATGCCGGCGGGCTTGGCTACGTACTCCTCGATGGCGCGCTCGGCACGCCGCCGGTTGACCTTGATGGTGCCGCCGGCGTAGTTGTCCGGGTCGAGGTAACCGAGCACGAGGTTGGCGTCGGTGGTGGTCGGCAGCTTGCCGCCACGGCCGTAGCAGGCCGGACCGGGATCCGAGCCGGCCGATTCGGGACCGACCTCGACCGCGCCCCACAGGCGGTCGTAGCGGGCGATCGAACCGCCGCCGGCGCCGAGGGTGTGCAGGTAGGTCATCGGCGTCGATACCAGCCAGCGATCGATGACCGGGTTGAAGTCGTAGAACTTCACGCCGTCGGCGGTGACGAGTCCGATGTCGAAGCTGGTACCACCCATGTCGGTCGCGATCACGTTCGGTTCGCCGAACTGCTCCGAGAGGTAGTCCGTCGCTTCGAGGCCCGCCACCGGGCCGGAATGGATGGTCTGCAACGAGTGGGTCGAGTTGAGCTGCGCCATGCCCGAGGTGTTGTGCACGAGCAGCATCGGGCGTGCGTAGCCGTTCTGGCGCAACGCCACTTCCAACGACGACATACCGTGGTACATCTGGTCGTGTAGGTAGGCGTCGAGCACCGCCGACATGGTGCGCGAGTACTCGGCCTTGCGCCCGGCGACGCGATGCGAGAGCACGATGGGCAGCGCGCCGAGCACGTGGGTCGGGTACTCGTTCAAAATGATGCGTTCGACTTCCTTCTCGTGGACCGGGTTGACGACGGCGTTGACCAGCGCGACGACAAAGGCCTGGCAGCCCTGGTCGACCAGCCTGCGCACCTGCGCGCGTACGTTCTCCTCGTCGACGGTGAGACACACCGTGCCCTTGTAGTCGATGCGTTCTTCGATGCCGACGATCATCGGGATCGGGACGAGTGGTGCCGGACGATCGGCGCCCGGCAGGTCGGTCTGCTCGGCCTGCGACAGGCCGTCGCCGTAGCCTCGCGCGCGCATCAACGGCACCGACGACTCGTAGCCCGCGGTGGTGACGAGCCCCACGCGCGGTCCGTTGCGTTCGATCAGGGTATTGGTGCCAAGCGTGGTGGCATAGCGCACGGCGTCGACCGTACTCAGCACGTCCTGGATGGTGAGGTTCAGCTCGGCGCAGGCATTGGCCAGCGCCTCCATGAAACCCGAGGCCAGGTTGTGATGCGTCGTCAGCGCCTTGGCTTCGACATACTGGCCGTCATAGGCCAGGAAACAGTCGGTGAACGTACCACCGATATCTACACTGACGCGTCGCATCAGGCGCCCTCCCCCTGGCTGTGCTTGGCCTTGAGCTTGTCGATGTCGAGCTCGATGTCATGCGTCAACGGATGCCCCGGTGGCAGGTACTCGTTCTCGATCATCGTGCCGCAGGATGGGCAATAGAACTCGACGATGCGGCACCACTCCGGGTCCGGCGCATAGGTGTACTGGTACTTCTCGGGGTCGAGGATCGGCCGGTGGATTTCGCGCGGATCGCGCTCGTGCACCAACAACCCTTCCTTGTAGTTGCCGCGCGCGGGGCCGATGTCGTGGTTGCAGCGGCGGCAATGCCAGCGCTCGCTCGGCAGGTCGATTTCGAGATACTCGGTGATGGCTACGCGATGTTCGGCCATGGTCATTTCCCCTCGAGGAACAGGTCGCCATTGGTGGACACACGCAGCCGCCAGCCGGTGCCGACCACGCAGGTGAGATAGCTGCCGCGCACCAGCGCCGCGCCCTGGACTTCCGTCCCCGGGGTGAGCGCAGTGTCGTCGACGAGCGCCACCTCGGTCTTGCCCTGACCGTCGAGATCGATCTCGATGCGGCCCGCGGCAGCCGCCGCGGTATGGCTCTTCGTGTCGTCGGCGAGCAGGCGCAGCGCCGGCAGCTCGTACACGGCGCGCACCGTCAGGCGCGGATCACTCTCGTCGGCTGGCAGGTTCGGTGCGCCGCCGTTCAACGGGCGCTCGATGACGTCGCCATTCTTCACCGACCAGACGCTGACGTCGTAACGGCATTGCGCCGGATCGACGCCCTCGCCGTACATGTCGCGCGCGGCGCGCGCCTCGAGATCCTTGCCGAGGGCGGCGACATCGCCGTCGAGTGCCGCGTGGTACTCGTGGGCGAGATGGCTGAAGCCGATGCCGAAGGCGCTGAACACCGATGAAAGTCGCGGTACCAGCACACGTGGGATGCCGGCCGCGGTGGCGATGCCGGTCGCGATCATGGGGCCGCCGCCGCCATAGGCGAGCAGTGTCGTCGAGGCCGGCTTGCAACCGGCGCGGGCCAGGGCCGCTTTCACTTCCTTGCCGGCCGCGGCCTCGAAAGCCTGGATGACGGCCGCGGCCGCGCCGCGCGCATCCTTGCCGAGCGGCTCGCCGACGCTCTTCAGCAGGGCCTGTTCGGCGCGGGCGACGTCGAGCCTGAGCTCGCCGCCGAGGTACTTCTCGCCGTCGAGGACGCCAGCCAGCAACAGGGCGTCGGTCAGGGTGGCATCGGTACCGCCGCGGCCGAAACAGGCTGGGCCGGGCGACGCACCGACCGATTCCGGCCCGATCGTGACCTCGTCGTTGACGACGCGGATGACCGAGCTGCCGCCGAGGCCGTAGCTGTGGATGGTCGGCAGCGAGAAGGAGGTCGGTACGTCCTCGATCTCGCCGAAGGCGCGCAAGGTCACATTGCGCTCGACGACCACGGAGATATCGGTCGTGGTGCCGCCGACGTCCATGGCAATCACGGCGTCGAGGCCGTAATGACGTGCATAGGCCAGGGTGCCCTCGAGCCCGCCGCGCGGACCCGAGCCCCAGGTCTTGATCGCCGTCGTCTTGGCCACGCGCGCCGAGTCGCCGTCGTTGCGGAAGATCAGCAGCGGGCGCTTGAGATGCTGTTCCTTGCAGATGTTCTCCGCGCCGTAGAGGAAGTGCTCCATGCCCGGGTGCAGGTAGGAATTGACCACCGCGGTCACGGTACGGCGGGCGAGATCGTGGTCGTGGGCGAGTTCGGAGGAAATCAGGAACGGGATCGCGCCGAGCAGGTGGCGCGGGTAGCGATCGAGCAGCAGGCTCTTGACGTTCTGCTCGGCCACGTCCGAGCTCAAGGCCACCACGAGGCGCAGCGCGCCTTGCGCGAGCAGGTGATTGATGAGGCGCGTCAGTTCGTTGGCATCGACGCTGCCGTCGTCGGCGACGATGATGCCGGCCGGTGTGATCGGCACCATGGCCTGCCACAGGGCGTTGTTGCCGAGGCGTTGCGCGGCGCCGTAGACCGATTGCTCGGCGCCCTTGTCGACCAGCAGCGCGACCGGTGTGCCCTTGTGCTCGACCACGGCGTTGGTGCCGGACGTCGTCGAGTAGCGCAGGCAGTCGGCCTCGCGGATCAGGCGCGCGGCATCTTCTTCACCGTAGAGTTCGCGCGAACCGCGCTTGAGCACTTCGAGAAAACATTGCGTCAGGTCGTGCGGCGTGGTCGGTGACTTGGCGTGCACGACGCGGTCGCCGTCACTGATGCAGACATCGGTGAAGGTGCCACCGTTGTCGATGTTGACCAGGATAGCCATGAACTGCTTGAACCTCCCCAGAACAATGCAGCGCCGCCGGCGCCGGCGCGGCGAGCCGGGGCGGTGCGAAATACGGGTGCGCGGGTCGTCGGCGCGGTGCGCGGAGCTGGACGCGAGCGGTACCGATTAGAATCGAATGTTACCGCCTGCGCAAGCGCACACCGGCGTCAGAAACGCGGCGGCACGATGCAGATCAAGAATGCCGTTCCGAGTGTGCAGCGCACCAAAGCACACGGCGCCGACGGCCCCCCGCGTCACCAGTCGTGGACCTCGCCGTTCCATTTCCAGAAGCTGCCGTTGTTACCGGCATCGAGCTTGTCGACGGTGGCGACGATGCCGGCCGCGCTGGCTGCCGGGGTGATGTCGGCCTGCGGCCCGCCCATGTCGGTCTGCACCCAGCCGGGATGGATGAGACAGCTGTTGATGCCCTCTTTGCCGAGCTCGATTGCGGCCAGCTTCATGAACTTGTTCAAGGCCGCCTTGGTCGCGCTGTAACCGAAACCCAGGGTCATGTCGAGTGAGATGGCGCCCATCTGCGAGGTGATGTTGACCAGCTTCGGATTGCTGCTCTTGCGCAGGTTCGGCAAGAGTGCGTGCATCACGCGCACGGGCGCGATGGTATTGACAGCGAAGGCCTCGGCCCAGCCATCGAAATCCATCTCGTAGGCGGTCTGGCGCTCGTAGTCCGGGCCGAGCACGCCGGCGTTGTTGACGAGGATGTCGATGGCCTCGTCACCGAGCGCGGTGGCCAGTGCGGCCACCGAGGCCGCGTCGTTCACCGTCAACGCGTGCACGGTGACGTCGCCACTGACCGCGCCGAGGGCCGTCGCCGACTTTGGATCGCGACAGCAGGCGATCACGCGGTCGCCGCGCGCGGCGTAGCACTTGACGAGTTCGAGGCCGATGCCACGGTTGGCGCCGGTGATGAGAACGGTGGACATGTCGGGCTCCCCTGGTTGCGAAGGCGGCACGGTAACCGATCGCGACGACGGAGCGGAATGGATCTTCCGCCGGCCATGCAGGCGCCGGCTGCGCGGGAAGCCCGTACGCGTCGATAATCGCGGCTCGACCACCGTGAGCGACTCCAGCCATGAACCAGAGCAACTTCACCCTCGTCACCGGGGCCTTCGGCGGCCTCGGTACCGCCATCGTCAAGCGCCTGCTCGCCGACGGCCAGCAGGTCATCGCCACCGACCGTCGCGCGGACGATGCCGATACCTGGCTGGCCGGCTTCGACGCCGCCGAGCGCGCGGGCATCGTCACCCGCGCGCTCGATGTCACCCGTCTCGACGATGTCGAGGCCTGTCGCGACGAACTCCGTGCCCAGGGTCGCCACGTCGATCGCCTGGTCAACAATGCCGGCGTCGCCTCCGGCGCGCCGCCGTGGAATGTCAATCCGAAGACTTTCGACATCGTCATGCGGGTCAACCTGAACGGCACCTTCAACCTCACCCGGTCCTTCAGCGAAGCCATGGTGCGTACGGGTTACGGCCGTATCGTCAACTTCGCTTCGCTCTACGCCTTCGCCCCGGGGCCGGGGCAGTCACCTTATGCCGCGGCCAAGGCCGCCATCATCGGTTACACCCACTCGATAGCCCTCGACCTCGCTCCCCACGGCGTGACCTGCAACGTCCTCGCACCGGGCCTCATCTGGCACGAACGCCTCGCCGGCGTGCTGCCCGACGCGGAATACGCCGCGATGGAACAGGCGACGCCGATGAAGCGCCGCGGGGAGCCGCGCGAGATCGCGGGCACGGTATCGTTCCTGCTGTCGGACGATTCTTCTTTCATCACCGGACAGACGATCCACGTCAACGGCGGGGCCTACCTGAACTGACCCGACGCCCGGGATGCGCTGCGCTGCCGCAGCGGCCCGGATCGGCCTCGCGTTACGGCGACCCGGAGTCTGACCGGCGCTCTGCACTGCCATCGGGATTGAAGCGCGCGTCGGCATCGAACAGCTCCGCCAATTCGGCGGCAGCTTCCTTCGCCGTCTGCACCAGCCCGGCCTGGTCGTCCTGGTGTTGTCGCTGGCGCTCCAGCGCAGCCTCGTCGTGCGCGCGGAAGGTGACGACCGCGCGGCGGGCGCTGCGTCGGTGCATGCCGAGCGCGACCAGCAGTTCCTCGCTCAGGCGCAACGAGCTGTGGTAGAGCTCGCGCTCGACGAAGGCGAGTTCGAGGTCCTTGAGCTTGGACCAATGGCGGCGGTCACGGGCCCGGGCGAGAACGCGTACGTGGGGAAAGTGGCGGCGGACCAGCCGGGCAATCTCGAGTGACGCTTCGGCGTCGTCGATGGCGAGGACCAGTGCGCGGGCCTGGTCGAGCCCCGCGGCGTGCAACAGGTCGAGGTCAGTGGCATTGCCGTAATAGGCTTTCTGGCCGTAGAGGCGCACCATCGCGACCTGCTCCGGGTTGATGTCGAGCGCGGTGAACGGAATGCGCAATGCGCGCAGGATGCGGCCGATGACGTTGCCGAAACGCCCGAAGCCGGCGATGACCACGGCGCCGTCCGCGGACGGCGGCACCTCGAACGCCGGAGGAGGCGACGACGGCAGCAGGGCGCTCAAGGCGCGGGCGGTCAGCGCGTAGACGACCGGGGTGAGCGCCATCGACAGGGTCACGACGACGATCAACAGGGCTGCCGTGTCGCGCTCGAGGACGCCGACCTCGCCAGCCAGCCCGAACAGGATGAAAGCGAACTCACCGCCCTGGCTGAGCGCCGCCGCGAGCCGCGCCGCCGCCGGCCAGGTCAGCTTGAACAGGCGCCCGACGAGCAGCAGAACGACGAACTTCACGGCCATCAGGAGCAAGACCAGCGCAAGCACCCGCACCGGCTGCGACGCGAGCAGCCCGAGATCGGCGGACATGCCGATGGAGATGAAGAACAGTCCGAGCAGGAGTCCCTCGAAGGGATGCACCCGGGCCTCCAGTTCGTGGCGGTACTCCGAGTCGGCGAGGAGTACGCCGGCAAGGAAGGCGCCGAGCGTGATCGACAGGCCGACGGTTTCCATCAACACGGTCGTCGCAACCACGACGAGCAGTGCCGTCGCCGTGAACAGTTCCGGCACACCCGTCCGCGCGACGAGATGGAAGACCGGCCGCAGGAGAAACCGACTGGCCACGACCAACCCGCCGCACACCAGCACCAGGCGCACGAGTCCGCGCAGCGGATCGACGTCGTCCATGGCCGTCGAACTCGCCAGCAATGGCACCACGGCCAGCAGCGGTATCACGGCGATGTCCTGGAACAGCAGGATGGCGAAACTCGCACGCCCGTGGTGGGCCGACAGTTCGCCCTTCTCGGCCAGCAACTGCAGGACGAAGGCGGTCGACGACAGCGCGAGACCGAAACCCGTAACCAGCGCCACCCCGACCTCGAACCCCATCCCTGCGGCAAGCAGGGCCAGGACGAAACCGGTCAGCAGCAGTTGCGCCGTACCCATGCCGAAGATCGGGCGCCTCAAGGCCCACAAGCGTGCGGGCTGGAGTTCGAGGCCGATGACGAACAGCAGCAGGACGACGCCGAACTCGGACAGGTGCGCGGCGGATTCGACGTCGTCGATGAGACCGGTCGTCCACGGTCCGATCAGAACCCCGGCGACGAGGTAGCCGAGCACCGCGGCAAAGCCGAGGCGCTTCATGACCGCGACGCAGACGACGGCCGCAGCCAGATAGATGGCGACGTTGTGCAGTTCGCTCATGTCGATCCCGCGCCGCTGCATGCTCCCGAGCGAATCAACGCCGCCGACCCAATGCCGACGGCGTGCGGCGATTGTGCGGAGCATGAGGTATCGCGTCCAGCCTGCCACCGCTGCCGCATTCGGCACGGGGCGACAGGTACTGATGCGCTGCCGTCATGCGCGCGGCCGCTACGCCGCGTTCACGCGGCGGTGCCCCCCGCCGTCGTCAGCGCCGCGCGCAGCCGCGGCACCGCGAAGTCGAGGAAGCGGCGCATCTTGAGCGGCATCTGTCCACGCGAGGCGTGCACGAGATGCACGGGCTGGTAGTCGGGCTCGAAATCCTCGAGGACCATCCGCAGCGCACCGCTCTCCAACGCGCCTGCCGCCTGGTAATAGAGGAGACGGACGAACCCGACACCGTGGACGGCAGCGGCGGCGGCAGCCTCGGTGCCGGAAACGGACAGGCGTGGCGTCACGGGAACTTCGATCGCCGTGGCGCCATCGGCCGTACGGAAGCGCCAGGACGGCGACAGGATGGCGGCGTCGACGGTCACACAGGGCAGGCTGCGCAGATCGTCGGGGTGTCGGGGTGTGCCGTGCTCGGCGAGCAGCGCGGGGCTCGCGCAGGTCACCGTACGCATCTCGCCCACCTTCGTCGCGACCATGCTGCTGTCCGGGAGGCGGCTGATGCGTACGGCCATGTCGACGTGGTCCTCCACGATGTCGACGTTGCGGTCGCTGAGCCCGAGGCGGACGTTGATCTGCGGCCAGCGCGCGAGAAATGCCGCTACCACCGGCAAGACATGCAGGCGACCGAACATGACCGGTGCGGTCAGGGTGAGTTCGCCACGCGGAGTGGTGTATTCACCGGCCGCTTCGCGCTCGGCGTTCTCGACCTCCTCGAGGATGCGACGAGCGGCGGCGACGTACGCGCTGCCAACGTCGGTCAGGGTGAGTTTGCGGGTGGTGCGGATCAGCAGCCGCGCCCCGACCAGCTTTTCGAGCGCGGCCACCTTGCGACTGAGGGTGGCCAGGGGCACGCGCAGATGGCGGGCGGCCGCCGACATGCTGCCCTGTTCGATGACCGTCACCAGCATTGCCATGGCTTCGAGGCGGTCCATCTATATTTCCATTATTCGAGATATACGTTCCCAATGTTAGAGGATTCTCTTCATTTTCGGATATCTCCATCATCCTTCCCACCGGGCAGGACCCCGCCCGCTCAATGAAGGAGATAGCCATGTCACGCCTCGAAATCCCGCAGCGCTCCGATGCCCCGGAGACCACCCACGCCACCCTCGATGCCGTCGAGAAGCAGCTCGGCACACTGCCGAACCTGTTCCGGCTGCTGGCCAACAGCCCCGCCGCGCTCAATGCCTACACCGGCCTGCACGGCGCTCTCGGGCGGACCCTCGACGTCAAGACCCGCGAGCGCATCGCGCTGGCGGTTGCCCAGGTCAATGGCTGCGACTACTGCCTGTCGGCGCATGCCTACCTCGGGCAACACCTCGCCAGGCTGGACGCCGAGGAGATCGCGCGGAACCGCCGCGGCCACTCCGCGGATCGAAAAGCGGACGCCGCGGTCCGCTTCGCGGCGTCGGTCGCGCGCGAACGTGGCCATGTCGACGACGCCGCCATCGCCGCGATACGCGAGGCCGGCTACGACGACGCCCAGATCGTCGAGATCGTCGCGCTGGTCGCGGAGAACTGCTTCACCAACTTTCTCAACGAAGTCGCCCGGACCGACATCGACTTCCCTGTCGTACTCGCGGCCGACGCCGCCTGAGCCGCACGGTGCCGGGGCTCTGCCCCGGCACCCATCATCCCGTCACAAGGAACACTGTCATGCCTTACGGATTCCTCGATATCGCCATGACACCGAGCGTGCGCGCAGCGCAGGCCGCGATGGGCAGTGACGAGCTGTGGCAGACGCAGCGAATGCACCGCGCCTTCGATCGCTTCACGGCGCGCGAAACCGGCTTCATCGCCGAACGCGACAGCTTCTATCTCGCCACCGTATCCGAAACCGGCTGGCCCTACGTGCAGCATCGCGGTGGACCGCCTGGCTTCCTCAAGACCCTCGACGATCGCACGCTGGCGTTTGCCGATCTCCGCGGCAATCGCCAGTACATCAGCGCCGGCAATGCCGCGGCCAACGAGCGTGCCTGCCTGTTCCTGATCGACTATCCCCAACGGGCCCGCCTCAAGATCTACGCCAGGATCGAAATGCTGCCGCTCGACGCCGACCCGGCCTTGAGTGCGCAGGTCATCGTGTCCACGCCGGGCACCCGCCCCGAAAGAATCTTCCGCCTGCGGCTCGAAAGCTTCGACTGGAATTGCCCGCAGCACATCACGCCCCGCTTCACCGAACAGGCCATTGCCGAGCGCATCCGCCCGCTGCACGAACGCCTGGTCGCCCTGGAAGCGGAAAACGCGGCACTGCGGACGCGGCTCGAAGCGGGAACACCATCATCATGAATACACTACGCCCGCCCCTGCCACCGTTCGACGCCGCAACCGCCGCACAGAAGGTCCGAATCGCCGAAGATACCTGGAACAGCCGCGATCCCGGGCGCGTCGCGCTCGCCTACAGCACCGACAGCGCGTGGCGAAATCGTACGGAGTTCATCCACGGCCGCGAGTCGATCTTGGCGTACCTCACCCGCAAATGGGCGCGCGAACTGGACTACCGCCTGGTCAAGGAACTGTGGGCATTCGACGGTCACCGCATCGCGGTACGCTTCGCCTACGAGTGGCACGACGACAGCGGCAACTGGTACCGCTCGTATGGCAACGAGAACTGGGCCTTCGACGAGCATGGCCTGATGCGGCAACGCTACGCGAGCATCAACGACCTGCCGATTGCCGAGCCCGGGCGACTGTTCCGCTGGCCGCTCGGACAACGACCGCACGACCACCCCGGTTTGAGCGCGTTGGGCTTGTAGTGCGATCGGGCCGGGTGCCACGGCGCAGTGCCAGCTGGACAGCGACCGGAGTGCCGTGCCTCGCGCCGAGCGCTACGACGTCGGGGGGGTGCACTTGCCCCGGTCCAGCGCTGTATCCCCTATTGACTGAGTGAGCGACAGGTTGGATCGACGAATGCCCGCTGCAGTCGCCCTTGCCATCGCGGACGCGTCGGGGTGGCTCGGGAAGAGACTTTGATGCCGGCTGCGGGACTCGAACTCGCGACCTGATGATTACAAATCAACTGCTCTACCAACTGAGCTAAGCCGGCATGGCTTGGAAGGCGACGGCCACGTCCTCGCGTGTCCGGTGGCGATTGTAGCCGCTCGGCGCCCGCGCTACAGCGCCTGGCAGGCGACCGTGCGCGCCTCGGCCTCGCCGAGCAACTCGACGGGGATCACGAGTCCATCCTCGCTACCCGCGGCGAGTTGGGCACCGAGCCAGAACTTCTCACTGGTCTCGAACTTCGGCACTACCACAGGTTGGTAACCCTTCTCGCTCATCTCGGCGAGGCGGCGGTTGACCGAGTCCTGTGAGCGGAACAGGCCGAGCGAGATGGCGTTCTTCAACTCGCCGCGACGGATCAACATGTAGTCGGTCACGCCACGGCTGCGCAGGTCGTCGAGGTTGGCCTGCGCGGCTTCGTCGGTGGTCGGTTCGAGGTAGACCCAGAAAAAGCGACGCTGGCGCACGTTCTCGCTGCGTCCCACCGTGCGTGCGGTGTACTCGCGCAGCCAGTCGCGCACGCGATCGCGTGCCGCGGTGCTGTCGAACGGACCGATGTCGAGGCAGCGATCGGAGGCTTCGACCTGGTCGTTCACTTCGGCGCTCGCCGGGGTGCGCGGCTGCTCGACGGACGTCGCATCCTTGAGCGGCGGCAGGTGCTCGAGTTCGGAAAGAAGCTGCAGCGACGGCGCGTCGGCGGGCTGTGGCTTGCGCGTCAGCACCGTGCGCGTCGCCTCGTCGACGTGACGGCTGTACTGCCACCCGTACAGGCCGAGATTCGCCGCCAGCAGCAGCAGGACGATCCACTTCATGGCGCGGACTCGCCCACCACGACGAGGCCGCGCAGCACCAGCCAGGGATCGTCATGGCACGGCCAGTCGACCATGCGAGTGAGGGCGGGTGCGCCACCGCCGGTCAGATACCAGCGCGCATTGCCGCAGCCGGCCGTCGTCGCCAGGCGTGCACGGACCTCGTCGAGCAGGCCGGACACGGCCGACCAGCAACCGAGCGAGATGGCATCGGCCGTGTTGTCGGCAAAACCGGGCACCGCTTCGATGCGCTCGCTCTGCAGTTGGGCGGTGCCGCGGGTCAGTGCCGTGCGCATGAGCTCCAGGCCGGGCGCGATCAGCCCGCCGAGGTGAACGCCGTCAGCGGTGACGATGTCGGCGGTCAACGCCGTCCCCATGTCGAGTACGCAGCAGGCTCCGGCGCAATCCCGCCACGCGGCCAGCGCAGCCAACCAGCGATCGACGCCCAGGCGTGCCGGCTCACGGTAACGGGTGGAGAAGTCGCCGAGCCGTGCGCACGGCGTGACGAACTCGGCGTTCACGCCCCACAGGGCGAGTACGGCCCGGGCCAGGCTGCCGGCGATCTCCGCGCCGGCGACGTTGGAAACCAGCACGCGCGCCGGTGCCTGGCGCAGGTTCGCCCAGCCGTCGAAGGTATGCGGGGCATGCGAGGGGAACACCGGCCCCGCCTCGAGGATGCCCGCACTCCAGTACGCGCTCTTGATGCGCGTGTTGCCGATGTCGATCAGCAACCACACGTCAGACGGCGCGCAGGTGCCCGGAGACGAATGGCTCGCAACGTCCGCCGTGCTCGATGAGGAGCGCACCATGGGCGTCGACCCCGCGCGCGCGCCCACCGACCACCCGCGGCCCGAGGTCGAGCAACACCTGGCGCCCCGCCAGTGCGTCGTGGGCGAGCCACGCCTCGCGGAACGGCGCGAAACCGTGCACGGCGAACTCACCCAGCATCGCACCCAGCCCTGTGAGCAGGGCGGCGGCGAGCGCATTGCGCGAGACCGTCCTGCCGCAGGCCGAGGTCACATCGTCGCTGGGTTGGTCGATGGCTGCACGCGCCTGCGGCGACAAGGCGATGTTGAGACCGATACCGATGACGGTGTGGCAGGGCCCGCCGGCCTCGGAGCGCATCTCGATCAGGATCCCGGCGAGCTTGCGGCCATCGCGGACGATGTCGTTGGGCCACTTGAGGCGGGCGTCGTCGACGCCGGAATCACGCAGGCACCGCACCACGGCGAGACCGATCACCAGGCTCAGTGCGGAAAATGTCGACGGCGGGCTGTCGAAGCGCCAACCACAGGAAAAGCACAGGCCGCTGCCGGGCGGCGAGATCCAGCGGTCGCCGCGCCGCCCGCGGCCAGCAGTCTGGAACTCGGCGAAGAGTACGTGACCGTGGATGTCGCCATCGTCGAGCACGCGCAACAGGCGCTCGTTGGTAGAGTCGGTGACGCGCGCAACCTCGACACTGGGCCACGCCGTACATCCGACACGGGCGAGATCGTCCTCGATGACTTTGCCGTCCAGGGCCTCGAAGCCGTGCGCCAAGGCGTAGCCCTGGCCGGCAACGCCGCGGATCTGGATACCGGCATCGCGCAGACGTTGGACCTGGTTCCAGACCGCCGCCCGGGTGACGCCCAGTGCCTGGCTCAGCTCGGCGCCGGAATGCTCGGCGCCGTCGCCGAGCAGCGCGAGCAATTCGAAAGCACGGCGCATGCGCGGTGGCCTGGTCTCAGGTAGGGGAAGTCCCGCCGCGTCGATAGCCGACGCCCAACGGCGACACTGGTTCAGCCGCGGAAGAGGGTCGGATCTTCCGAACCGTCTTCGTCATCGTCTTCGTCGTCCCGCCCGCGCACCGGCGGCACCGTGCCCTCGCCCGTGATGTCGAAGACATCCTCGATGACGGGCGCGCTGACCGGGCCGGACGGTACGTCATCGGGCATCAAAGTGGCGTCGTCGGCGTCGTCACCGTCACCGCCGAACCCGGGGACCTCAAAGGAATCGGTTCGCATGAACTCGTCGAGGCTGATTTCCGATGAAGTCGCTGCGTACTCGTCGTCCGTGTAGGGCGTACCGGGTAACAGCGTCTCCGACTCGGCGAACTCCTCGACGGCCGCAGGCGGCGGCGTCAACGGCATGGCGGTGACGAGTTCGTCCTCATCGTCCTCGAATGCATCGACGCGTGGCGCGTGCGATTCCATTCCGAGTTCGTCCTCGTCGAAGAAGGCCGAGGCCTCGGCATCGAAATCGTCACCCGCGCCACCGGTGAGGTCATCGTCCATCTCGGATGCCGGAGCGCTTTCCGGCACAGCCGTCTCGCCATCGTGATCGAACGCGTCCTCGTCGTCGATCGGGCCGACGCTCACTGCCGGCCCGGCACCCGTGATGTCGAACGGATCCTCGTCGGCATCATCGTCGACGACGGCATCGGGGGCATTCTCATCGCCGGTGCCGTCGTCATCGTCATCGTCATCGAAGTCGGGAACGTCGGTGGCGGGCGCCCGTGCCGCGTTAGCGGCGGCGGCCGCGGCCGCCGCAGGCCCGCCGATGATGGTCGCTTCGCCGATCATCGTGGCATCGTTCGGGTCGGCGAACACGGTGTGCCCGGCGTCGTCGAGTTCGGGCATCGAGAATTCGAACTCGTACTTATGGAACTTGATGCGATCGCCGTGCTTGAGCTGGTGCTCACCGTCGATGCGCTCGCCGTTCAGGAAGGTGCCGTTGACACTACCCTGGTCGGTCAGCCAGAAACAGAAATCGCGGTACTGGATCAGGGCATGGCGACGGCCGACCGTACCCTTGTTGACGACGAAGTAGTCGAGGTGCGCCGGGTCGTTGCCGGCGACCCGGCCGATCATGAGCGGCTTGGCGCCGAGCTTGATCGCCGGCTCGTCGGTGATGCTCTTGATGTCCTTGAGGAAGGCGTCGGGGATGACCGCAGAACCGGCGCCGCCACCCGCTGCCGGGGCGCCGCCGCGCCGGCGCACCAGGAGCAGGCCGACCACCACGCCGACCACCACCAGGACCGCGAGCACGGCGACGATGACGAGGTCGAGCTTGTCGTCCGTGTCTTTCGGCGGTGCGGTCTTCTCCTCGACCGGTGGCGGACGCACAATCGTGACCTGCCCTGTGCCACCGGTGGCGGGCGCGTAGACCTGTCCGCAGAGTTCCTCCGCCGACATCCCGGAATCGGGTGCCGCCTCCTCTAGGGCCGCGCGTTCATCGGCCGGCAGCCCGGCGAGGCAACTACCGCCGACCGTCGTCGATGTCGGCGGCGGCACCGGTGGCGTGACGGGTGGTGGTGGTGCCTCGGCCACGGGCGGTTCGGCGAGCTTGTCCTTGATGGACGTGAAGACGCCGGCGAGATCCTCGGGCGTCGGCGCGCGGAAATAGGCGCCGTCGGTCTGCTTGGCCAGCGATTGGATGAGGAAGAAATCGGCGTTCTCGGTGAAGGCGACGCCGAAAATCCGGATGCCGCTGTCGGCGGCATCGGCGGCGAGTTCCTCGCGCAGCCATTTTGTTTTCTCGGTATCGACACCGGGCTTGCCGGTATCGACGATGCCGTCGGTCATGAAGACGATCACGCGCGAGGCGTCGGCACGCCCGTCGTTCTTCAGTTCGTAGATGGCGCGCTCGATCGCCGCCGGGCTGTCGGTGAGCTGGCCGCGGTAGTCGATGGCCTCGAGGGCGGCCTGCAGGGCGGCGCGGGTATCGACGTCGAGCGGCGCGAGAGAAACGGGATAAACGACCTTCTCGTCGAACACGACCATGCCGACACGGGTGTCGCCGTTGAGGCCGTTGACGAAGCCCGACACCGCACGCTGGAGCAGGAACTCCGGATCGTTCTTGCGCATGCTGCCCGAATTGTCGAGCACGAGCATGATGTCGGTGGGTACGGCCGCCCAGGCCAGCGTGACCACGCACTGTAGGAGCAGCGCACACATCCACCGCATCGCCGCGCCGCTTACGCCGTTCATCTGCCTGCCTGCCATGTCCGTGTCGATAGCCGTCCGCGACCGCGCTCGCGGCAGCCGTGTCGTTCAAGCGTCGCCCATCATAACCTGCCGCGTCGGGTCGCGGCACCACTCGCTCCAGGATCCGCAGTAGAGGCGTGGTTCGGGCCAACCGGCGACGACCTGGGCGAGGACGTTGTGGCAGGCCGAAACGCCCGAACCGCAGTAATGCACGGTGGCCGCGTCGGGGTCGCGGCCGAGTGCCCGTGCGAGGCGCGCGCGCAACGTGGCGGCCGGCAGGAAGCGCCCGTCGGCGCCGAGGTTGTCGCGCCAGCAATGATTGCGTGCGCCCGGGATGTGCCCGGCGACGGGATCGATGGGCTCGTGTTCGCCGCGAAAGCGCGCGGCTTCGCGCGCATCGAGCAGTGTGGCGCTCGCCGCCAGTTCGTCGATCGTCACCAGCCGGTCGCGTCGCGGCTCACCGGCAAACCGGGACCACGCGACGTCCATCGCACCGTGCTCGACCGGCCGGCCGGCGGCAACCCAGGCCGGCCAGCCGCCATCCAGCACCGCCGCGGCACGGTGTCCGAGGTAGCGCAACATCCACCACAAGCGGGCGGCGACCATGCCGTGGCTGTCGTCGTAGGCGACGACCTGGCTCGTGGCATCGATGCCGAGGCGACCGAAGAGCCGACGCAGCCATGCCGGTGACGGCAACGGATGCCGTCCGTGGTCGGTCGTGGGTGGGCCGCTGAGGTCAGCATCGAGGTCGGCATAGCGCGCGCCGGGAACATGTGCTTCGAGCCAGTTTGCGCGGCCCACCGCTGGAACTGCGAGATCGAAGCGGCAATCGACGATCCGGAGGTTCGCCGCGCCCAGTTGCGCGGCGAGATCCGCGGTGTCGATAAGGGTGTCGAACATGGAGTGAGCTCCCGGCCAGGGCGCCGGCGATGCGTAAACTCCGCCCGGCACTGATCAACAATGCGCACAGTATAGGAACGCGCGACCGCGAGGTCGCGGACCGCTCGCGTCCGGCCGGAGACCGCTCGCCATGTCCATCGCCCTGGTCCGTCGCCTGCTCGCGGTCCCGCTGATCGCCCTCGTCTCGGCCACCTGCGGCGGCTGCGCGAGCGTCTCCTATTACGCGCAGGCCGTCGCCGGCCAGGTCGACGTATGGCGTCGCGCGCAACCCATCGAGCGTGTGCTCGCCGCTGGCGACGTGCCGGCCGCGACACGCAGCGGACTCGAACGCATCGTCGCCCTGCGCGCATTCGCCCGCGCCAGCCTGGACCTGCCGGACAATGGCAGCTTCCACGCCTATGCCGACCTCGGGCGCGAGTACGTGGTGTGGAACGTCGTCGCTGCGCCGGAATTCGAACTCGCGCCCGTACAGTCCTGCTTCCTTCTCGTCGGCTGCCTGGACTACCGCGGATTCTTCTCGCAAGGCGACGCCGAGCGACATGCGGCCGAGCTCGGCAGGCTCGGCTACGACACCTACGTCGGCGGTGTGCCCGCGTATTCCACGCTCGGCTGGTTCGACGACCCGGTTCTCAACACCTTCGTCGCTTGGCCGGAGTTCGACCTCGCCGAGCTCGTCTTCCATGAACTCGCCCACCAACGCCTTTACGTCCCCGGCGATACCCGCTTCAATGAGAGCTTCGCCACCGCGGTCGCCGAAATCGGTCTGCTGGCCTGGCTGGAGAAGCGTCCGCAAGAGCGCGCCCGCGCGGTCGCGGCGCTCGAACGGCAACGCGAAGTCACACGCCTGGTACTCGAACTGCGCGAGCAGCTCGCGTCGGCGTATGCACAAGAAGCCGACGCGCCGCACATGCGACAACGCAAGGCGGCCTTGTTCGAGGCGCTGCGCGCGCGCCATGGCCAACTCGCCGACGCGGACGACGACCGGCGCTACGCGGCGTGGATGGCAGCGCCATGGAACAACGCGCGCGTCGCCGCCCTCGTCACCTACAACGACCTGGTGGACGACTTCCTCGCCCTGTGGCACGCCTGCGAAGGAGATTTCGAACGTTTCTACGCGGGCGCCGCGGCGGCCGCACAAGTCGCCCATGGGGAGCGACTCACCGCCTTGCGGCGTGAAACGCGCGCATGTGACGGCTGAGACAGTCCGGATTGCTGCCAAAACGCATGGCGGTTATGAGAAAATTGTCACGAATCGTGTGCGGACGGGCGCGTCGCGGGCCATGCCTCCAGCATACTGTGCGGCGCCGCAACGCCATTCGCGGCCGGTGCACCCGAGTCGCCAGAACCAGGACCATCCACCCCCGCGACCAGACGGACGCGCGACGGAATCTCCCCATGCTCGACAAGCTCTTCGGCAAAGCCCTGACCCTCGTCATCAACGGCGAGGAGATCTCGTTCCACTCCCTCACGGAGTTCGAGTTCGCCCTTGGCGGGCGCACCAACGTGCCGGCGACCAAGCTGGCCGACCTGATCATGCAGTCGCCCGACGAACTCAAGCGCGAAGCCAAGAGCATCAAGGCAGTGGAGAAGCGCTTCGTCGACATCCTGTCCCGTTCGATCGAACACCCCGGCGAGATCGGCAAGCTGGTGCGTGCGATCGACATCCAGGTGTTCTCGAATGACTTCGACTGGCGCGCCATCTTCAAGGCGCTCAACCAGCAGGACGAGGATTACGACGAATTGCGGCGCGTCGCCCTGGTCAAGTACATGCAGTACCTGCGTTCGCGCCAAGACGTCATCAAGCAGACCTACAAGATCAAGCAGAAGGAAATGGAGGCCCGCGGTTCCCGCCCCACTGCCGAACCCGCCAGCACCCCGCTCGAGGACACCAAGGATTTCCTCAAGGAAACGAGCATATTCGACTCGATTTCGCTCGAAGCACCGCTCGACGCCGCCCAGCACACCTTCGCGCGTCTGCCCAAGGGCGAAGCGGTCATCGTCCGTCCCGCGCACGACACCGAGTTCGAGTTCCGGCTCTCCAAGCACGAATTCGTGTTCCGCAACGCGAAACCGCGCACCATCGTCGACGATCAGGGACAGGCGTACGAACTCAGCGAGGGCAAGAACATTCTCGGCCGCGACGCCGTGTGCAACATCACGGTGGGCACCGGTATGCGGGACGTCTCGCGCATGCATCTCATCATCGAGCCGCTCGAGGACGGTGCTATCCGCTTCACTGACCTGTCGTCGCACGGCAGCTTCCTGCCCGCCGCGCTGATGCCGTTCGGCGAGGACTGAGCGTTCCGCCAGGCACCTCAGTGCGAGGGTAGGGACGCCTCGTCGAACAACAGCTCGAATTCTTCCCGATTGGTCGTCGCAATCGCGCGGTCGACAACCTCGCGCGTCAGGTGCGGCGCGAAGTAGCCGATGAAGTCGTACATGTAGGTGCGCAGGAAGGTGCCGCGCCGGAACCCGATCTTGGTCACGCTATAGTCGAACAGATCCGAAGCGTCGAGGGCGACCAGACCGTGGTCGTTGGCCGCGTCATAGGCCAGCGAGGCGACGATACCGACGCCGAGACCGAGCCTGACGTAGGTCTTGATGACATCGGCATCGGTCGCTGTGAATACCACCTTTGCCTCCAATCCGGCCTCAGCGAACGCGGCGTCGAGCTGCGAGCGCCCGGTAAAGCCGAAAACGTAGGTCACAATCGGGTAGGCAGCGATGGCTTCCAGCGTCAACGGACGAACCGTGGTCAGCGGGTGCCCCTCGGGCACGATGATCGCCCGGTTCCAGCGATAACACGGCAGCATCACCAGGTTGTCGAACAACTCCAGCGCCTCGGTGGCGATGGCGAAGTCGACACTGCGGTTGGAGGCCAACTCAGAAATCTGCATGGGCGTGCCCTGGTGCATGTGCAGGGCGACGTCGGGATAGGACTCGATGAAACGCTGGATGATCGGCGGCAGGGCATAGCGCGCCTGCGTATGCGTGGTGGCGATGGCGAGGCTGCCACGCGACGAATCGCTGTGGTCCTTGGCGATGCGACGGACGTTCTCGACTTCGCCGAGGATGCGTCCCGCAACCTCGAGAATGGCTGCCCCGGCAGGGGTGATGTCGACGAGGTGCTTGCCACTGCGCTGGAAGATCTGGACGCCGAGCTCGTCCTCGAGCTGGCGAATCTGCTTGCTGACCCCGGGTTGCGACGTGTACAGGCTGTCGGCCGTGGCGGAGACGTTGAGACCGTGTCGCGCCACCTCCCAGATGTAACGCAGCTGTTGGAGTTTCATGGGCAACGGGCTCGTTCAGCCGGGCGGCCGCGCGAGTATATTACTTTTTAGAATATAGCGTGAGCGCCGCGACTACGGCGCGATCGAGCAGGGGCCGGTGTGGATGCGCCGGCGGCCCGCGGCCGCCGGCGCATCGCGCGGTCAATGGTGGGCGCGGTACTCGCGGATCATGTCCTGCATGCGATCAGCGAGAAGGAGTTTCTCTTTCTTCAGGTTTTCGAGTTGCAGGTCTGCCATGGGCTCGTCACCGGCGGTGACGTGGTCGACCCGATCATTCAGGCTGGCGTGTTTTTCGTAGAGGCGGCGGAACGAATCGTCATGCTGCAGGAGCGCTTCGACGGTCGCATTATCGGTCTCGAACATAGAGTTCCTCCGGTCGGACGTTTCCACGGATGGTGTACCCTTAACCTAGTTCACGTCCCCGGCGACGACAAGGTTGCCACCGCGCAAGCCGCCCGCTGCTGACTCGAATCAGGGGCTTGCATCGCGGCCTCCGCATAGGGAGCAGCGCCGAGGTGCCCGTCTGCGTGACACGTGCGCGAGTTCGCCACCAGGATCGATCAGGTCATGGCCCAACATCTGCTCTTCGTCACTGGCAAGCTCGCGGAGAAGAGCCTCGCGCGCGTCCTCGGCGATCTCGAGGAGCCCGGTTTCACCTGGGAAATCCGCGTCCCCGGCGTCGCCGTCGCCGCCCTGCTCACCGCCGACATGCTCAAACGCCGGCTCGGTGCGGTCGATGGCTTCGACCGCATCGTCCTGCCCGGACGCTGCCGCGGTGATTTGGACGATCTCACCCGGCATTTCGGCCGCCCCTTCGAACGGGGGCCTGAGGAACTCAAGGACCTGCCCGGCCATTTCGGGCGGCGCGCCCGTGCCCGCCAGATCGGCCGCACCGATGTCCGCCTGTTCGCCGAGATCGTCGACGCGCCGCGCATCTCGGTCGACGAACTCCTGGCCCGCGCCCGCCGCTACCGTGCCGACGGCGCCGACGTCATCGACGTCGGCTGCCTGCCGGACACGCCGTTCCCACACCTGGAAGACTGCATCGCCGCGCTGCGCGGCGAGGGTTTCACGGTCAGCGTCGACTCGCTCGACCGGCGTGAACTCGAACGCGGCATCGGCGCCGGCGCCGACTACTGTTTCAGCCTCACCGGCGAAACCCTCGAACTCGCCGAACACGGCGAGTGCATTCCCGTCCTCATCGCCGAGGACCCACGCGACCTCGACGCGCTGTGCCGCACCATCGACCGCTTCGCCGCCTACGGACGCCCGTTCTATGCCGATCCGGTGCTCGACCCCGTCCACTACGGTTTCACCGCCTCGCTCGTACGCTACGCCGAGCTGCGCCGGCGCTTTCCGGAGGTCGAGATCATGATGGGTATCGGCAACCTGTCGGAACTCACTCACGCCGATACCCTCGGCATCAACACGCTGCTCATGGGGGTGGTGTCCGAACTCCGCGTCAGTGCGGTGTTGACGACCGAGGTCAGCGCGCACTGCCGCAGCGTGATCCGCGAAGTCGACCGCGCGCGTCGGGTGATGTTCGCGGCACGCGAGGACAACACGCCACCGCGACACATCGACGAATCGCTGCTCGCGCTACACGAGCGCCACCCCTTCGTCTACAGCGACGGCGAGATCGCCGAGTTTGCTCGCGAGGTACGCGACGACAACTTCCGCATCCAGGTCAACGCCAGCGGGATCCACGTCTACAACCGCCGCAGCCTGCTCAAGGCCGAGGATGCCTATACCCTGTATCCCTCGCTGGAAGTCGCCGACGACGCCCCGCACGCCTTCTATCTGGGCCTCGAACTGGCGCGGGCGGAGATCGCCTGGCAACTCGGCAAGCGCTACACCCAGGACGAGGAACTGGACTGGGGCTGCGTGCGGCCGCGCCCCCATGACGACAAGCGCCATTTCGCCGTCGAACGCAGCACCCTCAAGGCACGCCGGGCCCGTCGCACGGCCAGTGACGACTCCGCCTGACGGACGGGCGCAAGGCGGTCCGCCACGGCCGGCGAGTGCGGCTCAGTCTGGGGGCGTGTTCGCAGCCGGCAGTCGCGCCAGCGCGATCGCGAGCAGCATCCAGGCGAACGTCGCCCAGTACGAACCGTAAAAGGCGAGGTGTGCGTTGATCGGCAAC
Organism: Gammaproteobacteria bacterium; assembly: GCA_050184115.1. GTDB lineage: Bacteria > Pseudomonadota > Gammaproteobacteria > JACKNG01. The sequence continues at coordinate 640,294 of JBFXAQ010000001.1, read as the reverse complement.
CATGCGACCAGAGCGCACAGCAACCACACCGGTGACGTGGGTTGGCCGTACAGGCGGCGCCAGGCGCGCAAGGCGAGGACATAGAACACGGCCAACCCGCCAAGGCCGAGCGCGCCGCTTTCGGCGGCCACCTCGATCAGCACCTGGTGGGGATGGGTCTGGCCGCGACCACCGCTGCGCGCTACCCAGAAATCATCCGCGGCGGCGTAATCGGCATATGCGCCGCGGTAGCCGCGCGGCCCGACCCCGTTCAACCAGTTGTCGGCGAACATCGCGACGCCGGTACGCCACAACGTCAGGCGATAGGCGCTGGCGCGATCGAATTCGACGGCGTCGCCACTGAACAGGCCGGCGGTCTTCGCCAGCTGTCCGCGCAGGGCCGGGTTGGTCGCCACCGCCCCGACTGCGACCGCGATCACCAGCACCAAGTGCGAGGCGCGCCAGGCTGGCCGTCCGTTGGCGGCGCGCCGCAGCAGGACCGCATAACCAACCAGGCCGGCACCGAGCATCACCCAGGCGCTGCGCTTGAGCGACATCAACACCACGATCAGCAGCGGTAGATGCAACAACCACAGCGGCGGGTATTGCCGACACCATGCCCGTACGACATCGATGACGAGAGGGGCGAACACGGCCAGGAACAGGCCGAGGCGCTGTTTGGGGTAGAACAGGCCCTTGAGAATGCCGTCTTCGTAGGGATAGCCGAAGAAATCCTCGTGCCAGATGAGCTGGGCGAACGCATCGAGCCCGGTGAACAGCACCAGGATCACCACGCCCTGAGTCACCAGGCGCATCACCTCCGGGCGCCGGCAGGCGCAGACGAGGTACAAGCCGGCCGGCAGCAGGTGGAAGTAGAGCAGGACGGTTTGCTGGCTGCGCGCGGGCGCCACGGCATCCGGCAACGCGGCCAGCATGGGCAGCCAGATGCAGGCGAACAGGGCCAGGAACGTGCGTACCCCGGGCTCGCGCAATCGAGCCGGTTGGCGTGCCAGCATGGCCAGCCCGAGCACGCTCATCAGGCCGACCGGGTAGTGAACGAGGTGCTCGGTGGCGAAGAGCGCGAAGGCGCCGAGGATCAGCGCCGCATGAAGGTAGTCGGGCAGGCCCGCGCGGTAGGGCGTCTCGCTCATCGAGCGGGCGGGCAACAGCACTTCACAGCAGCGCGGCAACCAGTCCGCGATGGGTGTGCTCGGGCCGTTCGCTCATCATGATGTGGCCGCACACCGGGATGACGTCGACCGCGCAGGTCGGGATTGCCGCGGCGAGTTCCCGTGCAACCCGCGGTGGTGTCATCTTGTCCTCGTCGCCGCAGATGAGCCGGGTACGTGCGCGCACGCGCGGCGCCGCCGCCGACCCGCCCTGGTAGTCGTTGCAGGCGTTCAGGTCGTTGAACAGGAGCCCCGGCCGGGCGCGTTCGAGCAGCGCCATGGCGCCGTTGGCGATGGCCAGGCCAGCTACCGGGTTGCCGCCGACGTGGGCCTGCCCGCCGTGTCCCCACAGCACCATCATGTCGCGCGCCGCGCGGCTGTCGGCACGGGCCTCGTCGAGCAGCTGCGGGCTGACGGCCATGGGCACCGCGGCGCCGAGCAGGGCCAGGCGCTCGGCCCGCTCGCCCGCCTGCGCGGCGAATTCGAGCGCGACCAGGGCGCCCATGCTGTGACCGGCGATGGCGACGCTCACGATGCCGAGCGCATCGAGCGCCCGCTCGAGCCAAGTCGCCATGCCTTCGATCGTCGACACCGGCTCGCCGCCCGACAGGCCGTGCGCGGGCAGGTCGAAGGCCAGCACGCTGCGCCCGACATGCATGAAGTACCGGGTGTGATAAACCCACACGCTGTGGTCCATGGCCGCACCGTGCAGCAGCACGACTACCGGGCGCGTGTCGCCCGCGACCAGCCGCCCGGCAGCGAAATAGCGGTTACCGTCCAGTTCGAAATACATCCTGTCCTCCCGTGGCGCGCCGCCCTGCGGCCGCCGCCGTGCTGATCATTTCTGCGAGCGGTACAAGGCCCGCGAGAGGTCGTCGATGAGGTCCTGGCTGTCTTCCAGCCCGATGGACAAGCGCACCAGGCCGGGCGCGATGCCGGCGGCGGCCAGCGCCGCCTCGTCCATGCGGCTGTGCGTGGTGCTGGCGGGATGGATGACGAGCGACTTGGCGTCACCGACATTGGCGAGGTGGGAGAACAATCCCAGGCTCTCGATGAGTTTGCGCCCGGCCTCGCGCCCACCCTTGATGACGAAGCTGAACACCGCGCCGGCGCCGCGCGGCAGCAGGCGCTGCGCGAGCGCGTGATCAGGGTGCCCCGGCAGATCGGGGTGGGTGACCGTTTCGACCGCTTCGTGACCGGCGAGGAACGCGGCGACGGCTCGCGCGTTCTCGACGTGGCGCGGCATGCGCAGCGCGAGCGTCTCCACGCCCTGCAACAGGCTGAACGCGCTGATTGCCGGTAGCGCGGCGCCGAAATCCCGCAGGCCCTCGCGACGCGCGCGGATGACGAAGGCGGTGGGTCCGAACTCCTCGGCGAAGTTGAGGCCGTGGAAACCCGCGTAAGGCGCGCACAGGGTGGGGAAGCGGTCGGCGTGACGCAGCCAGTCGAAGCGTCCGGAATCGATCAGTACGCCACCGAGGGTGGCGCCGTGACCGCCGATGAACTTGGTCAGGGAGTGCACCACGATGTCCGCGCCGTGTTCGAACGGTCGCAGCAGGCAGGGCGTGGTCAGGGTCGAGTCGACGACCAGCGGTACGCCGGCGGCGTGAGCGCGGTCGGCGACGGCAGCGATGTCGAGCACCTCGCCGCCGGGGTTGGCGACCGTCTCGCCGAACATCATCACCGTGTTCGGCCGCACGGCGGCGGCGAAGGCGTCCGGGTCACGCGGGTCGACGAAGGTGGTCTCGACACCGAATCGCGGCAGGGTGTAGGACAACAGGTTGTGCGTGCCGCCGTAGAGCGCCCGCGAAGCGACGACGTGGCTGCCGGCGCCGGCCAGCGTGACGATGGCGAGGTGGATGGCGGCCATGCCGCTGGCGGTCGCGACCGCACCGACGCCGCCTTCGAGCATGGCCAGGCGTTCTTCCAGGGTGGCGACGGTCGGGTTGGCGATGCGCGAGTAGACATAGCCAGAGCGCGCGATGTCGAAACGCGAACCGGCCTCGTCACTCTCCTTGAACACGAAGGCGACCGACTGGTAGATCGGTTGGGCGCGGGCCCCGGTCGTGGCGTCCGGCTCCTGGCCACCGTGCAGGGCCACGGTCTCGAAACCGAGGTACTTGGGTCCGGACATGCAGCGCTCCCACGGATGAAGGCGCGCATGGTAGCGCGGCACCTGCAAAAAAAAACCCCGCCGGCTGGGCGGGGTCAGGCGTGTTCGAAGCGGTGCACGAAACCGGCGACGAATCTTGAACCAACGGGTTTGAGGCCCGTCGGAACAGCGGGAACGGAACCCGCCGCGAGAGCGTTAGCAAGATCGTTGCCAGTCCAGGGCAGTCGCTTGCAATCAAGCACTTGCCTCGAATCCGCCGGGACGGATGTCACGCGACTGTAAAGAATCCTGCTCGCCCGCCTGGCGGCGCGCCGCGACCCAACCCGGCTGCCTGCCCTCAACTCGTTGATTCAGCGGCAATCACACCCTGTTCAAGCCCTGTCAAGATCGTTGACACCCGCCACCGGCCGGAACAGCTTGGCGCGTACCGTCTGGCGATATTCCGAGGGCGAGACGAGCATTTCGCGGCGAAACAGGCGGGTGAAATAGCCGGCGTCCTGGTAGCCGACCCGCCAGGCGATCTCGGTCACCGGCAGGTTGGTTTGCTCGAGCAGTTCCTTCGCCAGGCGCATGCGCTGGCGTTGCCAGAAGGCGCGTGGACCGAGTCCGCGCGCAGCCTGGAAGCGGCGTTCCAGGGTGCGTACGCCGACGCCGACGCGCCGGGCGAGATCGGCCGTGGAGACGCGCGCGGCGAGGTTGTCACGGATCCACAGTTCGGCCTCGACGACGACCTCGTCCGGCAGCGGCGCGGCACCGCCGTCGAGGTAGCGGTACTCGTCGTAGCTGCGACGGATCTCGTGGGAGAAGTTGCGTTCGACGTGGTGGGCGGTCGGGCGATCGCAGAAGCGCTCGATGAGGTGCACGGTGACATCGGCCAGCGAATTGATGCTGGCTGCGCAGTAGAGCGCCCCGGACTGGGTGATGAAGTAGTCGCGCTTGAGTTCGACCGCCGGGTAGCGCGCCGCGAAGCGGCCGAAGTTGAACCAGTGGGTGGTGGCCGAGCGACCGTCGAGGAGCCCCGAGGCCGCCAGCAGGCTGACCCCGGTGCTGACGGCCGCCAGCAGCACGCCGCTGGCGTGACGTTGCCGCAGCCAGTCCGCGAGCCCAGGCACCTGACGCTCGACTTGTTCGGGGTTGCGCCACAAAGCCGGCAGGTACACGAGATCGAGCACCGGGCAATCGGACAACGTGCAATCAGCGCGCAGCGGCAGCCGGCCGCAGTCGTCGAACGGGCCCGCGGCGACCAAGTGAAGCCGCGGACGCGGTCCGCCGCGCCGGTGCGCGCGGGCGAAATCGCCGGCTGCCAACCACATCTCGTAAGGCAGCGCCGTACCGGTGGTGAGCATGCCCGGCGTCAGCACGAAACCGATGTCGACGTGCCGGGGCAGCGTCGCGTCCGCGCTCCCGTTCGTGGTCAGGTCGTGTCGCATGCGTCGCATTATATGTCGCATCTGACCGGGTCGGACCCTCCTCCCTTCCGCGCACAATGGCGGCCCCTTGCCGCGCGGATGCTCGTCCAAATGATGCGATTACCGGTGATTGTCGGTTTCGGCGGCGTTGGTCCGGCCGGTCGTTCCTCCTTCCATCACGCTTACGACCGCATCGTCTGGGACAGCATCGATGCCGAGCGGCGCCGTCGCACCGTCACCGCCCTGGCCGCCATGATGAAACTCGCCTTCGTCCGCGACGGTATCCTGGCGCGCACCGACGGCAGCCCGCTCGGCGCCGGCGATTACGCCGCGCTCGAGGCCGCCGTGCTCGACGGCACCCTGATCCGCCGCATCGAGGCCGACCGCTTCGATCCCGACCACGTCCCGGTCAACGCCGCACTTTCGATCAAGGCCGACGGCGACGGTACCAACCTCATCGCCGTGGCCGCGCGCGACCTGCCCGCCGAACTCCCTGCCGGCTGGCGCGTGCGCGACGTCATCGATGGCGTGGCGACGGTCGAGGTCGCGGCCGGCGGCACGTTGTTCATCGAGACCACGCGGCGCCTGCCGGTGCAGGCCGCGGGCCAGCTGCCGAGCGGCTTCGAGCCGGCCGAACTCTACAGCTCGCGCTTCCACCCGCGCGGCCTCCAGCTCGCCATCATCGGCGCCTCCGACGCCGTGCGTTCGACCGGCCTCGCCTGGCAGACCATCGTCGACCACGTGCACGCCGACGAGATCGCCGTCTATGCCGCCAGCGCCATGGCCCAGCTCGACGCCAACGGTACCGGCGGCATGCTGCAGGCGCGCCTGCGCGGCAACCGCGTCAGCTCCAAGCAGCTGCCGCTCGGTCTGAACACCATGCCTGCGGATTTCGTCAACGCCTACGTCCTCGGCAGCGTCGGCGCCACCGGCGCCAATGCCGGCGCCTGCGCGACCTTCCTCTACAACCTGCGCCTCGCCGTCGAGGACATCCAGTCCGGTCGCCGCCGCGTGGCCGTGGTCGGCAACGCCGAGGCGCCGCTCGTGCCGGAAGTGATCGAGGGCTATGCCGCGATGAGCGCGCTCGCGACCGACGAGAACCTGTGCAAGCTGGACGGCGTCGCCGTGCCCGACTACCGCCGCGCCTGCCGCCCCTTCGGCGACAACTGCGGCTTCACCCTGGGCGAATCCAGCCAGTACTTCGTGCTCATGGACGACACCCTCGCGCTCGAACTCGGCGCCCAGGTCCATGGCGCCGTCACCGACGTCTTCGTCAATGCCGACGGCTTCAAGAAATCGATCTCGGCACCGGGGCCGGGCAACTACATCACGCTCGCCAAGGCCGTCGCCTCAGCCCGCGCCATGCTCGGCGACGACGCCGTACGCCAGCGCAGTTTCGTCCAGGCCCACGGCTCGAGCACGCCGCAGAACCGCACCACCGAGTCGCGCATCTTCGACCAGGTCGCGCGGGCCTTCGACATCCATGACTGGCCGGTGACCGCGATCAAGGCCTTCGTCGGCCATTCGCTCGCGCCGGCCAGCGCCGACCAGCTGGTCAACTCGCTCGGCGTCATGCGCCACGGCATCCTGCCCGGCATCAAGACCGTCGAACGCCTCGCCGACGATCTCCACGCCGAGCGTCTCGCCATCGCCCTCACCGACGTCGACCTCGGCGGCCGCGCCGACATCGCCTTCCTCAATTCCAAGGGCTTCGGCGGCAACAACGCCACCGGCGTCGCCCTCGCGCCGCAAGTGGTCGAGGCCATGCTCACGCGCCGTCACGGCCGCCAGGCGATGAGCGCCTGGCAGGCGCGCCGCGAAGCGGTGCTCGAAGCGGCCACGGCCTACGACGCCGAATGCTGCGCCGGCCCCATGCAACCGATCTATCGCTTCGGTGACGACCTCATCGACGAGGAAGCGATCGAGATCGATGCCGGCGAGCTGCGTCTGCCCGGCTTCGCGCACGGCGTCGCCCTCGCCCTCGAGAACCGCTACACGGACATGACCGGATGAGCGCGGGCCCGCGCAATGACGCCCGCCACTGTTTCGTGTGCGGGCCCGACAACCCCATCGGCCTGCGCATCGCCTTCGAAGTCGACGGTGAGCGCTGCCGCGGCGAGTTCACCGCGCGACCGGAGCACGTCGGCTTCGACGGCGTCACCCACGGCGGCATCGTCTTCGCCGTGCTCGACGACGCCATGGCCAACTGGTTCTTCCTGCAAGGCGCACGCGGCTACACCGCCAAGTCCGAGATCCGCTACCGCGCACCGCTGCCGGTCGGCACCGCGATCGCGGTCGAGTGCGCGCTGGAGAAACGCAAGGGCCGCCTCGTGCAACTGAGCGCCCGAGCCGTCGCGCGCGATGGCGACACCGTCTACGCCGAATCCACCGCAAGTTTCATGATCGAGGACTTCGGTGGCCTCGGCGCGGCCTGAATGACGGTCGAGAAACGCTGCAGCCGCTGCGGCGCCGCTTTCGGCTGCGGGCGCGACGACGACGGTTGCTGGTGCCAGGGTCTGCCGCTGCTGCCGGGCACAGCACTCGATGCCACGGCCGATTGCCTGTGCCCTCGGTGCCTGGAACTGGCAACGCGGACGGCGGGCGCAGCCGCCGTCACACACGATGAACCATTCGCCGATCCTGATCCTGCAAACTGATCGCACGCGCCCGCCCGCGGCCATCGCCGACGTCCTGGCCCGGCGTGGTTACCCCACCATCGCCTGCCGGGTACGCGACGCCGCGGACCTGCCGGGCCCGCGCCTGGTCGAAAGCGCCGGTGCGGTCATCGTCCTCGATGCCGCGCGCGATGCGCCAGCCGCGCAAGACGACACCCTGGCCTGGCTCGGCGAATGCCGGGCGCGCGAACGCCCGCTGCTCGGAATCGGCCACGGTGGTGAGCTGCTGACCCACCTCCACGGCGGTGCCCTGGCGAGCTGCCCACCGGTGCGCGGCTGGTTCGCGCTCAACCTGCATCCGCGCGCGGCAGCGACACCCTGGCTGACGCAGCTCGGCCCGCGCCTGCCGTGCGGCCTGCTGTGGCAGGAACGCACCTGGCAGCCCCCCGTCGACGCACTGCCGCTGCTCGCCGCCGCACCCGATGCCTGCGTGGCCTGGGCCGCGCACGGCGCACTCGCCCTGCGCGTGCACATCGAAACCACCGCCGCGCTGTACGCGGAGTGGTTGGCGTCCTGGGCGTCACAACCCGAGGTGCCGGCGCTCGACTGGCAGGACCACGCCAGTCTTGTCGAGGCGGGTACCGCGGTTGCCGCACAGCGCAAGCTCGCCGAAGCCCTGCTCGACGGGTGGCTGGCAACCATCACCTGAACCGACGACCAGGCGCGAGGCCTGTCACGAACCGTGCCGCGGCGCGCGATGGAACCCGCTTCGCGCGGACCGGTCGGAAGCAAGGCCGGGCGCGTACGGACGTCGTGTAAACTGCTGCCGGTCGGCGCCCGCGTCACTGGCGCAGGGCACCCGGCCCTGAGCGCCGTGTGCCGCGTGGTCGCGGGAGCGCCGGCGATGCACATGTGCCCGACACCCCGAACGGCTGAACGCTGCGCGCATCGCCCGGGCCGGCGCGCAGCAGGGTGTCCGCGGCCGGACACGCGTGAGAATTCCGGGCGAGGAGCAGGCCACCGATGAGCCGCGATACGCATTCCATCCGACGCCTTGCCGCGCTCGTACTGCTGGCGCTCGCGCTCGCAGCCTGCAAAACCACGCAGGAACGACCGCCGCCGCCACAGCCGCAGGTCGAGCGCCCTCCGCCCGAACCGACCCCGCGCGAGCCGGCCGCGGCAACGCAACCAGCAGCGCCGGCAACCACTGGCCAGACCACGCCCGACGGTGCCGACAACGGCGGCGAACCGGCGTCACAGGCCTTTGCCGAACCCAGCCCCAATGCGGCCGACGTGCAGATCGACGAGATCCCCGTCGATGCCGACGGCAATCCCCTGCCGCGCCCGGCCGGTGGCGGGGGTGGCGCCGCGGCTGCCGGCGAGCTCGCGCGTATGAACGACGAACTCGAGGCCCGCGAACGCGCGGCCAACGCCCAGCCGACCGGCGCCGCGCCAGCCGCTGCCGACCTCGTCGGGCCGGAGATGGCGATCGGCGCGCGCACTGCCGGCGAGCGCGTCGAAGCGCTCGATCAGCAGCTCGACCAGCAACTGCGCGCCTTCGACGAGCGCATGGCACGGGCCCGCGCAGCGGCGGCCGCGGCGCGCAGCGCCGGCGGCATGGCGAGCGGCGTGGAGGACGGACGAGGTGGTCGCCTCGAACCCGGTGGCGAGCGTGGCGCGGGCGGCGCCGCGACGACGGCGTCTGGGATCGGCAACACGCCCGATCTCAGTGGCGACAACAGCGCCGGTGCGTACCGCCAGGCGGCCGTGCCACCGGCCCCTCAGGGCATCCCCGACGGCCGCGACGACGACATCGTCGCGCGCCAGCTACGCGAAGCGGCGAGTCGCGAGAGCGACCCCGTCCTGCGCGAGAAGCTGTGGGAGGAATACCGCCGCTACAAGGCCGGGATCTGACGCCATGCGCACGACCTTCTTCCGCGCACTGCTGAGCGCCCTCCTGCTGGCCGCGCTGGCCGCCTGCGGCGCACCGCGCCCCTCGCCGCCGACCACCGTCGAACCGCTGCGCCCGGCCGCGCAGGCGATACCCGACGCGCTCCTGCTCGACGTCGACATCGCGATTTTCGACGCCGGCATCAATGAACTCGATCCACGCCGCGACACCACCACTCCGGGCGTGCGCCGCGCCGAGGCGCACTACGTCCCGATGCGCCTGCGCGACACGCTGGCCGCGAGCCGCCAGTGGGGGCTGGTCCGCGTGGTACCGGACGGCACGCGCATCGTCGACGTCACGGTGAACGGCCGCATTCTCGAATCCGATGGCCGCGAACTCGCCGTCGAGATCAGCGTGAGCGACGCCAGCGGCACCAAGTGGTTCACGCGCCGCTACGCGGAAGCGGTCAGCCCCTACGCCTACGACATGGAGATCCGGCGCAACAAGCAGCCCTTCCAGAATCTCTACAACCGCATCGCCAACGACATGCAGTCATACCTCGACCAGCAAGGCCTGGCGCGCCGCGAAACCCTGCGCAGGACGAGCGAGATGCGTTTTGCCGCGGCGCTCGCACCCGAAGCCTTCGCCAACTACGTGACGAGCGATGGCCGTGGCGCTCATACCCTGGTGCGGCTGCCGGCGGAGAACGACCCGCTGCTCGCCCGCGTGCACCGTATCCGAGTGCGCGACGACGCCTTCGTCGATCACCTCCAGCAGTCCTACGACACCTTCGACCGCAACATGACGCAGGCCTACGACCGCTGGCGCGAGGAAAGCCTGCGCGAGGCCAGCGCACGCGACGACCGTAACAGCGAGGCCCTGGTGCGCACCCTCGGTGGCGCGCTGGCGGTGATCGGCGGCATCCTCGCCCAGACCAGCGACAGCGCGGCGATCCGCAACGCCGGCGTCATCGGCATCGGCGGCGGCGCTTACTCGGTCTACAGCGGCATGGAGAAGCGCGCCGAGGCGCGCGTCCACGGCGACGTGCTGCGCGGCCTGTCCGAATCCCTCAACGAGGAAGTGCAGCCGGCGACCATCGAGCTCACCGACCGCACCATCGAACTGCGCGGCTCGGTCGAGGCCCAGTACCATCAATGGCAGGACCTGCTGACCCGGATCTATCGCCTGGAGAGCGGCGCGGGCGATGCCGGGCCGGACACGCTGACCGAGTAAACCAGGCGCGGCCACGCCGCGCGACCGACACGATGACCTCTCAAGACCGCGCATCGAGCCCCGTCACCATCCGCCCGGCGAGCTTCGCCGCGGCCGGCAGCGGCCCGCAGCGACCGGCCGGTGACAGGCGACACGGCTGGCTGTTCGCGCTCACGCTGGTGCTGGGCCTCGGCGTGGTGTTCGTCGTCGCCGTGCTGCCGCGCCTGCTGACGACGCCGTCCGCCGGGCTTCCGACGACGGCAGCCGAAGCAATCGATGCGCCGCCTGTAACGCCCGCTCCGAACGCGCACGCCAGCGTCGCGGGCGAAGACGAGGCTGCGCGCAACAGCAGCCAGGCCGCCCTCGACGAGACCCTGCAAGCCCTCGTCGCGCTCGAATCGCGCGGCGCCGAGACCTGGGCGAAAACCGCGCTCCACGAGATCCGCAATGCCGTCGCCGCGGGCGAGAAGGCCTACCGCGAGAAGCGCTACCCCGCGGCCGATGCCGCCTACGCCGACGCCAGGCGACGCATCGCCGCGCTCGAAGCCGACATCCCCGCGATCACAGCGGGCCTGCGCGACGCCGGCAAGTTGGCCCTGGCCAGCGGCGATTCGGCGGCCGCCGTCGCCGCCTACGAGCGCGTGCTGGTCATCACCCCGGATGACGCCGAAGCCGCCGCCGGGCGAACACGCGCGACGACCCTCGACCAGGTCGTGGCGCTGGTCGACCAGGGCGCCGGCTTCGAACGCATGGGCGAGATCGACAAGGCCGTCGCCGCCTACCGCGAGGCCCTCGCCGTCGACGCGCAGGCACCGGGGGCGGCCAGTGCCATCGAACGCATCGAGCAGGGTCGCCGCGCGGCGCGTTTCCGCGCCGCCATGTCGGACGGTCTGCGTGCGCTCGAAGCGCACGAATTCGCCGCCGCGCGCGAGGCTTTCGAACGCGCCGCGCGCTTCGACCCCACGAGCAGCGAAGTCAGCGCCGCGCGCGCCCACCTCGCGGCCACCGAAACCGCCTGGAACATCGATCGCCAGCTCGCGCGGGCGCGGGCCGCCGAACAGGGCGAACGCTGGACGGAAGCCGCCACCGCCTACGACGCCGCGCTGGCACTCGACGACAAGCTCGACGCCGCGCGCAGCGCACGGAGCGCGGCGAGCGAGCGCGCGCGCCTGGACACCGTGCTGGAGGGCTACCTTGCGCGCCCCGCGCGACTTGACGATGCCGCCGTGCGCGACGAAGCACTGGCGGTGCTGGCCCGCGCGCGTGCCGGCGGTGCCCGCGGCACGCGCCTCGACGATCAGCTCGCGCGGCTCGACCGCGCGCTCGTATTGGCACGCACGCCACTCGAGGTCACGCTGCACTCCGACGGCGCGACCGTGGTCAGCGTGCAGCGGATCGGCGAGTTGGGCCGTTTCGACCAGCGCAACCTGAGTCTCCTGCCTGGGCGCTACGTCGCCAGCGGCCAGCGCGACGGCTACCGCGATGTCCGCGTAGAATTCGACGTCGCGCACGGTGCCGACCCCGCCGCGGTGGTGGTGCAATGCGTGGAATCCTTCGCCCCGGGAAGTTGATCGCCCTTGACCAGACCGACGCCGCCGCCGGCAGGCGCGCCCCGCCCCGACCAGCCCATCACCCCGGCGCGCTTCCAGCCGCCGGCGGGCGGCATGGACCTCTCGCCACCACGCCTGCCATGGCGCGAAGCGGCCGTGGCACTGGTGCTCGCCGTCGCCGTGTGGGCGGTGTGGTTCGTGCTTACGGCACGCTCGGTCGGTATCCGCGTCACCCCAGCCGATGCCGCGGTGACGGTACGCGAATTCCCGTCGGTGCAGGTCGGCGATCACTGGCTGCTGCGCCCCGGCGCACGCCGCGTACTGGCCGCGGCACCGGGTTACGTCAGCTTCGATGGCACCATCGAGGTCGGCCCCGAGCAATTGCAGACGCGTGACATCGTGCTCGAACGCCTGCCCGGACACCTGCGCGTGGCCCTGGCCCCGGTGGAACGCGCCGAGCTGCGCGTCGACGGGCGACCGCTGGGCGAGGTGCCCGGCGTCGTGCGCGACGTGCCGGCGGGCAGCCACGAGGTCGAAGTCCGCGCGCCGCGCTACCAGCCCTACGTGGTCCTGCTCGACATCGAAGGCAAAGGTATCGAGCAGACCCTCGACGTCACCCTCGAACCGGACTGGGCCATGGTCACGGTCGATTCCAGGCCGGGTGGCGCCGAGGTGCGCGCCGACCGTGAACTCGTCGGCCACACGCCGCTCGAGTTCGAACTGCTGAGCGGCCGGCGCGTGATCGAACTGGTCAAGGACGGCTACAAGCCCTGGCAGCAGGCCTTGAACGTCAGCGCCGGGACACCGGTCAAGCTCGGCCAGATCGTTCTGGCCAAGGCCGACGGCCGTCTCACGTTCGATTCCCTGCCGAGCGGCGCCAATGTCACCGTCGACGGCGAGTATCGCGGACGCACGCCCCTGACACTCGCCGTCAGCCCGGACAAGCGACACACCCTGCGCGTCATCAAGCAGGGCTACCAGCCGCTCGAACAGGCCGTTGAACTCGCCGCCGGCAAGACCGACACGCTGACCGTCGAACTCGTAGCCGAACTCGCCCGCCTGCAGATCGAGACCACCCCGGCCACGGCCGAACTACTCGTCGACGGAGAATTGCGTGGCTCGGCCACGCAGACCATCGAGTTGCCGACCTTCGAGCACGAACTGACGGTGCGCGCGCCGGGCCATGCCACCTACCAGACCCGCATCACGCCGCGCAAGGGCGTGGTCAAGCGCGTGCGCATCCGGCTCAAGACCGCGGCCGAGGCTGCCGCCGAGGGCGCTGGGACCGTGGCCACGCCAGCCGCCACGGCGCCCGGCGGGCGCCGCACGCCAGCCGCCAGCGGCCCGGCCGCCGGTACCCTCACCACCCACGCCGGCCAGCGCATGAAGCTCTTCACCGGCGGCGACGCCGTGCTCGGTTCGTCGCGGCGCGAGCCCGGCCATCGCGCCAACGAGGTGCAGCGCCCGGTCAGCCTCAAGCGCCCCTTCTATCTCGCGCTCAACGAAGTCACCAACGCCGAGTTCCGCCAGTTCCTCGCCGCACACAGCTCGGGTGAGTTCGCCGGGCAGGGCCTCGACGACGATCGCCAGCCGGTCACGGGCGTGAGCTGGGAGACGGCGGCGCTCTACTGCAACTGGCTGTCGCGCCGCGACGGCCTGCCGCCCTTCTACCAGATCAAGTACGGCGAGGTGCTGGGCGTCAATCCAGACGCCACCGGTTACCGCCTGCCGACCGAAGCGGAATGGGAATGGGCGGCACGCATCCCGCCCGGCGGGACACCAACGGCCTTCCCCTGGGGCGAAAAGTTCCCGCCGCGCGGCCGCTCGGGCAACTATGCCGACAGCGCGGCACGCGGCGTCGTCGAGGGCGCGCTCGCGGACTACGACGACGGTTTCGCCGTCGCCGCACCGGTTGGCAGTTTCGCGCCCAACCTGCGAGGGCTCTACGACCTCGACGGCAACGTCGCCGAGTGGGTGCACGACGTCTACGATGCCGCACCGGCATCGACACCGACGGTCGACCCGCTCGGCCCCCCACGCGGCGTCGAGCACGTCGTCAAGGGCGCGAGCTGGACAGTGAGCGCGATGCCGGCCCTGCGTCTCGCCTGGCGCGAAGGGGCCGGCGCGGCACGCCACGACCTCGGCTTCCGGCTGGCTCGTTATGCGCAATAGCCGCCGCCACGTGGTCGTCGGGCTGGCAGCCTGGCTCGCTCTGGCCGCCGCCCACGCGGCCGACCCGGCGCCACCGCCGGAACCGCCGCCGGATCGGCCCGAGCAGCGTTTCCGGCCGTTGCCGCAGGACACCTTCAAGCCCAGCGAGGAAATCTCCGAGGACTTCCCCGTGCCCTTCCCGGTCGATATCTAGAGGCCCGCGAGCCCGCCATGAAACACAATCCCACGTCCGAATTCCTGTTCCAGCTGATCGCACTGTTCGTCGCCATCATCCTCGTGCACACGATCTACGTGACCGTGGTGTGGCCCGGCGCGGAGCGCGTCGTCGCCGAGCAGCGCGCGCAGCAGGCGCTCGGCGAGGGTTACGACATGCAGCGCTCGTTCTACGTCGTCATCAAGGACTACGAGCAGGAATCCTGCTTCGTGCTGATGCTGTGGGCGACCGCCATCATGGGTTACAAGGCGCGCCACGTGCTGCGCGAACGACGCCACCTCGCACGGCCGCTCGTCGCCGTCGAAGCCGGACGACGCATCCTGCCCGAGGACAGCCGCAGCTACGCACGCCCGCTGCAAGCCCTGCCCGAGCAGGAACGCGAGTACCTGCTGCCGCGCGCGCTGCTCGCCGCGCTGCAGCGCTTCGGCTCCACCGGCAACATCCAGGACGTCGCCGGTGCCGTGCACGAGGCCTGCGAACTCGAAGCGGCGCAGCTCGACGCCGAGCTGTCGATGATCCGCTACATCGTCTGGGCGATCCCCTCGATCGGGTTCATCGGCACCGTGCGCGGCATCGGCCAGGCACTCGGCCAGGCGCACCGGGCGGTCGAGGGCGATATCGTCGGTGTGACGATGAGCCTCGGGGTCGCCTTCAACTCGACCTTCATCGCGCTGGTCATCAGCCTGTTCATCATGTTTCTCATGCACCAGTTGCAACTGCTGCAGGAGCGCCTGGTGTTCGACGCGCAGTCGTATTGCGACGTCAACCTGCTGCGCCACCTGGCCGTGCGCTGAGGAATCCACGCCATGGCCCTGTGGATCATCGAGATCAACGACACCGCGCTCAGCGTGTGGCAGGACGGAATGCTCGCCCATACGAGCCCGTCGATAGCGCTGGTCGAACCGCGCCACGTCGTGACCGGCAGCGCAGCCGAGGCACGTCGTCACCGCGAACCGGGCCTCGTGCACGACCGTTTCTGGCAGCAGCTGAACGAGCTGCCCCTGGCCGGGGCCACGCGGCGCTGCCGCCACCACGCCGATCTCGCCTACCATCACCTGCACGCCGTGCTGGAAGCCGTGGGACGTCCGCGCGAGGCGGTACTCGCGGTCCCCGCCGACTACGATGGCGAGCGTCTCGCGCTCCTGCTCGGCATCGCCGGCGCGCTCGACCTCGTCGTCGGCGGGCTGGTCGATGCCGGTACCGCGGCGCTCGCCGCCGTCGCCCCCGCGGGTTCCTATACCGTCGCGACCCTCTACCGTCACTACGCCACGCTGGCCGACTACGTCGTCGGCGAACAGGTCGAACGCACCGCCGTGCGCGTCTGCGAACCGGCTTCGCGCGCGCGCATCGAGGCGGCCTGGGCCGATCTCGTCGCCGATGCCTTTCTCGATCAGGCGCGCTTCGATCCGCTGCATGCCGGCGCCAGCGAACAGGCCCTGCACGACGCCCTGCCCGGCTGGCTGGCGACAGCGGACGGCGCGACGGAAATCGAACTCAACCTGCCGCTCGGCGGCGGTAACGTCGGCGCGCGCCTCGACCCGCGCGAACTCGCGCGCGTGCCGGCGATGGTGCTGGCACCGCTCGCCGAGCAGCTCGACCCGGCGCGGCAGCTGGTCCTCGAAGCCGGGCTCGCCGGCATGCCCGGCATCGCGGCGCTTTTCGGCGGCGCCCCTCTGCTCAGCGCCGATGCCGTCGCCCGCGGCATCGCCGACCGCCGTCTCGCGCTCGGCGCAGGCAACGCCGGCGGGATCTCGTTCACCACCCGGCTGCCGGCCGCGACGGCGCCCGGTCTTGCCGTGGTGGCGATGCGCGACAACGCCGCCGTCACCCATCTCGTCGCCGCCACTGGTCACGCCCGCGCGATAGGGCCGCCCCCTCTCGGCCTCGGCGGCAACGGACGCTTCGTCACCGCGGCCGACGCCGTCGCGCTGGTCAGCCGCGCGGGCGGCGAAGCCGTGGCCTCCGCGTGCCGCGACGGCGTGCTGGTCAATGGCACCGCGCTGACGACGCCACGGGCGCTCGCCGCGGGCGACCGCGTGAGCCTGCCGGGCGCCGCCGAGTTCCTCGCCATCCGCGTGGACTGAGCGCCTGTGAAGAAATCACCTCGCCTGCTGCGACGTTCCCTGAACGCCCCTGGCGGCGTTGTGGCCCCCCCCAAAATCACTTACGTCGCCCGCCTGGGCGCGCGATTTCGTGTCCCCCCACGCCGGGCCGACGTCATTCAGGAAATGTCTCGCGACGGCGGGCGCTTCCTGCACGGGCTCTGAGAGCCGCGGTGCGCCGATCCCGTCGCGAGTTCTCGGCGTTCAGCCTGTCGTTTCTGGACATCATGTCCTGTGGCTTCGGCGCAGTGGTGCTGCTGTTCCTCATCATCAAGCATCAGACCGAGGTCGCGGTGATCGCACCGGAATACGACCTCAGCGTCGAGGTCGACACCCTGCGCCAGGAGATCGGCGCCGCCCGCGAGCGCCTCGGCGAACTCGAAGCACGCGCCGGCGGCCAGGCGGACGCCCTCGCCGCGGCCGAGCGCGCTGCCGCCACCGCGCGCGAGGCGCTCGCCGCCGCCCGCCACGAAGCACCGGCCAGCAATGCCGCGGTCCGCCAGGAGATCGATCGTCTGCGCGCGAGCATCGCCCGTACCCAGGTCGACAAGCACGCGGTGGAAGCCCAGATCGCGGCGAAGTCGCGCGCGGTGCGCACCTACGCCGGCGAGGGCAACCGCGAGTACCTGACCGGCATCCAGCTCGGTGGACGGCGCATCCTGATCCTGCTCGATGCCTCGGCCAGCATGCTCGACGAGCGCATCGTCAACGTCATCCGCCGCCGCAACATGGACGATGCTGCCAAGCGACGAGCGGCCAAGTGGCGCCAGGCCCTGGCCACCGTGGACTGGATCAGCGCACGTTTCCCGGCCGACAGCCAGTTCCAGATCTACACCTTCGACACCCGCGCCGAACCCGCCCTGGCCGACACCGCCGGGCGGTGGCTCGCCGTCAGCGACGGCAACCGCCTCAACGACGCCGTCGCCGCCGTCAAGGCACGCATCCCCGACGGCGGCTCGAGCCTCGAACGCGCCTTCATGGTCATGAGTGAGCTGAACCCGCCGCCGGACAACGTCTACCTCATCACCGACGGACTGCCGACCCAGGGTCTGTCGCCGCCGCGCGGGACCACGGTCGACGGTGGCGCGCGGCTGCGCCTGTTCGAGCAGGCGGTGACCCGCATTCCGCGCGGCATCCCGATCAACGTCGTGCTGCTGCCGATGGAGGGCGATCCGATGGCGCCGTCGGCGTTCTGGCAGATCGCGCTCTATTCCCAGGGCTCCTTCCTCAGCCCGGCGAGCGACTGGCCATGAAGTTCCGCCGCCGCAGTTTCGAGCCGATCAGCATCGCCTTCCTCGATGTCATCACCTGCGGTTTCGGCGCCATCATCCTGCTGCTCATGATCGCGCGCTTCGGCGACCCGCCCGAACCGGAGCCGGTCGACGATCCGCGCATCGGCGAGATCTCGGCCCTGCAGCGCGATCTCTTCCGGCTACGTCACGACGCCGACACCCTGGCCGCCGACGTCGCCGCGCGCGCCACGGCGATCGGCGCGGCCGAAGCGGAAAGCGCCCGCCTCGCCAGCGAACGCGAGCGCGCTCTGCAACGCGTACGCGGCGCCGAGGACAATGCGCGCGCCGATGCGGCCGTGCTCGGCGAATTGAAAATCGCCCAGCAGACCCTGAGCGAGGAGATGCGCCGCCTCTACCAGCAGCGCGACCGCGCGCGCACCGATCTCGTCGGCGGCATCCCCATCGACAGCGAATACATCGTCTTCATCATCGATACGTCGGGCAGCATGTTCCGCTACGCCTGGCCGCGGGTGATCGACCAGATCGTGCAGACCCTGCAGGTCTATCCCAAGGTCAAGGGCATCCAGATCATGAACGACATGGGCGCCTACATGTTCCCCGGTTTCCGCGGCCAGTGGATCCCCGACACGCCAGCGCGGCGCAAGGCCATCGTCGAACGCCTCTACACCTGGAACGCGTTCTCCAACTCGAGCCCGGTCGAGGGCATCACCACCGCCATCCAGACCTTCTACAGCGCCGAGCGCAAGATCAGCCTCTACGTCTACGGTGACGAGTTCACGGGCCGCTCGATCCGCGAGGTGGTCGACTACGTGGCGAAAATCAACCGCACCAACCTCGCCGGTGATCCGCTGGTGCGCATCCACGCCATCGGCTTCCCGGTGCAGTTCGCCAACCCGCCCCACCTGCAGGGCACCGGCATTCGTTTCGCCACCCTCATGCGCGAGTTGACGCGCCGTAACGGCGGCACCTTCGTCGGTCTCAACGCCTTCCGCTGAGTATTCCCGTCGCGTTGACGTCTGGCGAAAGCGGGCGGTATCTTCGCTGGCAGCGTGTCATCCGCGGATTCGATACGCGGCCACGGTGCATCCGTGGCGTAATCGTCCGATGCCAGGGGAGGGCAGCACGATGAAGAACCGCGATCCGCTCAAGCCGCCGTTCAACGTCGTCGTCCTCGACGATCACCGCTTCATCGGTGAATTGCTCGCCCTGAAACTGCAGACGGACAGCAGTTTCCAGGTCCTGGCCAGCGCCACGCGCGCGCAGACCGTCTACGACCTGGTGGCCGGTCCGCAACGCGTGGACATCGTGCTGCTCGACATGGACCTCGGCGATGACGACGGTCTCAATGTCGCGCGCCTGCTGCTCGAACTGCGCCCCGCCGTGCGTATCGTCGGCCTCTCGGCACACGCCGAGACCCGCTACCCGCTGACCCTGCTCGAGATCGGTGGCTGCGGCTTCCTGTCCAAGAACTCTTCCGTCCACGACCTGGTCAGTGGCCTGCAGCGCGTGGCTCGCGGCGATCTCGCCATCAGTCCGGACGTCGCGCTGCATCTCGCCACCGGCGTGCACGACGGCGGCGCACGCCGCGTCGGCGCGCTGACCGGCAAGGAGTCGGAAGTGCTACGACTGCTCTCGCACGGTCGCTCGGTGGACGAGATCTCGAGCACGCTCGGCATCTCGGTCAAGACCGTGCAATCCCATCGCAGCAGCATGAAGCGCAAACTCCGCGCCCGCACCGACGTCGAACTCGCGCTGATCGCGTTGCGCGCGGGGCTGGTTGGCGTGCGGGAAAGCGGCTGACGTCACCCGCGACGAGCCCCGGCGGTGCGTCGACGTGTCCGCGCGACGGCTGCGCGGACGTCGCGCGCGGGTCAGCGTGCGATGGCGTCGACCCGGTCGAGGCGGATGACGATGCGGTCGCGAGCCTGGTTACGCACCTCGACCGCGCCGTCGTCCGAGATGGCGGTGACGACACCGGGGATGACCTGGCCGTTGACGTGAAATTCGAGGCCGTGCTTTTCCGCCAGGCTGGCCTCGAGCAGTTCGCGGTAGGCTGCCGGTGGCGCTGCGCCCTTGCCGCCGTGCTTGCCTTCTCCGCAGGCCAGTGCGTCAGTCTGGGCGGCGAGCAAGGCCAGCGCCAGCATCGCGCCGGCGCAATCGATCGTCTTCCTGTTCATGCGTGCTTGTCCTCAGGCGGTAAAGGCGGGCATGACATCGCGCGCGAAGATGTCCATCGTCGCGGGCGTCGCCATGACCCCGATGAAATAGGTCACGCCGGTTTCCGCGACGCGACGGGCGAGTTCGCGCTTGACCTCGTCGGCCGTGCCGAGCAGACACACCGGCGCGGCCTGGGCGGTGGCGTAGTCAGGAAATCCGAGTCCCTTCGCCATGTCGCGCAGTTGCTGGTCGCCGGCGTCGCGTGACAGGCCGAGCAGCAGCAGGCCGCCGAGTTCGATCTCGGCCGGGTCGCGTTCCTGCTCACGCATGAAACGGTGCAGCAGGGCGATACGGCTCTTCAACGTCGGCAGGTCGAACTTGAGCGTCGCCACCGGATCGTTGACGAAGTCCTTGCCGTTGCCGGTCGGCGGAATGAGGTTGAGGATGTCGGCCTCGCGCGCGGCGATACGCAGCAGGCCGGTACCGGAGCCGCCCAGCATGAGCGGGATCTTCCGTTGTACGGGGCGCGGGTTGTTGTAGGCCTCGCGCACCGCGAAGTGCCGGCCGCTGAAGGACGGTGCCGCCTGGGTGCACATGGCCTTGACCACCTGGATGGTCTCGTCGAGCTGCTCGAGGCGCTCCTTGAGCGATGGAAAGGGATAGCCGTGCGCGAGGTATTCCTTGTCCTGCCAGCCGGCGCCGAGGCCGTTGACGAAACGACCGTTCGAGGCATGGTCCAGGGTCGAGATGATCTTGGCCAGCAGTGGCGGGCTGCGGAACGAGGCCGCGGCCACGCTGGGCACGAGCCTGATGCGCGAGGTGACGGCAGCGACCGCCGTCAGGGTCGTGAAGCATTCGAGCTGCGGGGTCTCGGGACTGCCGAGCGGCGAGTAGAAATGATCGTTGGTCGAATAGGAGTAGAACCCGGCCTGCTCGGCAGCGACGGCGGTTGCCTTCGCCGCGTCGATGTCACCGGTGGGGCCGAAGATTCCGAACTTGAGATCTGGCATGGCACGCTCTCCCGGGCGGTGGCTGCGAGGGCTGTCTCGACACGCATTTACCCTCTACGCGAAGTCGGGTGAAATGGCCCGCCCCGACGCTCTTCATGAGCGCATTCTAGTTTGGAGCCCCGATCATGAACATGCACCTCTCGGCACTGTGCCTGGCCCTCACCGGTGCCTTGTCCATCACGACCCTGCACGCCGAGCCGACCAACGTCACCGTGCGCGTGGTGAGCCGTGATGCCAAGTTCGTCGGCAGCAGCATGGGCGGGGTGCGGGTCACGCTGCGCGACACCCTGAGCGGGGAGATCCTCGCCAGCGGCGTGACCACCGGCAGTACCGGCGACACCAAGCTCCTCATGCACGAGAACGGCGGACGTCGCGCCGTCATGGTCGACGAGAACGCGGCCGCCTGGCGAACCACCCTGGAACTCGACGAGCCGCGCCTGGTCGAGGTCGAGGCGGTCGGTCCACTCGGCCAGATGCAGGCCGCCAACCGGGTCAGCGCAACGCAGTGGGTGGTGCCAGGGCGCCACCTCGATGGCGGCAACGGCTGGCTGCTCGAACTGCCCGGCTTCGCCGTCGACATCCTCGCGCCGCCGGCCCACGTCAAGTTGCAGGGTGCCGTGACCGAGGTCGAGGTCCGCGCCAACGTAGTGCTGATGTGCGGCTGCCCGATCGAACCGGGCGGCCTGTGGGATGCCAACGCCTACGAAGTCCTCGCGACGCTCAAGCGCGATGGCGAGACGGTCGGCAGCCACGCGTTGGCCTATGCTGGCGAGACCAGCCAGTTCGCGACGCGTATTCCGATCGACCTGCCGGGGCTGTACGAGGTGACGGTGTTCGCCTACGCCGCCGCGAACGGCAACACCGGGCTCGATCGCACGACGTTCTTCGTACCCTGACGCGAAAAGGACCGGAGGACAGGAAGGGGGACGACGGACCGTCCCCCTCGCCTGCCCCGCCTTCAGGCGGCCTTGGACGCCTTCATGGCCAGAGACTGGTTGACGGCGCCGAGGATGGCACGCAGCGAAGCTTCGACGATGTCGCTGCTGGTACCGACACCGCAGTAGCGGCGGCCGTCGATGTTGAGCTGCACGTAGGTCACGGCATCCGCGCCGGCACCGTCGGCCTGGCTCAGGGTGTGCTCGTTGTACTCGACCAGTACGATCGCGTCGCCCGTGTGCGATTCGACGGCATTGACGAAGGCGCCCACCACACCCGAGGCGCGGCCGCGCAGCTGCAAGGGCTTGCCGCCGTCGCTCACGGTCACCACCAGTTCGTCCTCGTTGTTCTCACGTGACAACTGGTAGCCGCTCAGGGCCAGTGGTCGCGGCTCACCGAGGTACTGCCGGCGGAACAGCTCGACGATCTTCGCCGGCGCCACCTCGGACTCGGTATCCTCGGCGTACTTCTGCACCACGCCGCTGAATTCGATCTGCAGCCAGCGCGGCAACTGCAGGCCCTCTTCCTGCTCGAGCACGTAGGCCACGCCACCCTTGCCGGACTGGCTGTTGATGCGGATGACCTCCTGGTAGGTACGGCCGAGATCGGACGGGTCGATCGGCAGGTAGGCGACGTCCCAGGCATCGTCCGCGCGGCGCTTGCCCAGGCATTTCTTGATGGCGTCCTGGTGCGAGCCGGAAAAGGCGGTGAACACCAGTTCGCCGGCGTAGGGATGCCGCGGGTGCAGGTCGATCTGCGTGCACGCGGTGACGCAGCGGATGATCTCGTCCATGTTGGAGAAATCGAGTTTCGGATCGATGCCCTGGCTGTAGAGGTTCATCGCCATGGTCACGATGTCCATGTTGCCGGTGCGCTCGCCATTGCCGAGCAGCGTGCCCTCGACGCGGTCGGCGCCCGCCATCACGGCCAGCTCGGCGGCGGCCACGGCGCAACCACGGTCGTTGTGGGTGTGCAGGCTCAGGATGACGCGCGAGCGATCGCGGAAATGGGTCGCCATCCACTCGATCTGGTCGGCATAGATGTTCGGCGTCGCCATCTCCACCGTCGACGGCAGGTTGATGATGCAGGGCTTGTCGGCGCTCGCCTCCCACACGTCGAGCACGGCATCGCAGACCTCGACCGCATAGTCGAGCTCGGTGCCGGTGAAGCTCTCTGGCGAATACTCGAGCACCCACTCGGTATCCGGGTGACGATCGACGGCGTCCTTGACCATCTTCGCGCCGTTGACGGCGATGGCCTTGATGCCCTCGCGGTCGAGACCGAAGACGTCGCGGCGCTGCACGGTCGAGGTCGAGTTGTAGAGGTGCAGGATGGCGCGCCTGACTCCCTGCAGGGCCTCGAACGAGCGCGCGATCAGCTCCGGCCGCGCCTGCGTCAGGACCTGGATGGTGACGTCGTCGGGGATCAGGCCCTCATCGACGAGGCGGCGGCAGAAATCGAAATCGGGCTGCGAGGCGGCCGGAAAGCCGACCTCGATTTCCTTGAAGCCGACCTTGACCAGCAGTTTGAACAGCTCGAGCTTCTGCGCCACGTTCATCGGCTCGATGAGGGCCTGGTTGCCGTCGCGCAGATCGACGCTGCACCAGCGCGGCGCGGCCGTGATGACCTTGTCGGGCCAGGTCCGCTTGGCGAGCGCGATCGGAGGGAAGGGGCGGTACTTGCTGTGGTCGAAGGTATTCATGGCTGGATTCCGGTTGCGGAGTTGCGCGCCGTCCGCGACGGTCGCGGGCAGCACGTTGGGGCGAGATTATCGATGAAAGCCAGGAGCGAATGGTTGCAAATGCACTCCATATTTGTTCATGTATTGCAATATATCTTTAAATATTCTTTATTTTTTGGCCAAATAATCCAATCTAACCACCATGACAGAAATCCCTGCCGCACGCCGCCTGCGTCTCGACCGCACCGACCGCCGCATCCTCGCTCTCATGCAGGCCAACGGCCGCATCAGCAATCTCGAACTGGCCGAGGCGGTGGGCTTGTCGCCGACGCCCTGTTCGCGCCGCGTCAAGCGCCTGGAGGAATCGGGCGTCATCGAGCGCCACGTCACCCTCCTCAACCAACAGCTGCTCGGACTCAACATCACCGCCATCATCAGCATCACCATGGACCGCCACACGCCTGAACGCTTCGAGAATTTCGAGCGCCGCGTGGCTGATTTCCCCGAGGTCGTCGAGTGCAGCATCGTCACCGGGCAGGCCGCCGACTACCTGCTCAAGGCCGTGCTGCCCGACATGACCTACTACGAGGATTTCCTTCTCGGTCGTCTGACACGCATCGAGGGCGTGACCGGCGTCCATTCGAGCTTCGTCCTGCGCAAGGTGATCGCCAAGACCGAGTTGCCGCTCGACCAGCTGGAAGAACGCTGAGGGCCGAGAGCGGGAATCGTTCACCGTTCCCGCACGCCCCGCTGGCCGGGGTCGGCCGTACCCGGCATCCTGCCGGCATTGCCAGGGACCAGGGAGCGCCGGACATGCGCACACAGACCATCGGAACCCTTGCCGGGGCCGTCCTCGCGCTCGCCGCGGGCAGCGCCCAGGCGGCATCCGTCGCCGTCGTCAACGCCGGCTTCGAGGATCTCTACGGTGGCATCGACGTGCCAGAGACGGCCTTCCCGGCCGGTAACAACGGCGCCGCGGCACCCAATGGCTGGTCTGCCTTCGGCGCGGTCGGCGGCGACGCCTACATCGGCGTACTCAACCCCGGCACGGTGTTCTTCGTCAGCGGCGCCAGCGAAGGCGACAACGTCGCCCTGCTCTATTTCGACAACAACGTCGGCGGTGCCGAGTTCGGCATCGAGCAGACGCTGACGACGACGCTCACCGCCGCAACGACCTACACCTTGCAGGTCGACATCGGCAACATCCGCACCGGTACCGCGCAGGTCGCGCCCTGGGACGGGCTCGGCGAATACGACCTCGACGGCTTCCCGGGCTACCGCGTCGAACTGCGCGCCGGCAACGAAGTCCTCGCCAGCGACCTCAACACCCTGCTACCCGGAGAAGGCGAGTTTCTCACCACCACCCTCCAGGTCACGATCGGCGCCGGCCATGCTGCCCTCGGCGACAACCTCGTCATCCGTCTCGTCAATCTGAACCTGTCGACCGGCGCAACGGCGACGACGCGCGGTCTCGAGGTCGACTTCGACGACGTCCGCCTCGATGCCTCGCCCGTGCCGCTGCCGAGCGCGGCCTGGTTGCTGCTACCGCCCGTACTGCTGCTGGCGCGGCCGCGACGTCGCGTGGGCTGAGCGCGACGGGCACGCGCGGCGCTTCACGCCGCGATCGAAACCAGTTCGACCTCGAAGACGAGATCCTTGCCGGCCAACGGGTGGTTGGCATCGAGGGTCACGGTCTCGGCATCCAGCTCGACCACGCGCAGGCGCACCGCCTGGCCGCTGGCGCCGGTCGCCTGCAGCTCGACGCCGAGCGCGAGTTCGATGTCCTCGGGGATCTGCGTCCGCTGTACCGCATGCACGGCCTCCGCACGGTGCTGACCGTAAGCCTCGTCGGCCGCCACCGTGACCGTCTTGGTGTCACCCACCGCCATGCCGGCGATCTCGCGCTCGAGACCCGGGATGATCTGGCCCGAACCCAGCGTGAACTCGAGCGGCTCGCGGTCGAGCGAGCTGTCGAACTGGGTGCCGTCGGCGAGGGTGCCGGTGTAGTGGATGCGGACGATGTCGCCGTGGTTGGCTGTGCTCATGGGGGTACCTCGCGGCCATGGAGAATCGGATGGCGCACGCACCACCGCGTCGGCGGCGTTACGCGGCGTGATTGGGGACCGGCAGGCTAACACACCGCCGTGCCACACCCCACCTCGGTCGTCCGGCTCTCGAACAAATGCGCAATCGAGGCCGCGTAGTAGGCGAGCAGGTCGCGCTCGGCGGGGTTGGCGTGAAAGCAGTCGTCGTCGCGCAGCAGGAGACCGCGCAGGCACATCATGTCGAGCGCCGCGTCGACCGCGAAACTGGAGGCGGCGTCGTAGATGAGGTAGCGCGCATCGCCGTCGCGCAATGCATCCAGGCGCGCCTGCACGCCGGCCTTGAGTTCCATGGCGGTGAAACGTCGCGCCGGCTCGGCGCCGGCGACCAGCGCGAGCAAGGGAACGGACAGCACCGGTACGTTGGCACCGATGCGGGCCATCAGCACCGCGGCCAACCGCGCCACGACGTCGAAGCGCTGCTCGCGATCGCCGCGGCGAAAATCGACCTGCTCCTGCACGCACCATTCGCGCAAGGACAACGGCCGACCGAACTGCAGGGCGGCATAGCCGAAGCGTCGCCAGTCGTTGCGCATGGCCAGGCGCAGGTTCTTCCAGGCGAAGCCGCAGGCGTTGGCGACGGCCTGCGCCATTGGGACCGGTCCGCCCCCCTGTGCTTCCAGCTGCAGGGTGCGGTCCTCCAGTACGCGGTCGTAGTTGACCCCGACGGGGATGAAGACGATGTCGCGTTCCTGGTGGGGGTCGAAGCCACGCACCATGTAGTCGAGCAGGCCGAGCTTGGGTGGGCGCAATCGCCCGTCACGCGACAGTCCGCCTTCCGGGAATACCGCCTGCACGATGCCGCCCTCCACGGCCATCTGCACGTAGCGCGCCAGCACCCGCCGGTAGAGTTCGTTGCCCGAACCCCGACGCACGAAGTATGCCCCCATCGAGCGGATCAGCTGCTGCAAGGGCCAGACCTGCGCCCACTCGCCGACGGCGTAGGACAACGCGGCGTGGCGCACGGCCATGTAGGCGGCGAGCAGGTAGTCCATGTTGCTGCGGTGGTTGATGACGAAGACGAGGCTCGCCCGTGGCGGCATGGCGAGAAAAGCCTGCTTGTCGGCATAGACCACGCGAACCCAGTAGAACAGGCGCACCAGCCGCCGGGCCAGCCAGTTGCCGAGGCGGAAATACATGTAGGCGTTGAACGACGGGCAGATCTCCGCGGCATAACGCCGCACCCGCTCCATCACGACCGCCGGCGGCACGCCCTCGGCCTGGGCGCAGGCATGCGCCGCCTCCAGCACCTCGGGGTCGTAGCACAGGCGATCGATGAGCACGCGTCGGCGGTTGAGCTTGAACGGCGGCAGCTCGAGACGCAGGCGCCGGTTCATCTCCTCGATCGCGCGGTTGACCTTGCGGCGGAAGAACCAGCGCACGCTCGGGACGAACACGCGCTCGAGCAGCAACCAGGCGCCGGCGACGGCGAGCAGCACGAACAACCACAGCGGCATCGTTACCGTCGCGTTCATGCTGCGCGCCTCGAAGCTGCCATGACGTCCTCTCCCCTGCCGTCCCGCCGGCGATGATACGGCGGAAGCGCGCGGCCTGACGCCTTCGCCTTGACGCCGGTCGCGCGCCACGGGCAAGGTGGCCGCGCCACGTCCCGCGATGGTCGAATCCACGCATGAGCGTCATCTGCCCCAAGTGCCAGCACGTCCGTGATGTCGCCACGGCAGCGCCGGCGTGGCAGTGCCCTGCCTGCGGCATTGCCTATCACAAGTACGCGGCCTTCAAGGCGCGGGCGCGGGCCGCCGTGGTGCCACCGCGCAGTGTCGCGCCGCCGCCCGCCTGGGACGGCTCGCTGTGGGCGCTGGTCGCGACCAACCTGCTGTCCCTGCTGGTTGCCGTGGTGGCCGACTGGAGCCTCGGCTCGGTGATGCTGCTGTACTGGAGCCAGAGCGTGATCATCGGCCTGTCCAACGTCGTGCGGATACTCGCCCTGGATCGCTTTTCTACGGCGAACTTCCGCATCAACAACCGCGCGGTCGACCCGACCCCGGCGGTCAAACGGCAGACGGCGTTCTTCTTCCTCGTCCACTACGGCATGTTCCACGCCGTCTACCTGGTGTTTCTGATAGGACTGGCCGATGCCCTCGCCAGCGTCGACTTCGCGTTCGCCGTCTGCATGATTCTGTTTGCGCTGAACCACGCCTGGTCGCACCGCTACAACGTCAGCCTCGATCGCCGTGGCACACCCAACATCGGCACGTTGATGTTCACCCCCTACCTGCGCATCGTGCCCATGCACCTGACCATCGTAGCCGGTGGTGCGTTCGGTGACTCGGCCGTGGCGCTCGTGCTGTTCATGCTGCTCAAGACCGGCGCCGACGCCGCGATGCACGTGGTCGAACACCGGCGGCTGCAGACGGTGACGACCGTCGCCGAGGGTTGAGTGCGATGCTCGCGCGGCACGCTGGCTGGGTATTCGACCTCGACGGCACACTCACCGTACACCAGCACGATTTCGACGCGATCCGCGCCGAACTCGGCATTCCGGCCGGCCATTTCATCCTGGAGTACCTGGCGACGCTGCCGGCCGCTGAAGCCGCGCCGCTGCACGCGCGACTCGCCGCGATCGAGGCCGAGCTGGCGCAGGGCGCGCGCGCCGCAGACGGTGCGCGGCCGGTACTCGACGCCCTGCGTCGGCGTGGCCGACGCGTCGGCATCCTGACCCGCAACACGCGCGCCAACGCGCTCATCACGCTCGCCGCCGCGGGCCTCGCCGATCACTTTGCGCCCGGAGACGTCCTCGGCCGTGACGAGGCGCCACCGAAACCGTCGCCGCAGGGCATCGTCGCCCTACTCGGCCGCTGGAGCTGCCCGCCGCACGCAGCGCTGATGGTCGGTGACTACCGCCTCGACCTCGAGGCCGGCCGCAACGCGGGCGTCACCACCGTGCACGTCGCCGCCGCCGGCGCCGCCGCGTGGCCGGAGCTCACGGATTTGCGCGTACACTCCCTGGCCCAACTGACACCGCACCTCGACGACGCCTGACGGCCGGACGGGCTTGATCTGGATCACGATCGCCGCGCCCGAGTAACGTCTATGGTGCGCGGGCACGGCGACGCGCGCGCGACGCCACTCCCGACACCACGCTCAGACAAGCAAGGACTCCTCGACATGGCCCCTGACTCGCAGCAACCGCGCATCGTCGTCATCGGCGCCGGCATGGCCGGCATTCTCACCGTCATCAAGTTCGCCGAAGCCGGCTACACCGACATCGTCGTCTACGAAAAGGCCGCGCGGCTCGGCGGTACCTGGCGCGAGAACACCTACCCGGGCATCGCCTGCGACGTCCCCGCGCACCTCTACACCTATACCTTCGAGCCCAATCCCTCGTGGAGCCACGTGTTCGCGCCGGGCGACGAGATCCAGGCCTACTTCGAGCGCGTCGCGGAGAAATACGACGTGCTGCCGCGCATCCGCTTCGGTACCGAGATCACCGCGTGCGAGTTCCGCGACGGTCGCTGGCAGCTGCAGATGAAGGACGGCCGGCGCGATGTCGCCGACGTCGTCATCGCCGCCACCGGCGTGCTGCATCATCCCAACGAACCCGATATCGCCGGCCTCGACGACTTCGTTGGTGCCTGCTTCCACACCGCGCGCTGGGATCACTCGGTGCCGCTCGATGGCCGCCGCATCGGCGTCATCGGCACCGGCTCGACTGCCATCCAGGTCACCTCGGCACTGGTCGAGCGGGCGGCGAAGTTCTCGCTCTTCCAGCGCACCGCGCAGTGGATCATGCCGATCGAGAACCCGGCCTACACGGTCGAGGAACGTGCCGCCTTCGCTCGCGATCCGACGCTCATCGACAAGCTGCGCGCCGAGTTCAACCACCAGATGATCGACAACATCGCGGTGGCCGTGGTCAATGCGGATTCGCCACAGATGAAGTTCATCGAGGATGCCTGCCTGGCCAACCTCGAGAACAGCGTCAAGGATCCCGCGCTGCGCGAGCAGTTGCGGCCGAACTACCGCGCGGCCTGCAAGCGGTTGATCTTCTCCGAGGACTTCTACCAGGCCATCCAGCATCCCAATGCCGAGCTCGTCACCGCCGGGATCGACCATGTCGAGGCCAGTGGCATCCGTACCGTCGACGGCCGCCTGCACGAGCTCGACCTGCTGGTCCTGGCGACCGGCTTCCGCGCCGACCGCTTCATCCGCCCGGCACGGGTCATCGGCCGCGGCGGGGTCGACCTCGACCAGGTCTGGGCCGACCGCCCCATCGCCTACCTGTCGCTGTCGGTGCCCGATTTCCCCAATTTCTTCATGCTCAACGGGCCCAACGGGCCAGTCGGCAACTTCTCACTGATCCAGATCGCCGAGATGCAGGTCGGCTACATCCTGCAGCTGCTGGACGAAATCCGCAGCGGCCATTGCCGCGAGATCAGTGCCAGCGCCGCGGCGACGGCGGAGTTCGATCGCGACCGCGTCGCGGCGTCGAAGTCGAGCATCTGGGCAACCGGCTGCAAGAGCTGGTATCTCGACAAGTTCGGCGTACCGGCGAGCTGGCCATGGAGTTACTACAAGTTCGCCGAAGCGATGGCCAAGCCCAGGCTGGAGGCTTTCGACCAGGTCGCTTGATCCGGCCTGACCTCGCTACCCGGCGCGGCGACGCGCCGGGTGTCGCCGCCATCGCCGCCAGGCCTCAAGGCGTATCCCCCACGGCCGCTACCCGGAAAATCCCTCTGAACAGCAGGGCTTTTCGCCATGCCGCCATACCGCTCAGGAACGCGCCCATGAAATGGATCTCCAGCAGCATCCGCAACGAACTCCTGTTGATATCGGGCGTTGGTACGGCGTTGTTGCTGGCGGCCGCCTCGTTCGGTCTGTGGCTGTCGTGGCACAGCCTCATGACCCTGTCCGCACAGGCCGAGCAGAACGTCGCCGACGAACGCCTGGTGCGCCAGCTTCAGGTCGACTTCGAACTGCTCGCCCGCGGCTGGCAGGACCTGTATCGCGAGGGAGCGCCTCGCATCGAAGTCGACGCCTACCGCAACCGCTTGGACGAACTCGAGACACGCATCGACGACGACATCGCCGTACTCGAGTCACGCGTCACCGGTCTGTCGCACATCCTGGCCGATGTCGACGCGTTCGCCGCTGCACGCAGTGTGCTCGTCGCCGACTACCGGCGCGCCCTGCTGGCGCAGGCGGCCGTCGACGCCGGCCATGGCCTGCTGTCGCGCCCGGGCCGGGACCTCGGTCGTGCGCCGGCCGAGTTGCTCGCGCGTGTCGCCGACTCGCTCGCCACGCACGGCGCCGAGCAGGCACAGCGTGCCCGTGCCAACGGCGTCACCGCGATCGAACTCAGCGTCGCTTTGATGGCCCTGGCGATCGTGCTGGCGTTCATTGCCTTCGTCATGATGGCGCAACGCATCATCGTGGCGCCCGCCTCATCGATCATCGTCGACCTCCAACGCCTCGCACAGGGCGACTTCACGGTTCCCGTACGGCATGGTTCGCGTGACGAGCTCGGTCGTATCGCAGCGAACGCCGAGCAGATCCGTCAACACCTGGGCAAGGTCATCGGCGAGGTCGGTGAAGCCGCCAACCGCCTGTCCGGGGTGGCCGCTGATCTTGCTGGTGCCGCCGACAGCGTCGCCAGCGGTTCGCGACGACAGACCAGTGCCGCGGAATCCGCGGCGACGACGGTCGAACAGACCACCGCGAGCATCGCCGCGATGGCCGATCGCGCGCTCGAAGTACGCGCCCTGTCCGCGACCAGCCTCGATCGCACCCGCACCGCGGATGCCGGCCTCGGCGAGTTGGTCCACGAGCTCGGCTCGGTCGAGGCGGCCGTCGCCGACATCGAGGCCTCGGTGGAGCGTTTCATTCACAGCGCGGAATCGATCACCAGCATGACGCGCCAGGTGCGGGAAATTGCCGACCAGACCAACCTGCTCGCACTCAACGCCACGATCGAAGCCGCCCGCGCCGGCGAGCAGGGGCGCGGCTTTGCCGTGGTTGCGGACGAAGTCCGGCAGCTGGCGGAGAAATCGGCCATGTCGGCCGACGAGATCGACCGCCTCACGCATACCCTCAGCGCGCAATCGGCGCTGGTGGAAAGCTCGGTGGCACAAGGCAGGACGTCGCTCGGTGCCGGCCATGCCGTGCTGACCGACGTGTCGCGCCTGCTCGACGAGGCGGGCGCGGCGGTAGGTTCGGCCAACCAGGGGGTCACCGGGATCACCGACGCCGTGCAGGAACAGCGCACCGCCAGCGCCCTGGTCGCGGAGAACGTCGAGCACATTGCCCAGATGGCCGAGAACAATGGTATCCGCATCGCCCAGACCGCCGAGCAGGCGGAGCATCTCAACGACATGGCCGCGTCCTTGCGCCAGATGATGGAACGCTTCCGCGTCGCCTGAAGGAGACGGGAGCGGAACGGCGCCGGCGAACCCCCGCTTATACCGGGGTCCGGCTGGCGAACACGAGAAAGGCGGTGAGCCCCAGCGGGAACAGCGCGAGGATGGTACGCAGCCATTCCGACAGGCGCCGCGCCTCGGCGTCGTGCATCATGCGAAAGCGTCCGCCGACGATGAACTCGAGCAGATTGGAGACGCGCCGCAGCTCTTCCGGCGTGTAATCGGGCCGCCGTGGGTGTTGTTCCCCCTCGCGCCGGACCACCGCTGCCTGCAAGCCGCGGGCGTGGCGTTCCTCGTCGGGGATTTCCCAATGCAGCACGCGCAGGACCGGGCTACCGAGCGCGGCGTAGATCTTCGGCTCGTGCTCGACCAGGCGCAGCAGCAGGCGTGCCATCACGGCCAGCCAGCCCGCGGCGAGCAGCATCAACAGGACGAAAGGCAACATGAGGTGGGTCATGGCGCGAACCTCGGCGACGGCTTCCTGGACAGGCTAGCGGCGACGGCGGCAAGGGGCTGAAGTGGCAGCGAGCCGGCGCTGTCCGAACGTCATTCCTCGTGGGCGATGCTACGGATGATATACCCCCCGGAGCGCTCGTCCAGCTCCAGTTCGAGCTGCCCCCGCGCCTGCGCCTCTTCCAGCAGCTTGTTGAACGAGCGCACCCCGTAGTAGCTCTCGTTGAAGCCCGGGTTGCGCCGCTTGAGCGCCTGTTTGACCATCGAACCCCACAAAGTTTCATCCTCACCGCGCTCCTCGAGCAGGGCATCGGCGGTCTCCAGCACGAGTTCGATGGCGCCACCGAGACGGTCATCGCCCTTGTCATCGACCTTGTCCTCGGGCCTGGCCTTGGCGGTGTCACGCGCGGCCTCCTTCTTCGCCGCCGGTCGCTTGCGCGTACGCCGCTTGGTCTCCTCCTGGCGCACCAGGTCGTCGTAGAAGATGAACTCGTCGCAGTTGGCGATGAGCAGATCCGAGGTCGAGTTCTTCACGCCGACGCCGATCACCGTCTTGGCGTTCTCGCGCAGCTTCGACACCAACGGCGAGAAATCGGAATCGCCGCTGATGATGACGAAGGTGTCGACGTGCGACTTGGTGTAACAGAGGTCGAGCGCGTCGACGACCATGCGGATGTCGGCCGAATTCTTGCCGGACTGGCGGGCATGCGGGATCTCGATGAGTTCGAAGGCCGCTTCGTGCATCTGGTTCTTGAAATCCTTGTAGCGGTCCCAGTCGCAGTAGGCCTTCTTGACCACGATGCTGCCCTTGACGAGGAGGCGCTCGAGCACGCGCTTGATGTCGAACTTGGCGTACTTGGCATCGCGCACGCCGAGCGCGACGTTCTCGAAATCGCAGAACACGGCGAGATTCATGTGGGTATAGTCCTGGGCCATCGGGCGCACCTCGTGGTCATCTCCCGATGGGACAGAACGAAACATCGCCGGCGGCAGCCGCGGTGTCGTCGTCGACATCGGTACGGAACGTGGCGTGAAAACGGTTGACGATCGCCGACAGGCCGACGGTCGCGCACAATTCGACGAGCTGCTCGCGCGAGAAACGTGCCGCGAGCGCCGCGTAGAGTGCATCGTCGACACGGTTGTCGCGTGTCAGTACCTCGGCGTAGCGCAACACCAGCCGATCCGTCTCGTCGAACGTTGCGCAGTTACCCGCATCGGCCATCGAGGCCATCTCCTCGTTACTCAACCCGACACTCCGACCGAGCATCACGTGGGTTGGAATTCAGTAGTGGCAACTGTTCAGCTGCGAGGCACGCAGGTAAGCCAGTTCGCGGTGGCGCGGCGAGATCTTCGGATTCTCGTAGAGCGCCATCGCGATCTCGGCAAAGCCGCGCAGCAGGCGGGCGTCGTTGCCGAACAGCTTGAAGACGTTGAACAGGGAGAAGCCGAGCCCCTGCATGCGCTCGTAGACTTCGCGCACTTCCGGCGCGGCCTGTTCGGCTTCGACCAATGGGATGCGAGCCATGGCGGGATTCTCCGTCGGCGAGGGAGGACGCAGCCTAGCCGGCGCCCCGGGCGCTTACAAGCGCCGGGAGCGCGGCCGGCATCCCGTATACTGTGCGCCGATTCCGCAGAGGCCATCCCATGATCAAGCTGACGATCTGCGCCAGGCGGCGCGCCGATCTCACGCACGCTCAGTTCGACACCTACTGGCGCGACGAGCACGGTCCACTGGTGCGTTCGACCACCGAGTTCTCGCGCCATGTCCGCGCCTACGTGCAGTGCCACGGCGTTGGCAGCGCCGGCTCGTTCGGCGGCGACAGCGATTGGGACGGCATCGCCGAGCTCTGGTTCGACGACGTCGAAGCCATGCAGAGCGCCTTCGCCGAACCGCACTACCTGGAGGTGATCCGCCCCGACGAGCTCAAGTTCGTCGACATCGAGGGCTGCATCTCCTACGTCTCCGAGGAGCTCAAGGTCATCTGAAGGCGTCGCCGATGAGCACCGCCGTTGAATTCGACGCCGCCCTGGCCGCCGTGCTCGCCCGCCACGTCGCGGGCTACGAGCGCCTCGATGGCGTACGGCGCCTGTCCGGCGGTGCCAGCCAGGAGACCTATGCCATCGATGTCACCGTCGACGGTGCGTCCCATCGCCTCGCCCTGCGTCGCGCACCGGGCGGCGCGCCGGAGAGCACCGCCTACGGCCGCCCCGGCCTCGACGTCGAGGCCGAGCTGATCCGCCTCGCCGGGGACGCCGGCGTACCCGAACCCGCCATCGTGCACGTGCTCGAACCCGGCGACGGCCTCGGCGAGGGCTTTCTCATGAGCTGGGTCGAGGGCGAGACACTCGGTGCGCGCATTGCCCGCCACGACGACTTCGCCGCCGTGCGGCCACGGCTCGCCCGCCAGTGCGGCGAAATCCTCGCCCGCATCCATGCCGTCGACGTCGGCAAGAGCCGCATCGCCGGGCGCCTCGAACGCCTCGAACCCGAGCAGTTCGTCCGCCGGCAATGGGAACTCTACCGCGGCTTTGCCACCCCGCAGCCGATGATCGACTACACCGCGCGCTGGCTGCTCGAGCATCTCCCGCGGCCACGCGCACTGACCCTGGTCCACAACGACTTCCGCAACGGCAACCTCATCGTCTCGCCGCGCGACGGCGTGGTCGCCGTGCTCGACTGGGAGGTCGCGCACATCGGCGACCCGATGCGCGACATCGGCTGGATCTGCACCAATTCCTGGCGCTTCGGCGTCACCGAGCGGGTGGTCGGCGGCTTCGGCGAGCTGGAGGATCTCATCGCCGGCTACGAGGCGGTCAGCGCCGTGCCCATCGATCGCGACGCCGTGCACTTCTGGCAGGTGTTCGGCTCCTTCTGGTGGGCGATCGGCTGCCTGACCATGTTCGCCCACTACCGCGACGGCACCGACCGCGCGGTCGAGCGCCCGGCCATCGGCCGGCGCAGCTCCGAATGCCAGGTCGATTGCGTCAACCTGCTCCTGCCCGGCCCGCCCGGAACGTTGCCCACGGGCGCCCCCGCCCTGGCGCAGTCGGACATGCCGCGCACCGAGGAAATCCTCGTTGCCGTGCGCGACTTCCTGCGCGACGAGGTCGCCGCCGAGGCCAGCGGGCGCAACCGCTTCATGGCGAAAGTCGCTGCCAACGCACTCGACATCGTCGCCCGCGAACTGGCCGACGGCCCGGTCCAGGCGGCCGCCGAGCGGGCCCGGCTCGCCACCCTGCTCGGCCAGGACGGCGACGTCGATACCCTGCGCGCGGCGCTCTGCGCGCGGCTCCAGGCCGGCGCATTCGCCCTCGACGACCCGGCCCTCACCAACCACCTGCGTGAGACGGTGATCGCGCGGGTGGCCATCGATCAACCCGGCTATTCCGGCCTGCGCACCGCGCTCGCCGCCGGCTGAGCCGGGGGAGCCCAGCATGAGCATCGAGAACCAGACCTTCGCCACCCTGCTCGTCACCCTCGACGACGGTGTGCTCACCCTCACCCTCAATCGCCCGGACAAGCTCAACGCCTGGACCTACCAGATGGGCGCCGAGCTGCGCGCGGCGATTCTCGCCGCCAATGCCGACCCGCGCATCGAGGCCATGGTGGTCACCGGTGCGGGGCGCGGTTTCTGTGCCGGTGCCGACATCGAGATGGTGTTCGACGCACAGTCCAAGGCCACGCCACCCTTCCGCGCCGAGGCGCAGGCTGATGACTGGGTCGCGCTGGTGCGTCGTGCAAAACCCATGGTCGCCGCCATCAACGGCGTCGCCATCGGCGTCGGCCTGACCCAGGTGCTGCCGATGGACTGCCTGGTCTGCGCGGACGATGCGCGGCTCAGCCTGCGTTTCGTCAAGCTCGGCCTGGTGCCGGAACTGGCCAGCTCCTACTACGTGCAGCAGCGCACGGGTTTCGGCGCAGCTTCCGACCTCATGCTTACCGGGCGCACCATCGATGCCGCCGAGGCCCTCGCGCTCGGCCTGGTCGATCGCGTCACCAGCGCCGACGACCTGCTCGACTGCGCCCGCGCCCAGGCGCGTGCCATGGGCGAGAACCCGCAGGCCGCGCTGGCCGAGATCAAGCGCCTGCTGACCGACAACGGTGCCGATCCCGATCTGGCCCGCGTGCAGGCGCGCGAGTTCGCCGCCCTCGATCGCTGCTACGCCTCGCCCGAACACCGCGAGGCCATCGACGCCTTCCTCGAGAAACGCGCCCCCGATTTCAAGCGCGCACGCGGCTGAGCACCCGGCGCGAACGCATCATCAATGGCACCGCCCGGCGGCGCCGCCGACAGGAGTAGCCATCACCATGTGGAGTTTCGAGACAGAACCCGAGTTCCAGGAACAGCTCGATTGGATCGACCAGTTCGTGCGCGCCGAAGTCGAGCCGCTGGACGTGCTGCTCGGCAACCAGTGGGACATCCACGATCCGCGTTTCAAGCGGCTCGTGCGCCCGCTGCAGGCCAAGGTCCGGGCTCGTGGCTTGTGGGCCTGTCACCTCGGTCCCGAACTCGGCGGCAAGGGTTACGGCCAGGTCAAGCTGGCACTCATGAACGAACTCTTCGGCCGCTCGCGTTTCGGACCGATCGTGTTCGGTGCGCAGGCGCCGGACACCGGCAACGCCGAGATCCTCGCCCACTACGGCACCCCCGAGCAGAAGAAGCGCTTCCTCGAACCGCTGCTCGCCAACGAGATCGTGTCCTGCTTCTCGATGACCGAGCCGCAGGGTGGCGCCGACCCGCTGGTCTTCACCACTCGCGCGATCAAGGACGGAGACGAGTGGGTCATCACGGGCGAGAAGTGGTTCTCCTCGAATGCCCGCTATGCCGCTTTCTTCATCGTCATGGCAGTGACCGACCCCGATGCCGCGCCGTACAACCGCATGTCGATGTTCATCGTGCCGGCCGACACCCCCGGCATCGAGATCAAGCGCAACCTCACCTTCTACGGTGAGCCCGACGCCTCGCACGCCTACATGAGCTACAACGACGTCCGCGTGCCGGCAGAGAACATGCTCGGCGGCCGTGGCGAGGCTTTCATCGTCGCCCAGACGCGCCTCGGCGGCGGCCGCCTGCACCATGCCATGCGCACCATCGCCCAGGCCCGGCGCGCGCTGGAGATGATGTGCGAGCGCGCGCTGTCGCGCACCACCAAGGGCGAACTGCTGGCGCGCAAGCAGATGGTGCAGGAGAAGATCGCCGACTCCTGGATCCAGTTGCGCCAGTTCCGCCTGCTGGTGCTGGAGACCGCCTGGCTGATCGACAAGGACCACGACTACAAGGCCGTGCGCAAGAACATCGCCGCGGTCAAGGCCGCGATGCCGGGCGTGTTGCACGACATCGCCGCGCGCGCGCTGCACCTGCACGGCTCGCTCGGCATCTCCAATGAAATGCCGTTCGCCGACTGGGTCATCAATTCCTTCCACGTCGGCCTTGCCGACGGCCCGACCGAGGTGCACAAGATCACCGTCGCGCGCGAGGTGCTGAAGGAATTCGATGGCACCGAGCAGCTCTTCCCCGACTACCACCTGCCGGCGGTCGAGGCGCGCGCACGGGATCTCTACGGCGAATTGCTGGACGGGCTGGAGAACTGACCACGTCGCGGTGATGGCCCCGCAATGGGGACAGTATATGTATACGCCTCGACCGTTCCGCCGTGCGCCGGCGCCGTCGGCCGTATACATATACTGTCCCCATTGAAGCCCCGTTGCCCCCAACTTCCACAGGACACCCCGATGATCATCGACCCCCAGGCCACCGAACCGGTCAATCTCTACAAGCTCATGATTGGCTCGATCATGCCGCGCCCGATCGCCTTCGTCTCGACCCGCAGCGCGGACGGCATCAACAACCTCGCGCCGTACAGCTTCTTCACCGGGGTTAGCGCCAACCCGCCGGTGGTCGGCTTCAGTCCCATGGTCAATCTCGAACTGCGCCGGCGCGACAGCCGCATCAACGCCGAGGCACGCGGCGAGTTCTGCATCAACGTCGTTTCCGAGTCCTTCGCCGAACGGATGAACAAGACCGCGGTCGACGTGCCGCCCGAAGTCGACGAATTCGAGCTCTCCGGGCTCACCGCCATCGAATGCGATCTCATCGACGCGCCGCGTGTCGGCGAAGCGCTGGTGGCGATGGAATGCAAGCTGCTGCAGGTCGTCGACATCAGCCAGAAGGTGATGGGCGGCGCCTTCGTCCTCGGCGAGGTGGTGCGCTTCCACGTCGCCGACGACATCATCGACAACTTCCGCATCGACCCCGACAAGCTCGGCACCGTCGGCCGCATGGCCGGCAACACCTACACGCGAACCCGCGATCGCTTCGACATGGAACGCCCGGTGCTGCCGGGCAAGCCGCGCATCGATCGCTGACTGCCGATGACATGAAGCCGGGGACCCGCCGCGCCCTCACCGTGGCACGCCTGTTCGCGGTACTCGCCGGTCTGCCGTTGCTGGTCGTGTGGGCCGCGCGGGAAGCCGCGCTGAGCGCGGGCTGGCATGCCGGCCTGGCCGGCGGCATCGCACTGAGCCTGTTCTCGATGCTGTTCTTCGCGCTGCGCTTCGGCGTCGCGATGCGCATGGTCGGCATCGAGCTCGGCCTGGTCGAGACGCTGCGCATCGCCACGCGTTCGCTCTTCTACCAATGGTTCGTGCCCTTTGCGGTCGGTGGCGACGTCGCCAAGTTCGTCACCCTGAAAGCGCGTGATCACGGCGGCGTGGCGGCCGCCGCCGGCATCGTGCTGGACCGAGTCGCCGGCCTCGCCGCGCTGGTCATCGTCGCCCTGACCCTCTACGTGGCGCTCGATCCGATCGACGTCGCGCTGCCACGCGGGCCGGCGGTGGCCGGTCCGACCATGCTCGGCGCCGTGAGTGTGCTGCTTCTCGTACTCCTGGCCGCGGTTTACCTGGCACGACGGAGCGGACACCTGGTACGGGCACTCGGCGTCCTCAGGCGGGCGGGTGCGACCCTGCACGCACCGGCCATCGCCAACGTCCTCGCCCTGTCCGTGCTCACGCACGTGAGCTTCGCCGCCGCGGTGTGGCTTGGAGCGCGCGGCTGGGGCATCGACCCGGGCTTCGCCGTGGTCCTGTTCGTGCTGGCCAGCAGCTGGACCCTGCAGGCCGTGCCGCTGCACCTGCTCGGCATCGGCGTCGCCGATCTCGCCGCGACCGCGCTGTTCGTCGCCGTCGGTCTCGACCCGGCGCAGGCGGTGCTGGTGACCTCGTTGCAGGTCGGCTACCGCCTGCTCATGGCGATCCTCGGCGGCGCCTGGGACCTGCTGCCATCGGCCGCGCCGGCCGCGTCCGGGGCGGCAACCCCGCCACCATGACCACGGCCGCGTGCGGCCCCGACGATCTCGCCGCTGCCAGCGCGGCCGTGCTGGCCACGACCATGGCGGTGGCGCGCGACCTGCACGCCGGCCGGACGACCGCGGCGGCCGTCGCCCTCGACAGCGATCTCGATCGCGAGGTCGGTCTCGACAGCCTGTCGCGGGTCGAACTCGGCGCGCGGCTCGAACGGCAATTCGACGTCCGGCTCGACGAGCGTGCGGTATTCGAGGCCGCCACGCCACGCGACCTTCTCCGGCTGGTAATCAAGGCCCACGCCGGACGCGCCCTGACGGTGCGCACGGTCGACGTCGATGACGCCGCGCCGCTCGCGCACGGCCTGCCGACCGCCGCGATCACCCTGGCCGACATGCTCGATTGGCACGTCGCGCACAATCCGAACCGTCCGCACATCCAGTTCTACGACGACTACACCGACGGCGCCGTGCTGAGCTATGCCGACCTGCACGCCGCGGCCAGCGCGCTGGGCGCCGCATTGCAGGCCCACGGCCTCGAACCCGGCGAGCGCGTCGCACTGATGCTGCCGACTTCGCGCGCCTACTTCGTCGCCTTCTTCGGCACCCTCCTCGCCGGTGGCGTGCCGGTGCCGATCTACCCACCGGTCCGGCGCCAGCAGCTCGAGGACCACCTGCGCCGGCAGAGCCGCATCCTGCTCAACTGCCAGGCCGCCATGCTCGTCACCACCGATGACGCACTGGCCATGGCACGCCTGCTGACGGCCCAGGTCGAGACCCTGCGCCACGTCTTCGCGGCCACCGCCCTCGAGCGCACCGGCGGCGTGTTCGAGGCGGTCGCCCGTGGCGCCGACGATCTGGCCTTCCTGCAATACACTTCCGGTTCGACCGGGGATCCCAAGGGCGTGATGCTGAGCCACGCCAACCTGCTGGCCAACATCCGCGCCGATGGTGCCGGCATGGGCGCCGGTCCCGATGACGTCTTCGTCTCCTGGCTGCCGCTCTACCACGACATGGGGCTGATCGGCGCCTGGCTCGGCAGCCTCTACCACGGCGTGCGCCTGGTGGTGATGCCGCCACTGAGCTTCCTCGCCCGCCCCGAGCGCTGGCTGTGGGCCATCCACCGCTACGGCGGCACCCTGTCGGCGGCACCCAACTTCGCCTACGAACTGTGCGTGCAGCGCATCCGCGACGCCGACGTCGAAGGGCTCGATCTCGCACGCTGGCGCATCGCCGCCAACGGCGCGGAAGCGATCAGCGCGCGCACCCTGGACGCCTTCTGCACGCGCTTCGCGCGCCACGGTTTTCGCCGCGAGGCGATGTTCCCGGTCTATGGCCTCGCCGAATGTTCGGTCGGTCTTGCCTTCACCCCGCTCGGGCGCGGACCCAAGGTCGACGTGATCGCACGCGAACGCCTCGCCCACGACGGCCGCGCCGTGCCGGCGCCACCGGGGACGCCGGAGAGCGCGACCATCGCCGTCGTCGCCTGCGGGCTGCCTCTGCCGGGCCACCAGCTGCGCGTCGTCGACGCCGCCGACCGCGAGTTGCCCGAGCGCGTCGAGGGCCGCCTGCAGTTCCGTGGACCGTCGGCGACCAGCGGTTACTTCGGCCGTGCCGAGGAAACCGCGCGGCTGTGCCGCGACGGTTGGCTCGAGACCGGCGACCGCGCCTACCTCGCCGCCGGTGAGCTCTACCTCACCGGACGCAGCAAGGACGTCATCATCCGCGCGGGGCGCAACATCTACCCGACCGAGCTCGAGGATGCCGTCGGCGAACTCGACGGTATCCGCAGGGGTCACGTCGCCGTGTTCGGCGTGGTCGACGCGGACAATGCCACCGAGCGCGTGGTGGTGATGGCCGAGACGCGCAAACGCGACGCGGCCGCACGCGAACGCCTGCGCACGGCGATCAACGCACTCGCCACCGATCTCATCGCCGCGCCGCCGGACGACGTCGCCCTGGTCGTACCGAACACCGTGCTGCGTACTTCCAGCGGCAAGATCCGGCGCAGTGCCTGCAAGTCGCTCTACGAGGGCGGCCATCTCGACGGTGCCCGCGAGCGCGCACTATGGCTCCAGGTCGCACGCCTCGCGCTGGCCGGTGTCGGTCCGCAATGGCGGCGCCTGCGGCGGGCGGCCGTCGACCGCCTGTGGGCCGGCTGGGCGTGGACGGTGTTCGCATGCGGCGGACTTGCCGCCGCGGTGGTCGCCTGGCTGCCGCTGCCGCGGCGGCTGACCTGGCGGGTGGTCCGCGGCATCGCGCGGGCGAGCGCGCTCGGCGCCGGCCTGCCGCTCGAACTGGACGGCGCGCACCACGTGCCATCGCGGCGCGCGGCCGTGCTCGTCGCCAACCACCAGAGCTACCTCGACGGCCTCTTGCTGACGGCGCTGCTGCCCCACCCGGTGCGTTTCCTGGTCAAGGCCGATCTCGCCGGTTCGACGCTCATCGGCCGTCCGCTGACAAATCTCGGTGCGCTCTTCGTCGAACGTTTCGAGGCCCGTGCAGGCGTCGCCGCGCTCGCCCCTGCGCGTGCCGCACTCGCCGCCGGCGACACCGTCGCGGTCTTTCCCGAGGGCACCTTCAAGCGCATGCCGGGCGTACTCCCCTTCCACCTCGGCGCCTTCGTCCTCGCCGCCGAAGCCGGCGTACCGGTGGTGCCGATCGCCATCCAGGGCACACGCTCGGTGCTGCGTGCCGGCTCGTGGTTCCCGCGTCTCGGCCCGGTACGGGTCAGCGTCGGCGCCGCCGTCAGCACTACCGCGCACGGTTGGGACGGTGCGCTGGCGTTGCGTGACGGCGCGCGCGCGCACATCCTCGCCGTTGCCGGCGAACCGGATCTCGCACACGAATCGAACGACGTGGAAGCAGGCTGAAGCGCGCGGGACTACCCGCGCCGGCGCCGTGCCGCCGAGGGCCCTCAGGCCCTGCCGCCGACGCGCGCCAGCAACGCCTCGCCGGCCGCGACCAGGGTGGCGAGGTGGGCCTCGTCGCGCAGGCTCTCGGCGTAGACCTTGCACACGTCCTCGGTGCCGGAGGGACGCAGCGCGAACCAGCCGTCGGTGGTCAGTACCTTGACCCCGCCGATGGGATTGCCGTCGCCGGGCGCGGCCGTGAGCACCGCATCGACGGGCGCGCCGACCAACAGGTCGGGCGTGACGTCGGCCGCGCCGAGCGCGCCGACCGCCTTGCGCACCGCCGCGCTGGCCGCGCTGTCGCGGCGGGTGTAGCAGGGCGCGCCGTGCAGGCGCGCCAGGCGCTGGTAGTGCGCCGCCGGATCGGCGCCGGTGACGGCGAGGATCTCGGCCGCAAGCAGGCCGAGCAGGATGCCGTCCTTGTCGGTGGTCCAGGTCCGTCCGCCGCGATCGAGGAAACTCGCACCCGCACTCTCCTCACCGGCGAAGCCGAGCGTGGTGTCCGCCAGACCCTCGACGAACCACTTGAACCCCACGGGTACTTCGAACACCGCGCGGCCGTGCGCGGCGGCAACGCGGTCGACCAGCGCGCTCGTCACCACCGTCTTGCCGACAGCGGCGGCGGCCGGCCACGCCGGGCGGTGGCCGACCAGGTAGTCGACGGCGACGGCGAGGTAGTGATTGGGATTCATCAGGCCGGCAGCAGTGACGATGCCATGGCGATCGGCATCGGGGTCATTGCCGAAGGCAATGTCGTAACGCCCACCGAGCGCGATGAGCTTGCGCATCGCGGCGGTCGACGAACAGTCCATGCGGATGCGGCCATCATGGTCCGGCGGCATGAAGGCGAAGGTGACGTCGACGCTGTCGTTGACGACCTCGAGGTTCAGGCCGTAGCGCTCGGCGAGCGGCGCGAAGTAGGCCACTCCGGCGCCACCGAGCGGATCGACGCCGATGTGCACGCCGGCCCGCGCGATGGCCGCGAGGTCGACGGCCTCGGCGAGATCGGCGACATACGCACCGACGTAATCGTGCGCCTGTACGCGGGCGCCGCGCGC
Organism: Gammaproteobacteria bacterium; assembly: GCA_050184115.1. Lineage (GTDB taxonomy): Bacteria > Pseudomonadota > Gammaproteobacteria > JACKNG01. Next base: position 596,633 of record JBFXAQ010000001.1, on the reverse strand, counting down.
GGCGCGCGGAATGCCGCCGGCATCGACGAGCAGGCGGTTGGCCTCGGCCTCGATCCAGCCGGTGACCACGCTGCCCGCCGGACCGCCGTGCGGCGGGTTGTACTTGATGCCACCGTCCTCGGGCGGATTGTGCGAGGGCGTGATGACGATGCCGTCGGCGAAGCCGTCGGCGCGTCCGCGGTTGTAGCGGACGATGGCGCGCGAGATGACCGGCGTCGGCGTAAAGCCGTTCGCCGCATCGACCATGACGTCGACATCATGCGCGGCGAGCACGGCCAGCGCGGTCTCGAAGGCCGGCGCCGACAACGCATGGGTATCCATGCCGAGGAACAGCGGGCCATCGATGCCGTGCGCGCGGCGGTAGCGCACCACCCCCTCGGTCACGGCGAGAATGTGGGCCTCGTTGAACGAGCCGCGCAACGCCGAACCACGGTGGCCGGAGGTGCCGAAGACCACGCGCTGGGCCGGTTCGGCCGGGTCGGGACGGGTGGCGAAATAGGCCGCGACCAGCGCGGCGACATCGAGCGGAATGGAGTCGTCGGTCATGGGATGCAGGCGGCGCGTGAAGTGGCGATGGTCCTCAGTCGCGGAACACGTGCCGCCGGCAGCCCGGTTCGTGGCGCATGAGATCGGGCACGAGGCGGATGACGGCATTCAGCAGGCGGTTGGTGGCCCGCGTGTAGACCACCAGCGGCACGCTCTCGGCGCCGACCAGGCTCTTGGCGTCGTAGGCGCCGAGGCCGAAATTGACGTAGCGGCTGCCGCGTTCGATCGCGATACGGATGACGGCATCGGCGAGTTGGAACCACTCGCCGGCCGGCGCGCCGGGCTCGCGACCGAAGAAGGTCGCGGTGGTGTTCTCGGCATCGACCAGCACCATGCCGTGGGCCAGGCAGTGTCCATCCTGTTCGACCACGACGAGGCGGCTGGCCTCGCCCGGCAGGCGGTTCAGGGTGGCGTAGTAAGCCGGGCCGAGACGCTCGCGCTTGAAGCCCGGCGCGGCGTCGTAGACGGCGTCGACCTGGGCGGCCCAGCGCGCCGCGTCCGCGCCGAAATCGTCGAGTGTCACGACGCGGCGACCGGACTGCTCGGCGCGACGCAGACGGCGCCTGAGATCCTTGCGATAACGGCTGCGCAGCGCGGCCAGGTACTCGTCGTAGGTCGACCACCGCACGCGGATACGCGCCAGGGGCAGGTTGGCGACCCGCTTGAAACCGCGCCGGCACAACGTATCGGTCGCGGCACTGTCGTCGGCCGGGAAATCGCGCAACACGATGAGCCCGCTGCCCTCGCGCGCGGCGAGCGTGGCCAGGCCGCGTTCGAGATGCTCGACCACCGTGCGCAGGCAGGCACCCTCGCGCAGCGAAATCGAACTGCCGGCGGTGAGCGGACTCGCGCACTCGGTGATGCGTGCGCGCAGGAAGCGTGGCCAGGCGCGACGCACGCCCCCCGCCAGCGCTTGGATCCAGCGCGGCATGAGCTGGGCGAAATCGGTCTCGACGAGGTAGACGCAGGCATGGGCGACGATGCCGCGCTCGTCGCGCAGCACGGCGTAGAAACGACGTCCGCCGGGCAGCCCGGCGTCTTCGATGGCCGCGAGGTAGGCGTGGCTGCGCGTGATCGCGCCGTCGCCCACCAGGGCATCCCAGGTTGCCGCGTCGACGTGGTGAATGGAGTCGAGCCAGTCGAGCTGCCAGCCGCCGGGTGGTCGTGGTGCCTGCCGCGGGCGCCAGCCGCGGGCGCGGCGGGGCGCGCGCGGCAGCGGCGCCGCAACGCTCGCGGCCTCGCGCGCGCTCCAGGTGAGAACGTCCTCGCTCACGGCCGATGCGGGCGCCGCGGGGTTCAGGCGCAGGCCAGCGGCGCTTGCGGCAGCGCGCGCCAGAACTCGGGGTCGTGTCCGTACATCAGTCGGGCACCGGCGTCCTGCAGCGCTTTCAGCCGTCGCAGCGATGCGCGCATGCCCTCGGCATCGTTGATCCCGATCGGGCTAGGCAGGCGCATCTCATCGAGCGTGCGCTTGAAATAGCAGGCGTCGCCGCACAGCACGACGCGACCGCCGGTCGTCTCGACCACCAGCGACTGGTGGCCCGGTGTATGGCCGTGGGTAGGGATGCAACGCACCGTACCGTCGCCGAACAGGTCGTGCTCGCCGTCGACCAGCAGGCGCTGGTGGCCGTGATCGAAGTTGCGCGCATCGAAATGGTTGGCGGCGGCGAGTTCCGGCGTGGTCGCGGCTTCCCATTCGCGCCGCTGCACCACGTGGCGCGCGTTCGGTACCAGCGCGTTGCCACCGCAATGATCGAAGTGCAGGTGAGAGCTGACCAGGAAATCGACGTTCGCGGCGTCGATCTCGCAGGACCCGGCGAGCATGGAGGCGACGTCGTCGCCGGCGTCGAATTCGATCTGGAAATAGGGTTCGAGCACCGGGCCGAGTGCCCTTGCGCCGTCACGCTGCACGTCCAGCGACAGGCCGGAATCGAACAATACCGTGCCGCGCGGATGGCGCACCAGGTAGACCGGCACGGGGATGCGGATGTCGCCCTCGGTACCGTCGAGCAGCATCGGCAGCGGCATGGTCAGCCAGCCGCAGGTCATGGCGAAGAGTTGGACGCTCACACGGGCCTCGTCGGGGTGCGCACGGGGCGCCAGCTTAACCCGGATTTCTCACGCCCGTCCTGCTGCGGCCGGCGACCCGCGCGCAAACCCGGGCCGTGCTCGTCGCTGTCTCCCCGACAGACTGCCGAGCCTGCCTTCGTCGCCAGCGAACCCACGCGGCCCGATGTTGCGGCATTTCGACAGCCTCGCGACGGACGGGTGTGCGAAAGCCGGGTGCATTCGAGTCGGCAACCGATGCGGACCACGCCGAGCCGCGCAACGTCACGCCGGTGCAGCGTCGCCCGCCCGTCGCAACGTCGGCACCAGGGCCCGGCAGGCCGCCGCCGCGCACACGCCCGCGAGCACGACGAGTTGATAGGCGGTGTCGGCGTCGAACGCGGCGCCGAGCCATTCGTAGGCCTGCGCCCCGAGTGCCTCGGCGACGCTGGCCGAGAAGTTGGTCAGGGCCATCAGCATGGCAAAGGCGCTGGCCGCGAGGCGCACCGGCACCAGGCGCGCGCAGAGATCGAGCTGGACCAGCGTCCCCGTCATCGTCGCGAAGCCGGCGATGGCCGCGACGATGGCGAAGCCCTCGGGAGTCGCGACATCGAGATAGAGACCGTAGCCGACCACGCCACCGAGCACGGCGAGATCGAGCAGGCGCCCGAGCGCCAGACGCCGGCAGTACACGCCGTAGGCGAGGCTCGCGACAACGGCGCCGGCGGCGAAGGCCGACGAGGCCAGCCCGTAGGCCTGTTCGCCGAAGCCCTGCGCGCCGGTGACGTGGAGGTACTGCACGGTGTCCCAGGCCGGGTTGAAACTCCACAGGACGAGGAAGCCCGCCGCCGCGCGCAGGACGGGGTCGCGTGCGCAGGCGGCAAGGCCGGCAAGCACCTCGCGCGGCGCCGCCGGCGTCTGCGGCAGGTCACGCGCATGGCGCCCGGCCAGCCACCAACCCATCGCCCACAGGCTCGCCGCCAGCGCGAACGCCACCGCCGTGGCGTCGTGCGCGGCAAGCCAGCCGGCCAGCACCCCGCTCACGATCATCGCCGTGTACACCGCCGCCCACTGCAGCGATTGCAGCTGCCCGGTCAGCCCGCGCGGCTGGCCGTACTCGACCATCAGGGCATCGACCAGCACGTCGCCGAAGGCGATGGCGACCGCCGGCACCAGCAACAGGGCGAACAGCAGCGGCAGCGCCCCCCGCGGCAGGGGCAGCAGGGCGAGCACGGCGAGCGCCAGCGCGGCCAGTGCGCTGCTCGTGAGCAGGTAGTGCCGCCGGTGCGAACCGGCGAGCGGCACGCAATCGGCGAGCAGCGCGAACAGCGGCTTCGCCGTCCACGGCCAGCTCATGAGCGCCATGAAGACACCGATCGCCGCCGGTCCCTCGCCCCACTCGCGCAGCATTGCGCGCACCGGTTGGGCCAGCAGACCGCTCGCCGGGTCGCCGAAGCCCTGCACGAAGTACATGGCGGCGAAGAACGCCGCCATGCCCGGCGCCGCCCGCGTCTTCAGGCGGGCGCTTCCCGGCGCGGCAAGTGCGCCGGTACCCGCCTCATACGTCGAAGCGGTAGGTCGCGCCGTCGCGCACGATGCGCCCGCCGACGGGGTTCGCGAAGTGGGTGCCGAGGATGAGCGTCGGCGTGTCGGCGTAGCGCGCGAGGAAGGCCTCGCGCGTGGCGCGCGCCGCGACGCTGTCGGTGTCGAAGGGGGTGACCCAGTCCGGCCGCGCGACCTGGCAGGGGTGGTGCATCATGTCGCCGGTGATGATGGCCTCCTCGCCCTGCGAGCGGATGTGCACGCTGGCGTGGCCTGGGGTGTGGCCGGGGGTCGATTCGAAGAACACACCGTCGCCGACGTCGTGATCGGGCTGGACGAGGTCGACCAGGCCGGCCTCGAACACCGGGGCCACCGATTCGCCGAAGACGTCGCCGAAATGATCAGGCTCACTGCGCCAGTGCTCGAACTCGGACTCGACCATGAGGTAGCGCGCGTTGCCGAACGTCGGCACCCAGCGTCCGGCGACCTTGCGCGTGTTCCAGCCGACGTGGTCGACGTGGAGATGGGTGCAGATGACGGTGTCGATCGATTCCGGCGGATGACCCATGGCGGCGAGGTTGTCGAGGAACGGCGACTGCAGGTGGGCCCAGCCGTCGACGGCGAGTTCCTTGTCGTTGCCGATGCAGGTGTCGACCACCATCCTGCGCGCCGGCGTCTCGATGACCAGCATCTGGATGTTCATCAAGAGATTGCCGCTCTTCGTCCTGAAGTGCGGGCGCAGCCAGGGGATGGTGTCGAGGTTCTCATGCGTCGCGTCCGGCAGGACCTTGACCTTGCCGCTGCCGTCGGTGATCTCGATGAGCTGGCTGATGGTGACGTCGCCGATCTTCCACTTGAGCATGTCGGGCCTCCCCCCGCTTGGACGGCGGCCATGCTAGCAGGTTGCCGGAGGGTCGCCGCGGAGGGACGCGCCGACGCTGTGGCCGAGCGGCGGGGCGTGCCACGCGCGGCTATGATGCGGCGTGCATCGAGGAGAGGGGAAACCGCCGATGAAGAACCAACCCGCGGACAGCGCCGCAGGCTTCCGCGTTACCGAGGCATCGATCGCGGAACTCGCCGCGGCACTCGATGCCGGCGTCGTCACCAGCGTCGAACTGGTCGCGCTGCATCTCAACCGCATCGCGCATTACGACCGTCAGGGCATCCGCCTCAACGCCGTACCGGTGCTCAACCCGGCCATGTTCGACGAGGCCGCGGCCGCCGATCGCCGCCGCGCACGCGGCGAGTGCCGCGGCCCGCTCGACGGCATTCCCTACCTCGCCAAGGACAGTTACGCCGCGCGTGGCCTCACCGTTGCTGCCGGCGCGCCGGCCTTCGAACACCTCGTCGCCCGCGACGACGCCTTCGTCGTCGCCCGCCTGCGCGCGGCTGGCGCGGTGCTGGTGGGCCTGACCAACATGCCGCCGATGGCAGCCGGCGGCATGCAGCGCGGCGTCTACGGCCGCGCCGAGAGCCCCTACAACGCCGATTTCCTCGCCGCCGCCTACGCCTCCGGTTCCTCCAACGGTTCCGGTTCCGGGGTGGCGGCGAGCCTCGCCGTCTTCGGGCTGGCCGAGGAGACCTGGTCCTCGGGCCGTGCGCCGGCCTCGAACGGCGGCCTGGTCGCCTACACGCCCTCGCGCGGCCTCATCTCGGTGCGCGGCAACTGGCCGCTGATCCCGACCATGGACGTCGCCGTCCCCTACGCCCGCGGCATGGACGACCTCTTCGCCGTGCTGAACGTCGTCGTCGCCGACGACCCGGAGACGCGCGGCGATTTCTGGCGTGCGCAGTCGGCGATCGAACTGCCGGCGGCATCCGCCGTGCGGCCCGCCGACTACCACGCACTGGCCGATCGCAACGCGCTGGCCGGCAAACACCTCGGCGTGCCGCGCATGTATCTCAACCGTGACCCGGACGGCACGCGCCCGATCGCGACGCGGCCTTCGGTGATCGCCGCCTGGGAAGCGGCGGCGCGGGATCTTCGCGCCCTCGGCGCCGAGGTCGTCGAAGTCGACTTCCCGCTGGTCTCCAACTACGAGTGCGACCGGCCCGGTACACAATCGATGGTCGAGCGCGGCCTCGTCCCACCCGGCTTCGCCGAGGCCGAGGGCATCCACCTCATCACCTTCGCCTGGCACGACTACCTCGCGGCCAACAGCGATCCTGCGCTCGACACCCTGGCGAAAGTCGACGGCAGCCTGATCATCCCGTCACGCCCCGACGCCCTGCCCGACCGTTACGAGGGCATCCCCGATTTCCGCGAGTTCCCGGTGCGCGCACGCGCCGGCGTGATGGCGCCGGACGACATCCCGGATCTCGCCGCCGGCCTGCGCGGTCTTGAACAGGCGCGCAAGCTGGACCTCGAGGACTGGCTGGACGCGCAGGGCCTCGACGCCCTGGTCTTCCCCGCCGTCGCCGACATCGCGCCGGCCGACGTCGACACCAACCCGCACTCGAACGACCTCGCCTGGCGCAACGGCACCTGGGTCGCCAACGGCAACCAGGCGCTCCGCCACTGCGGCGTGCCGACGGTGACGGTGCCGATGGGACTCGTCGACGACATCCGCATGCCCGTCGGCCTCACCTTCGCCGGCCGCGCCTGGGACGACAACGCCCTGCTCGCCTACGCCTGGGCGTTCGAACAATCCGGGCGGCGTCGCCACGCCCCGCAGCGCACGCCACCGCTGGCGGACGAGACGCTGGCGGGTGCCGCCCCACCCACGCCGCCCGGCACGCGCGGCGAGCAGGCGCCGACCCTGAGCCTCGATGCCACCATCACGCCGATGGCCGACGATGGCAACGTCACCATCACCGTGACCGCCGCGGCCAGCGCCGCCGGCGGCATCGCCGATCTGCGCGCCTGGCTGAACGGCGCACCACTCGGCCTGCGCCGCGACGGCGACACCTGGCATGGCGCGAGCCGCGTACCGGCCAGCCTGCACACCGTGCCGCACAGCCGCTGGCGGCGGCCCTACGGTTCGCTGGTGACGGTGCTGGCGCGCGACGTCGATGGTTCGGCCGCGGCGGCCTACATGGTGATCGGGGGGATCGGTTGAGGGACGGGAAATCGGTGACAGTCACCCCTTCGCACCCCTCACGGGAAATCGACGGGAAATCGGCAAATCGGTGACAGTCACCCGTTCATCCCGTTCATCCCGTTCATCCCGTTCATCCCGTTCATCCCGTTCATCCCGTTCATCCCGGAAATCGGTGACAGTCACCCGTTCATCCCAGTCACCCGTTCACGCTGGTTGCCCGCAGTGCGGTGTCGTGGCACCCGACGCCAGGAGCAACCCGTTCAGCAGGTGGCGCGCGGCGCGCTCAGTGCGAGGTAGAAGTCGTCGCCGGGGGGGAAGTCGCGGCCGAACTCGCGGGCGATTTCGGCATAGTGGGTGACCTGCACGTGCCAGCCCCACGGCACGAGCAGCGCGGCAGGATCGTCGCAGCGTGTGACCATGCCCTGGGTGAACGTCTCGGGTGAGCGCGCACCGATGAAGGTCGCGATGAGCCGGCTGCCGGCGGCGCTCAGCGCCGCGAGGTTGGCGTTCACGGCGGCGACCTGGGCGGCATCGAGGTAGACGAACACGCCCTCGACCAGCCACACGGTCGGCGCATCGAGATCGAAGCCGTGGTCGACCAGCCGCTGCGGAAAGTCCGCGGCGGTCGCGTCGCAGGCGACCTCGGCGCGCGCCCGGCAGGACAGCGGCAGGCCGCCAAGCTGCGCCGCCTTGAAGGCGAGCACGTGCGGGAAGTCGACCTCGAAGAGCGTCGCATCGCGCGCTGCGGCGAGGTTGAAGGCACGGGTATCGAGGCCGGCGCCGACGATGACGAGCTGCCGGATATCGCGCAGGCACTCACCGAGCACTGCGTCTATCCGCGCAGTGCGTAGAGCCAGACGATCAACATGTGCGCGCAGCCGCGCCGCACCGGGTTCACCGGGCGCATCGCGCAGCCACGCGGCGATGCGCCTGATATCCCCGTCCAGAGTTTCCGGGATGTGTACGCCGGCCATGTCGGCGCGCGGAAAGCGGCCCTCCGGCAACAGCAGCGGTACACAGCGGTCGCGTACGAGCGCGCGCTCGCCGTGCAACAGCATCTCCAGCCAGCGCAGGGCCGCGACCGCCTGGCTGGTACGGTTCACCGCCGACCAGGCAGCGCCCTGCGCATCCTGCGTGCTCATCGCCCCTCCTCCCGTCCCGCACCGGCGGTCACGCGAAGCTTAGCGAACTCCGCACCCGTGACGGTACGAGGCGGGTGGCAACCGCCGCCGACTTCTCTCGCTTGCCGCTCGTTACCGGGCACCCGTCCGCTGGCGCTGCGCAGGCCGTCAGCGCCAACTCTTGTTGTTCACGCGCGAACGCGACCCCACCGATCGCGCATCGCGACAGCGCGCGCAACCACCGCGACACCTTGACCGCGATCAAACACCGCGCCCGATCTCCGCGCCAACTTCTTGATTTTCAATGAGGTGCGACGATTTGTCGCACGTGGTTCGTGGACAGGCGCGGTTACCATCGCGCCCGCTTTCACCGCACGAGACCCTGCGTCCCATGTCCGTCGTCCCGCTCCGCCATCGCACCCTCGCCACCGCCCTGCTCGCCGCCGGGCTCGGCCAGTTCCAGCCTGCTCTTGCCGACCACGACGAGATCGTCGTCTGGGGCGACCCGCTCACGCCCTTCGCGGCCGACCCCGGCCTCGCCCCACTGGCCGAGACCAACACGGCGCTGCTGCTCAAGCGCGTCGCCGGTGCCAACGTCAACTTCAACGGTACCCTCGCCGGCATCGCGCAATACCGCGGCATGTATGCCGAGCGCGTCAACGTCGATCTCGACGGCATGAACGTCGGCAACGCCTGCTCGAACAACATGGACGCGCCGCTGCACTACCTGCCGCGTACCTTCGTCGATCGGCTCGAAGTCATCCGCGGCATCGCGCCGGTCTCGACCGGACTCGAGACCATCGGCGGCACGGTCATCGCGCGCTCACGCGAGGCCGAGTTCGGCGCCACCGATGCCTTCGGCATCACAGGCCAGGTCGCGGCCGGTGGCCAGAGCGTCGACGGTGGCTACTCCACCAGCGGTGAACTCAACCTCGCCAACGTGTCGCACCGCTTCCGCGCGGCGGCCAGCCGCGAAGCCGGCAACAACCGCGACTTCGGTGACGGCACGATCCGCCCCACGCGCTACGAGCGCAACGCCTTCGATGCCGGCTACGCCTTCAAACTCGACGACGACGTGTTCAACGTCGACTACCGCCGCAACGACACCGGCGAGACCGGCACCCCGGCCCTGCCGATGGACGACATCTATTCCGACGCCGACCTCGTGCGCGGCGGTTGGCACGGTCACCACGGCGGGGTGGATTACTCGGCGGAGCTTTACTGGAACGGCGTCGAGCACCTGATGAGCAACTACCGCATGCGCCGCGCAGCGCCCGGGCGCCGCCGAGACAACATCGCCGAAGCCGACACCCTCGGCTGGCGTACGCAGGCCGCGCTACCAGTACAGGGAGGGACGATGCGTGTCGGTGCCGACGGCCACCTGCTCGACTACGACTCGCTGATCACCGATCCGGACAACGCGATGTTCTTCGTACGCAACTTCGACGACGTCGAACGCGATCGCTACAGCCTCTACGTCGAATGGCAACACCTCGCGCTCGGCCGCTGGAGCGTCGAGGCCGGCCTGCGCTGGACGCACGTGGCGATGGATGCCGGCCAGGTCGATGCCTCGATGGCGGCGCTCATGCCGCCGCTCGCACTGCTCAGGAACACGTTCAACGCGAGCGATCGCTCACACAACGACGACAACGTCGACGCCGCGCTGGTGGTCGGTTACGCCTTGCGCGAGGACCTCACGGTCGAGGCCGGCGTGGCACGCAAGAACCGCTCGCCGAGCCACCAGGAGCGTTATCTCTGGCTGCCGCTGGAGGCGACCGGTGGACTCGCCGACGGCAACCTCTACGTCGGCGACGTCGACCTCGACCCGGAAACCGCGTGGCAGTTCGAACTCGGCCTCGACTGGCGGCGGCCTGGCTTCGCGGTCTCGCCGCGCGCCTTCTACCATCACGTCGACGACTACATCCAGGGCATCCCGGCGACCACCCCGGCCGTCATCATGGTCGCCACCATGAACGGCGACCCGACGCCGCTCCAGTACGCCAACGTCGACGCGCGCCTGTGGGGCGTGGACGTCGAATGGACGGCCGATCTCGCCGGGCCGTGGGAACTCGGCGGGATACTCAGCTGGGTGCGCGGCGAGCGCCGTGACATCAACGACGACCTCTTCCGCATCGCGCCGCTCAATACCCTGCTCGACCTGACCTACGCCCGCGAGCGCTGGTCGGTGACGCTCGAAGGCGAACTCTACGCGCCGCAGAACGATGTCTCCGCGACCAACGGCGAGACGAAGAGCGCGGGTTACGGTCTGCTCAACCTCTACGGCCAGTACGCCTGGCCGGCTACCGGGCTGACCTTCACCGCCGGGGTCGAGAACATCCTCGACAAGACCTATCGCCCGCACTTGAACGGCATCAACCGCGTCGCCGGCAGCGACGTCGCGCTCGGCGCGCGCATTCCGGGCGACGGCGTCAACGGCTTCGTACAGGTGGGCTGGCGCTTCTGAACCGGCCCCTCAGTCGAGGGCGCGTGGCGCGCCGCCGCCGAACATGCGCGTCCAGGCGCGCGCGTCGAGGAAGCTCTCGACGCGCCGGATCAAACCCTCGTCGTCGGTCTCCACCCACACCGCGGCGCGCGTGCGCGGGATGTTGTCGAGACTGGTGACGAAGGTCAGCACCACACAGGCCTCGTGGCCGTCGACGAACAGCCGCCGCCGTTCGATGGCGGTGATGATGAGCGCGTAGCGCTCGATGTCCTCGGCGAAGGCCGCGGCGTCGTCGAAGCGATCGACCGGCCCCTCGAAACTGAATGGCCCACGGCTGAGCGTCGCGCGCAGCGCGGCGCCGTCGCCGCGTTCGAGGGCATCGAGGAAGGCCGTGACGACGGCCCGGGTGCGCGTGCTGGTATCACTCATGGGTCCGCGGGCTCCTCAGCTCGCTCGGGCTCGTTGCGCCAGCCTGCACCAGGATCGTGGAAAGAAGACGCACGCCGCGCTCACAGGTGGCCGAACTGGCCGTCCCAGTCGCGGTGGTTGAACACCTGCCCCTCGGCGCGGATGCGCGCGCACTCGGCGAGGTCGAGGTCGGCGAACACCCAGTCGGCCGCGTTCAGCGCACCGGCGGCGAGCACGCCGTCGCTGGGGAAACCGTAGTCGACCGGGGTGTAGACCGCGGCATAGCCGACGTTGGCATCGATCGCCTCCGACCACGGGCAGTCGCCGACGGTGGGCGACTGCACCACGTAGCACTGGTTCTCGAGCGCGCGCGCCTGGCTGCCGATGCGCACGCGGTTGAAGCCGGCCAGGGTATCGGTGCAGCTCGGCACCAGGATGACGTCGGCGCCCCGTTCGACCTGGCGGCGCGCCAGCAGCGGGAACTCGCTGTCGTAACAGACGTTGATGGCTACACCGCCGAAATCGGTCGCGAACACCGCCAACCCCTGCCCCGACGACACCCCCCAGCGTTCGTTCTCGAAGCGCGTCATCTGCAGCTTCTCCTGGAAGGCATGGCGGCCGTCGGGCCAGAAGAAGTACGCCCGGTTGTGGTAACCGCCATCGACGGCGACCGGGTAGCTGCCGGCGCAGACGTAAACACCGTGGCGGCGCGCGAGTTCGGCGAAGAGATCGAGGAACGCCGGCAGGGTGTCCTGCAACGCGGCGAGCTGGCGCGGCAGCGAAGCGTAGACCGCGGCGCCGAAGCTCGCCGTGATCTCGATGCTGAAGTACTCGGGAAAGAGCAGCAGCCCGGCGCCCTCGCCGGCGGCGCGGGCGACCCAGTCGGCGACCTTGTCGGCGAAGTCCGCGAAGCGTTCGACGAACTGTACCGGGTACTGCGCACTCGCCACGCGCACGCGGCCCTGGCTCACAACGCCTTCTCCCAGAACACCATGCGCTTGGCGCTCGGTGTGTTCTCGTCGAGATCCTTCCACTCGAAGGTCGTCGCGAGGTCCGGGCGCTGGCGATAACCGAAGCGCTGCCACACCGCATCCAGCGGCACGTAGTCTGCCGGACGGCGCGGATGATCGGCGGGGCGTTCGACCGCGCACAGCACGATGCGCTCGAAGCGCCCGAGCGCGCGGGCGTGGTTCTCGCGCCCCGCGAAGAAGGCCTTGTACAGGCCGCGCCCGCGGTACGCGGGCAGCAGGATCGACTCACCGCAGTAGAAGATGCGCGCGACGTCGAGACCGGCGGCGACGAAGGGCGCCTTGAACTCGTCGGTCTCGGCATCCAGCGGCAGGCCGGTCGAGGCGCCGACCACGTCCTTGCCGTCGCGTGCCAGCACCACGATGCTGTCGGCGCAGCGCGTGTACGTACCGAGGTAGTTCACCTCGTAGTCGAGATCGCCGTCGTAGAGGTAGGGAAACTCGCGGAAGACCGTGATGCGCAGACGCGCGAGATCGGGCACCGCCGCGGCCAGCGCGGCGTCACGGCCGCTCAGCACCTCGATATCGATGGCGTCCGGCACCGTGCTCAGCCGCCGACCTGGTCGACCCAGTCACTGAGGTTGTAGTAGTTGGTGACGCGCGCGACCTTGCCCTCGCGCACCTCGAAGAACGCCCCGGCCGGCAACACGTAGCGCTGGCCGGCGGCCTCGGGCAGCCCCTCGTCGTTGGCGAGGTACTCACCGTTGACGACGAACTCGGCCGCCGCCCGCGTGCCGTCCTCGCTTGCCATCACCACCATGTTCGTGAGCTGTTCACGGTAGCAGCGATTCATGTGCGCCATGAAGCGCGCGAAGGCCTCACGCCCGGTCTCGCGCTGGCCCTGGTTGATGTCGTGGGCGACATCGTCGGTCAGCAACGCGAGGAAGGCGTCCATGTCACCGGCGTTGAACGCCGCGTAGTAACGCTGGATGAGATCGATGGTTTGTGCGCGCATGAGGCCTCCTCGGAAACGCGGGTCACTGCGAAGGGCGCGGATGATACCGCGCCACCGCGGCCATGCGCGCGGGTAGGGGAATCGGAAGGGAATGGGGACGGTATACTTTCGCCGTGCCTGACAGCCGCCGCTGCGCGAACAGGCGAAAGTATACTGTCCCCATTCCCGCACCATCCCTGTCACCGCCTGAATCCACTCCCGCGGCGGATAGCGGACTTCTAGAGCAACGGCGAACCCGCCTCGTGCCGGAGGCCGAGGCCGAGGCGCCCCTAGACCTCCATCGTGCCCTCGTGATCGAACGCCGCGTGCCTGCGCGGTGCGTTGACGTTGCGGAAGTAGCACTGCAGCGGCGCCTCGGTGCGAAACGCGTCGCCGTTGGCGACATCGGTGACGCCGTCCGTGGCCGGCTTGATGACCAGCACGGCGCGCGCCCAGCCCAACTCACCCGTCCCGTCCCAGGCCAGCACGCGTCCTGCCGCGCTGCGCAGGAGGTCGTCGACGGCATCGGCGTTGGCCAGTGCACGCCCGATGCGCACCGACGTCGCCGGCCGGGGCGCGTCCGCCGCCCCGCTGTCGGCGTCGGCACGCACGGCGGTCACTTCGCGGCAACACTCGGCCGCGCCTCGCGCTCGCGCTCGCCGGGCGCCGGTGCACTGCTTCGACTTCCCTGTCGACGACGGACCGGATGGCGCTCGCCCGCGGGTGCTATAGTCGCCGGGCCATCCCACAAGGACGTCTTCTCGGCCTCGGCCATGCTGCACCTTTCGCGCGTGTTCGTGCTCACCGGGCTCGGCTACTACGTCGCCGCCAAGCTCGGCCTGCTGCTCGCCGTTCCACCGAGCAATGCCGCGGCCGTGTGGCCGGCGGCCGGTGTCGCGCTGTTCTGCGTATTGCGCTTCGGCAACCGCGCGCTGCCGGCCATCCTCCTCGGTGGCATCCTGTCGCGGGCCGACCATTACCTCGACACCAGCGCGGGCGACGCCCTGTTGTCGTCGTTGGCGGTCGATGCCTGCATCTCGCTCGGCGCCATGGTCCAGGCCTGGGTCGGCGCGCGACTGGTGCGCGCAACGCTCGCGCGCGACCCCGGCCTGCTCAGCGAACGCAACATCCTGCTGTTCGGCCTGCTCGGCGGACCACTCGCCTGCGTCGTCTCACCGACCATTGCCAACGCCGGCCTGTGGCTCACCGGCGTGGTGCCCACGGCCGACCTGCCGCTGGCCTGGGCGACGTGGTGGATCGGCGACGCCATCGGCGTGCTGGTCGCCGCCCCGATCCTGCTCGGTTGCGTCGACGGCTCGCGCAACCACTGGCGCAACCGCCTGCACACCGTCGCGTTGCCCCTCGTCGTCTGCGTGCTGGTCGCCTTCGTCGGCTTCCGTTGGTCCAACAGCACGGAGATGCGCCATGTCGAGTCGCGCTTCGAGCGCGACGCACGCGAGTTCATGGCCGAGCTGCAAGCGGACATCGAGAACCACATGACCGAGGCGCTGGCGGTCAAGGACTTCTTCGACGCCACGCCTGTCGTCAGCGCCGAGGCTTTCCGTCGTTTCGTCGAGCCCAAGCTGGCGCGCCTGCCGGCGCTCGGTGCCCTGGAATGGATCGAGCACGTGCCGGCTGAGGAGAAGGCCGCCTTCGAGCAAGCATCCGGCCGCGCCATCGCGCCGCCCACGGGCGCGCCCGCGACGGCGGCCGCCTACGACGTCATCCGTTACGTCGTGCCGCTGGCCGGCAACGAGGCCGCGCTAGGCTTCGACATCAACAACAACCCGCGCGCCCACGCCACGGCGCGGGCCGCGTGCGAGAGTGGCGAGGTCAGGGCGAGCGGCGGCATTCGGCTGGTGCAGGAAACCGACGACCGCGTCGGCGTGGTGTTCTATGCCCCGGTGTACACCGCGACCGGCGACGGCGCCGCGCCCGCCTGCGCCGACCTGCGCGGTTACGCCACCAGCGTCTACCGCCTCGAACGACAGGTCGACCGCGTGGTCGCGCGCTATCCGCACTTGCGTCTCACCGTCGCCATCGACGGCGAGACCGTCTACCAGACCCCAGGCCGGGCCGACACGGCCTACGACCTGCCGAGCCGCTTTTCCTTTGGCTATTCCCGTGACCTCGACATCGCCGGGCGCGATTGGCGACTGAGCTTCGCGCCGGACGGTGCCTTCATTGCCGCCTACGCCTCGTGGACGATGTGGCTGGTGATCATCGCCGGCCTCTTCTTCGTTTCCCTCATCGGCATGGGCCTGCTCATGCTGTCCGGCCGTGCGATGCGCACCGAGGAGTTGGTCGTCACGCGCACCCGCGAGCTGCACGGGGAGGTGCGCGAACGCCAGCACGTCGCCGCGCTGCTCGCGCTGGAGAACCGGCTGCTGCAACTCGTCACCCGCCGCTCGCAACTCGACCAGCTGCTCGACGGCATCGTGCGCGGGTACGCCGAGAGCGAACCGGGTGTGCGTTGCGTGATCCTGCTGGCCGGCGACCCCGATCAGCCCCTGCGCGTCGCGGCGTCGAGCGGCTTCGATGACGACTGCGTCGCGGCGATCACGGCGCAGGACGCCGGCTGGAGCTTCTGCGGCAGCGACGAGGCCTTCGCGGCGCGCCGGCCGGTCACGCGCACGGCCTTGCGCGGCGATGCACACTGGCAGGCGCTGCATCCGCTGCTCGAACGTTGCGACATCGGCGCAACGCTGGCGACGCCGATCGTCGGCAGCGGCGACGACGTGCTCGGCACGCTGAATCTCTTCTTCGCCGCGGCGGGTGAGCCGGCGCCGGCTCACCGTGAAACCGCCGAGCGCCTCGCCAACATCGCGTCCATCGGCATCCTGCATCGCCAGACCGAGTCGCAACTGTCCTACCAGGCCCGCCACGATGCACTGACCGGGCTGCTCAACCGCGCCGCGTTCGAACGTCACCTGCAGGCACTCGTCCCCGTCGCCGCCGACAGCACCGTCGAGCATGCCTTCTTCTTCCTCGATCTCGACCAGTTCAAGATCGTCAACGACACCTGTGGCCACAACGCTGGTGACGAACTGCTGCGCCAGCTCGCAGGGGTGATCCTGGGCGAGATCCGCCGCAGCGACACGTTGGCGCGGCTCGGCGGCGACGAGTTCGCCGTGCTCGTCGAGAACTGCTCCATCGACCAGGCGAGCCGCGCCGCCCACGCCATCCGCAACGCCGTGCAGGATTACAAGTTCCACTGGGAGGATCGCGTCTTCCGCGTCGGCGTCAGCATCGGCGTCGCCGCCGTCGACCAGTCCGTGGCCAACGTCGCCGAGCTGCTGCAGCGCGCCGATGCCGCCTGCTACATGGCCAAGGAACTGGGCCGCAACCGCATCCACGTCTACCAGAGCGACGACGAGTCCATCGCCCGTCTGCAGGGCGAGATGCAGTGGGTCACGCGGATCCAGAAAGCGCTGGAAGAGGATCGCCTGGTGCTGTTCGCCCAGCCGATCGCGCCGCTCAGGGGCGACATGGCCTCGCATCACGAGATCCTCGTGCGGCTGGTCAACGACCAGGGCGACATGGTCCCGCCCGGCGCCTTCCTGCCGGCTGCCGAGCGCTACAACCTGATCGGCGCGGTGGACCGCTGGGTCGTGGGGCGGACGCTGCGCGTGCTGGCCGATTACCCCCACCTCGTCGGCGCGGATGGCTTCGTGTCGATCAACCTGTCGGGGCAGTCGCTGGCCGACGACCAGCTCCTCGAGTTCATCGAAACGGAGCTGCGCCGCGGCGGCATTCCGGGACGTAATCTCTGTTTCGAGATCACGGAGACGGCGACCATCTCCAACCTCAACGTGGCACGCGCGTTCATGGCGCGTCTCAAGTCCTTCGGCTGCCGCTTCGCGCTCGACGATTTCGGCAGCGGCCTGTCGTCGTTCGGTTATCTCAAGACCCTCAACGTCGACTACCTCAAGATCGACGGCGTTTTCGTCAAGGACATCGTCGACGACCCCATCGATCACGCGATGGTGCGCTCGATCAACGAGATCGGCCAGGTGATGGGCATGCGCACGATCGCCGAGTTCGTCGAGAACGACGAGATCAAGGGCATGCTGCGCGAGATCGGCGTCGATTACGCCCAGGGCTACGGGGTCGGCCGGCCGCGGCCGCTGGACGACATCGTCGCCGAGGCACGGGCATGAAACCGCACCGCCTCGCTGCCGCGTGCGTATTCGCGCTTCTCGTTGCGCCCACCGCGCACGGAGACGGCGCGCTGCGCTGGTCGACGACGAAGGTCGAACTGCTCAGTGGCGGGGGTTTCGAGCTCGGCTCGGATCGTCGCCACACGCTGACGCTGGAACATGCCAGCGGCTGGCGCTACGGCGACAATTTCGTCTTCCTCGACACCACCCGGCGCGATGACGTCGGTGTCGAAGCCTACGGCGAGTGGTGGACCCGTCTCAGCCTCGGCCGCACCACGGGTGCGGCACTCGCTGCCGGTCCGCTGCGCGACGTGCTGCTCGTCGGCGGCATCACCGCCGGCTCCGAACCGGAAGGAGACGCCTTCAAGGCGTTCGGACTAGGTGTCGGTTTCGATCTCGACATCCCGCACGCGCGCTTCCTCACCCTCAACGTCGTCGCCTTCAAGAACGAGGACGTCGACAGCACCGGGGTCCAGGTCACACCGGCCTGGGCGGTGCCGTTCACGATCGGCACCCTGCATTTCGAGTTCCGCGGGTTCCTCGACTGGGTCAGCCGCGGCGGCAGCGGTCGCCGCGCCTACGTGCATACCCAGCCGCAGCTGCTGCTCGACCTCGGCCGTTTGCTCGGCCGCCCCGCAGCCCTCCATGCCGGCATCGAATACTGGTACTGGCACCACAAGTTCGGCATCGCGGGCGTCGAGGAGCACGCCGCGCAGGCCATCGTGTCCTACGCGTTCTGAACCGGGCCCCCGGGCGACGGCCTCACGGCCGGTGACGCACCGCCAGGCACTCTTCGACCAGCCAGCGAAAGTCGGCAAAGCTGTCGACCACGGCATCGGGCCGATGCGGGTGATCGGCGGTCCCGGGAAAGACCTTCTCCAGCCACCTGCGCTCCCAACCCGCGCCGTTGAACAACACCGCGGTGACGCCGGCGCGCTTGGCCGCGGCGACATCCGTCGAACTGTCGCCGAGGTACCAGCAAGCAGGACCGGGCTCGTGCTTGAGGTCGACCAACGCCTTCAGGATGGGTTCGGGATTGGGCTTGCGGCGCAGGGTGTCGCCGCCGCACACCGTGGTGTCGAACAGGCCGAGCCAGGCGCCATCCTCGACCAGCGCGAACTCGTGCTCAAAGAACTCGCGTTCGCGGTTGGTGAGGATACCGGTGCGGATATCGAACTCGTCGAGCTCGCGCAGCAGTTTCAACTCGCTGCCGTCGAAGGGATGGACCTCGCCGTAGTGGTTGCGGTAGGCCTCGTTGAACGCCTCGTGGGCGAGGTGCTTGGCATCCTCGTCCCGGCCGAACAGGATCTCGAAGATATCGGTGCGCGAAATCCTGCGCTCACGCACGATGCGCGGCGGCAGGCGCAGGTGTTCGCGCACGTACTCGGCGAGGCGCGCATCGTCGGCGCTGCGGTGCAGGGCATAGGGCAGGATGAGTTCGTAGAGGCCGAGTTCGCGCAGGCGCGGCAGCATCTCGTCGACCGCGCGGTACATGGCGTCACGGGTGTCGACCAGGGTGGCGTGCCAGTCGAACAGGATCACCGCGGGTGGAGTCAGCGCGCGCGCGGCGGCGGGCAGGTCGGCGGCGAAAGCTAGATCACTCATGCGGGCATGCTCCGGTGCGGTGACGGGACGGGGCGGCGCGACCGGCTCAGGACGACAGGCATCCCGGCCGAGCGCGGCCGAGGCGCGTACTGCCGTCCGCGAGGTCGAGCGCGTCCGGCGTGATGCAGAACGAGCGCTCGCCGGCATCTGGCGGCTCGATGGCTTCGCGCTGGTGTTCGAGCACCTCCACGGTCGCCTCCGAGGGGTCGTCGCCGCGTATGCGGCGCGCCGCGATGCGCGCACGCAGCTCGTCCAGCGGCGCCGCGCAGGTGAGGACGTGGAACGGCACGCCGAGCGCCGCGGCGAGATCGCGGAAGACCCGGCGTTGGGCGCGTTCGAGGAAAGCCGCATCGACCACCACGCTGAAGCCGGCGCCGAGCGCCCGGCGGGTGCAGGCGGCGAGATGGGCGTAGGTCGCCTGCGAGTGGGCGCGCGTGTAGAGGCCAGCGCCGGCCGGGCTCGCGCTGTCGACATCGAGGGCAAGACCGGCGATGCGGCGGCGCTCGACGTCCGAGCGCAACTGCAGGAAGCCGCGTTGCTCGGCCAGGCGTCGCGCGGCGCGGCTCTTGCCGCTGCCCGAGAGGCCGTGGGTGATGACCAGCCCGGGCTGCCCGGCGGGTTCGAGGTAGCGCGCGGCAAGTTCGACGTGGCGCGCCGCGCGTACGCGCACCGCGTCGTCGCGCGGTTCGCCGAGCAGCGCGACCTTGGCGCGGATCAGTGAGCGGTAGGCGAGGTAGAGCGGCAGCAGGTCGAGGCCGTCGATGTCGCCACTGGCCTCGAGGTAGTGATTGAAGAAGACGTTGGCGAGTTCGCCGCCACCGTGGTGATCGAGGTCCATCAGCAGGAAGGCGGCATCGGCAAGGGTGTCGATGACGCGCAGCGCGTCGTCGAACTCGATGCAGTCGAAGGCGCGCAGTTCGCCGTCGAGCCAGACCACGTTCGACAGGTGCAGGTCGCCGTGGCAGTCGCGCACGTGGCCGCCGGCGAGGCGCGCGGCGAAGCGGGCGTCGAGCGCGGCAACGCGCGCGCCGACCTCTGCCGCGAGCCCCGGCGGCAGGCCGGCGGCGAGCGGCGCCTCCAGCGTCGCCAGCACCTGGCGCGAGACCACGGCAGGGCTGCCGTGCGCACCGACCGGGTCGGCCGCCGCACCGGCCGCGTGAGCGGCGGCCAGGACCTGCGCGAAGCGGGCGATCATCGTGCCGTCGACACGCCCGGCGGGCAGCAAGCGGTCGAGCGTCGCCGCGCGGTCGAAGCGCCGCATGTGCACCAGGCATTCATCCTGCTCGCCGGGTGCCGCGCCCGGCAGCACGTCGACGCCGCGGTAGAGATCCGGCGCGAAGCGCCGGTTCAACTCGACCTCGCGTCGGCAGAAATGACAGCGCCGCGCGACGCTGGTGAAATCGACGAAGCCGAAATCGACCGGCTTCTTGAACTTCCAGGCGTCGTCGCCAGCCAGCAGCACGGTCGAGATGTGGGTGTCGATGCGCTCGACCACGTGACCGGCTTCGCGCAGGCGGGCGCAGTGGCGCGCGACGCGCGCTTCGAAGGCCTGTTCGCTGGTCGACGGTGTGCTCATGCTGACGGTGTGCGCGGATGTCCCGCGAATGGCGTGGCGTCCAGCGTGGCAAATCCGCGCGCACGAGAAAAGCGCCGGCGTCCGCCTCGGCTTGATACCGATCAGACCGCGCAAGCCGGGCTCGACTAAGCTACGCTCGGCCGGTCAACGAGAGAGACGCCCCCTCCGCATGAGCACCACCGCCCTCTCCGCGAGCGCCCTCTACCGCGCTTGCGCCCCCGGCGACCTGCCGTTCGAGACCACCGCGAGCCTGGCGGACGGCCACGGCCCGTTCGGACAGGCCCGCGCGGTCGAGGCCATCCGCTTCGCCCTCGACATGAAGCAGCCCGGGCACAACCTCTTCGTCATGGGCCCGCCCGGCACCGGCCGGCGCAGTTTCGTCATCGACTTCGTCGAGCGCGCGGCGAGCAGCCGCCCCGCGCCTGCCGACTGGTGCTACGTCTACGACTTCGAGTGCGCCGAGAAGCCGCGCGCGCTGCAGTTGCCGGCCGGTGCGGGTCCGCGCCTGGCTGCCGACCTGCGCCAGTTCGTCGACGACGTGCAGGCCGCGGTCGGCGCCGCCTTCAGCGGTGAGAAATACCGCGCCCAGCGCCAGGCCATCGAGCGCGAGTTCCAGGAACAGCAGAGCGAGGCCTTCGAGCGCGTGCAGGGCGCCGCGCACGAGCGTGGTATCCGCATCATGCAGACCCCGGGCGGCATGGTCTTCGCGCCGGTCGAGAACGGCGAGGTGCTGGGGCCGGAGGAATTCAACAAGCTGTCGCCGGAACGCCAGCGCGAAATCCAGGCCGCAGTCGAGGCGGTCGGAAAACTGTTCCAAGAATCGATGAAGGACGTGCCGGAGCGCCTGCGCGCTTCGCGCGAGCGCATCCGCGATCTCGACCGCCAGGTCGCCGCCTTCGCCATCGAGCGCCTGGTCGGCGAACTCGCGCGCCGCTGGCACCTGGTCGACGATGCCCGGGCCTGGATCGAGGCCCTGCGCGAGGACCTCGCCAAGCACTACGAACTGTTGCGCCCGGCGCCGCCCGACAGCGAGGAGAATCCCTTCCATTTCGCCCTCGACGGCGACGAACCCGGCGCCTCGCGGGCCCATCGCCGCTACGCCGTCAACGTCTTCGTCACCCGCGATCCCCACGGCGGCGCACCGGTGGTGGTGGAGGAACGCCCGACCTACACCCGCCTCCTCGGCAAGATCGAGCAGCGTGCGCGCTTCGGCGCCCTGATGACCGATTTCAGCCTGGTCCGCGCCGGCGCCCTGCAGCAGGCCAACGGCGGTTACCTGGTGCTCAAGGCCGAGCACGTGCTGGCAGAGCCCTTCGCCTGGAGCGCGCTCAAGGAAGCGCTGCAGACGCGCCAGGCGCGCATCGTGCCGCTCGACCAGCTCTACGGCCTGGCACCGACGGTGTCGCTGGAACCGGTGCCGATCCCGCTCGACGTCAAGGTCGTGCTGGTCGGCAATCCGCGCTTGTACTACCTCCTGTCCGAACTCGATCCCGAGTTCGACGACTTCTTCAAGGTCATGGCCGAGTTCGACGACCGCACCGAGCGCTCGGCCGAGTCGGCGCTCGAGTTCGCCCGCGTCATCGCCCGCATCGCGCGCGCCGACGGCCTGCCGCCGCTGGCGCGCGAGGCGGTGGCGCGGGTCATCGAGGAAGCCTCGCGCCAGGTCGAGGACAGCGCGCGGCTGTCGACCGAGATCCGCCGTTCGGCCGACCTCGTGCGCGAAGCCGGCCACTGGTGCCACGAACGTCACGCCGACACCATCGAGCGCGTCGACGTCGAGCAGGCCATCGAGCGTCGCGCCTACCGCAGCGGTCGCCTGCGCGAACGCATCCACGAGGAGATCCTGCGCGACACCATCCTGGTCGCCACCGCGGGCGAGCGCGTGGGCCAGATCAACGGCCTGGCCGTGCTCGCCATCGGCGACAGCATTTTCGGTCGCGCCAGCCGCATCACCGCCCGCGTCAGTCCGGGCAGCGGCGGCATCGTCGACATCGAGCGCGAAGCCGAACTCGGCGGCGCGCTGCACTCCAAGGGCGTGATGATCCTCGCCGGTTACATCAACGCGCGCTTCGCCACCGAGGTGCCGGCCGCCTTCGCCGCCACCCTCGCCTTCGAGCAGTCCTACGGCGGGATCGACGGCGACAGCGCCTCCTCGACCGAGCTCTACGCCCTGCTCTCGGCACTGGCCGACGTGCCCATCCGGCAGTGCTATGCCGTGACGGGCTCGGTCAACCAGTTCGGCGAGATCCAGGCCATCGGTGGCGTCAACCACAAGATCGAAGGCTTCTTCGACCTCTGCGCAGCGCGCGGCCTGAGCGGCGAACAGGGCGTGCTGATCCCCGCCGCCAATGTCAAGCACCTGATGCTGCGCCCGCGGGTGATCGAGGCCGTCGCCGCCAGTCGCTTCCACATCCACGCCGTCGAGACCGTCGACCAGGGCCTGGCCATCCTCACCGGGCACGACGTCGGCGTCGCCGACGCCGACGGCAACTTCCCGCCCGACTCCATCCATGGCCGCGTCGTCGCGCGCTTCGCACGCTTCGCCGAGATGCGCCGGAAGTTCGCGCGTGGCGCCGAGGCTGAGTCCTCGTGAGCGCGCGCGCACCGCGCCGCATCGCCCTCGCGCTGTCGAGCAGCACGCTGCCGGCCGTCGCCGCCGCCCTGCTGCGCCAGCTCGGCGGCACGCCCGGCGACGAGCTGCGCGTACTGTTCATCGAGGACAGCGAACTGCTCAAGGCCGTCGCCCTGCCCTTCACCGTCGAGTTCTGCGCGCTGACCAGCGTGCGCCGGCCGATCGATTCCACTGCGCTGGAGGCCTGGTTCCGCCGCGAGGCGGCGCTGGCCCAGCGCGAACTCGCGCGCACGGCCGAGGCCTGCGGCCTCAAGTGGCGCTTCGAGGTGGTGCGCGAGAAGCCGCGCGCGGCGCTCGGCCGGGTGCTGGCCGAACTCGACGAGGCGGTGCTGCTACCGCCCGCAAGTGGCGACGGCAAGCCGGCCACGGCGCCCATCCTCGTCCTGCTCGATGCGTCGCCCGCCGCCGCGCATGCGCTGGAACTCGCCCGCGCCGCGGCGGCCAGCGAGGGCGCGCCGTTGGAACCGCACCATCTCGATGTGACCGCCGCGCCCGACCTTCTGGCGGAGCGCGTCCGGCTGCTGGTCGCGCGCGAGGATCCGCGCCTCACGGTGGTCGCGGCGCCGCTCCTCGAGAATCTCGGTGAGCGCGCCGCCGATATCTGCGCGGCGCGCCGCGCGCCACTGCTGATCCTGCGCTGAGCGCCAGCCCGCATTTCGCATACCTCGCCGCCGAGGCGCCGCGCAAGCGGGCCACGCAGAGGTACTGGCGAGGACAGCATGCGCGACAGGCTGCCGAAGAGTCGGTCGCGGGTTCGGCGCGGAACGGCAACCAGCTCGGTGGCCGCGGCGGGAGGCGTATGAAACATGCGCGCTGAGCTTCGCCCGACACCGACGCTCAAGCGCAGCGTCTCCGCCGTGCTCGTCACGTTCTATGGTCTCGGCACCATCCTCGGCGCCGGCATCTATGTCCTCATCGGCGCGGTCGTCGCCGAGGCCGGGCCGTGGACGCCGCTGGCCTTCGTGCTCGCCGCGATCATCGCCGCCGTCACCGCGCTCAGTTACGCCGAGCTCGTGCGTCGGCTGCCGCTGTGCGGCGGTGAGGCGCTGTACGTCGAGGCCGCTTTCGCCCGCCCGGCGCTGACGCTCGCGGTGGGGCTCGCCATCGTCTTCTGCGGCGTGGTGTCCTCGGCCACCATCGCGCACGGCTTCGCCGCCTACCTCGCGCTGTTCGCGCCGGTGCCGGCGGCTTACGCCATCACCGCCATGGTCGCGCTGCTGGTGGCGCTGGCGGTGAGCGGCATCGAGGCCTCGGTGTGGGTGGCGAGCGCGATGACGGTGGTCGAGATCGGCGGGCTCCTGCTGGTTCTCGCCGTCGGTGGCGGCAGCATCGACCCGCAGGCCGCGCTCCTCGCGCTGACCCCGCCGACGGAGCTCGACGCCGCCGCCGGCATTGCCGCCGGCGCCTTCCTCGCCTTCTACGCCTTCCTCGGCTTCGAGGACATGATCAACCTCGCCGAGGAAGTGCACGACGCCGAGCGCAGCCTGCCGCGCGCCA
Source organism: Gammaproteobacteria bacterium (assembly GCA_050184115.1). Classification (GTDB taxonomy): domain Bacteria; phylum Pseudomonadota; class Gammaproteobacteria; genus JACKNG01. The sequence continues at coordinate 572,054 of JBFXAQ010000001.1, read as the reverse complement.
TCGTCACCGCGCTCGCCGTCGCCACCGTGCTCTACGTCGCCGTTGCCCTGGTCGCGGTCAGCACCGTGCCGCTCGCCGCCATCGCCGGCCACGAAGCGCCGCTGGCGGTACTGGTCGCGGCCGGTGGCCTCGACCCGCGCCTCATCGCGGCGGTCAGCGTGGTGGCAGTTATGAACGGCGCGCTGGTGCAGGTCATCAAGTCGGCGCGCGTGCTCTACGGCCTCGCCCGCGCCGGTCACCTGCCACGCCTGCTCGCCCGCGTCGAGACCGCCACGCGGACGCCGGCCGCGGCCACGCTGCTGGTCGGCGCCGGCGTGCTCGGCGCTGCGCTGGCCTTCGACCTGGTGCGCCTGGCCGCCTTGACCAGCGCCGTCACCCTGGCCGTCTTCGCGGTCGCCAATGCCGCCCTCATCGCGCTCCAGCGCGCTGAGCGCCGGGCCAGCGGGCGGATCACCGGCGGACCGGCGCTGCCCTGGCTCGGACTCGTGCTGTCCCTCGTGCTGCTCGCCGCCGAGCGCCTGGTCGGCTGAAGCGCGCGCGGTTCAATGGGCGACGGCGCGCTCCGGCCGCGCCCACCAGATGATCATGGCGAGCAGCACGAACAGCACGGCGCTGGCCGTGAAGACGTCGTTGGCGGCGAGCATGAAGGCCTCGCGATCGATCACGCGGTTGACCTGGAGCAGGATCTCCGGCCGCGTCCAGGCCTGGGCATCGAGCGCGTGGCCGGTGGCGAGCAGCGCGCCGTTGGTGAGGTCGACGTGCTCGACCAGCTGGGCGTGGTGCAGCGCCGCGCGGTCCTCCCACGCGGTCGTCACCACCGAGGCGCCGAAGGCGCCGGCGGTGATGCGCAGGAAGTTCATCAGGCCGGTCGCCGAGGCGGTCTTCTCCACCGGCACCCCGGACAGGGCGAGGTTGAACAGCGGGATGAAGAAGAAGGCGATGGCGCCGCCCTGCAGGACGGTCGGCCACAGGATGGTGACGAAATCGGCCTGGGTGTTGAACTGCGCACGCATCCACAGCACCACCGCGAAGAGGATGAAGCCGATGTTGGCGAAGATGCGCGCATCGACCCGCGCGACGTTCTTGCCGACGATGGGCGAGAGCAGGATGGCGAGCACGCCGACCGGCGCCATGGCCAGCCCGGCCAGGGTCGGGGTGTAACCCATGTGCTGCTGCAGCCACAGCGGCAACAGCACGATGTTGCCGAAGAAGGCGCTGTAGCCGAGCGCGATGGTCAGCGTGCCGGTCCAGAAATTGCGCAGCCGGAACAGCGAGAGATCGACCACCGGGTGCTCCTCGGTCAGCTCCCACACCAGGAAGACGACGAAGCCGACCGCGGCGACGATGGCGAGCGTCACGATCTCGCCCGACTCGAACCAGTCCAGCTCCTTGCCCTTGTCGAGCATGATCTGGAAGGCACCGATCCAAATCACCAGCAAGGCGAGGCCGACGGCGTCGACCGGGCGCTTGTGGGTCGGGGCCTCGCGCTCACGGTAGACACTCCAGGTCACGGTCGCGGCGAGCAACCCCACCGGCACGTTGATGTAGAAGATCCATTCCCAGTTGATGTTGTCGGTGATCCAGCCGCCCAGCACCGGCCCCACCACCGGCGCCACCAGCGAGGTGATCGACCAGATCGCGAGCGCGGTGCCCGAGTGCTGCTTCTCGAAGCTGCCGAGCAGCAGCGATTGCGACAGCGGGATCATGGGCCCGGCGACCGCGCCCTGCAGCACGCGCAGCGCGATGAGCTGCTGGATGCTGCCGGCCAGCCCGCACAGCCACGAGGCGACGGTGAACAGCAGCACGCTGACGGTGAACAGGCGCACCGGCCCGAAACGCTGGGCGAGCCAGCCGGTCAGTGGCAGGGCAATGCCGTTGGCCACCGCGAAGGACGTGATGACCCAGGTGCCCTGGTTGGGCGAGACGCCGAGATCGCCGGCGATGGCGGGGATGGAGACATTGGCGATCGAGGTGTCGAGGACGTTCATGAACGTCGCCGTCGACAGCGCCACGCTGCCGAGCAGCAGGCGCAGGCCGTGCAGGGGTGGCGGCGGGCTCGCGACCGGCGTGCTCATCGACGCCTCCAACCGCGCCGGGCCGTTGTCACCGTGCGTGTCACCGTGCCGCGGCGACGCCGTCGCCGGCGGCGCCGAGGTTGGCGGCGACGATCGCGTCGATGCGCTGGTCGGCGGCCTCGGCGAGATCGTCGAAGACGTCGGTACGCTGCGCCTCGTTGCTGCGCGGCGCGGCCTCGAGCCCGGCGCCGGAGGTGTCGTGGACGTCGACCTCGACCTGCATCGAGAGCCCGACACGCAGCGGGTGGGCGGCCAGCTCGTCGCGCTCGAGTTCGATGCGCACGGGTACGCGCTGGACGATCTTGATCCAGTTGCCGCTGGCGTTCTGCGCCGGCAGCAGGGCGAAGGCCGCGCCCGTGCCGGCGCCGAAACCGGCCACGGTGCCGTGGTAGACGACGTCGTCGCCGTAGACGTCGGCCGTCAGTTCGACCGGCTGGCCGACGCGCATGTCGGCGAGTTGCACCTCCTTGAAGTTGGCATCCACCCAGACGCGATCGAGCGGCACCACCGCGAGCAGGTTGCTACCCGGCTGCACGCGCTGACCGACCTGCACCGCGCGCTTGGCGACGTCGCCGTCGATGGGGGCGAGGATGCGCGTGCGTGCCCAGGCCAGGTAGGCCTCGCGCACCGTGGCCGCGGCGCGCAGCACGTCGGGATGGTGGGCGACGTCGACACCGTCGGTCAGCGCGCGGTTGGCGGCGAGGCGCTCCGCCGCCGCACCGATGGCCGCGGTCGTGGTGGCCAGCGCGGCGCGCGCCGCGGCCAGTGCCGCCTCGGCATGCTTCAGCTCCTCCTTGCCGACCGCGCCGCTGCCGACCAGCGCCGCGCGCGTAGCGAAGTCGTCCTCGGCCTTGTCGACCTCGGTCACGGCGCGCTGGTGCTCCGCCCGGCGCACCGCGACTTCGGCGGCGAGGGTGTCGTTGGCGGCGTACACGGTACGCACCTGGCGCAGCGCCCGTGCCAGTTCGGCTTCGGCACCGTCCAGTGCCACGCGGGTGTCGGCCGGATCGAGTTCGACCAGCAGGTCGCCGCGCGCCACGCGGTCGGTGTCACGGACGTTCACCGCCACCACCGTACCCGCCACCTGCGGGGTGACGGCGACGACGTGGGCGGCGACGTAGGCATCGTCGGTGAACTCGTGGAAGCGGCCGACCTGCCAGTACCAGTTGCCGGCCGCGGCGGCGGTGGCGAGCACGAGCAGGGCGATGAGCAACAGCAGCGGGCGACGGCGACGGCGCGCGATCGGCGTGGGGGCGGTCTCGGTGGGGGGCATGACGGGATTCCCGGGTCAGTGTGCGGCGAGGGCGGGATCGGATTCGACGAAGCCGCCGCCCAGCGCGCGGTTGAGGGCGACGTCGAGCAGCAGCGCGCGCGCCCTGAGATCGGCGCCGGCGCGCTGCTCGGTCAGGACTTCGCTCTCGGTCGCGAGCACCGTCAGGTAGCCGGTCAGTCCGGCCTGGTAGCGTTCCAGCGCGAGCGCGTAGGCGTGTTCGGCAGCGGCCTGGGCCGCCGCCTGCGCGGCCTGCCGGCGTTCGAGCGCGCGCAGCGAGGTCAGCGCATGGACGACGTCCTGCAGCGCGCGCAGCAGCTGCGCGTTGTAGTCGGCGACGGCGACGTCGACCTCGGCGCTGGCGAAGCCGAGCTTGGCGCGCAGGCGGTCGCCGTCGAACAACGGCAGGTGCAGGCGTGGCGCGAGGCCGTAGATCGCGGCGCCGCTCTCGAACAGCGACGACAGGCCGATCGAACTCAGGCCGGCAAAGGCGGCGAGATCGACCGACGGGTAGAACTCGGCCTTGATCGACTCGGTGCCGGCCAGCGCGGCCTCGATGCGCCAGCGCGCCGCGGTGAGGTCGGCACGGCGGGCGAGCAGGCCCGAGGGAATGGTGGCCGGCAGGACCGGCGCCGCGCGGACCGCGATGTCGGGCGTCAGCGCGGCGGTCGTCGCGGGGTCGACCACGGCGAGGCGCGCGAGCTGGCTGCGCAGCAGCGACAGGTTCTCCTCGACCCGCTCGATCTCGCCCTGGATGCGCGGTATGGCACCTTCGGCCTGGGCCAGTTCTACGTTCGAATCGAGGCCGAGCCGGACCCGCGCGCGCACCAGCTCGACGATGCGGTCGCGCTGGGCACGGGTCGCCAGCAGCACCTCGCGATCGGCCACCAGGCGGGCCAGCTCGAAGTAGAAGCGCGCCACTTCCGAAGCCACCGCGACCCGCACCGCCTGCCCGGCCGCCGCCGCGGCGCGGGCCTGCGAGGTCGCGGCGGCGACCGCGGCACGGTTGCGCCCGAAGAAGTCGAGCTGGTAGACGGCGTCCAGCGCGAAGCGCGAGTCGATGTCGTGATGGCCGGCCAGCGACGCCGGGTACGGCCCGTTCTCGCTGTAGCGCTGGCCGGTGCTCTCGAGGTCGAGGTCGACCGCCGGCAGCAGGTTGGCGTGGACGTAGTCGATGGCCGCGCGGGCTTCGGCCAGGCGCGCCTGCACCCGCGTCACATCCGGGTGGGCGGCCAGCGCGTGGGTGACGAGGTCGTTCAGCGCCGGCTGGCCGAACGCCTCCCACCAGCGGTCCTCGGGCCACGCTGCGAAGCCGTCGTCGGTGTCGACGATCGGACTCTGGTCGAGGCGTTGCGCGGTCGGCGCGATACCGGCACTGGAGATACAACCCGACAGCACGAGCACGGCGAGCGTGACCACCAACCAGCGATTCGTTCGACATCGCGCGTTCATGTCGGCTCGTCCCGCGTGCCGTTGTCGATCATGCGACGCAGGTAGCCCATCAGGCTGCTCAGCTCCGCAGCGTCGAAGCCGGCCAGGTGCAGGTTGAGCACCTCGGCGAGGATGGTCGGCACGCGCGCCACCGCCGCCTCGCCCTCGGCGGTCAGCCGCAGCCGCACCACGCGGCGATCGGCCTCGCAGCGACGGCGCTCCAGCAGCCCCTTGGCTTCGAGACGATCGAGCATGCGCGTCATCGCGCCGGTGTCGATGGTCATCCAGCGCGCGAGTTCGGCACCGGTGTCGGCCTTGCCCTCGGCCAGCAGCAGCAACGGCGCCCATTGCATGGCGGTGAGATCGTGGGGTTGCATGCGCCGCTCGATGTGTCGCTGCAGCGAGGCGTGCAGCCGGCGCACGAGGAAACCATAGGACTCGTCGATGACGTAATCGTCACCGGCATAGAAATCGGGGCCGCGCCGGGGCACGGTGCGAGCTGATCGGGCCATGGCCGGGCATATTACTGCCTAAGCAGTAATTGCCCTAGCACCAATTTGCTCGCTGTGCCTCGGCGCCGGTCTCAGTAACGCGCGATGACGTGGGTGGCGAAGTCGCGGAAGACGCGCCGCGCGTGGTCCATCGGCGGCAGCAGGGTCACCTCGCGCAGGCCGGCGGCCTCGGCAGCGCGCAGCTTGGCGATGAGCTCGTCGGGTTCGCCGACCAGGATCCAGGTTTCGATGGCCTCCGGGGTGACGAAGCGGCGCTCCTCGGGTACGAGATAGGAGCAATGACCGTCGTGGACCTGCAGGTAGCGCTTGCCTTCCGGCGTGGCCATGCGCTTGAGGTGGTCGAGGTACTCGTCCCAGATGTTGCGGACCGCCGGCGGGATGAAGGAATCGTCGCCGCTCATGCGCCAGTTCTCGTAGCAGTAATGCAGCGCGGCGGCGACCTGCGAACCGCATTGATCGATGACCCGTTCGCTGGTCAGCTTCTCGCCTGGCCCCAGGACCACCGCGGTGGTCAACGCCGCGGTGTGGAAATCGGCGGGAAACTCGCGGCCGACCGCGGCGGCCCCCTCGGCCATCAGGGCGATGCTCTGGCGCGCGAGTTCGGGCGGCTCGTTCAGCGCCGAGATGCGCCCGTCGCCGTAGGCGCCGGCGGCACGCAAGGCGCCCGGGCCGTTGGCCGCGACCCAGATGGGAATGGGCTGATCGAGATCGATGAACTTGCGATCGAGGTGCAGGAAACGGATGTCGCGGGTCTCGCCGTCGAAGCTGTACTCGACCTCCTCGCCAGCCAGCAGCGCGCGCACTACGCGCAGGTACTCGCGGAAGGCCTTCGGCTTCATCGGCTTCATGCCCATCACGCGCATCGCGGTGTGGCCGGTGCCCATGCCGAGAAACACCCGGCCAGGCGCCAGCGCGGCGATGGTCGCGATGGAATGGGCCGTCACCGGCGCGATGCGGGTCGGCGCGATCGAGACCCCGGTACCGAGCTTGATGCGCGAGGTGTTGGCCGCGGCCAGCGCCAGCACGGCGTAGCAGTCCGACCAGATCATCTGAGAATCCGGCACCCAGCCGTGGTCGTAGCCGAGGTCTTCGGCAAGCTTGAGCAGCTGCCAATCCCCGATGTGGGTCGCGATCATCGCTCCGAATTTCATGCCGGTCTCCCCGTGGCAGCGCCTGTGACGTGGCCCGGCATCGTCGGCATTCGGCCGCGGCAGGTCAACCGCGCGGGTCGGCGTCGCGTCCGTTGCGAGGGCGCGCCGGGCGCGCTACGTTGGCGCGCCCCACTGCGACCGATCCGGATACCGCCACCGATGCCGCCGCCCTCCATGCTGCCCCGACGCCCGCCCCACCGCGCCCGAGTGTGGTCGCGCTACCTCCTGCTGCTCATCATTCCCCTCGCCATCGCGCTCAAGGCCTGGCTCGACGAGCAGGAGAAGCCGCATGACGTCAGCGGGTTCAGCTTTCACCGCCCGGGCGACTGGTCTTATCTCACCGAGACCGGCGTCAAGCCGGACGGTGACCGCATCCGGTTCGCGCCGACGGCCATCGTCGCGGCCTTGGAACAGGGCCAGGGCGCGCCCCTGTTCGCACTGACCAAGTACCCACCGCCCCATGCCGGCATCAACCCGATGATCGGCGTCAACGTCGCCTTCGTCGCGGCCGAGCAGCCCGCCCCCGCCGAGGTGCTGGCGCAGAGCCTGGCCCAGGTACAGTCGCGCTCGGGCGACGCGCTGGAGGTGCTGGAACCGATCAACGACACCCTGGTTGCCGGTCTGCCGGCGGCACGCACCGTGCTCGCCACCCGCGAACCACAGCCCGGCAAGGCGCGTGACCGCCTGACGGTGCTGGCAATCGCCGCCGGCCAGCTGAGCTTCCTCGTCGCCGGCTCGGGTGCCTACGACGGTGTCGACCGCATCGACGAGCAACTGGCGGAGTTCGCCAGCTCCCTGAGCCTCGACCGTTACTGACCCCTGCCGCGACAACCTTTCACCGCGGGGTGAATGGCCGCGCCGCGTCGCTATAATGTCGCCTTCTTTCCTTCGAGCTCGTCGCAGAGGAGCGCATGTCGAACCACCAGCACCTGCACGTGGTCAAGCATCACCCGGCCGCGTGCGACGAGTGTCGTCTGCGCGCGCATTGCATGCCCGATCATCTCGAGGGGGAGGTCGCGGCTTACGTCACCTCGCGCCTGCGTCCCCTGGCCCCGGTACCGCGCGGCACCTACCTGTTCCGCCAGGGCGCGCCGATGACGTCCTACTACTTCGTGCGTTCGGGCTCGGCCAAGTCCGTCGTCTTCGAACACGGTGGACGGGAATCGGTGATGGGCTTCCTGTTCCCGAGTGACCTCGTCGGCACCGCCTCGCTGCACCAGGAGACCTACCAGGATGCCGTCGTCACCCTCGAACGCAGTTCGTTCTGCGAACTGCGCGCGAGCGACCTGCATGCGCTGCTGAGCCGCGATACGCCGGCGCTCGAACAGTTTCTCGACAAGATCGTCAACCGCATCGCCACCGAGCGCCACGCCCGCGTCCGTCTCGAGCATTCCAGTGCCGACGAGCGCGTCGCCGACTTCCTGCTCGAACTGTCGGCGCGTTTCGGCGTCCTCGGCCGCGACCCCCAGGCCCTGTACCTGACGATGTCCCGCTACGACATCGCCAATTACGTCGGCCTGGCGCCGGAGACGGTCAGCCGGGTGCTGCGTCGCTTCAGCGACCGCGATCTGATCGCCGTGCGACACAAGGAGGTCGGCTTGCGCGACCTCGCGAGCCTGCGCGACATCAGCCTCGGCGAAAACCAGGCCACGACCAGCTGACCCGGTCCTGCCGGCTACGCACCGGCGGTGCTCAGGGCAGGATGGCGTAGGCCCGCGCGGGGAAACCGAAGCCGCCCTTGACCTTGGGCCAGGTCACCGCGATGAGACTGCCGCGCGGTGGCAGCTGGTCGAGGTTGGTCATCACCTCGATCTGCCAGTGGCCGTTCTTCAGCAGCCAGGTCTCGCCGGCGAAGTCCTCCGAAGCATCGGTGTCGAGCGCCTCGTGGCCGATGGCGGTGATGCCGCGCTGTTCGAACAGGAAGCGGATCGCGGCCAGTGACCAGCCCGGGAAGGGATAGCGCTTGAAGCGCTCCGGGTTGCTGGAGAAGTCCTTCGACATGTCGGTCCTGAGCGCGGCGAAGGCGCCGGCCGGCACGCGCCCGTGGCGCGCTTCCCAGGCCTCGATATCGGCCACGCCCAGGGCATGGTTCGGCTCCGTTCCGAGCAGCGGCGTGACGTCGAACACCACCAGCGGCAGGAGCATTTCCGCCAGCGGGATGTCGTCCATGGTGCGGCCCTGCGGGTCGAAATGCGCCGGCGGATCGACGTGCGTGCCGTACTGGCCGACCAGCGTGTAGAGCGTGGTGCGGAAGCCGTGCTGTTCGATGGTATAGGGCTGGTGGGTCTCGGGGTCGGCGGCCGCGCCCAGGGTGGCCGGGCCGAAGCCGCGCCAGACCGGGGTCGAAGCATCGAAGGCATGGGTGAGATCGACGTGGCGGCGGCTGGCGAGCACGGCCTGGATCTCGTCCAGCGTCGGTGCGGCGCCCGCGGGCAGGGCGAAACCGAGCAGCAGGGCCAGGTAGGCAGAAGCGAGCCGGTTCATGGGTGTTCTCCCGTTGCAAGAGGAATCGGTGACCGCGTGGCCGTGAGATCGAGTTCGACATGCACGATACCGGGCTCGCTGGGGTGGGCGTGTTCGCGGAAGCCGAGTTCGCGGCCGAGCGCGAGCATGCGGTGGTTGTCGGCCAGCACCTCGCCCCACAACACGGCAACGCCGCGAGCCCGTGCGTAGTCGATGATGACGTGCATCAATCGCGTACCGAGTCCCTGCCCGGCCAGCTCGTGCTCGACGACGATGGCGAACTCGGCGCGCTCGCGATCCGGGTCCTCGATCAGGCGCACGACGGCGTGGATCTCGTCGCTCGCGCCGACCTCGGTCAGCACCAGGGCCATCTGGCGGTCGTAGTCGATCTGGGTGAAGCGCGCCGCCATCAGGTGGTCGAGGAACTTGAGCGGGGCGAAGAAACGGAAACGGATCTCCTCCGGGCTCAGGCGGCTGAAGGTGCGCAGCAGGGCCGGTTCGTCTTCCGGCCGGATCGGACGCAGCAGGAACTCACGGCCGTCGGTAAGCCGCAATGCCTGTTCGAGCTCCCCCGGGTAGGGCCGGATGGCGAGCCGCGCGGCGCCATCGGCCGAACTCGCCCGCACCCGCACGCGCGCATCGAGCGCGGTGACGCCGTCGGCACGCGCGAGCAGCGGGTTGATGTCGAGTTCGACCACCTCGGCGAGGTCGACGACGAGCTGTGAGAGCCGCACCAGGGTCAATGCCACGGCGTCGACGTCGACCGCCGGGACGCCGCGGTAACCGCCGAGCAGGCGTGCCACGCGGGTGCGCGCGATGGCGTCGCGGGCGAGCGCGAGGTTGAGCGGCGGCAGGGCGATGACGGTGTCGTCGATGAGTTCGACCGCGGTGCCGCCATGGCCGAACAGGACGACCGGACCGAACTGGGCATCGTCGACCACGCCGGCGATGAGTTCGACGCCCTGCCCGCGCGCGACCATCGGCTCGACGGCGAAGCCCTCGATCGACGCCGCCGGTCGCTCACGCGCAATGCGCTCGCGCATGGCTGCCGCGGCCGCGGCAACCGCATCCGGGGCGAGGTCGAGCACCACGCCGCCGACATCGGACTTGTGGGTCAGGTCGGGGCTGACGATCTTGAGCGCGACCGGCACGCCGAGCGCTCGAGCGCAGGCGCCGGCGGCGGCGGCATCGGGCGCGAAGCGCGTTTCGACGACGCCGATGCCGTAGGCTGCCAGCACCTGCTTGGCCTCGATCTCGCTCAACCATTCGCGCCCGGCGGCGAGCGCCGCGGCCACCGTCGACCGCGCGGTCGCGACGTCGGCGGAGAAGGCCTGCGGCAGCGAGGGGGGTGTTTCCATCAGCGCGGCCTGGTTGCGCCGATATTCGACCAGGTGCTGAAAGGCGGTGACGGCATCTTCCGGCGACTCGTAGGTGGGAATGCCGTGCTCGCGGAAGCGCGCGCGCGCCGCCTCCGTGCCGCGCCCGCCGACCCAGCTGGTGAACACCGGCGGTGCCCCGCGCGGTGGCAGGGCCGTGATCACGGCTGCCGCCGCGGCGTCGCCGGTGGTCACGGCGGTCGGACAGTTCAGCACCAGGATGGCATCCGCCGCCGGCTCGGCCAGCACCGCCTCCAGCGCCGCCTGGTAACGCGCCGGCGGTGCGTCACCGATGATGTCGACCGGGTTGCCATGCGACCAGGTTGCCGGCAGCACGGCGTCGAGGCGGGCCAGGGTCGCCGCCGACAGCTCGGCCAGTTGACCGCCGCGCCCGGCCAGTGCATCGGTGGCGAGCACGCCGATGCCGCCGCCGTTGCTGACGATGACCAGGCGCTCTCCGCGCGGCGGGCGCATGAGCGACAGGGTCTCGGCGGCATCGAAGAGTTCTTCCAGGGTGTCGACGCGCAGCATGCCGGCACGGCGGAAGGCCGCGTCGTAGACCTCGTCGTGTCCAGCCAGGGCGCCGGTATGCGAAGCGGCGGCGCGCGCCGCCGCGGCGTGACGCCCGGCCTTGACCACGATGACCGGCTTGCTGCGCGCCGCCGCGCGCGCCGCCGACATGAACTTGCGTGCCGCGGTCACCGCCTCGGCGTAGAGCAGGATGGCGCGGGTGTCGCGATCGTCGGCGAAGTAGTCGAGCAGGTCACCGAAGTCGACGTCGGCCATGTCACCGATCGAGGCCAGCGCCGAGAAGCCGATGCCGCGCGAATCGGCCCAGTCGAGGATCGAGGTGATCATCGCGCCCGACTGCGCGATGAAGGCAATCCCCCCGGGCCGCGGCGCGAGGTGGGCGAAACTCGCGTTGAGGCCGGCATGCGGTGCCAGCACGCCGAGGCAGTTGGGGCCGACCACGCGCAGCAGGGCCGGCCGCGCGGCGGCGAGCAGGCGTTCACGCGACGCCGCGCCGTCACCACCGAAACCCGCCGTGATCACCACCGCGGCCCGCGTGCCGCGCCGCGCGAGCGCGGTGACAATGTCCGGCACGCTGTCGGGCGGGGTGGCGATGACGGCGAGATCGGGCACCTCGGGCAGGGCCGCGACCTCGCGGTAGCAGGGCTCACCGAGCAGCGTGTCGTGGTGCGCGTTGACGGCGAACACCGGGCCGGTGAAACCGCTGCCGCGCAGGTTCTCGAGCAGCAGGCGGCCGAGCGCGCCGTCGCGCGCGCTCGCCCCGATCAAGGCCACGGAACGCGGTTTGAACACCGCGTCGAGGTTGCGTACGGTCATGGCTTGCGACGCCGCCGGTTCAGCGCTTGAAGAGCCCGATCAGGTTGGCTTTCTCGAGGGTGTTGAAGTTGAGATAGAAGCCGACCACGGCAGCGGAGGTGTCGGCGGTCACCGGCAATTCCTTCACGCCGACGGCATGCACGGTGAAGATGTAGCGGTGGATGTTGGAACCCTCGGGCGGGCACGGCCCGCCGTAACCGGGTTTGCCGAAATCGGTGCGCACCTCCAGCGCGCCGGCCGGCATCCGGCCGCTGGCAGGGTCACCGGCGCCGAGCGGCAGGCTCGCGACGCTGGCCGGGATATTGGCCACCACCCAGTGCCAGAAGCCGCTGCCGGTGGGCGCATCCGGGTCGAAGCAGGTCACGGCGAAACTCTGCGTTCCCTCCGGCGCGCCCTGCCACGCCAGTTGCGGCGACAAGTTGCCGCCGGTGCAACCGAAGCCGTAGGCCTCGGACAGGACGTGGTCGCTGCCGAGCAGTTCGCCCTCCCTGAAGCTTTCGCTGGTCAGGATCAAGGCCATGCGTCGTTACCTCCACCGGTGTTGCCCAGGGCGCACAGCTTAGCGGCTGACGCGCGCGGGATCAGCCGCACCGCCGCGAAGGTCGGCACCACCCCGGAGGACGCTCAGTGGCGCGTCGCCGCCGCCGCGCCCATGCCGGTGATGGCGCGCACGTACTGCGCTTCGAAGGCCTGCCGCTCGGCCACGGCCCGCGGGCTGCGGTCGGTGAGCGAAACCACCACCGTGACCGCGAACGAGGCCAGCATCGAGAACAGCGCCGGGTAGCGGTAGGGGAAGACGGGCTCCGCGTTACGGAGCACCTCGACCCACACGGTCGGGCCGAGCACCATCAGGACGACGGCGGTGACGAGCCCGGTCGCGCCACCGACGACCGCGCCACGGGTGGTCAGGCGCCGCCAGTACATGGACAGGATGAGCACGGGGAAATTGACGCTCGCAGCGACAGCGAAGGCGAGCAGGACCATGAAGGCGACGTTCTGGCCCTCGAAGGCCATGCCGAGCGCGACCGCGAGCACGCCGAGCACCACCGACGAGACGCGTGAGATGCGCATGACGTCGCCTTCCGGGGCTTCGCCGCGGCGAATGACGCTGGCATAGAGGTCGTGCGAGATGGCCGAGGCGCCGGACAGGGTCAGGCCCGAGACCACGGCGAGGATGGTGGCGAAGGCCACCGCCGAGATGAAGCCGAGGAAGAGGTCGCCGGCACTCGCCTGGGCGAGATGGATGGCCGCCATGTTGTTGCCGCCGCGCAGCGCGCCGTCGACGAGGAAGCGCGGGTCCTGCGAGACGATGACGATGGCGCCGAAGCCCATGATCACCGTCAGCAGGTAGAAGTAGCCGATGAGACCGGTGGCGATGAACACCGACTGGCGCGCGGCACGGGCATCGGGGACGGTGAAGAAACGCATCAGGACGTGCGGCAGGCCGGCGGTGCCGAACAGCAGCGCGACGCCGAGCGACAGCGCCGAGACCGGGTCGGAGACCAGGCCACCGGGCGCCATCACCGCCACCCCCTTGGGATGCACGGCGACGGCAGCGCTGAACATGCGCTCGAACGAAAAGCCGAAGCGGTACATGACGACCAGCGCGAGCACGGTCGAACCGAACAGGAGCAGCGCGGCCTTGATGATCTGCACCCAGGTGGTCGCGATCATGCCGCCGAAGCTGACGTAGAGCACCATCAGCACACCGACCAGGATCACCGCCACCTCGTAGGGCAGTCCGAACAGCACCTGGATCAGCGTGCCGGCGCCGACCATCTGGCCAATGAGGTACAGCAGCACCACGACCAGCGTGCCGCAGGCGGCGAGCGTGCGCACCGGCAGCGCGGCCAGCCGGTAGCTGACGGCGTCGGCGAAGGTGTAGCGGCCGAGGTTGCGCAGGCGCTCGGCGAGCAGGAACAGTACCAGCGGCCAGCCCGCCAGCCCGCCGATGGAATAGATGAGGCCGTCGTAGCCGCTGCTGTAGACGAGACCCGAAACGCCGAGAAAGGACGCCGCCGACATGAAATCGCCGGCGATGGCGAGCCCGTTCTGACCGCCGCTGATGCCGCCGCCGGCCGCGTAGTAGTCGCTCGCCGTACGCGTGCGGCTGGCTGCCCACCAGGTGATGCCCAACGTGGCAACGACGAAGACCAGGAACATGGCGATGGCGGCGACATTGAGCGGGGCATCCGCGGGCACTTCGGGCAGGCCGCCGCCGGCAGCACGCACCGGCAGGGCCCACACCGTCACGTGCAACGCCGCCAGGGTCGGGACGGCGCGCTTCATGCCCGCTCCTCGCCGAGCCGGCGCACGATCGCGGCAGTGGTCGCGTCGAATTCGCCGTTGGCGCGGTGGACGTAGATGCCGGTGAGGGCGAGGCCGAGCAGGATGATGCCGACGCCAATGGGGATGCCGCGCGTGATCACGGTGTCCGCGCCGAGTGGTACGGCGAAGAACGTCGGCGCGAAAGCGATGACGAGGATGAAGCCGAAATAGGTCGTCAGCATGACGGCCGACAGGCACCAGACGAGGCGGCTGCGGCGCCGCTGCAGGGCCTGGAACTCGGGGTCGTCGAAGATGCGCTGGTAGATGTCGTTCATGGTGTCGGGTGTGCGGTCGGCCGGTGGGTGGCCGCGGCGAACGCGGCGCGCAGCAGGCCGCGACCGGCGCAGGGCGCCGGTACGGACCGTGGAGCAACGATTACCAGAGTTTCGCGCTGGCCAGCCGCGCGCCTTCGGCGAGTGCGGCGAACTTCGCCCACACCACCGACTGCGCGACCATCTCCCAGCCGGCGAAGGTGCCAAAGCCGCAGTCGACACCGGCAATCACGCGTTCCTTGTCGCCGACGGCGTCGACCGCCTCGAGGATGCGGTTGCAGATCACCTGCGGATGCTCGATGTAGTTGACGGTGGAGTCGATGACACCAGGCAGCAGCAGGGTGTCCGCCGGCAGCGGGTTGGCCTTGAGCGCGGCGTACTCGTGCTGGTGGCGCGGGTTGGCGAACTCGATGGCGAAAGCGCCGACGTTGGCGTGACGTATCACCGGCAGGACATCGGCCAGCGGCACGTCGCAATCGTGCGGGCCGTCGTAGTTGCCCCAGCACACGTGCAGGCGGATGCGTTCGCGCGGGATGTTGACGCAGGCCTGGTTGATGGCGTCGATGTGGATGGCGATAGCGTCCTGGAATTCCTTCACGCTGTTGTGCTGGAACATGCCATGGCGTTCCATGGCGAGGTCGGGACAATCGAGCTGCAGCAGGTAGCCGCGCTCGTGGATGAGCTCGTACTCCTGCTGCATCTCGCGCGCGACCGCGCGCACGTAGGCCTCGTGGCTGTCGTAGTACTTGTTGCCCATGGTCGTGCACACGATGCCGGGGCAGGCCGCCGTCATGAACGGCTCGACGTACTGGCCGGTGTGCTCGGCGAGCGCGGCGTCGAACATGTCGCACTCGCGCCGTGCCGGCGCGAGATCGATGTAATGTACGTCGGCGTCGGCGGCCGGGGCGTCGAAGACCTTCGACATCACCATGCCACGGTTGGCCCAGATCTGGCCGAAATCGGGGTAATTGGCGAAGTCCGTGAAGGGCAGGCGTTCGCTCACCCCACCGAAGCCGCTCAAGCGCTGGGCGACGTAGGTCTGGAAGCCGACGCGCGGCTGTTCGCCGTCGTTGATGACGTCGAGCCCGGACTTGATCTGCTGCGCCACGCAATGCCGCACACCGGCGGCAGCGAGTTCGTCGAGGCGCGCGGTATCGATCTGCTTGCGGTCCTCCTGGGCAATCAGCAGGTCGGACAACTCGCGCTGCCGCGGCAGGCTGCCGACATGGGTGGTCAGAATACGTTTCTCGCTGCGCTGCATGGCTCCCCTCCTGCAGTGAACCGTCGCGACATGGACGGGCGCGGCCAGTGTACACGCCGGGCCGGCACCCGGCACGACGCCGGTGGCGGCGGCGCCCATTGCCGGGACGTCGTCGCGGCGGCTGGCCCGGACTTCTCACACGTGTTCATCGCGAGGGCGTCGAAATGCCGCAACACCGGACCGCGCGGAGCCACTGGCGACGACGGCAGACTCGACGGTCCGTCGAGGAGGCAGGGGCGAGCACGGCCCACTGTTGCGCGCGGTTCGGCGGTCGCAGTAGGACGCGAGGGAGAAATCCGGGCTACACTCGTGGCCCACTCGCGTGCCCGGCCGCCTCCTCCTGCGGCAGCGGGCCGGTCTTCGCGCCAGCGGTCCCTCGTCCCGGGGCCAGCCGCGTGAAGACCATGCGCCATCTCCGCCGAGCCCCGCCCTCGCTCGAATTCACCGGCAAATCCTGCACGGACTTCGAGCGTAGGCCATGCACAGCAAGCTACTCGTCATCCTCGATCGCGAGGGTCGCATCCAACGTTTCAACGCCGCCTGCGAAGCGCTTACCGGCTATGCCGAATCCGAGGTCCGCGGCCGGACCTGCTGGGACTTCCTCGTACCCGCCGAGGAAATCGCCGGCGTTCGCGACAATGCTTTCGCCGCCCTCGTCGAGGGCAGCGGGCGGACCGAGATACGCACCTACACCAATTCCTGGCAGGCCCGCGACGGTGGCCGCCATCTCATTCGCTGGCGCAACGCCCTCGTCCACGACGAGGCGGACCAGGTCGTACAGGTGCTGTGCGTCGGCGAGACCCTCGCTCCGCTCGATGCCGAGATCTACCGCGACATCGTCAGGAGCGACCCCGAGTGCGTGAAACTGCTCGACGCCGAATGCCGCATTCTCGACATCAACGATGCCGGGCTCGCCATGCTCGGCCTCGCCGACCTCGCCGCGGCGCGGGGCCGCTGCCTGCTCGACTTCGTCGCGCCGTCCTACCACGCCATGCTCTTGCGCGACGTACGTGCCGCCCTGCGCGGCGAGACCGCCGTGCACCGCTTCCGCAGCGTCTGCAGCGGTGGCGCTCCGCGTTGGCTGGAACAGCGCCTCGTGCCACTGAACGGCTCGTGCTGCGAAGGGCGTATGCGCTGCGTGTTGGCGATCTCGCGCGATATCACCGCCGAGCACGAGAAAAGCCTGCTGCTGTCGACCTCGAACCAGATGCTGGAGGCGGTGTTCGACTCGACCCCGCTGTGTATCGCCTATCTCGACCGCGAACTCAATTTCGTCAAGGTCAACCAGGCCTATGCCGACTGCGATGGCGGTACGCCGGAAGACTTCGTCGGCCAGAACCATTTCGCGCGCTATCCCGATGCCGACAACGAACGCCTGTTCCGCGCCGCCATGGCCTCGGGCGTCCCCTACCGCGTGCAGGAGAAGCCCTTCGAGTACGCCTACGCGCAAGAGCGCGGTGTCAGCTACTGGGACTGGTCGCTGGTTCCCGTCCGTGGCGACGGCGACGGGATCATCGGCGCGGTGCTGTCCCTGCTCGACGTCACCGAACGTGTCGAAGCCGCGCGCGCCCTGCGTGCGCGCAACTCGGCACTTGCCGACGACGCCGCGCGCAGCCACCGCGAAGCGCGCGCACTCGGCCGGCGCGCCGATCTGATCCTCGAAACCGCGCTGGACGGTTTCGTCACCCTCGAGGCCGACGGCACCATTATCGACGTCAACCAGGCCTACTGCGACCTGCTCGGACGCGGAGCCGCGGAAATCGTCGGCAGCAACATCGCCGAGCACCACGTCGCCGAGGGCGACGTGACCACGCGCCACCGCAACGCCGAGATCCTCGCCGCCGGGGCGCTTCGCTTCGAGGCCCGCCACCGCCATGCCGACGGCCACCTGATCGACGTTGCCGTCAGCGTTCGGGTCGCCGAGGCCGACGGCCGTCCGCTGTTCTTCGCCTTCGTCTGCGACATCTCGCCGCGCAAGCGCGCCGAGCAGGCGCTGCTCGAATCGACCCGCGAGGCCGAACGTGCCAACCGCGCCAAGAGCGAATTCCTCTCGCGCATGAGCCACGAACTGCGCACGCCGATGAACGCCATCCTCGGTTATGCCCAGATCATCAAGGCCAGCTGCGAGGACGTCGACCAGCGCGAGTACGCCGGCGAAATCGAAGCCGCGGCAAGCCATCTCGGCGGACTCATCAACGACCTGCTCGACATCAGTCGGCTCGAAAGTGGACAACTGCCACTCGACATCGGGCCCGTCGACATCCACGGCGTGGTGCTCGAGGCGTTGCAGATCGTGATGCCTCTGGTCAGCCAGTACCAGGTGAACATCGATCACGGCTACCGCGAGGCGCGACCGCTACGCGGCGACCGCGTGCGCATCCGCCAGATCCTGGTCAACCTGCTGTCGAATGCGGTCAAGTACGGTCATGCTGGCGGCGTCGTGCGCATCACCAGCGAAGTGACCGGCGCCGATCGCCTGAAGCTCATCGTCAGCGATCGCGGACCCGGCGTCGCGGTGGAACTCCTGGAGGATCTCTTCGTGCCTTTCCGCCGCCTCGGCGCCGAACGCGGCCCGGTCGACGGCACTGGCATCGGGCTCACCCTGTCGCGCCAGCTCGCCCGCCAGATGGGTGGCGATCTCAGCGCCGAGATCCGCGTCGGCGGCGGGCTGCACCTGGTCCTCGAAATGCCCCTGGCACTCGAAGCAGGACGCCCCCACCGTGCGGCCGACCACCCCGTGCCGGCCCTGCCTGCCGGTCGCCATCGCGTGCTCTACGTGGAGGACAACGGCGCCAACATGCGCCTGTTGCAGGCCGCCTTCAGTCGCGAGCCCGACATCGAGCTCTTGTGCGCGGCCGATGGCCAGCAGGGCATGGCGATGCTGCGGCGCCTGAAACCGGACATCGTGCTGCTCGACATCCACTTGCCCGACGTCGACGGCTACACCGTGCTGGCAGCCATCCGCGCCGACGGCGCGTGCCGTGACCTGCCGGTGGTCGCCCTCTCGGCCGACGCCATGCCGCACGACGTCGCGCGCGGCGAACGCGCCGGCTTCGATGCCTACCTCGCCAAACCGGTCGACATCCTCAACCTGCGCACGACCCTGGCGCGGCTGCTGCGCGCCAAGCCCGGCGCCTGAGCGGCGCTGGCGTCAGCGCTTGTCGCCGCTCGCCCCCGGCTCGCTTTCGAACAGGGCGAACGAACGCCCGGTTTTCTTCGCTTCGTACATGGCGAAATCGGCTTGGGCCAGGAGCAGCCTCGGCGTCGCGACGTCGACCAGGCGGCCGCTGGTACAGCCGATGCTGACACCGACCTGGACGACGACGCCGGCGACATGGATCGGACGGCTGACGACGTCGTGCAGCTTGGCCGCGATCAAGGCCATTGCGCCGCGAGACTCGAGTCCGGGCAGCACCACGACGAACTCGTCACCGCCGAATCGCGTACAAAGGTCGCTCTCGCGCAGGGCACCGCGCAACCGCTTCGCGACGACCCGCAATACTTCGTCGCCGACCAGGTGACCGTGGGTGTCGTTGACCGGCTTGAAACCGTCGAGATCGAGCAGTAGCAGGCCGAGCTCGGGTCGTTCGTTACGCGCCATCGCCTCCAGCCGCTCGACGAGGAAGCGCCGGTTGCCGAGCTGGGTGAGCGGGTCGAGCAGGGCTGCACCAGCCGCCTCCGTGAGGCTGCGATGGACCGACTCGGCGCTGCGCACGAGGCCGAGGAAGAAGCGCCGGCCAGCAAGTTCGACGCTGACGATGGAGATCGACACCGGCACCAGCGAGCCATCGGCATGCAGACCATAGAGTACGGGTCGACCATCCATGACGCGGCCGCGTTCGCCCGCTTCGAGCCCCTGCATCCTGGCGGCGTGGTGCGGCCGCTCACCCGGGGGAATGAGCATGCCCAGGTCGGCACCGACGAGCTGGTCGAGCGGATGCCCGAAGAGCTCCGCCAGGCGCTGGTTGCCACTGACGATGCGATGGTTCTCGTCCACCACCACGACGGCATCCGGCAGGACGGCAAGGATGGCACGCATGTTGTCCAGCGGGATGCCGGCAAAGGCGGCTCCCGCGGCCTCAACCAGGCTCAACGATTCGGTCTTCATGCATGCGCCCTCACGCGAGCCAGCGGAAGACGCTGAGGGAACATTCGACGGCCTCGTCGTGGGTCTCGACGAACAAGCACTTGTCACGGGGGCGACCGATGATCGTGGTACCACCGTGCACCATGCGCAGGGGTTCGCGATCCGCTTCGTGACGATAGACCGTGACGCGCCGGCACGGCGGTCGGGTGGCGACGTGGATCTCGATGGCATTGCACTCGTCGGGGATGTCCCGGCTCAAGTCGATTCGACGCATGACGTCCTCCTCGCCGCGCGCACGCGCCCGCGGCCATTACGTTGGACTGGCTGACGAAAGGGTCAACGAGCGGGAACACGGATCGTCCGGCACGCCTGACGAGGTGGAGCGGACCGTCGTGACACGCGCGGCGCACGTGTGGACAGCAAGCCCGGCCTGGTAGCCATGCGGGGACGGTGACCGAAGCGGTCCCACGGGTGCGGGCGAGGATGGAGCCGGGGCAGTGGCGCCGTAGCCGGGTTCCGGGCCCGGCGCCGTCGCCACTATAGCGGCAATCGCCGCCACTGTTGAAGTCCGCTGATACTGACCGTGCTCACCCGACGCACGGCATGACTACGCACCGGTAGCGACGGCCGCGTCGATGGGTGACCGCAGGGCTCCGTCCTCCATTGCGTGGCGACCGCGCAGGATGCGGCGCGGCATCGCACGCGCCACACGCATCACCACCCGGCATGCAACCGCCGCTAAAGCCGCGGCCGGCCGCGCCGCTAGCCCCTTCGCGGTGCCGACGTTGCGTCGCTCGATCCCGGCGCCTCACCCTCAGCGCTCCGACCCCGCCTCAGCCCTGGCCCCTGTCGTGCGACGGCCACCCGATGACGATGCGGGCTGGCCACGCGGCAAAAGGAGGAGTGAACATGCGCTCACCGATTCGTTCGACCTGCTCCGGACACTGTGTCCGCATCGAGATCCCACCGCGGACCACCTTCGACGACTTCCGCCTGTTCCGCGATGCCATCCTCGGGCGTCCCGGGGTCAAATCCGTGGTGTTCGATTTCCGTCACGCCGCCGATGCCCCGACCTGGCTGATGGGCTTCATGCTCCACGTCGAGGAACGGCACGGGCTCGACGTGCGCGCCGAGAACGTCAACGGCACGCCGCGTCGCCTGTTCGAACTCGCCGGCCTAGATCGCTTGTTGTGCCCGGTACCGAAAAACGCGCAGCAGCGCGCGGCCGAGGTTCACGATGTGGCCATCCTGCCCTAAAGCGCGACACGGCACGGTCGCTATTAGGCTCAACTCGTTTTCCAATCCGATTCCGCTTTCCGAGGAGGCCACGCAATGGCAAACGTCCTAGCAGTCGATGACTCCGCTTCCATGCGCCAGATGGTTTCGTTCACCCTCAAGGGCGCCGGTTATGACGTCACCGAGGCGATCGACGGCCAGGACGCCCTGAGCAAGGCCCGCTCGGGCAAGGTCGACGTCGTGCTCACCGACGTCAACATGCCGAACATGGATGGCATCGAGCTGATCCGCCAGCTGCGCAATCTGCCGCAGTACAAGTTCACGCCGATGCTGCTCCTGACCACCGAGTCCGGTGCCGACAAGAAAGCCGAGGGCAAGGCCGCTGGCGCCACCGGCTGGCTGGTCAAGCCGTTCAACCCCGACCAGTTGCTCGCCACCATCTCCAAGGTTCTCGGCTGAGCGCGTCACCCGGTCCACGCATCATCCCGAACCCCTGCAGCGAGGCCTCCAGATGTCCATCGATATCGCGCAATTCCACCAGGTGTTCTTCGAGGAGTCCTTCGAAGGGCTCGAGGTGATGGAATCAGGCCTGCTCGATCTCGAGATCGGACGGCCTGATTCCGAAGCCATCAACGCCATCTTTCGTGCCGCCCATTCCATCAAGGGTGGCAGCGGCACCTTCGGCTTCACCGCCATCAGCGATTTCACCCACATCCTGGAGACGTTGCTCGACGAGATGCGCAACGGCACCCGCGATGTGACCCGCGCCGCCGTCGACGTACTGCTGCTCGCGGTCGACTCGTTGCGCGAGATGCTGAGCGCGGCGCGCGACGGGGCCGATTACGACGCCGGCGCGGTGGCCGAAGTGCATGCCCAGCTCGAGGAGCAGCTCAAGCTCGGACAGGGCGACACTACGACCGTGGCCGCATCACCCGCGGCCGCCGCGGCGACGACGGGTAGCGGTGCCTGGCTGATCCGCGTCGCACCGCACGCGCACCTGTTCACCACCGGTAACGACCCGGTCCGCATCCTGCGCGAGTTGCGCGCCCTGGGCGAAGCCGAAGTCCAGGCCGACTGCTCCCGTCTGCCCGCTTACGCCGATTTCGATCCGGAGGCCTGCTACCTGGCCTGGACCATCAATCTCGATGGCAGCGTCGAGGAGGCCGCGGTGCGCGAGGTGTTCGAATGGATCGAGGACGACGCCGACATCAGCCTGGTCCGCGAAGACGGCGATGCGCTCGTCGCCCCGGCCACGTCGGCCGTTGCTGACGAGGCCCATGGCGCTGCCGCCAGCGACGACAGCCCCCAGCCGGTGCTGCAGGCCGCGCCACCGGCCGAGGACCGCCGCGACGGCGAGGACCGTCGCACGGGCGATCGGCGCGCCGCCGCGGGCGCCGCCGGCAATTCCTCGATCCGTGTCGACATCGCCAAGATCGACACCCTCATCAACCTCGTCGGCGAACTGGTCATCACCCAATCGATGCTCGGTAACTTCGACGAGGACTCCGGCCAGATCGATTATGACAAGTTGCGCGAGGGTCTCGCGCAGCTCGAACGCAATACGCGCGAGCTGCAGGAGTCGGTGATGCGCATCCGCATGCTGCCGATCAGCTTCTCGTTCAACCGCTTCCCGCGCCTGGTCCGCGACCTCAGCAGCAAGCTCGGCAAGGAAGTGGAGCTCAAGATCGTCGGCGAGCAGACCGAGCTCGACAAGACCGTGCTGGAGAAGATCGCCGACCCGCTCGTCCACCTCGTCCGCAACGCGCTGGACCACGGCATCGAGACCCCGGCCGACCGCGCCCAGGCTGGCAAGAGCCGCCAGGGCACGCTGACACTCGCCGCGCGCCACGAGGGCGGCAACATCGTCATCGAGATCAGCGATGACGGCGCCGGGCTCAACCCGGACAAGCTCCTCGCCAAGGCGCGTGAACGCGGCCTCGTCGGCGCCGAGGAAGTGCTGCCCGAGGACAAGATCCACGAGCTCATCTTCCACCCCGGGTTCTCGACCGCCAAGGAACTGAGCGACGTGTCCGGTCGCGGCGTCGGCATGGACGTGGTCAAGCGCAACATCAAGGAACTGGGCGGCGTCATCGAACTCGATTCGAAGTTCGGCACCGGTTCGACCATCCGCATCCGCCTGCCCCTGACGCTCGCCATCCTCGATGGTCAGCTCGTTCGCGTCGGTGCCCAGACCTACATCGTGCCGCTGGTCTCCATCGTCGAGTCGCTGCAGGCCCAGACCGACCGCGTCAAGTCCGTCGCCGGTAGCGCTGAGCTCTACCGGCTACGTGGCGACTACATCCCCATCGTGCGCCTGTACGACGTGTTCGGGGTCGAGCCGCAGTCCAGGGTTCTCGAACAGGGCCTGCTGGTCGTGGTCGAGGGCGAAGGCCAGCGAGCTGGCATCTTCGTCGACGAATTGCTCGGCCAGCAGCAGGTGGTCATCAAGAGCCTTGAAACCAACTACCGCCGCGTCGAGGGCATCTCGGGCGCGACGATCCTGGGCGACGGCACCGTCGCCATGATTCTCGACGCGGGCGGCCTCATCGCCCTGCACCGCCACGCGGCCGCGCCCAGGGCCGCCATCAGAAACCAAGCCGCCTAGGAGAAATCCGGATGGAAGCGAGCGCAACCCAACGGCCCATCGAGATGGGCATCGGCAACGCGGCCGGCAACGCGGACCAGTACCTGACCTTTCTTCTCAACGGCGAGGAGTACGGCGTCGACATCCTGCGCGTGCAGGAAATCAAGGGCTGGATGCCGACCACCAAGATCCCCAACACGCCGGAGTACATCCGCGGGGTGATGAACCTGCGCGGCGCGATCGTGCCGATCATCGACCTGCGGCTGCGCTTCAACATGCCGGCCATCGAGTACACCGCGACCACCGTGGTCATCGTCCTCAAGGTCGAGCACGAAGCCGGCGAACGCACCATCGGCTTCGTCGTCGACGCCGTATCAGACGTCTACAACGTAACCGCCGAGCAGTTCAACCCGGCCCCGGACTTCGGTGAGCACGCCCACACCGATTTCATCCGCGCGCTGGCCACCGTCGACGACAAGATGGTGATCCTGCTCGACATCGACCAACTGGTCGGGCGCGACGCGGCCATGCACGCCGCGGCCCAGCACTGAGCGAGGCATCGTCATGAGCAAGAACCCACTCGAGGAGTACTTCGACATCAACCTCGTCGAAGACTCGTTCGCCCAGGTCGCGGGCCAGGCCGATGTGCTGGTCGAGCGCTTCTACACGCGCCTGTTCGCCGAGCACCCCGAGGTGAAGCCGCTGTTCGCGAATACGGAACCGGCGGCACAGCGACGCAAACTCGTGGGCGCCCTTGCCGCGGTCGTCAAGGGTCTGCGCGACCCCGCCGCCCTGGTCGAAACGCTCAAGGAGATGGGCCGCAGGCACGAGGACTACGGCGCCCAGCCGGCCCACTACGCCGTCGTCGCCGGAATTCTCATCGACGAAATGAAACAGCTCTGCGGTGACTCCTGGACACCAGAGACGGAGCATGCCTGGACCGAGGCATTCCAAGTCATCGCTTCAACCATGCTTGGTGCGTACGCGCACCCCGAGGACAATGCCATGAACGCACCTGCAGACAACACTTCCGAGAAACTGGAACTGACGCGCCTTCGTTCGGCGATGAACAGCACGCTCACCGCCATCATGATGGTCGATCGCGATCTCGTGGTGACCTATGCCAATGGGGCGACACGCGATCTCCTTGCGCGCCATGCAGATGCCCTGGGCACGGTGTTCCGCGGTTTCGATGCCGACAAGATCATCGGTTCGTGCATCGACATGTTCCACAAGAATCCCGCGCACCAGCGCAAGCTGCTGGCGGATCCGTCGAACCTGCCGTTCTCGACCGACATCCACATCGCGCACCTGACGTTCAACATCAACGTCACGGCACAGATCGACGACCACGGTGAGTTCATCGGCTGCACGCTGGAGTGGTACGACGTTACCGAGCAGCGCGCCAAGGAAACCGAGGTTGCGCGGCTGCAATCGGCGATCGACGGATCGACCGCGGCACTCATGCTGTGCGATTCCGACTTCGTCGTCACCTACGCGAACCCGTCGGTGGTGGAACTCCTGCGCAACCGCCAGAAGGAGCTGCGCGCGCTCTTCCCGGGCTTCGACGCCGACAAGCTGATCGGGTCCTGCATCGACCAGTTCCACAAGAACCCGGCCCACCAGCGCGCCCTGCTCTCGGATCCCAGCCGGCTGCCGGCGCGAGCTCAGATCAAGGTCGCGGACCTCGAGTTCGAGGTGAACGCCACGGCGATCCTCGATCACAACGGCAAGTACATGGGCAACATGGTCGAGTGGAAGGACATCACCGAACAGAAGGACGCCGAGCGTCAGATCGCGAGCCTCATCGAGGCCACCGCCCGTGGCGAGTTCGACCGCAAGATCGAAGTCGACAACTACACCGGCTTCGTCCGCACCCTGGGCGAGGGTATCAATTCGCTCATCGATGCAGTCGTCACTCCGCTGCGCGAGTGCAACCGCGTCATGGATTCGATGTCGTCGGGTGACCTCACCCAGGTCATGGAAGGCGAATTCGCCGGCGAGTTCGCGGCCCTGATGCAGGCGGTCAACTCGTCCATCGTCAACCTGCGCGACATGGTCGAAAAGATCCGTGGCAGTGCGCTGAGCATCAACTCGGCCGCGAGCGAAGTCTCCAAGGGCAACACCGAGCTGTCGGCGCGCACCGAGGAGCAGGCCTCTTCGCTCGAGGAGACCGCCGCCAGCATGGAGGAGATGACCTCCACCGTGCAGCAGAACGCCGACAACTCCCGCCAGGCCGACCAGCTCGCCTCCTCGACCCGCGACCAGGCCGCCCAAGGCGGCGAGGTCGTCGGCCGCGCGGTCGCCGCGATGTCGGAAATCAACGAGTCGAGCAAGAAGATCGCCGACATCATCGGCGTCATCGACGAGATCGCCTTCCAGACCAACCTGCTCGCCCTCAACGCCGCGGTCGAAGCCGCCCGCGCCGGCGAACAGGGCCGCGGCTTCGCCGTCGTCGCCTCCGAGGTACGCAACCTCGCCCAGCGCTCGGCCTCCGCCGCCAAGGAGATCAAGGCTCTCATCAACGATTCCGTACAGAAGGTCACCGAGGGTTCCAAGCTGGTCGACGAATCCGGCGCCACGCTCACCGAAATCGTCAACTCCGTGAAGAAGGTCTCCGACATCATCGGCGAGATCGCGGTCGCCTCCGAAGAGCAGTCGAGCGGCATCAGCCAGGTCAACCAGGCCGTCACGCAGATGGACCAGATGACCCAGCAGAACGCCGCCCTGGTCGAGGAAGCCGCCGCCGCTTCCGAGTCGATGGACGAGGAATCGCGTTCGTTGCTCGAACTGATGCAGTTCTTCAACACTGGCGAAGGCATGACCTTGTCCGCTGCCCCGGCCGGCAACCGCCCGGCCGTCGAGCGCCGCAGCGCCGACCGCCCCTGGAACGACCAGCAGCAGGCCGGCAGGCCCGCCCAGCGCGCGGCCAAGCCCGCGGCCAAGGCCGCTGCCGCCGGTGGCGACGTGTGGGAGGAGTTCTGACAGGCAGTCCGTCGGGTGCGTTCGAGCGCCGGTGGCCACCCCCGGACCGAACGCCCCCCCTCAACGACTATGTACAGCGCTTGCCCGGCGTACGTCCGGGTTCAGGCAGCCGACGCTGAATGACGAGTTTCGCTACGGAGTCGCATCGCATCATGAACACATCCAACGATCAGGCCCTCGATCGCAACGAGGCCGCCGACATCCTCGCCGCCTTCAGCGCATCCCAGGCAATCATCGAGTTCGAGACGGATGGCACGATCATCACGGCGAACGAGAATTTCCTGACCGCCGTCGGTTATTCGTTGGATGAGATCCGCGGCAAGCACCACTCCATGTTCGTCGACGCGAGGCATACCGGCACCGCGGAGTACCGGGAATTCTGGCCGCGGCTCGCTCGCGGCACCTACGACGCCGGGGAATACAAGCGCATCGCCAAAGGTGGCCGGGAGATCTGGATCCAGGCGTCCTACAACCCGGTAAGGGATGCAGCGGGTCGCGTCTACAAGGTCGTCAAGATCGCCTCGGACGTCACCGCGGACAAGCTCCGCTCAGCCGACGCAGCCGGCCAGATCGAGGCAATCGGCAAATCGCAGGCGGTGATCGAGTTCGAGATGGACGGCACCATCCTGACCGCAAACGACAATTTCCTCGGCGCCATGGGTTACACCCTGGCCGAGATCAAGGGACGGCATCACTCGATGTTCGCCGACCCGGTCTACGCGGCGAGCCCGGATTACAAGGCCTTCTGGGCCCGGCTCAACCGCGGCGAGTACGACGCCGCCGAATACCTGCGCTACGGCAAGGGCGGCAAGGAAGTCTGGATCCAGGCCTCCTACAACCCCATCCTCGACATGAACGGCAAACCGTTCAAGGTGGTCAAGTACGCCACCGATGTCACCGAGCGCAAGACTGCCGTTAATCGCTGCGCCGAGGTGATGCAGGCGATGGCGCAAGGCGACCTGACGCTGTCCATGGATGGGCGGTTCACGGGCGAATTCGCCGAGTTGCAGAGTGCCGTCAACGGCACCATCGTGCAGTTGCGCGACATGGTCGAGAAGATCCGTGGCAGTGCGCTGAGCATCAACTCGGCCGCGAGCGAAGTCTCCAAGGGCAACACCGAGCTGTCGGCGCGCACCGAGGAGCAGGCCTCTTCGCTCGAGGAGACCGCCGCCAGCATGGAGGAGATGACCTCCACCGTGCAGCAGAACGCCGACAACTCCCGCCAGGCCGACCAGCTCGCCTCCTCGACCCGCGACCAGGCCGCCCAAGGCGGCGAGGTCGTCGGCCGCGCGGTCGCCGCGATGTCGGAAATCAACGAGTCGAGCAAGAAGATCGCCGACATCATCGGCGTCATCGACGAGATCGCCTTCCAGACCAACCTGCTCGCCCTCAACGCCGCGGTCGAAGCCGCCCGCGCCGGCGAACAGGGCCGCGGCTTCGCCGTCGTCGCCTCCGAGGTACGCAACCTCGCCCAGCGCTCGGCCTCCGCCGCCAAGGAGATCAAGGCTCTCATCAACGATTCCGTACAGAAGGTCACCGAGGGTTCCAAGCTGGTCGACGAATCCGGCGCCACGCTCACCGAAATCGTCAACTCCGTGAAGAAGGTCTCCGACATCATCGGCGAGATCGCGGTCGCCTCCGAAGAGCAGTCGAGCGGCATCAGCCAGGTCAACCAGGCCGTCACGCAGATGGACCAGATGACCCAGCAGAACGCCGCCCTGGTCGAGGAAGCCGCCGCCGCTTCCGAGTCGATGGACGAGGAATCGCGTTCGTTGCTCGAACTGATGCAGTTCTTCAACACTGGCGAAGGCATGACCTTGTCCGCTGCCCCGGCCGGCAACCGCCCGGCCGTCGAGCGCCGCAGCGCCGACCGCCCCTGGAACGACCAGCAGCAGGCCGGCAGGCCCGCCCAGCGCGCGGCCAAGCCCGCGGCCAAGGCCGCTGCCGCCGGTGGCGACGTGTGGGAGGAGTTCTGAAGCATGGGCAGCCACGCAACCGCGGGACGCTTCGCGGGGGTTCGCGAACACGGGTCCAGCCATCGCGTGCCATTCCCAGCCGGCGACAAGACGGGATTGGGCGCTCGCGCCCCACGACTGAATACAAACAAGGAAGAACCAAGGAATTCTCATCATGAGCACAGCGCCTGACGCCATCGTCCTCGACGGCACCTGCCGAATCGCCGGTGTCGCCGCCCTCAAGGAAGCCTGCGATGCCAGCGCGAGCGACCTCACCATCGACGCCAGTGGTGTCGAGAGCGTCGACGCCGCGGCCCTGCAGTGCCTGCTGGCCGTGCGTCGCCAATGCGACGCGATGAACCGCGGCTTCAAGCTGGTATCGCCGAGCGCGGCTTTCGTCAGCGCCGCACGCACCATCGGACTCGAGGAAACGTTCGGCCTCGGAGCCAGGGAGTAGACACATGGCCAGCCCAGCCGCGACCATCGTCGAACGCTCCTCGACCCACGAGTACGACTTCAACGACCGCCACTTCAACCTGCTACGCGAACTGGTTGCGCGCCAGGCTGGCATCACGCTCAACGATTCCAAGCGTGAGTTGGTCTACGGTCGCCTCGCGCGACGTATTCGCGCCCTCGGGTTGAGCGGCTTCGACGACTATTGCGCGCTGCTCGAACGCGATGAGGGCGTGGAGATGGGCGAGTTCATCAACGCCATCACCACCAACCTGACCTCGTTCTTCCGCGAGAACCATCACTTCGACTTTCTCACGCAAACCGCCATCCCCGAATTCGTCAAGGCCAACGCAACCAGCCGCCGCCTGCGCATCTGGTCGGCCGGGTGCTCGACCGGCGAAGAACCCTACAGCATCGCCATGACCCTGCTCGAGAGCGTGCCGAACGCCGAGCGCTGGGACATCCGCATCCTGGCCACCGACATCGACTCCAACGTCGTCGCCACGGCCCGGGCCGGGATCTATGCCGAGAACCGTCTGCAGGGCGTGTCGGCTGCACGCCGACAGCAATGGTTCCGCAAGGCCGACGGCGCCGGGCAGTACCAGGTCAAGCCAGCGTTGCAGGAGATCATCCGCTTCGCGCCGTTGAACCTCATGCACGAATGGCCCTTCAAGGGACCGTTCGACGCCATCTTCTGCCGCAACGTCCTGATCTATTTCGACAAGCCGACCCAGCACCGGCTGTTCGAACGCTACGGTCAGATGATCGCCAATCACGGCTACCTGTTCATCGGCCACTCGGAATCGATGTTCGGCGCCAGTACCGTGTTCGAACTCATCGGGCGCACGACTTATCGCGTCAATCGCGGTTCACGCTGATGGGCTTCGCCGCACGGGACCATCGCCGCCTGCGCCGCATCCGGGCGGAGGAGTTCGCGCACGTCCGCAAGATGTTCGACCCCAAACTCGGCCTCATGGTCGCCAAGATCCTGCCCGGCGAGTACTACGCCACGGACGAGGACGAATGCATCGTCACAACGCTCGGCTCGTGTGTATCGGCGTGCCTGTGGCACCCCGACAGCGGCATCGGCGGCATGAACCATTTCATGCTTCCCGATGCCGGCGCCAGTGGCCGTGAGGCCATCGGTTCGGCTACCGATGCCGCCCGCTACGGCTCGTTTGCGATGGAACACCTGATCAACTCCATCCTCGCCACCGGCCTGCGCCGCGAGGACCTGTGCGCCAAGATCGTCGGCGGCGGCCACGTCCTGCCAATCGCCACGGATGTTGGCGAGCGCAACATCCAGTTCGTACGCGACTACCTCGCCAACGAGGGCATCGTCATCGTCGGCGAGAACGTCGGCGACATCCATGGCCGCCAGGTGCGCTTCCGCCCTGCCACCGGCAACGCCCAGGTGCGCGCACTCGGCTCGTCGGTACAGACCACCATCGCCAAGGACGAAGATGTCTACCGTCGCTCGCTGGCGCAGAAGCCGGCTGAAGGCGAAATCGAACTGTTCTGAGGTCAACACACCGTGGACATGCGTACCCGCAAGACTTCCGTTCTCGTCGTCGACGACTCGGCACTGATCCGCAAGATGCTGAAGGAAATCCTGTCGTCCGATCCCGACCTCGAAGTTGTCGGTGCGGCGCACGACCCGATGCATGCGCGCGATCTGATCAAGCAACTCAACCCCGACGTCCTCACCCTGGACGTCGAGATGCCCAAAATGGACGGCGTCACGTTCCTGTCGAACCTCATGCGCTTGCGGCCGATGCCGGTGGTGATGGTCTCTTCGCTGACGGAGCAGGGCGCCGACGTCACCTTGCAGGCGCTCGAGATCGGCGCTTTCGATTTCGTCACCAAGCCGAAACTGGACGTCGCACACCAGTTGCAGAACTACGCTGAGGAGATCGTCGCCAAGGTCAAGGCGGCGGCGAAAGCACGTGTTCGCCCCTACGACCCCAACCGGCCACGTGCCAGTGCCGCCCGCGTGCCCGTGGCGACCTCGCTGTCGAAGTTCGATCTCACGCACAAGCTGATCGCCATCGGCGCTTCCACCGGCGGCACCGAGGCGATCCGCGAGGTGCTCGAGCGGATGCCGTCCGACGGGCCGGCCGTGGTCGTGACCCAACACATCCCGCAGGCCTTCAGCCGGCCGTTCGCCGAACGCATGGACCGGACCTGCGCGATGCGGGTGGGCCAGGCCGAGGACGGTCAGCCCATCGTGCCCGGCCACGCCTACGTCGCTCCCGGCCACCTGCACATGACCGTCGAGCGCAGCGGTGCCCGCTACCTTTGTCGACTCCACGACACGCCGCCGGTCAATCGCCACAAGCCGTCGGTCGACGTCATGTTCGACTCCGTGGCGGCGAATCTCGGTGCCAACGCCGTCGGCATCCTGCTGACCGGCATGGGTGCCGACGGCGCCAAGGGCATGCTCGCCATGCACGAGGCCGGCGCCAAGACCATCGCCCAGGACGAGAAGACCAGCGTCGTGTGGGGCATGCCCGGTGAGGCAGTGCGCCTCAATGCCGTCGACCACGTGCTCCCGCTCGACAAGGTCACCGATTGCGCCATGCGCGCGATCTCGGCCTGAACGCGCACGATTGACGGAACAGCGCGCGCAACCAGGGATCTGCATCGCGGACGCTAAAGAAGCGCTGCATTTTCCCGATGTAGTCAATGCACAAAGCGAATGCCAACGAGGCCCATGCCGATGGTCATCAATAGAGCGAACTTCATACGGGTGCTGCTATGGGCAGCCGCGGCCGTGTGCATTCTCTACGTCGACAGCATGGCTCTCGAAGCCATCGCGGTAGCCACCGCGAGTGCCGTACTATGGCAGTGGCGACGCACCGCCACGGTCGACGCACCAGCGGTCACCCCGCTCGAAGAGTTCGCGGAAGGAACCCCGGACAGCGATGATTTCGATGTCGACTACGTGCGTCGTATCGCCGGCGACGGTATCGCCGAGGTCGGCAACGACCTCAACCAGGTGCGCTCGCTGATCGTCGGCGCGGTCGCGGAGCTGTCCGGCGCCTTCGACGGCTTTCACGCCGATGCGCAACAGCAGCAGGGACTGATGAACGCGGCCGTGCGAATCCTCGCGCACGGCTCGGCGGACGAAGCCGCCGACGGCGCCGAGGAGGTCACCATCAGCAAGTTCGTCGACGACACCTCGAGCATCCTCGAGGGCTTCGTCGCCAGCGCCATCCTGACCAGCAAACACAGCATGGACACCGTCAACATGATTGACGAGATGGCCAGCCAGATGAACCGCATCTTCGCCCTGCTCGAGGACGTCAAGGGCATCGCCGATCAAACCAACTTGCTCGCTCTCAATGCCGCCATCGAGGCGGCCCGGGCGGGCGACGCCGGGCGCGGCTTTGCCGTCGTCGCCGACGAAGTGCGCAAGCTCTCGCTCAACTCGACGCAGTTCAACGAGCAGATCCGCACACTCGTCGAACAAGCCCAGACGACCATCGACACCACCCGCGACCTGGTCGGCAAGTCAGCGTCACAGGATCTCAACGTGCTGCTCAGCCACAAGTCGAGCATCGACGGCATGATGGAACACCTGTCCAAGCTGGAGAGCTCGCTGAGCGGCCTGATCGAGGAGACCACCGGCGTCACCAACCAGATCTCGACACGTTCGGCGACCGCGGTCCGCGCATTGCAGTTTGAGGACATCGCGCGACAGGTTGCCGAACACGCCGAACGCAAGCTCGATCACCTGGCCCAGTTCTTCGGCGCCTCCGTCGATGCCCTCGTTGCCGGGCCGGACCAGTCGGGCCCGGCGTGTGCCCAGATGCGCGAGGCGGCCGATACGCTACGTAACTTCGCGCCGAGCAAGCCCGCTCACCAGGCCTCGATGGACGAGGGTGAGGTTGAGCTCTTTTGAACGAAGAGGATTCGATCGCGGGCGCTGTCGCTACCCCTCAAGCGTACCGTCAAGGTAAATCGAACAAGGCATTTCCAGGAGTGAGGTTCCGATGAGCATTCATGCAGCACCCTCGGCTGACGGCCGGACGTTGAACATCCGCGTCTTCGACCGTTTCGACTTCAACGTGCACAAGGAACTGCGCGAGGCCTACGAGGCCAAGGGCAAGCGTTACGGCAGCTACGTGCTCGATCTCCGCGACACCACCTACATGGACAGTGCCGCTCTCGGCATGCTGTTACAGCTGCGCGAACACGCCGGTAACAACAAGAGCGCCGTGCGGCTGCGCAACGCCCAGCCGACCATCAAGGACATCCTCGCGGTCGCCCATTTCGACCAACTCTTCACCATCGACTGAGGCCAGCCACGGCGGTCTGGGCCAGACGATGAACAACCTCGCCGAACGGGCGCCTGCTCCGGCGGAATCGCTGCCGTACGCGACACATGCCCCCGACCCCCATGGTGGCGAAACCTTACGCGCGCTCGTCATCGACACCGATGACGGCACTCGCCACCTCACCCAGGGCGTGCTGTTGCGTCTGGGGGTCGAGGTTACGGTCGCCGCCAACGCTGACGACGCCGTCGTGCTGTCCCGCGACGAGCGTCCCGACCTGGTCCTGGCCAGCATCGACGGCGAAAGTCACGAAGGCTTCGCGGCGGTCGCGCGCGTGCGGGCACTCCACCCCGACGTGCACCTGCCGGTTCTGTTTCTCACCAATGGTCGCGATGAGCACGACCTGCTCGAATGCCACGCCAACGATGGCGACGTCATCCGATTGCCGTTGAGCGAGACGCTGCTGCGCGTGCGGCTGGGCACCGTGCTGCGTACGCGCCGACTGCAGGACACCGTTGCCGCGCAACGAGACCAACTCTTGCGCTATCGCGACAACGTGCAGCACGACATGGATGTCGCCAAGCTGATCCTCGGCAACTTCGCCACCCCGGAGGAGCTGCAGGCGCCGAACGTCAGTTGCCTGCTGCAACCGATGGAGACCCTGAACGGGGATTTCATCATGGCGGCGCGACGCCCCTCGGGTGCCCAGTGCTTCATCTTGGGAGACTTCACGGGCCACGGGCTGCCCGCCGCCATCGGCGTTCTGGTCGTGCACGGGGTGTTCTGCTCGATGGTGGCCAAGGGCTTCGAAATCGACGTCATCGCCAGCGAGATCAATCGCAAGATGTACGAATTGCTACCGACGGATCGCTTCCTGTCCGCGGTGCTCATCGATCTCGACCCGGTCACCCATGTCCTGACCCTCTGGAACGGCGGCCTGCCCACGGTGTTGGTGCGCGCGCCCAATGGCGCGGTTCGCGAGCGCATACCGTCCGGGTTCCTGCCGCTCGGCATCCTGCCGCAGGAACAGTTTTCGGCCCAGCCCGTGCGCATCACCCTGGCGCCTGGTGAACGCGTCCTGGCATATTCCGACGGCGTGATCGAAACCCTCAGCCCGGCCAGCGAACTGTATGGCCAGGAGCGCCTCGAGGCCTGTCTGGCGCAAGGTCCGGGCGACGCCGTCGC
Organism: Gammaproteobacteria bacterium; assembly: GCA_050184115.1. Classification (GTDB taxonomy): domain Bacteria; phylum Pseudomonadota; class Gammaproteobacteria; genus JACKNG01. The sequence goes on along the minus strand of JBFXAQ010000001.1, from coordinate 537,806 downwards.
GCGGCTGCACGCGGCACTGGCCCGGTTTCGCGGCGGGCAACCACAACGCGATGACGTCTCGCTGCTGGAAATCGCAGCCCTGAACGCCCCGGCGCAGGCCGACGGCGCGCACGACCTCGGCCAGGCGCCGCGCCACCTTGCCCGCACGTGGCAGGTCAGCGTGGTAGTCGACGACGCCATCATCAAGTCGCAGGATCCCATCACCGCCCTGGTCGGCCTCGCCGACACCTTGCAGGGGTTCGGTCGCCACGCGGCGGATATCTATCTCGTCATAAGCGCACTCTACATCGATGCCATCGACAATGGTCTGCTCGGCCTGGTCGATTTCCACCGCGACGCCGGCGGCGCGGCCAACTACTTCGCGGAGCGCCAGGCACGCCTGGATGGCCTCGGCGCGGCGAGCATCGGCATCGAACTCATGCATGAACCGAGTCCTGTCGGCGGTACCCTGCGCATTGACGTCACCCACGACGGTCCCCCACGACGAAGGCCGCTCGATGCGGACCAGGTGTTCGTCCATCGACGCTTCAAGCGCGGCGACGGCGCGCTGGCGGCCCTGCCCCGAACGCTGCGGCAGGACGACGATGGGCGGCGCGTGAGCGTGGTGTACGCCTGGCGCAAACCGACACCGTCCGCGGACTGACGAACTCACGCACACCGTCGTGGTCTGACGGGCATGACCCGTCCGTTGCCCGAGTCGTTGTTCTTCCTGATCCTGCTTGGTTTGCTCGCGCTGGATGGTCGGAGCGAGGATGTGGTCCCGCGCCCGCGCCTGCCGGAGTTCACCACCGCCGATCGAGCGAACTGGATCAACAGCCCTCCGCTGCGCCGCGACGACCTCGTCGGCGAAGTCGTGATGGTCGACGTCTGGACCTACGAATGTTGGAACTGCTACCGCTCGTTCCCCTGGCTCAAGGCCCTCGAACGACGCTTCGAAGGACGTGGCTTCCGTGTCATCGGCATCCACAGCCCGGAATTCGACCGTGAGCGCGAACTCGACCGCGTGCGCGCCAAGATCGACGAGTTCGGACTCACCCACCCGGTCATGATCGACAACGATCTCGACTACTGGCGCGCACTCGGCAATCGCTACTGGCCGGCCTTCTACCTCGTCGACCGCAAGGGGCGCGTGCGTGAGGTGTTCGTCGGCGAGACCCACGTCGGCGACGCCCAGGCTGCCCGCATCGAGCGCCGCATAGAGGCCCTGCTCGCCGAATGACCGCGGCGTCGTCCGGCGCTTGACTTGGGCAGCCGCATTGGGGACCCTCGCCCGCTCCAAGGCGCGGGCCACCGTCCCGCCACGCGAACGACAGGGGAAGATCGATCATGGCCGGGCTGCTGTCCAAGGAACGCATCGTTGCCGATGCCGCCTTCAACCGCTGGCTGATCGCGCCGGCCGCGCTCGGCATCCACCTCTGCATCGGCTCGGTCTATGCCTGGAGCCTGTTCAACCCCGCGCTGGTCAAGCGCATCGGAGTGGTCACCAGCGCCGCCGACGATTGGTCCCTCAAGAGCGTGGTCTGGATCTTCACCGTCGCCATCGTCTTTCTCGGTCTCTCGGCCGCGGTTGCCGGCAAGTGGCTGGAGCAGGTCGGGCCGCGCATGGTCGGAGTGGTGGCGGCATGTTGCTGGGGCGGTGGCTTCGTCGTCGGCGGTCTCGGCATCGTCAGCGGGCAGTTGTGGCTGCTCTATCTCGGCTATGGCGTGATCGGCGGTTGCGGTCTCGGCCTCGGCTACGTCTCGCCCGTGAGTACCCTGCTGCGCTGGTTCCCGGACCGCCGCGGCATGGCCACCGGCATCGCCATCATGGGTTTCGGCGGCGGCGCGATGCTCGGCAAGCCGATGATCGAGGGCTTCCTGCGCCTGTATTACCGAGCGCCGCAGTACCTCGGCCCGCTCGATGACGTCGAACTCGTCACTGCAGCAGGCCGTCGCCTAGCCGAGGTCGGTGGCGTACTGCGTGAGGTCGTGGTCGTCGGCGCCAACGATCTCGCGGCGATGATCGTGCCCGGCGCGGAAGGGGTCTATGTTACCGGCAGTGGCACGGTCGGCGCGGCGCAGACCTTCTTCACACTCGGCGCGATCTACTTCGTGGTGATGATGATCGCGGCCTTCGCCTACCGCGTACCGGCACCGGGCTGGCGCCCGGCCGGCTGGTTGCCGGCCGAAGTTGCCGGCGACACGCGCACCATGATCACGCGGAACGACGTCCACATCGACCAGGCGCTGAAGACGCCACAGTTTTATCAGTTGTGGATCGTGCTGTGTTTCAACGTCACCGCCGGGATCGGCGTGCTGGCAGTCGCCAAGACGATGGTGACGGAGATTTTCGGGACCACCTTGCCCGACGTGGTCGATCTCGAATTCGCCGCCACCTATGTCCTCATGATCAGCGTGTTCAACATGCTCGGCCGGTTCTTCTGGGCCAGTGCCTCGGACTACCTCGGGCGCAAGAACACCTATCACATCTTCTTCGGGCTCGGCATCGCCCTGTACTGCTCGATACCCTTCTTCGCTTCGCAGGTCAGCGCGCAGCCCGCGGTGGTCTGGTTGGTCGGGTTCTACGCCGCGACCATGATTATCTTCACCATGTACGGCGGTGGCTTCGCCACGATCCCGGCTTACCTCGCCGACATCTTCGGCACACGCTTCGTTGGCGGCATCCACGGCCGGCTGCTTACGGCATGGAGCACTGCCGGCGTACTCGGGCCGCTTGCAATCACTACCCTGCGCGAACACGCCGTCACGCGGGCCATTGCCGATCTCGTCCAGCAGATCGAACCGGCGCGCTTCGAGGTCGCATTCGGTGCTGGCGTCGGGCAGCTCGATCAGCTGGTTGCCGCCAACACCGTGACGATTGCCAAGTTGATGGAAATCGCGCCGCCGGGGACCGTGAACCCGACGGCCGGCCTCTACAACCAGACCATGTACCTCATGGCCGGCTTGCTGCTGCTCGCCCTCGTCGCCAATGCCATGATGCGACCGGTCGACCCGCGCCATCACATGGACGACGCAGACTGAGTCGCGCGGTTCAGGGCGAGCCGCTAGCCTTCGCCTCGACCTGGCATACTTCGACTCGCGCGTTGCGCGCGCCGTTGCCCATCTCCTCGATATGTCCTTCGTAGGTGAGCGCGAACAGCGTGCGCCCGTCCGCGCCACCGAGGTTGCAAGCCACTGCTCGGCGCCCCGGACAAGCCGCTCGGTGGGTCACCGCACCGCCCTCGGTGACGCGGACGAACTCGTCGGTCATGAAGCTCGCCACCCACACCCCGCCGGCTGCATCGAGGCAGATGCCATCCGGCGTCCGTTCGCCGAGCGCGGCCCACTCCCGGCGGTTCGAGAGGCTGCCATCGGCGGCGCGGTCGAAGGCGGTCAGGCAGTTGCCAAAGGTCTCGGCGCAGATCAGGGTGCGGCCGTCCGGGGTGATCACGGTGCCGTTGGGGAAGCTCAGGTCGCGGGCGACCTCTTTGACCTGTCCTCCCAGCGTAACGCGCAGGAGGTTGGCCGGCGCCGGCTCGGCACCAGCCATGAGGTCATAGCCAAAGTTACCAACGTAGATGCCGCCCGCCTCGTCGACCACGCAATCGTTGATGTCGGCACTGACGTGCGCAGAAAGGTCGACGAATTCGCTCAGCCTGCCGTCAGCGCCAATCTCGAGCAACTTGCGGTCGGCCATCGACACCACGACGCGTCGGCCGTCGGGCAGGAACGCGAGGCCCGAGGGACGATTCGGCACCTCGGCAATCTGTTCGCGGCGGCCATCGGCGCCGAGCGCGAACACGGCATGACCCCACATGTCGGATAACCAAAGGCGTCCTTCGTGCCAGCGTGGCCCCTCGAGAAAGACGAAATCCCCGGCCAGCTCGTCCAGTTTCAATTCCTGCATGGTTTCTCCCCTCGCTTGATTGGTGGATGGTCCACGGAAGTGCCCGGCTGTCAGTCCGGATCCTTGCGCAGGCCGAACAGGCGCTCGAGTTCAGAGCGGTTGGCATCGGCGTCCGTCGAGGAGGTGCCGCCGCTGCCGCCGCCGAACAGCGCGTCGAGATCGGCCCGGGCCCGCGCCTCCATGTCGCTGGCAGTGTCCGCGGCCGGCGAAACCGCGGTGAAATAGTCGCAGAAGTTCGCGCGTTCCTTGTTCGAAACGCCGCCGGCGAGCGGTTCGTCACAACCGTCGGAAACCCGCGCATTGAAGAACCGGCATTGTTTGCAAACGTGCAGATCAGCGTTGCACGCCGCGCAGACCTCCTCGCGGCGCAGCGGGAACAGCGCATCGTCGATGCGTGCGCCGCAGCGCCAGCATGCAATCCCCGCCGCGGTCGTCTCCATCGCTCCTGGCTCTCAGCCGAGGCGGGCGCCGCCAAAGCCTTCGAGGTGCACGACTTCGGACAGCGGACGACGGTAGCCACGCGGCCCCGGCGCCACGGCAGCGCGCCCGAGCACGACCAGCATGACCGGAACCACCGTGTCGGGCAGATCGAGGTAGGCGGCGACCTTGGCCGCGTCGAATCCGATCATCGGGCCGGAATCCCAGCCGAGATCGCGTGCCGCGTACATCAGCGTCATTGCCGCCAGCGCACCACTGCGGATGGCCTCCTCGCGCTGCAGCACAGGTTGGTCACGGTAGACACCTTCGATCATCGGTACGTACTTGTTGCGCGCCTCCTCGCCCGCATCCGCATAAAGGCGCGCGGCATCCTCGTGGGCGAGCAGGTTACCGCACACGAACACCGCGGCGGCACACTGTTCGACCTGGGCCTGGCCGAAGGACAGCTTGCGCAACGCGGCCTTGCGCGCCGTATCCCGGACAATCACGAATTGCCAATGCTGCACGTTGAACGAACTCGGGCTCTGCACGACGCGCTCGAAGATTGCGCTCAGGGTGGCGTCGTCGATGGTCACGCCGGGTTCGAATTGGCGCACGCTGCAGCGTCGGGCGACGATGTCGGCAAATTCCACTGGGATGTCTCCTGGCTTGGATGGCAGTACCGCTCAGCAGGCAAACCGCGCCGGCAGGTAGTCTGCGCTGGCGATGTCGGTGACGACACCGAGTACCTGATCGGCGACCAATTTACCGGCGCCCGGGGCCATGGTCCATCCGAGGTGACCGTGACCGGTGTTGAGGTGGAGGCCCGGTATCGCGCTCGGTCCCATAAGGCCGACTCCGTCCGGGCTCATGGGCCGGAAACCGCACCACTCGACCACCGTGCGGGGGTCGACAAGTCGCGCGCCCTCTGGATAGACCTGTTCGACGAGGTGGTACAGGTTGGCGATGCGCGAAGGGGTCAGCGCGGCATCGAAACCGGTGAACTCGGCCGTGCCGGCGACCCGCAGACGCTCACCCAGCGGACACACCGCAGCGTGGAAGTGCTCGTCGATGACCGGTACCCGCGGCGGAGCATGCCAGCTGGCGAGCGGGATCGTCAGCGAGTAGCCCTTGACCGGTTGGACCGGCAGGCGCAGTCCGAGCGGCGCCAGCAGGGCCGCGCTATAGCTGCCGGCCGCGACCACGCAGGCGTCGGCCCGCAGCGGTTCGCCATCGATCACCACCGCATCGAACCGCCCGGCGGCGAGCAGGATCTGCTCAGCGTGCGATTCGTAGCGCAACTCGGCGCCGTCGCGAACGAGCCGCTGTGACAGCGCGCGACAAAAGAGATGGGCGTCGCCGGCAACGTCGTCGGGAAAGTGGACACCACCGCTCAGTGCTTGCTGCACCGGCCCCAGCGCTGGCTCGAGCCGCGCGACAGCAGCGCTGTCGAGGACGTCGAACCGTACGTCCCATGCACGACAGCGTTCGGCCGCCGCCAGCGCGGCATCGAGTTCCTGCACGGTACGGTAGATCTTCAGCGTGCCGCGGTCGGCGCGCTCGTAGTCCGACGCGATGTCGTTATACAGCGCATCCAGCATTCGCAGTGAGTAACTCGCGAGGCGCGCGTTACGCGCCATGTTCCGCTCGAAGCACCTTGGAGAAGACTGGCGAAAGAAATCCCAGGTCCAGCGCAGCATGCTCGGCAGGGCACGCGGACGGATCAACAGGGCGGAGTCCTCGCGCCCGAGCATGCGCAGCGCTTGGCTGAGCACACCGGGCTCGTTCCACGGACTGGCCTGGCTGGCGTGCAGCATGCCACCGTTGGCGAAGCTCGTTTCGAGCCCCGCTCCCGGTGCGCGCTCGATGACGGTGACCCGGGCCCCACCCTGCTGCAGACAGGTGGCGGTGGTCAGGCCGAGCAGGCCGGCGCCGATGACGATGCAGTGCATGGATTCCTGGCCATTAGGAACGGGCTGCCCAGTGTCCACGCGCGCCCAGCGCTTTGCAACGCGGCGCGGCGGGGACGGATTTCAGGGCGGGAAGAAGTCGATGCGCAGCCCTGCGTAGCCGGCCAGTCCGGGTGCGCGGAACCCGAACAGTTCCTCGTAGTGCTCGTCGAGCGCGTTCTCCACCCGCGCGTAGACCTCCACGCCACGCGCGACGGTGACACTGGCGTTGCCACCGACGAGCACGTAGCCGTCCATGCGCACCCGCTGCTGGGCGAAGGTCGGCGGCAGGAAGGTGAGGTCCTCGAAGGTCCCGCTATAGGTGACAAAGCTGCCGAGTTTCCAGCGCCCGGCGGGCGAGCGCCAGTCGAGGGCGAAGCTGGCCTGGTGGTTCGGGCGCCTGACTTCGTCCTTGCGCAGTCCGCTCACGCGATCGAGCTCGGTGGCATCGAGATACGTGTAACTCGCGTCGAGCAGCAGGCCGAGCGGGAGTGTCGCGTCCGCCTCGAACTCGAAGCCGCTGCGGCGGCTGGTGCCGCCCTGGTTGACGGCGGTCGCCGTAGTCCCGGTCGCATCGACAGCGAAACCGAAGATCTCGTCCTCCAGGCGCTCTTCGAACCAGGTTGCCGCGAGCTGCAGGTTGCCGTCGAACAGGGGTTGGCGCAGGCCCACCTCCCATCCCCGCGAATGCTCGGGATCGAGCGTACCGTTACCGATGAATACCGGGCCAAACAGCCCACCCGAAGCGAAGCCGAACCGCTCGATGAAGGTCGGCGCCTTCTGCCCGGTGGCGTACGCGAGATTGACGACGCTGCCGAACCAGGGGGTGTGCCAGGCGGCGCTGGCGCGGTAGGTGGTGATGTCGCGAAAATCCGAATTCAGGTCACGCCGCGCGCTGCCCGCGAGGTCGAGTTGGTCGGCGAGGGTGACTCGGTACTCACCCGTAAGCCCCGTGTTGTGCATACCCCTTTCCTGGTTGGGATCGCCGAACACCGTCACCGGTCCACGCTGGCGGAAGCGCTGATACTCGTGGTCGACGGCGAACGTCACGACGTGGCGAGCCGCGGTGCCGACGTCCGTGTCGAACCAGGCGCTGGACTGGTACGTGAGTTCGTAACGATCACCCTCCGTCGTGCCTTGCTGGAACACCGCGGGGTCTACCGTATCGGTGGCGGTCGATGTCCAGTTGGCCTCGGCACGCTGCGTCCAGCGGCCGTCGAACAGCGCGATATCCGCGCGCGTCCCGAGATAGGTCTGGTTACTGTCGCTGAGCCCCGGCGTATCGACCGGCAGACCGGTGAGGACGCCGCTGTCGTTCTCTGTGCGGCTGTCGACGTTGCGCAACACGAACGACAGGCGCACCCCTGCCGTCACATCGAGCGCACCGTTGGCGTCAATGGTCAACGCATGGTACGCATCCTCCTCGTCTCCGAAGCGTGACACGTTGCTGCCGCCGGTATCGATTCGGGCGACACCGAAACGCAGGTGCCTGTCGTCAGCACCGAGGGAGAAGCTTGCACGTTGCTGGGTGGTGGCGAACGAGCCGCCCTCCAGCGCGAGATCCGCGGTATACCCGGCGTCACCCTTGCGCGTGATGATGTTGATGACCCCGGCCAGGGCATCGCTGCCCCACAGGGCGCTCTGCGGACCACGTACGATCTCGATACGTTCGATATCCGCCGTACTGAGGTTCGAGAAATCGAACTCGTCGTTACCGGCCAGATCGTTGACCTCGATACCGTCGAGCAACACCATGAGGTGATTGCCTTCGGCGCCGCGCATGCGCAGCTGCGTCTGTTTGCCCGCGCCGCCCGAGCGGCTCACCGCAAGGCCGGGTACGGCGCGCAGTAGGTCGGCAACGAACATCGCCTGTCTGCGCTCGATGAAGTCACGGTCGAGCACGGTGACACTTGCCCCGACGCGCTCGATTTCGATCGGGCGGCGGGACGCGGTGATGACGATGTTGTCGACCGGTTGCTCTGTCGCCGCGACCAGTGCGGAGGCGAACGCGAGGAGGCATGGCGCCAAGGCGCGAACGGAGGGCATGGCTCATCTCCCGGTCGGCACCTACCCCGGTGCGACGACCGTCAGAGCGCGAAGGATTACGAGAATGCGGGAAGCAGCCGTTAGGACCCGACAATCCGCTCGCGCCCTCCGCGCGTCGTCAACAGGACGTACCACGCTCTCGTGGTACGCATGTCTGGCGTGGGCCGGTATCCGGGCTCGCGAGTGGGCGACTTGAAGCGTCGCCGCGGGTTCCGCCTTCCCATGTCGTGACACAGTGGCTCGTTGGAACCCGCCCTCGCCTACCGTTGCGGGGGCAGCGCCGGCGTTGTCGCGTACGAGGGTACGTCGACGCACCGGCTTCCCGTTTAACCCTGGTTTCGATCGGTTCCAGGGCACCCAGGCTACAGTTCGGCGGCACGTTAATCGACCGCCATCGGAATGGCAAGCAACGCGCCACCACGAGACAAAAAAAAGCCGGCGTCACTGCGCCGGCTTCACAAGCATCGTTGGTCAACCGTTCAGGCGACGGAGTCCTTGATCGCCTTCATCGCGGTTGCGCGCACCGACAGGCTGGCCGGCCGGGCATCGACCTTGACCATCTCGCCGGTGAACGGGTTGCGGGCCATGCCGGCCTTGCGTGCGGCCTTCTGCACGCGACGCAGCTTGACGCCGATCTCCGGCACGGTGAATTCACCGGAACCGTTCTTGATCAGATGGCGGGTAGCCAAGGCCTTGGTCGACTGCAGAACGGCCTGGACCTGCTTTTTGGTCAGGCCGGTATCCTCGGCGACGGCAGCGATGATCGCCGACTTGGTCTGCTTTTCCTTGATAGCGCTGGTCTTCGCTTTGCTCATGAGTTCCTCCCGTGGCAGGTGGTAGCGTGTAATCGTTGGTAACTGTTGGTATGCACGTTTCGGTATCGGTTCGGGTTGCTCCTGTAGCGCCGTGTTGGGCGCCACGTTCCCGCGCGACACCTTGACTCGAACTCGTCGCCTACCCGCAAATCTCGCGGCTGCTCGAGGTGCTCCCCGGCCGGAGCCGCGATACCGGACATGCCGGTTAGTGCGGGGAAAACAGGTCCTGAACGAAGGCGCTACTATAATCATCGCGCCCGAAATTGGAAGCCTTGACAGGTCGTTTTGTGGCTTTTTTTACGGGCAAATTGCGCCTTTTGCCCCTGGTGTCTCAACCGCCAACGGATGCGTCGGTGTCGCGACACGGTTGCCGCGCCCAGGTTCGCGTCGAATCGTCGCCCGCCGCCGACCTTCATGCACTCTGGAGCGCCTCGTCGATGGCGATGAGCGCAACCTGTGCCGGGCAGGCCAGATGCTCGGCGACGACTACCGATAACGAGGTCCTGTCGGGGTTGATCTCAACCGTGTAGGTGCCTCGGCGCGCGGCCTCGAACACCGGTTGCTGGATATACGGAAAGCCCGCGCTCGTACCGATCGAGAACATCACGTCGAAGCCGCGTGCGAGTTCGCGCTCGTATGCGTCGAGCGCTGCGACCGGAAGCATCTCGCCGAACAGCACGACGTTCGGCCTGATCAGGCCATCGCAATGCAGGCAGCGGGGCGGCATCGCCAACGGTTCGAGTTCTTCCATGGTGAAGGCGCGCTCACAATCGATGCAGTACATCTCGCCGAGGTTGCCGTGCAGTTCGATGACATGCCGGCTACCCGCGTCCCGATGAAAGCCGTCGACGTTCTGCGTCGCGACGTGCAGGTCGTAACGCTCGTCCCAACGGGCCAGGATTCGGTGGCCCTCGTTGGCTCCGGCTCCACGACAGGCGCGTTCGATCTGAGCGATGTACTTCCAAGTCAAAGCCGGGTTACGGGCAAAAGTGTATGCGTGGAGGATCTCCTCGATCGCCATGCCTTCGTCGACGATCATTTCGTTGTACAGGCCGCCGATGCCGCGATAGGTGGGCAGGCCCGATGCCACCGACATGCCGGCGCCCGTCAGGACGGCGACACGCCGCGCGCCGCGTAGGCGCGCGGCGACGCGTTCGACAGCCGCGGTGAGATCGCTGCTCATCGTTGCGGGTTCCATTTTCGGCATCGGTGGGGCGCGAGCTTAGCCCATGGTCCATGCGCGAGAGAACCCGCCGATTGGAGAATCGAAAAGCTGGATGCACACGCTGCAGATCCGCCTGGTCGGCCCAGCTGCGTTCGATGGCGCAGTGGCGGCCGGCGGACATCTGCGCCGACGCAATAGGCGTGAACGTGCGGCACGAACGGCGGGCGAAACGTGTGCGGCACCGGGTTCAGGACGCGTGCGACGACACTCTGCCCGCCCCGCAACGGTAGCGGATGGGGACCGACTTCGGTCCCGAAACGAACTCCGAGGCGATCAACCGGCCCTCGCCATCCATCTCCACGGCCTCCAGGCGCGGCAGGAGTACCTCCCACAGGATGCGCATCTCCAGTCGCGCCAGGTGCTGCCCCAGACAAACATGCCCGCCGTAGCCGAAACCGAGATGACGATTGCGCGCGCGGTCGGGACGAAACTCGAACGGTTCTTCGAATTCGGCTTCGTCGCGATTGCCCGAGGGATAGGCGAGGTAGAGGCGGTCGCCACGCGCGACGCGTTGGCCGGCAAGTTCGCAGTCGGCTGTCGCATGGCGCACGAAGTGTTTCACCGGTGTCGTCCAGCGGATGCTTTCGTCGACGAAACGGTCGAGTTGTGCCGGGTTGTCGCGCACGCGCGCGAACAAAGCGGGCCGTTCCGCCATTTCCCACATCGCGGTTGCCGTGGTATGGGCTGTCGAATCGTGACCGGCCGTTGCCAGGATGGCGAAATAGGAAATCGCCCGCGTGTGCTCCAACGCACTGCCGTCTATGGCCGCGTTGGCGATCAGGCTCGCGAGATCGTCACGCGGTTCGCGCCGCCGCCGCTCGATCAGGTCCGAGAAGCAAGCATCGAACTCGTCGAACACAATCTTCCAGGTGCGGGGTTGTTGCTGCGGTTCGCGTGGGTCGGTACCTGGTCTGCAAAGGTCCGGATCGGCCCAACTGAACAGCCACTGAGTCAACCGCAGCATGTCATCGTGCTGGTCCTCCGGGACACCGATGATGTCGAGCACGACACGCAGCGGGTAAGCCGAGGCAATTGCGCTGGACCAGTCGAGCGCACCACCGGCCTCTTCGAGCTTGATGAGTTGGGCCTTCGCGGTAGCGCGGATGCTCGCTTCGAACCGTGAGACGGCACCGGCGGATAACGCCTGGAACAGCACTCGGCGGTAAGACTTGTGTTCGGCGCCGTCCAGCTGAACCAGCGACCGGAACAGGTTGTAATCGCCGCCCGTGAACTCCTGCACGAGTTGCTCGCCGAGTTGCGGGATGAGGGTGGCCGAGCGGTCGGCGTTGTGGAAGAGATCGTTCTGCCTGCTGACCGCCTGGATGTCCGCGTAGCGCGACACGATCCAGTGCGGGTCGTAGCCCGGGACCTCTGCCCGGGCCAGCGGAAATTCGCGTCGCACGGTGCGCAGGAGCTCATCGATTGCGCCGCGTCGGGCGAAGGTCGCGGGGTCGAACAGCGGCGCTATCAGGTCGGTTGGAATAGTCGTCATGATCGGAATGCATCGTGCCCAAAAGGACGGGCATCATCGGAGAATTGTCCGCCGACCTCAACGGGCGCCGTTTGGCGTGTGCCGCGAGCCCGTCGAACCCCGGGGTTCTCATCGACGCCCTGCACTCCGCCACAAAAAAACCCGCACAAGGCGGGTTCTTTTGTGGCGGAGAGAGGGGGATTGACTCGGAAACGCTATGGCGTTTCCTCGCCCTGCGGGCGCCGTTCAGAGAACGGCGTCCCGGCGCGCGATGCGCGCCGGTCGAACCCCGGGGTTCTCATCGACGCCCTGCACTCCGCCACAAAAAAACCCGCGCAAGGCGGGTTCTTTTGTGGCGGAGAGAGGGGGATTCGAACCCCCGATGGGCTTTTGACCCATACTCCCTTAGCAGGGGAGCGCCTTCAGCCACTCGGCCACCTCTCCTGGAAGAGCGCGTAGCATACCCACGCAGGTTGGCGGGGTAAAGTTCGCAGGACCTCAGTCCGACACCGATTCCTCCGGTGCGTCGCTCTCTTGTTGGATGCGCTGGTAGATCTCCTCGCGGTGCACCGCGACTTCCTTGGGCGCGCTGACCCCGATACGCACCTGGTTACCCTTGATACCCAGAACAGTTACGTTGATCTCGTCACCAATCATCAACGCCTCACCGACCCGTCTAGTCAAAATAAGCATAGCTATCTCCATAGGCGCCATCGCAAGGCGGCGCCGCTTGCCGATTCACAATCTCCATTGAAGTGACGATAGCGGGGGTACGGCTATTGTCGTCCCCGAGGCCGCAAGACATCGTCGGCAGCCTCAAGGGAGCAACGGGCGTGGGCCCTGCCCACGCCCGAATCCGTCAGGCGCTGACCGCGCCCTTCTCGAGCTCGAACTCGTCGTGCAACGTGCGCACTGCGAGCTCGCCATACTTTTCGTCCACGACGACCGAGATCTTGATCTCAGAGGTCGAAATCATGCGGATGTTGATGCCCTCTGCGGCCAGGGCACGGAACATCCGGCTTGCGATGCCGGCATGCGAACGCATCCCGACACCGACGATCGAAACCTTGACGATCTTGCGATCGCCTTCCACGCTCCGCGCCTCCATGCCGGGCGCAACGTCGCGCAGGATACCCAGGGTACGCTCGTAATCATTGCGATGCACGGTGAACGTGAAATCCGTGGCGCCGTCGGCCCCGGTGTTTTGCACGATCATATCCACCTCGATGTTCGCATCGGCGATCGGACCGAGAAGACCACTGGCAATTCCCGGCCGGTCGGGGACACCCGTAACCGTGACTTGGGCCTCGTCCCGGTTGAGTGTGACACCCGAAATTAGCGCCTGTTCCATGATGTTGTCCTCTGTCGTGATCAGGGTCCCGCCGCCCTCGGCGAACGACGACAAGACCCGCAGGTTGACCTGGTATTTGCTGGCGAACTCGACCGAGCGGATCTGCAACACCTTGGCGCCGAGGCTGGCCATCTCCAGCATCTCCTCGTAGGTGATTCGGTCCAGACGGCGCGCCTCGGGCACGATACGAGGATCAGTCGTGTAGACCCCGTCCACGTCCGTATAAATCTGGCACTCGTCGGCGTCCAGCGCGGCGGCCAATGCCACCGCTGTGGTATCGGAACCACCCCGGCCTAGCGTAGTGATGTTGCCGTCGGCGTCGACGCCCTGGAATCCCGCCACCACGGCCACTTGGCCGTGCTCGAGCGCGGCTCTGACGTGATGTTGGTCGATCGCCTCGATACGCGCCTTGTTATAGGCGCTGTCGGTCAGGATCCGCACCTGCCCACCGGTGAAAGACATCGCCGCCGCGCCGAGGGACTGCAGCGCCATGCACAAGAGTCCGATCGTGACCTGTTCGCCGGTCGAGAGGATGACGTCGAGTTCCCGCCCTCGCGGATTCGCATCGAAGGCGCGGGCCAGGCCGAGCAGGCGATCCGTTTCACCGGACATGGCCGAGACGACGACCACGACCTGATGTCCTTCTGCCTGCGTGCGCTTGGCCCGTTCGGCGACCGCCCTGATGCGGTCGACGTCGCCGACGGAGGTACCGCCAAATTTCTGAACGATGAGTGCCATGCAACTCCTGTCAAAGGGTTTCGATGCGATGTCGCCGCGTCGCCAGGACGCGGCGCGAGAATCGATCCGAGATGTTCAGGCGAGCCGCTCGGCCGCCCAGTCGGCGACCGAGGCGAGGGCTGCGTCGAGCTTACTGGCATCCGTCCCACCGGCCTGGGCCATGTCGGGGCGTCCGCCGCCCTTGCCCCCGACCTGTAGTGCGACGTGATTGACCAGTTGTCCGGCGTTGATGATGTCGATGAGCGGCTTCGTCACGCCGGCTACGAGGCGTACTTTATCATCCTCCACCGCGGCGAGCACGACGACGGCGCGCGCGAAACGATCTTTCAATTTGTCGCAGGCGTCGCGCAAGGTGTTCATGTCGGCGCCGTCGACGCGCTCGGCGATGACCGTCACGCCCGCTATGTCCCGGGCTCCGTCAGCGAGATCCCGGCTGGATTGCCCGGCCAGTCGCCTGCGTAGCTCCTGGATTTCCTTTTCCAGCGCTCGGGTTCGATCGAGGACTTGTCCGATTTTATGTTCGATGTCGGCACCGCCCGCGCGCACCAGGCCGGCGATGCGCACAATGCGCGCGTCCGCGGCCAGGGCGTGATCCGTCGCGGCCTCGCCGGTGACCGCCTCGATGCGGCGTACGCCCGAGGCCACTCCGGACTCGGCGACGATGCGAAAAGCGCCGATGTCCCCGGTGCGCGCGACGTGCGTCCCACCACAGAGCTCGACCGAGAAATCACCCATCGACAGCACTCGGACCTCATCGCCGTACTTCTCGCCGAACAGTGCCATCGCCCCCGACTTGATAGCCGCGTCGTAGGACATCGAACGCGCTTCAACGGCGACGTTACGGCGAATCTCGCGATTGACCAGCCGCTCGATGGCCTCGAGTTCCTCGCGTGTCAGTGGTTGTGGATGTGAGAAATCGAAACGCAGGCGTTCCTGGTCGACCAGCGAACCCTTCTGCTCGACATGCGTGCCGAGCACCTCGCGAAGCGCCGCGTGCATGAGGTGTGTCGCCGAATGGTTGAGCCGGGTGGCCTGGCGGCGCGGATCCTCAACCATGGCGGCGACGCGGGAACCGCGCGCGAGCGAGCCTCCTGCTTGTTCCCCGACATGCAGGAACAGGCCACCTTGCTTGCGTGTATCGGCCACCACGAACGTGCCACCGTCCACCGCTTGCAGTTCGCCTCGATCGCCGACCTGACCACCCGATTCGGCGTAGAACGGCGTGCGATCGAGGACGACGATGGCCGAGGTCCCGGCGGTGACGGCGTCGACCGGTCGTCCGTCGACGAACAGGCCAATCACTGTCGCTTCGTCGCGCGTCGTATCGTAGCCGGAGAAGACCTGCTCGCGACCGAGTGCGGCCAGGGCGTCGCCGGCGATGGCATGCGCGGTGTCGACGTTGGCGAAGTGGCTGGCGGCGCGGGCGCGTTCGCGCTGCGCCTGCATCGCGGCTTCGAAACCGGCATGGTCGAGGGCCAGGCATCGCTCGCGCGCGATATCGGCGGTGAGATCGACTGGAAAGCCGTAGGTATCGTAGAGCTGGAACACCACCGCGCCGGGGATGGTATCGCCGTCGAGACCGGCAATGGCCTGCTCGAGGATGCGCATGCCCTGATCGAGCGTCTCCGCAAAGCGCGCTTCTTCCTGCGCCAGCGCCGCGGCGACGGCGTCGCAGCGCTCGTTGAGCGCGGGGTAGGCATCGCCCATCTCGGCGGCAAGCGGCGCCACCAGGCGATGGAAGAACGGGCGGTCAATCCCCAGCTTGTGACCGTGACGCAGCGCGCGACGTATGATCCGACGCAGCACATAGCCCCGGCCCTCGTTCGAGGGCAGGACGCCGTCGAGGACGAGAAACGCGGCGGACCGGATGTGATCGGCAATCACGCGCAGCGAAGCGAGCTCGCCTACCTCTCCATCCACCTCGGCGCGCACCGCGCCAATGAGATTTCGGAAAAGATCGATGTCGTAGTTGTCGTGCGCACCCTGGAGCACCGCGGCAATTCGCTCGAGTCCCATGCCGGTGTCGACCGACGGGCGTGGGATCTCGCGCTGGGTGCCGTCCGCAAAGCGCTCGTATTGCATGAACACGAGGTTCCAGATTTCGATGTAGCGGTCACCGTCGGCGTCGGGGGAACCGGGCGGACCGCCGGGGATATCGGGCCCGTGATCGTAGAAGATCTCCGAACAGGGACCACACGGACCGGTGTCGCCCATCATCCAGAAGTTATCCTTCTCACCGCAGCGCGAGAAGCGCTCCGGCGAGACGCCGATCTCGTCCAGCCAGATCGAAGCTGCCTCGTCGTCGTCCTCGAACACGGTGATCCACAGACGTTCGGGCGGCAACCCGAAGCGGCCGACCAACAGCCCCCAGGCGAATTGGATCGCATCGCGCTTGAAATACTCGCCGAAACTGAAATTGCCGAGCATCTCGAAGAAGGTGTGGTGACGCGCGGTGTAACCGACGTTGTCGAGATCGTTGTGCTTGCCACCGGCGCGCACGCACCGCTGGGACGACGCGGCGCGTCGGTAGCCGCGCTCCTCCAAGCCAAGGAACACATCCTTGAACTGCACCATGCCGGCGTTCGTGAACAGCAGGGAAGGATCGTTTCCCGGGACGAGCGAACTGCTGTCGACGACGGTATGGCCGTGCTCGGCGAAGTAGTCGAGAAAAGCTTGTCTGATCTCAGTAGTCTTCATCGTCGTCAGTGTCGTGTTCCAATGCATGGCGGATTTGCGCAGATTCGAATCCACGATACTCGAGAAAGCGCGTCTGCTTCGCACGCTCGGCCACTGAGCGCGGCGCGTGTCCGAACTTGCGTCGCTGCACGCGGCGTGCCAGCGTGGCGAAATCGTGCTCGAGTTCATCGAAGGCAGCTACGACAGCAGTGTCTTCGATGCCGCGTTCGCGCAGTTCCAGCCGGATACGTCGCGGCCCGTAACCGCGCTCGGCGCGCTGGCGTGCATACGCCGTCGCAAACCGTCCGTCGTTCTGCAAGCCTGCCGCGCCCAGGTCGTCGAGCGCGTCACCGACCGCATTGGCATCGAGGCCGCGTGCGCCCAGCTTGCGCTCGAGTTCGCGACGGCTGTGTTCACGCCGGGCCAGCGCGGACACGGCGGCCCGGCGAGCCGCCGTCCGCGGGTCCTCGTCGCTCAGGCTTCGGCCTCCACCGGCTCCTCGTCGACATCGTCGGCGCTCGCCGAGTGCTGTATCGCCGATGAGCGCACTCCCGCTTCGATCTCGCTGGCTATGGTCGGATTCTCCTTGAGGAACAACCGCACGTTGTCCTTACCCTGGCCGAGTCGATCGCCCTTGTAGCTGTACCAGGCCCCGGTCTTCTCGACCAGGCCGTGCTCGACGCCGAGTTCGATGAGTTCGCTTTCGCGCGACACGCCCTCGTTGTACAAGATGTCGAAATTCGCCTGGCGGAACGGAGGGGCGACCTTGTTCTTCACGACCTTGACGCGGGTTTCGTTGCCGATGATTTCGTCGCCGCGCTTGAGCGAACCGACGCGGCGGATGTCGAGCCTCACGGACGCATAGAATTTGAGTGCGTTCCCGCCGGTGGTCGTTTCCGGGTTGCCGAACATGACCCCGATCTTCATGCGTATCTGGTTGATGAAGATGACCAGAGTGTTCGAGCGCTTGATGTTACCGGTCAGCTTGCGCAGGGCTTGCGACATCAGGCGTGCCTGCAAACCGACGTGGCTGTCACCCATCTCGCCTTCGATTTCCGCTTTCGGCACCAGTGCCGCCACGGAGTCGACGATGATGACGTCGACCGCGCCCGAGCGCACCAGCATGTCCGTGATCTCGAGCGCCTGCTCGCCGGTGTCGGGTTGCGAAACCAGGAGTTCACCGACGTCGACCCCGAGCCGCTCGGCGTACTGCGGATCGAGTGCATGTTCGGCGTCCACGAATGCGGCCGTACCGCCTAGCTTCTGCACTTCGGCGACGACGTGCAGCGCAAGGGTGGTCTTGCCCGACGACTCCGGTCCGAAAATCTCCACCACCCGGCCGCGCGGCAGCCCTCCGACGCCGAGCGCGATGTCGAGTGACAGCGACCCGGTCGACACCACCTGTACGTTGGGTACGGCGCCGGCATCGCCCATGCGCATGATCGATCCGGTACCGAATTGCTTCTCGATTTGGGACAGCGCCGCTCCTAGCGCTTTTCGCTTGTTTTCGTCCATTTTCGTGTCCTCTTGCGTGGGGTGATTGGGAGTCCAGCGAGCGGCGGATTATCGCACAGAAGGCGACGCGGTTTCATCGCGCGGAGCCGTTTGCAGAGGCCACGTGGTACGCACGCGATAGCGCGTCTGTTGTTTTTCCGCGAGGGATTCGAGCAGCGCGAAATCAGTCACTTGCCAAGTCAACTCGAAACCTCCCGAGGCACGGGGAACCCGCGTGACCCGGCGCGCGACGGTGATGTGTGGTTGAAACGCGCGTGCCTCTGGCGCGAAGCCTGCGCGAAGTCCGGCAGCGGCCGTCCAGGCCTGCAGCGCGAGGAGCGCGGCCGGCGTCGAGAGAGGGGCGAGCCAGGCAACACGGCTCGCCCGCCACCAGCCGCAGAAACCGAACTCGAGCGTGAACCCCGGCAGTTCCGGTGCCGGCTGGAGTTCGAGGTCTGCGCAGTCGGCGGCCGTGGTTTCACCGAGGAAAGTCAGCGTCAGGTGCAGATCGTCGGCATGCACGCGCCGCGCTGTGCGGACGTCGACTCGGCTGGCGGCCGTTGCCAGCGCCGCGCGCGTGGCGGCGTCGGGCCACAGGGCGTAGAACAGCCGCGGCACTCAGGCCAGGCGGTCAATCAGGCCGCGCAAGGCATGGGCAACGGCCTGCGCACGAACGGCCCGCCTATCGCCGTCGAACCGGCGGCACTCGCTTTCGCTGCGACCGTCGACCGTGGTGAAACCGAACCACACCGTGCCGACCGGCTTGGCCGCGCTGCCACCACCGGGCCCGGCGACGCCTGTCACGGCACAGGCGATGTCGGCGCCGGTCACGCGTAATGCCCCCCGCGCCATCGCCGCGGCCGTTTCGCCGCTCACGGCGCCATGCCGCTCGATGAGCATGGCCTCGACTCCGAGGAGATCGATCTTGGCTGTATTCGAGTAGGTGACAAGGCCAGCCTCGAACCAGTCCGAACTGCCGGCGATGGCGGTGACGGCCTGCGCTATCCAGCCACCGGTACAGGACTCGGCCGTTGCGGCACGCCAGCCGCGTTCGAGCAGAAGCTCGCCAAGTTCGCGGGCCAGCGTCTCCAACGTGTCCTGGTCGTGCGGCGCGCTCACGTGCTGCCCGGGCCGCGTCGGGCACGAAAGAATGCGACGAGCAGTTCGGCGGCGGCTTCGCGCTCGACGCCGGCGACGACCTCGGGGCGATGATTCAGGGCGGGGTGGGCGAGGACGTCCATCACGCTGCCGGCCGCGCCCGCCCGCGGATCGGGTGCAGCGTAGACGACCCGTGCTATGCGCGCATGGACAATTGCACCCGCACACATTGGGCAGGGTTCGAGCGTGGCGTAGAGTGTGGCGCCGCTGAGCCGGTAGTTGCCGCGGGCGCCGGCCGCTTCGCGGAGTGCGACGATCTCGGCATGCGCGGTCGGGTCGTGGGTCGTGATGCCGGCGTTGTGCCCGCGGCCAATCACCTCGCCGCCGATGACGACGACGGCTCCGACCGGGACTTCGCCGGCCGCTTCGGCTGCACGCGCCTGCGCCAGCGCGAGCTGCATCCAGTGACGATCCTGTGCGGACACGACGACGCTGGACGCGGTCGGAATGACGGACTGGGCACCCATGCGCGAGAATTGGGGCAGATGCGCCCTCACTCCCACTCGATGGTCGCCGGCGGCTTGCCCGACACGTCGTAGACGACGCGCGACACTCCGGCGACCTCGTTGATGATGCGACGCGACACGAGATCGAGAAACTCGTAGGGCAGATGCGCCCAGTGCGCGGTCATGAAATCGATGGTTTCCACGGCGCGTAACGCGACGACGTACTCGTAGCTCCGCGCATCGCCCTGGACCCCCACCGAGCGCACCGGCAGGAACACCGCGAAAGCCTGGCTGACCTTGTCGTAGAGATCGTGGCGGCGCAGTTCTTCGATGAAGATGGCGTCGGCACGGCGCAGGGTGTCGGCATACTCACGGCGGACTTCGCCGAGGATGCGAACCCCCAGCCCCGGGCCCGGGAAGGGATGCCGGTAGACCATCTCGACCGGGAGGCCGAGTTCGACCCCGACCTTGCGCACCTCGTCCTTGAACAATTCGCGCAGCGGCTCGATGAGCTCGAAACTGAGGTTCTCGGGCAGGCCGCCGACGTTGTGGTGGGACTTGATGACATGCGCCTTGCCAGTGGCCGATGCGGCGGACTCGATCACGTCAGGGTAGATCGTGCCCTGCGCCAGCCACTGCACACCGTCGAGTTTCTCAGCCTCGGCCTCGAACACCTCGATAAAGGTACGTCCGATGACCTTGCGCTTGTTCTCGGGATCGCTGACCCCGGCCAGAGCGCCGAGAAACTGCTCGCCGGCGTCGGCCAGGCGCACATCGACCCCCATGTGGCGAGCAAAGGTCGCCATCACCTCGCCCGCCTCGTCCTGGCGCAGCAGGCCGTTGTCGACGAACACGCAGGTCAGCTGACGCCCGATGGCCTTGTGCAGCATGGCAGCAACGACCGAGGAATCGACGCCACCGGACAGGCCCAACAAGACGCGGTCGGTGCCGACCTGTTCACGGATGCGCGTGATACTGTCCGAAATGATGTTGGCCGCCGTCCATAATGCACCGCAGCCGCAGATGTCGTGGACGAAGCGGCTGAGAATGGCCTGGCCTTGGCGGGTATGCGTGACCTCGGGGTGGAACTGCAAGCCGTAGAAATGCCGCGATTCGTCCGCCATCCCGGCAATCGGCGCGTTGTCGGTCGAGGCGATGCGTTTGAAACCAGGCGGCAGGTCGGTGACGTGATCGCCGTGGCTCATCCACACGTCGAGCAGGCCGTGGCCCTCGGCATTGGTGAGATCCTGGATGTCACGCAGCAGCTCCGAATGACCGCGGGCGCGGACCCGCGCGTAGCCGAACTCGCGCTCGGCCGAGGCTTCGACGCGGCCGCCCAGCTGGGTCGCCATGGTCTGCATGCCGTAGCAGATGCCGAGCACCGGCACGCCGAGTTCGAACACCCGGGCCGGCGCGCGGAACTCGGCGTTGGCATTGACCGACTCCGGCCCCCCGGAGAGCACGATGCCCCGCGGCGCGAATTCGTCCAGAGCCGTGGCGCTGATGTCGTAAGGGCGAATTTCGCAGTAGACCTGGGCTTCGCGCACGCGGCGCGCAATGAGCTGGGTGTATTGCGAGCCGAAGTCCAGGATCAGGATCCGATCGCTGTGCAGATCGCGTGTGCCGTCCATCGTGATCGGGCCCTGCTGGATGTCGCCGTGCCGCGCCCGCGTCTCAATCGAGACGGTAGTTGGGCGCTTCCTTGGTGATCTGGACGTCGTGGGCGTGGCTCTCGCGCATGCCGGCGGCCGTCACGCGCAGGAACTTCGGCCGTGTGCGGAATTCTTCGATGTTGCGGCAGCCGGTGTAACCCATCGCGGCGCGCAAGCCACCGATCATCTGGTGGACGACAGCGCGCAGCGGGCCCTTGTACGGCACGCGGCCCTCGATGCCTTCGGGCACCAGCTTCTCGATTTCCCCGCTTTCCTGGAAATAGCGATCGGAGGAGCCGTGCTTCTGCGCCATGGCGCCGAGCGAACCCATACCGCGATAGGACTTGTAGGAACGCCCCTGGTAGAGCTCGACTTCGCCGGGCGCCTCTTCGGTGCCCGCGAACAGCGAGCCGATCATGACGCAGTACGCGCCGGCCACGAGGACCTTGGCGATGTCGCCCGAATAGCGTACGCCGCCGTCCGAAATCAGCGGTACGCCGGAACCCTTGAGGCGCTCGGCGACGCTCGTCACGGCCGTGATCTGCGGCACGCCGATACCGGTGACGATGCGCGTGGTGCAGATCGAACCAGGCCCGATGCCAACCTTCACGGCATCGGCGCCGGCGTCGACCAGGGCCGTGGCAGCATCGCCTGTGGCAATGTTGCCGCCAATGACCTGCGTCGCCGGGTAGGTCCTCTTGATCCACGACACGGTGTCGAGGACGCCGCGAGAGTGGCCGTGCGCGGTGTCGACGACGATGACGTCGACGCCGGCCTCGACCAGTGCCATCACGCGTTCGTGCGTGCCGGCGCCGACACCGACTGCGGCGCCGACGCGCAGGCGTTCGTCGCTGTCCTTGCAGGCATTGGGGAATTCGTCGGATTTTTGAATGTCCTTGACGGTGATCATCCCGCGCAGTTCGTAGTCGTCGTTGACGACCAGCACCTTCTCGATGCGGTGCTTGTGCAGGAGTGCGATGACCTCGTCCTTCTCCGCGTTCTCGCGGACTGTCACCAGGCGTTCCTGCGGAGTCATGATCTCGCTCACCGCGGCGTCGAAGCGCTTCTCGAAACGCAGGTCACGGCTGGTGACGATGCCGACCAATTTGCCGCCATCGACGACCGGCACGCCGGAGATGCCATGTTCGCGGGTCAACGCCAGCACTTCGCCGATGCTGGCATCAGGTCGGGTCGTGATGGGGTCGCGAATGACACCGCTCTCGAACTTCTTGACCTGGCGCACCTGCTGCGCCTGCTCGGTCGGGCTCATGTTCTTGTGGATGATGCCGATGCCGCCCTCCTGGGCCAGCGCGATGGCCAGGCGTGCCTCGGTGACCGTGTCCATGGCGGCGGCGAGCAGGGGGATCTGGAGCTCGATGTCGCGCGTCAGGCGGGTACGCAGGTCGGCTTCGCGCGGGAGGACCTCTGAGTAGTCCGGCAGAAGCAGGACGTCATCGAAGGTGAGTGCTTCGTCTACGACGCGCATCGGAGGGGGCCATCCCGTAAAATGGAAGCGGCGAATTATAGGGATTCGCGCCCTCCCGGTAAACGTGGCAACCTCCGCTCATGGCCCGCAGGACGTTCGAAAATCTCAATCCTGGCAATGCCTTGCACGACATCTACAGCGTTTCCAGGCTGACCGAAGCGGCCCGGGCGACGCTCGAGCAGGGCCTCGGCCGCCTGTGGGTGGAAGGCGAGATCTCGAACCTCGCGCGGCCATCGTCCGGGCATCTCTACTTCACTTTGAAGGATGCCACCGCCCAGGTACGCTGCGCCATGTTCCGCAATCGCGCCAGCGGCCTGCGCTGTCGCCCCGAGAACGGCCTGTCGGTCCTCGCCTACGGGCTGGTCAGCCTGTATCCCGCGCGCGGCGACTTCCAGCTCATCGTCGACAGCCTCGAGGCCGCCGGTGACGGCCTGCTCGCGCTGCGCTTCGAGGAGCTCAAGCTGAGACTCCAGGCGGAAGGATTGTTCGATGCCGCTCACAAGCGGCCGCTGCCGGACTGGCCACGCGCCATCGGCATCATCACCTCGCCGAGCGGTGCTGCCGTGCGCGATGTCATCCACGTCCTGGCAAGGCGTTGCCCGGCGATTCCGGTCATCGTCTATCCGACCCTTGTTCAGGGCGAAGGCGCGGCGCGCGACATCGTGCGCGCGATCGAAACGGCCAACGTCCGCGCCGAATGCGACGTCCTCATCATCGGCCGGGGCGGTGGCTCGCTCGAGGACCTGTGGTCGTTCAACGAAGAGGTGGTAGCACGAGCCATTCACGACTCGGCCATTCCGACCGTGAGCGCCGTCGGTCATGAGGTCGACGTGACGATCGCCGACCTCGTCGCCGATCTGCGCGCACCGACGCCCTCCGCGGCCGCCGAACTGGTCTCACCCGATGGCCTGGCGGCTGCACGGCGTGCACGGGATCTCGAACGTCGGCTGATCAATGCCGTGACGCGCCGGCTCGGCAGCCAGGTGCGCGAAGTCGGGCACCTGGCGCGCCGGCTGGTCTCGCCGCAACGGCGACTGGAACTCAATTTCCAGCGCGTCGACGACTTGTCGCAGCGCCTGCATCACGCCACGCGTACCACCTTGACACTGGGGAACGGACGCCTCGGCGCCCTGCGCTCGCGGCTCGGCGCCGCGTCACCCGCGGCTCGCCTGCGCCTGCTCTCGCACGAACTGGTTCATCACGAACGTCGCCTCAAGGGCGCCGTTCGGGAACAGCTCGCCACACGGGCTCGCCGTCTCGAGCGCTTGCACGACATGCTCCAGGCGCTCGGGCCTGCGGCCACGCTCGAGCGCGGTTACGCCATCGTCACCGCGTCGGACGGGAGCATCGTGCGTGACGCCGCGAGACTCGCCGTCACGGATGAGGTGCAAACCCGTCTCGCCCGGGGCGAGTTCAGCGCCCGCGTGCTCGCAACGTCTCCGACCAGCGACGACGACAATACACCGTAGCGCAGCGCATACCACAACGCGCCGACCAGCTCGTAGACCACGTAGCTCGACTGCCCGAACGACTTGATGTCGGGCAGGAAATCGCTTGCTGCCCGGGCCGCCGCTCCGGGTCGCGAGATGAAGCCCATGGGAGCGGAGATCACGTCAAAGCCTGCGTCACGAAATGCCCGCGTCGCGCGGCGCATATGCACCGCATGGGTCACCAGCAGAATGCGACGGAACGGAAACCGCGCGGCGCTCAAACGGGCGTTCTCCGCAGTGTCACGGCTCTCGACCTCAGCCCAGTCCACCAGCGCGTTGAAATCCGCTTCCAACGCCGTCGTCATGGAGACCCCCTCCGGTATCCCGATGGGGCTGGCGTAGCCACCCGTGACTGCCAGCGGTAGACCCGTCAGCCGCTGCAGTCGAGCGCCGTAGCGCAGGCGTTCGAGGGTCTTGATCGAAACCTCGTCGTAACCGCCGAATTCCGGTGCATCCGCGTAAGTCCCTCCACCCAGGACCACGATGGCCTGCGGCGAATCGGCGAGTGCGCGCTCGATGTCGACCACCGGGTCACGTTCGACCAGACGGCCGAGGGTGGCCGCGCAAAACGGTGTCGCCAGGAACCACGTCGAACCGATGCAGAGACTGAGCAGTAAGGACGCGAGGCGGCGCCAGCGCCGCAGGCAGACCAATCCAACCACGCCCAGCAGGACCTGCGGGCCCGGCGGAATGGCCAGGGACTTGAAGACGAGATAGAGCAACGGCTGTCGCTCGCGTCAGCGCACTGCTTCCCCCGCCGCCTGCAGATCCGCGTGGTAGGACGAGCGCACCAAAGGGCCGGCGGCGACGTTGACGAAGCCGAGTTCGCGGCAGAATGTCGCCAGGGTATCGAACTCCTCGGGCGGCACGAAGCGTTCGACCGGCAGGTGGGCGCGACTCGGCTGGAGGTACTGGCCGAGCGTGATCATGTCGCAACCGTGAGCACGCAGATCGCGCAACGTGTCACGCACCTCGTCCAGCGTTTCGCCGAGACCGAGCATCAGTCCCGACTTGGTCGGCACGCCCGGTGCGCGGACCTTGAACGCTTCGATGAGATCGAGTGACCAGTTGTAATCGGACCCGGGACGAACCTTGAGATACAGCGACGGCACCGTCTCGAGATTGTGGTTGAAGACGTCAGGTGGTGCGATCATGAGGGCATCGAGAGCGCGTTCCATGCGACCGCGGAAATCGGGGACCAGGATCTCGATACGGATACCCGGCTGTCGCGTACGGACCGCCGCGACACAGGCGGCGAAATGTGCCGCCCCGCCATCCCGCAGGTCGTCCCGATCGACCGAGGTGATGACGACGTAACGCAGGTCCATACGGCCCACCGCATTGGCGAGGTGCCCGGGCTCATCGTCATCGAGCGGAGCCGGGCGGCCGTGCGCGACGTCGCAGAACGGGCAACGCCGGGTGCACAGGTCACCCATGATCATGAATGTCGCGGTGCCGTGCGCGAAACATTCCCCGAGGTTGGGGCAGGCGGCCTCCTCGCACACCGTGTGCAGACCCTCCTCGCGCAGCAGGCGCTTTAGTTCTCCGACCCGGGGATGCGTCGGTGCGCGTGCGCGCAGCCAAGCCGGCTTGCGCGGCAGACTGCCGACGGTCGGTTCGACCTTGACGGGAATGCGCGCGACCTTGTCGGTGCCACGCTGGGCGCGGCTGGGGCTGGTCTTGGGTTCGCTTTCCATGGGGCCTCCTCAGGCGGAAGTCGGGCGGAGCGGTTGACTGGCAGTTAGCGACCGCTCCAGCGCGACGGCACCGCCGTATAGGTTACGACACAGGGCAATCGGCAGATCGGCCGCAACCTGGCCCAGCCCTACGGCCAGCCCTTGCCGGCGCAGGTCGGTCACGGCCAACCCCGCGTAGCCGCAAGGATTGATGCGTGCGAAAGGCTCCAAGTCCATGTCGACGTTGAGCGCCAAGCCATGGTAGCTACCGTGGGCGCGGATGCGCAGCCCGAGCGCCGCGATCTTGGCCCCGCCGCAGTAGACACCCGGCGCACCTGCCCGGCGCTGTCCGTCGATGCCGAGGCTGGCAAGGTAGTCGATGATGCCTTGCTCGATACGCCTCACCAGTTCGCGTGGACCGAGCCCCAGCCGACGGACGTCGAGCAGGGTGTAGACGACCAGTTGGCCAGGGCCATGATAAGTCACCTGACCACCGCGGTCGGAATGCACCACCGGGATGTCGCCGGGGGCGAGCAGGTGTTCCGGCTTGCCAGCACGGCCGAGCGTGAACACCGGCGGATGTTCGACCAGCCAGAGTTCGTCCGGCGTCTGCGCGGTCCTGGCAGCAGTGAAGGCCTGCATGGCCTGCCAGGCCTCGTCGTAGGCCCAATGGCGCAAAGCGACGACACGAACGCTCACAGCACCATCAGAATGCGCTCGTGCGCACTGAGTTCCCCGTAAAGGCCGTCGAGATGGTCCCGATCCCTGGCCATGACGGTCACCGTCATGGCCAGGTAGCGCTTGTTACGGCTCGGTCGCGCCCGCCAGGATTGGTCGTCGATCGGTCCGCAATGCCGTTCGACGATGCCGAGTACCAACAACTCGAAGCCGGCCGCGGCCTCGCCCATCACCTTGATGTCGAATCGGCAGGGAAATTCGAGCAGTGACGCTGGATTGTCTGGCACGGTGTAGAGAACGATATCCGGGCCGCTATTCTAGGACACGGGCCGTCCTATGGAGACGCGCAAGGTACTTGAAGTTTACGAGTGATTCCTGAAAAATTACTTTAATAATCGTTCCTAACGAACGACATTAACTTGTGAGACACTGGCACGCGCCCGCCGCGTGCCCGCGACGAAGGGGGAAGCGCAGGATGGAAGACGTCCTCATCGGGTTGTACTACGTCGCTGCCATCGGCGTGATCATCCTGCATTACACGGGCTGGCTGGAAGAACGCGGGCTCGAGTGGATCGTGTACGTCATCGCCGTCCTGCTGTTCCCGATGCTGTATTTCGCCTATCTGCCCTGAATCTCATTCCTTGAGGTTCCGCGGGCGCTGGTGCGCGACGATACGCGCGCTACCCGGCTCGAGGCTCGACAATGGTGCGGCGACTTCCAGCACGTAGCACGCTGCGGTCGGGAAGCGTTTACCCTCCAGCCCGGTCAGATCGCCGGCCCTCACCAGCCACTCCAGCATGTCCTCCATTCCTGGGTTGTGCCCCAAGAGCATGACGCCATCGGGCACGTCGCGGTCACGCAGGGCGGCCCGCATCTCGCTCACCGTCGCCAGGTAGAGAGCCGGTTCGAAGCGCGTGATCGAACCGAAACTGGCGCCAGCGCCTTCTGCCAGGTATCTGAGCGTGTCTCGCGTGCGCCGCGACGGCGAACTCAGGATTGCCATCGGCACGTAGCCGGCCTGCGCCAGCCATACGCCCATGCGTCGCGCGTCGCGAACGCCACGTTCGTTGAGGGGGCGCAAGAAATCATCCCGCTCGCCGCTATTCCAATCGGACTTGGCATGACGCATGAGCATCAATCGGGTCATGGTCTTGGCTCACTCCCGGGAAACGTGACCGTCATCGCAACGCCGCCAACCCGGCTCGTCGGCGGCGCTTCGAACGGCTATATACCACAGCGCCGGCCCACGGCGACGATGTCTGAATCGAGGAGAGACGATGGGTCATCCTTCACGCGTACCGATGCTCGAGACACGGGCTTCGCCTACTGCGCTGGCTACGCGAACCCTCGATCTCGCCGAGCTGGCGGGCGTTCGTCAGGCTGACCGCGTCCGTGTGCAGGGCTTGCCCCACCAGACCCTGGACCTGTTCGAGAAAACCGTTCAGCTGCTCGAAAGCGTGGGCCGCGAAACCGTCGCAGACCACCCCACGGTTAGCTTCATTCCGCAGCAAGAGGACCTGCGCGCACGCTTCAAACTAGCCGAAATCCTCGGGTCCTACGCCACCCTCAACACGCTGCTCGACCGCTACGCGCCAGCCTACGAATTGACTCGCACGATGGCAGCGGCACATCAAATCGCCGATCTCACCGTGCACGAGATTGCGTTGCTCGAAGACTATCGCGACCAGATCGAGCGAGCCCTCGAGCACGCCAGTCGGCATATCTCGCTGTGTGTCACCACTGCGTTCACGGACGAGGAATTGCACGAACTGAACGAAGTCTTGACGGAAGCGCGGAATCGCTATCAGGCGCTTGATACCGTGCTAGGCATGCGCCTCATCCATGATGTCGAACACGCGGTCCAACGTCTCGCCGACCTGCGTGAAAAAATAGCCACTGTGCAGCGAACGCTGTCCGGCATATTTCTCATCGACACCGAGATCATGTTCGTCCCATCCGCGGATCTCGTTCGCATCGTGAACGACATATTCAAGGCGATCGGTAACCCGTTCGTCGTCGAACACATCGACGGAACACTTCTGCTGGCGGCCCGAAACCTGCTTATCCAGGTGATGTCCTTCTACGCCTACTACGGGCGGGAACAAATCTACCGCGTGTTCTCGTCCAGCCCCGGCAAGGCTGGACGCAAAGCAGTTTCCGATTACATCCGCGGCGAAATACGCACGCTCTTCAGCGTATGCCGAGCTAGCAACAAGCTCATCCTAACCCGGGTCATGGACGACGCCGAGCGGGAGTTCGAGATCTCGGTCGAAGCCCTGCAGATCGAAGCCGCCAATCGCGCCATCGCCGAGGTCAATCGACTCGCGCCTCCCCCGTCGCCTCCGCCACCGCCGCCGCCACCCACCCTGCTGTCTCGGATTGCCTCGTGGTTGTTCCGGGGCACCGACTCGGAGATCCCGACAGACAGGGGGTGAAGACGCTGCCGGCGGCTCCCTCATGCCGCGTGTTACAGTTCGCACCGAGGCGTGGCTGCTGTCGCGCGAGCCAATTTCTGAAAACGAAAATGTCTGCGGCCCCCGCAGGGGAATTCGCCGACGCTCCCAGACACCTATGGACCACGCCGCCCCGGCGCTGCGAATTCGCAATCTACGCAAGACCTACCGCGGTGGCCGCGAAGCCCTGCGCGGTATCGATCTCGACGTATCGGCTGGCGATTTCTTTGCCCTTCTCGGACCGAATGGTGCCGGCAAGTCGACGACCATCGGCATCGTAACTTCATTGGTGCGCAAGAATGCTGGCAACGTCGCCGTCTTTGGTGTTGATATCGACATCGACTTTCCTCGCGCCAAGACCTTGCTCGGTCTGGTGCCGCAGGAAGTCAACTTCTCGCAATTCGAAACCGTTCTGGAAATCGTGCTCAACCAGGCCGGGTACTATGGCATCCCGCGTCGAGAGGCCATGCGCCGCGCCGAGCACGCGCTCGAGCAGCTCGCTCTGTGGGACCGTCGGCACGAGATTTCTCGCAATCTCTCCGGGGGCATGAAGCGACGCCTGATGATCGCCCGCGCCCTTGTTCACCAGCCCCGTTTACTGATCCTCGACGAACCGACGGCGGGCGTCGATATCGAGATACGTCGCTCGATGTGGCGTTTCCTCGCGGAGCTCAACGCTGCTGGCACGACCATCATTCTCACAACCCATTACCTAGAAGAAGCTGAGCAGCTGTGTCGGAATATAGCCATCATAGACGACGGCGCGATCATCGAGCACTCATCGATGCGAGATCTTCTTGCCAAGCTTCATACCGAAACGTTCGTCATCGACACAGCGCAGCCGCTCGGCGAACTGCCCGTGATCGCGGGTGCGCGCTGCATTGCGGTCGACGATGGTCGCCTGGAAATAACGATCGAAAAGCAAGTCAGCCTGAATGCTGTTTTCGCTGCTCTCGACCATGCCGGCGTCACCGTGAACAGCATGCGCAACAAGGCTAACCGGCTCGAGGAACTGTTCATGAACCTCGTTCAGGATGACTAGTCCTACATGACACTCCGGCCATGACCGACACGAACACGAGAACCACCGACCGCCGGCCCATGATGTATGAAGCTCGCGACGGAGGACGCCGCTCCACGTTGTACCGTGTGGCTTTCCTCACCATAGTCATCAAGGAAGTCAACCGATTCCTGCGCATATGGCTGCAAACCCTGCTACCACCGGCCATCACCATGGGTCTGTATTTCGTTATCTTCGGCAACCTGATCGGGCCTCGCATCGGCAATATGGGCGGCCATCCCTACATGCAATACATCGCGCCCGGCATCATCATGATGGCGATTATCACCAATGCCTATTCAAACGTGGTCTCGTCGTTCTTCGGCGCGAAATTCCAAAAGCACATCGAAGAGATCCTTGTGGCGCCGGTTCCCCATGCCCTGATCTTGGCCGGATATGTCACCGGTGGCGTCTGTCGCGGCGTGCTGGTCGGCCTCGTCGTCACGATCGTCGCGCTGTTCTTCACAGACCTGAAGCTACACTCATATGTGGTGACGAGCGCCGTTGTCGTGCTGACATCAGCGTTGTTCTCACTGGGGGGACTCATCAACGCCATATTCGCTCGCAAATTCGACGATATTTCGATCGTGCCGACATTCGTGCTCACGCCCCTCACCTATCTCGGTGGCGTGTTCTACTCGATCGACTTGCTCCCCCCGTTCTGGCGCGACCTGTCTTTGCTCAATCCCATCCTGTACATGGTCAACGCGTTCCGCTACGGCATTCTGGGCGTCAGCGACATCGGCGTCGGGCAGGCCCTTGCCGTACTCCTCGCATTCGTTGCTCTCCTCACGGCTACCAGCCTGCTCCTGTTGGAACGCGGAATCGGGTTACGTAGCTGACGCCAAGCGCCGCCGCCGGTAGGCCAGGTAATCACCCAAGACAGAGGCGGCAACAGGATAGTGCGCACCTTCGCCCACCGGTTGGTCGTCGAGGTTCCCAATGCACAACAAATCACGCGACGAGCTCGTTATCCATATCTCGTCGGCACGAGTGAGCGCCTGCGCTTCCACCGGCTCCTCGAGCAGCGGCACTCCGCTTTGACGCATTATTTCGATCAGCAAGTCACGCGTGACGCCGGCAAGCAACTGCCCGGACAGGGGCGGGGTACGCACGACACCAGCATTGACGACAAATACGTTGCTGGCCGCACCCTCCGTCAGGTAGCCGTCTCGCACCAGCAACGCCTCGTGAGCGCCGCGCCGCAGCGCCTCGTTACGCAACAGCACGTTGGCGAGCAACGAGGTCGATTTGATATCGCAGCGCAGCCAACGGTTGTCCGCCAGCGTCACGGCTCTCACCACGCCGATTCCGGAACTCACGACCAACGGCCTGCACATCGCGAATACGGTCGGCACGACGTTCTCGGGGAACGCATGGTCGCGCGGAGCCACACCGCGCGTCACCTGCAAGTAGATCGAGAGGTCAGCGCCACCATTCCTCGCTACAAGTTCGTCGAGACGGTCTTGCCAGTCCCGGTCCGTCATGGGCGAAATGATGCCGACTGCGTCCAAGCTGCGCCGCAGGCGCCGAAGGTGCTCCTCGAGGGCGAACATGCGACCGTCGACTACCGGTAACACCTCGTAGACGGCGTCGCCGAAAATGAAGCCACGATCGAGTACTGAGACGCGTGCCGCCGCCAGCGGCAGGAATTCGCCATCGAGATAGCAGGTCTCCCCAGCCACGCTCATTCGAACAGCAGCATGAAATCGTCGTATAAACGCGAGAACAACGACCCCCGCTCAGCCGTATCGAGTGCCTGCAAGGGGATCTCGTCCAGCGGCTTGTCATCGAGACTGAGTACAATGGCGCCGACTTGCTGACCGACTGCGAGCGGTGCCTGCAGCGGTTCGTTGATACGAGCCACAGCTTTCATGTCGTCGTAACGTCCACGCGGGATGACGAGGTTGACCGCGTTCAGTACCCCGGCCCGCACAGTGTCGCTGGCACCGCCCCACACGCGCGGCTGAGCGATCACGGCGCCCGCCGCGTAGAGCTGGCGTGTCTCGAAGAACCGATATCCGTAGTTCAGCAGCGCCTGGCTGGCCTCGGTCCGGGCGGTGTCCGAATCCGTACCCATGACAGCGGCGACCAGGCGCATTCCATCCCGTGACGCCGAGGTCAGCAGGCAATAGCCGGCGGTGGAAGTATGCCCGGTCTTGATGCCGTCGACACTCGGGTCGCGATAGAGGAGTCGGTTGCGATTGGGCTGGCGGATGCCGTTGTAGGTGAATTCCTTGTGGGAAAAACGTTGGTACAGTTCGGGGAAGTCGCGTACCAGCGCCCGCGCCAGCAGGCCTAGGTCAAATGCGGTGCTAAACGTCGCCGGGTCGGGCAGACCTGTAGCGTTGGCAAAACTCGAATTCTTCATGCCGAGTTTGCGCGCCTGCTCGTTCATGAGCGTTGCGAAAATCTCTTCGGTACCCGAAACATGCTCGGCCAGCGCGACACTGGCATCATTGCCCGACTGCACGATGACGCCATCGAGAAGTTGGTCGACTGTCACACGGGTGCCGACCTCGATGAACATGCGCGAGCCCTCCATCTTCCAGGCCTTCTCGCTCACGACAACCTCGTCGCTTGCCGAAATCAACCCGGAAGCAAGCGCCTGGCCCGCAACGTAGACGGTCATGACCTTGGTGATACTGGCCGGTTCGACTCGCTCGTGCGCATTATTCTCAGCCAGAACCTTCCCCGTCGTCTGATCGAGTAGCACGAAGGACCGGGCGGCAACATTCGGAGACGGAAGGGGCACGGCCTGGGCCAGTGCGGCGCGCGGCGCCCAAGCGATAAAGCACGCTGCAAGTACGATGAAAGTCGCGGCGAATTGCGCGCTCGATGACGTCCTGCAATCGTGGGTTGGCGGGATGAATCTCACTTCTCGGAATTCTCCTTGCTGGTCAATTGACGATGAAATGATGGTCGACCACGCCTATCCGCTCCAAACCGACAACGATGGCGTCGGCTACGTCCACGGTGGCGACTGGGCCGATCTGAACGCGGTAAAGGGTCTGTCCGCGGCTTTCCATTGTCCTGATCTGAACAGGTGCCGGAACCGCCGGTCGAATTCTCGCGGCCAGGCTCTCGGCGTTGCCGCGCTGCTGAAAGGCTCCGACCTGGATGAAAATCCCCGCACCGGGCAGTTCCTCCTTTTCGACGGCTCTCGGCAACGGCGTTTCCTTCACAACCGAACCGTCGGGTTCAATCGCACGCACTTCGACGAAGGCCGTCCCGGCATCCGCAATACCGAGTTTCAGCGCCGCCGCGTATGACAGGTCGATGATTCGATTGCCGTGAAACGGTCCGCGGTCATTAACACGCAAGACGGTGCTTCGGCCGTTCTCGAGATTTCGCACCTCGACGTAGGTCGGCAGCGGTAGCTGCTTGTGCGCCGCCGTCATCTGGTACATGTCATAGATCTCGCCGCTCGACGTCTTTCGCCCGTGGAATTTCTGTCCGTACCATGACGCGATTCCGCGTTCGACGAAGCCACTTGCGCTCTTGAGCGTGTAGTAGCGCTTTCCGAAGACGACGTAGGATTCGGGATTGCCGTACTTGCTCAGGGGTTCCGTCCGCGGTATCGCTTCTCCCGCGGGCATACGCCGCGGCGCTGGCGCGGGTTGGACTGTCACCCGGCTACATGAAGCCAGCAAGACCAGCAATGCGCAACACGATAAGCACCGCCACAAACATGGCGCGTCGAGACGGCGGATGCCCAAGCCATTACTCCCCGCCCGTGTAGCGATCGCGGATCGCCTCCGCGAGCTGGGCAACGGCCATCGCGTACTTGATGCGCGGGTTGTAGCGGCTGATCACGTAGAAATTCTCGAATCCCAGCCAGTACTCGTCGCTGTCTCTGCCTTCGAGGCGGTACAGGGCGACAGCGTCCTCGGCTTCAGCGATGCGACGCCGTGGCCGCACCCCGGCGGCTACGAGATCACCCAGAGTGTATTGCGGCTTTAGCGCTTCCTGGGCGAGGCTCGCCGCAACCGCACCGTCGGCTTCGGCGGGGGACATGATTGGCCGGCCACGCTTCCATCCATGGTGGGCGAGGTAGTTGGCGACGCTGCCTATCGCATCGTCGGCATCGTCCCAGATGTTGCGCACGCCGTCGGCATCGAAATCGACCGCCAGCTTGCGATAATTCTCTGGCATGAATTGCGGCATACCCATGGCTCCCGCGTAGGAGCCCTTGTACGAGTAGGCGTCACCACCATCCTCGCGGGAAAAGAGCAGGAAGTGCTCCAACTGGGCGCGGAAGAACGCTGCGCGCGTCTCGTTGCCACCTGGGTAATGGAACGCCAGGGTGTAGAGCGCATCGATGACACGATACCCTCCGATAATTCGTCCATACGATGTTTCTACACCGATGATCGCAATGATAACTTCCGGCGCCACGCCGTACTCCTGGGCGGCGCGCCGCAAGGCGGCTGCATGAACATGCCAGAATTCGGCGCCATCAGCGATACGTTGCTCGGAGATGAACAGCGCGCGGTACTCCCACCAGGGTTTGACCTTTTCGGCGGGGCGCGACATTAACTCGATGATGCGATCCGAGCGAGTGACGCCAGCGAACAAACGCTCGAGTTCACTCACTTCGAACCCATACTCGTCGTGCATGTGCATGATGAATGAGGCGAGTGCCGTACGCGATGCTGACGCTGCCGATGCGGCGGGCGAGAGCATGAACAGCGCGAACAAGAGACCCAGTAGGATGCGCATTAAGCCAAACAGACCGCAGCGGTAGGAGTCAGGTATCCGCAATGAACTTGCGGTGGGTTTGCACGGACATGAGG
The DNA here is from genome assembly GCA_050184115.1 of Gammaproteobacteria bacterium. Classification (GTDB taxonomy): domain Bacteria; phylum Pseudomonadota; class Gammaproteobacteria; genus JACKNG01. The sequence continues at coordinate 502,843 of JBFXAQ010000001.1, read as the reverse complement.
ATACCGAAACCCGCCAGGATAGTCACCAGCGAGGTCCCTCCGTAGCTGACCATTGGCAGCGGTACACCGACAACCGGTAGTTGCCCGGTCACCATGCCCATATTCACAAACAGATAGATGAAAAGGGTCAGGACCAGGCTCGCCGCGATGAGACGGCTGAACATCTCCTGCGCATCGAGCGCGATTTGGACGCCGCGGACGATGATCATGGCGTATGCGATCAACATGACCACTACACCGACCAGGCCGAATTCCTCGCAATACACGGCAAAGATGAAATCGGTGGCGCGCTCGGGCAGAAATTCCAGATGGGACTGCGTACCGTTGAGCCAGCCCTTGCCGTAGGTGCCCCCGGAACCGACCGCGATCGTCGACTGGATGATGTGATAGCCGGCGCCGAGCGGATCCTGTCCTGGGTCGAACAAGGTAAGCACCCGACGGCGTTGGTAGTCGTGCATGGAGAACCACGCCAGCGGCGCCGCTGCCAACACCACGATGGTGCTGTTGCGCATGAAGCGCCAGCTGATCCCGGCGAAGAAAAGCACGAACAAACCGGACGTCGCTACGAGGATGGCCGTGCCAAGATCGGGCTGCTCGATGATCATCATGGCCGGCAACAACGCCAGCACAAGGGCGATCGTCAACGTCCGCAGCGACGGTGGCAAGACCTTGTCCGCAAGAAAGCTCGCGACGGTAAGCGGGACGGCGAGCTTCATCAACTCCGATGGTTGGAATCTCAGCACGCCAAAATCCAGCCAGCGCTGCGCACCGCGCCCGATGCCGACGATTAATACAAGACCGAGCAAAGCTAGTCCGATCACATAAAGCGCCAGGGCCCAACGGGCGAGACGTCGAGGTGGAACCTGCGCCATCGCGATCATGACGATAAACCCGATGAGGATACGAGCAACCTGCTTGAACACGATATCAGTTGACTGGTCCGAAGCGCTGTAGAGCACAACTAGACCGAGCGCACACATGACGACGACCCCTCCGAACAACGGCAGGTCGATATGAAAGCGGAACAGGATGTTGCTGGTTCTATCCATCGGCACCGGGTTGCGTAGCGAGCGCGTCGCGGAAATAGCCGTCGATCAATCGACGTGCGATCGGCGCTGCAGTGCGGCTGCCGCCGCCGCCGTTCTCGACGATGACTGCGATGGCAATCTGTGGTTCGGAGGCTGGCGCGAACGCCACGAATAGCGCGTGGTCCTGCAGGTGTTCGGGCACTTCCTGCTCCTTGGCGTCGACACCCTGGGCGATACCAAATACCTGCGCGGTACCGGTCTTGCCGGCGAAGCGCACCGGGGCGCCGTCACCACTACGCCGTGCGGTGCCAGTTGCACCATGCACCACCTCCACCATACCCTCGATCGCCGCATCCCAGTAGTGCGGGTCCGCAAGCGTCACTGCCGCACGTCGGTAGATCTCCGGCGATACCAGCCCCGTATTTTCGGTACCACTCTCGAACTGGTCGAGGAAGTGCGGAATCATGGCTTCTCCGCGCATGGCGATCAGCGACGTCGCATAGGCCAATTGCAGAGGCGTGGTCAGCATGAATCCCTGGCCTATACCGGCGATCAACGTTTCTCCGGGGTACCAGGGCAACTTGCGCGCGCGACGCTTCCAGGCTGCCGATGGTACCAGGCCGGCGGACTCGCCCGGGATATCGACTCCAGTGATCTCACCCAAACCGAAACGGGTCAACATGTCGTGCAGACGACGGATTCCCAGGTCGCGCGCCAGGTCGTAGTAATAGACGTCGCACGAATGCGCAATCGAGAACTTCAGGTTGACGTGCCCGTGCCCGCCCTTCAGCCAGTCGCGGTAGCGGTGTGAATCGCCGGGCAACGAATACCAGCCGGGACACCAAGTCGCCCGCTCCGGCGTGCGCAGTCCGTATTGCAGACCCGCAAGGGCCACAATCGGCTTGATGGTGGAGCCTGGCGGATACTGTCCCTGCAGCGCGCGATTGAACAATGGCCTGTCGCTTGAGGTGCTCCAAGCCCGGTAACGCGCCCTGCTGACGCCGTTGACAAACGCGTTGGGATCGAAAGCCGGGTTGCTGACGAAGACGAGGATGCCACCGGTTGTCGTGTCAAGGATCACGATCGCTCCCTTGCGCCCATCTAGCGCGGCGATCGCTTCGGCCTGCAGGCGCGCATCGACCGTGAGGTAGAGGTCAGCGCCAGGTACTGGCGGCGTTCGCTCGACGACGCGCAGGATGCGGCCTTGCGCATTCACTTCCACGCGTTGATACCCGACCTTTCCGTGCAACAATTCCTCACGCGCCTTTTCTACGCCGATCTTGCCAATATGCGTCGTGGCACTGTAATTGGACTGGTCGATCGTCTGCAGGTCGGACTCGCTGATACGCCCAACGTAACCGAGTACGTGGGCCATGCTCTCGCCCAGCGGGTAGTGTCTTGACAGGCCCGCTTCGATATTGAACCCGGGAAAGCGAAAGCGGTTGACCGAGAAGAGAGCAACCTCCTCGGGCGAGAGATCGTTCTTTAGCGTCAGATCCTCGAAGCGTCGAGTAGTACGCAAACGCCGCATGAACTGCTCGACCTCTTCGTCGGAGATGACGAGCAGTGAACGCAGCTCGGCCATGGCGCTCGTCACATCACCGGCGTTCTCCGGTACGACAGTCAGAGAAAATGAGGGCCTGTTCTCTGCGAGCAGCACACCGTCACGGCTGTAGATAAGGCCGCGCGGCGGCGGCAACGGTACGATTTTGAGGCGATTCTCGTGCGATAAAGTGGTGTAGTGATCGTGGTTGAGCATCTGCAACCACACCAGGCGCGCCAGGATGACGCCGGTCAAGAGCACCATGCCGACGCAGGCGACCAGGACTCGCTGCTGAAATAGCCGGCGTTCGCGGTCGACGTTCTTGAGCGTTGGCAGCCGTCTCATCGAGCCCATGCCCCCAGCGGACGACCTCCAGCGGACGGCGATGCCGGGAGAGTCCTGACGCCTTCCCGATCAGGCGACACGCGCTCGCCGCCTGATGTCACGCAGGACTATGTAGATCCACGGCCACAGGATGGCGGTGGTCACGGCACCGAGCAGGTAACTCGGACCGTATTTCACCGATCCGAGCAAATCGTAGACCCACCACATCATCAGCAGATACATGAAGACCAGCAGGCCGACGAACAGCGCTTGCTGGGTCAAGGGATAAACCCTCACACGTTGGTGATAGAGCAGGGCGACATATGCCACGAAAGCCAGACCGAATGCGTGCTGGCCAAGGATTGATCCGTTCATCACATCGAGCACGAGGCCCACGCACCAACCGGCAAGAACACCAACACGTTCGGGCAGGGCGAGGCACCAGTACACGAGGACCATTGCGATCCAGGCCGGGCGCCAAGCCAGCGCCCAGGCCGGCATCGGCGCTGCCGCGAGCATGAATGCGACGATGAAGCTGAGCGGGATGACCCAGATTCGGTTGGGTTTGTCCACGACGTTCAGGGCGAGATGGCCGACAAGCGCTCGTCGTCCACGTCCGGTGGGCGCGGCCCGATCATCAGCACCTCGCGAGTATGCCCAACCTTGGCGCTGGGTTCGACGACCACCGTCGCGAAGGCATCACCCGGTTTGATCGAAACGTCGCGTACACGTCCGACCGGGTATCCGGCGGGGAAACGCCGCCCGAGTCCCGACGTAACCAGCAGATCGCCTACCTTGATATCCGAGTTCGTCGACACGAACGAAAGCGAGAGTTCGTTGGGATTCTCACCGCCGACAGCCAACGCGCGCAGACCGTTGCGATTGACCAGCACCGGCAGTGCATGTCGGGGATCGGTGATGAGGAGAGCCGTGCTCGAGAATGGCCCGACCTCTGCGACCTGTCCGATAACGCCGTAAGCGTCGATTAGCGGTTGGCCGACATACGCGCCCTGGTTCGTTCCCTTGTCGACAATGATCTGGCGCGCAGACGGGGTCGTCTCGATCGCCAGTACATCGGCGACTATAACCTGCTGGTCGAACACCACAGACGAATCGAGCAACTCGCGAAGACGTTCGTTCTCCCGTTCGAGCGCGAGGTAACGTTGCGACTTTGAGCTGAGTAGCAGGTTTTCGCGCTGCAGACGTGCATTTTCTTCCAGCAGGTGCGCACGCGAACGCAAACTCCCGATAACCGTTGCACCAGCCTGTACTGGGGCGTTGACGACGGCCTGGATGGGATAGACGACCACTGACAACGCAGCTCGGATCGCAGAGAGATGGTCGTTGGCGTGATCGATCGAGATGAACAGAAAAGAAAGGATGGCGCAGGTGATGAACCGCGCGGTCGGAGACGGCGTGTTGATGAACAGCGGTTTGATCGCGTTCGCCTCGCTGGTTGTTAATCGCCTGAACTATTCTAGCCCCAGGATCTCTGGGCCGTGGTCCTCGATCATCTCGAGAACACGCCCACCGCCGCGCGCCACGCAGGTCAGCGGATCCTCCGCCACAATTACCGGCAGTCCAGTCTCCTCCATAAGCAGGCGGTCGAGGTCCTTGAGCAGCGCACCACCGCCAGTCATGACCATGCCTCGCTCGGCTACGTCCGACCCGAGTTCCGGCGGCGTTTTCTCGAGCGCAGTCTTCACTGCTTCGACGATGCCGGCCAACGGCTCTTGCAGAGCTTCAAGAATTTCGTTGCTGTTGAGCGTGAAGCTGCGTGGCAGACCTTCGGCCAGATTGCGGCCCTTGATCTCGATTTCGCGCACTTCGTTGCCGGGATAGGCGCAACCGATCTCGTGCTTGATACGCTCTGCGGTGGCGTCGCCTATCAGGCTGCCGTAATTGCGTCGCACGTAATTGATGATGGCGTCATCGAATCGGTCGCCGCCGATACGCACCGAATCGGAGTAGACAATGCCGTTGAGCGAGATGATTGCAACTTCCGTTGTACCGCCACCAATGTCGAGCACCATCGAACCACTGGCATCACTGACCGGCATACCGGCACCGACCGCCGCAGCCATCGGTTCTTCGATCAGGAAGACTTCGCGGGCCCCTGCACCTTGCGCCGATTCCTTGATGGCACGACGCTCGACCTGGGTGGAGCCGCACGGCACGCATACCAGCACACGTGGGCTCGGCTTGAACAGCTGGTTGCCGTGCACCTTGCGAATGAAATGCTGGAGCATTTTCTCGGTGACCGTGAAGTCGGCGATGACACCGTCTTTGAGCGGGCGAATCGCCTCGATGTGGCCCGGCGTGCGCCCGAGCATGCGCTTGGCCTCCGCACCGACGGCGGCGATCGCCTTCGGGTTGTTGGAGTCGCGACCACGTCGGATGGCGACGACCGAGGGTTCATTGAGCACGATGCCCTTGCCACGGACATAGATAAGGGTGTTAGCCGTGCCGAGATCGATCGACAGGTCGTTGGAGAAGATCCCCCGCAGCATGCGAAGCATGAATGGTGATTCCTATAATCAAGTAGCTGCCGGTGTGCCTGGTAGCCACCGGTCATGGGACGTCGGAGAATTCGTGGGCTGAGCGGCCCCCGGATGCGAGCAGCGGGAGAGTCGGTCTATGGCCGCGCGGTCCAAGGCTATCCGGCGCCCCTGCAATTCGCAGTAAAATGACGCGGCACTTTAGCAGCAAGCATGCATTGTGGCAAGCAAGCCACACAAAAATTTCTTTTTAATCAATTAGCTATTTGAGAATCCCGCATGTCCATCTCCGCCGAAGACGTGCGTGCAATCGCACGACTCGCGCGCCTGTCCATCGCTGAATCGGAGATTCCGGTCTACGCCGGGCAGTTGTCCTCGATCCTCGATTTTGTCGCTCAGATGAATGCCGTCGATACGGCCGGGGTGGCACCTCTGGCGCACCCGCTCGAGCTCGCGGCGCGCCTGCGTCCCGACACGGTCACCGAAGCCGACCGTCGCGAGGAATTGCAGACCGGCGCACCCGAAACCGCAGACGGCCTCTACCTCGTTCCGCAGGTCATCGAGTAGCGCGCCATGACCGACCCCTTTCCGCACGATGTCGCCGAGCTCAGTGCCGGTCTCGCCAAAGGCGACTTCTCCAGTGTCGAGCTCACTCGTCACTATCTTGAACGTATCAGCACCCACGATCGACTCGTCAATGCCTACATCACGGTATGCAGCGAGCGAGCCCTCGCTCAGGCGGCGGCCGCTGATGCCTGCCGCGCCGATGGTATCGCCAAGCCCCTGACCGGAATCCCCTACGCGCACAAGGACATTTTCTGTACTCGCGGCGTACGGACCAGCTGCGCGTCGCGCATGCTCGACAATTTCGTAGCACCCTACGACGCGCATGTCACAGAGTGTCTCGATCGCGCCGGCATGGTCATGCTCGGCAAGACGAACATGGACGAGTTCGCGATGGGCTCATCGAACGAATCGAGCTACTACGGCCGTACGTGCAACCCGTGGGATCCAGCACGCGTCCCCGGCGGCTCGTCGGGCGGTTCCGCTGCGGCAGTCGCGGCCGGGTTGGCACCGCTGGCCAGCGGAACCGATACCGGTGGCTCGATTCGCCAGCCCGCGGCACTGTGCGGCATCTCGGGCTTGAAACCCACCTACGGGCGCGTATCGCGCTTCGGGATGATCGCGTTTGCATCCAGCTTAGATCAGGGTGGGCCGATGGCGCGCAGCGCCGCCGATCTCGCCCTCATGCTGAACGTTATTGCAGGCTTTGACGCGCGAGACTCGACCTCGATCGAACGACCCACCGAAGACTTCACGGCCGCCCTGGCCCGTGGTGTCGATGGCTTGCGGATCGGCGTTCCACGTGAATACTTCGGCGCGGAACTCAACCCACGGGTTGGTGACACCGTGCACACCGCACTCGCCGAACTCGAACGGCGCGGCGCACGTCTGAAGGAAATCAGCCTGGCCAGCGCGCCGCTCGCCATCCCCGCCTATTACGTCATCGCGCCGGCGGAATGCTCGTCAAACCTGTCGCGCTTCGACGGCGTGCGCTACGGCTATCGTTGCGCCAATCCAGCCGACTTGACCGATCTCTACGAGCGTTCTCGCAGCGAGGGCTTCGGTGCCGAGGTCAAACGCCGCATCCTGGTAGGCACTTACGCACTGTCATCCGGCTACTACGATGCCTACTACCGAAAAGCGCAACAGGTACGACGCCTGATCAAGGAAGATTTCGCGCGCGCGTTCGGCTGCGTGGACGTCATCGCCGGGCCGACCACGCCTGCGCCAGCGTTTCCCGCTGGCGCTCATGTCGACGATCCCGTCACCATGTACCTTTCGGACATCTACACCACTGCGGTCAATCTCGCCGGGTTGCCAGCCCTGTCGATACCAGCCGGCTTCCTCGAGGGGCTCCCGGTCGGGCTACAACTCATTGGCAACTACTTCGACGAAGCGCGCCTGCTCGCCACGGGTCACGCACTGCAGCAGGTGAGTGACGCTCACCGCTCAGTTCCACCCGGCTTCACCTGAGGTTACCAACATGGAATGGCAACCCGTCATCGGCCTCGAAGTCCATGCGCAGCTCGCCACGCGGAGCAAGATTTTCTCTGGCGCAGCGACAACGTACGGCGCTGCCCCCAATGCCCAAGCGTGCGGCATTGATCTCGGCCTGCCGGGTGTCTTGCCGGTGCTCAACGCACGAGCGGTCGAGCTGGCCGTGAGGTTCGGTCTCGCCATCGAGGCCGAGATCGCCGAATGTTCGGTCTTCGCACGCAAAAATTACTTCTACCCCGATCTGCCAAAGGGCTACCAGATCAGTCAGTACGAGGACCCAATCGTCGGTCGTGGCCATCTGCGTATCATGCTCGACGACCGCGAGCTCGACATCGGAATCGCGCGGGCCCACCTCGAGGAGGATGCCGGGAAATCTATTCACGGCGCGGTCAGCGGACGCACCGGCGTCGATCTCAATCGTGCGGGCACACCTCTTCTCGAGATCGTCTCGGAACCGGTCATGCATTCGTCGCGCGAGGCTGTCGCCTACATGCGCGAATTGCACCGACTAGTGCGCCATCTCAGCATCTGCGACGGTAACATGCAGGAAGGCTCGTTCCGCTGCGACGCCAACGTCTCGCTGAGGCCGGCCGGCAGCGGTACTCTGGGCACACGCACCGAGATCAAGAATCTCAATTCGTTCCGCTTTGTCGAACGCGCCATAGAGTACGAGATCGAACGCCAGCGCGACGTCCTCGAAAGCGGCGGCACGGTCGTGCAGGAAACGCGACTCTACGACCCTGACAAGGATGAAACCCGTACCATGCGCACCAAGGAAGATGCCCACGACTACCGCTACTTCCCCGACCCCGACCTTCTACCCGTAGTCGTTGGCGCCGACGACCTGGCGCGGATCCGCGAGACTCTACCCGAACTGCCGGCCGCGCGGGTCAATCGCTTTGTCGACGAATTGGGCCTCAATCGAGAAGAGGCCATTCTCCTGGTCAACGAGCCGGCCGTGGCGGCGTTCTTCGAGGCCAGCCTTGGGCCTGTCGAGGTGCCTGCAAGGACGGTCGCCAACTGGATCACAGGCGAGGTCTTCGGCGCACTGAATCGCACCGGACGCGCCATTGATGACATCCCGATTGCGCCGGCCATGCTGAACCAGCTGGTTGCGCGGCTCGGCGATGGTACCGTCTCTGGTGCGGGCGCAAGGACCGTCTTCCAGACTATGTGGAGCGACGGCAGCAGCCCCGACGACATCATCGAAGCCCAGGGCCTCAGGCAGGTTTCCGATTCTGGCGCCATAGGCGCCATCGTCGACGACGTCATTGCCGCCAACCCAAACCAGGTCGCGGGCTACCGCGCGGGAAAGGAGAAGTTACTAGGCTACCTTGTCGGGCAGGCGATGAAGGCCTCAAAAGGTAAGGCCAACCCTGCCGCCGTCTCTGCCCTGTTGGTCGATAAGCTCAAGGACGGCTGAGCCGCGCGCCGTGGCGGAGCAGCGGCTCCCCCTTGCGCAGACTAGCGCGGAGCATCTCCACGTGACGAAGCGTGATCGCCGCGGTGCTCAGGAGCACGAGCTTCTGATGAGACGCGTTGTTCCCACTAGCATCGGTCGCTTCGCTCTGTGTCGAAACTACCGCGGCGAGATGACGCGCGCCGGCGGTCTCCGCGAGTCCCTTGATGGCGTGTAGAGGGCTCTCCCAAGCAGTGAAGTCCGCGTGTGGTTCATTGTCAGGGTCCTGAGAAAGGTGTTCGAGCAGACGAGTCAGTTCCTCGGTGAACAGCCGGAGCAGGGCCTCCAAATGCTTGGCATCACCTCCTTCCGCAAGCAGATCTTCGTACAAACTGATTTGCAACCAATCACTGGCAGGGCCGTCGGGGACGAGAGACCGAGAATGTGCGCCGCTAGAAGCCGTGTGCTCGCCATGCTTTTCGCAAAGCATATCGATAAGGCGACTTTCATCCAGTGGTTTGGACACGATCTTGATAGAGGGGTAATCAGGCCGGTTTGGGTTCGTTACCGCAGCCCGGTCACCGGTAATGACGACCACGATACCTGGCAGATGAGCGGAAGCCATGTCAAAAAGATCCTGGGCCGTGGCATCACCGAGATGCCAGTCGCAGAGCAGGGCATCGAACGATTGCTCTTTCAGCAGTGCAGCGGCCTCGACGCAAGCACCAGTGCGCACGCACCGCCCGCCGGCCCGCTCGACTACCTTTGCCAAGAACTCGCGATTGAATGCAATGTCATCTACGACCAGCAGGCGTCGTCCGGCTAAGGGAAGCGGCGTAGGCAGTACCGGCACATCGACAAATGGCGCCGGTCGGTCGATGGTGTACGCAGCCAGGAAGGCGACTGTTTCAAACCCGGCTGCGGTTGGCTCTGTAAAATTGGGCAACGCCGTAATCGCCGTCACCTGTCCGGCATTGCGCACTGTAATTACGTATCGAGGCAATTCAGCCGCGGCGGAAATGGGAAGCAAGGACGCCAAGTCCGCGCGCGGCATCATCACAAGACGGCTGACTGCTCCCGGTGCCAATTTCACTTGGTCATTCTCTGTACTCGGGAAGAGTACGACGTTGGCAAACTGGGAAAGCTGATTGCGAGCGTGACGGGCGCTGCCAAAGTCGTCGTCGAAGCAGGCCACGGGCTCGTCCAACCGGGGCACTCGGATCGAAGCGCAAACTGCGCAAACGCGCAGGTCGGCCCAGGCAGTGAACGTGGGTCCCGGGCCTCGTGAGGTAGCAAACTGTCCGCCTATCTCCTCGGCCAGTTCTTGGCAGATGGCGAGTCCAAGACCGGAGGCGTCATCAGCCGTCATCGTCTCGTCTCTCCCCATCGAAGAGCGCATCGGGTTGCTGAAGGTAAGGCGTACGAAAGTGCCGTGCTGGTCGCCCGGCGTGGCAGACCAGCTTATCCGTACGGCGCCGGGAGGGGCGTGACGCGCGGCATTTGCCATCACGTTGATGAGCAAGCGTTCCCAGCGACCGAGATCGGTGGCGCAGGGTCGCAGCGGCAGCGCTGCCGGCGAGATCTCCAGAACGAGAGCGTTGCTGGCGAAGAGGGCCGAAAAACGCGCTGCTATGGCGCCGACGAATGCACCGACGGTCATGTCCGCACACGCACCGGCACTCTCAAGGTGGCCGGGCGGAGTGTCACGGCCGCTTGATTCGGGCGTCGACGCGATTCGTGTCAGCATGACATCCGACAGTCGAGTTAGCGACGTAACGATGTCGTCAGCGGCGGTTACGTGACGGCGAACGGCGGCGTGATCTTGGGCGAGCGGAATATCGCGCAATGCCGCTCTAAGCGCCTGCAATTGCGTTCGCATATCGTGGGATACGAAACGTACGGTGTGGACAAGTCCGGTTTCTGCGACAGCGGCGCGACGCTCGCTTCTGCTCAATGCATCGATCAGGAAATAAAGATAGGTGAACAGCACCGGGATCGCGGTCGCTACCGTCCATGTTACATGGGCGTTCCCCTGCCAATACGCGGACAGATGGGTCACCCAGAACATTCCAAGCACTGTGAGCGTGCCAGAACAGGCGAGTACGTTCTTTCCGAAACGGATCCCATACCCGAGCCCCATCTGCGCAAGAAGAAAAATCAAGAAATGTCCCTCTTCACCGAGCACCACGAGCCCCGCGAGCGCAAAGCAATGGTCCGCGCACATTGTCACCGCAATGACACCGTCGGCGGCGACATCCGTCACGTGCTTCACGACGGCCTGGAGCGTAAGGGTGTATAAAATAAATAGCAGGTACAACCCATCCGTTAGATGGGCCGTCAACGCGTAGTAGAGCCCGGTCAGGATGCAGAGTAGCAGGCGTACAGAAGCTTGTACGCGCAGGTTGGAGAGGCGTTCACCGCGGTACGAATCGGGTATCAGCTTCCAGTCCATGGCAGCCAGCGCGCGGATAATTCGTATCAGCGTGCCGCAACCGGGCGAATCGTCCACGCGCGGGCCGCGCTGGCAAGTGGACCGTTCGGGGAGCGGCCTAACAGAGGAGGCTAGCCGCCGCAGCCCTATTTTGAAGGGAAATAGCGGGTGGTCAGGACGTACGTTTCGCCATCCTCACTGCTATCGGGCCCCCGCCCCGTCTATGGGCGGAGGCCTGAGGGAACAGCGAGACCCGTCAATCGTCGGCGCCGCTATCGCTCGCGCTTTCGACCGGCCGGTCGACCAGTTCGACGATGGCCATGGGGGCGTTATCACCTGCTCGGAAACCGCACTTGAGAATGCGCAGGTAGCCGCCCGGGCGCGCCTCATAACGGGGACCGAGCTCGTTGAACAGCTTGGTGACGATTTCTCGATCGCGCAGGCGCGAAAACGCCAAGCGGCGCTTAGCGACCGAGTCGGATTTTGCCATCGTAATCAACGGCTCCGCCGCGCGGCGAAGCTCCTTGGCCTTCGGCAGCGTGGTTCGAATGAGTTCGTGCCGGAACAAGGACACGGTCATGTTACGGAACATCGCCTTTCGATGTGCGCTGTCGCGGTTGAGCTGGCGGCCGCTGTTCAGGTGTCTCATGGCTTACGTGCCCTTCTATCGGATCGTGTTGTCTAGTGCGCCGTGCGCTCGTTATCGTAAAGGCCGACAGGCGGCCAGTTCTCCAGGCGCATGCCCAGCGACAGGCCCCGGGCCGCGAGTACGTCCTTGATTTCCGTCAGCGACTTCTTGCCGAGGTTCGGCGTCTTGAGCAGTTCGACCTCCGTCCGCTGGATGAGGTCCCCGATGTAGTAGATGCTCTCCGCTTTGAGGCAATTCGCCGATCGCACCGTAAGTTCGAGATCGTCGATTGAGCGTAACAGGATCGGATCGATCTCGATCGCATCGGATGACGTCGATTCATGCGAGTCCTCCGCGGTGATATCGACGAACACGGCCAGCTGGCTTCGCAGGATGCCCGCAGCTTCCTTGACCGCGTGCTCGGGATCAATCGTGCCGTTGGTCTCGATGGTCAGAATCAACTTGTCGAGGTTCGTCTGCTGCTCGACACGGGCACTCTGCACCTCGTAAGCGCAGCGTCGAACCGGACTGAACGACGCGTCAAGCTTGAGACGCCCGATGGCCGTGTCGGTCTCTTCAGGCAATTCACGCGCTGTCGATGGCTGGTAGCCGCGACCCCGTTCCACACGCAGCGTCATATTGAGTTCACCGACGTCACTCAAGGTCGCAATATGGTAATCGGGGTCGACGATTTCGACGTCATGGTCGAGCACGATGTCCCTCGCTGTGACGGTACAGGGCCCGCGGCGGTTCAGAGTCAGCGTCGCATCGTCACGCGCGTGCATGTTGATCGCCAGACCCTTCAGGTTGAGCAGTATATCGGTGACGTCTTCTTGGACACCTTCGATGGTGGTGTACTCGTGCAGGACGTTCTCGATCTCGACTTCCGTGATGGCGCTTCCCGTCATCGAGGACAACAGTACGCGGCGCAACGCATTGCCCAGAGTGTGGCCGAAGCCGCGATTCAAAGGCTCTATGGTGATCTTCGCTGTGCGCGGATTGACCGCCTGCACATCGACGATCTTCGGCTTCAACAACTCGTTCAAGGCTGACGCCATAATGGAGTCTCCTCACTCAGTAGGGTTACTTCGAATACAACTCGACGACGAGCGATTCATTGATATCAGCCGGTAGGTCCGCACGCTCCGGAACCGTCTTGAAGCGGCCTTCCATTTTCTTGGAATCGACCTCGACCCATTCCGGGAACCCGAGCTGTTCGGCTATCGCGAGGGAATCCTGGATGCGAACCTGTTTGCGAGCCTTCTCGCGCACGGCGACGACGTCTTCTGCGGTGACCTGGTAGGACGGAATATTGACGACCCTCCCGTTGACCGTAATGGCTTTGTGCGAGACAAGCTGACGCGATTCCGCCCGCGTCGCACCAAATCCCATGCGGTAGACAACGTTGTCCAATCGGCATTCGAGCAACTGTAGAAGGTTCTCGCCAGTGGCGCCGCGACGCCTTGCCGCCTGCTTGTAATAATTGCGGAACTGGCGCTCCAGCACGCCGTAGATGAAACGCAGCTTCTGCTTCTCTCGCAGCTGCAGCGCATAATCAGACTGTCGCCGACCGCGGCTATCACCATGCTGACCCGGCGGCTTCTCGAGCTGGCATTTCGTCTCGATCGGGCGGGCACGGCTCTTCAACCCCAGGTCCATGCCCTGGCGGCGACTCAGCTTGCACTTCGGTCCAATGTAACGAGCCATGTCTTATACCCTGCGCTTCTTTGGAGGACGGCAACCGTTGTGCGGGATCGGCGTGACGTCGGTGATATTGAGTATGCGGAAACCGGCATTATTCAGTGAACGCACGGCAGACTCCCGCCCGGGACCAGGCCCTTTTACGAACACATCGAGATTCTGCATCCCATATTCGTCACGCACCGACGACAAGCGTTCAGCAGCAACCTGAGCTGCGAACGGTGTGCTCTTGCGAGATCCGCGAAACCCGCTACCGCCCGCAGTCGCCCACGCTAGGGTGTTCCCCTGGCGATCGGTAAGCGTGATGATGGTGTTGTTGAATGATGCGTGGATGTGCGCGACACCATCCAGCACCGTGCGTTTCGCCTTTTTCTTCGTACGCGAAGGAGAAGTAGCCATATCTTCAATCCGAGCCTATCGTTTGACCAGACGCCGTGGCCCCTTGCGGGTGCGTGCGTTCGTGCGCGTTCGCTGACCGCGGACCGGTAGACCGCGGCGATGACGGATGCCGCGATAGCATCCGAGATCCATAAGTCGCTTGATGTTCATGCTGACCTCGCGGCGCAGATCGCCTTCCACCGCGTAACGGCCCACCTCGTTACGCAGGGCGTCGAGTTGTCCCTCGGTCAAATCCTTGACGAGGTCCGTTGGGTTGATGTTCGCAGCCTCACAAATGGACCCGGCGCGAGTGCGCCCGATTCCATAGATGGCGGTCAACGCAATGACCACATGTTTGCGGTCAGGGATGTTTACTCCAGCGACGCGAGCCATGTCGTTTCCTCTTGGTTCCGATTGTCGACCATCAGCCCTGGCGCTGCTTGTGCCGTGGATCCTTGCAGATCACGCGCACTTGCCCCTTGCGCCGAATGATGCGGCAATTGCGACAAATCTTCTTTACCGATGCCTGAACTTTCATGATGGACCTCTGCCGTGCGCCTAACGGCGTCCGTAGCCTTTGAGATTGCGTTTCTTCATCAGCCCTTCGTACTGATGCGACATGAGATGTGCTTGGACCTGCGACATGAAGTCCATGACGACTACCACGATGATCAACAGCGAGGTGCCGCCAAAATAGAACGGAACGTTGAGCTGAAGGATCAAGAATTCCGGCAGCAGGCAGACTGCTGTGATGTAAGCCGCGCCGGCAACAGTCAACCGCGTCATGACGCCGTCGATATAGCGAGCGGTCTGCTCCCCGGGCCGGATGCCAGGGATGAACGCCCCCGACTTCTTGAGATTGTCCGCCATCTCCTTGGGATTGAATACGAGGGCCGTGTAGAAGAAGCAGAAAAAGACGATCGCTGCCGCGTACAGCATGACGTACAGAGGCTGCCCAGGTGACAATGTAGTACTGAGGTCGCGCAACCAGTCGAGACCCTCGGTATTACCGAACCACCCTGCCGCCGTGGCTGGGAACAAGATGATACTGGAGGCAAAGATTGGCGGGATCACGCCGGCCATGTTCAACTTGAGTGGCAGATTCGTCGACTGTCCGCCATACATCTGGCGTCCCCGTTGCTGTTTCGCGTAGTTGACCGTGATGCGGCGCTGCGCACGTTCGACGAAGACCACGAGGCCGGTAACGAGCACCGACAAAGCCAGCAGAAGCAGCACGAGAATGATGGACAGTTCACCCGTGCGCGATAGTTCCAGGGTCCCGGCAACCGCCTGCGGCAGTCCCGCCACGATTCCAGCGAAGATGATCATCGAAATGCCGTTGCCGATGCCGCGCTCTGTGACTTGTTCCCCCAGCCACATCAGGAAAAGCGTTCCGGTGACCAACGTTGCAACACAGGTGATTTTGAACGACAGGCCCGGGTCGATCACCAGCTGCATCCCAGCTGCCGTTTGTTGCTCCAGCATGACCGCGACGCCGGTCGCCTGGAAGAAACACAACACGACGGTAAAGTAGCGGGTGTATTGGTTGATCTTCCGGCGTCCCGCTTCACCTTCTTTCTTCAGCTGTTCAAGCTTTGGATGCACAACAGTGAGCAACTGGATGATGATGGAAGCCGAGATGTACGGCATGATGCCGAGCGCGACGACCGAGAAGCGTTGCAGTGCGCCACCCGAAAACATGTTAAACATGTCCAGGATGGAACCGCGCTGCTGGTCGAAAAGGGCGTTGAGCGCGACCGGATTGATACCGGGCACCGGAATATGGGTGCAGATTCGGAACACGAGCAAGGCACCAAGCAGGAAGAAGAAGCGTTGCCTCAACTCCGTCAGCTTGCCCAGCCCGGCGATCCCCCCGGGAATGCCTTTCGCGCTCGTAGCCACTATCAGTCTTCCACCCGGCCTCCGGCTGCTTCGATCGCCGCGCGGGCTCCCCGCGTCACGCCGACACCTTTCACGTGGACGGCCTTGGCGATCTCGCCCGAAGCGATGATCTTCACACGTTCGACGTCGCCGCGGATGAGACCAGCGGCATGCAGCGCAAGCAGATCGATGGTTTCCGCTTCGACTTTGTTCAGTTCGTGCAGGCGAATTTCATCCACATGCAAGCTGACCTGCGAACGAAAGCCATACTTCGGTAGACGCCGTTGCAGTGGCATCTGGCCACCTTCGAAACCGACCTTGTGGTAGCCGCCCGCCCGAGACTTCTGGCCTTTGTGGCCGCGTCCACCCGTCTTACCGAGGCCAGAGCCGCCGCCGCGCCCGAGGCGCTTCCCTTGCTTCTTCGCACCCGCGCCGGGCTTTATGGTGTTAAGTCGCATGTTTCAGATCTCCTGGACCTCGAGCATGTAGTCGATCTTGTCGACCATGCCCCGGTTTTCCCGGGTATCGATGACTTCTACGGTCTGCCTAAGCTTGCGCAGGCCGAGTCCGTTGGCGCAGGCCTTGTGATCGGCCAAGCGACCATTGAGGCTCTTGCACAGCGTCAGGCGCAGTTTCTTGTTGGACACAGTCACTTACCCCCGGATCTCTTCGACCGTCTTGCCACGCTTGGCAGCCATCTCATCGGGCGATGACATGCCACGAAGACCGTTGATAGTCGCGCGCACGACATTGATTGGGTTCGAGGTTCCGATGCACTTCGCAAGGACGTTGTGCACACCAAGTACTTCGAACACTGCGCGCATCGGGCCGCCGGCGATGATCCCGGTTCCCTCCGAGGCCGGCTGCATGTAGACCTTGGCCGCCCCGTGTTCGCCGGTAAGCGGATACTGCAGAGTGCTGCCGTTGAGAGCAATGCGCGTCATGTTCTTCCGGGCGTTCTCCATCGCCTTCTGGATGGCGACGGGGACCTCACGCGCTTTGCCACGACCGAATCCGACGCGTCCCTCGCCGTCACCCACCACGGTGAGCGCGGAGAAGCCGAAAATTCGGCCACCCTTGACAACCTTGGCGACACGATTCACCGAGATCAATTTCTCGAGGTAACCTTCGTTTGAATCGGGCGCGTTCATGTTTGCACTCATCTGTCAGGCTCCTAGAACTTCAGTCCACTTTCGCGAGCAGCATCGGCCAGCGCCTTGATGCGACCGTGATACTTGAATCCGGATCGATCGAAGGCTACCTCGTGCACGCCGGCCGCGAGAGCGCGTTCCGCGACCAGCTTGCCCACGGTCG
This sequence comes from Gammaproteobacteria bacterium, assembly GCA_050184115.1. Lineage (GTDB taxonomy): Bacteria > Pseudomonadota > Gammaproteobacteria > JACKNG01. Next base: position 485,657 of record JBFXAQ010000001.1, on the reverse strand, counting down.
CCGCGGCGGTCACGTTGCCACCATGAGCGCCGGAATCGCGGAAGTCCTTTTCGACGGTCGATGCCGCGGCAAGAACCGAGGCGCCGTCCGCGGAGATGACCTGGGCGTAGATGTGGCGCGGGGTGCGATGAACGCACAGCCGCGTCGCGCGCAATTCGCGAATGGCTGCGCGGGTCTTGCGCCCACGACGTTGCCGCGAAGATTTCTTGTCCATCGCAGTACTCAATTCTTTTTGGCTTCTTTCTTCACAATCTGTTCGCCGCTATAGCGAACGCCCTTGCCCTTGTAGGGCTCAGGCCGGCGATAGGCGCGGATGTTCGCCGCAACCTGTCCGACCTGCTGCTTGTCAATACCGCGCACAACCACTTCCGTCTGGGTCGGGGTTTCGATTGCTATGCCATCCGGAATCGGGAACTCGACCGGGTGCGAATAGCCGAGCGACAGGTTGAGCTTGCTGCCCTGGACAGCCGCACGATAGCCAACCCCGACGATCTCGAGCTTCCGTTCGAAACCTGCGGAAACTCCCGTGACCATGTTCTGCAATACGGCGCGTGTCGTTCCTGACAGCGCGTTGGCGAGCTTTGATTCGTCGTTTGGCGTGACCAGGATCGCGTCGTCTTCGAGACGCACGGTAATCAATCCATGCGCTTCGTGCTGCAGGGTACCCTTTGCGCCCTTTACCGTGATCAGGCTGCCACTGATGCCGACCTCGACGCCCTTCGGCAACTCGATCGGCTGCTTTCCTACTCGTGACATGGCTTGCGTGTCCTCAGTAGACCGAACAGATGACTTCGCCACCGATGCCCTGCGCGCGAGCCTCGCGGTCACTCATCAACCCTTTCGAAGTCGAGACGATGGCTACACCGAGGCCGCCAACGATCGATGGCAGTTCGTCCTTCGAACGATAGACACGCAGGCCGGGACGACTCACGCGTTGAATGCGCTCGATGACCGGCTTTCCCCGGTAGTACTTGAGTTCGACCGTCAGAGTGCGTGTGGCGCCCTCACCGTCGAGTCGGTAGTCAACGATGTAACCTTCGTTCTTAAGCACTTCGGCAATCGCAGCCTTCTTGCCCGAAGCCGGCATGACCGCTTCACGTTTCGAACGCGCTTGAGCGTTGCGTAGTCGGGTCAACATGTCGCCGATTGGATCTTGCATACTCATTGGTACGGTACCTTCGTCGATTACCAGCTGGCCTTGACCAGGCCGGGCACGTGCCCCTGCATGGCGAGGCGACGCAACTCGTTGCGGCCGAGACCGAACTTGCGATAGAAGCCGTGTGGCCGCCCGGTCAGACGGCAACGATTACGACCGCGCACCGGACTCGAGTCGCGCGGTAATTTCTGCAGGCGGTTGCGTGCGTCCTCCCGCTCGTCATAGGACCGTTCCTCGTCCTTGACGATTGCCTTCAATTCCAGGCGACGTGCCGCATATTTTCGGGCGAGCTTTGCACGCTTCAATTCGCGGTTGATCATCGACTTCTTGGCCATTGTGCGAATTCCTAGGTCCGGAGCGGGAATCGGAAAGCTTCGAGCAACGCGCGGCCTTCCTCGTCATTACGGGCGGTGGTCGAAATGCAGATGTCCATACCGCGGAGGGCGTCGATCTTGTCGTAGTCGATCTCCGGGAAGATGATCTGCTCCTTGACACCCATGTTGTAGTTGCCTCGCCCATCGAATGCGCGTGGGTTGAGGCCGCGGAAATCGCGGATTCGCGGGATCGCGATATTGATCAGCCGATCCAGGAACTCGTACATACGATCGCGCCGCAAGGTGACTTTCGCGCCGATCGGCCACCCATCTCGAATCTTGAAACCCGCGATGGATTTGCGCGCGAGGGTCACGACCGGTTGCTGTCCAGAGATCAGGCGAAGATCGCTGACGGCATGTTCGATCACCTTCTTGTCGCCGACGGCTTCGCCGAGTCCCATATTCAGCGTGATCTTGGTGATCTTGGGAATTTCCATCACGCTGCCGTACTTGAACTTGTCCATCAGTTCCTTCGTTACGGTCTCGCGGTAGTGCTGTTCCAGCCTGGGCATCTCTCTGGACCTCGGTTTAGGCGTCGACGACTTCGCCGTTCGACTTGAAAAAGCGCACCTTGCGCCCATCCTCCAATTGGCGGAAGCCGACGCGGTCCGGCTTCTGTGTCACCGGATTGAACAGCGCCACGTTGGAGACCTGGAGCGGTGCTTCCTTCTCGACGATGCCACCGGGGGTCCCCATCTGGGGATTCGGCTTGGTGTGGCGCTTGACCATGTTGATGCCTTCGACGATGACCCGGTCATCAGCATAGACGCGCATCACGGTGCCTTGTTTGCCGCGGTCTCGCCCGCTCAGGACGTAGACGCGGTCACCCTTCTTGATCTTTTTCATCTTGCTTACTCTCCGCGTCGCCCTAGAGCACTTCGGGCGCCAGCGACACGATGCGCATGAACTTCTCACCGCGCAGCTCGCGGGTCACCGGTCCGAAAATGCGCGTACCGACAGGATTTAGCTGCTTATCAAGCAGCACCGCGGCGTTACCGTCGAAGCGGATTAGCGAGCCATCTGGACGACGGACTCCCTTGCGCGTACGCACGACCACGGCGTTGAAGACGTCCCCTTTGCGAACCTTGCCGCGTGGGATAGCCTCCTTTACGGTGACCTTGATGACGTCGCCGATGTTGGCGTAGCGGCGCTTGGATCCGCCGAGCACCTTGATGCACATCAAGCGTCGCGCGCCACTGTTATCCGCTGCGTCGAGCATGCTTTGCATCTGAATCATGTTCTAACTCCGGAACTGCCCGTTCTTGGTGTCTGTCAGACCTGCGTTGCGCGTTCGATTACGCGCTGCAGCCGCCAGCTCTTGCGCTTGGACAACGGGCGGCATTCTTCGATGGCCACGGTGTCGCCTTGATTGCACTCGTTGTTCTCATCGTGCGCCATCAGTCGTGTCGACTTGCGCACGTACTTGCGGTACAGCGGGTGTTCGACGCGGCGTTCGATCAGCACGGTGATAGTCTTGTCCATGCGGTTGCTGACGACCTGGCCGACCAGCGTACGGGGTTGTTTGTTGTCTTCGCTCATGCCGCGTTACCCTGACGACGCTCCTCGATAATGGTCTTGATGCGAGCGATATCCTTGCGCGTCTCACGGATATCGCTGGCGCGCGCCGGCTGACCGAATCCGGCCTGCATGCGCATGTTGAACTGCTTGCGCCGCAGTTCTAGCAACAAGGTCTTGAGTTCCTGCTCGCTCTTCGCGCGCAATTCGCTGGCTTTCATCACAGCACCGTCCGCGTTGCAAAGGTGGTTCGTACCGGCAGTTTGGCCGCGGCTAGGCGCATGGCCTCTCGCGCGAGTTCCTCGGTCGTACCTTCCATTTCGTAGAGCACGGTGCCGGGTTTGACCTGGGCAACCCAGTACTCGACATTGCCCTTGCCCTTGCCCTGGCGAACCTCCAGCGGCTTCTTGGAAATCGGCTTGTCCGGGAAGATACGGATCCAGACCTTGGCACCGCGCTTGACATGGCGGGTGATGGCACGTCGCGCTGCTTCGATCTGGCGCGCAGTGACACGTCCACCCGAGGTTGCTTTCAGCGCATACTCGCCAAAGCTGACCTTATTGCCCCGCTGTGCGAGGCCCCGGTTGCGTCCCTTCTGCTGTTTGCGGAACTTGGTATTCTTGGGTTGCAGCATGATTGCAATTCCTGGTTATCGGTGCGGGCTCGCTCAGGCCGCGCTCGACTCGGGCTCTTCGGGTGCTGAGTCGTCGTGCTTGCTCACGATCTCGCCCTTGAAGATCCAGACCTTCACACCGATGACGCCATACGTAGTGTTGGCTTCGGCAAAGCCGTAGTCGATGTCTGCGCGAAGCGTGTGCAGTGGGACTCGGCCTTCGCGATACCACTCCGAACGCGCGATCTCGGCTCCGTTCAGACGACCAGCAACGTTGATCTTGATGCCCTCAGCGCCTAGACGCATCGAATTGGAAACGGCGCGCTTCATTGCCCGACGGAACATGATCCGGCGCTCGAGCTGTTGGGCCACCGATTCTGCGACGAGATAGGCGTCGAGTTCCGGCTTGCGGATCTCCTCGACACTGATGTGCGCGGGGACACCCATCAACTTGCTGACCTGCTTGCGCAGTGCTTCGATGTCCTCACCCTTCTTACCAATGACGATGCCGGGGCGTGCGGTGTGGATGATGATCCGCGCGTTATTCGCGGGGCGTTCGATCTGTATGCGGCTCACCGACGCATGCGACAACTTCTTGCGCAGAAACTCGCGCACCGCCAAGTCGAGGTTGAGATAGTCGGCATACTGCTTCGTATCGACATACCAGGTAGAGGTCCAATCCTTGACGATGCCAAGGCGGATGCCATACGGATGTACTTTCTGACCCATGGTCTTAACGCCCCGCTTCTTCGACCGCGACGGTCACGTGACTGGTTCGCTTGAGAATCTTCGCGGCACGACCGCGCGCGCGCGCACGCCAGCGCTTCATGGTCGGACCTTCGTCGACCATGATCCGGCTGACTTTCAACTCGTCGACGTCAGCGCCATCGTTATGCTCGGCGTTCGCGATTGCCGACTCCAATACCTTCTTGATCAGGTGGGCGGCCTTCTTGTTGCTGAACGCCAGCACGTTGAGCGCCTGTTCGACCGGCAGGCCACGGACCTGGTCCGCGACCAGTCGCATCTTCTGGGCCGCGATGCGCGCGTTGCGAAGTTTTGCTTCAGTCGCCATTTTCCAATTCCTGAGAGCCCGATTATCGGGACTTCTTGTCTGCGACGTGGCCGCGGAACGTCCGGGTCGGAGCAAACTCACCGAGCTTGTGTCCAACCATGTTCTCGGACACGTATACCGGCATGTGCTGGCGTCCGTTGTGCACGGCAATCGTCAGCCCCACCATGTCCGGCATGATGAGCGAGCGACGCGACCAGGTCTTGATCGGACGCTTGTCGTTCTTTTCCCGTGCTTCCTCGACCTTCTTCACCAGGTGATGGTCGATGAACGGACCCTTCTTGATCGAACGCGGCATGTGTTCCTCCGCCCCTATCGCTTGTTGCGCCGACGGACAATGAGATCGTCGGTACGCTTGTTGTGTCGGGTCTTGTGACCCTTGGTAGGCTGCCCCCACGGGCTGACCGGGTGGCGGCCGCCAGAGGTGCGGCCTTCACCACCGCCGTGCGGATGATCGACCGGGTTCATGGCGACACCGCGCACGGTGGGACGCACGCCGCGCCAGCGCTTGGCACCGGCCTTGCCGAGTGAGCGCAGGCCGTGCTCCGAGTTGCCAACCTCGCCCAATGTAGCCCGACACTCGATCGGAACCTTGCGCATCTCACCAGAGCGCAGACGCAAAGTCGCGTAAGCGCCCTCGCGCGCGACGTACTGCACGCTGGCGCCGGCGCTGCGCGCGATCTGCGCGCCCTTGCCCGGCTTGAGTTCGACGCAGTGGACCTGCGACCCGACCGGAATATTACGCAGCGGAAGGCAATTGCCGACCTGGATCGGCGCATCTACACCTGAGCGCAAGACGGCGCCGGCCGCGACACCCTTTGGGGCAACGATGTATCGACGCTCACCATCGGCATACAACAGGAGCGCGATGTGTGATGTGCGGTTCGGGTCGTATTCGATGCGCTCGACCTTGGCGTCGATACCGTCCTTCGAACGTTTGAAGTCGATGACGCGGTAGCGTTGCTTGTGGCCGCCGCCCCGATGCCGGACGGTGACACGGCCCTGGTTGTTTCGGCCGGATCCCCGCACCTGCTTCTCAACGAGCGGCTCGTGGGGTGCCCCCTTGTGCAGGCCAGGCGTGACGACCGACAAGACACCGCGGCGACCGGCGGAGGTGGGTTTGGCTTTGATTAGAGGCATGGCTCAGCTCCGTTCTTATTCGCCGCCGAGGAAATCGATCTCGTGGCCTTCCTTGAGCTTCACGAAAGCCTTCTTCCAGGCATTGTGATACCCCGCTTGATTACGGAAGCGACGCATCTTGGGCCGGACGATGGAAGTCGTCACCGACTCAACCTCGACCTTGAAGAGCTGCTCGACGGCGGCCTTGATTTCGGGCTTGGTAGCGTCACGCAGGACCTTGAAGAGGTACTGACGGTGCAATTCTTGTGCGCGAGCACCCTTCTCCGTCACTTTCGGCTCGATCAGGACCTGCAACAGTCTTTCCTGATTCATTTCAGCATTGCCTCCAGGTCTGCCAAAGCGGCCTCGGTGACGACAACCTTGTCGTAGGAAATGAGCAACACCGGATCGACTGCACCGACCTCAACCATGCCTACGCCCGGGATGTTGCGGGCGGCGAGGAAGACGTTCTCGGTCAGTTCCCGGGTCACGAGCAGGGCGTTGTCCACCCCCAGCTTGGCCAGTGCCGCGATTGCCAACTTCGTGCGTGGGTGCTCGAGGGTGAAATCGTCGACGATCACCAATCGCTCCTGGCGTACCAGTTCGGAAAGGATCGCGCGTAGTGCGCCGCGATACATCTTGCGGTTGACCTTCTGCGAGAAGTTGCGGGGGCGCGCAGCGAATGCCCGACCACCGCCGCGCCAGATGGGGCCGCGGGTCGTCCCTGCACGCGCACGTCCGGTGCCCTTCTGGCGCCATGGTTTCTGCCCGCCGCCGGCTACTTCTGCGCGAGTTTTCTGGGCCTTGGTTCCAGCGCGCGAGCCCGCCATGTATGCGGTGACCACTTGGTGGACCAAAGCTTCGTTGTAATCCGTGGCGAAAACCTCTTCGGACAATGTAGCCTGTCCGGCGGCGCCATCGGCGAGCTTCGTTACTTGTACTTGCATCGTCATTGTCCTTTGCGCGCCTTCACGGCGGGACGAACCAGGACCTCACCGCCGCGCGCACCGGGAATGGCACCCTTGACCAGGAGCAGGTTGCGCTCGACATCGACACGGACGATTTCAAGACCCTGCACAGTACGACGCTTGTTCCCCATGTGTCCGGCCATCTTCTTGCCCTTGAACACGCGCCCCGGAGTCTGGTTTTGACCGATCGAACCCGGCACACGATGTGAAAGCGAGTTTCCGTGCGTCGCATCCTGGGTACGGAAGTTGTGGCGCTTAACGGTACCTGCGAAGCCCTTGCCAATCGACGTGCCGGTTACGTCGACGAGTTGACCAACTTCGAAGAGGTCGACCTTGAGTTCACCGCCAGTGGTCAGTTCGGCCTGCTCGGTGCCCTCGAGGCGAAATTCCCACAGGCCTTCGCCGGCATCGATGCCGAGCTTCTTGTATTCACCGGCGAGCGGGCGGCAGATACGGTTGGCGTGAATCGTCCCTTTCGTCACTTGCACGGCGCTGTAGCCGTCCGAGTCCGCCGTCTTCACCCGCGTGATTCTGTTCGGCAGCACTTCCACCACCGTCACTGGCGTCGAAGCACCATCTTCGGAGAAGACGCGGGTCATGCCGCGCTTCACACCAACCAGACCAAGGCTCATCGTAGTGCTCTCCCGGTCGTCTAGTTCAACTTGATCTGTACGTCGACGCCCGCGGCGAGATCGAGCTTCATCAACGCATCGACGGTCTTATCCGTCGGGTTGACAATGTCGAGCAGGCGCTTGTGCGTACGGATCTCGTACTGGTCGCGTGCGTCCTTGTTGACATGCGGCGAGATCAGCACCGTGAACCGCTCCTTCTTGGTCGGCAGCGGAATCGGCCCCTTCACCTGCGCGCCGGTGCGCTTGGCCGTTTCGACGATTTCCTTGGTCGATTGGTCGATCAAGCGATGGTCGAACGCCTTCAACCGGATTCTGATTACTTGCTGGTTCATCTTGTTTCGCGTGTAAAGGTTGTTTTCGTGCCCCGCATGCCCCGAAGCGGCACGTGAGCGGATAGTTCAGTCTCGCGCTCGACTACGTCCGGGCGCGGGCCACCCACTTGTTACTCGATGATCTTGGCGACGACGCCGGCACCGACCGTACGACCACCCTCACGGATGGCGAAGCGCAGACCTTCCTCCATCGCGATCGGGTTGATCAGCTTCACCGTCACCTTCACGTTGTCGCCCGGCATCACCATCTCCACGCCGTCCGGCAGCGACACCGCTCCCGTCACGTCCGTCGTACGAAAATAGAACTGCGGTCGGTAGTTCGAGAAGAACGGCGTGTGACGACCGCCCTCTTCCTTCGACAGCACGTACACTTCCGCCTCAAAGTGCGTGTGCGGATTCACCGAACCCGGCTTGCACAGAACCTGCCCGCGCTCCACTTCCTCACGCTTCGTACCGCGCAGCAGCACACCGACGTTGTCTCCCGCCTGACCTTCGTCAAGCAGCTTGCGGAACATCTCCACGCCCGTACACGTCGTCTTCTGCGTGTCCTTGATGCCGACGATCTCCACTTCGTCGCCAACGTTGATCTTCCCGCGCTCGATGCGGCCCGTCACAACCGTACCGCGACCCGAAATAGAGAACACGTCCTCGATCGGCATCAGGAACGGCATGTCAACCGGACGCTCAGGGATCGGGATGAAATCGTCCATCGCCGCGACCAGCTTCTCGATCGACTGCGTGCCGATCTCGCTCTCGTCCCCTTCCACCGCCTTCAGCGCGCTGCCCACGATCACCGGGGTGTCGTCGCCCGGAAACTGGTACGAATCCAGCAGCTCACGCACTTCCATCTCGACCAGTTCCAACAATTCCGCGTCGTCGACCATGTCCGCCTTGTTCAGGTACACGACAATCTTCGGCACGCCTACCTGCCGCGCCAACAGAATGTGCTCACGCGTCTGCGGCATCGGGCCGTCCGCCGCCGAACAAACCAGGATCGCGCCGTCCATCTGCGCCGCTCCCGTGATCATGTTCTTCACGTAGTCCGCGTGCCCGGGGCAATCAACATGTGCGTAGTGACGCGTCTCGCTCTCGTACTCCACGTGCGCCGTCGCGATCGTGATGCCGCGCTCACGCTCTTCCGGAGCGTTGTCAATCTGGTCGTAGGCCTTCGTCTCACCGCCGAACTTCTTCGCCGACACTATCGTCAGCGCCGCCGTCAACGTCGTCTTACCGTGATCAACATGACCAATCGTCCCCACGTTTACGTGCGGCTTCTTACGTTCGAATTTTCCCTTGGACATGGCTCAGTAACCTCTTTGCTTGCCTTGTTGACTGCCGGTAAGGCGCTTAGCTTCTCTTGATGATCGTTTCTGCGATGTTGCTCGGCGCTTCGACATAGCGCGAGAACTCCATCGAATAGGTCGCGCGACCTTGTGTCGCCGAGCGCAGGTCGGTGGCGTAGCCGAACATCTCGGCGAGCGGAACCTCTGCGCGAATGATGGCGCCGCCCGGCGACTCCTCGGTGCCGAGCAATACGCCGCGGCGCCGATTCAAGTCGCCGTTGATGGCGCCCATGTACTCGTCCGGCGCGACGATTTCGACCTTCATCACCGGTTCGAGCAGCGCCGGCTTGCCCTGGCGCGCCCCTTCCTTGAAAGCCATCGACCCGGCAATCTTGAACGCCACCTCGCTCGAATCGACGTCGTGATACGAGCCGTCGTAAAGGCTCACCTTGACGTCGACCACCGGGTAGCCAGCGAGGACGCCGTTCTGGAGTGATTCCTGCACACCTTTCTGGACTGCGGGTATGAAATCCTTCGGGATCACGCCGCCGACGACGTCGTTGCTGAACTCGAAACCGGAGCCAGGCTCACCGGGCTCGAGCTTGAGGATGACGTGGCCGTACTGTCCGCGCCCGCCCGTCTGCCGCACGAATTTGCCTTCGGCCTTCGCCACAGGTTTCTTGATCGTTTCGCGATACGCGACCTGCGGTTTACCGACGTTGGCCTCGACCTTGAACTCGCGCTTCATGCGGTCGACGATAATTTCGAGGTGCAGCTCACCCATGCCGGCGATGATCGTCTGACCGGATTCCTCGTCGGTCGAAACACGGAACGACGGGTCCTCTGCTGCCAGCTTCTGCAGGGCAATACCCATCCTTTCCTGGTCGCTCTTAGTCTTGGGCTCGACGGCGACGGCGATGACGGGTTCCGGGAATTCCATACGCTCGAGAACGATGACGTTCGAGGTGTCGCACAGCGTGTCGCCGGTGGTAACGTCCTTGAGGCCAACTGCGGCAGCAATGTCACCGGCGCGAACTTCCTTAATCTCCTCGCGGCTGTTGGCATGCATCTGCAGGATGCGGCCGAACCGCTCCTTGCGCCCTTTGACGGGGTTGAACACGCTGTCGCCGGACTTCACGACACCGGAGTAGACGCGGAAGAACGCCAGTGAACCGACGAAGGGGTCGGTCGCGATCTTGAATGCGAGGGCTGCGAACGGTTCGTCGTCCGAAGGATGGCGTACGGCTTCCTTCGCGCCGTCCTCGAGCGTACCGCGAATAGCTTCGACGTCGACCGGTGCGGGCATGAACTCGATCACCGCGTCGAGGAGTGCCTGCACGCCCTTGTTCTTGAACGCCGAACCGCAGAGCACCGGAACGACCTCGTTCTTGAGCGTACGGATGCGCAGGCCCGTCTTGATCTCGTCGACGGAGAGTTCGGCCTCTTCAAGATATCTTTCGGTAAGCGACTCGGTAGCCTCGGCCGCGGCTTCGACAAGCGCTTCGCGCAGGGCCTGGCACTCGACCAGCAGGTCTTCCGGGATGTCGCGCTCCTCGAAGCGCATGCCGAGGGTTTCCTCGTCCCAGTAGATGGCTTTCATCTTGATCAGGTCGACGACGCCGGCGAAACGCTCCTCGGCGCCGATGGGGAACTGGACCGGTATGGCATTGCTGCCCAGACGCCTGCGGATCTGGCCCACGACGCGGATGAAATCCCCACCGGCACGGTCCATCTTATTAATGAAAGCAAGGCGCGGTACGCCGTACTTGTTCGCCTGCCTCCAGACCGTCTCGGATTGAGGCTCGACACCACCAACTGCGCAGAACACCGCAACGGCCCCATCCAATACACGCAGGGAGCGCTCGACTTCGATGGTGAAATCGACATGCCCCGGCGTATCGATGATATTGATGCGGTGTTGCGGGAACTGCTGCGCCATGCCGGCCCAGAAGCAAGTCGTGGCGGCCGACGTGATCGTGATGCCCCGCTCTTGCTCCTGCTCCATCCAGTCCATCACCGCCGCGCCATCGTGCACTTCACCGATTTTGTGCGACACACCGGTGTAGTACAGGATGCGTTCGGTCGTCGTCGTCTTACCGGCATCAATGTGGGCCATGATGCCGATGTTGCGATAACGGTCGATGGGCGTGGTACGGGGCACGGGGGTGGGTTCCGATTAGTCCGGCCTTACCAGCGGTAATGCGAGAACGCGCGATTGGCTTCCGCCATCTTGTGCGTGTCTTCGCGCTTCTTGACGGCGGTGCCGCGGTTATCAGAAGCCTCGAGGATTTCGTTGGCCAAGCGCTGGCCCATCGACTTCTCGCTGCGTTTGCGCGCGGCGTCCACAAGCCAGCGCATCGCGAGCGCCATCCTCCGGTTGGGGCGGACTTCGACCGGGACCTGGTAAGTGGCGCCGCCGACGCGCCGCGACTTGACCTCGACCTTGGGCTCGACGTTGTCGAGGGCCTGCTTGAGTACGTCGAGCGGTGAGCCGTCGCGCCCGCGCTTCTCGACCTCGTCGAGAGCGCCGTAGACGATGCGTTCGGCGACAGCTTTCTTGCCGCGCGACATCACCATGTTGATGAACTTGGCGAGCGTGCGGTCCCCGTATTTCGGATCGGGGAGGATTTCGCGCTTGGCTGCTACGTGACGTCGGGACATGGTTCAGACTCTGTGGTGATATCCGGTATCAGGCTTTGGGACGCTTGGCGCCGTACTTCGAACGGCCTTGGCGACGCTCGCCGACTCCGGAGGTGTCGAGGGTGCCGCGCACGGTGTGGTAGCGCACGCCGGGCAAGTCCTTCACGCGGCCACCGCGGATCAGGATCACGGAGTGTTCCTGGAGGTTGTGACCCTCGCCGCCGATATAGGTCGTGACTTCCTGGCCGTTGGTGAGCCGCACACGCGCGACCTTGCGCAGGGCCGAGTTCGGCTTCTTGGGCGTCGTCGTGTAGACGCGCGTGCAGACGCCGCGCTTCTGCGGACAGGCCTCGAGGGCCGGGACATTGCTCTTCTCGCGCTTACGCTTGCGCGGTTTGCGCACTAGTTGGTTGATTGTCGCCATAACTCAAGCAGCGTTCTTTCGGGGTACCCGGTTGTTAAACAGCGATTTGGCGCCGCCGACCGTTCCTCACAGGCCGCCCTGACGGCTGCGCGGGAGGAAAGTTCGGAGTCGAGTCGGAAACGACAGCGCAAAAAAACGACAGGCTGGATGACTCCGGCCTGTCGCAGAAGCGGAATTATAAAGAGCCCTGATTCGCCCTGTCAACGGCGATCAAGTACCCGTTTTCATGACTCAGGCACTTCGCGAGGTCGGCTCCTCGGCAGGGGCCACGTCCGCCTTGTCGATCTCGCGCAATTCCGCCATCAGTTCGGCGTCGAGTTCGGCGGCCAGGGCCGCAGCGCTCTCCGGACGCGAACCGCGACGCTTGCGCGTGGCGTGGTAGGCAAAGCCGGTGCCAGCCGGGATCAGGCGGCCAACGATGACGTTCTCCTTCAGCCCGCGCAGCTCGTCGTGCTTACCAGTGACCGAGGCCTCGGTCAAAACGCGAGTCGTCTCCTGGAAGGACGCTGCAGAGATAAACGATTCAGTCGCCAGCGACGCCTTGGTGATACCCAGGAGTAGCTGTTGCGCGACTGCGCCGTGCCCGTCCTCACCCTTCACTCGCTCGTTCTCATCCATGAGCCGCTCACGCTCGACCTGTTCTCCCTTGAGGAAGCGACTGTCACCGGCATCCACGATTTCGACCTTGCGCAGCATCTGGCGCACGATCACCTCGATGTGCTTGTCGTTGATCTTCACGCCCTGCAGCCGGTAGACCTCCTGCACTTCGTTGACGATGTAACGCGTCAACTCGTGTACGCCCTTCAGACGCAGGATGTCGTGGGCGTCTGGCGCACCGTCACACACCACCTCGCCTTTCTCAACATGCTCGCCTTCGAACACGGTGACGTGTCGCCACTTCGGGATCAGGCACTCGGTCTGCTCGCCGTCGCTATCGGTGATGATGAGGCGCTGCTTGCCCTTGGTGTCCTTGCCGAACGACACCGTGCCGGTGGCTTCGGCGAGGATCGACGGCTCCTTCGGACGGCGCGCCTCGAACAGATCGGCAACGCGCGGCAAACCACCCGTGATGTCGCGGGTCTTGAGCGACTCCTGCGGGATACGAGCCAGCACACCACCCACACTGAGCTCCTGCGCCTCGGTGATGGTGACGATGGCGTTGGGTGGCAGAAAGTAATGTGCGGGGATGTCGGTGCCGGGAATCTTCAGTTCCTTGCCCTTCTCGTCGATGAGCTTGATCATCGGCCGTGCATCCTTGGCCGAGCTGCCGCGTTGCTTGAGGTCCATGACGACGACACTGGACAGGCCGGTGATCTCGTCGACCTGCCGCGACACCGTCACACCTTCCTCGATATCCTGGAAGATTGCCGTACCGGCTACCTCGGTGATGATCGGGTGAGTGTGCGGATCCCAGGTCGCCACGGTCTGACCGGCGCGAACCTCCGCGCCGTCGGCCACCGACAGCACGGCGCCATACGGCACTTTGTACCGTTCGCGGTCACGTCCGATTTCGTCGTTGACCACAAGTTCGCCGGAGCGCGACACCGACACGAAGCTGCCGTCGTCGTGGGCTAAGGTCTTCATGTTGACGAACTTGACGGTACCGGCGGCCTTGACTTCGATGCTGTTGACCGCCGCAGCGCGCGACGCCGCACCACCGATGTGGAAAGTCCGCATGGTGAGCTGCGTGCCCGGCTCACCGATCGACTGAGCGGCGATGACGCCTACTGCTTCCCCAACGTTGACCCGGTGCCCGCGGGCGAGGTCGCGTCCGTAGCAGGCCGTGCAGATGCCGTAACGGGTTTCGCAGGTGATGGCAGACCGCACCTTGACCTCGTCGACGCCGTGCTGATCGAGAATCTGGACCCACTTCTCATCGATGAGCGTGCCGGCCTCGACCACCGGCTGGTCTTCGCCAGGCTTGTACACGTCCTCCGCGACGACGCGGCCGAGGATGCGGTCGCCGAGGGCTTCGATGACGTCACCACCTTCGATGATGGGGTTCATGATCAGGCCTTCGGTCGTGCCGCAGTCCTCTTCGGTGACCACGAGGTCCTGGGCAACGTCGACTAAACGGCGCGTCAGGTAACCGGAGTTTGCGGTCTTGAGTGCCGTATCCGCCAGACCCTTACGCGCGCCGTGCGTCGAGATGAAGTACTGCAGGACGTTCAGGCCTTCGCGGAAATTCGCCGTGATGGGCGTCTCGATGATGGAACCGTCCGGCTTCGCCATCAGTCCACGCATACCGGCAAGCTGGCGGATCTGCGCTGCCGAACCGCGCGCCCCGGAGTCAGCCATCATGAAGATGGAATTGAACGAAGACTGACGCACCTCGGCCCCTTCGTCGTTGACCACGTACTCCGAGCCGAGCTTGTCCATCATTGCCTTCGCCACCTGGTCATTGGCGTGCGACCAGATGTCGACGACCTTGTTGTAGCGCTCGCCGGTAGTGACGAGCCCGGACGCGTACTGGTCCTCGATCTCCTTCACCTGACGCTCTGCGCCGTCGATGATGCGCGCCTTGTCCTCCGGCACGACCATGTCGTCAACGCCGATCGAAACGCCAGCACGCGTCGCATGCTGGAAGCCGGTGTACATCAGTCGGTCGGAAAAGATGACCGTGTCCTTGAGACCAACCGTGCGATAGCAGGTATCGAACAAGCGCGAGATGGCGCGCTTGTTCAGTACCTGGTTGATGAGGCGGAACGGCAGACCGCGCGGCAGTAGGGCCGATAACAAGGCGCGACCCACGGTGGTCTCGACGACCTCGGTCCACTCGATGACGTCGCCAGCCTCACTCAGATCCGTCAGATCCATGCGCACGCGACACTTGGCGTGGAGCGAGGCGGCGCCGGTTTCGTAAGCCCGGTGCACCTCGCCGACATCGGTGAAGCTCATGCCGGAGCCCTGGGCGACTGCGGATTCGCGCGTCATGTAATACAGGCCGAGCACAACGTCCTGCGTCGGCACGATGATCGGGTCGCCGTTTGCCGGAGAGAGGATGTTGTTGGTCGACATCATCAGGGTGCGGGCTTCGAGCTGCGCTTCGATCGAAAGCGGTACGTGTACCGCCATCTGGTCGCCGTCGAAGTCGGCATTGAACGCCGTGCAAACCAGCGGGTGAAGCTGGATGGCCTTGCCCTCGATGAGCACGGGCTCGAACGCCTGGATGCCGAGACGATGCAGGGTCGGCGCGCGGTTCAGCATAACCGGGTGTTCGCGGATCACTTCCTCGAGGATGTCCCACACCTCCGGCCCTTCGCGCTCGACGAGCTTCTTGGCCGCCTTGATGGTGGTCGCCATACCACGGCGCTCGAGTTTGCTGAAGATGAACGGCTTGAACAGCTCGAGTGCCATCTTCTTCGGCAAGCCACACTGGTGGAGCTTGAGTGTCGGACCGACCACGATGACCGAACGGCCGGAGTAGTCGACACGCTTGCCGAGCAAGTTCTGGCGGAAGCGACCTTGCTTGCCCTTGATCATGTCGGCAAGCGACTTCAGCGGCAGCTTATTGGTGCCGGTGATGGCACGGCCGCGGCGGCCGTTGTCGAGGAGCGCGTCGACCGCCTCCTGCAGCATACGCTTCTCGTTACGCACGATGATGTCGGGTGCATTGAGATCGAGCAGGCGCTTGAGGCGGTTGTTACGATTGATCACGCGGCGATACAGATCGTTGAGATCGGACGTCGCGAAGCGGCCGCCGTCGAGCGGCACGAGCGGGCGCAGTTCCGGCGGCAATACGGGCAGCACCTTGAGCACCATCCACTCGGGACGGTTGCCCGAGCTGACGAACGCCTCCATCAGCTTGAGACGCTTGGTCAGCTTCTTGATCTTGGTCTCGGAATTGGTCTTCGGCAGCTCCTCGCGGATCGTCTTGACCTCCTCGTTGAGGTCGACGGACTTCAGCAGCTCGTAGATCGCCTCCGCCCCCATGCGCGCGTCAAAGTCGTCACCGAACTGCTCGATTGCGTCGAGGTAGGATTCCTCGGACAGCAATTGTCCGCGCTCGAGATCCGTCATGCCCGGATCAATGACGACGTAGGCCTCGAAATAGAGGATGCGCTCGATCTCGCGCAGGGTCATGTCGAGCAACAGCCCCATACGCGACGGCAGCGACTTGAGGTACCAGATGTGCGCGACCGGACTGGCCAGGTCGATGTGCCCCATACGCTCGCGGCGCACCTTGGCCAGCGTGACCTCGACACCGCACTTCTCGCATACCACGCCGCGGTGCTTCAGGCGCTTGTACTTGCCACACAGGCATTCGTAATCCTTGATCGGTCCGAAGATCTTGGCGCAAAACAGGCCGTCGCGTTCCGGCTTGAACGTACGGTAGTTAATCGTTTCCGGCTTCTTGACCTCGCCGTACGACCAGGAGCGAATCTTCTCGGGCGAGGCGAGACCGATGGTGATGGCATCGAACTCTTCGGCCTGGCCCTGACTCTTGAGCAGATCGAGTAGGTCTTTCACTGTATGACTCCTTGGCGCGCCGCCGCGCCGTGTGTACGGGTGCTGGTCATTCGCGTTCGAGCTCGATATCGATACCGAGCGAGCGCATTTCCTTCAACAGCACGTTGAAGGATTCCGGCATTCCAGCCTCCATCTTGTGGTCGCCATCGACGATGTTCTTGTACATCTTGGTGCGGCCGTTGACGTCGTCCGACTTGACCGTGAGCATTTCCTGCAAGGTGTAAGCCGCACCGTACGCCTCCAGCGCCCAGACTTCCATCTCGCCGAAACGTTGGCCGCCGAACTGCGCCTTACCACCCAGCGGCTGCTGGGTGACCAGGCTGTAGGGGCCGGTCGAACGCGCGTGCATCTTGTCATCGACGAGGTGGTTGAGTTTGAGCATGTACATGTAACCGACGGTCACCGGGCGGTCGAAGGCCGCGCCGGTACGACCATCGAACAAGGTCGTCTGCCCGGACACCGGCAGTCCAGCCAGTTCGAGCAGGCCCTTGATCTCTTCTTCCTTGGCACCATCGAACACCGGGGTGGCCATTGGTACGCCATCTTTGAGGTTGTGGCCCAGGGCGACAATCTCGTCATCGTTGAGCGAATCGAGGTTCTCGGACTGGCCACTGGTGTTGTACACCTTGCCGAGGAAATCCCGCAGCTTGTCGCAGCTCGCTGCCTGGTCGAGCATCTCGCCGATGCGACGTCCGACGCCGGCCGCAGCCCATCCGAGATGGGTCTCGAGCACCTGTCCCACGTTCATGCGCGACGGCACGCCGAGAGGGTTGAGAACGATGTCGACCGGACGACCGTCTTCCATGTACGGCATGTCCTCGACGGGTACGATCATCGACACCACGCCCTTGTTGCCGTGGCGCCCAGCCATCTTGTCGCCGGGCTGCATACGACGCTTCACGGCGAGGTACACCTTGGCCATCTTGAGCACACCGGGTGCCAGATCGTCGCCCGAGGTGAGCTTGGCCTTCTTCTCGTCGAATTGGCGGCGGAAATCCTCGCGATGGTTCTCGATCTGCTGTGCCAGGGCGTCGAGCTGAGCATTGACCCCATCGTCCTTGACACGAACATCGAACCACTTCCCGCGGTCGACTTCGGACAGCATCTGCTTGGTGATCTTGGCTCCACCCTTGAGCTGGCCTGGACCTTTCTCGGCGCTCTTACCGACCAACATGCGCTCGACGCGCTGGAAGATGTCCTCCTCCAGGATGTGCAACTGGTCGTCGAGATCCTTCTTGACCCGTGCAATCTCGGAGTTCTCGATTTCGCGGGCGCGTGCATCCTTCTCGATGCCGTCGCGGGTGAACACCTGCACGTCAATGACGGTGCCGCTCATGCCGGACGGCACGCGCAGCGACGTGTCCTTCACGTCCGAAGCCTTCTCGCCGAAAATCGCGCGGAGCAGCTTTTCCTCGGGCGTCAGCTGGGTTTCGCCCTTGGGCGTCACCTTGCCGACGAGGATGTCGCCCGGGTGTACCTCAGCACCGATGTACACGATGCCCGATTCGTCGAGCTTGGACAGTGCGCTCTCGCTGACGTTGGGGATGTCAGCCGAGATCTCCTCTGGGCCGAGCTTGGTGTCGCGGGCAACGCAGGTCAGCTCCTCGATGTGGATGCTGGTGAAGCGGTCCTCCTGAACCACGCGCTCCGAGATGAGAATGGAATCCTCGAAGTTGTAGCCGTTCCAGGGCATGAACGCGACCAGCATGTTCTGGCCCAGCGCCAGCTCGCCGAGGTCGGTCGACGGCCCGTCGGCGAGCACGTCACCACGCGCGATGCGATCGCCAACCTTGACCAGCGGCTTCTGATTGATGCAGGTGTTCTGGTTGGAACGGGTGTACTTGGTCAGGTTGTAGATGTCGACGCCCGGCTCACCGGCCTTGGTCTCCTCGTCGTTGACGCGCACAACGATGCGCGCCGCATCGACCGCGTAGACCTCACCACCACGCAACGCGCAGACGGTCACGCCGGAATCTTGCGCGACGGTGCGCTCGATACCAGTGCCGACCAACGGCTTCTGCGCACGCAGGGTAGGCACGGCCTGGCGTTGCATGTTCGAACCCATCAGTGCGCGGTTGGCGTCGTTGTGCTCGAGGAATGGGATGAGCGCGGCGGCGACCGACACGATCTGACGTGGCGACACGTCCATGTACTGGATCCGTTCGGGCGATGAGAGCATGAACTCGTTCTGGTAGCGGGCAGACACGAGGTCGTCCTTGAGGCGACCCTGTTCGTCGAGCGCGGCATTGGCCTGCGCGATGACGTACTGGCCTTCCTCGATCGCCGAAAGATACTCGATCACGTCCGTGACCTGACCGCTCTCGACCTTGCGGTACGGAGTTTCGAGGAAGCCGTACTCATTGGTGCGGGCGTAGACCGCGAGCGAGTTGATGAGGCCGATGTTCGGCCCTTCCGGCGTCTCGATCGGGCATACGCGGCCGTAGTGCGTAGGATGCACGTCGCGAACTTCGAAACCTGCGCGCTCACGTGTCAGGCCACCCGGCCCGAGCGCGGAGACGCGACGCTTGTGCGTCACCTCCGACAGGGGGTTGTTTTGATCCATGAATTGCGACAGCTGGCTCGAGCCGAAGAATTCCTTGATGACTGCCGAGACGGGCTTCGCGTTGATCAATTCCTGCGGCATGTAGCCTTCCGATTCGGCCAGGCTGAGACGCTCCTTGACCGCACGCTCGACGCGCACAAGACCGACGCGGAACTGGTTTTCGGCCATCTCGCCGACGCTGCGGACGCGGCGATTGCCGAGGTGGTCGATATCGTCGACCGTGCCATTGCCGTTGCGGATGTCGATGAGAACCCGCAGGACGTCGATGATGTCCGATCCCCAGGCCTGCAGCAGTTCCTTGAACTCCGCCCACTTGACCTTACCATCGCTCATACGTTCGGCGAGACCCGGCAACGAAGCCAGTTCGCCGGGGACGGTCATGAGGTCGCCATCCTTGTCGAGCTTGAACCGACGTATCATCTCCTGCTCGACAGCGAACGCGTCGACCAGTACACCGGGGCCACCGGATGTGTCGCGACCGACGCGACGGTTGAACTTCATGCGGCCGACCGAGGAGAGGTCGTAGCGGTCCTCGGTGAAGAAGAGATTGCGGAAAAGGTTTTCTGCCGCTTCCTTGGTGGGTGGCTCGCCGGGGCGCATCATGCGGTAGATTTCGACCTGGGCCTCGAGTGGGGTGGTGGTCGGATCGATACGCAGGGTCTCGGACAGGTAGGCGCCGTGATCGAGATCGTTGGCGAAGATCGTTTCGAGTTCGCTCACCCCCTCCTTGGCCAGCTTGGCCAGGAGCTCATCGCTGATCTCCTCGTTGGCGCTGGCGAGCACTTCTCCACTGGCCGTGTTGACGACGTCGCGCGCCAGCGTCTTGCCGACCAGGAAGCTGCGCGGCACGGAAATCTCCGTGATGCCGCGCTGCTGGATCTCGCGCGTGTGGCGCGCGGTGATGCGGCGTTCCGCTTCCACCAGCACGTTCCCATCGGCATCGACGAGGTCGAATTCCAGCGTTTCGCCTCGCAGGCGTTCCGGCACCAGGTGCACGCGGACCTGGTCACCATCGAGGTAGAAGGTGTCACGCTCGAAAAACATTTCGAGCATCTGTTCGGTCGAGTAACCGAGCGCACGGAGCAAAACAGTAGCCGGCAGCTTGCGCCGGCGATCTATGCGCACGTATACGTGGTCCTTAGGATCGAATTCGAAATCGAGCCACGACCCGCGGTAGGGAATCACGCGGGCCGAGTAGAGCAGTTTTCCCGAGGAATGGGTCTTGCCGCGGTCGTGGTCGAAGAACACGCCCGGCGAGCGGTGCAGCTGGGAGACGATGACGCGCTCGGTGCCGTTGATGACGAACGTGCCGTTGGTGGTCATCAAGGGCAGTTCCCCCATGTAGACCTCTTGCTCACGCACGTCCTTGATGGCCTTCTCCGCACCCGATTCCTTGTCGTAGATGACCAGGCGCACGGTGACGCGCAACGAGGCGGCATAGGTCAGGCCACGGACCTGACATTCCTTGACGTCGAACACCGGCGTACCGAGCCGGTAGGTGACGTATTCGAGGACGGCGTTTCCCGAGTAACTTTCGATCGGGAATACCGATTTGAACGCAGCGTGGAGGCCGTAATCAGCGCGGCCGTTCGGGTCGCGGTCCTCCTGCAGGAATCGCTTGTAGGACTCGATCTGCGTCTCGAGCAAATACGGCACGCTCAGGATCGGCGGCGTCTTGCTGAAGTCCTTGCGAATGCGTTTCTTCTCGGTATACGTGTAGGCCATGGTGATCACCATCCTGTTGAACCGATTTCGAGGGCGTCGGGGGCGTCAGGGTTCCCTGGCATGATCCCCGGCTGGAATCGCCCACGGCAAAATGCCGGTACCTCCCTGAGGGAGGTACCGGCCGGCTGGGAAGCGCCGAATTGTCGTGAGCTGCGCAATGGCCCGCTTACTTGAGCTCGACCTTGGCGCCCGCCTCTTCCAGCTGCTTCTTGATGTCTTCGGCCTCAGCCTTCGGCGCCGCTTCCTTGACCGTCGACGGTACGCCCTCGACCATGTCCTTGGCCTCCTTGAGGCCGAGACCTGTGATCGCGCGCACGGCCTTGATGACGTTGACCTTGTTCTCACCGAAGCTGGTCATGACGACGTCGAATTCGTCCTTGGCTTCCTCGGCGGCGGCGCCGGCATCGGCACCACCGGCAACAGCCACGGTGGCCACGGCCGCGGCGGCCGACACGCCCCACTTCTCTTCGAGCTGGGAAACGAGTTCGGTGACTTCGAGAATGGTCAGGCTGCTGAGCGCTTCGACCAGTTCTTCCTTAGAAACTGCCATTTTGATGTTCTCCTGAAACTACGGATCGCTGATTGACGATCAGGCGGATTGCTGTGCTTCGCGGTACGCGGCGAGGACACGGACGAATTGTCCGGCCGGCTCCGCGAGGGTCCGCACAAGCTTGGTTTGCGGTGCTTTAAGCACCCCCAGAAGTTGCGCACGGGCGCCATCGAGCGTGGGCATGTTCGCAAGCAGGGTGAGATCCTCTGCGGGTCTCGCCTCACCGGCAAACGCGACCACCTTGGTCACGAGCTTCGCGTTGTCCTTGGAGAAGTCGCGGACCAGGCGTGCACCGGCACCCGGGTCTTCACCCGAGAACACCAGCAGCAACGGACCGGTCAGCGAGCCCTGCAGGCACTCGAAACTGGTTCCCTCGACGGCGCGGCGAGCGAGCGTGTTCTTGACCACGCGCAGGTAGACACCACTGGCGCGGGCCTTGGCCCGCAGATCGGTCATCTGCGCAACGGTCAGACCAATGTACTCGGCCGCCACTGCAGTCTGCGAATTCGCAGCTACTTCGTTGACTTCTGAAACAACCGCCTGCTTTTCCTTGAGGGTCAGACTCATTTGGTCATTTCTCCCGGTTAGACCAGTACTGGGTGGTACGGTCGCACCATTTGTGGGCGCCCCCAGCGGGGGCTCCAGGGTTCACGGCGCCCTAACCGGGTAGCAAGCCACCCATAGGGGAACACCGTCTGCGCGGGCCTGTGACGCTTAACCGCCGCTCGGCGGACCCGCGGTCTTTGACGGCTACCGGCCTCGTGGCCAGCAACCCAAAGTTGTTGGACTGACACCGCGTCTGGCGGAATCAGGCTGACTCCAGGGACGACTTGTCGACCGCAAGGCCCGGGCCCATGGTCGTCGACAGCCATACCGCTTTCATATAGACGCCTTTCGCGGCACTTGGCTTCGCTTTGCGCAGGTCGGCAAGCACCGCCTCGAGATTGGCCTGCAGCGCCTCGGGCGCAAACGACGCCTTGCCGATCGGGACATGGATGATGCCGGCCTTGTCGGTACGGAACTGCACCTGGCCGGCTTTGGCGTTGCGCACGGCCGTCACGACATCGGTGGTGACCGTGCCAACCTTGGGGTTCGGCATCAGGCCGCGAGGACCGAGAATCTGACCGAGCTGGCCGACCACGCGCATCGACGCGGGAGTCGCGATGACAACGTCGAAGTCGAGCTTGCCGCCCTTGATGTCACCGGCGAGATCGTCCATGCCGACGATGTCCGCGCCGGCTTCGCGGCCGGCGTCGGCGTCGGCACCATCGGCGAACAGCGCGACCCGCACGCTCTTACCGGTACCATGCGGCAGCACCGTCGAACCACGCACGACCTGGTCCGATTTGCGTGGATCGACGCCGAGATTAACCGCCGCATCGACCGACTCGTCGAACTTCGCCGACGCTGTTTCCTTCAGCAACGCGATGACCTCGACGACTGGACGTGGAACGTTGGTGTCCCCGATCTTCTCGCGGATGGCCCGCAGACGCTTGCCTACCTTCGCCATGTCACACTCCCTCCACTTCAAGACCCATGCTGCGGGCGGTGCCGGCGATGGTGCGCACGGCGGCTTCGAGATCGGCGGCAGTCAGGTCAGGCTGCTTGGTCCGCGCGATCTCCTCGATCTGGTCGCGGTTCACCTTGCCGACCTTGTTGGAGTTCGGCGTGCTGCTGCCCTTGGGCACGCCAGCAGCCTTGCGCAACAGGACCGACGCCGGCGGGGTCTTCGTCACGAAGGTGAAGCTCTTGTCGCTGAACACCGTGATGACGACGGGAATGGGCAGACCGGGCTCCATGCCCTGGGTCCGGGCGTTGAACGCCTTGCAGAACTCCATGATGTTCACGCCGCGCTGGCCGAGTGCCGGACCGACCGGGGGACTCGGATTGGCTGCGGTGGCGGGCACCTGGAGCCTGATATAGGAATCAATCTTCTTGGCCACGTTGCTATCTCCTCGGGTACAAGCGCCGTGAGGCTCCCCGCAGTTTCAAGATGCCACTGCACGACGCGGCCGCGAGGCCGTCGCACAGCGGTCCGGATTCAATCCTTGCTGACCTGGCCGAACTCGAGTTCGACCGGGGTCGAGCGGCCAAAGATAGAGACCGCCACACGCAGGCGACTCTTCTCGTAGTTGACCTCTTCGACCACGCCGTTGAAATCGGTGAAGGGGCCGTCGACGACGCGGACGACCTCGCCGACTTCGAACAGGACCTTGGGACGCGGCTTTTCTGCCCCTTCCTGGATGCGATCGAGGATAGCCTGTGCCTCGCGCTTCGAGATCGGCGCCGGGCGGTCGCTGGTGCCGCCAATGAAACCCATCACCTTGGGGCAATCCTTGACGAGATGCCAGGAGTCGTTGTCCATCTCCATCTCGACCAGGACGTAACCGGGGAAGAACTTGCGGTCGCTCTTGCGCTTCTGACCGTCCTTCATTTCCACGACCTCCTCGGTCGGAACCAGGATCTGGCCGAACTTGTCCTCCATCGCGTGCCGCTTGATGCGGTCCTCAAGGGAGCGCTTGACCTGGTTTTCAAACCCGGAATAGGCGTGCACTACATACCAGTTCATTGCCACGGATCAGGCTCCACGTCCGATCAGCGCCTGGATCAGGGCACCGAGCACCCAGTCGAGGCCCCACAGGAGGAAAGCGAAAATAATGACGACACCGATCACGACCAAGGTGACCTGGGTAGTCTCCTGGCGCGATGGCCAAACGACCTTGCGCACCTCGACTTGAGCATCGCGCAGGAACGCGGAAATGTGCCGCCCTTTCTCCGTCTGCAGCGAAATGCCGATCGCAACACCGACCGCGGCGATCATGCCTACTACTCGCAGGAGCTTCGAGGCATCCGCAAAGTAGTAGAAAGCGACCAGGCTACCGACGAGTACGGCTACTGCCACGGCGAGTTTGGCCGTATCCCAGGACGAGCCGTGCTCGACTGCTGCTTTCGTGCTCATGAATTTACTGTCGAGGGACCGCATCCGGCTGCGCCGTGCGTCGCGTAGCGGGGCCCTGCAGCCCCGTACACGCGTCAGCTTTGACCGCCTGCCTCAAATCCTCGGTCTGCTCTCCAGTCGTGCTTGCCATGTTGTACGTGGCAGGCCAGGAGGGAATCGAACCCCCAACCTGCGGTTTTGGAGACCGCCGCTCTGCCAATTGAGCTACTGGCCTAGACTCTGACCGCCGCACGCTGCATCCAGGCCGCGTGCTGCCGCGGTTTCATTTACTCGATGATCTTGGCGACGACGCCGGCACCGACCGTACGACCACCCTCACGGATGGCGAAGCGCAGACCTTCCTCCATCGCGATCGGGTTGATCAGCTTCACCGTCACCTTCACGTTGTCGCCCGGCATCACCATCTCCACGCCGTCCGGCAGCGACACCGCTCCCGTCACGTCCGTCGTACGAAAATAGAACTGCGGTCGGTAGTTCGAGAAGAACGGCGTGTGACGACCGCCCTCTTCCTTCGACAGCACGTACACTTCCGCCTCAAAGTGCGTGTGCGGATTCACCGAACCCGGCTTGCACAGAACCTGCCCGCGCTCCACTTCCTCACGCTTCGTACCGCGCAGCAGCACACCGACGTTGTCTCCCGCCTGACCTTCGTCAAGCAGCTTGCGGAACATCTCCACGCCCGTACACGTCGTCTTCTGCGTGTCCTTGATGCCGACGATCTCCACTTCGTCGCCAACGTTGATCTTCCCGCGCTCGATGCGGCCCGTCACAACCGTACCGCGACCCGAAATAGAGAACACGTCCTCGATCGGCATCAGGAACGGCATGTCAACCGGACGCTCAGGGATCGGGATGAAATCGTCCATCGCCGCGACCAGCTTCTCGATCGACTGCGTGCCGATCTCGCTCTCGTCCCCTTCCACCGCCTTCAGCGCGCTGCCCACGATCACCGGGGTGTCGTCGCCCGGAAACTGGTACGAATCCAGCAGCTCACGCACTTCCATCTCGACCAGTTCCAACAATTCCGCGTCGTCGACCATGTCCGCCTTGTTCAGGTACACGACAATCTTCGGCACGCCTACCTGCCGCGCCAACAGAATGTGCTCACGCGTCTGCGGCATCGGGCCGTCCGCCGCCGAACAAACCAGGATCGCGCCGTCCATCTGCGCCGCTCCCGTGATCATGTTCTTCACGTAGTCCGCGTGCCCGGGGCAATCAACATGTGCGTAGTGACGCGTCTCGCTCTCGTACTCCACGTGCGCCGTCGCGATCGTGATGCCGCGCTCACGCTCTTCCGGAGCGTTGTCAATCTGGTCGTAGGCCTTCGTCTCACCGCCGAACTTCTTCGCCGACACTATCGTCAGCGCCGCCGTCAACGTCGTCTTACCGTGATCAACATGACCAATCGTCCCCACGTTTACGTGCGGCTTCTTACGTTCGAATTTTCCCTTGGACATGCGCGGTAATCTCCTGCTCTGGTCGTCGCGTTAACGGTGTCGGGTTGTCGAAAGTACCTAAACAGCCTGAATTCGTCCGGGTAAAGGCTGGACGATGGAGCCCATAACCGGATTTGAACCGGTGACCTCTTCCTTACCAAGGAAGTGCTCTACCGACTGAGCTATATGGGCTTTGGAGCTGTATCTCATGAGCAATAAGTCGCTACCGGTGCAGACCATGCACGTTCCGTATTCGTCACCTGTCGCCTGCGGCTTGCTGCTCATCTGGAGCGGGTGATGGGAATCGAACCCACATCATCAGCTTGGAAGGCTGAGGTTCTACCATTGAACTACACCCGCCTGCTGTGAAGACTTTGGTTCCGCGTACCCGTCTGACCCTTCTGCCTTGGTGGAGGGGGTAGGATTCGAACCTACGAAGGCTGAGCCGGCAGATTTACAGTCTGCTCCCGTTGACCGCTTGGGTACCCCTCCAAAACGGTAGCCGGAAATTTTCGAAAGTTTTCTCGTTCGTGTCAATGGTTATCTGTGCGTCACGTGCGGGTACGAAGGCATTCGCTGACGCGAAGTCAGGTCGCCGTCGGCGCCGCCGGACCATCACCATGGACCGGGGTTGCGGGCCCGCGTCATCCAATTTGTTGCATTAATGCAACAGTCCTTTCGGATGGGGGCTTGGCTGAGGTCGTGGTGCTGAACATCCGCGCGGGCGCAAGGTAGGCACATGGCGCAGTCGGCGGCGCCGAACACCTTGGATCTATCGGAACGACGGGAATCCCTTCCCTGCGAGACTTCGCGGGCGCCCGTCCTCTCAACTCTTCCGTGCACGCCCTCGCTTGGGCCCAGCGCGCTTGACCGGCGCGTTCTCCAACAGAGCCTGGCAGGCTTCCAGACTCAGGCTTGCCGGTTCCGTGTCCTTTGGAACCCGTGCGTTGCGCTTGCCGTCGGTGACATAGGGACCGTAGCGGCCATTCAGGATCTTGATGTCACTGTCCAAGAATAACTTGATCTGGCGGGCGGCGTCGGCCTTCTTCTTCTCCTCGACGAGTTCGATCGCCCGCTCCAGGGTGATCGTGTACGGGTCGTCGTCCTTTGCGAGACTGACAAATTTGTCGGTGTAACGCACGTAGGGTCCGAACCGGCCGATATTGACGGTCAATGGCACACCGTCGGGTGTCTCGCCCAGTTCACGCGGCAGCTTGGTCAGTTCGAGCGCCTCGTCCAGCGTGATCGTGTCCATTCGCTGCCCGGCGCGCAGGCCGTAGAACTGGGGCTTCTCGTCGTCTTCCACCGAGCCGATGATGACGTACGGTCCGTAGCGCCCCATGCGCACGGCGACCGGTTTACCGCTCTTGGGATCGGTACCCAGTTCCCGTGCCTGGTTCGCTTCCTGACGGGAGACGTTCTCCTCTTTGTCCTTCAACGTGGCCTGGAACGGTTCCCAGAATGCCTTGAGCAACGGACGCCAGTCGCGCTCGCCGCGCGACACCGCGTCGAGTTCGTCCTCGAGCCGTGCGGTGAACTCGTAGTCGACGTAGCTCGAGAAATGATTGGTCAGGAAGGCATTGACGATTCGACCGATGTCGGTCGGTTGGAAACGCTTCTTCTCGAGTTCGACATATTCCCGCTGCACGAGCGTGGAGATGATCGATGCGTAGGTCGAAGGACGGCCGATGCCGAACTCTTCCAAGGTCTTGACGAGGCTCGCTTCCGTGTAACGGGGCGGTGGCTCGGTGAAGTGCTGCTCGTTGCGGATCTCGCTCAAATCGAGGCGCTGTCCCTTCTCGAGGGGCGGCAGGGCCTTGTCCTCCTGCTCGGCCTCATCGCTACCCTCGAGGTAGACGCTCATGAATCCGGGCTCCGTCACCGTCGATCCCGTGGCGCGGAACACGCCCTTAGCACCGGCGAGCAGATCCGCCCCCACCGTGTCGATGGTCGCGTGGATCATCTGGCATGCGACCGTGCGCTTCCAGACCAAGTCGTAGAGCTTGAACTGCTCGTCGGACAGGTGTGACTTGAGGTCGGCCGGCGTTCGCGCGCAGGACGTCGGCCGAATAGCCTCGTGAGCTTCCTGGGCATTTTTCGAACTGGTCTTCAATGCCCGCGGGCTCTTCGGCACCTGGTCCGCACCGTACTTGCTGGCGATGAACGAGCGCAGCTCGGCAACCGCCTCCTGAGCGAGGTTGAGTGAATCGGTACGCATATAGGTGATCAACCCTACCGTGCCGTTGCCGATATCGATGCCCTCGTAGAGTTGTTGGGCGACGCGCATGGCGCGCTGCGCGGTGAAGCCGAGCTTACGTACGGCTTCCTGCTGCAGTGTCGAAGTGATGAACGGCGGCGCCGGATTGCGCTTGCGCTGCTTCTTTTCGACGTTACCGACGACCAATTCGCCACCCGCCGCGGCGAGCAGGCTTTGACGGATGGTGGCCGCCTGTTCGCCATCAACCACCGAGAACTGCTTGATCTTCTCGCCCTCGAACTCGCTGAGCTTGGCGACGAACGGACCCTTCGGCGCATTCAGATCGGCTTCTATCGTCCAGTACTCGCGGGCGATGAACTTTTCGATTTCCGCTTCACGCTCACAAATCAGGCGTAGCGCGGGGCTCTGCACGCGACCAGCCGAGAGTCCGCGCTTGATCTTCTTCCATAGCAGCGGCGAGAGATTGAAGCCCACGAGGTAGTCGAGTGCCCTGCGCGCCTGTTGGGCATTGACCAGCTCCATCGATACCTCGCGCGGCGATTCGATCGCTTCCTTGATCGCGCGCTCGGTGATCTCGTGGAAGACCACGCGATAAACGTCTTTATCCTTCAATACGTTACGGTCGCGCAACAGTTCCACCAAATGCCACGAGATAGCCTCGCCTTCGCGGTCGAGGTCGGTCGCGAGGTAAAGCGTATCGGCCTTTTTCATGGCCTTGGCGATGGCGTCGACGTATTTCGCGTTGCGATCGATCACCTCGTACTTCATCTGGAAGTCGTGCGTGGGATCGACCGCGCCCTCCTTGGGCAGCAGGTCGCGGACGTGACCGTAGGAGGCGAGGACCTCGTAGTCCTTGCCGAGATACTTCTTGATGGTGCTCGCCTTGGCAGGCGATTCCACGACGACCAGGTTGCTAGCCATACGGATTCGGTCGATTTCCTCTAGGCCGTGTGGCGCTGCTGATCAACCGTCGCAGCACACCGCACGCGTTCAATGAAGGTTGCCATATAGATCATCCATGACGAGGTCCTCCATCCACAGGAAGGCCTGCTCCTGCCCGGGCTGGTTGAACAGCACCATGAGGATGATCCATTTGAGCTGGGCGATGTCGATTTCCTCGGATTCCAGGGCCAGCACCCGCTCGATGACGATTTCCCTGCTGGCCGGATCGAGCACGTTGGCCTGTTCGAGGAATACCATGAACCCCCTGCATTCGGCGTCAATCCGGCGCTGCTCGTCTGTCGTGTAAATCCGCGTGGACGTATTCGCCGGTACCGTCTGTTCATCGACGCTGGCGCGATTGCTGGCAAGATCCTGCAGCCAGTCGAAGGCTTTGGCCACCTGTCCCGACTCGAAACCGGCGCTGTGCAATTCGGACTTCAGCCGGTCGCGGTCCGCATCGAGCTCGATCTCGTCATCGATGTAATGCTCGAAGAGATAGATGAGGATATCGATTACGGTCTGTTTCATCAGGGGGCGAAGTCGTCTCCGCGGGGCGCACGGGCACGCGATATTAGCATTTGAGGATTGCTGGAAGGTCAGTCGGAGAATGGCGGATCCGCCTGCGTCGCAGGGCGCATCATCGTGCACGGGCGTATGTACCACCGGCCAACGATTCGACATGGCCGTCGAGCTCGAGGGCCAACAGGATGGAGGAAACCTCCTGGACCGTCAATCCGCTGCGCGCCACCGCTTCGTCGATCGTGAACGGCACCCACCCACAGGCTTCGAGGAGGTGACATGCCGCCTCGCCGGGGGGTAACGTACCTTGTCGCAACACAATCGTAGGCTCCGATCCGCTGCCGCCCGCAACAACGGCGCGGGCGCGCAACCCGGGCAATTCCTCGAGGATGTCCTCGACACTCTCGGTGAGTCGGGCGCCATCGCGGATCAGCGCATGGCAACCACGACTCAACGGGTTGTGGATACTCCCCGGTATGGCGAATACCTCGCGCCCCTGCTCGAGAGCGTGCATGGCGGTCGACAACGAGCCGCTGCGTGCGGCGGCCTCGACGACCAGCACACCGAGCGAAAGCCCGGCGATGATGCGATTGCGCTGGGGAAAGTTACCCTTCAGAGGTGCACAGCCGAGTGGGAACTCGGTGACCAGAGCGCCGTGCGCAGCGACTTCGCGCGCGAGCGCACCATGGCTGCGCGGGTAGATGCGGTCGGGTCCGTGCGCGAGGACGGCGACGGTCAAACCGTCTGCCGCCAGTGCGCCGCGATGGGCGGCGGCATCGGCCCCGAGGGCCAACCCACTGGTGATGACGGCACCGCACCCGGCAAGGGCCGCTGCGATGGCGTGCGCGGCTTCCCGGGCTCCCGCACTGGCCTGCCGTGCGCCGACGATGGCGAGTTGCGGGTACGACAGGCAAGAGGGTTCGCCGATCACGAACAGTACCGGAGGCGGCTTCGGGACGTTCGCGAGTAGTGCGGGATATCCCGGCCCGCCCAGCACGAGCGCGTGACGGGTGGTGTCGGTGGCGAGCCAGTCGAGGGTGGCGTCTGCCGCAGCCCAGTCTGGCTGCAGCCCGGCGCGACGTGCCTCGCGCTCCAGGTGCTCGAGTGCCGCTGCCCCGGCACCCTGGCGGCGCTCTGCCGACGAGTCGCCCGTTACGCGCCACCGGCTGCGTGCGCCACCGAGCGCCGCATGGAACGCGAACAGGCGCCGGCCGAGAGTGATGTCCAGTCCCTTGTCCATCGCCGTCCATGGTAGACCGGCGCGGTGTGGTCGGGCCAGCGCGTCATGCGCGGCCTTGCGGCAAATGTCGAATCAGGGGTTGCGAACGCCGTCCTGCACGTAGATCGCTCGATTCATGCGCATCACCAAGGCGTAGCTGACACGGTCGAAGGTCCGGAAGACCATGACTTCTCCGGCCCGTTCGTCCGGCAGTTGCACCGTCACTGACGAACTCCCCTCGCGCGGGGTGCCGACGAAGTCACGCAAGGTGCGATCCGCCGCCTGGACGTCGTTGACCATGGTCTGGAACATGCGCCCCACCGCGGACGGGTTCTCCTGTGCCGCGCGCAGGTTCGCCGCGCGCTGTTCGCGATCGGCGATATCGCTGCCGACCACGTCCTTGACCACGTCCCCCTTCTGGTAGACCGCCAATACATGGCCGGCTTCCAGCCCGTCGTTCGCGCCACGGTTGAGGACCACGACCTGGTATTGAGAGACTTGTCGCAGACCGTCCACGATCGAAAGGATCTTGCCGTCGACGGCCGCGGCCGGGGCGTGCGGTACGAATTCAGGCACCTCGATCTCCTCCTCGGCGACGAGCCGGTCGCCCTTGAGGATTTCCTTATAGGCACGCGTGATGGTCAGGGTCGCGGGGTCGCCGAAACGCTCGACGCGGGCATCGCCGACATGTTCTGCCTCATAACCCAGGATTTCCCCGGTATCCGGATCGACGTAGGGATGCCCCTCACGGAAGATCGAGAACTTGTTGGTGGCCGCCTCGCCGAGCCCGCGCACGTAGATGCGGTGGCCGCTGCCGTAGGTCAGGTGTTCGTCCTGGCTGCCGACGATATAGGCCGAGTCGGCGAGTTCGCCACCCGCGACCACACGGGGCCGGGACAAGAACGGCCCGACCGCGTCGAGCGGAATGGGTTGGATTCGATCGTCGTGACGGCTCTCGCGGATGGTCGGCGAAAGCTTGACATTGCGATCGGCGACGAGCCCGAGGACCGGTCGGCCGTCCTTGTAGGTGAGTCCGATGACGTCACCCGGGTAAATCAAGTTGGGATTGGCTATCTGCGGATTGACTTCCCAGATATCCGGCCATTGCCACGGCCTCGACAGGAATCGCCCGGCGATGTCCCACAGGGTGTCGCCCTTTTGCACGGTGTAGGACTGCGGATGACCGGCGCGCAACGCCACCTCGTCGGCCGCCGCCAGTGAGCCGAACAGCATGATCCCAAGAAAAACGGCAATTTTTCCCGCCATGTCAATACTCTTACGCGATTTCCTTAATGTAGTTTAGCAGAACAGGTCCAAATTGAAATAGCTTCAAGCGGCCCGCATCGTGTTCGACGCTCCCAGGAATCTTCTTGTCTAATCAGTGTCTTAGGAATAACCTACCGCCGTTTTACCACGGGGTCGCCGAAAATGGCCTTGCGACAGATCCTCCACCATCCCGACCCGCGCCTGCGCACGCGCGCGGCCCCGGTTACGCGTTTCGATGGCGAACTCGCCATCCTGATCGATGACATGTTCGACACCATGTACGACGCGCCCGGAATCGGCCTCGCTGCGACCCAGGTCAATGTCCATCAGCGCGTCATCGTCGTGGACGTGTCCACCGATCGGTCCACGCCGATGCACTTCGTCAATCCGGAATTGGTCTCGACGAGCGGTGAAGAAGAAATGGAGGAAGGCTGCCTGTCGGTCCCAGGTATCTTCGAGACCGTGCGTCGCGCGGAACGTATTCTCGTCCGCGCGAGGAACCGTACAGGCGAGGTGTTCGAAATGGACGCCGATGGCCTGCTCGCGGTGTGCATTCAGCACGAGATCGATCACCTCGACGGCAAGCTCTTCGTGGACTATCTCTCCCAACTCAAGCAGGGCCGTATCCGCAAGAAGCTCGAAAAGGAGCAACGCCTGGCCGTGTGAGTCGCCGTGCCGCTCTGGCGGCGCTCGACGGCCGCATCCCGCGCCCGTGGCATGCCACCGCCACGGGCGCGCATAATGCGCCCGACCCCGGTCCGACCGTCCCACCGTGCACCGACTCCGAACCATCTTCGCCGGCACGCCCGAGTTCGCCGTCCCCAGCCTCGAGGCGCTGCTCGCTCACCGGGCCATCGACCTCGTCGCCGTGTATACCCAACCGGATCGTCCGGCGGGTCGCGGCCGCCGCCTCGCCGCCAGCGCGGTCAAGCACCGTGCCGTCACCGCCGGCATCCCCGTACTGCAGCCCGAGAAGCTCGCCGGCACATCAGCCTTGGAGGAATTCCGCGCGCTCGGCGCCGACCTGCTGGTCGTGGCGGCCTACGGCCACATTCTGCCCGCCGCGGTGCTCGAACTGCCTCGTCACGCGATCAACGTCCACGCCTCGCTGCTGCCGCGCTGGCGCGGCGCCGCACCGATTCAGCGCGCCATTCTCGCCGGCGACGCGGAGAGCGGGATTTCCATCATGCGCATCGTGCCCGCCCTCGATGCCGGACCGATGTGGCTGCAGCGCTTCTGCGCCATCGACCCGGATGAGACCGGTGGCTCCCTGCACGACAAGCTTGCGTTGCTCGGCGGCGCCGCGCTCGCCGACGCGCTTGAATTGATCGTCGAGAACCGCGTGGTCGAGACACCTCAGGACGATGCGCTCGTCACCTATGCGGCCAAACTGACCGCGACCGACCGCGAACTCGACTGGCAGATGAGCGCAACGGAACTCGACCGGCGCGTACGCGCTTTCGCACCGGTACCCGGTGTGCGGGGCGCCGTTCTGGGCGTCGATTGCAAGGTCCTCGAGGCCCGGATCGGCGAGTACGCGAGTTCCAGCCCTGCCGGGACCGTGCTGGGCTGCGACGACCATGGCATCCACGTCGCCACGGGCGCCGGAACGCTCACGATCCAACGCCTGCAACCGGCAGGCCGCCAGCCGATGTCGGCAGCGGCATTCTGGAACGGCCACGGAGCACGGTCCTGAAACCGCGTCCAGCCTCGTCGCGCGCGGCCGCGGCCCGCCTGCTTACCGCGGTGGTCGACGGCGGACAGTCGCTGTCACGAGAAGCACCACTCGTGCTCGCGAAGCTCCCCGATGATCGCGAACGCGCCTTCACGCAGGCCTGCGTCTACGGCGTGCTGCGCCACTATCAGGCCTTGCAGGCTGACCTCTCGCGCTTCCTCCGCCGCCCGCTGCGCGAGCGAGACTTCGACGTCACGGCAACCCTGTTGTGCGCGCTCTTCCAGATGCGCCAGATGCGCGTGCCGGCCCACGCTGCGGTTTCGGCCAGTGTCGAGACGCTTCGCGAACTCGGCAAACCCTGGGCCTGCAAGCTGGCCAACGCTGTGTTGCGCTCGGCGCAACGTGCCGGCGCACCACCCGGCTCGAACGATGCCACTGGCGAACATCCCGCCTGGCTGGTCGACGCCACCCGCGACGCCTGGCCGGAGCGATGGGTGGAAATACTGCAGGCGAACAACCGGCAGGCGCCGCTCTGCCTGCGCGTGAACACACTGCGCACGAACCGTGACGCCTGCCTCGCGCGCCTTGCGGCGGCCGGCATCGCAGCGCGCGCCAACCGGTTCGCACCAGCCGCCGTCACGCTCGACGCCGCCCGCGCCATCGAGCGCGTGCCCGGATTCGCGGATGGCGAAGTCTCGGTTCAGGACGAAGCGGCACAACTCGCTGCGTTGGTCCTCGACCCGCATCCGGGCGAACGCGTGCTGGACGCCTGCGCCGCACCGGGCGGCAAGACCGCCCATCTCGTCGAACATGCCGGAGGCCAGCTCGACGTGGTCGCCCTCGATCACTCCGCGGATCGCCTGGAGGACGTACGCGCCAACCTGAAGCGGCTGGGCCACACCGCGACCCTCGAAGCGGTCGATGCGACCGCGACCGCGGACTGGTGGGACGGCCGCCTATTCGATCGCATTCTGCTCGATGCACCGTGCAGCGCGGTCGGCGTCATCCGGCGACACCCCGATATCCGCTTCCACCGCCGCGTCGAGGACATTGCCGCCCTGGCGGCCACGCAAGCGCGCCTGCTCAACGCCGTGTGGCCCTTGCTGGCAAGCGGCGGCACCTTGCTCTACGTCACCTGCAGCTACCTGCCAGCCGAGAACGACGACGTGGTTGCCGGCTTCCTGGCAGCGACTGCCGATGCGACTTCGCTGCGTATCGCGGGCGCCTGGGGGCAGCCAACCGCCCACGGCCGCCAGGTGCTGCCGGGCGATGACGACATGGACGGCTTCTACTTCGCGTTGCTGGGAAAGCGCGCGGCGGGCGGCGTGCCTTGAACCGTCGTACCCTCCTCGCACGCCTGCTGGCACTTGCGATTGCCTGCATGAACCCGTGCACGGCGCTGGCCAGCGACATCATGGTCGCCGAGGCCGCGCTCAACGAGCGCAACGGTATTCTCATGCTCGACGCCGATATCGAGTTCGAGTTCAGCAGCGACGCCATCGAAGCACTCGACAGCGGCATCCCCCTCTACTTCGAGCTCGACGTCCGGCTGCTGCGCCCGCGCCGCTACGTGTGGGACGTCGAGATCTTCAATACCCGGCGCCGGTTCGCCATCGAGCGTCACGCACTCAGCAACCAGTTCGTGCTCACCGAAATCATCACCGGTGAGCGGCGCCTGCATCGCACGCTCGAACTGGCGCTCGAAGATCTCGCGCGTATCCGCCGCCTGCCGCTGGTCGAGGCGGCGTCGCTGGAGTTACCGAACGAGCTCACCGCGGCCATGCGCATCGAACTCGACCTCAACGCCCTGCCAGCACCCATGATCCCGCTGGCCTATGTCTCCCCGGGCTGGCACATGTCCAGTGGTTGGTACGAATGGCCAGTGACCCGCTGAAGCGGCGCATCACCGCGCTGGGCGCGGTCGCCGCCATGAGTCTGGTCCTGCTCGGCTCGCTGATCCTGATGAGCGGAGCGATGCAGGATTCGGCGCGCTTCGGCGCGCTGTTCTCGATTCTGCTGTTGACCAACACCATCGGCCTGCTGGTGTTCATCGTCCTCATTGCCGTGAACGTGCGACGCCTCGTGCGCCAGTTGCGCGCACGCCGCCCAGGTTCGCGCCTGACCCTGCGTCTGCTGGTGTTCTTCGTCGCCCTCGCCGTCGCTCCCGTCACGGTCCTGTACGGGTTTTCGCTGGATTTCCTGCGCCGTGGCATCGACAGCTGGTTCGACGCCCGCATCGATGCCGCGCTCGACGACGCCCTTGCGCTCGGTCGCGAGGCCCTCGACCTGCGCATGCGCCAGCTGCTCGGTCAGACCGAGCGCATGGCCGACGAACTGTCCCAGGGTTCGCCCGAGCGGACCCCGCTGAGCCTCGATCTGTTGCGCAATCCCGACTCCATCGTAGTCGCCTCGGCCTGGGTGCCGGGGCCGGCCCAGGTCGATGCGCTGCGCGAGCGCAACGGTGCCGAGGAGATGACGCTGATCGGCAACGACGGCGAAGTGCTGGCATCGAGCAGCCGCATCACCGACCTCGTTCCGCACCTGCCGCCCGAACCGGTTCTCACCCAGGCCCGCGCGGGCCGCGCCTACATCGGCCTCGACCCGCTCGCCGGCGGTAACCTCTACGTACGGGTCGCAGTGCCGGTGAATCTCGGTCAGACGCCGCAAGGCCGGCGCGTGCTGCACGCGCTCTACCCCTTCCCGGCGCGCGTGAACGAACTCGCGGCGAGTGTCGAGGCCGCTTATGCCAAGTACAACGAACTCGCTTATTTGCGCGAAAAACTGAAGCTGAGCTTCGCCATGTCCCTGACGCTGGTACTGCTGTTCAGTATCGTCGTCGCGGTATGGGCGGCGTTCTACTCTGCGCGTCGGTTGGCCGCGCCGATCCGCGATCTGGCTGAGGGCACGGCAGCCGTCGCCGCCGGCGATTACACCACCAGCCTGCCTGTCGCCAGCAACGACGATGTCGGCTTCCTGGTGCGCTCTTTCAACGACATGACGCGGCGCATCGCGCAGGCGCGCCGCGAAGTCGAAACCCAGCACGAGTATCTCGACAGCGTCCTGCGCCAGTTGTCGTCAGGCGTCATGACCCTCGACGAACACGGACGCATCACCACCGTCAACGATGCGGCGCTGATGCTGCTCGACATCGACGCCGGCGACACCAAGGACGCTACCCTCGCCGCCATCTGCGCCGACGACGAGCACCTGCACGGACTCGGTGGCGTGGTTCTCCCGTTGATCGAGGAGCGGCGGCCACAATGGCAGGAACAGATCACCATTCTCGCCGCGGAAGGCCGTCGTGAGCTGATGTGCCGCGGGAGCACCCTGCACCTCGGCCGCGGCCCTGCATCAGGCCATGTCATCGTGTTCGAGGACATCACGGCCATCATCCAGGGTCAGCGCGATGCAGCGTGGTCGGAGGTCGCGCGTCGCCTTGCCCACGAGATCAAGAACCCCTTGACTCCGATCCAGCTCGCCGCCGAACGCCTGCGCTTGAAATACTTGCGCAAGCTCGGCGCCGAGGACGGCGAACTCCTCGAGCGCCTCACCAACACCATCGTCCAGCAGGTCGACACCATGAAGGCGATGGTCAACACCTTCTCCGATTATGCCAAGGCACCGGTACTCAATCGCGGCAGCGTCGACGTCAATCATCTTGCCTCCGCCGTCGTCGAACTGTTCCGCAGCGCCCACCCCGGCGCGCACGTCGAATGTCGCTTCGAGGAGCACCTGCCGGAACTCACCGCCGACCCGACGCGCTTACGCCAAGTGATGAACAACCTCATCAAGAACGCGCTCGAGGCGTCGCCCGATGGCACGAATCCGCATATCATAGTAAGCACGGCGACGGTCCATCACGGGCTCGCGGAGCAGGTCGAGATACGCATCGAGGACCACGGCGACGGCATTCCCGAGGACCTGGTACCCAACATCTTCGATCCCTACGTGACCAACAAGCCGCGTGGCACCGGTCTCGGACTGGCCATCGTCAAGAAGATCGTCGAGGAGCACAACGGCGTCGTGACCCTGCGCAACAAACCCCAGCCCGATCACGGTGCCGTTGCCGTCATACGCCTGCCCGCAGGCGGCGAACACGGCCGGGAACGCGACGAGGAAAGCGCCGCATGAGCGCTGCCCACATCCTGGTTGTCGACGACGAGCCCGACATCCGCGGTCTGCTCAAGGAGATCCTGGAGGACGAGGGTTACGACGTCAGCACGGCGGAAAACGCCGCGTCCGCACGCCAGAATCGGCGCCAGCGCCGCCCCGACCTCGTCCTCCTCGACATCTGGATGCCCGACACGGACGGCATCACCCTGCTCAAGGAATGGGCCGAGGGCAGCGGCGGCCTCGACGCCCCGGTCATCATGATGTCGGGCCACGGCACGGTCGAGACCGCGGTCGAGGCAACTCGCCTCGGCGCCTACGACTTCATCGAGAAGCCACTCTCGATCGCCAAGATCCTCGTCACCGTTCAGCGCGCACTCGAGAACGCCTCGCTGATTTCCGAGAACATCGGACTCAAGCGTCGCGCCCAGGGTCCGCTCGAACCGATCGGCTCGAGCATGGCGATGGACAAGCTGCGTGCGAGCGCGCAGCGCATCGCCGAGCACAAGACCAGCGTTTTCATCAGCGGCGAGTCCGGGACCGGAAAGGAGGTCTTCGCCCGCTACATCCATGCCAACAGCGGGCGTGCCGACGGTCGCTTCGTCAACGTCAATGTCGCCGGGCTGGCGCGCGAGAATCCCGACGCCGAATTGTTCGGCGTCGAGGAGGACGGCCGCGTCACCTTCGGCTCGCTCGAACTCGCCAACGGTGGCACGCTGTTCCTGAAGGACATAGCCGACCTCGATCCGAGTACTCAGGCACGCCTGCTCAACGCCCTGGAGAACCAGGCGTTCCTGCGTGTTGGCGGGCGTGATCTCATCGCCGTCGACCTGCGCGTCATTGCCAGCACGCGCCGCGACATGGGCGAGATGGTGCGTAGCGGCACGTTCCGCGAGGACCTCTTCTACCACCTCAACGTCCTGCCACTGGCGATTCCACCACTGCGTGAGCGCCGCGAGGACATCGACGATCTCGTCGACTATTTCCTCGTCCAATTCACCGAGCAGGAAGGTCTGCCGGCACGATCGTTCCCGCCGGCGGTGCGCAACCGCCTCAAGGACCACGACTGGCCCGGCAACATCCGTGAGCTGAAGAACTTCGTCCAGCGCCTGCTCATTCTCGGCACCCAGGACACCGTTGAGGTCTCCGAGGTCAACCTGATGCTCGGGCTCCGCCCCGAGATTTCCGCGCACCCCGAGTTCCCGGGTTTCGACCTCCCGCTGCGCGAAGCCCGCGAGCAATTCGAGAAGGCCTATCTCGAACACCAGCTCAAAGCGTTCAACGGCAGCGTCAGCCGCGTCTCGGAACGGGTCGGCATCGAACGTACGCACCTCTACCGCAAGCTGCGCAGCCTCGGCATCGATCCCAAGCAGATCAAAGAAGCCAGCAAGGAATGAAGATCATCATCCTCGGTGCCGGGCAGGTCGGCTCCTCCGTCGCCGCCAACCTGTGCAGCGAGGCCAACGACATCACCGTCGTCGACCGCAACCCGGTCTGCCTGCAGCAGCTGCAGGATCGCTTCGATTTGCGCGCGGTACACGGCCACGCCTCGCACCCACAGGTGCTGGCGCGCGCCGGCGCGCAGGACGCTGACATGATCATCGCAGTCACCAACAGCGACGAGACCAACATGATCGCCTGCCAGGTGGCGTACACCCTGTTCCACACGCCGACCAAGATCGCCCGCATCCGCGAGAACCAGTACCAACTGCACACGGAACTGTTCTCTCAGGAGGCGTTGCCGATCGACGTGCTGATCAGCCCCGAACAGGAAGTCACCGACTACACCAAGCGTCTGATCGAGTTCCCCGGCGCGCTGCAGGTCCTCGATTTCGCCAACGGCAAGGTCCAGCTGGTCGCCGCACGCGCGTTCTACGGCAGACCGCTGGTCGGTCACCGCCTGCGCGAGCTGCCCGACCAGCTGCCCGGCATCGAAACGCGCGTGTGTGCGATCTTCCGCCGCCACGAGGTGATCATCCCGACGGGAGACACGGTCATCGAGGCCGGTGACGACGTCTTCTTCATCGCCGCGCCCAAGCACATCCGTGCCGTGATGAGCGAGTTCCGCAAGCTCGACGGCCCCAATCGCCGGGTCATCATCGCCGGCGGCGGCAACATCGGCAAACGGCTCGCCCAGGCGCTCGAAAGCTCCTGCCACATCAAGATCATCGAGAGCAACGACACCCGCGCGCGCGCCATCGCCGAGGACCTCAAGCAGGCCTACGTGCTGCTCGGCGACGCCGCCGATGAAGATCTCCTGCTCGAGGAGAACATCGAGAACACCGACGTCTTCTGCGCCCTGACCAATGCGGACGAGGCCAACATCATCTCCTCGATGCTGGCCAAGCGCCTCGGCGCTAAGACCGTGATGGCGTT
This sequence comes from Gammaproteobacteria bacterium, assembly GCA_050184115.1. Classification (GTDB taxonomy): domain Bacteria; phylum Pseudomonadota; class Gammaproteobacteria; genus JACKNG01. The sequence continues at coordinate 445,504 of JBFXAQ010000001.1, read as the reverse complement.
GATCAACCGCGCGGCTTACGTCGACCTCGTGCAGCGCGACATCATCGATATCGCGATCTCACCGCAGCAGGCGACCATCGGCAGCCTGCTCGCGCACGTGCGGCGTGGCGACGTCGTCAAGGTGCATGCGCTGCGCCGCGGCGCGGCAGAGGCCATCGAGGCGATTGCCCACGGCGATCGCAATTCGAGCCGCGTGGTCGGCCGCGCCATCGACGAGATCGATCTGCCGCCCGGCACCACCATCGGCGCCATCGTACGTGGCAAGGACGTCATCATGGTCCATCACGACACCGTCATCGAGCCGGAGGACCACGTCATCCTGGTCGTGACCAACAAGCGCCACGTCAACGACGTCGAACGCCTCTTCCAGGTCAACGTCACCTTCATCTGAGCGCAGCGACGATGCGCCTGAAGGTCATTCAGAAGATCCTGGGCCTGCTGCTCTCGGTGTTCAGCCTGACGCTGCTGCCACCGCTGGTCATCTCGCTGATCGTGCACGATGGCGCGGCCCATGCCTTCGCGCTGGCAGCGGTGGCCATCCTGTGCGCCGGTCTCGCCTTGTGGCTGCCGGTGCGCCGCCTCGAGGGTGATTTGAAGCTCCGCGATGGCTTTCTCGTCGTCGTACTGTTCTGGCTCGTACTGGGAGCCAGTGGCGCCATCCCTTTCCTCATCGCCGACAACCCGCACATGCCGCTCGCCGACGCGGTGTTCGAGTCCATGTCGGGGTTGACCACCACCGGCGCCACGGTGATCGTCGGCATCGACAAGCTGCCAGCGTCCATCCTGTTCTACCGCCAGCTGCTGCAATGGCTCGGCGGCATGGGCATCATCGTGCTCGCGGTGGCCATCCTGCCCATGCTCGGTGTCGGCGGCATGCAGTTGTACCGCGCCGAAACGCCGGGACCGATGAAGGATTCCAAGCTGACGCCGCGCATTACCGAGACGGCCAAGACTCTCTGGTACATCTACGTCAGCCTGACCGTGGCCTGCGCGATCGCCTACTACATGGTCGGCATGAGCGTCTTCGACGCCATCGGCCACAGCTTCGCCACGGTCGCCATCGGCGGGTTCTCGACGCACGATGCCAGCATCGGCTACTTCGACAGCCCGGCGGTCGAGGGCGTGGCCGTGTTCTTCATGTTCGTTGCCGGCATCAACTTCTCGCTGCACTTCCTCGCCTGGCGCTACCGCAATCTCAAGCCCTACGTGTTCGACTCCGAGTTCCGCATGTACGCCGGCCTCCTCGGGGCGGTATTCGTGGTGTGCACGGTCGGCCTGGCGCTGGCCGACGACGGTCTGAACTTCACTCAGGCGCTGCGCAACAGCCTGTTCCACACCGTGTCGATCGGCACCACCACCGGCTTCAGCACCACGACTTTCCAGAACTGGCCGCACTTCCTGCCGATCATTCTCTTGTTCCTGAGCTTCGTCGGCGGTTGCGCCGGCTCGACCGGCGGCGGCATCAAGGTCATCCGCTGCCTCCTGCTCTACAAGCAGGGCGTACGCGAGATCCGTCGTCTCATCCATCCCAACGCCATCATCACCATCCGCATGGGCGACCGCTCGGTCGCCGATCGTGTGGTCGACGCGGTGTGGGGCTTCTTCGCGACCTACGTCGCGGTCTTCGTCGTCCTGTTGCTGGGGCTCATGGCGACCGGCCTCGACCAGGTCACCGCGTTCTCCGCGGTCGCCGCCTGTCTCAACAATCTCGGCCCCGGGCTCGGTTCGGTCAGCCTCCACTATGGTGAAGTGTCGGATTTCGCCAAGTACCTGTTGTGCCTCGCCATGCTGCTCGGGCGCCTGGAGATCTTCACCCTGCTGGTATTGCTGACGCCGTCGTTCTGGCGCAGTTGAGACTTCGACGATGAGCGCCATGGCCGAACGCCTCGAACGCATGCTGGCCGACGGCCAGGATTCGCCGACGCTGCGCTTCGGGCTCGGCAATGCCTGGCTCGCCGACGACCCCGCCCGTGCGGCTGTGCACCTCGCGGCCGCGGTCGCCCAGGATGCAGCCTACTCGGCGGCCTGGAAACTGCTCGGACGCGCTCGCACCGCGCTCGGTGACGAGGCGGGCGCCATCGCCGCCTACGAACAGGGCATCGCCGCGGCCGAACGTCGCGGTGACGTGCAGGCGGCGAAGGAGATGCGCGTCTTTCTCAAGCGCTTGCGCAAGACCGGCAGCGACAACTGAAGGCGGCGCGCGACGCGCGCGTCAGTTCAGTTCGAGCGCTCCGCTGAGCGCCGTAACGCTGTCGAGGCCGTGACGTTCGAGGTAATCGACGAGACCGTCGTTGATGGCCCGGCAGGCCAGGGGTTCGTAGAAGAGTCCCGTCCCGACGCCGACGGCGCTCGCGCCGGCGAGCAGGAATTCGATGGCGTCGGCCGCCGAGGTCACACCGCCCTGGCCGATGATGGGGATGCCGTGCGGGCGCGCCACCTGGTCGACCTGGAAGACCTTGAACAGCGCCACCGGCTTGATTGCCGGCCCCGACAGCCCACCCTGGTTGTTACCGAGCAGCGGGCGGCGACTCTCGATGTCGATGGCCATGCCCATCAGCGTGTTGATCACGGCGAAGGCGTCCGTGCCGGCCTCGATGCAGCGCCTGGCGTTGGCGGCGATGTCGGTCTGATTGGGGGAGAGCTTGGTGATGAGCGGCTTCACGGTCGCGCGGCGACAAGCGGCAACGACCCGTGCCGACATGTCCGGATCGTTACCGAAGGTCACCCCGCCTTCCTTCACGTTGGGGCAGGAGATGTTGATCTCGATGGCGTCGATCGCTGAGTCGTCGAAGATGCGCGTGACGGCTTCGTATTCCTCCACGGTCGAACCCGAGACGTTGGCGATGAAGCGGGTCTCGCCGAAATCGAGGCGCGGCAGGATGTCGTTCACCACCGCTCGGGCACCGGGATTCTGCAGGCCGATGGCGTTCAGCATGCCCCCTGGCGTCTCGTACACGCGGTGCGGACGATTGCCGAGGCGCGGTTCGAGCGTCGTGCCCTTGAGGCAGACAGCGCCGACGTCGGCGTTGGAGAAGCCGGCGACCCGCGTATACTCCTCGCCGAAACCGACGCAGCCGGAAAGCAGCACCAGCGGACTGGCGAAGCTGAGTCCGCAGAAATCAATCGCCAGGCGGGGGTCTCCAGCGGCGTGCTCGGTCATCGTTTCGAACTGATTTGATTGAGTGGATCGACGTGTTCGACATCGTGCTCCATGAGCCGGAGATCCCGCCGAACACGGGCAACATTATACGCCTGTGTGCCAACACCGGCGCCCGCCTGCACCTGGTCGAACCACTCGGTTTCCGTCTCGACGATCGCGATCTGCGCCGCGCGGGCCTCGACTACCACGAGTACGCCAGCGTGCGTGTGCATGCCGGCCTGGACGCCTGTCTCGACGAGCTCGGCGGCGAAGCAGTCTACGCGTTCACCACCCGCGCCACCCAGGGACTCGATGCCGTCCGTTTCGCAGCCGGCAGCGTGCTGCTCTTCGGCGCCGAGACACGCGGCCTGCCGGCCGGCGTGCTGGCACGATTTCCACCGGCGCGGTGGGTGCGCCTGCCCATGGTACCGAGCAGTCGCAGCCTCAATCTGTCCAACGCCGTCGCGATCGCGGTCTACGAAGCGTGGCGCCAGAACGGCTACGCCGGCGCCGGGTGAGACGCCGTCACGGGCGCACGACGACCGAGGCCGCGAGCAGGCGCCGGAAGTAGTCGTCGCCGCCGGCGGTGCCGAACTCGGCCACCACTTCGAGATCGAACACGGAGTAGTTCGCGGCGCCCTCGGTGACGGCCTGACCGTTGCATTGGGCCGTGATGCGGAATCCGCCGCTGCCACCACCGGCGAGGGCGAAGGAGGCCGGGAAGCCGCTGCAGTCCGGTGCCACGGGATTGGTCAGCAGGCGGTGCACGGCCCATTCGAGACCGCTCTCGGCGGCATGGCGCGCGCGCGATTCGACCGCGGCATAGGCCGAGGCCGTGCGGCTGGCGCCGGCGATGCTGACCAGGAAGCCGGCCAGCAGGGCGACCACCACGATGAGAAAGATCGCTGCCACCAGGGCGACGCCGCGTTGTCCCTGCACGTGCCTGCTCACGGTGTGTTCGGCACGTGGGCCTGCTCGTAGAGCACCACGCGCTCGCCCGGGGCCGCGGCGTCGGCGAAAGTCAGGCGTACGGCAACCAGTGCCGAGCGCGTCGCGGTGCCGGGGTCGTAGCTGAATTCGCAGCCTGTGAGGTTGTCGGCTAGCACCCGCCCGCTGACTGCAGGTGGGCTCGCGACGGTCGGCTGGACCGCGCCGATGGCATAGCCGTCGTAGCGTCGCAGCGTCCGCGTGCCGAGGTCACACAGGTAGCTCACCGGCGTATCGACGATGTGGAAGCGCTGGTTCGGCGACGACAACGGGAAGGCGCCGGCATCGTTGACGAAGGCAATCGTCCCCGCCCCGACGTCGGCGGCGTCGATACCGGCGACGTTGTCGCCGCAATAGGCGTTGGTCCGGCCGCTGGCCAGCAGGCCGCAGTCCTCCGGCTGGCCGGTGTTGTAGACGACCAGGCAGTCGAGCCGCGGATCGGCCATGCAGGCCGCGGTCGAAGCGGCCGGGCCGCCGCAGCTCGGCGTGGTCGCCGCACAGATCTGGCCAAAGGCACGCAGGGTACCGAGGACGTCGAAACTCGTGTCGCCGCCGCCGAAATCCAGCGGATCGGACGAGGGCAGACCAGGGTCGACCGCGACCCGGTAGCGCCCGCCGGTACGGGTGCGCAGGAATTCGAGCGCGGTGCCGCCACTGATGCGCACGCTGTTGGGCAGGGCGAGTCGCACCTCGCGCGTGATGCGGTTGACGGCCGTGTGGCCGGTGTCGACCAGCGCGGCGCGCCGGCTGGTGTCGACGAAGCCGAGCACGGGACCGGTGATGTTGCGCCCGGCCATGACCGCGACGATCCCGAGCAGCAGGATGACGACGATGAGTTCGATGAGAGTGAAGCCGCGCGCGCCCATCCCGTTCACCGCGCGTTGGCGCGAAACGCGGAAAGCACGATGGGTTCGTCGAGGCCCGGATGAGCGACGCTGACGTCCACTCGCACTACCTCGCCCGCCGCAGCCGAAATGGCCGGATTGCCGAGACTGACGCCGGCGTCGACGACGTCGACAGTAACCGTGTAGGTCGACAATCCCGCGATGGGATTGTCGCTGCGGTCGCGGGCGCCGGCGTCGACCAGGCCGTCGTAGTCGCAGACGTCGTCGTAGAGCGAACGAGCGGCCTCCTGCAACGCGCCGCCGCCGCAGGTGCCACAGGCACTCGCCGTGCATTGCGTGCGACACACCTGGCCGGGCGCAAGGAAATCGGGATCGCAGAACGCCGCCTGGGTGGCTTCCTCCAGGTAGGCCTCGGCAAGGGCGATCGCCTGTTGCTCGATCATCGGGTCGGCGGAATGCCCGACGGCGCCCGACACCGCGAGCAGCAGGCCGACAGTTGCAATCGACACCACGACGATCGACGCGACCAGTTCGATCAGCGTTGCGCCGCGCTGCGTAGACCGCACCGCCTCAGGACTCCGTCACCAGGCCGGTTTCCGGGACCACCTGCAACCGGCGCCCGCCGATGTCGACGATGAGCGCGGCCGGATCGGTGACGAGGTTGCCGGCGCTGTCGTGCGGGCGCCCGACGCGGTCGAAATAGAAGGTGAGGTCGCCGGCGACATCGACCCCGGACGGCGCCGTGCTGACGTAGTCACCCCCGCCACCCGGGCGCGCCACCGGCACCGGCGCGCCGCTGCGCACGGTACAGTCGACGCCGGCCGTCCAGCGGGCCACGCGCAGGCTGTCGGTGGCGCCATCGAATCGCACCTCGATGCTGCAGCCCGAGGCCATGGCGAGCTTGTGGGCGTAGCGCGTCGCCGCCAGTGCTTCCTCGAAGTAGCCACGCTCGGCGAAGACGTCGACGTCGGCGAAGCGTGGTAGCAGCGAGACCGCCAACACTCCCACGATCACCAACACGGCGACGAGCTCGACCAGGCTGTAGCCCCGCTGGAGTTTGGTCGTCCCGATCATCATTCGATCCCGAGCAGGTAACGCATGCGCCACAGCTCACGCTCGGCCGCGGCGACGCCGGTTTCATCTTCGGCGAGCGCGCGCAGATCGCGCAAGAGCTGCAGGTAGTCGAGCACCTGAACGTGCGGCGCGAAGGGTTGCGTGAGCCCGGCTTCGAGCACCGCGCGTGCCTCGTCGGCAGCGCCGTGAGCGAGGAGGAAGCGCGCCAGTTCCAGGCGTGCCGGGTAGAAGCGGCGGTCGCGTTGCAGCGTCGCGTCGAACGCGTCGCGGACACGGGTGGCCCGCTCGCGCGGGTCCGTGTCGGTGGTCGCCAGCCAGCGCAGCATGCGCGTGTAGGGCACGCGCGGACTGAAGGGATTGAGGTCCTCGGCGCTCTCGATGTGACGGTCGACCTCGGCCAGGGCGGCGGCACGGGCGGTTCCGCTGCGCGCGTTCGCCGCGCCGAGGAACAGGTGGGCGCGCGCGATCTCGATCGGCGCGGTTGGCTGGAAGCGGGCGGCCGTGGTCAGGGCGGCCGCGGCCCGCGCGGTGTCGCCGGCCACGAGCGCGGCGACTCCGCGTTCGTAGTGGACGGCCATGGCGAGGCCTGCGACCAATGTCCAAATCGCCATCGCCGTCAGGCTGCCGCCGACGAACAGGGCCACGGCGGGACGCAACCGCTCGCGCGGGAGCGGGCCGCGGCGCGCCGACGGCACCGCGGTCAGCGAGACCAGCCGCGCCAGGACGACGCCGTAGAGAACCAGTGTCGCCGGCACGTAGAAATCGAAGTCGAAGGCCGCGTGCATGCCCACCGCGGCAAGCCCCCAGAACGCAGCGTCGGCACCGTCGCGGCGCGCCGGGCCGGCGTGGCGCGGCAGCCCCGCGCGCGCTGCGCAAATGGCCAGCGCGAGGAGGACCACGAGAACCAGCCCCGGCCAGCCGAGCTCGACGAAGAACTGCAGGAAATCGCTGTGCGCGTAGAGCCGGTCGGAGCGATCGGCGGGCAGGCTCCAGGCCGGAAAGACGTGGCCGAAGCTGCCCGGGCCGAAGCCGTGCCACGGGACGTGCGGCAACAGGCGAAACACGCCGTTCCAGATGAGGAATCGTTCGTTGGCCGAAGCCAGGCGCTCGGCCGCGGCGCCCGTCAGATCGAAGGCGCCGGCCCGGCCGTGCAGGAGATCGAAGTAGCTCGCCTGGTCTAGATCGCCGCGAAAGGCGAGCCCGGGCGAAGCGGCCCGCAGCGCCCCCAGCGCCTCGGTCGCACCGCCCTTGAGCGCGAGGTCGGCAGCGAGAAACGCCCACAGCACGATGGCGAGCGCCAGCAGGCCAACCCGCTGCCGCCCTGCACGGCCGGTGCAGACGAGGTACCCGGTGAACGCGACGACGAAGGCCGCCAGCGCCGCGCGACTGGTGGTGTGGAAGATGCCGAAGCTGGCGAGGAAGAGCGCCGCACCCCAGGCCCGGCGGCGCGCCCCGTCCGCGGCGCGGGCGAGCCCCGGCAACAGCACGAACGCGGCCAGGAGCAGGTAACCGGCCAGCGAATTGCGTTGGGTAAAGGTGACAGCCTGGTCGGCCGCGGCGACGAACAGCGGCGCGCAGAAGGCGGCCAGCGCGAGACCGGCCGCGACGAACGCGACGAGCACTTCGATGCGCCGCCAGTCGGGCGGCGCGAGGCGAACGAGGAAGTAGGCGAGAACCAGCGGCAGCTGCTGGAACGCCGCGACGGCGGCGTTGTCAGCGACGGTGCCGAACCAAGCCGCGATAACCAGCCAGGCCGCCAGCGCGAGCAGCAGGTAGTCGATCGTGCCCGCTGCCCACGGTCGACCGTCCTGGTAGGCACTCGCCGTGGCCATTGCGCATCCGGCGACGAGCGCGATACCGAGGCCAGCCAATGACCAGAGGTCGAGTCCCTGGAGCAGGACCGCGAGCAGAAGGAGGAAGGCGCTCACGTGTCGGCCCGTTGCCGGGCAGGGCACGATACGCATGGTTCGCGGGACGGATATCGCCGGAACCCACCTCGCGGTCGGTTCCGGCGCTCCCCGCTAGTTGCAGTCGGTGGTATCGACGTTGATGGTTGGCGGATTGCCCGCGACGAACTCGGCCTTGCACTGCGCCGGGACGGTCGCGCCATCTGGGCTGAACGCCGAACCGTTCAAGCTGTAGCCGTTGCCAGCCGGATTGACGGTCAGCGCGTTGGCCAATTCGGTCGCCGAGGACGGGTAACCGTTGGCGTCGACGTTGATGGGCTGGTTCTCCATCGTCACCGTCGTGCCGCTGCCGCCATTGGCCAGCCACACCGCATGGACCAGCGCCATCGCACTGCGCATCGCGCCGCCGAGCCCCTCGGCCGAGGCGGCGCGTGCCTGCACCTCGAGGTTGGCGAAGCGCGGGATGGCGAAGGCCGACAGGATGCCGAGGATGACGATGACCGAGATGAGCTCGATCAGGGTGAAGCCGGCTTGTCGTCGCTGCATGGTGATATCTCCATTTTCGTGGGGCTGTTACCGCGGCGCCTGCTTACCCTGCCATCGCCCGGCCGCCGGCTATCCGTCGCGGAGGGCTAATGTAAGGCACAGGCGCCGTTCTTGCATGGTTTTCCGGGGCGCCGTGCGCGCCAGACACCGTAGTTTCGTGACGCAGGCCCGTCATCGGCCTGGTGTCCAAGCGCCAGCGGCCAGGGGCAGCAGTCGCGCACCGACGAGGCGTCCGCCGCCGGTCCCGCCAGACGGTGTAGCGGCACGCAGCGCCTCGACCTGGAATCGCAGCTGCGGCGGCTCGCCAGCGGCGGCCGGGAAGCGCCCGGCATGGATGACCCGGTAGGCGAATTGCCGACGATCGGCGAAGTAGACCCAGCTGCCCTCCGGCACGGCGCTCCAGTCGAAGCCGCGTGCCGTCGCCGCTGCCGGTACGTCGCCGCGGGCGAGGATGCGCACGATGTCGTCCTCGTTCAGCTGCCGCCCGGCGTAATCGCCGCTGGCGAAGCTCGCGCGCAACGTCATCAGGCGGGCTTCCATGTCCTGCACGCGAGTCCTGACCGCGGCCTCCTCGGCCGCCGCGGATACGTTCTCCATGCGGCGCAGGAACAGACTCACCAGGATCGCCAGCACGAGCAGCGCGAGCGCCAGCTCGAAGCGGCTCAGGTTGCGTTGCAGCGCTGTGGTCGTGATGGCCATGCATAACCGTGAGTCGTCGTCAGTTGCGAATCTTGACCGCGGCCATGTCCCACATCGGCAGGAACACGCCGAGCGCCAGGATCAGGACCAGGCCGGCCATCACCACGATCAGGATCGGCTCGATGGCCTGGGCGAGGTTCTTGATGTCGTAGTCGACCTCGCGCTCGTAGAAGCTGGCGACCTCGGCGAGCAGATCGTCGATCGCCCCCGATTCCTCGCCCACCGACAGCATCTGCAGTACCAGGGGCGAGAACATCCCGGTTTGCGCGGCACTTCGCGTGAGGCTGTCGCCTCGCTCGATGCCGGTGCGCATCTCGGCGATGCGCTGGCCGACGTAATCATTGTCGATGGCGCGCGAAACCGTCGACAGGGCTTGCAGCAAAGGCACGCCCGACGCCAGAGACATGGAGAACGAGCGCGCGAAACGGCCGAGCGTCGCACGGTAGAGGATGCTACCGACGACCGGCAGGCGCAGTTTGTAACGGTCCCACTGGTAGCGTCCCCGTGGCGTGCGTATCCAGGCCCGTGCGCCGAACCAGCCGCCAATCACCGCCACGATCATCATCGGCCACCAGGCGACGAAGAAGTCCGAGGTTCCGATGAGGATGCGCGTGGCCAGCGGCAGCTCGACCTTGGCCCGTTCGAAGATGCGGGCGAACTGCGGCACGACGACGACGTTGATGATGCCGACGGCGAGACCGATGGCAATGACCACGAAGCTTGGATAGCGCAGCGCGCTCTTGATACGCGCGCGGGTGTCGCGCTCGAGCTCGAGATACTCGGCGAGGCGCAGCAGCGCATCGTCGAGGCGACCGGTGTTCTCGCCCACGCGTACGGTGTTGACGAACAGGCTGGGGAAGATGTCACCGTGACGGCCGAGCGCGGTGGAGAATTCGCGCCCGCTCTCGAGATCGGCGCGGATGTTGCCGAGCGCGGTGACCAGCATCTCGTTGCGGGTCGAGCGCGCGAGGCCGGCCATGGCCTGGTTGATCGGCACGCCGGCGCGCAGCAGGGTGTACATCTGGCGCGAGAAGAGGATGAGATCCTCGAGTTCGGGCGGCCGCCGGGTGAGTGCCGCGCGCAGGCCGGCGAGCGCGTCGCCGCCGCCGGCCGCGGCGTGCTCGGCGATGTCGACCGGGATGATGCCGCTCGCCATCAGCTGGCTGGCGACCGCGTCGCGGCTGTTGCCCTCGAGCACGCCCTCGACCACCCCGCCGCCGCCGTCCCGTCCGCGGTACTTGAAGTGCGCCATGGCTCAGAGCCCGTGCAGGGAACGTCGCGGCCGGCGTGGTGAATTCTTCACGGGCTCTCAGGCCTCCGCCGGCTCGATGGCCTCGAAGCTGTCGTCTTCCGGCTCGCTCACGGTCGCGATGTCAGCCGAGATGCGTACGACTTCTTCGAGCGTCGTGACGTGGTGACGGGCATAGGCGAAAGCGACGCGATCGAGCGGCATGAAGCCCTTGGCCTGGCGCGCCGCGGCGTCGAAGGCGGCGGTGTCTTCGCGCGCCAGGGCCTGCGCCAGCGCGCCGTCGATCTCCAGCAGTTCGTAGACGCCGATACGGCCCTGGTAACCGGTATTGTTGCAATGGTGGCAGCCGACGCCGTGACGGTACTCGTGATCCAGCGCCGCCGCACCGATGCTCATCGTCAGCCACGCCGCTTCCTGCACCGTCGGTGAATGCGGCTGGGTGCAGCTCGGACATATGCGCCGTACCAGGCGCTGCGCCAGCACCGCGTGCAGGGACGAGGCGAGCAGGAAACCCGGCGCGCCCATGTCGAGCAGGCGACCGACCGAGCTGATGGCATCGTTGGTGTGCAGGGTCGAGAGCACGAGGTGGCCGGTCATGGCCGCGCGCAGACCGATCTCGACGGTCTCCTCGTCGCGCATCTCGCCGACCAGGATGACGTCGGGGTCGTGGCGCAGGGTCGAGCGCAGCACGCGCGCGAACGTCAGGCCGATATCGGCGTGCACCTGCACCTGGTTGATGCGCGGCAGGCGGTACTCGACCGGATCCTCGACGGTGATGATCTTGGTCTCGGGAACGTTTCGCTCGCGCAGCGCGGCATACAGCGTGGTGGTCTTACCACTGCCGGTCGGGCCGGTCACGATGACCATGCCGTGCGGGCGGCGCACGACGCCGCGGAAGCGGGTCATCAGGTTCTTGGGCATGCCGAGCTGAGCGAGTTCGCGCACGCCCTCGGTCTGGTCGAGCAGACGCAATACCACGGCCTCGCCGTAGGCCACCGGCATGGTCGACATGCGTACGTCGATGGCGCGGTCGAGGACGCGCATGCTGAAACGGCCGTCCTGCGGCAGGCGCTTCTCGGAGATGTCGAGATTGGCCATCAACTTGAGGCGCTGGACCAGGGCGGCGGCAATACGCTTCTCGTTCAGGACCTGTTCCTGCAGGACGCCGTCGACGCGCTGGCGGATGCGCAGCACCCCCTCGTCCGGCTCGATATGGATGTCGGATGCCTTGATCTGCACGGCGTCCTGGAACAGCGACTGCAGCAGTTTGACCACCGGCGCATCGGTGACGTCGGCGGCGCTCAACTGAGTGACGTCGAAATCGCTCTCGGAGAGTTCCTGGTCGAGCTCCTCGGCGAAGCCCGAGATCTTCTCGGCGTGTCGGTAGAGCGTGTCGATGGCCGCCAGCAGGTCGCGCTCGCGCACCACGGCCATTTCGATCGGCCGCCCGACGATGCGCGCCAATTCGTCGAAGGCGAAGATGTTGGTCGGGTCGGCGAGCCCCACGAGTAGCCCGTCAGGCTGTTGCTTGAGCGCGATGGCGCGGAAGCGGCGCGCGTGGATCTCGGGGATCAGTCGCACCGTGTCGGCATCGAACTTGTAATGAACGAGATCGACCAGCGGGATGCTGAGCTGGCTCGACAGCAGGTTCAGCAACTGGTCCTCGCTGACGTAGCCCTGTTCGACCAGGATGGTGCCGAGCTTGGCGCCGGAGGTCTTCTGCGCCGCCAGCGCCCCCTCGAGCTGGGCCGCGGTGATCGCGCCCTGCTCGACGAGCAGGTCACCGAGGCGGATCTTGCGCCGGTTGGCCATGGCGATCAGGTACTGGCGCCCAGACGGGCAGCCTCGCGACCCGCGTAATCGCGCAGGCGCTGCGACAGGCTCTGATCGGCCAGGGCACGGGTGAATGCCAGCGCGGCCTCGCCGACCTCGCCGCGCGCGGCGAGCGAGATGCCCAGCCCCACCCACCAGGCGCCCCGCGCCGGCTCCTGTTCGAGCGCACCGCGATAGGCGGCAACAGCCGCGTCGTGAGCGCCGAGACGCTGCTCGAGGGCGGCGAGGAACGCAAGGTGTTCGGCCAATTGTGCGAGCGGCGGCGTCACCCGGCCGAGGACGTCGCGGGCGGCGGCGAGCTGGCCGGCATCCATCTCGACGTGGGCCAGCAACAAAGCGTAGCGATACTCCGACGGCGCGCGTTGCAGCCCCTCGCGCAGTACCACGCGTGCCCGTGCGCCGTCGCCACCGCGCAGGATCTCGGTGGCGAGGGCGACGCGCCCGGCGACGTGCTCGGGATAGCGCGTGACGAAGTCGTCGAGCGCCGCCACCAGCGCCGGTCCACGCTCGCGGGCGAGGCGGCGCGCGAGGTCGGCGAACTCGAGTTCACCGGCTGGGGTCATCACGTTCGCCTTGGCGATGCTGCCCGGGCGTTCGATCGCGGGCGCGCTGACGGCGGTGTCATTGAGGATGACGTCAGCGGCGGCCTCGGGCACAGACGCGGGCGCCGTCGGCGGCGAGGCCAAGTCGCGCGCGGCGGCCACCGCGGACTCCGCGCGCGGGGACTCCGCGACCCGCGGTTCGGGTTGTGGTTCGTCCAGCACCAGGGTTTCTTCGAACACCGGGAAGGCATAGGACACGAGTTCCGCGGCCGCGGCGTCGACGGCGTCCACGCGGGGTGCACCCGCGACCGCCGGTGGCACCGCCGCGATGGCGGCCTCCCGCGCCGTCGGCGCCAAGTTGGCCGGCCAGCGCCAGGCGGTGAACCCGGCGCCGTTCCACGTCAGGGCGGTGACGGCGACGCCGAGCAACACGCCGAGCAGCAGGCGCGAGGCGGGTCGGGCATCGCCTGCTGCAAGCGTGCCGACGCCGCCCGCCGCATGCAGACCGTCGAGGGCGCGCGCGCCGTTCGGCAACGAACCGCCGCGGCGACGCTCGAGATCGCTCAGCATCTGGTTGATGAGGCTCATGGCAGCATCGCCAGGACGTTGCCGGCGTGGGTCAGGGCAAGGCCGACGGCGACGACGGCGAGCGCACCGAGACTGCCGGCCAGCCAACGGGCGGGCAGTCTTCGCCACCATGACGGGCGCTCGAGACAACGCCGCGCATCGGTCGTATCGCCGACGGCGCGGGTGACGTGCAGAGGCTCGATGCGGGTGCTGCCCGTGCCGAAGGCCGACATCAACGCCTTGTGCATGAGGATGTTGACCAGGCGCGGCACCCCCGCGCTGCCGGCATGCAGGAGGTCGAGCGCACGCTTGCCGAGCAGTGGAGGCCCGGCGTGGCCCGCCACGGCGAGGCGGTGGGCGACGTAGTGTTCCATGCCGACCCGGCTGAGCGGCTGGATCTGGTAGGCGAAGGTGATGCGCTGACGCAACTGGCGTATCGAGGGCTGTTCGAGCACGTGATCGAGCTCGGGCTGGCCGAACAATACGACCTGGATGAGCTTGCTCTTCTCCGTTTCGAGGTTGGTCAGCAGGCGCAGCGTCTCGAGCGTCTCGAGCGGCATCGCCTGCGCCTCGTCGAGGCAGACCAGCACACGTCGCCCACGTTCGTGGATGTCGACCAGCGCCTGGTTGAGCAGGCGCATGAAGGCGTGCTGGCCGATCTTCTCCGGGTAGGCGATACCGAGTTCATCGGCGATGGCCAGCAACAACGTCGTCGGACGCAGGTAGGGGTTGGGGATATAGGCGGTGGCGAAATCGTCACCGAGCGTCTTCAGCAGGGTACGGCACAGCATGGTCTTGCCGGTACCGACCTCGCCGGTGACCTTGACGAAGCCCTCGCCGCTGCGCAGTGCCACCAGCAGCACGTTGAGTGCATCCTGGTAGCCGGCACGGCTCATGAAGAAAGCCGTGTCCGGGGTCAGCGTGAAGGGCATCTCGCGTAAGCCGAAGTGTTCCAGGTACATCGTTCGAGCCTCGGGTGGTCGGCCTGTCGGCCGTCACGGATCGGGTTTGCCGTAACCGATGCCGCTGTGGCGGCGGGCCTTCCAGTCGGCCAGCTCGGTTTCCAGGCGGTCGACGTTGGCGCCGGTCTGGCCGAACGCGTCGGCCCACTGCTGGTCGCCTTCGAGCACGATCGGGCGCAGCAGGATGACCAGCTCGCTCTTGGTCGACTCGGTGCGCTTGTGGCGGAACAACGCGCCGACCCCCGGCAGATCGCCGAGACCGGGGGTCTTGGCGTCCTGCTCGGTGTCGCGGTCCTGCATCAGGCCGCCGATGACGACGAGCTGACCACTCTTCGCGCGCACGATCGAATCGGATTCGCGCACCGTGCTGCGCGCCAGAGGCAAGGTCTGATTGAGACCGCCGATGGCGATGTTCTTCTGCTGGTCGCGCACCTGGCTGACGGTCGGATGGACATGCAGCATGACCTCGCCGCTCTCGCTGATCTGCGGCGTGACGTCGAGCGCGATGCCGGAGAAGAACGGTGTCAGCTCGATGTTGGGCGTGGTCTGGGTGGTGTTGCTGGTGATGGTCGTGGTCGAAACGTCGGTGACGAAGAACTCGTCCGTACCGACCTTGATGATCGCCTTCTGGTTGTTCATCGTCGCGATGCGCGGGCTGGACAGCACCTGCACGTTGCCCTGCGATTCGAGCAGTTCGACGAAGGCGGTGAAGTCGCTGCCGCTGACGGCGAGCGAGAAGACGCCGCCGAAGGCCGAGGCCGGCACGCCGCCGATGGCGGTCTGGCCCGGGAACTGGTCGACGGCCAGACCGGCGAGATCGCTCAGGCCGGATTCGCCGACGAGATTGGTACCGCCGCCGGTATGACCGAGGGTGAAACTGCCGAGCACGCTGGCCCAGTTGATGCCCGACTGGAAGCCGGCGGACAGCTCGACTTCGAGGATCTTGGCTTCGAGGATGACCTGGCGCTGGGCGATGAGCTGGGTCGCGCGCAGGAAGGCCTCGATCTCGCGCAGCTCCGTCGGGATGGCGCGTGCCACCACGACGCCGGACTGCGGGTTGACCACCACGCTGCGCCCTTCGCCGTCGCCGACGATGGCCTCGAGCGAGGACTGCAGTTCGCGCCAGAACGAGGTCTCGGGATGCACGGTCGAGATCTGCGTGCCGACCACGGTGCGCTGGCCGCGCCCGTCACTGCTGAACTGGCCGTCGTTCACCGCGCTGTCGCTGATGTTGTTGGCACCCGGGCCTTCCTGCAGGGTGCCGGAACTGACGAAGGTCGCGGAGGTGCCGCTGCGCGCGACATTGAGGTAGTTGATCTGGTAGACGCGCGCTTCGAGCCGCGCCGGCAGCACCTGGAAGCCGTAGGGCGTCTTCTCGAACTCGAAGCCGTAGACGTCGCGCGCTGCCTCGAGCACGTCCGGGATGGTGACGTTCTTGAGGTTGAGCGAGATGTGTCCGGTGACTTCGGGATGAACCACCATGTTGTAGTCCGTGCCGTCGATCAGGCTCATGAAGAACTGCACGGCGGGAACGTCGTTGACCGCGATGTCGAAGCGCTGGGCGTCGATGATCTCGGGGACCGCGGGCACGTCGAGGCGCAGGGTCGGAATGAGTTCGTTGGCGACGTCCGGCGGCACGTCGTCACCATCGCGATGCTCCGCGGCGCCATCCTTCAACACGGTGTCGATCGCGCCCAGGGTGTCGACGCGCGGCGCCGGATTCTCGCAGGCGAGCAACAGCAGTGCGAGGGCGGCCAAGGTAGTGGCCTGGAGGGTACGGATGAGCGGGGATCGATGCATGGGTCTGCCTTTGCCGTCAGCGTGCAGCCGCGCTGCGCCTTACCGTTCCCGGCAGCAACGCGATGCGGTTCCGTTCCGAGAGGTATTCGATGACGACGGCGCCCGGCGTGATCTCGACCACGCGACCACCGCCGACGCTGTCGCCCTCGCCGACCAGGCGGTCGTTGACCAGCGCGCGGCGATCGTGCGCGCTGATGCGGATGGCCGACACGGTGAAGGTCTCGGGCACCGTCACCGCGAGGCGCTCGAGCGCCGATTCGTGGGTCATCGGTGGGCGCGTCGGGTCGGTCAGCGCGACGCCGTCGGCCGCGTGTGACGCGGCGGGCGCGAACGCGGCAGCGACGAGCAGCGCCCAACGGCGCGCCGCGCCTGCCCGCGCATGGCGGCGGATCTCACACACCGATCCAGCTCCGATCGAGACTCAAGGTGTAGACGACCACCTCGGTGAGCGCCTGGGGATGCTGCTCGACGGCGATGTCGAGACCATCCCAGAAGAAACGCCAGGGCAGGCCTTCGAGCGCGCGCAGATAGGCGACGGCGTCGAGATAGCTGCCGCGGAAAGTGATACGGAAGCCGTGGCGGAAGGCGTTGATCGGCGCGTCGCCGTTCGCCGCCGCGGCGTCCGGCGGGAGCAGGGGTTCGGCGCCGAGGCCTTCGAGGCCGACGAATTCGAGCCCGGCGACCTGCTCGAGGACGCTGCGCAGGATCAGGGCCATCTGTTGCGGTGTGACGAGTTGCCCGGCGAGTTCGCGGATCGCGGTCTCGTACTCGGCGATCTGCGCGTTCGTTGCATCCAGACGCTGCCGTAACGGGGCATCGGGATCGCGTTGCGCGGCTTCGAGGACCTGCGCCATCTGCAGCGTGGTCTCGCTGACCTGTGCCTGCCAGCCGAGGATCTGGTTGTGCAGCCGCTGCCGTTCCTTGAGCATCGGCTCGAAGACGAACTGGTACCAGCCGAGCACCACGACCAGCAGCAGGGCGCTGCCGACCAGCACCCGCTCCTTGGTTTCCAGCGCGTCGACACGCGTCGCCAGCCGTTCCCAGGCCGCGTTCACGGCGCATCCTCCAGGGCAATGCCGGGGGTATGGACGGCGAAGGCGATCTCGCCGAGGCCATCCGTGATAGCGCTCAGTTCGAGCGCACTGAAGGCCTTGCCACGGAACGATGGTTCCTGCGCCAGGCGCTCGAGGTAGGCGGGCACGAGTTCCGGCAGCAGCGTCTTGCCGAGCAGGCCGACGGCCTGCCCGCCGCCGCCGATTTTCACGCCGGTCAGCCAGGTGCCCTCGACGTGCTGCCGGGCCAGGCCTTCGAGGTAGCTCGACAGGCCGTCCGGACTGCCGTAGGCACCGCCGCGCAGGCGGGTGGCGATGTCACGCGTCTGTTCGAGCGTGTGGCTGCGCCGTTCGAACTCGGCGACCAGGCGCTGGTCCGGCTGGCGTGGCGGAAACTTGATCCGGGTCTCCTCCAGGCGCTGGCGGCTGCTGTCGACCTCGGCCTCGGCGAGGCGCGCGCGCTCGCGTACCGGCGTCAGCTGCGCGTAACCCCAGGCCGAGAGCCCGGCCAGGGCGAGCAGGACGACGACGCCGATGCGCGCCATCGTCGCCGCCGGCAACACTACGTGGCGCGGTCGCAGGTGCGTCTGGTAGAGGTTGATGTCCTGCCTCACGCCGCTGCCTCCAGGTCGCGCAGGGCGGCACCGACGGCGATCAGGCAGCGCGCGGACGTGGCGTCATCGAGCGGCTGTGCACACTCGATGAGACCGCTGAGCGCGAGGCGCCGCGCCGCGATGCCGAGCTGGCTGCCGAGATAGGCCTCGAGCCCATCGAACGACTGCTCGAGCGGCGCGACGACGAGGTTGCGCACGGGCGGCTGGGAGAACTGGCTTTCGTAGTAATCGAGCGAGCGCTGGATCTCGATGACGATGGCGTCGAGCAGGCCCTCGTTCTCCGCGGTCACGCCGCCGCCCGCCGACGTCAGCAGGCGCGCGACGCTGCCTTCGAAGCGTCGCGAGAGATAGAGTTCGCCCTGGCGCGTGATGACGATAAGGCCGCTGTCGCCTTCGAGATGCAGACAGGCGACCCCGGCGACGTCCTCGGCCAGCTGGGCGGTGACGTTGCGCAGGGCGAACTCGGGGATGTCGACCCAGCCGAGCGCCTGCTCGGCGCCCTCGACCTCGTCGATGACCCGACGCACCGCGCTCTCCCGCGCCACCACCGCGTAGACCATGTTGTTGCGCCCGCCCTTCATCGGCGGCGTCCGAAAGACGTCGATGACGGCCTCGCCGACATTGAAGTCGATGAGGTCCTTGACCCGCCAGCGCACCGCTTCGCGCAATTCCTCGGCCGGTACGTCGGGCGCTTCCAGGAGCACGAGATGGTAGTCGCCCGACGGCAGCACGCTGGTGCCGGCGCAGCGGTGGGCATCGTGGGCGGCCAGCAGGCGATGCAGACCGGCAGCGCGGCCGCTGTCGGCGCGCGGCGCGGACACGTACCCGGCCCAGTCCAACTGTGGCGCAACGCCGGCACCACGGGTCACCGCAGCCACGGCAATACCCTGCCCGCCGGGACACACGGCCACCAGCCCCGACGACGCGGATGCTTTGCGGAACCACTTGATCACCAGGCTCTTCACTCCTCGCGGCCGGCGGTTACGAGACCCCGGATCAATCCTAATAATCAAGTATAGAAATATACTGTAACTATATAAAAGTCAAAAATATTTAAGTAAAAATCAGGCCATCAGGAGGGATCCTGGACGCGTGCGCCAGCCCCCACCCCATTCCCTGGTGGCGAGCGACGCGGCGCAGTACCAGATAAGGCGTTTCGGGCGCATGAGGCGCGGCGCCACCGCGGCGCGCGCCTCAGTCCGTCTCGAGGGTGGGATCGCGGGTGAGCAGGCAGGTGACGGCGTCCATGGGGCGCAGGGTGCCGCGCACGACCGCGGCGACGGCGTCGACGATGGGCATGGCGATGCCGGAGGCCGCGGCGAGATCGGCCACCGCGCGGGCCGTGGCCGCGCCTTCCACCAGCGCGCCGGTCTCCGCCGCGGCCTGCGCGGGATCGCCGCAGCGACCGAGCGCGAGACCGAAGCGGCGGTTGCGCGATTGATCGTCGGTGCACGTGAGCACCAGGTCGCCGACCCCGGACAAGCCCATGAAGGTTTCCATGCGGCCACCTCGCGCCAGCCCGAAGCGGGCCATCTCGGCCAGGCCGCGGGTGATGAGCGCCGCACGCGAGTTGGCGCCGAGACGCAGCCCGTCGGCGATGCCCGCCGCGATGGCCATGACGTTCTTGAGCGCGCCGCCGACCTCGACACCGACGACGTCGCGCGTGAGATAGGCGCGGAAACGCGCGCCGTGCAGCGCGCGGACGAGCAGGTCGCCGAGCGCGGCATCGGCGCTGCCGACCGTGATCGCGGCCGGCAGGCCGAGCATCACCTCGCCGGCGAAATTGGGCCCCGAGATCTGCGCGAAAGGCATCGCGGCCGACCAGGAGTCGGCGGCGATGGCGTGGGCGAGACGCCCGCTGTCGAGTTCGAAACCCTTGCTCGCACAGGCCACCGCGCGCGGTCGCGCCAGCCCGGCCCGCAGTTCCGCCATGACCCCGGCCAGGGTCTGGAACGGCACCGCGAAGATCACGCAATCGACGGTGGGCAATCCGGCCAGCCCGCTGACCGGCTCAATGGCATCGTCGAAGACCCATTCAGCGGGCAGACGCGGGTGGCGCCGCTCGCGGGCGATGGCCGCCAGCACCGTCGCGTCGCGTCCCCACAGCCAGGTACGCGCTCCGGCGCGGGCGCAGACGTTGGCGAGCGCGCTACCCCAGGCGCCTGCACCGGCGACCAGTACGAGCGGCGCTGACATCGCCGGCGTGCGCCTCAGTGGCTCGCCGCGCCGGCCTCCGCCTGGCGCCGCCGCAATTCCTGGGCGTAGAGGATCTCGAAGTTGACCGGCGCGAGCAGCAGCTGGGGGAAGCCGCCCTTGACGACGGCGTCGCAGATCGCCTCGCGCGCGAAGGGGAACAACGTATTGGGACAGGCCGTGGCGAGAATGGCCGGCAGGTGTTCGGCGGGAAAGCCGCGCACGGTGAAGATACCGGCCTGTTGTACCTCGACGAGGTAGATGACGCGCTCGTCCTGCTGGACCTTGACCGTCACCGTCAACACCACCTCGTGATTGTCGTCACCGAGCGCGAGCGCCTGGTTGGCGAATTGCACGTCGGCCTTGGGATTGAGCTGTTCGGTGAAGACCTGCGGCGAGTTCGGCGCCTCGAAGGACAGGTCCTTGAGGTAGATCTTCTGGATGGCGAGCTGACCGGTCACGCCGGTCTGGGCAGCGCCCGTGATGTTTTCTTCGGCCATGGCAAACGAATGCTCCGCGACGCGTTGAGGGTGGGTGGGCGCCGCGCCGGGCGCGACGCCGCAGGATTCAGCTGGCTTCGAGCGGCAGGTTCGCACCGCGCCAGGCGCTGATGCCACCGTTCAGGGCCTGCGCCCGGCCAATGCCCCAACCGCGCAACTGGCGCACCACGCCACCGGCGGTCGTGCCGGTGTCGCAACACACCAACACGGGCCTGTCCTTGTAAGCTTCCAGGCGCGCGCGGGCGTCGGCGAGCCCGGCCTGCGGTACGTTGATCGCTCCGGTGATGTGGCCACTCGCGTACGCTTTCTCCGCGCGCACGTCCAGCACCACCGCCTGCTCGCGGTTGATGAGCATGACGGCGGACTCGGGCGACACGCCGCCGGCAGCACCGAGCAGGTTGGCAATGAGCAGGCCGGCGACGGCGCAGAAGGCCGCGACCAGCATCCAGTGGTTGATGACGAATTCGGACAGTTGTTGCATGGTCTTTCCGCGGGACGGGGCGCCGGCTGTTACATCTCGTGTCGCGGCGCCGGGCTCGGGCGAGGCGCCATGATACACTGCAACAACGCCCGCGGCCGACCGTGACGCGCGTTCCCGCGCATGGCCCGCGCCGCGCCCCGAACCGTTCACTCGACGCGCCCCGATTCACCGCCATGGCCACAGTCAAGCATCCCGTCCTGCTCATCATTCTCGATGGCTGGGGTTACAGCCCCGAGACCGCCGACAACGCGATCACCGCCGCCCGCACGCCGGTCTGGGACGGCCTCATGCAGAGCGCGCAGCACACCCTCATCCGCTGCTCCGGGACCGACGTCGGCCTGCCCGATCAGCAGATGGGCAATTCCGAGGTCGGCCACATGCACATCGGTGCCGGGCGCCTCATCGACCAGGACTTCTCGCGTATCGGCAAGGCCATCGCAAGTGGCGAGTTCGCGCGCAACCCGGTGTTCGTCGACGCCTGCGCCACCGCGGCGAAGGCCTCGCGCGCGGTACACGTCATGGGCCTGCTGTCGCCGGGCGGCGTGCACAGCCACGAGGACCACATCCGCGCGCTGATCGACCTCGCCGCCGCGGCCGGAGTGGGCGAGATCCTCGTCCACGCCTTCCTCGACGGTCGCGACACCCCGCCGCAGAGCGCGGGCGCCTCGCTCGAACGGCTGGCCACCCATTGCGCGGCGACACCGGGTGCGCGTATCGCCAGCATCAGCGGGCGCTATTACGCCATGGATCGCAACAAGAACTGGGAGCGCGTGGCGCGCGCCTACCGCGCCATCGTCGACGGCGTGGCCGCGTTCGACGCGCCAGACGCCGCCGCCGCGCTGAGCGCGGCCTATGCTCGCGGCGAGACCGACGAGTTCGTCGAGCCGACGGTCGTCGCCCATGGCCGCGCCGTCGCCGACGGCGATGTCGTGTTGTTCGCGAATTTTCGCGCCGACCGCGCCCGCCAGCTCACCACCGCCATGACCGCGACCGAATTCGACGGCTTCGCGCGTGCCCGGCTGCCGGCGTTGGCCGCGTTCGTGACGATGACCGACTACGGCGAGCAGTTCGAACTGCCCGTGGCCTTCCCCGCCTTCGACCTGCCACACACCTTCGGCGCGGTCGTCGCCGACCACGGCCTGCGCCAGCTGCGCATCGCCGAAACCGAGAAGTACGCCCACGTCACGTTCTTCTTCAACGGCGGCGAGGAACGGGTATTCGCCGGTGAGGATCGCGTGCTGGTGCCCTCGCCCGACGTGGCGACGTACGATCTCAAGCCCGAGATGAGTGCCGCGGAAGTCACCGACCGCCTGGTCGAGGCCATCGCCGCCGAACGTTACGACGCCATCGTGTGCAATTTCGCCAATGCCGACATGGTCGGCCACACCGGCGTCTTCGACGCCACCGTTCGCTGCATCGAGGTCCTCGATGCCTGTCTCGACCGGGTACTCGAAGCCGCCCGTGCGCACGGTTTCGACGTCCTCATCACCGCCGACCACGGCAATGCCGAGCAGATGACCGCCGCTGGCGGCCCGCACACCGCGCATACCTCCAACCGCGTGCCGCTCGTCTACGTCGGCCGCGCCGGCCGTCTCGCCGCGGACGGCAGCCTGGTCGATCTCGCCCCGACGCTGCTCCACCTGATGGGGCTGGAGGCGCCCGCGGAGATGACCGGTCATGCGCTGGTCGCGCTCGATCGCTCGGCGCAAGATGCCGCCTGAGCGCGGCCGACACTCCGCCACCCAGCCCACCCCGGCCGGCCGCGTGCGGCGACGCGCCGCGGTCACCCTGCTCGCCGCGCTCCTCGCGAACGGCACTTCATCCTCGGCCACCGACCTCGAGCAGGTGCGCGCACGCATCGGCGAAGTCCGTGCCGCACTCGCCGACGACGCCGATCGCCTGACGGCCGCGCGCGAGGCCGCCTTCGCTCTCGACCGCGACATCGCCGAGGCGACCGCGCGCCAGCAGACGCTGGACGCGCGCATCAAGGCCAAGCTGGCGCGCGTCGACGAACTGGAACGGGCCCACGAACACCTCGCGACCGGTGTCAGCGATGCGCAGGCCCTGCTCCAACGCAACCTGATCGCACGCTACGCCTTGTCGATGCAACCGCGCCTGAAACTCCTGCTGAACCAGGGCCAGGCACGGGCAGTCAGTCGCCAGCTCGCCTACCACGACTACATCGCCCGCGCCTATGGTCACGACGTCGGCGACCTCGACGCCAAGCTCGCGCAACATGCCGCGGCGGCGGCTGCCCTGCGCCTCGAAACCGCCACGCTGCGCCGCCTGCGCCAGCAGGCCGCGGACGAAATCGCGCGCTTGGCGGGACTGCGCGAAGAACGCGCCGCGCTGATCACCGACATCGAGACCGGCCTCGCCGACGACCAGGCGCGCCTCGCCCAGCTCGAGAACGACGAGCGCGAGCTTCTCGCCCTGATGGAGCGTCTCGAACGGGCACCGGTCACGGCCCCCGCGGCCGTGCGCTTCGCCGAACTCGAGGGCAAGCTGGCCTGGCCCGTCGATGGCCGCGTGGCCAAGGCACCCGGCCAGGCCCACCGCGAAGGTGGCGCGCGCTGGGCCGGGGTCGTCATCGCCGCCGACGGCGGCTCAGCGGTACACGCGGTGGCCGCCGGCGAGGTCGTGTACGCGGACTGGTTCCGCAACCTCGGGCGCCTGGTCATCATCGATCACGACGACGGCTACATGAGCCTGTACGGCAACACCGCCGGCATCGTCGTCGCGCCGGGCACGCGCGTCGCCGCCGGTGATACCATAGCCGCCGTCGGCGACGGCGCCAGCGGATCGGCGCAGGGCCTCTACTTCGAGCTGCGTGCAGCCGGCCGCCCGCTCGATCCGCGCACCTGGTGCGCGCGCCGCTAGCCCGCCTCGGCACACGTGTCAGTGATAACGACGCGTGTAAGTCGCGGACGCGCGCCGTTCGACGCGTGTGGCAGGAAACGAATGAGACACGCGGGCGGGATCGCCGACCCCGATCAACTACGGGACAACCCATGCTGAAACCGAACGCATCCCCGGCCGGCGTCGTGCTGGCCATCCTGCTCATCGCCTGCGCACCCGGCCTCGCCTATGCCGAGGACGCCATACCTGGCGCCGACGTTCCGGCGCATGCCGACGACGCGGGCGACGCCAGCGCAGGGGACGACGGCGCCGACAGCAGCGCCGGCGACACGGATGCGGCCGCCGCCACGCCCACCGACACCCGCGAGCCGGTACCGGTGGACGACATCCGCGTGCTGGTCGAGGTGTTCCACAAGATCAAGAAGGACTACGTCGAGGCAGTCGACGACAAGACCCTGATCGAGAACGCCATGCGCGGCATGCTCGCCGGGCTCGATCCGCACTCGGCCTACCTCGATCCCGAGGAGTATCTCGACCTGCAGGAAGGCACCTCGGGCGAATTCGGCGGCCTCGGCATCGAAGTCGGCATGGAGGACGGCTTCGTCAAGGTCATCGCCCCGATCGACGGTACTCCGGCACAGGAAGCAGGCATCCAGGCCGGCGACGTCATCGTGCGTCTCGACGACACGCCGGTCAAAGGCATGAACCTGAACGACGCGGTGCAGAAGATGCGTGGCAAGCCAGGCACCGATATCCGCCTCACCGTCGTGCGCGAAGGGGAGGAGAAGCCGCTGACGTTCACCATCACCCGCGCCCTGGTCAAGGTCCGCTCGGTGCGCAGCCGTATGCTCGAACCGGGCTACGGCTACATCCGCATCTCGCAGTTCCAGGGCCCGACCGGCGACGACCTCCGCCGACACCTGCGCGATCTCAAGAGCGAGGCCGGCGACGACGGCCTGCGCGGCCTGGTGCTCGACCTGCGCAACAACCCGGGCGGTATTCTCGGCGCGGCGGTGTCGGTCGCCGATGCCTTCCTCGAATCGGGCCTCGTGGTCTACACCGACGGCCGTATCAAGGATTCGGAACTCGAGTTCACCGCCAAGCCACCGGATCTCCTGCGCGGCGCGCCGCTGATCGTGCTCGTCAACGAGGGCTCCGCCTCGGCCTCGGAGATCGTCGCCGGCGCACTGCAGGACCAGAAGCGGGCGCTCATCATGGGTCGGCAGACTTTCGGCAAGGGTTCGGTGCAGACCATCCTGCCGATGAACAATCGCGCCGCGTTGAAACTGACCACGGCGCGCTACTTCACACCGTCCGGCCGCTCGATCCAGGCCGAGGGCATCGCGCCGGACATCGTCGTCGACAAGCTCAAGCTCGCCGCGCGCGCGGCGGGCGGCGCCGACGTCGTCAAGGAAGCCAACCTGGAGCGCCACCTCGTCAACCCCGAGGACGCCATCGAAGTCGACGTCGAGGGCGCGGACGATTCCGTCACCGACGCCACGGATGACGTGGAACAACCGCTGGCGGAGCGCGACTATGAGCTCTACGAAGCGCTCAACATGCTCAAGGGCATGACCTTGTTGCAGGCCCGCAGCGGCAGCAACGCCGGCGCCGCCGATCGCTGAAGCGAGCCACGGCACATGGGCTTCGCTCTGCTGGCGGCCCTGACGCTGTCAGCCTGCCTGGAGCTGCAGCACCAGCCGCCACCGGTGGCGCTGATCGTCGACGACCTCGGTTACCAGCCGCGTCGCGATCACGAAATCGCCGCGCTGGACGCGGTCGAGTCCTTCGCCATCCTGCCTTTCACCCCGCTCGCGCGCGAACTCGCCGAGCGCCTGCACAGCGCCGGCAAGGAAGTCCTGCTGCACCTGCCGATGGAGGCCGTGTCGCAGAACGAATTGCTCGGTCCGGGCGCGTTGCGCGAAGCCATGGATCGACCGACCTTTGTCGCCACCGTGCGTGCCGCCCTCGACGCCCTGCCCTACCTCGACGGCGTCAACAACCATATGGGCAGCCGGCTCACGAGCGATGCCGAGCGCATGGACTGGCTGATGGCGGCACTGGCCGAGGCGCGCCCCGGCTTGCTCTTCGTCGACAGCCGTACCACCGCGCACAGCGCCGCACGAAACGCCGCCCGCGCCGCCGCCGTGCCCTATCTCGCGCGTGATGTCTTTCTCGACAACCGCCGCACCGCCGCGGCCATCAACGCCCGCCTGGAGGAACTGGTCCGCCATGCCGAACTGCGCGGCGACGCCATCGGCATCGCGCACCCCTACCCGGAGACCATCGCCGTGCTGCGTACGCGCCTGCCGATGCCCGGCCGCATACGCATCGTGCCGTTGGAAACACTGCGCGCCGAGCGCGAATGTCGCACGCGGGTAGCGGCGTTGCGGTCGGCGTCAGTGGCCGCCGCGGCGCAGGGCGAGCAGGGTGGCGCAGACGCCGAGCCCCCCGAACAGCCATACGCTGAACGGTAGCGGGCCGACCATCCAGGTCTCCTCTGCGCGCATGCCGAAGAGGATCGCCGCGCAGATGACGAGACCGACGCCGACCAGGGCGAACACGAGCCGGCGATGCAAGGTGCGCAGCTCGGCCCGGATCAGCTCGAGCGTGGGGTCGTTGGTCTGCACCTTGATGCGCCCGCCCTTGACCTGGTCGAGCACTTCCATCGCCAGGCCGGGCATTTCCGGCAGACGATCGGCCCAGCGCGGCACGCTGTCGCGGAACGTGCTGACCAGGCGCCGCACGCCGACCCGCTCGCGCATGAAATTCTCCAGCGCCGGGCGCGCCGCGCGCCACAGGTCGAGCTCCGGGTAGAGCTGGCGTCCGATGCCCTCGACGTTGACCAGCGTCTTCTGCAGCAGCAGCAACTGCGGCAGGATTTCCATATGGAAGCGCTGCGCGGTCTGGAACAGTCGCAGCAGCAGGTTGCCGACCGAGATGTCCTTCATGGGGCGGTCGAATATCGGCTCGCACACCGCGCGGATGGCGAATTCGAACTCGTCGACGCGGGTGTCGGGCGGGACCCAGCCCGATTCGACGTGCAACTCGGCGACGCGGCGATAGTCGCGGTTGAGGAAGGCGGAGAAGTTGTCGGCCAGGTAGCGCTGGTCGAACTCACTCAAAGACCCCATGATGCCGAAATCGACCGGCGCGTAACGGGTCGGCATGACGCCGTCCCCCGGCAGGATGAACAGGTTGCCTGGATGGACGTCGGCATGGAAGAAGTGGTCGCGGAACACCTGGACGAAGAAGATCTCGACGCCGCGGGCGGCGAGTTCCTCGAGATCGACACCGGCGGCGACGAGACCAGCCACGTCGCTTATCCCGATACCGACGATGCGCTCCATGACCAGGACGTTCTGGCGGGTGTAGTCCCAGTACACCTCCGGCACGTACATGGCATCCGACTCGGCGAAGTTGCGCCTGAGCTGCGAGGCGTTGGCCGCCTCGCGCATCATGTCGAGTTCGTCGAGCAGGGTCTTCTCGAACTCCGCCACCACCACCGTCGGCTTTAGCTGCTTGCCGCGTGCCCAGTAGCGTTCGGCAAGGTCGGCGATGATGTACATCAGCGAGATGTCCTGCTCGATGGTGCGGCGGATGTTCGGTCGCACCACTTTCACGATGACGTCGCGCCCGTCGGGCAGACGCGCCACGTGCACCTGGGCGATCGAGGCCGACGCGAGCGGCTCCTCGTCGAAGGCGGCGAAGGCCTCGGCGACGGAACGCCCGTAGGCCTTTTCGACGATGGCGCGCGCCTGGCGGCCGGGGAACGGCGGTACGTGGTCCTGCAGCCGCGCCAGTTCCTCGGCGATGTCGTCGGCGAGAAGGTCGCGACGCGTCGAGAGGATCTGACCGAACTTGACGAACAGCGGACCGAGGTCCTCGAGGACGGCGCGGATACGTTCGCCGCGCGGCTTGTAGTCGCGGCGTGCCCAGTTCCACGGCAACAGGTAGAGGAGAAAGCGGGCCGGGCGCAGCAATGGAATCGAGAACACCAGCTCATCGAAACCATGGCGCACCAGCACCCGCTGGATGGTGAACACGCGCAACAGTTGACGTGGCGCGATCATCGCCGACGCCGCACCCGCAGCCGGCGCACGCGCGCCTCGGCGCGGTCGACGGCGTCACCGAGGTCGAACACCGCGCGCGCGAACTCTTCGATCTCGTCGCGAGACGGCACGCTGCGCGACTCGAACCGCAGGTAATCGCCGGTATCGCGCTCGAACTTGCGCGCGCCACGTTCCGCGAAGTCGGCGGCACCGCGCAGCACGCGGCCCAGGCGGTGCGCGGCAACATCGCCGACGTAGCGGGCCAGCAGTCCCTCGACGTCGAGATCCAGTCCCGCGAGCAGGGCCTGCACTTCCTGGGCCACGGCGAGGTCGCCCGCGATCTCGACCCGCCCGGCGCCGAGCATCTCACCGCGGCGGTTGGCCCGCGCCAGGGCGATGAAGTCAGCGGCACGGCCGCGCACCGTGACGTCGACCGTCGTTGGTACCCCGCGCAACACCACCAGCTCGCCGTGGTGGACGCGCGCGTGGCCGTGCCAATCATGGCCGCGCAGCTCAACGGCGAGCGTGCGCCCCTCGATGCGGGCGAGGCGAACGGCCGCACCGGCGTCGAGGGCCAGCAGACGGTTGATGGCCGTGTTCAGCGCACGCGCCAGCGGTGAGGGCGCCACGCCCGCAGACTCGTCTCTCATGCCGTCCACCCGACGTGCAGGGCGACCACGCCGCCGAGCAGGTTGTAGTAGCGCACGCTGGCGAAGCCGGCGCGTTCCATCATGAACTTGAGCGCCTCCTGGTCGGGATGGACGCGGATCGATTCCGCCAGGTAGCGGTAGCTGTCGGCATCGCCGGCAACGAAGCCACCGAGACGCGGCAGCACGCGGAAGGAGTAGGTCTCGTAGAGTCGTGCCAGGAGCGGGGCCTGCACCGTGGAGAACTCGAGGACGACGGCGCGCCCGCCCGGGCGCAGCACGCGCGCCATCTCGCCCAGCGCGAGGCTCTTGCGGGTCACGTTGCGCAGGCCGAACCCGATGATGACGCGGTCGAGCGTGGCGTCGGCGAACGGCAGGCGCTCGGCGTTGGCTTGCACGTAGGCGATGCCGCCGGCGTAGCCGGCGTCGAGGCTGCGATCGCGGCCGCGCGCGAGCATGCGCGCATTGATGTCGCTGCACACGACCTCGACCCCGGCGGCGCGCCCGGCGATCAGTCGCGACAGATCGGCCGTGCCGCCGGCGAGATCCAGCACCCTGTGCCCGGCGCGTACGTCGAGCAGTGTGACCGCATGGCGCTTCCACAGGCGATGCAGCCCACCCGACATGAGGTCGTTCATGAGGTCGTAGCGATCGGCGACGGAATCGAACACGCCGCGTACGCGCGCGGTCTTGTCGCGCGCCGTGACACGCTCGTAGCCGAACAGGCTTTCGCCGGCGTCGTCGTCCACGTCGCTCAGCCCGTGGCGCCGTCGCGCGCCGCCGCCACCGCCTCGCGGTAGCGCTGCCAGTAGGCGTCGCGATGGCTGCCGAGTTCGTAGAGGTAATCCCAGGTATACAACCCGCTGTCGTGACCGTCGTCGAAGACGAGCCTGACCGCGTAATTACCCACCGGCTCGATGCCGGTGATGTTGACGTTCTCCTTGTCGAGCTGCAGCACGGCCTGGTCGGGGCTGTGTCCGCGCACCTCGGCCGAGGGTGAGTACACACGCAGGAACTCGCACGACAGCTCGAAGCTGCTGCCGTCGTCGAAGCTCAGCTCGAGGCGGCGGGAGGCCTGGTGGAGGCGGATGTCGGTTGGGGTGTGCGTGGCCATGGCGGCTCTCAGAGGATGTAGCGCGCGAGATCGTTGTCGGCGACGAGGTGGCCGATATGGACGTCGACGTAGGCGCCGTCGATGACCACCGTCTGGCCGCCGAGGTCCGAGGCGGTGAACGATACCGCTTCGAGCAGCTTCTCCATCACCGTGTGCAGGCGCCGCGCACCGATGTTCTCGCTACGCTCGTTGATGTCGTAGGCGCACTCGGCGATGCGCCGTACACCGTCGGCGGTGAACTCGACGGTCACCGCCTCGGTCGCGAGCAGCGCTCTGTACTGGCGACACAACGAGGCATCCGGCTCGTTCAGGATGCGCACGAAATCATCGACCGTCAGCGGCGCCAGCTCGACCCGGTTGGGCAGGCGCCCCTGCAGCTCGGGAATGAGATCGGAAGGCTTCGACAGATGGAAGGCGCCAGAGGCGATGAACAGCACGTGGTCGGTCTTGACCATGCCGTGCTTGGTGTTGACCGTACAGCCTTCGACCAGTGGCAGCAGGTCGCGCTGCACACCCTCGCGCGAGACATCGGCGCCGGAGACCTCGGCGCGCCGCGCCACCTTGTCGATTTCGTCGAGGAAGACGATACCGTTCTGCTCGACGTTCTCCAACGCACGTGCGCGGATGTCGTCCTCGTTGACCAGCTTGGCGGCCTCTTCCTCGAGCAGCATCTTGCGCGCCACGCCGATCGGCACGCGTCGGCTGCGCGTACGGCCCTGGCCGAGGTTGTGGAACATGCGCTGGAGCTGGTTGGTCATCTCCTCCATGCCGGGCGGCGCCATGATCTCCACGCCCATGCCGCCGGCGCTGACGTCGATCTCGATCTCGCGCTCCTCGAGCTTGCCTTCGCGCAACATTTTGCGGAAGCGCTGGCGCGTGTTCGATTCGGCCTCCGGCGGATTCTCGCCGAAGGTGTTCGGCGCCGGCAGCAGGACGTCGAGGATGCGTTCCTCGGCGGCATCCTCGGCCTGGTCGCGTACCTGCGCCATGGCCGCCTCGCGCGCCATGTTGAAGGCGACGTCGGCGAGGTCGCGCACGATCGATTCGACGTCGCGGCCGACGTAGCCGACCTCGGTGAACTTGGTCGCTTCGATCTTGATGAACGGGGCGTGGGCGAGGCGCGCCAGGCGCCGTGCGATCTCGGTCTTGCCGACCCCGGTCGGCCCGATCATGAGGATGTTCTTCGGCGTGATCTCGTTGCGCAGGCCGGCGTCGACCTGGGCCCGGCGCCAGCGGTTGCGCAGCGCGATGGCGACGGCGCGCTTGGCCTCGTCCTGCCCGATGATGTGCTTG
Organism: Gammaproteobacteria bacterium; assembly: GCA_050184115.1. Taxonomy (GTDB): domain Bacteria; phylum Pseudomonadota; class Gammaproteobacteria; genus JACKNG01. The sequence continues at coordinate 414,549 of JBFXAQ010000001.1, read as the reverse complement.
TCGAGCTCGGCCACGATGGCCTGCGGCGTCAGGGTGTGCATGCCGGTCACGTTCAGCCCTCGCCCCGTAGCACCTCGACGGTGAGGTGATCGTTGGTGTAGACGCAGATTTCGGCCGCGATGGCCAGGCTGCGACGCACGATGGTCTCCGGATCGAGATCGGTCTCGGCGAGCAGCGCGCGCGCGGCGGAGCGCGCGTAGTTGCCGCCCGAGCCGATGGCGATGATGTCGTGCTCGGGCTCGATGACGTCGCCCGTGCCGGAGATGATCAGCGAGTTGTCGAGATCGGCGACTGTCAGCATCGCCTCGAGGCGGCGCAACATGCGATCGGTACGCCAATCCTTGGCGAGCTCGACGGCGGCGCGCAGGAGGTTGCCACGGTGCTCCTCCAGCTTGCCTTCGAAGCGCTCGAACAGGGTGAAGGCATCGGCGGTGCCACCGGCGAAGCCGGCCAGCACGCGCTCGTGGTACAGGCGCCGCACCTTGCGCGCGTTGCCCTTGAGCACGGTGTCGCCCATGGAAACCTGGCCGTCGCCGCCGATGACGACGACCGGCCCGCGCCGGACGGAAAGTATCGTGGTGCCGTGGAACACATGATCAGCCGTTGTCGGGGAAGCGCGGATTGTACACGAGGCCATCCGCCCGGCGGCCGCCGTGGCCCCGCGTTCGGTGTCAATCGCGGCGCTTGCGCGCGCGCGGATGGGCGGCGTCGTAGACCTTGGCGAGGTGCTGGAAATCGAGATGGGTGTAGACCTGCGTCGTGGCGATGTTGGCATGGCCGAGCAATTCCTGCACCGCGCGCAGGTCGCCGGAGGATTCGAGCAGGTGACTGGCGAAGGAGTGGCGCAGCACGTGCGGATGGACGCGCGCGTCGACGCCGTGACGCAAGGCGCGGCGACGCAGGCGTGACTCGACGCCGCGCGTCGACAGCCGACCCCCGCGGTGGTTGACGAACAGCGCACGCTCGTCCGTCGCGGCGAGCCGAGGACGCATCGCGAGCCAGCGCTCGAGCGCACCCAGCGCGTATCGTCCAACCGGTACCACGCGCTCCTTGCGGCCCTTGCCGAGCACGCGCGCCTCGCGCGCGGCGAGATCGATGTCGCCGAGATCGAGCCCGGTCAGCTCGGCGACGCGCAGACCGCTGGAATAGAGCAGCTCCCACATCGCCTGGTCGCGGCACTCGAGCGGCTCGTCGGCATCTCCGACGGGTTCGAGCAGGGCCGTCATCTGGTCGACGTCGAGCGCGCGCGGCAGCCGCTGCGGCGCTTTCGGGGCGCGCACTGCCTGGGCGGGGTTGCCGGCGACCACACCGCGGGCGGCGAGATGGCGGAACAGCGCGCGGCAGGCCGACAACTGGCGTGCCAGGGAGCGGCCGTGCGCGCCGTCGCGATGGCGGGCGGCGACAAAGCGACGGATCAGGGCATCGTCGACGTCGGCCCAGGCCGTCACGCCGGCGGCAACGAGAAAGGCGGTGAAGCCGGCGAGGTCGCGGGCATAGGCGCTACGGGTGTGCGGAGAGCGATCCTGCAACGAACGCAGAAAAGCGGCGACACCGTCGTCGAGGATCGCCGTGCCGGCCATCGCCGCCCGCCGCTCAGCGCGCCGCCGCGCGCTTCACCCACGGGTCGATGACCAGCGCGACGATGTCCTTGAGGTAGTTCAGGAACTCGGTGCCCATGTCGGCCTGGTAACGATTCTCGTCCTCGCTGGCGATGGCCAGCACACCGTCCCAACCGGCACCGATGAGCGGCATCAGCACGGCCGAACCGACCGGCGTCGTACTGCCGAACAAGGCTTCGGCCTGGGCCGGCGCGATCACGCCGCAGACGCTGCGCGCGGCGCCCAGCATGTCGCTGAAGGCGGCCCGTGCCGGCGCCTCGCGACCGGCGAACTGCGGCACCTCCGCGCCTTCGATGAAGGCCGGTTCGGCAAACACCAGGCTCGCCACCCGATCGGCGCCGAACTGTTCGCGCAGGTTGCCGTCGAGCGCGGCGAACACCGCGCGTGGACCCGCCGCGTTCATCAGGCGCAGGGCCAGCGCATGGATACGGCCGTTGAGCCGTTCGTTCTCGCGCGCGTGGCCGACGAGCTGTTCGAACTGCTGCTTGAGGCGTGCGTTGTCTTCGCGCAGGACCGCCACCTGGCGCTCGAGCAGGGACACCGCGTCGCCGCTGCCGTGCGGGATGGCGAGCTGGCTGAGCAGTTCCGGGTGCTGGTCGAGAAACGTCGGGTTGGCGCGCAGGAAGGCGATGACCTCGGCTTCGCGCGGCAATGTCACGGGCGTGGCCTGGGTGGGGCCGGTAGCAGTCATAACTCGATGGTTCCCTCGAAAACGAACGTGGCCGGGCCGGTCATCCACAGCGCATCGGTCGCGCCGCCAGCCCATTCGATGGTGAGCTCGCCACCGCGCAACACCACCGTCACGCGCGCGTCGAGGAGGTGCCATCTTCGACCGATCGCCACGGCCGCGCAAGCGCCGGTGCCACAGGCCAGGGTCTCGCCCGCACCGCGTTCGAAGACCCGCAGGCGCACGCGATCACGGGCCGTCACTTCGAGAAAGCCGACGTTGACGCTGGCCGGGAACAGCGCGCTGGACTGCAACGCGGCGCCGATGCCGGCGACGTCGGCCTGCTCGGTGTCGGCGACCGCGATGACGGCGTGGGGATTGCCCATCGAGACCGCGCCGAACTCGATGGTGGTGCCGCTGACCGCGATCGCGTAGCGACCCGCCGCGGCCGGCACGGCCAGCGGTATGCGGGTCGGATCGAAGCAGGGTACGCCCATGTCGACGCGGACGTCCGTGCCCTTGCCGAAGGTGAGCTCGTAGACCGCATCGCCGATCTCGATCGCGACGCGTTCGCTGACCTCGCCCAGCCGCTCGAGGTAACGCGCCACGCAGCGCACGCCGTTGCCGCAGTGCTCGGCCGGCGAACCGTCGGCGTTGACGACGCGGTAACGCGCGTGGGCGGCCGGCTCATGCGCGCGTTCGAGGAGCAGGATCTGGTCGCAACCGATGCCGAAGCGGCGCGTGCCCAACGCGGCGAACTGCTCGCGGCTGAGCGCGTAGCGGCCATCACGGTTGTCGATGACGACGAAGTCGTTGCCGAGACCGTGCATCTTGACGAAGGGTAGGCGCATCGCGAAGAACCACTGGTGATGGGGTCGTAGCGGTTATTGCCGTGCGGCGGCAGCGGAAGGCCAGCGGCCAGCGCCGGTCAGTATATCGCCTCTACCGCGAAGCCCCGCTGTTCGAGCCCGCGCAACAGGCCGCGGCTGCCGGGCAGGTGCAGCGCGCCGACAGCGACGAAGGCGTCGCCGGCAGCGAGTCGCGTGTCCAGGCGTTCGAGCATCCGTTCGTTTCGTGACCATAACAAGGCGTCGAGCAGGGCCTGGCCATCGTCACTCGCGTGACGGAAGGAAATCTCCACGAGGGCCGCGAGATCGCGCGCGGCATAGGCTTCGACCATCGCCTCGATCTCGCCCTGGAACACCGCGTAGTGACACGCCATCTCGCGCAACAGGCCGAGCTGGGTGTCCTCGTCGACGCCTTCGAACACGGCGATCTGCTCGGCGACGGTCTCGAGTCCCGACACTGCCTTGCCGGCGGCCTGGGCTTCGAGCATGAAGACCATGTCGAGCGGGACGCCCTGCTCGGTCGCCGGCAGGCTGAGCGCGGAGTACACGGCCCACGGCTTCATCGTGGCGGTGAGTTGCGGCGGCACGCCGCGCACCTGCATGGCCGCGGCCAGGCGGGCGAAGAACGCCTCGCCGACGAGCTCGTCCAGCTTGCGCCCTTCGCCGAGGAACATCGCGCCCTGCAACTCGGCCAGGGCGGCGAAATCGAGCACGACTTCCATGACGAAGGTCCGCGCGTCGTCGAAATAGGGTCGCGCGGCCTCGGTGATTGCGACCACCCGGGCATCGGACACGTGCATCGTGCCCAACAGGTAGCTCTCGGCGCCGGACGGCGCGGTGAGTCGCCACAGCAGGCCCTGTCCATGACCGACTTCGCCGAAGGCGGCCGGCGTGCCACTCGCGAGCGGCGCGCATTCGAGTGCTGTCGCCGGATGGCCGGACCACGCGAACAACAGCAGGCCCGCGAGCAGCCAGCGCAAAGGTGACAGGCCGGGCATGCCGCGCTCCACCTCAGGCGAGCAGGTTGTCGTCGCCGAGCTCGAGCTCGGGGCAACGGTTGAGATCGCCGAGACGCGCCGCGACGTCGGTCCACCGCGACGATGCCTGTAGCGTCGCGAGATCGGGCGCCGTGCCGCGGGCGTGCATGCGGGTGAGGCGGGCCTGGGTGCGTGGAAAGCGCGCCTGGCGGCCGAGCGCGTCGAGGATCTCGATGACGGCTTCGCGCCGGTTGCACACCAGGAGCACGTCACAGCCGGCGGCGAGCGCGAGTTCGGCGCGCGCGGCATAGGAGCCGGAAGCGTCGAGAGCGGCGCCGGCCATGCTGAGATCGTCGCTGAAGACGACGCCCTCGAAGCGCATGTCGGTGCGCAGGATGTCGCCGATCCAGCGTTTCGAGTAGCCGGCGGCGACGCTGTCCACCCGCGGGTAGAGCACGTGCGCCATCATGATGCCCTCCAGCCCCGCGCGTACCAGCGTGCGAAACGGCAGCAGGTCGGCCTGTTCGATGTCATAGAGATCGCGTTCGTCAATTGGCAGCTCGTGGTGCGAATCGGCGGCGACGCAACCATGACCGGGGAAATGCTTGCCGACCGCTACCATCCCGCTGGCGTGCAGGCTGCCGACGTAGGCCTGTGCCAGGCGGGCAACGACCCGCGGCTCGGTGTGCAGGGCGCGATCGCCGATCACCGCGCTGTGCGCCGTGCGCAGATCGAGCACGGGCGCGAAGCTGAAATCGATCCCGACCGCGCGCAGCTCGCTGGCCATCATCCAGGCGCAGTCGGCAGCCAGCGCGAGCGCCGCGTCGGGCTCTCGATCGTAGAGGTCGCCGAGCGTGGCGAGCGCGGGCAGTTCGACGAAGCCATGGCGGAAACGCTGCACGCGGCCACCCTCCTGGTCGACGGCGATCAGGAGCCGCGGTTCTCGCAGGCCGTGGATATCGGCGGTGAGGGCGGCCAGCTGCGTCGGGTCTTGGTAATTGCGTGCGAACAGGATCACCCCCCCGACCTGAGGATGACGCAGGACCTCGCGATCGGCCGCGCTGAGCGTGCAGCCCTCGATGTCGATCATCAGTGGTCCGAGCATGGTCGGCGGTGCCTCCCGCGAAGAGTGGGCGCAGTATACGCGGTCGGCTCAATTGCCCGGTCGGCGCGCCGCCTGCAGGCGATCGCGCAGGCGCTCGCCGAGCACGTTGATCGCAACGACGACGCTGAACAGGGCCAGGCCCGGCATCACGACCAGGTGCGGCGCGAAGAGCATGTAGCGCGTGCCGTCGCGGATGAGACTGCCCCAGGACGGCGCCGGTGGCTGCACGCCGAGGCCCAGGAAGGACAGGCCCGCCTCCGCGATGATCACCGCGGCCAGCGCGAAGGTCCCCTCCACCACCAGCGGGCCTGCGATCAGGGGCAGGATGTGACGGCGCAGGATGACCGGCACCGGCGTGCCGAGGGCGCGCGCGACGGCGACGTGTTCGCGTTCGCGCATGGCCAGTGTCTGCGCCCGCGCGAGCCGCGCGAAGCCGACCCAGCCGACCACGCTGAGCGCGATGACGACATTGCCGATCCCGGGCCCGAGCACGCCGGCCAGCGCGATGGCGAGGAGGATGCCCGGGAAGGCGAGGAAGACATCGACGATGCGCGCAAGCACGAGATCGACCGCCCCCCCCAGCCAGCCGGCGGCGACGCCGACGGCGATGCCGATGACCGCGGTTACCGCCACCACCACCACGGCCACCAGCAGCGAGACCCGCGCCCCGGCCACCACCCGCCAACCCAGTGAGCGACCGAGATCGTCGGTCCCCATCCAGGCCGTCGGCCCCGGGACCTCGAACAAGCGAGCGAGGTCGATTCGGGTGACGGCCTCCTGCCCCGTCGGCGCCAGCAGCAGCGCCAGCGTCCAGCCGGCCAGTATCGCCAGTGCGAACCGCGTCGCGCGGCTCACCGGTCACCGCCGAGCCGCGGGTCGAGGCGCGCACAGAGCAAGTCGGTCAGGGTGTTGACGACGACGTAGCTCAACGCGATGAGCAGCACCGCGCCCTGCACCACGGGATAGTCACGGCGATGGATCGACTCGACCGCGAGCTGGCCGAGCCCCGGCCAACCGAACACCGTCTCGGTGACGACGGCACCACCGAGCAGTGTGCCGAACTGCAGGCCGAGCGTCGTCACCAGCGGCAGGGCCGCGTTCGGCAGGGCATGACCGAGAACGACGCGCACCTCGCCAAGGCCACGCGCGCGAGCCGCCAGCACGTAGGGGCGGCCGAGTTCCTCGAGCAGGGCGGCGCGGGTCATGCGCGCGAGCAGGGCCGCCAGCGACAGCCCCAGCGTTGCCGCCGGCAGCACCAGCGCGCGAGCCGAATCCGCGCCACCGACGGGGAACCAGCCGAGGCCGACGGCGAACACCAGCATGAGGAACGGTCCGAGCACGAAGTTCGGCACCGACATGGCGAGCACGGCGAGCACGGTACTGGCGGTATCCCAGGCGCGCCCGGCGCGCAGCGCCGCGAGAACGCCGAGCGGCAGGCCGCAGGCCATGGCCACGATCAGGCTGGCGGCAGCGAGCAGTGCGGTCATGGCGAAATGTTCGGCGAGCAGGGTCGCGACCGGCCGCCCGCTGGCCAGCGACACGCCGAGATCGCCGCGCGCGAGGCCGGCCATGAAATCGCTCCACTGCGCGGCGAGAGCGCGGTCGAGCCCGAGGGCGGCGCTGAGCGCGGCGCGGTCGCCCGCGCTTGCGTACTCGCCAAGCATCACTTCCACCGGGTCGCCGGGCACGAGGTGGAGGAGCAGGAAAACGAGCGTGGTGACCCCGAGGACGACGACGATCGCCGCGCCGAGGCGTGCAACGGGGGTGACCGGGCGGGTATCCACGGCTGTGCACTCTAGCCTGGATCGTGCGTGACCGGGCCCGACCGGGCGACGTCGGGCAAGCGGCAACGGCGTCACGGACGAGCATCCGGCCACGACGGCGGACTGCATACGACCACGGTGGCCGTGCTGTCTCGCGGCTGCGCCGTCAGGCGTCGGCGCAATCCGGTCGGACGTCACCGCTCCGCGCAGCGCTCGTGCCGTCACCGTTGAACTGTGCGCGAGGCCACCGAACGGCCCACGCGCGGCCGGGGCGAGCGTGTAGAATCGCGCCCATGCCGCGCTACGAGTTCAGGGAAGACGCCGACACCGACGACTGGGTGGACCAGGGTTCGCGCCTGCTCAACCTCGTGGTACGAGTCATCGGCCTGGTGCTGCTCGGCACCGGCTTCATCGTCGCCCTGCTGGTCATCGCGAGCGCCTGGTCGCTGTACGAGAACCCGGCCCGCATCGAGGCCTTTGCGATCGAAGTCGAACGCGGCTCCAACCTCGACCTGACGCTGTCCAGCGCGGTCAGCCACGGTCGTGCCCAGGTCGAAGAGGCCACCGCCGTCGATCCCGAGCTCGTAGCTCCGGCGAGCGCGGCGCCGCCCGCGCCGGCATTCCGCTTCTCCTATTTCGTGGCCTGGATGCTGGCCATCCTGCTGCTGCTGCTGATCGGGCGGCTGGCCATCGCGGCCGTGCGTACGGGAGGCGAACTCGCGCTCTACGACGTCAAGGTCGGCAAGCTGGCGCGCGCGCTGCTGAAGGAGCGGCTGCGCGCCAGTTGAACGCCGGGCTCAGCCCGTCTCCCCATCGGCCGCGGGCGGCAGCGTATCGGCCTGGCGCACCCGGGTCGGCAAGGACGGCCCCTGGCATTCCGCGGCGACCGCCACGGCACGCGAATAGAGATCGCCGTAGTAGTTCTTGGTGCTGTTGCGCATCACGGGCATGAGCCCGATCTTGTACGACGCCATCATCACACCCATGCCGTCCGACAGGCCGTTGCCGAACATCAGGTCCATGCGGATGTTCGAATTCAGCACCTGATCGTAGGCGCCCCACAGGCGCGGCGCCGTGAACGGCCCACCGCCGGCAAGCACGTCGAGGATCACCTTGCCCTTGCCGTCGTGGTAGCCCAGCGCGGCGAATCCTTCGCCCTCGTAGTAGCTGAAGGCTGCACCGCCGCAGTCGGTGGGCACGGTGTAATCGTAGCGATCGATGTAGCTGTCCGTGTACTCGCTCGGCATCTGCAGACCACGGGTGCGCACGCGGTGCCGTACGCCCTTGCCGCGCACCTCGGCGGCGACGTTCATGATCTGCTCGACGGTACCGTGCGGCTTGGAGATGAAACGCTTACCGCCGACATTGAGGTACTCGCGACCGCCGTCGGTGGTCGTCGGCGTACCGATGATCTCGATCGTCGGCACGACCTGCTGGGTGCCGTCGGTGAGCGTGCCGTCGTCGGCCAGGGCGACGTGGCTGATGAGCCCGGCGGCGAACATCAGCACCGGCGCCAGGCGACGACGTTCGTCGCGACAGCTCAACTCGCGTTTGCGGCGATCTTCGAGCAGCGCGAAACCGTTGGCCGTGGCGTAGGTACGCAGGCGGCCGAACACGCCGGGCTCGTCGCGCTCCAGGCCACGGCGGTGGACCAGCGTGCGTAAGCCGTTGACGAAGCACGGATGCACGGTCGTCAGCATCCGCATGGGTGCACTGTCACGCGTCCTTGCCACAGCCTGCGCGAGGCGCTTCAGGATCGGTCCGTCGCCGATGTCCTGCGGGGCCGCGCCGGTGTCGCGAGCGCCAGTGTCTTGCGCGAGAGTGGTCTGCATGAGGCGTCCTCCAGCCCGTGTTCGGGGTGTCGCGAGTCGTTGTCGACGTGGAGGTCTAGCGGCCGCGCTGCCGTATTCTTTATGACGCGGTTCACAGTCCGAAGAGGCCGGCGGGAAATCGTCGCAGCGCTCGCGCACGCGGGAATGATCTTCATCCTGTTCAGCAACTTGCGGTCCCTGGGGCTGCCCCCGGCGACGCGCTGGCAGACGTCAGCCGTGGATCTCGACCGGCGTACCGACCGCGACCCGCGCGAACAGCCCGAGCAGGTCGTCGTCGTGCATGCGGATGCAGCCACGCGAACCGGGAATGCCGAGCGGGGTGCTCGCCGGCGTCCCGTGGATGTAGATGTAGCGGGCCTTGGTGTCCCGATCGCCGCCGGCATTGAAACCGGGCTCGAGTCCGGTCAGCCACAGGATGCGGGTCAGGATCCAGTCTCGTCCCGGATGGGCCGCGGCCAGCGCGGCGCTCCACACCTCGCCGGTCGGCCGCCGCCCGACGAACACCGTCCCCGGCGCGCAGCCATCGCCGATCTTCTCAGCGATGGCGTGGCGCCCGCGCGGCGTGCACTCGCTGTTCATGACCTCTCCGGCGCCGTTGCGCGCCGTCGACACCGCGAATTCCTCGACCGTGCCGTCGCTCGCGTGGGCCCGCAACCGTTGCCGCACGAGGTCGATCTCGATGCGTTCAACCGACATGCGTGGCCCGCCTGGTCGTCCGCGCGAGCGCATCGAAGTTGCCCGTCGGGTCGGTCGTGTAATCCTCGATGTCGCCGCGTGTGATCACGAGTTGATCTTCGAACCACAACGGCACGTAAGGCAAGTCGTCGAGCAGGGTCGCGGCAATGGCGCGGTAGAGCCGCACGCGTTCGACGCGGTCGTCCGTGCGCTCGGCACGCTCGATGAGGCCGTCGACGGCGGTCGAGCGGTAGTTCCCGCGGTTGGCGCCGGCCGGCGGGCGCGAGCTCGAGTGGAAAGCGTAGCGGAAGACGTCCGGCAGGCGCAGACCGACCCAGGAGAGGCCGTAGAGCTGGAAGCGACCGTGACTGACGTCACCGTAGAACGTGCCCCAGTCGTAGCTGACGATGTCGAGATCGATGCCGACCGCGGCGAGTTGCTGGCGCATTACGGCGGCGATACGCAGCCGGAAGGGATCGCTGGAGGTCTTGTACTCCAGCCGCAAGCGGCGTCCGGCGTAGCCGGCGGCGTCGAGCTGCTCGCGCGCGGCGCCGAGATCGTGGGCCGGTGCGACGAGTGCGGGGTCACCCGCCCAGTGTTCGGGCGGAAACAGCGTGTTGGCGAGGCGCGCGTGACCGCCGAACAGGTGACGAACGATGGCGGCGCGGTCGAGGGCATGCGCGATGGCACGACGCACCTCGAGTCGCCCGCTGACCGGATCGTCGAGGTTGAACCCGAGATAGGAGAACGTCGAGCCGGGCACGCTCAGGCCACGCAGCCCGCTCCGTTCTGCCAGCCAGGCGTACATCTCCGGTGCCAGGTTGCCCTGCGCAATGTCGAGTTCGCCACCAACGAGCTTGAGTGCCCGCACACTGGGGTCCTTGACGGTGACGAACTCGACCGGTTGTCCGTCGCTGCGCCGGCGCATGAGCACGTTGCCGTCGGGAGCATGCTGCATCCGCGCGCAGGCACCACAGCTCCGCGACCAGCGATCGCGTCCGGCGTCGTTGGCCAAATCGCGCGCGGCCAGCACGCCGACGACGAGCGTGCCGGGGAAAAGTGGGTCGGGGCGCGCAAGGACGAAGTCGAGCTGCCGCCGGTCGACGCGCTCGATGGCGCGCACGTTGGCCAGCGAGCCGCGGTGCGGCGATGCGTTCGCCGCGTGGAGCACCGAACGGTAGGTGGCGGCGACATCGTCCGCGATGACGGCACGACCATCGTCGAAGTGCGCATCCTCGCGCACGGTGAAGCGGTAGCGATCCGGTGCGAGCTGACTCCAGTCCGCGAGATCGGCGCACGGTTCGCCGGCGGCGTCGAAGTCGACTGGCGCGCGGTGGAGCAGCCGCACCAGGCGGTAGGACATGGCATCGGCGGCGAAGCGCGGGTCGAGCGTGACCGGCGCGGTCGGCAGGCCGAAGCGCAGGCGCTCGTCGCGCGCCACGGTGCAGGCGCCGAGAAAACCGGTGGCGAGTCCGGCGCCAAGGGCCGCGAGCGCCGCGCGGCGGGTCGTCACCGGCGCACGAACAGCGAGATCGACTCGACGTGCGCGGTCTGCGGGAACATGTCGAGAATGCCGGTCTCGGCCAGGACGAAGCCATGGGTTCGGCGCAGCACCGCGGCGTCGCGCACGAAGGTGACCGGGTTGCACGACACGTAGACGAGCCGTTCGATGCCGGCCAGTGCAACGCCCTCGATCACCGCAGCCGCACCGGCTCGCGGCGGATCGAGCAACATCTTGTTGGGTGAACCCAGCATCAATGCCGCGACCGCTTCGGGTCGCGCGAGATCGGTGACGGCGAAGTCCACGTTGGCGATGCCGTTGGCCGCGGCATTCGCCGCCGCGCGCGTGGTCAGGGCCTCGTCACCCTCGACCCCGATCACCGTGCCTGCGCGTCTGGCGATGGGCAGGGTGAAGTTGCCGAGCCCGCAGAAGAGATCCGCCACGCGGTCCGTCGGCGCCGGCGCCAGGTAGTCGAGCGCGCGCGCCACCATCTGCGCGTTGATGGCGGGATTGACCTGGGTGAAATCGGTCGGCGCGAACTCGAGCGCGAGGTCATCGACCCGGTAGACCAGCGGCCGCGCTTCGCCGGCGAGCGGCACCACCGTGTCGGGCCCACCGGCCTGCAGATAGAACTCGACACCGAGTTCGCTTGCCGCGACGGCGAGCGTGTCGCGATCGGCCTCGCTCAAGGGGGCGAGGTGGCGCAGCACCAACGCGACGCGCTCGTCGGAGACGGCGACCTCGAACTGGGGAATGCGATCGGGAATCGACAGGCCATCGATCAGGGCGCGCAAGGCGGGCAGGATGGTGCCGACGCGCGGGTCGAGCGTGTCGCAACGCTGGCAGTCGGTGATGAACGGCGAGCCGCGTTCGCGGAACCCGATGATGACGCCGCCCTTGCGCGGCACGTGCTTGAGCCCCAGTCGCGCTTTGCGCCGGTAGCCCCATTGCGGGCCGCGGATCGGCGCAGCCACCGACTCCGGCTGCACGCCGGCGTGATGACGCAGCAGCTCGAGCAGCACAGCCTGCTTGTGCGCGAGCTGGAAATCCTCGTCGACATGCTGCAGTCCACAACCGCCGCAGACGCCGAAGTGCTCACAGCGCGGTTCGATGCGGGCCGGCGCCGGTGTCTCGACCGCGGTCGCCTCGGCCTCGTCGAAGCTGCCGCGGCGGCGCGTGATGCGCGCTTGCACCCGCTCGCCCGGCAGCGCACCGAACACGAACACGGTCTTGCCGTCGCGACGTGCCACGCCGCGCCCTTCGTGGGAGAGCGACTCGACGACGACTTCGACCGGCTCGCGACTGACGCGGGCCATCAGCGTCGTACCGTCACGCGCCCGCGCCGTCCCAGTGGGCGAGAAAGCCCTGCAGGTGCGCCGCCGTCGCCTCGCCGAGGAAGCCACGCACCCGCGCGAGTTCGGCAGCCAGCCCATCGTCCGAGAGATGGCCGCGCAGGTGTTCGAAGCGCAGGTAGACCAGCCAGGTGTTGAGGACGTCGGTCTCGCAGTAGTCACGTATTTCCTGCAGGTGGCCGCTCTTGTATTGCGACCACACGTCGGCTCCGGACATGCCCATCTTGCCCGGAAAGCCGAGCAGGCTCGCCATCTGGTCGAGCGGCACGAAGGCGCGCGGCTGGTAGGCGGCGAGCACGTCCATCAGGTCGATATGCCGCCAGTGGTAGCGGCCGAGGTAGTTGTTGTAGCGGAAGTTGCGATCGTCATCGCCGGTGTCCCAGTAGCGCGGCGCGCTGATGCCGTGGAGCAACGCGCGATAGTGGAGGACCGGCAGGTCGAAGCCACTGCCGTTCCACGACACCAGGGTCGGCGAGTAACGCTCGATGCCTTCGAAGAAACGCCGGATGAGGTCGTCCTCGGACGACTGCAGGTCGCCCAGCGACCACACGTTGAAGCGCTCGCCCTCGCGGAACACGGCCGAAATGGCGACCACGCGGTGCAGGTGGTGACGCAGGAAGTCGCTGCTGCCGCCGGTCTCCTGCAAGCGCTTGGAGAACATCACGGCGGCGACGCCGTCATCGTCGAGATCCTCGAGATTCCACAGGCGCCGCGCGCCGGCGACGTCGGGAACGGTCTCGATATCGAATACGAACACGTTCATGGCTTGGCGTTCATGGCAGGGAATTCGTGATCAGTCAGGGAAGACCCCGGTGGACAGGTAGCGATCGCCGCGGTCGCAGACGATGGTGACGATGACCGCTTGCTCGACCTCGGCGGCGAGACGCAACGCCGCGGCCATCGCGCCGCCCGACGAGATGCCGGCGAAGATGCCCTCCTCCGCGCCGAGACGCCGGGTCATGTCCTCGGCCTCGGCCTGGCTGACGTCGATGATGCGATCGACCGCGGTCGGGTCGTAAATCTTCGGCAGGTAGGCCGCAGGCCAGCGCCGGATACCCGGAATGCGCGCGCCGTCGGCCGGTTGCACGCCGACGATGACGACGTCCGGGTTCTGTGTCTTGAGATAGCGCGAGGTGCCCATGATGGTGCCGGTCGTGCCCATCGAGGCGACGAAGTGCGTGACCCGGCCGTGGGTGTCGCGCCAGATTTCGGGCCCGGTGTCGCCGTAGTGCGCGAGCGGGTTGTCGGGATTGGCGAACTGGTCGAGCACCTTGCCCTCGCCGCGTGCCTGCATCGCCTGGGCGAGATCGCGCGCGCCTTCCATGCCCTCGGCTTCCGACACCAGCACGAGTTCAGCGCCGTAGGCCTTCATCACCGCTCGCCGCTCGCTGGACATGTTGGCCGGCATGATCAGCACCATGCGGTAGCCCTTCATCGCCGCAACCATCGCCAGCGCGATGCCGGTGTTGCCGCTGGTGGCCTCGATGAGGGTGTCGCCGGGGCTGATCTCGCCGCGCGTCTCGGCGTGACGGATCATGCTGAGCGCCGGGCGGTCCTTGACGGAGCCCGCGGGATTATTGCCTTCGAGCTTGGCCAGCACGACGTTGCTCGTCGCCCCGGGCAGGCGTTGCAGGCGCACCAGCGGCGTGTTGCCGACGAAATCCTCGAGAGTGGGCCAGGTCATGATTCAGGAAACCGCCAAACTACCGCCGAGGTCATCCACCTCGTTGCGTGGTCGCCAAGCGCGGGCTGTTCAGCGAACACGGACCGTGACCGCCGGCGACATCCACCGGGGCGCGCGGCCTGGCGCGCCCTGCCCGCCACTCAGAAGTGGTAGCCGAGTTGCAGGACGTGGAAGTTGATGCCCGGGTTCTCGTCGCCCAGGCTCGCGTTGGACAAGTGCTGGAAGCGGTAAGTGAGTTCGTAACGGCCCTGCTCGCCGAAGCGGGCACCGAGACCGAGATGACTGCCGAACGCGAAGGGGATGTCGAAATCCTCGTCGCTGATGCCGCTGTGGGTGTGGCCGTGGGCGCCGACGCCAAACTCGGCGAACGGCGCAATTCCGCCCTTGCCGGCGTCGTGTTGCCAGCGCAGCACCGGGGTGAGACCGAAATCGACCAGGTTGTCATGTCCGGTCGAGCCCTTGAATCCGTCCCAGTAGGCAATCGAAGCTTCCAGGTAGGCCGCCAGGCTCCAGTCACCGGTGCGCCACCAGTTGCCGCCGAGGTCCCAGCGCAGCGCGGCACCATAGCGTTCGGCATCCTCGTCCCCGTCGGAAAAACCGCCTTCGACGACCACCGTATCGACGGCGGCAGCCGGCAGGCCGACACACAACATGGCGAGCAGGAGCGTGAGCCTGGACCAGGCGGGGACAGTCGCAGTCATGGGATGGGCGCTTCCGGTGGGTTGTCGGGGCGCTAGGCTAGCCGGTTCGCCAGGGGCGTTCAACTCGCCCGGCTGCGGCTGACGCGCGGCCCGAGCGGCATGCTCAGCACGAAGGCATCTTCGCGGCCGCCATGCGCCGGGTAGTAGCCGCGGCGTGTGCCGACGTGGCGGAAGCCGAGTTCCTGGTAGAGGCGGATGGCGGCGTCGTTGGACGGTCTCACCTCGAGGTAGGCGATACGCGCGCCGTGCGTACCCGCGGTTTCGAGCAGATGTCTCATGAGTGTGCGGGCGTGACCGAGGCGACGCGCGCGCGGCGCGACGCAGATGTTGAGGATATGGCTCTCCTCGACCGCCACCGACATGATGCCGTGACCGCACAGCGCCTCGCCGTCGTCCAGCACCCAGCAGCAGTAGCCGACGCGCAGGCAGTCGGAAAAGATGGTGTCCGACCAGGGAAAGTCGTAGCAGGCCTGTTCGACTTCGAGCACCGCCGGGATGTCCTCCTCGCCCATCGGCCGGATCGACACCGCCTCGGGACGGAGCACCGCGCTCACCGCGGCGTCTCCGCGAGCACGGCGCGCACCGCCAGGAGATCGACCCAGGCCTTGCGCTTCTCGGCCGGGCTGCGCAGCAGGTAGGCGGGATGGTAGGTGACGACGACCGGGATGCCCGCATCGCCGTACTCGTAGCGTTGTCCGCGCATGCGTCCTATCGGTGTATCGAGCCCGAGCAGATTCTGCGCGGCGATGCGACCGACGGCAAGAATCGCGCGCGGTTGGAGCAACGCGACCTGGCGGGCGAGGAAATCGGCACAGGCGACGACCTCGTCCGGCTTCGGATCGCGGTTGCCGGGTGGGCGGCACTTGAGGATGTTGGCGATGAAAACGGCCTCGCGCGCGAGGCCGATGGCCTGCAGCATCGAGTTGAGCAGCTGGCCGGCACGACCGACGAACGGCTCTCCGCGGCGATCCTCGTCGGCGCCCGGCGCTTCGCCGATGACCATGAGCGGGGCGGCGCGGTCGCCGACGCCGAAGACAGTGTTGGCGCGCGTGCGGTGCAGATCACAGGCCTGGCAGGCGGCGACGCTCTGTGCCAGCTGCTCCCAGTCCATGGCCGCAACGGCGACAGCCGATGCATCGGCCGCGGGCTTTCCGCTCCGGATGGTCGCGGCGGCGGGCGCGGCCGCATCCACGCGCGGCCCGTCCCCAGCCGGCGCCACGATCGCGACGGCGTCGCTCGCGCGTCGTTCCCACACCGTGATCCCCATCGCTGCAAGTAGCGCGTGGCGACGCGGGTCCAGCCGCGGCGCGCCGGGCGGTGGCGCGTCGACACTCATGCGCGGTTCACTCCTCGGCGCCGCTGGCCGCCTTCGCTTCACGGCGCTCGGCGCGGCGCCTGCGCCGTTGCCACCAGGTGTCGGCAATACCGGACAGGGCGTAGCCGCCGAACAGCACCAGCAGCACGCTGGCCGGCTCGATCGAGATCAGCACGAACACCATCACCACCGCCAGCACGGTGACGAAGGGCACGCGTCCGCGCAGGTCGAAATCCTTGAAGCTGTAGTAGCGAACGTTGCTGACCATGAGCAGCGCGGCGAGTACCGTGACGCCGGTGGCAACCAGGGCCAGTACGGTGCTGCCGCGCAGCGCGAAGTGGTCGCCGACCCACACCAGCGAGGCGACGATGGCCGCCGCGGCCGGGCTCGGCAGGCCCTGGAAGTAACGCTTGTCGGCGATGCCGACCTGGGTGTTGAAGCGCGCCAGGCGCAGCGCGGCTCCGGCGGTGTAGACGAACGCCGCCAGCCAGCCAATCTTGCCGAGGTCGACCAGTGCCCACTCGTAGATCACGAGTGCCGGTGCCAGCCCGAAGGAGACCATGTCGGAGAGGCTGTCGTACTGCGCGCCGAAATCGCTCTGGGTATTGGTCATGCGTGCGATGCGCCCGTCCATGCCGTCCAGCACCATGGCGACGACGATGGCGATCGCCGCCGCCTCGAAGCGCGTGTTGATGGCGGCGACGATGCCGTAGAAGCCGGCGAACAGTGCGCCGGTGGTGAACAGGTTGGGCAGCAGGTAGATGCCGGCGCGGCGGCGACTCTCCACGCGCGGCGCCTTGCGCCCGGGCGGCTCGTTGCTGTGGGAATGGACGATGCGCATGGGCGGCCCCGTTGCTGGCGCCGGGAGACGGCGTGGACGGCCAGTGTACAGCGCCGGCGCGGCGCGATTAACCCGCCCGTCCTACCGCTTCTGACCGTGCGCCGCCGCGACCGGCCGCGCCGGACTCAGCCGCCCGGGGCGGCGTCCGCCGGGATGGCAGATACCGGGTTCTCGTGCGTGAGCTGCATCAGCACCGTCTCGGCGCCGCGTACCTGCACGCCGGGGCCGACTTCGAGACTCGATTCGTCGGTGCACAGCACACGTACGCGGCAGCCCAGCGGCGCATAGCCGACGCGGCGTCCATGACCGATGCGCTCGCCCGGCTGGTATGCGAAATGCAGGCCGGCGGCGGACGTCTCGCGCGCTATCTCGAGCACGACGTCGTCGCCCTCGTCGGTGCGCACGAGGTAGACGATGGCATGGGCGGCCGTGCCGTCGCCATGCCGCGGTGCGCTCCACTGTTCGACGATCTTGCCTTCGATCGGACTGTAGATCGCGTGCACGTCGAACCACCCCGAACGCAGGGTCACGGCGCGCGCCGGGCGCCCGAGCCAGGGATCGAACTCGGCGCCGGCGCCGACCACCACACCGTCCACCGGCGCGACCAGGGCGAGCGGCAGCGAGGGTACCTGGCGATGTGGATCACGGTGATACCAGGCCACCGCGGCGAGCACCGGCAGCAACCACCACAAGGCCCCTGCACCCAGGATGCCGGCGAGCAGCGTGGTCGCCACGCAGCACACGATGAAGACGCCGCGCCCTTCCGGAGCGACGGGCGCGACCTTGAAGAAGGCAACGCGCGACATGCTGCGCGCGACCGCGGGGGTGCCTAGTTGCGGCTCTTGTCGACCAGCTTGTTGGCACCGATCCAGGGCATCATGCCGCGCAGCCGCTCACCGACCTCTTCGATCTGGTGGCCTGCCGCGATGCGCCGCTTGGCTTTGAGCACGGCCACGCCGGTACGGTTCTCGCCAATCCATTCGCGGGCGAACTCGCCGTTCTGGATCTCGGACAGGATGCGCTTCATCTCGGCCTTGGTCTCGTCGGTGACGATGCGCGGGCCGCGGGTGAAATCGCCGTACTCGGCGGTGTTCGAGATCGAGTAACGCATGTTGGCGATGCCGCCCTCGTAGATCAGGTCGACGATGAGCTTGACCTCGTGCAGGCACTCGAAATACGCCATCTCCGGCGCGTAACCAGCTTCGACCAGGGTCTCGAAGCCGGCCTGGATGAGGGCCGTCATGCCGCCGCACAGCACGGTCTGCTCGCCGAAGAGATCGGTCTCGGTCTCTTCCTTGAACGAGGTTTCGATGACGCCAGCGCGGCCGCCGCCATTGGCCGAAGCGTAGGACAGGGCGATGTCCTTGGCCTGGCCCGAGGCGTCCTGGTAGATGGCGATGAGGCTGGGCACGCCGCCACCCTGGGTGTAGGTCGAGCGCACCAGGTGACCGGGCCCCTTGGGGGCGATCATGATGACGTCGAGATCGGCCCGCGGCACGATGGCGCCGAAGTGGATGTTGAAGCCGTGCGCGAAAGCCAGCGTGGCGCCCTGCTTGATGTTGGGTTCGATTTCGCCGGCGTAGAGGTCCGCCTGGTGCTCGTCCGGCGCGAGGATCATCACCAGGTCGGCGCTGGCGACGGCCTCGCCGATGGCGGCGACGGCGAGACCCGCGCCTTCGGCCTTGGCCCACGAGGACGAGCCCGGACGCAGGCCGACGACGACACTGACACCCGAATCCTTCAGGTTGTTGGCATGGGCATGACCTTGCGAGCCATAGCCGATGATCGCCACCTTGCGCGCCTGGATCAGCGAAAGGTCCGCGTCTTTGTCGTAATAGATGTTGAGTGCCATCGTCTGGGTCCTGTGTCTGTCGGGTTTGCGATTGGTGGATGCGGGGTGCCGCCCTGGCCGCGGCTCAGGCCTTCAGCGCCTTGCTGCCCTTGAGCAGGCCGAGCACGCCGGAACGCGCCAGTTCCATCACGTGGCGCACGCCGGCTGCCTCGATGAAGTCGTCGAGCCGTTCGCGCGTGCCGGTCAACTCGATCGTATAGCTGACCTCGGTGATGTCGACGATGGCGCCGCCGAAGATGTCGGCCAGGCGCTTGAACTCGGCGCGCTGCTCGGGCCCGGCCGTGCGCAGCTTGACCAGCATCAGCTCGCGTTCGATGTGCGGGCCGCCATCGTTCAGATCGACCAGCTTGATGACGTCGACCAGCTTGTTCAGCTGCTTGGTGATCTGCTCGATGATTTCCGGCGAGCCGGTCGTGACCACCGTCATGCGCGAGACCGTCGGGTCCTCGGTCGGCGCGACCGCCAGCGACTCGATGTTGTAGGCGCGCGCGCTGAACAGCCCGGCCACGCGCGACAGCGCGCCCGCGGCGTTCTCCATCAGGATGGAGATGGTGTGGCGCTCGTTCATGCGAGCTCACGCTCGTTGGGCGCGAGATGCATCTCGTGCTGGCCCTTGCCGGCCGCGATCATCGGGTAGACGTTCTCGGTCTGATCGGTGATGAAGTCCATCAGCACGAGCCGGTTCTTCATGGCGAACGCCTCTTCCAGCGCGCCGTCGACGTCGTTCGGATTCTCGATGCGCATGCCGACGTGGCCGAAGGCCTCCGCCATCTTGACGAAGTCCGGCAGGGCATCCATGTAGGAATGCGAGTAGCGGCGGTCGTAGAAGAACTCCTGCCACTGCCGCACCATGCCCATGTAACGGTTGTTGAGGCTGACGATCTTGATCGGCAGGCCATATTGCAGGGCGGTCGACAGCTCCTGCACGCACATGACGAAACTGGCCTCGCCGGTGATGCAGGCGACCTGGGCGTCGGGATAGGCGAGCTGCACGCCGATCGCGGCGGGCAGGCCGAAACCCATGGTGCCGAGGCCGCCCGAGTTGATCCAGCGACGCGGCTTGTCGAAGGGATAGAACTGCGCCGCCCACATCTGGTGCTGGCCGACATCGGAGGTGACGTAGGCCTCGCCACCGGTCACGCGGTAGAGCGACTGGATCACCGCCTGCGGCTTGATCTTGTCGCTCTTGCGGTCGTAGCGCAGGCAGTCGAGCTTGCGCCACTCGGCGATCTGCTGCCACCACGGGTCGGAGTCGGGGTTGGGCGGGGTGTGGTCGGAAGCCGCGATGATCTCGATGAGGTCCGACACCACGCTCGACACGCTGCCGACGATCGGCACGTCGACCGGCACGTTCTTGGCAATCGAGGCCGGGTCGATGTCGACATGGATGATCTTGGCTTCGGGGCAGAACTTCTCGAGGTCGCCGGTGACGCGATCATCGAAGCGTGCGCCGATGGCGAGCAGCACGTCGCAGTGGTGCATCGCCATGTTGGCCTCGTAGGTGCCGTGCATGCCGAGCATGCCGATGAACTGCGGATCGTTGCCGGGAAAGGCGCCGAGCCCCATCAGGGTGTTGGTGACGGGGTAGCCGAGCAGGCGGGCAAGGCGCGTGAGGTGCTCGGCGGCGTTGTCGAGCACGACACCGCCGCCGGTATAGATCATCGGCTTGCGCGCGGCGAGCAGGAGCTGCGCGGCGCGCTTGATCTGGCCGGGATGTCCTTTCACCGTCGGCCGGTAGGAGCGCATGTCGACGCTCTCGGGGTAGTGGTATTCGGCGACGTTGGCGGTGACGTCCTTGGGGATGTCGACCACCACCGGACCGGGACGCCCGGTCGAGGCGACGTAGAACGCCTTCTTGATCGTCTCGGCGAGATCCTCGACGCGCTCGACGAGGAAGTTGTGCTTCACGCACGGGCGCGTGATGCCGATGCAGTCGACTTCCTGGAAGGCGTCGTTGCCGATCAGCGCGGTGGCGACCTGGCCGGTGAACACCACCATCGGGATCGAATCCATGTAGGCGGTGGCAATGCCGGTGACGCAATTGGTCGCGCCCGGACCCGAGGTCACCAGCACCACGCCCGGTTTGCCGGTGGCGCGCGCGTAACCGTCAGCGGCGTGGGTCGCGCCCTGCTCGTGGCGTACCAGGATGTGCTTGACCTTGTCCTGCTTGAAGATCTCGTCGTAGATGTGCAGGACCGATCCGCCGGGGTAGCCGAAGACGAATTCCACGCCCTCGTCGGCCAGTGCCCGCACGAAGATTTCCGCACCGCGCAGTCGCTCAGTCACGTCGTTCACCCTGGTCGTGTTGCTCTTCGAATTCGTGCCTTCCCCCCTCGCTGCCAGCCCGCATCGCCGTGAGGCTGGCGGGGCGACGCAGGGGCGGCGGCAGGCAGCGCCGCCCGGCGCGGGTCGCTGGGCGAGCGAGCAGGTGGCTGCGGGGGTGACGGCACGGCCGTCAGGCGAGCGCAAGCACCCGGCGCGGGGGACCGGGCAAATTACTGGCAATCCCCGGGGCGGTCAAGCAAGGCCCGGGCTCCCGCCACCCGCGCAGGTGCGGTTGCGCGGCCAGTGCGATCTTCCGAGAATGCTCGCCCCGCGCGCCTCCCGAGCGGCGTGCCGGCCCACCCAACAAAACCGCACCTTCATCATGAGAATCTCCAATTTCCTCGTTCCCACCCTGCGCGAAGCCCCCGCCGATGCCGAGGTCGTCAGTCACCGCCTGATGCTGCGCGCGGGTCTCGTGCGCCAGCTTGCCTCGGGTATCTACACCTGGCTGCCGCTCGGTTTGCGCGTGCTGCGCAAGGTCGAAGCGATCGTGCGTGAGGAAATGGATCGTGCCGGCGCCCAGGAGGTGCTGATGTCGGGGGTACAACCGGCCGAACTGTGGCAGGAATCGGGACGCTGGGACGCCTACGGGCCGGAACTGCTGCGCTTCGAGGACCGCCACCAGCGTGGTTTCTGTTTAGGGCCCACCCACGAGGAGATCATCACCGACCTCATTCGTGGGGAGCTGCGCAGCTACAAGCAGCTGCCGGCCAACTTCTACCAGATCCAGACCAAGTTCCGCGACGAGATCCGGCCCCGCTTCGGCATCATGCGCGCGCGCGAATTCCTCATGAAGGACGCCTACTCCTTCCACCTCGACCAGGCGTCGCTCGAGACCACCTACCAGGACATGTACCAGGCCTACTCGCGTATGTTCGATCGCATCGGGCTCGGCTACCGCGCGGTGCTCGCCGACACTGGCAACATCGGCGGCTCGACCTCGCACGAGTTCCACGTGCTCGCCGACTCGGGTGAGGACCTCATCGCTTTCAGCTCGGCCGGCGATTACGCCGCCAACGTCGAGATGGTGCCGGCAGCGGCGCCGGCCGCGCGGCCCGCGCCCGGCCAGGACATGGCACGCGTCGAGACGCCGACGCAGCACAGCATCGAAGACGTCTCCGGCTTCCTCGGCGTGGCGCCGTCGCAATGCGTGAAGACGCTGGTCGTCGCCGGCGCCGACAGCGGGCTGGTCGCGCTGGTGCTGCGCGGCGACCACGAGCTCAACGTGGTCAAGGCGCAGAAGCTCGAGCAGGTGGCGAGTCCGTTGCGCTTCGCGAAGAGCGAGGAGATCGCCGCCGCGGTCGGTTGCGGGCCGGGTTCGCTGGGGCCGGTCGAGCTGCCGTTGCCGGTGATCGTGGACCAGGACGCCGCCGCGCTGGCCGACTTCGTCTGCGGCGCCAACAGCGCCGGTTGGCACCTGAGCGGGGTCAACTGGGGCCGCGATGTCGCCGAGCCCACGGTGGCGGACCTGCGCAACGTGGTGGTCGGCGATGCCAGTCCCGACGGCCAGGGCACGCTCGACATCAAGCGCGGTATCGAGGTCGGTCACATCTTCCAGCTCGGCACCAAGTACTCCGAGGCGATGAAGGCGCGCGTGCTCGACGATCAGGGCCGCTCGGTGACCATGATCATGGGCTGCTACGGCATCGGCGTGTCACGCATCGTCGCCGCCGCCATCGAGCAGAACCACGACGATGCCGGCATCATCTGGCCCGATGCCATCGCGCCTTTCACCTGCGCCATCGCACCCATCAACGCACACAAGTCCGAACGCCTGCGCACCGCCGCCGACGAACTCTACGCGGAGCTCCGCGCGGCCGGCATCGACGTCCTCTACCACGACGGGCGCGAGCGGCCGGGCGTGATGTTCGCCGACCTCGACCTCGTCGGCATCCCGCACCGCTTCGTCGTCAGCGATCGCGGGCTCGACGCGGGTACCCTGGAATACAAGGCACGCACCGCGGCCGCGGCCGAGGAAGTGCCGCGCGCCGACGCCGTCGAGTTCCTCCGCAGTCGCCTGCGCCTGGCCTGAACGCCGGCGCGCCGTGGCGCGCTCAACGCACCTCGAAACCGGCCGGCAAAGTCGGCCCCGGTGATTCGACGACGTGCATGTCGACCCCGCTCACGCGCGCCCGCGGCGGCCCCTCGGCCAACCACGCCTCGAAGGCCGCCAGCGCCGCCGGCGTGCCGGCCGCGAGCGCTTCGACGCGACCGTCGGCGAGGTTGCGCACCCAGCCGCGCAGGCCGAGTTCGGCAGCGCGCTCGCGCGCCGAGGCGCGGTACCACACGCCCTGCACCCGCCCGCTGACCACGTAGGCGCGCATTTCGAACGGCACCACGGTCGTCACGACGGCGCCTCCCCGGCCGCCTCTGGCGCCGTGCCGAACAAGCGCGCCAGCGGGGTCGCCAGGGTCGGCGCCGCGTCTTCGCGCAGCGTCGCCAGCGCTGCGAGCAGCCGGCCATCGGCCGCCTCGCGGACACCCAGCGCCGTCGGGTCGAGCGGCGTGAAGCTCGGTACCAGGCGCAGCAGATCGCGCAATTCGAGCTCGTGCAGATCGCGCATGAGCACCCACAGGTAGACGTCGTTGCGGCTGATCCAGCCGCCCTCGTCGAGCCGTTCCAGCGCGCGGTTGACGGCGGCGAAGCCGAAGGCCGGTTCACGCTGCAGGATTTCCTTGTCCGATAGTCCGGCACCGCGGCCTTGCGCGCGGTAGAGGTGAAGCAAGACGCGGTAGGCACAGCACAGCGGATCGCGCGTGAAGGCATCGCCGCGGCGCGGCCCCTGGGCCTGGAAGGTCGTCAGGCACTGGGTGATCTCGGCGCCGAGCAATACGATCACCCACGACAAGTAGATCCACAGCAGGAAGATCGGCAGCGTGGCGAAGGCGCCGTAGATGGCCTGCTGGGAAGGAAACTGGGTGACGTAGACGGCGAAGCCGCGCTTGGCCAGTTCGAACAGCAGACTGGCGATGATGCCGCCGACCAGCGCATGGCGCAGCGGCACCGGGCGGTAGGGGATGAGCTTGAAGAACAGCACGAAGGCGATGGTGGTGGCGAGCACCGGGAAGACACCGATGAGATGGGTACGCAAACCGGCCGCGCCGTCGCCGAGCAGCGGCAAGGAGACGACGTAGGAGGTCGCCAGCATGCCGGCGCCGATCAGGATCGGGCCGAGCGTCAGCACGGCCCAGTACACCAGGAAGCGGATCATCAACGGCCGCTTGCGGTGGATTCCCCAGATGACGTTGAAGGTCGACTCGATGGTCGACATCATCGCCAGTACCGTGACCAACAGCGCGATGACGCCGGCCGCGCGCAAGCCGCGTGCCTTGGTCGTGAATTCGACCATGTAGCCGCGCACCTGGTCGCCGAGCGCCGGCACGAAGTTGCGGAAGACGAAATCCTCGATGGCCGAGCGCCACTCGGTGAAGGCCGGGAACGCCGACAGGGTGACGAAGACGACGGTCAGCAACGGCACCAGGGCGAGCAGTGACGTGTAGGCGAGCGAAGCGGCGGCGCGCGTGCAGTGATCCTGCTCGAAACGTTGCGCCAGGTAGCGGCAGAACTCCCAGGCGCGGGCCAGCGACGGCCAGGCGTCAGGGGCGGGGACTGGCGTCATCTCGACAAACTCTCTGCGGCAGGACCGTGGGGCATTCTCACCCAATTCGCCGCCGCGTGCGTCGGCGCCACGAGCGATTGGCGTGAGCGGCGCCGCGGAACACCCCTGCTAACATGGCGCCGCCCACACCACGCGCCCGGAGAGCCCGCTGCATGGACATCACCATCTACCACAATCCGCGCTGCTCGAAATCGCGCGCGACGCTCGAGCGCATCCGCGCGCGCGGCATCGAGCCGCGCATCGTCGAGTACCTGGCGACGCCGCCCGACGCGGCGACGTTGCGCGGTCTGCTCGACCGCCTCGGGCTGCGCGCGGCGGAACTCGCGCGGCGCGGCGAGACTGCGTGGCAGGAAGCAGGGCTCGACCCCGATAGCGAGGACGACGCCGTGATCGCCGCCATGCTCGCCCATCCCGTCCTCATCGAGCGACCGATCGTCGTTGCCGGCGAGCGCGCCGTTCTCGGCCGTCCGCCGGAAAACGTCGACGCCCTGCTCGATGGCTGAGCCGACCGAGATCCTCGTCCTCTACTACAGCCGCGGTGGCCATACCGCCGCGCTCGCCGAGGAAATCCGCCACGGCGTCGTCGCCGTACCCGGATGCCTGGCGCGCCTGCGCACGGTACCGCCGCTCGAGGCCGGTGCCGCCACCGTGCCGGCCAGCGGCCCGGCCTATGCGACCAAGGACGACCTGCGCGAGTGCGCTGGCCTTGCCCTCGGTTCGCCGACCCGCTTCGGCAACATGGCCGCGCCGCTCAAGGCCTTTCTCGACACCACCTCGGACCTGTGGATGTCGGGCAGCCTGGTCGGCCGCCCGGCCGCGGTCTTCACCTCGACCGGCAGCCTGCACGGCGGCCAGGAGAGCACCTTGCTGTCGATGATGCTGCCCCTGCTCCACCACGGCATGCTCATCGTCGGCGTGCCCTACAGCGAGGCCGCGCTGCTCGCGACCACCAGCGGTGGCACGCCTTACGGCGCCAGCCACCATGCCGGTGCCGACAACGGCAATGCCTTGAGCGAACACGAGCGTCGCATCGCACGCGCCCTCGGCCGGCGCCTGGCCGATACCGCGCAGCGCCTGCGCTGCCCTCGCCCCAGGGGCACAGACGCGGCGTCAGCCGCGCGCGGCGAGCAACTCGCGCACGAACGGCACGGTGAGCGCGCGGCCGTGACTGAGCGAGGCCTGATCGAGGACGTCGAGCAGCGTGACCAGGCTGACCAGATCGCGCCGCTCGCGCCGCAGGATGAATTCCACCACCGGTAGCGGCAGGTCGAAACCGCGCCGCCGGGCGAGTTGGACCAGGATCGCCGCGCGGGTGGCTTCGTCAGGTTCATGGAGCTGGTAGACCAGGCTCGCCGCTGTGCGCGAGGCGAGATCGGGCAGCGCGAACACGGTCGATGCCGGCGCCGAGCGGCTGCTCCACAGCAGGCGGCCGGCGGCGGCGGCGAGCGCGTTGTGGAGATGGAACAGGCGCTCGGCCCAGGGCCGTTGGTCGACCACCGCATCGAGATCGTCGATGGCCAGCAGGGTCACCGCCTCCAGGCCTTCGAGCACCGCCGGACCACTTGCCGCCAGCGCCCGCAGGGGCAGGTACATCGCGCGCTCGCCGGCCGCGCCGACGGCCTGCACCGCGGCCTGCAGCAGGTGCGACTTGCCGCAACCCGTCGCGCCCCACAGGTAGACCACGCGCGGGCCCTCGCCACGGACGAGGCGCTCGACCGCGGCGACCGTCTCGGCATTGCCGGCGCGGTGGAAGTCGCCGAGCTCGTGGCGGGTGACGTTATAGAGATCGAGCGTGAGCTGGTGGTCGGCGGCGGACACGAAACGCATGGCGGGCGACGGCTGGGAATGCGCCCGGCATTGTCGCCGATTTCGCGCCGGGTGGGAGGGGAGCCCGACGGGTCAGCCGTACAGCGCGCTGCGCAGGTACTCGTCGCGCGAATGGCGCAACAGGACGACGATGACGGCGGCCACCGGCAGGGCCAGCAGCACGCCGAAGAAGCCGAACAACTGGCCTCCGGCCATCACCGCGAAGATCACCGCCACCGGGTGCAGACCAATGCGGTCGCCGACGAGCAGCGGCGACAGCACCATGCCCTCGAGCAGCTGGCCGACGCCGAACACCGCGGCCACGCCGAGCAGGTGGACGAGGTCGTGGAACTGCAGAAAGGCGGCCACGCCCGCCACCAACACGCCGACGATGACACCGAGGTAGGGCACGAAGCTGACCACGCCCGCGAGCAGGCCGATGGAGAAGGCGAGATTGAGCCCGACCAGCCACAGGCCAACCGTATAGATGCTCGCCAGCGCCGCCATCACCGTCACCTGGCCGCGCAGAAACTCGGCCAGCACGGCGTCGATCTCGCCGGCCAGCTTGCTCACGACCGGTTCGATGCGCTTGGGCAGGAGATCGCGCACCGCGGCGACCAGCAGATCCCAGTCACGCAGCAAGTAGAACGTGACGACCGGGATCAGCAGCAGGTAGGTCACCCAGCCCAGGACCAAGGCCCCCGAACGACCGAGATGATCGACGACGAGGCCGGCCAGCGATCCGACTTCCTGCCAATGGGCGAGGAGCGCCTTGCGGATGCCGCTGATGTCGAACTCGACCAGTTCGACATCGAACATCGCCGACAGGCGCGGCAACAGCGAATCCTGCAGCCACTCGAGCATCTGCGGCACCGCGTTGAGCAGCATCACGAGTTGGCGTTGCAGGTTGGGTAGCAGCACGACGAGGCCCACCACGCCCAGCAGCAGCATGGCGAGGAACACCACCACCACACCCGGTGTACGGCCGAGGCCGGCGGCCTCGAGGCGATCGACCAGCGGGTCGCCGAGATAGGCCAGCAGCGCGCCGACCACGAACGGTGTCAACACCGGCGCCAGCACGTACAGCAGCCAGCCGCACAGCACCAGCAGCGACAGCGCCAGCCATTTCTGCGAATCGCTCATCACGCCGCTCAACGCAGAACCTGGAACGCGTTCGCTCGCCCCGCCACCGGAACCAGCACGCGACCGAAGGCGATGCTGCTGGCGAGCCCCTGCTGGCCGCCGCGGGCCGCGACCTCGACCCTCAGACCGGCCGCGCCAACGCCGTGCACGAACAACCGCGCGACGGTATCGAGACCGTTCAGGTAGTCGATCACACGCGCGTAGTCCTCAGCGCTCTCGATGCCGACGATGGCGAGTTCGAGCGTCTCGTCGCGGGCCAGCTCGCTCGGGTTGGCGTAGCGTTCGGCGAGCGCGTCGGCGAGGGCATCGATACCGTCGTCGAGCATGAGTTCGGCGAGATCGCCCTCCTCGCGCCAGCTGAGCGTGTCGGCGCCGAGCTGCAGGCGCCAGTCAGCGACCCAGAAGCCGGGCGCGCTCGGCCGGAGATACCCGACCAGGGCGGCCGGCGTGCCGTAGCGGGCCGACAGCGCCATCGCCGTGGTCGCGATGGCATCCCAGTCAGCGGCCTGGCCGAGGTGCTGGGCCTCCTCGATGTCCATGAGCGGCATCAGCAGGGGTACGCCGCGGCGCGCCGCGCGTAGCTTGAGCACCTCGCCGCGCAGACCGGGTTCGTCGCTGCTCGCGACGTCGCGCCGGCCGGCTTCGTCGACGACCAGCCAGGCCAGCGTGTCCGGGCGCTCCTTGCCCCACATCGGGACGGACTGCGCGGCCAGCGCCGCAGCCAGCGCCGGTTCGTCGAACTCGGCGACGAGTTCGAGGCCGCGGCCATCGGCGGCCGGGGCGTAGGCGTACTTCAGCAGGAGCTTGGAAGCGTTCTTCAACAGCGGCGCGGCCGCGCCGCGCGGCGCGCCGCGGTCGCCGGTGAGCTTGATCAGCACGACGCCGAGTGCCTCGCGCGCCGCGCGGGCGAGTTCGCCCGGCGAGCGATCGCCGACGGCCACGCGCGCGCCATAGAGATCCTGCACGTCGCGTGCGCCGGCCCCGCCAACGGCGGTGCACAGCAGCAGCAAGACGACGAGACGGCGGACGAGTGACCGGACGGGCATCGGGGCGGCGGTCCTTGCGGGCGGGTGACCACGCACGCTATGTCAAAGGAAAAATCGAAGTCAAGGCGCGTGGTCGCGCGCAACCCACGCCAGTGCGCGACTGCTGCAAGTCAAGTCTTAACGGTCTCAGCGCTTGCGGCTACCATGCCGGCCCATGACGAAAGAACAGCAACCGGGCTTGTCCTACCGCGACGCGGGTGTCGACATCGAGCGCGGCGACGAACTCGTCCGCCGCATCAAGCCCGGCGCCGTCGCCACCCTGCGCGCCGGCGTGATGGGCGGCTTGGGCGGTTTCGGCGGCCTGTTCGACCTTGCCGCCACCGGTTACCGCGACCCGGTACTGGTGTCGTCCACCGACGGCGTCGGCACCAAGCTCCTGCTCGCCGTCGAACTCGGCCGCCACGACACCATCGGCATCGACCTCGTCGCGATGTGCGTCAACGACGTCGTCGTGCAAGGCGCCGAACCGCTGTTCTTCCTCGACTACTTCGCCACCGGTGAACTCGCGCTCGATACCGCCGAGGCGGTGATCAACGGCGTCGCCGCCGGCTGCCGCGAGGCCGGCTGCGCGCTGCTCGGTGGCGAAACCGCCGAAATGCCGGGCATGTACCCGCCGGGTCACTACGACCTCGCCGGCTTCACCGTCGGCGTCGTCGAGCGCGCGCGCCTGGTCGACGGCAGCCGCGTCGCCGCCGGTGACGTGGTGCTCGGCCTCGCCTCGAGCGGCGTGCACTCGAATGGCTACTCGCTGGTACGCAAAATCCTCGCCCGCTGCGGCACCGACCTCGCCACGCCGTTCGGCGACAAGACCCTGGGCGCCGCCCTGCTCGCCCCCACGCGCATCTACGTCAAGCCGCTGCTCGCCGCGCTCGCCGCCCACGACCTCCACGCCATGGCCCACATCACCGGTGGCGGCCTGACGGAGAACCTGCCGCGCGTGCTGCCGGACGGTCTCGGCGCACGCCTCGACCTCGCCGCGTGGTCGCTGCCGCCCGTGTTCGACTGGCTGCGTGAGCAGGGTGGCGTCGCCGGTGCCGAAATGCTGCGCACCTTCAACTGCGGTATCGGCATGGCCGTGGTCGTCCCGGCCGCCCAGGCCGATGCCGTCAGCGCGACGCTCACCGCGGCGGGCGAGACGGTACACCGCATCGGCCTCGTCGAGGCCGGTCACGGCGTCAGCTACGCCGGCGCGCTCGCGCCCTGACCGCGGGCGCGGCCCCGCGCCCGTCAAAAGTAAACTGTCACCAATTACCGGGGCCAGGTCCCCGATCACGCGCTAGTCCTCATCGCGCTCACCGAGCTTCTTGTCCACGGCGCTCAAGAAGCCGCGCAGGATCTGGGTCTCGCTAGGGGAATTGGTGACAGTTTACTTTTACCCAGCCCGTCGCCGCGGCTCTGCGCCCGCCAAAAGTAAACTGTCACCAATTGCCGGGGCCGGGTCCCCGATCACGCGCTAGTCCTCGTCGCGCTCGTCGAGCTTTTTGTCCACGGCGCTGAGAAAGCCGCGCAGGATCTGGGTCTCGCTGTGCAACAGCCCGGGGCGCGCCAACAGGCGCTTGATGCGCCGCGCCAGCAGCTTGGGCCGCGCGGCGTCGTAATAGCCGACACGTGCCATCACGCGCAGGCAATGCGCTTCGAGTCCCGCGATCTCGTCGGCGCTGGCCGATGGGTCGAGGCGGCCGCGACGGCGCCCACCGCGAACCGGCACGCCGGCGAGCAGGGCGAGGCGCACCTCGTAGGCCAGTACCTGCACCGCCTGGGCGAGGTTGAGCGAACGGTAGCCCGGGCTGGTCGGGATGTAGACCGCGCGCTGGCACTGGTCGAGTTCCTCGTTGGAGAGCCCCGACCGCTCGCGCCCGAAGACCAGCGCCACTTCGCCGGCAGTGGCGGCGACGAGCGCGGCGGCCTCGCGCGGATCCGTGCTCGGCCAGTCGAGGTGACGCTCGCGGGCGGTGGTACCAATGACCAGCGCGCAGCCGGCGACGGCCCCGGCGAGATCCGCGTGCACGGTCGCGTTGGCGAGGATGTCGTCGGCGCCGGCCGCGCGCGCGGTGGCCTCGGCGCTGGGAAAGCGCGCCGGTTGCACCAGGTGCAACGACGGCAAGCCCATCGCCTTCATCGCCCGCGCCGTGGCGCCGATGTTGCCCGGATGGCTGGTGGCGACCAGCACGATGCGGACCGCGGCCGCGCGCGCGGCGATGGGGTCGGGGGATTCCTGCACGGTGGGCGAGCGACGATGGAGTAGAATCGCGCCTATTCTAATCGCCGGATCCCGCGATGCATCCCATGCTCAACATCGCCGTGCGCGCTGCGCGTCGCGCGGGCACCATCATCTCGCGCGCGAGCAACCGGCTGCACGACGTCAAGGTCGATCGCAAGGGCCACCAGGACTACGTTTCGCAGGTCGACCGCGATGCCGAGGCGGCCATCATCGACACCCTGCTCAGTGCCTATCCCGACCATGCCGTCGTCGCCGAGGAGTCGGGCAGCCGCGGCAGTTCGGAGTTCGAATGGGTCATCGATCCGCTCGACGGCACGCTCAATTTCCTGCACGGCTATCCGCAATTCGCCGTCTCGATCGCGCTTCGCGTGCGCGGGCGTCTCGACCAGGGCGTAGTCTACGACCCGGTTCGCGACGAGCTCTTCACCGCCTCGCGCGGCGCCGGCGCCCAGCTCAACGGCCACCGCATCCGCGTCGCGCGCTGCCAGCATCTCGACCGCGCCCTGCTCGCGACCGGCTTCCCGGTGCGCCGTGCCGAACAGCTCGTCGATTACCTGCCGTCGTTCTCGGCCATGCTTACGCAGTGCGCGGACGTGCGCCGCGCCGGTGCCGCCGCGCTCGACCTCGCCCACGTCGCCTGCGGCCGCCTCGACGGCTTCTGGGAGTTCGGACTCAAGGCCTGGGACATCGCCGCGGGCGCCTTGATCGTCCAGGAATCGGGCGGCCTGGTCGGCGATCCGCGCGGCGGCGAGACGCATCTCGACTGCGGCCACGTGGTCGCCGCCAATCCCAAGCTGTTCCGCCAGGTGCTGGCGGTGCTCGCCCAACACAAGACGCCGATGCCGCGCGCGGCGACGGCCGGCTGAAGCGGGCCGGGCGCGCGATGGCGGGTTTCAGCATCATCCTGCCGGCGCGCAACGAGGGCGCCAACCTCGCGCGCCTGCTGCCCGAGATCCGCCGCCTCCACCCCAATCGCGAAGTCATCGTCGTCGACGACGGCAGCACCGACAACACCGCGCAGGTGTGTGCGGCGCACGACGTACGCTGCGTACGCCACCCCTACTCCATGGGCAACGGCGCCGCCATCAAGAGCGGGGCGCGCCATGCCCACGGCGACGTGCTGGTGTTCATGGATGCCGACGGCCAGCACGACCCGGCTTCGATCCAGGCCCTGGTCGACAAGCTCGACGAGGGTTACGAAATGGCGGTCGGTGCGCGCACCTGGGACACCCATGCCTCGCTGCCGCGCCGCGTCGCGAACTACATCTACAACCACCTGGCGAGTTACATGGCCGGCCACCGCATTGCCGATCTCACGTCCGGCTTCCGCGCGGTCAGGCGGCGGCATTTCATGCGCTTCCTCTACCTGTTGCCGAACGGCTTCTCCTACCCGACCACCTCGACGATGGCCTTCTTCCGCTCGGGCCTCGCCGTCGCCTACCTGCCGATCGCGGCGCGCCGGCGCAGCGGGCGCTCGCACATCCGCCTGCTCGAGGACGGCCTCCGCTTCTTCGTCATCATCGTCAAGATCGGCACGCTGTTCTCACCCATGCGCCTGTTCCTGCCGGTGAGCCTGGCCTTGTTCCTGCTCGGATCCAGCTACTACGGCTTCACCTACGTGACCAGTCACCGCTTCACCAACATGTCCGCGCTGCTGCTGACCTCGGCGCTGTCGACCTTCCTCATCGGCATCCTCGCCGAGCTGGTCTCCGCCCTGCACTACAAGGAAGCCGAGGCCGAACGCCGCCAGGTCGAACGCACGCCATCGGGCGCCGGCCCCACGAGCGAGCGTTCAGTCGGCGACGACTGAGGCCGCGGTGGCGTCGCGGACGTCGCGCAGCCGGCGGTAGAGCGGCCGGCGCGACCAGCGCAGGTGCCACGGCGCGGTGGCCAGCGCCGCCACCGCCCCGGCATGCGCTTCGTCGCCATGACCGTAGGCCTGCAGGACCTCGGCCAGGCGCGCCCGCGCCTCCAGCGACCCGGGATACTCGTCGACCACTTCTTCCAGGATGCGGATCGCGGCTGCGCCGTCGCCGAGCAGGCGCGCGTAGTACACCGCCAGCCACTCGAGCGCGCTGGCACGCAGCCTGGCTGGCACGCCGGGCGATTCGACCACGCTGTCGGCGAGCGCCATCACCGGGGCCGGCGTCGGCGGGCATTCCTCGCGAACCTGGCATTGCAGGACGCTCAACAGCACCTCGGCGCGCAGCCAGGCGCGTGAATCGGCGACGAGCGCGGTGGTGAAACGCTCGATGCGCGCCTCGTCACCAACGGCAACGGCCTGGTTGAGCAACGACCCGTAGGCGATCTCGGGCCGTGGCGCATTGAGCCCCGCGGCGCGCTCGACAGCGGCGAGTCCGAGCCGGTACAGCTCGGCGTCACCCGTGCGGCCGGCACGCTCGACGCTCAAACGGCCGAACTCGTAGACGCTGCGCGACGAGTTCGGATGGTAGTGGGCCTCGGTCGCCATCTGCGTCCAGGGGTCGGCCCAACGTGTCGCGCGCAAGACCGTCACCGCGGCCGGCGCGGCGACCAGGACGAGGGCCAGCAGACCTGCGATCGCCGGCCGCAGGTGCTTTCGCGCCAGCGCCTCGGCGCCGACGAGGAGCACGAACAGGAGCCCCGCGGATGACAAGTAATTGCGGTGTTCGTGCATCAGCTCGAGCGGCAGGACGGTCGACTCGAGCAAGTGGCCGGACAGGAACCAGGCGAGACCGAAGGCCACCACCGGCGGGCGCCAGCGCGCCACCACCACGGCCGCAACGGCCAGCGTCAGCAGGGCCACGATCGTCGTCGGCGGGTCGAACAGGCCGCGCGAGACGACGAGATCGTCGTGGAACAGCGCAAACAGGGCCGGGTCCGGTAGCAGGGTCATGCGCGCATAGGTCAACACCACGCGGCCCTCGGTCAGGAGTCGCTCGCCGAGCGTGAACGCGCGCCCGGCGTAGTCGTCAGCGATGCGGTCCAGCATGAGCACGGCCCCGGCCGCGACCAGCAACCCGAGCACGCCGAGGCCCGGCCACTGCCAGCCGTGCGGGCGACGCCAGGCCGCGCCGCGGAAGGCGGCCACTTCGATGGCCAGCAGGTAGGCCGGCAACACCGCGGCGGATTCCTTGAAACCGAGCCCGGCCAGCCACAGCCCAGCGAGTCCGAGCCAGGCGAGTGCCGATGCCCGACCGCCCTCGACCTGGCGCCGGCGCAGGCGGCAATAGACCAGCATGGCGGCCAGCATGCAGGTCGCCGCACCGAGCGTCATGCGCTGCACGACGTAGAGCACGCTGGAGAGGTTGGCTGGATGCACTGCCCACAGGAGCGCGGTGAGGCGCACCACCGGCGCCATTTCGGCCAGCGGGCGGCGACTCAGCCGCGGCGCGACCGCCATCAACACCATCATCAGCAGGCCTGCGTTGAGGCAGTGGACGAGGACGTTGGTGAGCTTGAAGGCGAACGGCGAGAGCCCGTTCAGGCTGCGGTTGGCGGCGAAGCTGAGCAGGGCGAGCGGGCGGCGCAGCGGCCCGGTATTGGTCGAGAAGGCGGCGTCGAGCAGCGCTTCGCGGTCAAGGCGGGTAACGTCCAGTGCGGGATTCGCGGCGATGGCGTGGACGTCGTCGAAGAGGAAATCGCCATGCAGACCCGGCCAGTAGACCGCCAGGGTGACCGCGGCGAGGACCAGGCAGGCCGGCCACAGGGCCGTGGTGCCGGCAACTTTCACGAGAGCGAAAAAAAAGCACGCCGCGTGACCGCGGCGTGCTTCCTGTCAGGCTGGTCCGGACCGCTTACGGCCGGCAGGACGACGGCCGGTACTTGGCCGCGAGGTCGCCGCCCGTGCTGCAGTTCCACACGACCTTGCCGCCGTCGCCGGTGTCAGGCGTGAGCACGATGGTCGAGCTGGTGATGGTGGCAGCCGAGAATGTCACCGTGATGACGCCGTTGGCGCCGACATTCACCGAGTCGACCGAATTGCCGGAAATCGATTGCGAATCGGCCATGCCGGCCTGGGCGTTGCTACCCGGCAGCGAACCGTTGGAGGCGAAGTATTCCGACACCGCGGTCTTGCCGGCCGAGGCCAGCGACAGGCCTTCGGTGACCTTGGCGCGGATGGTGTAGTCCTGGTAGGCCGGGATGGCGACCGCGGCCAGGATGCCGATGATGGCGACCACGATCATGAGTTCGATGAGGGTAAAGCCCTGTTGCTTCTGCATGGCGACTGTCTCCTGTGTGAAGCCTTTCGCTTCGTTTGGTGTCCGCGGGTCGTGGCACTGGCGGTGCCCGCCCCGCAGGGATTCGAGCGGACGAGGCCCCTTGTCCGGGTGACGCTCGCCTGCGACCGCGGAGCAGGAATGCAGTTCGCGTGCCAGATCGGATGCCCACACGCGATCGCCTTGGATTTCATCACATTGCGGCTCGCGACCCGGCCGACGACGAGGCCCTGGTCACGCGCTGCCGCGACCGATGACGTCACAATGTGACGCTCGTGGTCAGGTCGCGACCGGGGCTGCCGTCACTCGATGCCGAGCTTCTGCAGCCGGTAGCGCAGGGCGCGGAAGCTGATGCCGAGCAACTTGGCCGCACGCGTCTTGTTCCAGCGCGTCTGCTCGAGCGCCTCGAGGATGCGTTGGCGTTCGAGATCGTCGAGGTAGGCCTGCAGTTCCGCACCGCCCGCCGGTGGCGCGGCCGCCGGCGCGGGCGGCGGGACGGATCCGGACGGCGTGGGCTCGGTTGCGGCCGGCACTGTGGCAACGCCGCGCTGCAGGCGCAGGTCGCCGACCTGGATGCAGTCGTCCTCACACAGGGCGAGCGCCCGTTCGAGGATGTTCTCCAGCTCGCGCACGTTGCCGGGGAAATCGTAGGCCGCCAGCGCCGCGGCGGCGGCGGCATCGAGGCGCGGCGCGGGGCAGCCGGATTCCGCCGCCTTGCGCGCGAGGAAGTGTTCGACCAGCAGCGGTACGTCCTCGCGGCGCTCGCGCAGCGCCGGCACCTGTACCTCGATGACGTTGATGCGGTAATAGAGGTCCTGGCGGAACTCCCCTGCCTCGACGAGGGCGGCAAGATCCTTATGTGTCGCGGCGAGAATGCGGCAGTCGACCGCCACCTCCTCCTCGGCACCGAGCGGACGCACGCGCTTCTCCTGGATAGCGCGCAGCAACTTGACCTGCATGTGCAGCGGCAGCTCGGCGATCTCGTCGAGGAACAGGGTGCCGCCATCGGCAGCCTGGAACAGGCCCGGCTTGTCGGCGACGGCGCCGGTGAAACTGCCCTTGCGGTGGCCGAAGAACTCCGACTCGACCAGTTCGTTGGGGATGGCGCCGCAGTTCACCGGCACGAAGGCCGCGCCCGCCCGCGCACCCTGCTCGTGGACCAGGCGCGCGACCAGTTCCTTGCCGGTGCCCGATTCGCCGCTGATGTAGACCGGCGCCTGGCTGCGGGCGAGCTTGGAGATGGTGTCGCGCAGACGCGCGATGGACGGCGCCGCACCGATGAGGGTGCGCGAGGTCGGGTCCGGCGCGCCACGCAGACGCAGGGCCTGTTGCACGAGGTTGCGCAGGTCCTTGAGGTCGACCGGCTTGGTGACGAAGTCGAAGGCGCCGGATTTCAACGCCGCGATGGCCGATTCCATGTTGCCGTGGGCGGTGATCACGGCCACCGGCATGCGCGGGTAACGCCGCGCCACCAGCGCGACCAGGTCGAGGCCGTTGCCGTCCGGCAGGCGCATGTCGGTCAGGCACAGGTCGAAGCTGTCGCCGCGCAGCAGGGCCTCGGCGGCGGCGATGTCCGCCGCGGTCTCGCACGCGACGTCCATGCGCGCCAGCGTGATGCTCAAGAGTTCGCGGATGTCGGGTTCGTCGTCGATGACCAGGGCGCGATGCTTGGTCATAGGTCCCCCAGGCGCTGCTGTCGATGCGGATGGGCGAAGGTGATGCGAAAGCGGCACCCACCGGCGCCGGGCACCAGCTGTAAGGTCGCCTGGTTCGACTCGCACAGCTCGCGCGCGATGTACAAGCCGAGCCCGGTGCCGGCGGGCTCGGAGGTCGCGAACGGCTCGAACAGGCGATCGGCGATGGCCGGATCGAGCCCCGGACCGGAATCGACGACGTCGACGTGGGGGCGACCATTGCCGCCGACGGCGGCCTGGAAGCGCAGTCGCGGCGTCGTCCGTGCGTAGCGCAGGGCGTTCTCGCACAGGTTCCACATCACCTGCTGTAGCTGGCCCTTGTCCATGCGCACGACGATGTCGTCTGCCAGCGGCTCGATGACCACGTCGACGGGTTCCAGCGCGGCGCGCTGGATGACCTCCTCGCGAAAGCTGCTCAGCCACGGCTGCAGGGCGAAGCTCTCGCTGACGGTGTCGCGGCGGCGACCGAGGGTGAGCAC
This sequence comes from Gammaproteobacteria bacterium, assembly GCA_050184115.1. Classification (GTDB taxonomy): domain Bacteria; phylum Pseudomonadota; class Gammaproteobacteria; genus JACKNG01. Next base: position 377,285 of record JBFXAQ010000001.1, on the reverse strand, counting down.
GTTCTCGATGATCGTATTCACGCGCCGCGTGTGCTGCAGCATGATTTCGATCAAGCGACGGTCCTCGGCGACCAGACCGTCGCTCTCCGAGAGCAGCTGGCCGGCGTGACTGATGGCGCCGAGCGGGTTGCGAATTTCGTGGGCGATGCTGGCCGTCAGCCGTCCGAGCGAAGCGAGCTTGAGTTGCTGGGCACGCTGACGCGTCTCGGCGGCATCCTCGAGAAAAACCAGTGTGCCCGATGCGCCCGGACCGCTGCTGAGCTCGGTGAACGAGGCCAGGGTGCTGACGTGGCTGCCCTCGTTCAACGCATTCACGGGGTTCTGGCCCGTACTCAACCACGCGCGGTAGGCACGCCCGAGCAGCGGCGAGAGGCTGTCGAGCGGGGTCCCCGTTGCGGTGCCGGTCCGCCCGAGGTGCTCGTTGGCGGCATCGTTCATCAGCACCACCTGGCCATGCCCGTCGAGGGCGATGATGCCGGCGCGCATGCGTCGCACGATGTGTTCGTTCAACAGCGACAGGTTCTGGATGTCGATCGCGCGCAGCGCCGCCAGGGTTTCGCCGCGTCGCGCGCGTTCGGCCAACACGGAGGCCAGGATGGCCGTGCCGAAACAGGCCGCGCCGAGCAGCCCGGCCTGGGTGTAGTTGGCACTGGAATAGCCGAGATAGAACGTGCCGAAGACGGTTTCCCCGAGGAAGGCGATGCTGGCCAGCGCGGCGAAGAACACGCCGGCCCGCCCCGAGGCCAGCAGACAGGTGCCTGCCACCGCCACCACCAGCAGCATGCCGAGACCGCTGGTCACGCCGCCGGCCGCATGCATCAGCAGCGTGATGGCGAGGATGTCGAGCAGACTCTGCCCGTAGACCAGTACGCGGTAATGGAAGGTGCGCTGCTCGATGAGGAACTGCCACACCACCGCGCCGGCCGCGTAGACGACGGCGCTGGCCGAGAACAGCTGCGCGTCGAGCGCACTCAGGTTGGGCGGCATCTTGCCGCTGGTGCTGAGCGCCGCGAACAGGCCGGCGATGACGATGCGATAGAGGTTGAAGTAGCGCAGCGCGCTCCAGTTGGTCAGCGCCACGCGCTGGCGGACGTCGGCCTCGAACGTCGGCTGCAATGCCGTCATGCGCGGTGCCGCTCGGCGTGGGCACGCGAGCAATAGAACCGCCCGGCGACTTCGATCGCTTCGTCGCGCGGGAAGTAGACGTCGCAATGGGCGCAGCGCACCGCGCGTGCATCGCGCACACGACGTTCGTTCCGCGGGTTCAGCATGCCGCGCACGCGTCTGACGGCGAGGAAGGCGGCAACGAGGACGAGCAGGACGAGGATCAGGCGGACGAACATGGCAATCACTGGCTGGGCGGACGCAACGCGGCCCGCGGTCACTCGGCGCCACGGCGCCCGCATGCGGTGCGCGTGCACCGCGGCGATCCGCCCGCGCGACAAGCCCGTATGTTCGCGCGCGGACCGCCGCGACTCAAGGCGGTTGATGGTAAGCTTGCGCGCCAATGCCAACCCGGCCCGTGCCAACCCGGATGAAGATGTAGGGGGATCCATGAATCTGCACGAATACCAGGCGAAGCGGCTGTTCGCCGATTACGGCATACCCGTCCAGGACGGCGATGTCGCGCGTTCCGCTGCCGAGGCAGTCGAGTGCGCGCGCACGCTCGGCGGCGATGCCTGGCTGGTCAAGGCCCAGGTCCATGCCGGCGGTCGCGGCAAGGCCGGCGGCGTCAAGTTCACGCGCGACCTCGCCGAACTCGAGGCGGTCGCCGCCAAGCTCATCGGCTCGCAACTCGTGACCAAGCAATCGGCGCCCGACGGCCAGCCGGTCAACTGCGTGCTCATCGCCGCCGCGGCGGACATCGCCCACGAGCTCTACCTCGGTGCGGTGGTGGATCGCGCCTCGCGCCGCGTCACCTTCATGGCCTCGCGCGCCGGCGGCATGGACATCGAGGAGGTCGCGGCCACCACACCTGAGAAGATCGTGACCGCCAGCATCGACCCGGTGCTCGGCCTGCAGGACTTCCAGTGCCGCGAGATGGGCTTCGCCCTAGAACTCGACGCCAACCAGCGCAAGCAGCTCGCCGGCATCCTGCGCGGCCTCTACCGTCTGTTCGACGAACGGGATCTCAGCCTGGTCGAGATCAATCCGCTGGCCATCCTCACCGACGGCTCGTTGTGCGCGCTCGACGCCAAGATCAACCTCGACGACAACGCGCTCTACCGTCAGGACATCGCCGACTGGCGCGATGCCAGCCAGGAGGACGAGAAGGAACGTCGCGCCAAGGAGTTCGACCTCAACTACGTCACGCTCGACGGTAACATCGCCTGCATGGTCAACGGCGCCGGGCTCGCCATGGCAACGATGGACATCATCAAGCTGTCCGGCGGCGAGCCTGCCAACTTCCTCGACGTCGGCGGCGGCACCACCGCCGCGCGCGTCGCCGAGGCCTTCAAGATCATCGTCTCCGACACCAAGGTGAAGGCGATTCTTGTCAACATCTTCGGCGGCATCGTGCGCTGCGACCTGATTGCCGAGGGCATCATCACCGCGGTCAAGGAGGTCGGCGTCAGCGTCCCCGTGGTGGTCCGTCTCGAAGGCACCAACGTCAACGAGGGCAAGGCCATGCTGGCCCAGAGCGGGCTTGCCATCACCAGCGCAGAGAACCTGGCCGACGCCGCCGCCAAGGCCGTGGCCGCCGTCGGAGGTAAGAACTGATGTCCATCCTGGTCGACAAGAACACCCGCGTCCTGGTGCAGGGCTTCACCGGTAAGCAGGGCACTTTCCACGCCGAGCAGGCCATTGCCTACGGCACCCAAGTGGTCGGCGGGGTCACCCCCGGCCGCGGTGGTGAGAAACATCTCGACCGCCCCATCTTCGACACCGTCGCCGACGGTGTTAAGGCCACCGGCGCCAATGCCTCGGTCATCTTCGTGCCGCCGCCCTTCGCCGCCGACGCCATTGCCGAGGCCGCCGACGCCGGCATCAAGCTCATCGTCTGCATCACCGAGGGTATCCCGGTCCTCGACATGCTCAAGGTCAAGGCGAGCCTGGTGGCGCGCGGCGACGTCTACCTCGTGGGCCCGAACTGCCCCGGGGTGATCACTCCCGGCCAGTGCAAGATCGGCATCATGCCAGGCGCCATCCACCAGCCCGGCAGAATCGGCATCGTCTCGCGCTCGGGCACGCTGACCTACGAAGCGGTGCACCAGACCACTGCCGTCGGCCTCGGCCAGAGTACCTGCGTCGGTATCGGTGGCGACCCCATCCACGGCATGAACTTCATCGACTGCCTGGGCCTGTTCCAGGACGATGCCCAGACCGAGGGCATCATCATGGTCGGCGAGATCGGCGGCTCAGCGGAGGAAGAGGCGGCGGCCTTCATCAAGGCCAAGGTGACCAAGCCGGTGGTCGGCTACATCGCCGGCGTCACCGCCCCGCCCGGTAAGCGCATGGGCCACGCCGGCGCCATCATCTCCGGCGGCAAGGGCACCGCGGACGACAAGTTCGCCGCACTCGAAGCAGCCGGGGTACACACCGTGCGCTCGCCGGCCGAACTCGGTTCGGCCATGGCCAAGGCGCTCGCCTGACCCGGCTAGGGCCCGTGCCGGGGCACCGGCGCGGGCCGCCGGTGCCCACCCATGACCACGCTACGCTTCGCGCTCGCCCAGGCGAATTTCTGCGTCGGCGACATCGCCGGTAACGCTGCCCGCATCGTCGAGATCGCGCGCCGAGCGCGCGACGAGAACGGCGCCGATGTCGTGGTCTTCCCCGAACTTGCCGTCACCGGCTACCCGCCCGAAGACCTGCTCTTCCGCCCCGGCCTGCACCGCCGCGTGCGCGCCGCCATGACGGCCATCGCCCGCGCCGTCACCGACGTCCATCTCGTCATCGGCTATCCCGAACAGGACGGTACCGCGCTCTATAACAGTGTGGCCGTGCTCCACGGTGGCGCCGTCGTCGCCAACTACCGCAAACAGCGCCTGCCCAACTACTCGGTGTTCGACGAGAAGCGCTATTTTCAGGAGGGCACGGCTCCGCTGGTGGTCGACATCCTCGGCGTGCGCGTGGGCTTGAGCATCTGCGAGGACATCTGGTCGCCGGACACGGCCAGCCAGGCCGCCGCCGCCGGCGCCGAGCTGATCTGCAACATCAATGCCTCGCCCTTCCATGTCGGCAAGCCCGCCGAACGCTGCGAGGCCGTGGCGCGCGCCGCGCTCGCGGCGCACTGCCCGGTGCTCTACGTCAACACGGTCGGCGGACAGGACGAACTCATCTTCGACGGTGGCTCGTTCGCGCTCGATGCCGATGGCAACGTCACCGCGCAGGCCCCACTGTTCGACGAGGCCACCCTGCTGGTCGAGGTCAGCCGCGGCGACGCCGGCTGGCTGGTGGGAGGTCCGCGCGCGGCGATGCCCGAGCCGGACGCCGCGGTCTACCGGGCGCTGGTACTCGGCATCCGCGACTACGTGCGCAAGAATCGCTTCAACGGCTGCGTACTGGGCCTTTCGGGCGGCATCGACTCCGCGCTGACGCTCGCGCTGGCGGTCGATGCGCTCGGCGCCGCGGCCATCACCGCCGTCTCGATGCCCTCGCGCTACACCGCCGACATGAGCATCGACGACGCCCGCGAGGAAGCCGGGCTGCTCGGTTGTGCCTTCCACGTCGTGCCCATCGAGCGTCCGGTGAGTGCGTTCAGCGAGACCCTCGCCGATCTGATAGACGTCGGCCACGGCGTGACACCGCAGAACATCCAGGCGCGCAGCCGCGGCGTCATCCTGATGGCGGTGTCGAACGCCACCGGCAGTATCGTGCTCGCCACGGGCAACAAGAGCGAGATGGCGGTCGGCTATGCCACCTTGTATGGCGACATGGCCGGCGGCTTCGCGCCGCTCAAGGACATCCCCAAGACGCTGGTCTATCGCCTCTCGGCCTGGCGCAACCAGCAGGGCCTGGTCATCCCACCGCGCGTCATCGAGCGACCGCCGACGGCGGAGCTCGCCCCCGACCAGAAGGACACCGACTCCCTGCCCCCTTACGAGATCCTCGACCCCATCCTCGAGCGCTACATCGAACGCGACATGACGCCGCGAGAGATCATCGCCGAGGGTTACGATGGAGAAACCGTGCGGCGGGTCGCCGCCATGGTCGACCGCAACGAATACAAGCGTCGCCAGGCCGCGCCCGGCGTGCGTATCACCCGGCGCGCCTTCGGCCGCGATCGCCGCTTCCCGATCACGTCCCGCTACAACGAGGACCCTGCGCCCTCCTGAAGCTCGGCAGCCGGAAGGATGGGGCGCCCGGTCAGCGCACCGAGGTCTGTTTGACTTCTTCGATGCCGGGATGGTTGGGGTAGTTGAGTTCGAGTACGCGGGTGGCGTCCGCGGCCAGGTCGTCGAGTTCGAGCACCTTGTAGCACTTGGCCAGCAGGACCAGCGCCTCCGGCATGGCCGGCGTCTGCTGGTAGTTCTCGACCACGTAGCGGGCGCGATTGGCGCCGGCGACGAAAGCGCCCCGCCGCATGTAGTAATTGGCGACGTTGACCTCGTGCTGAGCGAGGATGTTGCGCAGGTGTTTCATGCGCAACTGGGAGTCCTCGACGTAGATGCTGTCCGGGAAGCGCTTGATGAGCTCGGAGAAGTCGTTGAACGACTGCAACGAGGCGCCCGGATCGCGCTGCGAGGGGTCCTTGGGCAGGTAACGCTCGGTCAGGCCGTAGCCGCGGCCGAAATTGATCAGCCCGCGCAGGTAATACGCATAAGCCATGTGCTGGTGCGTCGGGTAGAGCTTGATGAAGCGGTCGATGGTGGCCACGGCCTGCGCCGGGTCATCGGTGCGGAAGTAGCAGTAAGCCATCTCGAGCTGGGCATGCTGCGTATAGACGCCGAACGGGTAGCGTGCCTGCAGCTTTTCGTAGTACTCGATCGCGGACGAGCAGGAACCCGAATCGAGACGATCCTTGGCGGCGTGGTAGAGCTTGTCCTCCGGCCACTTGGCCGCTTCGCGGTCGCGATCGCTCTGGCTCTGGAAATAGCCGCAGGCCGACAATGCGAGAATGAGGGTAAGGCCGCACAGGCGGGCGAGCAGGCGCGAGGGCGAAAGCATCATGAAGCGTGGTATCCGCGGCGTGGAAGAGGCTCGAGTGGGGCACCGATCTTACCGCGCGCATCGGAAGGCGGACAATCGGACGCGGGAGTCGGACGAGCCATGACCGCGTCGCTCACCGAGTGCCACGAGCTCGTCGTGCCACCGGAACTCGACGGCGTCCGCTTCGACCAGGCGCTCGCGCGGCTGCTCCAACAGTACTCGCGGGTGATGCTCAAGGGCTGGATCGAGGCCGGCTCGGCGACCTTGAATGACGCGCCCGCGCGCCCGCGCGCCCGTGTCCAAGCCGGCGATCGCCTGACGGTCACGGCGACCCTCGCGGCCGACGAGCAACTGCTGCCGCAGACGGTCTCCTATGCCGTCGTGTATGCCGACGCCGACCTCCTCGTCATCGACAAACCGGCCGGCGTCGTCGTCCATCCCGGCGCCGGCAACCGCGACCACACGCTGATCAATGGCCTCGTTGCGAACTACCCGGAACTCGGCCACCTGCCGCGTGCCGGGCTCGTCCATCGCATCGACAAGGACACCTCCGGCCTGCTGCTGGTAGCGCGGAGGAGCGCGAGCTTCCAGGCCCTGGTGCGAGCGATGGCCGCGCGCCGCGTCGCGCGCACCTACCACGCGGTGGTCCGCGGCGTGCTGGTCGCCGGCGGTACCATCGACGCGCCAATCCGACGCGATCCGCGGCACCGCACGCGCATGGCGGTCGGTGAAGGCGGACGCGAAGCGGTGACCCATTACCGGGTGCTCGAGCGCTTTCGCGCCCACACCCTGCTCGAAGTCAGCCTGGAGACCGGGCGCACGCACCAGATCCGGGTGCACATGGCCTGGCACGGTCATGCCCTGGTCGGCGATCCCGTCTACGGCGGGCGCGCCCGTGCCGTCGCCGGAGCCTCACCCGCGCTGGCCGCGGGGCTGGCATCGTTCCAGCGCCAGGCGCTGCACGCGGTGGCGCTGGCCTTCGACCATCCGCTCGACGGTACACGCCGCACGTTCACCTCGCCCCTGCCGGACGATTTCGCTGCCCTGCTCGCCGCACTGGCGCGCGATCGCCAAGCGGTGCCGCCATGAGCGGCGGTGTCGTCGAACCCATGCTGTTCGAGCCCACGTGGCCCGCACCCGCCCGGGTCGGGGCGTGCTTCACGACCCGTCGTGGCGGCTTCAGCGCCGAACCGTGGGATACCTTCAACCTGGCCACCCACGTCGATGACGACCGCGACGCCGTGGCGCGCAACCGCGACCTGCTCAGCTGCCATCTCGGCCCGGGTGTCACGCCGTGTTGGATGGAACAGGTTCACGGCGACTACGTCGCCCGCCTCGACGAGCCGCCGCGTGGTCTGTGCGCCGATGCCGCCATCACGCGCGTGCCGGGCCTGGCCTGCGTGGTGATGGTCGCCGACTGCGTGCCGATCCTGCTGTGCACCGCCAACGGCGACGAGGTCGCCGCGGTGCATGCCGGCTGGCGCGGACTCGCCGCCGGCATCGTCGCGCGCACCGTAGCCAGCTTCGCCACGCGGCCGTCACGATTGCTGGCCTGGGTCGGCCCCTGCATCGGCGCCGACGCCTACGTCGTGGACGCGTCGCTGCGCACGCGCTTTCTCACGCTCGATGCCGGCGCGGAGACATGCTTCCAACATCGCTCGACACGGTGGCACCTCGACCTCCATGCGCTGGCGCGCCGTCAGCTGGACGGCGCCGGGGTCGGGGCCGTCCACGGTGCCCCTTGCTGTGTGCATGCCGACGCCGAACGCTTCTATTCCTACCGACGCGATGGCGTCACCGGGCGCATGGCAGCCTTGATCTGGATCAGACCGGACCGCACGGTGGTGAGCGACGCGACCCCGCTCGGCACGCCGGCGTCGCGGCGCGGTTGATCTGATCTGGCAACGGCCCCATCTGGGGGCCATCTTCGATTTTCCTGACAGAGGTTGCCACGCATGCGCGCGGATAAAATGACCCACAAGTTCCAACAGGCCCTCGCCGAAGGCCAGAGTCTCGCGCTCGGGCGCGACAACCAGTTCATCGAGCCGCTCCACGTCATGCTCGCCCTGCTCGACCAGGAGGGCAGCACGGTGCGCCACGTCCTGCAGAACACCGGCGTCAACGTCGCGCGGCTGCGCTCGCAGCTCGGGCGCGCGATCGAGCGCCTGCCCAAGGTGTCCGGCGCCGCCGGCGAGGTCCATCCGTCCAACGCCCTGGTCAAGATCCTCAACCTCACCGACAAGCTGGCCCAGGAACGCAAGGACGCTTTCATCGCCTCGGAACTCTTCGTCGTCGCCGCCCTGCAGGACGGCGGCGAGCTGGCGCGCCTGCTCAAGGACGAAGGCGCCGACGAGCCGCGCCTGCGCGAGGCAATCGATGCCCTGCGCGGGGGCGAGTCCGTCAGCGATGCCAATGCCGAGGAGAATCGCCAGGCGCTCGAGAAGTACACCATCGACCTCACAGCACGGGCCGAGCAGGGCAAACTCGATCCCGTCATCGGCCGCGACGAGGAGATCCGGCGGACCATCCAGGTGCTGCAGCGTCGGACCAAGAACAACCCCGTGCTGATCGGTGAACCCGGAGTCGGCAAGACCGCCATCGTCGAGGGCCTCGCCCAGCGCATCGTCAACGGCGAAGTTCCCGAAGGCCTCAAGCGCCGGCGGGTACTGGCGCTCGACATGGGCGCACTGATCGCCGGCGCCAAGTTCCGCGGTGAGTTCGAGGAACGACTCAAGGCGGTTCTGAACGACCTCGCCAAACAGGGTGGACAGGTCATCCTGTTCATCGACGAGTTGCACACCATGGTCGGTGCTGGCAAGGCCGAGGGCGCCATGGACGCCGGCAACATGCTCAAACCCGCCCTCGCCCGCGGCGAACTGCACTGTGTCGGCGCCACCACCCTCGACGAGTATCGCCAGTACATCGAGAAGGACGCCGCGCTGGAACGACGCTTCCAGAAGGTGCTGGTCGACGAGCCCTCGATCGAGGACACCATCGCCATCCTGCGCGGGTTGAAGGAGCGCTACGCGGTACATCACGGGGTCGAGATCACCGATCCGGCGATCGTCGCCGCGGCGCAGCTCTCGCACCGTTACATCACCGACCGCCAGCTGCCCGACAAGGCCATCGACCTCATCGACGAGGCCGCCAGCCGCATCAGCATCGAGATCGATTCCAAGCCGGAGGCCATGGATCGTCTCGATCGGCGCGCGATCCAGCTCAAGATGGAGCGCGAAGCCCTGCGCAAGGAGAAGGACGAGGCCTCCAAGCGTCGCCTCGACGACCTGGAGCGCCAGATCGCGGAGATCGAACACGAGTACGCCGATCTCGAGGAGATCTGGAAGGCGGAGAAGGCCGCGCTGGCCGGCACCCACCAGGCCCAGGCCGAGCTGGAACGCGCGCGCATCGAGTTCGAGAATGCCCGGCGCGCGGGTGACTTGAACCGCATGTCGGAGCTCCAGTACGGCATCATCCCCGAACTCGAGAAGCAGCTCGCCGCGGCCCCCGACGGCGAGACCCGGCCGCAGCAACTGCTGCGCAACCGCGTCACCGACGAGGAAGTCGCCGAAGTGGTGTCGAAATGGACCGGCATCCCGGTGGCCAAGATGCTCGAAGGCGAGCGCGACAAGCTGCTGCGCATGGAAGATGCGCTGCACAAGCGCGTCATCGGCCAGGACGAGGCGGTCACCGCCGTGGCCAACGCCATCCGCCGTTCGCGGGCCGGATTGTCCGACCCCAATCGCCCCAATGGCTCGTTCCTCTTTCTCGGCCCGACCGGCGTCGGCAAAACGGAACTCTGCAAGTCGCTCGCCGAGTTCCTGTTCGATACCGAGGAAGCCCTGGTTCGGATCGACATGTCCGAATACATGGAGAAGCACGCGGTGGCGCGGCTCATCGGGGCACCGCCCGGCTACGTCGGTTACGAAGAGGGCGGCTATCTGACCGAGGCGGTACGGCGCAAGCCTTACTCGGTGCTGCTGCTCGACGAGGTCGAGAAGGCCCATCCCGACGTCTTCAACATCCTGCTCCAGGTGCTGGACGACGGTCGCCTGACCGATGGCCACGGTCGCACGGTCGATTTCCGCAACACGGTCATTGTCATGACCTCCAATCTCGGTTCGGACGCCATCCAGAACATGGCCGACGACGAGCACTATGATGAGATGAAACGGGCGGTGATGGACGTGGTCTCGCGCCACTTCCGCCCGGAGTTCGTCAACCGGATCGACGAGGTGGTGGTCTTCCATGGCTTGCGCCAGGTCCAGATCCGCGCCATCGCCGAAGTCCAGATCGAACGCCTGCGGGCGCGGCTGGCCGAACAGGACCTCGGCCTCGAGGTCTCGGCGCGGGCACTCGACCGCCTCGGCGCAGCTGGCTTTGACCCGGTCTACGGCGCCCGTCCGCTCAAGCGGGCCATCCAGAACCTGCTGGAAACCGCCCTGGCCGAGGCAATCCTCGGCGGTCGCTACCAGCGTGGTGACGTCATCAAGGTGGACGATGGCGGCGATAGCCTGACCTTCGAGGCGGTGCGCGCCGACGCCGCCTGAAGCCGCGGAGCAGCGGCGGCCATCCCCCGCTACCCGGTCGGCCCGGCAAAGGTGTCGGGCCGACCACAAAATTCCTCGCTGCGGTGGTCATTTAGGGCCGCTTAATCTACCATTTTGTCTGGAGTCAACTGCCCCCACGAGCGAATCCCATGGCGGTATCGAGTAACCGCGTGCCCTTGAGCGGGCTCGCACGCAAGCTGGTTGCCGACGGCCTGCTCGCCGAAGACGCGGCCGGCGAGGCTTTCCAGGAAGCCCTCAGCAAGAAAATCCCCTTCGTCCGTTACCTGGTCGAGAACAAGCTCGCGGACAGCCGAGCGATCGCGCAAGCAGCCTCGGCCGAGTTCGGCGTACCGATGGTCGACATCAACGCGCTCGAACTCGACAACGACACCATCAAGCTCGTCAATCGCGATTTGTTGCAGAAGCATTCGGCCTTGCCCTTGTACAAGCGTGGCACGCGGGTATTCATCGGTATCGCCGACCCGACCAACCTGCAGGCGCTCGACGAGATCAAGTTCAATATCGGCGGCGGTACCACCGAAGCCGTAGTGGTCGAGTGGGACAAGCTCACCAAGGCCATCGACAAGGCGCTCGAGGACACCGATACCAGTCTCGGCGACATGGGCGATTCAGATCTGGAGGACTTCGACGACGTCGAGGTCGGATCGACGGAACCCAGCCAGCAGGAAGACAGCGAGATTGACGACGCGCCGGTGGTGCGCTTCGTCAACAAGTGCCTGCTCGACGCCATCAAGCGTGGCGCCTCCGACCTCCACTTCGAGCCCTACGAGAAGATCTACCGGGTGCGCTTCCGTATCGACGGCGTGCTGCAGGAAGTCTCGCGTCCACCACTCGCGCTGGCCGGCAAGATTGCCGCGCGCATCAAGGTCATGTCACGCCTCGACGTATCGGAACGCCGGGTACCGCAGGACGGCCGTATCAAGCTCAAACTATCGAAGAGCAAGGCCATCGATTTTCGCGTCAGCACCTGCCCGACCTTGTTCGGCGAGAAGGCCGTGCTGCGTATCCTCGATTCAGATGCAGCGAAGTTGCAGATCGACCAACTCGGCTACGAGGATTTCCAAAAAGAGCTGTTCCTCAAGAACCTGGCAAAGCCGTACGGCATGTTCCTCGTCACCGGCCCGACCGGCAGCGGCAAAACCGTCTCGCTCTACACGGGCATCAACATCCTCAACAAGGACGACGTCAACATCTCCACGGCGGAGGACCCTGTTGAAATCAACTTGCCGGGCGTGAATCAGGTTCAGGTCGACGAACGCACCGGCATGACCTTTCCCAAGGCGCTCAAAGCCTTCCTCCGTCAGGACCCCGACATCATTCTGGTCGGCGAGATCCGCGATCTGGAAACGGGGTCCATCGCGGTCAAGGCGGCCCAGACCGGCCACATGGTGATGTCGACGCTGCACACCAACGACGCGCCGCAGACCCTGACACGACTGCAGGACATGGGCGTGCAGGCGTTCGCGGTCGCCACTTCGATCAACCTCATCACCGCGCAACGCTTGTGCCGGCGTCTCCACCCGGATTACCGCGTACCGCTCGACATGCCACCGGAAGCCTTGATCGACGAGGGCTTCCCTGAGGAATGGGTCAACGCAGGCATCAAACTGTATGGTCCAGGCGATGGCGGCGCCGAGTGCCCCAGCGGCTACAAGGGCCGTGCTGGCATCTACCAGGTAATGCCAATCTCGGACGCCATCAAGCGCCTCATCATCGAGGGCGCAAACGCCGTGCAGCTGGCCGATCAGGCTGCCGCCGAAGGTATCTGGGACATCCGCCGGTCGGGCCTGTCGAAAGCCCGTGCGGGCGTCACGAGCCTAGCTGAAGTCAATCGAGTGACGGTGGAGTAAGCCAGCATGGCCACAGCTGCAGCCAAGTCGGACATGTTCATCTGGGAAGGCGTCGACAAGCATGGCAAGCGCGTCAAGGGGGAAATGTCGGGGCAGAACGACGCCCTGATCAAAGCACAGCTACGCCGCCAGGGCGTCAACCCGCTCAAGGTGACGAAGAAGCGTAAGCCTCTGCTCAGCAGCGGCGGCAAGATCACTTCCAAGGACATCACCGTGTTCAGCCGCCAGATGGCAACCATGATGTCCTCCGGCGTGCCACTCGTGCAATCCTTCGAGATCGTCGGCCGCGGTCACGAGAACAAGGCCATGCAGGATTTGATCCTGTCGCTGAAGGCGGACGTCGAAGCCGGCGGCTCGCTCAACGAGGCGCTGGGTAAGCATCCACAGCAATTCAACGAGCTCTATCGCAACCTCGTCACGGCCGGCGAGCAGGCCGGTATCCTCGAGGAGATACTGCACAAACTCGCCACCTACATGGAGAAGACGGAGGCGCTGAAATCGAAGATCAAGGGCGCGATGTTCTATCCCATCGCGGTCATCGTCGTCGCCTTCGTCATCACCTGCATCCTGATGATCTTCGTCATTCCGCAGTTTCAGGACCTGTTCTCGGGCTTTGGAGCAGACCTGCCGGCTTTGACGCAGCTGGTAATCAACATGTCGAAGTGGTTCCAGTCATATTGGTGGATTCTGGTCGGTGGCATCGTGGGTGTCGTCGTCGCCATCATGCAGGCCATGAAACGTTCCATTAAGTTCGCCCACTTCATCGATCGACTGCTGCTCAAGATCCCGGTGCTCGGCGACATCCTCAACAAGTCCGCCATCGCGCGGTTCGCCCGTACGCTGTCGACGATGTTCGCAGCCGGCACGCCGCTGGTGGAAGCGATGACCTCGGTGGCTGGAGCCTGCGGCAACATCGTCTTCTACGAAGCCACGATGAGAATGCGTGATGAGATCGCGACCGGCACGCAGGTCCAAGCCGCCATGCGCGACAGCGGCGTGTTCCCGAACATGGTGATCCAGATGGTGGCCATCGGCGAGGAGTCGGGTGCACTCGACCAGATGCTGGGCAAGGTGGCGGACTGGTACGAACAGGAAGTCGACGATGCGGTCGATTCACTGACCAGCCTGCTCGAACCGCTCATCATGGCGGTCCTTGGCGTTCTCATCGGCGGTCTCGTTGTGGCCATGTATCTGCCGATCTTCAAGATGGGTCAGGTCGTCTAGCCCCATCCCAGGCTATTCCGCGCTGGCGCCGCAGCGGTGCCGGCGAGGTGTAGTCGCGCATTCCCGCGCGATAAGCCCATGACTACCTCCGTCAGCCTACTGCCCATCGCCCCCTGGATGTTCGTCGCCGCAATCGGCGTGCTCGGGCTGCTCATCGGCAGCTTCCTCAACGTCGTCATTCATCGACTCCCGCTCATGATGGAGCACGAATGGAAGTCGGAATGCCGGCAGCTGCTTGGCGAGACCCAGACAGGAGACGAGCCCCCCTTCAACCTCGTCGTTCCCCGCTCCCGCTGTCCGGCGTGCAAGGCCCAGATTGCCGCGTTCGACAACATCCCGGTGCTCAGTTACCTCGTGCTCGGCGGCAGGTGCCGACACTGTGGACAGCGGATTTCGTTGCGTTACCCGGCGGTCGAGTGTGTCAGCGGCATGCTCGCCACGTACGCGGCATGCCGTTTCGGCGTGACCGATGCAGGGGTCACGACTTCAGGCGCATTCGCCGCCATCGCCGCGGCCCTCTACTGCTGGTACCTGCTGGCGCTGGCCCTGATCGACTACGACACCCAGTTGCTACCCGACAGCATGACCTTGCCGTTGCTCTGGTTTGGCATCGCCTGCGCGTTCTTCGGCAGCTTCGCGCCAGGACTCGACAGCTCCGTACTCGGCGCGATGTTTGGTTATCTCAGCCTGTGGTCGGTGTACTGGTTATTCAAGCTCGTTACAGGCAAGGAGGGCATGGGCTACGGCGACTTCAAATTGCTCGCTGCGCTGGGTGCCTGGCTCGGCTGGCAAACCTTACCGACGCTGATCCTGCTGTCGTCCGCAGTCGGTGCGGTTATTGGTATCAGCCTCATCGCGACCGGCGTCGTAAAACGGTCGCAACCCATCCCCTTCGGCCCGTACCTCGCGATCGCCGGAATTGTCGCCATGTTCTGGCGGGGCGAACTCGCTGCATTGCTCAGTTTCGGGCGCACGCTGTGACGCCGCTGCCGTCACGTCGCCGCCGGCAACCACGCCGAGTTTGGAGAAGTCGTTGATGAGCCGGGCCATGGTCATCGCTGTCACCGGTGGCATCGGCTCCGGCAAGTCCACGGTGTGCGCCCTCTTCGCGGAACGTCATGGCGTGCCAGTGATCGACGCCGACCAAGTCGCGCGCGAGATCGTCGAGCCTGGTACACCCGGCCTCGCTGAAATCGTTGCAGCGTTCGGGCGGGAGGTACTCGACTCCGAGGGGCGTCTCGATCGTAGGCATCTCAAGGCTATCGTGTTCGCCGATCCCCGGCGCCGCCATCAACTCGAGCAGATCCTCCATCCACGGATACGTGCCCGTATGCAGGCGCACATCGACGGCGTCGCAACGCCCTATTGCCTGTTGGGCATTCCGCTCCTGGCAGAAGGCGGCGGTGGCAAGTACGACCGCGTTCTCGTCGTCGACTGCGACGAGGCGCTGCAACGCCAGCGCGTCCAGGTTCGTGACGATTTGACAGAGGCCGAAGTGACGGCAATCATGCGCAGCCAGGCGAGTCGTGCCGCGCGCCTTGCCATCGCCGATGACGTCATCGTCAACGATGGCTCGCGCAACGAGCTACTCGAGCGCGTGGATGCTCTCCACGGGGCCTACACCGAGCTCGCCCGATCCCGGACGTGACCCCGGACGACCGATCGATGAAATCCGACCCTTCCGGCATGCAGGCGAGCCTGTTTCCCAGCGCGGCGCAGTCGGTCGTCTATGAGCAACCGCTCAACGAACGCATGCGCAACTGCCTGCGTCTCGAACACCTGTTCCAGGGGATCGAAGCCGGGATTCGCGCCGGCGGCGAATGGGAAGCGCGCGATGCCCTCGCGCGGATGCTCGAAATCTGCGACTTCCTCTCCCGTACCGACGTCAAAGGTGAACTGAGCAAGGAACTCGAGCGGGACATTAATATATTCAATGGCCTGAAGAACAATCCCGGGGTCAATCCCGAGCTGCTGGACAAGACGCTCGGTTCCATCAGCGGTGTCCTCGGCCGCCTCAAGGCCAGCGACTACCAACCGGGTCAACGCCTTCGCAACGACGAACTGGCCAACCAGGTACGACAGCGCATCACCATTCCGGGCGGCACTTGCAGCTTCGACGTCCCGGCGTTGCACTACTGGCTGAACGCCGACCCCGCGCTGCGAGCGACGCATCTCAATGCCTGGATGAAGGATCTCCGCGTGGTCGAGCGCGCGGCCGGCATCATTCTCGAGCTGGTGCGCGAAAGCAGCAATCCACGGAGCGTGGTTGCTCATGGCGGCTTCTATCAGCAACAGATCGAGCCGAGCACGCCTTGCACCCTCGTCCGGGTGCTGATGCCGCCAAACGCCGCCGTCTATCCCGAGATAAGCGGTGGCAAGCACCGTTTCACGGTCAGGTTCTACAGTCAGAAATCCACCGCGAATCGTGCCGCTCAAGCGCCGGAGGATATCCCTTTCGACCTTCAGTGCTGCGGCATCTGAGCGCCTGGAGGAGCTGGCTGTGTGCTCGCGGCCGGCTCGACGCGATTCGATGCCATTACCAGATCAGCTGCGTCTGTGACTAAGAGCGCAACGCCCTGGCAACCGAGCCGACGCATCGACTCCGTATCCGCGGCCTGCGTGGGACCCGATGCAAACGCAGGCATCGTTGCAGCCGCGACCATTGCTCGTAGATGGTCTGCACGTCCGTCCTTGCCCTGCACTACGTCGAGATAGATGAAATCCACGGACAAGCTGGCCGCGCGACGGACATCGTCCAGATTCCGGCATGTCGCGCTCAGCAACCGGCCAACCGGGATCGGGCGGCGCTTCGCGGCCCGTAGAGACCACGGCGCAAGATGCAACCCGTCGCCGACTGAGTGCTCACCACTGGCCCCCTGAAGTGCCGCAGTGCAGCGTGCACGATGCTCACGACAGATTGCCAACAAGCGCGCCAGGGACGGTGCCAGCGTGCCTGCAGGCAGAGTGAGGCATAACAGACGGGTCCCCGCCTCGACGGAGCGCGCGAGTGCAGCGGCCAGGCCCGCGACGTCGCACGCGCGCGAGAAGTCGGCGCGGATCGCGAAGCTGGGTAAGCGCGCGGCTGTAATTACTGGCAGGTTTGCTGCCGGGAAGCGATAGGCATCGAGAGCCGTGGGCATGACCCACCGCACCTCCTGTCCTTCGCGTCCATGCGGTTCGCCTTCCCATGTCCGAACCTCGAGAACATCGAGCAACACCCGCTTGTCGGGATAATCGTGATTGACGCGGATCAGCGGTACGGTCTCCCCGAGCCGGATACCGAGTTCCTCGCCGAGTTCACGCGCCAGCGCCATCGAGGTTGTCTCGCGCTCTTCGAGTTTTCCCCCAGGGAACTCCCACAGGCCCCCCTGATGGGCATGCCGCGGACGCAGGCTGAGCAGGATCGCTCCGTCGCGGCGACGGATCACGCCTGCCGCGACATGGACCGGCAATGTCGTCGCGATACCCAAATCGAAAGGCAGAGGCCGTATCCGCCACCGGTGACCGCTACTTCGCGCTCAGCTACGGTATTCGGCGTTGATCTTGACGTAGTCGTAGGAGAAATCGCAGGTCCAGACGGTGGTCTCGTGCGCGCCACGGCCGATGACGATATCAATCTCGATATCGGCCTGCTTGATGACCGCAGTGACCGCTGCTTCGTCGTAACCCGCAACCGGTTGCCCGGCGCGGACGATCGGGCAGGGGCCGATGTCTATCGCGACGTCCTCGATATCGAGCCGTGCGGCTCCCGCGCGCCCGACTGCGGCCAGGATTCGCCCCCAATTGGCATCGCTCGCGAACAGTGCGGTCTTGACCAGCGGTGACTCGGCCACAGCGTAGGCGACGCGCGCGCAATCCTCGTCGCTGTAGCCGCCATGGACGTGCAAGGTGACGAACTTGGTCGCGCCCTCGCCGTCCCGGACGATGTCGCGAGCGAGCTCACCACAGACCATCTCGAATCCGGCGAGCAACGCCTGCCCGAGCTCGTCGTCGACACTTGTCGGTGAGGGGTTACCGGCCGCACCGGTTGCGATCAACACAAGTGCGTCATTTGTCGAGGTATCACCGTCGACCGTGATGCGATTGAAGCTGCGCATGGCAGCTCGGGTTGCCAGTTCCGATAGAACGGGATGGGTTATGGCGGCGTCGGTCGCGACGTAGGCGAGCATGGTGGCCATGTTGGGCTTGATCATGCCACTGCCTTTGGTCATACCCGTTACGGTGAAGCGCTGCGCGCCGCAACTTACCGTCGCGCTGCGCAGCTTGGCTCGGGTATCGGTCGTCAGTATGGCGCCGGCCGCGCGCGGCCAGGCATCCTCGGTCAGCCCGGCGAACAGCGCGGGCACGCACTCGGCAATGCGCGCACTGTCGAGCTGCTGGCCAATGACACCGGTCGAGTACGGCAACACCTCGTCTTGCGCACAACCACCGTGCCGGGCCACAGCGCGGCAGACTTCGAGCGCCGCGGCGACGCCGCGCTCGCCGGTGCCGGCATTGGCATTACCGGCATTGATGATGAGAAACCTTGGTACCGCACTCACCTCATGCCGGCGCGCTACGATAACTGGTGCCGCACAGAAGCGATTCGTCGTGTACACGCCGTGTGTCGTGGCGTCCGCAGGGATCGCTATCAGGCACAGATCGTCGCGATTCTTGTACCGCAGACCGCTCGCTGTTGCCGCCAGCTTCAGACCGGCAACCGGTAGCGCCGGATCATTGATTGTCACCTCGAAACTCATGTCCGGAATGCCTCAGCTCAAACGTCCATGACATTGCTTGTACTTCTTGCCCGAACCACAGGGACAGGGCTCGTTGCGTCCGATCTTGCGGCCATCGCGAACGACGGGGGCCCGATGACCCGCGCTCGGCGCGGCCCGCGGAGGCGCAGCCGCCGGCATGTCGATTTTCGCTTCCGGTTCGCTGGCCGCCGACTGGTAGTGATATTGCTGCTCGTCCGGTTGCGGCACTTCCTCGCTCGGCTCCACGTCCTCCTTCGCGCGGACCTCGACCTTGGACAGGATTCCGATGACATCACGCGTGATGGCTCCGAGCATGTGCTCGAACATCTCGAATGCCTCGCGTTTATACTCCTGCTTCGGGTTCTTCTGCGCGAAACCGCGTAGGTGGATACCCTGGCGGAGGTGATCCATCGCGGCAAGGTGTTCCTTCCAGTGCGTGTCCAGCACCTGAAGCATGACCGCCTTTTCGAAGTTACGCATGTTGTCCGGGCCGGCCAACGCCTCCTTGGCCGCATAGTCGCTTTCGATCGATTCGAGTACGCGGCGCCTGACCTCATGGTCATCGAGCTCGTTCTCCTTCTCCACCCATTCCCCGAGCGGGAGCCTGCAGGAGAATTCGTGCTCGAGCGCGGTTTCGAGGCCCCTGATATCCCAGCGATCCTCAAAGCTGTTGGGGGGCAGGTAGGTGTCGACGAGGTCGTTGACGACATCGTGGCGTATGCCGCGGATATTCTCCGCGATATCGTCCGCTTCCATCAATTCCCGACGCTGCTCGTAGACGTGTTTGCGCTGATCATTGGCGACGTCATCGAACTCGAGCAATTGCTTGCGGATATCGAAGTTGTGACCCTCGACCTTACGCTGCGCGTTCTCGATTGCGCGAGTGACCCAGGGATGTTCGATGGCCTCGTCTTCCTGCATCCCGAGCTTCTGCATCAGGCCACTCACCCGTTCAGAAGCAAACCGACGCATGAGACTGTCTTCGAGCGAAAGGTAGAAACGACTCGACCCCGGGTCGCCCTGGCGTCCGGCCCGCCCGCGGAGCTGGTTGTCAATGCGCCGCGATTCATGTCGCTCGGTACCTATTATGTGTAGTCCACCCGCACCGAGAACATCGTCGTGACGCTGCTGCCACGCCTCGCGCGCCGCGCCCCGCTGCTCGTCCGTCATCTCGTCGCCGAGCCCCTCGAGATCGGCTTCGAGACTGCCTCCCAAGACGATGTCGGTGCCGCGGCCGGCCATGTTGGTTGCGACCGTCACCGCGCCGGGACGCCCGGCGTTGGCAACGATGTGGGCTTCCTTTTCGTGGAACTTGGCGTTCAGGACCTGGTGCTCGATGCCTTCTTTCGTCAGTAGGTTGGACAGGAATTCCGAAGTCTCGATCGACACCGTGCCGACGAGCACCGGCTGCGCGCGGTCGCGGCAATCCTTGATGTCCGCGATGATTGCCTTGAATTTCTCCTGGCCGGTCAGGTATACGAGGTCGCCTCGGTCGTCCCGCACCATCGGTTTGTGGGTCGGGATGACGACGACTTCGAGACCGTAGATCTCCTGGAACTCGTAAGCCTCGGTATCCGCCGTACCGGTCATCCCCGACAACTTATCGTAGAGACGGAAGTAGTTCTGGTAGGTGATCGATGCCAGCGTCTGGTTTTCCTGTTGGATCTGCACCCCCTCCTTCGCTTCGATCGCCTGGTGCAGACCCTCGGACCAGCGCCGCCCCGGCATGGTGCGCCCGGTAAACTCGTCGACGATGACGATCTCACCATCCTTGACGACGTAGTCGACGTTTCGGTTGAACAGCGCGTGGGCGCGGATGGCCGAATACACATGGTGCATGAGGGAAATGTTGGCCGCACTGTAGAGGCTGTCGCCCTCCGGCAGCAGGCCGGCTTCGCCTAGCATGTTCTCGATACGCTCGTGCCCCTCTTCGGTCAGGTAGACCTGGCGCGTTTTCTCGTCGACGGTGTAATCGCCAGGTCCGTCTTCCTCGGCTTGCCTGGTCAGCGCCGGGATCAGTGCGTCGACACGGACGTAGAGGTCGCTACGATCGTCGGTAGGACCTGAAATGATCAACGGCGTGCGGGCTTCGTCGATCAGGATGGAATCGACTTCGTCCACGATCGCGTAAGTGAGGTCGCGCTGAACCCGGTGCTCGGGATGGAAAGCCATGTTGTCGCGCAGGTAATCGAAGCCGAATTCGTTGTTCGTGCCATAAGTAATGGCGCAGGCGTAGGAGCGCTTTCGGTCTGCGTTGTTCATGCCGCCGAGGACGACTCCGACTGACATGTCGAGGGCGTTATATATGCGCCCCATCCATTCGGCGTCGCGCCGAGCGAGGTAGTCGTTGACCGTGATGACGTGAACTGCGCGGCCCGAGAGCGCGTTGAGGTATGCCGGCAAGGTTGCTACCAGAGTCTTGCCCTCACCGGTACGCATTTCGGCGATTTTGCCGGAATGAAGCACCATGCCGCCGACCAGTTGGACGTCGAAATGGCGCATGCCGAGCACGCGCCGGCCCGTTTCGCGGACCACCGCGAACGCTTCTGGCAGGAGGTCATCTAGGGATTCTCCATCGCGGAAGCGCTGGCGGAACTCCGCGGTCTTGGCGCGCAAAGCGTCGTCGCTCAATTCGGCCATCCCCGCTTCGAGGGCGTTGATGGCGGCGACTGATTTCTGCATGCGCTTGAGCAGGCGATCGTTACGGCTGCCGAAAATAGCCTGCACAAAGCGGGCAGGGAGGGACTTGGAACTTGCCGACATGAGCGTAATTCGGAGGTGTCTGGGGATGGTCGTCGCGCGCCCTCAGAGGACGGCGGCGGCGCGGCATTGTATCAGGTTCGCCCCGCTGACCTGCGTATGCTGGCCGCCCCTGAACGGTGTGGGCCGAGGTTCAGTTGCGTGCTCTGCGCCCGACGAATTGTGCCGGATTGACGGTCTTGTCGTCGCGTACGACTTCGAAGTGGACATGGGGGCCTGTTACGCGCCCGGTCGATCCGAGCAGGGCGATTGGCTGGTGCTTGTCGACCTTTTCGCCAACGCTGACGAGGTTGACGCGATTGTGGCCATAGCGGGTTACGTAGCCGTTACCGTGGCTGATCTCGACGAGATTGCCGTAGCCCCAGCGCTTGCCGGACCAGGTCACGAGTCCCGGTGCCGCCGCGCGAACTTCGATTCCCGGTTTGCCGGCGAAATCGATTCCGCTATGGAATTCGCGACGCCCGTTGACCGGGTCGGTGCGGTAGCCATAGCCGGAGGAGATCCAACCGTCGGCTACCGGCGCGCCCGCGGGCCGGGTGTCGTCTACCTGCTGGCGGTTGAGCAGGAACGACTCGAGCATCGACAGCCGCGCTTCGCGCAGGTCGAGTTCGGTGCCAAGTGCTTGCAGATTCCCCAGCAAGCCGTCCCAGCGTGGCGGATCGCTCTGCGCGGGCTCGGGGCCCCCGATCGGCGGCGGTTGTTCGAATGCGAATTCCTCGGCATCGAGGCCAGCGGTGACTACAACGTGCTCTGCCGCCACCTCGAGGCGGGTCAGCCGGGCCTGCATACTTCCCACGGAGACAGCCAGCGCGCTCAGATCGGCACCCAGGTCGCGCTCGAGGTTATTGAGAAAGTGTCGTTGCAGCAACAGTTCGCGCTGCCAGACAGTTGACGTGCGGTCGGGATTGTTGAGTAACGCTTCGAGCATGGCGTCCCCTCCGCGCGTCCAGCCCCAAAACGCGGCGCTGCCAATCAACGCGACGATGACGACGGCAGCGGCGAGCAGTCGCGGCCAACTCAGGCGGATGCCGGCCGTCGAACCCCGACGCTTTGATATGATCAGAATTTCCATGCAGGGATGTTGCCGCTAGCATACAGGTGCAGCGGGGACAAGGCTCAGAATGACGAAAGCCCCCACCCAAGTCGGCCGTATTGTGTCCGCATTCGGACATCTAAAGCAATTAACGGCCCGCGCCGCGCGGATCGTCGAATTGGAGCGGGTGTTGCAGTCGCACTTGCCCCCGGCACTCGTCGGCCACGTACGACTCGGCCCTATCGACAACGGTTCGTTGGTGCTCTTTGCAAGCAGTCCTGTCTGGGCGAGCAAGCTTCGCTTCGTAACGCCTCAATTGCTCGCAGACCTGCCGACCGCGGCTGAATTTTCCACGGTGCGCAGCATTCGCGTGCGCGTGCGATCTCGCGAGGAGAACAATCAGCCACACCGCACGGAGCGGCCGCGGATGGGTCAGAGCGCAGGTCGCGACATCCGGGCGCAAGCGGCAACTATCGGAGACGAACGGTTGCGCGAAGCCCTCGAGCGATTGGCTCGGCGCGCTCGCTGAAGCAGGAATTCAGCCGGCTGCCGCCGGCTGCACGAACATGATCGGCATGTCGACTTCGTCTTCGAAGGTCACAAGGTCCCAGGCGTCCCGCATGCTCAGGATCTGTCGCAGCAAGCGATTGTTCAATTCATGACCGGATTTGAACCCGTGGAACGCGCCGATCAAACTGTGGCCTAGCAGGTAGAGGTCGCCGATAGCGTCGAGAATCTTGTGCTTGACGAATTCATCCTCGTACCGCAAACCATCCTCGTTCAAGACCCGGAAGTCATCGACCACCACGGCGTTGTCCAGACTGCCGCCCAGCGCCAGGTTCTGCGATCGTAAGAGCTCCACATCCTTCATGAATCCGAAAGTGCGGGCGCGGCTGACCTCCTTGACGAACGAAGTCGTCGAGAAATCGATCTCGGCGTACTTCGTGCGCTGAAGAAAAAACGGATGGTCGAATTCGATGGCGAACGACACCTTGAAGCCATTGAACGGCTCGAACTTAGCCCACTTGTCGCCGTCCGAGACGCGCACCTCGCGCTTGACCCGGATGAAACGCTTCGAGCGGTTCTGCTCTTCGACGCCGGCCGATTGGATCAGGAACACGAACGGCCCGGCGCTGCCGTCCATGATCGGCACCTCGGCGGCACTCAGATCGACGAAGGCGTTGTCGATTCCGAGGCCGGCAAAAGCCGATAGGAGGTGCTCCACCGTCGATACCCGTACGTCCCCTTGGACTAAGCTGGTCGAAAGGCTGGTGTCACCAACGTTTTCGGCGCGGGCAGGAATCTCCACCGGGGGATTGAGATCCTCACGCCTGAACACGATGCCTGTATCCGGTGGCGCGGGCCTCAGGGTCAGGAAGACCTTCCGTCCGGTGTGCAAGCCGACACCGGTCGCCCGGATGACGTTCTTCAGGGTTCGCTGTCTGATCATGTTGCCCGCATCCCCCACGCGAGGCCGGTTTTTTTTCGCATCATAACACACGATGCTATCGTCTTGAAAAGACTGTTATTCCCATCAATTATGACGCGGTGCCGCAGAAATCAGTCGGCCTGCCGCCGGAGGAACGCGGGAATGTCCAGGTAATCGGTGTCGGTCTCGTTGGCCGCGTCGCCAGCGAAGCGCTCGTCACGATTGCGGATCACGGTCGGGCGCTCGAACCGGCGGTAATCCACCTCATCGTCGCCCCGTCTCGGTGCAGGCGTCGGCGCGGGGACAGCGGCTTCGTCACGTGCACGGGCATCGCTGCCGATGCCGGTCGCGACCACCGTCACCCTGATCTCGTCTTCCATGTTCGGGTCGATGACGGTTCCGACTACTACCGTCGCGTTGTCCGACGCGAAGTTCTTGACCGTGTTACCCACTTCCTCGAACTCGCCCATCTTGAGATCGAGGCCCGACGTCACGTTGACCAAGATGCCCTTGGCACCGGCCAGGTTGATGTCTTCCAGTAACGGACTGGAGATGGCGGCCTCGGCGGCGACACGGGCCCGGTCCTGCCCGCGGGCGCTGCCCGATCCCATCATCGCCATGCCCATCTCGGACATCACCGTGCGGACATCGGCAAAGTCGACGTTGATCAGACCGGGGCAGGTAATGAGTTCGGCGATGCCCTGTACGGCGCCGAGCAGCACGTTGTTGGCCGCCTTGAACGCATCGAGCAGGCTGATGTCCCGACCCAAGACGCTGAGCAATTTCTCGTTCGGGATGGTGATCAGAGAATCGACGTACTGCGCGAGTTCCTTGATACCGTCATTGGCGATCTCGGAACGCTTGCGGCCTTCGAATGGAAACGGTCGCGTCACCACCGCAACCGTCAGGATGCCCATCTCCTTTGCTATTTGTGCAACGACCGGCGCACCACCCGTCCCCGTGCCACCGCCCATACCGGCGGTGATGAAAACCATGTCGGCACCTTCCAGCACATCGCCGATGCGCTCGCGGTCATCCAGCGCTGCCTGGCGACCAATCTCGGGATTGGCACCGGCGCCGAGACCCTTCGTGATGTCGCTGCCGAGTTGCAGCGTGGTCTTGACGCTCGAATTCTTCAGTACCTGCGCGTCGGTGTTCGCGCAGATGAACTCGACGCCATCGATTGCCGCACCGAGCATGTGCTCGACGGCGTTGCCGCCGCCGCCGCCCACGCCGATGACCTTGATGACAGCCCGTTGGCTGTAGGAATCCATCAGTTCGAACATTGTATTGCCTCCGTCTACGTGTCCCCCGCTCAGCGGGGATTTGATCCGTATCGTTTTTGTTTGCCCAGCGTCATCATGCGCACGACGTCCAACCGCCGTGCGTCAGAAATTCCCGTGAAACCAGTTTTTCATTCGTTCCCACAACGATTGCGACGTATCGAATCGTCCCGGCTGCGAATAACCTCTACCCCCCGCCTGGTTACCGAATAGCAAGAGGCCGACACCTGTCGCGTAAATCGGGTTGCGCACGACGTCGACCAATCCGGCGACGTATTGTGGTGTCCCGAGGCGCACCGGCATGTGGAACACCTCCTCCGCGAGTTCGATTACGCCTTCCATCTTCGCGCCACCACCGGTCAACACGACTCCGGCCGCGATCATTTCTTCGAAGCCGCTACGCTTGAGTTCGGTGGCGACGAGACTGAACAGTTCCTCGTAGCGCGGCTCGACCACCTCGGCCAGTGTCTGCCGGACAAGACGTCGTGGCGGGCGATCGCCGACGCTCGGTACCTCGATTGTTTCGTCGGGGTTTGCGAGCTGCGTCAGTGCGCAGGCGTACTTGATCTTGATGTCCTCGGCATGGTGGGTTGGCGTGCGCAAGGCCACAGCGATGTCGTTCGTCACCTGGTCACCGGCGATTGGGATCACCGCCGAGTGGTGTATGGCACCATGTACGAAGACGGCGATGTCGGTCGTACCGCCACCTATATCGCACAGGCAGACCCCGAGTTCTTTTTCATCCTCCGTGAGTACCGCGTAGGACGACGCCAGTTGTTGCAGGATGATGTCGTCGACTTCGAGACCGCAGCGCCGGACGCACTTGATGATGTTCTGTGCCGCGGACACTGCCCCGGTCACCATGTGTACGCGTGACTCCAGGCGCACGCCTGACATCCCGATCGGCTCACGAATTCCTTCCTGCCCATCGATGATGAACTCCTGCGGCAGGATGTGGAGGATCTTCTGATCGGCCGGGATCGCAACAGCGCGGGCGGCGTCGATGACCCGGTCGACGTCACTTGGAGTCACTTCGCTATCACGAATGGCAACGATCCCGTGTGAGTTGAGACTGCGTATGTGACCACCCGCGATGCCGGCATAGACCGAATGGATCTCACAGCCCGCCATGAGCTCGGCTTCCTCGATGGCGCGCTGGATCGACTGCACGGTCGATTCGATGTTGACCACCACGCCTTTCTTCAGGCCGCGCGAAGGATGCGAACCGAGCCCGACGACTTCGATCTCGTTGTCGGGGGAGATCTCGCCGACGATGGCGACGACCTTGGACGTCCCGATGTCGAGGCCGACGAGCAATTTCTTGTCTGGTTTCTTCACCATCCACTCTTACCCTTGTCCTGTGGCCAGCGTACGTATGTCATCGTCGTAGCCCACTCTCGCTTCACGGTGCTTCCTCCGGGAGGACGGCGCGTGTTTGCCGCGATTCGCTCACCGCGAAACCGTTGGTGTAGCGCAGATCGACCCGCCCGATCCGCATCCACACGTCTTCGAGCCCGGCGCGGTAGGCCCGTAGAAATCGCGCCAGGCGCGACTCGAGGTCGCGACGTCCGAGTTCCAACTCCTTGCCATCGCCGAGCTGCAGCGTCCAGGCGAGCCGCGCGGATAGTCGCACCTCCACCACGGACAGCCCGACCTCCTCGAGCTGCGCGGCCCAACGGCGGTAGTGTTCGAGGACGTCGTCCTCGGTACCGAGCGGGCCGCGCAAACGTACCAGCCCGTCGGGCAACGAGGTTTCGTCGGGCGCGAAAATATCGCCGGTCGTGTTGAGAAGCGCGAAATCTCCCCAGCGGGCAACCGGAACCTGTTCGACGATGCTGACACGCAGCGACTCGGGCCAGACACGCCGGATGGTCGCCTCGCGGATCCACGGATCTTCCAGCAGGCGGTCGCGGATACGCGCGACGTCGACGCCGAAGAAGCCGGCGTCGACGACATCGACGACAACGCGCTGCAGCCGCTCAGGGTCGAGGTGGAGGAATTCTCCTTCGATCTGCACGCGCCGGATTGGCAGCGCGGCGGGATCGCGCAGTTCCGCGATGGCCCATCCGAGGCCGGCAATCGTCGCCAGCAGCATCAACACGAACACGAACACCGTCGGCGAAGGCATGGCAGGTACGGCTGGCGACACCTTGATAATGGCCTGGCTCATCGCAGATGCTCCTCACGCATGCTTGCACCCAAGATCGCCAGGACAAGATCGGTGAACGACATGCCGGCCTGGCGAGCCGCCATCGGGACCAGTGAGTGGTCGGTCATGCCGGGCACGGTGTTGAGTTCGATCAGCCACATGCGGCCGGCCGCGTCCCGCATGAAATCGACTCGCCCCCAGCCACGGCCACCGAGCACCGTGAATGCGCGCATACCGAGTTCGGCGGCCGCTTGTTCGTCGCCCGGTGCAAGTCCGCAGGGACACAAGTAACGCGTATCGTCGGCTAGGTACTTGGCTTCGAAGTCGTAGAACTCGCGCGGCGTCTCGAGCTTGATCAAAGGCAAGGCGACGCCATCGACGATAGACAACGTGTACTCCCCGCCGCCAATCCCGCGCTCTACGATGACGGTATCGTCATGTCGCCTGGCGAGTGCGATGGCGGCCCGCAGGGCTTCACCATTATCGACCTTGCTGATGCCGATGCTGGACCCCTCGCGCGCGGGCTTGACGAACAGGGGCGCGCCGAGCCGCTCGATCACCGCCTCTGCCTCGCTGTGGTCGTCGACCAGTTCGAACTCGGGCGTCGGCAGACCGGCACCGAGCCAGGCCAGCTTGGCACGCGATTTGTCCATCGCCAGCGCACAGCCGAGCACGCCACTGCCGGTGTAGGGCCGACCGAGCAGGTCGAGGACGGCCTGGAGTTGCCCGTCCTCGCCGCCGCGGCCGTGCAGGGCGATGAAGTAGCGGTCGACATCGTGGGCCAGGAACGCGGCATCCAATTGCCCGTTCCAATCGAGCGGCACGGCGTCAATCCCGATCTCGTGCAGTGCAGCAGTCACCGCCGCACCACTCTTGAGGGAGATCTCACGCTCGGCCGAGGTGCCACCCATGAGCACGCCGACGCGGCCCGCTGCTTGCACAACTCGCTCCTGGTTGGCGCCGAGCGTGGGTGTCATCGTGTTATCCCCGCCGCGTCACCGACGATCTGGACCTCGGCCTGGAGTTCAATCCCGGTCTGTGTCGCAACGGTCTTCACGATGTGCGCGATGACGGCCTCTACATCGGCGGCAGTTCCGCGTTCGTCGTTGACGATGAAGTTCGCGTGCACCAGCGATACGTGGCAGCCACCGACACGAAAGCCCTTCAGACCGCATTGCTCGATGAGCCGACCGGCGAAATCGCCGGGCGGATTCTTGAACACGGAGCCACAGCTGGCCTGACCGGTGGGCTGCGTCGCGCCACGCTGGGCCAGCACTTCGCGGATACGCCGCATGCCGCGCCCTCCAGCGGCATTCGGCAGATGGAACCAGGCTCCGAGGAACCAGCCGGTCGGCCCGCTGACGCCGCGGTAGGCCGGCGAAAACTCGCTGGCCGCGTGACGCCGGATCATGCCGTCGTCGCCAATCATTTCCACCGTCTCGACGAAATCCCAGGTTTCACCGCCGAGAGCCCCCGCGTTCATGCGCAGGGCGCCGCCGACCGTGCCCGGAATCCCCGCGAGGAACTCGAGACCGGCGCGGTCGTGTTGGGCGGCATCGCGCGCGAGCCGTGCACAAGTCACGCCGCACTCCGCGTAAACGAGATCGTCGGCGTCCCAGCGCAAGGTGCCGAGGCCCGGCGCGGTGGAAATCACGACGGCGCGCAGCCCACCGTCCCGGACGAGCAGATTACTGCCGAGCCCGAGCCAGAGCAGCGCCGTTCCAGGCGGCAGGCCGCGCAGGAAACGCGTGAGATCCTCCCGATCGGCCGGTTCAAAATAGGCCTGGGCCGGACCGCCGCAGCGCCACGTCGAATGTCGTGCCATCGGCTCGGCGCGAAGCCATCGTCCGCGTATCCCCGGCGGCGGCAGGTGGACCGTCAACGCGTGCATGACGACCTCCCGGTCACGCCACGATCTCCTCGGCGATGGCCCCGATATTGCCAGCACCGAGCAAGGCGACGATGTCATCGTCGGCGGCGACGCGCGCGAGGGTGGCGGTGATCTCCTCGGGACGTTCGACGAAAATCGGCTCGACCACGCCCCGGCCGCGAATGGCGCGGGCCAGAGCTCGTCCGTCGGCACCCGTGATCGGTGTTTCGCCGGCGGCATAGACCTCGAGTAGGACCAACGCGTCGGCGCGCGACAGGACGTTCGCAAAGTCGTCGAGCAGATCACGCGTACGGGTATAGCGATGTGGCTGGAACACCACGACGAGCCGTCGGCCCGGCCAACGCCGGCGAATGGTTTTCAATACGGCGTCCAGTTCACGCGGATGGTGCCCGTAGTCATCGACGAGAGTCACACGATGCTCACCGAGAGCGACGCCGGGGTGCACCTGACAGCGACGTGCGATGCCTTCGAAGCGTTCAAGCGCGCGGCGGATGGCGCCGACATCGATGCCGAGTTCGAGGGCGACGGCGATTGCGGCGAGTGCATTCTGAACATTGTGCTCACCAGCGAGATTGAGGACGAACTCGCCGTCGGCAGCGGCGAAGCGACACGCGACGCGGAAATGCTCACGACCGTCGACATGGCACAGGTCATAGCCACGGACGTCGGCACGTTCGTCGAAGCCATAGGTGATCACGCGGGCCCGGATACGTGGAATTAGCGAGGCCGCGTGATCGTCGTCGAGGCAGATGCAGGCGACGCCGTAGAACGGCAAGCGCCGGAAGAATTCGACGAAACTATCCTTCAAGCGGGAGAAATCGCCATCGTAGGTTGCCATGTGATCGGCATCGACGTTGGTCAGCACTGCCATCAGGGGCTGGAGCAACAAGAAGGAAGCGTCGCTCTCGTCGGCCTCGGCGACCAGGTAACGCCCGGTGCCGAGGCGCGCATGCGAGTTGATGCTCTTCACCAACCCGCCCACGACGAAAGTGGGGTCGAGGCCCGCCTCGGCGAGGACGCTCGCCACCAGGCTCGTCGTCGTGGTCTTACCGTGCGTTCCCGCGATGGCGATGCCATGGCTGAAGCGCATCAGCTCGGCCAGCATCTCGGCGCGCGGCACTACCGGGATGCGGCGCTCGCGGGCCGCCACGAGTTCGGCATTGTCGGCAGCAATCGCGCTCGAATAGACGACGACATCGGCGTCGGCAATGTGCGCCGCATCGTGGCCACGCATGACCTCGACGCCGATTGAGGCGAGATGCTCGGTAACGCGTGAGATGCCCTTGTCCGAACCGGTCACCCGGTAGCCAATGTTTCGCATGACCTCGGCAATGCCGCTCATGCCCGCACCGCCCACACCGATGAAGTGGATGTGTTCGACGCGATGCATCAGCTGGCGGCCTTCACCCGGCACTGGCGACCTCCAGGCAAATGCGTGCCACCTCCGTTGCGGCCCGCGGACGCGCCATGCCCCGGGCATTGGCGGCGAGCCGGGCCCGTCGTGCGGGGTCGCGCAGCAGACCTGCGATTGTCTCGGCGAAGGCAGGGCCGGCAATGGTCTCTTCCGGCGCAAGCACGGCCCCATCGTGGTCGGAGAGAAATCGAGCGTTGGCGGTCTGATGATCGTCGACAGCGTACGGGTAGGGCACCAGCACGGCCGCGACGCCGCAGGCCGCAATCTCGGCGATCGATGTCGCCCCGGCGCGAGAGATGACGAGCTCCGCCTCCGCATAGGCCGCTGGCATGTCATCGATGTAGGCTTGCACGACCACGTCATCGATACCCAGTTCGGCGTAGCGCGCCCGCGTCGCCTCGACATCGGCGATGCCACATTGATGACGAACACGTAGTCCGCTGACTTTGCTTGCCGCTAATGCCCGTGGCACCAGCTCGTTCAAGGCGCGTGCTCCGCGACTGCCGCCGAAGACCAGCACGCGCGTGCCGCGGGCCTCGCTCGGTGACGTCGGCACGAGCTCGCTGATGGCCGCGCGGACCGGATTGCCAGTTTCAACCGCTGACACCGCAGCTGGGAAAGTCCCCGGGAAGGCCTCCAGCACGCGTCGGGCGATACGCGCGAGCAGGCGATTGGTGAGGCCGGCGATGGCGTTCTGCTCGTGGATCACCAGCGGTCGCCGGCACAACCACGCAGCCACTCCGCCGGGGCCGCTGACGAACCCGCCCATGCCGAGCACGAGCGCCGGCCGCACACGCGCGATATGCAAGACCGCACAGGCGACGGCCGCCATCACCATGACTGGCGCAGCGAGCCAGCGAAGCAGCCCGGTGCGCCGCAGTCCGCTGACCGGGATGGTGAGAAACGGCAATCCGGCAGCTGGCACGACCTGCGCCTCGACCCCGCGACGAGTTCCCATCCAGCACAACTCGCGGCCCTGTGCGCGCAACACCTCGGCCACAGCGATGCCTGGGTAGACATGGCCGCCAGTTCCGCCCGCGACGATCATGATCGGACCGTTCATTTACGGCTCCCGATGCGTTGCGCCGCACCGCGCAAGGTACGCGCCTCGTAACCTGCCCGCAGCACGATGCCGATGGCAGCACAGGTCACGACGAGATTGTTGCTGGCGTAGCTCAGGAAAGGCAGAGGCAGACCCTTGGTCGGCAGCAATCCCATGTTCACACCGATGTTGACGAAGGCTTGCAAGCCGACCAGATGCCCGATGCCGTAGGTCAGGTAGGCTGCGAACATGAGGTTGGCGCGCTCGGCCGCACCACCGATATAGAAGATGCGCCATACCAGGAAGGTGAACAGCGCAATGGTGCCGGCCGTGCCGATCAGTCCAACTTCCTCGCCGATGACCGCGAAGACGAAATCCGTGTGGACCTCCGGCAGGTAGAACAATTTCTGCACGCTGTTACCTAGACCGACTCCCAACCATTCACCGCGGCCGAATGCGATCAGCGCCTGCGTCAGCTGGAAGCCGCTGTTGAACGGATCGGACCAAGGGTCCATGAAGGTCATAAGCCGCTGCACCCGGTAAGGCGCGAGCATCGACAGGCAGGCTAGCGCGGCGAGCGCCGCGCAACCCCAGAACATGAAACGCAGGATCGGTACACCAGCCAGGAACAACATGCCGAGTCCCGTAGCGAAGAGCACCACCGCCGCGCCGAAATCCGGCTCGACGACGAACAGAGCGCCGATGATGGTGAGAACACCGATCGGCTTGATGAAACCGAGGAAGTTCCGCCGCACCTGCTGGTTATGGCGGACCAGGTATGCCGCGAGGTAGATAACGACCGCAAGCTTGGCGATTTCCGAAGCCTGGACGGACACCGGCCCGAGACCGATCCAGCGCATGCTGCCGTTGACCTCGCGACCGAGCCCGGGTACGAGCACCGCGACGAGCAGGATGATGGTCAGGAACAGCAGGGTCGTACTGGCGCGCTCGAACAGGCTGAGCGGCGCGCGCGCAATCGCCACCGCAACGACCACGCCGAGTCCGGCGCCGACGAGTTGCCGCCAGAAATAGTAGAGGGGATCGAGTTCGCGCCGCTCGGCGATCGATACCGAGGTCGAAACCACCATGACGAGGCCAATGGCGAGCAGCGTGGCGGCGGCGCCGATCAACCACAGGTCGTAGTGCATGGCCGGCGAGTCCGCACGCACGTCGAGCTGCGCGACCGCCTGCTGCTGGGCCGGAATGTCCATCATTCGGCCTCCAGGTCGCGCACGGCGCCCGCGAAGGCGCGGCCGCGCGCTGCGTAATTGTCGAACATGTCGAAGCTTGCGCAGGCCGGCGCCAGCAGGACGATATCGCCGTCGAGCGCGAGGCTGGCTGCCGCTCGAACTGCACCCGCCATGTCAATCGCGTGTACACACGGCACTCGACCGCCGACAGAACGTTCGATATCGGCTGCGGCGCGTCCGATCAGCACCACTGCACGGGCATGACGGGCAAGACAATCGCCAAAGGCATCGAAGCCGGTCCCTTTGCCTTCGCCGCCAGCGATGACGACACCACCTGTCGTCTCGAGCAGGCCCTCGATGCTCGCGATGGCCGCGCCCGGGTTGGTCGCCTTGGAATCGTCGACGAAGCTGACGCCATCGATGCGGGCGACCGCGGCTGCCCGGTGCGGCAGGCCACGGAAGCTGCACAACGCAGCAACGCTGCGTGCACGGTCGGCACCCATGGCATCCGCTATGGCCAACGCGGCGAGCGCGTTGGCTAGATTGTGCCGGCCCGCGATGTGCAATGCGTCGACGGCGACGACGACACCATCGGGCGCAGCCAGCATCACTTCGTCGCCCTGGACGTCGACTCCATAACGTGTCGAATCGCTCGGGCCGAGCGAAAAGCTGACCCGACGTTCACCACCAGGGAAAGCGCACACGACCGCGTCGTCGGCGTTGACGACGGCGACCGTCGCACATGCAAAAATGCGGGCCTTGGCCGCCGCATAGCGCGCGAAGTCGCCGTGGCGATCGAGATGATCTGGCGTGACATTCAGCACCGCGGCCACTCGCGGGGCGAGCGAGCGCGTGAGATCGAGCTGGAAACTGGACAGCTCGAGCACGTAGCAGTCCGGTTCGTCGGCCGCCAGGAGGTCAAGTGCGGCCGTGCCGAGATTTCCACCCACGCGGACGTCCATTCCGCTCGCGGCCAGCATCTCGCCAACCAGCGTCGTCACGGTGCTCTTGCCGTTGGTGCCGGTGATAGCAACCACCGGTGCCCGTGCGACACGCGCGAACAGCTCGATGTCACCGCAAACCGCTTGGCCGCGCGCCATTGCCGCGCGCAAGGCAGGCTCGTCGAGCGAGACGCCGGGGCTCACAATCAACTCGGCGCAGCCAGCGAGCAACTGGTCGTCGAGCGGTCCGGTAACCATGTCGACATCCGGGTAGGCTGCTCGAAACGCGGCGAGACCTGGGGGCTCGGCACGGGTGTCGGCCATCAGCACCTTTTCACCGCGCGCCAGCAAGTGACGAAGCACCGCCTGCCCGGTAATGCCGAACCCGATGACAGCGTGGTCGCAGGCCTCTTGGCGGCGGCGGGTCGTCATGGCCGTTCTCGTCGTCACCGCGCCGATCAACGGATCTTCAACGTCGCCAGGGCGACGAGGACAAGGATGACGGTGATGATCCAGAAACGCACGATCACGCGTGGTTCCGGCCATCCCTTGAGTTCGAAATGGTGGTGGATCGGCGCCATGCGGAAGATGCGCCGGCCGGTCAACTTGAAAGACACCACCTGCAGGATGACGGAGACCGTCTCCATCACGAATACACCGCCCATGATCAGCAATACGAGTTCCTGGCGAACCACGATCGCGACAGTGCCGATGGCGGCGCCCAGCGCCAGGGCGCCAATGTCGCCCATGAAGACCTGGGCGGGATAGGTGTTGAACCACAGGAACCCGAGACCCGCGCCAACGATAGCACCGCAGAACACGCACACCTCACCGACGCCGTGGATGTAGGGCACGGCAAGATAGCGCGCGAACTGCACGTTGCCGGCGACATAAGCGAAGACGACGAGCGCAGCCGCCACCATCACGGTAGGCAGGACGGCCAGGCCATCGAGTCCGTCGGTGAGATTGACTGCGTTGCTGGTGCCGACGATGACGAAGTAGGCGAGCAAGACGTAGAGCCAGCCAAGCTCGATGGCAACGCTCTTGACCAACGGCACGATGAGCTGGGTCTCGAGCGGCGATTGGGCCGTGCCGTAGAGCAGCAGGGCAGCAGCGATTGCCACCACCGATTGCCAGAAATACTTGTAACGTGCGACCAGCCCACGTGAGTTCCTGCGCACCAGCTTGAGGTAATCATCGGCGAAGCCGATGGCGCCGAACAGCAACGTAGTGATCAGGACGATCCAGATGAAGCGGTTGTCCAGGTCGGCCCACAACAGGGTACTGATTGCGATGGATACCAGGATGAGGAGTCCGCCCATGGTCGGCGTGCCAGCCTTGGAGAGATGGGATTGCGGGCCATCGTCACGAACCGTCTGCCGGATCTGGAAGCGGGCCAGGTAGTGAATCATGCGCGGCCCGATCCACAACGCGATGAACAACGCCGTCAGGACACCGAGAATGGTGCGCAAGGTCAGGTACTGGAAGACGTTGAAGCCCGAGTGGAAACGGGTCAGGTATTCCGCGAGAACCATCAGCATGACACGCACTCCGATGATTCCAGAGCGATCGCAACGCGATCCAGTGCCATGGACCGAGAACCCTTGATCAGCACCGTGACCGGTTCGCCGCGGATGGCAATTGCCCCACGCAATGCCGTGACGAGCTCGTCGTGTGCGGCAAAGCCAGCCGCCGGCCCGGTGAATGCGGCATGGGCGCCGGCTGCGAGCGCGCCGAGCGTGAACAATCGTTCCACGCCGGCCGCCGCCGCGGCGGCGCCAGCCTCGCGATGGAACCGCGGCGCCTCGGGTCCCAACTCGCCCATGTCGCCGAGGACCAGCCAGCGCGGTGCGGGATAGGCGGCAAGCACGTCCAAGGCCGCACGCAGGGCCGTGGGGTTGGCGTTGTAGCTATCGTCAATGATGCGGGCACCGTCGGGTCCACGGCGCATCTGCAGGCGGCCAGCCACCGGGCGCGCTACTGCCAGGCCACGCGCGATGGTGTCGAAATCCTCTCCGGCGCCGCGGGCCGCGGCGGCCGCGGCGAGTGCATTGCGCACGTTATGGAGCCCTCGATGGGCGATCTTCACCCGGCCTGCGGCATTCCCGACGTGGAGGGTGAACGTGGCGCCATCGACGCCAACCTCGACATCGCTCGCCCGCACTTCGCTGCGCAAGCCGAGCCCGAAGCCGATCGTCCGCCGCGTACCAGCGAGCTCACGCCACAGTGATGCGTACTCGTCGTCGTCATTGATCACGGCAACACCGTCAGCAGCAAGTGATGACACGATCTGGCCCTTGGTGCGGGCAACGGTGTCGATGTCGCCGAAGCCCTCGAGGTGGACGGGCGCGCAGAGGGTGACGACACTGACCGTGGGACGGGCGATGGCGCAGAGATCGGCGATGTCGCCGGCTTGGTTGGCGCCCATTTCGATGACGGCTGCTTCGTGCTCGGCATCGAGCTCGAACAAGGTCAACGGTACACCGATGTCGTTGTTGAGATTGCCGCGCGTGGCGAGCACACGGTGCCGGACACCCATGATCGCGGCGATCATTTCCTTGACCGTCGTCTTACCGGCGCTGCCGGTCACGGCGACGACGGGAATCGAGAAGCGCACGCGCCAGGCCCGCGCCAGGACACCCAGTGCCCGCCGGGTATCGGCCACTTCGATGGTCGGCAAGATCGACTCTACGGGGTGCTCCACCACCGCGGCGGCGGCACCGGCCGCGACTGCGGCCGGGATCAGCTCGTGGGCGTCGAAGCGCGGGCCACGCAGCGCAAAGAATAGCTGCCCGTGCGCGAGCTTCCGCGTATCGGTGCCGACCCCGGTGAACCGTGCGTCCGTCCCCTCGAGGCGGGCTTCGAGAATCCGTGCCGCGGCGGCTAGCTGCATGGCAATCACGTGCGCATCTCCTGCAGGACTGCGCGCACCTGAACGAGATCATTGAACTCCAGCCACTCGCCACGAACTTCCTGGGTGCTCTCGTGGCCCTTGCCGGCAATCAGCACGGTGTCGCCTTCTGCAGCGACGGCCAGGACCTGTCGGATCGCCTCGGCACGGTCGCCGATGACCCGACAGGACGCCACGGTGCCGATACCGGCCATGATGTCGGCAACAATCTTGGTCGGGTCCTCGTCGCGAGGATTGTCGTCAGTGACGACGATGTGGTCAGCCAGCTCCGCGGCAACCGCGCCCATCGGCGCACGCTTGCTGCGATCACGATTGCCACCGCAACCGAAGACCAGGTGCAACGCACCGCACGTCAGCTCACGGAGGGTCGTCAGCGCGGCAGTGAGGCTGTCCGGACTATGCGCATAGTCGACGAACACCACGGCACCGCGAGTGGTGGTGCCACAGCGCTCCATGCGCCCCGGCACGGCGTGCAGACGCCCGAGACAGTCGGCCACAGCATCCTGTGGATGACCGGCGGCGAGCAGCAGGCCGGCTATGATCAGGAGGTTGTCGACGTTGAAGCGTCCGATCAGTGGTGAACGCACCGCCACCGGCTGTCCGTCGACGTGGAGCTGGAAACCGATACCGCGGAGGCTGCTGTCAATGGCGCAGGCACGCAGGCGCGCAGGCGCTCCGCGCGCGGAATCGCCGGGTCTGGACGAGCAGGTCCACAACTCGATGCCAGGATCGAGCGCTGCGGCAATATCGGCGCCGCAGGCATCGTCGACGTTGACGACCGCCGCAGCAAGCGCCGGATGTCGGAACAGGCGTGCCTTGGCCGCTCCATAGGCAGCATGCGTGCCGTGGTAGTCGAGATGATCGTGACCTAGATTGGTGAACGCCGCAGCGCGCAGCCGCAAACCGTCGAGGCGCCCCTGGTCGAGCGCATGCGACGATGCCTCTAGCGTGGCGGCCGCGGCACCCGCATCACGCATGCGCGCGAGCCAGCGGTTGATGGTGATGACGTCTGGAGTGGTATTGATCCCAGTCTCCGGGGCATCCGGCCAACCGGCACCGAGGGTGCCGATATAACCGCACGGGCCGTCGACTAAACGGAACGCCTGCGCACCAAGATGGGCAACGGTCGTCTTGCCATTGGTACCGGTGACCGCGAATACACGCACGGACTCTGAGGGCGCGCCAAAGAATCGCGCCGCCAGGGTGCCCAGTTCGACACGCAGCCCGGGCACGTCGATCACGGGCACGTCGAGATCAATAGTGGCGTCGCGACACTCGGCGACGATGGCGACGGCGCCGCGGTTGACCGCATCGCGTGCATGGCACATGGCGTTTTCACGTGTACCGCGCACGGCCAGGAAGCAGCTGCCCGGTTGCACCGCGCGGCTGTCGAGCGTGATGTCGCGCACCTCGCGTTCCTGCGCCGGCGCAACGTCGGCGATTCCGGCCAGCAGGACGGACAGAGGCAGCGGCCGGAACGCCGCCGTCGACATCATCGCGCTGGCTCCACGGTTGCCGCGGCCGCCGGATGGAGCCCCGCCAACCAGACTGCCTGCGCCTGCTCGCGGTTGTCGGCATCCGGGGGGATGTTGAGAATGCGTGTGGCTTCGCGCATGACTTCGGCGAAGATCGGTGCCGCCACGCGGCCGCCGAAATGTTCGCCGGAGTCCGGTTCGTCGATGACTACGACCGCGACCAGGCGTGGCTTGCGGGCCGGGATCATGCCGGAGAAGAGCGACAGGTAGCGATGTTCCGCGTAGCCGGATTCGATGGACTTGTGCACCGTTCCCGTTTTACCGGCGACCGTGTAGCCGGGGACCGCCGCCATCTGTCCCGTGCCGTCGGTGATCACCTTTTCCATCATGTGCCGCACTGTGCGTGCGGTGCTGGGCTTGATAACCCTAGTACGTGACGGCGGGGCGTCTCGGCGCACGATGCTGAGCGGTTGCATCCACCCGTCGTTCGCCAACACCGTGTAGGCGCGCGCGAGCTGCACTGCCGTTACCGACAGGCCGTAGCCGAACGCCAGGGTGGCATGTTCAATCTGGCTCCAATTGGCGTAATCGTTCAATCGCCCGTAAGTCTCGCCGGGTAACGCGGCATCCGTGAGGGAACCGAAGCCGAAGCTGCGCAAGCTCTTCCAGAGCAGTTCTGGTTCCATCGACAACGCGATCTTGCTCGAACCGACATTGCTCGACTTCTCGATCACGCCAGCGACATCTAGGGTGCCGAAATTGCGCACGTCGCGGACCGTGTTGCGCCCGACCTTGAAATATCCAGGTGCGGTTTCGATCACGGTATCCGGCTGGTATTGACCGCTTTCCAGCGCCGTGGCGATAGTGAACGGTTTGATGGTCGAACCCGGCTCGAACAAGTCGGTCACCGCCCGGTTGCGATAATGCTCGACCTTGAGATCCGCGCGGTTGTTCGGGTTGAACGACGGCTGGTTGACCAGCGCGATGATCTCTCCCGTGCGCGGGTCGACAATGACCATCGTGCCGGCCCGCGCGTGCTGGGCGTGAACGGCGTTCTTCAGGGCACGGTAAGCCACGTACTGGACGCGCTCGTCGATGCTCAGGTGAATATCCTGGCCGGGACGCAGCGGGTGCAGACGTTCGACGTCCTCGACGACGCGACCAAGACGATCCTTGATGACGCGGCGCAGCCCAGGCTCGCCCTTCAACAGCTCGTCGAAGGCGAGTTCGACACCTTCCTGGCCACGATCATCGACATTGGTGAAGCCAACGACATGCGCGGTGACTTCGGCGACCGGATAATAACGACGATATTCCTCCTGCAGTTCGAGGCCATCGAGATCCAACTTCGCGATTGCGGCGCCTTCGTCGGGGGTCAGGTGGCGACGCAGGTAGACGAACTTGCGCCCCAGGCGCGGCATCACCAGGGTTTCGATCTGCTCGACCGATACACCGAGGATCTCCGCGAGTAATGGCCACTGTTCGCGTGTGCGGACGAAGTCGCCGGGCTTGATCCAGGCGGATTGGGTCGGCGTACTGATTGCCAGGGGTTCGCCGTTGCGGTCGAGCACGATACCGCGGTCGGCATGGATCTGTTCGACGCGCAGGTACCGGGCATCGCCGTGGTTCTGTAGGAACTCACTGTCGTGCATCTGCAGTACCACGGCACGCCATACCAGGGCTGCGGCAAAGGCAAAGAAGCCGGTGACCACGATCCGGCGGCGGGCCTTCAGCTCACGACTGAACCGTGCACGCTCGCTCATCGCAGCTCGAAAACCTGGCCCGGCCCTGGCATCACCATGCCCAGCGATTCACGAGCCATCGTCTCGACCCGGACCTGGGTCGCCCAGGTCGCTTGCTCGAGCAAGAGCTGCCCCCACTCCTGGTCCAGGCGTTGCTTGTCGATGCGCAAACCCTGCAGTTCGACGAACAGCTTGCGGCTGGCGTGGCGGTTGAGGACGAGCTCGACCGCCGAAGCAAAGGTCACAAGGCCGGCGAGGATGGCAATGACGACGAGTCTCACTGCACTCGCTCCAGCACGCGCAGGCGGGCGCTACGAGCGCGTGGATTGGTAGCGCTCTCCTCCGGGCCTGCCATGATCGCCTTACGCGCGACGAGGCGAAAGCGTGGCGCGTCGGTGCCGTTTTCGCGTTCGGCGGCGCGTCGCGCATCGTCCAACGCGCGAAAACGCTGCTTGACCATACGGTCTTCGAGCGAGTGGAAAGCAATGACCAGCAGGCGCCCACCGACGGCCAGCAGGGTGAGCGCAGCATCGAGGGCAGCGTCCAGTTCGCCTAATTCGTCGTTGACCTGCATGCGCACGGCCTGGAAGGTCCGCGTGGCGGGATCGATGCGTCCACCACGGTGGTACACACATTCGCGCACGAGGCGTGCCAGGTCACCGGTAGTGCTCAGCGGGGCATTGGCGCGCGTGGTAACGATACGGCGGGCGATCTGCCGCGAGCGCCGCTCTTCGCCATACCGCCACAGTACGTCAGCGATGTCCTCCTCCCGTGCCGTGGCGAGCCATTCTGCGGCGGTCTGGCCACGAGTCGGATCCATGCGCATGTCGAGGGGCCCCTCGGCGCGGAAGCTGAAACCACGCGTGGCCTCGTCGAGCTGGGGCGAGGATACGCCGATGTCCAGCAGTACGCCGTCGACCCTACCGCTCGAGGTGGCGAAGTACTCACCAAGGCCGGAGAACGCCCCGTGTACGACGGTCACGCGGCCGTCGAGCGCGGCCAGTTCGTGGGCGCACCGGATGGCGTCGGGATCGCGGTCTACGACGCTCAGGCGGGCATCGGGCGCAAGCCGGGCCAGCAATGCCCGCGCATGTCCACCGCGTCCGAAGGTGGCGTCGACATAGGTTCCACTGAGGTTCGAAATCATGTGATTGACGACCTCGTCGAGCAGAACCGGAACGTGGGCTGGCATCGCGCCCGGCTCACAGGGCAAGCGTCTCGAGCGCGGACGACGGCGTCGCGGCGCCGGCGCCGACGTCATCGAGCCATTCGTCACGCTCGTCACGCCAGCGCGCGGCGTCCCAGATCTCGATCTTGTTCCCTTGGCCGAGCAGGACGACCTGCTTGTCCAAGGCGGCAATCTCACGCAATTCGGGGGACAGCAGGATGCGGCCCTGACCGTCGCAAGAAACGTCGGTCGCGTAGCCGCGCATCATCTGCTTCGTGCGGCGGCTCTGCTTGTCGAAGTCCGAGAGGGCCGACAGCTTTGTCTCGATCGATTGCCATTCCGGCAACGGATAGAGCCACAGCGCACGGTCCCAGGGATTCAGGGTGAGGACGAGGTTCGATGCATCGAAGGCGGCGAGCTGTTCGCGGAAGCGGACAGGAACCGCCAAGCGGCCCTTGACGTCGAGATTGACGGTCGTGAGTCCCCGGAACATTTCTCGCTGCGGGATCCGTCGCGAGGGTCACGCCGACATCGGCCTCATGGCTCTCCTGTCGCCTACCCCTAAACCGCGCGGATCCACTTTTCCCCACTTTTCACCACAAGTGGCAACTATAAGGACGCCTCCGAGAAGCTGTCAAGAAATTTGGGCCTACTGGTTCACGAATTCTTGCTTTAGTAACAGTAACTTAGGGTCACCACGCCAGGGTTGGTGGGCACTGACTTCGGATGTGAATAAAAGCCGCATAATAATCAGCGTGATATGAAAATTTCTTAATTTTCCACATGAGGTTACTGGTGTTCCGATCACGCGAAAGCGTGCGTCGCAGGAGGGCAAGCCGGCCTATAAGCCGGGTTCTGTTTTGCTGCACAGCAGCACGGTGATCATTCATCTGCGACCGGCGTCGCCGCCGGCCTGTAGCAGCCTACCCGGGAACTCGTGCGGACCGCACGTCACCGCCCGAAAGCGGCACGTCCCCCTATTTGGCCTTGCTCCGGGTGGGGTTTGCCCTGCCACCGACGTTGGCCGGCGCGGTGCGCTCTTACCGCACCTTTTCACCCTTGCCGCGCGAACGCGGCGGTATGTTTTCTGTGGCACTTTCCGTGGACTCACGTCCCCCAGGCGTTACCTGGCACCCTGTCCTGCGGAGCCCGGACTTTCCTCCACCGTCGCTCCACGCGGAGCGTGCGGCAGCGATCACCCGGCCGGCTTGCCCGGCGCCAGTGTGGGCGCCCGCTGGAGGCTTTTCAATCCTCGCGTCGAGTGTCTCGCTCCATCTCCAGGATGCGCTGATAAAGGGCATTGCGGCTTATTCCCGTCAGCGTCTGGGCGATTCGAAGCGCGGCCTTGCGGTCGGTTTCTGCGAGCAACACGCGGAGAAGCCGGTCCGCGTCCTCCGACGTCGAGGATTGGCCCGGCGGCTCGCCAGCGACCATAACAACCAGCTCGCCGCGCGCCGCATTGGTGTCCGTCGCGCTCCGCGCAGCCAGTTCGGCCAATGTCCCGCGGTAAGTGGTCTCAAAGCGCTTGGTCATCTCGCGTGCAATGACCGCGCTGCGTCCAGCTCCGAATGTAGCCGACATGTCGGCTATGGCTGCCGCCAGCCGATGGGGCGCTTCGTAGAACACCAGCGTACGGGTTTCGCCGGCGAGTGCTCGCAAACGCTCGCGACGGGCTTCGGACCGCGCCGGAAGGAAGCCTTCGAACACGAAGCGATCCGTGGGCAGGCCGGCGATGGAAAGTGCAGCGACGAGAGCGCAAGGCCCGGGAATGGCCCTGACCGGAATTTCAGCGGCTGCGACCGCCCCGACGAGCGCGTACCCTGGGTCGGAGATCAACGGCGTCCCGGCATCGCTTATGAGCGCGAACGCTGCGCCTTCGCGCAGACGTTCGACGAGGACATCTGCGTTACGGCGCTCATTGTGCTCATGACAGGCTTCGAGTGGCGTGGAAATGGCGTGGCTGTCGAGCAAGCGACGGCTGTGCCGCGTGTCTTCACACAAGACGAGATCGACCGCGCGCAGGACCGCGACAGCACGTGGCGAAAGGTCGCCCAGGTTGCCGATGGGAGTGGCCACGACATAGAGTGCGGGCCGTTCGATTGACAGCCCTACAGCCCCCGCTGATACTCCGTCCGTGCCTGACCTCTGCACTTCTTCCGTTGTTCGATTCGGCGGCGTGTTGTTCATCACGCTTATTACAAGCGCGTGCGCGCCGCGAGGCAACGTGGTACCCGAGCAGCCGGCGGCACCTGATCCGCGCACGCTTGCTGGCAACCTCCTCGGCCAAGGCGACTACCTGGCTGCCGCGACGTCTTACCAACAGCTTGCTGCTGGAGTCAACGACACTGGACAGGCAGCGACCTATCGCGGCATCGCGGCGCTCGCGCTGCAGGACGCTGGCAACGCCGCCGCTGCCGACGCGATCATCGCGGCGACGAGTGACGGCAGCGCGCCGCTCACCGTGGCCAAGGGATGCTCGATGCTGCGGACGGGCCTGGCGGAGGACGCTTATGCAATCCTTGCGACGGTCGAGCCCGGACCGTTGCCGCCGTATGTGCGCGGCGCGCGCGCTCGCTGTCTCGGCCCTGCCGCGCTTGCGCTCGAGCGCTATGACGAGGCGGCAACGGCGTCCGTCGAAGCGTATCGACATCCTTACCCATCCGGGATGCTGTCGGCACTCAATGACACCACTTGGCGCGCCGTGTCGCGGCTACCTGCCGCCACGCTCGAAGCTCGTGCGACCAGCAGCGACACGCTGACCGCCGGGTGGTACCAACTCGGCCTGGCTGCCATCCGTTCGATGCTTGACGTCGCCGCATTCGGTGCCGAACTGGATGCCTGGCAGGACCGCTTTCCCGCTCATCCCGGGGCGACGCTGCTGGAAACGCTGCGCGAGCGTGCCGAGACCCTCGCCATGCGACCCCGTCATGTCGCGCTGCTGCTGCCATTCGATGACACCCTGGGCGCTGCTGCCCGCGCGGTACGCGACGGGGT
This sequence comes from Gammaproteobacteria bacterium, assembly GCA_050184115.1. Lineage (GTDB taxonomy): Bacteria > Pseudomonadota > Gammaproteobacteria > JACKNG01. The sequence goes on along the minus strand of JBFXAQ010000001.1, from coordinate 333,392 downwards.
GATGACCGCGTGGTACGCCGACGAGTCAGCCCCGTCACGTCCCGAGATCAGCGTCTACACGACGGACGAGCAGGCGCTCGAGGCGGTTGTCGCACGCGCGCTCGCCGATGGAGCCGATTTTTTCATCGGCCCGCTGCGCAAGGATCGCGTCGAAGCGATGCAACGCGACGGCGACCTCGTCAACAGCGTGCTCGCCCTCAACGTAGTCGATATGCCGAAGCCAACGCGGGCAAATTTCTATCAGTTCGGCCTCACGCCCGAAAACGAAGCGGTCCAGGTGGCCCGCCGAGCGCAGGTCCGGGGAAAGCGCGCGCTCATCCTGGGCCCCGACACGAGCTGGGGCGAGCGGCTGACCGGCGCATACGCGAAGGCATGGCAAGACATCGGTGGCGAGGTGCTGACGAATGTCGCCTTCGCGGAACATTCCGAAACGTATGCCGACGCGATCCGACGCGCTCTCGACATCGACGATAGCGAAACCCGTGCTGCCGCGCTGCGCCGACAACTCGGCATCCCGCTCCATAACGCGCCTCGTCGGCGCGCTGACATCGACGTCGTCCTTCTCGCCGCCTTCCCCGACGACGCCCGGCAAGTGATGCCGCAGCTGCGCTACTTCGGCGCTGGCGACTTGCCCGTATTCGCAACCTCGCACGTCTATTCAGGCCAGGCCGCGGCGGAGAGCGACATCGATCTAGACGGCATCGTGTTCGGCGACATGCCCTGGCTTTTCGGTCTCGCCGACCCGGAGACGTTCAACATCGTCCGCCGGCACTGGAGCGGGCAATCAACTGCCTTCGCACGGTTGTACGCCCTCGGTATCGACGCCTATCGCCTGGTTCCCACACTGTCTCGCCTTCGCTTCCAACCCGGTACGCGCGTGCCTGGCGTCACCGGGGTACTCAAGATGGACCGTCAGGGCATCGTGCAACGCGAGCTGACCTGGCTGCAGTTCGTCGGCGGTCGACCGCGCGTCCTCGACGGCCTGGCCGCGGTCGTGCCGCGCTGAAGTCCGCGGCCGTGCAGCGGCGCGGGGCGGGCATGGAAGCCCGTATCGAGAACTTCCTTCTCGAACGTGGGTTGACCACCTTGGCGCGAAACTACAGCTGTCGCGGGGGAGAGATCGATCTCGTCATGCGTGAACGCGATGTGATCGTTTTCGTCGAAGTCCGCTTTCGTCGCTCGGCCCGCTTTGGCAGCGCTGCTGAGAGCGTCGACGCCGGCAAGCGGAGGCGTCTCATCCTTGCCGCGCATCACTACCTGGCGCACCACCCGGCGCTTGCCGACGCCCCTTGCCGCTTCGATGTAGTCGCGGTGACCGGCGATCCGAACGAGCCTCTGGTTGACTGGATTGCCGGGGCGTTTTCTGCATAATGCGTGCCTCGCTCCAAGCGCACACCCAGCCAACCCCAACGTGGACCACACAGCCCGGATCAAGGCACTGTTCGAGCACAGCATCGCCGTCAAGGCACGTTGCGCCGAGGAACTGGCCGAACCGATTGCACGAGCCGGTTTTGCAATTGCCGAGAGCCTGCTCGACAGCGGCAAGGTACTGAGCTGCGGCAACGGCGGCTCGGCCGGGGACGCGCAGCATTTCTCGTCGGAGATGCTGAATCGCTTCGAACGCGAACGCCCGGGTTTGCCGGCCTTCGCCCTGACCACCGACGCCTCGACGGTGACGTCGATCGCCAACGATTATCAGTTCGCCGACATCTTCGCCAAGCAAATCCGCGCGCTCGGGCACCCTGGCGACCTGCTGCTTGCTTTCACCACGAGCGGCAACTCGCACAACATACTCAACGCCATCGACGCCGCGCATGAGCGGGGAATGCGCGTGGTCCTCGTCACGGGTCGCGACGGCGGGAGTGCCGCGAAGTCACTCAACGCGGCCGACATCGAACTACGGGTGCCAAGCGACTCCACGGCGCGCATCCAGGAAGCGCACCTGACCATCATTCACTGCTTGTGCGACCTGATCGACAATCACCTGCTCGGCCCGGACGCCTGAGCGGCTCCGGCCGCGCGGGCACTACTTCACGACCTTGAGGTGGGGCGTTCGGCGAGGAGCGTCCTGGGATCCAGCCGGCGCACCGTCACCGGCACTGTCCGACGCTACCCTAGCGTCGTCGTCCATCGCGCCGTCGAACTCGGTCAATACGAGGCCCTGCCCGTTCTCGCGCGCATAGATGGCCTGCACCGCCGATATAGGCACGGAGACCTGATGGGGCGTACCAGCGAAGCGGGCATTGAACTCGACAAACTCGTTGCCGAGTTCGAGGCCGCGCACGGCACTTGGGGAGACGTTGAGCACAATCGCGCCGTTCTCCACGAATTGGCGCGGCACGCGTACATCGTCGCCACTGACCTCGACGACCAGGTGCGGCGTCAGACCGCCGTCTACCAGCCAGTCGTAAATCGCACGCAACAAGTAAGGACGGGGTGACGTCACGCTGGCCGATGCACGGATGGGTGTCAGCGGATTTCCTGTTCGACGGGCGACAGGCTGAGATGAAAGGCACGACGATCAAAGAGACGATCGGCGTACTTGAGCAAGGGCTTGGCAGGTGCGCCGAGCTTGATCCCCCAGCGCGGCAGGCGCCACAGCAAAGGGGCCATGCAGAGATCGACCAACGAGAATTCCTCGGACATGAAGAACGGGAATTGTTGAAAGACCGGTGCTATCGCCAGCAGGTTGTCACGCAAGAGCTTACGCGCGTTGGCCGCAGCGATCTCGTTGTCGCCTTCCAGGTCGTCGGACAGGGAATAGAGATCACGCACGATGCGGTAACGGAACTGGCGGTTGTTGGCCCGCGACACTGGATCTACCGGCATCAATGGCGGATGCGGATACCGTTCGTCCAGGTACTCCATCATTATCTGGGCGTCGTACAGCACCAGATCGCGGTCGATGAGTGTTAGCAGGCTGCTGTAGGGATTCAGATCGTGAAGATCGTCCGGCTTGCTTTCCTCGTCAATGAAATGAATCTCGACGTTGATGTCCTTCTCGGTGAGTACCAGGCGGACACTATGACCCAGCGCATCGGCGGCATCGGCGTACAGCGTCATCACGGAACGCCGATTCGCGAGCGCGGTCATCTTAGTGAACATCCTTCCAGTATTCCCGCTTCATCAGGTAGGTGGCGACGAACAACACGAACAAGAAGGCGATCACCCAGAATCCAACCCGGTAACGCACGAGCTTGGCCGGTTCGCCGACATAGACCAGGAAGGCGACAAGGTCGCGCGTGGCCTGGCGGTACCCTGCTTCGTCCATCTTGCCAGGGCGAGCCAATTCCAGCGGCGAACCGTGAGCACCATGGTCTGCTGCCTCCTCGCCGTGTCCCTTGAGCTGCTGGAAGCCTTGCAGCTCGGATAACACGTGGGGCATGGCGGTATCTGGGAAGTAGAGGTTGTTGACGCCGTTCGGCCGCTTGTCGTCGAGATAAAACCCGTTTAGGAACGAGTAAAGCCAGTCCGCCCCGCGTGCGCGGGCTATTACCGAGAGGTCGGGAGGCGCCACTCCGAACCACTTCTCGGCATCAGCAGGACGCATCGCGACCGTCATCGTGTTTCCGATCTTATCGGTGGCGAACATCAGGTTGTCCTTGACGACGCTCTCGTCGAGGTCGAGGTCGGTCGCCATGCGCTCGTAGCGCATGAACTGCGCCGAATGGCAGCTCAGGCAATAGTTGACGAACAGGCGCGCGCCGCGTTGCAGCGACGTCTTGTTACCGATGTTGACGTTGGCCTCGAGCAAGGCGGGCCCGTGCCCGCCGGCAGCCAGCGCGAACCCGGTCATCCCCCACAGGATCAGTGCGCAAATCAGCTTGTTCATCAGCCTGTAACCCTATCCGGAACTGGTTTGGTCTGATCCCATTTCGTATAGAACGGCATCAGGATGAAAAACAGGAAGTAGATGATGGTGCAGATCTGCGCAACCAGCGTGCGCCCATCGGTCGGCGGCAAGATACCGAGATAGCCGAGAATCACGAAAGATACGACGAAAATCGCCAGTGCCGTCTTGTAGATCTTTCCGCGATAGCGAATCGACTTCACCGGGCTGCGATCGAGCCAAGGCAACAGGAAGAAGATCAACGTCCCCAACCCCATGAAGATCACTCCCCACAACTTGGCCTGGATGCCGAAGAAGTTGACCGTGTTGGCACGCAAGATCGAGTAGAACGGCGTGAAGTACCACACCGGAGCAATGTGTTCCGGCGTCTTCAGCGGGTCAGCTGGGATGAAGTTGTTGTGCTCCAGGAAGTAGCCGCCCATCTCCGGCGCGAAGAACACCACGGCGGAAAAGAGCATCAGGAACACCACCACGCCGACCGAGTCTTTGACCGTGTAATAGGGATGAAACGGGATACCATCCAGCGGCACACCTTCGGCATCCTTGTTCTTCTTGATTTCGACACCGTCCGGATTGTTGGAACCGACCTCATGCAGCGCGATGATGTGCAGCACCACCAGTCCGGCGATAGCGAACGGCAATGCGATGACATGGAACGAGAAGAACCGATTCAACGTGATGTCGGAGACCACATAATCGCCACGGATCCATTCGAGCAGGGTTTCACCGACGAAAGGGATGGCACCGAACAGCGAGGTGATCACCTGCGCGCCCCAGTAGGACATCTGCCCCCAGGGTAGCAAGTACCCGAAGAATGCCTCGGCCATCAAAGCGAGGTAGATGAACATACCGAGAATCCAGATCAACTCGCGTGGCTTCTTGAACGAGCCATACAGCATTCCCCGGAACATGTGCAGATAGACGACGATGAAGAAAAACGACGCTCCAGTCGAGTGCATGTAGCGAATCAACCAGCCCCACGACACGTCGCGCATGATGTATTCGACGGAACCGAACGCCATGGTGGCATCCGGTTTGTAGCTCATTACGAGCCAGATACCCGTGACGATCTGGATGGTCAGCACGACCAACGACAGGACGCCGAAGTAGTACCAGAAATTGAAATTCTTGGGTGCGTAGTAGCGCCCCATGTGATCGTTCCACAACTGCATGAGGGGGAAACGATCATCGACCCAGTCCCTGAGGTCGGTCAGACCTTTGACTATGGCGTTCATGCCGCGCCGTCCTCCATCTCGCCGATCATGATGTGGGTATCGTCAATATACCGATACGGTGGGACTTCGAGATTCAACGGCGCCGGCACTCCGGCATACACGCGCCCCGCCAGATCGAACTTGGATCCGTGACAGGGACAGTAGAAGCCGCCGTTCCAATCCGCTCCCATACCTTCGGCACCCGGCTGGGGGAAGAAGTTGGGCGAGCAACCGAGATGCGTGCAGATGCCCACGAGCACCAGGTACTCGGGTTTCGCGGAGCGCCAGGCGTTATCGGCAAAGCCCGGCTGTAAGGATTCCTGCGACTGCGGATCGCGTAGGATGTCGTTGTTCATGGATTCGAGCGAGCTCAATTGCTCGGATGTACGCCGGACGATCCATACGGGTTTACCGCGCCACTTGTAGGTGACACGCTGGCCGGGTTCGAGTTGGCCGATGTCTGCCTCGACCGGAGCGCCGATGGCTTTGGCGCGCGCGCTCGGCTGGAACGTGGCGACGAAGGGGATGGCCGCGATCCCGGCGCCGATGCCGCCGATGACGGAGGCCGTGCCCGTGAGAAAGCGGCGTCGATCCGGATCGACAGCATTCTCGCTCATGCTTTCTAGTCTCCCAACTTAGGTATCAGTGCCGTTCCGCGCGATGCCCGGGTCGGCTCGGCGCCCGCGCAGAAGCGATGCAACCGGTCTGTGTGCAAGCGCCCGTTCTGCCGCGCCTGCAGGCCCGCCCACACCGTCGTCGGCGGAGCCCAGGCGGGTCTTCGGCCAGCGGGGACGGGATGTCGACACATCAGAGGACGTAGCGTTGGATTATATCATCAAAATACGGCTAGCCACGGCGTGCCTGGCGCGGCCTGGCGCGGTCACCAGGCATGCCTCAACCTGAGCATGAGAACTCTTCTATACATTCTGCGGTGGACACTGATCGGGCTCGGCTTGGCTTTCATTGCCCTCCTATCATGGCCGGTACAGGATGGCAGCTCATCACTGGAAGGCCTGCGGCTTCGCCTGTCTGGCCTACCTGCCTCCGGGTACGCCGCGGCCGTGCGTCGAGCGGCGCCCGCGGTGGTCGCAGTACGTGCCATTGCTCGTTCCGAGATAGCGACGAACCCACTGACCGAGGACCCGCTTTTCCGTCGCTTCTTCGGCGGCACTACTGACGCCACACGCACCGAGTCAAGTCTCGGCAGCGGGGTCATACTCGATACCGCTGGAGTCGTCCTGACGAACTACCATGTCATCGAAGGTGCCGACCAGATAGTCGTGTCGATTGCTGATGGCCGCGCGGCCGACGCCCAGGTCATTGGCACCGACCCCGATACCGATATCGCCGTACTTGCCATCGAACTCGCCGATCTCCCGGTCGTCGCCCTCGGCGATTCGTCCGCGGTCGTCGTCGGCGATATCGTGCTTGCCATCGGTAATCCGTTCGGTATCGGTCAGACGGTCACCCAGGGCATCGTCAGCGCGACCGGGCGCAACCGAGTCGGCATCAACACGTTCGAGAATTTCATCCAGACCGACGCCGCGATCAACGTCGGTAATTCCGGCGGCGCCCTCGTCGACACCCGTGGCGCCCTGATCGGCCTGAACACGGCCCGTGCGGACTCCGACGGCATCGGCTTCGCCATACCGACCACGACCGTGCTCGACGTCGCGCGTCAGATCCTGGCGACAGGTAGCGTTGCGCGCGGCTGGATTGGCATCGACGCCCGCGACCTCAGTGCGAGCCTGGCCCGGCTACTCGGCATCGAGCGAGGCATTGCTGTACTGGGTGTCCTGCGCGGAGGTCCCGCCGATGTCGCGGGTATCCGTGCCGGCGATGCCCTGGTTGCCATCGACGGTCATGGGATCGGCGATTCACGCGAAGCGCTCGAGCGCATCGCCGCATTGAAACCGGGTACCAGCGTGCCCGTCAGCGGCGTCCGCGACGGTCGGCGCTATGAGGTGACGGTCACCGCGGCGCGCCGACCGCATCGACCTTGAGCGTGGTATACCGACTACTCGTCGCCGGCACGATAACCGGCCGAGCGGGCGTGCGCTTGCAGGCCCTCGGCCTCCGCAAGAACGCGCGCGAGGCGGCCCAGTTCGGTCGCACCAGATGGTGAGCATTCGATCACCGACGAGCGCTTCTGGAAGTCGTAGACCCCGAGGGGGGATGAGAATCGCGACGTCCCGGCGGTCGGCAGTACGTGGTTGGGTCCAGCGCAGTAATCGCCGATCGCTTCCGGCGTATGGCGACCGAGAAAAATCGCGCCGGCATGACGCACGCGCGGCAACAGCGTGCGCGGTTCTGCAACTGACAGCTCGAGATGCTCCGGCGCGATTCGATTCACGAGTTCGACGGCATGGTCGAGGTCGCGCACCTCGATCAGCGCGCCCCGCCCGGCGAGCGCTGCGCCGATGATGGCGGCGCGCGGCATGCGCGGCAGCAGGCGTTCGACGCTGGCGGCCACCGCATCGAGGAAAGCTCGATCGGGACTGAGCAGGATGGACTGGGCGAGTTCGTCGTGCTCGGCCTGCGAAAACAGGTCCATTGCGATCCAGTCGGGATCGGTCGCACCGTCACAGACGATGAGGATTTCCGACGGCCCCGCGATCATGTCGATACCGACGCGTCCGAACACCATCGCCTTGGCAGCCGCGACGTAGGCGTTGCCGGGCCCGACGATCTTGTCCACCGCCGGCACGGTCGCGGTGCCGTAAGCCAACGCAGCAACGGCCTGTGCGCCGCCGATGGTGAACACCCGGTCGACCCCGGCAATGGCAGCTGCGGCCAGCACAACCGGTTCGAGGTGCTCGTCCGGAGCTGGTACCGCCATGACGATCTCGCCTACCCCGGCGACGCGCGCCGGGATCGCGTTCATCAACACGGACGACGGGTAGGCTGCCTTGCCGCCGGGCACGTAGATGCCGACGCGGTCGAGCGCCACCACCTGCTGGCCGAGCACGGTACCGTCGCTCTCGCGGTAGTCCCACGACGTTGCCTTCTGGTGCTCGTGGTAGCAGCGCACACGCGCCGCAGCAGCCTCCAATGCCTCGCGCAACTCGACCGGAATGCCGGCAAGCGCGTCGGTGAAATCACGGACCTCCAGCGCGGCGGCCGCGGTTACGGTGCGCCGATCGAAACGATTCGTATAACGCAGCAGCGCGGCATCGCCCTCGAGGCGAACGGCGCCGACGATATCCTTGACCGCCGCGGCAATCTCGGGCCGCTCCTCGTCGTCCCAGGCCAGCAGGGCCGTGAGTTGGCCATCGAAATCACCTGCACTGGCATCGAGGCGGCGTAAGGTTTCAGGCATCGCCCTGCTCCACCACTTCGCGCAATGCGTTGATGATCGCACTGACTCGGGCGTGCTTCGTCTTCATCGCAGCCTTGTTGACGATCAGCCGCGAGCTGATCTCGCAAATGGTCTCGGTCGCCACCAGACCATTGGCCTTGAGGGTGTTGCCGGTGTCCACGAGATCGACGATGCGGTCGGCCAGTCCAACCAACGGCGCGAGTTCCATCGATCCGTAGAGCTTGATGATCTCGGCCTGCACCCCGCGCGATTCGAAGTAATCGCGCGCGATGCGCGCGTACTTCGTTGCGATGCGCAATCGTCCACGTACGGGCGGATCACCGACTGGTCCGGCCACCATCAATCGGCAACGAGCGATGCGCAGGTCGAGTGGTTCGTAGTAATCGCGACCGTCGTACTCCATCAGGACGTCCTTGCCAGCGACACCGATGTCGGCGGCACCGTATTCGACGTAGGTCGGCACATCGGTAGCGCGGATGATGAGCAGGCTGGTGCCCGGGCGAGTGGTCGCCAGCACCAGCTTGCGTGAGCGCTCGGGATCGTCGGTTGGTTCGATGCCGATGCGCGCCAGCAGTGGCAGGGCGTCGTCGAGGATTCGGCCCTTGGACAGGGCGATGACCAGTTCCTCGTTCGTGGTGTCGCTCGTCATCGTAGTGTGGTCCGGTTGCCCGTCGCCGCGCCGGGCGGCCGCGCTCAGCTCGGAACGCGCTTGATCTGTGCGCCGAGGTTGGCGAGCTTCTCCTCGATGGTCTCGTAACCGCGGTCGATATGGTAGATGCGATCGACCTCGGTGGTGCCATCTGCGACGAGTCCAGCCAACACCAGGCTCGCGGAAGCGCGGAGATCCGTCGCCATCAGTGGCGCTCCGGTCAGGCGTGCGACCCCGCTGGTGATGGCGGTGTTGCCCTCGAGCTTGACCTGAGCGCCCATGCGCTGGAGTTCGAGCACGTGCATGAAGCGGTTCTCGAACACCGACTCGGTGATCGTGCCGGTGCCCGTAGCGATGCAGTTGAGGGCGGTGAACTGGGCCTGCATGTCAGTCGGGAAACCGGGATAGGGCGAGGTATGGATGTCCACCGCCCGTAGCGGCGTGCCGTTCATGGCAAGGCCAATCCAGTCGTCTCCGGTCTCGACGTGCGCCCCAGCCTCGGCGAGCTTCGCCAGCACCGATTCGAGCAGTTCCGGGCGCGTGTTCTTGAGCTTGACCGAGCCACCGGTCATTGCCGCGGCGACGAGGTAGGTCCCGGTTTCGATACGGTCGGGCAGGATGTCGTAGCGCGTGCCGTGCAGCGATTCGACTCCCTCGATGCGAATGGTGTCGCTACCGGCACCTTCTATGCGTGCGCCCATCTGGATGAGGCAATTGGCGAGGTCGACGACTTCGGGCTCACGCGCGGCGTTGCGGATCACGGTTACGCCATCGGCGAGCGTCGCCGCCATCATCAGGTTCTCGGTGCCGGTGACGGTGACCAGATCGAGTACCAGGTCGACGCCCTTGAGGCGCTTGGCGCGCGCCTTGATGTAACCACCCTCGACGCTCAGATCGGCGCCCATCTGACTGAGACCATGCAGGTGCAGGTTGACCGGGCGCGAGCCGATGGCACAGCCACCGGGCAGCGAAACCTCGGCGGCGCCGAAGCGGGCCAGCAGGGGGCCTAGGACCAGGATCGATGCACGCATGGTCTTGACCAGTTCGTACGGCGCGAAGAACTCTCGGATCGAACTGCTGTCGACCTCGATGTGCATGCGCTCGTCCAGCGTCAGGGTCAGGCCCATGCGCCCGAGCAGTTCCATCGTAGTGGTGATGTCGTGCAGGTGCGGGACATTGCCGACGGTGACCGGGCCCTCTGCGAGCAGGGTCGCCGCCAAGATTGGCAGTGCCGCGTTCTTGGCGCCGGATATACGAATCTCGCCCGTCAGCGGGTTGCCGCCCTGGATGATCAGCTTGTCCATCGCGCGGCTCGCGTCAGAGGGTCTGGAACTTGCGCGCCTTCTCCCAAGCGTCGCGGGTGTAGGTTTGGATGGACAGCGCGTGGATGGCGCTCTCCATGCTGTTGCCGAGGGTGGCGTAGACCATCTTGTGCTGCTTGATGACGGGCATGCCGCCGAACTGGTCGCTGATTACGCGCGCCACGAAGTGCGAACCGTCACCGTCGACATGGGCTTCCGCACCCTCGATGCCGGCCTCGATCATGCGCTTGATGTCGGCGGGGTCCATACCACTCATGGCGTAGTCTTCACCGCCTCAGTTGCCATATTGCTGGTTCTTGTTGTCCAGCGAAGCGATGAGGCTGTCGATACCGCCGTCCTTGATCATCGAGCCGAACGAGGCGCGGTAGGTCTTCACCAGGCTCACTCCATCGACCGAGACGTCGAACACCTTCCAGGGGCCGGTCTTGTTGTGCAGCCGGTAAATGATCGGGATGACCGAACTACCGGGTTGAGAGATGACCTGCTTGACCATCGCAGTGTTGGCGCCGCCCTTCTGTTCGATCGCGGGATAGGTGATCTCCTGACCGGAAAACTCGAGCAGGGCCGTGGCGTAAGTACGCACGAGCAGTTTGCGGAACTGCTCGACGAAGGCCACTCGCTGTTGCTCGGACGCCGAGCTCCAGCTTTCACCAAGCACCCACTGCGACATGATGTCGAAGTCGAAATGCGGGAATATGAGCTCTGAGACGAGGTTGTACATCTTGCCCGGATCGTCTTGCAGGGCGGCCTTGTCGGCCTGGACGCGGTCCAGTACCTGTTCGGTCGTCGACTGCACGATGGCCGTGGCGTCGTCCGCCGCGTGAACGGCGATGAAAGCGAAGGTCAGCAGCAAGGCCAGTGCGGCTCGCAACACGGGCTTCATTCTCTCGATCCTCTGGTTCAACGTATTCCTTTTGGGATTCGCGCGCCGGCCGCGCTCCCAGACAGGGCGCCGCACTCCCGCCGGCGGGTCGCGTCCGGGGCCCTGACGGTGTCCCGTCGGGGGCGCGCTAATGTAGCACAAAGCCCCGGCCCCGTGCGGCGCCGGCCCTGCTCAAGCGTGGTCTTCGACGAGTTCGACCTTGTAACCATCGGGGTCCTCGACGAAAGCGATGACGTGGGTGCCACCTTTCATCGGACCAGCCTCGCGCACGACCTTGCCGCCACGGGCCTTGACGTCGTCGCAAGCTTTGTAGACGTCCGGTACGCCAAGTGCGATGTGCCCGTACGCGCTGCCCATCTCGTAGCTGTCCGTATCCCAGTTGTGGGTCAGTTCGATGACCGTGTTGTCTGCCTCAGCGCCGTAACCGACGAATGCCAGCGTGAAGCGCCCCTCCGGGAAATCGCGCCGCCGCAGGACCTGCATGCCGAGTACTTCGCAGTAAAAGGCCAACGAGGCCTCGAGATCGGTCACGCGCAACATCGTATGCATCATTCTCATGGTCGTACTCCCCAGGGTTCGGTGCGGCGCTCAGGCCACGGTGATGTGCAGTTTTGCGGCCGCGGTGCGCGCCAGCGCACGGGCCTGCTCGAGATCGTCGGCACGCGCGAGGGTCACTGCCAGCCGTCGCTTACCGGCGACCTCCGGCTTGCCGAACAGGCGCAGGTCGACGCCCTGTGTCGACAATGCCTCGACCACCCCGTCGTACCCGATGGTGCGGCCGTGGCCGACGCCGAGCACGGCGCAGCTCGCCGCGGGCCCGAGCTGCTCGACAGCGCCGAGCTCGACGCCGAGGATGGCGCGCACGTGCAGAGCGAACTCCGACAAGTTCTGCGAGATCAACGTGACCATCCCGGTGTCGTGTGGACGCGGCGAAACCTCGCTGAACCACACTTCGTCGCCCTTGACGAACAGCTCGACGCCGAACAGACCATACCCACCGAGGGCATCGGTGACGGCGCGTGCCACATCCCGCGCGCGCTCCAGGGCCCGCGCCGACATCGGTTGCGGCTGCCACGACTCGCGGTAGTCGCCATCGACCTGCAGATGCCCGATCGGTGCGCAGAACTCCGTACCGCCAGGGTGGCGAACCGTGAGCAGCGTGATCTCGTAGTCGAAATCGACGAAACCCTCGACGATGACGCGCTGGCGCGCTGCACGCCCACCGCTGACGGCGAAGTCCCAGGCCCGCGCAGCGCTCGCGGCGTCGCGCACCGTGATCTGCCCCTTGCCCGACGAACTCATCACGGGTTTGACGATACACGGCGTACCGATGTCCTCGATGGCCGCCAGGCATTCGGCGGCGCTGCCCGCGAAACGGTAGGCGGATGTCGGCAAGCCGAGTCGCTCGGCGGCGAGGCAGCGTATACCCTCGCGGTCCATGGTCAGGCGGGTGGCAGCGGCGGTCGGAACGACATGGAAGCCCTCGCCTTCCAGCTCGACCAGGAGATCGGTGGCAATCGCTTCGACTTCGGGCACGATCCAGCGCGGCCGTTCCCGTTCCAGGACCTCACGCAGGGCGGCGACGTCGAGCATGTCGACGACATGGGCGCGATGCGCGACCTGCATCGCGGGTGCCGCAGCGTAACGGTCGCAGGCAACGACCTCGAGCCCCAGGCGCATCGCTTCGATGGCGACTTCACGCCCCAATTCGCCAGCGCCGAGCAGCAACAGGCGAGTGGCGTTGGCGGCGAGTGGTGTGCCGATGGTGAGCTTCGTCATGTGCTGGTTTCGATCCGAAAACAGATGCTCAGTTTGCGGCTGCGTCAGTGGCGAAACCGAGCACCGCGAGTTGGGCGACAGTATCAGCATCCGCCCCAGGGCATGCAACGCTGTAGGCGCCGAATTCGCGGCGCAGGCCGTATAGGCGCCGTTGGATGTCGAACAACCTGGCGCGCTCGTCCGCGGCAAGTCCGCCGAGGGCACGCAGTCGTGCCGTGTGCGCGGCCAGCGGATGGATGTGAGCCAACAACGCCGGAGTGCCACCGGGCGGTAGTTCCACTGTGCCGACGGGCGCTGGCAAGAGGTCGAGGGGCGGTGGAACCGCGTGCCCCAGCCAACGCCCCAGGGCAGCGTGCAGCAGCAGGGTCGATCGCGCGCGTGCCTCGCGGCTGTGGCCGGCGATATGAGGTGTCGCCCAGGTCGCCGCAGCCAGCACGGCGGGGGTCACTCTCGGTTCCCCGTCCCAGCAATCCAGGCCAGCGGCGAGATCGCCGTCGACCAGGCGCGCGAGCAACGCCGTCTCGTCCAGGACACCGCCACGCGCGGCATTGACGACCAGTGTCCCGCGCGCCAGGCGTCCGATCCGCGCCACGTCGAGCAGATTGCGGGTGGGGTGCGCGCCAGCGGTGACCAGGGGGACGTGCAGGCTGACGATGTCGCAGTCAAGCACAGCGTCGAGGTCGACCAGTTCGATGCCGTCGACAGATTGCCCAAGCGGCGGATCGTTGACGCGCACGGTCAGGCCCATCGCCCGCGCGAGCGCCTGCACCTCGCGGCCGACGTGACCACAGCCGACGATGCCGAGACTGAGCGCCCCGACCGCGATGCCCCGCCGTGCGGCATGCGCGTGGATGCAGCAGGCCACGTGCTCGGCAACGGCGCGCGCATTGCACCCGGCCGCATCGGCAAAGGCTATGCCCTGCCGCGCCAGCCAGTCCTTGTCGATGTGATCGATGCCCGCGGTTGCGGTGCCGACGAAACGTACGCGACTGCCGCCGAGCAGCGCGCCGTCCACCCGAGTCACCGAACGCACGAGCAGTACCTCGGCCGCACCGAGCTGAGCCGAACCCAGGGTCCGCCCGTCGAACAGGCGTACTGTCCCGAAGTCGGCGAACGCGACGGCCGCGCCGGGGAGCTCCCTGTCGACCAGGATCTCCACCGCGATTGACGACCTCAGGGCCGGTCGTCGGCAACGCCTTCCTTCACCACGGGCATGAGGTCGACCTTGTCGACCTTGAGGCCGATCAACATGGCGCTGGCCACGTAGATCGACGAGTAGGTACCGATGAGGATGCCGACGATCAGGGCGAGCGCGAAACCACGGATCAGCTCCCCACCGAAGAAAAACAGCGACACGACGACGAACAAAGTGGTACCGCCGGTGATCAATGTGCGGGAAAGCGTCTGATTGAGCGAGCGATTGATGACGGTGACGGCATCGTCCTTGCGATAACGCCGAAAGTTCTCGCGGATACGGTCGTAGACCACGATGGTATCGTTCAGCGAATAGCCCAGTACGGCGAGGACCGCGGCAAGCACGGTGAGGTCGAATTCGAACCCGGTGAGGGCAAATATGCCGATGACAATGACGACGTCGTGCATTGTCGCGACGATGGCACCAAGCGAGAACTTGAAGGTGAAACGCACCATTACATAGACGAGGATGCCACCGAGCGCGTAGAGCACGGCCAGGATGCCGTCCTCGACCAGCTCGTCACCGACCTGCGGCCCGACGAATTCGATACGGCGCATCTCCGCACCCGGTAACAAGGCCAGGATGCGATCACCCAACCCCGCCGCGCCTTCGTCGTGCGCCGGCGGCAGCCGCACCAGGACGTCGTTCGGTGTCCCGAAACGTTGTACCGAGGCGCCGTCGAACTCCGAACCTGCCAGGGCATCGCGGATGGCGCCCAGATCGGCGGTGTCGGCATAGCCCAGCTCGACCAGCGTGCCGCCGGTGAAATCGATGCCGAAATTGAGTCCTTTGGCCACCAAGGCACCGAGCGACGCGAGGGACAGGACCACGGTGAAGATCACCGCGAATCGGGTCTTGCCCATGAAGTCGATATCGAGCTCTTTCTTGATCAGCTTTGCCATGATCGGAGGTCCGGCCAATGTCAGATGAGGAGATTCGGCGAGCGACGCCCGCCGTAGATGAGGTTCACCAGCGCCCGCGTGCCGGTGATCGCGGTGAACATCGAGGTCGCGATGCCGAGCGAAAGCGTCACCGCGAAGCCCTTCACGGGCCCGGTGCCGAAACTGAACAGCACGATGGCGGCGATCAGCGTGGTGATGTTGGCGTCGGCAATCGTCGAGAAGGCCTTGTCGTAACCCGAGTTGATGCTCATCTGCGGCGACACGCCATTGGCGAGTTCCTCGCGGATGCGCTCGAAAATCAACACGTTGGCGTCGACTGCCATGCCGATCGTGAGCACGATACCGGCGATGCCGGGCAGGGTCAGCGTCGCCTGCAACATCGACAGGAGGGCGACGATCAGCACCACGTTCACGGCCAGGGCGAGGTTCGCGATCATGCCGAACATGCGGTAGTACAGCGCCATGAACACGACCACCACGATCATGCCGATGATGGCGGAGATCACGCCCTTGTCGATGTTGTCCTGGCCGAGGCTCGGACCGACGGTGCGTTCCTCGACGATTTCGATCGGCGCGGCCAGAGCGCCAGCACGAAGCAGAAGCGCCAGCGTGCGCGCTTCCTCCGTGGTGTCGAGGCCGGTGATCTGGAAGCGCTTGGAGAGCTGGTCACGAATGGTCGCGACGTTGATCACCTCCTCGACCGGCCGGCCTTTGCGCTGCTCGATGTAGACCACGCCCATGGGCTTGCCGATCTGCTCGCGGGTCGCGCGGCCGAAGATGCGCGCGCCCTTGCCGTCGAGGGTGATGAATACCGCCGGGCTGCCGGTCTGCTGTTCGATGCCGGACGACGCATCGATGATGTATTCGCCCGTCAGCATGATGCGCTTGTCGAGCAGCAAGGGGTTGCCGGCACGGTCGTGGTAGAGCTTTGAGTTGAGTGGCACGCGGCCGTCGACGGCGGCCTGCACGTCACCGTCGGTGTCGACCATGCGAAATTCGAGCGTGGCGGTGGCGCCGAGGATCTTCTTCGCTTCGGCGGTGTCTTCGACGCCGGGCAGCTGGACCACGATGCGATCCTCACCCTGCTGCTGGATGACCGGTTCGGCGACACCGAACTCGTTGACGCGGTTGCGCAAGGTGGTCAGGTTTTGCTTGACCGCCGTGCGGCGAATCTCCTGGAGCAGCTGCTCGTTCACGGCGTAATGCACGATCGTAGGCTCGTTGCCTTCGCTAGCCGACAGATCGGGGAAATCGCTGCCCACCTTGCCCATGCCGCGCGTCTTCATCTCCTCGTTGAGGAATTCGACGTCGACCCCGCCGTCCTTGCCGCGCCCGATCGAGCGGTAACGGACTTTCTCTTCGCGGAAGGCGGCACGGAGTTCCGAGACGAAACGTTCGTCGGTCTGCACGCGGACCGCGTCCATGTCGACCTGCATGAGGAAGTGCACGCCACCGCGCAAGTCCAGGCCCATGTACATCTGCTTGCCACCGAGATCGCGCAGCCACGACGGTGTCGCGGAGGCCAGGTTGAGGGCGACGACGTAGTCGCGATCCCCGGTCGCGGCGACCACGGCGTCGCGGGCCGCGGTGCGGGATTCGTTATCGGCGAACCGCACCAGCAGACGGTTCTGCTCGAGCTCGATGCGCTTGACCTCGATGCCAGCCGCGTTGAGCGCCGCGGCGACACGGTCGCGCAAGGCCTCGTCGACCGGTTGCGCACGACGCGCCGATACCTGCAGGGCAGGGTCGTAGCCGTAGAGATTCGGCAAGGCGTACAGGGTGCCGATGGCGATCACGGCGACGACCAACAGGTAACGCCACATCGGGTATTGGTTCATGGGTATGCTCGAATCGTTCGTTCGGTGGCGCGGCCGGCGCAGACCGCGCCGGACCAGCACTACATGTCTTTGATCGTACCCTTGGGCATGACCTGGGCGACGGCGTGCTTCTGGACCTTGACCTCGGTGCCCTTGGCTATCTCCATCTTGACGAAGTTTGCGCCGACCTCGGTGACCCGACCGAGCAGGCCACCGTTGGTCACCGCCTCATCCCCCTTGGCCAGGGCCTCGACCATGCGGGTGTGCTCCTTCTGGCGCTTCATCTGCGGCCGGATCAGGAACAGGTAGAAGACCACGAACAGGATGACGAGCGGCAGGATGCTGCCCAAGGCCGACGGCTGGGCCTGTGGTGCCGCCTGGGCCCAGGCGTCTTGAATGAAGTAATCCATGGAATTCCCCGCGAAATGGCCGCGCATTATGCCACAGGCCACGCGCCGCCTGTCACGTCCCCGGAGCGGTTTCGGAGCGCGCGAAATCGTGTGCGAAAGCGGCGTAGCGGCGGTCCCGGATGGCTTCGCGCAGGCGTCGCATGAGGCCCAGGTAATAGGCCAGGTTGTGCAAAGTGTTGAGCCGTGACCCCAGGATCTCGTTGGTGCGGTCCAGGTGATGGAGGTAGGCACGCGAGTAGTTGCGGCAGGTGTAGCAACCGCAGGCAGGATCGAGCGGCCCGGGATCGTCGCGGTGGCGTGCGTTGCGGATGCGCACGATGCCGGCCGAGGTGTAGAGGTGGCCGTTGCGTGCGTTGCGGGTCGGCAACACGCAATCGAACATGTCCACCCCGCGGCCGACGGCATCGACAAGGTCAGCCGGCGTTCCGACCCCCATCAGGTAACGGGGTTGCGCTGCCGGCAACAAGGCCGCGGTGTAGGCCGTGACCTCGGCCATCGCTTCCTTCGGCTCGCCTACCGACAATCCACCGATCGCATAGCCGTCGAAACCGAGCTCCATCAGGCCCGCAGCTGAGGCACGGCGCAACGGTTCGTGCATGCCGCCCTGCACGATGCCGAACAGCGCCGCAGGGTTGTCAGCGTGGGCCACGCGGCTGCGCGCCGCCCAGCGCAGCGACAGTTCCATCGACGCCCGCGCAGTGGCCTCGTCGGCGGGATAGGGCGTGCACTCGTCGAAGATCATGACGATGTCCGACCCGAGCGCGCGCTGCACCTGCATCGAAATCTCTGGAGAAAGGAACACACGGTCGCCGTTCAGCGGCGAACGAAATGTCACACCCTCCTCGCGAATGGTGCGCAGGTCGCCCAGGCTGAACACCTGGAAGCCGCCGGAGTCGGTGAGGATCGGCCGTCGCCAATGCATGAAATCGTGCAGATCGCCGTGGGCCGCGATGATCTCGGTCCCTGGCCGCAGCATCAGGTGGTAGGTGTTGCCGAGCACGATGCCGGCACCGAGCCCCTCGAGTTCCTCGGCGGTCATGGCCTTGACGGTGCCGTAGGTTCCAACCGGCATGAACACGGGCGTTTCGACGTCGCCACGGTCAAACCGCAGGCGTCCGGCACGTGCCGCACCGTCGACATGTTCCACGCAGAACTCGAATGCCACCGCGCCCTGCTCCTTACGAACCCAGTTCGTTGGCCAGCCGATCCCGTTCCAGCCACATCGCATCGCCATAGCTGAAGAAGCGGTAGCCGGCCGCGACCGCGTGCCGGTAGGCAGACATCACCCGGGCATGACCGCCGAACGCGCTGACCAACATCAGCAGCGTCGAGCGCGGCAAGTGAAAATTCGTCATCAGTGCGTCGACCACACGAAAAGGGTAGCCGGGGCGAATGAACAATCGGGTCTCGTCGTCGAGCGGCGCCAAGGCGCCGGCCGCCGCGGCGCTCTCCAGCGCCCTCACGACCGTGGTACCGATCGCGACAACCCGTCCGCCGCGTTTACGCGCCGCTGCCACCGCCGCGCAAACGCCGGCGTCGACGACGACACGCTCGGCGTGCATGACGTGCGCTGCAGGATCAGCGCCCCGTACTGGCTGGAATGTGCCCGCGCCGACGTGGAGCGTGACTCGCGCGAAACGCACACCGCGTGCCGTGATCGCATCGATCAGGGACTGGTCGAGGTGCAGACCGGCAGTCGGCGCGGCGACCGCGCCAGGGCGCTCGGCCCAGATTGTCTGGTAACGCTCGACATCGATGGCCTCGTCGGCACGCTCGATGTACGGGGGCAGCGGGACGTGGCCGCAGCGCTCCAGCAGGGCGGGAAGTGATTCGTCCTCGGCGCACGCGATATGGAAGAGCGCATCGTCACGACCCAGCACAGACAGGCGTCCACCGCCCTGGAGCTCGATCTCGGTGGCGGGTTTCGGCGCCTTGCTCGCCCGAATATGGGCCCAGGCGTGCCGGTCATCGATCACCCGCTCGACGAGGATCTCCACCGCGCCACCGCTGCCGACCTTGCGGCCGAACAGCCTTGCCGGGATGACCCGGGTATCGTTGAGAACGACGAGATCGCCGGCGCGAAGCAGCGCGACCAGGTCCGGAATCAGGCCATCCCGCAAGCGGTCGGCCGCGACAATCAGCAGCCGCGCCGCGCTCCGCTCGGCCGCTGGGTGCTGGGCAATACGGTCGGCAGGTAGAACGTAGTCGAAGTCGGCGAGCTGCACGGCGCGCATGCTAGCAGAACGATCGACACCGGCGGTCGACCGTGCGTGGACCTTCTCATATACTTGCCGCCCTTCGCGCCGGGCCGGGATGGCGGAACTGGTAGACGCGCCAGACTCAAAATCTGGTATCCGCAAGGATGTGGGGGTTCGATTCCCCCTCCCGGTACCACGTCGACGCATCCGCGCGACGTTCGGCGCCTCGGCCGATAGACGCCTGGCACCCGCGCCCCGCGAACCCGCAGGAATCGACGGCCGCGCGCGATATCGGCAGATGCTCTGCCGTGGCGCCAGGGCAGCAGTCCCGCAAGACAATCGCTAGACGCCGAATTCGCGGTAGCCCTCGAGCGCCCTGGCGCTTCGGTACAAAGCAATCCCGGCACCCATCTCCACGGCGACCGCACCGACCTCGGCTATCTGGTCGTCCGTTACGCCCAGCCGATGCAACGCAGCGTTGTGCCAGGCGATGCAACCATCACAGCCCTGCGCGATGGCTATCCCGAGCGCGATCAGCTCCTTCGTCCTCACATCCAGCGCACCGTCCTGGAACGTCGCCTGCGCGAGCGCTCCGAATGCCGCCATGGTTCGGGGTTGCGCGGCACCGAACTCATCGATGAGCTTGCGCGCTTCGCGCTCGATACCCGGTTTCATGAGATCTCCTCCCGCTTGGTCGAGCCCCATGATAGACGGTACCGTCTCACGTCGATGGCTGGTTCCGCTCGTTCCCAGGACCACGACCGGACACGACGCGAACCGGCCCACGACGGGGCTCCGCCATCCTGCTCAGGGAATCCTTCCGGGAATCTTCGTCGGCTGATTTCGCGCCCCACAACGACCGCGGGCGCCTCCGGCGCCCGCTACAGGGTACTGCTTCGACCGGCGAGCGCGGTCAGTTCCGCCGGCGGGCACCCACGGTGACCAGACCCACCAAGGCCGCACCGAGCAGGCCAACCGCAGGCGGCAGCGGGATCGGCGTCGTGCCGATCATCAGGGTCGCGGCCGACTTGCTGATGGTCGTAGTGCCTGCTCCGGGAGAAAACGCGATCAGGGTATTGGAGATACTGAAATTGACCGCCGTCACGCCGGCGCCGAAATTGAACGTGTCCAGGCTGATGCCGACGTTGTTGCCGCTGCCGCCGGTAAAAAATGCGCCGGACGGATTCAATGGCGTCGAGCCGTCGAGCACGCCCGTCAGCGTAATGCCGGCAACGCCGCCAGCGGCGACGGTGTAGTTGTAGATTTCGCTGTAGTCGAGTGACGTGATCAGGAACCCGGGCAGCGCGGTGATGGTCACCGAGAAGTTGTCGACCGGGAGCGCCGGAATCCCATTCGTCGACGAGGCGGTGAACGCATCGAGCCCCACCTGGAGCGTATCGCCCACCTGCACTGAGGCGGCCGGGTCAAACAGCAACGAAACGCCGTTGCCGGAACTGGCTCCGGAGAAGACCACGGTCGCCGCCTGGACCGAGGTCGTCAACAGCGCCAGAACGACGACTAGCAAGGCTCTGCGTATTGAAGACGCCGTTTCAGGAGCAACCGGCAGAGAGGATGGAGGCCTTTCCATGTCAATTACTCCAAATGGACCGTCGAGGTCGCATCGAACGTCATGATGGGCGGCGCGGGCACTGATTGGTGCGCCTGCCGCACGGTTCCTCCCCGGTCCCACCGGGTATTTGACGGGATTCTTACAATTGTTGGCAATTGACGGCCCGATGAGAAAACGGCTGCTGGTTCTCATTTCCGCTCGATGCCACTCAAGTTCACCGATCGCTGGCCGGTCGGGGAGCCAGCACGCACTGCGACGACTGGCTATCGGGATCGTTGCGCGTCAACCGTGGCGTCGAAACAGCGCCTCGCGGGTACCCGCGCCGACCAGCCCCTCAACCGTCCGCCGGTTCAAGCCGTTTTCGGCTTGCCGATGACAATGTGCTTGGTGCCTTTAACGCCACGCCGGGCGTTCATTTCCTTGGCCAGGCTGGACGCGTGGCTGAGGACATGTTCCTTGGTACCCGTGCGAAACCCCGTGATCGGGGCGTAGCCCCCCTCGATGACGTAGCGATAACCGCTCGGACCGTTCTGTTCGAGCTTGCACTTCTCGAGCTTGGTCACGTGGTAGATGGGACGCTTGTGATCCGGGGTCGCCTCGCTGGCCGGGGCTTCGGAAGTCTTTCGTACTGCACTCATGCTCTCTCTCCAATGGACCGGTCTTGGTCTGGACGTCCACGCACGGCGGCTACGGCGGCCGTCCCGGGCAGGTGCCGGCCGTCGGGTGCGTCGCGGACGCTTGGCGAGCGGCGTGGAGCCGCGTCGGTTCAGGGCGGGGGGACGGCGAATAATCGGTTCAGAGAACTGAAATCAACCGGGTGAGATCGGGCTCTTCTTTGTTATGCCTGCACCCCTGTCGCAGACACCCTAGCACGCCGGGGCGGTCCCGAACAATTTGCCGTACCGGCCGGTACGGCTTCGTGGCGGGCCCGTATGCCGCCTGCCGGGCCTGCCCCGATTGCTCTGGAACCCGGCGTCGTGTCCTAGATTGACGGGATCAGCGCCTCGAGCCGACGACTGGCCGCTTCACACGCCGGCACGGCCTGCGGAAGAGCGAGCCCTTCGAAGAACCCGAGCCGGCGCCCCTCGATCCGAGCGGCGATCGCCGCATTGAGGGGGTGACAGGACTCGGTCATCCGCCGTTCGGCCTGCTGCAACCCGGCGTCTTCTGGGGCATCGCCAGTCGCGCCCAGGGCGGTCGCCATGATGAGGTCGTTGAGCACCCGATTGTGGAACCGGAAGACGTGCTCGACATAGGCGGCGAACTCCTCGCGGTCGTGGAACTCGGTCGTGCCGTCGGGATGACGCACCTGGACGGTCGAGCACGCGGTCAAATCACCCGCCAGCGACACCACCGCGGCCATCGCGACGAGGCGGCGCCGAGCGCCGCGGAGCCCGTGTCGGTCACGCTCCCCCATCGAGTCGCCTCCGCGAACCTGTCCGTCGTCCTGCCCGAACTATAGTCGAGCAGGGTGCGCTGCACTCAGCGGGCCGGCAGCGCCTCGCGCCCGGTCACGATGGCTTCGGCCTGGGCACGCTGATCGCGCAGGCTGGCCGCGGCGCGCAATTGCCCGCGCGCACGCGCCAGGTTGTGTTCGCCACGGCCTGGATAGCGCGAGGCGTCCCAAGCGAAATAGGTCTCGTCCAGGGCGTCGGTGAGGAAACGGGCGGCCAGCTCGAGCTGGATGGTCTGGGTTGCCACGACCAACGTGTCGCGTTCGATGTCGTCGAGCAGACCGGCGGCGCCGTCCTCGTATCCCGCCATGACCGCGGCCAGGAGGACGAGGTCGAAGCGAGCTGCCGGCGAATCCTCCGCGCCGGGATTACACCACGAGCGCAATGCGTCTCCGAGTTCGAACACGATCGGCATGCGCGCAAGCGTGTCGAGGTCGACGAGACACAGAGCCTCGGTGCCGGCGGCGTCAAACAGGATGTTGGAGATCTTGGGGTCGCCGTGAACGAGGCGCGGCTGCATCATGGGCAGTGGACCCAGTGCGCGTACCGCCGCGTCGATGTCGACCGCGAGTGGCGCCACGTCGCCTAGGAGGCGATGCCGCGGGTGGTTCGCAAGAGCCGCGGCCAGGTTGGCGAGGTGCCGAGGGAGGTCGTGGACGGGCGGGCGATCGCGCTCGACGTCGCCGCCGAAGCCGGCCAGGGCCGCGTGGAAACGGCCGAGGAGCCGGCCAGCCGAGCGAGCCTGCGCCCCGTCGGTAAGCGCGTCGAGGGCCCGCCCATCGACCCAGGTCAACAGGCGCCAGCGGCCGTCGGGCAGCACGACCGCCAGCTCGCCCGAGGTCGTCGGCACGAGTTCCGGCGTGAGCAGACCACACGCGCGCAGGTGGGCCGTGACGCGGGCGAGATTGCGGTTGACGGCGTCGCCGAACACGGGATGCAGACGCTGCAACGCGTAGGTGCGGCCGTCAGCGGCCGTGACACGCACGGTGAGGTTGATCAAGCCCTGCGGTACGTGTTCGAGTCGGCGCGGCGCCAGGGCATAGTGGGCCAACGCCGCGGCCGCCGCGGCATGCCAGGGTTCTATCACGTTCACGAGCGCGGTCAGTGGTTACGAGCGGGTGACGTCATTCCATGGTCGCGACGTCGCCGACGACTGGCCCGGCACCCGGCGCCATCGATACTGCTGGTTCGCCGCGCGTGGATGCGGCGGCGGCAAGCGCATCAGCTTCTCGCGCCAGGCGCTCGCGCATGCGCGCGTGCTGCGCCGGGATGGAATACGGATGGTGGTTGCGCGCCAGGCTGCCGTCCGCGCGCACGCCCGCTGGCGGCACGTTGCTGACCCGGGCGTGCCCCTCGGCATCGGTCCAACGATAAAACTCGGCCTGTGCGGACAGACTGACCAGGCAGAGCAGGCTGGCGAGGAGCATCCGGCTCATCGGGCATCACCGTCCGGACCCGCCTCGCGGGTCGCCAGCCGAGCCAGGGCCTCGTCGCGTTCGCGCGCGACCCGTGCGGTTTCAGCCAGCGCTTCGAAAGCCGACCTTTCGGCCCGCTCGGCGCGTTCGAGCGCTGCGCTGCGCTGCTCGCTCAGCATCACTTCGCGGCGTGAGGGTCCGAACAGGTTGCGCCAGAAGCCATCACCGACCCCCTCCTCGATGCCCTCCTCGATGTCCCCCATGGCCGCGCGCAAGGCGGCAAACTCGGGGCGCGCGACATGGGCATCGCCGACGGCCAGCAAGGTGTCGATGACTTGTACCTCGGCACTGCCCACGGCACCGTATTCCTGCACCAGGCGCGCGATGCGCGCCAGCGCCCAGGCTTCGCGAAAGCCGGCTTCATCCGCGGCGAATTCGATGTGCATGCGCGAGTTCCCCTGCAACCGGCGTCGGTGTGAGCGTCTCCGAAGCGCTTCGCCTTTGCAATCCCCGCGCGTACCGCCTCACAACCTTTGCGGGCTCAGCCCCGCCGCCTGGAACGCGGCCTCGTTGGCCGCGCCGCCGAGTGCCGCGCGATGCCCGCGCCCCCGGCCAAGGTAGCGCGCGACCACCCCGGCCAGCGCCGCATGGTCGACGTCGAGCACCCGCCCGCGGAAGACGCGGCGTGATTCGTCGGTACGACCGCAGAGATTGGCGACGAACGCGCGCTCCGCGTCGCCGGCCGGCGATCGCGGTTGATCGAGCGCTCGAATCGTGCCGAGGATGGCCTCCTCCAGGCGTTGCCCGTCGCGATCGTCGACGACCCAGGCGAGCGCGCGCTCGAAATCGTCGAAAGTTGCCCCGACGCGTGGATCACGATAGGAGAACATGCGGAAGGTCTGACTGTCGGCGTCGTAGGCGGCGCCTGAACCATAGGCCCCGCCCTTCTCGCGGATTTCACGGTGCAGGAAACCGTCCTGAAGGTAGCGCCCGAGGACGGCCAGCACGGCGGCATCGGCCTCCGCTTCGTGCACGGCGGCGTAGGCTTGCGCACAGAAATTCACCGTCGCGTTGACCAGCCACGCCACTGCCTCGCCGCCACCCACCGGTGCCAGGGCGAAGGGCGACAGCGGCCGGCCAGCGATGTCGGTGAGTGCCGCACAGGCCGCCTCGGCGCCGGCCAGCGCGCGACCTTCGCCGATCAGCGCGACCTCGCGCGGTGCGGTGAGGAGCTTGCGCTGGATGCCCTCGAATGCGGCGACGAGTCCGGCCAGGCTGCGGCCGGCGTCGCCCTGTCGCGCGTAGAGCTTGAGCGCGCGGATGGCGCTGACGCCGTCCCAGGCCTCGTCGAGGGCGGCCTGTGGCGTGAGGCCGTGCGCGGCACTCATGACCGCCAGCTGGTGCCCCCGATCGGTGACCGACTGCTCGGCCTCGACTCGCGATTGCTGCAAGAGCTCGAACAGGCGCTCGCGTTCGTCGAAACGCACCCCGGTGACCATTTCGGCGACGACGTCGATGACAGCGTCGCGGCGACGGTCGAGCCCCTTGCCACTGACCACCAGCCACGCCTGGGGCGGATCGGCCGGGTTCGGCCCGGGGCGCGCCAGCGCATAAGCCGAGAAATTGCCGACCCGGGCACGTCGCTCCTGCACCGCGAGATAGTCCTCGGCACCGCAACCGAGTTCGCCGAGGTACTCGCACCACAACGGCAGCGCGGCGAGCTCGGCGGCGTCGAGCGATGGCAGGCGGTAGGCGCACCTGACGCGGAACACGCCGTTGGTGCCACATTCGTAGACGCGCACCGGGGCCGGCCCGGACGCGACCCGTGCCGGCTGCAGCAGGGGCGTCGGCGGCGGGATGTCGGCCAGCGTGACACGAGGGAGGCAGCCGGCGTCGTCGGGCGCGGCCTGGCGCGCGGCGAGCGCCGCACTGGCCGCCTGCAGCGCCTCGAGGGCAGGCGCGTCGAGGGCGGCCTCAGCCGTGGCCAGGCGCTGCGTTTCCGCAGAGGCATCGCGCGTACCCTTGCCGCTGTCGGGCGTCATCACCACACGCACCCGGTGCGGGTTGTCGAGCAGCGTGCGGCGCACGAGGCCCCGCACGAAGTCCGCATCGTCGAGGCGCGCGCGGAAGGCCCGCAGCACCGGGTCGAGATCGAGCAACGCGCGCGGTTCGCGTCGATAGAGCGCGCCCGGCAACAGCCTGCCCATGAGCTGCAGCCCGAAGGGATATCCGTCACCGCCGATGTCACGTTGCGCCATCTCCAGGCGATCCATTGCCGCTTCCGCGACTTCACGCGAGACGCCATCGTTGGCAAGTCGCGCGAGGATGCCGAGGATGCCGCGCTCGAGGGCCTCCGCATGAACGCGGTCGCTGCCCTCGACGCCACAGACGAAGACCAATTGGCGCGCCGAGTCGTCGACGCCGCAGAGTTCGGACGGCGCCTCGGCAAGTTCGGTCGTCTCGAGGAAATGACGCAGGGGTGAAGCCCCGTGTTCGAGCAGGAGCGACGCCAGCAGATGCATCGCAATGACATCGTCGGCATCCGCGGTGTCGCCGTACAGCCAAGCCCACACGATGTGCGTGCCGGGCTCGTCACCGGGGTCCGCGGCGTAGGGCACCTCGACGGCG
The DNA here is from genome assembly GCA_050184115.1 of Gammaproteobacteria bacterium. Lineage (GTDB taxonomy): Bacteria > Pseudomonadota > Gammaproteobacteria > JACKNG01. The sequence goes on along the minus strand of JBFXAQ010000001.1, from coordinate 306,787 downwards.
CGTGGCGCGCTGAAGGTTGGCTGCGGCGCACTGACGAGCGGCGCCCGGCGCTCGTCGAAACGCCGCAGGACGAGTTCCGAGATTCGCGCCTGGTGCTCGCTGACGGGGAAGCTGCCGTAGGTGAGGAACACGGCATTCGACGGATGGTAGTGACGCTCATGGAATGCCGTCAGGCGTGCATGGGTCAGCTCGGGGATGACGGCTGGGTCACCACCGCTGTTGAAGCGGTAGATGGTGTCGGGGAAAAGCGCGGTGTGGACATGCTGCCAGAGCTGGGCCAGGGGCGAGCTCATCGCGCCCTTCATCTCGTTGTAGACCACGCCGTGATACTCGAGGTCCCTGCGCTCACCGTCAGCGGCAACTTCGAAGCGCCAGCCCTCCTGGGCGAAGTCGAGCGGATCGAGACGCGGGAAGAACACGGCGTCGAGGTAGACCTCGAGGAGGTTGTCGAAATCCTTGCGATTCTGTGTCGCAAAGGGGTAGGCCGTGCTGTCGGTGCTGGTGAAGGCGTTCATGTAGGTGTTCAACGAACGCCTGAGCATCATGAAAAACGGGTCACGCACCGGGAATCGCCGGCTGCCGCACAGCGTGGTGTGCTCGAGGATGTGGGCGACGCCGCTGGAATCCTCCGGCAAGGTCGGAAAGGCGACCATGAAGGCATTGTTGGGATCCGCGCACGCGAGGTGGTAGTGGCGCGCGCCGGTCCGTCCATCAAGGTATTCCTGCAGGTCGACGCCGAGGGACGAGACGCGGCCACTGCCGACGAGGTCGAATGATGAATTGCTCATGGGCTGCTCGTGGTCAGGCTCCGTTGAGGCGCTCGATGAGCGCGGGTAGTTCGGCGAGGCTTGCGATTTCCGCCATGGCCGGCGGCAACTCCGCGGGCCAGTCCGCGCCCTCACGATTGACCCAGACCGCCGCCAGATCCGCTCGCCGCGCGCCCTCGACATCGTACAGCGGCTGGTCGCCGACATGGATGGCGTGGGCCCGATCGGCGCCCGCGAGGTCGAGGGCGAACTGGAACATCGCGGGATCGGGCTTGCGTACGCCGGCTTCGGCAGGCGACACGCAGGCGGCGAAGTGTTCGGCGACACCGGCAATGCCGAGGTCGGCATTGCCATTGGTCAGAGCCACCAGGGTGTGCTCGCGCGCGAGCGCGGCCAGCGCCGGCACGGCGTCCGGGAAGAGATCGACCCGGCTGCGCTCCTGCACGAAGACGGCCACCCCGGCCTCCGCCCACTCCGGCGGGTAGCCGTATTCATCGAGCAGGTCATACAGGGCGGCCGTGCGCAGGCGGGTGAAATCGTGGGCGATGTCCGGACGGCGGACGGCGAGTTCACGACGGTGCTCGCGCATGGTCTCGACGCTGTAGCGGGCCGTCAGCCGCGGCGCGCGTGCCGCGAGCCAGGCATGTTGCGCCCGCTCCGCACGCACGAAGGCGGGACGCGGATCCCAAAGGGTGTCGTCGAGGTCGATCAGAATGGCCTTGATGATCATCCGGGAATCCTGGCGGCAGCGCATGGGCAGCAGTGCTGGTACGTGGCAGGCAGCGGCGCGGATGAGATCTTCATCGAGGCTCCGACGCAGCTCGTCTCCACGTTGCGTCGTACCCGCGTCGGCCGGGACGGTCCGCCAACCGGTCACGTGCGAGGCGATATACTGACAACCCGGCGCGGCGACCGCGCGATGATACTACGCCGCCGCGCCATCGTTGCCACGACGGAATTACGCCATGCCTTCTTTCGACGTCGTCTCGGAAATCGACAAGCACGAACTGTCCAACGCCGTCGATCAGGCCGTGCGCGAACTCGCGCAACGCTTCGATTTCAAGGGCAGCAAGGCTCGCATCGAGCATGAAGACAAGCTCATCACACTAGTCGCGGAATCGGAGTTCCAGACCCGTCAGATCCTCGACATCCTGCACGCCAAGTTCGCCAAGCGCGGTCTCGACATCAATTGTCTCGAACTCGGTGAGCTGACCAGCAACGTGGCCGAAACCCGGCAACCGGTCACGGTCCGCGAAGGTATCGACAAGGATCTCGCGCGCAAGCTGGTGAAGATGGTCAAGGACAGCAAGCTCAAGGTGCAGGCCCAGATGCAGCAGGACCAGGTCAGGGTCACGGGCAAGAGCCGCGACGATCTGCAGAAGATCATCTCGCTGCTGCGCGAGGCCGAGGTCGACTACCCGCTGCAGTTCACCAATTTCCGTGATTGACACCCGTCACCGCGCCATGGGGCGGCTCGAGCAGCGCGAGGCCTTCGTCACTTGCCCCTATTGCGGAGAATCGATCAGTGTACTGATCGACACCAGTATCGAGACGCAGGATTACGTCGAGGACTGTGAAGTGTGTTGCCGACCCCTGGAACTGTCGGCGCGAATCGTTGCTGACACGGTCGAGCTGATGGCGCGGCGCGCCGACGATTGACCGCGGCATGGACGGCGGGTTGGTGTTGTTCGTCCTCGCCGCCTTCGTCGCGACATGGTGGTGGGCCGGACAGGCGCGCGAGCGCGCCGACGATGCAGCGACCCGGGCCTGTCGGGAAGTCCACGTGCAGCGACTCGATGCATCGGTCGTCCTCGCCTCGATCGGTCTGACACGACGCGACGGGGTCCTCGTGCCACTCCTGCGCTACAGCTTCGAATTCAGCATCGACGGTGTTGCCAGGCACCGGGGCGTGATCGGATTGGAAGGCACCCGCCCCGCCTGGACGCGCCTCGAGCTGCCCGAGGGGGCTCTGCATCTCGATCTCAAGACGGGCGCACGCAGCGATCGCGCTTAGCGCGGCCGTCCTGCCCATGGGCGTCCCACCGGCGGCGCGGCCGGGCGCCGCTACCAGCAGTCGGCGCGGCCCTACTCGTCGCCCTCGCGCAGACGCTCGGCCAATTCTTCGATGAGCGCCCGGTCGTGGGCCTTGGCTGCTTCGCGGGCCGCCGTGGCGCGCTGCTTGAGTCGCTCGACGTGCGCTTTCTGGTTGGCCAGGATGCTGCGTTGCACGTCGCTGTTCTCGAAGTCCGACTGCTCCTTGACCCACTCGTCGAGCTCCGAGCGCAACTGGGTCCGCACCTGATCTTCATGCACCCGGTGGGCTGCGAGGTCGCCCGCCGAAGCCACCGCGGCAGCCTGCGCATCGGCGCGCGCGCGCTCCGACTCGGCGACGTGCCGCGCGGCTTCGTCGGCCTGCGCCTCGAGGCGCTCGATGTCGAGCCCCGAGACATGAGAATCGCTGCGCGCGTCGTCGAGTTCTGCCTCCGCGCGCTGTTGCTCGGACAGGGCGATCTCTTTCTCGCGTTGCGCCAGTTCGAGCGCCAAGCGCAGGCGATTGGCTTCGCCTTCCAGTCGCGCCCGCTCAGCCTGCATCTCGGCTTCTTCCTGCATGCGTTTGCGCGCATGGGCAGTCTTGAAATCGGCGACGATCTGCTGGGCTTCGTCCGCCGCGGCCCGGCGTGCCGCCTCCGCCGCGCGCAGCTCCTGCTGGGCGCGTGCGAGCTGGGCGGCGTTGCGCGCCAGCTCCGTCTCGAGCGCCTGGCGTTCGCTGTGCACCTTGTGCTTGAGTTCGTCACGCAGGCGACGCTCGAGATCGAGCCGCTGTTGCTCACGCAGCGCTGCCTCTGCCGCGCTGGCTTGTTCGACTTCCTCGAGTCGCTTCTGGAAGGCGCGTGACTCGGCCAGGCGTGCCCGCGCTTCCTCGGCCTGCTGCTGCAACCTGGCCTGTTCCTCGTGCAGGCGCGCCTCGGCTTCGCGCTTCTGCTCCTGCAGCCGCTTGAGCTCCTCGGCCTGCCAGGCATAGCTTTCCTTGATCTTCGCCTCTTCCTCGCGCAGCCGACGTTCCATCTCGGCCCGCACCTGCTCGACGCGCTGCGCCTGCTCGGCACGTTCGCGTTCGACCTCCGCCTGGGCCGCGTCGCGCGCGCGCTCCAGTTCGGCTTTGATCCGATGTGCCTCTTCGAGTTCACGCCGTGCGCGGTCGGCTTCACCAGCAAGGCGGGCGCGTTCCGCTGCGAGCGCGGCCTCAGCCTCGCGCGCAGCCTGTTCCCGGGCCTTGCGGGCGTCGTCCTCGAGACGCTTGCGTTCGGCCGCGAGGCGCGTCGCCGCGGCACGCTGGGCTTCTTCATGCGCCTGCTGTCGTTCCGCCTCCATGGCCGCGCGTTCCTCTTCGAGGCGCACGCGCGCGGCTTCTTCGGCGGCGGCTCGGGCCTGCTCCAGCTCGGCCTGGGCCTGTTCCCGCGCCTGCTGCTTTTCGGCCTCGATCGCGCGTCGTTCCTCCTCCAGCCTGGACTGCGCCGCCGCCGACGCCTCCTGCCGCGCGCGCGCCAGCTCGGCCTGGGCGCGTTCGTGTGCCGCACGCTTCTCGACCTCGATCGCGCGGCGCTCTTCGTCCAGGCGAGCCTGGGCCGCTGCCGAGGCCTCCGCACGGGCCTTTTCGAGCTCTTCCCGGTCCCGCGCACGCTCCACGGCGAGACGCTCGGTGGCGACTCGCTCGGCCTCCTGGCGCGCCTGCTCCGCAAGCTCGCGCGCGGCGCTGGCCGCAACCTGCGGTTGGTCGTCCGCCAGGCGCGCGCTGGCCGCGGCTTCGGCAAGCGCGACCTCGGCTACCGCCAACTCGACGGTCAACTTGCCGGCCGCCACGGCCGCGCGATCGCCCTGCTCGTCGTCGAGGCGTTGCGAGGCCGGTACCGGCGCCGGGCCGGCCGTGGTCACCGGTGTCTGTTCGTCGTCTGACAGGCTGAGGTCGAGATCGGCCGTCGCGCTGCGCGCTCCGGGCATGCCGCCAGCGAGAACGTGCACGTCGAATCCGCGCTCGGCGAGAAGAAACGCGGCGATTGCGCTGCGCGCGCCGCCGTCGCAATAGACGACGTAGGGCCGGCCCGGGTCGAGTCGACCGCTGTGCATGCGCAGGGTGTTGACCGGGTGATTGATGCTGCCTTCGATGGCACCGCCCCGATGCTCCTCGGGGAACCGCACGTCGAGCCACTGCGCATCGCGAACCGCGACGAGATTACTGGCGGTCTCGTAATCGACTGCGTTCAACAGCGGCGTTCGGATTAGATCGACGAAATCGGTCTTGCCGAGGCGAACCAGTTGACCGTCGGTCAGCATGCGCACCGAGGCGTTGCGCGGGGCATCCCCGACCAGCGCCTCCTCGCCAAATGCGTCGCCGGCGCCGATCAGGGCGAGACGGTAACTCGGCGCCCGCGGCCCCGCCGAACGCGCGACCTCGGCACGCCCGCTGACGATGACGTAGTAGTAGTCACCGGGTTCGTCCTGGCGCACCACGACCTCGTCGCGTTTGACGTCGAGTGTCTCCAGCCGACTGAAAATGCGATGGATGTTGGATGCCGGGAGCTTGGCGAACAGCTCCGACTGGAGCATACGCGTCATCCAGTCGTCCTGTTCCGTGGTGTCGATGTCGTCGACCTGGAAGGCATCGACGCCGTCGGCGACATCGGCCGCGAGCAGCTTCTCGACGAGATCGCGGTTGACGCGCAGCACCGCCACCTCGGTCTCGGCCTTGGCCGACATCTTGCGCGGCTGCAACTGGGCCAGCGCGCAGCTCGCGTCCGGCGTGCCGCCGACCACCCGCTGGACGGTCTGCCCGCCGCTGACCAGTTCGAGCCGCCCATCGAGCAGGTAGAAGGAATAGTTGTCGCGATCGCCCTCACGGAACACGAACGCTCCGCGCGGGAAGTGCTGGACCTCGGAAGTGTTCAGCACCTGCGACTGGCTCGACGCCGACAGGCTGCCGAGCGGTGTCAAGGCATGGACCAGGCCTTCGATTTCCGCATTCAGGGCCGACATGTTTCCTCACGCATGGGCTGCAGACCGCGTTTCTGGCGCCGCGGTCACTGCTCGTCCCGCCTGGGCGGAGGCGGGGGGTGCAACTATAGGCCCAGCGTTTGAAGGGTTCATGATCTCGCGGCGCCAACTGTGAAAACCATCACGCTGCACCGCGTCACGGTCGCGCAAGCGCGATGCAGCTCACGATCCAGCCCTTCGACCGGCGCCCTGGCTGCGGGTTCGACGGCAGACCCAATTCGGACAAATGGGCGTAGACTAGCCAACCCCGAGGAGAGCCGCATCGAAGGGTCCCGTGTCCGCCGACGAAATCAAATCGCTCCAGCGCCGCATCCTCGAACTGCAGGGCGAACACCGGGATCTCGACGAAGTGGTCGACACGCTGACCCGGGATCTCAACGCCGACCAGCTCCTGATCAAGCGGCTGAAGAAGCGCAAGCTGCAGCTGAAGGACCAGATCGCGGTCCTCAAGAGCAAGCTCATCCCCGATCTCGATGCCTGAGTAGCGCCGATCCCGGGCATGCGCTAACGTCGCGCCCCATGAACGCCGACCACGACCTGCTGGCTTCACGGGCGAGTTTCCTCAGCCCTCTCAACAAGCTCTCGGCCGACCGCCAGGCCCGCGTCCTGGAACAGTCCGACGTCCTCGCCCTGCGCAAGAAGGAGCACGTCTTCGAGCAGGGCGACCGCGACGACTACACGTTTTACCTGCTCGAAGGCGAGCTCGAACTCTACGCCGACGGGTCACTCATCAAGCGTGTCACGGGTGGCGAGGGCGCCTCGTTCCAACCCCTGGCCCAGCTCCAGCCACGCCAGATGACGGCCGTCGCGAAGAGCCGCTGCCAGGTCCTGCGCATTCGTCGCAGCCTGCTCGACCAGTTGCTGAGCATGGCCGAGGAAACGCCGGCGCCGACCGCGGCCGCGGTGGAAGTCACCGAGATGGAGGCCGGCCAGTCCAGTGACTGGCTCATGACCGTGCTGCAATCGGAGCTCTTCCAGCGCATTCCGCCATCCAATATCCAGGGCCTGCTCGACACGCTGGAGACAGTGCAGATGGCGGCCGGCAGCGAGGTCGTGCGCCAGGGGACGCCGGGGGACTACTACTTCATCATCCAAGAAGGGACCTGCGAGGTGGTGCGCCAGGGCTCGCAGAAGCGCGAGGTCCGGCTCGCCCAACTCGGCCCCGGCGACGCCTTCGGCGAGGAGGCCCTGGTCTCGGGTGGAACCCGCAACGCCACCGTACGCATGTTGAGCGATGGCGCCCTGGCCCGCTTGACCAAGGACGATTTCACCCGCCTCATCAAGGCCCCTCTGCTAGACGCCGTCGACCGTGCCGAAGGCGCACGGCGGGTCACCGCCGGCGCACGCTGGCTCGACGTGCGCTTCGAAGACGAGCACGCCCACAACGGCCTGCCCGACAGCCTCAACATCCCCCTCGGCGTCCTGCGTACCCGCACCGACGAGCTCGACGCGGACACGGCCTATGTCGCCTACTGCGATACGGGCGGACGCAGCTCGGCGGCGGCCTTCCTGCTCGCGGAACGTGGTTTCGACGCCTGCTACGTCGCTGGCGGGGCCGTCGCCGAGGACATCGCGGAAACGCCCGCACCGGTTGCGCCCGCACCGGTCGCACCAGCAGCCGCCGCATCCGAAAGCAGCTCGAACGAGGAACTTCTCGCGGCTCGCGCGCGGGCCTCTTCGCTCGAAGCCGAGCTGGCGAAAGCCCAGCACACGGTCGAGCAGGCGCGGCGCATGATGAAGGAGGCCGAGACCCTCAAGGCCGCGGCGGAACGCCTTGTCGAGGAACGCTTGGCCGCCGAACGCACGCGGCTGGACGCCGAGGCGGCGCAGCTGCGCGAGCGCCTGGCCGATGCGGAGCAGTTGCGCGCGACGCTGGCGCGCGAGAAGGAACGCGCGGAGGAGGACGCCACACGACGCCAGGAAGCGCTCGAGCAGCGCTTGCTCGAGGTCGAGCGCCGCGCCGCCGAGCGCGACCGCATCGCCGCCGAACGCAGCAAGCTCGATGCCGAGGCGGCGCAATTGCACGAGCGTCTCGCCGACGCCGAGCAGTTGCGCGCGACACTGGCGCGCGAGAAGGAACGTGCCGAGGAAGATGCCACGCGCCGCCAGGAAGCGCTAGAGCAGCGCCTGCTCGAAGTCGAGCGGCGGGCCGCGGAGCGACTCGACCACGAGCGCACGCGCTTGGAGGACTTCTACCAACGCCAGGCCGAACAGCTCGAAGCGGTGCAAGCCGATCGCGAATCCGAGCTGCGCGAACGCCTCGAACGCGAACTCGCCCAGGAGCGCCAGAAATTCACCCAGGAATTCCTGCGCGCAAACGAGGAACTCGAACAGGCCCGCGACGAACGCCGCGCCGCGCTGGCGGCCAAGGAATCCGCCACCGCCGAGGCGCGCGAGGCCGTCAACCGCTTCAAGGCCCAGCAGCAGAAACTGCTCGAGGAACACCGCGCTGCCTTCGAACGCGAACGGGCCAAGCTACAGGAGCAGGCGAGCGCGCTGGCCGGGCAGCTGGAAGAGGCACGGCGCGCGCGCCGCGAAGCCGAGGCGGCACGCGAGGACTCCGAGCGCCGGCTTGCCGAAGCGCGCTCTGCGGCCGCGGCGCCCGGCAGCGCGACGGCGGACCTCGAAGTCATCGAGCAGCGCGCCTCGGCCGCGGAGTTGGAACTCAAGCAGGCCATCGAGGCCGAGTCGGCCGCGGCTGCCGCTGCCCGCGAGAACGAGGACGCGCTCGAGCGCAGCTACGGCACCGCCAAAGAGGTCAACATCCTGCTGCAGAAAGAACTGGAAGAGTGGGTCGACGAACAGAGCCGCATGCAGGAATCGACCTTGCAACGAGAGATCCTTTCGCGCCAGAAGGAGATGGTCGAACGCATCCGCCAGCGCGCGGCCAGCGCCAAGCGCGAGCGCGAAGACCAGACGCAGAGCCTGCTCGACGAGATCGAGCAGCAGTTGCGCGGCGACTGAAGGTCGTCGCGCCGTTCAAGGCGCAGCGATTTCCTGGCGCAACCTGGCCAGCAACGCTTCCGCGCCGGCCAGGGCGGCGGCGTCCAGGCGGCTCGCGACCAGTTCAGAATTGACCTGCGCGACACCCAGCCCGCCCTCCGCGGCGAGACGGAACCACGCCCACGCCGCGGCCAGGTCGAAAGGCCGCCCGTCACCGTTCTGGTAGGCGGCGCCGAGCGCGTTCTGCGCCTCGGGCATACCACGGCGGGCGGCGATCTCCCACCAGCGCAAGGCCTCGTCGACGTCGCGCGGGACGCCGAGGCCGCGCCGGTAGAGAACGCCGAGATTGAATGCCGATGGCGCATCGCCGCGCTCGACGCCGTCCAGCCACCATGTACGCGCAGCGCCGAAATCGCGTGCCACGCCGTGGCCACGGTAGTACATCAGCCCGAGATGGTGCGCGGCATGGCCGTCGCCCTGGCGCGCGGCGCGCAACAGCCATTCGTGCGCGCTCGCGGTGTCGACCTCGCCGCCCTCGCCGTCCAGCAGCAGCAGGGCGAGGTTGACCTGCGCCTTGACGTAGCCGCCTTCGGCTGCGCGCCCGTACCACTCGCGGGCCCGCGTGGCATCGGCGATCACGCCCCAGCCGCGGGCATAGGCGAGGCCGAGGTAGAACTGAGCAACGGCATCGCCGTCCGCGGCGGGCGTCCGCAACTCACCGACGGCGCGGCCGTGGTCGCCATCGCGAAATGCAGCGATCGCGGCCGCGCTGTCGGCCGCGGCGGGCGCAATCCACACCGCGGCGAGCAGGCCGAAAGCCGCGCGCAGGGGCCATTGAGCCAGGCCAGCGACCATGTACTACAATGCCCCTCCGCCTCTGCACACCGTGAAACACATGTCTACGCAACGCTTTACCGGCACCGATTCGTACATCGTAACTGAAGACCTGATGATGGCGGTCAATGCCGCGATCACCCTGCAACGCCCGCTGCTCGTCAAGGGTGAGCCGGGCACCGGCAAGACCATGCTGGCCGAGGAAGTCGCCCGCGCGCTCGACCGCCAACTCATCCAGTGGCACATCAAGTCGACGACCAAGGCTCACCAGGGACTCTACGAGTACGACGCCGTCGCCCGCCTGCGCGACTCGCAGCTCGGTGACGAGGCAGTCCACGACATCTCCAACTACATCGTCCGCGGCAAGCTGTGGGAGGCTTTCACGGCCGACACCCAGCCGGTGCTGCTGATCGACGAAATCGACAAGGCCGACATCGAGTTCCCGAACGACCTCCTGCAGGAACTCGACCGCATGGAGTTCTTCGTCTACGAGACGAAGCAGACCATCAAGGCCAGCCACCGTCCGATCATCATCATCACCAGCAACAACGAGAAGGAACTGCCCGACGCCTTTCTGCGGCGCTGCTTCTTCCACTACATCTCGTTCCCCGACCGCGAGACGATGGATTCCATCGTCAAGGTCCATTACCCGGACATCAAGAAACGCCTGCTCGCCGAGGCCATGGAGTGCTTCTTCGAACTACGCGATATCCCGGGGCTGAAGAAGCGCCCGTCGACCTCCGAGCTGCTCGACTGGATCAAGCTGCTGGTGGCCGAGGACATTCCGCCGGAAGCGCTGCGCGACAAGGATTCGCGCAAGGCCATCCCCAAACTCTACGGCGCCCTGCTCAAGAACGAGCAGGACATGCATCTGTTCGAGCGCCTGGTGTTCATGTCGAGACGCACTGGTGCTAATTGAGCTTTTCTACAAGCTGCGCAAGGTCCAGGTCCCGGTCTCGATCACCGAGTACCTGAGCCTGCTCGCCGCGCTCGAAGCGCGCGTGGCGGAATACAGCATCGACAACTTCTACTACCTGGCACGCGCGGCGCTGGTCAAGGACGAGCGCTACTTCGACCGCTTCGACCAGGTCTTTGCCGAGTACTACCGCGGCAAGGAGATGCTGTTCGACGAGATCTTCGGCGAGATCCCGCTCGAATGGCTGCGCAAGCAGAAGGAACTCAATCTCACCGAGGAGGAGAAGGCGCAGATCGAGGCACTGGGCGGCTGGGACAAGCTGATGGAGACGCTGCGCGAGCGCCTCGCCGAGCAGAAGAAGGAACACCACGGCGGCAACAAGTGGATCGGCACCGGTGGCACCTCGCCGTTCGGTGCCCACGGCTACAACCCGGAAGGCGTGCGCATCGGCCAGGAAGAAGGTCGCCAGGGCCGCGCGGTCAAGGTATGGGATCGCCGCGACTTCAAGAACCTCGACGACCAGGTCCAGCTCGGCACGCGCAACATCAAGATCGCTCTGCGCCAGCTGCGACGCTTCGCCCGCGAGGGTGCAACCGAGGAACTCGACCTCGACGACACCATCCGCTCGACGGCACGCAACGCCGGCCTGCTCGACATCAAGATGGTGCCCGAGCGCCACAACGCGGTGAAGGTGCTGCTGTTCCTCGATGTCGGCGGTTCGATGGACCCCTACGTCAAGATCTGCGAGGAACTCTTCTCCGCCGCGCGCACCGAGTTCAAGCACCTCGAGCACTACTACTTCCACAACTTCCTCTACGAATCGGTCTGGCGCGACAACAACATGCGCGCCAACGTGCGTGTGCCGACCAGCCAGGTGATGAACACCTACGGCACCGACCACAAGCTGGTCTTCGTCGGCGACGCCACCATGAGTCCCTACGAGATCATGGCTGTCGGCGGCAGCGTCGAGCACTGGAACGAGGAAGCCGGCGCGACCTGGATGGCGCGCCTGATGGCAATCTTCCCCTACGCGGTCTGGCTCAACCCGCAGCCGGAGGAGTACTGGGGGCACATCCCGTCGATCGGCATGGTCAAGGAGCTCATGGCCGACCGTATGTTCCCGCTCACCATGGACGGTCTCGAACGCGCGATGAAGGCGCTGAAGAAGGCGCACTGAGCACACAGCGACCGTCTATCCGACGCACCCGGTGCGGAGTCGCGGCAGTAGTCGCGCTCGCCCTTCTGCTCGCCGCCCCGGCGGTCGCCGCCCTCGACGCCGGCAACCTCGCCGTGCTGTACGCCGCCGACGACGCCGACAGCCGCGTGCTCGCCGGTTACTACGCCACCCGCCGCGGCATCCCCCGCGAGCACGTCTTCGCCATCGAAGTCGACACCGACGAGGCGGTCCTGTCGGTGGGACGTTTCGAGCGGTTGCGCGCCGCTCTCCAAAGCCGCCTCGGTGACGATGTCCAGGCCCTGGCCCTGGCCTGGACACGGCCCTATCGCGTCGGTTGCATGTCGGTGACGAGCGCCTTCGCACTCGGCTTCGACGAGCGCTACTGCGCGCGCGGCTGCCAGGCGACGGCCGCGAGCGCCTATTTCGCCTCGCCGTCGGCGCTGCCGTACCGCGACCACGGCGTGCGTCCGACGATGCTGCTCGCCGCACGCAGTCCGGTCGGGGCGCGCGCGCTGGTCGACCGCGGTATCGCGGCCGACGGTACCCGACCACCGGGCAGCGCGTACTTCGTGCTGACCAAGGACCGCGCCCGCAACACGCGTGCGCCGCGCTTTCACCTCGCCGCGGAATTGTTCGGTCGCTGGCAACACAGCGCGATTCTGCGCGCCGACGCCTTGCGCGATCGCGACGACGTGATGTTCTACTTTATCGGCGCCAAGCGCGTCGCCGCCCTCGACAGCCTGCGCTTTCGCCCCGGCGCGGTTGCCGACCACCTCACCTCGGCCGGCGGGGTCCTCGACGGCGACAAGCAGATGAACGTGCTCGCATGGCTGGAGGCCGGCGCCACCGGCAGCTACGGCACGGTCGTCGAGCCCTGCAACTATCCGCAGAAGTTTCCCGACCCGCCGCTGTTGATGGCGCGCTACCTGAACGGTGACACCCTACTCGAAGCGTACTGGAAGAGCGTGCAATGGCCGGGCCAGGGCCTGTTCGTCGGAGAACCGCTGGCGCGACCGTTCGCGCCACGCTGAGCGCGGCCGACGCTTCACGGCGGCAGGCTACAATGCCGTCTCCCGTTCCTGTCCCTGGCCCGGCCGAGACTCCGATGATGACGCGTATCGCGCCCCTGCTGTTTGCCGTGCTGCTGCTGCTCGCCGTGCCGTGGTACTGGCCACACGATGACAGCCGGATCTGGTTGGGCATGCCAGCATGGGTGTGCGTGGCGGTGCTGGTGTCGGTGGCGGCCTCCGTGCTCACCGCGGTACTGATGGCCCGGCCATGGCCGGGCGAGCGCGACGACGATGATTGACCTCGTCCCGCTCGGCGCCGGAGCCTGGGCCTTCATCGGGCTCTACCTGGTTTCCCTGATCGGCATCGGCTGGTGGGCGAAGCGCGCCAGCGAGGCCGACACGCTGCAGGACTTCTACCTCGCCGGCAACGGCTTCGGCTTCATGGTGCTGTTCCTCACGCTCTTCGCCACCCAGTACAGCGGTAATACCTTCTTCGCCTTCACCGGTGCCACCTACCGCATCGGTTACGCCTGGATCCTGAGCCTGCACTTCATGACCGCGGTCGTAATCGCCTATCTGACCTTCGCGCCGGCGTTGCATCGCCTGGCCCGCGAACGCCGCTACCTGACGCCTGCCGACTTCGTCGCCGATCGGTACGGCAGCCGCCTGCTCACCTTGCTCGTCACGGTCATCATGCTGGTCGTGCTGTGCAATTTCCTCCTCGCTCAGCTCATGGCCATGGGCCGCGCCATGCAGGGACTGGCGCGCGATCCCGGCGCCACGGCCTACACCGCCGGAGTCGTCGTGCTCGCGCTCATCATGGTCATCTACGGCACGCTCGGCGGCATGCGCGCAGTGGCATGGACGGATGCCCTGCAGGGCGGCATCCTCGCCGCCGGCTTCCTCGTTCTCGCCGCGCTCCTGTTCGATCATTTCGGCCCATTGGAGGAAGCCACCCGCCGCATCATGGCGGCCGATCTTGCCAACGGTACGCGCAGGGCGCTGGTGCCGGACGCCGCGCGCTGTCGCGAATGGCTGAGTTACATCCTCACCGTCGGCTTCGGCATCTGCCTCTATCCGCAGGCCATCCAGCGCATCTATGCCGCGCGCTCGGCGCGCGCGCTGCGTCGCAGCCTGGCCGTGATGGCCTTCATGCCCCTGCCGACGATGCTGATCTCGCTCGTTGCCGGCATCATGGCACTGGCCTACCTGCCGGGGCTCGAAGGCGCCGCCGCCGACCAGGTCTTCGGTCGCGTGCTGCGCGAATTGCAGACCCATTCGACGCTCGGCTACGGCCTCGTCGTCGTGACCATGGCGGCGGTGCTCGCCGCCATGATGTCGACGGCCGACTCGGCCCTGCTGTCGATCTCCTCGATGCTGACCAAGGACGTCTTCGCCGCCTACCTCATGCCGGGTGCCGCGCAGGCACGACTCACCCGCGTCGGCAAGGCGTGCTCATGGACACTGATAGCCGTCCTCATCGCGCTCGCCATCGCGCTGCGCGAGGAGGCTTCCCTGGTCGAACTGATGGACCGCAAGCTCGATCTCCTGATCCAGCTCGTACCCGTCTTCATCCTCGGCCTGCGCTGGCGTGGGCTGCGCGGCGGCCCGGTCGCGGCGGGCCTCGCGGTCGGTGTGTTCGTCGCACTCACCCTGGCCTTCGCCGAACTGCCTTTCACAGAGAAAGGCAAGGTGTTCGGCTTCCATCCCGGCCTCGTCGCGCTGCTGCCCAACCTCGCCATCGCCGTGGTCGGCTCGCTTTGGTCGACGGCGCGCCGGCCGGTGAGCGTCGCCAGGGGGTGACACTCGCCGGCGCAACGCTCGCCGCGCCGGCCGGGTGGCGAGGACGACTTCGTCACATTTCGCGTCCAGGAACCTGAACCCGTTCTCACTATCACGTGCCCCGGCAGGTACCTGCCCGGGATGGAACGCTTGTTGCAAGTATCCACGCAACGCGACCCAGCCACGGAGAGAGTCCCGATGAACGCCCTCTATACCCTGCCCCGTACGGCGAAATTTGCCGGCTACCGTGACCTCAACGGCGAATACATCCCCTTCGAGACGGCTGACGAGGTCTTCAGCCGTGCACGCGCCATCGGCGCTCGCGTACTTCTGCGCCTGCATCTCGACGAGCGGCACGAGCTGAACGGCATGTTCTACACCAACGACCGCAGCCTGAGCGCCTGATCCGCAGCGCTATCGCTACATCCGCGGTGGCGACCGCCTGGTCGCCGACCGCACTGGCCAGGGAAGGCCGCGATCCGACATGCTGCACGGCGTAGCAACTTCCAGCCGCGCCGTGCAACACCCGCGTCACCGACATCAGCCTGCTCCGGTCGCCCTCGTTGCGGCCCTGCTCGCATGCGCCGGCTGCGGGCCGTCCGCCGATTACCTGCCGCTCGACACCGGTCACTGGTGGTACTACGCGCTCGAGTCCCATGTGCTCGATGAACCGGCCGAGGCGCGCGTCGTGATGGCCAATATCGGCGTTGGCGAACTCGGCGGGCAACGCGTCCACCGGCGCCGCGTGCAGGCTACTTCGCTCGATTACCTCGCTCACACCGACACCGGTGTGCAACGCATCGCCCGCCGCGACGCCCGACGCACGGGCATCGTGCTGGATGACCCTCCGCTCGTGCTGGTGCGCGACCTCGGCGCGTGGTCCGTGCCAACCACGCTCGGGCTCGTCGAAAGTCGCACCTTCGCGCCGCAGGACCGCATCATCCCCCGACACATTCCGCTCGACCTCGACAAGCGCGTCGCACAACGCGACGCGGTCACGAGCGTACCCGCGGGCCAGTTCGAAAACTGCCTGCTGGTGGTCGGTGCAGGCCGCGTCGCCGTACGTACCGATCGCGGCAATGCCTCTGCGGTGGTCACGGTCACCACGCGCGAATGGTATGCACCGGGTGTTGGACTGGTTCGCCGTGAACGCGAGGAAGTCACCGACAGTACCTTCCTGCGCAGCGGTCGCCAGCAGTGGTTGCTGCTCGAACATGGGGACTGACGGCGTTCGCCTTGTTGGGCCCGGGACGATCGGCTACCCTTGCGCCCCCGCGCGACGCCGGCCGTAGGCCCGGCAGCCAGCGCCGCAAACCACGGCAACGGACAGAGCCCCGCCGACGTGACCGCAGAACAAACCGCCGCTCCCGCCGGGGTCCGTCGCGTGCCACTGACGCGGCGCGTGCTGGCCGACCTGGACACGCCGCTGAGCGTCTATGCCAAGCTTGCGCGCGGGCCACACAGCTTCCTCCTCGAATCGGTCGAAGGCGGCGAGAAATGGGGACGGTACTCGATCATCGGCCTGCCGGCGCGTCGCACCCTGGTCGTGCGCGGCCACGAGGTCACGGTGCGCGAGGCTGGCACCGTGGTCGAACAGCAAACGGTGACCGACCCGCTGGGCTGGATCGAGGAATACCACGCGCGCTTCCGCGCCCCGCCGCCGGCCGAGTTGCCGCGCTTCTGCGGCGGCCTGGTCGGTTACTTCGGCTACGACACGGTGCGCTACGTCGAACCGCGCGTCGCCGACTCGAGCCCGCCCGATCCGCTCGGCACGCCCGACGTCTATCTCCTTCAGGTCGACGATTTCGTCGTCTTCGACAACCTGCGTGGCGAACTGCTGCTGGTGAAGTACGTCGCCGCCGACGACGCCGACGCGCGCGCCGCCGGTGAGACGGAACTCGACGCGCTGTGCGCGCAATTGCGTGCACCGTGCCCGGCCCTGCCCACGCCGATCGCAACCGCGCCGACACGCGAAGCAGACTTCGAATCAGACTTCGGTCACGACGCCTTCCTGGGTGCGGTCGCGCGGGTGAAGGACTACATCATCGACGGCGACGTCATGCAGGTGGTGCTGGCGCAGCGCATGTCGACGCCCCTCGAGATCGAACCGATCAACGTCTACCGGGCGCTGCGCCACCTCAACCCGTCGCCCTACCTCTACTTCTTCGATCTCGGCGATTTTCACGTCGTCGGCTCGTCGCCCGAGATCCTCGTCCGCGTCGAGGACGGCGTGGTGACCACGCGGCCGCTGGCCGGCACCCGCCGGCGCGGGCGCAACACCGAGGAAGACCTCGCCCTCGAAAGAGAGCTTCTGGCCGATCCGAAGGAACTCGCCGAACACCTCATGCTCATCGATCTCGGTCGCAACGACATCGGCCGGGTGGCGGAAACCGGCAGCGTGCGCGTGACCGAGAAGATGATCATCGAGCGCTATTCACACGTCATGCATATTTCGTCGACGGTCGAGGGACGCCTGCGGACCGATCGCAATGCCATGGACGCCCTGCGCGCCACGCTGCCCGTCGGTACGTTGTCCGGCGCGCCGAAAATCCGCGCCATCGAGATCATCGACGAATTGGAACCGGTACGTCGCGGCATCTACGGCGGTGCCGTCGGCTACCTGTCATGGAACGGCAACATGGATACGGCCATCGCCATCCGCACCGCAGTGGTCAAGGACGGGCGACTGTACATCGAGGCCGGGTGCGGCGTCGTCGCCGACTCGGTACCCGAGCTCGAATGGCAGGAGACGATGAACAAGGGCCGCGCCATATTCCGGGCCGTGGCGATGGCTGCAGGCGGCCTCGTCCCGAGCGCCTGAGGACGACTGTGCGAAAACCGCGCCGGGCCCGCGCGACGCGCTGTACTTGCGCCCTCGTCACAGTGTAATTTCTGCCCACTTTTGCACGGCCCCCAGCGATGTCCAAACTGCTAGAACAGCGCCTGCGCCGCCTGCTCGCCTCGGGAAACGCCCCGCTGCTGGGCGGTGGCTTGAAAGGCCTCGAAAAGGAAAGCCTGCGCATTACCCGTTCCGGCTCGATTGCACAGACTCCGCACCCGGGTGCGTGGGGTGCGCCGCTCACTCACCCCTACATCACGACCGACTACTCGGAAGCCCTGCCGGAGTTCATCACCCCGGCTCATGCCGATGTCCGGGACACCGTGCGCTTTCTCGAGAACATCCACCGCTTCCTCTACCACCATCTCGCCGACGACGAGCTGCTATGGGCCGCCAGCATGCCGTGCGCGGTCAGTGACGACAGTTCGATTCCGATCGCGCAATACGGCAGTTCGAACATCGGCCGCATGAAGCACATCTACCGGGTCGGTCTCGACTACCGCTACGGCCGCCGCATGCAAGCCATTGCCGGCGTGCATTTCAATTACTCGCTACCACGGGCGTTCTGGCCCGCCTACCAGGACGACGAGGGCGAGTCGGGATCGCCGCAGGCGTTCGTCGACGCCTGCTACTTCGCGCTGATCCGCAATTTCAAGCGCATCGGCTGGATGGTACCGCTGCTGTTCGGCAATTCGCCTGCCGTGTGCAAGTCCTTTCTTGCCGGGCGTACCACGCGCTTCCGCGAACTGATGCGCGGGACCTACTACCTGCCTTATGCGACATCGCTGCGGATGAGTGATATCGGCTACAAGAACAAGAACCAGGCGGCGTTGACGGTGTCCTATGACAGCCTCGAAGCCTACGTCGACAGCCTGCAGCAGGCGCTGCGCACGCCCTATCCCGAGTACGAGGCCATCGGGCTGTACGACGGCGACGAACGCGTCCAATTGAGCACCAGCGTCCTGCAGATAGAAAACGAGTATTACAGCTTCATCCGGCCCAAGCGCATCACCGAGGCCGGCGAGCGACCGACCAACGCGCTGCGCGCACGCGGCGTCGAATACGTCGAGATCCGCGCGCTCGACGTCAACAGCCTGAGTCCGGTCGGCGTCGATGTCGACCAGCTGCGCTTTGTCGAGGCCTTCGTGATCTTCTGCCTGCTCGAGGAGAGTCCGGCCCTCACCGCCGCCGAGCTGCGCGGCATCGAGTACAACGAGCTCACCGTCGCCCTGCGTGGCCGCACGCCGGGCCTGGAACTGATCGCGCCCGAGGGCAAGCGCTCCCTGCGCGCTTGGAGTCTCGAGATCTGCGATCGCATGCAGGCAATCTGCGAGGCCCTCGACGCCAACGAGAACGGCACGCCCTACGGCGATGCCCTGCGCGTCCAGATCGAGGCGCTGCGCCATCCAGAACTGCTCCCCTCGGCGCGCGTGCTCGACACCCTGGCCAGGGAGAAGCAGCAGTTTCACAACTACGCCATGGCCTTGTCGGTTGGATACGCCGACGCCCTGCGCGGCAACCCGCCCGACACCGCCATCGAGCAGCGCTTCGCCGAACTCGCGCGCGTATCGCACGCCGAGCAGGCCGACATCGAGGCCTCTGACGACATGTCGCTCGACGACTACATCCGCGCCTACATCTCGAGCTGACCCGCGCGGCGGAACTTAGCGCGTCGCGGTGGCTCTCAGACGCACGGGGCCGCCCCCGGTGTCGGCACCAAGTTGCAGGAGAGCGCGTGATGAACCGCAGACAGATCCTCGAATTGCTCGGACTCGGCGCGGCTGGGGTCGTGCTGCCACTGAGCACCCGGGCCGGGCCTCAGCCGCCCGCTGTCGCAGGCCTGCACGAGCGCTGGAGGGAGTTCGTTCCCGAGGGCGTTGTCACCGTGATGCTCGAGCCCCGTCTCGAACGCGGCGACGACGAGTGGCGCCAGGCGTTGCCGCGGAACGCCTACGACGTGCTGTTCGAGGAGGACACCGAACGACCGTTCTCGAGTTCGCTCAATGGCGAAAAGCGACGCGGGCTGTTCGTCTGCCGCGCCTGCGAGCTGCCGCTGTTCACATCGGCGATGAAGTACGACAGCGGCACCGGCTGGCCGAGCTTCTTCACCGCCATTCCCGGGCATCTCGAGACCAAGACCGACTACAAGCTGATCTGGCCGCGCACCGAATACCACTGCGCCAAGTGCGGCGGCCACCAGGGCCACGTCTTCGACGATGGTCCGGCGCCGACCGGCCAGCGTTGGTGCAACAACGGTCTCGCCCTGAGTTTCCTCGCCAGTTCCACCTGAACGCCGCCCGGTGCGGCCTCACCAGCTCTCCAGTTCGAACAGCACGATGCCGGCATCGCGGCGCACGTAGAGACCGCCTCCGGCGTTGCGGAAATCACGCGCGAGGCGCCGACGGTACCATCGCGCCGAACGCAGGTGCGCATCAGAGTCGGTGCGGTGCTGGTCGCAATTTCGGCGCCAGTCTTCCGTGGTCAGAACGCTGAAGACGAGCGCCGAGTGCGTCAGGCGCGCGAGCTTGGCCAGTGCCGCCTCCGCGGCCCGGCGGTCGAGATATTGCAGGACGTCGTGGCAGATCACGAGATCGTAGGTCTCATCGCTGTCGAAGGTCTCCAGCGTGGCGTGGCGCCAGCCGTAGGTCTTACAGGCATGGGCGCTGGCGTCGAAGGCGTCGATCTCGACGTCGGGCCAGGCCCGGCGCAGGCCCGGGTGCAGCAGGCCGGCGCCGCAACCCGCGTCGAGCACACGGTTGACCGGACAATCGAGCAACTTGAGATACGCGCCGACGAAGTCGGCCAGGTACTCGAAATACTCCGGTTCGGCGATCCGCGTTACAGGAGAGAAATAGAAGCGCCGATAGTATTCGGCATCGAAACGTTCAGCATGCAAGTAGACGACCCTCGTCTCGCCCTGAGCGACGCGTGAGCGGTAATTTGCCCGGCGCCGTGATGCTTAAAGCGTGCCGACGCGTTAAGCTCGGCCACTATAGCGTGCCCGTGACCTCGATGCCGGCGCGCAATGCGGAGAGAAAACAATGAGATTGCCCAAACTCGCCGCATGCCTGTTCCTGGCGTGCAGCTGCCTCGATGCCGCGGCTTTCCAGCTCGGCCAACTCGTCACCCAGTCACGCCTCGGCGAACCGCTTGTCGCGCGTGTCCCGGTGTTCGGCGCTTCGGCGCAGGAGGCGGCGACCCTCAGCGCCGAAGTACGACCATCGATCGGCCTCGCGGCGGCGGCGCCGGAACGGCTGGTCGCCGAGCGCATGACGGCGGCGACGGCGGTCGGGGACGATGGCCAGACCTACATCGTTCTCACCACGACGGCCGCGGTGTCGGAGCCTGCCGTGCGCTTCCGGCTGCGCGTTCACGGTGACAGCGGGGGCAACAAGATTGCCCATTACGCGCTGGCCTTGCTGCCGACCACCTACGACAAGCCCGCCCGCGGTGCGCGCCGAACGCCATCGCTCGCGCTCGATTTCGACGGCGCCCAGTATGGCCCGGTCGCCGCCGGCCAGACCTTGTCGCACATCGTGCGTGAACTCGGCTTCTCGCGCAGCGAAGCCGGCGCGGTCATGAATGCAATCGTGGAACGAAATCCCGCCGCCTTCGTCGGCGGCGATGCCGACCGCCTGCGCCTGGGTGCGCTGCTCGAAGTCCCCGCCCGTGCCGCACCCACCATCACCACCCGCGATGTAGTCGCGGCGCCGGCGCGCGCGGTCAGTGTACCGATGAGCGTGACCCAACCGACTGCCGCCCCCGAGGCCACGGCGACGGTGGCGACGACGCTCACCGTCCAGGCCGACGACACCGCTGAGATCGACGAGGCTGCGCGACTGCATGCTGAGGACGCCGCGCTCGCCGCGCGCCTCGCCGAGCTGTCGCGCAAGTTCGCCGCAATCCGGACACGCTACGCGGCCCAGCAGGGACTCATTGCGGACGCGTCGCCGGACGAAGCGCGCGACGGTCCTGCAGCGGCAACGGCGCTCGCCCCCGATGTCGTCGTGGCGCCGGCCGTTGCCGCCACGCTGGCGAACGCGCCGGACGTTCAGACTGAGGCTCCTGCGAGCGACGTCGTCGTCCTCACCGAGACGCCAGCCATGGCCCGTGCAGACGCCGTGGCAGTCCCCGCGTTGCCGGCGACATTCCCCATCGACCTGCGTATCGTGGTCGTCGTCGGCGCCCTGCTCGCGGTGGCTGCGCTGGCCGCGGCGATGTCCTACGCCGTGCGACATCGGCGCATGCATCGCGCCCATGGCGCGGCCCAGGCAGCGGACCAGGAAAAGCTTGCAGAAATCGCACGCAAGACCGAGAAGCGCCTGCAACTCGAGGGCGAAGTCGCTGAATGGCTGGGGCGCAAGAAGAAGCCCACCAGCGTGGAGTCCGCGCCGTCGTTCGATGAGATCGACAACCGCATCGCGCATGGCCGCTACGCCGAGGCCGAACACATGCTGCGCGAGGTCATCGCCGCGACGCCGGCGAACTTCCGCGCCAAGCTGCGCCTCGCCGAGATCTTCTACCTCAACGAGCGCACCGACGAATTCGTCGAACTGGCTGGCGAGTTGCAGAGCCGACACCGCGCCGACATTGGCGACGAAGGCTGGCAGCGGGTCATGCGCATGGGGCGCGTGCTCGCGCCCGACCGTCCGCCCTTCAGTGGTCCGGTCGCCCTCGAGCATGAAGCCTGACGCGGTGAAATCACGCGGCGGCGCTCGCAACGCCGTCATCATCGTCGTGCTCGCACTGGCCATGCTCGGCGGCTGCGTCAAGCCGCTCGCGCCACAGGACGTCGCCGATCGCTTCTGGCGCGCCATCGTTGCCAAGCAGCCGGCCAAGACGCGTCGCTACGTGCTCGAGCGCGATCGCGACCAGGTACGGCAGGGTGACGAGGTGTTGCCGATTTCCCGGTACGCGCTCGGCCGTATCGTCATCGACGGCGAGAGTGCAAGCGTCGCCACCGAGATCACGCTCGATGGCGACCAGCCCGTCACACTCACCATCGACACCGTGATGGCGCGCGAGGACGGACAGTGGCGCATCGACTACCAGGCAACCGTGGCGGAGATTTCCTCGCGCGGCGAGCTCGCCCGCATCATCCAGCAGATCGGCAATCTCGGCGAGACGCTCAAGCAGGGCGTGCAACAATCCATGGATGACATGAAGCGGGCGTTGCCTGCCATCGAGAACCAGCTGCGGCAGCTCGAAGGAGAGATCAGGCAACGCGTACCGGAGTTGCGCGAGAAGCTCGACACCTTTTCACGCAGCCTCGAGGATGCCATCAGGCAGGCGCCACCGGTCACACCACCGGCGCCACCAGCCGATCGCGACGAGCCCATCGCCCTCTGATGTCGGCGTGCCGTCCGTGCGCGCTCAGGACCCCGGTTCGAGGGTCGCGAGATCTGCTCGTGCCTCGGGATGACCCTGCGCAGCAGCCAGGCGGTACCAACGGATTGCCTCGTCGAGGTTGCGCGTGACGCCCTTACCGGAGCGGTACATGTAGCCGAGGCTGTACTGGGCCGAGGCATGACCGTTCTGCGCAGCCTGCAGGAACCAGCGCAGGGCCTCGGTATCGCTTTGCTCCAGTCCCTTACCCGCGCGGTACATGTAGGCGAGGTTGTACTGTGCGGCTGGATAGCCCTGCGCGGCGGCGGCAGCGTACCACCGCGCGGCCTCGGCATCGCTCTGGTCGACACCCTCACCGAGTGCGTAGGACACGCCGAGACTGTACTGCGCGATCGCGCTCCCCTGTTCCGCCGCGCGCCGGTACCAGGTGACGGCCTCGCGGTCGTCCTGCGGCACGCCTTCGCCGAAAGCGTAGGCGACGGCCAGGTTGTACTGCGCATCCCGGTTGCCCTGCACGGCGGACCGGCGGTACCACTCGACGGCCCGGGCCCGATCACGTTCGACGCCCTCGCCCTGGTAGGTCATGTAGCCGATGTGTGCCTGTGCTTCGGCGTCGCCCGCCTCGGCGAGCATGGTGAACATGGCTGCCGCGGTGGCGAAGTCGCCCGCGCTCAAGGCGGCTTTGGCTTCCGCCAGGGTCGGCTTGACGGCCGCGGGTGCCGGTTCCGCGGCTGCGGCGATGGCGAGTTTGCTGGCGACGTCGGTGCTGTTTGCCGGCATGGTTGCGTCGGCAGCGGCGGTCGATGCACCAGGCGCACGGCTGTCGCGCGCGGCGCGCGCTTCGCCGTCGGCGACGAAGCGTTCCTTGAGGCGGTCCAGCAGACCGGGTTCGTCCGCCGGTGCCGCGGCCTGCTCGACGTCCGGGGCGGGGGCCGGCGAGGCCTGTATCGCGGCCTCGGCATCGTCCGCGATCGAGACCGCAGGTGCGGCATCGTCTGCTTCTGCCGACGGGGCGGAGAGCACAGCGGCAGCGGGAGGCTCTGCTGTTGCGGCCGGAGCCGGGCGTGCTTCGGTCACTGCCAGCGCGCTTGCGACCGCCGCCGCCTCAGCCACGACCGGGGTAGGCGGCATCCGCGATTGCGCGAGCTCCCCTCCCCCGATCACGCGATGGTTGGCGGGAACGGGCGGATTGATCTCTTCGGCCGCTGGCTGCGGCGCCTCGCCGTGTTCGACCACCGCGTAGCGGTACGGCTGTTCGACACGGGCTTCGACGGCCGGCTCGGTCGGGACGGCCATCGACTCTTCGGCCATCGACTCTTCGGCCATCGACTCTTCGGCCATCGATTCCTCGGCCATCGATTCCTCGACCATCGACTCGCCGGCCGCCGACGTATCGACCCCGGCAAGGGTGGCACCGGCGATCGCTGCATCCGCGGTCATCGTGACCGCGCCGTCTGCCGGACGTGATTCGCCGGGCCGTTCCAGGTCCGGCATCGGCAGGCCGGCATCGTCGTAGATGCCGGCAAGGCGTGCGCGCGCACGCTCGTGCCCGGCGCGCGCCGCTTCCCGGTACAAAGTGATCGCCATCGCCTCATCGGGCTGTACGCCGTCACCGCTGAGATAGCGGTTGGCAAGTTCGAATTGCGCGTCCGGATCGCCCGAGGCCTCGAGTGGGGTTGCCGGCGCGAGTGCGGGTGTTGCGGCCGCCGCAACGTCGGTGGCGACGTCGGCGGGCGCTGTGTCAACCACAGTGGCCTGCGCCGATGTTGCAACGGAAGACGACGGCACGCCGGCGACGTCCACCGCCGTCACAGACCCAGCAGGTGGGCTGGCTTCGCTGGCGCCGTCCATGTCGACCGCGATGCCGGCTTCGCGCGCCAGGCGGATCGCTTCACGTTCGTCCGCCCCGGCTGGCTGAGCATCCGCCGCTGCTGCGACCGGCGGCGCGGCGACTGGTGCGGCTTCACCGAGTCGGGTCGTCGGTGCCAGGGGTTCGGGATCGATCGGCGCGGTCTTGGTCACCCGCGGTTCAACCGGTCGATCCTCGACGGCTTCGGCCGCGCTGTCAGCGTCTTCGCCCGGTGCCGCGATGCCGGCGGCTTTGTAGAGCTGGTCCATGTTGCGGGCGGCGAGTTCGTGGCCCTGCGCAGCCGCCTGGCGGTAATAGGTCATTGCCCAGGCCTCGTCAGGCTCGACCCCTTCCCCTAGGAGGTACATGTTGCCGAGGTTGAACTGCGCGTCCGCGTCGCCCTGTTCAGCGGCCTGGCGGTAGAGTTGCACTGCCCGTTCGGCGTTTCGCGCCACCCCTTCGCCGCGCTGGTAGAGCTCCGCAAGCATGGTCCGGGCCCGCGCGTCGCCGGCTTCGGCGGCATCGACGAGGTCGGCGACGACGGTTTGCGCCTGGCCGTCGGCGATGGCGGTGGCGACTGCATCGAGGTCGAGCGCGTCAGCGTGGGCGCTGACCAGGAGCAACAGGCAAGCTGGGATGATCGTCCGCATGCGTCTCTCTCCACTGGCGGGCCCGCGGTGGCCGTAAGCGGCCGGCGGAATGGGCGCACCGACCGGTCTAGAGGTTGGCAACACAGTATATGGGGCCCGACAGGGGATGGCCATCGTACATCTGGTGGCCGGGGTGTCACGCCGTGCTGTGCCCGGCTGCCTGCGCGATGTCGCCTGTCACGGAGTTGCAAGAACCACCTGGGATAGTGCGGACCGCACCCAGTCAGGAGCGCAAACGAATGAGAACCTGCGAAACCGGCGAGATCGACCTGGTCTTCGAGCAGTGCTGGCCACCGCGCCTGGCCTTGACCGAACACCCCGCGAGTTGGAGCACCCTGGTGGCCGAAATCGTCGAGTTGGAGGAACTGCTCGCCGAAGTCGATGCCGCTGATGGCGAAGGTGAGGCAGCCGATGTCATCGTACGCTTGCGGACGCTGCTCGACGATCGGCGCCGCGGCCTGCGCGCGATCGAGGTCGGCTGAGGGCGGCCGCGAAGCCGCCGTCGCGAGGATTGGAATCTAAGCGCGTCCAGCGCTCGCCAACCGCCGCGGACGCACGCCGAGCACGACGATGTTCTTGCCGCTCGCCGTGATGTGTTTCTGATCTTCCATGTCCTTCAGCACCTTGCCCACCATCTCGCGCGAGCAACCGACGAGGCGCGACAGCTCCTGGCGCGTCACGCGCACCTGCATGCCGTCGGGGTGGGTCATGGCATCGGGTTGTTCACACAGATCCAGGAGCGTGCGGGCAACCCGGCCGTAGACGTCCATGAAGGCGAGGTCGCCGAGCTTGCGATTGGTGTTGCGCAGGCGCCGTGCGATCTGCGAAGTCATGGCGATGATCAGATCCGGGTAGATCTCGGTCATCCCGCGCAGCTTCTTGTAGCTGATCTGCGCGACTTCGGACTCGCTCCGCGCGCGGACCAGGGCGGTACGGTTGGCGTCTTCGTTGAACAGGCCGATTTCGCCGAAGAAATCGCCCGGGTTCAGGTAGGCGAGGACGATCTCGTGCCCCTTGTCGTCTTCTAGCAGGACGGTGACCGAACCACTGATGATGTAGTACAGCTCGCCTGCCGGGTCACCCTGGCGGATGATCGCGGCCTTTGGCGAAAAAACGCGGCGATGGCAGTGCGCGAGGAGCTTCTCGACGGAAAGCTCGACATCCGGGGTCATCAACGACATGGTTCAGGTGCTCCTTGCGCCAGCTCGCGCGAAGTCACGTAGGGAGCGAACACCGCACATTCACGGGCCTGCCACCCAGTGGCCATCGGCGAAAGAATAACGCAACCGGCGCTGCGCTGCAGTCGGCTGCCAGCCGCCCTCCGCCTGCTCGTAGACCTGGAATATCCGCACGAGGGTGTGGTCGACGACGGCGAACTCGTCTCCGCCCTGGTATCCCGCCGCCTGCGCGGCCTCGAGCGCAGCAAGGCGAACCGGTTCGAGCAAGTATTCACGCCAGCGATAGACGTCCAACCCGGTACGCCGGCCCTGGTCGTCTGCATACGTCACGACGACCTCGAAGTTGCCGTCGCCGTCGAGATCGTCGACGAAACTCTTGGACAGCGTCCCCTCGAACGGCGCTGTGAGCCGGGTCAGGATGAGTTCTTCGTTGGCCACGGTGATCTGGTAGTCGGTGGTGGTCATCACCGCCGAGGTATCCGCGAACACCGCGAGGTGATAGGGACCGAAATCGAACTCGCCGCCAGCGGCCGACGCGGCAACGGGTAAGAGCATCGCCGCCAGCGCGAAGACCGCGCGGACGGACGCCGGGGAATCAGGCATCACGGGGTTCTCCTTGGAAACGGTCGGAGTCCACCGGCGGCGGACCCCGAAGCCCGGCCTATTCTAGGGCTTGTCCGCGGCGAGGCCAGAGCGGCCATCGGTGGTCACCGTCCCGCAGCACGAAACGCCATCCAGCCTTGACTTTGGTCAAAACCGAACTATATTGCTGGCACTACTCACCGGAGAGTGCTAATAGCACCTCCATTTCTCAATCAAATCAATTAATTAGATATAAGGAGAAGGTAGCGTATGAAGATTCGGCCCTTACACGATCGGATCATCGTCAAGCGCTGGGAGGAGGAGAAGACCTCGCCCGGTGGCATCGTGATCCCGGATTCCGCCGCCGAAAAGCCCGTCAAGGGCGAAGTGGTCGCGGTCGGCAACGGCAAGATCCTCGAGTCGGGCGAAGTTCGCGCGCTCGATCTGAAGGCCGGCGACAAGGTCCTCTTCGGCAAGTACTCCGGCACCGAAGTGAAGGTCGACGGCGTGGACCTGCTGGTGATGCGCGAAGACGACATCATGGCCGTATTCGACGCCTGAACATCGCCGCCTAAAGAACAGACTAGAGGTTTGAATCATCATGGGTGCTAAAGAAGTACGTTTTTCCGATGACGCGCGTTACCGCATGGCGGCCGGCGTCAACATCCTTGCCAATGCCGTCAAGCAGACGCTGGGTCCGAAGGGTCGCAACGTCGTGCTCGAGAAGAGCTTCGGCGCGCCGACCGTGACCAAGGACGGCGTCTCCGTCGCCAAGGAAATCGAACTGGCAGACAAGTTCGAGAACATGGGTGCGCAGATGGTGAAGGAAGTCGCCTCGAAGACTTCCGACGTCGCCGGTGACGGCACCACCACTGCTACCGTGCTGGCCCAGGCCATCGTCCGCGAAGGTCTCAAGGCCGTCGCCGCAGGCGTCAACCCGATGGATCTGAAGCGCGGTATCGATCGCGCCGTCGGCGCCGCCGTCACCGAACTGCATGGCCTGTCCACCCCTTGCACCGACAGCAAGGCCATCGCCCAGGTCGGCACCATCTCGGCCAACGCCGACGAGCAGATCGGTCAGATCATCGCCGACGCGATGGACAAGGTCGGCAAGGAAGGCGTCATCACCGTCGAGGAAGGTTCGGGTCTCGAGAACGAGCTCGACATCGTCGAGGGCATGCAGTTCGACCGTGGCTACCTGTCGCCCTACTTCATCAACAACCAGGAGACGATGAACGTCGAGCTCGAGGACCCGCTGGTCCTGCTGCACGACAAGAAGGTCTCCAGCATCCGCGACCTGCTGCCGGTGCTCGAAGGTGTTGCCAAGTCGGGCCGCGGCCTGCTGATCATCGCCGAGGACGTCGAAGGCGAAGCCCTCGCGACCCTGGTCGTGAACAACATGCGTGGCATCGTCAAGGTCGCCGCCGTCAAGGCGCCGGGCTTCGGCGATCGCCGCAAGGCCATGCTCGAGGACATCGCCATCCTGACCGGTGGCACCGTGATCTCCGAGGAAGTGGGCCTGAGCCTCGAGAAGGCCACCCTGGACGATCTCGGCAGCGCCAAGAAGATCCAGATCAGCAAGGAAAACACCACCATCATCGACGGTGCGGGTGACCAGAAGGCCATCGAGGCCCGCGTCAACCAGATCCGTGCCCAGATCGAGGAGACCACCTCCGACTACGATCGCGAGAAGCTGCAGGAGCGGGTTGCCAAGCTCGCCGGCGGCGTCGCCGTGATCAAGGTCGGCGCGGCCACCGAGGTCGAGATGAAGGAAAAGAAGGCTCGCGTCGAGGATGCGCTGCACTCGACCCGCGCTGCGGTCGAGGAAGGCGTGGTGCCGGGCGGCGGTGTCGCCCTCCTGCGCGCCCAGGACGCGGCCCGTGGTGTCAAGGTCGACAACCAGGACCAGCAGATGGGCGTGAACATCCTCGTCCGTTCGCTCGAAGAGCCGATCCGCCAGATCGTCGCCAACGCCGGTGACGAACCGTCGGTGGTCGTCGCCAAGGTCGCCGAGGGCAAGGGTAACTTCGGTTACAACGCCCAGACCGGCCAGTACGGCGACATGATCGAGATGGGTATCCTCGACCCGGCCAAGGTCTCGCGCACCGCGTTGCAGAACGCGGCGTCCGTCGCCTCGCTCATCCTCACCACCGAAGCGATGGTGGCGGATGCGCCGAAGGACAGCGACGGCCCGGCCATGCCCGACATGGGCGGCATGGGTGGCATGGGCGGCATGGGCGGCATGATGTAATCAGCCGCGCCCACGGCCCCGAGAGAACCCCGCCCCGTGCGGGGTTCTTTTTATCCGGGTGGCGAGTTCTCGCCGGCACCCGCCTTGCACCCAACCCGCCGCGCGCTGGCAACGCGATCGTCCCCGGCCACGTTGCACCAGATCGCGACATCCTGCGCCGGCCTGGCGCGGGCGACGCTGGCAGCAATCCGTTCGATTGCTAAGTACCGCTTCATTTTCAGCAGGTTGCCACACAACCTTGCGACGCGTTCGAACGGCATGATATTTGGATGCCCAACCGACAGGAGACTGAGTAAAGCATTGGCAAACTGGCGCCGATGCAGTGACTGACCCGAGCAAAATCGAAACCGGAGGCATCCATGACCGCGATCGATTCGACTCTGATCACCACCACGAGCGTACGCGAGTACTTTCACGAGGCGTTGACCGCGGCCGCGCGCAACCAGGAAGTCGACCTCGGCGAGGCAACGACCGCGTACGTCATCAACCTCCTCACCACCTACAGCCATGCCACCGCGCTGGCGCCGGTGAGTGATGACGGCCAGTATCACAAGCCGCTCGCGCTCATCTACGCCGAGGCCATCGAGGCCGGCAGCGAAGAGCAACGTAACCAGGCGCTGCAGCGTCTTGGCGATCTCGCGCTGTTCATCGCCGGTATCTTCACCGACAGCCTCAACCGCAAGCTGGTCGATGTCGACTACTACATCGGCATGGGCGAATCGGCCTATGGGCACCTGCACGTGGCCCTGCGGCGGCGGCGCAACCGCTTTGCGCGTATCGATCTCTTCGAAGACCTGCAGCGCAAGTTTGCGCCGCTCGTCGACGTCCTCGGCGAGGTAAGCGAAAAGAGCGGTCTCAAGTCGAACGCTGACGTTTTGCGCACCTACGAGATCTGGATGCGGACCGGCAGCGAGCGCGCGGCGCGCCAGTTGCAGCGTTCGGGCATCGTGCCGCTCGCCGGACTCAATCCCAACGCGCGGCATTGAAGGCAACGAGGATGTTGCTCGACGCGATCCAGCATGGCCTGGCGACGCTGTATGAAACGCCCATCGCGCACAGCGTCAGCGATTTTCTCGTCACGGACGCAGCCCTCGCCCGCGCGCTAGAAACGTCGGACAACGCGCGCAACAACGCTGAACGCCTGCTGCTCCGCCAGACCGAGGACTCCCTCGACATCACCCTGTTCATAGACGCGGGCATCCTTGCCGCGCTCGGCGAGCGCGACCCCTACGAATCCCTGCGTGCCGACAATCTCAACGACTTCCTCATCGCGCTCGAAGGCGTCAGCCATTTCCACTACCTGGTGTGGAATGCCCAGCATCACCGCCAGGTCACCCAGTTGGAAATGGAACTGCAGGCCGAGGTCGACAAGTTCGTCACCGCCATGATGCTGCTCGACGAACAGGGGCGCGATGCGGATGCCGGGGCGGTGCACGACACGCTGTTCAACGCCGTGCTGTTCGACAACACCGTCGATGCCGAGAGCGGTCAACGCTACCGGGAGGCCAATCACTACGCGGCGAAGTACTGTCGGCAATTGTCACGCCGCTACCCGGCGCATCACCGCGCGCCGTCGTTCCGGAACGAGTTGAGGCGCTTCTACCGGCTGCCGCAGAACGACAAGATCCGCGTCAGCAACCAGCGCTGACGCGCGCGCTCAGTCGCCGATCTTCTTGTGCAGATGGGGCAGCGTTTCGCGCTGCCCTGCGCGCATGTAGCGCTCTTCGCTGCCCGTCGCCGTGACGTTCTCGTAGACGCCGTCGTCACGCTTGACGAGCTTGGTGAAGCCAGCGTTCTTGAGCTCGGCATTGGTGGTCTGGACGGCGATCGCTGGAGGCGACAGGCGCTTGCGTACGGGCGCTTCGAAATCGGTCGCGCCGAGTGGGATCTGCGCCGCGAAACACAGTTCGCCCCAGTTGCGGATGCGCACATCCATCTTGTGGCGGACCTGCACGATTTCCCCGTTGGCCTCGCAGACGTAATCGTAGACGGGCATCGTCACTGACCTCGCCGGCGCGGAGCGAACACGGACTCCGTGCTCAATCGGCCAGGCTGGGGCATGGCGTGCCCCAGTCCGCCGCGAAGACGAAATCCGCGAGTGCCTTGCGCTCGCGCGTGGACGGGTCCTTCTCCACGGTTCCAGGCGGCAGCCGCGCGGGATCGCCGAGGTAACCGAGCGCCGCCACCACCACGGCGGCGTGCCCGGTCGGCAGGGCGCAGAGGGTCGCGGTACGTTCGGCATCGAAGCCCGCCATCTGGTGTACGTGCAGGCCATGGGAGGTGGCGACCAACAGCAGGCTGGCCACGGCCTGGCCGAGGTCGTACCAGGCATGGCGATTGGCGGTGCCATTGTGCGCGAAGTGCTCGCGCGCGACACCGACCAGGAGCAGCGGAGCGGTCCCGGCCCAGGCCTGGTTGCCGGTCGCGAGACATTCCAGCAGGGCTGCATGAATCGTCTCGCCGCGGCGGGTGACCACGAAATGCCAGGGCTGATCGTTGTAACACGAGGGCGCCCAGCGCGCGGCCTCGAACAACGCCCGCAGGATGTCATCGTCGACCTCGCGCGGGGCGAACGCCTTGGGGCTGAAGCGATTGCGGACCAGGGTCTCGATATCGTGCATGGATCGTCCCGTCATCGTCACGCGGCGCGTGGATGCTCAATCGGTTCGTGACCCGGCGGCGCGCAGCGCGCTGACCGCGGCATAGGTCGATACGCAATAGGGCACACAGAAGGTCAACAGCATCTTGACCAGGTCGCGCCCGGAAAGACCGCCAGCAAACAGGCGATCGCCGTAGTTGATGACGACCAGGATCGTACCAACCAGCAATGCGACCTTGCCGGAGCGGCGCACGATGTCCGGTCGCCTTGCATCATCGATCCAGTTCGTCACGGCATGGAGCGTAGCGCGGAACGTCGCCGCATGCACGACTGTACCTCGCGTCACGTTGCTGCCCGTGCGACACACATCGGGGTGGGATCCACGTTAGGATGCGTGGCGCCGTCGTCGGGACGGCACGCGAACCACAATCTCATGTCCCCATCGCCGCCGCCGCTGATCGAAGTCGCCGGGCTCGCCTACGAGTATCCGGGTCTGCGCGCGCTCGACGGCGTCGGTTTCGCCATCGAAGGCGGGACCATCACTGCGTTGGTCGGCCCCAATGGGGCGGGCAAGACGACCTTGTTGCGCTGCCTCGCGGGCATGGAACAGCCCCTCACCGGCGACATCCGCGTCGCCGGCATCGATGTCGTACTCGAGCCACGCCGCAGTCACGCCGTGGTCGGTTACCTGTCGGATTTCTTCGGTCTCTACGCCGACCTCAGCGTACGCCAGGGGCTCGGCTACGTTGCGGCAGCGAACGGGGTCGCTAGCGACAAACTCGCCGAACTGGTCGAGCGCACCGCGGCCGAGGTCGATCTTACCGAGCGCCTCGACCAGCGCGCCGGCGACCTCTCGCGCGGCCTGCGCCAGCGGGTCGCCATCGCCCAGGCGATCATTCACGCACCGCGCGTGGTTCTCCTCGACGAGCCGGCATCCGGCCTGGACCCGGAAGCGCGCTACCACCTCGGACAGCTGTTCGTCACCCTCCGCGGCCGCGGCATGACCTTGCTGGTGTCCTCGCACATCCTCGCCGAACTGGAGGCTTACGCGACGCACATGCTGATCCTGAACGGCGGACGCGTCGTCGAACACCGGGCGCTCGTCGACACGGCTGTCGCACTGCCGCTGCAGATCGACGTTCTCGGCGATACCGAAGCCGCCCTGGCCGCACTCCGACGCCAGGACGGCATCAGCGCCGCGCACGTGGACGGCAGCACCTTGCGGTGCCAGTTCGCCGGCGATGACACCGCGCGTGCCGCGCTGCTCGAGTTCCTGGTGCGAGCAGGAGTCTCCGTCACCCGTTTCACACCGCTCGGCGAGAACCTCCAGCAGAGCTACCTGCGCTCCGTGCGGCGTGACGGAGACCGGCGTGAATCCTGAATTGCTGCGCTTGCTGTGGCTCGAGGCGACGCCCCAACGCCTGTGGCTGACACCGGCAGCACTGTTCGGCAGCGCTTTCGTCATCGGACGCTATGCAGAGGTCGCCGTGCCGTCTTTCGCTCTGCTCGGCTTCGTCGGCATCACCCTGATCTGGGGCATGCGCCAGGCCGCCAATGCCGTGCTCGACGAGGTCCGTGAACACACCTGGGACCTGCAGCGCATGTCGGCGCTGTCCGCCTGGTCGATGACCTGGGGCAAGCTCGCTGGCGCCACGGCCATGCCCTGGTACGCCGGCGTCTGCTGCCTGGTCGTGTACTTCACCTACCGCCCGCCGGAGATGTTCTCGCTCAGCGTGACCTGGGCCGCGTTTCTCGCCTTCAGCGCGCTCATGGCGCAGAGCCTCGGCTTGCTCGGGGCGGTCGTCGGCATTCATCGTGACCCGCGCCGCCGCGCGCACCTGCACCTGCTCGTCGTCTTGCTCTTGTTGGGCATGGCGCTGCCCGATACGCTCGGCATCGTGTTCGCCGAGTTGCCCGAACTCGGCCCGGAAAGTGGTCGCGTAAGCTGGTACGGTCGCAGTTTCGCCGGCGCGGACTTCACTCTCGTGCTGAGCGCAAGCCTCGCCGCATGGGCAGTGTTCGGCGCCCACCGCGCGCTGTGCATCGAACTCAAGGTGCGCACCCTGCCCTGGGCCTGGGCGGCGTTCGCGCTCTATCTCGCCGCTATCGCCCACGGCTTCTGGGCGCAGACGGGCAATGCCACGGCGGGCGGCCTGCTCTCGCTACTGACCCTGGTGACGACGCTGCTCGTATACGTCGCCGGTTTCGCCTTCGCGCGCGATCCCGTGCAGTACCGCCGCTTGCTCCAGGCCGGGCACGACGGCCACTGGCGGCGGGTGTTCGAGGACCTGCCGCTGTGGCTGAGTTCACTCCTGCTCGCCCTCCTCTGTGCCCTCGGCAGCGCGGTCGCCGGCGCCGCGCCGCTGCTCAGCAACGAGCGCCCCGACAACCTCGGGGCTGCCGCGCTGGCGCTGGTCCTGCTCGCGCTGCGCGACCTCTCCCTGCTGTCCGCCTTCAGCTTCTTCGCGCGCGGGCGACGCGCTGAGATCGTGGCCGTGCTCGTCATCGCCCTGCTCAATCATCTCGCTCCGGCGCTCCTGCACGCGCTCGGCGCCGCACCCCTGGCACGCCTGGTCAGCCCGGCGCTGTTCGACGCACCGCTGGTTGCAGTGGTCATCACCCTCGTCCAGGCAGGCGCGGCCGTCGCATTGGCCGTGCTCGCCTGGCGGCGCACGATGGCGATCGCTCAGCCGACGAGGTGATCGAAGATGCGGAAGCCGGCCACGTAGGTGCCGATCGCGGAACCGAGCGTACTCAGGAAGAACACGAGGAAGGTGCGCGCGACCCGGTTGTGACGCCAGCCACTCAGGCTGGTGGTATCGTTGCGCAGCCGCGCGAAGTCCGCCACCGTCGGCTTGCGCAGCCAGGCCTCGACCAGCGCGGTGACCATGCCGGCGCCGATGGTGGGGTTGAGCGAAGTCAGCGGAGCCGCGAGGAATCCCGTCACCGTCGTCAGCGGATGCGCGCCGGCGACGAGGCAACCGAGCGCGGCCAGGCCACCGTTGATCAGCACCCACTCGATGACGAGGCGCAGACCGAGTTCGGGACTGCGCGCGAAACCGAGCGCGAAACCGGCGAACACCAGTGCCACGATGAACCACGGCACGACGCGCAACCAGCGGCGCCGGGGCGGCAAGGTCTCCAGCGCAGCGAGGCGCGCCGCGGCATCGTCGCCGTGGGCTTCGCCGAGGTAGCGCGCGATGCCCTTGAGATGGCCGGCACCGACCACGGCCAG
Organism: Gammaproteobacteria bacterium; assembly: GCA_050184115.1. Lineage (GTDB taxonomy): Bacteria > Pseudomonadota > Gammaproteobacteria > JACKNG01. The sequence continues at coordinate 271,780 of JBFXAQ010000001.1, read as the reverse complement.
GATGCGACCGGGATGCGACTCGGCCAAGGCCTCGAGCTTGAGCGCCATGTAGCGATCGCGTTCATCGATCAATGGGACATAGATCGGACCGGCGGCGTCGGCAAACTGGGCGAACGTGCTCTCGAGCAGGTCGCCTTCCTTCAGCGCCTCGATGTCCTCCTCCGGGATCTCCTCGTCGACCAGCACGCTGGCGAACAGGCCCGAGAACAGGTAGAGCCGCTTGTACCACGGCACGTTGGCGTAGATGCGGCGCAGGGTGATGCCGATGTCGCGATCGACGAGGTGGAGTTCGAGCTCCCGTTCGCGCGCGCCCTCGATGGCGGCACGCATCTCGGCGCCGGGCTCGATGCCGAACTGCTCGGCGATGCGCTGTTGGAACGCACCCATGGCGAGCATGGCGGTGACCATCGGCGCCTTGCCGCCGCGGATGACCTCGAAGAGGTCCATGCGCCCGAGCGCGTCTGGATCGACCATGCCGCGGTAGCGGTTGCCGCACAGCTCGATGGCGACACTGTCGTAAGCGCCCGAAGCGATTTCCTCGTGCACGGCCGCGGCGCTGGCGCGCGACACGTGGGCCGTACCGAGCAGGCGCAGGGTCGCGCCCCCGACGGTGAGATCGACATGCGGCTGGTTGCTCGTCTCGCTCATAGTTCCAGTTCTTCGACCGGGCCGACGGCGTAGCCGTGGTACAGCCAGTTGCGTCCGAGCAGCAGCTTGTCCCCGGCGTTGCTGCGATCGTTGAGGTTGGCCAGCACCCGGTAGGCCTGCCCGTGGAACAGCACGGTCAGGTACACGTGGTAGCGCACCTCGCGGCAATCGGCCATGCGGATGCCGCGCACTTGGGCGATCCGCGCGGCCAGGCGGCGCTCGTCACCGGCATCGTTGACGAGGGTGAAGCGGATCTCGCGTCCGACATCCTGTAGCGAGGGTCGTCCACTGCCCCCCACGACTTCGAGATCGTGGGCGTTGACCGAGGAGACCACCGCCCCGGTGTCGAGCCGGGCACGAAAATCGAGCCCGGCTTCGCCGATGCGCACCGTCACCACCGGTTCGAGTATGCGGCGTTCGGCCGTGCCGACGCCGAGCACGTAGCCCACGACAAGGCCGGCGACCAGCAGGGCCGCGGCGGCGGCAGCTCTCGGCAACGATCGACTCCCGGGGACAAAGGTGATGTCCGGCGCGCGGCATTGTAGCGCCTCGTCCGGCCGCATCGACAAGCCGCACCCTGTGCGTCACGAGGAGTTCAGGCCGGATTCATTGCCCGCGGTCCACGCTGTGCGCCAGGCTCAAGCAGGAGAATAGTCATGCACCACTCCCGTCCCAGGCTCGTGGCTCTCACTCTCGCCCTCGTGCTGACCGGCGCCGTGGAGGCCCACGGCGGCGCACCCGGGGTCGCCATCCGTACCCCGGACTTCGGTTTCAGCTACGGCGCGCCGATCATCCACCGCTACGGCTATCACTACGCCCCGCGCTGGAACTATGGCCCGGCGCCCTACCCCAACTGGTACGGCTACGGCCATCGTCCGTACCGCTTCGCGGTGCCGCGTCATAACGACCGGCATCGGCGTCATTTCGACGGTCACGACCGTTACCACTGGCGCGATCACCGCCGACATTGAAGCGGAGGGCAGGCGGCACCCGAACTGTCAAGCGTGGTGCCGACGGTCGCGCTTCTTTAGAATCGACACATCCGCGGCGACGCCGAACGTCGCCGCGCCCCGCGCCGAAAGCACGACCCTTGCAACGACTCAACCCACGACAACGTGAGGCCGTCCACCACCACGACGGCCCCCTCCTGGTCCTCGCCGGCGCCGGCAGCGGCAAGACCGGCGTGATCGCGCACAAGATCGCCTATCTCATCGACAACGTCGGCATCGAACCGTCGCAGATAACCGCCATCACCTTCACCAACAAGGCGGCACGCGAGATGCGCGAGCGCGTGCAGGGACTCATCGGCAAGCGCAAGAGCAAGCCGTGGATTTCGACCTTTCACACCCTGGGGTTGCGCATCCTGCGCGAGGAACATGCCGTACTCGGCTACCGGCGCGGTTTCAGCATCCTCGACGCCGGCGACTGTGCCGGCCTGCTCGCCGACCTCATGCGTCGCGACAGCCCCGGCACCGACATCGCGGTCAACCAGGTGCAACAGGCGATCTCGGCGTGGAAATACGCGCTGGTCGCGCCCGGCAAGGTCGACACGCAGGGACTGGACAAGGCCCAGGCGCTGGCCGCGCGCTGCTACGTGCCGTACTGCGAGACCCTCATGACCTACAACGCCGTCGATTTCGACGACCTCATCATGGGCCCGGTGCGCATCCTCGGCGAGGACGAAGCGGTGCGCGAGCGCTGGCGCCAGCGCATCGATTACCTGCTGGTCGACGAATACCAGGACACCAACCTCTCGCAGTACGAACTGGTGCGCCTGTTGATCGGCGGCCACGAGCGCCTCACCGCGGTTGGCGACGACGATCAGTCGATCTACGCCTGGCGGGGCGCGCGGCCAGAGAACATCCTGCGCCTGGGCGAGGACTTCCCGCGCCTGAAGGTGGTCAAGCTCGAACAGAACTACCGCTCGACCGGCATCATCCTCAAGGCCGCCAACACGCTCATCGCCAACAACCCCCATGTCTACGACAAGAAACTGTGGTCAGAACACGGTTTCGGCGACAAGATCCGCGTCGCTGCCTGCGGCAGCGAGCACGACGAAGTCGAACGCATCGCCAACGACATCGTTCATCGCCATCTCATCCACGGCGGCCAGTACGGCGACTTCGCCGTGCTCCTGCGCTCCAACCACCAGGCGCGGCTGTTCGAGCACGCCTTCCGCGAACGTGAGATCCCCTACGTGTTGTCCGGAGGTCGCTCTTTCTTCGACTACTCGGAGATCAAGGACTGCGTGTGCTACCTGCGCCTGCTCGCCAACCCGGCCGACAACAACGCCCTGCTGCGCATCATCAACACGCCGCGGCGGGCGATCGGTCCGCAGACGGTCAAGGTGCTGGTCGACACCGCGGCGACCACCGGCACGAGCCTCGTCGACACCGCGCAGGATGCCGCGTTCGCGGCACGGATTTCGCCACAGACCGAGAAGCGTGTGCGCCAGTTCGTCGACTGGTTCGTGGATTTCCAACGCGCGCACGAGGCGACGCCGGCACCGGAGGCCTTCGCCACCCTGCTCGGCGACATCGGCTACGACGACTGGCTCGAACAGTCCTCGGACGACGAGGCGGCGGCCGACCGCCGCAAACAGAACGTGGCCGAACTCAAGCGCTGGATCGAACGCATCCATGGCGCCGACGAATCGCGCACGACGGCGGACATCGTCGCCGCGCTGACCCTGTTCGACATCGCCGACCGTCAGGACAGCGAGAACGATCTCGACGGCGTCGCGCTGACCACGCTGCACGCGGCCAAGGGGCTGGAGTACCCGCACGTCTACCTGGCGGGCTTCGAGGAGAACTTGCTGCCCCATCGCTCGAGCATCGAGCAGGATACAATCGAAGAGGAAAGGCGCCTCGCCTACGTCGGCATCACGCGCGCGCGCCGCACGCTCACAGTGACCTTCTGCCGCACGCGCAAGCGTTTTGGCCAGGTCGAGAACTGCGCACCGAGCCGTTTCCTCGACGAGCTGCCGGCCGACGAGCTGGCCTGGGAAGGCGCACAAACCGACCCGGCGCAGAACCGCGCCACCGGTCGCGGCACGCTCGATCAACTCAAACGGCTGCTCAAGACATGACCTTCGACGCCTTTCGCCACACCCGCGCCCGGTCACTGGCCGGCCTCCTCGCCGCGCTCGCTTTGCTGCAGGCGGGGCTATTGCCCGCGGCGGATTTCGAGACTCCGTCCACGGTACCGACACAGGACATCCTGCCACCGGCATTCCTGCGCTCGAACCACTATCGCATCGAACCGAACGCCCGGGCAGAGGACAATTTCTACGTCTTTCGCGTCCACTCCGATTACGGTGACTACGACGTCACCTCGCTGGCCATGCTGCGCGTACGCCTGCACGAGATCGCGACGCTGGCCGAGGTCACGCCGCGCCTGGACGACACCGACATACGTCTCGATCGCAGTCCGGCTGGCCGCCGCGGCGTCGGCTCGGAACGCGTCGTCGACATCCTCACCAACCCGGTCGGGACGGCAGCCCAACTGCTCGGCAACCTGCAGTACAACGTCGAACAAACCCTCGCCGGGACGACGTCGGGCGGCCCGGCAGAAGCGGGCAAGGGCGCGCTCGACCTCAACCCCGATCCGCACAAGCGCAGCGCCGCCGCCCAGCTCGGTGTCGACGTCTACAGCTCGAACCCGCGCCTGCAGGGCTTGCTCGATGTCCTCGCCGAGGCGCGCAGCGCGGGCAAGACGGCGAGTTCGATCTCGCCACTGGTGCGCAACGTCTACGCCACGCCGCCCATCGGCAACGACGGGCTCGCCACGCGCCTCGATTCGGCCGTGAAGAACACCGACGCCGAGACGCTGCTGGCCGAGCTCGGTCGCCGCCTCGCCGCGCTCGACGTCGCCGAGCGCGATCGCATCGCCTTCCTCACCCATCCGGCGTACACCCCGCGCAGCCGGCTGTACCTCGTCAGCTACCTCGAGCGGCTGGCGCCGCTTGCCGCCCTGCCGCAGATCGTCACCGCCGCCAACAGCGCGGTCACCGAAACGGACGCCCTGGCCTATGTTGCCTATGCGCGCATGCTCGCTTTCTACCGCCTGGCCGACCACGAGTTCGCCGAGGTCGTCACCACGGCGCGTTTCCCCACCCTGGTCGATAGCGGGCGGCGGGGCGTGCTGGCGCTGCCCCTCGATTACCTCGCATGGACACCGAACGTCGCCGAGGCCCTGTCGGCGCTCGACGACATCCGTGCCATGCACGGTCTCGCCGGCTTCGTCCTGCTCCTGGCGGGGCAACCCAGCCCGCGAATCGTCGCCGAACTCGAAACGCGCGGCATCACCGTGCACGGCCATTACAGCTACTGAGCCGCCGGCGTCGCCCGCGAGCGACACTTTCGCGGCCACGGCCACCCCAAACTTCCCGAGCTGACGTCCGCCGAAACTGGTGGCCGAGATTTTTCTTATTTTAATTCAGACACTTGAAGTAGTTTTCGCGCATAGAGCCAGGATCTGGCACGCCACCTGCTTTTACGCCAGGGCAACCTGGAGAACCTGCCCATGTCGATGCAAACCAGCTTCAGCAACGCCCACGGCTCCATCGCCGGCGATCTCGCCCGCCTGGTCGCCGCCTACACGGTCGAGCTCGATGCCCGCCGCGAAGCGCTGCTCGCCGACCGTGCCGGCTACGTCAGCAAGCTGGGCGACCTGGCCAGCCTGGACCCGCTCGACTTCACCGGGCTGGCCCACCTGTACCGCGAGCACCTGCGCCAGATCGACGCCCTGCTCGAAGAACTCGCCGAGACCGCCGCCAGCGCCATGGCCTGACGCACGGTCACGAGTACCACGCCAAAGTTCCCTTCTCTACGTGGCTAGTACCCGCTCTTCGGAGCGGGTTTTTTTTGTCCGCACGAAACCGGCATAGTAGGCGTCCTGGTCAGCATCCGCTCTGCATCCGGTTGCTCCCGAGCGCCCGCCGTTGCGTTGTATTTCGTGGCAGTAGCCTCGCAATCGCCGACACCACGTGCCTGGCAGCCACCGCTCGCGAACACGCGCGATGACGACGCGACGATTCCGGCCAGGGTTCTCAGGGTTGCAATTGATGCATGGACCTCGTCCGCGACGCGGCGCCGTCATGGCGCCGCCGACGGGGCACGACTCGCACGGAGCGCCGCGCTTGGACAAGATCTGGCTCCAATCCTACCCGACCGGCGTGCCCGCCGAGATCGCGCTCGACCCCGCGTGCACGCTGCTCGACGTTCTCGAGACGGCGTGTGGAAGATTCGCCGCACGACCGGCCTTCGACAACCACGGCGCCGTGCTCGACTTCGCCCGCTTCGAGGACGCCAGCCGCGCATTCGCTGCCTACCTCCAGCACGACTGCGGCCTCGCTCCCGGCGATCGGGTGGCTCTCATGATGCCGAACATGCTGGCCTATCCGGTGGCACTGGCCGGCGTTCTCCGCGCCGGCGGCGTGGTGGTCAACGTCAACCCGCTCTACACCGCGCCGGAACTCGCCCACCAGCTCGCCGATGCCGGCGCTCGCTGCCTCGTCGTCTTCGAGAATGCCTTGCCGACGCTGGCGCATGCGCGTGCCGAGCTGGAGCTCGAACACGTGGTCGTCGCGCGTCTCGGCGATGGCATGCCGTGGCCCAAGCGCTGGCTGGTCGATTTCCTCGCGCGCCGCCGCGCTCAAGGCGATCTCAGGTTGCCCACCGGCGCCACGCGCTTCGGCGCGGCCCTGCGTCGCGGCCGCGATCTCGCCTATCGTCGACCGGCGCTCGTCGCCGACGATCTCGCCTTCCTGCAGTACACCGGCGGCACCACCGGCCGCGCCAAGGGCGCGATGCTGACGCACCGGAACATCGTCGCCAACGTCGCCCAGGTCACCGCGTGGTTCGACGCGCATACCGCACCGGGCGAAGAAATCATGATCACCGCGCTGCCGCTCTACCACGTCTACGCGCTGACGGCGAACTGCCTGGCGACCCTCGTGCGCGGCGGTTGCAACTGCTTGATCACTGACCCGCGCAACCTCGATCGCTTCGTCGCTGAACTCGAGCGCGTGCCCTTCACCGGCATCACCGGGGTCAACACCCTGTTCAGCGCGCTGCTCGAGCATCCGCGCTTCGCCGCCATCGACTTCAGCCACCTCAAGTTCACCAATGCCGGCGGCATGGCGGTGCAGCGCGCCGTCGCCGAGCGCTGGCACGGCGTCACCGGCAGCCCCATCGCCGAAGGCTACGGGCTGACCGAAGCCTCGCCGGTCGTCACCGTCAACCGCTTCGACGTTGCCCGCTTCACCGGTTCCATCGGCCTGCCGGTGCCGTCGACCGACATCCGCATCGTCGCCGACGACGGCAGCGAGGTCGTCGACGGCGGCGCCGGCGAGCTGCAAGTGCGTGGACCGCAGGTCATGCGGGGCTACTGGAACCGGCCGGAGGAAACGGCCGAAGTGCTCGATGCCGATGGCTGGCTGCACACGGGCGACGTCGCTCGCATCGACGAGGCCGGCTACCTCTACCTCGTCGATCGCAAGAAGGATCTCATCATCGTCTCCGGCTTCAACGTCTACCCCAACGAGATCGAGGACGTCGTCGCCCACCACCCGGGGGTGCGTGAAGTCGCCGCCATCGGCGTGCCCGATACCCACTCGGGCGAAGCGCTACGGCTGGTGGTGGTGCGCGGCGATCCGGCGCTCACGGCAGAAGACGTCATCGCCTGGTGCCGCGAGCGCCTGACGGGCTACAAGGTGCCGCGCAGCGTGGTGTTCGCCGACGCCCTGCCGAAAACGCCGGTCGGCAAGATCCTCAAGCGCGAGCTGCGCGAGCGTTACGGCGCTTCGTCGTCCTGAGCAGCGTCCGCCCGCTCGCCCATCAGCCAGTCGCGTGGCGCAGCGGGCGCAGTGCCACCGAGCGCGCGGAAATCGAACAAGTCCTGGTCGGCGAGATGTGACGGCACGACCGCCGTCAACGCACGGAAGACGTTGTCGACCCGCCCCGGCTGCTCGCGCTCCCATTCGGCGAGCATGGCCTTGATGCGCGCGCGCTGGAGGTTCTCCTGGCTGCCACACAGGTTGCACGGAATAATCGGGAAGGCGCGCACCTCGGCGTAGCGCGCGATGTCGCGCTCGCGGCAATAGGCGAGCGGCCGGATGACGACGTGGCGGCCGTCGTCGCTGGCCAACTTGGGCGGCATGGCCTTGAGCTTGGAGCCGAAGAACATGTTGAGAAACAGGGTCTCGACGATGTCGTCGCGGTGATGGCCGAGCGCAATGCGGGTGATGCCGTGGGCGGACGCGAAGGTGTAGAGGCTGCCGCGGCGCAGGCGCGAGCACAGCCCGCACATCGTGCGGCCCTCCGGCACCACGCGTCGCACCACCGAGTAGGTGTCCTGTTCGATGACGTGGTGCTCGATGTCGAGCCCGTCGAGGTAGTCGCGCATCACCGCGGGCGGATAGCCGGGCTGCTTCTGGTCGAGGTGCACGGCGACGAGTTCGAAATCGACCGGCGCGCGCTCGCGGAGCGCGAGCAGGAGGTCGAGCAGGGTGTAGGAATCCTTGCCACCCGACAGGCAGACCATGACGCGATCGCCCGGGCCGATCATGTCAAAGTCGCCGATCGCGCGTCCGACCTGGCGGCGCAGGCGTTGCTGCAGCTTGCCGAGTTCGTGGCGCTGGCGCCGCGGGTCGCGGGGATGACGTTGTTCGGGGGCGGCACTCACGGCGCGACGACCGGCTCCGGATGAAGGGACGCGAATTCTAGCCCGGATTTCCCACACGCGTTCGTCGCGAAGGTGTCCATATGGCGCAAGACCGGACAGCACGGAGCCACTGGCGACGACGGCAGACTCGACAGGCTGTCCAGAGACAGAGGTGAGCACGTCCCGGTGTCGCGTGCAGAGCGCGCGGCCGCCGCAGAACACGTGTGGGAAATCCGGGCCGGCACAGACTGCCGCGGAGCAGCTGCGATGCCACCGTCACGCGCCCTACATCGAACCACACGGCGCGCCCTGCTGCACAGGGGCGGCTGGTCGTGTCGCGGCAAGCGGGCACGGCATGCCGCGCCGGTGAACGGCGCGGCGCTGCGGTCAGAACCACCCCGTCGCCGGGGCGGTCGCGCTTCAGGCGACGCTCTGCATCAGCATCGCCTGCTGGATGCCGCGTTTGAACTGGCGCGTCTCCACGCGCGCCGGCCGGAAGGCCTCGCGGATCGCCGGGATGGTCATGTTCGGGTCGCAATCGCCGCACATGAACACGTCGATCGCGGCGTAGCCACGCTCGGGCCAGGTGTGGATGCTGATATGGCTTTCGGCCAGCACCGTCACCCCGCTCACCCCCTGGCCTTCGCCGAACGGGTGGTAATAGGAGTGCAGTACCGTGGCGCCGGCATGGCGGGCGGCGGAGTCGAGAGTGCTCTCGATCAGCGCCGCATCCGTCAGGTTGCTGGCGTCCCACAGTTCGACCAGCAGGTGATCGCCGGCATAGGCGTTGCCCTGGCCATCGGTCTTGAAGTGATCGGGCTGAGTGCTCATTTTCTTATTTCCCCTCCACTGCATCCCGTATCCAGCGCGGCAGCACGAAGCTCGCGCCGTGGATTTCCGGTGAGTAGTGCCGCGTCTTGCCCGCCAGATGGGCGCCACGCTGTTGCAATGCTTCGACATCGGGGGCCAGAACGCCTGCGTCGCGTCCGGCGATGCCGAAGGTCATGTTGCCGCCGTAATAGGTCGGCACGGCGGCGATGTAGACACCGGCGTGAAGGCCGCGGCGCCGAAGCGCCGCCACCGAGCGTGCGGCTTCGTCGCGCTGGAAGAACACCACGCCGTCCTGCATGGTCATCGCCCCGTGGGGCGACAGCGAGCCTTCGCACAGGCGATAGAACTCGTCCGAGAACAACGCCTCGGCCATGCCGACCGGATCGGTGGAGTCGACCAGGATCGCGTCGTACTCGCCGGTATGCTCCTTCATGTAGGCGAACGCATCACGCACGACGATGTTGACGCGCGGGTCATCGAACGCCCGTCCGTTGTCGTTCAGCGTCGGCAACCACTCGCGCGAACTCGAGATGACGACCTCGTCGATTTCGACGAGGTCGACCTGCTCGACGGGGTGCTTGAGCACCTCGCGCAGCGTACCGCCGTCACCGCCACCGACGATCATCACCTTGCGCGGCTCCGGTACCGCCATCAGCGGTACGTGGGTCAGCATCTCGTGATAGATGAACTCGTCGGCCTCGGTGGTCTGGATGATCCCGTCCAGGACCAGGACGCGCCCGAGCACGGGCACGTCGTAGATCCGGATGGACTGGAACTCGGTTTGCGCCTCGAACAACAGGCTGTCGTAAAAGAAGCCCTGGAAAGCCTGTCCCGTGTACAGGCTTTCGACGAACTGTCCGGCCATTCCTCAGCTCGCCTTCAGCAGCGAGGCTTGGAATTTTCCGCGTTCTATGACGTGCGTCTCTACGACTTCGGGTTCGAAGTATTTCCTGCAGCAGGCGATCGCCAGGTCGTTGTCGAACGTCTTACAGGAGAAGATGTCGATATAGACCTGCCCCAGGTTCTCCGCGAAGTGCGCGCAGATGTTGGAGGTCTCTATCAGCTGTAGCAGTGTGTAGCCGGCCGCATCATATGAATGCGAAGCGAAATGCTCGAGCTGAGGCTCGCCGTACGCTTTCATCTTGATGGTTTCGATCAGATCCTTGACCCACGAACGCAGGTGATCCGCATCGATGAGACGTTCCCGCGGGCAGCCCGCGAGGTCGAGTATGAGGTGTTGCCCCCAGATAGGTTGATGTTCAGACATCGTGAATACCCCCACCCAGCAAGGTCTTTCTTACCGCAGTGCCGGTCAAGGCTCTGCGCCCAGTCGGTTCGGTTCGAAACCGAACCCGGCCGAGGTCATGAAACGGCTTGGTTCACCTCCTTCGGTCTTGAATTACGCCGCCAGTCACACACGGAGGACGCGCAGGGTATAGCGTTCCGAGATAAATGCAAGCGATATTTGGACCCTCGCTCCATTTATTTCTGACCGGCGACAAAGTTGGCCGCAACACGCGCTTTTTCAAGGCAAATCGCCAGCCGTTCAGCCCATTCGGCGATACCCGCCGGGGTCGCCAGCTGGTCCTGGCGGACTTCGAGCAGGGCGTTGGCGAGACCGCGTCCAAGACCATGCACGGGGATGCCGTAATCCTCGGCGTCGATGCGGTAGGGCTGGTTGTCGCCGACGACGAGATCGCCCGCCGCGGCAAGCGCCGCGATGAGGCCCGCGGCAAGGCGGCGGTCATCGCCGTAGAGGACCGCGACCGGCCACGGGCGCTGCTCGCCATGGTAGACGGGTGTGAAGCTGTGCACGGCGAGGTAGACGGTGTCGCGGTCGGCGTCACGACGCAGGTCGAGCAGCCGCGTGATGGCGTCGTGGTAGGGCTGGTGGATGGCGTCGTAACGCGCTCGCCGCGCGACGCGGTCGAGCGCGCGGTTGCCCGGCACCACGACGTTCTCCGAACGTTCCGGCACGAGCTGCGGACTCGTCCACGGTCGGTTGCAGTCGATCACCAGGCGCGAGTAGGGCTGGTGCACGAGCACGGCGTCGAGGCGTACGGCCAGCGTCCGCGCGAGTGCCAATGCACCGATGTCCCAGCCGACGTGACGCAGGCGATCGGCGCGACTCACGCCGAGGTCGCCGAGCGCGCGCGGGATCGCGGTGCCGCCGTGGTCGCAGGTGAGAAACCACGGCGAGGTCGCCGCCGCGCGTTCGACCACGAACGGCGCCGGTTCGTCCGGCGCGAGCAGCGCGGCAGCCGCGCTCATGCCGGGCGCCCGTCGCGGTCGATGCGCTGCATGAGGTAGCACAGGCAATCGAGCCGTACGGCGTTGGCGTCGAGGGTGAGCATGGCGGGGATGGCGGCGCGCGCCAGCGCGACCGTGTCACCGGCGTAGCCGAAGACCTCGTCGATGTGCCCACCGCCGCCATCGACGATCTCGAGTCGATGGTCGGCACCGGGACGGCGCCGCGCGAACTCGGTGCCCGGCGCGAGTTCGCTGAAGTTGAGGTGGTCGAGATCCGTGCGGAAGACGAAGTCGGCCGCGCTGCCGTCGAACGACAGGCTGGCCGCCGAGGGCACGCGCACGATCCAGCCGGTGCGCAGGAGATCTAAATCCTGCGCCGCCAGCGGTGCGGACGGGAGCTCGCTGAGGTGCAGGCAGGCATCGACGAAATCGACCGCGTGGGCGGTGTTGGCGGCGACGCCGGCCTTGCCGCATTCGACCGTCACCGCCGGGCACAGGGGCGCCAGCGCCGCCGACTGTACGCCGTGCGGCTCGGTGAAATAGACGATGGTGCGGCTGAACAGGCGGGCGAGGTGCAGGTAGCGGTCGTCGAGACGGTTGATGCAGCCGTAGTGCGGGTTGAGCCCGGTGTTGTTGTGGATGTCGATGCTGAATTCGGGCTGACAGGCGCGCACCCGCTCCACGACCTCGGCCATCAGCGCCGCTTCCGGCGTACCGACGAGGGCGGTACCCGGCCAGGCGCGGTTGTAGTCGACTTGGCCCGGCAGGCTGCGCAGGTTGGCCGCGGCTGCGGCAACGTTACCGATGAACAGCACCAGCGGGCGCGGCAGCCCGCTTGTCGCGTAGCGCGCCATGATGATCTTGATGGCTTCGAAGCCGGTGTCCTCGTTGCCGTGCAGGAGCACGGACACGAACAGCGCTCGGCCGCGTGCGCCGGGGATGTGGAACAGGGTCGGCCCGCCCAGCACGCGGTGCAGATCGCCGCTGCGACAAGCCGCGAGCGCGGCCGGAAAACCCTCGACACAGCGCAGGGCCGTCATGCGCGTCCGCCGGCATCCGGCCATTCGTGGACCGCTGCGCCGCTCGCCTGGTGCGCGCAATAGGCGGCCATCAGGGCGCCTGGGTCGCGCCCGCCGTCCACCCAGGCGCGGCGCTGCCACGCGGCACCGGTGCGGCCACTGCCGACGCGCGCGGCGACGACGTCGAGGTAGCGGTCGCGCTCGGCACGGGCGAGACCGAGCCGGGCGAGGCCGGCATCGGCGGCGGGAAGCACGCCGCCCAACATCCAACTCGCCGCGGTTTCGCGGCGACCGTCATGAACGAGTTCCACCGTCAGACCGTCACGCGCCGCGGCATAGAAGTTGGCGCGCGCGCTGTCCGCGTCCATCACCGGCAGGCAATCCGCCTGCACCCACTCGTGCACGGCACCGAAGTAGACGGCGGCGTTGGCGAAGAGATCGACGAAACTCGGCCCGGCCGGCAGCGGACGGTGCTCGATGCGCACGTGCGGCTGGTCACCCTCGAAGCCGACCAACGGCCGGTTCCAGCGCCACAACGTACCGTTGTGCAGGCGCAGGTGGCGCAAGGCGCGCTCGTCGTCGAACAGGATCGGCAGCAGCACCGGGTAGTCGGTGACGTTCTCTTCGAAGCACTCCATCAGCGAACGGGCGAGAAATCCCGAACCGAAGCTCACCCGCGGTCGCCGCGCGGCGGCGCCGGTGGCACCGGCAATGGACTGCTCGAAGAGCGGAATGCGGGTCTCCTCCCACAGCAGGTGGCCGAACAGCAGCGGTGAATTGGCCGCCGCCGCCAGCAGCGGCGCCGACACCACCAGCGAAGCGTTGTAGTAGAGGTGGGCGAGCGACACCGGCACCTGGAAATGGAGCTGGAAGGAGGTCGCCGCGGATTCCAGCATGACGTCGGTACGGCGGGCACTGAGCGGCTCACGCCCGCCGATGTCGATGTCGAGCGGGCGGCCGCGGTTGCGCTTCAGCAGTTCGTGGTTCAGCGCGTAGTAGCGCTTGAGCGGTGAGATGTTGGCGAGCGCGAGGTCGGCATCGCGGATGGTCGGCAGGCTGCCGATCATGACCAGGCTCGTGTCCATGCCGTGGGCGCAGGTATTGCAGCGCCGCCAGAGGGCCTCGAGCGCCGCGCGCCCGCTGGACAGGGCGTGCGGCGCGAAGTCCTGCGGCCGCGTGTTGAGCTCGACGTTGAAGCGCGACAGCTCGGGCACGACGTCGTCGTCACCGAGGGCCGCGAGGAACTGCTCGTTCACCGGGTTGGGATGGAAACCATGGTCGAGCAACCAGGCCTCGAGCTCGAAGCCCCAGCGGTAGGTGTCGTCGCACAGATTGCCGTCGGTGAACCAGTCCCGCAGCAGGGTGGTCTCGCGGCGCAGGCGTGCGGCAAAGGTCGTGAAGTCCGCATCGGTGAAGTGCGTCTTGTCGATTTCGTCGCCCATCGCGCTCCCATCGCTCGCCAAGCGGCCCGCCGGAACCTGCGAGCAGCTGCGGATTATACGTTTTTTCAGTGACTTGCCTTGCACGTTCGCGATCACGGCAGGCCCGCCGCCAGTGGCTGGACAGCACAATAACCTGCACTATAATTCATCCTCCGAACGGAACTGACAGCAATATCCTGCATGAGCGTGCCTGCCCCGAGCGCCCGGACGACGCCCGCCGAACCCTACCTCGCCGTGCTCGGGGGCCGCGTGCGGCAGGTGCGTGCGCGTCGCGGCATGTCGCGTCGCATCCTGGCCGAGGCGGCGGGCATCTCGGAGCGCTACCTGGCCCAGCTCGAGGCCGGCAAGGGCAACGCCTCCATCCTGGTGCTCAAGGCCATCGCCGACGCCATGCACGTCGCCCTCGACGATCTCGTCGAGGAACGCGCGGCGCAGGGCGGCGATTACCTGCTCGCGCGCGAACGCCTGCGGAGTGCCGACGAGGACACCATCGCCCGCGTGCTCGACGACCTGCGCGGCGGCGCCCGCGCGGCGCCACGCCACCTTGCCCTCATCGGCCTGCGCGGCGCCGGCAAGAGCACGCTCGGCGCCGCGCTCGCCAAGCGCCTCGGCCTGCCCTTCGTCGAACTGGTGCAGGAGATCGAGCGCGAAGCAGGCACGGCGGTCAGCGAGATCTTCGCGCGCGGCGGCCAGACCACCTACCGCCGCTTCGAGCGCGCCGCGCTGGCGGTGAGCCTGGAACGTTTCGAACGCGCCGTCATCGCCGTCGGTGGCAGCCTGGTGTCCGAGCCCGAGACCTACGACTTCCTGCTCGCACACTGCTACACGGTATGGCTGAAGGCGCAGCCGGCCGAACACATGGAGCGGGTCATCGCCCAGGGCGATCACCGGCCGATGGCTGACAACCGCGATGCCATGAGCGATCTCAAGCGCATCCTGGCCGAGCGCGGCAACCTCTACGCCCGCGCCAATTTCACCCTCGACACTTCCGCCGCCGACGTCGAGGACTGCCTGCACACCCTGCTCGCGCAACCCGGCGTGCGCGCGCTCGCCACCCCCAACTGAGGACTTGCTTCATGTCGACCGCTCCGCACACGCCGCGCGTGATCGATTTCCGGACCGCACCCGATCGCTATCACCACTGGACGCTCGAATGCGACGGCGGCGTGGCCTGGCTCGGCCTGCGCGTCGACGAGCAGGCCACCCTCGGCGAGGGCTACGAGCTGAAGCTCAACTCCTACGATCTCGGCGTCGATATCGAGCTGTACGACGCCGTGCAGCGGCTGCGCTTCGAGCACCCCGAGGTCGGTTGCGTGGTGGTGCATTCGAAGCACGAGCGCGTGTTCTGCGCCGGCGCCAACATCCGCATGCTGGGGCGCGCCACGCACGCTCACAAGGTCAACTTCTGCAAGTTCACCAACGAAACCCGCAACGGCATCGAGGACGCCACGGACCACTCGCGCCAGGTCTACCTGGCCGCGGTCAAGGGTTCGTGCGCCGGCGGCGGCTACGAACTCGCACTGGCCTGCGACGAGATCATCCTCGCCGACGACGGCGCCAGCGCCGTGTCGCTCCCGGAAGTCCCGCTGCTCGCCGTGCTGCCCGGCACCGGCGGCCTCACCCGCCTGGTCGACAAGCGTTTCGTGCGCCGCGACCGCGCCGACTTCTTCTGCACCATCGAGGAAGGCATTCGCGGCAAGCGCGCGGTGGACTGGCGCCTGGTCGACCGCGTGGTGCCGTCGTCGACCTTCGACGAGGCGGTTGCCGCGCGTGCCGGCGAACTCGCCGCCAACTCCGATCGGCCGCGCGATGCGCGCGGCATCGCGCTGACCCCGCTCACCCGGCGCAGCGCCGGCGACTCCATCACCTATGACAATCTAGAAGTGGCGATCGACCGCGAGGCCCGCGCCGCGACCATCGTCGTCAAGGGGCCGCTCGACGACCTGCCGACCGACATCGACGGCATTCTCGCCGCGGGCGCGCAGTTCTGGCCGCTGGCCGTGATGCGCGAACTCGACGACGCCATCCTGCACCTGCGTTTCAACGAAGAGCAGGTCGGCACCTGGATGTTCAAGAGCGAAGGCGACCTCGACCGCGTACTCGCCGCCGATGCCCTGCTGGAAACCCATGCCGAGCACTGGCTGGTGCGCGAAATCCGGCTCTACGCCCAGCGCGTGCTGAAACGCCTCGACGTCTCGGCGCGTACCCTCATCGCCGCGGTCGAACCCGGCAGCTGCTTCGCCGGCACCCTGCTCGAACTGGTGCTCGCCGCCGACCAGAGCTTCATGTTGCTCGGCCAGTTCGAGGACGACGAACGCCCGCCGGCGGCCGTCGCGCTGTCGTCGGCCAACTTCGGGCGCCTGCGCACGGTCAACGGCCTGACCCGGCTCGAAGCGCGCTCGCTCGACGACCCGGCCGCGGTCGAGCGCCTGCGCGAACGTGCGGGCGAGGCGCTCGAAGCGGAAGACGCCGAGGTGCTCGGCCTGGTCACCTTCATCCCCGACGACATCGACTGGGCCGACGAGCTTCGCATCCTCGTCGAGGCCCGCGCCGGCTTCTCGCCCGACGCGCTGACCGGCATGGAGGCGAGCCTGCGCTTCCCCGGCCCGGAGACGATGGAATCGAAAATCTTCTCGCGCCTGTCCGCTTGGCAGAACTGGATCTTCCAGCGCCCCAACGCGGTCGGCGACCAGGGTGCGCTGGTGCTCTACGGCAGCGGCGAGCGCCCCCAATTCAACAAGCACCGCGTGTGAACGTGGAGGACGCCATGGCAGACATCAACTACAGCGATCTCATCCCCAACAACGTCGACCTCGATTCCGATCGTCGCCTGAAGCGCGCGCTGGAGGCCTGGCATCCCAAGTTCATGCACTGGTGGAAGACCTACGGTCCCGACCAGTACCAGGACAAGGAGGTATACCTGCGCACCGCCGTCAGCGTCGACAAGGACGGCTGGGCGCAGTTCGGTCACGTCAAGATGCCGGATTACCGCTGGGGCATCTTCCTGGCCGAGAACAACGCCGAGAACAAGACCATCAACTTCGGTGACCACAAGGGCCAGCCGGTGTGGCAGGACGTGCCCGGCGAATACCGCGGCCCGCTGCGTCGGCTCATCGTGACGCAGGGCGACACCGAGCCGGCCTCGGTCGAGCAACAGCGCATCCTCGCCGCCACCGCACCCTCGCTCTACGACATGCGCAACCTCTTCCAGGTCAACGTCGAGGAGGCGCGCCACCTGTGGGCGATGGTCTACCTGCTCATGGCGCACTTCGGCCGCGACGGTCGCGAGGAAGCCGAGGAACTGCTCGAACGCCGCTCGGGCGATCCCGACAAGCCGCGCATCCTCGGCGCCTTCAACGAGCGCACCCCGGACTGGTTGTCGTTCTACATGTTCACCTACTTCACCGACCGCGACGGCAAGTACCAGCTCGCCTCGCTGGCCGAATCCGCCTTCGACCCGCTCGCACGGACCTGCCAGTTCATGCTGACCGAGGAAGCCCACCACATGTACGTCGGTGAAACCGGTGTCGCCCGCGTCATCCAGCGTGCCTGCGACATCATGCGTGAGCACAAGACCGACGACGTGCGGAAGTTCGGCGGCATCGACCTGCCGACCATCCAGAAGTACGTCAACTTCCACTTCAGCGTGTCGGAGGATCTCTTCGGCGCCGAGCAGTCGACCAATGCCGCCAACTACTTCACGCAGGGTCTGAAAGGCCGCTACATGGAGTCGCACATCAAGGACGACCACCAGCTCAAGGACCAGCCCTACAGGGTCACCGAACTCGCCGACGGTGGCATCCGCGAAACCGAGATTGCCGCCTTGACGGCCATCAACGAGCGCCTGCGGGACGACTACATCACCGACTGCCAGCGCGGCGTGGAACGTTGGAACAAGGTCATCCGCGACGCCGGTATCGATTTCGAGATAACGTTGCCGCACCGCGCCTTCCATCGCCAGATCGGCCAATTCTCGACCGTTCACGTGAGCCCCGAAGGTCGGCTGGTCGACGACGCTACCTGGGCCGCGCGCGCACACGAGTGGCTGCCGGGCGAGTCCGACCACGAGTACGTGCAGTCACTGATGCGCCAGGTCACCGCGGTCGGCGAGTTCGCGCCGTGGATTGCGCCGCCCCGCATCGGCATCAATAATCAGCCGCGCGAATTCCCCTACGTGAAGCTCTGATCAGCATGGGTACGATCGTCGCCACCGACCGCGACGGCGAGGTGCACCACCTCGCCGCCCGCCAAGGCCTCTCCCTGATGGAAATCCTGCGCGATGGCGGCCTGCCGATCGAGGCCATCTGCGGCGGCCAGTGCATCTGCTCGACGTGCCACGTCTATGTCGACGAGCCCTGGGCGAGCCAGCTCAAGCCGCGCGCGGCGGACGAGCAGGTCATGGTCGAGGACACCGGCAGCTTCCAGGACAACTCGCGCCTGGCCTGCCAGGTGCCCTACGAGGAGGCATTCGACGGCCTCAGCCTGACCCTGGCGCCCGAGTACTGATGGCCGCGCCCGACGCGCGGGCGCTCGGCGCCGCGCCGGATCAGCCGGCGCGGCCCTACAACGCCGCCGCCGACCTCGTCGGCCGCAACCTCGACGCCGGTCGCGCGGGCAAGTGCGCCTACATCGACGACCACGGCCGCCACAGCTATGCCGACCTCGAGCGTGGCGTGACCCGAGCCGCCGCCATGCTGCGCGGTCTGGGGTTGGCGCCCGAACAGCGCATCCTCATCGCCATGCACGACACGGTCGAGCTGCCGATGCTGTTCCTCGGCGCCATCCGCGCCGGCATCGTGCCGGTGCTGGTCAACACCCTGCTGACGGCCGACGACTACGCCTACATGCTGGCCGACAGCCGCGCGCGCGTGGCGTTCGTCTCGGCGCCGCTAGCGGCGCAGTTCGCCGGCGCCGTCGATGCCATCCCTACCCTCGACCGGCTGGTCGTCGCCGGCGGTGACGACGGCGCCCTCGCCGCCCTGCTCGACCAGGCCGGCGCCGACGACCACGTCGCCGCGACCTGGAGCGACGAGCCCTGCTTCTGGCTCTACTCCTCGGGCTCGACAGGCGCACCCAAGGGCACCGTGCACGTCCATGCGAGCCTCGTACAGACGGCCGAACTCTACGCCGACCCGGTGCTCGGCATCCGCAGTGAGGATGTCGTGTTCTCGGCCGCCAAGCTCTTCTTCGCCTACGGCCTCGGCAACGCCCTGTCGTTCCCGCTCGCGGTCGGCGCGACCACCGTGCTGATGGCCGAGCGACCGACGCCGGACGCGGTCTTCGCGCGCCTGCGCGAGCACCGCGCGACGATCTTCTACGGCGTGCCCACGCTCTACGCCGGCCTGCTCTCGAGCCCGACCCTGCCGGCGGCGGACGATCTCGCGCTGCGCCTGTGCACCTCGGCCGGCGAGGCCCTGCCCGCCGAGATCGGTCGCCGCTGGCATGCCCACTTCGGTATCGACATCCTCGACGGCATCGGCTCGACCGAAATGCTGCACATCTTCCTCTCCAACCGCCCGGACGACGTGCGCTACGGCACCACCGGCAAGCCGGTACCGGGCTACGCCCTGCGCCTGGTCGACGAGCGCGGCCGCGACGTCGCCACCGGCGAACTCGGCGAACTGCACGTCGCCGGGCCGACCGCCGCCACCCAGTACTGGAACAACCGCGCACGCTCGCGGGCGACATTCGCCGGCGCCTGGACCGTGACCGGCGACAAGTACCGCCAGGACGAGGACGGCTACTACGTCTACTGCGGGCGCGCCGATGACATGCTCAAGGTCGGCGGCATCTACGTCTCGCCGGCCGAGGTCGAGAACGCCCTCATCGGCCACCCGGCGGTACTCGAGGCGGCCGTCGTCGGGCGCAGCGACGACGAAGGCCTGGTCAAACCGCAAGCCTTCGTCGTCCTCAAGTCCGGCCACCTTGCCGGTCCGGACCTCGCCGATGCGCTCAAGGCGCACGTCAAGGGCCACCTGGCGCCCTACAAGTACCCACGCTGGGTCGAGTTCGTCGACCAGCTGCCGAAAACCGCTACAGGCAAGATCCAGCGCTTCAAGCTGCGCGGTTGATCAGCAAGTCATCATCGTTGACATTCGACGATGTAAACTTTGGTCAGAACTACCCCAAAGCTTGTGCTTTCCAGGGGTAACTACCACAATAATTGGTGTTCTGGGGGAGAGGCTCCGAGTGCCACCATGGCGCGGCCACGATAGCTGCGTCCGCACCCGTCGCCGTGCGCGCCTAACACCGCCGCCATGATCCTCGATCGAGGGCACCAAACAGTTGGCGACTGATGGCTGAACGCACGCGTCTGTTGATCATCGATTCGAGCCAGGGCGACCGCGAACTGGCGCGGATGATGCTCGCCCGCGAATTTCCCGCCGCCGACCTGTCCACCGTTGCCGATGCCGCCGCCCTGCTCGAACAACTCGCCGGCGAGGCGCCGGCGCTGGTCGTCCTCGCCGCACGCCTCGACGGCCTGGATGCCGGAAAGATCCGCGCCCTGCTGCAGCGCAGCTGGCCCGGTGTCCCGGTGGTGCTGTTCGGCCACGAGAACGACGTCCTCGCCCGCTGCCTCAACCCCGGCACGGTGCTCGCCGCGATCGTGCGCAAGAGCAGCGCCGGGTTCATGGCCCTGCCCGAGATCGCCCGCGACGTGCTCGCCGCGCGTGGTGCCGGCGCGCCGGCAACAGCCGGTGTCTCTCTCGAATCCCTGCCGCTCGGCGCCGTGCGCTGCCGGCCGGATGGCCGCATCGCCGCCCACAACGCGCGCTTCGCCGCGGCTCTAGGCCGACGCGCTGACGCCTGCGTGGAGAGCAACCTGGATGCACTCTGCGCCGATGCCGCCGCGCGCGAGACCTGGACGGCATTTCTCGCCGGCACGGCACCGCACTGCCGCGTTCCGCTGCTGGACGGCGCCGGCGAACTCCATGTCGAGCGCACGCCGGCGGGCCTACTCGGCTGCCTCGTCCCGCCTGGCGGCGGCGCCCTGCGCGTGCTCGGCGCGGCCCGCGAACGCCCCAGTGCGGAACTGTCGGACATGGCGCTGGTGTTCTCGCACGACCTCAAGCAGCCCGTGCAGCAGATCGCCCGCCTCGCCCAGCGCCTCGACGACGACGCCTCGATCGATCGCGCGCAGCTGCGCCGCCAACTGCGCAGCGCCGCCGAGCGCGCCGGCAAGCTGCTCGACGACATGACCGAGTACCTCGCCATCAGCCTGCGCGAGACCCGCCCCGGCCTGGTCGAACTCAACGACTGCCTCGAGCAGGCTTTGGCCCACCTCGAGGTCGAGATCGACCAGAGCGGTGCGCGCATCGTCGCGACCAGCCTGCCCGCCGTGATCGGCGACGCCCAACAGCTCACGCACCTGCTGGTCAACCTGGTCGGCAACGCGATCAAGTTCCGCGGTCGCGACCGACCCGAGATCCGCATCGGCCTCGACACCGACGACGCCAGTTACTGCCTCAGCATCGCCGACAACGGCATCGGCATTGCCAGCGCACAGCGCGAGCGGGTGTTCGAACCCGGGCGGCGCCTCCACACCCAGGAGGAATACCCCGGCAGCGGCCTGGGGCTGGCACTGTGCCGTCGCATCGTGGAACGTCACGGCGGTACCATCCGCATTGAGGACGGTACCGGCGGCGGCACCACGGTGCTGGTCGAGCTGCCGCGACCGCCCCTCCACGTCACCCGCCTGGCCTGAGACCGAGCAGGGAATATGACCACCGACAAGCGCCAACTCGCCTTCCTCCATATCGAGGACGACCGCATCGAGGCCGAACTGGTCGCCGACCTGCTGCGTCAGACGGGCTTTTCCACCGTGCGACTGGTCCAGCGCACCCGCGTCGCCCTCGGTCTCGAGGCCCTGCAGAACGAGCGCTTCGACCTGGTGCTGCTCGATCTCAACCTGCCGGACGGCAATGGCATCGACAACCTGCACCGGGTGCGTGCCGTCGACGAGCGCGTACCGGTGGTCATCATGACCAACATCGAGGATGAGAACACCGCGCTCGAACTGGTCGCCAAGGGCGCGCAGGACTACCTGGTCAAACGCGAGCTGTCACCCGCGCTGTTGTCACGCACCCTGCGCTATGCCATGGCACGCCAGGCCGCCGACCTGCGCCTGCGCGAGAGCGAGCGACGCTTCGCGCTGGCCGTGGCCGGCGCGCGCGACGGCATCTGGGACTGGGACCTGGAACAAGGCCGCACCTGGTACTCGCCGCGCTGGTTCGAGATGCTCGCACTCGACGCCGAGAGCGCCCTGCCCATCCCGGAGACCTGGCTCGACCGCGTGCTCGACGAGGACCGTGCCGGCCTGAAGAAGGCGCTCGAAGCGCACCTCGACGGCCTCACGCCGCAGTTCGAGTACGAGTTCCGCATGGTCGACGGCTACGACAAGCCGCAGTGGGTGCTGGCGCGCGGCGTCGCCATCCGTGGCGCCGACGGCCATGCCACCCGCATCGCGGGCTCGCTCACCGACATCACCGATCGCAAGACCACCGAGGCGATGCTCGTCCACGAGGCCCTGCACGATGCCCTGACCGGTCTGCCCAACCGCAACCTCTTCCTCGACCGCCTCGACCTCGCGTTGCGCCAGTTCAAGCGCGATCGCAACCGCAAGTTCGCCGTGCTGTTCCTCGACCTCGACCGCTTCAAGTCGATCAACGACAGCCTCGGCCATGCCGCCGGCGACGCCCTGCTGATCGAGATCGGCCGGCGTCTCGGCAAGTTCGTGCGCCCCGCCGACTCGGTCGCGCGCCTCGGCGGCGACGAGTTCGCGATCCTGCTCGGCGATGTTGCGGGACTCGCCGAGGCGACCCTGGTCGCCGAACGCCTGCACGACCTCATGGGGCAGAAATTCATCATCGCCGGCAAGGAACTCCACACCACGGCCAGCATCGGCATCGCACTCGCCGACGGCAAGTACGAGCGCTCCGCCGACATGCTGCGCGACGCCGACCTCGCCATGTACCGTACCAAGCGCCGCCGCGGCGGTTCCTACGCGGTGTTCGACAACGTCATGCACGAAACGGCGTTGGCGCGCCTCGAACTCGAGACCGATCTCCGCGCCGCCGCGCAGCGCAACGAACTGGCCGTCTACTACCAGCCCATCGTCTCGCTCGACCACATGCGCGTGATCGGCTTCGAAGCCCTGGTGCGCTGGTTCCACCCAGTGCGCGGACTGCTCGCCCCGGACGACTTCATCCCGCTGGCCGAGGAATCCGGCAGCATCGGCCAGCTCACCTGGTGGGTGATGCACGAGGCCTGCCGCCAGACCCGCAGTTGGCAGCTCTCCGACCCGACGCTGGTCGACCTCTCGATCAGCGTCAACGTGTCGTCGCGCCTGTTCTCCGAGCCGGATTTCGCCGCGCGCACCCAGGCCATCCTCGAGGACACCGGTCTCGCGCCGGCGGCGCTGCATCTCGAGATCACCGAGAACGCCCTGCTCGAGCACGAGGCGGAAACGGTGCGCGAGCTGTCGGCGTTGCAGCAGCTCGGCGTCAAACTACATCTCGACGACTTCGGCACCGGCTACTCCTCACTCAGCTACCTCAACCTGTTCGCTTACGACACCCTCAAGATCGACCGCACCTTCGTCGCCGGCAGTACCGATGGCGGACGCGACAACCGCATCGTCGATGCCCTCATCAACCTCGGCCGCGTGCTCGAGATGAACGTCATCGCCGAGGGCGTCGAAACCCAGGAACAGGCGCAGAAGCTGCGCGACCTGAACTGCGGCATGGCGCAGGGCTTCTGGTTCTCCAAGCCCCTGCCCTCCGATTCCGCCCACGCCCTGTTACTGCGCGAACTCGACGTCGCGCGCAGCTCCATCCGCAACCTCACGCGGCACTGAGCGGCTGCTCACTGCCTCCCCGGCCGCCCCGCGGCCACCTCAGCGGAGGAAGTAGGGCCCCGGGTTCGGCTTCAAGCGCAGCTGCAGGCGCAACGTCGCGCCCGCCGGCGGCGTGGTGGCGCCGTCGAGCACCAGGGTCAGCGGCGTCTTCAGCGGCAGCTCGCGATCGGTGGTGATGCGGAAGAGCGTCGCTGTCGGCTGGTCGGCGCCGAGTTCGGTGGAAAAGCCGCGCGTGAACACCGGCTCGTCGTGGCGTAACACCCGCACCGCGCCCGCGAAGGGCAACTCGGCGGGCCGCCTGCCGGCGGCATCGCGTTCGAGCAGCAGTTCGGCGAAGTACTCACCGCGGCGGGTGAGGTAGAGCGGCGCGCTGATGTTGCCATCGGCCGCGACGACGGCGTCGAAGACGAGGCCGTCGGGGCGCAACGCCGGGTTGGCGCCAGCCGCGGTGGACAGCAGGGCGAGCAGCAACGAGACGGCATGTAGCACGGGGCATTCCTCCCTGGACAGGTTTGTTGCTTGGTCCACGATGGTCGCCGTGAGTTCGATCGGCGCGCTGCCCGCCCCCCCGCGCCGGCGCCCAGGCCGGGTATCCGCAATTCCCACCCCGCGCTGCCCCGGATGCCTCGGCCGCAGCCCCTCGCCCGCACCACCCGCCAGCGCCAAATCCCACCGCATTGACAGGGATCAGGGCGGTCCCGGTGCGGGCGATGCAGGTTGATTCCAACAGGAAAACGATCCGGAACCGGGCCGGCGGATGGTGCATAGCGCACGCTCCGCGCGCGGGCACGGGATCCGTCATGGGAGCATCGCCATGCATTGCCGTCCGTTCCACGCCCGCGTCGCCGCGGCCTTTGCCGCCGCGTGCGTGCTCACCACGCCCGCCCAGGCCGCCGTGATCACTTTCGACACCACCGCGCTGACCATCGACGGCGTCGCCGGCGGCGGCGCCTTCCGCGGCACCGGTTTCACCACCGCGGTGCGGGCCGGCGACGGCGCCGCGGTGTTCGTCTTCCACGGCGACCTCGACCTCGCCGGCGACGAGGTACGTTTCGTCGGCAACCGCGGCGTCTCGCTGCAGGTCATGAACGATGCCCGGCTTGCCGGCGCGGTGTTCGATGCCAGCGCCCAGGGCAGCAGCGGCAGCGGCGCCGGTGGCGGTTGGGGTGGCGCCGGCGGCGCGATCACGCCCGCCGGCCAGCGTGGCGCATTCGGTGGGCGCAGTGACATCGCCCCGATCGGCGGCAGCGGCGGCGATGGCGGCAGCCCGTGTTTCTTCGACTGCCCGGAAGGCCAGAACGGTACCCGCGGCCTGCCCGCCTACGGCGCCTTCATAGCGGCCACCGCGGGTGGCGCCGGCCTCCCCGGCAGCGCCGGTGGCTTCGGTTTCAACAACCCGGCGAGTGCCGGTGACGGCGGCGCCGGCGGCCGCGGCGGCCAGGCGCCGAACGGGGTCCAGGCCGGGCCCGGCGGGGGCGCCGGCGGGCTCGGCGGCGGCCAGCCGGGCAACGAGACCAGCGCGTCCGGCGACGACGGCCTGCCCGGCCAGCCGGGCGCCAAGGGCTTCCAGGGACGGACCGGCGGCACGGGTGGCGTGGGCGGCGGCGGCAGCGCGGGACTGAACGCGGCCAGCGGGTTCGCCGCCCTGGTCGGCGGTGGTGCCGGAGGGGGCGGCGGCAGCGGCGGGGTCGGCGGCGGCGGCGAAGGCGGCACCTCGGGCAGCGGCGGCGGCGGTGGCGGTGGCGAGGAAGGCGAGGTCGGCAGCAGCGGCGAGCACGGCGGCGCCGGTGGCGCCGGCAACCGCGGCGGCGACGGCGGCCGCGGCGGGTTCGGCGGCGTCGGTGGCGTAGGTGGCGGCGGCGGTGGCGCGGTCGAATTGGTCGCGCGCGGACGGGTCGATGCGACCGGCGCGCGCCTGCTCGCCCGCGGCGGCACGCCGGCGGCGAGTGCGCCCGGTTACAACGGCAATGCCGGCGCGGCGGGCCTGCCCGGGCTGGACGGTAACCCCGGTGTCGGTGGCGGCGGCGCGGGTGGCCGCGGCGGTGACGGCGGCACGGGTGGCACCGGCGGTACCGGCGGCGCCGGGGGCACGGGCGGCGGTGGCGCCGGCGGCACCCTGCGCCTGGTCGGTTCGGTCGTCGCGAGCAGCGGCACGCTGCTCGACGCCAGCGGCGGCAACGGCGCGACCGTCGGCGACGACGGTTGGCTGGTCTACGGCGCCAACAGCGCGGCCGGCTATGCCGGCGGCCACGACGGCCGCTTCGGCGAATTCCTGGGCCATGCCGAGACCGGCCTCGGCGACGCCAACCCCTACCTCCTCGGCGCGACGGCGACCCATACCGGCTACATCCCCGGCCTCGCCGGCGGCGCCGAGCTGTTCGGCCTGCTCGACGGCATGGACGCCCTGGCCGCGGACTTCGATGCCCTGCGCGCGGCAGCGCCGGCCGGCGCCGTCGCCGCGCTCTACCGCATGGGTACCGGGCCGGCCGGCTACGCCGACGACTTCCTCGGCTTCGACCTGCTGGTGCTGGTCAACCTGCTCGACAGCGCCCTCACCGACCCGTACCTGGGGGTCGACCCGGCCGGGCTCGATCACCACTCGACCTTGCCCTTGATGCTCGGTGGTTACCTGCGCGACGCGCCCGAGGTCCTCGGCGCACTCGGCCCCCATGCGCTGTGGGCCACGCTCATCCCTGAACAAGGCACGACTTTCAATTTCCGCGTGACGGAGGGCGTGTTCCTCGGCGGCGCGAGCCTGGAGGTGGGTGGGTTCGCCTTCGTGGGCGCCGTGCCGGTGCCGGGCGGCATCGTGCTGCTCGCCTCGGCACTCGCGTGGCTGGGGCTCGCTCGGCGGCGTCCCATGCGGCGCGCGGCGTCACGCTGACGGTGACCGGCGGCAGCGCCGGCTGACGTTCAGTCCTCGAAGAATTCGGTGACAGTCACCTATTTTCCGGAAATACAGTAACTGTCACCGAATTCGAATGGAACCGCTTCACCATGAAGTCGTAAATCAGGCGAGCGATCGGCAGCAGCAGGGCGACGAACACGAGGCCGCTCCAGCCGAGCAGCAGGAAATGGGGATAGTCGAGCCAGGAGGTGGTCAGGCGCATGCCGGGGTGGCCTGGCAGTGAGAACGGCTCGACTGATCGGTCGCGATCACCGCAAACCCCTCCATTCCGGGTTACGTGGCGGTTCGGTATCCGTCGTCCAGAACCGCACCGCGTTCACCCCACTCAGTCCTCGAGCTGCTGGATGCCGTCGAGGAACCAGGTCGGCCGATCCGCGTCGCGCGGGCGGGTGAAATGCCATACCTCGCGCACGTGCTGCGGGCGCTCGCCGCGCTCCTCGCGCAGCAGGCTGTCGAAGAGCACGGTCGCCTCGAAGACGTCGTCGAGATCGATGACCTCGAGTAGTTCGGCCTCGACCTTGAGCACGTCGGTGCGGTTGTCGTCCGGCAAGTCGGCGAGGCGTTCTTCGAGCTCGCGGTACATGCTCGGCGTGGCGAGCGCGCGCAGGGTGTCGCGGTCGCGCCGATCCCAGGCCTGCTGGAGATCCCGGTAGGCGTGGCGCGCGCCGGCGAGGAAGGCCGCGGCGTCGAAGTCCGCTGGTATGGCCGGACCGGCCGGATCGAACTCGGCGTCGGCCAGTGCGGTCGATGCCGATGACGTCGCCGGGCCGGCTTCGCCACCGGTGGCGCCTGCGCGACGGAACCATTCCGAGCTGTCGAAACCGCTGCCGCCGGCGCTCGCACCGCCCGTGTTCGGCGCGGTTCCGGCGTAACCGCCCGCGCCGGCCGGCCGCGGCACCGTGCGCGCGGCGCGCGCGCCGAGCAGCTTGAACAGCATGAAGGCGATGGCGCCGAAGACGAGGAAATCGAGCAGGTTGAGATTCTCGAACGCGCCGCCGAAGAACAGCGCGCCGAGCAGGCCGCCGATGGCGAGCCCGCCGAGCATGCCCATCAGCCCGCCGCGCTGGGCGAGGCCCTGGCGGGCGGCCACGTTCTGCTGCGCGGCCTGCTGCTGGCGCGGCGTGCGGGTGGGTGCCGCGGCGCGCTTGTAGGGCGTACTGAAAGCGGACTTGCCGCCGAAGGAACCGCCGCCGCCGAGGCGCCGGGCCTCGGCATCGGGGCTGACGGTGGCGAAGCCCAGGAAAACCACGGCGAACAGGCTGAGGAGAAAGGACGAACGGGTCATGCGGGTGCGCTCGGCGGCGATGGGGATGGCGCGCAGTCTAGCAGGCTCCCGTGCCGGGGCCGGACCAGCGCTGGGCCGGCGCCGGCCCCACCAGGCGCGCGGCAATGGGCGATCAGGGACCGCCGGGTTCGGCCGCGCAACCGCCGGGGCGCCGGACTGCTAGCCGGATCGCGCGCACCTCACCCCCTGGCCGATCCGGTGATCGTCACCGCGGGCGCCTCCTGGCGTGACCGCGGTGCCTGCACGCGCGTCACTGCCCGTTCACGACACGTGGTTGCCCGGCGTCGAGATCCCAGCCGAGCAGGCGAAACACCAACGCCTCGGCCTCGGCGTACTTGGGTGAGTACGACATCATCAGCATGTTCTTCACCGGGTCACCCGAGTAGTGCCGCTCGTACAGCGCCTGGCGCGAACCGAACTGTTCGCCGGTGATGTCCCAGATGAGCTTCATCGCCTGCAGGCGCATCCTGGCTGGAATGCCGGGGCCGATCATGAGCCGTTCGAGCAACGGGTTGAGCGCGGGGTCCTCGAAATCCTGTTCGGTGAATGCGATCGGGCCCGACCCGGCGATGATGCGGATGGTGTCGTAGGCCGTCTTGTTGACCAGGGGAAAGAAACTGATCACGGCGCTGGTGCCGACCCGCGGCTGGGTGCGGCCGGCGCATTGCAACTTGTCGACACCGATTGGTCGACCGTCGGCATAGGCCGCCAGGCGCTCGGCGATGTCGTAGGTGCAGGCGCGCTCGATGCCCTCGGCGACGTTCAGGTGACTCACCAGTTCGCCGAGGAGTTCGCGGTAACGTGGCAGGCGGTCGCGCCCAGTGACCCGCGCGGCGAGCGCCGCGACGCCGGTCAGGAAGCGCAGCTTGGCGGTCGAGCGGGCCACCGCCTGCATCGTCGTGTAGCCCGGGTAGAGCGGGATGAGGTTGTTGAAGGCCTCCAGATCGCCGGCCACGATCACGCGCTCGTCCGGCACGAACACGTCGTCGAACAGCAGGATGGCGTCGCCCTCGTCGTAACGCGAGGTGAGTGGCCGATCGAACACGCTGCGGCCCTCGCTGTAGGGTTCGCGGCACAGGATGGTGAGGCCGGGCGCATTCAGCGGCAGTGAGAACAGCAGGCACTTGTCCTCTTCACCCGGCTGGCGCGGCTGGTAGGGACCGAGCACCAGTTCGTTCGCCACCGGTGCCAGGGTCGACAGCAGGCGCGCGCCGCGCACGACGATGCCATCGGCGCGCCGCTCGACGATGCGCACGGTCTCGTCGGGCGCGGCATCGTTGCCGCGGTCGGTCTGGGGATCGATCAGCGTATGGGTGATGGCGAGATCGTGATCGCGGACGAAGTCGCGGTACCAGCGCGCCTTCTCCGCCGCCGCGCCGCGGCCCATGAAGGTCAGCGCTTCGACCTGGTCCATGCACCAAGCGCTCATGAAGTCCGACAGCCGCCCCATGAGCCCGTAGGTGAGGTCGGCGCGCGCGCGAAAGCAGGCCAGCAGGCGCTCCGCTTCGCGCTGGGTTCGCGCCGGGAAATAGGTGGCGCTGACCGGCTGCTCGGCGCCGTCCGGCGTGAACGTCAGCACATCGCGATGGCGCGCATCATGCTGGGCGTCGTAGAGCGCCGCGATCGTGTCGATGACGCCGCGAAACGCCGGTGCCGCGGTGACGTCCGCGACCCGCTGCCCACCGGCGTGGATGACGCGACCATCGTCGAGACTGTCGATGTACTGCCTGCCCGAACGGATACCCATCTGCGTTCCCCTTGTCATGCCACCCGGACCATCCGGGGCGAGGGGCAGTGTCGGCGCGGACGGGCTCGCCGGGGAGTATGCGGCCGGCCAGAAATCTAATATTTTCGGCCAATGCTGGACGAACACATCCTGTTGCTGCCGATGACCGCGGACTACGTGCGCCTCGCGCTCCGCCTCGGCGCGGCACGGGGCCACGGCGCCGGCGAGGTCCTGCGCGGTACCGCGCTCGGCGGCACCGAGCTGGCCGCTCCGGCGCTGCGCATTTCGCAGCGCGACAACTTCGTCGTGCTGGACAATCTCGATCGCCTGCTGGGGCCGGGCTGGCCCTTCGACGTGCGTTTCGGGCCGGAAACGTCCGGGCCCCTCGGCCATGCCGTCGCCTCGGCGCCCACCGTGGGCGAGGCCATGGAGGTCCTGGCCCACTTCGGCCAGAGCCGTTCGCCCCGCTACACGCTGCGCCTCGGAACACCGGCACGGGGCCGCGGCCGGCTCGAGATCACGGAAACCGTCGCGGTGACCGCGAGCCAGCGGCTGACCGGTGACGAAATCATCATGCAGAGCCTGCACAACATGCTGGAGACGCTGTTGGGCAGCGAGGTGGCCGCCGCGCGCTTCGCTTTCCGCTCGCCACCGCCGGACCATGCGGAGCGCTATCGCGCCACGTTTCGCGGGCCGGTCCGCTTCCAGTCGCCCGTCACCTGTATCGAGTTTCCGCTGGCCTGGCTCGCGCGCCCGACGCCGTTCGCCAACCCACACCTCTTCGATGCCGCCCGCACCGCGCTCGAAGTGGAGCACACCGCGCTACGCGCCGACGGCCTGTTGCTGGCCGAAGTCGAGCACCTGCTGAACTGCGCCGCGGGCACGCAACCCATCGATCTCGCGACCATCGCGACCGCGCTCGGTCTCTCGACGCGGACCCTGGCGCGGCGGCTGCGTGCCGCGGGGACGAACTTCCGCACGCTGCGCGACACAGTGCTCAAACGCCGCGCTAGCCTGCTGCTCGGTGAAACCGATCGCAGCGTGGAATCGATCAGTGCCGAACTCGGCTATGCCGATCCGATCGCGTTCAATCTCGCCTGCCACCGCTGGTTCGGCATGGCACCGCGCGCGTGGCGCCAGGGGCGGCAGAAGCGCCCTGCGCCGCCCCCGCCGCTCAACCCGGTTTCAGGACCGGCATCCTCGGGGTAGCGGGTCGGGAACGTACAGGCTCAAGTTGTTCAGTGCGCACGTGATCGCCGCGCGCCCCGGCTACGCGGGTCGTTCATCATCCGCCCAGGGATGTCCGCCGCGAGGGGGGAGGGGCGCATCACCAAGGCGATCGGCGTCGTGACCGCACCCACCTTCCAATCCCGCAATCCGCCCACACCCGATGCCGCGGGGCGTTCTCGCCGCGGACACACCATGCGAACGCGCCTTACCACGTGCGCACGTAGCGGAACCCCTGCTCGTCGGCGCCGACGCAGTAACCCATGCACTCGAGGGTCTGGTCTTCGGGTTTGCGGGCGACGAACGCGCGCAGCGCGCCGGCCCCGGCCGGCGGCAATTCGCCGGCGACGGAAGAAAACAGGTGCGCCTGGTGCACACCCAAGGTGGCAGCGGCGTGCCAGAGCAGCGGCATCACCAGCATGCCTTCGCGTTCGTCGCCACGCAGGCTGGCTGCGAGCCCGACGGCCATGGCGGCCTCGTGCAGGGCGCCGAGCCGTTGCGTGCGCACCGCCACCGCGGCCCAACGCTCGGCAAAGGCCAGCAGGACCGAACCCGCGATGTCCGGAAGGCAGCTCAACAGGGCCTGGTCGTCGGGCTCGGACTCACGGTAAGCGCGCACGATGCGGCAGACCAGTTCGTCGAGTCCGTCCGGCAGCGGGCGCGGCAGGTAGGCGACGTGGCCGTCGCGCGCAAAGAGCGCGATCAGCTCGTCGAGTAGTTCCGGAAACGTCCGTGACACCGCGACCTCCAGCGGGATCCTGCCCGCTCTGCCGGATTCATCGCCGGCCGCTCACCGCGCGCATGCGCACGACCCGGCTCAGGCCCGCGGATTCAGCATCACCTTGCAGGCCGTCTTGTCGGTCTTGAGGCCTTCGAAGGCGGCGGCGAAGTCGGCGAAGCCGACGGTGCGGGTGAGCATCGGCGAAGGGTCGATGCGTTCGCGGTCCAGGGCGTCGATGGTGAGTTCGAACTCCTGGCGCGAGTACATGTAGGCGTAGTTGATCTGGAGTTCCTTGGTCAGCGCCTTGACCGGCTGGATGCGGTCCGGCGCCATGCACACGCCGAGTACGACGATACGCCCGCCCATCGGCGCATAGTCCATCGCGAGCTGTTGCGTGCCGGGTACCCCGACGCATTCGAGGATGACGTCCGGGCGCCGGCCGGCGATGCGCTTGCACGCGCCCGGCACGCTCTCGCTGCCCGGGTCGACGGTGGCCGTGGCGCCGATCCGCTCGGCCAGTGCGCGGCGCGCGGCGGAGAAGTCGGAGAAGATGACGTCGCGCGCACCGAAATGCCGCGCCCACGCCGCGCACGCCAGCCCGACCGGCCCCGCGCCCATGATCAGCACGCGCTCGCCCGGCCGCAGGCGCGCGGCATTGACGCCGTGCAGACCGACGGCGAAGGGTTCGACGAAGGCACCGAGAGCGTCATCGACGCCGTCCGGCAGGCGCAGCGTTTCGGCCGCACCGACCCGCATGTATTCGGCGTAGCCACCGGGTTCCTGGCCGAGCGCCGAGTAGCAGGCGTTCGCGCAGCGGTAGCCGAAGCCGGTCAGGCAGGCGGCGCACCGGCCACAAGCGATGTAGGGCATGGCGGTGACGCGGTCACCGACCTTGAAGTCGCCGGCCTCGCGGCCGACCGCGACCACCTCGCCGGCGAATTCGTGGCCCATCACCGTGCCGGCGGGCAACGCGGCCATGCCGGTATCCGGGCCGTGCATGTCGGCCATGTGGAGATCCGAGCCGCAGATGCCGCAGCGGTGGACGGCGATGACGAGATCGCCCGTGGAGACTTCCGGGTCCGGCACCTGCTCGATGGTGAGCGGTGCACCCGGGCTGTGAAAGACGGCTGCGCGCATCGAACGACCGGCCTCCCCGCCGCGTTGAGTGCCGGGCGATGTTAACCCGGATTGCCCGCACCGCCGCGGTCGCGCGGACCGCGTGATGCTCGAACGCAGACGGCGTCGCCCGCGCCGCGGAACGGGCCGCCCCGGGCTGCCAGGTCGAGGGCCTCGTCCTGCCCACCCAGGCCGGGTAGACCGTGCGCCCGGTGGCACGCATCGAGGGCCACCGGGGCGCACGGCTCCTACACTGGGCGGCGCGATGGACAGCAACGAGGACCTGCCATGAGCCACCCCGAACTCAGCCGCGGCGATCGCGGTGACGACGTCAAGGCCCTGCAGAGCGAGTTGAACAAGGTCGGCGCCATGCTGGTGTGCGACGGCGATTTCGGCCGCGGCACCGAGCGCGCGGTGCGCTACGCCCAGGACTTCGCCGGCCAGCCGTGTACGGGCACCGCCGACATCACCCTGTGGGCGTGGCTGGCGACCCAGCCCGAGCCGTTCCTGCCGCTGCCGTCCGACGGCGTCGCCTTCATCGCCCGCGAGGAGACCGGCGGCCTCGCCTACTACGAGCAGGTCACGCGCTGGCCGCACTACCCGGGCGCGGCCTCGGGTATCACCATCGGCGTCGGCTACGACCTGCGCTTCAACGACGCCGATGACTTCCACCACTGCTGGGGGCCGCTGCTGCCTGCGGCGAGCCTCGCTGCACTCGCCGAGGATCTCGGCCGCAAGGGCACGAGCACGCGGGCGAAGGCCCTGCGCACGCTCGGCGTCGAAGTGCCGTTCAAGGCGGCATGGCGGGTGTTCATCGACCGGACGCTGCCGCGCTTCTACGACGAAACAGCCGCGATCTATCCCTCGCTGCCGCGCCTGCCGCCGCTGTGCGCGGCGGTGCTGGTGAGCCTCGTGTTCAACCGCGGGACGAGTCTCAAGGGCGCCAGCCGCTGCGAGATGCGCAACATCCGCGATCTCCTCGTCGTCGCCGACGATATCGGCCTGCACAAGCAGAAGCGTCGCGTGATCCTGGCGGACGTCGAGGACGAACTGGTCGCCATGAAGCGCCTGTGGTCACCGGACAGCGGGCTCATCCGGCGCCGCCAGGCCGAGGCCAACCTGTGGCGCGAGGGACTGGCCGGCTGGTAAGGCCGTCGACCGCTCCGTGCGACGATGGCAGGTGGCGACACGACAGTACGACGCGGCCTGCCGACCGCTTCGCCGGGCCTTGTGACGGCCCCGCCGAGCGGCTACGGTAACGCCCGCTCCGACCAGACCAACGCCAGGGAATCCACCCCCATGAACATGACCGACATCGCCGAACTCGGCGCTGCCCTCGACCGCTACTTCGACCTCATGTACGACTGCGACGTCGCCAACTTCGAGCGCGTGTTCGCCACCACCGCGCAACTGCACGGCTTCCGCGAGGGCGCGATGAGCTGCTGGGGCGCGGCGCAGTACAAGGAAGTGCTGGCCGGGCGTACTTCGCCCAAGGCCCAGGGCGCGCCGCGCGAACACCAGATCATCATGATCGACTTCACCTCCTCGACCCAGGCGCTAGCCAAGGTGCGCGTGCGCATCAACGACATGTACTTCGTCGACTACCTCTCCTACCACAAGATCGACGGCACCTGGCTGGTGACGTCGAAGGCCTATCACCGCGAGGCCTGAAGACCGCCTGCGGCAGCCCGGCGTTCAGCACGCCGGGTCGTCATCCGCTGCCGCGTCCGGCGCGATGGTGATGAAGCCCGCCGCCTCTTCCGCGTGGGGCGCGGCGATGTAAGGGCAGCTCACACCCGGCAGCACCTCGACGTCGTAGAGCTCGCGGATGGCGCCGTCGATGCGCAGCCAGTCGACACAGACGCCGCGCTCGAGGTCCATGATCTGCACGCCGCACCAGGGCTCGGAATCCGCCTCGCGCAGGCGCTGCCCGAGCGCGAGCCCCTCGAAACGCTTGTAACGCGGTCGCGACAGGCCGACCACCGCGTGGCGGCCGTGGAAGGCCAGTCCGCGCAGGAAGCCTGGACAGAACATGCGCGCCTCGAAGCGGCCGTCGCGCACTACGCCGATTTCGCCCGTACCCGAGTTCAGCAACCACAACTCGCCCGCGTGCACGCGCGGCGAATGGGGCATCGACAGGCCGGCGCAGACCACCTCGTTGCTGGCGACGTCCA
This sequence comes from Gammaproteobacteria bacterium, assembly GCA_050184115.1. Classification (GTDB taxonomy): domain Bacteria; phylum Pseudomonadota; class Gammaproteobacteria; genus JACKNG01. The sequence continues at coordinate 236,912 of JBFXAQ010000001.1, read as the reverse complement.
CCACCACGCCGCCGTCGGCGCGACGATCACGCCAGCCGTCTATGGTGTCGGAACGCGAGGCTGCGGTGACGTAGCGTGCAACGCCATCCTGCATGGCCAGGCCGTTCAGGTGGCAGCGATCCTCGTCGACCAGCCGGGTGACGAAGGGCGGGCGCCACAGGGGTCGGAAGCTGTGGCGATTGGAGGTGGTGGCAAGGCAGTTGAAGCGGGTGTTGACGAAGACCACGCGATCGCCGGCGTCGACGCCGACGTCGTGCGCATCGAGCAGGCCGGTCAGGTGAATGCGGCGCGGCACGTAGAAGGCGTCGAACAGACCGTTCGCGACCTGGCCGGGTTCGAGCACGTTCTCGAGGCGCAGCACCTGGTGGGCCAGCATCACGACCAGCCCGTCGCGGCCGTCGCGACAGATCCCCATCGGCCGCGGCATCAAGGCCTCGTGGATGTTGATGCCGCCGTCGCGGTTCAGCCCCACGCAGTAGAGCAGGTTGGATTCGTAAGAGCTGACGGCGATCGAAATGCCGAGCTGCGCCAGGCGCGCGGCGAGACCGCTGGAGACCGAATAGGCGGTCGCGGCCGAGAGCACACTGTCGCCGTCGCCGCGCGGCGGCGCGACAGGTCGCCCGGGGTCGTCCATCCTCCGCGCGCGTTCTGCTGCCCGTCGCGGCCGTGTTCAGCCGCGCGCGCCGGCGCGACGAGCGCGGCGCAGGATGAGGAACGCCATGGCGCCACCGAGCAGGCCGAACGCCGGCGGCAGCGGGACCGGCGAGGCGACCACGCTCAGGCGCAGCGCGTCACGCCCGCCGAGCGCCACGATCCGGCTGCGCCAGAACAGCCCGGCATCGAGCGCCGCGTCCGCGAAATCGAACACGAGGCTGGTGCGATCGGCCACCACCAGGTCGGCCAGCAGGAGGTCGAAACTCTGGCCCAGCGTGGGCATGAAGCCGCCCACGAGATCGATGTCGAACACGGCACCCGCAGCCAGCGTGGCCGCGCCTTCGACCGCACCCGTGCCTGCATCGTCCTGCACGTCGACCACGTCGTAGCCGTTCGGCGCGCCCGGCACGAGACCCGCAATCTCGAACAGCGTGGTCGAGCCTGCTTCGAGCAACAGGTCACCTTCGATGCTGAGCAAGCCGGGCGAGTTGCCAGGGCTCAAGCGGGCGTCGGCGCTGACGGTGAGGTCACCGATGATGCTGCCGCTGCCGCCGAGCAGGCCGCGCGTGACCACCGTGACGCCGTCGCTGGCGGCGATGCTGCCACCGTTCAGCAGCACGCGGGGAGCGACGACGAGCTGCGCGTCGAAGACGTCACCGATCGTCATCGTCGCCGTCTCGATGAGCGCGCCGTCGTCGACGCGGAGATCACCGTTTTCGATGCTGATCCACGTTCCGTTGACCCAGCGCGTACCGGGGCCCGTCACGCGCATGGCTTGTCGAGCCTCGTAGCCCGTGCCTTGCGTGCCAAGTGCGCCGAAGCCGGTTTCGAGCAACCCGCCATCCTCGATCGTGATGTCGGAGAAATCGCCGTTGCCGCCGGCGACGAGGAATCCCGCGCGGACGCGCGACCCGGCGCCGCGGACCACCAGTTGCCCCTGGGCGGGATTGGCCGCATTGCGGGCGGCCCCGTTCATGCCGATCTCGAGGTCGTCCAGAACGTCGATGAAGCCGCCGTTCGCCACGGTGATACGGCCCCTGCCCCCTTCCTCCAGGCCCGCGATGAGTTGCAGGACCTGCAGTGATGAATCGGCCCCGTTGACCTGCAAGGTGCCCAGGCTGCCCACCTGGTTGGGAACCTCTCCCCAACCGACCGCGATGAATATGTTCGACTGGGAAAGCTGCGAGCCGCCATCGATCGTGACGTTGCCCGAAGCACCGGGGCCGCTGAGCAGCCTGACGTTGCCGCGGGTTCCCGCCAGGAAATTCAACTGGCCGGAGCCGTCTGGCAGGCGGATGGTCGGGCCGAGCACGTTGGCGGCCGACAAGACGATGTTCTCGAATTGCAGCACGCCACCGCTCTCGACCCGGAATCCGCTGCCGCCGCCGGTAAAAGTTCCCGCGAGCACGAGACCGCCTCCGCGCTTGACGGCGATCGTGCCGCTGCTGAGCACCAGGTCTTCGACGGTCATGATGGCGCCCTCGCCGGCGTTCCCCGTACCCAGGTTCCAGGCGCCGCCCGCCATCTCGAAGCGGCTGACGAAGGAGCCCGGTAGTCCGGCACCGACCTGCGTCACCGCGCCGGAACCGACCTTGCGCAGCACACCCGGGCCGCCGATGCTCGCGTTCATGGTCGCGTCGAAAGCCTGGTCGAACAGCAGCTGCGCGCCGCTGCCGATTTCGATCGGCCCGCCGATGCTGCGGCTGTCGGTGGCGAGGATTCCGCCGCTGATGAAAGTGCCGCCCTGCCAGCCGAAATCGGCGAAGCTGGTCGCGGTCGCGCGGTGCAGTTGCACCGTGGTGGCCCCGAACTTGGTCAGGGTGGCGCTGCCCTGGTCGGCCGGCGCGTTGCCGATGTCGCCGGTGATGAGCGTATCGACGTTGCCCAGGGTCAGGCCGCCGGTCGTACCGAGGCGCAGCTTGCCGTTGCCACTGAAGCCGTCGAGGTTCTTGGTGAAACCGTTCAGGTCGAGCATCGCGCCGACGTCGATCTGCGGCGCCCGGTCGACCACGGCGTTGGCGTGACCGAGCACCAGCACGCCCTCGGCAACGACGACGTCGCCGGTATGGCCGATGTTGGACGTGTTGATCAGCAGGCTGCCCGCCCCGCCCTTGCGCAGCGTGCCGGCACCGCTGACGGCGTTGTTCAGGGTCGCTGCCGCGCCGTTCGCGAGCGTGAGTTCGCCGCCGCCGTTGATGCGGATGGCGCCGCTGCCGGTCACTGCTTTCAAGGTGTTGGTGCCACTGATCTCGAGCGTGGTGCCAGCATGGGCGTCGACGGTGACGTTGCCGAGCGCGTTGCCGTTGCCGAGGTTCAGCGTGCCGCCCTCGATCACCGTGCTGTCCGGATGCAGGTTGTCGCTGTTGTGCAGCGTCATGCGCCCGCCGCCGGCCTTGACCAGTGAGCCCACCACGCCGCTGAAGCCGGGCACGTTGACCGCGATGCCGCTGATGTCGCCGCTGAACGTGGTGTCGTCGCCGTTGGCGCCGACGCGCAGGACGCGCTGGCCGAGCTTCACGCTGCCGTTGCCAGCCAGCGCGCCGAAGTTCTCGCTCTCGGCAGTGATGTCGAGCGTCGCCGCGCTCAGCGTAAGCCGGGTCGCGTCACTGAGATTGTCGCCACCGGTGAGGTACAGCGTGCCGAAGTTGAAGTCGATGTCGCCGACGAACTGCCCGTTGTTGCCGCCGAGCTTGAGGTAGGCGTTGCCCGTCTTGGTGATGTCGAAATCACCGCCCAGCGCGAGCGTGTCGATGTCGCCGTTGATGGCCAGGCCGTTGCTGCCGTTCAAGTTCAGCAGCGCGTGGGTGCCGAAGAGCAGGTCGGCGTCGATGGTGTGTTCGGCCTCGGCGCCGTTGACGTCGTCGCGCGTGATCCCACCGTCGGACACCACCAACGTGCCGTTGTCGAGACTGAAACCCAAGGTGGTGTTGATGCGCAGGTTGCCGGCATGGCGCACGGTGCCGCCGAGGTTGATGGTGTGGCCGGTAAGAAACGACAAGCCGAAGATCGCGTCATCGCCGCTGCCCGGTATCACGTTGCCGGCCCAGTTTGCCGCGCAGCCCCACGCCGCCGAGGGCGCCGGCGCGATGCAGGCCCCGGTCCAGGTGCGGTCGGCGGCAACCGCGCGGTGTGGTGTGCCGAATGCGAGGACGCACAGCAGGGCGGCGCACCCGCCGGGCAGGGCACGCCGACCGGACAGGCGATACAACCTCGATACTCTGGCGGACATGATGGCTTTCCCCTGGCGGTGAAACCCCGGCGGGTGCCGCGGTGCCGGTACGATAGACGAATTCCGTGACACAGTGTGCTCGCCGCTCGCGGCCGTCGCGCCTCGCCGCGGACGCGAGCGGCGCGCGTCCATCAGCCGCGTCGGCGCGCGTCCCGCGAAGGGCGCACGCGCCGTGCGCCGAGCCATGCCAACGCGCTGCCCAGCAGCCCGAGCGCCGGCGGCACCGGAACCGGCGCCGCGACCACGCTCAAGCGCAGCACGTCGCGCCCGCCGAGGTCGACCAGCCCCGTCTGCCAGGCCAGGCCGCCGCCGAGCCCGGCGCGCGCGAAGTCGAACACCAGGCTGCCGAAGTCGTTCACCACCAGGGTGTCGGCGACGAGGACATCGAAGCTGTCGCCGAGTGCTGCCGTGAAACCGCCATAGAGGTCGACGTCGAACACCGTCCCCGCCGCCAGCGTCGCGACGCCTTCGACCGCGCCGGTACCCGGGTCGTCGGCGACGTCGATGACGTCGTAACCGCCGACCATCGCCCCCGGCAGCAAGCCGCCGAGTTCGAGCAGGGTCACGGCGCCGGCGTGCAGGTCCAGGTTGCCCGCGATCGTCATCAGGCCGGGCGAGTTGCCTGGCGCGAACAGGCCGCCTGCTTCCACCGCCAGGGTGCCGTTCAGGGTGCCGCTACCGCCCAGGGTGCCGCCGCTGATGACGATCGTGCCCTGTGTCATCGTGCCGTTGACGACCAGTTGCCCGGCGCTCTGGGTGAAGCTGCCGCTGCCGCTCACGCTGGCCGTGCCACCGATGGTGAAGCTGCCACTGTTGGCGATGCTGCCGTCGTTGACCAGCGTGCCGCCGTGCACGAACTGCCCGCTGTTCGCGAGCGCGCCGCTGTTGGTCACCGCCCGGTTGTTCGTGAACTGCCCGTCGTTGTTCAACGTGCCGGCATTGCTCACCGTGCCGTTGTTGGCGAGGAATCCGTGGTTGACGAACGTGGCGCCCGCAGCCGTGGCGAGCGAACCGCTGTTGGCGATGAAGTCGTTGTTGGTCAACGTGCCGGCATTGTCCATGAGGCCGGCGTTGAACACGGCCGTGCCGGCCTGCACCTGCTGGCTGCCGCCGGTGAGTGTGGCGAGCGTGCCGAAGTTGGTCACCGTCGCGTTGCCGCCGCCGAGGTCGAGCGTGCCGTTGACCCGGCCGCCGGCCTGGATGAGCACGTGGGCGTCGCCATCGTCGTTGACCAGCGCGAGGCCCGAGGCCGCGCCGAGCACGCCGCCGCTGGCGACCGTGACCTGGCTGCTGCGCCCCGTACCCGTCAATGCGCGCAGACCGGCACCGCTGCCGCCCGTGACCGCGCCGCTCACCGTGACCGTCAACACACCGCCGCCGGCATGGCGCAGATCGACCGCGTCGGTCGCGCCGGCGGCGTCGGCGACGTCCACGACGAGATTGTTGCCGCTGGCCTGGTTGAAGGCATAGATGCCGCGGCCGCTGCCGCCATCGACCGCGCCGCTCGACTGGATGGTGAGATTGCCGCTGCCGTAGGCCGCGGCGACCAAGCCGCCGGCGCCGCCGCTCACCGTGCCGCTGTTGGTCACGGCGAGCCCGCTGCCGCGGTTCTTGGCCAGTACGCCGATGTTGGTCGTACCGGTGACGATGCCGGTGGTGGTGACGGCCGTCGTACCCGTGCCGTAGTTGAGCGCGAACACGCCGACGTTCTGCGCGGTGACGTCGTGCGCGGTGGTGGCGGTGTTGCTGCCGACCAGGTTGGCGTTGCTGGCGTAGATGCCGTGTTGCGCCGCGCCCTGCACATGCCCGCTGGCGGTGACGCTGACGGCGCCGGTACCGAAGCTCGTGGCCTGGATGCCGCCGGTCGCCCCGGCGACGTCCGTCACGTCGATGCGCAAGCCGCTGCCGCCGACCTGGCCGGTGGCCTGGATGCCGGCGCCCGCGGCGCCGGTGATCGGCCCCGTTGACGCGATTTCGACAACACCGCCACCCGCGTTGACGACATCGATACCGTTCGTCGTACCACTCGCCCCGGCGAGATCGAGGACGATACCAATCCCGGCGGCCGAGTTGCGCGCGTACGCGCCGGCGCCGCTGACGCCGGTGACGGGCGCGGAGGACGACACGCGCAAGGCGCCGCTGCCCTCGTGCACGACGTCGACACCGTGCGTGGCGCTGTTCGTGCCGGCGAGCGCCAGCGTCACGCCGTTGCCGAGCGCGCCGCCGCGTGCCTTGACCGCGGCGCCGGCCGTGCCGGTGACGAGCACGGATGCCGTCACGTTGAGCGCGCCGCTGCCGTTGTTGGTCGCCTCGATGCCCTTCGCGGCGGTGACGTCGGCGACATCCACCGCCACACCGTTGCCGGTCGCGGCGTTGCGTATGCCGACGCCGAAGACATTCGCGGGCGACAGTTGAATGTTCGGTGCATACCCCGCGGTCACGGCCCCCGTGGCTGCGAACGTCGTCCGCCCGCTGCCGTAGTTGACGACGTAAGCGCCGTGGCCGCCGGCATTCATGCTGCCGACGGCGAGGTCGACGTCGGTGACGTCTTGCTGCCCGAGTACGACCGCGCCGAGGGTACTACCGCCGCTGACAGCGCCGCTGACGGTAATCGAGACCGCGCCCTTGTAGCTCCGCGCTAAGAGTGCAGCGGTGTCCACGTTCGAGTCGGCCGTCAGTGCCGGGGCGACGGCAACCGAGCCTACCGTCACGTCGATGACGTTGCTTGCGCGGGCAGGGGAGAACAAATCCAAGCCTCTCGTTGAGGACGACGTGTTCGAGAGCAGGATGTCGGCATTCGAATGAACCCAGAGGTGGGCGCCGTCGTGCCGCCTTGCAATCGTACCCATGCCGTCAGGATTGTCGACGGGCCGGCACAATTGTTTTACGTCGGGCGCCAACCGCCCAGAAGCCGTGTAGCGCCCACGGCGGGCTGGCACGTCGGCGCCACGCCCCGGCGCGGGGTGACCGTCGATTGCAGCGGCGGACGTCGCGTCCCGGCATACTGGCGCCCATGGAGCCGAGCGCCGAGAAAACCAGGCCTGACGAAGGTGCTGCCGCGCCGCGCAAGGTCGTCCATGTCGACATGGACGCCTTCTACGCCTCGGTCGAGCAACGCGACGACCCGGCACTGCGCGGTCGCCCGGTGGTGGTGGCCTGGCGCGGGAAGCGCTCGGTGGTGTGCGCGGCATCCTACGAGGCGCGCACCTTCGGCATCCACTCGGCCATGCCGGCGCTGCGCGCGGAACGGCTGTGCCCGGACGCGGTGTTCGTGCCACCCGATTTCACCCGCTACCGCGAGGTCTCGCGCCAGGTGCGCGCGATCTTCGCGCGCTACACCGATCTCATCCAGCCACTGTCGCTGGACGAGGCCTACCTCGACGTCACGGTCAACAAGCCCGGCCTGCCGACGGCAACCCGGGTCGCGCAGGCCATTCGCGCCGACATCAAGGCGGAGACCGACCTCAACGCCTCGGCCGGGGTCGCGCCGAACAAGTTCCTGGCCAAGATCGCCTCGGACTGGCGCAAGCCGAATGGCCTGTTCGTCATCCAGCCGCACGAGGTGCTGGACTTCCTCGAACCGCTGCCGGTGCGCAAGCTGCCGGGGGTGGGCAAAGCCACCCAGGGGGCGCTCGAAGCGCTCGGCATCACCACCGTGGCGGAGCTGCGCGCGCGGCCGCGCGAGGAACTGGTCGCCCGCTTCGGCAAGTTCGGCCGGCGTCTCCACGACCTCGCCCGCGGCATCGACGACAACCCGGTCTACGCCGAGCTCGAACGCAAGTCGCTCTCCGCCGAGACCACCTTCGAGGACGACCGCCCGCTCGACACCCTCGGCGAGGTGGTGGCCGAACTCGCGCCGAAGGTGTGGCGTGCACTTGAACGCGAAGTGCGCGAACCGCAGACCGTCTACCTCAAGCTCAAGACCGCCGAGTTCCGCAATCTCACCCGCAGCCATACCCCGCCGGCGCCGCCGGCGAGCGCGGGCGAGCTCGAGGCGATCGCCCGCGGCCTGCTCGAACGCGTCCAGCTGCCGGCGGCGACACGCTACCGACTGCTCGGCGTCGGGCTGTCGAATTTTCGCGATCGCGACAGCGAGGCGCTGCAGCCCGAGTTGTTCGACGAGCCTCGTCGGGAGGCCTAGCGCACCGGTCCGCTCGCGCGACAGCCGCGGCCGTCACGGGATGGTGGTCGCAATACGCGCCATTCGGGGCGGACCGATGAGCCCATCGGCCATCACCAAGCACTTGAAGGGGCGCGGGAAGGCCGGCCTCGTCAGCAAGAGCCGCAACGCGCAGTGGCGGTCCTGCCGGCTCAACGGCGAACCACTGCGCGACGCGGCGGATTGGATGGAGCAATACCGCACCGCCTGGGAAGAGCAACTCGACCGACTGGGCGCCTACCTGCAATCGAAGACCGGAGGAAACGGCGATGGCCAGCGCGGATAAGAGCAATGTCATCTCCCTCACGCGCGTGTACGACGCGCCGCTGCAGGCGGTATGGGACGCCTGGACGATTCCCGAGGAAGTCGCCGAGTGGTGGGGACCACGCGGCTTCACGCTGACCACGCACAGCCGCGACCTGCGCAGCGGCGGCCATTGGCACTACACGATGTACGGCCCGGACGGTACGGATTACGAGAACACTACGCGCTACCTCGAAGTCGTCGCCGGGCAGCGCATGGTCTACGACCACGGCGGTCACGCCGACCGCCCACCGCTGTTCCGGGTCACCGCGCTGTTCACCGAGTGCGACGGACGCACACAGCTCGATCTGAGCATGGCGCTGGCCACGCCGGAGGCGGCCGCAGCCATGCGCGGCTTCATCAGGCAGGCCGGCGGCGAGGGCACCTGGGACCGGCTGGCCGAGCACCTCGGCAAACGCTGCGCCGGCAAGGAGCAGTTCTTCATCGCGCGCAGCTTCGAGGCCGGCATCGAGCGCCTGTTCGAGATGTGGCTCGATCCCGGCCATCTCGCCCGCTGGCTGCCGCCGACCGGCGCGAGCATGCGTTTCCTGCGCGCGGAGCCGCGCGTCGGCGGTTCGTCGCACTACACGATGACCCTGCCCGACGGCACGACGGTGTACGGGCTGGTCGCCTACCTCCAGCTCGCACGGCCGCGTCTGCTCGTCTACACCCAGCAGTTCTGCGACGCCGACGAGCGCATCGTGCGGCCGTTCTTCTTCGAGCACTGGCCGCAGACGATGCTGACGACGATCGAACTCGCCGCCGAGGGCCCGGCGTGCACGCGCGTGACGGTGCGCTGGGAACCACGCGATGCCACCGCCGCCGACATCCAGGCATTCACCGCGCAACGCGGCAGCATGGCGGCAGGCTGGACAGGCAGCTTCGACAAGCTGGAAGCCGTGCTCGAACGAAATGCTTGCGCAGGTCGCTGACTGGGACGATCAATGTCGACGTTCGGGCGAGATTCCCGAAATTCCGCGACAGGCCGCCATCGGTCAACGACGTCGGGGACGGGAACCGTGGTTGGTGGAATTCCGGGATCGAAATTCCGCTGAGGATGCCGGGACAGGCTCAGGAAATCCGGGGACAGACCCGCCAAACGTGGCCTGTCCCCGCGCAGAAGCAGCCGCGGGCCGGGCCCGCAGCGTGTCCGTGTCTTGCTTCAGGCGTTGCGCCGGCGCACGCAGCCAATGCCGCCGATGGCGAGGCCGAGCAGTGCCAGGGTTGCCGGCTCGGGTACTGCGTTGGTTGCGGACAGCACGATGTTGTCGATGGCACCGTTGACCATTCCGGTGTTCTGTATACGAACCGCCGACAAGCCCGTCCAGCTGTTGTCGAAGGTGAAAGTCGTGAACGTGTTCAACACGCTGTCGAGCGTGGCGGAAACCGTCCCGCCACCGCCGAGGAATCCAGTGACGATGAACTGGCCCGCGGCGCCAATCGGATCGAGATTGGTCGCATCGAAGGCGTTCAGCGAAAACAAGCCGCCACCGGCCTTCACGATGTCGAAGGAACGGTTCGAGACCCAACCGAGGATATCGGTGCCATTGTCGTTCTGGCTGCCCGGGGGTGCGAACAGCGCATTGGCGCTGCCGGAGTCGAAATCGACGAGGTCGAAACCGTCTTCGGAGTACGTGAAGATGGGATCGCCGAAGCGAGTCTGACCTTGGGGAATCACACCCTCGAAATCGATGACGACGGCACCTGCCGAGAACGGGAAAAGCAGCATCGTGAGGGCAAGGCAGCGGATGTTCTTCATGGTCGTGGGGCTCGTTTCCGGCAAGATTGGGTTCCGTTTTTGATGCAAATATTGCGCCTATATTTTTATCTATATGATTTCACAGAAATTTTCCCGCCCCAAAAGTCCCGGTCAGGCCTGAGCGCACGACAACTGTAAAAATTTCGAGAAAAATCGCCCGCCGAACGGCCCCTTCCGCGGTCCAATTACAGCTTTCTTTACACTCGGACAATCCTGGTCGCAGGGCGTGCGACCCGGCGCCCACTCATTCAATTCGCAATTCGGGGACACGCAATTCGGGGACAGACCACGATTCCGACGCGGCCGGGCCGTGCCTGCGGACCGCGAAACCGTGGCCCCTCGGCGTTGGGTCCAGCCGCGTTCTGTCGCCCGTGGGCAGACGCTGCCGGCAAGCGTCACCTGATTTGGACCCGCGTCAACCGCGGGCTTGTACGCGGACCGACCCTGGCATAGCTTCGCCCTTTCGCTCTCAGGGGAGACGCAGCGATGGACGTCGGCATCCAGACCATCTTCTCCAGCCACGGCTGGGAGAACATCAGCGACAGCCAGGTGGTGCGCGAGGACACCCGGCTCGCCCTGCTCGCCGCCGAGCTCGGCTTCGACGTGGTGTGGTCGGCCGAGCATCACTTCTACGACTACTCGTTCTGCCCGGACAACGTGCAGTGGCTGGCCGGCATCGCGGCGCAGGCGCCGCAGGTCGACGTCGGCACGGCGGCGGTCATCATGCCGTGGAACGAACCGCTGCGGGTGGCGGAGAAGATTGCGCTCCTCGACCACCAGACCGAGGGCCGCGTGCGCTTTGGCATGGGGCGGGGACTCAGCCGGCGCGAGTTCGCCCACTTCCGCGGTATCGAGATGGGTGAATCGCGCGCGCGCTTCGACGAGGGCGCGGCGATGGTGCTCGAAGCCCTCAGGACCGGCTGGATCGAAGGCGACGGCCCGTTCTACCCGCAGCCGCGCACCGAGATCCGCCCGCGCCCCGAGCGCTCCTTCGAGGACCGCATCTACGCCGTCGCCACCTCGGACGACTCCATCGACGCCGCCGCGCGCCTCAGGTGCGCCATGGTGATGTTCGCCGACCGCTCGTGGAAGGCGCGCATGCCGTCCATCGAGAAGTGGCGTGCGCTCTACCGCGAGTACCACCACGCCGCGCCGCCGCCGCCGCTCATCTGCGACTTCGTCTATTGCCGCGAGGACGCCGACGTCGCCGCCGAACGCGGCCGCCACTACATCGCGACCTACTTGGAGAGCGTGCTCGAGCACTACGAAGTGACCGGCGATCACTTCAAGGGCATGGCCGGCTACGAGGCCTACGCAGGCGCGGCGGGCGCCCTCAAGCGCATGGGTGCGACCGGCTTCCTCGAAGGCTTCCTCGAAGCGACCTGCGTCGGCACGCCGCGGCAGATCGTCGACAAGTACCGCGACCGTCTCGACATGATGGGCCCGTTCGAAGCCGCTCCCGCCTTCCGCTTCGGCGGCATTCCGTACGATGAATGCGAGGCGAGCCTGCGACTCTTCGCTGCCGAGGTGCTGCCCGAACTCAAGCGCTGGCCGGGGCGGGAGACGCTGGCGGCGTCGGCGGGGTGAGCGCGTTCGAGGACTGACCAACCGGGGACAGTTACCGCAATCCCGGCCGCCGGGGACCCGATTGACGTCGCAGAAATTGTGGAAACGGTCCCCGGTTCAGACACGCCGGTTCGGAACGAAAGCGGGGACGTAACCCGATTGGGGACAGTTTCCGCAACGTCGCCCGCCTGTCCGCCGCCTCCGAGCCTGGGGTTGCGGTAACTGTCCCCAATCGAACGCCGGCGAGCCCCCCGCGCAGCGCCTTCACTTCTCCCACGCGTCGCGCAGGTTCTCGACCCGCCCGCCGCCGGCGACTGGCGCGCTGGGCCATAGACCGAACACGGCGTCGGAGTCGTCGACGATACCGACCCGTTCGAGCCGCTCGGCGACGGCACAGGACGACCGATGAACTCCCCGGCAGCCGGCGCGCGTTCTGATTCGAGGGCCGCACCGCCCCGCCGCGTTGGTGCTGGACAAAATCCAGGCGACGAAGCCATCGCCGTCCAACGGACTCGCGCTTCCCCCGTGCGCCCTACCCTGCTATTTTCTTCCGCTATTCAGAATTAATTTTCAATATTCTGAAATATCTGAAAGCCCGAGAAGCCGAACAACCGCATGGCCGCCGTCCTCGACAACCCCACCCGCAGCCGCTCGGCGCTGCGCGCGCTCGAAGTCTTCGAGGCCTTCGAGGCCGCGCGGCGGCCGCTCTCGCTGTCGGAGGTGGCGCGGGCGACGGCGATGCCGGTGTCGACCTGCCACGGCGTGCTGAAGGCCCTGCAGGCCGGCGGCTACCTGTGCTTCCTCGGCCCGCGCGAGAGCTACCCGACGCGCAAGCTGTGGGATCTGGCCGCCACCCTGCGCGCCCACGACCCGCTGCTCGCGCGCCTCGAACCCGCGCTCGAAGCACTGCGCGATGCGAGCGGCGAAACGGTGATCCTCGGCACCCGCCAGGACGACGCCGTGCAATACCTGCTGGTGGTCGAGGGCATGCAGTCGATCCGCTACTCGGCGCGGGCGGGCGACGCCAAGCCGCTCCATTCGAGCGCCATCGGCAAGGTGATGCTGGGCCGCATGGACGACGCTGCGCGCGCCGCGTGGCTGGCGGCCCACGCGCTGGCCGCCGTGACCGCGAATACGCTGACGAACCCCGCCGCGCTCGAAGCCGATCTCGCCGCCGGCCGCGCGCGCGGCTGGTGGGGGACCGACGGCGAGAACGTCGCCGACGTCATGGCCGTGGCCGCGCCGCTCGCGCTCGGCCCGCGCCTCTACGGCGTGGCCGTAGCTGGCCCACGCCACCGCATGCAGGCAACTGGCGACGATCACGCCGCCGCATTGCTGGACGCCCTGGCCGGGATCGCCCGCGATCTCGCCCCATGAACCGCCGCCCCGCGCGGCCCGAGGAGGATACCCCGTGAGTTCCAATCCCGCCGTTCCCCACCTCAGCCAGACCAGCCCGGCCGGCCTCGACGTGCCGGTGCGCGCCGGCCCCGAGCTGGTCGACCCCAAGCACATCGGCGAACCCGGCCAGGTGCCGTTCACCCGCGGCATCTTTGCAGACGGCTATGCCGGCCGCCTGTGGACCATCCGCCAGTACTCGGGCTTCGGCACCGCCGAGGACACCAACCAGCGCTACCGCTTCCTGCTCGACCAGGGCCAGACCGGTCTCTCGGTTGCGCTCGACCTGCCGACGCAGTGCGGCTACGACCCGGTCGACCCGATGGCGCGCTCGGAGGTCGGCAAGGTCGGGGTGTCGCTGTCGAATCTCTCGGAAATGGAAATCCTCTTCGACGGCATCGATCTCGGCGCCATCTCGACCTCGTTCACCATCAACGGCTCGGCGGCGATGATCTACGCCATGTACCTCGCCACCGCCGACAAGCAGGGCGTGCCGCGCGAGAAACTCACCGGCACCATCCAGAACGACATCCTGAAGGAGTACGTCGCGCGCGGGACGTGGATCTTCCCGGTCAGGCCGTCGATGCGCCTCATCGCCGATTCCATCCTGTATTCGAACGAGGTAACGCCGCGCTTCAACCCGATCTCGATCGCCGGTGCGCACGTGCGCGACGCCGGCGCGACGGCGGTCGAGGAGATGGCCTACACGCTCGCCAATGGTCTCGCCTATGTCGACGAACTGCAGCGCCGCGGCGGCGATGTGACGAAGTTCGCGCGGCGGCTGTCGTTCTTCTTCTACGTCCACCAGGACTTCTTCGACGAGGTCGCCAAGTTCCGCGCCGGGCGGCGCCTGTGGGCGAAGCTGCTGCGTGAACGCTACGGCGTGACCGACGAGAAGGCACAGATGTTCCGCTTCGGCGTGGTCTGCGGCGGTTCGTCCCTGATCGCGCCGCAGCCGATGAACAACATCGTGCGCGTGACCATCGAGACCATGGCCGCGGTGTTCGGCGGCGCGCAGTCGATCTTCACCTGCGCCTTCGACGAGGCCTTCCAGATCCCGACCGAGACCTCGGCCGAGATCGCGCTCCGTACCCAGCAGATCCTGGCCTACGAATCGGGCATCGCGCGCAGCGTCGACGCGCTCGGCGGCAGCTACGTGGTCGAGCACCTGACCGACCAGATGGAAACGGCCATCGAGAAGGTCATGCAGGAGATCGACGATTACGGCGGGGTCGAGAAGGCCATCGAGGACGGCTGGCTGCAGTTGCGCATCGCCGAGCGCGCGCTCGAGCGCAAGCAGAAGATCGATCGCGGCGAGACCGTCGTCGTCGGCCAGAACTTCTTCCGTCGCGACGACGCCAGGAACGAGGTCGCCGAGACCTTCCACGTCGACCCCGAGGCCGCGCGCAAGGTGATGGAGAAGTACGAGCGCATCCGCGACACCCGCGACGCCGGGGCGGCCGAAAAGACGCTGGCCGATCTCGGCCGCGCCGCCGACGACGACGCCGTCAACCTCATGCCCTACCTCGTCGACTGCGCGCACGCCTACGTCACCGTCGGCGAGATGGTCGACACCCTCAAGGCCCGCTGGGGCGAATTCCAGGAGCCGGTCAGACTATGAGCACGTCCACCGACAGCACCGCCAACGTCGCCGACGGCGCCGCCACCCCGCTGCGCGGCAAGCGCATCCTCATCGGCAAACCCGGCCTCGACGGCCACGACGTCGGCGCCAAGGTCGTGGCCCTGGCACTCCGCAACGCCGGCGCCGAGGTCATCTACACCGGCTTACGCAAGAGCCCGCAGCAGATCGCGCGCGTCGCCATCGACGAGGGCGTCGACGCCGTGGGGCTTTCGATCCTCTCCGGCAGCCACAAGGAACTGGTCGCCGAGGTCGCCGCCTGCCTCGCCGCCGAGGACGCCGCCGATATCACCTTGTTCGTCGGCGGCACCATCCCGGCCGAGGACCGCGCCCACCTCGAAGGCCTCGGCGTGAAGGGCATCTTCACCGCCGACCAGCCGCTGCCCGAGGTGGTCGCGTCGCTCGCCGCCTCGCTCGGCTGAACGCTCCATGACGAGCCTGTCCCGCCGCGAACTCGGCCGCCGCCTCTCGCGCCTCGCCGATGCGAGCGTCGCCGAGGTGCTGGCGATGGCGCCGGAAGCGGCGCCCGCGGTGCCGCGCATCGGCCTGACCGGCGCGCCCGGGGTCGGCAAGAGCAGCCTGGCCGGGCGCCTCGGCCTGCTGCGCGCGGCCGAGCGCCGCCTCGGCATGCTGGCCGTCGATCCGTCGAGCCCGCTGACCGGCGGCGCCATCCTCGGCGATCGCATCCGCCTCGACGAACTGGCCGGCGCGGAGAACCTCTATCTCCGCTCCGTCGCCTCGCGCTCGGCCACCGACGGCCTGGCCGACAACCTGCCGGAGATGCTGGAGACCATGGCCGCGGCGGGATTCGAGGAGCTGATCCTCGAGACCGTCGGCGTGGGCCAGGCCGAGCATGCGGTGCGCAGCCAGGTCGATACGCTCATCCTCGTGCTGATGCCGGGTTCGGGCGACACCGTGCAGGCCATGAAGGCGGGCATCATGGAGCTTGCCGACATCTACGTCGTCAACAAGTGCGACCTCGCCGGGGCGGGCGAGATGGCCGCCGAGATCCGCCGCATCCAGGCGCTGGTGCGCGATCAGCGCGACTGGCAGCCGCCGGTGCTGCTGACCTCGATCCGCCAGCCGGAGAGCATCGCCGCACTGTCGGCGACCATCGACGAACACCGCGCCTGGCTCGAGACCAGCGGCACGCGCGCGGCGGTGACCCGCGAGCGAGCGCGCTACCGCCTGCGCCTGCTGCTCGAACGGCGCGTGGCCGAAGTCACCGCGGCCTGCGACGGCGCCACGCTCGCCGGCCCGCTCGCGCCCTGCTTCGAGGCCGCATTGAGCGTGCTCACGGGTGACGGCAAGCACTGATCGAGGCACCGCGGCCGCCCACGGCGCGCGCCATGCGGGTGCGGACGCGCCGTCGGACTGGCACGCCCTCGACGCCGGCGCGGTCCTCGTCGGGCTCGCGACCGACGCCAACGGCCTGAGCACGGACGAGGCTGCCGACCGCCTCGCCCGTCACGGCGCCAACGCCTTACCCGAAGCACCGCGACCGGCGGCCTGGCGCCGCTTCGCCGCGCAATTCGACAACGTCCTCATCCACGTCCTGCTCGGTGCCGCGCTGATCACGGCCGTGCTCGGCCACGGCCTCGACACCGCGGTCATCCTCGCCGTGGTGGTGGTCAACGCGATCATCGGCTACCTGCAGGAAGGCAAGGCGGAGCGCGCGCTCGCCGCTATCCGCGGCATGCTCGCACCGCACGCGACGGTGCTGCGCGATGGTCGACGCCAAGGCATCCCGGCGAGCGCACTCGTGCCGGGCGACATCGTGCTGCTCGAAGCCGGTGATCGCGTCGCCGCCGACCTGCGCCTGTTCGAAGCGCGCGGCCTCGGTGTCCAGGAAGCGGTGCTGACCGGCGAGTCGGTCGCCGTCGACAAGGATCCCGCGCCGCTGCCCCGCGGCCTCGCCCTCGGCGACCGCGTCAACATGGCCTACAGCGGCACGCTGGTGACGAGCGGCCAGGGCCGTGGGGTGGTGGTAGCGACGGGCACGGCGACCGAACTCGGCCGCATCAGCGGCCTCCTGGCCGAGGTCGAAAGCGTCGCCACCCCGTTGCTGGAACAGATGGATGCCTTCGCGCGCCGCCTCACCGCCGTCATCCTGGCCGTCGCCGCGGCGCTGCTCGGCTACGGCGGCTTCGTCGCCGAGCACGATTTCGGCTTGCTGTTCATGGCCGTGGTCGGACTCTCCGTCGCCGCCATCCCCGAAGGTCTGCCGGCGGTGCTGACCATCACCCTGGCCGTCGGCGTGCAGGCCATGGCGCGCCGCCACGCCATCGTGCGCCGCCTGCCGGCGATCGAGACCTTGGGCTCGGTGTCGGTGATCTGTACCGACAAGACCGGCACCCTCACGCGCAACGAGATGATGGTGGCGAGCGTGGTCACCGCCACCGCCGACTACGCGGTCGAAGGCGAGGGCTACGCGCCGGAGGGCGGCCTGCGACGCGACGGTGTGGCGGTCGAGCCGCGCGGTGAGGCCGCGTTGGAAGCGCTCGCGCTGACCGCCCTGCTGTGCAACGACGCCGCACTCGCCCACGACGATGGCCACTGGCGGAGCGACGGCGATCCCATGGAGGCCGCCCTGCTGGTGCTCGCCGCCAAGCTCGGCGCCGACGTCGGCGCGCGCGGCACGGCCTGGCGCCGCACCGACGCCATCCCCTTCGACACCGCCACCCGCTACATGGCCACGCTCGACCACGACCACGCCCACCACGCGCGCATCTCGGTCAAGGGCGCGCCGGAACAGTTGCTGACGATGTGCGCGGAGCAACGCACGGCCGACGGCGGCACGGCGCCACTCGAAGCCGCCGGCTGGGCGGCCCGGGTCGACGCCATCGCCGCGCGTGGCCAGCGCGTACTGGCCCTGGCCACGGCGCGTGCCGCCCCGCGCCAGGCAGTGCTGGAGGCCAGCGACGTCAGCCGGGGCCTCGTCCTCGAAGGCCTGGTCGGGCTGATCGATCCGCCACGCGCCGACGCCATTGCCGCCATCGCCGAATGTCATGCCGCTGGCATCGGCGTGAAGATGATCACCGGCGACCACGCCGGCACGGCGCGCGCCATCGCGCGTGAGATCGGTCTCGTCCATGCCGACGCCGTCCTCACCGGCAGCGATCTCGAAGCCCTCGACGACGATGCGCTGGCCGCGCGCGTGAGCGAAGTCGACGTCTTCGCGCGCACCAGCCCGGCGCACAAGCTGCGCCTCGTCACCGCGCTGCAGGCGCGCGGCCTGACCGTCGCCATGACCGGCGACGGCGTCAACGACGCACCGGCGCTGAAGCGCGCCGACGCCGGCATCGCCATGGGCCGCGGCGGCAGCGAGGCGGCCAAGGAGGCCGCCGACATCGTGCTCGCCGACGACAACTTCGCCTCCATCGCCGCCGCCGTGCGCGAGGGCCGCACGGTCTACGACAACATCAAGAAAGTCATCAGCTGGACCCTGCCAACCAGTGCCGGCGAGGCGATGACCATCGTCGCCGCGCTGCTGTTCGGCCTCGCGCTGCCGATCACGCCGTTGCAGATCCTCTGGATCAACCTCATCACCGCGACCACGCTCGGCATGGCACTGGCTTTCGAACCGAGCGCGGACGCGGTCATGCGCCGGCCACCGCGACAGCGCGACGATGCCCTGCTCGGGCGCGACCTCGCCTGGCACATCGTGGTGGTCTCGCTGCTCTTCCTCGCCGCGGCATTCGGCGTGTTCGAGATCGTGCTGGCCCGCGGCGACGGCACCGCCACGGCGCGGACGGCGACCCTGAGCGCGCTGGTCGTCCTCGAGGTGTTCCATCTGTTCTTCATCCGCAACATCGAGCGCGCGCACCTCGATCTCGGCGCCTTGACCGCGACCTGGGTGGTGTGGGCGACCGTGGTCACAGTCAGCGTGCTGCAACTGGCGGTGACGACCCTGGCGCCGCTGCAGGCGGTGTTCGGCACCACCGCGCTGGCGGTGCACGACTGGTTGGCCCTGCTCGGCCTCGGTGCGCTCTTCTTTCTCGTCATCGAACTCGAGAAGCGCTGGCGACTGGGCCGTCGCGACCGGCGGCCGGGCGCTGCCAGCCTGCGATAATCGGCTGCGTCCCACCGCGGAGAACCCGCCCGCATGTCGTCCACGCTCGAACCGAATGCCTTCGTCGACGCTACCCGTGCCTTGGTCGCGAACGCCATCGCACCCCACGTCGCCGCCTGGGAAACCGCCGGGCAGGGCGCACCGGACGCGCTTTACGCCACACTCGGCGAACTCGGTTACCACGGCCTGCTGGTACCTATCGAGTACGGTGGCAGCGCGCTCGATACCGTCACCTACGCCCGCGTCACCGAGGAACTCGCCGCCGGCGACTGTGGCATCGCCAACGCCGTCAACGTGACCAATTCGCCGATCGCGGCCGCCATCCGCGATCACGGCACGCGGGCGCAGTGCGCGCACTACCTGCCGGCGCTGGCGCGGGGCGCACGGCGTGGCTGCTTCATGCTGAGCGAGGCCGAGGCCGGTTCCGATGCCGCCGCCATCCGCACGCGCGCGGTGAAGACCGCGCAGGGCTGGCGCCTCGATGGCGCCAAGCGTTTCGTCACCGCCGGCGCGCGCGCCGACTTCGCCCTGGTCGTCGCCGTCACCGAGCCATCGCTGGGCAAGCGCGGCATCTCGACCTTCCTCGCGCCGCGCTCGGCGTGGACGGTCACGCGCCTCGAAGACAAGCTCGGCCAGCGCAACTGCGACACCGCCGAGTGCGTGTTCGATGGCGCCGAGATCGGCGACGATGCGCTGCTCGGGGCGGCCGGTGACGGCTATCGCATCGCGCTCGCCTACCTCAACACCGGGCGCATCGGGGTCGCCGCCCAGGCCGTGGGCGTGGCGCGCGCCGCCTTCGAGGCCGCCGCGGCCTACGCGCGTGAGCGCCGCACCTTCGGCGTGCCGATCGTCGAACACCAGGCAGTCGGCTTCCGCCTCGCCGAGATGGCCGAAAAGCTGGGCGCGGCGCGCGCGCTGACCCTGCGCGCTGCCGCGCTGGCCGACGCCGGGCAGCCCGCCATCGTCGAGGCGTCCATGGCCAAGGCCTTCGCCACCGACATGGCCGAGCACGTCACCTCGGCTGCACTGCAGGTCTTCGGTGGCGCCGGCTACACCCGCGATTGCGCGGTCGAGAAGCTTTACCGCGATGCCCGCGTGCTCTCCATCTACGAGGGCAGCAACGACATCCAGCGCCTGGTCGTCGCCCGCGCCATTGCGGGTGGCTGGTCGGCGCTGCCCTGAACCAACGCAACGGCGAACCGCCGTCTACCCCAAGCCGGGCATGGTCATTCACTCCCGGCGCGGGGTTACCATAGCCCGGGCCGGGCGCCGGTAGCGGCCGGCGCGACACCCAACCCGACGCCTACCGCCCCGCTCTGGAGGAGGTCACCATGAAGGACTTGAACTGCCTGCATCACATCACCCTGTGCACGGGCGATGCCCAGGAGGACTACGACTTCCACACCAAGACGCTGGGCCTGCGCAGTATCAAGAAGACCCTGCTCTACGACGGCAAGGTGCCCATCTACCACTTCTACTACAGCAATGCCGCGGGCGAACCGAGCGCCATCGTGACCAGCTTCCCGATGCGCCACACCGGTCTCAAGGGCCGCCGCGGCGGCAACCAGATCAAGACGCTCATGCTGTCGATCCCGCCGGGCTCGAGCGCCTATTGGCTGGAGCGCCTGCGCGCGCATGGCGTCGCGGCCAGCGAGTGCGAGAAACTCGGCGAACGCCGCGTCGCCTTCACCCACCCTTGCGGCATCCCCTACGAACTGGTCGAAGTCGCCGACGATCAGCGCCCCGGCTGGGACCAGGCCGGCGTGCCGCTGGAAGCCGCCATCCACGGCATGCACGGCATCGAGGTGAGCGTGCGCGATCGCGACGTCATGGACGAGTTCGTCCTGCAGGCCTGGAGCTGCGACCGCGGCGCCGACGAGGGCGATACCGTGCGCTTCGAAATGGGCCGCGGCGGCACGGGCGCCATCATCGATGTCGTCGCCGAACCGGACCGCCACCAGGGCACCTGGACCTTCGCCGAGGGCGTGGTGCACCACTGCGCTTTCGACATCGCCAACCTCGACCTGCAGAAGGACTACCGCGCCTTCGTCGAAGGCATGGGCTACACCGACATTTCCGAGGTCAAGGACCGCGGTTACTTCGATTCCATCTACGTGCGCACCCCGGGCGGCGCGCTGTTCGAAGCGGCGGTGAGCAAGCCCGCGGCCTGGGCCGTCGACGAAGACCCCGCGCACCTCGGCGAGGCCATCATGATCTCGCCGCAGTTCGCCCAGGATCGCGAGCAGATCCTCGACGTCATCGGGCGCATCGAGTACTGAAATCCCGCGCGGCCAGCGTGCCGCCCCGCCGAGTCATGGAACGACGCCACGCCCACCCTCGAGCTGCCCCACCCCACCAGGCCCATGACGGCACGGGTGGGGCGCGGTGAGCGACACGCCCATCGACGATCTCGATGCCACCGGCATCGCCGCGCAGGTACTCGCCGCGGTGCCGTCGGCCGTACTCGTCATCGACGCGGACGGCGTCATCACCCTCGCCAACCCGAGCTCCGAGAAACTCTTCGCCGCCACGCCGGGCGGCCTGGTCGGTGTCACCGTCGAACGTCTGGTACCACCGGCCGTCGCCGACGCCCATGCCGCGCTGCGCCGCGGCTACCTGGCCAGCGCGGTGACCCGCGAGATGGGCGAGCGCCGCGATCTCACCGCGCTCGCGCTCGATGGCCGCGAGTTCCCGGTGATGATCGGGCTCACCGCGCTCGGGCGGGCGCCGCGGACCCTGGTCGTCGCCAGCATCGTCGATCTCACCCGCCGCCAGGCCGAACTCGCCACGCTGCGCGACCAGGCCGAGCGCCTGGCGCAATCGAACGCCGCGCTCGAGCAGTTCGCCTTCCTCGCTTCGCATGACCTGCAGGAACCCCTGCGTACCATCCAGGGCTACAGCGGCCGCCTGCTCGACACCTGCGCAACACAGGTCGACGAGCGCGGGCGCGACTGGCTGCACAAGGTCCACGACGGCGCCGCGCGCATGTCGACCCTGGTCCGCGACCTGTTGCGCTTCTCGCGGGCGCGCACGCAGCCGCTGCTGCCGGTGACCTGCGCGGTGAGTGAACTGATGGACGAACTCGCGCTCGACCTGCGCGCCCTGCTCGACGACAACGCCGCCTCGCTGCAATGGGCGGGCTTACCGAGCGTCGTCGCCGATCGCACCCTCCTCGCGATCGTGCTGCGCAACCTCGTCGTCAACGCCATCCGCCATCGCGGCGAACGCCGGCCGGAAGTAACGCTGACCTGCGAACGCAGTGGCGAGGACTGGCGGTTCCGTGTTCGCGATAACGGGCGGGGCATCGAAGCGCGTCATCTCGAGCGCATCTTCCTGCCCTTCAAGCGACTGCAGATCGGAGACGGCGATAGCGGCAACGGCATGGGACTCGCCATCTGCCGCGCGGTGATCGAACGCCATGGCGGCCGCCTGTGGGCGGAATCCAGCCCGGGCACGGGTTCGACCTTCCACTTCACCCTGCCGGCGACGCCCGCGCCGGCGACCACCCCGGGAGAACGCGCCGATGGCACTCGATGACGAATACAGCCGTGCCACCCCGGCGCGCATCCTGCTGGTGGAGGACAGCCCCAGCGACCAGGAACTGACCCGCGAAGCCTTCGCCTGCGTGCGCCTGGTCAACACCATCGACGTCGTCGAGACCGGCGAGGACGCCCTCGACTTCCTCTACCGCCGCGGCGCGTTCGCACGGGCCCAGCGCCCCGATGTCATCCTGCTCGACCTCAACCTGCCGGGACTGGACGGTCGCGAAGTGCTGGCCACGGTCAAGGCCGACGACGATCTCAAGCGCATACCCGTGATCGTGCTGACGACCTCGGACGACGAGCACGACATCTACCGCAGCTACGGCATGCACGCCAACTGCTACATCACCAAGCCGGTCGATTTCGGCAAGTTCCTCGCCGCGATGGACGTGCTGCAGTCGTTCTGGCTGAACCTGGTCAAGCTACCGCCGAACCCGCGTTGAACACCGTCACCGACGGTCGCCGGAACGGCGAATCGTGCGCTTCGACCAGGCGCCCGATTTCCTGCGAGGACAGCGGCTCGTAGAACAGGAAACCCTGCAGGGCGGGCGCGCCGAGCTGGCACAGCAGGCGCATCTGGTCGACCGTTTCGATGCCCTCCGCCGTGACGTCGATACCCAGCTCGCGGGCCAGTCCGACGATGGAACGAACGATGGCGCGATCGACGGCGTTGCCGGCGATGCCGGCAACCAGACCGCGATCGACCTTGATGCCGCTCACCGGGAAGCGCCGCAGGTAATCGTAGGAACCGAAGCCGGAACCGAAGTCGTCGATGGCGAAACGCACGCCGAGCGTGGCCAGGGCGTCGAACTCGCGCTGCAGCGCCGGCGAGCTGTCGAAGAGCAGAGTCTCGGTCAACTCGAGACAGACGCGCTCGGGCGGAACCTCGCTTGCGGCCAGCTCGGCGCCGAGGAATTCAGCGAAGCCGGCGCCGGTGATCTGCGCTGCGGAAATATTGATGTGCAGATCGACCGGGTGGTCGAACTGCAGCCGCCAGGCGGCAAAGTCCTGCACGGCCTTGTGCGTCACCTGCATACCGGCGCGACTCATGAAGCCAAGCTTCTCCAGTGCCGGCAGGAAGCCGTCCGGGCGCAGCAGGCCGCGCACCGGGTGCTGCCAGCGCACCAGGGCCTCGAGCGCGATGATGCGCCCGCCCTCAGCGGTGATGATGGGCTGGTAGCGCAGGCGCAGTTCGTCGCGCTCGAGCGCCATGCGCAGGGCATGGTCGAGGTCGAGATTGCTGACCATTTCGACGTCGAGTTCGTCGGTGAACACGCAATAGCGGTTCTTGCCCTGGGCCTTGGCGCGGTACAAGGCAGTGTCGGCCGCCTTGCACAACCAGTCGGCGGAGAAGCGCGAGGAATCCGGCGTGAACAACGACACCCCGATACTCATCGAGGGCAGGATCTCGAAGCGATCGATGCGCATCGTTGCGGTGGTCAGCTCGATCAGCTTGGCCGCGATCTGCAAGGCCGCCTCGGCGTGGCGCAGGCCCTCGATCAGCACGGCGAACTCGTCGCCACCGAGGCGGGCGACGGTGTCGCTGTCGCGCACGGCGCCGCGGATGGCCGTGGCGATGGCGCGCAGGTAGCGGTCGCCGACATCGTGGCCGAAGCTGTCGTTGATCTGCTTGAAGTCGTCGAGATCGATCATCAGCAACGCCGTGTGCTCGCCGCTGCGCTGGCAGCGCTGCAGGGCGTGGGTGATGCGATCGTCGAGCAGTGATCGGTTGGCCAGCCCGGTCAGGGCGTCGTAGTGCGCGCGCTGGACGAGCGAGCGCATGCGGCGTTCGTTGGCGCAGGCGAAGTCGATGGCCTGGGCCAGGCGGGCCGGGTTGAGGTCGCTCTTGCACAGGAAGCCGGCGATGCCGGTTTCGAGGGCGCCGCGGGCTGCCGCGCCCATGAGCTGCTGCCCCATGCCGAGCACGGGCGTGTTGGGCAGCCGCAGCACGGCCTCGCGCAACTTGTCGAGGCCGTCGCCGGCGGGGTCTTCACAGTCGATGAGGACGACCTGCGGGCGCGCTTCGTGGTGTTCGATGTAACGCCTGAAGTCCTCGTACGAGGCCAGGTGTACGCAGTCGAAGCGCTGCCCGGTCTCCAGCTCCAGGTATTCGCGCAGGAGCAGGAAGTCACCGGGACTGTCATCGACTACGAGAATGGTGCTGCGGGTGTACGGCTGCATTTCCCTCGCCTCCGGGCGCATTCCCTGGGCGCCCTGGAGAGCTGGGTAGCGGCGACGAGCACACCGACTTGAGGCGCGCACCCCTGTCGACGGATTCCTGGCAGGTGTCGGCCAGGCGTCGCGGCCGGGCGCCCGGCAGGGCAGGCGCGGGCCGCCCGGCCGGCACGGGGCTCGCGCCAAGCCCCTGAATAGATGAGAGAACCAGGGTGGCCGCCAGGAACGGCACCCGATTTGCATACAATTCTCCGCGCTACCACCGGCAAGGAGGAGGGTCAGGATGGCCCGGGAAGGGAACTCAGCGATCTCGTCGTCACCGGGGGCCGTGCCTGCCGCCGGCCTGCTGCCCGACGATCTCTTCGATGCCGCGCCCGTCGCCCTGCTGTGTCTCGACGAGCCGGGCAACGTGCTGCTCGCCAACCGCGCCGTCGCCCGCCTGCTCGGCCGTTCGCCGGCCTACATGTGTCACCGCCCGTTCATCACCATGGTGCGCCAGGCCGATCGCCGCCGCGTCGTCTCCCACCTGACCCGGCTCGCCCAGGGCGAGGCGGCGGAAATCGATGTCGTGCTCGAGATGCCGCACGGCACGCCGTTGCCGGTGACGGTGGTCAGCACGCCGGTGATCGACGAAGCCGGCAGCCTGCGCTACTCCCAGCATGCCCTGCTCGACATGAGCCGGCGGCGCGAGATGGAACGCACCCTGCAGCAGACCGCGGCCCGCCTCGATCACCTCGCCCACCACGACGCCCTGACCGGGCTCGCCAACCGCTACCTGCTCGAAGACCGGCTCGCGCGGGCGGTCGCACGCTGCCGGCGCAACGGCTGGCTCGGCGCGTTGGTGTTCGTCGACATCGACCGCTTCAAGCTCTACAACGACACCTACGGTCACGCCGCGGGCGACGCCATCCTGGTCGAAGCGGCGACACGGTTGAGCATGGCGGTACGCGAACAGGACACGGTGTGCCGCTACAGCGGCGACGAGTTCCTCGTCATCCTCGAGAACATCACCAGCCAGGCCGATGTCGACATCGTGCTCGGCAAGCTGCGCGACGAGTTCCGCCGGCCGGTCTACGGCGTCGCCGATCGCACGCTGGTCCTGAGCGCCTCGTTCGGCGCGACCCTGTTCGATCGCAACACGCGCGACGTCGGCCTGCTGATCAAGCAGGCCGACCTCGCCATGTACGAGGTCAAGCAGAGCCGGGACGATGTCGTCGGCTACTACTCCCCGCAGGTCAACGCCGGCGCCGAGCGCCGCCGCCTGCTCGAAGCCGAGCTCGGCCAGGCCCTCGACGGCAGCCAGTTCGGCCTGCAGTTCCAGCCACAGGTCGACGCTGCCAGCGGCCGCGTCCGCGGCTGCGAAGCCCTCCTGCGCTGGCACCACCCGTCGCGCGGGCGCATCGAACCGGGCGAGTTCATTCCGATCGCCGAACACGGCGGCCACATCGAGCAGATCACGGGCTGGGCGCTGGCCACCGCCTGCCTGACCGCCCGCCACTGGCTCGACCGGGGCATCGCCTTCGAGCGCATCTCGGTCAACGTCTCGGCACGCGATCTCTCCTCGCCCCATCTCGCCGACCAGGTCGAGCTCGCGCTGCGCCACGCCGGACTGCCACCGCACATGCTCGAAATCGAGGTCACCGAGACCAGCGTCATGCACCATCCGGAGATCGCCGCGCGGACCCTGCGCGTGCTGGCCGAGGCGGGCGTCAAGCTCGCGCTGGACGATTTCGGTACCGGCTACTCGTCGCTCAAGTGCCTCAAGGATCACGCCTTCGACCGCATCAAGATCGATCGCTCGTTCGTCGATGCCCTCGGTCACCATGCCGGCAACGATGCCATCGTCACCGCCATGATCTCGATGGCGTCGAGCCTCGGCGTCGACGTCGTCGCCGAAGGCGTGGAGGAGCCCGGCCAGCGCGCCCGGCTGCTCGATGCCGGCGTGCCCCTGATGCAGGGCTTCCTGTTCGCGCCGCCGCTCGATGCCGACGGCGCGATGCGCTTCATGGCCGGCGCTGCGCGCTGAGGAGGTCGTCTTCCGGCGCCGGCAGGGTGAGCACGAGGCGCGTGCCGCCGCCCGGGTTGTCCGCGCATTCGAGCGAACCACCGTGGCGTTCGGCGACGCGCCGCGCGACGGCGAGACCGACGCCGTTGCCGGGCTTGTCGCGGTCGCGGTGCAGGCGCGAGAAGATGTCGAACACCTTCTCGCGCTCGCCAGGCGGGATGCCCGGGCCGTTGTCGCCGATCGAGATCGTCCAGGCACCGTTTTCGAGCGTGGCGTCGAAGCGGATGTCCGGCGCGCGCCCGGGGCCGACGAACTTGATCGCGTTCTCGATCAGTTCGACCACGACCCGCAGCATCTGCCGGCGATCGACGTCGATGCGGTGCGGCAGCATGCGTGTCTCGATGCGCGCTCCGCTCTGCTCGATGGCCGCGGCGAGGCGCTGGCGCGCATCGGCGACGAGATCGTAGAAATCCACCGTTTCGCGGTCGTCGGCGCGTGTCATCACGCGCGAGTACTCGAGCACGCCCTGCAACATGGCGTTCAGCCGCTCGGCGCCGGCATTGATCTGCTCGACGTACTGGCGCCCCTTGTCGTCGAGCGCCTCGCCGTAACGGTCGACCAGCAGTCGCGTGAAGCCGGACACCATGCGCAGCGGCTCGCTCATGTCGTGCGAGATGGCGTAGGCGAAGCCCTGCATGTTCTCGTTGCGCTGCTCGAGCTGTTCGGAGGTGTGCTTGATGCGGCTGATGTCGACGAAGGTCACGACCACGCCGCCGATGCCGCCGGCCTCGCGCCGGTAGGGGTGCATGCGCATCAGGAACCAGTTGCCGTCGACGTCGCGCACCTCGAACTCGCGCTCGTCGCCGCTGTCGAGCACGGCGCCGAGCTCGCCGAGGAAATTCGGGAAGTTGATGCGGCGGTTGAGATGGGCGATGGGCCGGCCGACGTCGTGGCTGAGCAGGCTGAACTGGCGCGCCACCGCCGGCGTGAAGCGGCGGATGCACAGCGACTCGTCGAGGAAGACGGTACCGATCTCGGTGCTGGCGAGCAGGTTGTCCATGTCGTCGGTGAGCAGGGTCAGCTCGTTGATCTTGGACTCGTACTCCTTGTTGACCGTGTAGAGCTCCTCGTTGACGGAATGGAGCTCCTCGTTGGTGCTCTGCAGCTCCTCGTTGGCCGCCATCAGCTCTTCGTTCGTCGCCTGCAGTTCCTCGTTGCTCGTCTCGAGCTCCTCGACGGTCGCCTGCAGGTATTCCTTGGTGTAACGCAATTCCTGCTCGAGCCGCGCGACGTGTTCGCTGTGCACGCTGGCGAGGTCGAGGTCGGTGGCTTCGACGACGAGGTCGTCGGCCGGTACGGCGCCCGGCGCCGGCGCCGCGTCGGCCACGATGCGATGCGCCTCCTCGAACACGACGAGGAAGTGGTCGCCGCCGTTCTGGTGCCCGAGGGTCTCGACCATCACGCGCACGATGCGCTCGTCGTCGTCGGCGATGCGCACGCGGATACCGCCGTAACGGACCACGTTGCTCTCCTTCGCCGCGCGCTGCATGCCGGTGGACACCGCCATGCGCAGGTCGGGATGGACGAGGTCGAGGATGTTGAGCGAGGCCGCGCCGGGCCGCGCCTGCAGGTAGTCGGCGCCACGGTTGAAGGTGTGGGCCAGCCGTCCGTTGGCATCGATCAGCACGGCCGGCGGCACGAAGCGGTCGAGCAGGACGTCATAGGTCCGCAGGATGGAGATGTCGCGGCCGGCGAGGTGTCGTGGCTGGGTGCGCTGCGCCCAGTGCAGGATCGGCGAGTGGCCGTCGGGTTCGGGCCGCGCCGTCGTCCGCACCGGCGCGGCCAGCCGCACGTCACGCCGCTTGGTGTAGATCTTCCAATGGCGGTCGACCGTTTCGAATTCCTCGCCGAGATCGCCGAGCGATTCGCTCGGCCCCAGGAACAGGTAGCCGCCGACCCCGAGCGCGAAGTGCAGCGTGGTCAGCACCCGCTGCTGCGTCTCCTGGTCGAAGTAGATCATGACGTTGCGGCAGCTGATCAGGTCGAGGCGTGTGAAGGGCGGATCGCTGATCAGGTTCTGCTTGGCGAACACCACCATGCTGCGGATCTCGGGAACGACCTGGTACTCGTCGTCGTCGAGACGTTTGAAATAGCGTGCGACCCGGTGGCTCGGCACGGCGCCCAGCGCCGAGGCCGTGTAGGTGCCGTTGCCGGCAGTCTCGAGCGAATCGACGTGCAGGTCGGAAGCGAAGATGCGCACGTTGACACTCTTGCCGATCCGCGACAGGTGTTCGTGGAACAGCATGGCGAGGCTGTAGGCCTCCTCGCCGGTGGCGACCCCTGGCACCCAGCAGCGCAGCTCGCGCTCGCCGGTGAGGCGTTCGCACAGGGCCGGGATCACCGTGTTCTCCAGCACCTCCCAGGCGCCGCGGTCGCGGAAGAACTCGGTCACGCCGATGAGCAGGTCGCGGTACAGGTTGAGCGGTTCAGAGGGCAGCGCGCTCAGCAGGTTGATGTACTCGTCGACCGTGGCGATGCCGTGCAGGGCCATGCGTCGTTCGATGCGGCGCGTGATGGTGCCGGGCTTGTAGTGCTTGAACTCGACCCCGTAGCGCGAGCTGAGCAGGTTGTAGATGGGCGTGAACGGCTCGACGTCCTCGGGGTTCTGCCAGTCGGCGAGCGCGCGCCCGGCGATGGTGCGCTCGTGGTCGACGTATTCGACCAGCACCTGGGGCATGGCGCCGGGCGCCAGTACGAGGTCGACGACGCCGGTGGCTGTGGCGCTGCGCGGCATGCCGTCGAAGCGTGCCGTCTCGAGCGACTGTGACAGCACCAACCCACCCACCTCGTGGATAGCGCGGATGCCGCGCGTGCCATCGCTGCCGGTGCCCGACAGCACCACGCCGATGGCGTTCTCGCCCCATTCGTGGGCGAGCGAGAGGAAGAAATGATCGATGGGCAGATTGAGGCCGACGCGCGGATCGCGTTCGGTCAGGGCGAAGCAGTCGCCCTCCAGCGTCATCATCTTGCGCGAAGGGATGAGATAGACCGAGTTCGGCTCGATCGTCATGCCCTGTTCGACGACATGGATGGCCATGGCAGTGTGCCGCGCAAGCAGCTCGTCCATCAGGCTCTTGAAGTCCGGCGTGAGGTGTTGCACGACCACGAAGGCCATGCCGGTCTGCGAGGGCACGGCAGCGAAGAAGGCCTCGAGGGCTTCGAGCCCGCCAGCCGAGGCGCCGATGCCGACCACGTAGCGTACGGAGCGATCCGCAGTCATCGATAATCCCTTCTGATGACGGTCGCGCGGCGCGCCTCGGCATGGCTCGGCGACGCACGCGCCCGGGGACGTTGTTGCCGCGCGGGTCCTGCACAGCCGCCGCGCGGCGCGCGTGCACGGCTCGTGACCCGATCCGCGGGGGCTGCTTGATTCTATGAGCGGCCCGGAAACTTGCAACCGAGCGCGGCGGGTGGACATTCGCGCCGCAGGCGCGACGCCCGGCCTGCGGTGCTCAGCCGAGGCCGAGAGCTTGCGCGTGCCGTTCGAGGTAGCGCACGACCCGCCGCAGGGCTTCACGCAGGCGCTCGCCCGACTGCGCGTAGCACAGCCTGAAATAGGACTCGTTGCCGGGCCCGAAGGTATAGCCTGGCGCAAGGCCGACGTTCTCCTCGGCGAGCACGCCGCGGACGAAATCGAGACTGGATGCGAGGCCGGGGACGCGCGGGAAGGCGTAGAACGCGCCTTCCGGCTCGGCCAGTTCGAGGAGCGGGTGATCGCCCAGCACCTCCATCACACAGGCACGCCCGGCGTGGTACTGGCCGCGCAATTCGGTGACGACGTCCTCGCCGCGTTCCAGGGCGACCACCCCGGCGCGCTGGATGAACGACGGCGCACTGGTGTTGAAACACTCCGAGAGTACGGCCATCTGCTCGACGAAGGCCGGCGGCGTGACCATCCAGCCGAGGCGCCAGCCGGTCATCGCGAAGGCCTTGGAGAAACCGTTGATCACGATCAGCGGGTCGTCGTCGGCCGCGATCTCGAGGAACGACGGTGCGGCGTCACCGTCGAAGACCGTGCGGTGGTAGACCTCGTCGGCGATGACGACGATGCCGCGATCGCGGCATAGCGTGAGCAGGTCGCGTTGCTCGTCCGTCGTCATCACCCAGCCGGTCGGATTGCAGGGCGTGTTGACGAACAACGCGCGGGTCTCCGGGCGCAAGGCGGCACGCACGTCGTCGAGGTCGAGATACCAGCCGCGCCCGGCATCCCAGCGCTGGCGCACGCAATCGTAGTGCGCGCCGGTGACGCGGAAGGCGCGGTCGACGTTGGGCCAGTGCGGCGAGACGATGAGGCCGTGCAGGCCACTGGTCAACGTCATCTGAGCTGCCATCGTCACCGCCAGCATCGACGAACCCGGCACGGTGATCCGATCGGGATTGACGTCGATGCGGTAGAGCCGATCGAGGTAGGCCTTGATCGCGGTGCGCAGTTCGGCGCGGCCGCGCATGTGGCCGTAGAAGGTATGGCCCTCGTCGAGAGCCTGCTTGGCCGCCTCGCGAATGAACGAGGGTGTGACGAGATCGCCCTCACCGAACCACAGCGGAATCACCGCCGGGTCGCCGAGGCGGGTCATCGCGACCCGCGTGATGCCGTTCTGTTCGAGCCGCTCGATGTCTTCGCGCAACATGGCTGTCTCCCCGTTGTCCACGTCGCCGCCGGCCGGGCCAGCCCGTCGATGCGGCCCCGACCTGCCCGGGAGGGTGCGGCGGGCCTCGCCCCGGCCCGTGCTCAGGGGTGTTCGAACAGCTTGACCACCTTGGCCACGCCGCCGACGGTGCTGGCGGCTTCGGCGGCAGCGTTGCCCGAGGGTTCATCGACGAGACCCATCATGAACACCACGCCGGCCTCGGTGACGATCTTGATGTTGGTGTTCGGCAGGTCCTTGATGGTCAGCAGCTTGGCGCGCACCTTGGTGGTGACGAGGCCGTCATTGGAACGCGCGGCGAGCGTGCTCGGCGCGGCCAGCACGATCTCGTTGAAGATGTTGCGCACCTTGCCCACGCGCTTGGCATAATCGCCGGCCTTCTGGCGCAACTGCTCGGTGGGGCACTCGCCGCTCAACAGGAGCTGCTGGTTGTAGCTCGTCGCGTTGATGTGACATGCCGGCGACAGCTCCTTGTCGGCGTTGAAGAAGTCCAGAGCCTTGCTCTCGATCTGCTCGTCGTCGAACACCGTGCCGGTGCTCCGCCTGTCGCCGGTGACCGCAGCGCCGGTGGCGGTCAGCGGCGCGCAACCGCCGAGTACCACGATGTTCGCCGCCAGGCACAGGATGATCGACACGGTCCGGAGTGTTGAAGTCACGATGGGCGTTCTCCTCGGCTGGAAATTCATGCGGGCCGCGATCTTCTCATGCCGGCGGGCGAGCGTCATGCGTCGGCGGGCCGATCGCGCGCGCCTTGCGACGCAATCGACGCGGGATCAACGCGACGACGTCGGCACCGGGCCTCGCCGCCCAGTAGGCCTGCGCGCATTCGAGGAACGCATCGAGGTCGGCCAAGGTGACGTCGCTGAAGCGCAGGCTGACACGGCCAGTGCCGCGCAAACCGAGGTTGGCGGGCCTCAGACAGCCATTGAGGCAGGCCACCTCGCGTAGTTCGAGACCGTGCCGCGCCACGCGCCCGGCGAGCGCGCGCACGAGGTCCATGCCGCGCGCCGCCGCGACGCTGCCGGGCGGCGCGTAGCGGTCGCAGGTGCGGCACACGAAGACCAGGCGCGGGGCGCCCACGGTTTCAGGTGACCCGGTTGTCGAGCTTGCCGAGACCGCTGATGCCGACCTCGACGCGGTCGCCGGGCGCGAGGAAACGCGGCGGCGAGAACCCGATGCCGACGCCGGCCGGCGTGCCGGTGGCGATGATGTCGCCGGTTTCGAGCGTCATCGAGGCCGACAGCGTGGCGATGAGGGCGGGAATGTCGAAGATGAGGTCACGCGTATTCGCATGCTGGCGACGCTCGCCGTTGACGTGGCATTCGAGCGTGAGATCGCCGGCATCGACCTCGTCGGCAGTAGTCAGCCAGGGACCCACGGGACAGAAGGTGTCGAGCGACTTGCCGAGATGCCACTGCTTGTGTCGCGCCTGCAGGTCGCGCGCGGTGACGTCGTTGATCACCGTGTAGGCGAAGACGTGTTCGAAGGCCTGCTCGCGGCGGATGGCGCGGCCGGGACGGCCGATGATCACGCCGAGTTCGCCTTCGTAGTCGACCTGGCGGGTGAGGTCCCATGGCACCACGATGTCGTCCCGCGCGCCGCACAGGCTGATCGGTGCCTTGGTGAACACGATGGGCGCGTCCGGCACGGCCTCGGCCACGCTGCTCGCCGAGGAATCGAAGCCGCTGGCAGTGAATTCGCGGGCGTGGGCGAGGTAGTTCTTGCCGACGCACAGCACGTTCTTGCGCGGTCGTGCGATCGGCGCGAGCAAGCGGACCTCGGCCAGGGCGACGGCGTTGCCGGCAGGACGCGGCGCTCGACCACCGAGCAGGTCCTCGATGAGGGCGATCATGGCATCGCCACCGGCAGCGGCCGTCACCAGCGGGGTGACGGTGGCAGCGGCCTCGTCGACCAGGCCGATGGCGGTCGTGTCGGCGTGAACGTAGCGGGCAAGCTTCATGCGGCGGGTACTCCAGGCTGCAACGATGCGCCGCGCACGGTAGCCCAAAGCAGCCGCCGGCGTCACCCATGTCGCGCCCCGGAGCGGCGAGGAGACGATGAACGCGGCCACGTGGTGCGCCACACCGAGCTTGGCCGACCCGCGGGCGTGAGACGAATCCGGGCTAGAATCGCGCCCCGAGCCCACCCCGCCCGTGCCCGGTGACCATGCGCAACACCCCAGAGATCGTCATCGCCGGCGGCGGCATCGCCGGCCTCACCCTCGCCCTCGCCCTGCACGAAGCGGGCTTCGCCGCGCGCGTCTACGAATCGACCGCGGTACTCGGCGAACTCGGCGTCGGCATCAACGTGCTGCCGCACGCGGCGAAGGAATACGAGCGCCTCGGCGTGCTCGATCGCCTCGTCGCGAGCGGGGTCGAACTCGAGCGCTACATGTGGTTCAACCGCTTCGGCCAGGAGATCCTCGCCGAGCCGCGCGGGCGACGCGCCGGTTACGCGTGGCCGCAGGTTTCGATCCACCGCGGTGCCCTGCATCGCATCCTCGCCGAAACCGTGCGCGAACGTCTCGGCCACACCGCGATCGTCCCCGGTCATCACCTGCATGCCTTTCACCAAGACGGTGGGCGCGTCCACGCGCGGTTCGTCGACAAGGCCAGCGGTGCGCCGCGCGCCGGCCTCGACTGCGACCTGCTGATCGCGGCCGATGGCATCCATTCCGTCGCACGGCGCGTGTTCTATCCGGACGAAGGCGCGCCGCGCTGGGCCGGCAACATGATGTGGCGGATGACGGTCGAGCTCGAGCACCCGGTCCTCGGCGGCAGCACCATGTTCTCGGCCGGCACCGGCGACCTCAAGGTGGTCGGCTACGAGATCTCGGCGGCACACAAGGCCACCGGCGGAACGCTCTTCAACTGGATCGCCGAGGTGAAGCTGGGCGAGGCGGACTCCGTGCCGCCCGAGCGCGAGGACTGGAACCGCGTTGCCGCGGTCGACGAATTCCTCGGCCATTTCACCGACTGGCGCTTCGACTGGCTCGATGTGCCGGCGCTGGCGCGCGCCTCGCGCCAGGCATTCGCCTTTCCCATGGTCGACCGCGATCCGCTGCCGCGCTGGACGCACGGTCGCGTGACCCTGCTCGGCGATGCCGCCCACCCGATGTGGCCGATCGGTTCGAACGGCGCCTCCCAGGCCGTGCTCGACTGCCGCGCGCTGGTCGATGCCCTCCTCGCCGACGACGACATCGACGCGGCACTCGCCGCCTACGAGAACGAGCGGCGCCCGGCCACCGCGGCGGTGGTCGAGGCCAACCGCAGCCGCGCCCACGATGCCATGCTCGACCTCGTCGCCGCGCGCGCCCCGCACGGCTTCGAACGCATCGAGGATGTCGTCAGCCGCGCCGAACTCGAGCGGTTGTCGGCGAGCTACAAGCAGACCGCGCGCTTCGCCCGCGAGCAGCTCGAGCGCTGAGCGCCGCGCACGGCGCGGCCGTCACTCGCATTCCGCCGCCTCGTCCTCCTCGTCGTCTTCATCATCTTCCTCGCCCTCGTCACCCGTCCCACGGTCGAGCATGGCGAGGATGGCGTCGATGGTCGGCTCCTGCAGGAGGCCGGCGATGTAGATGCCGCTCTGCGCGGAGGACTCGAACAGCGGGTCGAAGAGGAGCTCGTTGCAGCCGTCGCAGCTGATGAAGTCGATGTTGGCCAGCCCACCGAGGCCGAGCAGGAGAGCATCGGCGTTGTCGGCGGTGCCGGGCGCGAGCGTGATGTGCAGGGCGTCGACGTCGAACTTACCGAACGAGGCCAGCGCGGCGAAGGCGCCTTCGCTGCCGCCACCGAACAGCTCGACGTTGTCGGCGACGACGTTGAGCGCCTTGCGCCCCACCAGCACCGCGACGGGCGCGGTGATGGCCGCCGGGTTGTTGATCAGGCGCTCGATGATCGTACTGCTGAACCCGGGTTCGAGCGCCGTTCCCGGTGCCGTTCCGGCTTCGAGCCGGAGCAGACCGCTGCCGTGGGCGTGAACGTCGACGGTACTACCGATCACGGCAACGTGGGCACCGGGCGCGCCGCCGGCGCTGAGAAAGATGTTCTGCGCTTCGAGCTTGATGTTGGTGGCGACCAGGCGCAGGCCACCCGCCTCGGCGACCAGGCGGATGTTGCCGTCGCCAGCATCGCGGAAGGCGTCGTCACGGCTCGCCGCGTTGGCGAGCAGAGACAACGTGCCGTTCTCGACCACGAGGTCGCTCATGATGTCGATGCTGCGACCGGCCTCGAGCCGCAGCGTGCCGCGGCTGGCCAGGAACGACAGGCCGAACGGCAGCAGGATGTCGTTGTTGGCCTGCAGGAGCAGCTCCGCGCCACTGTTGAGGATGCCGACCACGGATGCAATCGAGACGAATTGCTCACCACCCGGGTTGGCGGCGAAGCCGACATTGCCGTTGATGCCGAAATCCGCGCCGGCGCCGACGATGTCGAGCCGGCCAGCGCCGAGGATACCGTTGACGCTGGCGTTGGGACTCTTCACCAGGGCGCGGTCGCCGCCGAGGTTGGAGATGCCGCCGCTGCCGATGAAATCGTTGGCGAGTTCGCCGGTCAGGCTGTTCACCGGAGAGACTACGCCGGCAATGCCTCGCGACATGTCGACGAAAGTCACGGCACCGCGGTCGTCGAACCAGTGCGGGCTGCGCACCAGGATGTTGCCACTGCCTAGGGTGAAGATGCCGCCCTCACCGACTTTGTCGTCGAGATGGCTGCCGACCAGGCTGTTGGTGGCCGAAACGAACCCAGTCACCGGCGTTACGCGGCTACCGTTGCCGAGCATGAGGGTGACGGCGCCAAGGAACTCTCCGGTACCATCCGACCATTCACCGCTGCGCACCACCAGGTTGCCGTTGCTGAACTCGCTGACGCCGTTGAGTCCGACACGATCACCAGGCCTGCCGACCAGGCTGTTGCTGGCGCTGACCGTGCCGGCGAGCGGGCTGAGCGGGTCGAACACGGTGACGGCACCGGCGTTGCTGTTCCAGTTCGTAGTACGCAGCACCACCAGGCCCTGGTTGTTCGCCGTGAAGAGCTGTTGCGCGATGGCGCCGACCTGGTCGCCGGCGGCGCTGCCGACCAGGCTGTTGGTCGCCGAGACCACGCCGGTCAACGGTGCCGCCGGATTGATGACAGTGACCGAGCCGCGCGAACCGTTCCAGGTTTCGCTCAAGACGAGCAGGCGGTCGGTGAAGAAAAGATCGACGATCTCCTGGCCGATGCGATCCCCGGCGCTCGAACCGACCAGGCTGTTGGCGGCGGAAACCACGCCCGCCACACCGGTGGTAATGCTGCCGAAGGTCAGCGCCCCCATGTCACCGTTCCAGTCCGGTGAAGCGACGTAGTAGCGCCCGTTGCTGATTTCGCTCACGTCCCAATCGCCGACGAGGTCGTTCGCGTTGGCGCCGACCAGGCTGTTGCTGCTGTCGAGCGTACCCGTGAGCGGTGCGCTGGTATTCCAGAACGTAACCGCGCCGCTGTTCATGTTCCATAGCGGGTTGGCGAACAGGCGATTGCCGCTCGACAGGTTCTGCATGAAACCGTCCCCGATCTGGTCGCCGAGGTGGCTGCCGACGAAGCTGTTTGACGCGTTGAGCGTGCCGCTCAACGGGGCGGAGGCGAGGAAGGTGGTGATGGCACCGGCATCCGCCGTGCCGCCGTTGTCCCAGTCGGGGCTTTTGACCACCACCCAGGTGCCATTGGGGGTGAAGGTGGCGAAGATGCCGCCGCTGCCTAGATCGTCGAAGGCGGTCGAACCGAGCAGGCTGTTGCTGGCATCGATGGCGCCGACCGGCGGCACGCCGTTGGCGTCGAAGAAGGTCACCGCGCCCTTGTTGCCGTCGAACTGCTGTGACTCCAGGTAGTACAGGCTGCCGGTGAGGAAATTGCAGCAGTTCGAGCCGATCTGGTCGCCGTTGTTGACGCCGTGCAGGCTGATGGTCGGATCGTCGACGAAACCGTTGACGCCGCTGTCGACGTCACCCCAGGTGATGGCACCGGCGTCGGCCTGGCCGCCGACCGTGACATGCGGGCTGCGGATGGCGTAGCGGTTCGTGCCGAAGAACTCGACGATGCCACTGCTGCCGACGAGGTCGCCGCTGGCGTTGCCAACGACGCTGTTGGTGTCGTCGATGTCGCCCGTCAGCCCGACACCGTTGACGAGGTCGATGAAGGTCACCGCACCGGCATCGAGGTTCCACTGGCTGTTCATCAGCACCAGGTTGCCGTTGCCGAACTGCTCGAACTCGGCGGACAAGCCGATTTGATCGTCGTCGTTGGTACCGACGAGACTGTTCGCGTTGTCGACGAAACCGCTGACGCCGGAATCGATGTCGGCGAAGGTCACCGCACCGGAATCCGTCGAACCGGCCACACCGTTGTCGAAGCGGCTGCTGAAGACCGCGTAGTACTGGTTGCCGCCGGCGAAGAACTGTTCGACGCCATCGAAGCCGATCTCGTCGTTGGCGTTGGCGCCGACGAGGCTGTTGAATTCGTCGATATCACCGGTCAGCCCGATGCCGTTGACGAGATCGACGAAGGTCACCGCCCCAGCCTTGTTGTTCCACTCCGGATTGATCAGCACGACGTTACCGTTGCCGAGGATTTCCCTCGCGCCGAAACGCCCGATGAAGTCCGACGCGTGGGTGCCTACCAGGCTGTTCGTGTCGTCGACCAGGCCGGCCAGGCCGGTATCACTGTCGACGAACGTCACTGCACCAGCATTGACCTCGCCGAGATCGCTGTTGAACAGGTTGCTGCTGTAGACGACGTAGTAGCTGCCGCCGAGGCTGAACACCTCCTCGACGCCATCGCTGCCGACGAGATCGCCGGCGTTGCCGCCGACGAGGCTGTTGGAGAAGTCCGCGAAGGCGCCGAAGCCGCCCTCGTTGAAGATGTGGCCATTGTTGATGTCGAGGTAGGTCACCGCACCCGCGTTACCGCCCCATTCGGGGCTCAGCACCAGCAGATTGCCATTGGCGAGGAAGACGAAACCACCGCTGCCGACGCGATCGCCGGGCGCGCTGCCGAACAGGCTGTTCCCGGCATCGACATCGCCGGCGTCGCCGAGCGACGCGTCGATGACGGTAACTGCGCCACGTGTGCCCTCGAAATCCGGGCTGGTGACGATGTAATAGCCACCGTAGACGTCGGCGTCGAAGACCCCGTTCGGCGCGAAACCGTCGCCTGGATTGGCACCGACCAGGCTGTTGCCGCTGTTGACGACGGCGTTGAAGCCTGCCTCGCCGAAGATGTTGCCGTTGATGAGATCGAGATAGGTTGCCGCCCCCGCCGCAACGTTGAAATCGGGGCTGAAGACCACGGCGTTGCCGTTGAACAGGTCGAGCACGCCACCGCT
Organism: Gammaproteobacteria bacterium; assembly: GCA_050184115.1. GTDB lineage: Bacteria > Pseudomonadota > Gammaproteobacteria > JACKNG01. The sequence continues at coordinate 198,355 of JBFXAQ010000001.1, read as the reverse complement.
GCCGATACGGTCACCGGGCAAGCCACCGACCAGGCTGTTGGTGCCGTCGGCCATGCCGGTGACGCCGGTGCTGTCGTTGCCGATGGTCACCGCGCCCGTGCCACCCTGCAGGTCGGGACTCAGTACGAGGTAATGATTGTCGATGACGGTGATGCCGCCGCTGGCGAGGTCGTCGCCGGGCGCCGGACCGATCAGTGCGGTAACGGCCGACAGGTCGCCGATCACCGGCGCCAGCGGATCGATGAAGGCGACGGCACCGGCGCTCGAATTGAAATTCGGGACGACGTAGAGCCGCTTGCCGGTGTTGAGAATCTGGAAGTGGAAGAAGGGTGAGAAGCCGCCGACATCATCGTTGGTGAAGCCACCGAGCAGGCTGTTGCCGCCGCTGACCGCGCCGCTCAGCGCATTGCCGACGTTGTACCAGGTCAGCGCGCCGGCATTGATCGCGCCGGCGCCGACGTTGTCGAAACCCGGGCTGCGCACGGCGTAGAGATTGCTCGATACGAAGCTGAGGCCGAGACTGCCGACGGCGTCGCCGTCAGTCACACCGACCAGGCTGTTGCCCGCCGCCACTGCGCCCTTGGCCGCGGTGGCGGTGCCGGCGAAGACGAGATTCAGCCCGTCGACGAAACTCACCGCGCCGCGATCGGTGCCGCCGCCGTCCCAGGAGGGACTGACGACGGCGTAGATGCCGCTGCCCAGGTTCTGCACCCCGAAACTGCCGACGCCGTCCGTCGGCGTGCTGCCGACGATGCTGTTGGTCGCGCTGACCAGACCCTTGGGCGCACTCGCCGCATTGAAGAACGTCACCGCACCGGCGCCACCGTGGCTGCTCGCGAGGTAGAAGTTGCCGTTGCCGATGCTGTTGATGAAATTGCTGCCGAGCTGGTCGCCGGGATTGGCGCCGACCAGGCTGATGGCGCTGCCCACGGTACCTTTGAACGTCGCCGGCGTGAGCACCGTGAGCGCGCCACGGTTGCCGTTGAAGGACGGGGTGCGCACGCCGATCAGGGTGCCCAGGGTCTGCAGGGTGCTGCTGCCGACGAAGTCGCTGGCGTTGGCACCGACCAGGCTGTTGCCCGCGCCGACGACGCCGTTCATGCCGTTGATGGAATCGTACGGTGTGATTGCGCCGCGATCGCCGTTCCAGTTGAAGCTGCGGATGTACTTCATGCCGGCGATGGCGGACAGCGCAGCACCGTTGCCGACGCGGTCGCCGGCCTGGCCCCCGGTGAGGGTGGTCAGGAGCGCGCCGTTGGCGGCGTCGAAGAAGTACACGGCGCCGGCGTCGGCGCCGCCGAAATCGTCGAGGAAGTCGAACACCAGGTAGTTGTCGGGATTCGAAAAACAGACCTCGCCACCGCACAGCAGGGTGACGTTCTGGCCGAAGGCGTTGTTCGCCCCCGGGTGCGGATCGAGCAGGCTGAAACCCGCCGTGGCCTGCGCCGCGTCGGTGAAGACGATGTTCTTCGGATCGAACACGACGGTACCGGCTTCGCCGTGGCCCGACGGCGCCGCCACGTCGACGGTGCCGCTGTTGCTGTAGCCGACCTTGCCCGAGACCTCGACCGTGCCGCCGTTGCCGTTGTCTTCACCGCCCCGTGCCGAGATGGTGCCGGCGAAGACGGTGGTGTCGTCCGCCCACACCGCGACCCGGCCGCCGTTGCCGGCGTCGATGGCGTCGGCCTTGATCACCGTGGACGCGTTGACCGTGGTGCGGGTCGCGGCCGGCAGGTCCTCGCCACCGCGGAAGCCGCCGCCGACACGCACGTCGCCGCCGGCCGTGGTGCCGCTGGCATCGAGCCTGGCGGCGGCGAGCGTAATCTCGTCGCCGAACACCTCGACGCGGCCGCCAACGCTACCGGTCGCACTCAGGGTGGCCGAACTGAAGACATTGTCGCCACCGTCGAGCGTGACCTGCCCGCCAGGGCCGCTGGCGGCGCTCGCATCGAGTCGCGCACGGGCGGTAGCGAGGATCTCGACGGCCGTGTCGACCTCGATCGTGCCACCGGCGCTCTCGCCGCGCGCACTGACCGCACCGGTCAGCAGCGCGCGATCGGCTGTGATGTCGACCGTGCCACCGACATCGCCATCGGCCGCGACCCGGCCGAGCGCGTAGACCCGCCCGTCACCGGCGGCGTCACCCGCGCGGATGCTGACCGTACCGCCGACGCCTTCGCCCGATGCCGTGGTGGTGCTTTCGGCATCGAGGTAGACGGTGTTGCTTGCCGCCAGCACCACGCGCCCGGCGCTGTCGCGGGTGACGGTATCGGCGCTGATGTGTCCGCCCTGGTGGATGGCGCCGGCAAACACGCCGACGCTGCCGCCTTCGGCGAGCAGGCGGCCGAGGTTGACGACGGTGTCGTCCGGCGCGCGGACTTCGAAGGTGATATCCGGGTGATCGAGACTCGCCAAGGTGATGCTGTGACCGGCCGCCAGCACGAGTTCGCCGCCCGCGCTCTCGATGAGCCCACTGGTGTCGTTGCCGGGCTCGGCCTCGTTGACGATACGGGGCGCGATCAGCACGACTTCGCCACCCGGCCCGGTCTTGATGTAACCACGGTTGACCAGGTCGCCACCATCGCCCTCGAAGTGCAGCCGCCCCTGCAGGAAGTCCTCGTCATGGATGTCGAGCGTCGACATGACCAAGCCCGCGGTGTCGATCTTCGCATCGCGCCCGATGAGGATGCCGGCCGGGTTGATCAGGAACACCCGGCCGTTCGACAACAGGTTGCCGAGGATCTCAGAGCTGTTGCCGGCAACGACGCGGTTCAGCACGACGCTGGCCGCATCCTGCTGCACGAAGCGGGTGGTCTCGCCGACGCCGATGTCGAAACCCTGCCAGTTGATGATGGCACTCGGCGAATTGGCGATCTCGAGCGTGCGCGCGTCCGGATTGGTGAAGCTCGCCATGCCGTGAACGACCGACGGACCGGTCGGATTGGCCGACGCCACGCCACTGGCGAGCAGGCCATAGGCGAACCAGGAAAACGCGCCGCGACGGCGCCGGCTCAGCGTACCGTGCATTGCGGCACCCCGCTGTCGATCTGTTGGTTGAAGTTGGACAGGCTGCCGCCGACCTCGACGGCGTGCAGCAACGGGTCCTCGGCCTGGAACGGCGGCACCTCGGGCAGCGCCTGCGCCGGCCCGCCGGCGGTGCCGACGTGGCTGGCCTGGCCGGGGCCGAGTTCGACCACGTTGTCGTCGGTCTGCACCGCGCAATTGCCGGCGTAGCAACTGACGTAGAGCCCCTGCTGTGGATTGCTCGACGAGGGCGGCGGCGGTGGCGACGGCGGCAGCTGCACGTCGCCCGGACGCGGTTCGAGCAGGCTGCGCGGCAGTCCCGCCACCGGCACCGGCACGAAGCCGGTGTCGGCGATGAACACGGCCTGGCCGCTCTGCACCTCGTGGACGTCGTCGATGACGATGGCGCCGTCCCAGACTTCGGAGAACAGGCCGTCGCCGTCGGGGCCGGCACCCGGCGTCGGATTCTGGCAGGCGCCCTGGCACAGCAGGTCGTAGCCGGTGCCGCGGATACCGATGGTGGCCACCGCGGTGCTCATGCGGTAGCCGCGCCCGTTGCGTTTGCCGATGAGCCCGGTGACCGCGCGCAGGCCACCGCGCAACAGGCGGAACACGGCGCTGCCCTGCGCCGGCGCGGCCGCGTCGAAATCGAGCGTCTCGACGCGGAACTCCGTCTCCGGCAGAACCGTCACCCGGCTGTCGTCGCGAAAGGCGATGACGGCATAGGCGCTGGCGTCGCTGATCACGGTGTCACCGGCGTAGACCGCGTCCCCGCTGGCGAGCGAACGCGCGCGACCGCTGGCGGCGCGGGCCATCACCCGGCCCTTGACGAAACCGGCGCGCCCCGCCGGCTCGGGCCGCTGCGCCGCTTCCGTCGCACAATCGTCCTCGCACAGGCGGGCGTCGAACTCGGTGCCGCGGATGCCGATGGTGGCGACGGTCGTCTTCAGGCGCACGGCATTCGGGTTGCGCTTGCTGAGAAAACCCGTCACCGCGCGCAGGCCGCCCTTGAACAGGGTGTAGAGCGCGGTGCCGCTGTCTTCAGCGGTGTCGAAGGCCGTGATCTCGAAGGTGCTGGCGGGCCGCAGGGTGATGCGCGTGCCGTCGCCGAGTTCGAGCCGCGCAACGCCGCGCGGCCCGGTGCTGATCACCTCGCCGACCGCCAGCGGCGACTCGGGCCCGACGATGCGCGCCGTACCACCGGGCGTATAGGCCGTGACCATGCCGCGGGAGAACACCACCTTCCCGGCCGGCGCGGCCAGCGCCGGCGCGACGCCCCCGAGCACCAGCGCCGCGACCAGCGCCCATCGCCACCACGCCTTCATCAGTAGCGGTACTCCAGGTTGAAGTGGATTTTCGAATTGCCGCGATCGGCGGCCTCGCCGTCGGCGTTGGCCAGTGGCTGGCCGTAGTCGAGGCTGGCCACCAGTTCTTCGCGCCATTGCCAGCGCGCGCCGATGCCGATACTGGAAATGGTGTCGTTGGGCCGCTGGCCGACGGTCGGCAGTTCGGTCACCTTGTGGGCGGCGTCGAAGAAACCGAGGAAGCGCACGCCGTACAGGCGCTCGACTGGTGGCGTCCATACCTCGAGATTGAACTGCACGCCCTTGTCGCCGGCGATGGTGCGCTGCTCGAAGCCGCGCACCGAACGGTCGCCGCCGAAGCCGATCTGCTCGCCCGGCAAGAGCGGCTCGGTGGCGTACTGGCCGGTCATCTTGCCGACGCCGAGGAAGCCGCGCGGCAGGCGCTGGGTGACCAGCGCGCCGATGCGCAGGACCTTCCAGCCCGGGTCGGACCGCAGCCGCGCCTTGTCGTAATCGACCTGGCGATTGTGGCCGCCGAAGCTCAGGTTCTGGGTCAGGTCGACGTAGAAATCGAAGCTGGTCGCGGCCCAGTTGTAGCCGCCGTCGTAACGCAAGGACAACGGTCGCGAACGAACCTTGTAGGTCGTCGGCAAAAACGGGGTGCCGTCAAAGGCGGAATTCGTCGCGGTATCGAATAACCGATCCTGCACCCCGGCGGTGAAACTGTGGTGATAGCGCCCGACGCCGACGAGCTCGTAGCGAAAGCTCAGACCGACGAAATCGCCCGCGCCGCTGATGTCGAAGGCATCCTGCACATTGCCAACGTCGACGTCGGACTTGACGTAGAAAGCGGTCAGCCAGCCATGCAGGGCGTAGAGCGGCAGCTGGTAGAAGGCGCCGTACTGCTGCACGTCGTCGGCGTTGTCGGGCGAGGTGGTGAAGGAACCGGTGAATACGTCGTCGTGACCGGTGACGTCGCTGTACTGCCCACCGACGGCGAGACGCGTGTAGCCGGTCGACTTGTTGCCGATGTTGTTGAGCCCGGCGAACAGCGCCCACGGCCGCTTGTCGGTGACGTCGACCAGGGCGTCGACGGCGTCCGCGCGCGTTTCGCTGGGCCGGAAGTTGAGCTTGAGCTTCTTGGCCGGGTGCTGGTTGGCGACGGCGAGGTCGCGCGACAAGGCCCGCACCTGCGGTGCGGCGCCCGGCACCAGCGCCGGCAGGCTGCGGTGCACCGAGTCGGTGGAGAAATGCCGGTTGCCGCGCACGTCGGCGACGTCCAGTTCGACGCCGACGACGTCGAGCCGTACCACCCCCCCGTCCAGGGTCTGTGGCGGCACGACGACGTCGAGAAAGCCGTGGCCGGCCTGGCGCAGGGCGCTGCGCAAGGCGTCGCGCGCGGCGTAGAGGCCCTCGATGCCGACGTGCTCGCCGAGGAACGGGGCCAGCGCGGCATCGGTCGCGGCCGGCGCGAGCGGGTTGTCGCCGCTGACGACGAACTGCTCGACGACGAAGCTCGGCGCGGGGATCTCGGCGGCACGGCCCGGGGCGAAACACGCCGCCAGGAGGAAAAACAGGGCAAGACGCATATGGTCCATTCAAACACCCGCTGCGGTAGTCAGCGCGCGGTCGGAGAGGGTCTGACGCGGGAGTCTACCTGCAGCGATCGGTCACGTTGTCGTACCCACGGGGTCAATGTGAGCGCTTCTTGATCCGGCTCATCATCGCCCTTACCCGGTGGGCGGCGCACAGCATACGCCGCTCTCGGTCCGCCGTCGTGGGTGGCCGTGAACACGATAAGAACGCCGCGCCGTGTGCACCAACAACGCGCACACGCTGCCGTGGCGGGGGGCGCGGGCGAAGCCGCTGTATCAGTCGACCTGAACGCAGCGCTCCGCGGCCCAGGCCCGCAGACGCTCGAGATCTTCGGCCATCACCACCGACAATGGCCGGGTGGCCGTGATCTCGGCGAGGATGCCAGCCGTGGCGACCGCGGCCTCGGCCGCGGCATAACGAGCCGCGACGACGGCCTGTTCGATCTCCGCCCCGCTCATGCCCGCGCTTGCCGTTGCCAGCGCATCGAGATCGAAGTGTGCCGGGTCGAGGTCGCGCCGAGCGAGGTGGATGGCAAAGATGCTGCGCCGGACGTCCGTCGCCGGCAGGTCGACGAAGAAGATCTCGTCCAGCCGTCCCTTGCGTACCAGTTCCGGTGGCAGCGCCGAGATGTCGTTGGCGGTGGCGACGATGAACACCGCGCGGCGGTTCTCCGCCATCCAGGTCAGCAGGGTGCCGAGCACGCGCCGCGACGTGCCGCTGTCGTAGTCGCCGGTCGCGATGCCCTTCTCGATCTCGTCGCACCACAGCACGCAGGGCGCGAGTGCCTCGGCGCTGGCCAAGGCTGCGCGCATGTTGCGCTCGGTCTCGCCGAAGAACTTGTTGTAGAGCACGCCGAAATCGAGCCGCAACAGCGGCACCTGCCAGGTCGCGGCCACCGCCTTGGCAGCGAGGCTCTTGCCGCAGCCCTGCACGCCGAGCAGGAGCACGCCGCGCGGTCGATCGCCCGCCGCGGCACCGTGGACGAAACCCTGGCGGCGCCGGGCCAGCCAGGCCTTGAGACGGCTGAAACCGCCGACCTCGGACGGGTCGGCGGTATCGAATTCGAAGGCGAGCAGGCCGTCCTGGCCGATCAGTTCGCGCTTGGCCGCGGCGACCGTGCCGACGTCGGCGCCAGTGATGGCACCGTCGTCGTGGATGGCGTTGCGCACCAGCCGCCGGGCGTCACTGCGGGTCAGGCCACCGAGGTTGTTGATGAGTGCGGTCACCGCGCTGGCGTCGGCACGCACGCGGTCGCCACCCTGCACGTTCCAGATCGAGGCCTCCTCGGAGACGATACGGCCGAGTTCGAGCTTGTTCGGCAGACTGAGGTTGAAGGCGCAGGCGAAGCGACGCAGTTCGCCCGGCAGGGCGAGGTCGTGGCTGACGAAGACGAGCTTCATGCGGCAACGCTCGTGCATCTGCGCGATCTCCTTGAGCAGTCGCACGTGCACCGGCTCGTCGAGGAAGGGATGGAAATCGAGCAGCAGGTAGATGCCCGGCTGGGCATTGTTGCGGATGGCGCGGAGCGCAGCCTCCGGGTCGCGGCTCGTCGGAGCACCGCCGTTGTCGGGGGTGCCCTCGTTGCCGGCCAGGCGCAGGCTGTCGGCGTTGAACAGCGGCGGCCCGGCGATGGCGCGCAGGCCATCGCTGACCGTCCAGCAGCCGAGCGACGAATCGCGACGGCGCGCGATGTCCTTGAACATCTCGACGGTGCGCTCTTCCTCGAAGGTCGTGACGGTGACCAGCGGGTAGTGCGAAGCGAGCAGGATCTCGAGGTCGGCGCGTTCGGTCATGGGTCGGGGCCGGATTCCAGGCGCAACGCGGGCAGTATACGTTTACGTGGCACGCTGCCTCGGTTGGGCCCGAGCGCAGCGCAGACTGCCGAGTGTCCACCGTGACCCGCGGCCTCGGGCCGCCGGCCCTGCCGCCTGCGGGCAGGTCCGCGGTCGTACGAGCCCGCGCCCCTCTGTCCTGCGCCTGATCGCGCAGGTGTCTGCTTAGTTCAGGCCGGGACGGCTCCGCCGCGGCGCTGGCGACGCCGCACCAGGCCGAGCCCGCACAGCGCGGAGCCCAGCAGCGGCAAGGCGGCGGGGATCGGGACGGCTGCCGGCGCGATCGCCGTGAGCGCGAGCGCACCACCCAGGTTCGCCACGCTGTAGGCATTCGCGGACAGGCCGTGGACGAAGAAGCCGATATCGTCGAAGCCGGTGATCCCGTCGCTCTTCAGGAAGGTGAACGAGGTCCCGACGGTGGGCAGGAAGTCGAACACCAGCTCGATGGCGCTGTTGGCGAAAAACGTCGCCTGGCCGAGGATGTCGATGATGTCGAAGTCGTTCGCGGCGTTGAAGTCGAAACGCAGGGCGCCCCGGACGTCGACGTCGCCGATGAAGGTCAGGTTTGCCGTCGGGTCACCCAGCTGGTCACCCGGCGCGACCGTGGCGCCGGCGCCGATGTCGACGGCCGCCAGCACCGAAATGAGGCTGCCGCTGCCGAACAGGGAACCGCCCTCGATTTGCAGCGTAGTGGCTGTCAGCGTGCCGTCGTTGCGCGTGTTTCCCGCCGTCTGGAGGAAGGTGCCCAGGGTGGCCGTGCCATTGTTCTCGAATACCCCCGCGTTGGTCAGCGTGCCGTTGTTCTGGATGAGCGCATGGTTGGTCAGGGTGCCACCCGCCTGGTTGGTGAAACGGGTGGTGATGTTCAAAGTCCCGTTATTGACGAAATTGCCGGCGTTTCTGACCTCGCCGCCACGGTCGATGTTGAACGTGCCGCCGGCCTGGACATGCACCGACATCGGCGACTGGTTGCTCATCACGGCTTGATCGCGCACCCAGAACTGGCCGCCGTCGCGCACGTCGACGTCACCGCCGGCGTTGTTGTTGAACACGGAACGGTTGCGATTGACGAAGGTTCCATTCTCGACGACCAGGGTGCTGTTGGTATTTTCGAAGCTGCCATCGTTTTCGAAGCGCGCGCCGCGATCGACGGTGAGAACGGCGCCGTTGCGGTTGTCGAAGGCGGCGCCCGCCTTGTTGCCGAACAGCGAGTCGGTATCGCGCACCCAGAAGTTCGCGTGGTCGTTGGTGACCAGGCCACGGTTGGTGAAATCGCCGAGGTTGCGCTGAACGAAGCTCGCGCCGTTGCGGTTGGTGACCGTACCGTCGTTGACGAAAGTGCTGGCCTGGGTGCCGGCCAGGTCCGTTCCGAACAGGTCGATGCGCGCGGTATCGAGATTCTCGTACGTGCCGGTGTTGGCGATGACGACACCGCCGCTGGCGTAGAAGTTGGCGCCCGCGTCGCGGTTGCGCAGCAGCCCCGTGTTGGCGAGTTCGAAACCGTCCACCGTCAGCTGACCGCCGGCGTTGGTGAGGGTGGCGTGGTTGTCGAGGCGTGCGTCGTCGGCCGGATTGACGAACTGCAGGTTGCCCAGGGCCGTGACCGTCATGGACCCGGGGGCGTCGTTGCTCATGTAGCCTTGGACGAAGGTGTCACCATCGACGACAAACTGCGCCGCGTTGACCAGGTTGCCGATCGTCGTGCCGCCGAGGCTGACGACGTTGCCGCTGCCGCTGCTCGACAACACGGCACTCGCCAGCGCCGCGTGGTTGAAACGGACCGTGCCGGCGTCGGCGCGGAAGTCACCGGTACCGAGTACCGACGTGTCGCGCAACAGCAGGGTTCCGCCGCCCGTGGCCTGCGCGACGCCGTTGTTGACGAACTGGCCGCCCTGCAGCGTGAGCGTCGTGTCGGCAGCGCCGGCTTGCAACCAGGAATCCCGGCCCAGCGCCAGCGCGGCGCCGTTGACGCTGCCGTGACCGCTCAGCTGCGCCCGTTCGAGCGGGGCGCCATCCGCGGCCTGGCCGTTGGAGAACAACGACAGCGTCCCGCCAGTGATGGTGGTGCCATCGAGGACCAGCGTCGTCACGGCAGCGTCGCCGAGCACGACGATGTCCCCGGTCGTGGCGCCGATGCCGGTCACCGCGGTATCGATCAGTTCGAGGCTGGCGCCGCCGGCTACGCGTACGAGGCCCGCGTTGGCGAGGCTGCCGCCGTTGAACGTGAGGGTGCCCGCGGTGCTGACGATGGCGCCGCGGTTGGTCGTCGTCGCGTTGTTGATGCCGCCGGTACCGCCCAACCAGCCACCGGCAGCGACGTCGACCGCGCCGTTCCGGACCTGGGCGCCATCGAGCTCGAGCCTGGCCGCCGTGCGCGCGGTCACGGCACCGCCGCTATTGTCGATGGTGCCGGTCGTCAGGGTCAGGGTGCCCCGCGCGGTGGCCGTGATATCGCCCTGGTTGGTCACGGAATTCGCGCGCACGCTGCCGTCCCCCGCCACGCTGGACGCCGAGCCGATGGACAGCAGCGAAACGTCCAGCGTGGAGTCGACCAGGCGTACGCTGTTGCCGGGCCCGCCGGGTCCGGCGTCGACCAGCAGCAGATCGCTGCCGGTTAAGCTCGACTGGTCGAACAGGTTCAGTTCGCTGCCGGACAGCAGGGATATCGGATTGGCCGCGTCGAACACGTGCCCGCCCGAGAGTTCGAGGACGGAGCCGTTGATCTGCTGCAACGAGGCCTGCAGTCGGGTGTTCTCCTGGCACGCGCCGCCGTTGCAGCCGTTCGGCAGGTACGCCGTCTTGAACGATGCGTCTGCGCCGCGCAGGTACACCCCGGTGTTCAGCAACTCGGTAATGCGGTCGTCGCTGTTGGCCACCTTCATGACGATGTCGGCGGTGCCATTGCTGGCATCGACGAAATACTCGGCCCCGGTCAACGCGCCGGTCAGCGAATTCAGCGTGGTGTTGTTGTAGAAGCGCAGCTTTCCGCCGTCCGTCGCGCCCCAGGCACCCGTCGAATCGCGGTCGATGACGCCACGCAGGTCGAGCACACCGCCCGTGGCCCGGACGACTCCGTCATTCGCCACCGTCGCGTCGACGTTGCCCTGCCCCACCAGGTGCCCACCCTGCTGCACGTCGACGGTATCCGCCGTGAGGGTACCGACGTCGAGCTTCAACAGCCCGGCGACGGTCAGCCCACGGCTCGCGTTGGACACGTCGTAGTTTCGCCCGCCGAGGACGTGCAACTGCCCACCGGATTCGATGGTTTCGACGACTGACTCCAGCTCGCCGCCGAGCAACGCGATTCCGCCGACGCGGATGTGGCTGCCGGCCCCGTCGAGCACGTAGGTCGATTTGCGGATGATGCCATCGGTACCCAGGACGTGGTTGCCCGACATGTTGATGGCACTCGAACTGCGGGCGATCCAGGTCCCGCCAATCGAGCCGGCAACGGTCGCGAAGGGTGTCACGTCATTGGAGCGGTCAAAATCGTCTCCACCGTCGGTGATCCTGACCGTGTGGCCATCCAGCGCTTCGACCGTACCGGCCGTGAAGTCCAACTGATTGTCGCTCGCCCCAGCGGTGAACGTGATATCCCCGCCTGAGGCCTGCACGAGGCCGCGGTTGATGAAACCGCCGCCAAAACGGGTCGAGACCTCCAGGTCGCCGCCGTGGCTGTACAGCGTGCCGGCGTTGTCGATCACGGTGGATCGCTGCACCAGGTTGAATCCGTCGATATAGGAATCCGAGCCCATCTCACCATTTCCACCCACCGCCTGGCCGGCGCCGATGGTCAGGGTGTTGCCATTTTTGTCGACGCCGGTGAGCTGGTTGTAGAACGTGAACGTGCCGTGTCCGGTGAGGTTGACGGCGCCGTCGATGGTGACCTCGGCGTCCGGCTCGTCGACGTGACGGAAGGTGGTCTCGTTGATGACGCCACCCTTGAGCCGGAGGTTGCCGCGGGTGTTGAGGGTGCCCGCGCCGGTCAGCGTGATGTCACCCCAGTTGTCGCCGTTGAGGACGAGCGCCCCGGTATTGATGACGCCGCCAGCATCCGCCCGTACGGTGCCGCCACGGATGATGGTCTCGCCGTCGATGGCGCTGTTCGGGCCGAAGAACTTGATCGTGGCGTCCTCAAAGGCCCGGATCACGCCATTTCGGTTGACGATGGCCAGTTCGGGGTTGGCGGCCCCGGCTGCCGAGGCGACGAAGTGCAACTCGCTGCCCGGGTTGGCGGCGATGAGCCCCCGGTTCGTGATGGTCAGCGTGCCGCCGCCGCTGCGTGAATCCCCGTCGGGGGTGACGACGTTGGTCGTGACCTGGAGGATCCCGTTGGCCGCGGCAAAGCGGGAATCGTTCAGGACTTCGAATTTCTCGATGCCGGTCACGGTCCCGAAACCCGCGACGTCCTGGGATTCGAACACCAGTTCGCCCTGCATGATCCCACCGAGCAACGTGATCTGACCGCCGCCGTAGACCGGTGCCTGGATCTCGAGCGTTCCTACGCCAGTGAGATCGGGATCGTTCACGACCTGGATCTCGCCCGCGTTCACCAGCGAATTCACCGCCACGCCGTCGGTCTGCCTGAGGGTTCCGGTGACTTCGAGGATGTTGTGCTCGCCGATGGCGAGGTTGGCGACTTCGGCTGGTGGCGCGGGTACGGAACTAATAATTCCATTGGGCAAGGTGATTTGCACTCGGCCGCCGACCACGATGGTCCGCTCCCCGGTCACGCCGCCCTGGGTACGCTCGAACGTCGGGATGACGGCGCCGACCTCGACCGGGATGTCGTCCTGCCAGGCCGAAGCCGTGTTCCAGTTGAACACGGGGTTCAGCACCGTGCCTTCTGCCACCCAGGTGGACGGCGCCGTGCTCAGGTGGATCGCCGCGCCGTCGACGGACTGGAATCCCTGCAGGGCGAAGGTGCTGTTGAACAGGGACAACTGCGTGGTGCCGCCGAGGTAGTTGATGAGGTCGTCGAAATCGATCAGCTCCCAATCGATCACCGGCCCGACGCTGCCCTCGTACAGGGTCGCGATACCCAGGGCCTCGACGGAAAGGCTCGCCGACAGCGCCTCCAGGTTGAGCCCCAGTTGCACCTCGAAGCCGCTGTTGTTGGTCAGCAGCGCGGAAACCGAGTAGGTGGGCACGATGGTCAGGCCTTCCAGGGCGTCCTGCCACTCCAGGAACAGCGCATCCGAGCCGACCGTCAGGCCGTTCAACTGATTGCCGGAGTGCAGCGTGACACTGCCCGGGGCCGTCGCCGCGTCCGCCTTGGCCCGGTTGACCTGCACCGCGTTGCCGTTGCTGTCGAAGAAGGCCAGGTCCATGTTCAGGGTCGGGGTCAGGGTGAAGGTCTGCTCGATGGCGAGCGACGGGTCGAGGCTGATGTCCACCAGCGACACGTGCGCCTCGCCCGAGACGATGCCGACATCCAGCCCGACCGTGGCGTCGGTGATGTTGCGTACGCCCAGGCCGTCGGCAATGGCCTGGTCGACGTCGAGCGAGACGTCGATGAAGCCACTGTCGGTCTCGGACTGGCGCGTGGTGCCGAACGAGGTCACCTGCGTGCCGTCGCCGTTGACCGTGCCGTTCGTTTCGATGTTCGGGATCTGGTAGTTCACCGTCACGACGTCGCCACCGAACTCGCCGGATACGAACTCGGGCCGCTCCTCCGGATCACCTTCATCGTCCGTATCGAGGTTGTTGCTGCTGGTATTGCTGCTGCCATTGGTGTTCGAACCGCAGCCGGATTGGCCCTGGCGGCAGTTGTTCAGATCATTCGCCTGTGAGGCGGCGCCGGCGAGGTCGACCAGGGGCATGCGGATTTCGCCGTCGCCGTCACGGTTGAACGCGAACAGCTCGAGGCCCTGGTTGTTGCCGATATTGAGCAGCGTCTTGTTGACCAGGGTGGCGGACTTGGATTCGCCGACGAGGTTCTTCCAGTGCGCGTCGACCCCCAGGTGCAGATTGAGCTTGGTGACCAGGTCGAGGCCGATCTGGATGGTGGGGAACTCGGTGTAGAGCGAGGTGGCCGCCCGGTCGAGCAACCCGGAGGTATCGATCCTGACCACCTCGCCGGGCGCGAAGTCACCGTAGTTCAGGCTCAAACCGGTCCGGTAGTAACCGAGCTCGGCGTCGACCTGGCCGGTGCTGGCATGGAAATCGACGTTGATCCCGAGCTTGGCCGTGGCGTCCATGTCGACATCGACGTAGTAATCGCCCGAGCCGGGGAGACGCCTGTTGATCGACTCGTCTAGGTCCAGGCCGAGGAACTCGTCGTACGTGATGTCTTCCAGGCCGGTGGCGCCCGAGGCCCACATGCTCTGGTCGTAGGTGGCGAAATCGATGCGGGAATAGAATTCGACCGCGGGCAGAGTCGCCGAGAATCCCAGGCCAATCAGCCCGAGCCCGAGACGCAGGTGCGAGCACGCGATCTGCGTGGTGCGAACGAAATCCCCCATCAGAATCCCTTCCCCCTGAGTCCTTTTGGTCCGTCGCCACTGACGGTCGGGAATCAGCGCCTGGATATTCCGTCATTCGAAATATCGGGTGCTCATCCCCAATCGAACCAAAGCAACGCACTCGCCGGTGCTTTGGCCCGGAAGTTATACGTGAAGCAGCGTTTCAAGGAGATTACGTCACATCAGTGCGTTGAAAATCAAAACAAGTGTTAACAATCTCGGATTCCGGCAGGCATTGAAATTCCGACCCTGGGGCAAACCCGGGCCGGGTGCACCACCCGGTCTTTGGCGGTCGAAGGATGAGGGCCTGTCGGCGGCCGGCGTAGCAGGCTTGTCGTTCGGGCGCCGTGCCGCCAAACCGGACGAGCCGCGAATGCCTGCGGAAACACGGCTTCGTGGCCTGTCGCCGTCCGCGACGAAGCGTACCGGCGGCGTCGCAGCGTCCCATGCGGACCGCGCCGCGGGAGACGGGGCGACGCGCATCAAGGATGAACTCGGGCCACGGCGCGAATACGCAATGCCCGTGCAACTCGTTTCGCGACCCCGGCACGTCATGTCGGGGAAGGACAGGCTCTTCGCGCTGGCCTCGGTGTTGCGCAACACCGGAACAACCGCCTCACGAACGGCTACGCGAGTCCTGGAGGGGACCGTCCCCGCTGCGCCGCGTCGCCCGGCGCCCCTTGCCGGGGCCCGGCCCGCCCTACGCCGGCCGGCGCAGGAAGAACCCCACCGATTTCATCGTCATCACGGTGATGTCGTCCTGGTTGAGCACGGCGATGGCCGAGTGCACCAGCCCGCGGTCCGGCTTGGTCCGGGACACGCGGGCGTCGAGGATCTCGATGCGTACGCGCAGGTGGTCGCCGGGGCGCACCGGAACCACCCAGCGGATCTCGTCGACCCCGGGCGAGCCGAGGCCGGCAACCCCGGAGACGTAGTGCTCGACCATCAGGCCCATCACCATCGAACAGGTGTGCCAGCCGCTGGTGATGAGGCCGCCGTACTGCGACGCGCGGGCGGCCTCGGGGTCGACGTGGAAGGGCTGCGGGTCGTAGCGCCGCGCGAAGTCGACGAGTTCCCGCTCGTCGACGACGCAATCACCGAACTCGTGCACGTCGCCGGGCACGTAGTCCTCGAACCAGCGCTGGTCGCGCGGCGGCAGCGTGGCCGTCATGCGCGGCTCAACGCTTGACCAGCGGCACGTAGTCGCGGTGGGTATGACCGGTGTAGAGCTGGCGTGGCCGGCCGATGCGCTGGCTCGGGTCCTCGATCATCTCGTTCCACTGCGCGACCCAGCCAACAGTGCGCGCCAGCGCGAACAGCGCCGTGAACATGGTGGTCGGGAAGCCCATCGCCTTCAACGTGATGCCGGAGTAGAAGTCGATGTTGGGATAGAGCTTCTTCTCGATGAAGTACTCGTCGCTGAGCGCGATCTTCTCCAGCTCCATGGCGACCTCGAGCAGCGGGTCGTCCTTGATGCCGAGTTCGCCGAGCACTTCGTGACAGGTCTGCTGCATGACCTTGGCGCGCGGATCGTAGTTCTTGTAGACGCGGTGCCCGAAGCCCATCAGGCGGAACGGGTCGTTCTTGTCCTTGGCCTTCCTGACGTACTCGGGAATGCGATCGGCGGTGCCGATCTCGGCCAGCATGTTGAGCGCCGCCTCGTTGGCGCCGCCGTGCGCCGGCCCCCACAGGCAGGCGATACCGGCGGCGATACAGGCGAAGGGATTGGCGCCGGACGAGCTCGCCAGCCGCACCGTCGAGGTCGAAGCGTTCTGCTCGTGGTCGGCGTGCAGGGTGAAGATGCGATCCATCGCGCGCGCCAGGATCGGGTTGACCTTGTACGGCGCGGCCGGCACGGCGAAACACATCTTGAGGAAGTTCGAGGTGTAGTCGAGTTCGTTCTCGGGATACACGAACGGCTGACCGACGGAATACTTGTAGGCCATCGCCGCGATGGTCGGCATCTTGGCGATCAGGCGCCGGCTCGCGACCAGGCGCTGGTAGGGATCGTTGATGTCGGTCGAGTCGTGGTAGAAGGCCGACAGCGCGCCGACCACGCCGCACATGATGGCCATCGGGTGGGCATCGCGACGGAAGCCGGAGAAGAAGCGATGGAGCTGCTCGTGCACCATCGTGTGATGGGTGATGGCGTGCTCGAACTCCTCGAGTTCGGCGCGCGTCGGCAGCTCGCCGTTCAGCAGCAGGTAGGCGACCTCGATGAACGTGCTCTGCTCGGCGAGTTGGTCGATCGGGTAGCCGCGATAGAGCAACACGCCCTGGTCGCCGTCGATGTAGGTGATCTTCGACTGGCAGCTCGCCGTCGAAGTGAAACCGGGGTCATAGGTGAAATGACCGGTCTGCCCGTAGAGCTTGGAGATGTCGACGACGCTCGGTCCGACCGTCCCATGCATGATGGGGAAGTCCTGGCCTGCGCCCGCGATCTTGATGTTGGCGACGCCGTCGGCCGCATTGTCTCGAGGATTGCTCATGTGAAAAACGCCTCTCATCTTCTGCGTGTGCCGGACCGGATGCGTGGCGCCGAGAGTCCTCGCCGCCGCCCGATGCGTCGGTATCCTGGTCTGTGGCTGGAATCCTGCCGGGGCGCGTGCGCCGCAGCGCAACAAATCTACACCAATTGGCCGCGCGAGGGTTAGGGACCCACGGCGGCCGCCAACCGGGGCGGCCTGGCAACGACAGGAGGGAGGTCGTGCGGGCGAAGCGCCGCACGCGATCGACGCCTCGACGCCGGCGCACCGGGCGGGCGCAGCGAGGCTGCCACGGAACTCAGGGGATCAGCAGCGCACCGGCAAGCAGCACCACAGCGTGGAGCAGGCGGTTGAAACGGGCCCGGTCGATGTGCAGCGCCACCCAGGTTCCGCACAGGTTGCCGATGGCGAGAGCGGGCAGCGCGCAGGCGAACTCGATGACCGTGTCGCTGGTCCACAGGCCGCCCAGCGCGTGACTCGCGCAGATGGCGATCGCCGTCGGCAGGAAGTAGCCGGAGAGCGTGGCGCGGAAGCGTTGCGGTGACCAGCGTGCCACCAGCCCGTAGAGGATCACCGGCGGGCCGTTGGTGTTGAAGGCGCCGCCGAGAACGCCGGCGACGAAACCGAACGGGTAGACCACGAAGCCCGGCAGTTCGCGCGGCAGGCGCGGATGCCACAGCTGGAAGGCGCCGTAGGCGACCAGCAGCACGCCGAGGATGCGCGCCAGCAGGTCACCGGGCAGCGACCGGATCAGCAGCACGCCGCAGGGAATGCCGACGACGGAACCGACGAGGAGCTTGGCCGAGGCGCGCAGGTCGATGGCGCGCCAATCACGCGCGAGCACCCCCAGCACCGTGAACAACGCGGCGACGCCGACCAAGGGCACTGCTCGCTGCAAGCCGAGCGCGAGCACGAGCGGCGGCATGGCGACCATCGCGGTGCCGACGCCGGCCGCCGCGTGCACGGTGCTGGCGACCAGCAGCACCGGCACGATGACGGCGATGTCACCCGCGGTCGTGATGGGATGACCCGCAGTGGCCGGCGCGGGCGTGCACGCGTGCCGTCACTTCTGTCGCCAGGTACCGCCAGCGTCGCGGTAATACCAGCCGGCGTTGGCCTTGGCCACCCAGCGCTCGGCGAAGACCTTGCGGATCTGGTCGACCCACTCGGGATGGCCGTTGATGCGCGCGATCTCCTGGTAGAGCGCCTCCCAGTCGGTGTTCTGCTCGGTGACCAGCTGGCGCACGCGGTTGCGGTCGGCGAGCGGGATGGCGTTGCGATCGCGGATGTCGAGCAGGCCAGCCGCGGTGAGCCCCACGGCGCCGGCGTCGAGGTAGGGCGCGAGCGCCGGGAAGCGCGCCTTGAGTGACTGCTCGAGCGCCCGCGAGGCCGGTGAACTGGCATCGAAATTGGCTGCCTGCGCCATGGCCGGCGGCACCAGCCAGTCGAGCACGCGGCCGAGCGCCGCGACCAGCACGCCATCGCGCGCCGGCAGGACGGCCGAGGTTTCGTCGTCGTTGACGTCGCGCGCGCCGCGCACCTCGTCGATGATGCGATCGGCCGCCTGTTGCGCGGCCGCTTCGGGGAAATAGATGTTGATCGTGACGCAACCGACCGCGAGCAACGCGGCCAGCGCCAGGAGCGTGCGCTTGATGGTCATGGAATCGAGATCCTCGCTTGCCTACGCGCGGCCGGACGATGGTCTGCCGCGCGTAGTCTAGCCCGGATCGCGCCGCGGACTCGCGTGACGCACAGCACGCCGCCTGCAACTCATGGTCGCGCGGGGCGCGGCGATGGCGTGGGCAGGGATAACGGCTGCGCGTCGCTGGCAGTTGCTTTCACTGCACGCCGCGCGCAGGATGCGCGCCTCTCCATCCGCGAGCCCCGTGGTTCATGCGTACCGTGTCGCTTCCCGGCGTCCTGCTGGCCGCGGCCCTGCTGAGCGCTTGCGTCGCCCCGGCGCTGGTCCTGCCCTCTGCATCGCAGCTCATGTTCAACCTGCTCAAGCCGCTGGTCGGTCTCGATCCCAACGTGGTTCATCTCTACGACCAGCCGCTGATCCGCAACCGCATGGTGGCGCTGCTCGGGCCGCATTACGACACCGCGTTGTCGCTGCTGCGCACGGCCGACACCATCGAGCGCGAGGGCATGCTGTTCTACGTCGTCTCGCGCTACACGCCGGTGCCGGAACTGGCCGAACGCGCCGGCCTCGTGTGGAACGGCGAGACCAACCAGATGGCCGTCGCCATCCTGCGCGGCGACGGCGTACAGGTGTTCCGCGAGATCGTCGACGAACGGGTCGAGGCCGCCCGCGACGAAGCGGTGGCGGCGGTCACGCCGACCTGGCCGGCAGTGATGCAGGGCTGGTTCGAGGCCACCACGGGCATCCCCGCCGGCACGCCCGCCGTGCCATGATGCGCCCCCATGGGGGGAGCGCGGGGACGGCCTGAACGGTTCTACGGCTGGGTGGTGGTGGGCGCCGCCTTCGCGGTGCTGTTCCTCGCTTACGGCCTGCAGTTCAGCTACGGCGTGTTCGTCACCGGTCTCGCCGACGAGCTCGGCTGGAGCCGCGCCCAGACCGTGCTGCCCTACTCGATCTACGTCTTCGGCTACAGCGCCCTGTCCGCCGCGACCGGGCGCGCGACCGATCGCTTCGGTCCGCGCCAGGTCATCACCCTGGGCGCCGTGCTGCTCGGCATCGGCTGGGGCACGAGCGCGCTGGTCCACGAGCCATGGCAACTCAACCTCACCCTGGGCGTCGTCGCCGCGCTCGGCATGAGCGTCGCCTGGGTGCCGTGCAACGCCACCGTGGCGCGCTGGTTCACCCGCCGCCGCGGCGCCGCGGTCGCGATCGCCTCCACCGGCGGCAGTCTCGGCAACCTGCTGGTGCCGCCGCTGGCGGGGCTGATGATGGCGGCCTGGGGCTGGCGCGTGGCGCTCGGTATCGTCGCCGTGGTCGCCGCCCTCGCCATGTTGCTCGCCGCGCGCTACATGGTGCGCGACCCCGAGACCCTCGGCCTGCATCCGGACGGCGACGTGCTCGCCGGCGACACCGCGCCGATCCTGGCCGGCGCCCAACCCTTGCCACGGCTGCGCGGCAACCTGCCTTTCCTGCTGGTCGTCGCGATCTATTTCTTCACCTGGCTGGTGGTGTTCGTGCCCTTCGTCCACCTGCCGGCCTACGCCGGCGATCTCGGCCTCGGTACCACCGCGGGGGCCTCGCTGCTCAGCGCCGTCGGCCTCGGCGGCATCGTCGGTCGCCTGTCCTCGGGCGTGCTGTCGGACTACGTCGGGCGGTTCGCGGCGCTGTACGTCACCTTTGCCCTGCAGGCTGCCGCGTTCGCCGCTTTCGGCGTGTGCACCGACCTCACGGGACTGTGGCTCGCGGCGCTGGCCTTCGGTTTCTCCTACGGCGGTGGCGTGACCTTGCTACCGCCGCTGTGCGGCGATCTCTTCGGCCGCGCCCATGTCGCCAGCGTGGTCGGCAGCGTGTTCGCCATCGCCGGCGCGCCGGCTGCCATCGGCCCCTGGGTGGCAGGCTGGCTCTACGACACCACCGGCGCCTACACCGGCACCTTCGCCGGCGCGACGGTTCTCAACCTCCTCGCGCTCGGACTGACGCTGCTGCTGGCAACGGTGACGCGGACCGCCTCGGCGGGACGTGCTCCGTAGCAAACCCTGGGCCGCGGCTCGCGCTGCGCATCGGCCGGCGCGCCGGCTGCGCGAAGGTCGCGCAAGCCGCGCCGCGGTCGCGTTTCGCGGGCGTATTCAAGCATTCTGACCGGGGCCGACGCGGCGGCACCGTGACGGAGCGAGACCCGATGTCTTCGGTCCGTGCATTGGGTTAGGGTGCCGCAGTGCGCGGGCCTGTCTCGCCGAGTTCGGGCCAGGAGGCCGCCCAGGTCCGTCGACGCCCCGCCCGCGACCGTCACCGCCAGCACCCATGCGGAGAACAAGTCCATGAACGCAGCGTCCGCGCCCCGCCCGCCCCTGCCGCCCTTCGACGCCGTTGCGGCCGCGCGCAAGGTGCGCCTGGCCGAGGACGCCTGGAACTCGCGCGATCCCGCCCGCGTTGCGCTGGCCTACAGCCCGGACAGCGCCTGGCGCAACCGGGTCGAGTTCTTCAGCGGCCGCGCCGCCATCGTCGCCTTCCTCGAACGCAAGTGGCGACGCGAACTCGACTACCGCCTGGTCAAGGAGTTGTGGGCCTGGCAGGCCGATCGCATTGCCGTGCGCTTCGCCTACGAATGGCACGACGATTCGGGTAACTGGTTTCGTTCCTACGGCAACGAGAACTGGGCCTTCGACGTCGCCGGCTACATGGTGACCCGCCTAGCCAGCATCAACGATCTTCCCATCGCCGCCGACCAGCGCCTGTTCCACTGGCCGCTAGGACGGCGACCGGACGACCACCCGGGGCTCTCGGCGCTCGGCCTCTGACGGTCCGTCCACGCTGCCGGCGTCACTCGATGCGGAACTCGCCTTCCGCCAACGCCGCCTTCAACTGCCCGATCAGACGCGACCACTGCACCTCGCGCACGCGGCCGACGAGGTCGACGCGCGGCAGCAGCGCACCCTTGACGATGTAGTAACCGTCCTCGGCCGGCGCGATGCCGTCCATGTGGCAGATGTCGTTGTCGAGGCAGCAGGCGATACCGAGCTTGTCGTAGGCGAAATGCTCGAACACGCGCAGGAAGGTGGTCGACAGCACCGCGCCGCCACCGGCGACGCGCGCGATGGTGTCGACGGCGCGCTGGCTCAGGCGATGGCGCGAGTCGTCATCCGGCGGCGTGCCGAAACGGGCGTCGAACGCGACCGGTTCGCCCTTGAGCAGGTGCAGGCCCGCGATGTCGCCGTCGAGGCGGCCGGAGACGCGCCCGAACGGCACCACCTGGGTGACCTGTTCGAGGTCGAGGTTGCGCAGGCGGATGTCGGCTTCGATCTCGGGCACGAGACCGAGTGGGTTGGTGATACGCAGACCTTCGACCTGCACCTTGCCGTCGAAGGCGCTGGCTTCGAGGGTGCCGCCGACGGTGACGAGACCGTGCTGGTAACTCAGCAGCGGCAGGCGGCCGGCGAGCGTACCGGCGAACGGCGGCCAGTCGAGGGCAAGGGTGAGCTGGCCGAGATCGATCGGTTCGAGCGTGGCCTCGAGACCGAGCGCGAGATCGTCCGAGCCGTAGTCGCGCAGCATGAACGTGGTGACGACGAGCGCGCCGCCGAGCAACGGCACGCGCACCGGTTCGAGCAGGTCGATGGCTTCGCCCGCAATGCCGAGTTCGACGCTCGCGCCGGCGAAACCGGCACCGTACAGGAAGCCCCCGCCGAAACTGAACGTCGAACCCTCCACGGCGTCGCCGGCCCCCGCCCAGTGCAGGGCGCCATCCACATCGTAGAACGCGAAACGGCCCTGGCGATCCTCGATGTCGAGGCCGTCGAGTGCGAGATCGAACGCGCGCGGCGCACCGTCGTCGATGACCAGGCGTGCGCCCGCCGCGCCGCCGATGTCGAGTGTCGCGAAACTCGTGCCGACGAGGAAGCCGGCCGCCCAGGCGTCATAGGCGGCGGGGAAGACGACCTCGTCGAGTTCCACGTCCAGCGCCTCGAGGCGGCCGTCGGCCCAGCGCAGACCGTCGCCGCGGGCGTGCAGAACGCCTGGCTGTTCGATATCGAACGCGTCGAAACCGATCGCGCCGGTGACGGCGTCGTAGGCGAACGTGCCGGTCACCTGCAGGGGATAGCGGGCGAGGTCGAGGTAGACCGGTTCGACGTACAGGCCACCGGCGTCGAGCCCGAGCTGCATCCTGCCCTGCCAGGTACCGTCAACCGGCTGCAAGCTGGTATTCAACGAGGCGTCGAGATCCTCGCTCGCATGGCGCCCGCTGGCGTCGTTGCAGGCAGCACCGCGCACGCTCACTTCGAGTGTCGCCGCCAACGGGGTCCAGGCGAGGTGGCCATCCGCGCCGCCCGCCGTGCAGTTCGGCGCGCCGGCCAGCGACAACGCGGGCAGCTCGGCCAGCGCCAGCTCGTGCACGCCGACGCGTACGGCAGGCGCGCCGTCGCCGAGCGTCAGCGTTGCATCGACCGTTCCCCCGGCGAAGTCGAACGGCGCGATCTCGAGCGTCGCCATGCGTGTGCCCAGGGCGAACTCGAAACGGGCCGCGAACGCCAGCGGCTTTTCGTCGTACGTCGCGTGCAGGCGTACGTCAGCGCAGGCGATGTGGTCCGCGCCGAGCGCGAGCGCGGCGCAGCGCAGGCCGACGTCGCGCATCTCGCCGATGGCCCCCGGCAGCACGAGCCGCGCGAGCGTCGCTTCCACGGCCGGGCCGCCCGGCGCGTCCCAGCGCACGTCGACGGTCAGGCCATGCGCCGTCCAGCCCGGACCGGAGAGGTCTTCGACGCTCACCAGCGGCGGCGCGGCGGTCGCAGCCGCCACGCCCGCCAGACCGGGGACGAGGAGTGCAACCAGGAACGGGCGGTGCAGCGGCATGGCGGGGATTATCGCGCGCCGCCGCGGCTCGTCCCGCGGCACGCCCCGGGGTCACGGCCGCAGGCCCCAGACCTCATGACGCCGGCCGCCGCGTCCGCGCAGGCCGTCGACCATGCCCGCGACGAAGGCCTGCATCTGGCGCAGCCGATCGGGCTCGTACATCAGCGTCATGGCGAGGCGCAGGAACTGCCCGGGGATGGTCTGGTACCAGAGCGCCGCACCGTAATGCCGGCGCGCGACGAACAGGCGGTTGCGCACGTCGTAGTAGCGCTTCCACGGCACCAGGCGCAGCGAATGGACCGTGCGGCCGGGCAAGCGGATGGCGTAGCGTTCCGAGGCCGGGTGTTCGATACGGCTGCCCGGCACGAGATGCACGGACGCGCCGGCGGCGCGCGCGCGCAGGCAGTACTCGACGTCGTCGGCGGCGAGGAAGTAGCGCGCCTCCGGGATGCCGATGCGCGCGACCAGTTCGCGGCTGACCAGCAGACCGAGGAAGGGGATGAAGCTGACGTCGACCGGCTGCGCCGGCAGGTCCGCGGTGCCGAGGATGGCCTGCGCCGCGCCGCCGACCCGCGGCACCATCATCCACGACAGGCGCTCGCCGCACACCGCGACCGAGCCGTAGAGGTCGGCCGGGTCGCCGGCCGCCGCGGCAAGCTCCGCCAGCGCGTCGCCGTGCGGCTCGGCGTCGTCGTCCATCAGCCAGACCCAGTCGGCGCCCGTCGCCACCGCGTGGGCGATGCCGGCGGCGAAGCCACCGGCGCCGCCGGTGTTGTCGTCCAGCGCGAGCAGTTCGACGTCGTCGCGCGCGAGCCAGCCCGATGTCGCGAGCCACGCGCGGGTGTCGTCGGTCGAGGCGTTGTCGACGACCAGGATGCGCGCCGGCGCGCGGGTCTGCGCGGCGAGCGCTTCGAGGCAGCGCTCGAGCAGCGCACGCCGGTTGTAGGTGACGACGAGCGCGGTGATGGAGCGGGTCATGCGTACGATTCCTCGGCGCCGGCGTCGCGCCGTCGACGCGCGCGGCCGTTGGCCGGCGATGTTAGCGCACGCCCGGCGCACCGCGCCGCGACGTTCACGGGGCGTCGACCCCGTCGGCCGCACGCCGGCGCAGCCAGGCCCGCGGCGACTCGCCGACGAGGCGGCCGAAGGCGCGCGCCAGCGCCGACGCGCTGTCGTAACCGACCGCGCTCGCGACCACCGCTACCGGCCGTCCGCGCAGGAGTTCCGCCTGGGCCAGCGCGATGCGCCAGGCGGCGAGATAGGCGGCCGGGGTCTGCCCGACGACGGTGGCGAACCGCGCCGCGAAGCGAGCGCGAGAGAGGCCGGCAACCTCGGCCAGCGCCGCCAGGGTCCAGACCCGCGCCGGCTCGTCGTGCATGGCGTTGATGGCGCGCGCAAGGCGCGGCTCGGCCAGCCCGGCCAGTACGCCGCTCGCGACCAGCCCGGCGTCCATCAGGTGCCGCAACAGCAGGATCACGACGACTTCGGCGAGGCGGTCGATCACGGCCTGGCGCCCGCAGTGCGCCTCGCCGGCTTCGCGGAACAGCAGCGCGACCGCCGCGGCCAGGGTGTCGTCGCCGGGGAGCGACACCATCACCACCGGCGGTACGGCGCGCGTCAGCGGGTTGGCCAGTGCCGCGCCGAACTCGACGCTGGCGCAGACCGTGGCGGTGTCGATCCCGGGCGCCGGGGCGAGGCGGTGCGGCGCCGGTCGCGGCAGGAAGATCAGCGCCGGCGCCGTCAGTACGCGGCGGCGTACGCCCGCACCGCTGAACGTCACCCGTCCGCGTTCGACGACGTGCAGGTGGCCGACGCCGCCGCCCGTATCGAAGCGTTCGTCGGCACATAGCGCGCCGGCGTGGAAGACGCGCGCAGTGAGCGCGAAACGGGCCAGCACGGCGGCGAGACGATCCTGCATATTCAAGACGCCTGGTATCGAATTCGAGACTCAAAGCGGCTGACAGTCTAGTCCGGGCGGGCACGCTACGCACCCTCATGCACGGTGCCCGTCACCGTTGCGCCCAACCACGGCGACCGCCCTGCCGGCGTCGCCCGCCACGCGAGGACTGCTGCCATGCTCCGCGAAACGATGCTCATCTCCACCGTCTCCCTGTTGCTCCTGTGCGACCCGCTCGGCGCCGCCCACGCGGCCGACCCCGGTGCGTCGCTGGTCCCGGCCGACGCCGCGCCCCGTTGGACCGCCGCTGGCGAACTCGAACTGCCCCAGGGCCATCGCCACTGGATCTTCCTCGGCTCGCCGCTGACGCCGAACGGTCTGAACGGCGGCCAGGCCGGCTTCCCCGAGTTCCACAACGTCTACATCCACCCCGCGGCGTTCCGTCTCTACCAGCGCGACGGCGTGTTCGCCGAGGGCACCATCCTGGTCAAGGAACTGCAACTGACCCGCGCCGGCGATGCCGCCGACGGCTCGGGGGTGGAGGCGTCGGGGCGCGGCTACTTTCCGGGCACGCCGAACGGCATCGACATCGCGGTGAAGGACAGCACGCGCTTCGCCGCCACCGGCGGCTGGGGCTTCTTCAACTTCGGTCACCACGCGCCGCCCTACGCCGCCACGGCGGCCGCCGCGCCGGCGGCAGCCTGCGCCGACTGCCATACCGCCAACGCGACCCAGGAGATGGTGTTCACCAAGTTCTACGCGCCGATCCTCGACGCCAGGTGAGGCAGCGGGTCCGCCGCGGGTGAGGCCGGGCGGTGCCGCCCGGCTTCACCCGCGCTGGCGCGACAGCCGGTAGCCGAGACGCGGAAAATGCACTTGCAACGGCCCGGTACGGGGGCCGTCGACGGCCAGCGTGATGCGCCCGGCGTCGGCGCGGACCAGGCGGCCGACGGCCGGGGCGTCCTGGTCGAACGGGCGCACGCTCACCGCGTCGCCCGGTACGAGACCCTCCGGGGTCGCCGCATCGCCCGGCGCGAGCGGTGCCGGCGTCGCGGCCCGGGCCAGCGCGAGGGCGTCGTCGGCGCTCAGCGGCTCGGCCTGGCCGTGGCCGATCGCCGCGACCCGCGCCATCCAGCTCCGCGTGCATGCCAGGTGTTCGGGCAGCGCCTCGTCGCCACCGATGGCGAGCAGGAACCACGGCGCCTCGTACAGGGCGAAATCGGCCAGTGACACGGTGTCACCCAATGCCCACGTGCGGCCATCCGCGAACAGCGCTTCGAGTTGATCGAGGCGCGGCGCGACCTGCGGCCAATAGCGCGCCGCCGCCGCTTCGACTGCCTCGACGGGCGGCACCGGCTTGCCGTGCAGGCGCGCACGATCGGCGTGGAACGCGGGCGGAAAGCGGCGCGCGTGCCGGCCCGTGATGTAGAGCGCGAGCGGACGGAACAGGGCGTTCTCGGCCCAGTGCACCAGCGCCTCACCCTGCACCCGCACGCTCGCCGTCACCGGCCACAGCGGCGGCGTGGGCGCAAGCTCGTCCAGCACCGCGCAGATCAAGGCCGTGTCGCAGTAGACGTCCGCGCCGACCTGCAGCGCGGGGGTGCGCCGGTAACCCGCCGTGAGCGGCGTGTAGTCGGGCTTGGGCGCCCACGCCGGGATCGTGACCGAGCGCCACGCCAGGCCCTTCAGGCCCAGCGTCAGGCGCACCTTCTCCGAATAGTTCGAGAAGTCGTAGTGGTGCAGAACGAGCGGCGCCGTCATCGCGCGCGGCGCGGCGCTCAGTGCCGCGCGAGGAACGCCTCGAGCGCGGCGTTGAACTCCGCCGGTCGCTCGAGGTTGGAGACGTGCGCGGCGTCGAGTTCGACGTACTCCGCACCCGCCACCGCCGCGTGCATCGCGCGCATCGCCGCCGCCGGCGTGCCCATGTCGTGGGTGCCCGCGACGAACAGCATCGGCACCTCGATGTCACCCAGCCGCCCGGCGTAATCGAGCGCCTGGATGGCGCCGCAGCAGCCGAGGTAGCCCTCCAGCGGGGTCGCCGCGACCATCGCCCGCACCGCCGCCATCTGCTCGGGGCGCGCGGCGCGCGTCGGCGCGGTGAACCAGCGTTCGAGGGTGGCGTCGAGCAGCGGTTCGAGCCCGCCCTGGCGCACGGATGCGATGCGATCGGCCCAGGTCTGGCGGCCTTCGGGCGGGAAACCGGCGACACAGTTGGCCGCGGTGACCGAGAGCAGGCGGTCGGCGTGATCGAGGGCGAGGCCGAGCGCGGTCATGCCGCCCATCGACAGGCCGACGAAATGGAAGCGCTCGATGCCGAGCGCGTCGGCCAGCGCCAGCGCGTCGTCGCCCAGTTGGGCGAAGGAATAGGGGCCGGCCGGCACCGCGCTCGCGCCGTGACCGCGCTGGTCGTAGCGCACCACGCGGTACCGATCCTTGAAGTGATCGGCCTGCGGCTGCCACATCGTGAGATTCGCGCCGAGCGAGTTCGAGAACAGGATGGCCGGCGCGGCGGCCGGTCCGTCGACGGCGTGGTTGAGGGCGATGGTACGGGTGTCGATGAGGCTCATGGCGTGCTCCGTGGCTGCGGAAGTTCGTGCGATGCCCGCGGTGCCGCGCGGGCACGACAGCGGACGTGTCTGTGCGTCGAGCCGGCGCGCCGTCACTCGTCGAGCGCGCGGTTGACGGCGGGCATGACCTCCTCGGCCATCAACACCATCGAGCGGCGGGCGAGCACCGGGTCGGCCCAGTCGTGGCCGGCATAGACCAGCGTACCAAACGCGCCGAGCGTGCCGCGCAGGTCGAGGATGCGTTCGGCGACTTCGTCCGGCGTGCCGCAGATGACCAGCGAGTCCATGACGAAGCGGTGGGTAACCTCGGCGTCGGCCATGTCGCGGCGGGTCTTGAAGAGATCCGGCCGGCCGTTGCCGATGAGCTTGCGCATGAGGCTGCGGTAGTAGTGCCCGTAGGGGCCGTCGGGGTCCATGGCGTAGTCCCGCGCGGTCTTCGCGTCCTCGGCGACGAAAATGCTTCTCGCCACGCGCCAGTCGGCGAAACAGGGCGCGCGCCCGGCTGCCGCCCAGCCTTCGAGGAGGCGTTCGCGGTGGGTCGCGACCCACACCGCCTGCAGGAAGTTGGCCGAGATCACCGACCAGCCGCGGCGCGCGGCGTTGGCGACCGAGTCCGAGGCCGGCGACATGCAGGCCACGGCGATGGGCGGGTGCGGGCGCTGCAGGGGTTCGAGGATGGCGCCCTGGCCGATCTCGAGATCGAGCGTGTTGCGGGTGGTGATGCGCCAGAACTCGCCGTCGAGATCGTAAGGCGGCTCGCCAGCCCAGATCGCGAGCACCTGTTCGATGGCCTCGTCGAACATCGCGCGGCGATCGCGCTCGAGATTGCCGAAGACCTCGGCGTCGGAGCGCAGCCCGCCCGGGCTGATGCCGAAGACGAAGCGCCCGCCGAGCATGTGGTCGAGCATGGCGACCTGCGCCGCGACCGCCGCCGGGTGGCTGTTGGGCAGGTTGACCGTGCCGCTGCCGAGCCGGATCTGCGCCGTCTCGTAGGCGAGACTGGCGAGGAACATCAGGCAGGAAGTGATGGTCTCGGCGCGGTCGGTGACGTGCTCGCCGACGAAGGCCTCGGCGTAGCCGAGCGCGTCGGCCAACAGGATGGCCTCGCGATCCTCGGCCAGCGTGGTGATGTAGTCGCGCCCGAGCGGGTGCAGGGGCATGGTGAAATAGCTCAACTTCATCGGTTCGCTTCCAGCGCGTTGCGCTATTCGACGAGGAGGTGGACGAGCGCCGCGGTGTCGGCGGCGAGCGCGGCATCGAGTGCCGGCGCGACCTCGGCGGTCGTCGTCACCGTTCCGCCGTAGAGGCCGAAAGCGCGCGCCAGCGCGGCGAAATCGGGGTTCTGCAATTCGTTGCCGATGCGTCGCCCGGGATAGCGGCGGTCCTGGTGCATCTCGATGGTGCCGTACTTGCCGTTGTCGAACACCAGCACGAGCGGGCGCGCGCCGTACTGCGCGGCGGTGGCGAGTTCCTGGCCGGTCATCAGCATGCCGCCGTCGCCGACGCAGGCCACGACACGCTGGCCGGGGCAGGTCAGGGCGGCACCGACCGCGGCCGGCACGGCGTGCCCCATGGCGCCGTTGATGGCGCCGAGCAGGCGCCCGGGCCGGCGATAGGCGCGGTAGCGCTGCGGCCACAGGGTGAAGTTGCCGGCGTCGATGCAGACGATGGCGTCGTCGTCGAGACGCGCGTTCAGCGCGGCCATGACGGCCGCCGGGTCCAGCGCCGCCGTGCAGGGCGGCGGTGCCGCGGCCGCGCGCCAGGCAGCGTTGAGGCGTTCGCACCAGTCGCCGCGCGGCGGCGCCGGCAGGCGGCCGCGGGCGGCGAGCGCGCCCGCCACCGCGCCGTGGGCGGCGACGATGGCGAGGTCGGCGGCGTAGTTGCGCCCGATGACGTCGGCGTCCGGGTGGACGTGGACGAGCGTGCGCGCCGCATCGTCACGCCACAGGGTGTAGCCGCCGGTGGTCGGATCGTCGAGGCGCGCGCCGAGCACGAGCACGCAGTCGGCGGCGTTGGCGAAGGCGGCGGCTTCGGCATGCTGGCTGTAGCCGAGGAAACCGGCCGCGCAGGCATGCGCGTTGTCGAAGAGGTCCTGGCGGCGGAAGACGGTCATGACCGGGATGGCGTTGGCGGCGGCGAAGCGCTCGAGCGCGGCGCACTCGGCGTCGGACCAGTTGCCGCCGACGACGATCAATGGCCGTTCGGCCGCCGCGAGCATCGCGCACACGCGTTCGACGTCGTCCGCGGACGGCGCCGCCGCGCTCACCGCGAGCGGCGCCACCGCTCCCGCCGTGGTGGTCTCGGCGAGCACGTCCTCGGGCAGCGCCAGCACCACCGGGCCGGGCCGTCCATTGGCCGCGCAATGGAACGCGCGTGTCATGGCGGCAGGCAGCTCGTCGGCGTGCATGACCTGCTCGACGTGCTTGGCGAGCGGCGCGAAGTAGCGCAGGTAGTCGACTTCCTGGAAGGCCTCGCGCCCGAGGTTGGCGCGTGCCACCTGGCCGACGCCGACCACCAGCGGGATCGAGCCCTGGCGCGCCACGTGCACGGCGATGGAGGCGTTGGTCGCACCTGGCCCGCGGGTGACGAAGACGACGCCGGGACGACCCGTCAGGCGCGCCGCCGCACTCGCCATGAAGGCCGCGCCGCTCTCGTGGCGGGTCGAGACGAGGCGGATGCGATCGGACACGTCGTAGAGCGCGTCGAGCACCGGCAGGTAGCTCTCGCCCGGGACGCAGAAGACGGTGTCGACGCCGTGATCGAGCAGAGCGCGCACCACGCACGCACCGCCCGTGAGCGCGGCCGGCGCGCCGCTCACGGCACGAGGACGGGAATCGTCAGCGTGGCGCGATCCTCGAGGTGAACGTGCGCGGCGGCGGCGTCGGCGAGCGCGAAGTGCTGCACCGGATGCGGCGCGACCACGCCTTCGGCGAGCGCGCCGAAGTAGCGCGACGCGGCGAGGTCGAGGTCCGCGCGGGTGGCGACGAAGTCGTTCAGGCGCGGGCGGGTCAGTACGAGCGAGCCGCGCGCGGCGAGCCCGAGGACATCGAAGGGTTCGGGTTTGCCCGAGGCGTTGCCGTAGGCGACCATCAGGCCGCGCGGGCGCAGGCAGTCGAGCGAAGCGGTGAAGGTGTCACGGCCGATCGAGTCGTAGACGACGTCGACCCCGCGGCCACCGGTCAGTTCGCGCACCGCGGCGACGAGGCCCGGGTCGTCGTGACGGAAGACGTGGTCGGCGCCGGCGCCGCGCGCGACGTCGAACTTCGCTTCGCTGCCGACGGTCGCGATCACGGTCGCGCCGAGGTATTTCGCCCACTGCGTGACGATGAGTCCGGTGCCGCCGGCGGCGGCGTGCACGACGATGGTTTCGCCAACGGCGAGCGGGTGCAGGCGGAACAGCAGGTACTCGGCGGTGAGTCCGCGCACGAGACTCGCGGAAACGACGTCGTCGGCGACGCCGTCCGGCAGGCTGACCAGCTTGCTGGTGGCGATCACGCGTGCCTCGCAGTAAGCGTGGCCGGCCGAGCAATAGGCGACGCGCTCGCCGAGCGCGAATTCGCTGACGCCGGGGCCGAGCGCCTCGACCACGCCCGTCGCCTGGTCGCCGATGACCGCGGGCAGCGGCACCGGGTAGAGGCCGCGGCGGCAGTAGGTGTCGATGAAGTTGACGCCGATACCGGTATGACGGACGCGCACTTCGCCGGCCCTTGGCGCGGGCGTTTCGATCGCTTCCAGCCGCAGTTGCTCAGGCCCGCCATACTCGCGGACCACGATCGCTCGTGTCACCGTCCCCCTCCCCTGTGATGCGCGCGGCGAGTATAACCGCGGCGCCTGGCGGCGCGCGGTGGACGGCGGGAATGTGCCGCGATCAGCGCCCGCCGCGGTTGTAGCCGCCGCCGTAGCCAGCGTCGCCCTTGGCGTGATCGCGGCCGTTGCCGAAGCGGGGCTCGCCGCGCTTGCTCGAGCGCGAGGTCAACGAATCCCCCGAGCGATCGACCTTGTCGCGGAAACTGCCGCTCTGGTAGATGGTGCCGGCACCGGCCTGCGGTCCCGGCGCGGCCGGGCCGCCGCCCATACGCGGATCGGGCATGGGATCGTAGGCGTGCGCGGCCACGGTCACGGCCAGAGCCACGATCATGGCCACGGTCAGCCCCGCGGTGCGGATGGCGTTCTCGGTCATCGTCTCGTTCCTCGTGCTGGCCCGGGCAACGGTGTGGATCGCCATGCGCGGCAGGGCACCCAAGCCGCGTCGGGCTCCGCAATCCTACCATCGCGATGCGCCTCGGCAAGCCTGCCCTGTGCTAGGCTCCGCGCCCTATGACCCTGCTGGTGACGACGACTCGGGCGCTGTGGTGCGTGGACCCGGCCACCACGCGCGGCTACCGCGTCGATGACGCCAACGGCAGCTACTACGGCATCACCCATGACGACGATGCCATCTACGTCGCCGCGCGCCGCTCGGGTTATGCCGCTGGCAAGCAGAGCCCGCGCGACCAGCGCGGCGTCATTCTCGTCTTCGATGCCGCCCTCGAACTGCAGGACACCCTCATACCGCCGTTCGCCCTGCGCGATCTGCACCAGTTGTACTGCTTCGACGGCGCGCTGTGGGCGGTGTGCACTTACGGTGACGCCATCGCCGTGCTGCGCGACGGCCAGTGGGATCTCTGGCACCCGCTCGGGGCGCCAGCGGACGCAGGCGGCGAGCCCTACCATTTCAACTCCATCCATGCCGCCGGCGACGTCATCTACGTCGCCGGCAGCGTCGACCGCGTCGGCGCGGTGTGGGCCTTCGACCGTGGCGACCGCCGCTACCTGCGCAGTTGGCGCCTCGGCTACGGCACGCACAACGTGTGGGACGAGAACGGCGAGATCCACGTGCTCAGTTCGCTGGCGGGTTGTGAACTCGACGGCGCCGGTCAGGCCCGCGCCATCAGCCCCGGCAATTTCGTGCGTGGCGCCGCGCTCGGCGAGGCCTGGCGCTGGTACGGCATCAGCACCCGCGCCAAGCGCGACGACCGCGAAACCTCCGACGCCATGCTGCTCGGCATCGCCGTGGCGAACGGCGCGCGGCGTCATCTCAACCTGCGCGGCGACGGCATGGTCCACGAGATCCGCATACCCGGCACTCTCGATCGCGCCCATCCGGCCCATCGCGGACCACAGATCGATCTCACCGCGCTCAGGGCGCGCTGCGAGGCCCAGGCCCTCGACGGCCCGGCCTGCCTGCCGGCGCGGGCCGACCTCGGCTGGCTGGCCGAGGCGGCCGTGCAGAAACTCGATCGATGCCGCCGCTGGTGGCACCTGCGGCGCGACCCCGCCATCGTCGTCTAGAGGGAGGCACTGTCCGGTGCGCGGCCGCCGATAGTCCGCGAGCACGGGCCTTCCAGTCGCGCAAAAACGAACGCCGGCACGAGGCCGGCGTTCTGTGACGGGTCGGGGCGCCCGCTCAGGCAGCGCGCCGGCGACGGCGCGCGACGCCGGCGATGCCGAGCAGGGCCAGGCTGAGGGCGGCCGGTTCCGGCACCTGGTTCTGCGGCGGCGGGTTGGTGAAGCTGGCCTCGCCCTCGATGACGTCGTTGGCGCAGCTCATCGCCCAGTGCAGGGCAAGCGAGTTGATCGCGCCCGGCAGCGGGTTCCAGCTGTTCCAGATGCTGGTGCCGGCGAGGTCGACCGTGAAGGTCACCTTGCTGCCCGCGGTGACCGAGAACGTGCCGTTGATGCCGGTATCGACAACCGTGCCGGAGGCGCGGTCGACGGCGACTTCCTGGCCGTTGCGATAGGTCGCACCGGACATGAAGTCCTGGCTCAGCAGGGTGTTCTGGTCGTTGGTGCCGGTCAGGGCGTAGAGCGACACGATGCCGCCGGCATCGTCCCAGCGGCTGCCGTCGAAGGACAAGCCGTACTGCCAGTGTGTCCCGTTGACGTTGTTGTCGCCGTTGTAGGGCGCGGCGCCGAACGGTGACCAGCTGCTGGACAGCAACAGGTCGCCGTAGCCGATGCCCTGGCTGACGCCGTTGATCTTGCTCGCGGCCTTGTTGGTGTAACCCGAGTACAGCTTCTGATCGCCGGCGCCGGCAAAGCCGGTGTAGATGTCGACCGTCAGTACCGAGCCCGCCAGCGACAGCTCGGCGCGATCGATGTTGAACAGGCTGTACTGGGCGGGCGAACTGATGACGTCGTTGTAACCATGCCCGTCACTGCCATGGTAGCCGTCGGTGACGACGACCGGGGTGGCGGCCGCGCTGCCCCCCCAGGCCAGTGCGGCAAGGGCGATGCCGGTAGCGATGCGTTGTTTGTTCTTCATGACTCTGTGGGTCCCTTGGGTTCCGGATTTCTTGGGGCCACGCAGACGGGGCCCTCGATTGGCGGCTAGCCTAGGCCTGGTGCTGCCCGCTCGTCTGTCAACGTTTGTCAACGCCGGGGCCGAATGTGTCGTATTACCGCTTTCCGTCCCCGGCGGGCCGGCATTGCGACAATGTGATTCACTACCCGCGCACCCACGGGACCCGCTCCGCCGCAGGTTTGGACTGGTCCCCGCACCGCGCTATCGATTAACGTGCGGCGGCACCAACCACCCGAGGAGGAGTATCCATGTCCGCTTACGTCACCGTGCTCGCCACCATCAAGGATGCCGACAAGATGCAGGAATACGCCGGTGGTGCCGGCCCCACGGTCGTCGCCCATGGCGGCGAGGTGGTCTGCCGTGGTCCGAGCGAACTGCTGCACGGCAGCTCGACACACGGCGTCATGGTCGTGCTCAAGTTCCCCAGCCGCCAGGCGGCGAAGGACTGGTACGCCTCGGCCGAATACCAGGCGCTCATCCCCACCCGCAACGCGGCGATGGACAGCGTGTTCGTGCTCGGCGGCGAATGACGGCGGGCGGCGGGTGGCTTGGCGCTGCCCGCGGCCGCAACGAACAGCGCTCCGACCGC
Source organism: Gammaproteobacteria bacterium (assembly GCA_050184115.1). Taxonomy (GTDB): domain Bacteria; phylum Pseudomonadota; class Gammaproteobacteria; genus JACKNG01. The sequence goes on along the minus strand of JBFXAQ010000001.1, from coordinate 163,763 downwards.
TCCACGCGTGCGGCCAGCCGCCACGGGCACGCGCCGCTCAGACGAATTGCGCCGGCACCTTCGACCAGCGCGCGAAGAAGCGCCGGCCCCGAGGCGTCAGGTAGATGTGCTTGCGGCGCAGGTTCGTCGGGTCGACGCGGAGTTCGACCAGGCCGGGGCCCGTCGTCTTGCGCGAGGTCAGCTCACCGACGTCGGCGAGGTTGCGCGACAGCGCGGTGATCGACGTGCCTTCCAGGACGGCCAGGAGTTCGCTCTGGCTGGCACCCTCGTTGCGGTAGACGGCCATCAGGATCAGCAGGCGCTGCAGGGTCACGTCAGGCCCGAGCGTGCGCCGCGCGTGGCGCAGCGTGTTCTCCAGCGTGACCAGGTCGAGCAGGGCTTCCACCATCGCCACATCGAGACGGTGATCGCCGAAGCCGACACGGTTGGCGACATCGCCACCTGCGATCTGCTCGGAAGCCGCGTGCGCGTGCACGAGAAGGCTGCCTGGTTGCTGCGCTCCGTCGCCCAGGGTTGAACCCGGATTCCGCTCGCCGCAAGCGGGCGCGCCGCGACCTGCTGCGCCGGAACACGTCATGCGCCGGGGTATACTTCGGCGCATGGCGCTCCACCCCCAGGCCCAGGCCATCGTCGACGCGGCCAACGCTGCCGGCGTGCCGTTCGAGGCCACCGATCACCACGCCCTACGCAGCAGTTATGCCGCTGCCACGCGGTTGTACGTCCACCCCACGCCGACGCTCGCCAGTGTCGAAGACCTGGCCTTTCCGGGCCCGGCCGACGCCCGGGCACTGCGCCTCTACCGCCCGGAGCGCGCCGCCTCCACGAGCCCCGCCCCGGCGCTGGTGTTCTTCCACGGCGGCGGGTGGGTGGTGGGCGACCTCGACAGCCACGATCACCTGTGCCGCTACCTCGCCGCCGAGGCCGGCGTGGCGCTCGTCGCGGTCGACTACCGCCTGGCGCCGGAGCATCGCTTTCCGGCCGCCTTCGACGATGCCGTGGCGGCGACGCGCTGGGTCGCACGGGAAGCGTCGAGGCTCGGCCTCGATGCCGCGCGTATCGCGGTCGGCGGCGACTCCGCGGGGGGCAACCTGGCCGCTGGCGTGGCCCTGACCGTGCGCGGTGAAATCGACCTCGCCCACCAGCTCCTCATCTACCCGGCGGTCGACTTCAGCGCCGACAACGCCTCGCTGCGCGACAACGCCACCGGCTACATGCTGACGACCCGGGCAATGGAGCAGTTCGCCGACTGGTACCTCGGCGACGCCGCGTTGAAGCGCGACTGGCGGGCCTCACCTGCACTCGCCGCCGACCACGCCGGCATTGCCCCGGCCACTGTCATCACCGCCGGCTACGATCCGCTGCGCGACGAGGCACTGGCCTATGCCGAAGCCCTGCGCGCCGCCGGCGTCGCCGTCGAATCGCGCAATTACGCCGACATGATCCACGGCTTCGCACGCATGGGCGGCCTGCTCGACACCGCGCGCGAGGCGCTCGACTACGCTGCATCGCGCCTGCGCGCGGCGCTCGCACCGTGAGTCGCGGCCGCGTCGTCATCGTCGGCGGCTCGATGGCCGGCCTCTTCGCCGCCGTCGCGCTGCGCGCCCAGGGCTACACCGTCAGCGTGCACGAACGCGCCGGCGAGGCGCTGGCCAACCGCGGCGCCGGCATCGCCACCCATCGCGAACTCTACGATGCCGTGCGCACGGCGGGCATCGAACTGCGCGACGCGATGGGGGTGGAATCACGCGGCCGCACCCTCTTCGACCGCGACGGCAGCATCCGCCATACCCACGAGATGCCCCAGATCATGACCTCGTGGGGCCTCATCTACCGTTTCCTGCGCGCCCAGGTCAGCGACGACGTCTACCACGGCGGCGCCGCGCTGGCGGCCATCGAACCGCGCGCCGACGGCGTCACCGCGGTGTTCGAGGACGGCCGCCGGGTCGACGCCGACTGGCTCGTCGGCGCCGACGGCGCCCGTTCGACGGTGCGCGCCATCGTCGCCCCCGACGTAGTGCCGGCCTACGTCGGCTACTTCGGCTGGCGCGGCCTGTTCGACGAGGCGCGCGTGCCGCCAGCGGTGCTCGAGCAGGTCGCCCACCGCATGGCCTTCGGCATGGCCCCCGGCGGCCATTGGCTCGGCTACCTCGTCGCCGGACCCGACGACGACCTCACCCCGGGACGCCGCTGGTACAACTGGGGCTGGTACCGCACCGGCAACGCCGCCGTGCTGCGCGACCATCTCACCGACGCCGACGGCCGCTTTCACGAAGCCGGCATTCCCCATCACCTGATCCGCGCCGAACTCGTCGAGGCCATGCGTGACGAGGCGCACACCTGGCTCGCGCCACAGATCCGGGCCATCGTCGACGCCACCCCGCAGCCGTTCCTGCAGGGCATGTTCGACTTCGCCTGCGAGCGTCTCGTCCACGACCGCGTGGTGCTGATCGGCGACGCCGCGGCGACGGCGCGACCGCACGTCGGCATGGGCGTATCGAAAGCGGCCGAAGACGCCGCGACGCTCGCCCGCGCGCTGGCCGACGACGACCTCGCCGGCTGGGAAGCGACGCGGCTGCGCTACGCCCAGGCCGTGGTCGCCTGGGGCCGCGACCTCGGCAGCTACCTCGGCCCGCAGCCGGACGATCCCGCCCACCGCACGCGCGCCGCGCATTTCCAGCGCCCCGAGGTCCTGCTCGCCGCCACCGCCGCGACCAACCCGGCGGCCTACCTCGGCCTCTGAGCCGCGATGGAGCCACGCGATCTCGCCCTCGGCCTGCTGCTGCCGAGCTGGACCGGGGCGATGGACGGCGTCACGCCACGAGTGCGCGAGGTGGTCGAGATCGCGCGCCTGGCCGAGGTGGTCGGCTTCGACTCGGTGTGGATGAGCGATCATCTCTACTACGAGCCGTACACGGATTTCGGCGTCGTCGGCGTCGAACTGCCGGCCGAGTTCGCCGGCGTGAAGAACGGCCAGTGGGAGTGCTTCAGCGTGTTGAACGCCGTCGCCGCGGTGACCTCGCGGGTCGCTCTCGGCACGCTGGTCGCCAACACGGGCTTCCGCAATCCCGCGCTGCTCGCGCGCATGGCGGCGACGCTCGATGACCTCAGCGACGGCCGCGTCATCCTCGGCCTCGGCGCCGGTGACTTCGTCACCGAGCACCGCGCCTTCGGCTATCCCTTCGAGCGCCGCGTGTCGCGCTTCGAGGAAGCGCTGGGCATCATCCGGCCGCTGCTGCGCGGCGAGACGGTCAGCTTCACGGGCGAGTTCCACCGCTGTGACGACGCCGCGCTGATGCCGGCAGCCGTGCGGGCCGGTGGACCACCGATCATGATCGGCTCGCTCGAAGGACGCCCGCGCATGGCGCGCCTGGTCGCCACCCACGCCGACATGTGGAACACCATGCTGGCTTTCGGCGCCTGCGACCTCGCCACCTGGGCACGCGCCTGGGCGCCGATCGCGGCGGCCTGCGAACACCACGGCCGCGACCCGGCGACGTTGGCCCGGCATGCCACCGTCGGCGTCAATCTGACGAGCGCCGCCTATCCCATCCCGGGAGCGACGCCGCTGGCGGGCAGCATCGAGCACATCGCCGACGGTATCGCCGCCTTCGCCGGTGCCGACGTCGGTCACGTCTCGATCATGCCGCACCCGTGGACGGCGGCCGGCATCGAACGCTGCGGCCTGGTGCTCGAAGCGCTGCGCACCTGAACGGCCGCCGCGGGGCCCCGCTCAGGCGGCACCGCGCCCGCGCAGGTGCGGGAAATCGGCATGCCGGAACGGCGCACCATCGTCCGCCAGCGCCATCTTCTTCAACGGGTGTCGGCCGCCGTCAGCATGTTCGAGGCCGTCGATGTTGGCCATGCCGTCGTGCGGCCGGCGCGCGCAGCGCGCATCCTCGCCGAAGAAGCGCAAGGACAGGGTACGGCGCCGGCCGGCAGCCGGCGTCGGCGCGCCGCCGTGCAGGATTGCCGGGTGGAACACCACGACATCGCCGGGCTCGACCGCCCAGGACAGGATGTCGAAGTCCGCACGCGCCGCCTCGACGTCCGGCAGCGCGGGCCACTCGCGCGGATCGAACAGGCTCGCTGACGGATCGTCCGCATTGAAGGCGGTGGGGTTGTACAAGGGCCCACGGTGCGAACCCCGCACGAATTCGAGCGAGTACTCGCGGCTCACCGGGTCGAGGTTGATCCACATCACCGCGAGGTCGTCGCCGGCGGCCGGCAGGTAGGGCAGGTCCTGGTGCCACGGCGTACGCCGCGTGGCAGCGCCCTGCTTGAGCCAGATCTGCTCGTACATCAGCCACACGTCGCTGCCACCGAACAGCGGCTGCGCGAGATCCGGTACGACGCTGTCGGTCAGCAGCGTGCGGTAGGCGGGGAAGGCCTCGGGATTGGCCTGGTCCTGGTAGAAGATGCCGGGCGTGCCGGCCAGCACCGAGCCGGCGCCAGGGCCCGGGTGGGCCAGGGTCCACGCGAAACAATCCGCGGCCAGCTCGAGTGTGCGGGGGTCGAGCACGCCCCGCATGCAGACCACGCCATCTTCGCAAAAAGCACGGCGCAGCGCGCCGACGTCCAGATTCCCAAGCATCGTTATCCCCTCCCACGGCGCTGCTCAAGATCGCCAGTCTAGATGTCGCCATCGCCGCCTTCGAGTACGACGGGCACGCGCGGCACGTGCTCTAATCACGTCGCGTCATCAACGGGGAGAGCGAGTCATGCAGTTCGGCATCGGCGTCAGCGCGCACGTCAACAACTGGGAATTCATCCGCCATGCCGAGGAACTCGGCTACGACCGCGCCTGGGTCGGCGACTCGCAGATGATCTGGTCGGACTGCTACGCCACGCTCGCGCTCGCCGCCCATCACACCAGCCGCATCGCGCTCGGCACCGGGGTCTCGATTGCCGGTACGCGCATCGCGCCGGTCACCGCGCACTCCATCGCCAGCATCGCCGCGCTCGCGCCCGGCCGCGTCTTCCTCGGCCTCGGCACGGGCCACACCGCGATGCGCGTGATGGGCCAGGACCCGATGCGCGCGAAAGCCTTCCGCGAATACCTGCGCGTGGTCCGCGCGCTACTCGACGGCGAGGCCGTCGACTACACCTACGAAGGCAAGACGCGCGAAATCCAGTTCCTGCACCGCGAGCGCCGCTTCCTCGAACTCGGCCACCGCATCCCGATCTACGTCGCCGCCAACGGCCCGCGCGCGCTGGCCGCGGCAGGCGAGTTCGGCGATGGCTTCATCACGGTCGGCGGCGAGCCCGAAGTCTTCACCCCCAAGCTCGACGGCATCCGCGCCGGTGCCGGGAAGGTCGGGCGCACCCTCGGCGACGATTTCCACACCGCCTTCATCACCACCTCCTGCGTGCTCGGCCCCGGCGACAGGCTTACCGACGACCGCGTCATCGACGAGACCGGCAGCTGGGTCGGCTGTGAGCTGCACTTCTACTACGAGGTGTGGAAGGACAACGGCGAGAACGACGACCTCATCCCGGCACACTTCCGCGACGCCTGGCCGCACTACCTCGAACGTGTGCGCAACATGACGCTGCCCGAAGAAGCGCGCTTCCGCCAGATCCACGATGGTCACCTCGTCTACCTGCAGCCCGAGGAGCGCCGCTTCGTCACCCCGGCCGCGATCGAGAATGGCTGCCTGGTCGGCGAACCGGACGCCATCATCGAGCACGTGCGGCGGCTCGAAGCCGCCGGCATCCGCGAGATCGCGCTGTGGCCGCCGATGGACTGCGAACGCAAGGTGCTCGAGGACTTCGCGCGGCACGTGATGCCGGCGTTCCGCTGAAGGCGTGAGCCGCGGATGGGCGGCGAACTGCGCTAATGGGGACAGTATACTTTCGCTCGCCGCGTAGCCCCGGCCTGAAGGCGGGGTGAAAGTATACTGTCCCCATTAGCCCGTGATGCCGGCGTTCCGCTGAGGGCGCGAGCCTGTGCCGCGACTCGGGGCAGGCGCACGAGCGCCTGCCGTCACGCCGCTACGCGTAGAAGGCGAAGCAACACCCCACCACGATTGCGAAGACGACCGCCATCGCGGCGAACGCGCAATAGAAGGCGGCGGGACTTTCCACGCCGGCTGGTCCGCGACGCCGACAGCGCCGCGTACGCTGCTAGGACTTCAGGAAGAACCACCACACCACGATCGCGACGCAGGCCGCGACCATGAGGGCGAAGGTGACGTAGAACGCGGCGGGGCTTTCCATCGCCGCTTCGACGCGGCGCCAGAAACCAGGCGGGGTGACATTCTGCTCGGCCATGGGTACCTCGAAGAGCACTGACCTTTGATTGCGCTGCCGCCGTGCGCTCAGGCGTGACGGCGGCGCAGCATCCTGCGGCAGCAGGGTCGGCGCGCACAATGGGGTAAGCCCCGTCGAGACCGTAGGAAGAGTCTGAGTTCTAGCCGGCGTCGGCGGTGTGCCGTGCGGCGATGGCGAGGATGCGCCAGGCGCTGCGCAGGACCGGTTTCTCGATCAGCTTGCCGTCGAGCACCACCAGGCCGGAGTCGGCGCCCTCGAAGGCTTCGACGACACGCCGCGCGCGGGCAATGGTGTCCGCGTCCGGGGTGAAGCAACGCGTGATGACGTCGAGCTGGCGCGGATGGATGGCGCCCTTGCCGGTCATGCCGATGGCCGCCGCGGCCCGCGCCGCGCGTTCGAGGCCAGGCGCGTCGTTCAGATCCAGGAAGGGCACGTCGATGAGATCGATGCCGGCGCCGGCCGCGGCGTGCACCAGGCGCTGGCGCGCATAGAGCAGCGCCTCCCAGCTCGGCTCGACGCGCAGTTCCGCGCTCATGTCGATGGCGCCGAAGAGCAGCGCGTCGATGCGCGGACTGGCACGCGCGATCTCGTGCGCCGCCTCGAGCGCGGCATTGGTCTCGACGATCACCTGCAGGCGAGTCGACAGACCGGCCTGCGTGAGGAGGTCATCGACGATGGCGACGTCCTCCGGACTGCGCACCTTGGGCAGCATGAGGCCGGGCGGCGGTGCGGCGCTGTCGAGGATGGCGCCGAGATCCGCCAGCCCCTCGCGTTCGCGCAGCGCGTTGACCCGCACCAGCAGTTCGACCTCGCCGGTCGCCGGCAGGTCGGCGAACAGGGCGAGCGTCGCGGCGCGCGCCGCGGACTTGTCGGGCGGCGCCACGGCGTCCTCGAGATCGACGCAGACGATGTCCGCCGCCGCGGCGATGGCCTTGGGGAACATCGCCGTGCCGGTCCCCGGCACGAAGAGGAAGCTGCGCCGCGGACGCGCGTTGGCGGCGATCGGGTGATTCATGCGTAGCGCTCTCCGAACTGTTCAAACAGCGCCGCGACGGGCACCGAAGCGATCCCACGATACGACGTCTTCGACCGGCGGTCGCGTGACCGGCCCGAAGCGCCCGCGCGGGTAGCCGACCGGCACGAGCGCGGCGAGTCGCATGCCGGCCGGCAGGCCGAGCACCGCTTCGAACTCGCCGGGCACGAAGAAGTGCTGGGTGGTGATCACCGCACCGAGGCCGAGCGCGCGCGCTGCCAACAGCAGGTTCTGCACCGCCGGGTAGGCCGAGGAACCCGCCGCCATGGCATTGATGGCCGGCGTGCGCGTCAACAACCGCAGGGTCGCGCCGAGACCAAGATGGCGGATGGCCTTGAGCAGCGTCGCCGGCGAACGCAGCGCGCGCTCGAAGGGCTCATCCCGGGCCAGGGCCACGCAGACAATGGCCGGGACCTCGTGCAGGTGCTCGACCAGCCAGGTCGCCGCGCGGACCATCCGTTCGCGGCCGGGGGCATCCTCGTGGGCGCGCAATGCGGCATCCGCCGTCGTGTCGAGATAGAACGCCCAGGTACGCCGCCAGAGGTCCTGCAGGCGGCGCTTCTGCGCGGCATCCTTGACGATGACGAAGCTCCAGTTCTGCGCATTGCTGCCGGAGGGTGCGCGCAGCGCGCAGTCGACCAGCTGCAACAGCACGGCATCGGGGACCGGATCGGGTTTCAGCCGGCGCATGGCGCGGCACTGGTACATGACGTCGAACAGCGGCAGGTCGGTCACGGGTGGGGTCACGGGCATGGTGGCTCTCGCGGCGGGGTCAGGGTCTGCATAGCATCGCGTCCGCACGGCGACAAGCACGCCGCGTCCCTGAGCGAAATCAAAACCAGTGTGTCCGCGTGGCACAGTCCCGTTGCGGCTTCATGCTGCAGTGCCATACTCGGCCCAACGCTGACCTTTCGAGGACCCCGGAGATGGACGACACCGCGCTCGGCAACCCGCCGCCCACCGCCGCCGAAGAATCCAGCCCCGTGCACGCCAACGCGGCGCGCCTGTGCCGCCTCGCGCTGCGCAACCAGGACGCCGACGGCGCATTCCTCACCCTGCTCGGCGCCCTCGGTGAGATGGTCCGCGACGAGCAGGGCCTGGCCGCGCGCGGCGCCGGCCCGGAGAGTCGCGAACGCATCGCCGCGCTGCTCGACGAAATCGAACGCGAGGTCGCCGGCGGTATCGATCCCGCCGTGCACTGAGCGGCGCGCGCGCCGCGCCGGCGGCGCCTTCAGATGCTGAGGTCCTGCAGGTTGTAGTCGCGCAGGGTCGGCCGCACGGCCTCGTGCCAGCGGTACTCGTCCTCGTGCCCGGCGAAGGGCGCGTAGACGAACGGCACCTCGTCCGGGTAGCGCTGGCGGCGCGCGTCGATGGCGTAGGCAATGAGGCGCGAACGTTCGCTGATGCGCTCGGCGGTATAGGTGGCGACGGCGTTGTGCACACCGCCGGCAGTCACGCCGAGCACTGACTTCAGGCGATGGAACCCGAAGTTGATGGTGACGCGGGTGTCGCGGCTGGTGTTGGCGAACGAGCCGTGCACGGTCTGGCGGTTGCACATCGCGACGTCGCCCGGCGCGCAGACGATGGGCACCGCCGCGGGCAGGCGATCGGAACCGGCCGCGGCGACCATGGCTTTGATGTCGAGCTTGCCGCGCCGGTGCGAGCCGGGCACCACCCACACGCCGTTGGCCGGCGTACAGCCATAGAGCTGGGCCATGAAGTTGAAGCCGTGGGTGCCGCCGTCGAGTGCGGGACTGTCCCAGTGCGTCACGCCATCCTGGTGCCAGGCCACCGAGGCGCCCTGGCCCGGGTTCTTGATCCACACGCCCTCGTTGAACGGGGTGAAGTCGGGCCCGTTGACTGCCGCCGCCACCGCCAGCAGGCCGGGGTGGCCATAGAGCCGCAGGCAGGCATCGGAGAACTGCAGCGAACCGAGGAAGAGGTACATGATCTTCTCCGGTGCGTCGCCGGCCGCGCGCGGTTCGTACATCTTTGCCGGGTGACGGCCGTTGGCGAGCTCGGTGCCGCCGAAGGGATCGGCCAGCGGCCGGCTCCAGAAGAACGTCGGCGCCGTGCAGTCGACGCCGAGCGCAGGCCGTCCGGCGCGGTCGACGGTCGCGCCCTCGTTGACGGGCGCACGTTCGAGCACGGCTTCGAGGTCACGTTCGAGGTCGGCGCGCTCGGCCGCGCCGATGACGTTCTCGAAGACATAGAAACCGGTGCACTGGTAGGCCTCGAGGATGTCGGCAGCAATGCTGCCGTCGGTGTCGAAGCGGATCGGGCCGCGGTTGCCCAGCGCACGGGCGCGCTCGGCACCGGCCGCCAGGTAGGCCTGCATGGCCGCCTCCTCGGCGCCGTAGTCGGTCGTCACCTCCGGATGATGTGCACGTAGCAGCATGGCGGTCTCCCCTCCGCTCGGAGCATGGCAGCATAGCCCGGTTCTCGCCCCGGTCGCGATGCGTTGCCAGCGGCCGGCGGGCGGGGCCGCGCTCGCACCGATCAGCGTGGCAGTCCGTTCGCGCCGTCGTTGTCACCAGGCGCTCCGCCACCCCGCGTCGGCCATCTCCCCGCGCTACCGGGACGAAAACCCACGGGCATAGCCGGCGGATCGACGACGTTCGGTACCCGAGCCTGGCAGCAGGGGCTCAAGCTGATGTGACCGGCGCCGCTAAACCAGCGCGAACTCCTCTTCCCCAAACCATGGAAGGATGTCGATGCCGGCCGTGATGCCAGCACGTTCGAAACTCGCGCGTCTCGTTGCCCGCGCCGATCCGGCACCTGCCGGCTCCGTCCTCGTCGTCGAGGACAGTCGCGCGATCCGCCAACTTCTGTGCAGCTATCTCGAGGAACTCGGCGGCTTCACCATCGAAGCCTGCGCCACGCGCGCCGAGGCCGAAGCCCTGCTCGCCGACGACCCCGAGCGCTTTTTCTGCGCCGCGCTCGATCTGAACCTGTCCGATGCGCCGAACGGCGAGGTGGTCGATGCCGTGCGCGCGCACGGCGTTCCAGTCATCGTCCTGACCGGCAGCGCCGATGCCGCGCTGCGCGAACGCATCATGGCGAAGCACGTGGTCGACTACGTGCTCAAGCAGAACGCCCACGAGATCGAGCACGTCGCCTACCTCGTCGGCCGCCTGCGCGAGAACCGCCAGACCAAGATCCTGGTCGTCGACGACTCCCGCAGCTTCCGCCAATACCTCGTGAAGCTGCTCGAGCGCTACTTCTTCCAGACCTTCGAAGCAACCGACGGCAAGGAAGCGCTGGCGGTCATCGAGGAGCACCCCGACACCACGCTCGTCATCACCGACGTCAACATGCCGCACATGAACGGCTACGAACTCATCTCGACACTGCGATTGCGCTACCGCCGTGAAGATCTCGCCATCATCGGTGTCTCCGACGCCCGCCATCACGAGGTCTCCGCGCGCCTGCTCAAGCTCGGCGCCAACGATTTCCTCAGCAAGCCCTTCGTGGTCGAGGAGTTCTACTGTCGGGTGACGCAGAACACCAACATGATCGCCTACGTGCGCCAGGTGCGGGATTCGGCCATCCGCGATTTCCTCACCGGCGTCTACAATCGGCGCCACTTGTTCGAGGTGGCGACCACGCTGTACGGCAACGCGCGCCGCGGCCGCATCTGCCTGATGACCGCCCTGCTCGACGCCGATCACTTCAAGGCCATCAACGACACCCACGGCCACGCCGCCGGCGACCGCGTGCTCAAGGCCGTGGCCCAGTGCATCCAACGCGAACTGCGCGAGAGCGACGTCGTCGCCCGCTACGGCGGCGAGGAGTTCGTCGCGCTGGCGGTGCTGCGCGAAGCGGCCGACGCCCCCATCGTGTGCGAGCGCGTGCGCGCCGCGATCGAGGCCTGCCCGGTGATGGTCGACGACACCCGCATCCCGTTCACCCTCAGCATCGGCGCCACCACCACGCTCGGTGACGATTTCGAAGCGATGCTGGCGCGCGCCGACGAAGGCGTCTACCGGGCCAAGATGGGCGGACGCAACCGCGTGGAGATTCTCTGAACCGGGCCAGGACGGCACCGGGCCGGTCGCGACCGCACCGGCTTCACGACGCCGGTGGCGGCTCGCTCGACGTCCACGGCGTGAACTTCGCCTCGATGGCGGCGAGGGCGGCAGCGACGCGCGCGTAGTCGGCATGGCCGCTCTCCATCACGCCGATACGTCCGGCGACATCGGCTGCCGCAACGCGCTCGAGCAGGACCGGCGTCGTCACCGGGTAGAAGCCGATGTCCGCGATCTCGTTCAGGGTCAGCAGGAAGCCCTTCGCCTCGAAGACACCGTGCCGCTCGCGCGGCAGCGTGGTGGTCATGGCGCGCAGGCGACCGTCATTCGAGCGCACCACGAAATGCAGCACGCCGACACCGCTCGGCACCAGCACGTCGCCGGTGAAGCGGTACTCGTGGCGCGTGCCGCCGCGGGCACGGTTACGCTGGAGGTCGACGAAACGCAGGTGCGCGTGTTCCTCGTCCCACAGCACTTCGAGATGCGAGGCGACCAGCCGGCCGATGACGTCGAAGGAGCGCCGGTAGCAGAGATAGTCGCCGAGCAGGGGCTGGACCAGTGCGTAGCTGTAACCGCCGTAATCGAGCGCGGCGAGGCGCACCGGCGCGGCCGCATCCTCGGCCGTGGCAGCGGCCGTGGCCAGGGGCACCCCGAGCGCCTGTTCGATCCAGGTCAGCGTTGCCTGGCGCACGCCGTGGCCCGCGCGCAGGCGGTCGACCGTCTTGCGATCGACGCCGGCGCGGCGCGCTAACGCCTGCGCGGACAGGCGCTGGCGCGCGAGTTCGGCGTTGAGCTTGGCGGCAATCCTCGACCAGTCCATGACGATCCGGCGGCAGCGCGAATGGCCCGGATTCTAGCCCGGATTTACCGTGCGTCTCGTGCCGCGGTCGTCGCGCGGGAACCGCAGCGGTTCAGGCGAAGCGCAGCGTCACCGGGTAACGCCACGCCTCGCCGGCCCGCGCGCGGCGCGCCGCGACCAGTGCGAGCACGACGTGCAACAGGACGATCACCGGCACCATGAGCAGGCCGAGCAGGGCGAGCGCGAGGGAAAAGGCGAGCAGCAGGTAGACCAGCACGGTGAGCTGGAAATTGATCGCCTCGCGTCCCTGTTGGTCGATGTAGGCATGGGCATCGCGCCAGGCGTACCAGCAGGCCAGCGTGGCGACGACGTTGCCGAGCGGGACGACGTAACCGAGCAGGCCGGCGAGGTGGCACAGCGCGGCGCGGCGACGCGCGGTGGCGTCGTCGCAAACGACCGCGGTGTCGCGCCGCGGACCGCACTGACGGACACTGCCGGCGGTCGCGGCAACGATGCCGGCGACGAGCATGAACACGCCGGCCACGAGCGCGCTGATCGGTTGGCCCAGGTCGTGTTCGAGACGCCAGCGCGCCGACTCGACGACGGCGCCGTGGCGGCTGTCCGGGGCGAGGTGGAGGCTGAACGTGAGGTGACCGTCGGCGGGCACCTCGAAACCGTTGAACAGGACGCCCACGCGCCGCCCGTCCCCATCCGGCGGATACTCGAAGACGTTGACCGCAGGCGCCGCGCCACCGGGCGCCGGTGGCGTGCCCGGCGGTCTGACGAAAGTGTCGACGTCGAGCAAGGCGACACCGTCGGCGCCGCGCGCGCGCACCCGTACCGGAACCTGGTAGGTGTCGTCCCCGCCAGGACGCAGCGCGAGGGTCAGCGCGAGGCGGGCGCGACGGCCGGCTTCGACCTCGACCGCGACATCGTCGGCCTCGACGCCGTCGGCCAGCACCAGCACCGGGCGCGGCGTGGTGAACTCGCCGAGCGCCGTGGCCAATGGCCATGCGCTGGCCGCAAGCAGGACCAGCCCGAGAACGAGCACGTGGAGCGAACGGATGGCAGGCATGGACAGGAACCGGCGACGGGGCGCGCAATTGTAGCCTCCCGCGTGCACCCTCCACCGCCCAATTCGGTGACAGTAACTGTATTTACGGTTTGTCTCCTCACCGCGCGGGAATACGGTGACTGTCACCGAATAGGCCGCCTCGCATGTCTCCTCAGTCCAGCGTCAGCGTTCGAAATCGCGCAACAGGCGACGCACCATGATCAGTACCGTCAGCACGCCGGCCACCAACACGCCCCACAGCACGATGCGCTGCCAGGGCACAATCACCGGCGGCGCGGCGCGCTGCGCCTCGCCGCCGAGGTCGAAGACCGGACCGGCCACGGCGCCGCCGACAAGCGCACGTTCGGTGTCGCGCAGGAAGGCCGACGCGGGCGGTGCGGCACGCGCCGCGGCCCGCCCGCTGCCGACGGCGAGTGTGTAAGGCGCCCGGCCCTCGGCCAGTACGCGCAGGCGCTGCGGCAGCCAACCGATCTCGAGCCGCGCGTTCGCCGTGGTGACGGCGCCGCCGGTGCCGACGAAGCGCCAGTAGCGGCGCGCGGCGGGCACCACGGGACGCGCGCGGCTCTCGAGGGTCAGGCCGTCGGCGGTCAATGCATACCACTGGCCGGCGAGCACCGACTGCCACGGCTGCGCCGGCACCGCGCGCGCCTCGAGCCGCCCCTCGACGACGTGGTTCGGTACCAGGCGCAACGCGACCTCGCGCACCGGGTACTGGCCGCCGGCGTCGTAGACGAGCACCGCGGCATCGTCCGGGTCCACCGTGCCGGTCAACGTCACGCGCAGCGGGGTCGGCGATGCCAAGGCGCTGCGCAGCACCGCGCGTACCGCGGTCAGGGTCGGTGCCCGTGCCGGCTCCAGCCAGCGCAGGCGCAGGAAGGGATAGTCGCCCGCGCCGGGCTCGAAGCGTGCCTGGCGCAGCACGTGCCCCTCGTGCTGCAGTCGCACCAGGCTCGCGCGCGGCAGCAGCGTCGTCCAGTCGACGAGGTCATGACTGCCGTCGATGGCGAAGTCAGCCACCGCCGCACCGTCACCGGCGTCGTCCAGCTCGAGGTAGTCGATGTGTCCGCGCACCGCCGCCGCATCGATCACCCAGCCGACGATCTCGTCGTCGCCGGCCATGGGTGCGGCAGTGACGGTGACCAGCCGGCCATCGGCAGCGATGGCGATGCGCGTCGCGCGCGCGGTGCCGGCGGTGGGCGTCGTCAGCGGAAATCGCGGGAGGACCTGCTCGGCGGGCGGCGCCTCGACCGCCCGCGGCGGCAACAGCACGTGGCGCACGATCGCGCCGTCGGCGTCGAACACGCGCAGGTCGGCGAGCGCCGGATCGACCGCGGCGTGATAGGCGTCCGCCGGCACTTCGAGTTCGAAGTAGGGCAGCACGGCATCGTGCTCGATGGCAAAACCGACGGCAAAATCGCGCGGTGTCAACGCCGGCTCGTCGCTTGCCGCACCTGCCGCCGCGGCCAGCGCGAGCGCGAGAGCGGTTGGCCATCTGCGCACCGGCGCACGTCCGCCTCGCGCGCGCGGGAGATCGATGGTCATGCCGCCTCCCTGCTCGCCGCGCCACGCGCCGGCAGCGGCGCGAAGTAGCCGATCACCAGGCACACCAGGCCGACGCCGATGAAGGACACCACGCGCGCCAGCGCGCTGCTGCCGGCGAGATCGACCACGAACAACTTGACCACCACCACGCCGAGCAGACCGGCGCCGACCAGCCAGGGCTCGCGGCCGGCGCCGCGCCGTGCGGCGAACGCCATGATCGCGCTGCCGCACGCGGCCCAGGCCAGTGACAGCGCGGCCTGCAGCTCGGCCGCGCGCCACAGCGCGGCGCCGCGGTACGGGATCTCGAACGCGTGGTGCACGCCGCGCAGGATGGCGGTGTTGAGCACCACGAATCCAGCCACGGCCAGCACGACCAGGGCCTGGCGCGGCATCAGTGGCAGGACGACGCCCACGCGGCGTTGCGCGCGCCACCAGGCACTCGCGGCAAGCAGCACCAGCAAGGCGACGAGATCGAGTGGGTTCAGCAAGGGTACGTAGGGCAACGGCGCAGCCGCGCCGTGATGGCCGAGGTTGGCGACGAGCCAGGCGGCGAGGAGCGCGAGCAAGAGGCCGGCGCCGTAGCAGCGGTAGGCGCGCGGGTCGGCGGTGATCGGCCAGCGGCGCGGCGCGCTGTCGCTGGCGAGCGCGATGACGACGAGTGCCGACACCGCGCCACAACTTGCCAGGACCCAGGCGCTGCCAAGCTGGCGCGGGATGGCGACAGCGTGCGCCACGCCCCAGGTGAAGAGAACCACGACGATGACCAGGCCGCAGACGTGCGCCAGGGTCCGCGCCCGCGCCGGCCACGCCGCGGCGTGCCGCGCCAGGAGGTAATACGCGCAACCGAGCAAAGCCGGCCAGGCAAGCCAGCCGCCATCGGCCCACGGCCCGTGGCGGTGGCCGGCGAGGAAGGCCAGGGCAAGCAGCACCACGCCGAACGGCAGGAGGCCCAGCGACGGCAACGCGCCCTGGCGCCAGGCGAGACGGCGTGCCGTGACCGCCAGGGCAACGGCGCTCAGCGCAGCCGCGGTGACGAGCGCGGCCAGGCGCGT
This sequence comes from Gammaproteobacteria bacterium, assembly GCA_050184115.1. GTDB lineage: Bacteria > Pseudomonadota > Gammaproteobacteria > JACKNG01. The sequence goes on along the minus strand of JBFXAQ010000001.1, from coordinate 147,964 downwards.
GTCCGGCCGCACGACGCGCTCGATCTCCATCGCCATGGCGCCGAACCACCAGGCCAGGCCCCAACCGAGGAACAGCGGCGCGCCGCGCGCGAGCGGTGGCCAGGCGCGATCGCGATCACGCTCCAGGCGCCAGGCCGTGAAGAGACCCGCGAGCGCGACCATCACCGCACCGAGCACCGTGGCGTCGACGGGCGGCGCCGGGCCCAGGCGCACCGGCACGCGCAGGAAGAACATCAACGCTGCCGCGACCTCGAGGGCGAGCCCGACGAACTGGGCGCGGCGACGCCCCTGGCGCAACCCGATCCAGGCCACCCCTGCGCCTTCGAGCGACCACGCCGCGGCGGTCCAATGACCGTCGACCGCGAACGGAATGGTCAACGTGGCGAAGAGCAGCGCCGGGGCGAGGAAACTCTCGGCCAGCAGTCGCCCTCGCGTCGGGTCAGCGCGCCACAGGGCCCGCGCGGCGCTGCCGTAGACGAGCGCGAGTCCGAGTGCGGAACACGCACGGCCGAACTCGAAGTCGGCGACGAGCTGGCTCTGCAGGGTGAAGAACACGATCGGATTGCCGAACACCAGCGTGCCGTCGACCACGCCGCGCAGTGTCGGCGCCTGGCGGCGCAGGTAGAGAATCGGCAGGGCGAGGTAGAAGAAGAACGACAGCAGCAGGAAGGGCTCGACGCTGGCGAAGTAATCCGGCTGGTAATAGCGCGCGCCCCACAGCGAACCGATGGCATAGGTGAAGACGAAGCCGAGCAGGTTCAGCAAGCGCCACGGCCGGTACCAGGCAATGCCGAGAATGCCGGCGTTGAGCAGCGCGTAGTAGGCGAACAGCGCGACGTGGCTGCCCTGGCCGGTCGAGGTGAGGATGGGCGCGAGGAAGCCACCGCTCACACCGAGCACGGCGAGCGCACGCGCATCCTGCAGCACGGCCAGCGCGCCCGAGGCCATCACCAGCACGACCAGCAGCGCGAAGGCGAACGGCATCGGCAGCAGCGGGTAGAGCCGCGCGGCAGCGAACACCGTGAGATACAGCACGCCGACTCCCCCGCCCTGCAGGGCGAGCGCGTAGCCGCGCCGTGCGTGGCGCAGGCGCCAGCCGGTCGCGAGCAGGGCGAGGCCACCGGCGGCGATGGCGGTGAGGCGCAGCTCGATCGGGAACCAGCCGTGCTCGACGGCGAGCCGCGCGAGGAAGGCGACGCCGAAGAACAGCAGCACCACGCCGACCTTGGCCAGCACGTTGCCGGTGGTGAAGAAAGTGACCACGCGGGCGCGCAGGCCCGCGAGTGCGTCATCGACACGCGCCGACAGCGGCGGCGCCGCGGGTGCCGGACCGTGCCCGGGATCGGCCGGGAGCGCCGCCGGCGGCCCCGGCGCCGCGGCGGACTCGGCGTCCCCTGTACCGTCCGCGCGCGGTCCGACCGGCGATTCGAACGCGGTCTCGATGGTGGCCGTGGGCGCTGACGGCGGCGGGACGGGTGACGGATCCGGTACGCGGTCCGTGGCGGGTGCGGCGGTGTCGGGCACATCGACCGCGTCACCGGCCGCCGAGGACACCCTATCCTGTGCCGCCGTCGCGCCGCGCCGCGCCGCGAGCGTCGCCTGCACCGCCGCGAGTTCGCGCCGCAGTTCGTCGACCGCGTGACCGAGCGTGCGCTGGCGGGCGAACAGCACGCCCAGCGCGAGACCGGCGAACAAGCCCGCTTCCTCGGCAATCACCGCGCCGCAGAAAGCGCCAGCCAGTGCGAACAGGTAGAGCATCGCGTTCCCTGCGCGAGAGGTGCGCCGGAGTATAGCGGGCGCTGTTGGCTGGCGTAGCTGCCGCCGCGGACGGTTCGATTGCCCGCCCGCACCGCAGGGGCGCACGCGTCGATGTGGGTGGGTGTTTCGGCGACGCCCTCTTAAACTGTGTCGGCCGTGGCGCCGTCACGGCCCATCACGTCATCGCCACGGGAACCCGTCCATGGACGCCAGCCTGCCCTATCCCTCGCAACGCGCGCCGCTCGGCGCGGCCAACGTCGTCGCCACTTCGCAGCCACTCGCCGCGCAGGCCGGGTTGGACGCACTGCGCCGCGGCGGCAACGCGGTCGATGCCGCGCTCGCCACGGCCATCGCCCTGACCGTGGTCGAACCCTGCAGCAACGGCCTCGGCTCGGACGCCTTCGCGCTCGTCTGGGACGGCGCCGAGTTGCACGGCCTCAACGCCTCGGGACGCGCGCCGGCACTGTGGACTCCCGAACGCTTCGCCGGGCTCGCCCGCATGCCGCAGTTCGGTTGGGACGCCGTCACCGTGCCGGGGGCGGTCAGCGCCTGGGTCGCACTGTCGGCGCGCTTCGGCGCGCTGCCGTTCGAGGATCTCTTCACCACCGCCATCCGCTATGCCGAGCACGGTTTCCAGGTCGGGCCGCGTACCGCCATCCACTGGGCCGAGGCCGCGCAGCTCTATCCCGACGAGGCCGAGTTCGCGCGTCACTTCCTGCCCGCTCCGGCCGCCGGCGAACGCCGCGCGCTGCCCGATACCGCGGCGACCTTGCGCGAGATCGCGGCCAGCGGCGGCGAATCCTTCTACCGCGGCGAACTGGCCGCGCGCATGGAAGCGGCGGCGCTCGAGGCGGGTGGCGCGCTGCGCGCGGCCGACCTCGCCGCACACCAATGCGACTGGGTGACCCCACTGGCCCAGCCCTACCGCGACAGCGTGCTCCACGAAATCCCGCCCAACGGCCAGGGCCTGGCCGCGCAGATCGCGCTCGGCATCCTGGCCCACTTCGCGCCGCCACCACGCGATAGCGCCGACGCCATGCACCTGCAGATCGAAGCGATGAAGATCGCGCTGCGGGCCGCCGCCGATCACTTCGCCGACCCGGCGCACATGCGCATCACGCCCGCCGAGTTGCTCGATGCCACCTCGCTCGCCCGCGCCGCCTCGCGTATCGGTCGCGATGCATCGTCCCTGCCGCCGGTGGCGCTGCCGACCAGCCCCGACACGGTCTACCTCACCGCGGCGGATGCCAGCGGCATGATGGTGTCCTTCATCCAGTCGAACTACTGGGGCTTCGGTTCCGGCGTCGTCGTGCCGGGTACGGGCATCGCGCTGCAGAACCGCGGCTTCGGCTTCACGCTCGAACCCGGCCATCCGAACGAGGTCGGGCCGGGCAAGCGGCCTTTTCACACCATCATCCCGGGGTTCGTCACCCGCGCCGGCGAACCCTTCATGAGCTTCGGCGTGATGGGCGGGCCGATGCAGGCGCAGGGCCACGTACAGATGATGACGCGTGTGGTCGACTACGGGCAGAACCCGCAGGCGGCGAGCGACGCGCCGCGCTGGCAGGTGCTGGGCGATTACAGCGTGATGCTGGAACCCGGCTTCCCTGCCGATGTCGCCGAGGAACTCGCACGCCGCGGTCACCAGGTCCGCTACGACGTCAACAACCACGCCTTCGGCGGCGCCCAGCTCATCGTGCGCACCGCGCACGGCTACCTGGCCGGTTCCGATCACCGCAAGGAAGGCCAGGCGGTGGGCTACTGAGCGGTCCGGGCAGACGAGACGCCACGCAGCCATGACTCCCGCCGTCACCGCCGCACGCAAGGCCGGCATCAGTATTGCCATCCACGAGTACGAACATGACCCCAAGGCGCGCTCCTTCGGCCTGGAGGCGGCCGAGAAGCTCGGCTTCGATCCGGCCCGGGTGTTCAAGACCCTGGTGGTCGAGACCGCCGAGGGCAAGCTCGCCGTAGGCATCGTGCCGGTCGCCTGCCAGCTCGACATGAAGGCCATGGCGCGCGCGCTCGGCACGCGCAAGGCGGCGATGGCCGAACGCGCGGCGGCCGAACGCGCGACCGGCTACGTGATGGGCGGCATCAGCCCGCTCGGGCAGAAAAAACGCCTTGCGATGGTGCTCGACGAATCCGCGTTCGCGCACCCCACCGTCTACGTCAGCGGCGGGCGCCGCGGGCTCGATATCGAGATCGCTCCCGGCGACCTTTGCCAACTGACCGGCGCCCAGCGTGCCGCCATCGCCGAAACCTGAGCGCGCCCTCCACGGGGTCAGACCCCACACGCCAAGTTGCTGATCGAATGGGCTTCCGCGCCGCACACGGGGTCAGACCCCGTTGACGGCGCGCCGCACACGGGGTCAGACCCCGTTGACGGCGAACCAGGGCTTGAAAATCCGTCGGTTAGGCGTCGGGGTCTGACCCCGTGCCGCCCTGACCCCGTGCCGCCCACCCCACCGTCTACGTCAGCGGCGGGCGCCGCGGACTCGACGTCGAGATCGCGCCGGTGGACATCTGCGAACTGACCGGGTCGACCCGGGCGAGCATCGCCGAGGCGTGACGTCCGGCGACGGCGGCGGTGTCTGACACCGGGATTCAAGTCGTTGATGACTGCGGGCGCGCTCAGCGCGCGGGCGCTTGCGCCGTCATGATCCAGTTGAGCACGTCGCCGTCATCACGCCGACCCCACACGCCGAGCTGGTTGCGATGCTTGGCGCCAGTGACCGGATCGACACGGCGCCATTCGTTGGCGACCACGCGATGGGCGATCTTCCATTCGCCGTCGCGCTTCTCGAAGCGATCGACGTAGCGAATGCCCATGACGTCGTCCTTGCCGTTACCGTCGGCGTCCTCGCGGCGATGGTAGGCGACGGCATAGGTCTCGGCGCGGGCACGATCGCCGTCGATCTCGATCAGCATGTTGCCCATGAAGTGTTGGGTTGCGGTCCAGCGCCGCAGGAACTCGCCGGCGGCCGCGATGAATTCCTCGACGTGACCGGCGAAACCGCCGTGGTCGTCGTAGGCGTCAGCGTGGTAGCAGGAACGCACGAGGTCGAAGTCGAGGCGGTCGATGCCGCGCGCGTAGCGGTAGATGACGTCGGCGATCTGCGTGCGCGCGACGAGTTCGGCGAGCGCGGTGGCGGTTGGTCGGTCATTGCTGTCCATCGAACGTTCCTCCCCGGAAGTTGCGGAACGGACAGTCTAATCGGGCCGGGACAAGAGTCGTCGCGGCGGCGGGCCCGGAGAATGGAAACGGGGAATGGGGACAGTACGGGTAATGGGGACAGTATACTTTTCGATATTGCATCGCCGCGGCTCCGGCGCCCCGCAAAAGTATACTGTCCCCATTACCAGTCTCCAGTCCCTGCCGCGCGTCGCCGGCCTGTGCACAAGCCTGTGCAGCCCTGCTAGGATGCGGCCAACTTCCGGGGAGGGACGAGTACCCATGGCCAAGCTGCTGCAGATCGATTTTCCGTTCCAGGGACCGTTCGGCGAGGCGATGTCGCAAGCGCTCGCCGATCTCGCCCGTTCGATCGCCAGCGAACCCGGCTTCGTGTGGAAAATCTGGACGGAAAGCGCCGAGCGCGGCGAGGCCGGCGGCATCTACCTGTTCGAGGATGCCGCCAGCGCCGAGGCCTACGTCGCCAAGCACACCGAGCGCCTCAAGGGTTTCGGTATCGACGGCATCCGCGCGCGCATCTTCGACGTCAACGACGCCCTCACGGCCATCAACCGCGGCCCGGTCGCCTGAGAGCCCGTGAAGAAATCACCTCGCCTGCTACGACGTCCCCTGAACACCCCTGGCGGCCTTGTGGGGACACCTCGAATCGCTTCCGTAGCCCGGCTGCGCGCGCGATTTCGTCCGCGCCCGCGTTTCACCAGCGGCGTTCGGGAAACGTCCCGCGCCGGCGGGCGGTACCTGTACAGCCGCTGATCGCCCCACCCGCAGGCCAGATTCGATGAGCGAAAACGTGGCGTCGAGCCAAGCCTCCCCCCTGCGCGTACGCCGCTACGTGCTGTTCGTGCTGGTGGTGGTCTACACCTTCAATTTCATCGACCGCCAGATCCTTTCGATCCTGATCGAGTCGATCAAGGCCGACCTCGGCCTCTCCGACCAGGCGCTCGGTTTCCTCGCCGGCTTCGCCTTCGCCGCCTTCTACGCCACCCTCGGCATCCCGCTCGCGTTGTGGGCCGACCGCGGCAACCGGCGCAACCTCATCAGCATCGCGCTCGCGCTGTGGAGCGCGATGACGGCGTTGTCGGGCCTGGCGCAGAACTTCTGGCAGCTCGCCGTCGCCCGCATTGGCGTTGGCATCGGCGAGGCCGGCTGCAGCCCGCCGGCGCACTCGTTGATCTCGGACTTCTACCCGCCGCGCGAACGCGCCACCGCGCTCGGCATCTACGCGCTGGGCATTCCGTTCGGGATCATGTTCGGCATGTTCATCGGCGGTTGGATCAACGAGGCCTTCGGCTGGCGCCGTGCCTTCTTCGTCGTCGGCATCCCGGGGCTGCTGCTGGCGGCGCTGGTGCGCTTCACGCTGCCGGAACCGGCGCGCGGCATGTCCGAGCAGCGCCAGGCGGACGACGACCGCCCCGGCATGCTCGAGACTTTCGCCTTCCTGATGCGGCGCCCGGCCTTCGTCCATCTCGCCTTCGGCGGCGCGCTGGCGGCCTTCGTCGGTTACGGCGTGATCGCCTGGTTCCCGGCCTTCCTCATCCGCAGCCACGGCCTCGGCACGGCGACCATCGGCCTCTGGTTCGGCCTCGCCATGGGCGTCGGCGGCGGTATCGGCATGTTCCTCGGCGGCTACCTCGCCGACAAGCTCGGCCAGCGCGACACGCGCTGGTACCTGTGGACGGTGACGGTGGCGATGATCGTCGCGGTACCCTTCGGCGCCATCGCCTACCTCGCCGACAACCCCTACCTTGCCATGGCGCTGTTCCTGCCGCCGATCTTCGCCGGCAACTTCTGGCAGGCGACGAGCTTCGCCCAGGCCCAGGGCCTCGTACGGCTGCGTATGCGCGCGGTGGCCTCGGCCATCCTGCTCTTCATCGCCAACATCATCGGTCTCGGCGCCGGGCCATGGGCGGTGGGCGCACTGAGCGACCTGCTCGCGCCGCACTACGGCAGCGACTCGCTGCGCTGGAGCCTGTTCGTCTTCGGCGGCGTGAACCTGTGGGTGGCCTGGCACTTCTACGCCGGCGGCCGGCATCTCGCCGCCGACCTCGCCCGCGCCGAGGCGCGCACCTGAGACCTCACCTCGGGCCGCGTCGCCGTCGACCCGGGTGACGTCGCCACGCGGCGGCAGCGCCACTTCGCCGGTGCATCCTTTACACTGTGCTGCCGTTTTCCGAGCCCGGGATCCGATCGCGTCCTGCCATGCCCTCGAGCCGCCTCTCTCGCCTCCCCTGCCTGCTGCTGTTCGCTCTGCTGTCGGCCTGCGGCGAGGGTGACGGCGGCATCGCGGGCAGCCCGGCCACACCCGCTGGCACCGGCGCCGACAGCGTCGCGGGCGGCGGCGAACAGGTCCTGAACATCTACAACTGGTCGGACTACATCGGCCCCGACACCATTGCCGGCTTCGAGCGCGAGACCGGCATCAAGGTCAACTACGACGTCTTCGATTCCAACGAGGTGCTGGAAGCGAAACTCCTCGCCGGCCACACCGGTTACGACATCGTGGTGCCCTCGGCGAGCTTCGTCGCACGCCAGATCAAGGCCGGCCTGTTCCAGCCGCTCGACCGCGTGAAGCTGCCGCATTACGACAACCTCGAGGCCGATATCCTCCACGCGCTGGCGACCTACGATCCGGACAACGTCCACGCCGTGCCCTACATGTGGGGCACCACCGGCATCGGCTACAACACCGCGATGGTCGCGGCGCGACTGCCTGGCGCCCATCTCGATACCTGGGGCCTGCTCTTCGACCCCGACACCGTGGCCAGGCTCGCCGATTGCGGCGTGGCCCTGCTCGACGCCCCCTCCGAGACCTTCCCCGCCGCGCGCTTTGCGCTCGGCCTGCCCGGCAACAGCACCAGCGAGGGCGATCTCGGCGCGGCCGAAGGCGTACTCGCGAGCATCCGCCCCCACGTGCGCTACTTCCACTCCTCGCAGTACATCAACGATCTCGCCAACGGCGAGATCTGCGTCGCGATGGGCTGGAACGGCGACGTGCTGCAGGCCCGCGCGCGCGCCGGCGAGGCCGCCAATGGCAACGACATTGCCTACGTCGTCCCACGCGAGGGCGCGCTGATGTGGTTCGACGTCATGGTCATCCCGGCCGACGCGCCGCACGTCGACAACGCGCATCGTTTCCTCGACTACCTGATGCGCCCAAAAGTCATCGCCGCGGTCAGCGACGCCGTCCGTTACGCCAACGCCAATGCGCAGGCGACGCCGCTGGTCACGCCGGCGGTGCGCGACGATCCGGGCATCTACCCCGATGCCGAGACACGCGCGCGCCTGCTGCCGGCAGCGCCGACCAACCCCGATTTCGACCGCCTGGTGACGCGGGCCTGGACGCGCGTCAAGAGCGGCCATTGAGCGCCGCGACCGCAGCCACGCCCGCCATCCACCTCGAAGGCCTCGTCAAGGCCTTCGCCGGCCAACGCGCGGTCGACGAGGTCGATCTCGACATCGGCGAAGGCGAGCTGTTCTGCCTGCTCGGCGCCTCGGGTTGCGGCAAGAGCACCCTGCTCAGGCTCATCGCCGGGCTGGAGACGCCGGACGCCGGGCGCGTGCTGCTCGATGGCGTCGATGTCACCGCGGTGCCGCCGTGGCAGCGCCCGGTCAACCTGATGTTCCAGTCCTACGCGCTGTTCCCCCACCTGACGGTCGCCCGCAACGTCGCCTTCGGTCTCGAGCGCGCCGGCCTGCCACGCGCCGAGATCCGCGAACGGGTCGCCGCCATGCTCGCGCTGGTGCGGCTCGAAGGGCTCGGCGAACGCCGCCCGCACCAGCTCTCCGGCGGCCAGCGCCAGCGTGTCGCGCTGGCCCGCGCGCTCGCCCGCCGCCCGCGCGTGCTGCTGCTCGACGAACCGCTCGCCGCGCTCGATCGCAAGCTGCGCGAAGCGACCCAGTTCGAACTCCTGCGCCTGCAACGCGCGCTCGGCACGACCTTCGTCATCGTCACCCACGACCAGCAGGAAGCGCTCTCGCTGGCCACCCGCATCGGGGTCATGGACGGCGGGCGGCTGGTCCAGGTCGACCGGCCCGACGTCGTCTACGAACGCCCCGTCAATGCCTTCGTCGCCGACTTCGTCGGCCACGCCAACCTGCTCGACGGGCGTGTCGTCGGCCACGACGACCACGGTCTCGTCATCGACGCCACCGGCGCGATGCTGCGTGTCATCACCGACACCCCGCGCCCGCCCGGCGCCGCCGTGCGGCTGCTGCTGCGCCCGGAACAGCTCGCCATCGGTGGCGCGCCACCACCAACGCACAACCGGCTCGACGGCACGCTGACCGCCGTGGCCTACGGTGGCGATCGCTGGCGCTACACGGTCGCACTTGGCGACGATCTCGTGCTGAACGTAAGCGAACCGAACGCCGCCCATGCGGCCCATGCCACGCTGACGGCGGGCATGCCGGTGACGGTGAGCTGGTCGCCGGCGAACGGCCGGGTGCTCGACGCATGAGGCGCACCGCGCTGCGCGGGCAGCCGCTCGTGGTGGCCCTGCCCTATGCCTGGCTGGCGCTGTTCTTCCTCGTGCCGCTGCTGATCGTGCTCAAGATCTCCTTCGCCCAGTCGGTCATCGCGCAACCGCCCTACACCCCGCTCTTCGCCACGGGCGCGGATGGCGGCCTGCGCCTCGCGCTCCATCTCGATGCCTACCGCCTGCTCGCTGGCGACGCGCTCTACGTCCACGCCTGGTTCGGCTCGATCCGGATCGCCACCACCGTCACCCTGATCTGCCTCGCGCTCGGCTACCCGATGGCCTGGGCGATGGCGCGCGCACCGCGGCGCCTGCAGGTCCCGCTGCTGATGGCGATGGTGCTGCCGTTCTGGACCTCCTTCCTGCTCAGGGTCTATGCCTGGATGGGCTTGCTCGGCCAGCACGGACCGCTCAACGACGCCCTGCTCGCGCTCGGTTTCGTCGAGCGCCCGCTGGTGCTGCTGCACACGCCGTTCGCGGTCTACCTCGGCCTGGTCTACGCCTACCTGCCGTTCATGGTGCTGCCGCTCTACGCAACGCTGGCCAAGCTCGATCTCGACCTGCTCGACGCCGCGGCCGACCTCGGCGCGCCGCCCTGGCGCGCCTTTCTCGCCGTCGTCCTGCCACTGTCGCTGCCCGCCGTCGTCGCCGGTTGCGTGCTGGTGTTCGTGCCGGCGCTGGGCGAATTCATCATCCCGGATCTGCTCGGCGGCCCGGACACCCTGATGGTGGGCAAGGTGCTGTGGGACGAGTTCTTCGCCAACCGCGCCTGGCCGGTTGCGGCCGCGCTGGCCGTGGTCATGCTGGTGCTGGTCGGCGCGGTGCTGGTGGCGCAGCGCGCGCTGGGCGCGCGCCTGGCGCGCCGATGAAGCGCGCCGGCCGTTTCGCCCGTGGCCTGCTCGGCGCCGGGCTCGCCTTCCTCTACCTGCCGATCGCGGTGTTGATCGTCTACTCGTTCAATGCCTCGCAGGCGGTCGGTGTGTGGGGCGGCTTCTCGACCCGCTGGTACGGCGCACTGCTGGACGACGCCCCGATCCTCGACGCCGCCTGGCTCTCGCTGCGCATCGCGACCTTGAATGCGAGCATCGCCGCCCTGCTCGGCACGCTGGCCGCGATCGCGCTGGTGCGTGTCGGCGCCTTCCGCGGCCGCGCGCTGTTCGCCGCGCTCACCACCGCGCCGCTGGTCATGCCCGAGGTGATCCTCGGCCTCTCTGCGCTGTTGACCTTCGTCGCGCTGGAAGCGCTCATCGGCTGGCCGGCCGGACGCGGCGCGACGACCATCGTCATCGCGCAGGTCACCTTCTCGATGGCCTACGTCGCGGTCATCGTGCAATCGCGCCTGGCCGGCCAGGATCCGGCGCTCGAGGAAGCCGCACTCGACCTCGGCGCGACCCCGGCGGTGGCCTTCCTGCGCGTGACCCTGCCGCTCATCGCACCGGCGGTGGCGTCCGGCTGGCTGCTCGCCTTCACCCTGTCGCTCGACGACCTCGTCGTCGCGAGCTTCGTCTCGGGACCGGGCGCGAGCACCCTGCCGATGGTCATCTACTCCAAGGTGCGGCTGGGCCTGAGTCCCGAGATCAATGCACTGGCGAGCCTGCTCGTCGCGGCCGTCGCCGTGGCGCTCGCGCTCAGTGCCTGGCTGATGGCGCGGGGGCGCGCGGCCGACGACTGATTCGACCTCGCAGTGCCGGCACCACCGTCACGCAATCGTCATCAATCCGTCACGCCGTATGACGATCCTGTGACGTTCGTCATCGGACCACGGACCGCCAGCGCCCATGAACCTCGTCAATCTGTTCAACAACGAGCAGGACGTCACCACCTACCCCGAACGCAGCGTCATCTTCCACGAAGGTGAGCGCGGCGACGCGCTCTTCGTCGTGGTCGCAGGTGCGGTCGAGATCAGCGTGCGCGGGCACGTCGTCGATACCCTGGGTCCCGGCGAGTTGTTCGGTGAGATGGCTTTGATCGACGCTGAACCGCGCAGCGCGACGGCCACCGTGGCCGCTGGCAGCCGCGTGGCAAAGGTCGACGAACGCCGCTTCGCCTTCCTCGTCCAGCAGACGCCGTTCTTCGCCCTGCACGTCATGCGCGTGCTGGCGCGCCGCCTGCGCAACATGGACGACACCGTCGGCTGAACCGCCGGGCGGCGCGCCGCCCGGGACGTCAGGGTGTCTCGTCGAGAATGACGAAGGCGAGGAAGGTCGTGCCGAGCGCGGTGGTCAGCATCAACGCCGGCGAGGCCTGCACCAGCATGACGAGACCGCTCACGATCCAGATGTTCTTCACGATGCCCTGCTTGCGCCGGTAACGCGCCGTGAAACGGCGGCGGTGCGGATGCGCGTCGTCGGGCGCACGTTCGTACCACCAGCGTGGCATCAGCCCGCGGCCCGGCCTGTCGATTCTGCGCATCGCACTCTCCGAAGGAAGGCCCGCAATTCAACTCCAATCGGACGACGAGGACAACGGCGCCGTGGCGCGGGCGTGAAACACGCACGGGTCGCGCCGGCCGCAATCTGCGCAACGCCAGGGCGTCGAGGACAGGGCATAGATGAAAGTCGATGGCCGCGGCGACGCCGTCCAGGCGGCGCGGAGCAGTCACGCGGGCCACGAAGCGGTGTCAGAGGGGTCCGAAACTGCCCACCGCACGGCAGCGCTCGTACGCCGGTGCCGGGCGATGCATGAAGAGGCTGGACGAGGCGCCGGACAGCGACGATGCCGCGGCAGCCGGGCAATGTACCGGGCAGGTGCACGACCGGATGCGTGCCAACCCGCGGTGTGCCCGGCGGGACACGGGTGAGACCGGCGGGCTAGACTGCCGCCAACCAGTCACGCAGCGAGGGGAGGCGCGGCATGACGCAAACCAGCTACGGATTCGTCGGCGTCGGGCGCATGGGCGCGCTGATGTCGGCCCGCTTGCTCGAGGCCGGCCATGGCGTGTGCGTCTACGACACCGCGCCGGCTGCAATGGAGGCCGCCGTCGCACGCGGCGCGGTGGCCGCCGACTCGGCCAGCGCCGTCGCCGACGCCTGCGACGTGGTCTTCCTGAGCCTGCCCACCCCCGACATCGTGCGTGCGGTCGCGCTCGGCCCCGGCGGCCTCGTCGACGGGCAGCGCGCGAAGCGCGTGGTCGACTTCTCGACCATCGGGCCACGCACCGCGGGCGAGGTCGCAGCCGCGCTCGCGCCGCGGGACATCGCCTACGTCGACGCCCCGGTCAGCGGCGGCCTGGCCGGCGCGCGCGACGGCAAGCTGGCGGTGATGGTGTCCTGCCCGCGCCCGGTCTACGACGAACTCGAAGCCATCCTCGGCACCTTCGGCCGCGTCTTCCATCTCGGCGAGGGCGCCGGCCAGGCGCAGACCATGAAACTCGCCAACAACCTGCTCGCCGCCGCCGCGCTGGCCGTGACCTCCGAGGCGATGGTGATGGGGGTGCGCGCCGGGCTCGATCCGCAGGTGATGATCGACGTCATCAACGCGGGCTCCGGGCGCAACAGCGCGAGTCAGGACAAGTTCCCGCGTGCGATCCTGCCCGGCACTTTCGACTTCGGCTTCCACACCGGGCTGTCCTACAAGGACGTGCGCCTGTGCATCGACGAGGCCGAAGCGCTGGGGGTGCCGATGGTGGTCGGCGCCGCGGTGCGCGAGATGCTCGCCGTGACCCAGGCCATGTACGGCGCCGAATCAGACTTCACCTCGATCTGCCGCGTACTGGAAAGCTGGGCCAAGGTCGAGGTGCGCGGATGAGGGCGCTGCCGTGACGGCAACGGCCGCCCCGCTCGCCCGGCGCCTCGCCGACGCTGCGCTCGCCCTGCGCGCCGACGCCCTGCCGGTCGCCATCGTCGACAAGGTCCGCGTGTGCCTGCAGGACGCCATCGGCTGTGCGTGCGAGACCCACGACCTGCCGTGGTCGCGCCAGGCGCGTGCGCTGGCGCGCCCGCTGGCCGGCGACGGCGCGACCGTCATCGGCGAGGCCGGCGCCTCGGCCCCGGGCGATGCCGCCTTCGCCAACGCCGTGATGGCCCATGGCCTGGTGCGCGAGGACATGCACGCCGGCAGCATCAGCCACCTCGGCATCGTCGTCGTGCCGACCCTGCTCGCGCTGGCCGAGACGCGGCCCGCCAGTGGCGCCGACCTCGTCGCCGCCATGGTGGCCGGCTACGAGGTCGGCGGCGCGCTTGGCCGCGCATTGCTCGATGCCGACCTGGCGCGTATCCACCGCCCCACCGGCATCACCGGGCCGCTCGCCGCGGCGGCCGCCGGCGCCCGCCTGCTCGGGCTCGACGCCGACGCTTTCGTCAGCGCGCTCGGGCTCGCCGCCAACGCCTGCGCGGGCTTCAACCAGTGGGCCCACACCGGCGGCAGCGAGATGTTCTTCCACGCCGGCAACGCCGCGCGCAACGCCGTCGCCGCGGTCGAGCTCGCCGCGGCCGGCGCCTTCGCCTCGCCCGACGCACTCGACGGCGAAGCCGGCCTCGGCGCCGCGCTCGGCAAGCGCGCGGCGCTCGCCGACGTCGCCCCGTTCGCCGACGGTTACGAGATCGCGCGGGTCTATCACAAGGCCATACCGGCCTGTAACTACGCCCAGACCCCGGCGCTCGCGGCACTCGAGATCGCGCGCGACGATGGGCCCGATCCGAACGCCATCGCCGCCATCGAGGTGCGCATCACCGACGCTGCACTGCGCTACCCCGGCTGCGACGCGCACGGGCCCTACCGCCATGCCCTGCAGGGCAAGATGAGCATCCAGTACACGGTGGCGGTGGCGCTGGCGAGCGGCGCCCTGGAGGAGGCCAGCTACGCGCGCCTCGACGACCCCCTGCTCGCGGCGCTCGTGGGCCGTACCACGCTCGTCGTCGACGACGCCCTCACTGCCGCCTACCCGGCGCGCCAGGGCGCCGAGGTCGTCGTCACCCTGCGCGACGGCGGCCGCCATGCCGCGCGGCTCGACGACGTGCTGCACGCCACGCCGGCGCGGGTCACCGCGCGCTGCCGGGCTGCGCTCGCCACGCGTTTCGATGACAGCCGCGCCGCTGCGGTGATGGATCTCGTCGACGTCATCGAACGTCGCCCCGACGCCGCCGCCCTGCCGCGGGCGCTGCGCGCATCGATTGCCTGAACCCGCCGCGTCCCCGACCACGGCCCGCGCGGCTCCTGCGAGGAGAGAGAGCATGAACGACGATCTTTTCGAAACCGGGCTCGCGGTACGCAAGGCCGTGCTCGGCGACGCCTTCGTCGAGCGCGCGCTGGCCAGCGCCGACGAGTTCAACGAGCCCCTGCAGCGCCTCGTCACCGAGTACTGCTGGGGCGCGGTGTGGGGCCGCGAAGAATTGCCGCGCAAGACCCGCAGCATGCTCAACCTCGCCATGCTCGCCATCCTCAACCGGCCCAACGAACTCAAGGCCCACGTGCGCGGCGCGCTGCGCAACGGCGTCAGCAAGGCCGAGATCCGCGAGGTGCTGCTGCAGGTCGCGATCTACGGCGGCGTACCGGCGGCGGTCGACAGCTTCCGCCTCGCGCGCGAGGCCATCGAGGCCTATGAACGTGACGACGGTGTCTGACACCAGCGGGGAAGCCATTGAAGTCGACAACGCCGTGTGACGCGGGCGGCCACCGCGGGTGTCTGACGCCGCGAGGTAAGACCTCGGTCGAGCTGCCGACGGTGCCCGACATCGACAGTCAGGTCCTTGGTTGCATGCGCGACGGCGGCGAAGCCGTCGCGCAGACAGGACGATCCGGCATGAGCGACGACACCCGCAGCGTCCGCGCCAACAGCTACGCCGTGCCGACGGTGTCTGACACCGACAGTCAGGTTCCTGATTTCATGCACGCCGACACAGGCCGTCGAGCAGACCGGACAATCCGACATGAGTGACGACATCTACACCATCCACGCCATCAAGTACGCCGAGCACGAACGGCGCTCGCCGGAGAACTTCGTCGGCGGCGATGCCCACGACGTACCCATGCCGCTCGACTATTACGTGTGGGTGGTGAGCAACGCCGCGCGCACGATCGTCGTCGATACCGGGTTCAGCCCGGCCATGGCGGCGCGGCGCGGGCGCCGCATCGTGCACCCGGTAGAGCGAGGCCTGGCCGCCATCGGCGTCACGCCGGGCGCCGTCGACGACGTCGTCATCACCCACATGCACTACGACCACGCCGGCAACCTGCCCCTGTTCGAGCGCGCGCGCTTCCACCTGCAGGATCGCGAGATGGCCTTCGCCACCGGGCGCTGCATGTGCCATGACCTGATGCGTCACGGCTATGCGGTGGAAGACGTCAGCCTGATGGTCCACCACGTATTCGACCAGCGCGTGTGCTTCCACGACGGCGCCGCCGAACTCGCGCCGGGCCTCGAACTGCACCACGTCGGCGGCCACACGCGCGGCCTGCAAGTGGTGCGAGTCAGGACCGCGCGCGGCTGGGTCGTGCTCGCTTCCGACGCCAGCCATTTCTATGCCCACATGGAACAGGACCGCGCCTTTCCCGTGCTCGACAGCCTGGCCGACATGCTGGAGGGTTTCCGCACCCTGCGCCGCCTCGCCGAATCACCGGCCCACATCGTGCCCGGCCACGACCCGCTGGTCCTGGCGCGCTACCCGGCAGCACACGACGACCTCGCCGATTGGGTCGCGCGCGTCGATCTGCAACCCGCGCCCTGAGTCCGACCACGCGTCGCTGCCCCCCGGCGGGCACCCCCGCTCTGGGGTCAGACCCCGTCCTCAAGAAAAATCCCTGCTGCGTCAAGCTGTTGGCGCGCGGGGTCAGACCCCCGCGACTAAGCACATGTGAAGATTGATCTTTTTCAGGGCAATGGGGTCTGACCCCAACCGCGCGTGGTGTCAGACACGGACGCTATACCGACGCTGTCGCGGCGGAATGGCCCGCCGCCGCTGGCCGGGCATCGCAGTGTGCCTCGGCGGCAGATACCGCCATCCCACTATCAACAGCTTGCGTCTTGGTGTCAGACACCGCCGTCAGCGCTTGCGCGGCTTGGCGCGCGCCGTCGGGGTTGCCGTCCACGGATCGTCCGGCCAGGGATGCCGCGGATAACGTCCCTTCATTTCCTTCTTCACCTCGGGGTAGGTGTTGCGCCAGAAACTCGCGAGATCGCGCGTGACCTGGAGCGGCGCGCCGCGCGGGGAGAGCAAGTGCAGCACCACGGCGACGCGCCCGCGCGCCACGCGCGGGCCGTCGGCGAGGCCGAACAATTCCTGCAGCTTGACCGCCAGCACCGGGTCTTCGCCGGCGCCGTAGGCGAGGCGCCGGGTCTGCCCGCTGGGCACGGTGATGGTGGCGGGCGCCTGCTCGTCGAGGGCGCGCTGCTGGGCGTAGTCGAGGCGCACGTGCAGCGCCTGGGCGAATTCACCGCTGGTCAGCTCGTCGACCCTGAGCTTGCCGGTCAGCAACGGTGCGAGCCAACTGTCGAGCGAGCCGGCGAGCGCACCATCGCCAAGGTCCGGCAGGCCGAGTTCCGGGCAGTGCCGGCGCAGGAACTCGACCCGCGCCTGCCACTCGCGCAGACCCTCGCTCCACGGCAGGCAGTCGAGGCCGAGTTCGGCGATGCCGCTGGCGAGGGCCTGCGCGGTGCTCGCGTCGCGCGGCGCTGGCACACGGCGTGACTCGATGACGATCGCATCGAAGCGCTCCACTTCGCGCGCCTCCACGGCGCGACGCTCGGCGACGAAGGCCAGGGTACGTTCGCGTGTGAAACGTTCGGGGTAGAGGTCGGCGAGCAAGGCCGCATCGAGCGGCGCGGCGCGCAGCACCAGGCTGTCGCGGGCTTCGCGCCGCAGGTCGGCGATGGCGAGCCACGGCGACCCGGCCAGCGACGACTCCGCCGCGAGGCGCGCTCCGCGCCCGTTGGCGAGGCGGTAACGCAGCGGGTCCGCGCCATCGTTCTGCGCGATGCGTTCGGGATAGGCGAGCGCGAGGACGGCGCCGGCGGCATGGGTGTCGATGTCGCCCTCGCCGGCGGCCACCGCAGCGCGGCGGCGCCATTGCCGCGCGGCCCGGTCGACGGCGGCGAGGGCGTGGCGATCGGCCGCCGGCTCGAGCGGTCCATGACCGCGCAGCGCGGCGAGCGCGGCGAGGCGGCGACCGAGGTCGTCGTCGCGGCGGGCTTCGCCGCGCAAGGGGTCGCGCGTTTCGAGCAGGGCCGCGACGTCGCAGGCAAGGCCGCGCAGGCCCGGCGGCGCGCGCTCAATGGCGTTGGCGAGCCGTGGCGTGACGCCCAACGCGAGGAGGCGGCGGCCGTGCGCGGTGACGCGTCCCGCGGCGTCCAGCGCGCCGAGCCGGACGAGCAGTTCGCCAGCCTGGGCCAGCGCCCCGGGCGGTGGCGGATCGAGGAACCGCAGCGCGCCGTCGCCCCACGCCTTGGTCTCCAGCAGCAGGCCCGACAGCTCGACCTGCGCCAGCTCCGGCCGCGTTGCCGGCTCGAGGCGCTGGCTGGCCGGCCACAGGCGGTAGCAATGGCCAGCGGCGACACGCCCGGCGCGGCCCGCACGCTGCGTCGCCGAGGGCTCGGTGATGGTCACCGTCTCGAGCCGGCTCATGCCGCTCGCCGGGTCGAAGCGCGGCTCGCGCGCGAGCCCGCTGTCGACGACCACGCGCACGCCCGGCAGGGTCACGCTGGACTCGGCGACGTTGGTCGCCAGCACCACGCGCCGCGTCGCACCGGGTGCAAGCACCGCGGCCTGCTCGGCGAGCGGCAATTCGCCGTGCAGCACGCAGAGCTCGACCTCGACGTCGCCGAGCAGGCGCAGCGCGCGATCGATCTCGGCGCGGCCGGGCAGGAAACACAGCACGTCACCCTCGAAACGCGCCAGCGCATCGACCACGGCGCGGCGCAGCTGCGCTTCGAGACGCTCTTCGCGCCGCGCTGCGAAATGCTCGATGGTGACCGGGAAACTGCGCCCCGGCGCGGTCACCCGCGGGGCGTCGAGGAAAGCCGCCAGGCGCGCGCCGTCGAGCGTCGCCGACATCACCACCAGGCGCAGATCGGCGCGCAGCGCCGCCTGCACGTCGAGGGCGAAGGCGAGACCGAGATCGCTGGCCAGGCTGCGCTCGTGGAACTCGTCGAAGAGCACCGCGCTGATGCCGTCGAGCGTCGGGTCGTCCTGTACGAGCCGGGTGAAGATGCCCTCGGTGACGACCTCGATGCGCGTCGCCGCCGAGACCCGCGTCTCGAAGCGCATGCGGTAGCCAACCGTCTCGCCGACGGCCTCGCCGCGCGCCGCGGCCATGAAGCTCGCGGCGGCACGGGCGGCGACGCGCCGTGGTTCGAGCAGCAGCACGCGGCCCGTGCACCACGGCTGGTCGAGCAGGGCGAGCGGCACCTGGGTGGTCTTGCCCGCGCCCGGTGGCGCTTCCAGCACCAGCCGGGTGACGTCGTCGAGGCGCGCCCGGATCTCGGGCAGCACGGCGGCGATGGGAAACTCGGGCGCGCTGGTCACGCGGGCAGTTGGTCCTGTGTTCGCGATTCGTCAGGGGTGAGGTCCGCCAGCGCCGACCCGGCGCCGGGCCGGCAAGCAGCCGCGCGCCCCGCATGGTACGTGCGCGACCCGCTGCCCGCATCCCGCCGTGGCGGGCGAGCGACGGGCGCGCTAAGTTTATTGCCCGCCGTCAACCCCGGAGTCGCCGTGCGCATCGTTTCCCTGCTCCCGAGTGCGACCGAGATCGTCTGCGCCCTCGGCCTCGAGGCCGAACTCGTCGGCGTCACCCACGAGTGTGACCATCCACCCGCGGTGCGCGCCCTGCCGCAGGTCACCACCACGGCCGTCCCGCACGATGCCAGCAGCCGCGAAATCGACGCCGCCGTGCGCGAACGTCTCGCCGGCACGCGCGCGCTGTACTCGCTCGACGTCGCTACGCTCGCCGCGCTCGCGCCCGATCTCATCGTCACCCAGGCGCTGTGCGACGTCTGCGCGGTGGCCGACACCGAGGTCCGCGCGGCCGCGCAGGCCCTCGCGCGGGTGCCGCAGGTGGTGAATCTCGAACCGTCCGGCCTCGAAGAGGTGTTCGACTGCATCACGGCGATCGGCGCCGCGGCGGACTGCAGTGCACGCGCCGCGGCGGTGGTGGCTGGCCTGCGCGCACGCGTCGCGACCGTCGTCGAGCGCAGCCGCGCGGTCACGCAGCGCCCGCTCGTGGCCCTGCTCGAATGGCTGGACCCGCCGTTCGGCTGCGGTCACTGGAGCCCCGAACTGGTGACGATGGCCGGCGGCGCGGAGGTGCTCGGGCACCCCGGCCAGCCCTCGACCACGACCAGCTGGGCCGCGATCGCCGCGGCCGATCCGGACGTCCTCGTGTTCGCCTGCTGTGGCTTCGACCCCGCCCGCACCCGCACCGACATCGAACTCGTCATGCGCGACCCGGCGGTGCGCGCGCTGCGCGCGGTCCGCGCAGGCCACCTGTGGCTGATCGACGGCAACCAGTATTTCAGCCGTCCCGGGCCGCGCCTGGTCGACAGCCTGGAGATCCTCGCCCACGCCCTGCACCCGGCGCTGCACCCGTTGCCGGCCGGGTTGCCGGCGCCGGAACGCATCAGCGCGCCGCCGGCGGTGCGCGCGGCGCACGCATGAGCAACCGCGTTCTCGTCGCCTGGAGCTCGGGCAAGGACAGCGCCTGGCTGCTGTCGCAGTTGGGCACCGACCCCGGTTACGAAGTCGCCGGCCTGCTCACCACCTTCAACGCCGCGCACGACGCCGTCGCCATGCACGAGGTGCCGCGCGCACTGGTCGAGGCCCAGGCCGCGGCCGCCGGCCTGCCGCTGTGGTCGGTCGATCTACCCTGGCCGTGCAGCGACGCCGAGTACGCCCGGCGCATGGCCGCGGTGGTCGAACGGGCGCGAGCTGCCGGGATCGCGGCGATCGCTTTCGGCGATCTCTTCCTCGCCGACATCCGCGCCTGGCGTGAACGCCAGTTCGCCGGCAGTGGCATCGCGCCGCTGTTTCCGCTGTGGTGCGGCGAGGATGGCACGGCCGCCCTCGCGCGGACGATGTGTGACGGCGGCCTGCGTGCAGTCGTCACCTGCGTCGACACCCGCCTGCTCGATACCGCGTGCCTGGGCCTGGCCTGGGACTACGACTTCATCGCCGGGTTGCCGGGCGGCGTCGATCCCTGCGGCGAGCGCGGCGAGTTCCACACATTCTGCGTTGCCGCGCCCTGTTTCGCCCGCGCGCTCGATGTCGTCGGCGGACCATCCTGGACGCGTGACGGTTTCGCCCACTGTCCGCTTGCCCTGGCCGATGATGGTCAGCACGCGTGACGCCAGCCCCGTGGTCCGGGGCTGCGAGCGCCCGGACATCGCAATCGCGTTCAGTACCGCGCCCGCGCAGCCGCTACACTCAGACCATCTCCGCCAGCCGGCGCTGCAAACGCCAGATCGGAGCGGCGGGTGGCGATAGGAGAATGCGCCGCACGCAGGACGCACCGGCCCGCCGGCCGCGCGGACCTGCCCGAGGCGACCACCTGCAGGGAACGCGGTCTAGTCCGGCACAGCGATAGCCGAGGGCGCCCCATCCCTTGCCGAATGCCGGAGGCCAGCGATGGCTGCGACACACCAAACCGAGTTCCCCACCACACCCACCGTCGACCGCGACCTGGAAGCACTCGGTCATTACGCCTTCGAGTGGCAGGCCAATCGCGGCTGGTGGTTCTCACCCGGCGCCCGCACCCTGCTCGGACTGGCCCCGGCCCCCGTGTTCGTCGACGACGAGAGCTGGTGGTCGTGCGTGCAGGCCGGTGATCGCGCGAAGACCCGCGCCGCGCTCGATAACGCCGTCGCGGGCGTGGCTTGTGACATCCGCTTCACCGCCAGGATCAGCCGCGGGCCTGTCCACCTGCGCGCGCTGGTCGTCACCCGCGGCGCCGGCGGACGGGTCAGTCACCTGCGCGGTACCCTGACTGCGTTCGACGCCGACGGGCCTGCCGCGACCGGGCGTGCGGGCCGGCACGAGGTGGACGCCCTCGGCGATGCCCACATCGCCTGGTACGAACGCGAAGGCCGGGTCATCCGCGGTTCGCCGAGCATTGCCGAGATCTACGACTTCGACGAACCGGAAGGTCCGTGGGACATCGCCACGGCGTACCGGCGCCTCCCCCCGTTCGAACGCGAACGCCACCAGCACGAACTGGAGATCGCACGCACCGCCGCCGATGCGCTGAGCGCGACCCACGTGTCGAGCTACCGCGTGAATCACCGCGATGGCGGCTACCGGGACATCGAGATCCACTACCGCATCGAGAACGCCGGCGAACCCCTGCGCACCTATGGCTTGATCCTCGATGTCACCGCGACCAAGGCGCTCGAAGCGAAATACCAGGACGCCATGGACGACGCCGGCGTGGCCTGGTTCGAGCGCGACATCGCCAGCGACGTGCTCACCGGCTCGCGTTCGCTGTGGCGGCTCTACGGCATCGACCCCGCGCAGCAGCCGCTGCGCTTCGCCTCACTCGTCGACTGCATCCATCCCGACGACTGGCAGAACCATCCCGCGCACGGCGCGACGCTCGGCGCGCAGAGCCGCGCTCTCGGCGGGCGCGCCGGCGCGGGGCCGGCCGGTACGGTGCGCTATCGGGTGCGGCGCGAGGACGACGACTGGCGCTGGATCGAGGTGCGCTACGTCGTCCGCTACGATGGCCGCGGCGGCGGCACGACGAACGGCCTGGTGTTCGACGTCACTGACGCGCAACAGGCCAAGGAGGAACTTCGCGCCGGACACCAACGCCTCCTGCTCGCCCTCGAGGCCGCACGCATGGCGACCTGGGAGTGGGACGTTGCCAGCGGACTGATCTCGTCGAATGACGTGCTGAAGGAACTCTACGGCCTCACCGACCGCGGCCCCTGGCCGCTGGCCGAACTCGTTCATCTGGTACATCCCGACGATCGACCGCGGCTCGAACGGGAACTCACCGAGCTTCGGGCAGGACCGCGGGACGAGATGCTCAGCACGGAATTCCGCCTGCAGCGGCCGGATGGCGCCACCCGCTGGTTCGAAGTGCGCGCGCGCGACGATGGCAACCGGCTGATCGGCGTCTCGGCCGACGTCACCGCGCGCAAGCTCGGCGAGGCCAGCGCGGAGCGCCTGCGCCGCCAGTTGCAGCAGGCGCAGAAGATGGAGGCAATCGGTCAGCTCACCGGCGGCATCGCGCACGACTTCAACAACATCCTGGCCAGCGTGCTGGGCTACGCCGAGCTCGCCTTGAAACGCTACGGCGACCGCATGCCTGAGCGCCTGTTCACTTACATCGGCGAGATGCAGGCCGGCGGCCGCCGCGCCCGTGACCTCGTCAGCCAGCTGCTCGCCTTCAGCCGCGACGAAGGTGGCACGCCGGTGCCGATTGCGCTCGACGACAGCGTCGCGCAGTCCATCCGCATGCTGCGCCCGACCCTGCCCGCCAGCATGGTTATCACCGTTCACCCCGTGGCCACCGACCTGCCGCAGGTCATGGCCGACCCGGTGCAGTTACAGCAGGTGGTGATGAATCTCTGCATCAACGCGCGCGATGCCATGGGCGGCAGCGGGCAGCTCGACGTCTCGCTTGCGCACCTGCCCGTAGCGGCGGCGCGTTGCGCGTCCTGCCAGCAGCCGGCCGACGGCGATTTCGTCGTCCTCAGCCTGTCCGACGACGGTCCCGGCATCGCGCCGGAAAGCCAGACACGCATCTTCGAACCCTTCTACACCACGAAGGCCTTCGGCCAGGGCACGGGGATGGGCCTGGCGATGGTGCATGGCATCGTGCATCGGCTCGGCGGCCATATCCTGCTCGAAAGTGCGCTGGGTCGCGGCGCAACCTTCGGCATCCTGCTCCCGGTGGCGGCGGCCAGCGCCGCGGTCGCGACGTTACCGGCGCCGACGACGTCCCCGATGGGCGGACATGGCACCATCCTGGTCATCGACGACGAAGCGGCAGTCGCGCACTGCGTCGCCGAGCAGCTCCGCGTCGAGGGCTACCGCGTCGACGTGGAGTCGGACCCGCGTCGCGCGCTCGCCGACCTGCTGGCCGGCCGTCGCACGGCCGATCTCGTCCTCTGCGACCAGACCATGCCCGGCCTGAGCGGGGCCGAGCTGAGCGCGCGCCTGCACGAAGCGCGGCCGCAGCTACCGATCATCCTGATGACCGGCTACAGCGCCACGCTCGACGCCGACGTCGCAGGCGCCGCCGGCGCCTGCGCCCTGCTCGCCAAGCCCGTCGCTGGGACCCGCTTGCTGACCACGCTCCGGGCCGCGCTGCGGCGCTGAGCGGAGCCGCGAAAACGGGCGGCAGCGTGCCCGCGGCACGCTCGACCGCGGCGCGCGCGAACGGCCTCGGCGTGTGGCGTCGCTGCGTTCCGCCCGGCATTGACCCGGCTCAATGTCCACGCGGCCCGTCCGCTAATATGAGGGCCCTGTACTTCACCATGCCTTCTGCGCTGGCCAAGCCGTCGTGACCACACCGCCCACACCGCACGCCGTTGCGCGCGGACAACTGCGCGTCGACCCCGACTTCGAGGCGCTCGGCCACTTCGCTTTCGAGTGGCAGGCCGGTCACGGCTGGCGGGCCAGTGCCGGCGGCCGTGCCCTGCTCGGCCTCCCCGACGCGCCGGCATTCGTCGACGACGACACCTGGTGGGCGCAAGTGCACCCGGCCGACCGCGCCGAGACGAGGCAGCTGACGGCAGCGATGCGCGACGGAGCAGCCGAGCACTGCCAGTGCAATTTCCGCGTGCTCGGCGCGCGGCCTGACGGTGACCGCTGGGTGCTGATCCGCTCGCGAGTCGCCGCGCGAGACGGCAGCGGGCGCCTGCTCCGGCTGAGCGGCACCTTGACGGAAGTCGACGAGATCGAACGCGCCGCACTGGCCGCGCGTCAACGCGAGATCCGACTCAACGAAGCGCTCGAGCACTCCGGGATTGCCTGGTACGAGCGCGATGGCACGATCATCCGCGGCTCACCGACCCTGGCCGAAATCTACGATCTCGATTCGCCGCATGGTCCGTGGGACCAGTCCGACATATTCGGACATCTCGCTCCCATGGAACGCGCGCGTCACCGGCAGGACGTACGCAGCGCGCTCGCGGCCGACGATGTGCTGAGCGCGACGCACGTCACCGGTTATCGCGTCACGCACCGTGACGGCAGCATCCGCGACGTCGAAATCCGTTACCGCATCGTCGATGACGCGGAGCCGCTGCGGACCTACGGCCTGATTTTCGACGTCACCGCGACCAAGGCCCTGGAAGCGAAATTCCAGGACGCCATGGAGCATGCCGGCGTGGCCTGGTTCGAACGCGACATCATCACCGGCGCACTCGCCGGCTCGCGATCGCTGTGGCATCTCTACGGCTTCGACCCGACCGACCATCCACTGACCCTGGACAAGGCCAAGGCTCGTGTCCATCCCGACGACTGGCCGGCGCATCCGGCATGGACCGACACCCTGCTCGAGACCAGTCGCGCGGTCACGGCGGCCGGCACGCGCGGCCCGTCCAGCACGGTGCGCTACCGGGTGCGTCGGGACGACGGCGGCTGGCGCTGGCTGGAGGTACGCTTCCGTACCGTGTTCGACGGCCGTGGCGGTGGCACGGTGAGCGGGCTCGTCGTCGATGTCACCGAGGCGCAGCAGGCCGAGGACGCCCTGCGCGCCGGCCGCGCACGCCTGCTGCTCGCACTGGAAGCCGCGCGCATGGCGACCTGGGACTGGGACCCCGAACACGACCTGATCCGCTCCAGCGACGTCCTCGCCGAGTTGTACGGCCTGCCCGATGCGGGCCCCTGGCCGTTGGCGTGCTTTCTGGAGCGCATCCACCCCGACGACCGCGAGCAGGTCATGCAGGAGATCACCGCAATGCTCGCCGAACCAGACGATCACCTGTTAAGCACCGAGTTCCGCCTGCAGCGGGCACCGGGCGACGAACGCTGGTTCGAAGCGCGTGCGCGCAAGAGTGCCGACGGGGTGCTGGGCGTGTCCACCGACGTCACCGCGCGCAAGCAGGCCGAGGCCGGCGCGGAACAACTGCGTCGCCAGTTGCAACAGGCACAGAAAATGGAGGCCATCGGTCAACTCACCGGCGGCATCGCCCACGATTTCAACAATATCCTCGCCGGGATCCTGGGCTACGGCGATCTCGCCCTGAAGCGCTTCGGCGACACCATGCCGGAACGCCTGGCCAGCTACCTGCACGAGATGCAGGCCGGTGGTCGACGTGCCCGTGACCTCGTTCGCCACCTGCTCGCCTTCAGCCGCGCCGAACCCGCGGAACTCCAACCCGTCGCGCTCGGAACCGTCACCGAGCAGACGATCGACATGTTGCGGCCGACGTTGCCGGCCAGTCTCACCATCGATTTCACGGTTGCGGCCCACCTGCCACCGGTGATGGCGGATCCGGTGCAATCCCAGCAGGTGGTGATGAACCTGTGCATCAACGCCCGCGACGCGCTCAATGGCGAGGGGCACGTCACCATCTCGATGGAACGACGCCGCGTCGCTTCCGCGCACTGTGCTTCGTGCCAGAACACTTTCGACGGCGATTACGTGGTGCTCAGCGTGGGTGACGACGGGCCCGGTATCGAACGCCAGGACCAGGCGCGGATCTTCGAACCGTTCTACACCAGCAAGGCGCCCGGCGAGGGCACCGGCATGGGCTTGTCGATCGTGCACGGCATCGTGCACCAACACGGTGGCCACCTGCTGGTCGACAGCGCACCGGGACAAGGCGCGAAATTCCAGGTGCTGGTGCCCGTGGCCGATGACGTCGTCGCCCCCGCGAACGCGAATCCGGTCGTGGCCACGACGCCCGCGGCCGGCCGCGGTCGCGGGCGGATCATGGTCGTCGACGATGAACCGACGGTCGGCCGGTTCATTGCCGAACTCCTCGAACTCGAGGGTTACACCGCCGACGTCGAAGCCGACGCATCGCAAGCACTGGAACGCCTCGGCGACCACGACGCGCTCGATCTCGTCATCAGTGACCAGACCATGCCCGGCCTCACCGGGGCCGAGTTCGTGCGACGCTCGCGCGAACGACGCCCGGGGCTGCCGGTCATCCTCATGTCGGGTTACAGCGCTTCCGTCGACGCGCACGCGGCGCGGTCCATCGGCGCGTTCGAGTTTCTCGCCAAGCCCATCGATCCCGACATCCTGCTCGACGCCGTCGCGCGCGCATTCGAGGCACAGGCGTCACCCTGACACGACGTCACCGATTGTCTTCCCGCGCACGCCGTTGCTAGCATGCCGCGACTTCGGGGCGAGCACGGGGCAACGACGATGAGAATCGATAGTGACTGGATCGCACGCTGGGTTACGGCGATCAACGCCGATGCGGCCTGTGCCAACACCGGGCGCGGCTTCGACGGCTCGTTCACCCTCGCCGCGAGTGCGCAGCGCTGGACCTTCCACGTTCGTGACGGTCGCATCGAGCGGCACGTCGTCGACGGCGGCCCGCTCGAACCGAGCGCCTTTACCCTGAGCGCCACGGACGACGTCTGGGCCGACCTCTTCGCGCCCGAACCGCCGCCCATGGGCCACGCCATTTTCGCCGCCGTCGCCACCGGCCGGATGAGCTTCGAGGGCGACATGCGCCTGCTCTTCCAGCAGATGGCGACGCTGTCGCACTGGATCCTGGCCGCGCGGGCGCTGAACGGGCCGACGCCGCTGCCCGCCGATCCCGAGTGGCACGAGCACTGGCAGGCCGTTGGCCGCTACGTCAACGTCACCATCGACGGCTGCCGCCACAAGGTCTTCTATTTCGAGGCCGGCGAGGGTATCCCGCTGCTGTGCCAGCACACCGCCGGCAACGAGAATCGCCAGTGGCGCCACCTGCTCGAGGATCGCGAGCTGACGAAACGCTACCGCGTCATCGCCTACGACCTGCCTGCGCACGGCAAGTCCGATCCACCCTACGACCGCGACTTCTTCACCGAGGACCACCTGCTCTCGGCCGACTGGATCACCCGTTTCGTCGTCGCGCTGGCCGATGCCCTCAAGCTCGATCACCCGGTCTTCATCGGCTGCAGCATCGGCGGCGTCATTGCCGCCCACCTCGCCGAGCGCTTCCCCGAGCGCTTTCGCGGCCTGGTCGGCCTGGCCGGTGCGGTGCCGACCTACGGCTTCTTCCACGACTGGTGGATCGACCCCGCCGTCAACGTCAACCAGATGGTGGCCGGGCTCATGGACGCCGTCACCGCGCCCGGCTTGTCGCGCGCCGATCGCCAGATGAATCGCATCACGCAGAGCGCCCACCCGCGCGCGCTGCGCAACGATCTCTATTTCTGGGGCGTGGAGAATGCCGATCCCGAACGTCCTGGCCGCATCGATGCCAGCAAGGTACCGCTCTACCTCTATGCCGGGCAGTACGACTTCACCTGCCCGCCGGAACACGTCGAGGCCTCGGCGCGCGCCATCGGCAACGTGCACTACGAGATGCTCGAAGGCCTCGGCCACTTCCCGATGAGCGAGGACTACGCGCGCTTCCGCCCGGTGCTGCTGCGCACGCTGGCCGACATCGAAAAACGTCACACGGCCTGAGTCCACCTGGCATGGGCGGCAAACCGATCGACGAAGCCCGTCTCGACCGCGTGGTGGCGGAGGCGCGGCGTGCGCGCGAGACGCGCGAACGCGGCTACCGCGAACAGGCCCTCAAGCTCTATCCCTGGGTATGCGGGCGCTGCGCGCGCGAGTTCACCCGCGCCAACCTGCACGAACTGACCGTGCACCACCGCGACCACGACCACGACCACAACCCGCCCGACGGCAGCAACTGGGAACTGCTGTGCCTGTACTGCCACGACAACGAGCACCAGCGGCGGCTCGAAGCGGGCGGCGGCAGCGACGAAGGGCGCAAAGGCGAGCAGGCGACGTTCCAACCTTTCGCCGGCTTGCGCGACCTGTTGAAGTGACCGCGCCGTCGCCGCGCCGGTCTGGCAGCCAGTGCCGGCTCAGCCGGCGCGGCGACGCAGAAAGCCGACGCTCGCCACGGCGGTGAGACCGGCCGCTACGAGCAGCGCCAGGGCATAGACGAACAGCCGCTGCTCGTGCGCGCGCAGCAGGTCGTCGAAGGCGACGAGCGTGTCGGCGGCGGCCTCGGCGTGCACCAGGCGATCGACGGCCTCGACCAGGGCCAGGGTCTGGCCACTGAGCGCGGCGACACTGTCGACCAGCGTGCCGAGCTCCGCCAGGTCGAGCCCCTCGCCGTCATCATCGTCGCCCTGCACGGCGGCGAGCAGGGCCATGGTCTCGCGCAGGTTGGCACTGGCGCTGTCGACCTT
The DNA here is from genome assembly GCA_050184115.1 of Gammaproteobacteria bacterium. GTDB lineage: Bacteria > Pseudomonadota > Gammaproteobacteria > JACKNG01. The sequence goes on along the minus strand of JBFXAQ010000001.1, from coordinate 119,285 downwards.
CCCCATCAGGGGCAACAACGCCGTGCTCGACGCCTCGAGCGCGGCCAGCGTCCGTTCGCGTTCGCTACCCACCATCTGCGCGACCTGTTCCAGCGCGGCATGGCGCTCGCGTTCGATGCGGGTCATGAGATCGTCGATGGCGGCGCGGCGCTCGGCGCCGATCTGATCCGGCAACGCCGCCAGCAGGGCGGTGACGTCGGCGCCGGTGTCGGCGAAGCGATCGACGTCGCCGAGCAGGCCGGCCACTTCGGGCAGGTCGAGCGCGCGCGCGACGAACGCTTCGCCCTGCCACTCGATCAGCATCGGCATGTGGTTGGCAAGGAACACCGCGCGCTCGGCGACGCGGCGCATCTCCTCGATCTGGTGGTTGGCCTCGCTGACCGGGGCGAGCAGGCCGCGGGCCGCGAAGTGATTCTCGAAGCGTTGGCGCAGCGGGGTGTCGTCGAGATCGTGGAAGCGTACGAAGGCGACGTAGCGGCGCTCGGGATTGGCCGTCCGCCAGTGCTGCGCCAGTTCTTCCATGTCGCTGATCGCCGACTCCGGTAACACCCGCAGCGCCAGCGCGTGGAGCTGTGTTTCGAGTTTCGTCAGCGCCGCGACGACGCCCACGCGTGCAGCATCCGACGCATGCCGGTTGCCACCTTCCTCGGCCCACACCAGGCGCTGCAGGTGCACCATGACCAGGAGGTCGCGCAACACGCGCAGCGGATCGGGCTCGGTGACCGTACTCACGGCCGCGGCGACGTAGACGACCTTGGTGGCCCGGAAGGCGGCGCGACCGCTGGCGTCGGCGGCGGCATCGGCTCCGCGGTCGAAGGCCTCGGCCATCGCTTCCATGTAGCGTTCGGCGAAGGCCAGCAGTTCGGACTGCAACAGGGTCGCGGTGAACCGGCGCTCGTGGCCATGTGGCTCGAGTACGCCGGCAACCTCGCGCGAAACCCCGTCGTCGGCGTCACGCTCGGCCGCGCCCGCGTCGGCCACCCCACCGCGGGGCGCGGCGAAGGTGCCGCCGTCGAGCATGATGCAGCCGCCGGCCATCGTCACCCACAGGGCGGTGAGCACGAAACGCACGAGGCGCATGACGCCGGGCACCCGTCTCACTCCAAGGTCGCCGCGGGCGTCGCGGTCATGACAGAGGCGAGCGAGCGCTCGAAGCGCTCGAGGTAATCGGCCGGGAAACGCCACACCGGCGAATCGTCGCGCTGCTCGAGCCCGCGCGCGGCGGGCGCGAGGCCGTGGCGCAGGGTGAACAGGATATCGGCGCTGACCCAGGGGCTGTTACGGAAGTACGCGTGACCGTTGCCGGTGTCGAAGTCGGCGGCCTCGGCGACGTCGACCAGCGCAAGCCGCGGCGATGCCGCGACGAATTCCCGCATGCGTGCATCGAGCGTACCCGGCAGGACCTGTCCCAGGCGACGGTGGGCGAAGATCTTGTGCGACAACGCCAGCGCCTTGTCGGCCGGCGAGGTGTAGAGAGTAAGGCGCTCCTGGACGTCGAGCAGGCCGTCGATGATGTAACTGGCGAAGGCGCCGGTGTCGACGTCCGAACCGACCAGGATGACGTTGCCAAGACGTGTGCTGGCGGCGATTGAGGCCGGCTCCTCGCCCTGGTGCAGCAGGGCCAGCTCGTAGAGCGCGGTGAGGACCACGCGCGTGCCGGCGCTGTAGCCGACGACGTGGATGCGCCGCGCCGAGGTCGAACTCGCCAGGTAGTCGAGGAAGCGGCGCAGGCCCCAGGCCGACACGCGCGCCGTCTCGATGTCCTTCATGTAGGCCAGCCGCGCCGGCGTCGACGGCCACGAGAAGGCGACGAAAGCGCCGTCCTGGCCGAGGAAATGCCACATCTCGGAGGCCACCAGCAGCGGGTTCTCGAAGTTGACCTTGTAGCCGTGAACGTAGACGAAGACGTCCTTGACCGCCGAGCGCGCGAGGCGCTGCTCGATGGCGGCGGCGAAGGTCTGCCCGGCGACCTCGTCGACGCCGGCGGCGACCTCGCTCGGCGTGAACACCGACACGCTCGTCGGCAGGATGCCGAACTCGCGCACGCCGTCGACCTGCAGTGGGAAATGGCCCGGACGGTTCTTGAGCAGGGCGATGCGGCGCGCCTCGTCCCAGCTCACGTCGCTGTCGCCGAAACCGATGTCGGCCTCGCCGAGACGTACCAGGTAGCCGCGCTCACCGCTGTAATAACGGTCGTCCTCGCTGGCGACGGCGGAGTCGAGCGGCGCCCGGTTGGTCGCGAACAACATGCCGAGCGCGCCGTCGCTGACCGCCGCCGTGGCGACGGCAGGCGTCACCGCCGGCGTCGATACGGTCTCGACCGCGGCCGGCGCCGGCATCAGGTCGAGCGAGTGCGGCACGCCGCCACATGCCCCCAGCGTGGCGATCAGGGCGAGGCCGCTCGGCCAGCGCGCCGCGCGAATGCGCACTTCCTTGCCAGCTTCGAGTAGAGTCATGCTTTTCCTGCGCATGGATGTTGCCCGGGCGCAGGATAGAGCAACTCGCGCGCCGGGAGGAACACCGCGCCCGAAACGGGCCGCGTGCCGTGGCACCAGGACACAGGGACACACGCATCGATGGCAGGCGCACTCGCGCGCACCTGGGCCGCTCTCGGCCTCTCCGGACGCATCCTCGCCGGTCTCGCCGCCGGCATCCTGGCCGGCCTCGCGGTGGGTGAATCCGCCGCCGAGCTCGAACCGCTGGCCGACATCTACATCCGCCTGATGCAGATGACCGTGCTGCCCTACCTGGTGTCGGCACTGGTGCTCGCCTTCGGTCAGCTCGATGTCGCCCATGCCCGCCGCCTGGCCGTGCGCGGCGGCCTGCTGCTGCTCGTGGTCTGGGCCCTGACCGTGGCCTTGCTGATGGCGCTGCCGACGACCTTCCCACACTACGTCACGGCGAGCTTCTTCAGCCAGTCGCTGGTCGAGCCCCCGCAGGCGTTCTCGCTGGCCGAGATCTACTTCACCGCCAACCCCTTCGAATCGCTGTCGCGCAACGTGGTGCCGGCGGTGGTGGTGTTCAGCAGCCTGTTCGGCATCGGCCTCATCGCCGTCCCCGACAAGGAGCGTCTGCTCGGCCCGATCCGCGTCGGCAATGCCGTCATCGTGCGCATCACGCGCTTCGTCATCGAGCTGACCCCGCTCGGCGTGTTCGCCATCGGCGCCGTCGCCGCCGGCACCATGACGCTGGAAACCCTGGCTCGCCTCGAAGTCTACTTCGTCACGTTCGCCGCCGCCGCGCTGCTGCTCGGTTTCTGGATCCTGCCGCTACTGGTCACCGCGGTGACCCCGTTCCGCTACCGCGAGGTGGCCGGCATCGCGCGCGACGCCCTGCTCACCGCCTTCGTCGCCAGCAACGCCTTCATCGTGCTGCCGGTACTGGTCGAGCGCGCCAGGGAACTGCTCGAACGCCACGGCCTGCTGAGTCCGGAGGCCGACTCCGCCGCCGAGGTCCTGGTGCCGGTGCTGTTCAACTTCCCCAACGCCGGCAAGCTGCTGACGCTGCTGTTCATCCCCTTCGCCGCCTGGCTCGCCGGCCAGCCGCTCGGCGGTGGCGACTACGCCATGCTGTTCGGCGCCGGCATCCCGAGCTATTTCGCCAAGGCCCAGACCGCGCTGCCCTACCTGCTCGACCTGTTCGGCCTGCCCCACGACCTGTTCCATCTCTACGTGCCGACGACCATCCTCACCGGCAAGTTCGACAGCCTCGTCACGGCCATGAACCTGCTCGTGTTCGCCCTGGTCGGTGCCGCGGCCATGGGTGGTTTCCTGGTCCTCGAACGCGGCCGGCTGCTGCGCGCGGCGCTGGCCATCGTCGGCGGCAGCGCGCTCGTGCTGGTCGCGGTCGCGGTCCTGCTCGGCAGCATCGTCGATACGCGTTACACGCTGAGCGACGCCGTGCGCCACATGCACACCGCGCGACCGGACCTGGCGGCGCAGGTGATCGAGGCGACGGCACCGCCCGCCGACGCACCAGCAGCGCCGCTGGCGCGCGCGGTCGCGCGCGGCACGCTGCGCTTCGGCTTCGACCCGGGCAACCTGCCGTTCAGCTTCTACAACAGTGACGGCCAGCTGGTCGGCTACGACGTCGAACTCGCCCTGCGCGCGGCCACCGCTCTCGGCCTCGACGCCGAGTTCGTCGCCGTCGAGTGGTCGCGCGTGCCCGAGCTGCTCGCCACGGGGGTCATCGACGTCATGCCGGGCATCTGGTATCGCCCCAACTGGTTCGGTCGCCTCAAGTTCTCGCGCCCTTACCTCGAGGGCACCATGGCCCTGGTCACGCGCGATGCGCGACGCCACGAGTTCGCATCGATCGCGAACCTGGTGCACAGCCGCGGCCTGCGCATCGGTGTGCCGCTCGATCTCGAACAGCATCGCCCGGCCATGCGTCGCTACTTCGGCGACGCCGCGGTCGAGTTCGTCGTCACCGCGCCGGAAGCCGCCTTCCAGGATGCCGCGGCCGCAGCCCTGGCGACGCAGCCCGGCGGTGGTGACACGGTCGATGCCTTCCTGATGCCGGCCGAGCACGCCGCCGGCTTCACCTTGCTGCACCCGGAGTTCACCGTGGTCGTGCCACAGCCGCACCCGGTCCACCTGTCGACGGCGTTCGGCGTGGGCTTGACGGCGGAGGACCTCGAGGACGCCCTCGACGAGTGGATCGTGCTCGCCCGCGACAGCGGCGAACTGCGCGAACTCTACGACTACTGGATCCTCGGCCAGGGCGCGGCCTCGCGACAGCGACGCTGGTCGCTGCTCGGGGCGCTGCGCGATGGAGCGCACGCCCCGTGAAACGATGCGATGCAGCCACCCGCCCTGGACCCCGCGCCGGCACGTGGCGCGTTCCGATGCTGGCCGCTGCACTCGGCTTCGTACTGGCCAGCACCCCGGTCGTCGGCGCGCCGGACGCCGTCCACCCGGCCACCGCAACGACACGCGAGACGCCCGACTACCACCACGACACGCGCCCCGTGCTCGAACGCCGCTGCGTGGTCTGCCACGGCTGCTACGACGCGCCCTGCCAGCTCAAGCTCGAAGCCCATGCCGGCATCCTGCGCGGCGCCACCGCGACGCCGGTCTACGACGGTACCCGCCTGGTCGAGGCCGAGCCCAGCCGCCTGCACGTCGATGCCACCAGCGCCGTGGCCTGGCGCAAGCGTGGCTTCCACCCCGTGCTCCACCCGCGTATCGCCGACGCCGAGACCACCCTCACCGGCAGCCTCGTGGCGCGCTTGCTCGCCCTGCGCGAGGCGCATCCGTTGCCCGCCGGTCCGCTGCTGCCATCCACCTTCGACTTCTCGCGCGAACGCAGCCAGGTCTGCCCAGGCATCGACGAGTTCGACGACTACGCAGCCGAGCACCCGCTGTGGAGCATGCCTTTCGGCCTCGCCGACCTGCCCGCCGCGGAGACCGACCTGCTGCGCACCTGGCTCGCCGCCGGCGCGCCGGCCGGCACTGCGCCGACGCTAGCGGCACCGCTGGCCGAGCAGGTGGCGAACTGGGAGCGCTTCTTCAACGGCGAGTCACCCAAGGCCCGCCTGGTCGCGCGCTACCTCTACGAGCATCTCTTCCTCGCCCACCTCTACCTCGAGGACGCCGGCCCGGATACCACCTGGTTCCGCCTCGTGCGCTCGCGCACGCCGCCCGGCGTGCCGGTCGCGATCATCCCCACCCGCCGCCCCTTCGATGATCCGGGCGCCGGTCCTTTCTACTACCGCCTGTGGCACGACCCCGACAGCGTGGTCGACAAGACCCACCTGCCCTACGCGCTCGACGACGCGCGTCGCGCCCGCTGGCAGCGCTGGTTCCTCGACGCCGATTACGACGTCGCCGAGCTGCCGGGCTACGCGCCGGCGACGGCCGCCAATCCCTTCATGACCTTCCAGGCCCTGCCGCTGCATGCGCGCCACAGCTTCCTGCTCGACGAAGCGCAGTTCACCATCATGAATTTCATCAAGGGCCCGGTGTGCCGCGGCAGCGTCGCCCTGAACGTCATCCAGGATCGCTTCTGGGTCTTCTTCAGCGCACCCGGCTTCCTCGATCAGCGCGCCTATGCGGACTTCCTCGCCGCGCAGAAGGATCACCTCGAACTGCCGGCCAGCGCCGGCGGCGAGCTGTGGTCGGCGGTGCACTGGGCGCGTTACGCGCGCGCCCAGCAGAAATACCTGCGCGCCAAGCTCGCCTTCATCCGCAGCCAGCGCGAGGCCTTCGATCGCGGCCGTATCGAGGTGGTCTGGGATGGCGACGGCGAGAATCCGAATGCCGCGCTCACGGTGTTCCGTCACCACGACAGCGCGACGGTGGTGCGCGGCCTGGTCGGTCGTGAACCCAAGACCGCCTGGGTCATCGACTATCCCACGCTCGAACGCATCCACTACCTGCTGGTCGCGGGTTTCGACGTCTTCGGCAGTGCCGCGCACCAGGCCATGACGCGCTTGTACATGGATTTCCTGCGCATGGAATCGGAGATGAACTTCCTCGCCTTCCTGCCGCCCGGGGTGCGCCAGGACGAGATCGCCTGGTGGTATCGCGATGCGGTCGACGCGGTGCGCGACTACGTCGCGGTGTACTTCACCCACGACGTCATCGCGCCGCTCTACGACTACCACAGTGCCGATCCCAAGCGCGAGCTGTTCGCGGCCCTCGCCGCGCGCGTCGGTCCGGCGCTGGGCGCCAACCGCCACGCCGTCGAGGACGGCGCGTTCGACGCCGCGGCCAGTGCGGCGCTCGACGCGCTCGGGCAGGTCGTCGGCCAGGCCGCGGCGGTGCTGCCGGAGACGAGTCTCGTCCACCTGCGCGATCACGGCACGCTCACCCTGCTGGTCGACCGCGCCTACAGCAACATCTCCTCGATGTTCGACGAAGCCGACCGCAGGCGCCCCGCCGAGGACACCGTCACCGTCGTCGACGGCGTGCTCGGAGCCTATCCCAATGCCTTCTTCGAGCTGTCGGCCGAAGAGCTGCCGGCCTTCGCCGCCGCCGTCGCTTCGCTCGGCGACGAAGACGACTACCGCGCGCTGCGCGATCGCTACGGCGTCGAGCGCACCAGCGCGCGCTTCTGGCCGCTGTCGGACTCGGTCCACGCGGAGCAGCGTGCGCGCCTGCCGCTGGAAGCCGGCATTCTCGACTACAACCGCCTGGAGAACCGCTGACGGCGCGGCGTCAGGCGGTGATGGGCGCGCCGCGCGCCGCCATCTCGCCGTCCGCCGGCGGGCAGGGGAAATAGACCGCGAACAGCGCACCCTCGCCCGGCCGGCTGCGCAGGACGATGTGGCCACCGAGCTTGTGCGCGCTGCCGTGCACGACCGACAGGCCGAGGCCCGAGCCACTACCATTGCCACTGACATTGCCGCCGCTCGCACCGTCGACCTTCTTGGTCGAGAAGAACGGGTCGAAGATGCGCTCGACCACCTCGTCCGGGATGCCGGGCCCGTCGTCACCGACTTCGAGCACCACGTAGCGGCCGGCGAACGGCGCACGGCACGACGCGCAGGTCTCGGCCACCGCGTCGTGCAGCGCCAGCGAGACGACGATGTGACCGCCGCCGTCGACCGCGTCGCGGGCGTTGACGCAGAGATTCATCACGATCTGCTGCACGAGTACGGGGTCGGCCAGCACCATCGGCAGTCCGGGCTCGCTGCGCACATCGAGATCGACTCCGGCCGGCAGCAGGGGCCGCAGCAGGCGGCCGACCTCGCCGACGATCGTGTGCAACGACAACTCGGCAACGGTGCCGCTCTCGCCCTGGCTGAAGGTCAGGACCTGGCGGATGAGATCGCGCCCGCGCTCGCCGGCGGTGGTGACCTCGTCGAGGTAACGGCGGATCGCCTCGGCGTCCTTGTTCTCGAGCTGACGGTGCGCGAGCTTCGAGAAACCCAGGATGGCGGTGAGGATGTTGTTGAAGTCGTGCGCGATGCCGCCGGCGAGGAGCCCGACCGCCTCGAGCTTCTGCGCCACGCGCAACTGGGCGGCGAGCGCCTTCTGCTGGGTCTCGGCCTGCTTGCGCTCGCTGATGTCCATGGCCAGGGCCAGCAGCCGCAGGGGCCGGCCGTCGCGCGCGTACTCGATGTCGCCGCGGATCTGGTACCAGGCAGTGCCGCCGTCGATGTCGACGAGACGAAACTCGTCGACAAAGGGCAGCCCTTCCCCGCGGCAGGCCTGGAGCTTCTCGGCGAAGCGCGGGCGATCGCACGCATGCACCAGTGCGTAGAGGCCTGCCGTGTCCAGCGCCGCACCGTCCGCCGCCATGCCGAGACGTTGCCGGAGTTCGGGCGCGACCACGACCTCGTCGCGCTCGAGATCCCAGTCCAGGCTCATGACCCGGGCGAGCTGGTTGGTGCGACGCAAGCGGTAGGCCGACTCCGCAATGGCCTGGGTCTGCGCCTCGACCTGCGCGAGGGTGTCGTTGAGCGCGTTGGCGATGCGGGTGAACTCGAGCCCCTCCACCGGTTCGACCCGCGCACCCAGATTGCCGCCGGCCACTTCGTCGGCGACCGCGAGCACGCGCTCCAGCGGTCGCGACACCGAGCGCTCGAGCAGGGCGAGCAGGGCCAGCGCGACGACCAGGGTCACACCAAGGATGACGCCGACCTGGCGCAGCAGGCGCGCCTTGCTCGCGGCGAGCGTGGCACCGAAGTCCGCGACGACCACGAGCAGACCGACGCGGTCGGGCCTGAGCGCGCCGGGCCGTAATTGCAGCCCGACCGGGTAGACGGCGAGCAGTTCGTGGCGCGCACCGCGCGCGATGAGACCCGCGGCTGCGGCGCGGGCGCGCGCGGCGAGGCGCGCGGCGCGCGGCGACACCTCGGCCAGGGATTGGCCCTCGACCCGTCGCGCGATGTCGATGATCACCCGGTCGTCGTCGCCGACCAGCCAGGCCGAGCGCACTTCGGGGTAGAGCGCGAGATTGGACAGGTAATTGCGCACCTCGGGGAAATTGCCCAGTGCGAGTTCGTCGGCCAGGGCGACCTGTCCCAAGGTCAGGGTGCGCGTCAACGCGGCGCGTTGCTGCGACTCGGTACGGTCGCGCTCGGCATCCCACAAAACGGCGCCGACGACCAGCGTTGCAAGCGACGCCGCCCCCACCACCAGCCCGACGATACGCGCCTTGAGCGAGCGCATCACGGCCGTGCATCCCACGCACGTGACGACGCCACCAGCTCGCCCCTGGGCTGTGTCGGCAGCAGGGCGTGTTCGCGCATCGTCGCGGCGAGGCTCGCGGCGCGCGCCGCGAGCGCACCGCCCTGGTAGTCCCGCTGCGCCGCCGCATCGGGGAATTCGATGCCGGCCAGGGCCTGGACGAAGCCGTCGCGATCGCCGCCGGCGAAACCACCGAGCTCGCGCCACGCCTCATCGGGTCGCTCATGCAGCGCCGCGACGGCGGCCTCCCAGCGCGAGACCAGCACGCCGAGTTGCCGCGCGTGCTGCTCGAGATAGTCACAGTGCGAGACCAGCACGTCGACGATTTCACCCGGGATGTCGCGGCTCGAGAACAACTCCCGCGCACCGCCAGCGAGGAGCCGCGAGCGTACCGGTTCGAAGGTCACCAACGCGTCGACGCGGCCATCGGCGAAGGCGCGTTCGTGATCGCCGTAAGGTAGCTCGACGATTTCGATCGCGGCCGGGTCAAGAGCGGTCAGGTCGCCGATGCGCGCCAGCATGTAGGCACCGAGTGCGCTGGCCTCGACACCGACCCGGCGGCCGCGCAATGCGTCGACATCGGCAAACCCGTCCTGCGCCAGCAGCGCATCGCCGCCGGCCGAGGCGTCGACGACGAGAAAGGCGCAGACATCGCCGCTCTCGGTGGCGAGTTGCACGGCCTCGTCGAGCGTCAGCGCGGCGATGTCGACGGCGCCGTTGCGAAAGGCACGCATGACCTCGGTCGCCGAATGCAGTTCGGTGATGCGCGCGAACGGTTCCGCGGCGGTACGCTCGGCGAGGTACAGCGGCCAGTAGCCGGGCCAGTTGTTGGCGGCGAGCCGCGGCAGTTCGACAGGATCAGCGCAGCCGGCCAGGGCAACGGTAAAGGCAACGGCCAGCGCGGCGGCGAGGACGCGGGCAGCCGAGGCGGACGTAACGCTGGCACCGGGCTCGGTGTGATTTCGCTGCGTGCGACGAACTCCGTTCATGCTGTGGCTCGCTCCCTGCCCGTACCCGGCGCGCTCAGTCGGCCGGCGTGTCCGGCGCGGCGAACGCCGGCACCGCGGGCGCGCGCGCCCCCCCGGCCGGCAACAAGGGATTGCAGTCCTTGATGCGTACGCGACCTTCGAGCAGGGCTCCGCGCGAATACTCCGAGAAGATGCAGGTGTCGGTCTCCGGGTCGTAGTTCTCGATCCAGAGGTTATCGTCCTTCCAGGTCGCGCCGATGTGCAGCTGGCCGTCGGGCACGCTGATCGACATCACGCCACCGAAGCGTTTGACGAAGATCTGCTGAAAGTGGAAGTAGTACGCCGACCAGCCGCCGACCAGGATGACCACGGCGACGCCGAGCGCGAGGCGCACGTTGTTGAGGCGGCCGGCGAACAAGGCCATCGCGCCGACGACCAGCGCGATGACGGCGGCCCAGTAGAGGTAGGTGATCATGTTGCGGGCTCTCGGTGGTTTGCCGGCGTTTCGTGATGGCACCATAGGCGAGTTCGACCTGGCGCGCGGGTCAATTCTCGCAGACCGCATGCGCGAGCGGCACCCTGGGCGTACGGGCGCCCGGGGTCACGGTGGTCACGGCACGAACGTATATGGCGGCTGACGCGCCCGATTCGTGAACACGCTTGCACCGCGCTCAACCCAGCACGTCGCGGCCGGCCCAAGCCACGTTCGCGAACTCGTCGATGCCGGTCGCTTCGAAATCGCCCTCGGCGTCGAGGCAATGACAGTGGCGGGTCGCGATCAGCCAGCGCGAGTCGCGCCGGACGAAGAGGTCGTGGTACGAACCGCGCACGAGCCAGCGGTTGGTCGAGCCATCGCTGCGCCGCTGCAGGTGGGTGGCGGTGACCCGCGCGCTCGCCCGCACCCGTTCGCCGTCGAACTCGACGGTGGGATGGGCAATGAGGTGATGGGTCCAGTAGCAACGCGCGAGGAAACCCGAGAAATAGTGTTCGGCTTCGTCGCCACGGCAGCTGAAATCATGACCCGCAACGTGGTAGGCGAGCGTCGCATCGGGACAGAACACCGCCGTCAGCAGGTCGTAGCGCTTCTCGTCGCAGGCACGCGCGTAGGTGGCGTAGTTGAGCGTCACCGCCTGCCAGATCTCGTTCGCAACCATGCTGGAGTTCTTCCTCGCTGCTTGCGCCCGTTCAGGCGCAGATTGGTGGGCGCCGTCCCGCCCACGGGCGTGCCTGTTCGAGCTGCGCGGCGAGGCGGATGAGGGTCGCCTCCTCGCCGTAGCGCGCGGTGAAATGCAGGCCAATCGGCAGGCCCTCGGCGCTCCACGCCAGCGGTAACGAGATGGCCGGCTGGCCGCTCGCGTTGGCGAGGTAGGTGAACGGCGAGAAACGCGCCGAGCGGCGACGCAGCTCGAACGGATCGCCGGCGTAGACCAGGGTGCCGAGCGGCACCGGTGGCTGACCGAGCGTGGTCGTCAGCCACAGGTCGTGTACTTCGTAGAAGGCGGACAGGGCCCGCACCTCGCGCTGCACGTCCTGCAGCGCCAGCAGGTAGTCCGCCGCCGCGACGCCCCGCCCGCGTTCGTTGAACGCCCACACGAAGGGCTCGAAATGCTCGGGCGCGGGCTCGCGCTCGAGCCGCCGTGCCCAGTCCGCCACCGCCCAGGACACCAGCCCGGCGAGCAGCGTCGTGAACTGCGTCCACAGCTTGAGGGCATCGAACGACGGCGCCGCTTCCACCACCTCGTGACCGAGTTCGGCGCACAGCGACGCGGTGGCCTCGATGGCGGCCACGCACTCCGCATCGAGGGGATCGCCGAGCGGCGTGGTGGTCGAGAAAGCGATGCGCAGGCGCCCGGGTGGCTGCGCGACCTCGGCGGCGAAGGGCCGCGCCGGTGGCGGCGCGGTGTAGGGGTCACCGGGTGCGGGACCGGCGATGGCGTCGAGCAGGGCGGCCGAGTCGCGCACGCTGCGCGTCAGGGCGTGTTCGACGAAGAACCCCGCGAGGATGTCGCCGTAATGCGGCGCGAGGCTGGTGCGCCCGCGGCTCGGCTTGAGCCCGACCAGGCCACAGGCCGAAGCCGGGATCCGGATCGAGCCGCCGACGTCGTTGCCGTGGGCCATCGGCACCACGCGCGCGGCCACGGCAGCGCCGGCGCCGCCACTCGACCCGCCGGGGGTGCGCGCCGGATCCCAGGGGTTGTGGGTCGGCCCGAAACGTCGTGGCTCGGTGGTCACGCCGATGGCGAGCTCGGGCAGGTTGGTCTTGCCGATGGTGACCAGGCCGGCGGCGCAGAAGCGCCGGTAGAGTTCGGAATCGACCGCCGGCCGGTAGCCGTCGAGAAAGGCGCTGCCCTCGAAGAAGGGCACGCCGGCGACCTCGGCGGCGAAATCCTTCATGAGGAACGGCACACCGGTGAACGGGCCGTCCGGCAGAGCGCCGCGGGCGCGCTCGCGCGCCTGCTCGAACATCGTCGTGATGATGGCATTGAGGCGGCCGTTGACCGCCTCCGCGCGTGCGATGGCAGCGTCGACCAGCTCGAGCGCGCTGACCTCGCCGCGCCGCACCAATGCCGCCAGTGCGGTGGCGTCGCAGTCCCCGAGGTCCTCTTCGATACTGTCCATCGGCGCTCCCCTGCCGCTGATCCGGGCGCCATTATCCACGGCCACGCCGCGGGCGGCGAATTCAAGATGCCGGGTCAGCGGCCGTTAAAGAGGGGCCGACCGTACAAGCCCTGGAACGATTTGAATGGCCCTCGCCGCGACCTGCCCGCCGCTCGGTACGGATGCCGATCTCGCCGCGCGCGTCGCCGCGCTCGAACAGCGCGTGGCGGCACGCAAATCGCTCACCCTGATGATCTTCAGTGGCGACATGGATCGCCTGCTGGCGGCGTTCAACCTGGCCGTGGCGGCCGCTGCCTGCGGCATGCCGGTGACGATGTTCTTCACTTTCTGGGGTTCTACCGCACTCAAGCGGCGCACCGTCGGTGGCAAGCGCGGCCTGACCGAACGCCTGTTCGGGCTGCTGCTGCCCGGCGGCAGCGCCCACCGGCCCCTCTCGCGCTTCGACTTCCTCGGCCTCGGACGGTTGCTCATGCGCCGGCAGATGCGGCGTCGCAACGTCGCCTCGCAGGACGAACTCATTGCCCAATGCGCCACCCTCGGCGTCGAGTTCCTGGTCTGCGAATCGTCGATGGCGCTGATGGGTCTCTGCCACGCCGAGCTGATCGACTACCCGAAGCTCGAGACCTGCGGCGCGGCGCATTTCCTCGCCCGCGCCAATGGTGCCGCCACCACGCTCTTCATCTGACCGCCAGCGCCCACGGACCACCGCTCATGACCGCTACCACCGTCGACCTGCGCGGGCTCAAATGCCCTTCACCCCTGGTCCGCCTCAACGACACCATCACCCGCATCGCCGCGGGTGCGGAGTTCGTCGCCGTCGCCGACGATCGCGCCTTCGAGCCCGACGTCCGCGCCTGGTGCGAACTGACCGGGCACGAGCTGGTTGCCCTGGAGGTTGCGGGCGCGGACATCCACGCCCGGATCCGCAAGCAGGGCTGAGCGGTCGATGACCAGACGGTCCGTCACCGTGGCGCCCGTGCCCGAACCCGGCCGCGAGGCGCGTCGGTGAGCCGGGCCGGTCACCACCACGCCGAGCGCGCGGCGAACGCCGTGGCCGCCAGCGAACGCCTCGCGCGTATCGAACGGGTGGTCGACACTCTCGCGCAGCCGACTCGCACGGCGCTGCGCTGCGAACTCGACGCCCTGCGCGAGGCCATCGACGCCGGGGCGCGGGACCATGCCGAACTCGCACGCAGCCAGGCCGAGGCGCTGGTCAACTCGGCCATGATGATGTCCGAGCTCAAACGTACCCAGGCCGAGCTCGAGCAGGCCAGTGCGCAGGCGGAAGCAGCCAACCGCGCCAAGTCGGGCTTTCTCGCCACCGTCAGCCACGAGATTCGCACCCCGCTGAACGGCATCCTCGGCATGGTCGAGGTGCTCCTCGACAGTCCGCTGGATGCACGCCAGGCACGCAGCCTCGGCGTGCTGCGCGGTTCGGCACGCGACATGCTCGCCCTCATCAACGACATCCTCGATCTCTCCCGCATCGAGGCCGGCCGGCTCGAATTGTCGCCGCACCGCTTCGACCTCGTCGCGATGCTCGAAGAAGTCGCCCACCTCTACAGCGGCATGGCGCGGGCCAAGGGCATCGAACTCGTACTGGCCGTGCCGCCGGCCATGCCGGACGCGATCGAAGGTGACAGCGCGCGCCTGCGCCAGGTGTTGAACAACCTCGTCAGCAACGCGATCAAGTTCACCGAACAGGGCGAGGTCGTGGTGCGCGTCGCCCCCCTCGGTCACGGGCAGTGGCGGTTCGAAGTCGAGGACAGCGGCATCGGCATCGAAGCGGCCGCGCAGGCACGCATCTTCGAGGCTTTCACCCAGGCCGACGCCACCACCGCACGCGTCCACGGTGGCAGCGGGCTCGGCCTCGCCATCGCCGCCGAACTGGTCCACCTGCACGGCGGCGACATCGGCGTCGACAGCACGCCGGGGAAGGGCTCGCGGTTCTGGTTCACGCTGCCCCTGCCGTACGAGCGTGCGCCGCCGCCGTCCGCCGGCGACGCGCCACCGCACCGCCACGTGCTGGTGCTCGAACACCAGGCGGAAGTGCGTGACATGCTCGTCGAGCATCTCACCGCCTGGGGCTCCACGGTGGTGCTCGCCGATAGTGCGACGGCGGCACGCGAGGCCTGGCGCGCGGCGGCTGCAGGCGGCCGGCCGTGCGCGGCCGCGGTGATCGACCCGACCGTCGGCGGCGACGCCACCGGCGCCATCCTGCGCGAACTGGCCGCCACGGATGCGGCGCCGCTGCTCGTGGTCACCGCGGCGGCCGGCGACGAGCCCTCACCACAGGCCCTCGACGAGGCCGGCGCGATCTGCATCGACCGCCCGGTCACGCCGCGCGAACTCAAGCGGGCACTGTGCGGGCCGCCGCGCGCGCGCGCCGCGCCGCCACCTGCCGTCGCGGCAGGCCCGGCGCCGGCAGGACGGCGCATCCTGGTAGTCGAGGACAACCTGGTCAACCAGGAGATCACGCGGGAGTTCCTGCGCATTCTCGGTCACGAGACCGTCGTCGCCGAGAACGGCCTGGTCGCCCTGGAAACGCTCGCCACGCAGGCTTTCGATCTCGTCCTGATGGACTGCCGCATGCCGCGCATGGACGGTTTCACCACCACCTCGCGATGGCGCGAACAGGAGACCGCCCGGGGCGCGCCACGGCTGCCGATCATCGCGCTGACGGCGAATGCCCTGGCCACCGAGCGCGAGACCTGCCTCGCCGTGGGCATGGACGATTTCATGACCAAGCCGGTCGCTCTCGGCGATCTCGAGGCCATGCTCACGCGCTGGCTGCCACCGCGGTCGCACGCTGGTGCGCCGCCGGCAGCGGCATCGCCGGCGATGCCCGCGCCATTGGAGACCGCTGACGACGCGACGCCCTGCCATGTCGACCCGGCGGCACTGGCCCGCTTCGACCGCCGCGATCGCGACGGCGCCGACAACATCCTGGAGCGGTTGCTGCGCCAGTTTCTCGTCCAGTCGTCCGAACAGGTCGCCGAAGTCCGCGCCGGTCTCGCAAGTCGCGATCTCGCCCGCGTCGGGTTTGCCGCCCACGGCATGAAATCGAGCAGCGCCGTACTCGGTGCGGCCGCCCTGTCGAGCCTTGCCGCGCGCCTGGAGGATGCCGCCCGGCAGGGCGCGCAGGCCAGCGCCGCGGACCTCGCCACGGCATTGCTGGACGAGCACGACGCCGTGTGCGTGGAACTGCGCGGCCGCTACGCGCACGTCATGGAGGAACCCGCGTGATGGACACGCCTGCCAGCCCCGCCCTGGTCCTGGTCATCGAGGACGACCTCGTCAGCAGCATCGCCGTCCAGGACTACCTCGACGAGGCCGGCTTCCGCACCGCCTGCGCCGCCGACGGCGACAGCGGGCTGGCCGCCTTCGACGATCTGCGCCCCGACCTCGTGCTGCTCGACGTCAGCATGCCCGGCCGCAACGGCTTCGAGGTCTGTCGCGACATCCGCACCCACGTCGCCGGCCGCTACGTGCCGATCGTGATGATGACCGGTCACGACGATCTCGAATCGGTCGATCGCGCCTACGAGTCCGGCGCGACCGACTTCGTCGCCAAGCCGATGAACTTCGCCCTGCTCATCCATCGCCTGCGCTACGTGCTGCGCGCCAAGCAGGTCGCCGACCAGCTCAGGCGCAGCGAGGCCTCGCTCGCCCAGGCCCAGCGCATCGCCCGTCTCGGCAGCTGGGATCTCGAGATCGCGAGCGGCCGCTTCCAGTGCACCGACGAGCTGCGCCGCCTGTTCGACGCCGACGGCGAGGCCACGCAACCCCCGCCGGCAGCGCTCGAGGAGATCCTCGCGCGGGTCTGCGACGAGGATCGTCCCGGCGTCGTCGCGCGCTACCGCGAGGCGCTCGCCGCTGGTGAGAACTACGACATCGACTTCCGCCTGCGTGCCCGCGACGGCGCCACCCTGCACGTACACCAGGAGACCGAGTTCCAGCACGACGACAGCGGGCGCCCGCGGTTCGCCTTCGGCACCTTCCAGGACGTCACCGAGGCCCGCCTGTCGGAGGCACGCATCCGCGAGCTGGCCTTCTTCGATCCCGTCACCGGGCTGCCCAACCGCGTCTACTTCATGGAACGCCTGACCGAGGTGCTGGCGATGGCACGGCGCAGCCAGCGCTGCATGGCGCTGATGTTCGTCGACCTCGACCAGTTCAAACGGGTGAACGACTCCTGGGGTCACCATGCCGGCGACGAACTCCTGCGCCAGGTCTCGCAACGTCTGAGCGAATCGCTGCGCCGCTGCGACGTGCTCATGCACAACAGTAATGCCGACGAGCGCCCGCTCGCCCGTCTCGGCGGCGACGAGTTCGTCGTCCTGCTGTCGGAGATCCGCCGTGCCGACGACGCCGCCATCGTCGCCCGCCGCCTGCTGCAGGAGCTCAAGCGCCCCTTCGACATCGGCGAGACCGAGGTCTACGTCTCGGGCTCGATCGGCATCAGCACCTATCCCGACGACGGTCTCGACGAGGAGACCCTGCTGCGTCACGCGGACATTGCCATGTACCGCGTCAAGGAGGAGGGCCGCAACGGCTTCCGCTTCTTCGAAGCAGACATGAATTCGCGCGCCATCGCCCGCCTCAACATGGAGACCAGCCTGTGGCGGGCGCTCGAGCGCGACGAGTTCCTGTTGCACTACCAGCCCAAGATCGACGCCGCCAGCGGCACGGTCACCGGCGCCGAAGCGCTGGTGCGCTGGTATCACCCCGACATCGGCCTGATCAGCCCGGGCGAGTTCATCCCGGTCGCCGAAGAGACCGGGCTGGTCGCGCCGCTCGGCACCTGGGTCATCCAGCAGGCCTGTCGCCAGATCGCCGCGTGGCAGGCGGACGGGCAGGCGCCGTTCAAGGTCTCGGTCAACCTGTCGGCCGCGCAGTTCGCCCAGGACGGCCTCGTCGACACCATCGAAGCCGCCGTGCGTGCAGCCGGCATCAGTCCGCGGATGCTGCAACTCGAACTGACCGAGAGCATGCTGATGGAGGATGTCGAACGCCACATCCGTGCGCTGGAGGCGCTGCGCGCGCTCGGTATCGAGATCGCGATCGACGACTTCGGCACCGGCTACTCCTCGCTCGCCTACCTGCGCCGCCTGCCGATCGACTGCGTCAAGATCGATCGCGCCTTCGTGCGCGAGATCGCGCGTGACCGCCGCGACGCCGCGGTCGTGCGCGGTGCCATCGCGCTCGCCCATTCGCTCGATCTCACGGTCGTCGCCGAAGGCGTCGAGGATGCCGGCCAGCTCGACCTGCTGCGGCGCTTCGGTTGCGACGAGATCCAGGGGTACCACTTCAGCCCGGCATTGGCACCGGCCGAGTTCCTCGCCTGGCGCGCGGCCTACGAAGAGGAGATCGACGACGCGCAGCGCGCCAGCGCCTGAACGATTCCGCGCAACGCGGGGCGCAGCGGCGTGCGGCTTCGCACACCCGGCAGCACCCGCCGCGCGAGACGCACGGCCATTGCGGCTAGAATGGCGCCCCCCTGGCCGCCGCTCCCGTGCGCCGTCCGCGGGAGTACCCCCGACCCGCCACACGGACGACCGCACGACCTTGCTCGACAGACAACGCTTCGACCGCATCCTCGGCCTCGCCCTGCCGATCGTCGGCGGCATGATCTCGCAGAACATCCTCAACCTGGTCGACACGGCCATGGTCAGCCGACTCGAACACAGTGATGCCGCGCTCGCCGCGGTGGGCTACGGCGGCTTCGCGCTGTTCGTGACCCAGGCCGTGATCCTCGGTCTCTCGACCGGGGTGCAAGCCTCGGCCTCGCGCCGCAAGGGCCAGGGCCGCCTGCACGAGACCGGCCATTTCCTCAATGCCGCCCTGCTCGTCGTGCTGTGCGTCGCGCCGCTGTTGTCGCTGCTCTTGATCGCGCTCGTCCCGCACGTCTTTCCCTACCTCAACGACGACCCCGACGTCATCGCGCTCGGCGTGCCCTACCTGCAGGTGCGCGCGGCCGGCATCGTCTTCCTGGCCTCGAACTTCGCCTTCCGCGGCTATTGGAACGCCATCGACATGACCCGGCTCTACCTGGTCACGCTGGTTTCCATGCACACCCTCAACATCGTGCTCGACTACGCGCTGATCTTCGGCCACTTCGGCGCGCCCGCGCTCGGCGTGCAGGGCGCGGCGGTGGCCTCGGTCACGGCATTCGCCTTCGGCTCCACGCTGTACTGCGTGTTCGGCCTGCGCTATGCCCGCGAATACGGCTTCCTGCGCGGCCTGCCGGTGCGCGCCGACATCGTGCGCCTGGTGCGCCTTTCGCTGCCGAGCGGCATCCAGCAGATGTTCTTCGCCGCCGGCTTCCTCACCACGTTCTGGATCATCGGCCAGGTCGGCACGGCCGAGATCGCCGGTGCCAACGTCCTCATCAACGTCATGCTGACCGCCTTCCTGCCGGGCATGGGGCTGGGTCTCGCCGCCGCCACCCTGGTCGGCCAGGCGCTCGGCCGCGGCGACGCCGAGGATGCCGCGCGCTGGGGCTGGGACGTGGTCAAGGTCGCGATGGTGGCGATGGGCGTGCTCGGCCTGCCGATGGTGCTGTGCCCGCGCCTGCTGCTGAATTCGATCTACACGCTCAACCCGGAAACACTCGAGCTGACCCTGTGGCCGCTGCGCCTGGTCGGCCTGTCGATGCTGTTCGAGGCCGTCGGCACCATCCTGCAGAGCGCGCTGCTCGGTGCCGGCGACAGCCGCCGCGTGATGCTGGTCGCCATCGTCCACCAGTGGCTCTTGTTCCTGCCGCTGGCCTACCTCGTCGGCCCGGTCCTCGGCTACGGCCTGACCGCCATCTGGAGCCTGCAGGTCGGCTACCGCGCGCTGCAGGCCGCCATCTTCGCCACCTTCTGGTTGCGGCGGCGCTGGGCGCGAATCGAGATCTGAAGGAAGCGCCGCGGTGCTCAGCCCGCGGCCGGCATCAGGCCGAAATCGAACTCGAGGTGACTGTGTGGGCCATCCAGGCCGCAACGACGGCCGAGTGCGCTGTCCGCGGCGGCATTGAACACCCCGACGAGGCTGGCCTTGGTGGCGAACACGGCATCCGAATCGAGGTAGGGATCACCATCGACGAAGACATGGGTGACGAGCGGTTCGCAGCCCGGCGCGCGCACGATGAAGTGGATGTGGGCGGGACGATAGGCATGACGCCCGGCGGCTTCGAGCAGGCGCCCGACCGGACCATCAGTCGGCACCGGGTATGACACCGGTTTTTCGGTGACCAGGGCATATTCGCCGGCGGCGTCGGTTGTGAAGCGTCCGCGCAGATTCCATTGCGGTGCCTCGGCGTCCTGCACGTCGTAGAAACCGTTGGCCGAGGTCTGCCAGACGTCGAGCGTGGCGCCGGCGATGGGCCGGCCGTCGGCATCGGTCACGCGGCCGGTGACCAGGCAGGGCTCGGCGGCGTCGAGATGGCGGCGACGGATGTCGCCACCGTAAGGCATGTCGGGTGCGCCCTCGACGTAGAACGGCCCGAGAACGGTCGATTCGGTGCCCTGCCCGCCCTTGGGGTGGTTGATGGCATCGACCAGCATGGACACCCCGAGGGTGTCGGAGAGCAGGATGAACTCCTGGCGACGCTCGTCGCATTTCTGCCCGGTGGCGGTGAGGAACTGGATCGCCTCGAACCATTCGCCCTCGCTCAACTCGACGTCGCGCACGAAGGCATGGAGGTGCCGGATCAACGACGCGAAGATCTCCGCGTGCCGTGGCGAAGCGGCCGCGGCGGTATAGGCTCGGACGACTTCCTCGGTCAGGTTGTCGACGGTGAAATCCTTCATGACGGTGGTCTCTCCCCTGCGGTGTACGATGCGGCCGGCCCGGCTCGCCGGGGCGTCAAATTAACCCGTGCGGGTCCTGCCTCCAAGCCCAAGCCGACGCCAGCGGCGTGACAATTGATTGCATTCCCACCCGCGACAGGCCGCCCCCGCCGCCAGCGAGGTTGACTATAGTTGTGGGTGCAACGGTCGGCAGGCCTCGCCGACCGGTGGGCACCGAGCCCGGTTTCCTGGAGCGAGCATGTCCAGCAACGTCCCCATGGTCGCGACGGTCTCGCCGAACGCCAGCGGCAAGGCGGCCCTGCTCGAATTCGAGGCGCTGGTGCGCAAACTGTCGAACGCGGGCCTGAGCCTGAGCGTCACCCCCGAGATCGATGCCGCGCTCAACGCCTACGACGAGATCACCGTATCGTTGCGCCTGCCCGGCCAGAGCCGTCTCTACACCCTGGCCTGCGTGGTGCGTCACCGCTCGCCCCTCGACGACATCGTCGTCTACGGCTGCGAGTACGACTGGACCGCAACCATGGACCCGCTAGGCGTGGTCGAAGACCTGCTCGAGTACGTGCTCGACGAACCGGGCGGCTGAGCAGCGCAGAGCCCTGGTGCGGGGTCTGTCCCTGGCCGCCACCCACTGCCGAACCGCGGCACGGGGTCTGACCCCAAGGGGTGACACGCTGGAGATGGGCTTGTCCTCCCGCGGTTCGTCCCCTTGGGGTCAGACCCCGTCGAGATCAGCCGCCCCCCGACACAACCCGCCGGCAGCGCCCCCTTGGGGTCAGACCCCGTCGAGATCTAAACTGCGCCACGCGGAGCGTGCCCGCCTTGCTGTACGGCATGCCCGACCCACATTCCCGACATTCCTCGAGCGATGACATGACGATGCTGGACAGGCTGCGCCAGGCGCGCAGCGCGATTCTTGGCGCCCTGATCGCATTGCCCGGCACCGGCACAGCCGCGGAGCTGCCCGCGGTCGGCAGCGTCATCGACGGCACGAATGTCGGCCGTTTCGCCGCGCTGCTCGACGACACCCTGGTCGAGCTCGTCACGGCCGGCGATTTCACCCTCGCGATCACCGCCAGCACGCCGTTTCCCGTGCATCCGGCCTACGCCGCGGCCACGGCCGCCCATGCGAACGACGTCCGCCTCGGCGACGCACCCGGCGAGCTCGAAGCCTACGTCGCCGGTAGACCATTCCCGCAGGCTCCACGCGGCGACGACCCGCGCGCCGGCGAGAAGATCGCCTGGAACATGCGCTACGCGTGGGGCGGCGACGGCGGCCGCATCGCCCCTTTCTACTGGCAGTACCGCAACATGCGCGGCGACAAGGTGGAGCGCGAACTGTCGTTCGAGGCCGCGAGCCTGCGCTTCCGTCATCGCATCGTCGAGCCGCCGCTGCCGGACTTCGCCGACAATCCCGCCGGCATCTTCAACGCCCTCTACCTGCGCGTCATGGCGCCGCCCGACATCCGCGATACCCAGCTGCTGATCCATCGCCTGAGCGACGACACGCGCCAGGAACAGGGCTGGCTCTATCTCGGCACGCAGCGCCGCGTGCGACGCCTGCCAACCGGGCAGAACACCGATGCCTTTCTCGGCAGCGACATCATGATCGAGGATTTTCTCGGCTATAACGGCCGCATCATGGACATGGACTGGCGTTACGTCGAAACCCGCGACGTGCTGCTGCCCTTCTACGCCCACGACGCCATCGCGCTCGGCGAGCGCGCCGCGGCGGATGGCTTCACGTTCATCGCCTTCGGCGGCACCGGTCATTGCTTCCCGCAGGTGGCCTGGCAGTTCCGTACCGCGCACGTCGTCGAAGCGACGCCGAAGTGGGGCGAGCACCCCCTGTCAAAACGACTCTACTACGTCGATGCCGAGACCTACGCGCCGGCCTACGGCCGCCTCTACGACAACCGCGGCAAGCTGTGGAAGTTCGCCATCGCGGCCTACTCGCACCCCGATCATCACCTCGCAGAGAATCGCGGCAGCCACGCCCCGATTCTCGACGGTGTGACCATGATCGACCTGCAGGCCGGTCATTGCACCACGCTCGAAGCACGCTCGGTGATCGGCACGGGGACACTCAAACCGGGCGATTTCGCCGTCCAGGCCCTGCGCAAGCAGGGACGCTGAGCGCGTTGCGCAACCGGCGGACGACTGCCGGGGCGTGCGTCTTCAGTCCTCGTCGAGAAAATTGGCGACGAGCTGGTTGAAACGCGCGGCATGCTCGATCTGCGTCCAGTGCCCGCAACGTCCGAAGAGGTGCAGCTGCGCGCGCGGGATGAGCTCGGCGAAGCGCAGCGAGTTGGCCGGCGGCACCACCGCGTCCTCGCGCCCGTGCACGACGAGCGTCTCGTGCGGGATCGCCGCGATATCGGCCTCGGCGTTCGCCAGCATGGTGATCCAGCGCTGGCGCGGCGCCGGGAACATCGCCGCGTAGGCCTCTTGTATGCCGGGGCGGATGCTGGCCTCGTAACGCAGACGCGCGAGATCGTCGCTGACCAGGCTGCGATCGAAGGCGAAGATGTCGAGCAGGGCGCGCATGTTCGCGATCGACGGCGTGTAACCCCACACCGCGTCGAGCCCCGGGGTCAGCTCGAACTCGATGCCGGCCGCGCCCATCAACACCAGGCGCCTGACGCGCCCGGGATGGCGGATGGCGAGCGCCAGCGACAGCCCGCCACCGAAGGAATTGCCGACGAGGTCGACCTTGTCGAGTCCGAGCGCGTCGAGAAAGGCCAGCGCGTGCGCGACCCAGGTGTCGAGGTTGTAGACGACGCCGGCCGGCCGCTCGGTGTAGCCGAAACCGACCATGTCGGCGGCGATGACGCGACGCTGCGCCGCCAGTGCCGGCATGGTCAGGCGCCAGTTGGCCCAGGCGGTGACGCCGGGTCCGGAGCCATGGACCAGCACGACGGGGCGGCCCTGGCCGAGGTCGTGGTAGTTGGTGCGGATACCGCCGGCGTCGATGGCCCGGCCGATCTCGGGGTTCGTGCCCGTGTTCACGTCAATCGTCTCCTCGCAACAGCACGATCCGCCTGCGCGGTGGCGCGGGTGGTCGTCGCGATGTCATGACCGTTGCACTGCCGACCGGCACGCCGCGGCGGCTGAGCGCTGCCGTGCGCCCGTGTCGTGCACGGTTTCGCCATCCTGGCCTGGCGATGGCTTGGCCGGGGTGACGGTTCCGCGCCGTCGCCGGTAACAGTGTCGCGCGCGGGCGGGAAACGGCGCATCGCTGCGCCGCTTCCCGTCACACCTTGCTCAGATCACTGGCCGCTCTTGCGCAGGTTCTGCACCGTGAACATCTGCGGCGGGTTCAGTTCGGGTGTGACCAGCCCCTTGAACTGGCCGGTCGTGCAGTGCTGTGCCTGCACGTCGACGACTGAGAAGCAATCGTCGATCGACACGCCCGAACCGTCGCTGAGCGGATGGTACTTGTCCGGATGCGCCTGGCAGATCATGAAGGTCTTCCAGAAATCGCCCTTGCGGTCGAACTGCGCCTGCGCCGGGATGGTGAAGGTCTGCGCATCGATGTTCATCACGCGCTTGCTCAAGGGGTGGTTGGGATCCTTGGGCGTGGCTTCGACCTGGTGGACCTTGCGCAGCTCCCACGTGGTCTTCGGGAAGCAGTCACCGGTGCCGCCGAAATCCACGAACTGGTAGCCGTCCGGCTCCTGGTGCTCGGTGGCCAATGGCAGTTCGTTGTGGCGGTGGAAGGGCAGGAAGACGAACTTGGTGCCGAGGTATTTCCAGTTGTAGTCCGACACGCGGCTGTTATAGCCCTCGAAGTCCTCGATGATGATGTCGGTGCCGAGGAAGGAGTCGGTGGTCTGGCCGGTGGCGAGACGCCGCACACGGCGCTGGAAGCCGAGGTACAGCCAGGCGTCGTCACGCTTGAGGTCGTCCTGGTAACGGTGGATCAGAAGCTGCGTGTTGCGAAGATCGAACGGCTCGTCGGCCTTGGCGTAGATCGAGCGGAACAGCTTGCCGGGGTTGTCGGGGAATTCGGGCACCGGTTCCTGGTTGACGCGGTGCGCCCAATTGAGGAAGTGGAAGCACCACTTGATGGTGCGCTCCAGCTTGCCCGACTTCATGTCCTTGTACTTCCAGTAGAACGGGCAGATGGCGGCGTTGTCGCCCCAGTTGTAGCCGTACTGGTAGTTCCAGGCCAGCTTGCGCCCGGCCTCCGGGTCGTTGATGTCGGGCTCCTTGGGGAAGGCGCGACCGGCGACGAAATTCTCGACCAGGCCATCGCCCGACAGGGTCGGCGCGTTCGCCGCCGCATCCATCGTCGCCTTGACGTAGTTCGGATGCAGTTCGAGCGACTCGGTCACCTTGGTCTGCATCTCGAAGCGACCGTTCTTGAGATGGTCGTAGAAACCGGGGTCGAGAGCGTCCTTGAACTGGTCGACGTTGTCGGCATTGATGATCATGCCGGGCTCGTAGCCGGGCAGGGTCGGGACGCCGTTGCGATAGGGGTAGAACGAATTCTCGACGTCCTCCTTGGTGTAGGAATCGGCCTGTGCCGTGCCCACCGCGACCAGCGCGGCGAATCCGGCGACCTGCGTCAGCTTGTTCAGGTTCATGTCGGGTTCCTCTTCGATTCGTGATCCTGCGGCCGCGCCATCAGGGCGCGACCGCCTGGTTTCAGGCTGTGACGTACCTCAGAACTGGTAGCGCACCATCAGCTGCAGCTCGTCCTCGTGCTGGGCCATGCCGATCGGTCCCGAGCGGAAGCGGCCGAGGGGCTCGAAGCCGATGCGCGAGCCGACGCTCTCGTGCTCGAGACCGGGCCCACAGGGGCCGGTCGAGCAGGTGAACGGCGGAAAGGCGTTGGCCGTGCGGCCGTCATCGGCGTCGTTGCGCCCTTTGCCGAACTTGAGGTTGGCAGCGAACACCACGCGCCAGTTGTCGTTGATCAGCCAGTCCACCCCGGGCGACATGACGTAGGCCTGCGCGCGCACGTCGTAGGCCTGGATCAGGCGCGGCTGCAGGCGGTCGTTCATGTAGAAGCCCTGGAACAGGAAGGTCGCGATGAGATTGTGATCCCAATCCTGGAAGCCGATCTTGGCCCCGGTGCCGTTCGGCGCGGTGAACCGCTCGTGGTCGAGCAGGTGCTGGCCGAAGACCTGTGCCGAGAGCAGGAAGGTACGGTTCTCGTTCAGGAAGCGGATGTAGGTCGGACGATCCCAGCCGACCACCCAGCGCACCACGTTGGACTCGGAGAACAGGCGCGGCTGGGACGTATCGGCGAATTCCTCGCCATCGGTGTAGGCGAGCTCGAAGCGCAGCGCCGACTTGACCCAGTCCCAGTAGTAGTCGGCCGACGCGCCGACCAGCCACACGCGCGGGAAGTAGATGTCGAAGGCCGGCACGTAGGCACGCGGTTTCTCCGTCGCGCCGACGTCGGGGTCGAACGGCGGGAAGCTCGTATTCAGGCCAAGAAAGGGATTCACGACCGGGATGCCGCCCCTCAGGCTCGGCAACTGCGAATGCATGGTCAACGCGTTGAAGGAGAAGCCGACGCTCTTGAACACGCCTTCCATGCGCAGGCCGAACTGCTCGCGGTCCTTCGGCAGATGAACCTTGCGGATGCCGATGGAATGACGCGGGAAATCGGTCGACAGGTTCCCCGCCGGCGACAAGCCACTGGCGAAGTTCGACACCGTGCAACCGTTGTCCCAGCAATTGGCCAGGGCGCGGAAGGCATCGCCGGCCTGCAGGATGCTGTAGGGCTGGCCGCCCTGGCCGAGCACGTTGGGGGTGAACTTCTCGAAGTTCCAGATGAACTGGAAGTTGAGATCGTCGAAGCTCCCGGTTGCGCCCAGACGCCACTCCGCCGACAGGATGCCGAGCGGGATACGGCTGTCCTCGAACTCCTCGTAGATGTTCTGGATCGAGAAGTCGATCGGGTTGATCTGGTCGAGCACGCGGAAGAGGTCGGTGCGCCCCCACACCACCTGTTGGCGGCCGACGCGGAAGTTGATCTCGTCGCCGTTGCCGAGCGGGAGCGTCGCGTCGAGGTAGAGCTCGCGCAGCCAGCGGTGCTCACCGGTGAACTCCGGCATCCGCAGGTTGTCCTCGCTCGCGTTCATGTAGCCGGGCAGGCAGCCGCGCGAGTCGACGTTGCACGGCCTGACCGGCGTGTAGAACTCCAGCCCGCCGCCGAACTGGCCCGAGTTGTTGCGCTTGCCGAGCTCGCCGCCAACGCGCTTCAGCCCGGTACCCGGGTTGAAGAACGGCGCGTTCGGATTGGTCGCGTTGAAGCCGAAGCCGCCGCCACCCGGCAGCGGCGCACCGGCCGAGATCGGCGATGCACCCCACGGCGTACCGAGACCGAGGGCGGTGCCATTCGGAATGCCCGAGCTGTGCCCGAAAATGGAATTCGGGCCGCTGCCGGCACTGTCGCCGAAGTCGTCGCTGTTCCAGTCGTAGACGCCGTCGTAGGTCGCGCGCAGCGTGCCGGACAGCGAGATGCCGGTGAAGGCGCCGGCATTCGGCAATTGCTTGACGAATTCCATCTGCCCGCGGAAACGCTGCTTGCTCAGGCCGTAGTCGGCGCGCTGGTGGGTGGTGTTGTCGACGAAACCGTGCACTTCGAGCGACTGGTCGGCGCTCAGCCATGCCGGCGCCGCGGACGCGTAGCCGATCGCGGCGAGCGCCACGGCCACGAACTCGTGCCGGGCGCGCCGCACCGCTTTCCAGGGTTGCTGCTGCTTCATGTCTTTGCCCTCTCTCTCCTGACCCAACACGATCCGCCCACGCGGCTCGCGTCCCGTTTTGACAACCATGTCGCGCATGCCCGTGAGGGTCATGTCGTCGACGTCCTTTCGATCAGATGCCCGGCGCGGTGAGTGCGCACACCGTGCCGGGCACGTCTCACCCGACCACCTCGTCGATGGTCGAACCTTCGCCCATCTTCCAGCGCTCCTGCGCCGCCTGCATGATGAACTTCGGCTTGAAGGTGTCGACCCAGGCCGGCACCAGGAACATCGCCGCGGCCGCGTTCAGCACCAGCATGATGAACAGCAGGCGGGCGGCATCGGCCTGGAAGCGCAGGTCGGAGACGAAAACCCACATGATGATGCCACCGACCAACGTCGAGGCCGTGATGGCGATGGCGACGCCGGTGGTGCCGACGGCATGCGTGATGGCTTCCTGCAACGAGCCGGCGACATGCATCTCTTCCTTGATGCGGTCCATCATGTAGATGGCGTAGTCGACGCCGAGCCCGATGCCGACCGCGATCATCGGCACGGTGTTGACGTTGAGGCCCAGCCCCATGATGCCCATGCAGGCATAGGACAGCGCCGTGGCGAAGCCCATGGCGACGAAGATCATGACCCCGGCGTGGAACGAGCTGTAGAACCACAGCGTGAAGCCGAGGATCAGCAGCATCACGGCCGGCACCACGATGACGTTGGTCTGGTAGGCCTCCTCGTCGATGGCGGCAGTGACGCCGACCGGCCCGCCGGCGAGATCGATCTCGAGCCCGTCGACCTTGGAGCCGACGGTGTCGATCCATTCCTTGGCCATGTGGATGGCGCGACGGATGGTCTCGCCGGTATGGTCCTTGTAGTAGAAGACCATGTTGGCGATGCGGTCCTCGGCATCCTGGAATTCGAGCAGGGCGCCGGGCACCGGCGCCGACATCATGTAGGTGAACATGAGCCCGCCGATCTCGTTGTCCTGGCCCGGGATGACGCCCCAGCGCGGATCGTCGTTGCGGGTCATCTGGTTGACCTGCATGACGACGTCGGGCACGCCCTTGGTGCCGCCGAGGGTCTCGTCGTTCATCATCCAGGCCTGGAAGTCGGCCAGCGCGTGCAGGATCTCGGGGTTCTTCAACCCGTCCTTGGCCGGCGTGCGCGCGATGATGAAGAGTTCCTCGGAACCCGGGAAACGCTCGTTGATGACCTGCGAGGAGACGTTGAAATCGTGATCGCGGAACAGCAGGGGCGAACCCGGCTCCG
The DNA here is from genome assembly GCA_050184115.1 of Gammaproteobacteria bacterium. Classification (GTDB taxonomy): domain Bacteria; phylum Pseudomonadota; class Gammaproteobacteria; genus JACKNG01. Next base: position 90,792 of record JBFXAQ010000001.1, on the reverse strand, counting down.
GCTCACCGATCTTGACCCAGGAACTGAAGTAGGCCGAGACGGCGGCGATCACGAGGCAGGTCCACAGCACCGCGCGGGCGCGTTGCGGGGTCGCGGTGACCTCGGCGAACTTGGGGAAGATGCGCCGCAGCATGCCGTGCTTCATCACCACGTTCTGCGGTTGCGGCAACAGTGACAGCAGCATCGGCACGGTGACCAGCACGGTGACGATCATGCACAGCGCCCAGAACGAAGCGTAGATCGACATCTTGTCGTTGATCGGCACCGAGCCGAGCCCGATCAGGGCGAGCGCGCAGGCGTCGGCAACGATGGCGAGTGCGCCCGGCCGGAACAGCGAGTTGAAGGTGTTGCGCGCCGCTTCCTCCTTGTCGTTGGTGCGGGCCAGTTCGAGGAAGTAACGCTCGACCTTTTGGATGCCGTGCGACATCGAGCGTGCCGAGATGAGGAACGGCACCACCAGCATCAGCGGATCGAGGTTGTAGCCGAACACGCCCATGAAACCGACGCCCCAGATGCTGGTCAGGGTCATGCCGATGAGCGGCAGCAGCACGCCGTACAGGCGCCGCGAGTAGACGACCAGGATCGCCAGCACGATGAGGATGGTGTAGAGGAAGATCTGCAGGATCTGCGGCGAGTAGGAATCGACCCAGCCGGCCAGCACCGGGTGGCCGTTGGCGTAGATCCTGATCCCCGGGGCGCCTTCCTCCGCGCGCAACTGCTGGAGTTCCTTGAACACCTTGCCGTAATCGAGCGCGCCCTCGTTCAGCGTGCCCTTGATCAGCGCGGCCTTGAGATCGGGCGACACCAGCAGGCCGAACACGCGCGGGCTCGACAGCACGTCGCGCTGGATGGCGGCGAGTTCGTCGGCCGTGTAGGGCGCTTCGCGGTTCGGGTTGTAGTAGGTGACCGACTTGATGGTGCCGTCAGGGGTCAGCCAGATCTTGCGCGTATTGCGATGTGTCAGGCTGGTGACCAGGTTGTGGTTGATGTTGGTGACGTTGTCGAGCTTGGTCGTGATGCGGTGGATGCGATCGAGGGTCTCGTTGGTGAAGATCGTGCCCTCTTCGACCTCGAGCGCGATGATGATGATGTTGGCGCCGCCGAAGGTGTCCCGGATCGAGTTGTGCAGCTTGATGTAGGGATGTTCCTGCGGCAGCAGGTCGGCGAAGTCCGACAACATGCGCACGGCCGGGATCTGGGCGGCGAAGAACGCGGTGATGGCCAGGATGACGCCGAGCACCACCTTGCGGTTGTTGAACAGGAAATTGCCGAAACGCGGGAAAATCTGGCTGGTGTCCATGCTCGCCGCCCTCACGCGCCGTCGACGTCGATGACGTGGAGCGCGCCGCCGATGCCGCCGACCAGCAGGTGTGCCGGGTCGACGCCTAGGATGGCACGCAGGTACAGGCGCACCGGCTTGCCATGCGGGACGGCCTGCCAGCGGCCGTCGCGGTAGGCCAGCAGCGTGCCTTCACCGCCGACCACGTAGAGGGTGTCGCCAAGGCGCTCGATACCGAACAGGGACACCTGGGTCCCGGTCGGCTGGCTGGTCCAGCTCGAACCGCCGTCAGTGGTGTGCAGGATGGTGCCACCGAGCCCGATCACCCAACCGTTCGCGGCATCGTCGAACCACGCTTCCTGTGGGTAGAACTCTTCGGGCAGCGGCTCCCTGCTCTCCCAGTTGGCGCCGCCATCGGTGGTTTCGAGCACGGTGCCGAACTCGCCGGTGACGATGCCGTGCTCGGCGGTGAAGAACTGCACCGTGGTCAGCAGGGCGTCCTCGTCGCGCGTCGACTCATCCCAGCTCTCGCCCTGGTCCGCGCTCGACCAGATGTAGGTATAGCTGCCGACCACCCAGATGCGGCCATCGGGTGCGCAGGTGACCGATTGCGGGGTCTCGGCGGTGTCGTTGATCGGTTTCGCGGCCCAGCTGCGACCGCCGTCGACGGAGAGGTGGACGGCCTTTTCGTAGGCCAGCGCGACGAGGCTGCCGTCCGGGCAGGCGGCGATGTCGATCAGGGCCGGCCAGCCGGGCAGGACCTGGCGCTGCCAGTTCGCGCCACCGTCCTCCGAGCGCAGGATCACGCCCTGGTTGCCGACCACCACGACTTCCTTGCCGGTGCTGGCGGCGGCCTGGTAACGATCGGTGCGCTGGACCGGGTTGGCGCGCATGCGCTCGACCCCGTCGAGCACGAGCGGTGCCTCGCACCCGGCCAGCGCCCATGCCACGGCCACGGCCGCGAACCCGCGCCGGCCACTCTGCCACAGCCGACGGCTGCGTCTCGCCAACATAACCATCCTCCCCTCGGTGCGCCGTCGTCGCGGCGTCACTCGTTCCTTCGAAACGTCTACTCGCGGGCCATCACGCGAAGCGCATCGACAGCGTGCCGAGATCCTGGAACCGGACCGTGATGGCGTCGCCGCGCTCGACGGCCACGGCGGCCGTGATGCCGCCGGTCATGATGAAGCTGCCGGCCGGAATGCTCTCTCCCCGCCGGGCGAGGTTGTTGGCGAGCATCGCCACCGACGCGGCCGGATGCCCGAGCACCGCGGCGCCGGCGCCGACCTCGACCACCTGGCCGTTCTTCTCCACCACCAGGCCCAGCGTCGGCAGGTCGACCTCGCGCAGGCGGCGCGGCCGCCCACCGGTGACGAACCCGGCCGCCGAGGTGTTGTCGGCGACGACCGAAACCAGGTCGAAACGGAAATTCTCGTAACGCGAATCGAGCACCTCGACGGCCGGCAGCACGAAATCGATCGCGGCCAGCACCTCGGCGAGGTGGCAGCCCGGGCCGGCGAGTTCGCGCTTGGTGACGACGGCAATCTCGGCCTCGATGCGCGGCGCGATGTAGCGGTCGCGCTCGATGATGCCGCCGTCGGGCCACGCGCCACGGTCGGTCATGAAACCGAACACGGGTTCGGACACGTTCATCTGCTTCATCTTGGCCTGCGAGGTCAGCCCGGCCTTGAGTCCGGCGATGGTCTCGCCGGCGGCGCGCTTGGCGGCGCGGATGACGTTCTGGATCGCGTAGGCATCGTCGTAATCGAGGTGCGGATACTCGTCGGTGATCTTGGCGATCGCCCTGCGCTCACGCTCGGCGGCGAGCAGGCGCGCGGCCAGCGCGTCGATGGTGGCTTGGTCCAGGGTCATGACGGCGCTCCCGTGCGTTGGCCGCACAAGGACAGCGCGACGTCCTCGATCATGTCTTCCTGGCCGCCGATGGTCTTGCGCCGGCCGAGCTCGACGAGGATGTCGGCCGACGGCACGCCGTGCTTCGCGGCAGCGCGCTGGGCATGCAGCAGGAACGAGGAATAGACGCCGGCATAGCCCAGGATGAGCGAATCGCGATCGACGCGGATGGGCTGGTCCATCATCGGCACGACGAGGTTCTCGGCGACGTCCATCAGCTTGAAGAGATCGACGCCGCTCGCGGCGTCCATGCGCTCGAGCACGGCGGCGAAGACCTCGAGCGGCGTGTTGCCGGCGCCAGCGCCGAGGCCGGCCACCGAGCCGTCGATGCGCGCCGCGCCGGCCTCGACCGCGGCCAGCGAATTGGCCACGCCCATGGCCATGTTGTGGTGGCCGTGGAAACCGATCTCGATGTCGGCCGGGATCGCGGCGCGCAGCGCGCCGATGCGCGCGGTGACGTCGTCCGGCAGCATGTAGCCGGCGGAGTCCGTGCAGTAGATGCAGTTGGCGCCGTAGTCGACCATCAGGCGCGCCTGCGCGACCAGTTCTTCCGGGCTGACCATGTGCGCCATCATGAGGAAGCCGACGGTGTCGAGACCGAGTTTCGCCGCCGCGCCGATGTGCTGCTCGGCGACGTCGGCCTCGGTGCAGTGGGTGGCGACGCGCAAGGTCGTCACGCCGCAGTCCTTCGCCATGTGCAGGTGCTCGACCGTGCCGATACCGGGGATCAGGAGGGCCGAGATCTTCGCCTGCTTCATCGCCGGGACGACCGCGTTCAGGTATTGCTCGTCGGTGAAAGCGGGGAAGCCGTAGTTGATCGAAGCACCGCCCAGGCCGTCGCCATGGGTGACCTCGATCAGCGGCACGCCAGCGGCATCGAGCGCCGAGGCCACCGTGACCATTTCGTCCAGCAGGATCTGGTGGCGCTTGGCATGCATGCCATCGCGCAGGCACATGTCGTGCAGCTTGACTTTCTTGCCCTTCAGGTTCATCGACTCGCCCTCACCTCGAAACGCCGTAGCCACCTCGAACCACGGCAAGGGGTCTGACCCCGCCCGGGGTCGGACCCGGTCGACCTCTCACACGCCCCCGCCATCCAGCCACGGCAAGGGGTCTGACCCCGCATGGGGTCAGACCCCGTCGAGACGTCGAGTACCACCGCGCTCACCCGCCCGCCGCCAGCTTCAAGCGCCCGCCCATGATCTCGGCGGCGAACATCTCCGCCGTGCGCAGCGCCGCCGCGGTCATGATGTCGAGGTTGCCGGCGTACTTCGGCAGGTAGTCGCCGAGCCCTTCGACCTCGAGGTAGATGGAGACGCGGCGCTCGTCGAAGACCGGGCCGTTCTTCAGGCGGTAACCGGGCACGTACTTCTGCACCTCGGCGATCATCTCGTGCACCGAGCGCGTGATCGCGGCTTCGTCCGGCGTGTCGACCGTCAGGCAATGCACGGTATCGCGCATGATGAGCGGCGGCTCGGCGGGATTGAGGATGATGATGGCCTTGCCGCGCGCGGCGCCACCGATCTTCTCCACCGCGCCGGCCGTGGTGCGGGTGAACTCGTCGATGTTCTTGCGCGTGCCGGGCCCGGCCGACTTGCTCGCCACGGTGGCGACGATTTCGGCGTACTCGACCGGTTGCACCCGCGACACCGCGGCGACCATCGGGATGGTCGCCTGGCCGCCGCAGGTGACCATGTTGACGTTCATCTCCTGGCGCCCGACGTGTTCGGCGAGGTTCACCGGGGGCACGCAGTAGGGCCCGATCGCGGCCGGCGTGAGATCGATCATCAGCACGCCCAGCGCCTGCAGGCGGGCGGCGTTCTCGGCGTGGACGTAGGCGGACGTCGCGTCGAACGCCATCTGGATGTTGTCCGCCGCGACGTGCGGCAGCAGGCCGGCCACGCCCTCGGCGGTGGTCTTGAGGCCCGCGGCGCGCGCGCGCGCGAGGCCGTCGGAATCGGCGTCGATACCGACCATCCACACCGGGTTGATGTCCTGGCTGCGCAGGGCCTTGACCATGAGATCGGTGCCGATGTTGCCGGAACCGATGATCGCTGCGTTCACGGGCATGTCGCTGCTCCCCGCGCCGTCACACGAACCGCACGGCGCAGCCGCCGATGCCGCCGATGACGAGGCTCATGTTGTCGCCGGGCTTGACCGGCTGCAGCGGCACCAGCGAGCCGGACAGGATCACCTCGCCGGCCTTGAGCGGCACGCCGATGCGACCCAGCGTGTTGGCCAGCCAGGTCACGCAGTTGACCGGCGAGCCGAGCGCTGCCGCGCCGGCGCCGGTCGAGATGATCTCGCCGTTCAGGCTGACGACGATGCCACAGGTAGAGAGATCGACGTCGCTCGGCGCGACGCCGCGGTCGCCCATCACGACCACGCCGCACGAGGCGTTGTCCGCCACGGTGTCCTGGATCTTGATCTTCCAGTCGGTGATGCGCGAATCGACGATTTCGAAGCACGGCATGACGAAATCGGTCGCACGGATGACGTCGGCGTTGGTGATGCCCGGCCCGATCAGGTCGCTCTTCAGGACGAACGCGATCTCGCCCTCGGCGCGCGGCGCGATGAGCTGGGTCGATGCCGGCACCTCGGCGCCGGTGGCATACATCATGGTGTCGGTGAGATAGCCGAAATCGGGCTGGTGTACATCCAGCATGTTCATCACCGCCTTGGAGGTGACGCCGATCTTCTTGCCGACGATCTTCTCGCCATCGGCGAGACGGTGCTCGAGCATGCGCAGCGAAACCTGGTAGGCGTCCTCGATGGTGATGCCCGGCGCCTGCTCGGTCAGCGGTGCGATGGTGCGACGCTTGCGCAGCGCCGCGTAGAGCGCGTCGCCGAAGCCGTCGATCGTGGCCTTGTCCATGATGTGCGTGTCGCCTCCCGGAGAGATTCAGAGCTTGATGCAGACGTTGCGCAGTTCGGTGTAGAACTCGAGCGAGTGCACACCGCCCTCGCGGCCGATGCCCGAATGCTTGGCGCCGCCGAAGGACGTGCGCAGATCGCGCAGGAACCAGCAGTTGACCCAGGTGATGCCGACGTCGATGCGCTCGGCGACGCGGTGCGCGCGCGCCACGTTCTGCGTCCACACGGTCGTGCACAGGCCGTAGTCGGTGTCGTTGGCGAGTGCGATGACCTCGTCCTCGTCGTCGAAGGGGCGCAGGTGGCAGCACGGCCCGAAGATCTCCTCGCGCACGATCGGCGAGTCGTCGGCAAGCCCGGTCCAGAGGGTCGGTTCGATCCAGTAGCCGCCGGCGAGTTCGTCGGGCATCGCCGGCACACCGCCGCCGCTGACGACCGTCGCACCGAGCGCACGCGCTTTCTCGTAGTAGGACAGCACCTTGTCGCGCTGCTGGCTCGAGACCATCGGTCCGAGCCCGGTGTCGGCGGCTGCGGGCAGACCGATCTTCAGGCCTTCCGCGCGCGCCTTCAGCGCCTCGACGAAGCGCTCGAAGATTGGCCGCTCGACGTATACGCGCTCGGTGCCGAGACAGACCTGGCCGCAGTTGGCGAAAGCCGCGCGGGCGATGCCGTCGACGGCGGCGTCGAAGTCGGCATCGGCGAAGACGACACCGGCGTTCTTGCCGCCGAGTTCGAAGCTGACGTCGCGCACGCCGACCGCGGCGTTTTGCATGATGGCCGTACCGGTGACGGTCTCGCCGGTGAAGGTGATGGCGTCGACCTGCGGATGACGGGTCAGGAATTCACCGGTCGAACCGCCACCGAAACCGTTGACCACGTTGTACACGCCGGGCGGGATGCCGACCTCGTTCATGACCTCGCCGAGCAGGGTCGCCGTCGCCGGGGTTTCCTCCGACGGCTTGACCACCACGGTGTTGCCGCAGGCCAGGGCCGGGCCGACCTTCCAGGTCATCAGCAGCAGCGGCAGGTTCCACGGGCAGATCACCGCGATCACGCCCTTCGGCGCGCGCACGCCGTAGTTGAGCGCGCCGGCGCCGTCCGGCGTCTCCATGCGGAAGCATTCGGTCGGCACGTTGCGCACGATGTCGGCGAAGACCTTGAAATTGGCCGCGCCGCGCGGGATGTCGATGTGCCGCGCGAGGGAATGGGGTTTGCCGGTATCACGGCATTCGGCAGCGAGGAATTCGTCGAAGCGTTCGTTGATGCGGTCGGCGAGCTTGAACAGCAAGGTGCTGCGTTCGGCCACCGTCAACTTGCCCCACGGCCCGGCGAGCGCCGCGCGCGCCGCCCGTACCGCGCGGTCGACATCGGCCTCGCTCGCTTCCTGCACGCTGGCATAGGCCTGGCCGACAGTAGGGTCGAAGGTCTCGAAGCTCTGCCCCGACGACGAGCGTACGAAGGCGCCGTCGATGAAATTGAGCATCTCGCTGCCGATTGCCCCGGCCATGTCCCTGCTGCGTGTCGCCATGCTGTGCTCCCTGCCGGCTCAGGCCGCCGCCGCGCGGCCGCTGAGCAGGCGTTCGATCTTCGGCCACACCGCCGCGCCGCGCGCGGCGAGATCGGCCAGCTTCGCGGCGGAGAAATCGGCCGCGACCCCGCTCTGGTAGGACGCCCGCGCGACACAGCGCGCGTACCAGTCGGCGACCCGCGGGCTGGCCGCGTACCACTGCGTCCAGCCGAACTGGGTGAGGGTCTGGAAATACGGCGCCATGGCACAGTCCGCGAGCGAGAAGTCGGCACCCGCCAGCCATGCCTGCTCACCGAGAGTGCGCTCCATGTCGGCGATGGTCGCCGCGTAGACCTTGACCGCGTCGGCCACGTCCGGGGCGTCGTAACCGAGCTTGAGCAGGCGCCGCTGCCGCTCACGCCGGGGCGCCTCGACCACGCGGTCGATGAGGGCGTCCTGTTCGGCTGCGCTCATCGTCTTCAGCTTGTCCGCCATCACCAACGGCCACTGCAGGGCGCCGCAGGACGGGTGCAGCTTGATGTCGATGTGCTTCATCCAGAAGCGCATGCGCGCCGTCTGCCAGGGATCGGCCGGGCGCAGGGGCGGGGCGGGAAAGCGATCGTCGAGGTACTCGCAGATGATCGACGATTCGATCACCGGGCGGCCGTCGTCGACCAGGGTCGGCACGACGCCGAGGGGATTCAACGCGAGGTAGGCCGGTTCGAGGTTCGCCTTGGCGGCGAGGTCGACCTCGATCGCCGTCCACGCGAGACCCTTTTCCGCGAGCACGATGCGCACTTTCTGTGCGCAGGGCGACATCGGGTGTGTATAGAGTTCCAGAGCCATGACGTGCGACGGATTCCCCCCTTCCTGGCATGTCCGGGCCATCGCGAGCGGCCGGACGCGCCGGGATTGTAGCGAGGCTTTCGATGAATATCGATATTTTATTTTTTCGTCGATATTCTTCCCCACGACCGTACGGACTGGTATCTTCTGCACCCTCGCGGTAACGGCTCCGGATTCGAGGACGCATGGGACGAGTGAGCGGCAAGACCCTCAGCGAAGCGGCCTACGACCGGCTGCGCAACGACATCATTGCCGGCCGCCTGCCGCCGAACGCCAAGCTGCGCATCGAGGAACTGCGGGAAGCCTACGACACGGGCGCGAGCCCCCTGCGCGAAGCGCTGAACCGCCTCGCCGGCGAGGGCTTCGTCACCGCCGAGAGCCAGCGCGGCTTCAACGTCGCGCCGCTGTCACTGGCCGAGCTCGACGACATCACCCGCCTGCGCATCCTGCTCGAATGCGAGGCCGTCAGCGATGCCATCCGCTACGGCGACGACGCGTGGGAAGGCAACCTGGTCGCCGCCTTTCACCACCTGAGCAAGGTCGACGCCTACAGCAGCGAACAGCTGAGCGAGTGGGAATACCGCAACCAGGCCTTCCACGAGGCCTTGATCGCGGCCTGCGACTCGGCGCTCCTGCTGCGCCTGCGGCGCACGCTCTACGAGCAGCACAAGCGCTACCGCCTCATCGCCATCTTCGAACACGACGAACGGCGCGACGTCGACGCCGAGCATCGCGCCATCTTCGAGGCCGCCATCGCCCGCGACGTCGCCGCGGCGCGCGCGGCCATCGAGGACCACGTCAAGCACACGGCGCACGACACCCGCGCCGCGTTCGCCCGCTACGCCACCACCGCCGGACACGCCTGAGAGGACGGCGCAAAACTGCTGCGGCCGCCGCCTGCGGCAATGCGCATTCGGCCTTCCTCGTAACGTTTTGCATCGCCCTGCAAGGGCTTTGCTCGTCATTCGTTGCGCGCCGCCCGTGCGGGCGGCTCAGAAATCCTTGATGTATTCGAACTGGCGCCCGCGCATCACCAGCCGGTGGCGCGGACCGGGGCGCTCCATGTCCAGGCTGGCATAGCCCGCATCCTCCTCGTAGAGCGTCGCGCGCCCGTCGGCGAGCTTGACCACGCGCGGCAGGAAACGCTCGATCGCGACGCCGTTCAGCGCCCGGCACAACGCCGCCAGCGACGGCTGGGCACCGAAGCGCAGCAGGGTGACGAAGGTCGGGGCGGGCAGTTCGATGTCGCCCGCGGCGTGGGCCGCCAGTGCCGCACGCGGTGTCAGCCAGCGGAAATCGATGATCTCCGACTGGTCGATGACCACCTCGTCGACATCGTCGACCGGTGCAAGAAAGAACCAGGTGGCGAAGCGCTTGGGGAGGATCTCGGGCGTCGTCCAGTGCGCGAACGGCAGCAGGCTGGCCGGGTCCGGCGCCAGGCCCGTCTCCTCGCGCGCCTCGCGCACCGCCGCGCGGCGCGCGAGATCGAGTTCGCTGGTGGCGCCGTCCACGGCGTCCGCCTCGTCGACCCGGCCGCCCGGGAAGACCCACGAACCGCCGTGGAAGGCAATCTGCTCGTTGCGCTTGAGCAGCAGGATCTCGAGGTCCGCACTGCCGCCGCGGCCGATGACGACCGTGGCGGACGGCCGGGCCGGTGCAATCGATTCACTCATGGCGGGGCAGTATAGCCGCCGTGGCAGGCGGGCGAAGGCCGGCCGTGACGCGATTGCGTTAGCATCGCGCTCACGTCTTCCAACCACGCACGGGACCCGCGCCGGAGCCGCCATGACCACCCTCGTCCAGCCGCCATCGACACTCCCCGCCACCGGCTACGCGCGCACGTTCGACGCCGCCATCGACTACCTTGGCGACGGCCTGATGGAAGTCAGCGGCACGCTGCGCGACCCGCTGCTCACCATCGAGTACCGCTGGCAGGTCCGCGTCCCGGACTACATCATCGTCGACGCCAGCGCGCGCCACCTGACCGGTGACGACGCGGTGCTGGACCCCGCGCTCGAACGGGCCGCCGGCACCATCGTCGGGCAGCGCGCGAGCCAGGGCTTCACCCGCGCGATGCGCGCGGCCCTCGGCGAACGCGCCGGCCACCGCGAGCATCTCGCGCTTGCCATCGACATGGCCCGGGTCAGCCTGCAGGGCTTCCCCGTGCCGGCCGGCGATCACCAGCGCTACGCCCATCTCGCCGCCGGCATCGACAACCCGGCCAGCCGCACGGCGCGCATGGCCTGGGAGCGCGACCGCGCCGACTGGGCCAATGTCTGCAACACCTGCTACGCCTACCGCGACGAGTCGGCGGCGCTGTTCGCGACGCGCGAGGTGCGCTGCTTCGACCTCGACCTGGTCTCGCCGGCGCCCGGTCAGAAGGGCTTCTTCACACGGCGCAAGCGCCTCGCGATCCACGCCCGTGACGGCGGCGGCTACGCCTGCAGCAATGCCATGCAGGACTCCTTCCACGACCTCGACATGGCCATCGCCATCGGGCGCGACGGCACTGTCATCGCCGCCGACAACCGCTGGCGGCGGCTCGCCTTCAGCGGCATCTGCGAGGCCGGCCAGGGCGGCATGCCCGGGCTGGTCGGCGCGCGCCTCGACGCCACCTACGCACGGACCGTGGCCGACCACGTCGGCGGTCGCACCGGCTGCAGCCATCTCTACGACCTCACCGCCGACTGCCTGCGCTTCTTCGACTGGACGGCAGGCTGAAGCGCCGGGCCCGCGCCGGAGGGGGCGGCGATCTCGATACCATTTCGGTATCGAATTGACTGTATTTGAGCATTGGACCGCATCGCGCGGCCTTGCCTAGGATGGCCACCCGGTCGCGCACTCGCCGCGCGACCGAACGTTCCCGAGCGTGGAGCACCGCACCCCGTGAATCCCGAATCCGGCGCCATCCCCGAACTGCGCCACCACATCGGCGGCGTGGCCGTCGCCAGCCGTTCCGGCCAACGCTTCGACAAGCGCCGTCCGAGCGACGGCGTGCTCGTCGCCCGCGTCCACGACGCCGGCCGCGAGGAGGTCGATGCCGCCGTCACCGCCGCGCGCGCCGCGCTGAGCGGACCGTGGCGCACGCTGCCCGTCGATGCCCGCGTCGAACTGCTGCACGCGGTCGCCTGCGGCATCGAGCGCCGTTTCGACGACTTCGTCGCAGCCGAACTGAACGACACCGGCCAGCCCGAAAGCATGGTACGCCACGCCTTCATCCCGCGCGGCGCGGCGAATTTCCGCATCTTCGCCGACGTCATCAAGCAGGTGCCGACGGAGTGCTTCCGCATGGAGACGCCGGACGGCGCCGGCGCGCTGAACTACGGCGTGCGCGTGCCGAAGGGCGTGATCGCCGTGATCTGCCCATGGAACGCGCCGCTCCTGCTGATGACCTGGAAGGTCGGCCCGGCGCTGGCCTGCGGCAACGCCGTGGTGGTGAAGCCCTCGGAGGAGAGCCCGGGCACCGCGACCCTGCTCGGCGAGGTCATGCGCGAGGCCGGCGTGCCGGACGGCGTCTACAACGTGGTCAACGGCGGCGGGCCGAACGCGGCCGGCGAGTTCCTCACCAGCCATCCCGGCGTCGATGCCATCACCTTCACCGGCGAGACGCGCACCGGCACGGCCATCATGCAGGCGGCGGCGCGCGGCGTGCGCGACGTCAGCTTCGAACTCGGCGGCAAGAACGCCGGCATCGTCTTCGCCGATTGCGATCTCGACGCCGCCATCGCCGGCATCGGCCGCGCAGCCTTCCTCAACTGCGGCCAGGTCTGTCTCGGCACCGAGCGGGTGTACGTCGAACGCCCGCTGTTCGAGACCTTCGTCGAACGCCTCGCCGCACACGCCCGCACGCTCACCCCCGGCGACCCGCGTGACAAGGCCACCCGCCTCGGCCCGCTGATCAGCCACGAACACCGCGCCAAGGTGCTGTCCTACTACGCCCAGGCCGTCGCCGACGGCGCCACCGTCGTCACCGGCGGCGGCATTCCCGCCATGCCGGGCGCCCTGGCCGCCGGCGCCTGGATCGAGCCGACCATCTGGACCGGCCTGCCGGCCGGCTCGCGCGTGCTGCGCGAGGAGATCTTCGGGCCGTGCTGCCACGTGCAGCCATTCGACCGCGAGGACGAGGTCATCGCGCTCGCCAACGACACCGAGTACGGCCTGTCGACGACGATCTGGACGCAGAACCTCGCCCGGGCGCACCGCGTCGGCGCCGCCATCGAGGTCGGCATCTGCTGGGTCAACGACTGGTTCCTGCGCGACCTGCGCACGCCCTTCGGCGGCGCCAAGGCGTCGGGCATCGGGCGCGAGGGCGGTGTGCACTCGCTCGAGTTCTACACCGAACTTCGCAACGTGTGCATCAAGCTGTGAGCGGCGGCACGCCATGGCCCTGAGCAACGCCGACATCGAACGGCTCGCCGACGTCGTCGAAGCGGCCCAGCAGGGCGCGCACACGATGGCGAAGCTGACCACGCTCGAACCGGCCCTGGGTCTCGCCGACGGCTACGCCGTGCAGGACACCCTGCGCCGCCGCGCCGCCACCCGCGGCGAACGCGTGGTCGGCTTCAAGTGCGGGCTGACCTCGCGCGCGAAGATGGTCCAGATGGGCGTCGCCGAACCGGGCTATGGTTACCTCACCAGCAGCATGGCCCGCGCCGACGGCGGCGTGATCGAACTCGCCGGTCTCATCCACCCGCGCGTCGAAGCGGAGATCGCCCTCGTGCTCGCGCGTGACCTGCGCGGCCCGGGCGTGAACGTCGCCGATGTCCTCGCCGCGACCGCCTTCGCCGTGCCCGCGCTGGAAGTCATCGACTCGCGCTTCGAGGCCTTCAAGTTCGACCTGCCGAGCGTGATGGCGGACAACGCCTCGAGCGCCCGTTTCGTGCTCGGCGGGCGCCCCGTGGCCATCGCCGGACTCGATCTCGCGACACTCGGCGTGGTGCTGGAGAAGAACGGCGAGATCGTCGCCGCGGCCGCGGGCGCCGCCGTCATGGGCCACCCCGCGGCAGCCGCCTGCGCGCTCGTCAACCACCTCGGCCGGCGCGGCGAGACACTGCCGGCCGGCAGCATCATCCTGACCGGCGGCGTCACCGAGGCCGTCGCCGGCGGGGCGGGCGATCACTTCCGCGCGCGCGTGCAGACGCTCGGCGAGGTCGGCCTGCGCTTCGCCTGAGCCGCGGGTCTCTACGTCACTTTCATCGCGAGGTCCCACGTCATGCCGATCATGGAAGTCCACCTGCTCGAGGGCCGCAGCCCCGAACAGAAGCGCGCCTTCACGCGCGCCCTCACCGCCGCCGCGGTCGACACCCTCGGCGTCAAGCCGGAGCAGGTGCGTATCCTGATCCGCGAGATCCCGCCGGAGCACTTCTGCGTCGGCGGCGTTTCCAAGGCCGATGGCGAGGGCGCGCCGGCGCGCCTCGAGTCGGCGGGTTAACCTGTCGGTCTTCGTCACCGGGGAGGTCACGATGGCAATGCGAGGCATATTGCGGCTCGGCGAGGTCGCCATCCGCGTGATGGACCTGGGCGCGGCCCGCGAACACTACGGCACACGCCTCGGCCTGCACGAGATGCCGGTCGACGGCGACGAGCGCGCCTACTTCAAGGCCTGGGACGAGCACGATCACCACAGCGTGGTGCTGCGCGAGGCCGACAACCCGGGCCTCGACCACGTTGCGTTCAAGGTCTACGACGACGCCACGCTGGACGAATTCGAACGCCGCCTCGGCGCGTTCGGCATGAATGTCGAACACATCGCCGCCGGCGTCCACGCCGCGAGCGGACGGCGTTTGCAGTTCACCCTGCCGAGCGGCCACGTCATGCAGCTGTATGCCGAGAAGACCCGCGTCGGCAACACGCTCGGCACGCGCAACCCGGGCGTGGTGCCGGACGAGGGCGTGATTCGCGGCATGCGCATCAACCGCCTCGATCATGCGCTGCTCGGCGGACCCAACCTCGCCGACACCTTGCGCCTGTTCACCGAGGTGTTCGATTTCGACCTGAGCGAGAAGCTCGTCGATGCAGCCAGCGAGGCGCCGCTCGCGATCTTTCTCACCTGCTCGACCAAGCCGCACGACATCGCCTTCGTGCTGCAGCCGGTGCCCGGACGCTTCCACCACCTCTCGTTCCTGCTCGAGTCGACGCAGGATCTCTTCCGCGCCGCCGACCTGATCGGCAAGCACCGCATCCCGGTCGATGTCGGCCCGACCCGGCACGGCGTCACGCGCGGCGCGACGATCTATTTCTTCGACCCGTCGGGCAACCGCAACGAAGTGTTCTGCGAGGGCTACGTGCACTATCCCGACACCCCGACCCTGGTGTGGGACACCAGCGCGATGGGCGAGGCACAGTTCTCCCAGGACAATACGCCGCGCGAGTCCTTCCTCACCGTGCTGACCTGAACGATGACGAGCGCACGCGAGCCATTCGACGTCGCCGCACCCGCGCGGCAACCGCGTGACGCCATCCGTACACTGCGCGACAGCGAGGCGTGCCGGAACGCGGCGCCAACGCCGCCAGCGAGGGCACGCCGGCCGTGACCGTCATGACCATCCGCATCGTCGAGTCCGAGTTCAGCGACGCCGAACTCGGCGCGCTGGTCGAGGCGGCGACCGCGGCCTATGCCGTGGGGCTCGATCGTGCACCGGAGGAGGTCTGCGTGTTCGTCGACTGTCGACCGGCCGGCGCGAGCGCCGGCGACGACGACGCGCGCCCGTGCATCGACTTCCTCGTGCCCGCCGACAGCCCGCTGGCCGGCGATCACGCCCGCCTGGCCGCGTTGAAGCAGCATCTCGCACTCATCACCGCCGCGGCACCGCCCGGCGCACGGCCGGCGGCGCGGCCGCGGCGCCATTGAGGCGGCGCGCCCGAACACGCCACAACCCAGGAGGGATCCGATGTCGCAATCCAGTCCGACCACCTCGACACCCGCTTGCCCGGTCAGCGGGCTCGGCGGCCGCTTCGACCCCTTCGACGGCGAGCCGACGCGCATCTACCCGCTGTACGCCGAGGCACGCCGGGCGGAGCCCGTGTTCTACGTGCCGGAGATCGACTACTGGGTCGTGACCCGTTTCGACGACGTGCGCGCCGCGCTGGGCGGCGACCCGGAAGTCTTCTCCGCCGCGGTGGTCCTCGACCTCGTCACGCCGCTGTGCCCGGCGGCCGGCCGGATTGCGCAGGAACATGGCATCCAGATCAGCCCGAGCGTGGTCGACGAGGACCCACCCATCCACACCCGCCATCGCAAGTCGCTGCACAAGCCGTTCGCGCGCGGGCGCATGCGGGCGATGGAGCCACTGGTGCACGAACTGGTCGAACGCCGCCTGGCCGAACTCGCACCCCGCGGCGAGATGGACCTGGTGGCCGATTTCCTCTTCGAGATCCCGGCCTACATCCTGTTCGAGCTGTTCGGCGTGCCGCGCTCGGAGCTGGCCAACGTGCGGCGTTTCGCCCAGCGCCTCGCCGTGCTCGGCTTCGGCCGCCCGCGCGAGGACGAGCAGGTCGCGATGATGCAGGGCCTGGCCGAGTTCTGGGACTACTGCCGCGCGCACGTCGCGCGCCTCATCGCCACGCCCGGCGACGACGCGATGAGCGAGTTCATCCGCGGCCTGCAGGCGCCGGACAGCGACGAGCCGCTCGATCCCGACTACGTCACCACGGTGTGCTTCCAGCTCTTCTTCGCCGGCCACGAAACCACCGTCAACGCCACCGCCGGCGGCATGCGCGCACTGCTCGAGAACCGCGCGCAGTGGGCGGAGCTCTGCGCCGACCCGACGCTCATCGACAACACCGTCGAGGAGTGCCTGCGCTACGCCCCCTCGGTGCCGGCCTGGCGCCGGGTCACGCGCCAGCCGGTGACCCTGTCCGGGGTCGACCTGCCGGCGGGTGCGCGGCTCCTCGTCGCCATCGGCTCGGCCAACCGCGACGAGAGCCACTTCCAGGACGGCGAACGCTTCGACATCCACCGCGCCAACGCGCGTGAACACATGGCCTTCGGCTTCGGTCGCCACCTCTGCCTCGGCGCCGACCTCGCGCGCATCGAGATGCGCGTGATCATCGCCGCGCTCGCCCGCCACCTGCCCCATCTCGAACTCGTCGCGGAGCAGGATTACAGCTACTCGCCGAACACCTCGCACCGCGGGCCCGAACACGTGCAGGTGCGCTGGGACCCGGCCGCCAACCCACCGACCGTACCGCCGGCCTGAACGGGCGCCCACCGCGGGCGGTGTAGACTCGGCGCAACGCGCCCGCCCGCAGGTAGTGTTCCCGCGATGACCCCGCCCAAGCTCATCGAGCAGTTCAACCTGCGCGCGCGGCTGCGCTTCGATGCCGCCAACGGTCACATCTGGCTCGACGAGCACCGCATGCTGCTGCTGCATGCGCGGGCCATGGGCGCGCTGCGCACGGAGCTCTTCAAGACGCTCGGCCCCGAGCGCGCGCGCGGGCTGCTCGCGCGCATGGGTTTTGCCTCCGGCCAGCAGGACGCCGAACTGGCGCGCAAGCTCCTCGGCAGCGGCGACGACGAGGACGTCTTCCGCATCGGGCCGCAGCTGCACGGCTTCGAAGGCCTGGTCAAGAGCGAGATCCGCCACGCCGAGTTCGACTGGGAACGCGGCAGCTTCCGTGGTGAGGTGGTGTGGGAGAACTCCTGGGAAGTCGAATCCCACGTGCACAACTTCGGCACCAGCGACACCCCGGTGTGCTGGACCCTGATCGGTTACGCCTCCGGCTACGTGACCGGCTTCTTCAACCGCTTCATCGTCTTTCGCGAGGTGCAGTGCGCCGGCTGCGGCGCCGAGTGCTGCGTACTCGAGGGCAAGCCGGCCGAGGACTGGGGCGACGACGGCTACCTCGACTACTTCCGCGCCGACGACCTCGAACGCGAACTCGCCGACCTGCGCGAGGAACTCGCGCGCCTGCAGGATGCCGTCGACCGGCGCGCCCACCCCGACGACGTCGTCGGCAGTTCGCGCCGCTTCCGCGAAGCCTACGCGCTGGTCGAGAAGGCCGCGGCGAGCCCGGTCACCGTGCTCCTGCTCGGCGAGACCGGCGTCGGCAAGGAAGTCTTCGCGCGCAGCCTGCACGCGCAGAGCGCGCGCGCCGAGCGCCCCTTCGTCGCGGTCAACTGCGCGGCCATCCCGCCCGATCTCTTCGAAGCCGAGCTGTTCGGCGTGCGCAAGGGCGCCTTCACCGGCGCGCTCGCCGACCGGCCCGGGCGATTCGAGCGCGCCGACGGCGGCACCCTGTTCCTCGACGAAGTGGGCGACCTGCCGCCGGCGGCCCAGGTCAAGCTGCTGCGCGTGCTGCAATCTGGCGAACTCGAGCGTCTCGGCGACGAGCACACGCGCCGGGTCGACGTGCGGGTGGTGGCAGCGACCAATATCGATCTCGAACAGGCGGTCAGCGCTGGGACCTTCCGCGCCGATCTCTACTACCGCCTCGCCACCTACCCGGTGCACGTGCCGCCGCTGCGCGAACGGCGCGGCGACATCCCGCTCCTCGCCGCCGCGCGCCTGCGCAAGCTCGAGGCCGTCTACCACAAGAAGCTGAAGGGCCTGAGTGATCGCGGCTTGCAGGCACTGATGGCCTACAACTGGCCGGGGAACGTGCGCGAACTGGAGAACATCGTCGAGCGCGGCGTGCTGCTGGCGGAGCCCGGCGGCTGGGTCGAAGCCGAGCACCTGTTCGCGGGGACCACGAGCCAGGGCGCACCGGCGGGCGTCGCGATGGGCCCGGAAGGCCGGCTGCCCGGCGCCCACGACGCCGCGCGCAACCGCCTGTGCGAGGAACTGCTCGGCGAGGGTTTCGATCTGCGCGCCCACGAGGAGCGCCTGCTCGAGCTGGCCGTGGCCAGGGCCGGCGGCAACCTGGCCCGGGCCGCCCGCCTGCTCGGCCTGTCGCGGCGCCAGTTGGCCTACCGCCTGCGCGAACGCGGCTCGTCGCGCTGAGCCGCACCGCGCGGGTTTTCGCGGGGCCGCCGGCGAGATGACGTTTTCGTCAATTCATCCCGAGAAATTGACGTAATCGTCAATTCAGACCTGCCCCGGCACCGCTCGACGTCTACCCGACCCTTTCATATTCAAGCACTTGAACGCCATGGCACGAGCCGTGCAATAACCCAGGGCATCCGGATGTCGCGACAGCGATTCCGGATCCCATGCACAGCCAGACAAGGGGAGGTAAGGCTGATGGCCATGACCGGAGTTCTGCGTCCGGGCCACGCCCAGGTCCGGGTTCTCGACCTCGACCAGGCAGTCCATTTCTATCGCGACGTGCTCGGGCTGGTCGAGACCGGCCGCGACGCGCAAGGCCGCGTCTACTTCAAGTGCTGGGACGAGCGCGACCACCACAGTTACGTCATCCGCGCCGCGGATCGCGCCGGCATCGACTTCTTCGGCTTCAAGGTGCTCGACCGCGCCACGCTCGACAAGCTGGAATCCGACCTGCGCGCCTACGGCATCGCCACCGAGCGCGTGCCGGCCGGTGACCTGCTCGAAACCGGCGAACGGGTGCGCTTCGAGATCCCCTCGGGGCACCTGATCGAGCTCTATGCCGACAAGAAGGTGATCGGCAACGGCCTCGAACAGCCCAACCCGGCGCCGTGGACGCCGGCCGCGGAGCACGGCATCGCGCCGGTGCGCCTCGACCACTGCCTGCTCTACGGTCCGAACATCGCCGCGGTGCAGAAACTCTTCAGCGAGGTGCTCGGCTTCTACCTCGTCGAGCGCGTGCTGACCCCGGACGGCAACGGCAACGTCGCCATCTGGCTGTCCTGCTCGCACAAGGTCCACGACATCGCCTTCGTCGAACATGCCGAGCCCGGCAAGCTCCACCACTGTTCCTTCCTGCTCGAGAGCTGGAACGCGGTGCTGCGCGCAGCCGACATCATGGCCATGAACGACGTGCCGGTGGACATCGGCCCGACCCGTCACGGCGTCACCCGCGGCTGCACCATCTACGCCTGGGACCCGTCCGGCAACCGCTTCGAGACCTACATGGGAGGCTACCAGCCCTACCCGGACTACGAGCCGCTGACCTGGACCTTCGACGGCCTCGGCACCGGCGGCGGCCTCGACTACGCGCAACGCCGCCTGCACGAGTCCTTCCTCAGCGTCGTGACCTGAGCGCGCACGCCCGCCCCGCAACCGCAACGCCCGCCATCCCGGCGGGCCGAGGAACCGCACCATGTCCGTCGACCTGCGCACCATCGCCATCGAGCCGCAGCGCCACACCTTCGACCACCTCGCGCGGCGCTTCGGCGACAAGCCGGCCTCGCGCTACCAGGAGGGCAGCTACGACATCCAGGCGACCGAGAACCTGCACTACCGCCCGACCTGGGATCCCGACCAGGCACTCTACGACCCGGCGCTGTCACGGGTGCGCATGACCGACTGGTATGCGATCAAGGATCCGCGCCAGTTCTACTACAGCACCTACACCATCACCCGCGCGCGCCAGCAGGACACCGCCGAGGCCAATTTCGATTTCGTCGAGTCGCGCAACCTGCTCGATCTCATGCCGCCGCCGCTCCAGGCGAACGTCGCGGCGGTGCTGTTGCCCCTGCGCCATGCCGCCTGGGCCGGTAACCAGGTCAACGCCTTCATCTGCGGCTACGGCTACGGCGTGACCTTCACCCAGCCGGCCATCTACTACGCCATGGACTGTCTCGGCATCGCCCAGTACCTGTCGCGTCTCGGCCTCCTGCTCGGCGGGCCCGAAGCCCTGGCGCAGGCCAAGCAGGCCTGGACCGACGCGCCCGCCTGGCAGCCGCTCAGGCATCTCGCCGAGGACGCGATGGCGCTGCGCGACCCGGTCGAGGCCTTCGTCGCCTGGAACGTCGCCGTCGACGGTCTCACCTATCCACTCGTCTATGCGCACATCGTCGACGACCACTTCGCCGCCGCGGGCGGCGCGGCGATCGCCATGCTGACCCAGTTCATGACCGGCTGGTTCGGCGAAACGCAGAAATGGATCGATGCCGCGGTCCGGACCATGGCCGACGAATCGGCGGAGAACCGCGCCGTACTCTCGACGTGGTACGCCGAGTGGACGGCGCGCGCGGCGGCGGCACTCGACCCGGTCGCCGCGCTCGCGCTCGGTGACGCTGCCGGTGACGCCGTCGCCGAGCAGCGCGGGGCGCTCGCCACCCGCATGCAGAAGAACGGCCTGGCCGTCTGACAGGAGCACCACCATGGACCAGAAAGTCGGCAAGAAGAAACTCGGCCTCAAGGAACGCTACGGCCTGCTGACCCGCGACCTCGGCTGGACGCCGAGCTACCGCAGCGAAGAAGAACTCTTCCCCTACGCCACCTACGAAGGGATCAGGATCCACGACTGGAGTGCGTGGTCCGACCCCTTCCGCCTGACCATGGACGCCTACTGGAAGTACCAGGCCGAGAAGGAGCGCAAGTTCTACGCCATCGTCGACGCGCACGCGCAGAACAACGGCCACCTCAACATCACCGACGCGCGCTACCTCACCGCCATCAAGCTCTTCCTGCAGGGCATCAGCCCCGGTGAATACGCCGCCCACCGCGGCTTCGCCCGCGTCGGCCGCGAGTTCCCCGGCGTCGGCACCCAGGTCGCCTGCCAGATGCAGTCGCTGGACGAGATCCGCCACGCCCAGACCCAGGTCCACGCGCTGTCGAACTACAACCGCTACTACGACGGTTTCCATCTCTTCGCCGACGCACGCGACCGTATCTGGTACTGCACCGTGCCGCGTTCGTTCTTCGACGACGCCATGACGGCCGGGCCGTTCGAGTTCATGACCGCGATCGGCTTCTCCTTCGAGTACGTGCTGACCAACCTCCTGTTCGTGCCGTTCATGTCCGGCGCCGCCTACAACGGCGACATGGCCACCGTCACCTTCGGCTTCTCGGCGCAGTCCGACGAGGCGCGTCACATGACGCTGGGACTCGAGTGCATCCGCTTCATGCTCGAGCAGGACGAGGCCAACGTGCCCATCGTGCAGCGCTGGTTCGACAAGTGGTTCTGGCGCGGTTTCCGCGTGCTCGGCCTGGTCAGCGCGATGATGGACTACATGCTGCCGAAGAAGGTGATGTCGTGGCGCGAAGCCTGGGACATCTACGGCGAGGAGAACGGCGGCGCGCTGTTCCACGACCTCGCGCGCTACGGCATCCGCCCGCCGACCGGCTGGGCGCATGCGCAGGAAGCGGTCGACCACATGTCGCACCAGATCATGCTCGGCCTCTACCAGTGGAGCTTCGGTACGGCCTTCCACAGCTGGATCCCACCCGAGCCCGACCTCGACTGGCTGTCGGCGAAGTACCCGCACACCTTCGATCGCTACTACCGGCCGCGCTGGAACTACGTGAAGAAGCTCGCCGACGCGGGCCAGCAGTTCAGGAACGTCGGCCTCGCCAAGCTGTGCCAGGTCTGCCAGTTGCCGATCGTCTTCACCGAGCCCGGCGATCCCACCCGACACTGCCAGCGCGAGCAGGACTACCACGGCGAGAAGTACCACTTCTGCTCCGACGGCTGCCAGGCCATCTTCGACTTCGAACCGGAGAAGTACGTCCAGGGCTGGCTGCCCATGCCGGGGCTCTTCCAGGCCCCGCATTACGGCAACCTGCCGGGCTGGATGGACTGGGTCGGCATGGTCGACGGCCAGGACAACGGCGATTACGTCGGTTCGCGCGACCAGGCGCATTTCGAGACCTGGCGCGGCCAGGCGACGAAGAACGACTGACACGCTCCCGGAGAACCACCATGCCCGTCAGCTCGACCAAGCCCTACATCGGCGTGCCACGTGACCGCGTGGAGAACTTCAACGGCAAGCAGCTCGTCTACGTGAGCTGGGACCAGCACCTCCTGTTCGCCGCGTCCTTCCTCGTTTGCGTGCCGCCGGCGACGACCTTCCGCCAGATGATCGAGCAGAACGTCGTGCCGCTCATCGCACCCGATCCGGACGCCGCGGCCGTCGACTGGGACGCAGTGCAGTGGCTGATGTCGAACCGGCCCTTCACCCCGGACTGGGACGCGAGCCTCGCTGCCAACGGCATCGTGCACAAGGCCAGCCTGCGCATGCTGACGCCGGGGCTGAACAGTTTGTGCGGCGCGGCTGGTTGAACACGCCCGGCCTCCGCGACGCCTGAAACCGTGCACCCCACGGGGGGGCGACGGCGCGGCGCCACCGCCGCCCGTGGCCGGCCTTCGACCACGACTTCCACATCGGTTAACGTGCCGTGACCCGCGCCGCTCGCGGGCCGTGCCGGCCGCATGGCGCACCACCAGGGGAGAGACGAGATGACGACTGCAGCGCCCGTCGAGGGCCCGGCCGTGGCCAGGCGCCACGCGACGCAGGTGCCGTACCGCCTGTTCTACGACCAGGCGGTCTACGACGAGGAACAGCGCCACCTGTTCCGTGGACCGACCTGGAACTTCCTCGGTCTCGGCGCCGAGGTGCCCGCCCATGGCGACTTCAAGGCGACCTTCGTCGGCGACACGCCGGTGGTGCTGACGCGCGGCCGCGACGGCGAGCTGCACTGTTGGGTCAACCGCTGCGCCCACCGCGGCGCGCTGGTCTGCCGCGAGCCGCGCGGCCATCGCACCGCCCATCGCTGCGTCTATCACCAATGGGCCTACGACGTCAGCGGGCAGCTCCGCGGCGTCCCGTTCCAGGCCGGCATCGACGGCAAGGGTGGCGCGCCGGAGGATTTCGACCTCGCCCGCCATGGCCTGCAGAACCTGCGCGTGGCGACCTACGGCGACCTCGTGTTCGGTTCGTTCGACGCCGAGGTCGAACCGCTCGACGATTATCTCGGCACCCCCATGCGCGCCGCGCTCGATGGCATCTTCACCCGCCCGGTCAACGTGCTCGGCCATTCGCGCCAGGCCGTTGCCGCGAACTGGAAGCTCTATGCCGAGAACGTGCGCGACCCCTACCACGCGAGCCTGCTGCACCTCTTCCATGCCACGTTCGGCTTCTACCGTTCCTCGCAACCGGGGCGCATCCACATGGATCCGCGGCGCCGCCACTGCGTGCTCGAATCGTGGCCGGCCGACGCCAAGGCCGAGGCCGCCAAGATGGCCGCGGCGAACGTCACCAGCTACCGCGCGAAGTACACCCTCGCCGACCCTTCACTGGTCGCCGGCTGGCCGGAATTCCGCGGTCTGCAAATTCTCTCGGTGTTCCCGGGACTGGTCGTCCAGCAGATCCAGAACACGCTCGCGGTGCGCCAGCTGCTGCCCAAGGGCGTGGGACGTTTCGAACTCGTCGTCACCCTGTTCGGATACGCCGACGACGATGCCGAGCGGACCGCGATGCGCCTCAAGCAGGCCAATCTCATCGGGCCGGCCGGCTTCATCTCGATGGAGGACGGGCATGCGACGGAGATCGTGCAGCGCGCCGTCGCCGATCGCACCGAGGCCGAATCGATCGTCGTCATGGGCGGTTACGACAGCGGCGATCGCGATGACCTCGTCAACGAGGCCGCCATCCGCGGCTTCTGGCAGTACTACCGCGAGTTGCTTGGCGAGCGTATCGACGGCGCCCATGGAGGTGTGCGTGGATAAGCTCGTCCAGCGCCAGCTCATCGACGACCTCAACGCCGCCTACGCCGAGTGCATCGACGCCGACCGCCTCGAAGCCTGGCCGGACTTCTTCACCGACCCCTGCCTCTACCAGGTGGTGCCGCGCGAGAACGTCGACGCCGGCCTGCCGCTCGCGCTGATCCGCTGCGACAGCCGCGGCATGCTCGCCGACCGCGTCGTCGCCCACCGCGAGGCGAACATCTTCGGCCCGCACGCCTATCGCCACATCATCGGCCGCGCGCACGTCGTCGGGCAGGATGGCGCACTCGTCGTCGCGCGCACCAACTACGCCGTCTACCGCACCTGGCTCGACAGTGCGAGCTACGGCGAGACCGTGCTCTACAGCGTCGGCGAGTACCGCGACCGCATCGAGGTCACGGCCGACACGGCACGGCTGGTCGAGCGCACCGTGGTCGCCGACACCGCGCGCATCGATTCGCTGCTCGCCACGCCGCTGTAGCGGACTCGGCCGCGGCTGATCGATGGGGACAGTTTACTTTTACGTACCATCGCGATGCGGTGCCGTGACGCGCAAAAGTAAACTGTCCCCATCGATCGCATCGATCGCAGAAGCAAACTGTCCCCGTGGCCCGGCGCCCCCAGTCCCGCCGCGGTACATGATCCCGGTCAAGCGGGCAGCGCGGCGGCCTGCCTAGCATCCCCTCCACGTGCCGGGCGCGAGGTCCGGCTTTCGCGCTGCAACAAGGGGAGAACGAGCACCATGGCCAGCCAACAAGGGAGCGGGTCCGCCGAGCGATCGACGGCGGGCAACTATCACGACGTCATCATCATCGGCGCCGGCATCTGCGGCATGTACATGTCCTACCGCCTGCGCGAGCTCGACCTCTCGCACCACGTCTACGAGGCGGGTTCGGGGGTCGGCGGCACCTGGTACTGGAACCGCTACCCGGGCTGCCGCTTCGATTCCGAATCCTATTCCTACGGCTACTCCGTGTTCCCCGACGTGCTGAAGGAATGGACCTGGAAGGAACAGTTCTCGCCACAGCCGGAGACGCTCGAATACCTGAACTTCGTCGCCGACAAGCACGACCTGCGCCGCGACGTCACTTTCAACACGCGGCTCGAATCCGCCACCTACGACGAAGCGAAGAACGAGTGGCAGCTCCGTTTCGAGGGCGGCGGCACGGCGCGCTGTCATTTCCTGATCTCGGCGACGGGCCCGCTGTCGGCGCCACAGATGCCGAAGATCCCCGGCGTCGAAGACTTCAAGGGCGAGGCCTACCACACTGCCCTGTGGCCACGCGATCCGAACGGCTTCGGCAGCCCGGTCGACGACTTCACCGGCAAGCGTGTCGGCGTCATCGGCACCGGCGCGACCGGTGTACAGGTGATCCAGGAGGTCTCAAAGACCGCCGACCAGCTCTACGTCTTCCAGCGCACGCCGAACTGGTGTGCGCCCTTGTGGAACAGCAAGGTCGACGATGCCACGGCCGCGAAGATGAAGGCCAGCTACCCCGAGATCTTCGACAAGTGCCGCAAGACCTTCGGCAGCTTCATCCACGATTTCGATCCGCGCTCGGCGCTCGAAGTCTCCGACGAGGAACGCAATGCCTTCTACGAGGCGCTCTACAACGAACCCGGTTTCGGCATCTGGCTCGGCAGCTTCCGCGACACCCTGACCGACCCACGCGCCAACGCCTACCTCACCGAGTTCATCACGAAGAAGATCCGCGAGCGCGTGAAGGATCCGGCCGTGGCCGAGAAGCTGATCCCGACCGATCACGGCTTCGGCACCCGCCGCGTGCCGCTCGAGACGAAGTACTACGAGTGCTACAACCAGCCCAACGTGGAGCTGGTCGACGTGCGCGAGAACCCCATCGAGTGCATCACCGCGCGCGGCATCAAGACCACCGCGGCCGAGTACGAACTCGACATGATCATCTACGCCACGGGTTTCGATGCCGTCACCGGCGCCCTGCACCGCATCGACATCACCGGCGTCGGCGGGCACAAGCTGAAGGAGAAATGGCGCGACGGGCCGCGGACCTTCCTCGGCATGCAGATCGCAGGCTTCCCCAACCTCTTCACCCTGGTCGGGCCGCACAACGGCGCGGCCTTCTGCAACATCCCGCGCTGCATCGAGCAGAACGTCGACTGGATGTTCGGCCTCATGAAGCACCTGCACGAACGGCACGTGCAACGCATCGAGCCCGAGGTCGCTGCCGAGGACGCCTGGACCGAACACGTCAACGAGACAGCGGCAGCGACCCTCTTCCCCACGGCCAGGTCGTGGATCATGGGGGTCAACGAGAACGTGCCGGACAAGGTCAAGGGCTTCGTCGCCTATGCCGGCGGCTTCCCCAATTACCGCGCCAAGTGCGACGAAGTGGCGAGCCACGGCTACGCCGGGTTCACCATGCGCTGACGGCGCGCAGCGCGGCGTTTCCCGGGGCTCGGCAAGCGCCGGCTCCGGGTGTCCGCCGCGGACCGGGCGCAGGTTGGGCACGTTCCCGTGCGGCCTGTCGTCGCGCGCCCGGGCCGCCCGCCACGGCGTGCACGGCCATCGGTTGCCCGCGCGACTGCCGTCACCTTGCATGCGGGCAGGGCGTGCGACAGACTCGGCGCGCGCAGCGAGGACAGGCCGATGCCCAGCGAGACGGACGAATCCGCATTCTCCGCGATCGATTCCGACGAACTCGGACGCTTTCCCGACATCGGTGACCTGTCGCGGGCGATCCGCTTCTCGCCGGCTGCGGGCCACATCCGCCTGTTCGATCAGCGCATGGTGCTCATGCACGAGTACGCGCTCGGCGAACTGCGCGCGGAGATCGTCGAGGCCGTCGGTCTCGCCCGCGCGCGCCAGATCTACATGCGCGTCGGCTACTACCAGGGTGCGGCGGACGCGGCGCTGGCGCGGCGCAGCGACCAGCGCGACGGCGCAGCCCTGTTCATGGCCGGCCCGCAGCTCGGCGCCATCGAGGGCTGGGTCGGCCTGCACCCCACGCAGACCGAGTTCGACGTCGGCTCGGGCCGCTTCCACGCCGAGCACACCTGGCCGGAATCGATCGAGGCGCCGGCCCATGTCGCCAGGCTCGGCACCGCCACGGCGCCGGCCTGCTGGCAGCTCACCGGCTACGCCAGCGGTTTCGCCAGCGAGTTCATGGGCACGCCCATCCTGTTCCGCGAAGTCGAGTGCGTCGCCATGGGCCACGCGGTCTGCCGCGCCATCGGCAAGCCGCTCGCCGCCTGGGGCGAACTCGCCGCGGACGCCGAGTTCCTCGATGTCGACCCGTTCGTCAACGCCGTCGCGGCGCGACCGGCCAGGCCGCAACGCCATCGGCGCGACACGCCGACGGCGCCGTCGCCCGCGGCCAGCACCGACGACAGCGGCATCGTCGGCGTCTCGGCGGCCTTCAACTCGACGATGCACCGCATCCGCAAGGTGGCGCCGACCGACACCACCGTGCTCCTGCTCGGCGAGAGCGGGGTCGGCAAGGAGATGTTCGCGCGCGCCCTGCATCGACTGAGCCGTCGCCGCGACGGACCGCTCGTCGTCATCAACTGCGCGGCCATCCCCGAATCGCTGATCGAGGCCGAACTGTTCGGCGTCGAGAAGGGCGCCTTCACCGGTGCCGTCGCCGCGCGCGCCGGCCGCTTCGAGCGCGCCCACGGCGGCACCTTGATGCTCGACGAGGTCGGCTCGCTGGCCTACACGGCGCAGGGCAAGTTGCTGCGCGTGCTGCAGGAGCGCGTGCTCGAACGGGTCGGCGGCGAGCGCGAGATACCCATCGACGTCCGCGTCATCGCGGCCACCAACGACGACCTGCAGGGGGCGGTACGCGCCGGCCGCTTTCGCGACGATCTCTATTACCGCCTGAACGTGTTCCCGATCGAGATCCAGCCGCTGCGCCAGCGCCGCGCCGACATCCCGCTCCTGATGGAGCACTTCCTGAACCGCTTCCGCAAGCAGTTCGACAAGCCCATCGCCGGCTATACCGAGGCGGCCATCGACCTGCTCTACGGTCACGCCTGGCCCGGCAACATCCGCGAACTCGAGAATCTCATCGAACGCGCCGCGATCCTGGTCAGCGCCGGCGAGCCGATTGACGTGCACCACCTGATGAATCCGCCGCTCCACGCGCCCGCCGATCCGCGCCGCGGTAACACGGACGCCGACGCGGCGGTACCGGCGACGCCTGGCGGCGGCAGCAACGACGCGGCCTTCGGCAACGCCTTGCTCGAACGCCTGCTCGACCGTGGCGGCGACCTCCAGGGGCTCGAGGATGCGCTGCTCGCGGCAGCCGTCGCCCGCACCGGCGGCAACGTTTCCGCGGCTGCCCAGTTGCTCGGGCTCACCCGTCACCAACTCGACTACCGCTTGCGACGCGCCGGTGGCGGGGGCGGCAGCCGGGGGCGCCATTAGCGTATTTGACGAAATTGTGCGGCAGCATTGCGTCATTTGACGCGATTCGGCGATAACCTGGCCGACGCGGCCGCGACGGCTTTACCCGCCGGAGCGACACCAGGGGCAGCGTGCTTCTAATAGTTCAATAATTAAATCAATAGGTTGAAAAATCCGCCGCCGACCAGCAAAGATCGGCGCAGGGCCAGGCGGAGCCTGGCCCCGGAATTGCTAAGCCACTTGACCACATCGCATCCGGGGGAGGGAACGATGAAATTCAGCCTGTTGTACCTGCCGGCCTACGAGGCCGGGGCACGCGGCGGCGAGGCTGCCATCTACGACCAGATGTTCGCCGAGGTCGACCACGCGGAACGTCACGGTTACCACCGCGTGTGGGTCGCCGAGCATCACGGCGGCGGCTATGGTGGCCAATTGCCGTGCGTGCCGATCATGCTCGCCGCGCTCGCGCAGCGGACCCGGCGCATCGGTCTGGCCAGCGGCGCGGTGTGCATCCCGCTGCACCGGCCGATGGAACTCGCCGAGCAGCTCGCCATGGTCGACGTCCTCTCCGGCGGTCGCCTGCACGTCGGCTGCGCGACGGCCTTCCTGCCGCACGAGTTCGCCGCCTACGAGCTCGACATGGACGAGGCCCGCGAACGCTTCCGCGAGGGTATCGAGGTGATACGCGGACTGTGGACGCAGGAACGCTTCGCCTTCGACGGCCAGTTCTCGCGCTTTCCGGCCACGGAGCTCACACCGAAGCCCGTGCAGAAACCCCACCCGCGGATGTCGATCGCGACGGTGATGACGCGCGAATCGTTCGAGTACGCGGGCCACAACGGCTTCGACCTCATGGTCGTGCCGTATATCAATTCACTCGAGGACGTGGCGGAACGGATCGGCTGGTACCACGCCGCGCTGCGCGAGGCCGGCCACGACCCGGCCGAGTTCAATGTCATGGCCGCCTTCCATGCCTACTGCCACGAAGACGATGCGGTGGCCTACGAGCGCATGAAGAAGCCCATGCACGACTATCTCGCCTGCGTGCGCGATTCGGCTCACGGCCATTTCGGCAAGGGCTACGCGGGTTACGCCAGGCTCGCCGAGGGTGTGCAGGCCCTGATGGACAGCTACGACCTGATGTACCGCGAACGCACCCTGCTCGGCACGCCGGACAAGCTCGTCCTGCGCGTGCGCGACTGCGCCGCCGCCGGCATCACCGAGCTGTCCTTCATCACGCTGCTGCCGGCGCTGTCGGCGGCCCACGCGATGGCCTCGCTGGAACTCATCACCGCGCAGGTCATCCCGGCCTGCAGCGGCGTCGCCGACGGTGCAGCACGCGCCGCGGCCGGCGCCTGAATCCACACGTTCAAGGGGAGAACCGACCATGGAATTCGAAACCCGCGGCCTGAACCACGTCGCCTTCGTCTGCCGCGACATGCAGCGCACGGTGGACTTCTACAGCAACGTCCTCGGCTTCAAGCTGGTCAAGACCATCGAGCTGCCCGGCGGCACCGGCCAGCACTTCTTCTTCGACATCGGCGGCGGCCAGTGCCTGGCCTTCTTCTGGTTCGCCGAAGCGAAGGAGCGCGAACCCGGCATTTCCAACCCGCGCAAGCTGATCGACCCGGCGCAGTCGTTCAGCGACCCGACCGCCTGGATCTCCTCGCACGGCTCGATGAACCACTTCGCCTTCGACGTCGCCCCGGACAAGATCGATGCCTACCGCCAGAAACTCATCGACAAGGGCATCGAGGTCAGCATGATGATGAACCACGACAACTCGCCCGGGCAGGTCTCGCCGGTGGTCGACGAGGGCGTGTGGGTCAGCTCGATCTACTTCCTCGACCCGGACGGCATCATGCTCGAGTTCGCCGCCTGGCAGCGACCCTTCTCGGCCGACAAGGGTGATCGCTGGGATCACGCGCCGGCGCGCCCGGCCGACATTCCACGCTTCCGCGAAATCGCCCGCCAGGCGGCCGCGGAACACGGCGCGGCCTGAGCCGCGCGGCCGCGGGCCCTGGTGGGCCGGCGGCACACGCCGACATCAATCGTGCGTCGCGGCGTGCGGCGCACCAGACCGGGGAGAACGACATCCATGAGCAAGGCGGTATACCTGCTGGGCGGTGCGCAGACCGACTTCGCGCGCAACTGGTCGCGCGAAGGCATCGAGATCGACGGCCTGATGCAGGCCGCGCTCGAGGCTGGCCTGCACGAGACCGGGCTCGAGGCGCGCGACATCGAAACCGCGCACATCGGCAACTTCACCGGCGAGCTGTTCTGCCGCCAGGGCCAGCTCGGCGGCCTGTTCAGCGCTCTCGACCCGGCGCTGTCGGGTGTGCCGAGCGCGCGCCACGAGGCCGCCTGCGCGTCGGGCTCGATGGCGGCGCTGGCCGCCATGACGGACATCGAATCGGGCCGCTACGAGCTGGCCTGCGTGCTCGGTGTCGAGTACATGCGCAACGTGCCCGGCCAGCAGGCCGCGGAGTACCTCGGCGCCGCGGCGTGGACCGGCCACGAATGGCAGGACGCAAAGTTCCTGTGGCCGCGCGCATTCTCGGATCTCGCCGAGTACTACGCCGAGCGCTACGGCGAGGTCTCCTACGCCCACCTCGGCGCCATCGCCCAGAACAACTTCGCGAACGCCAAGCGCAACCCCAACGCGCAGTCGCGCAACTGGCAGTTCAGCGACATGAGCTTCAGCGAGGACGACGAGGCCAACCCGGTCATCGAGGGCACGGTGCGCAAGAACGATCTGGGCCAGGTCACCGACGGCGCGGCCGTGGTGTTCCTCGCCTCGGAGGCGCGTGCCGCGGCCTACGCAAAGGCACGCGGTATCAAGTTCGACTCGCTGCCGCGCATCGAGGGCTGGGGTCACCGCACCGCGACCATGCGGCTCGACGCCAAGATCGCCGAGTCGAAGGATTCCCCGTACCTGCTCAAGCATCTGCGCGGCGCCATCACCGACGCCTACGCGCGGGCCGGGATCGCCGACGCCTCCGCGCTCGATGCCGTCGAGCTGCACGACTGCACGGCGATGACCGAGTACGTCGCCCTCGAACACCTCGGCATCGCCGCGCCCGGCGAGAGCTGGCGCGCCATCGAGGACGGCACCATCGCGCTGCGCGGCAAGCTGCCGGTCAACCCTTCGGGCGGTCTCATCGGCCTCGGTCACCCGGTCGGCGCGACCGGCACGCGCATGCTGCTTGATGCCTGGAAGCAAACCACCGGCCGCGCCGGGGATTACCAGGTCGAGGGCGCGCGACGGGTCGGCGTGCTCAACATCGGCGGCAGTGCGACCACGGTCGCCACGTTCGTGGTCGGGCGCGGCGCCTGAAGGGCGCCTTTCGGCCGACGCCGCGCCGCGGACCCGCGCCGCGCGTGGCTCAGGTTGGGGCGTCCGTGAAGTCCTCGACGCTGGCGATGAATTTCGCCAGCAGCGGTGACGGGTCGCCGCGCCGGTACAGGATGCTCAGGTCTACCGTCAGCGCGGGATCGTCATCGAGGCGCCGGAAGCCGACGCCGGGCACCTGCAGACGGACGACCGAGGCCGGCACGATGCACGAGCCGAAGCCGGCCGCGACCAGCGCCACGCCGGTTGCCGTATCACCGACTTCCTGCACGATGCGCGGCTCGAAGCCGCGCTGCCGGCAGAGGTTCTGGAAATAATCGACGAAGCTCGGCCGCGGCGCTGCCGGGTAGACGATGAAGTCCTCGCCGGCGAGGTCGGCCAGCTGCAGCCGCGGCCACGCCAGGAACGGTGAGCTCGACGAGGCGGCGAGATGCAGCTGTTCCTGCTGGACGAGGCGCGTCTCGAGATCCGGCTCGGTGTGCAGCAGGCGGTTGAAGGCGACACTGATGCGCCGCTGGCGCAAGGCCTCGATCTGTTCGGCGCGCCCCATCGAATGCAGGGCCAGCCGGACCCCGGGCGCGGCGCGCCGGAAGGCGTGCAGGATGCGCGGGATGGCGTCGAACACGGCCGAGCCGAAGATGCCGATGTCGAGGCGCCCGACCGCGCCCTGCCCGGCCAGCGCGGCGCGTTCCCGCGCGAGGCTCGCGAGTTCGAGCAGGTTGCGCGCCTCGTCGACGAACATCACGCCGGCATCGGTGAGTTCCATGCCGCTCGGCGTGCGCACGAACAGTTCGACGCCGAGTGCCGCCTCGAGTTGCTGGATGTGCCGCGACAGCGGCGGCTGCGACATGTGCAGCTTGCGCGCGGCGCGCCCGACGTGGCCGGTCTCGGCCACGGCCAGGAACGACTTCAGATGGCGGAACTCCATGCCTGCGTCAGCGCAGCATCGCCACCCGCCGCGCACGGCTGGCCGGCGTACCGGCGCGGAGCCGCGGTGACCGTCGCTGCGGCCACCGCGGTGCCGACGCGCCGCTCAAGTCACGACGCCGAGGAAGTTCTCGTTCAGCTTGCGGTCGTGATAGAAAATCGCCCGCCCGATCTCCTCCGCGTCCCAGGTAATCGGTTCGCGATCGGGGTACCAGGTGTAATCGCCGCAGAACACCTCGTTGCGGTTGCCCGAGGGATCGAAGAAGTAGATCGTGCGTCCGCGCGTGATGCCGTGACGCGTCGGGCCGATGTCGATCGGGATGTCGTGCATGCTCATGATGTCCGCCGCGCGCAGCACCTCCTCCCACGTCATCAGCAGGAACGACGCGTGGTGGAACTTGTTCGGTACGTCGTGGTGGACGAAGGCGATGTCGTGGGCCTTGTTCGAACACGAGAAGAAGGTGGCGACGAGGCTGCCGTCGGGGGCGACCACCCGCTCGGTGAGCCCGAAACCGAGCACGTTGGTGAAGAGGTCCGCGTTGTCAGCCAGGTTCGGCCCGTACAGGAGGCAGTGGTCGAAGCGATAGACCTGCATGCCCTTGAGGCCTTCCGGCCACGGATTCGGGTTGTGGTTGCCGACGAGATTGCCGACGTATTTCTTCTCCGCGTAGAGCTCGATCAGATGGCCGGTCGGGATCTCGAAACGCACGCGGTGGCCGCAATCCTCGAGTTCCCCGGCGGGGATGCGCTCGCAGTGCGCGCCGTAGGCGCGCAGGTCGGCCTCGAGACGGTCGAGATCGGCCGGCCCGTGAACCTTGAAGCCCATGGTCTCGAGCCCCGGCGCATCGGCTTCGCGGAGCACGATGGAAAACGCGTCGTGCTCGTCCCAGGCCTTCAGGTAGACCCTGCCCTGCTTGTCCTCGTTGGTCTTGATCAGGCCCAGGCGCTCGACGTAGTGCGTGACGGCGGGCTCCATCTCCATGACCCGGATCACCGCGTGACCGGGCCTCATGACGCCTTGGAATGACATGCTTGGTTCCTCCTCCGCTGGTACTTGCTTCAACCGCGGCGCAGCGCGCCGGCGGCATCGGGATTCAGGCGGCGCTCGATCAGGCCGAGCGCCTTGACGGTGAGATCCTGGTCGGGAATGAGCTTGCAGGCGAGCGCGATGCCGGCCGCCTCGTCCGCGGCGCTGACGTGCGCGCGGCTCATCCTGAGCGTACGGTACCGCGCCTTGCCGAGGACTTGCACGCGGCAGACACCGCAACCGCCACCGCGACAGCCGACCGGGATACCGCGATGGCCCAGCCGCGCCATGGCCGCGAGGACGTTCTGACCCTCGGCGCAGCTGAAGCACTCACCGGTGTCGGCAATCGTGATGGTGTAGGTCATCAGAACTTCTTGAACAGCGCGCTGCGCCGCGCCGGTTGCGCGGCGTCTGCCGCGGTGAAGAAGTTCTCCATGAAGATGTGTTCCTCGAACAGGCGCCCCTGCATGAGCGTCGTGATGCAGGCGTCGATCATCGGCGGCGGCCCGCACAGGTAGGCCTTGTGCCCGCCGAAGCGTCCCTCGAACAGGCGCTCGGCGTGTTCGTGCACGAAACCGCGCGGGCCGTCCCAGGCACTGTCGGCGCCCGCCTCCGAAAGCACGACTTCGTAACGGAAATTGGGGTGCGCGGCGGCGAGCGCGCGGAAGTGCTCGGCGTAGTAGATCTCGTCGGCCGTGCGCACGCCGTGGATGAGCGTGATGGCACGTGCGTCGCCGGTTTCGAGCAGGTCGTCGATCATCGACTTCGGGCTCGACAGGCCCGAACCGCCGGCGAGGAAGATCAGCGGTTCGGATGCCGACTTGCGCACGAAGAAGCGCCCGAGCGGCGCGGTCACGCGCAACGCGTCACCGACCGCCACCGACTCGTGCAGCCAGGTCGTGCCGGCGCCGCCCTCGACCCGGCGCACGTTGAGCTCGATCTCGCCTGGCCGGGACGGGGCGCTCGCAATCGAGAACGCGCGCGGCTGCGCGAGGCCCGGGATGTGCAGGTTGACGTACTGCCCGGCCTGGAACTCGATGCCGTCGCCGTCGAGCGCCAGCCAGATGCCGCGGATGGTCGGCGTCAGGGTCTCGATGCGCGACACCGTGGCGTTGAAGTCGCCGATGGGAATCGCACGGGCATCGGGGTCTTCGTCGACATCGGCCTCGATGACGACATCCGAGCCGAGCGTTGCGCAGCAGGCCAGGCACTTGCCTTCGTCGCGCTCGACGTCCATCAGCGCGAAGGCCGAAGCGTGGTTGTGTTCGACCTCACCGTCGACGACGTCGACCTTGCAGGTCCCGCACAGGCCGTGGTTGCAGGCATAGGGCAGCCAGATACCGGCGCGCAACGCGGCGTCGAGCATGGTCTGGCCGTCCTCGACCTCGATGGTCGCGCCGAGCGGCTCGATGGTCAGCTGGTAGCTCATAACCCTCTCGCCGGGGTCTGACCCCAACTCTCAACCGATTGATTCTTCAACGATGCTGCATGGCGGCAGGGGTCAGACCCCGCGCGCGGTTCAGTTACCGACACCGTGCAGACCGTCCAGCCCGGGCGAACGGAACTGAATGAAGCCCATGTGGCCGATGCCGTTGTCGGCGAGCGATTTCGACAGGTCCGGTTGCCACGGTTGCTTGTCGTAGCGCCATTCGCACTGGCTGAAATCGAGCTTCGCGGTGTCCGGGTGCACGGCGTAGTCGGGTCGGAACAGATTCTCGAGAAAGTCGCCGAAGATCATGTTGCGCGGGGCGCGATAGGCCGACGGGCAGGCGATCAGGAGATGCCGCTCCCACTGGATGTAGAAGTTGATGTCACCGCCGTAGCATTCCTCGCGGTTGGCGGACGGAAAATCGTAGTCGGGGCCGAGGTGTGCGACTGCCATGGTGGGTTCCTCCTCAGGCCGCTTCGTCCGACGAGGCGGCCTTGTGCTGGCGCTGCCAGGCCAGCCAGTGTTCGTGGTCGGGTGAGCCGTGGTACTCGCCGGTGTCGACGTCACGCTCGAGATGCAGCCACGCCGCGTACTCGAAGATGTCGGTCGCGCCGCCGGCTTCGCCGCGGTAGACCTGCTGCGGCGGAATCAGGGCCTGCACGTATTTCTCCGGCTCACGCTCGAAGATGTCCTTGCAGCCGTCGGAGCAGCAGTGATGCTTCGTCCCGGCGTGCTCGACGATGCGCACGCACTGCGTATGCGGGTCGTCCGGTTCGGTGAAGAAGATCGGGATCTGGCACACCTGGCACACCATCGGCAGCCGGTTGTTGAAGTAGCGCTCGCCCTTTTCCTCGAGTTCGCGCAGGTAGAGCAGGCGCGGCTTGTACATGGTGTCGAACGGTTCGCCGTACTTGGCACTGAACCAGTCGATCTCCTCGTCGGTCGGGATCCAGGTGTGCAGCCCGAGCGCGTTGCCGAACTGGTAGAGGGTGGTCCACATCTCGTGGGTCAGGCGGTGCTTCTCCTTCGCCGCCACCTCGTGGTGCTTGGGCAGGCGGATGCCGTAACGGGCGAGGTCGTGGAACAGGGCGACGCCGTTCTCCTCCCAGTAGATTTCCCACGCTTCCTTCCAGCTCATGACCTTCTTCGGCAGCATGTAATCCATCATCGTGCCAACCAGGCCGAGCAGGCGGTAACCGCGCCAGAACCACTTGTCGAGCCAGGCCTGCACGATGGGCACGTTGTCCTCGTGCTGCTCGAGCATGAACTTGACCACCTCGAGACCGAGCGTCATGTGGCGCGATTCGTCGGACTGGGCCGAGAAGCCGAAGGTGGTCGTCGCCATGTCGCCGTTGTAGGCGGCGCCGGAGACGAAGGGCATGAACAGGAGATTGGTCAGCACGTACTCGAAGGCGAACGAGATCGAGGTGACGAACTCGAACGGCCCGGCCGAGTAGGCATCCTCGAAGAAGCTCTTCGGGATCGACAGGTACCAGGCACGGTCGCGCATGTGCACGAAGTTGTGCATGCCGTTGAAGTACTTGTTGTAGTGGCTGAAGGCGTGCAGCTGGGTCTGCGCGTGACGCAGTTCGTCGAGCGACTGCATCTGGCAGGCGACGCGCGCGCCGGCGCCGCGGAAGGCGCGCCCGGCGTGGGCGAAGCCACGGTGCGCGACGTATTCCAGCGGCGTGATGCCCTGCAGCCAGATCTTGACCGCGCTCATGTAGCGCGCGTCGGAGATGTTGAGCTGGCCGTTGTTCTGCTGGAAGGCGTCCAGGATGGCGTAGAGCTTGCGCTCCTTCTCGGCCTGGTACTTCCAGTAGGCGTCCATGGTCAGGCGGAACGGATCGGCCCAGGCATCCCAGTCGACGATCTTGATGCCCTCGTACTTGTCGTAGGGGAACACCTTGTCCATCGGCTGGTAGGTGGTCTCCCAGTCGAGCCCGCGCGTGAGCGCGGCGTAACGCTCCTTCAAACCCAGTTTCTTTGCCTTTGCCATGCTCGCTCTACCTCTCCGTGCCCGGCTTCGCGCCGGGTGCCGTGGTCGGGATTCGAACCCGCTCGGGTTCGGCCCCCACACCGTGTGCTGCTGCTCGCTTCACTGTGCTCGCGCACCCCAGGACAGCACGAACTCGTCGTCGTCCTCGTCGATGTTGCCACCCAGCGAAATCAGGTTGACGTGGATCTCCTGCAGGTCGAAGTCGCGGCCGATCTTCTCTTCGATCGATTCGCGCCTGACCACCAGCCGCCCGGGGCAGTCGATCTTGACCATGCCGGGGGTCTCGTTGAGGACGGCGTTCGGGTTGTCCTCGAGCACCGCCTCGATGATCGGCTGGGCGTCGGGGTTGTTCTGCAATGCGATGAATACCTTGTCGGCCATGTCCTGCTCCTCACACTTCCAGGCCGGCCTTGGCGGCGCGGGCCATCAATTCGTCGACGATGCCGTCGATGGTTTCGGCGGCCTGGCCGTCGAAGGCGTACTCGGCCAGGGGCTGCAATGCGCCCTGCACGCGCGGCATCCAGCTCGCCAGCCAGCCCGAACATTGGGCGGCGTTGTCCGCCGATTCGCTGGCGACGCGCTTGATGACGGCGTCGACCCAACGACTCGATTCCGCGTACCAGTCGACCATGAACTCCGCGAGCATCGAGAACACCGCGCCGCCATGCGCGACCAGCACCTTGTCGAAGCGATCGAAGACCAGCGGATGGACGGTGCCGTCGATGAGCAGGTTCTGCACCAGGAACAGCTCGAACCAGTCGCGGGTCACCATCGATTCCTCGACCAGCGCACGCATCGGTTGCCACATGGCATCGTTCATCCATGCCGCCTTGGCCGCGTCGAGGCAGGTCATCTCGTTGCCGGCGAGCAGGAGCCCCACGCGGCTGACGTACTGGGCGACAGCGAGGTGATCCATCATGTGCATGCTCGCCGCCGAGGTCAGGGGCGCGCCGTAGCCGTAGGCCGCGATGTAGTTGTTGTTGTTGTTGGCCGCCCAGGCGACGTGACGCACCGGCAGCACGAGCCGCGCCAGCCTGTCCTTCCAGGCCTGGTCGAGGCTGTCGACGAGCCCGCGCTTCTCGACGAACTCGAAGTTCTTCTCCTGCGAGTCCTGCTGCTTGCCACGCTGGATGGTCCAGGTGCCGTAGTAGTACTGACGCGGGTCGACGAGGTCGTCGTAGTCGGCCATGCGGATCGCGCTGCGCGCCGGGTCGTGCAGCAGGTGCTGGGGATCCCAGGTCGGGCGATAGTGGTAGTTCATCGACGGCTGCAGCCCCCACACGCCCTCCTGGTAGCGGGTCGGGTTCTTGTCCGGGCCGAGCTTGGCGGCGATGTGGTCAAAGGTGCGCCGGATCGGTTCGACGCTGGCTGTCTTCAGATCAATCGTCATCGTGATCGTCCTCGTCCTCCCGGCCGTAGCGCCAGGTGTTTTCGAACTCGTCGACCGCGCGGGCCTGCGCCGCGCTGAGATGGGTGGCGCCGTGCTGCCGGCAGAATTCGTCGAAGGCCGCCGGCGGCAGGGTCATCTCGAGGTAGAGCTTGGGATCGCCGATGGAGAACTGGAACTCGACGAAGCCCTTGTGATCGGGGTTGGTCACGCGCACGAAACACGCCGGCACCGCCGTCGATGCCGGTACGCGATGCGCGTCGAGCCTGGTGATCCTGGCCATATCTCCCCCCGTTGCCGTTCCCCCTGTTGCAGGTAACGTGCCACTGCGCCTAAGCGCTTGAGAAAAAGGGCTTCACAATCATCGAGTTAAGTTGCTGCGCTGCGGAAATTTGATGATTTGATGAAAGACTGGATGGTCATTTTCACCAAATCATCAAGACGCCGTGGTGGGGTTGCGATCCGCGTGCTTCTTCAGGCGGTAGGCGAGCTGCGGCCGTGTCATGCCGAGCTGGCGGGCCGCCGCCGACAGGTTGCCGCGCGCGCGCTCGACCGCGAGGTCCAACAGGCGCGCCTCGATGGCCTCGAGCGGCAGCCCGTGGCGGATGGCGTACTCGAGCAGGTTGTCGAGCTGGGCCTCGCCCGCCGCGGCGTCGCGCTCGCGCCGCACGCCGGGAAAGAGGTGCTGCACGTCGATGGCCTCGTCGCTCGGCGTCAGGATCACGCCGCGTTCGACGATGTTCTTCAACTCGCGGATGTTGCCCGGCCAGTCATAGGCGGTGAGCGCGGCGAGTGCCGCCTCGCTCATGCCCGCGATGCGCTTGCCATGGGCGACGCTGTAGCGCTGCACGAAGTGTCGGACCAGCGCGGGCACGTCGGCGAGGCGCTCGCGCAGCGGCGGGATGTGCACCGGGAAGGAATTGAGGCGATAGAAGAGATCGGCACGGAAGCGGCCGGCGGCGACGGCCTGCTCGAGGTCGATGTTCGTCGCCACCACCACGCGCACGTCGACCCGCCGCGTGGCGGTGTCGCCGATGCGCTCGATTTCGCCCTCCTGCAGGACCCGCAGCAGCTTCGCCTGGGCGGCCGCGGACAACTCGCCGACCTCGTCGAGGAACAACGTGCCGCCGTGCGCCCGTTCGAAGCGGCCCGGGCGCGAACGGCTGGCCCCGGTAAAGGCGCCCTTCTCCACGCCGAACAACTCGCTCTCGATGAGTTCCTCGGGGATGGCGGCACAGTTGACCGCGACGAACGGCCCGCTGCACCGCGTGCTGAGGCGGTGAATCTCGTGGGCGAAGAGCTCCTTGCCGACACCGGTCTCACCAAGCAGCATGACCGTGATGGGGCTCGCGGCGACCTTCTCCACCAGGGCCTGCGCCGCCTTGAACGCGACCGACTCACCGATGACCTCGCCTCCCGGTTCCTCCCTGACGGACGCGCGTAGCTGCTCGACCTGGTTCTGCAGTTCGAGCAGGCGATCGGCCAGGCTCTCGGGTCGGAAGTAACGCAGATCGCGTTCGGCATCGGGCCAGTCGGCGGCCGGACGGCCGACGATGCGGCAATGGCGATCGCCGCGAGCCGTGCACTCCACTTCACGGAACAGCACCATCTGGCCGTACAGCTCCGAGGTGTAACCGGTGGCGTAGCCGATCTGCATCCAGCACGCGCTGTCGGTATCGATGCCGTAGAGCCTGCGGTGGACCTCGGCTTCGAACGACGACTCCCAGATGAACTCGCCCTCGCAGATGCCGCGGGCGACGTTCATCTCGAAACGCACCGGGCGCACGTTGACGATACCCTCGAGGTTGTGCAGCTGCGGCCCGACGAGGAACACCTCGTTGTCGCTCGCGGTCGGGAACAGGCGCCGCGCGAAGCGCGCGTCGCGAATGCCCGAGGCATAGCCCATGCGGGTCAGCACGCCGCGCGCACGATCGTGGCCGAGGGTGTCGATGAGCTCGCGCCTGAGCTCGCCCATGGCCTCGGCGTGGATCATGATCATGCGCTGCTGGTCGAGCCAGATCTGCCCCGAATCGGGCTGGAAACGCAGGCGCGTGCGCAGTTCGCTGGCCGGCTTGAGATCGTAGTCGTGCATGCAGACCCCGGTGCCCCTGCGCGATGATCGAATTTGATCATATCGTCAAACGGTGTGGGAGCGTGACGGCGCCCGGCATGCCCGTCCGGCACCGCGCAGCGGCGCGCCGAGGCCGCCCCCATGTCCGCCAGGCGCGTTATGCTGGCCGCCCCGTTCCGCAGGAGCCCCTGCCGATGTCCGGTCCCCTGGATGGCTATCGCATCGTCGATCTCACCTCCATGATCTCCGGCCCGCTCGCGACCATGCTGCTCGCCGACCAGGGAGCCGACGTCATCAAGGTCGAGAACCCGGCCGGCGGCGACCACGTGCGGCGCGGCGGCAACCGTCG
Source organism: Gammaproteobacteria bacterium (assembly GCA_050184115.1). GTDB lineage: Bacteria > Pseudomonadota > Gammaproteobacteria > JACKNG01. The sequence continues at coordinate 49,925 of JBFXAQ010000001.1, read as the reverse complement.
CGGCGATTTCGCCGCCAACTTCCTCAACAACAACCGTAACAAGCGCTCGCTGGCCATCGACCTCAAGGCACCGGAGGGCATCGCGGCCCTCTTGCGCGTGGTCGCGACCGCCGACGTCTTCGTGCAGAACTTCCGCCCCGGGGTCATCGAACGCATGGGACTCGGCGAGGACGTCGTGCGCGCCGCGCGGCCCGACATCGTCTACGTCTCCATCGCCGGTTTCGGCTTTGTCGGGCCCTACGCCAACAAGCCGGTCTACGACCCGCTGATCCAGGCGCTGTCGGGCCTGACCACGGTACAGGCGGGCAGTGACGAGGCGCGCCCGCGCCTGGTGCGCACCATCGTGCCGGACAAGGTCACCGCGCTGACCGCGGCGCAGGCCATCACCGCCGCCCTGCTCGCCCGCGCGAAGAGCGGGCAGGGCCAGCACGTGCGCCTGAGCATGCTCGACGCGGTGGTGTCCTTCCTGTGGTGTTCCGACATGGGTAGCCAGACCTTCGTCGGCGACGAGCTGCCGCAGCAGGCCGCGGCGAGCTTCCACGACCTCGTCTACGAGACCGCCGACGGTTACCTCACCGTGGCGGTGATGTCGGATCGCGAATGGCAGGCGGCAGCGCGGGCGCTGGAACATCCCGAGTGGCTGGAGGATCCCCGCTTCCTGACCCCGGCGCTGCGCGATCGCAACATCGACGCGCGGCTGGACCTCATCCAGGGCGCGCTGCGCACGCGTCCCGCCCACGAGTGGCTCGAACGCCTCGAAGTCGCCGGCGTACCCTGCGCGCCGGTACTGACCCGCAACGACATGATTCGTCACCCGCAGATCGCGGCGAACAACTCCATTGGCATCCATCCCCATGCGCGGGCCGGCGCGCTGCGCCAGGCCGAGCCCGCGGCGCGCTTCTCGGCCACGCCCTCGGCGGTACGCCACGGCGCGCCGGGGCTGGGCGAACACAGCGCGGCTATCCTGTCTGAGTGCGGCATCAGCGCGGCCACGATCGCGGCGATGGTCGCAGACGGCACCGTATTCGATGACGCGCCGGCAGAGGCCGACGCGGAACAACCGGCGGCGCGCGCCTGATGCGATTCGACGCTCCACTGCTATTGGTCGGCAGCATTCCGGGCGCCGATGCCGAACAAGCCATGCGCGCCGGCGCCGCGCTGGGCGGGCTGCTCGGCGCGCTGCCCGATGGCGAAACCGGTCGGCGCAAGGCCTGGATCAATTTCCTCGCCGCTGGCGCGTACCATGACTGCGCAGCGCTCGAAGTCGTCAATCGCCCCCTACCCCACGACATCGCCGCCGCCGACGAGTGGCGCGCGCCCGCCGACGACTGGATCCCGCGCGGCTACGCCGATCACTGGCAGTTCCGTGTCGTGACCGGGCAGGTGCCGCAATTCGGTGTGCTGGGATACGCGGCACAGGCACTGGCGAGCTGGCAGGTATTCGAACGCCTGCGTGGTGAGGGCGTGATCACGCCGGGTGTACGTTTCCAGGTCGCGTTGCCGCTCGCCGAAAGCGCGGTGCGGCCATTCATGACCGGTGTCGCCGATTATGCGCCGGTCCATGCGGCCTACGTCGCCGCTCTACGGAACGAGATCGATAGCCTGTGCAGCGTCATCCCGCACGACCGGCTGGCGGTGCAATGGGACATCGCGTTCGAGACGGTCGCCATCGATCGTGACGACAACCTGCCCGGAGTCCTGCCATGGATACCGCCGGGCGGTTCGCCGCGCGACCGCTATCTCGCCGCGCTGCGGGAACTCGCCGCACACGTACCGGACACGGTGCCGATGGGCTTGCACCTGTGCTATGGCGACCTCGGCCACCGACACATCGTCGAGCCGCGTGATCTCGGCGTCTGCGTCGAGATGACGAATCTCGCCGTGACTGCTCTCGACCGCGCGGTCGACTACTGCCATATGCCGGTCCCACGCGAACGCTGCGACGATGCCTACTTCGCACCACTCACCCACCTCGCGGCACCGGCGACGTGCGTCTACCTCGGCCTCGTCCACCACACCGACGGCCTGCCCGGCACGCGCGCGCGCATCGCCGTCGCGCAGCGTCACCTCGCGCGCTTCGGCATCGCCACCGAGTGCGGGTTCGGTCGTCGCACGCCGGCCACCGTGCCGGAGCTGCTGGCCATCCACCGCGAAGCGGCCGCACTGCTCGCGAACGACTGAGGGCGAAATTCCGCGAAATTCGGGCGAATTTCAGGGACAGACCACGGTTTCGCCCGGTTGCGCCGTCGAAATTCAGGAAATTCAGGGACAGACCACGGTTTCCCAGTTGCGCCGTCAGGGAAACCGCGGAGGAAACCGTGGTCTGTCCCTGAATTGCTGAACTGGGGTCCGCCCAGCGTCGAGGCCCTGCTTGAAGCGGGCTTCACGGCAAGCGAAGTCGACGCCCTGCTCGCACCGGCCGTCGTGCGCGGCGACGCGGCCGCCTGAGAGGAAACCGTCAGCCGGCGTTTGCTGCCGCAGGTGGCGCGCGCCACGCCCGCCACAGGTCGCCGACGTCGCCCTGGATCATGATCAGCGCCGGCACCAGCAGCAGCACCACGAAGGTCGTCACGGCCAGCCCGAACACCAGCGTCAGCGCCATCGGGATGAGGAATTGCGCCTGCAGGCTGGTCTCGAACAGGAGCGGCAGCAGGCCGCCGATGGTGGTGGCCGAGGTCAGGATGACGGCGCGCAGGCGATCGCAGGCACCGTTGATGACGGCGGCCAGGCGCGGCTCGCCAGTGAGGCGCTCGTCGATCGTCGTCACCAGCACGATGGAGTCGTTGATGACGATGCCGGAGAGGCCGAGGATGGCGAAGATGCTGAGAATGGTGAGATCGAAGCCCCACACCCAGTGGCCGAGCGCGGCGCCGACGAAACCCAACGGGATCACGCTCATGACCACGAAGGGCCTCAAGTAGCTCGAGAACACCCACGACAGCACGATGTAGATGAAGGTGAGACCGAGCACGGTACCGAGCAGCATGTCGGCCATGGTCTCGCGCTGGTCCTCGGCGCGCCCGGCGAATTCGTAGCCGAGTCCGTAGCGGGCGGCGATGTCGACCAGGCCGTCCCGCAACAGCGCATCCTGGATCTGTGCCGGACGGGTCGCCCGCATATCGATCTCGGCGGTGACGGCGACTTCGCGTCTGCCGTTCTCGCGCTGGATGCGCGCGAAGCCGAGCGCCTCGCCGAAATCGACCACGCTGGTCAGTGGTACCTCGGCGCCGCCCGGTGCACGCAGGTAGACGCGCTCGAGCAGACCGTGGCCGACGGCGTCGCGGTCGAGCTGCACGCGCACCCAGATCTCCTCGTCACCGCGGGGAAAGCGCTTGGCAACGGCACCGTCGATGGCATCGCGCACCTGGCGCGCGACATCGGCGGTGGTGAAACCGAGCGCGCGACCGCGGGCGTTGACCCGCAGCACGACCTCGGGCTTGCCGTAGGGCAGATCGTCGTCGACGTCAGTGACGCCGTCGTAGCGTGCCAAGAGCGCCGCGACCTCGCCCGCCGCGGCCTTCAGATCGGCGACCTGCCCGCCGCCGCGCAGGCGTACGTCGAGATCGCCGCCCGAGGGCCCCGTGCGCTGGCCGCTGAAGGTCAGTGACTCGACCCCGGGCAATTGCCCGGCGGACTCGCGCCAGGCATCGATGACGGCCTGCGCCCGCACCTCCCGCTCCTCCGAGGAGACCAGTTCGACGATCATCCCGCCGAGGGTGTCGGTGTTGGCGGCCACGCTCGACGACCGCTCGCCACCGACCGTGGTGCCGAGCTTGCCGAGCGCCATGATGATGAGCTGGTCGGGATCCTCGACCAGTTCGCCGGCAGCACGGTAGAGCGCACGTTCGAGCGCCAACAGCGCCGCGCGGGTGTCCGCGCGCGAGGTACCGGCGACCATCTCGACGTTGGCGTAGATCTTGTCCGGCTCGGGCGAAGGAAAGAACTGGTAACCGACCCGCCCGCCCATCACCGCGCCGACACTGATCACGAACGCGGCGATGGCGACGGCGACGGTGAGGTAGCGCCGGCGCACGGCGGCTTCGGCCAGGGCACGGAAGCGGTGATCGCGGAAATGTTGGAAACGGGCGTCGAAACGCGCCACCAGGCGAGCCAGGCGGCCGCGACCGGGCGGCGCACGCAGGGCATGGCTCAAGTGCGCCGGCAGCACGAAGAAGCATTCGAGCAGGCTTGCCAGCAGCACGGTGACGACGACGAAGGGAATGGCCGAGATGATCTGGCCCATGATGCCGGAAACGATGAACAGGGGCAGGAAAGCCGCCACCGTGGTCAGTGTCGAGCTCGACACCGGCGCGGCCATGCGCCGCGCGCCGCCGATGGCGGCATCGAGCGCGCTCATGCCATGGCGGTGCAGGTGCTCGGCATGTTCACCGACGACGATGGCGTCGTCGACCACGATACCGATCGCCATGATCATGCCGAACAGGCTGATCATGTTGATGGTCTGGCCGCTCGCCCACATCACCGCGACCCCGGCCAGCAGCGAGGCTGGGATGCCGACCGCGACCCACAGCGCGACCCGCGCGTTGAGGAACAGGAACAGCACCGCGAGCACCAGCACGAGCCCGGACAGGCCGTTGTTGACCAGCAACTGGATACGTTGGCGAATGGACTTCGCGCGGACGTCGTACTCCTCGACGCGCAGCGTCGGTGGCAGGGTGGCGTCGAGTTCGGCAACGTAGTCCTTCACCACCTGCGCCATGGTCAGGGCATCGGAGTCGGTGGCGCGCTTGATGTCGAGCTCGATGGCGGCGTCACCCTTGCGGATGGCGCGGCGGTCACGTTCCTTGAAAGCCTCGCTGACCCGCGCCACGTCGTCGAGCACCAGGCGCCGGCCGTCGGCTTCGGCCTTGATCTCGATGGCGCCGAGTTCGCGCGCCTCGCGCCTGAGGCCGAGGCTGCGCACCTGGCGCTCGCCACCGGCCAGTTCGCCGGCCGGCACGTCCTGCGAACTCTCGGCGATGCGCGCGGCGATGTCGCCGAGCTTGAGGTCGAGTTGGCGCAGCGTCGCCGGCTCCACCTCGATCCAGATCTCCTCGTCGCGCGCGCCGAACATGTCGATGCGATCGACGCCGCGATCGAGCAGTTCGTCGCGGATGCGCTTGGCATGGGCCTTCAAGGCGTGCTCGGCGAACGGCCCGGAGATGACCAGGCGAGAGACCGTCTCGTAACGCACGATGCGGCGGATCTCGGGGCGCTCGGCATCCTCGGGCAGGGTGCGCACCTGGCCGACCGCCGACTCGACGTCGCTCAGGCCCTGTTGCATGTCGGCGCCCGGATCGAACTCGACGTTGATTGCGGCCACGCCCTCGTAGGACGAGGCGGTGACCTTCTTCACGCCGTCGAGGAAGCGCAGTTCGGGCTCGATGGCCTGGACGATGTTCTCGTCGACGTCGGCGGCCGCGGCACCCGGCCAGGACACCGTCACGCTGACCATGTCGATGCCGAAGTCGGGGAAGAACTGCCGGTTGATCTGGGTGAGCGCGGCCAGGCCGCAGATGAACATCAGGGCGAGGACGAGGTTGGCCGCCGTCGGGTGACGGGCGAAGAGCGCGAGCAGGCCGCGATATTCGCCGCGCCCGCTCACAAGGGTCGCGCGCGCATGCCCGGACCGATGCCGGGGAAGCTGCGGGCGACGACGGGCCGCGCCGGGTCGAGTTCACCGCGCACCAGGATCTCCTCGCCGAGTTCGCGCACGACCGCGACCGCGACACGTTCGAGGCGGCCGTCGACGAGGGCGAACACCTCGCCGTCCTCGGACAAGGCGCGCGCGGGCAGGCGGACGACGTCGTGGTAGGCGACGTCGGGCACGTCGACCTCGACGAAGGCGCCGGCGCGCAGGCCCTGGCGCGGGGCGTCATCGGGCAGCGTCGCGTAGAGCGCGATGCCGCCGAGCGTGGGATCGATCTCCGCGCCGACGCGCGCGAGCGTGGCGGCGAATTCACGGGTCTCGTCACCGAGCCGCCAGCGCAGGGTGAGCGGGCGGCCGACCAGGCGCTCGCCGGCCGCCGTGAGGCGGGCGTAGGCCGCCTCGGGCAACTCGAAGCGCACTTCGAGCTCGGCGGCCGACAACAGCCGGCCGAGCTTCTCGCCGACGGCGATGCGTTGGCCCAGCGCGAGACGCACGTCGGTGACATGTCCGGTGAAAGGCGCCACCACGCGGGTATGGACGAGTTCGCGTTCCGCGCTCGCCAGTGCCGCCTGCGCCTTGTCGGTCGCTGCCTTCTGTTCGCGCACCTGCGCCTCGAGGCGGGCGACGTTCTGGCGGCGCTGCAGCTGGGTCTGCTCGCTGACGGCGAGCGCGGCCTCGGCGTCGTCGCGGGCCTTCTGGCTCTCGCGCCCACTCTTGGCCAACTGCGCGGTGCGCTCGAGGGTGCGTCGGGCGAGCTCGACCTGGCGCGCCGCGTTGTCCGCGAGTTGGCCTTCCCATTCCAGATCGTGACGCTGGCGCACTAGCAAGGCTTCGTTGCGGGCGAGTTCGGCGCGCGCCTCGACCAGGCGATTCTCGTAGTCGACCGGATCGATGACGGCAAGCGTGCGCCCGGCTTCGACCAGGTTGCCGTTACGGAACTCGCCGTCGAGCTCGACCAGGCGGCCGGCGACCAGGGCACGCAACTCCGCCTCGCGCGCCGCGCGGACCTCGCCGAACACGGTGACCGCCGGCTGCACGTCGGCGGCCGCGACCTCGATCACCGCCACCGGCCAGACCTTCTCCTCGGGCGGCTTGGCATGGGCACGCGGCCGCGAGGTGACGAACCAGGCGGCAATGGCGATGCCGACCGCGAGCACGATCAGGGGTGCGGCGGCCTGGCGCATCTTGCGTGGAATGGTGGACATGGAGCTGGGGTTCGATCCGCCTGGCTGGAATGGTTCGCGACACGGCGCGGCGTCTGTCGTTCCGTACGTGCCGCTCTACGTTCCCGGATCATCGACGCCCCGGGGCCGCCGGGGCGGCCAGTGTATTGGACGACCCGACCGTGGAGAAAGTTTGCAGGTGAGGAACGCCGCGCGCGCTCAGGCGCCGGCGAGCAGGGCGCGGTACTCGGGCTCGAAGAAGAAGGTCTCCTCGCCGAAGGCCGGCTCGAGCTGGTCGAGCCAGGTCGCGTGCGGGTCGAAGCGGGCGAAGAACGGTTGCTGCACCCAGTCCGGGTTGCGCCCCTGGATGAAGCGCAGCACGAAGACGTCTTCGCCGTGCACCCGCGCCACGCCCTGGACCTCGACCTTGCCCGGACCCGCGCTCATCGATGGCCCGCGCGCGGTCCGCGCCAGGCCCGAGACCTGGCGTACCGCATCGCGGTAGATCGCCCATGCCCGCGCCAGCGGCACCTCGAAATAGCGCCGCGCGCCGGTGTCGCGCTCGACGAACAGGTAATAGGGCTGGATGCCGAGATTGACCTCGTCGCTCCACAGCCGCGCCCAGACGTCCGCATCGTCGTTGATGTGCGCGAGCAACGGTGCCTGCGCGCGCAGCACGGCGCCGGTGTTGCGCAGGTTGCCGACGGCCCGCCGCACGATGGCCGGTTCGAGTTCGCGCCAGTGGTTGATGTGGGTCATCAGCGCGAGCTGCCTTCCACTGTCGACGACACGCTCGAACAGGGCGAGCAATTCGTCGGCGTCGGGGTCGGTGACGAAACGGTAGGGCCAATAGGTCAGCGCCTTGGTGCCGATGCGGATGGTGCGGACATGCTCGAGACCGGGCGCGAGCAGCGCCTCGAGGTAGGTCTTCAGGTTGCTCGCCTTCATCACCAGCGGATCGCCACCGGTCACCAGGACATCGCTGACCTCGGGGTGCGCGCGCAGGTAACGGGTGAGATCGCCCGCCTCGGCCGCGGCGAAGCGCAGCGTCTTGTCGCCGACGAACTGCGCCCAACGGAAACAGAACGTGCAATAGCTGTGACAGACCTGGCCCTGGCTGGGAAAGAACAGCACCGTCTCGGCGTACTTGTGCTGCACGCCGGGCAGTTCGCGACCGTCGAGGTGCGGCACGTTGAGGGTCTGCTGGCCGGCCGGGTGGGGGTTGAGCTCGGCGCGCAGGGTGTCGGCAAGGCGGCGGATGTCATGCGCGTCGGGCGTACCGTGCAGAAGGTCGGCCATGCGCGCGAAGGCCGTCTCGTCGAGCATGCCACGCTGCGGGAAGGTGAGCTGGTAGATCGGATCGTTCGGCACCGCGTCCCAGTCGATCAATTCGTCGATGACGTACTGGTTGACGCGGAAAGGCAGCACGTTCGCCACGACCTGCATGGCGAAGCGCGTCTCGGCATCGACGCGCTCGAGTGCCTCGATCTGGTCGAGCTGACGCTCGTTGTAGACCTGGAAGCGACGCGGCAGGAAGCGCTGCGCGGCCGGTGTCTCGAGGGATTTGGGGGTCGTGTTCATCGTTTTCGTCCACCGTCGTTCGACCTGCAGGGAAACGCGAACCGGTACCCGGCCGGATGCCGGCGAAACGCCGCCCGCCCTGCCTCGCGGCGGGGTGCTGACGGTGTCGTTCGGTAGCCTACGGTCGTTGCCGTCGCGGCCCCGCGAGGCGCGCGACGTGCAGGGGATTATACGGAAGTGGGCCGGTGGGGTCGCCGGGCCCCGTGCGGGCGGCCCGGCGGGTCGACCGCGATTCGGGATTAGCCGATGCCGATCAGTTGGTTACTCGCCGAGTCCGCGCAGTCCGGACTGGCTGGAGAAGTGCTGGGCGAGCCGTGCGATGTCGCTGTCGGTCAGGCCCAGGGCTTCGACCTGCATCGACATGATGGGATGCTGGCGACGGCCCGAACGGTAGGCCTTGAGCGCAGCCGCGAGGTAATCCGCGTACTGGCCGGCGAGGACGGGATAATCGGGTGCCAGCGGCTTGTCGCCGTTCTCCCCGTGGCAGGCCGCACAGGCCTGCAGCTTGTCTTCGTAGCTCAGGCCACTGTCGTCGGCCGCTTCGTTGGCCGCGGCCGTGCCGCCGAAGGCGCCCAGGACCAGGGCGAGGATGAGTCCCAGTGTGCTTGCTTGATTCATTACTTGTGTCTCCGGCCGCGCCGTCCCGGCCTTACTTGCCGTGACTCGACATGAAGGCCGCGATGTCGGCCATGTCCTGGTCGCTGAGGTTCTCGGCGTTGGCGTGCATGGTGTCGTGCTCGCGCGTACCGGCCTTGTAGGCTTTCAGCGCCGACTCGATGTAGCCGGCATTCTGACCGCCGAGCTTGGGTACGCGGTAGCTCGGATACACGTTGTAGTAACCGGTGACGGCATGGCAACCGAGGCAGGTTTCCGCCTTCTGGCGGCCGGCCGTGGCATCCCCGTCGGCCGCGGCCACGGTGCTGCCGCCGAGCAGCAGGCCGGCGAGCGCAACCGAAATCAATCGACGATTCATTTATTAGTCCTCGTTCCCGGGCAACGGGCCTGCCCCGTCGCTCAGCATGGATCTCCGCGCCTGGCGTCTGCCCGCGCGCGGCGACGAGCCGTGGGAGGCACCGGCCGCGGATCGGCATGACCGCACTCCCGCGTCTCCGGCCATCCTGGCGGATGCGGAGGGTGGGCAAGCGACCGTGCAGTAATCCGAAAGCGTGGTTCTCCGCGCCCCGCCCGTCTCCCCGTGGGCAAGGCACGCGCATACTACTAAACACACCCCGAGAGGGGAAGTAATCGCACCGCCCGCTTGCGCCGCGCCCGATACATATATGATCGCCCCCCGCATGCACCCTGCCGCCGTCGTCCAATCGTGAAACGAGCTCGCCCGACCCACGCTCATGGCGCCGCGCTCGGTGCCGTGTTGTGCCTGGCCGGATGCGGCGAGGACAACGGTCCGCAACGCTACTTTCCGCTCGCGCCGGGCCATCACTGGCAGTACCGCATCGAGCGCACCACCATGGACGGCACGCAGCACATCCGTCACGCGGTGTGGACGGCGCCGGTGCCGGCTACGCTCGGCGTCAACGGTCTGCGCGAGACTCTCGGCGGCCAACGCCTGCACTACGTCGTCGACGCCGACGGTATCGAACGCGTGGCGCTGCCGCCGGCCGGCGCCCCCGCCGACGGACAGGCACGGGTGCTGGTGCTCCCGGCGACGCTCGCCCCCGAGGTACGCTGGCAGGCGCCGGGCGCGACGACGGTGCTGGAGAACACCGGACCACCGTGGGAGACGCTTTTCCGCGTCGACGTTCCGGTCGAACTCGCCTATCGCGTCGAGAGCCTGGCGGCCAGCGTCGACACCCCCGCCGGTCATTTCGACGACTGCCTGCTGGTCACCGCCACCGGCACGGCCCGCGCCGACATCGGCAACTACATCGGCGAAACCGAAGTCGCGATAGAAATTCGCGAGTGGTACGCGCCGGACGTCGGTCTCGTGCGCATGGAACGCCGCGAGACGACCGACGCCGCCGCCCTCAGCGCCGGCGGGCTGGTCATGGAGCTGGACAGTTGGTCGGACGATTGATCGCTCACCGGTTGCTCGCCGTCGCCCTGTGCCTGCTCTGCGTCGGCGCGCCACCACCCGCGTCGGCCGCGGACGGCACCACGGCAAGCGGCATCGGCGCACGACCGTGCCGTGCGTTCAGCGATGCCCTGGAGCGCGATTCCGCGATTGCGCTCGATGCCTATGTCTCCTGGTCGCAGGGTTTCATCGCCGGGTTCAACTGGTCGAACGCACGCCAGGTCAAGGTTGAGGTCGACGCCGCCGGGATCATCAACTGGCTCGGGCAGTACTGCGCGACCAATCCGCAAGCCCGCGTGTTCACCGGCGTGCAGGAACTCATCCGGCTCAACGCACGCTGAACGAGGGTTCACGAACGCGCGGCGCGCGGCGCGGTCACGGCCTCGCGACGGGTCGCGCGCGGCATTGCGCTGGGCGGGGAAAATGATTAATGTTCCGCCCCGGTTCGCGGACCGGACGCGACGAAAGGGTCGAAAAAACACGCTGCGGCAAGCTGATTTCGTGGCGAACGGTAGAGGTGCCTGACGTGGCCAGAGCAGCAAAGAAGACCTCCACAAAGAAGACCGCGCCCTCCAGCAAGAAGAAAGCCCCGGCGGCCAAGGCAGCGCCGCCGAAGGCTGCTGCAAAGAAAAAGACCGCGGCGGCTGCGACACCGAAGCAGAAGACCGTGGCGAAGAAGATCGCGGCGAAGCAGGGAACGGCGAAAAAGAGCGTGACGAAGAAGACTCCCGCGGCGAAGAAGACCGCGGCCACGAAGACGACCAAGTCCACTGCCGGCAAGGCCCCGGCGAAGAAGACACCGGCCGCGAAGGCGGCGACCAAAGCGGCGACGAAACCCGTCGCGACCAAGAAGGTGGCGCCGAAAGCGCCTGCCAAGCCCGCTGCGGCCAAGAAGACGGCGCCGAAGAAGCCCGTTGCCAAGCCCGCCAGCAAGACGGTCACGGCCAAGAAGGCGCCCGGCAAGAGCACGACGGCGAAGCCCGCGGCCGACGGCGGGCGCAAGAAGGCAGCGGCCTCCGCCGCCACCAAGCCTGCCGCGACCAGGACGCTATCCTCGGCATCGGGGCAGAGCGCTGCCGCGGTGGCAAGTACCCGGACGACACCCGCGCGGCAGGCCCCGGCGGTCGAGTCGAACCCGACGATTCGGACCCGAATGATCAACCTCGAAGACGTTTCCCTGCCGGCCGGCTACGTACCCTCGCCCAACGAGGAGTACATGTGCCCGCAGCAGTTGCTCTATTTCCGTAACAAGCTCCTGCAATGGCGCGACGAATTGATCGCCGAATCGCAGGAAACCCTGGATCACCTGCGCTCTGAGATCCGCGACGTCGGCGACGAAGCCGAACGCGCCAGTCGCGAGAGCGACAACATCCTCGAGCTGCGCACGCGCGACCGCTACCGCAAGCTGCTCAACAAGATCGATTCCGCCATGAAGCGCATCGAGGACGGCAGCTACGGCTTCTGCGAAGAGACCGGCGAGGAAATCGGGCTCGGTCGACTCGAAGCCCGTCCGATCGCGACCCTGACGGTCGATGCGCAGGAACGCCGCGAGATGCTGCAGCGCCAGTTTCGCGACGATCGCTGAAGCGATCGCCGACGCAAGGATTGAACCGGGATGCGCGTCGTCGCTGCGCGCACGGGCCCGGTGCCGGAGGGCAGAACGCGGTGCGTCGCTGGTTCAACGGCATGACGGCGCCTACTCCGCGCGTGCACGACATCTGTAACCGGGTTTGACGATTCGATTGCGCGTACGGCGCAGGGAAGCGCGTATCTTGTAGTATCGTCACCGGGGGGATACGCCGGACATCGTACGTTCGGCGGACGGGGAGCTACGGGCGTGGCCGCACATATTCTCGTTGTCGAAGACCAGCGTTCGATCGCCGGCGCCATGCGCATGCGCCTGCGCGGTCTCGGCTACGATGTCCTCGACATCGCGCGCACCGGTGACGAAGCGGTGGAGAAGGCCACCAGCCTGCGTCCCGATCTCATCCTGATGGACATCCGCCTCGGCGAGGGCATCGACGGTATCGAGGCCGCCCGCCGCATCCGCGCCAAGATCGACATCCCCGTCATCTACGTCACGGCCTATGCCGATCGCGAACTGCTCGAGCGTGCCCGCGACACCCACCCGGCCGGCTTCATCAACAAGCCCTACACGACCAAGGACCTGCTCACCACCATCAACCTGGCGCTGGCGCAGGAGAACATCCCGCCACGACCCCTGGTGCTGTTGCGCGACGGCGTGATCACGGCAGCGCGCGATGGCCGCATCGAGTTCATCAACTCGGCCGCCGAGCGCATCACCGGGTGGAGCCATCACCAGGTCAAGGATCGTCCGCTGCGCGAGGTGCTGTGTTCACTCCACGGGCTGTCGCCGACGCAGGGCGATGGGCTGATCGCCGAACTGCTGGCCGACGGTGGTGAGCGCTACCTGAACGAGCCCGAGCACGGCGACGTTCTCACCCTGCTGACCGACAGCGAGGGCCAGTGCACGGGCTTCGCGCTGCACATCGGCGCTGACAGCCTGGGCATGAACCTCGGCACCGCGCGGCGCACCCAACGCGCCCTCCTTCACCTGCTCGACCAGATCGAACTCGGCGTCGTGATCGTCGACCGCGACCTGCGAGTCACCTATCACAACCGTGTCGCGCAACGGGTGGCCGGTCTCGGACGCGGCGTGGTCATCGAGCAAGGTCGGCTCGAGCTCGCCGATGGCGCTTCCTACGAGTCGCTGCGCGTCATGGTGCGCGATGCCACCGCCCCCGAAGCGCCGGTCGATCCGGACGCCGCCGACCTGCTGCTGCTGGAGGAGAAAGGCACACCGCGCATCGCCGTCGTCGTCACCCGCGGCATGCAACGCGAATCCGTGGCCGGCGATCCACTCGCCACCGTGCTGCTGTTCGATCTCGCCCACCGGCCGCAGCTGTCCGGTTCGGCGCTGCGCGAACTCTTCGGCCTGACGCGCACGGAGGTGAGCCTGGTCCAGGCCCTGGCCGGCGGCACCAGCCTCGAGGACGGTGCACAGGAACTCGGCATCGCGGTCAACACCGCGCGCACCCATCTCAAGCACATCTTCCACAAGACCGGTGCCCGGCGGCAGTCCGAGCTCATTCACCAGATCGAGACCGGCCCGCCGAGCCTGCCGCTGCGCATACGACGCCGGCACTGACGGCGAGCCGCGCGGCTGGCATACTGCCGCGACGCGGGCATGGATACGCCCGCTTCATCACCGACAAGGAGGTTCCACCATGACCCTGCCCGACCGCGCACGCCTGTGCGCCATCGCCGCCCTGCTGCTGTCTGTCACTGCCCTGCCAGCGCAGGCGGCCGTACTTGCCGCGTTCGATTTCGACGCCGCCGAGGGTGGTTTCACGACCGCGCCCAGCCTGTTGCATGCCGACCTCGCGAGCGCGACTTTCACGGCCACGCTCGCGCCGCTGGGCGATTTCGCCGGCAACCCGGGGCGCGCGTTGTCGAGCACCGGTTTCACCCTCGGCAACCGCATCGAGCTCGACGTGATTGCGCGACCCGGGGTCGCCGTACAGGTCACGCGCCTGAGCTTCGACGCCCGCGTGTCGGCCAGCGGCCCGCTGAGCTGGCAGGTCGCGCTCGGCGATGCCCTGCCGCAGGACGGCCCCCTGTCCACGGTGTTCGCACCGGTCACTGTCGACTTCGTCGCGACGCCGGCGTCGCCGCGCATCGTCATCCGTATCGGTGGCGAGGGCGCGAGCAGCGCCAGCGGCACCCTGCGTCTCGACAACCTGCATCTCGAAGGCGAGGTCCTGGGGAGCCCGGTGCCACTGCCCGCGGGGTTACCGGCAATCGGCTGCGGCGCGCTCGCGGCGACCGTGCTCAGGCGTCGCCGTAAGGCCATTCCCGCCAGCCATCGACCAGCGGGAAAAAGAGACCGAGCCTGATCGGGCGCGGCTCGAGCGCGGCCATCGCCGCGGCGTAGCGCTCGAGCTGCGGGCGGTAGCGTGCCTGCTCGGCATCGAGCCAGCCGGGCAGGTCGCCGCCGGCGTGCGTGCCGGTTTTGAAGTCGACGATCCAGCGCGTGCCGGCGGCATCGACGAAGGTCCGGTCGATGACCAACCGGCGGACCTCGCCGGCGCTCGTCCAACCGAGGGCGAGCTCGGCGGCAGCCTCGGCGTGGCCCGGCTCGAACAACCAGCGCGCCCGTTCGCCCGCCAATGCCGCGGCCAGGCCCGCGATGACTTCCTCCACCGCGTCGTCGACCCGCGCCGCTGCCATGCCGAGTGCGCGCAACTGGGCACGGGCGAAGCCGCGGGCAGTCTCCAGCCAGACCGCCAGCGGCGGCCGTTCGCGACGCTGGCCCCAGTCCTGCAGCAGGCGATGGGTGACTGTACCGACGTGGCGCGCGTCGATGCCCGCCCAATCGAACTCGACGGCGGCCTCGCCGGGCGGCGTCGCCGGCGGTGGTGGCAACCATGCCGGCAGCGCATCCGCCGCGGCGCGCAGCAGCGGCGCCGGTGGCACGCTCGCGCCGCCGACCGTCGACCCGACATCGGGCAACGACGCCACCCGTTCGCGGAAGGCCGCTCCCACCGCCGGCCACAGTAGGGCAAGGAAACTGCCCTGACGTGGTACGGGCAGGCCGCTGGTGTCGCGCGCCGCGTGACCGAACAGGTGCACCTGGCGGCGCGCGCGGGTGAGCGCGACGTAGAGCAGCCGCACGGCTTCCTCACGCGCCTCGGCCGTCGCGCTCGCGCGCAGGTAGTCGTACAAGGGCCCGCTGCGTTGGCGCGGCAATGGTGCGACGACCAGTGCCGGCCGGCCCGCCTGGTCGAGTTCCTCGCGCCAGGCCAGCAGCGGCTTGTCCTCGGCGCGGGGCGTGCGGCCGAGGCCGGGCAGGATGACGTGATCGAACTCGAGCCCCTTGGCACGGTGCACGGTCATGACCTGCACGGCGTGACCGTCGGGTTGGGTGGGAACAGCGAAGCGATCGGCGAGATGCGCGAGCAGGCGACCGGCGGTCAGTTCGGCCTCGCCGCGGTCGAGCCGCACGAGTTCATCGAACAGCGCACGGGCATGTTCGAGATCGGCGGCTCCACCCGTCCCGGCACACACCACGGCCGGTCCGCCGAGCGCGATCCAGGTCGTTTCGACGACGTCGGCGAAGGGTTCACGCACCAGCCGTTCACGGGCGGCCGCGAGGATGCCGGCGACGCGCGCGGCGCGCGGCGCGGCATCGGATCCGAGGCTGCGCACCAGGGCCGGCTCGGCCAGCGCCGCGGCCAGCGTAGCGGGCGCCGCGGCCAGCGTCTCCAATGCCGCGAGGTCGAGCCCGCACCAGGGCGCGCGCAGCACGGCCAGCCACGCCAGGCGATCGGCGTCGTGGAGCAGCGCGCGGCTCAAGGCGACGAGGTCGGCCACCACCGGCACCTCGAGAAAACGGCGGATCTCCCGCGCCGCGAGCGGCACGCCGGCCGCCTGCAGCGCCATCACGATCGAACCGAGATGGCCGCGGCTACGCACCAGCACGGCGATCGACGCATTGGCGTCCTCGCCGCGCAGGCGTTGCACGAGGTCGACCACCGCGGCCGCTTCCGCCGTGCCGTCGTGCTGCAGGGTCGGGTGCAGCAGCCAGGCCGGCTCGATGGCCGCGCGCACCGCGCGCTGCGGCGCGAAGTGTGCCGGCGCCGCCTCGATGCACGCCAGCGCCGCCGGGGTCGCCTCGTTGATCCAGTCGACCAGCGCGGCCTGGGCGCGAAAGTTGACCTGCAGGCCAAGCGGTTCGAGCGCGATGTCGCCGATGGCGCGATCGTCGAGCACGCGCTGGAAAAGGCTGACCTCGGCCTGGCGGAAACGGTAGATCGACTGCATCGGATCACCGACGACGAACAGCGTACGGCCGTCGCCGGGCTGCCAGCCGGCGGTGAGGCGACGGACCAGTTCGAACTGCGTGAGCGAGGTGTCCTGGAACTCGTCGATGAGCAGGTGACGGACCTGGTAGTCGAGGGCGAGCGCGAGATCGGTCGGCTGATCGGGCTCGCCCAGCGCGGCCAGCGCGGCAAGCGAAAAAGCGGTGAAATCGGCGCGCCCGGCAACGTCGGCGGTGACCACGAGGTGGGCGGCGGCAACCTGCAGCACTTCGAACAGCGCCAGCACGACCGTCCAGTCGGTCTCGTCGTACGGCGCGGCTGCGAGTCCCGCGAGGCGGGCCAGGGCGCGACCGAGCCCGGGCACCCGCGCCAGTTCGGCGACGATGTCGGCATGGCGCTGCTTCATGCCGTGATGGTCATCGCCCTTGGGCGGGAATCCCTCGCGCCGCGTGACCTTGCTGCGCCAGTTGCCGTTGCGCGTGAGCAGAAAACGCCCCAGCGCCTGCCATGCCGGCAGCGCATCCAGTGCAGGTGGCGGCAAGGTCGTCAGCCCACACAGCACGGGGTCGTCGAGTTCGGCGCCGACCAGGGCGCCGAGTTCGGCCAGGGCGCGCCCGGTGTCGGCCGGGATGGCGGTCGCGAGGCGCGCCAGGTCGCGCTCGACGAGGCGGCGGAAGCCGTCCTCGAGCTGTCCGCGGTCGGCACCCACGGTGGTCACGCGCAGCCACTGGTCGCGGCGCTCGAGCATACCGGCGAGCAGTGTCTCGAGATGCGTCCAGTCGTTATCGAGATGGCGCAACAGGCAGGCGACGGCGTCGCGCAGGCGACCGCCATCGGCGATCGAGGCGAGTGCCTCGCGCGCGGCCTCGGCGTGCAGCAGGCGGGCGTCGTCCTCGACCGCGGGCAGGCCGGGCAAGCCGGCGGTCAGCGGCATCTGGCGCACGAGTGCCTGGCACAGGGCGTCGATGGTCATGATACGCAGGCGCGCCGGTTGCCGGCCGAGCTGCCAGCCACGTTCCGCGTCGCGCGCGACGACCGCCCGCGCCAGCGTCCAGGTCGCGCGCTGGAAGGCTTCCGCGGGAGGTGCCGCCTGCGCCGCGGCGAGGGCCTCGACGATGCGCAGGCGCATCTCCTCGGCGGCTTTGCGGGTAAAGGTGATGGCGACGATCTGCTCGGGCTGGTCGACGGTGGCGAGCAAGCCCAGCACACGCTGGGTGAGGAGGCTGGTCTTGCCCGAACCGGCCGGCGCGCGCACCGCGAACGAGGTGACGGGATCGAGCGCGCGGGCGCGGGCGGCGGCGTCGTCAATCATCCCCGACCACCCCACTCGCCGCGGCATCGTCGTCCGCGACGCGACCGCCGGCGCGTTCGGCCAGGCGACACAGGGGCGCCTGTTCGCACAGGCGACAGGTCGCACTGCCGTCGCGCGGGGTCGGCGTGGCGAGGCCGCCGGCGATCTCCTCCGCCAGCGCTTCGAGGTCGCGGCGCCAGGCGGCGACGCGTTCCTCCCAACCGTCGTCCGCGGCCACCACCTCCAGCCATTGCGGCTGCTCGGCATCGACGGCGGCGAAAGCGACGCCGCGCACGCCGACAAGCGGCGCGGCCAGCGCATAGAACGGCAGCTGCGGTTCGCGCATGCGCGGCGGCTCCCAGTCGGCCACGCGGCAGGCACCGGTCTTGTAGTCGACGACCACGAGACCGCCGTCGGCCAGGCGATCGACACGGTCGATGCGCACGCCGAAACGCAGCCCGCCGAAGTCGACCACCTCGCCCTGCTCGCGCGCGACGACCTCGAAGGCGCCGCGCGAGCGTTCGAATTCGAGCCAGCGTTCGACGAGTTCGATCAGCCGGGCCTGCTCGATGTCGTGGACCTCGCGTTCGAGCGCGGTCTGGTGACGCAGCGGACGCAGGCCCTGGCCCACCGCACGCGCGGCGAGGGCGCGGCGCCCGTCGGCGTCGAGCGCGTCGAGCGCAGCGGCGTCGCCGAGCAGGCCCCAGGCTTCGGCCAGGCAGCGGTGGACGAGGGTGCCACGCGCGCGTGCCGACAGTCCCGGCCGCGGTTCCTCGACCTCGCCGGCGCCGAGGCGATGGCGGGCGAAGGCGCGAAACGGGCAGGCGCTCTGGGCCGCGAACACGGCCGTGCCGCCGCGCATCTCGTGGCCGGCGACGAGTGCGGGGCCGTGGCTGTCATCGTGGGCGGCAAGCTCAACCGTTGGTAGGCGCCAGCCGCGTGGCAGTCTCGCCGTGCGTGGCGTCACCGCCGTCCGCGCCAGCCCCGGCAGCAGTGGCGAGGGCGTGAAGCGTTCGTCGCCTTCGCCGGCAGCGAAACTCGCGTGGTGTTCGACGCCCTCGCCGGCGAGCAGCTCGACCAGGCAGCGCGCCCGCCACAGGTCCCGCCCGGGATCGGCACCGGGGACGCCGACCGCGCGTTGCCCGGCGATCGGCAGAAAGGGGCTGGGCCGCGCCGCATTGACCAGCAGACCGCTCTCGCAGCCGGCCAGCCACAGGTGCGTCGGGGCGAGTGCCAGGGCCGTCTCGGGCGTGACGACGAAGATGCCTTGCCGCGGCGTCGGTGTCGCCACGGTGGTCTCGGCCAGCGCCTGGCGCAAGCGCTGCAGTGCCTCGGCGCGGGTCGGCGCCGGCAGCACGGCGTCGAGGCGGTAGAGCCGATCGCAGACCTCGGTCCAGGCGCGGCGGGTGGCCACGGCCAGTTCGTCACCCGCCGCCACACCGGGCCAACCCGCGGCAGCGAGGCAGGCCTCGAAATGCCCCAGCCAGCCGACCATGGGCTGGCGGCGCGGTGCCCGCGCGTGCAGGTCGAGCAGGGCCTCGAGGATGTCACGCAGCGTGGCCAGCGCCGCATCGTCACCGATCGCGGCCAGCACCTCGGCCAGCGGCAACTCGTGACGTTCCCGCGCACGCAAGCGCGCATCGAGCAGGGCGCGCGCGGCGCGCTCGGCACCGGCGCCGGCGATGGCGCCGTGCCGCAGCCAGGCGCTGAACCGATCCCAGCGCAGCACGGGCTTGATCTCGAGTACGCCGACGAGGGCGCGGAAGACGGGTTCGTCGGCGAGTGCACGGCCGCGGCCGAGATGGCAGGCGTGGTCGTCACCGAGCACGTCGCGCAGCACGCGACGGACCACGGACTCGGCCTGGCCGAGATCGTCGAGCGCGACGACGACGCGGGCTGCCGGCTCGGCGTCCGCGACCGACGCCGCCCAGGCCAGCGCCGCGGCAAGTTCCTGCGCACGGTCGGCGTAGGCGTGGGCGTGGTAGCGAAAGGGGTCGCCGCGCGGCAAGGCCACCGCCGCGGCCGCGGGTTCACCGAGCCAGGCGGCGAGTGCGGGCGCGGGATCGACGAAGCCGTGGGCGCGGCCGGCCGCGACGACGCCGCGCTCGCCCTGGCGCAGCATCAATGTCGTGCCATCGACCGCACCGAGCGCAGCGAGGCGCTGGCGGAAAGTCGCCGCCCAGCGGGCATAAGCGGCGGTGTCGGCGGTGGGAGCATGCGCGGGTCCCGGTTCGTGCACCCGCCACAGGCGCGCCAGGCGCCAGGCCGCGGCCGCTGCCGGCGCCGCTTGCGCGGGCGCACCGAGCGCACTCATCTCGTCCGCCGCCAGCACCTGCTGCCACAACGCGAGTTCCTGTTCGGTGGACAACAGGAAGGTGTCCGCACCCGCCGCGCCGGCGAGCTGGTCGAGCTCGTGGCGCGCGGCGACCGCCCCCGGCCAGCTCGTGACGACGGGCGCGAGCCACGCCGCCTTGCCAGCGGCGCGCTCGGCGAGCCCGAGCGCCAGGCCGAGCGCGCGGGCACTGGCCGCACCGGGCACGACGATCGCCGGGCCGGCACGCGACAATTCGGCAAATCGGAGCAGGTACACGGTGCGGCATCGATCCCGGCAGGCCACTGCTATACTGCGTCGCACCAACGCCGACGACGCGGGTGACGCCCATGCGCACGATCGCCATCAGCCTCGCGCTGTGCCTGATTCTAACCGCGCCCACCGAGGCCTGGATGTTCCAGTGGACCCATCCCGCCACGGGCACGGTGCAGCTCGCGGGCAAGCCCCCGGCCTGGTACCGCGGCGCCGAACCCGGGCCGCGCGTGTTCGTCTTCGACAACGGCGAACTGATCGACGACACCGCCGTCGCGGTACCGGAAGAGGAACGCCTGGCGTTGCGCTCACGGGCCTTCGGCGCGGCGAGTCAGACCGAACTCGCGCCACCCGTGCCCGACGAGGGCGAAGAACTCAAGGCCGCGATGGCCGCCGCCGAGGAGGCCGGCATCGACGTCGACGCGGTCACCGCCGAGTACACCGCCGAGCAGGCAGCGGCGCGCGAAGCCGCCGCACAGGCGGCCGCGGTCGAGGCCGCGAGCGATCGCGCGGCGACCTTGAAGGCCCTGGTCGAGCAATTCGATCAGCGCCGTGTCGAACAGGCCCGCGCCCTGCTCGACCTGCTGCCGGCCGACGCCCTGCCCGCACGCTGAGCGCGCGACGGCGCGGCGTCCGCCGACCCCACGCCCCCGCTGCCGCGCTCATGGTCGCCCGGGCGAGCGCCGTCCACCGGCGCCTGCCGCCTGCGACCGGCCAGGCCCCCGACTAGTCGAACAGGTGGCGCAGGGCCTGGAAGAAGCCGCCCTGCGGTTTGTCGGCGAGATCCCGCAGCACGCGCAGCGATTCGTTGCCGGGGTCGATCTGCAGGCCGACGCCGACCAGCGAGAGCGCCTCGGCATAGCGGTTCTGCGCGATCTCGCGCTCGGCCAGGAAGGCGCACTGGGCGGCGATCGCTTCCAGCCCGTTGCGCGCTTCGACGTTGCCCGGGTCGAGTTGCAGCAGGCGCGTGAAATAGTAATAGGCGTTGTCGCGCGGCGGCGCGGTCAGGCGCATGTCGTCGAGACTGTGCCGCCCCAGCCACAGGAGCGCACTCTTGACCTGCGCCAGTTCCGCCGCATCGCTCGCCATGCCCGGCGCTGCCGGCTCCACCGGCGACTCGCCCTTGACCGACTCCAGCGCCGCGCTGACCTGGATCGCCGGCTGCTCGTCGCGGCGCATGTTGCGCTCGACGACGAGCAGCGCGCCCCAACCGATTGCACAAGCGACGAGACCGCCGACCAACAGCCACTGCGGCCAGCGCGGTCGCGACTGCTCGACCAACGACACACGCGTCGAGCGCGTCGTCTCGCCCTCGGCCTCGTGTTCCCCCGTGATGTCGATGTCCGGGTGCGCCGAAAGCTCGGAATTCGAGCGCACGATGCCCTTGCGCCTGAGTTCGCCGATGTAATGGATCAGGCTGCGCGCGTCGCGAAAGCGATCGCGGCGGTTCTTCGCCATCATCAGCTCGAGCAATTCCTGCAGCGACTCGTAGCCGGTCGGCAGCGTCGGCACCGGCGCCTTCTTGTGCATGACGATGACGTCGATCACCGAGTCCGCGGTGTAGGCGCGCTCGCCGGCCAGCATCTCGTAGAGGATCACGCCGAGCGAGTAGATGTCGGCGCGACCGTCGATCGGGCCCGCCTCGGACTGTTCCGGCGCCATGTAGTTGGGACTGCCGAGGAACATGCCGGTCGAGGTCAGATCGGAGTCGCCGGAGAGGCGCTTGGCGATGCCGAAATCGCTCAGCAGCGGCGTGCCGTCGCGGCGGAACAGGATGTTGCCCGGCTTGACGTCGCGGTGGACGATGCCGCTGTCGTGGGCGACCGCGAGGCCACCGGCGATCTTCTCGATGATGTCGATGGCCATGGCCGGCGTGAACACCGTGCGCTGCATGCGCTGCTTGAGATCGCCGCCC
Source organism: Gammaproteobacteria bacterium (assembly GCA_050184115.1). Taxonomy (GTDB): domain Bacteria; phylum Pseudomonadota; class Gammaproteobacteria; genus JACKNG01. Next base: position 27,866 of record JBFXAQ010000001.1, on the reverse strand, counting down.
TCGACGTACTCCATCGAGATGTAGACCTTGTCGTCGTACTGCCCGATGTCGTAGATGGTGATGATGTGGGGGTGGTTGAGCGAGGCGATGATGCGCCCCTCGTTGAGGAAGCGCTCCACGGTTTCCGGGGTGTCGCGAGTGGCGGTGTCGAGTACCTTGAGCACCACCTCGCGACCCAGCGAACGCTGCACGGCGAGATAGGCGGTCGCCATGCCACCTTGGCCGATGCGCCGCTTGATCTCGAAACCCGGGATCTCCATCGCGCGATTATCGCCTTCAAAGTGCCGCGAAAGCACCGCTTTCGTGCGTGCCTGGCGCACGTGGCGGGTGCGTGGCGCGGCGGCGCAGGGTAAATTAGGCGCCGCCCAGGGAACCCAGAAAGACGATGATGTCCAAGCAAGCCGATTCGGCGCAGGCCCGCGCCCAGACCCGTAAACTGATCGAGGACATGCTCCGCGAGCGCCAGCAGATGCTGGTACTCCTGTGGGAGTTGTCCAAGCTCGACCTGCACACCGTCGACCAACCGGTGCTGGAGATGCTCGACGAGTTCGAGGATCTCCTGGTCGACTACATCGCCGCCGGCCACTTCGGTCTCTACCAACGCATCGCCGAAGGCAACGAACGGCGCCAGCCGGTGCTCGAAATGGCGCGCGAAATCTACCCGCGCATCCAGCTTTCGACCGACATCGCTGTCGAGTTCAGCGAGCGCTACGACGAACCGGATGCCGAGCGCATCAAGGGGCACCTCGCCAGTGATCTCTCGCGCCTCGGCGAGGAGCTCACCACCCGCATCGAGCTCGAGGACCAGCTCATCCTCGCCATGCTCGGCCGCAGCTTCGACATTCCGCGCGCCCACCCCCCGACCTGAGCGCAGCGCCCGCGGTCACCACCGCGGCGCGGCCACGCTCACGGCGCGGCTTCGTGCTTGGCGCGAATGTATTCGCGCTGCGAGAGATGCAGGAGGTCCGCGATCTTGCGCACGTAGTACTCTTCGTACGCATCGACACGACCGTCCGCGTAGGCGACCCGCCACAGCGTCAGCAACAGGGCGTACTTCTGCTCATGATCCATGCGTTCGTTGACCACCGAGGTGAAGTCGTAAACCGAGATCGCCTCCTCCACCGCCTCGTCGGCGCTGGCCACGAGGTTGGCGATGTCGGCCGCCGGTACGTCGCAGATGCGGGCGACAGCCTGGCAGATCTCGGCCCGCTCGGCGTCGTGGATCTCCTCGTCGGCGCGCGAAATCTCGAACAGCAGCGCGGCGACCGCGAGCGGCAGGGCGTCGGCGCTGTCGTCGTGACTGACGAATTGCGCAATCTGGTCTTCGAACAGGGCCTTCAGGGTGCGGAACATGCGGCTGCGGACAGGGCTCGGGGCGCACCATGGTAGCTCGCCGCTCCCCGCATCGAAATGGCGCGTGCGCCGAATGCACGGTATGAGCGCCATACCGCGCGTGTTCGTCGACTGTGCGCTCGCAGACGGCATCGAAGTCACCCTGCCTGCCGTCAGTGCCCACCACGTACGGACCGTGCTGCGCCTCGCACGCAACGCCGAACTGGTCTTGCTCGACGGCCGCGGCGCGGTGCACGAGGCGCGCCTCACCCTGGTCTCGCGCGAAGCGGTGCATGCCCTGGTGGGGCCCGCGCTCGCCACGCGCGGCGAATCGCCGCTCGAGATCACCCTGGTGCAATCCATCTCGCGCGGCGAGCGCATGGACTACACGTTGCAGAAGGCGGTCGAGCTCGGCGTGCGGCACATCGTGCCGGTGGTCAGCCGGCGCACGGTGGTGAGGCTCGACCAGCGCCGTGAGGATCGCCGGCTCGAGCACTGGGCCGGCGTCGTCCGTCACGCCGCCGAACAAAGCGAACGCGCGTTGCTGCCGACCCTGGCAGGCGTGACCACGCTCGACGACTGGCTGGCCGCGCGCGGCGCGACCACTGCCTTCCTGCTCCAACCGGGCGCCAGCGCACCGCTTGCGCGCCAGCCGCGACCCACCGCCGCCGTGGCCCTGCTCGCCGGCCCGGAAGGTGGCTTCGACCCCGGCGAGGTCGAACGCATGCTGAGTGCCGGCGCGCATGCCGTGAGCCTCGGTCCGCGTGTGCTGCGCACCGAAACCGCCGCCGTCGCCGCGTTGGCGGTCATGCAGGCCTTGTGGGGCGATCTCGCCTGAGCGCTCGAATCAGCCCTCGCGCAGGCGCTTGCGAACCGCGCCGAGCAGGCGCCGGCTGACCAGCAGGCGTTCCGGCAGACGCTGGAACACGACCACGGTATTTCCCTCGGCATCGCGTTCGAGGGCCTTGACCTCCGTCGGGTTGACCAGCGCATTGCGGTGCACGCGCACGAACTGCTCGCCGAACTCCTCCTCCAGCGCACGCAGCGAATCCTCGATGAGCAGGCGTGAGCCCGGCGACACCGCGCTGACGTAACCCTGGTCGGCCTGGAAGTAGACGACCTCGGCGATGGGCAGCAGGCGCAGCGCACCGCCGACCACGGCGCTGACGTGACGGCGCTGGCCGGGGATCGCCGCGACGGCCGGCGCCAGCGCCTGGCGCCCGACGCGCAACTGCGCCGCGCGCAGCAGGGCCTCGCCGAGGCGCTCGGTGCGGATGGGCTTGAGCAGGTAGTCGACGGCATGGGTCTCGAACGCGGCCAGCGCGTGCTCGTCGTAGGCTGTCGTGAAGACGACCAGCGGCGGCACCTCGAGGCGCGCGAGATGCCGCGCCGCCTCGAGGCCGTCCATGCCCGGCATGCGCACGTCGAGCAGCACGAGGTCAGGCCCATGCGCCGCCACCGCGGCGAGCGCTTCGAGGCCGTCGGCGGCTTCGCCGACGACATCCTCGTAGCCGAGTTCGGCGAGCTGCGAGCACAGCCGTCGCCGCGCCAGCGGTTCGTCGTCGACGACGAGGATCCTCATCCCTCGCCCTCCAGCGGTACCGCGAGCCGCACGCGGTAGAGTGCGCCTTCCGGCCCGGCAACGAGGCTCGCGCCGGCACCGTAGAGCGCGCGCAGGCGCTCGCGCACGTTGTCGAGCGCGATGCGGTTGCCGCGGTGATGGCCGCCGCCGTCGGCACCGAACGGGTTGGTGATGTCGACCACCAGGCGCCCGCCATCGACCGCCGCGCTGATGGCGATGGTGCCGCCGGCGCGGGCCGGCTCGATGCCGTGATAGATGGCGTTCTCGACGATCGGCTGCAGGCTGAGCAGGGGCAGGCGCGCGCTCGGAGGCAGGTCCGCCACCTGCCAGTTCACCGCGAGGCGCTCGCCCAGGCGCAGGCGCTCGATGTTGAGATAGCGCTCGACGAAGGCGATCTCCTCGGCCACGGTGACCGGCGTCGCGGCGTCGCTGAGACTGGCACGAAAGAGATCGGCGAGATCCTCCACCGCGCGCTCGGCCAGCGCCGGGTCGGAGCGGGTCAGGCTCGCGATGGTGTTCATGCAGTTGAAGAAGAAGTGCGGACGGATGCGCGCCTGCAAGGCCTGCAGGCGCGCCGAGGCTTCGGAGGCGATACGCTGGCGGTAGTGGAACTGCACGTAGAAGTACCGCAGCACCAGCGCCGCGACCACGCCGCCGATGACCACCGTGCGACCGACAAAGTCGCCGCGCGAGATGCGGATCAGGTCGCCGGTGCCGACGAGCGGATTGATCACCCACCAGGCCAGCTCGGCCACCGCCCAGGTCGTCGACAACGCGAGGAGGAAGGACAGCACGACGATGGCGCGCTCGTCGAGGCCGTTCAGCGCGCGCCGCGCGAGGCACAGCACGCCCGCCGCGGAGAGGCCCAGCCACTGGGTATAGAGCGACAGCAACGCCAATTCGTCGATGAAATCGATGCCGAAACCGCCGCTCGCGATGACGATGATCAAGGCCACCAGTTCGGCCACGACGACGACGACGAACAGTGCGGTGAAACCGCACAAGTCGGGCAGGAAGACGGCGCCGCCCTCGCCCGGTCGGCCGCCTGTCGCGCGCTCGGTGGTGTCCTTCATGGCGTGGCCGTCGGCGTCGTTGGCGAGGCAGTGTGGGAGACCCTTGCCGGGCGGTCAATCGGCGGCGCCGAAGGCGCCTGGGCTATACTGCGCGGACTTTCCTGGTCCCCTCGACGGCCGGCGGCACTGCCCGCGGCGCTGGTCGCGGGTCGCTTCGAACCGAGCACGCCGAGCCGCCATCCATGTCGACCACCGAGCCCAACGACAACCCCAGCACCGCCGCCGCCGACAAGCCCTGGGGCGGGCGCTTCACCGCCCCGACGGACGCCTTCGTCGAGGAATTCACCGCCTCGGTCACTTTCGATCAGCGCCTCGCGCTGTGCGACATCGAGGGTTCCATCGCCCATGCACGCATGCTCTCCGAATGCGGCGTGCTCGGCGCCGACGAGTTTGCCGAGATCGAACGCGGTCTCGGCCTCGTGCGTGCCGATATCGAGGTCGGCCGCTTCCAGTGGTCGGTCAAGCTCGAAGACGTGCACATGAACGTCGAGCGCGCGCTGGTCGGCCACGTCGGCGAGGTCGGCAAGAAACTGCACACCGCGCGCTCGCGCAACGACCAGGTGGCGACCGACATCCGCCTCTACCTGCGCGGCCAGATCGATGCCCTGAAGGGCAACCTCGGCCGCCTGCTCGAAGCCCTGGTGGTGCTTGCCGAGCGCGAGGCCGACACCCTCATGCCGGGCTTCACCCACTTGCAGGCGGCGCAACCGGTGTCCTTCGGTCACCACATGCTGGCCTGGTTCGAGATGCTGCTGCGCGACGCCGATCGTCTCGACGACTGCCGCCGCCGGGTCAACGTGCTGCCGCTCGGCGCCGGCGCCCTGGCCGGGACCACCTTTCCCATCGATCGCCAGCGCACCGCCGAGCTGCTCGGTTTCGACGCCGTCGCCGAGAATTCCCTCGACGCGGTCAGTGATCGCGACTTCGCGATCGAGTTCGCGGCGGTCGGTGCGCTGATCATGGTGCACTACTCGCGCATGGCCGAGGAACTCGTACTGTGGAACTCGCAGGCCTTCGGCTTTGTCGATCTGGACGACGCCTTCTGCACCGGCTCGTCGATGATGCCGCAGAAGAAGAACCCGGACGTGCCGGAACTGGTGCGCGGCAAGTCGGGCCGCGTGGTCGGCCACCTGGTCGCCCTGATCACGCTCATGAAGGGACAACCGCTGGCTTACAACAAGGACAACCAGGAAGACAAGGAACCGGTGTTCGATCTCATCGATACCCTGGCCGCCTGCACACGCGCGTTCGCCGAACTCGTGCCGACGCTGCGCGTGCGCCGCGAGCGTCTGCGCGCCGCCGCCGCCCAGGGTTTCATCGCCGCGACCGATCTCGCCGATCACCTGGTACGCATGGGGCGGCCCTTCCGCGACGCCCACGCCGTGGTCGGCGGCGCCGTGGCGCTCGCCGTCGAGCGCGGTTGCGAACTCCACGAACTCCCGCTCGAGGACTATCGGCGTTTCGACGCCGGCCTCGACGAATCCATCTACGACGTACTGGACATGGACCGCGTGCTCAACGCGCGCAACCACTTCGGCGGCACCGCGCCGGCCCAGGTCAGGGCCGCGTGCGTGCGCGCCCGCGATCGCATCAAGCGCGTCATGGGATGAACGGATGACTGCTGTCGTCATCCGCTCGCCGCGCGCCACCAGGAGCAAGGCATGAAGGCAATCAAGATTCTCCTCATCGTCATCGTCGTCGCCGTGGTCGTCGTGGTCGGCGGTGCCGCGGTCTTCCTCTCGACCTTCGATCCCAACGATCACAAGGACGCCATCGCGGCCAAGGTGCAGGAAGCGACCGGGCGCACGCTGAGCCTGGAAGGGCCGATCGAGATGGCCTTCTGGCCCAAGATCAGGCTCAAGGCCGGGCCGCTCGCGCTCGGTAACGCACCCGGTTTCGGTGACGAGCCGATGTTCGCCGCCGACGACATCCAGGTCGCCGTCGCCACCCTGCCGCTGCTCAGCCGACGCCTGGAAATGGACACCGTCGTCCTGCACGGCATCCGCGTCAACCTCGCGCGCAATGCCGACGGCATCTCGAATTTCGACGACCTCGCCGGCGGCGGTGGCGAGGAATCGGGCGGCGGCGACGGCCTTGCCGCGATCGTGCTCGGTGGTGTCGACATCAAGGACGCCGCGCTGACCTGGCGCGACGCCACCAGCGGGCAGGACGTCACCATCAGCAAGCTCAACGCTCACACCGGCGCGCTGACCTTCGGCGAACCGGTCGATTTCGAACTCGCGCTCACCGCCGTGGCCAACCAGCCCGCGCTCGACAGCGATGTCAAGCTGAGCGGCACGGTGTCCTACGATCTCGACGACGAGCACTACGTCATCACGCCGCTCGCGCTCAACACCGTGCTGCGCGGCAATCATCTGCCGGGCGGCATGGCGACGGTGGATTTCGGCGCCAAGGTCGACATCAATCGCGGTGCCGGCACGGCCAGCATCAGCGACATCAGCCTGAACGGACTCGGCACCGCGCTCAGCGGTGGCTTCGAAGCCCGCGACATCGAGGCCGAGCGCCCCAGCGCGAGCGGCAGGCTGGAGCTGACGGGCGAGGACCTGGCCGCCATCTTCAACGCCTTCCAGCTGCCGGTTGGCAAGCAACTCGGCGGCGTCGCCGAGCGCGGCTTCCACTTCAAGACCGCCTTCGACGCCGACATGGACACGGGCGAGGTCGTCGTCAGCGAACTCGACGGCAAGCTTCTCGGCGCCACCCTCGGCGGCAGTTTCAAGGCCAGCCGCGCCAACACCGACAAGCCGGCCGCCACCGGCCAGCTCTCGGCGAGCGGCCCCGACCTGCCGACCCTGCTTGCCGTGCTCGGCCAGTTGCAGGGTGCCGACGCGGCGACGCTGAAGAGCCTGCGCGAAGCCCTCGCACGCGCCGCCGACAAATCCTTCGCCATCAACGCCGATCTGGACGCCGACCTCGGCGCCGGCCGCGCCGACCTGCCGCGCCTCGACGCGAAGCTGCTCGGCAACACCATAGCCGGCGAGGTTCATGCCACCCACGCCGACACCGACAAGCCGGCGATCAAGGCCAGCCTCACCGCCCAGGGCCCGGACTTCCCCACGCTCGCCACCGTCATCGCGCAGTTCCAGGGTGCCGACGGTGAAGCCATCAAGAGCCTCAACGCCGCGCTCGGCAGCGCCGCCGACAAGTCGTTCACGGTCAAGGCCGACGTCGACGCCGACCTCGCCAAGGGCACGGCCGTGGTGCCGGCGCTGGACGCAAAACTGCTCGGCAACAGCGTCACCGGCAACGTCTCGGCCAGCGGCATCGACGGCGACAAGCCGGCCGCCAAGGGCAAGCTCGAGGCGCGCGGCGCCGACCTGCCGGCGCTGCTGGCCATCGCCTCGCAGTTCCAGGCCGACGGCGCGGGCCTGCGCGATCTCGCCGCCGGGCTCGCCAAGGAGAAGGACCGCGCCTTCGCCCTCGCGGCCGGCTTCGACACCGATCTCGGCAGCGGCCGCCTCGAAGTGCCGACCCTGAGCGCGCAGCTGATGGGACTCGACGTCAAGGGCGCCCTGAAAGGCGATGGCGTCGATTTCGAGAAGGGGCGTGGCCAGCTCGATGGCAAGCTCGGCGTCACCAGCGCCGATCTCGGCACGCTGCTACGCAGCGCCGGGCAGGCCGACCTCGCCAAGTCGCTGAGGACGCTGAACCTCGATCTCGGCGTGAAGGGCAGCCTGTCGGATCTCACCTTCGCGCCCTTCACCGTGACCACGCAGGTGGTGAGCCCCGAGGTCGGCAAGCCGGTCGACCTCAAAATCACCAGTGGCAGCGCGCGCGCCAATCTCGACCAGGACACCCTTACCGTGAAGGATCTGGCCGTGACCGGCCTCGGCCTCAACGCAAGGGCCAATCTCGACGTCGTCAACCTGTCGAAGGAGATGAGCTACACCGGTTCTCTCGACGTGCCGGTGTTCAACCTGCGCAACCTGCTCGCGAGCCTCAACAAGCCGGTGCCGAAGACCGCCGATCCCAAGGCGCTCACCCGCATCGGCCTCAACAGCCAGCTCGCGGGCACGGCCAAGAGCGCCAAGCTCGACAAGCTCGCCATAACCCTCGACGACACCAAGATCCAGGGCAATGTCGACGTCGCAGACTTCGCCGGCCCTGATCTGCGCTTCGGCATCGGTATCGACAACCTCGACGCCGACCGCTACCTCGAACCGACCCCACCCGGCCAGGCGCGGCCGGTGACGCCCGAAGCGGCGGCAGCAGGCGCTGCGAGCGAGCTGCCGGTGGAGACGCTGCGCGCGCTCAAGATCAAGGGCGATCTCCTCATCGGCCAGCTGAAGCTGTCCGGCGCGAAACTGTCGAACGTGAAGTTCTCCATCAACGCCGACGGCGGCGACATCAAGCTCGCGCCGCTTGCTGCCGAGCTCTACCAGGGCCGCTACGACGGCGTCATCAATCTCAACGCCAAGGGCGCCCAACCGCTGCTCGGTCTCAACACCAAGCTCGCCAACGTCAACGTCGAACCTCTGCTCGTCGACACCGTGCAGAACAACTCGCTGTCGGGCCAGGTCAGCTTCGATGCGGCCTTGAACGCGACCGGCGGCGATGCCGATCGTATGAAGAAGAGCCTCTCCGGCCAAGGCCGCTTCAACACCGTCAACGGCGTGTTCCGCGGCGTCGACGCCGTCGCCGTGCTGCGCGCGGTCGAGCAGATCATCGAGTGCAAGTGCCCGGTGCCGGTGCCGAAGGGTGGCGAGACACGCTTCACCTCGCTCGGCGGCACCCTGAACGCCAACAACGGCGTCATTCACAACCAGGACCTCGTGCTCGCCGGCGACGGCTTCAAGATCACCGGCAAGGGCATGCTCGCCAACCTCCACGACATGAGCGTCAAGTACGACCTGCAGCTCGCCGTCGACGAGACACGGCAAACGACGGGGACGGCCAATTACAACCTCGGCGGCTACGCCGTGCCGATTGCCTGCCGCGGTTCGATCGAATCACCGAGTTGCCTGCCGGATGTCGGCGACATCCTCAAGCAGGTGGTGCAGAGCGCGGCGAAGAAGAAGGTCCAGGACGCCATCGGCGACAAGCTCGAGAAGGTCATCCCGGGCGACGCCGGCGAAGCGCTCAAGAAGCTGTTCAAGTTCTGATCCCGCCGTGCGCGTGAGGCGTGCCGGGCGAAGCCTGCTGCTGGTCAGCGCGCTGTCGCCGCTCGCGGCGACTGCCGGTGACGACGAGCGCGCGTACATCGAGTTTCACGGCCAGACCTATACCTACGAGTTCAGCGCCGTGCTCGCCGCGCCGCGCGATGCCGTCCACACCGTGGTCACCGACTACGAGCAGCTCGAACGCGTCAACGACAGCATCACCGACAGCCGCGTGCTGGAGCGCCACGATGACGGCGCCTTGAAACGCCTGCTGGCGCTGCGCGAATGCGTGCTGATGTTCTGCTTCGACATCGTCTTTGTCGAGGATCTCGTCGAGACGGATGACAGCATCCGCACCACCATCATCCCGGCCGAGAGCACGTTTCGCGGCGGTCACGCCGAGTGGCAACTCGAAGCCGTCGACGACGCCCGTACCCGCATGCGCATCCGCGCCACGCAGACACCGGACTTCTGGATCCCGCCCGTGCTCGGCCCGCTGGTGCTCAAACGCGTGTTCCTGCGCGAGGTGCGCGAGACCAGCGGCAATATCGAACGCCTCGCGCGCGCTGCCGTCGCCGGCTGAACATGGGTGCGAACGACGCATTCGCCGCCCGGGTCATCGCCTGGCAGCAGCGCCATGGCCGCCACGACCTGCCCTGGCAGCAGGGCCGCACTGCCTACCGCGTGTGGCTGTCGGAGATCATGCTGCAGCAGACCCAGGTGCAGACGGTCATCCCCTACTTCGCGCGCTTCACCGCGCGCTTTCCGGCCGTCGGCGATCTCGCCGCCGCCGACGAGGACGAAGTGCTGCACCTGTGGACCGGACTCGGGTACTACAGCCGCGCGCGCAATCTCCATCGCACCGCGCGGATCGTCGCCAGCGAGCACGGCGGCGAGTTCCCGCGTACGCAGGACGCGCTCGCCGCCCTGCCCGGCATCGGCCGCTCGACGGCCGCCGCCATCCTCGCGCTGGCTTACGAAGAACCTGCCGCCATCCTCGACGGCAACGTCAAGCGCGTGCTCGCGCGCCACCACGCCGAGCCCGGCTGGCCCGGCGACAGCGCGGTGCTGAAAGCGCTGTGGGCACACGCCGAACGCCTGCTGCCGCGGCGCGACGTGCGCGCTTACACCCAGGGCCTGATGGACTTGGGCGCAACGGTCTGCACGCGCACGCGGCCACTCTGCCACGCCTGCCCGCTGGCGGGCGACTGCGCCGCCCATGTCGCCGGCACGATGGCCGATTACCCGGCGCCGCGCCCGCGTCGCGCCTTGCCCGAGCGCCGCACGAACTTGCTCGTGCTGCGCGATGCGCACGGTCGCGTGCTGCTGGAGAAGCGCCCGCCCAACGGCGTCTGGGGCGGCCTGTGGAGCTTCCCCGAAGTCGCGGATGGGGACACCGTCGACGATGCGTTACGTCGCTTGGGTCACGCGCTCAGTGCCGAGCCGATCGTGCTCGCACCACTCAGCCACACCTTCACCCACTTTCGCCTGGCCCTCACACCACTCGTCGTCGAAGTTGAAGATCCCGCGCTCGAAGTACGGGAAAACAACGGCCTGCGCTGGTATTCGGCGGATGATTCGACAAGAATTGGCCTCGCGGCGCCGGTCCCCCGGTTGCTCGCCGTGCTGACCGACTTCGCCGCCGACTGAACACCTCGAGCCAGGACATCCGCATGACCCGAACCGTGCACTGCGTGAAACTCGATCGCGAGGCCGAAGGCCTCAAGATGCCCCCCTACCCCGGGACCCTCGGCCAGCGCATCTTCGAACACGTCAGTCGCGATGCCTGGCAGGAGTGGCTGCGCCACCAGACCATGCTGATCAACGAGTACCGCCTGACCCCGATCGAGCCCAAGGACCGCGCCTTCCTCGAACAGGAGATGGAGAAGTATTTCTTCGGCGAAGGCTCGTCGAAGCCGCAGGAGTTCGTCGACCCCGACGCCTGAGAGGGTCGTCCAGCTCAGCCGGCGGCGGCCACCGCCGCACCCAGGGCCATCATCGCGATCCCCGGCGCCCGCGCTGCCCACGGCCCGGCCGGCAGCAGGCGCTCGGCGAGGATGAACACGGCCAGCACCGCCATGGTCGTCACGCTCATGGCGCCGCCGGCGAACATCAGCAGCATCAGCACCCAGCAGCAGCCGATGCAGAAGAGGCCGTGGCGGAAACCCATGGCGAAAGCGCCACCCAGGCCGTCCCGCCAGCGATTCATGAAATACCCGAGCGGACTGCGGCAGTGGGCGAGGCAGGCCTCCTTCAAGGGCGTCAGCTGGTAGAGGCCGGCGAAGACGAGGAGACCACCGGCAACGCGCGCCGAGACCACCAGCGACATGCCGTGCAGCACGCCCTGCGCATGCAGCAGCCACTGCAAGGCAGCCGCCGCGATGGAGAATGCCGCCCACGCGGCGAGGTAGCCGTTGGCGAAGACGAAGGTGGCGAGGTTGCGGCGGGGCCCCTTGCAGAGGCCGCGGTAGACCGCCGCCATCGGCATCACCGCCGGGGTCATCATCGCTACCATCATCACCACCCACATGACGAGCGCGGCGCCCAGGTAGGGCAGCACGCTGCCCGGGCGCATCAGCAGCCACATGAGCTCGGCGATCGCGCCCTCGCCCTGCATGGTCGTCATGGCCTGCTCGGAGACGAGCAGGAACCACCACGCCGCGGCGGCGACGGCGACGAGGGCGAGCCAGGCGGTGCCGGCGCGGACGGAACGGATGCTGGGCAGTACGCCTGCGGACATATGTCCAACCCGGATGTGCGATGTCTCGCTCAGGCCGCGATCTCTCCCTTCCAGTCGAAGGGGGCGAAGTGACCGTTGGTACGGCCCGAATCGTCGTGCCACTCGATGCCGAAGGCGCGGATGAAGTTGCGCACGGCGCTGGCGAGGTTCAGGCGCTTGTTGACCGGGTGAAAGGTGTTGTCGACCACGATGCATTCGCCCGGCACGGTCATCGAATCGATGCCGACCACCGCCTGGTCGAGCAGGCCGTCGATCTTCACCTGCACCTCCTTGCCGTTCTTGACGAACTCGATGGGGTGGCGCTCGACCCCGCGGAAATCGGAGATCAGGGGCGCGAAGTTGCCCGGCCCGTCGCCAGCGCCCGGCCCGCAGATGGCGGCGATGGCCGCCACCTGCTCGTCGCTGGCGGCGGTGTCGACCACCAGCCCGCCGATCCACTCGCCCTCGGCCATGATGGCTTTCGACTGCGCGAAGAACACCCAGCGCACCCCGGCCAGTGAGACATCGCCGAAGCGGCCATCGACGGTGTCGAAGGCGAGCGCCACCTTGCAGTACTCGTGCGAGGCCGGCGTGGTCGAATTCTTGGTGATGCACGGGCACAGGAAATCGCAGCTGCACGCTTCCATGTACTCGCCGCGGGCGGACCATTGAGTAGCCATGTACGACCTCCGGACAGGGTGACGGGGCAAGGCCCGCAATCTATGTCGCCCCCCTGACCCGATCAACCCGCAAAGCCCCCGGCCCCGGGTTGACTAAGCCCAGCCGGGCGGCTGTAATACCGGCCCTTCGCAGCCCCCCGGGCCCGCGAAGTCTCCCAGGTGGCGCGCCCCGCCCGCCACCGCCGCAAGTCCAGTTCCCCGCGGCCAGGTAGCTCAGTTGGTAGAGCAGCGGATTGAAAATCCGCGTGTCGATGGTTCGATTCCGTCCCTGGCCACCATCCTTTCAACCGGTTACGAGACCTCCCGGCTCCCGGCTGTTTCGGCTTGCGTGATTTTTGCGTGATTTGCGGTAGCGGCCCCAGCGTTGCGCCGCAAGAGCACCATCGGCTTTTGGCTCGCTCCCGCTTCGCACGCCCGGTTCGCGGCCTCCTGCAAGCGCACCAAGTCGGATACCGCGTAGTGCAACGTAATGCTGCGGTTACGGTGCCCGAGCAGGTCCTGCAGATCTTCGAACCCGACGCCCGCGTTCCGTAATCGAGCTGCAAACGTATGTTTGAGGTCGTGAACGCGGACTTGGGTCAAGCCGACCCGTTGGCGAGCTGCACACCAAGCGCTATTCAGCATGCGGGTCATGGGCTGCCCCCGGTAGCTGAAGACGTGCGTCGGGTGCTTACCTCGCCGTGCTTCGACGATCGAGCGCGCGACCCTGTTCAAGATCACCAGTCGGTCATCGCTGTTCTTCACATACGCTCCTGGGATCAGGAACACGGACGTGCCCAGTGCCGGGATCGCCTGCTCCCACTGCCATTGCAGGTGACAGACCTCGGCATCGCGGCAGCCCGTATTCACGGCGAAGAGGGCCATTTCCGCCAGGTGAGTGGGCAATGCCTTGAACAAGCGATGCTGCTCTTCCCAAGTCAACGGATACGGTTGCCGTTTGCCGCTGGCGGGGTCAGGCAGCAGCCGGATCTTCGGCGCATGCGCCAGCCAAGTCAGGCCATGCTCGTCGACCCATTCCGTTGCCGCTAGGTTCACTATACGGCGGACGACCGCCAAACCCTGATTGATCGTCGCTGGGCGGCGCCCCTCACGGCGTCGAGCATCGATCCAAGGTTGGAGGGTACCCATGTGAATGCGGTCGAGCGTGGCGTTACCCAGCCATGGCATCAGCCCCTTCAGACGGCCGATGTCGCATTCGATGCTACGTTTATGCTGATTCTCCAGCACAAACTTCGCGGCGGCTGCATCAAACGTCCGTTTGGGTCTGACTCCGTAGACTGAGGCCTGCCTCAACTCCTCCATTTTTCTGGCTAAGTAGCGCTCGGCTTCCGCTGCGTCACTTGTGCCGCAGCTTTCGCAAATGCGCTGCCCGTTGATGGTTTTGTCGATGTGCCAGATCCCGTTGCGTTGAACGAGCCCCGGCGTTTTTCGTCGTCCCATGTGTTGTCTCCTTGAGCCACACCGGGACGCCCGTTGCGACGCTTATAGTCATCGGCCCAGGCGTCGAGTTCAAGACGGTCGAAGGCGATGCCCTGTTGGCCAATGGGGATCGCGGTCAAGTAGGGGCGAACCTCGGCATTGAATCGGTTGCGATCCATGCCGAGGTAGTCCGGGGCGTCACGGAGCCGCAGAAATCGCGGCAAAACTGAAACGCTGGCGGGGTTCACTCCGCCGCCTTTCCGTCCGGGAGGAGGGTGACGATCGGACTCCGCCCCGGAGTACGCGCAACGGCTACAAGGCCCGCATATTCGAGGGCTTTTAGGGCACGTTGCTTGGCGTGCCGGTCTACAGCGAGATCCGCGACCGCAGCATTGGTGAGCTTGAATGTTCTCGTGCGCTTCAGCCCGGCCAGGTACCAAAGGACCACGCCGACATGGAGGGCTCTTCCTGGCAGCTGGGCTGCGGTGGAGAGCCAGGCGAGTGGGACCGGGCCTTTGAGGAAGTGCCCCTTAGCCTGACGCACCGACTGGGGCGGTTTCCGCGTTTGCGTACCCGGGACAATAGGGTGAGGCACCCGACGCAGATCCTTAATACATATATTAGATGGGCCCCCTGCGCGCCCATGCGCAGGTACTGGTACACCGGTACGCGGGTTACGGGACATCCGAATGGCCCTCGATGTCATCGAGAATGCCCACCACACGGGTAAACAGATCAACGCCACGAGGATCTGCCAACCGGTCAGGGTAACGGATGGGGTCCACATCGGTGTTGAGTCGGAACCCAGCCAGGACGTGCTCGCTGGCCTGCGCCATCAGCGCCCGCGCTTGGTCAATGTGGTCGTCCAACAGCGCCAACGGGGCTTCGATCAAGATGGCGTCGTGAACCGGGGCGCAGACGGCAATGCCAGCCTCGGCACAGAGAACACACGCGATGCGCAGCATCTCGGCGCCGTTGGCCTGCATGGGGAAATTGCGCAGCGAGCGCGGGTTGTTGTCGGCGCCGACGTGGTAGCGCCAGCCGTAGGTCGTATGAATCGCGCCGTGCAGCATGGCGTAGTCCTGGGCGGCGTCAGACCAGGCCCAGAACGTCGGGTACGTCCGACGATGCAGTTCCAGTAACCGACGCGCCTGGACTATGGGTTGGTTGATACGCTGCGCCAGGGACTCGGCGCCCATGCCGTACTGAACGGCCAGGACGCAGGCCTTGAACTGGTCGCGCTCAGCCTTGTGCGTCGATTTCGTAGCGGAAACTGGGACAGCACCCGCCTGCTTCGCGAATTCGAGGTAGGGGTCTCCGGAGTCGTAGGCCTGCTGCATGGCCGAGTCGCCAGACAACGCCGCGGCAATGCCAAACTCCTGCTGGGCCCAGTCGATGTAGGCCAAGCCGTAGCCCGGAGGTGGCCTTAATAGCGATCGCAACCACGCCGGAAAGCCGAAGATGAACTTCGAGTTACTAGGCTGGTTACGCCCGGTCTTCGAGGAGAAAGGCGACAGCAGGCAACGGGCCCGGCCGTCTGCCCCAACGGGCAACGAGAATGCCCGCAGCGCCCCGAGCGTCTTTCTCAGCTCACGCAGCGGCCCCAGTGTGGGGTAAGCCACGGCCATTGACTTGAATGTCTCGTCATCAAGGGCGAGCCGACCGCTAGCGAGTCTTGGCCACGGGATCCCTTGGGTGGACAGATAGGTCTCGAACTTGCGGTTGCTGAAGGCCGTCCCGTCGTACACCGAATAGCCGCGGTCGACATCTGCGATCAGCTGGCCTTTTACCTGCTCCCAGTTGCGTTCTAGGCGCTGGGCCAACTCGGTATCAATCGGGATCCCCTTCAGCTCGATCTGCGCGACTGCCGCCATGTACGCGCCGCGGAGCAAGCTACGTGGGCCGTCGAACAGCGATTCCATTTTGTGGAACAGCTTCACGGTGCCTTCGACGTCGTGCGCGCAATAGGTGAGGAGGCCTTGCTGCTCCTTCAGGGTGTACGGACCGCCGCGCATGGCGAGTTCACGCATCGAGTCCTTCTCGACCGTGTCGACGTCGGTGATGCCAAAGTAGCGAAGTGCACCGTGCAGGCCGCGGCCCGCGGGAAGGACTTGTCCGTTGGTGTATGCGCGAAACTCGGCGTACAGATCGAGCACGTGCGGTGGCTGGGGCCATCCCAAGACGCTAAAGCACGAGACTTCGGCGCTCGCAAAGAAGGCAACGAAAAGAGTGTCGTCGGTAAACTCGACCGGACTCCCGGCGCTCTCGGCCCCGTCGAGCCACAGGCGCATGGACTGGCCACGACGGATCTCGTGGCCAACCATGCAGATGGGAACCGGCACGCCCCCGCTCGGCTGGGTGAACTCGAAGTCGAGCACCCAGATAGCCGTGAAGTTTTCCGTCGAGGTCACTAGGCGCGCCCGCTCAGACGCTGGATCAACGGGTGGTCCGGCTGGTTGATATAACGGCCGCGGAACGCGATGTTGAGCAGGTCTTCGAGCGATTCAGTGGGCCACTTCGGCTCTCCGAAGTCGGCCGTCGCGCGGACAACCTCGTAGGCGCCGAGGTTCATGTTCGCACGCACGCGCACCCAGTGCGTTTTAGCGAGTCCGGACGCATCCAGGGCCGACTGATTCCACGCATCGAGGCGGCCGTCAGGGCCGGGCAGACGGATCGGCCAGAGGGCCACCGTACCCTGGCGGTTGACGGTAGTGAGCAGCACCTTCGGTACCGCGTCCGACGCGAGATAGGGAACCATGGCGGGCGCGACGAGGTACTGCTCGCGCTCTTCCTTCAGCTCGACAATAAAGGTCTCGATCTGGTACTCCGGGTTAGGGTGGACGCGAACAAAATCCTGCTGATTCGGCTTGCGCACGGGTACCGTGGTGCGAATCGGCTCGACGTCGACTTCGTGTTGAAAGTTCTGCGGCAAGCGGATCGCGTTCAGGTCGATGACGCTCGCGCCGGAATCGTCGGGCATGTCTTTCATGGAAATTCTCCTCTAATGGTTGGTGTGTCTGGTCGCATGACCAGGCATATCCAGCCGAAGCACACGAATAGCCCGCCTCGGCTGTGAGGAGAGATTGGGCAGGCGTTTAGGCGATAGCTAGACGGAGACCAGCCCCCGTAGCCAAATAATTTCAATAGGTTAAATGTGCCAAAGCGAGGTGACACATAACGCCGGCGAGGCGGGCGGTTCTCCTATCGTGCTGATTGGTCGCCGATTTTCGATTAGGCGATTACGCGGGCCGCGAAAGGCGCGCCTTTTTTCGATTTTCAGTATGGTTCAAGTTACGCTCAACAGTGAGGGTGCTGATCCCATCCTCTCTCTTGGCTATCCGTTGCGCGATTTCATAGCGCTTTAGTGCCGGCTCCTTCCGCAACATTTCTACAGCCTCCTCGTTCCACCTAACGTGTTTGGCTTCGGCCGGTTGCTTTTTTTTACGCCTCGCGGCCTGCTTATTCGGCTCGTTGTTCGCCAAGGTGATAGTCGTAAGGAGGGCTTTCGGGCATTCAGCTATTAAGTCCTCGACACCGTGCAACGTTGGATCAAGATGGAGCTGCAAGCCCGCTTCAACTGCGATATTTAGGTTGTCAATGAATGCTCTGGTTTGCTCTTCAAAAACACACCAATCAGGCGGGATCGCTTCTACAAGCTGACGAAGGGATTCGTAGCAGTTGGGTACCGGTAGGTACTGCTCAATATTGTCGGCGCGCAAATACTCCCCATTTGGCATGTACCGGAAGATCAAAGGCGCTTCGATTAGCAGATTCGGTTCGAGCACCTCAGTCGCCGCTCGACGGAGCAACCAGGCGAACTGGCTGGCTGATTGAGCAAGCATCAAAGGGAGGGCGCGGAGGGCTAGCGGAACCCCATCCTTGGTTACATCCCGACGCCCATATCCCGCTGACATCAAGCCACCTCCGCATTCCGGTTGATGGCCTGAATCACTCCGACGAGGTTCCCCGCCCGCTCACCGAAGACACCGACGACACCCTGGTCGTGGTAGTTGCTGAACGGGGTCTCGAACAGCACCGTAGGCTCCATCGTCCCGTTCTTAACCACGTACTCCACAATCTCCCTGACGAACGCCATCTGGTCGGCGGTCAGAGCAGAAATACGCCCCCCCTCCCGCTCGGGCCGCATACAACACTCCTTCACTCCTTAGCCACAACGGTGTCATAGAGCCCATAGTGCGTTAGCCCTTCGTGGCTTTCGATTCCCGTATAGCGGAGCGAGGCATCCTCATAGCGGCGGAAAGCAAATACGGCATGGTTCATCCGTTCAGTGTTGAACACCTTGAGGCGGACCAGCAAGTGGAAGTCCTGCACCGTCAGGCCAGTCACGGCCAGAAATAAATCCGGTTCCAGCTTGGTTATGACATCCTGCAGCGTGTTCTCGCGGAAGTCGGTGAGGTACATGAACGCCGGGATGCGGGTAGCGAATTTGATCAGTTTCTCCTGAACCAGCTTGCGCTTCGACTTGTATTCCTTTTCCTCGGCCGTGAGTTCCTTTTGCTCCTTCGGCGTTAGGTCACCATCGCTGGCCTTCTTCTTTAGTTCCTTTACCTTCTCACTCTTATTGATGATGGTTTCGATGATGTTATCGCCGAGCGCCCGCCAACCCTCAATGCGTTCCACGGCAGCCATCGCCTCGGCGTTGCTCATGATGCGGCGCAGCGTGTCGTTGTCCACGTTCACCAGCAGTGCGGATTCCCACTTGCGTGCCAGCAGTGTGGCCGAGGTGCCGGCCATCGCGATGTCAAGAATGCCGCCCGCGTCGATCTGCGTCATATTTGCGCCGTCAAACGCGAGCACGGGCAGGAAAGACACTAGATCCCTAACCGCGTTCTCCGGGTTCGGCTCATTGGGCGCGAGCCCGATGCCGTATTCGGAAATCTGCCGCAGCGCTCTTGTGGGCGCGAAGTCGAACACGAAGCAGATAGGCTTGAGAATTTCCTCCTCATTCGGGTCGTCGCCATTGGGGTTTTTGATGGACCACGGTGATTGCACGCGGAAAGCCGCCTGGAAATAAGTTTCGGGCGATTTGAGATTGCGCAGCATCAGGATGGACGACCACTGCGGCACGGTCACACCGGTCGTCAGCTTGCCGCAGGAAAGTGTGATCGTTTTGCTCTCAAATCCAGAGCCGATTGCCGTGCGCACCGGCGGCAAGGCGTCCAGACCGATGCCCGCTGAGGCACCCGCAGCGACGACCACCTCATAGTCATGCCAGAAGATATTGTGCTTTTCGGCCAGCAGGTTCCTCATCGCATGGCACGCGGCGACATTGGGCAGGAACCAGAACGCGTGCTGTAAATAGGGGAGCAGTCGCACATCCGAGTACGGGAACGGGGGCCGGGTTCCGGTCTTCAGATGCTCGACTGACTTCTGCACGTAGCTACCTCGGATGATGTCCAGCCACTTCTGCACGTCGCTTTTGTGCATGAACTGCGCGGCTGCACCTGCGGCGGTCGAGGCGAAAAACTCGTTAAGGTCAAACTCGTCGAACTCACCGCCGCTGGCAATGGCCAGCAGCTCGTCCGGCATCTGATAGGTCAACAGACGCATCTGAGGCAGTGCGCTGTAGGGGTTGCGCTGGCCAGGCTGCCCCCTTGAAAACGCTTCCTTGGCGCGCTGCTCGTCGGTGTAGGTCCAGTTGAAAATCTGCTCTTCGATGAACTCACCCGTGGCCAGCGCCTTGAACGGCGTGCCGGAGAGATAGAGATAGGCTCGGGTGGTGATAGGCAGGAACTCCGCCTCTCTTTCGGAGAGCACGGCGAGGTCTTCGTTCACGTCCGTAAGCCCCGTGCCATACTCCAGCCTGGCCTCTTTCACCGCGACCGCGTCCTCTTCACCCTCGAACAGCTCCTTCGCCGTTTCGCGCCAGGCGCCGAAGTGGTATTCATCGAACACCACGAGGTCCCAATTCACCGTGTGCAACCATTCGTTCTTCGCCTTGATGTTTCCCGCCTTGTCGCGGCCGAGCAAATCCTGAAAGGAGCCGAAATACACAACCGGCTTGTTGTGGTCGATCTGCGTTGGGTCACTACCAGTGGAGCGCGAGAGGTACTGCCAGCCGTTGAAGTCGGTGTGGGATTCGAGGTCAGTCTGCCACGCATCCTCGACGGCGGGCTTGAAGGTCACCACCAGCACCCGCTTTGCGCCCAGTTTCCTGGCGAGCTGATAGGTAGTGAAGGTCTTGCCGAAGCGCATCTTCGCGTTCCAGAGGAAACGAGGGACGGCGTGCATATCCTCGGCCCAGCGCGACAGGTAGTAGGCGTGGGTTAACTTTACGGCCTCGGCCTGCTCGCGGCGCATCCGGAAGGTCTCATGATGCGTTCCCGTGAACTGCTGGCCGGTGCGCAGCTCGGCAAGCACAGTGCGCACATCGGCGACCGAGCACCGCACCCATTCCCCTTCGGGATTCTCGAAGCCCTTCCTGACCAGCGCAGCGCGCACCTCGTGATCGGAAAAAATTCTGCCGTCGTCGCGCTCGGCGGGTTCGTCCAATTCGATGGTGTAGTTCTTGATGGCGGCCGTCTTAAGCTGCTCGGCGACGCGCTGCTTCACGTCGCGCGTAGTCTGGCCAACCTTGAGGAGACCCGAGTGCGCCTTGTCTGCAATCGAGTAGGTGTAGACGCGCGGCCGGGCTTTCGGCTTGGGGGAGAGAATTTCCTCGATGGTCTTAGTCATCGACCCCGCCCATTGGACGAATCATAGTTTCGATTAACGCGGCCTCGTCCGCTGTGATTCGATATTTTTTATAAAGCTCCGCATCGGTCCATTCTTGGTCCCAAGCTTGTATTGGAACCCATCGATACATACTGCGAAATACGTCCTGGGATGGCTTGCGAAGAGATACAAGAAACCTTGCAAGTCTGGTTCTCAAATATGACTCGACACTCCGAGCCTCAGCCTCCGAAGCAAGCGGACCGGCCACTAGATATGTCTGAGTACAGACCGAGCCGGGTTCACCAAGAAGTGAAGGCCCTAATACCAAGTCGACTCCACTTCTTTCTCGCTCGCGGCCGGAGCCTGCTTTCGGCAAAAACAACTTCCATACGTCAATCAGGTGCACGTTCTTTCTGATCTTCTCGCGGTCCATCGCACCTTGGACTCTTTTCGTACCAGCATTGGCATAGAGACGGACCTGACCATGTTTTGGCGCCGCATCCTTCTTGTAGCCTTTGAAGTTCGTGGCCAAACCGAAAGGAGTGTCCCCGCTAACGAGATCTTGGAATGATGGTTCGCCAGCCGCCAAAACCTTGCGAAGAATATTTACCGCGCGCTGGTCCCGAACGAAGACATCGAACTCATCCAGGACCCGCGGATACGGCCCTATGGTCGCCCCGTTGCGGTGATAGACACTCTCGCATAGCCCGGGGTTCTCGCGGTCCCAGAGGAAATAGCAGGCTCCGCCGCCAATCCCTACCGTTGGAAACACGTCTTTTGCATTCTCATAGTCGACAAGAGTACGTACACGCCGGTCGCTAAGAAATTCAGCTCGGAATGCACCGAGCCCCCGACCACCAGCCATCCACCGCGATGGAATGACCATGCTGAGGAACCGCGGCTCCAATCGCATGGCTTGCTGAACAAACAGATGATAGATTGCCGAATCGTTTGTTCCGCCACCTCCGCCGGTCATTTGATAAGGCGGATTCCCGATGATCACATCGAATTGCATAACCTCTCCAAACAACTCGGGCAGCCGAGATTTGATGTCGTGGGTGTGGATGAATGCGTACGCGTGAGTTTCAAGACCTTCTTCGCGATCGAACGTCTGTTTACTCGCGCCGCAATACTGACATCTGCCATTAGTCCATACGTGTTCTGTACGCTCAAACCAGATATTGCCATCATCATCGTCGAAGCCTCTGGCGATCGAATGCTCTCCCCTGGCATGCTTCGAACAATAGACGCTGCGCCGCGCCAGCAGGCTCGTAAGGTGGGTGATGCCGATACCGAATACCTGACTCGTCAATATGTGGTCGACGCGTGCTTCGAGATCTGGTATTTCCTCGGCCAATCCCTTTGTCAAGCGCGTCGTGATCTCCCGTAGGAAAATGCCCGACTTGGTGCACGGGTCCAGAAACCGCACGGAACTGTTAGCCCAGAGGTTCGCGCCGCCGTGGTCGGCCGCCCACGCCTCAGCCACGGTGTCGAGCATACGATTGGCAAACTCCGGCGGCGTGAAAACCTCATCGTTGGAGAGGTTCGCGATGCAGGTCAAAACATCTGGGTTACGTCCGCGCAGCGTGAAGCCTGCCTGGGCGCTCATGCGGTCTCCTTAGGGGTATCACCGCGGGCCTCACGAGCAAGTTCGCCCACCGTCATCGGAGCATAGGTCTTAATCGGCGTAAAGATATCGTGTTTGGCAAAGAGCGAGCCTTGTTCTGTATGGGCCGACATACCGGTGAGGACGTCGAGACGGAAGTCTCGGCGCTGGAATCTGCCCTTGCCCAGGTAGCCCCACTCGGCGAACGTGATCGGTTCGCCATCACTATTGAGCATCGTCAAGGCGTCACCGTGCACGAGGTTTTGCGACAACACATGGGAAGCCGCCCGATATAGGTCCTGGGACGCATCCAGGCTCAGGTAGTCAGCCAAAATCTCCAGCAGGTTCGCGCGGCACTCGGAAATGTTGTCTGGCAAAAATTCAATGCCGTAGATACACATCATGGCGAGGAGCGCGTAGTGCCGTTTCTCGAAGTCGGACTTCCCGTATTTGAGTTCAACGGTAGCGAGCTTGCGCCGCAAGGCCAGGACAAGGAAATTCCCGCTCCCGCACGCCGGCTCTAGAAAGCGGGAGTCGATACGCTCGGATTCTTCCTTGACGAGGTCGAGCATTGCCTCGACCATCCACTGGGGCGTAAACACCTCACCGTGATCCGCCACACGCTGCTTCGACTTAGTCAGATGCATTCCGCAATCCCTTCAGGAGCTAGCTTGTTTTCTGCGCCGAAGTACCGTGCGATAACAATGGACGCCCTGGGTTCCCTGCGGGAGAGCAGGCTCGCGCGTACTGCAGCGCTGTGCGGCTGTTCATAACAAGATCGTTGCCTCGGTGGTATCCGGGCGGATTCTTCACATCCTTCTTGGCAAAACGGGGTTCAACGAGTTTGCCTCGCGTACTCGCCTCGGCCTCTCGGGCCGTGTGCAGCTCGTCCAGACGTTTGGCGAACAGCAGTGAGGTCAGCTGCTCGATGACTGAGGGCGGGTTGGCGATCCCCCCGGCCTTCGCGGCGGTCCAGATCTGGTCGACCTTGCTGCGTACTTCGCCCGTGATCACTCGGCTCCCCTCATCGCTTTCTGCTCGATCATGCCGAATCCCCCCGAGGCGGCACAACACAAAATGAAAGGGCTGGGCGGCCAAGCCGCTCAGCCCCCTGTGCCTATATCAACCCCCGCTCCGCGAAACTCACCGGCTCCCCGTCTCCTACCACGAAGTGGTCCAGCAGCCGAATGTCGACGAGCTTTAGCGCCTCCGCCACCCGCCGGGTGATCGCCTGGTCGGCCTGGGAGGGTTCGGCGAGCCCAGAGGGGTGGTTGTGGGCGAGGATAACCGCTGCTGCGTTGTGGCTGAGCGCTGCCTTCACCACCTCCCGAGGGTGGACCGTACAGGCGTCGATGGTGCCGAAAAAAAGGTGCTCGGTGGCGAGGACCCGGTGTCTCGTGTCGAGGAACACCACGGCGAAGATTTCCCGCTCACACTCCCCAAGTGATAGCCGCAAGTAGTCCATGACCGCAGACGGGTTCTCCAGTGCGGCGCCGGGTTGTCGGAGAGCCTTGGAGACCAACTCCTTGGCCTTGGTGATGATATCTTGAGCTGAGAGGGGACGAAGGGGCAGGTAACGGCCGGTTCGTTCGTTGAGGCGAAAGGCTTGTGACATGGCTTGTGTCCTATGTAATAGATACACAAGCCATCACCTCAACGGCCGCGCCGCAGGCGGGGACGGAAACGCAGCGATTTACACATAATGCAGATTATCCGGGCGACAGCCTTTAAACCGCTTCAGCGGTTCGGATAATCCCGCGTTATGTTGAATCGCTGCGGCGCCGAAGGCGCGTAGGGCGGGATGGACATGACGTCACATGGCGGGAGCCATGGGACTCTTTAGCTTCGGATTGAGGAACGAAATCCGAAGTGGGGGTGGGTCTTCAGTTCCCCGGCCAGGTACCCGGGGGCTCGGAAGCTCACGTATCGCTTCAATTTCCAGCTGCCTAACACCGCCTTTCAGTCGTTAATGGCACTTTCATAGCCGAAAGCATCGATGCCTAGTGCGCGCAACGAACTAATATCAACAAGCCAGCACGTAAGCATATCGAGTCCGAAGGCGTTTGGGGGACGCAGCCGCGCCCAAGTACTCTACAGGCGAAAGCACCGGACATTTATCCTCACGGGACGTGGTGCGCCGGGCGCACCCGTGCGTCGGGAAGGCCTGGGTGCAGGCGGAGGTTTTTCAAATTTCGCGACAAACGCGCTGAAGTTCTGCACTAAAAAATCGAATCGTGTCGAGTTATCTGCAGTTCGTTCCCGCTGCGCTCGAATGAATTCGCTTCTAGACACTGCTTGAACATATGCACGGACTGCATCACTTCCGGGGTAGAGCCACCAAATCCGCGTTTGCTCGCCAAAATCAAAGAACACGTGAGCCCGCGACTGCCTCCAATCCTCGAATAGCGCTCCTTTGGGCATCGATATTCGACACTTCGTAGACTGCGGGTCCGCAGATTTTTCACCGTTGCGATACACGCCAAAAAACTGTCGCGCATCCCTTTTCCGTCTCAAGCCGTCTACGACCCACACCAAGGCTTCGTAGAACTCTTCGCGAGATCCGCGCTCCTCTGATGAAAGTGCGGAATGCTGAAACTCAAGAACCCAGCCAGTGGCAGTCTTTACATCGGCAATGTGACGTTGCCCATCAGCTGCATCGTGCACCACCTCTTGCCAATCGACTGGGAACTGGTCTTTCCAGGCGCGATGCCAGTCACTTTCGTTTTCCCACCAAGGGTCACAGAATCCAACTCCCTTGTGGGCCCAGTGCCAGACCCTCTTCTTGCCGCATTTCGAGATCAGGAGGCTCCCACAACCGGGGCACTCACCTGAGGCGCCTAGAAAGGCTTCGATATGCTGGCCGTTTACGCGAGCGAATCTCATGTTTGTATCACTCTTCGTCGAATAACATCGACACACCCTCCACTTAACGGCCAACGATTGGAGCGACCGTGAACGAAGGGGGGAGTTGGGGCGTCGGGTTCTATTGATATTAGGTACCGCGACCCATCAGTTCCGCAATTTCCCTAAAGCGCCTTATCTGTAAAGAGGAGTAGAACTGTGGAGCAACATGCCTGCAGTATTGAAGATGACCGATAAGAGATCGTTGCTCTTCTGCCGAAAGCCTTCCCTTCGTATAGAGCCCCAGTAAAAGTCTTATGTGATCTTTATGTCTACGATGTATAGTGAGATGCCCGCCTTCGCAAACACGAATACCAGTAACAGACGCAGTACCTCCGCTGCTACTGCCATACCTAGTTTTTGAATCATTAATTCGAAGTCTGGGCGCTGTAAGGTTTTTTACTAAGTCGCGCACCGCAGATTCCAAATCTCTACACGCACCTTTAATATCGGTGGAGAAAACCAAATCGTCTGCATAACGCGTATAAACCGTTCGCCCAAAGCGCCTTGTATCTTGCGCCAGCTTTGATAAGGCATCATCCGCCTCGTACATAACAGCGTTACTTATCGACGGCGACGTTGGGTAACCTATGAGCAACTCGTCGTTCGAGCCAAAACTCGCGAGACGAATTAGAAGCTTAGCCTCTTCATTTAGCTCCCATGCTGGTGCCGATAATTTGTGCCAAGCAACAAGCTTAGGCTCAAGATCGTGATATTTGATACTGGGGAAAAAATCCGAGAAATCCAGCCGAAGAAAATATCGGCCGTGGCGGTGCTTCGCTGCGTTGTCCATGATCGAGAGGCCCGACCTATATGCCATTGCAGCACGATGAACAGGCAGCCGGTCGAAGACATTCAAAAGAAGCCAATATTGAATGACTTTTAGCTTCTTCGCCGGATGATATATGACACGCTCGCCCCCGTTTTTCTTTTTTATTTTAAATCGCTTCACATATCGTCGAGCATGCCGAAGAGCATCATCAACGAACCCGACTGGTAAGTCCGTTTCGCTCTGAATGATGCCCTTAAGTTCCATAAAGCCGCTCGGGATAGTTTCGAAGCGCACTAATCCTAAAAGCCGCTATTACTTTGTTAATGTCAAATCCGTAGCGCAAATACGGACCGCTTAAAGAGGTTCTATATAGCCCGTCTTCACGCCGCGACACCGAATCAATTGCTGAAAGAATCGCGAAATGCTCCCGAACCTGATCGTATCGGTCGTCTCCAAAAATCAGACGCATTACTTCAATCATCTCCCGATGGAACGCAGGCCCAATCATGTAGAGCACGTCGTGCAGGAACATTGCCGATATCTTGTCGAAAGTCTTCGCAGGATTGCACGCGTCGGGCGCTATCGGTGTTCTTCTAGTGATCACAGGCTCTTTGAGAAGCTCAAAAAGCGGTGCATATACTGATCCGATTGCGTCGAGTTTTGTAACTCCATCAGGATGCATTGGGTACAACAGAAGTCCATTATCGCCAGTTGCTTCCTGCACGGCCTTAATTGGGCCGAGGTTTATGAACGAAGGCGCATCTTTGTATTGAACGTCGTTGATTACGATGAGCTTTTTGCGAAGTTCGTTGTGCGAAAAGGCCCCTAACTCAGCAAATGCGCTAGGGCTCTCCAGAACCAAGACGACATGGTCTGAAAACAGGGAAATTTGATGCTCAATATCGAGAAGATTGCCGCGGTGCCCTTCTTTTTGAAGGATCGCAAACATCTTTTCAGCAAGGAAGAATTGCGTATGCGGGAGATTTCGCTCCGCGAACGCGATTAGCGCGCGTCGACGCTCGGAGATTGCTTCCGGTGCTTTATTCGCACCGCAAAGGAAGATGAATTTCGCGATGTTGCTCGGGCGATATACTTGCTTGCGCTCGATTGCTGAGCGAAGGCTGCTGATCGTGGCTCGAATAAGAGCGTTGCTTCTTAGCTGTTCAAGCATAGAACCCATTTGCCTACCTGGGCATGCGTTACTTCCGGCCCGGGAATGACGGTGACTAGCGTCATTCCCGGGCCGGAAGTAACGCTCGAAACCTAAAAAATCTAGGCGGAATGTGACTCACATTCCGACGGGCTTTCGCCCGCAATTGCTAGGCAGGGGAAATGCTAACGCCGATCTAGCATTGAAGAAAAGCGGTTGACCTATTTGCGTGTTACACCGGGACTGGCCCGACCCGACGGCGACTGGCCTGAGCCGTTGCAAACGGCGGAGAGCCAGATACGGGGTTACTTATTCAATTTTGTCTCGCTTTTTCAGATTGTGTCGCGCGCAAAGTAGCTGAACATTTTGGACCCTAAGCGAGGTGCCCCCCTTTGAATATGGGAGGATATGGTCGAAATGGAGCTCGTCTTCTGATCCACACTCCACGCAGCGCCCGCCGTCCCGCGCCCACACCTGGAGCTTCACGGACGTGGGGATGACGCGGGTATGGGTAGTGCTTGTAGGAGCGACGTCATAAGGGGCCCGCTCGTCTACCACGTTGTCTACAGCTTCAAGCTTGAACTTGAATACGGAACGGTCCTCGACTTGTTCTCTCCAGGCATCAGTCAGATGAAATAGACCATTATCGGTCCAGATCCCTTTTTTGATCTTCTCGTAGACTTGAACTAAATCTGGGTTCTCTCGTTGCGATTTTGGAGTTACCCACGAACCGTAGACACGGTTACGTAGTTAGGTTGTGACTCGAACTGGTCGGGACTGAGATAGCCGAGCGCCGAATGGCGGCGTTGACGGTTGTAGAAGATTTCGATGTACTCGAAC